>CAWANQ010000025.1:0-6433 GCA_963783435.1 uncultured Bacteroidota bacterium | reverse complement strand
ACTCAAGCTTCCTCTTCAATATAAAACATTTTCATCATATTAGCGTTCAATAGTGTATTAATCGAATCAGTCTGATCATCCATGAATATAGCATCCAAGAAATTCTGGTGGCTTACACTCGCCACAAGTATAGCACTTGCATTACCTCTTCAAGCTCAATCCTCCTTACTGGACATCCTTTCTGATGAACTAGCCAGGGAGTTTAACATCCTTCAAAAGGAGGAAGTCTCCCCCTATTTTATGGAGTACCGGGCTTCCGATATACATTCTATTACCCTGACCGGGTCTTTTGGAAGTCTGACAAACAAAATGAAGAATAAGTACCGGGTCCTATTTACTTCGGTAAAGGTGGGCGACTATAGTTTTGACAACAATCATCCTTCCGAAAATGGAAATGACTGGTATGGAGGGGGCAGGATGCAAAGCACCCAACTCCCTCTGGAGAACAACGAGGTAGCGATTCGCCAGAAAATCTGGCGGCTCACCGATTTGAATTATAAATCGGCACTCTCCTCTTATCAGAATTTACTAACCAACAGCAAAAAGAGAGATTCCATACCCGACTTCTCCAAAGAGAATCCTCATCAGCATGAAGACCCTCCCATGCAAGATTTTGTAGGAGAATTGGATCAAGACGAGTGGGTATCCAGAGTAAAAGATTACTCCGGAGTTTTTTTAGGGGATAGGGCATTTATTGATGGAGAAGCTGCCCTGAATTTCAGCACGGAAAGAAAATACTATGTATCCACAGAAGGCAGCCGAATTGCACAGAACCACACCAGCGCGACACTTATCCTGAATGTTTCGATGGTGGCAGAAGACGGAGATATTATTCCACTGGAAAAAGTATTTCATGCCAGAATTCCGGAAGAGTTGCCCTCTTCCGATTCGGTAATACTTGCCTGCCAGGTCCTGGTGCAAGACCTTCGAAAGCTTAGTAAAGCCCCCAAAGCTGAGCCCTATTCGGGCCCGGCAATCCTCTCTGCTTCGGCTTCAGGTGTATTCTTTCATGAAATTTTTGGTCACCGCATTGAAGGTCACAGGCTAAAAAGCAAATCGGATGGACAAACCTTTAAAACCCGCATTGGTGAATCAGTACTTAACAAGAACCTGAGCGTAGTCAGTGATCCCACCCTGAGCGATTACAACGGGCATTACCTCAATGGGTATTATGCCTTCGATGAACAGGGAATCCCGGGACAGAAAGTCACTGTGGTGGAAGATGGAATTTTAAGGAATTTCCTCATGTCGCGCCAGCCGCTGGAAACAGATTCAAGGTCTAACGGACACGGTCGGGCCAATGCCAGCTCCGAAGCGGTCTCACGGCAGTCTAATCTGATTATCAGTGCAAAGAAAACAAGGACTGAGGAACAATTGAGAAAAACCCTTCTTCAGAACTGCAAAAAGCTTGGGCTCGATTACGGATACTATATTGAAGAGGTATCGGGGGGATTTACGACCACAGACCGCTATCAGCCCAATGTATTTAACATTCAACCCCGTAAGGTATTCCGCATCTATACAGATGGCCGACCCGATGAGCTGGTCCGTGGAGTTACCCTGATCGGTACCCCATTGGTGATGTTCTCCGGTATCGAAGCAGCAGGCGACCAGATGGGAATCTTCAATGGAACCTGTGGAGCAGAGTCAGGCGGAATTCCTGTTTCAACCATCTCACCTTCACTGCTAATTAGCAGGATTGAGACCCAGAAAGAGCCAGAAGGAAACCAGATCAAACCCATCCTTGAAATGCCAGGAGGCGCAAAGAGCTCCACCACCATTCCTCCTTCCAAGGAGGTCATTGAACAAGCGCTTATTGATGAAATGAACCGGAACCTGGAGCAACTTAAATTTAAAGATTTTGATGAACCCTTCTTTATTTCATATTCCCTTTCAAACCATCAAATCTATTCCGCTTCTGCCACCCTGGGATCGCTTGAATCATCGGGTATTCAGAAGTTCAGTGGCAACAATGTCAGATTAATGGTGGGTAACTATGAATTGAATGATGAGAATTACACAGACCAGTCGATTACAGACAACTTTTATTCCACCTATATAAATCCTCCACTGGAACCTGATTACATGGGAATAAGGCGTAGCTTCTGGAAAATGACCGATCAGGTTTACAAATCGGCCGGCACCCTGTATAAGAATAAAATGAATACGCTTTCAAGCAAAAAACTTCCGGACGGATATGAGCCCATTCCCGATTTCAGCCAGGAAGAGGTCACAAAAAAGAAAGTTTTAAGGAAAACACCGGGGATGGATACCACCGGATTGGATGAGATGCTTCGCCAATATTCAAGCATTTTAGGGGACTATAGCGATCTTACCGGGTCCAGTGTAGCCATGAACATGCATCAAGTCGATCATTACTTTATCAATAGCGAAGGTGCCAGAATTCAATATCCTCAGGACCACACGATGTTGCATATTCAGGTGGAGTGCTTTAGCAAAGACTACCAGCCGCTGTTTAGCTCACTTTCATACGACGCCACAGGCCCATCATCTCTTCCCGCCAGGGAAACGGTGGAATTTGACATTCGATCCATGGTCGACAGTCTGTTGTTGGTCAGGAAGGCACCCATCACAAATGATCGCTACTACGGTCCTGTCCTGTTTATGGGTCAGGCAGCCCGCAGCACATTAAGCACAATGGTCATAGGCTCATCCAAAACCCTCACCGCCTCAAGAGCCAGTCTGATCAAGGATCAGCAAATGAACCTCTACTCCTCATCCATGATGAATGGTACCTCCCCTTCCCTTAATCAGAGGGTTATGCCCAAAAACATCAACCTCACAGCGAGGACCCACATGAAAGTCTACCAGGGAACAGAGCTTACCGGAAATTTTGAAGTGGATGCTGAAGGAATTATTCCTCCCGACGAACTCCTGCTTGTGAAAAATGGGATCCTTGTAAACCAATTAAACGGACGTACCCCCACCAAAGATGTTCCCCACTCCAACGGCCACATGCGAGGCAGCTTGTATGGCGGCAAGATGATTGCTCCGGGCATACTGGAGATGGAAGTTACAGAAGGAGCTTTGTCCAAGGCGGAATTGAAACAAAAATTAATCCAACTGGCAAAGGAAGAAAACCTGGAATATGCTTACATCCTCCGCTCCATGTCAGGCAATGGAATCCCCCTTCCCCTCTTACTCTACAGAGTAGATTTGGATAATGGTAACGAAAGCCTGGTAAGGATTATAAGTACGGTCGATCTGCCCGAGAATAGCCTTCGGGAAGTTTCCAACTACTCCTCAGAAAGATTGGTTCATAACACTCAATCTGGTGGTGGCTTAACTATATCTCTGATTTTACCAGATGCGTTTATCGTTGAAGATGTCACCCTGAGCCCCATCTTCTCCCCCATCTCCATCTCGGCACCGGTGGTGCCTAATTAATGCTGGACTTGGCTTCCCGTTTCTTTAATAACCCGCTCCCTGATTGATTCAGCAACAAAATTGTTTAATGACTTATTTTCTGACATAGCAAGCAATGCAGCTTTTTGGTGAAGCTGGGGTGAGATATATCCACAACGTATCCATATTTATCCAAATAAAATAGATTGCACCATATTGGTTCAAGAATAATAATTGAAAAATCCCAACTTTAATACAAACCTCCAATTATGCTTTAGGATTAGCTGGGATCCTCTAGTAAGGCAGATTTCCAGGATCCTTCCGGTTATCCCAGAAAATGATCAGTTGAAGTTCCTTTTTTCCTGGTCGTACCCGGTAATACAGAGTATTTTGTTTAGAGACTAAACCCTTTCTGACATTCTTCTTTTTCCTGGATTCCTCGAACATCTCAGGGTTTTGTTTGATCTGTTCCAGCAAATGGTCAACCTCTTTGACAAAGTTTTGGATTTCTCTATCAGTCCAGGCTTTTTCCAGGTGTTCAATAACTTCGAAGTAAGTGCGCCTGGCCTTGGGGGTCCAGCTAATCTTCATTAGTCCAGCTTATATTTTTCCCGGACCTCCTTCATCACCTCTTTATGGGGTATTAGCTCTCCACGATCTGCTTCTGCAAGGCCTTCTTCGATTGCATTTCTTTCAGCCTCACTGATTTCATCCCACCAATCGGCCCCTTTCTCATTCTTGAAGACAGCTTCCACTTTCGCCAGAACAGTAGATTTTTCTGTGTTCAGAATCATTTGGACCAGCTCAAGTTTTTTTGCCTTAAGATTCATGATTGCTTTCATTAGCTATACAAATTTAATGATTAATCTCCACTTATGTTTCTTTTCTAGCCAGTATCATATTTTATGGAATTATGTTCACACAATAGATGATGCTTCTCAATGCCATGATTCAGTTTTTAATAACTCCAGCCTTCACTTGAAGATATATACCTCTATCTGGTTTATGTGTCTTCTCCGTCCAGGATCAGCGATTCAATGATGTAAGAGATGGCACATCCCACTGAAAAGTGGAAAGCACTGATGAACTATGACAGGCAAATCAGAGTAAAAGAAAAAACCCGTGAGGGAATAAGCACCCCCGATGCAATATTTCCGCAATCTTGTCCTTTAGTTCCGGGATATCTCCTTTGATGATTTTCCTGATACATTGATTATTAAAGCATCATTATCAGTAGCTATTTATAAAGATCGAAAATTTGAGGGAAGGATAATCTGCTTAAATATATTTGCAGATCGACCTCGCTTCCACCGGTCTGGTCCTATTTTGTGGATATATCCATAACCTATCCACAAAGCTCCATAAAACCAAACCAGCCTTAACACCGGATTAGGCATCTTCACAAGCCGTGGGTGTACAAGTGTCAAGATTCCCCGACAGGGGACCCTTCAGGGCTTGATTTTTACTAAGGGTGGAGCTGGCTTATCTTACCGATTCCGGTTTTAAGGTATTTCTGCAACCGGTGGTTGCAGTTTATACCGGGTGTATCGAAGAACATCGGTGCGTTGGCCGCTCGGTTCTTTAACATAGCCTTTGGGGCATCTTTGCCGGCGGGGCGGAGTGCGGAACAAAACAAAAGGCCAGGCGAGCCTTGAGAGAGGTGGGGATTTTGTTTTGTGGGTCTATTGTTCCGCAAGATGTGACAAGCGCTCGATGATCTCCTTCGAGGACGGTAACAAACCCTCTAATGATTTTGGCAGCGTTTTGCTCAGTGAGTAATCAGCTACTCCCATTGGGCTTCCGGTATTCTTCAGTGCATATTCTACAACCGTTCTTCTTTTCGTTTTACAGATGATGATCCCAATGGATGGGCTTTCATCCTCCTGTTTGACTTTGTCATCAAGCACCGATAGGTAGAACTGCATCTTCCCGGCATATTCCGGTATGAAGTCTGTTGTTTTCAACTCGATTGCAACCAGGCTCCTCAGCCTACGATGGTATAACAGCAGATCAATAAAGAACTCATCACTGTCTACATCCAGCTTGTATTGATTTCCGATGAAAGAAAAATCTCCACCCATTTCAAGCAAGAAGCTTCGTACATTTTTGATCAGCCCCAGTTCCAGTTTTCTTTCATTGTATTCTTCGCCTAATTCAAGAAAATCGAAGTTATAACTGTCCTTTTACCGCCAGGTTAGCCTGGTGTTTGTACTTTTCTTCTAAAGCCTTATCAAAGTTGGTTTGATTCAGTAAATATCGCTCATAAGCCTCACTTTCTATCTGGTGGATCAACACGCTTTTTGTCCATCCATATTTTTTTGTCATCTGGATATAAAACTCCTTTTGCAGATCATCTTTACATTTCTCAAAAATCGCAATATTGTGACTCCATCCAATTTCTCGCACCATTGGTGCGAGTTTTGTATTGCCCTGATATTCAATATAGAATCTTCTCATTCTCCAGAGGTTCTGAGATGAAAAACCATGTATCCCTGGGAACTCATTTTGAAGATCCTTGGATAGAGATTCTACCACAGAATTACCCCACACAAGCTGCTCCTGTTTCTCGACTATAGATTTGCCTATATCGCTATATAGTGCAAGTAGCTCCCGGTTCACAGCCCTTAATGCCTTATACTGAGCATCGAGTATTTTCCCCTTGATTTCCTTTAGAAAGGACTGGTAATCTGATTGTCGGATTTCATTCATTTGGTGAGATCTTGTTACAAAACAAATATATTCCTGCAACTCTTCACTTGTCATTTCGAACATGTAATCTGGAGGAAAGCGTTTAATCTTGCGCCAAACGGTTTGTTTCAAAACCTTAGTTTCAACTTCAGCCTTCACTTGAAGATATATACCTCTATCTGGTTTATGTGTCTTCTCCGTCCAGGATCAGCGATTCAATGATGTAAGAGATAGTAGCACCCACTGAAAATTAGAAAGCACAGATGAAAAATGCCATTCAAGCCAGGATCAATAGAGGCAAAACGCCACGAGGCCGTGGTGTGGAATTATTTTTTGGATTGTTTAAAGCCTAAAGGATTCCTAGGATCCGGATTTTTTT
>CAWANQ010000024.1:0-14415 GCA_963783435.1 uncultured Bacteroidota bacterium | reverse complement strand
CAGGTTTTGGCGGTCGATCGCGCACATCGGGCAGTTGTTGCAGCCGATGACGGTTTGTATGGCATATCGCTCACCCTTTTTAATGTTTGAGACCCACTTCCCGGTTTCAACCACGGTTCCACTAATTTCGTGACCCACAATGGGTACATCCACATGTTTTTCACCTTTCAACACTCGCTGATCTGTTCCACAAATGGCACAGGCATCAACTTTCAATAAAACTTCACCTTCCCCGGGAACAGGCATAGGGTACTCTTCCACCACGATATCTCCCGGACTTTTTATAACTGCTGCTTTCATAGTAATTCTAATTGACTCTTTATTTTTTATATCATCCATTTGCCCTGTTTGGCCGAATCGGTGATCAGACCAAAGGATTTCTCAACTCCCGCTTCCCTCAACTCATTACCGGTTTGAACATTTAGAGCAGGCAGGGCCCCCACCGAAGCAAAAAACTCATTTCTTTTCTCCAGGTGGCCAAATTCACTTTCAGCATTTTGTCCGGTATAGAAAAAATCGGCAAAACGACCCATTATGGTATGTCCCACACAAATACACGCTCCCTCCATAAAAACTTTCTTATAAGGATTCAGATCAGCACCACCCAGGTCATCCACAAAGGGAAGCCCCTTCTTATTCATCTCCGTGCCAATATGCAGCGGCAGATTCATGCTTACCGCAGTTTCAACGATCTCTTTCAGATTTCTTGTTTTGATGGCTTTTTGTTTGCTATCTGCAATATTCCAGTTTCTGTCGGGAATAATATTTAAGGCGGCGGCTCCCTTGGATACCGAGAGCTCCAGCAAAGCCCTTCCATCCCTCTCTCCCTCACTGCATCCGTCAAGCCACGACTCCATAGGGATCGCTCCGCAGGACGTCACAAAATCGAAAAAGTCCTGGACAGGAGGAAAGGTTTCCCGGGAGGGTTGGACATATCCAAAACCCCCTTTTTTTGCAAATTTTGAACGTACCACATCTTCAAACTTGTGTTGGACTCCAATCAGTTCCCTGGTTGACTCCAACTCCAAATTTAATATCCGGGCCCAAAAGGCAGCCCGTTCGTTAATTCCGGTAAAAACCTCTGTTGCCTTCTGAATATAGGCAGAAACAATATGTCTCTCTGTTGCATTACCGGAGGGAGTTAGTGGAATGACCTCGTTATAATTCAGCGCAATTTCAGGAACATGCCTGTTGATTCGTTGGATCAATGCGATGTTTCGGTCGCTGGCCTTCTGGCTGTAGATCTCCAGGATTTCTGCCTCCGGCGAACCGTTCTCCGGAATCTTACAGAACCCCGTTCCTGCAATATAGCTCACTCCCGGTTCGCCGGGAGAATCGATCTCTTTATGGGCAAATTCTTCCAGGTAGGCACGTGTCTCAATCCCCACATTGGTTCTCAACTCCAGTATCTCTCCGGCCTTAAAGAACTCTTCCAGGCCCGACAGCACATCAAAATCAATGATCCCCGAAGCATAGAGTGCCCTCTGTTTTGATTCCCATGCAATGCGCACAGGGGACCAGAACTGGGCATTGTAGGAATAGAAAGAGTGGAAATGCATATTTACATTTTGCAGTTCCTCCTTGTGATTCGCTTTCAGGTTTTGCAGCCGGGTAAGGGCAGTCATCCGCTCCGTGTAATTATACGAATTCAGATTCTGAACCAGATGTTCAGTCTCGGTAGTATCCATATTCATCTGCCTGATTCCTATTTAAAAATCAATCATCGCTTTCATCACCCCATCACCGTAGGACGCGACCAGGTCGAATGCATTTTTCGAATCGGCAAAAGAGAAACGGTGGGTAGGCATCTTGCTCACATCCACAGTTCCATTCTCCAGCATTTCCAGAGTCTCTTCAACAGCTCCATTCTGACGCCGTACATTTATGACAGTCACCTCTTTATGTCGGCCTTTATCAACCGGTAAACTCCATCTGTCAAATTCAGGAATTCCGATGAGCATTAGTACTCCCCCCGGTTTCAGCAGATCAAATGCCTGGTCCACCGCCTCCTGTTTTCCACAGCACTCAAAAACCACATCCAATCCCTTGGTTTCCAATTGAAGTATCTCCTTTACAACATCGGCTTTATCCACATTTCCGGCATAGTCAGCACCTGCCTCCTGGCCAATCTGTAAGCGTCCATCTATTTTATCTGTCACATATACTTTTTCAGCTCCTTTTGCCAAGGCCGGCAACAGCACACTCATCCCAATGGGACCAAATCCAAGTATTCCTACCTGGGCTTCCTTCATGGGAATTGAACGGTTTACAGCATATAGACCAATGGCAAGCGGCTCGGAGATTGCTGCCTGGTCGTAGGTCATGTGATCGGGAATGGGAAAACATGAATGCTCAGGCATGACAATGTAATCGGACAGACTGCCATCAGCCTGCCCCGGGCAACCCAAAAAGGTCAATTTCCTGCAGGTGTGTGGTCTTCCACTTTTGCACTGATCACATTCGCCGCAGGACATGGCCGGCTCAACGGCAATCCGGTCACCAGGCTTGACCCTGGTTACAGCCTTCCCCACTTTCTCCACCACTCCTGCACACTCGTGTCCAACCGGAAAAGGATATTGAACCACCTGGCTTCCGATTTTTCCCGATACATAATAATGAACATCGGAGCCACAAACTGCCACCACTTTTAGTTTGATTAATACATCGGAATCTTTTACCAGCATTGGGGTGGGAACTTCCTGCATCTCCATCTCCCTGATACCCGTTAACATCATTGACTTCATATCTAAATAAATTGAATTATTATCTCTTCAAAAGCTATATGCAATATTACATGCTATTCCTGAAACAACCGTACTGAACCGTACTGAACCGCACTGAACCGTACTGTACTGAACGAGCGATCCGTTTCAAATACCAGGATGTTTAAGCGATGAACGGGTATACCTAACGAAAAGAGCTGTCCCACATGAGACAGCCCCCTTCGTGTTATTTAAAGCTCCAAAAAAATAAACAAAGCGAATGTGCGAATGCACATATATGGTTTTCTTGGCTTTAACATGTCCTCAATGGATTTTATACACTTTCCACAATCAGTAGGTTAAACCAAACTGCCAGAGTGGTATAGTGTTCAAATATCCCAGTTCAATGTCATCTTTTACAATAAATGCTTTAGCAATACCTTGGATTTGTTTCAATCCTTTATTTTTCCCACCTACTTCAAACGTGTAATCACCAATCAGAAAATCAGCAACCGGGGATACTATTACATCATACTTTACTCTAAGCTGATTTAGAAAAAACGTTTCTCTTATGTTTCCTGTATTTGAGTTATCGTTTGCTAAACTGAAAATCAAATTTGTATTATCAAGATAAATTTTATCAACCTTACCCAAGCCCTTTATTCCTCCGGTAGAATCCCGTAGTTGTGCTATCATTCCGGCTTCTTCAATAAAAAGGCAATAATCAGTTATGTTATTCCGGCTGGCAGAGAGTGCAGTTGCTATACTTGTCATATTGGGCTTAAACGGCACACTTTTAGCAATAATGGCCAACAATTGCTTCAATTTTCGGCCAGTGGACACATTCATGCCTGCATACATTGGAATATCAGTTTCCAGAGTCTGATTTACAATCTGTTGTAATTTCAGTGCAAAGCCTTCTTCTATTGAAAAAGGGTAATACCCTCTTTTCAGATAATCTTCAAAAAATGGCAATGGATGTTTTACTCCGGGAAGTTCGAGCTTTATGACCCAGAATTTCTTCCAAAGAATACGGCTGGACAGATATTTGATGAAACAATTGCAAATACTCCCTGAAAGACAAGCCTTGCATATTATACATTACAGCCCTGCGACTTAAATCTGAGGCTCCTTTTTTAATATCCAACACCGAAGAACCGGTAAATACAACATTCAGTTCTGGATGATAATCATATATCAGTTTTAGTTCCTTAGCCCAGTCTTTGTATTTATGAATTTCATCTATAAACAGGTATTTCCCGCCACGCTTTACAAAATCACCAGCTAAATCGATCAGCTTGTTGTCGGCAAAATAAAAATCCTCAGCAGTTACATAAAGCGTCTCAGCAGGATTCAGGTTCTTTTTAATATGCTGTAAAACCAGAGTAGTTTTCCCAACTCCACGTGGACCAGTAAGTCCAATCATACGACTTTTCCAGTTCATTTCAGCATAAATGTAACGGATGAAACCGGTATCTATCTCTTTAATGAGTTTATAAAACTGTTCAAATAATTTGTCCATTGCAGTTTATTTTCAGCAAAAATAATCAATATGCACTAATTAAGTGCATATTTTAGCATAAATAGCACTATTGAAGTGCAAATTGTATTTTGCTCGATTCTGTTTATATCTATTAGTCGATGAATGACATGAATTTCTATAAAAAAAGGAAATGGCAAATAACTGGCACCCAGGGAAGTGCACACAAGGTATAAATATCGATTGGTGGGATACTCCTCAAGCAACTGTAAAACGGCGAAGGGATACCGCACATGAGGAAGTCAGGAAAAACGCTGACAACATCCTGGGTAGGAAATAAAGCAAAACCTTGATCTCCTGGTCCCCGCGGCCAAGCGGATCACCTGAATTCGATGGACGCTATCTTTATCGTGTCGGTGGCTTTCACATCAGAGAAACTCGAGCGCGATTCCCGTAATCAAACCCCTAAAGCCGGGGAGCTCGCGAGTATCAATGCGATAGGTGTTGGAGCCTGCTCCGGGAACAATGTCAATTTCCAGGGATTCCTGTTCCGTCTTCTCCGAGCCCTCGATGCGGTTCCAGGAATGGAAATGGCCGGCATCGCTTTCAATGGCAGCAACGATCTCAATCTCCTTAATATCCCCTGACTGATAAGATGTTCCCGGTCCCCAGAGTGTTGCATTCACTGCCAGGGGATGGATATTCAGCATTCCCTCGACCGGCCAGCCGCTGTCTTCAGCATTCTCTCTATAATACCGGCCCTGCCTTCCTCCGTTAAAGTCGAAAACCGGCAAATTCATTCGGTATTTTTTATTGAGATCGTACACCTCCTTTCTGATATCCTCCAGCATCCCCGTGACAATCACATATTCTA
Organism: uncultured Bacteroidota bacterium; assembly: GCA_963783435.1. Lineage (GTDB taxonomy): Bacteria > Bacteroidota > Bacteroidia > Bacteroidales. The sequence continues at coordinate 9,359 of CAWANQ010000024.1, read as the reverse complement.
CTATAGTCGATGTTGTGATCAAGTCAAGGTATCGCCACGGGGCAGATATAGCCACAGGGAATATCGAAGGTGGATCCGTACGCTTCCTCACCGGTAAATCCGCCAAGAAACGTTCGGTATGTGGTGAATAAACGGCCATCACCGATATCTTCCTCATTCACAAGGGCTGCCCAGCCTTCCGTGGCCTGGAATCTTGTCCAGGGGAATTCACCGGGTTTTACATGGCGCTTGGGGACCAGGGTGAGGTCATCGTTTGTGAAGGGTTCATCCCCCGGTATAGGTAAATAGCCGGTAATAGGTGCCGTTGGAATACACGGCCGGTAATTCACTGTTACGGACCGGATACTTGGTCTTATCTTCCCTGTGATTCAAATCCTGGCTGTAGGCAAGAACTTTGTTGCCTTCAAGTTTTATTCTGCTTTCATAAACACACTGACCGGGAACATTCTCCAGGGGCCAGTGCATGGGGATGCAACTCACGAATATGGAATCCTCTCCCACATATAGATCCTTGATCTTCGAACCATAACCAAATACATCGCCTGCCTGAATGGGGTTTGCAGCCGATAAATTCCCACCTGGGATGGGGCTTCTTATCCGGGGATGGGATGAAGGGATTGGGCCCGCCGAAAAAGGAGATCTGAATCTGCCTGCCCAGGTCAAAATCATTGACTATGTTCTCACCGTACTCTTTTATCTCCAGGTAGGTGATGGCTCCCCCCATGGAGGTGTCGATGCCCAGCCTGATCTGGTCATTTTCAATGTAAAGAAAATCATCCATGCTCCTTCCCTGGCTATGGCTGTCCGGTACATCGGAACGATTGCAGGAAAAAATTACCGGAAGTACAATTAGCAGGAGGTACAGTTTTCTTTTCATAATGCAGTATTATTTTACAGGCTGAGCCAGGGATATTGAAATTCCATTAGTACAACACTACAATTATATTGCATAAATCCGGAGAAACCGTACTGAACCGTACTGAACCATGACAGGAAAATGATCTTCTCAGAAAGATTTTCTTCTGATCATCGTGAAGGGATTTTTTACCTTCGTTTTCTCGCCGTTTAAGAGCATGCCGGCCAATCTATTGCCCATGAATCTGAAGTCGGTGCTTATGACTAGGTTATACCATCTGCAAGCACCTCTTTCAGGACGGTCTCGTTGTAGGAAATGACACCCAAATCTTTTCTTCCAGATCCTGAAATCCATATCCCGGCATCGCTTAATAAATTCGGCCAGGTAAGTGCGTGCATCAATAATGATGTACAGGTCATCCTTCCGGATGATAAGTTCAGACATGCCAATATGGACCTCGTGGGGCAGGCTGTGCATCCTGCAAAACTGCTCAAAACCCCTTACAATTTCCCGGTTCGACGTCGGATCAAGGGGGTATACCAGTACCATACGCTGATAGTCGCGTATTTCATCGATAACCGGATGTAGAGCTTCGCAGATATCCCTTTCAAAATCCTCGTAAATAACAGGATAATCATAGTCCGGAAGGACACATCCTTATTTACCAGGACCAGTTTATTCCTTGGGGATGAGTTTGAACAGGTCAATGATTTTCTTATCATAGTGATAAAAAAAAGGGCATGATCACGTAGTAATCAAAGCGGTCCAGGTGGGACTTAATAATGTGTCGAAGCGCTTCGGATCGTAATTATGCACATGAAAATCAATGCTAGCCTGGGTATTCATGGAATGCACAAAGGCATTGTAAATGGATTTCTTGTATGCCGTTAGTTTGTTAAATACCAGAAGTATATTTAATGCCGTATCGGAAGGCATGGATTTCACGTAAAAACCCTTGCCGGGGATGGATTCGATGATCCCACGATCGCATAATCCGATATAGGCCCGCTGCACCGTATCCCTTGAAACATCCAGTTCAAAACTGACATTACTCAATGAGGGGAAACACTACCCGAAATTACGCAGATTTTCCGCTTTCACGGCCTCTGTAACAGATTCAATGATCTGTTTCGATTAACTACTTCCGGCCATCAATCCTGAAGATGCTGAGTATCTTATCTGTCTCATTCATAAAGACCTCCGATCATCTGAAATTATCCTGCCGGACATACAGACGGCAGTGAACTTGCACACATCGAAGGTAAGGTATAATTCGGAAAACTACGGCCTGAAGGTTTCTATAATTCCAGTCAATCCTGAAGGATCAAATGCCCCGAATGATCGTCTCGGGCTCCCTTCTGATCCCTGATGACGGCCCTGTCGTAGGATTGGTAATAAGGCCGCCACTCAAAATGCAGGATTTCCTTATTCCCTTCACATATCACATCGGCAAAATAGACCGGGTAAGTGTGCGTTAATGCTGTTGCCTATAAAAGGAATTAGTATTGCTACCAGTAGAATTTTTATTGTTTTTTTCATTCAAATATTTTTCAAGTCCTTACTTCAAACTAAAGGATGTTGGAACATCACAGCGGTATTTAAAATCTATTGTTCCTGATGCGCTCGCCGTAAAGCTTTGCTCTTCCTTCCCGTTTGCGAGCAGGGTATATGTTGAACGGGGTGTTAACCCCGACAATTGGAATTTATACGCTCCCCCCGGACTTGAGAATCCAGTTCCGCTTTTTCCCCATTCCCCTATCTCCATTTTTATGGGCAGCAAATCTGGCGTGTTACAGTTAGTTCTTGAACATGCTGATTATTGGGATAGTAAAGCAGGCTGTTGCCATTCATGTTTACCCCGAAAGCTTTTAGTGTTATCCAGGGTAAAATTTTGAGTGGAAATCTGGTACTTGTTCTCGCTAAGTTTTATGTTGTACACTTCATCTCGCAGTGTGTACTTAAATTCTGTACCGTTTAACTCCTTCAGCATGTTGGGCTCCAGACCCATCCTGTTCCACATTGGTCTGAGGCCATAAATATCGCGGTACAAAGCGGTAATTGTTGTAGCTACTACCTGCCAAAATATCCTCCCCGATACCTTTTTGCGTCAGGCGGTTAAAGCGTTGCGACGAAAGCCCGTCTTTGTTGTATTGGCGGAGAATGTTTTTAATGTATTTCAAAGCAATATCTTTGTCATACTTTACATATGACCTGATTCCTAAATAACCCCAGGTTGGAAAGATATCTCCATTTTCGTAATTGGGGAATGGCCACATGACAGGTGGATACACCTCCTCAAATTTAAAGGATTCAAAACAAAGTGGCCAGTGAAAGAGGTTTTCAGCCATGGCTTTATCCTCTATTTGATCCAGGACTGCTTTGATTCTTTGAGGATCGTCGCAAATGCCAAAGGCAATTGCCGCAAAATTAACCGGGGTCACCAGATTATCTCCGTGCAGGGATCCATCTTTATCGCGCCAGTAGATATACTGCTTCTTTTCTTCCGACCAGAATCCGCCCTCTTGTACCGGCTTATTGAAAGCTTCCTTTAATCGTTGCAGCAACCTTTGAATAATAATTAGCTTTTTCTTTGTCGCCAAGAACCAGTTCGCATTCTGCCCAAAGGTTTAACGCTTCATACATTTGTGCATTCACAAAGGCATTTTCGAAGCTTGCCCAGACCACATCCAACCAATCGCTGCACTTTTCTTCTCCGGTATTGTTATTCAGCATTTCAAAAATACCGTTGTTATTCGAATCCCTGTTTATAAGCCAGTTCAACACTTTTTCGCAACTCAGCTTATGCGACTTTAGCCAGGCCACATCACCATTTTGATGGAACTGCTCGGCGGTGTTGATCACCTGCCCGGGTTGGGCATCAATCGTGTACCCCCATGGAGCATCGTAATAACCTGTTTTAAAATTGTAATTGCTGTTTTGCGCCTCCGGCACATTGTGCCATCGCGCCAGTACCCTACCATCCTCTTCGATGGCCTGGTCTCTCTCCTGGTCAAGTGTTGAGGAAAAGTTATCTGTATAATTTTTATCATTTACGGCCATCCCTATCTGTGCAAAGAAAGGCTCATGCAAGCACTTCCAATTGGTGACCCACCCGTTAGCACCTATAATATTTTTGTCAATTACACCGTACCTGCCTGTTGTATTAAGAAGTTCCCGCACAGCTATCGCATCAATACCAACCAGTGTACCCCTGTCGTATGTTTTAGCATAATCGACATAACTCAGTTCCAGTGATATTTCAGAGCTTCCTTTTTTTACCTCAAAAGGAGTAAACACATCCGCCTTACCGTTTACAAAACGATTCAGATTGTATCGCTGCCCAAGTTACGAGGGGGTGAGATACTGTGTAAATGTAAACTCACCTTGCTCACCATGGCTGAATGCACTGGCAATACTCTCCCCTGTTTCAGAACTTGCTTCAACCCGGAAACCATCACCCGATTCCGGTTCCCAGAATGTTACTCCATTGGTATGTACCCCGTAGGTGTCATCGATGTTCTTCAGGTACTTGCACCAAACCATTCCGCCGGTGTTAAGAATACCACCCTTCCAGGTGGAAAGACTGGAGAAATTCCACGCGGGCATAGCCATGTTGTCCAGTCTCCCGCCTTGATTGTATTTCCGCTTAATGTTCCATAAAATCTGCTTGTCATTCAGTGTAAATATCCAGGTTTCCGTAACACTCATTTCTTCATCACCAAAAACAATATTACTTATTTCAACCCTGTTCCCCTTTACCAGAACTTTTGCCTGCTCCGTTGATTCCAGAGAGCTGTATTGCTCTGTTTCCGTTTTTATGGAAGTGAATACGCCTGACGGGGAGATTGTATTTCTGTCCATTAACAATTACCTGGCTAATCTTACAACCCTTGCTGTAATCGATTTGTAATTGAAGAAGATCAGCTCCATCTGCAATCCGTATTGTTTTTGTTTCAGGATTGTGTTTTAAATCCGTGGCCTGTAAGAAAAATGTAAAAAGAACCAGTACAAGGAAATTGGTAAATCGCATCATGCTAATCTTGTTTTAATACATATACAGAAACCATCACAGATGGCCATAATCATCGGACCCGATATGGCATACATTTCATCGGGTTGAAATTGCTTACATCGATACTTCCTTTTTTCTGGTTTAAAGATAGGCTCCTTTCAGGATTTATACTTATCAAAACCATTCAAGTCCTTGACACGATCATTCCACTGGTAAAAAACAAAGCTCCAGTCCCGGCAGTTTCTCTGAACATCCATCTTGAAGCTTGGTTACTGGCTGGTATGCATAGCCCATTTCGGCGTCAACCTCATGTACTTAAAACCAGTACTGATCATAGTGATCCCTTCAGCAAGTACTTCCTTTAAAACTGTCTCGTTATAGGAAATGATTCGAATTTCCGTACTATTGAATAATGCAGATTTAACTTTGTATCTTTTGGACCGTTTAAAAATCTCATCCATGAAACTACTAATCGGAACACTTTTGATGACGCTGGTAGCCTGTACCGGGGTTTCTGAAAAGAAAACCGCTAAGGATCCAGGACTTGGCGAAGATCTTCCCTGGATTGGAGACGGACGGGAATTGCCAGCCCATGATTCTCTTTTTTATTTGGATGATCCGGCACCCCTCTTCCGGAAAGAATTCAAAACGGACAAATTATTAGCCGGGGCAAGACTGTTCATTACGGCGGCAGGATATTATAAAGCCTCCATAAACGGAAGTGGGGTAGGCGAAGACGTTGATCTGCCTGGACCGATTTCAGTAAACGGATCTATTATGCGGAATACGATGTATCTGATCTGCTTCAAAAGAATGAAAACTGTCTTGGAATAATCCTGGGGAATGGCTTCTACAATCCCCTCCCTCTCCGGGAATGGGGGATCTAGGAATTTAAGGGAAGACGTGAGTGCTGGGAGACCTGCTTTTGTTGCAAGGCTTAGAATCGAATATAAGGATGGGGGCTCGGAAGAGCTCCTCAGCGACAGCAGCTGGCATCATGCCAGGGGTCCGGTCGTTAAAAACGATGTATACCTGGGGACGGTCTTCGATGCACGAAGGAAAGTCGAAGGGTGGGATCTGCCCAGGCTTTAATGACAGTTCCTGGGAACCGGCACAGGCTGTGGAGGGTCCGGGCGGAAAGCTTCAGAAGACTTTCTTCCCACCGGTTAAGGTCGTAAAAGAGATTAGTCCCCTTGAGGTATATGCTTCCGGACCTGGAGTCCATGTGGTAGATATGGGAGTGAATTTTAGCGGAAAATACCAGGATCAAACTTAAGGGTGAAAAAGGAGACACGGTTATTTTCAGGTTCGGGGAAAGGTATCTATGACGACGGCTCCTGAATCCCATGACAAGCTGTAGCCGGACAGATCAAGAGGAAAGGGGTATGGGCGGACCCGGGGCTCCTCCTGTGGCATGGCAGACGGATATTGTATATTTTTGGAGACAACAAGGAAAGCTGGTTTAGCCCCCGATTTCACCTACCATACTTACAGGTATATGGAAATTAAGGCATGGATCACCTCCAAAGCTCAGTGATATCACAGGGCTGTTCATTCATTCCGATGTGGAAAAGACCGGACAGATTCTCCTGTTCCTCCGAGCTGCTGAATGACATTCAGGATGCCACAGAAAGAACCTTTCTTGCCAACCTGGTGAGTGTTCAGTCCGATTGTCCTGCCAGAGAGAAATTCGGCTATGGGGGAGATCTGAATGCCACAAGCGAGTCCTTCATATACAATTTCCGAATGCAGGGTTTTTACCGGAAAACTATCTATGACTGGGTGGATGCGATGAATGATTCCTCCTTTGTGGACACGGCTCCTTTTGTGGGAATTAAATACTGCGGTATCAGCTGGGAATCTGCCTTCCTTACCACGCAGTATTACCTCTACCTCTATTACAACGACACGGAAATCGTCAGGGAACTATATGAGCTGAGACAAACAATGGATGGAAAAAGCCGAAAGGTTCCACCCGGAGGGGATGGTCGACAGGGGCCTGCGAGCCACGAATCCCTGGAACCCGTTCCGGTGGAGTTGACCGGAACCTGTCACTATCTGCAGTGTGCCCGCATTATGAAAACCTTCGCAGCCTTGATCGGTGACCTGGAAGGAGAAGAAAGAATTTTTTGGTGAACTCGGCCGAAAAACTGGAAAAACTGGTCAGAGCCGAATTCTGGAACCAGCCCGTTAAGGGAAAGATTAACAGGCAAACGCTTTTCTCCACCCTGTTATACCACGGGATTATTCCGGAGGATCAGCTGAATGCAGCTGCAGATTCCCCTGAAGAAAGCAGTGCTTGCAGCACCTGCGGGCCATCTGACTACGGGCATTTTTGGCACCAAATACGCGCTGGAAGTCCTTTCTGAGAGGATCTCACCCAAGTTTGTTTTTGATATGGTGAACGGTACAGAATACCCGGGCTGGGGCCATAGGTGGACCGCGGAGCCACGACCATCTGGGAGGCATGGAAGGAAAGTGACAATACTTATTCCAACTGTCATCCCATGTTTGGAGCGGTCACTGAATGGTATTTCCGCTGGCTGGGGGGGGTGCGGCCCATGACGAACATCCCGGTTTTAAAGAATTCATTCTTGCACCGTCGGTTCCCGAAGGCCTCGAAAAGTTGAATTGCTGCTATAACTCCCCGGCAGGATCAGTATCCAACTGGACCAGGCTGGACCGGGAGAGCATCAGGTATGAAATGCTTATACCGGAAGGTACACTTGCACGGGTAAACCTGGAGCTCGGAGAGAGGAGCACAATAAGTATTGAAAAGGATGGCAATAAGCTGGACCCGGGAAAGATTGAGGGCTTACAAGATGGCCTGTTCGAGCTGGGTGAAGGGGAATACCTCCATCACTTCGTTTTGACCAGGAAACTTGGAAATACTATTCAAATTTTATCATATCTGCCAGCTGTAGAAAATAATCATTAGACCAGATATCTAATTCCTCTGTATTCTTAATAAAAGGGCTAACATCTGCTTTTACCATTTCGATATTTGTGCTTGCTATTCTTCTTTTTAGCAGATCAAAACATAGATCTCTGGTAAATTCTTGTGGTCCGCTATATCCACTTTGGAGAGAACGTTCTTTTAAATGTTCAAAATCAAGCGAACTGCCTCTCCGACAATACCATTCGAGATCATACCAATCGCGTCCTTTTACCCTGTTTCTCCAATTCCGAAATAGCAATGCGTGCATTTTTCCTGCAAAAAGGCCAGGTAAGGTGAAGCATCTGGTCATAAAGGAGAAAGGCAATAGTAAGAGCTTGTGTTCTGTAGTAAAGTTTAATGGGGGGTCCTTGTCAATTTCAATTTTTACTTTAACAGTTCGCTCTGTTTGAAATTCTACATTAATGATTTCTGTATTATCCTTTAGAAATGCTGATTCAACCTGAGAGCCTTGTTTTTTATTTTTTCTGGTAATACTTACCTCTCTTCCAAATGCCTTAAACTCACTTCGTATTGTATCAAAGTAATTTTCAATAGTGAAGTTTTCATCCTTTTCCATTAAAGAAAAATCCATGTCCTCCGAAAATCGTTGTGAATCATAAAAAATGCGTAAACAAGTACCTCCATAAAATGCAGCTTTGTTAAAAAAACCTGCTCTATATAAGGCTGATAGTGTAATTTGTTGAATTACCTCATGAAGTGCATTGTGTTTATCTTCATGTTGTATTTATCTCATAGCGAGATAACATTTGATCGAAAATACTACTCATAATTTAGCTTTAATTTGAGCTTATCAAGACCTTATATAGCAATTCCAATTCCTTTTTCTTGTACCCAAATTGAATACATTCTTTAATAATCTCAGGATTAATTGCATTTACAGACTCAAAATCAACTCTTAAATCTTCTATTAAATATTCATTCATAGCTTTTTGAGATTGTAAGCGCAAACCTGATGTAGATAATACTAAGTCACAAATAGCTTTTTCAGGACTCGCAATAATGAAAGCAAATGAATTTTGAATAATTTCTTGGTTTAATCCGATTGAAAAATATTTTTCAGGAACTGTGATATAATCATAAAGACCAATTGGTGTTAAGTATTTCTTTGAGCGTTTTGATGTTGCTGATTTCACGGAGTATACCCTTTCCGGAATTAATCCATAAAAAGAGAGTGCACTTTCATAAGAAATATATGATGGCCCATATAAATGATTTGCAATTAGCTCAATCGACAAGGTTTGTTTAGATAGAGTTGGGGAGATTAAATACAAGCCTTTTTTTAAGCGTATCAAAACTCCGGATTTTTCCAACTTACTAACTTTATCTTTAGGCGATTTGTATTCACTTAAATTAGTAAGGATGGTACCATAGTCAACCGGAATCATTCCATATTGCTCATAACCCATCATATTCATCATCTTCAACAGATGCAAATATAGTAAATAATGCATAGATAATCGATTAAATGTCGAATATCTATGTGTAATCTGTGATTTATTGACAATGTTCAAATGACGTAACAGGGATGTTGC
>CAWANQ010000023.1:0-39100 GCA_963783435.1 uncultured Bacteroidota bacterium | reverse complement strand
ATGCCCTTGAAGCATATGAGGTAAGGGATCTGGATTATACCGGATTCAGAGGAGAAGCAGCCCATCCCAAACGATATAAAGCTATTCTTATAGAATAACAACTCCATCAAATGAAACCATAAGTAATTCGAATTGAAACATAAAAAAGAAACACTTTAAAATATAACTGACATGATCATAAATAAACGCCTTCTTTTAATGGCTGCATGCTGTTTTTCAATGGCCTCAAGCACTATCTTCGCTGAAATACGTGGATACCAAAAAAGTAGATGCGGCCACCAAACTGTATCTGGCAAAACCCGGCTACAACACTCCTGATGGTGAAACCAGCCCCGAGGAAGTTAAAGCAGCCATCGATCGTGTGCTGTATTACCTGGAGGAAGCTACACCCACAGGGGTCATAGACAAAAATACAAAGGAGGAGATCACCAATTATAGAAAGATCGACGAAAACTCCATTATCCGGCAGGGAACATTCAGCATCACCAACTACATGTGGGGGGTTACCTACTCTTCCATGCTCAGGGCTGCGAAAATCACAGGTGATGAACGCTACAACAAATATGTGGAAGACCGGTTTGGTTTTTATCCGAAGTATCCCCCATTTTGCAACCTTCCTGCCGGAGGACAATAAAAAGGCTGATCCACAAATGCGACAGCTCCTGCGCCCCGAAGCACTGGATGATGCAGGAGCCATGTGTTCTGCCATGATCAAGGCAAAGATGGAGGGTATGGAATTCGATGGGGAAGATATCATGGACCGCTATTTCGACTATATCATAAACAAAGAATACCGGCTTCCCGACGGGACATTTGCACGCAACCGGCCCCAAAAAAATACCCTTTGGTTAGATGACATGTTTATGGGTGTCCCTGCCATTGCCAACATGGGTACATTCACCGGGGAGACCAAATATTACGATGAAGCAATCAAACAAGATTATGCAGTTTGCAGATCGTATGTTTCTACCCGAAAAAGGGCTGTACCGCCATGGGTGGATTGAAGCCATGAACCCGCATCCTGCCTTTCACTGGGGAAGAGCTAACGGCTGGGCCCTGCTGACCAAAGTGGAAGTGTTGGATGCCATACCGGAAGGACATCCGGGACGATAAAGGTACTGGCTTTGCTGCAGGCCCATATCCAGGGTTTGTGTGGTTTTCAATCCAGTGAAGGACTGTGGCACCAGCTCCTGGACAGAAACGATTCTTACCTGGAGACATCAGCCAGTGCGATCTATGTGTATTGCATGGCAAAAGCCATAAACGAAGGCTGGATCGATATGCTGGCCTATGGATCTCAAACGATGCTTGGCTGGCATGGCGTTACCACCAGGGTAAATGAGCTTGGAGAAACTCACGGGACCTGTGTGGGTACCGGAATGGGATTCGATCCTGCATTCTATTATTACCGTCCCGTAAATAAGGCAGCCGGTCATGGATACGGACCCTTCATCTATGCAGGAGCGGAGGTGTATCGCCTGCTTAAGGCTCACACCGTCAAGATGAACGACAGTGCGCTGTTGTTCTACAAAGAGAAAGTGGAGACCGATGCAGCGATATTCTATTTGGAAAAGAATGGGGTAAGAGACCATCATTAGCCTGGAGAGTTACAATTACCTATTTTAGTAGTAAAATTACGAAATCGATATACTATGAAATTGAGTAGATTCATATACCTATCTCTCTATGTTTTGCTGTTCGCTGGATGTACAGCGCAGCTGACAAATATGCCGGAAAAAGAAGCTTTTGAGAAAGCAGAAATGGCAGACTGGGAGGAGGTGTTTTCCGATTTCCGTACGAGTGATTGGACAAAGAAATGGTTTCTGGACGGCCAGGTGGCTTCGGTTAGCAATAGTGAACTGGGTATGCAGCTTACGGCGGGGCCCCAATTCAAGAAGAATGATGCACATCACATGGTGCTTTGGACAAAGGAATCATTTGAAGGTGATGTGAAAATTGAATTTGATTATACCCGCCTGGATTTTGAGACCCGCTGTGTAAATATCCTGTACATTCAGGCCACCGGTAGCGGTAAGGAGCCCTATAAAAAGGATATCGCTGAATGGAATGAGCTCAGACAGGTACCTGCCATGCGTATGTATTTCGATCACATGAATGCTTATCACATTAGCTATGCTGCTTTCCCAAATCAGGGAGATGAGCGCAAATCCTACATCAGGGCACGTCGGTATATGCCACACCTTAGTGGACTGGAAGGTTCAAAACTGGAGCCAGACTATTATCCCCAAGGACTGTTTGCCCCGGGCGTTCCTCATAAGATTACCGTGATAAAAAAGGAGCGAAACCTCTACATGAAAATCTCCAATGCGCATCAAAGCTATTACTGCCATTTTATAAATACAGAACTTCCTGTGATTGAAGAAGGAAGGATTGGATTGCGTTTGATGTATACACGCTCATCACGTTTTGCCAATTTCAAAATATCAGAATTAAAAAATTAAACGGGTTTAAAATGAAAACCATAATGATTACTCGTTCTTATGCCAGGTTTTTATGTCTACTGACAATTTCAAGCAGCCAGGGGCAAATTGGCACACGTTTCCCATCAGAAAAAAAGATTGTAAAAGATCCTGTAACAGGCGTGGACCTGGTTTTTTTAACCAGTAAACCGGCAGGAGACACAAAAATTTATCCAACGCATAATCAATGGACATCAGATGGAGAGTGGCTCATCTTTCGCTCGGACAGAGTGAAAGGCGAAGCTATGGCTGTAAATGAAAAAACCGGAGATATAGTGCAGGTTACCGAAGGAGCTTATTCAGGGGTACTGGGTGTTGCAAGAAAATCGATGCGCTTGTTTTACTGGAAAAAACCGACTGAAGAAAGTGAAACCGGATCGCAGCAACTTATTGAAGTAGACTTGCAGAAGTTGTTTGCACATAGCAAAGCAGGCACTCTCAATCCGGCTAACTCATATCAGAGGGTTTGTGGTACCCTGCCAAAAGAAATGGATGCCAGAACAGAAATGGCAGTGGATGCCGAAGAAGAGTGGGTGTACTTTACCGTAGGTAAAAATAAAGCCGCAAAACACCTACCCGAAGGAGTAAAAATTGAAGAAGCGTTTGGTCCGCGTGGATTGGGAGCCGGACCTGCCGGTATTGCAGGTATACATGTGAATACCGGGGAAATTAAATATGTGGTGTCTGTTCCCTTTCAAATTGGTCATTTGCAAAGCAATTCATGGAAATCGGGTGAACTTATTTTCTGTTGGGAAACCGGAGGTAAGGCTCCACAGCGAACCTGGATTGTAAATGCTGACGGCACAGGTCTGAGACCGCTATACCCTGAATCTGAATATGAATGGGTTACTCATGAAGCTGTGATTGGTCGCGACGAAGTTGCGATTGCCATTATGGGTCATCGGGCCATTCCAGAATCCTCATTGGTGAATTTAAAAGAAGCAACCGGAGTTTATGGGGCGAACCCGGGACAAGAAAGCGAATGGGGACCCTGTGGAACACGGGAAAAACCAAGCGGACTTGGAATCGTTAATCTTAGAACAAGGGAGATGACAATTGCCGGACAGACGAAGCAGGGAAGCGGACTCTGGCATGTGAGCGGATCTTCTGATGGCCGTTTTGCAACAGGCGATGATTTTGACAGAAATCTTTATCTCATTGACCGGAAAACCCGGGAAATGATTTTGCTTTCTGCAGGCCATAAAAGTTCTGCAAAAGATCATGTTCATCCCACCTTTAGTCCTGATGGAACAAAAATTCAAATCCAGTCTGCCATGCTTTCGGAAGATGATAGAACGATGAATATATGTGTTGTGCCGGTGCCTGAAAAATGGCTGAAACGTAAATAAAGGTTAAAAATTTATTAAAGAATGGTAGCGATGTGTTTACGTCTAAAAGCCCCCCTGGCACTCATTTTTTTTGTTTTGCTCGCGTCATGCATGTCATGCAATAAAAGCAATGAAACAATAATCAAACAAAGTGATCCACTTGAAACCTTTGATGATATGAAATTTGGAATGTTCATCCATTGGGGGCTATACGCTGTTCCTGCGGGGGAGTGGAAAGGAGAGGAAGTGCGAGGCATCGGTGAATGGATCATGCACAGAAAAGAGATTCCTATAGAGGAATATGCACAACTGGCTCAACAATTTAATCCCACCGAATACAGGCCGGACCAATGGGCACAACTTGCCAAGGATGCCGGCATGAGATACATGGTCATCACATCCAAACACCACGATGGCTTTTCGATGTTTGATTCGGAAGTAAGCGATTATGATATGGTGGATGCAACACCGTATGCGACGGATCCCATGGTGGGATTGGCCGATGCATGCAAAGAAGAAGGCATTCGGTTTGGATTTTATTATTCACAAGATCAGGATTGGTATGAACCAAATGCGAGAGGCAATAGCTGGGATTTCCCCGGAGAACGGGATGCCCAGCAATACATACAAAAAAAGGCCATCCCGCAAATTCACGAGATACTCTCTAACTATGGTGAACTGGCATTGATTTGGTTCGATACGCCCGGATTACTTACAAAAGAACAAGCGTTGGAACTGCGTAAAACAGTAAAAACCTTGCAACCAAACTGCTTAATCAATAGTCGGATTGGCCATGATCAGCATGACTATTTTCAAACGGGCGACAATGCAATTCCTATACAGGTACTAACAAAGGAAAAATGGAGGTGCCGCAACACTCAATGACACCTGGGGCTTTAAAACAAACGATGACAACTGGAAGGATCCAAAAGATCTGGTTTGTAAATTGTCGGATATCGTAAGTAAAGGGGGTAATTATTTACTGAATGTGGGGCCGACTGCTGAAGGGATTATTCCTCAGGAGAGTCAGGATATTCTTCGCAGCGTGGGAACCTGTGTTAAGTCAATGGTGAGGCCATTTTTGAAACAGATCCAAGTCCGTTTTACTTTCCCGATGTAACCTGGCGATGCACCACCAGGCCTGGAAAACTTTACTTTCACATCTTAAACTGGCCAGGTGAACGTTTTACATTTAAGGGCCTGGCAAAACAGAGTAAAGAAGGCACGCTTTCTTGCAAACGATGAAATGATTCCGTTCAAACAGGATAAACATTCCGTGCAATTTACTTTGCCTGAAGAGCCTGTGGATGATTTCTGTTCAATCATCGTACTTGAATTAGAAGAAGAAAAGGTGCTGGTTGCAGAAGGCTTTGAATCAGCTGCTCCAAAAGAGACTATGGATTTGTATGCATGGTCGGCTCGGCTTAGAGGTGAAGAATTGGAATACGATTGGCACTCAAAAAGCGTGAGTAATTTTGTGCATGCCGAGTTTATTCCCAATGAATTGTGGTGGTATTTATATGGAGCCATTACTCCCGGTTCATACAAGGTTGAAATTTCATATGCGTGCGATCAGGGAGCCACAAACGATACTGTTACAGTAGAAACAACCCTTGATGGTTGGAAAGTGGATCAGGAAATAAATTTTGTGCTTCAGGATACCAAAGGTGAAATATTAACCCGAAGTTTTGAAACGCCTTTGAAAATTATTGCAGAAAACAAAGAGATTGACTTGGGTTTAAGCACCCTGCCAATGTATCTTCTGTAAGAATCCAAAAAATCACTTTAATTAATAACGACTTAGCGAATTAACTCCATCCCCTATTTTTAGCGCTGGTATGGATATCAAAGCGGAACAATTGAATTTCCTATCAACATGAAAATAACAATCCATTCATCGTGTTGTGCAGATGCCTGAAAAATGGCTGAAACGTAAATAATAATTTAAAAAAATAGAAGCGTATGAAAAATATAAGTCGCCGCAAATTCATTGCTGCAACATCCTTATTGACTGCTACAGCACCACTTCTATACGCAGCTAAACCAAAAATAGAGAAACCCAGGAGTCCACTAAAAGTCACCCGCGTGATAAAAAGGGGCCAACCCGGTTACGTTGGGTTGATGAATAAGTACCCAAGATGCAAGCCGGCACAGCTTTTGGAGTGCCCTGGCCAAATGGGGCAACAGCCGGGCGACGCAACGTTTACCTTGCGTACATCCAAAGGAAATCCCGTTGCCATGCAGACGTGGACTACGGCAACCTGGCCTGATGGCAGCCTCAAGTGGACCGGTCATGCTATCGCACCCGATGCACCGCTGACTGAACATTTTGAAATTGTCCCGGGAAAGCAAATTTTTCCCAAAAAACCCGTGAGCGTTAAAGAGTTGGCTGACTCCATTGTTGTCGATACCGGCGTAATTGTCTGTCGCTTGCCACACGAAGGGAAAGCCCTGATTAAATCGGTCAAGCGCGGGAAGGACACTATTTTGCGTGATGGCATTCTCTTAGGAACACGCCAGGATACGCCAGAACAGGGATCGCTCACAGAAGAATTAGTAGCCGGATTGAATCGCTTAAGGTGGAACAATCAGGCCCTGTTCGTGCCGTAATCAAAATCGATGGTAAACATAGCACGCCCAGCGGGCGCGAATGGCTTCCTTTCTCCGTACGTCTCTATTTTCATGCGGGTAGCGAGGGAATCCGCATGACCCATACCTTTGTCTTCGATGGCGACGAACACACAGATTTCATAAGCGCCCTTGGTGTACGTTTCGATGTACCTATGCGCGATGAGCTTTATAACCGGCACATTCGATTCTCGGGGCAAAATGGAGGGTTATGGGGAGAAGCGGTGCAAGGGCTGACTGGTATACGCGATCCGGGCGAGGCCGTGCGCAAAGCCCAGGTGGCAGGCAAGAAAGTTCCTGATATTCATACATGGGCACCAAATGTTAATGCGCGTATTCATTGGGTTCCAACCTGGGGAGATTTCACGCTCTCGCAGCAAAACTCCAATGGTTTTACACTGCGCAAGAGAACAAAACCCGGACATGCCTGGATTGGATCCGACGAGGGGCATCGCGCCGACGGCCTTGGCTATATTGGAGGTCCCAGCGGTGGGTTGGCCTTTGGTATGCGTGATTTCTGGAAACTTAATCCAACCCAACTGGATATCCGCAATGCAGCAAGCGAGAACGCACATGTCACGATTTGGATCTATTCTCCGGAGGCACCTGCTATGGATATCCGTTTCTATCACGACGGCATGGGCCAGGGTGTTGAAGGTCCTTTGCCGGGAGTGAAGATCGAAGGCATTGAGCCCAGCGTTCCCGACCATCCTTACTCCAAGCAGGTCGACGCATTGAATATCACTTACGAGGACTACGAGCCGGGTTTTGGAACCCCTCATGGCATAGCGCGCTCCACGGATATTTATCTCTGGGCGCTCGGCGAAACACCCGCACGCGAAGATTTTCCGCAACCTGCTCCGGCTCCGGTCACGTCTGGAGAGCGGCACCGCTGTCGCGGCTCTTCGCGTGCCAAAGTGTTCAGCATTACGTGGGACCTGCCGTATTGCTTTACTGCCAGTCTGGCCAGGATCGAAGATCGCCTGGACTGGTCCATCCGTTTTTATGAAAAACAAATCGATCAACGCCATTGGTATGGGTTTTGGGGACTACGGCGATGTGATGCACACTTACGACAGCGATCGGCATGTATGGCGCTATGACAAAGGCGGTTATGCCTGGGATAATTCGGAACTCTCCACAGATATGTGGCTCTGGTACACATTTCTGCGCAGCGGCGATGCCGGGGCCTTCCGTCTGGCAGAGGCCATGAACCGGCACAACCGTGACGTAGATGATCCCCCACCTCACGTTTCGCCGGTTTTGGTACCCGTCACAACGTCCAGCACTGGGGATGCAGCGCCAAGCAACTGCGCGTCAGTACCTGCATGAACCGCCGCTTCCACTACTACCTCACTACGGATGAACGAACAGGAGACGTTCTTGAGGAAGTAATCGAAGCGGATCGCCAGCTGGCAAAACTGAATGCCCGTCGCAAAGTTCCTTACGATCCAAGGAAGAAGGAGCTCAATGAGCCAAAAAATTCGGATCAATGTCGAATCTCTATAGGCACCGACTACGGTGCGGCTGTATCGAATTGGCTGACTGCCTGGGAACGCACCGGCTATCTAAAATATCGAACCTGGATCGAGAACAGCATGCGAAGCATCGGCAATTCACAATGGGGATTTTTCTCAAACCGATTCGAATTCGACCCGCAGACCAAACGCATGTCTCCAATTGAAGGTGAACCGCCCCACGCCAGTCACCTCAGTATCATGTTCGGTCTGCCTGTAGTTGTCGCAGAATTGATACAACTTTTAGATGTACCGGAATTCGAAAAGGCCTGGTTGTTATACTGTGAACTGTGTACCGCTCCCAAGGAGAAACGAGTCAATTTTCTGGGTGAAAAATACAAAGCCCCGGGTTTCCCAAGCGCTCACTCCCGCATTGTGGCCTATGCGGCTGCAATGAAGAAGGATAAAGCCCTTGCCAAACGAGCGGCGGCTGATTTTCTCAACAACCATTGGAAAGACTGGAGCTAACTTGAAACCGAGCGTGTTGATGGGCCGCATGTGCTCAATCCTATCGACGAAGCGACCTGGGTTTCCACAAATCAATCTGCTGAATGGGGACTCGCCGCTATCCAAAACTCGGCCCTCATTCCAAAAGCTTTAGTGACCATTAACGAGAAGGAAATTTTAGAAGGGTTTTTGAAAGAATTAATAATCTATTAAATATGAATGTTATGTTAAACAAGTTTACTAATCGCTGTAGAAGATGGAAGTTGCCAATTGTTATCTTCTTCTTAGTATTAATAACGTGTTTGATAAACCAGGAGGACAGTGCCCAAAAATGTATGCGATGAAAAGCCTTCTTTACAGCATACTATTCCTGATTCTTCTTGCCACTTCAAGCCATGTTAGCTTTTCTCAGGATCAGCGCACTTACAAAATCTTCCAGTTCCCGCCAGACAGGATCCCAACTATCGATGGACAAAGCAGCGATTGGGACATGGTACCTGAAAATTATGAGGTGGGAACCGATCAGCTTTGGGACGATAGCAAACGACATCTTTCTGTTGATACGACCAACCTGAATGTAAGTGTGAAAGTGGGCTGGGTGAAAGGCCTGAACAGACTCTACTTTTTGTATGAAGCATACGACGATTATTGGGATTTTTCAGATCCGGGATTGCATAATGACACCTACGAACTGGTGGTTGACGGAGATCAATCAGGAGGTCCCTTTATTGATAGGTTTCATCCAAATAAAGAGCTCGATCCTATGGATGCCTACCTTTCCTTTCATGGAGTGCATGCGCAGAACTATCACATATTTACCCCCGCTGTAGGAAAAGACTGGACACTGGTTTGGGGCTGCCAACCCTGGATTAAAGAATTGCCCTTTGCCAATGCGGCATTCGATTTTGATTTTAAACATGGCGAGTCAGGAAATCTGACCCTGGAATTTTGGATTACTCCCTTCGATTACGCCGGAAATGAAGGTCCGGAACGTGCAGTAAAATCAGTTCTGAAAGAAAACAAAAATGTGGGGCTTTGCTGGGCCATTATTGATTATGATAAAACCAAAGAGCAGGGCGGTTTTTGGAATCTCTCAAAAGAACATACCATGTATGGAAATGCCGACTATCTGCTTTCGTTTAAACTAATGCCTTTGGAACCTGAGTTCAGGAAGGTAATTGAAGCACAATGGTCGTTTAAAATAGTTGATATGACGCGTCGTCTTGTTGCTTTTCAGGATGAATCGGGAGGAGAAATCACCTCCTGGCATTGGGATTTTGGAGATGGCGAAACCTCCGACCAACAGCATCCGCAGCATCGCTATAAGGAGCCTGGTAAGTATGTGGTGGTACTTTGGGTGGAAGGCCCGCACGGAAAATCACGCATGTCAAAAGTATGGGATGTGGTGGTGAAATAAGTAGACCAGAATAATAAACTAAATAGTCACATATGAAACAAAGTCTTTTGCTTTCTGCATTGTGTTACACCTTTCTATCTATTGTTGTTTCGCCGGAAAAACTCTTCGGGCAGGAAGATCAATTGATAGTAGAAGATACCTATTCGGTCGAAGCCTTTCCGCTTGTTCATAAGAATCTGGCAACCAGCATCTATGTGGATGGGAATGATTTTGAGGTAGTCAGAATCGCTTCGGAGGACCTCCGGAAGGATATAGGGAAGGTAACAGGAGTGATGCCGGAAGTGATGAATCGGCCGGGTGCTTCCAACTACCTGGTCATTGCTGGTACGCTGGATAGATGTGAATTACTGGCTAAACTTTCTGATCAGAAAAAGATAGATATCGAAGACCTGAAAGGCCAGTGGGAGACCTTCAAAATTCTTCTGGTTGAGAATCCCTTCCCCGGAGTGGAAAAAGCACTGGTAATTGTTGGGAGCGACAGAAGGGGAACTGCTTATGGGATTTACGAACTGTCAAAACAGATTGGAGTATCTCCCTGGCATTTTTGGGCTGACGTACCAGTAAAGAAGAAATCGGATGTTTTCATAAGTGTTAAGAGTTATCAGATGGGGCCCCCATCTGTCAAATTCCGGGGAATATTTATTAACGATGAAGGTTATGGCTTAGAGCCCTGGGCTGCTCAGACACAAGATCCAGGGACCAATGGGATGGGACTGAACACCTATCGGCATGTGTTTGAATTGCTACTTCGCTTAAAGGCTAATTATACATGGAATCCCTGGGATGCGGAAAGGGCAAAACTGGCGGATCAATATGCCATTGTTTTGGGAACACCTCATAACCAACAAATGCTCTCCTCTAACTGGGACAGTGGAAAGCAGGGACCCTGGCAATATGATATCAATCGCGATAACATATATAATTACTGGAACGAGCAGGTTGAAAAACTTGGAGGATTTGATGCGGTGTATACCCTTGGTATGAGGGGAAGCGGTGACCTGCCCATGAATGGCGAACTGAACATCGATGAGAAGGTGGCCCTCATGGAGGAGATTATGGATGACCAGCAGGAAATTCTGACCAGCAATATCAATAAGCCACTGGGAGATATTCCACAAGCTCTGGTCCTTTACAAGGAAGTATTGAGCCTTTACAATCAGGGAATAGAAGTCCCGGACAATGTGACCCTGGTTTGGCCCGATGACAATTATGGTTACATCAAGCGACTTTCCAATTCAAAAGAGCACGCCAGGAGTGGGGGAGCAGGTGTTTATTATCACTTATCCTATCTGGGCAGGCCCCATGATTACCTATGGCTTAGTTCGACAAATCCTGCACTTATATGGTCTGAGATGAAGAAGGCTTATGACTTCGATGCCAGAGAATTGTGGGTTTTTAATGTGGGGGATATTAAACCCGCAGAGTACAATCTCTCGTTTTCGATGGATTTAGCCTGGGATCTTACAAAGTTTAGCAAGGATCATATTTGGGATCACCAGGAAAGGTGGTTGGGAGATATTTTCGGTCCTGATCTTGCCCGGGAGCTGGGGGAAATAAAGTATCACTATTATCAACTGGCTTTTGAACGTAAACCTGAGTTCATGGGATGGGATCGCCTGGAGCCTACTACCCCGGTTGTTGATACAAAATTCAGCTCCATTAATTACAGAGAAGCAGAAAGGCGTCTGAGTTCCAGCAAGGAGCTGAAAGAAAAGACTGAGGCCATTTTTCAAAGATCCCGGAAAATCACAGGGCGTCCTATTTTCAATTGCTGTGGTACCCTGTAGCTTGCCTCTATTACACGGATGCGAAATTGCTATATGCTCAGACCAACCGTCTTTATGCCAGTCAGGGCAGGGCCAGCACAAATCACTATGCTGAGCTGGCGGCACAATATTGGGACAGCATTAAAATCGCCACAAGGAATTATCATAAGCTCTTGGACGGAAAGTGGGTGGATATTATTCAGTGGGACGGTATTGGAATTAATCGCCCAAGATATTGGTTGCCGAAGACAGGTGCAGACACCCATCTTATGGAAAACCAGCCAAACTATTTCATGCCACCCGTTGAAAAGAATAGTCCGGAGGAGAAGGCATCCATGGGAATATTCGTGGAAGGATTCAATAACCAGGTATTGACAGATGGCAATTACGGGCTTCCCTGGTACAATAAGATGTATAATAGGACCTACTTCTTTGACATTTTCAATAAGGGTCGGAAATCCTTCGAGTATCACATATCAACCTCAGATGACTGGATCAAGCTTAGCGAGAACAAAGGGATATGCCATGGCGATACCAGAATACGTGTCAGTGTCGATTACCAGAAGCTCGCTGAAAAAAGAGAGAGCCGCCATATAGGGATCATCACAGTGAAAGGTGCTGGTAGCAGTCAGAAAATTGAGGTGTTTGCCTTTACACCGGATGATGTTTCAAGAGAGGAGCTATCAGGCCTGTTCGTGGAAGACAATGGGGTCATCTCTATCGATGCTGAGAACTTTCACCGAAAGACAGACATGCCTGGTTTTGCTTGGGAGAAAATAGAAGGTCTCGGCCATACGGGCAGCAGCATTGGCGCTCTCCCTTTTACTGCAGAGCCGGTTGAACAGGAATGGACCTTAGAACATGACAAGGCAGGAGCTTCTGTGGAATATGACTTTTACTGTTTCAATAAGGGATGGATTGACATTTATTCATATTGCCTGCCAACATTCCCAATCAACTCCCAAAGACATTGCCTGTATGGTATTTCAATTGATGATGGTCCTCCCCTGATTGTAGACTTTGAAACCCATTTTCGCTGTGAAGAATGGAAGCAAAATGTACAACGTAACCAGGCAGAAAACAAGACACAGCACTTTATTCAACATGTCGGGAAACACACATTGAAAATTTGGATGATTGATACCGGAGTTTTTATGGATAAGATAGTCATCGATCTTGGAGGCCTTAAAGATTCATATAAGGGACCCAAACAAACAAGGGTTAACAGCTCAGATGAAAGAGAGGCATCACTCGATTTTTAGTATAGCCCTTATTTATAAGTATTTAAACCATGTCAGGAAATATATCAGATAGGATAAAGGAAATGTTACTTGATTCAATATCTGTACAAATTTCTGTTTTTTTCTGGACGATATCGCAGGGTAGAGCCTTCACCTAAGACCTATATTAGATTCGTCAAGAATTGAACTAAAATGATCACATCACTATCTAAACTATGCTTATAAATCCAAATGACTATGCAAAAATGTGCTGCATTTTTTGATTTTCATTTATAAATACCTTAATTTAGACTCGCTAATATGTCTGACATAAGTACATAATGATATTATTTCAAGTATGCTTTTGGCGAAAGAATAGTATTAACACGTAATCTGGAAAACACATGGCTCACCCAAGAATTAAGCTATCCAAGTTTAAATCGTTCGTTACAGTTTTTGCTTTAGTATTTACATTTCTTTTTTCAGGAATTCACTCCACTTATGCACAAGGATCCGGTACCATCTCTGGAACGGTTGTTGATAAGGGTTCCGGCGACGGGCTTCCTTTTGCAAATCTTCAACTGGAGGGAACAAGTATTGGAACTTCCACAGGAGTTGATGGTGAATTCACCATCCATCAAATACCAGCTGGAGACTATAATTTGATCGCCACGTATATTGGCTTTAAAGAGCAATCAGTAGCGGTTACTGTTGTTGCAGGCAGCACAGCTGAAGTAGAGATTGAACTGGACTATGCCGCCTTTGAAGGGGAAGAGGTTGTCGTAACTGCCCAGGCTAGAGGACAGATGGGGGCTATAAACGAGCAGCTAAGATCCAATACGATAAAAAATGTGGTATCAGCAGATCGAATAGCAGATATTCCAGATGTGAATGCTGCAGAATCAGTATCCAGGCTGCCCGGTTTGTCTCTGATCAGAAGCGGAGGAGAAGGACAAAAGGTGGCAATCCGTGGTTTATCTCCAAAATACAATGTGACCATGGTTAATGGTGTACGAATGCAGTCCACCGACCGGAATGATCGCAGTGTGGATTTAAATATGATCGCACCAAACATCCTTAGCGGTATCGAAGTGACAAAAGCATTAACTGCAGACATGGATGCTGATGCAGTTGGAGGGACGGTCAACCTCAGAATTGGAAAGGCTGATGAAGGATTAAAAGGTAATTTTTCTTTGCAGGGAGGGTATGGCTCCTTAGCAAATACCTTCAGCAACTACAAGGCAAACGCTTATCTCAGTAATCGTTTTTTCAACAATAAGTTTGGGGTTCAGGTTTCTGGCTCTCTGGATAATTTCAATAGAAATTCAGATGCGATGAATGCCGGTTATGCCTTAAATGAGGAAAATGTTTTGGAAGATGGGTTTATTCCGATCGACCTCAATTCGGTAACAATCAGCGATAGGGTTACAAACAGACAGAGAGCAAGTGGTTCTTTGGTTTTAGACTACCAATTTAAAAGGGGCTCTCTGATTATGAATAATTTCATAAGTAATCTCTCTCAAGATCAGGCAGAACAGCAAAATGCGCTTAACCTCATTGGGAATCAATGGTCAGCTTTTACAAGAAATAGTGAGCAGAGCAGCAATACGGTACTTAGTAATGCCCTTCAGGGTGAATTTGATTTCTCCTTTTTTAGCATGGACTTTAATGTTTCAAATTCGATGTCATACCAGGATCTTCCTGGCGATCTGAGAATGAATGGGGGTATTGCACAGGGCGGAGTCGGATTTACAACACCCACGCTGGAAGATCCGAAGACTTCAACACCTAGAGAATTATTAAATGCCGCTGTGGTTACCGATGGATTAAATGCAAAGAGGATAAGAAGATTTCAGACTTTAGAACGGGATGTGACTGAACAAGCCCAGGAGGCCATGCTTAACTTTTCTGTGCCTTTTAGCTTTTCAAAAGGTGTTTCGGGTATTGTAAAGCTTGGTGGAAAATATGTTCGCAACTCCAGAGAGAATGATGAAACACAAAAAGCTACTATTCCAGATCGGCATGAAATTGGGGAACAATTTGTAGCATTAGTTAAAGATTCCCTGTGGACAGATCTGGGCCTGGAGGACATAGACAGGAACCTGGGTATCAGAGCTTTTTTGTTTGAAGATCCTGATTATGATATTGGTGATTTCCTTTCTGGTGATGCGGGCATCGATGATTTCTATTGGAAAGGTAATATCTCCAATATGAAACATTATACAGAATTAGCCAAGGAAAATGGTTACTATATCAATGATCCCAGAGAATCCGTTCAGTATGATTATGATTATGTTAGAAATCTTACTGCATTTTATACCTCCATAGAATTGAATCTTGGCAAGTATGTCACGCTGTTCCCGGGCATACGCTATGAAAATTATCAGTTCGATTACAATGCATTCGCTGTCGAAAAATACGGCCAGCGATTGGACGAATTTAGAAGTGAAGCCTTACACGACGATAGCAATAAAGGTGAAAACTGGTTTCCACAGATGCATATCCGTGTGAAACCCACTGAGTGGTTAGATATCCGTGCGGCCAGTACAAAAAGCATCATTTATCCGGATTACCGGGCTGTCTCCCCCTTTATCTATTATGATTCCTACAGTGGTCCTAACTTGAATTTAGGAAATCCTGCCCTGGAACCAGCATTGGCTCAAAACTATGACCTTTATGCATCGGTTTTTCAAAACAAAATTGGATTGTTTTCTGCCGGGGTATTTTATAAGGAGATAGACAATTTAATTGTTTCATCGAGTTTTAGAACTAAAGATCCGGAAACAATCAATAACAGGTGGGATCTAACACAAACACAACAAACAGCTGTTAGCACATGGATTAATTTGGATGCTACTTCTACTGTAAGAGGATTTGAACTGGATTATCAAACACATTTTTGGTATCTGCCCAACTTCCTTAAGGGCCTTGTCTTAAATCTTAATTATACACACATTGAATCTGAAACCAGCTATCCTTATCAAACATCAGTTAAAGATGGCGATGGTCCATTTGCAAGGACCATATTTGTCGATTCCACACGAAGTGGCAGGATGCCCGATCAGCCTGGTGATATTTTCAATGCAACAATAGGGTATGATATCGGTGGTTTTTCAGCACGCTTGTCATTTTCATACACGGACGATGTTCTGCGTGGAGTAAATAGAACTTATAAGGAACTGGATTCTTATACGGATGCCTATAAACGATGGGATTTTACAGCGCAACAGAAACTACCCTGGCTAGGTGGAGGACTACAGGTGTTTCTGAATATCAGCAACATAACGAATACGGCTGATCGTACATTTACCAGTGAACTAGGGAAACTGGCTTCATTGCAATATTATGGCAGAACAATGGATCTAGGTATTCGTTATAACTTTCATCAAAAACCTGATTATTAATAGTTTATATGTTTAACCAAAAAAGAGTAATTATGAAAAAAATCTTTACATTATTAATTGTTAGTTGCGGACTATTCGCAGTTTTAAATGCGCAAACCGCACTTGATCCAGGTCAATTTGTAAACGCTCAGATAACTGAAGCAGGTGTTTACACGGTAGAGGCTGGTCAGTTTTATGCTTTTGACGGTCGCATTGATTTGACCTTCGAAATTACGATCGAAGGACCTGATGTCACCTGGATTATCAACCAGGATACTCCACCAGTTTTAGTGGGTACACCGGCAGCCGATGGCAGCGCAAGAGATTTCTTTGAAATTAAAGAAGGAGGTGGCTTAACCATCAAGAATATCTTGTTTAGTGGAACTCACAGCAACGATGAAATTATTGGGACTTTTGCACGCAATACTGGCGGTACTACATTCATCGTAGACAACTGCGCTTTCACTGACTGGGATGGTTTTGCCCTTAGAAACACTTACAAAGGGGGTGAAATTAGTGTGACTAATTGTGTTTTTATCAATGGTCTGCGATTGCGTTATTCTCCGTGGGGCGGCTTTCCAATGCGTTTGGATGTAGCTCCTGATAAATTAACCTGGGAGAACAATACGGCTGTCAACACCGGACGTTTTCTGGCAAATAGCGGTCCATTCCACAATGCCGATATTACTCAGCTGCATAACACATACGTGAATCAAATTGTAGCTGGTGAAGAACAGCGTGCCAATGAGTTTCTGATCGCGAATAATATTTTTTACAATTACCACTTTATAGGACGTAAAGACGAAAATGCTGTAATTCCCAGTAATACCTATGACGCTCATTTTACCACGTGGAATTATTTTGCCGACTCAAAAGAAGCACTGGATAGTATTTCATTGTATTTAGGCCAGAACCTGTTTTATCGTCCCCAGGAAATTATTGACTGGTATGAGAATGAAAGTGGGGACACGCTTTCTCCCAGCCTTTTGTGGGAACATCCGGATGTAGATTCATTTATCATCGCTGATGATAATTACACCATTGGTACAAATTACGCCGAAATGGATCCGGAATTTACGATTCATCCCGGAAATACTGACAGAAATAGTTAATAATATTAATGGTCACTGGACTGCACCCACAGAGGAATGGGTGGATTGGCGGATCGAATCACCGGTATCCTATGGTGGTGATGGTTTACCAGTACTTAGCTGGCCACCGGCATTTGATCTGAGTTACGCCAACGCAGGTTTGATGACCGCTGGTACAGACGGATTACCTCTTGGTGACTTAAACTGGTTCCCTGATAAAAAAGCAGAATATTTGGCTAACAGGGATGCCATTCTGGATGTTATAAGAGATTCCATGGCAAATGCTACAGCGGTATACGATCCTGAAACTATGGATGCAACTCCAATGATTACAGAATTTTCTACGGTTTCTGTTGAACAAGCAAGTGAATCAACGAATATTTCCGTTTATCCGAATCCTGCAAGGGATATGATTTCGGTTTACGGAATGGATCAACCAGGTAGCACCATCACTTTTTATGACATGGTGGGCAAAGAGATCCAGTCTCTACAACTTGAGGGATTAAACACACAGTTGGATATCAGCGACTTTGAAAAAGGAGTATACCTATACAACATCAGTACAGCGGGTAATGTCAATGTTAAAGCTGGAAAGCTGATGATTATGAAGTAGAATAGTTAACCTGATTAACCATATTCTACCATTTATAAATAAGAGGCCGTCTCATAAGTCAACATGAGACGGCCTTCTTATTTTTTTATGAAAGTCTAACTACTCAGTACTGATAGTTTACATGCTCTTCTCGTAAACCTGAATGGCGTTTTCAACAATCTCGACAGTATATTTTTCCATGAATCGAATTATCTCTGAGCCAGCCATTATCACTGGCCCGTAACCATGTGCTGCAAAAACACTAACCGGCCGGTGAACATAAAAAGCCGGATCGAATCCCATACCTGTACCCACACATGTGCCTTCAATTTGTCCGTTCTTATTTATCCTCGAATTAATGGCATTCCAGGCAAGTATAATTGCCGGCCCGTATTCTTTTGCATCGAGGTATCCATTGTTTATTGCCCAGGCAAAAGCGTATGTTATAATCGCAGTGGCCGAAGTTTCGTAATAAGTATCCCTCCTATTGAGCAATTGATGCCAGAACCCTGAGCCCGATTGCAGTCGTGCCAAACCTTTTACGTGCTTATTGAAAATTTCTAATACTCCATTTCTACCTTCATACGTTTCTGGCAGAACCTTAAGCATTTCCACCATGGCCAGCAAGGCCCAACCATTAGCACGCCCCCAATAATAGGCAGGATGGTGTTTCATTTCTAACACCCAACCATGCATAAATAATCCAATATCAAGGCAAAACATCCGTTTTGAAAATTGAACCAATTGTTTTATTGCATCAGCAAAATAACTGCTTTCTCCACTTAAATTTCCAATTTGCGCCAATGCAGGAACGCTCATATACAGGTCATCAATCCAAAGTGTATTCGGATGTGGGCGGTTTCGGGCAAAAGTACCATCCGGAAAACGAAACTGTTTGTGGCTTATGTAATCAGAAAAATGATCGATCATTGATGAATAATTTGCTTTACCACTTATCTTTTGTGCTTTAATCATGGCTGCACAAAGCGCCCCTGAATCGTCCAGTTCTTTTGGATACAGAACTGAGTGAATCGGCGATATGAAGCTTGTATCCTGCTCTTCCAGCCTTTTAAAGCCCGGGCGTATGTTTTTAATAAAGTCTAAACGGGTGATGGTATATTCTGAAAATCTGGTGTCTTGCAGCACTTCGGCAGCATTTAACATGGCCGAATATGTGACTCCCCATTCGTAGCTCGTTAACCTGAAATCGCCTTGTTTGAGTTTAGTCTGTCTGTTTATTCCCGAATAATCTTCAAATTGCTTATTGTTGCCATCCACCAAACCAACAGGAGTTACTTTTTCAAGGTATATAAGGATGTTCTCAAGCTGTGAGGCAAGCTGTTTTGCAAGCGGTATTTCGTAAGGTATTTCATAGTCGGGTTGCAACAAGTGCAAAGGTGTATTGGAATCTGTTATTTTCACAGTTTCATTTTTATAGTTCGTTCATTTTACCCGATGGTAAATGTATGCTTAAACGGAGTGTAGCCTGTTAAGTACACATGATTGCCTTTCCCTTTGATGGAGCCAAAATGAGTACTGTACAGTTCCCCGTCAATTCTACTAATATGATTATGGTCGGCAATTCCAGGGCCAAACCTGATGGTATCGTTCTCTACCTGATAAGTGCCGAATCCTTCTTGCAACAAATAGTCTTCGTCGCTACGGGTAGAAACAACATGATCCAGTTCTCCCCCTTTTCGGAAACAAAGTTCAAGGACAACTTCAACTTGTTTTGGTCCAGAAACATCAACTTCCATTTCAAAGCCCCCATTTCCTTCCTGAATTGTTATATGGGTCTCAAGAACCTGAATGTTGCTTTTTTTGCGCGATTTAAAATCCATTTTGCTCCAAAACCTTCCATCGGGTGACTCGGATAATTGATAGTCTCCCTCAGGATTTCTATCCCCAACACTCAATGGTTGATAATAATAGGCTTCTTTGGTTTCGTGCAATTGATAAACATTCCCGTTTCTCGATATACCCTGGCTTCTAAAGTAACCGGTTCGAAAAAAAGAGCTTGACAGCCGGGCATACTCCAGTATTGCTTTGCCTTTTCTGAACGTAAAGAAACTCGGGTTTGTTGAACGGCCGGATGCAATAACTACTGGCAAGTCGTTTCCACCAAAAATAGTGGCTGTTATGTTGCCTCTTTTTATTCTTACCAGATTGGTCAGTAAAAACTCTTTTGTATAGCTTGTTGGCAACGAGGTGCTTTCCGGAAGATCTTCGAAAAGCATTGGAACATACAGAAAATCTATCAAAGATGTAGACAAAATACCTATAATTAGGTTGGGAATTGCTTCTATTTTTTTTACGATTGCAGCAAATAATTCATCGTTAAAATGAATGGCAAAATACCTGTAAAGTAAATAATATGAGGAAACCGAAACTAAATAGTTTTGATCCTGCCTGCGCGAATCCAGGGTAATTAATTCGCCATTTTCTTCCATTAAATAGAAGGTAGATAACAAATTCTTCTTAACTATTTCGAAAAGTTCGGGTCGGTCTAGCAAGTGCCCGATAATCATCAACGATCTGTCTTCAACTGCGGCATAATTGGGGCTTCGCTCAGGAAACTTCCCGTCATCGTCAATAAAAACCCCCTCGGCAAGCCACTCATCCATTCGTCTTAGGTAGCGTTCATCATTAAATAAGTAATATAAGCGAGCTAATGCTGCAGATACAACCCAGCGATGATTGGGTGTATGCACACCCCCTGTAATAAGCCCTTCACCCACATTCTTCAGAAAACCAGAAAATTTGCTTTTTAAGGAATCAGCGAGGTTTGAATTAAATTGGCTAAGGATTGTTGCTGCGGGCCCCAGATGTTCGATCAAAAATGCCGTGTCGGGTGGCGACTGACGATTGCCTCCCGAATCGAGGGTGCCATCGGGATATTGCAGCTCAATTAACTTACTAACAATTTCTTCCAGCCTGTTTAGAGCTAATTCCGATTTGTAATGTTTTGATTCTTCAACACAATATGAAGCAGTTATTACAGCAAACTCTCTTGACATAGATCGTGAACTGCGGTATTCGGGATTTCCTGAACTAAACGCTAATAATTCTTCAACGCGCTTATCATTGTTTTCCAATAAGGTATAAAACAATTTATTTTTAGAATCGGTTTTTGCGCCAAAATTGCTAAATA
Organism: uncultured Bacteroidota bacterium; assembly: GCA_963783435.1. Lineage (GTDB taxonomy): Bacteria > Bacteroidota > Bacteroidia > Bacteroidales. Next base: position 18,080 of record CAWANQ010000023.1, on the reverse strand, counting down.
ATAATTTGGGACCCGACATCGAAGTTACAATGCCTAGTGCGCTTATTTTGATAAATTTGCTTCGGTTCATTGGCTTGGAATTAATGATTTATTAGATAGTTGATGCGGCTTCTTCCCGGATCCTGTCCAGGTGCACTTTCAGGTGTTCCTTGATGGCTTCACGATACTGGGCCGGCGTCCCGTCTTCGATGATGTCCACCAGCATGCTGTGTGACATGGGACTGAGCTGGGGCTCAACCCCCTTACTCTCCTCCATATTTTCCAGGTACTCAAAAACCGGCCAGAGGATCGACTGCATTCTCTTTACCGTGTTGTTGCCTGCAATCTCATAGAGTTTTCCATGGAACTTCACTTCTGAATTAATACTGATGGCCCTGGTACGCGAACTGGCTTCCCGCCGGAGGATCTGTCTCAGTTCCCTAATATCATCAGCTCTCCTCCTTAAGAAAAGGATCTCTGCCAGTCCGAACTCCAGTACCAGCCTTAACTCAAAAAGATCCTGCATGGTCTTTGGATCCAGAATCTGTGGAATGATAACCCTGTCAAGACCTATCAGGATATCGGGCTGTGACACTTCCAAACCCTTTCTCTTAATAGATTTAAGGATCCCCAGCATGCGTAGCCTGCTCAGGGCCTCCCTGATCACCGACCTGGATACCCCCAGGGAAGCTGCCAGCTCAATTTCCTTGGGCATGGGGTCACCTGGCATGAACTTATTTTTAACCAGGTACTTGATGAGGTGGTCCTCTACGTCATCCACCAAAGTGGATTTATTAATGACCGGAATTTTTTCGATGGACATGGGCTGGATTTAGATTAGATTAGTTATGTAAATATGTCTATATGTCTGTCATATTAGAGTAGTAAATTATGCTTTTTGTAGTTAAGTATCAAGACATTTCAGGATTATTTATATTTTTTAGAAATTCACAAGCCTTCCTCCCTGGAAATAACGGGGAAAGGACTTAATAAGTAAGAATTCATGTACGATTTTCTGTTGTTTTCTGGACAAAAAAACATGGTGTTGCCTTCACCTAAGATCTATATTGGACTCGTCAATAATAAAACTATAATGACCACACCAATATCTAATTTAACATCTAAATCAAAATGACTATGAAAAAATCATTGCTCCGGAGCAGAATAATCATATTTGTAGTCGTTTGTACATCGTGTAATCATAGCTCGATTGAAGAAGCAACAAAGCAGGAGATCATTGAATCAATGACCCTGGCTAACGACTATTTCATGGACAAATGGCCCGATACCGGTAAAGATATCCTTCAACCCACAACCGGCATCCTGTGGAAAAGCAATATCTGGACCCGTGGCACCTATTATACAGGCTTAATGGAGCTATACAGGGCCACAGAAGAATCCCATCTCCTGAAGTATGCTGAGGATTGGGGGAAAAGCCATAATTGGAAGATTAGTCCCAAGGAGATGTGGAATGACCATCTTGCAGGGCAGACATATATTGAACTCTACCTGATGGATACCACAAGACCTGAACTCATTGCCGATGTGAAGGAATCCATTGATGCATATATAGAGACTGGGGAGACCGGGGGAAGGGAATTCGGCAACAACTGGAACTGGATAGATGCAGCATACATGGCCATGCCCCTGTTTGCCCAGCTGGGAGTAATCACCGGTGAAGATCTCTATTTTGAGCATATGCATGCACTGTATACAGACATGAAAGATGACATAGGTGGAGGTCTGTTTAATGAAGAGGATGGCCTGTGGTGGAGGGATGCTGATTTTGTGCCACCCTACCAGGAACCCAATGGAGAGGATTGTTACTGGTCCCGGGGAAATGGTTGGGTAGTCGGGGCCCTTGTCCGGACCCTACAGGTTCTGCCTGAAAATTCTGAATACCGCAAGGAATACCAGCACATTCTCAAGCTTATGTGTGAAGCCCTGCTAGAGGTCAGGAGAAAAGACGGGATGTGGAATGTGAGCCTGCATGATCCGGACCATTTCGGAGGCAAGGAGTTGACAGGATCAGCCTTTTTCCTATACGGGATGGCATGGGGAGTAAACAATGGATTGCTTGATGCCGGGATATATAGCACTGCCATAAATCAGGGGTGGAATACAATGGTGAAGGATTGCCTTCATCCCAGTGGATTTCTTGGCCATGTCCAGGGTACGGGAAAAGAGCCCAAAGACGGGCAACCGGTCACCTACGACTCAATGCCTGACTTTGAAGATTACGGGCTTGGAGCCTTTTTGCTGGCGGGATGTGAAATTATTAAAATGAGGTAAACACGCTCCTCTCATTATGGTAATTTGGTAAGAATCAAATTGAATTCTATCTTGCCTGCCTCATTCAGTATGGATAGAAGATTCCGCATAAATGAAATAATGAAAATTGGACTGGTCCTCGTTCAATTAATAACCTACTCATTTGTTACCTCTGCACAGGATATTGATTTTGCTCATATCAAGATGCAGGACGGAATTCCCGACAACACTGTGCGAGACATTTTCCAGGACAGCAGGGGATATATGTGGTTTGCCACTTTTAACGGTCTCTGCAGGTATGATGGGAAAAATTTCCATACCTACCACTCCGTTCCGGGAGACACCACCAGCCTAAGTAACAACCGGATTGAATACATAAAAGAGGACAAGGATGGTTACATCTGGGGAATAACACTTGATGGCAATGTGCACCGGATCGATCCTTTCACGCATGTTGTTCTGGACCTGTTCTCACAGATCCTCAAACGGGAAGTTCCCATTGAGGATTATCTTATTACTTCCAGTGGAAACCTGTGGTTATGGGGTAATAAAGGTTGTGTATACCTTAGCTATTCAGCAAACAGGAAGGACCTGAATGCCGAGTACTTTACAAGTGAGCAATTTCTCCCGAATAATGCGATCCATTTTATTCACGAGGATAGGAAGGGTAAAATCTGGATCGGAACAGAAGAAGGTCTTGTACAAATTGACAATTCAACTTCAAATATGAGGCTTGTCAGCAATTACCTGGCCGGCCAAAGCATTATAAGTAAATATGAAAGTGGTAATCAGCTCTTGTTTGGCACTCGCAGATCCGGGCTGAACTTCTTTGATCAAGCCGCAGGAAGCTTCAGGCAATTTCCAGAGATTAATGAGCAGCTGAAGACAAATCCAATCTACTGCATTCAAACCATTGATTCCACCAGGATCCTCCTGGGTTCCAGTCAATATATTTTCGACGTTAACAAAAAAGAGAACACAGTAGTTAGCAGCTTCCACAGTAAATTAGATAGTGTCAGAGAGTTTTTTGTCGACTCCCGGATTAATATTTGGTTTTCCCAGTATAACAGGGGTATTTACAGGTATGACCAGGACGAACAAAACTTGCTCTACTATCCACTTGAAGGCGCTAACAGGGATTTCTTAGGCGATCTGGATCACCCGGTATTTCTTGAAGACAGCAATCATGATCTCTGGGTTGGCGTCCGTGGAGGAGGAGTTTTTCTGTACAAGCCGGGAAACGATTATTTTGAAAATTTCCTGTACTCGGAAGAGAATACAAACAGCCTCTCTTCCAATTTTATACTCGATGTGTTCGAAGATAATTCCAAGAACTTGTGGATTGGGACCATGGTCGGAGGAATCAATAAGGTAGATTTGTCACCCAGGCAATTTTTCTGGCACCAGCCTGTTAAAAATCCCGTGAATACCTATGTAAATACGATCCGGGCTGCTGTCGTGGATAAGAACGGTTTCTTATGGTTGGGGAGCAAGGGGGGTAAGATTTATTGCTATGATAAGGATAAAGTACTTCGCCGAACCCTTCCCGATGATCTCAGCCCGTCAGGAAGGAAGCTCCTGGAAGACATCAATGTCTATTGTTTAATATTCGATGATTCTGATAACCTGTGGGTTGCCTCTAAAGGGAAAGGAATATTTGTCCTAAAAAACATACTGGAAGATTCGGAAAATAACATTGAGATTATTCATTTTGATGTGCATCATTCCAGGGCTCTGGATGAGGTTTTTACTATTATTCAGGATGACCACGGGCAAATCTGGATTGGATCCCACAACTCCGGAGTAGGTCTCCTAACCGATCCGTTTACCAACCCCAACTTTGAAACCTTTTCAAAAGAAAATGACAATCTGGCGAGTGACCAAACCAGGTATTTTTTTATTGACAAATCCGGCAACCTTTGGATAGGTGCGGCTGATGGCATCAGTTTTCTAAGGGCAGATCAGCTGACGAACAATAAGAAAGATTTTAAAATTCTTCAGAGCAACAGGGAAGAATCATCCAGCCTGGTATACCCCAATGTGGCCTGCATTTTCCAGAGTGAGGACAGCTCCATTTTCGCGACCACCTTGGGTGGTGGTATCAGCCGACTTTCCATGAGCAATATCCGGGATGAAAGGTGGGAGTGGGAGAATTTCAATACCGCAGACGGGCTGTCATCAAATATGGTCTATTCCATCCTGGAGGATAAGGAAAACAATCTTTGGATGTCTACCAGCAATGGGATAAACAGGCTCAATCCCCTCACCGGTTCAATTGAGAATTTCTTTGTTGAAAAAACTGCCATTCTGAATTATTTCACCGAGAGTTGCGGGGTCTCAACTTCAGGGGGGGAGATCATCTTCGGGAACAGCAGGGGTTTCCTCTATTTTAATCCAATGTCCGTTGTAAAAGATTCCAGCAAGTACCCTATTGTTCTTTCTAAGTTTATGGTAAACGGGAACGAAATATTGCCCGGAGAATCCGATCTTCTCGATAAGGCCATTGAATTTGAGAGTCAAATTAAGCTAAGCCATTTGCAGAACTCATTTCAAGTCGAATTTTCTGTACTTGATTTCACGAATCCTGACAAACTCCAATTCTCATACAAACTCGAAAACTTCGATGCCGATTGGAGCACTCCCCTTACAACCAACCGGGCGATCTATCAGAATATGCCTCCGGGCAAGTATACTTTCCTTCTGAAAGCTTTGAATAGTGACGGAGTGGAAATACCGGAGATCAAGCAATTTGGAATTGCCATAAGCCCTCCATTCAGTCAATCACCCCTGGGAATCCTCCTTATAGTCCTGGTATCCGGAACCATACTGTTCACGATTTTCTTCCTCTATAAAAGGCAGACTGAGGCAAAGCATAAAATTACTTACATGAACAGGTTGAATGAAAAAAAATTACAATACTATACCAATATCTCTCATGAATTCAAGAATCCCTTAACCATGATAATCAACCCGGTTAAGGATATCATGGCAGATTTAGATTCACCCGAGATCGTAAAGAAGCGAGCAAAACAGATACACAAGAATGCTTCCTACCTGCTGAACCTGGTGGAACAGATCCTGGACTTCCGTAAAATCAGGGAAGAACAGATGAAGCTTAGCCTTTCCTACATTGATATAGTTGATTATTTCAGAAAGTTGTCAGATGTATTCGTTCCTCTGGCGGAGAAGAAAAATATTGAATTCAGCTTTTTTTCTAACCTTGATGAGATTTTAGGGTACATTGATTTAAAGGTCATGAACAAAATATTAAACAATTTGCTGTCAAATGCATTTAAGTTTACCCCTGAAGGGAAATCCATAGAAGTTGGAATTTATTGGAAAGAAGATTCGGATTGTTTTGAATTGTCAGTAAAAGATGAAGGTCGGGGGATAAAGGAAGAGGATTTGAACCGCATTTTTGAACGCTTCCACAGAAATGAGAACAGTTCCGGTCTGGGATTATCTTTTGTAAAAGAACTGGTTATTCTCCACAATGGGACCATTCAGGTTGACAGTGAGATTAACAGGGGCACACACTTCAGGCTGTCCATACCTCATATTGGAGATGAAGGTTCTGTAGATCTTCCCATAACTGAGACTGATGAAATTCAACTCGCTGTTCCTCCCATAGTTCAATCGGAACAATTGAATGAAAAAACATCCCAAAGCACTTCTCATAAGAACTCCATACTGGTCATTGAAGACAATGTGGATATGAGAGAATATCTGGAGGATAAGTTTAAAAAATACTACACCGTCTATGGTGCCTGCAACGGGGAAGAAGGCCTTCAGATAGCTCTTCAGGAGTCTCCGGACTTCATCGTCTGTGATCTGAATATGCCAGTTATGGACGGGATTGAAACCATTCAGAAATTGCGGGATAATTTCACTACCAGTCATATTCCAGTGATACTCCTTACAGCAGATTCAAGCGAAGGAATGAAAATGCATGGCCTTGAGACCGGGGCTGTCGATTATATCACAAAACCTTTCGATTTCAAATTATTAAAATTCAAGATCGACAACTATATCTCCAACAGAAAAAAACTGATCAATAAATTTAACCAGGAACCCAAGCTTCCGGCCGATGTGCTCACAAATTCCGATCAGGACAAACAATTTATTGAGGAATTAACCGCGATAATTGATGAGAGCATTGGCAAAGTTGATTTCAATATCGATTTTCTGGCAAGAAAGACAGGCCATAGCCGCACCAACCTGTACAATAAAGTGAAAGGAATTACAGGAGTAACCCCACATCAGTATATCCTATCCATTCAAATGAAAAAGGCAGCATTATTGCTAGAAGAAACCAGCTATCCCATCTCAGAAGTGGGATTGATGGTAGGCTTTAATGATTCAAATTATTTCAGCAAATCTTTCAAAAAACATTTCGGCAAAACACCAAAATCTTTTCAGCTTGAAATCAGGTGATTTCTAAAGATCTGAGCTCTCATCTAAATTGACTCCTGGGATTCCTGTTTTCTATTCCTTTGCCAAGTTTTAGAACTGTGATACGATAATCATGGAAAACGCAACCATTTTTCCCCTTCTATGCAAGGGAATGTTCGTTACTTTATTATCAGATACCAATGGTACAATTAATGCAAAGAATTGGTTTGGGAAATACAGGTGAAGAGATCTCTGTTGCGGGATTGGGATGCATGTATTTTGGTTCCAAAGTGGATAAAAAAACATCTTTCCGGCTTCTGGATATGTATATGGACCATGGTGGGAATTTCCTGGATTCAGCCAACAAGTATGCCAGCTGGCTACCTGGATGTAAGGGCGGAGAAAGCGAAACCCTTCTGGGTAAATGGCTGAAGCAGGGTTCAGCTCCTTCAGATCTCCTGATTTCATCAAAAGTTGGCTTCCCTTATGGGAAAATCCCCCGCACACTTAAAAAAGAGATCATCGCATCTGAATGCGAAAAAAGCCTGCGCAGGCTGGGTGTTGAAACCATCGATCTTTACTTTGCACATGCCTACGACCGGAATACGCCCATAGAAGAAACCATGGAAGCATTTCATCAGCTAATAAAGGCAGGTAAGATTCGATATGCAGGGGCAAGTAATTACACAGGATGGAGGCTGGAGGAGGCCAATTCCGTTGCCAAAAGCCAGGGATGGGCTGGATATTCCTGCCTGCAACAGCGACACACGTACGTGGAGCCTTCCTCCAGGGCGGAATTTAACAATCAGGAGTTCCTCAGCCCGGAAATTGAAGACCTGTGCCAAAGAAAAAAACTCAGCATTATTGCATATTCACCGCTGTTGGGAGGATTCTATTCGAGGATGGAAGGTACGCTTCCCGCTTTATACCAGAATGCGCTCAATGAAGAGCGGCTGGTCAGCCTGAGAAATACTTGCGCAGAAACCGGACTTAGCCCAACTCAGCTTGTACTGGCCTGGATGCTTAGCCATTCTCCAGTAATAATCCCTCTGCTGGGATGCAGTTCTTCAAATCAACTTGAAGAAAATCTTATTGCTGTGACCACTTCATTGAATCCTGATATACTGCAAAGGCTGCAATAATCGAATGTTTATAAGCTTGGAGAAAATTCTTGACCTAATAACTCAAATAATGAAACGGATATCAATATGTCTTTTTGCAGCAACTTTCTTTCTTCTCCTTTTCACATCCTGCAATACAAATTTGGAGTATGCCGAAATACCATCCGAAATCTCAAAGGAGGCTAAACCATGGGCATACTGGTGGTGGATGGGAAATTCTGTCAGCCCTGAAGGTATTACGGCAAACCTGGAAAAATACAGCAAGGCCGGGATCGGCGGATTGCATATCATTCCCATTTATGGAGAAAAAGGAGATGAGGAGAACTTCATCCAGTATCTAAGTCCCCGGTGGATGGAAATGTTAAAGCATGTGCTTGCTGAAGCGGAACGGCTGGGCATGGGAATCGACATGACTTCGGGAACCGGCTGGCCCTTCGGAGGCCCCCTGATCAATGAGGAACATGCGGCTAAAGCTTTTGATGTGATTGAGATCCAAGAACCCGGACCCTTTCAGCCTGAGGATTTTTATCCAAAGGTCATGGGACTGAAACTCCTCTCTCTGGCAGGGTATGACAGTGAGGGAAACTATGTCAACATTCCATTTTCCCTAAACAAGGAAGGGAAAGTAGACTGGGATATTCCAGCCCGCGACTATAAAGTATACGCATTAATACAAAGAATGACCCGCCAGAAGGTAAAGCGTGCAGCTCCTGGAGGAGAGGGATATGTAGTGGACTACTTCAGTAAAGAGGCGTCTCAATTCTATTTTCAAAAATTCCGAAAAGCCTTCGGGGAAACGGATTTCAGCCATGGAAAAGTCAGGTCCTTTTACAATGATTCATATGAGGTTTATGGTGCAAACTGGACAGATGGTTTTCTTGATCATTTCCAGGAACTAAGGGGCTATTCATTGCTGCCCTATACCAAATACCTTTCGGATACCCTGGAATCAGATGTTCGTCTGCGATTACGGGTCGATTTGCAGGAAACCATCTCTGATCTGCTCCGGGATGAATTTGCGGCAGACTGGATAGAAGCTTCTCATTCCCTGGGTCTGATTACACGTTACCAGGCCCATGGCTCACCCGGCAACCTCATCGATCTTTATTCCTTATCCGATATCCCGGAAACTGAATCCTTCGGCAGGAGTAATTTCCCGATTCCCGGTCTTCGCCAGGATGAAGACTACCAGGAAGAGGTATTTGGCAAACCCACACCCTTTTCCATAAAATTTTCTTCTTCCGCAGCAAACCTGAGTGATCGCCCCCTGGTATCATCCGAATCTGCCACCTGGCTGGGCGATCATTTTAAAGTTTCTCTGGCTCAAATAAAACCGCAAATGGATGAATTGTTTGTTTCAGGGATCAACCACATATTCTACCATGGGATAACCTATTCCCCGCCTGAAAAACCCTTCCCCGGGAACCTATTTTATGCCTCCACCAATTTTGGTCCACTCTCCCATTTCTGGAATGAATTTCCTGAACTAAACAGGTATGTGGCCGAATGCCAGCATATTTTACAAAACACCCGATCCGATAACGATATTCTTGTCTATTTCCCCATTCATGATGTCTGGGCCATCCCCGATGCCACAAGTTTCCCACGAATGTTTGAAGTTCACAAAGCCAAGGACTGGTTGATTGAAACTCCCTTTGGAGCCATGATACAGGATCTCTGGTATTCCGGTTATACATTTGACTATATCTCCGATCTCAAGCTCAAGGATCTGGTAACAGGTAACAAGGAAGCGCGGATAGGAAACTCATCCTATAAAGCCATCCTGATCCCGGAATGTAAAACCATTCCACTGGAAACATTAAAACGCCTGGCAGACCTTGCAAAGAAGGGGGTTCCGGTAATATTTGAGAAACAACTCCCGGAAGATGTGCCCGGACTCTATCAGCTTGAGGAAAGACGCACAATGCTTGCAGAGCTTAAAGCCGGCATGGAAAAGTCTGGAAAAACCACAGTAACTACTGAGATCAAAAAGGAACTATTTAGCTCAGGGATTATAGCTGAGGGCTTATCTGAGAAGGGATTGAGTTTTATCCGGAAAACCTCCAGCGACAAGACCTATTATTTTGTAGCCAACTTGTCCCCCACCCCTTGCAATGACTGGATTAGCCTTAGTCTTTCTGGTCAAAGCATGGAAATCTATGACCCAATAAATGGGAAAAGAGGATTGGCCTTAACCCGGGAAGCTGAAAATGGAATGGAGATCTATCTTCAAATAGCCCCGGGTGAAAGTCGCATTCTCACAAGCCTTCCCAACAGAGGTGAGTCTCGAGTGTCGGATTTGCAGGCCTGGAACTATTCAAAACCGGCAAAGTCCCAAAGAATCCAGCTAAGCGGACCATGGTTGCTGACGCCTCTGAATGGAGCCCCTCAGATACCCGAACAGATGCAAATGGAGGAACTGGTTTCCTGGACCCGCCTGGGAGAGGATTGGGAAACCTTCAGCGGGACCGTGACCTATTCAAAAGATTTCCAGGTGCCTGAGAAACTTCTGGGAAAAGATTTTTTGCTGGACCTTGGAGATATGAGGGAAACAGGAAAGGTAAGGATCAATGGCCAGGAAGTGGGCCTCTCATGGAGCGTACCTTTCAGGCTGATTGTCCCCGGGGGAATCCTCAAGGAGTCAAATACCATGGAGATCGAAGTGAGGAATCTGAGCTTCAACCGGGTTATTGACATGGATCGAAAAGGAATTGCCTGGAAAAACTATTATGAGATCAATTTTGTGAATATACGTTATGAGCCCTACGATGCTTCCGGAGCAGAGCCCATGCCCTCCGGACTACTGGGCCCAATTTCAATAACACCTTTAGATTAAGTTAACAATGAATAAGCTTTTACTCATTCCCGCATGCATCCTGCTGTGCTCATGTATCCTGCTTCCAACAAAGGGATTAAAAGCATCAAAGAAAGAGGTTCTGGAACAAATGACCCGGTCCAACAATTACCTGATGAAAAGATGGCCCGATCCCGGAGTGAATGTAATTACCAACAAGGAGCGACCCAGTAATTTGTGGACCAGGGGCACCTATTACACCGGATTAATGGCCCTTTACAGTATTGATCCCAGGGACGAGTATTATGAATATGCTGTTACCTGGGGTGAAGCCCATGAGTGGCATATGAGAGACGGCATTAACCGGAATGCCAATACACATTGTGCCGGGCAAACCTATATTGATCTCTACAATATAGATCCGAAGCCCGAAAGAATCCTGAATATCAAGGAAGCTATAGACATCATGGTGGACTCCGAGAAGAAAGATGACTGGTGGTGGATTGATGCCCTTTTCATGGCCATGCCAACTTTTACAAAACTTGGTCTTGTGGAAAAAGATGAAAAGTACTTTCAGAAAATGTATGATCTCTACCTTTTTACCAAGGAATCGCACGGGGGAGACGGCCTTTACAATACAGATGAAGGATTATGGTGGAGGGATGAGAACTTCAAGCCTCCTTTTAAAACCCCTGGCGGAAAGAATTGTTACTGGTCAAGAGGAAATGGATGGGTTTTTGCGGCTTTGGCAAGGGTACTGGACTTCCTCCCTGAAGATGCAATTGGATATGAGGATTATAAAACAACCTATCTTGAGATGGCTGAGGCCCTGGTCTCAAAACAGCGCAAAGACGGCTTCTGGAATGTGAGCCTGGACGATCCTGAGGATTTCGGGGGGAAAGAATCCTCCGGGACCTCCTTTTTTGTGTATGGCATGGCCTGGGGGATCAACAATGGACTTCTGCCGAAAAGAGGAGTATATCTCTGCGGTGAGCAAAGGCTGGCAAGCCCTTATCAAAGAGGCAGTGCATCAAGGACGGCTCCATTGGATATGCTCAGGCAACAGGAGACAAACCCTCCGACGGACAGCCTGTAACCTATGATTCCAAGCCCGACTTTGAAGATTATACCATTGGTGCATTCCTGCTGGCAGGCAGTGAAGTTTATCATCTGGCTAAATAGGAGACATGAAAACTGATATAATGAAAAACGCTATGTACCTGAACCTATTACCGATTCTCCCGGCACTGATCCTGGGGATCATTTTTTTAACAGGACTTTCATCCTGTGCCGATTCAGGAAAATCAGACCTTGTAAAAAGGCTGGAGGCGATATTTTATGACCCATCTTTTGCGAAGATCCCGGATGTTCCTTTTAATGTGGCTGATTATGGCGCGGTTGGAGATGGAGAAACCCTTGATACCAAAGCCATTCAGGATTGCATTGATGCAGCTGCCGAAGCAGGTGGAGGGGTGGTTTCCTTTCCCCCCGGAGTGTTCCTGTCAGGGGCGATATTTGTAAAATCCAATGTGGAATTACGCATTGATGAGGGTGTGACCATTAAGGCCATCCAGGACGACAGCCAGTACCCTGAGATCTGGAGCCGGATTGCAGGCGTGGAGATGGATTGGCCCGCTGCCCTGATCAATATTTACAAGGAAAAAAATGTGCGCATTACAGGCAAGGGTACCATTGACGGAAACGGTAAATACTGGTGGGATAAATTCTGGGGAGATCCGCCCCGGAGTGGAGGAATGTATACGGACTATTTAGCCAGGGGATTGCGCTGGGCGGTTGATTACGACTGCAAAAGGGTTCGGGGTGTAGTTGCCTATGAATCAGAAGATATCCTGCTACAAGATTTTACTGTGAAGCGATCCGGATTCTGGACCGTGACCAATACCTACTGCAAACGGGTTTTTATTGATGGTGTGATTGTCCGGAACAACATTGATGGCTTCGGGCCAAGTTCGGACGGGATCAATACGGATTCCTCATCGGATGTCCTGGTAGAGAATTGTGACATCGATTGTAACGATGATAACCTTTGCATCAAGGCGGGGAAGGATGCAGACGGACTGAGGGTAAATCGTCCGGCCGAGAACATCGTTTACCGGAATTGCATCACCAGGTCAGGGCATGGACTGTTTACCCTGGGCAGTGAAACCTCGGGCGGCATGAGAAATATTGAGGTCTATGGACTGAAGGCCATGGGGACCTCTATGGGGCTTCGGTTCAAATCTGCTAAGGTCAGGGGCGGGGTAATGGAAAACATACACTTTCACAACATCGAAATGGCAGGAGTTAGCTATCCCTTTCATTTTGAAATGAACTGGTATCCCTCCTACAGCTATCCCACAATTCCGGAAAACATTCCGGAAGATTCCATTCCCGATCGCTGGATCGCTCTTACCAATCCAGTCTTGCCCCCTGAGAAGGGCATTCCGGAATTCAAAAACATTTCCTTCACAGACATTACGGTGACAGATGCACAACAGGCTTTCTTTGTCAATGCTTACGAGGAGAAACCCATGAATAATTTGCAATGGAAAAATGTGAGCATTCAGGCTGAAGAAGCTGGGGAGATTAACCATGCCCTTGATTGGACCATGGAGAATGTGTCGCTGTACCTGCCCGAATCAGAAAAAATTGAATTAAACAATGCGGTCAATGTAGAGCTGCCTGAATACTTTATTGAAAAAACCGGCAAGGTGAAAGAAGAGAAAGTTCTGGTTGAGCTAAATGAAATCCTATCTCTTTCTGAATCAGGAGAGGGAGCAGCAATGATTGCCATTGATCAAGAGAATGGCATAATATAACAGTGAGGATACGATCCTTTCTGAAAAGATCACTCTGGTCATGCGGCCCGAAAAGGAAAATACATTCAGGTTTTATGAACCCTGGGGAGATGGGGTGGTTTTTTCGCCTGTGGATATTAACCTTTTCGTTCCCGGAAACCAGCTTATCGTTTCGGGTGAAAAAAGCCATATCTGGACCTTCTATGTGAAAATCACCGAGAAACCCCATGCGGTAAACGGGGCCGATTCGTGGGAATATTACCCTGATAATCAGTGGCTAGAGCTAAATAAAACAGGCTCAACCTTCACCATTCAGGTTCGTAGTATTAAATAATTTAATAAGTTAACAGCATCACTAACAAATTTATTATGAAGAAATTCTTGTTCAAAATACGGCTCTGCCTTCCGATGTGTTTCCTGTGGACAGAAAGCTCTGCATCTGTATATTATGTCGCTGTCGATGGCAAAGATGATCAATCCGGAAGCCTGGAATTTCCCCTTGCCTCAATTCAAAAAGCACAGGAGTATGCCAGTCCGGGAGATACTGTTTACATCAGGGGTGGAGAATACATACTTACAGAAGAGGACATCTCAAGGGTTCACCAAAACCTTTTCGCATGTATTACCTTTCTGGATAAAAGCGGCACACCTGGCAATCCCATAAAGTACTGGGCCTACCCCGGCGAATACCCGGTATTTGATCATTCTGGCGGTCATACCCGCTAATCAAAGAAATGTGGGAATCTATGTAACGGCTGACTATATCCATATCAAAGGATTGGATATAAAAGGCATACAGGTATCCATAACGAAGCACACGGAATCATACTGCATCTACAGCTGGGGGAACCACAATATTTTTGAGGAACTGATCCTCCATGATGGGCAGGGAACAGGCCTGCGACACAGGAAGGGTGGAAACAATCTTTTCCTCAATTGTGATGCCTACAACAACCACGATTATACTTCACAAGACGGAAGTGGTGGAAATACAGATGGCTTCGGTTGCCACCCCCATGAAGGAGGTACCGGCAATGTGTTCAGGGGCTGCCGTGCCTGGTTCAACAGCGATGACGGATACGACCTGATCGGAGCCATGGAATCGGTTGTTATTGAAAATTGCTGGGCCATGTACGCGGGTTACTCCACAAGTTTTGCCAGCCTGGGTGACGGAAATGGATTTAAAGCGGGCGGGCATGCCACCTTAACGGTGGAAAAATTGCCAGATCCCATACCCAGACATACGGTAAAATTCTGTTTGGCCGTGGGGAATAAGGCCAGTGGTTTTTATGCCAATCACCACATCGGGGGAATAGACTGGTATAACAATTCGGCCTACAGGAACCGCTATAATTACAACATGCTTAACCGCCTGCCCGATAATGCGACAGATGTGCCTGGCTATGACCATGTGCTTAAGAATAACCTGGGATACAGAGGTGAAACAGAGGTCAGTAGCATGGACTACGCGCAATGTGATCACTCTTTTAATTATTTTGATCTCGATCTTTCCATCGCTTATAATGATTTTCTCAGCCTGGATGAAGCCCTGCTGGTAATGCCCCGGGAAGCTGATGGAAGTCTTCCCGAAGTTGATTTTATGAAATTGAGCTCCGGCAGCGACCTGGTTGACAAAGGCCTGGACATTGGTTTCCCCTTCTATAGTAAAGCACCGGATCTGGGCGCATTTGAACTAAACTATTTTGCTTTCCCCCAATCACATGCTTTATGGTACCAGTACTATTACCCCGAGAACTACCTGGAGGAGGGAAATGAACCGGAATCCATGATTTTTGGATTACAGAATCAGGATACCCTGATAAACGGGCTGCAATACAACAAGGTATTCAGGTTTTATGCTGAGCCCCCCGATCCTTCATCAGCAGTGTGCATCGGTGCCATCAGGGAAGATGATAATCAAAGAGTCTTTTACCTGGGGGAGCATCCATTCTCCTACCCTGTCACTGATACAGGTGAGATCATGATTTATGATTTCTCAGTGAATGTTGGGGATACCATTCGGGAAGGCTTATTCACTACAAATGAGTACCTGATTGTAAGCCAAATAGATAGCATTCCGATTGGAGAGACCATCAGAAAGCGAATCCACTTCGAGAATTATCCGGACACAAAATGGATTGAGGGGATTGGAAATGAGAGGGGCTTGCTTTTTTACTCAGGAGAACTTCTGAATAATGGTTTATGGGGAGACCTTAGCTGTTTTTACCAGGATGGCAGAGAACTATTCCATCATCAAAACTATGAGTATTGCGGTGAAGAGACTTCGAATCAAATTAGCCAGGAAATCAAAAATCCGGACATTAAGATTTTTCCGAATCCCTGCAGTTCGGGCTTTGTGGATATAGAAGTATCCTTTGAGCTCAAATCTATTCAGCTCCTGAATATGGGTGGCCAGGTGATCCGGGAATTTCAACGATCAAGAGAATACAATCACCGAATTCAGACAGACAAGCTGGAGCCCGGATTTTATATTCTCAGGCTGACAAACAGCCGCAATGAAATCTACACCAGGAAACTGGTTCTGGATACCAATAATTAGAATAAGAAGAAGCTAAATATATGATGAAAAAAACGATCTGTATCTTGGTTTCGGTGATGATTTTCGGACCCTTCTTTTGTTTGGCGCAAGAGTTTGAAAATCCCCTTGAAATCCAAAATTTTGTTTATTCAGAAAAGAAGGTTCTGGAGTATCTGCAAAAGGCTGCCGATACCAGGCCAATGCGTGTCCAGCAAGCATTTGAGCAAGAATTTGAGCAAGTTGGTCACAATGGCAAGAGGACGCATAACTCCAGTTTTGCAGCTTTGTACCTGGGCAAAGACCTTGATCAGGTGAACGAAGCTTTGTTTGATATCTTCACAAGTGATGATCCCAAAGTGAATGGACTGGATGACTATTGGAGTTTAACGGATAATCAGTGGCTTTATCGTCTCTATTATACCTTTGGCTCCAAGGGTAGTGTTTCACCCGGGCGCTTGTATCCCAAAACAGAAAAAGCACTTTTGGAGCTCCTATGGAAGCGAATGAAGTATAAGGATGACATCCTATTAACCCGATGGAGTACCTGGTGGATGAGTGGCAGTGAAAACCACGATATAGTAGGAAAGGTCAGCAGCCTGATAAGTTCTCAAATATTTATGAACGAGCCGGAGTTTATGAATCGGACATATCCCGACCTTGGCAATGGCGGGGGGTATGAGTACTGGTTTCATAGCATGTATGGTAGCGAATCAGATCATGGGCCGAAGCCTCGGGGGAACTATAAAGATGGGAAAGCTTACACGGCGAGCGACCATTACTATGAATGGGTTGAAGTTTTTTCATGAGTTTTTTACTGAAAGAGCGAAAAAGGGATTTTTCCTTGAAGTTGCCTCTCCTGGCTATATGGCTATTAGTGTAAGCTATCTAACGGATCTATTCGATCTCTGTAAGGATCCATCGCTCACACAAATGGCAGAAAAATTTCTGGATGCGATCTGGGCAGATTGGGCAGTGGATCAGATTAACGGCGTACGGGGTGGAGCTAAAACGCGTGTTAAGAATGGAAATATCTGGGAGGATGCAATGTATATTCAAAGCCGTTTTTATTTTGGCGGTAAAGGCAGCGCGCAACATACTTACTTTACACAATTGCTTACGAACTATGAACTAAAACCAATCATATGGAGTATAGCCTTAGATCGCCAGGGTCTCGGAGAATTTGCCTATGTGTCTCGAAAGCCCGGCGAAGAAGAGAACACCTGGCCCAGGCCTCTGGGTACTGAGCGCACATTGTTATGCGATACCGAGTCACGTTTTGTAAGGTATAGCTGGATTACTCCCGATTATATTCTTGGTTGCCAGATGGACCATCCGGCAGCCGTTCATAGCCATTTGAGCGTTCAGGCCCGTTGGTTGGGGATTACCTTTAAAGGAGAAAATGGACCTCGGATTTATCCAACTGATGCGGCAGTGAATACCAGAGGCTGGACAAACGAACATGCGCTCTGCAGGGCCGTACAATCTGAAAATGTGATGCTGGTTCAGCAAACCCGCCGATTTTTTCAGGTGAATCCTGACTGGTATCCCTCAAAGCTCATGATAGGTAATGATTATGGTATTTTTATTGGAGATACCCATGATCGTGTGCTTGAAAAAGAGGGCTGGATATTTGTAGAACATGGAGATGCTTTTGCAGCTGTGCGAGTTGTGAGTGGCAATGACAATGCCCCGGGCATGCATAGTGAATTGCTGGAAGATAATTATACCTGGAGTCCGGATAAAAAGATGATCTATTTAAACGACAAATATGCAGGAATGATTTTTGAAACATCGCGACGTGTTCATCATAAAACCTTGGAAGCCTTTATGGATGATGTTTTAGACAATCTGCTGGTGCTGAACAAAACCGTGGTTGCAGGTTTTAATATTTTGCACTATCGTGGGTGTGGAGAACATGCAAAAGAGATCTATTTTAACCTGGCTAACAATGAAATACCCATGGTCGGCGGGAAGAGGGTCAATTATGCACCCGATATGCTTTTTGATAGCCCTTATATAAAATCGAACTATAAAAGTGGGATGATCCATATCAGTAAAGATGATCAGGAACTGGTTCTGGATTTCAACTCCTTCAGGTACACAGAACCTGAAGGATCAGCAGGACATAGGGTATATAATGTATTGGATTTCGGAGTAAATAGGAACCGAGACCACACAGGATATCC
>CAWANQ010000022.1:0-16268 GCA_963783435.1 uncultured Bacteroidota bacterium | reverse complement strand
CAAAAGATTCTATTACCGGCACTAATTGCCATCGTTTTTACTTCTCTGGAACTGGCAGCACAGCCCGAGTTTTACCCCTGCCGACCCGGAATATTATGCCATGGACAGGGAACATATAAATTTCGAAGATTATCATGTCTTCCTGTTTAACTACCGGGGTTTTGTAAGTCCCCGCCAATTCAGCATTACCCAGTTTACCCATGTGCAGTTTCTTCCCATTGCGGCAGAGATGTACAATTTCAATCTGAACTTTTATGATAAGGGTACCGGGAGACTTATTGAAGATGATGTTCCTGTTAGGTGGAAGTCCTGGATTGATGACAGGGGAAGTTTTGATCCGCTGGGATCCAACTTCAGGCATAATTCGCCCTGGATCATGGTCACACAGGATGAAAGCTGGAGGCCCAATCTGGCACATCGCAAGGGTACTTTTCATAAAGAAAAAGATAAGACATGGGTGAGTTTTTCAGCCGAAAGCTGGACCAGTGTTGCTTACAAGGATGATGAAGTGTTTATTAAGCTGAAACTTCACAACAGGAATACCAAGAGCCTGGATCTGACCATTGTTCCCAACCAGGTGGCAGATGATATCATTTGCCGATTTAAAGAAGGAGATACAGAAGCAATGCCGATCGATGCCTTCACCATTGGCAGTGAAGTGGCCCACGCCCGGGTTTCTTCAAACATAGAAACCATTTCGGATAAGGGCTTTGAAGTGAGCATTGCTCCCGGGCAAACTGAGATATACTGGTTCGCAGTAAAATTCTATCAACCGGAAAACGGCGCTCCTGATATCGTTCAGCAGGATATTCAGGAACGGATGGATGATGCGGAGAGAACAGCAAGAGAAAAGCTGGCCTGGGCATACGATCAATTACCAAAATTCAGCAGTAGCAATAAGCAATTGGAGCTTTACTATTACCGCTGCATGCTAAGCATGCTGATGAGCCGCTATGAGAATCCCAATTACATCGTTGATGTTTTCTGGGCAGTGGGCATGTGGCCCTATACCATTAGCTGGGATAATTCCTATTCCTCCGATATCCTGGCCATGCTGGAACCGGAAAGCCTGAAGGGAGCCATCCTGACAGATTTTGAGCATGTGAAAATGAAAAGGACCTATATCGGATGGAACGGTGCTCATTGGGATAACCTGTACATCCAGGAACCTTTTGCGCTTCAGATCATGATTGAAGCCTATTTAAGGCACACCAATGATTATTCCCTATTTGAAGAAGAAGCAGCAGATGCAACTGTTTGGGAATGGATGCAGCGCTGGGTTAAGGAACTGCAAAGCAACTACACCGACGATCTGGGCTTAATAAATGTGGGCTACAATACGGAGAAAATCATTGAAATACGAACCGACGGATACAACCATGCCGTACCCATAACCAATGCGCTTACCATCGACTTGCTGTATAAGATGGCTGAATGGGCTACCAAAAACGGAGACAGTAAATTATCTAAAAAATATAGTGCTGATGCAGATAAGTTAAAGGACCTGGTAAACGAGCATCTCTGGAACGAGGAAGAAGGCTGGTTCGATAACCTGTACCCCGATGGCACCAAAGGAACCATCTGGACCTATCACCTCTTCGACCTCCTGGATTCCGATCATTTAACGGACAATCAGCGCATCGGTCTTGTGGGACATATACAGGAAGGTGAATTTCTTGGGAAATATGGACTATACTCTGTTGCAAGAAGAGATACGGTACACTGGGATCTGATTGATGCGGACTGGGGTGGCGGTGGCCAGTATGCCGGCATGCCGGGTCGTATATCCCGTTATTTATATCAAAGAGGATTTGCCGGAAAGGGTTGGGACATTTTGAAAAGGCATATCCGATATATGGACTATTTCCCCTACCTGCCACAAAATCCATTGACAGACGCACCGGAGCAGGACCTGAGTTCCATGTCCCTGCAGATTGCCGCAGGCGCGGGTATGGAGGCCATTATTTTCGGGACCTTTGGAGTACTTATGGAAGAAGACAAACTGACCATCAAACCTTACAACCACGAAGATATTGGAGAAGCAACACTAAAGGATATACACTATAAAGGCAGGGTATTTGGAATTCAATTAACCCGAAAGACCTTTTCAGTGTATGAAGGTGAGAAGTTGATCGCTACTAAGTTTTATGGTGAATCAGTAACAATCGAGGACTAGTGCGATGATAAGCCTTGACGAAAAATTCAAAGCTCTTGAGGCAGAGAATGCTCCTGGTCAGGAGGCCCGGCAAGAAACAGGCGATCTCAATCTTATTATGCGCGGTGAAAAACTGGAGGGGATCCCGGTTGACTTCTCTCATGGGGATGTGGATGCCTTTCCTCCAACACCCGGATCATTTGAGGCATGTAAAGAAGGCTTTGAGATAGGTGGGCAACAGGCTTATACGGAGTATCGCGGTGCAGCTAAGATCCGTGAAGGCCTTGCCGAGCGCCTGGGCACATTTACAGGCAGGCCCATTTCAGCAGACAGGGAATTGATCATAACACCCGGAACCCAGGGGGCCCTGTTTCTGGCTCTTGGTGCAACAGTTACCACAGGAACGAAAGTAGCTGTGGTTGAGCCGGACTATTTTGCCAACCGCAAGCTTGTGAAGTTCTTCGGTGGAGAAGTAGTACCCATTCCCCTGCACTACCTGGGAGCTCCATCTGAGAATGGTCCCGATCTCAATCGACTTGAGGCCGCCTTTAAAAGCGGCACAGAGGTCCTTGTCTTTTCGACGCCCAACAATCCCACAGGACTGGTTTATTCAGGCAGCTCCATCAAGGCGATTTCAGAACTTGCGGCAAAGCATAATGTGACCGTAATCGTGGATCAGCTTTATTCCAGGATGCTGTACAGCGGTGAAGTATATACACATCTCCGGGCCTGTGATACACAGCCGGAAAATCTGATCACCATCATGGGACCATCCAAGACCGAATCTCTCAGTGGATTTCGTCTGGGAGTTGCATTTGGTACTTCCGGCTTGATTGACCGAATGGAACGGCTTCAGGCCATTGTTTCCCTGAGGGCAGCAGGATACAATCAAAAAGTACTGGACACCTGGTTCCTTGAACCTCCGGGCTGGATGGAAAAACGCATAGGTGAACATGAAGCCATACGAGATGAATTGCTGGAAATTTTCAGGGGCGCTGGTTTTCCTGCGCCACTCCCCAGGCCGGGAGCTATCTCTTCCCCCAACTGCCACCCCTGGATGTTGACCCTCATACATTTGTCCGGCTGCTTCGGCACCAGGCAGGTGTTACAGTTACGCCGGGAACAGAATTTGCACCGGGATCCGGGGACAGTGTTCGCTTAAACTTTTCACAGGACCATGCAGCGGCAGTTTCGGCAGCTGAGCGGATCGTAAAAATGGTAAATCTGTACAGGAAATGAGCCCGAATACTGAAAACAATTCCTTGAAAAGAAGAAAAATGGACAGACAAAAAGATAAACTCATAGAAGAATACAGGCATTCAAAGGAGGGCTATAATCCGTTTTTGATCGGGCCCAAATGGCAGGTGGCACAACTAAACTACATGCCTGAGCTGGCACCCGGAGCAATCAAAAAAAGTAGACATTCACCATCATACGGATGAAACTTTCCTGTTAATGGCCGGTCAGGCTGTTCTGATTGCTGCAGAGATCCAGCAAAACAGGATAAGCTTTGAAGTAATTAATATGAAACCTAAAGGTCCTATATAATATTCCTAAAGGGTGCTGGCACAATATTGCTCTTTCCTTAGATGCAGAAGTTTCAATAACAGAAGATGCCAATACCCATTTAGGGGATTATGAGTTTCATTATTTAAATGAGAAAGAGCAAAAGGAACTATACGAACTCATCGAATCTGTTTGGAAAAAATAAAACTGAAAAACTATGAAACCAAGAGAGCGATTTTTAACTGCTTTGAATGGGGGGATCCCCGATAGAGTGCCCATTTGCGAACATCTGTTCAGCAGAAAATTACTTCAGGAGCTACTGGGATACACCACTGTATTGTATGATGGTGAAGCCCAGGCTAAACTTGCTGCCAAACTGGGGATTGATTGCATCTGGACACCCATCAATGGCTTCTGCGGGATAGAGGAAATTCCTCACGAGGAAAATGAAATATACAAAGATGAGTGGGGGGTTACTTATAAGAAAAATGGCTGGCCCATTATTGCTCAAATTGATACTCCGATAAAAACAAGAGAAGATTGGGAAAAATACAAATTGCCGGAAGTAGATGCACCCCACAGGCTCAAAATATTAAAGGATACGGTAAAGGCAAATGAGGCAGACCTGGCAGTCGTACTGGGTTTGCTGGGACCATTTACCATGATGACCTGGTATTTTATGGACTTCACAGACTTCTCCATGGCGCTCTTTACGGATCCTGAGCTGGTGCATGCTCTGGTGGATGCATTTGTGGATTGGAACCTGGAAGTGGCTAAACTGGCCATGGACACAGGTGGTGTGGATGCCTTCCAGATTTCGGATGACTGGGGAGGTTCCACGGGTCTGTTGATATCGCCGGAACATTTCGGGGAATTCTTTATCAAACCATTTGAAAAACTGGTCCAGGGGCTGAAGGCTCTGGGAGCTCCTGTAATTATGCACAACGACGGTCAGATATGGGATGTCCTGGACGATCTGGTTGCAACAGGGATTCAGGGCTTCCACCCGGTTGAGAAAGCTGCCGGGATGGATTTAAAAATCGTGAAAGAACGGTACAAGGGGAAACTTTGCCCTGTGGGGAATGTGAATAATAAAACCACCATGGTCACCGGAACTCCTGAAGATGTTATAGCTGAAGTAAAGGAATGCCTTGAAATTGCAGCTCCGGGAGGTGGATATATCATGTCCACGGACCATAGCCTTCACGATGATATCCCATCCGAAAACGTACATGCTTTAATAGAGACCACGCATAAATTCGGTACATATCCCTTATAATCACTCATTATGAAATCAAAAGAACGTCTTATAGCTGCCCTCGAACATCGCCCAACAGACAGGCTTCCTGTAACCACCCACCACCTGATGCCATCGTTTTTGAACAATTACATGGACGGTGCTTCCAACATGGAGTTCTTTGAGCATTTTGGGCTGGATCCCATTGACTGGCAAATGGCCTATACATTCGATCCCAAACGAGGTGAGTATTATGATCCCGAACACACCGAGATGGGCTTCCTGGAAGCAAGACGGATAATGTCGGATAACTGGGTGATAAAGCTGGAAAAACTGGAAGGCTATGATTATCCCACACAGCGTTTCAATATTGTTACTCCGGAAAAAACGCTGTCTATGATCCTGCAATCCAATGAACATACCACCTGGGTAAAAGAGCACCTTTTGAAGGAAAAAGCAGATATCGACATTATTGCAAAGTATATGAGCTATCCTCTTTGCGACGTAGATCAGATTAATCAACAGGCCGATGAGATTGGAGATAGCGCATTACTTCGTGGTCACATCATGGCATTTGAAGGATTCGGACAACCCGGATGCTGGCAGGATGCATCCTGTTTGTTTGGCATTGAGCCTCTGATTATGGCCACATTCGAGGATCCCCAATGGGTTCATGCCTTCCTGAAGATCCTTTATGAACGGAAAAAAGTCTATGTCGATTCCCTTAAAGGTGCAAATTATGATATCCTTGAATTGGGAGGCGGGGATGCTTCCACCACCGTTATCTCCCCGGATATCTTTGATGATTTTGTGGCTCCCTACGATAGCGCCCTAATCGAAGCTGCTCATAAGGCCGGACAACGAATCAGCTACCATACCTGCGGTGGAATGATGCCCATCCTGGAAAATATTGCGGCCATGAAACCCGATGCCATGGAAACCTTCACCCCGGCCGGGATGGGTGCGGATGTGGACCTGGCAGAAGCAAAGCGAAGAATCGGGGACAAAGTCTGTATGATCGGGGGCTTTGACCAGTTTCATTTTTTCAAGGATTGTACAGAAGAGGAAACCCGGGCCGAAGTAAGACGCTGTTTTGAAGCCGCCGGTGAGGGCGGTGGATTTATCCTCTCCCCCTCCGATCATTTTTTTGAGGCTGATCTGAACCTTATCCATGCCTTTGCTGATGAAGGCCGTAAATGTGAATACTAAAAAAACAGAAATATCATGAAGCAATTATTCATTCTTTCACTCTTAGTATTAAGTACTGCACTGGCAGGACAGAAGAATCAGAAGAATTACCTGCAAGGATTTGATAAAGAAATATCCGGATTGAGTTTTGGATATCATTCAGCTCTTCCCGATGTAAATATTTCCTTGCTCATGAGAGGGAGATCAGATTATGAAGCGATTAGCTGGATGACCGAAATTGTTCCGGAAGGACTATAAGGAGAAGGAGGTAGCATTTATCTGGCTGTTTAATATGCAAGTCTCAAACGATCCTGCGAATTTTATCCTGAGCCTGAATGGGGAACCATATTTGAGCTTCAAAAACTGTAAGGGAACCGGAACTCGGAATTAGAAAAATCGAAGGAAAAAACGGGTCTGTTCTTACACTTAACGCGACCATGCTTGATGCCAATAGCGATCAAATGGGATTCGCGAGTTTAAAAATCCCAAAAAAGCATCTTCCTCCGGGAAAGCCGGCACTTATTGAAATATCCTCTGATACAGAAGAAAACAATGCATGGTATATGACCGCTAAAAGCGGAATAAAGCAAAAGCATAGATGTGTATCAAAACCATGTCGTGCTTAAAAAGGAAGGAAAGCTTTATAATTCTGTAAGTGTTGATTTTATTCACATTGGTGATGAGGTGCAATCAACTGTTTCAATCAATGATGCAAAAGAAAGTATTCAACTCACCCCAGGTTATAATAAACTGGAGCTCTTAATTCCCAAGCTTGAAGTAGAAACACAAGTTAGCGCGAAGATTAAAACCGAGGGAGAAAAAGAGCTTAGCATTCCGCTTACAATAAAACCGGTTAAAGAATGGGAAATCTACATGGTTCAGCATACCCATACCGACATCGGTTATACCCGGCCCCAATCCGAAATACTGCCTGAACATCTGAGGTATATTGACCATGCCCTTGATTTCTGTGATCAGACAGATGATTATCCCGATGCAGCAAAATTCCGATGGACCTGTGAAACAGCATGGTCTGTCAGGGAATACCTGAGAAGCAGGCCACAGGAGCAGATCGATCGCCTGTTGAAACGAGTAAAAGAAGGCAGAATAGAGGTTACCGGAATGTTCCTCAATTATTCTGAGATCGTTGATGAGCCCGCATTGGCTGCCCAGACAAAAACCCTGCGAATGATCCAGAATAAAGGTTTTGATGTGAAATCCCTTATGCAGAACGATGTGAATGGGATTGCCTGGTGCCTGGTCGATTACTATAATACAACCGATGTAAAATACCTGAATATGGGGATCCATGCCCACAGGGCCAGGAGACCTTTTGATAAGCCAACTACCTTCTGGTGGCAGAGTCCATCAGGGAATCGCTTGCTGGCATACAGAAGTGAACACTATATGCATGGAAATGCAGTGGGCCTGACCTCCGGCAAAATGGTTGTCCTGAGAAACAACCTGTCAAAATACTTAAATACCCTGGAAGAAAAGAATTACCCCTATGATAGAGTAGCTTTTCAATTTTCGGGCTACGTCACCGATAATTCGCCCCCGTCAACAAAGGCTTGCGATATTATTAAGGAATGGAATGAAACCTATGAATGGCCAAAACTCAGAAGTGCCCTTGCCAGGGATTTCCTGATCTTCATTGATGAACAGCATGCAGATGAAATTCCGGTTCATGAAGTTGCCTGGCCCGACTGGTGGACCGATGGAGTAGGATC
The DNA here is from genome assembly GCA_963783435.1 of uncultured Bacteroidota bacterium. Taxonomy (GTDB): domain Bacteria; phylum Bacteroidota; class Bacteroidia; order Bacteroidales. Next base: position 8,452 of record CAWANQ010000022.1, on the reverse strand, counting down.
TGCAGCCAATGAGACCAAAGAAGTCCGGAAAGCACATGTAAATATTTCTTCCACCTCCGGTCTGCTTGCCATGGCAAAACTGGCCGGAAAAGAAATCCCGGCAGAGATTCATGGTGAGATTGAGAAGGTATATGATAACCTCTTATTCTATGATGAACATACCCATGGCGCTTCAGAGAGCATCAGGGACCCACTTGCACAGAATACCATAAATCAGTGGGGCATGAAATCATCCTATGCCTGGGAAGCTGCTAAATTATCAACCGTTGTGGAAGAAAAAGCAATGGCCATATTTGAATCTGCTTTGCCAAAAACAGATAAAGCAAGCATAGCCGTTTTCAATACCCTTAACTGGACTCGCTCCGGGATGCATACGGTATTTCTCTCCAATGAAGAAACTAAAGGAGGAGATTTTGTGATTACAGATGCAGAGGGCAAAGAGATTCCCATTCAAAAATATCAACAGAGGACTGAAGGGGCTTACTATGGATTGTGGGTGAGCGATATTCCTGCCATGGGCTTCAAAACATTCAGCATTATTCCCGGTCAAACCAATAAGCCGGAATCTACTGATATTGGTAAATCACTTGAAAATGCTTATTACAAAATTGATATAGATGAGAGCAAAGGCGTCATTTCCAGCATTTATGATAAGGAATTGCAAATAGAATTGGTGGACCCCCTGGATACACTCAGCCTTGGTAATTTCATTTACGAGCAGTTGGGTAACCGTCATGAAATGGAGAGGTTAACGGCATCACGCAGGGATACGGTTTATAAAGCCTCTGAATCTGAAACGGAGCCTGATGACGGATGTGAAACTGGTCAGAACGCAATCCGGGGCCATTTATAACAGTCTGTTCCTGAATGGTAAAATGCCCGTTTGTACCGATAGCAGGGGCGTGGATATTGAAGTTCGATTATATCACTATTCGAAAAAGATAGAATTGCATTATTCCATCCATAAACTGGAGGTCACAGATCCGGAAGCTGTCTATATTAGTTTTCCTTTCCAGCTTGAAGCAGGCAAACTTGCTTTTGAAGCACAGGGCGGTGTGGTATACCCGGGTAAAAACCAGCTGGAAGGAAGTTCTTCCGACTGGAATACCATTCAGAATTTTGCTTCCGTTCGTAATGATGAATCACAAATCGTGTTTGTGAGCAGCGAAATACCCCTGGTCCAGTTTGGTGACCTTAATTTGGGCCGCTACTATTACAGACTGAATCCAAAGACAAACCATATTTACTCCTGGGTATTAAATAACTACTGGGTAACGAATTTTAAAGCCAGTCAGAAAGGTCAGCTGCAGTGGACCTATAGCATTACTTCTTCCGAAGATAACTCAGATATTTTTGCAACCCGCTATGGCTGGGGCGAAAGAGTCGGATTTAAATCCAGAGTCATGTTACCATCAACCAAGGCCACTGATAGTCAGCTTGTATCAAAAAGCTTCATCGGGCTTGAAGCCGAAAATCTATTACTGGTGAATGCTTCTGTCTCCATGGATAATTCCGGAATTATTCTTCATCTGCGTGAGCTCGAAGGCGATCATGCCATCCTTGATATCCGGAAACTGAAAGAAGAAACCGGGGCAACTTCCATTCATGAGGTCAGCATTTTAGAAGAAGAAATCGCTGAGCTTACCTCTCCCCTCTTGATTGAGCATTATGAGACAAAATTCATCCTTCTGAAAACTAAATAATTCAGTTCAATGATCTTTTCATAGAATATTTCTATGAAAAATTACCACTTGGTGTTTTTCCTGTTTCTTTCCTGCTATTGCTTCTTTTCAGGACAGCTTTCAGCTCAGAAGTTTGAGCCGGTTGACTATGTAAACCCGCTGATGGGTACCGATTCTGAATTCAAGCTCTCCTCGGGAAACACCTACCCGGCCATTGCCATGCCCTGGGGGATGAACTTCTGGTCGCCGCAGACAGGTAATATGGGAGATGGCTGGATGTATAGCTATGATGCCAATAAAATCCAGGGATTTAAACAAACACATCAGCCAAGTCCCTGGATTAACGATTATGGACAGTTTTCGCTGTTCCCACTTACGGGCGATCTGAAGATCAACGGGGAAGACCGGGCCAGCTGGTTTTCACATAAGGCAGAGATTGCCAAACCCCATTATTATAGTGTTTATCTGGCCGATTATGATGTAAGCGCAGAAATCACACCTACGGAACGGGCCGCCATGTTCCGCTTTACTTTCCCGGAAAATGACAGCTCTTATATTCTGGTGGATGCTTTTAACCGGGGATCCTATATAAAAATAATTCCATCAGAAAATAAGATTATTGGTTATACAACCCGGAACAGCGGAGGAGTCCCGGACAACTTTAAAAACTACTTTGTGGTGGTTTTTGATAAAGCATTTGAACAACAGCAATATATGGAGCGATGGAGAAGTTATTGCAGGCACAGAAGAATTGAAAGAGAATCATGTTGGAGCAGCCATCAGGTTTAAAACCCAAAAAGGCGAGCAGGTTCATGCAAAGGTAGCTTCTTCCTTTATCAGCTTCGATCAGGCCGAACGTAATCTTAAAAGAGCTTGGAGATAATAGCTTTGATCAACTTAAAAAGAGGGGCAGATACCTGGAACAGGGAACTTTCAAGAATTGTTGTGGAAGGGGGTAGCGATGATCAGATAAAAACCTTCTATTCCTGCCTTTACAGGGTGCTGCTTTTTCCCCGGAAATTTTACGAATATGATGAAAACGGAGACATCGTACATTACAGTCCCTACAACGGTGAAGTTCTCCCTGGCTATATGTTCACCGACAATGGCTTCTGGGACACCTTTCGTGCTGTGTTCCCCTTTTTCAATTTAATGTATCCTTCACTAAATGAGCAAATACAGGAAGGTTTGGCTAACACCTACAAAGAAAGTGGCTTTTTACCGGAGTGGGCAAGTCCCGGACACCGTAACGCCATGATTGGTTCCAACTCGGCCACCATCGTTGCCGATGCTTACCTGAAAGGCCTGAGAGGATATGATATTAACACCCTTTGGGAAGCAGTGATTAAAAACACTGAAAATGAAGGACCCATGCACTCGGTAGGCCGCTTTGGGGTAGACTATTACAATAAACTGGGTTATGTTCCATACGATGTTGGGGTAAATGAAAATGTGGCCCGAACCCTGGAATATGCTTTTGCTGATTTCTGTATTTATGAGTTGGGCAAAGCCCTGGGCAAACCGGAAGAGGAAATTGAAATTTATGCCCGGCGGGCCATGAACTATAAAAATGTCTTCGATAAGGAAAGCATGCTGATGAGAGGACGAAATGAGGATGGAAGTTTTCAGGAGCCTTTCAGCCCCTTTAAATGGGGCGATGCTTTCACCGAAGGGAACAGCTGGCACTATACCTGGTCTGTATTTCACGATATAAGTGGACTAATAGATTTAATGGGTGGCAAGAATAATTTTCTTAGCATGCTGGATTCTGTATTTATAGTTCCTCCAATTTTTGATGAATCCTATTACGGACAGGTCATCCATGAGATCCGCGAGATGCAGATTATGAATATGGGTAATTATGCACACGGGAACCAGCCCATTCAGCATATGATCTACCTGTATAATTATGCAGGTCAACCCTGGAAAACACAGTATTGGGTAAGAGAAGTGATGGACCGCTTATACACTCCTCAGGCGGATGGCTATTGCGGAGATGAAGATAATGGTCAGACCTCGGCCTGGTATGTGTTCAGCTCCATGGGTTTTTATCCGGTAACACCCGCCACACCCGAATATGTGATCGGGGCACCTTTGTTTAAAAGAGTTACAGTGAAGCTTAGAAAACGGGAATACGATTGAAATTACAGCCCCGGAGAACAGCCCGGAGAACCGGTATATCAAATCTGTAAAGCTGAATGGGCTTCCATACAGCAAGAACTTTTTAAACTACGATGAATTACAGAAGGGAGCGGAGATAAGCTTTGAAATGAACAAGCTTCCAAATAAAAAGCGGGGATGCAAAGAATCAGATTTTCCATATTCTTTTTCCAGTGAGAACTAGAAGGTATTAGTCATTGAAACACGAAACATGAAAGACCAGCAAACCAACAATTCCTATCTCCTGTTTATTGCATTAACTGCCGCCCTGGGTGGATTCCTGTTTGGGTATGACACCGCCGTTATATCAGGGACCATAAGCTTTGTGAAATCAAAATTTGCGCTTGATGCCGCTATGGAAGGTTGGTTTGTGAGTTCTGCCCTGGTGGGTTGTATTGCCGGAGTAGCATTCGCAGGTGAATTGTCCGACAGATTGGGCAGAAAAAAGACCCTGATCGCCTCTGGCATGCTATTTTTCATTTCAGCTCTGGGTTGTGCAATTTCAGCATCGCATACCGAATTAATCGTTTTCAGACTCCTTGGAGGTGTTGGGGTTGGCGTGGCCTCCATGTTGTCGCCACTTTATATTTCTGAGGTAAGCCCTGCAAAAATAAGGGGCAGAATGGTGGCACTGTATCAATTTGCAATCACCGTGGGTATTTTATTTGCCTATTTTTCTAATGCCTGGCTACTTAATAACAGTTCAAGCCTTGAAATCCAAAATGATTTATTGCATAATATATTTTCAGAGGAAGTATGGAGGGCCATGTTTGGTTCCGAAGTGCTACCGGCAGTGGTGTTTCCCGTCACCTCTTCTTTATTCCTGAAAGTCCCAGATGGCTTGCCTCCAAAGGAAAGAACCAGCAGGCAGGAGCCGTTCTGAGAAGAATAAATGGCAGTGCTCTGGCTGAAGAAGAACTGTTTTCTATTAACGAAGCCAGTAAACGAAGAGAAGGGCTCCTGGAAAGTTCTTTTTCGCCCGGGAATCAGGGTGGCCTTATTTGCAGGGATAATCCTGGCAATATTATCCCAATTCACAGGCATTAATGCAATTATATATTATGGACCAAGAATATTGGAAGAAGCAGGACTGAAACTAAGCGATGCTTTGGGAGGACAGGTGATTATTGGCTTTGTAAACCAGCAACGGTTTATGCCATTTTGAAAATCGACAACTATGGCAGGAAAAAACTGATGCTTGGAGGTATGAGTGGCATGGCTATTTCGCTTGTTATTGTTGGGATCCTGTTTCTTTTAAAATGACCAGTGGGATATCATCCTGATATTCATCCTTACTTTTTGTGCTTCATTCGGCATTGGGGTTGGGCGGGTTTCTGGGTATTGCTTTCAGAAATATATCCCGACAAATATTCGAGGACGAGCCATGTCCATCGCTACACTTGCCTTATGGGTTGGGGTAGCAACGATTGGTCAGTTTGTCCCCTGGATGCTGGAAAATTTAACACTGGCAGGCACCTTTTTCTATTTCACTATTTTGTATTCCGGTACCATTTGTACTTGAGAATAATTCCAGAAATAAATGGAATGTCATTGGAATAGATTGAAAAGGTCAGGAGATGGTTTCGGGTCCAGAGAAACAAAACATTCTTGACTGTTGATAAATTAAGCAGAAATACGTAGCACATATTACTTACGAAATGAGGTTTTACTTTTTTCTTTCAGGATTTTTTTTCATTACTCTATCAGTTTTGGCAAGACCTCTCAGTATTGCCAAAACAGCAACTATCACTAGCTCTTCAGAACTAAACAAACACCTGAGTTGCTCCCATATTAGCGATGGTATTATTGCAGTAGAGGGCCTGGGCAATTGGATGGCGAAAGGAAAAGAAGCCTGGGTGATGCTAAGCTGGACAGAGGCACAATTGATAGACAAAGTAGTTGTTTACAATTTCCCATCGGAAAATAGCAGGGTATTGAGTGGACAACTGGAATTTAGCGATGGTAGCACCATAGAAATTGAGTTACCCGGAGATGGCACAGCGAAAGCAATTCGATTCGAAGAAAAAAAACAAACTCTATTCGCTTCATTGTCAACGAATATCTTGGAGCACATGCCGGCCTTTCAGAAATTGAAGTATTTCCTTCCCCCAATCAATACAGTGAAGAAGTTGATTGGGTTGATCCTTATATTGAAACTAACAGAGGACGTTTTTTTCTGTTTGCCACCGGCTCACGGCCATACGGTTTAGTTTGCGCTGCCCCAATGACAAAAAACTGGAACAATAGTGGGGGAGGATATGCATACTTTTCAAATGAAATTTTAGGATTTCCTCAGATTCATGCATGGACCTTATCCGGACTGAACCTGATGCCTACTCTGGCAAGCATTGACCCAACCCTGGGTGAAAACGAATGGAAATCGCCTTTTAAACATGACGATGAAATTGTCCAGCCTGGCTATCACCGGGTTTTTCTCCCAAAAAGTAATGTTTGGGTGGAGCAAACTTCAACGGATAGGGTTAGCTTTTATCGTTTCCGTTGGACAAAAAATACAGAGGCCCAGTTATTGTTCTCCTTGCATGGCTTATTGGGTAATAGCCGAATGACCCATGCCGATATAAAAAAAATCAATGATCAGGAATTTGAAGGGTCCATTAGTTCGGTTGATCGGGCCTATAATGTGGGCCAAAGATATAAAGATATACTTCGTTGTTCAGGTCGATAAAAAGTGGGAGTCATTTGATGGCTGGAATGGAAAAGAAAGGTATGAAAATATAACAACGCTAAAAGGGGATAGCGCCGGAACTTCCATGGAATATAAGGTGATGGCAGGTGACGAGGTCCAAATGAAAATAGCTGTTTCGTATACAAGTATTGAGAATGCCAGAAATAACCTGCATACTGAATGCAGTACTTGGGATTTTGATGCGGTCAGAGAAGACAGTAGGAATACCTGGAACGAATGGCTCGGGAAAATAAAAGTTGAAGGAGGAACTATTGCCCAGCGAATCAAATTCTATACCGATCTGTGGCATGTTTTACTGGGCCGCCATCGCATAAATGACGTGAACGGAGAATACCCGGACAGAACTACAGGGGAAAAAACAAATACAGGCAACCTAACTGATGGCTTTATGACCGAAGCTAATTTTATAGTGAAAAATCCCGGAATTGATGCCAGTGGTAAGCTTAAACATAACATGTACAATTCCGATGCTTTTTGGCTGACACAATGGAACCTGAATGTGCTCTGGGGATTAGCCTGGCCCGAAATCCAGGATGACATGGCTTCATCTATGGTGGCCTATTCCAACAATGGGGGATTACTTCCCCGGGGACCATCGGGAGGTGGCTATTCTTTTATTATGACAGGGTGTCCGGCGACCAATCTGATTGTAAGCGCTTTTATGAAAGACATCCTTACAAAAACAGATCATGAAAATGCATTCCAACAAATAAAAAAGAACCATTTTCCCGGGGGAATGATGGGTGGAGGCGAATTCTTTGCAGATGACCTTGAGTTTTACGATAAAAAGGGTTGGTGGCCAAACAATGCCGGCATTACTATTGAAGCAGCATTTCAGGATTGGGGAGCTGCTCAAATGGCCAAAAAGCTGGGCAAAACAGACGATTATAATTACTTTTTCAATCGATCCAAGTCTTGGAAAAAATGTTATCACCCTGAACATAAATTATTGTTTCCTGTAGATCCCAAAGGAGAATTTACCCATAACGATCCCTTAAAGGGTTGGGGATTTGTGGAAGCCAATGCATGGCAGGCAACCTGGGGGGTTTCCCACGATATTAAAGGATTGGCACAGTTTATGGGTGGAGATTCTGTACTGTGTGAGAAACTGAATTATGCATTTGAGCAGGAGATAGAAATTAGTTTTGTGCACAGTTATGGCTCTGGGCATATTAGTTATGCCAATCAGCCTGGATGTTCCAATGCCCATGTTTTTAGCTATGCAAATGCGCCATGGCTTACGCAATATTGGGTAAGACAGGTAAATGAAAAAGCCTATGGTGGAATTACACCCGATTTAGGTTATGGTGGTCATGATGAAGATCAGGGTCAAATGGGCGGTGTAAGTGCTTTAATGTCTATTGGCCTATTTAATATTATTGGAACAGAATCTCAAAAACCATATTACGAAATAACCGCTCCGGTATTTGATAAGATAACCATCAAACTTGATAACAACTATTATAAAGGCAAAGAGTTTGTCATAAAAACCTATAATAATTCAAAGGAAAATTGTTACATCCAAAAGGTAAAACTTAATGGAACAGAGCTGGATAATTTTTGGTTCTACCATGAAGAATTTGCCAATGGAGGTGAGCTGGAAATATGGCTAGGCGACCAGCCAAATAAAACATGGGGATTGCACGAGTATCCGCCTGTAAAAATTTAATAGAAATGAAAAAGATTTTAGTGATTGCTTTTGTGTTTATAGTCATGCACTTCATGGGCGGCAACAGGCGAGGTGGAAATAGTAGAAATAAAACCAAGCCCCTTTTTCCCCAAAGTTGAACAGGGAGAGCCTTTAAAACAGTTAGCACAGATTTTGGTAAAGAACACAGGCGAAGAAATCCCGGTTCAAGTCCGAATTAGTGTGGAAGGGTATGAATCCTATTCTGAAGGTATG
>CAWANQ010000021.1:0-6786 GCA_963783435.1 uncultured Bacteroidota bacterium | reverse complement strand
TATTTCTAAGGAGGACGGACCCCGAGGTGCGCATACCATGGCTTTTTGCCTGGATCCGGATATTGAATTGCTGAAAAATTGGCAGGAGCAGGCCAATGGGAAAATCAGGATTGTGACCCTGGCACCCGAGCTTCCCGGTTCTGTTCCCTTTATAAAAACCTGTGTGTCCATGGGGATCGTCGTGGGCCTTGGACATACGGCAGCCCACAGCGATGAGATCAATAGGGCAGTGGATGCGGGCGCTACCCTCTCCACCCACCTTGGAAACGGTTGTCACTCCTCACTTCCCCGCCATCCCAATTATATCTGGGATCAACTGGCCCAGGAGGAGCTCTATGCCAGCATGATTGCCGATGGATTCCACCTGCCCGATTCAGTCCTTAAAGTTTTCGTGAAGACAAAAGGAGAGAAGTCCCTCTTGATTAGTGACGGAATGTCTTACACAGGCATGGAACCTGGCTTATATGACTCTTCAGCTACCGGAAGGGTGTGTCTGACTCCAGAGGGTAAATTACACCAGGAGGGGAAACCCGGAACCCTGGCTGGTTCGGCCAGCACCCTGCTTAAAGGAATAGAGAAAATGGCTACGCTGGTGGGCTTTGCAAAAGCCTGGGAGATGGGCTCGGTAGCTCCGGCCCGATTAATGAAATTGGAATCCTTAAGTGGCTTGCGTATAGGTGCACCCGCCAACCTGGTATTGCTGGAGCCTGATCTCTCCAACCCAGTCATCCGGAGGGTGATTTAAAGATAATAGAAGATCAGTCCCATCCCCGCATTAAAACCTGCATGAGTCAGCACAGCTCCCAGAATGGATCCGCTTTTCCTTTTTATCCAGTTAAAAACCAGGCAGATCAGGAACATGGATCCCATCCAGATCAGTGAAGCCAATGGAAGAAACTTCCAGATCCCCATTGTATAAACAATCCCAAAATGGGCCAGGTGGGTCAGCGCAAAGGCTGCGCTATCAATCAGAGCTGCTTTTCTGTCACCCAGCGTATCACCAAAAGTTTTATGCACCACCCCCCTGTAAAACAGCTCTTCACCGATGGGGCTAAAGGTCATTACAATGACCAGGTAGATAATCAAATAGACCAGGTTCCCTTCCCCATTGAAGGTTTTGCCTTCGATATAGACAAAGGGATTGGAGATTTCACTTCCAAAAAGGAGGAGGAAAATGAGGTAAAACAGGGCACACATGGCCAGGCCCAGAAGAAGGCTTCCAGGCAACCACCATAGATTGGAAAATTTCCTGATGCCCATCTCCTTTCTCCCTGGTTTTTTCAGGAAGATTAAAGGGGTGAACATCATCAGGGTAAAAATGATGGAGACAAATTGAGATTGTCCGCTTACATTGGATTGAAGTACCAGGACGAACCTGGGTATCCCAAAGAGGAAAATAAGAAACAGACCCAACATCCATTTTTTTGGAAAAAGCCTGTTCCAGATCTTATGGTAATGCATCTGGTCTGACATCGTTACTAATTTAATAAAAACCGCATAGGGATGTTTATAAAAAAAGCTGATTGACAGGGAACAAATTCCTAATTTAGTACTGATATTATGAAAGGCTTAACCATGAAATTAAAACATGCCTTCGTCGGCCTTCTTATTCTGGCCATTCAGTCTAATTCCTATTCACAATCTGAATCATTTGCCTTTTCTACCACACTCACTTTTTCTAAGGAGGTGCAGGAAGGATTCAATTCGGAAGGACGCCTCTTTCTTTTCCTTTGCGAAAGTCCTCAGGTAGAACCCAGGAAGCAAACATGGCCCAGCCCCTGGCTTAAGAACCATATTTTTGCCATCAATATATCCGACCTTAGCCCAACAGGGACAACAAGTTTGGACGCATTTATGGACTGGACAAAAACTCCGGATTGGAACCTGGATGAAATCCCCCAGGGGGAATATTATGTGCAGGTGCTTTGGGATCAATCCACAGAGGAAGCTGGTTTGAATGCTCCGGGAAACCTCTTTAGCACCAAGCAGAAGGTGATACTCGACCAGCAGGTTGGATTGGAGATCAAAGTGGATCAAAGAACGGATACACTGAGCGTGGATGATCATCCCCTGGTGAAAATGGTTGAACTCAAAAGTGATACCCTTTCAAAATGGTGGGATAAACCCATGTTTCTGAAAGCTTCTGTTCTGCTACCCGCCGGTTATCAGAAGGGAAAGAGCTATCCCATCAGGTACAATGTAGCAGGTTTTGGGGGCAGGTATACCCGCGTGAACAGTCTGGTCAGGGATGAGGAATTTATGACCTGGTGGAGTTCCAAGGATGCCCCCAGGGTAATCAATGTATTTCTGGATGGGTCGGGTCCCTTTGGAGACTCCTATCAGATGGATTCGGAAAACAGCGGACCCTTCGGGGAGGCCCTTATAAACGAACTTATTCCACATATAGAATCTGAATACAGGGGAAGTAGTCGCGCAGACTCCAGGTTTGTGGATGGTTGTTCCACAGGAGGATGGGTATCCCTTGGACTGCAGTTATACTATCCCGATTTTTTTGATGGGGCTTTCTCTTATAGTCCCGATGCCATAGAATTTGAGAATTACCAGCTGGTCAACATCTATAAGGATAAGAATGCCTTTGTGAATGAATTTGGATTCACCCGTCCGGTCATGAGGGATGTGAGTGGCGAACCCCTGCTGTCGTATGAGAAGTTTTTAAAGTATGAGAATGTGTTGGGCGCTTCAAATACCTATGTAAACTCAGGAGGACAGCTGGGAGCGCATGCAGCACTATATGGTCCCAGGGGAGCGGATGGATTGCCAGTGGCCCTGATTGATCCCATTACCGGTGATATCAGCCAGGAGGTGGCAGAGCACTGGAAGAAGTATGATTTCAAACTCTATGCCCGGGAGCACTGGGAAGAGCTGGGTCCTAAAATTGATGGAAAGATCTACATCTGGATGGGGGATATGGACCATTTCTATCTGAATACTGCTACACGGGCTTTTTCAGCATGGCTGGAGACCACAGAAAATCCCAGATCGGATGCCCTTATTGAGTTTTCTCCCATGGAGGGTCACTGCTCCAAATTTTCCCACAGGGATGTGCTGGAAAAGATTCAGAAGCGAATTTCAAATTAGAATTCAGTTACCTCTATCTGCGATATCAGTCTGAGATCCTGTTTAATTCAGCATCCATGGCTGAATTTTTCCGTCTTGCTTTGGCCTTCTGGTTGCCGAACTTATAGGTAGCATTGAAAGTTACTCTTCTGCTGTCAAAGAATATGTCACCGTCAACAATCATTCCGCCGTAATCGCTGTCATAATAGTAGGTGCTTCCCGTATTAAAAATATCGCTGCCTGTGACTTGCAGAAGCAATCTTTTATTAAAAAACTCCCGTTTTACACCTATATTGAGCCTGTGATTTCCGTCCACATTTACCGTACCTCTCCAGATCCATGGACTGGTGATGTAGTAGGATAGTTCCATGGTCATATCCAGGGGCAGAGAAATGTTGTTCTGCAATCTAAAGCTTATAATATTGGCTTTGATATCGATCGTGGTACCCTCTATATCGCCCCCATAGGTTTTGTAGTTATAGAGCAGGAAGGAGGAGAACTCCCACCATTTGAATACTTTTTGCGGATAACTCACAGAGAGCCCGTTGTTGGTCACTTTGTCCATGTTCCGGGGTATAATCACGGTCCCTTTGTCCCCATCGGTTTCAAAGATATTCGCAAAGAAATTACGGGTTATGCTATAGGTATTTGAAATAACCAGTTTTCGTTTAAAGGAGTAGGTAATCTGGTAATTGGTAATGTAGTTTGGCTCTAAGAATGGATTGCCCTTCCAGGAGGACAATTCGCTGAGTTTGGTCTCAAAAGGATTCAGATCCTGGTAGTTGGGCCGGGTAATTCGGGTTCCAAAGCTCAGACTTAAGGCATGTTTCTCCTGGTCACTATAGGAGACGCTTATATTGGGAAAAAAATTGGTGTAATTTCTCGCCACCACATCTTCCGGGGTGGGAGTGGCACTTTCCAATTCACCCAGGGATGCTGTGTGTTCTACCCTGACTCCGGCATTGGCGGTAATTCTTTCTGTAGGTTTGGCATTGACTATAAAGTAAGCTGCTGCCACCTGCTCGGTATAGGCAAAATTGTTGGTTCTGTTCAGGTCCAGAGTGGATGAATCATTTTCGATGTTAAAAAAGGCCAGTTGGTTGTAGGTTTTAATGTAAGAGTATTTGGCTCCCGCAGAGAAGCTAAAGTGGGTGATGCTCTTTTCATAATCCAGCATGGCAGAGAAGATGTCTATATCCGTATTTGCATCGTATTCACTCTCCACAGTTTCGAGCACTTCCGACATGTCTTCATTGTAATATGTATTGGGTTGAAAGGTATACTTGCTACTGGTGTAGGTGCCCAGACTTACATCGGCCGTTACACTCGAACTGCGGTTTGGTACAAAGCTGTAATGCAGATTTGCATTGTAGTTCTCACTGCTACCATCGTCATAGGCTCCAGCCACAAGTACTTCAGGATCGACTAATCCATTGACATTCTTAATCCCTGTGTAGCTTTCGAGAGTTCCTACTCTGTCATTGACCAGTATCCTGGCATCCAGTGTCAGGGTATGTTCGGTATTAATCCGGTAGTCCAATCCACCTGAAAAAGTGAGCCCACGCCTGTTGTCCAGACTTTCCGTATCCATGTCGAGCAGATACTCTGTTCGCAACATGGATTCGTTCCGGTCGGTATACATGTCGTTGTCCGAAACATCAATGCTGGAGAAGAAGTTTATTTTTTCACCGCTGTAGTTCAGGCTGGTCCCTACACTGGCACGGGAATAGTCACCCTTTGAATAACTTCCGATCAGGTTGCCGTTAAAGCCGGCTGCCACATTTTTCTTCAATATGATGTTAATGATCCCCCCCGATCCTTCGGCATCATATTTTGATGAAGGATTGGATATAATCTCAATGGATTCTATGTTGTCAGAACGCATCCCTTCAAGCATATTGGTCAGGTCACTCCCCGACACTCGGGAAGGCCGGCCATTGATAAATATCTGAACACCCGATTTTCCCTGGAGAATGATGTTTTTATCCATGTCCACCATCACTCCCGGAGATTTACTCAACAATTCGAGTCCATTGTTTCCTGAAGCATTCACACTGGCGGCCACGTTATAAACCATTTTATCAGGATGCACCTCCACCATGGCTTTCTGCCCTGTAATCACCACCTCTTCCAGGTCATTTATCCTCGTTTCCAGGTGGATGTCATCAAGAACGACTACTTCGTTTTCTTCCAGGGTAATAGGATCTAGATATGTAGTTTTGAAACTCCACATTTCTGACCATTATAAAATAGTTGCCCTGGTCAATATTTTCAATGAGGTATGTACCGTCGGCCCCGGACATAGTTCCCTTCATCACCACGGAGTCTTTATTCATCAGAACCACTGTAGAGAATTCTGCAGGTGCACTGTCGGGATTAATTACTTTTCCTTTGATTTGTCCCCTGCTGGACTGGCCATGGACAGCCGGTAAACAAAAGAAAAAAAGAAGGAGTATAAAATAGGGGTATGGGAATATTCTCATAGGTGATTGGTCTAAAAAATACGGTATAGATTGGTTCGGTAGCAGGGGTGCTTACTGGTACTTCTTGTATATCATATACCAGTTGATATAGTATATATCTGAATCAGGTTTTTTTAACTCCTCTTTGTCCTCAGCGGTCAGAAAGGGTGTCATAAAGTCGTCGCCTGGTTGCCAGTTTACCGGAGTTACGATGTTCTCATGGCTGTCATGAGCCTGCAGGGCCTTCAAAGTCCTCAGAATTTCATCCGTGTTCCGTCCTACCTCACTGGGATAGAATTGAAAAGCCCTCACAAGATTCTCAGGATCGATAAAAAAGACCCCCCTGACACTCTGTGAAGCATTGGCATATGTGTCCACCATGCCGTATTTATAGGAAATGGCGTATGTACTGTCAACCACCAGTGGAAATTCTATGTTTACCTTGCCTCTTCCTTTAAAATCAATGTCTTCCAGGTCGGCTTTCCAGCTCTGGTGTGAGACCAACCTATCGACCGATAAAACGATAATCTGAGTATTAAGCGCTTTAAATTCCTCCTGGCGGTAAGCGAGGTCCAGTACTTCTGACGAACATACTGGTGTAAAATCACGGGGATGTGAGAAAATAACTTTCCACTTGGTACCAAAGTCAGCCGGAAAAGAGACAGGTCCAAGGGTGGAAGGCGCTTTAAAGGATGGTGCTTTTGAACCAATGAGTGGTATACGCTGGCTGCTACCCAGCTGGGCTGGGGAGGTAGCAGTGAATAATAGCATTAACCCGCAGAGGGTGATCAATTTCTTCATAAAAAGCTAGTTTTCTGAATGATTTTTATTGGAGGGCAAAAAGGAAACAAGCTTTAAACTGAAATTGTTCAAGGACGTTTAGATCTTTTTATGATAAGAGATCTTCCCAGGGAAGTGTTGGATAAAATTCAGAAGAAGCTTTAGTTGGCAAGGGGCCATGGCGGCCTTCACCTGGCACTGACTGATCCAGATGCTGAAATAAGAATCAGCGAACGCTTCATTCCCCTAGTTAGTGAGAAGCAAGCACTCAATTTACAATTGAATGGCCACCATCTCCTGGCTGTTGCGAAGGAGTAAAGTTTTCCCTACTGCAACCGGGTGATTCCAGGTTTTGCCTTTGATGGCGGGATACTTGCCAAGCTCGGTAAAGCGGTTCGAAGCTGCCTCTACCAGGACCAGTTCTCCCTTCTCAGACAATACCACAATCAGTTCCTGGTCGGCAAGC
>CAWANQ010000020.1:0-9364 GCA_963783435.1 uncultured Bacteroidota bacterium | reverse complement strand
GCGATACGTGATTACAGTCTTGTGGGTAAAGAAGCAAGCCTATCGATTGAACGTGGACTTGCCGATGCCACCTGGTATACTTCGCCTATTCCGCGCGATCAGATGAGGGCCTTGCTGGTGAGAAAGGATTGCCCTGCCATACGGGATACCTTGTTTTGGTTCGGACTGCTCTTTGGATCGGCCTACCTGGTTACTGTTTTATGGGGAACCTGGTGGTTTATTATCCCCTATATTGTTTATACGGTCCTCTATGCTTCCAGTTCGGACTCCAGGTGGCATGAGTCGAGCCATGGTACAGCCTTTAAGACCGGATGGATGAACGATCTGTTGTACGAGATTGCCTCTTTTATGGTGCTTCGTCAATCCACGGTGTGGAGATGGAGCCATACCCGGCACCACAGCGACACCCTGGTGCGTGGCAGGGATCCTGAAATAGCAGCGCCCCGTCCTCCTCAAATAAAGCGCATCTTAATGAGTTTTTTTGGCTTGAGGAGTGCCCCTGCAGAGTTCAGAAAAATGTTTATCCATGCTTCTGGCAGAATCGACAAAGAGGTAGCCACCTACCTTCCTGAATCAGAATACCGGAAAGTATTCTGGAAAGCACGCATCTACCTGCTGATCTTTGCGGCAACAATTACCCTTTCCATTGTCTTAGCTACCCCACTACCGGTGATGTTTATTGGATTTCCTACCCTGGTGGGGACCTGGTTGATGCCCATCTATGGCTTGACACAGCATGCCGGACTTGCTGAGAACGTACTGGACCACCGGCTGAACTGTCGGACCGTATATATGAACCGAATCCACCGTTTTCTCTATTGGAACATGAATTATCACATTGAGCACCATATGTTTCCTATGGTTCCTTTCCATGCATTGCCAAAACTACATTTGCTAATGAAAGAGGATTGTCCACCTCCTTACAAGAGCATTGCTGAAGCATTCAGGGAGATCATTCCCACCCTGAAAAGACAGGTGAAAGATCCCTCTTACTTCGCAGTCAGGACCATCCCGGTGGGATCGGGTAAGATGGAAGAGGGCACACAGATGTTCAAGGCCTCTGTAAACGATGCAGATGAGCTTGGTTATGTCCGGATTTGTTCAAAGGAGGAACTGCCTGAAAATGAAGTGCTCAGGTTTGATCTGGACGACCAGACATTCGCTGTATACAGAACCAGGCAGGGCAGCACCCATGTGACCGAAGGCATTTGTACCCATGGAAATACCCACCTCTCCGATGGAATGTTGGTGGGAGAGCAGATTGAGTGTCCCAAGCACAATGGCCGTTTTAATATTAAGGATGGATCGCCCCAGCGTCCGCCGGTTTGTGACGCGCTAAAGACTTACGAAACGCTGGAAAAGGATGGGTATATTATTATGGATGTCAAAACCCTGGTCGACGGGACGGAAGATAGCTTTTTGAAAAAATACCGGGTAGTCAGTAACCAGAATGTAGCTACTTTTATCAAAGAACTTGTACTGCAACCCATAGAGGAAAACGAAGTACCTGAGTACCGGCCAGGGGAGTATTTGAAACTTGAGATTCCTCAACACCAAACCCGCTTCCAAAGCATGGAGGTAATCCCTCCATTTGAACGGACCTGGAAGGAGCTGAATGTTTTTAGATATCACTCCTTCAATCACATCCGGACCAGACGGAATTACTCACTGGTCACCAATCCGGAGAGAGATAAAGTGTTGAAATTTAATGTACGTATTGCACTTCCTCCTCCGGGAATGAATTGTGACGCCGGATATGGGTCCTCTTACGTTTTTAACCTGAAGCCGGGTGATGTAGTAAATGCTAGTGGCCCCTACGGAGATTTCCATGTGAAAGAGTCTGAAAGGGAGATGGTCTACATCGGCGGAGGAGCAGGTATGGCTCCGCTTCGTTCTCACATATCCTGGTTGTTAGATTCACAACAAACCAGAAGAAAGATGAGCTTCTGGTATGGAGCACGGTCCAAAGGCGAACTTTTTTATGAAGAGTACTTCAGAGAGTTGGCCGATCGATTCGGTAATTTTCGTTTTCATGTGGCCCTTTCCGAACCACAGAAAGAGGATAAATGGGATTCCTATACGGGTTATATTCATCAAATTGTGGAATCTGAATTCCTCTCAAAGGAAAATGAGGTGAGTGAAAAAGAGTACTACCTATGCGGTCCTCCGGAAATGGTGGCTGCTGTTCAGGAAGTGTTGAAGAGATATAAGGTTCCAGAGGAGCAGATCGCCTATGATGAATTTTAGGCCTACCGCTCCAGCCCTATAGTATGTATCACTTTCTCTAATTAATTCAACCCTGCTTCAGAAATTATTCTGGGTACAATGGCCTCCCAGCCCACCGACATCAGGTGCATGCCATTGATGCCGGACTTTGATTTGATCTTTTCTATGATCTCCAGGGCGATCTCCACGCCCAGCTCTTCATAGTCATCCGCACTGGAATCTTCAAAACGATCCAGAATCCTTTGCGGGACAGTGACTCCTGGAATGTTGTGGTGCAGGTACTGGGCCATCCGGTTTGATCGGATGGGAGTAATCCCTGCCAGGATGTATACCTTATCCAGAATGTTGCGTTTATCAAGAGCGTCCAGCCAGAGATCCAGTCCGTCCGGATCAAAAATCAGGTTGGTCTGAAAGAACTGGGCTCCTGCATTGATTTTCTTCTCTTCCCTCAGGGCCTGGTATTTGGGCTCGGAGGCAAAGGGTGAAGCGGCCGATCCAAGGAATAGTCTGGGTGGAGATTTCATCTTTCTTCCATCCAGATAGATTCCATCATCCCGCATTCTCCGGAGGATCCATAACATCTGAATGGCATCAAAATCCAGGATATTGGTGTTGCTGGTGGGGGTGGGGCCGATTCTGGCATTGTCGCCTGTGATGCATAATACATTGTGCACGCCCATCACATTGGCACCCACAATATCAGACTGCAATCCACTTCGGGTTTTATCCCTGGCTGCAATCTGAAGGACCGGATCAACTCCCAGTTCTGCAGCCACCTTGCTGCAGGCCATGCTAGACATGCGCGGGCTGGCGGAGGCACTGTCGGTAAAATTAACCGCTGCCACCAGGTCCTTCATCATTTCAATATCGCGTTTCAGCTTGCCTGTGGCGGTACTCAGGGGAGGAGCCACCTCGGAAGTAATTACAAATTTCCCACTTTGCAACTGTCGCTCCAGTTCTGAAAAGGGCTCTTCATAGGCAGGTGCATGGTAATCAGAATCTCCCTTCCACCACTCGGGTTGACGA
The DNA here is from genome assembly GCA_963783435.1 of uncultured Bacteroidota bacterium. GTDB lineage: Bacteria > Bacteroidota > Bacteroidia > Bacteroidales. The sequence goes on along the minus strand of CAWANQ010000020.1, from coordinate 6,112 downwards.
ACCGGCTTAAAAACGGCTTCCCATGATTCGGCTTTTTTTTCTTTGTTACTTGAGAACCTGTCCTTTAAAAATTTACCTGTCCCGAATTTACCAATAGATCGGGTTACATCTCCCCAGGTTTCGGTACCCACCTTATCCCAATCAAGTGGGGGCAGTACCTCCAGAAGCATCTCTTCCCTGCCCATTTTAAAGGCACGTTCATGGATTTTATACCAGATGCAGGGACGGGTTTCATCCACATAACACTTCTCTGCAGTGGATCCCCCACAGGGACCATTCCTCATCCCTTTGGGACACTCCATGGGGCAGATAAAGGCAGTCTCCTGAAGCAGACAATTTCCACACATCCGGCAACCAAACAAGGGCCCTTTGATCCAGCGTTCGGTCTTCCGCAATACCCGTTTGCCAAAGGGCTCTTTCTTAAATGGGAAAAATGGGGGTTGCCATCTTCTTCCGGGAGTAAATAGTGACATGGGGAAATTTTTTTTGTAAAAAATTTAGTTAACGGTTAACAGGGTTAATGGGTTAATGGGTCAACCTTTCAGCGCTTCCTGCATTTGATAATGCTCAGTAAATCTCATGGCAAAATCATCTTTTGCGCGAATTAAATCGGCAGCCCTTACCATGGTGGTAATCTTATTGGGATTGGCAATGGGACAGGTCAGTCCATTCCAGATGGAAAGAACCATGTGGGCCATATTTAAGGCGTCGCGGTTGGGAAGTCCAAAAGAGATGTTGCTGGCTCCCTGGGTGATGTTCAGTCCCAGCCGGTCGTGAACCAGTTTGATGGTTTCCAGGGTAACCAGGCATGCATTGGGATCGGCACTTACTGCCATGGCCAGTGGATCGATCACCACGTCCTCCTCCTTAATGCCTTGCTTCACAGCCCTCTCCAGAATCTTCTCCGCAATTTTAAATCTTTTCTCCGGATCGTGGGTGATTCCATCATCGTCCATAACCAGTCCGATGACTGCAGCGTCATACTCTTTAGCCAGTGGCAGGATGGCTGCCAAAGATTTTTCTTCTCCATTTACCGAGTTGATCAGGCACCTTCCCTCGATCACCTTCAGTGCCGCTTCAATGGCTTTGGGATTGGGTGAATCAATACATAGGGGAACATCCAGAGCTTCCTGAAGGGCTTTTACAGCTTCCGGAAGCAGGGTGGCGTCGTCTACTCCGGGAAAGCCCACATTCACATCCAGGATATCTGCACCGGCATCTATTTGGCTTTTCCCCAGCTGGAGGGCAAAACCAAAATCGTGATTGGAGAGGGTTTCCACCAGCTTCTTCCTGCGGGTGGGATTGATGCTTTCCCCAATGATCAGAACCGGTCCTTCGGTATCGATGATCACTTCCTGTGATTTACTTCTTAAAATGGTTTTCATATGTCATAGTTTAAAATCATGTTCCTTGCTTACTGAATTAGGGCAAAAGTATCCCATCCAACCAGTGGAGTATGTTTAGCAGTAATTGATAGTTTTCAGGTGCAAGGTCGTTATTCATTCCTGCTTTAATACTTTGCGGGCCTGCCAGTTGAGCTGTAAACATTGCGGCTTCCCCAAATGCAACCACCCTTCCTTTTCTGTACTTTTTATAAGCTCCCTGTGACCATCCTTCAGCACTGAGAAATTTTGTAGTCTCATCGAAAACCCAGGCGGTATCCGGAAGCAAGTTCACGAAATTCTCTTTAAATGTCAGGATGGGAGTAGCATCGTCTGGTAGCTTGAATGCCTGACCCGTAAAGGAAGCAATTTGCTTAACACTTTCCAATGAGTCTCTTCCTTTTGTAATGATACTCTGGCTAAGTGTGTTTTCATTAAGGCTAAAATACGCAGGGCCACTCGCAGTGGTGTCAAATACAAATCCATTGCTGAATTCAAATCCAAACTCAGCGGCCAGTTCTGATGCCGCTCCAGCCATGGGCATGTGATCCGCAATCAAGAATAAACTCCCCCCCTTTTTCACCCATTTTCTTATCACTTTTATTTCAGTTTCTGTAAAAGCGGAAGGGTTCGGTAAATACCAATTCTCTACGTTTATCTCATTTAAAGCATTTGAAATGACTAGAATTTTACCCCTGGAAAGTTCACTTTTCAGAAACTCGCCATTATAGGATTTTACCTGGTATCCATCTCTTTCTAGGAGCCTGGTAAAAGCCGCGTATCGCCCATCCCTGGTATGGAAGTTATGATGTCCTTCATCAATAAAAACTATAGGTCCCATACCTGATTCGTGGGCTGGATTTTGTATAAGCGGATTATAAGTAGTGTCTGCGATTTGTTGAGCAAACAAGTAGTTTGGTAACAGAACTATCATAAGAAGGATTGATCCCTTCAAGATCCTTTTCATTGTCTCTGATTTTAAGAATGTAGCTTGTAAATAAAACATTGCAAAGGATATTTAATTACATGAGGCCGGTGATATTGCCATCGTTGTCAATGCTGATATTTTCTGAAGCCGGATGGACCGGGAGCCCCGGCATTCTCATAATGTCTCCGGTGATTGGGATCAGGAAGCCCGCTCCTGAAGCTATCTCGATTTCCCTGACTGTGATAATAAAATCTTTAGGACGTCCCAAAAGGGCCGGGTTGTCTGAAAGGGATTTCTGAGTTTTTGCAATGCAGATGGGCATTTGGTCCAGTCCCAACTCGGAGATTTTTATCAGGTCTTTTTTGGCCCGAGCAGAGTAATCCACATGTTCAGCTCCGTATATTTTGGTGGCCAGGGTTTCAATCTTCTTTTTTACACTCCAGCTCCAGTCATACATGGGATCGAACACTGGTGGATTGGTTTCTGCCACTTCAATGACTTTCTGGGCCAACTCAATGGCTCCATCACCTCCTTTGGCCCATAGATCTGCAACGGCGCATCTTACACCCAGTTCATCGGCCTTCTTCATAATGATAGCAACCTCTTCATCGGTATCCGAGGAGAAGCGGTTGATGGCAATGACTGGTGTGACTCCGAATTGTTTGATATTCTCCAGGTGTTTCTCCAGGTTGGGTAGTCCTTTTGTGAGTGCAATCGTATCGGGTTCAGTGAGTGATTTCAGGTCTGCTCCCCCATGATACTTTAAAGCCCTGATGGTGGCAGTTAAGACCACTGCCTTGGGAGAAAGGCCGGCACTCTGGCACTTTATATCAAAAAACTTCTCAGCGCCCAGGTCAAAGCCAAAGCCTGCTTCTGTCACTGTATAATCGGAGAAGGTCATTCCCATGCGGGTGGCAATGACTGAATTTGTGCCCTGCGCAATGTTGGCAAATGGTCCCCCATGGATGATGGCAGGATTTCCCTCAATGGTCTGCACCAGGTTGGGTTTGATGGCGTCTTTCAACAGTGCTGCCATGGCTCCACCCGCATTCAGATCGCGGGCATAGATGGGTTTCTTTTGAAAGGTATATCCAATAAAAATATTCCCCAAGCGGATTTTCAGGTCATGCAGATCAGCGGCCAGGCACAGTATGGCCATGATTTCTGAAGCTGCTGTAATATCAAAGCCTGTTTCCCTTGGGATTCCCGAAGTGGTGCCTCCCAGTCCAACTACAATATTCCGTAATGAACGGTCATTCATATCAATCACACGTTTCCAGGAGATGGTTCGCTGATCCAATCCCAGTCCGTTGGTTTTGCTCTGGATGTTGTTATCAATGACTGCTGCCAGCAGGTTATGGGCTTTTTCGATGGCGGCAAAATCCCCGGTAAAATGCAGGTTGATATCCTCCATGGGCAGCACCTGGGAATAGCCCCCTCCGGTGGCCCCGCCCTTGATCCCGAATACCGGACCCAATGAGGGTTCTCTTAAAACCACGGTGGTTTTCTTACCCACCTTGTTCAGGCCCTCTGAGAGACCAATGCTCACGGTAGTCTTTCCCTCACCGGCAGGGGTGGGGGAAATTGCAGATACCAGAATCAGGTTGCTTTTTGAGGCTCTCTTTTCATCAATAAAAGAGAGAGGTATCTTGGCCTTGTACTTTCCAAACATCTCTATATCGTCAGCAGGCACTCCAAATTTTTCCGCAATTTTTGAGATGTGTTGTAGTTCCACTTTTCTTGCAATATCCAGATCTTTCATCGGTATTCTTATTTAATTGTTGTTACTCCATTTACTTGAATAGATTAACCAGTAGGCAATCCCTACAAATCCGGCCCCTCCAATTATATTGCCTATGGTCACAGGGATCAGGTTTTTAAACAGGTAGTTGCCCCAGGTGAGGGATCCAATATGCTGGGAGATTTCCGGAATCTGATTCCAGAGAGCCGGATCACCCATCTGCTTCACCAACATTCCCATGGGAATAAAATACATATTGGCCACACTGTGCTCAAATCCCGCAGCCACAAAAGCAGTGATTGGGAAAACAATGGCCAGAATCTTCCCATGGGTTGTCTTTGTGCTGTAACAGAGCCAGATGGCCAGACAGACCAGGATATTGCATAATACTCCCAGCACGACAGCCTGTAGAAAACCAAGCTCACATTTGGCAGCTGCAATCTTAAGCATGTTTGCTCCGATCATCCCATCTCCGGAGAGATGATGGCCGGACAACCATATCATCAGCACAATGGAGAAGGCCCCGATCATGTTTCCAAGGTAGACAACCAGCCAGTTTTTAAGAATCTGCCGGGTGCTTACCTTTTTGCTGGCCCAGGCCATGGTTAGCAAATTATTCCCTGTAAAAAGCTCTGCACCCCCTACCACCACCAGGATAAGTCCCAGGCTGAAAGTCAGTCCGCTCATTAACTTTGTAACTCCATAGGACATGGTGGAACCGGCGCTGACCAGGGTAGCGAAAATTGCTCCAAATGCGATAAAGGCACCGGCAAGTATGGCAAGCATGGTGGTTTTAGGAATTCCCATACTGGCTTTGGCCATTCCTACCTCCTCTGCTGCTCGGGCCATTTCAGGGGGTAGCAGGGAATCCAGATTTTTTATTTCATGTTTGTTCTCCATTCCTTATTTTGTGGTAGCTTTTGTGAAGAATAATTATGCCTTGTAAATATATGGCTGAATTGAAGGCTTGGATCACAACATACTTAGCATTTACTGATGCTATTTTTGCAAAAAGTATATAAATTGAATATTTCGATACAATAATACACATATAAAGGAGGATCAAATGAAGAATCAATCCATAGATGCAGGCAAATTGTCCGATTACATCGGTCATACTTCCCAGATAGGAGGGACTCAAAGACTTATTGTGGATGAAGGAAAGGGAAAGGGAACATCGGTGATCCGGGTCAGAAATGGGATTGGACTGGACTTTACCCTGTTGCCGGACAAGGGTTTGGATATTTTGGATATTCAATTGGGTGGAGTGCAACTGGCTTGGATATCCCGGAATGGACTGGTGGCCAATTCGCATTTTAATGGTGCGGGAGTGGGTTGGCTTCGCAGTTTTGGGGGTGGAATGCTCACCACCTGCGGTTTGCGTAATGTGGGTCCGCCTGAAGAGGATCAAGGAGAGCATTTTGGTTTGCATGGCCGTTTCTCAGGAATTCCTGCAAGGCATGTAAATACTACCGAACACTGGAAAAATGGCAATCTATTTCTGGAAGTAAGCGGGGAGGTCAGTGAAACAAATGTATTTGGAGAGGAGCTGGTGTTGAGGAGAACTTATCGCATGAATTCAGTAGAGAATACCATCGAAATGACAGATAAGATCAGCAACCAGGGAACAGGCCCACAGCAAATCATGTTGCTCTACCATATGAACTGGGGATTTCCGCTGCTAACCTCCTCGGCCAGAATGGAGAGGAGTCCGGGGAAAGTAGTGGTCAGGGGAGAGGATCAGTCGGAAGTTGACCTCTGGGCCACTTTCGCAGAACCCACACAGGATTACGGCGAAAGGGTATACTTCTTTGACTTGGAAGCCGATGCCGATGGCAGGATTTTTTATCAGCTGGAGAACAGATCCATTGAGAGGGGCGTCAGGGTTTCCTGGAGTAAGGAGCAACTGCCCTTACTCACTGAATGGAAAATGATGGGGAAGGGTGATTATGTTTTGGGCCTGGAACCAGGCAATACCTTGCCCATTGGAAGGAAGGGATGCCGAGACCAGGGTCAGGCTGAATTTCTCGAAGCAGGTGCCACCAAAGAAGTCTCGCTGAA
>CAWANQ010000019.1:0-441428 GCA_963783435.1 uncultured Bacteroidota bacterium | reverse complement strand
GCTTAATAATCTTCCTGGTTGTCACAGTGTCTTTTGATCTGATGGTGATGAAATAGACTCCTTTCTGGAAGGAGGAGAGGTCGACTTGATGGGTGCTTCCTACCATTTTTGCCTGGTATATTAATTGACCATTCAGGGAGGTGATTTCGATGTAATGCATACTTGATATATCCACCTCGATGTTAAGGAGTGTGTTTGCAGGATTTGGATATATCGAAATATCATCATATTCATGTTCTTCGATCACAGGGTTTGATACTGTTTCATGAGGATTGTATGCGTACATAGTTGGATAAATAACAACGGGAGGATTATTATAGGTGCCTCCGAATGTATATATGATATTTTTAATTGTATCTGCTGAATGCCCTCTTAAGTATTCTTTAGGCGTTTTTGATAATTCAGTCCACGTATCTGCTATTGGATCATACATTTCTGCATGTGTTGCGAAAGTGTATACCCCATGTGCGCCTTTCTTGCCTCCAATCACATAAATCTTTCCACCTATGATATTGGCAGATAAGTATTTTCTGGGTGTTATCATCTGTGCTTTTTCCTTCCAGGAATTTGTGGCCGGGAGAAAAGCCTGTACTGTGGCAAAGGCAGTTTCGTTATTGGACACCCCAATGATGCCACCAATTGTATAGATAGTATCATTAAGTACAACTGATGCATGGTAACTTCGTGGCGCTGGCATTGGAGAAGCCGTGGTCCAGGTCTTGGTTAATGTATCATATACATCGACTTCTGCAATGGCTTCCTGTGAGGTATTACATCCGCCTATTATATAGATTTTACCATCCACCAGGGAAGCTGTATGACCCTGTCTTGATCTGGGCATGTCAATCAAATATGTCCATGTGTCAGATGTAGAATCATATACTTCTATCGATTTTAGTGAGTTAAACCATAATTCTGAAGCGCCACCAAAAGCCCAGATTTTTCCATTGATAACACAAGAGGGAAAACTGGCTCTTGCTTCAAGCATATCCGTTCCAACCTTCCAACTGTCAGTATTTGGATCGTAATTTTGTACTGTTTTAGTTGGTATTTTGTTTGCCATAACCAGTCCTCCTAGTGAATAGATCTTTCCATTGAATGTGCAGGATGAGTGCCATCCTCTTCCGGCGGCCATATCCGCTTTCTGTGTCCAGGGAGATTGGGCTCTACAGGTGCTTAGATCCAAAATAATCAGGCATATAAGACATAGTAAAGCCTGTAATAATCGAACATGTCTTGGAGTTTTCATGACTTTAGGGTTTTAGATTTTACACTCAAGCTTCTATCGTACAGATTAATTGATACTAACAAGTTCGGGCAAAATCAGAGGTGATACCAAGAGCTTTTATCTCAAAAAAATTAAAATTTCTGGCACAGAGTTTAAATTATACTGCAGCTATGAGAGATTCAATCCTTCCACGAAATCATCAAATCGAGGGTCGTCATACAGTGGTTTCCACATGGGCATCGCTGCAATCCACGGGATCCAGGCATGTGCAGGTTCATAAGCGATCCATTTCCATGCTTCATCCCTTTTGCCCAGTGCTCCGTAGATCACAGCAATTCCCATGGCCTTCCAGCTGGTTATTTCAGAAGATAGCAATTCATTTAAAACCTGTTCTGCCTTCTCACGGTGATGTGTAATGGCCAGTGTATATCCGTACCACCAGCTCCAGATTGGGTCGACCTCAGCAAGTTTGCGGTGTGCTTCAATCGCCTCATCTTCCCTGCCCATGGCCAGGTAGGTCTCTCCCAGGACATAATATCCGTCCGGACAATCTTTTTGTATTTCAAAGGATTTTTGCGCTTCCCGGATGGCATCTTCATATCGGCCAACGTAGCCATACAGGGCTCCGGTAAATGCGGTGATCATGGGATTAAATGGATCACATTTCTGGGCAAGTTCATGCGCCACAATTGCTTCCTCATTCCGTTCCAGAAGAAAAAGAAGCCATGAATAGTGGTAATGTGCAAGACTCAGATTGGGATTTATCTGAAGTGCCCGTTTAAAATATTGCTCTCCCTCATCAAATTTCCAGGTGTAGTAAATACATAATTCAGCCAGAGCCAATTGCGTTTCAGCCAGGTCAGGGCCAAGCCTTAGTGACTGACGTGCTGCCCACTCAGCCTTAACATATGCGTCACCGGGATTAAGGGGTCCATGCGCAATTTCCATATATCCCAAAGCCAGCCCGGCATAGGCAAAAGGTTCACCCGGATCAATCCTGACCGCTTCATGCAGGTATTCCAATCCCCTTCTCATTCCCTCTTCTGAAAGCTGATATAAGTTATATTTACCGCGGAGAAAAGCTTTGTAGGATTCAGGATGAACTTCCCTTCTTACTGAAATCTGTGCCTGTTGCCCAGGGGAAATTTTTTCTTGTATTTCATTCCCAATGTTTCTGATTACCTGGCTATACATATTCAGGATATTGCTCATGTCCACATGGAAAGTTTGTGCCATAAGCTGCCGTTCTTTAGGAAAAGCTTTGAGTAGTTTTAGCTGAATCCTAAGTTTATTGTCTTCAAACAATACAGATCCCTCCACAAGTGCATCCACATCCAATTCAGAAGCAATTTCCTTGATGGTCTTTTCAGAGTCCGAATAGCATAATACAGAAGTTTTTGATACCACCCTGAGGGATGTATGTTCCCCCAGTTCACCAATAATGGCATCGTGGATTCCGAATACTAAATAGGCCTGATTCTTCATCGCCCGTAAAATTGTCAAAAGGAAGGACAGCAATGGATCTGATCTGGTTTGAAGGGATTCCCGGATCATCCCTGTAGGTGCCTGAATGGAGATCTATAGAAAACCGTTTTCTGACCTCACCAGGAGGGTAACCATAAAAATCATGAAAACATTTGGAGAAATAAGTGGGGCTGCCAAAACCAACTCCATAGGCGATTTCAGCTACCGTACCTGCTTGTATCTGAAGCAGGTCCATTGCACGTCTCAATCTTGTCTCACGAATAAACTGGCTGACGGTCTGTTTGGCAATGGCTCTTAATTTCCTGTGAAGGGTGGAGTGGCTTAAGCCCATTTCCTTTGCCAGTTCTGCAACCCCAAAACTACTTTCGGAATAGTGTTCCTCAACAAATGAGGGTCAGCTTGTCGATATATTCTTGCTCATTGGGAAGATACGCTGTCATAAACTTTGTGTAATTTATTGACTGAGTTTCTTTAGCATAAGTAAGTTACAACAAAATAAGGGAGTGGCGGCTACTCATTTGCTAAAAACCATAGCATCATCTGGTCATATGATACTATCAAAGCTTAATGATCTTCCTGTTGATTACAAGGTCCTCTGACCTGAAGGTGATGAAATAGACTCCTTTCTGGAAGAAGGAAAGATCAATCTGAGTAGTGAGTTCCTCCAAGGTGGTACTGTACATCAATTGGCCATTCATAGAGCTGATATCAACCAGGAAATGGTGGAGTTGATCCATCTTAATGGTGATCTCGTTTTTCGTCGGATTGGGATATATAGATAGTTGAGGGCTTGTGAATCCATTACTCAATTGAACTGCAATCGAAAAATCCCACATACCAGCTATCAAGTGTATTCATTTCAGCAAAAGAGGGGATTAAGGAGGATACAAATACAGTATCCAGGGTTCGCATAAAAGCAACATTCAAATATGAAATTGAATGGTTATTGCATAGATTCAACCTGGTTAATTGATTTCTCCCACAACTCAAAACCATTAATTCTGTATTTCTCGAAACATCCAGGCTGGTTAATTGGTTCCGGTAGCCTACCAAATCCACTAATGCGGAGTTCTTTGAAACATCCAGGCTGGTTAATCGGTTGACACTGAAAAACAATTGTGTTAAAGCAGTATTTTTCGATACATTCAGACTGGTTAGTTGGTTGCTGCCGCAGAACAATTTTGTTAAAGCAGTATTGTTCGAAACATCCAGGCTGGTTAATCGGTTGTTCTCGCAAGACAATGAGTCAAGATTTACAAATGCCTCTATTCCTGTCATATCTGTAATTCCACACATAGTTGACATTCAACTTCTCCACAGCTTCAGCTTCAATATGATCAATCAAGAAATCACCATTCGTATCCACTCCCTCTCTGAGAAGGGCATTCAGGAAGGCCTTGTCAGGGATATTTACCAGATTTGTAATCCTAAGCTCTATGGTATCCGGAGCGCTCTCTATCAAGGATAATGTCTGGGTCACATAATAGGTGTAAACACCAGTTTCTTTCTTTCCAGTTTCATAAGAATCCCCTGTATCTAATAGAATTGTCAATGATGGATCTTCATACCAACTAAATACTGCACCCTGTTCTCCCTCAACGCGTAATAATGGCTGGTTCCCCAATATCGATAACGGTATCATGTCCTGATGGAGGAGGTATTTCAGTTACTATAGAAAGAGAAATATCATCTGCAGCGCTTTCACAACCAGAAAGTGTTTGCGTTACGTAGTAGGTATATTTACCCGGTTCAGTATGGCCTGCAGTATACTGATTACCAGTGTACACAAGATCCAGGAGCTCTTTATCACTATACCATTTTACATTCCATGCCTTCGACATAAAGATCCGGGGACTTACCATACAGAATGAGGGTGTCTTATGTTTCCGGTGAGGGAGTGAAGTAGGTAAAGTTCCCAAATTCATCCATGGGTCCAATGCAGGGATTTGAATCATCACCATCTGCCTGGTCAGGACTCTCCGGGCAATGTGATGGTTTGGGTCCGATACCCCAGTAGTAGTATCCATCACCATCATTATCAGTGCATGATATATCACCCTCATTATAAATCATAGAACTTACGGGTCCAAATAAGGAGATCAATGAAATACCCTGTGCATCTGCGACAATATATCCATAACCATCAATTCCCCAGCCCTCTCCCCAGCTATTCTTGCATAACCAGGCTGTCCGCGCCTACCAGGGGATTGTTTTCTTCAATGGATATCAAAGATGAGGTATCCTCACTTTCCACAAATAAATTATCTCCCGCATCAAGAACCTTAAAACCTACTATTTGCACAAAGTGATCCAGGAAATCTATGTGAGGCGGCTGTGGCTCCTTGAATAATCTCTCTTTTCATCTCCTCTTCATTGAAATAATCTACGGATTTCCAATCTGCAATTCTAATTCGTTCTGATGGATCGTCGCAAATCTCTGAACAATCCTGATCAGAAGCTGTATTCGGAAAACAATCCTCTAATACAATTCCCGATTTCTTAATAAAAGTAAGCGCATCGATATATCGAAATCCATCCTTGCAAGATCCGTCTGTGCAGGAAATGAGATTCTGTTCTGACAGATCATAATCCAAATGGCGGTTGAAGTAGAGATTTACCAATAACTCAGCTGCAGCTGTTGTTCCAAATGCCACACAACTGTTACAAACTCCCTGGTTTTTAACTGGAGTAAGCCAGTTTTCCCCATGCCTGTTGTTCCAGCTGAATTCATCTGGATATTGAGGTTCTTGCTGGGATAGCGATTGCGAAGTTGTACCCTTTGCATCTAACACATTTTCTGTTCCCGGAAGGGCAAATACACCTCCCACATAATAATCAAAACCCTGAAAGTTTGGTACGTGACCACCAAACCTACTAAGCTTCTCCTGGTATGATAATCTGGAGATGGAAGTCTCACCAGCCACCCATGTCTGACCCAGGTTCTGAAGATTCTGGTTGATCCTTTTGATTTTGTTTTGGCTTTGTTGAAGTAGTACTGCTCCCTTGGATGTAGCCTGATAGGCTTCCTCCTGACTGATAATAATTCTTTCAAATAAACTGAAGCATCAACAAGTTCAATGCTTACCCGGACTGGGATGATATGGTCTAAGAAAAGGGATTCTTCTCCCGCTTCATTAACTGAAAATTGTCCTGAGCCAGAGAGAATAGGATATGTTTCATAAACTAAGTATTCGTTATAACTGTTATCCATTAAGATTATTCGGACCAGGCTTGAATCTGAATGCAATGAAATTTCCCCCGAGAAAGCCAAGCCGCTAATGGTCATCTCAGAACCGAAAGGTTTGATCAGGGTATTCTCATTAATTGTCGAGTCAATGTCAATACCAGTACCAGCCTTGTTTTGTAAGGCAAAAACATGATCCTGCTGGCCGAATAGATTTAGAGGGAATAGAGAAAGAAGTAACAAAAGAAAGCAGGACTTTTGTATGATTGCCTGGTACATCATCACGTTTTCAAGTTACAATAAAAGAGTGAGATTAGTTGTTAATAAGATGCAAAACACTCGGCTTACCCTATCAGAGAAACAATGTTTTACTGCTACAAAACGCTGAACTCACAGCTTAATAATCTTTCTGGTTGTCACAGAGTCCTCTGATCTAATGGTGATGAAATAAACGCCTTTCTGGAAGGAGGAGAGGTCGATTTTGTGCGAGATTCCTTCCAATTTGGTGCTGTAAATTATTTGCCCATTTATTGAGGTGATTTCAATTGAATAATGGATGGGGTATTTTGTTTCTAGAGTTAACCTGTCAAAAGCGGGATTGGGATAAAAGAAGAACTTCTCATCAGAGGGATTAGCTACTGAGGTAGGGTCCAGGGTATAAGTGGCTGAAGCAACGGCACTTTCATAATGCCCTTTTTTAAAGGCACGGGCCCTGACAGTCATGGTATGGTTCACCCGTATTCTTATGGAGTTGTATTTTTGCTCACTGGGATTGGGATCTGTTCCGTCGGTGGTGTAAAAGACCTGGGCTCCTTCAGTCTCCGTATTTATTTCCGGGTAGAGTATATCCTGAAAGACCTCCCCGTCAGGAGGAGTGAATGTGGGCGTGGAAACAGTCTGGCCCCCGCTCACATATCTGACCACAATGGAAGGCCCTGGCCAGAGAACCTCAATGCCATGATGTTCAGTATCGGAAGTATAAGCGATTTTATTCAGACCGGATTTAAGGTTTGCCACCGCGAGCTGCATCCCGGAAAGGGCAAAGAAATGATTGTTGCCATAACATGGATATGAGTGTCCGTTGATCTGCAATGGCTTATCAATAGTTCCTCCTGATGCATAATCATCCCCGGCATTCCAGGTTCGGTGGAACAATGAAGCTTCCATGGCGTGTTGAAGTGAATCTATCCGGATAAAACAATGCTCTGTATTTCCTGCCCTGACCGTGAAACCCTGTGGCATCCCCACAGCCGTATACATGCGTACCCTCAGAGAATCTGGTCTTTGTAAGGTGAGGCTGTCCACGAGATCTGATACATACCAGACGCCGCTGGTATCTCTGATCCTTGCCATCAGTGAAACCGATTCCGCGTCCTGATCCGGAATGTTCCAGGTATTCCAGTTTAGCTCATAGGGTGCTTCAGAGACTGATCCAATGTGTCCCGAGATCTCTGTTCCATGATAGGCGCGGTGCCAGTCTTTATAGATGCCATCTCCATTCTCGTCATAGCCGTGATAATTTCCCAGAAGCTGTATGGTGGAAACTGATGCTGAATCGCCGGGTTTGATGGTGATATCAGGATTGTCTCCAATTGTATCCGCGGACATTGGATAGCTTATCCGGGCTTCTGTATGGGGTTTATCTTCACTATAGTAGACCCTCACCATCATTACATACCAGCCCCACTGACCCCAGTTGAAACTTTGACAATTCTGCCCTCCGGAAGTCCCCCTAAAGGTGTTGCTACCCTCATGAATATGTTCAAGAGGAAGATTGACAATGACATTGTGCTGGGATAAATAACAGTTTGGAAGTGTGGCCAGGATGGGTACCTGGGGAATGTTGATCCAATCGTTTCCATTAAACTGAAACCTCCTGGCAGTTGTGCCCACGTGTCCCCCCCAGATGTCCATCAGTACCTCTGCCCTTACTGCCTTATCCAGGTCATCTATTTCAATGGCCAGGGTCGGATTGGGAAGGAATTCCGCAGCACCGGGATGACCTGCATTGGGATCAGTTACCCGCCAGTTGTCTCCGGTTTTTAGATTTACAGCGTACTCCCTGTATATATCTCCCGGCTGAGGCCCCTTTTGTCCAGCTCCATTTACCGTAACAAGGCAGGTCAGTAAGAGATATAGCAGTCTGTGGAAATTCATAAATAGTTTAACTGGTTGTAAGATATACATTTTACCCCTTGAAGTCATCTTTGGAATTCTGACATATGTTTTTTGGGACGAAAGAAACCCCAATCAGACGAAGTATTCTTTTATGTTTAAATAAAACTATTTATTTTTATATTGACACCGGGTTAAAAAGTTAATTGAGATGAAAACAAGATACATTTTGATACCCATTCTGGCAGCTGTTCATTGTCTGGCAATAGCACAGAATAAGACTGATGTAAGTCTTTTTATGAAAGATGATCCAGGTCATTTGCTGAGTGAGGTTTACTCTGAAAGTGGCGATATGTACAGGACCCTGGGTCATCATGGACCTGCCATTGAAAATGAGTACCTGGGATTTCGGCTCTATTTCGACAAGAAAGCTGCCATTGATATTTATTCAAAGACAAAACCGGGACTGGAGCTGAAGGCGGCAGCCTGGTATCCAACCCCCGAACAACAAAAAGAGGGATGGGGAGCTGACTACTATAAAGTGGGTCAAACGGTTGGCCTGGGAGGGATCAGGCTCTGGGATGGAGAAAAGGTTATTCCTTTAGATCCAGTTTCTGGTCGTTACGGGCGAGTAAGCAAGGAGGGTTCTGTTTCATTTTTGGAGATGCTCTCCAAACAGGTTCCTTATAAAAACATGAAGGTGGATATTTTAGTGAGGATTACCGTTTTTTCCGGAATTCGGAATGCCAAAGTAGAAGCCTTTGCACTATGTGATGATAACGTGCAGTTTGTAACCGGGATCAATTATCACAAGGGACAGGAAATTGTGTTAGCTGATTATTACATGCTTGCCTGGGGTCTGCATCCTGAAGATGTGGCTGCTGATAAGGTGGAACTGGGAGCCGCCATATTATTCAATCCGAAGGACTTTGTTCAGAAAGAAGATGACGGTTCCCAAAAGTTGCTGATTTCTCATCCCACAAAGCAATTGGAATACTGGATTTCATCATCCAATGCCAGGGAATCAGAATTAAATACACTGGAGACTTTTGTGGGATTTATCAATGATTTATATTGATTTAAAATTTAAATGCGGAATTATGCATATATTTTGACCTCTGATTTGACACTGCAGTATATGGTTTTGGAAAACTTGTATATGCTTTATGGGACGAAAGAGTACCTATATAAACGCAGTAAACTTCTATGTTTGACATATCAACTCCCTATCTAAACTAGTTATGAAAAAATTATCTCTGTCATCGCTAAAGAATTTGGATACAATAACCAAAGTATTCGGTCTTATCGCTGTTCTTTTCCTAAGCTCTCTGAACGTATCCGGTCAGGGTACATTAAGAGGTGTTATCAAAGATAAACTGGCGGATGAGCCTTTGATTGCCGCTACCTTGGTTGTCAAAGGAACCACCACGGGAACCGTATCAGACTATAATGGGGAGTATACGCTGGTCCTGAAAGCGGGGACCTATACCTTGGAGATTTCTTATATCGGATATTCCACGCAGGAGGAAACGGTAACCCTTGAGGATGGTCAGACCACAGAATTGAATGTGGGTTTGTCGGCTGAAGCCATCATGGGTGAGGAAGCAGTTGTAACCATGCAGGCCAGGGGACAGCTGGCTGCAGTAAACCAGCAACTGCGGTCGAACCAGATAGTCAATGTGGTGTCTGCAGAACGCATCAAGGAATTACCTGATCAGAATGCTGCAGAGGCTGTCAGCCGGCTTCCGGGGATAAGCCTGACTGGCTCTCAGATAGTAATCCGGGGTATCCAACCGAAGATGAATAAAATTCTAATCAACGGAGTAGAGATGCCTTCCACAGAAGCCAACAACAGGGCTTCAAGCATTGGGATGGTTTCCGCCAACATGCTCTCTGGCATAGAAGTCTTCAAGACCCTGACTCCCGATATGGATGCCGATGCCATAGGTGGGGTGGTCAACTTGAAATTGCGTGAAGCACCCAGCGGATTGCATTACAATGCCATGGTTCAGGGTACCTACAATGCCCAGGAGAAATACATAGGGAACTATCGATTTTGGGGCGATGTGAGCAACCGCTTCTTCAATGATAGATTCGGTGCATCCCTGAGTTTTAATTACGACAAAAGCCGTTCCGGGAGGGATGATCTCTCCGTAGATTATTACCCCTTGAGCCAGGGAACCCTTGGGACAGCAAATTACCTGCTAAATGGAATTGAAACCGCTGATAACCGAAGCGAATCCGAGAGTTTTGGAGCGAGCCTGATCCTGGACTATAAATTAAATAAAGGAAAGTTCATCTTCTCGAGCATGATGAACCATACGGTACCTGAAAACACTGTTTTTATAGATAACATGAACTTCGAACGATACCGGCGTGAGTTTAACCTGGAACGGTCCAAGTACACTTCTCTTCTTTTAAATAATTCCTTAGCTTATGAACAGCAAATCGGTATTGTCAAACTGAATGCCAGTGTTTCCTATATCTCCATCGACAGGGAGGATGATTTTGACTATTCCTACAGGTTCAGATCTGAAAATGAGACCTATTTCCCCGACTCTTTGACAAACGCTAAATTGCTTGTAATGGAACCCTGGCAGGCTTATGGAACCGCAAGGCCCGACTTCGTGGAAGACATGACCCATTCAAATCTCACATGGAGCCCAAGTTATTATAATGAGAATCAGCTCATTGCTGATCTGGATCTGGAAATTCCCATCCGGATTTCGAATCAGGTATCGGCCACAATCAAGGCAGGAGGGAAATACCGGCAAATGGAACGGGCCTATGACAATACTTCAGCGAGGTATGGGGATGATATCGGTCCGGAAGCCCAACAAGCGAACATGGCAGAATTTCTGGCTTCCATAGGGCATGAAAACTATGCTTCGGAGATTCGCTATACGACCATTGATGATCCAAACTTTTCAACAAACGATAACTTTCTGAATAGCGACGGGAGGTATTATATGGATTATGGGATGAATGTAGATTACATGGACCACATGGCTCTGGATTTATTAAATTACAATACCTTGCAGGGAGGTCCGGATATGTGGAGAGGTGACTACTGGGGAGGAGAAGAACTCTATGCCGGATATTTGATGGCGGATTTTAACTTATGGAACAGATTGACTGTTATTGCGGGTGCCAGGTATGAGAGTCTGAAGAACGATTACGTGGCCATGGAGGTCGCAAACGTATCAAAAAATGCCTATTTTATCGAGGACACAATTACAAACCCGGTAACAAACACCAATCTTTTGCCCCACTTGCACATGCGACTCAAGGTGACAGATTGGTGGGATATTCGTTTCTCCTACAACCAGACGCTGAGCCGTCCCGATTACAACTATGCCATTCCTTCCATCTATTACGATCAGGTTGGAGGTTCAGGAAGGGCTGGTAATCCAAATATCAAACCGGCAATGTCCAGAAACCTGGATGCCAATTTCACCTTTTACTCCAGGAAATTGGGTCTGATCACCATTGGAGGCTTTATGAAGACCATCGAGGATGTATTCTATGCCCAACCCACCCTGATTCAAAATATTCCGGATACTACTATTATTAACAGATTCCCTATTGAACAGTTTCCAACCCTGGCACAGGGCACCTCGGATTTCTACATCAACAATCCCAATGATGCCTATTTAAGAGGAATTGAATTGGAGTGGCAATCCAACCTTACCTACCTACCTGTTCCATTCAACGGTCTTGTTTTGAACGTGAATTATACCCATGTTTGGTCAGAAACTGATTATCCGCAACACAGGGTAAGCAATAACTTTATTCCCACCTTTCCTTTCTTTGAACTGGTTGAAAACGATACTGTGTATACCAACAGGTTGCTTCACCAGGCCAACGACATAGCCAATGTATCTCTGGGGTATGATTACAAAGGGTTCTCCGCCAGATTTTCATTCCGGTTCCAGGGCAATGTAATTAGCAATATCGGCGGCAGGGTCGAGGAAAACGGATATACGAATAATGTCTATAAATTTGATTTTGTGGCCAAGCAAAAGATTCCCATCAGGTTTGCCGACCTGGAGGTTTTCTTCAATGCGATGAACTTCACCAATGTACCATACCAACGTTACTCCATCTATCCGAATAAGGGAGAGACAAACACATTAACCAGATACTCCGGTGCGAGATTTCAGCTGGGTATCAGGCTAACCAGATAGCAGTCAATAGTTTAAATAATACTTACTAATTATTCACTAAATTTTATCTATTATGAAAATTACTCTACGAAAAATTGGATTATTTATGGGACTTGTTGCCCTGTCAGGCACATTGCTTGCTCAGGCTCCAATACCTGGAACATGGGCCGATGTGATTCTGGAAGAACGAGGTGATACGGTGGTGGTAAAACCATCCAGTGTTGCTCCGGGTTACCTGAATACCATGTTCTATGCGATTATGGGAGATACCACGGCTACTGGAGAACGCCAGAACCTTAACAGGGTGTA
The DNA here is from genome assembly GCA_963783435.1 of uncultured Bacteroidota bacterium. Taxonomy (GTDB): domain Bacteria; phylum Bacteroidota; class Bacteroidia; order Bacteroidales. Next base: position 428,941 of record CAWANQ010000019.1, on the reverse strand, counting down.
TGAGACTGTCCGGGGTGCATCTTATATTTACGATGCTGAGTCCATCATTGATGCAACCGTACCTGAGGTCAGGATCTGGTCACCTCCGGGAACGGATCTGCCCGCACTGCATTTCAAAACGCTGAATCCGGAGGGGAAATTTAAAAAAGCCTTTTATAAAATGGGAGGTGGCGATTTTTACATGGAGAATCAATACATTGAGCAGTGTTTGATCGATGACACCAGGGACAGAAACTGGTTCCGCTCGCTTGCTGACAGCATGAGAATTGAGTTTAAGAACTGCATCATTGAACAGAGCAACTGGGCCTGGTTATCCTTTCCTCGTACAGGTACCACGGTAAAGGTGACAGACTGCCTGATTATGAACCTGGGTGCAGAAGCGAACCTCGAGAAAGGAAATATTTTGGATGGAGGTACACCAAATGATACCATTTGGTTTGAAAACAACACCATGCTGAATTGCGGTAATTTTATGATTACCCGTCCAAATGCTGGTCCTAACTTCTTGTATTTTAATCACAACACGCTTGTAAATCACATAAACAATCCCTTCTTGTTCTTTGCCCAGGCCGAGCACATCGTAACCAACAACATCTTTATGAATACGGGAATTGTTCCTGATTATCCTGGATTCTATGAATTCTACGAAGATGAAGATAAATTGCCAAAAGGGGTGATCAATGTGGATACACTTGAGCAGGCATGGGTTGATAACCACTGGACTGGAACTTACCCCGTAGCATCCGACGCCGATCGCAAGATTCTGGTGGACAGGAACAGTGTTTCCTGGGATGCCCGTTTTCAGGATATGTTCGACAACGACCTGGCTGCATTCCCCGACACCATTGATGAGGTTTGGGCTAGCCAGATGATGACAATGAATACAAGGACACAGGCTATGTTCGATGACGATGCAGCTTATCCCTACTTCAACGAAGGCCATTGGTACGAAAAAGAGCCTGATTTTGTTAACAATATAGACCGGGTGAATGAATGGGTTCAATTCATTATAACCAATGCCATACCCGGAAAACCCAACGGAGGATTAGCACAGGCTACAACGCACTGGAGAACCAATATGGAGACCAATCTGGTAACTCCCGACTGGCCTATTCTTCCCGACCTGGCTTATTCTGACGGAGAGCTGGCAAGCGGAGGGGTAAATAATTATCCCTTAGGTGATTTGAACTGGTTCCCAAGCGAAAAGTTAAGCTGGGCAGCAACAAATGAATCAGAGATCCTGATTGCCGCATTAAAATCCGGTCAGTTACCCGATGGTGCTGTTGGTATCGATAACAAAGAGATGGTAAGAGAGAATATCGCTCCTCAGGTATCAGCTTATCCAAATCCATTCAGCAACACAACCACTGTTAAGTATGAAATTGCCAGTGGAACTCCTGTACAGCTGATTGTTTATAACATCCTTGGTGAAAGAGTAAGGGTGACGGACCTTGGTTATCAGAACACAGGTATCCATGAAACAACGCTTGAGCAAGGTGATCTTAATGCTGGAATGTATATTCTTCAGATAAACACTGATTATAACAATGCAGGATTAACCACAAAAGTTTCAATTAAGTAGTATTAGTTTTAGTTAGAATTTGAATGATAAAAAGTGGTCATCTCTGCTCATCAGGAGATGGCCACTTTTTTTAGTTTTTAATATGAAGGATATGAGACGAATTCAGTTAATCATGCTACTGGGAATGTTGTTATCTATTGCAGCTTTTCAATCCTGTAAGCAGCGAGCGGCGCAAAATGAAGTGCCATCCGCCATCAGTTCAACCCTTCCATGGTCCCAGCGTATGGCTGAAACGATTATGAAGGATTTTCCTGAATTATGGAGAACTGAAGAAGCCACTGCTATAAAATGGACCTATACCAAAGGTCTTGCCTGTGATGCCTTTATTGCTCTATGGAAAGAAACAGAAGATGAGCGCTATTTTTCTTATGCCAAAGCCTGGGCAGATACCATGATCAATGCCGAGGGTTTGATTTATGGCTACAAGCAAGAAAAATATAACATTGATAATATTAATCCCGGGAAGATGCTTTTCGAATTGTATGCCGAAACCGGGGATTCCAGGTACGAGACTGCACTCCAGACACTTCGAAAGCAACTTGTGCAACACCCGCGTACCGAAGCCGGTGGTTTCTGGCATAAGAAACGCTATCCCCACCAGATGTGGCTTGATGGTCTCTACATGGGCGGTCCCTTTTATACCCGCTATGGAATAGAATATAATGAACCGGAAAGTGTGGATGAAGCAGTGCGCTGGATTATCTTGATGGAAGAAAAAAGCCGGGATGCTGAAACCGGACTGCTCTATCATGCCTGGGACGAAAGTGCCGAACAGTTGTGGGCCGATAAGGAGACGGGGCTGTCAGCCCATTTCTGGGGAAGGGCCATGGGATGGTATGGCATGGCGCTGGTGGATATGCTGGACTACCTGGATGAACACCCCGGAAGGAGTGAACTGATTGCCATTTCACAACGAATGGCTGAGGCTATCTGTAAGGTTCAGGATGAAGAAACCGGGGTGTGGTACCAGGTGCTTGATATGCCCGATGCAGAGGGGAATTACCTGGAAGGTTCGGTTACCACCATGTTTACCTATTTCCTTTTGAAGGCAGTAAAGGAAGGATACATCGATGAGGCTTACCTTGACAATGCGAAGAAAGCCTACCAGGGAACCCTGGAGCACCTGATAAAAGTGCGTGAGGATGGAGGAGTTATTCTTACCCCCATCTGTGCAAGTGCCGGACTGGGTGGAGATCCCTATCGTGACGGAAGCTATGAATACTACGTTACAGAGAAGCTTCGCGACAATGATCCCAAAGGGATGGGACCCTTTATTCTGGCGAGTATCCTGTATGAGAATTTGTAAATTCTGTTTTGCTTAAAGAATTCGACCTGTTTTCCCTTGATATTAATAAACTATGAAAATTTACCGAACACTCCGGATTTTACTTGCCCTTTTATGGCTTTCGACCCAGCTTAATGCACAGAACAACAAATTGAGTGAAAAGGCTGAGCAGGCCATGTTAAATGCTACCAAATATATGGTGGAAGAAGTCAGCACCAATGGGGGTTACCTCTGGTACTATCTGCCTGATTTTTCCCGCCAGTGGGGGGAGATGGAAGCCTTCAAAACCATGATCTGGCTTCAGAATCCGGGAACCATTAGCATGGGTCATGTTTTTCTGGATGCCTATCGCGCCACCGGTGATGAATATTACTACGAGGCTGCAGTAAAAGCTGCTTCTGCAGTTATCTGGGGACAGAGTCACGAAGGGGGGTGGAACTATGTGGTGGACTTTGCAGGTGACCGCTCACTCAAACACTGGTACAATACCATCGGGAAAAACGGCTGGCGACTGGAAGAGTTTCAACACTACTATGGAAACAGCACCTTTGATGACGATGTGACCTCCGATGCGGCCCGTTTTCTATTGCGCATCTATCTGGAAAAGCTGGATGCCACCTTTAAGCCTGCCCTTGATAAGGCCATCGCTTTTGTATTGGAAAGCCAGTATCCATTGGGAGGCTGGCCCCAGCGATATCCATTGAAGTATGATTACAGTAAAAAAGGACGTCCCGATTACTCCTCTTTTTATACCTATAACGATGATGTGATCTGGGAAAACATTCATTTTCTCCTTCAATGCTATTTAACGCTGGGAGAGCAGCGCTTCCTGGATCCCATCACAAGGGGCATGAATTTCTACCTGATCTCACAACACGAAAGCGGAGGCTGGGCTCAGCAATATGATATGGAACTGAATCCTGCCGGGGCAAGGAGTTATGAACCTCTTGCCCTGCTGCCCAGTACCACATACGAGAATGCCATGTTGCTATTGGAGTTTTATAAAATTACCGGGAATCAAAAATACCTCAAGCAGGTACCTGCAGCCATTGAATGGCTGGAAAATACGAAGTTACCTGAAGAGAAAACGGCGGAGGGAAGGTACACCCACTCCACTTTTATTGAAGTGGAAACCGGCAGGCCCATCTATGTGCATCGGAAAGGTTCCAATGTGATACATGGATATTACTATACCGATTACAATGATGATAAGCTGTTGAGTCACTATGGAGGGAAGACCAACATCCAAATTGAGGAGTTAAAACAGGAGTATGCCAGCCTGAGTTCTATGTCCCGCGATGAAGCCATGGCAGACTCTCCGCTGATGGCAGGCGAATTTGCAGCAGACCTGGCTCCACAAAAACATTATGACCTGAACCGTTTTTCCTTCGACCGGATTCCTGATCCTGCAAGGGTAGAAGAGATTATCAATTCACTGGACAGCCAGAACCGGTGGCTCACAAACCGTGGGATGACCAGCAATCCTTATGTGGGAGACGGACAGAATCAGGAACTTACAGATGAATATGCTTCTATGCATGTGGGCGATATAACCGATACATCTCCTTACAGAGATACCACTGGACAGGAGTATATCTCCACAGGACTTTATACCATGAACATGAAGCTTCTGGTCAATTATATTAAGTCTCAGAAATAGGGAATTGAGCAAATTTGAAATGACAATCAGACTGAAGATCTCTGCATGGGTTCTATTGCTGATCACATTGATGGCTGTTGGCTGTAAAGTGGAGGATGTGAGACCCAATATTGTCTTTATTCTGGCAGATGACCTGGGTTATTCTCAGCTGGGCTGCTACGGCAGTGATTACTATCAGACACCAAACCTGGATCAATTGTCCAGGGAGGGCATGCTATTTACAGATGCCTATGCTGCCTGTGCGGTTTGTTCTCCCACGCGAGCCAGCATTATGACCGGTAAATATCCGGCACGTCTGCACTTAACCGATTTCATTGCGGGAAATACCAGAACAGATTTTCCACTTACTCAACCCGACTGGCAAAAGCATTTACCCCTGGAGGAGGTTACGCTTGCGGAATATCTTAAGGCAGAGGGCTACAGCACAGCGATCTTTGGGAAGTGGCACCTGAGCCAGCACAAAACTCCGCCGGAGAGCCTGCCATTCAACCCCGATAAGCAGGGATTTGATGAGTCATTTGTAAGCTATAAACCTTCTGGCGCACTCTCTCAACCCTGGCAGGGTGCCGAAGACGATGCCCATAATGTGGATACAATCACATCCCTTGCCATTGATTTTATTGACAGGAACAGATCCAATCCTTTTATTTTAATTGTTTCCCACAATACCATTCATGATCCCTTAAAAGAGAAAGCAGAAACGGTTGCCAAATATGAACAATTGGTGGGTGCTGAAAAGCCGGAAAACCATCCAGTTATTGCTGCCATGATTGAGCGCCTTGATAACAGTTGTGGGACAATTCTTTCCAGGATAAAGGAAGCAGGGCTTGAGGAGAATACGATCGTTGTGTTCTTTTCCGATAACGGGGGAAAGCATGCATATGCCTTACAGACACCTCTGAGGGCAGGCAAAGGATGGTTATACGAGGGGGGCATTCGTGAGCCGCTTATTGTAAAATGGAAGGGACATGTGGAGCCAGGATCCAGGTCCGGTGCGTTGGTGAGCTCCATCGATTTTTTGCCCACTATCCTCGAGATGACAGGAGTGGAAAAATTACCAGAAGCCATTGATGGACAAAGCATTGTTCCTGTATTGGAAAGCCATGAGAAGGAAGTGCATGCGGATCTTTACTGGCACTATCCTCATTACCATGGGGGAAGTGGCATGCTTCCCGGAGCCGCCATCAGAAGCGGCAAATGGAAACTGATCGAATGGTATGAAAAGAGCCTCCTCGGGGAGGAAAAATCTGCATTTGAATTATATGACCTGGAGAACGATATGGGTGAAACCAGGGACCTTTCAGACAGCCTGAAATCCAGGACTGCTGAACTGGCAGGGAAGTTGCAAAAGTGGCGTACAGAAGTAAATGCACAAATGCCGATCCCCAATAGAACTTACACTGAAAAATAACAGACTGCTATGAAATATGTCCGGTTAGCAATGCTTGCTGTTTTAGTGCTGATGGGCGGTCAGATTTGCACATTGATCGCTCAACCCGTTAAAACGCTGGTGGTTAAACCAACAAGTCCTGAAGACGATTCCAAAGCCAACAGTGATAGCATACCAGAGGTGATACCCATTACCGGGGAGTTTGACCATATTGTTGTCCTGAGGTACAAGTATAAATCTGATCTTTTACGAGGGCTCAAAAGGTCTGTGAAAGAAGAGGGCATTGTAAACGGGGTTATTTTATCCGGTATTGGTTCAGTTTCGAACTATCACATTCACTCGGTAAGCAATAGTGAATTTCCCTCCCAAAATATTTATGTTAGGGATGCGGATGCGCCAGCCGATCTGGCCTCCATGAATGGCTATATTATCGATGGGCGGGTGCATGCCCATGTAACCCTCACCAATGAGGATGGGGCCTTTGGAGGACACCTGGAGGAGGGGACAAGCGTATTTACTTTTGCCATCGTAACTATTGGTATATTTAAGGAAGGGATCGATTTGTCCCGGGTGGATGATAAGACCTATCGATGAAAATTTCATATTGGTTTTGAAAAGCCTCTATACGTTTACTGGGACGAATGACGACCTTTGTAGGTGGAGAAAATCCTTAAGTTTGAGTTAGCTGTATTGACATGGATCTTAACTAACAAAATATAAATATTGAATTATGAGAAAGATTGCTTCCATATGCATTGGATTATTGATTGTCCTTGGGGCATCAGCACAGGATGAAGGCTGGTATTACACCCATAAAACTGCCGAGCCGGATCAGTTGAAATTTCAACCTGAAGAACGTTTGGTTTTTACCCTTAAAAATACATTAGATGCGGAGCGGAAAAACTTTCCGGTAATAATCAAGCGGGATGAATTTCCCATGCCGGATATTCACGAAATGTGGATCACCATTGTCGATCCATCTCTTCCGCCCTACGAAGGTCCGGATGAAAGAACTCTGGCCATATACGGGGGACATCAGATGCTGGCCGAGGTTCATGGACACGCAGTTTTTCATCAGCTGGATGACCTGGATAAGGATGGGATCTGGGATGAGCTCTTTTTCCAGACTGACCTGGGGCCCAATGAGGAGAAGACGATCTATATCTATGTAGGTGAGAATATCCAGGGCTGGAACAAGCATGCCACCCATGCCAATGTGGGCAGCTATTGCCGGCACCAGATGCCATTCTGGGAATCAGAGAACGTAGGCTGGAAAATTTGGTTTGCCAACTGCGTGGATGTATATGCCAAACGGAAGCCCATGTTAATGTCGCAACATCTTTATATGGACAATCTTGATGGCTACGGGGTAGCTCAAATTAACCCTGACTGGGGATCTGACATTCAGGGTGTGGCCGGTACCATGGGCGGTGGAGCCATCTGCCTGTTTGAACATCCGGATAACCCGGATTCCATCTCCCTGCCCCGTTTTACACCCACAAGAGAAAAGCTGGCACCCAAAGGATCCCTCTGGAATGCAGGACAGATCAGTGATACGCGCTATGCCTATGAGGTAGTGGTAAATGGCCCGGTACGCTCCATGATAAAAATTAAGACCATGAACTGGAACTCGGGTGAAGGAAGTTACGATCTGGAACAGTACTATTCGGTATATGCGCAGCAGAGTTATTCAACCTGCCGGGTTGTCTATAAAAACTTCCAACCCACTAAAGCGGGAGTAATGATGGGTTGCGGGTTAAGGAAAAAGCCAGGCGAGGAGCACCTCTACCAGGAAGGAGGGATTGTGATTTCCTCAGGAGCAGAGCAGATCAGGGACCCTGAAAAAATTGATGAGCGGGCCGATTGGCTGATGCCTTTTATTGGTAAGGCCATGGTTGTAAAGGATAAATATAAGCCTGATTACCAGTTCACAGAAAATGCTGGCGGTAACCATACCTTCAGGATCACACCCGATTCCGAAAATCGTTTTGAGTACATGATTTTCGCAGCATGGAGTGAAGGAGCGGTCTATAACAGCCAGGAGGAATTTGAGGAGTATGTCAAAAAAACCTCCCTGGAATTTAATAATCCCATTGAGATTGGGTTTGTGAATATTGAAAGGAAATAGGAACCATTAATAATTTGAATAGAAATGAACAGAATAAATAGATTGTTGGCAGTGGCTTTGTTTGTGGCGCCAGTCGCAAGTTCTCATGCACAACAGCCGCATGGAATTCTTACGGATCTCGAAGGCTATCAGAAGGAAGTTGTCTCCGCTGAGGATTTAGCCAGCTGGGATTTCAGGGGAATGGGGAAGGCCTTTGCCTCAGGGGGAGGTGGCTTTTGCCTTGCAGAGAATGATTCCACCCTGGGTGCAGTGATGATCAGCCCGAACCCATATAAGGGTGATGTGATCATTCGTTATAAAACACTGGCGCTTACCAGTGCCACCGTACTGGTGTTTATGCATTCTGCCACCGATGTGGGTTCAGATAAGCTCACAATTCCTGCAGATTATAATGGCAATATGGGTTTGTGGGTCAATGAGAAGGATAATTATTTCTATGCCTTTAAGAATGCACCTCATAATTTTCCACCCTTTCTACGCAAATATCCTCTTCCCGGGGGAGAGCCCCTTGCCTTGGCCAATGAAAATTTTATGTTGCCCGGAGTCTATTACGCCATTGAAATAGGAAGGATTGGCAACAAATTGTGGCTAAGTGTGGATGGTCAGAAGATCATTGAAACAGAAGACAAGTCCATATTGCCCGGCGGGCACCTGGTCTTCCGCATCCGGGGAACCGCAGGTTTTAAAGCGGCCTGCCTGATTAAGGAGGTGGAAATTTACAGTGAAAAACAGTAAAATATGAAAATCGGAAATTCCATAATCTCACTGATTTTACCTGTTGCTTTACTCCTTTCAGGATGCAGTGGTGTAAGTTCGGAAACCTGGGATATAGACAACCTGGATAAAATTGGTGGCCACGACATTGTTGTGAACGGAAATCCTGAAATCGTTGAGACTGAAATCGGAGCTGCGCTGAAATTTGATGGCGATGGCGATATGATACTGGTGGATTATAATCCCATTGGAGAGGCAAAGGCATTTACAGTGGAGGTGCTATTTAAACCCACAGCTTCATACCCGGAAAACATTGCCCCCCGCTTTATTCACATTCAGGACCCGGATGATCCGGAACAAAAAAGACTGATGATCGAACTGCGTATTAATGAGAATAACCAGTGCTACCTGGATGGATTTCTGCGCACAGATACCATGAGCCTGGTGTTGATTGATGAGAACCTGGTACATCCTACCGACCAATGGAACCATGCGGCGGTCACCTTTGAAAATGGGGTGATGACAACCTGGTTCAATGGAGAGAAGGAGTTAAGCGGACAGCTGCGATATGACGAAACCATGATCAATCCCATAGGCAAGGTGGCCATCGGAGGCAGAATGAATCACAGGAGCTGGTTCAATGGATACATAAAGTCCCTGAAAGTGACGCATGAAGTACTCAGTCCTGATGAATTTATACAAGTACCTATATGATAAATAGATAAAGTCTCGTCTTATGATGAAATATTCCATAAAACTAAGTACGATATCCCTGTTGATCGGTGTCTCGACCCTGTTATCTGCCCAGGGTCAAAAGCGTGTATCTGCTGATGATGTGCTTGCTGCCATGCGAAAGTCCACAGATTACATGGCCAATGAAGTATCCTTGAATGGGGGATATCTTCACATGTATGCAGAAGATTTTTCTGAGCAATACGGAGAGGGCTGTGCGCGGAAATCACAGATTTGGGTACAGAGTGGTACGCCCCAGATGGGAGATTTATTTTTGAATATGTACAGGTTCACCGGTGATAAGACTTACCTGGATTACGCCAAAAGAGTGGGCAATGCACTGATCTTCGGTCAGCATCCACTGGGTGGGTGGCACTATTTCATAGATTTTGACATGCAGGGCCTCCAGGTGTGGTATAAGGATACAGCCTCCCAGTTCCTCCATGGGATGGAAGAGTACCGTCACTATTATGGGAACTGTACTTTCGATGACAATGTAACCCAGGGAGCCACCCGGTTTTTGTTGCACCTCTACCTGGAGACACTTGATCCGGCATATCATACCTCGTTGAGGAAGGCACTTGATTTTATCCTAATGGCCCAGTATCCCAACGGGGGATGGCCCCAGCGGTTTCCTCTCAGATACGAGTTTGCCCATGAAGAGTTTGACGACTATACCTCCGACTATACCCTGAATGACAATGCGATGAATAATACCATCCGCACATTGCTTGAAGCCTATGTGGCACTTGGAAACGAAGAGTACCTTGAAGCAGCGCGCCGCGGGGGTGATTTTTTTATAATCTCCCAGGGTCCAAAGGAAATTCCGGGCTGGTCGGAGCAATATGACATGAATATACAACCCGACTGGGGACGTACCCATGAACCACCGGCCTTTGGGACCAGGCAAACAGCCCATACCCTCGATATGTTGATGGAGCTTTATCTGTTCACCGGCGATCGGCGCTACCTGCGCCCTGTTCCTGCCACACTCGAGTGGATGGAATCTGCAAAAATAGAGGTTCTGGAAGGAGGTGTGTATGACCTGGCACGTTATTATGATCCGGAGACTTTTCTCCCCATAAAAAAACAATTTCTGGATAAGAAAAGCCCCGATGGCTATATCCTCTTAAATTATTCTTCCAGTGACGAAGTTCCATTTTCAGGAAGAAGGCAGACGGTAGATTATCAGAAAATGAAAAATGAATATAACCTGTTGTCTGGTCTGAATCCCGAAGAGGTGAAGGAATTATATACTCGGCGAGCCAATCAACCTGAATCTTTCAAGAACCCGGACAAAAGTGAAGTGAGTGACCTGATCAATGACATGAACGAAAACGGAATCTGGATAGAGGATTTGTCTGTTTTTGATGTGACCAAAACCATGTTGACCCTGGGACCGGAACACAAAAAAAGCATGCGTGGATTCTCCACAAAAACCTATAGGGAAAACATGGAAGTTTTTATGGGATATCTCCACCATTTAAAATGAAATAACCAAATCAGATTCAGATGAAGACCTGGATTTCATGCGTTCTTTTGCTGGCCGGTTTATTCCGTGCGGATTGTTTAGCCCAACTCTTACCTGATCCCCCTGAAGGATCAATGGCAGGACAGGCTGAGAATTCAATGGAATCACCTGAGCCCGGCTTGCTTTTTTACTTATCAGGAAACGCTGAATTCCGCGCAGATTTTGCTGCAGGAGGACAGGATCACCCCAATTTTCTAAGCGGATTAAAGATCATACCTGAGGGTGCCATCGGGGCAGGATTTGAGGCTGAAGACACGCAGCTGATGTCATACTGGGCCCCGGGAAACATCTTTGCCCAACGGGGAACCTTAGCTTTTTTCTGGCGCTCCCGCTATCCGGTGGGTCCAACTCCATTCCCTGTTTTCAGGGTGGCCTTTGCCGATCACTCCAGCTGGGACATGGCCTGGCTTCGGATTGACTACAATGGATCCGGTATTGATGCTTTTGTGACCGATGTGGGCCTCACTCGTACACGTGTTTCGCACTATATGGATCAGTTTCCTGGTCCGGATGAGTGGATGCATATTGCATTTTCCTGGGATGAAACCCGGGGAGTACGGCTGTATATCAACGGTGAACTGGCCGAGGAGAAAACAGTTGAAGGGAAGGTCTATGATACCGGACTGGATCAGTTTGGGCCCCATTCACGGATCATCAGCCCCTACCAGGTTCAAAGTATGTATAACTTTAAACGGGGAGGAGACCTGGATGAGTTGCGGATCTATGATCGGATGCTTACGGATAGTCAAATTTCAGGTCTGTCCCATGGGGAGGGTCCCGATATGATTCCTGACCTGCAGCGTGACCTGAACGAACGACAGTGGCGGGATGCCTGGTGGGACCGACATGGCTGGAACCTGCCCAATGATCCCCCACCTCAGCTGGCGTATAACAATGTGGCCATCAGAAAGATTGGTATCCACGAAGCCTATGATGTGAAACGTTGGATGTGGAAGGCCAACGATGGCATCCGGGAAACCACCTGGCCAGGGGTCTATAACATGTCGCGCCTTCCCGGGCGGTATGACTATTTCGTATATCCCGATTGGGATTGCTATTCCATGTCGGGACAAACCATTCGGTTTAATTTGCCCGATGAACCATGGAATCATGTGGAGGTCTGGGGAAAAGCATGGGGACAACTGACTTATGAGACAGATTTTGCCTATGATTATACATTTGGAGTACTTAGGCAGGAACAGGTAAAATCATTTCACCGCCTGGAAAAGACTCTACTGGGAGGAACGGTACGTTTCGATAATGCTTTGATCGAGGAGCCCATTGGAGAGTTGGGAGTTTATCATGTTTCTGAAGCAGAAGCGCCAAAGTCAAGCAGGAGCGAAATTTTCACCCTGGATCACTTCCCAGCTGAAGTGAAAAATGAAGCCATTGGCAAGGTAAGCGCCTTTATTGAGGGCCGTTATCCGGCAGATGAGGGTGTAAAAATGATTGGTATAAATCAAAGCAATGTGGCTTTGGCAGGGAATGAAAACGCTCAGATGATCACGAAACCTCTTCCCATTATTCACATGGTGATTCCCTACAGCACCAATCCCGATCTGGGTCTGGATGGTGTGGAGATTGAAATTCCGGCGCTTCCCCTGGCTCCAACACATGGAGAGCTGTACCCCATGAATATCCGCGTGAAAGATCCCCTCTGGCCCATGCGGGACCTGGCCGACTTCAGCTTCTCCATAAAGCCGGGTACGCCACATTCACTCTGGATGGATACACGTGATCGGATACTGCCTGAGGGACATGCCCTCTATATCACCCTGGCCGGTGCTGGATATGGGCTATCCCCGGACGCGCTGAAGGGTTCAAGGATTCGCCTGGTTTATAAAACCCTGGATGAAGCAAAAGCAGAGCATGAACTGGATCGGTTTACACAGATCCGCGACCTTTTTGGTTTTATGGTAGAAGAGCGTCCTGCCACTTCCAGGCTTAACCTTCACAATCGTTTTGTGGCCGATCATGCAGATTTAATGAAGGTGAATCCCGATCACTGGTTGGGCCAGGTTTATAATTATGCCAAATCCCGTGACGTCAATGACCGTCCAGACTACAAGATCCCGGAGCCTCCCCCCGGAATACCAGAATGGGCCTTTCTGCAGGTGGAATACCTGCGTCAACTGGAGCATTTAGCCTCCTATTACATCGACCACCGTCAAATCAGCAATGGTGAATTTGGCGGGGGACTTTCCGATGATGATGACTTTTCCAATTTGCTGGTTGGGGCAGCATTGATGGGCATCGAGCCGGAAAAAATCGGATCCTCCCTGCGCCTCTTTCTGGAGGGTTACTATGACCAGGACCGGGATCCCTACGATGCAGCCTTGCGTCAGCGGAGTTTGCCTCTCTTTACAAACGGACTCGCCACCATAAATACAGATCTGCTTCATGCCTATGAGGAAGGAGTAGAGGCTGTTGGGCAGTTAATGCTACTGAATTACGGGAATCCATTGTATATATCACGCGGAATGGAGATAGCCAAGCGGGTATTGGATGATGTGACGCAAATTGCTCCTGATGGCCATCGCCATTTTCGATCCAGGCTTTTTGGGGGTACCAGTATGTCCACGGAAGATCCCTGGCAATGGTCGGGTCACTATTCCTACAACATGCTACATACCCCCTACATGATTGCCAGGTACAACGGCAATCCACTTCTTCGGACTATGATTATTGAACTTGCCGATGCGCTGCTGGACCACAGCGATGATCAGGGGAATATTTATACAGAGATTCATTTTACCACAGGTGAAGTGCAGGGCTCAAATGATATCAAGGCTGCATGGCAGGTTTTTATGGCTGCTTACGAATTTACCGGTGATCCTAAATACCTACCCCCAATCAAGGATCGGGTTTCCGGCTCTCGTGCATTTGACCCGCAGGATATGGCGGATCGCTACAGGGAGAAGATTTCGGATCTGGCCGTACTGGAACATCCAAATACGGTGGGAAGTATCTGGATCGATCGCATTTCCTGCAATACCAATGGACTTCAGGAGGACCGACTTGGTGGGGTGGCACTGGCCAGGATTCGCCATATCTATCAGAAGAATCATGTAAGCTGGGATATAGAATCACCGGCAAATTGCAAGAGTCTGGCCATGTTTCTACCTAAAGCCACATCCAGTGAACTTGACATCATTGCTTTTAACCTTGAGAAAGAAGAAGTGAGTGCTTCCATGACGCTATGGGATATTCGTCCCGGAATTTGGCGAATTGTCCTGGGGCCAGATGAGGATGAAAACCAGAAGATGGATTCCAGGCAGAGGGATGAAGTGGTATACCTGGAACGGGGCAGTGAACTGAAGCTCTCTTTTGAACCTCAAAAAAACACCCTTGTTCACCTTGAACTTGAGGAAGCGGCTAAAACCGATTATTCGGAGCGTCCCGACCTGGCCATTTCCGCATCAGGCATCCGGATCCATGGAGATGAAGTGATCATCCGGGTTTATAGCCAGGGAGCAGTAGGAACCCCGGAAACCACACTGGAGGTTTGGAATGCCAGTGGCGAATCTGTGGGAACCGCCCCGGTACCTGCCATGAAGGCTCCCGTGGATTTAAATCCAAACTGGCTGGACATTCGGGTACAGGTGCCTGCAGCTACAGATTTAAGCAGTGGGATTATCAGGATCGATCCACAGGGAGAAATAAAGCAAATTACGGGGAAAAATACCGAGGTAAAATGGTAAGGAAATAGTTTCGAAAAGAGAAAATCAGGATTAAATAATACAATACAAAACCTAAGAGCTATGAAGTCAAAACAACAAAGTCAAATCTTGAATACCATTTGTTTGTCTGTAGCCATTCTGTTGGCATCAGGATTTTTTCTGGCGGTTCACTCGTCAGACAGGCCCAATATCCTATTGATTCTTTCTGATGACCACAGTGTTCCTTATTTGGGATGCTACAATAATCCGGATATGCATACTCCCAACCTGGATCAGCTTGCCGCTGAAGGGGTGATGTTCAATCATGCCTATACCACCGCTCCTCAATGTGTTCTATCCAGGGCTTCTATTATGACAGGACGAAATGTCCTGGATATCCAGATGTTAAGGTTTTCAGCACCCCTGAACAAGAACATTAAAATCTTTCCGGAATTGCTGAGGGATGCCGGGTATTTTACAGGAGTCTGCGGAAGAAGATACCACCTGGATGGATCAGGAAGAAAGGCCGATGAGACCATTGCCACATTTGAAGAGTTTGGCATGGTTACTTTTCCAGATCGCATGGACTACGTAAATATGGGCTACCAGGAGCAGGTAAATATCCAGGTGAAAGAGTTTCTGGACCTGGTGCCTGAAGACAAACCTTTCTTTCTCTGGGCAAATTATGATGATCCCCATCGCAGGTTTACGGCTCCTGAATTTGCTCCTGACCCGGATAAGATTAAGGTACCCAATGGCATGCCAGATACTGAACTACTCCGGGAGGACCTGGCGCAACATATAGGCGAGATCAACAGGGTGGACAACTACATAGGGGAAGTGATTGCTGATTTAAAGAAAAGGGGTGTATATGACAATACGCTTGTTATTTTTATGGGAGACAATGGTGCGGCCCTGCTCAGGGGGAAAGGCACACTCTATGACTGTGGACTCCACGTTCCTCTGGTGGCCAGGTATCCCAAAATAATCAAGCCGGGCACTGTTTCAGACATACTTGTCACGGGCAGTGACATGGCTGCCACCATTCTTGATGTGGTAGGGGTGGAGCCTGACCCGGAGATGACTGGCAAGAGCTACAGGCATGCCATGGAAGGTAAGGAAAAGGAGAATCACAAATACCTGTTTGGAGTCAGAGGTCCCCATGGCCAGCCACTGCCTGGAAATTCAGCTGATTTTGATCTCTCAAGAACCGTATTCAATAAGGATTACAGGTTTATTTACAACCCGATTTTTCACCTGCCTTTTCACCCGGTTGACTTTGCACAGGATACCATGTGGAGTGATCTGAAGGAGCGTTACGCTGCAGGGAAACTGGATAAGAAATTTGACGATACCTATATCTTTACAGAGGAGCGCCCCATGTTTGAATTTTACGATCTTCGTAAAGATCCGGATGAAATGCATGACCTGTACGCAGATCCCGATTACGCGGAGGCACAACACGAGCTTATGGCACAATTGCATCGCTGGATGATCATTTACCAGGATGTGATTCCCTTACCCATCTTGCCACCATCCATGAGGTAAGGGACTTAGGCCAATAGGGGAAGAAAATTAATGTGAAGTTTCCACGAAAGAATCATAAGCATCATGAATTTCAGCTACGGAGGGATCCCTTAACACAACAAGACGGGTGTGCGCTCTGGCTGTCTCACCCGCTTCAATATAGGTCCCGAAGAGCGACAGATAATTGGAGATGTGTTTCTCTTCCCCATACGGAGTATAGATTCCAAAGCAGTCTTCCTGTTTTGCCAGAACAACCACGGTGAGCCCGGTTGCCGGGTTCCGCCGAAAGGCTAATGGCTTTTTGTAAGGTGGCATTATGGTCCAATCTATAGGGCTTGGTTCCAGGTTCCAACGTCCGTCGTTTATTAGCTCAGAGGACTTGGGATCGCGGGGAAATGCCAGCCAATCTCCCAATTCCCGGTCGGCTGAGATAAATTCCGATTTCCTGCCTCCCCGTGGATCTTTGGAAGCATATACTTGAGAGTCTGTGAATTCCGGACCAAAATAGGAAGCCAGGAATACCTCAAAGGATTCTAATGTCGACCTGGCAATAACGGTGGTGAACAGGTCCAGGGTGTTGGGTGCCACCCATCGATAAGTGGCCTGAAGTTCAAAGGGACGGTCAGGTGTGTAAGGCCAGTGTACTTCTACACTGCCATCTGTTTTCAACTCCGCTGTGCTCGGCCAACGTCTTGCTCCGTAGCCATAGCGCTTACCCTTTGTAAAAACACGGTAGTGGTTATAAAGACCTGACCCGGTGCTTATAGAGATGCTATCAGGAAGGTATAATACAGGCACCATGCCGATGGATGCGCCTTCATGACGAAGCACGCCTTGCAATACTCCTGTATTAAAGGTAAATGAACCAGACTCGCTTGCATAAAAACGGAATGCTGCGGTTTCCGGATCTTTCGGATCCCTGGCTGTGGTTTCGTTCATCCACACAAGGGAAAAAAGAAACGCAAATATGGCTGCTATGAGATCTATTGTCTTATGCATACATCATGAGAGGGTAATTATTTCCAATTATATGGGACCCTTTGGAAAAGATACTAACTATTATTGATATTTTAGTTGCATGAAGAGCAAACCTCCTTCTGATCCTTACCTTGTGGATGAGGAGTCTATCCAGCCAGCCCCGGTAAATTTCAGGCAAAAGCTTAAGTACCTTGGTCCCGGATTTATTCTCTCTGCTTCTGTGGTAGGATCAGGAGAACTGATTGCCACCACATCACTGGGGGCCAAAGCGGGTTTTGTGACACTATGGGTGATTCTGGTTAGCTGTTTGGTAAAGATTGTTCTGCAACTGGAATTTGGCCGGCAGTCGATCATCAGGGGTGTATCTGCCATGAACCTGATGAATGAACTTCCCGGGCCCAGATTTGGGAAGCAGAAGGTAAGCTGGGGAGCCTGGAGCTGGCTGGTTTTATGGCTTTTTAAACCCCTGCAGTTGGGTGGAATCATTGGAGGGGTTGCCATCATACTAAACATAGCCATTCCCGGAATATCTATAGCGGGCTGGACCATTCTGGTCGCCCTTATTGTGATCTCGGTGATGTTGTTCGGGTTTTACAATGTGATTGAAAAGATCTCCCTGGTTTTTATGGGCTTATTTACCCTGTTTACCCTGGCCGCTCTGATTATGGTACAGAAAACAGGTTTCGCGGTGACCTGGCCAGATATTGCAGAGGGCCTCTCTTTTAAACTTCCCAGGGCCACCGTCGGATTTGCATTGGCGGCCTTTGGATTGACTGGTGTGGGAGGGGATGAGATTCTCTCTTATAATTACTGGTGTATAGAGAAAGGGTATGCCCGGTTTACAGGACCCAGAAGGGAGAGTGAGGAGTGGCGCACACGGGCGAAGGGATGGATCAGGGTGATGTATATGGATGCATTTCTCTCCATGATTGTGTACACCGTGGTGACCGCTGCATTCTTTCTGCTTGGAGCCTCAATTCTCTATCAACGAGGCGAGGTGCCAGAGGGATACCAGATGATAGAGACCATCTCCAGAATCTATACCGACTCGGTGGGCCCAACAGCCAAGAATATTTTCTTACTGGGTTCCTTTGCGGTTCTTTTTTCTACCCTGTTTGCGGCCCTGGCCATTCGGACGCGTGTTTTTTCAGATCTTTTCGGAGTGCTTAAATGGATCGACTTTAACAACCTCAAAATCCGAATGCGAACCATACGGATCCTTGCAGTAGTCTTCCCCATACTATGGACCATCGCTTTTCTTGTGATTAAACTACCGGTACTGATGGTGACCATAGGCGGGCTCGCTACCTTTGTGATGCTGATTATCGTGGTGATTGCCGGAGCCTGGTTCAGGTTTGGGCCCGGGGAGAAGGTTATATCTCCTGGCAAGTTCTATAAAGTAGCGCTGATCCTCTGCTGCCTGGCCATTATAGCTGTAGGAGTTTATGGGGTGGCCAAGCTGTTTTAGAAGCGCCTATTCCAGGTCCAGAACAATTTTCAAATTTTCCTGTGTTTTAGTAATAAGTGAATCTGGTATGCTTCCTATCTTTTTTATCAGTCTTTTATTGTCAATGGCCCTGAGTTGATCCATAAGGATATCACAATCCTGATGAAGATTCGCCATGCCGTTTTTAAGATGGATTCTTAACAGATCCGATTTGTTATCTACTTTTGTGGTAAGAGGACAAATGAGGGTTGAGGGATGTGGAATCCTATTCAACAGATTTGTCTGAACCACCAATACCGGCCTTGTTTTTCCAGGCTCAGCTCCAATTCGGGAATTCAAATCTGCCAGCCAGATCTCATATTGATTAATCTCCATAATCGAAGGCTTCAAAATCCCTGAGTATATTCATTGAATCCTCCCTTACTGATTTGGATTCCTCATATAACTTTTTCTCAAGTATCTTTCGTTCCTGATGCTTGTTATAGAAATCAATGGCTTCGTTGATGTAGCGGTTCCTGGGTTTTTTCATCAGCGCCACAATTTTTTCAGTCTCAATGAAAATTGCCTCATCCATGTTTAAAGATATCACTTTCATATGTATATAGTATATAGTGTAAATATATAGTATATGTATATACAAAACAAAAATTGAATTACGCGAGCGCATTCCCCGCTGCTTGCGGCGGGGTTAGCGAGCACAATATAAAAAAACAATTAATCGATGATTCCTCGCGGCTTGCCGCGAGGAGAGTCAATTCCTTAAATTGTCACACAGCTTGTATCGATGCCTATCAATGTAGTTCTTGGCTTGGGGATGAGAAATTTTATACGTGCCTTGGGGTAACTATAGACGGCCATCAAAATCATCTCTGTCTGTCTCAGCAGAGAGAGGGAATTTTACTGGTTTGTTGTCCCTGGTGGAGCGATAGATGGCTGTGAACAGTTCCACTGTTCTTCTGGCTTCTTCTCCATTGACCAGGGGTTCCCTGTTGTGATCCAGTGCATCCAGGTATTCTTCAATCTGCAGACGGATAAAATAGACTGTAGGATCCACCTTTTCAAAGAGTTCATTGTCTTCTCTTGTAAACTCTTCCAGCAGATGCTCTTCTCCCGGAATGGTCCAGAGGTCATTGACCGGCGGTTCCAGTATGGGTGCCATCCCTGCAATAAACATGGCTCCTCCTTCTGTCTGCACACCCACGGAAGATCCATTCTTTCCATGAATCTGGATTTTTCCAAAGATTCCCGGCTTCTGGGAATTTGACATGACAATATTTCCGATGGCGCCGCTTTTGAATTTCACAATGGCCAGGGCGGTATCCTCGACCTCAATGTAAGGATGGTTCAGATTGGCCCAATGACCATAGACCTCATCAATGGGTCCCATTAACCAGCAGAACAGGTCCATCTGATGCGGGGCCTGGTTCACCATCACACCGCCTCCTTCCTCTTTCCATTTCCCCCTCCACTCATCCGACTGATAGTAGGCTTCATCCCGCCATCCAAGCATATTGATGGTACCCATCACAGTTTCTCCGATTTTCCCTTCATCCATGGCGCTTTTTACACGCAGGGTGGGGGGATACCACCTTCGCTGACTGATGACGCCCAGTTTCCGATTGGCTTTTCTGGCTGCTTCAATCATGACATCACAATCCTGAAGTGTGGAGGCCAGAGGTTTCTCCACAAGCACATGGGCTCCTGCAGCAAGGGCTTCGGTGGTGGGCTCCACATGATTTGGATGGGGCGTGCAAATGATCACCAGGTCAAGTTCGTTTTCCCTGACCATTAAGGTGATGTTGTCATAGGCCTTGGCACCATATTCAGAAACGTAGGATGCCGCTTTTGATAGTTTGCGGGAACAGCCTGCAGTAAATTCTGCATTTTTTATCTCCTGAAGTGCCTGTGCATGGAGGTGGGCTACTTTACCCAGTCCCACGATACCCACTTTATAGTTTTTCATCGGTCTTAATCTAAATACAAAATGCAGGCGGGTGAAGAGATCCCAATTTTTGATTCTGTGGGACTCAATTTTCCAGAGGCTTTATCGATTTGATATAGCTCTATCTCATCCGACCTTTCGCCCGCCACCATCAGGAAGTTCCCTGATGGATCCAGATTAAATTCCCTGGGCCAATGGGTCACCTCCACCTCCTGGATTCTGAAGATGCGGCCATCTTCTTCCACCTGAAAAACAGAAACTTTGCTATGTTCACCCCTTGTTGAGGCATAGACAAATTTCCCATCCTTGCTGATGCGAATGGCTGCCGGATGCTTTGCACCCACATGATCTTCCGAAACAGTGCTCACTGAATGTAGTTTGGTCAGTTCTCCCTTTTCCGGATTGTAACTGCAGGCTGTAACCGTAGAGCTCAGTTCATTCACCACATAGACAAACTTGCCCCCGGGATGAAAAACCAGGTGCCGGGGTCCATCTCCTGCTTCCATTTTGAGGAAGGCTTGCTCCGGATTCGGTGTAAGTTGTCCTGATTCCTTATCAAATTGGTAGATGAGCACTTTATCTGCCCCCAGGTCCGGCACCAGCAGGAACTTATTCTTTGGATCCAGCGACACCATATGGGCATGCGGGCTCTTCTGCCTGTTTGTGACCGGGCCACTTCCCTCACCAATGACCACACTGCTGGCGGGTTCGATGCTTCCATCCTCCTGCAAGGGAAACGCAGCACTGTGCCCGCTTGAGTAATTGGCGGTAAATATGTAGTTGCCATCCTTGCTGCAACAAATATGGCAGGGTCCGCTTCCCCGGCTCGATTGAGAGTTTACAAATTTCAAACTCAGGTCTTCAGAATCGATGCTAAATGAACTTACAGACATTTCTCTTGAGGCCGGGTCTGAAATCTTATCATCTATAGCATAGAGGAAATCTTTCCCGGGAGAAAAAGCCAGGTAGGAGGGCCCCATTGCACCGGCGAAGGAGTCCAATACAGAAAATTTACCACTCCCGGGATCAAAATCACAAAGAAAGATGGAATGCTCCAGACTCCCGTCCGACGATCCCACATAGAATTTAATGGTTGACTCAGGAATATTGCCACTATTTCCCGCTCCTCCACAGCTTACTGATATTGTCATGATAATAATTGCTGATAAGACATAGCTTAATCCTCTCATAGTTTTTTTTTTTTACACTACCCACTAACTACTACCCACTACCCCTATTTCTTCCATATCGTTTCAATATCCTCCAGGGTTCTTCCCTTGGTTTCCGGAACCAGTTTCATGACAAAGAAGGCAGCCACCAGTCCCATTACCCCATAGATCCAGTAAGAGAAACCATGGTTGAAGAGCCTTGTCAGCACGGTGCTTTCATTCATCATGGGGAAGGTCCAGGAAACCATCAGGTTGGCCACCCATTGGGAAGCCACAGCAATGGACATGGCTCCCTTGATGCTATTGGGGAAGATTTCCGATAGCAATACCCAGGTCACCGGTCCCCAGCTCATGGCAAAGGCAGCCACATAAGTAAGCATAAAGACCAGGGAGAGGATGCCCATTTTACCCATGAAGAATGTCAATCCCAGGGCAAACATGCTGGCTGCCATGGCTATCGCTCCAATGATCATCAAGGGTTTACGGCCAAACTTATCCACAGTCAGTATGGCTACCACTGTAAAAGTCAGGTTGACAATTCCCACAATGATGGTTTGTAGCAAGGAGGAGTCATTTCCTGAACCGGTACTTCTGAATATATCCCCCGCATAGTACAGGACCACATTGATCCCAACAAACTGCTGAAAGACCGATAACAAAATTCCAATCACAATCACCAGTCCTCCATAGGAGAGCCAGGGAGTTCGAGTGACTACAAGAGAAGCTTTGATTTCTGAAAGTACCCTTTCAGCAGAGGCAGGGTTAATTTTCTTTAGCAAGGCAGTGGCTTTGCTTTCCTGCTTTTTTAATACCAGGAAACGAGGAGATTCCGGTACAAAAAAGAGCAGGATCAGGAAAAGAATAGCCGGGATGGTTTCTGAACCAAACATCCATCTCCAACCGACGTCATTAATCCATTCGGCAGCCTGTCCCCTGGCAATGTAGTAGTTTACAAAATAGACCACCAGCATACCGAAAATAATGGCAAACTGGTTCCATGAAACCAGTTTGCCACGAACGTTTGGAGGTGCTATTTCAGCAATGTACATGGGTGATAACATGGAGGCCAATCCCACGCCAATCCCGCCGACTACCCGGTAGAAAATAAAGGAGCTGATGGTCGCCAGCCCCATAAAATTAAGTTTCTCAGGCATGGCCGAGCCCAGTGCTGAAATAAGAAACAGTAGGGCAGCAATAATTAAACCACGCTTCCTTCCTATGCTCTGACTGATGTATCCACCCATGGAACCACCTATGATGCATCCCACAAGTGCGCTGGAAATGGTAAACCCTTTGATTGAGTTACCCAATCCCTCTGTAAGGACGTTTTCGCCTCTTAGAAAGAATGCATAGACCACAACAATACCAATTACCCAGAGAATTCCACTCAGGATGAATCCTTTCCTTTTGCCAAATACCCTGATCAGGAAACTGGTAATCAGAGCTACAACAATCACCAGACAAATGGTGACGATGCCTTTGAACTGAATAATGGTGGCGGTAGCCAGCACCGGATCCCCTTCAAGCGGAGTGATGAAAAACTGACGAAGTGCATCCGTTGCACCATTTATAACAGCCGTGTCATAGCCGAATAAAAGTCCACCCAGCGCAGCTACCAGTGTAAGTGCAAAAATGACAGGTGGGATGGAACGGGTTTTGGCGTGATTGTCCATGGGATTTTTATTTTATATACTGATTCACAATACTTTCATACAATTCCTGCTGCCCTGAAATCTGAGCAGGTTCTCCGTTGACTTTGGCCAGTTCGGCCAGCTGTTCCAGGGATAACTCTCCCTTTTCAAAACTGGCACCCTCTCCAACATCGAAGGAGGCATACCGCTCTGCTTTCATCTTGCTGTATGCAGAGTTTTCGAGCAGATCCAGGGAAATCTCGAAGGCCCTGGCAAAAGTATCCATCCCAGCAATATGTGCGTAAAAGATATCCTCCATATCGGTGCTGTTCCTTCTGGTTTTCGCATCGAAATTGATGCCTCCGGAGGTAAAACCACCACCCTTCACAATAACCAGCATGGCTTCAATGAGCTCATAAAGATTGATGGGGAACTGGTCTGTATCCCATCCATTCTGATAGTCACCGCGGTTGGCATCGATGGAGCAGAAGAGCCCGTTGTCAAAGGCTACCTGGAGCTCGTGTTCAAAGGTGTGACCCGCCAGTGTGGCGTGGTTCACTTCAATATTCATTTTAAAGTCTCCAGCCAATCCATATTTGTTCAGGAATCCAATCACTGTGGCAGTATCATAATCGTACTGATGCTTGGTGGGTTCCATGGGTTTGGGTTCGATCAGGAAAGGACCGGTAAATCCTTTACCGCGGGCGTAGTCCTTAGCCATATGAAGGAATTGTGCCAGGTGCTCCTGTTCACGTTTCATATCTGTATTTAGCAGGGACATGTAACCTTCACGTCCTCCCCAGAAAACATAATTCTCACCACCCAGTGCGATGGTGGCATCCAGTGCATTCTTCACCTGGGTGGCCACAAAAGGAAGTACATTAAAATCGGGATTGGTTGTAGCTCCATTCATATAGCGTGGATTGGAGAAGACATTGGCAGTGCCCCAGAGAAGTTTTACTCCGGAATCTGTTTGTTTCTGTTTTGCGTACTCCACCATGGATTGCAAATTGCTCTCATATTCCAACACAGATTTACCTTCGGAAACCACATCTATGTCGTGAAAACAGTAGTAAGGAGCGCCGATTTTGGTGATAAATTCGAAGGCTGCATCCATTTTATTCTTAGCCCTGTCGATGGTACTGTCACCTGTAGCCCAGGGGAATAATTGCGTGCCAGGTCCAAATGGATCCTCACCGGTTCCGCAGAAGGTATGCCAGTATGCTATGGCAAATCGCATATGCTCTTTCATGGTTTTGCCGGCAATCACCTTATTTTCATCATAAAATTTAAAAGCCAGCGGATTATCTGATTCTCTGCCTTCGTACTTAATCTTCCCGATACCCGGGAAGTACTCTGTGTTTCCTAATAAATAGTCCATTTTATTTTTAGTTTAATGAATTGTAATTCTTTTACTTAATTATTTGCAATGCAGAGTTCAAGAACCTTTGTCCAGTTTTGAAAAGCTTCCTGGTACTGGCCACTGTTTTTGCCAGATGGCTCTATGACCATTCTCTTATTCAGATTCTCAAAAGCCTCGCTGAATGATCCGTAGGTTCCTGAACCAATACCTGCTCCATTTGCTGCTCCCAAAGAACCATCCGTATCGTATAGCTCAATGGTGGCACCCGATATTTCGGCCAGGGTATCTCTGAAGACCGGACTCAGGAACATATTGGCCAGTCCGGCTCTGATCACTTTGGGGTTGATCCCGATCTCTTTCATCATCTCCATTCCATAATGCATTGAAAATGCCACTCCCTCCTGTGCGGCTCTGGCAAGGTGGGAACCAGAGTGAATGTTGAAGTTAATATTTTTCACAGTAGCTCCCACATTCAGGTTGCCAAGCATCCTTTCAGCGCCATTGCCAAAGGGAAGCATCAAAAGACCATCCGACCCGATGGGAGCTTCCATGGCCAGATCATTGAGAGCCGGATAATTCATCTCCCTCTGGGCAAGGTGCTGTTTCAACCAGGAATACTGGATCCCGGTTCCGTTGATGCAGAGCAAAACCCCCAGCCTGTTTATTTCAGGACTGTGATTCACATGGGCGAAGGTGTTGACTCTGCTTAGGGGATCGTACTTCACTTCATCGCTCACCCCGTAAACCACACCTGAGGTTCCTGCTGTGGCAGCTATTTCTCCCGGGTTCAGCACATTTAATGAGAATGCATTGTTGGGTTGATCGCCGGCTCGATATGCAATCTGGATACCGGGAACAAGTCCCAATTCCTCAGCAGCACTTGCTGATAATCTTCCCTGTTCGGAAAAGGTGGGCACAATGTCAGGAACCAGATGCTCATGTATCCCATAGTATTCCAACAGAAAGTCTGCCAGTGAATTCTCCTGAAAATCCCACATCATACCTTCAGAGAGTCCGGAAATGGTGGTGTTGATCTCCCCTGTTAGCTTCATGGCAATATAATCCCCTGGTAGCATGAACTTATAGGCCTTCTCATAGATTTCAGGCTCATTCATGATGACCCAGCTAAGCTTGGAAGCAGTGAAGTTTCCGGGAGAGTTTAAGAGGTGAGACAGACACTGCTCTTCTCCAAGTGTTTTCATGGCGTGCTCACCATGCGTAACTGCGCGTGAATCGCACCAGATAATGGATGATCGCAGCAGCTTGTGATCTTTATCTACGAGCACCAGGCCATGCATCTGATAAGCTATGCCAATGGCAGTAATGGATGAGGGATCAATTTCTGCCGATTGAAGCACATCATTGGTGGCCAGGATCAGATTGGCCCACCAATTCTCAGGATCCTGTTCAGCCCAATCTGGTTTTGGAGCATCAATTTTCATCTCCTTTTTTGGATAGAATGCCGAAGCAACGGCCAGTCCACTCTCTGCATTGATCAAACTCGCCTTTACAGAAGAGCTTCCGACGTCATAACCGAGTAAGTACATAAGTATAAGTTAATGGTTAGTGGTTATTTGTTAATGATAAAATGTTAATGGTTAGTGGTTAATGGTTAATGATACATGTGTTAATATGTTGATTGTCAAAGATTTTACTACCTACTAATTACTACCTACTATTTACTACCTACTACCTACTAATTACTAATTACTACCTACTATTTACTACCTACTATTTACTATTTACTACCTACTATTTACTATTTACTACCTACTGAGTACTAAAAGTTAAAGCCCAGGTATTCCTTTTTTTGTTTTTCATATATATGTTTATCAAATCTATAGAAAAAGGCAGGTTTATGTGCCACACCACTCTGTTTTTCATCCAGCTGGATCAGGTAATTTGATTTTAGGATCTTCTTTCTGAAGTTGCGGTTATCCAGGCTGCAATCCAATATGACTTCATAGAGCGATTGAAGCTCCCGAATTGTAAATTTTTCCGGGAGTAATTCAAATCCTATGGGCTCATTTCGAAGAAATAATTGAAGATGAGTCAGGCCCTTATCAATGATTTCACGGTGATCGAAAGCCAGCTTGGGTATGTCTTTTACATCTTTCCAGGAAGCATTGTTTTTTATGGCAAAATCGCTATTGCTCTCAGTGATATTTATCAAGGCAAAATAGGCTGCTGTCACCACGCGTTGAATTGCCATTCCGGTGGTAGTGTTGAGCCAATTTATATCGCTGCTATTAGAGATCCGGTCTGGATGGCCGATAAAAGCAAATTGCTGAAGGTAGATGGAATTGAGCCCTGTTAACTCTTCCAGTGTGCGGGCAGCTGCCAGATCCAGGTCTTCATTGATGCTTATAAAGTCACCAGGGAGTTTGTGATCCTTTGCCTGCTGCCCCGATTCGTCTTTGAATTCTCTTTCTATGAGCAGGATCTTCAGTTGATTTGCACTAAATCCAAAGACCACACAGTCGACTGAAATATGCGGATTAATGGTTCTGCCCTGAGAAATCATGGGGCTAATTTAGAAAACAAAAAGATTAAAACCAAAGTTAACGTATAAAATACGCTAACTATTGAAAAATATTTTTTCTATTTCATTAACAGACTGGGTAGCCAGAGACTTAGAGAGGGAATATAGGTAACCAGCATCAAGACGATAAACATAACAATAAACATGGGCAACAGGGGTTTTATCACCTGTTCAATCTTAAGATTTGCCACGCTGCACCCTATAAATAGAACCGAGCCAACCGGAGGCGTGCAGAGTCCCACGCAAAGGTTTAGAACAATAACGATTCCGAAATGAATGGGATCCATTCCCAGTTGGGCCGAGACAATGGGCAGAAAGATGGGCGTAAAAATCAGCACCGCAGGAGTCATATCCATAAATATCCCTACAAAAAGCAGTATAAAGTTAATAATAAGCAATATCACTATAGGGTTGTCGCTAAGATTAAGCAAACCTTCACTCACATTCTGAGGTATGTTTTCATAGGACATGATCCATGACATCCCAATGCTTGTAGCCACCAGAAGCAATACAATACAAGTGGTGCGTACCGAGCGCAGAATGATGGCAGGGAGGTCCTTGATGGTAATCTCTTTGTAAATCAACGCCAGGATCAGCGCATAGAGAACTGCAACGGCCGAGGCCTCCGTGGCGGTAAAGAATCCCGCTACGATCCCGCCAATGACTATAACCAGCATCAGGAGAGAGGGTAGCGCATCAATGAATTTTTTGAAAGCAAATTTAAAGAAGGTCCAATTCCTGGCCGATTTAACAACAGCTGCGGTCAAACCGATGCCTAACAATCCATAAATAACAATCTTGAAGAAACCGGGTGAGCTATTTGCATGCAGGGCCTTCAGGCCAATGCCGGCACCAATCAGAGCCACTGAGACCATTAAAATGAGCCCCAGGGTTTTCATCAATCCGGAAAGCCCTTTGTTCTTTAAGATCATCATGGACATGGCCACCAGCATAATGCCTACTCCTGTGAGGATGCCAGGCACATATCCTGCCAGGAAGAGTGCTGTGATAGATACACCCCCGCTTGCCAGAGAATAGATAATCAGGATATTGCTAGGGGGGATGGTTAAGCCGGTAGTGGCCGAGGTGATGTTTACTGCAGCACTGAAACTTTCATCATACCCCTCTTTCTTCATTTCCGGTCCCATAATGCTTCCAATGGCAGAGGTGGCTGCTGCAGCTGAGCCCGAGATGGCTCCGAAAAGCATATTGGCAATTACATTTACAAATGCCAGTCCGGCAGGCAGTTTGCCTACAAGTACCCGGGCAAAATTGATGAGTCTCATGGCAATCCCACCACTGTTCATGATGCCCCCTGCCAACACAAAGAATGGAATAGCCAGCAGGGCAAAGCTATCCAATCCAGTGGCCATGCGGTGGGCATAGGTGGTGAAGGCCGGCAAGGCATCGATAGACATAAGCATGGTCAGGATTCCGGCCACACCGATGCTGAATGCTATGGGAACACCAATTACCAGGAGGATCACAAAACTGAGAACAAGAACAAGAACTTCCATTCTAATTGGTTTTTTTTAATTCAAGGATATGAATTACTTCATAGTACATAATGATCAGTCCACTGATGGGCAGGATGAAATATACATAACCCAGGGGCAATTGCAGGGCAGCTGACTTAACCTGGAGAACAAATCGGGTGTACATAAGGATCACTCCTCCAACAACCATGACAGAAAGTGAAAACAGGAAAATAACGACATGAATAAAATATTGTATTTTTTTTCGCCGGGCAGGAGGGGACTTTTGCAATAAAATATCTATGGCCAGATGCTCCTGCCTGCCTGCCACATAGGCTGCACCCAATACGCCTACCCAGATCAGTAAAAATCCGGCTAATTCATCTGTGAATGAGCTGGGCGAAGACAGCAGGTAACGGCTGAATACCTGCCACAATACATCGACGACCAGGATCGACATCAGGAAAACAAGGAATACTTCCAGAACCCTGTTTAATTTATACTGAAACTTTATCATATCTATTCCACCTCCTTGATACTGGTGATTAACTTATATATTTTCTCATTATCGCGGTAAGACTCCAGTAATTCTGTGACTTTTGCGGCGAAGGGTTCCTTATCAGGATAGCTCACAGTAACTCCGGCTTCCTGTACAATTTTCAGAGATTCTATTTCCGATTCGGCCCACAACTTTCTTTGAACTGCCACCGATTCATCAGCCGCCTGTTGCAGCCACTTTTTCTCCTGCTCGGTAAGTTTCTTCCACACCTTTTGACTGACGATCAGTACATCGGGGACCATGGTGTGTTCATTCAGGCTGTAAAACTTGCAAACCTCATAATGGTGGCTGGTGTAAAAACTGGGAGGGTTGTTCTCTGCACCGTCCACCACTCCACTCTGAAGTGCTGTATAGAGTTCACCCCAGGAGATGGGAGTGGGGGAGCCCCCCTGTGCTTTTACCATCTCCATGGCGGTAATGCTTTTCATTACCCTGATTTTCAATCCCTTCAGGTCATCCGGGCTGTTCACCGGTTTATCAATGGTGTAGAAACTTCGGCTTCCGGCATCATAAAAACAGAGTCCCCTGATCAAGAAGGGTTCAGTGCTCAAGAGGAGCTGTTTCCCTATAGGTCCATCCAGGACTTTGAACGAATGTTCTTTAGACCTGAATACATAGGGCAATCCCAGTACTTTAAAATCTTCTGTGAAACTCTCCATTACTGCAGCAGACACTTTGGTTATGGCCAGACTGCCTATCTGAAGCAACTCCACGCATTGTTGTTCCGAACCCAGCTGACCACTTGGGTAGATCTCAATGGTCATTTCCCCTCCCGATATCTCTTCACAACGATCGGCCATAAATACCATGGCACTGTGGACAGGGTGTGATGGATCAAGTCCGTGAGCCAGTTTTAATACGGTACCTTGTTTTACCTGCACACAGCTTAGGATTAGAAAGGAGAGGAGCAGAAGAAATATTCCGGTTTTGAACTTCATGTAAAGATGGGTTAGCGTTTAAGTTCCTTTATGATTTCCATAGAGGCCCTGGAAGTTTCCTCCAATTGATCAAAATCTTTGTTTTCAATGATCTCCTTAGAAATAAGTTGTGAACCCATTCCCACGCAGAAAGCTCCGGATTGAAACCACTCTGTCAGATTTTCCCTAGTGGGGGAGACTCCGCCCGAAGGCATGATGTTACTCCATGGGCAAGGTCCCAGGTAGGCTTTCAGGAAATTTGATCCTCCCACAGTGGGACCCGGGAATAGTTTCACCACTTCTGCACCCAGTTCCTCTGCTTTTCCAATCTCTGATGCTGTGGCACAACCCGGAATCCAGAGTACTTTTCGCCGGTTGCAAATGCGGGCCATCTCCTCATTGAGTAATGGAGAGACAATAAACTGAGCACCCAGTTGAATGTATATGGAGCAGGTACCGGGTTCAACCACTGTTCCCACACCCAATACAAGGTCGGGTAGCTCTACTTTCGCCCATTTAACAAGTTCTGCAAAGAGTTCATGTGCAAAATCGCCGCGGTTGGTAAATTCGAATATGGTCATTCCGCCCCGATAGCAGGCCGAGATCACCTCTTTACAAATATTAATATCGGTATTGTAGTAAAGAGGAATCGCTCCCACCTCCTTCATTTTCAGTGCTACTTCCAGTCTTTTCATAAGCTATGGACAATCGATTGCGCACTTAAAAATAGAGATATTTTTCTAATTATTTATTATGTGAGGCTTATCCTTGTGATAAAAATGTAAAAACATAAGGTAGAGGAATTGAGAGAGCTAATAAAGTTTACCCCATATTTGCTAAATTTTAAGTCATTAGTTCGAATGAAAAAGCATATTCATATATTCTTATTACTTGTGCTTATTGGGCTTGGAAGCTATTCATGTAAGAAGAATGATTCAAATGTACCAGAGGCCTGTTTTGTCGCCAGCCAGGAGCGGAAGACTGGAATTCCTATCGATTTCAGTACTTCCTGTTCCATAAATGCCAGCTCCTATCTCTGGGATTTTGGAGATGGACAGAGCTCCGAAGAGGCCTATCCCAGTCATACCTATTATGAGGGTGGGGATTATGCTGTAACACTTACCGTGGCTAACGTCAATGGGGATACTGATGAAGTGACTCATGTTATGGTTGTAGAAGATCCAGTCTAGCCTGATTAGGCATTTCTTTCCTGGCAAATCTGGGCAGTACGGCAAATATCTCATGTACGAATTCCCCACCGATTAACAAATCACAAAATTGTTAAAAGCACCGTAGTCTCATTTTTTTGGTCTAAATTAGAGTAAGTCATAATTAGTCTAAATAAAAATTAGTCCATGAAAAACCACACCAGTATATTGATGATTGCCGCCATATCAATATTATTCAGTTCATCTTGTAAAAAGGAGGATAACGGTGGCCCCGATGATCCCAATGCACCTTATGCATGTTTTGCTGCCCCAACGGAAATTACAGCCGGCATTCTGGCCACATTCAACTCCTCCTGTTCTGAAAATGCAACCACTTTTTCATGGAATTTTGGCGATGGAGGAAGTTCCACCGATGCCAATCCCAGTCATACCTACACCGCAGCAGGTTCTTTTGATGTAGTACTCACGGTCTCTGATATTGAAGGGGAGACAGACAAAATGACCCTTTCTGTTGTCGTTATAGCCCCTGAATTTTTGGAACACTCAGGAAGAATCACTTCTGATGAGACCTGGATGGAAGGTGTACATATTATTACCGGCGACGTGATTGTGGATGGAGCGACCCTTACAATTGAACCTGGTGCCATTATCAGATTTAATTCAAAGACCTCTCTATATATCGGATACCAAGCCAGTCAAGCCGGAGCTACACTTATGGCAAATGGTACACCTGATAAAATGATCACTTTTACTTCTTCTGCGGCAACCAAAACTGCAGGCGACTGGGACTACATCTGGTTTGATGAGGGTGCATCAAAAGTTTCGAGTATGCAATTTTGTACTGTTGAATATGGAGGTGGATATAGTGATAGGTATGGAGCGATCCATATAAGAGAAAGTGCGGCTTCCATCAGCAATTCCACCATCAAACTTTCCGAATCCCATGGGATTTCACTTGATGGAGATGGGTATTTTGAAGCCTTCAACAATAATTTGGTGGAGCAAAATGCATTAAGTGCCATAAGCATTGAAGCGAATTATGCCCATACCATTGGTGAGGATAATACCCTGACGAGTGAGAAGGGAATCTCTGTAAAGGCTGGTGACATTGTGATGGCTGAGGTGACCTGGTTGAAGCAATCCACTGCTTATGTGATTGAAGGTAACATTGACGTTGGATCCCCTTCCGGGACTTCCCTTACCCTTGCTCCCGGCGTGAACATCCACATGGGATTGGGAGTGGCCATATACTTTGGAAGAAGTAGTACTTTTGGAACGCTGATCGCCGAGGGGACTGCTCAAGATCGAATAACGATTACCTCCAGTGCCAAAGAGGGTTCTAAATCAGCGGGTGACTGGGACTATTTATACTTTGATCCTGGAGCCGGCACAAGTTCAAGGCTGGCATACTGTGATATTGAATATGGAGGCGGATATAGTTCTAGCTACGGGATGATATACCTGAATGGATCAGGAATATCTCTTACAAATTCAAGCATAAGCCATTCAGAGACAGAAGGAATTTCCATGAAGGATGATGCCATGTTTACTGAATGCGCTGACAATGTATTTGAAGACAATACAAGCTTTCCTATTAAGATATACGCCAACTACGCACATACAGTTGGAAGAGGGAATTCTTTTAATACGGGTCCGGGTATTTTGCTAAGAGGCGACAAGATTGAGCAAGCGGATATTACCTGGCTCAAGCATGAGGTCCCATATATATTGGATGGCGACATGGAACTTGGCAGCAGCACTGGCTCTAAACTGACCATTGAACCTGGAGCTACGGTGAAATTCACCAGTGGGAGTTGGTTTAGGGTAGGAGCTGCCAATGGGGCCTTTGGGGTTCTGGTGGCTGATGGCGATCCTGAGAACATGATCACCTTTTCTTCCGCTGCTCCATCTGGTTTTGAGTCAGAAGGTGATTGGGATGGAATCTGGTTCTATGATGGTTCGGGCAATGGCAATATCCTGGATTATTGCAATATCTCTTATGGAGGTGGATACAGCAGCAGTTCAGGAAACCTTACTGTACAAAATGCGGCTGCAGGGCTGCCTTTGATTTCCAACTGCCATATATCAAACTCTGCAGCATGGGGAATATTCATGAAAAGTGGTACAAGCCCCACCTTGACGAATAACACCTTTGCAAACAATGCTTTAGGAGAAATAAATAATCCTTAGAGCAGATTTATACATTCAACCAGTAAGTTAGTTTGAATATGAGTGCCCGGGATTTTGGAGCAAAGCTATTGGTGAAGTAGTCATCCGTATAGACCAGATATAGATCGGATACCGGGGCGTAGCGCCACTGGAAACGGGCATTGATATTCAGGTTTTCTCTTTGTGTATTATACTGAACCAATGTGGCGAAATAGAGTTCCCTGGTAAAGGTAATGTCCAGTCTGGGACCCAGTAACCAGTAATCCACACTGTTGTGGGGCAAGGGTTGGATAACTTTATTGTAGC
The DNA here is from genome assembly GCA_963783435.1 of uncultured Bacteroidota bacterium. GTDB lineage: Bacteria > Bacteroidota > Bacteroidia > Bacteroidales. Next base: position 395,066 of record CAWANQ010000019.1, on the reverse strand, counting down.
TTGCATCGAGGGAGAGATTTACATAGGGTCTGAACTGGTATTCAAGATCTCCGGTCACTGTATAGCGCTCCCCTTCAAAATATCCCCCTAACATTCCTCTGGCAGAGAAGGTAAGTGGTTTTCGGGTGTCGGAGCGATAATAGGTATAAATATACCAGTAATTAAATTCGTCTCCTTCATTGTACTCCAGTCCGTCAGAATTGCTGGGATCGTAGGGATCGGTCAATTTTATGTATACCCTGTTCAGGCTAAGGTAGGCTGAGCTTTGATTCCGAAATCGGGCCGTATACCTAAGGGTTACTTCCTGATCGGTTTTTCCATAGCCATCACTATGCAGTTGCTTCAGTTGCATTTGCGGCCCATGCCTGATAATAAAATTCAGTCTTTTGGGATAAAAGGTGTAACCCAGTTGGGGTTGAATGCTTTTCACCCCGGTTCTTCTCACATAACCCACCTCTGCATTGTACCCGTCACCCACCATAAGGTGTGACCACTCGGCAGATAGATTTCCATTGTCATACTTCAGCTCCCCTCCGGTGGAATAGCTGTTGTCGGTAGCTACTTCGTCAAAAGATTGGTGGTAGAAAACCTTTCCGGTCCACCAGTTATCTGCCGAAGCCAGGTTAAAATCCAGTCCACCGACCCGGTTAAAGGCATTAAAATTTGCTGAATCAACTTCCTTTGAAAAGGATTGAATGGGGTCCTTGTTGATAAGGAAAGCAGCCAGGGTGGATCGCTCGAATAGGCGCCTGTGAATGGTTGCCACCGCATAGTTGGTGCTGGGGGTTTCGCTACCCGGATCCTGGGCTGTCTGCATATCCATCACTCCGATCTTCCAGTCCTGATTTAGTTTACCGCTTAACCTGGCGCCAAAGAGAATTGGATTTTCCACATACTGATCCTGGTTCTCGTCGTAAGTGATTCCAATTCGTCTCGAGAAGAAGGGGCGTGCCGATCTGACTCCAAACTCAGAGAAGAGGTCATTGTTCTCAAGGAAGAATTGGCGTTTTTCCGGAAAGTAGATCTCAAAGCGGTCCAGATTGGTTACCTGCTGATCCACTTCCACCTGACTGAAATCAGGGTTCACAGTCAGATCCAGATTGAGGGAGGAAGTAATCCCGATTTTTGCGTCACCTCCCAGGCCTTTGAGCCACTCTGCTGAGCTCCCCTCTTCGTAATCTTTGGCCACTCCTGTGGTGACATAGGGTATCAGAGAGATATTGGTTTTGGGTTTTTGTGGAGCCTCATCCCACAGCATAATCCCTGTATTGGCCAGGGAGGAGAAGCTGAAATTCCTGGGAATGTGGTTCCAGTTGGAGTACTCATTGTTGCCATAGTCTACCCTGCAAAAGTTGATCCGCCACTCTTCCACACCCTCTTTGAACCTGAGTGTGCTGAAAGGTATGGCCATTTCAACCACCCAACGATCGTCGTGTTGTGTGACCTCCACGTTCCATTTGTTATCCCAGGAGGGATTGGTACTTACAGAATGTCTGCTTACAGAGGCACCCCCATTCTGTATGATGGCTTCACTCTGCACCCCATAAGGGGAGGAGCCGAAATAGTAACCGGACATCCGGTCATTAAATGGATTGATAATGAAGTAGAAGGCGTCATTTCCGCTTCCCCTGAAATCTCTGCGCAGGGAATTAACCACATAGTTTTTTCCATTTTCGGTGTAGCAAACCGCTCCCACATAGAGCGATTTATCGTCATAAGTTACCCGCACATCGGTACGTAACTCGGAGTAGGAAGAGTCGTATGGATAACGCTGCCAGAATTCGGTGGAGACATCTGCATCCAGCCAGTCTGCTTCGTCCAGGACTCCATTTAGCTCGATGGCTGAGTGGGCCTTTTTGATGCTCATTACCCTGGGTTCAATGATTGTCGCAAGGACCGGTGCATTGAAGCACCACATCATTATTAAACCCAGTACATATAAGTAAAAAGCTCTAAGCATACAGGTGGAATATTTCCATTTGGAATCGTGCAAATGTACCAATTTGCTGGCACCAAACTCCTGTCAAATGTCACCTTATAGATCAGGAAAATTCCTGTTCCTGATCAGAGCAGCACTTCGTACATAAGTGACTGGGTCCAGCGTTCCGCCTCTGATTTGAGAAACTTTGAAACCTCCTTAGGGGATGCCCACCTGGAATCCTCCTCTTCCCACAGGGCATAAAACCGGTAGGGAACAGGATCATCACTCTGAGCCTCCAGAACCACATAATAGGTCTGTGTGATCCCTTCCCCTTCATCCTTTGTGGCCCCATAGCTTTTCAGGTAGGTGGAGGGAACGATCAGGGCCATGGCCAGTTTACTGTTATCCTCTGCCTGAAAATCATGGGTAAAGAAGCCCATGTAGTTATTATCCAGCTTAAGCACATAGAGGCTGTCACTCTTGATATTTACGATGCCGGTCACCATGGAAAGTTTCTGATCACTTCCGGTATAGGAAACCAGACCCTGGTAATAGTGCCGGCCTGCAATAATTTCCACCTGGTGGTTTACATCAAGGGTCTGATCCTCGACCATCCAATCGCTGAATGATAAATTAAAGCGGCTATGTAAGGGACCTTCAAAAACTGCCTTGTATGTACCCGATCCATTGTCACCCACCCGGTAAATGGAATCCTTAAAGTGATAGCCTATGGCCCCTGATCCCAGACTGGTCCCGACCTTTAATACATCCATTCCCCAGGCTGCGGGTTCATGGTAACTGGGACTGCCTGCAATCCCCACACTGTCCAGGACCATCTCGGATGTAAGTTTCCCGAAAATATCCATTCCATTGCGTTGATCCAGGTAATTTCGGAATCCTACCTTATCATTTTCCCAGGCAGGCCCTTCCATTTGAAAAGCTGCACTTGTGACACCTCCGTAGTTATGAAAGGAAACTCCTTCCAGCCTTGAGGCAACCTTTAATTCCGGGTATCCCGATGCGGTGGCATCTCCCAGTCGAAGATTGGTCCGGGTCTTAAAAGTGGGGTAGGCGTCAGGCATTAGAAAGGTGAGAGTCACGATTTTCTGACTGGAAGCTTCCATGTCAGTCAAGGCAAATAGTTCATCCCACTGTCCGTCACCATCCACATCATCCACCTGGGAGGGGATAAACTTTCCAGCAGCATCCTTCAGGGCAGGCCATTGCCCTGAAGGAATTTCAGTCCAGTTGGAGATCGCAGAGCGGGAAAGCAGAATAATTGCATCATTGCGCGATCGATCCATGGTATTGGTGATTTCAATTCGAATCTCATTCTGAGAAGAATTGCAGGACATGAAATTAAGAGCGAACAATACAACTAATAATTGGTGTGGCTTCATGGGTCCGGGCTTAGGAATTTGATTTAATCGTTTTCACCTTTTACATAACCAAAGTTAGCCAGGATGCCCCCATCTACATAGAGTACCTGTCCGTTCACAAAATTCGCAGCCTTAGATGCCAGGAAGAGTGCAGCATTCCCCACGTCCTCGGGTTCCCCCCAGCGATTGGCAGGGGTTCGGGTCATCACCAGGTCATTGAAGGGGTGATTTCCTTCCCTGATGGCTGCGGTTTGTGAAGTGGCAATGTAGCCCGGTCCGATTCCGTTGATCTGGAGGTTATGCTTTGCCCATTCGCAGGTCATGTTCTGGGTAAGCAATTTTAGTCCACCTTTGGCTGAAGCATAGGCCGATACAGAGTTGCGGCCGTAAACACTCATCATGGAACATAGATTGATGATCTTTCCCTCTTTTTTCTCGATCATTTTCGGGGCAATCCGTTTGGCCATGATCAGGGGGGCCACCAGGTCGATGTCGATAACCTGCTTAAAATCACTTACTGGCATGTCCAGGATGGGGATGCGTTTAATGATCCCGGCATTATTCACCAGGATAGAGATATCACCCACCTCTTTCTCGATCTGGCTGACTCCCTTGTCTACGGCTTCTTCATCAGTTACATCGAATTCAATGGTATAAGCATCGATGCCCTCTTTTGCATATTCAGCTTTGCAATTCTCCAGATTTTGCACATTTATATCGTTGACACAAATTTTCGCTCCGGCCTTTCCCAGGGCTTTCCCAATGGCCATCCCAATTCCATGGGTACCTCCGGTAACGAGGGCAACCTGTCCTGATAAATCAAATAAGTCTGCTGACATAATAAAACGTTGTTTTTGGTTATAAAAAATCTTCTCTGAGCGGTGTAAAGCTATCTATGATCCTTACCACCTTCGTTAATATTTGCACTGTATGCGGAATTCCTGAAGGAATGGCGAAGAGGTCACCTTTAACCAGCTTTTGTTCTCCAACTCCTTCCACAAAGAGGATTAGTTCCCCTTCGGCAATGTAGGATACCTGTTCGTGAGGATGGTTGTGGAAGGGATCGGGAACTTTTGCAGGTCCTTCAAAAAATTCCACCACTACAATCATCAGATTGTTGGTGTGGATCAGTTTTCTTCTTAATCCGGGTGCTACCGGGGTCCACTCAGTGGAGGCATCCAGTAAAACATGTTTTTCTATCATCTGTCAAAAATTTATCTTAGTTCATTGGGTTGAATTACGTCCATATCTCCATAGTCCAGGTTCTCTCCTGCCATTCCCCAGATAAAAATATAGTTGCTGGTTCCGGCGGCCGAGTGAATGGACCAGGGCGGTGAAATCACGGCCTGCTCATTCTGCATCCATATGTGTCGGGTCTCCTTGGGATCCCCCATAAAGTGACAGACGGCTTGTCCGTCAGGTACCTCGAAGTAGAAGTAAGCCTCCATCCTGCGGTCATGCAGGTGGGGGGGCATGGTATTCCAGACACTGCCTGGTTTCAACTCGGTCATGCCCATCTGCAGCTGGCAGGTTTCCACCACCGAATTCACCATTAGCTTATTAATGCGCCTGGCATTGGATTGCTCCAGGGCTCCCATTTCAACCGCTTCTGCATCAGCCAGTGTCAGCCTTTTAGTGGGAAAGGCCTGGTGAGCAGGAGCAGAATTAAAATACAGACGGGCTGGTAAATCTGAGTTTTTACTGGTCATCAGGATTTTCTTTGAGCCTGCGCCCACATATAGGGCATCTTTGTAGCCCAGTTCATAGTCCACGCCATCTACCTGGATGAGTGCTTCTCCACCCACATTGATAATGCCCAGTTCCCGGCGGTCGCAAAAGTGTTCTGATTTCAGGGGATCGATAGAGCTTAGTTCCAGTTCATTGACCGGAATAGCGCCACCCACGATATACCTGTCGTTCATGGAGTAGACCAGGTTGATCTCTCCGGGGACCATCAGATTGTCAGCCAAAAACTCTTTCCTTAACTTTTGTGTATCATACTGTTTGGCATCTTCAGGATGATTGGAAAACCGTACTTCATAATTAATAGACATGATAAAAAGTTTTATTTGTTTAAAATTGAGCTATTTCGAATAATTAATTCAGGCTGCAGAACAAGTTTTTCGCAGGAAGAAGCGCCATTTGCCTTCCCATCGCATTCAAGAAACATCCTCGCTAACCTTTTACCCATTTCTCCGCCCTTTTGATCTACTGTGGTAAGGGATGGCTCTAGAAATTCAGTAAAAGGTTCATTGGCGAAGCCTGTAAGCCCCAGGTCTTCAGGTACCCTGAGTCCATGTTTTTTTGCGGCTTGAAGGACACCGAGCGCTGCATAATCACCTGCACAAAAAAAGGCATCAGGCTTTGGGTCCAGACTCATCCCGTAATGGAAGGCTGATTCCCCTCCTCCAACTACAAGTGCTTGTTCCAGAATCCATTCAGGCGGAACTGCTATTCCAGCTTCTCTCATGGCTTTCAGGTAGCCTTCTTTCCTGGCGCGATATATGTTAATGTGATCCGCTCCGGCCACATGCACGATCCGCTGGTAGCCCTGATCCAGGAGGTGCTTGACATTTAAATAGGCCCCCAGCTTGTCATCAACCACCACCGATCCGGCATCAATATCCTCCAGGGCACGGTCAAAAAAGAACAATCGAATGCCTTTATCCAAAAGTTCATGAATATGATCCTTATTTTGTGTCTCCATGGAAATGGACAGCATAATGGCATCGACCCGCGCATTGATCAGGGTCTGAATGGCAGAAGCTTCATTGTCATACTGCTCGTGGGTCTGGCAGATCATCAGGTGATAACCCGATGCCGCCAGGATCTCTTCAAGACCGCCGATCACATTGGAAAAAAAATTGCGGTTGATCCTGGGGACTATCACTCCAACCGTTTTGCTTTTTCCACTTCTTAGAGAACTGGCGACAACATTTGGTTGATAATTGTATTGCTCGGCTAGCTTCTGAACCGCGTTCCGGGTGGATTCACTGATGCGTGGATGGTTTTGAAGCGCACGGGAAACTGTGGATGCAGAAACACTAAGTTCTTTTGCAATGTCGTGTATGGTGACGTGTGATTTTTTCATCGATTCCCACAAAGTTATAAAAACTGTACAATCGATTGCGCAATTCCATAAAAAACTATCTGCCTGATTACGGATTTCCCGGAATGGGTTCAATATGAATGGTGGCTTCGATTCCCATTCGGTCCCTTAATGCCATTTCAATATGGGTGGCAATTTCATGTCCTGTGGCAATGTCCAGATCCCCTTTGAGCATAATATGAAAGGTGAGTTCCTGATGGTCTCCATAGGTGTGCAGGTGGAAATGGTGTGGGGAGATCTCCTTATCAGATACTTCGCTGATCAATTTGTTCACTGCTGAAATAAGCGCTTCGTCCGGTTTCGCCCCCAGGAGTTTTTCAATGGAGTTCTTCACAATCTCAAATACTGCATACATTAGCATCAGACTGATTAAAAAACCCAACACAGAATCGATCCACCAGAAACGCTTGCCCAAAAGAATTCCCACCAGGACAACTGCAGAGGAAAGTGCGTCGCTCCGGTGATGCCAGCCATCGGCCTTCAGGGTCTCCAAACCTGTTTTGCGGTAGGCCCAGTAAGCATACTGGGCCATTCCCTCTTTCACCAGAACCGATAAGGCTGTAACCCCTATGGCCAGAATCCCGAATTGCGTGGATTCATGTGCTCTGAACTTAACCACGGATCCGGAAAGAAACTCCCAGGCAATGATTCCAAGCAAAAATGCAATAAACAGGGAGGCAATTTCCTGGTAACGGCCATGTCCGAAAGGGTGTTTGTCATCGGGCTTTTTGGTGGAGAGTTTCACACTTCCGATGACTATGACAGAACTTGCCGAATCCGACAGGGTGTGCCAGGCATCAGCAATAAGGGCAAGAGAACCGGATATGATCCCGACCCAGTATTTTAAAGCAAAGAGGATCAGGTTGGCCACAACACCAACAATCCCTTCCATGTAACCATATCTCTTTTTCGGATCCATTATTTGCTGAAGTCAATTTAAAATCAAATTTACGAATTAGTTCTATAGCATCCATTTCTTATATTTACTTTCATTAAAACCAAAACTACCCCCATGCAAAATCGCACCTCCATTTTATTACACCTTCTCTTTGCTCTGATTGTTGTGGTTGAACTGACTGGCAGATATATTGATAAAATTCAGCTTGAATACATGGTTAAGCCACTGATCATGATCTGGATAGCAGCGTATTTTCTGCTCTATAAGCAGAAGAAGCAATTTGTTGTCCCGGTGCTTATCGCATTTTTCTTCTCCTGGGTAGGGGATAATTTCCTGATGTTTTCGGCAGCCAATGAACTCTTTTTCTTTGCAGGGGTTGGGGGTTTTTTTCTAGCCCAGCTTACCTATATATATACTTTCGCCACCTTTGGCGAAGTATCCGTAAAGGGATTGGTTCGGAAGAATCCCTTGCTGATTTTACCCTTCCTGGTCTATGTTGCAGGAATCTATACACTGTTATTTCCGGGGCTTGAGGGATTGATGAAACCCATCATCCTTATTTATGCCCTCTCCCTGGTGGGGATGTCATTGATGGCGTTAAACCGAAAGGGTAGGGTTGGACAGACGAGTTTTAGACTGGTATTTTTCGGTTCTCTGTTGTTTCTGATCTCTGACAGCATGATAGCCCTCAATAAGTTTTATCATGAATTTGCCATGGCAGGATTCTGGATCATGATTAGCTATATTGCTGCTCAGTATTTAATTATGAGGGGACTGATTCTTGAGAAGGAGGGTTAAACTTCTTCTACTCTTTCGGATGAGTCCGGATGGTTTCAAGAGCGGAATCAATCCCATGCATGTAATCTTCAAAGGAGATAGGGGCAACCAATTGAGGCATTAGAGATGGAACATCCTCCTCTAACAAGGAGAAATATTTGGTGGAGTAGTTAACCACCAGTTTGGACTCAGGCAATACAAATCGCTTTACCTCCCCAAAATGATTGGGCCTGCCGCCGGTTTCTTCACCCACGGTCACCACCTCGGCCAGGTTCATAAAATCCACCGTGTTGATGATGGCTGATGAGAAGGTTTTTCGTCCGATCACTACATATATGCTGCCCTCACCCTTCTTTATTGACTTACACAGTTTTTTAATGAAGTTTGTGCCCTGAGCTGAGTTTCCGCCACTGTTAAATCGCATATCGAATACCAGTTTGTGGATGGGATTTTTCCTGATTACCTGGAATACCTCCTTCTCAAACTCCTTAAAAGAGGGCATAAAAAGTGCGCTGGCTCCCGATCCGAACTCCTCCTCTATTTCCCTGCTCCAGCAGCGGTTGTATTGTATGTAGAAGATTTTTTCGGCGGGGAAATAGTGCTCCCTGAAAAATACTTTCTGGTCCCTGAATCCAAAGGGTATGCTGTCGGGCTTCACTGCAACGACTTCACCGTCGGCCTGAGGCAGGGAGATAAAAACTTTCTCCTCTACCCCCTTCTGATCGGCCACCACCAGTTCCAGTCCCTTGTGATTGGCAAATCCAAAGCATTCCAGGAGCTGGGTCCAGGTGATCATCCTGGGCACCTGGTTCTTAAGCAACGATGGATTGTCATCTACAATCAGGGTAGCCAGGGAGTCGATCACCACCTCTAACGGACTCTCATTAATGGCAAGCACTCTTTTTCCCAGGATCTGCTGATATTCAACTGGAGCCTTTAGAATGTAGATGCCCTCCTGGTACCAGTAGAACTTAATAGGAAGAATGAAATCGGGATCCACATTAAAATGGTAATTGAGCATGGTATGCGCATCTCCCATTCGCGCGATAACCTGCTGCAACCTGACCGAAATTGCAAAAGTGGATACACCTTCAGTCGACCGGGCAATCTGCTTAAGATCCCTGAAGTAGGTGGACGAATCGACTTTGAAAAAGAGATCCGGATGTTTTTCAGCCAACTCGGTACCAAGCAGCTCAATTTCATATACCCAGTCAATCTCAGCCTCCTGCTGAGCCAGGGTCCATTCAGTGGGAAAAATCAGAAATATCAAAAAGAGAAGAGACCTTAAACCTGTCATTTGATCCTGATTAGGGCCTAAATATATGGAAAATCTCCCTCTCTTTCCTGATTTACTGAATTCGATATCTCAGCCCTGCATAAAACTTTCTTCCAAATATGGGTCCCCAAATCAATGAACTGTCAAAATAGGGTCCGAATGGATCCTCACTGGCCAGTATGGGATCTTCCTGGATAAATCCAAGCAGGTTTTCGATTCCTCCATAAATCTCCAATTTTTTACCGAGGGCTTTTCCCACCTGAAGATTTACCAGGGAGAACGCAGGAGAGCTATCCTCCAGGCGGTAGGGCTCGGGATTTGTTTCCGTTCCCGGGATGCGTTTGCTTCCTTGCCAGCTCCAGGTAACATCGAAGGACCATTCGCTCAATGTTGTGTAAGCCATATTGACAAATGCCCGGTGTTTTGCAATCAGGGGTCGGGGCAAAAGCTCATCTCCATAGGTGGATTTTACTTCATTGAAGCGGTAGGCCAGCCGGATGTCGTAACGCTGTATGGGTTCCACATCAAGCTGAATCTGAAAACTATTGGAGTAGGACTTTCCGTCCAGGTTGTAAAAGTGTACTTCCTGGGGATCTCTGTCCAGATCCACCACCACCTGGTTGGTAAAACGGGTGTGATAATAGTCCATGTTCAGCACGGCTTCCCCCTGGCCCAGCTGAAAACCCTGGGCAAAGTTTAATCCATAGCTCCAGGCCACCTCCGGATCCAAGCCATAAGGGGTGTCACTGTCCGACGATTCCAGGTAAATCATTCGTGATGTTGCAAAGATCCCGATGTTTTCAGCAAAAATCCCAGGGGTTTTTAGTCCCCTTCCGGCCGATGCTCTGAATACGGTTTTTTCCACCGGCTCATATCTCAAATGCAGCCGGGGGGTTACAAATGCACCATAATTGTTATGATAATCGGCTCTTATTCCTGCCACTGCGGAGAACATATCCAGGTGGTTAAAGGTGTATTCCAGGAAAGCTCCCGGAACGTATTCATTTCTAAGGAATTCACCAATGGGCAAGGTTTCCTGCGTATGATCCATCTGAAAGCTTAATCCTGTTCTGTACTGGTGATTGGTATTTCCCAGGATGGATTGGTAGATCAGGTTTGAATAGAGCGATTGCTGATCGGCCAGGTAATCATTCAGTCCGAACAAGGCATCCTGGCGATGGACCACTCCCGAAAGCTGGAAACCAATGCTGGAATACGGTCTGTTTTTAAATACCTTTCCAATCTTTGCCCACCCCTCCATGCGGTTTGTATTCATCCGGCTTCCCCAGAAGAGCTGCTCATCACGAGGGGTATCCGGATCAAACTCCATCTGGCCGCCCACCAGGTTCATGTAGCTGTACTTTATTCCCAGCTGACTCTGAAGACCGTTTTCATTGGCATATTTAAATCGCTTCAGCGCAATAAACTGGGAGCCGGTGGGGTGATCCACAAATCCATCCGAGTTTTGATCGATCTGAACGGGTCTTACATTGCCGTGCAGCAACAATCCCCCATGCCAATTGTCATTTATTTTGTAGGCAGTATTCAGATTCGCCTCCACACGTCCTGCACCGTTTCCATAGAGGTTTACATAGAGCTTGTCGCTATTTTCAGGCTTTCTCAACTCTACATTGATCTGACCTGTAATGCTTTCAAATCCATTGACCACCGAACCTGTCCCCATATTCAATTGCATACCTTCTATCCAGGGACCAGGGGTGTAGGTAAGTCCATATATGGAGGCCAGACCTCTCACATCGGGGATGTTTTCCCGTGTGATCTGTACATAGGGTCCAGCCAGCCCAAGCATCTCTATTTTACGAGCACCGGTCACTGCATCGGTAAAGCTTACATCCACCGATGGATTGGTTTCAAAACTCTCCGACAGATTGCAACATGCTGCTTTGGTCAACTCCTTTTCGCTGATATTCTGAACCTTATATGCACTGCTGAAGGAAAAGGTGGTGGGCTTCACCCGGTGGACCACGCTTACCTCTTGCAGCATCCTGGCTGAGGAAAACTCCACCTCCACTTCCGATGGGCCATCCACATGCAGGGTATCACTCCCAAATCCCACATAACTTATAATCAGCATATGAGCTCCCTCTTCACGCTCCAGGGAGAACCGACCCTTCGCATCCGTGCTGGTTCCCGAACTTGTATTCATCCAGTATATATTGGCCCCAATAAGGGGAATAGAGGTGCCGTCCTCCTTGATCTCCACCACCTGGCCCGTGACCTGGTTGCCGCTCTCTGTGGCCTCGTTAATACTTACTCCCTCACCAGGAGCACCCAGCGCTTCATCATGACTTTCAAAATCCCTGTACTTACAACACATAGGGAGTGCGTCATACACCGGATCCGGAGCCAGCAGCTCCCGGGTGTCATGTCCTACACTGGCGATGCTGTAATGAAGCTTTTTCTCCTTGAATTTGTCCGGATCCTTTGTGATGCTTAGTATGCGGGTTTCAGAGTCCCAGTCGGCTGATTCCACTCCCCTGACCTTGAGAGCCGCGGTCTCTATTCTGGTCCTACACATGCCACAAAGCCCATTTACCCATATACTCAGGGTGTCAGACTCCTGCGGTTTAATACCGTTTACTGGATGGCTGAATGTGATCAAAGCCACACACAACAACATCCATGATTTTATTTTCATGGTCTAAAAATTTAGTTAACTGATCTTCGATTAAAATAACTCAGTTAACCGAGGCGCGGGGGTTGAAAAAGTGGAATGAAAAGGTCGAAGTAGTAGTTGTCCTGATGGTGCCCGTAGTGGTATGTTTTTACATCAGCACGCGGAAGGCTCATAAACTTGTAGTTTATGGCAGTGAGATGAAAGCAGCAGCCACAATCGCAACCCGGAGGGCATTGATGATCCGGATCGTGATCCGTGCTTGCTTCATCCGCTCCACAATCATTCTCATGGGCGCAGCAGTCCATATGGCATAAGATTTCTTCCTGCGCCAGCGGATTTTCCATGCCATGCATAAACCTGTTTAATCCCATAAAGGCCAGGCTTACAATCAATATATATGCAATTGCCTTCATCAAGTATGCAAGTATAACAAATTGAGAGCTATCATTGTTTAGAACCTGAAATTAACCCGGGCCCCAAATCCCTTGTATCCCCAATCCTGGAATCCCACATAGACCCCCAGGTCCATCAGAAAGAAAATCTCATTCAGGCTGTATCCCACCTGCATATAGTGCGGTATGGCAGGCGTGTACAGGTAGGCGGCACTCAGGGATTCGGTCCAGAGTCTTTCGCTGAACCAGGGTAAAAATTTAATAAGCAGGTATGAAGAAGTGAAGATGACGTCTCCACTAAACCAGTGATCTGAGGTGCTGGCCTCATAGTAGTCCATGAGCATCAATGCATTGTAGAAGTTGGCCATATCGAAAACCAGGGGACTGGATTTGAAATGTTTGTAATCTGAAAAATGAATGGACTCAGTCTTATAATAGAAACCCGATTGTACAGACCATCTGATCTTTGACATCAATCCTATGTCGGTATTCTGCCATAGGGTCGCCTGAAGCCGACCGTAGTCTGACCAGCCGGTTTGCTCAAGTGGGAAAGCCTGCTTATACTGCAAAGAAATGGTGGGCCACTTTGATTTGCGCATCTCTTTCCGGTAATTGCGAATCCTGTAGAAGTGCCTGGGGGTGTAATCCAGTTGCACAAATGCATCCAGGAATTGTTGGTTCTGCAGAGAGGGATCATCAAAGGGCAGATCGCGTGGGGTGTTGTCTGTAAACTCTTTATCATTTGTGAAGAAGAAAGAGAAGTCGCTGTTGTTCTGCAATTGCCGTTTCTCCCCATAGGTGGCCGAAGTGGTTAGTACCAAACCGTTCCTTATGTCGATGCGGTTGTAGAGCATGACATCCAGCTGTTCGTACATCTTCAGGTGGTTCTCCCGATAGAGAAGCGTATAGAACAAGTTGGTAACCTTTGGTATACCCGAGGAGCCGTTGAAGTCCCTGGAGGCATAATTGAAGTGCAGGGCCACTTTGCCTCTCCTCAAAGGCGCATAAAGAAAGTCTGTCTCCCACAAGAGGAGCGGGGCTCTCCTTTGAAATGCATAGGCGGCTGTCGCCCTGGATCGGAAGGTATGAATGCTGTCAATTTTCCAGTTGATCCTGGCATCCTGGCCATAAGATAAACCATCCACGGTATTGTAATTGAGCATCTCCAGGTCCAGCAAACCTTCGTAGGTAAAACGGAATTGCCCCCGGTCTTTTACATAGGTTTTCCCGAACAGGAGGTTCCTGAACTGCTTTTGCTTTCTCTTAACAGGCGCTACCGAATCGGTTGAATCCACCGGTAAAGTGATCCCGATAATTGAATCCCTTGCTCTCAGGGTGACGGTTTCCTCAGGAGTTAGTGGGATGGGCCGGACTTTGTTCCAGTAGAGGGAGTCGTTCTTCACAGCGCCTTCATCCACTGTGAATTGAGTGCCTGTCTGGTTGAGCTCCATGCTCTCTTCCTGGGGTTGGGAACCTTCAGCTTCTTTCTGCATCAGCTTTGAAAGCTTAGCCATGTCCCGGTTTGAGAGCTCTTCTTTTTTGATCAATTCATTGATCTTCTCCTGCTCTTTAGAGACCGGTTCTTCCGTCTCGGATTCTGGATCGACATCCTGATCCGGCATGTTCATGGAGGTGAAATAGGTCTCGGGCAGATTGGGATTCAAAGTTACATCGGAATATTCCAGGGAGGAGACATAAGTGACCTGTCCCTTTACACCGGCAATGGACACATCGATCTGAAGCTTATGACTCACCGGAAGCCAGGCATCCATCATCACATTACTATACAATTGCTGAAGGTAGAGGGTGCCCGCAATGGTGTTCACCGAGAGATCGGATGAATGAAGACACCACATGTCTTCTACAATATAGAGGTAGCCCTCAACCAGTTGCTGGCTTTTTCTTTTGGGAGTCACTTTAATTTTATTGACCACATAGGTACCTTGCAGAAAGGTGCCTTCAAAAGAGTATGTATAATGGGAGAAGGCATTTCTGGCAAGTGGAGATACCACCGATTCGATCTGTTGCTGGTAAAGGCTGGCATTTACATAATCCATTGGATTCACGTTCTGTGCATACCCGGGAAGAGTGTTCTGGGAGGCAATGACACGCATATCATATTGATCGGGGGCAGTGAATTTCACCTCATTTAGCGATTCAAGCATATAGGCCTGATCCTCCTCCACCTTGAAATCGTTGACTTCGATACGTTTGGCAAGAGCTTTGGGGATCTTGTCAATGATGGCCGATCCTTTGATATAGATCTCAGCATTGTAGTTGGAAACTTCATGCAGGTGATAATTGGCCAGGCCAATGGTTTTCCTCATGATCCAGTAGGCCGGGTCCTCACCGGAGGCGCTGACCCTCACTTCAGGGATCATATAGGTTTGGGGCGGCAGCGTGATGTTCATCTCTATATACTCCGGACCGATCTCCACTGTTTTTGAGACTTCGGTGTACCCCAGACTTCTGAAGAAGATGGTATAGCTTCCTTCTGGAAGGGGAAGCGAAAATAATCCCAGACCATTGCAGGTTGTTCCCCTGGTCAGCTCCTTGATAAAGATGGCAGCAAAGGGGACTGGATTTCCTTCCGTATCAAGGATCTCGCCACGGATGCCCTGTGCGAGAACCTGCGTAACCATGGCAAGGAGTATAAGTACAAAAAGGACCGGTTTTCGCATCACAAAGATTCCATTCAAATATAAAACTACAAATATATAACGGCAAGAAAGCAGTTTTATGTGTAAAGAAAAACCGCAGGAAGCATATTAAGCTTCTGCGGCTCATCTCACCCATCTATTACATCTATCTAGAACTCAAAATAATTCTTTGCGTTGTGATAGCATATATTGCTAATCAGTCCATCCAGCAAAACGCGATCATTTGGGATCTCACCCTTTTCTACGTCAGTCCCAACCAGGTTGCATAGAATTCTTCTGAAATACTCATGCCTTGGATAGGAGAGGAAACTTCTTGAATCTGTAAGCATTCCCACAAACCGACTTAACAAACCAAGGGAGGAGAGGGTGTTCATCTGGTCGATCATTCCGTACTTTTGATCCATAAACCACCAGCCAGAGCCAAATTGCATCTTCCCTGGAGTAAGCCCATCGTTAAAGTTATTTACCATGGTGGCTATCAAGGCATTGTCCACCGGATTCAGGTTATATACAATGGTCTTGGCCAGTTGATCAAGGGAATCCAGTTTGTCAAGAAACCTCGACATGGAACGTGCCATGCTAAAATCTCCGATGGAATCGAATCCCGTATCGGGGCCTAAATCGTGGTAACGCCTTGTGTTGTTATTCCGGATGGCCCCCAGATGAAACTGCTGAGTCCAGCCCTTATCATTGTCCATTACGGCCAGTTCAAATAGCATGGCAGATTTGAACTGCTCAATTTCAGACTCATTAAGTTTCCTCCCTTTCCTAACCTTCAGGAATATTTTTTCAATTTCGAGGTGATCAAATTCCTCTGCATGGAATCCCTCCATGCCATGGTCAGAAATTCTGCACCCCATCTGGTGGAAGAATTCATGCCTATCCTGAAGTGCAGTGAGCAGATCCATGTAAGTGGAGATATAACGATCAGAGGCTACCTCCAGTTGCTCCAGGTAGGCATTGTAGGTCTTTGGGTTTTCCACTGCCATGGCTTTGTCTGGTCTCCAGGCAGGCAAGACCTTGGTTTCAAACCCGTCATCCTTCAATTTCTGGTGGTATTCAAGGCTATCCACCGGATCATCGGTGGTGCAGATTATCTCCACATTCATTTTTCGGATGAGACTCTTGACACTGAATTCATCTGTAACCAGCATTTCATTGGCCTGCTGATAGATCCTTTTTGCAGATTCCGGATTCAACAATTCGTGGATGCCAAAGTAACGCTGTAGCTCCAGGTGCGTCCAGTGATAGAGTGGGTTGCGAATGGTGTCGGGTACGGTCTCTGCCCATTTCATAAACTTTTCCTCATCTGATGCCTCTCCGGTACAATAATGCTCTGGAACTCCATTGGCCCGCATGGCCCTCCATTTGTAATGATCTCCAGCCAACCAAACCTGGGTCAGGTTATCAAACTTTTTATCATTGGCTATCTGTTCTGGAATCAGGTGGCAATGGTAATCGATGATGGGCATCTCAGTGGCCACTTCGTGGTACAAAGCTTTCGCCGTATCATTTTCAAGTAGAAAATCTTTATCAAGAAACTTTCTCATAGGATCTAAAATAAACGTTGGATATGCCTTTCAAAAATATTAGTCGTGACCTGTTCACCCACGATTTTCTTATGCACGTTTAGCATCTGAATAAACTGACTGTCCAATTCAGCAGCCACCTTATAACCCACATGAATCAGTTGCCTGAATCCTGCATGGTAATCCGGATGGCCTGGTATGTGCCTGAGGGTGTTGGCAAACTTCTCACCGTCCCACTGATTAACCTCTTCGGGTGTGGGAAGAGCAGCCGGATCGATGTCAATGACTGTGGCATAAGGCCCACAGAGTTCATCCTGGCGCTCATAAGCGCTGGCGTAGATCGATTGAGCCATTTTTAGCGCATCTCCTCCTGCCATGGCCAGACCTATGACCTCCTCCAGCCAGGTAGTGCCAGCTGTCTTTACATGGATGCCCTTGTCATATTTTTGGATGAGCTTCCCCATGATGGGATAGATGGTAAATTTGTCGCTTCCCGAATGAACACTCAGTTTAAGATTGTCGGGTAGTCCAAAGGTATTTATGGCAAAATCGATGACCAGCAGGTCCTGCTCAAACTCTTTTGTAAACTGATCTACATCACCCACATAGTCTACGCCCTTGTTAAACCTGCCCGTAAACTTGGGAGCAATGGTTTGTGCAGGAATCCCATATTGTTGAATCATCATCAGAATAAAAAAGAGTTCCACAGGGGTTTGGGGATTTTCAACCTCATCCATGGAGACTTCTGCAATAAAATTATTAACCCCTTTCTTATCAGCAATGTGGTTGTAAATGGCAGCAGCTTCGCGAACAGCTCCCAAGAAGTTTTTGGCGATTTCCAGCATGGATTCTTTTGAAACAAAAAAAGGCATCCTCAATCCCCGGGATCTTCAATTCACCTTCATAAGCAATTGCCTTTGAGAGAAATCTGTCGATTTCTTGCTGGGATACCTCACTGCCAATGTAGTCTGCCACATCCAGGGTGAAGAAATCAGAATGTTCAATAAACGCATCCACCGTATTTAAATTGATGTGATCGGCATCCACATGGTAGGCATCACCCCAGTTGAGGGCTCTGACCGCAGCATCTGCTTCAGCCCGGGTATCGGCCGGGGAGGAATGGATGATCTGGTGCTCTCTGTTTGATTTGTTCCAAACCGGGACGATCTCGATCCCCATTTCTTTGGCTTTTATAATTGCATTCAGCTGAGCAACACCCTGTTGGGCGAACCTGTCTCCAATCCCGAAGGAATACTTCTCTAATTTCATATAAATTTGTTTTATCCGTGTACGAACACGAAATTAGCATTATTCCTTGGTTAAACCAAGAAATAATACCTATTTTTGTGACAAGTTACAAGCTGGTGGCATTGCCGAATCAGTATTTAAGTAGCTGTAAAATAAGTAGATGGGGAAAGTAAGAATCAAAGATATTGCTGAAATTGCCAATGTTTCCATTGGAACGGTGGATCGGGTTATTCACAAGCGAGGCGAAGTTTCCCAGGCTACCCGTGAGCGAATCCAAAAATTACTGGTTGAATATAACTATACACCTGATATAAATGCCAGTTCGCTTGCTTTGAAGCGGAAGATTCACCTGGCTGTAGTGATGCCTCGCCTCGTTAACGAACACGCATTCTGGAAATTGCCCCAATCCGGGATCCAAAAAGCATTGGATGAGCTTTCGCATTATGACATCTCTGTAGAAACAACCTATTTTGATCAGTTTGACCGGACCGATTTTTTAAGACGGGTGAAAAATTTTCCTTTTGAAAAGGTACAAGGAGTTCTTTTTGCCCCGGTTTTTCATCAGGAATCCATCTCTTTCCTGAAGCGTTGTGAAAGGGAAGAGGTACCGGTCATTCTCTTTAACTCGCTGTTGGAAGATTCCTCTTTCAGGAGTTTTGTGGGTCAGGATGCTTTTCACAGTGGATATGTGGCGGCCAAACTTATAAATTATGGAATTGCAGCCCAGAGGGATGTGGCCATTATCAATATGTCGGCGAGGAAGGACCATTACGCCCATATCATTCAGCGGGAAAAGGGTTTCAGAACTTACTTTGAAGAACACAGTGACCGTCTGAATCATCTGATTACCATAGATCTGAATGGAGTTAATGATGACAAGTTGTTTCAGAAATTGGATGAGACCTGCAGCCAGTATGATATAGCCGGTCTCTTTGTAACCAATTCAAGGGTTTATAAAGTGGCAGAGTTTCTGTCGGGACGAGGATCCATGAATGTACGTCTGGTGGGCTATGATCTGCTGCCTGAAAGCACAGCTTATCTGAAGCGAGATTATATTGACTTCCTGATTTCTCAAAAGCCTGAAGAACAGGCCTTCATGGGCCTTTCTTCTCTTTTTTACCTGGTGGCATTCAACCGAGAACCAGAATCGCGTCAGCTGCTTCCAATCGATATTATCACACGTGAAAATCTACATTATTATCAACCAAAACTATATAAATAGATGGAAGAATTATCTTTTAAAGACCTGAAAAATAAGGTATGTGTAATTACTGGCGGAGCCGGTGTTCTTGGCTCATCCATGGCCAGGGGACTGGCTTCGGTGGGTGCCATTACGGTCATACTTGATATCAATGAAGAAGCTGCTACTAAAACCGGCAAAGAGATCGCCGAAGAATTTGGAGTGAAGAGTGCGGGTTATAAAGCCAATGTGCTGGATAAGGCAAACCTGGAGGAGGTACATCAAAGGATTGTGGCCGACCTGGGTGAGGTGGATGTACTCATCAATGGGGCAGGAGGAAACTCCCCTCAGGCCACCACAAAGCTGGAGGAGCTTACCGAAGATAATCTGGATGACCTGGAGAGTGGTTTTTTTGGTCTGGAAGCTGAAGGATTTCAAAAGGTATTCAGCCTTAATTTCACCGGAACCCTTTTGCCAACAATGGTATTTACAAGGAATCATGGTTAAAAGGCAACGAGGTGTTGTACTGAATGTCTCCTCCATGACTGCATACAATCCATCTGACCAAAGTGCCTGCCTACTCGGCAGCAAAGGCCTCCGTCAATAATTTTACAGAATGGCTTGCTGTACATTTTGCGAAAGTGGGTGTAAGGGTTAATGCCATTGCACCTGGTTTCTTTCTGACCAATCAGAACCGGTTTTTACTGACCGATGAGAAGACAGGGGCACTTACAGCCAGGGGAAAGAAGATCATTGCCAATACACCCATGGGAATCTTTGGAGAACCCGAAGATCTCAATGGAACCGTTCTATACCTTCTGTCTGATCTGAGCAAGTTTATCACCGGTATTTGTGTACCCGTGGATGGAGGTTACAGTGCCTATGGAGGGGTTTAATTCTGAGAAAGTAAAAGGATATAGATATGATCTATTATGAGGTGGGATCACCCACTACAGTGCTCTCCGACCAGGAGATCAAAGAAGGGCTCTTTGAAGCACTTAATAAAATAGGACCCAGGAAGAAGGTTCTTGCCATTCCTCCTGATATTACCAGGTATTACAGCAAAGCGGGCCAAATCACCCAGATGGCCTGGGACTACTATGGGGATAAACTAACCGATGTTCTGCCTGCTCTGGGGACCCATGCCGCCATGACAGACGCTGAGATCAAAAAGATGTTTGGAACTGTTCCCCTGGAACTTTTCAGGGTGCATGACTGGAGAAATGATGTGGTCACACTGGGTGAGGTCCCGGGAAGTTTTGTTAAAGAAGTCTCTCAGGGGAAAGTGTCCTACGACTGGCCGGTGCAGGTGAACCGTCTGCTGGTAGAAGGAGGTTTTGATCTGATTCTATCCCCCGGACAGGTGGTTCCTCATGAGGTCATTGGAATGGCCAATTACAATAAGAATATTTTTGTGGGAACAGGTGGCCCGGAAGGTATCAATAAGAGCCACTTCCTGGGAGCTGCCTACGGAATGGAAAAGATCATGGGTCGCCCTGAAACGCCCGTCAGAGCAGTACTGAATTATGCTTCAGATCATGTGGCATCCCGGCTGCCCATCCTCTACGTGCAAACAGTTATCGGGCGTGATGAGGAAGGCGGACTGGTGGTTCGTGGTCTGTATATCGGAGACGACAAGGAGTGTTTTATGAAAGCTTCGGAACTTTCATTAAAGGTGAACTTCGAGATGTTGGACCAACCACTTGATAAGGTGGTGGTTTATCTGGAACCAGAAGAGTTTAAAAGCACCTGGCTGGGCAATAAAAGCATCTACAGAACACGCATGGCCATCGCCGATGGTGGAGAGCTGGTGGTTCTTGCGCCGGGACTCAAGGAGTTTGGCGAAGATGGGGAGATAGACAGGCTGATTCGGAAGTATGGTTACCAGACCACACCTGAGATACTGGCCGCGGTTGATTCCAATGAGGACCTCAGAGAGAACCTGAGTGCGGCAGCCCATTTAATCCATGGATCCACCGAGGGAAGATTTAAGGTGACTTACTGTCCGGGACAGCTTAGCAAAGAGGAGATTGAATCTGTGAACTACAGTTACGCAGAACTGGAGGGGATGATGCAGCGGTATGATCCGGAAAAGTTGGTGGATGGAGTGAATGAGATGCCAGATGGGGAACGTATATTCTACATTTCCAATCCCGCACTGGGGTTGTGGTCCTGGAAAGAGAAATTTAAATAGCACAGGCGATGATTCGAATTGTAGCCGATGATAAAATTCCCTTTCTGAAAGGTGCATTTGAGGAGGTCGCTCAAATCAGATATATGCCTGGAGCGAAGATATCCAGAAGCGATCTTTTGGAGGCAGATGTTCTGATAACGCGCACCCGCACCCGATGCAACCGTGAGTTGCTGGATGGGACTCCGGTGAAATTTATTGCCACCGCAACAATTGGTTACGATCACATTGATACGAATTATTGTGAAGCTAAGGGCATTGTTTGGACCAATGCCCCGGGATGCAACTCCTCTTCGGTTCAGCAATACCTTGTCTCCTCCTTACTCTGGCTTGCCAATCATCGAACACTTAATCTTCCAAAACTGACCCTGGGAGTTATTGGTTTGGGGAATGTGGGTAAAAAAGTGGCAAAAGCAGCTGAAATACTGGGGATGAGGGTACTTCTTAATGATCCTCCCCGACAGCGAAGCGAAAAGGACCAGATTTTTGTGGAGCTGGATCATTTGTTAAAGGAATCTGATGTGATTACCCTGCACGTTCCCTTGAACCGGGGAGGCGAGGACAATACCTTTGAAATGGTCAATGATCGCTTTATAAAAATGATGAAACAGGGAGCTGTACTGATCAATACCTCCCGGGGAGCCGTGGTTCAGGAAGAGGCCCTGATGCGATCCCTGGAAAACGGAAAGTTGTCCGATGTGATCCTTGATGTATTCCCTGAAGAACCCGCCATAAAGCCCGAACTCCTGAAGGCCCTTACCCTGGCAACGCCTCATATTGCTGGTTACTCGCTGGATGGCAAGGCCAATGGGGCCATCATGTCGGTACGGGCCGTGAGCCGGTTTTTTAAGCTGGGACTCGACTTTTGGGAACCTGCCTTCATTACCCCACCAGCTGTCAACGAGCTGCTGGCTGATGCTTCAGATGGAAATCTCTTTGAGACACTCTGGGAGATTTATCAACAATCTTATGATGTAAGCGGTGACGACCGGGATCTGAGATCCAAGCCCGAAACGTTTGAAAGATTGCGTGGAGACTATCGGGTAAGGAGAGAACCTCCGGCTTTCTCAGTTCGCCTTTTTCAGGGATATGAAGAGATCCGGATAAAATTGGAACAGCTGGGATTCTCGGTATTGTCTGACCATTGCGCATGACTGAGCAGAAACTTAAAAATGAAACCATAAAACATATTATTAAAATCAAATAACAAAAAATGAAAACAAAAGCTGACATTGGACTAATTGGACTCGCAGTGATGGGAGAAAACCTGGTGCTGAATATGGAGAGCAAAGGATTTACTGTAGCCGTATACAACCGGACGGTAGAGAAAGTAGACAAATTTATGAACGGGCGTGGTAAAGATAAAAACTTCATAGGTGGACACACCATTGAGGAGTTTATTAATTCCCTGGAAAGGCCCAGAAAAGTGATGATGCTTGTAAAAGCAGGGCAACCGGTGGACGATTTTATTGAATTGCTGCTGCCCCATCTTGAAGAGGGTGATGTCATCATCGACGGGGGAAATTCCCATTTCCCTGATTCCATTCGCCGGACAAAATATGTGGAGAGCAAAGGCATGCTCTTTATCGGTACCGGAGTGTCTGGGGGAGAAGAAGGAGCGCTGTTAGGTCCCTCCATTATGCCTGGAGGATCGGCTGATGCATGGCCCCATGTAAAAGAAATATTTCAGGCAGTATCGGCCAAAGTAGAAGATGGAACTCCTTGCTGCGACTGGGTAGGAGACGATGGAGCCGGCCATTTTGTAAAAATGGTTCACAATGGTATAGAGTATGGTGATATGCAGTTAATCAGCGAGGCTTACAACCTGATGAAGAACCTGCTGGGTATGAATGCCGATGAGATGCACCAGGTATTTACCGAGTGGAATGATGGGGATCTGGACTCTTACCTCATTGAGATTACCAGGGATATTCTTGGCTATAAGGATGAGGATGGGGAAGCACTTGTGGAGAAAATACTTGATACTGCAGGTCAGAAGGGGACTGGCAAATGGACAGGTGTTGAAGCACTGAACCTTGGAATTCCCCTTACACTGATTGGAGAATCTGTTTTTGCCAGGTGTCTGTCAGCCATCAAAGAAGAGCGTGTAGCGGCATCCAAAATATTGACAGGACCCACTCCTTCTTTCTCCGGCGATCGGTCGGCCTTTATCGAGGACATTAAGAAAGCATTGTATGCTTCTAAAATTGTATCCTATGCACAGGGTTATACCCTCATGCGAGAGGCTGCAAAAGAGTATGGTTGGGAACTTAATTATGGAGGCATTGCCCTTTTATGGAGAGGTGGATGCATCATACGTTCGGTATTCCTGGACAAAATCAAAGATGCATTTGATTCAAACTCCGCATTGCCAAATCTGTTGCTGGATCCCTTCTTTAAGGAGAAAGTGGAAGCTGCCCAGGAGGGTTGGAGAAGGGTTGTGGCCACCGCACTGGTCAACGGGATTCCCGTTCCAGCATTCACCACTGCTTTGAATTACTTTGACGGATACCGTTCAGCACGCCTGCCTGCCAATATGTTACAGGCACAGCGCGACTATTTTGGAGCACATACCTATGAAAGAATCGACAAACCCAGAGGTGAGTTTTTCCACACCAACTGGACCGGAAGGGGAGGAGATACCAGCTCCTCAACGTATAATGTATAGTATTCAGTGGATAGTAACTAGTACTCAGTGGGTAGTACTCAGTGGATAGTACTCAGTGGGTAGTACTCAGTGGGTAGTACTCAGTGGGTAGTGGATAGTAAATAGTGCTCAGTGGATAGTAACTAGTACTCAGTGGATAGTACAATAGTACTCAGAAGTAGTGATGAATAAAGAAGCCGGGGAGCAATGCTGCAACCCGGCTTCTTTTATTTTACTATGCACTTAGTACTATCTACTGGTTTTAATGGCTGTCAGCCATTAAAACCTCCCACCCTGGTATAATTTTCCTGGGCGTTGATGTAAAATGCCTTATACTTGATATAGTGATTTCCCTTCTTAAATTCCCAGTGAACATTTTTGGCTTTAAAGATTTTGCCTATGCAAGCTTCAAAAATCAATGCATAACTGATACCTGTTACTTGTTCTGCCTCCAGAATGCTTTTAAACTCCACACTGCGGTCCGCAAAATGCCCTATTACAGGCAATGAATATTTCTTCTGGGCCCTTTTTTTCTTTGCTCCCTCGTTGATTATGGGAAGCCTTCTACCCTCTGCTGGTTTTTGTGTCATGCCACCTGTTTTTCCTGTAATACGTAATAATGGTGTAAATTGTTATGCGTTTGGTAAAAATAAGAAAAAAATAGAATCCAAAGCTTGAGGATTTGTTAACAAATAGTGTATTTTTAACTCCTTCGAAAAGTCACCCAGCATTGATGAAAACACTGATCGCCTATTCCACTACACTTGGCTGCACGGAGCAATGTGCCTCTAAACTTAAGGATGATCTGGGCGAAGAGGTGGAGATGGTGAGGATTTCCCGCCGGCGACGATATAACTTCCAGGATTATGACAATATTATTATCGGAGGTTCCATTCATGAAGGAATGATCCAGCGTTCCGTTTTTAAGTTTTGCGAGAACAACCTGGAGGTGCTTCTGCAAAAGCAGGTGGGATTATTCGTCTGTTGCATGGATCCGGATGCCAATGAACAGGAACTTATTGACCAGGCATTTCCTGAACAACTGAGGAAACATGCTCTGGCTAGTGGTTTTTTTGGGGGAGAGCTGAATATTACTAAAATGAATCTGCTTCAAAAAATTATGACCCGAAAAGCAGCCAGATTACAGAAAGAACCCGATATTGATTTCCAGAAGATACTCGACTTTGCGCGGAAAATCCAGGAGCTCTAATTAGCTTTTAATTTCAATTGAGCCTTCATATACCCGTTGGGCCGGGCCGGTCAGATAGACCTCAGTGAAATGCCCATTCTCTAATGCCTGAAAAGAGACCTTTAATTCCCCCCCCAGGGTATGAACCTGATATGTAAAAATGTCAGATTTATGATGAAGGTATGAACAAATGGCAGCTGCAGACACACCCGTGCCGCAGGAATAGGTCTCCGCCTCAACACCTCTTTCAAATGTTCGTACTGAGATCTGATCCGGACTGGCTCCCGTTTCACAGAAGTTTACATTAACTCCTCCTGAACCAAAACGCTTCTGATGCCTGATCTCCTGGCCCTCACCGGTCACATCTATCTGATCCAGCAAGGTCACAAACTTCACAAAATGGGGGGAGCCGGTATCCAGCAAATAGCCTTCATCCATCTTTTCAACCCCATAAACATCCTTGAGCTTCAGGCGAATGTCGCCATCGCTTAGAAGAGTGGCTTCATGCATGCCGTCTATCCCCTCAAATGTCGTTTCAGCTTCTGATAATTTCAGATGATGGGCAAAAGCAATGAAGCATCGACCTCCATTTCCACACATGGTCCCCTCATTTCCATCCGCATTGTAATATCTCATCCTGAGATTCGAGGGATCTCCCTCCTCCAGAATAATAAGCCCATCACTTCCTATTCCAAACCTCCGGTCACAGAGTTGGTGGATCAGCTTTGTATGAAATTGAGCTCTGTCATGGTCTCTTCCATCGATCATAATGAAGTCATTTCCAGTACCCTGATATTTCGAAAAATGAACAATCATAGTGGGGTTATGGTTAAAAAAGGTTAAAAACTGGATCCGTTATCAGTTATTTTACGTTTCGAAGTGTTATGATAGTAAATTGCCTCTTGAAAGGCACGGAATTTGATACTTCGATTCCGCATTAACAAAGATATTAATTTAAAGAATATAGAGATGAGAGCGAAGAGATACTTCGGGTTATTTGTGGTCACAGTTCTTGGCGCTTTGGTTGCTGTTATTGTTTATGCCAAGGTGTTTCAGCAGGAGACTAAATTCATTGAGGTTCCTGTAGAGCCAAAGGCCAGGTATGTGAGTCTTCCAACAGCTGCCGATGGAGAGTTTGTCGATTTTACCAGGGCGGTGGAGCAGTCCATTGATGCGGTCGTTCATGTGAAAACCAAAGAGTTTAGAGAGTACGCTGTTAATCCCCTTTATGAATTCTTTTTCGGGGATCAACCTCAGGGTGAGCCACGACCCATTCTTGGCTTTGGGAGTGGAGTGATTATCTCCGATAAAGGATATATTGTCACCAATAACCATGTGATTGCCGGTTCGGATGAAATCGTTGTTGTTCTTAATGATAAAAGGGAGTTTAATGCTGAACTAATGGGATCCGATCCCACCACCGATATTGCTTTGCTTAAGATTACCGGTGAGAAGTTGACCCATCTGCAATTTGGAAATTCCGATGCACTTAAGCTGGGCGAATGGGTTCTGGCCATTGGAAATCCCTATAACCTCACCAGCACAGTTACTGCCGGGATTGTAAGTGCCAAAGCACGAAATATAAATATACTTCGCACACAGGAGTTTAGCATTGAATCATTTATTCAGACAGATGCTGCAGTAAATCCTGGAAACAGCGGAGGTGCCTTAATTAACACAAGGGGTGAACTGGTGGGAATAAATACGGCCATTGCTTCCAGAACAGGTGCTTTTACCGGATACTCATTTGCTGTTCCTGTAAGTATAGTCGAGAAAATTGTAAAGGACCTCGTTGAGTTTGGAGCTGTTCAACGTGCCATTCTTGGGGTTACCATACAGGATGTAACTGCTGAATTGGTGGAGGAGATGAAGCTGAGTAGTGTGGAAGGCGTGTATGTGAATGGAATTCGCGGTGATGGAGCAGCTGAAAGAGCCGGTTTAAAGAAAGGGGATGTGCTTATATCCATTGATGATGTTCCCGTTAACAGCACTGCAGCACTGCAGGAGCAGGTTTCAAAATATCGCCCGGGAGAAAGCGTAAAAGTCATTTTGAAGAGGGATGGAAAATTGAAACAATATGATGTGGTTTTACGTAACCTCGAAGGCAGTACGGAAATTGTCAAAAAAGAGGACCTGATGGATCTCATTGGAGCCCGCTTTGAGCCACTGACTGACAAGGAAAAGCGCTCTCTGGGAGTCTCCAGTGGATTAAAAGTAACTTCAGTGACGCCCGGAAAGTTTATGAAAGTAGGTATTCAGGAGGGTTTTGTTTTAACATCTATAAACAAAAAGCCTGTTAATAGTGTTAAAGATATTGCAGAGATACTGAAAGATACAGAGGGAGGAGTAATTATTGAAGGAGTGGATCAGAATGGTTCCAGATCCTATTATGCTTTTGGCATGTAAAATATCCCTCAGATATTACCGTTTAATTCCAAAGAAGGTTATTAAGGCCTTCTTCATAGTTATTTACACACTTATGCTTATTTAAATTGATTAAAGAGTATTAAGCAGGTAAATTTGCAGAGATTTTTTTTATTTATTTGATTTTGAGGAATAGTAAATGAGACAGTTAAAGATCACTAAATCTATTACCAACAGGGAAAGTGCTTCGTTGGACAAGTATTTGCAAGAGATTGGTAAGGAAGAGTTGATCACTGTAGAGGAAGAGGTTGAATTAGCGCAACGGATCAAAAAGGGCGATCGTGCTGCCCTTGAGAAACTTACGCGAGCAAATCTGAGGTTTGTCGTTTCTGTGGCAAAGCAATATCAAAACCAGGGGCTTAGCCTTCCTGACCTTATCAACGAAGGGAACCTGGGATTGATTAAAGCTGCTGAGAAATTTGATGAAACCAGGGGTTTTAAATTCATCTCCTATGCCGTTTGGTGGATCAGGCAATCGATCCTCCAGGCTTTGGCAGAGCAATCAAGAATCGTACGCCTTCCATTGAACCAGGTGGGTTCTCTAAACAAGATTAACAAGGCGTTTTCGAAATTTGAGCAGGAGTATGAAAGACAACCCACACCAGAGGAGCTTGCTGAAGCATTGGATCTTCCAAAGGAGAAAGTGTCAGACACCCTCCGAGTATCTGGAAGACATGTTTCTGTTGATGCACCCTTTGTCGATGGTGAAGACAACAGCCTGCTGGATGTACTTGTGAATAACGATTCACCCAACGCAGACAACACCCTTATTAATGAATCCCTCTCCAGGGAAGTGGACCGTGCACTGGCCACACTAACTGAAAGGGAGAGAGATATCATTAAGCTTTTCTTCGGAATAAGCACCCAGGAAATGACACTGGAAGAGATTGGCGAGAAATTCGGACTGACCCGCGAACGCGTGCGTCAGATTAAGGAAAAAGCTATACGCAGACTTCGCCACACATCCAGAAGTAAATTACTTAAAACGTACCTGGGTTAGGAAACATAATTTTGATCGTGAAGCGGGGTTGTCCAATGGGCAGCCCCGTTTTTGTTTGGTGGTGAGTGGTGAGCGGTGAGTGGTGTTTCCTTACCACTCACTACTCACCCACTGAGCAAAGTATCACTATACAAAAATCTCTTGATTATTAAGGGGGTAAGTCTTTTGTTTGTTACTCCTTTCTTCTGACCTTTTATTTCATAGATAGTCTGCGATAAAAGTTTTCAATTTTGAAATTTTCAGGTGGCCTATTTTCTGGAAATTGGGATTGGCAGGGAGGAAATGGAATCTCTTTTAGTGGACTTATCTACAAGTATCCCGTTTAGATGAATACGGCTTATATGCGGAATTTCCTTCGCGACACCCGTAATGTAAAACCAAATATATTTCTGCTTGATAATTGCTCAACTCATGGAAAATAGATATATTTTATCTGGTTAGTATACTTATTTGGTGCTTTTAGGATATAATATATCTTTTGATGGATGTTAATTATCCAAATCAACATCTATATAGTTAATATTTTATCTATCCTTATTTTTTCACCCCTTTGTATTGACATCAGCCCTGCCTTTAGCGTATAACAACAAAGGACCAGGTGAGGTGGGCAATACTATTGCATGGAGTTTAAAACAGGAACTGACAAGTTAAAAATGCGCAACTCTATGATTTGGGAAAAAGTCAATGAAAAACTAAATAGTTCGTTAAACAACTTAACACCAGTTCAATACAGAAAAATAAATGCTGTTGATAACGAGAATATCTCTACAAGATATTTCCCGTTAACAACAGCACATCATCATAATCATCATAATAATAAGAGAGAGAAAAAGAAAAGTAATGTCTAACTAAGTCAACCTTATTCAGGCATTGAGTACTCACCACTCACCACTCACCACTCACCACTCACTACCCACTACTCACTGTTCACCTTATCCAACACCCCCTGCAAGGCATACATCTCATCCCTGAAACGTGCTGCTTCGATGAAGTCCAATTCCTTGGCTGCTTTCTCCATCTGCTTCTTTGATTTATCGATGGCTTTCTCCAGTTCCGGTTTGCCCATGTATTTTACCACTGGATCCGCAGCGATATCACTCTTGGCCTGGTCTGCATAGAATCCACTCTGGCTGAGTTCACTCTTGTTCTGGTCGAAAAGAGAGACGGTGGTATTAATTATCTGCTTGGGTGTGATATGGTGCTCCTGATTATAGGCCGTCTGTTTCTTGCGCCTTCGGGTGGTTTCATCTATGGTCCTTTGCATGGAACGTGTAACCTTATCGGCATACATAATCACCTTTCCATTCAGATTTCGTGCCGCACGGCCGGATGTTTGGGTCAATGACCTCTCCGATCTGAGAAAGCCTTCTTTATCGGCATCCAGAATGGCCACCAATGAAACCTCAGGTAGATCCAGTCCCTCCCTTAACAGGTTGATCCCTACCAGCACATCAAAGGTTCCCTTCCTCAGGTTATCCAGGATCTCTACCCGTTCAAGGGTATCTATATCCGAGTGGATATAGCGGGTTCTGATGTTCAGTTTGGTAAGGTAGCCGGAGAGTTCCTCCGCCATTCTTTTGGTCAGTGTAGTTACAAGAATGCGTTCTCTCTTCTCCACCCGTTTGTTGATCTCTCCAATCAGGTGGTCTATCTGATTGACGCTTGGCTTGATCTCAATCTCAGGATCAATCAAGCCGGTGGGCCGAATTACCTGTTCTACAATTACGCCCCCGCATTTTCCAAGCTCGTAGTCTGCGGGTGTAGCGCTGACATAGACCGTCTGTCCGATCAGGTTCTCAAATTCATCAAACTTAAGAGGTCTGTTGTCCATGGCAGCAGGTAACCTGAATCCGTACTCCACCAGGTTCTTTTTCCTGGAGTAGTCACCCCCGTACATGGCATGAATCTGGGATATGGTTACATGACTTTCATCGATTACGGTGATATAATCATCGGGGAAATAGTCTAACAGGCAGAAGGGTCTTGTCCCTTCGGGACGGCCATCAAAATACCTGGAGTAATTCTCTACTCCAGGACAGTATCCCAGTTCACGAATCATTTCCAGGTCATAGGTCACGCGCTCTTCAATTCTTTGAGCTTCAATTAATTTCATTTCACCTTTAAAGAAATCTACCTGTTTGACCATGTCATCCTGTATCTCTTCAATGGCTGCTTTGGTCCTCTCCTTGGAGGTGATGAAGATATTGGCAGGGAAGATTACTGCCTCCTCATGGGATTCTATGGTGTGACCTGCAATGGGGTGGATGGATTTGAGGGACTCTATCTCATCTCCCCAAAACTCCACCCTGTATGCCAGGTCTGTATAGGCCAGGTGGATATCCACGGTGTCTCCCCTTACCCGGAAGGTGCCAGGTTTAAAATCAACCTCGTTTCTTGAGTAGAGGGCATCCACCAATCTTCTTAAAAACACATTCCTGCTGATGGTCTCTCCTTTCCTGATTCGCAGGGTAGAGCTGTGGAAATCATCGGGGTTTCCGATTCCATAGAGGCACGATACAGAGGAGACAACAATAACGTCTCTTCTTCCTGATAGGAGAGAGGATGTGGTGCTTAACCTGAGCTTCTCTATTTCGTCGTTGATGGAGAGATCTTTCTCAATATAGGTGTCTGTAACCGGAAGATAGGCTTCGGGCTGGTAGTAATCATAATAACTCACAAAATACTCCACCGCATTCTCCGGAAAGAATTGCTTAAACTCACTGTAGAGCTGTGCCGCCAGGGTTTTATTGTGACTCAGGACCAGAACGGGCCTTCCCAGCTCCCTGATCACATTGGCCACTGTAAATGTCTTTCCTGAGCCGGTGACACCCAGCAAGGTTTGGTATTGATCTCCTGCCTCAAATCCCTCCACCAGCTGGCGTATGGCTTCAGGCTGGTCCCCTGTGGGCTGAAAATCTGATGAAAGTTTAAAGTCCATTTTACCAGCTAAAAGTTACATAAACAGGAAGATGATCACTGGGGCCTCCATAATAGTTGGGACCTCCATAGGTGGATGAGGGCAGTTTTGCTCCATAATTTTCATTGTTATACAGCATCCACTCCTGGCTGAAAATCTTGCCCTGGTCATATTCTGTGGTCAGCCCTTGCTCCTGATTCAATAGCTGATAGGACACCATGATTTGATCCAACATATTCCATGTACCTCTATAGTTATAGGTGCCTTCCCTATTTAAATTGTGTGCGTCGTAAAAGAGGTTATAGAGCTCTCCAGCTTGAATGTTTTGGCGTTTGTTAAGCACAGAAAGGGTATGGGTTATGCTTCGGTTGGTGGGCTCATCGTTGAAATCCCCCATCACAATTACTTTCGGGTTAACTTCTCCGGAAAAGATTATATCCAGGCGTTCCCGAACTGCATGTGCATACAAAATCCGCTGCCTTTCTGTTGCCTCCATTCCTCCGCTTCTGGATTTCCAGTGGTTCATAAAGATATGAAGTGTATCTCCCCCAGGTCCCTCGCCTTCCACATACAGGATCGCCCTATAGAGGTATTCGGGATCAATGGAGTCCTCAATGGGGATGTATTCATGAGAGATGTATTTGAAAAATTCCGGTCTGTAAATAAGTGCACACTCTATTCCCCTTGGATCCACACCGTCCTCATGAACGATCTTAAATTTCTTAGTTTGCATTCTCGGGGTGTTTATCAGATCCTCCAAAACTTCCCGGTTCTCAATTTCCGCCAGACCAATCACAGCTGGAAGCTCCTTGCCTGGTAAAGAATCAAAAACCATGGCCAGGTCATTCAACTTTTTTTGGTAACGGTCAGAAGTCCATTTTTTACTTCCTGCGGGAGTAAAAGCATCGTCATCGAACAAAGGGGAATTAAGGGTATCAAACAGATTTTCCACATTATATGAAACCACCACCAGCGAATTTACGTTCTTCTGTGAGAAGGCAGACAGGGTGACCAAAATAAACAAGGAGATCAGAATGGTTGATTTTATCATGGAAGCTTAAGATGAGTTCCGACAAAGATACCAAAACAAAAAAATTGATATCCTCCGAAAAAGGATATATTTTTATTTGATATGGCGTACAGACAGAAAGAGCTGCTCAAAAGAATTCAGAAACTGGTCAGGAAGAACCAGGATCTGCTCAACAACAATGAGAAACTGCAAAAGGCAATAATCGAATTGTCGGAGCAAAATGAGATGATGAAGCTCCAACTTAAGGATGCAAAGTTAAATGTTGGAGACTGTCCACCGCTTGTTTCGGAAGAACGGGTGAAGAAGTATGAGATGGCCACGGTACTCTTTGCCTATATCGGCGGATTTAAACACCTGACTGACGCCATCGATTCAGAAGTGGTCATGGATCAACTGGACGAGGTACTCATTGAATTCAAGCGCATTCTGAAAAAATACAAGATTCATAAAATACAGACCATCGGGGATACCTTTATGGCAGCCGGGGGTATTCCGGAAAAAAATATTACCAACCCAATCGATGTGGTCATGGCTGCTCTTGAAATGACGCTCTACCTGAATCAACTGCGGCGCATTGATGGCATCAGGTACTGGAACCTGAGTCTGGGGATCCATACGGGCCCCGTTTCAGCCAATATTTCTGGTAAAAAGAAGATTACCTATGATATCAAGGGCGATACGGTCAATATTGCTCACCGTATGCAGGGAGTTGGAGATAGCGGTAAAATTTTAATTTCGGTGATGACCTATGAGCTGATCAAGGAGTTTTTCCTTTGCGACTATTATGGAAAGATGCCTGTGAAGTATAAAGGAGACCTGGAAATGTTTGAGGTTATGGGGATCAGACCCGAATTCTCCTTAAGAGGCAGGGGCATGGTGCCCAATTCTCTTTTTGATACCAAGTTTAAACTCATACAATTCACCGACATACAGGAGTCAATTCTGGATAAACTGGAACAGGAGTTGCCCGACTTTCTCTACTATCACAATGTGAAGCATACCGTTGATGTGGTTACAGAGGTTGAGTTGATCGGATGGGCGGAAGGATTGGATGATGAGGATATACTGCTTCTGAAAACAGCTGCCCTCTTTCATGATGCAGGTCACACTGTAGGGTATGACGACCACGAATATCATGGAACAGAGCTCGTTAAGTCCATCCTTCCGGGGTATGGCTATTCAAAGGAACAAATTGATAAGATCTGTTCTATCATTATGGCCACCAAACTTCCGCCGCAACCAGAAAACATTTACCAGGAAATTATTTGCGATGCCGATCTGGACTATCTGGGCAGAAGTGATATGATTCCTGTCTCAAATACTTTGTATAAAGAGCTGAAAGAGCAGAATAAGATCGGTACCCTGAATGATTGGAATAAGCTCCAACTGAAGTTTATCTCAGGTCATTCCTACTTCACTAAGACCGCACGAAGCCTTAGAGAGGTCAACAAGCAGAAGCAAATTGAGCGGATATCAAAACTGATCACCAAAGATTAGTGGTGGCACCGGCTATTTGCCAAACTTCAGGTTAAAGGAAGCCCCATAAATAAAGCATTTCCCTTTATATGGATCATAGCCGTCCGGCGGATCGGTTTCTTTGGTAGAATTATAGGTGATATAAAGCTGTCCTCCCAAAGACACCTTGCCCGAAATATGTCGGTCATATCCATACTTCAAACTGCCGCCAAGGCCCATGGTATAAGGTTGCTCGGTAAATCCGAAATAGGAGTCGTAATACTCAAAGGCAATGATGCCCAGACCAATTTCGGGAGCAATGTACGACCTGCCCCCACCTATATAAAACAATCCTCCAACATACATTCCAACCTGGACCCAACTATTGATCATATCGTATCCATACAGCACCTCGTTAAGAAGCACATCTCCGGTCATGGTAAAATAGATACCATAAGATCGGCTCATCCTTTTTCCAAAATCGAGGTGAAAGCGCAGCGGAGATAAGGAGAGGCCATCGAAAATATCACCATAGCTGAAAGATGCACCTGAAAAACCAATTCCAAACCTTGAGAATCCACCCGTGTAGAGCTCTGGATTATCGGCCATGGCCCGATCAAGATCAACCTTCTGCTGACCCATAGCAGGAAGTGTTAAGAGGGTGATCAGAACGAAGAGCGAAATTTTACGTATAGACATATATAGGGATTTTGGTGCTACTAAATTTAGGAAACCATCTTCTATGTTCCAAACATAAAGTTTTGTAACTTGTACAAAATTGGTCTAAGATGAAGCGTATATATGGCTTTTTGTTGTTGATTTTCTTTTTTGCAGCCGTGGGTGCACAGGAGAATTCTTCGGTAAATAGTGATCGGGTTGCCCTGGTGATCGGGAATGCCACTTATCTTACCGGACCTCTGAATAATACGGTAAATGATGCACGTGCCATGGCCATAGCCCTTGAAAGTTCCGGGTTTGATGTGCTTCTTCATGAGAATATCACCAACCAGAATGAGATGAAAAGAGCGGTAAGAGAATTCGGTATGAAACTAAAAACCGGAGGGACTGCGCTATTCTATTATTCAGGACATGGAATGCAGGTAAAAGGATTTAACTACCTGATTCCCACGCAGGCAGTGATGAATATTGAACAGGAAATTGAGTATGAGGCCCTGGATATGGGATTTGTGCTGGCCTATATGGAGAGTGCCAAATCTGCAGTAAATATTGTTATTCTGGATGCCTGCCGGAACAATCCTTTTGCACGGTCTTTCAGAGATACCAAGCAGGGCCTTAGCAGCATGGTGGCGCCCACAGGTACTGTGGTGGCATATTCTACGGCTCCCGGATCCATCGCCTCCGACGGGGAGGAAGATTATGGACTCTACACCAAGGCGCTGCTCAGTCATATGCAACGCCCGGGTGTTAAGGTGGAAGATGTCTTCAAGAGTGTAAGATCCGATGTGCTGGAGAAGAGTCATGGACAGCAAACCCCCTGGGAGTCAAGCTCCCTGGTAGGGGACTTCTATTTCCATCCCGGTGATGGTACCGAGCTTACAGCCCAGATGAATATCCCTGTTTATACTTACCCGGCGACCACATCTGAGCAGAAACAAAAATCCGAAACTTCTCAACCTTCCTTGCAGAAAACTACTTACGAGGTCCCGCAATCGGGATCACCCATACCCAGAGATGCCATAAAAAGTTCCGGAATAAAAGTTCGCTTTAAGTGGCGTGCTACTTCGGATGGGACCTACTTTCTCAAGGTGGGAAGCCAGGAAATCAGCGCCGAAACCGTATATGAACTGCGTGGTGAACACCTTTATGTCTATCATCCCTTTACGGGCAGGGTCTTTATTCTGAAATCATTTATCGCCCGGACAGATGGGATCTGGCGAAATGGAACCACTTATGATTAAATGACTATTTTTAGCTGACTATTCACCAATACACACGACATGTCAGTTAAAATCTCCATCTCTTCTCTGCTAATATCTCTTCTATTCACCCAAATCTGTTTGCAGGCCCAGGTGCATCCCGAAACCGGTGATCCCCTGGCGTTTACCTTCTCCATCGTGGCCAGGGATACTGCCACAGGAGAGATGGCTGTAGGTGTGCAGAGTCACTGGTTTGCGGTGGGGACCAGTGTATCCTGGGGCAAGTCGGGAGTAGGTGTGGTGGCCACCCAATCCTTTATCAATCCTGCTTATGGTCCCAATGGATTAAAACTAATGGCTGTGGGACAGGGCGCAGAAAAGGCTTTGAGTTTCCTGCTGACTGCAGATAGGGGCCAGGCGTACAGGCAGGTGGCCTTTCTGGACAATGAGGGTAGGGTGTCTGTTCATACAGGAGAAAAATGCATCTCCTATGCTTCCCACCAGATTGGAGACAACTACTCGGTGCAGGCAAATATGATGCTCAATGAAGAGGTGGTGCCCGCCATGAGCAGGGCATTTGGAGAGAACTCCCATCTTCCTATTGCTGAGCGAGTTTTGGAAGTAATGAAGGCAGCTCAGGCAGCAGGTGGAGATATTCGGGGCAAACAATCTGCAGCCCTGCTTGTGGTTGGTCCCAAGCCGGTTGATGAGGAGTGGAAGGATAAACGGATCGATCTGAGGGTGGACGACCATCAAAGCCCCATCCAGGAACTGGAGCGACTCCTTCGTATGCATCGCGCATATGAACATATGAACCAGGGTGACCTGGCCATTGAACACAATGATATGGAAAGGGCACTCAGGGAGTACGGAGCCGCAGAGGAGATGTTCCCACAAAACCTGGAGATGAAATACTGGAAAGCAGTGGCTCTGGCCAATAACGGACGACTGGAGGAATCACTCTCCATATTTAAGTATGTTTTCGAGCGGGATAATAACTGGAGAGAACTCACCCGTCGCTTACCCGCATCCGGACTTCTAAACCTCGCTGATACCGATCTTCAAAAGATACTTGTCCTCTAAATATCCGAATAATCTGTGGGATACATCAGATATTTGGTGATGCTGGATACGGTATTCTGATACCTATCCATCACTTTCATCTTCTCCCAGTCGGGGTGTACCCTGAAAGCATCCCAGCGGGCTTGCTGCGAATCTTCATCTGAGAATGTGGTCATATAGATCAGGTGGGGCATGTGTGCGCTGGAAATTACTTCAGCAAAGAAAACCGGGTTGAAATCAAGCTTCTTAAATAACTCCACTTCACCTGCATCATTAAACATCTCTACTTTACGCTCATAGAGCTGCTCTGTGGCACCTTCGTAGCTTCTGAATTCATATACCCTCTCAGAGGGTTTTGAATCCAGCTTGGGAACGGCAAAATGGGGCATGGATTTAAAACTCTTCATCAGGATGCTTTCAATGCGGTTGTAGGGAGGGGCATCATGTGGTGCTTCAATATACTCCTTTCCTTTCTTCAGATACTCCTTATCGTTGGATAGCTTATTTTCCAATTGCTCAAATTCCGTCAGAGAGGTAAAAGGGATAAAGACCATCACAAAGCGCTCTGTTCCATTCTTCCCTTCAATGGGTTTAAATACCCCTACTTTCTCGATGCCCAACCTATGAAGTGCAGGTAAATAGGCTGTTTTAAGATATTGATCCAGAAGCGCTTCCTGGGAATCTTTGTCGATTTTATAGATCTTGACCTGGTAATAATCCCTTGCTTCTGAAGTGTAAGAAGAAGTTGTAAATCCAATCATCGCCACGGCGAGCAATAAGAAAAATCTTTTCATATCTGTTATTTTTTAGATGTATAAATATAGTGATAAATCAATATCGACTAAAAAAAATCCCCGGCCGAAACCGGGGAGACAAAGCATCAATTGAATTATAATTAAGCTAATTTTACATTCGTACTATACTATACTGTAATTTAACGTAATAAACTGTAATTAAAAAGCACTATACTATACAATGCTCTGTCGTTTATAAATGTACAAAAAGAATTCCATGATGTCAAGTTTCAGCCACACAAGTCCAATTAAAATGACCAGGTTCCTATTTCCATGGCTACTGCTTCTTTTGATATCCTGAATTGGAAAATAAGTTCTTTAATACCGATGATGGAGCTACGTTTTTATTTCAAAAAGACCATAAGAGATCTGTTATGGAGGTGTATATCCACATAGGGTAACGGAAATTCAATTTTAGCAAGATTCATTAGTCTTCCTGCCATTGAGGAGATTACCTCGTTCAGGACCTTCTTGTTTGTGCCTCAGAAATTGGTAAAACAATAAAAGAATCCTAATTTGCAGCCCCTAAATTTGTGGCAGTAGACTTTACCCAACAAAAATATGTGGATACTGGTCGGGAACTGGTCGTAATTATGTCCCGTCAGATGGCAGCCGTGGTAATAAAATTTTAATGAGATTATGGATAAGATAATAAGAGAACCCATTGCAATTGTAGGAATTGGATGCAGGTTCCCTGGAGATGTGGCCAATGTGGATGAGTTCTGGAAATTGATTGTTGAAAAGGGGGATGCCCTTTCCGATGTTCCTACAGATCGCTGGAGTACTGAAGAGCTGTATGCCCCTGATTTTAAACAGGCAGGTAAAATTTCTGTCCGACAGGGCGGTTTCATCAAAGATATAGACAAATTTGACGCTGCATTCTTCGGTATATCTCCCCTGGAAGCTTCGCGCATGGATCCCCAGCAAAGGATGTTGCTGGAGCTCTCCTACGAAGCTCTTGAAAATGGAGGAATCACCATTCCACAACTCAATGGTTCACGGACCTCTGTATTTATAGGGATATCGTCTCATGATTATGGCGATATTCAAAACTCACCTGTGGAACAGGTAAATATAGGTTCTCATACCAACCTGGGCTCTGCACTTTGCATATCAGCCAATAGAATCTCTTATTTCTATAACCTGAAGGGCCCAAGCATGGCCCTTGATACAGCGTGTTCATCCTCCTTGAATGCAGTCCACCTGGCATGCAGAAGCATCTGGGAAGGGGACGCTGAAATGGCCTTTGCAGGCGGTGTTAATGCCATTTTGAAACCCGAGCCCCAGATGGGCTTTTCAAAAGGGGGATTTCTCTCACCCGACAGCCGTTGTTTCGCTTTTGATTCCAGGGCCAACGGATACATTCGCAGCGAAGGTGCCGGATTGATTATACTCAAACCACTGGCCAAGGCCCTGGAGGATCGGGATACCATTTTTGCCACCATCAGGGGATCGGGGGTAAATCAGGACGGTACGACCAAGGGAATTTCTGTTCCCAGTCATACTGCCCAGCAGGAGATGATCCGGATGGCATACAGCGATGCTGGCGTAGCCACCAACAAGGTAAAATATATTGAAGCCCACGGTACAGGTACCTTTGTGGGAGATCCCATTGAAGCTAAATCCATAGGGAAAGTCCTTGGGAAAGATCGAGAGGATGTGTGTTACATTGGATCGGTCAAAACCAATATTGGACACCTGGAACCTGCTTCAGGTATTGCTGGAATTATTAAACTGGCCCTGGCCATGCAGCACAGAACCATTCCTCCCAATATCAATTATAAGAAACCAAATCCCAATATTCCATTCAGTGAGCTAAACCTTAAGGTACCCACCGAACCGATAGTTTGGGAGGAGGATGAGAAAGGCAGCGTCTATGGAGGAGTAAATAACTTTGGATTTGGAGGTGCCAATTGTCACGTGGTGCTTGAAGGATTATCATCCCAGGGGAGTCTCGGGGGAAAAACTTCACCCGTGGCAGAGGAGGAACTTCGGATTTGTACCCTCTCCGCAAAGGATGCTGTGGCCCTGAGGGAGTTAACGGAATCCTACATCACCTATTTTAGAGATCCTGAAAATCAGGATAGCCTGTCCGATATCTGTTACTCATCCAACGTTCGGAGGACCCACCATGAATTGCGGCTCAGTGTGGTTGGCGCTTCCAAAGAGGAGATGGCTGATCATCTTCAAAAGTATCTGGAAGGTGAAAACCTGATTGAGATTTCTGAAGGCAGGACCCATGAAATAAAAGAGAAGATTGTATTTGTCTTTTCTGGTCAGGGTCCTCAATGGTGGGGCATGGGAAGGCAGCTTTTGGAAAAAGAACCTCTCTTTGCAAAAACGATCCATCAGCTGGATAAAATGCTCAGCAAACATGCGGATTGGTCTCTGTTAGATGAGCTTACAAAAGATGAGGAGTCTTCCAGGATAGGAGAGACCCACATCGCGCAACCAGCCATTTTTTCGATCCAGGTGGCCCTGTTTGAAATGTGGAAGGCCAGGGGGATCCATCCAGGAGCTGTGGTGGGCCACAGCATTGGAGAAGTGGCAGCCGCCTATGCTTCCGGGGCACTTAGCCTGGAACAGGCAGTTCTGCTTATTTTTCACAGGAGTCGCATTCAGTACAAAGCCACTGATAAGGGGCGGATGCTTGCAGCGGGAATCACAGCCGGGGAGGCCCAGGAGCTGATTTCGGGACGTGAGCACCAGGTTTCCATTGGCGCTGTAAATGGTCCTGCCATGGTTTCGCTTTCTGGTGATACTGAGGTGATAGAGCAGA
The DNA here is from genome assembly GCA_963783435.1 of uncultured Bacteroidota bacterium. Taxonomy (GTDB): domain Bacteria; phylum Bacteroidota; class Bacteroidia; order Bacteroidales. Next base: position 354,694 of record CAWANQ010000019.1, on the reverse strand, counting down.
TTTCCAGCGAGTTGGAAAAGAAAGATATATTCAACCGGATGTTGCAGATCAATGTCCCCTTCCACTGCCACCACATGGAACCCTTGAAAGAGGAGTTGCTGAGTTCACTCAGTTCCTTAAAACCTACAGCCACCAGGATTCCATTTTACTCCACAGTTACCGGCCTTGTTTTGGACGGTGAAAAACTGGATAGCTCTTACTGGTACAGGAACGTAAGGGAGACTGTGAATTTCGTGGGTGCCGTTGAAGAGCAAATCAATGATGGATTTGACACCTTTATCGAATTGGGACCCCATCCCATTCATGCTCTTGGGATCAATGCCCTTTTTGAGGCCAGACAGCTTACCGGCAAAGTAGTTCCATCCATCCGCAGGATGGAGGAGGAAAAAAGAACCTTTCTTGCCTCCGCAGGAAAACTTCATACCTGGGGTTGCAAGCTGGATTGGGAAATCAGTAGCGACAAGAACACCTTGGTGAAACTGCCTGCCTATCCATGGCAGAAGGAGCGACACTGGCTTGAGACTGAAGAAGGCAGGTCCAAAAGAATAGGATCATCGGTTCATCCACACCTTAAGAGAAAAACGGTTTCAGCCAGGGAGAACCACAACATTATCTGGGACATTCACCTGGACAAGCGAACACACCCCTATATTGATGATCACAAAGTGCAGGGTCCCATAGTATATCCGGGAGCCGGACATGTGGATTTGTCCATTTCAGCTGCCCTGGCCTCTTTTGGAGAAAAGTTTGAATTTCTGGAGGACCTGAACTTTGAGAGTGCACTCTTCCTGCCAGATTCAGGCGAGCCCAATTTCATTCAGATGGATATCTCTCACGACAGCGGGGATTATTTTATCTATTCAAAGCCACGAGGCAGTCAGGCCTCCTGGACCATGTGTTCAAACGGCAAGATGAATCACATCAGTGACTCCTTCAAATCCATACCCGTTGATTTTGAGGCAGCCCGGAAACGGATCACCATTCCGGTTCCTGTGAAACCTATGCATGATGAGCTTCTGGAGAGTGGACTATACCTGGGCCCCAGTTTCCGGGCCATCAAGAAGTTATGGAGGGGTGAAAAGGAGTGGGAGTCTTTCAGCGAGATTGAGGTGCATGAAAGCATCCGGTCAGAGTTTTTTAAACACAACCTGCACCCGGGGGTACTTGACAGTTGTTTCCAGACCGTATTTGGAATTTTTAATGTCAGGGAAGATACCCGCAAGAAGATGGGGGTTTATGTACCGGTACACATCGACAGGATTAAATTCCATAAAAAGCCGGATTCATTCAAATTGTATGTTTATGGCAGTTTGAGGGAGTGGACCGACGAATATGCCCTTGGAGAATTGTGGATTTTTAATGAAGCTGGAGAGGTCATTGCAGAATTCCAGGGATTCCGTTCACAATACTTGAAAGGATCAAGGGGTGAAACATCGGATGAACGGGAAAAATGGTATTACGAATACAATTGGATGATGAAATCCAGGGCAGATCAGGAGCTGGTTCGGAATCCGGGAGATTACATTCTTTCTCCCACTGCCATTGGTCCCAAAGTGGCTGAGACCATCCAGGAGATCAATGAGTTGCCGCAGCAGGGTGAGTATTATGAAGGCTATGAACCCCGCCAGTATGACCTGACCATAGGGTATATATGCAATTCACTCAGTGAGCTGGGAATGTCGTTTAATACCGGGACTAAAATTTATATTCCTGATCTGATCAAAGAGCTGGGTATAATCAGTGAACACCAACGACTCTTTTATCACATCTTCCTTTTACTTAAAAATGCGGGTATTGTGGAGGGAGAGGGAGATCACTACAGGGTGCTCTTAATGCCTGCATTCAGGAATACCTCTTTGTGGTTGAAGGAGATCAACGATACTTATCCCCAATTTCGTCATGAAACTACCCTGCTGGGCCGATGTGGACCAGAAATCGCAGGAGTACTTACTGGAAAGGTGGATCCCATTCAACTGATTTTTCCCGAGGACCAGTGGGACCTGATTGTCAAATATTACGTGGAAGGGTTTGCCTTTAAGAAATATAACGATCTGGCCGGACGTGTGATCACCGAATTGATCCATGAGGTTCCCAAGGACCAGACCATCCGTATTCTTGAAATAGGTGCCGGAACAGGAGGGATGACGCAGGCATTGCTTCCCTTATTGCCTGCAGCGCGGACTGAATATTATTATACGGACCTATCCCATATGTTTATGCTGAAGGCGCAGCAGAGATTCGCACGCTACCCCTTTGTGCAATACAAATTACTTGATATTGAAAAAGATCCTGGAGAACAGGGATTTGATATCAACTCCTTTGACCTGGTCATTGCTTCTGATGTGATTCATGCCACCAGGAATTTGAAAACCACATTTGGGAATGTGAAGCGCTTGCTGGCTTCCGAAGGAGTGCTGTTGATGCTTGAAGTCACCAATTCGCCGGTCTACCTGGATTTTATATTCGGAATGACTGAAGGATGGTGGTTGTTTGAAGATACAGACATACGACCCGATCATGCCACCATGGGACCCGAAAGATGGAAGGAAGTCCTTGAAAGGGAGGCCTTTTCGGATGTGGCAATTTATAGCGACTTTGAGAAGAACGATTCCTCATGCCAGAGCGTGATTCTGGCCAGGAATACAAAGTTGGATCTGACCAATAAGGCAGTGGAGGAATCTCCGAAACTGGGTAGCGCCAACTGGTTGGTATTTGCCGATAATTCTGGTCTGGCTGAAATGGTGCAATCCCGGCTCTCGGCCATGGACAAGCAGGCATACATGGTAAAACGATCGGTCGGGTTTAAGCAGGTGGGAGATACAGCTTTCGAGATCAACCCTGGGAGTCAGGAGGATGTGGACCAGGTGATTGGGTTTGTGGCTAAAAAAGGAAATTTCCAGGGAATCATTTTTCTTTGGGGAGTGGACACCGTTCCCAATGAAGCACTCAATCCGGAACAGATCATTGACGCAGAGGAAAACTCCTCGGTGACCCTGATGAACGTCATGAAATACTTAAACTCAACCAATTATGAGGAGAACCCGGAGCTATGGATGATTACTTCCGGGGCCCAATCGGTTGAAGGTGATCCTAAAACAGTTCAGCTTTCTCAAGCCGGACTCAGGGGCGTAAACCGGGTGGTTCTTAACGAATTCCCGGTCTTTAACTCCACCATGGTTGATTTTAGCTATCCTCCAAAAGAGGAGGAGATAGATGCATTCATGGAAGAGATTCTGGCCGGCGATAATGAAGATGAGATTGCATTCAGGGGAAAAAGGCGATACATCAACAGGCTGGAGCGGATTTCCTCAGACAACATAGCCCAACAGGCCCTTCATATCTCCCGCAAGGAGGAGGCCTATACGCTTACCATAGAGGAATATGGGGTTCTGGATAACCTGATTATCAGGGAGACTAACAGAAGGATACCCGGTGCCGATGAAGTGGAAGTTGAGATCAAAGCTTCTGCCCTTAATTTCAGAGACATTATGCTCTCCATGGGATTGCTCTCAAATGATGCCATAAGCGGCGGATTGTTTGGACGGACTATGGGATTGGAATGTGCTGGAGTTGTCACAGCCACAGGAAAGGATGTAAAGAACTTGAAGGTGGGCGATCAGGTGATGGCCACCGCACCTTCCTGCCTGGCTAAATATGCCTATCCCAAGGTTTATCATGTGGTGAAAAAACCAGAGGCCATTAGCTTCACTGAAGCTGCTACCTTGCCGGTGGTCTATGTTACCGCCTATTATTCGCTGGTGCACCAATGTCGCATTCGCAGAGGGGAGAAGATCCTGATTCATGCAGCAGCCGGAGGTGTGGGCATCGCAGCCATCCACATTGCCAAAGCTGCAGGTGCAGAGATATATGCCACTGTGGGCAGTGAGGATAAGAGGACTTACATAGAGGGATTGGGTGTAAATCCAGCCCATATCATGAACTCCCGCACCCTGGAATTTGCAGATCAGCTTATGACTCTTACCCAGGGGGAAGGGGTGGATATCGTACTGAATTCCCTTTCGGGTGAAGCCATTTACAAGAGCATCAGGTGCCTGGCACCTTATGGAAGGTTCGTAGAGATTGGCAAGACCGATATTTACCGCAACAGCAAACTGGGATTACAACCCTTTGGAAACAACCTCTCCTATTTTGGGGTGGATGTGGACAGACTCTTTGAACAAAAGGCACAATTTAGTGGAGAGTTATTCCAGGAAGCCATAGATTATTTTGTAGAGAACCAGTTCCCGGCACATCCCACCACGGTCTTTCCCATGGTTCAGATCAAGGACGCTTTCCAATACATGGCAGGAGCCAGGCACATTGGGAAAATTGTGGTAGATATGACCGGAGATGTATGGGTGGCCCCACCCATTGAGATTCAGTTCAAAGAGAACGGAAGCTACCTGCTCACAGGTGGATGTTCGGGATTTGGCCTGGCTGTGGCTGATTGGATGACCACGAAGGGAGCCAGGCATCTGGTGCTTATGAGCAGATCCGGACCAAAAAGTGATGCCGAGAAGAAGGTTATTGAGGATATGCGGGAGCGCGGAATCAACGTGATGATCGCAAAAGGAGACGTGTCCCTTCGGTCTGATGTGGAGCGCATCATGAAGGAGGTTAAAGAGCGGATGCCGGACCTGAAGGGGATTCAGCATGCGGCCATGGTTCTGGATGATGGAAGTATTCCTGAAATTGACCAGGAGCGTTACCTGAAAGTATTTAAACCCAAGGCGCTGGGTTGCTGGTTGCTTCATGAAGCCACAAAGGAGATGGAACTGGATCATTTTGTGCTCTATTCTTCTATCTCTTCCATATATGGCAATCCCGGTCAGGTGAGTTATGTGGCCGGAAACAGCTTCCTGGAGAATTTCGCCCAATACAGGCGGTCCAGGGGAATGGCTGCCATGACCATCAACTGGGGAGTTCTTGGCGATGTGGGCTTTGTGGCCCGAAGCGGAAATGTGGGCGGATTGCTTTACAAACAAGGATGGAAAACATTTACCCTTGAACAGTCCACCTATATCCTGGAGCAGATGTTGCTTAACAATCCGGTGCAGCGTGTGGCCACTGATTCGGACTGGGAAATGGTGGGTGATTTTTATCCCCATTCCAAAGAGACCAATCGCTTCGGCCACTTGATCAAGGAGAAGGATTTATCGGCCGGATCGGCTTCCGGATCAGGGAGCAGTGGTTTAAGTTCCACACTGAAGGAGCTTGACAAAGAGGAACGGACCGAAGTATTGCTTAGCCATCTGAGGGATACCTTTGCCAGGGTCCTTGGTTCGGCCACAGAGAAGGTCGATCCCAATGAACCTGTGACCAAGTATGGGCTTGATTCATTGATGGCCAACCAAATCAGGAATTGGATACAGAGCAGTATTGCTGTGGACTATTCCATGATGCGAATCATGAAAGGCCCCAGCCTTTATGAGATGACCGGGCAGATTCTTGATGAGCTAGACGGACAGGTCGGTTCAGGAGAGAATTCTGGTGAAGAAAAATCAGAATTGAATAAATGGGTATTGAGGTCCAGGGTGGTTGACAATCCAAGGATGCGGCTGTTCTGTCTGCCCTATTTTGCGGGTGGAGCTTCAGTATATAGCAGCTGGGGGGATACATTGTCGGACGGAGTGGAGGTTTGCGCCATTCAATATCCAGGGAGAGAAGAACGGATGGCAGAGAAACCATTTGATAACCACCTGGATCTGGTGAAGGCCATTTCGGATGTGATCGATCCCTTGCTGGATTGTCCCATTGCATTTTATTGTCACAGTGCAGGTGCAGGAATAGGTCTTGAACTTGCAAGGTATTTGCGTAAGGAGAAAGGAATTCAACCTGTACGTTTTATGGTAGGTGGATGGCGCTCGCCACATTTGGTGAGTCCTTTCAAGTTTCTGGATGCCATTGATGATGATGAGGTATATCTGGACAAGAACATTCCCAATATAGTGAATCACCTTCGCTCATTGGAGATTCCTGAATCGGTGCTTCAAAACAATGAGTTAATAGAAGAGATGTTGCCGGCTCTCCGCGCAGATATATTGTTGGGCAAACGGTATACCTATGAGGAAGATGAACCTCTGAATTGTGCCCTCACCGCTTTTGCAGGCAAAGAGGATTCGGTATTCAGTGAGGCGCAGATCAAACAATGGAAAATTCATACTACGGGGGACTTCAAGTTTATCAGGGTAAGCGGGGGACATCTTTTCTGCCGGGATAACAAAGAGGAGCTTCTTGAATTAATATCAGCTGAACTAATGGAATTTGTAAATGTTTGAGAAGTCGGAATACACCGAAACCCTGAAAAGGGCGCTGGGCTTAGATCTTCCCTCAACAGGGAATTTTCCGACTCTTGAGCAGGGGGAGGTTCATATCTGGACCGTCTCTGTACATGGGATTAGGGAGCAGCTTGATCACTTAAAATCTCTCTTAACTGAGGCAGAAACGGGTAAAATTTCATTCTATAAGTTCGAGCATACGCAGCATAGTTATATAGCCACCCAGGCTGTGTTAAGGGTGCTTCTATCCTTGTATTTGGAAATAGAACCCAGGGAGGTGCAAATAGGAGTCCGCAGTAAGGGGAAGCCATTCCTTATTCATGATCGTCCGATTTTCTTTAATATTTCCAATTCTGACGGTGTGTGTGTTTTTGCATTTTCAGGAGACAGAGAAGTGGGGATCGATATCGAAAGAATCAGGCAAATGCCCGATATAGAACAATTGATCCAAAAAAACATGACCAGCCGGGAGAAAGAGTATGTGCTAAAAGATCCGGAGAAAAAACTAAAAAGGTTTTTCAGGTTCTGGACCTTTAAGGAATCATACCTGAAAGCCATTGGAGAAGGAATGCGACTCACTCCGGAGAATCTGGAATTTTCCGTGGAAAAGGGAAATATCCGGCTTCGATCTGTTAACTATGGTTTTGAAGGGGCCGACTGGCAGTTTATGGAATTTACCCGCGACGATAATTGTACCGGCACCCTCACTTTTGCTCCAAGAGGACTTAAGATCAGGGAGATGATGCCCATTTAAAGATCGCCAGGGGTGGACAGCAACTACAAAAAAAAAATAAGATGAGTTCAAACAGAAGAAATTTTATTAAGAAAGTTACAGCAGGCACAGCAGGCCTTGCTGTGGGAGGTTCAACCATGGGAATGTCAGCGCGGAGTTATGGCAGAATTGTGGGAGCCAACGATCGAATTAATGTGGCCATTGCCGGCCTGGGGCGCCGATTGGTGGCTTTCGTTCCACCCTTTGCAGATAAGAAGAACAATGTAGAGTTGCTCTACCTGTGCGATGTGATGAAAAGCCAGAGAGATAAAGCGGCTGTCCGGTTTTCCGAGCATATCAAAAATGATCCAAAATTGGAAAATGATATCCGCAAAGTGATCGAGGATCCGGAAGTGGATGCGCTATTTAATGCCACACCAGATCACTGGCACGCTCCGGGTGCCATCATGGCCGTTGCAGGAGGGAAGCATGTCTATGTGGAAAAGCCGGGTACACACAACATGCATGAGAATGAGTTGATTGTTGCTGCCCAGAAGAAATATAATAAGGTGGTACAGATGGGGGTTCAGCAACGCTCTTCCGATCATACCATTGAAATTATCAAGGAAATTCACAATGGAGTTATAGGAACTCCTTATAAGGCAGTTGCCTACTATACAAACGGCAGGGGAGAGGTTCCTGTGCAGAAGAGTGTTCCGGTGCGTGAGGGATTGGATTGGGATCTTTTCCAGGGACCGGCCCCCAGACGAGCCTATACCCAGGAGACATGGGACTATAACTGGCACTGGTATGGTTGGGATTATGGGACCGCAGAATCGGGGAACAATGGAACCCATGAATTTGATGTGGCCCGATGGGCCCTTCAGGTGGATTACCCTACCCGCGTGGATGTAGAAGCTGATAAAAGGCAATTTGTAAATGATGGATGGGAGATGTATGACGACATGGAGGTTACCTTCCGCTTTGCTGGAAATAAAGTGATTGAGTGGGATGGCAAAAGCCGAATTGGATACCAGACCTATGGAACAGACCGGGGCACCATCATTTATGGAAGTGAAGGAACGGTTTATGTGGACCGGGGAAAGTATATTTTATATGATCGCAAAGGAAAAGTGGTAAAAACAAGCACAGGTGTATCCAATGAAGCCGGAACCGCACTGGGTGGAGGTGGAGATATGTCGACTGCTCATATTGAAAACTTCTTAGATGCCATTCGGGGCAAAGGAGAGTTAAATGCACCCATATCCGATGGTGTGATCACCATGGCCATGGTTCACTACTCCAACATTGCATACCGCATTGGAAAAGGATTTGATATTGATGAAACAAACGGCAGGATGTTTGACCGCGATGCCATGAAGTTATGGGGTCGTGAATATGAGCCAGGTTGGGAGCCCAAAATCTGATGCCTTAGAGCTCCTGAATCCGGATATTTTTCCAGCGCACCTGGTAGGGAGTGGAATCCTCTCCCACATCATGCACCTGAAGGCCGATGATGCCTGTTCTTGTGAGCCCATCTCTGAAATCAGCCACAACAACTCCATTTAGGATGGTTTTTATAGAATCGCCCCTGCATTCGATTCGGTAGGTGTTCCATTTCTTCTCCTTAAAGAGCTTACCCTCCTTTGAATCTGCTTCGGGCCACCAGGGCATCATGGCCCTGCGGGCTTCATCATAGACCCCGCCTGCACCTCCGGTGGCAATTTCCACCTGGTATCCATAGACCCGATCGGCAGGGATTTTATGCGGCTCGTAGTTGCCCTCCTGATTCCTGAACCAGAAAATCAGCTCCTGATCTGCGATCTGACTTCTGAACTGCACCCCGGAATTAAGCTCGGAATCTTCCAACAGCACTTCAAACTCCAGTATAAAATCGCTGTATTCATTGTCCGTACAAAGGAAGGTATTGGGACTTCCTTTAACGGCCTGACCAATAATGCATCCTTCTTCCACCCTATAGGTGCCAAATCCACTATGCACTGTCCACCCATCCAGGCTCTCCCCATCGAATAGACTGATCCATTTTTCCTGACCGCTGGCGGAATGATTAAGCGCAGATAGCAGGACGACAGACATGAGTACAGACAGATACCGGGTTTTCATAATATGGGATTTTAGATGGGTATTTAAAGAATATTTGACAATCTAAGAAAAAACTGTAAAACCTGATAATTAGAGCAATATAAAAGCATATTTTGGGATTTGCAGGCCGGAATTCCCCCAATTAATCATTTGTTAATTGATTTTTAAGTGTACAGGGTTTTATTTGAAGTGAAAAGATCCTTAGACTCATATGAGAAAATTAAGATACAGCACACTCCTGGTATTAATTGCATTATCACTATTGATTTCATTTAGCTGTGGAGGTTTGTTGCTCAATAACCGCAACGAGTCATCACTCACCAGTTTTGTGGATCCCTTTATCGGAACCGATTTTCACGGACACACCTTCCCGGGTGCCACACTTCCATTTGGTATGGTTCAGCTGAGTCCGGATACCCGAACCCTTGGTTGGGATGCCTGTGCCGGTTATCACTATTCTGACTCATCCATTCTGGGTTTTAGTCATACCCACCTTAGTGGAACGGGAATAGGGGATTATGGGGATATCCTGTTTATGCCCTTTACAGGCGAGGTAAGCCTTGATGCCGGAGAAGTGGATGAGATTGATAAGGGTTACAGGTCAAGGTTTAACCGGGAGACCGAAGAGGCCCGGCCAGGTTATTATAGAGTGGACCTGACAGATGATCAGATAAAAGTAGAGCTTTCCTCCACCCTTCGGGCAGGGGTGCATAAGTATACCTTCCCTGAAGCCGAAAATGCCGGAATCCTCATCGACCTTACACATACCATTCACGGACATCAGAATCCGCTTCACGAAATCCGGATATTGAATAACCAGGAGATCCAGGGCCTTAAGCTTACCTCGGGTTGGGCTCGAAAGCACTACGTATATTTCACAGCAAAATTTTCCAAACCTTTTGAAGCCGAATTGTACCTCGATAATCAGTTACAGGCAGGAGTTGAAGAGGTTTCGGGTAAAAATGCCAAGGTCAGATTAAATTTTCAGACTAATGAAGGTGAAGAGGTAATTGCAAAAGTGGGTATCAGCGCGGTAAGCTATGAGGGATCAGCTAAGAACCTTAACCTTGAAGTGAATGGATGGGACTTTGAAACCATCCGTGACAATGCAGAGAAAGTATGGGAAGAAGAGCTCTCTAAGGTTCGGATCGAAACGGAGGATTTGAGTGAAAAGCGTACTTTTTATACCGCCTTGTATCATAGCTCCATCTATCCGGGAATCTATTCTGATGTGGATGGAACCTACCGGGGGATGGATCAGCAAATTCATATTTCAGACAACCCCAACTATACCGTATTCTCCTTGTGGGATACCCACCGCGCACTCCACCCTCTATTTACCATCCTAAATCCCGAATACAACCAGGAGTTAATCAGGGCCCTCTTGCGAAAGTATGATGAAGGAGGTATTTTACCCATGTGGGGACTCGCCTCGAATTACACCGGGACCATGATTGGATCTCATGCGGTATCGGTGATTGTAGATGCTTATATGAAGGGACAGCGAAATTTTGATACAGAGAAGGCTCTGGAAGCCATCGTCCATTCGGTGGCTTATGATACGATTAAAGAGATTAGTTATCCCTCTGAAGAAGCCTGGGGCAATCTCATGCCTAAAGCAAAACTTTACGAAGAGAAGTATGGCTTTATACCCTGTGATCTTGAAAACGCTTCCGTATCGAAGGCACTGGAATTTGCATATAACTATTGGGCGATTGCCACCATGGCTCAAAATATGGGGCGTGAGGATATTGCCACAGAATTTTATGAAAAATCAAAACGCTACAGGATCTATTTTGATGCTGAAGTAGGATTTATGCGGGGTAAGAATCTGGATGGGAGCTGGATGGAACCTTTTCACCCCAGGTTTTCGGCCCACTGGGCCACTCCCTACGTAGAGGGAAATGCATGGCAGTGGACCTGGTATGTGCCTCATGATGTGGAAGGGCTCATAGAACTCTATGGAGGACAGGAAACCTTTGCAGTAAAGCTTGATTCGCTCTTTACAACAACGTCTGAAGTTTTGGGTGAGGAACAGTCTGTGGATATCAGTGGATTGATTGGCCAGTATGCCCACGGAAATGAACCCAGTCATCACATTGCTTATCTCTTTAATTCGGTAGACCAGCCCTGGAGAACCCAGGAATTGGTGTCTCAAATACTTGAGGAGTTTTATACAGATCAACCCGACGGGATTGTAGGAAATGAGGATTGCGGACAGATGTCTGCCTGGTACATACTGAATACCATGGGGATCTATCCCATATGTCCGGGCGACGATCGTTACTCTATCGGTCGACCCTCTTTTGATAGGGTGGAGATCGATCTGGCTGATGGAGCCGTATTTACGGTGGTCGCTGAAAATAGGTCCCATACCAATCCCTATGTCCAGGAGGTGCGTCTCAATGGAAAGAAACTAAGCCAACCTTATATCCATCATGCGGATATTGAATCGGGCTCCACCCTGACTTTTGTAATGGGACCAGAGAAGCGTGTATTCTGGAGATGAAATATGAAATTAATATCCCCATTAAGACTTTATTAATAAATAATTATTTGTCAGAATGTATCTTAGAGTTCAAGAAACAGATCATAGTAGTGTTTAAATAGTAGTAGAGTTTGTTTAGTAAAGTAGTTTTTTTCATAAAGTAGAAGTTTGGTTAGACAACCGGGTTAACTGTAGATTGACCCGGTTTTCTTTTGGGGATAAGGGCAATTCTACTTCTCCTCTATGATCTGATTGAAGCTCAGGCTGTACTCTTCATCATAAAGTTGTTTGTATTCACTGATGAATTTCGAGTAACTCTTCTTGGCAAGGCTGTGTTTTCCCTGTTTAATCAGCAATCGGCACTGCACCTTCAGGGCTTCTTCACTTACGGTATCATTGATAAAAATGCAATTTGTAAGATGTAACAGGAACTCCGCATCGTCGGCGGAAGTTTCAATATACCTTAGTAATGTGTCAATAATGTCGTTAGACACTTCGGATTTATATGTGTCCAGCCAATCGGCGTTGGTGTTGTTAAGAAATGGATTGTTTTCTATAATGGCGAGAAGGTCAACGATGTTCTCCCGGGAAAGATTGTCTGTCTGATTCACGATTTGGAGATATTCATAAAAATCGATGTGCACCTGCTTGGGATCAAAATCAAACTTCCAGTAACCCGTTTCTTTGGAAATAGAGACAGAATCCAGATTTTCAAGCAAGGACTTCAGCTTCACAATGTTAACGGCCCGGTTGTTTCTTGCGCTTTCCACAGATTTGTCAAACCAGAAAGTTTCATAGAGTGTGTTGGATGAGACTCCCTTGTTATTTCTTAAAGAATGCAATAATATATACAGGAATAGTTTTTTTGGCAGTGGAGTAAACAGACCCGTAATATCTTTGCCGCTGCGGTCGATTACCTGGAATCCCCCAAATAAAATAATGGAATTCTCATGGCTCTTTTGAATGATCTCTCGTTTGGCAGGGACTGCTTTTTTCTGTGATTTTTTTGCTCCTTTTCTCAGGAAGTAGAATAGGAAGCCGGCCACAATCACAAGAAAGAAAGCAGTCAACAGATAGATAACAATTTTGGAACGGCTTTCAAGCGGTAGGGCGACATCGGTGCTAAATTCCTGTGGTGGAAATGCAATGGAATGTATGGATACCGTAGTAATCTCCTCGGACAAATAGGTAGATACCGCCACCAGCGAATTGGAGGCACTGCTAAAGTGCAGGTCGGCAAATGAATTGATATCCAGGAAATTATATTTAATGGGATTGGCCAGTTCAATAATTTCCGGATTTTCCAGAGGGATTTGGACCAGTTGAAGTTTGTTCTCAAATTGATATTTAGGGAAATAGAGGCCATACATGTTGTTGGAGTCATCAAATACCACTGAGTTAGCAAAGCAGAATCCAGCCCGCGTATTTTCAAACGCATGAAACCTGGACATTGTCATTTCCTTCGCTGAGAAACTGAGGATTTCATAATAGTAGTCGGGCTTATTTCTTTGATTTCCGCTTTCAGTTCCAAAGCCACCGATCACATAATACAGGCTGTCATTAGGATTATATCCCGAGCCCGCCAGGTACCTCGGATGAAATTCTCCCTTGTAATTGATGCTGTCAAATCGATCTTCCTCTTCATCCCAGTACCAGGCAGAGTTTTTATACATGTAGTGTCCATAGCCTCCAATTGTGACCAGGTCACCATCCGGTGTTATCAACCTGTTGTGGTGCCAATAGTCAATCTCTTCCAATTCACCTTTGCCATGTGGGGACCATTGACTTGTCTCAAAATCGAAAACAGAAAGGTAATTGTTTTCCAGGGAATAGGATATAAGCCTCTGGTTAACGGTGTCGTATATAATTTCATTGGTTACCTGGATACGAGGTTGCGAGTTTGAAGCAACCAGGGTCAGGGAATTTGCCGCGAATTTGTTCAACGAATCACCATGTAAATTGTAGCGGTAAATCGTGTCTTCTGATACCAGGTAGATATCATCATTCCTCGCATCATATGCTGTCTTAATGTGGCCGCCTATCTCTTTATTCAACAAAAGTTTCCAGGTATTATGACGTTTCAGCAACCACTTAGGATTGTCTGCTGAACCCTCATATCCGGCAGGAACAGAGTGAGCAATGTTTCCTTCAATCTCATTTAGTGGCCACCTTGTAGATAAGCGTTCGCCGTTGCTTACCTCTACGTCCCGGAGAATCATGGCTGGAACATCCGTAACATCTAAATTTTCGTAAGAATTGGCCCCAAACATCAGCCTGAAGCCATCTTCTGTATTAAAGCCGGTCAAATCGTCCTCTAAACTTTTATCGTTGAAGTGGCAGACTATTTTTCGACTCTTAAAATCTAATGTAATTCTGAGATGAAGCCATTCTTTCTGCAACTCTTCAATAGGTATGGCAAATGCTATTTTACTGGTTTTTTCACCCAGAATCATCTCAAAGTTATTGGGATTCCCGGGTACAAAGCCATGAATCAGGTCAATGTTTTGATTTCCTATGATTAAACGGAAAATGTATCCAAAATAGGTTTCGTGCTCAGGATCGAGCCGGATGTAGAACTGTAAGTTAAGATCTCCTCTGATGTCAATGGCATGCTGGGGAGTCAGGTCGAGGCCCGATCTCTGCTCCGGTGCAAAGTCATGAGAAGAAAACTGCATTCCATAGTATTGTCCGGAGACCAGGGATCCCGTGCACAACAGTATGAGAAACAGCACTTCCCGAAACCTTATTGTTATAGCTCTTTTCCGCAATACAGATTGTGTTTCAAAACTTCCTTTTGGTTTAGCCTTTACACAAGTCTAACAGGGCGCTAAGTTGGCTGAATTTTATAAGAAATGCAAGGTTGCGGATCGACAACTTTACTTAATTAGCCAGGATGTCTTCCACGCATGGAAATCCGGATTGCCCTCATATTAAGTATTAATTAATGTTTTGTTTTACCCCATGCATTATATTGCCTTATATTTTTGATTGATTCTTCCCGCAGCTTGCTGCGGGGAACCTTTAGCTCGACGAAGTCAATCATCGATTAATATATTATTTTATTTGTGCTTGCTAACCCCGAAGTAGAACTTCGGAGAATGCGCAAGCGTAATTCAACTACACCAACACAATTATGACAAAAAACAACTACCTCAAGTCAACACCCATATTTCTGGCTTTTCTTGTTATGGGATTTGGCGATGTATCCGGACCCCTCACCAGCCAGTTGCAAACTGATTTTAGCCTGAATAATTTCCAGGCCGGACTGGTTACTTTTATGGCCTTTATTATGTTTGGACTTCTCTCCATTCCCATGGGACTCTACCAGGACCGGAAAGGAAGAAAGCATGTGCTCCTGATGGGATTATTTGCTGCCCTTATCGGGATGATACTCCCTATTCTGGGCAATTATGAATCCTTTCCACTGATTCTGGGAGGACTCCTTTTTCTGGGTACCGGTGCAACCCTGCTACAGGTGGCAGGAAATCCCATCATGCGCGATGTATCGCCCGAAGGTAAATACTCCAGGAACCTCTCATTCGGACAGTTTGTAAAAGCCATCGGATCACTTTCTGGCTCTTTGATTCCCATTCTGGCAGCACGCTACTGGGGACTTGACTGGAAGATCCTTTTTCCCATCTATGGGGGAGTAATGCTGATTGTTGTGGTCATTTTGCTGCTCACAAAAATCGAGGAGCAGGCGATCAGTGAGAAGCCAGCCACTCTGAAATCATGTCTTGGTCTTTTAAAGAATCCCTATGTGTTGCTTATGGTTATTGGAATATTTCTCTATGTGGGATCCGAGGTAAGTATGAGCGCAAAACTCCCTAATTTCCTGGAAGCGAAATTCGATTATAACATCAAGGAGAAGGGCCTGTTTGGCACCCTCTTCTTTTTTATCTCCTTGATGACCGGAAGGTTCTTAGGCGGTGTGATCCTGAACTGGCTTTCGCCCAAAAAATTCCTGATCACAACCAGTATCATTGCCATTGCAGGGATAGCGGGCTTGTTTGTGGTTCCTGGACAGGTTCTTGCCTTTGTATTTATTTTCATTATCGGGCTGGGTTTTGCCAATATTTTCCCGCTTATTTTCTCCATGACTGTGGATGCGCTTCCTGAGAGAAGCAATGAGATCTCCGGATTGATGGTTACGGCCATTATTGGAGGAGCATTTGTACCCATACTCTTTGGAGGAGTGGCAGACCTGTTTGGACTGATGGCCGGTTTTGCTGTTCCGGGCCTCTGTATGGTCTATATTCTGATCATTGCTACCCGTACTTCAAAAGCTTAAGAAAATGGATATTTATAGTGACGAACGCGTGGTATTGACCCTGGATGCCGGTGGTACAAATTTTGTATTTAACGCATTTAAAGGGGGGAAGGCCATCACAAATGGGATCAGAAAGGACTCCAATGCAGATCACCTGGAAAAATGCCTGGCCACTATGAAGGAGGGTTTTAGCGAGGTCATCCAGTCCATAGAAGAGACTACTGTGGCCATCAGTTTTGCCTTTCCGGGTCCGGCCGACTATGCCAACGGAATCATTGATAACTCCAACAACCTTCCTGCCTTCCAGGGAGGTGTACCTCTGAAAAGCATCCTGGAGGAGGAGTTTTGCTTGCCGGTATTTATTAATAACGACGGCGACCTTTTTGCCTATGGTGAGGCATTGGGAGGCATACTGCCCGAGATCAATGCCCAGCTTGAAGCCTCGGGAAGCCCAAAACGATACAAGAATCTTTTCGGTTTTACCCTGGGTACCGGATTTGGAGGAGGATTTGTTTCCAATGGTCACTTGATCACGGGCGATAATGTAACAGCCTCAGAAGTCTGGCTTTTCAGCAACAGGCACCATCCGTCCATAAATGCCGAAGAGGCAGTAAGCATTCGTGCAGTACAGCGCTTCTATGCAGCAGAGGCAGGAATTGATTATCCCAATAAACTGGAGCCCAAAGATATTTTTGAGATAGCCAAAGGGGATAAAGAGGGGAACAGAAAGGCCGCATTGAAAGCTTACGAATCCGTAGGACGTGCTTTGGGTGATACGGTAGCCAATATCCTGACCCTTTCCGATGGGATTGCGGTGATCGGGGGAGGCATTACCGGCGCCAGCGATCTATACATGCCCGCAGTCATGGAGGAGCTAAATTACAAGTTTTGTCCTCCAGATGGGAATGAGATGCCCAGACTGGTGCAAAAGGTATTTAACCTGGATAATGAAGAGGAGCGCAGCGATTTCTTCAGGGATTATTCCAAAACCCTTCCCATACCGGGCACCGACAAGACCATCTCTTACGATCCCGTTCCCAGGCTGGCCATTGCCACCAGTACAAGGGGAGCCAGTGAATCCATATCCCTGGGGGCCTATGCTTATGCACTGCAAGCAGATTGGCTTTTGACACTTACATAAGGCTGTGTTTTTGGCACATATTAAAAAAATGAGAAACAAAACCATAGTTTTATTGGCGATAATTCTTACTCTGTTATTGATTCAGGAAACCAGTTTTGCTCAGGCCAAAAATCATGTAACCGGCATTGTGTTTCATGACCTAAATACCAATGGGATATTAGATGAGAATGAACCTGGGATTGTGGATGTGATTGTTTCAAATCAGCGTGAAGCAGTAAAAACCGATTCTAAAGGCAGATATTCACTGCCGCTTCGTGACCCAAGCTTAATATTCGTTTCAAAACCAAGTGCTTACGCTATTCCACTCAATGAGAATAATTTGCCCCAATTCTATTACATCCATCAACCCGGGGGTTCACCCGAAGGACTTGATTATGAAGGTATATCGGCTACAGGGCCCCTACCAGAGAGCGTGAATTTTGCACTGGTAGCATCGGAACAGAAAAATCAGTTTAATGTCATTGTGACCGGCGATCCACAACCCTATACAGCCGAGCAGGTTGATTACTACCTGAATGATGTGGTCACGGAGATGTTGGGTTATAATGCGGGTTTCTATTTGGCCCTGGGCGATATTGTTGAGGACGATTTAAACCTATATGGCCGACTAAATGAAGGAGTCAGGCATCTTGAACTCCCGGCTTATAATGTGATCGGAAATCACGATATGAATTTAAAAGCGGAAAGCAACAGCTTTAAAGCAGAAACCTTCCGAAGGGTATTCGGCCCGGACTATTATTCTTTTAATAAGGGGAAGGTGCATTTTCTGGTTCTGAATTCCATACAATACAAAGGATGGAATAAGGAGGAGGATACACCAGGCAGGTATTACGGTGGGTTTGATGATAAACAGCTGGAATGGCTGGGAAATGACCTGAAATATGTCCCGGATGATTATTTGCTTGTGATCATTACACATATCCCGATTCTTGAAGGTCCCATGAAGAAGGAAACCATAGAGAAGGTTTTCGATATTTTCAAAAACAGGAAGCATCTGCTGGCTCTTGCCGGGCACCAGCACAAGATCGAAAACGGGAGTTATGGTGCAGAAGAGCACTGGACCCAGCCGGTACACTTTCCCTATCTCGTAGTTGGTGCAGCCTGTGGTTCCTGGTGGTCAAAGGTGAAGGACGAGCGCGGTATTCCATTAGCAGTAGCACAGGACGGCACGCCCAATGGTTTTTTTGTTTTTAATTTCAAGGACAATACCTATAGCTTTAAATTTCATCCCGCCAATCATCATCCCGATTTTCAAATGCGGATCAGCGCACCGCGGGGAGAAATAGCATTGGATAGTCTTGAAAGTGAAGAGATCATTGTGAATGTGTTTGCAGGAAATCCCGATGACCAGGTGACCTATCAACTGGACGATGGCCCTCCGGTAGGGATGACAAACCAGATCATGGCTGATCCGCTTGTGGTTGAATTTTTCCATGCCTATAGTGATATCGATGATTGGGTCAAACCCAAGGAGAGCTCACATATCTGGACTGCCAAAATGCCTCCGGATATAACCGAAGGATCACATATCATAAAAATATCCACCACCGATATGTTCAACAATGAATTTACATCATATCAAATTTTTAACATTAAATAGGATGCAAAAAACACTCAAGTGGCCGACTATAATAGCCGTATTTCTGATACAATTATTGTCTTACTCCTGCAGGAATATACCGGAAGAATTCGGAGCTTCAGATAAGATCCGGCTGGTATGGACGGATGATCCGGCAACATCAATTACTGTGGCATGGGATCAGACTGACAGTTCAACAGCTGAGGTTCTTTATGGTCCTGCCGATTTTGAAAGACGGTACTGGAAGTATCCTGAATCCCAGTTCCCGCAACAAGAGATGAATCGCTACGAAATGAATACCCGATTCGCAGAAATACGAGGACTTCAACCCGGAACAAATTATTATTTTATCATAAAGGATGTCAGTGGGGTCAGTAAACGCTACTGGTTCAAGACTGCACCGGGTATACCAGAGGCATTTACCTTTGTGACCGGTGGTGATACGAAAAGTCTTGGTAAAGCCCTGGAGGCTGGAAGGGCTTCCAACAGGCTGGTTGCAAAATTAAGACCGCTTTTTGTACTTTTCAACGGTGATTTTACTTCGGGCAGAGGGACGGATCCGGATAACTGGAAACGCTGGCTGAATGACTGGCAGGATCTCACCACCACTGCGGATGGCAGAATGATCCCTGTGGTTCCTGTAATGGGTAACCATGAGAATGGGAACAAAAGGAACCTGAATATAATTTTCAATGCTCCCTACCAGTACAATGACACCAGTCATATTTACTATTCCCTGGATGTGGGCGGGGACCTGATGCACATTATTGCCCTGAACACAGAGATCAGGACCGATTCGCTTCAAAAAGAGTGGCTGGAAAAGGATATGAAGGCACATGGCGATTTTCATTTTAAGGTGGCCGCTTATCACAAGCCCTTTTTTCCACATACCCAGCGCAAAAGAGAGAACGAATTTCTCTATCATGAATGGGCGAAACTGTTTTATGATAATGGACTGGATATATCCTTAGACGCAGATTCCCATATGCATAAAATCACCTTTCCCCTGAGGCCCGATTCTTCCAATGCGGCCCACATGGGATTTATCAGAGACGATGAAAAAGGGACCATGTATATCGGAGAAGGGAGTTGGGGGGCACATCCGAGAGAGAATAATGACGATAAACCCTGGACCTTAACCAGCGGAAGCTTCAATCAGATAAAATGGGTTCATGTGTTTCCTGAATCGGGAGATATTGAGGCCCACCTCGATATCTATACAGTCATATCCAGCGAGTATGATAAGGATACAACCCAGTTCCTCTATGATGATATTGAAGGCTTGAGAGAAGACAATCTTTTCCATATTCCGGAAGGGATCCGTCTTCATCAGATGGAAAACTACGGAGAGGTGGTCAGTTACCCCTTTCACCTGAATTAGCGATATATATCAACTGTAATTTCGATTACCAGAAATATGATAAAAATTTTAATCACAGCAATGGCCTGCTGGCTGGTTATTCCAGGTTTAGCTCTTTTTGGACAAAAACCAATGGTTGCCATTGTCGTATGGGACGGCCATTGTAAGGAGGGACAAAATGTAGGTACATTCAGGGTATACCAGCTGGGGGATCCTGTCCCCGGGCTAAAGGTTAACTTAAAGTGCGAGGGGAGCGCGTCAGAAGGACTTGATTACCGGTCACTTGGACTGGGAATCACTCCGGAAGTTGATAAATACAAAGAGATCCACATCAGGCCCATTGATGATGGATTATTGGAAGGAACTGAAGAAGCCAGGATAAGAATCCTTGAAAGTGAAGATTACGAAATTGATAAACAACATGCCCAGGCCTCCATCCAGATTTTTGATGCCGCTTTCCCCGATGTTGAATTTGAAAAACCCTCTTCCCTGAATAAGGAATCGAAAAAGTTGGTTGAAGTGAAAGTTCAGCTTTCAGAAATCTTTACTGAGGACATCGAATTGACCTATACTGTTCAGGGAGTACTGGCCGAGGAAGGAGAAGACTTCCACTTCGAATCTAATAAGCTTGTTATTCCGGCAGGCAATGATGATGGCTTCATTAGATTCACGGTGAAAGATGATCTTGTTCCTGAAGATGATGAAACAGTTGTCATTCGACTGGTATCTGCTGAAAATGCAAACATTGCCACCCTTGAATCACATTATTATACCATTCAAAATGACGATGGTGAGCCACATCGGAGTGAAGTCTACGATAGAATTTATGGCACGTTGCTGGGATTCAGAGCGGGATGTGCCATGGGAGCCATCACGGAATACAATTGTTCTCAGGACAGGATTCAGGAGATGTTTGGCTTTCAGGATCAGTTTATTCCATACAAACACTACTCAGGTGCCTGGACACACCCGGCAGGTGCGACTGAAGATGGTGGAGAGAGGCATAAACTGATTTCGACCGCCATTATGGAGAAGCAGGATCGAATAGATTATCAGGATTTATTGAAGGTCTGGCTGCGTGATGCAGAGATGGAAGATATGTACCACATGACCCAAAATTATGACCGGGTATTACTGGCTTATGCCCGGTGGGGAGTCGAGCCAGAAGATTTCCCAATCACAAAATTTGGTTCTCCAGGAGACCTGGGTGAGCATATTCATCTAACAGCACGTACTTTTCAGGCATTGCCAGCCATTAATGCCGGCGATCCCGACAATGCAATTGCTGATATGAATGAAATGGGGAAATTCTACTACGAAGATCCCAGGGATGATGCCTTTGCCTGGGGTGCTGTTTATAATGCAGCAGTGGCTCTGGCCATGCTTCCCGATGCCACAGTCCAGTCGGTCATTGAGGGAGCCCTGGAGTATGCTTCCCCTGAAATTGAGGAGGAGCTCAGGTATGTGATGCGCATCACAGACAAGTATGAAAACCCGATGAACAGGGATATGTGGCAGGAACTGACAGATGTATACATGGATCCGGAGAGTAAGTACAACGCATTTGCCAGAATAAAACAATATCCCAATTCAAGCATTTATGAGAATGTCGGCTTTGCATTTGCCCTGTTTAAGGCTACAGAAGGCAATGTAAAACAGAGTGTTCTTATTGCCACCAACAGGGGATATGATACGGATTGTACTGCAGCCAGTGCTGCAGCCCTTTGTGGAGCATTGACAGGGACTTCCACGATCCCTGCAGACTGGATTGAAACGCTGGATGCAGGAACAGCCAACAATCCATATACCAATGCTCATTTTACCAACAAGGCCACTGCCGATGGATACTACAGGGCTTTGCAAAACAAGGTTTATCGAATGGAAAGCGAAGGGAAGACAATGAAGGACAAGGATGAAAAGAAGAATAACAGAGCGTATGTGGATTTAATGAAAAAGTGGGACGTAATAGAATAGATTTTTTAAGTTTATATAATGAAAATCCACTTATTATCCTGCTTACTCTTTTTAGTGATTTTATTCCCAGCTTGTAATTCAGAAAATAGTAGCCAGGGAGTTCAGTTTCCGGAAGTTTCAGAACCCATAGCCATTACCTCTGGCCCGAACGAACACCTGTTTGCCAGCTATTATGGCATCAATTCGTGGAGCGCCGACCAGAGATTTGTGACTGTGTTGCAAACTCCCATAAAATATCGGCTTCCCACTGAGAACGACCCGGCAACACTGGGTTTGGTGGATATGGAAACCACGGAGTTTATCCCACTTGCGGAAACGCGGGCGTGGAATTTCCAACAGGGTTGCATGGCGCATTGGCTGGGAACACATCCAAATTCAAGAATCATATACAACGACCTGGTGGATGGAAAATATGTTTCCATCATTTTGGATGTTCACACCGGGGAGAAGATTAAAACAATTCCTTATCCTGTCGCTGCCCTATCACCCAGTGGCAAAGAGGCAGTAAGCATTAACTTTTCACGCATTCGTTTTACACGGGAATCGTACGGATATGGTGGAGGTGGACAGGATGCCAAAATTGATGTGCAATTTCCTGAGGATGATGGTTTATTTCTTGTAAACCTGGAAACGGGAAAGGCAAAGCTTCTTATATCCATCCTCGATGTGAAAGATCAGGTACCCGAGGTGCCGGAAGATGGGATTGGTTATTTTAATCATGTGCTTTTTAGTCGGGATGGGGGTAAGATTTTCTGGCTATCCCGTGCCATTCCCGAAAGAAATACCACTTCATTTACCATAAACCGTGATGGTACAAACTTAAATCGCTGTTTTCCCGATGGCTGGGGCGGTTCCCACTTCGACTGGCTTTCCGGAGATGAACTTATGATTACCGCCAAATATAAGGCAGCTGACAATGCACATATTCTTTTTACCATAGGCCAACAAAACTATAAACGTCTGGGTAATGGAATCTTTGACTATGACGGACATGGTACGTTTTCACCCGACAAGAAATGGATGGTCACTGACACTTACCCCAGTGAAGGTTTAAAGGAGCAGAAACTATATTTAATGGATATGCAAACAGAAGCAGTCTTGCCATTGGGCAGATATCTTCATCCATCGGAGTTCAGAGACAATGGAAAAGATGCCGCCTGTGATTTACATCCCCGTTGGAGCCCCAAAGGAGATATGATCGGGTTTAATTCGGTTACCACAGGCAGCAGGCAAGTGTATGTAATAAAACTAAATGATAAATAGTAAAACCGGAGAATATGTATCAAAAAGGCAGGCATAAAAAGCGCTTTCTAGGACTGATATTTTTATGGGCAATATTGGTAAGTAGCTATGGTCAATCATCTTCTCTTGATTTAAAAGCAGAACAGCTCACCTCTGGCGGGAAGCACCACTTCTTTGGCTATATCGGTCAATGCCGGACCATTCCCTGGAATGAAAGTGGTCGTTATATACTGGGGCTTGAAGTGGATTCAATTCATCGCATGCCCTATCCAAAGGAGGCTGCAAAAATTTTTGTGATTGATACCAAAGAAGCGAATAGGATTATCTATCTGGACGAAACGCATGCATGGAACCATCAGCAGGGAACCATGTATTACTGGAATCCCAATGCCGCTGAAACACAATTCTTTTTTAATGACCGGGATGTTAAAACCGGAAAAGTATTTACGGTACTGTATGATATAGAAAAGAAAAAACGAATTAAAGAATATCGCTATGAGGACAGCCCTGTTGGCAATGGGGGTGTTGCATGGGATGGATCGTTTTTTATGGGAATCAATTATGGAAGACTGGCACGGCTTCGCCTGGTAACGGGTTACCCTGATGCGCTTGATTGGTCCGAAGCTGAAGTGGCACCCGAAAATGACGGCATCTTTAAAATAGACATTGCAACAGGTGAAAAAGAATTGCTGGTGTCCTACCGCCAGATGGAAGATGAGATAAAAAAATGCGATAAAGATTTCAAGAACACCGGCCTGTTCATTAACCACACCCTACTGAACCGGGAGGCAAATCGCCTCTACTTTTTTGCCCGTGCAGGCTGGGCAGAAGGAGACATTAAAGCCAATAGAACTAATGTTGCCTTTAGTGTTCACCTGGATGGAAGTAAACTCACAAGACATGAACAACACATTGGAGGTCATCCTGAGTGGGGAGAAGGTAGTTTGTTGATTGGCCGGGAAGGGAAGAAGCAAATCTTTTACGATGTTGATACTAAGAAGGTAGTTGAACAACTGGGTACGCCTGAAATCTTTCCCGATCCTGAGGGGGATATATCCCTGTCGCCAGATGGCAATTGGTTTGCCAATGGCTATAAAAAGGGTTCTGAAAATTTTTACACGATTTATCGCCTGAGTGATGATCAATACCTCAGAAGTGAAGGGATTTACAAAGGCGATTTTAGCGGAGACATACGCATTGATCCGGCACCGCGCTGGAACCGCAGCAGTGATGCGATACTTGTACCCGGAATTGATGAGGATAATACCCGGCAGATTTTTTTAATAAGGGTCGTTCAGCAGCAGGATTAACTTTTTTTGTTAAATAAGACTTTATTAACTCTGTATTTATATTTTCGAGCTATGATCAAACAACTGGCCTTTGGTATTCTCTTCTTTGGTTTTATCTCATGCGCCTCATTTGCCCAGGAGCCTGTAAGAATAGGAATTGCAGGATTGTCTCATTCGCATGTGATCCCTCTGCTAAGGAACCTGGATCGGGAGGATATTCAAATTGTGGGAATTGCTGAAAGGAATACAGATTTGTCGGGGCGATACGCAGAGACCTATAAAATCGACAAGAATCTGCTCTATGAGTCGCTGGATGAAATGCTGGAGCAGACCAAACCTGAAGGGGTAATCACCTTCACTTCCATCTTTGAACATTTAGAAGTTGTGGAAGCCTGCGCTCCCAGAGGTATTGATGTGATGGTTGAAAAACCGCTGGCTGTTTCAAACGAACATGCCAGGATCATGGCAAAGCTTTCGGAAGCGCACGGAATACAAGTATTAACCAATTATGAAACGACCTGGTATCCTTCTAATTATGTAGGATATGAGATGGTGAGTAATGGAGAATTGGGAGATTTAAGGAAGGTCATTGTATACGATGGACACAAGGGCCCTAAAGAAATTAATGTGAATTCGGAATTTTTGGAGTGGCTGACTGATCCTGTATTGAATGGAGGAGGGGCTGTAGTTGATTTCGGATGCTATGGTGCCGATCTGATTACATGGTTGCTGAAAGGGGAGAAGCCACTCTCTGTTTATGCTGAATTAAAGCAGTATAAGCCGGATGTATATCCCAGGGTAGATGACGATGCAACCATCATTCTTAGCTATCCAGGCATGGAGGGCGTTATTCATGCATCCTGGAACTGGCCTTTTAACAGGAAAGACATGCATATCTATGGATCAACCGGATATGTATTTCTCGATGATGCGGAAACTATCAGGTTCCGATTGGACGAAAAAGCCGGGGAGGAACTCAAAAAAGTACCGCCATCTGAAGCTCCTTTCCTGGATCCTTTTGCCTTTTTTGCGGCAGCTGTGAAGGGAGATATTCAAGTTGGACCTTTAGATTTGTCTTCGCTGGAGATCAATCTCACGGTTGTAGAGATACTGGAAGCTGCACGTCTTAGCAGCGAAACCGGAGCGAAGGTCACTTTAGACAGGTGAGGTTAAATATGATTTAAATGAAAAAGATCTTAATACCATTCTTCTTCACTATTTTTCTGTTAAGTCAGGCGGGGGCACAAAAGAGCAGTCTCGTTGTACTGGGGGATATGCATTATGATCTTTTGGAAGATCATGACATGGACTGGCTCAGTCAGAAGCCCGGTGATTTGCGTCAGGTAACGGAAGAATACACGGTTTACACAAAGGAGCACTGGACCGATTTTATGTCTGCTCTAAGAGAAAGAGCCGAAACCACGAAGCCTTCCGTAAAAGCCATCATTCAGCTGGGAGATCTGTCGGAAGGTCTTGCGGGTAACGAAGATAAGGCCCTTCAGATGGCATCCCATACCATGGGGGCCATTGAGGCAGCACGGATGCCTGCACCCTGGATCCTCACCAAGGGAAATCATGATATTACGGGGCCGGGAGCTCAAGAAGCCTTTCAGGAGCACTATGTTCCCATGATCAGGAAACAAACCGGCAATCCCAAGATCAACAATGCGAGCTATTCCTATAGCTATGACAATGTCCAGATTACCTGTGTGGACCCATGGGATAAGGAGACCGATATGGTGACATTTCTGGAGAAAGAGCTTTCCGGATCGAGTGCGAAGTATAAATTTGTGGCCATTCATGAACCTGTGATACCAGTGACCGAAAGGTGCTGGCATACCCTGAGAAAGGAGCCCCAGGTAAGGGAAAAACTTCTGGAAATTATTGCCCACCACAAAGCAATTGTTCTGTGCGGCCATCTGCACCGTTATTCGGTTGTGCGACGGGAAACTCCACATGGGCCAGTAGTACAGGTTATGGTTATCAGCGTAATCAAGGAAAGAGATTACCTGGAGCCTTCGAATGTGATTACAGCCTATGGGCCATCGCTTGCAGATCAACATCCAGGGTGGCAGCCCGAAACCCTTGAGGCCAGAAAGGCCATGCTATCCGAAGAGGCAAAACATGTCACCTACTTTAAACAGACCGATTTGCCAGGATATGCGGTGATTAGAATTGATGAAAAGAGGGATCGGATCCTGCTCGAATATTATGCAGGTTTTGGTGAAAAACCTTACGATTCGGTGGACCTATCAAAGTTGTTAGAACCTTAAAGCAATATTGATGAAAAAAAATGGAAGCTTCTTTATTTTACTTGCACTATTGGCATTTTCCTGCAGCAAGATCGAGAATTCTGATACGGGTAACAAGAGAGACCATCTCTCCCTGGTGGATTATGTGAATCCGCTGATGGGTACCGATTCAAAGTACAGCCTTTCCAATGGCAATACCTACCCGGCCATAGCTACCCCCTGGGGCATGAATTTCTGGACACCCATGACATCACCCATGGGGGACGGGTGGACCTACAAGTACAATGAAAATAAGATCAGGGGCATCAAACAGACCCATCAACCCAGCCCCTGGATCAATGATTATGCGGCTTTCTCCTTAATGGCTGTTACCGGGGCCCTGAAGTTTGAAGAGAATGAGAGAGCTTCCTGGTTTTCACACAAAGCTGAAACCGTAAGGCCTCATCATTATAAAGTTTATCTGGCAGATTATGATGTGGTTGCAGAAGTAGCTCCCACCGAACGTGCTGCCCATTTTAAATTTACATTTCCCGAATCAGACTCCTCCTATGTAATCCTGGATGGTTTTAATATGGGATCTATGGTCCAAGTTTTTCCAGAGGAGAGAAAGATAGTGGGATACTGCAGAAATAACCATGGAGGTGTTCCGGATAACTTCCACAACTACTTTGTCGCCCAGTTTGATAAGGATTTTGAGATTACCCACACCTGGGGAGCGGATTGGGAATTGAAGGAGGGCAGCCTGAAAAGTGAAGGAGAGCATGTGGGAGCCATCATCGGTTTCAAAACAAAAAAGGGAGAAGCTGTCCATGTGAAGGTGGCATCTTCATTTATAAGTCACGATCAGGCAGTGCTCAACCTTTCCAGGGAAATAGGGGCTGATTCCTTTGATAAGACCAGGGAGAAGGCAAAAGAGGCATGGGAGAAAGAACTGGGTAAAATCCGCATAGAAGATAACAATACAGCGCACATCAAAACATTCTATTCATGCCTGTACAGAGTACTTCTCTTTCCGAGAAAGTTTTATGAGCTAGATGCCAATAATGAAGTTATTCATTACAGCCCCTACAATGGGGAAGTGCTTCCCGGGTATATGTTTACCGATAATGGATTCTGGGACACATTCCGGGCAGTCTATCCATTTTTTAATATGATGTACCCAGAGCTAAATGGCTACATCGTAAAGGGACTGGCCAATACCTACCGGGAATCGGGATGGTTGCCTGAATGGGCCAGCCCGGGGCACAGGGATTGTATGATCGGATCAAACTCGGCACCCATCATTGCGGATGCCTACTTAAAAGGAGTCTTTCAGGAGGATGCTGATCTCCTTTTGGAGGCAGTGTTAAAAAATGCCACCGTGGAAGAGGGCAGACCCGTAAGATCTGTGGGTAGAGAGGGGCTCAATTATTACAATAGTCTGGGATATGTCCCTTATGATGTGGGTATCAACGAAAATGCAGCACGTACCCTGGAGTATGCCTATGCAGATTTTACCATTGCAAAAATGGCCGAGAAGATGGGAGAAGAGGAGATTGCTGAAAAGTATTTCGAGCAATCTATGAACTACAAAAACCTGCTGGATCCCTCTACAAATCTCATGAGAGGAAAAAATGAAGATGGAGAGTTTCAAAAACCCTTTAATCCTCTTAAATGGGGGGATGCCTTTACGGAAGGCAATAGCCTGCACTATACATGGTCTGTATTTCATGACATACAGGGACTTATTGATTTGATGGGCGGAGAGGAGGCTTTCGAAAAGCAACTGGATCAGGTATTTGAAATGCCTCCCGATTTTGACGACTCTTATTATGGGAAGACCATTCACGAGATCAGAGAGATGCAGATTGTCAATATGGGCAATTATGCCCATGGGAATCAGCCCATACAGCATATGATCTACCTTTATAATTATGTGGGTGTTCCATACAAAACCCAGCAAAAAATAAGGGAGGTACTTGTAAAGCTTTACTCAGCTACACCTGATGGATATTGTGGAGACGAGGACAACGGACAAACCTCGGCCTGGTATGTTTTCAGTTCACTGGGTTTTTATCCGGTAGCACCCGGGACAGATCAGTATGTGATTGGAAGTCCCCTGTTTGACAAAGCAGTGCTGAGCCTGGAAAATGGAAAAACATTTACCATCTCTTCGGAGAATAATTCTGAAAGCCATATGTACATTCAGTCGACCCTCCTGAATGGCAAGAGCTACCCGCATAACTACATCCGGTATCAGGATATCCAGGATGGAGGAGCATTTGTGTTTCATTTAGATGAAATCCCCAATAAGAGTTGGGGAAGTAAGGCTGAAAATGTACCATATTCATATAGCCATGAGAAATAGAACATCCTACTGTCTGTTGATGGGGATGCTTATGCTCAGTTTCAATCTGGCAGAAGCAGCTGAGATACCCAGCATCCAAAAATTTGGAGTGAAGCCGGAGAACAGTCCCCTTAAAAACAAAGAGAATCTCCAGAAGGCCATCGATTGGGCCTCCGCGACAGGTTCGGCCCTGTTGGTGGAGCCTTCAGATGAGCCCTATCCTGTGGATGGGGGCATCATCCTTAGGAAAAATGTGTCGTTGATCGGGGTGCATGGCCCCACTCCTCGCGGAACGTCCCATTCCACCAAAAAGCAGCCGGTGGGAAGTGTTTTCGCCATTACTGACAGGGATAAGCCATTCATTACCGTGGAGTCGGGTACACAGATAAAGGGAATCCAGTTCTGGTATCCAGAACAGACCGTAAAAGATCCGACGGCTATTATTCCATACCCGGCCACCATTAAGGTTTCCGACACCAGCAGATCTCAGGGAGTCTATCTTTCATGCCTTACCTTTTATGGCGAGTACCTGGCCTTTGATTTTTATGCACAGCGAAAATTTGCCTGCGAACTTATGACCTTTGAGCACTGCTACGGATACCCTCTGAGTGGTGAATTTATCCGAATGGATTACTGCTATGATGTCCCCCGCATATTGCATTGTCATGTGAATCCGGCCATACAGCGATTTATCGGGGGACAGTTCAGTCGCGAGGTGGTGGATGCGGTCATTGCAAAAAAGACTTTTTCCTATACAATCAATCATACCGACAATGCCCAATTGATTGATCTCTTCACCTTTGGAACCTATGGCGGAATTCTGTTGGACGGTGATTCCTACGGGCAATTGACCAACTTTAATTTTGACTGTGTGGCCGTCGGTATTTTAAAGCGAGGCAACAACACCAAGAACCGCAATTGGCAAATCGCACAGGGATCCATTATCGCCAACACCGGGGAGAAAGTGGAAAATATCCATCCCATTATTATCGAGGGGGAGGGACATACTTCCCTGAGCAATGTGGAAGCCTTTTCCGGTGGGAATGGAGCGCTGACCACGGTCCCGGAAAACATGTCCTGGGACTACCTGCTGGTGCGGGGAGATAAAAAGTTGACCGTCTCCATCTGGGGAGCCCGCATGCGGAATTATGTGTCTGATTCACCGATAACCATAGAAAATGACCAGGCTGTAATACAGATGGCAGGGTGCTTTGATAAAGAGGAGAATATATACAACAAGACTTTTGGAGGTGCCAAATCGTTCAGTTTTAATAAAGAGGGGATTTCAAAGGAGGTATTGGAAAATTACCTGGATGCACTTTTCAACAAAAGTAAGGGCTGTCTCTCACCCAGTGGATGGAGTTGTGAAAGCCTTCCTTACCTGGTTGAATTAGATAACTACGGGCGAAAGAATCCACCGAATGAGGCAGATACTGCCTCCATTTTTGTGTGGGGATGGGATGAAATCTCCTGGTATGCTCAGCAGCCAGAGGAATACAGGAACGATTGGTTGAAATATGCCTTCGACTGGATTCGAGAAACCGATCCCAATGGACATTTGCAGATGCCGGTGAGTCGCATGATTTCTTGTCCCAACGAAACCAATGGCAACTACCATGCAAATACCCGGAGCGAGGCATGTCCCATTGGATATTCCCAGGAGGAGACCATTAAAGGAATTTGGAGCAAACTGTGATGATGATCCCGAAAAGCTTTTACATCCTCATAGTCCTTGGCCTCCTTTCCCTTGTGGATTCCTGTGATAGGCAGAGTCAAAAGAGGGGTAGTCTGGAAGTCAAAAATCTCAAATGCGAGTTTCTCTCAAATCCAAGGGGTGTTGAGCATACACATCCCTATCTGAGCTGGGAAATTGATGCTCCCGGCAAACAAAGTGTTTTTCAGACTTCCTACAGGATACGGGTTTATGAGTCGGAGATGATTCCGGGAGGGAGTGCTGATCCCTACTGGGATTCGGGCAAATTGAAATCAGGAAACTCGGCAAATCTCAAGTATGAAGGCGCGCCGCTCCAATCGGCAAAAAAGTACTACTGGAATGTTCAAGTAGAGGATAACTATGGAATTACCAGCCAGTTTAGTGAGTGGGCTTTTTTCGAAACCGGAATTTTCCATGACCAGGAGTGGCTTGGTGAATGGATACATGGACCCACTCCGGATTCAACAAATTGCCCTTTTTTAAGATGCGATTTTCAGCTTGACAAAGCACCCCTTTTTGTTCCTGCCTTTGTGGCTTCTGTGGGATATCATGAGCTTTATGTCAATGGAAAGAAAGCTAGTGATGCTGTGCTTACACCCTCGGTTTCTGATTTAAGGAACAGGGCCCTCTATGTAAGTTATGATATATCGCAGCTGCTGAAAGAAGGCAAGAACAACGTAGTCATCTGGCTGTCATCTGGCTGGGCAGACTTTTCCGATCGAAATCCCATAGTAGATTTTAATGTTAATATCAGGCCTCTATGCAAGGCTCAATTTAAGATTGGGCCTGAGCAATGGATCACCACCAATGATACATGGAGGTTTACCCCGAGCAATACCTATCACCTTGGCAAGTGGCAAAACAGTGATTTTGGTGGAGATCTCGTAGATGATTCAGGCCGAGACATGGAGTGGACACAATCTCATGTTGATGAGAGTCAATGGACCAAAGTGGATGAGGTGGAGTGTGGATTGAAGGTCTCTTCAGACTTTCTGGAACCCAATCGGATGGTTAAAAAGAGGTCGGCGATTTCCGTAAAAAAAGCGGGGGAGAGCCAGTATCAATTTACCATGGACTCCATCTACACGGGCTGGATTGAGGTTAGTCTGAAGGGAGAGCCGGGACAGCACATCTCGATCTCTGCCTCCTCTTATCCGGATAAGAAGGTGGAATTTAACCAGACAAACGTCCTGGTAATAGGTGAAGACGGAGAAGGCACCTTTAGAAACAGGTTTTCGTATCACCAGGTTGAATATGTGACCATAAACGGGATTGCTTATCAGCCGGAACTATCTGATATCCTGGGATATCAGGTAAACAACGACAGGGAACGCTTTGGTGAATTTCAATGTTCCAATGAATTGCTGAACCAGATATATGACAATACCTGCTATACCTATGAAAGCCTGTCTACCGGAGGTATGTCTGTGGATTGTCCCCATCGGGAACGCCTGGGATATGGGGGTGACGGCCATAGCAGTCTGGATATTGCTCTGGATGCCTATGCATCGCACCCGTTTTTTACAAAATGGGCACAGGACTGGGTAGATATCCAGGATGAAAGCGGACGCATAAACCATACAGCACCTACCCTTGGGGGTGGTGGAGGCCCAGCATGGAGCGGCTTTATTCTCACCTTACCATGGGAAGTATATTTGAGTTATGGCAATACCCGGATATTGGAAAATTCGTTTACGGCCGCAAAGAATTGGCTTGACTACCTGGAAGCACATGAAAATGAAAAGGGATTGCTGGATGTGGTTTCTGCAGAAAACTGGGAGTATGCCGGAGGGCAGCGGTGGCTCTTTCTTGGTGACTGGGCAAACCCGCATGGAGATGAGCAAAGCTTCACCCGGGAGGCCAGTCTGTTTAACAATTGCTATTATGTGTATGTATTGAAAATCGCCTCAAAGATTTCTCGTATTCTTGAAATGGAAGAGAGTTCTAATGCATACAAAGCTAAGGCTCAGGAAATTGCTGATGCAGTCAATCGCAATTTTTACGATCCGGAAAATTATACCTACATCGATACAAGGCAAACCCACCTGGTGATGCCCCTGATCGCTGGAATTGTTCCAAAAGAAGATATTTCAAAAGTAGAGGATAAGCTGAGGGATGAGATTCTGTTCAAGCAGAAGGGTCATTTTGATACCGGTATTCACGGCACCTATTATCTGACTAAATATTTGACTGAAACTGGGAATCATGAGCTCTTGTTTACCCTGATGAATCAAACCACCTATCCCAGTTTTGGAGAGTTTATTGCCAGGGGTGAAATAACCTGGCCCGAATACTGGCAGCCCGTAAATTCTCGGGTTCATGGTTGCCTCAATGGCATAGGAGGCTGGTTTCAGCGTGGAATACTTGGCATTCAGATTGATCCGGATTCACCAGGTTATAAGCATTTTATCATTAATCCTGCGTGTATTGATTCGCTTCAGTGGGCAAGGGGTTACCACATATCACCTTATGGTCCCATTGAGGTCAGCTGGAAAAAGACCAAAGAATCCTTCACCCTTGAAGTGGATATACCGGAAAATACTTCGGCCACTGTTATTATGCCAGGTACCTACGACGAAAACGATCTCTCGAAAGTAGGTTCGGGTCACCATACCTTTGTGTCCATTTACTAAAAAGATATCTCCGATCAAATGAAAAAATTTAAAACAAAAGTCTCCACATTGATAGCCTTACTTGCCATAGCTCTGTTTGGCGCTTCATTGACTTCTTTCGGTCAGGAAGAGGGGAAACCCAATATCCTGATAATTATGACCGACCAGCAGGCCTGGGATGCGGTTGGATATTCTGGCAATAAGGCCATTATTACGCCCAACCTGGACAAGCTTGCCAGTCAAGGTGTGAATTTCAGTCACGCAGTGACTCCCTGCCCGGTCTGTGTGCCGGCCCGAACCTCCATTTTGACGGGGCGCTTAACGGAGACCACCACCATTCGGGACAACAGGGATGCAAAAACAGGCGAGTGCTACTATCCCACCTTTGATGAGATCCTGGTAAAAAGGGGATACAGGTCGGAGTATTATGGCAAGTTTCATGGGCCTGAGCATATGGCCAGGGTCTATATGAATCCACCGGTGGAGGGAATGACAGGTACCGAACCCATCATGCGATGGGAGCCCATCTATGTCCGTTATTTGAAAGAGACCATAGAAAAGAGGCCGTTACAAGCAGGTGAACTATATGAAACCACCTTTTATGGAGGTACCATTCCTTACAAGCTTGATCCCACAGATCGCTACTATAAATACATGCCCTTCGGTGACATTCCAGAAAAGGAGAAAGAAACACGCTTAAGCCAGGCCGATATTCATGGAGTGCTTGACCTGCCTGCAGAATATACCATTACTGCCATACAGGGGAAACAATGCATTGAAGCCCTTGATCGCCTCAAAGGGGAACAGTTTATAGTCACCTGCTCTTTCCATTGTCCCCATGTGCCCATTACTCCCTCTGAGCCCTATGCATCCATGTATAAAGCAAAGGATATGCCTGTTCCCGTTTCCATTTCCGACACACGGGAAAACTCTCCCTACAATCCGGGAAAACCCATACCACCATACAATGATGCAGAGAAAGTGCAGTTTATGGTGGCCAACTACA
Source organism: uncultured Bacteroidota bacterium (assembly GCA_963783435.1). GTDB lineage: Bacteria > Bacteroidota > Bacteroidia > Bacteroidales. The sequence continues at coordinate 320,348 of CAWANQ010000019.1, read as the reverse complement.
ATGCCTTCGTCACAGAAATTGATACTTGGGTTGGTAAGATACTGGACAAACTGGATGAATTAGAGTTGGCTGAAAACACCCTGGTGGTGTTTGTCTCCGATCATGGCGAGATGCTTGGGGCCCATGGAATGCGTGGAAAATTTAACTTCTACGAGGAGTCGGTTCGGGTACCCTTTGTCATACGCTACCCGGGAAAAATCAAAGCTGCACAAACCATCTCAGCACCGGTCTCCATACTCAACATATATCCAACAGTGCTCGACTACGCAGGTCTAAAGAATATACCCTCCGATGGCTATTCGCTCCGGGGATTGATGGAAGGAAGCAGTGCTCCGGATTACGATTTTGCGGTTTCAGAGTGGCAGTGGAAAAATGCCAATGTACCCTCTATCATGATTCGGACCGACAGTTGGAAGTTAATGACCACACATCGCAGCGGCGGAAAGAATGTGGACGCGCTATACGATTTGAAAAATGACCCTTTTGAAATGAATAATCTTCTGGGATCAAATCCGGACCGCATCAAGCATAAGGAGAGAGCAGAGGAGTTACGCTTAAAATTAGTGAGTTACTTAGAGGATGTAAATTCACCCATCGCTGAGGGTGTGGAAAAGAGAATCTTGATTCGGGATTAGTTAACTTATAATAACAGAATGCCAAAATCATGAAAAGTCCAAACATTAAACAGATATTGACCGGTATTGCTTTGGCCATTTTGTCTTCCTGCCAGTCAGGGAACAGTGAAGGACCCTGGTTTGCAACCGGCATAAAAATTGGAGAAGTTAACCAGACAGAGGCCATCGTCTGGGTTCGCTTAACAGAGAATCCTAAAAGGGTAGGGAATGATGCCCCCTTGCCTGAAGTGAAGTACATCGATCCCGAATCCGGCGATTTGATTAAACCTGAAGGAAGGCCGGATATGATCCCAGTGGTAAGCTATCCCGAGGGCTACTCCATTAAGAACATTCAGGGAGCCTGTCCGGGTGCGCAGGGAAAGGTTCATCTCAAATATAAAAAGCCTGATGAGTCTGAATGGACAAGCCTGCAGAGTCAGACGGTTGATCCCCAAAAGGATTTTACCACCCAATTTAAGCTCTCAGGTCTTGAGGCTGGAGAAGCCTATGAATTGCTTGTTGAAGCAAGTCCTTTGAACTTAGAAAAGGTAAGCGCGTCCGTGGAGGGGGCTTTCAAAACTGCTCCTGCTTCAGATCAGGAGTCGGATGTGAATTTCATTGTAACCACCGGAACCTCCTATCCCGATGTAGATAGTGAAAAGGGTTATAAATTTTATCCCAGTTCGCTGAAACTGGATCCTGAATTTTTTGTTCATACCGGCGATATTGTCTATTACGACCGTGCAGGAAAAACAGACGAACTGGCTCGCTGGCACTGGGACAGAATGTACAGTTATCCCAACAACATTGAATACCACAGACAGGTGGCCAGCTATTTCATGAAGGACGATCACGATACCTGGATGGATGATGCCTACCCCGGAAAAGAGACAAGGTTCATGGGCGAATTTACCTGGGAGCAGGGACTGGAGATTTTTCCTCAGGAAGTACCTATGGGGGATCTTACTTACCGGACTGTTCGTTGGGGAAAGGACCTTCAGATCTGGATGGTTGAAGGCAGGAATTACCGCAGTCAGAATATCATGGAAGACGGACCAGACAAAACCATCTGGGGAAAAAAGCAGATGGAGTGGTTCAGATCTACAGTAAAGGCTTCAGATGCTACCTACAGGATATTGATCAGTCCCACCCCGGTGGTGGGACCCGACCGGGTAAAGAAAAATGACAACCATGCCAATGCAGGCTTTACCTATGAAGGGGATGCAATCCGGCAATTCATCAGTGAGCAGGAGAACATGTACGTAATTTGCGGCGACCGCCACTGGCAATATATATCCAGAGACCTGGAGACCGGTGTAACTGAATTTAGCTGCGGACCCGGAAGCGATGCCCATGCAGGTGGCTGGAGCAATGATAATAAATTGCCGGAGCATTTATACCTGAATGTAACAGGCGGATTTTTGGAAGCGGAAGTTTCAAGAGAATCAGGTGAACCACAATTGACCATCAGGCACTACAATCCAGATGGGAAGCTGTTGAATACGTATATTGCAGAAGAATAGAAGAATATGAAGTATCTGACGCAAAGCATTCTGGTTTTGGCCCTGCTCATGCAGTTCTCCTGTACCAGTAAAGAAGAAAAGGAAGTAACTCCATCCTTAAAACTCTGGTACGATGAACCTGCTTCTGAGTGGGAAGAGGCCCTGCCCCTTGGGAACGGTCGGCTGGGTGTCATGGTGTTTGGGCATACCAGCAACGAACGGATTCAGCTCAATGACGATTCCATGTGGCCCGGGGATTTGGGATGGGACCAGCCCAATGGAGATAAGGAGGACATTGAACGCATCAGGGAGCTTTTGTTTGCAGGAAAGAAGAGTGAGGCAGATCAACTTATGGTTGAGAAGTTTTCCCGTAAAGGGGTTACCCGGTCACATCAAACCCTGGGAGAGCTGTTCATCAATTTCGATCACCAGAATATTTCAGAATACAGAAGGGAATTGGACCTCAATAGTGCAATCTCAACGGTTTCATACAAGTCTGATGGGCATCTTGTTACAGAAAAAGTGTTTGTTTCTTTTCCCCATCGGGCCATCATCATTGAGTTTAGTTCGGAGGCTGAAAAGGGTTTAAACGGAAAGATAAACCTTATGCGGCCTGAAGATCATGGTTATCCAACGGCCGCAACTTTTACCGATGAAAATAACCTGCTTGTTATGCAGGGAATGGTTACCCAGCGTGGGGGCCAGTTTAATTCTGAAGAGGCTCCCATATTGGAGGGTGTAAAATTTGAAACCTGTTTGAAACTCGAAAACAGCGGGGGTGAGGTTATCAGGGGAGCGGACTACCTGGAATTAAAAAATGTAAACAAAGCTACACTCTATCTTGTCTCTAATTCATCCTGGTACCATGAAGATTTTGCCGAACAAAACGAGAAGGATCTGGAGTCTCTCAAAGGCATTGGTGTTGAGGATCTGGAGCAGGAACATATACGTGATTATCAGGATTTATTTTCCAGGGTAAAGCTGAACCTGGGTGATTATAGTCTGGATCACCTCCCCACCGATGAAAGACTCCAACGGATGAAGCTTGATTCACTGGATCTGGGTTTGGAAGCTTTATTGTTTCAATACGGCCGTTACCTGTTGATAGGCTCTTCACGTGAGGGCACCAACCCGGCCAACCTTCAGGGAGTGTGGAACCAGCATATTGAAGCCCCATGGAATGCCGACTACCACCTGAATATCAATCTGCAGATGAACTACTGGCCGGCTAACCTGACCGGATTGGACGACCTGAACACGCCCCTCTTCGATTACCTGGACCGATTGGTGGAGAGCGGAAAGGAGACCGCGCAGAGAAACTTTGGTTGTGAGGGGTCCTTCCTGCCCCATGCAACAGATCTTTGGGTGCCTACCTGGATGAGGGGAGCAACTGCTTATTGGGGAAGCTCTATGGGGGCCGGAGGCTGGATGATGCAACACTACTGGCAACATTTTGAGTTCACACAGGATACATCCTTTCTAAGGGAGCGGGCTTTCCCGGCCATGGAGGAGGTGGCAAAGTTTTACAGCGACTGGATCATCAAAGATCCCCGCGACGGGAAACTAATCTCAGCTCCATCCACCTCCCCCGAAAACCGTTACCTGGATGCCAATGGAGAACCGGTAGCCCTCTGTTTAGGAAGCGCCATGGATCAGCAGGTCATCACAGAGGTATTTGATAATTACATCGAAGCAAGTGCAATTCTGGGAGCGAATGGTCCCTTTTTAGATAAAATAAAACAACAGAGAACACAACTGCGTCCGGGTTTTGTTCTGGGTAGCGACGGAAGGATTCTGGAATGGGACAGGGCATATGGCGAACATGAACCGGGACACCGCCACATGTCGCACCTCTATGGCTTTCACCCCGGCACCCAGGTTTCGAAAGAGCAGACACCCGAAATTTTTGAAGCGGTACGGAATACCCTGGATTACCGGCTTGCCAACGGTGGGGCCGGAACAGGATGGAGCAGGGCCTGGTTAATCAACTGCAGTGCCAGGCTTTTGGATGGAGAGATGGCTCACGAACACATCCAACTCCTCTTTAAGAAGTCCATGTACAACAACCTTTTTGATGGCCATCCCCCTTTTCAGATCGATGGAAATTTTGGATATACTTCCGGTGTGTCAGAGATGCTTCTACAATCCCATCAGAGGGATGAGGATGGCAACTTTTATCTGGATATCCTTCCGGCGTTACCTGCAGCATACTCAAATGGCATGGTTTCAGGATTAAACGGGCGAGGGGCCTTTAAAGTATCCATAAAGTGGCAGCATGGAACTCTTGCCACATTGGAGATAAAATCACTGAAGGGGAATACCCTCAATGTGAGGTACAATGGGAGTCTCATTTCTAAAGCAACCGAAAAAGGGGAAACCTATTTCCTAACTCCCCAATCTTTCAAGTCTTCCTAATTCTTTATTATATCCGTGAATGAACGTTCAAAGGATTCATCATATAATGTAAAATAATCCTTTGAGAATTTGGTGAAAATCTCTTTAGCAAGACTATGTTTACCAAGCATTGTCAGGGACTTACATTTTATACTAATAGCCTCTTCATGCATCATGTCGAAGATTAAAATGGCATCTGCCACCTGGATCATTTGTTCAGGATCTAATCCAATTTTATCCTGTTCAATAAAGTGTGACAGGCTATCAATGATCATATTTGAACATTCCAATTTAAATTCATCCAGCCATTCGTAACTCGCATTTCCAAGCAATGGCCCCTTCTTAATCAGGCAAAGAAATTGCTGAAGATCTTCCTTTGACCACGATTGTTCATTATTAATGCGCTTAATGCAGGACCAGTAATCATTGTATACAATCGAATCATTAAACTCCACTTGCCAATAACTCGTGTTTCGGTTTACAGAACAACTGTCGATTTCAGATAAGAGATTCTTCAACTTGGCAATATTCACAGCACGGTTGTTTTTCGCAGTTTTTGCATCCATGGAAAACCAGAGTAACTCTGTAAGTCTTGGAACAGATATTCCCTTATCCTTGATTGAGTAAAGAAATATGACCAGAAAAAGCTCTTTCAGCAGCGGAGTAAATTTTTTAGTGATATCATCTCCATGTTTGTTAATTACCTGAAAACCTCCGAAAAACTGAATTGAATTGGCCGGTACTTTCGGCTTTGCCTGGAGTATGCTATTTTGAGCTAAGTGGTCACTCTCTGACTTATCATTCTCTTTGCCTTCTTCGCTAATATTGGAAGAGCGCACTCTCTTTTTTATACGCTTTACAAGGATGATAACAAAAGCAACAAGAATAAGAAAGAACATAAGCCCAAAAACTATTCTCCCAGAGCTGCGACTATCTTCATCACTTACTATATCTGTGATATAAGGGGGGAAGGATACTTTATGAATCGAAATTTTTGTCTCATTCTCCTCTGTGTCGACTATCAAGGTTCCAGCAATCAGTTCCTGGCTGCTTTTTGAGTAAAACAAATCGCAATAGGAATTCTCATTGTGAAATAAATAGGGAATCTTACCTCCAAGTTTCAATTAGTTTTGGATTATCCAGGTTACCTTTCAATAATTGTAAATAGGTATCGTACTCAAATATTGTTGTTGCCAGCACATAATATGACCGATCTTCCTCATTTATGACCATTGAATGCGCAAAATCTATGTCCTCCACAGGTGCCTGGAACTCATATTTCTTGATAAATTCTATCTTTTAAAGAAAAAGCCATCAGGTCGGTATAATGCTCTGGATTTAGTAATTTGATCACCCGATTTACTACCATAATCCTCCCAGAATATACAAGGTATCTGCATAATTTCCTATGGCTGCATGCATACGCGGATGGAAAACGTCTCCACGGGTCTGAATGGTATCCCATTGTATGTTTTTAAAATCATATTTCTGAACCAGGTTAAAGTACTTGTGCTGACCATATCCTCCAAAAATATAAAGAACACTGTCCGAACTTGAATAGTATTTATTGTGGAACCAAAATCGTTCTGGTCTGTCGGGTCCATCTGAGATTTGTTCCCATTTGAGTTCTGTAAAATTGAAATCGATGAACTGTCTTATTCTTTAAATTATAACAGATCAGTCTGTTGCTAATCGTATCGTAAAATACCTGGCTTCCCCGAATGAGGTCTGAAAACGGGGTACTGTACTCAAAAGTTTCTATTGAATCTTTTAGGACTGAGAAGATTTTCATCTGCTCATCACCTACCATATAGACCCTTTCATAACCTGGTTCATAGCATATCGCTGCATGTCCATTCAAATAAGTATCAAAGGACCATGTCCAATTATATACCTGGACTTGATCCAGCCCGGATTCTGAACAATTGCTCTCTTGTTTGAGATGATATCTTTTGCCTCATTTCCGCTAATTTCATTGAGTGGAAAATGGTGCAGACATTTGCCTTTTTGATAGATCCTGATGTCCTTGATGTTCATTCTTGGAACATCAGTTGTCTGTATAGGTTTGAAATCATTCCTGCCAAAGAATATTTTCACCTTTCCTGAAAAATCAATATCGTGTTGCAGAAGGGAGGTGTCGGGAGTATCAAATTGAAGGGTCCTATTCTTTATATCTATACTTCAGACTGATTTCAGTCCACTTATCATAGATGTCCGGGTCATTGTCAGGCACTGTAATATTCGTCAAGGGATTGACCATAAACAACATGCAGGCTATGTGATTTCGGGCCATCAAATAATTATATCAATATTATTACCTTCAATATCAACGATTCGTGCGATGTAACCAAAAGTTGCCGTTTGCAATATCACGCAATTGAATGCTAAATGACAATTCAAATTCACCACGAAAAGAATAATAGCCCTCCGGATTAAGATCAAGCTGTGTACGTTGATCTTTTGAATTGGGTTGTCCTGCGAATTCCAGACCGTATTCCTGGCCAAAAGAAGAGAATAGGAATAAACAATACAATCAGACATTTTTATAAACCGATCCCAGTAGGATTCGGTTATTGTTACTAACTGATATAGAGTTTTATAGGTCTTCATTATTGAAAACGGACTAACTCTGCCATAGATGAGTTTCCATGAGAAAATCTGAAGCGGAAAATTAGTAAAATTCCTCAAATTATCAACTCAATTTTATAATGGGAAAATAGCAGCACACATTGGATTTTTCAGGCCGCCTTTTGCTTAGTTCGGCCCATTATTTTATTCTTGGATTAATCATTAATTCTCTGTTAATTTTTCATTTATCCTAATCGTCTTACATTCATAATGGATTAGCTGGAAATTACGAAATATTTCATAGCTAACTAATAATCAGATGTTAATGAAATCATCATCTAGTAAAAAGAAATTGCTCCTATCGGGAATTAGTTTCATTGGTGCTTTCTGTAAGCGCTAACACGCAGACAAAACATGCTGCATGCAAGCAAGTTTATGTCTTACAAGGGATCTGGTTATGGCCGGATACCAGGGATGGTTTAACTGTGAAGGAGATGGAGCAAACCGGGGGTGGACCCATTATGCGAAAGGAGGTAAATTTGAGGATGGCAGCTGCACCATTGACTACTGGCCCGAAATGGATGAGTACGAAGTAAAGTACAAAACTCCATTTAAATTTCCCGATGGATCACCTGCCTATGTTTTCAGTCCGTATGATGAAAGTACGGTTGATCTTCATTTTAAATGGATGAAAGAGTATGGCGTTGATGGAGTATTTATGCAACGTTTTTTTTCTGTATTACAGAGTCCCAATCGAATGAATCATAATGATAAGGTGCTTCGATCGGCCATTAAAGCTGCAAATAAGTATGGGGTAGCCATTTGCATGATGTACGATATCGGCAGCATGGACGACAGCAAATACAAGCTCATTTTCGACGATTGGAAGCACCTGGTGGATGATCTTAAACTTACCAACCAGGGAGATGAAACCACCTACCTTTTCCATAATGGCAAACCCCTTGTGGCATTCTGGGGGATCAGTGCAGGTACCAGGGAATCGGGACATATTCCCGAGATATATGACATCATCGATTTTGTGAAGAACGATCCGGTCTATGGAGGATGTTCTGTACATCTCGGTATACCTTCCAGGTGGAGAACCCTGGGATCCGATACCAAAGGTGATCCCAGGTTGCATGATGTACTCAAGCAGGTGGATGTGATTCACCCATGGCTTGTTGGTCGTTATAACGAAGAAAGTTATGAAGCCTATCGCCAGGAAAATATTATCGATGATGTTAAATGGTGCAAGGAATATGGGTAAATCCTATGCACCAACAGTTTTTCCGGGATTTTCATGGCATAACATGAAAGGAGATAAGTCCAATAAAATCCCAAGGAACAAGGGCGAATTTTTCTGGAAGCAGATCTCAGGAGCCATTGAGAGTGGAGCTGAAATGCTTTATGTGGCCATGTTTGATGAGATTGATGAAGGAACTGTCATTATGAAATGTGCGCATACCGTCCCTGTGGGAAAAAGTGTTTTTGTGCCTTATGAGAAGGAAGTGCCTTCTGATCACTACCTGTGGTTAACCGGTATGGCAGGTAAAATGCTTCGGGGTGAGATTCCTTTTTCAAAGACCATTCCTGAAAGGGAATAGTCGAGTACTCTGATTAAACATCATTAAAAACCTATGGCAATGACTTTGAAACCTGGTTACAAATTTTTTATTCTATTTGCATTTGTGATGCTTCTGTCGACTTCTATAGCAAAGCTTGAGGGACAGGTAGTATTGGAGAAAGATAAAATCATGCTTGTATTCTCTGAAAAGGAAGATGGTCCTTTGAAACTGGCTCTTGCAGCACTTGAGAAGGACATTTTCAGTGTGATGGATACCAATCCGGTGCTTGTAGGAAAGATGAACAGGGATATTTCGGATACAGAGATTGTCATTGTTAATCTGGCTTCCGGTCACATAAAGGTTCCGGGCAGTCGAGCTGAAGGAGCTGGATGGATTTGAGTCTCACAGGATCTATGCAAACGAAGAGACAAACAGGATCTACCTCCTGGGGAATGATCTGCGGGGAACGATCTTTGCGATCTATACCTTTGCAGAAGAAGTCCTGGGTGTCCCTCCTCTGAAGTACTGGTGTTCATGGCAGCCCGAGGTAAAGGATGAAATCAGCATGGCGTCTGATCTGGATATTTTTTACCTGTCGCCACAGGTCCGTTACCGTAGTCTTCTGCCGGGCGACCAGGATTTTTTTACTCCCTGGAAGAGGAATTCTGAGGAAAACAACAATATATGGCTTGAGACTGCATTGCGCCTGAAAATCAATACTGTTGAAACCTATTCAACCATTCTCCCTGGCTATAAAATGACCGATTATGCCTACCTGATTGACAAATACGGACTGGTAATACTTCACATCATACCAGTGGCCTGAATACCTCCTTCAGGACCTGGGATGCTTACTGGAGAGAGATGAGAAAAATGGAGCCACCCGAATACCTGCTTTCCAACGAACAGGCTATCCTGGATTTCTTCACGCTATAATGCAGAAACTGTAAAGAAAGCGGTATTGAAAATCTATGGACCGTTGCATTCAGGGGGGAAGTGGATCAGCCTTACTGGAGTATCTTTAAGGATGCACCGGAGGATGAAAAAGAAAGAGCTGATGTAATTAACAGGATGCATCAGATCCAGTATGACCTGATCAAGGAGATGACCGGGGAGGAAGAGCCCTATGCCCGGATTACCTTATATGATGAACTGGCAATCCTGATGGCAAAGGGTACCTTAAACCTCCTGTGAGTAAGAATATGATCCTGACCTTTGTGGCTGGTCGCCGGGATCACTATCCCTATGACGATATTGTGAATTTTAATGCCAGCAAGGAGTGAAACTGGGCTACTATATGAACTTTCGGATTTGCCTCTACCGGAGCCCATGTGGCGCCGGCCGAGAGTCCCTGGAAAATGGAATTCAACTACCGCTATGTGAACAGCAAAGCTCCCCTCTATTTTTCCGTGGTAAATGTGGGAAATTTCAGGGAATTTGTGCTTGAACTTTCGGCAAATGCAAAATTGCTCTGGGATTATGATAGTTATGATACAGATCAGTTTATGATCGATTACTGCACCCAGTATTTTGGAGAGGAATATGCTACTGAAATTGCCGCACTCTACAAGGATTTCTACAATGCATACTGGATACCCAAAGAATCTGAATTTGAAGGATTGGAACGCCAGTTTGTCTTCCAGGACCTGAGATATGCCAGGGCATTTGATCATGTATTCGAGAAGTTTATTAGCCTCAGCCTGTGAGCCAGATCTCAATCCATTGCATAAGATAGGATATGAAAGTATCCCGGGTCGTACTTTCCGCATTGATTTGGAGTTAATAATGCCGAATAATCAGGTGGATGCCATGCTGAATGGAATGAAGCTACCATACCCAAATTTGAGTCTGTTGCTCAACAATGTTCGGCGATGATGCTCAAGCTGGAGGATGACGAACAAGACTTTCTTTAATGATAATCTGAGGTTATACAGTTATTATATGACTCACCTGAGTAAGACACTTTACCATTATGTCTATGCGTATAAACATCAAAACGACAAGGAGGTATTGATTAAAAATCTTGATCTTGCCTACATTGAAATAAGCCGTGCACAACAATATCTCCTTGAAGGACAACATGGCGTATTCTCCACCTGGTATTCCAATGCTGATCCGCTTAAAAGGACCTTTCAGATAGACAGATTAAAAGGCTATCTAACAACTCTAAAAGAACAGGCATCTGAAAAAGAGTAGGATGATTTTGCTTCATTCCTATATTAATATGAGAAAAATGAAATTGGTTCTGGCGCTATTGCTTACTCTCCCAATAATGGGATTCAATTCATGCAAAACGCCCCGGTTTACCAAAAAGAAGGTAGTATATGTGAATTCCTATCACAGGGGATTTCCTCCCAGCGATCAGATTACGGCTGGTGTATATGAAACCCTCTCTGCCGATAGTTTTGAGATTGCCTCCTTCTTCATGGATACCAAGCGCAATCCATCGGAAGAATATATCAAGAACCGTGTTGCCGGCCTGTTGGATTCGATCCAGATGGAAAAGCCCGATATCCTGATTTTGTCGGATGACAATGCTGTGAAATACCTGGCAGCTCCAAATCTACGGGATATCCAGGTGCCCATTGTCTTTTGTGGTGTGAACTGGACAGCAGATCAGTACGAACTGCCAGCCAGACAGGTCACCGGAATTCTGGAATTGCTGCCTGTGAAAGAGCTGGTGCAAATGCTGAGGCCCTACTATCCGGAAATGAACAGGATTCTGGTTCTGAATGAGAATACCACCACCTCTCGAAAAACCTTACCCCTGTTAGATACTTTGCTCGGTGGATTGGGACTGGATGTAAGCCAGGAGCTGGTCGATGATTTTGACAGCTGGAAATCAATATTTGCCGGGGCAAATGAAACCTACGACATCATCTATCTGCAAACCAGAGGTGCCATCAGGGGATGGGATCATGAAGAGGCTATCCGGCATATTGATCAGTTTATCAAAATCCCACTGGTCACCTGCGAAGCATTTATGATGCCCTATGCAGTTGTTGGTCTGACACAGATTTCCAAAGAGCAGGGGATGGTAGCAGCTGAAAAGGCAAAATCAATACTGCAGGGAGCCAATCCTTCGGATATTCCAATCACAAGAAATAAGATGACAGAAGTATGGATCAACCCGGTGCTGGCAGATAAAATAGAATTTCAAGCAGATCAGGCCCTGCTTGATCAGGCCCGTCAACCAGAGTAAACAAGGAGATGATGGTTAAAAAAGGAAAACGAATTTCTGTTCGGAATATTTGCCTGGTCACCACCCTGCTTGCTTTGCTGGTGTCCACTGCAAACAGCCAGGATACAGAAAGCTTTCTCCGGACTTATGCAGATGAAGTTATTGCTTCCTCCAGGTTTGAATTTGTAGATAAATCAAATGGTGAGCTTTACGTTTCCACCAAAGGATTGCCAGCTAATAAGAATCTGAAAGTAGAGGCCATCTACCTTCGCTGGCACTATACCTCAGCACTTGTTCACGAAGGACTACTGTCATTGGGAACGGTTTTGGGCGAAACGTCTTACTCGAGCTTTGGAAGAAACTACTTCAACTTTGTTTTTGATAATAAGTCCTATCTCGATAAAATTGAAAGTGAAGCTGGTATTGAGGGATTGGAAAGATATGGAAGATTCAGGGGTTTATGGGATCAGGGTGCCCAGGCAGCAGCCCTTATCAATGTATATGAGAGAGACCCAAGGGAAGATTACCTGGAGTATCTGGAGAAAGTGGCAGACTTCTTTTTTAAATATGAAAATGATCCCAAGCAGAAGTCCCGGAAGAGAAACATAGACCAGATCTATACAAAGGGTGTATTTATGGCAAGGATGGGCAAACTTACAGGTGATCCAAGATATTTCGATTACTGTGTGCAGGAGGTATTGGAATTCGACACTCTTTTTTATGATCCGCTGAGCGGCTTATATGATCAGATCTATTTCCCCGAACAACGATCAACGAACAGGATCAAATGGCTGAGAGGCATGGGATGGTCTGCTATGGCCCTGATCAATATCCTGGATTGCCTGCCGGATGATAATCCCGCTTATCATCATGTTTTAAATATTTATCATAAACAGGTAAAAGGCATTGCAGCCTGGCAGTCTAAAACCGGTTTATGGAAGCACCTGGTAAATCACCCGGATAGTCGTGACGAAACTTCAGGTTCCGTTTTTATCGTATATGCGATTGCCCGGGGGATCAACCTTGGATTATTAGATCCGGTCTACAGAGATGTGGCCATGGCCGGCTGGACAGGAATCATGTCCAAGAGGCAAGCTGATGGCAGCATTGTTGGTTCAACCAGCGGAGTTAGCAGCAGTACATCTCCGGCATATTTCTTAAATTATCCCAGGATCAAGGATAGTGACCATCTTATTGGACCACTATTTCTTGCGGGAGCAGAGATGATCAGGCTCTACCGTAATTACGAAAAACTGGTCCCCAAAGACTGGGATCTATAATTAAGGATTTTAACAGAACAGATATGAGAAAAATAGTTCGGAGCTTTATTGTACTGACCTTGTTATCATGGGGATGTGGCAGCGGTCAGAAAGAGGAAGAAAAACCTCCGAATTTATTGTTCATCATGACAGACCAACAGCGTTTTGATGCCCTGAGTATTGCCGGAAATGAAATCCTTCATACCCCTAACCTGGACCGACTGGCAAAGGAAGGAGCCTGGTTTACAAATGCTTACACGCCATACGCGGTGTGCGGTCCGGCAAGATCCTCCATGCTCAGCGGTTTTTGCGCGGCCAATACGGGCGTCATCTCTAATTCCCAGGCCTATGTTGATGAGGATTCAGGGATCATGCCCATGCTTACATATGATGAGATTCTTGCCGAGAATGGATATTCCTGTGAATATTACGGGAAGTGGCATGCACCGACCTTTCGGGGAAGAATCTATAAGAACCCTGTAACGGTAGCGGGTAAGTCAAGTTCTGAACTGGGACCGGGCAAAAAGAGAGCCTATTTGGAGTATATAGCTGCCAGGCTTCCCGACCGGGAGTTGCTTCCGGGGGAATTTCTTGATACCTACACCGAAAGGCCCTACCTGGCTCATCCCATTGATAAGAGATATCAGCTTAAAAGCAATGGAGAGGATGTTGATGTAAGGGTGGGGCAATCTGATATTCACGGGGTAACCTCCATACCAACTGAATACCATATTTCAGCATTTGATGGATCCAAAACTATTGAAGCATTGGAACGGCTGAAGGACTCCACATTCAGTATTACCTGTTCCTTCCATCATCCCCACCCACCTTACCTGGGAGCAAAATCCTATGTGGAGCAATTCCCTCCTGAAGAGATGCCCGTGCCGGGAAGTATCGATGATGATATGTACAATTCCCCATATCTCCGTAATAAGAAAAGAAGCTCTCCCATGTATTCTGATCCTGAAAAGATTCAGTATTTCGTTTCCGAATACTATGCAATGGTCAAAGAAGTTGACGACTGGGTGGGGAAAATTCTGGATAAACTCGATGAGCTGGGCCTTTCTGATAACACCCTGGTAATATTCACGAGTGACCACGGTGAAATGCTTGGGGCACATGGGTTACGTGGCAAATTTAATTTCTACGAAGAATCGGCTCACATACCTTTATTGATCCGGTTTCCTGGTCGCATCAGTGCTGGCACAATAGTAGAGTCCTATGTTTCTACGGTAAATATTTTTGCCACCCTGCTGGATTATCTGCACATGCCTGAGCAAAAGTCCGATGGATACAGTATGAAAGGGCTTATTGATGGAAGCGATCTGGAAAATGGTCAGTATGTGGTTACTGAATGGCTTAGCAGTCTCGAAACTCTGCCATCACATATGGTCCTGAAGGATGGCTGGAAAATCATGCTGCCTCATTCCTCTTCCACAAAGGCAGTGAAAGCCCTCTATAATCTGAATGAGGATCCCCTGGAAATGAAAAACTTACTTGGAAATAATCCGGATGCCAGGTTGTACAATGAAAAAGTCGAAGAACTTGAGGCTTGTTTTCATGAATGGATGGTCGGAACTAATCAAAAGCGGCAATTATGAACAGACGAGAATTTACCAGGCTCACAGGATTAAGCGCGCTTGCGCTTCATACGATTCCGGCTATTTCATCTGCCGGGATTTTACCACACAAAAATAAAATATACCCGAACATCCCACTGGGTGTTGCGAATCACTCACTCAGGGGAATGAGGCCGAATGCGAAAGAACTAATAGAATTTGCCATTGAACACAAGTTAGATTCGGTTCAGTTCAATACCCTTAAACCATTTGAAAGCCTTAATGATAAACATCTTGCCAGTCTTAAAAAACTGGCCATAGCCCATGATATCAGCATCTATGTGGGTGTGGGCAGCATCAGTGAGTCATCCGTAAAATATTCAGACAGCTTTGGTGATGCCAGCACACTGCTTAAGGAGGGTATTCGGGTAGCAAGTGCGTTGGGATCTCCAATCATCGGTGTTCGCATTGGTGTGCTTGACGACCGGTATACAGGCGGAGGGATCAAGCCAAAAATGGAGGAAGTGGCTCAGCTCATGAGGTCCCATAGAGGTCCTGTTTCGGAAGCGGGTATCAAATTTGCCTTTGAAAACCATGCCGGCGACATGCGGTCGGAGGAACTTCTAGAATTGATCGATCAGACCGGAAGCGACATCTGTGGTGCTTTCTTTGATCCGGGCAACGCCATATACGCCATGGAAGATCCCCGTCTGGCCATAGAAGCACTGGGTGCGCATATCATATGCAGTCAGGCGCGTGATGTAGTTATCTGGCCCTATGATGAAGGTGCTATATTCCAATGGACTGCAGTGGGCGAGGGTATGATGGATTTTGAGTTTTACACCAACTATCTGCGTGATAACTGTCCCGGCGTTCCCATTCATATTGAGACCATTTCTAATTCTCCTCGTGAGATACCCTATCTGAAGGATGCGTACTGGGAAGGATTCCCCGACCTGAAAGCAAAAGGCATCGTCGATTTCCTAAAACTGGTCAGAAAGGGTCGAGCTGTGGAAGTGGCAAAAGCTCCTGCCGGGATGGACAAAAAAGCTTTTGACCGGGAAAATCAGAAAAATGAACTTCTGAAAAGCATAAAATATCTTCGGGATGAATGCGGAGCAGGTAACAAAAGCTAATCTTTCTTCCTGTTAATCTTCTATTAAGATAATATTTAACCATCAATAGTACATTCGAAATTTTTATAGTATCTATACCGGAAGTGCCACCGACACGACAAAGGCGAAGCCTCATCTTTGTGGACAAAAACAACCGGGGCTATGCGACTACTTTTTTTAGATAAAGAACATGGAGAAGAAGAAAAAACACAATTACAGACAGGCAGGCATCACTCTATTGACCTGTATTTTTATAGGGTCACTGACCACAGCGGTTCTGGCACAAAACGCCAATTTGTCGAAAACTGTAGTCAAGCCTATCGATCCTGGCTCGTTGAACCTTAACCAGCCAACCTTGTTTATCGTGCCTTATTCACACCTCGATGATTTTTGGCGCTGGTCGTACCCTCAGACCATTCGTGATTTTCTGAAGAAAACCCTGGACGAGAATTTTGAGGCCTTTGAGGAGTATCCGAATTATGTGTTTAATTGGTCGGGAGCAAGCCGCTATCAAATGATGCGTGAGTACTATCCTGAAAAATATGAAGAACTTAAAGAATGGATTGCTGCAGGTCGCTGGTACCCAAGCGGAAGTTCATGGGTGGAAAATGATGTGAATGTTCCATCCACAGAAGCTGTTATTCGTCAATTACTGATGGGTACTCAATATTTTAAAAATGAATTTGGAAAAGAAAGTCGTGAATTTATGCTTCCTGATTGTTTTGGTTTTCCATATTCCTTGCCATCTGTACTTAATCATTGTGGAATCCGCGGATTCTCAACCCAGAAGTTAACATGGGAATCGGCGCAAGGAATCCCCTTCAATGTAGGTCGCTGGATAGGGCCTGACGGGGAATCGGTAATTGCCGCACTAAATGCCGGAGACTATGCCAAACCACATTCGACTGTATATTCAAGAGATAAAAAAATGCTGGAGCGGCTGGAGGATAACCAGGAAAAAAGTGGTCTCCCGATTGACTATTTTTACATGGGAGGGGGTGACATGAACAATGCCGACCGTGGTGGAGTTATTCAGAAAGCTTCACTCGAGACGCTTGAAACAATTCATAAAGAAAAAGGCCCTGTAAATGTTGTGGCCGGTCAGGCTGACCTTATGTTCAGAGCCATTACAGATGAGCAGGCTGAGGCCTTCCCAACACATAATTCCGATTTATTACTTATTAAACATTCCACCGGCGTACTCAGCTCCCAGGCCTATACGAAAAAACTAAACCGGGATGCTGAATTACTGGCTGATGCCAGTGAACGAGCAGCCCTTGCTGCCCATCTGTTAAACGGTGCTGAGTATCCTTACGGTACACTTAATAATGCATGGGGATTGATGCTCCGTAATCAGTTTCATGACAACCTTCCCGGAACAAGTATTCCAAAAGCATATGAGCATGCATGGAACGATGGAATCATTGCCCTGAATCAGTTTGCCGGAGTATATAAGGATGCGATTGGTACCATTGCCCAATCACTTAATACGGATGTACCCGGAGTACCGGTGGTGGTTTTTAATCCACTGTCAATTCCGCGAAAGGATATTGTTGAGGCTTTTATCCCCGATAAATTAGTAAATGCAGAATCTCTTGCTGTATTCGATGCCTCAGGCAAAGAGCTTCCTTCGCAAATTACCCTAGGCTTTGATGGCCTCAGTCGCATTCTGTTCCAGGCAGATCTCCCTCCGGTTGGAGTGTCTGTTTTCTCTCTTCGGGAGGCCAATACAAAAATAGTTGATTCTGAATTAATTGTCAGAAAAGATTATTTAGAAAACGACAACTACAAAGTAAGCATAGATGCCAATGGTGATATTTCAAGTATTGTCGACAAAAGAATTGGAAAAGAACTCCTCGAAAAGCCCATACAACTTGAATTCGGAGAAAATTTCCCTGATGTAAAGCCCGCATGGCGTATCTACTGGAAAGATATTAAGCAAGCTGCGCGGAGTGTTGCTGCTAATCCAATTTCAGTAAGGATTGTTGAAGATGGACCACTGCGTATTGCTTTAGAAGTGGTTCGTGAGAACGAAGGATCAAAAATTACACAAAGAATAAGACTTTCGGCAGGAGCGGACGGAAGCCGCGTAGAGGTGGTAAACCTGATCGATTGGAAAAGCCGCGGAGCCTTACTAAAGGCCGCATTTCACTTTTCAGCCGAAGCTCCCGAAGCAACGTACAACCTGGATCTGGGAACCATCAAACGTGGAAATCGAAATGAAAAGCAATACGAAGTGCCTCATCATGCCTGGTTAGATTTAACAGATAAGTCAGGTGAATATGGAGTCTCTTTACTTACAGGGGCAAAATATGGAAGTGATAAGGTAGATGACAATACATTGCGGCTCACATTGATTCATGGTCCGGATACCCGGGATAGTGAACAGGAAGTTCTTGATGATGGAAGCATGAGTGAAATGAGATGGCAGGACTGGGGGCGTCATCAGTTTTCCTATGCTCTTACTGGTCACAAAGGTGATTGGCGCGAAGGTAAATCCCATTGGGAAGCCAAGCGTTTTGAACAGCGTCCTGCTGCATTTGCAGTACCCAGGTATAAAGGCGAAAAGAAGTTCATTTTCACTGCTTAAGATCGACAATGACCAGGTAAATATTCAAGCTGTTAAAATGGCTGAAGATGGATCCGGTGTGGTAATTAGACTACAGGAATTATATGGGAAAGCTTGTTCCGGTGCTAAGCTTTCTGCTATAAAACCAATTCTTGCGGCAGAAGAACTTGATGGAGCTGAGCGAAGACTGGACATTGACCTTAATACAAAAAAAGGAAAGTTAAGTTTAAACTTCAGTCCCTATGAATTAAAAACCATACTGATTAAAACAGAAGAAGTTGATGCGCTCCCCGAGCTCACTCAAGCTATTAAACTGGATTACGACACCGATATATTTAGCTATAACAGCAATCGCGAAGATGGATACAAAGATCGTCGGCCCAGGTCCGAAGGCCATCGGGGAAGTCTTGATGGTAAAGGTGGAACTTATCCGGCTGAAATGATTGGCGATCAGGTTCATCTGGGGAATATCTCCTTTTCAATCGCTTCCCGTGAGCAGGGAGAATATAATTCCCTTGCATGCCTTGGACAAAGTATTGCTCTTCCGGAGGGGACAAGGGTTATGCATATCCTTGCAGCAGCCGATGTGGATAGGGATGTTACTTTCAAAGCAGGCGAAAAAGAGATTCCATTAACCATTGGCGGTTGGTCGGGATACATTGGATCATGGGATAATCGTGAATTTGAAGGATTTGTCGCAGAATTGTCTTATTCAATGCGCAATGAACTGAAGACCATTCATCCGGCTTTTATCCGTGATCAACGTATCGCATGGGCCGCCTCACACCGCCATTTGCCGGCAGGTGATGCGCTCTATGAATATGGATATCTGTTTGCCTATCGTTTAGAAATACCTGAAGGCACAAAAAATATAAGGCTACCTGATTCACGATTTGTTCGCATTGTGGCCATGAGTGTGGGTGATGAAGGTTATGCCAAAGCTTTGCAGTCTCCTTTTGAAGATTTACATCGAGACAATGAGTTTATTGAAAAGTTTAATGAGCCTGAGGCTGTTACCCTAAAATAAGAATTCCATGAAAACAACAATAGGTCAAAGATTCGCTAAAGCCTTGGCGCTGATTCTCCCTGGTATTTTTCTGCTTGGTTTTAATATTGGTACCGGGAGTGTTACTGCCATGGCAAAGGCCGGGGCTACATACGGCATGTCATTATTGTGGACAATTGTTGCCTCTTGCTTTACCACCTATTTCATGATCAACCTCTATGGAAAATACACACTTGCTACCGGAGAAACAGCATTACAGGCCTTTCGTAAACATATTCACCCAGGAATAGGCGTCTTTTTTATCATTGCACTAACCGCCGGGGTATCCGGCAGTGTAATGGGTGTAATGGGGATAGTCGCTGATATCAGTTATGAGTGGTCAAAAACGGTCATTGATGGGGGCATCCAGCCTGTATACTTTGCAGGCTTTTTCATTGCCCTGGTTTACTTAATTTTCTGGAATGGCAAGACCCAGTTTTTTGAGCGGGCCCTGGCAGTAATAGTCGCCATCATGGCTGCCTGCTTTTTGCTTAATTTTTTCATTTTGATGCCGCCACCCATCGATATATTAAAGGGAATGGTTCCAAACCTGCCTGAAGTCGCTGTTGACCAGGGAAAAGGGCCCTTCCTTGTTATTGCCTCAATGGTGGGTACAACTGTTTTTTCCGGCTTGTTCATTATCAGGACTACCCTGGTAAAAGAAGCAGGTTGGTCCCTCAGTGATTTAAAAAAACAACGCAATGATGCCATCGTTTCTGTGTCTCTGATGTTTGTCATCAGCTTAGCTATTATGGCAGCTGCCGCAGGGACCCTATTTAAGGAAGGGCTTGGTCTTACCGAGCCTTCCCAAATGATTACGCTGCTGGAACCTCTGGCCGGAAAATTTGCCACTGCGATCTTCGCCTTTGGAATTATTGCTGCGGGTGTATCTTCTCAATTCCCAAATGTATTGATGCTGCCATGGTTGCTTTGTGATTATAACAACTCAGAACGTAAAATGACCCTGGGGAAATACCGCATTATGGTGCTGATTATATCTTTACTTGGACTTGTAGTTCCGATTTTTCATGCAAGACCCGTATTTGTGATGATCATATCCCAGGCATTTAATTCAATTATCCTCCCGGTAACGGTAGCCTGTATTCTGTATCTTGGCAATCGCAAGGATTTGTTGGGAGAACATAAGAATTCTCTTGGCACAAATATATTTCTGGTTGCAGTTTTGATCTTTTCCATAATTACTTCTTCCATGGGCATCAAAGGCGTTTTGCAATTAATTACAGGCTAATGAACTTGAACATTCCAGGCATTCTATTCTTTGAATCCAACCGGGTTTGGAGAACCTATCCCGGTGGTAAAAATCTTGATCGAAAGGAAGGTCGTGATCATCCTGAGGATTCGCACTTCCCTGAAGATTGGATAGGGTCGACCACACGTGCAGTTAACAAAGGCCGTGAGCATCTCACAGAAGAAGGTTTATCGAAGGTTACTATTGCAGGTGAAACGATGAAGCTAAAATCGCTCTGCGAAAAATACCCTTTAGCGGTGCTTGGGGCACAGCATTTTGATAAATATGGAGCCAATACCCAGTTTTTGCTAAAATTTCTAGATTCTGCGATCCGATTACATATCCAGTGTCATCCAACCATTCCTTTTGCTCAGAAATACCTTAACAGTAACTCCGGAAAAACGGAAGCCTATATTATTCTGAGTATTCGTGAAGAAATTAAAGATCCATACATCTATTTGGGTTTCCAGAATCCACCCGGCAAAGAGGATTTTAAGCGAATGATTGAAGAGCAGGATGAGGAAGCTATGCTGGCCTGTTTTGAAAAAATTCCTATAAAACCAGGTGATGTATTTATGGTTCCCGGTGGTATGCCGCATGCCATTGGTGAAGGCGTATTCATGATAGAGGTCATGGAACCCACTGACTTTGCGGTTCGCATAGAATTTGAACGGGGGGGGTATGTATTGCCAGAGGAATCCCGTTTTATGAACAGGGGTATAGATTTTGCGCTCTCCATGTTCTCTTATAAACCAAGCCCTGTTGCAAGCCTCAAGGAGAGCTATTTCTGTAAACCACGAATCATAAAAAAACAGAATCAGAGTACTGAGTATGCACTTATCGATGCAGATAAAACCAGCTGTTTCAGGGTCAAGCGCTTCGACATCAGGGATAACTATGGACTCGAAGTTGACTCCTTTTACATTGGCATTGTTACAAAGGGATCTGGTACAATTGTTTTTGGTGAACAAACTTTTCCACTTGGGGAGGGGGCTAAATTTTTCATCCCCTACCAAAGCGGTCCGCATAGATATGAATCAGACAGTAATATGGAAATTATCGCCACCTTTCCGCCAGGGTAGTGTGGCATAATATTTTAATAGATATGTATCTTACAAAAGCGATAGCAATCCTTCTTGTTTCAGCAAGTCTTTTTTCTTGCTCAGTAAATAATAACAATCTCCCCAACATTGTTATCATTTTAGCTGATGATATGGGATATGGCGATGTGCAATCCTTTAATCCGGATTCTGAAATCCCGACACCTCATCTGAATAAGCTTGCGGACGAGGGGATCATGTTTAGTGATGCGCATACACCTTCCTCCATATGTACGCCCACCAGATACGGATTGCTTACAGGCAGGTATTGCTGGCGGAGTGCATTAAAAAGGGGAGTATTAAAGGGATATAGTCCTCCACTGATTGAAGAGAACAGGGCTACCATTGCCAGTTACCTGAAAGGAAAAGGCTATAAAACAGGAATAGTTGGCAAATGGCATCTGGGTTTAGGTTTTCAGAAAAAGTCACTGGGGAAGGATGAATTTGAGAATAGATTTGATTTGACCAAAACACTATACAGCTCCCCAAATAATAATGGATTTGATTTTTCCTATGTGCTACCTGCGTCCCTGGACTTTGAGCCTTATGTATATGTTCTTAATTATGAGGTGCTTGATACAGAGTTTGATTCGGTTTCCACAAGCAGCTTTCCACTTTTTTGGAGAGAGGGAATAAAATCTAAGAGCCTGGAATTCAATCAGGTATTGGATGATTTATTGTTGGAAGCCAAAGGGTTTATTAAGAAGGAAGCAGAATCAAAAGAGCCATTTTTCCTCTATTTCCCATTGACAGCCCCACATATGCCGGTTATTCCGACAGAGAAATTCAGAGGAGTGTCAGGGAAAGGACCCTATGGCGATTTTATTTCTCAGGTGGACTGGACTGCCGGGGAAATCTTTAAGCTGCTTGAAAAGTTGGAAATCGAAAACAACACCCTGGTAATCTTTACCAGCGACAATGGTTCCGCCATGCGCAGAGTAAACTCAACAACTGACTCGGATCATGTAAGTGATGAAAGGCTGAAATTTTACAATATCAACAACCATCAGGCTAATGGAATGCTCAGGGGAATCAAGGGTGATGCATATGAAGGAGGGCACCGGGTTCCCTTTATCGTAAGGTGGCCCGCAAAATTTTCAGGAGGAAAAAGAGTAAATGAAACCATATGTCTGACAGATATTTTTGCGACCCTTGTGGAAGTAAGCGGGGGTGAAAAACCTGAGGGAATTGCCGAAGACAGTTATAGCTTTTATCCCATAATTTCTGGCGAAAGCTCATATGAACAGAGGCCTCCAGTCATTCATCACTCAGGTGGAAAGGGGATGTATGCCATTCGAAAGGATATGTGGAAATTGATTCTTGGTAATGGTTCAGGTGCGAGGACAAAGCCAGTCGGCACTCCTTTTCAGGAACCATTCCAGCTTTATCATATGGAGGGTGATGTTGCAGAGACAAAAAACCTGTTTGAACAGGAGCTTGAAATTGCAGAGAAACTCAAGAAAGAGTTTTTTGAAATAAAGGGTGAAGACTAGGCCGCAATAGTATCGCAGGCATTATAGTAGACTTTTTTATCGATTAAAATGAATTCAACATGAAATACAAATTTTCAAGACGTGAGGCGTTGAAAGGCTTGGCCGGATTGCCTTTTCTTGCATATTTCGCCAACCGCTTTTATGTCAATCAAAGGGAAAGTACACCGCCTCTTAAATTAGATTGGTCTGAATATGGTATTTCAGAATTTGATCCTGATATCCTGCCGATAGCTGGCAAACCCACATCGGGAGAGAAATTAAGAATAGGAGTGGTGGGATATGGCGGACGGGGAGATGCTATCTTCAGAGCCCTGGGTTTTGCATCTGAAAAATGGGCGGGAAAATACATGGAACAGGGGAAGCCTGCTTCTCTTTTAAAGAATTTCCTTGATCAGGATGATTTAAATATTGAGCTCACAGGGGTGTGTGATACCTACAAAGGAAGGGCCGCGGCTGCAGCAAAAAATGCAATCACCCCTTTTCGCTCAGGAGGGTCAAAACAAGGCAAGCAGCCAAATATATATCCAAACTACCGGGATATGCTATCAGACAATCAGCTGGACGCCATTATGATTCTTACGCCCGATCATTTGCATGCAAAAATGGCTATCGATGCAGCAAATGCCGGGAAACATGTTTACCTGGAAAAACCAATGTGTCAGACTGCAGATGAAGCCAAGGTCTTAAGGAATGTCATAAAAAAGACCGGTGTAATTCTTCAGGTTGGTCATCAAAACAGGCAACAGGCAAGCTATAGGAAAGCAAATGAAATAATCAGCAAAAATATCCTGGGCCCCGTTTCATTGATAGAAACCTTTACCAACAGGAATACAGATAGTGGAGCCTGGATACGTGGCATACCTGACAATGCCAACGCGTCCAATGTAAATTGGAAGGAGTTTTTAGGAGACAAACCCTGGAGGGAATTTGATTCTGATATGTATTTCAACTGGCAAAAATGGTTTGAATTTGGAACCGGACCGGCTGGGAATCAGTTTACCCACGAATTTGATGGCGTAAACCAGGTGATGAATCTGGGTATACCCCAAACAGTTATTGCCACAGGAGGGAATTACTATTTTAAAGATCCCAGGGATATTCCTGATGTATTTAATGTGGTTTTTCACTACCCCAATAGAGGCCTCTCTTTAACCTACGATTGTACCCTGCAAAACAGCAACATGCGCCCCATGACATTTATGGCAGAGGAGGGAACCATGAAAGTTGGAGTTTCCTTATCGGTTTACCCGGATAGCAGATCTGAAAAATTCAAAGCGTTTAAGGAGAATACCGCAGATCCCATTTTTGCTTACAATCCTAAAAGGGTAGCATTAGATGCAGTGTCCTCTGCCACATCCAGGTCCTACTTTGAAAGTGGGTTTGGATACACTTACAATAAAGGGGAACGAATTGACTGTACTTACCTTCACGTAAAGGAATGGCTCAATGCCATAAGAACCGGTTCAAAACCAAGCTGCAATGTTGAAAGAGGGTTTGAAGAAACCGTGACTTTTCACATGGCAAACCTGGCATATCTCGAAAAGAGAGTGGTCGAATGGGATTCTGACAACGAAAATGTTATTTAAGATGGAATACAATCAAATCACAAAAAAACAGTTTTCCTGGCATCTTGTGGCCCTGAGTATTCTAAGAATAGCCATTGGATGGCATTTCCTCAATGAAGGGCTTTTAAAGCTGATGGATCCCGAGTGGTCCGGAGCCGATTTTTTAACTAATGCTACGGGCCCTTTTGCCTCCCTGTTCCAAAGCATTGCCATGAATCCCGTCCTGCTTGGTATCACTGATTTTCTTAATCAATGGGGCCTTGTGCTTATTGGTCTGAGCCTGATGCTTGGTCTTTTGAGTCGATGGGCATGCCTGGGAGGAATGTTCCTTTTAGCCCTCTACTATTTTGCCAATCCGCCACTTATTGGTCTTGACGGAAACTCTTTTGCGGAAGGGAACTACCTCATTGTAAACAAAAATCTGATTGAATTCTTTGCATTGTGGGTGCTTTTCCATATTTCTGGCAGCAAGGTGTTCGGAATGGATAGAATTTTTGGGAATAAGACATAGATAAAAATCGTTTTTATGAAACAAGTACTGGGATTTCTCTTGGTTGCCGGCCTAATTGTAATGGCTTTATTAATAAGCTTTTACCTTTCAAAACAGAGGGCCCCAGGATCTGAAGAGCGGTTAAATCAACCGAACATTATCATGTTTGTCATGGATGACCTGAATGACTGGATTTCTCCTCTTGGCTATGAGCAGGTGAAAACGCCAAATCTTGACAGGCTGGCAAAATCGGGTTTGATCTTTAAAAATGCCCATGCGCCCGGTGTTTACTGTGCTCCATCCAGAACAGCCATTTTTACAGGATTGTATGCCTCCACAACCGGATGCTACGAGAATGAAATTTTTCATTATGATCATCCCGACCTGGTAACGCTGCAAATGGCTTTTAAGAATGCGGGTTATCATGCTTATGGTGCAGGTAAATTATACCACCACAGATCCGGATATGTTGATCTCCGTGCCTGGACGGAATATTTTACACGCAGCCAGGAAGTAAAAGACATGGCTTATGAAATGAATAGCTACCACATGAGTGATGTTCCGCTACCGGACCCCTACCCATACAGCCCTTACTATAGAAATACTGATCGGGGGGAAGGATCTGCCCTGCATCTTGAATGGGGACCCATTGCCAACGAAAAGGAAGAAAAGATGACAGATGCCATGCGGACTAACTGGATGTGCGATGTATTAAAGCGCGACCATAACGAGCCTTTTTTTATGGCACTGGGCATGTACTCCCCACATTATCCCAATTATGCACCCCAAAAATATTTCGACCTTTACAATCGGGATGAACTGGAATTACCCCCTTATAAAGAGGATGACCTGGATGATTTATCCCCTGCCATTCGTGACTTCTATAAGCGCAGATCAAAACAACATCAGGAACTTGAAGAATATGGTGCACTTAAAGATGCCCTTCATGCCTACCTGGCAAGCATTTCTTTTGCTGATGCTATGCTCGGAAGGCTTCTGGATGCGCTTGAAGCAAGCCCCTATACGGAAAATACGATCATTGTGATGTGGAGCGACCAGGGTTTTCATCATGGAGAAAAGGGACATTGGGGAAAGCATACCCTGTGGCAAAGGACCACACAGGTTCCATTTATCTGGGCAGGAAAAGGAATTGCAAAACAGACAGAAATATCCGATCCTGTAAGCCTGATTGATATATATCCCACCCTGGTTGAGCTTTGCGGACTTCCTGTTGAAGCTGAGCAATTTGAAGGAGTTTCCCTGGCCACGGTGCTCCGGAATCCCTCAAGTTCCAAAGAACGAAATATTTTTATTCCACATGCGGAAAGAGGGGCCTATGCAATCATCAATAACAATTGGCGATATATCTATAATCACGATAAATCGGAAGAGCTCTATCATAGAGAAAATGATCCCAATGAATGGAATAATCTGATAGACGAAGCCGGGTATGCAGATATCATACATGGTATGAAGAAAACGCTTCCCTCAGTATTTGCGCCATCCGCAACTCCCAGACGTGAGCTGAACCTTATCGTTGAAGGAGATTCATTTCATTGGGAAAAGAAAAGCCGATAATCCGCTATGGGAGAAAAATTTTTTTACTGATAAAGGTGTTTGTATCCTGAATGACAACAATGTAGAAGCTCGATGAGGAAGACAAATTAATAATTTCTTCTGTTTGTGTCATTCTGGTGCGATACATTTCCTGTCCCATTGCATTGTATACCCTGAGCTTTGCGCTGATCATCTTTTCGGGTATCAAGATTCTTAACATCCCCTGGATAAATTGAATATCCACGTCCTGCTTGGATGCTTCAGTTTGCGCAGTCCCAATTGTAATTTCAGTTTCTTTTGGTATCACATATTCAACAGGAATATCAGGTGTTTCCGGAATCTCGGATCCAATTCTAACCGCTACCCTGCGAATATAGGCTTCTCCCATAATTCTAAAATCGGACTGATTGTTTTGTTTGTTTTCCAGGGCCGCATCGCTTACAATGAAACTTTTGGTCATCCATGTTTTCGTATTTGTTCTGGTAATATCGGCTTTTTTATAATTTTCGCTGCTTGCGTTGTACTGAAGTCGTAATACACTTGTGCCTAAATCGTAATACGTTATTTCAAAAGTGAGCTGCTTGTCTGTTGGTTTTATGATGGCATCATTTACCCTGAAGTAGCCATATTTTCTTTTATCAACATAAGACATAAATCGGCAATCGTGACCCCCAATGGTGACCTTCTCCGTATAGGTTTCTTTAGTAGGATCGGTTCCCACGAGAAACTCCATTCCTTTCTCAATAATTTGATCGGCAAATACAACAGATACTTCAGAAGGCAAGTATTTGTTTATGCTAATTTCTCGTACATACACTTCCCCTGTAAGACAAAAATCAGCCTGGGCAAAAAGTTGATTGTTAAGGTCCGCATCTGCAAGCATCACCGTTTTTGTTAACCACTGATTGGTATTGGTTTTAGCAATAAGAATGCTTTTCTCATCAGACCCGGTAGTGGTGTATTGAAGCTTAAAATTGCCATTGCCTTGGTCAAAATATGTGATATGAAAAGCTATATCATGATCATCTGAGTTAAAGTACTGATCATCTATCTTAAAATAACATAACTTATCTGCTGGAATATGCCGACTATCCAGTTCACTTTTGATGGCCTGTTCAGTAAATGTAATGCTGTCCGGGTGGGTAATTTCCAAAAATGAAATTCCCTGTTGACGTATGGGATTTGAAAAAGTAATTGAGCCATTGATAAAAGTTGTTACCATGCTTTTATCTCTGGGTTCCCAATAAAATGAGCTGTCCTGGATAACCAGATTCAGGGTGTTTCGAGGAGTCCCATCCAGGTGAAATTCAGCCGGGGCCGCTTGCTTCATTTCGTTAATTACATCCCTGAAATCCGCATCAGATGCGAGGTTGTACCATTCATTGGGGTCATTCTTCAAATCGTAAAACTCTTCGGAGCCATCATGATAGTGAATGTATCTCCAGTTGCTATTAATTAAAGCATACCCGCCCCTTTCCATGTATGTCATTAATACGTTTCTATCTGCTGATTCAGCAGGATTGTTAAGAATCGGAGCAAGAGATACACCATCCATTTGATGCTGTTGGGGGAGATTGCATAGATCAATTAGCGTTGGATAGATATCGATCAGGCTAACAGTGCTTGTTACACGCTTGTTTTCAGGTAAGCCATTCCCTGCAAAAATGAAAGGTACATGGGATGTTTCCTGCCAGAGGGTATGTTTGCCCCATTGGCCCTTTTCACCGTGGTGATAACCCTGGTCACTCCAAAATATAACAACTGTATTGTCTTTATAGGCACTTGAGTCCAGGGCATCCAATACACGACCCAGCATGGCATCGGCAAAGGAGACACAGGCCAGGTAACCTATAATGGCATCTTCCACTGCATCCACATCTTCTAACGTTTGTTGTTTGATCAGGCGATTTGTCATCTTCTTGCGTATATAATCAGGCAAATCATCCAGATCATCTGCTTTCAGATAGGGTACGATGATGGAATCTCTATCATACAAGTCAAAAAATTCCTGCGGCGCATAATTTGGAAAATGCGGACTGTATAGCCCTAATCCAATAAAGAAGGGATCTGTATGTTCCTGTTCCAGAAGATCGCAAACCCAATTGGTGCGTACGGCATCGGGAATTTGTTCTGCCTTGTCTGGGGCAATAGGGCCCCATTCTAAGAATCCTCCGTAATCAATTTGTTCTCCAGGTTCCAGATAGTATCGACTGCGGGGATCTGTATAGTAGGGGCTGTAAGGGCGCGGATCGGGCCAGGGAACATCGCTGCCACGATACCCCATCTCATAACCCCAATCTCTGATTTCCTGACTGCGTGAAAAATAGACATCCCAACCACGAATGTCAAATGATCCGGCCCTGTGGTGGTATAATTTCCCTGCACCAAATGTTTGGTAGCCTGCCTGGTCAAAGGCAGTTTGCAGAGACACCAGTTCGGGCATGTCATAGAAATACAACTCATCGTTATAGCATCCGGTTGAGGATGCATGTAAACCTGACCATATGGCACTGCGCGAGGGAGCACAATAAGCTGCAGGAGCATGTGCGTTTGTAAAGGTAATGCCCCTTTCAGCCAGACGATCTAAATTTGGAGTGATTGCCTGATTGTGTCCAAGTGGATTTATCCATGTGTTCAGGTCATCCGTTGCAAACATGATCACATTGGGATGATCATTTGAACTGCTTCCACTTTGAGCTTTCACTGCGATTGAAAATTGAAAGCAAATTAGCATTATTGTTATTGACCTTATTGTACATGCGTATCTCATTGAGCTCCTATTATTTCTTCATAAGCATTCTCTGGGAATTACTTTCCCTCCTGACAAAGACTTCCTTATGTAGTGAATAGTTGTTTCACAATGCTACAAAATAATTTCTTAGAGCAGAATAAATTTTCCAGATTCAAGATGATCACCTGCATGGAGAATGTAGAAATAAGTGCCTTCGGACAGATGGCTTCCATCAAATAAAACTACATGCTTCCCTTCTGGCATTTTTTCATGAACTATTGTATTCAGCTTTCGTCCTGTGGAATCAAATAGTTTTATTGACACAAAACAATCTTTCTTAATAGAATAGTTAATATGGGTAGTCTCTCTGAAGGGATTAGGGTAGCATGTGAGCTCACAGCCTCTGCCTGATTCAGGATTCTGAACCGAAGTGCTGTTCGCACCTGTTATTGCTGATGATTCATTTGAATAGTCTGAAGATCCGGAGATATTGATTGCGCGAACACGGTATGTATATTCAGTTAGTTCAGTTAATCCGCTGATGCTCAAAGAGGAAGAACTCGCATCCGTGGTGGCGATCACTGCAAATATGCCAGTTGTTTTTTGCTCAATTATAAAGCCATCCTTTTCCCCGGCACTGTCTGTCCAGGTCAGGTTGATTTGATCATAAGAGACTGCCTCTGCCGAAATATCGATTGGGGCATTAGGCATTGGAGGTGTGGGAGCCCCACAGTATTTATACTGGCACCATGCTTCCAGTTGATCCGAACAGCTAAAAACGATCACCTCAATGGTGTTTCCGTTTGATCCTGTGTTTAATACCGGCTCATTTTGATTATTCGGGTGATAGGTCTTTATTGTGCAAGAGCTCGCGCTGTTAATATTCACATCGTATCCACCATTGTCATAGGCTATCACAGATCCGGAAATTCCGCTCATAGAACCCTCCACACCTAATCCGCCTGCGAAACTGGAAATACCTCCACTACTGTTTAGGCCCTTGTTCCCATACGCAATGATGTCCACTACATTGTTTTCGATTATACCGTCCTCCTGCTTATTTCTGAAAGTAACACCCTGAATACCGTTATTATAACATACAGCCTGGATATAATTATCCCGAATAATTGATCCATGACCGGAGGTACCCGCAATGTTAAAACTAAATCCGCTCCTGATATTATCATACGATTCACAGTCATAGAATTTATTTCCCACAATGATCTCTCCCAGGTCAACCGGATTTCCGGATCCGTCTAAACGTGCAAACATTCCAAATCCGGGGCCGGCATTTCTTCTTCCTATGCATCGGTGAAATTCAGAATAACCTGCATTTTGGGGTCCATCCGTCACTGTCACAATCCTCAGCGATACAGTCATACCATTTGTTGTACTCTCCTTTGTCGGTTAATGCATTTCCGTGAGCTCCTGTGCCGATAAGGTTTCGGCATTCGTTGTACCGACTTTCAGGTCCAAGGGTGAAACCATCGTCCGATCCCTCATCTACTGTAAAATCGTGGAAGTAGGAGTTACTCACCGACACAAAGTTCAGAAAGCGAATTGATGATGATCCATTGTGTATATCATATCCAAAATAGGTTCCGCCCGACATCTCTATGTCTGTTGCTCCACCGGGTTTTTCAGTTATGGCAGTGGGTCGCCTGGCATCAACTCCAGGACCTACAAAGCCTACCCGGTCCAGATCTATATGTTCACTCACGGTAAGAGAACCATCGAGTATCCAGGTGATATTGGATGGCAGGTAAATGGTTCCGACGATGATGAAATCGCCCTTTAAGATTATGCTATCCCCCTCTTGCAATCCATCCAGCGTCGATTGAATCAAATCCGTATCATCACCAGTACCAGTGGGCTCAATGGTAATGCTGAATCCCATGCTGGTGGCCGATGTCTCGTCGGAATAAGCTGAAAACCCGGAGACATTAAAGGCCTGAACGCGGTAGCTGTATGCTGTAAGTGCTACGAGCCCGGTATCGCTGTATGAAGTGACATTTGCACCCACCCTGCCGACTGTATAGTAGTAATCTGCCATTTTTCGCTCTATCACAAAACCATCTTCCTTACTGGTGGTATCTGACCATGTCAGGTCAATCTGACTGGAAGAAATAACATCTGCTGAAAGCTCAAAAGGAGCCTCGGGCAATGGGGGTGTGGGGGCACCACAATATGTATACTGGCACCAGGCATTCAGTGGATCCGAACAGCGAAAATCGATGACTGTGATGGTATTGTTGCCACTACTCTTGTCTTCAAATGTAGGATAGTTCTCTGCTTCAGGATGATAAGCGTTTATGCCGCAGTTGGTTCCACCCTTTGTGCTTACATCAATTACGTTGTTATAACAGACTACGGATCCTGTAATATTTTCAATTAAATTGTGAGAAGTACTGTTGTCATTTTCCATACCCAGGCCACCTGCCCAAGTGCTGGGGTTCCCACTTTTATTTAAGCCTTTGTTGCCATAACAAACGATATCCACGACATTATTTTCAATGATGCCAAGTTCTGCATCATCCTTATTTCTGAAGAACACACCGCTGGCGTGGTTATCATAACAAATCGCCTGGATATAATTGTCCCGTATGATGGCTCCGGGGCAATTGGAGGAGATATTAAAACTAAAACCAGAACTGTTCCCGCTTCCATAAGATATACAGTCAATAAACTTATTGCCAATAATATGGGCTCCCACGTCTTTATTATCAGGATACCCTTCCTCGCGTGCATACATCCCAAAACCTGGCCCCATATTATTTGCTGCGATGCACCTGATGAAGGTGCTGTAGCGGCATTTTGGTGTCCATCCATCGCCATGCGGACCCAGGCAATACTCTGCCACACAATCAATCCAGGTGTTGTGATCGCCTTTGTCGGTCATGGCATTTCCACTCAATGAGTAAGATCCGATCAGGTTTCGGCATTCATTGTTATTGCATCCTGGGCCAAGCGTGAAATTATCATCTGTCACTTCTGTAATGTGCATGTCTGAAAATTTGGAATTCGTCACACTCCCAAAATTCAAGTATCGCATACTCTTGGTATAATTAGCAGAATTTCCATAATAGGTTCCACCCGACATGTTTATGTTCGTTGCACCTCCTGGCTTTTCTGTAATTCCCGTTCGCCGTCTTGCATCAATGGGGGGAATGTTATAACCGGCCTGGTCCAGGTCTGCATCCCCGCCTAAGGTCACTGAGCCATTAAGAATCCATGTGAAATTAGAGGGAAGGTAGATGGTGTGTCTGATGACAAAATCACCATTTAACTTTAAAGTGTCTCCATCTTCTATTCCATCCAGAACAGACTGGATATGCGGAGCATCATCGGATGTTCCGGTAGGTACAATCACAATTTCAGATGAAGATACCTTAGGTACAATCAGAAAGACTATAGCCATGGAGATCAGGAAAATTCTCATATCAAATGTTATAGTAAAATAAAATGATTACCGAAAGCAAGTGCTTCTTAATTTGCTACTCGTTTTTGAGTAAACAGGAGGGAGCTCACCCCCTCCTGTCCAACTTAAACCAAACTATTACGAGAAACTAACTACTTATAAATAAAAATTAGTAACATCTATATTATGGTTACCAGGTCCGGATATTAATGTGCCTGAATGATACCTCATCACCATGGCCCTGAAGCAGGATATGCCCCTCTTCCAATTCTCCAAAATCTTCCAGGTTCTTATATTTACTCAGACTTACGAGTTCCCTGAAAGCGAGGCTTTCCCGGTCAACTTCAAGCACCTTTTCATCGTTTAACCAATGTTCCACCATGTTCCCATCCACTTTTATTCTGATCTTGTTCCATTCTCCAGGAGGGTTAACAGTCAGATCCTCCGGAGGGGGAATCAGATCATATAGTCCGGCCATTTTATGATTGCCTTCTCTTCCCATCTTTGCATCAGGATGCTTTTCATTGTCAATTAACTGAAATTCAAGACCAAGAAAACTTCCTTCCTTGCCCGGAAATGCATCTGAGACGATATATTTAATACCGGAATTGGCCCCTTCAGCCAGTTTTGCTTCAAGCTGGAGTTCGAAATTTCCAAAACGTGTTTTGGATATAATATCATGGCCTCCCGGCTGATCTTCTTTCTTTCCACGAACGGTCAACACCTCTGCATCAACCACCCATCCGTCTTCCGGGAACTGTTCTGATTTGGTATCTCTCCAGGCATCGGTATTTGAGCCATCAAACAGTACTGTCCTGACAGCTTCTGAGGCAGCCTCTGCAGCCTCTTGCTCAGGCCTGTTAACACATTGTACTGTCAGAAAAGCTATTCCGAACCATACGAATATTCTTGTTGTCATGATATTGCTTGTTGGTGTACATTAAAATTTTGGTTCCCAACCGGGTTCATATTCACGGCCCCAGAGTTTTTCAGCCTCCGCATCACCCTGGATATGGCCATTTTTGGGATTAATTGTCAGGCCCTTTCCAACTCTTTGAGCGATATTCCCCAATTGTACCCAGGTGGTACTCTTGTGACCTGTTTCCACATCAGCATTTGGTGTTTCCCCGGTACGGATACAGTTCAGAAAATTATCTATGTGCACATTGTCAAGGCCTGCAGCAGGGCTTGAAGTATTTCTTCCATCGAACACCAGATCTGATTTAATCTCTTTAAGCACAACGCCATCCATGTCATAGATGGTGTAGCCATCATGGCCTGTATGCAGGCTTCCCTTTTCACCGTAAAAGATCACACCCCTGTCCAGACCCTCAACCTTGCTTCCATTACAACTTCGTCCTTCCCAAACGATAGAAGCTCCCTCGCATTCATAGGTAATGAGTTGCGTATCGAAAGCCTCCCAATCATCCTTATAGTGATACCGTCCTCCCACTGAGTTTACTTTGTTTGGGAAATCAACACCCAATCCCCACCTGGCAAGATCTATTTCATGGGTTCCGTTATTCAGTGCTTCACCTGTTCCCCAGTTCCAGAACCAGTGCCAGTTGTAATGGATCAGGTTGTCTTTATATGGCCGTCGCGGAGCTGGACCTTGCCATAATTCATAATCAAGGCCGGCGGGTACCGGAACAATGTTCCCTGTCCCAATGGGGCCACGGTTATTCGTATACCAGGTTTTTACCATATAAGGTTTACCTATCACACCACTTTTCAATTCGTTGATGCCTTCTGTCAGCAATTTCCAGGAACGCCTTTGAGCTCCCATTTGCACCACTGTCTTATACTTCTTTGCAGCCTCAATAACCATCTCTCCCTCTGCCGGATTATGACTGAGGGGTTTTTCCACATACACATGCTTACCAGCTACGCAACTCATGATGGTTGCGGGAGCATGCCAGTGATCGGGTGGTGCCAGGAAAACCGCATCAATGTCTTTTGCATCTAGCATCTTTCGGAAATCTTTCTCACTCCTGGGTGTTTTATTTACAGCTTCCTGTACTGCGGCAATACCCTTTGCCAGGGCTTTGTCTTCCACATCACATATGCATTGCACGTCCGTATTTTTCTGAAGTGCAAAATTGGCTGCCATTCTCTTTCCCCTGCCGTTGGTTCCCATGATACCCATTCTGATGCGGTCATTGGCACCCATAATCCGGGAATAACTTTCAGGAGAAAATCCATAACCAACGCCACCAATGGCTAATGCAGAAGTTCCTGCAGCTACTTTTCTAATAAAACTTCTTCGAGTGTTTTCCATTTGCTTATTTGATTTTTTATATGAATTTAGTAATAGAGGGTTAATGTGTAATTAATAAGAGATTAATTACTTTGTATTTCAAAAATGGCATTAATGGCTCCAGGCTACCAGAATGCTTTATCTAAGGAGGTAACCCGGCCCGGTGTTTTTGCTGAAACTATAGACTAAATTGCTTAAGCGGTCTGTTACTTTTATCTCGTTAACCTTCTGTAACATATTTATATTTTGAAATTTTCAAATTAAATATAACTTTCATAAATTACACCCGGATATGGCGGATAAGCCTTATTAACTACAGCTTTCTAAGGCCCCCCTTTTTTAATTTTAATAGTCGAATTTTTCAACTGTTTATCATATAAGTTCTTTGAGACTAAGGTATATAGGAGTTGCTAAAATTATTGACAGGCTTCCTGAAAATATAAGATCTGCTGAATTATTGGACACTTGTTAATCTGATATTTATACTTCTGTTAATCCTATTGTTCTAATATTGGACTTATACTCCTCATTTAGGTGAGATCTTGCAATCTAAACTAAACTAACACTTGGATGCTATGAAGAAAATCCTTGTAATTTTTTCGCTCCTAGCAATGGTATCTTCCCTCTTGTTTGCCCAGGGGGGGCTTATTACGGGTACTGTTCAGGACGAAACCGGAGCATTGACGGGAGTCAACGTTTCCATAGAGGGAAAGACAATCGGGACAATTACCGGCATAGAAGGGGAGTTTGCGCTTGACGGTGTTTCCGTAGGAGATGCAATCGTCTTTTCCTTCGTGGGAATGGAAACTCAAAGGATTGTGGTTACAAGTCTGGATCAGGTTATTAACGTAAGCCTGTTAGCAAGCACAGTCGGTCTGGAGGAAGTTATTGTTATCGGATATGGTGAACAGAAAAAGGAGAGCCTGGTGGGAGCCATTGGTGTTGCCAAAGGCGATGATATCAGGGCGCAGGGAAATGTAACGAACCTGAAGGATGCACTAACCGGTGTTATCCCGGGTATGTCGGTTATGTCTACCTCAGGTTTGGCAGGAGGAGGTGATTCCAGGGTCTACCAGGGACACCGAGATCCTTATACGCGGAAAAAACACCTGGAACAATGCAGGTCCTTTAATCCTGGTGGACGGAATTGAGCGTGATATGGATGACATCGATATCAATGAAGTGGCAAGTTTTCCGTTTTGAAGGATGCTTCCGCCACCGCGGTATTTGGAGTGAAAGGCGGGAATGGAGTAATTTTGATTACCACCAAGCGTGGTGCAATGGGTAAAGCGCAAGTTTACTCTTGAAGGTGAGTATTCCATGGAAACGTGGAGTAAGATTGTAGAACCGGCCGGACTTCTGGATGCAATCGATGCCTTTAATTACGCAGTTGAACGGACCAGGCGAACAGACGGATCAGCCGGACTTAACAATTACTACTCCGACGAGGTAATTGGTTATTATCGGAACAATACCTACCCATACGCCTATCCCAATAACGACTGGCTGGATATTATTTTCAAGGATTTTACAAATTCATTCCGCTTAAATGGAAGTGTGCAGCGGAGGGACAGAGCGCTTAAAATACTTTGCAAACGCAGGCTATAATCATGTTGGCGATCTCTTTAATGGTGAAGATGAAGGTCGGGGTTATCAGCCCGGGTACAGTTACGACCGTATCAATATTCGATCCAATTTCGATGTAAAACTGACAGGTACAACCAATCTGAAAGTGAATATCTATGGGATCCAGACCTTCCAGAATTCAATTCCTAGCTATAAGCTAAATAGTATTTATGATGCAATCAGTGCTTATCCTCCCAATGCAATGGTTGCAAAATATGAAGATGACGTGTATGGAGCCAGGAACTATGCTTTAAATGCATATAACCCTGTATATAGATTGAATACCAGTGGTCTTCAAGCCCGAAACACCACTACCGTTAATATGGATTATACGCTTGAGCAGGACCTTAAGTTTATTACCCCAGGATTAAGATTTTCGGCTAAATTAGCCTACGATAGCTAGTTTTGAAGCAGAGGGCCTTGAGGTTAGAGATGACGGCGTGCTAACCAAAACAATTAGATGAAGATTTTTATCTAAACGGCGGGTATTACGATGAGGATGAAGGGATCTATAAACTGGCCAATGGTGATCCTGCTAATATGGCTTTCCCTACAACAGTTTGGGATGTAGGTGGGGGGGCGCTACAGGTGCAGGATTTGGCTGGATTGAGCAGCCCGTCACATTCTAACGCACCCTTTGGAAGAGCCAATGATTCAAAGCGTAGGCTTTATTATGAAGTCAGGTTAAATTATGGCCGAAATTTTGGAAACCATGATGTAACTGGAACAGCTGTTTTCAGCCGACAGGAAGAAGTTGAAGGCAGCAACTGGCCGGGAAAGCGGGAGGATTGGATTGGTCGTGCTGACCTATAGTTATGACCGGCGTTACTTTCTGGAAGTTAACGGGGCGTACAACGGATCAGAGAAATTTGGCCCCGGATATAAATTCGCTTTTTTCCCTTCAGTAGGCGGAAGTTGGGTGATCAGCAATGAATCCTTTATGCAAAATGCTTCTTCGGAATGGCTGGAGAGGCTCAAAGTAAGGTATTCATGGGGACTGGTTGGGAACGACCGCGTAAATGCCGGGGGACAATGGCCCTATGTGACCGTTTGGGAGATGTTTCCCAACGCTATTAACGGACCGTCTGGCAACGACAGCCCAACGGTAATTGAGGAATCACGTTTTGGTTATCCATTCTCCGAATACGATCAGTATATAAG
Source organism: uncultured Bacteroidota bacterium (assembly GCA_963783435.1). Lineage (GTDB taxonomy): Bacteria > Bacteroidota > Bacteroidia > Bacteroidales. The sequence continues at coordinate 282,330 of CAWANQ010000019.1, read as the reverse complement.
GACCTCAGAGGGAACTCCCGGGAATCCTGACCTTCGGTGGGAGACTGCCAGAAAACAGAATCTTGGTTTGGATATAGGCTTATTCAGAAACAAGATATCCATGGCACTAGATCTCTGGAACGAATACCGTTACGATATGCTAATTGCAGCAAATCAGCGCCAGATACCTTCTGTTAGTGGTGTTCCTTCTTTTGCTGCTGCTAATCTGGGGGAGGCTAAATCCCATGGGATGGAGTTCGAGGTGACCTATCGGAACACTGTAGGAAATGTGTTTAATTACTGGGTCAAAGCGAACTGGGCAGTTGCAAGAAGTGAGATAATCTATAAAGAGGATCCTCCACTGACACCATCATACAGGGCCCAACAAGGATTTCCTCTGGACCAGACTAGAACCTCGATGGCTTCAGGAATCATGAATAGCTGGGATGATGTTTATTTGACGAGCGGATCTTCAACCGGTGGTCAGAATGAACAGCGTATGCCCGGTGATGTGGCACTGATTGATTATGATGCCGACGGACTTTATGAGAGCTCTGATGATGTAGTTCCTTACGGATATCCGGTATATCCCCAAAACAATTACGGCATTTCGCTGGGGGCGGATTACAAAGGTCTGGAATTTTCTATTTTGTTTGTTGGAGCCTACAATGTGACACGAAGAATTGGTGATCCGAAGTTTGGTTTTGAAAGAGCTTTTATCCCTGATTATTTGCTGGACAGATCCTGGACCTACAATAACATTAATCCGGACTATCCTGCACTCAGCAGAGGTTCGAAATGGGCTCCAACAGGTCACTACCAGAGATACGACGGTTCTTTCTTAAGAATCCAGTCCGCTCAATTAGCATACAGTCTGCCAGGCAAATGGACAAAAAGAATCGGAATCAGCAACATTCAGTTTTACGTGAATGGAAGAAACCTCTGGATGTGGTCACTTATGCCGGACGACGGGGTGGGTGCAAACCATGACCTCAAGAACTATCCAACAAAGAAACATGTAAACTTTGGACTGAGAGTACAATTCTAAACATAGGGGCGATTAAAACTAAGGCAATGAAAAATATAGCAATTTGTTTTATTCTGACACTGGGCCTGGCGATTTCATTCACGGGCTGTGAAGATTACCTGGAGATTCCGGTTGAGGCCGGGTTGACTGAGGATGACATATTTTCTACCTACAAAGACTTTCAGGGCTTCCAGGACCAACTACCTGTAATGATAAAAGACTATACCAGGGGCGGAGCCAGGCGTGTCCATTCATTAGGAGGAGAGTGCGTAGCCTATGCTGGCTTTTCCGTCACCAAAGCTAACCTCGGTCTTTATGCCCGGTCAGGGGGTGGATTAATGGATGCCCATTCCATATTTTTTCCGCATAATGAAGGCAGTGCACATGAAGGGGCGAATTTCGGACTTTACTCGCATATGTGGAAAGCTGTACGGATTACCAACATTTGCCTTGATAAGCTAAGTACAGGAGCACCGGTTGAAGCCACACCAGAGGAGCGGGATTGGTTAAAAGGACAAGCGCTGTTCTACCGGGCGTTCTGGCATTATGAATTTGTAAGAATATGGGGAACGATTCCTTATGTAGATACCATTATTGCAAGCGGTTCCGAATATGATTATATGAACCGGCACTGGTCTTATGAAAAGGATGGAAACACCTACAAGGACTGTCAGGCTGTTTTTGAACGTATCGTAGACGATATGGAAGCTGCAGCAGATCTTCTGCCTTCCGTATGGCCTGATCCCATTATCAATTGGGGACGCCCGACCAGAGTTGCGGCGCTTGGTTATGTGGCCAAAGCACTTCATAATTCTGCCAGTCCGCTGTTTAATGAATACTCGACAGGTCTGGCAGACTATGACAAAGACCTTCTTGCACGCTGTGTTGTTGCCTGCGAGGATGTAATCGACGAAGCCAAAAGCATCATAGGCAGGCAACCTTCTGGCATGCCTGAGGTAAATGCAGATGGACTGACAAATATGGAGGATTACCAACGAATATTTGTATTAGCGGATGGAGGCATTCAGCCCGGCACGCCGGAAGTACTATGGAAAAAACCAAATGATGCTTTTGGTGCTGTAACCATCAGGCAGACGGCAGGACGAGCGTATGGCGACAAAAACCTGACTAATCAGGACGGTGCACAGGGAAACTGCCAGCTTGCCGATAAATTTGAAATGGTAGATGGGTCCCGTTATAAACTTGAATACGATCAGGATGCAACACGAAGATGGGTAGGCCGTGATCCCCGGTTTTATAAAGTATTCTATGTCCACGGAGATTCGGTTGGAACGAAAGTGGTCAATCAGGCATGGGGAGTCCGGGCAAAAGAATTTAATTGCTTCGTCGTACGTAAGTATTGGGCCGATGGAGTTAACAATCCTGACTATGAAGGAAATGGTTATGCCACTCCCTTTTTGCGCTTAGCCGATATTTATCTGACCTATGCTGAAGCCGCTTACGAACTCAGTGGAAATTATAATGCCATTCCGGCAGGTGGAACAATGTCAGCAGCAGACGCACTTAACATCGTCAGGTTAAGAGCGGGAATGCCGGATGTTGCAACAACACTTGCGGTAGGTGATTATGGGAGTTATCTCATACCGGAATCTGAGGAGGATGCATATGCCGGGAACACAGATCCCTTCCGGGTACTCTACCGCAATGAGCGAGCCGTTGAATTGGCATATGAGGGGCAATACTGGTATGATATCCGCAGATGGAAAATAGCTCATTACAAGGATGGAACACCCATCCAAATCCTGAAATTCGATCTGCTTGGAGGCAATACTGATATTGCGAATCCAGTTGACGATGACAATGTGGTGCGTTTAAAAGCTCCAGACAGTGGGAATTATGTGTTCAAGGATGCTCACTACTGGATGCCGTTCCTTGATGATGATGTCTTTTTTGCCGAAACCTGGGAGCAAAATCCTGGATGGTAATTGTTTAACCTTAATTGGTAAGAAAATAATAGAATTATGAATATCTCGAAATTATTTTCATGTCTGATAATCTCCTCAGCATCGTTTGGCCTTCTTTTTTCCCAGGAGGCCCAGGGTGATTCATCAGGTACATACAATCCAGATAGCTCAATAGCAAAAGCTAATACCGTTGACCTTAGTTTTTATGAGACAGAGAAAGACAGGATGACCGGTTCAGTAAGTGTAGTTGATGCTCAGAAAGAATATCTAAGGGATTCCAGGACCCATATTGGTTCTGCTTTAAACGGAAAGGTTGTCGGACTCTTTGATGTCTATAATACTTGGGGAACCGGGAATGCTGTTGTGGTTATTGACGGGGTGCCTCAGGATGGATTCTATGTCAATCGCTTGAACATGATGGAAGTAGAGACCATAGTGGTCTTAAAAGATGCGCTTTCCAAAGCCTTATATGGAGCGATGGGTGATCAGGGAGTAATTCTGATCAATACAAAAAGAGGGAAGCCCGGAAAGGCCCAGATCCGGGTGAGTGCCCAGCATTCGATTTCTCAGGCCCGGGCTCTTCCCAATTTCCTCAACGCGGCCGATTATATGGAAAAATATAACGAAGCGCTGACCAATGACGGACTGGATCCCATTTACAGTCAGGATGACATTGATAAAACGCGTAGCGGAGAATCACCGGCATTATATCCGGATAATGATTTTTATTCAGAAGATTACCTGAGGAATTACAGGAACAGCACAAATGTGATTTTTGACTTGTCCGGTGGTAATCAAAATGCACAGTACTATATAAATACAGAGTGGGGACAGGATAAGGGTTGGTTGAACACGGAGATACCTGATAATGAAAATTATTTCAATTTCAGGAGTAACCTTGACTTTAAGATCAATGATTATATGAAAATGGGCGTACAGGCTGTGGCAAGAATGACCATCTATAATGGCCCAAACGTAAACAATGCGAGCGGTGGATATGATTACTGGGAAGAGTTTTCAAGTATCAAGCCCAATGCGTATCCGGATTTATGGGATCCCAATCTGATCCAGGATGAAACCACAAGGAATTTTGTGCTTGAAGAAGCCACTTTACATGATGGTCAGGTACTGGGAGGAAATTCCACATATGCAAACAACCAGATTCTTGGAGAGCTGATCCAGAACGGAAAGGTGAATTACCAGGAAACCCTTGCTCAGTTCGGCAGCAATCTGGATGTTGATTTAAGCTTTATTACAGAGGGTCTGTCTGCCAAAGGATATGGCTCGATGACTTTCTATAACTCACTCTTTACGGAACAATCCTATGCTTATGCAATCTACGAACCAGGGGTCGATTCACTGGGTGTCCTTGATACGGTTTTCATCCATGGGGAGGATATACCTCGTGACCAGTACAATACCAATAACGAGAATTCCACATACTATAATAATATAGGGTATTACGGAGATCTGAGCTATGACAGAAGTTTCGGAATGCACGATATATCCGCGATGGCCATTTTGTATGGAAACGTTTTAACCAGAGAAGGGGGATTTCAGAAGCAGACTGTATTTAATTATGGATTTACTGCGAATTACATGTTCAATAAGAAGTATGTTCTGGAGGGATCGCTTATGGGTATCGGCACAAAGAAATTGCCATCTGGTAATAAGTTTGAATTAGCGCCGGCTGTGGGGGCTGCGTGGATCGTTTCAAATGAGAGTTTTATGGATAATGTTTCGCTGATCAATTATCTTAAACTAAGAGCTTCATACGGCATTTCAAAAAATGATAATTGGGGAAATAGCAATGAGGATTACTACAGATATGCCAATACATTCGTAAGAGGAGGTAACTTTAGTTATGCCAATGGTGGCAGGGACAACAATGAAACTGTCTTCTCCACAGCTTCAAACGATATCTCTATGCAGGAGCGGGAGGACATTTCCGTAGGTCTTGAGGCTCTATTGCTGAAAAATTCACTCCACCTGGAACTGGGTTGGTTCCAGAGTCATTCCATTGGAAATCTAACCCGCATGGCCTATACCTATCCACAGATAATGGGATTTGATGATCAGCTATATGCCAATTTTAATAGCTACAAGACAAGTGGTATTGAATTTGGAGTTGATTACACCTACAATGTATCAGATGATTTCTACGTGACTATTGGAAGTAAAGTGATGAACATTAGCCCGGAAATTACTCAGTTGGACGAACCAATTTATGAGGGGGTGGATGAGGAGCTTACCAGGACAGGAACTGCCACAGATGCCATGTGGGCCCTGGTTGCTGACGGTCTATTTAGTGAAAGTGATTTTAATCCGGACGGATCCCTGGTGGATGGTCTGCCTGAACCCACATTTGGAACCGTTCAGCCAGGGGATATTAAATATTTAGATCAAAATGGGGATGGGATTATTGACCAGCTGGACCAGCGTATTGTCGGACATGGCAGGCGTACCCAGTACAGTGCATATTTAGATATCCGTTACAGGAACTTTGGACTTTTTGTCATGGGAATCGGCAGACTGGGAGATTCAAATACCCGAAATGGGCCAGGCTATTTTCAGGTAATAGGCGACGTGAAATATTCAGAATATGCTTTTCAGGCATACGGACCTGGTAATATGGATGTCAACACTATACATCCTCGGTTGACTACCAGGAGCGGTGGAAACAATGATCGCAATTCGAGTTACTGGGTATTTGGTAATGACTCCTTTATCCTTCCAACTGTCCAGCTGACCTATCATTTTAATGGAGGAAGTGCAATTCCCTTCCTGCATGACTCTCAGGTTTACGTAAGAGGAAGTAATATTGCTGTATTTAACAAAAATAAAGCCTTTACGGAAATCAATCCTTATGGTGCTCCAAGAACCTCAAGTGTGGTAATTGGCATTATAACCTCATTCTAAGAGGTGAAACTTTGTTGTAAACTATACATACTGATATGAAGAGACTAACATATAGTATAATAAGTATATCGATATCGGTGCTATTGCTTTCCAGTTGTGAGCTTTTGGAGCCGGATGTCTCTAATGTGTATACTTTGGAGGATGTAAAGAGTTTTACAAATTACGCTGAGGGCTTACTTCTGAAAGCTTACCTGGATCTCCCTCAAAATCATACCAATTTCAACCTGGCCTATGGCAGTGACGACGCTGTAACCAATAATCAGGAAGCAAATGTAAGAAATGCCAACGAAGGGGGTTGGACATCAAACTCAAACCCATTTTCAGTTTGGAATAGCTCCTATGAAAGCATAGCATATATCAATACATTTTTGGAGGAGACATCAGAGGTGGATTGGTATTGGGAGTTTGAGGACGTGAGTAAAATGTTTGCCAAAAGACTCAAGGGAGAAGCTTTTGGTCTGCGTGCATGGTACTATTTTGGCCTTTTACAGGCTCATGCAGGCAGGGGAGCAAATGGAGAAATGCTCGGGGTTCCTATTGTCGATCATGTACTTGATCCTGTCAATCCTGATGGTTATAAGATTCCGCGGTCATCATTTGATGAACTAGTTGAGTTCATCATAACGGATTGTGATAGTGCCATTGCCTTATTGCCAGACAGGTACACAGACAGCGGAGATAGTTATTACAAGCTCGGATATGGGAGCGATTTTACCAACAGGATCAATGGATTAGCTGTACGCTTACTAAAAACAAAAACATTATTGTACGCGGCAAGTCCTGCCTATTCAGACGGATCTTCTTATACCTACCAGCAGGCGGCTGAATCCGCTGCTGAAATTATGGATCTGAATGGTGGACTATCAGAAATGAACCCTGAAAACCTGGGGCATCTGCAATTTTACAGCAATGATGATGTGACTGTAGGTAATGAACATCCTGAAGTATTCTGGTACTCATCCCGGAGGAATATTAATGGCTGGGAAGAAGACAATTTTTCCCCTTCATTCTATGGAGGAGGCAGGACCAATCCAAGCCAGGAACTTGTGAATGCTTTTCCGCTGGAAACCGGGATACCAACCGATGAGGGTAAGATCAATTCTTCAGATCCATATTCAGGAAGGGATCCAAGGCTAGCCTTATATATTTTTTATAATGGATCAGAAATCGAGAAATCGGATACTACCCTTGTGTTCAATACCACTGCAGGAAGCCAGGATGGCATTGGTAGCGCTGATCCGAATCGATCTTTAACAGGATATTACCTGCGAAAATTCATGAACATGAATGTAGATGTGAATCCTGTAGTGAATTCAAATGGTATACACTATTATGTTTATGCGCGCTATACAGATGTATTGCTCATGTTTGCTGAAGCGGCAAATGAGGCTCTGGGACCCGAAGGAGATATTGGTGGATATACATCGAAAAGTGTCATTAACGCGATTCGCCGAAGGGCGGGTATTACTTCATCGTTTTATGTAGACTTTTCTATCGCTAGCGGAACCTTCCCAGAGCTGATCAAGAACGAGCGGCGACTTGAAATGTGTTTTGAAAATCAGCGCTTCTGGGACCTGCGACGGTGGAAAATGTTCGATGTTATAAAAGAGCCTGTCCGGGGGGTACAGGTTTCAGCTGACGGAACTGAATACAACTATGTGGAGGTTGAGAAACGAAATTACAGCGACCATCAGATTTATGGTCCGATACCTTATGGGGAAACCTTGAAATATGAGCTTATACAGAATGAGGGCTGGAATTAAACTGTATTAAAATAACTATGAAATATATCTCACATTTATTTAACAGGAGAGACATGAAAAAGATAATAAGCATATTATTTGCAGGAATTCTCCTGTGCTCATGTACAAATAGGGATATTGAATTTGATGATTACGATTATACAACTGTTTACTTTCCTTTTCAGAAACCCATACGTACGCTTATCCTAGGCGACGAATCAGTTGGTGAGAATACCATCGACCTGGAGCGGGCTTTTAGTATTGGAGTAACCATGGGCGGAGTCTATGAAAATATGCAGGACAGGATAGTGACAATTGCATATGCCCCAGAGCTTGGTGAAAATATCATCAATACAGCAACGGGAGATACACTAAGATTGTTGCCTGAATCATATTATGACGCTGAATTCCTTAGCACAGCACAGGTTGATTTAACAATTCCCAAAGGGAAATTAAGCGGAAAGACGCGTATACAGTTGAACGACGCCTTCTTTCAGGATCCCTTAAGCTCAGGATTTAACTATGTCATACCACTTCGAATTACAAATGCCCCATCAGATTCTGTTCTGAGTGGACAGGTAACTTCCGGGGTGTCACTTGATACTGCTGATGTGAGAAATCCAGAACATTGGAAAACTTTACCGAAGGACTACACCCTGTTTGGCGTCAAGTATATCAATGAAGTCCACGGCTTATATTTATACAGGGGGCAAAGATTGAATCTGACAACACAGGAAATTGAAACATATTCCGAAAGGTTTCTCACAGATAATGTAGCAAGCATGATGGCTACAACATCATTGACAGAGAATATTATGGATCATGCGGCCGGTATGTCCACAGACGGCAGCTACATAATGAAGCTGGCTTTTAATCATGCTAATCAGGGTGTTGTTGTGTCTCAGGCAGACACTGCAAGTGTTGATGTAAGTGGAACAGGGATCTATTATTCAAAAGATGATGGTGAATCTGAATCTTACAATGGGAACAAGCACCGGACCATCTATCTGGATTACATATACAACGACGGAACGGATAATTACCAGGTGAATGATTCACTTGTCTTTATTGATACGGATGTGACTTTTGAGGAATACACAGTAACCATATACAATTAATTTCAATCATTAAACTTAGAGATTATGAAAAAACAACTACTGAGAAATGTTCTTACTGCTATGTTCATTCTGGCAGTTAGTGCCTGCTTAGTGCATGTGCATGGGCAGGTTAAAGTCATCTTTGAGAATTCAGATGAACGAGCCGACAGGCAACAAGGGATCGCCGGACGGGATGCTCTCCATCTGAATTACACCATAGATGGGTCCGGTACTATTGCCCTGGATGCGGTCACACCTGCAACAGACTCTGGTGTTATTGACCTTGTTGACAGCTGGGATGATCCTAACGCGGGAACCACAGACATTGCCTCTCTCTTCGGCAAGTCATTCTCTTTGGTATTGACAACCAATGGTCCCCGGTTGGACTGCCGGGAAAAAGGCGGACTGGGTATACAGGGTATGAATTCAGGCCGTATTGATGGTACAGGTAAGGAAATACTGTATATTACTCTTACAGGAAGTGTAGGCATCAACTTTGATTCACTGATGTATGAACCGACTGAGCGCGGTGGTGGTGATGATGCCAGTTTTGTTCTGAAAGATTATGATACCAATGCCTTATATTACCTGCCTGCAGGCGATTCTGTCTTTAATGGAACGGACTCAGTTTTTGCAGCTGATTCTATCGTAGCTTTTGAAGCTGGAGAATTGGGCATGCGCTTTGCGTCGGATTCACTCACATTAAGTGCCCCCGACTCCCTTGGATCGGCGGGTGGAAGACTTCTGGGTCTGTACTTTACCGTGATGGAACCCACAAACCCATCAGTTGCCGGAATCACACCGGTACCTGGAGATACGCTACTTGATATTAGTTCAGATTTTGTCATTCTTTTCAATGTGCCCATGAATACTGCAACTACTGAAGCTGCGGTAACATTTACCCCGGCGCTTGCAAACAGGGTGAATACCTGGGATGACGCAGGTGAGGAATTAACCATCACGTCGGATGACCTTGAGTATTTTACTGATTATGAATTGACGATCAGCACGGATGCTGTAAGTGCAGACGGAGTAAATTCCATTCTCAACTTTAATTATGCTTACCAATCCCTGCCGGATGCTCCAACTGTTGTTTATGCATATCCGGTTAGACAGGGTAAACAACTTCCATTAAATACCCCGTTGGCTGTTGAGTTTATACGACCGATGAATCGCGACAGCGTACAAAATGCAATATCATTTGAACCTGCCCTTGCTGGTCTTAGTTTTGTCTGGAGCGATGATAATAGCCTGGTATATATGATATCAGATTCAATGGTTGCTGCCAGCTATACTGTAACGATCAGTACAGATGCCACTGATGTATACGGCGTACAAATGGCTGAACCATATACATTTAGCTTTAATACCTTCGCTGTTTCAGTTGAGGATGTCAAAGCTACAGAAGTAGTTCTTTACCCAAATCCTGCTTCTGATCTATTGGAAATAAGAGGTATGGATGTAGCATCCGTAAAGATTTACAACCTCACCGGACAGTTGATGAAAGAGGTTTACAATTCCTCTGTCATCAATGTAAGCGATATGAGGTCGGGCACTTATGCTGTGACTATTTCCGACAGAGAGGATAACAGGATCAGGAAAATGATTGTGATTAACTAAGAACAACTTAAAAATATTATATTATGAAAAAGCAAATAATAATAAAAGTTCTTTTTGCCTGTTTCATTATGGCGGTGGGCGGCTTTGTATTCAATGTACAGGCCCAGGATATTGTCCTGGAGTTTCTAAATCCGGAAGATAAGGATTATGGATCATCAAACGATGGATTTAATGGAGTCGGACTTGGTGGATCAAGCTCTGGTGCCATCCCAGGCTCCGAAGCATATTGGGTTGATGACCCATATGTTGAATTTCAGTTTTCAATAGGACCTACGGGTCAGGTTGCTCTTGATGTGATTACCCCCACAACAGATCCGGATATTGTTGGAATTCTCGATACCTGGGACAATGCAGCTATCGGAGCAGTTACAGATGCGGCTCTCTTTGGGAAATCATTTTCCCTGATTCTGACGGCAGAAAGCAGGATGCAGCTGGGTATAGGTGAATCTGGTAACAAAGGAGGAATCGGTGTTCGCGGAAAAAACCAGAGACGGATTGATGATGAGGGTGATAACCTGGAATGGATGGAGTTTGAGCTTGTGGGAGATGTAGGAATTGATTTTGTTAGAATTGGATACAATGATGTAGCGGGTGGTGAGGCTGCTGTCGCAGTTATCAAAGATCATGACACCGATGCCATCATACCTATCCTTGATGACATAGATGGTGATCCGCATCCCGCTGAACTTTATATTGATGCAGCTGATTTTAACATGAGGTATTTTACCGACATCCTCCACTTTACAACCACGGATACCAGTAGCGCCGAGGGTTACAAATTATGGAGCCTGGAATTTAACATCGTACCTGCTGCTCCCAAACCTCCTGCCGTAGCCTCTACCACACCACCAGATGGTGATTCTGTTACCCTTTCTGTTACAGATGATTACGTGATCGAATTCGATGCCACGATGGACCAGGCAGCTACAGCTGCTGCTGTAAGTTTCAGCCCGGCTGTCGCAAACAGAGTAGATACCTGGAGTGCTGGTGACGCAGGCGATGTACTGACAATCTCTTATGATGACCTTGAATTCGAAACCTGGTATACAGTGGTCCTCTCAACCGCAGTACTCGGGACCAATGGCCTGAATATGCTTGAGGCTGATACCATAACATTTAAAACTCTGCCAGAGCCTCCTAAGGTTGTTAGCACCTTCCCGGCGAATCTTGCCTCGGATGTACCGATCGATTCACCCATCTCCATTGAGTTTTCAAAATCAATGATAGACACCACTGTTGAACAGGCAATTTCATTTAATCCTGAACTCACGGATCTTTCATTCGTTTGGAACGAGGATTACACCACCGTTTATGTCTCCACAGTCGAAATGCTTCCCAGTAACATGTATTTTGGAAACGTGGATGTAGGCGCAATGGATGAATTTGAGATCAATATGAGTGAACCATACATTTTTGCCTTTACCACATCAATCGCCACTCCGGTTGAAAACAATAAGGCCTCTGAATTTGCCATTTACCCAAATCCGGCAAAGGATATCCTGCAGGTAAAAGGTCTGGATGTTGCTTCAGTGAAGATTTACAGTCTCACCGGACAAATGCTGAAAGAGGTGCAAAATTCTGATGTTGTTAATGTAAGTGATATTGACACTGGCATTTATGTTATTGATGTAACAGACAGGAATGATATCAGGTATAAGGAGTTGATCGTTATTGAATAGTATCAAAACCAGGATCTTAGTTTCTAGTTTAAAATTAATTAAGCGAAGATCAAAATAGAATGAGGTTGTCCCCTAGGGCAACCTCATTCTTTCTATTGCTTATCTGATTTTTTATTTGATGATTAACTATGTAATGGATGATAATAAGATGAGGAAATCTAGTCTGATAATCAGCTGTTTACTATTTGTGTTTATGGCAGGATCACAGGCCCAGGTCGTGCTACAGCGATGTGACAGAACGAACCTGTGGAGCGGATCCAATTTGCTGACAGTGGATAATACCGATAAAAAAGAGGGTGTAGCTGCCTTACAATTCACTGGACGTGGGACGGACTGGTTCAAAAAAACATTTTCTCAAACCTATACCGGGGTGGATGAGTCAGGCTTCCTGAGTTTATGGTTGTATGTCTCTGATGAAGGAAATTTCAACGGTGAGGGAAGTATTGAAATATCCTCATCGGGAGGCCCGGATGAAGATGAATATTCCTGGAGCATGGCCTCCCTCGACATAGGCAGCGGATGGAATGAACTGGTCTTGCCCATCGCATCAGCAATTAGACTGGGAGCACCTGATTTAAATGCCATCAATTTTTTCAGGGTGTATCAGAATCTCTCAGATTCAGTCAATGCAAAAATTGACGATATACGTTTTCTGGAATCGAATGTGTCGATAGGATCCGGCGATCCGCTTGATATTCAGCCCCTGGATTTCAATTCCCTCGATGGCAAGGTAATGTTTGGATACCAGGGCTGGTTCCTGCATCCCAAGGATGGTTCTGCCTATGCAAAATGGAGACACTGGGGACGTGATAACAATTTTAGCCCGGATAAAATCACCGTTGATATGTTTCCGGATTTCAGGGAATATGAAGCCGATGAATTATATCCAACGGGTGGTTTTACCTATGCAGATGGAAGGCCGGCGAAGGTCTATTCGGCGTACACAAAAAAAACCGTTGTCAGGCATATGAAATGGCTTCGGGACTATGGCCTGGACGGGGTGTTCCTTCAACGTTTTGTCACAAATGTTACTGGCGATGTGCAACTTCGTAGATCGAGGGATACAGTTACCACAAATATCATGGAGGGGTGTGAGAAATATGGCAGGGCCTTTGTAAATATGTGGGATCTCTCCAGTTTTGATCCGGGCAGGATGGACCTTATCATTAATGACTGGAAACACCTGGTGGATGACCTGAAGATTACCGAAAGTCCTAATTATTTGCATCACAGGGGCAAACCACTGTTAGCGATCTGGGGCTTTTCTGTAAGGGAAGAATTCCCGGAAAGTGACCTTCAGGCACTCCTCGACTTCTTCAAGGGTGAAAATACTCCGGAAAAATACCGTGCCACTGTCATGCTGGGGGTGGATCATGATTTTCACCAACGGAGCAACTGGCTGGATGAGATGGCACAGGCCGATGTAATTAGTCCCTGGTCTGTAGGCAGATTCAGCGATGATGCCGGGCAACAAAACTTCATGAATACGCATGTGTTGCCCGCGCAGGATTGGTGCGACCGGAACAATGTGGATTTTCTCCCGGTAATCTGGCCTGGATTTTCATGGCACAACCTGAAAGGGGATACGAAGAATAAACGACCCAGAAGAGGAGGTAATTTCTATTGGACCCAGGCCAACCGGGTAATTAGCGGCAATGCAAAAAGCGTTTATATAGCCATGTTCGATGAAGTGGATGAATCTACAGCCATGTATAAGCTTGCAGAGAATGATACCCAGACTCCGGACCAGGGATACTTTCTCACCCTTGATGCCGATGGTTATGACCTGCCCAGTGATTGGTATTTGCGCTGTGCAAAGCTGACCACGGAGGTTGTCAGGGGGAATACCAACAACCGGACCAGCCTCGGAACACCTCAGGATGGGATTGATAACTTTGCCGCTGTTTCGATTGCGGCACGGTGCGGAGCTGATAATGGAAAACTCAAATTGCACTATCCGGCAAGTTCTGCTGGAAGCTTATATGAATTTAGTATCGACGGAGGCCTAAGTTATCCTTTTACAAGCCCTGAAGGAACCAGTGAAATGACTGTCGATGGCCTGTCCGCGGGGATTTATAATGTGTGGGTCAGAAATGAGGATAATACTTTCCCCACCGATCTGGGACCACATACGATATTTGATGCCGAACCATTCGCTACAGTAGCAGGAGTAAATACCACATGTGATAAAAGTGGCGGCATCGATTTTCTGGTCAATGATCTGCCGTATGCCGGTGAAATCCAGATAAGCGTGGATAGTGGTATTAGCTATGATTTTACATCTAGCCAGGGCATATGGAGAGATACCATCTTCGACCTGCCTGTTGGAGAGTATCCGGTCTGGATCAGGTACGACGATGAAACCTGTCCCACTGAACTTAGCACCATTACACTGATTAACAACCTTCTACCTGTAGAAGTCTATCCCATGCTGGATGGAGATCAGTCTGCTCCCTCAACAGATACTCTTTATGCCTGTCCAGGAAGTTCTCTATTGCTCTTCTGCTCACCGGTGGATCCTGATTTTGTATGGACGATCACCGGACCCAATGGATTTAGCGCTGACTCCCGTACGGTTCAAATTGCAAGCGCACTAACACCTGAAATGTTCGGAACCTATGAGATAAGCTATATCAGACAGGATGCATGTGTATCCGGTAAAAGCTTTGTTCTGCTTCAGAATGAAGACTGCAAAACCAATGCGGACAACAGCAGTCTTCCTCAAAATTCTGTTCAAGTATATCCGAATCCGGCAAATGAAAATATCGTGATTGAAACCAGTCAAACCAGGTCTGTTCATCTGGAGATCTTAAGTCTGGATGGACGCATTGTGATGGAAGAGTCTCATATTCAGACACCTGTTGCTATATCCCTGGAAGAATTAAAACAAGGAACATACCTATTAAAATTGAACAGCGATGGTGGTACATTATGCACACGTTTTATAAAACAATAAAATGTGACGATAGAATAGAGTAGATATGATTAGAATTTATTTCTGCCTGATTTTAGTCCTGTTGTTATCCAACTATGGCCTAAATGCTCAAGTGGATAGCTCAGAGCAATTATTATTCAAGAAAATATTTTTAGCAGCTGAAAAAGAGTATGGGATAAATCAGGAACTAATAAACGGGCCGCTTTATGAAAACGAAAGTCAGAATATAAATGGAAATCCTTATCTTTTAAGTTATTACACCAACCAAGGAGGTGTGGTTTATAGAGGAAAGCCTTATTCAAATCTGAATTTGAGATATGATATCTACAATCAACAGCTTCTGTTAATTTACTTATTTGACAATCTTGAATATAAACTTCATTTACAAAAGGAATTTATCACCGAGTTTAGTATTGAAAACAGAAAGTTCATACATGAAGCATTTGGTGGGGATGGCGATGCGAAATTCTATCAGGTCATTGGAAATAATTTTCCCATTAAGATGCTCTATTTTTTGCAAAAGGGCCTATCCAATGAATATGCGAATAATCCGGATATAAAAATGTTTTCACCGGAACAGAAGGAAACATTTATTCTTCGCAACAATGAACTGCTTGGCTTTAAGGGAAATAATTCATTCATCCGTCAGTTTTCATCGCAGAGTAAAGCGACCATAAAGAAATACTTACGTAACAAAAATCTGAAAATCAAACAGGCTAAGGATTATGAAATGGAACTACTCATTGAATTCATTAATAATATAGAAAATTAAGGGAAAAGAAAGGCTTTGGACTATGAATAAATGTATCATCCTGGTGTTCCTTCTTTTTTCTTTTCGTTTAACATCTTTGTCAAATAGACATCTATAAGACATCCCAACAATTAGATAGTGTTTCGATTACTGAGCTAACTCAATTTATTGAATCTGAAAGCGATATTAGCTTATATTTCAATAAGGACTGGGTAGAACATGTTTTTCTTTCCATCAATAATCAATCCTACCTACTGCCTCAGCTACGCAGACAGCTTTTACAAAAAGGGGTAGGACTGTATATAGAAGGGAATAGTATTATCCTCATTAAGGGTACGGAACTCAATTACCGAATTACCCACATTCAATTCAAATGAAAGTACGGTTTCAAATAAGCAAGATGAGAATGCAATTACCGTAACTGAAAAAAGCTACTTGCAAAGCAAAAAAATAGCCTCTGTCGAAGTTCTGATCATTGGAGACGAAAGTAAAACAACTGCCGGGCAATCCTGCCACCTGAAAGGTAAAATTAAGGATTTGGCAAGTGGGGAACCCATCATAGGCGCTACAGTGTATATTGAAGAAATGCAATATGGAGTGGTTACTGATGTGGATGGTAATTTTCAAATGAATTTGAAGAAAGGCAAATATAAAGTCCAGATTACTCACATTTCAATGAAAGCACTTGACTACTACTTTCAGGTTTATTCCAGTGGATCGATTGCACTGGAAATGCGCAATGCGCTTAAAGAATTGGACGAAGTGGTGATTTCGGCTTCGCACAACGATAATGTGAAAGGAATGCAGATGGGTTATGAACGGATATCCCTGAAATCGATTCGGGAAATACCTGTTGTGATGGGTGAAAAAGATGTATTAAAAGTTGCCACAATGCTACCAGGGGTTGAAAGTGTAGGTGAAGGATCTTCAGGAATTAATGTGAGAGGAAGTGCGGCTGATCAAAACATGTTTTACCTGAATAAAATACCTGTATACAATACCTCTCATTTATTTGGCTTTTTTTCATCTTTCAGCCCGGATATTGTGAATGATTTTTCATTGTACAAAAGCAATATTCCTGCACAATACGGAGGGAGGTTAGCCTCTATCTTTAATATTACTACCAGGCAGGGAAATAAAAAGAAATTCCATGGACAGGGAGGCATTAGCCCGGTTACTGCCCACCTGTCATTTGATGGGCCACTTGTTAAAGATAAGACCTCGATCATCGCCAGCTTGCGAAGTAGCTACTCCGACTGGATATTTAGCAGAATGGAGAACTTTGACCTTCAAAACAGCAATGCTTTCTTTTATGATGCCTCTCTTGGGGTAAATACAGACATCAATGAGAGAAACACGCTTAAAGTATTTGGATATAGAAGTTTCGACAAATTTTCACTATTGGATAAAAACGATTATCAATATTCTAATACAGGGACTTCCATTTCCTGGAAACATATCTTTAAATCTTCATTGACACTGGACCTCTCTGCGTCATATAGTCAATATAATAATGATCATCTCGAAAAATCCAATGAAACAACTGCATATACGCACAATTACAGCATCGAATCCATTGAGTCAAGAGCTGATTTTAAGCTTCTTAGCAGGAATAATCACGAAATGTCATTTGGACTAAATTCTACTTACTATAAAAATGCAAGAGGTAAAATTTTACCTTCCGGACCAGAATCAAACCTGAGTCCTGTGAATCTTGGAACTGAAAATGGATTGGAATTGGCACTATATATTTCGGACAAAATAGAATTATGGAACAAATTGAGTATTTCGGCAGGATTGCGGTATAGCTACTTTACGGAATTGGGCCCAAAAGAAAGCTATGAGTACTATGATGGTTTCGCAGATTTAAATAATGTCAAATCCACCAGAAACTATAAAAAGGGTGAAATTATACATCATTATTCGAAACCAGAGATAAGAACCTCGGTGAATTATTCTATTGCACCTAATAGTTCAATAAAGGCTTCCTACAACAGCTTACAACAATATATTTTTATGCTGAGCAATACAATTGCAATATCTCCAACCGATCAATGGAAGTTAGTGAGTTCTAATATTAAACCTCCGGTAGTGGACCAGCTTGCAATTGGTTGGTATCAAAACTTTTTTAAGAATAAAGTTGAAGCAAATATTGAATTCTACCAGAAATGGATGAATCAATATAGTAGAATATAAAGACGGTGCCGATTTTTTGTCACCCGATCCCATTGAGACTCAACTATTACAGGGTGAGCAAAATGCCAAAGGAATGGAGCTTATGATAAAAAAGAAAAACGGAAAGCTCACCGGATGGTTATCCTATACATATTCAAGGTCTTACGTTGTGGTTAATGGTGATAATGCAATGCAGCGTATCAATAACGGGAAAACTTATCCATCAAATTACGATCGTCCACATAGCTTAAACCTGGTACTAAATCAACATCTCAACAGGCGTTTTAGCATTTCAGCTAATTATGTATATACATCGGGCAGGCCAATTACATTGCCTGTTGCAGCATATTATTCTGAAGGAAAGCCATTGTTACATTTCTCAGAAAGAAACCAATATCGTTTACCCGATTATATAAGATTGGATTTTTCACTAAACATCGAAGGAAATCTTAGGCGCAATAAATTAGCTCACAGTTTCTGGATGTTTAATGTATACAATGTATTTGGTCGAAAAAATGCCTACTCAGTATATTACGAATCAGTAGGTGGAAATTTACAGGGCTATAAAATATCCATTTTTGGCCGGCCCGTATTTACTATTTCCTGGAACTATAAATTTGGTAATTACCTGACTGATTGATATCAATAGCATCAACTGAAAAAGATATGCCACATGCCACTTAAACACATATTTACTCGAGGCTTACTGTCATTGATGGTACTGTCGGTGATTATATTAGCTACACAATGTGTTGAAGAATATACCCCGGACATAGCTGGTAAAGATCAGCTATTGGTCGTAAACGGAAGCATTATTAGAGGGACTGAACAGCAAACCATACTTGTATCCAGATCAACTTCTGTGAATAATCCGACATTCATTGAAGTAGGAGGCTGTAATGTTGTTGTCACAGATGACAAGGATAATAAGTTCCAGTTTGAAGAAGAAATAGCAGGCAGGTATACTGCGAAGATTGATTCAGAATATTTACAAATAGGTGCAAAATTCAAACTGATCATAGAAACACCGGACAAGCAAGTGTATGAATCAGCTTATGAGGAAATATTCGACAGTCCTTCCATTGACAGTCTGTATTTTGTTGAGGAATCCAACTATTCCGATCAAGCGCAATCGAATAGGGATGGTCTGAGGCTAAACGTTGATGAGTATGCCAAAGAGGAGTTTTTGGGTAATTATCGCTGGAAGATGCATGAAACCTTTGAAACACGGTCAAGCAATACGCAAATCGAGAAGATGCTGACAGGAGTCAGGCAGGATACATTTATCACGATATGGAAATGGGATACCCTGAATTCAGAATGGCTTCGCGATTACGCCATACCATTCCCGGTGTTTGAGAATTTTCCTAAGCCGGATACCTTTCATATTTGCTATCATGATTCTGAAGTAGAAGAAGTTTTTCTTTCCAACACTTCAAATATTGTCACCAATTCCAGAAAGCGTGTACCCTTACAATTCATTCCAAATGGGCCAAAGCTTTCATTCCGTTATAGTTGTCTGGTAAGCCGGTATACCCTTAGTGAAGAAGCTTACAATTATTGGCTAATCAAAGAAGCAGAGGTTGAAGGATCCGGAGGCTTGTATAATTCACAACCAAGTCAAAACCTGTCAAATATAAAAAACATTAACAACGAACATGAAGCTGTGTTTAGGATATTTTTGGGTATCTGAAGTGAAGCAAAAGAGAGTGTTCTTTGACGGACCTTATGTAGGCAAGACAGGATTTTGTCATACCGAACCCTTTGATATTTTCGAGTTTTATACTCCGACAGCTAGATTCGGCCAGTTTACTTTGAATGATACGATGTATTCCCCGGTGTATGTCACCAATGATCGAACAAGTCCACCGGGTTGTTATGATTGCAGAATTTCAGGTGGTACATTAGATCGACCTGATTTTTGGTGACACTAAAGAGTTTGATAATGCTACAAAGGATTTTAATTCTTCTTTTCTCAATCAACCAGATAGGTTTTTCTCAGGCCCTCTCTGAACAAACTTTTTATACAATTGCGGGGCCAAAAGATTCAGGAGAAGAAATATTCCTCGAAACTGACAGGCAATTCTATTGCATTGATGAGAGAATTTACTTTGAGGCTCGTTATACCTTTGATTATCCGATTGATGATGTTCACTGGAGCAATGTACTTTATGTTGAATTAATTAAATGGAATGGGGACAGAATTGCACAGGCGAAATATAAGCTTTATGAAAATAGCGCTTCAGGATACCTGACAATTCCAAAAACTTTGCATTCAGGCAACTATTATTTACGAGCCTACACGAAATGGATGAGAAATTTCCCGGTTGAAGAATATAATTATAAGTTGATAAAAGTTATTAATCCATTTGAAAATAAAATTGATCAGGGACCTGTTCAGGATTCTGAAAAAGTATTTTCGCATTTAATACCAACAAAGGGGGACTCATATAAAGGTATTGAATGTTTTACCGATAAAACCAGGTATAAACAACGAGAGAAAGTTGACCTTACTGTGAGCCTGAATAATCCGGATGATGAATCAAATTTTTGTATCTCTGTTGCGAAAGCCGCATATTTAGATACGAGTCAATATTTCATCCGGGTTCCTGATAGAATATCTCCCAGGGTCGAATCGTTAAAATATCTGCCAGAATTTAGGGGGATTTCCATCTCCGGAAAAATCTTAACTGCCAATTCAGAAATATCCACTGAGAATACCTCTTTACATTTATCCACTCCGCAAAATTGGAAGTATTTTACTACTTTCCGTACAATGGATAAGGGATTTTTCTATTTTACTTTACCCGATTTTTATGGCCAGTACGATTTTTATATTGATGCTTCATTGGAAAATGGAGAGAGTGCCGATATTTTGGTCGACAACGATTATTGTAATCGACTCATAAACCTTACTTATCTTCCTTTTTCCTTGGATAGTATTGAAAAGAAAATTGCTTTGGAGATGGTTGTCAATATGCAACTTTCCAATATGTATAAGGAAGAAGGTGCTGCCCATAAGCCTGAATCAGATCAACTGCCTTTTTATGGTAAACCGACACAGGTGTATTACACAGAGGAATTTATAACGCTGCCAAATCTGGAAGAGTTCTTTTTTGAATTAGTGAATAAGGTAAGAACCATTAGAGAGGAGGAACAAACTTATCTAAAACTATTGCGATATAGCCAATTTCAAAATTTGAAGTCTTTAATTCTACTGGATAACATACCTGTTTTAGATATTGAAGAATTTCTTAAGATCCCATTAGAATTAATAGAAAAGATAGAAATATTTGATAATCCATATAATGTAAGCGGACACATGTACAGTGGGATAATTTGCGTTTCCACACAGAAAAAGGATTTTGCCGGGATTAAACTCAATAAGAACAGCCAGTTTTTTAGTTACCAATTATTATCGGGGGGTAAATTTAATGTGCCCGACTATGGCTCAAAAAATACGAACAGGATTACCTACAGGCACAATCTCTTATTCTGGGATCCGGATATTGAATTATACCAGAATCATCCCAAAAATTTATCTTTTTATACCTCCGATAGTAAGGGCGAATATATTGTATACATACGTAGTATAAACACCAGTGGTAAGCCTCAGATATATGGTACATGTAAAATAGTGGTTGAATGAGTGCATGAACAGCACAAATATTAATCAGATGAAATATAGAAAATTAGGAAGGACTAACTGGGATGTTAGTGAAATTGGATACGGAATGTGGGGTATGGGTGGATGGACCGGCTCGGATGATGAGCAATCGATGCGTTCATTGCAACATGCCGTGGATTTGGGGTGTAATTTTTTTGATACGGCCTGGGGTTATGGAGAAGGTAAAAGTGAAAGCTTACTTGGTGATTTGATCAGGTCCAACAATGACAAGAAAATTTATACGGCAACAAAGATGCCACCTAAAAATTGGAAGTGGCCCAGTAAAAGAGAATATTCGATGGACGATTGTTTTTCGCCAGATCATATACAGGAGTATGTTGAAAGAAGCCTTAAAAATGCAGGCCTTGATTCATTTGACCTTATGCAGTTTCATACCTGGGAAGATTTGTGGTTGCAGGATGAAAAATGGGTAGTTAAAATGATGGATTTGAAAGGGCAAGGGCTTTTTGATGCCATTGGAATTAGTATGAACCGCTGGGAACCCTGGAACGGGGTAAAAGCCGTAAAAAGCGGAATTATTGATTCGGTACAATTGATTTACAATATTTTCGATCAGAATCCAAAAGATGAACTTTTACCTGCATGCAGAGAACATAATGTTGGAGTTATTGCTCGTGTACCTTTAGATGAAGGTTCCTTAACCGGTCTCCTGACCAAAGAAACAACATGGCCTGAAGGCGATTGGAGAAATACCTATTTCGTTCCTGAAAATCTTAATTCGAGTGTAGAACATGCAGACGCTCTTAAACCTTTGGTACCAGAGGGTATGACCATGCCGGAAATGGCCTTGCGTTTCATTCTTGGCGAACCAACCATAAGCACTATAATTCCGGGAATGAGAAAACTCCCCCATGCCGAAATGAATATTGCTTGCAGTGATGCCGGGCCTTTGGATCCTGCATTAATGAAAGCACTGGAGCAACACCGTTGGGATCGCGAACCCACTGAATGGTCGCAATAGGACAAGCAGCAATAGATAAGCATTTAGAGTTTTTTAATGAAACCGATATGGATATTGTTAAAATTCAATACGAAAGTTCGTTCCCGGTGTTGAGTGAAATTAAAGAACCAGTGGATTGGAAGAAAATGACACTCTATGGAGAAGATTTTTATTCAGGGCAACTAGAAGTTGTAAAAGGTCTGACTGAAAAAATGAAAGATGAGGCAATTGTAATTGTTACTTTATATTCACCTTTTATGTGTGCAGGTCATACTACATCAGATTCTCTTATTACCGAACACCTGAAACAAGATCCTGAAAGCGTAAAGGCCGGAATGGAGATTATTACAGAAAGTTTGACATTTTTTGCGCGTGAATGTCTTAAACTGGGTGTTGATGGTTTTTATTTATGCACGCAAGGAGCAGAAAATCATCGTTTTGAAAATCCAGAGATCTTTAATAAATACATAAAGCCCTACGATCTTGCCTTATACAACGGAATACATGATGATTGTAATTTTAACATACTTCATATTTGTGATCACCATGGTGATTATGACGATGTAGAGGTTTTTAAAGATTACCCCGGACATGTGATTAATTGCAGTCAGAAAATAGGTTCTGAAATCATAGAAACGGAGAAATTTTATGAAATGTTTAATCGTCCGTTTATGGGAGGAATAAACAAAAGAGGAATAATTGTAGATGGTACCACTGAAGAAATTGAAGCTGAAGTGAAAAAAGTACTAAACGATGCTCCTGGAAAATTTATGCTTGGAGCTACTTGTACATTACCTGGCAATATAAAATGGGAAAATATTAATACTGCCATTGATATGGCTCATAACTATAAAAAAGTCCAAGAGTGAAAAATACACGAATTGCTTTAATATTGGTGATTATTTTCGTCTTGATGTTTTTATCAGGTGTTCACCCAGCTAAGGGGCAAGACATTATTGGTAAAGTAATTACCGGCTACCAGGGTTGGTTTAGTTGCCAGGATGACGAAAGTCCGTTTTCTGGATGGAGACATTGGGGAAAAGGAAGCAATATGCCTACCACGGGTTTTGGGAATCTGTCGTTTGAGCTGTACCCTGATATGCGTGAATATTCAACAAGCTATCAAGCCGGCTTCGCAAACCTGGGAAACGGTCAGGCTGCAAAATTGTTTTCATCATACGACGACCAGGTGGTTGATACGCATGTTAAATGGATGGCTGAGAATGGTATAGATGTAGCTGCATTACAACGTTTTGGCCACTCCATAGGAAATAGTGATATAATGGGGCATAAGGATGGTATGGCACGTAAGGTCAGAAGCGCCGCAGAGAAATATGATCGTAAATTCTTTATTATGTATGATCTTTCCAGCTGGACTGATTTTCAGACGGAATTAAAAACAGACTGGACCAATGTAATCGCCGGAGAATTAGATTTATTGTCTTCACCTTCATATGCGCGGGAAGATGGTAAACCTGTAGTTTGCGTCTGGGGTTTTGGGTCATCCGGAAGACCTGGCAATCAAGCTTCATGGACAGATGTAATTAATTATCTAAAGGACCAGGGGTGCTTTGTAATTGCAGGGTGTCATAAGTACTGGCGCACTACACCTGAGATTCTTGGCGCAGTTCAAAATGCGGACATGATTACGCCCTGGTATGTTGGCACCTTTAGTAAAAATTCAATTGACAATTGGTATGAGGATAAAGTAAAACCTGATATCGAATATTGTGCTGCAAACGGATTACATTTCATGCCCTCTGTTTGGCCGGGATTTGCATGGTCAAACTGGAAGACAAAAGATGGGGTTCCGGCACCGAAAAATCAGCATCCAAGACTTCATGGGGAATATTTGTGGAAGCAATTTTATTTGGCCAAGCAAAAATTCAATGAAGTGGAAGGTACGACAGCTACTGTGTATGTGGCTATGTTTGATGAATACGATGAAGCCACTGCCATAGCAAAAGCTGCTGAAGATGCTTCTATGATACCAACTGATCAGTATTTTCTAACTTTAGATGCAGATGGTGTGCATTGTTCTTCAGATTTTTATCTGCGGCTTACTGCTGATGGTGCAAAAATGATTAGAGGAGAAATTGAATTAAGCTCAATTCATCCCACACCCCATCTCCCCAGTACAACTTCGAATTCAAATATCCATGGCGGTATTAACAATGGCAATAGCGAGGTAAAGATATTTCCAAACCCCGCATCCGGTGTTGTCAAAATAAATACTAACAGGGAAACCATAGACATTGAGCTATTTGATCTCAGCGGAAAGCTGCTGATTCAAAAGATGCATTTCTCCGCAGATGCTGAACTTGATGTATCGAACATTAAAGCCGGAGTGTATGTGCTTAAGGTTGACAATAGTTTCCACAAGCTTATTATAAAATAGCAGATTGAAAAGTGCGTCCTCATCGGTCGGCTCGTAAATTTTAAATTAACTCAACATGAAACTGAATTTAATATTTATCGCATTAATCTTTTTAACGGTTACTACATCTCAGGCTCAGGAGGATTTTACGAAATACATTGATCCGACAATAGGCACTGTTCCGCCACTTTTAAGAGCAACTCATCCAAATATACATCTGCCTAACCAGATGATTACTATGCATCCGGTAAAGGAGGATTATATTCCCGATCAGGTAGAAGAATATCCTCTTCCTGCTTCTTTTAATATGCGGGTAACACTTGGTGATATCACCGATGCTTCATGGAGCCATCGAATGACCATCGATCATGATATGGAGGTATATCATCCCTGGTATTACTCAACCTATTTAATTGATGATGACATTCAGGTGAGTTTTACTCCGGGAGAGAAATGCTTTTTTTATAAGATAGATTTTCCTGAAGCGGAAAAGAAGAACATACTCATCCGATACTCAGAAGAAGCGAAGATTAATACGAATGATGGGTCTCGGTTTACTTCTGCTGAGATTTCGAGCCGCGAAACAAGAGGTCCGGATCCGGTTACCCGTGAGATGGATGTTTATCTATTCGGGGAGATAACAGATGAGAATAACCAGCTGGTTCAAGGGTCTGATATACATCTTGAAAAAGGGAAATATTCCATTTCATTTGAAAAAGATGGTCCGTCCACAGTATGGGTGAAAGCTGCTGTCTCGTACATCAGTCCCGAACAGGCAAAAATCAATTTTAACAGAGAATTTGCGGAGATAAGTTTCGACGAGTTTGTCAACAGGGGGAAAAAGCAATGGGAGAAAGTCATCAACCAGATCCAGGTGGAAGGGGGAACGGAGGCCCAAAAAAGAACATTCTATACAGCGCTCTATCGTACGCATATACGCATGGTTGATATTAATGAGGGAGGAAAATATTACAGTGGATACGATGGTAAAGTGCACGAAAGTGATCGTCCGTTTTATGTAAATGATGCGATCTGGGATACCTATCGTACATCGCATCCCCTGCGCACCATTCTGAGTCCGGAAATGGAGGGAGACATGTTAAATTCCTATGTCCTGATGTATGAGCAAAGCGGCTCTATGCCAACATTTCCTGGCGTGCTTGGAAACAGAAGGGCCATGAATTGTTACCATACTGCGATAAGTTTTATAGACGGGTATCGCAAGGGATTGCGGGAATATGATGTGGAAAAAGCATACGACGGGATCAAGAAGAATTTAACGGAGGAAACATTGATTCCATGGCGACAGGGAGCGCCCAGGCTGTGGATCGATGATTTCTATGACGAAAACGGTTTTGTTCCGGGCCTCCACCCGGGTCAGGAAGAGACTGAACCGATGGTAGATGATTTTGAAAGCAGGCAGTCAGTGGCTGTCACAACTGGTATGAGTTATGATGCCTGGGCACTTGCTGAACTTGCTAAGGAACTCGGTAAAGAAGAAGATGCCGTGGTATTTACAGCAAAGGCAAAGAATTATGAGAACCTGTGGCATCCTGATGTAAAATTGTTTATGCCGAAGGATGAAAACGGGGAATGGATCATGATCGATCCGAAATCTGGCGGAGGAACTGGTTTCCGTGATTATTACGATGAGAACAATGGTTGGACTTATGCATGGGATGTACAGCAAGATATTGCCGGACTGACCGGACTATTGGGTGGAAAAGTAGCAGCTGAAAAGAGACTGGAACAACTTTTCAGGGAACCCCTGGGTACAAGTAAGTGGAGGTATTATGTGAGTGGTCGTAACGCAACCGGAATGGTGGGGCAGTTTGCCATTGGAAATGAGCCGGGCTTCCATATTCCCTACCTGTATAACTATTTTGGAGCACCCTGGAAAACACAAAAGCGCACTCGATTCCTTCTGGATACATGGTTCCCGGATAATCCTTTCGGCATTCCCGGCGATGAAGATGGTGGAGCCATGATGGCATTTGTGGTATTATCTTATCTGGGCATTTATCCCGTAACACCCGGATTGCCCTACTATACCATTTCAAGTCCAATATTTGAAAAGGCCACCATTCATCTTGAAAACGGTAACGATTTTACAATAATTGCTGAAGGTGCAAGCAAGAAAAACAAATACATCCAGAAGGCCTTTATAAATGGCAAGGAGATTAACAGCCCCTTTATTACCCATGAGCAGATCATGGCCGGAGCAACCCTTGAACTCATCCTTTCTGAGTTGCCTAACAAAGAGTGGGGGATGGCTATTAATCCGGGTTTAAGTTTATATTAATCCTCTGCAAGTACTTTTATTTATTTCAAAATGGATAAATTGAATTCTGATGGCAATCGGTTTTATTACAGGATTGTATTCCTGGCTGCTTGTATAATGAGTGTCCTTTCATTGGGTGAGTTATTGGCAGGCAACAATGAAGAGGGTGCATCAACTGATACCATAATTCATACGGATTTAGAACTTCCCCTGAGGGGCATATTCTATTATGCCTGGTATCCAAACAACTGGGCCCCCAATGGATATCATGTGACCTATCAGCCCACCTTTGGTTATTATGATAATAATGACAGAACATTGATAAATAATCACATTGATGAATTAGAGTATGCCAATGTGGATGTGGTCATTGCCTCCTGGTGGGGTTTGGATAATGACAACCGAAGACCGAGGGATTGGGCCATTAAAAAATGTATGGAAGAAACCGACCGAAGGACCGAAAACGGGGAAATTGACCTTAAATGGGCCATCTATTATGAGCTGGAAGCATTTTATAATGAACCCATGGATACCATTAAGGCAGATTTGAATTATCTGATGGAAAGATATGTGAATAATCATGATTGTTACGCACATATTGATGGTAAACCTGTAGTTTTCGTTTACACCAGGGGATCGGAAGATAATACTGAAGAATTCATGAAGAAATGGGCAGATGCAGTGGACGATAATTGGTATTATGTTCTTAAGGTATTTGGGGGATATAAGGATATAAAATACCAACCGAGTTCATGGCATCAATACGGTCCGTCCACAAGGATCCACAAAATGGAGGATAGTTCGCGAAAACTTGTGTCCATTAATATTTCTCCCGGTTTTGAACATGCCGATCCAAATAAAACAACATTTTTAGAAAGGGCCAGTGAAGAGCTCTGGACAGACCTTGTGAAGGAGATGGTTGGCTCCGAAGTGAACTGGCAGTTAATAACCAGCTACAATGAATGGGGAGAGGGTACATCTGTGGAATCAGCGCTGGACTGGCAAACTGAGTCGGGTTATGGAATGTACCTGGATGTGCTAAGTAAATATGCCACATTGGAGGATCTGACTACTTCTAATACCAATGATTTCAGCCAAGCCGACCAAATGGAAGATCTTCCATTTACAATTGTAAATAAGACCTTACAAATAGATCAAAAAGCTGATAGAATTATTGTTTATTCCATGACCGGAAGAGTGATTATAAATAAAAAAAATATATCAAGCCTTTCATTGGAGTTAAATGAAGCTATTGCCATTCTAAGTATTGAGCTAGGGGATAAACTGTATCATTATAAGTATCTAAATTTCTAATAAAATATGCTGATCATCAAGCGATTGGTATCTTTATTGAAAATCAATAGAAATACACGAACATGAACAACAGAAGAGATTTGTTAAAAGCGATGGCGCTTTTGCCAATTGCTGCCTGCACAAGGACTGTAGAAAATAGTCCCCTTCCCGGACCAGTTCAAACTGTTCCATCGCCATCAGGTTGGCAGCCCGATGGCAGGCAGCTCAACCTGCAGAAAGTTAAAATAACAAAAGTCAAAGCGATCCCAACGGCTCCATACGGGATTGAACTGGTAATTGTGAAGGTGGAAACGGATCAGCCCGGATTGTATGGAGTCGGATGCGCTACCTTCAGGCAAAGGGCACATGCTGTGGTATCTGCCATTGACAAGTACCTGGATGAGTTTTGCAGGGGCAAGGATGTTTCCAACATTGAAGATATCTGGCAAACGGCGTATGTAAGTTCTTACTGGCGGAACGGTCCAGTCCTCAATAATGCCCTTAGTGGGGTGGACCAGGCGCTTTGGGATATAAAGGGTAAGATGGCTGGGATGCCAGTTTACCAGTTGCTGGGAGGGAAAACACGATTTGCCGTTGATACCTATACCAATGCCTCTGCTTCATCACCAGAGGCAGTCATGGATAAAGTGGCGCAATTCAGGGAGCAGGGATACCGACATATTCGCATCCAGCTTGGCGGGTATGGATCCACCCATCTCTCAAAAGAACCCGATTATAAAAGATATGGGTTTGGTCA
Source organism: uncultured Bacteroidota bacterium (assembly GCA_963783435.1). Lineage (GTDB taxonomy): Bacteria > Bacteroidota > Bacteroidia > Bacteroidales. The sequence goes on along the minus strand of CAWANQ010000019.1, from coordinate 253,145 downwards.
GCCCGAGGACAATACTATGGATCCACAGGCATATAAGCGTGGTACTCTGAAACTTTTCAAGCTGGCGAGGAAAAGATACGGAGATGATCTTGAATTGCTCCATGATATGCATGAGAGGCTTGAACCCATGGATGCCATTGACCTGATCAAAAAGCTGGAGCAATTCAGACCCTTTTTTATCGAAGATCCTTTCTCACCGGAAAATATGGGATGGTTTAAAATGCTTAGGCAGCAGAGTGCAGTGCCCATTGCCATGGGTGAATTATTTAATAATCCACACGAATGGATAGAACCCATGAGCCAAAGGATGTATGATTTCATCAGGATTCACATTTCCCAGATCGGAGGCATTACACCGGCGATGAAGGTAGCAAGGCTGGGTGAATGGTTCAATGTCAGGACCGCGTGGCATGGTCCGCGTGATACTTCCCCTGTGGGTCACGCTGCAAACGCACATATCGACCTCGCAATCTGGAACTTCGGGATCCAGGAGGGAAAACAGTTCGATGAAATGACCCACGAAATATTCCCTGGTACTCCCCGGATCGAAAACGGTTATCTATTTGTTAATGAAGCACCCGGGTTAGGCATTGACATCAATGAGGAGCTTGCCCGGAAATACCCCTTACCTGATTTCAACTACAACTGGACCCAGGTCAGGAAGAAAGATGGCACTCCGGTCAGGCCCTGAGAGAGGAGAAATTCATAAAGTGACCGTCTTAATGCCTACATTTGATGCGGTCTCTTTCTTTTCTGAACGATAATATATTGTAATTGTATGAAATACCATATACTTCTGTTTTGCCTTCTGTTAAATTCGCTCTTGTCCGGACAGAAACCCAATATTGTGATCATTGTCAGTGACGATCAGAGCTTCAATAGCATTGGATATACTAGCAATGGAGCTGTATACACACCCACCATAGACATGCTGGCCCGGAATGGGATGGTCTTTACCAACGCACATCACCCGGTTACAGTCTGTTCTCCATCAAGGTATTCAATCCTCACAGGCAAGTTTTCAGGAAGATGCATAGGTGAGAATTACCTGGAAAAATTTCCATTGGGTAGCCCTACAAGAACGGAAAACAGTTGTGAACTAACCTTAACCGAGCAGCACCTCGGACGCATTCTGAAAGATGAGGGATATAAAACGGGTTTTGTGGGCAAATCCCATATTATGGAACATGATATTCTGTCTGTTGCAAACTGGCCATCCTATGGCTTGCAGACCTATGCCCAGGGAGATGATCCTTACAACCCGGCCATTGATGCAAAGATGAAGCACAACCATCGTGTGTATCAATCCATTGTCAGGTCATACGGCTTTGACTATGCAGACGGGATCTATATGGGCAATGTGAAAGAGCTGAGAAATGATGCCTTAAATATCCATAATCTGGAATGGACCGTGGACAAGGCAAGGAAGTTCATTGATCAGGAAAAGGATAATCCATTCTTTCTCTTTTTCAATACCACACTGCACCATGGACCTGTACCCTGGGCTAACACCGGGGGAGAATACTGGAGCAGCTTTGATGCGGATCCCAAATTGACAGGAGAAGGGGTCATTGATACCCCCTGGGATTTTATGCCCACCCGGCAGGAGATCCAGGATAAGTATATTGCAGCAGGATTTCCTGAAAAAGATGCTTATGCACTTTTGCTTGATGAGGGTATAAAAGCAATCTATGATAAGATCGTTGAATTAAACCTGGATGAAAACACGCTTATTATATTTATGCCGGATCATGGCATGTGGAGGCACGGGAAGGCCACACTGCACGATTACGGGTTAAAAGTGCCCATGTTAATGTACTGGAAAGGAACAATTATTGCAGGTTCAGTGTATGACGGTCTTGTGCAGACCGTAGATTTTCTTCCAACAATTCTGGAAATGGCAGGCATTGAGCAACCGGCCGGACTGGAAACAGATGGCGTGAGCCTGAAAAGCATTATCGAAACCGGTACTGGTGAGGCCCATACCTCATTATTCGGTGAACTGGGATACTCCAGGGCGGTCAAGACAAAAGAGTGGAAATATATTGCGGTTCGCTATCCCGAAGATGTCCAGGGCAAGATTGACAGGGGAGAAACCTTTGCCGGCTACCAGGGAGAGATTCTGGAATATCCATATTTGACGCAAAACAGTCACCTGGGACATTACGCTTCAAAAAGAAACCCGCACTATTTTGAATTGGATCAGTTATACGACCTTCATGCAGATTCAGCCGAAACTGTGAACGTGTTCAATCAACATCCAGAAGTTGTATCTCAAATGCGTGAATTGCTTGCTGATTATCTGCAAAGCTTTGAAAACCGGCCTTTCGGAGAGTTCACACAGACAGCCACAGATCCTCCCAAACGTGCACATACCCCTGTGCCTTTTAACGGTGCTGTTGATGTGGGGGTTAGCGGCACATTAACCTGGACAAGTGAATACAAAGTTACCTCACATGATATTTACTTTGGCACGACAAATCCCCCACCATTTATCGGAAACCAGGAGACTCCTGAATTTGATCCGGGGACTCTTGAATGGGGTTCAAACTATTACTGGAGGATTGATGAAAAAAATACGAACGGTACAACCACAGGGGATCTTTGGTCATTTGAGACCCAATCAATCCTGGCAGGTAAGACAAGCAATCCGGTTCCTGAATATAACGCAAAGTATGTACGGAAGAATACACTTTTAGAATGGGAAGAAGCCAGTAATGCAGCTTCTTACAAGCTACATATGGGAACAGGAAGTCTTAAATACTTAGGTGAAATAACTGATCCTGGCTACGATCCTGAATATTTAAAGAGTAACACTTTCTATTTCTGGCGAGTGGATGCAGTAAACACTGCAGGTGCAGTCACTGAGGGAGATGTATGGATATTTCAGACAGGTTATGGGAATATTGCTCCCGAGGCAGGTGTATCTGTATCCAGTTCCTCAGACAATACCACATTTGCAGGAAAGAATGTCAAAGATGGGATCTATTTCATCGGCAACATAGGGGAGTGGAAATCTGACGGAGAATCAACTCCCTGGCTTGAGCTGAACTGGGCTGAAAATTCTATAGTGGATCAGATCAACTTATATGACAGGGTCGGCTCCTCATCACAGATTTTACATGGAGAGATCGAGTTCAGCGATGGCAGTACCATCCAAACCGGTAGCCTGCCTGCCGATGGCAGTAAAAGGAGTCTGGAATTTTCGCCCAGGGAGATCTCCTCGTTAAAACTTACTGTTACCGAAGGGGTAGGAGAGGTTGGCCTGGCAGAAATGGAGGTCTATGATACCGTAATGTACCAACCTGAATCTGTTACTGCTGAAGATTTGAAACATTTCCAGATCTATCCCAACCCTGCATCTGGAGAGCTCATTTTACTTAGCGGACTATCCAATGATGGAACAAACCAGATAAATATCTATAACATTAAGGGGGAATTAAGGAATGACTACCTGGCGGATGGAACTACAATTAGTCTTGATATTTCAAGCCTTAAACCAGGTGTCTATTTTGTTCAGGTAAACAACAATTTATACAGGGAGACCAGAAAATTAATCATTATATAATAGTATCATATGACCACTGGATAGTATAAGAGATTAACAAAGATTATTCTTCAGAATCCCAACTATCTTTTCATTGAAATGAAATGTAAGGACCAAATAAAATTGATAGCATTTAAACCGGGCATTATTCCATCGATTATTAAACTTGTAATAGTAGCATCCCTTATACTGCCCATATCCTGTATAAGCACCACCGACCAGGAAGAAATTACATCATATATAGATCCCACCATCGGTAATGTATCGCGCTTCCTGGTACCCACCTATCCCACCTTTCATCTGCCTAATCAGATGCTGAGGATGGTGCCACAAAAAAAAGGACTATATATCAGATGAGGTGGAGGCTTTTCCCCTCCATCTTGCCGGTCACAGGAAAGAGGGACTGTTCCGGATGAAAGTCGGGTCAGGAAATGTGCACATCGATCATGATCTTGAAATTGTGCATCCCTGGCACTATTCCACTTACCTGATAGAAGATGATATTCGGGTAAGCTTTACGCCCGGATCCAAGGGTGCAATTTATAAGCTTGAGTTTCCTGATAGCAATAAAGGGAGCATATTAATTGAGGGTACGGGACAATTCTTAGCCCACCCGGAAGGGGATGGGACTTTTACCCTGGAAGACAAGATCATATATAAAACCAAAGGCATATTTTCTGAAACCAGGGAGATGACTGTATTTGCCTTTGGACAGATTTGCGATGAAAAGGGAGCCACCATAAGCATGGCTGAACTCTTATCTGATGATGAAAAATTTTTGATAAGGCTGTCGGGGGATGCTCCTTCAACGGTGCTCCTTAAATACGCCATTTCCTACATTAGTTACGATCAGGCAAAGATCAATTTCACAAAAGAAGTGGAGGAAGTGGAGTTTGAAAAACTGTCAGCTTCTGGCAAGTCCAGATGGGAAGAGACAATCGGGCAGATCAGGGTTGAAGGAGGAACAACAGCTCAGAAAAGAACCTTCTACACATCCCTGTATCGTACCAACGAAAGGATGGTGGATATTAATGAATACGGACAGTATTACAGCGGGTATGATGGCCAGGTGCACAAAAGTGAGCGTCCCTTTTACGTGGACGACTGGATCTGGGATACCTACCTTGCAGCTCATCCCCTTAGGACGATCCTGGATCCTGAAATGGAGAACGACATGCTCAATTCCTATACATTAATGTATGAGCAAAGTGGATGGATGCCCACTTTTCCACAGGTCCACGGGAACCATATGTGTATGAATGCCTATCATTCATCAGCCATATTTATTGATGCCTACCGGAAAGGTCTGAAAAACTACAATGTGGAGAGCGCCTACGAAGGAATTCGGAAAAACCTGATGGAGGGTTCCTTTATACCCTGGAGGCAGGGTACGTCTAGGAGGCCTATTGATGACTTTTATCACCAGAACGGATATTTCCCGTCGCTGAAGCCCGGAGAAAAGGAGACAGAACCCCAGATGGACGGATTTGAAAAGAGGCAGCCTGTATCGGTATCGCTGGGGATTAATTACGATTTCTGGGCCTTATCAGAACTTGCGGGTGAACTTGGTAAAGAGGATGAGCAGGCTGATTTTGCTATAAAGGCCAAAGATTATAAAAAGCTCTGGCATCCCGGGCACAGGCTCTTCATGCCCAAAGATGAGCTGGGCGAATGGGTCGACGTTAATCCTAAATCCGGAGGCGGACCCGGCTATCGTGAGTACTGGGATGAAAACAATGCCTGGACCTATGCATGGGATGTGAAGCATGACATTGAGGGTTTAATTGAGTTGCTCGGGGGCAATAAGGCAGCAGAAGATCGCCTTGACCAGTTATTCAGGGAATCCCTGGGCATGAGAAAAAGAGAGTTTTATGTGCATGGTGCTAACTCCACCGGTATGGTTGGGCAGTTCTCCATGGGAAACGAACCCTCTTTCCATATACCCTATCTCTACAACTATGTTGGGGCTCCCTGGAAAACACAGCAGAAAACCCGCTTTCTCCTGGACGTATGGTTCAAGGATAATATTTTCGGTATCCCGGGAGATGAGGATGGAGGGGGAATGACAGCCTTTGTGGTTTTATCTTCCATAGGTATCTATCCTGTTACCCCGGGGATTCCTGTATATACCATCACCAGTCCGGTATTCGAGAAAGTAAGTGTACAGCTGATGAATGGCAAAGAATTTACCGTGATAGCTAAGGGTGCCAGCAGGACCAATAAGTATATTCAACGGGCATTTATCAACGGTGAGGAGATCTTCAGCCCTTTCATCAGCCACGAGCAGGTCATGGAGGGCGCCACCCTGGAAATGGAACTGTCGGAGTTGCCCAATAAAGAATGGGGCAATCTGCAGTGAGTGACCTCTTTTTGCGAAAATGATTTCTTAAGTTTCTGCACCAATTTATCATTAATTAAGCTTCTGTTAAGGCCTGGGCGCTATTTTAGGGCAATCTACTCATTCAGAAATTCTCTTAGAAACTAATGAAAAAAATGGTAAAAAGCAGCATGATGCTTTGTGTAATCCTTTTGATGATCCTGGCAATTAGCAGTTGCAATGAGAAACATGAACTTTCTGTTCAAGCGGTTGATTATGTCGATCCATTCATTGGATCCGGAGGACACGGACATGTATTTGTGGGTGCAAGCGTTCCTTTTGGGGCAGTACAAATAGGACCAAATAATATTAATAAAGGTTGGGACTGGTGTTCCGGCTATCACTATTCCGACAGTTTGATAATTGGCTTTTCAAATCTTCATCTAAATGGCACCGGAATTGGTGATCTGGGAGATGTATTAATCATGCCATATACGGGTGAGGTAAGATTGGAAAAAGGCATTCAGGAGTTTCCACACGGCGGATACCTTTCTTCTTTTAGTCATGATAATGAAATAGCAAAGCCTGGTTACTATGCAGTAAAAATGGATAATGGTGTAAATGTTGAACTGACAGCAACCGAGCGTGTTGGTTTTCATCGCTACTATTTTCCGGAAAATGAAGATGCACATATCATTATTGATTTGAAAGAAGGAATCAGAGACCAGGCAGTAGAGACCTCATTGAGTCAAATTGACGAATATACTTTATTAGGGTATCGGTATTCAACGGGGTGGGCAAAAGAACATCAGGCCTATTTTGCCATCCGTAGTTCAGTACCGATTACAGATTTGAATTACTTCGAAGGCTCAACGATGCTGGATAGTGCCATTTCAGATCATAAAATAGTGAATGCACTTATCAATTTTGATTCTTCACCTGCCTCTGTTTCTCTAAAGGTAGGAATGTCACCGGTAAGTTCAGAAAACGCCCTGGCAAATATTGAGAGTGAAATTCCCGGCTGGGATTTCGATAAAGTGCTTGCTTCAGCTCGTGAAAAGTGGAACAATGAGCTTTCCGGGATTAGCATTGAAACTGACAATGAAGCGGATAAACGAATATTTTACACCTCTCTGTTTCATTCCTACATCCATCCATCATTGTTCAATGATGTCAACGGTGAATACCAGGGAGCTGATAACAAAATTCACAAAAATCCGGGGTATGATACCTATACCATATTCTCAACCTGGGATACCTATCGCAGTGCCCATCCACTGTTTACCATCACGCAGACTGAAAGATTAAATGATTTTGTGAAAAGCATGCTGGCTATTTACGATGAACAGGGATACCTGCCCATATGGCACCTGAATGGCTATGAAACCAAGACCATGGTAGGCATCAGTAGTATACAGGTAATCGCTGAAGCCTACTTAAAGGGAATCAGTGGATTTGATGCTGAACGTGCTTTCGAGGCCATAAAAACCACTTCAATGCTTGACATTGAGGGGTTAAACTACCTGAGAGAGCTGAAGCCGATTCCATATGATGTGGGACTTCGCAGAACGGTTGCCCAGGCCATGGAGTTATCAATTTCTGATGGTAGTACAGCCCTGATGGCAAAGGCCATGGGCAAGACAGAAGAGTATAAATATTTCAGCAAACGTGCTAAAAATTATCAGCTCTATTATGACAATTCGCTTGGGTTTTTCAGGGGGGTAGCGAGCGATGGAAGTTGGAATCCCCTATTCAGTCCTCTGGCGTCTGATAAGTCTGTTGCAAAAGATTATGCCGAAGGTAATGCCTGGCAGTATTTGTGGTTGGCACCGCAGGATGTATCAGGTTTGATGGAAATTATGGGTGGCCAGGAGCGGTTTATTTCCCGCCTGGATAGCTTCTTTACGCTTGAATCGGAAGATGAGTCAGAAGTGTTGGTTGATCTTACAGGACTTATAGGTCAGTATGCACATGGAAATGAACCAAGTCACCATATAGCATACCTCTATGCATTGTCAGGACAGCAATGGAAATCGGCTGAAAAGGTTCGCTATATCATGAAGGAGTTTTACCATGACGATCCCGACGGTGTGATCGGCAATGAAGATGCAGGGCAGATGTCAGCCTGGTATGTCTTATCCTCAATGGGTTTCTATCCTGTGTATCCTGCCTCAACAGAATATGTGTTTGGTAGTCCTCTTTTCGATAAGGCTACGATCCATTTGCCAGCAGGGAAAAACTTTTCAGTGACATCTATAAATAACAGCCCAGAGAATATCTATATCCAGAGTGTCGAATTGAATGGAGAGAAATACAACAAAGTAACCATCACCCATCAGGACATAATGGATGGAGGGGAATTGAAATTTGTGATGGGCAATACACCAAATTATAAGTATGGTAATTAGGCAATTACAAATTAGCATGAAGAATTATTTAATACTCGGAATATTTGCTTTGGGATGCCTGTTCAATTCAAAAAGTGCTTTCCCTCAGGATGGGAACAAGAAGAACTTATTATTCATTGTTACAGACCAGCAGCGCTACGATGCTTTGGGTTATGCAGGCAATACGGTCATCAAAACACCTAATCTGGATAGGCTGGCAGCCCAGGGGGTTTACTTTAAGAATGCGTATACAGCATGCGCTGTTTGTGGGCCGGCTCGCTCATCCATGTTAACGGGATCAAGGGTTGAAAGCACGGGGGTGAACTCTAACAGTCAGACCTACTATTATGATGGGGAAGGTGTAATGACCATGCCAACTTTCGACGAAATATTGGCCGAAAATGGGTATCGCTGCGAGTATTATGGCAAATGGCATGCCCTCTCTTCCCATGCTGAAGTCTATGAGAACCCGGTGCAGTATGCAGGAAACGGGAATTCAGTTTTCGGCCCCGGGGGCCAAAGCCATATTTGGCGCGATGATCTGGCCAGCCTTGGGTCTCCACCCGCTCCGGGAGAGGGAGAGTTTATCGATGGAATGTCAAAATGGCCCTATGTGGCCAATCCGCTCGACCGCTTTTATGGCATGTCTTGGCAGGACCTGCAAAATCAGAGCTTAAAACATTCTCAGCCTGATCAGCATGGTAAACTTAACCTGGATGTGGAGTATACAATGACAGCTTTTCAGGCCAAACAAACCCTTGAAGCCATCGAGAGACTTAAGGATACTACTTTTAGCATTACCTGTTCATTTCATTTTCCACATTCACCCATGTTGACTCCGGAGCCCTACTATGGGATGTACCCGGTGGAGGATATGATCCCGCCGGTGAGTATAAACGATCCCATGAATAACTCACCTTATGCCAGTTCGAACAGCAGACAGAAGAGAACAGAATACGCCGACCCGGATAAGATCAAGTATATGATTTCGGAATACTATGGAATCATCACTGAAATAGACGACTATGTGGGGCAAATTCTGGATAAACTGGATTCATTGGGAATTGCAGATCAAACCCTGATCATTTTCACAAGTGACCACGGCGAAATGCTGGGAGCACATGGTATGCGTGAGAAGAATATTTTTTATGAGGAATCGGCCCACATTCCTTTACTTATGCGTTTTCCGGGAGAGGTAGAGCCAGCGACTACCGTTAATGGCTACGTTTCCCTGGTGGACCTATTTCCAACCATCCTGGATTATCTTGATGTGACTGAAAGAGAATCAGATGGGAAGAGTCTTCGTGGATTAATAGAAAAGACCGATACAGTGCATGGGCAGTATGTGGTGACAGAGTGGGACAGGGAGAACATCTCCAACTACATGGTGGTTAAAGAGGGGTGGAAGCTGATCATTCCCTATACCATAAAATCCAATGTAATCAATGCCATGTACGACCTGAATACGGATCCCCATGAGATGAACAACCTCCTGGGCAGTAATCCCGAACGTGCACAATACCAGGACAAAGCTGAAGAACTGCGTGCCTGTCTCCTGGAATGGCTGGCAGAAAAGAACTCGGTCCATTATTATAGCGTTTCAAAGCGGGATCTATTGAATGGAGGTCAGCCCACGGGAAACAATGCTGCTTTTATTTCGCAGGAGCTTCCCGAATTATTCGCTGGTGACACAGTTACCGTGAGTATTACCATGAAGAACACGGGTGTATCGGCATGGACAAAATCCGGGCAGTTTAAGCTTGGAAGCAGGTCGCCTGCTGACAATGAAATCTGGGGGCTAAAACGTGTTGAGCTGGATGTGACAGACAGCATTGTAGCTGGCGAGGAAAAAACCTTCACCTTCGATGTTATTGTACCCGATAACGATGGAATCTTTATTTTTCAATGGCAAATGGTACAGGATGGTGAGGAATGGTTTGGCGGAAGTTCAGAAATAAAACAGATCATTTTTGGCAATCCGGGTGCCTATATGGATGCCTGCGATGAGAAAACGGATTGGAAATCTTCAGCCGGATTAAGCCTCAATACCATCGATCAGCAGCAGGGAACGGCTTGTCTTGAATTTTCCGCGGCCAGTACCGATGAGTTTAAGAAGGTATTTTCTACGCCCTACGATTCGAGAGGCTCAAAGGAAAGTACCGAATTAAAATTCTGGTATTTTGTATCCGATGTTTCACAATTTGAATCCGGTAACCAGGTAGAGATCGGAAGTGCAGGCAGAGCGGATCAGGATGAGTACAATTGGAATCTGACCGGATTGTCGAATGGCTGGAATCTGGTTAGTTTAAAAGTAAGTGAGGCCAGTGTAGCGGGGTCCCCTGACTTAAGTGCCATCAACTGGTTTCGGATTTACCGCAGAAAAACAGGCAGCGTGACCACCCGGCTGGATGGAATTCAGCTTTTTGACCCCAATGCAGAACCTGTGTATACACTACTTGTGACCAGTGGTACCGGAGGAGGCACCTACTTTGAATCAGAAGAGGTTGCAATAACGGCCAAAACAGTTTTTGGTAAGGCCTTTCACAAGTGGGTGATTGATTCGGGAAGTCCGACCATTGCCGATTCAAGCGCATCAAGCACCACCTTAACCATGGGGGCAGGCTCAGCCAGTATATCGGCTACATACCGCGATCCTGTTTCAGTATCAGACAGAAAAATCAATGCTGCTTCAGTTGCAGTGTTTCCCAACCCGGCGACCTCAGAGTTTTCAGTTGCACTTACCCTTGAGGAAGCATCGGAAATCAGTATTTCTCTATTAGATCTAAGTGGGAGGGAGGTTGGAAAGAGCCTGAAGGGCATTCATCTGAATCCGGGTTACAGGGTCTTAAAAATTCCCGTATCAGGTATACCTCCCGGAGCATATATCGTTCGAACCACCATGAATACGCTTGTGTTTACCGAGCTTGTAATGATTAAATAAGGCAAATTAACCAGCAATCCCAATGCCATGAAAAAGACAATTAGAAATTATTTGCTCCTGACAGGTCTGTTGATCTGTAGTACTTTGTACTTAAGCGATGTGGCCCGGGGACAAAGCCTGAAGCTGATGACCTACAACCTGAAGTTTGCCAGTCCCACCTTTGAGCCCTCCTGGGAAGTAAGGCGGGATATGCAGATTGATATGATTCGCAAGTATAATCCCGACATTATCGGGACACAGGAAGGACTTAAAGAGCAAATAGACTATCTGGCAGATCGCCTTCCCGAATATGAGGTAGTGGGTGAAGGCCGGAAAGGGGGAGATGACGATGAGCACATGGCCATCTTTTATAAGCGGGACAAGTTCAGGCTCAGAGAACTTCAGAGCTTTCAACTTTCGAAAACTCCTGAAATTATTGGGAGCGGTCCGGAGGTTAATCCCAGGATGGTCACCTGGGCACGTTTTGCCTTTGCAGATATCCCGGCTGAGGGAGAAGCTGGCCCATATCCCCAGGATTACAGGGGTCACTGGGAAAATACACTGGAGTTTTATGTTTTTAATACACATTATTTTAATGGGCGTAGAGACTCTTTAGCAAGATTGAGTGCTTCTAAATTGATCCATGAGAGGATTCTTGCCATGGAGCGCTTTGGAGGATGGACCCCGGAGCGTCCTCTGTTTCTGATGGGAGATTTTAATTGCCGACCCGGAAGTGCACCCTATAAAATACTGGTGGGGGATAAGGAATCTGCCGTCCCCGGGCTACTTAAAAACTCATTTGAGGACCCGGCCAAAATAGACTGGATCCTCTATAAAGGTCCGGTAAAGGTCTTAAAATACGAGGAGGTGGATTACAATGTGGAAGGTGTTTATCCTTCAGATCATAAACCCATTTATGTAGAAATGGAGATCCTGGAAAACTAAATTCACCTGGTTTAATGATAATCAAATGAAAAAGAGATATTTGATGGTATATGTATTGAGTGTAATCTTCAGCATGTACTTTCCCAATTCATTTGGACAAAACACTTCTTCACCGGAATGTGGAGATGAGATGCTTGAAAAAGTGAAAATTGCCATGCTATGCATGCAACGTTATTCCTGGGAACACGGTACTGCTATGCAGGGCATGCTGGAGATCGGAGACACAAGCAAATTCATAATTATGGCCAGGGAAGCCGTTCAACGGAGTAAACCTGACGGGCGACTTTCCATGGTGGGATCAGATATGAACATTGCAGATCCGGGAGTAAACGGGCCTGCGGTGCTGGCTGCTTACCATATAACAGGAGATCTAAAGTACAAAGATGCAGCTTTTGCTCAATACGAGTATTTGAAATTGCCCGCCTCTAAGAATGCCATGGGAGTGATCTACCACAACAACTTATCTAAAGTGATATTCAGCGACAATATGTTTATGGTAGCTCCATTTATGGCTCAGATGGGCGATTTCGATGAAGCGATCCATCAAATTGAAGGAATTCGGGATGTACTTTGGAATGACCAGGAGAAGCTCTTCCACCACATTCGTATTCAGGAAACCATGGAGTTTAAAGATCCTTCCTTCTGGGGTGGAGGAAATGGTTGGTGTGCTGCTGCCATGGCGCAGGTTATCGATCTTCTGCCAGAGGAAAGAGAATCGGACAGGCAGAAGTTAATTGGATATTGCACTGACTTGTTGGATGGATGTATTGCCAATCAATTGCCCAGCGGACTATTGTACGATAAAATCACGGAAGCCAATTTTGAAGAGACCACCTTGCCTGCCATGTTGGCCTATGCGATATATACTGGAATTAAGTCTGGCTGGCTGCATGAATCATACATGGTTTCGGCCGACAAAATGCGGGCAGCTGTCTATGCCCATGTGGATGACTTTGGCTTGCTTCAAGATGCCAGCGCGGCACCCAAATTTAACAGTCCGGGTACATCCACCGAAGGGCAGGCCTTTTTCCTGATGATGGAAGGGGCCTTCAGAAAACTTAGAAAACAGAATTCTCTCTTAATTTAATCACAGTCATAAAAACCAAGTTTATGCGATACTTTTTTATCACCCTCTTTATAATGGCTTATTGCAACTCTTTTTCCCAATCAACCGGACACTGGGAATCCATCTTTGGAGAAGGGGAAATGTGCCCCTACCTCGTGCCTGACCGGGATTTGGGAACAGCGTGGCAGGTGATTGGTTATGATGACAGCGACTGGAAGATCGGAGAGCCTGGATTTGGGTTTGGAGATGGTGATGATGTAACAGTACTTCCCGTAGGCACCCAAAGTGTATACATTCGGATTGCATTCGATGTTCAGGATCTGTCTGATATTTCAGATCTGTACCTTGATATGGATTATGACGCTGGTTTTGTGGCCTATATAAACGGAACCGAGGTAGCTCGCGATAACGTGCAGGATCCCATATCATGGAACATGGAACTTAATGATTATTATGAGGCCATCATGTACACCGGTGTCAACCCTTACAGATATAAAATAGGAGAATTTATCTCTTCAACCCTGGTGACAGGTGAGAATGTACTGGCTGTGGAAGTGCATAGCTGGCGTGCCGACGCGAATGATTTTTCCGCGAATGTATTCCTGCATGCAAAAATAGCCAAAGCAGACTCTATTTATGGGCCGGTACCGGAATGGTTCGGGGATACAGCTTCGTTTTCAGAGTTTAACCTGCCCTTAATGCATATCAATACCCATGGACAAAAAATACCCAATGAACCACGTATTGTGGCTGATATGGGTTTGATTTATAATGGAGAAGGCGCTATAAACGCCATGGATGATCCATGGAATGAATATAACGGAGTAATCGCCATCGAAAGACGGGGTGAGTCTTCCAAAGAATTTGCAAAAAAATCTTTCAGCATAGAGCTGCAGAATGCCGATGGGACCAATAACAATGTATCTATTCTGGGATTACCTGCGGAGAATGACTTTGTCCTGTATGGACCCTTCAGCGACCGAACCCTGGTTAAAAATGTATTATCCTACGAATTATTCAGAAGAACTGGCCGATGGGCTCCGCGTACCAGGTATATAGAAGTAATTCTTAATGACGAATACGAGGGTGTATATGTATTAACTGAGAAGCTAAAACGTGACGAAAACAGGGTGGATATTGATAAGCTTACCGCGGAGGATTTAACGCCGGAAGAAATTTCAGGCGGCTATATATTGCGAAGGGATAAGAAGGGCACCTTGTTAGAGGAAGAGTGGTGGGAGTCTCCGGTGAGACAGCCCTATCACAATAAAATGTGGTATGAGTACTACGATCCGGAAATTGCCAATCTCACATCGGACCAGGCATCCTATATCCGGGATTGGATGAAAAACTTTGATGAAGTAATGTCGGGCTCCGGCTTTGGTGATCCTGAAGATGGATACAGAAAATACATCAAAACCAGGTCCTTTATCGACATGATGTTCCTCAATGAAATTTCAAAAGGAATTGATAACTATTTGTTCAGTAACTATTTTCATAAGGAGAATGATGCGGATGGAGGGCAACTGGTTGCGGGCCCGCCATGGGACTATAACCTGGGATATGGCAATTTGGATTATGGCGATAGCTGGGATGCAAAAGAGAGCTATGGATGGTGCTATCCACAGAGTGGTCGGATCTATTGGTTTGAGCGCCTGATGGAGGACAGCAACTATCAGAATAAAACTTATTGCAGGTGGACCGAACACAGGGAAGGTATTTATAGTGATGAAAATGTTTTGGCCATTATTGACAGTTGTGTCCAAACCCTTGGGGACGCTGCTGACCGAAATTTTGTAAGATTCCCCACCCTTGGAAACTATGTCTGGCCATCCATAGAGCCCTATCCGGATACCTTCGAGGGCGAGATCGACAAGTTGAAAACCTGGTTGCTTGCCCGCCTGGCGTGGATGGATAGTCAATGGCTGAATAAGGGTAATTGCAACATCCAGGCCCCCACTGATATTACTCTCTCAAATAATCTGATTCCGGAAAATGAATCCAGTGGCACCACCATAGGCACTTTAAGTACTATGGATCCCGACAGCGATTCTTTCACCTATTCTCTAGTGTCGGGCGAGGGAGATAGCGACAATGACAAATTCTCAATTTTTAGCAGCTTTCTCTTAAGCAAAGAGGTTTTTGACTATGAGACGCAGAATACCTTCTCCATTAGAATTGCAAGTACCGACGATACCTATGAGAGTTTTGAAAAGGTTTTTGAAATTCAGGTTTCGAATACCGTGTCGGTAGATATGTTGTTGGCTGAGGAGATCTCATTTGCACTCTATCCAAACCCAAGTTCAGACTTTGTGCAAATTACCTCTACGGCCCTTGGCAGCCAATCTCTTAGTGTACACCTGATTGATATGTCTGGTAAAGTACTGAATGTGTGTGAAGGTCAGCTTTATGAGGTCAATTCTAGCCTGTTGGAATACACAACTGGGCTGGAAAAGGGAGTCTATTTCGTAAGAATTGAGGTTTCTGGAAGAAGCGTTATCAAAAAATTCATAAAACTCTAAGACAGGATGATCATGAAATCACGAATTTTCACCTTAGTTTTCTCGTTTTTTATACTGCATTCCTTTATGGCTATAAGTCAGCCAGCTGACAGATCGGTTGTCGGGAAAATATTCTGTGGTTACCAGGGCTGGTTTAATTGCAAAGGGGATGGTTCCCCCAGGGACTCGTGGGTGCATTGGGGTGGAGATCCTCCAAGCCCGGGAAATTTAACTTTTGAAGTATATCCCGATGTAACTGACTATGCGGCCTCGAGCCTTTTCCAAACTGGATTTTCTGCTTTGGCAGATGGTCAACCGGCAAAGCTGTTTTCATCCTATACTGAGAATGTGATCGATGTACATGGTTCCTGGTTGCAGAAGTATGGCATTGACGGGGTGGCTTTGCAGCGATTCCTGGGACCTGTTTTATCAAGCCCCAGCATCAGGGATAACCGCGACAGTGTTTCTGTCCGTTTGAAAAGAGCCTCTGAGAAGTATGGCAGCCTCTACTACCTGATGTATGATATGAGTCCCGATGATGTGGCGGGATTTCAATCGGATGTGGAGCACATGGAAAATGATATAAAATTTATGGATTCTCCTAATTATGCGCAAGAGGATGGGAAGCCGGTTATTTGTTTATGGGGGATAGGTTTTGATCATAGAGACGGGCCGGGATACAGTGCCAACAGCCAGACAATCATCGATTGGTTGCATGGCAAAGGGTATTATGTGATCGGCGGGGTTCCATCCAGGTGGAGATTCACCAATGGCGAAGGTGATGTGGCTCTGGGGTATGAGAATGTATTTGCCTCGTTGGATATGATTTCACCCTGGACACCTGGCAGGTACAGGCATGTAGATGGTGCAGATAATTGGAAAAATGAATTTCTGGTGCCCGATAAAGTAAAATGTGATGAACTGGGAATTGACTATCAACCGGTCGTATTTTCCGGTTTTGCCTGGTCAAACTGGAACGGAGGAGCTGCCAATTCATATCCCAGGCACAAGGGAGAGTTTTTATGGGCCCAGGTAGAGAACATTGTGGATTTAGATATTTCAAGTATGTATGTGGCCATGTTTGATGAATACGATGAAGGAACCAACATCATGAAGATGGCAGATTCTTACCTGGGTATCCCCACCGACCAGTATTTTCTGACTTCCAGTGCGGATGGCACCTATATTTCTTCCGATTTTTACTTGCGCCTGGTGGGAAAAGCCACCCAGGTATTAAAAGGTGAGGATCCTGTTACTCCCCATGTAAGCATACCATTCTCTGAAGGTCCCATCTATTTCAGAACAAGTTTTGAACCTGGTTACGACGCCTTACCCAACTGGACTGATACACCGGATGAAATGGGTGTGGTCAATGTGGATGCAACCACATGTTCTCATGTGAAAGAGAACCCGCATGTGGGCAGCTATTCCCTGAAATTTGAAGGGTTCGATAATTCTGCGGTTGAATCTCATGCAGCCATGAAAGTATTCGATGTGGACATCCCTGTATTTGATGATTCCAAACTTATGTTTATGTCCCATCCCACCAACGAATTGTCGAGATATGCATCGGTGGAACTGGTCATGACAAATGGGGTCACTTTAAGCAGTACAAATGCTAAAGATACCCAGGGCCAACCCATGCTTCCATCGGGCGGTAGGGGTGTAGTAGATGAGTGGACAAAAACCATTTGCAGAATCGGCGAATGGCTGGATACAGCGGAACTAAGCAGGGATACCATAGACAGGATAATAATTATTTATGATCGTGCCGAAGAGACCGGTGCGATTAAAGCATATTTCGATGACATTTCTATTTACAGACTCGACACCGACGAGGTGCAAATTGACAATGCCACATTTGACTCTCTCTCCATAAAAACACAAATGGATCCCGATGAAACAATTTCAGTCAGCGTCACTGCCATAAATATTGGGACATCATCCTGGACTGCGGCAAAAGGGTATAAGCTGGCAAGCCAAAATCCGGAAAATAACACCATATGGGGGATTAATCGGGTAGAAATAGGTACAGATAGTATTCCTCCGGGATCCAAAAAAAAATTCACATTTGATATAACAGCTCCCGATTCGCTTGGGAAATACAATTTTCAATGGCAGATGGTCAGGGAGATAGAAGGTGAAGAAGATATATGGGTTGGTGAAATGTCAGAAAATGTAGTTATTACTGTGGGAGACATAGAGGGAACAAGTTTCACAGAGATTTATGAGGGCATTATCACCAGAAGAGCAGAAATCAATGAGGGTGAAAGTGCCGACAGAGCTTTTGACAACCTCTACATTGACGGTGATAAGAATATTGATTGGAGCAAATGGCTCGACAACGCAGGGACACCCAGCGAGAGTGATCCAAGTTGGATTCAGATTGAATTTCCCGATTCTGTAACTGTTGATTTGCTTGCCATCGTAAGTGGGAACGATTTCCCTTCCAGGGATCCTGAGAACTTCACATTAAAAGGGTCTAATAATGATTCAACATGGACTGAACTAAAGAGTTGGGAAGGCCAGGCCTGGAGCAGTCGCTTTGAGGAGAAATTACTTCCCCTGGTCAATTCAGGTTCCTACCGTTTTTACCGCCTGGAGATCACAAAAAATAAGGGAGGTGACAGCATGACACAGCTTTGCGAAATAAAACTGATCCAGGTGGGTGTTTTTCTTTCTCTTCCGGGAAAAGCTTCCGAGCCTTATCCCTTTAATGACTCAATTAGAGTGGATGTTGAGTCAATTGTTTCCTGGACGCCAGGTTTGAATTCCGATTCGCATGATGTTTATTTCGGGACCACTGATCCGCCCCCGTTTATTGGCAATCAAACCGATACTACATATAGTCACGGAATGCTGCAGTACAATACCACCTACTACTGGAAGATCAATGAGAAGAATGGTGACGGAACCAAAGTGGGAGATACCTGGAGTTTTACCACTGCACTGGCATTTTCAGATGCTCTATTTTTGAGTCAAAGTATACCTGGAGACACCATAGCTCCTGGTGAAATGATGTCTGTAGATGTGATGATGAAAAATACCGGCGAAAGCACCTGGGATGCTTCCAAAGGGCAATTTTCGCTGGGAAGTCAGAATCCTGAAAATAACAGTGACTGGGGTATCAGCAAGGTATTGCTCGAAAATGAAGAGCTTGTTCTTCCTGGAGATGAAAAGACATTTACTTTCGAGGTGACTGCTCCTGGCAATCCTGGTGATTATAATTTCCAATGGCAGATGCAGAATCAGGACGGATGGTTTGGCAATCCAACTGGCAATGTTGTGATTGCTGTTGTTTCAACCGTAGGCTTAGAGGACCATATAAACGATAACAGGATTTTAATAAGCAATCCGGGCAACCTGGGCAAAGTGAGTGTGCAGGTGCCCTACCTTAAGGAGTCATTGCTTATTTCTGTTTTTAGCCTTGAGGGCAGGATTCTCCATCAGATGAAAAGTTCGGCCCTTGTCACTGAGATAAATATTTCCGATTTTGATAAAGGGATGTATCTGGTGAGCGTTCAAAATGGTGAAGCACACGAAAAAACCCTTATCTTATTACAATAAGTAGGCTTATTAAATAAATAACATATCTGGCAGTATGAAATACCCGATCCTTTTTCTCTTCATTCTAACGGTTTCATTTACGGGAACACTTTTTGCCAAATCCGATTTAGAGGTAGTGAAAAAGAGGGTGCTCGAGGAGATCCTCCTGACCGATGTAGATGATGCTGAGATATCAGAACTTATCCAAACTGCCAATCCTGATGGAAGCTGGCCGGATATCAATTACGAGGATCTCTCCAGAACCGGCTTCGAAAACCTCTTTCACCTGTTCAATCTGGAGAACCTTTGCCTGGCCTATCAGCAGAGATCCTCTTCATTTTATCACGACCGGAAGCTTCGTACGGCTGTGAACCAGTCGCTGAAATTCTGGTGTGATCACGATTATATTTCCGAAAACTGGTATGACAATCAGGTAACAACACCCAGGAAACTGGTCAATGTGCTGCTCCTGATGGATGGCGATATTGAACCTGCACTCCAGGCCAAAGCGCTCCAGATCTCACGCCGGGGATCCCTGGATTCACCCGGGGCAAGACCGGGAGCAGATCGCATCAAATTTGGAGGCATTGCAGCAAAGAGGGGACTGGTTATTGGAGATGAGACAGGATTTGCTGAGATCATGAAAGCCATTAATAACGAGATAAAGTTCAACACTGGTGGCAGAGGAATACAGGTCGATTACAGTTTTCATCACCGCTACGACCGGGTGAATACCACCTACTCCTATGGGACTGCATATGCAGATGTTTTTGCGGAGTGGGCAGCTTATGTAGCCGGAACAGAATATGAATTTACAGCGGACAAAATAGAACAACTTATTGATTATTATCTGGATGGAATCTGTAAACAGGCTGTCTATGGAATCTACCTTGACAAGGGGGCGATGAATCGGAGTATTTCCAGGGAAGAGACTTTTGGCCCCATCAGTACCCGCACTCCGGAAAGCTTACTGAGTGCTTCAGAATACCGGAAAGATGAGCTTGAAGAGATTATTGCCCTGCGCAAAGGTGAGGCCAGACCCTCGGCATCATTTACTACATTTTTCTGGCAGAGCGAACATTTCGTATGCCAGCGTCCCGGTTTTTATACCTCCGTGAGGATGTTCTCAGTGCGAAATCAGAACATGGAATACCCCCATAACTCTGAAGGGATATTGAACCACCACAAAGGAGATGGAGCTAATTTTCTTTCCGTCGCGGGTGATGAATACCTGAATATTTGGCCGGTTTATGACTGGCAAAAAATTCCGGGTGCAACCATCCTTCAAAAGCCTGAACTTCCGCCGGAAAACATGGTCTTGATGAACGGAGTGACCTCTTTTGTCGGTGCGGTTTCTGATGGAGAATATGGGGCAGTGGCTTTCGATTTTATCAGTCCCCACGATTTCACCAGGGCCCGAAAAGGGTGGTTCTTTTTCGATGATGAGTATGTTTGCCTGGGAGCGGGCATTGAAACGCCTACACGTACTCTTCCTGTAGTGACTACCGTGAACCAGGCACTTTTGAAAGGGGAGGTGATAGTATCCCATGGCGGCGCGAAGGAGACACTTAAGAAGGGTGAACACGAAATTGAATATGCAAATTGGGTGATTCATAACGGGACGGGCTATCTCTTCCCAGACTCCACAACCATAAACCTGTCGAACCAGGAAGCGAGTGGGAAGTGGACTGACATCACGAAACAATCCAGGGCATCGAAGGAGCTTGTAGCACTGGATGTTTTTTCCCTCTGGATCGATCATGGCGTAAGACCCCAGGGAAATACTGGAGGATTTAATTACGCGTCGGCCATCCCCGAGGATGTGAAATATCAATACATGGTGGTACCTGTAACTACGCCAGAGCAAATGAGCGAGAACCGGGGGATTGAAGTGCTGATTAACAGCCGACTGGTTCAGGCGGTACAAGATCAGGAGTCTGGCATGGTGCAGGCTATTTTTTACGAGGGTGGTGAAATTGAAACTACAGGAGGGATAACGCTATCCATAGACTCACCCGGAGCCGTGATGTTGAAAATAGTAGGAGGGAAGGTGAAAGAACTAACTGTGGCCGATCCCTCCCGTGCTCTCAAACGAATACACATACAAATATCTGGCATGGATGAACTTAGCATTGAACTTCCTGGAGGGATATATGCCGGTCAGAGCGTAAGTATTGAATATTAGTATCTTCACTTCTTAATAAAATGACATTGTTATGATTCTTAAAAATGTCAATACATTTTTGATGGTGAGTTTCTTGGCTTTCCCAGCAATTTGTCATGCCCAGAACCTGGAGCCCGATGATCTTGAATTTCGAAGACAGGCTGTTCGGCGAATGATTTTCGACCGCTCTCAGGATATTCCCCTGGCAGGATTGTGGCCAGCCAGGGTGGTTGGAATGGATGTGATGCATCCAGCGCTTGGACCCCAATCAGGCACTCCCCAATTATCCATTGAGGAAGGGCGGCTGCATATCCGTGCAAATGAACCGGCTATGCTTACCCGCTGGATCGGTGGGTTTAATCCCTTTGCTGTCTATGACCTGGCTATTCAAGGGGTTGAAGGATCAGGGGAGATCGGAATGATGTTCAGAGATACCGACTCTGAAAACAGGATCACTACAACTCTGGTTGCGGCAGGTGGCATCTACAAATCGATTCACGTCATGATCATTAAAGATGGTAAGGAAGTGGAGAACTTTGATTTTAAACTGCCTGAGGCCCTGCCCTGCAATCTTCCCCTCCGACTGCGGGTTCAAATGCTTGCAGTGGGAGCAAACTTCTATGTGGAGTCCTTTGAAAGATCGACTTTAATAGGGCGAATGGACTTCGTAAAACATTTTGATCTGAGACGCAAGGATTTAATGGGCCGTTTTGAGTTCTGTCTTTATTCAGAACTGCAGGCCGGGGCCATTGTGGAGATAGACGAAGCCACTGCAGCTTTATCACCCGGTATGGGTCAGTCCGATATCCGTGTGGTCACCTATGAGGATGGTTCGCCCCTGTTTAAAGACAACAGGCTATGGATATTGATGTCGGTTCGAGGAGGGGGATTGCCTCATCCCATGCAGGGTGTCTTCAGTTTGAATCCTTCCGTATTTGATATCCACTTTGAGGGCATTGTACTTTATGATCGTGGAGATGGCTTGCTTCGAAATGATCTGGCCTCGAATATTTTCTACGATCGAAATCATCAGGAGTGGCGGGGATTCACCACAGGGTTTTCGGCCTATGGGGATCCTGAGAAAAAAGAAAAGAAGCAGATTTGGGCTGTACAAAGTTCCCGGAATCCACTTCAGGGTCTCACGGTGATGAAGGCCAAATCCATAGGTCTGATTGCAGATTATGAGGACCCACAAGCCATATACGATTCCGAGGCAGGCAAGTGGCGCATGTTGCTTTGTGAAAACCATGGGGGTTACAAAGCAGTTGTGAGAGAGTCTGATAGGTGGGATGGACCTTATGAGTTAATTGCCGGACCAGTGGATGAAAACAGCACGGGCACTCAGATTCAAAAGATCGGGCACAAACAATATGCCCTGTTTGGCAGTGCAGACCGCAAGGTTTATATAAAAACCTATCCGGATCTTCAACCCGTTGGTGAACTAAGGATACACCGACCACCCTGGAGTGAAGAGAGTGGTACACGAATCTGGCCCAATGTGATCCCCCTTCCGGAAGGCTACCCAGTCCCCTATATCGCATTGATGATGGACAGACTTAATTTTCCGGGTATGGAAGGCAGCAACTGGACTTATGGGGCCATATATCTTTACCATGCTTATCCGGATTATTGAGTAAGGTGGTTAACTATTAATTAAGTTATTATTAATGTAGCGATTATATATTTATTTCTTCAGCTCTGTAAAGGGCATTATCACTTAATCATCGAGCAATGGGTAATAGAAGAAAGTTAGTCATAGGTCTGATCGCTTTTATTTGTGTATCATTTTCTGGTCCTGTAACGGATGGAACGCAAGTCTATAAACAACCGGTTGATCTGGTGAATCCTTATATGGGGAATATCAGTCACCTGCTGGTACCTACCTTCCCAACGGTTCATTTGCCAAACAGCATGATGCGAATGACTCCTGATCGGGGAGACTATACCGAAGTATCCATCCATGGTCTTTCCTTATTGTTAACCTCACACAGGGGAAGCAAAGCTTTTACCATGAGTCCATTTCAGGGCAATGAAGGGGATTTAAAGCCGGTGATTGATTTCAGCTATGATCAGGAAAAGGTAACTCCCTATTCCTATTCGGTTTATCTGGATGAACAGCAAATACAGGTGGATTTTGGTTTGTCCCATCAATCAGCAGTCTACACTATGCAGTTTGAGCAGGAGGGCCCTGCATACCTGGTTTTAAATTCGGCAGATGGAAGGTTGAATTGGGATGGCCATGCCATCAGCGGTTATCGGCAACTCCAGAATGACACAAAGGCCTACTTGTATCTGGTCCCCGAGGAGCTACCCCAAAGAATTTCTTCACTCAAGGATGGAGCTTTGATTGAATCCAACGGAGCGGATGGTCAGAATGCAAACCTGGTGTTAATATATCCCAGCGGAACCAGTGCCTTACATGTGAAATATGGCATTTCATTTATCGATGAAGATCAGGCTCAAAAAAACATGGAGCGTGAAGTGGCAAAAAAATCCGTGGCTCAGTTACAATCTGCAGGACGGGAGATCTGGAATAGTGCCCTTGGGAAGATCAAGATCAAAGGGGGAACAGAAGATCAGCAAACTGTTTTTTATACCTCCCTTTATCGCTTTTTTGAACGGCAGGTTTCTATTTCGGAAGATGGACGATACTACAGTCCATTCGATAAAAAAGTACATGAGGATGGGGGGCGCACATTCTACACCGATGATTGGATCTGGGATTCCTACAGGGCGCATCATCCCTTGCGGATCCTTATCGATAAAGAGATGGAGGAGGATATTATTAATTCTTTCGTTTTAATGGCTGAACAGAGGGATCATTTCTGGATGCCGACTTTCCCAAAAATCACCGGAGATGGGGCTGCGATGAACTCCAACCATGGGGTGGCTACTGTTTTGGATGCCCATCGCAAGGGACTGGCTAACTTTGATTTAAGTAAGGCTTATAAGGCATCAAAGCTTGCGATCACTGAAAAGACGCTGGCTCCCTGGTCTGCAATGCCCGCCGGAAAGCTGGATGATTTTTATAAGGAGCATGGATATTTTCCAGCTCTTTATGAGGATGAAGAAGAGATCCACCCGGAAGTGCATCACTTTGAGCGCAGGCAGCCTGTGGCCGTTACCCTGGGAACCTCATACGATCAGTGGTGTTTGTCACTGCTGGCCGAGGAGTTGGGTCAAAAAGAGGAGGCGGACTATTTCAAAAAAGCATCATTCAATTACCGGAACCTTTACAATCCCGACACGAAATTCTTTCATCCAAAAGATTCGGAAGGAAAATTCATTGAACCTTTTGATTATAAATTTTCCGGAGGTATGGGAGCAAGGCATTATTATGATGAAAACAATGCCTGGACCTATCGCTGGGATGTCCAGCACAATATTCCGGACCTGATTGACCTGATGGGTGGCAATGAATCTTTTGTGAATGAGCTGGATGCCATGTTTGCAGAGCCCCTGGGGCGCAGTAAGTATGCATTTTATGCACAGTTACCCGACCAGACCGGAAACGTGGGGCAATTCTCCATGGCCAACGAACCCTCTCTGCACATCCCTTATCTCTATAATTATGCCGGTCAACCCTGGAAAACCCAAAAGTACATTCGTAAACTTATTCAGGAGTGGTTTAGGAACGACCTGATGGGTGTCCCCGGTGATGAAGATGGAGGAGGAATGTCGTCCTTTGTGGTATTCTCCGCCATGGGCTTTTATCCGGTAACTCCGGGTGAACCTGTTTACTCCATTGGAAGCCCCATGTTCGAATCTGTTTCCATCGACCTGGGCAATGGAAAGACCTTTCAAATTGAAGCGCTGAATGCTTCTGAGGAGAACAAATACATCCAGTCTGCCACGCTGAATGGGGAGAAGCTGAACAGCACTGTCCTTACCCATGAAGCGCTTATGAATAATGGGAAACTGGTTCTTGAAATGGGACCAAAAGCCAATAGATCCTGGGGTGTATACTAGCGCCTTATGAACCGAAGAGATTTTACAAGGGTGGTTGGATTGGGAGCCATGGCAGTTCATTCCCTGCCATTGCTATCTCTTATTCAGGAAACAGGAACAGATATTTGTGGTGCACTCTTTGATCCGGCCAATGCGCTTTGGGCCATGGAGGATCCCATGCATGCATTGAATGTCCTGAGTTCGACCATTGTCTGTACCAGCGTCAGAGATGTGGCAGTCTGGGAATCTGAGGAAGGTGCTACCTTTCAGGGAACCGCCGTCGGGGAAGGGATTTCCTGACCTGCCTGCGGCAGAATTTATGGAGTTTCTAAGGCTTGTAAAAGAAGGCAGACCCATGGCGATCGAACTGACTCCAGCGGGCATCGCGCAGAAAGAGTTTGATATTAAGCTCCAGCAATCTGAATTGGCTCAAAGTTTGGATTTTCTTCGGGGTCTGCAGCATTAATTGAGCATTAAGGTTTTATTAATATTTCTCTAAGCTACATTTCTTATCTTGACATGTTGTATACCCTGTGCCCATTAAATGGGACGAGAACTTAAAAGCTGACTAAGATGAAACAAAGAATCAAAGAATTGCTTTCTAAGGTGATCAAGTTTTGCCCGAAAACAGGTCGTCCTGTCAGGGCACTCAATAGATGGATTGTACCCCTGTTCAGTGTTCTGTCTTTGATCTGGATATTGGTCCGGGTGCTTCCAAAGCCCCAGCGTGCAGCTTATCCCTGTATGAAAGTGGCCATTCCCATGGCCTCGTCCTTACTTATCTACCTGGCTAGCCTTACAGCTTCCATCGTGATTTTTAAGAAGGCTTACAGGAAAATGGCCGTTTCTAAATATGGCCCTGCCGCCCTCCTGCTGGTTCTGGGATTGGCTTTTACCCTGACCACCATTTTGACTACTACAGATAACCTTTTTGCCGGTGAATCGGCCCCTGCTGAGTTTGAGGATCCGCTGGGCCCCAATGTTCCCATAGGAGAAGCAAAAGGAATCCTTCCGGGACGGGTGGTCTGGATGCATAATCCGGATGCCACCAATGAGGATTGTATCCCCTGGAATTATGGCGATGGTTATTTTCTCGAAAAGAATTGTGATCAGACCCTGGTAGACGAAATGCTAATTGCTGGAATTCTGGAGATTACCGGCGAGGAAACGGAAGAGAGTGCCTGGGCAGCTATATTCAATCATTTCAATTTGACACATGATAAGGGTGAGGTCGGTTATACGGAAGGAGAGAAGATCTTCATTAAGATAAATGCAGTTCATGCATGGACCACCAATGAGGATCTATCTATTAAAGATGACAAAAACTATGGATATGTGGATACATCCCCCCAGGTAATCCTGGCAGTCTTAAGACAATTGGTGCTGAAGGCAGGGGTGCCGGAGGAGTCCATTTATATTGGCGATCCATTTACAAATATCTTCAAGCATTTGTATGAAAAGCTATACGCTGAGTTCCCAGCTATTAATTATATTTCAAGAGGAGAGTATGAAAACCGGTATAAATTAATGTACACCAATACAGAAGAGATCAAATTTTCTGATAGAGGTACGGTGCTGGATGTGGAGACCGATCAATTCTACGATTGTACGGTAAATGCCGATTATGTTTTGAGTCTCCCTGCCATGAAAGGCCATCGCGGAGGAGGGGTTACATTTTTTGCCAAGAATCATTTTGGAACCAATGTGCAATCTTCTGCCGCCCACATGCACAAAGGCCTTCATAAAGGAACCAGTGCACCTGTGCGGGGCGAATACAGGATGTACAGGGTTTTTGTGGACCTGATGTCCAATGAACACCTGGGAGGGAAGAATCTGATCTATATTGGGGATTTCCTATGGGGAACTTCCATGGAACACGATCCCCCTGTTAAGTTCCGGAGCGCCCCATTTAACGACGACTATACCTCTTCCATACTGGTTTCAATGGATCCTGTGGCCATTGCCTCGGTCGGATTGGATATCCTCCAGGAGGAGTTTCAGGAGGAGGATTTAACCGTTTATCCACCTCGTTATGTCCATGTGAGATTCCCCGCAGTGGACGACTATATGCACCAGGCAGCTTCCAGCGAATGGTGGCCGGAAGGCATCATCTATGACCCTGAAGATGATGGAACCCCAATTGGAAGCCTGGGTGTTCATGAACACTGGGACAATGCAGTGAATAAACAATATTCCAGGAACCTGAAAACAGGGGAAGGGATTGAACTAATTTACCAGAATAAGCAGCAAGGCACTCCAAGCTCCGTGGATGCTTATTTTTCGGAGAACGCAGGGTTTTTAGCCTATCCTTCGGCTGGGAACTCCATCCTTAATCTTGTTATTAATCAGGAGATGCAGCAGAAGGTTGATGTGAAAATCTATAATCTTTCTGGACAACTTCTCCAGCAAAACACCCTTGAATTTGGAAGTTTTGGGCAGGTCAATCAGATGCCATTGAACAGCCATGGTGCAGGTTACTATGTGGTTCATATTCAATCGGGAAGTACCATATTTAGCCAGGGAGTGATCCTTCCGTAGCATCATACGGGTAAATTGAATAACAATTCATATATTCGGGCGCTAAACTTTATAGAAGCATTTCGTTGAAAATACTTGGAATATCGGCATTCTATCACGATTCTGCAGCTGCACTTATTGTTGATGGAAAAGTAGTTGCTGCTGCCCAGGAGGAGCGCTTTACACGAAAGAAGCACGATCCCGGATTTCCTACTCAGGCAATAAAGTATTGCCTGGATGAAGAGGGGCTTTCGCTGGATCGACTCGATGCGGTAGTATTCTATGACAAACCATTTCTGAAGTTTGAAAGGTTGCTTGAGACTTACTATGGGTTTGCTCCGAAAGGTTTGGTCTCTTTCGCTACAGCCATGCCTGTGTGGATCAAAGAGAAAATATTTCTGAAAAAGATCATTTTTGATGAGTTGAAAGGGATCCAGAAATACGATAAAAGAAAACTGAAACTTCTCTTCCCCGAACACCACCTCTCACATGCTGCCAGTGCCTTTTATCCCTCTCCCTTTGAAAAGGCTGCCATTGTCACTGTGGATGGGGTAGGAGAATGGGCCACTGCATCCATATGTCTTGGAGAGAAGAGTTCAATCACCGCATTAAAGGAGTTGCATTTCCCCCATTCTCTGGGCCTGCTCTACTCTGCATTCACCTACTATTTGGGTTTCAGGGTAAATTCAGGAGAGTACAAACTCATGGGGCTGGCTCCCTATGGTCAAGTTGATTCCAGGCAGGTTGAAGGCTATGTAAAGACCATTAAAGAAGAACTGGTTCAAATCATGGAGGATGGTTCCATCTGGTTAAATCAGAAGTATTTCAACTATGCAACCGGACTAAGGATGGTGAAAGACAAAAAATGGGCAGCACTTTTCGGATTTGATAGGAGAGATTCGGAGGCCGAAATTGAACAACACCATTCAAACCTGGCCTATGCCATCCAGCAGGTTACCGAGGAGGTAATTATTAAGATGGCCAGAGAGGCCAAGCGCCTCACCGATGCAGACTACCTCTGTCTGGCCGGAGGTGTGGCTCTTAACTGTGTGGCCAATGGGAAGCTTCTAGAAGAGAACCTTTTTAAGGAGATATTCATACAACCGGCAGCGGGAGATGCCGGAGGTGCCATAGGGGCTGCCTTAGCGGGATACCATATTGCTTTTGATAAGGAGCGGAAGGTGGAAGAAACTGATGCCATGCAAGGGGCCTTTCTGGGACCGGAGTATGGGGACAAAGAGATAGAGTTGGCAGCCAAAAAGCACCAGGCAAGCTATAGCTATTATGAAAGTTTTGAGGAGCTGACTCAGAAGGTGGCCACCTTTATTGCCGAAGGAGAGGTTGTGGGCTGGTTTCAGGGTCGCATGGAATTTGGGCCACGTGCCCTGGGAAACAGAAGCATTCTGGGGGATGCCAGGAATAAGGAGATGCAAAAGAAGCTCAACCTGAAAATTAAGTACAGGGAGAGTTTCAGACCCTTTGCACCCTCGGTGCTGGCGGAAGATGTAAGCAGCTATTTTAATCTGAAGTGTCCCTCGCCCTATATGTTGCTGGTGGCTCAGGTAGACAAGGGCCAGTTGTATGAGGTGCCGGATAACTACGGTCAGTTGCCCCTGATGGAGCGACTCTATATCGAACGATCCCGAGTACCCGCAATTACGCATATAGATTTTTCCGCAAGAATTCAGACGGTCCATAAAAACACCAATGAGCGCTATCATGCCCTCATCGAAGAATTTAAAAAGCAGACAGGTACAGGTGTAATCGTAAATACAAGCTTTAATGTCAGGGGAGAGCCCATAGTAAACAACCCGGAAGATGCATACCGCTGCTTTATGCGAACGGAAATGGATTATCTTGTGATGGGAAATTACCTGTTCGAAAAGAGGAGTCAGCCCGAATGGACCAACCAGGATAAATGGAAAGAGGAGTTTAAATTGGATTAATAAAAATGAACGAGAGATGATGGATTTTTTCAGGGACTTTTTCTCTTACCTTAAAGAGAGAAAAAAGTGGTGGTTGATTCCCGTTATAGTTATTCTTCTGCTATTTGGAACACTCATTGTGTTAAGCAGTGGAAGTGCAATTGCACCCTTTATCTACACACTGTTTTAATCACATGAGTAAAAGCAAAATATACGAGGCTCTGCTGGTCATTTCGACGGCCTTTCTGGTTCTCTACCTGTATGGGATCATCAAACATGGCGAGTCCAAGGAGTTGTTTATCTATCTGGCCTGCGGAATTGGCCTTTCCGGGATCTTCCTTAAACCTCTTGGCAAATTAATTGCCCAGGGGTGGTATAAACTGGCAGAGTTGCTAAGCTTTGTGATGTCCAAGGTGATTATGGCTGTGGTCTTTATGTTTATTCTGGTACCCGTTGCACTGCTTTACAGACTTACAAAGAATGATAAGCTCATCCTCAAAAGAAACTCTGAATCCAAATGGGTCAACAGGGAACACCTCTATAAGGCCGATGATTTAAAAAATATCTGGTAACAGGATGATACTTCTTGTTTGGATCTTTGAAATTTGGTGAATAAAAGAACAAAATGGGCGATAGGAAAAAAATATATTTTAGGCTGGTGTCATGGTTTCTTATACTCATGATTTTTGCGTTAGTCGAGCTCTTTCTAAGGCTTTTCTCATATGGAAATGATATGCATCTTTTCGTTACTCCTAATTCTGAAGCGAAAGAGAATTACCTGAAGGTGAATCCATATGTAGGTGAAAAATATTTCGCGCGCTTTGAGGCTACTACGGGTACCAATGATATATTTCACAAACAAAAGCCTCAAAATGGATTCAGGATTTTTTTGTTGGGTAGTTCCACGCTGTATGGCTACCCCTATGATACAAACCTGATGGCTTCTCGTATTTTGCACAAAAGGCTTCAGGATGCATATCCCAGCAAGCACATTGAAGTGGTGAATACCTCCATTACGGCCATTAACAGCATCACTCTGAAAGATTTTATGAATCAAGTGCTTAATTACGAGCCAGATGCTGTATTAATCTATGCAGGTCACAACGAGTATTATGGAGCTTTCGGAGTGGGTTCCAATGAAACCATGAGCAAAAGTCCCCTGATCACATCGGCACATCTGAAATTTATGAATTTGCGGATCTACCAATTAATGAGGTCAGCCATTGGAGGAGTCTCCAAAAGTCAAGCAAAAGAATCTGGGGATTCTGAAGCAAAAGGCACATTAATGAAGAAAATCGTGAAGGATGAAAATATAGCCTATCAGGGAGATAAATACCTGGTGGGATTGGAACAATTCAAGAGCAATCTGTCTCATATGATAAAGAAGGCAGGTCATCAAAAAGTCCCGGTTTTTATCAGCGACCTGGTGAGTAACATTAAAGATCTTCCACCCTTTGGGGATATGGAAACAGAGGGTCTCAGTGCCAGGAAAACGTATCAGCAGGCTTTAGTCGCACTGGAGAATGGTGATACCCTGGGAGCAAAAAGTTTGTTTTACAGAGCTAAAGATTTGGATCCCATTCGTTTTCGCGCTTCGGAAGAGATAAACAACTATATCTACTTGCTGGTCGAAGAATCGAACAATACTCTAATCCCAGCCAAGGAGTGGTTCTCACATGAGTCTGAGGGCGGATTGATAGGAAATAACCTGCTCACCGAACATGTACATCCCAACATTGAGGGCCAGTTTGTTTTGGCAGATGCATTTTATTCATCCCTTGTATCTTCAGGGATAATAGAAGCAGAACCTGATCCAAATACCACCAGAGGGAAGGAGTATTACAGGAACAATTGGGGTTATACAGCGCTGGACAGCCTTATTGGGGTATATAAGATCGAGCACTTAAAAGCATATTGGCCTTTTTCTTCGCTTGATGCTGGAATTAGCTTCCGTGATACGTTTCAGACTCATGGGCTGGTGGATTCACTTGCTTTTTCATTGCTGACCAATCCCGATGCCAGTATACGATCGCTTCATTCTCAGCTGGCTGAATATTTTGAGAAAAACAATGAGTTGGAATTAGCATTAAAAGAATATGAGGCCCTAATTTGCACAGATCCGTATTATTCGGGATACTATAACATGGCCGCAAACTGTCTGCTCAAGCTAAATGATCTTTATGCAGCTGAAAAATATCTCAGGGTGTCTGTTCAGTATGGTGAAAATCTTTTCGCCTATTCCCTTTTGGGTGAACTGGAAACCATTAAACAAAATTATCAGGGTGCAAGGATGCTTTACAAAGATGCCTTGAAACTGGGTGATAGGAATAAGCCTCAAGATGAGAAAGAGAAAGCACTATTTTTGGCAGTTGAAAGGAAAATATCTGAGCTGGAAACCCTGTCTGCCCGACCTTTAAATTCCAGGGATTTCAGTTATGTGAAGTATGTCCCTCGTGACATAGAATCCATCTATGCAAGAGGGCTTCTGCTTTCAAATACGGACCCTGATTCAGCCATGTACTATCTTCGAAAATGTCTGGAAATAAATGATTGCCCTCTGGTAAATTTTCGCATGGGAGATATTCTTTACCAGAAACAGGATCTGGGAGGATTGCCATTTTATGATAAGGCCTATGAGGCCTTTGCCAAACACCCCGACTTCTTAATGCGTTATTGTGCTATTAATATATACAGCCAGAATCTGACAAAGGCCAAGAAAATCTACCTTGAGCTATCAGAAATAATGCCCAATCATCCCAATCTCCCAAACCTGAGAGAAGCCCTTGGTTTGTAAGGACATACAATTTTTATTAATGCTCTATTAATAACGGGTTACACATTATTTAACACGAATTAATGCCCCATTAATGAGTTTTTAATCATTTTTTAACACTATAGATATACTTTGCTTCTGAATTTTATCAAACATTCATTGTGGGGAGTTTGTTATCTCCAGCGTAACTCTTGATTTTATGAAAAAATTTCTACCCCGTTCCATTTACGTTTTATTAAGTTTGGCTGTCAGCCTGAACCTGGCTGCACAAAGTGGTAATGCAACCATCAAGGGTACGGTTATCGATGTGAATACAGGAGAACCTCTCATCGGGACCAACGTGGCCATACAGGGAACCAGCCTTGGTACTTCTTCAGATTTGAATGGGGAATACACCCTTCCAAGTATTCCTGCTGGTACGCATACGATTGTATACAGGTATATCGGATATAAGCAAATCGAATTAACCGGTATTGTGTTAAATGCGGGTGAAACTCTTGAGAAGAATATAGAGATGAGCCCTGAAGCCATTATGGGTGAAGAGGCGGTGGTGACCATTCAGGCCAGAGGCCAGAGGGCTGCCATAAACCAGCAATTGGCTTCCAACGCCATTACCAACATTGTGTCGTCTGATAAGATCAGGGATGTGCCGGATGTGAATGCAGCCGAATCCATCGGGCGTTTGCCTGGTGTCTCTCTTCAAAGGTCCGGTGGTGAGGGAGAGAGGGTCGTTATTCGGGGATTATCTCCAAAATACAGCGTCATTGAGATAGATGGTGTCAGGATGCCCGGTGCTTCATCGGACAGGAGTGTGGGCCTGAGTACTGTCTCATCTGAAATGCTTGATGGAATAGAATTGTCAAAAAGTCTGACTGCTGACAAGGATGCCGATGCCATCGGGGGAGTTGTGAATCTGAGAACCCGTGTGGCCGATGAAGGTTTTCATTTTAACGTTTATGGGACGGGTACCTATAACAACTTGCATAACAGCTTTGGTAATTACAAATTGTCAGGGAGTGTAGGAAACCGCTTTTTCAATAATAAATTCGGAGTGCTTGCCAGCGGTGGCATTGAACGCGTGGACCGTTCGGCAGATGAGTTTTCTGCTACCTATGGGAAAATCATAGAACAAGAGAAAGATATACTGGAAACCCGACGTGCCAACCTCACGGAGACAAAGCGAATACGGGAACGCGTCAACGGCAGTCTTGTTCTGGACTACAAGACTGATTTTATGAGCCTTAAGTTCAACAACATCTACAGCCAGAGAAGCGACAATATCGAAAGGCGAAATGCTATATACAGATTTGACGCCAACAATTATGATTTTAACATTTCGGAAGAGTTCCCAGAGGAGAGTTTCCAGTTGCATTCATTGGGCGGTGTGTTTAATTTAGGAAATACCGTGTTGGATGTGGATGCTTCCTACAGCAAGTCAAAGTCAGACCGAAACAGGGACCTCTACCTCCATGAGGACAGAGAACCACTCACTACTTTGATAGATCCCAGTCGTCTGGAGTTTGCACAACCTGCCGATTTAATCCGGGATTACTTTGAGGATGATCTCACTGTAAATAGGGCCATTGTCAGGTGGAATGAGAAAGAGAAAGAGATCAGGGAGGATGTTACAAAAACATTGAATGCCAATTGGAAGATACCCTATCGCATAGGAGGTGTCTCCGGTTTCCTGAAAACGGGATTCAGGTATAAAGAGAAAGTTCGCAGCAGTGATCAGACCACCAGCTGGACCTATTTTCATGGAGGGATCGGCGACATCAGGATGGACCTCTTTTACAGCTATTTTCCAGATTATCTCACAGAGTCGGATGTGGGGACTACTCACGGATCAGGAATACCCGCTGCAAACTGGAAGGATGAAGACTATGACTTCGGCAACTTCCTTGATGGCCGCTACAAATTTCCGTGGACAACCGATCTGGAGGCTTTGAAAGAGACATTCAATGAGTTTTACGGTGCCGTGGATGCCGATCCTAACATTGGCCTGGACGATGTCCATCAACTCAGAGGCGCCCAATCTTACGAGGATGATTATGAAACCAGGGAACAGCTGATGGCAGGTTACGTGATGGCAGAGATTAACATCGGGAAACGGATCATGCTTTATCCGGGTATCCGCTTTGAGAATATACAAACCGAGTATACGAGTAATTTTGTTCTTACGAACTACTTTGATAACGAGGGGCTTTATGTGGAACCAACACCTGTTACTGCATTCCGGGAGAATTCTAACTGGTTTCCAAGCCTGAACCTGAAAATCAAAACAACCGATTGGATGGATGTGAGAGGTGCCTATTATAAGAGTGCTTCCCGACCTGATTTCTCTCTATTATCTCCTTCCCTGACCCGCGAGTATGATGGCTTTGATGTGAGATCTTACAATCCTTACCTGTGGCCGGCACTTGCACATAATTATGATCTCGGAGTTTCTTTCTATGCCAATAAATTGGGACTCATTACCCTTAATGGGTTCTACAAGGATATCAGTGAACTGATCTACCGCATGCCTGACTATGAACCGGCCTTTATCGAAAATCTCGAGGCAACGGGAGCACCCGAATCGCTGATTGAATCGCTGACAGCACCAGAAAGCCTTTATGATCCGATCATTTATAGTCCCAATACCACCAATGATAACAAGCCCATCAATAACCCGAATAAATCCACCTATTACGGTTTGGAGCTTTCCTGGCAAAGCAATTTCTGGTACCTTCCCGGGCTCTGGAGCGGCCTGGTGCTTGACCTGAATTACACCATGATCTGGTCATCCACGGAACTTCCCTATATGGGTTTTGTGGAAGGCATTGATTCCTCAGGATTCTTTCCCATCACCGTATATCAGGCTGTATATGAAAGCCGTGAGTCCCGCATGCTAGACCAGCCTTCCAATATATTTAATGCACGAATCGGTTGGGATTACAAAGGTTTCTCCACACGTTTATCCTTTCGCTACCAGGGTTCCACCATTACCAGCGTCGATCCCCTTCACAGCCTCCTGGATGAAATTAATCAATCGATGTTCCGCATTGACC
Organism: uncultured Bacteroidota bacterium; assembly: GCA_963783435.1. GTDB lineage: Bacteria > Bacteroidota > Bacteroidia > Bacteroidales. Next base: position 217,539 of record CAWANQ010000019.1, on the reverse strand, counting down.
TCAATGCAAGACAACAGATTACCCCAAGACTGGCTGTATCATTGGATATCGCCAATTTGAACAATTACATTGACGACCGAGTTGTATCTGCCCTGGGACAAAATTTTCCCAGGAGATCGGAATACTATGGCATGAACGTCATTTTCGGTGTTCGCTACGACTTTTAATTACTAGAGTATAATTATTATTAACCAAAAATTAAGAATTATGAGAAAGTTTACCAGATTTATTTCATGCGCAGTTGCCTTGATCTTATTTACTTGTGTTGCCACGTTCGGCCAGACACTTCCCATTGATCCTGCACAGAAAGTGGTGGTGATTGAAAACTCAGGGAACGGCATCATTGAAACCATTATTAATGGGGATACCCTTGCCGGTGGGATCAGGGCTAATCCAACCAGGATTTACCAGTTGAAGGCAGGAAATCCTTACATTATGACTGCTCCCATACGCTTTGGGGGTGCTCTTGATTCAACTTCCACTTTGACCATCGTCGGGGAAACAGGAGGGAAAAAGCCTCTTATTCTTCATACGCCTGCTGATAACGGGGATGCCTTCCGTCACCGTGTGGTCGGTTCTTTAACTGTAAAGAATGTCTATTGGCCTACAATGACCACCACTGGGAAAGCCACCGTATTATTCGAGTTGCAGGGTGCCGACCAGCGCCTGATACTTGAGGATTTTATCCACGAGAATCAATTGAGTGGTGATGTAGTCTCCCTGGGCGGAGTAAGTGGCACGATGGATATCTACCTCAAGAACTGCTACTTCCGTGACATGACAAAATTCACCAATCCCTGGAACTATGCCATTTTCACCCGCGGTGATAACAATGCCATTGATACCCTTTGGATGGAGAACGTGACTGTAGCCAACGGCGGCTTGCTGGTGATGAACAAGTTTTGTGTGGTTAATTTCGCCTTCTTCAACCACAATACCATTCAGAATATTCCAAGGTACTGGAATTTCATTGAGAACTGGAAGGAAGCCTATTTCACCAACAACTTGTTTATTAACTGTCTGTGGATGGGAGAGATGGATGAAACTAAGCTGAGCCAGCTTCAGAGCCAGTCGGAAATCGGACCGTTTCACCAGGAAACCGGAGGTGTTGAAGTGGGACTGATTAACCTGATGAGACCCGAATCCGAAAAGAGTACTGAAAACTGGGTGACAGCTTTCGGAGCAGCTCCGACCATCGACGATGTGAAGTTCTATGCTTCCAATAACCTGTCCTTTACCAGCCCTTTCCTGGATAACTATTATGCAGGCGGATTAAATGATACCACAGATTTCCCGGTTTCATACGTGGATTGGGGCATGACAGCCGGACTGGGTTGGGATACTCCTCCCCACAAGGTTACCAACAATCCAACCATCATGTGGAGTGCCATTACGGACACCCTGATCAATGAGTATGAAGCTATCAAGGAATCAGATAACCACTGGGAGGTGGATCCTATGATGGTTACCAAAATGATCGAAGATCAGGCTGAAGGTGATCTATATGGCCAGTGGGCCAGGTCCAATTACAGCTGGCCTGGTGTGGAAGTACCCGAAAAGGTAGCTTCAGGTTTCACCATTGGTGATTATGATCCTTTGACCATACCTGGAGACAATGCAGAAGCTAGTTCCGGTATGACCAATGTGATCGATATGCCAGAAGACTTCACTTACACCAGTGATATTGTATCGACCATCGATGGACTGCCACTCGGTGCTCAGGAGTGGTACGGAGCGATTGATGGCTGGGATAGTATGGATCAACTGGCTAAGGTTAAAGCTGCCTATGCAGCACCTGCTGTAGGAGTTGAGGAGTTCAACAATGTTTCAGATGCCGCTATCTCTATCTATCCGAATCCTTCCAACAGTGTACTTACACTGTCAAGCGATTCTGAGTTGAGATCCGTAAGGTTCTTTGATGTAACAGGAAGTATGATAATGAGAGTTGAACTGAATGGCGAATTCAGCAGGACACTGGATATTTCAGAAATTAAGAATGGAATGTACATTCTTCAGGTTGAAACAGCTAGTGGAGCAACTCATTCCTCTAAGTTTATTAAGGAATAATTAATTCCCTATCTAATTGAAAAAGAGGCTGTCCTTAAGGGGATGGCCTTTTTTTTTTGTGTGGAGATGTGGGCCAAAGGAAAATGATTAATAGATTATTAAACATCTATTAATGGTCCAGTGTTAAATTATGGTATCAGGAACGATTAATGCATGTTCCAAACATCGATTCTAATCAAATATCATATATAATGGAAAACAGAAGAGAGTTTATTAAAAAGGCAGGGGCTGCAGCAGCTTTAACTTTTATGACGGATTGGGCCATGGGCATGACCGCCTCAGATAGATTGGGAGATATTTTACCCCAGCGTCAGCTGATTCGAAATGGGGAAAAAGTGACTGCTTTTAGTCTGGGTGGCTATCACCTGGGATGGACAGAAAATCCAAAAGAGGCGGAAAGCATGCTCGAACGTTCTATGGAACTGGGCATCCGGTTTTACGACAATGCCCGACGATACAACGATGGCCGATCGGAAGAGTATATGGGGAAATTTCTGACTCCCAAATACCGTGATGACATATTTTTGATGACCAAGGCTCCTGCAAAGACTGCTGAAGGGGTGCAAAAACAACTGGACGAATCACTCAAGGCGCTAAATACAGATTATTTAGATCTCTGGCAGATCCATGCACTTGGAAGTCCCGAGGATGTGGACAGTCGGATTAATGCGGGTGTACTGGATGTTTTCCTGGAGGCCAAAGAAAAAGGGAAAGCACGCTACATTGGATTTACCGGCCATCAGAATCCGGTTACCCATCTGCACTTTCTGGATTTTCTGGAAAAGAGAGGAATTGAATTGGATACGGTTCAAATGCCCTTAAATGTGTGTGACCCAAGTTTTGAATCCTTCGAAAAGCATGTGTTGCCTGTTTTACTGGAGAAAGAGTATGGAGTGATTGCCATGAAAACCATGGCTGGTGGCAGCATGATGGGAGGACGTATCGATACTACTCCGGATAAGGTTAAAGATATTCCAAATGTAGTAGCTGAAACAGAGCTTAGCCTGGCTAATCTCCATCAATACGTCTATGCGCTTCCGGTTTCATCCCTGTGCAGCGGTGTATTGACCATTGATCAGCTTGAAGCTAATGTGGCTGTTTTACAGAATTTGAAAAGTCTATCCGAAGCAGATAAAGAGAAACTTGTAGCCATTGCCAAACCCTATGCCGGGATGGTGGTTGAGAATTACAAGAGGGTCTTCTCAAATAGCTAAAGCATGAATAACCGGCGAGATTTATTAAAAGCCATGGCCCTGCTTCCCCTGGCTGCGGCCTGTACTCCCTTAGACAGTGGCGCTGATGAGGCTGAAAAAAATAAGCTGGTGCCGGCAGGTTGGAAACCTCCGGGAGGGGATTTGAATCTGCAGTCGGTGAAGATCAAGAAAGTGAGAGCCATTACCACAGCTCCCTACGGAACAGGCCTGGTTATAGTAAAGGTGGAGACCAATCAACCCGGGCTCTATGGAGTTGGGTGTGCTACCTTTACCCAGAGAATCACCCCTGTAGTTGCCGCTATTAATGACTACCTGGATGAATTTTGCAGGGACAAAGATGCCACCAACATAGAGGATATCTGGCAGACCGCTTATGTGAGTTCATACTGGAGAAATGGTCCGGTATTGAACAACGCCCTCAGCGGACTGGACCAGGCACTTTGGGATATAAAAGGAAAATTGGCGGGAATGCCGGTTTATCAGTTGCTGGGGGGAAAGGTTCGTTTTGCAGTAGATACCTACAGCCATGCCTCTGGCACAACGCCAGAGAAGGTGATGGAGCATGTGGAACAACTCAGAGAGAAGGGGTTCCGTAACATTCGCATGCAGATGGGGGGATATGGTTCTACCCACCTTTCAAACGATCCACCCTATAAAAAGCACGGATTTGGACATGAAAGGGATAACACCATGAGTGCACAGGCTTACAAGAATGGAGTTATCGAAATGTTTAAACTGGCCAGAAAGCGGTTCGGGGATGAAATCGAGTTTCTTCATGACATGCATGAAAGGGTAGAGCCCATGGATGCCATCGATATGATCAAGCGCTTAGAAGAGTACCGTCCCTATTTTATTGAAGATCCTTTTTCACCGGAAAATATGCACTGGTTCCCAAAGTTAAGAGAACAATGTGCCGTACCCATTGCCATGGGTGAGTTGCTGAATAACCCGCACGAATGGGTAAATCCCATTGCCAATCGCTGGTACGATTTTATCCGCATCCATATTTCCCAGATCGGGGGCATCACTCCAGCCATGAAAGTGGCCCGGCTTGGAGAATGGTTCAATGTGAGAACCGCCTGGCATGGTCCTGGCGACACCTCCCCTGTGGGACATGCGGCAAATGCGCATATTGACCTGGCAGTCTGGAACTTTGGGGTTCAGGAGTGTAAGCTATTTAAGCCGGAAGCATTTGAGGTTTTCCCCGGCACTCCTACCATTGAAAATGGTTATATGTTTGTCAATGAGGCGCCCGGACTTGGAATCGACATTGATGAAGAGAAGGCCGCCAAGTATCCCCTGCGGGATTATAACTATGATTGGACCCAGGTAAGAAAGCCAGATGGGACTCCCGTGAGACCTTAGACTTATTTTATTAAGTATTCATTAATCTCTGGTTAAACCTGCAGGCTTATTTTAAAACCACAGGTATGAAGAGAAGATTGATCCTTATGACCTTTTTTTTGTTGTTTGCAATAATTCTAAGGGCTCAGGAGAAACCGAACATTGTATTACTATTCATCGATGACTGGGCCTGGAACGGAACTCCCATTCCCATGGATGAAGGGATGTCAAATTCTCACATGCCTGTCTTACAGATGCCCAATCTGGATAAACTGGCCAGTCAGGGCATGAAATTCCGTAATGCATATCCCGGTGCACCCCAGTGCTCACCCTCCAGGGTGTGTGTGCAAACCGGAAAATCCGCTGCTAGAAGCGGTTTTACAGTATATATGAACAACAGAGGCTCGGACTACTATGATCCAAACCCGCAGTACAGCCAATTTCCGGTGGTCCCCTGTGTTTCTGATATGACCATCGATGAGGACGCTGTTACTATACCAGAGGCTTTAGGCCCCCTGGGCTATACCTGTGCCCATGTGGGCAAATGGCATATGAGAGGCAGTCCCGGGGATGAAGGTTATATCGTACACGATGGGAACACAACCAACAAGCCAGGAAATCAGAATGTACCTGGAGATCCTAAACTGATGTACAGCGTGACGGAGAAAGCAATTGGCTTTATGGAGGAGCAGTCCCGGGCAAAAAAACCATTTTACCTGCAGATTTCACATTATGGCATGCACGCTGCATTTGAATGCCTGCCTGAAACCCGTGAAAAGTATGTTAATCACCCCGATGTACAGGCCTACTACAGGAATATAAACGAAACTGCAGAAACCATTGAACGGGGACACAGGGACCCTGCCACCTGGTTGGGTATGGGAGAGGATCTGGATGGCCGGATAGGGGCTGTTCTGGACAAAATTGAAGAATTGGGTATCAGCGATAATACCTATGTAATTATGGTCTCTGATAATGGCTACCGTCATTTCTTTTATCCGGGACTCACCCAGCCACTTCATGGTGGCAAATGGTGGGTCTGGCAGGGAGGAATACGTGTTCCGATGGTCGTTAGAGGACCGGGCATTAAACCTGGTGCTGTTTGTAATGACAATGTGGTCAACTATGATTTCCTTCCCACCTTTGTGGACTGGGCTGGTGGTTCTCCTGAAAAACTAGAAGAGATTGACGGTGTAAGCCTGGCCGGAATCATGCGTGGTGAAGAAGCGGATGAAAAATTCAGGAACCGTTACCTCTATTTTCACTATCCCCATTACCGCACTTCCATGCCACATTCGGCCATTGTATCCGGGCAACGGAAAGTAATGCATTTTTATGAAGCACCAGATATCCCCATGCTCTTTGATCTGGCAGCAGATGAGGGGGAAATAAAAAACATTGCTGCAGAAAGACCAGAAGACCATAAAGAACTATTAAATGAGATGATACGCTATTTCGAAGAGGTGAACGCGCGCCTGCCTAAGGAGAATCCCAATTACGATAGTGAGGTTTATAGAAATGCAGCGAGATCTGAGACCAGGGCGATGTGGGGCCCTTTTAAGGGAGAGCGTGCACTGGAAGAGGATGAAAAAATATATTTAAAATAGAACCATGAAGAATATAAATAATTCTTTTTTTGGCCTGTTTTTTATATGGAGCATTCTCCTGCCAGGTTCTGTTAAGGCCCAGGTCAAATATGATAAAAAGGTCCCCCAGTTAGAATTCGCCGCACAAGAAATCGAGACTGCATTGAAAGAGAAGGGGCGGAATGATCTCAAGGTGACTTTGGTGATCAAAGCGGATGAGGAATCACCGCATCTAAAAGACTGGTCATTTTTAGCGATATTGAAGGCGAGAAAACAGAGGTAGTCTGTAGAAGCGAAGAATTGGAAAAGTGGCGACTTTGAGCTTTGCCAGGATCCTGGATAATTCAAAACAAAACAAACCAAAACCAAACCAATAGAAATAACCATGCACATAAAATCAACTTCAGCGAGAGCATTGATTATTGTGATCTCTGTTTTCATGATGACAGGAACCTCCTGCACTCAAAAATCCGTGGATGATATATCGGCCAGGCAGCCCAATGTAATCCTCCTGTTTTCTGACCAACACAGTAAGAAGGTCATGGGCTTCGAAGGGCATCCGGATGTCATCACACCCAACCTGGACCAGTTGGCCAGCGAGGCTGTGGTTTTCGACCGGGCCTATTGTGCGCAGGGTATCTGCGTGCCGTCCCGCTCATCCCTGATGACCGGCTTGGAAGTGCGCACCATGGGATTTGTCAATAATGGGGGCCATACCTCTGTGATGGATGATGCGGTATCCATGGCCAGCATATTCAAGCAGAATGGTTATAAAACCTATGCTTTTGGAAAGAGACATTTAAGAAATGCCATCGGTGAAGGATGGGATGTGAAGAAAGGCCACGCCTATAAGCCGGATGATGATGATAACTATGTTAGCTGGATTGAGCGAAATGGATATGCCAGGGAGTTTGCGGAGGATTGGGCTGCAGAATTTGGGAAAGGACCCAGGGGCTCATCTGAGTTTGAGTCGGTAATCCCAACAGCAGATTTGGGTACGCGCATTTCAAAACTTCCCGAGGAATATACCATGGAGGCATATACTGCCATGGAAACCATTAAAATGATCAAATCGCATGCAAATAGCGATACTTCATTTTTTTGCTGGTCAAATTTCTATCGCCCCCATCAACCCTATAACCCTTTGCCTAGGTACATGGATATGTATGATGTTTCTGATTGGGGTGAAGGCACAAAGAGTGGGAGTGCCATCAAGAAACCAGCCAGTTTTTATGAACCCACCGAGAATCTGCCTCCACAGTTACAGGACCAGCGAAATGGGGGGAACAAGGTCTGGAACATGGACAAAGCGTTTGAGGATGAGCAGCTCTGGAGAAATTATATAGGGGGTTATTATGCGCTGGTAACAGAAATTGATCACCACGTAGGTGAGATCCTGAAAGCCCTTGAGGAATCCGGAATGGAGAACGAAACCATTGTAATCTACACGGCAGACCATGGCGATTTTGTAGGAAATCACGGCATGGTAGAAAAGTGTGCTTTCGGGCAAAATGTTTATGAAGACATTTTAAATGTTCCTTTGATCATTAAGTATCCCGGTAAGACGGAAAGCGGGAAGCGGATTGGAGAGCTGGTCTCCCTGGTGGATGTGCTGCCCACGATCATAGAGTTACTGGATTTGGAGGTACCTGACTTGAAATACCCCATTCAGGGAGAATCCCTGGTAGATGTGATGCTGAACGATGGAACCCTGGACCGTGATTATATTGTTTCAGAGAGCTGGTCCCAGGCGGCAGTGATTACAAAAGATTATAAGCTGGGTATAATGCTTGATCCCACACCGGCTCGCAAAGACCTGGACTACCGCGAATTTGGAGATATGTTTTTCGATAAAAGCACCGATCCTCTTGAAGTGGAAAATGGCATTAAAAACCTCCGCTATCAAAAGGAGATCGCTTTATTGAGAGGTTATTATGAGGAGTTTAAGCAAAACACCCCTTCCACCGGTAAAGATGAGATGATTAAACAACTGCTTGAAAAATGATGCCTATAATTATGAAAACAAAACAACTACTAATAACCATTATATTTTATGGTATTACTCTGAATCTTTCTGCCGGAGAATATGTTTTTTCGGTGAAGGGAAATAAAACCTATCTGAATGACAAGGAAATCCTTGTGGCCGGATTGAGATGCTCGAATGCCCTCTATTCGAAAAAGTCAACAAATGAATTAATCAAGCATTTAGATGAATATAAAGCGTACGGGGTTAATACCATAAGTGTTTTTATCATGGGTTCCCGCTATGGGAATTTTAAAGGTTATTTCGAAGACGGAAGCCTGAATCCGACCTATTCGAAACGCCTGGCAAAAATTATAAAAGCTGCTGATAAGCGTGGAATGATTGTACTGGTGGGCTGCTTGTACTGGGGCGGATCAACTGCAAAATGGGATTCCTGGACACAGAAAGATGTGAATATTGCCATTGCCAACACCATTAAATTTCTGAAAGAAAATGATTTTCGCAATGTATTTGTGGATGTAGATAACGAAGGAATGGCAAAGAGGGACAAAGGATTCGATACCGCAGGGATGGTCAGGGCCGCTAAAGAGGTTGATCCCACTTTTTTTATTGCCACCAATTTTCGTGGACTTCCACCTGCAGAAGCTGACCTTGGGATCCATTTTAGCGAAAAAGATCCGGCTAAACCTTACATACAGTCGGAAGGAACCCCAAAAAATGCACCTGGAAAATACTGGGGAGAATATAGCAAAGCACCACCACTGGAAAACTATATCAATATTGGTGTTTACAGCGATGAAATGAAAGCCAATCAAATTGCAATCACTAAAGATCATTTTGAGAAGGGTTGGGGATATATGTGCGCCTCCACCTGGTTGCAATGTGTAGCCCCGTATGGTCCTAATGCAGATCCTGGTGGCGACGGTTCAAAAGAAAATCCGGGGATTCGCTGGTGGCTGGAGGCCTTGAAGGAAATGCAGGGGGAATATATTGCAGAATAAATTCCCAAACATCTCACTACTCGGTAAAACACTTCTAAAAGAGATGATTAGGGTGTGTGATTTCAAATATATCAAAGGACTAAATAATAATTGGAATGGGAAAATCAACAATTACCAGGAGGTCATTTGTCGGACTTACCGGGTCATTTGTGGGTGCATCTTTAACAGGCTTGTCCGGAATGCCTTTATTCGAAAGTAATGCAGTTAATCTTGATAAAAATAAAGTCATAACAGTAGAAAATAAATCTGTTTGGTGGCGCGATAGGCCTCCCAGGATTTACCACCCCAACATGAGAAGTTTTGAGGCTGTCAACCTTGATGTAAAACAATTTATCCGGGATTGTACTGCTACACAATGCGAAGCAATTGTTATGAGTGCAGGAGGAATATGGGCTTTTTATCAAACGAAAGTTAATTATCACACAATAAGTCCCACTATTGGAAAAAGGGATTTACTCGCCAATGTTGTGGAAGAGGCAAAAAACCAGGGGCTTAAAGTCATTGCCCGGCTTGATTTCAGAAAGGCCAGGCCCGAGCTCTACGATCTTCATCCGGATTGGTTCCAGTTAGATGATAACGAACAGGTGTGTAAGGAAGGCGACTACTATTCAGCAACGCCGCTGGGAGGTTATCAGAACGAAGCCTTTGCCATTCCTGTTATGCAGGAATTAATGAATGAGTATGGAGTCGATGGTATTCATCTAAACGCAGCAGGATTCCGTGGAATTTATCGCGATAAAAGGACGATGCAAGCGTACCAAGGAAATGAATCAGATTTTATGGAATGGCGCGAACATATTGTTGCGAACCAAATATTAAGTTACCGAAAGGCGATTCAAAGTATTAATCCTGAAGCCCTGCTTATGGGGGAACTGGCAGGTATTAGCAGTGGTGGTTGGGCCGAAGATCGGGGCTGGAACCCAAAGCTTCTCGCAAAGGGCTTTACTAATCTGTTAACTACATCTGGTAGAATGGATAGTGTTCATGTTTCAAGGTGGTGGCCGGGGCTGACCGCGAAGAGTATAAAGGCAGCCAAAGCTGACGGCACTCCCCTTATTAATTTAAAAATCGAACACCGAAATTACGGATTTCAGGATTTTCTGATTGCCCCAGCTGTGTACAAGTTAAATTGCTATCAATCCATAGCAAATGGTGCCGGACTGAAAACACCTACATATGGATTGATTGGCAACAAATACGATCCAAGAACCAGTGCGGTTTTGGCCGAAGTTTTTGGATTCATGAAAGCAAACGAAGAGCTTTTGTCCTCGACAGAAGAGCTTACACCTGTTGCCCTTGTCGTTCCTAAAAAAATGGATGGAAACACAAACGACGAGTTTGTTGGATTGGCCCGTATGTTAATTCAGCGACATATTCTTTTCTCTATGATTCATGAGGAAGATTTAAAAGAATCAATCCCCAATGGGATCACAGCTTTAGTGATACCTACCGGGGAAATTGATGCAACTGTAGTTGAACAGCTAGGAGGTTTTACCCAGCAAGGTGGTATTATTCTGGTTTGTAGCAGTATAGTTGATGGTAATATGAGCAGGCTGCTTGATATTCAAATGGATGAGGGATTTCTTGAGGCCAATTATGTATTGGCCGAAAAATTAGATTGGGATCTTGGTCCCCTGGGCATTGTCGGCCCTCCCGGGCTGATTAAGAATTGGGACGGAGCTGATGTTTTAATGGTTGCGTCAGACGGCCTTGTTAAAGGAGATGTTGTAGAGGATTTCCCTCCCTTGAACCGCAGCACGCAGCCGGTAGCCATTTCCAAACAACAAGGAAAAGGAAGAATTACATATTTTGCAGCGGGTCTGGGTTTTTCATTTCAAAACTACCCTCATCCCGATTATGCCTTTCTTCTGGATAAATTACTTGCCTTAGATGACTTAGAAAAAAATGTCCTTTTAGATGGTTCGGATGCTGTTCAAATGAATGTATTTCAAAAAGAAGAAAAGCTTTTGGTTCATTTGGTCAATGGTTCTGGAAACCCATTATTGGAAAATACACCTGTTCTCGGAGCTATGACAATTCGATTGCCAGGAAGGCAGGTTAAAGAGGCTTTACTATATGCGCCGACGGCAGAGCTTATAAAAATGATTATCAACAGCGACGAACATGGAAGTTCAGTAATAGTCCCCAAGCTTGAAACGTACGGATTATTGGAATTAAAAGTATAAACTGTTATTTGAACTTTTCCCAGGTGGAGAGCATCCTGTTAGATATAACCATGGTGGAGATGGAAGCATAGGAGATCCGGATATTAGATGTGGATTGAGGAACTTGGTCATTAATCTGTTAAACGTTCGGAACCCTTTGCCCTGACCTGGTCAAGGGTAGACTGAAGATCCTTATGTATTTCCGGATACTCCTGAATCACATTTTTTGACTCTGAAACATCGCTTTCTAAATTATACAACTGCGGTATCAGCAACTCTGTTGAGAGCGCTTGCCTTCGCTTTTCCGATAACGGAGCCGCGGCCACGCCCTCTATATATTTCCAGGGTCCCTTTCTAATGGCTTGTACCCCAACGGATTCGTTAACCACCATATGGGGTCGAACCGAACTTGCCTTCCTTTGGCCCATCAGTTCATCGTAGAAGCTGTAGCTGTCTGCAGCGGCCAAATCCGGTGCAAGTACTTCCCCGCCGACCAACTCCTGTAAAGTAGCATAGATATCGACCAGATTAATCATTCGGTCGGATATTGTGCCTTCCTGTATATGACCTGGCCAGCGAGCTATAAAAGGTACCCGGACGCCTCCTTCCCATATGGTGTGCTTGTCTCCCCGGAAATCTCCATTATTCTCAAAACCCTTCTCACGAGCTTGCCGCTCTTCCGGGCAAAAATCCCCTCCATTGTCGCTGGTGAAGATCACCATGGTATTTTCTAAAACTCCCGAGTAGGCCAGTGCATCCATAATTTCTCCCACGCTGTGATCCAGATCGTGGATAAAATCGCCATAGGGACCCGCGCCACTGCTCCCACGCCATTTTTCGCTGGGTGAGATCGGGTGGTGTACAGCTACAGTAGCGAAATACAGGAAGAAGGGTTTGTCAGGTTCTTGCCTGACGGTTCTGAAGATCCAGTTTCTGGCAGCATCCGATAAGTCCTGGGTGACTTCGGTGGTGACGCGCTGAGGTGCATCATAGCCATGATAGGCCTGACCTTTGTAAAAGCTTTTTCCATAGGGATTCTTCCCCTTGGAGCGCAAGCCCCATATATATTCGTTTTCAATATAGACCTTGGGCAGCCAGTCAATCTGGTTAGGAACCCCAAAATGATAGTCGAATCCCAGGGAGCGTGGTCCGGGTACCAAAGGCTGGGCAGAGAGGTCTTCCACATTGTCCATATTTGTATAACCCAGGTGCCATTTGCCCACATGGGCGCATGCGTATCCATGCTGCTGCAAGTAGTCGGGGAGGGTTAATAAATCTTCTTCGATCAATATGGGACCTTCTGGGGGTTGCAGGACACCGTACTTTAGCCTGCCTCTCCAGGCATAACGTCCGGTAAGAAATGCATAGCGGGTGGGCGAACAAAGAGACCCGGGAGTGCTGGCATCGGTAAATCGCATGCCCTCCCTGGCCAATTGATCGATATGTGGTGTACGAACAAAGGTCTTTGACGCTCCGTAGCAATTTGAACTTGCGTAGCCAAAGTCATCAGCCAGTATGACTACAATGTTCGGTTTGGATTGAGCCGAAAGGATTATCCCGATGGCACAAAAAATCAGGAGCGTAAAGAGCCGTTTATATGTCTGTTTCATTCGTCTTATTTTAATAATAATGGAACGGGTTTTTCAACAAATCCTGCAGGTCTGGAATTTAGTGTGGGCTTATCCCGATCGCCGATCCAATTTCCGGCCATTCGAGCCATCACCAGCATTTCTTCCACTTTTTCGGGATATTGCCTTGACAGGTCAAGGGTTTCACCCATATCCTCCTTCAGGTTATACAATTTAGCTTCACGAGGGCCCAGGTCCTTTCCCCACATATCTATATATGCGTCAAGTGGAAGGTGTAATTTCCAATCATTCACCCTGATGGCTTTCATTTGATCCATCAGATAATAAGCAAAATAGGCATGAGGAGATTTGGCTGATTCGGGATTACTGAAAAGATCATAAATATTCATCCCATCAATAATCCGGTCCTGAGGCAGATCTGCACCTGTTATATGAGCGATGGTGGGTAATAGATCCATCACTGAAGAGATCCCATGTGATACTTTCCCCTCAGGAAGGGTTCCCTTCCAGCTAACAAGCATAGGCACACGGTTTCCACCCTCCATGGGTGTCCCTTTATAGCCAGACATTTCCCCGTTAGATGCTTCTTTATATGTTCTGGGGGCACCGTTATCTGATGTGAAGATGATGAGGGTATTTTCCAGAATATCCAACTCTTCAAGGGTTTTGGTAATTTCTCCAAGCGACCAGTCAATTTCCTCAATGACATCTCCATACAATGCATTTTTAGATTTCCCTACAAATTTTTCGCTGGCTGAAATGGGATAATGGGGCATGGTATGTGCGTAGTAAAGAAAAAATGGTTGTTCCTTATTCTGCTTTATAAATTTTGTGGCTTCAAGGGTATATCGTTGTGTTAAGGTATTTTGCACAACCGGTTGTTCGATCACGGTTTCATTTCTCATTAAGGGTATAGGTGGCTGATCATAGGTCTGGTTAATGCCCCTCCATTTAAACCTACCTTCACCCGTATCATTGCTATAGGGTACCCCGTAATAATAGTCAAAGCCCTGTCTGGTAGGTAAAAATTCCTTCTGATCTCCTAAATGCCATTTGCCAATCAAAGCAGTTTTGTACTCTTTTTGCTTTAGCAGCTCAGCAATGGTCAGCTCTTTGGGATTTAGTCCCATTTCATCCACCGGAAAGCAAACGCATTCCCCTCGGAAATTGACCGACATATTATTTCTGGCAGGGTAGGTGCCCGTCAGCAAAGCTGCCCTGGAAGGAGTGCAAAGAGAAGCTCCGGCATAAAAATCGGTAAACCTGATTCCCTCTTCAGCCAACCTGTCAATATTTGGAGTAAGGGTTATTTTGTTCCCATAGCAAGCCAGGTCTCCATACCCCATATCATCTGTAAAAACAATGATTATGTTGGGAGCTTTCTCCACGGAATAGCCCTTCTGTAAAACCAGGAATGACAAACAAAGGACCAATAGACTTGATAATATATCTTTCATAATTTCATTGATGTATTAACTTATTCGATGGCATGAACATAGCCATCTGCTGACAATACATATACCATTTTCTGATAGATGCACAGGGTGGATTCCTCCACACGATGACCAAGTTTAAAAATCCAATGGGGTTTCCCGGTAATCTGATCCAGACAATAGAAGAAGGGCGTATTCCCCGAAGCGATATATACCCGCCCGCTGGCCAAAGCAGGAGCAGATAAACCTCCGCCATCAGGAAAAGTCCAGTTGATCCTGGCTGTTACAGGATCCACACTATATACCCTGCTTGACAACGGAACACCCCCAAAACCTCTGCCTACTCGTGCTGTGAAAAAGGCCTTTCCATCTACAAAAGCCGGGCTGGCATTAAAGCCCGTATGCAGGCCTTTTTCTTGTTCATTCTTGTTCCCCTCACTCAGAAGCTCGCCTGTAGCTGCATCAAAAGAGTTGAAAATATTGGAGGCGCTGGGCAAATATATTTTTCCATCCTGAGCAATTAATGTCCCTGAATCGAGACCAATCCCATTTTCTTTCCAGACAACTTCTCCGGTTTTCTTATTAAATGCATATAAAGAGTGGCTCCACGAACCAAAATAGACCAGGTCCCCATCAATGGCAGGTTCAGCCGGTACCGATTTGGCGGTTGGATACATCCATACGATGTGACCTGTTTCGCCATCTAAACAAACAGCGTATCCACTAACCGTAGGTAAATATACCAAACCATCATCCACGGCCGCTGATCCCCATACCCATCCTCCGGGAATGGTTTGTTTCCATACGAGCTCACCTGTTTGGGCGTCCAGGCAATAGAAGAATCGCTCGCTCCCCTGTTGACCCGCATATACCTTTCCGTCAGCAATGGCAGGGCCTACCGAGATGGCCGCTCCCATTTCAAACTTCCAGTTTTCTTCTCCTGTACCCGCATCCACTGAAAATAGAAATCCACTGGGTGTGCCAAAAAAAAGGCTGCCTCCTGCGGCAGTAGGCTTGCTCTGATAATAGGTGCCCCCTGATATTTGATCGGTAAATATCCGTTCTCCCTGCTCATTTTCAAAAGCACATAAAACACTCTTTTCCCATACTTTTTTTCCCTTGCTATTCAAACAGTACAGCATCAAATTGCTGTCCGTAATCAACAACTTGTCATCCTTGCCCGCCAGATCTGCATAAATGGCATGATCGCTTATTTTAAGATCCCAACGAATTTTTCCCTTGGAATTTAGGTTGTATATCCTTCCACTGATGGTGGCAAAATGAATGTTGTTGTCATCCACAAGCGGACTTGATCGAATCCAATCATCGGCTTCAACATCCCAGAGCAACTCTCCGCTCAGTGCATCCAGGCAATACATATGTTTATCCGCTCCTCCAATATACAGGCGGTTGTTGTGGAAAACAGGTGTTGTAAAGTGCTTTCGTGCTCCTTTCTCTGCTTTTTCTACCTGGAATTTCCACTCAGCTTTCCCATCCTCTTCATTCAGGCAGTACACAACTCCACTGTTATCTCCAAAAAACACGCTGCCATTTTCCACATTTACAGCCGTATTCACCGATGCCTTTGCTTTATACTTCCATGCAATAAGCTTTTGGCTACCGCCACCAGACAGGTTCAATGCATACACATAACCTTCCATGGTGCCCTGATACACTTTGTCTCCGGAAATAACAGGCTCAGCCAATGCATCGATATCACCCACGTTAAAATCCCATAGCTTCTTTGAATTTTGAGCATCGGCACATATTAACCTGTTCATATTCTGACAAATAGCGGGAGTAGAATAGATGTCATGCACCCCAAATGGATACACAACAACATCTTCATTCCCGGATACGGCAGCATATCGTGTGCGATAATCGATATGTCCTGCATAGCTGCGTGATTCAGTTTTCCCGGTTTCTTTGTTCAGATAAACCAGGTTACGGGCCTGTCCATCATTTCCACCATGTGAATTTATTTCCCTCAATACCACCTGTTTGTTTATTAGCAGTGGAGTTGAAGCCATTCCTGGATATTTATATAAATAGAATATGGGAGGATCTTGTGAAGATCTCCAGATTTCGTTTCCTGTTTCCACATCTAAACAAAATGCGGTTACACGCATACCCGGAGAGCAAACATATACTTTATCATCCTCAATTACGGGTCTTGCATACCAACCCAGGCCTACTGGGAATTTCCATTTCTCTCGTCCAAAACTTGGTCCTGGTGCGCTTGTGGATCCATTGTTATGTTTGTTGGCCTGGAACATGGGCCACTCTGCAGACATGTCGCCACCTGTCACTTCCGTTTCTGCTTCGAAAGCTTTAAACATGGGTCCTTTTTCGATTAAATCTCTTTGAATCTGCTCCATTTGCTCAAAGCTTTCATCTATGGTCTGGCAGATTTGGACTATAGCCTCCGAGTGGTCGCTGTTTTTTTGATTATCAGCCTTAGATTCTTTGTCTTCATGTTTCGTTTTCCATTCAACAAAGGGAGGGGTATTGTTTATTTTTGTTTCCAGTTTGCGGTACCTGCGGTCCAGATCAAAAAACGGAAAGGTATTTGCACCCTGCTGCTGCAATGCGCCCATCCACATATACAGTATTTTTGTGCGCTCTTTGTAATTTGCTTCGCTTGTTTTCTGCTTTTTGACCTTAGCTCTTACCTTATCAATATCTTCAGCTCCACTTGGATATTCCTGGGCTGAAAGGTTTAAGGTGCTAACCATCAGGGTAGCCACTAATAATTTCCAATATTTCTTCTTCATCTAATTCTGTTTTGTATTTAAAGTTGTAGCGCAAGGATGTCAAAATCAATATCCGATCCCCTGGTGGTCCTTCCTTCGTCCATCAGGGCTCTTTTGGCCAGGCCGAATGATTCAGGTTTCAAGCTGGCCAGGTGCTCCAGAAAAACTCCCACCTCCTTTTCTTCAGAGCCATTTGTTAAAACCCTGCTAAGCATGCCCATTTGCAGGGCATCCTCTGCAGGAATCTTCTGGTTGAGCATCACCACCTCTTTGGCCCTGGCCTCGCCAACTAATCTTCTAAGGCGGGTCATTCCACCCCACCCGGGAAGCCACCCATGCAGTAATTCCGGAGAAGCGAGGATGGCACTTTCAGTTCCCAGTCTGAAGTCACAACAAAGGGCAAGCTCCAAACCTCCTCCCACAGCATAACCCCTGATAAGTGCGACTGTCGGAATGGGTAATGATTCCAGGGTATTGAACACTTCATTCCCATACCTGATCCAGCGATCGGACTGATCCCTGGTAAGAGATGTAAACTCCTTCAGATCTGCCCCGGTGGAAAAAGCCCGGTCGCCTGCTCCCTGGATCAGCAAGACACGCAATTCTTGATGGGAGGATGTTTCTTGCAGCGCTTGATCCAGCGCTTCCAGCATTTCGAAGCCCATACAATTGAGCTTTTGGGGATTGTTCAGGGTAATCTGACCCACTTTGCCATTAACTTCCAGTATAATTTTGTCTGACATCTGTATTACGTATTAAAGTTACTGCGTAAGCCAAGCAATCCGGCATCATAGATGCGGCTGTCCATTTCTTTCAGGTCGGGACTGATGACGGGTTTGAATTCCATCATATCCAGGATATCGTTTTGCAGCTCAATCCCGGGCGCGATCTCGATCAGGGTCAGGCCAGCGTCCATCAATTTGAAAACAGCACGTTCGGTTACATAGAGGACTTCCTGCCCCTTTTCAAGGGCATATTTGCCTGAAAATGAAACCTGTTGCACCTGCTTCACGAATTTCCGGAATTTCCCGGGATGGCTTACCTTTAGCCCATTCGCACCGATCTCCTGTTGACTTTTCACAGCAAAGGATCCGCAGTAGATCACTTTTTTGGCGTTCTGCGATATATCGATGGAGCCCCCACAGCCGGTAATCACCTTGCCAAAACGGCTCGAATTAATATTGCCTTGCTGGTCCACCTGAGCAAAACCAAGGAAGGCCATATCCAGCCCTCCTCCCTGAAAAAAGTCAAATTGGTAGCCATCGTCCAAAATGGCAGAAGGATTGTACATGGCTCCGAAATTCAGACCCGTGGTGGGAATCCCTGCAATGGCTCCCTGCTCTATCATAAAGATCAGTTGGTCAGTGATTCCTTCCTGTCGTGCTACGATGGGAACGCCGTCGGACATGCCATAACCCAGGTTTACATAGGATTCCTTTTTAAGCTCCAGGGCAGCACGACGGCTGACCAGTCGTTTGACCCCTTCCAGAGCAAGTTCGTCGCTTTCATAGGCCACATCTCTTTTCACAAGGGCAGGATCGAAGGGGGAAAGAAAGGTCATTTCCTGGTAGGGATCGGTGACCACGAAATCGATGAAAATGCCAGGAACCTTTACCTGTCCAGGATCACAATGGGTACTGTTGATTTTCTTCACCTGGGCAATAACCACTCCACCGTTTACCTTGGCCGCCTGCGCGATGGAAAGCATGGCAAAGAATCCGACTTCCTCCTCCATGGTCAGGTTTCCCTCTTTATCCACAGAGGTACCCCTGATCAATGCCACATCAATGGGTCTTGTTTTATAGAACAGATAGTCTTTCCCGCTCATGGGGTGCAATTCAACCACATCCTCCTCTGTAATTTCATTCATCTTGCCTCCCTCCAGCCTTGGATCCACAAAGGTATGGAGGCCCACTGTGGTAAGCACTCCCGGTTGACCAGAAGCTGTGGCCCTCATCAGGTGGCTCAGGACGCCCTGGGGCAGGTTATATGCCTTTACTTTGTTGTTGATAGCCAGATCGACCATTTTGGGAGCATTACCCCAGAATCCACCAATACTCGTATGAACCAAACCCTCCTGTGCAAGGTGATTCAGGCCCCGGTTGTCGTTGTCACCAATGCCACAGGGATGAATCACAATAAGATCTCGGGGATGCCCGGTCTGAGCATAGGTTTCACCCAGTGCTTTCAGAATTTTATCTGGCACGGCATGCCCGGCTCCAGCTCCACCCACAGCGATGGTTGCTCCTTCCGGAATCCGGGCTACAGCTTCTTTTGCGTTGACTTCTTTATACATAATTTAACACGTGTTAGTTCACGTTCAAAAATATATTATGTGGATTCCCTTTCAACAATCTGAGAAGCAAAAACCTGCCTTTCACCCTCATCAGTATCACCTTCAATCATTTGAATCAGAGTCTCTACCGAGGCCAATGCCATCTGCTCCAGGGGCGGTTTGATGCTTGTCATGGGGGGATGGAGCAGGGCAGAAGTATCCACGTCTCCAACCCCTGCTACAGCCAAATCGCCGGGAATGCCAATCCCAAGTTCTTTCGCCGCATCATATATTCCATGCGCCACCGGATCATTCACGGCAATAATTGCCTCTGGAAGCTCTCCTTTGTCAGCTAAAGCTTTCAATGCACGAGTTCCGCTCTCCCTTTTCAGATCCACCCCGAAAACGTGACTGGCTATCTCTTCCTCTTGCATGGCATCTTCATAGCCCCTTTTCCTCTCCTGGGATATATTAAGGTGTGTAGGCCCAGCGAAGTGGTAGATATTCCTGTAGCCCTTGGCGAGCAACATTCTGGTCAGCCCATAAACTGCATCCCTGTCATCATTCAACACTGCACTGCCGGCGAAGGTCCCGGGACATCTGTCAAAGAATAACACTTTACACCCGGCTTTCAATGCCAGCTCATAGCTGGAATTATCCAGGGAGTCTTGTGCAATATCCAGAATAATCCCGTCCACTCTCATGGATAGGAGTGTCCTGATATTATCAAGTTCCCGCATACTGTCTTCAAAGGAGACGGTTGGAATGATGTTATAACCCTTCAGCCTGGCCGCTTCATACATGTGCTCAATGGCTTGTGAAAAGAAGGAGTGTGCGATCTTCGGCACCACCAGTCCCAGGGTAAAGGTTCTTTTGGAAGAGAGGCTCCGGCCAATGAAATCGGGTATATACCCCATTTCCAGAGCCCTCTCCTTTACCTTCCGAATGGTATCCCTGGCAATTTCAGGGTGCTCCTGCAGCGCTTTTGTCACAGTAACCCTCGAAATATGAAGGCTTTCGGCTATATCTTTCTGACTTACTTTACTCACAATTATAAAATATCACACGTGTAATATTAGGCAAATTTTGATAAATACAAAAGAATTTTTTCCCCGTTGGAGATCATTCACTGAGGCCTATTCTTCTATACCAAATTTATATATGGTGGTAGATCTATAATCAATTCCCGGCTTCAATACTGTTGAAGGAAAGTGGGCATGATGAGGTGAGTCGGGAAAATGCTGGGTCTCCAGACAGATGGAAGAAAAGGGCCCATACTTATTTCCACGCTTACCCACTGTGTTCAGAGAATTTGCCGTATATACCTGCAAACCTGGCTCCGTGGTGAAAACCTCCATGACTCTTCCTGATACAGGTTCTTTCAGGGTAGCAGCATGCAAGAGTTCAGGCGAATGACGGTTCAGTACAAAATTATGATCGTATCCTCCCGCATTTTTAAGCAGTATGTGATCCTGACCGATATCTCTTCCAAGGGGTTTAAAGGTCCTGAAATCAAAGGGTGTATCTTCAACTGGCAGGATTTTACCTGTGGGAATGCCGCTGGCATCTGTGGGTGTGATTGAATCGCCGTTTACCCAGAGCATGTGTTCCAATACATCACCGCTGCCTTCACCTTCCAGGTTAAAAAATGCATGGTTGGTAAAATTAACTACAGTTTTTTTGTCGGTAGTGGCATGATATTGAATTCTTAGCTCATTGTCAGGGCTAAGGGAAAATGTAACTGTAAGAAGTAAGTTTCCTGGAAATCCACCTGCACCGTCTTCGGACAGGATCGATAAGGTCAGGAGATCATCTTCTACCTTTTCAACATCCCACACTTTGGATCGAAATGATGCACTGCCCCCGTGAATTATATTTTCTCCACTGTTTTTATCCAGCGGATAGATTTTCCCGTCCAATTCGAACTGTGCATTGGCGATGCGATTTGCATAGGGCCCAATGGTTGCTCCTAAGGAGGCTGAGCCCTT
This sequence comes from uncultured Bacteroidota bacterium, assembly GCA_963783435.1. Taxonomy (GTDB): domain Bacteria; phylum Bacteroidota; class Bacteroidia; order Bacteroidales. The sequence goes on along the minus strand of CAWANQ010000019.1, from coordinate 196,140 downwards.
TATATATTGGTCAAGGGATTCATAGCCCAAACATAGATCACCCGCTTCCCCTTTTTTATCTGGAAAAATGATTGAGACAATCTTACCGCCATAGTTGCTTATCTGTACAATCAATCCCTTTTTGTTGTTTAGGGTAAATAAATCTACCCTCTTGCCCTCTATATCTTTTTGAAAAGCTTCTTTTTCCATGGCTAAATTATGTGTTTTAACTTCTGATTTAAAGGTACAAGCACTCGTGAACTGAACGATAAATGTAATGGAGATGAAAACCGGAATAAGTCTCATTTGAATGTGTGGTTTAATGAAATTCATGACAATTTACTGTTTTTCAAAGCTTAAATTGCGGTCCGGTTTATCGGGGTAGATTCATAATAGTTTGTTGACTCATGCAATTCTCTTTTTTCACTTTGAGTAAGAAAACAAATTCGAATTAATTAATAGTTAATATTTAATTAAGCGGTTTAGATATATTAGCGGAATGAAGCTTCACTATTGCCTTTCGCTTATTTTTTTATCTTTCTTGTACACGTGTTCTAAGGATGTGGGTCCGGTCAGCATTCAGAATAGTATTAATGACCCTCAGGTGAACTATGCCATCAGGCAGTTTCAATCAGAATCGACCTTACATGCACTCAATGCCAATCGTTCAGCTCAAAATTGGAGCATATCAACCGCATGGGATAGCTCCTTAGGAAGTGAAGCATACAATATACGGACAGCTGGAGACGAAATTAAAGTGACAGGGGGTGATGGGTCAGGGCTTATGTATGGTTTGCTACATGTGAAAGAACAGTTTGAACAGGGGAAAGCGAAGATCGCAGATTTGGAGGAGTCGCCGCGATTCCCATTCCGGGCCATTAAATTTAATTTGCCCTGGTCGGCCTACCGCAAGGCCAAAGCCCTGGAAATTCACAAAGAGACCTGTCGCGACTTGATGTTCTGGGAATCGTTTCTCGATATGATGGTGGAGAATCGTTTTAATGCCTTAACCCTATGGAGCCTGCACCCATTCCCCTATATGATTCGAAATGAGAAGTATCCTGAAGCCTGTGAATTCAGTGATGCTGAACTGGCTGACTGGACCTCCTTCTGGACCCAGCTGTTTGCCATGGCTAAAGAGCGGGGCATTGAGACTTACCTGGTGAACTGGAATATCTTTGTGAGCCCTTCCTTTTCCGAATACCATCAACTGGATGATTTCAACCTGGATGACCCGAACAAACACCTCGGAAAGGGAGACACCACCGATATTGTAAAGGATTACAACCGCAGCTCGGTCACCCAGCTTCTGAATACCTACCCGGATCTGACCGGACTTGGCGTGAGCCTGGGAGAACGTATGATGCACATGTCGCCCGAAGAACGGGAACAGTGGATCCTGGATGTCTTTGTTGAAGGCATTCAATCAGGCGGATCGGGATGCCAGGTTTATTCACCGTCTACCCTTTTCCGCCACAGCCAACGATGGGGGATCAACCAGTCTGAGTACGGAGCAGATGACGCGTAATGCCATTGAATCCATCCAGATGCCCGATCCCATACTTACGGAAGTGAAGTTTAATTGGTCACACGGGCATTCTACCCCCAAATTAATCCATGTTCATGGGGGCGAACTTGGAGATACTTACTGGAATCCACCCCCCGGCAATTACCAGCTTACCTGGATGATTCGCAACGAGGATTTTTTCTGTCTGCGCTGGTGTGAGCCCGATTTTATACGTGAGCATATTAAGCTGAATGGGCAATCTTATGTAGGGGGTTATTATCTGGGTTCGGAGTGTTACATCCCGGCAAAGAATTATATGACTCCACCGGAGTTGGCCCAGGGCTATGCCTTCGAGCGACAATGGCTCTATTACAAAACCTGGGGACGTTTGTTGTATAATCCCGAAACTCCCGATGAAACATTTATCTCAGCCTGCAAGGCGAGGTATGGGGATTCGGGCGAAACCCTGTTTAAGCGCTTAAGCTTGGAAGCCGGATGCCCTTACGTCTGGCCACTTTCTTCAAAGGTAACTGGGATTTCGCGCTCTATAGCGAAGGTTTTTTATCTATTATTCCGAAGAAGAATCGCGTGGTTTAATCACCATCAACGACCTGATTAATGAGGGAACCCATGGATCCTGATTATCTGAGCATCCCTGAATATGTGGACCTGGTTCATTCAGGCGAAGCTGTTCCTGATGAAAAAATCACCCCTCTAAACCTGGCTGATATGTTAATCAGTGATGGGAACCAGGCATTGGAACTTATACATGGGCTTTCAGGAACGCAAAATAAAGCATTGGAAGTCGAGCTTGCTGATGCCAAAGCATGGGCCTGGCTAAGCAAATATTTCGGAAACAAACTAAAAGCCTCGGTGGCCTTGCATTCATACCGCACAAAAAGAGTGGCTGAGGATAAAGTATTGGCCGTTGATTATATTAGCAGAGCTGCAGAAAACTGGGATCAGTTGGTGGAAGTGACTACTCCGGTTTATGCCCTGATGCCCCTGGCTCATATTCATCGATACCAGGGATTGCCCAAAGACGATGTACGTGATTTCCATTGGAAGGAGATACAGCCCCTCGTGCACGAGGAGGTAGTGAAAGTAAAGCAGGAAGAATAACCAAATATAAACCGTATACAATGAAAAAATCAATCGCAAGACTAATTCTTGTTTCTGTATTGAGCTTTAATATTTTTTCAATTACAGCGCAAGACAACAGCAAGCCCAACATCGTATTCATCCTGGCCGACGATTTTGGTTACAGCAGCCTGAATTGTTACGGAGCTGAAAAAAGCCTGGTCCGCACCCCCAATGTGGACCGGATAGCGGAAAAAGGCATGAGCTTTACCAATGCCTATACAGCTGCATCGGTGTGTACACCTACCCGCTATAGTTTTATTATGGGGCGTTACCCATGGCGTTCTGAACTAAAATATGGAACATGGGGTGTGGAAGGTCGCATGTTACCCGATCCGGAAAGATTTACCATTGCCGATTGGCTGAAAGACCTGGGATATCATACGGCTGCCATTGGGAAGTGGCACCTGGGTTACGGAACAACCGGGACCCTGGAGGAATATACCGGGACCCTAAAACCAAGTCCTCTGGATTTGGGTTTTGACTATCATTTTGGTGTACCGCAGAACCATGGCGATAAAATGGGTGTGTATATTGAGAATGATCATATCTATGGAATCCGGAGCGATAAAATCCAGCCCTATTCCCGCACCTTTTACGGCCCGCAATATTATGGATTTGATGCCCCCCAAAGGAAAAACATTGAGTGCATGGAGATGTTAACCGAAAAAACCCTTGACTGGTTATCGCTTGCAGAGCAGTGAAGATCCTTTCTTTCTCTACTTTGCTCCGGTGGCGGTGCACCATCCCATTACCCCTTCCAATTATATGCGTGGAATGAGCGATTGCGGAGCCTATGGCGATTTCATCCAGGATCTGGACTGGAGTGTGGGGCGAATCATCCAAATCCTGGAATACAAAGGATTGATGGACAATACCATTGTGATTTTCACCAGCGACAATGGGGGCGAAATTCCGGGGAACAAACCGGAGGCTCCAGAGATTCAGGCCATCCAGGCAGGGCTTAAAATTAATGGAGATTTGCGGGGGGATAAGCACAACATCTGGGAAGGCGGAACCCGTGTCCCCTTTATTGTTTCCTGGCCCGGAAAAGTGCAAGAAGGCACTGTTTCTGAAGATATTATAGCTGTCATGGATGTGTTTGGGACTGTTGCGGATATCACCGGCAAGGGCTTGCCGGAGGATAAAAACGTGGCTCCCGACAGTCGCAGTTTCCTCTCCACGCTGATGGGACAAAAAAGCGAACCAGCAAGAACTTCAGTGGTAACAGCGGATATGCATGGAATGCAGGCCATACGAATGGGGGATTGGAAATTCATCGACAACGCTCTTCCCAAGGAATTACCTGAGAGAAGAAGACAGAGCATTAAAATGCCACTTGAACTGCAGTTATATAATTTGTCAGAGGATCCGGCTGAAAGTAATAACTTGTATGAGTCAAATCCAAAAATCGTAAAACAACTCACTGAAGAATTGAGCAGGATTCGAAACCAGGATTCAAGCAGATAATTGGCATAAATTCCAGTTGGGCAGGAATATATATCCACCCATTTATGATTAATTAAGCATTTCTTAATGCTTCTCCTTTAAATTAAGGTGTTTTAAGAAGCTTGCTGAAGTATTTCACCTATGAAACTAAAGATCCAAACCCTGCTGGCTATCGTTACCCTCTCCCTGTGTGCCTGCGGACCTGACCAGGCATCAGAAGATCGCAGCGGAAAGAGACCCAATGTGATCCTGATTATGACCGACGATCAGGGCTATGGGGATCTGGGTGTGACCGGAAATCCATTTATTCACACCCCCCATATCGACAAATTTGCAGATTTGAGTACGCATTTCACCAATTTTTATGTGGATCCGGTATGTGCACCCACCCGTTCGGCCTTAATGACCGGGAAGTTTTATTTGCGAACCGGGATCTACGATACCTTTAATGGGGGGGCAATTATGGACCCGGATGAAATAACCATTGCTGAGATTTTATCGGCAAATGGCTATCAGACAGGTATCTTTGGCAAATGGCACCTGGGGGACAATTACCCGGGGCGTCCATCCGATCAGGGCTTTGGCCAATCACTTGTCCATAAATCAGGTGGAATTGGACAGCCCGGTGATCTGGATAACTTTCCCAGGCCCGACTCGTCTTACTTCGATCCGGTTTTATATAAGAACAACCAGGCCATTAAAACCAGCGGATATTGCACGGATGTATTTACCGATGGAGCCCTGGATTTTCTTGAACAGAATAAGGAGAATCCGTTTTTTATGTATGTGGCCTTTAATGCACCCCATGGACCCTTACAGGTGCCTGAAAAGTACCTGGAGAGATATGAAGGAGTTGACTTTGGTTTAAATCCCAGGCAGACCCGATCGGCAACAAGGGTCTATGCCATGGTGGAAAATGTGGATGAAAATGTGGGAAGGATCCTTAAACTACCTGGAGGAAAATTCACTTCTGGAGAATACCGTGGTGATTTTTATGTCTGACAATGGTCCGATTCCTGCGCGTTATAATGCCGGACTGCGGGGTACCAAGAGTTCAGTTTATGAGGGGGGTACCAAAGTCCCCTTCTTCGTTCATTACCCCAAAGTTTTTAAAGCCGGTGCGAAAATTCCTACCACGGTAGGGCACATTGATGTACTTCCCACGCTCCTGGATATTTGTGGACTGGATTCGGATATCCCGGAGGGGATTGACGGGGGAAGTATGCTACCCATCCTGGAAGGAGATGAAGATTTCTTCAAAAACAGGCCCCTATACTGGCAATGGGCCCGGGGCTATCCGGAGTTGTATGCAAACATAGCCATACGATGGGGCGATTATAAACTGATTGGCCACGCTGAGAGTGATGCCGATATTGATGAATTTGAATTGTATAATATCGCAGAGGATCCCTTTGAAAAAACCAACCTCATCGACAAAGAAGAAGAGAAAGCCCAAACTCTGAAAAATCAGTTGGATGCCTGGCACCATAAAATTGTCATTGAAGAGGGCAACCCAAAGACCCAGGGGGCTGTTATCAATCCGGCCTTTGAGAATCCCGTGGTACTAAACCGTAACGATGCCAAAGGAACCCCGGAACAATGGACGCGTGATGCGGTATTTTCATACTGGGATGTGGAGTTTGAAGTGGAGGGGTATTACGACATCACTTTCGGCTTCCATCACAAGCCTGAATTCCCAGGTCGTGTGGTGATTAAGATGGCTCCCCTCCAATATTCCAAAATCAACAGCGACACAAGCATTCTGGAGATTACCCTTAGCAACTGTTATTTCGGCAAGGGGAGAGGGAATCTGGAGGCCTATTACAGGCAGGATTTCAATTCTATAATCTCTCCATTAAGTCTTACCATTAGCAAAGTAAAATAATGAACATCAAGACGACGAGATTTTATAAAGGCTGCAGGCAGCATGGCTGCCATCACGGGCGTTCTGCCTGCAATGGCTTTCAAAGCGGCCAAGGGCTTATCAGAGGAAGACTACCAGAGCTTTCTTCTCAAGGGTTTTGAAGATGAACAGGAAGAGTACCCTTCCCTTGTTAGCAACCAGAAAGGGGATATGTGGATGTTCTCACTTCGGAGGTTACCATACCCTCAGCACAAAGAGTTGGTATCTGCATTTCATTATTCAGGGGGTGCCTGGGTTGAAACAGCTCCTGTTTCCAAGAAAGAGGGACAATATGAAGCGCCTGTGGCCGTATGTGCCCCAACCGGCTTACCGGTGGTGGCCTGGTGCAGCATTGAATCGGACCTATGGAAGATTAATGTGTCCAACTATCAAGGGGATGGTTTTTCTAAACCTTACCAGTTCAAATCAAAATCGGGGAAACCCATCAACCCAGTTTTACATGCACCTGCAGCAGACAGAACCTGGATTGCCTGGGAAAACTATTACCAGGGAAAGTTCTCTATTATGATCAGTAAATTTGAGCAGGGCAAATGGTCTGAAAGCCTTGAAATATCCAAAGGGGAGAATTCTTGTCTCGATCCTGCGCTTGCTGAAGATAAGGATGGCAATCTGTTTGTGGCTTATGGTTTGACGGATGGCTACCATCAAAACATTGAAATGACCCTGATTGATGGCAACACCCTTCAGGTGACAAAGACCATTCCGGTGGCCACTGGTGGAGGGTTCACCAACCGTGTCAACCTGAATACAAAACCTGCCCTTGCCTTTGATTCCCAGGACCGATTGTGGATCTCTTACGAAAATAACAGGCATGCCACCCGCCTGGAGGATTCTGATTGCTATACAGGCGACCGATACTGTGCCATGCTGAGCTATCAGGATGGCAAGATTGTTGAGCCAGCTAACTCGGGAAAATGGCTGTTTACCGGGAAGAACGACCACAGACCCACTTTTTTTTACGATCAAAGCGGGAAATTATTTGTGGCCAGCCACTGTGGGGGCGATTTTGTAGGCAATCCTTACTGGCAGTACAGGATATCATGGCTGGATGAGGAGAAGGGCTGGGTGGAGCCGGAGACCATATTGCAAAGCAAGCAGAAAGGGGTTTTAATTCCTCCTGCACTGGCCTTTGATGGGAAAAACAGACTCTGGTTGTCCACATTAAATGAGGAGGTCTTTAAACATGATCGTCCCGAGGAGCATGACCAGGTAGTGATTTCGAGGGTCACTCAGCTTAAGGCATATCAGATCACTCTCCCACAGGCAAAGCAGCCAAGCGGAGCCTTGCAGTTTAAGGAAACTGTGGTGGAAGAGCATCATCCCAATTCGGATTTTGTTCCCGAAATCAGCGGACACCCGAAGGTAAGCGGAGAGCAGCTTGAAGTGGAGGGTGTAGTCTACAACCTGGTCTATGGCAATCTGCATGAACACTCCGAGAACTCACCCTGCTGGTCGGCCGGGACAGATGGTACCCTGCATGAAGATTACAGGTTCGGACTTTTTTCAGAAGGCTATAATTTCGTAGGGATCACCGATCATGGATACTCCTTAAATGAGGTGTACTGGAGAAAAAATATCCGGCTGGCCGATTTCTATAACGATCCTCCCTATTTTGTGGCCCTTCCGGCCATGGAATGGACCTTAACAGCAAGGGGTGATCTGGAAAGCGTTTATGGTGCCGGTCATTACAATGTGATATTCGCTTCCTCTGAGGATGCCCGGAAGTTTATCAGAAACAGCAAGGAAGTATACAATGTGAATACCCCCGAATCGAGCAATTCAAAGCTTCTCTGGGATTTGCTTCGTGATAAGCAGATTAACTGTGTGACCATTCCTCATCATCCGGCCGATAAGTTCACACCCGGTGGACTGGAATGTTCATGATGATTATTATGTTCCTGTGGTTGAGCTTTTTCAGTGCAGGGGGAATGGAGAATACCCGGGGTGCCCCAGGGAAATTAACCTGGAGAGGCACAGCACCACTGAGTCCAGAAGGGCTTTTGTAGATTACGCTTTGAGGGAAAAGAAATACAAAATGGGCTTTGTGGCCAGTGGAGATCACAATGGCATGGGAGTGGGTGTGGCTGCGCTCTGGGTAGGGGATCTCAACCGGGAAAGCATATTGGAAGCCATGAGAAGCAGGCGTTGTTTTGCGACCACGGGAGATAAAATGATTGTGGATCTCAGGCTGAGTGATGGCTCGCCTAAGCTGAACATCAAAGTCAAAGGGCAACGTGAGCTGGAGAAGATTGAAGTGCTTCGGAACAGCCGGGTCATTAAAGCATATACTGTTTCAGGAGGGAAGCTCGATTTTGACGCCCTATATGCCGATGAAAGTTTTCAGGAGGAGAAAGAAGTACTCTATTATTATATCCGTGCTACACAAAAAAACAAGGAAATCGCCTGGTCGAGCCCCATCTGGGTAGACAGAGCATAGAGAAGAAAAGTGTATGAAAAACCTGTTTCAAATTGCATGTATAATTCTATTATCAAGTGCCTTACCTGGGTGTAAAGGGGCAAAAGATAAATCGGAAACTCCGCCAAATATTCTCTTTATTATGTCGGACGATCACACCGCACAGGCCTGGGGGATTTACGGGGGGATCCTGGAGGAATATGCACATACGCCAAATATCAGGAAGCTGGCGGAGGAGGGATGTGTCCTGGAAAATTGTCTGGTTTCCAATTCCATTTGCACTCCCAGCCGTGCAACAATTCTCACGGGCCAGTACAGCCATGTGAATGGGGTAAAAACTTTAGGTGCTGGATTTACACCCGAACATAATCACATAGCCAGGGTGATGTCTGCGGAAGGTTACCAGACTTCTGTGATCGGGAAATGGCACCTACAAACCGAGCCCACAGGCTTTGATTATTATTGTGTGCTGCCCGGCCAGGGCAGGTATTGGGACCCGGTACTTAAAACTAAAGAGAACTGGGGACACTACCTGGAAGGCGGGAAGGTATACAAGGGATTCAGTACCGATGTAATTGCCGACATGACTATCGACTGGATAGAAAACAGGGATCCTTCTAAACCCTTTATGGCCATGTGCCATTTTAAAGCCACCCATGAGCCTTTTGACTACCCGGACCGGTTCAAAGACCTATATCGCGATGTGGACATTCCAGTTCCGGAATCCTTCTGGGACCAGGGAGCCGAAACCACCGGAAGATCCTTTAAAGGGCAATCCATCGATAACCTGAAAAAGCGCTACCTGGATGCAAGTGAAAATCCGGATCAGAAAAGGGACTTTCAGCACTATCCCGAATTGCCTTTTTCAGTGGATGGACTAAGCTACGAGGAAGCCCGCATGAAGACCTATCAGAAATTTGTAAAGGATTTTATGCGCTGTGGGGCTGCCATTGATGACAACATTGGAAAGTTGATGGATTATCTGGAGAGATCGGGATTGGCAGAGAACACCATAGTTATATACACCGCCGATCAGGGCTATTTCCTGGGGGAGCATGGCTGGTTTGACAAGCGCCTCATCTATGAAGAGTCCATTCATATGCCCTTTGTGATCCGCTATCCCAAGGAGATTCCTGCCGGAACCAGGAACAGCGACATTATCGAGAATGTGGACTTTTCCGCCTTATTTGCCGACTATGCAGAGATTGATTACCCTGAAACCATGCAGGGGCATAGTTTTAGGGCGAATTTGCAAGGAAAGACTCCTTCAGACTGGAGGGAATTCGGTTACTATCGCTACTGGCAGCACCAGCCCGATCGACCCGGTCATTTTGGAATCCGCGGAAAACGCTATAAACTGGCTTTCTTTTATGGCAATGGTTTCAAGAATGATGAGCCAGAGGAAGGTGATACGCCAAAAAGTTATTGGGATTTCTTCGACCTTCAGAATGACCCCAACGAGCTGCGCAATGCCTATTCCGATCCGAAGATACGCTGATATCATTACAGGGCTTAAAGAAGATTTGATCAAGCAACGCCAATTGTTGGGCGATACGGATGAAGAGAACCCTGAGATATTAGAAATTATTAAAACTCACTGGAATGATTAAACAATACCTTCTTGGATCCGCGTTTTTGATCCTCCTACTGGGTGCATGTTCAGAAACACCACAGAAACAGGCTGAAAATTTATGTGATTATGTAGATCCTTTTATCGGCACCGATTATCATGGGCATACCTTTCCCGGAGCAGCCCTTCCGTTCGCCATGGTACAATTGAGCCCGGATACACGCACCATGGGATGGGATGCATGTGCTGGTTACCACTATTCCGATTCTTCCATCCTGGGTTTTACGCATACACATCTGAGCGGTACGGGTATCGGGGACTATGGCGATATTCTGTTTATGCCCTATACCGAATCTGTTTCACTGGATGCTGGTCCGCCAGATGATATTGATGCGGGTTACAGGTCCAGGTTTGACAGGGAAACTGAGCAGGCCCATCCCGGTTATTACAGGGTGAAGCTAACAGACGACGACATTGATGTGGAACTAACATCAACCACCCGGGCGGGAATGCATCGCTATACCTTTCCCGAGGCAAATCAGGCCGGGATCCTGATTGATTTGACACATACCCTGCATGGCCATAAGAATCCTCTGCATGAGCTTAGAATCATCAACAACCAGGAGATACAGGGACTCAAGCTAACCTCCGGGTGGGCCAGGCACCATACGGTCTATTTCACCGCTAAGTTTTCTAAGCCCTTTGAAGCAGAGATCTATGTGGACAATGTTTTACAGGAAGGTAAAACGGAAATCTCAGGGCAGAATGCAAAAATGAAGCTTATCTTTCAAACAACTGAAGACGAGCAGGTACTGGCAAAAGTGGGGATCAGTGCCGTAAGTTACGAGGGTTCGGCATTAAACCTGAACACTGAAATGGAGGGATGGGATTTCGATCAGATCAGCAAGAAGGCGATGGAAATATGGGAAGGTGAATTGTCCAGGATCCGGGTAAAAACAGATGATGTTCCTGAAAAAAGGACCTTTTATACCGCCCTCTATCACACCTATATGTACCCGGGAGTATTCTCCGATGTGGATGGTTCTTACAAAGGAATGGACCATAAGAACCACCAATCTGATATTAAAAATTATACGGTTTTTTCCCTCTGGGATACCTACCGGGCCCTGCACCCGCTGTTTACCATCCTGAAACCCGAATACAACCAGGAACTCATCCGATCCCTGCTTCGAAAATATGATGAAGGTGGCATTTTGCCCAAATGGGGTCTGGCATCCAACTATACGGGTACGATGATTGGTTCCCATGCGGTATCCGTGATTGTGGATGCGTATATGAAGGGGCACCGGAACTTTGACACAGAGAAGGCCCTGGAGGCCATCATCTATTCCGTAAATTATGATACCCTGAAGGAGGTTTCTACCTCGGCTGAGTTGGTCTGGAGCAGGCTGATGCCCGATGCCAAAATATACGAGGAAAAATATGGCTTTATTCCCAGCGATCTGACCAATAGATCCGTCTCCAAAGGGCTGGAATACGCCTACAATTACTGGGCAGTGGCCACCATGGCTGAAGATATGGGCAGATCAAAGATTGCAGAGGAGTATTTCGAGAGATCCTTACGCTATAAAACTTACTTTGACAAAGAAAGCGGATTTATGAGGGGAAAGAACCTGGATGGAAGCTGGATTGAGCCTTTCCATCCCAGGTTTGCAAATCACACGGGTTTTGATCCTTATGTGGAGGGAAATGCCTGGCAGTGGACCTGGTTTGTGCCCCATGATGTGGCCGGATTGGCCGAATTGATGGGAGGCAGGGAAGCATTTGCTCAAAAACTGGATTCTTTGTTTACGGTTTCTTCTGAAGTCCTGGGAGAGAATGCCGGTGGGGATATCACTGGCTTAATTGGTCAGTATGCCCATGGAAATGAGCCCAGTCATCACATTGCCTATATGTTTAATGAAGTGGATCAACCCTGGAGAACCCAGGAGATTGTTTCTGAAATCCTCCAGGAATTCTACACCGATCAGCCCGACGGACTCTGTGGCAATGAAGATTGTGGACAAATGTCGGCCTGGTATATACTGAATGCAATGGGTTTCTACCCCATGTGTCCTGGCGATGTTCGCTATTCCATTGGCAGGCCTTCTTTTGATGAAGTGAAAATAGACCTGGAGAATGGGAAGGTTTTTACCATTTTGGCTGAAAACAGATCCGCTGATCATACTTATGTTCAGGAAGTCAGACTCAATGGAGAGAAGCTTTCGGAGCCTTTCATTACCCATGGGGATATTGAATCAGGGGCCACACTTAAGTATGTGATGGGATCTGAGAAAACAATCTTTTTTAAGTAAATGATAAATAAAGCACTAAATTTATTATTCAACTAAACTTGCGCTAATTCCTATCTTATGAAACGTAGAAATTTTATCAAAAATGTGGGCACTACAGGCCTGGCATTCACAGTGGTTCCCAGTTTTGCTGTATCCGGACTGGGCCATACAGCTCCAAGTGATAAATTAAACATTGCTGCCATCGGAGTCGGTAAGGGAGGGAAAGGAAAGGTCAACCTGAAAAATATGGTCGGGCAAAACATCGTCGCCATGTGTGATGTGGATTATGATTATGCTGCACCTGTTTTTGAGACTTATCCCAAAGCGAAAAAATATAAGGACTTTCGCAAAATGCTGGAAAAGCAAAAAGACATAGATGCAGTAGTCATTGCCACTCCCGATCATACGCATGCCCTGCAAGCAGCGGCGGCCATGGAGCTCGGTAAACACGTATATGTACAAAAACCCTTAACTCATTCGGTCTGGGAATCTCGCTATCTGACAAAACTGGCCAAACAAACAGGAGTGGTGACCCAGATGGGAAATGAGGGTCATTCGAGTGATTCAGTTTATGAAGTGGCAGAAGTTGTTCAAAGCGGATGCCTGGGGATCATTAGAGAAGCACATGTTTGGACCAACAGGCCCATCTGGCGGCAGGGCATGCCTGCACCCCTGAAGGAAGTGGCTGTACCCAAAACCCTGGACTGGGATTTATTTATCGGACCTGCCAAAATGCGTGCCTACAATCCCGAATACCATCCCTGGATATGGCGTGGTTGGTGGGATTATGGTACTGGAGCCCTGGGTGATATGGGCTGCCATCTGCTCGATGTTCCAAATTATGCCCTTCAGTTGGGACAACCTGTAGCATTCCAGGCCAGTTCCTCCCTGGTTAATACCGAGAGCGCCCCTCAGGCTGCTAAGGTGAGTTTTAAGTTCCCTGCCAGGAAAAATCTGCCTTATTGTGCTTTGCCTGAAATGGAACTGACCTGGTATGACGGGGGATTGATGCCTGCCCGTCCATACGATATACCAAATGGGGCGCCCATGAATCCAGGGGGTGGCTTTATGCTTATCGGATCGGAAGCCACTTTAATAGCCAGAAGCTATGGAGGAGATTGGAAGGTATATAAAAATGGCAAGAATTTATGACCTGAGACCAAAGTAGATCTGGGCCGGATAGCGGATCATCCTCTTGGTGGTGGAAGACATGAGATGCATTTTGTGGATTGCTGTAAAAATGGAGGTACTCCCGCTTCGAGCTTTGAATATGCAGGACCCTTTAATGAATTTGTGGTCATGGGGAATCTGGCTATCCGATTGCAATCCCTTAAAAAGACCTTGTTGTGGGACAGCGAAAACATGAAAGTGACCAATATTGGAGCGGATGAGAAAATCAGAACCGCGAAACTCTTCCCTTACTCAAGCGATATCGTAACCAATAAGGTGGTAAATGAGTCCAGGAAGTGGGTAGAGCAAAATGCCCTGGAAATGAGCGAGGAATGGATCAAGCACGAGTATCAAAATGGTTGGAAACTGTAATTTTTAGGTCAGGAATTTTAAAAGAGAAAAGCATATGAAAAAAATCAGATTTAAATGCAGAGGATTTCGCCTGTTAGCGATAGCGTTAATAGTGTTTCTTTCAAATATAAATTTAGTCGCCCAGGTGGTAATACAACGCTGTGACGTAACAACTGGTTGGACAGGCAACACTGCATTTAGCATCGATGTTTCTGACAAGAAAGAAGGGAGAGGCTCTTTAAGTACAGAAGCCCAAACCGGGGATTTCACCTGGTTCTCCAAGTCATTTTCCCAGACTCATACCGGTATTGATAACTCGGGTTATCTTTCCTTATGGTTATATGTATCTGATGCCTCAAAATTGGAGGGGGGACAGATCGGTATATCAAGTTCCGGAGGCATTGATATGGAAGCCTCCAGTTGGTCCTTAGATAAAACCCTGGTGGTGGATGGATGGAACCAGTTGCAGTTGCAGCTTAGCTCGGCCGCCCAGGTGGGCGGTGGTGCCAATCTGGATAGCATCAACTTCATCCAAATATCCCAAAATCTGTCAGGTCCGATTACAGCAAAGATCGATTTTATCCGTTTTGCGCCAGGATTGGGAGAACCTTCCTGGCCCGATCTGGATGTAGCTGAGGTAGACAATGCTTCACTTAATGGCAAGGTGATGTTTGGCTACCAGGGCTGGTTTAACCATCCCGATGACGGGGCTGACTTAGGATGGGTTCACTGGACTAACTTTTACGAACCCATTAACTCAACCGTGGATATGTACCCCGATATGAGGGAATATGGAATGGATGAAAAGTACGATGCCGACCTGACATTTCAGGATGGCAGAATGGCTCCGGTATTCTCATCATACAACAAAAAAACGGTGGTTCGGCACATGAAGTGGGTTCGCGATTATAACCTGGATGGAGTTTTTGTACAGCGTTTTATTTCATCGGCAAACAGCCTCCCGAAAATGAATCATAAAGATACCGTGACCCGGCATGTGATGGAGGGCTGCGAAACATATGGACGTGTATTTGCTGTGATGTATGATGGAATCGCAGACCGGGTAGAGGAAATAAAAGCAGACTGGATGCACCTGGTGGATGACATAAATGTTACCGGAACTGACCGTTACCTGAACCACCGCGGACTGCCCCTGGTGGCCTTATGGGGATATACAGTGAGAGATGAAGCCACTGTGGATCAACTGGTGGAGTTGATAGATTGGTTTAAGAATAATCCGGATCCAAAATACCGGGCTTCGCTCTTATTAGGGGTAGCCTGGAACTGGTATAATCAATCAAACACCTGGATGAATGCTTTTCGGGATGTGGAGGTAATCAGTCCCTGGTTCTCCGGGGACACGGATTATAACACGGGACAGGCCTGGTGTGACGATAATAACGTGGATTTTCTTCCTGTAGTTCATCCCGGATTCTCCTGGCACAATTTAAAAGGTGCTGAGAAAAATGCCACCCCCAGGAGGGGTGGAGAGTACTTTTGGGACGAAGTAAATGAGGTGGTTTCCAAGAATGCAAAAAGTGTCTATATCGCCATGTTTGATGAGGTGGATGAAGGGACAGCCATGTTTAAACTGGCTGAAAATGATGAGATGATCCCTACAGAAGGTTATTGGCTGCCTCTGGATGAGGATGGGTATGACCTGCCAAGTGACTGGTACCTGCGGGCAGCAGGATTGGCCACAGAGGTGGTCAGGGGCTATGAAGACAACCATTCAAATCTGGTCACCCCGCCCGAGGGAATTATGAGCATCCGAATTATCAACGAGGTGAATGATGACGACCAGGGAGGAATGGAATTTATTTTTCCCGATTTTCCTGATGAATCAACCATCGAAATTAGCATCGACAGTGGAGCCACATACGCATATTCGAGTCCCGACGATGCCGGAAGCTATACCATCTCGGGTCTGTCAGAGGGGAATTATCATGTACTTGTAAGGCATGGAGCAGGCACCTCGGAAGTGGAAATGGGAGGCGTATTTATAGGCAACTCCATCGAAATAGCGCCCACGGTGGCCAGCGAACCATATCCAGCTGATATGGAGGCCGATGTAAGAACAGAACTGACTCTGGGATGGGTAGAAGGAGAGCATGTTCAATCTCATATTATCTACCTTGGGAAAACCAATCCGCCCGATTCTGTGAGCAAGCAGGCATCAGCTACCTACCAGCCTGAAACACTGGAGCCAAATACCACCTATTACTGGCAGGTGGATGGAGTAAATGCCTTTGGCAGGGCTGATGGCCCTGTCTGGAGTTTTACAACGGGATCGGAAAACTCCTCCGACTATATAGTGCTTGATTACTGTGATTCGGATGCCGGCTGGAATTCCAGCAACGGCGTGAATATTGATACGGAGGAAAAGAAGGAAGGATATGCCAGTCTCATTAGTCGAAGGGGCTGGTACTGACTGGTTTACCGGTAGGTTTTCGCCTCCACTAAATACC
Organism: uncultured Bacteroidota bacterium; assembly: GCA_963783435.1. GTDB lineage: Bacteria > Bacteroidota > Bacteroidia > Bacteroidales. Next base: position 179,872 of record CAWANQ010000019.1, on the reverse strand, counting down.
TATTGCGATACCAACTCTTACCTTGACCTGTGGATTTATGTCTCTGATGTGAGCAAGTTTGACGGAGGGGGACAGCTTGAGATCACCAGCGCCAACGGACCAGATACAGATGAATACAATTGGGCTGTTAGCGACTTAAATCTATCCAATGGCTGGAATGAGCTGCACCTGAAAATCAGCAGCGCAAACGTAATGGGCGATCCCGATCTGAGTGCCATTAATTTCTTCCGTCTCTATCAATTTGTAAGTGGAGATGTACAGTCTCGGATTGATTTTATCCGGTTTTCAGGTCTTGCCTACGAAGCCTTAACCGCACCTTCAAACTTTAGTGCTGCAGGAGGTGATGCTTCCGTGAGCCTGGACTGGGATGATAATCCCGAGGCAAGCGTTGCAGGTTACAACCTCTACCGGGCGATTTTCTCTGGTTTGTCTTACACCAAACTGAACACAAGCCCAATTACTTCTTCCAATTACACAGATACGACGGTAATAAATGGGACCACCTATTACTACATCGTAAAAGCAACGGATAGCGCTGGCAATGAAAGTGAGAGCAGTCCTGAAGTTTCAGCAACCCCTTCGGGAGGTACCTCTGTTTCTGCGATTCAGGACATAGGTGCAAGTGTATATCCCAATCCCGTAGATGATCTGCTATATATTCGTGTGAAGGATGGAGTATCAGCCAGTATATTTGATATTTCAGGCCGCAGGGTGAAGTTCAAACCCCTTTCAAATCAGGAAACAACCATACAGGTGGGGGATTTGAGCTCAGGGGAGTATGTAATCCAGGTAATAACCTCCGGCGGTTCCGGAGTATACAAACTGATAAAGAGATAATGAGAACAGCCACATTTTTCTGCATTCCGCTCATACTTTTGAGCTGTGCGACAAAACAAGAGCCGCAGGAAAACCTGCCTGCAAAAATTCAATCCAATGAATACTTTGCTTTTACCAAGAAAAAAGCACTTGAAGTCGTAAAAGGTGGATTTAATGCGGGTGAGGGATATGGGGAGGTTTGGATCCGTGATTACAATACCTTCATAGAGCTTTCAGCTGAAGTATTTGAACCCGGGTTATTAAAGGAAAACCTGATGGTTTTTTTCAGGATGCAGGGTGAGGATGGGAACATCATTGATGGCTTTTCTCCAAAGAATGAAAATGAGGAGCAACGCTACCGGTTTATCTATTCAGATATGGAACCCCGATATGCCGGTCATAAAAATACCGTAGAAACCGACCAGGAGACCTCATTGGTGCAGGCGGTCTATAAATATGTTCAGGTAACCGGAGATAAAGAGATCTTGAATGAAAGTGTGGGCGATAAATCTGTTGCAGAGCGGTTGGAATGGGCCATGGATTTCCTGATGAATCACCGGTTCAATGCTGAGTATGGTTTGATATGGGGAGCCACTACTGCCGATTGGGGAGATGTTCAGCCTGAGCATGACTGGGGAGTGTTTCTGACCGATGATACCCATTATGCCCTGGATATTTATGACAATGCCATGTTTTTGGTGGCGCTTGACAATTTCATGGAACTTATTCCCGGCATCAAAGACACCGGTGGCAGCCCATACGAGATCAGATCGCAGAAAATGTTCGCAAATACCTCTGGGATGAGGAAGAGCAGAAATTCATCCCACATATCTATTTGAATGGCTCTCCATTCCCCGATGATTTTAATGAAGATGAGGTCTATTACCATGGGGGAACCGCAGTGGCCATTGAAGCGGGTTTACTTTCAAAGGAGGAGATAAAGGTTTCACTTAACAAAATGCTGGCCAATGTGGAGGCATCCGGGGCAGGTTCCATTGGGCTGACCCTCTATCCGCCTTACCCTGAGGGATCTTTTAAAAATCCCAGCATGTATCCCTATGGATATCAAAATGGAGGTGACTGGACCTGGTTCGGGGGCCGGATGATACAACAGCTGGTTAAATATGGTTTTGTGGAAGAGGCTTACGAAAATTTGCAGCCCATGGTGAAAAGGGTGAAAGATAATGAGGGTTTCTACGAGTGGTATACAGTGGAAAATCAACCCAAAGGGTCGGGAACATTTAAGGGCTCGGCCGGAGTTCTTTATAAGGCCATCCTGATGCTGGAGCAATACAGTGAAAATTAAAATTCTGAATCTTTCTAATTAGCTTGTTATCTTAGGAAACTGAATCTAAAAACACCCCACATGAACAGACGTGAATTCTCCAAAACAAGTGGACTCATAGGCCTGGGCCTTGCCACCGGGACCTCCTTAACAGCCAGGGAAGCAATCATTGCAAATGACCAGGGATATTATAAAGAAGCGGCACGAAAGCTACCCGCCCGAAATTTCGATGTGGTTGTAGCAGGTGGAGGAACTGCCGGTGTGCTGGCAGCCATTGCCTCAGCGCGGACAGGAGCCAGGACTGTACTGGTTGAAGCCAAAGGCTATCCGGGTGGAGTAGCTGTGGAAGGTGGCACCGCTTTGCACAGTTTTTACAACCTGTGGAAGGCATTTCCAGGGGTGGAGAAAAGACAACTTGTAAGGGGAATTCCAGCAGAGATGATTGAGCGACTGACCGCAAGGGGAGGAGCAACCGGCTATGCCGAGATGATAAAGCACTATGAATACGATTCGGTTTGTACTGCCATCGATACGGAGAAATATAAGCTGAACGCCTTTGAGATGCTGGATGAAGCGGGGGTTTATATCTGTGTAAATACCCTGCTGGCCGGTGTGGTCAAGGAAAAGGACGTGGTGAAAGGGGTTATACTGGAAAGCCGTTCGGGCAGGGAAGTGATCTTTGCAAAATCTTTTGTGGATTGCACGGGTTACGGCGATATGGCCCACCATGCAGGTGCAGATTATACGGAGCCCAACGACTATGCAGTGGTAAACAGCATGGGCCTGGCCAATGTGGATATTGAAAGGTACTTCCATTTTCTGAACTCCTCCGAATCCGTGGGTCAGCTGGCCTATGGAGTTCGCAGCGGGATTCCCGGACAGATTGTAAGGCTTGGTTCGGAAGGCTCTAATGGCTACCCCGAAGGTTTTGTCGAAGGGGCAAGGGAAATTGGCATGTCAGCCATCAGTACTACTGTTCACGACGATTACCTGATGTTTATCAAGTTAAACCTGAAACTATCCCAGAGTCCGACTGATCGGGATACGGTGGCAAAAGCAGAGCTTGAATTAAGAAAACGCATGCAAACCGGTGCGGAGCTTTTTAATAAATTCATTCCTGGTTTTGAACGGGCATTTATTTCCCGGACCAGTCCCAACCTGGTTATCCGGAGAGGCAGACTGATCACATGTGATTACGACATCACCCATGAGGATGTGATAGAGGGTCGTCACTTTGAGGATGATGTGTTTGTATATGGTTTTCATGACATGGCTCCCAGGCTGCAGATAAAGGATGGCGGGAGTTATGGAATCCCTTACCGGGCTCTTTGTGTGAAGAATATTAATAACCTTTTTGTTTCCGGCATGATGATTACTTCTGATCACCGGGCTCATATGTCTACCCGGAATACGGTAAGTTGCATGGGGCAGGGACAGGCAAGCGGCACTGCAGCAGCGCTTTGTGCCATGAAGGATCTGGGTAGCAGGGAGCTTCCCTATCAGACCCTCCGTGACGAACTTGAAAAGAACGGGGTCTATTTTGAAAGCAATTAATTTCCCGATTTATTATTTTTTAAGCAAATTTTAATCTCCCCAGCCTATATTAATAGGATGAAAAGAAAGGGTGGATTGCTAATTGCAGGCCTCTGGGTTGTCATCATGTGTGTTGCCGGGCAAGAACATGCCCAGGAAACAAAATACCCATCGTATAAAGGATTGGTCATGGCCGGTTACCAGGGCTGGTTCAAAATGCCGGAACAGGGAATCATGTATCCCGATGAGAGCAAAATTCGCATCGATATGTGGCCCGATGTTTCTGAGTATAAAAAGACCTATCCCACCGGACTCAAACTGGCCGATGGCAGCACGGCCAAATTCTTCTATTCAGGAGACCAGAGTACCATTGACACCCATTTCCGCTGGATGCAGGAGTACGGACTTGACGGGGTATTTATGCAGCGATTTTTTGGAGCTGCCCGCTCCCGAAACAGGCATAATGTGACCGTTTTTAAGCACGCCTTTGAAGCCGCGTCAAAATATGAAAGAGCCATTGCAGTGATGTATGACCTTTCGGGTTTAAAGACGACAGGTGAGGATTGTTCTGCATTGATCGAGGACTGGAAATTCCTGGTGGATTCATTAAAAGTAACCAACCAAGTAGGCGAGAAGACCTATTTGCATCACCGGGGCAAGCCCCTGGTGGCCATATGGGGCGTTGGTTTCATTACCCGTCCCTATAACATTCGAGATATAGGACTTCAACGCTTTATCGATTTCCTGAAGAACGATCCGGTGTATGGAGGGTGCAGCATCATGTTGGGGGTACCCACACACTGGCGGGATTTAAATGCCGATTGCACTCCGGATCCCTATCTGCACGAATTTATCAAACAGGCTGATCTGATTATGCCCTGGATGGTACAACGTTTTTCCCCCTTGCTGCACAAAGACATGTTGCGCTACCGGGATGCTATTTTGGATGATATGTCCTGGTGCAAGGCCAATGGGGTAGATTATGCACCCTGTGTTTGCCCCGGGTTTAGCTGGTATAACCTGAGCAGACAAGTGGACAGGCTTGAACCTAAACCTGTAAACAGTATTCCAAGGCTTGGAGGTAAATTTTACTGGCAGCAAATCTCTACAGCCATTGTATCCGGTGCCGAAATGCTCTACATCGCCATGTTTGACGAAGTAAATGAAGGGACCGCCATTTTTAAGGTGTCGGATAATCCCCCTGTAGGAGATGTGGCCAAGTTTGTGGGGATGGATGGCAAGCCTTCCGACCACTACCTCTGGTTGACAGGCGAAGCTGCCCGAATGCTGCGTAAAGAAAAGCCACTCAGCTTAAGTTTGCCAGAGCGTCAAGACCAATGATTTACATAGTAATTTAAAAATACAATATGAAGAAGATAGGATTATTAGCAATGGCAGGTCTCTGGCTTGTCTTCATGTGTGCTGTTGGACAAAAGCATGCCCCAACCACCAGGTATGCATCGTATAAAGGCCTGACTATGGCCGGTTACCAGGGCTGGTTCAAAATGCCCAGGGAGGGGGGGCTTATGTATCCCGATGAGAGCAAAATTCGCATCGATATGTGGCCCGATGTTTCTGAGTATAAAAAGACCTATCCCACCGGACTCAAGCTGGCCGATGGCAGCACGGCCAAATTTTTCTATTCAGGAGACCAGAGCACCATTGACACCCATTTCCGCTGGATGCAGGAGTACGGACTTGACGGAGTATTTATGCAGCGATTTTTTGGAGCTGCCCGCTCCCGAAACAGGCATAATGTGACCGTTTTTAAGCACGCCTTTGAAGCCGCGTCCAAATATGAAAGAGCCATTGCGGTGATGTATGACCTTTCGGGTTTAAAGGCTACAGGTGAGGATTGTTCTGCATTGATCGAGGACTGGAAGTTCCTGGTGGATTCATTGGGAGTAACCAATCAAAAAGGAGAGAAGACCTATTTGCATCACCGGGATAAACCCCTGGTGGCCATTTGGGGTGTTGGATTTCCCGACCGCTCCTATAACATCCGTAGTATTGGACTGCAGCGCTTTATCGATTTCCTGAAGAATGATCCGGTCTATGGAGGTTGTAGCGTCATGATGGGCGTCCCTACCTTTTGGAGAGATTTAAATGCAGACTGCAATCCCGATCCTTACCTTCATGAGCTGATCAGGCAGGTCGATATTGTCATGCCGTGGATGGTACAAAGGTTTACCCCCTTGCTGCATAATGATATGAACCGGTACCGGGATGTGATTCTGGATGACATTACCTGGTGCAAGGCCAATGGGGTAGATTATGCCCCCTGTGTCACTCCGGGCTTTAGCTGGCACAACCTGAGCCGCCAATCTACCAAACTGACCCCAAAGCCTGTAAACAGCATTCCCAGGATGGGAGGTCAGTTTTACTGGGACCAGATTTCCACGGCGCTTGTTTCCGGTGCAGAAATGCTCTACATAGCCATGTTTGATGAGGTGAATGAGGGAACCGCCATTTTTAAGGTTTCTGACAATCCCCCGGTGAGCGATGTGGCCAAGTTTGTGGATATGGATGGCAAGCCTTCCGACCACTACCTCTGGTTGACCGGCGAAGCCTCCCGCATGCTTCGTAAAGAAAAACCACTTAGTTTGAGCATGCCTGAGCGGAACAATCAATAATTACATATCTAAAACCTATCCAGTGATGAGATCTATCGCGATAACCACCTTCTTTTTAATCTTAGTGACTGTCCTGCCGGGATATTCTCAGGATGCTCGTTATCAACAATTTGGCCCCCTGTTCGACGGAGAGGAAAATACACACGATGAACTGATAAAGAAGGGGTGGGTCTATCTTTTTGATGCCCGTGTGCCCTCTGAAAGCCAGGCGGTGAATGGAGATCCTCTTGGTTTATGGAGAGCACGTCGAGCAGATGCCAATAATTGCTGGATCGTGGGCAAGGAGCATAAGGAAGACCAGGAACGTATATTGATGAATATCCTCAGGGAAGGCATGCATGGGACCGACCTGATATCCAATATGGAATTCAGGGACTTTGATTTGCATGTGGAGTTTCGCAGCGCTGAGAACAGTGGAATCTACCTGCGGGGTCGCTATGAGGTTCAGATCGACAAAGCCCCTTCCGAAACAGAATTGAAATACGGGGATATAGGAGGCATTTATGCAGTCAACCCTCCTTCATCAAACGAAGCCAAAGGTCCCAATGACTGGCAAACCTTTGATATCAGTATCAGGGGCTATAAAATTACAGTTTATCTGAATGGAGTAAAGGTTCAGGATCAATTGCTTATACCCGAAGGGAAACGAAGGATTGGAACCGGAACAGAGCTGGGCTGCTGGCCAAGTGATGGATTTCATAACGATCCCTCTCTACCCGGTCCCATTTTAATTCAGGGCAATCACGGGCAGATCGATCTTAAAAATATCAGGATTCGTACTTTTCCCGAAGAATAGTCCGAAACCCTGGCACTAAAAGAAAGCATATGAACAATCGACGAGACTTATTAAAAGCACTGGCCCTTCTTCCTCTGGCGGCGGCCTGTTCTCCCATAGACAGTGGCGCTGATGAGGCTGTAAAAAACAAGCCGGTGCCGGTAGGATGGAAGCCTCCCGGTGGGGAATTGAATCTTCAAAAAGTAAAAATAACAAAGGTAAGAGCCATTACTACGGCTCCCTACAGAACGGGACTGGTCATTGTAAAAGTGGAGACCGATACACCCGGACTTTACGGAATAGGTTGTGCCACCTTCACGCAGAGGATCTCACCGGTGGTAGCCGCAGTGAACGACTATCTGGATACCTTTTGCAGGGGTAAGGATGCAACCCACATCGAAGATATCTGGCAGACAGCTTATCAGAGCTCCTACTGGCGAAACGGTCCGGTACTGAACAATGCACTGAGCGGCCTGGATCAGGCCCTGTGGGACATCAAGGGCAAGCTGGCCGGGATGCCCGTTTACCAGTTGCTGGGCGGAAAAACCCGATTTGCGGTTGATACCTACAGTCATGCTTCTGGTCCCACGCCCGGGAAGGTGATGGATCATGTGGAAAAACTAAAGGAAGAAGGATTTCGAAACATCAGGATTCAGCTTGGAGGCTATGGATCCACCCACCTGGCCGATGACCCTGCATATAAAAAGCATGGGTTCGGGAGTGAGAAAGACAATACCATGAATGCCCAGGCTTATAAAAACGGGACCATTGAAATATTCAAACTGGCCAGAAAGACATTCGGAGATGATGTCGAGTTTTTGCATGATATGCATGAACGGCTGGAACCCATGGACGCCATTGATATGATCAAAAGGCTGGAAGAATACCGACCCTATTTTATTGAAGATCCGTTTTCGCCGGAAAATATGGGTTGGTTCCCCAAGTTAAGAGAGCAGTGTGCCGTTCCCATTGCCATGGGTGAATTATTAAACAACCGCCATGAGTGGGTGGAGCCTATGGCCAATCGTTGGTACGATTTTATTCGCTGCCATATCTCCCAGATAGGGGGCATTACCCCGGCCATGAAGATAGCCAGGCTGGGAGAGTGGTTCAATGTGAGAACCGCATGGCATGGTCCGGGAGATACCTCTCCGGTTGGACATGCGGCCAATGCTCATATTGACCTGGCCGTATGGAATTTCGGTGTTCAGGAATGCCAGCATTTCAAGGATGTGACCTATGAAGTATTTCCTGGCACGCCCACGATCGAGAACGGTTATATGTTTGTGAATGAGGCCCCTGGTCTCGGCATCGATATCGATGAAGAGAAGGCCGCCAAATATCCTCTACGGGATTATAATTATGGATGGACCCAGGTGAGGAAGCCAGATGGAACCCCTGTAAGACCCTGATTATTTTTGTCATAAATGTTGTAGAATGAAGAAACGATTAGGTAAAGTAACTGCCTGGTTGACGCACTACAAATATCCCACCAGACTGGTGTTTATTGTAACGGGTGTGGTTTCAACACTCTGGTTCTTAATCAGGGTCATTCCTAAGCCCTCTCGTGCAAGCTACCCTTGCATGAGGGTCACGGCACCGATCATGTCAGGATTTGTAGTTTACTTGCTCTCCCTGGGAGGAATTGCCTGGATAATCCGTAAAGCAAGAGGTCATTTTTTACGTGCCAGGTATTTAACAGCGGGGTTTTTGGGAATGGCTGCCCTTATGCTTATGTCCATTTTTTTGGTCAGGAATGCACCCGATTCCTCCGCCTCTGATCTGGAGAAGACCGGACCAGATGATGGTCCCAATCAACCCATAGGAAGTGGCACCGGGATTCATCCGGGCCGTGTGGTCTGGGTTTGGAATCCCAAGGCCAGCAACGCGGATTGTATCAATACTTTTGATTTGTATAAACCCGAAAATACAAATCAGGGTGTGGTGAACAGGATGGTGGTGGATGGAATCAGGAACCTGGCTGGCAATCCAAATTTGGCTGAATCCTGGGATCTCATCTTCCGCTCGTTCAATTACAAAAAGAGTGGGAGTAGCAAAGGTTATACAAAGGGTGAGAAGATCTTTATTAAGGTGAATCAGGGAACAGCCAGTACCCGGCTGAGACAGATAAATCAGAAAAACGGTTTTGATGTACCCAGTAAGTACAGGGAACATAAAAAGGCGAAGGAAGGATTACTTGGAGCCACCGAAACCTTTCCAAGTGTGGCCCTGGAGATCTTACGCGAACTTGTGTATGTGGTCGGAGTTGATCAAACGGATATTGCCATTGGGGACCCGCTTGCCCACATATACACCTACAATTACGAAGCATGGGTCACGGAATTCCCGGATGTGGTGTATGTGGATAAATCATCTGAACTGTTCGGAAGAACCCTGATCCATCCCACAGAAGATGATCTGGTCTTTTACTCCGACCAAGCCCAGAGTGATAAATTGTATGATGTCATTGAGGATGCAGATTACATGATCAATTTGGCCAATCTGAAACCTCATGGCGCCGCCGGAGTTTCATTTACCGCCAAAAATCATTTTGGCTCCCACGCCAGACGAACCGCTTCACATCTGCACTATTCGCTTGTAGCGCCTTTTTCCAAGGGAGTTCCGTCCAACAATGGCTATCGCAAGTACCGGGCCCAGGTTGATCTGATGGGCAGCAAATACCTGGGACAGAATACGCTGCTTTATCTGGTGGATGGGATATATGGCGGCGGATCCATTGAAACAAAAGTTCCTGTAAAATATTTTATGCCCCCTTTTAACAACGACTGGAGCAATTCCATTTTTTTATCCCAGGACCAGGTTGCCCTGGAATCGGTTTGTTATGACTTTTTACGCACGGAATGGAATGGAACCTATGCCCACAGTCCGGCGAACAATATGTTTGAAGCCATGGTGAATGTAAATGGAGTGGATGATTACCTTCACCAGGCAGCCGATTCATCCAACTGGCCAGAAGGCATCACCTATGATCCGGATCATTCCGGCACTGCCATGGCGAGCCTGGGTGCACATGAACACTGGAACAATGCTGCAAAAAAACAATATTCCCGGAATCTGGGTCTGTCGCAGGGTATTGAACTGATCTCGGTGCCGGATACCTTGGTGGGAGGATATGGGCCTGAAGTATCCACCAGCGAGCAATGGGCTAAAATTTCACCGGCGGTCCTGGCCGTTCAGAACGAAGCTCAGGCTTCTTCAGAACCAGAAAAGGAAAGCTTGCCCGGTGAGCTGGAAATAAAGGCTTTAGAAATAGAATCGTCCATTGCCCTTTCATTTGAAGGAGATATTCAGGCAGATACATTCTATTCGCTTGTGGTTGATGACGACAACGTAAAGTGGTTTCTTTGCGATGCTGGAATTGTAAGTTTCGATGGTGTGGAGTGGAAAACTCACAATAGCAACAGAAAGATACCCGCTCAGGATCTGAAAAGCATGGCCTATGATTCTTCTGATTTTGGAATGGAACTGTGGTTTGCCTCTCCACTGGGTGCCACAGTTACAGAAATTCCTGTGGATGCAAACTCCGGGGCAACAACCTACTACAAAGATAATTCAAGCATTGTCAGTGAGAATGTAATTTCAGTGACCGTAGGGAGAGGTTCCTTGCGATGGTTTGGAACAGAAAAAGGCATCTCTGCATTTCACGACGATAAATGGCTTACTCCGGCCTATGAAAGAAAGTATCCGGAATATATGTTTAAGGACTTTCCGATCACAGCTTTGGCCACCAATGCCGGTGGGGATTCACTCTATGTGGGCACCAGGGGAGCAGGAGTGGGCAGGGTGTATCGCAACGACGTGGATGCCATCTCCGGAGCCTCCGAATATGCACAATGGGGTCCCATTCTCATCCCTTCAAACAACATCAACTGCATCTATATCGCCCCTGATGGGACCCAGTGGTTTGGAACCGATGCCGGATTGGCCAGACACGAGGGAAATGTCACCATGGAAAACTGGAGGGTGTTCATTGTTGAAAATGGATTGGTTCATAATTTTGTTCAGTCCATCGACGGTGATAAGCTGGGGAATGTATGGATTGGGACAAAGGGAGGCCTTAGCATTATTCGGAATAGATCCATAAGATTTTTAACCAAAAAAGAGGGTTTACCCAGCGATAATATCTTGTGCATTGCAGTGGATAAGGAAGGAGCTGTATGGCTGGGGACCGATGCCGGTGTAAGCAGTTATAGTGAGGGTGTACTTACAAACTACACCCAATAAAAAATTTTATTATGCGACAATTCAGCCTACTTGGTCCATTCAAAAGCCTGTTTTTTTTCCTCCTAAGCATGACATGTCTCTCGGCTTGCTCACCCTCGGGGGGAGAAGTAAGGCAAAAACCCAATGTGCTCATCATTCTTACCGATGATCTGGGCTATGGGGATATCTCATGCTATGGACAAAAGGGCTATGAAACACCAAACATAGATTACCTGGCTGAAAACGGGGTGAGTTGCTCTGACTTTTATGTACCCACGCCCTATTGTGCCCCATCCAGGGAGACCCTGCTTACTGGCAGGTTCCCGCTTCGGCATGGATTAATTAAAAACCCCACACCCGATGCCGGCATTAACGACATAGGCATCTTACCAGGTGAGATCACGCTGGGGGAAGTTTTCCAGGAGGCCGGTTATAAAACCAAATGCATTGGGAAATGGCACATGGGACACACCGAGAAGTTTTTTCCTGTGAAGCATGGATTCGATGAATACTTTGGGATCCTCTATTCCAATGACATGCGTCCCGTGCAGCTGGTGGAAAATATGGACACGGTAGAATATCCTGTGGATCAGAACTTTCTTACTAAAAGATATACAGATCAGGCCATCGATTTTATAGAGCGAAACAAGGATGAATCTTTCTTCCTGCATCTCTGCCAGGCCATGCCCCATAAGCCCCTGGGCGTCAGTGATAAGTTCTATACCCCGGATACCCCTAACGACCTCTATGCCGATGTGATCCGGGAGTTGGACTGGTCCACCGGAGAGATCATTAAGACCTTAAAAGATTTGGAAATACTGGACAATACGATTGTTATATTTATGTCGGACAATGGTCCCTGGTACGGGGGGAGCACAGGGGGATTAAAAGGGATGAAGGCCACCACCTGGGAAGGGGGTATCAGGGTGCCTTTTATCGTTCACTATAAAAAGGAGTTTGAGGCCAATACCCAGGTGAGCGTTCCCTGCTGGTCGCCAGATATTTTCCCAACCCTGCTTGCACTAACTGGCGTAGAAGCATCTGCTGAGAACCTGCTTGATGGTGCGGACATCACCGAAATATTAAAAGGAAATCAAGCGGACCATGCACCCGTTTTTAGTTTGCACAACGAACACATTATGTCTGTAAGAGAGGGCGACTGGAAGCTGTTTGTGAAAAAACCAAGGGCCTACAGAGCGTATGATCTGAGTACCTGGAAAGACCGGCGTGCCCCGGATGGCACCACCATCCTGGCCCGGATGGAAGGACAGGCTACCCCGGCTCAATATCCCGGTCTTATTCCCGAAGATCCTGAAAATGACATTCAACTTTTTAACCTGAAGACAGATCCTACCGAGTCAAAGGACCTTGCAGGTGAAATGCCTGAGAAGGTGGAGGAACTAATGCGGGAATACAAAAAATTCTCTAACTCACTAACCATTAACCATTAACCATTAACCATTAACCTTATCACATATCCAATCATGAAAAAAATATTCACATTGTTATTGCTCGCTTCTGTGCTGACCGGATTCTCACAAGAGACTAAGAAAAAGGAACCCATGTACCCCTCATACAAAGGATTGATTATGTCTGGTTACCAGGGTTGGTTCCGGGCCGATGGCGATGAGGCAGACGGCGGTTGGGGCCACTTTGGCCGGAATGGCAAATTTGATGTGGATCACAACACCATCGACATCTGGCCCGATGTGAGCGAATATGAGAAGACGTATGCGACAGAATTCAAACATACGGATGGCAGTACAGCCCGTGTTTTTAGTTCACTGGATGAGAGCACTACCGATCTGCATTTTAAGTGGATGAAAGAGTATGGCGTGGATGGTGTATTTATGCAGCGTTTTTATGGGGTCACCAGGGGTGGCGAACATCGCAAGCATTCGGACCAGATTCTGAATAACGCCTTTAAGGCTTCCCAGAAATACGATCGTGCCATTGCCGTCATGTACGACCTTTCAGGTCTGCAGCCAGGCAAAGACGATTGTTCCCGGGTCATAGAGGACTGGAAACACCTGGTGGATGATTTGAAGGTAAAGGACTATGGAGATAAGCAAACCTACCTGCACCATCGGGGCAAACCGCTGGTAACCATCTGGGGTGTGGGATTTCCTGATCGTTCCTACAACATCAGGGATATTGGCTTGAACCGCCTGATTGACTTTTTAAAAAATGATCCGGTCTACGGGGGATGCTCGGTGATGTTGGGTGTACCCACCTATTTCCGTGAACTTAACAAGGATTGTAATCCCGATCCCTATCTGCACGAATTAATCGAGTCGGCTGATATTGTCTTGCCCTGGATGGTTCAGCGCTTCACCCCCTTGGTCCACTTTCCCATGGGTCATCTCCGGGACCACATCATGGACGATATCCAATGGTGCCAGGAGCGCGGAGTAGACTATGCCCCCATAGCCTGTCCAGGTTTTAGCTGGAAGAATATGCGAAAAAACGACCCCTCCATTGTTTATGATGCCATTCCGCGCATGGGAGGGAATTTCCTCTGGGACCAGCTGGTAACCATGATCAATGCCGGATCTGAAATGATCTATGTGGCCATGTTTGATGAGATCGATGAAGGAACAGCGATCTTTAAGGTTTCAGACAATCCACCCAACAGCGACGGAGCCTATTTTATTGATAACGACGGAATGCCTTCGGATCAGTACCTGTGGATAACCGGACAGGCTGGAAAGATGCTGAGAAAAGAGATTCCTATAATTAAAAAAATGCCTGAAAGATGAAAAAATACTGGATTGTTTTTGGATTGTTGATCTTACTGTCTGCCTGTACCGGACAGAAAGAGAAAAGTGGAGGTGCATCGGAGCCCGCTGATAAAAATCTGCTGTTTATTGTGGTGGATGATCTGACCAAAACCCTGGGTTGTTATGACCACCCTGTGGTTCTTACCCCCAACATAGATCAATTGGCGGATATGGGAATACTTTTTAACCATGCCTATTGTAATTTTGCAGTATGTAATCCCAGCCGATCCTCCTTCTTAACCGGAATGACTCCCGAAACCACCACCATACAGGACAACCGGGTGGCTCTTCAATCAGTCATTGGCGATTGGGTAAGCCTGCCCGCTCTGTTTAAGCAGAATGGCTTTTATACCATGAGCCTTGGGAAGATTTTCCACGGCAGAGACCCGAAGCACAACGACATGAAGGGCTGGGATGAGCTATATGGCTACAGAGCCACAGAATTAGGTAAAAAGGGAGAGGGCCGGAATCTTACTGACGGGGTCTTAAAATGGTGTCACTGGAGGGCTGCTGAAGGGGATGACGAAGATCAGGCCGATGGACAGATTGCAAAAAAAGCAGTGGAGTTTATCAAGGGAGACCATGAGAAACCCTTCTTCCTCGCCGTTGGATTTCATAAACCTCATGATCCTTTTGTAGCTCCCAGGAAATACTTTGATATGTATCCCCTGGAGAATTGCGATCCGCCCGTATTGCCCGATGGCTGGGAGCCTCCTTACGGACATACCCTGCCGGGAGAAACCAGAGAGTTCAATAAGTTTACAGATCAGGAGCGTAGGGAATTCCTGAGATCTTACTATGCCTGTAGCAGTTTTATGGATGCCCAGGTGGGCAAAGTAATGGACGCCCTGAAGGAATCGGGTCAATTGGACAATACCCTTATCGTCTTCTTTGGAGATCATGGCTATCACCTGGGAGAGCACAACTGGTGGAATAAAGTGACCGTCTATGAGCAGGGTACGGCTGCTCCCTTTATTATGGCGGGCCAGTCGGCCGGTAAGAAGGGGGTTAAGTCAGAGGCCATGTTTGAGTTTATAGATATCTATCCCACACTGGCCGATCTGTTTGATCTGAAAAATACCCCGGAGTACCTGGAAGGGGAAAGCTTTGCCGGTGTACTTCAAAACCCTTCGAAACCATTTCGGACCGAAGTTCGTGCCATTACCCGAAGGGGAGATATGCTGGGAAGTACGGTTAAAAACTCCAAATGGAGATACACCGAATGGGATGAAGGTAAAGAGGGTCGCGAACTCTATGACCAGATCAATGATCCTATGGAATACAACAACCTGGCAGAGGAACCTGAATATGCCGGGCTTGTTAAGGAAATGAAAGAATTGCTTCACAACGATCCAAGATGAGAGGAATACTTACGGGATTGCTTCTGGTGTTCTATGGTTTGACACCTGTTATCGCACAGGATAAGGTCCTGGAACGCCCCAACATCATATTCATCATGACCGATGATCAGAGTTCTATTGTTCCTAAAAAGGAAGATGGAGCGTTTGATTTTTCTGATGGCAATGGTGCAGGTGTCCAGTCACACCCCTTTGGATTTAATGGGGATGCCGATGTATATACCCCAAACATTGATCATCTGGCACAGAACGGTATTATTTTTAACAGTGCCTATGTGTCAAGTTCAGTTTGTTCTCCAAGCAGGTATACCACACTGACCGGTCGCTATGCAGGAAGATGCCAGGGAAAAAGTTTTATGGCACAGTTCCCACCCGGGGAGATGACCAGAATTGAGAACAACACCGAACTGGAGGAAAACAGAGATAATCTTCCCAGGCTTCTGCGACAAGCAGGCTATCGCACCGGCTTTGTGGGAAAGAGTCATGTGATCGACCACCATTTGCTTCGAAAGAGCAATTGGGAGGAGCATGGTTTGTTAAGCTATGAGCAGGGTTCTGATCCAAATCTGCCTGAGGTTTCAGAAAAAATGGCACACAATCATCAAAAATGGGCAGAGCGAATCAAAGAGTTTGGTTTTGATTATGCCAATGGCATCTATGCGGCCAACCTGAAGGAGCTGAATAACGATTCGCTGAATGTTCACAATGTGGAGTGGAAAAACAGGGCAGCACTTGAGTTTATAGAAGAGTCCGGAGATGAGCCTTTCTTTCTTTATTATAGCGAAACGGTCCCTCATGGTCCGGCACCATGGATCAGAAAGGATGGCAAGTACCTGCATGGACTGGATGCCAATCCCCGGTTTACAGGGGAAGGATGGGTGAAAAATCTGTACCCATCGATGCCCGGTCGAGATGAAATTTTAAGGGAGGTGAGGGCCGCAGGAAAGAATCCCGACCATGCCTGGTTGACCTGGTTTGACCATGCAGTGGGAGCTGTGGTGGAAAAATTGAAAGAGATGGGGAAGCTGGAGAACACCCTGATTGTGGTGACCTCAGACCATGGCAACTATAACTACGGGAAATCTACCCTCTATGAAGGGGGCATTAAAGTTCCGCTGACGATGTACTGGCCGGCCGGTATCAAGGCTGGCTCAAGTTATAATGAGTTGGTGCAGAACATAGACTATACACCCACTTTCCTCGAACTGGCCCGGGTAGACGTGGACGCCAGCATGCTTCTGGATGGACAGAGTCTGACTGCGGTATTTTCGGGAAGTCAAAAACCCGTCCACGACTACCTCTTTTTTGAACTTGGTTTTGCACGTGGGGTCATGAACAAGGAGTGGAAATACATCACGGTCCGCTACGATGAAAAATCAGAACAACTGGTCAGAGACGGGACCATTTTTAAAGGTTGGAACGGGCATACATACAAGCAACCCTATTACATTAGGAATACCCATCTTGGTTATCATGCGGCTCTGTTAAACGAGCACTATTTTGAGCGCAATCAACTATATGACATGAAGCATGATCCCATGGAGAAAAAGAACATAGCTGACTCAAATCCGAAGAAAGTAGAAGAAATGAGAAGCTTGCTGGTGAAAAGCCTCCAAACATTTCAGGAGAGGCCCTACGGAGAGTTAAGAAATCTAAGCAAAAACTAAGACATGATGAATAGGATACAAAGTTCAAACGTAAGATTTAAAGTGGCAGGATTGCTATTTGGTATGCTAATTTCAATGAATGGTTTTGCCGGCCCAAAGAAGAACTTCCTCTTTATCATGACCGATCAACAGCGTTATGATGCCCTGAGTCTGGCAGGAAATACGGTATTGGAAACCCCCAATCTCGATCGACTGGCCAGGCAGGGAGTCTACTTTGAAAATGCCTATTCGGCCTGTGCAGTGTGTGCCCCTGCCAGATCTTCCATCCTTACAGGTTGTACGGTGGAAAATACAGGAATGCGTCGAAATGATAGGGCTTATTACTATGATGATGAGCCTGTTATGACCATGCCTACCTTTGATGAGATCCTGAGCGATCAGGGTTATCACTGTGAGTATTATGGCAAATGGCACTCCCATACCTCTCATACCACGGTCTACCAAAATCCAAAGCAGGCCTCCAAAAATGGGAAGTCCGTATTTGGACACGGGGGACAGAAGTTTGTGCACCTGGACTACCTGGATGTGCAGGTTCCGGTAAGAGCGCTTAAGCCTGGTGAGCTATATGATACCATGACCAAGAGGCCCTATGAAACCGATCCCATGGATAGCCACCATGGAATGACAGATGCAGAGCTAAAGGCCCTTAAGAAAAGATTTCCGCAATGCGATATGCACGGGAAACTTCAAATTCCCAGGGAGCATACCCTCACTGCATTTCAGGCCAAAGAGACCATAGAGGCCATAGCGCGATTAAAGGACAAACCCTTTAGCATTACCTGTTCTTTTCACTTTCCCCATGCGCCCATGTTGCCTCCCGAACCCTACTATAGCATGTATCCGGCCGAAGAGATGCTTCCTCCTGTCAGCATAGCAGATCACATGAATAACTCACCTTATCAAAGGGCCAATGGAAGGCTTGATTATCCTGAGTATTCCGACCCTGAGCTCATCAAGTACATGATATCCAACTACTACGGACTGGTAAAGGAAATTGACGACTGGGTGGGTAAGATCCTGGATAAGCTGGATGAACTGGGACTGGCCGAAAATACCCTGGTGATTTTTACCAGCGACCATGGAGAGATGCTTGGGGCACATGGATTGAGAGAGAAGAATGTATTCTACGAAGAGTCGGCCCACATTCCTCTTTTGATGCGTTTCCCGGGTGAAATTGAAGCCAATACCAAAGTGGATGGATATGTTTCCCATGTGGATCTCTTTGCCACCATTCTCGATTATCTGAAAATCGGGGAGCATTCTTCGGATGGGGAGAGCCTGCGCGGATTGATTGAGGGGACAGATCAGAAGCATGGCGAATATGTGGTGACAGAGTGGAACTACAGGGGGGATATTTCACCCAACTATCTGGTTGTTAAAGATGGTTGGAAGCTGATGATCCCTTACTCCAAGGGTTCGGAGGTTTTAAATGCCATGTATGATCTGAGCAATGATCCGTATGAAATGAATAACCTTCTGGGTAAAAATCCAGAGCGGGCCCTGTATGAAGAGAGAGCTGAAGTACTCCGCAAATGCCTGCTGGAGTGGCTGGAGATTAATGGATCAAAACACATTGAGGGTGTGAAAGAACGGAAATTAATCTAATTGAGTGCCGAATAGACTGGAGGTTTTTTGTTTTATATTAGAGAAATAGAAACAAGAAATGCAAAAATGATCAAATTTCCTTTCAGATATTTCATTCTGCTGCTGATCTCTGTCTCGTTGATAAGTTGCTCGAATGAAAGACCAAAATCTCAGAACTCAGCTGAATTATACGATTATCTGAAAGATAACTTCAAATCTCCTCCATCTAAATATGGAGTAAACTGTTGGTGGTGGTGGTTGAATGGGAATGTAAGCAAGGAGGCAATTACCAGGGATCTGGAATCCATGAAGTCCAGGAATTTCCAGGGAGCAATGATCTTTGATGCAGGAGGGCATAATCAAAGAGGCCATAAAGATATTCCCACAGGACCTTTATTCGGTTCCGATGAGTGGAATCAATTGTTTGTTTTTGCCCTGGATGAGGCCAGAAGGCTGGGGATGGAAATGGGTTTTAATATCCAGAGTGGTTGGAATCTGGGTGGACCAAGGGTAACACCTGAGTATACCGCAAAACAAATTACCTATTCGGAAACAAAAATAGTAGGCAACAGGAAAATCTCAATAAAGTTAGAATTGCCTTTAACCCGAAAAGGTTTTTACGAGGATATTGCCATTCTGGCATTTCCTTTAGAACCCACCCATAAATCGAAGGATATCATTTCAAATCTGGATTTGAAACTGGGTTATCATGAGCTTGGTGGATCGGCTCCTGATTGTCGGTTCTTGTTGGGGGAAGTACCGCGAAATGAAATAATACCAGGAGACAGTACCACCTATATCGTAAAAAGGGAAGAGATCTTAGATCTGACCTCTATGTTAGATGGTGAAGGAGAACTGACCTGGGATGTTCCGGAAGGCGATTGGAATATCATGAGAATTGGCTATACCTGCACGAATTCACATGTGTCCACTTCAAGTGGAGAGTGGCAGGGCAGTGTACTTGATTATATGAGCAAAGAGGCTTTTGATTTTTACTGGAAAGATGTGGTAGAGCCCATATTTAAAGCAGCCGGAGATCATGTGGGGACAACCCTTACTTTTATGGAAACCGATAGCTGGGAATGTGGAGGAATGAACTGGACAGATGATTTCCCTGAGGAGTTCAATCAATATCGGGGTTATGATATTGTCAGCTATTTGCCTGTGGTTGCAGGCTATATACTAGACGATATAAATAGTTCCAATGCTTTCCTGGCCGACTTCAGAAAAACCCTTGGTGACCTGGTGGCATATAATCACTATGCCCGGTTTTCGGAGTATGCTCAAAAATACAATATGGGCATACAACCTGAGTCGGCCGGTCCCCATGCCGGACCCATGGATGGGATAAAGAATTATGGATTCAGTGATATTGTCATGAGTGAATTCTGGTCCCCATCCCCGCACCGTCCCAATCCGGAGAATCGATATTTCCTGAAACAGGCCTCCTCTGCAGCTCATATCTACGGCAAAAAGATTGTGGGAGCCGAATCGTTTACTACCATCGGACCCCAATGGAACGATGAGTTATGGCATGACCAAAAATCAGCTTTTGATCATGAGATCTGTGCAGGGCTGAACCGGCTTTACTTTCATACATTTACCTGTTCGCCCCCGGAAATGGGGCTTCCTGGTCAGGAATATTTTGCGGGTACCCATGTAAATCCACAAGTCACCTGGTGGAATCAATCAGGGGCATTTATCGATTATATGCACCGAACACAACTGCTGGTGCAGGAAGGGAATTTCGTCGCCGATGTATTGTACTACTACGGAGACCATGTACCCAATGTATTCCCGTTTAAACATTCCGATCCGGCAGGTGTGCTCCCTGGTTTTGATTATGATGTTACGGATGAGACAATTTTCTTACGCCTGGAGGTAGTGGATGGGAAATTGAGAGTGCCCGGGGGCGTCGAATACCGCCTGTTGGTACTGCCCGACCACAGGGTTTTGTCCATGGCAGTGTTAAAAAAAGTTGAAGAGCTGCTTCAAAAAGGAGCGCATATCATTGGCTATAAACCTGAAAGTTCGGTTAGCCTGGTGGGAGGAATGGAAAATAAGAAACAGTTTAGCGCACTGGCAGATAAAATCTGGGGTAGCAATCTTATGGAAATAGGAGAGAAGAAATACGGCAAAGGAAGGGTTAGCTGGGGCATTTCTGCAAGAGAATATCTGTTGTCTATAGGAATACATCCAGACTTCAATGTTTTAGCGAGTGATAGTAAAACCGATTGGGATTATATACACTATACCATAGGACAGGGAGATCTTTACTTTGTGACCAATCAAACCACAGAAAGACAAATAATTGATTGTCAATTTCGTGTGTCTGGCAAGCAGCCCGAATTGTGGAATGCATTAACAGGAGAAATTCGCGATGCCGAAGCCTTCAGTCAAAAAGATGGGCTTACTACACTCCCCTTAACCCTAGAGCCCTATGGCGCTGTTTTGGTAGTATTTAATAATCAAATAGACAAGAATCAGCAAGGTGTGGCACAACGAAATTATAGCGACTATGAAGCGGTGCTAAATATTGAAGGAGCGTGGGATGTAAATTTTGATCCCAAATGGGGTGGTCCGGCATCTGTTACCTTTCCAGAGTTGCTGGACTGGTCCACTCATCCCGATGAAGGAATTAAGTACTATTCAGGCCCTGCACTTTACCATAAGACCTTTCAAATAGACTTTGAACCATCAGAAGGGGAGCAATATTTCTTACAGCTTGGAAGCGTGAAAGATGTGGGAATAGCTGAGGTGAAAATCAATGGAAAGGACAAGGGAGTAGTCTGGACAAAACCATTTAGAGTAGAAATCAGCAAAGAGTTACAAAAAGGAGCTAATAGTTTGGAAATTAAGGTCATTAACTCCTGGTATAACAGGGTGGCAGGTGATGAAATTTTTCCCGACCGGAAGTCATATACTGCTACCAACATTGTTTTGATCAACGATTTCAGAGGAAATCCGAGAGAAGAGATCCCCCTGGAGCCATCCGGATTGTTGGGGCCCGTTACCATTCAGAAGCCTGCAAAACCCATCGACCGGAAGGCGCTGGTGGAGCGACACAGCATCATTTTTACAGAAGTGAATCCGGCTGAGATTCCTCAGGTGGGGAATGGTGAGATTGCTTTCGGTATTGATGTTACCGGATTGCAAACGCTCTATGGGAATACATTTTCCCAGTGGGGCTGGCATACCTCACCACTGCCCGAAGGTAAAAGGATCGAAGACTTCAAAATGTATGAAGTGGAGGTTCATGGCCATACCGCAACCTATCCTGTTTCACAAGAGGGACAGAAAGATTTATATGGGTGGCTGCGAGAGAACCCCCACCGTCTTAACCTGGGGAAACTCTCATTTATGCTGGACGATCAAGATGTTGAAGCAAAACAGCTGACTGAAATCCAACAGGAGCTTGATCTATGGAACGGGACTATAACCAGTAGCTACAACCTGGATGGAGTGGAGGTAAAGGTAGTTTCTACCTGCCACCCGGAGCTTGATATGCTGGCTGTCCAGGTACATTCCCCACTTTTTAAGGAGAAACGTTTGTCGGTGCAGATCGCCTTCCCTTATGGACACGCCACCAACCATAATGGAGCAGAATGGGAGGCCATGGACCTGCACAGCACAGAGCTTGTTTTAGATGTCCCCACTGCACTATTTAAAAGGACCCTGGATGAAGACCATTACGTGGGATCTATGACCTGGGATGGAAAAGCATCTCTGCATGAATCAGCCCGCAATATCTTTGTTTTAAAACCTTCCGGCCAAGGCAATGACTTTTCGTTTGCAGTGCAATTTGCCCCGAACTCTGTTGGAGAACAGAAGGCGGATTTTCAGAAGACTCTAAAGGCGTCTTCTGAACACTGGCAAACATTCTGGAAGACTGGAGGTGCCATCGACCTTTCTGAAAGCAAGGATGTGCGCTGGAAAGAGCTTGAACGGCGTGTGGTGCTTTCTCAATACCTTCTTGCAGTGAATGAGGCAGGAAGTTTGCCCCCTCAGGAGAGCGGATTGGTTAACAACAGCGGGTGGTATGGGAAGTTTCACCTCGAAATGCACTGGTGGCATGGAGCACATTACCAGTTGTGGGACCGGTTTAGCCTGTTCGATAAGAGCCTGGGCTGGTACCAGGATATACTTCCTGAGGCAAAGCAGATTGCAAAAAGGCAGGGCTATCAGGGCGCACGATGGCCCAAGATGATCGGGCCGGATGGACGGTTTGGACCCTCCGCCATTGGACCCTGGTTGATCTGGCAACAGCCTCATCCCATCTTTTATGCAGAACAGAACTATCGCCTGTCTCCCACCAGGGCCACCCTTGAGAAATGGAAAGAGGTGCTCTTTGCCTCTGCTGAATTTATGGCATCCTATGCATACAAGAATGAAAACACAGGCAAATACGATTTGGGACCCTGGGTGATCAATGCCGCAGAGAATAACAGGTCCACCAAGCAAATAACCATAAATCCTGCCTTTGAACTCGCCTACTGGCGATATGGATTGAAGGTGGCCTGTGACTGGCGTGAGCGTTTGGGGTTGCCTGAGAACAAGGCATGGAAGGAGGTTCTGGAAAACCTTGCGCCACTTCCCGTAGAGGAGGGTGTTTATGTGATGTACGAGGGGGTGGAGGAGATGTGGACCCGTTTCAACAATAGCCACATAGATGTGATAGGGCCTGGAGCTTTTCTACCCAACGAAGGAGTCGATTTGGAAATCCTGGGACGTACAGTGGATAAGGTATTCAAACAATGGGATCTGCCAAGTACCTGGGGATGGGATTTCCCCTGGCTTGCCATGGCTGCTGCGCGTGTTGGAAAGCCCCATGATGCCGTTGATGCGCTTTTGATGGATATTGGGAAAAATGCCTATAGCCTATGTGGCATCAATAAGGGCGGTCCTGCAGCTACTTACTTTCCGGGTAATGGGGGTCTGCTATACGCCGTTGCCATGATGGCGGCCGGATGGGATGGTGCGCCTGAAAAACATGCCCCTGGTTTTCCCGACGATGGCTCATGGGTAGTTCGGCATGAGGGCTTAAATAAAGCACAGTAATAACGAAATCTTAAACCCTTGAAAATGATAAAAACGGGTCTGCTAAGTGTACTATCTCTTTTCATGTGTCTTTCTATCTCAGCAAAAGAGTATCACGTCAACAAAAAGGGAAATGATCTTAATTCCGGAACCCTGGAAGAGCCATTTCTGACCATTCAGGCGGCGGCAAATATAGCAAAGGCCGGTGATGTGGTGACTGTCCATGAAGGGGTCTACAGAGAAAGGGTAAATCCCATCAATGGGGGAGCCAATGAGCTGCAACGAATTACCTACCAGGCAGCAGAAGGCGAGAAGGTAGTCATTAAGGGTTCCGAAATTGTCACCAATTGGGAGAAGGTTGAGAAGTCGGTTTGGAAGGCAGTGGTGCCAAATTCCCTTTTCGGAGGGCACAATCCCTTTGCAAATCTGGTGGAAGGCGACTGGTTTAATCCTGAAGGCATTGCTCATCACACCGGGGAGGTTTATATCAATGGAAAGTCTCTGTTTGAGCAGAACTCCATGGATGGAGTAAAAATCCCAAAGGAACACGCCAGGGCAGTTGATAAATCGGCGTCAATGTGCACCTGGTATGCGGAAGTGGGTGCTGATGGCACCACGGTGTGGGCAAATTTTCAGGAGCTCAATCCCAATAAGGAAGTGGTTGAAATCAACGTGCGGGAGGCCTGTTTCTATCCGGACAGACCCGGGGTCAACTTCATTACGGTCAGGGGCTTTGAGATGTCTCAGGCGGCCACCCAGTGGGCTGCACCCACGGCCCAGCAGATAG
The DNA here is from genome assembly GCA_963783435.1 of uncultured Bacteroidota bacterium. Lineage (GTDB taxonomy): Bacteria > Bacteroidota > Bacteroidia > Bacteroidales. Next base: position 155,393 of record CAWANQ010000019.1, on the reverse strand, counting down.
GTCTCATCGGTACCCATTGGAGCCTGGGCTGGATTATTGAAAACAACACGGTAAGTAATTCAAAAAGTGTAGGAGTCGCACTGGGAAAAGACCGGGCCACCGGACAAAATGTATGGATGAATAATCCCTTGAAAGACGGGGCTACTCACTACAATGAGGTGATATTCAGGGCGCTTGAGGTGGGGTGGTCCAAGGAGAAAATTGGCTCACACATCGTCAGAAACAATGTGATTTTCGATTGTGGCCAGGCGGGAGTTGTGGGGAGCCTTGGGGCTGTCTTTAGCCAGATCTGCAACAATCACATATATGATATCTACACCAAGCGGACCTATTCCGGGGCGGAGATGGCAGGCATAAAGATTCATGCGTCCATCGATATGCTCATTGAGCACAACAGGATTCATGATGCTTTTATTGGTATCTGGCTCGATTGGATGGCTCAGGGAACCAGGGTAAGCAGAAATGTCTTGTATGAGAATTCACACCATGATTTCTTTTCTGAAGTCAATCACGGGCCTTACCTGGTGGACAATAACCTCTTCCTTACCCGGGAGGGTCTCTCCATACAGGATGCTTCGGAAGGGGGCGCATTTGTACACAACCTGTTTGCGGGCAAAACAATAGTATTCAATGTGCCCGACCGTGTGACTCCCTATCACCATCCTCACTCCACCGCTGTGGTTTGTTTAAGGAATATCAGGGGAGGCGACAATCGTTTCTTCAACAACATCTATATCAAGACCACCGATTTTGAAGATGAGAGATCATCCGACAAGGGCGGACGGAAGGTCGCTGTCGGGTATGGACTGAATGGCTATGACCTATCTGAATACGAAAGTTTCACAGGAGCTAACCTATTCTACAATGGGGCCAAACCCTATAAAAATGAGGTGGACTACATAGAGATACCAGGATTTGAACCTTCCATTGAGATTGAAGAGGGAGAGGATGGAGCCTATTTTTTTAAAACTGAATTTTGACGACTCCCCGGATCAGCTTAAAACAGAAGCAGTAACTACCATGAGATTGGGTACCACCATTGTTTCCGAGGCCATCTTTGAGAATTTCGACGGGACTCCTTATCTTATAAATTGCGATTATTTTGGAAACCCCAGAGATAACACCCATCCGAAGGTTGGTCCATTTGATTCCCTGGAAGCAGGAAAAAGCAGGGTGCAAATCTGGTAACATTTGAAAGCCATGACAAAGCCACTATATAGTATTTACATTCTTGCAATTCTTCTCTTCCTTAGCTCTTGCACGGGAGAGCAGAAACCTTTCTCATTTGTTCAACTCTGCGATCCCCAGCTGGGGATGGGCGGATATGAGCATGATACGGAGTCCTTCCAGTTGGCAGTAGATAAGGTCAATGAATTGAAACCCGATTTTGTGGTGATTTGCGGCGATCTGGTGAATCATGCCAATGACATTACTTATGCCGACTTTTTAAGGATCAAAGAGGGTTTCCATATGCCCTGTTACCTGGCCGCAGGCAACCACGATGTGGGGATGACACCCAACGACACCACCCTGGCTTATTACAGGACAACCATTGGAGCCGACTATTATGATTTTCTGCATAAAGGATACGCGTTTGTAGTCACAAATTCCCAGTTGTGGAAATCAGATGTAGAGGGAGAATCGGAGAAGCAAAACCAATGGTTTAATGAGAGACTCTCTAAGCATACGAAGAACGAGAATAATTTGATAGTCATTGGCCACATTCCCCTCTATCTGGAGCAAAGCGATGAAGAGGAGAACTATTCCAATTTTCCTGTGGGCAAAAGAGAGGAAATGCTAAGCCTGTTTGAAAAACATGAAGTAGAGGCTTACCTCACAGGTCATACACACCGAACCATCATTCATACCCATAACCATACCCAGTTGGTAAGTGGTGAAACCAGCAGCAAAAATTTTGATGACAGACCCATGGGTTTCAGGCTCTGGGAAGTGACCCCAGATACCCTGCAACATCACTTTGTGGCCATTGAAGCAACTGTTGCCGAGCTTAAGGAGACCAATTAACCATGGAAATACCCCTTACTGAGTAAACTTTCCCTTTTTACAGGCTTGGCGGTCACTCTATTTCTTTTGGCTGCCTGTAGCAAAAAAGAAGAACCTACACAGACCACCCTTACAGGAAGTGTAAAGAACAGTTTGAACGAGACATCCATTCACCCTGCCTATATCATTTATGATCAGCAACTCATAACAACTACATTGGAGGATGGAAGCTATGAGGTTACTTCTCTGGAAGGGGGAACCTATTCCATGATATGTTCTGCCATTGGATACAGTGACCAGCTCATACAGGTAGTAATTGAAAATGGGAAAACCATTGGCAATGATTTTCTTTTAACCCCGGATGAGACCATCAGCGCTGTGATGGGTGAGTTGCACGATGAGATGCTATACCAGGAGCAATTAATAAAAGATCCATCCATGGCAGAATGGACCGATCAACAGCTCTTTGATGGGGTGAGCGGGGCGACCATACAGGGCAAGAATTTTGATTTTGAAGTGTTCCCTGCCTCCATCTATATTGGAGATAGTCTGTTTGCAGAAACCGATGATTATGGTCAATACGGGTTTGAGGTTCAGATGGGTACCTATCCCATAAGGGTAGTCCTCCAAGGATGGAAGGATAGCATTCAGATCAAAGAAGTAACACTATAATTCCTACGGGGTATTCGCCAATTATATTCTGCCCATGGAATAGAGACTCAACCAAAGTCCAGATTCTCCGTGATCCTGGATCCATCCTCCTTATACCGATTCATATAGAGGCGGATCCTCTCCTTTGCAAGTGGCAGGTCGTGGTTGTTCAGGTTAATATTCAGCAAGTCGATGTACCAGGGTGTTTTGCTTTCCTCCGAAATATATACCTCGGTGATCTCTCTGGCTATGGGCAGGGTGGTGTTTTTAGAGACATCAAAAACATCCTTATCCCTTGCATTGAGCAGCTTGGTATACTCCTCTTCAAGAAGCCTGTGAAACAGGTCTATACTGAACCGCTCTCCGGCCTTTATTCCTGTTTCCTTATCATCTTCTGTTAATCTGGCCTTTTATGGATCCATTCCCAGAGGATACTCAACCGGATCTCCCCGGTAGCCATATCTTCCATGAGGTAGAGTATGTCGTCATTGCCAAAAAAATCGGCCGGTTTCAGGGCTGCAGCCTGCAATCCCTGTCCAAAAGCATTCCCATACTGCAGGGCCACACTCAGCAGGTTCCTGGCTCCTCGGATCGTTCTTGGGGCCGGCTCCAGCAGGGTAAGTCCAAGGGCATCTTCTTCCTGTGTAGCTTAGCCTGGGAAACTCTCTGCCCAGCTGATTAACCTTTCCCACCTTTTCCCAAACGGGTCTTACAATATGGACCATTTTCCAATGGGCCACCCACTTGCCACTGGCTCCATCTTTCTCCTCTCGCTCAGCTCCCATTACAGCCTTTTGCATGCTTGAGGTAACGCCCTCAGCCGATCCTACCGGTATATTCGGCTCCATTCCTCCCTGCCACAAGGCAAAGTTCCCATGGGTATCCGGAGTATTCACAGCCCTTCGCACCCGGTCCTCATAATTCCTCATATATCCATAGGTCATCACGATGGACTCGATGTTTGGATTGATAAAGTTTTGGTCCCATGTAACTGCATCAGCCACACTGTTGATATAATCCCAACGGCCGGTGTTGTAGCCCACAAAATGTTTCCCCAGTACAGCCCTGATTTCCATTAATTGAAAGGTGGCCTCCAGCTGCTCCACCAGCACATACACCTTAATGGTTCCCACCTCCAGATCCAGATGATTCTCCAGGGCAGTAAGCATCCTGTTCCACAGGGCAGCTTCTTCTGCAGTCTGAATCTTCGGAAGATAGAGTACAATGGAGGATCCTCTTTTTCGCAGTTCCGTGTAATTATTGACCACAAAGAGACTTAAATCAGCAATGGAGGCTGCCAGCGCTTCTCCATCCTTGTTCTCAGGTGCCTGTCATCCAGATGCAATCCCCTGGCTCTGAAAATCAGGGTGGTAAATTCCACCTGTTCTCTCCACTTATCTATAATGGGATTCCCAAAAAAAGACTTCTCCCCAGCTATTCATTTCAGAGGCAATCTGTTCTGCTACCTTTAAAAAGAGAGGATCCCTTTGAATGGCCAGTTTGAGGCTACGTTGATTGTCCAGAGACATGGTGGTGATCTGTCCCAGCGCATCTTCGCCATCAAACATCCAGCCATCGGCTCCTGAAAGGAGGGCATAGGCTACATTGCGAAGGCTGTTTTCCACGGGAGCATTGGGTTTGGCTGCCGGTCCTGTTCCCTGAATCCACTGCCTTTGCAGGTCTTCCGGTATTTCCGATCCTTCAAATCGGCCTTCCCTGGCATCATCTACCAGGATCTCACTCCCGGGAATGGTATCGCTGGAAGGCAAAAAGTCGATGGGCTCCTTATTCTCTATGCGATGCAAGCGTTTGAGTACCCTGACCTTCATAAGCTCTTTGATCTCGGCATTAAAGGGCATCATCACATCCAGTGCAGTCAGCACAGCAGGGGTGTAGATATCGTTGTATTGTTCTCCTAAATTATCCCTGATAATGATCTGGTGGGATGGATGTGGGTGGTTTGAGCTTCTCATTCAATACTGATTATTTTGGTCATACATTTCCAATTGTAAAATAAGAATAAAGAAAATGTCTTGATCCAGGAAAATGAAAATTAATGCAATTAAATCTCAGGCGGAAAGGTTGCGATAATTTCCATGGTACTGTCTGATTCAAAAATAACGGGACCGGCCTTGTATGGGATGAGAAATTTCGAGCCCTCTTCGACCTGATGGCTTTGCTTGCCGATAACAATGCTTCCGGATCCCTTTGAAACAATCCCAATATAAAAGGTCTCAGATTCTTTTATATAGCGATCTTTAACCTCCATACGGTTCACGCTGAAGCATGGGGTTTTAGTTACATCAATCAACGCATATTCGGTACTCTGGTTTTGTGTTCCCAGCACACGTGGTTCACAGAAATAGTTTTCCCTGATGGCCTCCACAGGCGTTGGAGTATAAGTTGAATAAGGAAAGGGCAAAGTCGATACCCCGGTTCAAAAAACGCGACTCCTCCGGCAATACATAACCGCCACGTTCGAACTCGATCCGAACTGCAAAGTCTGTGGGTTCCATAATCTCAATCATAAAAACGCCCTCGCCGATGGCATGCGGCATACCTCCAGGTACAATAAAAGCATCACCCGGCTTGATGGGAATCTTCTCGAAGCAGTCAAGTATTGCCCCGGTATCCTGGTTTTCAATCATTTGCTTAAAATCCTCTATATCCGGAGGATGCTGGAAACCCATATAAATATACGGCTCATGCACCTCTTCGCGGATGCTTAAAATCACATAGGCTTCTGTTTTTCCAGAGTTGCTATTGAGGAATTCTTTCGCAAAGGAGATCGTTGGGTGGCACTGGATATGCAGGCGGATGGCTGAATCGAGGAACTTGAGCAAGAACTGGGTGTTGGCTCCATATTTTTCAAAATGCCGTGCTCCGAGCAAGGCCTCGGGCTCTTTTTCACACAGCGATTTTAGTGTGATTGTTTCACCTGCGACCTTAACTTTTGATAAACCTTCCTCTGTGAGGTGTTCACGACCCTTGTTGACCGCCCGTGTGGTGGAACCGATCCAATCTTCAGGGAAATGGGAGTCAATCGGTTTTTCAAGGCCCTCCATCTGGTCGAGTTTCTTCCCCCCGGGATAGGTTCTCCAAACGCGGTTGGGTTCTAAAAAAAGTATATCTGGAATGTTCATAGCTAATACCCGGTAAAAAGTTGCAATACACCTTTGATACCCATGGTGGATGTAATCATTGAAAAAATCAGAACGGCTATTAAAAACAGGTTGGTGCCCATGGAGTTTTTATGCTTGCCCATCAGATCCCTGCGATTGCCGAGATAGAGGATGCAGCCCACCGTAACCGGAAGAATGATTGAGTTGAAAGCCTGTGAAATGATCATCACAAAAACAGGTCGTGCTTGGAAGATGGGAACAACCAGACCAAGCAATGAAATGATCAACACCATCACACGGTATTTAGGCAGGGTCATTTTGCGTTCGGACTGATTGTAATCGCAGAGCAACCAGGGCAGCATCAGCACGTTCGGGAACTGGGAGGAGACTCCAGCTGAAATAATTCCAAAGGCAAAGATCCCGGTGGCCAGTTTCCCAGCCAGGGGTTCCAGCAGTGTAATCATCTGGGATGCGTGGGAGAGTCCAAGTCCTTCTTTGAACAGGGTGCCCGCAGCAGAAGCCATAATCGCACTGCTGATGACAAACATGAGTGACACAGATACGATGGCATCATTACGTTGTTTTTTCAGATCACTGATGGTCCAGCCCGCCTCTTTAACCAGCGTGGTCCGGATAATAAACAAGCCGGAAAAGACCGTGGTCCCTACCATGGAGGCAATCACAAGAAAGGGGCCTTTCCCCTGGTCGGCCGGGACCTCAGGAAGGTTAGGAATCATCCCCTTCAGGATGTCGATAGGAGGGGGCATCATAATGAAAAAGTTCAGCAAAAAACAGGCGGCCATGATGGCCACAATAACGGCCAGTGCCCTTTCAAAAAACTGGGTGTTTCCGTTCCAGAAAATAAAGTAAACCAGGGCAATAAAGAAGCCTGCAAAATAGACCGGCTGGATGCCACCGTCTACTAATGTTTTTGACCACTCATAACTGATGTCGGCCACAATGCCCATCACACCCATCACGCTTCCGGAAACACCCGCCGTGAGTGCAACGATAAAGAAGATCCCCACACCCGGGTGAATATGCTTTCGAAAAGCCTGCAATGCTGTTTCTCCCGTGGCGAGCGTATACTTCCCGTAGAGGTTAATCATGAAGTAGGTGGTAAAGCAGGATGCAATAATCGTCCACAACAGCGACATGCCATATGTGGCTCCGGCCTTGGCCATGGCGGTTACACTTCCGGTGCCGATATTAAAACCAAGCAGGAAAATGCCGGGGAGGATCAGTGCCAGTGCTTTGGCAAATTTTCCGCGGATTGATGTGGTCATATTTTAATAAAATAGTAAACCCCTCTGTTACAAATGGTCATTTCATATGCTTGGGTTTAAATCCCCCATTCCTTATTGGGTAATTCTGACAGTTCCAATTCCAGGGTGGCACCCGACATGACTTGCTCATGGGTAATGAAGGGTCTGAAGATCTCCTCCCCGTTAATAAATGCACGTTGAATATATTTATTGGTCCTGCTGGCTCCCTTTGCAATCACCGTAAATTCATTCCCATTGTCCAGCTGAACACTTACTTTTTCGAAAACAGGACTGGTGATTGTGTAAACAGGGATCCCGGGAGTAACCGGATAGATGCCCATGGAAGATAATACCACAAAGGCTGTCATTCCTCCGCCATCCTCATCTCCGGGAACACCGAAAATATTATCCTTAAACCACACATCCAGAAGGAAGCGGGTTCTTTTCTGAGTTTTCCAGGGAGCACCAAAATAGTTGTACAAATAGGGTATGTGGAAAGAAGGTTCGTTGCCCATGGAGAACTGTCCCACCATGCCTGTTGAATTTGCACCATGGACATAAAACTCTCGCTTTCTCATACCCAGGGGTTCCCGGAACAATTGGTCCAGTCGTGCTTCTGCTGCTTTCTTTCCCCCCAAGGAGCGCTATCAAACCGTCAATATCATGCTTCACATCCCAGGCATAGGTCCAGCCATTGTTTTCATCATAATAATTCTCTATACCCCGGTCCGCCGTCAGATTTTGGATTGATGTCGATCCATTCTCCGTTCTCATCTTTGGGCATGAAGAGCCTGTGCTCGGGATGCCAGAGTTTCTTATAATCTTTGGCCTTTAGATGCAAACTTTTCCTGCTCTTCTGTTTTCCCCAGTTCTCCTGCGAGTTCCGATAAGGCCCAGAAATCGTAGTTGATTCCGAGTGATACCGAAACAGGCTGCCTCTTTTCAAATCCATCCATCTGGGGTTCTGTCTCCTCTTCTCCTGGTCTGAGCGACGGGAAATATCCATTCTGGTGGTAAAAGTCATCGATGGGTCTTCTCGGTGTACCCTGTCTCCAGGGGATAAATGTTCCCTCCATCAGATTTTTCCGGATTCCTTCATAGGCTTTCTCAACATTATAGTCCTTCAGGCCTTTCCTGTAGGCATCAATAAATATCGCTGAAGAATGATAGGCATTCATGCACATATGGTTCCCATGGACCTGGGGAAAGGTGGGCATCCAGCCACTTTGCTCATACATTAAGGTATAGGAATTGAGCATGTCGTTCTCCATTTCAGGATTCAGGATCGTTCTCAGGGGATGAGCTGCCAGGTAGGTATCCCAGATCCAGTCGTCGACGTAAAAAGGACGTTCACTTTGATGCACCTGGCCATCGTATCCACTGTAATATTGTCCATATTCATTTATATCCACCATCCGCTCATATGTGCGGTAGAGGGAAGTGTAGAAGGTTCTTTTTTGCGCTGTTGTTCCTCCTTCAACCCTGATCTGTCCGATGGTTTCTTCCCATTTGGACTTGCCTGAGGAGGCCAGTTCATCGAAATCCAATTGCTCCACTTCTTTTGTAAAATTGACCCTGGCCTGATCGAAACTTATGTAGGAAATGGCGTACTTGATAAGAACGGTTGATGGAGCATCCTGTGGCAGCTTCATGAATAGCTTCCCTTCTTCGGCCGCCAATTCTGCCATGTTTATCACTGCTCCTTTTTCATCGAAGATCTGTCCAAAGGCAAATACCGTCATCTCCCTGGTTTCGGAAAATATACCCCTGGTCTTATAAATAATCTTGTCTTCCAGGAGAAAGGTCCCCTCTTTTTCCTTTTGGGCAGTGAAGAACCCGGTGCCCTCAATCAATATGTTTCCTACGCTGCTTCCAGGAAACTCAATTTTATAGATTGCCCCTTTAGCTGCAGGAGTAAAACTCACCCTGATATCATCTTCGATCAGGTAAGTAGAATAATGCCAGGGATGCACAACTTCAAGGTCATGATCTATGTACATCGGTCCTTTCCAAGACCTATGCTTAATATCTCCTGTCCTGACTTTCATCCGGAAAAGGCCCTTTTCCCTGTGACCAGCAACCTGGAGGGGGAAGGCCTCTACTTCATCTGATATATAGTCCTTTTTTTGTGGAACCATCCTCAGCATTTGATTTGGCAGGTGAAAGGTGGGATAGGTAGGCACCAGGAAGCGCGAAACATTGCCGATGGTGGGATCAATATATGAAGTAATATCTTCGGGATCGGTGGTGTTTGTGCATGAGGTGGCCAATACCATGGATGCCATTAATACCAGCTTAGCAGCAGATGGAACAATACCCCCTTTGATGGGTTTCAGTTTTATTGGATCGTTACAATTCATGTCTATAAAAAGATGTGAGAATTTAAAAGTAATTGAAGGGGAATAATAAAAGATTAAAGATCTATTAACAGGTATTAAAAATAATTGCTGTTAATCGCTAATAATTACTTTTAATTTCATGAACTCAGGGCCATGGCGCACTTCACTCCATCGGCAGCACTGGAGATGATTCCTCCTGCAAATCCGCTGCCTTCTCCCACGAAATATAGATTTTCAAAGCCGCTGCACTTTCCAAGCCTGTCGCGTGACACTTGAATGGGAGAGGAGGTTTTACTTTCTAATCCCATTAAGAGGCCCTGGTCGAAGCCCCGGAGTTTTCTACTGAAGTCCTTAATGCCTTCAGTAATCGCCTGACTTACCATTTTGGGAATCATATTAAAAAGAGGGGCGGACTGTAATCCCAGGGGATAACTGCTATTTGATAAAGATCTCGATTCCCTCTTTTGGATATAATCTGCTGCCATTGTTACAGGAATTGTATAGCTGTTGGAATGGGCAAAGAAACTTCCTTCCAGCTGGTCCATCCAGTCCAGTATTTCCCCTGGAGAACACTTATGTCCCAGCAGCATATCAGGATGAACCCCCGCTACACAACCTGCATTGGCAAATTGGCCGTTACGCTGATATTGGCTCATTCCATTGACTACACTTTTTTCCTTAAAAGCTGCCGCCGGCACTACCTGGCCACCCGGACACATGCAAAAGCTATATACTCCCAAGCCCGATTTGGTTTTGGTACTTAAGCGGTATTCTGCAGCTTTGACTCCGGGTAAAGCTTCTCTGCCCCATTGTGCCTGGTTGATCAGCTTTTGTGGGTGTTCGATCCGGTGACCCATGGCGAAATTCTTGGTGCCAAATTGAACTCCTTTTTCTAAAAGCAAGCGGTAAGTGTCGTAAGCAGAATGACCTGTCGCCAGTATGATATGATCCGCTTCCAATTCACCATGATTTGAAACAATGCCCCTTGCCCTGTTTCCATCGATAAGCAGGTCTTCAAGCTGAGTCTCAAATAACAAGGTTCCCCCGTTTTCCATAAACTGCTTGCGAAGAAAAGCCACAATCAGCTTCAGATTATCGGTTCCCACATGCGGGTAGGACATGTAGGCAATCTCTGCGGGGGCACCGGCTTTCACATATTCTGAAAGGATGAAGTTACGCTCCCTGTTGATGTGCTTTGATCTCGAGGTGAGCTTCCCATCGGAAAAGGTCCCGGCTCCTCCCTCCCCAAAGGCATAATTATTCTGATCGTTAAATTCTCCCTTACTTTCAAACAAGTCAAGGGCCCTGGAGCGGTGCTCGACTTCTGATCCGCGTTCAATAATTGTAACCTGAAAACCAGCTAATTGCAACACATGCCCAGCAAAAAATCCAGAGGGTCCGCTTCCAACCACCACCACCTTTTCGCTTCGTTTCTTATAGGGAATTTCCAGGGGCTCGGGAGCTTTAAATTCATCACCTTCAATTTTCTCTGAAGAGACCATCACTCCCAATAGCCAGTGGATATCATTTTTCTTTCTGGCATCCAGACTTTTCTTCTCTATCTGGAAGGAAAAATCGGTTAAGCCAAGTTGCTTTCCAATGGCATTTTTGATCTGTTCCCGGGTATAGTCTGTGGCTACCTTTATTTGTATGTTTTTAAAACCCATAGTTTTGATTCATTCGACTATTTGTCATTCCTGGCATTTAGGTGATAGCTGTACCTTTTTACATATACATTTCCCGGTTCGGTGGGAATTTCTGCCATAATCTCAATTTCCTTGCTTAATGTCTCTCCAGGTTTTAGGTAGAACTGAAGCAATGCAAAGCCCTTCTCTGTGATCAGGTAGGTCCTGTTCGCCTTTTCATTCTCACCGTTTACCAGGAAGTACTTTGTCCCATTGTAGGGTTTTGAACAGTGGATTTCCAGGTCAATCCTGTCATTGGAGGCCAGGTGACTTACCTCTTTGAACTCCACAGTGGGGTAGGAGGTGATCAGCTTACCTTCCTTGTCATACTCTTTTAATCCAACCATGGCGATACCCTGATTGTATTCAAACTCAGCCAACAGCTTCCCATTCTTATGGTACTTTTTGGTGAGACCATGTTTTTCTCCATTCTCGAAGCTGGCATGTTCGTAGATCTGGCCATTGTTGTAGTATCGGATGGAAGGCCCGTGTTTCTTTCCATGGTCATAAGAGAGTTTGGTGTAGATGGTTTTCCCATCGGCAAAATAGGTAACTCTTACTCCATGAACCTTGCCCATCTCATCCACCTGGTTGACGCTCGACAGGGTACCATCGTCTCTCTTTTTAACTACGGTAGTGTTTTTTTTATCAATATCGTTCTCCTCCTTGTTTTCGGAAACACGGTTGCAGGAGAAGCATAGCAGAATTGTCAGAACTATATAGGAAGCCTTCATTTGATAAATGTATGGAAAAGTTTCCATTGCCTTTTTCGTTTATATTCCAGTTATTTGTTGGCGCTATGATTTTACGAAAAGACCTCCTTTTTCTGCTTGGGCTTATGTGCTTCTTTCTCCCCTTTTATATTTTTAAGGAGCTATTTGAGGCCTATTACCAGTTTAATCTTGAACATGGCCTGTTAATGAGCTTTATCAAGTTTGCCATACTGGCCACTCTGGGAGAGGTTATTGGACTCAGAATTAAAACCGGCAGCTATCACCAGAAGGGATTTGGGGTACTCCCCAGGGCCATTGTCTGGGGATTTCTGGGAATGACCATCTACATGGCTTTTGCGATCTTCTCCTCAGGAACCCCTGTTTTACTGGAGAGAATCGGATTTAAGGATGCAAGCTCTTTCTTGCATGGAGAGCTAAGCTTGAAAAAGGTTATGGTTTCATTTAGTATATCCACTGCTTTGAATTTATTCTACGCGCCGGTGATGATGACCTTTCATAAAATTACGGATCTCCATATCGTGAAAAACGGGGGGACTTTGCAGGGATTCTTCAGGCCCATCCATTTTGCCCAACTATTTAAAGAGATTAACTGGGATGTGCAGTGGAATTTTGTATTCAAAAGGACCATTCCGCTATTCTGGATTCCTGCCCAAACCATTACCTTCTTATTGCCAGAGGAATACAGGGTTCTTTTTGCCGCTTTCCTGGGTATTGTGCTTGGGGTTCTTCTTGCAATTGCAGCTTTAAAGAACGCATAAAGGCCTACTTTTCGTCCTTTAATTGTAACTGTTTTACCCTAAAATTTTAGTGTTTGATCAATCTCATGCGCTTATTCGAAACGAAGTATTCACATGTGTCGTAAAACCAATCAGTGTTTACCAATTCATTTAAAACTGGTACAGCCATGAGAACAGAAATAATGAATAAGTCCAGAATGGTAGTGATCACTGAAGCTCTTACAGACTATTTGGAACATTACTATGAAGAACAAGGTGAACCTGATGATGTCACATATCTTGTGAGAGATCATTTTGATGAATACGTAAATTGGGCATATGATGATTTAATCATAAGCAGGGAGGAACGGGACCTTTTGTTATATGGCAAGGAGTGGGAGTTGGTTGAAGCCATCAAAATAAGGGCTGAGATCCTAATGCTAAAACTCGCCTAAGCACATAGCCCCCATAAGGATTGGATTTAAAACCTGTACGCTGCTTTTTTTAAGCTGGATACATCTCGTATGGGATTGGGAGGATTTAAACTGACAGCCAGGAATTTATAGATTTTCACCCTTATTTCATTCGCTTTCTTCGTATCCATCCTGTCGAATGAGTGTCCTCCAGGAACTTCCTGGTAGATTTCGTATTCGAATTTCTTATTTTCTGCCTTAAGTGATTTGATCAGGTGTTCCACTTCAAGCACATTTACATCATCGTCATTGGTGTTGGTATGGATGAGAAGAGGGGTCTCTTTCATTTTATGAGCGTTCCAGGCTGGTGACCTTCGTCGATACTCTTCCACATTTTCATGGGCAGTTTGTCCGATATGATAGTCTGCCGAGTACAACTCTCTATATTCCTGAGTTTGATATCCCATACGTGCAATCAAATCACTCACGGGAACACCGGCAAATGCGACCTGATAATCACCAGGGTGATCGAAAATATTCATTAGTGCAATCAATCCTCCATGGCTCCACCCCATGATTCCCACACGTTTGGCATCCACCATTTCAAAATTTTCAATCATATAATCACGGCTGGCTTTCACATCTTCCACCTCAAGCCCCCCATAATCAATTTTTTCATAATGGCCTTTTCCATACCCTGTGCTGCCTCGATATTCAGCGGCGACAATGATGTATCCCTGGGCAACCAGCTCACGAACGATATGGGTATAGTAAGTCGAAAAGTCTGAGTGAACGCCCCCGTGGGGCAATACCATCAACGGATACTTTTTAGAGGGATCGATGTTCTTTGGAATGATGGTATAGGTCCAGAACTTCACCGGATTTCCTGCTCCCTGTGCATCGGGATTTTCTTCTTTCCACTTGGGTGGTCCATGGATATAGACCTTATCCACCCAGGCCACATCTTCCAGTTTCTCAATCCACAGGATATCATCAATCTTCTTGGCCAGCACATCAAATGTATGTTCCATTTGGTTAACCTGATGATGAAGCGCTTCAACCTGTTCCTGGAGCTCTGTCACGGTCTGGGAATGGAGATTGAAGGAGAAGATTAGTGAAACCAACAATACAAATGAGGGCAGCAATAACTTTTTCATGGCCAAAAAGAATTTTTGATTCACTTGCCAAGGTAATCTTTAGCTGGAAATATTAAAAGATAAATTCTATTGTGCTATCTTAACATGGTTAATCCATTCTACCTGAAATGAAATTATCCCTGATCTTTTTATTGGGTATAGTTTTTTTATATCTGCCCAATCACTCGTTTTCACAATCGACGATAACTGTAACGGATGGTACAACGGGCATTCTAGGGATATCCACCAAAGATGATACCGCATTCATAACCAGAATTATACAGGGAAGTCCTGCTGACAAAGCCGGATTGAAATACCTGGATCAGATTATCAGGATTAACGACTCATTGGTTTCAGGTAATGGCACCTCCAGCAGGCAAATCAAACAATTGCTGATGGGTAGTGCGCTAGATTCGGTTTCTCTTCTGCTAAAAAGACGTCAAGAGGAGGCAAATGAAACGCTGGTCCTCCCTCATGATCTTCATCTCCAGGAAGTCGACTATTTCGATTTTGAATACCTGGTTGATTCTCTGGAACAGATGGATCTGGAGGCTTTGATATCCGATACTGCAAACCTGCTTTTCTCGAACCCGATTGTGACCCAATGCCTGATCAGGTCGGTTACTAAGGAGAGCCTTGCCGCCCGGAAGGGTTTGTTGCCAGGCGATCAGATAATCAGCCTTGCGGACGAGGTTGGAAATGAAGGTTCTGACGATTTCGGTTTTTCATCCCTGAGGGAGAGAACCAGGGACACTTCGATTACTGTCCTGAGGGATGGGGAGACAATCCAGATAGGCCTTAATCCTTCCGAAAAGGGTGCCATGGAAGGAGTCAAAAATCAGTATGAATTCGATTTTACCCAGAAATGCATCTGGTTGCGGATCAATGTTGAGAACAGGCTGTCGTCCGACCGGACTTACATTTTCAACTTTTCCAGGCTGGGCGAGTCTGGTTCTGTAAATTTTTTCGAAAAATTACCCGATTCCCGTGTGACAGAAAGTAAAGCAGGAATGCAATTATTTACGAATGATCGGGATTATATCTATAAAGACTGGTGTGCAGTCAGGGTTCATCTCACCAAAGGTAGCGCGCGTACCTTTTACGCAAAAATTAAGACAGAAAAATTCGACGGTCCCCCCTACATTACCATTATTGCTCAGGAAACCATTGTCAACCATGACCGCATCGAGCGCATGGTCCTTTCAGCTTTTTACGGAATGTTGCTGATCATATGCCTCTATTACCTGATCCTTTTTGTGGCCACAAGGGAAAAGCACTTTCTATACTTTTCGCTGTTTGTGATGAGTTTCGGTCTGCTTGCGTTTACCACAGAAGGTTTCCTGGGAGAGTATACATGGAATAACCTGTCCCTTTTCAAGGCCATAGACTATGCAAATCGGGAATTGATGCTGTCGTTCGTTTCCATATTCTTTCTGCTTCTGGGTGTTTCATACCTGGACCTCAAGAGAACGATGATCTGGTGGTATCGAAGTGCAATGATCCTTATCGGCCTCACCTTGTTCTCTACTGTGGTTTTTATTGTTTCTGATCTGTTGCCGGATCAAGATCTTGGCATTTTCCGAGGTGTTGGGGTTGCAATCTTTGTATTCGCGGGAATATTTTTTCCACCCTTTCTTCTGATCATGCCTGCCATTATGCGAATTCGCCAGGGTTTTAAACCAGGTTGGTATTTTCTGATTGCCAATATCCTGCTTGTAGTCTGTCTTATTCTGTCTTTCCAGAATTTCGGATTCAGATTCAATTTAATATACCTCTACCGATCTACCTTTTTAACATTTTTCCTGATTTCGGCCATGTACCTTGCTGCGGTACTTCAATTCATGTTATTTTCAGTTGGGCTGGCACAAAAGATAAAATTCGATGAGAAGGAGCATAAACTGGCTCAGTTGAGAATCATCGAACAACTTAAGGAGAATGAGGTACTTAAGGATAAAGTAAATCGTGAACTGGAACAGAAAGTACTGGAGCGTACCCGTGAAATCAGGGAGCAAAAAGGAGAAATTGAAGCTCAAAGAGACGAGATTGAAGCGCAGAGGGATCTGCTTCAGGTCCAGAAGGATATCGTTGTAAATCAGAAGCAGGAGCTTACCGACAGCATCAACTATGCGGAACGGATTCAGTCGGCTGTCATGCCCCAGAAGGAATACATGGATGCGTTAATGCAGGAGTACTTTGTGCTATTCAAACCCCGGAATATTGTCAGCGGGGATTTCTATTGGATCAAAAAGGTCGGCAACTATTTGATCGTTATTGCCGCTGATTGCACAGGGCATGGCGTTCCAGGGGCATTCATGAGCATGCTGGGGATTGCATTGTTGAACGAACAATTAAACAAAGATCGTGCGGATGCACCGGGAGAAATTTTAAATGGCCTGCGCGATAAAGTCAAGGAAATTCTTGCTCAGACGGGTAAAGCCTATGAGCAACAAGATGGCATGGAAATGGCTCTCGCCATGATAGATATTGATCAACATGAGCTTCATTATGCAGGGGCATATAATCCACTCTATATAATCAGGCAGAAGCAAAAGCCTTTAGGGGATCAGTTCAGGAAATACCTTTCCCTGGAATCAGAGAGCCATCAGCTATTTGAATTGAAAGGAGACAGGCAGCCTATTGCCATTTATACAACAGAAAGCGAATTCAATACAAAAAGAGTAAAGCTTTTGAAAGGAGATAACCTCTACCTTTTTTCTGATGGTTTCGTAGATCAGAAGGGTGGCCCAAATCAAAAAAAGTTCCTGAGTAAAAATTTCAAAAAACTGCTCATCGGCATCCAGTCTCTTTCCCTGAAGGACCAGAAGATACACCTGGAGAATGTCCTTACCACATGGCAGAAAGACATTGAGCAGGTAGATGATATCCTGGTGATGGGAATCCGCGTATAGATTTTAATCTGAGAAGTATTCATCCAGCTGACCAATTCTCAATGCGACAAAATCAAGGATCACTTGCAATTCCTCGTCGTAGCTGTTGTCATCCTCATACCACTTGGAATCCAGGGGCCATATTTCAGCGTTCCCCTGAATTTTGCACGAGCTGGAATAACTATGCTGTCCTCTTCGAAATAATAAATAACCTCACATTCACCCTTTTCATTCCAGTTAACTGTTCCACTGTCATTTATACTACAATATTAAGACCTGCTGAAAGAGAAACTTGATCCGGTGGAGGTAACAATCTTGAAAATTGCTATTTTTAGGTGTTGAAGCAAAGTGGTATGGAGATGAGAGAGGCAATAGGGGATCTGGGACGAAGCGAGCGGATATCTTCCCTGAAGGAAAAGACTTTTTCTTCCCCCAGATATATGTCTGTGGAGCAGGCGAGGATCATCACCAGAGTCTACCGGGAGAATCCCGGTCTGTCAGTACCTCTGAAAAGGGCAACAGCCCTTGCCACTTCTTTAAGAGAAATGACCATCTCCATTGACCCGGAGGAATTGATTGTGGGAAACAGAACCCCTGGTATCAGGGCCGGGGTGGTTTTTCCCGAAGCAGGAATCTCCTGGATTGCCCGTGAGTTGAATACACTTCATTCCAGGCCCCAGGATCCCTTCAGGGTTCGTGAAGAAGATAAGACCACCTTTCTGAATGAAATCGAACCTTTTTGGTCCGGACAGACCATGGAGGACCAAATTTATGGAAGCTATGGAGAGGAACTTGCTGCCATCGAAAAGGTAGTCAAAATCAACCAGAAGGACCATGCCCAGGGTCACATCTGCCCCCATGTGGAGAAATGGCTGAAAGAGGGTCCCACAGGACTGCTGAAGACGACAGAGGATGCCTTCCAGATTGCAAACAAGCAACAGAAGGAGTTTTATCAGAGTGTATCTTTAGCATTGGAAGGAGCCATCGCGTTTATCCGGCGCTATGCCCGGCTGGCAGCTTCCCTTGCAGAAAAAGAGACAGCGCAAACTAAAAGGGAGAACCTGCTGGAAATCCGGGATATCTGTCTTCATCTGTCAGGCCATCCTCCCCGCACATTCAGGGAGGCTCTCCAGTCCACCTGGTTCCTGTTTGTTATGCTCCATATGGAATCCAATGCCTCCTCATTCTCTCCCGGCAGGATGGACCAGTACCTCTACCCTTATCTTGAAAAGGACCTGGAGGAAGGCCTTATTGATATGGAACAAGCCATTGAGCTAATCGATGCCCTCTATATTAAGTTCAACCAGATCGTTTACATGCGAAACGCACACAGTGCGAAATTTTTTGCCGGCTTTCCCATCGGCTTCAATGTGGCTATCGCTGGACAGACCCGCGATGGGAAGGATGCCACCAACCTGCTCTCCTACCTGTTACTTAAAGCCCAGGATCACATCGGCTTGCCACAGCCAAACCTCTCTGCTCGCCTGCATCAGGGTTCGCCGGATGATTTTGTAAATGAGTGCTGCCGGATCATTGGCCTGGGAAGCGGCATGCCCCAAATCATGAATGATCAGAGCATTATCCCCTCCCTGGAATCGGCCGGGATTGCCCATGAAGATGCCATGGACTATGCGGTGGTGGGATGCGTGGAGCTGAGCTGTCAGGGGAACTATCTGGGTTGGAGTGATGCGGCCATGTTCAACCTGGTCAAGGTATTGGAACTGACCCTTAACGATGGCAGGTGTCTCCTTACAGGAAAACAGTTGGGACTAAAGACCGGAACGCTGGCGGACTACTCCTCATACCAGGACCTGGAGATGGCCATGGCTCGTCAGATTGATCATTTTACAGAAGGAATGATCGCTGCTTGTGAGGTGGTTGAGAAAGCACATCAGCACCACATGCCTTCATCCTTCCTCTCGGCCGTGGTTGACGATTGTTTAAAGCGCGGAACCGATGTGACTGCCGGAGGGGCGGTTTATAATTTTTCAGGAATACAGGCCATCCAGGTGGCCAATGTGGCAGATAGCCTGGCCGTTCTGAAAACACTTGTTTTTGAGGGTAAAACCGTTGATAAACAAGAATTTTTAAAAGCACTTCAGAATAATTTCGAAGGGGAAGATGCCCTTAGATTGTGTTGTCTGGAAGAGGTGCCCAAATATGGCAACGATGTGGCCTGGGTGGACGCGCTTGGAGCCAAATGGATCGACTACTATAAGCGGAAGATCACCTCCTTCAGGAATTACAGGGGAGGGGATTTTCTTTTGGGCCTTTATACGGTCTCAGCGCATGTTCCCATGGGGAGCAATGTGGGAGCTACGCCCGACGGAAGGCTTGAAAACACTCCCCTGGCTGATGGGGGCATTTCACCCATGTACGGCCAGGACCTCCATGGCCCCACAGCTGTTCTGGGTTCAGTGTCCCGTATCCCCTCCATTCTGGCTGGCAATGGGACCCTGCTGAATATGAAATTCCTCCCTTCTTTTTTCCATACTAAAAAGGATCGACAGAAATTTGCTTCCTTTTTGAAAGCATTTGTACGTATGCCCATCCATCACATACAGTTTAATGTGGTCAACCGGGAAGACTTGCTGGAAGCGAAAAAACACCCTGAAAAATACCTGGGCCTGACCATTCGTGTGGCAGGTTATACTGCCTATTTTGTGGAGCTGGCGGGGGATTTGCAGGATGAGATTATCAAACGGACCTTCCATGGGGAGACATCCTAATCCGAAATGAGCTTTAATACAGAATCATGATATTTCAGTCCAAAGAGACATACGAAAAAGACGAGCGGGTGGTGATGACCCTGGATGCAGGCGGGACCAACCTGGTATTTAGTGCCATGAAGGGAGCCCGTGAAATGGTGGAACCTTTTGTGCTTCCCTGCATGCCTGATGATACGGACCTTACCCTCAGAACCATAGAGAAAGGTTTCAGAGAGGTCGCTTCCCGGGTAGAAGAGGACATATACGCCATCAGTTTTGCCTTTCCCGGTCCGGCCAATTACGATTTGGGAATTATCGGAGATCTGCCCAACCTGCCAGCCTTTCGCGGGGGAGTAGCCCTGGGGCCCTTCCTCCAGGAGGTATTCCAGAAGCCCGTTTATATTAACAACGATGCCAACCTTTATGTGTTGGGGGAGTATGTGTTCGGCTTTCTCCCTGAAGTGAACCGTGCCCTGAAAGAGGGCGGGAGCGATAAGAAGTACCAGAACCTGGTGGGCATTACCCTGGGAAGTGGTTTTGGCTGCGGACTTGTCATCAACGGACTTTTAAATATCGGGGACAACTGCAATGGGGGTGAACTCTGGCTTATGCGCAATAAATTGTTTCCTCATCTTTGCGCAGATGCCTCGGTCGGACAGGAGAAGATCAGGCGCTTCTATGCTGAGTTTGCAGGAGTAAGCCTTGAAGAGGTACCCGGATCGGAAGGGGTATACAGGATTGCAAAGGGAGCGCTTGAAGGAAATAAGGAAGCGGCCCTTAAAACATTTGCCACCGTGGGTGAGATTATCGGAGATGCCCTGGCCAATACCTCGGTTCTGGTGGATGGTCTGATTGTGATTGGGGGAGGATTAAGCGGAGCCCATGCGTTTTTCATGCCAGCAGTTTTGAAAGAACTCAATGGAAGCATTTCACATCTGGACGGGGCTGTGCATCCCCGGATTGTTCAAAAGGCTTTATATCTGGACAATGACCAGGAAATGGATACATTTCTAAAAGGTGATCGGCGGACTATTTCAGTGCCTTTTACAGATAAGGAGATCACCTACGATGCCAGCCCCAGGATTGGCGTAGGCATTTCGAAGCTTGGAGCCAGTGAGGCCATAGCCCTGGGGGCCTATGTTTTCGCAGTGTCCAGGGAACACTCCTGATCAATGAAGACTATGGCATTTTTTTAGAACTCTTCGCCGCCACCATCTGATCTGTTGCCCCGATTGCTCTGCTTAAAATTGTTCAGGCGGTAGCTGGCCGTAAGTGAAATAATGGGTGCACGAGTGGATCTGCTGTAATAATTATAAAAATCAACATCCTGGGTTATGGATACGCGATCCATGGTAGAAAAGACATCACGAACCTGCAGTACCAGTGATAAGTTCTTGTCCAGGAAATCGCTCCGAATCGCTGCATTGAACGAGTAATAACCTTTATCCTCTCCCTGTGTGGTTACTGTGGCACTGTTGTAATTGCCATCGAACTGGACCCGGATCCTATTGGCTATACTAAATGTATTATTCACTCTGGTACCCCAGTTGAAAGACTGATAGGAAGAAGTACCATTGATCTCACTTTCTATGCGATAGTCGTATAGATCACCCATCAGATTGAGCTCCCACCAGGGAAAAAGCGTAATGTTGTAGAGGGCTTCCAGGCCCAGTGAATAATCTGTGCCCACATTGGTAAAGGTTTGTAAAAGAATCCCTTCCTCATAAACTTCCCGGGTTCGTTCCACCTTGTTTTGCTTGATCCTGTAATAGGCTTCGAGGGACAACTGAGACTTTTCTCTTGAATGAATGAAACCCAATTCCATGGCATCAATATACTCGGGGTTCAGGGCCGGATTTCCCTGTCGAACATTGTACATATCGGTCCAGGTTATAAAGGGCTCCAGGTAATATCCCCTGGGCCTGTCAATGCGGCGCGAGTAAGAGGCCATAAGCTGGTTTTCTCCGGGCAACTGGTAGGAGAGGTGCAGGGTTGGAAAGAAGTCATATCGCTCCAGGGTATAGTCCTCAATACCCTCTTCCGAAGTAATAGCTCTATTCGTATATTCGCCCCTGAGTCCTGCCTGGTATCCCATGTTTCCAGTCTCTCCTTTGAAGATCCCGTAAATTGCATAGATATCTCTGCTATAAAGGGTGTTGTTGCTCTTTTCTGGTTGAAGAATATAATCTTGCTCATCCAGGTCGAATATGTACAATTCAGTTCCATCCTCGCTTGTGCCACTTCTCAGCTGAAAACCAGCTTCCAACCCATGTTTTTCACCAATGGGTTTGACATAATCCAGTTTTACTTCCACCTCATTGGAGGGCCCTTTTTCCGTAGTTCGTGTACCCTGATTCACCGATCCGTTCTCGTTCAGAAGCAAGTTTTCAGAGAACTCGTCCCCCTGGCGCAGCCTCTGGTTGAATTGTAGCATCAGCTCATGACCTTTTTGCTCGAAGGTATGCAGGAAACTGCCGGTCAGATTGTAATAGAGTGCACCCCGACCGGATTCGTTCAGGCTGAGTTCGCGGGTTTCGTAGTCGAAAGGATCACGGTAGGTCAGGTAATTCAGTTGAGAATTACTCAGGCTCTTGTACTCCCCGCCACGGATCCCGATGGAAAAACTGTTCCGGGGTGAGATATCCCAATCCAGACCCATCCTCAATCCACCCCCACCACGCAGGCTTTCAGAATCACCTGCGGCTTTTATAATGGTGGTGGTATCCCCCAGGGTGGTGCGCCGTTCACTGGAAACCTCCCCTGGGTAAGGACTGTTCCTGTAATCGCCTCCAAAATAGAGATTTGCATTGCCTTTCCTGTAATTCAGAAGGAAATCTCCCCCATATTCCCCAAAGGTGTTGGTTTTAAGGTTAAAGAGACCCTGGAGGCCCAACATGCGGTTTTTCTTGGTAATAATATTGATGATCCCACCCGTACCATCCGGCTGGTACCTGGCCGATGGATTGGTGATAATTTCGATGTTCTCAATGGTGGAAGCAGGCGTTTGACGCAATACATCACTGGGATCCAGAACCGTAGGTTTTCCATCAATCAGCACCGTGAAGCCTGTACTTCCTCGCAGTGATACATTGCCTTCCACATCCACACGGATGGAGGGAACATTTTCAAGCACTTCCACAGCACTTAATGAGGCAGCTGTCATCTGTTCCCCCACAGAGACCACTTTTTTGTCAATCTTAAACTCCACAGCGTTGCGCTCATTGCTAATCACAACTTCTTCGAGGAACTGGGAGCTGGTCTCCAGAAAAAGCTGCCCTACATCCAGGTGTCGGTTTTTGCGATCGATCACCAGGTTGCTATAATGTAATTCCTCATACCCCATGAAACTCACCTTCATATAATAGCTGCCTTCAGCAACCTTAAGGGCATTGAAGTTGCCCTCCAGGTCTGTAATGGTGCCTGTGACAAGTGTGCTGTCCAAGGCATTGAATAATGCGATCGTAGCGAATTCAATGGGTAGTTTCGAATTCTGGTCATAAACCATTCCCCGCACCTGTCCTCCATCCGGAAGCCCTTCAGCCTGAATATTTACTGTAATAAACAGGCTTAACATCATTCCCACCAATAGCTTTTTCATCTTTATCATCTCATCTATTTAGACCAATCATATATCCGGACTCTGCCTGATACGATCTTTAGACTCATAACACGTATTAAAGTTTAATTGTTCTAAATAAAAATAAATATCTTCTGGTGTAAGAATCATTTTATGAATGATTTAAGTCATAGTAAACAGCTTTCACAGTTTTATTGAACAATGGACTCCCATTGATGTTTACTATGTAGAATATTTCTAAATAATCACTAATAACTTTTATACCGATGGATACGAAAAAAATAATTGCAGTTGTAGGCGCTACAGGAGCGCAAGGTGGTGGACTGGTGAGGGCAATATTAAGCGATCCTGATCAGGAGTATCGTGTTCGTGCCATTACGCGAGATGTGAATTCTGACAAAGCCAAGGAGCTGGTCAAAATGGGGGCAGAAGTTGTAGCTGCCGATCTGGATGATATTGATAGTATAAAGAGGGCTTTTCATGGAGCCTATGGAGCCTTCTGTGTTACCTTCTTCTGGGATCATTTTTCACCGGAAAAAGAGAATAATCAGGCCAAAGCCATGGCCGAGGCCGCAAAATCTGAAGATGTAAAGCACGTCATCTGGTCTACACTTGACGATACGCGCAAACTGGTTCCCCTGGATGACGATCGCATGCCCACTCTGCAGGGAAAATATAAGGTGCCGCATTTCGATGCAAAAGGTGAATCTAATCACTATTTTACGGACCTTGATTTGCCTGTTACCCTGCTCAATACAGTCTTTTACTGGGATAACTTCATTTATTTCGGCCTGGGTCCAAAAAAAGGACCAGACGGCAAATTGGCCATTACCATGCCCATGGGTGACCAGAAACTGCCGGGCATAGCAGCAGCTGATATTGGGAAATGTGCCCTTGGCGTATACAAGTCAGGACCAAAGTACATCGGACAGACCATAGGAATATGCGGTGAACAGCTAAACATAAAGCAGACAGCAGATGCCTTCGGTAAGGTGCTTGGCAAGGAGGTGGTCTATAATGAAGTTTCTCCGGAAGTATATCGCAGCTTTGATTTCCCAGGAGCCGATGATATGGGCAATATGTTCCAGTTCAAGCGGGATTTTGAAACCGAGTATTGTGCATCCAGGGACGTGGCATTGAGCCGTAGCCTGAATCCGTCACTCCTCTCTTTCAAAGAATGGCTGGATCAAAACAAAGATCTTATTCCTGTGGAGTAATCTGTATTGTGGAAGAAACGGAAGAACCAAGGGTATCGGCTTTTCCACACTTTTCATTAAGACGGTGGAAATAGCTTATGCACTTACTGAGTCGATGCTGGTTCGCTGACAGGAAGGGGCAGGTTCATTTTCTGAAGGATTTCAATAAACCCTGGATTGTCATATAGGGGCTCAAATAAAAAACCTCGTGTGGAAATATAGGGCATATTCGGGTCGCGCACTTCAAATCCCTTTTCAAGCCATTCAATGGCTTTATCCGCTTGATCCACCATTACATATCGCTGTGCCATGCCAAACGGTGCAACGAATCCGTTCTGCGCAATTAACTCCAACTGGCGCAAAATTTCTACATTCGCCGCAACAAAACCGCTTTCCCCGAAAATTCTATCCACCTCTTTGAAATCAACTTCCTTGGTCAAAAGATGTTTGCTCGCTTCCATCACCTTATCATAATCCCTGCAATAAAAAGCTGCGTTTTCAATAACACTATAGGCCATATAGTAATTCGGATCAGCAGCTGCAATCTCTTCTCCAACTTCCAGGGCACTCTTGAAATCACCTACTGCCATTAATGCTACGGAAGCCCATATCTTCAAATTGGGATTTAGCGGATCCAGCTCAAGGGCCAGTTGGGCCTGTGGTACCGCTTCATCAACCCTTTGCAGTATACATAACAAATGTGAATAAAACACCCTGGCTTCTGCGAAGCTGGGATTAATGGCCAGAGCCTTGAGAAATTCTTTCTCACTCTTCTCCCAGTCCCATTCCATCAAGTAAGCAATCGTGGCACTTAAAACGTGGGAATCCATATGATCTGGATCCAATTCAAGGGCTTTGTTGAGGTTCGTGTAAATATTTGGGAAGGTAATGGAGGTTGGCTCAAGCCCCATCTGTTGTATATCCATCCACACCAGGGCCAAACCAGAATAAAGAGGTGCCCAGTCAGGTTCTCTCTCAACAGCATGGTTTAAATATTCCAGGGATTTATACAACGATTCTCTGGTAAAATGAAGCGAGCTAAGAGCCTTCAGGTACTCGTCATAAGCCTCCCTGTCAACGGTTCTTGATTTGGAAAATAGCCTTTCTTCCTCGGGCGACAATTCTATCAAAATCTCATCCGCAATCTGCTTGGATATTTTACTGAAAAGGTTAAGAACCTGGCGTTTATCCACCATATAATCTTCCACAAATAGTTGTTTTTCCTTGGGATACAAAGTGATCAACTTGATCTGTATAATAATACTGTCGCCATAATACATCACAGCAGGTTCCACCAGTGCATCTACATCCAATTCTCTGGCAATATCAGGGGCAGATTTGCCACTATTTTTAAAGATACTCGAGGAATTCTTTCCGGTTACTCTCAACGCGCCCAGTCTACCCATATCCCCAATGAGAGCGGTGTGCATACCGGCAGCTACATAATCAAGCTTCTCATCGCCGGTGAAATTATCAAACGGAAGTATAGCGAGTGATTGAATCATTCCGGGTTTCAAAACATCCCCCCTGCTTACAATATTAAAAACCACCAGGCCAGCAATGACCAGGAAACTCACATAAGTTGCGATCTTCCATGCATTAGGCACTTTGGCCTTTTCCTCTTCCTGGACATCCTCCATGGGGCCTGTTCGTTCAAAGCTTCCTCCAGTAAGGTCATAAAGCCAGGAAAGGATAATTGCCGGTGGGAAACCAACCGCTAATACAATAATAACAATGGTTGAGAGGCTGGTAGGCAGATTTAGAGGTTCGCTTAGGTTACCTATAAGCTCAATAATTACAAAGGCGGCAGAAGCATATACCGTAATAACATGTATGACTTTACGTCTTTTTAACTCCTCCCAGAATTTGGATAGTTTGTTAGGATTAGCGGGCATCAAGAATTGCGGTTGGTTATATGCAATTTACCACCTTATTGGACATGAGTCAAATAAGCTTGCTTAGGAGAGTTTCATTCCAGTCCCAAATGGCTGAGACATCAGTGGAAACCTGATGACAAAAAAGCCCTGCACTGCCGTGCAAAGCTTTTTGTTTTGGTCGGGGACTACTGAACCAAGTGCGAACCTTCTTCTACCTCGAAGAAGATTACTCGCCACTACGAGGCTCGTGGACTTTTTTTGGGTGTTCAATAAAACAAAGCTACAGCACTTCGTGCTGCTTTCGCCTTTCATCCTCGCTTACAATAGCGAGCTTTTGTAGCTCGTTTGAAATGCAAAAGCCACCGTCGCATTTGCAACGGTGACTTTGTTTTATTGTCGGGGTGAGAAGATTAATAAAATGGTATTAAGTAGCTGATAATCAGATATGTGATTTGTATTAAATTAATAGGATTTCGTGGTTTTTTGTACTATGAATTTCCTCGAAGTTTAGTATTGTCAAGGGATACATGATTTTTTAACTGATCAGAATAATTTTGTATTACTCGGCTCTTGGAATTGGATCAGTCGTGGTATTCAAGTATATTATAAACAGATAACGTTGAAAATCAAATTAATAAATGTATATTTGTATAATATATCAACTACATATAATATACAAAAAATAATATATCGTGCAGAATATAAGATATATGCAAGAGTATATCAGTAAAGTACTGGGATTAGATATCCAGGTAGATCTATTAGGGAAATATGATCTGCAAGATTTGCCCTTATATATTAGAGACTCTTACCAAATCTACAGAACAACGTTATTCAAAGAATCCCTGTTGTTATTGGAGCCAAAAGAGAAGGAGAGAATCAGAATAAGCCTGATATCTTCCAATGTGGATGTCGTAAAAAAGCGTATGGGATATCCTGCTGTTGTTCTGCTTTATACATGTAATGCGCTGCAGCGACGTCGATTAATTGAAAAAGGAATAAACTTTATCGTTCCTGGTACGCAATTATTCCTGCCAGAGCTTCTGGTTGATCTCAGGGAAGTATATTCATCGCAAGAAAAACCAGAATCTGGACAACTGCTTAGGCCTTCAGCCCAATTCCTTCTGATCTTTCATCTACTGCATTCTGTAAACAGGCATGACTTGGCCGAATACAATTTTAAGTCTGTAGCGGCTATGACTGGTTATTCTCCTATGGCAATTACATTGGGTGCAGAGAATCTTGAAAAACTTGGTCTGATTGACATTATTGGGACAAAAGATAAATCTATGAATTTCAGGAATGATAAAAGGGAGTTGTGGGAAAAGGTAATAGCAAGTGGATTAGTTCGTAACCCTGTCAGGAAAAACGTGTTTGTGGATAAAGCGCCTGCTGATATGCAACTGTTGAAATGCAATGTCTCTGCATTGGCGGAGTATTCTGATTTAAGTGCTGGAAATCTGGAATATTTTGCAATAGATAATACGAACTTCCGAAACCTTGAGGAAATAAATGCATTGGAGAATGTGAACATGGATGAAGGGAGGATTTGTCTGGAAGTCTGGAGATATAATCCTCGAAGAATATGGGGAGACTTATCGAGTAATCATAGTAGTGTGGATCCTTTATCCCTATACATAAGCCTAATGGATAGTACCGATGAACGTGTTGAAATGGCTTTAGAACAATTAATTCAGGAATTCCAATGGTAAATGGATTAGAAGTCTTTGCAAAGTATTTTGCCGATTTTAGGGATCAATATGTGATTATTGGTGGTGCTGCATGTGATATCCATATTCAATCTGCAGAACTTACTCCAAGGGCAACTAAGGACATTGACATGATTCTGATTGTTGAAGCATTAAGTGCCGAGTTTTTTCGGCGGTTCTGGGATTTCATTGTAGATGGGAGATACGAAAGGAATGAGAATGGGGAAGAAGAAAGAAAGTACTTCCGGTTTGTTAAACCAGCAAACAAAGAGTTTCCTATACAGGTTGAACTGTTTTCCAGAATACCCGATTTATTGGACCTTGATGAACGAGTACATCTAACACCAGTTCCTGCACCGGATGATTTGAGTAGTCTTTCTGCCATCTTACTGGATGATGCCTATTATCATCTTGTTATTGACCATAGTGAAGTTGTGAATGGAATCCACTGGGCAAGTATTGAAGCACTCATATGCCTGAAGGCAAAGGCATATATTGATATCTTACAGCGGATTGAAGTAGGCGGTAAAGATGATAAAAGACTATTGAGAAAGCATAAGGGCGATATTTTCCGATTGGGAATTCTTCTTGCAGAGTCAAATGTGTATTTTTTACCAGACCGGGTGTCTGAGGACTTGAAAGCTTTCCTGGACCTTATCAAAGATGACCTTCCGGATAAAGCTATTTTCAAAGAGATGGGAGTGATTGTAGCACCTGAAGATGTTTTCTCCCAAATAAGAAATAGTCTAATATCAGAGGCACCATAAGAATTTGAGTATTGAATCAAGCGAGCCCCTCCTCGCTCCCTTCTAATTTCTTAACATCTGTAATTCAATTCCTTTGGATAAAGATAAGGTAGTATTCTGTCGTAAAAATTGTCAATATTTGCGACAAAATCAGGCATCTATAATCATTGAATCATGTTATTGAATCAGGCAACTGATATTCTTGTGTAGTACAATTTGAGAAGATGTTCAACCAGAGGAATCGCTACTATAGAAAGCTCATAGTGAGGAAATAACACTAATTCTAATACAAATTTCAGTACAAAAAAATGGGCAAATGCGGATCAAAGAAAACCCAACTATCTGATATGCAAATAGTTGGGTTTTAAATTGTCGGGGTGAGAAGACTCGAACTTCCGACCCCATGTCCCCCAGACATGTGCGCTAGCCAACTGCGCCACACCCCGATCAATTGTGGGTGCAAATGTAGGAAATATTTCAATTTCTCAAAACTGATTTATTCTATCTTTTTCATCTGTTTTCTGCCATCCCGTCATCTTATGCAAGTTTCATCGAAAGGTAGTCTGAAAGTTTGGCCGGAAGAGGCTTCTAAAAAGAGCAAAAACAAAATTGGTATTGAATTTGATAAGTGGAGCGTAAATTATGTAATTTAAACATCCAATTGGAGACTAAGTATATGTTGCACTCTAATGAAGCCTAATATATGCTCTTAAGGTGATAAGTGCATTTTATAATCTATATGAGATATAATACCAACCATAATTAAAATGAATTTTAATATTAAATATAATTAAATAGTATAATAAATACAATATTAACTCCTTAACATAATAATATATTAACATAATACCCGACTAACATATTAACAAATAACTTATATAATGGACCTTTTCAAACCCATGGATAGCGCGAACGACGCACCCTCAGAAAAAAAAGAACTTGAAGTTAAAGAACACCACAAATGTCTGATCCTTGGATCGGGGCCTGCAGGATATACGGCTGCCATATATGCAGCACGTGCAAACCTGAGTCCGGTGATGTATACGGGAATGCAGATGGGCGGTCAGCTGACCACCACTACCGAGGTGGATAATTTCCCCGGATATCCCGAAGGGGTGGATGGCCCTAGTATGATGGAGGACCTGAAGAAGCAGGCAGAGCGCTTTGGAACACAGGTCAGGTTTGGACTGGCCACAAGCGTGGATTTTTCAGGCAAGGTAAAAAAGGTGGTTGTGGATGAAAATACGCTGATTACAGCCGACACCGTAATTCTGGCCACCGGAGCCACAGCCAAATACCTGGGGATGGAATCTGAAGAAAAGTTTAAGGGTTTCGGAGTATCGGCTTGCGCCACCTGCGATGGCTTCTTTTATAAAGATAAGGTCGTGGCTGTGGTAGGTGGGGGAGATACCGCTGCTGAAGAGGCTTCTTACCTGGCAGGAATCTGTAAGAAGGTCTATTTAATTGTCAGAAGAGACGAATTGCGGGCTTCAAAAGCCATGCAGAAGCGCGTATTTAATACTAAAAACATTGAGGTGCTCTGGAAACACCAGACCAAGGAGTTGAAAGGCGAGCAGGTGGTGACATCTGTAGAGCTCTACAAAAACAAAGGGGAAGCCAACCAGGAGATTACCGAGGTAGCTATTGATGGTTTCTTTCTGGCCATAGGGCATACTCCCAACTCGGAAGTATTTAAGGATTTCCTCGATACGGATGAAACAGGATATGTAATCACAGTTCCAGGAACCAGTAAAACCAATGTCCCGGGCATATTTGCCTGTGGCGATCTTCAGGATAAGACCTACCGCCAGGCGGTCACTGCAGCAGGTACGGGTTGTATGGCAGCCCTGGATGCTGAGCGCTATTTGGGAGAATTGGAATAGGGAAAATCTGATTAACGAACAATCCCCTGCGATCAATAGGATTACAGGGGATTTTTTTATCTTGTTGAGATGAGGTTTTCGACTTTTATATTTATTCTTTTCAGCACCACCAGTATGGTCAGTGCACAGCTCCCCCCCGAGGATCGTCACTGGCAACTGATTTTCGAGGATCCATTCGATACTCTGGATCAGCAAATCTGGACGGTAGCCAACAATTTTGACCATTATGGAGAACCTCAGGTTTATACAAATCGTCCGGAGAATGTTTTTATAGAGGATGGTCAGTTGATCTTACAAGTCCGAAAAGAGGACTACAGGTGTCGGGAAAGGGGAGGAGCAGCTTGCAATAAGCCCTGGTATGAGTTTACTTCCGGATGGATTGAAACCAAACTCTGGAACAACATTCGATATGGATATTTGGAATCCAGAATCAAGCTCCCCCACGGGCATGCTTTCTGGCCAGCATTTTGGACCTTTGGCGCATCGGACAAAGAGAACCGATCCAATGTGGCTGAGATTGATATTTTTGAAATGCTGGGAAGTGCGCCTCCCACCCAGATGGGAACCAATATGCACATGGATTACTGCAGGTGCCCCGACAACAGTTGTCCATGCGAATTTTTAGGACAGCCTAGATGCGAGACTGTAAATCCGGAGATCCTCTGTAACGGATTGGATGTGGAAATTCCCGATTATTCGGAAGACTACCTGACTTATGGACTGGAGTGGACTCCTGATAAGATCATCTGGTATGTAAATGGCAACATGGTCAGGAACTCTTCCAATCCGGGTATTGTGGATCCGGTTCGGGTCATCTTTAACCTGGCCATAACTCCCTGGGCTGCACCCGATACTACAACCCCATTTCCTTCCGCCATGCACATTGATTACTTTAAGTTTTACCAAAAAGTCAGGGGAACACAAATCCCGGATACCCTCAGACTTGGTGGAGCAGGGAGAGACAGCATAATTCCTCCCTTTACCCATGTTACATACAGGGCGAAAGAAGAGATTTCAATCGAAGGAGGGTTTTATGTTCCGATTGGGGCCTCTGTTTATATGGATGCGAACAGATCACAATAATTAGAAAAAATATCAGACATGAGTTATAAAAATATTTTGTTGGGGCTAAGCCTGTTAATGATCAGTCAATGGGGATGGTCACAGTTGAAAGTGAGTAATGACGGACATGTGGGGATTGGAACCAACAATCCAGTGACCAGGCTCCATGTTTATGGGGAAGGTCTCATTGACTCACATGCGGAACCATGGGAGAGTGCCTTTCGGACAAAGATCTACAATCAAAATACCTCTGCCTACAGCCTCTGGAACGAATTCTACGGCAAGGAGGTGTTTTTTGTAAATGGAGAGGGATGGATCTGGTCGGGGCAAGGAGCCTATATAGGTGCTGACAGTTCGCTACTTCAAAATAGATCTTATATCGATTCGCCACTCGAATCGGTGATGAAGTTAAATGGAATTAGATTCGCTTATTCTGATGGGAAAAACAACAATTCGTCAAATAATTATCGCCTGGGGCTGATTGCCCAGGAATTGGAGCAGGTAGTTCCCGAAGCCGTTAAGATTATGCCGGATAGCCTTCAGGCTGTCTCCTATACACAGCTGGTCCCTTTGTTGATCGAGGCCATGAAGGAGCAACAATCCCAGATTTCAGACCTACAGATGACTCTGCATAATCAGGAGGAGGAGATCGCAAAAATAAAAAGCAGAAGATGGTTTAAAAAGAAGACGCTGCCAGTTCAGGCAGCGTCTTCTTTTTAAGTCAGAAGGATAGAAGGATAGAAGGATAGAAGGATAGAAGGATAGAAGGATAGAAGGGTAGAAGGGTAGAAGGGTAGAAGGGTAGAAGGATAGAAGGGTAGAAGGTAAGTAGGTAAAGGGATAGAAGGATAGTGGTTAATACCCTTCTACCCCTCTAACCACTAATTTTCAAGACATTTACACGCGAAGCGCGGAAATATCTTGGAATGTATCCGATGTATATTCTCCTTTCTTGGTCATTTGGACACCTTGTCGAATAGTACTCGATGAACACTACTCCTCAAGCTTGAACAAACCTGGTGGGATTCATCAGGATTGCAAGATATCCTTCAAGGAATTTTCCTCCATATTGATCTTCAGGCCAAATCTGGAATTTTTTATTCCCTGATCAGGTCCGCTGGGATTTAACAGTG
This sequence comes from uncultured Bacteroidota bacterium, assembly GCA_963783435.1. GTDB lineage: Bacteria > Bacteroidota > Bacteroidia > Bacteroidales. Next base: position 122,549 of record CAWANQ010000019.1, on the reverse strand, counting down.
AAATGCTTGCTCCGCTGTCATTAAGCATTCTTTCATGTTCTGATGTCCATTCCAATTCAAGAATGTCGGAGAGAAACAAATAACGCTTCTTTGCAGCATGGCTCCCGTTCCTGGCTAAATAGTAAAACAACTTTTGGAGATCTGTTCTTTCCCAGGCATGGTATATGGCTTTCCCAACCCCAGCGATCCCTCCGCATAATTGTGGTTTTGATACTGCATCTACAATAGTCTTTTCCAGATCACTGACCATGGCTTGCTCCTGGGTCGTTATCCAGGTCTCCCGATAGCCGAAAAACCTATGGTAGCTATGGTATATAAAATGAAACTCCATCCCTTTGATATTTTTTTTGGAGGGCTGCCTCTGCCGATCAGTTACGACCATTGTTCTGGTTCCCGGTTGATCTGTCAAGCCATGGATATACATGGCTGAGGAATAAGCTATATAATACCCCTCCCTGTTCATGATGCACCTGGCAACTATGCGACTGTCTGGAGAATAGGTCTCCGGGTTTGCACTCAGCGGAATAATGAAGTACAAATCCCGGTATAATTTCATTAACATTCCCAAGCTTACCATTGAGGCAAGTACTTTGGAAAGATGGCTGGGATCCTTATCAGGAAATTCCGCAATAACATCCTTATAGCGAAAACAATTCTTGTTTTTGGCAGATAAGGTCTTAATGATTGCCCATCTCATCTTGAATTAGATATTTATTAGTGTTTTGCCTAAATAAATGGCCAATAGCAAGTTAATAATTATTTCTCAGAAGCCAATAATTAACCTATTATAGCTTCAGAACACCAACAGAAACTTAATAATTACCCCAAACCTATTTTTCGAACAAGCCAATGCTCCCTGATGGGTACATTTCTTGTCAAATACATGTTATTTTGGGGAGGATGGTGGCAAATACCAGAAAGAAGGAATGAAATTGCAGATATCAAGCAATGATCTGAATAGCTCACCGTTCCCCCTCTGTATAATTTACCGTAGCCTCCTTGTTCGTTTCATCCAATTAAACCCCCCGTACAAGATCACGCGACTCCCACGAATGACAAAATAAGAGATCTATTCCATTGAATATATACACCTTAACAAAGCACTGTGCAAGGATTGACGAATACAGGAAAAGACGAAATAAAAAAAGGTGCCACTCCAGGCACCTTTTTTATGGTTATTAGTTAGTTGGTAGTGGTTAATACCCTTCTACCCCACTAACCATTAACTTTCAAGACATTTACACGCGAAGCGCGGAAATGTCTTGGAATGTATCCGACGTATATTCTCCAGCCTGTAGTTTGGTGCGGCATTCGGTGAATGCAGAGATGGTTAACTTCACATCATCCAGGTTGTGCATGGCGGTTGGGATCAAACGCAAAAGGATGTCTCCTTTGGGAACAACCGGGTAGATAACCACTGAACAGAAGATGTTGTAGTTCTCCCTCAAATCAAGGATCAGGTTGGTTGCTTCGATAATGCCTCCACGCATATATACAGGGGTCACAGGTGATTGGGTGACTCCGATATCAAATCCAGCCTCTTTCAGACCTGATTGAAGGGCATTTACCACGCTCCACAGTTTCTCTCTGAGTTCGGGCATGGTTCTCAGCATTTCAAGTCTTTTCAATGCTCCATATACCATAGGCATGGGCAGAGATTTGGCGTAGGTCTGTGAACGCATGTTGTAGCGAAGATAATCTACCACATCTGTGTTACTGGCAATAAATCCTCCGATTCCGGCCATTGATTTGGCGAAGGTGGAGAAGTAAAGGTCAATTTTATCCTGAACTCCAAAATATTCTCCTGAACCCATTCCGGTTGGACCCATGGTTCCAAAACCATGAGCATCATCTACCAGCAGTCTGAAATTGAATTTCTCCTTCAGCGCACATACCGCTTTCAGGTTACCCAGGTCACCGGCCATACCGAATACACCTTCAGTAATTACCAGTACACCACCTCCTTGTTGGTCGGCACGTTTCACCGCTCGTCCCAGTTGCTTCTCCAGGTTTTCCATGTTATTATGTGGGAAAACATACCTTTTTGCCAGTGACATTCTCATACCGTCCAGAATACATGCATGTGATTCTGAATCGTATACAATCACATCATTACGGGTGGTGACTGCATCAATGATGGAGGTCATTCCCTGGTAACCGTAGTTTAACAGGAATGCGTCTTCTTTTTGAACAAAGGATGCCAGTGCCCGCTCAAGCTCTTCGTGCTTGCGGGTCTGTCCCGACATCATCCTGGCACCCATGGGGTAAGCCATGCCAAATTCAGCTGCTGCATCTGCATCTGCTTTCCTGACATCCGGATGATTACCAAGGCCAAGGTAGTTGTTCAAACTCCAGGTCAACACTTCTTTCCCACGGAATTTCATATGAGATGAAATCTCCCCCTCAAGTTTGGGGAATGCAAAGTAACCATGTCCCGCCTTCTGGTATTGACCAATGGGACCTCTGTTATTGATAATTCTTTCAAAAATATCCACGTTTTGTTTTTTAGTGATTATAGGGTGCAAATTTAACTATTTTTTCAATGGAACGATATTTAGCTGGTCAAACACATTAAGGATTGAAGAAAATTCTGTGGGGTAATGCAATATTTTGGAATGGTATTTGTTAATAATGTTATGGAAATATTCGTTCAAGTCTTTTATTATTAACTCAATAATGTTAATTTTGCGAAATGTTTAAAAACAGGGTCATAGGTATTGTTGCCATTGTGGGAGCAATTGTGCTGCTGAGTGGTTGTGGTGAGTATGAAAAGTTATTGAAAAGCAGGGACTTCCAAAAGAAGTATGATACAGGGGTGGTGCTGTACGAAAAAGAGGAGTATGTGAAATCAGCCACTCTGTTCGACCAGGTGGCCAATATTTATAGAGGTACAACAAAAGCAGATACTGTAAAATACTATCAGGCAAAGAGTTATTATGGCCAACGTGATTATATGATGGCTGGCCACTATTTCCATGAATTGTCTGTCACTTATCCCAATAGTGAATTTCTGGAGGAGGCCGATTTTATGACCGCGTACTGTTACTATAAGCAGTCCCCACGCGCTGAGCTGGACCAGGATAACACCTTTAGAACGATTACTGCCATGCAAATGTTTATGGTCAAGTATCCCTCTTCGGATAAGGTAAAGGAGTGCCAGGAAATTATCGTTGAAATGAGTGATAAGCTTGTTGAAAAGTCATTTATCAGTGCAAAACTTTACTTTGACCTTGGATATTATAAGTCGGCTATTCTTGCTTTGCGGAACAGCCTGATTGATTATCCGGATACCAAGTACAGGGAAGAGTTGATGTTTTACATATTAAAATCATCTTATCTGCTTGCTGACTTAAGTGTTCCAAGTAAACAGCGGGAGCGATTTCAGACCACAGTGGACGAGTATTATAGTTTCATTGGAGAGTTTCCCGATGGCCCGCATAGCAGGGAGGCCAAAAGGCTCTATGAAAGTTCAAGCAAGTATTTAGAATCTCAAAATAAGGAATCATAATCGATGGATTACAAAAAGACAAAGGCCCCACTTACAACAGTGACCAGGGATGTGAAGGAACTGGATGGCACAAGCAATATTTATCAGACCGTGATGGTAGCGTCCAAAAGGGCCAATCAGATTAGCGTGGAGATGAAGCAGGAGTTGAACAGAAAACTGGAGGAATTTGCTTCCTATACAGACAATCTGGAAGAGGTTTTTGAAAATCCGGAGCAGATTGAAATCTCCAAGTTTTTCGAAAGATTGCCAAAACCATCCCTGATCTCATTACAGGAATTGTCAGACGACCAGATATACTACAGGATCAACGAAGCTCCTGAAATAGAGCAACCGTAGTGAAAACTCTTTCCTGATGGAACTCACAGGAAAACACATTATACTCGGAGTCACCGGGAGTATAGCCGCCTACAAGGCGGTTTATTTGCTAAGGCTACTTGTTAAGGAAGGGGCCGATGTGCAAGTAATAATGACCCCGTCTGCCAAAGAATTCGTGGGCCCGGTTACTTTTTCTGCATTGTCTGGAAAACCAGTCTTATCAGATTTTTTTAGCACCGAAGCGGGAGACTGGAACAGCCACGTAGAGATGGGTGTCTCAGCCGATTTGATGGTGATTGCTCCGGTCACAGCCACAACCCTCGGGAAAATGGCTCATGGAATTGCAGATAACTTACTTATAACTACCTATTTGTCAGCAAGATGTCCGGTAGTATTTGCTCCTGCCATGGACATGGATATGTATGCACATCCCTCCACCCAACATAACCTTCAGTTGTTAAAAGAGAGAGGAAGCATAGTCATTGAGCCACGCAGCGGTGAACTGGCCAGCGGACTTGAAGGGAAGGGCAGGATGGAGGAGCCGGAGGAAATATTGGATGTTTTAAGGCAGTTGAATATCTCCTCCTCAAAAAAAAAACTTCTGAATAAAAAGGTGCTGGTCACAGCAGGACCTACACACGAAAACATTGATCCGGTTCGTTTTATTGGCAACCACTCTTCTGGAAAAATGGGTTATGCCATTGCAGAGGCTTTTGCAGCTGAGGGCGCTAAAGTATACCTGGTCTCCGGTCCGGTTTCTATTAAAACCCTTGTGAAAGAGATTGATATAGTGCATGTAACTTCGGCAGCGGAGATGTTTAATGCATGTGAGGAGTTTTTGGATTCTGTAGATTTGGCTGTCTTTAATGCTGCAGTTTCTGATTTTACGCCTGTGGAGAATTTTGATAAAAAGGTGAAGAGGGGAGACGAATCCTGGAGCATTCAGCTTGAGCCCACCAGGGATATAGCAGGAGAACTGGGTAAAAGAAAAAGTTCAAAGCAGTTTTTTGTGGGATTTGCACTTGAAACTGACCATGGACTTGAGCATGCGCAGGAGAAGATGCGCAGGAAAAATATGGACCTGATGGTCCTTAATTCATTGCAGGATAAGGGAGCCGGATTTGGGACTGATACCAATAAGGTGACCATGATCGACCGGACAGGCAAGGTGGACAAATATGAACTGAAGCCCAAGACTCAGGTGGCTGCTGACCTGGTGCAAAGGGTGATAAATATGATGGATGATGCGTAAGGCTGGGCTATTTATATTGGGATCGATGATGTCGCTTTCTGTGTTTGGACAAGAACTCAGATGCAATGTTCAGGTGGTGAGTCAACAGATCCAGGGATCCAACAAACAGGTATTTCAAACGCTGCAAAATGCCGTTTATGAGTTCATGAACAACAGGGTCTGGACCAACCATGTTTATACGGCAGAGGAACGCATCGAATGCAACATGATGTTCAATATTACGGAGCAGATATCGGCCGATGAGTTTAAAGGGACCCTGTCGATTCAAGCCAGCAGGCCTGTCTTTAACACCAATTACACCACAACCATACTCAATTTTATCGACAATGACATTCATTTCAAGTATGTGGAGTTTTCACCCCTTGAATTTGATGTCAATTCTCATATTTCTAACCTTACATCCATCCTGGGATTTTATGCATATTATGTCCTGGGGCTGGATTATGATACCTTTTCGCTCATGGGAGGAACTCCCTACTTTAGCAATGCAGAACGTATTGTGATTAATGCGCAGAATGCAGCCGAGGGCGGATGGAAACCACTGGACGATATGGCACATAAAAACAGGTATTGGCTTGTTAAGGATATGATCGACACCGATTATGCACCTTTAAGGGAGTTCAGTTACAGGTACCACAGGCTGGGCCTGGATCTGATGGATTCTAAGGTGGCAGAAGGGAGAGCCGAAATCACCAATAGCCTGGAGTTGATACAGGGCATCTACCGCAAACGTCCCGATCCATATATGTACCTTTTGAGAATTGTTTTTGATGCCAAAGTGGATGAGTTGGTTTCAGTTTATTCCGAATCTTATCCAGAGGAGCGAAACAGGGCACATGCCATACTTGTGGAAGTGGATAAGACCAACACCAATAAGTACAAGGCCATATTGGAACAAAAAATTTAGGAAGGCCCTGAATGATTCAATCGCTCTATATTAAAAACTATGTGCTGATTGATGAGCTGGATTTGCAGTTCTCAAGTGGATTTACCACCATTACCGGAGAGACAGGTGCAGGAAAATCCATTTTAATGGGGGCACTCTCTCTGATCCTGGGACAGCGTGCCGATACCTCTGTCCTTAAAACCAGGGATAAAAAGTGCATTGTAGAAGGCACATTTAAACCAGGGAAAGAGTTAGTCAGCCTTTTTGATTTAAATGAGGTGGATTTCGAAGAGCTCACCACCATCAGGCGCGAGATAGCCCCAGGGGGGAAATCTCGCGCATTTATCAATGATACTCCGGTAAATCTGAGTCAGCTAAAAGAGATTGGGAACCGTCTGGTGGACATTCATTCCCAGCATCAGAATCTTCAGTTGAAGGATCACCTCTACCAACTGGAGGTTATCGACCACATGGCTGCTAACGGGGGTTTGCTTTCTGAATACAAGCTTACTTTTGAAGCCTATGGAGTCGCAAGTAAGGAACTTGAGAAACTGAAGAGTGAAGTCTCTATGAAAAAGGAGGAGCTGGAGTATATGCAATTCCAGTACAACGAACTTGATTCAGCCCATCTGGAGCAGGGTGAAATGACTGACCTGGAAGCAGACCTGCAAAGGGCCGAGCATACTGAGGAGATCAAAAGTGCCCTGTTCCATTCAGAAGGTCTATTGTCTGAAGAGACCCAGGGAATACTTGATCGCTTGAAAGAGGCGCAGGCTAGAATCAACCATATATCAAACTATTTTTCTCCTGCAAAGGAAATGGCCATTCGTTTGGAATCAGCCTATATCGAATTGAAGGATCTGACTTCAGAATTGATTTACCAGGCTGAGAGGACAGATATTGAACCCGGGAAACTTGCAGAACTGAGGGAGCGAATGGATCTGCTACTGGGACTGATGCAAAAACACAGAGTCAGAGATCTGGAGGAGCTTGTGGCACTCAGGGATCAATATGGAAGGCAAATCGAAGATTTGACTTTCTCCGATGAGAAAATCAAGCAACTCGAGGAGAAGTCGTCCGAACTATTTGCGGCAGTCCGACACCAGGCAGAAAAATTGCACATGAAAAGGGTGAAGGCAGCGAAAGAGATGGAGAGAGCGGTTGAACCACAGTTGAAGCTTTTGGGGATTTTAAACGCCAGATTCACAGTGTCTGTTGAATTGGTAGAGAATTACGCTTCCAGTGGGGCCGATGAGGTGAAATTTCTATTCTCTGCAAATAAGCAGGGGAATCTGGAGGAGTTATCCCGTGTTGCTTCCGGGGGAGAGGTCTCCCGCTTAATGCTTTGCATCAAATCACTGGTCTCGGACCGAAATGGAATGCCCACCCTGATATTTGATGAGATCGATTCAGGTGTAAGTGGCGAGATCGCAGATAAGGTGGGAGGTATAATGGACCAGTTATCCAAGGGCAGGCAGGTGATGGCCATTACACATTTGCCACAAGTCGCATCCAGGGGACAGGATCATTTTGTGGTTTATAAGGAGGATGGAACAAATGCCAGCTATACCCGAATACGCAAACTCCTTCCCGATGAACGGATCTCGGAGATTGCGGGAATGCTCTCAGGAGAGAAAGTGACGGAGGCAGCCCTCTCCAATGCGCGTGAATTGTTACGTGTTTAAAACGCCCATCGCACAAACTGGGATTTCATTTGTTAATAGGGCAGAAAACCAACAATCTAATTTTTTTACCATGGCTTATAATTTACTTAAAGGGAAAAAGGGAATCATTTTTGGTGCTTTAAATGATCAGTCCATCGCTTGGAAAGTAGCAGAGAGAGCTTATGAAGAAGGAGCAGAAATTGTTCTGACCAATGCACCCATTGCACTTCGTATGGGTACCATCAACGAACTGGCTGAAAAGGTTAAGGCAGAAGTAATTTCGGCCGACGCCACCAGCCTGGAGGATCTGGAGAACCTGATGACCAAATCCATGGAAGTCCTTGGAGGAAAAGTTGATTTTATACTTCACTCCATAGGCATGTCACCCAATGTGAGAAAGGGCATCGATTATGATGCACTGAATTATGACTACTACCACAAAACCCTGGATGTTTCGGCTTTTTCACTCCATAAAGTATTAAGCACAGCCCGGAAAATGGATGCCATCAATGAATGGGGATCTGTGGTAGCACTCTCCTATGTCGCAGCCCAGAGAACCTTTGCCGGATATAATGACATGGCTGACGCCAAGGCCATTCTTGAATCAATAGCGCGCAGTTTCGGCTACATGTATGGAAGGGAAAAACACATCAGAATCAATACCATTTCACAATCGCCTACACCCACCACAGCCGGTAGTGGTGTAAGTGGTTTTGACAAGTTAGAGGATTTCTCCGACAGAATGTCCCCCCTGGGAAATGCCACCGCTGATGATTGTGCCGACTATTGCATCACCATCTTCTCTGACCTGACAAAGAAAGTGACCATGCAGAACCTATTCCACGATGGAGGTTTCTCCAGCATGGGGATGAGCTTCAGAGCCATTGAGCAATACGAGAAGAGCTTCAAAGATTGTCCGGAATAACATTTTTGCTATATTGCGAAATCACCATCTCGCAATATACCATGGGCGCAATCATTATTGCCAGCTACTTCCTGATTCCCGCATTTCTACTTTTTTACAGTACCAGGATGTCCATCATCAACAAGATTGGGATCGTGGTATTCTGTTATGGAATTGGGCTTGTAATGGGGAACATCAGCATCATCCCGAATCCATTTCAGGGATACAGGGTGATTTGATGGGTGTAACCATTCTCCTGGGTATCCCTTTGGTGCTGTTCTCCGAAAATGTGGTGAAATGGGTCAAAATGGCCAAAACCACCTTTATCTCCCTTTTGCTGGGTGTGGTTTCGGTGGTTGTGCTGGTATTCGTAGGCTATTTCATATTCCGTGACACCATCCCTGAAATTTGGAAAATCTCAGGGATGATGATTGGGGTATATACAGGCGGAACGCCCAATCTGGCAGCCATTGCACGGGGACTGGGGGTGGATGAAGAGCTTTATATACTCACCCATACGGCCGAACTGGTGATCGGTGCTTTGATCCTGCTTTTCCTTATTACGGGCGCACAGCCTCTTTTTGGAAAGTTTCTGAGACCTTATAAGAAAAGCGAAGCTGACGAGATTCAACCCGATCTGGATGTTTCTGATTTTGAGAGCTACGAGGGATTTTTTAAGAGAACAAATTTTATAGGTATCCTGAAGGCCTTTGGAGTGGCCGTTACCATATTCGGGATCGGATATGGAATGACCTACCTTTTTGAAGGTGATGCAAAGGATACCGCCGCTGTACTTACTGTAACCACCCTGGGAATCGGAGCATCACTAATACCCGGCATTAACCGGATCAAGAGCTCCTTTCAATTGGGGATGTACTTCATCTATGTGTTTTGCATCATTGTGGCCTCCAAAGCAGATTTGCTGGCCCTCTTCAATGTAGAAAATGTGAACCTGATGGTCCACCTTTTGCTTTACATTGCCCTGGTTATTGTAGGATCTTTGATTCTACATGCCCTTCTCTCCTGGATTTTCAAAATCAATGTGGATGAATATATCATCACTTCCACCGCACTCTCCAACTCTCCCCCTTTTGTCCCGGTGGTAGCAGCTGCTTTGAAGAACAAAGAGGTGGTGATTCCCGGGATGATCATTGGGGTAATCGGATATGCCATTGGAAATTACCTGGGAGTGGCCATTGCCTACCTGTTAAAATAAGCCACGGGCCCTTGCCTGGCTTGTTCTATAACATTCAGATTTAAGTCTTCATTTTTCTATCTTCGTGGTATGAGATTGGTGCTTAAGAACATTGGGAAATTACTGGGTGTGGATAATGAGCCCACTCCTTATGTGGCCGGTGCCGCGATGGAGCAAATCAATGTGATTGATGATGCCTGGCTTGTGATCGAGCATGAAAAGATAGCCTGTTTTGGAACCGGGGAGGTAGTGCCTTTTAGGGACGATGAAGTGCTGGACTGTAAGGGCGGAATGGTGATGCCTGCTTTTTGTGACTCCCACACCCACCTGGTGTATGCAGGAAGCAGGGAAAAAGAGTACGAGGATAAGATCCGTGGATTGAGTTATGAAGAAATTGCTAAGCGGGGGGGAGGGATCCTGAATTCTGCAGCCTTGCTGTGCATCTACCGATGAGAATCAACTGTTTGAACAATCCTTACCCAGGGTTTGGGAGATTATGAAATCCGGTACAGGGGCCGTGGAGATCAAAAGTGGATATGGACTGAATACGCGGGATGAGTTAAAGATGCTCAGGGTGATAAAACGTTTGAGAGAGGAGACTCCATTGACCATCAAATCCACATTCCTGGGAGCACATACTTTTCCCGAGGCCTACAAAGGAAATAGGGACCATTATGTTCAATTGGTGATTGAAGAGATGATCCCGGCAGTGGCTAAGGAAGATCTTGCGGATTATATTGATGTATTTTGTGACAGGGGATTTTTTTCCGTGGAGCAAACAGATCGCATTCTGGAAGCCGGACAGAAATATGGCTTGATCCCAAAGATCCATGCCAATGAACTGGACTATTCAGGAGGGATTCAGGTGGGGGTAAAACATAAGGCACTTTCTGTGGATCACCTGGAATACGTAGGTCCCGATGAACTGAAAGCGCTGAAGGGTGGAAAAACCATGCCCACCCTGCTTCCGGGGGCCTCTTTTTTTCTGGGTCTGGAATATGCTCCTGCCAGGAAATTAATAGAGGCCGGTCTCCCCGTGGCCCTGGCATCCGATTACAACCCCGGTTCCTCACCTTCAGGGAATATGGAGTTTGTGATGTCACTTGGAATTACCCAGCTGAAAATGTTGCCTCATGAGGTCTTAAACGCAGTCACCCAAAACAGTGCCTATGCCATGGGTGTGGATGAAATTCTTGGTTCAGTTACTCCCGGTAAACTGGCTAACCTGATTATTACTGTGCCCATGCCTGGTTTTGGTTTTATGCCATACGCATATGGAAGCAGCCAGATTCAGAAAGTGATCATTAACGGAGTAATACAACCTTAACTATGGATAAAATTATTGAATGCGTTCCCAATTTTAGCGAGGGACGTGATATGAGCGTGATTAAGCAGATTACAGAAGAGGTGGAATCGGTGGATGGGGTGAAGCTGCTTGATGTGGATCCAGGCAAGGCAACTCACCGGACTGTGGTGACTTTTGTGGGTCCCCCGGAAATGGTTATTGAAGCTGCTTTTCTGGCTGTTAAAAAGGCATCTGAAATTATAGATATGAGTAAACATTCGGGCGAGCACCCCAGGTTTGGGGCCACCGATGTATGTCCCTTGGTTCCAGTGGCTGGCATCACCATGGAAGAGACGGTGCTTTATGCCCGCAGAGCTTGCTGAACGAATTGGAAATGAGATAGGCATCCCGGTTTACTGCTATGAGAATGCTGCAGTCTCTGAAGAACGAAGGAACCTGGCTCATGTGAGGTCAGGAGAATATGAGGGATTAAAAGAGAAACTGAGCCAGCCAGAGTGGAAACCCGATTATGGCAGGGCTGAATTTAAACCCAGAACCGGGGCTGTGGCAGTAGGGGCAAGGGATTTTCTGGTGGCCTATAATGTAAACCTGAATACAACCTCCACCCGGCGTGCCAATGCCATAGCATTTGATGTGCGTGAACGCGGAAGGGCTAAGCGGGAGGGCAATCCGCTTACCGGGAAGGTTGTAATGGATGCGCACGGAAATCCCGAGATGGTCCCGGGAACCCTTAAAGCTGTAAAGGCCATAGGATGGTTTATCGAGGAGTACGGGGTGGCTCAAATTTCCATGAATCTTACCAACTATACAAATCACTCCGGTGCATGTGGCTTTCGATGAGGTGTGCAGTAAGGCCCAGGCAAGGGGGATCAGGGTAAGCGGCTCTGAGCTTGTGGGTCTGGTGCCTCTACAGGCCATGCTGGATGCGGGCAGGTACTTTTTAAAGAAGCAGCAAAGATCCACCGGAGTTTCCGACAAGGAACTTATTAAAATTGCGGTTAAATCCATGGGGCTGGATGAGCTTGGGCCCCTTTCATCCGGAAGAAAAAATTATTGAGTATCAGCTTAAGAAAGGTGCTGAGAGGCAACTTGTGGATCTGTCCTTACAGGATTTTATGGAGGAGACAGCTTCCGAGTCTCCTGCCCCGGGAGGAGGCTCTGTGAGTGCTTATATGGGTGCAATGGGTGTCGCATTAGCTGCCATGGTGGCCAACCTATCCTCCCATAAGAGGGGATGGGACGAGCGCTGGGAAGAGTTTTCAGAATGGGCCGACAAGGCAAAAGGGGTGCAGGAAAAATTGTTAAGGCTGGTAGATGAAGATACCAGGGCTTTTAATTCCATTATGGAGGCTTTTGGCCTTCCAAAAAATTCGGAGAAGAGAGAGAAATCAGGCGGCTGGCCATTGAACAGGCTACCCTATATGCCATCGAAGTACCTTTTGATGTAATGAATACTGCCTTTGCTGCTTTCGAGATTGCAGAAGCCATGGTCATCAATGGGAATCCCAACAGTGTAACTGATGCGGGTGTGGGGGCACTTGCCATGCTTGCCTGCGTGGAGGGTGCCTGGCTTAATGTGAAAATCAATTCAGCCGATCTAAAGGACCATCCCAGGGTGCAACGTATAGCCGAAGAGGGCAAAGAGCTATTGAAGGAATCAACAAAGATGAGAAACAGGATCCTCCAGGGAGTGGATGACAGGATCTGATTATAACAATTTCCTGCTTCAGTCGTTATTCCTTATAAGCAATGGCAGAATGGTGCCAAATTTGTACTATTTTCGCAGATCAAAATACTCAGGAATATCTTGTTAAGAAGATTCGCTTACATATTGGGATTGGCTTTTATAATTTCAAATTCTCATGCCCAGGAAAGGCTGATTTCGGATCAATCATTAAGAGAAAGACAAACAGAAATAGAGGAGCTATTTCCGGATGAGGATCTTAGGATTGCCAGGGAGTATGCCAGACAGAATAACCTGCCTGAAAGGCTAAGCTATAAAGATGGGACGGTTCTGGAAATTAAAAGACTGTCGCCAACCGGAAAGCCCTTATACTACAAAACATTCAATATTAATTCAGCCAGAACTATTTCTAGCAATGAAGTCTGGGAAGGAGGAAGTGCGGGTTATGAGCTGAATGGAGCAGGCATAGTAGTGGGAGTTTGGGATGGGGGTGTTGTCAGAACCTCCCACAATGAATTTGATGGTCGGGCCCGGATCCTGGATAATTCCACTGAGATCATTGACCATGCAACACATGTTGCAGGTACCATAGCCGCTGAAGGTGAGAATCAAAATGCCCGTGGCATGGCCAATAAAAGTATTATTGAAAGCTATGACTGGGTCAATGATGATATGGAGATGACCATTGCGGCAGAAAAGGGATTGCTTATATCCAATCACTCATATGGATTTATCCAGGGTTGGGAATATAACCAGGATAAATCAAGGTGGGAATGGTGGGGTGATCCGGATATCAGCCAAAGGGAGGATTATAGATTCGGTTATTATGGCAGGGAAGCCAGAACGTGGGATGAAATAGCACACAGCTTTTCCAAGTACCTTATTATTAAATCCGCCGGGAATGACAGGGGGCAGGGGCAGGCTCCCGGTGCAACCCATTATGTATTGCGCAATGGATCATGGGTTACGAGTAATGTTACCCGTGATAAAGATGGCGGGCCCGATTCATACGATTGTATTGGTTCGCAGGGAAGCGCAAAAAACATTCTTACGGTGGGAGCTGTACAAGACATTCAGGATGGCTACCAGCAGCCTTCTGATGTTAGAGTGGCTAGTTTTAGTGCATTTGGGCCCACAGATGATGGTAGAATAAAACCTGATTTAGTGGCCAACGGGATTGGCCTGTTTTCTTCTACCTCAGGATCTGATACCGGCTATGGCAGTCTTTCAGGAACTTCCATGTCAGCTCCATCAGTTGCAGGATCCCTTGCTCTTCTTCAACAACATTTCCGTAGTCTCCGGGGAGAATACATGCCTGCCTCTCAGTTAAAGGCACTGGTTTTGCATACAGCAGATGAGGCAGGTGAAGCAGGCCCCGATTACAGACATGGCTGGGGACTTATGAATACCCTTTCGGCTACAAATTTGATCTCTGATGTGCCTGAGGAGCGATTCTATTCTGACACGCTTGAGAATCAGGAGGTAAATGAGTTATCTTTCTACAGCAGGGGTATGGAGGAGATAAAGATCACCATTGTGTGGCATGATATTCCCGGTGATGTTCCTGCAGTTCAGTTAAATCCTACGGATAAAATTTTGGTTAATGATCTGGATATCCGTTTATCAAGACAAATTGATGATCATTCCTTCAAACCTTATATCCTGGATCCGGCCAATCCTTCTAAACCTGCTCTGACGGGAGATAATACGGTGGATAATGTGGAACAAATTTTCGTTCAACAGCCTATTGCCGGATTTTATACCCTCCGGCTTTCACATAAGTTCTCCCTTTATGGGGGGAATCAGCCATATTCGATTGTTATTAGCGGTCTGGAAAAAAATTATATCGCTTCTGGTTATAATGTGCTTGAGGAGGCGAATGGTTCAATCCTCCTCTCTTCGGCCGACCGCTATCTGAATAATATGGATGTGCAGTGGCTTATCCAGGCTGATAACTTACAGCAGGTGTCTCTCAGCTTTGACTTTTTCGAAACTGAAGAGAACAATGACATCCTCACCATATACGATGGCGCTGATTCCACCGCTTCTGTTTTAGCTACATTCAGTGGCTTGCCCGATTTGAGCGATACCATTATCACCGCTTCATCTGATCAAATGTTCATTACATTTACTTCTGATGAAAAGGTGACTGCCAGGGGATTTATGGCAAAATATTGTACGGTGGCACCTGAAGGAGTATATAGCATAGAGGGAGAGATTTTCCCCTGTCAGTTTTCTGTTTCTTCCTATTTCGCGCTTGGGCAGGAAGGAGCCGATTTCCAATGGAAGCTCAGCGAAGGATGGGAATTTACCGAGAAATCTGCCAATGGAATTGACCTGTCTATAGGTGATACAAGCAGCATTCTGACCTTAACTCCATACAACATGTGTGGTTCCGGACTGGAGTCTGTCCTGGAGATTGATCCACTTGAATCTCCCCCGGTTATCACCCAAATCATTGGCGATACCTTACCATGTGCGGGACACTCTTCCATACTTGCTTCTGACAATCTTAATGGAGCCACCTATCAATGGGAATTGCCACCTTTTTGGGTAGGTGCCAGCGAGTCGGATACCCTCTATTTTATACCTGAAGGAAGAGATCCCGGTATTGTCACTGTTACCGGCTATAATGCCTGTGGGAGAGGGAACAAGATTTCCAAAGTTATTGATGTGGAAGGTATCCCGTTTAAGTCGGCCATCCTGACCGACAAGGTCCCGCCATGTGCTCTTACCCTGCAAGAATTCTATGTGAATAAACAGCCCGGTTACACTTACTACTGGGAAGTTCAGGATGACTGGCTTATCTCCGGGGACCCTGAGGGAGATACCATATCTGTCGAGGTAGGTAATGACCAAAGTTTTCTGTTCCTCACAAGCATCAATAATTGTGGTGAAAGTCGGGGGAACAGGTTATTCCTTACGGCTCCAAAGCCTGAGGAAGCCAAGATCGCGCAAAATGTGAGCGAAACCGGCTATCCGGAATTACTGGTCACAAATGATAGGGATCTTGAACGCATTCAGTGGTACAGAAATGAAAGCCCTTTAAAAGGTGTAAAAGGATGGTCAAATCCATTGGTGGTGAACCAAAATGGGGTTTATCAGGCAGAAACAGTTAGTGAAGAAGGATGCAGAAATATGGGAAGTGATGTAGATGGGGTAGAGGTGAAGCTGGATGAGTTGTCCTACCTGTCCTACAGGATTAACGAAAGCACTATTGTTATTGAAAATGCCTCCTCCGGAACTGTGGACTTTAATCTTATTTCACTAGAAGGCAAGGTCCTGATGATTGGGAAAGCCAATGAGGGTTACAATGAATTTACCTTTTTAGACAAGGGTATTTTCCTGCTCCAGTTTTTTGGAAATAATCCAAATCAGAATTATAAGGTATTGTTCTAAGCACCAGACATCAGAGTGTCAAAATAAGTGCATAGCCTGATAACATCCTCCACATTCTTTAACTTTAGCTTTTCTGATTTAGCATATTTGCTAAGCTGACTGTGATACTCAGGAAAGATTTCTTCAATGGTTTTTTTTCCTTTGAATTCAATGCAAAGCTTTTGTTCACGCTGAATATAGATCTTCTCAGCCAATGCTTCGAATCGGGCAGGCTTGGCATCTTCATATCCCTTTGCCGGTTCCGCCTGGGAAAGGATCACCTGTCGATATAGAAATACTTTTGTACCGTCACCGCCTGCCAGCTTCATATAGGTTTTGCTCTGCCCTTTCCCATACTGGAAATTTACATAGAGGTAGGTAAAGCCGCCCAACCAGACAGTATCTACTGGTGTAACACGTGGATCGAAGTATTTGATGCCCTCCTGGGCTTTAAACTCGAAGTAGCTCTCATAGGAATTATATCTCAATGGGACATTTATATACTCTTTCTGATTGATTGAGAGGGCTCCTTCCAAAAACTCTTCTTCGAGATAGGCTGAACCTTCAATCTTCGAATACCGGTCCATCTGGTTTTCAATATAGTCTGGGTCCGAATTTAGAAAAGTAATCAGATCGGATCCGGAAGATATCAGATTGGTTTGTCCGATGCCTAGCTGGAAGCCCAATCCCATGACTATACAAAGTGCAATTGTCCTTGGATGCATGTCCTTAATCTGGAAAATAGCTATTAATTCATTTCTAAACGCAGTGTCGATGTTTCAAATACACCTGCAGAAACATAGACTTCATAACGGATGACCATGACCTTTTCACAGGAGGTGAAAGTTCCGGGTCCAAGGTCTCTAATCCTGGTTTCTCCATAACCACTAATGTCCTCTGCGAGGAACTGGTCAGGAATATTCCAGAAGAAATTATCAGCGTCAGATGCATTAAACACAACCTTAAAAGGTATATAGGGCCAGATACTTGATGTAATTAAGGTATCCCCTCCATTGGGATTGGCCTCAAAAACAACAGGGTAAGGATCATAAGGATTGTCCTCGAAATCGGATTTTTCATAAGCTGTCCACTCACCCACAAAGTCAGCCACATTAAATTCACAGAATGTCTGCAAAATGAGGGTGTACTCATTGTTGAAGCTTGCTGTATACTCGCTTTCTAATCCGATGACCAGCCGGTCCTCCCTGCCTTCCATATTTTCATAGTTGCTGGTGACTTCCACATCAGCTATTACAGCACCTGCTGGTATGGTTACTGAAGAGGGAAGATTAAAGTGAAATCCTTCTGTGCCTGTAGATTCGATTAAGGAGATATTAACCACCAGATCAGATCCAATGGGTGCAGGTATGCCTATTTGTATCTTGTAAGGAGCACTGCCCGGAAGTACATAATAGTTGCCCTCAGTACCTTCGGTAAAACTAACGAAGGTATTTCCCTGATAAGTGATTGGGTCTGCCTCACCACAAGCATTTAGTATGAGACTAATGGAAAAGAAATATATAAGTCGTATGGCTATCTTTTTCATAATCAATTTCATTTAGTCATTAATATCCTGGATTCGGCGTGATGTTATCGTTGGCCCTGATTTCAGCATCCGGAATGGGCCATAACCACCTGGCGTTGTCTGGCGACACATTTAATTCGCTTTGACTTGGCCCCGGATTTGTAATGGTCCCTTCAGTGGGATGTACAACGGGTACCCGGGCAAATCCAAGACCTTTACGTTTTAAATCCCATAATGAATGTCCCTCAAAACATAATTCCCTCTGACGCTCATTCCAGATGGCAATCTTCAAGGCATCCCCGGAATGATTTTCATCCTGGTATCCCGAAATACGATTTCTTCTTAAATCATTATAATCCTGAAGAGCCAGACCATCCTGTCCCAGCTCAGCATTGGCTTCAGCCCTGATCAGATACATCTCAGATACGCGAAACATTTTATACATATTTGAGTTTGTGGTGACTGTGGGGTCCGAATAGAACAAGGGATTGCCTGGATATTTCCAGATAAGTGGCCAGACCCATCCAAACTTGGTGGTTTCTGCTTTGAATATGACATCATAACGATAATCATTTGTGCCAAAATCGTTTAGAATCCACTCAGCAGGTATATAATCTGAATTTGGAGCACCCTGCGAGCTGTTATAATAATTATAACCGATATATCTTCCGTCGTAGTCCGCACTGGTAAGCCCCACTCTGAATATCACTTCAGATCCAAAATCATTCAAAAACATATCGGCATAGGATGCAGAATCACTGGCCAGAGCGTATTCATCCCTGTCGATGATCCTGGTGGCCATTGATACAGCTTCACTCCAATTCCCCATATAGAGATTTACACGTGCCAGAAAAGCCTCAGAAGCTGCAGTGGTCAGGAATACGCTGGAATTATCTGCCTCTCCGTTGTCGGTCATCAATGAACCGGCCAGCTCTGCTTCATCAATAATAAAATCATATACTTCCTGGATGGTATTCCTTTCAGGTTGCCCAATTTCAAACTTCTGCACAATGGGAACCCCCAGGTCCGTGTCGGGATCAGACTGGGTATAAGCTTCAGCAAATGCCTTTACAAGGTCGAAATGCGCTATGGCTCTTGCAAGCCGGGCTTCACCTTCAATCTGTCTCAATTCATTTTCAGTCGCTTCAAGGGTAGGCAGAACATCAATAATATTGCTTGACCAAACGGCCACTTTGTACATGATGTCCCAGGCATTGGTTATCCCTCCATTATCTGCAAGGAATGACCATTTATACATTTCACCAAGCTGGTTGGAGTAACCAATAACTGACTGAACCTGATCGGTTTGAACATCTGCGTAAACCACAAAATTGCGTCCGTAGTAAGCAGCCGATTTAAATGCTGAATAGACTCCATTCAGTGCAACCTGGGCATCCTCGATGGTTTGGATAGCCTCATCTGCCGCAACAGCATCTGCCGGATTTTTGGTGAGGAAATCTTCGCAGGCTGATACCATAAACAGCATCACAACCAATAATATGCTTATTTTTTTCATCATTCTAAAGATATTTGAATTAAAATCCTACATCAAGACCAATGGTTAAGGTCTTTACATGCGGGTATTGCCCAAGTTCGTAAGCTGCATCATATTCTGGATCGAAGCCAAGGTATTTGGTCCAGGTAATCAGGTTTTGACCCTGGGCATAAATCCTGAAGCTTTTAAAGACTCTGAATTCATCCGCCCATTTCTGGGGAAGGGTGTAAGAAATAGACAGGTTCTTTAATCGTGCAAAGGAAGCGTCTTCAAGAAGGCGGGTATCAAAATAGTTTGCGAAATCAGCTTTGGGGACATCGGTGATATCTCCTGGCTCTTTCCAGGCCCTTAACATGGCAGTAGACTGGCCATAGGAGGCAAACTGACCATTTGATTCCATAAAATACCTGGTGTTGTTGATCATATGCTTTCCTGCAACCCAGGTGAAAAACGCCGAAGCAGTCAGACTCTTATAGGTGAATGATGCCGTTAGACCTCCCTGCCAGGGTGCTACCCAGCTTTTATCGACGTATCGTGTATTGCTTACAAGAAATTCATCCGTTGGATTTCCCTCTGCATCCAGAAAGATGCGACTGCCGTTGGCGGCATTTACCCCGGCATATTCCACCATTTTCCATGAACCATAGGGCCTTCCTACTGCATGAATCCAATCTGAATCTGCAGTGGGTGGGACCTCATCCTTCCCTCCGTATAGCTCAAGAATTTCATTGTGGTTATAGGCAAAATTGGTATTCACATTAAATACAAAATCTGAAGTTCTTATAATATCCATATTTGCAGAAACCTCAATCCCCTTGTTGACCATTTTGCCAATGTTATCCCAGCCTGCATCAAATCCCGATGTGAGAGAGAAGGGGACTTCAGAAAGCATATCAGTAGTCAGCTTATGATAGACCTCGACGATGAATCCCAAACGACTGATCAATTGAAAATCCACAGCCAGGCTTGTTAGTTGCCCTTTCTCCCAGGTCAGACCTGTGTTGCCAGGTTCACTGGGAAGGCTGGAGTTCATATCGTAATACTTGGCGTTAAAACTATAGAGCTGGAGGTGATTGTAATTCCCTATGTTATAATTCCCCGTGGTCCCTGTACTTCCTCTGACTTTCATCTGGGTGAGCCATTCCACATTGCCCAAAAAGCTTTCTCTTTTCATGTCCCATTGGGCACCAATGGACCAGAAATTTGCCCAGCGGTTATCAGGACCGAATCGGGAGGATCCGTCGGTTCTGAAACTGGCATCAACAAAAATTTTCCGGTCGAAAGAATAGCTGGCATTGGCAAAGAATGAAAGCACAGAATATTCTGTAATACCGCCTTGCCAGTTATCACCAGCTGTGGCTGTCCCATTCAGAACTTTGATTAAATTGTTAGGAAGGGTAAAACCTTCAGTTTCGAAATTCTCGAAATTGAAGGAGATGGCCTCCTGACCCAGGTAGGCTTCAAAACCATGACTCCCAAAATTCTTATTGAAAGTAAGGAGGTTGGTAAAGGTTGCCCTGAAAGTCCGGTTAAATTGTCTGTACACCTCCCCGTTCTTTTCTGCCCCCCATGCGGATTCGGGATGTAAATAGCCATAGTTAATATAATCAGAAAAGTCACCCCCAAGGGTTGATTTAAATTTGAGACTGGGTAAAATTTTATATTCTGCAAATACATTTCCCACTATCTTGAGGTTGTCATCCATCTGGTCATTTAGATCCAATTGCTGGATTGGATTGGCCCATTTCAGACCATCCTCAGGGGTGGTATAAGATCCATCTTCCTTGTATGGAGCCACATAAGGATTTTCCAAATAAGCTCTGAAAGTGAGATTGTAAATGTTGTTACTTTGCAGAACCGGATTCTGAAGTTGCTCATATCCTGCAGTCAGGTAGGTGCCGATTTTGAGTTTCTTGGAAGCAGTATGATCAAGATTGATCCGCATGGAATATCTTTTCAGATCAGAGCGGTACTGAATTCCGTCCTGGTAAAAATAACCACCGGCCACATAGAAGGCGGTTCTTTCATTCCCGCCTCTTACTGAGAGTTCATGAGAGCTCATGGGGGCGGTCTGAAAGAGTTCATCCCTCCAGTTGGTATTTACCTGGCGAAGCGTTTCATTTTCAGGATTATTGGGATCTCTTATACCCAGGTCAATTTCGTAGTCCAGCTTCTGGCTGGTGTTCATCATATCAAACTGATCCGTAGCCAGGACAGATTGTCCAAATTGCCCCCTGTAATTAACTTCAGTCGCCTGGTTGTTCTTCCCGCGCTTGGTTGTGATCAGAATTACACCATTTGATCCTTTTGATCCATAAATGGAAGTAGCTGATGCATCCTTAAGTACACTGATATTTTCAATGTCGTTTGGATTAAGGGCAGAGAAATCACCGGATGTTACCTGAACACCATCCATAATATATAAGGGTTGTGTCCCCGCATTTAAAGAACTCACTCCGCGAATTCGAATGGTTGCATTTGACCCGGGAGCCCCGGAGTTGGTAATTACCTGCATACCGGCCACCTGACCCTGCAACATGGCATCAAAGCTCCCAACTGGTATTTGTTCAATCTGATCAGAACTTACTGTACCTACCGAACCGGTAATACTTCCTTTCCTTTTAGATCCATACCCTACCATGATAATTTCGTCCAGAGCCTGAGCACTCGGTTCCATTGCCAAATTGATAACGGTCTGGGTTCCAACAATGATTTCTTCTGTTTGCAGTCCCACAAATGTGAACCTCAGTACGCTGCTTGTGGAGGGAACAGTTATTGTATAATTACCTTCAAAGTCACTGATGGTTCCCACGGTAGAACCTGCTACAACAATGCTCACGCCTGGTAAGGGTGAATTGTCTTCCGCCAGTGTGATTACACCACTTATATTATTCTGGGCAAACAATTCCAGACCTGCCAGGAATATAGAGATGAAAAATACGAATCTTTTCATATAGGATGGATTTTGGTTCGACTAAGAAAAAAGCGGGGTCCACTTTGGGAGCTAAAAGTACTAAATTTTTTTCTTCATGTTTATTGTATTTATTTTTTGTGGCGTGTTCCGGCATCATAAATTCTTAGTAATTGTGTTGTTTTGCGAATTCAGCCCAGGAGAAAATATAGTTTATAAAGCTTATAATCAGTCGATTGTGATTAAGGACAAATTTCAGCTTCTAAAAATTCTCACAGTCAGGAATAATTATAAGTGTTACTTAGGTCTCTATTGCCCGTCAATATTGAGATGTGTTTATATTGTGTTGTCTTTCTTTTTTTCATAGATTTGGTGTACTAGAGTCAATAAGTATTTTACATTTTAAACCTAAAACCTTGATCTATGAAAAGATTTATTTTCGTAATGTCACTCCTCTTGTATGCAGGGTTAAACCTATTACAGGCGCAGGGCGTGGAAGTTACGGGTAATGTGACCGGTGCCGAAGATGGCTCCCCACTTCCCGGGGTATCTGTTGTTGTGCAAGGCACAACGGTTGGTGCCGTTACTGACTTTGAAGGAAATTACGTAATTACCGTTCCTGAAGCATCGGCGAACCTGGTGTTCAGTTTCGTGGGTATGATAACCCAGACCGTGCCACTGGCAGGTCAGACGGTGCTTGATGTGGTCCTTGAACCTTCATCCACAGAACTTGACGAAGTTGTTGTAACTGCACTGGGTATGACCCGGAGTGAAAAATCGCTGGGTTACAACGTTCAGTCGGTGGATTCTGAAGAGATTTCAAAATCCAACACATCAGACATTGTGAATGCAATTTCGGGCAGAACCGCCGGGGTATCAGTTACCAGCTCCTCCGGTTCTCCAGGTGCATCCACTTACATGACCATCCGCGGGGCGGCTTCCATTACTGGAAACAACCAGCCTCTTTTTGTCATCGACGGAATGCCCATTGTTACGGGTCGCGGGGGTACTGCAACTACAAACAGGACCGGTACAACTGTAGGGGGTACTGGTAATTCAAGTCGTAGTATTGATATCAACCCTGAGGACATTGCTTCAATGACTGTACTTAAAGGTGGAGCTGCAACTGCGCTTTATGGTGTACGTGCAGCCAACGGAGCCATCATTATTACCACCAAGAGTGGTAAACAGGGCGCACAGAAAATGTCGGTTGATTTTCACACTTCACTTGGTTTTGACCAGGTATCCCAACTTCCCGGCAGACAGAATAAATATGTTCAGGGGAACAATGGCGAGTGGATTGGTGGACACCAGCGTTCCTGGGGACCAGATGTAGCGACACTGTCCTACGATGGAGATCCAGATTACAAGTGGGATCCCAATGGCAGGTATGTGGACAAAGACGATCCAAGTGCAAATGGAGTGCCTGGAAAGATGTATGATCCTTATGATTTCTTCCAGACGGGTATGACCTTTAACAACAGGTTGGGAATCACAGCTGGCAATGATAAGGCAAGCTACTATTTTTCCATAGCCGACATAGAACAATCAGGTATTGTTCCTGAAGCAAGTTATGGAAGGACCAACGTCAGGTTGAATTCTTCAGCCAGGCTTACCGATTGGGTAAAGGTTTCAGCCAATATGGCCTATTCCAATTCACGGGCAAATCAAATTCAACAGGGTTCAAACACATCCGGTGTGATGCTTGGTCTGCTGAGGACTCCTCCTTCATTCGACAACAGTGCGGGGTATGAGTTTCCAGATGGAACCCAGCGTACTTACAGGAATGGTGGAGGATATGACAACCCCTATTGGACTGTCAACAAGAATGGACTGGATGACAAGGTAGACCGTTTCATCGGTAATGCGGTTTTTAATTTTACATTCACAGACTGGTTCAGCGCCTCCTATAACATCGGGATTGACACCTATACCAGGTCAAGGAAAGATGTGATTGCCATCAATTCAAGGGCAAAACCACAGGGAGCTGTTGAAGAAGGAACCTATACTTCCAAACAGATTAACTCCGACCTCTTACTGAACTTCCATCAGTCCTGGGGTGACCTGGACGGAAGTCTGACCGTAGGTCACAACTTGTTTGAAACCGGTACAAGAAATCTGTTTGGCGATGCCATCGGACTTGAGATACCCGGGTTCTACCAGCTGAATAACTCTGCCGACAACCAGACTGGAGTGGGTAGATGGGGTTACCGTACCATGGCTGTGTTTGCCGATCTTCAACTGGCTTACAAAGACATGCTCTTCCTGGGTGCTACAGGCCGGAACGACTGGTCTACCACCATGCCGGAAAAGAACCAATCTGCTTTTTACCCGTCTGTTAGTTTAGGTTTTGTATTTACCGAACTTGGCGCGCTTAAAGGAAATAGCATCTTATCTTTCGGAAAACTTCGTGGATCGTGGGCTCAGACCGCAAACATTGCAACACCTTATAATACCAGCAACTACTTCTTTGCAGCAGGTGCAGGAGATGGATGGACCGATGGTGTTTCATTCCCCTATTTGGGCACAACTGGCTTCGCAGTGGGTTACGGACTTGGGAACCCCGATTTGAAGCATGAGTCAATGGCCTCCTATGAAATTGGAGCCGATCTCCGTTTTCTGAACAACAGGATTGGGGTGGATTTGTCCTATTTCAATAATACCAACTCAGACCTCTTGCTAGATGTACCCATTGCAGAGTCATCGGGGTATGGTGAGCTCTATCTGAATGCAGCCACCATGGAATCAAAAGGATTCGAGGTGAGTCTGAATGCACGTATCTTCCAGGGAGATTTTAACTGGGATATATTGGCCAATTTCACAAAGATGACCAACACTGTGCTTTCCCTTGCAGAAGGTGTTGAAAGTATTGCGTTGGGTGGATTTACCATTCCCCAGACCAGGGCTGTTGCCGGTCGCGAATATGGGAGTATTTACGGCAATGACTGGTACAGGGATCCCGAAACCAATGCGGTACTGATCAATGATGATCCATCCGATGCATACAGGGATGGTTATCCGATGACCGACACCAGGCAAATGGTGCCTGTTGGAGATGTGAATCCCGACTGGACAGCCAACATTACAAATACATTCAGTTATAAAGGAGTTCGTTTGTCCTTCCTGATCGATATCAAGAGTGGAGGATGGATGTACAATGGTACCGGTTTTGCCATGAACTACTTTGGTGTGCATGAACGGACCGTTAACCGTGAGGTCTATTATACGCCAGAAGGATCCATCGATTTTGAGAGAACTCCGGAAGAGAACCTGGTTGTATTTGATGGCGTATATGGCAGTGTAGCTGCAGACGGTAGTCCTATTTCATCAGGCGATCCAAACGTTTCTCCTGTGGTTCTTGATGAGGACTGGTTTGAAGGCTTTGGTAGTAACTTTGGTGGGGGGGCACAAACGGCCTCCATGGAGCCAGCCGACTGGGTGCGTTTGCGTGAAGTCACACTAGCATACACCTTTCCTGTTCAGAAAAAGATTTTCCAGTATGCTGAACTCTATTTCACAGGAAGAAACCTCTGGCTAAGCACACCTTATTCAGGTATTGATCCTGAAACCAACTTGCAGGGAGCCATCAACGGACAGGGTATGGACTATTTCAACATGCCCGGAACCAAGACATATACCATTGGTCTGAAGTTGACATTCTAGAGGTTATTTGACAGAAAAATAAAAAACAGAACATATGAAAAAGAAAGATTTCAAAATTCATAGGATCCTAAAAGTCGGATTGATGGTCACATTGGTCGCTTTTGTCTCATCCTGTGACTGGATCGATCCCGAAATAAATGTGGATCCCGATGCCCCGGCCGATGTGCCCATGTCACTTCTCCTCCCGGCCATTCAACAAACTATAGGTTTTACAGTTCTTGGCAACGATGGTGCCCGCCCGGTCAACATCTGGATGCAAATATATGACGGGGTAGCAAGGCAGTCCCAAACGCAAGCCAGGTACCAGCTCACAGCAGCAGATATGGATAATTATTGGGGTTCTGTGTATACCGGAGCCCTGATCAATGCAAAAATCATGCTTGATAAAGCTGTAGCTGAAGGTTCCCCTCACAATGCCGGTGTGGCAAAGATAATGCTTGCTTATACAATTGGTATTGCCACCGATCTGTTTGGCGATGTTCCTTACCTGGATGCATTGCGAGGTAGCGAAAATGTCTTAACACCTGTGTACGATAGCCAGGAATCCGTCTATGGTTCCATCTTCACTTTGCTGGATGAGGCCATGTCTGATCTGGCTTCCTCTGAAGAACTTCTTGGAATTGATGGGGATGTGATATATGATGGGGATGCTGATGCCTGGATGAAAGCGGCATATGCAATCAAAGCCCGTGCTGAGTTGCAGCTTTCCAATGTAAATGGAGCAAATGCTTATACAGGTGCCCTGGCGCAAATAAGCAATGCCTTTGCTTCAAATGCCGACAATATGTTGGTACCCTTTGACGCCGCCAATCCCAATCCGCTCAATCAGTTTATGGTGGAAAGGGGAGACATTCGCATGTGTCAGACCCTCCTGGATGAACTGGAAGCTACCAGCGATCCCAGAATCTCCTTCCTTTATGGAGCCGATGATGAAGGTGGAATTAGCGGCAGTACACCAAATGGTGAAAATGAGGCAGCTTCTCCTCCGGGAGCATACCTGGCTTCTCAAGATTCACCCATTGTGATGATTTCCTATGCCGAGGTGAAGTTTATTGAAGCCGAAGCAGCATTGATGGCCAATGATGCTGATCGTGCAGTTCAAGCCTACCAGGATGCGGTAGAAGCTTCACTGGAGCAGATAGCCGGAGAGGTTGATGCCGATTGGTTTGCTACTGTCATCGAAAGTGAGAGTGCCGGGACCATTACCCTGGAGAAGATCATCATGCAGAAGCGAATCGCACTGGCAGGACAGGTGCAGCCTTTCTCCGACTGGAGAAGGACAGGCTTTCCTTCCCTTGCGCTTGTGCCGGGTGCTACCAAAACCGAGATACCCAGAAGGTTCCCCTATGCGCAGGGTGAGATTATCTACAATGCAGATAATGTTCCTGCTGTTGGATCCATTATAGTTCCTGTCTGGTGGGACAATTAGAACATGATACATTAACATTTAACAGAAAGCAATTATGAAAAACATCATTAAATATATTTTGATCTTTGTCATAGGGGGTTTGGTACTGTCATCATGTGAGGAAAATCTTTCCAACTGGGATGCCATGACCAACAGCTATGATAAGAACAATACCACATACTATATCCAATTTCTGAACTCAAGTGCGAGTTATGAAACTGCGATTGACCCTGATGGGAATCCTACGAATATTGTAACCACAGTTGCGGTTACGCTATTGGGTGCACCTCAAGCCTCTGATGTGACTGTGACACTGATGGAGGATCCTTCTTCGACACTGTCCAGTAACATGTATGAACTTTCATCAAGCACCATTACCATACCAGCTGGCAAGACTTCTGGTTCGGTGGATCTGGTAGCACTCGCTGATAAGATGCCGGAAGATGAAACTTTAAAGCTTGTACTGAACATGGATGCAGGTGGTGCTGAAGCTGCAACTGCAAGCCAGTTGAGCTATGACATGCTTCGGATCAAGTTCTGTCCCCTTATTGACCTGAATGACCTGGTTGGAGAATGGACCGGCTTTGATAGCTGGAATTATGCTACTCAGGTTGTCACTGCTCTCGATGGAGAGAAGTTTATGATCGACGGACTTGGAGTGGGATGGAT
This sequence comes from uncultured Bacteroidota bacterium, assembly GCA_963783435.1. Lineage (GTDB taxonomy): Bacteria > Bacteroidota > Bacteroidia > Bacteroidales. The sequence goes on along the minus strand of CAWANQ010000019.1, from coordinate 94,786 downwards.
GACAGACTGGTGGGGTGAGGTTGTGATTACCCAGGATGCTTTGGAAGTCACCATGAATCCCGATGGCACCCTTGTGATTGAGGAGCAACCTTACATGACTACCACCTGGAATGGGGATCCACAACCCGCGTATGCTGTTTCCGGTACAGGAAAATGGGATAACTGTAAGAAAACCCTTCTTATTGATTATGTCTTTATTCAGGGCGGTGAAGCCTTAAGCTATGAGTTCATTGAGGACATTACACTGAAATAGTTTTATTTAGGTTTTAATATTTAACGGGGCTGTCACCTGCTGGTGCAGCCCCGTTTTTATGGCTGGATTATTAATTGGCGAATACAAAAAAAACAGAAATATTTGCTACTAATTTGCAGTTTTTATTGGGGATTCTGTTATTTATAAGAGGTTAAAATTGCGATCGAAAACAGGGTGTCGGTCTTAGAAGTCATGTAATAGCTCATCTGTTAAGTTCCCTGAACCTTACCGTTAACAGAGCTGATGGGAAAACTCCCTTCCAACTCAACGGAAATAGAGCCTGTTTATAACACAATGTCCTTATAATCTTCTTCATAGCAACATTGAGAAAACGCTGTGCGTGCCATATATCGCACAGTATATCAGTATTTTACGATGTTCAGACGGCTTTGTCAACTTATTACATGCTAATTTAATAATTTGTGTAGACAAATTTTGAGAACCCATTATCTAATTAGGTGTGATCCTGAACGTTTGCATAGTTATTTTCCCAAAATAGAGAATCCGGATTTTGAATATTTAGTACGGGAGTGCCTGTACAGCTTACCAGGGTTGAGGGAGGTTTATTTTGTATTTGGTATTTTTTTTATAGATTTGGCCCCGTATAGAGTCTTTTGCTAATTACTTATTAAACCTAAAACTTTAATCTATGAAAAGATTTGTTTTCGTATTGTCACTTCTTTTGTTTGCAGGGTTCAACCTTTTGCAGGCTCAGGGAGTGCAAGTATCGGGAAATGTGACGGGTGCCGATGATGGTACTGCACTGCCCGGTGTATCGGTTGTGGTACGAGGTACTACAATTGGTGCAGTGACAGATTTCGAAGGCAACTATTCGATTACTGTTCCTGATGCATCGGCCACGCTGATGTTTAGTTTCGTGGGTATGACTACCCAGGAGATTGTGGTTGAAGGAAAGACAGTCATTGATGTTGCACTTGAATCAACCTCTATGGAACTGGACGAAGTCGTAGTGACTGCCCTGGGTGTATCCAGGGAGAAGAAATCACTTGGATATTCGGTTCAGGAAGTGGATGGAGACGCAGTGAGCGGAACCGCTCAATCTAACTTTGCTTCTTCGCTTTCCGGTAAGGTTAGCGGTGTTCAGATTAAGGCCCCCAACACCATGGGTGGTTCTTCAAACGTTCTGATCCGAGGTAGTACTTCTATTACAGGTAACAACCAGCCCTTGTATGTAATCGATGGTGTTCCTGTGGATAACAGCAACTACGCCACCGGTGGCGATGGATGGGGTGGTTACGACTATGGAAACGTAGCCCAGGACCTGAACCCCAACGACATTGAGTCTATCTCAGTGCTGAAGGGTGCTGCAGCCTCTGCGCTCTACGGTTCACGTGCTGCGAATGGCGTAATCCTGGTTACCACTAAGAAGGGAAAAACCCGCAAGGGTATTGGCGTTTCTGTGAACTCTAATTTCATGGTAGGCTCAATTGACAAGTCGACCCTCCCACAACAGCAGTTTGAGTATGGTGGTGGTTATGGTCCTTTCTATGAGGATCCAACCGGCAACTTCTTCTATGGTGATGTGAACGGTGACGGACAGAATCAGTTGATTGCTCCCACTGCGGAGGATGCTTCCTGGGGTGCTAAGTTTGATCCCAGCGTGTCGGTAGTCCACTGGGATGCTCTGGATCCGGCAGCTTCTAATTATGGAGAGGAAAGACCATGGATTGCTCCACCAGAGGGGAATCGCATGCCCTCTTTCTTTGAGAATTCCACAACGTGGGTTAATACGATAGCTTTTGATGGTGGAAACAAGGATGGCCGCTTCAGGGTGTCATTCACCAATTATGATGAGAGCGGTATCCTTCCCAACAGTGAGCTAAACAAGAACTCATTGAACTTCTCAGGAAGCTACAATTTTAGCAAAAAGCTTACCGTGAGTGCCAACGTAACATACAATCACCAGAAGACCACCGGTCGGATGGGTACAGGTTATGATGGCGGAAACGTGATGCAATCATTCGGACAGTGGTTCCAGACCAACGTGGACTTTGAAAGGCTGAAAGAGTACGAATCTCCCACCGGTCTTCACAGAACCTGGAACTATTCTTACTGGACGCCTGAATCCCTCAAGCCCATCTACTTTAACAATCCCTACTGGGTGCGTTACAAGAACTACAACGATGACTATCGCGACCGGGTATTGGGCTATGTATCGGCCGATTACAAATTCACCGACTGGCTGACCCTGACACTCAGAACCTCAGTTGATACCTATCACGATGTACAGAATGAGCGTTGGGCCATTGGTAGCGAAGGTACTTCTGACTTCACTACCCGTCAGCGTAATTTGCTGGAATCGAACACTGACCTGATGTTGAAATTCAACAAGGACTTTGGCGATATCTCTCTGAACGGTCTGGTGGGTGCCAACTACAGGCATCGTCAGCAGCAGAGAATCACAGGTACCACTGTAGGTGGACTGGTTGTTCCTGAGCTTTATACCGTCTCTAACTCTATTTCACCAGTTGATGTTACAGAATATCTGGGCATCCTGGGTGAGCAGAGTCTCTATGCCAACGTAAGTGTGGGCTATGGTGGTTTTGTTTATATCGAAGGTACCGCAAGGATGGACCAGTCGTCTACTCTTAAGAGCCTGAATCCAAATGCAGAGGACACCTATTTCTATCCCTCTGTTGCAGGTACACTGCTAATCCATGAATTGGGTGGGCTGAAGGACCTGACTTGGATGAACTATTTGAAGTTAAGGTTAAACTATGCGAAGGTAGGTGCCGCTACAGGTGTGTACAGGACTATTTCTACTTACGCCAAGGGAACCAACTGGGGGAATATGGCACTGTTCTCAGTGGCCAATACCCTTCAGAATCCCAACCTGAGGCCTGAGTTTACAAACAGTATTGAAGCTGGACTTGAGGCTTACTTTTTTGAGAGCAGAGTGGGATTAGACTTAGCTGTTTACAAGACCAATTCATTTGACCAGATCTTCGCCGTACCTGTTTCCAGAGCTTCCGGATACAGCAGCATGTATGTGAACGGTGGTGAGATGGAGAACAAAGGTCTGGAAATTGCCCTTCACCTGATTCCTGTGAAGACCGGCGACTTTCAGTGGAACATCGATGTGAACTGGTTCACCAATGAGAACACAGTTATCTCACTGGCCGAAGGTGTGACAAGCCTCCAGTTGATGTCAGCCTGGGATGTGAAAATTAATGCTGTACCAGGCCAACCTTATGGAACAATCAGAGGTAGCGACTATGTATGGACAGATGGTAAGAAAACTGTTCAGGACAATGGCTACCTGATGATTGGTGACGATCCACTGGCATTGCTGGGCAATATTCAGCCCGACTGGAACATGGGTATTGCAAACCGCTTCTCATGGAAGGGTCTTTCATTGTATGCTCTGATTGATATGCAGCAGGGTGGTGACATTTACTCCATCAATACCAAGTATGGTCAGGCTACCGGTGTGTATGCAGAGACTGTAGGGAATAATCCCAAGGGGAATCCCATGCGTGACCCGGTTGATGAGGGAGGCGGAAATATTTTTGAAGATGCAGTCTTTGAAGATGGATCACCTAACGATGTTTACGTGCCTGCATACAGGTGGGGCCGTTACTGGTACTATAATAACTCACCAACAGCCCGTTACGTATTCGATGCCTCCTATGTGAAGCTTCGTGAACTTTCGCTGACTTATGCGCTCCCTGCAAGTGTGCTGGGTGACTCTTTCATCCGTGGAGTTGATATCTCCCTGGTTGGTCGTAACCTCTGGATTATCAGCAAAAATGTGGTACACTTCGATCCTGAAGTAATTCTCACTTCTGGTAACCAGCAGGGTATTGAGCAGGGTGCTTACCCCACAGTGAAGACTTTTGGTGTGAATGTGAAGCTCAATTTCTAACTGTTATATATTTAAATTGAACAATTATGAAAATGAAGAATATATATCTTATGATACTGGTACTAGGTGTACTGGTGTCATCGTGCGAGCTTCCGGATAATGTAGACCCGAAGTCCGCGACCGATGTGCCGGCAGAAACTCTGATGGCCAATGCAGTCAGAAATTCTCTGGCCCTCATCGATGATATGAACCAGAATACCAACATTAGCCGTATGATGTGTCAGTATATTGGTATGACCCAGTATACAGATCCCAGTCGCTATGTATTCGATGTACGCCAGATTCCTGACGGATACTGGAATACTTCCTACCTGACTTTACAGGATTTTAAAGAAGTCAAGATGCTTCTTTCAGAATTGACCGGTGGAAGTGAATCTTTCCAGCGCCAGTTGGCTAATAAAGTGGCTATTGTGGATATCCTGGAAGTACTGGTATATCACAACCTGGTGGATGTATTAGGAAATGTTCCTTATACAGAGGCCCTTGGTGGCTTTGACGGCAAGACTCCTGCCTATGAAGATCAGGAAGCCATTTATTCCGATCTGCAGGTTCGTCTGAGTTCTGCCATTGCTACTCTTGCTGCAGGCGCTTCTGATGGCTCCTGGGGTTCAGAGGATCTGGTATATCAGGGTGATGTGGCCATGTGGAAGAAGTTTGCAGCTACGCTGAAAGCCCGTTTGGGCATGCGCCTGGCCGATGTAAACCCATCCACTGCTCAGTCCGAACTGACAGCTGCTATTAATGCAGGTATGTTGGAGCCGGGCGAGACCATGCAACTTCCATGGACCTCGGTAACTCCGCATACCAATACCATCTATGCGGTTTTTGTTCCGAGCGGCAGGACTGATTATGGACCTGCGAATACCATTATTGATATGATGGTTGAACTGGACGATGCCCGCTTACCTGCATTCTTTACTCAAACGGATACCTCCACCGAGGTGGGCGTGGAGAAATGGGCATATGTGGGTATTCCCTATGGTTCGACTACAGTAGCTTATAATTCAATCAGCCATTTCAGCGATGCTATGTTTGAGCCCGATTTTCCGGCCACATTCGCTTGTAATGCTGAGGTGGAGTTTATGCTTGCTGAAGCTGCTGCCCGTGGTTTTTCTGTAACAGGAACAGCTCAGGAGCACTATGAGGCTGGTATTCTGGAAAGTCATGCCCACTGGGGAGTGGAATTGGATCCAGCGTATCTGGCTCTTCCTGACGTAGCCTGGGATGATGCACGGGCCAAGGAGTTAATCGGAACTCAGAAGTGGCTTGCGCAATTTAACAGGGGTATGGAAGGATGGGCCACATGGCGCAGCTTTGACTGGCCCGTGTTGAATGTGCCCCCGGATCTGTCCTATACTGACATTCCTTTCCGTATGCCTTATCCCTTCAATGAGCCTGATCTGAACGGTGAAAACTACACCTCTGCATCTGCTGCCATTGGCGGGGATAATGTACGTACGCTTCTGTTCTGGGATGCTGTTGGTGGAACTCCAACTCCTGCTCCAGGATTCTAAGATCAAGAGTTGACTTATTCATTAAAAACTGCCTCGAAAGGGGCAGTTTTTTTTTGCTATCTTTGAGGCCCTTAAAATGGCAGCTGATTGGCTGCGGAATTGTAGACTATGACCGATTATTCCATTACCCATTTGCGTGAACTTGAGGCAGAAGCGATTTATGTGATTCGTGAAGTGGGTGCCCAGTTTGAAAAACCCACCCTGCTCTTTTCCGGAGGAAAAGATTCCATTGTGATGTATCATCTGGCCAGGAAGGCCTTCTGGCCACAGGTGGTGCCCTTTCCTTGTATGCATATCGATACGGGGCATAATTTCCAGGAGACCCTTGAATTCCGGGATAAGCTCATGGAATCTACCGGAGGCAGGATAATTGTGGCACTGGTTCAGGATTCCATTGATGCGGGAAAGGTGGTGGAAGAATCCGGTGTAAATGCCAGTCGAAATGTGCTGCAAACGGTGACTTTGCTGGATGCCATTGAAGAGTTTAAATTTGATGCGGCTCTTGGCGGTGGCAGGAGGGATGAAGAGAAAGCCAGGGCCAAGGAACGTTTTTTCAGCCACAGGGATGACTTTGGATCGTGGGATCCTAAGAATCAACGACCCGAGCTATGGAATATCTTTAATGGGAAGAAGCATATGGGAGAGCATTTCAGGGTGTTCCCCTTGAGTAATTGGACCGAAATGGATGTATGGCAATATATCTACCTGGAAGAAATTGATATACCCAATCTTTACTACACCCATAAGCGTGAAGTGTTTAATCGCGATGGAGTGTGGCTTGCAAAAGCTCCATTTATGCAGTTGAAGGAGAGTGAATCCTATGAATTCAAAGATGTACGCTGCCGCACCATTGGAGATATTAGTTGTACGGGACTTACCCTTTCAATGGCCAATTCCCTGGAAGACATTATCCAGGAAGTAGCAGCCGCCAGATCCACGGAAAGGGGAGGGCGCTACGACGACAAGCGCTCAGAGGCTGCAATGGAGGACAGAAAGAAGGATGGGTACTTTTAGTTTGCGTAGCAAACACAAAGGGTAGAAAGTAGAACCAGTCAAAGGCGAGTTTGATGAGGCCGTAGGTCGAGTCAAAGTAAAATATATACATATGAGTAAGTTAGAGAATCCGGCACCGGGATATTTGGATATGGAATTATTACGATTTACCACAGCAGGTAGTGTGGACGATGGGAAGAGTACCCTCATCGGAAGATTGTTGTATGATTCCAAGGCCATTTTTGAGGATCAGATGGAGCAGCTGGAGATGGCCAGTGAACTAAGGGGGGAGGAGCAGATCAACCTGGCGCTGCTAACAGACGGACTAAGGGCAGAGCGCGAACAGGGGATAACCATCGATGTTGCCTACCGCTATTTTGCCACTCCCAAACGAAAATTTATTATTGCAGACACACCCGGACATGTTCAGTATACCAGAAACATGGTCACAGGAGCCTCTACAGCCAACCTGGCCATCATCCTGGTGGATGCACGTCAGGGTGTATTGGAACAGACCATACGGCATTCTTACATAGCATCTTTACTGGGAATTCCACATATTTTGATCTGCGTGAACAAGATGGATTTGGTAGAATATAAGGAAGAGGTGTTTGAAGATATTAGAAAGCAGTTTGATCCTTTTAAGGAGACCTTAAATATTGGGGATGTCAGGCTTATTCCCATCAGTGCCTTAAATGGCGACAACGTGGTAGACCGTAGTAAGAATATGGATTGGTATTCGGGACCCACACTGCTGGAGATGCTTGAAACCATTGACATAAGGAGTGATTCAGATTTTGTAAATCGCCGTTTCCCAGTTCAGTATGTGATTCGTCCTCAAAGAGATGAATATCATGATTACCGCGGTTATGCGGGCCGGATCGCCGGAGGTGTATGGACCCCTGGTGAGAAGGTTGCTGTTTTACCAAGTGGTATTGAATCTACCCTTGAATCCATCGATACCATGACAGGTGAGTTGCAAGAAGCCTATCCTCCCCAGTCTGTTACATTCAGGCTCGCACATGATATAGACATCAGCAGGGGAGATATGATTGTCCCGGCCGACCAGAAACCAAAAATGAGTCAGGATATCGATCTGATGGTTTGCTGGTTGGGAGAGAAGCCCATGGTTATCGGAGGCAAATATGCCATCCGCCACACCACGGCAGAGTTGCGTGGAATTATACGCGAAGTTGATTTTAAAATGGACATCAATACGCTCGAGGAAAACAGGGAGGATAAATCAGTGGTTTTGAATGAGATCGCCAGGATCAGGATTAAAACTTCCAAGCCAATCTTCTACGATGCTTATAAGGACAACCACATTACAGGAAGCATTATCATCATTGATGAAGCCTCCAATAATACAGTAGGTGCGGGAATGATCCTTTAATGCCTGCTATGAACCGGTAGTGTGGAGGCTGTTGTAATACCTGGCCACCTCCAGCAGGTCCTTCTCCTTTTTTACGGAAATTTTGTGATCTTTCATGTACTGTTTCACATGATCCTGATGATCTGAAATTGTATTCAGGAAATCTTTTTTATTCCGCACCCGCAATGCTGCAGAGTCGATTGGTTTTACAAAATAGCTATTCACATTTTTCATCTTGAACTCCTTGGTTCCTCCTCCTCCTCCATAATTGGAAACATAGATATCTTGTTCAAGTTCAATGGCTCTTCGGAACAGGACTGTCATATATTCATTCTCCTCAATTACTTCGAAATATCCAGTGGCTACTTTGCCTGCATCTACCAGGAAGACTTCGTAAACGAATTTGCGGTTTCCCAGTTCCAACGAGCGAAGTGCCAGGGGTTTGTTAATGATTGCAGTATCGCCATTCACGATAAACTGCATCCTGTCTCCATAGATATCATACCTGTACATCAATCCGGGGATTACTGTCCCATCCAGGGTGGTCATGGTTCCCTCCTCAAATTCATTGGTCAGGTAAGGTGAGCCTTGGATGGTTGCCGCAGCGTTTGAATACCGCATGGTGGCTATGCCGTCAATGATATCCACCTGATGTGGTTCCAGATTCATGGTATTCAGCACAAAAGCGTGCTGTCCGGCCTGGATGCCAACCTGGGCCCCAATGTATGTGGTCAATACGAGTGCTGTCAGTGAAAGTGTGATTCGATTCGTGAGCATATTCAAATATCAATTATTACATCAAAAATTAAGTCTGTAGGCCAGTTGAAAGCCCTCCATGGTAGGAGCAAATGAAAGATGCTCAAGGACGCTGTTTCGTACCCTGTTGTTCACGGCCCCTTTCCTGGCTACCCATATAACATCGAAAACCCAGGTGGCAATGCCAATGCCCAGGATAATTTCCGCATCGTGTGGAAACAGCCAATAATTGGTGCTGGCTGGCTCCTTTTCCCAGTAGTGATCGATGTACACATATTTCTCTCCGGGTGGTGCATCCGCCGAGGCATACCAGCCAGGAGGCGCCATTACAGGAGGAATCTCTTCTCGTTTTGTGTAAGTCAACCAGGAAAATCCAAGAATCCCTGCAGTAGTTAAAGTTTTATAATAGGGTTTGATCTTCATCTCTTTCACATCTGCAACGAAATAATCCCCAAGCCCCGGAAGCAACAGGGACAAAGCTGCAAATTCAGGTCCCCTCATATGACGCCTGCTATCGTTTACATCTAAAATCAGTCTGGGTTGAAAATTACCATAGACCACATCGAATTCCTTATAGATTTCCCAGGTCACCTGTTTGCCCGTTCCCGCAGTGACTGCAGGTCCCACATCCCCGTAGATGGAATCGGGATAAATGGCATTATTGCGATTGTCAAGCACCACGAAATCTACCTGATGACTTCTCCCCGGGGATGAATGGGTGATATCATATCGGACCACCATGGTTTTTCCGGTAATTTCGGTTTCTACATTTTCAATGCGGGCAGGAGAATCCTGCGCAGAGAGCAGCGAACAATCAAGAATGATGCAGAGAATTATGCCGGGGAGCTTCCTCATCGCCTTTGATTAATAATACAAAGTTATTAAAAAAACAACGTTGGGATTCACTCTTTGGCACTGCGCACCAGTTGTATAACATCATTTACGATAAGATCATGATCAAAAGCAAGCTCAGGCAGGGCTGTAAGTTCGTGCCAGGCCAGAGCTTTGGCATCACTACCCGCCCGGGGCAGGCCCATCTCCTTCTTCCAAAGCAGCACAAACACCTGCGTAAGGGTACGCCCTCTTGGATCGCGACCGGGTTTGTCATAGGTGTCAAAGCGTATTAACTCTCCGGCAGAAATCGAAGTCTCCTCAAGTAATTCCCTTCGCGCAGTCTCCTCAAGGGTTTCATCCATCTCCATAAAGCCACCCGGAAGGGCCCACATATCTTTAAAGGGAGGATCTTTCCTTTGCACCAATAGGATCTCAGGAATGCCTTCAATGCGCAACACCGCCACATCAGAAGTCATCGCCGGCCTTGGATATTCATATGTATATGCACCTACTTTCGCCATGCCCCTCCACTTTATACCTTATACTTTGTCTCGGCCTTCGGCCTCATCGAGCTCGCCTTCGGCTCGGTTCTACTTTCTTGCCTTTGATACGGACTATTATTCCTCGATTCTTTTAATAATTCTCAGTTTGTGTGTGTATTTTTCTCTATCTGCGCAATATATTCCCTGTTGATCAAACCTGTCAATACGCACCTGGTGATAGGCATGCAAGACTCTTCCTCCCTCAAGCAATAAGCCCACATGATCAATCTCTCCCTCCCTGTTGTCAAAAAATGCAAGGTCACCTTCAGCTACTTCGTGCATAAAGTTTATGGCACTTCCCAGTTCGGATTGAGTCTTGCAGGTTCGGGGGATTTTTAGTCCTCTCAACCGGCACAGCATCTGAACCAGGCCCGGTGCATCAAATCCAAATCCACATCTGCCCCCATGAAGGGCTGGCAGTGACAGAAGCCTCTCACCGATCTCCAGCAGGTCAACCTCCTTTCCTGGAGCAATCAGTCCATCCCGGGATATCAATTCAAATAATTTACCTTGCAATTCAACTTTCGTGGCAGTTCCGGAAGGCCAGATTGTTCCGGCAGGTAAGATAAGCTGTTGACCCGCTTTCAGGTCAAGTGCAGCAATGGCAGGATGAGTGACTATCAGGAAGCTGGATGGGGTCGTATCCGTGGATTCGTTGGAATGCTCAATCACATAGACACTCTCTTTTTCTATCCAGCCTTCAGAGCCATCAAAATCAAGAGCTATTTGCAGCCACCCCCGATCCACTTCAAGAATGGTGAATGCCTCACTGAAGAGGAGCTGTGAAACCATTTCTGATTTGTGTCCCGGATTCTGCCTCATGGGGATACATCCCTGATGTGATATGCCTTTTTTCATTTTACAACTTACACAGCATTAGATATTCTCAAGATAGTTAAAAACTTTAAGTTGATTCAGAGTTTCAACGCATTTGAACAAAAATGCCTGGGAGGGGTTAAAAGTTTCAAAAGATAGTTTATTTTCACCCCATGAACTGGATTAAAAGCATTTTCAGGTTCTGGAAGACCATCCAGATCATTTTGCTTTACCTCATTACCATTTTTGTGGTCTATTTTATGTTTCCCCGGGAGGGGAAATTCAAGTTCGAGTATTCCAAGAATAAACCATGGATGCACGAGACCCTGGTAGCTCCTTTTGATTTCCCTATTTACAAACCAGCTGAACAGGTTCAGATTGAGAGAGATAGCCTCGAGAATAGAGCCCCGCTTTTCTTTGTACAGGATTCAGTGACTGCAAGGTCTATGCTATCCTCATTCAGCAGTGATTACAATGGGTTGGCAGTATCCATGGGCCTGGGAACCTATGTGTCGGAGAGCTGGACGGTTACCGGGCGTGCTATATCAGATATTTTAGCGGAGATCTATGCCACCGGTATAATTGAGCGGCATCCTGTACTGGAGGGACAGCCTCTTGACCAGCTGACGGTGATGGTGGTGCGTAATTCAGTAGCAGAGGAGGTGAGGTATGCTACCCTATACACAGAAAGGTCGGCTTATGAGCATTTACTGGCTGAGCTTGAAAGGATCAATCCGGGCTCACTTGCCATTCTATCGAGGATAAATTTGAATGATTATCTCAGAACCAACCTGGGCTTTGATGAGGTAATGACTGCTAAAGTGCGGCAGGCCAGCCTGGAGGAGTTAGTTTTAACTCAGGGGATGGTTCAGGCGGGACAGCTAATTATAGCAAGAGGTGAATTAATTTCCGCATCCAATTTCCTGATTATTGAGTCCCTGAGAAGAGAGTATGAATCCAATCCCAATGTGAAGAAAAACTACCTGGTGGTATACCTGGGGCAGTTCTTACTGATCTCCCTGATTTTTCTGGCACTCTTCTGGTTTATCTACTACTTTAGAAAAGACATTCTTACGAGCCGTTCGCAAACATTTTTCACCCTTGGACTGATCGTGGTTTTGGTGGGGCTGACCCGTGCAGCATCTACCAATGATGCAGTTAGTGTTTATGTGATCCCTTTTGTACTGGTACCTATCTTTCTAAAAACCTTTTTCGACATTAGGTATGCGCTTTTTGTGCATATGATAACCCTGCTATTGGCAGGATTTTGGGTTCCAAACAGTTATCAGTTTGTACTGATGAATTTTCTGGCCGGACTGGTGGGGGTATTTAGCCTGCGTTCCTATTATAAAAGGGGGATTTTATTCTACACAGCCACTTTTGTATTTGCCTGTTATGCCTTGATCTATATCCTGCTCTCTATTATGCAGGAGGGGGATATTTCCCAGATAAACTGGATCAATGTACTCTGGCTTCTTGGCAATGGTCTTTTGATCCTGACAGTTTACCCACTTGTATTTCTATTTGAGCGGATCTTCGGCTTTCTTTCGGATGCGACCCTGTTTGAACTTTCAGATACCAATCAGCCGCTGCTTCGCAAGCTGGCCGAAAAGGCTCCAGGTACATTTCAGCACTCCATGCAGGTGGCGAACCTTGCAGAAGAGGCCATCCTAAAGTTAGGAGGCAATTCCTTGCTGATACGAGCAGGGGCCATGTATCATGATATTGGCAAGATGGAGAATCCTCAGTACTACATTGAGAATCAGAATGAAGGAGGAAATCCACATGATGAGCTCGATTTCCGTACCAGCGCACGTATGATCATAGATCATGTAATTCTTGGCGTTGAGATTGGAAAGAAACACAAATTGCCTGGACAGATTCTTGATTTTATCTCCACCCATCATGGAACCAGCACCGTTCAATATTTTTACCGTTCATTTATAAATACCAATCCAGACGAGGAGGTAGATATTAATGAATTTACCTATCCCGGTCCCAAGCCAACAACCAAGGAACATGCTATTTTGATGATGGCCGATTCAGTGGAAGCTGCTTCAAGAACACTTAAAGCCTATACGCCTGAGAGCATATCCAATCTGGTGGAGGGTATTGTTGCCCGCCAGGCTGAAGAGTCCCAATTTTCAAAGGCGAATCTAACCTATGCAGATATTTCTACAGCCAAGGAGATTTTTAAGAACAGGTTGTCGAATATTTATCACTCCAGAATTGAGTATCCCAAGTAGCGGATTAATCGAGCAATTCAATAATTTCCGTTTCTGGAAAAAGGTGGGGATCAAACTTAAACAGAGAATCCTCAAATGATTGATTGCCTGTGATCTGAGAGAGAATCATTGTATAAACAATGCCCTCCTTATGTTTTAATTGAAAAGCTTCTAATTCCAGGGAATGCGGGTTGATAAACATTTTCAGCATGGAATAGGGACCCGAAACATCTTTGGGATATAGTTGAATTTCCACCCTCTCTTTACCTTCAAAGGGAGTTGTTCCCATATACATGTAGTTAAAGTCCTGCGCGTAAGATTTGATGATCCTGATGGGCACAGCCTGGAGGTATCCAGGTTGGTTTGGATCTGGCACACTCACATAGACTTCTTCATTTTCGGTATTTTGAGAAAAGAGCTTCTCACCATCATAATAGACGATATACTCATCTACCACAATTTTATAATTAAGTCCCTTCATCCATACGGTTCCTTCTCCTTCTGAAGAGGTTTCCCTCATAATATCTTCTCTGATGTAATCCATCTGAATCAGAAAACCTTCCTCCATATCGAACTGGTCTGAAACTGCCTGGAGATAAGGTTCTGCCTTGGAGTCCTGCTGGGGAAAGGCCGCCACAATCATCATAAGCAATATAAGGGATAGCAATATACGTCGGAATAGAGTCATGGTTCGGTTCTCCTTTTAAGATAGGTCTTTCAAAATCTGTTCCAAACTGAAATCATCCTGCAAAAGCACCTGTCGAGCTTTGCTCCCCTCAAATGGGCCCAGGATGCCTGCAGCCTCCAGCTGGTCAACGATTCTACCAGCCCGGTTGTATCCCAGTGAGAGTTTTCTCTGAATCAAAGAAGTGGATCCCTGTTGATGCTGGATCACCAGCCTGGCTGCCTCTTCAAATTTATCATCCCTTTTTTCGAGGTCTACCTCAGGTCCACTTCCACCTTCATCCTCAATGGGGGTAAGCATCATTGCGGTGGGATATCCTCGTTGCTCCCCAATGAAATCCACAACCTCTTCTATTTCTGGTCCGTCAATAAAGGCGCACTGAATCCTGATTGGTTCACTGCCGCTAAGAAAAAGCATATCTCCACGACCTATAAGCTGATCTGCACCAGGTCCGTCAAGAATAGTCCGTGAGTCAATTCCTGAGGTGACCCTGAATGCAATTCTGGCAGGAAAGTTGGCTTTGATTACACCGGTAATGATATTGGTGGTGGGGCGCTGTGTGGCAATGATCAGGTGAATACCAATGGCCCTTGCCAGCTGAGCCAGTCTTGAGATGGGATGCTCAATCTCTCTTCCTGCAGTCATGATCAAATCGGCAAATTCATCCACGATAACCACTATGAAAGGTAAAAACCGATGTCCCTTATTTGGGTTTAGTTTGCGGCCGATAAATTTATCATTGTACTCCTTGATGTTACGACAATGGGCATTTTTGAGCAAGTTGTACCTGTCATCCATCTCCAGACATAAACTATTAAGGGTATGGATCACCTGCTGCGTATCTGTAATAATGGCCTCTTCAGACTCGGGCAATTTAGCCAGGTAGTGACGTTCTATTTTACTATAGAGCGAGAGTTCAACCTTTTTGGGATCAACCATCACAAATTTAAGCCTGGCCGGGTGATTCTTAAAGAGGAGCGAGGCTATAATGGCATTTAGTCCCACAGATTTCCCCTGTCCCGTTGCCCCTGCAACCAGCAAGTGTGGCATTTTCGTCAGGTCAAAAACAAAGGTCTCGTTAGAGATGGTTTTCCCTATGGCTACAGCAAGCTCCATGCCCGAATCCTGGAAGGCCTTTGAGGCCAGAATCGTCTTCATGGAGACAGTTTTGGGATTTTGATTGGGAACTTCAATCCCTATGGTTCCCTTCCCAGGAATAGGAGCAATGATGCGTATGCCCAGAGCAGCCAGACTAAGGGCAATATCGTCTTCAAGACTCTTTATTTTGGAGATGCGGATTCCCGGTGCGGGTACAATTTCATAAAGGGTCACCGTTGGACCGATGGTGGCCTTGATTTTATCAATCTTAATGTTGTAGTTGTTGAGTGTCTCTACAATGCGGTCCTTATTGGAGTCCAGTTCTTCGCTGGTCACCGTTGTCTCTCCATGCTCATAGTCCTTCAACAGGCTTAATGGAGGATATTTAAAGCGGGGCAGGTCCAGTGTTGGATCATATTCACCTAAGGCTCCTTCATCGGGATTGAGATCATCCGGATTGCTCTGAGAGGCATCTTCTACTGTCATTTCCACCTCATTTTTGGGATCGGGAGTAGTGGGTGATGGGGGGACTATTGAGTCCGGAATGGGGTCAGTCTTGATCTCGGTTTTTCCCTCCTGGGGCTCTGTATCTTTCGTTGCCACCACAAATTGCTCATCCTCCGTGATGTCAGTAGATTCCTCTGAAGTAAGCGGATCGGTGGAGTATGCAGTTGTTTCTTCCTTCTCCTTTTTTCGACCGAGGTCCACCCTGAATGGACTATGTTGCTCTCTGATCCATTCCAGAAAATTTGTTGAGAACAGGATCAGGGCAGCATATGATATTACCAGCAGCGAAATGGAACCAAGGTATCCAACGCTGGCCAGAATCCATTTGCTGAGGAAATAGCCATGCTGACCACCTGGTCCGCTTCCAAGCTTACCTCCTGCATCCCCGAAGAATAAGCCCAGGGTTATCGAGATCAATACGATCAGGATCAGACTATTACGGATGGCTTTTCCAGTCTTGAGCAACTTAAATCTAAATAGCGACAATGCAATCAAAGCCAGGATTCCAGGAAACAAAAAACTGGCAAGGCCAAACCACCTGTTTATGAGTAGGTTAGATAGCCAAGCACCCATTTTGCCACCAGAGTTCTCCACCTCAATTTCAGGACCGGAAAGTACCCTGGCCCACTCAAAGTCCTGGTCCGTCCGCCAGTTTATCAAGTAAGAAATGAGAGAGAGAACCATAAACAGACCTGCCAATAGAAATACAATTCCCATGGCATACCTGAAACGATCATCC
This sequence comes from uncultured Bacteroidota bacterium, assembly GCA_963783435.1. Taxonomy (GTDB): domain Bacteria; phylum Bacteroidota; class Bacteroidia; order Bacteroidales. Next base: position 78,566 of record CAWANQ010000019.1, on the reverse strand, counting down.
TTCAGAAATGAAACTATTGATTTCACCGACCTGACAAAGGGATTTTTCTTCTTTTTTTTGGCCATTCACCCAACATATTTATAACGTTCTAAGGTAATAATAACGGAGTAGGGGCAACTAATCTTTTGTAAACAGGCTGTTAATAATCTCTTCCATCTCCAGGCGGGAAACGGACCTGTAATTCTCAGGAACTTTAAAAAGTTCAGATTCAACAGTTTTAGATTCAAAACCAATACATGAAATGCGCATTTTCAGCATACTTAACTGTATGGGAAAATCTGTTAACGGAGCATCAATGGTATGATATGGGGTGACAATATTCGGTTGGCGCACAGAAAAATCTTCGGTCACATAGATATTAAATTGATCTTTACCGGTCCCTATCTCTATTCTTTCGGAATTAAGTCCGCCAATTACAGATGTTTCACCAGTAAACCGGTATTCCATCTGCTTCAGCTCCTTTATTCCGGCAGGAAGCTCCCCCTGGTTACCCTTGTAAACGACCCTGTTGCCAAAGAAATTCAGCATTGTAGTTACCCTTTTGCGCTTCAAATCAGCCACTTGAATGAGTGAAAACTGATTGAAGAGGCCCTCGATTTTTGTAAGCACATGAGACTTGGTGTAATAGGAGTCCATCTGGGCAGGGAGAAAGCGGGTGGGGATATCCCCAGCCATCTTATCCAAATATTCGATTTTGTATTTCACATAGCTGGCGTCCATGCTCTTTGGCAATCCTCCATACCTGCCGCACCCGCTAAGCAGAAAAAAGAAAATTAAGGAACATGTGAATTGCCGTAATCGGACCACGGTGATGGGAGATGGTTTTCATCAAAAGTAAAAAAATATATCCATATACCTCGATACTGAATTTCCTTTGACAAATTTATGTTGTAGAATCTGTTTATTCTGACTCCTATGGATAAGGTAATTTATAGATTTGCAACAAAGTAGTCGAACTATGACAAAGAGAAAACTGGCTGTTGTAGCTCTTGGTGGGAATGCTCTTTTGCGGGATAATCAATTGGGCACCATTGATGAACAGGAGCAAAACACCACCGATACCCTTGAGAACCTGGTTTTTTTGATTAAAGAGGGGTATGACCTGGTGATTACCCATGGGAATGGACCCCAGGTGGGGAATATCCTCATGCGTAATGATGCCGGAGAAGGAGTATATGGGATACCTCAGATGCCACTGGATATATGTGTGGCCGACTCTCAGGGAGGTATTGGTTATATGATCGAACGAATGCTCAGGAATGTATTGCATAAGCATGGGATAAATCGCCAGGTAGTAACTCTGATGACCATGTCATTGGTCAAAGAGAAGGATGAGGCCTTCAATCATCCTTCCAAACATATAGGTAAAATCTATAGCAAAGAAGAATCGGAGCGGATTGCAGCAGAAAAGTCATGGATCTTTAAGGAGAGTAAAAAGCGCGAAGGTGGGTACAGACGGGTAGTTCCTTCACCTGTCCCCATTGAGATTATCAATGAGAAAATTGTTGAATCACTGGCCAGAGCGGGGACCATAGTTGTGGCCGCAGGAGGAGGTGGCGTGCCGGTTTACTGCGATGCTAAAGGTCGCATCAGACCATCCGAGTCGGTCATAGACAAAGACCTGGCATCGGCTCTGCTGGGAGCCAGAATAGGGGCTGATGAATTTTATATTTTAACCGATGTCCCTTTTGTATATATCAATTACAACACCCCACAACAAAAGGCCGTAGAATTTCTCAACTATGCAGATACAATGTCCTTGCTTGATGAGGGCATGTTTGGTGAAGGGGATATGGCCCCAAAAATAAAAGCCTGCCTTCAATTCATTAAAAAAGGTGGGGAGAAAAGTGTAATTACAGAAGCATTTAAACTTGAAGACAGAAGCTATGGAACTAAAATAACCATGGAATACGACACTTAACTTATTATATTAATTTTGTTCTCACATTACCCATTTCATACAATTACCATTAACCAATAACCATTAACCAATAACCAATAACCATTAACCATTAACCTATTATGTATAATCTGCGCAACCGACATTTTTTGACCCTCTTGGATTATAGTCCTGAAGAGATTCGATTCTTGCTTGACCTGAGTTTCACACTGAAAAAAGCCAAATATTCAGGAACTGAAGTTCCCAGGTTGAAAGGGAAGAATATCGCCCTCATATTTGAGAAGACCTCCACACGGACCCGGTGTGCATTTGAAGTAGCAGCGCTGGACCAGGGAGCAGGAGTAACCTATTTGGGACCATCAGGCACGCAGATTGGTCATAAGGAATCTATGAAAGACACAGCCAGGGTACTTGGCAGAATGTACGACGGAATTGAATACAGGGGTTTTGGCCAATCCATTGTAGAGGAACTGGCTGAATACTCTGGAGTTCCGGTATGGAACGGATTAACTGATGAGTATCATCCCACCCAGGTACTTGCCGATTTTATGACCATGTTGGAGCACTCTGATAAACCTTTAAATCAGATGAAGTTCTGTTACCTGGGCGATGCCAGAAACAATGTGGGGAATTCATTGATGGTGGGAGCTGCAAAAGCAGGTATGGATTTTCGTGCTGCAGCTCCGGCCACTGTGCAACCCGAAGAATCTTTGGTGCAAAAATGTCGTGAGATTGCTGCTCAAACGGGTGGTAAAATAAGCATCACAGAGGACGTGAGTGAGGCAGTTGACGGAGCAGATTTCTTATATACAGATGTTTGGGTTTCCATGGGGGAACCTGAGGAGGTCTGGGAGGAGCGGATTAAACTGCTAAGTCCTTATCAGGTAAACCATGAAGTGCTCCGCTTAACCGGGAATCCTCATGTGAAATTTCTCCATTGCTTGCCTGCATTTCATAACAGGGAAACAAAACTTGGAGAAGAAATATACCAGAAGTTTGGAATGGAGGCCCTTGAAGTAACAGAGGAAGTTTTCGAATCGGAGCACTCAATCGTTTTTGATGAGGCTGAAAACCGTATGCATACGATAAAGGCTATTCTAGTTTCAACTCTGGGGGGGTGAAACTAGAATAGGTTAGAAGGGTAGTAGTTAGAAGGGTATTAACCACTAACTTATTAACCACTAACTTATTAACTATTAACTTACTATCCTATTACCCTTCTATCCTATTACCCTTCTATCCTTTTACCCTTCTATCCTATTACCCTTCTATCCTTTTACCCTTCTATCCTATTACCCTTCTATCCTTTTACCCTTCTACCTGTTTTTTTGAATTGAGAAACCAATTCAAAAAAACAAATGCCTGATAAAAAAGAACATTATTGCTCCACATGTCATTAATTTGAGGCCAACCCCCAAAAGGAAGCCCACAAATGATCCCCATGCAGCTTTCAACGCTTCTCGGTCTTTTTTGCCTGTGGTAATTTCACCAATATAGGCACCAAGGAATGGCCCGATAATGATTCCAAGGGGGCCAAAGAACAGGCCTACTACCACGCCAATGGTCGCACCCCATACACCACGTTTGGAACCCCCATACTTTTTTGTCCCCAGTATAGGTACTACGTAATCCAATATGGTTACAAGTACTACAAAGAAGAGCAAGATCCACAATGTGTTTTCGTATCCGGTCGCCCCCTTGTTTATATAGTCTGTCCATTTTAATAGTAGGAGACCTGTCCAGCTTATGGGCGGACCTGGAATAATGGGTACTATGCTTCCTACGAAACCAATTAATACCAGTGCAGTGCCGAGGATGGCCAAAGTAATGTCCATACTTATCTGTTTTTGAATTTAGAAAATTAATAAAAAATCGTACATTTAATTAATTGAAGGTATCCAATGGAAGCTTACGAAAATCTAAATGAGAAGATCCAGGAAATGCTGGGGGAGAATTCCGGTAGTCTTAAGGTTATGGAGGAGCAGATCGATATGGATCTTCAGGTGGAGTATTTCGAATGTTCAAAACGTCTGAGACAGGAAAAAGAAGAATCCTGGGCTTTGGATCTCAGCCAGTATTTAAACGAACCAGGCTATTCACCGGAGGTGAAAAAAGAGATACTGGCTCGTCTGGCCACCATTGAAAATGTGGAGTGTTACAGAATAATCGAGTCTTTTGTGAAGGAAGGGGAGGAATCACTTCACAAGTGGGCATTGCTGTCACTCAATGAAAGTCGCTTGCAGCTTGAAAGTAAAATTTTGGACGAGAACCAGGTATTCATCTCCACCGGACTGGGAGGCAGGGATCAAAAGCTCCGCTATTTTGTTGTCGTTATGACAAGAACCCGATGCGATCTGACCCCAACACATCAGATGGTAATTAAGAATGAATTTGAATACATATTGAGGAAATTTGATGCTGAAATTGAGGAAGTCAACTTTTCAGGGTACCTCTCCACCATCATGTTGCTACTGCCCATGAACTACTCATTGAGGACAGTTTTCAACGAAGCGATTCAAGAATGTAACAGGTATGGCAATTTTCTGAATGATGATTTCATTGTGACCAATGTAAAAACCCTCTCCTTTCAGGAAATCAAAGAATTTCTGGAAGGTAAATCAGATTGAGTTCAGGTGTTTTCCGCACCCAGGTCATCAAACTCAACATTTGTAAAGTCCTTCTCTTTTTCAGGCTCCTCGACAGTGCTGGAATTTGGTATTGCGGGTTCCGCAACGTGCATATCCTCAATCTCTATGGGTTGTGGATTGGCTTCACGAATGAATTCGATTACTTCCTTCAGACTGTCTGCAAATTTGTCAAAATCTTCTTTGTAAAGAAAGAGTTTGTGCTTTTCATAGAAAAACTTTCCATCACGGTTAAATCTTTTCTTACTCTCTGTAATTGTCACATAGTAATCGTTCCTGCGAGTTGCTTTTACATCAAAAAAGTAGGTCCTTTTCCCGGCCCTAACAGCTTTTGAATGGATTTCTTCTCGTTCCGCAGCCTCAGTTACATGCCCTTCAGATTTAACATTTCCTTCATCGATCATTACTTCAGTTTTAGTTAGGGTTTGTTAGTTTATATTCAAAAATGTAAAATATTTTAAACATTATCAAATTTCCTCATTTGGGGTTTGCTTTAAACTTGCTGGCAAACCCTGTTTTATACATTAAAATTTAATGTAAATTTGCATCGTTATAAAATTGATTACCGGTTCTTTTACAAATGATCAGCAGGAGACAATTACGTATTAAAGCGCTTCAATCCCTTTACGCTTATTACAAAACCGGAAGGGAGGACATGGGGCGGTCCGAAAAGGAGCTCCATTTTAATATTGAGAAGGCGTTCGAACTTTATCATTACTTGTTACTCCTGATCCTGGATGTAAGCCTTTATGCAGAATCAAGAATCGAACTCGCACTCAATAAACGTATACCTACCCAGGAGGATCTAAATCCAAATATGCGTTTTACGAAGAATAAGTTGATTGAACAGCTCAGAAACAACGAAAGTCTGCTTCGCTATGTGGACCAGCATAAGCTTAACTGGAGCAACTATCCCGAGTTGATTAAGGAGACCTATACCAGAATTGTTGAGAGTGAGGAGTATGCAGCTTATATGTCCTCCGAATCTTCGGGCTACGGAGAAGATAAGAAGCTGGTTACATTTGCTTATACGCATATTATCTTCACCAGTGAAATGCTCGATTCAATTATGGAGGAGCAGAGTATCTATTGGAATGACGACCTGGAATTCATCACCAGTATGATTGTCAAGACATTTAAAAAATTTAAGGAAGAAGATGGCCCGGATAAAAAGCTGATGGAGCTCTACAAGAATAGTGAGGATCGCGACTATGCCGTTAGGCTTTACAGGCAAACCATCATTCACCGGGACGAGTATGTGGAGTATATCAAGGAAAATACGCGCAACTGGGACCTGGAGAGGATTGCATTTATGGATATCCTGATTATGCAGATGGCCATAGCTGAACTCATTGGATTCCCATCAATCCCTACAAAAGTAACTCTGAACGAATACCTGGAAATATCCAAATACTATAGTACTTCCAAAAGCAATGTTTTTATCAATGGCGTACTCGACAAGGTGGTGTCACAATTAAAGGAAGAGAAAAAAATATTAAAATCAGGCAGGGGACTGATTGGAGAGAATGAGTGATATGAAGCCTCGGACACTTAAAATAGTATACCTCCTCGCATTCCCTGTAATTATGGGCTGTTCAGGACATAATGGCAGCTTGCTGTCTGACCAGGCAGGAGAGGAAGGAATCACACAGGATTCTACAGTACAGTCAGTTATAACTTTTAGTAAATTGACCCACGACTTTGGAACAATCCTTGAAGGTGAAAAGGTGGTTTGCTATTTTGACTATGAGAATACAGGAAAGGCCGATTTGATGATTCTTTCTGTTGACGCTTCCTGTGGTTGCACTACTCCCGACTGGAGCCGCGAACCGGTGAAGTCAGGTGAAAGGAAGAGTCTGAAGATTGTATTTGATGCAACGGGCAGGAACGGAGCGCAGCGCAAAGTGGTCACTGTGCTCTCAAATGCCAGCAATGTAGCTGTGAAGCTTACAATAAAAGCAAATATCGAAACATAGTGTTTAATTTAATATATAAAAAATGAGTTTTCTTTTTCAAATTTTAGCTGCACCGGCTGGGCCAGGTGCTGGTGGTGCAGGAATGCAGTCTTTAATTTTCCTGCTATTGATTATTGTTGTTTTCTATTTTTTCATGATTCGACCCCAGGTGAAAAAGCAGAAGGAAGCAACAAATTTTCGTAACGCTCTGAAAAAGGGTGATAAAGTGGCTACTACAGGCGGCATTTACGGTAAAATCACAGATGTGAAAGACCGTACAGTTACCGTTGAAATTGCTGATAATGTGCTTGTAAAGGTAGATAAGACCGCAGTGACTGCAGAACCCGCAGAGCAGACTGACACCAAGAAATAAGCAGAAAACAAAAGTAAACAAACTGTTTTGGAAAACGGTTTTCTCCAGAATTGGCCTAAGGTACTAGAAGGAAAAAAGTTGCAATTCAGGAAAAGGATCCTGATGTTTTCTGTTTTCCTTTTGATCTCTGTGTTTATCTGGTTACTCAATGCATTAAGTAAGAACTATACTTCACAGATTGAGTATCCTCTGATCTACACGGATTTTCCTATGGATCAGGTTTTTGTTGGTGAGATGCCCGATCACCTGGATCTGCGTGTAAATGCAATTGGCTATGCACTGCTGCGCTATAAAGTGTTTAAAAAACCTGATCCCATTAGTTTTAAGGTTTCGGCATTTAATCTGAACAGACCGGATCAGGATAACTTTAAAGCACACATTCTGACTCGTTATCTCAGGGATCAGATTTCTATTCAGCTGCCCACTGAGCTTCAGTTACTGGAAATACAACCGGATACCCTTCATTTTCAGTTTGCAAAGAGTCTTTCCCGTAAGGTAAAGGTCAAAGCTGATTTCCATTTTGAGGTGGATAAGCAGTTTACAACGAGGGAGGAGGTACAGGTGGTTCCCGATTCTGTAATGGTCACGGGTCCTGATGTAATCCTGGATACATTGAAATTCGTCTATACGGAAAGAAGTGAAATGGGATTGCTTTCAAAGGGATTTAGCCAGAGGGTGAGGTTAATGGAGATTCCTGATCTTGTTTATGAGAAAAGTCGAGTTACCTGTAGTCTTGAACTTGAGAGGTTTACAGAAGTTCAGTTATCCATCCCGGTGGAGGTTCTGAACCTGCCCGACAGTATCTCTCTTCAAACCTTTCCTTCCAGGATTAAGCTTACCTGTAAGGTGGGATTAAGCAAGTATGAGAGAATGGATGGGAATCTTTTCAGGGCAGTAGTTGATTATGACAGGATAGATGATCGCAACAAAACATTGAATGTGAGTATTCAGAATATACCTTATTATCTGCTTAGCTACGAATATTACCCTAAAACAGTAGAATACCTTAAGTCCAAGAGGTAATGTTGAAAGTTGGACTAACCGGGGGGATTGGGAGTGGTAAAACGCTGGTATGCAGCGTGCTGGAAAAATTAGGTGTGGCTGTTTACTATGCCGATTCGGAAGCTCGCCGACTCATGAACAACGATCCAGGGCTGGCAGCTAAGATTTCTACTTTGTTTGGAAACAAGGCTTATGAGGGAGGAAGCCTGAACAGGGAATATATTTCCCAGAGGGTTTTCAAGGAGAAGGAATTGTTGAAGCGCTTAAATGAATTGGTGCATCCCGCTGTCCGGATGGATTTTTCCAGATGGATCAGTGAGCAGAAGCCCGCTACCTATGTGGTAGAAGAGGCGGCCATTCTATTTGAAAGCGGATCGGATCGGAACATGGATCTTACCGTGGGGGTATTTGCTGAGAAAGAACTGAGGGTGCGAAGGGCAATGCTGCGCGATGGAAGTACAAGAGAACAAGTTTTGAATCGCATGAATTCACAGATGAGTGAAAAGGAGATGATGGAGAGGGCTGATATTGTGATTCGCAATGACGGGAAGGAAATGATACTTCCACAGATTATTAATATGCACAATGTGATTTTAAAAAGAGGATAATTAAATGGCAAAATTTGGAAAATGGGTTGGTCTTGGTCTGGGTTGGGCGCTGGGAGGCCCTATCGGTGGAATACTGGGTCTGGCTGTTGGATCAATTTTTGATTCAGGGAAAAGTGAGATACCCGGACAATCGAGAAGCGTCAGGGAGAAAACATTAAGAGGGGATTATGCAGCCTCACTGTTGGTTCTTATTGCTGCAGTGATGAAAGCCGATGGCCGGGTTATGAAGAGCGAACTGGATTATGTGAAACGCTACTTTGTATCCCGATTTGGAGAAGATACCGCATCCGAAGCTGTTGTGATGCTCAGAGATATTTTAAAACAGGAGATCCCTCTAAGGGATGTGACCCACCAGCTCTCACAAAGGCTTGATTATTCATACCGGCTGGAGATGCTGCACTTCCTCTTTGGGATAGCTTCTGCCGATGGCTCGGTAAGTGAACCTGAAAATAATGTAATTCATAAGATCTCAGGTTATATGGGTATTTCTGACTCTGATTTTCAGAGTATTCGGGCCATGTTTGTAAGTCAAACCGATGCCTCATACAAGATTCTGGAAATAGAGCCCACTTCTTCTGACGATGATTTGAAGAAGGCTTATCGCCGGATGGCAATGAAATACCATCCCGACAAGGTGAGTCATTTAGGTGAAGACTTTAAGAAAGTGGCTCATGAGAAATTCAGAAAGGTGCAGGAGGCATATGACCAGATTAAAAAGGAGCGGGGATTAAACTAGAAGTGCTATATTTGCATCACTTTACGGAAAGGTACGGTTATGAAGACAATTAAGCTAAAAGATATCATGTCCATTTCGGGCAAAGGAGGATTATTCAGGTACATTGCCCAGGCCAGAAATGGCATTGTGGTTGAATCGCTTGAGGATGGCAAACGCCATGTAGCTCCTGCAACAGCAAGGGTGAGTTCTCTTGAGGATATTGCTATTTTCACCAATGAGGAAGAGGTCCCATTGGCGGATATCTTTTTCCAGATTCATGAAAAGGCAGAAGGAAAAGAAACACTGTCTCATAAAACAGATGCCGCTCAGTTAAAAGCCTATTTTGAGGAACTGGTACCAGACTATGACCAGGAGCGCGTATATGTTTCCGATATCAAGAAGGTTTTCCAGTGGTACAACCAACTACAGACACATGAATTACTGGAAGTGATTGAAAAAGAAAAAGAGACATCAGAAGATCAGGAATCTGCTACTGATGAGGTCACCCCTGAAGTGCAGGAGGCTGCCTCTGAAGAAACAGATATCTCTGAAGAAAAGGCTAACCCTGACGAGCAGGGTGCTAAATAGATTTGGCCTCCTCCCATATTGCTTCCATCTCCTTCAGGTTCATCTCTTTTAAGGATTTTCCCATCTGATTCGCCTTTGATTCCAAATACTTAAACCTGTGAATAAACTTACGGTTGGTTCGCTCCAGGGCAGTTTCCGGCTCAATGTCATACAAGCGGGCAGCATTGACAATAGAGAATAGCAAGTCGCCAATTTCATCTTCCATCTTCTCCCTTTGGTTTCCGTTGATCAATTCATGTTTTACTTCGTTGATCTCTTCGGTTACTTTATCCCAAACCTGCTCCTTGTGGTCCCAGTCAAACCCGACGGCACGAACTTTATCCTGAATCCTGTGAGATTTGATCAGGGCAGGGAGGGAGATAGGCACACCGGCCAAAACGCTTTTATTGCCCTCCTTCATTTTTAGTTCTTCCCAGTTTTCCAGTACCTCAGTAGAGTCTTTTACTTCCTGGTTTCCAAATACATGAGGGTGTCTGAAAACCAATTTACTGTTGATGCCATTGAGCACATCAGCAATGTCAAAGGCACCCTTCTCGGATCCGATTTTTGCATAAAATACGATATGCAGAATCAGGTCACCCAGCTCTTTTTTGATCTCCTCCAAATCCTGATCCATAATGGCATCTGCCAGTTCATAGGTCTCTTCAATGGTTAGATTCCTGAGACTGTCCAGAGTCTGTTCCTTGTCCCACGGACATTTCTCTCTCAACTCATCCATAATCTCCAGCAAGCGATTAAACGCCTCTAACTTCTCTTCTCTGCTATGCATTTTGTCCTTCTTTAAATTCAATCCTGATGGTTGAACTTGTATTTAATTTTAATAACCCGGCTGCATTGCCGTTTCGAATGGCTATTTCGAGCAGCTTTGCTGCATTAAATATGGCCAGTAAATCTCCCGGGGGAGTTTCATTATACCGCGTATTAATCCTGCTGATCTTGTAGTGCTTGCTCTGCACATAGATCTCAAAAGCTCTCCCGTTCCCAACCCGTTCAAACAGATCCATGGAGATATTTGTAATGGCGTTGTGATATGAGTCTATGTGTATGACGCTACCTGTAATGATGTTATCTTCAATGGTGGCCCTCAGGGGTGTCTGTTTATTATAGGATTCAACCGGCTGGCCAATTTCGTTTAATGATGATCCCGAGGACAAGGCGCAGGCTACCTCGGCAAAGATTGACATGGAGATGAAACTGATGGAATGTGATTCATCAGGCTTTTTGAGTTTAACCACCATTTCAGGTTCGGGCCCTCCCAACAACCCCAACATTCCATTGTCAGCACAGAGGAAATACTGATTGCCCTTCTTTGCACCAAGTAACTGGCCACCAACTTCAGGTTCAGAGTTCACAGCAATGATGTGAATGGTGTTATCGGGAAAGTGTGGATAAGAGTTTTTTACCACAAAAGCAGCCTCTGCAGTATTAAATGGTTTAATAGAGTGTGTGATGTCAACAATGGTAGCTTCCGGGCATATGGAGAGCAGTTTCCCTTTGAGTGATGCTACATAGTAATCGTATTCTTTCCAGTCGGACGTCAGGGTAATAATGTGCATAGGCCTGAGACAGGGATTTTCTTATTGGAATGTTGAAAAAAACAGCTTAATTTGCACATCCAAAAGTAGTGATTATAATTTAATATATGGCGGAAAAACTGATCTATTTGGAAGGAGTCGATCCCGTAGATTTTTATGGTGTAAACAACGTCCGCTTCAATAAATTCATCGAACTATTTCCTGATTTGAAGATAGTTTCCCGCGGAACTGAAATCCGTATCAATGGGGAGCTTGCTCGTTTAAAGGAGTTTGAGAACAAGGTCGATCTGTTTGTAAGATACCTTAGAAAATTTCCCAGCGTGAGCCTTCCCGATCTGGAAGATCTACTCAACGGAACGGCCAATCATAAAATTGAAGTTTCCGGTTCGGAAAATGAGGTTTTGCTTCATAGTGACAATGGACGGAAAATCAAGGCCATTACAGTCAACCAGAAGCGTCTTGTGGAGGATGGGCTTTCTAACGACCTTCTAATTGCAGTGGGGCCGGCCGGAACAGGCAAAACCTATACAGCCATTGCAATGGCTGTGAAAGCATTAAAAGAGCGGGAGGTAAAAAGGATTATTCTTACGCGTCCGGCAGTGGAGGCGGGTGAGAAACTCGGTTTTTTACCAGGGGACTATAAGGAGAAACTGGATCCCTATTTACAACCTTTGTACGATGCGCTAAGGGATATGATTCAACCTCGCAAACTGATTCAATTTATGGAAGATGGCACCATTCAGATTGCGCCACTGGCTTACATGCGGGGACGAACTCTTGATCATGCGTTTGTGATCCTGGATGAGGCTCAGAATGCAACACCCAGTCAATTTAAGATGTTTCTGACCCGGATGGGCCCTAGTGCCAGGTTTATTGTGACCGGGGATGATTCACAGGTTGACCTTCCCAGAAAATCCGATTCTGGCCTGGTACAGGCCATTGATATATTAAAGGGTATTGAAGGGATTTCGATTATTAGATTTGATGAGCGGGATATCATCCGGCACCGACTTGTCAAGTCCATCGTGCGTGCCTACGATAGACAGGAAAAAGGAGAAAGTAGAAAGGGGAAAGTATAAAGTATAAAGTATAAAGTATAAAATAAAAAAAATGGGATTATGGCTAATGCATTAAAGGGAACAAAATTCAACCTGGCAGGACAACAAAATCTGTATACAGGAAAAGTACGTGATGTTTACAACATTAAAAATGAATATCTGGTTATGGTGGTATCAGACAGGATATCGGCATTCGATGTGGTTCTTCCCCGGGGAATCCCATATAAGGGGCAGGTTCTGAATCAGATAGCCTCCAAATTTCTAGATGCCACGGCCGATATTGTACCCAACTGGAAAATTGACTCACCAGACCCAAATGTAACCGTGGGTCATATGGCTGATCCCTTCAAAGTTGAAATGGTGATCAGGGGCTATCTCACAGGTCATGCCTGGAGAGAGTACCGGTCAGGGAAGAGGGTACTTTGCGGAGTATCAATGCCCGATGGACTTAAGGAACATGACAGATTTCCAGAGCCCCTTATCACACCCACCACCAAGGCAGATCAGGGCCATGATGAAGATATATCACGTGAAGATATTCTTTCAAGCGGTTTGGTACCTGAAGAGGATTACCTTATGCTGGAAGATTACACCCGGAAGCTGTTTCAGCGTGGCACAGAGATTGCTGCTGAAATGGGATTGATTCTGGTAGATACAAAGTATGAGTTTGGGAAGAAAAACAATCAGATTTATTTGATTGATGAGATACATACACCCGATTCGTCCCGCTATTTTTACAAAGATGGCTATGAGGAGAGGCAGGCCAATGGTGAGGCACAAAAGCAGCTTTCCAAAGAGTTTGTAAGACAGTGGCTGATCAGCAATGGATTTCAGGGAAAAGAGGGACAAGAAGTTCCAAACATGCCTGATGCATTTGTGGAGGAGGTATCGGAAAGATACATTGAGTTGTATGAAAAAATAACTGGTGAGAAGTTTGAAAAAGCAGACACCACCAGCATTGAAAAGCGTATTCTAAAAAATATCAATGAATTTATTTCAAAGTAAAAGGCATATTACCCTGCTCCTAGGACTGTGTGTTCTCGTTATGGGGCTTACTGCCCAGGAGTCAACTCTGGTTGAACGTTCTAATAATAAAGTAGTTCTGGAGGGGACTGTCTACTATATACATGTGGTAAAACAGGGACAAACCCTCTATGCGATCTCAAAGGCTTACAACATATCTCAAAAGGAGATTGCTGTGGAAAACCCTGGGGTCGTCTCGGGTTTGCAGGTTGGTCAAGCTTTAAAAATTCCTGTTGTCCCGGTGATGGATGAGCAGATTGACACTTCGCAATTACCTGATAAAGAGGAAAAAGGAAAGGTTCATATAGTAAAACGGGGAGAAACTCTTTATGGAATTGCCAGAACCAATGATCTGAAGGAAGAGGATCTGTATGATGCCAATCCCGGATTGCAGGCTGGAGGCATTCAACCTGGTCAGAAGTTAATCATACCTGAAAAAAAGATGGATGGAGATGAACACAGCTTCAATGAAGAGGGATTTATTTACCATAAGGTCAAGCGCAAAGAGACACTCTACTCCATTGGGAGATACTACAGTGTAACCGTTCATGATATAAAGGCAGCCAATTCTGAGTTAGGTTGGGGTGGACCGAAAACCGGACAGGTTATTCGAATTCCTGTGCCACAGGTGATTGATCACCCTGAGACCTACCTTGATTCGGTTTCTACAGACACCATGGTATTTGCTGCCACGGACACATTGTATGAAGATTACAACTATGATGAGTTGTATTTTGAACATGATAATCGCAGGAAAACCTATAGAGTGGCCTACTTTATACCCTTTAGTTTCCTGGAGCCCGAGCCCTTGGATACACTACTCAAGGATGTTGAATCCATATCCCGCCGCAACCGGATCATTGAGCGCTATATGATGGAGCAAAAGACCCCCCAGGCTGTTAATTTTCTGGAATTTTTCCAGGGATCGCTGCTGGCCATTGATTCGGTCCGTCAAATGGGAATGAACTTGGAGGTTCGCTATTTTGATACCCGAAAGAGTGTGGATCAGACCCTCTCCATATTGATGGATGATGATCTTGAGGATTTTGATCTTTTCATCGGACCCTTCTGGTCCTTTAACCTGGAGGTTGTGTCTGCATATGCACAAAAACACAAAATTCCATTGGTTACTCCATTTTATAACAATCTGAATCTGATCAGGACCAATCCCTATCTGTTTCAGCTGAGTCCTTCCATGGAGTGGGAATATAGGCAGGCGGCGAAGCTGGTGGCCAGCAAACATGATTATAACATTGTCTATGTTCGGGAGGAGGATTCCCTCAACATAGAGAAACATGATTATTTTAAGGAGCTAATTTTTGATGGATTTGATGACTATCACCCTGAAGAGCCTGTTGTTTTTAAAGAGGTGTTTCAGCTAATCCGGCATGCAGATGAAATTATTCACTCTCTGTCGACAGATAAAAAGAACTTGGTGGTGGTTGCCACCCGAAATGAAGCCCTTGCAAGTCGCGTGGTTAACTCTCTCTATTTTAAGTTAAATGATTTTGATATCGAGGTAATGGGAACGCCTTTCTGGACAGAGTTCTCAAGTATTGATTTCCGCTATTTTCATGAACTCAGACTGATTTTCTACAATCCTTTTTGGGTGGATTATCTGGATCCAAAAATTGATGGATATATGCGAAAATATAAGGATCATTTCCTTAATGAACCCATCATAACCACCAGCAGGGGAATGAATTATGGAATCATTGGATATGACCTGTCTTTCTACTTCTTAAATGCCTTAAGAACAGAAGGATCTAGGTTTATCCTTTCACTGGAAGATATTCACACTGATCTGGTGCAGGATGGGTATCAGTTTAATAGGGTTAGCAATGCGGGTGGCTATGAGAACGTCAATCTGAAATTCTACCAATTTTTGCCTGATATGACCATTCGGCAAATCCAGGTTCCTGAATACCCGACCAATTATAAATTTTTCAGGCCCTTTGAGGATCCGCACAAACGCTCCTATCTGATAGAAGAGATGGAATGAAAGGGATAAGGAGACATATTCTTTGGAGTCTATTTCTGTTCCTTCTAGCATGCAAAGGCAGTGAAACTGACAAGCAGTTCAATACCCAGACCTTTGACGAATATGTAATAATAGTCTCATTTGATGGCTTCAGATGGGATTATGCAGATATGTATGAAAGTCCCAACCTGGATGAGATGGGAGAACAGGGCATTAAAGCCGATCGTTTGATCCCATCTTTCCCAAGCAAAACCTTCCCAAATCACTACACCCTGGCAACTGGTTTGTATCCGGATCACCATGGAATTCTTAACAACAGTTTTTATGCGGAAGATCTTGGAGGAATCTATCGGATCGGAGATAGTCGCATGGTAACAAACCCCGATGCCTATTTCGGGGAACCCATCTGGGTAAGCGCGGAAGAACAGGGAATAAAATCTGCCACCTATTTTTGGGTGGGCAGCGAGGCGCCTATCAAAGGAGTCTTACCGACCTATTGGAAAAAATATGATGAATCCATTTCTTATAAAACAAGGGTAAACAAGGTTATTAGCTGGCTTAAGCTGCCAATTGAGGAGAGGCCTGGATTGGTCTTACTTTACTTTGATGAACCCGATCACACAGGTCATTCAAAAGGTCCTGAGCATCCGGAGACAGGGGAGGTGGTTAAATACCTCGATTCTGTGCTTGGATACTTGCGTAGCGAAATAGAAGAGCTACCCTATGGTGATAAAGTGAATTTGATTGTTCTCTCAGATCATGGGATGGGCTCCATATCGCCTGAGCGCTATGTAAATATTAGTAGCCATATAAAGGAAGCATGGACAGAGTCCGTAGTGGGCGGAAATCCGGTCTACCTCATAGATCCTAAAGAGGGCTTTGAAGATTCCATAACAATCACACTCAGCAAAGCAGAGGGTGTGATGGCCTGGCAGGCGGGAGAAATACCGGAACACCTGCACTACGGAACCAGCCCTCGTTTTCCAGGGATTGTGGCAGTGGCCGATAGCGGTTGGAGCATTGGAACCAAAGATGTGGCATCCGGATATACGGGGGGCACTCATGGCTACGATCCGAGCTTCTCAGATATGCACACCATTTTTTACGCCGAGGGCCCGGCCTTCAAAACAGGCTACACGTCCTCTTCCTTTTCCAATGTAGAGGTTTATGGAATCATTGCCCACATACTGGGTTTGGATCCGGCAGAGAACGACGGAGATCTTTCCAATATCAGTGATATTTTCTCTTCCGATTAGCACAATTGTTTTTACCGGGGTAGAACAATCTTTATTTTGTGGCATTCTCCAGACGTTTCAATAGGAAGAAGCTTCCAATAAAGAACAACATAAAGACCTTTAGGATGTCCTTATAACAAGGATAGAGGTTTTGTGAATAGTTAGTTTTGTGTAAGGGGCACAAATATGGAAATAGTTTTTTCTTAAATTTGATTCAAACAGCATGTTATGAAAATTTTTGAGGCCTCCCAGGTTCGTTTGATCGATGCCTATACCATCGAACATGAACCCGTCAAATCCATTGATTTAATGGAGCGTGCATCCATCCGGCTTGCGGGATGGTATGTGCGGCATTTCCATACGGATCAGAAGGTATTGGTTTTTGCCGGTCCTGGCAACAATGGGGGAGATTCTCTGGCTATGGCCCGCTTGCTTGCAGAGAGACAATACAGGGTGAAGTGTTATATCCTTTCATTTGGTAAAGCATCGAAGGATCACCACATGAACAGAGAACGATTGAAGGCTCAGGAATTGGTTCAGATTGTAGAACTTAGAGAAGGGGAGGAGCTTCCCCAAATTGATTCCAGGGATGTGGTGATAGATGGTATTTTTGGCTCAGGACTATCCCGGACTCCCACTGGGATTGCTGCTGAGGTGATACAACATATCAACATGTATGCTTCAACCACCATCGCCATCGATATCCCATCAGGGCTTTCTGGTGAAGACAACAGCAATAAGGATTACAATTGCGTAGTTCGGGCTACTTACACACTGACTTTTCAGTTTCCGTTTCTCTCCTTCTTTTTTGAAAGCAGCGATCCCTATGTGGGAATGTGGAGGGTACACGATATAGGATTGCATCCCAAAATTATCGGGGAAACATACAGCCCTTACCAAACTCTGGAGAAAGAATCTATTCGCAGCTTGTTTCCGGGGAGAAAACGCTATTCACATAAGGGAACCTATGGCCATGCATTGCTGATCTCGGGCTGCTACGGAATGATGGGAGCTGCGCTACTGGCAGGTGAGTCGTGTCTGAGGAGTGGAGCCGGATTGGTGACTCTTCATGTACCCAGGTTTGGTTACCAGATTATTCAGACAAGTTTTCCTGAAGCCATCGTAAGTCTCGATCAATCCGATATTCTATTCAGTGAACCTCCCAACCTGGATTCCTATTCAGCCATTGGGATTGGACCTGGTCTGGGATGCAAACCGAACTCCAGTAAAGGATTGAAGATATTGCTGGAACAGACAAGGGTCCCTCTGGTCATTGATGCTGATGGACTCAATATTTTGTCTAAGCACGCCGAATGGTACGAACTATTGCCCAAGGATACCATACTGACCCCTCACCCAAAAGAGTTTGACAGATTGGCAGGGACGAGCGAAAATGCTTATGAAAGACACCTGAAACAATTGGAGTTTGCAAAGCGATACAAGGTGATCGTTGTGTTAAAGGGAGCCTATACCGGGATTGCTTCACCTGATGGAGAATACTGGCTTAATACCACTGGTAATCCGGGAATGGCTACTGGTGGCAGCGGTGATGTGCTTACCGGGATGATCACGGGTTTGCTGGCCCGGGGATTGGCGCCCATTGATGCTGCCAAAGCAGGTGTTTACCTGCATGGACTGGCCGGGGATCTGGCTGTGAGGGAGTCTGATGAGGAAGCAATGATTGCCGGAGATATGATTGCATGCCTTGGAGCCACATTCAAGGAGTTGAAGCGTTAAACTTCGTTAATTTGCATTAAAAATAACCATGAAGGATTCAATGGCTTGCTGAAATTTATATTTTTATAAGACCATGAATAAATTCCTGCTTCGCCTTCTTTTGGCCATACTGCTTGTGATTGCAGTACTTGCTGGCAACCTTGCACTTTTTAATGTGACTGCAACTAAGGTTACTGAGGGTGTGGCCATCGAGAATCCGGATACTGAATCAGTGGCTCTTTTAGTGATTGATATCCAGGAGGGGACTACTGGACCGACCTCAACAACAGAGAGCTACCAGGAGCAATCAGAGGTGTTTATCAGAAATGTGAACCTTGTGATCGAAGATGCACAGAGCAAAGGGCACACCCTGATCTATATCAGAAGCGAAGTGGCCAATCCACTCATCAACATTCTTAATAACTCCATGGCAAGGGGTTCGGAAGGGGCAAAGCTGGATAAGAGGCTTATGGTTAAACCAGGGCATATTCTGGCCAAGCGTAAGAATGACCCCTTCACCAATCCGGAGTTGGATCGAATCCTCACAGAAAATCGTGTGGGCAAACTTACCCTGGTTGGACTGGATGCTGCTCATTGCGTAACAAGCACTGTGCAGGCAGCTTTAAACAGGGGTTATAGCATCTCAGTTGTCGATGATGCTGTAATCGGGGTGACAGAAGCAGAGAAGAACGACGCATTGGAGGAGTTCAGGAAACTTGGTGTTGAGGTCATTTCCTTTTAACTCTTCATATGTTTTTTTGTTATCAAGCCTTGGAAGTGCTAATTTCACGTCAAATTATTGATTGCTTTTACCTATGAAAAAAATTGCAGCTTATATTGCCGTGGCTAGCTTGCTTTCTGCATGTGCCACCACAGATCCTTTAAGGACACAGATTAGCTCGCTGGGGGATGAGCCCCAGGACGTAATAGCGCAATACATATACGGACTTCCCCAAACTGTGTTAAAGGTGGAGGTGACGTACAGAGAATCAACAAACATCCCTGGCCCATACAGCGATTATTCAGAAAGATACCTTGGGATTAGAGAGGTGATTAAGCAAAAATCCAAGCATTGGAATATAGAAGATGTGGCTGTGACCTCTTTCAATGAACCTGATCCTGAACACTATTACTCCTTGAATGTACTGGAAGGTGAGTTTACAGGGGAAACACTACGTAGCTTTCTGAATGATGGTATTGTTCTGAATGGAACAGAAAACGTCCAGGAGGTGCTGGATGGAGAGGGATTACTTCCCACCCAAGGCTCCGATTATTTGCGCTATTTAGACCTTGGGATTTACACCAATTTTGAAGAGCGCAACGAAACCATGTACAAAACCCTGGTAACCGATACCGCCTATGTTCAGGTACCGGTTCAGCGTACGGTGGTGGAGCAGAAATCGCCCTCTACAAAAGCCAGAGAAGCAGCCGACTTTTTACTTGAAATCAGGCTGAGAAGGTTCGAAATGCTTACCGGAGAATATGAAGTCTATCCCGATGGAGAGGCCATGGCTGCTGCCATTAAAAAGCTCGATGAGATGGAGGCCTCATACCTCTCCCTGTTTACAGGGAAAACGGTTTCTGCTTTAAAGAAGAAAACCTGGTTTATTGTTCCTGAAGATGGCCCGGAACCTTCAAAGTACCAATTGGAGATGTTCTCTGAGCAACTGGGTTTTATTCCTGCAGATCTGATGGAGGGCTTGCCCCTGGAAGTAAAGATCACCCCTCTGGGTAAGACCACCCGACCTGGCGACTACTTTGCAAAATCAGGAAGTGGCAATACACAAAACACCCTCTATTACAGGATGCCCGATGTGGCGCAACTTGAGGTTCTGCTTGGGACAGGCGTACTTTCATTGCAACGAATATCCCTGTTTCAGTCGGGAGCCATGATGACTATACCTATAAATTAGTTTTTAGGAATATCAGCCAGAATAAATACCAGAAAATCCCAGAATTTCTTCACGGTATCGATCTTCACTTTCTCGTCTGGAGAATGAGGAAAACGGATGGTCGGACCAAATGAGATCATGTCCAGATGTGGGTATACCCCACCCAGCAATCCACACTCCAGTCCTGCATGAATGCCCTTTATTTCTGGTATCTTTCCCGAAGTTTTTGTTGTACACATCCTGACAGGTCTTCAAAATAGGGGAGTCCATGTTGGGCTTCCATCCCGGGTATTCTCCACTCAATTCAACTTTGGCTCCCATCAGATGAAATACTGCAGCAATCTTCCAGGCAGTGGCCTCTTTGGCACTATCTACCGAGGAACGGGTCAGGTTCAAAGCCACAAATTCACCATCTTTTACGCTTGCAATGGCCAGGTTATTGGAAGTCTCAACCAGTCCGATCATGGATTGGCTCATGCGCTGCACCCCATTGGGACAGGCAAAAATGCCCCGGATAAACTTGGCCTGATCCTCCACAGGTACCACCTTAGACGGCATGTCTGTCTTTTCACAGGTAAACGACAGACCTGGCTCAGTTTCGGCAAACTCATTCTGGTATATATCCTGGTAATCAGACACCATGGCTTCCAAAGCACCGGCCGATTCTGAGGGAACGATCACAATGGCACTGGACTCACGGGGAATGGCATTTCTCAAGTCACCGCCTGAAGCTTCCGAAAGCCTTACTTTAAGATCAGCTTCTGCCTGCATCATAAAACGGAACAGTACTTTGTTGGCATTGGCCCTGCCCAGCGGTATATCCATACCCGAGTGACCTCCTTTAAGCCCCTGTACATGAATCAGGTAGGCATCGTAACCTGCAGGAACATCCTCTTCAGTATAAGATTTAGTGGCTGAAACATCAATGCCGCCGGCACATCCCACATATAGCTCACCTTCATCTTCCGAATCCATATTGATCAGGATATCTCCATCCAGTATTCCGGGTTTTAATCCAAACGCACCGGTCATTCCGGTCTCTTCATCAATGGTGAAAAGTGCTTCTACAGGTCCGTGGCTGAGGGTAGTCGATTCCAGCACCGCCATGGCTGCAGCCACACCTATCCCATTATCGCTTCCAAGGGTGGTGCCATCGGCGGTTACCCATTCCCCGTCGATCATGGTTTCAATGGGATCCTTTCAAAATCAAAATCTTTATCGCTGTTTTTCTGGGGCACCATATCCAGGTGTCCCTGCAGTATAACTCCTTTCCGATCTTCCATGCCCGGAGTGGCCGGCTTTTTTATAATGACATTCCCCACCTCATCCACAATGGTTTCCAATCCGAGGTCCTCCCCGAACTTCTTCATATATGCAATGATCTCCGCCTCCTTCTTGGAGGGCCTGGGAATCTGTGTAAGGGTATAAAAATGTTTCCATACCTCCTTGGGTGCTAAATTTTTTATTGTCACTCATATCTCACAATGTTTAATTATTTGCTCTTTTTCAATGTTCGGGAGTTGAAGTCCGTAACCCTTCTTTTTGTCCTCGGCCTTGAGGAGCAAGGAGAAGATCAGTGCAAGGACTCCAAAGCTGGTAAATATCATCATCGGCAGGGTATAATCATAGGTAGCTACTTCAACGCCCCCTTTTATTTCATATCCCGTGATGCAATACTTTTGAAGCACCCATCCAATCAAAGCAGGCACTCCCATGAGCCCCCAGTTCTGCACCCAGAAAATCATGGAGAAAGAGGTTCCCAGGTATTTGTATGGGATAATTTTTGGAACGGATGGCCACATGGCTGAAGGCACCAGGGAGAATCCAACTCCAAGTAAAAGGATAAGGACGACCGCAAGGATCGTATTGTCAAGAAAGGGAATTGAATAGAGCGCATGGACTACAATGAGTATGACCGAACCGAGAATCATAATGGTGGCGCCCTTCCCTATTTTATCATAGACACCTCCAAATAGGGGAGTGAGCAGGATGGCTCCGAATGGGAGCATGGCCGGAATGGTGCCAGCAACAGCATCCGCCACATGAAATTTTTGAACCATCAGATCGGATGCAAACTTCAGAAAGGGAAATACAGCAGAGTAAAACAAAACGCAAAGGAAGGCAAGATACCACCAGCCCCTGTTGCCAACAATATGCCTGATATCCGACACCTTAAACTTATCCTCCTCAGGGACCGTATTGTTGGCCTCGTCTGCAGCCAATTGAGAAGCGTCCAGCTTTTTGTCCATAAATGTGTATAAGATGAAGGTAATGAGTCCGATGCACAGAAGTAACCAGTCCAAGCAGGATAGGTTTGGAAACATGTCCCATGCGGATCGCAATGGGTGCAGAAACACCGATGGCAAGGGCCGTTCCCAGTCTGGCCACAGAGACCTGCATTCCCATGGCAAGTGCCATCTCTTTTCCTTTGAACCACTTGACGATTATCTTGGAGACCGTGATTCCGGCTACCTCAACGCCTACACCAAAAATGGCAAAACCCAGGGCAGCCATCAACACCTGTGCTTTCATATCGAACCACAGGATATGCCAGACCAACTCCATCCAGTGAATGCGTGGAGACAGCCCAGAATTTCAATGCAGCACCCAGCACCATCACGGAAGCGGCACCTACACCGGTAAAACGGACGCCCATTCTATCCAGGACGATCCCTCCAAGGATCAACATGATCAGGAATACATTGAACCACCCATAGGCACTGGTGAAAACACCGTATTCGGCGCTATTCCAGGTGAGTTGCTGTTCCAGTAAACCTTTGAGAGGAGCCATTACATCGGTAATGTAATAGCCTGCGAGCATGGTAAATGCTACGATGCCCAATGCGGACCATCTTGCTAATGCAGAATCCCTCAGGCTTTTTCTAATTGCTTCCATCAATTCGTTTTTAGTTAAAAATCAAGGACTAAAAATAGGAAAAATATGCAGGCCCCGATGGTTTTGTAAAACATAGTGGAAAAGTAAATTGAGCTGATAATCAAATAATTTCTAATTTCGACGAACCATGGTACGCCATTTGCGTAAGGAATAGAACTTTGCTGCGACTATATTGTTATGTGATATAAATTGGAGATTATGAATAAAAGAGTCTTGTTACTGATAGGATTGGTTTTTACCCTGATTTCAACAACTGCTGCTCAGGAGAAAGTGAAATGGTATTCCATTGAAGAGGCCATTCAGCTGGCCAGTCAGGAACCCAGGGTGCTGGTTATTGATGTATATACCGATTGGTGCGGATGGTGCAAGCGTATGGATAAACAACTTTTGCAGACCCCGCTGTGGCCGAAGTAATGAACAAACACTTCTATCCTGTAAAATTGGATGCCGAAGGGAAAGAGGACATCGTGATCGGAGATAAAACTTTTAAATTTGTAGACAATGGCCGCAGGGGCTACCATGAGATAGCAGCCGTTGTGACCAAAGGAAGACTTTCCTATCCCACTATCTCATATGTGGATGATCAGGGCAGGGTGCTGGAAGCTGCCCCGGGTTATAAAACCGCAGATCAGTTTAAAGTCTATCTGGCGTATTATTCAGATGATGCATACAAAACACAAACCTTCCAGGACTTCTCCGCCGGTTATAGTGCTCAGTAACTAGTGCTCAGTAACTAGTGCTCAGTAACTAGTGCTCAGTAACTAGTGCTCAGTAACTAGTGCTCAGTAACTAGTACTCAGTAACTAGTGCTCAGTAACTAGTGCTCAGTAACTAGTGCTCAGTAACTAGTGCTCAGTAACTAGTGCTCAGTAACTAGTGCTCAGTAACTAGTGCTCAGTAACTAGTACTCAGTAACTAGTCTCAATAACTATACTCAGTAGGTAGTAACCAATAACCAATAACCAATAACTTCTACCCACTACCCACTACCCACTATCTACTACCCTTCTACCCTTCTACCCTTCTACCCTTCTACCCTTCTACCCTTTATCCATACATTCCCACCATCTTTGCCAATTCATTTCTTATCTCGCTTTTCAGGGAATCCGGTTCCACTACTTTTGCATCTTTTCCAAGGCTTAATAGCAGAGATTTAAATTCATAGGTAGGAAAAACTCTGAAACTAAAAACGATCTGATCCTCATCTTCTGTCTCGATGTTTTGTGAATCATGCCAGGGTTGGGTGATCAGGTATTGTGCCTGGGTTTTCTGAACAGCTATCTTGATCAGAGGGGGATTCCCCTGTGGAGCAATAATCCCCACGGTATTTTTGAAATACAATGCGGCATCAAATTCCGGCTCCCTGTAAGCGATGCCGTGTGCTTCCTGAATATCCCTGATCCGGTCCAGGGCGTAGGTTCGAACCCGTCCCTTAAATTCATTTAAACCAATAAGATACCATCTGAAACCATGCTCCTTGAGCAGGTAAGGATGTACCTCATTAAAGTAGGGTTTGTCCTCATAAAACGGAAGGTAATAGAGACGCAATACCTTTTTGGCCTCGATGGCTTTAATGATGGGATCGAGGTACTGAGTTCCTTTGACTTCCGGAGCCCTTTTAAAACTTATAAATTCCCGGTCCCCATATCGATCATAGAGTCCCGCAATCCGTGAGTGGATCTCAAGGTTATTTTTGGAATACGCCATATCACTGTTAATTATAGATACTCAAAAGTAGCAAAACCATATCGAATAGTTAATTTAATAAACCCCCTCCTAATCAGCGTTTGTAATATTTATTATATTCGAGATTCCATTTAACCCCACAAATCATGAAACATCTTATCAGCGCCCTTCTTACATTGTTGCTTCTTGGATCTCTGATGGCCCAACCGCTGGATATGGATCTATTAAAAGGCATGAAAGCCCGGAATATAGGTCCGGGAGGTATGAGTGGCCGGGTAACTGCCATTGATGTTCAATTGGAAAATCCATCGGTCATCTATGTGGGAACAGCATCCGGTGGCCTGTGGAAAAGTGAGAATGGGGGGACCAATTTCTCATCGATTTTTGATGAGGAGAGCGTGTCCAGCATAGGCGCACTCACCATCGATCCATCCAATCCGGATGTAATCTGGGCAGGTACCGGCGAGGGCAATCCCCGCAACAGCCTGAATGGGGGATACGGTATTTATAAGAGTCTTGATGGAGGCAGAAGCTGGAATCTGATGGGTCTTGAAGAAACAAGGCACATCCATCGGATCATCGTACATCCAAGCAATCCGGATGTGGTCTATGTGGGGGCCATTGGGAGTCCCTGGGGGCCTCATCCTCAACGTGGCGTTTATAAATCCACCGATGGAGGAAAGAGCTGGAGCCAAATCCTTTATAGCAATGACCTGACGGGTGTAGCTGATATGGTGATGGATCCGAAAAATCCGGATAAACTATTTGTGGCCATGTGGGAACATCAGCGCTGGCCCTGGTTCTTTAAGTCGGGTGGTGAGGGTTCAGGATTGCATGTAAGCGTAGATGGAGGAGATAACTGGAAGCAACTTTCCTCTGAGGATGGTCTTCCTGAAGGAGAACTTGGTCGCATCGGACTGGCCATCTCCCGGGGGAATAACAAATATGTATATGCAATTATCGAATCTAAAAAAAATGCACTCTATCGCTCCACCGACGGGGGTTACAAATGGGAAAAGCGGGGTGAGAAAAACATTGGGAACCGGCCATTCTACTATGCCGATATCTATGTGGATCCAAGCAATGAGAACCGGGTCTACAGTCTCTACAGCCAGGTAAATGTAAGTGAGGACGGAGGTAAATCATTTTCCACCCTCATTGGCAATAATATACACCTGGATCACCATGCCTGGTGGATTCATCCTGAAGATCCCACATTTATGATCGACGGGAACGACGGAGGTCTGGCCATTACCTATGACCAGGGTAAAAACTGGCGCCATATTTCCAACCTCCCAGTTTCTCAGTTTTACCACATCGGTGTGGATATGGAGTTACCCTATAATGTATATGGAGGAATGCAGGATAATGGTTCCTGGAAAGGTCCGGGTTATCTCTGGAGCAGAGGGGGAATAATCAATACTTACTGGGAATTCCTTATGGGTGGAGATGGCTTTGAAGTCCTGCCCGCCTGGGGCGATCCCGGCACCTGTTATGCCATGTCTCAACAGGGGAATATTCGGAGGCTAAACCTTGAGACCGGAGGAAGCGTGGATATTAAGCCTACAAAAGCTGATGATGTAGCGTTGCGTTTTCACTGGAACTCAGCCATCGCTCAGGATCCTTTTGATGCAAATACCATCTACTTTGGGAGTCAGTTTGTACACAAAAGTACAGATCGGGGCGACTCCTGGTTTTTTATCTCTCCTGATCTGACCACCAACGATACCACCAAACAGAAATTTAATGAAAGCGGTGGACTCACCTACGATGTAACCGGGGCAGAAAACCACACCTGCATACTGGCCATATCGCCCAGTGCGGTGGAGCAGGGAGTAATATGGGTGGGTACTGACGATGGCAACATTCAGGTAACCACCGATGGAGGAACAAGCTGGACAAACTGTTCTCCACAGATCAAGGAGCTGCCTGAAGGAGCCTGGGTACCACAAATTGTTGCCTCTGCAACTATTGGGGGAGAAGCTTATGTGGTGGTGAATAACTACAGGCTCAATGATTATGCTCCCTATCTGTTTCACACCCTTGATTATGGGAAGAAGTGGAGCCGTGTGGTGGATTCCTCTGATGTACCCGGTTACGTGTTGTCATTTGCCAGAGATCCGGAAGAGCCCAGATTGCAATTCCTGGGAACAGAATACGGGCTCTATATAACTATAGATGGGGGAGAAAAATGGACCAAGTGGACCAGTGGTTATCCCACGGTTCCTACCATGGATATGGTCATCCATCCCAGGGAGTATGATCTGGTGATCGGTACTTTTGGTAGATCGGCCTACGTGATTGACGATATAAGACCTCTGCGTGCCCTGGCCAGAGAGTATGAGACCATCAAAGCATCAAAGGTTTTTGCTGTAGAACCGCCCGTGGCCTATCTGGCCGATTCAAAAAATGCTCCGGGTTACTATTTTACAGGAGATGCCTATTATGAAGGTGATAACAGATCCATGGGTGCCCGCTTGAGCTATTTTGTTCAAGTAGATGACGAATCGGAGAAGGAGCAAAAAGATACGGTGACCATTGTGGTCAGAGACCAGGATGATAAACTGATTCGAACCTTGAAGCATGTTCCTGAAAATGGGTTAAACAGGACTATTTGGCGATTAGACCGGAAAGGAGCCAGGGTGAATTTCAGCAAGACCGAAGGCCGTGCCAGAAATGGCGAATCGGGTGGAGGGGGTTATGTGCTTCCCGGAAAATATCAGGTAGAGCTAGGTTTCAGTGGAGACACAGTCTCGACTTTGATCAATGTGGAACCCGATCCCAGAAGAGATTTTGATCTGGCTGGTATGAAAATCAAGCAGGAAAAAACAGATCTTTTGATTGCAAAGCTTGATGAGTTAAATGATGCATTGGGGGACATCCGGAAGTGTTCTGAATCTTATAAACTGGTTAAGAAGCTCACTGGCGATGAGGTTTCGGAAGAGTTTAAGGAGACTTCCAAAAGTGTTAAGTTAGAGCTGGACCGGATTTCCGACCTTGTTTTCAGGAATGAGTCTGTTCAGGGAATTTACTATCCATCAGATGCACTTTCCGTGAAAATGGGAGGGACTTATTCCATTACCGGAGCTTCACAGCCGCTTACGCCCAATCAGTTACAAAAATTTGACATTTATATGGCTCTGGCCGATGAAACCTTGGAGATGATTCATACGTTTATGGATAACCAGTGGCAGGCATATAAAGACCTTGTTAATAAGTCGGAGGTGAACCTGTTTCGGGAGTGAGAAAAAATCTTCTGATATTTAGTAACTTGACCTTAGCAATGAATGAAGCAGATAGTGTTGAAATGAACCAAGCTCAGGACACCAGGCATGGCAAATGTCATTTGGTGGTGAGGAATCGTTCGGGTAGCCGGTTGAATCTGGTATTGCATGCCACTGAAATAAACAAGGTGCGTGCTTTGACCATTCGTCGGGTAAAGCGACTTAAATTGGAAAAAGGAACCTATGTGATGGAGGCCTGGCTCTCCAGTGGTCGCATAGGCATCAAAGCGGAGAACATACCACACATCAGCATTGAAAAGATCACCTCACGCAAAGATGTTTCCATACGGGGTCGTAAAATAGTAGCAGATTTTATCAACGACCGGGCTTCAATTGAAATCGATTCTGAGGCCGCAGGGAGTGATCTGGATCAAGAATTCTAGTAATTAAGATTGGAGGCCAATAAACCTTCCACCTGACTGACAGTCAAGCCCTTCCTTTTGGCATAATCTTCAATTTGATCCTTTGCAACTTTCCCCACAAAGAAGTATTTGGAGTCCGGATTTGCAAATACCAATCCGCTCACTGAAGCTGCCGGAACCATGGAGTAATTCTCAGTGAGTTGAATTCCGTACTTCTCTGCCTCCAGAAGATCGAAGAGCACCTCCTTCTCAGAGTGCTCCGGACACGCAGGGTAACCGTGTGCCGGTCTGATTCCCGAATACTTCTCTTTAAAAAGGCCATCCATGTCGAGATTTTCATCGTCTGCATAGCCCCAGGTGTTTTTTCGCATCTCTTCATGAACCAACTCAGTGAAAGCTTCGGCCAATCGATCGGCCAATGCTTTTAGCATAATAGAGGAGTAATCGTCATGAGATTCTTCAAACTCTTTCAGTTTTGTTTCAATACCCAGTCCGGCTGTAACAGCAAAAGCGCCCAGGTAATCGGTGAGCCCGGATTTCTCAGGTGCGATAAAATCGGAGAGACAAAGGTTTGGTAAATTCTCCTCTTTTGCCGTTTGGTTCCTTAGGTTGGTGAAGCGGGTGCGGATGTTGCCGGGGGACTGCTCGTCCAGAATAAGCACATCATCCCCAAGCGATTGGGCAGGAAATATTCCGAATACAGCGTTGGCAGTGAGCCATTTCTCACTTACAATCAGATCAAGCATCTCCAGGGCATCATCATAGAGTTTCCGGGCTTCCTCCCCATATTTGGGGTGCGTCAGAATATCGGGAAACTTACCCCGCATCTCCCAGGTCACAAAAAAGAAGATCCAGTTGATGTAAGGTAAAATCTTCTCCATGGGAAAATCAATCCAAGTTTGAATACCTGTCTGTTTCGGCTTGACAATTCGATCGGGCGACCATTTGATCTTCAGGGAATTAGCGCGGGACTCTTCAAGTGAGAGGTACTTAATATCCCGTCCGGCACCCGCATAATTGTTTCTTAAAGTTTCGTAATCATTTCTGATTTCAGCCACATAATCAGCTCGCTTCTCATCTGAGAGCAAGGAAGCCACGACGGCCACACTTTTAGATGCGTCCTTCACATGAACCACAGCTTGGTTGTAGTTGGGCTCAATTTTTACAGCAGTATGGATCTTTGAAGTGGTGGCACCCCCAATAAGTAGGGATTGCTTCATACCCCTTCGCTTCATTTCAGAGGCCACATTGATCATCTCCTCAAGAGAGGGGGTAATTAATCCGGACAGCCCAACAACATCCACTTTTAGTCTTTCTGCTTCATCCAGGATCTTTTGGGTTGGGACCATTACGCCCAGGTCAATCACCTCATAGTTGTTGCAACCCAGCACAACACCCACAATGTTTTTTCCAATGTCGTGTACATCTCCTTTGACGGTGGCCATTAGAATTTTACCGGCTGAATAGGCCTCTCCGGACTCACCGCTGGCTTTCTCCAATTCAATAAAAGGCAGCAGCGTGGCCACAGCACGTTTCATGACCCTGGCACTTTTAACCACCTGTGGAAGAAACATCTTCCCATCTCCAAAGAGATCTCCCACCACATTCATGCCAGCCATCAATGGCCCCTCTATCACCTTTAAACCAAGGCCATAGACCTTATGTGCCTCCAGGGCATCGGATTCAATAAATTCTGTTTTCCCTTTAATCAATGCATGTTTCAAGCGCTCTTCCACAGGCAACTCTCTCCAGGCATCCACTCTCTCTTCCACTTTCCCTGTTTGCTCTAAGCCAGCGGAGTATTCAATGATTCGCTCTGTGGCATCTGATCGCCTGTTCAGCACCAGGTCTTCAGTATATTCCAGAAAATCGGCAGGAATCTCGTCATATACCTGCAACATTCCGGGATTCACGATCCCCATATCCAGGCCCGCTTTGATGGCGTGATAGAGGAAGACCGAATGGATGGCTTCCCTGACCACATTGTTTCCACGGAACGAAAATGACAGATTGCTGATGCCTCCGCTCACCCTTGCGTGAGGAAGGTTCTCTTTGATCCACCTGGTGGTATTGATAAAATCTACCGCATAGTTGTTATGCTCCTCTATTCCTGTTCCAATGGTTAATACATTGGGATCAAAGATGATGTCATCTGGTGGGTAGTTGAGCTGATCCCTGAGCAAACGATAGGCTCTTTCACAGATTTCAATGCGTCTCTGGTAGGAATCAGCCTGACCTTTTTCATCGAAGGCCATCACGATGACAGCTGCACCATAGCCTCTGATCTTACGTGCATGGTCCAGGAACTCCTTTTCACCCTCTTTCAGACTGATGGAGTTCACGACCGCCTTGCCCTGGATGCACTTTAAACCGGCCTCAATCACCGCAAACTTTGAGGAGTCCACCATAAGTGGCACCTTCGAAATATCTGGTTCTGCAAGCAGCAGGTTGAGAAATTTAACCATCTCCACTTCTGCATCAAGCATGGCATCATCCAGGTTGATGTCAATAATCTGCGCCCCATCTTCAACCTGTCTTCGAGCTATTTCAAGTGTTTCATCGTATTTCTTCTCTCTGATTAACCTGGCAAATTTCCGGCTTCCAGCCACATTGCAACGCTCTCCAATATTGATAAAATTGGATCCGTCAAATGCATTCAGAGCTTCCAGCCCGCTCAGTTTCAGTCCAGCCTTGGGTGGTCCAGGTTTTCGGACCGTGGATGAATCCAGAAGTTCTGCCAGTGCGTGGATGTGTTCCGGAGTAGTCCCACAACAGCCTCCCACAATATTTACAAAACCAGAATCAAGAAAATCCTTGATATGAACAGCCATCTGGCCGGGAGTTTCATCATATTCCCCAAATTGATTAGGCAATCCCGCGTTGGGGTGCACTGAAACAAAATGTGAAGATTTGGCTGCCATCTCCCCCAGGTAAGGCCGGATCTCTTTTGATCCAAGAGAACAGTTCAAACCCATGGAGAGGAGCTCTGCATGGTCGAGAGAGTGCATAAATGCTTCCAGGGTCTGTCCAGAGAGGGTTCGACCACTGGCATCTGTAATGGTCCCCGAAACCATGACCGGAATGGATAAGTTTTTGCTCGCCAAATACTCTTCAATGCCCAGCAAGGCAGCTTTTGCATTGAGGGTATCAAAAATGGTTTCCACAAGTAACAGGTCAACTCCTCCATCGACAAGTCCCTCAACCTGTTCCCGGTAAGCCTCTTTCATTTCATCGAATGAGGTGGCCCTGAATCCAGGGTCATTCACATCTGGTGACAGGGAGGTGGTTTTGTTGGTGGGTCCGATGGAGCCGGCCACAAACCTGGGCTTGTCAGGCGTCAATTTGCTGAATTTTTTAGCTGCGTCTGAAGCAATTCTGGCTGATTGGAAATTTAGCTGATATACCTGTGATTCCAGGCCGTAATCTGCCTGTGATATGGAGGTGGAATTAAATGTATTGGTCTCCAGAATATCTGCACCTGCTTCCAAGTAGGCTTCATGTATTTCCTTGATTACATCAGCCCTGGTAATGGAGAGCAAATCATTGTTGCCCTTTAGATCGCTGGGGTGATCCTTGAACGCTTCACCCCTGTAATCTTCTTCAGTAAGTTTATAGCGTTGAATCATGGTTCCCATGGCTCCATCCAGAAGAAGCACACGGGATTTCAATAACTCTTTAATCTTGTTTCCTTGTTGTGTCATCATAATAGTCCCGAAATTACTCATTTTTTGAGCATTTCTGATGGAGAGGTGAGATCAATTGAGACTTAACGGTACCAGCTTACGCTCCCCCTGGATTTGTCTTTCCCGCTTTACCTGGCTCTTTTCTGCTTCTCCCTGACGCCAAAAATCACGAATTACGCCCGTAAGTTTTACACTTTCAATTAAAAAGCCGTCATGGCCACGGGATGATTCAATTTCACTGTAGGAACCATTTGTCAGGTGCGCCAGAAACTTTTGTTCATGCACAGGAAAGAGGGCATCGGATGAAATCCCAATGCTGAGTACCCTTGCTTTGATTCGTCCCATGGCATCTCCCAGTGAGCCACGTTCCCTGACCACATTGTGGGTATCCATTATCCTGGTAAGGAGATGGTAGCTGTATGCATCAAATCTTCGAACCAGCTTTTCACCCTGGTAGTTCTGGTAGGCCGACGCTGGCAGGTTCCTGGTGTTTGACTCGTCTTTCTCTTTTTGTGAGCTGTTGTAAATCTGCTCACTTCGATAGCTTAAAAGGGCTATTGATCTGGCTGCTTTTAAACCATTGCTTCCACCATAGGGACGATCCTCACCGTAACCAGGATCAGCTTCAATAGCCAGACGCTGTGATTGGTTAAATGCTGTGGCCCAGGGTGAAATCTTTACAGAGGAGGCAATAAATACAAGGTTTTTAATCAGATCCGGATGCATGATGCTATACTCCAGTGCCTGAAATCCTCCGATGGATCCTCCTAAAATGGTGAAAATCGCCTTGATGCCAAGGTGTTTTCTTAGCAGTTCGAAGGCATTAACCTGATCCCTGATGCTTATCTCGGGAAAATCCCGGTACCAGGGAAGCCCACTTTGTGGATTGGTGGAGGTGGGACCGGTGGTCCCATAACAGGAGCCCATCACATTGGCACAAACAATAAAATAGTTATCCGGATCCAAAAGGTCACCTTCACCCAACATGCCTGGCCACCACTCTGCTACTTCCGAATTGGCGGTAAGCGCATGACAGACCCATATGACATTATCTGACTGTTTATTAAGCTTCCCGTATGTGTGAAACGCGACATTGAGAGAGGGAAGGGAGCCCCCCTCCTCAAGGTCGAACTTCTGTTTATATTGAAAGATCTGGGGTTTCATGATATTTTACTTTTCAAAGGCCTGTTTGAAATCTGCAATGATGTCGTCTATGTGCTCGAGTCCTACCGAAACCCTTAATAGGGTAGGCGTTACACCGGCAGATAGCTGGGCCTCTTCAGAGAGCTGCTGGTGGGTGGTGGCAGAGGGTTGAATAATCAGGGTTCTTACGTCTCCCACATTGGCCAGGTGACTGACCAATTCAAAGCTGTCCACCAGTTTAATGGCTTCATCTTTGTCCCCTTTTAATGTAAAGGACAATACGCCCCCAGCCCCTTTTGGTAAGTATTTCTTTGCATTCTCATAGTCGGGGCTATCTTCCAGACCAGGGTAATTCACATGCTCCACTTTCGGATGTTGTTTGAGCCATTTGGCCAGAGCGAGTGTATTTTCCACATGCCTCTCCAGCCTGAGTGAGAGTGTCTCCAGTCCCTGGATAAGCAGGAAGGAGTTGAAGGGACTCTGGCTGGGACCCACATCCCGCAAACCTTCCACCCGCGCCTTGATAATAAATGCTATATTGCCAAATGGACCATCGCTCCCGAATACCTCCCAGAACTTCAGTCCATGATACCCTTCGCTGGGTTCCGTAAACTGAGGAAATTTCCCGTTGCCCCAATTATAGTTTCCTCCATCTACGATCACACCTCCTATGGAAGTTCCATGTCCACCAATCCATTTGGTGGCCGACTCCACAACAATGTTTGCTCCATGCTCCAATGGTTTGAACAGAAATCCTGCTGCACCGAAAGTGTTGTCAACGATAAAGGGAATGTCATATTTCTTTGCCAGTTGGCCAAATTTGTCGAAATCGGGGATGTTAAAGGCTGGATTTCCTATGGTCTCCAAGTATATCGCCTTGGTATTGGCATCGATATGCTTTTCGAAATCTTCCACTTCAAGCGAATCGCTGAATCTGGCTTCCCACCCAAGGTTTTTAAAGGTAACCCTGAATTGATTGTGGGTGCCCCCATATAAATAGGGGCTGCTCACGATGTTGTCTCCCTGCTTGAGGATGGTATTAAATGTCAAAAATTGTGCAGCATGGCCAGAAGAGACTGCCAGTGCGGCAGCACCCCCTTCAAGGGCGGCAATACGCTGTTCAAATACATCATTGGTTGGATTCATGATCCGGGAATAGATGTTGCCAAACTCTTTAAGCGCAAATAGATTGGCTCCGTGCTCCGAGTTATTGAAGGTGTAGGATGTAGTCTGATAAATTGGAACGGCCCTGGCATTTGTAGCAGAGTCAGGGGTGTGTCCGGCATGTATCTGTAGGGTCTCGAATTTCTTATTTGAATTACTCATAATTTCTAAAGAATAAAGTGTAAAGTATAAAGTGTAAAGTATGCAAGTGTAAAGTATGCAAGTGTAAAGTACGCAAGTGTAAAGTACGCAAGTGTAAAGTATGCAAGTGTAAAGTATGCAAGTAGAAAGAGGTAGGAAGGGAATCAAAAGATT
This sequence comes from uncultured Bacteroidota bacterium, assembly GCA_963783435.1. Taxonomy (GTDB): domain Bacteria; phylum Bacteroidota; class Bacteroidia; order Bacteroidales. The sequence continues at coordinate 43,807 of CAWANQ010000019.1, read as the reverse complement.
ACCTAATCGAAGCTTCTATACAAAGGAGATAAATCTGATCTGTACGCTTACCGAAGCTTCGGCCAGCGCATGGACATAGGCACAATGGGCACTATGAGTTTAATTTCTTTCATTGTTTTCATTTTTGTTATTATTCCCTTTTGGGGCTAGGTTGTAGCACCTTCGCTTTGGGCGGGTTGCCAGGGGATCTGCGAGCCTATTCTCTCACCCCTTCTCAATAACAAACACACAGAAGTGTGGTATTGATGCATCAAATATAGATTAGAGCATGGCAAATTCCAAATAGCCCATCGTTTTAAGGATGGGATCTATTTAGATTGTCGAATTGTAAGATTCAGAAATTCAAGAAGATAAACCTTATTTTAATTTAGACTAAAAACTGTAGGTCAGGCCAAGTCCAAAAAGCTCCTTAAACTGAACCCGGGATTCATAACTGTCAATTTCTCCATCGCCGGTACTGTCAAATCCAAATTGAATATCGTAGTCGTAGATGAGCTGTGTCATGAGGCTGGCTGAAAGAAAATCATTGATTTTAAAGGTAAGCAGCAGGTCCCAGGTTACGTCTATATATTGCGGATTCTCAAAATAGTTAGAGAAGAGATCAATCTTGGTGTCGAGCCCCACATTTTTAAGTATCTCCTGTTTGTAGGCAAATTTCACATAGGCCCCAAATTCCCCCCGAACTGTCTGTCCCGGATCCAGTCCAAAGGATCCAGCATCTGATAAATCCTCATCCATGACAAACGTAAACTTGGTAGAGAGGGGAGAAAGAAACAGGGAAAGGTGTTTGTTGGGTTTATAGTCCATACCTAAGGAGAAATTTAAATAACCCGGTGACATAAAATTCGAAATCTTCAGCCTGTCATCCTCTCCTGGATTATCATATCCCTGTGCAAACTGGGTTTTGAATGCGAGAAGACCACTGTATAACCATTTTTCACCGGCTTTATACCCCAGTTTAGAGGAGAGCTCAATCTGATCATCACTCTTCCTGGTGGGATCGCTTCCTGTTCTGATTAAACCAAATCCAAGAATCAAATCATTATCCCAATTCCGTTTGCCATCATCGAAATCGGCAGATAGCTTTACCAAAGCGTTTCCAGACAGGCTGTTATCGCCACCCGCGGCCCAGTTGGACAAGGAGAGTTGAGAAAGATTGAGCGAAGTAACACCGCTGTACTTCCAAAGGGTATCGGCATCATTTGATTGTTGCGCAAATCCTGAAATTGAAATCGCAATTGCCAGTAAAATAAGTGTTGATCTTTTCATGGTTGTTGGTATTAAGGTTAGTTTTCTGCAAAGGTTTTAAACCGCTCCATATTCAGGAGGGTATTGTTTGTAAAGGCTGATTTCATAAATGGAGCCATAAAGGCCATCAGCCCATTGAATTTAAATACACTTACTGTGCGCCATAGGGTTTTATCCCCCTCTTCCTCAAAGTAGTTATACATCTCATTATAGACACCGCGCGCTTTATAGGTACAGTGAAACTCATCTGGGAAGTTTCTCCGCGTAATGGTCTCAGTCATTTCCAGATCTCCTTTTCGTGCTTCATAGACCATTTTAGAAAGTGCCCCTTCCTGGCCAGGCTCCCCACTTATTAATTCGAAACTCTTGAGCCCCAATTGCCATTTATGAAGGTTGTCTGCATTGTCAAAAAGCTCAATGACTTTTAAGCGGGGCAGATGTATGATAACTTCGGTGGTATAGGTCATGGCTGCTTAGTTCAAAATCCTTAACAAATCAAAGTTAATATTGTTGAAAAGAACATGAACTACAACTCATTTTTTTTTGGTCGCGTGAATTGCATCCTGAAAAATTATAAATTCGGGGAGTGGAAATAAAGGAGCTATACGACAACCTTAAGGAAGCATACACTGCCGAGACCCTTGGTCTGATTTCAGGGCGCATCATTGATATGTTCAGGGATTATAAATATGACGCGCTGAGAGCAGTTCAAAAGGTGGTCAATGAATATCAGCCTATGGAAGAGGAGAAGATCAACAAGGTATTTTCCAGGCTCATCATGATATACCATCCCGACCGGCTCAGTCAATCGCTGATAGAGCTTGATAAAGCTTATACGAAAGGAGATTTTGAAACCCTGTTTACCATGTCACATATCCTCACGGTACAGAACATGGAACCTGAATTGGTAAATGTAAGCTCAATTATCACAGATGAAGATCTGGCAGAGGAGTTTGGCTGGGATGAAGGAGCCGACGGCTATTCCTATTTTATGGCAGAAGAGGACCCTGAGGAGGAGTTTGAAGAGGAGTCAGATTATGCAGGCCGAAGTTTTCTAACAGTTCTCAAGCGAAGGGTGTATGGGAATTTGAATGTGGACTTTCCCACCTACCTGATAGAGGATCTGGAGGAGATAGAGATGGCCGATTACGAACTGGAATTTCTGGATGGAATTGAGTCATGTCGTTATGCTCGGGCAGTTGACCTCTCCAATAACAACCTGACCGATATAAGCGAACTTGGAAGCCTCAGACAGATTGAAAGGCTCTATCTTTCAAATAACCATGTGGGGATTATAGATTCATTGAGCAACCTCACAGTATTGCAGGTGCTGGATATTTCATACAATGATGTGGACGATCTCTCTCCCCTTTTTGAACTGTCGCATCTGAGCTACGTCAATGCAATGGGAAACAGGGTTCCATCCTGGCAGCTGGAAAAGCTTCATATGAAAGGGATTACTGTTGTTTATTAGTTGTCAGCCAGTAATGCCTGTTCTATGTCACTTTTTAAGTCATCCACATCTTCAATTCCTACCGAAAGTCTGATTAATTCCTCTGCGATACCTTCAGCCTTACGCCCATGGGGACCCAGGTGTCGATGAGAGGTATGTGCCGGCGAGCTACAAATGGTTTCAAGACCGCCAAGGCTCATGGAGGGTTTGATTAATTTCAGTCTTTTCTGAAATTCAATTCCTCCCCATCCATTCACTTCAAAAGAGAGCATTCCGCCAAAACCGCTCATCTGAGCAGCAGCTGTCTCATGCCCGGGATGACCTGGTAAGCCAGGGTAATTGACTTGCTTAATTTTGGGATTAGTTTCCATAAAATGAGCCAGTTCCATGGCATTGTCATTGATCCGCTCCACCCGTACATGAATGGTTTTAAGACTTCTCTCCAGCAGATACAGAGTCATGGCATTCAGGCTGCCACCAAAATTCAGCCCGGTCTGGTAGATCTCTTCCATTAAAACACCTTTCCCGGCCACTGCCCCGGCCAGAATATCGCTGTGCCCACCCATATATTTGGTTGCACTATGCACCACAATATCGATGCCCAGCAGGGCAGGTTGTTGGTTTACGGGGGATGCAAATGTATTGTCGATCACAGAAATCACCCCCGCATTCCTGGCCACCTCAGCCACTGCTTTAATATCGGTAATGCTTAAAAGGGGATTGGAAGGAGATTCCACGTATACCACCTTGGTATTGCTCTGAATGCACTTGGCAATATCCTCGGCACGCTGACTGTCAGCCACACTGTAGCTTATCCCAAAGCGTTTAAACTCACGTTCCAGGAAATGAGAGGTTCCCCCATAAAGCCCTTTTTGAAACACGGCATGATCGCCATTTCCGAGAAATGTGAATAAGACGGTGCTGATGGCAGCCATACCCGAACTGAAAACCAAAGCCTTCTCTGTATTTTCCAGAGAGGAAATTTTTTCAGCTACTGCCTTTTCATTGGGGGTATTCAGATAACGGGGATACACGGTATCCTGCTGATCAATATACTCAAAAGAGGTGGACGTGTAAATAGGAGAGTTTATGCCCTTTTTTAATTCGTCTTGCATGGTGCCCGCATGAACGCACCTTGTAGGAAATTTATTCATCGTTGTCTAATTTGTAAGTAAGGCCTTTATAGCCTCCAGGTTTTTGGAATTAATGGCATTTTTCGATTCAGGCGTATAAAGATATTCTATGAGTCCGCTATAATGCTCTTCCACCTTGGGTCTGACCATTTTCATGGTGGGATTCATCAGTTTATTCTCAACAGTGAATCCTTCCGAAAGAACTCCAAAGTTGGCCGGGATCCAACGCTGTGGAAACATATCTCCATATTTCCCATTGCTTCGGTACTGACGTATTTCATTGTCTATCAGGGTAAGACATGCATTGTAGGCTTCTTCAGTATCAACTCCCAAACCCTTTCCTTTCAAGAAACGCTTCAGTGCATCCGGGTTGGGATAAACCAGAGAGACCGTATAGGGATCCTGATTGTTATGTAATAGACACTGATCAATGTATTCCGAATGATCGGTAAAGGCTTCTTCAATTCCCTCAGGGCTGTATTTCTCGCCATCATCGGCAATTAGCAGGCTCTTAAAACGACCAAGCACATAAAGAAAACCATCAGCATCAAGATAGCCCATGTCGCCGGTATAGAGCCACCCTTCCCTGATGGCATCGGCTGTGGCCTCTTCATTTTTCCAGTAGCCTTTCATCACATTCTCCCCCCTTATTACAATCTCCCCCTTCTCACCAATCGGCAATTCTATGCCTTCATCATCGCAGATCTTCACTTCCAGGTTTTCCGGGATGTTCCCTGAAGCGCCCATCTTATGACGGTCCGGACTGTTGATGGAGATCATGGGACTGGCTTCTGTCAGGCCATATCCCTGATACATGGGAATGCCAATGGCATAAAAGAAACGCTGCAGTTCTATGTCCAGCAGGGCTGCACCACCGATGAAGAAATCCATGTTTCCTCCCATAGCCTTGCGAACTTTGGAAAAAACCAGGGCATCAAAGAGGGCGTTCAGTGGTTTGAGAAATATTTTCATCCCCTTGCCACGGTCCCAGCCAATGCCATTGTATTTGTAGGCTACCTTCAGCCCTGTTTTAAAGAGTTTCCAGGTGAAGTTTCCTTTGGCTCGCACCCCGCTTTCAATGTTTTTCCTGAAATTCTTAGCAATGGTGGGTACGCTGAACATCATGTTGGGTTTGATCTCCTGGATATTCTTGGGAATGTTTCTTAGGCTTTCTATCCCGGTCTTTCCCAGTTCCAGGGCAGCCAGGCTGGCGCCGGTGGCCATGATGGCAAATATTCCGGAAGTGTGCCCAAAGCTATGGTCCCAGGCGAGGAAGAGAAACATGATATAATCCTCCGGGATGGACATCACTGAGAGCGCCTGTTCCGTATTGGCGGTATAATTGCGCTGGCTGAGCATAATTCCCTTGGGATCGGCAGTGGTTCCGGAGGTATAACAGATGTTGGCAATATCGTCCGGACTGACCGACTCATAGACCTTCCTGAAGGCCTCAAAATCATTCTCAAGCAGCTTTTTTCCCTCTTCCATCAGATCGCCCATGTAGACCTCATCTTTGCCATATTTGTCTTTGGGATCCATCAGAATGATCTTTTCAAGCTCGGGAAGATCTTTTTTTATGGCTTCTATTTTCTTTAGTTGACTGGATGATACCACAATCATTCTTGCACCGGAGTGTTTCAAGCGGAAGCTGAGGTCTGCAGGCTCATTGAGCTGAATAGAAAGGGGGACGTCGATGGCACCCAGGTAGAACATACCCATTTCGGCCACCACCCATTGGGTGCGCCCTTCAGCCAGCAGAGCCAGGCGATCGCCTTTTTTTATGCCCAGAGTGAGCAGTCCGGCTGCAAACTGATAGACCTGTTCTTTCATCTCTTTGTAGGAAGTGGACTGAAATGATCCATCGCGCTTCTCCCATAGGTAGGGATTATCGGCATACTTCTGGACGTTCGCCTCGAAAAATTGAACCAGTGATTTCATGATCTCGGATTATAATTTATGAATATGGTTTGAAAGATTACTCAAGATAGGAAATAATGGTGAGTGGTGAATAGTGAGTGGTGAATAGTGAGTGATTTCTAAAAGATCATTTTGTCCCATGGCTGATATGTGTTGTATTGTTCACATAAATCCCCAAAAGTAGTTGTGGGTATTAGAAATCATAAAGATCTTACTATCTGGATAAGGGCATGCGAACTCACTCTAGAGATATACGAGATTACGGATACATACCCCAAAATGAAGTTATATGTTTTAGTATCACAAATGCGAAGAGCAGCCATCTCTGTTCCTTCGAATATTGCAGAAGGGGCTGCCAGACAAAGCACCAAAGAGTTTATAAGATATTTGCAAATAGCTTCAGGCAGTTTGTCAGAGTTAGAAACTCAGCTAATCTTAAGTATAAACTTGGGGTTACTCAATAAAAAGCAGAAGGAATATGTGGATGCAAGTGAGAAAATCCTGACCCTACGCAAACAAATTTATGCAACCATCAGAAGTTTAAGGTTGCGGTTATAGTCTCACCACTCACCACTCACCACTCACCACTCACCACTCACCATTTACATTTCAATAATCTGCTCCCTATCAGGTCCCACTGAAACCAATGTAATGGGTACTTTTAACTCTTTCTCCAGGAAACGTATGTATTCGTTCAGATCCTTTGGGAATTGTTCTTTAACACGTACTTCTGTGAGGTCGGTTTTCCAACCGGCCATTTCGGTGAAAACGGGTTTTACATCGGCTGCAAGGTCATACGGTAGTTGGTCTGTCAGTTCATTGTTTACGGAGTATGCGGTGACTACTTTGATGGTATCGAAAGTATCAAGCACATCTGTTTTGGTCATTATTAACTGGGTGACCCCATTTAGCATTATGCTGTACTTAAGTGCCACAAGATCAAGCCATCCGCAACGGCGAGGTCTGCCTGTGGTGGAGCCAAACTCTTTACCGATTTCCCTTAATTTTTCACCCTCATCATCCAGAAGTTCAGAGGGGAAGGGGCCGCTACCCACACGGGTGCAGTATGCTTTGAAAATCCCATAGACTTCGCCGATGGTTGTTGGTGCTATACCCATACCTGTACAGGCTCCTGCACAGATGGTATTGGAAGAGGTTACAAAAGGGTAGGAGCCAAAGTCTATATCCAGCAGGGTCCCCTGAGCACCCTCAGCAAGTACGGATTTTCCATCTTCAAGAGCACTGTTTATAGCATATTCTGTATCTACGCGTTTGAATTTCCTGATAACCTCTATGCCTTCGAAGAATCTCTCTTCTTCGTCCAGGTTGTATTCATAATCATATTGCTTAAGCAATTGCCTGTGCTTCTCTTTTAAGGCTTCATATTTGGTGATGAAATCCAGATCAAGATCACCCACGCGAAGTCCGTTGCGACCGGTCTTATCCATATAAGTCGGTCCAATTCCTTTTAATGTGGATCCGATTTTTGATTTCCCTTTGGCCGCTTCAGATGCAGCATCAAGGATTCGGTGGGTGGGAAGTATCAGATGCGCTTTCTTTGATATCCACAGGTTTTTGGTCAGGTCGATTCCTATGGCTTCAAGGGAGTCAATTTCACGTTTGAAAACGATGGGGTCCAATACCACACCATTGGTGATCATATTTAGTTTGTCCTCTCTGAAGATTCCAGAAGGTATATTATGCAGAATGTGTTTGCGGTTGTTAAACTCAAGGGTGTGGCCTGCATTAGGCCCTCCCTGGAATCTGCAAATAATGTCATACTTGGGTGTCAGAACATCAACCACTTTTCCTTTACCTTCGTCTCCCCACTGGAGGCCTAGAAGAACATCAACTTTCATGTGAATAATAATTGTGAGTTTATGGCATAAAATAAGCCGGGTGTTCCGGCATCAAAGTCCGGATAAAAATAAGAAAAAAAGCGTTACCTACTTAGTCCCGGGGGTGTCATTCTTGCTCCGGCCATAAATATAGAGGGAGTGATGACTGGGAGCGAAGTTGTTAAGCTCACAGGCTGTCTTGATTATCTCTTCAATCCTGGGATCGCAAAACTCAATCACATTTCCCGAATTCATGTCGATCAGGTGATCGTGCTGCATGCAGTGATACGCTTTCTCGAACTGGGCTATATTTTTTCCGAACTGGTGTTTAACTACCAGGCTGCAATCAAGCAATAACTCTATGGTGTTATAAAGCGTAGCTCTGCTCACCCTGTAGTTTTTATTCTTCATAAAAATATAGAGAGACTCTATATCAAAATGCCCATCTCTTGAGTAAATCTCTTCAAGAATGGCATAACGTTCGGGGGTTTTACGGTGACCTTTTCGTTCAAGATATTCTGTGAATATCTGTTTTACAGTGTCTTTGGTCTCCTCTTGCACCATAATTAGTCTAAGTAAATATTAGGGCACTAAGATAACAATAATTTTAATTTAGAACAGATAAAGACGGAATATTACTCTGTCACCTCCACCCGGTGGACTGAATCCACTCCCTTAATTTTAATCAAATTGAGGATAAGGTTATTGAGGTCATTGGTGTTGTGCACATACAGATCGATGGTTCCGTTAAAAATGCCATCGTGTCCATGCAGGTTGATGGTTCGCATGCTAATATTTAACTCTTTGGTAATGGTATTGGTAATTGAATTATAAACTCCAAAACGATCCCACCCATTTAATTGAATTTTAGCCAGATAGGATAGAACCTTGTGCTGTGTCCATTTGGCAGCCACCAGCTTATTTCCCTGACTGGACATAATCTTAACAGCGGTTTGACAATCTGTTCGATGCACAAGGAGTATGTCATTTTCCTGTCTTACTGCAACAACTTCATCACCCGGAATGGGACTGCAGCATTTAGCGAGGGTATAGTTGCTCTCCTCATTTTCCATGGTCTCCCTCAGAATCAATGTACCCCTGGAGTCATACTCTTCCTTTTGACCAGATTTTTTTTGGGACCGGCCTACAGATAGATCCCATACCCGAACCCACTTATTCTTGGTGTTTTTGCTCAGGACTTCCTTCAGATCATCCAGGCCTATAAGCCCGCTTCCTATTTTAGAATAGAGTTCATCCTTATGGCTTGAGTCATATGCCGGAACCAGCTTCTTCAGAATTCTTGAGCTGGGCGTAAGATTAAGCTGCTTTAGTTTGTCAATGAGTATCTGTTTCCCAACCTCTGTACGATTTTTGGTTTCAGCTTTCAAGGCATTTTTAATGGCAGTTTTAGCCTTTACCGTGGTTGCAAACTGATACCATTCCAAAGTGGGTTTTTGAACATCAGAGGATATGATCTCCACTTGATCTCCACTGGTCAGGATGTGACTTAAGGGAACCAGACGGTGGTTGACTTTTGCACCGATGGCCTTGTTGCCGATCTCTGTATGTATGTCATAAGCAAAATCGAGTGCAGTGGAGCCTTTAGGCAGTGTGATGATATGCCCCTTTGGGGTGAAGACCATAATCTCAGAAGAGAAGAGGTTAAGCTTAAAATCGTCAAGAAACTCCATGGCATCAACGGATGGAGTTTCCAGTGTTTCCCTGATATTTTTAATCCATTTGTCTAACTCCGACTCAGGAGAACTTTTATCCTTGTACTTCCAGTGTGCAGCAAATCCACGTTCAGCTATTTCATCCATTCGACGGGAACGGATCTGAACCTCCATCCATTTGCCATTGGACCCCATTACTGTGGTATGAAGAGCCTCATAACCATTGGCTTTAGGGGTGGAAACCCAATCCCTGATTCTTTCAGGTTTGGGGGAATAGATATCGGTAATAATGGAGTAAATATTCCAGCATTGTGTTTTTTCGGGTATACCTGCCTTGGGTTCAAACACGATTCTAATGGCGAAAATATCATAGATCTCTTCAAAAGCGACCTTCTTCTGGTGCATCTTTTGCCATATGGAGTAAATGGACTTGGGCCTTCCGGAGATGTTGAAGGTGAATCCCGAGGTCTCCAGCGCATCTATGATAGGCAGCGAGAAGTGGTTTATCAGATGCAGGCGCCTCTCCTCAGTGAGTTTAATCTTTTCAGAAATTTCATTGTATACATCGGGGTATCGATACTTCAGGCTCAGATCTTCAAGCTCCGATTTCACGGCATGTAAGCCCAGCCTGTGAGCCAGAGGTGCATACAGGTAGATCGTCTCTCCGGCAATCTTAATCTGTTTATTACGGGGAAGCGAACCCAGGGTACGCATGTTATGAAGCCGGTCTGCCAGCTTGATGAATATCACCCTTACATCGTCGGAGAGGGTCAGAAGCATCTTTCTGAAATTCTCAGCTTGCAGCGAATTGGATTCTTTGTCGAAAACTCCGGAAATTTTAGTTAGCCCGTCAACGATTGAGGCGGTTTTTTCTCCGAAGGCATTCTCAATATCCTCAATGGTGAGGTCGGTGTCTTCCACCACATCGTGCAGAATGGCACATACAGTGCTGGTTACTCCCAAACCTATCTCCTCACTGACAATTACAGCAACTTCCAGGGGATGGATAATAAAGGGGTCCCCTGATTTTCTGCGCATGCCTTTATGGGCCTCATTGGCCATCTTAAAAGCCTTCCTGATCAGCTTTTCATCCTTGCTAGATTTGCAATACGAACAGTTCTTGATCAGCTGTTCAAGCAGTGCATTTACTTTCTGATCTTCTGTGATAACCTTTTCCAACATCACTGCAAAATTAGTGATTTAGAAGTAAGAGTGTTTATACAGCTCTCTTTTTTTTGGTATTAGGGATAGAGGACCGAAACATTGCCCGTATAAGATTTGAATAAGCCCGTGTAATCTGTATACTGGAGGAAATAGACATAAACTCCCTCATTTACAAATTCCCCACCCAGGAAACGGCCATCCCATCCTTCCGATGGATTGGAGGTTTCAAACATTTTTCGGCCTCCACGATCCATGATCATCATTAAATAATCTTTTGGGGCAAAATCAAATAAGGGTTTGAACTCTGCATTAATGTCATTGGTGCCAGGCGTGAATGCATTGGGAATTTCCATTTGGCTCTCTACCGACACCGTGGTGATGTTAGAGATACTCTCTCCGGGATTCCCCAATCCAGGCTGAGAACTTACAGCTACTACCCTATATTGAAGTATACCAGGCTGGGATCCGTTTATAACCGGTTCCAGGTCTTCACTCCACGAGGTAGTGCCGGAACCAAGCGATTGTACATCCGTAAATTCTCCATCGCCAAATCTTCTTTGAATGAGGTATTCTGCCAATCCGGATGTATAAGTTTCATAGGGATTCCAGCTAAGAGAGACCACCAGATTCTCAACACTATTTCCAAGCAAAATACTGTTACCCGGATTCGACTCTGAAAGCAGAATGGGCGTGCTGCAGGCTGGGGGTTGGTATATGGATTGCACCATGTACTGGTAGCTCTCAGTGCCCGTGGGAAAGGGATCCTGGACCACATGGGTGGATTGAGATTCATCCCAGAAAGTGATTACTTCGGTATAAGGAGTTCCCAGATTGCTTCGTTTCATCAATCTGAAGTTCTTTACGGGACCGGATACATCTGCTGTAAACTGGAGCTCAATGCCATTGGGATCGATTACGCTTACGTAATCTACTGCAATATAAGCCGGGGCTTCAGGATAAATGGCCGCCACCGAGTCAATTGCAGAGAGCGAACTCAGACCACTGGTATTCAAGGTCTCGATATAGTAGTAATAATAGGAGCCAGGAACCACCTCCTCGTGTGTATATGAGAGTGTGGTGGGGCTCACGAAATCGAGCTGGTTCAAACTATCACTGTCTGTGCCTCCATGTATCACATAGCCGGAAATATTTCCTTCCCAGCCTAAATAGGGTTGCCAGGTAATAATATTTGATGGAGCGCAGGGATCAAACTCCAGCGACAAAGAAACAGCCCTGTGTATATTTTGACCAAAAAGACTTTCATTATTGCTGCTGTCTTCAGCCGTTACCGAGTAGGTGAGGTTGTCTAATGCATTGGTCACGTGGATATACTCCAGGGTATCAGAAGAGAAGTCCATGCTGTCGGGAGAGAAGAAATTGAGCTGCTCAAAGGCCTGATCATCATTCATTTTATAGAGGCGGTAAAATGCTATATCCGCATCTTCGCTGGGCTCCCACTGGATCAGTACGCCGGAAATGTCATGCTCCACTGTGACGCGGATCAAATCAGGGATGTCGGGCAGATCGCCCCCCTGTGCTTTGGACTCAACCGAACACATGATGAAGATCATCAACAGCAACCAAAAACAACTGTGCCTGCCATATTTTTGTGTTCCACACATATAACAAATAAACGCCATCCAACTGTCAATATTACCGGGGTGGTAAAACAAAGATAATACAATCTTATTTCGGCATTCTTTTTTTTTGAACTGGTTCTGAAAATGCTAATTTTGTCATGCCATGTCCGGAAAACAGTTTTTTACTAGGATTAATAAATTCAAAATCAGGTATTTGTCAGGCCACAGGTTTCTCTACCTTCTGGCGGCAATTGTGGGCCTGGGGGTAGGTCTGGCGGCTGTAATTATCAAGAATCTGGTACACTTTATCCGGGTGGCCCTTGAAAATGGTTTCCAGGGAGAAAATATACGGTATTATATATTCATTTTGCCGATAATAGGTATCTCACTGGCAGTTATTTATATAAAGTATGTAAATAAGCGACCAGTGGGGCACGGCATACCCAGTGTGCTGTTTTCAATCTCTAAAAACAACGGGATCATTCGTTCCCACAACCTCTACTCCAGTATTATAACCAGTGCGCTCACTGTTGGCTTCGGTGGATCGGTGGGATTGGAGGGTCCCACAGTAGCCACAGGCGGAGCCATTGGTTCCCGGATCGGTAAAGCATTCAAGCTCTCTTATAAGGAGATCATGCTGCTGATTCCTGTGCATGTGCAGGAGCCATGTCGGCTATTTTCAAGGCCCCCATCGCGGGAATCGTATTTGCCCTGGAGGTGATTATGCTGGACATGACCATGTGGGCAGTAATTCCATTACTTATTGCTTCGGCAGCAGGAGCCATAACCTCCTATCTTCTTCTGGGTCAGAATGTGCTCTACTCATTTCAGTTGGTTGAGCCTTTTGAAATGGGGCAGATTCATTACTATCTACTTCTCGGAATAATAGTGGGGATGCTATCTGTTTATTTCACCAAAGAGTTACATTCGAATATCTGCCATTTTCGAGAAATTTAAAAGTCCATGGAAACGCCTTATTGGTAGCCGGGGGCTTGCTGGGTATCATTATTTTCTTTCTCCCGTCCTTGTATGGTGAGGGATACGAGGTGGTAAACCAGGGACTCCGCGGTGAATACATTCAATTGTTTGATGGATACTTTTTTTGAAGGCTGGCACAATACATTTGCGCTGGTGGTGATCTATATACTCCTGTTAATAGGATTCAAGGTCATCGCCACTACACTGACCTTTGCTGCCGGGGGGATTGGAGGGATCTTTGCGCCCTCTCTTTTTATGGGTGCAAATATGGGACTCCTGTTTGGACTTGTCCTGAACCAGATGGGTATTGAAGTTTCAGTCAGTAATATGGCCCTGGTGGGAATGGGAAGTATGATAGCAGGTGTAATCCATGCACCACTTACTGCCATCTTCCTGATTGCAGAGATCACCGGAGGTTACGAACTCTTCTTCCCCTTGATGCTTGCTTCCACCATCTCTTATGGCACGACCAAGTATTTTGTGAAAAACTCGGTATACACGGTTCAGCTGGCCAAACGTGGTGAACTAATGACACACCATAAGGACAGGAACATCTTGTTAATGATGAAAGTCACAGACCTGATTGAAACCAATTTTAAAACAGTCAGGGCAGAGAATACATTGAGGGATCTGATTAAGATCATCACCACTTCAAGCAGGAATATCTTCCCTGTGGTGGATGAGAAGCACAATCTGAAAGGGATCGTAAAGCTGGATGACATCCGTCACATCATGTTCAATCCCGAAATGTACGATGTCACGAAAATATCTGACCTGATGACTATTCCGGAGTGGACCATCGAATCCACCGAGCAGATGGAGGAGGTGGCCAGAAAATTTTCAGAGAGTGGTCGCTACAACTTCCCGGTGCTTCAAAATGGAAAATACCTTGGTTTTGTGTCTCGGGCCCGTGTATTCTCCTCCTACCGCGAAATGCTAAAGCATTTTTCGGACGATTAATTTTATAACAATTCTAAATTTCACTCCCCTCGAGTTTTCAACAATCACCCCCGGGATTATTTAATTATGTTTGTGGAGTTCACAAACCAAGCTACTATGCCAAGTTTTGTAATATCTGATAAATGTGATGGCTGTAAAGCCCAGGACCGCACTGCATGCCAGTATATCTGTCCAAACGATCTGATGGTTCTGGATAAGGAGAAGAACAAAGCCTATAACCGGGCAGTGGATATGTGCTGGGAGTGCTACAGTTGTGTAAAGATCTGTCCCACTCAGGCCATTGAAGTAAGAGGTTATGCTGATTTCATGCCCATGGGGGGAGTGGTGCAACCGCTAAGAAGCACAGATTCCATTATGTGGGCAGTTCGATTTAGAAATAAAAAAGTCAAACGCTTTAAATTTCCAATTCGGACAATCCCCGAGGGGACAGCAGACCCAGATGCCGGGTTCTCTACCGGGTCGGATGACCTCAAAAGTCCGGAATTAAGAACAGAACCCGAGTCACTGGGTACTGACCTCTATAAAAAGTAATAAATCCAAAAAAGCATATGGCGATAAACGCTGATAGTTTTGAAACGGTTGTTGTTGAAACCGATTTATTGATCCTTGGAGGAGGAATGGCAGCATGCGGTGCAGCTTATGAAGCAGCTCACTGGGCCAAAAAGCACAATCAACGAATCACAGTGGTGGATAAGGCTGCCATGGAACGCAGCGGAGCGGTCGCCATGGGACTTTCTGCCATCAACCTCTACCTGGGTCTGAAAAATGGTAAAAATACCATTGAAGACTATGTGAGTTACGTGAAAAATGATCTCATGGGCATTGCCCGTAAGGACCTGGTGGCCAATATAGCCCGACATGTGGACTCTTCGGTTCACCTGTTCGAAAAATGGGGCCTCCCGATCTGGAAGGATGACGATGGGAACTATGTAAATGAAGGACGCTGGCAGATCATGATTCATGGAGAATCCTATAAGAACATCGTTTCTGAGGCCGCCAAAAATGCCTTGAAGGAGCTGGGTGACAATGGAACCTACTATGAACGTATATTTATTACAGAGCCCATCATGTATGAAGACCGCTGTGTGGGAGCGGTGGGTTTCAGTGTACGGGAAAACAAATTTTATGTATTTAAGGCGAAGGCAGTGCTCGATTCCATGGGCGGAGCTGTACATATTTTTCGGCCTAAATCGGTGGGAGAGGGACTGGGAAGGTCCTGGTATCCGCCGTTTAACAGCGGCGCCAGCACCTATTTTACCTTGAAGTCAGGTGCAGAAATGACCTGTCAGGAGGTCCGCTTTGTACCCGTTCGTTTTAAGGATGCATACGGACCCGTAGGAGCCTGGTTTTTACTTTTCAAATCGAAGGCCACCAATGCAAAAGGGGAGGACTATATGGAAACCCGCGCCGGAGAGCTGGAAAAATGGGCACCCTATGGCACCTCCAAACCCACGCCGACCAACCTGCGGAATTATCTGATGCTGCTTGGAGCTTGAAGATGGCAATGGCCCCATTTATATGCGGACCGACGAAGCCATTAAGGAGCTGGTGGCACAGATCCCTGACGAAAAGGAGGCCAGGCGGAAACTGAAAGAGCTGGAGTCTGAGGCATGGGAGGACTTTCTGGATATGACAGTGAGCCAGGCCTTGAACTGGGCTTCTCACAACATCATGCCTGAAGAGACTCCTTCTGAAATTTCAGCCTGTGAACCTTACTTTATAAGTTCCCATTCCGGAGCTTCCGGAGCATGGATCAGCGGGCCCAAAGATCTGGCTCCCGATGCGCATTTCTGGGGTTACGATAACATGACCACCATCAAAGGATTGTTTGCTGCCGGTGATGCATCGGGCGCATCATCCCACAAGTTTTCATCAGGTTCATTTACCGAGGGGCGTATTGCCGGTAAGGCAGCCATTGCCTTCTGCATGGATCATCCCGAGCTGGTCCAGATTCCTGATGAAGAGATTCAGAGGCTAAAGGAAGAGGTTCTTAAGCCACTTAAAACCTTTGAGGAGCATCATGAATATGCCAATGACGAAGATGTGAATCCCCATTTCATCAAGCCCAAAATGTTTATGTTCCGTCTGCAAAAGATCATGGATGAATATGCAGGGGGAGCTTCGATGGGTTTCAAAACTTCCGAACCACTTTTGACCAAAGGACTGGAATATCTGGCCTTTATGAAGGAAGACTCCGAAAAACTGGCTGCCAGCGATTTAAATGAGTTGATGCGGTGCTGGGAGAATGTGCACCGGATGTGGCAGGCAGAAGCCCATATCCGCACCGTTCTCTTCAGAGAAGAAACCCGGTGGCCCGGATACTACTTCAGAACAGATCATCCTACCATGAAAGAGGATTGGGAAGCCTTTGCAAACTGCCGCTGGGATCCGGAGTCGGGCGAATGGGAGCTGATAAAACGCGATCTCCACTAAATTTTAAACATGAACACCTTTATCACTTTATACTTTGAACTTTCCAACTTTAGTCATAGGAGGAGGAATCAGCGGCATCACTGCGGCTGTGGAACTGGCTGAAGCTGGTAAGGAAGTAGTGTTGGTTGAAAAAGAGCCCTACCTGGGTGGAAATGTGTCGGGATTTAACAACTACTTCCCCAAGTTATGCCCCCCGGCTTGTGGACTGGAGATTAATTACCGCCGAATTCGATCTAATCCTAGAATCAGCTATTATACGGGGGCCGAAGTCTCCGGGATTTCGGGAAGAGAAGGGGAATTTAAAGTGACGGTGTCCCTTAGTCCCAGGCTTATTAATAAGCATTGCACGGCCTGTGGCAAATGTGCTGAGGTTTGTCCTGTGAAGTCCATCCCCGGCTGCTTATATTCCAGGTGGACTGGCCTTCCCCATGCAATACACCATCGATGCCGATGCTTGCAAAAGGTTTGATTGTGCCAGGTGTCTTGAAGTATGTGATTATGAGGCCATCCAATTGGATGCGCAAGCGGAGGAGATCGAGATTCAGGCTGGAAAAATTGTGGTGGCCACAGGTTGGAAGCTATATGATCCTGCGAAGATCGAGAATTATCACTACTCAAATGAGCCCGATATAATTACCAATCTTGAATTTGAACATTTGCTGGCTTCCTGCACCCAAAAAAACAAAAAGCTTAGCAGACCGTCCGATGGAGCAGCACCTGGTCGAATCGCATTTATTCAGTGTGCTGGTTCAAGAGACCACAACCATCTCTCCTATTGTTCGGCCGTTTGCTGTTCAGCCACCATTAAGCATGCTTTGACCCTTGCCGAGCATTACCCGGAAATTCAGTCTGAAGTCTTCTATATCGACCTCAGGCTTTCGGGCAGGAATGAGAAGCTTCTGGCAAAAGCTGAAAACAGCAAACAGATCACACTGACCCGCGGAAAAGCGGGTCGGATCAGTCGGTCCACTTCTTCAAATGGCTTGGTGATTGAGGTGGAAGACATGATGGCAGGACGGCGTCGAGAGGATTCATTCGACATGGTGGTTCTTGCTATGGGTCTCGTGCCCAATCACATAGATGTAGAGCTTGAAGTGAATGATCAGGGATTCTTCCTGGACAGGCAGAAAGCGGGAATATATCCGGCCGCCACCTGCAAGAGGCCCATGGATGTGGTCTCATCTGTAAGGGATGCTACCGCAACCGCCCTTAAAACCATGCGCTTGTGATGGGTGAGAAAAGAAAAAATATAGCCCTGGCTCTTTGTACCGGATGCGATATCGGGAATTGCATTGAAGTGGATCAGTTGATCCGTGTTTCGGAGGATGCTCTTGAGGGCCTGAAAATTATTACCCACTCTGCATTATGCTCAGAAGCCGGACTGGAAGCCTTGCATGGAATGGTCCATGAAGATTCAATAAGTCGATTGGCCGTAGCAGCATGCTCTCCCAGGGCAAAGGTTGCTGAATTCACCTTGGACGGAATCTATGTGGATCGGATCAACCTGAGGGAGCAGGTGAGCTGGGTGATGGAACCCAAGCATGAAGATACGCAGATGTGTGCTGAGGATCAGACCAGGATGGTGCTGGCGAAGCTGAATGCCATCAGCGACAATACACCCTACATCCCTGAAAAAATCTATGACGATATCCTTGTACTGGGCGCTGGAATCTCGGGACTTACTGCAGCTCTGGAAGGAGCTGAAAGCGGTCGCAAGGTACATCTGGTTGAGAAAAGTTCTTCTCTGGGTGGTTATGCAGGCAGACATTTTAAGGTGGTCCCTTCTGAGGCCCAGGCTGCCCCACTGGCAGAACCCAATGTGACTGAACTGGCCCAAAAAGTGCGTTTACATCCCAATGTGACCGTATACCTGGAGACCACCCTGCACTCCATAGCGGGTGAGCCTGGCAGTTTCACGGTCAGATTAAAAGATGGGGAGAATACGGTTCTGGGAGTGGGCGCTGTGGTTACATCTACTGGATGGAAGCCCTACGAGCCCAGTCGACTAGGCCACCTGGGGTATGGATCAGAGGGGGTGAAGACCCTTGAAGAGTTTGAATCATTTGTACACAACGGCCAGGTGCCCGATCGGGTCCTGTTTCTTCTTTGTGCCGGATCCAGGGATAAAAACCACTTAAGTTATTGCTCATCCTACTGTTGCACTGCTGCACTTAAACAGGCCCTCTATGTAAGGGAGAGGAATCCCAATGCAATGGTATTTTTAGTCTATAGGGATATTCGAACTCCAGGTTTTCAGGAGGAGTTCTACAAGAAGGTGCAGTCCGATGATGCCATATTTATGACCAAGGGATTGGTCGAATCTGTCCAGACAGGAGAAAATGGAATTCAGGTATCAGTTACAGATTCATTGATTGATGAGCATGTGATCATTGAGTCGGATATGGTGGTTTTGGCCACGGGAATGGTACCCAACGGGACCGATGACCTGCAACTTCAGTACAGGCTGGGGACCGGTCTGCCAGAGATTGAGTATGATTTTTCTGACTCCCATTTTATATGTTTTCCCTATGAAACCAGGCGTACGGGCATATATGCTGCAGGTACAGTCAGGGCCCCCATGGATCTGGAGTCCAGCAGGGAAGATGGCACCGGAGCCATGATGAAGGCCATTCAGTGCATCGAGTGCGTGAAAAGGGGAGAGGCAGTTCATCCCAGATCGGGAGATCAGACCTATCCCGAACTCTACATGGAACGCTGTACCGATTGTAAACGCTGCACGGAAGAGTGTCCATTTGGAAGTTATGATGAAGATGAGAAGGGAACCCCTCAACCCAATCCAGCCAGGTGCCGGCGATGTGGCATATGCGTGGGGTCGTGCCCCGAGAGGGTAATTGGTTTTACCGATTACTCCATCAACAGTGTTTCGGCCATGATCAAGTCGGTGTATATGCCCGACGAATTTGAGGAGAAGCCCAGGGTGCTGGCCTTTGTTTGCGAAAATGACGCCTATCCTGCCTTGGATGACGCTGGTGTAAACAGACTGAATTACAGTCCTTTTGTTCGCATCATTCCGGTGCGCTGTCTGGGTTCCATCAATAAAGTATGGATTTCAGATGCCCTTTCACATGGTTATGATGGAATTCTTCAAATCGGGTGTAAACCCGGGGATGATTACCAATGTCATTTTATCCAGGGAAGTCAGCTTACCGAGCAACGGGGTGAAAATCTTCAGGAAACCCTGGAGACCATGATGATCGAACCGGAACGCATACGGACCAGTTTTGTGGAGATTACTGGTTTTCACGAAATACAGGAGATCATAAATGAATATGTGGAGGAATTGGAGCTTATGGGTCCCAATCCCTTCAAAAGTATGTAATAAGGTTAATAGTTAGGGGGTAGGAGTTATTGAAAAAAGTTATTGGTTAAATGTTATTAGTTAGTGTTTCCTACCCCAATAACTATTAACTTAATAACACGAACGTAGTGAGTACTATAAATGTAGATATAAAATTTAAGCGGGAACTTGGTAAGTTAAGTGGTTCGTCGTTAAATCAATGCATGCAGTGTGGAAATTGTTCTGCAGTGTGCTCGCTGGCGCCCGAAGAAAGGCCATTTCCCAGGAAAGAGATGATTTGGGCGGGTTGGGGTCTGAAAGAGAAACTAATTGGGAATGTGGATGTGTGGCTTTGTCATCAGTGCGGCGATTGCAGCAGCTACTGTCCGAGGGATGTTAAACCAGCAGATGTGATTTCTGCCGTCAGACAAAAAACCTATCTACACTATGCCCGTCCCCGATTCCTTGCAAAAATGTTAAGTGAGCCGACTCTCCTTCCGTTGGCCATTGCCATACCCGTAGTGGTTATTATCGGTATATTATCTGCTGCGGGCACGTTTAAAATTCCCGAAGGGCCCGTGGACTATTCTGCCTTTTTTCCACATGGATGGCTAAATTCTACCTTCTCCGTAATTACACTTATATTTTATGGATTGGCCTCCTGGGGCATAGGATCCTTCTGGAAGGATATGAAGTTGCAGACCCCACCTCCTGCTGAGATGGATGGGAAGCTGCCTGTTCTTAAAGTGCTGGGAGAGATCCTATCGCATTCTAATTTTTCCAGCTGTGGATCACGTAAGAAGAGAGCCATCGCTCACATGCTGGTATTTTTTGGTTTTGGATTGTTGATTCTGGTCACCCTCTATGCCATCCTGGCATCCGTTACCCATAATTATCCGCTTCCCATTACCAATCCCTTTAAACTTGCCGGGAATATAGCCTCCATTATGATCTATTCGGGACTGGGTATTATGGCTTATGAGCGATTTTTCAATCGGGAGGTATTTGGGAAGAGTGGCTACTCCGACTGGCTGCTTCTGGTGTCCATTGGCCTGCTTACTCTTTCAGGAACCCTTGTACAGCTTGCCAGATTCGGGGACTGGTCCATGGCTTACCACCTCTACTTTTTTCACCTTGTGGCTGTTTGGTTTGTGATCATGTACCTGCCTTTTACCAAACTTGGGCACATCTTCTACCGCACCACTGCGCTGCTTTACGCCCGTTCCATCGGCAGAAAATAGGCAAGTGAAACAAAGAAAACTTTTAAGATTCCTGCTTAAAGCTGTTCAATGCATTTCTTACCGATCCATGAAGAAGCAGCAATCTCTTTGACTCCTCCCTGTCCAAACCCAGTTCTTCACTGATCATTCTGGAGCCCCTCTCCACCAACTTTGCATTGGTCAATTGCATATCCACCATTTTATTGCCTTTCACCCGACCCAGCTTTATCATGGTGGAGGTGGTAATCATATTCAGGATCAATTTCTGGGCGGTTCCGGCCTTCATTCGTGTACTGCCTGTTACAAACTCGGGTCCAACCAGTGCTTCAAGTGGTATCTCCACAGCTTCGGCCAGCTTTGTATTCGGATTGCAGGTAATGCATGCAGTAAGCAAGCCCTCTTTACGGGCATCTTTTACAGCCCCAATCACATAAGGAGTTCGACCCGATGCAGCAATTCCCACGACCACATCATTTTTGCCAGGCTTAAATGGTGCCAGGTCCCTCCAGGCTCCTTCCGGATCATCTTCGGCAGATTCCACTGCTTTGCGGATGGCTTTGTCTCCGCCAGCAATGATGCCTATGACTATGTCAAAGGGGACCCCGAAGGTTGGAGGGATTTCAGATGCGTCCACCACTCCCAATCTTCCACTGGTCCCGGCCCCCACATAAAAAAGCCTTCCCCCTTTCATAATCCTGGGAATGATCCCGTCCACCAGCTTCGCTATCTGCGGGATTATTAATTGAACTGCCTGGTGAACCGTGCCATCTTCCCTGTTGATATTTTCAAGCAAATTCTTTACAGACATCTCTTCCAGGTTATCATACATGGAAGCGGATTCGGTGATGGAACCGGGTTCAGTAATTTTTTCCTCGTTCACTTCTCTGTGGTACTCCATAAGTCCCTCAATGGGGGTGGCGATGATTGAATCGCACTGGAGCCCGTGCTTGGGCAATAGCGCTCTGAGAATCTCCTGAAAATGGAATGCCACTGATCCGGCAAATCCGATCTTCATGGAGGTAAATTCCTTGTATTTTGAGATGTTTTTCTGAATAAAATCCTCAAATGCCAGAGTGATCAGGTTTCTGATCTCTTCATTATCAATGTGTTTGGCTGCAATTTTGGTAAGCGATGCCAGGTATCGGTTGGCATGAGGTTTCTGATAGACATTTTCAAGAATCTGATCCATGCTCATTCCCTCTTCCGACATGATGGCATCCCTGAGGGAGTCACTCAGGTTGCGCTTATGAAGCGCATTAACCAGCCTTTTCCCAATGTCAGTTCCACTTCCTTCATCTCCAAGGGAATATCCAAGAGCCGGAACTTTGTCCATAATCTTACCCTCCTGGTACAGTCCCGAATTTGATCCCGTTCCCAGGATGCAGGCTATGCCTTCTCTCTTTTGGAACAGAGCCCTGGCCACACCCAGTAAATCATCATTTACCTGGATAAAGGGGTGAACACCTACTCTTTTTTGAAGGGCAGTACGGATTACCTGCTTCATGGCGTCATTGGCCACTCCCGATCCGTAAAAATAGATCTCCAGAATACGCCTTTCATCTCCCCCCAGGTCAAGTTGCTTAAGCTCGTTGTCGATTTCTTGTTCATCAGAATGGTAGGGATTGATCCCGAGTGTAGACATGGCGCGGACTTCCGTACCATCTATCAATCTCCAGTCAGTTTTTGTGGATCCGCTGTCAGCGATAAGAATCATAAGCCATCATTTGATAATCAAGGACAAATTTAATCTTATATATTAACCTGGAATAATTATTAAACATTTGTCCGCTGTTACGCGTTATTCTCTGCAAATACGGATGAATGAGTAAGAAGTTATGTAAGGATGATCAGGTTCTGAAACCCAAGTTGAAAGGCAGAAAGAAACATTATCTTTGCACAAAGTGTGAGAGGAGATCCCCGAAAGATAAATGGTGTTGCAAACCCGTGGAAATAGAGCGATAATACTTGCTGCCGGTTTAGGCACCAGGATGCAACCGGTTACCAATGATAAACCCAAGGCACTGGTAGAGTGGGAAGGTGTGCCCATGCTGGAGCATATTATTCTTAAGTTGAAGAGCCAGGGATTTGATCAGATTGTGATCAATGTGCACCATTTTGCACAGATGATTATAGATTTTGTGAAGCAGAAGGAGCAGTTTGGTATTCAGATAGAGTTCTCCCATGAGGTGGTGGAACCCCTTGATACAGGTGGGGGAGTGGCTTTTGCATCCTGGTTTTTAGATCAGAAACCCTTCCTGGTTCACAATGTGGATATTATGAGCAATATTGACTTGAGGAAACTATATGATGCTCACATCCAGAGTGGCGCCATTGCGACCTTGGCAGTAAAGGATCGTGAGACCTCCAGAAGCCTGCTTATGAACACGCGCAATCTTTTAAAAGGATGGAGAGATAATCGAACTGGTGAAACCCGGCTTGTGGATGAGGACAGCCAGGAGCTAGTACCCATTGCATTTAGCTGTGTGCATGTTTTGAATCCTGAAATCTTTAACTTTTTTCCTTCTGATAAGAAGTTTTCAATCACTCCTTTTTACCTGGAGCTGGCAAAGCAACGAGACATCCATCTTTACAGGCATGATGCCGACACCTGGATTGACATGGGGAGGCTCGATTCTTACAAGCAATAAGAGATATGGAACCTACAGAAGAGATGAAAGCGCAGATTGCGCTGTGGAATAAGGAGTTGAAGGACAAGAACCCCATTGGAGTTATTGCTTTTTTTCTTCAACATTTTGGAGAAGAAATAGTGCTTTCAACCAGCCTTGGGCTGGAAGATCAGGTGCTTACAGAAATGGTCATGCGGCAGCGACGTAGCACCGAAGTTTTCACACTGGATACGGGAAGGCTCTTTCCGGAAACCTATGATCTGATTGCACGTACCAACAAACAATACGGGATCCGGATGAAAACCTATTTCCCGGAGCCTGCCAGGGTGGAAGAGATGGTAGCCAATCGCGGAATCAACCTTTTCTACGACAGCGTGGAAAACCGAAAAATGTGTTGCGGGATTAGAAAGGTGGCACAATTGCCCAGGGCTTTTCAGGGAAAAAAAGCCTGGATTTGCGGACTTCGTAAGGATCAGTCGGTCTCCAGATTCTTCAGTAAGATGGTAGAATGGGATGAAAACAACAATCTGGTGAAAATTAATCCTCTGATTAACTGGTCGGAGAAAGAAGTATGGGACTACATCAAAACCAACAGCGTTCCATACAATGTGCTGCACGACAATGGATTCCCCAGCATAGGATGTGAACCTTGCACCAGAGCCATTGAACCGGGTGAGGATATCAGATCAGGCCGGTGGTGGTGGGAAAATGAGGCCCATAAAGAGTGCGGATTGCATAAAAGATAGGGGCGTGTTAGCTGTGAATCACACCCGATCCAATTAATTCCCGATTCTCGTACCAGGCCGCAAACTGACCCGGCGCAACCCCTCTTTGCGGCTCTTGAAAAGTAATATACATACCTTCTTCAGTACGAAACAATGTGGCCTTTTGTAAGGGCTGCCTGTAGCGAATTCTAAGCAGATAGTCACGACTTTCTCCACTTTTCATGGCCAGGTCCTCCCTGATCCAGTGGATCTCCTCAGGAATGATTTTTAATCCACTTCTGAACAGACCTGGATGAGCTGCACCCTGTCCCACATAGATCCTGTTAGACTGAACATCGGTAGCGATCACAAAAAGAGGTTCCTCCTTACCTCCCACATTAAGGCCCTTCCTTTGTCCGACCGTGAAGAAATGAGCTCCCTGGTGCTTTCCTGTCCACTGGCCATCCTCCTTGTCATAAAGCCAGGGCTTGCAGAATGCTTCCAGCTCTTTTGGGTCTTGCTTTTCCTGGGTATATTGGGGCAGGTCGGCTGGGACCTCGAATATATTACCCTCTTTGGCCTTTAGCTTCTGCTGCAGAAAGACGGGTAAATGAACTTTACCCACAAAGCATATTCCCTGGGAATCTTTTTTCTCTGCCGATGCAAGGCCCAATTCCCTGGCAATCTCTCGCACCCTGGGTTTTTGCAGGTGTCCGATAGGAAACAGGGTTCTGCTAAGCTGTTCCTGGGAAAGCTGGCAAAGGAAATAGCTCTGATCCTTGTTGGGGTCATCTCCTGCCATCAGGTGATGAATGTCCTGATTGGCTTTGGTAGAGGTTTCCTTGTTGCAATAGTGTCCTGTAGCCACGAAGTCAGGTTGGTAGGCCTCTGCAGCATTCAAAAATGCATCAAACTTAATTTCCCGGTTACAAAGCACGTCCGGATTGGGTGTACGACCCTTTTTATATTCTGCAAACATGTAATCGATCACCCTTTTGCGGTAAGGATCACTCAGGTCCACCACATGGAACGGGATTCCAAGTTTTTTGGCTACCAACTCTGCAAATACCACATCCTCATCCCATGGACAATCGGCATCGATAATTCCGGTCTTATCGTGCCAGTTGATCATAAATAGAGCAATTACTTCATACCCCTTTTCCTTAAGCAGGTATGCAGCCACACTGGAGTCCACTCCTCCCGATAATCCAACCACAACACGTTTTCCCACTGTACATAAATTTTCACAAAATTAGGAATTTCCCTGTAACCCACTTCATATATTTAAATCCTATATTTACTCTATGTCCCCTTTGAATATCTACAAGGCTTCAGCAGGATCTGGCAAAACATTTGCCATTACCCTGGAATACCTCAAACTGCTGTTCCAATCACCAGGCATTCACAGGAATATACTGGCTGTTACATTTACCAACAAAGCAGCAGGGGAGATGAAAGCCAGAATTCTGAATCTGCTATTCGATCTGTCAAAGTACGATGGAATCCGCCGAAGGGAAGAGATGAGCCTGCTGAAAGAGGCCCTGGATATGGAGGAAGCCTACATTCGCCTTAGGTCAGGTGAGCTTTTGCAGATCATTTTAAATGACTATACCGGATTTTCGGTGGGAACCATAGATAAGTTTTTCCAATCGGTGATCAGGGCTTTCACGCGAGAAATAGGAATACAGCCTGGCTATAACCTGGAGCTTGATTCCAACCGCGTTCTTTCCCAGGCAGTTGACAACCTTTTTAATGATCTGTCTACCGATGCTGATTTGCAGCAGTGGCTGATCCGCTTTGCAGAGGAGCGCCTGGAAGAGTCCCGGTCCTGGAATTTCAGAAATGAGATCATGCAGTTGGGAATGCAGCTTTTTCGGGAGTCATTTCAGGGCCTGTTCCTTGAATCAGACCTGGAAGTACTTGCCAAAAAAAACCTGGAGCTTTACCTGAAAGATATTTTACTGCTGGAGAAAGATACCAGGACAAAAATGTCGGCTCTCGGAGAAGAAGCATTGGGACACATCAATCGGGCAGGACTGCAGGTTGAAGATTTCAAATTAAAAGGGAAATCGCCTCCTTCTATGTTTCGCATCGCCCTTGAGGGTGGGGATTTGCAGTTTACGGCCTCTAAAATAGATGCCATTGATCAGGCCGAGAAGTGGTATAATAAAGATGCAAGCCAGGCTATGATATCACTGACCGAAAATCTGTTGATGCCTCTCCTTGGAAAGTTATACCAGAATCAGAAGGTACTCAATACGCTTCTTTTGATCAGACAAAATTTCTATACCCTGGGGATCATGGGCGATCTTTGGGAGCATGTGCGCAGCTATACAAAAGAGCGCAATCTTTTCTTGATTGCAGATTCGAGCAGATTTCTAAGGGGGATCATTGGAGGAAACCAGGTTCCTTTTATATATGAACGAACGGGAGGGCGGTTCTCACACATTATGCTGGATGAGTTTCAGGATACTTCGGTCTTCCAATACGATAATTTTAAGCCTCTGCTGGATAATTCCCTTGCTTCGGGACAGGCAAACATGGTGGTGGGTGATGTAAAGCAATCCATCTACCGCTGGCGGAATTCAGACTGGAAGATTCTTGCTTCGGACCTGGACCGGGATTTCAGACACCAGGAGTGTTTCACACATACTTTAAATTACAACTACCGGAGCTCGGAACAGATCATCAGGTTTAACAATACAATTTTTCAACTGGCCCCCCGTGAACTGGCCAGAATGATTGAAAAGGAATTAATCAGTTCAGGAGCAAGCAGGGCAGAGGCTGATATAGAGATCCAACGCTTTAAGGACGCCTATGCCGATGCGGTACAGCAGTTCCCTGAGAAAGAATCAACTTACAAGGGGATGGTCAGAATGGAGATCATGAAAGAAGAGGATGAAATCTCATTTAATGATCAGGTTCTGAACCGTATCCCAAGGTGGATTGAGGAAATCAGGGATGCTGGAGTTGAACCCGGACAAACAGCCATACTCGTGCGCAGCCGAAAAGAAGGTGTAGCCGTGGCAAACACCTTACTGGAATACGCAAAGAGTGCGGACCAAAAGCAGAATATCAGGCTCATTTCCAATGAGTCACTTCTTTTAATTCATAACTCCTCTGTCTCTCTTCTGCTCTCCGCATTAAGGTATTTGATCTATCCGGAAGATGAATTGAACCGGGCCTTGTTGAAGTACCACAGTTACCTGACAGGCAATTCGGAAGAATCAGATTTAAACCGTCTTTTTGATGTTGTTCAGCCCATTGAGGACTTTTTGCCAAAGAAATTCACAGAGGAGCTTTCCAGGCTAAAGCAGCTTCCACTATTCGAGTTATGCGAATGGTTGATCGGATTGTTCAGACTGGGGGGACGCATAGAGGATCTTCCTTACCTGCAGGCCTTTCAGGATGTTATTATTGACCTTCAACGAAGGGAGCCCATGGGGATTAGAGGGTTTTTACAGCACTGGGAGCAGCACGGATCGAAAAAAGGCATATCTGTTTCAGAAGAGTCAAATGCCATCAGGATACTCACCATTCATAAGTCTAAAGGATTGGAGTTTAAAGCAGTGATCGTTCCATTTTGCAACTGGGAAATTACCACCGACCAACGGAAGTCTAACATCCTGTGGTGCGAAACCAAAGATACGCCCATGAACCGGATTCCCATAGTACCCGTTCGTTTTGGTTCGAAGATGCAACATACCCTCTTTTCTAAAGCCTATTTCACAGAGCGCATGAGGGGCTATATGGATAGCCTGAATCTGATGTATGTGGCATTTACCAGGGCAAAAGAGATGCTCTATCTGGGTATTTCAGGGAATGAGGAGGACAAAATAAGCCATACAGGTGGGCTCATCCGGGCCATTATGGATCAGACTCCAGATCAGGAGCCTGCTTTAAAACCTTTGAACACCTTTTGCTCGGAAGATATATTCAAAATTGGCGATACTTCGGGTTGTCCCAGGGAACCAGTGGCCGATGAACCCTGGAAATTTGAGACATACCCGGTCAATCAGGGCAGCGGCTCTTTAAAAATCCGAATGCGTGGGGAAGCCTATTTTGTGGATGAGGAGGGTGTTTTCAGAACTGGAAGAATGTATGGCAATATGATGCACCTGGTTTTTTCTAAGATCACCTCAAAGCAGGATGTGGATCGGGTGGTCGGATCATTCCAGCGAGAAGGTTTGCTTCCTGCTGAGGAGAGTGGCCCACTAAAACAGACCATCCTGGAGGTAATCTCAAAGCCTGAGGTTGCAGAATGGTTCTCAGGAGATAAGAAGAGGGTTATACACGCTGAACGGAGTCTCTATTGTAAAGACGGGAAGGTACTCAGACCCGATCGAGTGATTGAAGAGGGAGACCGGGTTACGGTGGTGGATTTTAAGTTCGGTGAACATGAGAGGCCATCTTATAATGCCCAGGTTAGAAACTATATGGAGTTTTTGTCCAAATTAGCTTATAAAACTGTAGAGGGTTATGTCTGGTATGTGATGATGGATAAAACTGTAAAAATTGAATGGGAATGAACTACACATGGGGCTCAGAAAGAAGACTGAATACCTATAGCGATTATTTCAAGAAAGCGTTTGGTGGCCGTGTACAGAAGATCACCCTCGATGCCGGATTCACCTGTCCCAACAGAGACGGAACCTGCGGTACAGGAGGATGTACATTTTGCAATAACAAAGCATTCAACCCTTCATACAACGATCCTGAAAAAAGCATTGAGTCTCAGATCGAACAGGGCATGAAGTTTCACAAAACCCGTTATCGAAAAGCCACCAGGTTCCTTGCCTACTTTCAAGCCTTTTCAAATACCTATTCCAGCCTGGAACGAATGCAATCGCTTTATGAGCAGGCCCTGAAGGTGCCCGGAATCATTGGCATTGTGGTAGGTACCCGTCCCGATTGTGTGGATGAGGATAAACTGAACTATTTCCAGGAGTTGTCCCTGAAGCATTATGTGACAGTGGAGTATGGTATCGAGTCTGTGATAAACAGAACCCTGCTGCGGGTAAACAGGGGGCATGATGTGGAGAAGAGCCTCTGGGCCGTTCGTGAAACAGCCAGGCGGGGAATCCGGGTAGGAGGGCATATGATCATCGGATTGCCGGGAGAAGATCGGCAGGATTTCCTGGATTCGGGCAGGGAGCTCTCCAGGTGGCCGCTGAACAATATAAAGTTTCATCAGCTTCAGATCATCCGCCACACGGCCATGGCCAGGGAGTTTGAAGAACGACCCCAAGAATTTGTCTCTTTTACGCTTGAAGAATACCTGGAATTAATGATGGAAATTGTGGAACAGCTTAATCCCTCCATTGTGGTAGAACGAATTGCTGGAGAAGTGGCTCCAGGGATGGGTGTCAGGGAAGGTTGGGGTATCAGGTACGACAGAGTGCTCCAGGCCTTCGAAGATCTGCTGGAGAAACACGATACCTGGCAGGGAAAAAAATTCAAATTAGAAGAATGAAACAACCGATCCTTGAATCACTTGCTTTGTACCTCACCGGAAGTGATGGTCCCGATCTTAAGACCACCAGGATCATCTTGCCCAACAGGCGAGCAGGAATGTTCCTGCAAAGACATATGGCCAGGTACAGTCAGGAGGTACAATGGGCACCACATATCTATTCCATCAACGACTATGTAAGTAACACCAGTATACTGGACCTGTCCGATCAGGTAGAGGCTTTGCTTTTTCTCTATGAGGCCTATGCACAGTTGGCTGAAAATCCTGAGCCCATCGATGAGTTCTATTTCTGGGGCGAAATCATGCTACGGGACTTCGATGAACTTGATAAATACCTGGTGGATGCGGATATGCTCTTCAGAAACATCATGGATCTGAAGGAGCTGGAGGAGCCGCTGGCTGGAT
The DNA here is from genome assembly GCA_963783435.1 of uncultured Bacteroidota bacterium. Classification (GTDB taxonomy): domain Bacteria; phylum Bacteroidota; class Bacteroidia; order Bacteroidales. The sequence continues at coordinate 13,703 of CAWANQ010000019.1, read as the reverse complement.
TTGAACCTTCGCAAATAGATTTTATCCGTCAGTTTTGGACCGGATTTCATGAAGGAGACCAAAGCCCTGAAAAGGATCAATTCATTGGAATCTGGGAACTTCTGCCCCAGCTCTATAAGCAACTGAAGAGGAATCTGCTTTCCAGGAATGAGGGTTTGCAGGGGATGCAATACAGGGATATCGCACATCGCATCGAAACCGGGGAAATCTCTTACTCCTGGGAGGGACAAACCATCATTGCAGGTTTTAATGCGCTAAATAGTTGTGAGATCAGAATATTTTCCTGGTTGGAAAAACAGGGAGCTCTATTTTTCTGGGACTATGATCATCAGTATATCAATGATCCGGTGAATGAGGCAGGACGATTTCTCAGGAATAATCTGAAGCGATTCCCGGATCGGGTGAAACTGGAGGAGTTTAAAGGGCTTTCCAATGAAAAAGAGATCAGGATCTTCGAACTCCCCACAGATGTGCTGCAGGCAAAAACAGTTCATCGTATTTTGGAAGAGAAGGATCCCGGGGCTTCCGGTGAATGCACGGATACGGCCCTGGTGCTCTGCGATGAGGAGCTGCTGATGCCCGTGGTTATGTCCCTGCCCGAGGATACAGGGGAGATTAACATTACCATGGGTTACCCCATGAAGAATTCACCGGTCTACAGCCTTATCGACTCACTCTTACGCATGCAGAATAACCTCAGGCACACCAAAGCGGGGAAAGTCACTTTTTATCATAAAGATGTGGTATCCATTCTCTTACATCCCTATCTAAGAAATATGGATAACCTGCTTGATGGCACATTGATTCATGAGATCACAAAGAGCAACTTAATACAGGTGGATAGTCAGCTATTTCGCGGGGATTTCGAGAAGAAGGTTTTCAGGTCTCTGTCTGAAGCAAAGGATCTGCTGAACTACATCCGGGATATCTTCATCCAAATTCTTGAGCAGCTTGCCAGCAAAGGGGATCCCTTGAAGCATTCTCTTGACAAGGAGTTTATTTTCCAGCTGCTGATACATCTTAATAAGCTCGACTCACTGGTGTTGCGCCAGCCTCAGATTACTTATGGCATATTGGAGAGATTGCTGCGCAAGCAACTGTCGGGACTTCGTATTCCATTCGAAGGGGAACCCCTTTCGGGACTTCAGCTTATGGGAATTCTGGAGACCAGGTTGCTCGATTTCAGGAGGGTCATTCTAATCTCCATGAACGAAGAGGTGATGCCAGCTTCTCAGTCAGGTCAGTCCTATATTCCCTATGCGCTTAGAATGGCATTCAGAATGCCTGCCAGGGAAGATAAAGATGCCATATATGCATACTATTTTCAGCGTCTTCTCCAGCGTGCAGAAAAAGTCGATTTGCTTTACAGCAGTGCCTCTGAAGGAGTCAGAACTGGTGAGATGAGCAGGTACCTGTACCAGCTGATGTATCGTCATAATTTGCAAATTATCAGGCCTGGATTGGAGGTGGTCGCACGGGAGGCGCTGTCTGTGGAGATAGAGCACTCCCCTGAGGTGGAACAAAAATTGGCCCGGTATCTGGTCAATGATGAGAAGCAAAAGTATCTTTCACCATCGGCTATAAATACATATATCGACTGTTCATTAAAGTTTTACCTGCGTTACCTGGCCGGCATCGGAGAGCCCGATGAAGTACTGGAAGAGATTGATGCTGCCGGATTTGGGACTGTAGTTCACGATACCATCCGGGAGCTTTATGATCAGATTTCATCTCGGAATAATGGGAGGGTAACTGAAGAGGAGCTAAAGAAACTTAAAGCTTCAAAGAAACCTGAAGAGGTGTTGAAAAGAATCTTTATGAAAGAACATTTCAGAGGTAAAAAAGTGGCTGATCTGGAAGGCAGGAACATCGTAATATTCCGGGTCATGCTTCGATACCTGGAAAAGATCGTGGATACTGATTTGAAAATCGCTCCTTTTTCCCTGATTTCAGCTGAGAAATCTTATAATCGGAATCTGAAGATTACCTCAGGCAATCGTGAAATCGAGGTCAGGCTGGGTGGTAAAATTGACCGTGTCGATAAGGTGGGAGGTGTTCTGCGGGTCATAGATTATAAAACCGGAAATGCCAGGCAAGGATTTCCTGCGATGGATACGCTGTTTAATGGAGCTTTGTTAAGCAGAAATGGCCCGGGCATGCAAACCATGTTTTATGCCTGGTTGGTGGCTGGAGCCTTTCCTGCAGAGCAGATTCTTCCGGGACTCTATGTAATGAAGGCTATGTATGGCAGGGAGTTTGACCCGGCTTTGACCATAGGGAGCCATCGACAAAAAAGCAGGATCGAATCCTTTTCTGAGTATGAAGAGGAGTATGTAAACCTGCTAAAGAATTTACTTTCTCAACTATTCGATCATGATACTCCATTTGTTCAGCGTGAACATGATGCAAAATGCAACTATTGTGATTTTGCTTCCATCTGCAACAGGAATCCTATTCATTAATAACTGTCTCAAAAATATTTTAAAACTAAATTCCCTTTTTGCTATTTTAGTATTATGGTTCCCGGTCACTCCTCCTTCAGCGTAGAAATAAAGAAATTAAAATTTATCACTGAAGAGGGCAAAAGATTTCCCTGCACAGCTTTGATAAAATTTCATATGGAGGGCAGGGAAAAGCCCCTTGTGGAGCTTATGGGGTATATGGGTGAAAAGGATATTTACAAGGCCATTGATCAGGGCGAGGAGCTAAATCTCGATTATTGCTACATCGATAAGTTCAGTCTGAGAAATTACAGGCTGTTGCGAAACCTGGATTCACGCGAAGTGGTGAAAATCAATAGATTTACAGCCAAAAACTCCCTCTTTGGCGGATACACAACACTGGATTTTTCACATGCCCTGTTTGAGGGTGATGAATTTAGCATGGAGAGTGCCTGGATCACCCGGGGAGATATCATTTTTGAGTCCAGCAAGTTTAATACCACCCTGTCCAGCTTTCACAATACCCGATTCCCGGATGGCTATTTTAATTTTAAGAATGTGGCATTTGATGCGGGAGATGTAAGCTTCAAGAATTGCAAATTTGGAGTGGGCGAAAAAGATTTTCAGTATGCATCTTTCCAACAGGGATCGGTCTCCTTTGTGAACACAGAATTTTCGGGTGGAGATATCAATTTTATCAATGCCAACTTTGGTCGGGGAGATGTCTCATTTAAAATAGCCAGATTTGGCTCCGGGAAGGTAGATTTCCATTTTGCAACATTTAATGCCGGTAAAATCAGCTTCGAGAGAACAGAGTTTGGGGATGGCCGAGTGGATTTCCGAACGGTTGAATTTGGCACGGGAAGGGTGAATTTCAACCGCTCTGTGTTCGGCAAGGGGGAGGTTGTGTTTGATGAGTGCGAGATGGATGCAGGAAAGTTCAGTTTCAAACGTGCGATATTAGATGCGGGATTGTTCAGCTTTGAGGAGGTCATGTTCGAACATGTGGATGTTAGTTTTGAACGCACCTATTTTGGAAAGGGTAAAGTCAGTTTTTACAAATCCTGGTTGCAATCTCTGTCACTAAATTTCTGTCACCTGGATGGATTTGTGGATCTAAGAATAAATCAAAGTCATCTCCTGGACCTTTCTAATACCATCGTAAGGGATATCATTGACCTGAATCCACATGAATTCACAGCAAGAATACAAACCCTTTATGTGGCGGGTATGAGGTTGATCGGAAGAATTTATCTGGACTGGAGGCTGAATCAGGTAAAACGCATGATCGACACCCAGGTGTCGAGCAGTCACCGAGTAAAAGCTGAACAATACAGAATTCTGAAAGAGAATTTCAAGAACCTGGGATTGTACAACGATGAGGACAGGGCATATGTGGAGTTTAAGCGTCATGAATCCAGGGCGGATCTGGCGCGAGCAATCGCCCAAAAACCTGTTTCCGCTTTATATCAATATCCGCTCTACTGGTTTAAACTGGGTTTATTCGATAGGGCAGGACTCTATGCAACCAGTCCAGTACGTGTCCTGATGACCATGCTCACCAGTTTTATTCTGTTCAGTTTTGCCTACTACTTCCTTCTTCGATTTTCATCTGCGGATATTGTGGCCTCGGTGGATGATCAGTTGAGCATGATGGCCAGATCGTTTTATCACAGTGCGATTACCTTTCTCACCATTGGGTACGGGGATCATTACCCCTATGGGGCAGTTCGCTGGGTTTCAGCCATAGAAGGATTTCTGGGGCTTTTTCTGATGTCCTATTTTACAGTGGCGTTTGTCAGAAAGATACTTCGCTAGCTATTCCAACAAGTCTGGTCTGAGTTTTTGGGTACGTTCCATGGATTGTTCATGCTTCCAATCGGCAATTTTCGCTGCATGACCTGAAAGGAGAATCTCAGGAACTTTCCATTCATTGTAGACAGCTGGGCGGGTATAGACCGGAGGTGCCAGCAATCCATCCTGAAATGAATCTGTGAGGGCTGAGGTTTCATCCGAAATGGCACCTGGAATAAGCCTGGTCACACTGTCGGTAATCACAGCAGCAGCCAATTCACCACCGGTTAAGACATAATCTCCAATAGATATTTCGCATGTAACCAGGTGATCTCTTACACGCTGGTCAACTCCCTTATAGTGCCCACAGAGAATGATCAGATTTTTATTGGTGGCCAGTCGATTGGCCTCTTGCTGGTTAAACTTTTTTCCATCCGGGGAAGTGTAAATGATCTCATCATAATCCCTTTGGTCAGTCAGATGGGAAATGGCTTTTTGAATGGGTTCTATGCACATCACCATTCCGGCATCTCCTCCAAAAGCGTAATCATCAACATTTCGGTGTTTATTTGTAGAATAATCGCGCAGGTCATGAATATAGAGTTCAAGCAGACCTTTATCCCTGGCTCTTTTAACAATCGAGTGGTCCATTGGGCCCGTAAGTAACTGAGGCAAAACGGTTATAATGTCAATGCGCATCTCAGGCAGTTTTCCCGCTAAGATAGAACAGTTTTTTGCTCAAAAAGCCCAAAATTCATTAAAAAATGACTAATTTGTATGGTCAAGCGAGCCATTAACCCTCTACCTGTCATGAAAAACAATGATGCAACTGATCCTCTGAAAGACCTGGAAATAGAAGAGAAAAACAAAGAGAAACAAGCTGCTGAGCCCCTGGCCGGTGAAGCAAAATCTACATCTGAGAAAATAAAACCAGACCCTTCAGAAACCCCGCCGGAAGTCTCAGAAACCCTTTCTGACGAAACCCCGCCTGAAGCCTCAGAACCGTCTCCAGAAAAGATAAAGCCGGAGATCATTGAATCCACATCCGAGGAAATAAAGCCAGAGCCTTCAGAACCCACATCCGAGGAAATAAAGCCGGAGCCTTCAGAACCCATATCTGACGAAACCCCACCGGAAGTCTCAGAAACCCTTTCTGACGAAACCCCGCCTGAACCCTCAGAACCGTCTCCAGAAAAGATAAAGCCGGAGATCATTGAATCCACATCCGAGGAAATAAAGCCAGAGCCTTCAGAACCCACATCCGAGGAAATAAAGCCGGAGCCTTCAGAACCCATATCTGACGAAACCCCGCCGGAAGTCTAGAAACCCTTCTGACGAAACCCCGCCTGAAGTCTCAGAAACCCTTTCTGACGAAACCCCGCCTGAACCCTCAAAACCGTCTTCAGAAGAGAAAAAGCCAGAGCTCTTCAGAATCCACATCCGAGGAAATAAAGCCGGAGCCTTCAGAACCCACATCTGACGAAACCCCGCCTGAACCCTCAGAACCCACTTCTGACGAAACCCCGCCGGAAGTCTCAGAAACCCATATCTGACGAAACCCCGCCTGAACCCTCAAAACCGTCTTCTGAAGAGAAAAAGCCAGAGCCTTCAGAACCCACTTCTGACGAAACTACGCCTGAACCCTCAGAACCCACTTCTGACGAAACCCCGACAGAGATCCAAGATGAGAAAGAGGAAGAACGTGTCAATTTCAGCTTGCTGAGTAAAGAAGACATGGTAAAACTTCTTAGAGAAAAGCTTGATAATCCTGCACGGGGCAACATTCGGAAGGATGTGGATGAAATCCGTCAGGCTTTTTTTGAAAAAGTAAGCTTACAGCAGGAGGAGAAGAAGAAGCATTTTTTGGAAGAAGGAGGTAACCTGGAGGATTTTAAGCCTGCTGAAGATCCTGCAGAGCAGGAGATGAAAGAGTTGCTCCATAAATACCGTGGGCTAAAGGCTGAATTTGCAAGGCAACTTGAAAAGACCAAGCAGGAAAATCTTCAGAAAAAACAGGAGATTCTGGAGCAATTAAGGCTTCTGATGGAGGGCCAAGAAAGTTTTGAGGTGACCTTCAGGAATTTCAAAGATTTACAGAAGCAGTGGTTTGCCGCTGGTGTTGTACCTCCTCAGAATCTGAAGGATCTGTGGGATTCCTACAACTATTTCGTAGAAAAGTTCAATGATTACGTTCGAATCAACAGGGATCTCAGGGCACTTGATTTGAAGAAAAACCTCGAGCTTAAGGAGAAGCTCTGTGAACGTACAGAGGAGCTGGAGAATGAACCTAATATTGTACAGGCATTTAAAGTACTTCAAAAGCACCATACACAGTGGAGAGAAATTGGTCCCGTTCCTCGTGATAGCAGAGATGATGTTTGGGAAAGGTTTAAACAGGCCACCTCGGTCATTAACAGAAAACACCAGGAATACCATACCAGGCTTAAGGAGTCTTTGCATGAAAACCTGGAGAAGAAAGCTGAACTTTGTCATAAAGTGGAGGAGATAGCCGCAGGTAAATATGATTCTCACGGCGCCTGGGTGGAGAGAACCAACCTTGTCCTTGAGCTCCAGAAAACCTGGAAAACCATTGGGTATGCTCCTAAAAAAGACAACAATGCCATCTATGCCAGGTTCCGCAAAGCCTGCGATGTATTTTTCAGTGCTAAAGCAGCCTATTATGCCTCGGCATACGAGGAACAGAAGGAGAATCTTAGATTAAAACTGGAGATCACAGATAAGGCTGAATCGCTCAGTTCAAGTGAGGACTGGAAGGATACCACCACGCAGTTAATTCGTCTGCAAAAACAGTGGAAGGAGATTGGACCGGTTCCCCGGAGAGACTCGGACAAACTTTGGAGGCGTTTCAGAGCTGCCTGTGATGCTTTCTTTCAAAAGAAGTCAAAATATTTTGAAAACATCGACTCTACTTTTGATGAGAATTTAAAAGCTAAAGAAGCATTAATCAAAGAGATGGAGGCGTATTCCCCTTCGGAAAACCGTAAAGAAAGCATGAAATCTCTGGATGAATTCCAATCCAGGTTCGATGAAATTGGATATGTACCAACTGGAAAAAAAGATTGGATCAAGGATGAATTCAGAACGGCTATGGACCATTTACTCGAAAAGGTGGGTCTGGATGAATCCGAAAGAAGTATCTACCGGTTCAGGATCCGGGTCAAAGGGATGTCTGGTGCCCCAAGATCAGAAATGAAACTTAGTTTTGAGAGAGATAAATTAGCCAATAAGTTACAACAGCTAAAAAGTGATATTGGAGTTTGGGAAAACAACATAGGCTTCTTTAAGCAATCTGACAGTTCCGAAGAAACCATTCAGGGATTTCATGAGAAGATTGAAATTGCACATGAACGAATCAGGGTTTTAGAAGAGAAGATCCGCATTTTGGATCGTATGGAAAATGCAAATTAAATCTTTACTTTTACCGCGAATTTAAATCTAAACACAGTTGGGTAATACAAAGTACATTTTTGTTACAGGCGGAGTTACTTCCTCCTTAGGTAAAGGGATTATATCAGCTTCATTGGGCCGCCTGCTGCAAGCGAGGGGCTATAGGGTAACCATTCAAAAGCTGGATCCCTATATTAATGTTGATCCGGGGACACTTAATCCTTATGAGCACGGTGAGTGTTATGTGACTGATGATGGAGCCGAGACTGACCTGGACCTGGGGCACTATGAGCGATTTCTGGACATTCAGACCTCACAGGGAAACAATGTCACCACGGGACGCATATATCAATCTGTAATAAACAAAGAGAGAAAAGGAGACTACCTCGGTAAGACTGTGCAGGTCATTCCCCATATTACAGATGAAATTAAGCGCCGTATTACTCAATTAGGCCGAAAACATGAGTACGATTTTATCATCACAGAGATAGGTGGCACTGTTGGGGATATTGAATCCCTGCCATATATTGAAGCTGTTCGTCAATTGCGTTGGGACTTAGGTGATGGTAATACGGCATTTGTGCACCTTACCCTTGTGCCCTATCTGGCCGCATCGGGAGAGCTCAAGACCAAACCCACACAGCATTCAGTTAAAGTTCTTCTAGAGAACGGAATACAGCCAGATGTGCTGGTATTGCGTTCAGAACATGAACTTGATAAAGCATTAAGAAAAAAAGTGGCCCTTTTCTGTAATGTGGAACTCGATGCTGTAATTCAGTCCATCGATGTATCGACCATCTATGAAGTTCCTTTGTTGATGAAGGAGGAGGGTTTAGATGAAATAGTCCTTAAAAAGCTGAAGATTGAACTTAAGGAATCACCAGATCTTAAGGCATGGCGTGGATTTGTTGATAAATTAAAGAGTTCAAGCCACGTGGTCAAAATAGCTCTTGTAGGAAAATATGTGGAACTGACAGATTCTTACAAATCGATTATAGAATCCCTTACCCATGCAGGTGCTGTTAACAAGGTGAAAGTAGAAATAACCTGTGTGCACTCTGAGATGGTCAATGTGGAGAACATTGCTAAAACGCTGAAAGGCTATCACGGAATACTGGTTGCACCAGGTTTTGGAGACAGGGGAATTGACGGGAAAATTCTTTCCGTGAAATTTGCAAGGGAGAATAAAGTTCCCTTCTTGGGTATTTGTTTGGGCTTGCAATGTGCAGTCATAGAGTTTGCCAGAAATGTTCTTGGCTACTCAGATGCCCACTCCACCGAAATGACCAATATAACTAAACATCCGGTGATCGACCTGATGGAGGAACAGAAGGGCGTCACTGAAAAAGGAGGTACCATGCGTCTCGGAGGATATGCCTGTTCCATTAAACCCGACTCAAAGGTTCAAGATGCATACAAAGTGAGTATGGTGCGCGAACGACACCGACACCGCTATGAATTTAACAATGATTTTCTGGAGGATTTTGAAAAAGCAGGAATGATATCCACGGGGATTAACCCTGACAGTGGATTGGTGGAAATCATGGAGCAAACCGATCATCCCTGGTTTGTAGGCACCCAGTTTCATCCCGAGTACAGAAGTACTGTACTAAATCCTCATCCACTCTTTGTTGCTTTTATTAAAGCCGCTAAGACTAATAGTAAATAGACCGATTTTTGGAAGGAATTGCAATTCACCGAAATCTTATCGATTTTACTTGAATTTACATTGATATACAGGCTAAACAATTACTTTTGTGCCTGAAAATAATCATTTAAGATGGACAAAAATACCATTATAGGTCTGGCAATGATCGGACTCATCCTTGTGGGATACAGCATATTTACAAAACCTGCCCGCGAGGCCCAGATGGAAGAACGCCGAAGACTTGATTCGCTTGCAAGGGTAGAACAGATCAGGGCCATAGAGGCAAACAGGCAGAATTCTGATCAACAGGCCATTCAGGCTGATAAATTGGTTGAAGGAGACTCTGCCTCGTTTGAGCAACTCTCTAATGAGCTCGGTGATTTTGCCACAGGAGCTATTGGTGAGAAGCAGATGGTTGTTCTGGAAAATGAGGTACTAAGGCTTAGCTTTTCAACCTTGGGAGGAAGGCCTTACACTGTTCAGCTTAAAGATTACCAGACATACGATTCCTTACCCCTATATCTTTTCAATGGGGATTCTACCATTTTTGCGCTTCAGTTCTTTGCCGAAAACAGGGCCATCAATACAGGCGATCTCTACTTCACCCCCCAAATTCAATCTCGAACTGATGAGGAAGGACGTTCCTTTAAGCAGCTGACCATGAAAATGGCCATTTCGGAGAGTGCTTCCATTTCCTACATATACAAGCTTTACGACGGTGATTATCTGCTTGATTTTGACATGCAGCTAAAAGGTTTGGATCAGTACCGGACCGACCGGATGGAATTCAAACTAGATTTCTATGCACCCTCCCAGGAGAAAGGCTATCAAAACGAAGCCATGTATACCACACTTTTTTATAAATACCACGGGGGTGATATCGAAAGCTTTAAGGCCCGATCTAAGAAGGAGATTGAAGACGTTACTGAGACTACCCGGATCAAATGGATTGGCTTCAGTCATCAGTTTTTCTCTACCATTATCATTGCCGATGAGTTTTTTGAGGGCGGATATATCATGCAGCAGAGGTTTACCGACCCTGGCAAGTATGTAAGACGCTATGCTACAGCCCTCGATATGCCCTACGACCGCACAGGTGATCAGAACATTGGTATGCAGCTCTATTTTGGTCCCAATGATTTCATGGCCCTTAAAGGGTATGGAGATATGGGATTGGAAAATGTAGTCACTACAGGTGGTTCCATGATTCGCTGGATCAATGCATTTGTAGTGATCCCTATATTTAATTGGCTAAACAAAGGGATCGCTAATTTCGGAATTATCATCCTGTTGCTTACCCTGATCATAAAGACGGCCCTTTTCCCACTTACATATCGGTCCTATAAGTCCCAGGCTGTGATGAGAGTTCTAAAGCCGCAGGTGGATGAGATAGGGGAACGATACCCCAAGAAAGAAGATGCCATGAAGAAGCAGCAGGCGACCATGGATCTATATAAAAAGGCAGGTGCCAATCCCATGGGGGGATGCCTTCCCATGCTACTTCAATTTCCGATTCTCTATGCCATGTTCAGGTTCTTCCCCACATCCATAGAGCTTAGACAGCAAGGGTTTCTCTGGGCACACGATTTATCGACGTACGATTCCATTCTCGATCTGCCCTTTACCATCCCCATGTATGGCGATCACATAAGTCTATTTACACTTCTAATGACAGTGACCACCATGCTCTCCATGAAATGGAATAACCAGGTCTCTGCGGGTAGCAGCCAGATGCCGGGTATGAAGACCATGATGTACATCATGCCTGTTATGTTTATGTTTATCCTCAATAACTTCTCTGCAGGATTGACCTACTATTACTTCCTGGCCAACGTCATTACCCTCGGACAGAATTTGGTCTTCAAGAGTTTCATAGATGAAGAAAAGATCCTGAAGAAGATTAATTCCAAGAAGAACAAGCCTAAGAAAAAGTCAGGGTTTGCCAAACGGCTTGAAGATCTCCAGAAGCAGCAGCAGCAAGGTGGGGGCGGTAGAAAACCTCTGCCCAAGCCAAAGAAGAAGTAAAGCAAATCTCCTTTTTTCATCATTGTGACACCTTGTTGGATTGTACTCGATTAACTCTACTGCTCAGGCTTGAAAAGACATGGAGGGATTCAACAGGACAGTAAGATATCCTTCAAGGAGTTTACCTCAATATTGATCTTCAGGCCAAATCCCGGTATAATTTCATTAACATGCCCATGTATACCATTGAGGTAAGTAATTTGGAAAGATGGCTGCGATCCTTATAGCGAAAACAATTCTTGTTTTTGGCCGAAAACTTCTTAATGATCTCCCACTTCAGCTTGAATTAGATATTTATTGGTGTTTTGTCACATATAATAGGCCAATAGCAAGTTAATAATTATCCCTCTCAAGGCAATAATTAATCCGTTATAGCTTCAGAACACCCACATATACTTAAAAATTATCCACAACCATGTTTCACCAGCGATTCCGCTTGTAACTTAGCGATTCCGTAATTATCTGACAATTAAGATGCTGGGGGATTTTGGAAAAGATAATTTTCGCACTAATTTTACAGTAGACGCCACAGTCTAAGATTGATTTTGTATCAGCTTTATTATCAGGCTTATACAAAGGCGGCGCTACCGCCGAACAATTAATGTTGTGGTTTCATTTTTCATTTTTTAAAAACGCCAGGAAGGGTCCACCTATTTCACTGGCGTTTTTTATTACACCTTTAAAGTACTGATAATAAACGTAATACGCAAGTTTTATGGGTATTTTGTTTTGTAATTTCCGATATTTATTCTGACCTTTTTTAGAAGAGAAACAGAAAGAAAGACAAAGAACAAAAGCGCAATGGGTGCAGGGAAAAACTCAGCTGTTACCAGGGGTTCTGCTTCGCAATGCAAACAGCTGTTGCCCTGAACAGACACTTCCCCAAATTCCTCGAGATGCTTTCCTCACTTCCCGATTACCGGAAGTCCCCTGATTACAAAACTGAAGAGGTGCTGATGGCCGCTATAGCCATATTCCTTTTCAAGCGCGGTTCGCGTAACGGCATGGACAACCTTTCCAGGAAGGGTCGCTTTTCAGCCAACTACAAAAGAGTGTTTGGCTGTCGGCTCCCCGACATGGACACGTGTGACAAACTGCTACGGAAACTACCGCAAGAATGCCTTGAAAAGCTTAAACAGGAGATGATCAGGGTGTTATACGCAGGAAGGTATTTGACAAGTACCGTTATGATAGACATTATCACAACGTGGCGGTGGATGGCACAGGGCTCCACAGTTTTGACTACGAGCCATATCCCGGATGCCCGAAAAAGACATCCAAGAGCGGTAAGACAAGCTACACCGTCTATGTGCTTGAAGCCAAGATCGTATGTTCCAATGGCTTTAGTATATCCATTGCCACGGAATGGATACGCAACCCCGAACACGGCAACTATGATAAACAAGACTGTGAGTTAAACGCTTTTATAAGATTGGTTAAAAAGCTCAAGAAGCAGTATCCCCGTCTGCGGATCTTGCTCCTGGCCAATGGACTGTATCCGAACAATACGGTTTTTGATGCCTGCCGGAGATGCGGTTACCGCTTCATTTTCACTCTCAAAGATGGTAACCTGAAAAGCGTGTGGGAGGAAGTTGATTTTCTCACTCGTAGGGGCAGAGATGAGCATTACAAGGAGAGTAAATGGTGGGATGAGCACTTCATGAAGAGCAAATGGCGGGAGGTACACAGTTACCGGTTCATAAATAACATTCCATACAAGACCCATAGGCTTCACTTCGTTGAGTTGGATATCACATGGGAGCCGAACATATCCGCAGAAAAGAAAACACACACACCCGAAAAGGAGAAATTTGTTCACATTACCGATATTCCGATAAACAAGATTAACTACTGGCAAGTCAGCGAGTATGGCAGGTTGCGGTGGACCATAGAAAACGAGGGGTTTAATACTCAGAAAAATCAGGGTTACGGGCTGTCACACAAATTCTCCAGGGTGTCGCATGTAGCTACATGCAATTACTATCAATGCCTGCAGATAGCCCACATGATAGACCAGTTGGCGTACCTGGCAAGACATGTCAGGGAAACATACTTCAAGGACAACAAAGAGACATTGGCTTCCCTTGGGGAGTTTGGACTTGCTACAATGATGACTATGAAGTTGGGGAAATCAAAGATAATCAGGCTGCTCGCATCTATCGGGCAGTTCAGATATTAGTCCCATGTACTGAGCCACAACACAAAGTGGCAGGAGACAGCCCGCTCCATAATTGGGAGAAACAACCAAAAAACAGAAAGGAGGAAAATTTAGAAAAAACCATGCTGAAACAACTACCCGACAGGCCAACAGGGTTATCGGACTGGATAACTATGCCCTATTATTGAAACAAAAATAATAGAGGTCAAGAAATGAGGAGAAGCGGAAT
>CAWANQ010000018.1:0-76316 GCA_963783435.1 uncultured Bacteroidota bacterium | reverse complement strand
AGTATGCTTGTTTATGGTATTGTTCTACTTTCAGTACGACTTGGAGCTGCAGCTACAACATGGATGCCACTCTCTTCTGCTTTTATAGTGGGGATTTTGGCAACTGCTCTAAAGCTATGGATACCTGAGCTTAATCTCGTCATCGTTATCCTATCGGCTGTGGCAATAATTCTTCCGGGATACACAATCAGTCTCGGTGCCGGCGAATTAGTGGGGCAGCACCTTGTGTCAGGCGGGGCAAACCTGATGAGTGGATTGATCACTCTTTTTAAGCAGGTTGCTGGTGGCTGGCTTGGTATTGTTGTGGCCAGTTCCATCTTTGCTGTGGAGTCAAGTGCACCGGCTACACCAGTTGATCAGGTTTGGTTGTTGCTGCTTTTCCCCTTACTCCTCATTGGACTTTGTTTGGTATTTCAAACATCACGTCGTGATTTGCTTTGGGCTGTCCTGGTTTCAGCCGTTGCCTATCTGGGAGTTTTGGGCGGTAGTTCTATGCTGGATAGTAATCTAGGAAACTTATTGGGCACCATTATAGCGGTAGTTATTGCCAACCTTTGGTCCAGAAAAACAGGACGTCCGACCTCTATCGTACTGATTCCAGCCATTGTGATGCTGGTAAGTGGCAGCATCGGTTTTCGTGGCCTGGCCGCCATGGCGCAAGGAGAAGTACTGTTAGGGGTACAGCAGTTTTTTCAGATGTTTGTGGTGGCCATGACCATCGTTGCCGGCATATTGATTGGCTACACCATTATTCGTCCTGAGCGCAGCTTGTAGAACTATTTTGTAATTCAAATGTTAATGGAATAAAGAAAAAATAAATTTATTAAAAACAGAAAATGAAAGCATTTACATTCTTTATTGCGTTGATTTTATCAGCCCAGCTTTTTGCGCAAGAAAATCCTTTGGCTAAATACCTGGTAGTACCTGGTGCAGCAACAACACTTCCGGTAAGTGATGCTAAAGAACCATTTTCGCTTGAATTTGCACAAGATGCACAAACCAGGTTTGGAAATTTCCACTACCAGTTAGGTGGCGACCATGCCTTGTATTACAATTTGCACTTAAGTGAGGTGTTACACACCGCAACGTCAAAACCCAATGAAGCTTTTGTTCCGTTAAAAAAAGCCATTAACAGCAAGCTAGGGGACGACGTAAAATTTACGCCCAAGGAAGGTGAAATGTCTTTGAATGAATATTCCGTGCATCCTAATCATAGAATTCAAGGGATTATGATGATTCACAAGGGTAAAATAGTATATGAAACTTACCCTGGCATGAACCCTACAGATGTACATGCATGGATGTCTCCAGGAAAAGCAACGGTTGGTTTGGTCATTGCTCAGATGGAAGCTGAAGGAAAAATCGACATGGAGAAAGAAGTGGTGCATTATCTTCCAGAATTTAAGGGTTCTAATTGGGATGGTATTAAAATGATTGATGCCGCAAATATGGCCACCGCACTACAGTTGGAAGAAACAATGGAAGCGATAATTGATCCTGAGTCCATTATTGTGAAATTTTTCAGCGCTGAATTTGGTTCTCCAAACCCAGCAACTGGCCAAGTAGACGATTGGTTGGCTATTTTAAAAGAGGCTGAACCAGTAGAAGGTGAAAAACCAGGTGAACGTTTTCGTTATTCATCTGCTGTTACACAAATTTTCATAGTAATTGCCGAACGTATTGAAAACAAAACATGGGCTAAGTTATTTGAAGACCGCGTTTGGGGAAAAATGACAGCACGCCTACCAATGCAACACCACTTAACACCTGATGGTACTTCTGTGGCTCACGGACTGTTATCAACTACACTTGAAGATTTTGCCCGTTTTGGAATGTTATTTACTCCTAGCTGGAATAAAGCTGCGGTTTCGCCTGTTGTAAGTGCTGAGGTGTTAAAGCGTTTACAAACAGCTGGTACGCGCGATGCTTTTGTGGCAGGAGCAAAATACAAAGGCGAGATTGAAGATTTTGGTGAAGAGCCATGGATGAATTCTTATCAGTTTGATGCCGTATTTAAAGACGGAGCACTTTGGAAACATGGTAATCTTGGTCAGGGTATTTACATCGATCCTGCCCGCGATTTTGTGGGAGTTTACTTCTCAACCAACGGTTATATTCCACCTTTTGGTGAAGATAAAATGCCGGGGTATTTAAGAAGAGCTGCAAAGTATATTGCAGGTGAATAGTTTTAAGCGATTAAAAAAAGAAAGAATGAAAAAATCAAAAATAGATCTTTCGCAAGCGAAAGGAATTGGTCGTAGGGATTTCCTAACAAAAAGCGCTCTTTTAACTACAACAGCTGGAATTTCAGGGCTGGGACTTACATCTGCATGTTCTTCGGAAACAACATCTAAAAATAAATCAATGGAAAATGCACTCTCTACCGATTTCCAGCCACTTGAGGTAAATAGCCCCATGGCACGATGGAAAAAGCCACAACCTTTAGATTTTGTGTCGGAGGCTACAAAACGCTATAATTTTCGCAACTGGCAATCAGGAAACGATGATTCAGTCTATTATAATCTGAATATTCCATCTTTTTTCAAGTCACGGGTGGTGATGCCGCCAGCTAAGACGAGTTTATTGGAACGCCAAATTAATCCGGACTTACTGAACCTTACGTTTAAAAATCATGAAGGGGCAACGACGCCTTCTTTAAAAGAGTATCTCGTTGGACCTCGTCAGGTTCAGGCGATGATGATGGCGCATAAAGGGAAAGTGATTTTTGAATCCTACCCGGGTATGAACCCAACAGACCTTCACGTTTGGATGTCGGCATCTAAAACCACTGTAGGATCCTTGATTTCCTTACTTTGGGAAGATGGTAAGTTGGATTTTGAACTACCCATACCCACTTATGTACCCGAGCTAAAAGGGACAGTTTGGGATAAGGTGACTGTAAGAAATGCCATGAACATGTCGGCGGGACTCGATATGGAAGAAACTTTTGAGAATCTTATGAATCCAAAGTCCTGGATTTCAAGCTTCTTTACATCCGTTTTTGATAACAAAGGAGACTGGAAAGAATTAATAAAAAAAGCTGAACCAATAGCAGGTGAAAAGCCAGGGGATCTCTTCAGGTACTCATCAGCCATCACTCAGGTGCTTGTTTTGGCGACTGAAAACATCACTGGTATGACATGGGAGCAGTCTTTTAATCAACGCATATGGTCTAAAATTGGTGCCAGAAATCCATTTATTGTTGGTCTGGCTCCTGACGGAACGCCCATAGGTGCAGGTATGAACAATACTACACCCGAGGATATGTTGCGTTACGCCATGCTGTATACGCCCAGCTGGAATGTGGTAGCTGAAGAGAAAGTCATTTCCGATAAATTATTAAAACGTATTCAGACACTGGGTAGCCATGAGGCTTATCATAAATCTACTGAAGAAATATATGGTACCAAATGGTTTGGAGAAACTCCTTATCTGAACACAGCACAGTGGGACCATTCGTTTAAAGATGGTGCTATGTTTAAACATGGAAACATGGGGCAGGGAATTTATGTTGATCCGGAACGTGATTTTTGCGGAATGTATTTTGGCCTTGCTACTAATGATGAAAAAGTGGCCGGTATCGATCATTCTCCAGGTTACCTGCGTGCTGCAGCTAAGCTGCTTGCAGGTTCGTAAATTACCGATAGGAAACAACCTGAAACAAGATAAATAGTAAAGAATAAAAAATTAATATAAATGAAAAATATTCTTTTAAAAACAGTTTTGATCGTTTTTTTGGGCCTCGTTGCTTTTGCAGTTAAGGCGCAGGAACAAGAAGAACCTGAATCAGCAGCTGAACTGGCCAAAGAATTAGCCAACCCGAACACAACATTAGGGACCATGGCTTTTCCTATCGATTTTGTCATGTACAATGGAGACTTACCAGGCGCCAGTAGCCAAAACTCTACGTCAATTAATTTTCAACCAAATTTACCCATTCCTATTTCTAAAGGTGTAAATTTATTTGTTCGACCTTTTATTCCTGTTATTCTAAGTACGCCTACACTTGGAGCAACGGGTTTTGAACAAATAGGATTTAACCTTGGTAATATCAGTGCCGATGTTGCTATAGGTAAAACTTTTCCTTCGAAAACGATTGGTATTGTAGGCATTTTTGGTGGTTTTCCTACCGCAACAAATAAAGCAATACGATCGGATGGAGTTACTTTGGGCCCTGAAGTAATGGTTGCTCAATTGTTTTCATGGGGTGCTATTGGGGCCATGTTTAACCATGCCTGGGGGCTTTCAAGTAATGATGACGTAGTTGATGAAGATGAGTTTTTAATCTATGACAGTATGCCTCGTCGTGCAAGTGTAACCGCAGGGCAATATTTTTATGTTGTGAATTTAAAAAATGCCTGGCAGATTACAGGGCAACCTACCTGGGCTTATAATCACGGTGCCGATAAAGGCAACCGCTTTACCTTTCCCATCGGAACGGGTGTAAATAAAGTGACAAAATTTGGAAAGCTACCCGTAAAGCTAACACTTCAATACTGGTACTATGTGGCTTCACCCGATAACTTTGGTCCACAACATCAGGTTCGTATTCAAATAGCACCGGTTGTGCCCTTACCCTGGTAAGAAATTATTAATAAATCCAATCATGAAGCGAAATATTTTAGCTGCAATGCTACTCGGGCTTGTTTTTGGACTTTCCAGCAATTTAACAGCGCAAAACTGGGATCCAACCGACACATTAAAAACAGTAGAAACAAAGGAAGAACGCATTGACGACTTCAGGGACAATATGATTGATTGGACGGGGCAGGATTTGATTGATGCTAGCTTTCCAAAGTCCTGGCCATTGTTTGGATCAAAAGCTCGCATGTCAATTGGCGGATATGCCAAGTTAGATTACATTCAGGATTTTGATGGCGCTTATGACCGCTTTCAATACGAAATACAAAATGTACCCATTGAAGGAGACGGCAGAGGACCCCAAAGTGCTTACATGAACATGCACGCACGGGAATCGCGTATAAATGTTGATGTCAGAAGCATTACCAAAACCGGAATGCCCATGCGAGTGTTTTTTGAGATTGACTTCTATAACACTGAAACGCCTGCATTTAATCAAACTCCTCGCTTACGGCATTTTTATGGTGTTCTGGGACGATTGTTAATTGGCCGCACCTGGGGAACAGGATCAGATTTATATGCTATACCAACTACAATCGATTTTGCGGCAGGAGACGCGCTTACCGGTACACGTAGAGCACAAGTTCGTTTTGAAGACAAAATAAATGATAAGTTTAATTATGCACTGGCTTTTGAAATGATGGAATACCCAGGACTTGATCCGAACGGTTTTGATGGTCAAGCCAGCATGCTGCTGCCTGTGCTTGTGGGTAGAGTCACCAGAACAACTGCCTCGGGTGGCCGATTGTTTTTAGGAGCTTCAGCATTTCAATTAAGGTGGGATGGTCAATCAACAGGACCCGATGCATCTGCTTTAGGTTGGGGTATCAGTTTTAGTGGACGCGAATATTTTGGTGCCAATAAGCATTTCATCCGATGGATGGCCTCATACGGGGATGGATGGGGAAGCAATATTGTGGCCACCTTAGGGACTGCTGCCTCTGCGATTCTCGCCCCGAACGAAAAGCTTGAAACCATGCCTGCCTGGAACTTAGGAACAGGCTTTGCTTTTCATTTGTCTCCCGTGTTAACTTCTAATATCAATATAAACGGGTTTGGACTTGATCCATCAGAATACAGAAGTGAAGAGAAGATGAAATTTGGGGGTTCCGGTCATATAAATTTAATATGGTCGCCTTATAAATCCGTAAATGCCGGAGTTGAATTTATGACACTCTACCGTGAAAACGGTAATGGAGAATCGGGCGTTGGTAAACGCTTGCAAATGATGATTAAATACTTGTTTTAGGTGAATACCTTATGTGTTGTGATATTTAATGTAAAAACAGTTTAGATAGAATAAGATATGAAAAGAAAATTACTGTTTCCTGTTATTCCCTTGGTGCTTTTAACATTTTCGTGTGAAGAGCCACTGGATTCCGTTATCGATTCAGTTAACAAAACCAATCGCCTATTGCAGGAAGAAGTGTGGCAGTTAGAAGATTTTAAAATTGAAGTAAAAGATGATGATATTCCTCCACCCATACTCTTTAGCATTACCAATTCTATCGTAAAAGCAGGAAAATATGATCTTGATGACATGGTATTTGATGCATCGGAAATGAGAGACTATTCAGTAATTTTCACTCCATCCCGAGATATAATTGCATCGAAGGGACAAATTGATATGCTGGGAGATAGTTTGGCAAGGTATTTTGTATTCAACGACCAAACCATCAGGATTAGTAGTGCTGTCGATAATTTCAACTACTCTTATATATACGATGAGAACAATAAAACCATGTCGTTAACGCTTACTGCCGACCAAGCAAGTTCCTATATTCAAGATATTAATGACAAGATAATAGCCGCTATTTCGAATAGAACACCAAGCAAATTAGGGGATTTGGTGGCAGGCTTATTATACAATAATGAGTCGATTCAAAAATTGATCAATAATCTGGTGGTTTCAGCCCTGGCAGGAGAGTTGGAATTTATAAACGATTTTGACCCGGAAGCAGCAGCAGAATTATTGGCAGATAAAATTATTGAGGCATTAAAAGATGTGGATTGGGAAGGCGAACTAACAGACTTGCTTAAAACAGAGCTGGAGAAAATTACCAATATCGATCCTGATCTTGTGGCGGGTGAAATTGCAAAGGAAGTATCCGAAGCCGTAAATGAACTGCTGTCGGCAGAAAATATTTACCGACTGGTACAACCTTTTCTAAATGAATTGGCAACCGATCCTGACGGCATGGCTGAAAGCATTACGTACATTAATCGTGAACGAGTTTTTTAATGTGTTTAGCGAAGAAATCATAAAACCACTTATTGCTTCTGCATGGAACAAGTTCACTGAGTTGAGTGAAGAACAAGTGGCAACAATTGGCGATACGCTTACCTCTATTGTAGAACAGCTTTGGCTCAATGAAGACCTACTTTCACAACTATTTCTGCCTTTTACTCAAAAAATTGAAGAAACCTCCTTGCTTAGCATGGGAAATCTGGCCGCTCAAGCAATCGACTCACTGGAAGTGCTAATCGATAAAATAAATCAACGTTTCCCTGATTTAAATCTGGAACCCGACTATGACAATATGGAAGGTCAGATAAAGACCCTCTTTATTGCAGCAAAGCCAGTAATTGCTTTGGCAGGAGGGGCTGAAAAAGCTGCTAATGATGTAGCTAGTTTGATATTATCCCAATTTCTAAATACCGAAAATCTGAACCAGGTTTTTGTTTTGGCGATCAACAAATTACAAGAACTCGATCCGGAATTGGTAGCTTCAACTATTGCTACCTGGTTGATAAATATCGCAGATGATGTTTCTCCCGAAATAATTGAATATTTAACCCATTTATTGAGTCCGATTCTCAATAATATTGATCCGGAATATACGGCATTCAGAATTGCGGTTGCCTTGAATGATTTTATTAAAGAAAATGTTACCGACGATAACATAAAAACACTCATTCAACCGGCTATTGAATTTATAACAAATATCAATGCCAAGCTTTTAGCTGAATTTATAGCAGATAAAATCTTATCCCTCGAAATTCTTGGGGATATTGTTAATCAAGAGAACATCGTTCAGATTATTCTACCGGTGCTTCAGTCCATTAACGACACAAATGCTGAAGATTTAGTGCAATCACTCATCAATGCCTTGGTTGATAGTGGGATTTTTGAAGATGTGCTTACCGAAGATCGGGTATCCACCATCATTTCCTTGCTCATTTATAACGACATGTGGCAGGAAACAAAAGTCGCCAATAATTTTAAAGAAGCTACAATCGTCTTAACCCATAACTAATCGTATGAAAAAGTTCGTATTACTACTCACTTTTAATTTTATAGTTATAGCTGGATTTAGCCAGGTGGGTAATTTAAGTATTGATGAAATTTATAAAAATTACAGAGATAGCATCAGTAAATCGGAATATCCCTGGCACCTTCCCATACTTGGAGGGAAATTGCGTGAAATGGGTTTTGACCTACCCTATCCCAATGGATTTATGGTTACTTATGGGCGTTCAAGTCAGCATATCATGATATATGACCTCTCGGTTGGTCTCAGTGCTGATAACTTGATAAATGTTGACAGACTAGCCCGCTTTAATGGGGTTGATGCTGATGTAAATGCACTAATCGTCAAGTATGACTTTTATATACTTCCTTTTCTGAATGTGTTTGGATTGGCTGGGCGGATAGAATCCACAAGCGATATAAATTTGGGGCTTCCCTTCGAAATGACAATTCAAACAGGCTCAAGTGCAAGTACAAGTGTCGGATGGGGATTTATTGTTGCCGGAGGTATAGGTCCAATCGTTTTGGCCTCTAATTTTGTGCAAAACTGGACCTTCGTTTCCAGTCTTGATGAACCAGCTACTTCGATAAATGTGGATGCCCGGGTGGGTTATATGTTTCGTTTTAAAAAGAGACCCGACAGGAACATAGTATTTCTGGTTGGAGCGAATTATTTGGGCTTAAATGAGAACAGCAGTGGTAAACTCAATTTTGAAGAGGTAGTAGGTATTACACCTGATAAAAAACAAATTGCCTCGGAACAGTTGGATGGCTGGTATGGTGACTTAACCGATCCGGGAAAGGAAATCTTTGGTGGGCTATACGACGGTTTATCTGGTTGGCTGAATAACGCTGAACCTGTAAATTTGCATTACGATTTTAATAAACGTTTGTATTACCCAATGAGTATGACTTTAGGTGCCAATTTCCAACTTAATCCGCGCTATCAGTTTAATGCGATATACACATTTTTAGGCAGCAGACAACAATTTACTTTTGGTATAAATTACAGGTTTGGGTTTAAAGGCAAAAACTACCTACGCGGTATGACCTTATAATCTAAAAATTAAATTTATATGAAACAAAAGACTTTATTTTTAGCACTCGCCCTGATGCTTGTATGTAGCATAAGCTGGGCACAAAATTCCGACCTAAAGCTATTAAAGGAATCAGGCGCAGGAATGCTCTATGAATCGAATGGATTTCTGATTCCCGTTCTGAAGGGATCGACCAAGGAAATGGGAACACAGTACGGCGCCCTTATGGTCGACGAAATGCAAAAGGTATGGGATGTCCTCGTGCAACCTGGCCGTAAGGCAGGTAAAATAACCGACGAGCAAATCAGCATTTGGGCCGACCGGGCTTATACAACTGGCTCCACGAGAACAAAACAATTCTATGAGGGCATGGCAGATGGAAGTGGCTGGCCGCTTAACGATGTAATCATGCTTGATCAAGTGCTGGAGTTTAGCATCTTTCAGTCAAAGCTTCACTCCTTTGCCGGCTGTACTTCAATTATGTCATGGGGCAAGCACTCTACCGACGGTGAAATGTATACCGGTCGCAATATGGACTGGAGCGACGAATTTAATAACTTCGCTACAGTCTTGACTGTACGTAATCCAACAGATGGCTCCTATAAATTTGCAACTACTGGCTGGCCCGGGATGCTTTGTGCCTTCACGGCAATTAATGAGCATGGCGTATATTTAGATGTTCATGATGGAACAAGCATGGGAGGTTCCGTTGTTTACACCCAGCGCCCCTCAATAATCAATATCCTGACTGACTTTATCAGTGAATCGTCCTCACTAGATGCAATAGTTGCCCGCTTTAATGGCTCATTGAACAGCACATCATTGATCTTGTCTTTGGCCGACGAAAATGGGGCTGCATCAATGGAGTGCTCTTCCCTTGCAGGCAACAGAGTTAGACAGCCAAAAGGCGAATCGTATGTGGTGGTTAACTCTTTCCTCGATCCGGACTGGGGACTGGGAAAACGCGAGACTGTAAGTAATTCTTTACGACGCTATTCCAATATGACAGACAGACTCGAGGAAAACACAGGCAAGGTGAATGCTGAAGTCGTTCGCAATCTTATGGATCTGAAGCTGTTCGATGCCGACGGTAATTTCGCCAAAAACGGGGGGGCAACAAAACCTACCAATCAAGATGCTGACCTGACCAACTATCAGACAGTTTTCGACATTAAACAACGCGAGCTATGGCTAAAAACTCCAGGGCCGAATGTTTATAGGGACTGGACCCATTTCGATTTGAAAGAGTTCTGGAAGTAGCTTTGTTGCTATTGTAAAGAATGGTCAAAGTAATAAAAGCAACCGTAAGTAGACGAATTTCGGATATTAAAAACACTTGGGATTGTTGTAGCCTTAATGTTTTATTGCGAATTTTTCAAAAGTAAAACGATGAAAAAATATATTTTAATAATTAGCCTTTTCACTTGTTGTATAATCATTCAATCGAATTTGTGTTATGCGCAAAGTGATACATTGAGCACTGATAAACCCAAAAAAAAGAAAATAAGTTTTCGCGACCCTGTGGATAATGCCTTCGACTTGAGCTCCTTTTTGCTTGAACACAAAGGATTGCTTCCTGTCCCTGTTATAATCACCGAGCCGGCTTTGGGTTACGGAGGAGGTGCTGCACTTTTATATTTTCATCATCGGAAAAAACAATATAAAACTTACGTTGCACCTGATGTGTCAGGGGTTGTAGGTTTAGCAACGTCAAATGGTACATGGGGAGCCGGTGCTTTTCATGCGCATACTTTTGGCGAAAACAGAGTCAAGACAATAACGGCCATTATTAAACCCAATGTAAATATTGATTATTATGGTAATAACAGTGACTATCTCGCAAAACACCCCGTAACCATCAATCTAGACGCATGGTTTCTGTTTCAGCAAGCTGAATTCAGAATAGCACAGTCCAATTTTTATGTGGGAGCCTCCTATTCTTATTCTAAGTCTGAGGTTTCATTTAATTTGGATACGATTCCAGGGAGACCTATCACTAATAAAATCATTGAACTCATAAACAAACAGAAAGGAACTTCGGTGATCAGTACACTTACCCCAATGGTGGTATACGATACCCGAAACAATGCTTTTACACCTACTAAAGGTATAAATGCAGAATTAACCTTAGACTATTCTGCCGGCTGGTTAGGCTCAAGCAACGACTATAGCATTGCACATACTAACTTTTATGGCTACCAACCCATAAGTCCTAGTTTGTTCTCTGGCTGGCGCTTCGAAGGCAGTTACTTAATGGGGGATGCCCCCTTTTATGCTTATCCTTTTGTCAGTCTCCGGGGTATTCCTGCTATGCGTTACCAAAGTGACAATGCCATAGTAGCAGAGACCGAATGGCGCTATAAGGTGTATAAAAGGTTTTCATTAACCGCTTTTACCGGCGGGGGAAAAGCTTTTCAATCGTTCGACAACTTTAGCGACATGGACTGGGCCTATACTATCGGTACTGGTTTCCGCTACGAGATAGCCAGTAAACTCGGAACACATATGGGAATTGATTTTGCCTGGGGTAACGCAAAAGATTTTGCTTTCTATATTGTATTTGGAAGTTCGTGGTTATGATGTAACGCAGTACTTCGAATGAAAACAGAAAAGGAGAAAAGACCATGGTTCAGAGCAAATTTTATATATGATAAAAAAGAAATCTTCATAGTTGTTCTGTTCTTATTGGTAACGTCCACTGTTGTGGGGCAGAATGACTCAATAGTATTGAAACCAGCTAAAAAGAAACTTACTTTTAGAAACCCTGTAGACAATGCCGTTGAGGTGGGTTCATCACTCTTTAATAATATGCGTGTTTTGCCCGTTCCAATTCTTATTACGGAACCTGCATTGGGGTATGGAGGAGGTTTGTCATTGCTATACTTTCATGAAAGAAAGAAACGATACAATAGCTATGTTCCCAATGATGTAACAGGTGTTGGTGGTTTAGTCACTAAAAATAAAACATGGGGTTTCGGTATTATACACAGCCATACGTTTGGAGAAAATAGGGTTCGTACGCTTACTGAGGTTATCAAACCCAATATTAATATTGATTATTACGGAAATAATAGCGACTTATTAAGTAAACATCCCATTACCATTAAGCTTAACTCCTGGTTCTTTTTACAACAAGCGCAAGTTCGTATTGCAAAATCTAACGTATATATAGGAGCATCTTATATGTACGCGCACAGTGAGGTTTCTCTTGATACGATTCCAGGCAAACCTTTAATAAATGCCTTAATAGAACGCCTTAATGTTAATTCAGTAATAAGTAGTGTGAAGCCAATGATTGTTTTTGACAACAGAGATAATGTTTTTACCCCTACAAAGGGAATTAATGCAGAATTGTCTTTTAACTACAGTGCACAATGGTTAGGCTCAAGTGATGACTATGCCACCATCAATAGTAACTTTTGGGCCTACTATCCTGTACTTTCAAAATTATATTCAGGTTATCGATTCCAGGGTAGCTATCTTTTAGGTGACGCCCCTTTTTATGCATACCCCTATGTTTCGTTGAGAGGTATTCCGGCCATGCGTTACCAGAGTAATAATACCGTAGTGGCAGAAACGGAATGGCGCTATACTATTTACAAACGTATTTCAATAACGGCTTTTACAGGTTTGGGCAAAGCTTTTCAATCGATGGGCAATTTTAGCGATATTGATTGGGCATATAATGTTGGTACTGGATTCCGTTACGAAATATCGAGTAAACAAGGAACACATATGGGAATTGATTTTGCCTGGGGTAACGCAAAAGACTTTGCCTTCTATATCGTATTTGGAAGTTCGTGGTTGTAAAAAGCAAGCATTTATGTGTAAATGAAGAGAAGACTACAAATGAGAGAAACCTAAATAAAGATAATGCAACAGTGCCGGTGTTGTAACCAACCTACGATTTTTATAACAATCATAAATATGCTATTCTGGACTTCGTTATACGAATGCTTCCTGCAAAGGACAGCATGGAGAAAGGAATGACCATTGCTTATATGGAGGAGAAAATGGATGCCGTATCATTGTTCGAAGGCATGAACGCCACAATAAAACTTATGCAGGATGCATATAAAGCTGTGGGATTGGAAGAAATAAATCCGATCGGCCATCCTTTTGATCCTGAATTCCACGAAGCGATGGTTGTGATATATTTGGAGAATGTCAGACCCAATAAAGTTATAACTGTATTTCAAAAAGGATATCTTTTTAATGGCAGATTAAATTAGTATGAAAGAAATTATTCAACAAGCGCTTAAAATTGTTATAATCATTGCTCTGCTGCTTTCAGTAGGCGCCGTTTATGCACAGCAATATAATACCGATAATTATCTGACCATGCCACATGGTACCGGCACATTTGTTTTAACAACGGGCGAACGAAATGCAAGCATGTATTCTACTTTTACCTTATTGCCCCGCTTCGAATTAAACTTTCAAAGCAGTTTATTTTGGGAAGACGCATCCATCAATTTCCCCCAGTATTTCAGCTTGAATATTTTTGGTAAATACATGTTTTGGGTAAATGAAGCCAATACCGGTGGTGCGGCAATTTTTCTGGGTATTGGTAAATCTCCCGGATTCTACACCAAAGATGGTTATTCGGCATTTCACAAAAATTATTGGACAGCTCTTCCCTTGACTATTCCATTTTTTAATAACACCATATCGTGGGATATCCAGCCCGGGGCTTTGGTAGATTTTGATTATGGAAACAATAAGGAAACAGCCTGGGGTTTTACATACAGTACCCGGGTTGCGATTTACAGGGTAATTCCTCAAACGGCCATTATAGCTGAGCTGTACGGAACGGAAGGGAAAGCATATTCGAAACCGGAATATAGGGTTGGAATACGCTGGGAACCGAATAGTTACATTGTACCTGCCATTTCTTATGGATCTTGTTTCGATGGCAGTCCGGGTGCTGGTTTCGAACTAGGAATTGTTATTTACTCGCCCCAGTTTTTGAAAAAGGATTTTATTAAAAACAATAGTATTGCATACTAAATTGCTTATCAGCTTGTTTAAATGCGGGAAAGGCTACAAAATCGATAGTTTCACCAATTTGCAGAAATCATAATGGTCCAACTAGCAAAGAGAGAAAGTGAATGGAAGCAGATCAACAAGGACCTGAAAGCTTTCTTTAAGCTTTAGCCTTAGAGGCGAGATGGCAATCCCATACGAACAAATCCCTCTACAGGATGTTTTGAAGAATAGAAATTCTAATACAAACAATCCAGAATCAAGCGAATGAAAACAACACTAAAAAACAAAAGATTAAAAAAGGGATCGATTTTAGCACTTTTTCTTATGGTGCCCCTCCTTATGTTTGCCCAGAATGGCGAGAAACCCAATATCCTTGTGATTTGGGGCGATGACATCGGATGGTCCAATCCCAGCATCTACAACATGGGGATGATGGGTTACAGAACCCCTAACATTGACAAAATTGGTCAGGATGGCATCCTGTTCACTGATTACTATTCGCAGCAAAGCTGTACTGCCGGTCGTGCAGCATTTATTACAGGTCAGTCTCCTTACCGCACCGGACTTACCAAGGTGGGATTACCGGGTGCCAAGGAAGGATTGAGCGAACTGGATCCGACCATTGCCGAGTTACTGAAGAATCATGGATACACCACCGGGCAATTTGGAAAAAATCACCTGGGAGACCTGGACGAGCACCTGCCAACAAATCACGGATTTGATGAGTTTCTTGGGAACCTCTATCATTTAAATGCCGAAGAGGAACCTGAGCATCCCGATTACCCCCAGGTTGATGGGTTCAAGGAAAAATTTGGACCCAGAGGGGTTATTCACTCTACAGCAGATGGGAGTATTGAGGATACCGGTCCTCTTACAAAAAAGAGAATGGAAACCATCGATCAGGAGACCAAAGATGCAGCCATTTCTTTCATGAAGAAATCCCATTCGGAAGAGAAGCCATTCTTTGTATGGTACAACTCCACGCTTATGCACGTGTGGACGCATTTAACAGAGGAAGAAGAGGGTAAAACCGGTCTGGGCATCTATGCCGATGGCATGGTAAAGCTGGATAAGATTGTGGGGGAATTAACAGGCACCCTGGCCGATCTGGGAATCGAGGAAAATACGATTGTTATTTTCGGAACCGATAACGGAGCCGAAATCATCTTTTGGCCGGACGGGGGAATGACCCCATTCCGCGGCGAAAAAGCAACCACCTGGGAAGGTGGATTCCGGGCGCCCTGCCTGGTTAAATGGCCGGCTAAAATTAAGCCAGGTCAGATTAGCAATGCCATTTTTTCTGGAGAAGACTGGTTGCCTACCTTTCTGGCGGCTGCCGGCGAGCCCGATGTGAAAGAGAAATTATTGACAGGGCACAGTGCCAATGGAAGAGAATTTAAGGTACACCTGGATGGATATAACCAGTTGCCCCTGCTCCTTGGAGAAACAAAAGAGAGCGCCAGAAAGGAAGTATTCTATTTTGATGACGATGGCAGTCTGAATGCATTCAGATACGGGAGATGGAAAATGCACTTTAAAATTCAGGAAAACCATGGATTTGAAGTTTGGCAAAAACCTTATACTGCGCTTAGATTTCCCAAGTTGATGGATATGTATGGCGATCCTTACGAGAGAGCATCCCACGATTCGGAAGACTACAGCCACTGGATGGCCGAACGCATGTTTATGCTGGTACCTGCCCAGGCGGAAGTAGCCAAATTCCTTGCCACCTTTAAAGAGTTTCCCCAGCGCCAGCCAGTAGGCAGTTTCAGCCTGGACATGGTTCTGGAACAAATGGAAAATGCAAAACGGAATTAAATGAAGCTGGAACGAAGCCCTTTTTTTGCAAAGGGTTTCGTTCTTGTTTTATAACAATATCTCCTGCCCTTTCACCAGCCCTGCGCTCTGCAGTTGACGCATTATTTGTACCTTAGCCTACATATGCTATTAGGTCTCATCCTTGCCATCATTTTTGGCACCACCAGGGGTCTCGAATCAGAGTTTACCTCCTCCATTCCACATCTGAAGAAAGAGATCAGGCAAAATGTTTCAGACGATGCCCGTAAAGCAGAGCTTCTGACCCTTTTGAAAGTGTATGAAAAGACCATTAAGAAATCTGAAAAGGAGAAGAAAAAGCAGAAGAAGTTTTTGGATAAGGCCAGTGCTGACAGATCGGTAAGTACGAATGAATTTCTGCAGGTGTACGACGATTATTACAATTCCAGGGAGAGACTGCTGGCTTCATTAATCGACTACCGTCTCCTGTTCCAGGAGCAGATCACCGAGGAGGAGCTCTTTCAAATCAATCAGAATGGCATGGTCACCTCCAAAAAAGAGCGCCGGCAGGATGTAAAACAGGAGGGTAAAGCCGAGGAGAAACTTATCAAAGTGTTTGAAGATATTGGGGACATTGTAGTCAAACACATCAGTGACTCCACAAAGACAGAGTCGGTGAAAGGATATCTTCACGATTTTGAAACGACCATTTTCGAGTTGGTGGATGAAGCACGCGACCTTCTCATCCGGAGACAAATGATGGTGGATAACAAAAATGCCACCAGAGAAGAGATTGAAGGACTGTTTGAAAAAACCGGGCAACTGAGAGTCCGGGCATCCAGAGAATTTGCCACCTTGAGGGAGGAAATTATCAATAATACCAGTGAAAAGGAGTGGAAGGCCATTAATAAAGAGTTAAAAGTATTTCTGAAATCTTAAGGCCTATCGCTTTATGAAGAAAGCAGTTTCCCTCATTTTTCCGTTGTTGTTTATTGGCCTGAACACATGGGCCCAGGACCCCGATACACTCACCAAAAAGGAGATCAGAAAGGAGAAGAAGGCCCTTAAGGTGGAACAGGGCAAACCGCTTTTTACCCCCCTGGCCGGTCCGGCTTATACGCCCGAGATGGGATTCACCGTAGCCGGAGGGGTCATGATCTCTTACAAGACCAATCCCAGGGATAGCCTGATACAGAGGTCCTCCTCCCCTGTTATGTTTGGGGTCACCTCCACGGGAGGTATATTCGCGAATACCCTTTTATCCTCCTACTGGCTTGAAGACAAGCTTCGGATCTATGGCGACTTTGTGTATAAAAACCTGCCCGACAACTATTATGGGGTGGGATATGACAATGGTTTTAAGACTCCTGAAAGCGACTCAACCACCTTATACCAGAGGGAGTGGTGGTGGATCAATCCAAGGTTCCTGTGGCAGTTTAAACCCCACTGGTTTGCCGGATTCATTTTCGATGCCAACTCCACCAAAGCCACAGAACCCAGCCAGGGGGTTCAGGAAGATGAAAACTACCAGCTTTACGGGCCCGATAACCTCAATATTGGGATGGGATTCATTGCCCGTTACGATTCCAGGGATGTTCCGGTGAATGCATGGGAAGGCCTCTATGCCGATGTGCGTGCCACCTTTTACAGTTCAGCCCTTGGAAGCGACAATACCTACCAGACCTACCAGTTGGATCTAAGAAAGTATTTCCAGGTGAAGAGACCGGGTCGAACCATAGCCGTGCAGTTTAAAAGCCGAATTGGTTACGGGGATATGCCTTATGCGGAAATGTCACAGCTTGGAACCCCCTTCGACCTTCGCGGATACAGGTGGGGACAGTACCGCGATAAGTCCATGCTCTTTCTAATCGGCGAATACCGGCATATGTTTTTAAAGAGCGACGGAAGCCTGAGCAAGCATGGTGTGGTGGGATGGATAGGCACCGGCAGCCTGGGGGAAACCCCCATGGACTATCAGCACTGGTTACCCAACATGGGCATCGGATACCGGCTGGAAGTGCAGCCCCGGATGAATCTGCGGATTGATATTGGAATAGGAAGGGAATCGGCCGGATTCTACTTCAATTTCAATGAGGCATTCTAATAACCCGGGCATTTAGGTTTCGGCCAGAATCTGGATATCTTTAGGGGTAAGCACCTTTTTATCATAGCCTTTTTGGGTCACATGGATCATGGCCAGACCTATCTGAGTTGTATCCACCACCTTGTCGGGCGCCAGTCGTTTCATTAGTTTCAGCAGCCATGTCAGGTTGTTGACCAGGACCCGGTAGAGTTTGCTGCTGGGCCCTACCCCTCTCATGGGGATAATGCCTCCGGGCCTGAACATATAGGCCTGCTTAAATCCCAGGTTTAGAAGGTCGTTCTCTGTCTTCCCCTTCACCCGGGCCCACATGCTCCTCCCCTTCTCGCTGGAATCTGTTCCCACTCCCGAAACATAGTTAAAGGTGATTTGTGGATCGGCCTTCAGCAGTTCTCGGGCCAGGGCCAGGGTAAAACCATAGGTCATATGGGTATATGGCTCTTCCTTCATACCGGCAGAGCTGACTCCCATGCAGGCATAACAGGCATCATAGCCTTTGAGCTCTTCGGCTACCGAGGCAAATTCAGAGAAATCCTTGTGAATCAGCTCCTTCAATTTGGGATGGCTGACCCCGCATGTTTTCCTGGAGATGGATAAAACCTCCGTGATTTCCGGATGATCCAGGCACTCCAAAAGCACCCCTTTACCCACCATTCCGGTGGCTCCTGTTACAATGACTTTCATGCTTTTAAAACCAACTTAAAAACAATAAGTTCAATCATAAAAGAATACCTTTATCAGACAACACCAAACAATACGAATGATGCGATTGTCTTTTAACTTGCTTTCTGTAATTTCTATACTTCTCCTTTTGGGATGCATAAATTCTTGTGAATCAAGGAAATCCTCCTCTGATGCTTCTGATGCAGAATTGCAAATGCCCGATACGCTTGTATATTCTTTCCCAGTCAATTATTCTCAGACCCTGGAAGCTTTGGATGATTCAAGCAAGGTGGAAGTCGGTTCCTATAAGGATGTACTTGAGTTGTTTGGGAAACTTAATTATACGCCCGAATCGTGGCAGACCGGGATTCGTGAGGTGCCCCGTGCCTACCTGGTCATCATTGGAGACCGGTGGGGATCCAGCACCACCAAAGAAATTACGGTATTAAATAAGAAGCAGCTATTCTTTCGGGGGATTGCGCCATTAATCCTAAACTCCAATGAACTGATTCTAAAAGACCGAAGCCGGCTGGAGAGAATCAGATCCTCTTTATTGGCTCAGGATTCCATCCCTGAAACAGATCATACCTGGATCCTGAAGCTTGCAGATCTGTATAAAATTAAAAGCACAGATGAGGGTTTGACGGCCACCGAACTTGATGAGTTGTGGCTAAGGGTGGATGTGGTTCCTCCTTCATTGGCCCTGGCCCAGGCTGCCGAGGAGAGCGGATGGGGAACTTCCCGCTTTGCTGCGCAGGGCAATGCCGTATACGGACAGTGGACCTGGGGGAAAAATGCGATCAAACCTGAACAACAAAGAGAAGGAGTTGGGAAATTATGGCATTGCTTCCTTTGAATCCTTGCAGGAATCGATCTCCGCCTATATGCTCAATCTGAATACCCACAATGCCTATTCCGAACTGCGCGCCAGAAGAGCGACACTCAGGGAGAATGGGGAGAAGATCACAGGAATGGAATTGGCAGAGACCTTAACCCGGTATTCCGAGCGGGGTGAAGCCTACGTGGAAACCCTTAAATCCATGATGGAATATAACCAGCTGATCCCGGTGGATGATGCCTATTTGTCCGATGGAGATCCCATTTACATGATTCCGGCAGAAGCGCCTTCCCCTTAAAAGTTCTTCCCTTCAATAGTTCTTCCCCTCAATAGTTAAAGCGTAAGTGCAAAGTGCGAGGAAACCTGCAGGCCAAATTAACTTGGACATACCCAAAAAAGCCCCTTTGATATCTGTGCATTGTAAACTGGGCTTTGAGTTCCGTTGATTTAGAAGTGATAGTCTTTATAAAATAGGGCTGCCCCATTTTCGCAAGCTTGTCCCTTACTCATTGGTTTTTTGGAGGTGGCAGATCACAGAACAGATATAAAAAATCCACTTATTAGCGTATATGATGCCTTTTCTCCTAATAAATATCTATGAAGAAATATTTATTATCCGAAAAGCACCAAATATGTATACTAACTCGATAAAATATATCTATTTAAGGCCGAGCCTATTCTGTCAAGATTTGGGGTATGTCCAACAAATTAATCACTTGATTTAAAGGGCCAGGTTCCCTATATTTATTGTCATGAACAAGATTCTCCCTCACCCGGGGAAGCCATTCCTGGCCTCCCCTGGTTTTTTATTGATTCCGACTTTAATGCTCCTGCTCCTGATTGAATCTTTTGGAAACTCCCTTATGGCACAGGGAGATAGCCTTGCCATTTCAGTGGTTCCGGTCTCCGAGATTGCCACCACTGCTGCCGGCGACTTGCAAAATTCCAGAGACCAGCTTGATCATCAGATTCAGGTCTCCACCATTTTCACACTGGTCCCTCAAATCGATTCTCTGGAGATGCAGGTAGCAGATCTGTCAGAACTATCAGAGCATTTACTGGGATCTCAACTGGAGTTTTCCTATTACAGAAGCCTGATCTTAAGATGGCAACGCATCGAATCCCGCATTGACCCCATGCAAGAGGTACTGAAAAAGTACTCTGCAGAGATGGAAGGGATTCGCAGGGAACTTGAAACCTCCCGTTCAAGATGGGTTCTTACCCTTCAGGAAACCGACTCAAAGGTACTCACTGAGGACATTACCACACGTATCCAGGACATCAGTTTCTATCTTGACTCGGTCGGGCAAATACTTACTGATAGTCTGAACAGCTCTATTGCCTTGCAGAACCGTGTCACAGATATCGACCTGGTTATGGAAACCTATCTTCAGAAGATCACGGATATACAAGTAGCGGAACTGGGTAAGTCCCTTTTAACAAAGGACAACCCCATTTTCAGCATGAAGGCAAGATCTGACACACTCCAGGCAGCTGGAGATAAGAATCTGCTCCTGAGTATGGGATTAGAGGATACCAGGGTCTACCTGAGAAATCAATGGTCCACCCTCCTGCTACTCGGCCTCTCCTTCTTCGCGCTACTTATTGCTTTTCTCTTCCTGAAAAGAGCCTATAGTTCTACCAGTCCAGAACCCGGATCTGAGGAGTGGGTTCGGGAAACAGTGATTGAAAGGCCTGTGGCCAATGCCTTTATATTTACCATGTTGCTTTCCTTATGGTGGCTTCCTCCCCGCCCGGCATTTATGAAGGAGATACTTACCATTCTTTTTGTGCTGCCCTTTCTCCCAATTTTCCAGGTCCTGATTTTCAGAGCACTTCGATACAGCCTATACTACCTTTTCGCCATACTTCTGTATAACATACTAAATGACTTTATGCAAATGGGGGTGGTGTATATGCGCCTTTCAAGTTTGCTGGAGTCCATTGCACTCTTCTCATTCCACATCTATTTTTTAATTGCCAAAAAGCGTATCTCAAAGGAGATGTTCCAGGGTCGATTCTTTTACACACTCCTGAATACCATTCAGCCTTTTTTCTTTCTCTTAACCCTCTCGGCCATAGTGGCCAATGTAATTGGCTACCGGAATTACACCGATCTTGTGAATGAAGCTGTATTAAGGTCCCTGATGCTTCTTATGCTCTTTACCACGGGCTTTTTCAGCCTGGTCTCTTTGATTTACCAGTTTTTCAATACAACATTGGCCGACAAGTCCCTCATCCTGAAAGAGAATAAAGATAAAATCTACAAATGGCTCTTCCGAAACCTGCGCATTGGAACCGTTTTACTGTGGGCCTTCTTTACCTTGGAATTCTTCTACCTTTGGGCTCCTCTGATCAACGGTGTAAATGGGGTACTCGACCTTGGATACTCGACCGGAAACCTCACCATGACCATTCGGGATATCCTCAGTTTTGCTCTGGTGGTTTATCTCTCCTGGCTCATATCTTTCATCATCAGGAATTTGCTGGAGGTGGAGTTGTTTGGAAGACTAAGAATGCCTCGTGGTGTTCCAAAAGCTGTAAGTTCCCTGACCCAGTATTTTCTGATCACCATTGGATTTATGCTGGCCCTCTCAGCAGCCGGATTCAGCATGCAGAACCTGAGCCTGCTTGCCGGTGCATTGGGAGTGGGAATTGGATTCGGATTGCAAAACATAGTCAATAATTTTATTTCGGGACTGATTCTCGCCTTTGAGCGACCAGTAACAGTGGGAGATATTATCAATGTGTCTGGCAATGAAGGAGTGGTCCTGAAAATTGGAATCCGCGCCAGTATAATCAAACAATACGATGGCTCGCAGGTAATCGTTCCCAATGCAGAGCTCATCAGCAACAAGGTCGTAAACTGGACCCTCTCAGAATATACCAGGCGATCGGTTCTCACCATCCATACCCACCTGGAGACAGATACAGACCAGGTCTTAAGCATCATTAAGGAAGCGGCCAACAGGGTGAAGTATGTACTTAAAGCACCTGAGGCCAAATCCTACTTCCAGGGAATTAAGGATAAGGAGATGGAGTTTGTACTCTACTTCTGGTCCTCAGAAAACATCCTGGATTGCAGAAGCATGGTTAACCAGGAGGTCCAAAAAGGCCTGTCAGAAGCCGGGATCAATTTTGTGATGCCACTGCAGGTGCACATGAAGCAAGAGGATCCCACAGCATCCTAATCAATCAACAACCGGGTGTGCTGTTCTATATAAAGTTATGGGTCTTAATCCACACATATTGAATCATTTGGATAATTAAAACATATTTAACACATGGAGCATCCATTATTTTCCCTGCATATATTGGAGGGGTAATTAGGTAATCACTAACTTATACAACTGATAAATCAAAGCATATGAAAAACGAAAACAATTCAGACCATTTTTATCGTAGAAGAGCTGTAAAAATCGCTCTGACCCTGGGTTTTTTAACCCTGCTTATTACCTTAAGTTTCGGAATCTTAAAACCCTTTCTTCCCATATTGCTATGGGGAATTGTATTCGCGGTAGGAATTTATCCCTTGCATCGGAGGCTAATGAAGGTCCTTGGAAACAGGGCCAAGCTTTCAGCCATCCTGATCTCAGTAATCGCAATCTCCATCATAGCTGTACCTGTCGCCATGTTTACCAGTTCGACCGTAGAGAGTGTCAAGAAAACTGCCGATGCCATTGAAAATGAGACCCTGGAGGTCCCACCTCCCAGCGAAAAACTGAAAGAGTGGCCACTCATCGGAGAGAGTGCATACAGCTTCTGGGCCGCTGCCAATCAGAACCTGGAGGCCACTTTCGAGAAATATAAGCCCCAGATTAAGGAGTTTACACCCAAACTAACCAAAGCAGTTACAGGTATGATGACCGGACTGGTGCAATTTGTTCTGGCCCTGATTGTGGCAGGGATACTGCTTACCGTGGCAGAGCCGGGCAGGAAAATTACCGATCAGATTTTCAGGGCCCTGGCAGGACCCAGGGGTGCAGTGCTGACACCGCTCTCCATCGACACCATTCGAAGCGTGGTCAATGGAGTGATTGGCATTGCCGTAGTACAAACCCTGTTTATCAGCCTGGGATTTTTCCTGATCCAGCTACCGGCTGCCGGAGTGGTGGCCATCGTGTTATTGATCGTGGCCGTTGTCCAGCTTCCGCCCATGCTAATCACCATTCCAGTGATCTTATATGTATTTAGTTATGCGGAAACCACTCCGGCCATCATCTTCACCATCTGGACCCTTCTATGGAGCCTGGCTGACAATATTCTAAAGCCCATGTTGCTGGGCAAGGGGGTGGACGTACCCATGCTGGTGATCCTGATGGGTGCCATCGGGGGCATGATCCTGGCCGGACCAGTAGGTCTTTTCATAGGCTCAGTGGTCCTGGCATTGACCTACAAGATTATGATGTCCACCATCGAACAAACCGAAAAGGAGGTCATCGAAGATTAGGGGAAGATTGTTTTTCGCCATTCAGAATTTTAATCTACATTAGCAAAAGCTGAGCGGGAAAAGCCGGCCTTATTTGAAACTGTAAAAAATCGCATAACCATGAAAAGAGTGATCCCAAACGCCCTGTGGACAGTATTTTTATTGCTGCTGACACCATCCCTCCTGGCAGAGGTAACACTTCCTGCCATTGTCTCCTCCAATATGGTTTTACAACGCAATACCACGGTCTCCCTATGGGGATGGGCCGATGCCGGGGAGAAAATAAGCATCGAGGCCTCCTGGCTGGATGAGGCACTGAATGTGGAAGCAGATGACCAGGGGAATTGGAGTGTGGAGGTGGAAACCACAAACAGCAAAGAGGCGCAGACCATTTCCATTAAAAGCGAAAACTCAGAGATCTCACTGGAAAACGTTCGCTTTGGCGAGGTATGGATCTGTTCGGGTCAATCCAATATGCAACAGCCTGTCACAGGCTATATGGGTCAGCCTACTTTTGGTTCCTCCATGGCCGTGGCTTTTGCCAGCAATCCCGATTTAAGATTATTTACCGTCGACAGGCTGGCTTCCAAAACTCCGGAAAAAGAGGTGTCAAAATACACCCCCTGGCAGGAGGCTAGCCCGGAAAATGTAGCTGATCTTCAGTGCTGTGGCCTATTTCTTCGGGCAGCAACTTCAGGAAATTTTAGATGTTCCTGTGGGCATGATCCATACCTCCTGGGGAGGAAGCAGTGTAGCAGGCCTGGATAAGTAAAGAGGTAATTAGCCAATACCAGGAAGTGGACCTCAGCGAGGTGGATCTCTCAGTGAGGACCAATCACATCCCCACGGCCCTGTACAATGCCATGATTCATCCGCTTATCCCCTACACCATCAAAGGAGCACTCTGGTACCAGGG
Organism: uncultured Bacteroidota bacterium; assembly: GCA_963783435.1. Lineage (GTDB taxonomy): Bacteria > Bacteroidota > Bacteroidia > Bacteroidales. The sequence continues at coordinate 51,676 of CAWANQ010000018.1, read as the reverse complement.
AGAATCGAACCGCATGGAACCGGAAAAGTATACAGAACTCTTCCCTGCCATGGTTAAAGATTGGAGAACCCGCTGGGGAATCGGGGACTTCCCATTTTACTATGCACAGATAGCCCCTTACTGGTATAATAATTTTGAGGCCTATGAAACAGCCGAAAATTCGGCCTTTATCCGGGAGGCACAATTGCAGTGCATGGAATTAATTCCGAATTCGGGCATGGCAGTGACCATGGATATCGGAGATGATTATTGCATCCATCCTCCCAGGAAGAAAGAGGTGGCCGACAGGATGCTGTTTAATGCCCTAAACCAGACCTACGGTTTTACTACAATCGATTATGCGGGTCCTGTTTACGAATCCATGGAGGAGAAGGAAGACGGACTGCTTTTGAAATTCAAATACGCCGAAAACGGGCTCTTTGCTTTTGACAGGTTGGAAGGATTTGAAATTGCAGGAGCTGATAAGGTTTTTTATCCTGCTGAGGCCTCCATTGAAGATCGGATGAATCTCTTTGTAAAAAGTGACCAGGTGCAAGCTCCCGTAGCCGTGCGTTACGCATGGGTCAACTGGATTGAAGGAACGCTTTTTGACGCCAGTCTTTTGCCTGCGCTCCTCCTTCAGAACAGACGATTGGGATGATGCCACGCAGGTAAAAAAATAGACATCCACAATACAATTGCGGGGGTGTATTGTTCCCCTCAATTTTGTAGCTTTGGGCATGAAACCTGCTCAAATATCGAGAAAGCATGTATCATGCCGCATCTTGCAGCTGGTCATAACAATTCTTCTGATCAGCTTTTGCCCGGTCACTGGTCAAAACCGGCAGTTCAGCCACTACAAGGTATCGGATGGCTTATCACAAAGTGAGATTCTGTGCATTTTTCAGGACTCGGAGGGCTACATGTGGTTTGGGACTCAGAATGGGCTCAATAAGTTTGATGGCTATTCATTTGAACAGTTTTTTAACGATCCGGCCGATACCACCACCATCTCCAACAACTGGATCTTTGATATCGCCGAGGATGGGGAGGGAAACATTTGGATTGGGACCAAAGGCGGACTCAACAGGTATGATAAAAGCACGGGGCATTTTAACACCACAGCCCTCCCTGGAAGCACAGGGACCTCGCAGGATAATTTTATTTACGGGATTGCAACAGATGAAAGCTCGGTTTACATCAACCACGCTCCCACCCTTTCGGTGCTGAATTACCGTACTGGCCAGGTAAATTCTTTCCGGAGCAATCTCGAAACAGGGGGTGCACTCTATGACAAAGGATTCCCCATTCTTAAAGGAAGAGATGGCCTGATCTGGATTGGGACGGTGAACGGACTCTCCCATTTTGATCTGCAACAGGAGCAGTTCACCTACTTCACTGCAGGGGAATCGGGTAAACGATCCATTACAAATTATCATGTGACTTCCCTGTTGGAGGATCAAAACGGGAATATACTTATTGGCACTGAAAATGGGCTGAATATTTACCTCTCTGAAACGGGACAGATCAACAGGCACTTACACGATCCCTCCAACCCGGAGAGCCTGAGCCATAACTACATTCAATCTATGATCCAGGACCACCGGGGAGATATCTGGATCGGAACAGATGGAGGCGGACTCAACCAGGTCTCTGGTCTGACGCCCGACGGGCAGGGAGATTTTACAGCGTTTCGAAATCAGGCCGACAACAATAATTTCATTGGACACGACATTGTGATCTCCCTTTTTGAGGATGAGTCTCAGAATCTCTGGATAGGCACGCTGGCCGGTGTGGATAAGACCGATCTGAAGCAGAAGAACATAAAGACCTATCAGAAATCGGACTCGCCGGATGCCCTGGACCTGCTCGACAATGTGATTGCTTCTATCTACGAGGATGAGGAGGGAAAGCTCTGGGTAGGGACCTGGGGAAAGGGGATGAGCATTATTGACCGAAAAACCAATGAAGCCACCCACTACCAGTCACAGTTGACGGGAGAAAGACATATTCCGGAAAACCATGTGCATGTGATTTTCAGGGATAGCCAATCCAGGGTATGGCTGGGAACCAGAAATGGGGTGAGCATTCTGGACAGGTCAGTGAAACGCTTTGTGCCCGTAGAGGTCTATTTTGATGCGCCGGATTTTAACTATTTCACCAACAACAGGGTCTACTGTATTATTGAGGCATCGGACCACAGGTTCTGGATCGGAACAGGAAATGGCATTTGCATCCTCGATACCCAAACAAAGGAGAGGACCATCCTGCAGGAGGGAGGCGAAGGCCCCTTAAGCCTGAGCAGGAATCTGATCTACTCCCTGCTTGAAGACCGCGACGGACAGATCTGGATAGCCACGTCCAAGGGCTTGGACCGCTACGATCCCTCCACCCATCAGATCTATCATTATGAAAATGATCCGGAATCGGGCAACAGCCTGGTGGATAACTTTACCATTTCGCTCTGTGAGGATACGCGGGGCTACATCTGGATCGGCACCAGTGGGGGAATCAGCATGTACAATAAAGAGGACTCAACTTTCACCAATTTTACAACCTTCGACGGCTTGCCCAGCAACATCATCTATGATATTATCAGGGATGGAAACGACAACCTGTGGTTTACTACAGGATCGGGCCTGGTCATGAATAACCCGGCCATCATTGCCTGGGAAAGTTTCATCGTGGTGGATGAGCTGCTTGGAAAAGAATTTAATCTGAAAGCTGTTTTTAAGAGTGACGATGGGGAGCTCTATTTTGGGGCCATTGACGGACTGGTCTCTTTTCACCCCGATTCACTTACCGACAACAACTACATTCCGCCAGTTCGGATTACCAACATAGTGAAGGAGAACGAGAAGTTCAGCCAGCAGCTCAATGTCCATGCTCCTAAGATCCACCTGTCCCACTACGATTATTCGCTGACCATAGAGTTTTCTGCGCTCGATTTCACCGATCCCTCCCGAAACAGGTACTCCTACCAGATGAAAGGCATCTCAGATCAATGGATCGAGATCGGAACACGTCGATTTGTTCCTTTTACCAACCTCCGTCCGGGCCACTATACCTTTCGTGTGATAGGAACCAATAGTGATGGGGTCTGGAACCGAGAGGGTGCCACGCTGGATATTACCATTCATCCACCCTGGTGGAGAAGCAGGGCCGCTTATGTGGTCTACCTGGTTCTGATTTTCATATTGATTGTCGCCATCATCAAGTTAAGGGAGCGAAACCTGGTGAGGGAGAAAAGAGTACTTGAAGAGAAAATCAGTGAACGCACTGCGGAAATTGCCAGTAAGAACAGATCCCTGGAACAACAAAAGGATGAACTGAATGAGCTGAATGCCATGAAGGATACCTTCTTCTCCATACTGGCACACGACCTGAAAAATCCCTTCTCCAGTCTTTACGCACTTAGCGAACTGGTGGTGGAAAACTATGAGCAGATGGAGGAGGAGGAGCGGCTCACCTCCATGAGAAAAATCAAGCAATCCAGTGAGCATATCTACAACCTGCTTGAAAATCTTTTAACCTGGTCCAGAACACAGCGTGGTGATATTGCCTATGCACCTGAGAACATTTACGCTGACGACCCTGGTGGAGATAAATATGAATCTGCACCGGGTTCCTGCGGAAAAGAAGGGAATTCAGTTGCTTTCGGATCTACCCGAAAACACAGAGGCATTTGGGGATCGGGAGATGATCAGTACAGTACTGCGAAACCTGATCAATAATGCAGTGAAATACAGCCACAAAGGGGGTGAAATCGGGGTGGAAATCGCCGCTGAAGATGGTTTTTGGGAGGTGAGTGTAAGAGACAATGGCACAGGTATTTCCAAAGAGAATATTGAGAAAATATTCCGCATCGATGCCAAATACAAATCTCCCGGTACCGAAGGTGAAAAAGGAACCGGTCTGGGATTGATTCTTTGCAAGGATTTTGTGGAAAAGAACGGGGGCCGAATCTGGTGTGAATCAGAGGAGGATCAGGGAACCAGATTTTTCTTCACGATCCCCACAGGGCCTAGCTAATCTTCTCCCCTTTTATGGGCGCTTCTCCCTCCGGATTACTTATGGTTCCGTCAAATTTATCTTTCAGAAGAGTGACATGGACCTTATGCAGTAAGCCATTTATTTTCAAGGTAAATTGGAGTACATTGTCCTCTTTGATCGCGATATCGTTTAAGACATAAACCTCTCCATTATCGGTCAAAGCTTCGCCGGTAAGCCCTTTTTCAGCTTTTTCAAATTCCAATTTCCCGGTCAGGGTCTGCCCATCCACTTCCACCACATACTTCCAGGTGCCAATCACGTCTTTTATTTTAACGCCTGCCTGAGACGGTAGTGCCCATCCCAGAACCATCAGCAATACGATTAGTTTTTTCATAATGAGTTAGTTGTAGTTTAGTTGTAAACTGCAAAATATGAAATTAGTTTGTAACTATCCAGAAACACCAGCTGATATATATCATTTGAATACTTATTTTACATTTTGTTAATTACATTTTGTATATTGCAATATCCTTCTTAAACGCTATCAGATGAAAGCATTTCGCACACCTTTTCCAACCACCGGGTATCATGGCCCGGAATACTTCTGCGACCGGGAGGAGGAACTGGCCACACTGATCCGGAACCTGGAAGGAGGGAATTCCACAACCCTGATTGCATTAAGGAGGTTGGGGAAGACCGCTCTGATCCGTCACCTCTTCCACCACCTCCAAACCTCCTACATAACCATATACCTGGATATTTTGCCCACCGAATCTTTGGGTGAGTTGCTCAATCAGTTCACTACTTCTGTTGCATCCTCCCTGCCAGAAAAAAGCACGCTGGGAAAGAGGATTTGGACCTTCATACGCTCCCTTCGACCTGTGATCACTTACGATGCCCTTCAGGGGACTCCCCTGATTAGCATCTCTTCCTCGCCCGACCAGAGCAAGCAATCCATCGCTGAACTTTTTACCATACTGGAAAACCAGTCCAAACCCGTGGTGATTGCCGTGGATGAATTCCAGCAGATTCTGAGCTACCCCGAACAACAAACCGATGCCTGGTTAAGGTCCATCATTCAAAGGCTGAACAATGTGAATTTTATCTTTGCAGGCAGCCAGCAACACCTCATGCAAGAACTGTTTGCCAATCCGGAGCGACCCTTCTACAGAAGTACCCAGTTTTTAAAAATCGGCAAACTGGCACACACCACCTACCGCGAGTTCATCATGAAGAAATTCGCCAATAACGACAAAACCCTCTCTGAAGAGACTGCAGACGAGATGCTTCGCTGGGGGGACAACCATACCTATTACGTACAACTTCTCTGCAACAGGACGTTTATAAGCTCAGGCAATAAAATTCAATCAGAAACATGGAAGGAGGAGGCAAGCCGGATTCTGAAAGAGCAGGAATTTATCTTTTACTCTTACCGGGAAATGCTAACCAAACCACAGTGGAACCTGTTAAAAGCACTTGCCGCAGAGGGTATGGTATATCAACCCACATCGGCTGCTTTTGTTTCAGGGCATACCCTGGGCAACCCGGCCACAGTACTGCGTTCCCTGAAGTCCTTACAAAAAATGGAGCTGGTACACCGGGAGACCGATGGGGAGGGGAATTCCTTCTACGGCATATACGACATTCTGTTCCGAAGATGGATAGATAAGAAAACTTTGTAAATTTACTTCAAACATAAGCTCATGGAGAACGACAACTCAAACATTAAGCTCATTGGTGCGGTAGCCCTGGGAGCCATTGGCGGATTGCTTCTGGGAAGCTATCTCTGGGGGCCCAAATCAGAAAATAACACCCTTTCAAATCACCTTTCCACCCTGACGAAAGTGTTAAAAGAGATTGAAGGGATCGACTCTGAGGAAGCCAATGACCTGAAGGAGAGAATTCACAATATTTTGAACACCATAGAAACCAATTATGTCAAAGTTGAAAAATAACATCGACAGCCTCACCAGCGATACGGAAAATATAGCAAAGGACTACCTTAATCTACTGACTGTCAGGATAACTGAAAGGCTAGCTCTTTTTATTGGGATCTTGTTCTCGGTGTTCATCGTCGCCACAATCCTGCTTATTGTGGTTCTTATCGGCTCCATTGCCCTGGCAGGATTCCTGAACAAAGTTCTGGACAGTTACTTTTGGGGACACCTGATTGTGGCAGGGCTATACCTGCTTGTAGTTGCTATTCTGGTGATCAGGATGGTGCGTACGGAGACTCCTCTTCTCTCCAACCTCTTTGTAAAACTCATGATTTTCATTCTGGATATTGAAGATCCTCAAACCGGTTCGGTGAAAGGGCTCAAAGTGGAAAAGAAACGAATCAAAGAGAAGCTGGAATTGAACAAAGAGAAAATGAAAAGCGATTTCCAATTGCTCAGATATAGTTTATTAGACAGTCTGCTGAAAGAGTTGCTGGGTCTGTTTTCAAGAAAAAAGAAGACCTCCGGCAAAGCTACTAAATCAAGCGCAAAATCAGACACACAGACTCCCACTCCGAAAAAGCGGACCCGGAAAAAGGAGTAACTCTTGCTGTCTATTCTTTGGTATCGTCCGACCGTATATGCAGATCGCGCTGAGGGAATGGAATCTCGATTCCAGCTTCTTTAAGCCTGCTGTTTATGCTTACGTTCAACTCGCTCTCCACGGTCAGCCTGCCATCAATGTTGGTCCAGGCAAGCATCCTGAAATCCAGCGAACTCTCACCAAATCCAAGAAAGAAAGCGGATGGCTTGGGATCCTTGCGAACCTTCTCATGCTCCTCGGCCACACTTATTAATATCTCCAGGACCACTTCCGGATCGGTGCCATAGGCCACTCCCACCCGAATATCCATCCTGCGGAGATAATCGGTCAGTGTCCAGTTGATCATGTGGTTAGAAATCAAATTCCCATTGGGTACAATCACCTCAGCCCCATCGAAACTTTTGATGGTACTTGCCCTGAAACCAATGACAAGAACCTCACCCATCAAATCGGCAACCTGAACTATATCACCTACTTTAATAGGCCGTTCGAATGCCAGGATCAACCCGGATACCATGTTGTTGAAAATGTTCTGAAGTCCAAAACCAATGCCCACAGAGAAGGCACCAATGATAATAGAAAGGTTGCTCAGTTCCATTCCAGCAGCCGCGGCAGCAAGAAAGAAGCCTCCGGTAATCAGGGTAATCTTCAGTAGCATGGTTACTGTGTGTGGAACCCCCTTGGCCACTGGAACGCGTGTGAATATATCCTTTTCAAGGATTGCGGAGATCGCACGGGAAAGGAAAACAGATAACCAGATCACAAATATAAAAATCAGTATGCTGGCCGGTGTAATATCCACTGCCCCAATAGTAAATCCCTGGTTCAGGGTTTCATCACCCCACTCCATGAACTTCTCCTTAAAATTCAGCAAGTCAAGCAGGATGGTAAAGCAAAAGACCCAGAGAAGAAGATTGATGATACGGGTTATTTTCTTATGAATCACCTCAATACCCTCCCTCACCATGTTCAAACTGTGCAGAATTTTACCTGCTAATATCATATATATCAACGCATTTACAACCCGTGTAGCCACCAGGATGAGCAGGATTACTATGCATATAAACAAGAAGTTTATGGTGAAATACTCAGCCATTCTGACTGCCCCCAGAAAGTTTCCAACAATGGCCGCAAAAGACAAGAGGGCAAAAAAACCAAGTGCAAACCTGATGACTCCAACCAAAGATTTATTGGAAGTCTCTATTATCGTTGCCTTTTTTAATACCATCAAAAGATAGAATACAAAACTTCCTGTTGACATGGCTAAAAGCAACAACCTCTGAAGAAGGTCGGAATAGAAAATTACCTCATAAATATAGGTTAAGATATATAGCCCCATAAGTATCTCTATCCAGGGAGAGGCCTTTTTTGTATAACTGCGAAGCACGACGATCATCAGGGGTATCATCAGGAAAAAGAAATTTATTACCTGCATAGACACGAAAAACTCCTTGAACAAAAGCCTGATCAGAAAAGTGGTGAGAAACAACACAGTGGCCACAGGAGATTGAATGATCGCCACCTGAATCTCCTTCAAATCATGTTGCTTGCTGATGTAACTTTTCGAGTGGTGTTGCTTAAAATTGAATGCCAGGATCACCAGAATTAACAAAAGAATCACACTGATCCATAGCTGGAGTTTAAACCCCTTCTTGATTAGTGCAATATCAGCATGAAGGAGTGCCCTAAACTGTTCTTTATGGTGTTGCGCAATAGCAGTATCTTTGGGCGTAAATTCCTCAATAAGCGGGTCGCTATCCAAAGAATACAGGCTCTCCCCAATTGCCTGTTTCCTTATAGAGATACTATCCAAAAGAGCTTTGAGCTGGGAGTTTCGTTCCGATAAACTATTCTCTTCAATGAGCAAGTTAGAAAAATCTTCCTGGAGCATAAGATTTACAGAATCGAGTTGACGTATGGTCTGGTCAATCCTGGTTCTGACCACATCAGGGATGCCAACTTCTACGGCACCCGCCTTCGAAAGTTCCCATCTTCTTTTATTCCGCCCAAGTTCAATGGAAGCATCCATAATTTCCCGGGTGCGTTTGGTCATCGACAACTGGAAATCTTCAATCTGGTCGATATGCATGGCAACCAGATATCTGGCATTATCCAACTCTCTAATATTGGAACCTTCCAACGACCTAAGGATATCTCTTTCAAGAAAACCATCCACCGAACTGAGAATGGTGTCTCTCTTATAATCAAACTCCTCTAGGTCTTCATCTGAGATTTGAAGTTTACCCTTCTTGCTAAGAAGTTCTGCCGTATTCTCGTACTCAACAATAAGTTCTGTGGGAGGGATGGGCAAGATAACCACAGTATCTGAAACTGATTGAGTAGCATCGGCTGATTTTTCCTGAGCAGTAACTCCCTGGGTGAACAGGGCTGCAAAAAGAAAAAGAGATGCAAATAAACGTGTTAGAAAAAGGATATGTTTGCTTTTCATATTCTCAGCTGGTTTGTACCCAAAACTACAAATTTTCCATGAAAGCACAGGAAGCCCCCTCTCCCACCACCTCCTACCTTACAATTTCCACTTTATACTTTCTACTTGCATACCAGCATACTTTATACTTGCATACCTGCATACTTTCTACTTCCTCACCCTAACAGGATAAGCAGGACGTACAGGCTCCTTTGGAGGATTCTGCTTCAACTGCTCCATGATTACCTCAATGGCTTTCTCCAGCTGGGGATCGTGTCCGGCAATCACATCGGCAGGTGTTTGCTCCACTTCGATATCGGGGGCCACACCCACATTCTCCACAATAAATCCCTCTTCGGTCCAGATGGCCACATTGGGGGCAGTGACATATCCTCCATCCAACAACTCAGGAAATCCAAGGGTTCCCACCAGTCCGCCCCAGGTGGTTTTCCCTACCATGGTTCCTACATTAAACTTACGGAACATATAGGGCAACATATCTCCGCCCGATCCGGCATTCTCTTCGATGATCATCACCTTGGGTCCCTGGATAGAGGCACTGGGCGATTTTAAATCGTGGGTGTAACGCATGTTCCAATGCGACTGGTAGGGCCTCAGCAGGATATCGATATAGTAATCCGCAAGGGCTCCCCCACCGTTAAAGCGTTCATCCAGGATGATCGCCTTTTTATTGGCCTGGGGAAAGAAGTAGCGCTTGAAATATTCGTGCCCTGCGCCTGCTGTGTTGGGCACGTACACATAGGCCACCTGTCCGTCGGTGGCTTCATGCACCTTTTTCAGGTTCCCCTCTACCCAGTCGCGGTTTCTCAGGGAGTATTCACTGCCTTTTGGCACCACCTGGATCACCCTGGATCCGCTTCCATCGGGATTGGGCCCCATGGTAAGTTCCATAATCTTTCCTGCGGTATTTTCAAAAGGCTCATAAAGGTTCTTTTCGGTGGTCAGATCCACCCCATTCACTGCCAGCAGGTATTCACCGGCTTTTACATTTAGTCCGGGTTCGGTAAGAGGTGACCGCAGTTCGGGATTCCAGTTCAATCCTTCAAATACTTTGGCAATTTTGTAGCGTCCATTCTCTACCACAAAATCAGCTCCCAGCAAACCTCCCTCCACCCTGTCGGGATCGCCCAGCCGTTCTCCACCACCTACACGGTGATGGCCCACAGCCAGCTCGCTGCACATCCACATGATCACCCGGTTCAGATCAGATCTGCACGCCAGGTGAGGCAGAAATTGTGCATACTTCTCTTTCATGGCAGGCCAGTCGGCTCCATGCATCCCCGGATCGTAGAAATAATCCCGGTTAATGCGCCAGGCTTCATCAAAAATCTGGGGCCATTCGGCCAGGGGATCCATCCTCACCTCCAGGCCTCCTGTATTGATGCTTCCCTTATCGGGTGAAGGTTTTGCCCCGGCGTCTGCAATGCCCCAACTGCGATCCTTGCTGTATAGCATTTTTTTGCCATCGGCTGACAAAATGTACATATCCAGCTCGGCAATATCTTTATCTTCCCGCTCTTCGAGGTCGTAGGCATGCATGGTTCGTTTTCCTGCTTCGCGTTTGATATAGAGCACCTGGTTTTCTTTGGCCGAACCCAATCCATAATAGCTTCCTGCACTTAGAGGCAGATCTACAACCCTGTTCTGGATTCCGGTAAGATCGATTTTCAGGGGCTCCTCTTCCTCTTCATCCTTTTCCTCCCCTTCATCCCCATCCTTATCCTTTTTCTTCTTCTTTGATTTCTTCTCTTCAGATCCTGTATCAGAATCTCCATCCTCCTCCTTTTCAGAATCTTCATCTTTCACTTCCTCTTCATCACTCTCCCTGGCAAAGGGATTCAGGGTTTCATTCTGAAGGGTTACCAGGTAGATGTTGCGGGTCATATCCATATCTGCATTGGACATATCAAACCAATTCACCACAGGTCCTGCATCGGTGGAAGCAAAGAAATAGAGGTACTTGCCCCCCCTGTCAAAAACAGGTTCTGTGGCATCACTCAGTCCATCTGTCACTGAGTAGGATTTATGGGCATCCACAGAATAGAGGAACACCCGCTGAAAATTGGTGGCAGTAAGTTTGGTATAGGTCACCCACTTTGAATCGGTGGACCAGTCGCCATGAAAAGTCCGGAACGGTCCTGGCTGATACAATTCATCTGAGTCAATTTTGCTGATCCCGCCATTGGCCACATCCAGAACATAGAAGTTTCTGCCATTGTCTACATAAGTAAGCAGCTTGCTGTCGGGCGACCACCTGATATCGGAGTAGAAGCCGGTTCCAGTCAGCGGCAAGGCCTTGGGCTCACCCTTTCCGTCCTGAGATTTAATATGCAGCATATACTCCCCTGAAACATCTGAAAAATAGGCCACGCTTTTTCCATCGGGCGACCAGGCGGGATACTTCTCGTGCACCCCGGTGGTCTGCGTCAGGTTCCGGGGATCGCCCTTATCAGCAGGGACAGTCAGGATTTCGCCCCTGTAGTCAAATACAGCCCTTGCTCCTGTGGGAGAAATGTGCGCCGACCGGATGTTATTCCTGCCATCCACATAGCGTGAACGCAGCTCCAAAAGATCGGTGGCAATTCCCACAGTAAGCTTCTGGGATGATGCCTGATCAGGATTGTAAGTATGAAGGTAGCCTGCCTGTTCATAGATGATCTTCTCCCCATGATGGGAGGCACTGATAATGGGAAAATCTTCATATTGGGTCAGTTGCTTTAGCTCTTTGCTTCCTGTATGGAAAGAGAATAGATTAAACTCCCCGTTGCGGTCACTTAGAAAATAGATCAGCTCTCCGATCCACATGGGTTCGATGTCATTGCTCCCACCCTCGGGTTTAGGAATCTCTGTCTTGGAGTGGTCCCCGAAGGAAAAAATCCAGATGGTGGACATGGTCCCTCCCCGATAATTCTTCCACTGCCTGAAGGCATCTCTGAAGGGTGTATAGGCCATGTGGGATCCATCGGGGGAATAGGTAGCATGAAATGCATTGGGAATAATCAATTTTTCAGGAAACCCTCCCTCCAGGGGAACGGTAAACAGTTCTGAAAATCTATTGGAAAAAACCGTGCGCTGGGAAAGGAAAAGCACACTGCTTCCATCGGGTGTAAACCCGGAAGTCAAATCCGGGAAGGGATGCCAGGTGAGCCTTTTGGGGATCCCTCCTTCCACCGGAAGAATAAAGACATCTGTATTCCCATCATATTCGGCGCTGAACGCAATGTGCTTCCCGTCGGGCGAGAAGAAAGGTCGGGATTCCACTCCTTCGTCGACCGTTAAGCGCCTGGGTTGGGAGCCATCTGCATTGGCCACCCAGAGGTCATGGGCATATATAAAAGCGATGTGATCCTGGCTAATGGCGGGTTGTTCAAGCAACCTGGTATCGTTGGGATCGATTCCGGACAGGGTGCCGGTGATCAGGAACAAAACCATTACCAGTACTGCATGTAATCTAATTTTTTTCATGAGAATTGTTTTTATAATTTTTTCCACTTTATACTTTATACTTGCATACCTGCATACTTGCATACCTGCATACTTTATACTTTATATGGGAATTGTCATTGGAGCCGTTGGCTCTGGAGAGATTGGACGATGAGATGGATCCGGCTAATCCCACCAGGTTCCTGCCCTTTCTGAAGGAGGATAGTTCAATGGAGTCTTTGCCTGACTGGGCAAACAAACCTGAAACAACTAAAAACAATGCAATGATCAGGGTAGAGATTCTTCGCACGGGCAAGAATTTACACTAAATTAGCGTTTCCAATTGAAAATGCAATATGAAAGTCTACAGCATAAGTAAATGGACATTTTTTGGGATTTGTCTGCTGATTGTAACCCTGCCGCTCTCCAGGCAGTGGAAATTGATCGCCAGTGGGGAAAGGGTCACTGGTACAGTTAAAGAATTTACCATGATTGTTCATGAAAATATTGCCAGGGAAAGAGAAATCCAGTATGTAAGCGAAGTGCATTTTGAGTCGGAAGGCAAAGTCCTAAAGGCATATGGGCCTCCAGGATATGAGTATCAAGCAGGGAGAAGTATCCGTCTGATCTATAATCCCGCCGATCCTTCAGAATACTGCCTGCTTACCTTCTCAGGATTCTACTTGAACAACTATGTGATTTTGCCCATTGTACTCCTGGTCGTTTGGGCCTCCTTTTACCTCTCATTCAATTCATACTCAAAGAAGAAACGCCAATCGCGCATGAAGGATCTGGCATTTTCTCCCTATAAAGCCAGGAAAAAGACTCCAAATCCGGAGTCCTCACCGGTTAGAAAGCAAGGGAAGCTCATCCTTTTGGGAATAGCCGGTTTCACAGGATTCTGTATGGGAACTGCCCGGGCCGCCATTCTGGAGGTCAACCCCTCCATGAAGACTCAGGCAATCAATGAAATCCTTAATGATGCCAGGGCCGGAGATACCATTCTCTTTGCTTCCGGAACTTACCAGGGACCTTTTGTTCTGAAAGAGGTGATGGGCCAGGAGAACCTTCCCATTGTAATCTCGGGCATTCAAAAGGGTGCTGAGAAGAGGAGCCTCATCGATGGAAAGACTGATCCTGGCATTGTAGGGGGCCATCAGGCCTTCCTGTTGGAAAACTCTGCCTGGATTTCCATTGAGAATTTTGAGATTAAAAACTGCTGGACCGACCTGATCAGGGCTGAAAATACAGCTTACCTCTCCATCCGAAACTGTCACCTCACAGGTGGGAAAAGGGCCCTCTTTGCCACTGGAAGGGGGAGCCATCACTTCTTAATTGAGCATTGTACCTGGGAGCAGGACGAGCGGGTTTGGACACAAACAGGCGACTACACCTGGGATGAGATCCACCATGGGAAACATAGCCATTACAACGGGAGTCTTTTCCAGGGAAGCAGGATCAGCGGAGGAATTGTGCTGAGGGATAACTTCATAAAAAACACCTTCAATGCATTCCGCCTTTCACAAATCAATGACGGGACCATGGACCCGCTGGCCTGCAACAATGTGGAAATATACCGGAATACCATCATCAACACCTCCGACAATGTGCTGGAACCTGAAATCCATACCCGCAACCTCCATTTCTACCACAACCAGATGATCAACGGTCATGCCTTTGTCTCGATCACGGAGGTAGCCGGCGGTGATATCTACATCTATGGCAATACCGCAGTGAGCCTGCCTGACTCCGAAGATGGATGGACCATCTTTAAAATATCAAGCAGCGAAACATCACTTTCTGAACCCTTATATATTTATAACAACAGCTGGCAGGTGGATTTTGATATGATCGGCAGTCCCAGAAATGTTTGGCAAAACAACCATGTCAGGCATTTCAACAATGCCTGTTTTTCAGAAGCATCCGATACCTTTGGCATCTATAACCTGGGGGAGGACAACCATTTTGATTACGACTGCTCCAATGTGCCCTTTCCTGAACTCTTAACCAGACAGGGCTTTGAGAAGCATGGATTGGTAGCCGATCCCCTGTTTAAAGATCCCTACAAAAACGATTTTCACCTGCAAACCCACTCACCCTGCATAGATCGGGGCACCCCTGCAGAGGGTCTGATAGTGGATTTTCAGGGGAAGGCTCCAGATATGGGGGCATATGACAATGGGAAGCTCATTGAAGGTCCCCCCTTCCGTTTTGTGGCTCCCGAAGCTGAAGTCCCCTACAGGGAGATGCCACGGATTACACGCTATACCCTGGAGAATCACCAATTAACCCTCTGGTATTCTCTTCCCCTGGACAACACCTCAGTCCAAAACACCCGGTTCATGCTTAAAGATGGAACGGGACAGACAGACCTGAAACTCAAAGCGCAGTCCAAGGATGGTTACACGCTAACATTCACTTTTGAAGGAGAAGCAGATCCGGCCACAAGCTCCATCGGGGTTTCAAGCTGGCCCCTTGGTGAGAATGGAGAGGCTTCTACTTTCTGGGCCTCTGCCATCCCCATCGGCCTTCTTGCCCAGGAGCCCTCGGAGGTGCTGAAGACCACTCAAAAAATTGCGGATAAAATTATCCGGGAAACCTCCTTTGAAACCGAGCTGCATCCCCTTGCTTTTAATGGAGGGATTACCCGGTTTACCATCGACCGCACTGCCCTGCTGGGAGATGATCAGGCCTACTATGCATACGGTAAACTTAAATCTGAAAAAGAGGCATCCGGATGGCTGGGCCTCTCCTTTAAAGGTCAGATCAAACTTTACCTGAATGGGGATGAGATCCTGTCGGAAAGCTCTGAGGAACTTCATATACAGGAATATACCTACAACAGGTACAGGTTCCAGAAACGCATCCCCGTTCAGTGGATAGCAGGCGAAAACGAGCTTATGGTGAAGTGTAGCGGTGGACCGGTATCCGTGCTTATGCTGCCCATTGATAAGCTTGATGCCAAGGAGCTATTTGTAAATGCAGTGCCGGTTTCAGAATCAACTCCAAATTCTCACTGGTTAATCAACGGACCATGGCTAGCTGAAAAAGGCAATGCCATGGATCACCTCTTTCCTCCGGATGCAGGATTCAGGACCTACTATAAGCAGGGGGATCAACCGATGGGCTGGTTAGCAGAGGAAGTCCCCATGCTGCGTGAACTGATTATCCCCGAAACCAACTCTTACCTGAGGGATGCCTATGGCGACTGGCACTATGCCAATGGGGGCACCATGCTGGGCATTCTGTCGCTCTATGAAGCCAGCGGCCATGAGGCCTATTATGAATTTGTAAAACAGTTTGCCCGGAACGTGGTGGAGAATGACTCCTACTTTCACTGGCAGTATTTTAGCTATCATGCCATGCGGGGAAGCTATCACAGGCTATACCGGATGACCATGCTCGATGATTCGGGCGGACCGGCTATTCCCCTGTCCCAGTTGCAGGTGATGGACCCCGATTCGGAGATACTTGAACCCATCTTATCCAGGGTATTCGACTATGTTTTGAAAGGCCAGGAACGCCTGGAAGATCAGACATTCAGTCGTCCCGAACCTGAGCCAGCCACCGTCTGGGCTGACGACCTGTTTATGTCGGTCCCCTTTCTGCTCAGGATGGCTGTGGTCACGGAAGACGAAACGCTATATGATGAAGTAGCCCGTCAGGTGATCCAATTCAATCAATATTTGTCGGATCCCGCAACGGGTCTCTACTTTCATGGCTGGTACAACATGCGGGAGGAAACCACCCCGGTCAGATGGGGACGCGCCAATGGATGGATTGTCTGGGCCACCAGTGAAGCCTTGTTGCACATGCCAAAGAAGCACCCTCAGTATAAAACCGTACTGAAGATCTATAAGCAACATATGGCAGCTCTGGCCGGCTATCAGGATCCTTCAGGCATGTGGCACCAGGTACTGGATCATCCTGAAACCTTTGAAGAATCCTCCTGCACTGCCATGTTTACCCTGGGACTGGCCCGGGGAGTTCGCCATGGATGGTTAAAGAAAAGTTATAAGGAGCAGGCCTTAAACGGCTGGAATGCCCTTCAGAATAAAATCGGGGAAGATGGCACGGTTATAGATATTTGCAGGGGCACGGGCATTGGTGATGATGTGGATTTCTACGAGAACCGCAAACGATTCGATCACGATCCCCGCGGACTGGGGGCCATGCTTACGGCCGGATGCGAGATCTATGAGCTGCTAAATCAATAGTACTTCTCGACCACATCAATCATATTCACATCCAGCACCTTGATGCTGAAATCTCCTTTTTCGGAATCCCCGGTAAAACGGATGTGCCTGATCATCTCATACAGACCCGACTTCCCATCCTTGAAAAGAAGCTCCACGGTAATGTAGTTGTTGGAATCCTCCGCAGGTTTATCGTGACGAACGATGACACTTTTTAAATCGGCAAAATTCACATCGGCTTTGGTGGAACCCTGATATACCGGAAAATCTGAAGTATTGCAGGAGGATGAGGAGGAGGTAGAGATATTTGTCACCACAGTGGACACATCCTTGAGGTCCACAATTTTTACCTTCAGTTCCCGGTTCTGTGCAAAAATACCAGTTGCCATCAGTGCAACGGTCAGTGCAAAAATCATTCTTCTCGCATTCATATCTATCGGTTTTAAATCAGGCAAAAGATACTTATTTTCTATTCAACCTGGAGTATTGACCGGGATAGATTTATTCACTATTTTAATCTTCCGAAAACATTGATCTTAAATAAACTATATGGCCATGGAAAGACGCTCCTTTATTAAAACATCCTCAGCGGCCATAGCCGGGCTAGGCCTGACTGGAACAGCTTTCACATTGAAACCTTCAGTAATATCCAGGGACATCGGGATTCAGCTATATACGCTCGCCAAACCACTTTCTGATGATTTCCCGGGAGTCCTGAAGCAAATCGCCAAATTTGGATATAAAAATATCGAATTTGCAGGTCCCTATTATTTTAGTCCGAAGTCTGAGATTGAAAACAACCCACTTATTCAGATGATGGGGCTCTCAGGATATGGCTATTATGATCATACACCCAGGGAGATTAAGAAATTGCTGGATGATCTGGGACTCTATTCAAAATCAGCACATATTTCAGATCCGACCCTCTTACACAATATGGATGAAGCCATTTATGCGGCAAATATCATTGGGCAGAAGTATCTCCTGAGCCCTATGTTTATTGGTGAATCCATCGATGACTATAAAAAGGCTGCTGAGCAATACAATAAGTTTGGTGCGAAATGCAAATCTGCAGGACTTCGCTATGGCTACCATACCCACAGTCACGAGTTTGGAGATTATGAGGGGACCTCTCCTTTTGAAGTACTGGTTAAAAACACAGATCCTGATCTGGTTTGCTTTGAACTGGACCTCTTCTGGGCTACTGTGGCCGGTGTAGATCCGGTGGAGCTGATTCATAATAATCCAGGCAGGATCAAACTGCTACATATTAAGGAGATGGCTAAAAAAATGGATAAGGTCTACAACACCAACGAACCCTTTACTAATATGGAAATCGGCAAAACCATATTTGCCAACCAGACCATCATTGGTGAAGGGATTATTGATTTCAAAGGAATCCTTCAAAAAGTGAAGGATGCAGGCATTGATCGCCTGATTATTGAAAGCGATTTCCCCAATGAACCCATGCAGTTTGCAGAAAAAAGTGTGGCCAACCTGAAGAAATTGATATAGGGCCCAAAGTCAAACCTTTCAGCCCGAATTAGTCGAACGTTTTTCTTTTAAGAAAATGGTTCGACTTTTTATTATTGTTGCGATTATGATCACCCAAATCCCCGAATTTTTGTAACTTATTTGTCTAATCCTGAAAATTCCAGGATGTCAAGACAAAAGGTTAACGTTTTACTGGCCCTAACTGGCTTACTGGTCTTCCCAAACGACCTGTTATCGCAAAATATTGACTCCTTACTCAATAACAAACGGATCTATCCTTCAGTGAGCATTGGTGATTATCCCGAACCCAAAATCGATGGATTGCTGGACGATACCATCTGGTCCCTGGGATCCTGGAGAGGCGACTTTATTCAACAGTTCCCTTACAGTGGCAGACCAGCCAGCGAACCCTCAATGTTCAAAATTCTATACAACCACTCCAACCTCTATGTAGCCCTGATCTGTCTCGATAGCGAGCCAAGTAAGATCATTGATCGTTTGGGGCGGAGGGATTCACGTGCGGGCGATATTGCCGGGATTGCCCTGGATAGCTATTTTGATAAAAGAACCGCCTTTGAATTCAGCATCACGGTAGCAGGTCAAAAAATGGATGTAAAACACCTCGGAGATTGGGGCTTTGATTATAATTGGAATGCCGTGTGGGACGGAGCGACCTCCAGGAACGATTCCGGATGGATCGCTGAGATCAAACTGCCGTTCAGCCAAATCCGATATGCCAATCAGGAAGAGCATGTGTGGGGTTTGCATTTCTACCGGGTGATTGCCCGAAAACAGGAGGCCAGTAGTTGGGATCCCATACCCAGACAGGCCCCTGCTACGGTATACCTGTTTGGAGAATTAAAAGGAATTAAGAACATCCGAAGTTCTCGACAGGTGGAACTCCTTCCCTATGCGCTGACCTCCTACTCGGCATTTCCGGATACCAAGAACCTAAAACCCTTCGATTTTAATGCAGGGATCGATGCCAAAGTGGGAATCAGCAGCGACTACACCCTCGATCTCTCTGTTAATCCTGACTACGGTCAGGTGGAAGCAGATCCATCTGTACTAAATCTGACCTCCTTTGAGACCTTTTTTGAAGAGAAGCGACCCTTCTTTTTGGAGGGAAATGACGTTTTTGATTTTGAAATGGACGGCGACATTCCTTACTATTCCAGAAGAGTTGGAAGTGCACCTGTTTTCTCCAACCCATTCAGCCAGTGGACTGTGGCAGATTTACCCAATCGGACCACAATCTTGGGTGCAGCTAAGCTCACCGGAAAGAGCAAAAAAGGATTATCTATTGGATTGGTAAATGGATTAACGGCAAAAGAAACCATCACAGCCAAGGAGGATTCGGGATCCGAAAAAGAGATAGAAGTCTCCCCCTTAAGCAACTACCTCGCCACTCGGATTAAGAAAGATTTTAAAGGCGGGAACACAGTAGCTGGAGGAGTTTTTAGCCTGGTAAACCGATTCTCTTCCGATTCGGTCAGTCAGATGTTGCTGCCTGACAACGCCATTAGCGGGGGACTGGACCTGCTTCATCAGTGGGACAATCGAAACTATTACCTGGAGATAAAGACCATTGCAAGCCAGTTGAATGGTTCATCTGATGCCATTCTCAGAAAGCAGCTGGGTCCTACCCATAGATACCAGCGTCCCGACGCTGATTATCTTGAAGTGGATATACTGAAGGAGTCCCTGTCAGGGCATGGCAGCCTAATTCAGATCGGTAAAAATGGGGGGAACTGGAATTTCCATCTCCAGGGACAATACCGCAGTCCGGGACTCAATCTAAACGACATCGGGTACATCAGGTTGTCTGATTTTGTGGAACAACGCTTTGAGGTCTCCTATGAGATGAATGCACCCCGCAAATGGATCAGAAGCTATTACATACAGCTTCACCAGAAAACCCAATGGAGTTTTGGAGGAGAGAATACAGGTCAGCAGATTGGCTCCAATTTTCTATTGCGGAACAACCGATTATGGCGCCTTAGTCTGAATGTTGAATATAACTTCTCTTCCCTGGACATTAGAGAGCTTCGAGGAGGGCCCGCACTTCGAAATGACCGGGCACTTTTGGCGGGATTGTCGGTGGGATCCAATACAGCAAAAGATTTTTCTGCCAGTGTTACCTATCTCCACACCCGTTACGATGCAGAAAACTCATACGCCAATTACCTGAACCTGAGCGTGACCTGGCTGCCTTTAAAAAGACTTAAGATAAGCGGGATGGCCCTCCTTAATCCACAATATTACCACCAGCAATATGTAACAACTCTCCATGAGAACCAGGAAACAGATTACATTGTGGGTCATATCGAGCGAACCACAGCCTCTTTCACTATCAGGGGAGAGCTTTTCTTCACTCCCGAACTCTCCCTTCAGTATTATGCCAGCCCCTACTACTCAGTGGGAGGGTATGAAAATTTCAGGCGGGTAAACCAGTCCCAGGCCAGGGAAATTGAAGAGAGACTGGAATACCTGGATCTTGCTTACGATCCTACCTTGGCCAAGTACTCTTACGAAAGGAATTCTGAAACATTTTCCTTTGATAATCCCGATTTCAGCTTTATGCAGTTCCGCTCCAACCTGGTGTTCCGGTGGGAATATAAACTGGGTTCCACCATTTATCTGGTCTGGTCGCACGACCGCTCCGGATGGGAATCCGCCTACAATCCCATCGGCGTTATAGCGGGAGATCTTTTTGGACTCAAGGGCAACCATGTATTAATGCTGAAAGTCAACTTCTGGTTTTCAATTTAACCAGCTTAAGGATTGTAAAGAACTTCAGATCAAAGAATGTTTAAATATAGATTCTTGTTCTCCCCTTCACTTTTGTCGGCTCTTTCATTACCAAACACTATAAATAATTATCTGTAATTTAGTGTATTCCATCAATACTAATTCTAGCACAATAAGCGAATTCTCTAGAAATATCAGGATCAAATTAATTGAGAAAGGAAATATCAGGCGGTATCTCCTTTTTGGCATAGGTGAAATTATACTGTTGGTTGTTGGAATCCTGATCGCACTTTCAATTTGCCAGTAGTCTGATCAATGCAAATGACACTGACATGCTTGTCCCCGAACTTATGAGTAACCTGGATTTTTCAACCTCTAAGGTGGAAAGGCCGGATGAGCTCTTTTCCTTCAAGTACAATAATGTTTTTTTGTGTTCCCACAATGCAAAAATGAGTAACTTTGATAAGCTATGACAGGGGTTATTGGTCACAAACTTAAACGTAGTCTTTCGATCCTGCTGATCGTTATTATGACAGCTTCGATGATCAACAGGGTCGTGTATACACACATCCATATTCTGACCAACGGATCTTTGGTAACACATGCCCACCCCTTTTCCAAAAGCACCGAAGGCAACTCAGCTTCTACACACCAGCATTCAAACCTTGAATTATTCCTTCTGGATCAACTGGATATTCTGATTCTCTGTGTCACTGCTGCATTTCTGCTTAAGCAATTTATCACTCCCACCAGCTTCAGGGAGCCTGTCATGGAGCCTCTCCTGCCTGCCTTTGTCCCGCCCTTACCTGGAAGAGCCCCGCCTGCCTGCATGTAAGTCCCCTGCAATTTAGTCCTTCAAAGGGATAGTTGCGTGCCACCCAGGCACGCGAAAAATTCACTTACGTGCAACAAACCCCAACATGAGAAAATTACATATTCTTAGCAGTATATTACTGCTCACCTTCTTCCAGCTTAGCATGGCACAGAAGCATCGCAGCGATGCCAACATTGTGGGCCATGTGGTTTGCCGGGGAAAGCATATTCCTTTCGCCAACGTTTCCATGAAAGGAAACACCGTCGGAACCACTACGGATGAAACTGGACACTTCCAGTTGATCAACCTCCCCGAGGGTGAACAGATCATCGTGGTCACCAACATCGGTTACAAATCCCAGGAAAGGAAGGTCACTGTAAAAGAGAATACAACCATCGAAATTAATTTCCACCTGGAAGAGGACATCATGAACCTGGAGGAGGTGGTGGTATCGGCCGATCGAAGTGAACAGAAGCGCACCGAAGCCCCGGTTATTGTGAATACCATAGGAAAGCAGATCTTCCATGCCTCCCAATCACAGACCCTGGGCGAGGGCCTTAATTTCTCACCCGGACTGCGCCTGGAGAATAATTGCCAAAACTGTGGATTCTCCCAGGTAAGGATGAATGGCATGGAGGGGCCTTATTCCCAGATCCTGATTAACAGCCGGCCCATCTTCAGCGGTCTGGCCGGGGTTTATGGACTGGAGCTGATCCCTACCAACATGGTGGAAAAGGTAGAAGTAGTCCGTGGCGGTGGATCGGCTCTTTACGGCAGCAACGCAATAGCCGGAACCATTAACATCATCCTGAAGGATCCCACCAATAATAGTTACGAAGGCGGAGCCACCTATGCCCTGATAGGGGTTGGCATGGACGAATCGGGCGGTTCTGCAGCTGACTACGCAGTAAACTTCAATACCTCGGTGGTTTCTGACGATAACAAATCGGGGCTATCCCTCTATGGTTTTACCCGAAAACGTGAGATGTTTGATGCCAACAACGATGGTTTTTCCGAATTGGCTCCATTGGAAAACCTCACCTTTGGTGCCCGGTTGTTCCACCGATTCAGCAGCAAAGACAGACTGGCATTTGACTTTTTCGCCATCAATGAAGAGCGCAGCGGAGGCAATATGCAGGACTATCCCCCGCACGAACGTGACATTGCCGAGGCCCTCACCCACCGCATGAATGTGGCCGGATTGACCTATGAGCGTTACTTCAGAGATTACGATATGCTTTCCCTTTATGCCTCCGGACAGTTCCTGAACAGGGATTCTTACTATGGGGCCTTACAGTCCTTAAGTGGTTACGGGAATTCCAGGGACAATTCTTTTAACATGGGGCTACAATACAAGGCTGTTTTAGGCAATTCATCCCTGATCTGGGGCTTGGAAAATACCAGTGGATTTCTGCTGGATAAAAAACTGGGCTATCCCGATCTGGACAATGCCAGTGTGGTTGACAATGTCATCATAGCCAACCAGTCGTCGATAACCACAGGTACCTTTGCTCAGTACGAGCTAAAAATGAATCGATTCAAAGCGGCCCTGGGTGCCCGCTTCGATCACTACCGGATTGGTGATCAGGCCAAGGAAGACGATGCAACAAAGGATGGGAATGTGTTCAGTCCCCGTATAAGTCTTATGTACAAGCTTATAGAATCGCTGCAGGTAAGAGTTAGCTATTCGCAGGGATACAGGGCCCCTCAGATCTTCGATGAGGACCTGCACATCGAAACTTCCGGTTCGCGCCAGGTTATCCACCAGAATGACCCGGACCTAAAACAGGAAACCTCCCACAGCCTGATGGCCTCTCTGGACTTCAATAAGCAAATTGGCCGAGTTTATACTGGCCTGCTGATGGAAGCATTCTATACCCGCCTGGTAGATGCCTTTGCAAATAAGATCGGCGAACCCGACGCAGAAGGCACAGTCATCTATACCCGGACCAATTCTGAAGGCGGCGCAACGGTTCAGGGCATAAACATGGAACTCAAGCTCCGTCCAACCCGCGATTTCTTCCTGACCTCTGGCCTTACCATGCAAACCAGCGAGTTTGATGAAGCACAAGATTTTAATGAAACGCACTTCTTCCGCGCCCCCAATACATATGGTTTCCTTGCTCTTGACTGGGATTTCAGTAATCATTTCTGCTTGTCGGGAACCGGAAACTATACTGGAAAAATGCGGGTGCCCTATTTTGGTACAGAGAGACCCGAAGGGGAATTGCGAACCTCGGATATTTTTTTCGATATGGGCCTGAAGCTGAAATACACCGTGAAGCTTAATGGAGCCTCCATGGAATTCTCCGGTGGGATTAAAAATATCCTAAATTCCTACCAGGACGATTTCGATAGTGGGATCGACCGTGATCCGGCATATGTCTATGGTCCACTTGCTCCACGAACCGTGTTTATAGGCATTCGATTCGGTAATTTGCTGAGCCAGGACAGCGGGACTTCAATTGCATCGAAGCGAAGCCGCGGGCCTGGCAGAGAGCCCGGCAGGGGGCAGTCATCACGCTCGGGCAGACAGAGGCAGCATCGCAATCGGAATTAAACAGGTCAGTGGCAAAACTGTCTACCCATGCAACTCCTGAACCCGGTTCAGTGCTGCCCTACAGCGGTAGCAAAACTGCTTGTTCTTCTGATCCAGGTCCTCTACATAGGTACTGGAGCGCATGACACATACCGGGTTGCTGCAATGGATCAGACCAAAAGTGTGGCCCAGCTCATGGATAATCACTTTGCTGAAACGCTCAATCAATAGTAGGTAATCGGGCTCCAAACCGTAGTGCTCATTGCGCAGGCGGTAGAGAGAGGCCAAACCGGTATAGCCGTTTAACTTTGCCTGTCCAAAAATATAAGTCAGTATAGGAATATACAGATCGACCCGGATCATCCCTATCACCTTGACCGCATTGGTGGGGGCCCGCATGGAGATTGCTGCAAGGAGCTTATTGGCATCATACTGACGGCGGCCCGGATTATAGAAATGACTGATATCCAGGCTGCACTCCCTTAGTTCCACGGGGTAATTAAACTCCCGTGATACATCAGTTGCGACCCTTCCTGTCAGTTTCTTCTCAAAAAGTCCGCACGACACCAGTATAATGCTCCTGGTCTCCAATGGAATTAATCCTGTTTAAGATTGTACTTTTTGATTTTATTGTAGAGCGTAGCCCGGTCCACGTTAAGTGCTTTGGCCGAGCGGGAGATATTCCAGCTATATTTCTCCAGTATCTTGGCAATATGCTTCTTCTCCAGGTCGTCGAGACTCTCTATGGAGCTGCTGAGAACCTCACGACCCATGGGCAGGTCCTTCAGCCTGATCATTTTTCCGTTGCCCACCACAATGGCGCGCTCAATCATGTTTTCAAGCTCTCGCACATTCCCAGGGTATTCGAAAGTCTCCAGGTGTTTCAATGCAGCAGGTTCGATGGAGATCATGTCCCTGCTCATGGAAGTGCAATACTTCCTTATAAAATGGTTCACCAGTCCGGGAACATCATCGGGCCGCTCCCGCAGGGGAGGAATCCTGATATTAACCACATTCAAACGATAGAAAAGATCTTCACGAAAGGTCCCGTTGCTAACCATCTCTTTAAGATCGCGATTGGTGGCACAAATCACCCTGAAGTCTGAGGAGATCTCTTTGCTTCCACCCACACGCACAAATGTTTTGGATTCAAGAACGCGCAATAATTCAACCTGCATCTTAGGGGAGATGGTCCCAATCTCATCCAGAAAGATGGTGCCGCCATCGGCCATTTCAAAGCGCCCTTTTCGATTAAATGCGGCTCCGGTAAAGGCCCCTTTTTCATGTCCGAAAAGCTCACTTTCCATAAGGCTTTCGGATAGAGCCCCACAGTGAACACTGATCAATGGAAAATATTTCCTGGGTGAATTCGAATGAATGGCCCTTGCCACCAGCTCCTTTCCTGTACCGCTTTCGCCGGTAATGATCACTGATGAGTCGGCCGGTGCTACCTTCTCCACCTCCTTAAGCACCTTTTTTAAAGGTTCGCTAACGCCCACGATATCCTCCACATCCACCAGGGTAGACACACGCTCTTTCAGATTCTCATTCTCGGCCTTCAGGGCCACCTGAGTGGCTGCATTGCGAATCAAGTGAGAGAGATCGTCCGGGTCAAAGGGTTTGGTTACATAGTCAAAGGCGCCCTCTTTCAATGCCTGGACAGCCGTATCGACAGCTGCAAATGCGGTCATAATGATCACAATGGGAACATGGGGAAGCGTCCGGATTCTACGGTGCATCTCCATGCCATCCATCCCGGGCATTTTAATGTCGGCCAGGACAATGTCAAATTCTTTCTCACTGAGTTGTGCCAGCGCTTCCTTGGCATTTTCGGCACATTCAACTTGGTAACCATCATCTAAAAACCAGTTATACAGGGAATCCCTCACGGACTCCTCATCGTCAACGATTAGAATGGATACTTGATTAGGCATGATTCTCTATTTTAAGCTTCCGTCAATGTTAGTGTAATTTCAATGCTTGTTCCCAGGCCAGACTCAGATTTCACCTCAATCTTCCCTTTGTGATTCTCCACAATGCCATGTACAATGGAAAGCCCCAGCCCGATTCCATTGGTATCTCTCTTGGTGGAAAAAAAGGGTTCAAAAATATGGGGGAGAGCATCTTTGGAGATTCCTGAGCCATTATCAATTACAGAGATGGTAATATGCTGCTCATCCGGATTTCTGGTACGGATCACAATCTCGCCCTGCTCCTGAACAGCCTCCGAAGCATTAACTACCAGGGCCATACAGGCTTGCTTTAACTGGTTAGGGCTACATATGACACGGTCTGTTTCGGCTTTATATTCGGTAAGGAAACTGATATTGGCTATTTTAATGGAATGGGTCATTAAGCGGCAGGTTTCATCCAGCAACTTGTGAATATGAACCGGTTCAAAATCTTCCCGTTCTTTCCTGGAAAAATCGAGCAATCCACGCACAATGTCCCCGCAGCGCTTGGTTTCTGTTTCAATCAGCTTCAGATTCTTCAGGATGGATTCTTTCTTGGGATGATAGAATTCCACGATGTTCAATTGTTTGTATATCAATTTATTATAAATAAGTATGCCCGATAGTGGATTGTTGATTTCATGGGCAACCGAGGAGGAGAGCTTACCCAGTGAAGCGATACGCTCCACATGAATCAGCTCATTCTGAACTTCGGAGAGTTCCTCTGATTTCTTCTGCACTTTGTATTCCAGCTGCTGTGACCAATTCTGCAGTTCGTTGGTGGCTGCATCCATCTTATCCAGCATGTTATTGAAGGCCTGCGATACCATTCGCAGATCATCCAAGAGGTTGGGCTCAATCTCCAGGCGAATGCTGGTATCGCCCGAAGAGACCGCCTCGCTGGCCTTAATAATCGAATTGAGTGGATCTTTGATCCTTTTCCTGGTAAATATCACCAGGATGGTAACCAGCACACCAATGATCAGAAGTGCCAGCAGCATGAAGTCGGTGGAGGATTCCATAGAAAAGGCATCCAGATCATCCAGCGGCATGGTTACCAGCAATGAGCCAAGCACCCTGTCATTTTGATTATGAGCGTGACAGACCGCTGTATAGCAGGAAGGTTCGTTGAGGATGGGCTGCCTCATCACCAGGTGCCTGATCCCTTCCACATGCTGGTGAATCCCACATTCGGGTACATAATCCAATACCATATTGGATTTCTCAGAGCTGAAAAATTGGGACGACATCTCGGGATGACAGGAGATACAATCGGGATTGCAGTGGCAATCATCCTCCCTGTGTACTGAAGAGTAGGCCGGCATATTCTGGTCATCGTAGAGGTTTACCTCATCGATGCCAGACATGGTACTGATAATATCCATGGTACGCTGAAGCATCGCCTTGTCATTCTCCAGCATAGAGTAGTATAGCGATCCTTCGATAATGGAGCTTATATTGTCGCCATTTTGGCTGATGGTCCGGTTGTAAAAGTCCATATAAACCGACCTGAAAACCAGGTTAAACAGGACAAATACAATGATCATTGACCCGGTTATGATGAAGATCACCCTGCCATAAATGGACGATCCAAAACGTATGATGTTTCGAACCACCCTACTGCTATCTCTCTTTGGAATAAAACTGCTCACCGGGATTGTATATGAAAAGCTTCCCGGTGATTAACCCGGGAAACCTTGAAATTACTAAAAAGGATCGTATCCCCACGCTTCCATATGGAGAAACTTCTCCTGGAAGCCTTTCCAGGCACCTTGATCCATCTCCTTGAGCGGGTGACCAGTCAATTCACCTCCCTCCTGCAACACCATCTCTGTTCCGGCCGTCTCAGCTGCTTTTTCGGCCAGGTAGTCACGAAACCGTTCCAACTCCTTCGCGGTCCATTCAGAGGCTTGATCAGCCATCATGGCATCACCGGTCTCCTCCCTCCATTTCTCTGGTTTTATCCGGTACAACCAGGAGCTGTAGGGATCATCCAAAATGGCTTCCGAATGATCCTCCAGGGAATTATGCACCTGGTCAATCAACCCTGTAATGGGCGAGGTAATCACCAGCTCCTTACCATTCTGGGTAATCCTGGCGATGGGTTCTCCTCGTTTAACCTTCTCCTCTTGTTCTTTCAGGTAACTCAACTCAACTCCACCGGTAAGGTGGAGCAATAGATCGTCCATCCCCACACTGGCCACGCCCGATTTCTCCAGGTGGCTCCAGGTATGGTTCCGGTTAAACAACAAGCCCTGCGGAATCTTCAGCGCTTGCAAATTAAGTACTTGAATGGCACCTCCCATAGCCTCCTTCAGCTTCAAGGGCCTGTTGAGCATTCTCCAGAAGGGAATAATCAGCATGAAGAAGAAGATCACAATGATATATTCAATGCCCTTGGTATCGAAAATATCGGAATAAACAAACTGTTCCATGATTATAGATTTGATGTGAAAATGTTTGAATGATTAATGATCATCCTTAGGCACCCAGGAAGGCGACTCCCTGAGAACAGGAAGTCGTCGTACCAGCCAGCGGAAGATCCATATCTCAATGGAGAGAACCGTCAGGGTCACCACAATCTCCTGCCAGGAGGGTACGTAGTGAGTGGGGGCATCCCATTTGAATGCAATCACGGTAACATTAAGCCGGTTGATAATAATACCCACCATGGTTATCAGGGATGTTATCTTCACCAGGGATATGTTGCGAGTCCGGTAAGAGATGAAATAGAGGATCATGGGTAGAATAACAAATCCCAGAATCTCCACCAGATACCAGTTACCCATTCTTGAATTCAGGTAAATCCAGTGTTTGCCGTGAACAAAGACCACAATGTGTAGGAAGAAGTATATCATCAACGTAAAGGCACAAATTTTGGAAAGCCCATGGATAATACCATCATGGGCCTTGTGGTTCCTCTCACTGATCTGGTCGGAAAATACCTTCTGACTGATGGATCCTTCGAAAATGACCATGGATAGACCGGCAAAGATGCTTGATACAAAGAAGAGGATGGGGATGAATTCGGAATACCAGAGGGGATGAATCTTCTCCTTTGCCATTAGGTAGAGAGCTCCAAGTCCGGACTGGTGCAGGGTCGACAGGGTAATCCCGAAGATCACCGCCCCCAGGGTCATCCAGGAAAGAATCTTCCTGGCTTTTCTGGCTCCGAGCCACTCTGCAATGGCCGGTGAGAACTCGATCAACTGGGCTACCATGTATAGCAGGAAATGCCATGCTACCAGGAAGAGTACAGAGCTTACACCAAAATTGTTCCCAATTATGGGATTGACTACATTCCAGGGCTTTCCAAGGTCAAGTAAAAGTGCCCCTGCATAAAACACATAGGCCAGGAAACCATTCAGGACCGTGACCCGCACTATGGGTTTATATTTCTCAATATTCAGTATATAAACCATGAAGGTGACCACATAGGCCCCCCCGGCAAAGGCTACACCGGTAACCACATCGAATCCGATCCAGAGTCCCCAGGGAACCTCCTGGGTCAGATTGGTGATAGATCCGATTCCATTCACGAAACGCATAACAATCAATACGATACCCAGGGTAATAACAGGAACCGATATGACATTAAATGGAGTGAAAATCTTACCATGTGGCCTGAGGGTGGAAAGTACAAATTTCACAAGTGGCTGGCCATCGTTGTCTATGGGTAGTGTCTTTTCTAAATTATTCATGGTCGTCGGCAGTTTTAGTGTTGGTCTTTGTAGCATTATGGATTCCCAGTAGAATGGCAGGCCACAGGATAAATACAGATGGTACGCTGTACAAGAATCCTTTGCTTAGTTCAGGATAGGACTTTTTCTGCAATTTTGTATTAAATCCCAGCTCTTCGAAGGGAACAGGCGACAAATAGAGGTATCCGGTGCCGCCGGCCTCATGCTCTCCGTAAATTCCATCGTAATACATATCAGGATTTTCATGGATCCGACGCCGAGCTTCAGCAATTAGCTCCCTGCGGGTGCCGAAGGTAATGGCTTCGGCCGGACAGTCGGCCACGCAGGCCGGTAACTCACCCTCCTTCACCCGGTCAAAACACATATCACATTTCACAATGTCGGGGTTGGAGCTGTGGTATTCAAATTTTGGAACATCGAAGGGACAGGATACCATGCAGTAGCGGCAGCCCATACACTTTTTGTCACGCCAGATCACGGGTCCAATTTCAGTTTTATGCATGGCCTGGGTAAGGCAGGCCGAAGCACAGGCCGGGGTGTTGCAGTGCATGCATTGACTCTTAACATATATCTCTCCCAGCTCATCGTGTTCAAATGCATTAACCACTGTACGCCGGTTTTCATTGGTTTTTCTGGTGATTCCAGGACTGGGATAATCCTCCGGATCGGGTTGGGGCAGTTCATGAGCCATGGCGCAGGCCACTTCGCAACTCTGACAACCCACACAGCGGGTCGAGTCGTAAAGGATTCCATAAAACTCTTTTTCCTCTCCTTTTTCAGGAACAGCATTCAGCTCTTTACCAGTACCAAGTGCAACCCCGGTAATCCCTAAAGCCCTGAAAAAATTACGTCTGTTAATAGCCATATTTTCTTGATTTAAATAGTGATCACTTATTTTGTACTGTCTATAAAACCTTCCTGGAACTCCTCCCAAACCTCAGGTCCGAAAGACTCAAGTACCCCTTCTCTGATCTCACCACCATCCTGCAGAACCAGCGCAGGAAAGGTGTTATCCTCATGCTTCAGAATAGAAGTAAAGAATGCTTTGAGTCTGGCGCCCTCTTTTTTTAACCAGTCGGTATAGGATTGTCCCATGAGATAGGACTTGAGTTCAGAAATCCAGTTCAGTGGCTCCACCATCAGAATCCAGCCAGTGACATAGGGATCACTGTTCACGAGGGAGGCGTTCTTAAGCAGATTCTCATTCTGTTCCTTGATGATACCTGATACCGGTGATTTAATCTCCAGGCGTTTCCCATTCTGAATCAGTGTGATAAAATGTTCACCCCGCTTAACCTGCTCTCCCGGCTCCTTCATGACTACCCGGGTTACTGTTCCGCTTACTGATGGCAAGAAATCATCAAGTCCAATCCTTACCCTGCCACTCTTTTCCATGAAGGCCCAGGTATGCGACTTGTCGAAAAAGAGTCCACCGGGAAGAACCCTGGTCCCAGCTCCCTGAAAAGCGCTTGCTTCCGGAGTCAGCCTGCTTCTCCCTGTAATCCTGGCCAACACATAAACCAGTACACCAAGCAGGATGAAAAATCCAGCTACCAAAAGGTAGATCCTGGTAATAGAGGCCTTCACCGGTATGCTGGCAATTGCAGGCTCATGACCCGATAACTGCTCCATCCGGGAATTCCGTTCTGCGTAACCAAGCTCCAATATTCCAGACATGGCCAGGCTCTCCTGCCCACCATTCACCAACCACTCCATGAAGGCCAACTCCCCTGTACCAGATGGCCGTTCTTTGGTAAGGGCGTAAATACGGCTGTAAAGGTTCCGTGGAAATCGTCCCACAAAAATTGCATGCGACAGCACCGCACTTGAGGAATAGAAATTTTCAAAGGTCCCAATAAGGCCATCCCCATCTGCATCCACCGGAACAAGTTCAACATGACTCTCCACTTCTTCACTCCCAGTATTCATCAGGCATGCCAGGCTACAAAATCCAATTGAATAGGGATCTTTGCCTATGGTACGCACCATCTCATCAGGATCCATGATCCTTGTACCCTTCAAGTTTTCGGATTCTGTGTGAATGAATTCGGCCAGGTATTTTTTTGCGCAGGCCTCTCCGGGTGCAAATGCATGTACCGGATTGCTATCTGAATTACCAAGTAAATCACCCCAGGTAACAGTACCCTGACTTGTATATATCCTGCTAAATGCTTCAGGAGAGATTCCCTGTTTAAGAATCAGATCCCTTTGTGGGTGGTTGGCATTCATAATTGGAATAATGGCTTCGCGACCCACTACCAATTTGAAACTTTGCTCCGCATCCATTCCAGCCAAACAATCTTTGTTGACCAGCGCAATGCTTCCCTCCTTAAGTGCGTCATATACCTGAGGATCTGGTATCGGAGTCACCTCTACCTGGATCCCACTGTTTTCCTTCATATAAGCACTGGCCAGTCGATTGGCCAGGTTTATCAAGGTCAGGGCTACACACCACCTGTAGTTCATCTTTTCCGGAATCTCTTCTCTGGTCTGGTGCACCCAGGATGGCTATGATGGAGAAAAATAGGATCGCCATCAAAATCGTCATTGTTTTTGCAGCTTTCATTGCCTTTTGATTTAATGTTTGTTTTAAATAGTGCCTAACGGTTGCAAAACCTGTTTGCAAACCGCATGCCAAATCATTTTAACTAACTGTTTATGTGATAGTTATGAAATTGCGTTAGTGTATTACATACCGGGGAAGTGTAGAATTTTTCAACACTATGCAGAGGGGGTAGGTGTGAATCTATTCTTTTCTAGTTCTTTACAAGATGTGTAGAGTTTTTCATCACTTGTGGTATTATTCAACACATGGGATTGTAACTCCTTTGTGGCCTGCAATGGAGAGTTCTCATTCTTGGGCGCAAATAAGTAATTAGCTCTATCATCTCAACGCTCGGCACTTCAGGGCCACTCATAATTTATGGGCGGCCTTTCTTTTGTTCCAGACCATAGCTCAAACCTTGACTTTGATGTCTGAATATCATACATTTAACATTCCAAATCATATGTCATTATTAGTTAAAACTATTGCAAATGGCCGATAAAAAGAACATCAACAGGTTAATTTCGAGCCCCATAGCTCATACTTTACTTGTATATATAAGCGCGGGATGGCTTGCCCTTGAAATGACGGATTACTTCATCAACAACTATAACCTTACCGAAAGATTCAGGGATATTTTGCTCATCGCCATGATCATCGGTTTGCCCCTGGCCCTTTTTCTAACCTGGTATTTTAGCCGGGACAAAGAAACAAAGGATGAAAAAGACATGCACTTGTCCAGAATTCTGTGGAAACGACCCTGGTTCTCAATTCCGGCTATTCTGGTGGTGGTATTGGTGCTTTTCACTGCTATAAGGTTTGTCTACAGACACAATAAGCAAGACTCCAGCAGGTTAACCAGCTATCAAGAAGCTTTTGACCGTCCCGAAGTTTCATTGGCCGTTTTGCCATTCACCAATTTTTCAGGAGATTCTGACCAGGAATGGATAATCTCGGGTCAACACGAAGCACTGATTCATGAACTCTCCAAAATAAGCCAGTACAGGCCATTTCGGATTATCTCCCGGAGCACTGTGGATGCTTTTAAGAAACAAGATAAGCCTGCAGCAGAGATTGCCAGAGAAATCAATGTGGAATATCTGGTGGAAGCATCCGTAACGGCTTCTGCTGACTCAGTTTCCATTCAGTTAAGACTGATCCAGGTCAATCCCGAAGAGAGTGTGGTTTGGGCAGAATCTGCCATCACAGATTTTACACACATCCTAAAATTTTACAGTGACCTTGCAGAGCAGATCGCAAAGAAAGTAGACCTTGAGCTAACTCCTGCTGAAACAGAGCAGTTATCCAACTCCAGAGAGGTGAATCCTGAATCGTACAAAGCCTATCTGCGAGGAATGTATCATCTGAATCTGCTTACCCCGGAAGGTTTAGAAACGGGATTGGAATATCTTCATCAGGCCGTGGCTTTTGATCCTGCAGAGCCATTTGCCTATGCCGGGCTTGCTCTGGGTTACCTGGAAATCGCACACGGACCGCTGGATCCTGGGGATGCACTTAGCAAAGCAGAAGCAGCAGCTTCTCAGGCTTTCAAGCTTGATTCAACCATGGCTGAGGTATATGCAGCGCTTGCTGAGGTTTACCTCTATGACACCTGGAAATTCGACCTGGCAGAAGAATATTTCCTGAAGGCCCTGTCCATCAATCCAAATCTTGCCATAGTCCATTACCATTATGCATGGGCCCTTTATCTATTTGGGCATCTGGATGAAGCGATTGTTGAACATAAACTGGCTCAAAAGTATGATCCTTTCAATCCACTGCACACAGCCTGGTTGGGCACATTATATTCAGCGAATGGACAACATGAAGAAGCCATCGAGGCCGCCCTGGAATCCCTTGAAATGCGCGCGGATTATTCCTCAGGATACTTTGTGCTGGGCATGGCCTATTTATATGCAGGTCAGGAGGAGAAAGCCATTGAGGCGCATAAAAAACTGGTGGAAGTACACCCCTGGTGGTCCTGGGGGCTGGGATACATCTATGCAACTACCGGCCATATTGAAGAAGCAGAAGAGATACTGCATGAACTTGAAAATGTCGATGTCAATGGGTGGAATGCCTATGGATTAATGACCATCAATGCAGCACTGGGCAGAATGGACGAGGCATTTAAGTGGTTAAACTATGAACCACATCACGCTTTTACCGCCTGGGCTGCCGTTATGGATGAGTACAAAACCCTGCGAAAAGATCCTCGTTTTGAGGATTTTCTGGCACGACTCAATCTGCCTGATTAGGGACGCATTATGCCTTGAAAAACAAGCTGGAGGCGAACTCAAACGTATACTCTCACAGACATTTTCGTATATTGTGGTAACAGGCAACCTGATTTCTGTGGTTCTTAAACCCTTATACTTCCTATTATTCCTTGTCCTTTGGATTTCAAGCAATTGTTACTGCCAGGATAGTCTGGATTATGCCGACACCATTCACCTGGATGATATTGTGGTTGTGGGTCAGAGGATCGAAACCACGATGAATGACAGGCCCGAAGCCATCTCGGTTTTAAATGCCAGGCAACTAAAATCAATTTCCCCCATGAGTATGCCCGACGCCATGGGTGTTTTGCCTGGTGTATTTATGCAAAAGACCAACCATGGCGGGGGCTCTCCTTTCGTCAGGGGACTAACCGGATATCACACCCTGATCCTGGTAGATGGCATACGTCTGAATAATGCCATCTTCCGCTCAGGTCCCAACCAATACCTGAATACAGTGGATCCCCTGATGCTAAGCCAGATAGAGGTATTGCGAGGTCCCGGGTCGGTACAGTACGGGACAGAGGCCATTGGAGGAACCATCTACCTGCGATCCATAGAGCCTCAATTCTCTGAAGACGGGATTGGTATCGGAGGTGAGGTATATGGCAAATGGATGAGTCATCAGATGGAAAAAACCGGTCGGGCCCAATTTGATCTGTCTACTCCGAAGTTCGCTGTAATAGCCGGATTTACCAGGAAAGATTTTGGAAATATTGTGGCAGGAGGCAAACTGGGCAAACTGGATTATACCAGTTACGATGAGTACTCCACCGATGTGAAGGCAAAAGTGAAATTAAATCCTTCTCAAACCCTGAGCTTTGCCTGGCAGCATCATAAGCAGAATGAAGTTCAGCTCTATCACAAACTTATTACAGGTGACTACAGCACCTATGAATTTGACCCCCAAACCAGAGACCTGGTCTACCTGCGGCACGAAATTACCCGGAACCATTCGGTATTTTCCGGCTTCCGAACCACCCTTTCCATGCACCAGTCGGATGAAACCAGAAAGAAGCAACGTACAGGAAGTGAGGATCTCTATACGGAACGTGACCTGGTCCGCTCCTTTGGCCTCATCCTGGAATGCCTGACAAACAACAGGGGGAACTGGACAGGTGTTACCGGTTATGAGTTATACCATGACCGGGTCTCGAGCAGCACCCTGAAAACCGACCTGGTTTCGGGGACCGATTCCACCTTCAGGGGGCTCTACCCGGACAACTCATGGATCAGTAACATGTCTTTGTTCTCCTTGCATACCCTTACCCTGGGAAAGTTTGAATTAAACGGTGGATTGCGATACAACCATTTTATACTGGGTCTTACGGACGATGTTTTCGGCGATCTGACCATCAAACCCCATGCCCTGGTAGGAAGTCTCGGAGCTTCCTACCCGGTATTCCGAAATACCGATGTTTCCTTCAGCATCCATAACGCATTCAGAGCACCAAACATCAATGACGTATCCAGTTTCGGAATTGCCGACTTCCGGTACGAGGTCCCCAACTTTGATCTTTCTCCTGAAAAATCTCTGAACAAGGAATTGGGGATTAAAACATCCCACAGACGCATGAGTGGATCCATTCATCTGTATCACAACAGGTTGACCGACTTGATGGCCAATGTAAAAACCACTTTCCAGGGCCAGGATTCAATTGACAATGTGAAAGTCTATACCAGGGAAAATGTGGGTAAAGCCTATATCCAGGGGATCGAAGCTGAATTACAGCTTAGGCCGCTGAGGTATCTCTCGATCAATAGTTACCTGGTATACACCTACGGACAAAATGTGACCAGGAATGAACCGCTCCGTCGGACTCCCCCACTGAATGGTTTGGTTGGGATTCGATTCCGCCGTGTGAAAAACCTGGATATTGTAGGAGAGTGGCAATTTGCGTCCAGGCAGGATCGACTAAGCTCAGGAGATATCGATGACTCACGTATTCCCGAAGGAGGAACTCCTGCCTGGAATACAGTCAACCTCCGGCTTAGTTATCAGATTGAAGGGACTGACTATAAATACCGGTCTGCTCAATCTTTTTAATGAGGCTTACCGAACTCATGGATCGGGGGTCGAAAGTATGGGAAGAAGTGTATATGTCAGTCTGCGATATAGTTTCAGGCATAACAAAAAGTGAAAAGATATATTAAAACATGAAAACAAATTTATCTTCTATTGAGAATCGAATAACAGAATGGGACAGGGCAAAGGAAAAAATGTGGAGGTATGAGAACTAAGCTTCTATGCGTACTTCTGATCATGCTGTATCAATCCGCATGTAATTCTACAACTGAAAGAAGCCCCTCATTTTCTTTTATCGAGGCAGATGGTAAGATTGAATTGCTGGAAGGATCAGATCCGGTATTGGTTTATCAGAAAGCTCTGAAATCACCGAATGGGAAGGATTTTTTCAATAATTACATTCATCCTTTATATTCACTTGACGGAGATACTATTACAGAAGAGTTCCCTGCTGATCATCTGCATCACAGAGGGATTTTCTGGGCCTGGCATCAAATTTATGTGGATACTTTAAGTATCGGGGATGGTTGGATGATGGATAAGATAGCCAATGATATCGTCTCTGTTCAAACACATAATAACAGGAATAGTGCAGTTCTAACTGCCAGCGTTTTATGGACTTCACCCAGCTATAAAAACCATACCCCATTTCTTCAAGAGCTTACCACAATCACCGTTCATAAATCCGGGGAAGATTACAGAATGATTGATTTTAAAATTGCTCTGACACCGCTCATCCCGGAAATATGGATTGGGGGATCGGAGGATGAAAAGGGATATGGAGGATTCAGTGCCCGTATCAAAACACCTGAGGATTTAATTTTCACTTCTCAGGGGGGAGCAGTTACTCCTCAGACATTACAGATTGAGGCTGGATCATGGATGGATTTTTCGGGCTCACTTGGAAACAGCAATAAATTAAGTGGTCTTATACTATTATGTCATCCGACTACCCCAAACCATAAGGCTCCCTGGATTTTAAGACAGCATTCAAGTATGCAGAACATTGTTTTCCCGGGCAGGGACAAAGTCCCTTTATCGTTGGAAAGTCCAACTGTCTTACAGTACCGTTTAATTCTCCATGAGAATAAGGCTGACAAATTTGACATAGCCAAATTTCAATCAGATTATAACAATGAACCGGTATATTAATTCTAAAAAGAACTTTTATGTCAAAGTATGCTACTGCGATTCAAATTATCATATTAAGTTTTTTACCACTCATTCTATTTGGCCAGCCAAACACCACCTTTTCTCACGAAGAAAATAAGGAACAGGTTCGGGATTTGAGCGGCATGAGGTGGAGGATGAAAATGATGCTTCCTGGCCAGGGGGTGGAAAAGGGTTTACACAAACTCCCCTCGGAGGATATTGAAACGCTGGTATGGAACAATGCAAAGGTGCCTGGCGATGTCTACACGGACCTTTGGAAGGCAGGAGTCATCGAGGATCCCAACTTTGGCAGGAATAGTGTAAAGGCCCAGTGGGTCCAGCAATATGAGTGGTGGTATGCACTTCAGTTTAATGTCACTGAAGGCATTGAAAACCAGGTAGTAGATGTGGTTTTTGAGGGAGTGGACTACAGTTGTGAAGTGTGGTTAAACGGGCATTACCTTGGGAAGCATGAGGGTGTCTTCTCCTCTTTCGCATTTAATGTAAATAAGGCCCTGCGTATCCATCAGTCAGATGGACTGAAGGGACGCAATATGCTGGTTGTTAAGCTGGATCCTCCCCCACAGGTTAATGCTTTTGTGG
This sequence comes from uncultured Bacteroidota bacterium, assembly GCA_963783435.1. Lineage (GTDB taxonomy): Bacteria > Bacteroidota > Bacteroidia > Bacteroidales. Next base: position 13,239 of record CAWANQ010000018.1, on the reverse strand, counting down.
CCGGAAAAAAAACACCCTGGTTCGGCGATTACTGGAGGGATCTCACTCCTATCGGAATCTGGCGACCCGTAAAATTGGTTCGAACAGGTAAAGTGCGATTCCTGGATGTTTACGCCAACAACTCAATCAATGAAGATGGCTCTGCGGATGTAAATCTGGAGTTGACCGTAGAGAATACCTCTACTTCGGCCCGGGAGATGACCATTGTGACCTCGCTCGAGGGGAAGAATTTTGAAATGGATGAGTTGAAACTCGAGTTCTCCGAGTCTGTCGAACCAGGTGTACATAAATTAGAGAAAAACATCCATTTAAAGGATCCAAACCTCTGGTGGCCCTGGGATTTAGGCGACCAGAATTTATACAGTGTAAAGACTTCATTAAAAGAAGGCCCTAAGAATCACGATTTTAATGAGACCGTTTTTGGGATTAGAGATGTTACATCCCAATGGAATCCCGGATTTGTGAAAGACGTAGATCTTACCTTCCCGCGTTCAACCTACATCAACGGTAAATTTCATTTTATCCGGTCGGCCTGCTGGGGCGGACCTCCTGATATGTTCGTGGGCCGCACCTCCGTTGCCGAGTACAAAGAGCTGATTCGCCTGGCTAAGGAGATGAATATGAATAACATCCGCATATTTGGATGGCACCCACCTGAAATTCCGGAATTTTACCAGTTCTGTGATGAGATGGGAATGACCATCTGGCAGGATATGATTCCCCTGGGTACTGGAAATATTCCAAGTGATGAGGAAAACCTGGCAGAAATCTTTAATGAAGGTGTCCGTGTAATTAAGGAGCGCAGAAACCACCCCTCCCTGGTCATGATGGAGGGGGGTGAGGAGATGATGTTCAGAACGCGGGATCCCCATTTTGGAAGGGCATTTCTTGAACGACTGGGAGATTCCCTGCAAGCTTATGCAGATCTTCCCTACGTGCCAGATTCCCCGATGACAGACCATGTGGCCCGACAGGCCGGGTTTAAACCAAAGGAGGCGGTACATGCTTTGCGCTATTTCTATGATATGGGCAGATGGCTGCATGAGGATTGGTACCAGACCCACGATTTTCCCATCGTACCAGAATTTGCCATTACCTCTGTCCCCTCGGTGGAAAGTCTTAAGAAGTTTATTCCCGAGGAAGAACTCTGGCCTCCCGGATTGAGCTGGGGTCACCACTGGGCCGATCTCACACGTCTGCGCATGCAAAACTGGGATGTGTTTGGAGATGAAATGAAAGGATCTTTGGAGGAGTTTGTGAATGCCACCCAGGATGCACAGGGTACCATTTTCAAAAATGGAATTGAGTATTACCGGCGCCATAAACCACGTTTAAGTGCCATTGCCCTTTGTCACTATATCACCTATGGGCCAGATATGAAATGGGCCATTGTAGATAACTACCAACAACCGAAACGCTCCTACTATTTTGTTCAGAAGGCCTACCAGCCACTACTGGTGAATCTGGAATTTAAGAAGCGCCGATGGGCCACCGATGAGTCCTTCAAAGGAAACATCTGGATTGTGAATGACTACTACAAAACCTATGGCAAAAGCGAAATCAAATTCGAGATCAAGGATGAGTCAGGCAAGGTTTTATCCAGTAAAATTTTCAAAGTGGACGAAATCGAAGAGAACAGTGCCAAATCACTCTTTCCTATTGAAGCTGAGGTGCTAGGTGGTGTGAAGGGCAAGTTCTATGTATACCTTGAGTTGACCGATAAAAAAGGAGAGCTTTTGTCCCAAAACGACTATATGTTTTTGATCGGCGACCAGGCGGCAGCGACAGCCAGGTTCAACGAGTGGAAATTAGAGCGTCTGGAGCAGGAGAATCTGCATGGGGGATATGGATCCTACTACCACTTCTTCAAGGAATTTACCGAACAGGACGGAGCCAAAATGGAGAGTGGCACCCAGATACCAAGGGCCATCGGATTTGAATAGGATTTGACTCAGCTTTGTGAAGGAGCCATGTAACGGAATGACACTGCTCTTCGTCTTTTACAAAACTTCTGATTAAACTGAACCTCTATGCTAAGAAATTACCTGCTGATTGCCTTCAGAAACATCCTTCGCCAAAAGGGATATTCTCTTATCAATATTACCGGGCTTGCCATTGGAATTATGAGCTGTATGCTTATTGTAATCTATATAGGCGACGAACTCAGTTACGACCGCTTTCATAAAAAGGGGGACAGGATCTATAGGCTCTTTTTTAATTATACAAGTCCCAACGGCGAGTCTTTCAACCATGCCACAGGACCATACAGGCTGGCCGACGAGCTGGCGGACAGATATCCCGAGATTGAAGAAGCGGTGAGACTGTCGTTTACTTCTCCCATGCCTTTGCGCAATGGGGAGATCGTATTTGTTGAGGACAACGTGATGCTTGCCGATTCAAATGTATTCAGGCTGTTTACATTTGAAATCGAAGGAGGAGATCCCTCCACTGCACTGACAGAGCCTTTTACCTGCGTGGTATCGGATGTGGTTGCCCATAAGTTCTTTGGAGAAGAGAACCCGGTGGGTAAGTCCCTGCAGGTCTCCACCGGACAGGGAGATGCTGAGGTCAGGATCACCGGTGTGTTTAAATCACTTCCCGAAAATTCGCATATTAAGCCTGATGTGCTGGTCTCCATGTCCACCGCTGAATACATCTTCAATGACCGGCAGAAATTTAACTGGGGAGAGGGAACGGTCGCTTATTACCTCCTTTTGTCCGACGAGCAATCCAGAGAGAGTCTTGAAGCCAAATTTCCGGAATTGATCACAGAGATTTTTGATGATGAGGAAGCCACAAAATCTGTCCGCTACTGGCTCCAACCCCTGTTCGATACCTATCTCAAATCTGATCTGCGTAATGATTTTGAGCCCCATGGTAACCTGACTACTGTCTATGTATTTGGCATAGTAGCCCTGTTTATTCTGATCATTGCCACCATCAATTACATGAACCTGGCCACTGCACGATCGGCCCGAAGGGCCAGAGAGGTCGGAATAAGAAAGCTGGTAGGCGGGCAAAGGAAGCAGCTGATCCGCCAGTTCCTGGCTGAATCAATCAGCCTGGTCTTTGTGGCGATGTTAATAGCTTTTGTTCTGGCCGAGCTATTGCTTCCCTGGTTCAATACGGTGTCTGGCAAATCGTTTGAACCCTCTGTCTTACTCAACTGGAAGGTCTTACTGGTTATACTCTTGTCTACTCTTCTGATAGGGATTATGGCGGGTTCCTACCCCTCCTTTGTGCTTGCGTCATTCAGGCCCCTCAGGGTTCTTTATGGAGATACAAGAACAGGGAAAGGGGGATTCGCTCTGAGGAAGATCCTTGTGGTTCTTCAATTTAGCATTTCAATCGCCTTGATCATCTCAACCCTGGTTGTTTATGCACAATGGATGCACATCGGCAATAAAGAACTGGGAATAAATCCAGAGAACGTGGTAATTGCTCCCCGCCCAAACAGGGCTTATAATACCTTTAAGGAAGAGGTCTTAAAAAATCCTAAGGTCTTGTATGTCACAAGTTCCAATAAGCGCCCCGCCGGCCGACTCACCAGCAACCTGGGGTATACCGCAGAAGGTCTGGCCGAAGGTGAAGGAAAATCCATTAAGATCGTGACCGTGGATTTTGATTTTTTTGAGACCCTGGAAAACAGGATCGTTTCCGGCCGCAGCTTCTCCAATGAATTTGGGATGGATTCGGTATCCACTTTTATTCTAAATGAGACTGCTGTCCGGGATATCGGATGGGAGGACCCCATAGGGAAATGGTTTCAGACCTCCACACTTGATCCCGAAACCGACAACTGGAAAACCCGAAGAGGGATTGTGGTTGGCGTGGCAGAAGATTTTCATTTCGAATCGGTACACAATACCATCCAGCCTGTCTGTTTTTTCGTGGATAATTTCTGGATAAATTGGATGTCCATAAGGATTTCCGGCTCAAACACCAGGGAAACATTGGATTTCCTGGAGTCGGAATACTTAAAGGTGGATCCGGATTCCGAGTTTGAATATAGCTTCTATCAGGATGAAATTGACTCCCTTTACATTGCTGAAAGGCAGTTCCTCAGGCTATTTATCATATTTGCGCTACTGGCTATTTTTATTGCCTCACTGGGTATCCTCGGCCTCGCCTCCTTCTCTGTGGAACAACGCACGCGTGAGATAGGGATCCGGAAGGTTTCTGGTTCATCTGCGGGACGAATTATTTTGCTTATATCCAATGAATTCTCGATTCTTGTTTTGATATCCAATTTACTGGCCTGGCCGGTGGCCTGGTATTTCATGCGAAACTGGCTGATGGATTTTCCTTATCGGATTAAGCTGGGAGTACACCTGTTTATTCTATCTGCTCTGCTGGCACTTGTCATCGCCATGCTCACCGTGGTTTACCAGGGATGGCGCGCAGCCAATATGAATCCATCAGAAGCTCTGCGGCACGATTAAGAAAGGCCTATTTTTTCCGTCGGTAGTGGCTCTGTACAACCTCATTCAGCCAGACCTCTGAATGAACCAGTTCAAATTCCAGCTTCTCGGGCAGATCTGAGAATAAAGAGACTCCCCCACCCAACAGTATGGGGATAGTCGTAATGGTGATCTCATCAATCAAATCTTCCTGCAGGAAGCTCTGAATCGTTTGTCCTCCATCCATATAAAGTCTGTTGTATCCTTTTTGATGAATGCTTTCCAGAATCTCGGAGAGTCTTCCTTTTACCAATTCGGCTTTGTCAGAAAATCCAACCGGTATGGAGCTTAAAGTTCTGCTCATTACAAAAACAGGTACTGGGTAGGGCCAATCCATATCAAAACTGCACACCAGTTCGAAAGTATTTCGTCCCATCACAATTGCATCCACCTTTTTCATGAAATTTTTATATCCCATATCATGCTGATCGGGGTTTGGAATTTGCTGAAGCCAGTCTATTCCTCCATCTCGATCTGCTATATATCCATCCAGACTTGTTGCTATAAAAACCTTATTGCTCTTCTTCATAATTACATAGTGTTTCAATCCCCGAGTAGCTCTCTTTCCTTTCTGTTCAAACTCTTCACAATGATGTCGTAGGAGTGATCTATCCACTCTCTTAGAAGTGGATCGCTGATGCCTCCATCAAGGGCAATCCCGTTCCAATGTACTTTGTTCAAGTGCCAGGCTGGTGTAACTTCAGGATGCTGTTCCCGCAAGTGAATGGCCAGCTCAGGGTCACATTTGAGGCTGATGCCCCTGCTATCTTCAGAAAGATCCAGGATGGCAAAAATCTTTACCGCTTTAAATACCAGGGCCGTGTCATTAAAGGGGAAGCTTTCGGTGACCCCGGGTTTTGAAATGCAGTATTCGCGGATTTCTTCGATGTTCATTGGTGATAAGATACATTTTTAGATGTCAAATGTTCTCTGCTTAGAGAATATTTTACTCTAACTTCAATTATTTGTATTAAATTATGAAGTTCACTTCAACTATTAAGATATTTAACCTATCGAAACATAGGTCATGCATGTTGAACCTGAGATACAGGAAAATCGGAGGATTCGCAGGAATTCCTTACTGTACCCCACCGGGGCAATACCAAAGTAAGCTAAGGCGATTTTTTGTATATTTATGACTTTCCCGTTTGGAGGATTTTTTGACTCTGATGGATATAGAACCGATGCCTATGAAACATGGATCTTTGATTCTCCTGATAATTATTTGTTCTTCAGCCCTTTATGCCCAGACAGAAACAGATAGTGCTCCAGAAAAGAAAAAGGAAAAGAATTTATCCATCATCCCCCTTCCCGTCATTGCTTATTCACCAACCACTGCCTGGATGCTGGGATTAGCACCCGGGGCAAGCTGGTTTATGGGCGACCCTTCGAACACCAGCATCTCCTCCGGGCTGGGATCTTTCATTTATACCACCAAGAAACAATGGATCTTTACGGCCAAAACCAATGTTTTCCTGGACCAGGACAGCTGGAACCTGATGGGCGACTGGCGGTATTTTATCACTTCCCAGCCCACTTTCGGAGGGGGGACAGGACCTCAATCGAGTAAACCCATAGCAACAGGATTTGAATATGAAGTCGGACTGTTCAGCGAACCCATCTCCGATGCACAGATGATAGAGTTCAACTATTTCCGTTTTCATGAAACGGTGCTGAAACGGATCCAGGACACGCGCTTTTTTGTGGGGCTTGGCTATCATCTGGACTTTCATAGTAAAATTGATGACAACCTGGTGAACCTGGATACGGTACCCCCGGTGATTACCAGTCACTATGGATACCAGACCCTGAAGGGCTTTTCTCCAGAGAAGTACACCACTTCGGGTATATCCCTGAACGGCCTGTTGGACAGCCGCGACAATGCCATCAATCCTTACAGCGGACGCTATGCCTTTGTGAACCTGCGGATCAATCCGAGCTTCCTTGGGAGCGATAAAAGCTCTTCGATTCTCTGGCTCGAATACAGGGACTACATTCATTTCGACAAGGAACGTCCCCGGCACCTGCTGGGATTCTGGACCTATGGCTGGTTTGTCACCTCCGGAGATGTTCCCTTCCTGGATCTTCCTGCCTTGGGTTGGGACCAGTTTGGAAGATCGGGACGTGCCTACACGCAGGGAAGATTCAGGGGGGAAGACCTGATTTACGGTGAGTTGGAGTATCGATTTCCATTGATGAAAAACAAGGATTTACTGGGAGGCGTACTATTTGTGAATGCCACCACGGCCAGCAACCGCAACGGGGACATCAGCCTGTTCCAGTACCTGGACTATGCCTATGGACTGGGATTGAGGGTTATGATCAATAAAAAATCCCGGGCCAATCTGGCCCTGGACTTCGCCATGGGAAAATACGGAGCCAGTGGATTTTACCTGGGAATCAATGAAGTATTCTAAGCTTCGGAACTGTGCTGATGTTTGTCATAAAGACTGTCTAAAACTGGAGTTCACCTCATCCGGGTTTAATAAGCATTAAATAGACAAACAAATGAAAATTCTTTTGACTGCCATAGGTACCCAGGGTGATGTTGAACCCTTCCTGGCCACTGGAAAAATTCTGAAAGAAAAGGGACATCAGGTGATTTGCGCATTCTCAGAACAGTTCAGGAATCTGACGGAAAGTTGTGACCTGGAGTTCTCTTCTCTGGGACGGAAATTATATGACCTGAACGATAGTGAGATTGGTCGGATCATCATGGGTGGAGGGACAGGAATGAAGAAATACAAAGCTTATTTCAAACTTGCTGCCCAATCAACTTCGGCCAATAAAGAGAAGGAGGTTTTATTGTATGAGCTTATTCAGAAAGAGCAACCCGATAAAATCCTCTACAATTCAAAAACAACCTGTCCTATTTTGTGGGAAAAGAACAAACCGGGAACAACAATATTTTTAAGCCCTTTCCCCTATTTGCATTATGTAGAGGGACATCCGATGTTGGTTTTCAGGAAAAACTATGGAGCATTTATTAACAAATTGACTTTTAAGCTCTATAGCTTCGGTGTGGCAAAATCTGCAATATCTGTCAAGAAATTGCTGGGGATCCATGAAAGCATTTCCCGGAAGCAACTCACGTATATTGTGGATACCAGGAAATTCATTTATACAATTTCTCCCGGCCTGTTTCCAAGACAAGAGGACTGGGACAGCAATGTTCAGGTTTTGGGGCATCATGAATTGAAGCGAAAAACAAACTGGGTACCCAAGAAAGAATTACTGGATTTCATAGAAAAAAATGAAAAAATTGTGTTTGTCACTTTTGGATCTATGCCAAATACTGAACCGGAATTCAGAACCAAAGTAATCATTGACATCCTGGAGAGGCATAAGATACCTGCCATTATCAATACGGCAGCGGGAGGCTTAATTAAACCCAAACAATTCAATGTCGAATTGATCTATTTTGTTTCTCAGGTTCCATATGACTGGTTCTTTCCGAAGATGTACGCTGTTATTCATCATGGAGGTTCCGGGACAACACATCTGGCCGTAAAATATGGTTGTGCCACCATGGCCATTCCTCATTTTATCGACCAGTTTGTCTGGGATACCCTTATTCATGAACTGGGCGTAGGTCCCGGGGGAATTAAAGTGAGCAAAATGACCAGAAAGAATCTTGAGCCCAAAATATTGGAACTACTTTCCAATAAAAGTTATAAGGAAAACAGCGAAAGTATTGGAAAACAACTGAAAGAAGAAGATTATAAAGAAGATTTGTATCAATCCATCATCGAATGAATGCAAAAAGAAAGGTTGAAGCCCGGTTATGAATACCATAAGGACAAAGGAGATTATTATTATGAGACGAAAATTCCCTTCTATAAGAAAGTGGTTGCAAATAAGTTGACTGATAAGAATATATCAACTCCCGAGGTTTTGATCAATTCCTGAATATCCAAAAGTCTCCCATGGCCTCCTCACTTAGCAACTTGCTTGAATTAAGCTGAAGTAGGTTCCGCATCACATATGAGGCTGATGCCCCTGCTCTCTTCAGGAAGATCCAGGATGGCGGTGTCATTGAAGGTAAGCCTTCAATAAGGGCGAATTTAGGTTAGGCATGTAACAAAAAACCTACCTGGCCGTCTCTTTAGTAAAGGAGTTAATTCAGAGGTGCATAGCGTGATTGAATCTGGAATATTCACTCATAAAAAAATTATGTCATGCGTTTCTTCGAAATCCTGATCCTGCTAAATCTGCTTTACACGCTTGTTTTTCTTTACTTCCTGAAAAAGAGCCGGCGCCTGTATATTCTATCATCCGGTCTTTTGCTGTTTCTTTTTCTGTGCCACGCAGTATTTGAAGGTATTCGCTGGCAGATGCAGCCGGCATTCCTGTTCTCAGTGATACTTTTTTTGATCACTTTTGGACGGATCTTCCGCCCAGGACCTGTTAAAACAGCCAAACAATCTCCGCGTAGACGAGTGATGAGGATGGCCGGAATTTTTGTAACTTTTTTGTTACTGATTCTCACCTCGGTTCCGCCCATTGCACTGCCGGTATTCAGATTACCTGAACCCTCGGGCCCCCTTTCCGTGGGAAGTACCACCCTTTTCTTCAGGGATAGCACCCGGCTGGATCCCCTATCCGGTGAATTGGACAAATACAGAGAATTGTCGGTACGGGTCTGGTATCCAGCAAGCCCTGGGAAGGAAAGTAAAAAACTTCCCTACATGCAAACTGATGAAGCCCGGTTTATGGCTGAGCATTTCGAAATGCCCTCTTTTCTGCTCAGTCATTTCAAACTGGTGAAAACTGAATCATACCATAACACCACCCCTCTGGAGGGAAGCTACCCTGTAGTATTCTACTCTCCATCGGGAGATCTGATACAGAACACAACACTTTTCCAGGAGCTTGCAAGCCACGGATATATTGTATTCAGTGCAGGTCATCCATACTGGAATGCATTCTATTATAATTCACTGGGTCAGGCCATCCCTTTCGACAAGGACAATGCTTATTATCGGGCCATGTGGGATGAAGAAAACCTGGATGCTGTGGCCGCGGTAAAAGAAGAGATTACCAGGGCTCCAAATCTTGAAATGAAGAAGGAAGCCCAGGTAAAACTAAACGATCTCATGCCTTTGGAAATCGCAGATGTGCGACTATGGTCTGAAGACCTGAGTTTCCTCCTTGACCTGCTTGAGGATCCCACGCAGAATCAGAGTTTGATAATGAGGCACATTGATGCCAGCAGGGCGGGAGTTATCGGATTTTCCAAAGGCGGTTCAGCGGCAGGACAGTTCAGTGTTTCTGATTCCCGGTGCAGGGCAGGTATTAACCTGAGCGGATTTATGTTTGGCGATGCAGTGATCACAAACATATCCATCCCGTTCATGATCATGGAGAGTATTGAGGAGTGGTGTACCGATTGCCGCCCGATTTGTGAGGCAATTTATGAAGATGCACAGAATGAAGCATATATGGTAAGAGTAAACGGAGCACGTCATGGAAACTTCTCCGATTGGTCACTGGTGGGACCATTTCTGAAATTATCCGGAATGATCGGACCTATCGACGGACATCGATTTCTGGATATCCAGAACCATTACGTACTGTCATTTTTCGATCGGCACCTAAAGGAATTGGAGACCTCTCAGCTGGAAGCGGATAGGAGCAAATACCCTGAAGTAGAATTCAATTCACGAAACACAAGCCACCCCTACTGATCTGAACATTCAGGATCACAGTTCAGACTGATGCCCCTGCTCTATTCTGGGAGGTCCACCAGTACCGCGTCATTAAAGGGGAAGGATGGATTATAGTCTGAAAATATCCTGAATATTAATTGTGGCGGCATTATCATTCTTCTCTAAGTTCTTTCTGAACATAGCGAATTGCCTGATTTGTTGGCTTGATTTCAAAACCTGTTTTTTGCCCGAAAACATAGGCAAAAGATGCACCCATAAAAAAAATTTGAGAACTGTAATACACCCAAACCATAAGTAAGATTATGATGCTGGCAGCACCAAAAGTGGATTTAATATCGCTGTTTGCGATATATATTCCTATTGCTATTTTCCCAATATGAAAAAGGATGGAGGTAAATCCTGCCGATACAAGCGCATTCTTCCAGGGTACAATTGCAGTTCGCATAAATCTAAAAAGAACGGCAAAGAGTAAAGTGATCAGAACAAATGAAATCAGATTTTCATATAGTTGTGCATGGAGAAAAGCATCGGGCAGTTTAGAAGAAAATTTGTAAAAAAAGCCATTGATTATTGTGCTCAATAATAAGATGCAACCGACAACGATTAAAGTAAGAAAGGAAGTTATGTGACGCGCAAAATAATTGAAAACACTTTTTTCTTGCTTAGCTTTCAATCCCCAAATTGCATTCAGCGATTTTTGGATTTGGTTAAACATCCCTGTGGCAGCCAACAACAAAGTTCCGAAAACAATAATTGTTGTAAAGATATTGTCGTGATGCAAATGTTGGTTTTTAATGATTTCATCAAGTTGAAGTGCACCTTGATCCCCAACAATGCTTGTAAGCACTCTATTCAACTCGCCTGAAACGGCATCCTCTTTGAATAAAATGCCTAAAATAGAAGTCATAATCATAGTGATAGGCAGGAAGGAGAATACAGTATAGTAGGATAGAGCTGCACCCTTTTCAAAGGTATTACTTCTTATGTAATGGAGGTAAAGGTCTTTTAGGAACTTCATTATATTTCTGTTTTACGATAACACAACACCAGGGATTATTATGCTTATTTTTTGGCGCATACGCTTACTCTAAAAATAGTAATCTGATTGCATTCAGAAGCTTTTATTTCCTGATTTGATCAACGAGAAAAATACAAAGCAATCTGCTCTCCCGCAATTGAATGGCCAGTTCAGGACAAAAAGGGCCCCAATCCATTTGATTTATTACTCAGGAGCATAGAGCTGCCATTCTGCAATAGCCGGCGGCCCTTCGCTTCGCTCTATATATAGCCTCACCCGTCTTGCCTGTATTGGTTCAAATTTCTTAATCAGACCATGTCCGTTGGTCTTTGCTGAGAAAATTTCCTTCCATTGCCCATCCATCTCTGCTTCCATTTGCACAGTTTGTTTATACCTGGGCCAGCGATCGGTTCATCCATTCCAATCGCCTGGATCCATGTAGGATATCCCAAATCAAATTCAAGTCGCTTTGCCCGGTAGAATCCGCAGATTCCCAGATATCATGACCGGTTCCATCTGCAGCGTGGGTAGCCGGGTGATCGGGATGCTCGCTGGAAGATGAGATGCGGCTTCCCCTCTGAGGCGATGGGTATGGCCACAGGTTCTTCACCGAGTTTGAGTATAACCACCGTGGCCATATTGTCGGGTGCCTTAGCCGGCAAATCAATCACAATTCGCTCAGCTTCTTCACTGATATTCAAGGGCACATCCGGATTCACCAACAATGCTGCACTAAGCACCTTGCTACTGATAGGCACATGCAGTTTGCCATTTTCCGGCCATTCCGTCACATGAAGGTATAACAGTTTACCCTTGCGCGTAGCTGCCCCCCAGGACAGGTAACTGAAAGGGCCGGCAGTGGTCCCATAGATGGATTCTCCATTCACTTTCAGCCAGGCTCCCATATCCTGAAGTCTCTCAATGCACGGCTGGGGAAACTCACCCTCTGCGGTGGGTCCCACATTCAAGAGAAAATTCCCACCTTTTGAACAGATTTCAATCAACTTATGCACCAGTTCCTCCGAAGACTTCCATTCATCATCGTAGGCATTGTAGCCCCAGTGCCTGTTCATTGTCATGCAGGTCTCCCAATCGCCATCATGCCCGGTAACCGGCACAAATTCTTCCGGGGTTTTGGTGTCTCCATCTACACCAAGCCTGTTATTTGTGATAATATTCGGTCTGACTTTCAGGGCTTCCACAAAGGGCCTGGTCCGCTCCTCATTCATCCAGGTGGGAGTATCCCACCAAAAAATATCAAGGGGATAGCGGGACAGCAGTTCTTTTGCCTGTGGCAGTGCAATGTTTTCAAGGTATGCATCAAAGTCACCTTTATGAGCCTCGTCCCAGCCATCTCCTTCCTGAAACCGTGCTTTGGCACCCCCCGGGTGATTCCAATCCTGGGCCTGAGAATAGTAAAACCCCATTTTCAAACCCGCCTTTTTTGCTTCATCCACCAGGGGTCCAAGAAGATCTTTCCCATAAGGTGAGGCATCTGCCACATCCCAGTCGGTAACATCGGACGGGTAAAGGGCAAATCCATCATGATGCTTGGAGGTGATAACAATATATCGCATCCCTGCTTCACTAGGCTATCTTTACCCATTCCTTTGGATTATATTTTGTTGGATTGAACTGTTTGGCGTATTCCTTGTATTCAGCAGAGGGAATCCTGGCGTTGTGCATAATCCATTCGCCATAGTTGTTATGATCCCCATACTGGCCCGCAGGAACAGCATATACACCCAGTGAATAAACAGTCCGAATTTTGCTTCACGCCACCAGGCCATTCTCTCCATATCACTGGAAACTGTTTCCTCCTTTACTTCTTTTTCAGAAGTTGTCGAACAGGTCATCATCATCAACACTGCCAGGCTAATGGGGAGCAAGAAAACTATTTTTTTTATCATGATTCCAAGAATTATATTATTCGAATGTCACAAATTATTGGTTTAAGGTATTGCAAATATTTATATAGCATCTACCAAAATAGATACATTTTAGGTAAGTATGCAACATAATCTTGTAATCAGAAATTTAAGTTTATTAAAGTATATTGACAAAAAAGCTTAAGGAGTAAATAGTGGGTTAC
>CAWANQ010000017.1:0-7063 GCA_963783435.1 uncultured Bacteroidota bacterium | reverse complement strand
GGAAGAATATTTATTTAGAACATAGTCTATTTGCTTTAGTTTTTATTTCTTTGCCTAATATTTTTCAATAGGAATGCTCAACAATTTTTCCATAGCAGTTTTGCTGCCAGCACTTAACGAGGAGACAAATATCGGTCAGGTAATTGAAGCTATTCCAGAGTTTGTGGATCATGTTGTGGTGGTGGATGACGGGTCAATCGATGATACGGTGAAGATCGCCAGAGAAAAAGGAGCCATCACCATTTCCCACAAGAAGAACCAGGGGGTTGGGGCTGCATTCAGTACCGGGGTCAAGCAGGTATTAAGCATGACAGTGGATATCATGGTCAACATGGATGCCGATGGCCAGTTTAATCCGGCCGATATAGAAAAGCTGATACAGCCGATTATAGAAGGGAGGGCTGATTTTGTGACAGCCTCACGTTTTATTGATAAAGAATTCCAACCCCGAATGCCCCGGATCAAACTGATGGGGAACCATTTTATGGCCAGAGTTATCAGCAGACTTACCAAACAAAAATTCTATGATGTTTCTTGTGGTTTCAGAGCTTATAATCAAGAAACTCTTCTGAAACTTAATCTGTTCGGTGCGTTCACCTATACTCAGGAGACATTTATAGACCTTGTATTTAAGGACCTGGACGTTCTCGAAGTCCCCATCCATGTTAGGGGAACCAGGGAACATGGAAAATCCAGGGTGGCCTCTAACCTGTTCAGGTATGGTTACCAGACTTCGCAAATTATTATCCGAACATTTCGGGATAACAAACCCTTTCGATTATTCGGCTCCATAAGCTTAATAAGCTTTTTGATCGGGCTAGCTTTCGCAGTCTTTCTGGGGATTCACTACTTGCAAAACGGTGTATTTACACCCCATAAATGGGCTGGTTTTGTGGCTGCATTCTTTGCAGTGGTAGCCCTGCTTTTGCTACTCATTGGTTTTGTACTGGATATGTTTGCCCGCATGCGTCGGGTACAGGAGGAGATCCTATTCGAACTTAAAAAAAGCAAGAGGGATGGATAATCCTGTTTTTATCCTTTCAACCGGTAGAACGGGAACCCAGTTTTTTAAGGATTACTTCAATGGAACTTCTGGCAAGGTCTTCTGCACACACGAGCCTGCCCCATCCAGGAGATTCAAGTTTCTTTCCAATCTCTACCTGAATGATAAAATTGGATCCAAACTTATAGTGTGGACCTACCTTCACAGCAGAAAGCGATTATTTAAGAAGAACAAGGGACTGACTTACATCGAATCCTCCAATTTTATGTTTGGTTGCATCCCCGCCCTCAATACTCATTTCGATCAGATCCGGATCATACATATCGTCAGACACCCTGTCGACTATGTGAAATCTCACTTGAACCACGGTTTTTGGAAAGGTCATAAGAAGTTTTTTGCAAGGTATATCCCCTATTGGCTGGAAAGACTTGAAGTCAGTCAATCATCCAACCCGATTGAGGTGCTGAGCACCAGATGGGATTATGTGAACAGGCAAATTCAGACCTACTCAGACAGCAATAAGTATCATCGGGCGAAATTTGAAGAGCTCTTTTCCGATGATTTACAACGCTCCTCTTCGGAGCTAAATAGAATCAGGCAGTTCTGTGGTTTGGCCCAACTGGAGGAATCAGAGAATATCCGCTGGTTACAGAATCCAAAAAACCGTTCCAAAGGGCATCGCACATTGAAGTCCGAAGAAAAGGAGTTGATCCTGAAAAATACAGAGGCTTTGATGAAGGAGTATGGGTACCTTGAATCTTAATAACAGGCTATGAAGAACTGGTTCCGGTATATTTTCTATGCATCACTGGTATTCCTGGTTGTGGCCCTGATCAGAGCCGATTACCTGGTCATCCCCTATATATATAACCCGGGCAAACTAATCCTCTCCCTGCTGCTGCTTTTTATAGGGTTCATTCTGAATGCCACAAGTTGGGCCAAAGTTTTGAAACAGGGAGGAATGCAGATATCGGTGTCGGACGGGTTCTCCTCAGCAGGCTTGTCTGTTTTTGCCAAATATATCCCGGGGAAGATCTGGGTCATCATGGGCCGGGCTGAATTCCTTTCAAAAAGATATGGGATTTCCCGAAAAGATCTCGGCAGTCTTTCGTTTGATGCCCAGTTTGTTGCATTGTGGGCAGCTCTCTTACTTGGCACCATTGGAATGGTCTCTGTCAACAGCGTCGACCTATATGGACTCAGTGTACTCCTGCTGTTCATATTCCTGAGTCTGGTTATCTTCACTTCGCTGTTTCATCGTTTTATAGAGATGGCTCTTTTCAGGATCACAAAAAAGGATATTACCTTTCCCAGACTCTCTTTTGGAAAAACGCTGAAGATTACTGGCTGGTATCTCCTGAACTGGGGAATCTGGTGTATTTCATTCTTTTTCCTGGCTTCCAGCCTGGCAGAGACCGAGCTCCCCTTTAATATTGCTTTTGCATTCGGATTGGCAGGATCCATCGGCATTCTGGCCATATTTGCACCTGGGGGGCTGGGTGTTAGGGAAGGAATTCTGATCGGATTTCTGACCATGGCCGGGCTGGATCTGCCGATAGCCACTACCATTGCCATTACAAGTAGGCTATGGTTCCTGATTGGAGAGCTATTTGTTTTTACCGCCGCACTGATCCTCGAAAAGTATAGGAATTACTCGCTTCGTTCCTCATAGATCCTGGTTACTATGTTTCTCATAGCTTGTTCCAGTGAGAGATCCTCCCTTTTTGCATAACGCCTAATTTGCCGCATCAGAGCTTTATTCCCTTCTAACTCTTCTTCGATGGACCGAAAGGCATCCTCCCTATCCATTGCCCTCCATGCCTCTTTGTCTCCTGAGGTTGAATAAGCGATGTAAATACCCTTCCTGGCAATTTGTGAATCGGGTATCTCAAGCATCCCCCAAGAGGGTCCTGTGGGATAGACTTTCAGGAAATTCTCCCTGTAAGACTTTTTGGTGATGCCTTGGAAATGCATCGCACCCGTGGTAAACTGTCTGGTTTGGAATACCTGGTACATTATTAACAGGAGCATAAGGGAAATCCCGGCCACATAGTAGATACGATTCCTCCGAGATTTCAATTTCTTTATAAGCATAGCCATTGGAAAGGCAAGTATTGGGTACATAGAGATATAGGACCTGAGTCCCCATCCGCCACCAAACCACCAATTCCACCATGAGCTCTGAATATAAATCATTGCCGCTACATAAATGCTTAGGACCAAAAACCACCTCTTTTCCTCCCGGTACAGCAGAGGGATTCCCGCCAGTGCAAATGCCATTATGGGAGTGTAAACAAGCCATCCTTTCCGGATGTGAAACAGGCTGGAGAGAATTTTAGGTTGATTAAAGAAGAAGGAGGCTCCCTTATCGGCATAGGAGAAATATAAATAGTGTCCAGTGATTAATTTCCAGTACAAAAATTGAGGAATCCATGGCAGAATAAAAGCCGCGATCATTAGCAGCACCAGGTACCACCTTGAAAGGTAAAAAACGATCCTATTTTGCAGGTCTTTCCAGCTACTCACTCCATAGAGAAAGAGGAATAGGAAGAAGAGAATGTTTGTGGGTCGAACCAGAACAATCAGACCGAATAAGAGGCCAACAGCCAGTCCCATGTACCAGACCGGCTTTCGATACCAGTGTATGACAACCATCATAAACACAGTTGCAAGAAAAAAGTTATGGCCATGAGGCATGGCAGCCTCAATGGTGGAATAAAAATAGAGGTTGGTACCCAGTCCGATGGCCAGTACCGTGATAGCAGTGATGGCCGGATCATAATACTTCCGGAGAAAGCGGGTCAGCAATATCAACCCCATGAAGGAATAGAAAAATCCACTGAGGTTCAGCATAAACTGATATATGTTGCTGAATCCATCGTTTTCTTGTCCCAATAGTGGCGCCGTGACATGTGCAATGAGAAAGAATGGGGCATACATGAAGGAGAGCCCCATGGAAGTAACAATTATCTTGTTTCCATTCTCTGCCTCAACAGGCCAGAACTTGTTGTCATTATGAAATTCGCGATCATCCAGGAAATCCAGTGTTACATCTCCATGAATAATTGTAGCAGGCAAATAACTATAATAGGTGATCACATCCCATTTGATGACTCCCCGTTTTCCGCCTTCATTCTGCATCCAGGGATGAAAAAACCACAGGGTATAGAGAGAGGTGAGCATAATCACAACCAGTGAGAGCCTGGGAAGCTTCTCATAAGAAAAAAACTTAGTGATCACAGCTTTCGTAGTTTTCATCAATGGACAAAGATAGTAATATTAGCAGAATGGGATTCCGGATCGATTTGGGGATATATTACAAATAAAGGTCATAACCCAACTTGTTGATTACAGCCAAATAAAACCGTTCAAAATATCCTGCAAACGCTATAACTTCTTGGTTTTTTGAAGGTCTGGTATGAAGTTTGAACAAGAAAATATTTTGCTATTTTTGCCTTCCGTTAATGCCACGAACCTGAATGCTATTCAATTCTTTCATATTTCTTGTATTCGGAGCACTATTCTTTTTCTTCCTCTTCTTCATCAGGAGGTCGAAGAATCTGAATCTCCGTTGGAGCTTCCTGGTGGCCGCATCTTTTTTCTTTTATGGCTGGTGGGACTGGCGTTTTCTTTTTCTGATCCTGGCCAGTGGTTTAATAGACTATTTCGGAGCACTGGGGATCTACAGATACCCAGGTAAACGAAAGCTATTCCTGATTCTGTCTGTTCTTGGAAATGTGGGATCTCTGGCTGTGTTTAAATACTCGGGCTTTATTGCTGAGAATGTGGATCAATTAATGCAGCTCGCAGGCATCCAAAGCCACCTGGTGGATCATATCCCCGAATTTATGCTTCTGTTACCGGTGGGAATCTCTTTCTATACATTTCAATCCATGAGCTACACCATAGATATCTACCGTGGAGCCATGAAACCCACCCGGAATATCCTGCATTTCTTCTCATACCTGGCCCTTTTCCCCCAACTGGTAGCCGGACCCATCGTTCGGGCCAGGGACCTGATTCCTCAACTGAAATCATTGCGCCCTACAAATGAGATTGAACGCTGGAACGGTTTCAAACTGATTATTATCGGATTTTTCAAGAAAGTTGTACTGGCTGATAACATTGCTCCCATGGTCAACTCGGGATTTGCCAACATCCATCTGACCGATTCGGGTTCTTTCTGGTGGCTAATGATCATTGGTTTCGCCTTCCAGATCTATTTCGATTTCAGTGGTTATTCTGACATTGCCAGGGGACTTGCCAAATGGATGGGTCTCCACTTCAGGCTTAACTTCAATCATCCCTACCATTCCAAATCCCTGAGAGAATTCTGGTCCAGGTGGCATATTTCGCTGTCCACCTGGTTCAGAGACTATGTCTATATTCCCTTGGGCGGGTCCAGGAAAGGCCGCGTGAGCGCATATCTCTTTATGTGGATAACTATGGTGATAAGCGGTCTGTGGCACGGTGCTGCCTGGACTTTCATCATCTGGGGAGCCCTGCATGCTCTCTATATTTCTATAGAGCGTTATACCAACTGGCCCCGGGTCCTCAGGAAAATCCCGGGGGGGGCCATTATCTCCATTTTGATCACCAATGTGCTGGTGCTGGTAGGCTGGGTATTTTTTCGCGCTGAAAGCACAAATGATGCCCTCACTATTCTATCCCATATGTTCAGCTGGGGTAGCGAAGGAAATTTTGTTTGGAATTCTGAAATTCGCAATGGGATGATTTGGCTGTCGGCGAGTCTCCTGATCGAATTGATTACCTATTTTCGTTTCAAACCGCATTTGTTCCTGCCCGTGAAGTATCATCGTCTGACTGATGTGCTTTATGTAACACTGATGTTACTGGCATGCATCTATCTTCGTGGAGAAGGCAACGTATTCATCTATTTCCAATTCTAGGCATGTTGAAACACAGGATTCCATATGTATTTATAGTGGCTACTCTGGTTACCTTCATTCTTTTTCTCACAAGGGATGCAATGGATACGGAAGAGATCAAAAAGAACAGGTACTGGGTCATCAAGACCCGGGACACAGAAACCTATCCAATTGTTTTCGGAGGTGATTCGAGGGTCTTCAGGGGTCTTTCTCCTGAGCACTTTTCTGCCGAATTTGACGGATTAGAAGCCATGAATTACGCATACTGGGCCAACGGTTATGGGAAAGGTTACCTGGAAGGTCTAGATGGGAAAATCGATAGCAGCTCCGAAATTCAAATGATTGTGTTGGGAATCACTCCCCATTCCCTGACTCCTAAAACTGCCAAAAGCGCCCACTATCACTGGGAGCTGAGCCGGTCAAAGGAGCATGTTCTGCAAACCATCTACCTCTCTAAAGTACAGGAGATATTTGCACCCTACGGTGCCATTGAGATGTGGGAAAAGATCACGGGAAAATCCGAGCCCAATAACTACCGGATTACCTACCATTCCAATGGCTGGATTGAGTCTTACTGGATGGTTCCCGACACCTCACATTCGGCCAGGTTTTATAAGGATCTCTTTACCGATGACATGGTCAGCCAGGAAGTAATATCCGGACTTCTGAATTATGTAGAACGGTGGACTTCCAGGGGAATCCATGTAGTGGGCTACCGACCACCTACCTCACACACCATCAGGATGTACGAGCACGAACGGGGAGGCTTTGTAGAAGCCGACTTTGTAGAACAGTTTAGAAATGCAGGAGGCATCTGGATTCCTGTCTCACCAGACGACTACCAGACCTTTGATGGCAGTCACCTGGAGCACCAATCAGCCATGCGGCTGGCCAGTGACCTGGCCAGGCAAATCCATGAGCTGATATATTAGCACCAACATGCTATATGGTTGAATCCATGGCAGAAGTGAATGGTGCGCGTGGCATCTTTACCGATCACTTTGAATCTTCAGGAAATTGAGTTTATAGGCTTCCCCTGTCATCTCGGTATGGTGGATAATTCCTTTTGTATATTGTACGGTTTGAAACTGATTCATACAAAGAAAAAATCCCAATACTGCGGCAGTAGAGATGGTCACAATCCGCTTCGATCCCAAAGAAACTTCAATCA
>CAWANQ010000016.1:0-24236 GCA_963783435.1 uncultured Bacteroidota bacterium | reverse complement strand
GGATAATTTTGAAAATTTCAATCAAAGAGATTAAACCCATTGAATTCTGATGAAGAAATTCGACACATCTAAATCTGATGCGCAAGCCACCATAGTGGACCCGGTCAAAGTATCTGATTTTCCATTTCAGACCTATCAGCAATACTGAACAAAAGCTAACAGAACGATGCAGCTTATTTATGAAATCCGATTCAGGGGCACTGGTATATCGACGAATGCGTGTGGCAGAGGTGTTTTCGTATGGTTGCCGGGATATGAACCAGTCGCTTGAATGGCAACTGGGGGCACTGCAAAAAAGCATGGATTACGAAGCAGATGTTCCCAATTTTCTGGAACCCTGGTACGGCATTGGCATGGTGGCCTGTTCTTTTGGCATCGATTACATCTGGAACCCGGGTCAATCACCTGCCACAAAACCAACCTTTCAAACCATAGATGAGGCTCTGGCATTTGATATTAAACCGGTGGGGGAAACCGCAGTGGGAAAGCATGTCTGGAAATGATTGCATATTTCCTGGAACAAACCGGGGGAAAACTGCCCATGTCCATGGGAGATATTCAGTCCCCTTTTAACAATGCGACCAATATTGTGGATACCAGTAACTTTCTTATGTCCATGATCATGGAGCCTGAGAAAGTGCTCCGTTTCCTGGATGTTCTTGCTGACCTTGAAATCGAATTCTACAAAGAACAGGAAAGTTGATCGGCAATTGTATGGAAACCCGGACATGGCTTTGCCTCTTCGCGTGTTTTTGAAGGATTTGGAATGAGCGATGACAATGTGGTGATGGTGGATGAAGAGACATACCTGAAATTAGTAAGCCCATCGTTTATAAAATTGGGAGAGGCCTTTGGCGGACCGGTTCATCACTCCTGCGGAAATTTTTCTGACAAAGCACAGATGTTGAAAAAAATTAACGGGCTAAAAATGTCGGATGCTGCATTTACCCCTGAAACCGACCCACACCCAAATCCCACGGAACCCTTTGTAGAGGCACTCAAAAACAGCGGTATTGTGCTAAATGCAAGAATGGTAGGCAATCCTGAAACCGTAAAGGAGACTACCGAAAGACTCTGGGACGATGGCATGAAACTAATGCTTGTGACTTTCTCCCAATCCCCCGAAGAACAAAAGCAAGCTTATGATATAATCCATCATATATGCCATTGAGCAGACACCCCTGATGAATATACCCTTCGGAATGATGTTTGAAGCATTGGACAGCCTTCAACAAGATGAAGTTTATATTTGTACAGGGTCTTCAAATCCTGGCGATATTGTCTACGGCGACAGGGATGGGGTCCTGATCATACCCAACGAGATAGAAAAAGAGGCCTTTGAAGGAGCCATTGAAAAAGCAAGAGGAGAACAACTGGTAAAAAAAGCACTTGAAAATGGCATGAGTACGGTGGATGCTTTTAGAAAATTTGGGATTATGTAAGGAAAGTACTCTAGCTCCTGTTTTGTGCGCCTTTCTGCTGGCGATTTATTAACTGTCAATAATCGAGGATATCCTTATGGACCATGTTTGCAAATAACCTGGCTAGATGGATTCGGTTTTTCTCCTGAAAACTGTTCCATCTTTTACTAAAGGGATATAATTTATCCGGTTACTATACTTATTTAGTGCTTTTCGGATATTTTATAACTTTAGAAAGACATTTATTATCTAAACAAGCATCTAATTAGTTAATAATTAGATAAATTATATCTATCCGTGATTTATTTTCTTCCTTAATCCGGACATCAGCCCTACTTGTACCATCTACCAGTATAAGACCAATCATTATTGATGCTCCCTCAGAATAGTAAAAATTCACGCTGATATTACTCAAATCAGCACATCAATATGCACAAATAATCATAAGCAGAATAATAAGCATTTTGTACATTTCGCAAAGTAATACTACATTTGTATTACTTACTAAAAAGGGGTGCGAAATGCGTGTAACAACTAAAGGACAGGTGACAATTCCTCGTAGAGTTAGAGAGATCTTAGGTATAGCTCCGGAGACAGATATTGATTTTCAGGAGGAAAATGGAAGGTTTTATATAGTTAAGACTTCAAAGAACATACCAACAAAGAAATTTGTCAAGCTGCGGGGAATCGCTACGGCCAAGATGTCTACTGACGAAATCATGAATCTCACAAGAAAATAGTATGAACGGCATTCTTGTTGATTCATGTGTCTTACTCGATTTGTTTACAGACGACCCCGAATGGGCTGGTTGGTCGGAAAAGATACTGGGACAATACTCACAAACCAATACCTTGTATATCAACTCGATCATATATACAGAGGTGTCTATTGGATTCAATCTAATAGAAGAAGTTGAAGATGCTATAGAACAAGCCGGGATCAAAGTTCTGGAAATACCTCGGGAAGCCCTATTTCTGGCGGGTAAGGTATTTCTCAATTACAGAAAAAGTAAGGGTACTAAGCATTCGACACTCCCTGATTTTTACATTGGGGCTCATGCAATTGTATCTACTTTCGATCTAATTACAAGGGATATTTCGAAATTCAAAACGTATTTTCCTAATCTAAATCTTATCTATCCTAAGTCTTAAAGCAGGAAAATATCCTCATGTATTTATCCCCGTATATTTAAAACAATATTTTATAATAACGGCAATATCTCTGGGTAATCTACATAAGGGCCTTGTCATCATTTTGATTTATCTTTAAGTTTTCGCCGCGATATTTTGAAAGAAATAGAAAAAATCATAGAGTCCATCTATCCCTTGTCTGTCAATTCAAGGAATCAGATCATTGATCTAATTGAATTTAGAGAATACAAAAAGGGAAATTGTTTCATTGAAAAAGAGAAGCACAATTACCATGAATATTTTTTACTGGATGGCATTTGCAGAAGTTATGTCTTAAATCCTGAAGGGGAAGAAATAACCATTGCTTTTTTTAATCCAGGTTCTGTATTGTCACCCTATGTCACAAGAACTGAAAATGGAATTTCGAATCTGAACTTCCAGGCCCTGACAGACCTTAAGGTCGGAATTATGGATGCTTCTGAATTTTTAGGATTGATGGTCGATCATCTGGACACCAGGGAATTCGGGAATATGGTTTTGCAACTTGAATTGCAAAATAAGGTTGAAAAGGAAATCGGTCATGCTTCCCTGGCGGCCAGGGACAGACTTTTAAAATTCAGAGAAAAATATCCATTGTTAGAGAACCTGGTGCCTCATACAACCATCGCCACCTATCTGGGCATCACAAACATCTCATTGAGCAGATTGAGGAAAGAACTCATTCAATAACATCACTTCTTATCATTTGTTAATGGAATTCGCTTACTGATGTCTGAGCTTTGTATCAGACAAAAATACTTAAGCGATGAAAACAACAAATCAAAATCTTCAAGTCAAAGGGAAAAGTATTAAACCTTCCTGGTTTTTGCTTGCCGGAGTTCTGACCATGACTGCCTCTCACTTTTCATTTAATATCGACATGATGGGATGGGTGGCCATGGTTCCTTTTTTAATCTATCTTAAACTAACGAGAGGGTGGAAATCGAGGGTGCTATTTGCAATCACACTAATACTAACCTGGTCTGTGGTTGTATCTAAAATTATTACACACCCGGTCCCCTACTTTGTCATCCCCTTATATGCAATACCCATTGGGCTCTTCCACCTGCCCGGCTATTTGTTGTATGGAAAATTCAAAAACCTGAAATGGTCGGTTCTTATATTTCCCGCCACCATGGTGGTTTCCGAATGGATTCAATACACTTTTACTCCCTTTGGAAGCTGGGGTGTTGCTGCCTATACACAGGCCAATAGCATTTCTCTGTTGCAATCGTTATCCTTGTTTGGACTGGCCGGAATAAGCTTTATTATCTATTGGACTAATGCAGCCATTGCAGGGGTAGTTGTCAACCGCAAATGGAGTAGTGGTTTAATAATCCCCATGCTAATCATTGCTCTCATGCTTGTATTTGGTTCCATACGATATGACCTGGGAAGATCAAAGGGGATAGAAACCATTTCCATGGCAGCAGTAGGTACAGATTCTGAAGTCAGCGGATTGCCACTTCCCTCCAGAGAATCAAACGAAGAGGTCATTCGTGCCATTTTTGAACGAACCGCGGTAGCAGCAGAAGCCGGAGCAAAAGTAATTGTATGGAATGAAGGGGCCTTTTTTCTCGAACCTGATTATGAAAAGCAATGGCTTGACTCAATCGGCATTCTTTCAAGAAAAACCAATGTTTCAATTGTGGCGGCCTATGTGGTTCCCCTATCAGAATCTCCATTTCAATACGAAAACAAATTCCAGTTCTTCAATCCCGATGGTTCCATAGAATTTGAATATTTCAAGCATGAGCCTGTTCCAGGCGAACCCGCTGTTAAGGGTACAGGTCCCTCAAGAATTAAAGACGTAGCCGGATCGAATATGGGAGGGGCCATTTGTTACGATTATGACTTTCCTTACCTGGCCAGGAGAAATAAAGAGGCTGGAGCGGATATAGTGGCCGTCCCTTCATCCGATTGGCGGGGGATTGATCCCCTGCACACCAAAATGGCTGCATTCAGGGCCATAGAACAGGGCCATTCAATTCTAAGATCAACCAGATTCGGTCTTTCAGCAGCCATCACTCCATTCGGGGAAATGACTTCGAAAATGAGCAGCTTTGATCACAACAACAAGATCATGATGGCTCACGTGCCAGCTAAAAGAATCAAAACGCTTTACGCTTCTATTGGCGATATCCTGGTTTATCTGTGTATGGGCTTTCTCTTATTTCAGGTGGCTCTGTCTGCTATTAACAAGAAAAATCACAACGTGTAGCGATATGACTTTACCCCGGACATAACTGGCATTGTCCGGGCTCGCTGGAATAATCACAACAAGTTCTTGGACATACCCCAAAAAGCCCATTTGATATCTGAGCATTGTAAACGGGGCTTTGAGTTCCGGTGATTTAGAAGTGATAAGTCTTTATAAAATAGGGCTGCCCCATTTTCGCAAGCCTGTCCCTTACTCATTGGTTTTTTGGAGGTGGCAGATCACAGAACAGATATACAATATCCGTTTATTAACTATATAGATGTTGAATTGGATAAAAAATATCCATCAACGGATATATTATATCCTAAAAGCTCCAAATAAGTATACTAACCGGATAATATATATCTATTTTAAGCCGATCTGTCAAGATTTGGGGTATGTCCAAAACAAGTTCACCTTGACTGCATTACCCAGAGTCCCTATCTTTATATTGAAATTGATGTTTCAAGCGACTGTAATAATATACTGAATACCATAGTATTACAAGATGCCTTACTCACAATTGCTCAGGGAGCAATATCCGGAAATTAACCTCCATGCAGAGGACCTGCTTTTGCTGGAGGCTTATCAAATAAACTACCTGCCAGACCGGGCAGCAGCAATCGAATTTGCCACACTACTTCGTGAATACCCGGTGGTACACAGATTCCTCGTTGCCAGAAGTCCACACATAGCCTCTTTCCTTACCAAACTGCTGGATGAGAATAAACCCGTCACAGATAGCCAGCAGATCAAGGCGCATTGCCAGGAAGCCCTGTGGGAAATTGCCGATATGATCATATACAATAAACATCCAGAATTGTATGATTGCAAGACCCGCATCCAATGGAACATTAGCGAAATTACTTTAGTTACATCTCTGGATGGCAGGACAGTTGCAGATATTGGAGCTGGATCTGGCAGGATTGCCTTCATGCTTGCCCCGCATGCTCAAACTGTTTTCGCGATTGAACCCAGTGCCTGTTTTCGCTCTTTCATGAAAGAGAAGGCGGCTAAACAGAAAGTGGATAACCTTTTTGTAATGGACGGGACCCTAAATGCCATACCCCTGCCACATGATTCGCTGGATGTTCTGATCACTTCCAATGCCATTGGCTGGAGTCTTGAAGAAGAGCTAAAGGAAATTGAACGCGTAGTAAGGCCGGGAGGATATGCCTTTCATCTTCTTCAATCAGACGTTCAACAGGAAGATCCGCTACGGGAGAGGATGACCTCAGAACCATGGAAATATCTCTATACCCAAAATAAACATGAAAGGTCCGTGAAAATCAAGTATTACAAGGTCTTGCAGTAATCAGGAATGCTTTTCCTGGTGAATAGTTTATTTTGAAATCAGGTCTCGCAATTCAAACAGGTCATGCTTCATGGCAGCGATCACGACTTCTGGTGAATCGGTTAGTGTGGTTGCTCCGTGCTCAGCTCCTCCAATGGGGTACTCAAGATGCAGGGTGAAATCGCCCTGGATTTTATAGTCTTTAATGATTTGATAATAACGTTCAAATTCAACCATTCCATCTCCAATCTGTATATTGGAAGGTTGCCATATACCGTCAATCTGCTTCCAGAAAAAATCCTTTACATCGAAACTATTAATTCGATCCGCAAGGTATTTCATTCCAAGAGGCCAGGATTTTCCTCCTTCAACTGTGGCATGCCTGATATCATACCGGATGCCCACATATTCAGGATCAACACCTTCAAGCATTAAGCCTATGTCCCATACCGGTCCCCCAACCATTTCACCCGCATGATTCTGATAAGCTGCTTTTAATCCATATTTTCTGTTCAGATCTGCCAGTTTCCCAAAATCGATCCTACGTTTTTCAATATTCTCCTGTATCGAAATCGAAGGATCGTACCCAAACCAACCCATTCTGTAATTGGTTATTCCTAATTCGGATGCCAATTGGAGGATCTCCAAAGTAAGCGGGTCATCGGCCGATGTAATGGCGGTTGTCATCCGGTCTGCCAGCAAACCGCTGTTACGAATGGCTTTAATGGCTTTAGGCAGATCTTCTCTGACATTCTCGGGAGAGACATGTCCTTTGGGACGAACGGTTAAATCAACCCCGTCAAAACCAGTAGATCTGGCTGTTTCGGCCATTTTATCATAGTCAAGCCATTGCAGATGCTTGGAGAAAATGTAAATTTTTCTTTCAGGTAGTTTTGTATTCGGAAAGCTTGGGTTTTGTGCAAGCAGCGGTTGAAGGCCTGTAGTCGTGATTCCTGCAGACAGAGCTGAAAAAGTTTTTAAAAATGATCTTCGCGAAGCCATAAGACAATGTTTATTTGTTAGAAGCTATTCTCCTGGTGAGTGAGTCACTCCATTCATCCACTCCAGGATGGTCTTGAGGACATCTGGAGAGATAATCTCAGGCAGCTGTTCATACTCCAGCGGAGATCCGCTTTCTGAGGTCTGGAACAGGTGGTTCAGACCGGGCATTTCCTCAATCGAATAATTCTCATTCCCCGCTTTTTGAAGAGACGCTTCTATGGCGGTCAGGTTCTCCGCCGGCGGACATTGAATGTCATTTTCCCCCGTAATCGCCAGAACCGGGCACTTCACCTTGCTAATATAAATGTCCATATCCAGAGAGATAAAAGTCCTGACCCAATCACTTTGAAGCATGTTAAATATGCTTTCATCTACCTCAGGAACCGCTTCTTTCATTTTTACAGCTATGATGGAATCAGGTTCATCCGATCTGGCAATATCATACAATTTCCGGTTATTCTCCAGGGTCTGCTTAATTTCTTCTTCGGGAACACCGGCAATCCGGGACATCTTTTCCGCCTGTATAAGAAGCAATTCGGATCCGGGAATACCTACCCCACCCATCAATACGATAAAAGATATTTCTTCCGGGTACTCTGAAGCAAGAATTGGAGCAATCATGGCTCCCTCGCTATGCCCGATCAATCCGATGGTGCCCGGATCTATGTCAGGATGGCCCTTCAGGTATTCCATGGCTGCTTTGGCGTCGTCGGCAAAATCAAAGGTAGTGGCCTGGGCATAATCACCTTCAGAATCTCCCACACCGCGCTTGTCATACCTTAAGACCGCAAACCCGTTCCGGGTCAGGAAATCCGATAGAAGCAGGAAGTGTCCCATGGAGGTCTCGTCCCTGTCGTTTCTGCCGGACCCTGCAATAAGCACCACCGCTGGCAGATTCTTCTGATCCGAAGGCTTTGTCAGGGTCCCGGCTAAGAAGATTCCTTCCCTGCTATTTTCGAATTCAACATCTTCTTCATCGTAAGGGAAAGGCCTGACTGGGGTCTGGGGCCGTTCTACTTCTGTTGTCAATGCTTCCACCCAGGTCAGGTCCAGGGTAAAATGTCCCCCACCCTGTCCATAGGAACCAAAAATAACCTGTTTTTCCTTTGAATATAATCCATCGTAGGTGATCCCTGCCGCTGCAAACTTTATATGAATGGAATCTCCTGCCATCACACACTCATCCATAGGGATATCAAAGGCCTTCTGCTCAATGACATTCATTTTTGCAGACCACCCCCCTTGCTCATTCTTTCTAAGTTCATAAGCCATTTGCAGACTCATTTGTTCAGATACTTTCATCACGCCCATCCAGTAACCTTCTCTGGGTTCCGGTGAAGAGTTTTGGACCTGACCGGCCAGTGTAAAAGACAGGAGAATAAATAAAAAGACAAGACAATTCTTAGTCATGACAGGTGGTTTTAGGAATGATTTTTTGCTTAAATGTAGGGAAAAACTCAGATTACCCGAAGCGTGCTAAACTATTTGCATTAACTGTTGTTAAAGTAATTCACAAACCAGGCATTCATGAAGAAATCCCTCTTTCCAATTGTACTGTTGATTCTTCTGAGTACGATTTATGTGAAAGCGCAATCGGGGCGTCTGAGTGGCACTGTGGTCGATATAGAAACATCCGAAAATATCCCCTTTGCCTCGGTGGCTCTGTTTTCCACTGATAATGCTTCCCCTATAAAAGGAACCGTGTCCGATAACAGTGGACATTTTGTGATCGAGGAGATTCCCTTCGGCAGTTACCACCTGATGATCTCCTTTATCGGTTATGAAACCGACTCCAGCAATGTGGTTGAAATCAGCAGGGAAAAGCATCGGGTTGACCTGGGCAGGGTAGGCCTCGGAATATCAAAAGTAGCTCTTGAAGAGGTGGAGGTTCGTGAGATGGCACGAACATCATCCACAAAGATTGATCGAAAAGTTTACAGGGCTGCAGATTTTGAAACAGCCAAGGGGGGTACTGCGGTGGATGTGCTCAACAAACTGCCTTCTGTATCGGTAAGTCCCGATGGCATCGTCTCAGTTCGCGGGACAAGCGACTTTATGGTCTACCTGAACGGGAAGGCCACTTTGATGGATCCTTCTATGCTACTTTCCCAGCTTTCAGGGGATGCCATCGAAAGCATTGAAGTAATCAATGTACCCACAGCCAAGTACGATGCCCAGGGGAAGGGTGGGATCATTAACATCAATACCAGAACCAAGGGAGAAGAGGGCTTTACGGCATCGGGAAATATCGTTCTGGGTGGAGCTCCCTGGGGCAATTTCACCACCCCATACGCCGGGTATGACCAAAACGACAACCGCTACGGCGGCGGCTTAAACCTGAGCTATGTAAAGGATCGGCTATCCATGTACGGCAGCCTCTACTATAACCACAGGAATGTAAATGGCCGAAGAACTGGTGATGCAAGGCTTCTCCAGGAGAATGGCTCCTACTACCATATGGTAGCCAGTGGAGAACGGCCCGAATGGTTTGAGAACTACTCCGCCACGGCAGGCTTTGAATATGAAACAAAATCAGGAGCTTCACTCTCAGGTTCCTATTACTACGGGAACCGGACCGAAGGCAGGTCTGCTTTTTATGTGTATGACAATTTCTTTGGAGATGAAGAGAAGAATCCCATTGAAGGAGTACCGGTAGATGAGGACTGGATCTACAATCCCAATACAGATAACCGATACGGAATCTCTCATGTGGCCAGTATCGATTATTCCAAAAATCTGAGTGAGTCTTCCATCCTGAAACTTTCTGCCCTATATGAACATGCAGGTTTGAGCCGGGCCCTAGACAATGAAAACTACGATTTTGATCCCAATACCCAAACCGTTGGAGCGCTTGAACAACATTTCAAACAGGCCGATGATACTCCTCTGGATGGCATCCGCCTCTCCATAGAATATGAGAATGAGTTTGACAACGGACATACCTTTAGTGCCGGATTTCAGCCACAGTATTTATCACAGTCGGGACCTTTCACCTTCGACACCCTCAATGTGAGTACCTCCACCTGGGGATCATATGAAGAGTTTGAAAATGCCATTGAGCTTACCAGAGGTATTTATGCGGGTTATATAGATTATTCTGGATTTGCGGGAGACTTTAGCTACATGGCTGGATTGCGCCTGGAATATACCGATCAGCTCCTGGTCATGGAGAATCCCGACTACTTCAGCATATTTGACAGGGAAACTGAACCCAGTTATGCGGTGAACCAATTGGACTGGTTCCCCACCCTGCATATGAACTATGCCATTTCAGATCAAAATGAACTTAGCCTGGCGGCCAGTAGAAGGATTAGCCGCCCACCCACCAAGAACATGGCTCCTTTTCTTTACCGGAGACACTTTGAAGTTTTTGTAGTTGGAGATCCGGCCCTGTTGCCAGAGTACCTGAATAACCTGGAGCTCACTTTTGAGCAGGATCTGGGCAAGCAGAATTTCAGTCTTGCTGGATTCTACAGGGGAACCAACAACGCAATCTTCAGGGTAAATACCGTGTATCAAGAAGAAAACGTCTTGATCAGGTCATACACCAATGCCGGCAATACAGTGGCCCTTGGAGCCGAGCTGAATGCCAACCTGGTGTTAGGGAAAAGAGCGAAACTTTTCCTGGGCGGCTCTCTATACAATTACCGGGTCGAAGCAGATATCTTCGGATATCAGGAGAACAACAGCAGCACCAACTGGAGCCTGAAAGGAAACTTAAACCTAGTACTTACCGATGCTCTGAAGCTCACCATAGACTTCGATACGAAATCGGCCACGGTGACAGCACAGGGGAGAAATGAACTATTCTACATGGCCAATACAGCCCTTACTTACACGCCGGAAAAGCTCGCCAACTGGGATTTTTCCTTAAAAGTTCTCGATTTCCTGAGCTCAAACAATACCGGGCTTAATACACGAGCCTACAACACCGAAGGTATCCAGATCTTTTACCAGGGGGTCGAATACATTCGTCAGGGCCCCATTGCCGAGTTCACAATAGCCTATGCATTTAAATCCAATGGCAAATCCGAAAAGAAGGCCTCGAGTACTTTTGGGAAGGAACAATTCTAAGCTGCACTCCTGGATCATAATCCAGCAGCAAAACTGAGGTTGACATATTTTTTAAACTTTCTGGACTATAATTTAATTCCTGCCCAATCTATTAATCTTTCTGGGATATAGCTTCTTGTTGTCAATCAGGTATTTGCCGGAACTTGCCAATAACAAAAAATCAAAAATGATTTACTAACTAAAACTCACAAATCATGAAACGATTAATCTCAATGTTATTGGTACTCGGAGTAGCCATTTTCATTTTTGGCTGCGAAAAAGAAATTGTTGAACCTGATCTAAACATGGACGATCAGGAAACTACTGCCTTGAAAAAGGCAAAGGTGAAAGTTAAAAGAACATTTGAAGGGATTTGTACTTTTGTTACCAGCACTGTACCAAATACGTGGTACGACGAAACAGATGACTGGAGGACGACCGGAATAACCATATGGGTACCAATACCTGATGATAAATGTATTCGAAGGAACAGCTATATTAACCGTAGATCCAAAGAATCCCCATGAATTAAACCGCGGAATATGGGAAATGGAATGGAGTGGCAACATTACTCCTAGCTGATGATGGCCTTCTAGTTACGGCCACTGCTGAAGGTAAGGGTATTGCAGGTAAAGTAAAGGGTATGAAAGCAAACTGGACCTATACAATGAATTATACCGGTCCTATTCTCACAGGTGATTTCCCTTTCGACATAAATCCATCCCTCATTTTATTACGCGGTGACAGGCAATATTGAAAAAACCCAGGGTCCCATTAAGAAAGATTAGGTTTTGATGTAAGTTCGTTCTATTGAAGGTACTGGAATGCAGGCATTAAAGCGTTAATCAAATCCGATATGATTTGATTAGACATGGAAGTAGATTTTTGGAAGGGGAGGTTACTCCTCTTCCTTTTTTTTGTAACTTCTTAGGCTAAACGCTATGACCATGTATCTTCCAGCAGAACAAGATTACATCAACAAGCTGACCGAAATTGTTGAAGAGAATTTTTCCAATGCGGGTTTCGGTGTGGCTGAACTGGCAAAGGAAATGGGCATAAGCCACTCCAGCCTTCACAGGAAATTAAAATCTATTGCCAAACAATCCATCAGTCAGTTTATTCGGGAAACTAGGTTAAAACGAGCCAGGGAATTACTGCAATTACAGGCTGGTACCGTCGCAGAAGTGGCTTACGGGGTGGGCTTTGGCAGTACAACCTACTTTTCCAAATGTTTCCACGACTATTATGGCTATCCCCCGGGGGAGGTGAAAAAGAAAATCGGTTCAGAAAGCGATTCGGAAGAAAATAAGGAGCATTTTGAGATACTTAAAAAGCATATTAAATCCATAGCTGTGCTTCCCTTTGATGATTATACGGGAGATGACAGTCAGGCCTTCCTGGTTTTTGGAATGCACGATGCCCTGATCGGTGAATTGGGGCAATTGGGAGCCATCAGGGTGGTTTCGAAAACATCTGTATTGGCCTATTCCAATTCAGAAAAGACCATTAAAGAAATTGCCACTGAATTGGGGGTGGATGCAATTATTGAGGCATCGGTACTGGTGGTTGAAGGAAAGGTCAGGATTCAGCTTAAATTATTCTCTGCATTTCCTGAAGAAAAGCAGCTATGGGCACAATCCTTCGATGTGGATATGGGCAATATTCTGAAGCTATATGGCCAGGTGATAAAGAAGGTTGCAAATGAAATTCAATTTACCCTTTCTCCCGAGCAAGAAACCCAGATTGACGAAATAAGGGAGGTAAATCCCAATTCTTATAAGGCCTATCTCAGAGGTAAATATCATTTATACCAGCAAACCCCCGAAGGGGTAAGCAAGGGCCTGGAATATCTTCATGAGGCTGTCAGAATTGATCCCGCCGAAGCACTGGCTCATGCAGGACTGGCGCTGGGTTACCTCGATATTGCCCATGGGCCATTTAATGCGGGTGATGCCTATATAAAAGCCGAATCAGCAGGCCGACAGGCAATTAAACTTGACCCAAACCTGGCTGAGGCTCAATTGGCCCAGGCAGAGATATGCATGTATGTCAACTGGGAATTTCATAAGGCTGAGAAGTTTTTTAAACGGGCTGTTGAATTAAATCCAAACTTAAGTCTTGCGCATTACCAATATGCCTGGACACTGTATCTTTTTGGCCGGAATGAAAAAGCGATTGCTGAGCATGAACTTGCATGGAAGTGTGATCCTTTCAATCCCATGCTCACTGCATTCCTGGGGGCAATGCACTCATACCTTGGGAATCATGAAGAAGCCATCAAACAAGCTTATAAATCATTTGATATTATCAAAGATTTTCCTCTTGCATACTTTGTGCTGGGTGAGACCTATCTGGCCATGGGAAGAGAAGAGGAAGCCATAGCAGCACATCAAAAACTTGCAGAACTTGTTCCACCATGGGGCTGGTTTCTGGGATATACCTATGCCATGACCGGACATCGAGATGAAGCATTCAAAGTTTTGCGCCAATTGGAAAAAGCCGAATTAAGCGGTTGGAACGCATTGGGACTTGCTGTGATTTATGGAGCATTGGGAATGTATGATGAAGCGTTTAAATGGATAGGCTATGAACCGCATCATGTCTGGATCCCCTGGGTTGCAGTCATGCCCATGTGGAAGCCACTATACAATGATCCACGCCATAGCAAATTTGTAAAAAGTCTTAACCTGCCAGCATAAACCCTTCATGGGCTTTAAGGCACTATTGATATAAAAAATTTCTGCAGGTGGCAGAAATTCTACACTTTTGTCCAAAATCATCAATCACCAGGTTTAGAATACAGCATGTATACCATTATATATTTCAGTCCCACAGGGAATGCACTACACCTTGCAAAATTACTGGCCGATGAGTTAAAGAGCCCCGAAGGCCAAATCCTTCCGCTTGAATTTACCGACCCGAAACAATTGGAACCCAAGCCCCACCTCATACTTATCTATCCTGTACATGGCTTCAATGCGCCCAGGACTGTCAAGCGATTTGTCAATTCCCTGCCCTCTGGATTGTATGAATGTGTTAGTTTGATCAGTGTGGGTTGCAACACCAGCTGGGTCAATGATGCGGTATCATCTGATTTACGTAAAACTTTACGGAAAAAGCAATACGAAATCGCCGTTGATGAGGTGTTGGCCATGCCCCTGACCTTTATCATGAATTTCCCCGACGAATTAAACTTCAGACTGATTGCCGAATCTGAGAAAATGATTTCAGATCTCAGCGGAAGAATTATGGAAAGGACAAGCAGCCACAGGAAAGTCAAAATCAAATCTAAGGTGCTGAATTTTCTGGGTAAGGGAGAATCACCTGCCGCCCGATTGTTTGGACTTGAGTTGCATGCAAACAAACAATGTACCTCCTGTGGAACCTGCTGGAGCAACTGTCCTGAAAAAAATATCAAACAAAAAAGCAATGGAAAGCCCGGTTTTAGATTCAATTGCAGCATGTGTATGCGATGCATATACAATTGTCCTGAAGCGGCCATAAGTCCGCGGATCTCAAAATTTATTCCCATAAAGAATGGATACTCACTATCTAAATACACAAAAGAGTAATACATAATTTTGTATTACGTTATATAATTGATTAAATAACATTTACAATGAATAGACATATTAGAATATTGGCGATTTTCCTGTTTATGGCTCCTTTATCATTTCTCGGTGCACAGTCGACATTGACAGTTGAGATCCTCAACCTTGAGAGTAATAAAGGGGCTGTTATTGTTGACCTGATGGATAAGAATGAAGAATCTGTGAGGGACACAACATGCCAAATCCTTGATCACAGGTGCACAATAATCTTTAATGATTTAAAAAGTGGTCCCTATGCAATCCGGTATTTCCACGATGAAAACGAAAATGACGAGTTGGATACCAATATCCTGGGAATTCCAAAAGAAGGCTTTGGATTTTCAAATGATGCAATGGGTAGATTCGGACCCAAAGACTTCAGCGAATGGCTGTTTGAAGTAAGCGGTGATACCCATATCACCATGACTACGAAATATATGAATTAATTGTATTCCTATCTTTTTTGAAAATTTCAATTATTTTTACGGAACTCATTTAAACCCTCACACAAATGAATCGTATCCCTTTTCTTGGTCTGATACTACTAATTAGTGCATGCACTCAACAAAGTGAAGTTTCTGACTGGCGGGGTCCCAACAGGGATGGAATCTACCATGAAACGGGTCTGTTAGAACAGTGGCCGGAGGAAGGTCCCACCCTGGCATGGTCCTATGAAGGACTAGGCTATGGACACAGTGCGGTAGCTGTTTCTGGTGACATGGTCTATGCGACCGGGGTGAAAGATTCTGCCCGATCCATGGGGACGCTATTTGCATTTGACCTGGCCGGCAAACTGCTGTGGGAAAGTGATTTTGGTAAAGATTTTACAGCCAATTTCCTGGGAACACGGTCCACTCCGGTTGTGGTGGAAGACCACATCTACATCGAAAGCGGAGCGGGAGCGGTCTACTGTTTAAATGCAGAAAAGGGTCAGGAGATATGGTCCAGGGATTTTATTCAGGATTTTGGAGTGGACTCTGTCATACAATTTGGGTATTCCGAATCGGTTTTGATCGATGGGGATCACCTGTTTTGTGTTCCAGGGGGACAGGAAAACAATGTAGTGGCTCTGAACCGCTTCACAGGGGATATGATCTGGTCATGTGCAGGCATGGGTGAGCCTGCAACCTACAACTCCCCTATTCTGATCGAAGTGGGTGCAAATCGCCTGGTGATAGCCATGACTGCGGAATCCATCATGGGAATTGATGCCAACAGCGGCGAGATGTACTGGAGAATCGAGCAAACCCAGGGAAATAATATACACGCCAATACCCCGCTATACGCAGATGGGAAGCTGCTTGTCTCAAGCGTAGATGCCAAGAGTACTTCGGGTCTGGTACAAATCGAATTATCAGAAGAGGGTCGGAAAGCTGAGGTTGTCTGGCGGAACAAAAAATTCAGAAATCTGCTGGGTGGAATTGTAAAGATTGATTCCTGTATCTATGGCTCCACGGCCATGGGAAAGGACTGGCAGGTACTTAGCTGGAATACAGGCGAAATGTTGGTGCAGAACAAGGAACTTGGAGGCGGATCCATTATCCATGCCGATGGTCTGTTCTATGCCTACACTGAGCGCGAGGGTGAGCTGGCCCTGGTGCACGCAACTCCTTCTAAATTTGAGATCATCAATAAATTCGAAGTCCCAATGGGCTCCGATCAACACTGGGCCCGCCTGGTCATTCATAAAGGCATGCTCTACGTCAGGCATGGAAATGCCTTGATGGCATACGATATCAGGGCGTCGGATTAAAACAAACTTCAACAATTGATTCTGGTACATGTACTTTTTGCTTAAGTAAAAATAGCTGCGTAAATTGGCCTGACAATATCCAAAAAGTATTGAAGGGTTAAGGAAATACTAAAACCACTTGCCTATTTATGCTACTTACCAAGCTTCACGTTCCTTCTCCAGGTTCAAACATTGTACACCGTCCCCACCTAATTGAAAAGCTAAACTCCGGACTCGAAAGAAAACTGATCCTCGTATCGGCACCCGCAGGATTTGGGAAAACCACCCTGATTTGTGACTGGCTCGATCAATCCCAGGTACCTGCCGCATGGGTATCTCTGGACAGGCGGGACAATGAACCCACTGAGTTTTTAAGATACCTGATCGCCGGACTGCAGACCATTGACCCGGATATTGGGAAGAACGCCTTTCCCCTCTTGCTAGCACCACAACCACCCGAATCAGAGTCTATTATTGCCCTGCTTTTAAACGATCTGATAAAATATGGCAAAAGCCTGATCCTGGTTCTGGATGATTTCCACCTTATTCAATCGCTGGAGATCATCGAGATTATGAAATTCATCATGGATCACCTGACCCAAAATCTGCACCTGGTGGTCTGTTCCAG
The DNA here is from genome assembly GCA_963783435.1 of uncultured Bacteroidota bacterium. Taxonomy (GTDB): domain Bacteria; phylum Bacteroidota; class Bacteroidia; order Bacteroidales. The sequence goes on along the minus strand of CAWANQ010000016.1, from coordinate 7,146 downwards.
GTCAGATCCTCCCCTTTCCATTTCCCGCCTGAGAAGTCAGAATGAACTGGTTGAAATTCGTGCAGCCGACTTAAGTTTTACGGTCAATGACTCCTATCAATTTCTCAATAAGAAGTTAAAGCTTAACCTGTCCATTGATGACGTAGAGCTGCTGGAAACCAAAACCGAAGGTTGGATTGCCGGATTGCAACTATCTGCCATATCGATGATGGGTAGAGAGGATCTGTCTGAGTTTGTCCGGACATTGACAGGCGACAACAGGTTTATCATGGACTACTTACTGGAAGAGGTACTGAACATGCAATCTGCGGAGATCAAGGAGTTCCTGATAAAAACTTCAATTCTAGAGCAGGTTTCAGGTGAACTGGCCGATTTTCTATTAGGAAGCAACAACAGCCAATCGATCCTGCAGCAACTGGAAAGGAGCAATTTGTTTATAATTCCTCTGGACGAGCAGAGGAAATGGTATCGCTACCACCACCTCTTTGCCGATCTGCTCAGGCAAAGACTCAATCAATTTGGCAAGGAGGTGATCATCCACATGCACACCCGGGCCTGTGACTGGTATGCAAAGAATGGATTTAACTCGCTGGCCATTGAGCATGCCATTGAGGCTGGAAATTATCAAAATGCCATGAATCTCCTGAACGATTCTATAGAGGGACTGTGGAAAAGTGGCCAACACACCACGATTCTGAAATTTGGAGATTTGCTGTCGCAGGAGACCACCAGCTGCAATCCCAATTTCTGCCTTTACTATGCCTGGAGCCTGAACTCGGCCGGGCACCTGGAAAAGGCTGAGAAAGTTCTTGCCAGCGCCGAAAAATTGGTACTGGCCGATCTTCCTTCTTTGGGCGTTCTTTACGGTAAGATTTCAGTGGCCTATACCTATCTCTTATCCAGCTCCAGAAATACAGAGCGGATATTTCATTATTGCAAACAAGCCAGAAAATACCTCACCGAAGATGACCCGCTCTGGTACAGCTGGGCCTGGCTCTCCTATGGGGTTGCATGTGTTTATACAGACAGGTTGCAAGAGAGTGGAGAGGCTTTTGAAAAATCCTTCAACTACGGCAAGAAATCCGGGAATATCTATATTATGACTACAGCCGTGACCAGGCTGGTTTACGGGAAATTGCGACTGGGTGAATACTCCTATTCTTATGGGAAGTGTGAAGAGCTTCTCTTATTTTTTGAGAAGTTGGGATACGCTGAAGTGGCAAGAAATGAATGGGCCAACTCCGGACTATTTGCCATCTATGGGTATATACACTACATGTGGAATAAGCTGGAAGAAGCTTTGTCCCTGGTTGAGCTGGGATATGAATTGAGTAAAAAAGGGAATGATTTTATAACCCGGATCTTCGCTACCTTGCTCTATGGCTGGCTACTGCTGATGCATGGTGAAAAGATAAAGGCTGAAACCCTTATTTCGGCTCTGGAGAGATCCATTCAGGAAAAAGGATTCTTCCATACCCTTCCCTTTAGTCTGACCGGACAAATCATTAAAATCTATATTAAACTCAATAGACTTGACCGAGCCAGGGAACTAATAAAAATACTGGATCTCAGTCTTGATAAAGAGATTAACTACCTGGATGAGATGGCTTATATCTCTTACGTCCGTTACCTGATCGCTACTTCAGATTACAAGGACGCCGAAATACTTCTGAAGAAACTGGAGATTCTGGGAGAACCGGCACAAAGGGTGGAAAGCCTTATAGAGGTTAAAATTCTGGGGGCAACTCTTTACAACATCCTGGAGGAAAAGGAAAAGGCCATCCAATACCTGGAGGAGGCTCTTAACCTGGGAGAGAAGGAAAACCTGATCATGTTTTTTGTAGAAGATAGCGAGGAGATCGGGGAGCTCCTAAAGGGAATAAAACCGACAAAAAAATTTCTGGATCGCATAAACCGCGTGATTTCAAAAAAAGAGAAAGGGAATAAGAACTTTTTTAAGGATCCTTTGAGCAAAAGAGAAATTGAAGTCCTCAGATACATGGTGGAGGATCTTTCAAACCAGGAGATTGCAGATAAGCTATTTGTATCTATCAATACCATAAAAACCCATGCCAAGAATATCCATCTCAAACTTGAGGTGAAAAACCGCTCGGGAGCAGTGGCAAAAGCCAGGGAGATGGGTTTGGTTTAATAAGATTCACATGAAAACAAGCTTGAAAATTTTCACAGTCCTGCTCCTGCTTTTTTTAGGATTTGGAGGTGTATTTGGCGCCTGGATGTTGATAACTGATCCCAGTGGTGGAAAGTTTGAATGGTCGTCGGAGCTACTAAACGGAACCCCGTTTAACTCATTTCTGATTCCTGGAATCATACTAATGATTGCAAATGGGATCTTGCCTCTCTATACAGCAGTGGCAGTATTAATGAAGAAAAAAGCTGCAAACTGGTTGGTCATATTTCAGGGTGGGGTGGTATTTGTCTGGCTCACAACACAGCTTTTATTAAACCCTGATTTTTTCATACCTGAAATGCACTACCCTACTTACGCGGTGGGTCTGTTGCTTGTTGCGATGGGATTGTTGCTGCGAAAGCTGTCGCACAGAGAATAATCTGAGAATCCAAGCAAAAATCACCCCTTAAATCACCCTGTTGGGTGATTTTTTTTTGTCCAAACCACCCGAAATTTGAATCATAATCTTCAACCATCAAATCAATAATACAATGAAAAGATCAAACGATAATCAAACCGTACTGATCACCGGAGCCTCCTCCGGTATTGGTTATGCCACTGCCCTACATATGGCAAAGTCCGGAATGAAAGTCTATGCCGGAGTACGAAAAGAGGCTGATAAAGAGAAACTGCTAAACATGAGTGTCGCAAACCTGACTCCAATTATCCTGGATGTGTGCCATCAGGAGACCATCGATCGGGCTTTCGATACAATTTCAGCTCTGAACGGGACCACCCCGTTCAGCCTGGTAAACAATGCCGGGGTTTCCCTGAATGGCCCCCTTGAAATTCTCCCCATGGAGGATATTGAAAACCTGATCCGCGTGAATGTAACCGGACTACTGGCAGTGACCCGAACCTTTATTCCATTGATCAGAAAAACCAGGGGAAGGTTGATAAATATCAGTTCGGGGCATGGACTAATTGCCATTCCGGATAAAAGTGTATACGCAGCCTCCAAATCTGCGGTCCAGGCCATCACTGATTCACTTCGTGTGGAGCTTCGCCCCTTTGGAGTGAAGGTGTCCTGTATAGTGGTCGGAAAGGTAAATACCAGTGTATTGGGGAAAATACTAGGGGACAGGCAGAAGATGATCGATCGGGCCGATCCTGAAACACTGACACTCTATTCCACCCTCATTGACTATTTCGATAGGGAGGTGAAAAACATCCCGGGCATTGAGGCTAGCGAAGTGGCTCAGATCATTTCAAATTCCATACTGGAAGCCAAACCAAAGAGCCAATACCTGGTGGGACCGGGAACTAAGAAAATGAAAATGCTATCCCGCTTCCCTGTGAAAATGCGGGACAACATGCTTTATAAAGCCATATACAGTTAGAATCATGAGCAAACAACTTGAAATACACATCAAGGGTCAGATACCCTCGGTTTGGTCAGATTGGTTTGAGGACCTGGAAATCAATCTGGAAGGAGAATACTCAATACTTACCGGAGAGGTTCCTGATCATGCCGCAGTTCATGGCATCATTGAGAGGATCAGGGACCTGAACCTGGATTTGATATCGGTCAATCTGACCGATGTCCATTGAATCCCCCATATAATTGTGGAAAATGAGAATCAAACACTACTTATACAACGCATTCACCATTTCTGAAGGCAAAACCCGGATTGCCATTGATCCCGGACAAAACCTCTGGATGTTTAACAAGCGCAGCCTCATCCCAGAATCAGAGTGGAAGGAGATGACACATGTGCTGGTGACACATGGTGATCCGGATCACTTTAAATATGCGATTCCTATGGCAAAAGAATCATGCGCAGCAGTGGTATGCGGCGATCAGCTTGTTCAGGACTTCTCTTCAGAGGGACTTCAAAATACCCATCCCCTATCCGTAGGTGAGTCCCTTGATCTGGATGATCTGAAGGTAAAAGGGATAAAAGCCCACCATGGTCCGCTCCCGATTAAAGCATTGGGGGGCCTTCTCTCTGTAACAGCAAAAGTGAGTGAAGGCAAAACTGAAGGCAAAGAGGTCTATCTGGCTGGAATCAGGATGATGAAAAAAGAGATGCCTGCAGAGGTGTATAGCCATGGTACCGTAAAACTCCTTTATGGCCTCTTAAGGATGGAAAAGGACAACCTGGATTTCGCGCGCGGTTCCATCGGTTTTCACCTGAGGATCCACGGCATCTCCCTGGTAAACCTGGGAGATTCCCTTCTTATGGAGGAATGGGCAGGTCTTAAACCCGATGTCCTGATGATTCCAATCGGGGGTGGAAAAGTGCCCAACACCATGGATGCAGAGGCCGCTTTGCAAGCAGTCAGAGACATCGCACCCCAACTGGTCATCCCGTGCCACTACAACGTTCCGTATGAGTTTATTAAGAATGTCAATCCCACCAATGATCTCTATTTTAAAGGTGAGGTGGAGAAAATGGGAATTGCCTGTAAGATCATGAAATACGGGGAAGAATTAAACCTGAACAACTGATAAATCCATCAATCATGTCCATCTCACTCCTTAGATTTTTACAAAAAGAAACCGGTCGCTACCCCCTTGGGGTATGGATCGCTCTTGTGGCACTATCCCTTACAGTTGTAGGCTGGCTGATGCAGGCCTATTCTCTTTTGGACTGGGAATCTGCTGTAAAACTGGGGCTTCAAAATGGAAGCTTTTCGGGCGATGCGGTTGACAGAGCCCTGGCCATCAAGGAACGCGGAGAGGCCCTGGCCGATCTGCTCTGGCCTCTCCCTATTGTCCTCGTTGCACTCCCAGGATTACTTAAAAGGAGCTTCATCGGCTTTGTGGCCAGCATGATGGAATTTGCCATATGTATCTACTTTCCGCTTTTCTATGTTTTTCAAATGTGGGAAACACACAGGGAAACCGCCATGGGCGCGGTGATTCTCTGGGGAATGCCATCCCTCCTGGGTATCCTGGGATTATGGGCAAACCGTCAACTATTTCAAAAACAAACTGTATGAAACCAACCACCATCACCTGGATCCTGACCATTTTCGGAGCGATCACCTTTCTGCCCCTGATGTTTGCACAGTTGATCATGCTCTTCAGACCAAAGAGCAGACAGGCCAAAGACCTGATCATTGGAAAAGGTAAAGAATGGAGAGATTTTACCCACTTCAGATCTGCACTGGCATTTGCATGGGCTGATCTGTTGATTATGCTTCCGTTGCTAATTATTGGCACCATGGGTGTATTCTCGGGACAAACCTGGGGCTATGCATTGTGGCTGGCCCTTGGCATAATATCTATCTATTTCAGTGTGATTTTTTGGGTACTGGAGAAATCATTCACCTACCCTTCCTTTGGGTGGCTCGCCTACTATACTTATTTCTGGGGATTCTTCCTCTACTGGGGATTAGGAGCTACCGTCTACGCTCTAATAAATATTATTTAAAATCTTTAAAATGGAAGAATTAAAACTAAGGGGCTCCTTTTATGAAATGGGGCTAAGTTATGGAAGAGCGTGTGAAAAACAGATAATACAGTATGATTTTAATTGATTGAAATAAAAATAAATCGGAAATTTAGGAAGCTCTAACAATTAATTGCCATGAAAAAAAACGATACAAGGGATCAATCCGATGCGGTTGTTCCTAAGAACACCCTCCGGATCAAAACAGGAGTTATTTTAGCAATCTTAACCATAGGGATCCGGTTTATCATTCCTGCCATCATTCCAGCCACTACTAATGTGGGAGTTTTGGGCGGAATGCTGGGAGGAATAGCCATACTGGTCTGGTGGGCCTTCTTTAGCCGGGCTCAGCGAATGGAGCGATGGGGAGCCATATTGATTATCCTGGCCGCAATGGTTTTAAGTTCTCTCCTACTGCACGACTCCATATCTACAGCCATGCAGGGGATGATGTTCCCTGCCTACGCCTTGCCGGTACTTTGCCCTGTTTTTGTGATCTGGGCTGTGGCCACAAGAAACCAGACCAGGAAAGTCCGATGGGGAACTATGATTGCCGCCATTGTATTAAGCAGCGGAGCCTGGACCCTGGTTCGCTCAGATGGCATTACCGGCCATGCCCAGGCAGATTTTGTATGGCGTTGGTCGGCCTCACACGAGGAACAGCTCCTGGCTAATTCTGGTAAGGAGAGATCCATAAGTTCCGCCGGAGTAACTCTTGCAGGCACCCAGGCCGAATGGCCCGGCTTCAGAGGGTCCTGGCCGGGACGGAGTTGCATACGGAACGAAAATATCCACTGATTGGTCTTCCTCTCCACCCTCCGAGCTATGGAGAAAACCCGTTGGGCCCGGATGCTCCTCCTTTGCGGTGCATGGGAGCCTTATTTACACCCAGGAACAACTTGGAGAAGATGAAATTGTCTCCTGTTACCGTCTATCTACAGGGGAACCCGTTTGGAAACACCGCGATAAGGCCCGCTTCTGGGATTCACACGCTGGTGCCGGTCCCCGGTCCACCCCCACCCTGAGTAATGGTCGTGTCTACTCCTTCGGGGCCACAGGAATTCTCAATGTATTGGACGCCAGAGATGGCACATTGGTCTGGTCCCGGAATGTAGCCCTGGAAGAAGAGACCGAGATTCCGGGCTGGGGCTTTTGCAGCTCGCCCCTGGTTACCGGGGATGTGGTGATAGTGGCCCTGGCAGGAACCATGCTTGCTTATAACCTGGAGAGTGGTGAAAAAGAGTGGATAGGAAAGGATGGAGGAAAGGGCTATAGTTCACCTCATCTGCTTTCCGTCGATGGAATAAACCAGGTTCTGCTTTTGAATGATCCGGGTGTTGTTAGCCTGGATCCCGAAACCGGAACGCTTTTATGGGAATATGCATGGCCCCATAATGAGAGAATCCTTCAACCCGCCAGAGCCATAAATGGGGACCTGTTAATCAGTACAGGTGGAAGTAATGGCATGTGCCGCCTGAATGTTCGGCAGGAAGCGGATGAATGGAAGGTGGAGGAGCTCTGGAAAACGACGACATTAAAATCCTATTTTAATGACTT
>CAWANQ010000015.1:0-104641 GCA_963783435.1 uncultured Bacteroidota bacterium | reverse complement strand
TCACTTGGACGGTAGTAAGCTGGGTCAACACTTACGACTACTGTTTCTGCACTGATCTTTTTCAAGATTCCTGACATAAATTTCTCACCCACCTTCTCGCTGGAATATTTTTTCATCCATGGAAGCGATGCTTGCTTTCTCATTTTCGTCTTCACCACTGAATTTCAGTTCAAGGCCAATCTCTTTAAATGAACGATTGATAAATTCCCTTACTTCGGTAGTGATACCAGTGGCAATCACATAATCATCTGGTTCGTCCTGCTGCAGGATCAGGTACATGGCTTTGACATAATCTTTGGCATGTCCCCAGTCACGTTTGGCAGACATATTTCCAACAAACAAGCTGTCTTGCATTCCCATTGCAATTCTTGCTGTTGCGCGAGTTATCTTCCTGGTGACAAAGGTTTCACCGCGAATAGGTGATTCGTGATTAAAAAGGATCCCATTACTGGCGTGCATATTGTATGCTTCACGGTAGTTGACAGTGATCCAGTAGGCATACATCTTGGCTACTCCATAGGGACTCCTGGGATAGAATGGGGTCTTTTCATACTGGGGTACCTGCTGAACAAGTCCGTATAGTTCTGAAGTACTGGCCTGGTAAATCCTGGTTTTCTCAGTCATTCCCAAAAGCCTTACCGCCTCAAGGATTCTAAGTGTACCCAATCCATCTGCATTGGCTGTATATTCCGGGGAGTCAAAACTCACTTTTACATGACTCATGGCACCCAGGTTATAAATCTCATCAGGCTGTGTCTCCTGGATAATTCTTGTGAGGTTCATGGAGTCGGTCAAATCCCCGTAATGCAGCATCAGGTTTCTATCCTCAATATGGGGATCCTGGTAGAGGTGGTCAATCCGCTCGGTATTGAACATGGAGGCCCTTCGTTTGATCCCATGAACGATGTATCCTTTTTTAAGTAAATACTCGGCCATATAGGCTCCGTCCTGACCTGTGATTCCAGTAATTAGTGCAACTTTTGGCATAATAATAATTTATTGATTTGTTTTCTGATTTATTTCGGTTTTACATGGCTTCGCCCTGTCAGTCACATGGTGACGACTTCGTCGTGTTAATGGTTATTGGTTAATAGTTAGTTTTTTAACTAACCAATAACCATTAACTACTAACTCTCCTTGATTGCTTCAATCAAGGAGGGATGCACTTCTATTGTAAGGTTCTGATCAATGCTATCAATTCTGACCAACACTTTCTTCCTATCCCCATCTGTAATAAGTTCTCCCTTCAAACCTTTCAGGCTACCGGCGGTAACCATGACCCGGTCTCCCTTTCTTCGGGTATCCCAGGTGGTCTCCACTTTCTCATCGCTATTCACAATGATTTTGAGCAGATCAATCTGCTCAGCTGGGAATGGTGGCTGCTTTGCCTTCAAAGGTGATGTACTTCACTACCCCCATTGTTTGAAGCACCTGATCGTAGAATCGACGGTCAATATGCACAAAAACATAAGAGCTGAAAAGAGGTACCTCTACCGTCTTTTTACGGTCGGACCATTGGCGAACTGTCTTGATCAGTGGGAGGTATGCTTCAATGCCCTGGTCCTGTAATCCTTTTAGGACTTGCTTCTCGAAGCGGGACCGGGTATATACTGCGTACCATTTCTGACTCAGTTCGTTACCATCCTTCTTTACCACGATTTGATCTCGTCGCGTGGTATCCATCACACATCCTCCTTCTGATTAGGGTTAGCATTCAAAATTAATTTAAATATAACGAATACAACATGGATTGATTTTATTTTGTACCCGTTTTAATTAACATCTTATTGTTGGTTTTTTTCCCATTTTATTCATTCCTCAGGCAATGGGTAACCATATCGCAAATTAGACGTAAGATGTTATATTTGGTTCCAATTTTAACAATCGCAAATAGATGAAGATAATTTCAGTAGTGGGTGCACGCCCAAACTTTATGAAGATAGCCCCATTTATCAGGGCCATTGAGACACACAATAGCAAATCAGATCAGAAAGTTGAACATATTCTGGTACACACAGGTCAGCATTATGACCATCAGATGTCCCAGACCTTTTTTGATGCACTGAATATTCCTCCCGCAGATATTCATTTGGAGGTGGGATCCGGAACCCATGCCGAACAGGTGGGGAACACCATGATTGCCTTTGAGAAGGTGGTGATGGAAGAGAAGCCTGATTGGGTGGTGGTTGTCGGGGATGTAAATGCCACGCTGGCTTGTTCAGTTACAGCCAAAAAGCTGCATGTGAAGTGTTGTCACATTGAGGCTGGATTGCGATCGGGAGATATAACCATGCCGGAGGAGATTAACAGGTTGGTGACGGATCGACTTTCAGACCTGTTGTTAACGCCTGATAAACTCTCCATCGAGAACCTGGTGAAAGAAGGGGTTCCGGACGAGAAGATTGAATTTGTGGGGAATATCATGATTGATACCCTGGAGAAACAACGTGAAAAGGCAGCCGGATTACAGATTGCGGATGTACTGGCTGAAAATTTGCTTCTTGAAGGGAGTGAGATTCCAGTGATTGAAGACGAGAAGTTTGCAGTGATGACTATGCATCGCCCCTCTAATGTGGATCACAAGGAGATATTAACTCCACTCATTGACTTTCTTACAGGGGAGGTAGCTCTTGATATGCCACTTTTATGGCCCATTCATCCACGTGCCCGGAAACAATTGGAGACCTTTGGATTGTGGGACAAGGTAGTTTCTACACCCAACCTGGTGCTATTAAGGCCCATTGGTTATCATGATATGCTTCGTTTAAATATGACCGCTAAATTGTTTCTGACCGATAGCGGCGGATTGCAGGAAGAGTGCACCGTGCTGGGTACTCCCTGTTTAACCATGCGCTGGAATACAGAAAGGCCTATTACGCTATGGGAGCATGGCGGTGCCTCAGTATTGGTAGGAAACAATGTGGAAAGAATTCGGGAAGAGTATCAAAATGCCATTGCCAAAGCGCGGATTCCGGTCAAGCCTGAATTATGGGATGGTAACACGGCAGTACGTTGCCTGGATGCAATTTTGAAAGCTTCCGTTGAAGATTAAATTCTTAACATATGGCTACCTGGTCTTACTGTTGTTGGGGACTCTGTGCCATTGGGTCCGCTGAATACAACCCTGAATGATAATTACACCTTACACATCCGCTGGGATTACCTGCTGCATGTCGTAGCCTATTTGCCTTTACCTTTTTTGATGTGGCTTTATTTAGAGAAAGGTTCTTTCAAGTCGGATCAATCTACAGGAGGCACAGGGAAGATTCTTGCTCTGGGTTGTCCTGTTTCCTCTGTTTATTGCCTCATTATTTGAAGCCATTCAATTGATTGTACCTTATCGCAGATTTAATATCAATGATATGCTTGCAGGTTCTATTGGAGTGATCATTGGATTGTTACTCTTACCTGTGCTAAAGAAATTCATTACTCCGTCTTAATTGGTTTTAACGGCCCAATCCCCGAAGTATCCTTTTTGCTACGTTTTTGCTGTTTTGCATCACAAGTTCTTGTGCCCATAACAAGCCATTGTTGTGCCAACGTTGGGGGTGAATGGTAAACATGATGGCATCGGGCAGTGCATCTTCATTTGCTGCTTTGATGATATCATCGGTGGAGTGTATCCGATAGCCTTTCTCACTTAATTGTTGGTTCATATCATTATTCACCCGGTCTCTGATGCTTACTTTGGAGCCATCCCATTTCCTGCCGGTGTCGGTGAGGTAAAGAACCTTTGAGAAATCCACATCAAAGTAGGGCTCACCAATAAGTTCAAGATCTTTATAATCATAATGCTTCCACAAATCCCTGGAATCGTGCCGCGATGTAGGGCTTCCATGCATGGTAATTGTGGAGACAGGAACCAAATCCCTTAATTTCTGCAGGTTCTCTTTGAAGCTATGGAAGGCCCTCTCATGATCTCCTTTACAGAGAGCCATATCTTCATAATGATATCCAATCTCATGCCCCAATGAGGCAATCTCCTTGATGATTACTTCATCCCAGCTGCAGGGAACTACACGGAAATTATAGACTCCTTTCAATCCAAATCCTGATTCAATCTTTGCCAGTTCAAGCGAATTTTGTGGTCTGTTATCCACATCATGGCGCAGAACAATGCTTCTTTTGAGCGGATTGGTCAGGTAATCTTCAAATGTTTGAAAGTGGTAATCCTTCTCAATAAGAGCCTTGAGTAGTTGGGTATATTTATGTACTGTAAAGTCAGCCATGGCAGAAAGAGATCAAAGTTAGAATTTTTTCAATCAGTCTTTTCATCAATGACCATCCTGAAAATCCCGCAGAAGCCTTGTGATTGATGTTGAATGGCTTGTGATTCGAGTGGGCTGACAAGATGTCTTTGTAGATAGGCTTGTGAGGATCTTTAATTGGCTTGTGACGGTTGTGAGTTGGCTTCGGAAGCCATTGAGATCTCTTGAGTCTCTTGCTAAATGGCTTCAGACCATTGTAAGAAGGCTTGTGAGATCAGTACGCAGGCTTCAGACTCCCGCAGAATGACATAAGTTGTATTCCTTCTCACATTTGGGTCTCCGTAGATAGGCTTCAGTGCACCGTAGATAAGCATCAGATCACTGTAGATAGGCTTAAGCCCTTCGTAGACTGACAAAAGTTGTATGTAGATTGGCTCCGGAGCGTTGTGCATGGGCATAAGTGCCCCGTATATATGCATAAGTGTGTTGTAGATCTCCATAAGAGCCCTGTCGATTGTCATAAGTTGGTCGTCGATTGCCGTAAGATGGTTGTCAGATGCCATTTGATCATCCCAAGATGGCATTTGATTGATCCCGGGTTACATTTGTGCGTGCTCGGGTGACATTTGATCAGGCTCGGCTGCCATTTGATTGTCCTAAGATGCCATTTGATGATCCCAAGATGCCATTTGAATGATCCCGATTGACATATGGGCGTGCTCGGGTGACATTTGATTGTCCCAGGATCGCATTTGATTATCCCAAGAGAGGGTGTTCAAATAACTGTAAGCTGACAAAAGTTGTATGTTGATTAGTATCAGATAGGTGTAAATCGTCGTGAGATTTTGATGATGTTTAAGCCGGATGTTTTTTACGCAAAACCTGAATGCGCTTGATGCTTAGATTTGTGATTTCAGCGATTTTCTCATCCGAATAACCCTTGTCTATCATATTCACAGCAATGTTCTTAAGGCCCTGTTCGATTCCTTGTTCGATACCCTTCTCGATTCCTTGCTCAATTAACCTTGTACGGTATTCTTCAAATACATCTTTTGATTCCGGCGATATTGTTTTCATGATCTGATCAATTTTTTCAGGGTCCAAGCCTGATACATTATACAAATAAAACACATTTCTTTGGATATTTGTTTTATCATTATTGCTGAATTCTTTAAATATCTCCCTGGCCAGAGCAGGGTTGTCCTGTATGAAACCGATAAGGTTGTCGCTCCGTTTTAAAAACCACACCCCGATTTTTACATTGGGAGATTTGAAATGCTGAATTATGGCGTAGTCCTCAATGTCTTTTGTGTCAAACAGCACGTAATCGAACATGGGCACAAAGCGCTTCAGTTCCTCAGGTACATTCTTCACAATGTCCCGGCGGGTCCACTTTGACCTGCCGTGATAGAATACTATGCAGATCACCGGTGTGAGTTCCTGTTTATTGTCTGCCTGGTTTTCCCACACATTTAAGATGTAGCGCATAAGCTGCAGGTGAATATGCTTTGCCGGATGGCTCTTATGCTCATACAACAGGGAGATCTTTACCTGCCTGTCACCATAACTCACATTGCAACATATGTCTTTGAAATAAGGAGCCAGTTCGTGTTCTACGTACTCGGTGGGATCATATTCCAGGGTATTGAGATTTGCCTTGGATAGAATTTCCTGTGGCAACGTACCCTGAAGCAGGTCCTGGAGATTTTCCTTCACAGAAAACAGACTCTTGAAAAAACGGTCATGAAAGCCCAAATATCATTCATCCGGATATCGATTTTGATCATTTGGGGTGTCGCATTAACGAAAACAGGACAACATTGAGCGTGATGACACTGGTTTCTTTCAGTGGATAAGCCTCAGTGAATGATTTCGAGAAATGGGTCCTCCTGTTTTGTGTGGCTTTCTACAGGCGATGTCTTAACTGTCAATAGCCGTGGTTATTAAGGTTTTAAAAGTTGCGAATTAGGGTGTCCCGGGCTTTTTTACAGAGTATACGCTTTTCGACCATGTTTATCTTTCCAGGATACCCAATCGCCCGGATAAAAAGCCGCATTGGCCTTGAACCTTTCAAAATCATCCATGACCTTAATTCGTTTGTTAAGCATCTCTTCGCTTTGTGCTGCAATATCCTCCTGTCCCATATTAAAATGTATAGCTGATTTAACGTAGCAATATTGTAAAAATTTCATACATATTCGCGTCAGTCGACTTGATATTCTGCCCGAATTCAGGAAAAAAGAGCGGCTGGGAAGACGACTGGTAAAACGATGATGATTCTTAGAGCTGGATCTCCTCGAACAATGAATCCATATTTACTCCTATGGCATTAAGCGAAATTGAATGCGAATTTTCCTTCAGTCCGAATGTGGTAATGAGCGTCAGGAAAATAGACTTTTTTGTTTGAGTTCGCGTTCTGAATACCTCAATTTTCCTTCTGAGTTCTTTTGCATAGGTGGAATTAATAGCATACTCGGTTCGGAAGAATTTTATCTCACAGAGATTAATAACCATATCCGCACGGTCGATCAACATATCAATCTGTGCTCCTTCATGTCCGGATTTTGGCGTTGACCTGAACTCCCATGGTGAATTCGTTGATTTTATTTTATCAATTCTTAAATGGTGCTGTTATCTGTTCAATGTGTTTCAGACAGATGCTTTCAAAGCAATAACCAGACCATGCACTGAATTTGGGACCCGATTGCATCTTAAGCCAATATGAATTACCTGCTTTCCTTTTACCTAGTGGAGCAATCCAGAAGTGATGAAACAATGCAAACTCATCCGACATACGATACAAGGCCTCGCTGGATTTTTTACCAAATGGAATATTTGATTCAATGAAACCAGATGCTTCCAGCTCCGTGATAATGTTGGATGCAGTTCCACCGGAACTCAGTTTCATGGCAGCCAGCAGCTCAGAGCGATTAAGTCCCTTTCTTTTCTTGGCCAGTGCCTTCATCACCCGTTCGTGATATTCACTGTGATTAAAAAGAGAGCCAAATAGATGGTCATATTCATTTCGCAATTCTCCTCCTTCTGAGAAGATTAATTCATCGATTACCTGGGCGGCAGACAATCCACTATGTACAAAAGACCAATAATATGGAACTCCTCCAAGTGCCATATATAGCAGTAGTATTTGGTAGTGGTCCAGGTTTCGGATCTTACGTATTCTGAGATAATCTTTGGTTTCTGATAAGTTAAAAGGATACAATCTGATCTGTCCTGTAATGCGATTATACAGTCCGCCCTTTGTCTCCATGATATGCTGTATCATCCATGATGCAGCTGAACCACATACAACCAATACAAGATCGTTTTGTTTCGATCCAAAGCTGTTCCAGAAATTTTCCAGGTGCTTCACAAATCCCGACCATGGAGTGTTTAACCAGGGCAATTCATCGAAGAAAACTACCTTTTTGCCCTTTGTCGTATTATTCTTAAGAAAGGTTTTCAAAAGTGTAAATGCATCCTGCCAGGAATTGGGTGTTTGTACAGGAAAACGGGTATCCAGTGCCTCGGTCAGCGAGTTGGAGAAGTTTATTAATTGCTCCTGAGTACTTGCATTGTGAATTCCAACGATCTCAAAACAAATTTCATCCTCAAAAAACTCCCTGATCAAAAAGGTTTTCCCTACTCTTCTTCTTCCATATATTGCGATAAATATGGCTGCATTTAGAAAGTTAAATGCAGCCAAAACCCATAAAAAAACGCAAATGTGGCTGGGTTTATAGAGCTGAATGCAGCCAAAGTCCATAATAAGGCCTTATTATTGCTGACTCTTTAATGAAAACAAGGCCTTCAGATCGCGGTTTGAGAGCTCGCCCACCCACTTCACACCTGTGGAGATTGTCAGGTCGGCCAGCTCCTTCTTCTCTTTTAACCACGGACTAAAACGCTACCAGCAAATTGCACATTTCACTACCACCCCTTCTGAGTTGCTGATTTGAAGCTGGGAAAGCTATTTCATATTAAATAAAATTTCACTAAATTTGACAAAAATAGTCAAAATGAATATTGTCAATTCAAGAAAATTTGGAGATGCAATCAGAAAACAAAGGGAGGAAAAAGAGCTTCCCCTTAGAAAAGTTGCAGCATACCTTGACATTGACCAGGCAATACTTAGCAAAATCGAGCGGGGAAAGAGAAAAGCTACGCGTGAGCTGGTTCTGAAACTGGCCGCTTTTTTTCAAGTGGATGAGGACGATCTTCTAGTTGCATGGCTATCGGATAAATTAGTGTATGAGTTAGAAGATGAGGCGCTTGCTATGAAAGCATTAAAAGCAGCTGAAGAAAAAGTTGCTTATAAGACCTTGGGAAGACCAGGGCGGACTGAAATGATTAAGAAGTTCAGGAGCGTAATTAAGGATATTCCTGCAATTGAAAGGGCCTGGTTGTTTGGTTCATATGCGAGACAGGATGATACTGCGGAGAGCGATATTGATGTTCTGATTGATGTTCCGGAAGAAAATACTTTTACGCTATTTGATATTGCCGAGGTTCAGGAAAAGCTAAGGCAGTTAACAAACAGGAGAATCGATGTTGTGATGTTAAGAGCTCTAAGACCTCAGGTAAAAGAGAGGATTAAACAGGATCTCAAATTAATCTATGAAGTCAGAGAAACCAACAAGTAAAGAAAGGATTGAACACATCCTGAACGCTGTACAGATTATCCAATCTTTCACAACTTCATTATGCATGAGTACCATGCAATTGACGCAAGGGTTTAAAAATATCATTGAAGAAATCCTGGTGAAAGAGTTCAATTAACCCAACTAATATTTTCCCTGCATACCTTTGTTCTATCAACTTTCAAATCAGTGAATAAAAGTATCCGAAATATAAAGGAGTCGTTGTTTAGGGAACTGATGGACCTGCAGGTATTCTGGTCCTATGAGAAACCAGATCTCTACGCCATATCCGATGAAATTCTAATCGAAAAGGTTCTGCTCAAAGATTAGGGAGCATTATAATAAGCTATCAGCCTGATGAAGGGGCTAAGCAAGCATACGATCCCTATATTTGATTTCATCAAGGACCTTGACATCCTGGAAGACTATTTGTTAATTGGGGGGACAGCTCTGAGTTTGCAGATAAATCATCGCTTAAGTGAAGACCTGGACTTCTGTAAATGGCAGGATAATCAATCGATTAGTAGTAAAGAAGTCAACTGGCCGAGTATTGAATCTGCACTTAAAGATTTAGGGGAAGTTAAGACCGATATACTTGATCTGTATCATGTGGATTTTCAGGTTAACGGAGGTATCTTGGAGCGGATTTTCTCTCAACAAATAGTTCATAGCAAAAATCTAAGTTCGGGTGGGTGATATTTGCGCATACATGACATTAAAGGGGTAAATCCCCTGTATGTTAAACAATATCCACGACAGTTTTTTCAAGGGCCTATTCTCCGAGAAGGAAAATCTCCAGGACCTGCTTCAGGGTACGTTACCCCAGGAGGTTTTAAGCAGGTTGCATCTCGATACATTGGAGTATGACCCAACCGAATACGTGGACCGGGAACTGGCTCCCTATTTCAAGGACATCACCTGTAATATGCGTTATGGGGAAAAACAAATCAAAATTTCCCTGTTGTATGAGCATAAAAGCCATCCGGCAAAGCATATTCACCTGCAGCTTATGCGCTATATCTTAAATGTGTGGGACAACCAGGCAGACAATAAACAGGAACTCACACCGGTTATTCCCATTGTGTTTTATCATGGCAAGCAACGGTGGACCCGACGGGACATTGTAAAGAATGTACCTGAGGAGCTAAAGCGTTTTGTGCCCATGTTCGATTATGTGCTGTTTGATACAAAAGACATTGAGGACCACGCCATCATTCAGCATTTCAAATCTCCCAATGTAAAAATCGGGGTGTGGTTTATGAAGAGGAGCGACAACCTTATCGGTTTCATCCAGGAAAACCCCCTTTTGGCCAAGGAAATATTGCGGGAGATTAGCAACATTGAAAGAACAAATATCCAGAGAATTTTGTTTTATTTGTATAATGTATCAGGTATGGCACCTGAGAAAATTGATCAGATCATGGAAGCAATATCGCCGGAATCAAAAGATGTATTTGAAGAATACCGCACCAGGCTAATTGAGCAAGGAATCGAGAAGGGCATTGAGCAAGGAATCGAGAAGGGTATTGAGCAAGGTCTAAAGGAGATCGCAGTGAACATGATTTCCAAGGGATACTCTGATGAGCAGATCGTAGAGATCACCAATCTGAGTATCAAACGCATTCAGATCTTGCGTCAATAATTCTTTATAGTCAAGATACCTGCCCTCATCGTCATCCCAGTCCAGATCATCCCCTGATTCTTCCTCTTCTTCATCGGTGTATCCTGCCCAGGTGGTGACGATCTGCTGGTACCGGTCGCAAATGAACATAAACTCTCTTTTGTCCTCCGGCCGTGGAGGGGCGGCTACATCCTCTGCGATCTTGTCCATGGACCGGTAGATGTATTCATCCACAAAGCCCCGTTTAAAAAGTACTTCGATGACAGGAAGAAGGGCCGGCTCATGCAGTTCTACGGCATTGCAAACGGCCAGGCCAATGAAAATGCTGTGCATGATATCCTCCTCCTTACCGCTCTGTGCAATGAGGGTAAACAGGTCATCGAACCAGGCGGGAACCTCCTCTTTGCGGTGAGGTTGATGGTGGGCGATCTGTATTATCTAATACCTTCCCTGCATTATTTGCTGACCAAAGATCCAAATATGATGACAACTGCTTTTTGCAGATGGAAATATTTCGATGCAAACCGAAAATTCATCCCAAAAAATCATGGAAGCCGGTTTGAGTAGTCGATGTTTTTAATTATTCAGTCAGCCATAACTGCTATAGAAATATACTTATTTTTACAAAAAAAAGAGATGGCAAACAGTTTGTTTGAATTTCAATCGGCTGAATCTTTTCCTGAGGGGATTACCGATATTGAACTCAATGATTTGCGAAAAGCAGTTCTGAAACTGTTGGCATTTATGGACCATCCCCGTTCAAAAACTGAAATCAAGCAGCTTACAGGCGATATAATTACTTCGGTTCCAAGATATCAGATGGCAAAAAAGTCTCGGGTTACGGCTTGCATTGATTTTTTCTACGAGCACGGCTTTTTCGTAAATTATAATAGGGGGGGGATAGGGCTACGCCCGGATATTGTTCAGAAACTTCTTCCATTGGCAGGTTCCCATCTACAACTGATCAACACAGCCTACAATATTGAAAAGAGTCGTGGGTACAGGTCAAACGATGAGGGAAGGTTGAAGCTGGCCATTCTCTCCCGGGATATTAAAAATGTGAACGCGGAACTCTTTGGTACCGGATATTATTATTACAGACCAACGACAGTAAGGCTGTGGGAAGCCTTGTTGGATCTGGGCGATTTAACTTTGGTAATTCCTCTGCTCCCGGGTTTTGAAGAAAGGGCCAGAACCGACTTTCTGAATAAGGTCCCTTTTTATCTTCCGTACAGTTATCTTGAGCAATGGGATTCAGTCCTATTCAGCCAGGATACAGATCTTTACTGGGAAGCCGTTCTCAATTATCTGTCGTGTGCCCACCTTATTCTTCCCTGGCAACAGGTGGCCGGTATTTCAAAAAAACTAAATGCCGATCCCGACAGTCTGTTTTTTTCCGAATTGTTGCAGGGGAACAGAGAAAAGGCAATGATTATGGCATCCTCCTGGTTACAAACCCTCCAGGAACAGAATGGACACAGAAGGAAAGAGCTCCCCGGGGCATTTGGCTTGCTGTATGCCATTGTTTTGCTGGTTTCGGGCGAAGCGGACAATTTAAACCTGGCAGCCACTTTTGTAAGGAGTGCGAAGAAGCAGTTGCCAATATTTTCGAACGAAAACAACCCGTTTAAACAATTTGCTGAGATCTTGTTGATGTTTATCAACCACCGGGTTGGAAAAATGAGGGTTGACTGGAAAACTGTATATAATGAGTACCAATGTCCGATACATCAACAGTTTTTGACGGTTGTATTAAGTTGGCTGGGCAAACCGTTGGAAAACGCGACAATTCCTTTTGTTGCTTCTGAAAAGGAGGAGATGGAGTATAGAGCCGCCGGATTAAGGTTTGAAAACGAGCAAAAAGATGGGAGTGAGAAGCGCTTAAAGGAACTTAAAGAGAAACTGGATGCGATCCCGCTTGCCGGGCTGTTAAATGATGAAGAGCCATGGGAGGTGCTGTTGTCGGCACTTGCCTCATCGGGAGGGCGGACAAAAAAAAGAGGCAAGGAGAACGAGAGCCGCCTTATCTGGATTGTCGATCCTTTGGATGAGTATAGTCTGGAGGTCATTGAACAGACAAAAAACAAAACAGGCTGGTCAAAAGGGAAACAACGGACACTTTCGGGCCTTCAGAGAAAGATCCCCGATTATGCTACTCCTGAGGATATCAGGATCATAAACGCTTTGCATAAAGATTACGCTTATTCAACAATCACCGCAAAAAAGTGGGATGAACTCCTTGAAGGCCTGGCGGAACATCCTCATGTTTATACCGTTTCGTTACCCCGGCTTCCGCTTGAAATAAGAGTACAGGAAGCCCGGATACAGATTGATAAAAGGGGTGAAGGAGCTTCCATAAAACTAAACCCTTCGTCGCCTGACGAGAGGGTTGTTATGGAAACCCCCACTAGGTATATCTACACCAAATGGTCGCCCAGGGCCCTGCAGGTATATCACATCCTGACCGACCAGGGGACAGATTCAATTTCAATCCCTTCCAGTGGCATGAAAAAAGCCAGGTCGGTGATCGAAAGCCTTGGCGAGGTGATGCCGGTGACAGGTAGTTTTGCAACGACTTCCGCTAAAACAAAAAGAAGTGCAAATATCCCGGTGCTCCAGTTAACACCGGTTAACGACCAGCTACATGTGGAGCTGTTAATTGAAATTCTGAAAGATGAAGCCCCCCTTCTGGTGCCGGGCATAGGCTCTTCAGAAATTGTTGTAGAGACTTCAAAAAAGCAGAAACTCAATATCAAACGAAACAGGGAGAAGGAGAGAGAGATTAAGACGGAGCTGGCAGAGCGTATCACCTGGTTGCAGGAGATGAAAAATTCTTCGGCACAAATGTTTATCGACGATGACCGTGATATTCTGGACTTTCTTTCGGAGATAAAGGAGAAGGCACCTGAAGTAAAGGTAATCTGGCCTGAAGGCGAACGTTTGCGTGTGGCCAAAGTGGTTTCGTATGCCGACATCAGTTTAAAAATAGAGCAGAACCGAGACTGGTTTGAGCTCGACGGAGAGGTTCATATCGACAGTAAGCTGAGACTGTCGGTACAGGAGTTGCTCGACAAATCACAGGGGGGCGTTCTGAAGTATGTACAGTTGGACGATAATACCTACCTGACCATACAGAAGGACCTTCAGAAACGATTGGCATCGCTCAACGCTGTAGCACATAAGAAAGGGAAGAGACTTGAGGTGCACCCGCTGGGGGCAGTTACGCTTGAGAGCCTGTTGGCGGATATTCCCGAAGTAAAAGTCGACAAATACTGGAAAGAATATATCAAGAAACTTAACAGGCTGAAATCTTACCAGCCCGGGGTGCCGGGCACCTTACAGGCCCAGCTCCGCCCCTATCAGACCGAGGGTATTTTATGGCTTGACAGGCTGCATGAATGGGGAGTTGGCGGCTGTCTGGCCGATGATATGGGACTTGGAAAGACCCTTCAGGCCATAGGGATCCTGTTAAAGTATGCACAGGACGGACCAGGGCTGGTGATTGCTCCCTCGTCGGTTTGTGCCAACTGGGAAAAAGAGATCATCCGTTTTGCCCCTACCCTGAAACCACAAATCCTGAAAAGCCATAACAGGGGAACTACCCTGAAAATGTTGTCTGGACACGATGTGCTGATTGTCAGCTATGGCATTATTCAGTCAAATCCCGATTTGCTGGCAAGCCGCCAGTGGAATATGGTTGTACTGGATGAGGCACATGCCATAAAGAATTCGAAAAGTGTACGAAGCAAGGCCGTGATGAAACTGAAGGCAAACTTCAGGATACTTACAACCGGAACACCCATACAGAACCACCTGGGCGAATTGTGGAACCTGTTCCAGTTTATGAACCCTGGAATGCTTGGGACCCAGGAGCAGTTTCTGAAAAAGTATGGCAATGGAAACTCCTCTTCCGGGAGCAAACAAAACCGGAGTGCTTTGAACCGCTACATTGCCCCTTTTATTCTCCGAAGGAATAAGAGTGATGTACTCGACGATTTGCCAGGGAAAACCGAGATTACCCTGCATGTTTCGCTGTCCCAGCAGGAGCGTGCCATGTACGAAATGCTTCGCGAAAAGGCCATTGAGCAAATAGCTGGCAGCGATCATCCGGGAGGGGCCCGGCATATGCAGATCTTAAGCGAAATTACAAAGTTGAGGCAGATGAGCTGTAATCCGCTCCTGGTCGCCCCCGACTGTAAGCTGTCGAGTTCGAAACTCGAAACCCTGGAAACCCTGATTGACGATTTACTCAGTGCCAACCACAAAGCTCTGATATTCTCGCAGTTCACAAAGCACCTTGCATTAATACGCGAAATGCTCGATAGAAAGGGATTGAGTTATCAGTATTTAGATGGTTCAACTCCGGTGAGAAAACGTGAGGAGATTATTCAGGACTTCCAGAATGGGAAAAGCGACCTGTTCCTGATCAGTTTAAAGGCAGGAGGCAGCGGACTGAACCTTACGGCTGCCGATTATGTAATACACATGGATCCGTGGTGGAACCCCGCAGTGGAGGACCAGGCATCGGACCGGGCACACAGGATCGGACAAATCCGTCCGGTAACCATCTACCGCCTGATTGCTGAAAACACCATTGAAGAGAAAATTGTGAAAATGCACCACGAAAAACGCGATCTGGCCGATAGACTTCTGGCCGGCACAGACCAGTCTGCAAAAATATCCTCAGAAGAGTTGTTTAATCTGATTGTGGAGAATAACTGATAAAGTCTACAGCGTACTCAGACTCAAGTCTTCTCCAACCAGGGTAAGTGTTTTCCTATTTGCCGGAAACAGTAATTGAAAAATCCATACCTTTGTTCTATCAACTTTCAAATCAGTGAGTAAAAGTATCCGAAATATAAAGGAGTCGTTGTTTAGGGAACTGATGGACCTGCAGGTATTCTGGTCCTATGAGAAACCAGATCTCTACGCCATATCCGATGAAATTCTAATCGAAAAGGTACTGCTTCACTCAGATCTTGAGAGTATTTACAAACTTTTTGATATTTTCCCGGAGAACCAAATTCGCAAGATATGGGAACAACGCCTGCTTCCTGATGAGAGCATGCATTCAACAAATCTCCTCTTTGCATTCCTGCTATTCCGGATAAAAGATCCCCTGGGATTCATCAAATCAAAGATTAGGGAGCATTATAATAAGCTATCAGCCTGATGAAGGGGCTAAGCAAGCATACGATCCCTGTATTTGATTTCATCAAGGACCTTGACATCCTGAAAGACTATTTGTTAGTAGGGGGGACAGCTCTGAGTTTGCAGATAAATCATCGCTTAAGTGAAGACCTGGACTTCTGTAAATGGCAGGATAATCAATCGATTAGTAGTAAAGAAGTCAACTGGCCGAGTATTGAATCTGCACTGAAAGATTTAGGGGAAGTTAAGACCGATATACTTGATCTGTATCATGTGGATTTTCAGGTGAACGGAGTGAAGATTTCTTTTTACTCAAATGGTATGTCTAATTCAAAGGAGATTTCATCGAACCCTAAGTTTAATAAGATCAGACCAGCAGATCTGTTGTCACTTGGTGCCATGAAACTGGAGGTAATGTCCCGAAGAAATATCTTCCGGGATTATTATGATGTCTATGCCATTCTCAGCGAGGGAATAGCTCTGAAAAAGATAGTGGAACTCTGTGGCAGGTACTCTAAACACAGAATGAGGACCAGGATGATCCTGGCCATTCTGGCAGATAGCTCCAGATTTAAATATGAGAAGGCATTTAAATTGCTGGAACCCCGGTATAACGTGAACTCCATAGACATTGGGGAATTCATGCAGAAGAGGATCCAGGACGAATTTGGCAGATAATCCATTAATTGTCATTTTTCTCCTGGTGGGCGTGTACCATGCGTAATTCGCCATGGCTGTATTTTCCGTTTTGTGACTTGTGGATCTCACCCAATGATTCCTTTGATCGCTTTAGCAGTCCGGCAATCTCGTTTACCCGCTTCTCCTCCATCACGGAAAAAATATCGATATCCCCCTTGCTGATGCCTTTTGCCAAATGTCCCTCGATGGTGGATGTTGCCAGCTTCCTTTTTGTAGCGATTTCCCGGATCGACCGCCCCTCTTTGACCAGGGCATATGTGGTCCTGTAGGTCTCTCCCTTTTCGACCTTCGCTCCTTTTTTTCTTTTCCGGCCGCTTTTTGTTGATCTGAACTTCGGATTTTCTTCTGCGGCCTTCTCTGCCATCTCCCATAAGGCGCGCCTGCGTTTGATATGTACACTTTTTTCCACCTCACTTTTCTCAATCTCACGACCACACAGAATGCTGTTGGCCATGTATTCGGCCCTTTCCAGCTGAGCCATGGCCATCATGATTTGCTGTTCGATCTCACTGAGGGCATTCAGGTAGGTTTTGGTGCGGGTCAGCCGCTCCACCTCTGCTACGTGAAACAGAAGCTGTTTCAGGTTTTCGTCCATAAAGGCGGTGTAGTAAGCGCTCCCCCTGGCAATACGGTCCAGCAGCACCTCCCGATCACCCTGCCGGAGCAAGCGGTGTAGCTGTTTGCGGAATGTGGAGGTATGCGCTCTTTCAGCTTCGAAGCGATCCAACAATTTCCCCATCGCTCCCTGCATGGCTTCATCTTCAAACTCCATCTTTTTTGCTTTGAAGCTTTGCAGGTTTTCCAGTTGCTTTATCAGCCCTGAAAAATCAAATGTGGTAGTCAGGATCTGTTCCAGGTAGTGTTTCTGCTTTTCCTCAAGCAGTAGATCCAGAGACTCCTGCTGTTGCACCTGACCCGAGAATGCCAGCACATCACGGTCATTCATAATGGATGAGGGATTGATCCGGGTTCGCAGGATCAGGCCATCCAGACTGCGGAGCCGGCTCAGGGCCACGTAGACCTGTCCGGGTGCAAAGGCCTGTCCCACATCGATCACTGCTTTGTCGAAGGTCAGCCCCTGGCTTTTATGAACAGTCACCGCCCAGGCCAGTTTCACAGGATACTGCCCGAAGGTTCCCACCACCTCTTCTTCCACCTCCTTGCTCTCTTCGTTGACGATGTACCTTTTATTTTCCCACACCTCCTTCTGCAACTTGTAATCTTGTCCGCTTTCGCGCATGACCACCACAAGCTCATCCTCCACAATGCGATCCACCCGTGCAAGGGTACCGTTGACATAGCGTCTATCTTCACCGGAGTCGTTCCTGACAAACATTACCTGTGCGCCAGGTTTTAGCTCAAGCTCCTTGGGGAGGGGGTAGAGCTTTTCGGGGAACTCGCCACTGATCTCCGCGCGGAAAAAGGAGGAGGGGACCGGTATCTCCCCCAGTCGGCCCTTGTTAATGTTGTCGGCCCTGTAGTTGTGGGTGGTGATGGTGATGGTCTCCTCTTCGCTCCCGCTCTGGTCCTGGGGACGGAAGTGGCTATTCAGCATGGCAATATCCTCTGTTGTGGCCCTGTTGTCGCGCAGGTGATTAAGGATGCGGATAAACCGGTCGTCGTGTTGTCGGAAGATCCTGTCGAGCTCGATTGTAACCATCTTTCCCTCCCTGAATGCCAGAGCCTCAAAAAAGTGCATGCTCTTGTAGTATCGCTGCAGTTGCTCCCACTCTTCATCTTTCACAATGGGGGGAAGCTGGTAGAGGTCGCCGATCATCAGCAGTTGAGCTCCCCCGAAACTCCTGGAGTAATTGCCTTTTGCACTTCGCATCCTGAAGTCGATGGCATCCAGGATGTCGGCCCGTAGCATGCTTACCTCGTCGATGATGATCAGTTCGGTAGCCCGGAGCACCATTTTGCGATGGCTGTTGAGGGTGTGTACACGCGTGAGGGTGTGTTTTGTGTAGAACTGTGCTTTTTCGCTGATACCGGAAGCTGGTTCCTGCTCCGGGAGAAAGCTGCCAAATGGGAACAGAAACTGGGAGTGGATCGTAACCCCTTCTGCATTCAGGGCTGCAATCCCTGTGGGAGCTACAATGATATGGCTTTTGTGTGTCGCTGCAGCAAGCCTCCTTAAGAAGGTGGTTTTCCCTGTACCGGCTTTGCCTGTCAGGAATAGGTGGCTCTCGGTGCTGTTGACAAGACGTGCAGCCATCTCCAGCTTTGAATCTGAAGCCCGCATATCTGCCAGCCCATGGTCCTCGCCAATACCCATCTTGCAAATGTAGCCATTTCGGGCAAGGTATACGCGCATGCTTTTGCCGGGTAGCCCCTCAATCTGTCTAAAACCCCCTAATCATCTGCATCAGGTTTCGTCTTCGTTTAAAGTTTGTGCGTATCTCTTCGGCGATCCGCTTTGTGCGCCCAGGATTGATGCGTCTGAAAAGATCCAGTGATTCGGCGATTCGGGAATAGTAGCGGTCCCCCGTCTGATTCAAGTTTTGCTCTATCCTGGATACAAGGTAAGCTTCCGTGTCTTTGGGGAATAGTTTGCCATGTTTTCGGAAAAATGAAAAGCGACTGGAATCATGAAATGAACTAAGTTCATTTACAAGAATCAAGGCATCCTCCAATCGTTTCTCTTTTTCATAAAAGCTCAGCAGATCCGTTGGGGAACGCTCTCTGATCAGGGCTTCGGCAGTTTTATCCACCAATCCGAAAATCTTTTTTACTTCCAGGAGCACGTCCAGTGAGGGATGCCATTGTATCGCATTAATGGATGATTTCACCGGATCGTGATTGAGTTTGCCGGCCACTTTCAGATAGGTGAGTACCAGGTTTTCATCGGCATAACGATTCTCTACCCGCACATGCTTCAAAAGCAGATCATAGCAATCCCCGTAGCGTTCCTGCCTCATGTACAGCTCACAAAGGGTAAACACATGTGATTGATCCGTCTCGGTGAGCATTTTTAGCATGGATTCCTTCTTCTCATCGTTCAGCTCGGGCGCCAGAAAGTCAAATAAACGGGATACCAGGGATTCAGGTACAAGGGGATTTTGTTCGATGAATTCGATAAGTTCACTCTTTTCTGATTCAGTGAAGAATCTCGGATAGGAATGTTGGATGGTGTAGAATGTATCATAGGACATTCTGTCAAGCTCATTATCCATCTGAATGATGTAGGGCATTTTCAAATCAAAGGGAAGCTGTTTAACATAGTCTATGGCATATTCGCAGAAGTCTTCCGATTCGAAATAGGAATCATCATGCCAGTGGTCCAGATAGAGATAGCCTTCAACGAATGCCTCATCGATACTTCTGATGACATAGAGAAGAAGTTGACCGATCTCCTTCTGCAGTTTAGGCTCCAGCCCTTTTAGCTTCAGAAGATTCTTCAGTAGGGCATCTTCCATCCCCTCGGGGTCGTAAAGCAATTCATCATCTTTAAAACACTTGCTGATCTCCTTCTCAGCTTTCAGATATATGGCATCTGCATCGATTTCGGGTGCATTCCGGTTCCGAATCTCTTCCAGGTACTCTATGGGTGCAAATTTTATCACCAGATCGCTAAGCTCTTTTTTTGAAAGGGACTTCAGTGATTTTCGGATGATTGTTTCCGATTCCTTTTGAGAGGGAAGTCCGGGTGGTGACTCAATGAATGTATCAAGGTCCTCGTGAACAATCTGAAGTAGCACGGCGACCATGTGCTTGCACACATCGTCGTAAGGACAATCGCAGGTGGCCCAGACTTCCCGATCTTCCAGGTAGAACTCAAGCTTATACAGCTCAGTTCCCTCCACTTCTGCTTCCACCGTATTCAAATTTTCCTTGTTGGAAATGTCCAGTACCATCCCATCCCTGTAGTAGGCTTCCCCTCTTTGAAATACCGGATAGCTACTAAAGCTTTTAACATCGTCCACACCGATCCCGGTCAGGCATTGCCCGATGCTTCCCGAGGATGCATCGAATAGGTATTCCCCGTATCTTTTCATGCCATTCTATGAAAGTTTTGTAAGCAGGGTTGCGGAAATTCTCCAGGTGCCTTCAGGATCATCCTCTGCCTGAACAGAAACAGTTTTGGTGTTGACCCGGGTCACCCATCCCCTGTGTAAAAAGCCGTTTTTATCTTTCCAGGATACCCTGTCGCCCTGATAAAAGGCCGCATTTGCCTTAAACCTTTCAAAATCGTCCATCACCCTGATCCGTCTGAGTATGGCTCTGTTTAAGGCCACAAGTTCTGCTCTGGTGAGTTTGTTGAGCATCTCTTCGCTTTGAGCAACAATATCCTTCTGTCCCATATGGTGAAAATAGGAATTTTGTATCGCAATAGAAAACCTATAATTTTGGCTGCATCTTTCTAAAACCACCAGCAAAATCCTTTTCCCTTGTCATCTATTGGTTTAATAAATCCCATCCGTATTTTGGAAAATATTCCCCAAATACCAAGATATTTTGGAAAATAATCTCGAATTTTAGCTTTGAAGCTTGCGATTATCTGGGTGTTCTTCGAAAGCTGTCAAGAAAGGGGGAGACAGACCCATACATACGGATGCTGTTGCATGCTGCTGATTTTAGTGAGACAGTCCATGGTGAGAATACTCATGAGATACAGAAGCACCTCGAAAATTGCAATGCATTTCTTGAGCCCACAGAAGGAAAGCTTTTCTTCCAAACAAATGGATCAAATAACAGATGGTGAAAAACTATGATACCCTCGTAAAGCATTGCGAGAAGAGCACCAGGCTTACGGCAAAGCTGGTGGATGGATTCCTGATCGATTATGCCGCGGGACACCATGGACTGGAGAAAAAGATGTTCAAGCTATTTGCTCGTTATACCCATGTGACGGAAGAGTTCCCTGAAGGATTGGTGGAGATGATGATGAGTCAGTTCCTGACCCACCGGATCTTTCGGGAGGAGGGCCTGATCCATAAGTTTCTGAAGCTCCCGGCCCTGATACGCTTTAACCAGGAGGAGCTCAATTTCCTGAAACAGCTGTCTAATACCCCGTGGCGTTTCAGTTTCAGCGTGATCAAGGAGGATCCCCATAAGGATTTTCATCTCATGGAGGATGTGTTTTCCGGGGAGGAGTTTTTGCTCTATTCTCCTTCGATCACCGACCTTAAATCCTCGGGCCACACGCTCCTTTGGTTCAACCTGATTGGTTTTAATGGCTCCTGCTGGCAGAGTTATGGTCCCATCGGTGCCTACAATAGTTTTGGGCCCGACGACATCTTCTATTTCGCCACCGAGCTCAATCCGGAGATTGAGGAAAAGGAGGGAGTGATTGCCAGCCTTAAGAAGAATCCGCTTCCCTATATGATGTTGTTGTCGGGAGCCAACTATCCCCTTTCCTACCACAAAGAGGACAAGATGGGCTACCTGATGTCGGAGTATGATCTGGATTCCTGTAATACGGCGGACCTCAAAAAGGATTTTGTGACCGAATACGATAAGGGAGTTTACAGGTTCTCGCCACAAAAGTGGAGTGAAGTTCCGCATCTTGCACAGGCCTACTACGATGAAAATCTGAAGATCATCCTCTTTACGGCCATGACTGACCGGGGTTTTCGGGGCCTGGTAAATGCATTTAATGCCCATGGTTATCATTTTTCTGATGAAGCCTTTCTCGATATCAACAGCTCCATAGTGATTACGGCACAGGATATATTGGACAGGAAGGTGATGCTGAATGAGTATGAGGATCTTTTTCAGGTAGAGCAGTCTAAGGAGGAGAAACACGCCTTAGATGCGATAAATAGCTTAATGGCACGCGTGATGCCTGATGTGAATGCGGGTCGCAAACCTGATATTGAGGGCATGGCCAGGGAGGCCGGGGTGGATCCCGAAACGGCCTCCGACCTGGTAAATATGCTTATGGAGAAGACGGGGAAAGATTTTGCGGAACAGACTAAAATTGATTTTGGGGAGGAAAAGGATAAAGATTTTGGGAGAGGGGCAGATCAAAAGATCGGCAAAGATTCAGAGCCAGAAACTGCATTATACGAAACCATCTACTTGCAGGCAGATGTGATTCGTCAGCTAAAACCATGGAAATGGATGTACGAAAGCGATTTGTTTGGCGTGAAAATTCCTGGTACCAACCGTATCTATTTTATCAGCATCATGGGGTCGAATGGGGAGTTTTTTGCCATATCGGCCTACAAAGGATACCAGGGGCTCTTTCAGTTTTTGGAGCTGTTAGATAACCCGGATTCCCTACCGCCTGAGACCTTATTCACCATTCCACACCTGATGCTGTCCTTTATGGACAGAGAGGCCCTTTCTGATAAACATCGGGCATCCATTAAGAAATCAGGAATGAGCTTCAGAGGCAAAGGAAACTGGCCCCTTCTGGAAGATATCGAACCGGCTTTTATCCCGGTGCTTCCCGAGGGAGAAGCCTTATCAGATATTCCCTACATACTGGAACAGGTGGTGGAGGTGGCCCACCGGGCCATGAAGGACACCGATTTTTTACTGGCTAATCAAGAAATCTATGACCAGATATTAATCCGGACTCCCCCCACAGGTAAGAAGGGTTCTTCCTGGAAGGATGTGTATGAGACTCTTGATCCGGAAAACAC
Organism: uncultured Bacteroidota bacterium; assembly: GCA_963783435.1. Classification (GTDB taxonomy): domain Bacteria; phylum Bacteroidota; class Bacteroidia; order Bacteroidales. The sequence goes on along the minus strand of CAWANQ010000015.1, from coordinate 81,735 downwards.
AAAGGAACATTACAAATTGACTTACAGGCCCCAGGACCTGGACAAAGTTGCTCAACTACCCGAGGCTTCTGTTGTGATGCAGCTGGACCTGGTCTTGCTACCCAATCCTGTGATGGAGAGGGGCAAACGGGGATATTTCCCATTTGCATTGCTGTTTGCTGATAAAGGGAGGGGAGTGGTGCCAGCCATGCAGACACTCTTCCCCGAGCCAGATCTTCATGCCATGTATGAGTCTGTCCCGCAGAAAGTACTGGAGGAGCTTCAAAAACTGGGATACAGGCCTGAGAAGATGGAGGTTCGTTCCGAATTGCTCTATGCACTGGTGCATAAATCCCTGAAAGGAGCAAAGGTAAGGCTGAAGCAGGTAGAGGAGATGCCACAAATGGATGATTTTATTGGCTCGCTCTTCTCAAGCCTGGGCCGGGATTTTCATTAATACTTATCCTTTCATCAAGCAGTAGGCGATAAATTCTCAGCGATGTAGTATGTTAATCACTGGGAGCTTGCAGATTACATTCTGACTGTCTGATATTTGAGATATTTGTGAGCCAGACAGAGTAAGAAATAAGGTAAAATTTGTAAGAATTAATTGAACTTTTTATTCCTGTATCCCGTACAAGTATCCAATTATGATTTACACAGGACAAAACGTAAAGGTGATAGCCGGAAAGGATGCATATGTGCATCGGTGGATGTTTTCTTACGACATGCAGATAAACTTCGATTATTTGCTGAAGTTTGAGAAGGACATGAAGGCATTGATCACCGATGAAGGGGATGTGGTGGCCTTTAATTTTCGATACAATCCCGAGATTGTGGGGCGTGAAGCCAGGGCCCAGTGGATGAATTCGGAAGCCTACGAGATGTTCGAAATCGACTTCAAACTTAGCCTTCAATCCGGCACCCTGGTGATGTTTTCTTTGAATTAGCCCATACCTATTCTTGCAGGGCAGATCAGTTTCCCCATTTTTTCCTTTATCTTCAGATCAGATTAACGCTTTGAGTTTATTGCGATGAAGCCCACCCTGGCATTCCTCCTACATATGTATCTATTGGCAGACCTGAATGGGCAATCTATTCATGGACGGGTAGTGGATTCAAACACTTTGGAGCCCCTCGAGTATGTGAGCATGGGGGTTTTAAATACCCGGCTAGGAACCATCACCAATGAAAAGGGAGAATTCAGTTTGGCGGTGAATGATCTGTCGCCCGATTCCACCCTGAGGATCTCCATGATTGGCTATAAATCTCAGACCTATGCTCTGGGGGAATTGCCAGATGAGGATATGACCATTCAGCTGGTGATAAAGCCAGTTCAGATTGCGGAAGTGACTGTAAAACCCTTTGGTGAAGCTGTAGAGATTGGAACAACCAGTTTTAACCGCATCGGCAACTGGTGCGGCTGGGGAGGCTCCAGGTTTGGAAGGGGGAATGAAATAGGAACTGAGGTAGATCTGGGTGATTCACCCGCATATATACAGAGTCTGCATGTTCATGTACATCGCCAGGCTTACGATACCAGCTGGTACAGGCTTCATATTCGCACGCTTGAGAATGCATTGCCCGGGGAGGAGTTGCTCTTTGAGAATGTCATTGTTTCCATTTCAGAGGAGTCGGGCTGGGTGGAGCTGGATTTAAGGGAGTACAACATTGTTCTGACCGGACAGGTGGCGCTTACCCTTGAGTGGCTTAAGGTAGGTAAGGTCTATGCGGACCGGGCCATGAAAATAAATGGGAAAGTCACCTCGGAATATGTCCTCTTTAATCAGAAAAATAAGAAGGGTTGCATATTAACCCGGTGGGGAGTGGAGGCCGACTGGACCCGGGCCGATACCAGCAGTCCCAGCATCTACCTGACCGTCTTGCAATAAGATTTCTTTTACCTTTGCAACCATTGACCTTAGCAATAAAGCAACATGGTCACTGTATATGATATACGCACTAACATTCACAACAATGAATACAATGAAGAAATTATCAATCCTCCTTCTCTCTCTCTTGCATTTATCTTCAACCCAGGCACAAAAAGTTGAGCTTTCCTTGAATCTTCAGGTAGGGGAGAGGTATGGCCAGGTGAGCGAATCTAAGATTGCCATTAACCAGGTGGTGAACGGGCAGGCACTTGATATAGGAATGGAGGTCAGGGGAGGACTTACTTTTCTGGTACTGACCGCAAGCGAAGATGGGTACGAAATGGAGATGATGTATGAGCATCTCTCTTTGAAGATCGATCATCCCCAGGGGACCATGGAGTTTGATTCTGAAAAGGCCCATGGAGACGATATCATGTCCACCATTCTTTCGGGCATTACCATGAAACCCATTGGAATTGTGATGACCAGAGCCGGAATTGTTTCAGAAGTCAGGGACATGGATTCCATCTGGAACAATGTATTTGCTGAGTTTTCAAAGGTGCCTGAAGATCAGCTTAATATGGCTCGGGGTCAGATTAATGAAGCCTATGGTTCAGAGGCCCTGAAAGCGAATATCGAGATGGTTACGGCCATCTTTCCGGATCACAAAGTGAGGCTTGGGGACGAGTGGACCGTTCAAACCACCATGGAATCCGGAATGACTGTCAATGTGGCCACCACCTATAAACTGGAAGAGATTCAGGCTGACTTCTATGTGATCACAGGTGATTCAAAACTGCAGACTGCCGATAAGGAGGCCATTGTGGATGCCAATGGCATGTCTATGAAATATGATTTGTCCGGGGCACTGTTATCCCGGATCCAACTCAACAGAGAGTCGGGCTGGATCATTGAAGGCCACTCAAGCCAGGATATTAAAGGCAATGCCCATGTTCAGGCAAGCCCAACCATGCCCATGGCCATGACCATTCCCATGACCATGAAAAATGAGACGGTCATCTCCGGCAAGTAGAAATGGGCGGTGAACTGAACACCGGTTACCTTTGTTCTTTAAGTAAGCAATTCAAAAGATGTTAAGCACTACTACTTCCAGAATTGGATCACTCTGTATGCTGATCGCTATTTTTTCACTGGGATGTGAGGGAATCCGCTTTGAAGGGGTATGCAACTTTGACAGCATTAAGATGGCGCTTAATGATACCATTAAGATGCGGATCGGAGAGGTTTACTGCAACCAGGCCAATGGGATCAGGCTGGAATGCGATTCCCTGGTCAGTGATTCACGTTGTCCTGTGGGTGCGACCTGTGTCTGGGAAGGAAATGCTGAGCTTAGTTTTATTCTCGAACAGGACAGTGATCAGCTGCATGCGTTTAACCTGAATACGAATCCTGGCTTCCGGACCGATACCACCATAAACGAACTGCGCTACAAACTGGTTGACCTTCTCCCTTATCCGGAACTTGACACGGTTATAGATCTGAACGATTACACCATTCTGCTAATCGTTTATAAGGAATAGCGGTCTTCTGCGTCACCACGATTGGCACGATGCTTGTGCCTCCCTCCCTGTATTTTACAATCACTCACTTAAACCCTTATAACGATGAAATACATTTTCGCGGTGGCGCTCTTATGCGGTGTTTTTATGTTTTCTCACGGCCAGCAATCAGAACCATTTTCTGACAAGAGAAATGAAATCAATCTCGGTTCTTTCAATGCCTTTGAATTGAGTGAAAGCCCCAATCTGGGTATTGGCTATAAGCGAACGGTAAAAAAGGGAGCCTGGAGATTTGGGACAGGCTTTCGCTATTCGAACAATTCACGGGACTTAGAGACCTCTCCAGATATTTTTACGAGTTGGGCAATCTCTCCAAGAGCAGGCTATGAATTCCATCAAAACTATAACAGGCTTCAGTTACATTATGGCGTCGAACTGGCAAGCTCTTTCTCCAGTGCCCAATCTGAGCGGAATGATGTTGGTGATCCGAATTACGATTTTTATCAATCCAAAGGAGTTGGGATAATTCTCAGGCCGGTATTGGGACTGAAAGTCTTTCTGGCCAAGTCAGTCTCTATTACCACAGAGACCTATCTTTATGTTTCATATTCCAAGTCCACCACCACAAATACTTATGGGACCACTACCAATACTTATTCAAATAATGGAACAAGTGTGGGATTAGGGCCTCTTGGGATTTTCTCTGTGAATATTCATTTCTGACCAGGGATCAGAAAGCAAGCGATCAATCGTCCGAAAACTCCCTGAGCAGCTGGCGGTAGGAGGAGAAGATCTTGGAGCGTGAGATAAAACCGACGTATTTGTTGTTCTCGGTCACGGGCAGGTTCCATGCGCCGGTCTCCTCAAAGATATCCAGCACCTTCTCCATCTTTTCCTCCCTGGTGATAATGGCAGGCGGGGTCACCATAATTTCTGTAATGCGCACCTTGTCATAGAGATCGGTATTGAAGATGATGTCGCGGACGTCGTTCAGGCTAATCACGCCCACCAGGTCCAGCTCGTCGTTGATGACCGGGAAAAGGTTGCGCTTGGATTGGGAGACGGCCTTCACCAGGTCGCCCAGGCTTCCGTCCACATGCACCTTGCGACAATCGTTTTCCAGCACATCGTTTACAGTGATCAGGCCCAGTACAGTCTTGTCCTTGTGATGGGTCATAAGTTCCCCCCTCCGTGCAAGCCTCCTGGTATAAATGGATTGTCGCTCGAATCCCAGGATGGTCACATAGGAAATGGTGGCTGTGATAATCAGGGGAATAAAGAGGGTGTAGCCTCCCGTGATCTCCGCAATAAGGAAAATGGCGGTTAAGGGCGCATGCATCACCCCCGACATCACCCCGGCCATTCCCACCAGGGCAAAATTATTCTCCGATACCCCGGCCGGGGTAAAAAGATTCAGAGCCTTTGCCAAAGAAATCCCGCTCATGCCTCCCACAAAGAGTGCAGGTGCAAAGATGCCACCCACCCCGCCACTGCCTGTGGTGAGTGCCATGGCAATCACCTTGAAGACCACCAGCATCAGGAAGAAGATCACAATAAACGACTGGTTGTTTTGGATCATCCCTTCGAACAGGGTTCCGTTAAATAGTTCCGAAGATTGACCGGTCAGCAAGGTTTTCAGCGTTGAATATCCCTCTCCAAAGAGGTGAGGCATCATAAAAATGAGGGTACATAAAAGAAGGCCCCCAATAAGCAAGCGTACAAAGGTATTTTTTATGCGCCCCAGGGTCTTTTCCGTCCAGAAATTCATCCGGGTGAAATAGAGGGAGACCAGTCCGGTAAAGATACCCAGCAGAATGTAGAAAGGCAGGTTGTTAAGTGCCATGGGTTCGCTGATGGTAAATGAAAAGACCACCTGCTCGCCCAGGAAGAAGTAGGAGACGGTGGCGGCCGTAACCGATGCGATCAGCAGGGGCACGATGGACCAGGTGGTCAGATCGAGCATCAGCACTTCAAAAGTGAAGATCAGCGCAGCAATGGGTGCCTTAAAAATCCCGGCAATGGCTCCGGCCGCACCACAACCCACCAGCAATACCACGGTTTTGTAGTTGAGTTTGAGGATTCTTCCAATGTTAGAACCTATGGAAGATCCGGTCAGCACAATGGGAGCCTCCAGTCCCACCGATCCGCCCAGTCCCACCGTAATGGAACTGGCAATCATAGACGACCAGGTGTTGTGAGGTTTCAGATGCCCTTTCCGCTTGGAAATGGAGAAGAGAATCTTGCTTACGCCATGCCCGATATCCTGCTTCAGCATATACTGCACAAACACCACCGTCACAAAGATCCCCCCCAGGGGTAAAAGAAAGGAGAGATCGGATGAGTGATCGCCCAGAAGCATCGATTTGGAGCGGTGCTCCACAAAGTGGGTCAGGTTCTTAAGCAGAATGGCAGCCCCACCCGACAGCAACCCGATAATCAGGCTCAGGGCAAGGATCACCCGTCGCTGATTCATGTGACGGATGGTATCCACCAGGCGCTTCTGTATGTGGCGGGTTCTGATCATTGATAATGTGAATGTACAGGGAAAAGAGACACTGGTCAAAAAAAATGCAAATGTAGAAGAAAAGCTGTAACTACAAGCAGAAACATTTTTTATCTTCCAACGTATAGTTAATTTTGATCTCTTTTCTGATAAACAACTGCATGAGTCGGGTATTCCAACTCTTTTTTCTTTTCACCGGACTGCTTTTTTTTGAGTATTCCCTCTGGTCGCAGGACACCATTTCTCTCACCGGACAGGAGCTTTATGCCGATATGCTGGGATCTGCAAGCAGCAGCGCTGTAATTGCGCTCACTCCGGAACTATTCCTGGTGGCCTATGACGACAGAAACAAAGAGAAGGGGATGATCAAAATGGGCCGGATCTATAACGATACCGTGATCACCTTTGCCGATTCTGTGGACTTTGTACCCTATCAGGGGGTGGATAAGGTGGGCTTATCGCGGCTCTCTACAACCCGGTTTATTATTTCTTTTACGCTGGACGACAGGATCTTCTTAAGAGCGGGAGAGGTGATTGACCAGGCCCTCATTGAGTTGGGAGGGGTCCATTCCATCAAATCCGGGGCTGTCAAAAACTTCTCGCTGGTCTCTTTTTCGGATGAGCGCTTTATATCGGCCTATGGGGATAGCGATTCGGGGGAAGGGAAGTGTACCCTTGGGACCATTTCCGAAGATCTGGAGCTTAGCATCGATTCCACCTATAGGTTTGCGGGGTCAGGTTTTACCGACACCACCCATATAGCCATTGATACCCTCTCTAAAAGCAGCTTTGTGATTTCCTATGGGAATGGAATGGGAGAGGCGCTCCTGGCCTCCATGGATGCCACCCACATGTTGTCCTTTGGAGATCCCTTTCCTTTCAGCAGCAATCAGATTTCTAACCTGAATGTGCTGGGGATCACAGAAAGAACCTTTGCGGTGGTATATAATGACAATAGGGAGAAGGTGCAAAAAGGAGCAGTCATTCTGGGAACCATTGGTGCTGAAAACCAAATTTCATACACAGGAAAGCTCTTCTTTGATGATAAGAAACCCTCAGGAATTTCAGCCACAAAGCTCACCTCTTACGAATTTATCATCTCATATAATGGGGGATGGGACGACTGGCATGGTTATGTGATCAGGGCCACGGTGCTGGGAGACACGGTGATCTTCAGTGACAATACCATGTTTAATTCCGAACCCCCGTCTAACAGCCTGAGTCCTTTGACCAGCCTTAACAACAGGGATTTCTTAGTCACCTACCTGAACAGAAATACATTTAAAGGCTATGCCCGGGTGGGAAGTACCAATGAATTTATTGATGTCACCCAGGTTGAACCGATTCCCGGCCCCTCATTCAGCCTCTATCCCAATCCTGCCAGGGATATTGTGCATCTTCAGTGGGACAGTCCACAGGGAAAAGTAGTGATAAGAGTCTTGGATATAAATGGCAGAACCATGATGTCCCGGGAGTTTAGATCATCCCACATCACCCTTCCTCTGGGCAACTACCCAAAAGGCATCTATTTCATTCAGATAAGCGACGGAAATTCAGTAGTAAGCAGGAAACTCCTCATTCAATAGCACTACCCACTAGTTACTACCCACTAATTACTTTTTACTACCCACTAGTTACTACCCACTATCTCACTTATAATTTTGCTGGATTCACCTTCATAAACCTCACCATCTTCACGATCCAGTTGGGAAGGGTACTGGTCACATCCCGACGATTCCAGAGGTTGATATACCATCCGAAGCGTTTGGTGACGGGAATTTTGTGGGTTTCCACAAATTCGACCAGTGTGCCATCGGGATCTTCCACATAGGCAAAGTGACCTGCGGCCTCACCCATATCAAAGGGTTTGCCCTGGGGATGAATATCAGAATCTACGGTGAAAGGGAATCCTTTGGATTCGCACTCCTCCTTCAATTGCTTCATTCCCAGAATATCAAAGCAGAGGTGGATAAATCCCAGGTCCCCCCAGATGCGGTCCTTAAAGATCTTTTCGGGTTTGCGATCCAGGGCCTGGACCAGTTCGAGTTCGGTGGGTCCAAACAAATTGGCAAAGGGGCCTTTGCGAACCTCGCTGTGCTGAAGTAAGATCCTTCTGAATTTCCCTTCGCCTCCGGGAATGCCCTTAAAATCTTCAAATGTGCCCTCTTTATCATACACGACGGTGTCGTAACCCAGTATATCACTGTAGAGCTTCATGGCCTTCTCTGGCTGAGTGGTTCCAATGACTGCCCCATACGATCCGCCCGTGGGCTTATTGATATTCATAAAAGAGGAGTATTCCTCCACCACCTGCCAGGTGTTATTAAAAGGATCCTTCACATAGAAATGTGTCTCTTCCGGCTGGATCTTTTACCACTTCAGTAATCAGCTCTGCATCTTTCCCCAGGTGTTTCAAGGCATCCTGAACGGTGGCCGATTTGACTTTACCCGCAAAGATGCCCAGGTCCCCCATTTTTAATTCAAATTCGGGAGCAAGGGGAGTGCGTTCGGTGTGTTGCCAGATCTCAAATCCGCCACCTCCACGCATATTCATGGCAAGGCAGGCATGCCGTTCCCAGGGCTTCCCGTCCGTATGCGGAAGCATGTATTCGGCTGTCGCCTTATCTTCAAACATCCTCACATTCATCCCAAAGTTGGAAATGTACCACTTCCAGGCCTGTCCGAAATTGGCAACACCCACTCCGATCTGCTGTATGCCTGATATATACTTTTTACTAAGCTCTTTAGTCTTTGTCATAATTGGCTGCAAAGATAAATTAAAAATAGGTTTTTAAGAAAAAACTATATTTGTGGCCAGAACAACACAAATATTTCATGGCCAAGTCGGAAGTTACAGGAGCAGAATACAATGTCCATAAGCGGAACATCTTTTACTACATGATTTACCCTTATGTGAAGACATTCTTTTTCATGTTTTACGGAAAGGTCGAGGTAAAGGGTCTGGAGAATATTCCCCTCAAGGAGCCGGTTATTTTTGCCCCCAATCACCAGAATGCCCTGATGGATGCCCTGATCGTGCTCTTCTCAGCTCCCCGGGACATCGTTTTCCTGGCCAGAGCAGATATTTTTAACAAGCCCGCCCTGGCCTGGTTTCTGAACAGCATGAAGATGCTGCCCGTTTTCAGGCAGCGCGACGGAGCCTCCGAGCTGGGTAAAAACGTCGATATCTTTGATATTTCGGTCAACGTTTTGCACCATCGGCACCACCTCTGTGTGATGCCCGAAGGGAACCACGGTCACCAGCGCAAACTGCGCACCATTGTAAAGGGGATTTTTCGCATTGCTTTTAAGGCACAGGAGGAGTATGGGGATAAACCCTTTGTGAAGATCGTTCCGGTGGGGATCGATATGGGTCATTATATCAAGCAGAACCAGCCTCTCTTAATTCAGTATGGCAAACCCATTGAGATGTCCGATTACTGGAAAGAGTATGAAGAAAGCAATCCAAGGGGGATCAATGCTGTAAAAAAGAGGCTGGGAGAGGAGCTTCTCCCTCTGATGATCCACATCGAAAGCGATGAGTTCTATGACTCCATCCGGGAGCTGAAGAAGATCTTTAATGCAAGAATGAGGGAGATTCTGGGAATAACCGGTAGCAAACACAGTGATCAATTTGTGGCCGATAAGGAGTTGATTGCCCGCATCGACACCGCCCTTGAAAAAGATCCGGAATCGGTACAGGAATCTGGCGGGCAAAGTGGATACATATGTGGCCGACCTGGAAAAGATGAATGTACGCGACTGGGTGGTACGCGACCATGGGTATGGCATGTTCAGGAGTTTATGGAGGTATCTGACACTGATTGTAACCTTCCCGTTTTTCCTTTATGGATTTATACCCAATGCCATCCCTTACCTGCTGCCCGTGTATCTGGTGCGGAATATGAAAGACAAACAATTTCAGTCTTCGGTAAAAACCTTCCTGGGTATTCTCTTACTCTTTCCCTGGTTATATATATTTATGACTTTGGCAGTGGCGCTTATCACAGGGGGACCCTGGTGGATATGGGTGGGATTCCTGGTCTCGCTGATTCCCATGGGAAAGATCGCCCTCGAATGGTATCTGCGATGGAAAAAGACCGTAAGGGGCAGCTGGTTCGGAAGGCAAATGAGAAGGAAGAATAAGGAGGCTGCCAGCCTGGTTCAATTGAGGGAGGAGATTCTTACCCTTACCGAAGAGGTCATTGGCGGATAAAAACGAGCCTTTCGTCAAGCTGACATTCCCTGTTTTTCTCACAGGCTGATTTTTTCTCCTTCAACCCCGCGCCAAGGTCAATATCCATAGGGGGTTGATCAAACTAAAACATTTCGTATGCTTCCCGCCCTTATCTTTGTTTTAATCAAAAAAGCCAGAGATGAGAAAGAACATACTATTCGGAATTATATTTCTTGCAGCCCTTAATCTATACGCGCAGGAAAATGCAGACCACATTGAACTACTGGGAAAGGAGATGTTAGGCATGGAAAGGGCCTCCATTAAGATACCCGACTGGGAGGATGTCGATTACATTGTAGCTGAGGCAGTCTATGCCTGTGGAGAGGCTCCTGGTGATGTGAAAATAAGCAGCGATTCAGAGGAAAGAATGATCGAGCCCCAGTTAATTCCCTGCGCTGGTAACTAGCTCGGAAGGCATGATCACCTCGGTGTTCAGGACTAAATTTACCAGCCCTACTCCGAAGCTTGTACTTGAGATCATGGATAATTCGGCCAGGTTTCGTTCCTTTTCACTCTATGTGCATAGGCCTGACAGCAAGGTAGAATACATCCCGGCTGTGGGCATGCCACATCTGCAGGGTGAGCTGGTCCATATTAATAAAAGCGGAGAGATCCCCGAACTTACAGCCTTCGAGATACCTGTTACCTCTGAAGCCAGGGATCTACAACTCAAATTCGGACTCTCCGAATTTAAGGATGATGATCTGGTAGCTGTTTTTACTTTCGAATCTGAAGGAGAGACAGTAGCCACAGAGATCAGGACCTGGTTCCAGAATGGCCAGGTAGATTCTTATAAGGTAAAAGAAATACTATTTGAGAATGTGGCTGGAGAAGTGGATAAAATCAAGATGACCATGTTTTCAGCAAACAGCAACGAGGAATCTTTTATTGCAGGCAGGGTCTTTATTGATATGAAAGTCAATAGAATTGCCCTGTTAAGTGCCTCAGGGAATTAGGGAGAGGCTTTCAGTTATAGTCACCCTACAAAATGAAACAGGAGGATGCCCTTGCCGGGACATCCTCCTGTTTTATTTGCTAAACCTAAAACAGAGTCTAATGCTTATAGTCTGCGAGTGATTCCATTAATTTCTTGCGGGTGAAAAAGATCCTGCTTTTTACAGTTCCTATTTTCAAATCCAGTTCATCGGCAATCTCCTTGTACTTAAAACCTTCGGTATGCATAAGGAAAGGAACCTTAAGCTCATCCTGCAAACTGTCGATGTGCTTGTTGATCTCCTTGTGCTGATAGGTAGAATCGGGTTTGACGTGCGATGATTCCTTTGAATTATTCAGGTAGTAGAGGTCTTTTGTGGTATCTACTACGGTATTTTGTCTTACTGCTTTTCTATAGTTATTAATAAAGGTGTTCTTCATAATGGTATAAGCCCAGGCTTCGAAGTTGGTAAACTCGATGAACTTATCTTTTGATGATAATGCCTTCAGGAAAGTCTCTTGCAACAGATCTTTTGCCTCGTCACGATTCGAAGTCAGGCTCAGTGCAAATCTTTCCAGTCTCTCTTCCATGCTTATCAGCTTATTATTGAAATCCATTGTTGTCATAGCGTTATATTTTTAATTGTTGTTGGTCTAATTGTTTAACAAATATATAAACAAGTTAAACACAAGTCAAGTGCTGAATTGTTTTTATAGTCCTGTAAATAGGGGTATTCTAAATAAGGAGCTCTTCGAAAAGACTTTATAAATAAAGGTAAAAAAGATCTTTATATCGGATATATTCTAAATTGCAGATTTATTAAAATTTGTTTACCGATAACATTAAATGTTTAAACGAAGGAGCTATGTTTCGCGAAGATCGTCCAGGAGGCGACGCTCTTTTTTGGTGGGCCGGCCGGCTCCCCGGTCACGTTTGGTATAGAAATCGTCCTGTAGTTCTAATTTGTGCAGCTCTTCTTCCGGAGTGATGTTTTTCACGTATTTGTCAACGATCTTGGCACCCACACGCTTTTCAATGGGATCCAGAATTTGGGTAGGAGTATACAATGGGCATCTTTTTAACCTGGATTTCCTCACCGGCTTTTACCATCCTTGAAGGCTTAGCAGGCATCTCATCAATCGTCACCCTGCCCTTTCTACAGGCTTCCGACGCCAGCGACCTGGTTTTATAAACCCGAACCGCCCACAAGTACTTATCTATCCTAACACGTCTTTCCCACCTTTTTTTATACTACCACTATTCTACTACCCACTATCCACTACCCACTATCCACTACCCACTATCTACTACCCACTACCTACTATCATGTGGAGGAAATTTTATTGACGACCACATAATATAAAGGTTTGCAATATTTATGAATCCAAACCATAACCAGCTCCGATCCTCCGATCAATACATCTTTCCGATTTCGTTTCATGGCCCGGATCATTTTTTTGGCACATTTTTGGGGAGTAATGCCTTTGGCCTGACCCGGATCCATTTTGCCATGCGCTTTGCCATCCTTCTCAAGGGCAAGCAGCGAAATATTGGTCTGAACGCGGCCCGGACTGAACACAGTTACCCGAATGCCTTTCTTATTGTTTTCTGCCCATACACTTTTGTAAAAGCCAAACAGGGCATGTTTGGCAGCTGCATATGCGCTTCGGAGAGGGAAGCCAAATTTTCCTGAAATGGAACTGGTCACCCCGATGTGCCCATAGCCATTCTGAATCATGGCAGGTAATAGGGCCTTGGTGAGAATCACCCCGCTGAAGTAATCGATCTCCATGATTCTTCTGTCAATCTCCAGGGAGGTCTCGATGGCCAGTGCCCTTGTAGAAATGCCCCCGTTATTCATCAATACATCCACCCTGCCAAATTCTTTCAGGACTTTGTCAGCCGTGGCTTGCACTTCTTTTGGATTTCCCAGGTTAAATACCACTTCATGTATGTGGTTGGAGATGGATTCCAGTTGCTTCTTTACACCCGACAATTCTTCAGCATCATGGGAGGAGATGATTACTCTGGCGCCCTCCAGGGCAAATTGACGGGCCAGTTCAGCCCCGATTCCCGAAGAGGCGCCTGTGATCCAGACGGTCTTTCCCTTATAATTCATTCCTTCAGCAAATTTGATCCAAAAATAGCTGATTAAAAGGATATAAGTGCATTAACCTTAAAAAGCAATTTGTTTTCCCATATGGAATGTTATAACTTTGTTAGTACAAATATTTCAACCGTATGGAGATTCAGGTAATTAGGATTGGGAATTCAAAAGGAATCCTGTTGAGTAAATTGTTGCTGGAGCGATACAAATTTGGAGAAAAAATAGAAGTAGTAATGAAAGCCAATCATATAGAATTAAGGCCTGTTAAGTCCGTTAGGCAGGGATGGGAAGAGAAATTCAAAGAAATGCATGAGCGGGGTGAAGACAGCTTGCTCATTGACGATTTGCCTGAAGATGAGGAGCTGGAAGAATGGAAATAGCCCAATACAACATTGTGCTGGTAAATCTGAATAACACCCTGGGAGCTGAGATCCAAAAAACCAGACCCTGTGTGGTAATCTCTCCCAATGAGATGAACAGACATTTGCGCACCATGGTTGTTGCCCCAATGACTACACGATCCAGGTCGTATCCCACAAGGGTAGCCGTTCGACACGATAAAAAAGAAGGTTGGATAGTGGTAGATCAGATCCGAACCATAGATCGGAAGCGTATCATTAAGGTATTAGGTGCGCTGAGTCGATTCGAAATTGATCGTCTTAAGGAGGTAATCCGGGAGACTTATTTAGCGTGACCCACCTCCAGCTTGAATCCCATGCGGTGCACATTGACGATGGAGACGTTGTTATCTTCTCTCAATTTCTTCCTGAGCCTGGCAATGTATACATCCATGCTGCGTCCCATAAAGTAGTCATTCTCTCCCCAAACATCCGTAAGTACCTTTTCGCGCTTGACCACGTTGTTCACATTGGAGGCCAGCATGCGCAGCACATCAGCCTCTTTTTTGGTCAGGTTCACCTTTTCGTTGGGTGAGCACAACAAGCGGTTGGGATAGTCGAATACAAATTTGCCGAATTTAATCATTTCGGGCATCTCATCTCCCAAAAGCGCGGGTTGAATCCGCTTTAACAGGGAGTAAATTCGAAGAGCCAGCTCGGTTACGCTAAAAGGCTTTACAATGTAATCGTCTCCTCCGGAACAATAGGCAAGAATTTTGTCCTTGTCATCGTCCTTGGCCGACATAAATAAAATGGGAGTGGTATAGTTGGATTTGCGGATTTCCTTGGCCAGATCGAGTCCATTCATACCTGGCAGTACAATATCCACAATGATAATATCGTATTGGGCAGCCTTGAAAAGTTGAAGTGCCCTCTCGCCACTTGTCTCAAGGTCAACCCTGTAATTCTTTAATTCCAGGGAGTCTTTTAATAATGGGCCCAGTTGATGATCGTCTTCGATCAACAGAACAGTGGGTTTTTTTTCTGCCATGATACCAATTAAGAGAAGGTTATTTTGTCTCAATCTAAATAACACCTATTTTAACATTTTGTTCACTTTCGGGTCCTATTAAAAAATTGTAAAGAGAGTCGGTCCGTACAAGATAAATATTCTTACTTTTGCTGCCGGGAAGTAAAACCAATAAACCACTTTAAGCTGAGTTACCGGGATGGCGCAAAATAGACCTATTAAGTTCTTTTCAGGAAGAGCCTCCGCCTATCTGGCAGAGAAGATTGCAAATAAATTTGGAACCGAACTGGGGCGAACCAGTGTGTTTCAGTTCAGCGATGGAGAGTTTCAGCCTTCTTACGACGAAAGTGTTCGGGGTTGTACCGTATTTATTATCCAATCCACCTTTCCTCCGGCAGACAACCTGATGGAGCTATTGATGATGGTTGATGCAGCCAAGAGAGCTTCTGCTGACAAAGTGGTAGCTGTGATTCCCTATTTTGGCTATGCCCGACAGGACCGCAAGGATCGTCCACGTTCGTCCATTGGTGCCAAGCTGGTGGCAGACCTGCTTACAGCTGCAGGGGTAGACCGTATCATGACCATGGATTTACATGCCGATCAGTTACAGGGCTTCTTCGATGTACCGGTGGATCATCTCTATGCATCTGCACTTTTTGTTCCCTATGTAAAAGCATTGAACCTGGATAACCTGGCCATTGCTGCACCCGATATGGGGGGTACCAAGCGGGCCAATGCCTATTCGCGATTTTTGAATGCCAGCATGGTCATCTGTTATAAGCTTCGCAAGAAACCCAATGTGGTGGAAGAGATCAAAGCCATTGGGGATATCGAAGGAAAGAACATAGTCATTGTGGATGACATGGTGGATACAGCCGGAACCATCACCTTTGCAGCAGGAATGATGAAGAGTGAAGGAGCGCTCAGTGTAAGGGTTGTGGCTACACACCCCGTGCTTTCCGGACCTGCTTACGAACGTATCGAACAGTCGCCCATCGACGAGCTGATTGTCACCGATACCATCCCTCTCAAAAGGAATGGAGATAAGATCAAGGTACTCTCTGTGGCTGAGCATTTTGCAGACGTCATTGACAAGGTCTATAATTATAGATCCATCAGCGATACATTTATAAATTAATTCACTACATTTGCAGCCGTTTTGCCACTATGGCAGATATTCCCACCGTGTGATGGGGAGTTAATTCAAATTTTAATTCTGAGTAGCACAACAAAATGAAAACAATTCAAATCAGCGCAGAAAAGCGCACCGAGCTGGGTAAAAAACATACCCGTGATTTAAGAAAAGCAGACCACGTTCCCTGCGTTATGTATGGGGGAGCCGAGGTACTCCACTTCCATGCCCACGAAAATGACTTCAGACACATTGTCTATACTCCAACCGCATTTTTGGTGGAGTTGAACCTGGGTGGCGAAGTACATAAAGCCGTTATGCAGGAACTGCAGTTCCATCCTGTAACCGATAAGCTCTACCACATCGATTTCGTAGAGGTGTTTGATGATAAACCTGTTACAGTCGAACTGCCTATCCTCCTGACCGGTGCAGCCATCGGTATTAAGAATGGTGGTAAGGCCCGTCAGAGAAGGCGTGTACTTAAGGTACGCGGACTTGTGGCTAATCTTCCCGATGTTCTGGAAATTGACATCACAGATTTGGAGATTGGCGAATCAATCAAGATCGGTGACCTTTCATACGATAACCTGGAGATCCTTGATCCCTCGCGTTCCATGATATTTGCCGTTGTATCCTCACGGATTAGCAAGGGTATGGAGATGGGCGAAGCTGAAGAGGCCGCTGAAGCAGAAGCAGCAGCAGAAGCAGAAGCAGCAGAAGCAGCAGACGGATCGGCAGCACCCGCTGAAGATACCGCAGCCGACGCTTAATACTTGCAGGGTATGAAATACCTTGTAGTTGGATTAGGAAACATAGGTGACGAATATGCACATACTCGTCACAACATAGGATTTGATATATTGGATGCCCTTGCCGGGGCGTCCAATATTTCTTTTAAGGACAAGCGTTACGGATTTGTGGCCGAATATAAGTACCGCGCCCGCAGCTACTGGCTCCTTAAACCCTCCACCTATGTGAACCTGAGCGGCAATGCCGTACGTTACTGGTTAAACAAGCTAAAATTGCCCCTTGAGAATTTACTGGTGGTGGTAGACGACATCGCGCTGCCCTATGGGACCCTGCGCCTTCGTGCAAAAGGGGGAGATGCCGGTCACAATGGATTGGCCCACATCCAGACCATACTGGGAACCACCGGTTATGCAAGATTGCGTTTTGGAATCGGAGATGATTTTTATCCGGGCCAGCAGGTGGATTATGTATTGGGAGCATGGACTCCCGAGCAGAAGAAGGCCCTTCCCGAGCGCATGGAAATGGCCGGGGACATCATCAAATCCTTTGGGGTAATCGGACTACAACGAACAATGAATATGTATAACAATAAATAGCCCTTCAGCTATTTATTGTTAGTTAACAGGGTAGTAGTTAATAGTTATTCCTTTAACTGACTAACTAAAACATTAACCAATAGCCTATTAACCATTAACTAAATTTTTTATATGATAAAAAATTTAATTTTATTGAATCCGTTCCTACCGTCGATTTGACCAGTCTGTCCCCATGCCCATGGAGCTGCTGCGCGAGATGGTGGAGGCCGCACGCTTATCCGGATCGGCCCGAAATATGCAGCCCTTGAGGTATATGTTGTTTAATGATCCGGCTGAATGTGCCCGGATCTTTCCTACCCTGGCATGGGCAGGATATATGAAGGATTGGCCCGGACCAGAAGAAGGGGAGAGGCCCACCGCATATATCGTTCAGCTGGGAGACCTGGAAATCACCGACGATTGGTGGTGTGACGATGGCATTGCCGCACAAAGCATGCTACTCACTGCCGTGGAACAGGGATTTGGCGGATGCATCATAGGTTCGGTGCAGCGTGAGAAACTGCGCTCCATACTTACTATTCCTGATCACTATAAGATTATCCAGGTATTTGCGCTGGGGAAACCCGCCGAAAAGGTGGTGATCGACGAAGTCTCAAACGACGACATCAAATACTGGAGGGATGAGCAGGGCGTTCACCATGTTCCCAAAAGAAGCCTTGATGACCTTATCATAAGCTGATCAACTGCTAATTCATCTCATTAACAGCTGAAAGAACATCAGTTTGATCAGTTAATAATCCTAAAAAGTACTATTATCGTTACTTATTTTTGAAATAAGTAACAGAAGTATTACTTTTGTTTCGTGGTCTCCGGATGTTCTTTGATGAAGATTAAAACCTAAATCAAAGAATATGAAAGGGACTATGGGGAGCATAATTCGGCAGGCTGGATTAAAAGGATAGTATAAAATATGGCTATATGAATAAGGCAATCGTGATTTTAGAAAAAACAAATGATGAAGGTTATTCTGCTTACTTACCAGATTTGCCTGGTTGTATTTCAACAGGAGATTCACTTTCAGGCATAAAGGAATCTATCCAGGATGCAGTGCAATTTCATATTGAAGGTTTGAAAGAGGAGCACCTTGAGGTTCCTGATATGTTTCAAGATGAATATGAGTTAAGCTACAAAATGGACATTGCTTCCTTGTTTGATTGGTTCTCCGGAGTCCTGACAAAATCAGGACTCTCCAGGATCACAGGCATGAATCAGAGCTTAATCAGCCAGTATGCAATGGGAATTAAGAAGCCGAGTTCTAAGCAAACCCGGAAAATTGAAAGTGCCTTGCATCGATTGGGGCAGGAACTTTTGGAAATTGAACTTTAGAAATCGAACATCGCTTATGAAGAGATTTACTTACCTTTGTATTTCTTTTTAAAGAACTACACAAATTGACCAGATTAAGCGTAAATATTAACAAGATAGCCACCCTGCGGAATGCACGTGGAGGGAATATCCCGGATGTTCAGAAGGTGGCTGTGGATTGTGAGACAATTTGGGGCACAGGGGATCACCGTACACCCCCGTCCCGATGAAAGGCACATTCGTTTCAGCGATGTGGATTTACTTAAGCCACTCGTTACCACAGAATTTAATATTGAAGGATATCCTTCAAAATCATTTATAGAACTGGTATGCAGGGTGAAGCCCGACCAGGTCACCCTGGTACCCGATCCACCCGAAGCCCTCACCTCTTCAGCTGGGTGGGATACACTTGAAACATCAAAGTTTCCTAAAGGAGGTCATTGGCGAGTTTCAGAGGCACGGAATCCGGACTTCCATTTTTATAGGTACCGAACCCGGACTCATAGAGGGAGCTGCCAAAACGGGCACCAACAGGGTGGAACTTTATACCGAACCCTATGCCACCCAATATCCTGCTGGTGCAGAAGCAGCCATCAAACCTTTTTTGGAAGCGGCTAAAGTGGCCAGGGACGCTGGACTTGAACTTAATGCCGGTCACGACCTGAGCCTGGAAAATCTTCGATATATGAAACTACAGATTCCCTGGCTAAAAGAGGTCTCCATTGGTCACGCCCTTATTGCAGATGCCCTCTATTACGGACTTCAGAATACCATCCAGATGTACCTCCGCCAACTCCGTGATTAACTAGCACTTCCTTTTTTTTACACTACCCGTCTACCCATTAACCAATAACCTTCCCATATGATAATTGCTCAACAGAAAAAAACAGAGAACATTGCAGAATACATCTTCTACATGTATCAGGTCGAGGATATGATCCGGGCCAATAAGCTGAATCTCGATGGCATTGAAGAGACTCTGATCAATCAATTTGAGGTGGAATATGAGGTAAAGCGGGAGATGCGGGAATGGTATAAGACCCTTATCGCCATGATGCTTGATGAAAAAAAGGAGGTGTCGGGGCATCTGAATATACTGAACTCTACGGTAGAACAGCTCAGTGAACTGCACCACAAGATCCTGGATGAGGGCGTGGATACGGGGTATAAGGAGACGCACAACAAGGCCAAGCCACATCTTGAAGCCCTGCGGATGCGATCCGGGCATGCAAGAGAAAGCGATATTCAGGTGGCGTTTAACGGACTTTACGGACTGCTGATCCTCAAGTTAAAAAAGACTCCCATCACCGAAGAGACATCCAAAGCCTTTGACACCATCAGGGAGCTGGTGGCAGAATTATCTTCCAGGTATATGGAACTGGCTAAATAAGCATTGACCGGAAATTATATGAAACTCTTCTTTAGGAAATACGGGGAGTCAGGTCCCCCTCTGATCATTGTGCACGGATTGTATGGTTCGGGCGATAACTGGATCACCATTGCCAGGGAACTGGCTGAAAAGTTTGAGGTGTATGTGGTTGACCAGCGAAATCATGGACAGTCGCCCCATTCTGAAGTTCATGATTATCCAGCCATGCGGGAGGACCTCAGGGAGTTTATGGACGATCAGGACATTGAAAAGGCTGTGCTTATCGGGCACTCCATGGGAGGAAAGACGATCATGAGCTTTGCGGTGGAGTGGCCCGAGCGCGTAGCTTCGCTGATATCGGTGGATATTGCACCCAAATCCTATAACAACCTGGCCCTGGCCTCACGAAAGGCACCCAACCATTCGGGCATAATTGATGCATTGCTGGCACTGGATGTGCAAAATGCAAAAAGCAGGGAAGAACTGGATCTGGCCCTCAGATCCAGGATTGGTTCAAGTCGAATCCGAGGTTTTTTATTGAAGAATGTTGGACGAGACAGTTCAGGAAGATTCAGCTGGGAGATCAATCTGGAGGCCCTGAACAACAACCTGGATAAGATCTTCGAAGGCTTAGATCCTGCCACTATACCTGCAGGGGGGATCACCGGTTTTCCGGTCCTCTTTATTTCAGGGGCAGAGTCAGACTACATTCAAGCTAAGGACCACCTCTTGATCCGTTCCATCTTTCCGGTGGCTGAAATTGTTACCATTCCGGGAGCAGGACACTGGGTTCATGCAGAACAACCCGCACTGCTGGTGAAGACCATTAAATACTTCCTGGAAAACTAAAGGGGAATTAAACCAAACCCATGGAAATCACACCCGAATTAGCAAAGCTCTTTGGATCGGAACTGGACCAGGTGGAGAGCGTGGAGATCACCTACCAGAATGGGGGCAAGGTGATTGGTACGGTAAAAAAAGTGCGCCAGAAACCATTGAAAGTGGTGATTCAAAAGAGCCAGGCGGAGAAGGGAGAACGACCAAAACACAAAGTGGTCTTTGATCATGTGACACAAATCCAGGTTACTTTCCGGGATGGCAGTACAAAACTTCTAGGAACTTGACCATTTCAAATTATGTCGGATGTTTTGAACGAACATGTAGCATAGCATGTTAAATAATGAAGTGCTTTATATGTAAATACCATGATTTGCTATATCTTTGTAATATAATGTATAACAGATGAGTAAGTCGGTTCATGTTAAATATTGGATTGTGTCACTGTTAAATATTGTATATTAATCTTGAGATATGGCCTTTCCGGAATACAAACCTTTCCCCCTGGCATTGATCGTCCCGGATTTTGATTCGGAGATCGCAGACCTGGTCATTGACCTGGATCATCTCAGGAGAAAGGAGATTAAGACCCGGACCCATCCCCTGGTTTACCGTGACCTGATTTCGCTATTCCATACCATTGAGGCTGTCGGTTCCGCCAGGATCGAGGGAAATAATACGCAACTCATCGATTTGATGGATGCCGATCAAAGCCCGGAATCAAGAATCCCGGAGGGCGTGAAGGAAATCCGGAATATGGAAAAAGCCCTGATTCATATCGACCAGGTTATTAGCGGACAGGCAATTGACCTGAATTTCATCTCAGAAGTACACAGGCTAATCATGGCAGAGCTGCGTCCTCCTCCTGCCGGGGACGGTGACCATTGGCCGGGGAGATTCAGGCAAGAGGAAGTGGGCATCGGTCATTCCTCTCATCTTCCACCGCCCCCGTGGGAAATTGTATCACTGATGAATGAGCTGATCGCTTTCATGAATACGAACCATGCTCCAAAATATGACCTGATAAAAGCAGCCCTTTTTCATCATCGATTTGTTTGGATTCATCCATACGAAAACGGGAACGGAAGAACAGCCCGTTTGCTGTCCTACGCCCTGATGATTAAGCAGGGATTCCGTATAACCGATAGCCGGATCATCAATCCCACCTCGGTTTTCTGTATGGACAGAAGGCTCTACTACAAAATGCTTTCAGGGGCTGACGACGGAAGCAGGGAAGGACTGGAGAACTGGTGTACCTATATGCTTCGTGGACTCAGAAACGAAATCAGGAAAATTGACCTGCTTTCGGACCATGCATATTTGTCAGAGAAAATTATCCAACCTGCACTTGTCCTCTCAGAAGAGGAGAAGCGCATCACCTCAAGAGAAAGGCATATGCTGAAGATTGCACTCGATGCAGGTGCTGTCAGTGCCACCCATTACAGGGACCTGTTCAGGGACAAAACTCCGCAGGAAATATCACGCAGGATCAGGGGACTCAGGGACAAGAACCTGCTGCTTTCCCTTTCGGAGGGCAGCAGGAAGTATGTCATCAACCTGAAAGCCGGGCTGCTCCGGCTGGGAATCATGGAAGCCCTGGATCAGCAAGGCTTTTTACCTCCACAACTACCAGACAACCGCTTATAGCCCGCTAACCCATTAATCCACTAACCCATTAACTCCTATCTTATTAACTAGGATACCAACTTCTTGTTGGTATCCTCTATAAATCCAAGGACCTCATTGCGGCCCGTTTTTTTCTCAGCGCTGGTTTCAAAGATCAGGGGAAGTTCTTCCCAGCTCTTGCTCAGCTCATTCTTAAGCAGCAACAGGTTGGTGGACTTTACCGTCTGACTCACCTTATCTATTTTGGTCAGCACAATCACAAAGGGCAGGTTGCTGTCGCCCAGCCACTCGATAAAGTCCAGGTCCAGCTGCTGGGGCTTATGTCGGGCATCCACCAGCACAAAGAAGCAGACCAGGTTGGTACGCTGGGTGGCATACTTTTCGATCATTTTTGCAAAGGTGTCCCGATCTTTTTTTGACACCTTGGCATAGCCATAGCCCGGGAGGTCGCAAAGAAACCATTCATGGTTGATCTTAAAATGGTTGATAAGCCTGGTTTTTCCCGGTGTGGAGGAGGTTTTGGCCAGTTTCTTCCGGTCCACCAGCATATTGATCAGGGAGGATTTGCCCACATTGGAACGACCAATAAAGGCGTATTCGGGGATTTGCTCTGGTGGGCACTGTGACACCTCCGAACTGCTGGTGATAAATTCTGCTTTGGTAATCTTCATGGCTTTTTCTATTTGATATAAACCTCCAACAGGGTGGTTGGTTCGGTGGGAATGATGGCTATCTCTTTCAGTTCGGCTGGAATCAGGATGGTTTCACCCTTCTTAATCAGTTCTGTACCTCCACGATAAGTAATCCCGGCTTCTCCCTCCATACACATATAGATCACAAAGGAATCGATCAGGTTATAATCCTTTTCAACCGGTTTATCCAGCTTGATTACACTGGTGGTGAAAATAGGGCGAGTCCACAGCGGTGACCGTGCTGTTTGCGGCCTTCCGATAGTGGGTTTTGTAATCAGGATGGATGTGTGAAATCGATGGCATCCAGGGCCAGGTCGGTATGAAGTTCCCGTGGATTCCCCGCATCATCCTTCCGGTCGAAGTCATAAATCCGGTAAGTCACATCGGAGGTCTGCTGAATCTCTGCCAGCAATACGCCTGCCCCAATGGCATGAATCCGACCCGCAGGCATAAAGTAGATATCTCCAGGCTCCACATTTTCGTAATTCATAATCTCCTTCAGGGTACCCCCTTTGAGATGTGCCAAATATTGTTCTGGGTCAAGCTCCCGGTTAAAACCTGCAATCAATTGTCCTTTGTCTGCTCCCTTTTCCGATTCTACGATGTACCACATCTCCGTTTTTCCGAAGGAGTTGTGACGCTCTTTGGCCAGGGTATCGTCGGGATGCACCTGGATGCTCAGAAAATCATTGGCATCAATAAACTTGATCAAGAGCGGAAATACCAATCCGAATTTTGCATAGACCTGATCCCCCACCAGTTCACCCATATAGATCTCCACCAACTCCTCCAGGGTATTGCCAGCCAGGAATCCATTTTCAGCCACCGAAATATCCCCATCCACACCAGAGATCTCCCAGCTCTCACCGGCACTATCCGAGGCACTCTTTCCCAGTACCTGCTTCAATTTCGATCCACCCCAGATCTTGTCTTTTACAATGGGCTTAAAACTTAGGGGGTATAATGTGTTGGTTCATGTGTATTTTTCTGATTTTTGCTTCGCAAAAGTTAGTCAGAAAAAGTTAGTAAGTTAGTAGGTTAATAGGTTAGTATTTACTTTCACTAACCAATAACCATTAACTAATAACATGTTTACCATTGGCATCGCAGGCGGCACCGGATCGGGAAAGACCACGGTGGTAAAGAAAATCCTGGAGCGAATCCCCCAGGACCGGGTGGCTTTTGTTCCCCAGGACTCCTATTATAAGGACAGCAGTCACCTGCCCATGGAGGAGCGGCAGCAGATCAACTTTGACCATCCCGATTCCCTGGAGTGGGACCTGCTGGTGGATCACATCAGGATGCTTAAAAAGGGAAAGCCTGTGGAGCAGCCCATCTATTCATACCTGACCTGTTCCCGGGCCAAGGAAACCATCCCGGTGGAAGCCAAGGAGGTAATTATCCTGGAAGGGATCCTTATCTACACCCACATGCCCCTGGTGAAGGAGATTGATATCAAGGTTTTTGTGGATGCCGATTCGGACGACCGCCTGGGAAGGGTCATCCAGCGGGATATGATGGAGCGGGGCAGGGATGTGAAGAAGGTGCTGGATCGTTACGAAAAAACGGTAAAACCCATGCACCTTCAGTTTATCGAACCCTCCAAACGGTATGCCGATATCATTGTTCCCCAGGGAGGTTTGAACGAAGTGGCCATCTCCATACTCCTGAATACCATTGAGAAAAAGTTAAACCTGTAACCCAGCGAAGCTGGATGTCAGTCCCACAAGCTGTCTTAAAATCATTTGATTTTCGGCAACTTGGAACAATATTTGCTTTGTATTACGTTAAACATGTAAGTTTAGCAACTCATGCTGGCAAAAGAACTCATATCGGATGTAGTGACGGCTCTGAAGACTTCGGATTCAGGTACCAAAGCGCTTTCATGGATGGAGGTGTTCAGGATCAAGCACCTGCCCATTGTGAACCACAGGGAATTCCTGGGGCTGATCTCCGATGCCGATATTTACGATCTGAATAATCCGGATGAACCGGTGGGCAATCACAGCCTTTCGCTTCAGAAACCTTTTGTGAGTGAGGATCAGCATATCTATGAAGTGATTGAATTGCTGTCGCGGCTGGAGCTGACCCTGGTTCCTGTACTGAATCAGAGAAACATTATCTGGGAGTGATTACCCAGGAGGATCTTACCCGCAGATTTGCCCATTTGTCAGCCATGCAGCAGCCGGGAGGGATCATCGAGCTGGAGATGAATACACATGATTACTCATTAAGCGAGATTGCGCAGATTGTGGAGAGTAACAATGCCAGGATCCTGAGTCTCTATGTGGCTGCAGCCGAAAATGTGAACAAACTGAGGGTGACCCTCAAGATCAACCTCACCGATCTTACCTCTGTCATGGACACCTTCAACCGCTACAACTATACGGTGGTTTCATCCCATTTGAATGATGAGGACCTGGATGAGTTTTACCAGGAGCGCTTTGATGTCTTTCTTAAATACCTGAATACCTGATAAAATGCAAGTCGCTGTTTTTGGAAGGAACTTCCCTTCATATGCCCGCGAAAATATTGCCACCATGTTTAGCAAATTCAGCATGCTGAATGTGGATGTGTGGATTTTTGAGCCCCTTTATGAATTTCTTCAGAAAAAGACAGGACTCAGACCCAAAGTAGCCGGGCTCTATAACAGCCATACCGATCTGCCCACCGACCTGGATTTTCTCTTCTCCCTGGGAGGGGATGGCACTTTCCTGGAAACGGTGAACCTGGTAAGGGACAGCGGGATTCCGGTGCTGGGGGTGAATATTGGCCGACTGGGTTTTCTCTCCTATATTTCCCAGGAGAACCTGACTGAGTCTCTGGAGAGTGTGTTCAGCGGGAATTATGATATTGAAGAGCGCATGCTGCTGAAGGTGGAGGCATCAGGCACCGAACTCAATGACCTGGATGTGGCCCTGAATGAGGTTCGGCTCTATAAAAGTTCAGGCTCGCTGATTACCATTCATGTGAAGGTAAATGATGAATTTTTAAGTGCTTATTGGGCAGACGGACTTTTGTTATCAACACCCACCGGTTCAACCGCATATAACCTGAGTGTGGGGGGTCCCATTGTGGTGCCCGAGTCCACCAGTTTTGTGCTTTCTCCCATTGCCCCGCATAACCTTACAGTAAGGCCCCTGGTGCTTCCCGACTCCGCGGTACTGCAGCTTTCAGTGGATACCCGCGACCCTCAGTTTCAGCTGGCCACTCGACTCCCGCACCATCGATCTGGATGTGGATACCACGGTGACCATTCGCAAGGCAGATTACACCCTGAAAATGATTCGAATAGAGAATATAAGCTTCTACAGTACCCTTCGTAATAAATTGATGTGGGGAGCAGATAAGCGTAATTAAAAATATTTGATTATTTTTATATTTAATAACTGAATGACCCGGCCATGAAGAACAAATTTTGATCCCGGTCATCGCCCTGTTGCTGATCACTTCCCTGGATGGATACGGTCAGCGCTGGAAGCTTCGCAGGTATGAAGCAGATCTCTACGTGGGAGCTGTCTGTTTCATGGGGATATTGGGCTGGCCAACAAACCATTTCTGAATAATTTCAACGGATTGCGGCCCACTGTTGGGTTTAAACCCAGTTTTAAAATCACCCAGGATTTTGTGGTTAGCCTTGACCTGGCATATATGATGTATGGGGGAAAGGATGAGGAGGGATCCAGTCATGGGCGGGTATACTCTTTTAACAGCCATGCATTTCAGCATGTCGCAGGGCGGAATATTATATGATTGGGAGACAGCCAGGAGATTTATTTCCGGGGCAGTCTATAACCGGAAAGGAATGATCAACAATTATAACAAGATTTATCTGTATGTCTTTGGAGGGGTGGGAGGGGTGTTTCAAAAGCCAAAGTAAAGGATCTGAATAACAATGGGGAGGAACCACTTGAGTAATCCGGGGTATAACAATAATTCGAATTATACCGCCGTTTTCCCCCTGGGCGCTGGAGTTAAGTGGGCCATTGATCCCCGCTGGAGTATAGGTGCAGAGATGGGATACCAGTTTACGTTATCGGATTACCTGGATGGATATGCTTCTCAGTGGTCAAAATATAATGATTCTTATTTCCTGACGAGTGTTAAAGCAATATATAAAATACGGAACGATAGAAACGGACGACCCATCTTTAAGAAACTCTACAGATAGGAGGACCTTGACACTTATAGGAAGCTTCTTCCTTACTCATTCTTATTTCCTTTTTTTTCTGATTCCTGCCCATGGGCAGCGGAAGAGCGATATTGGTTTTATGACGGCCATACCCTGGTATCTGGGTGATTTGAGTCCCACCATACCCCAGGCTACACTGGGTTCCTCCGGCCATTGGCCCCATCTTTCGGTACAACTTTAACATGCGGAATGCCTTGCGGGCCCATGCGGTTTTCTACAATCTGACCGGTTCAGGTGAAGTTTTCGGGAACAGAGAGGTAGAATTTCAGTCAAGTTTCGTAGATTTGGGCCTTGATTTTGAATTTAACTGGTGGCCCTATAAAACTGCGTACAGAAAAACGAAGTATTCGCCCTATGTATCAGCGGGTTTGGGTTACAGTTTGAACATATCGGGAGATGCGGTTTCGCACCTCTACCTGCCCTTCGGGGGAGGGTTTAAAATGAACCTGGGAGAGAAGTTGAGCGGAGGAGTGGAGGTGAACATGCGAAAAACCTTCACCGATTTGATTGACGGGGTGACAAACCCGGGTGGAGAAGAGGTGCAAACAGCGGTTGGGAACAACGACTGGTATATGTTTACCGGGATATTCCTGACCTACAAAATTTTTAATTTCCGGGAAGACTGTCCGACATACAATGATAATACCATACGGTAAGGAATAGGGTACAGTTTTTGAAGTGAAGTGGATCTGATCATGAATTTGAGTGAACAAATAAACAAGAGACGCCTTCCAAGGCACATCGCCATGATCATGGATGGCAATGGAAGTTGGGCCCAGAAGAAAGGCGGAGAACGCCTTTTCGGGCACCGGAATGGTGTGGAGTCGGTTCGCCAGGTAGTGGAAGCAGCGGGAGAACTGGGTGTGGAATACCTCACCCTCTATGCATTTTCTACCGAGAACTGGAAAAGACCCCACAAACGAAATTGATGGATTGATGACCCTGCTCACCAACACCATCACCAATGAAACCAAAAAACTAAACGAGAATAATGTCCGCCTGCTAGTGATTGGAAATATTACTGATCTTCCAAAAAGCGTGCAAAAGCATTTGGCACAATCGATGGATTCACTGTCGGGAAATACCGGTCTTACACTGGTACTGGCACTTAGTTACAGTGGACGATGGGAAATTACCGATGCGGTAAAACAGATGTGTGTCGATGCCAAATCCGGGAAACTGGATCCGGATCACATTGATTCCTGCCTGTTGGAATCATACCTGGCCACCTCGCTCATGCCCGATCCGGAGTTGCTTATTCGAACCAGCGGTGAAAGAAGGATCAGTAATTTTTTACTCTGGCAACTTGCGTATACGGAGCTCTACTTTACACCGGTATTGTGGCCCGATTATCGCAAGGAGCATTTTTATGAAGCCATTATCGATTTTCAGAGACGGGAGCGACGATTCGGTAAGGTAAGTGAAAAACCCAGAGTTATTACAAATAACAGTTAAATGCAGGAATGAGACAACGGACTTTTCTTTTAGTTGTGCTCCTCGATCTTCGCTTCAGGCATGGCAGCCCAGGATAATGTGGGTCATGATACCCTTAAGGTGATGGACTATGAGAATCCCAAAGAATATGTCATTGCAGATGTGACGGTAAGTGGCATCGAGTTTATTCAGAAGGAGGTACTGGTTAGTCTTTCGGGTCTGAAGGAAGGAAACACCATCACCCTTCCCGGCGATGAGGTGACCGATGTACTGAAGAAATTCTGGAGCCAGGGACTCTTCTCCGATGCAAGCATTACAGCCATCAAAGATAGAGATGACAGCATCTGGCTGGATATCTACCTTACCGAGCAATCGCGCATGTCGAGACTGGAGCATCACCGGGATCGGAAAATCGGAAACCCAGGATATAAGGGAGAAGATCAACTTGAGGAATGGTCAACAGGTGACCGCCGATATCATGGACAATACCACAGCGGATTATCAGGGATCACTTTATGGAGAAGGGCTTTCTCAATTGCGAAACCTCCATTGTTCTTAACGACGATACCATGCGGGTGAATATGGTGCAGATGGAGATCTTTATGCGCAAGAATGAACGGGTGAAGATCGATGAGATCTACTTTATCGGGGCTGATAATTTCAAGGAATCGGTGCTTCGGCGGAAGATGAAGGATACAAAGAAGATAAGCATCAACTTCTTCAAAGCCTCCAAACTGGTAGCCGAAACCTTTAAGGAGGACAAGAAGTCGCTGGTTGATTTTTATAATGAAAATGGATTCAGGGATGCAAAGATACTCTCCGATTCCGTGGCAGTTGTGCCGGGAGACAGAGCCCGGCTTGAGCTCTATATCACTATCGAAGAGGGGAACAAGTACCATTTCGGGGATATTGACTGGGTCGGAAATACCAAGTACCCTTCAGAATTGCTGAATGCGGTGCTGGGAATTGAAAAGGGAGATGTATTTGACCAGAAAGTACTGGACGAACGGCTCTTTATTGACGAAGATGCGGTGAATGGGGTCTATCTGGATAATGGATATCTCTTTTTCCAGCTTACCCCTGTGGAAGTGAGTGTGGAAGATGATACCATCGACTATGAAATGCGCCTCTATGAGGGTGAGATTGCCATGATCAACGATGTGATCATCAAAGGAAATACCCGGACCAACGAGCATGTGGTCAGGCGGGAATTGCGAACCCTGCCGGGAGATAAGTTCAGTAAGTCGGAGCTCATCCGTACGGTCAGGGAACTGGCCAACCTGGGTCACTTCGATCCGGAGCAGATTGAACCCAATCCCATTCCCAATCAGGCCGATGGAACCGTGGATATTGAATATCAACTGGTGGAACGGGCCACCGACCAGCTGGAGGTTTCCGGAGGTTATGGGGCCGGAATGCTTGTGGGTACCATTGGTATTCGTTTCTCCAACTTTGCGGCCAGCAGGATATTTGATCCCAAGGCATGGCGACCGGTGCCTTCGGGCGACGGACAGACCTTTTCAGTGAGGGCCCAGACCAACGGTAAGGTATACCAATCCTATAACTTCTCTTTTATTGAACCCTGGTTCGGAGGCAAGAAACCCAACTCATTCTCTGTTTCGGGTTACTTCTCCAAAATGAACCGGAATCCTTATGCCATCTGGCAGGGTGGCGACAATATTACGGATGAGTATTACTCTGTGACTGGTTTTACGGTGGGACTGGGAAAAAGGCTTACCTGGCCCGATGACTTCTTTACCCTTTACAATGCGTTCTCCTACCAGAGATACAAGGTGAAGGATTATCCCGGACTGTTCCTGGTGGACAATGGATATTTTAACAACTTCAGTTATACCATTACCCTTGGAAGGAACTCCCAGGATCAGATTATCTATCCCCGAAGGGGTTCCAACCTGAGTGTGAGCCTTCAGATCACGCCCCCATATTCTTTGTTCAATCCCGGAACGGATTATTCAACCATAGGGGATGCGGACAAATATAAGTGGGTGGAGTACCATCGCTGGATGTTTAAAGCCGACTGGTACCATGCCCTGATTGGGGACCTGGTTCTGATGGCCAGATTGCATTGGGGATAGCTGGGACACTACAACGACGACATTGGTCCATCGCCTTTCGAAGGATTTGACCTGGGTGGGGACGGACTATCGGGATATAACCTCTATGGACGGGAAACCATTGCACAGCGTGGATATCCCAACCGGAGTCTGACACCCACAGTAAACGGGAACAAGTCGGGTAATGTATATACCAAGTATACCCTGGAATTGAGGTACCCCGTTTCGCTGAATCCATCGGCCACCATCTTTGTACTTGCATGGCTTGAAGCAGGAAATGCCTGGTACAGCATCGATGAGTTTAATCCGTACAACACCAAGCGTGCTGCCGGATTCGGTGTAAGGGCCTTCCTTCCCATGTTCGGACTGCTGGGAATTGACTGGGGCTACGGATTTGATCCATATCCCGGATCCAACGGTATCAGTGGCTCACAGTTCCACTTCACCATTGGTCAACAGTTCTAATATTAAAGGATTTACAATTTTGGTACGGAGTTTGAACTACACAGCATAGCAAAAACCAAAAAAAGCATATACCATGAAAAAATTAGCAGCAACTACTTTGGCCCTTCTCCTCTTTGCAGGTGTGACCATGGCACAGAAGTTCGCTTTTGTGGACTCGGACTATATTCTTCAGAATATTCCCTCCTACAATGCTGCTCAGACTGAACTTGACAAAGTTTCAGAGACCTGGGAAGCGGAGGTGGCTGTAGAATATACCGAGATTGAGACCATGTATAAGACCTACCAGTCGGAACGTGTATTGCTTACCGATGAGATGAAGAAGCAGAGGGAAGAGGAGATCCTTGCCAGAGAGCGCCAGGTAAAGGAACTTCAGGCCAAATATTTTGGTCCGGACGGCGATCTCTCCAAGAAACGACAGGAACTGGTAAAACCCATCCAGGATGCCATATATAAAGCGGTAAAAGAGCTTTCAGCTGAAGGCAGCTATGCAGTGATCTTTGACACTGCTTCAGGAGCTTCCATTCTCTACTCAAATCCACGTTATGATTTGAGTGATGAAGTACTTGAAAAGCTAGGATATAAGAATTAAGGTTTTTTATAATTACGGTATTGTAATCGTAAGAAACATTATGTACGTTTGTAGGCGCTTTTTGCAAACAATCAGATAAATACGCATATTATATACACGAACAATTACACAATGAAAACTATGAAACGAATGACCCTGGCATTGGGAATACTCTGTATGACCTTTGCACTCCACGCACAGAAATTTGGCCACATTACTTCAGAGCAGTTGCTTCAGGCCATGCCCGAGTATGACACTGCACAGCAAAATGTTCAGGATCTGAGGGCGCAATACGATCTGGAAATTGAACGCATCCAGGTAGAGATCAACAAGAAGATCGAAGAGTTCAATCAGACCGAAGCCACCATGAGCGACCTGATCAAGGAAGCCAAAGCTTCTGAGATCCAGGAGATGCAGGTTCGTCTTCAGAATTTTGCCCAGACTGCTCAGCAGGACCTTCAGCAGCAGAGCATGGTTATGATTCAGCCGGTGATGGATAAGGCCCGTAAAGCCATTGATGAGGTAGCCAAAGAAAATGGCCTTCTCTATGTATTCGACCTGAGCCAGGGAAACCCTGTCTATGTTTCTGAAGAGAGCATGGATATGTTGATACCTGTTAAAACCAAGCTGGGACTTCAATAAATGATAGTGGTAGTAACTAGTAGTATACAGTAGAAGGTAGTACTCAGTAGGCTTTCAGTAAAAAATATAAAATGGGATTGTGGAGAAGTTGATACTTCATGATCCCATTTTTTTTATACCTTCATTTCTGAGATATTATGGCAAAAAGCAGTCCGATAGGTCTATTTGATTCGGGAGTGGGAGGACTCACCGTGGCGCATGCATTGCATACCATGCTGCCCTCCGAGCAGTTGATCTATTTTGGAGATACCGCCCACCTTCCCTATGGCGATAAGTCCAGGGAGGCCATTCTTCAATATTCTCTGGGGATTGCCGATTTCCTGCTGGAACAGAAGTGCAAGGTGATCCTGATTGCCTGCAACAGCGCCTCGGCCAATGCCTTTGAAGAGGTGAAGGAGCATGTGGGTAAAAGGGCTGTGGTGATGAATGTGATCGATCCGGTGGTAAGCCAGGTCTGCACCGATACAGAGAAGAGTGTGGGGATTATTGGAACCAAAGCCACCATCGATTCGGGCACCTATGAGCGAAAGATCAAGGAGACCCTGGCCGGCACCTCCCGAAGCATCCAGGTTAGCTCACTGGCCACTCCGCTCTTTGTCCCCATGATTGAGGAAGGATTTGTATTTGATGATATCTCCAATGCCATCATTCGCTCCTACCTTTCACGGGGTGAATTGCAGGGCATTGATTCACTGGTGCTTGGGTGTACGCACTATCCCATTATCCGCAACCAGATCAGCCGCTTTCTGAATTTTGAGGTGAGTGTGCTGGATACTGCCCAGATTGTGGCAAAATCCGTCCGGAATTTCCTTTCCGAAAACGACCTCCTGAGTCCTGAAAAGGCTGGAGAAAACCAATTCTATGTCTCCGATCACACCCCATACTTTGAGGTGATCGCCAATATGTTCTTCAACGAGAAGATCCATTTGGAGAAGAGGAATATATGGTAGAAGGTTAATGGTTAGTGGGGTAATGGTTAATGAGTTAATGGTGTAGTGGGTTAATGGTGATGGGTTGGGGTGAGTGGTGAGAGGTGAGAGGTGAGGGGTGAGGATTACAGCTGGTTTCATATTTATTTTCCCAGTAATTTACCATAGACTTTGAAAGGTTCACTGATATTTACGTGCTTCTCTTCCTCAGGCATCCAATGATCCTGATTAGACATTGTATCACATATCTTTTCATGATAATAAACCCGGAACCAGGTATTTTTTTTAAAGGGACAAATATTCTTATAAACCTCCTCTGAATGTATCATGAGACGCAGCAAAAATTCTACTTTAGGTTCTCTGTGATTGTTCAGAACCTGGCTCAGACTTACAGGTGAAATATCCATGTCCTTCGCAAAGTTGCTTCTTTTACTGTATAGCATATCTATATAAATTTTCAGAAAATCAGTGAAGTAATTACGACCGCTATAAACTTGTTTCGCCAAATACTCTTCCATCTGAAGTTTTAATTGCAACAACCTGGCCTTGAGAATCTTCTCTTCCGAAACATTCTTCAGTCGCTCCAACCTGGCTTCCATCAGTGCCTTTCCATCCGATAGCTTCTCTTTTTTCGATGCATATAAGGAATTCACACCAAACTCTGCACCCTCTACTTCCCCAGTACTCTTTTTCTTACTACTCATGGTCATATGTATTAATCAAATCCAGAATTTCTGAAATTTCAATGCTCAAGGTCAGGCCTGTCCTGTTCATGCCATATTTATCCATATAATGCCGGGATATAGCATCTTTGGGCTTTAAGGATACACAGGCAAGCTCTCCATATTCCCTCACGGCGATTTTTGAGACGAAAGTGATCAAGTTACCTGCAATGTTCTCAAATATCTTGTTGCGGCCTTTGTTTTCTCTCGATACTGTCAAAAGCCTTATATGAATCCTCCATTCGTCCGGAATCCTTTCAATGGATACAAGTCCCAGGATATCGGATGAATTCTTGATAGAAAGTTTATATACTTCATGATCTTTCTCCTCTTTCCAATCAAAGAAATACCTTCTTTTAGACAAGCTCTTGTAATCTTCATTTTTCACATAATCTATATTCACTTGAAAGTGTTCTCCGGTGGTGGATTTAATAACTTTCATGCTATAAATATAGTAATATATTTACATTATTCGGAAACATATCGAATCATGTTAACAAATTATGTAAAGTATCTCATAGGTCTGTTTCAAAACAGCTACAAGTTCCAAATAGACCTTGTTTCACCATTTGAGTCAGAGCAAGATATGTTGATTATGCCACAGCCAATTCTTTGGCTGCCGTCTCCATATAATCTTGAATCCCGCTCGCGCATTGGCTCCGCCGAGCTCGTAAACTCGGTTCCCCGAAGTTCTACTTCGGGGTAAGCGAGCACCTTTAAAATAATATTTGGATCGAAGATTCCTCGGAGCTCTGCTCCGAGGTTCTTCAATTACTTCCAGAGTGCTTCATTGCGGAAAACAGGGTTACAAAAAAAAGGTAATTTCCTGGGCTATATCCTGATGCCCACCACAACCATGTCGTCGATTTGTTCCTGATCTCCCTGCCATTTTGTGATGGTTTCGGCCAGTATGTTGTGCTGCTTACTCATCTTTTCTTTTGAGTGTTTAATAAGCAGTTTCTGGAAGGCGGCGTATTTGAATTTTTTCCTCTTCTCCCCCCCGAACTGATCCGCATAGCCGTCGCTGAACATATAGATCTGGTCACCCTTCTGCAATTGAATCCTCTGAGAGGTAAACGGATTCATTTGCTCATAAAAAGAGATGGGCATCCTATCGGGCTTGTGGTGGGTGAGACTTGAGTCACGAATGATATAGAGGGAGTTATTGGCACCCGCATAAGTGCATTGCAAGGTGTCGGTATCCACGGAGATAAGGGCCAGATCCATTCCATCTTTTTGCTCCCGCTGGCTGCCTCTCTGACTAAGAGAACGAATCACTTCCACCCGCAGTTTATCGAGTATTTTGGCTGGTTGGACAATTCGGGCCTTATTTACAATTTCCTGCAGGAGGGATACCCCAAGAAGACTCATAAAAGCTCCTGGCACACCATGTCCTGTGCAGTCGCCCACAGCTATAATCACCTCATGATCTACCCTGGTCCACCAGTAAAAATCCCCGCTAACTTTATGTTTGGGTTTGAAGAATACAAAATGTTCTGAAAAATACTTCTTTAGCAACTCCTCACCGGGAAGAATGGAATTCTGCAGACGCACGGCATAGTCGATGCTTTCTGATAATTCATGGTGGGTTTTTTGGATCTGCTCTTTCTGGTCGAATACCAGATCCCTTTGAGCCTCAATCTCATCCCTCTGCGCTTCAATTTCTTCCTTTTGTTGATTTATCTCTTCATTCTGCCAGGCAAGTCTTTTGTTGTCCTTCTGTTTTAGCATAAAAGCCCGGGTAGAGATAAATAATAGAATCAGAACCAGTGCAATTCCCACAAATGCAGCTACAGTGATGGTTTGGTTGCTTTTTAATTCGGTTTCCGATTGCAGCAACAGGGCATCTTGCAATACCTGTTGCTGTCTGATCCTGGCCAGCTCATTCTCTTTTGCAGCCATGGCTTTTTCAGACTCCTTCAAAGCAAGTTCCTGAAGTAAACGCGCTTCACCCGATAGATTTAGCTGACCCAATAGTCCAGCCAAAAATACACTTTCAGCGAGCAATGCTGTTTGCTGAAAACGCGAAAGGTTAGTCAGTATGGCAGCCACCGGCATCTGCCGGAACATTCGTATTTCCCATGTGACCCTTTCTCCCCATGGAGTCATGTAGTCAATTACATCCGGATCATCTGCAGCAAAAGGAGTGACCAGGTTGTGCTTCTGCCTGATTTTATCAATTTCGATCAAATAATGCTCAATGGCTTTTCTGAAGTCTTTTGCATGGCCTTTGTCCAGGAAATACTCATCTCCCCAATTGGTATCAGCCAGACCGGCTTTGCTATAGGTGCTGATATTGAAATCTTTGCCCAAAGGATCGGTGTAGAAAGTGGCAATGAAACCCTGCTTAAGAGAGTCCAGGTAGTCATATAGGGTAGAATGCTCCTTCTTTACTGTTTGAACGGACTTATAGAGCTCATGATCAAACTCCTGTGTAAGAGAATCCAGGCGATCATAGATCAATGTATTGGCTGATTCCATTCCATAGTTGGCACTTTCATACTGCTGTTCCAGCATGATGTATCCTTCCACCACATTGGGCGAAATAAGTGACTGACTAATAAATATATAGATCGCATAGGCCGGTATGGAGATGATCAGGTCATTCCAGTTGAAAGCAAGTTTCCCCTTGCCTTTGATCCTTACATAAAAATAGAAGAGAAGGTAGAGGGGAATGGCAAAGGCTCCCATTTTCAGCAGCATTCCAGCCCCGGGCCAGTGCTGAATCTTAAACAGGACGCCGGTAAGAATGATGAAAAGAGCTATAAACCTGAAAATGATATAGCTTATTTCAAGATTTCCTGAGACTTACCCATTCGTTCCCTGATCAACTGCAGGGGCAGGTAGCCAAAATTGAAAAGCAATACCGAAATAACCACCATGATTGAACCACCTGGCCAATGCAAAAATTTGAAAATGAGCGAAATAGAGAAGAGGGAAACTGCGATAATCCCCGATATGTTTTCTGCTCTCTTCATTTGAATAGATCAGTCTGTAACTGTCAGATGAAATGGTTTATGATGATAATGTCATGCTGTGATTTTACTCACCTGGTCGTCTTCCAATTTGTACTGTTCCTTGCTTTCGGGACAGGTGGCCATACCCTGATCATCAAATCGCAGGCGATGTCCATACTCACTCATCCAGCCCACCTGGCGGGAGGGATTTCCCACCACAAGGGCGTAGGACTTTACCTCCTTCGTGACCACTGCCCCGGCACCGATAAATGAGAATCTCCCAATGTCATTTCCACACACCACTGTGGCATTGGCTCCAATGGTAGCTCCTTTTCCCACCACCGTTTTCATATACTCCTCTTTACGAATCACAGCACTCCGGGGATTGATCACATTGGTAAAAACCATGGATGGACCCAGGAATACGTCATCTTCGCAAATGACTCCTGTATAGATAGATACATTGTTCTGCACCTTCACATTCTGCCCCAGTACCACATCGGGCGAAACCACCACATTCTGTCCCAGGTTGCAATTATTCCCAATTCTGCATCCGGTCATAATGTGACTAAAGTGCCAGATTTTAGTGCCTGATCCGATTTCAACGCCCTCATCAATCACTGCTGTTTCGTGTGCAAAATAATCCATGATGGTCT
Source organism: uncultured Bacteroidota bacterium (assembly GCA_963783435.1). GTDB lineage: Bacteria > Bacteroidota > Bacteroidia > Bacteroidales. The sequence continues at coordinate 44,266 of CAWANQ010000015.1, read as the reverse complement.
ACGATTTAAAGAATGATTGAACCTGGGCTGTAATGTATTCAAGCTGTTTCTCTTCCATTTCTGTATGGATGGGCAGGGAGAGTACCCTGTGTGATAACTCCTCAGAGGCAGGAAGATCTCCTGGCTTGTATCCCAGGTCACTATAGGCATCCTGAAGATGAAGGGGAACCGGATAGTAAATCATGGAAGGAACTTTTTGCTCAGCCAGCCACTCCTTAAGCGGGTCCCTTACTGAAGGATCCATTTGCAAAGTATACTGATGAAAAATATGTGTGGTAAAGGGCGATCGGGCCGGAACCTGTAATCCGGGAATGTTGGATAATGCTTGATCGTAATATGCCGCAGCTTTCTGTCGTGCCAGGTGATAGGAGTCAAGGTGCTTTAGCTTTACCCTCAGGATGGCTGCCTGCAGGGTATCCAGGCGGGAGTTTACCCCTACGTAACTATAGTAATAGCGTTTCTTCATCCCATGATTTACAAGGGAGGCAAGCTTCTGACTAAAACTCTTATCGTTGGTAAAAAGGGCTCCGCCATCTCCAAATGCCCCCAGGTTTTTGGAGGGAAAAAATGAGGTAGTTCCTATATGTCCGATGGTTCCGGCTCTCTGCACCGATCCATCCTCAAAGGTGTATTCAGCACCCAGTGCCTGGGCGTTGTCTTCGATCACATAGATTCCATGCTTCCTGGCAAAAGCCATGATGGCCTCCATATTTGCGCACTGTCCAAACAGATGTACAGGAACAATGGCCCGGGTCCTTTCTGTGACGGCATCTTCCAGTAGCTGGGGATTCAGATTAAAAGTATCGGGCTCCACATCCACAAAAACCGGCTTAAGACCCAATAGTTTGATCACTTCAACCGTAGCAATAAATGTAAACGGGGTGGTAATTACCTCATCCCCCGGTTCCAGCTCCAGGGCCATCATGGCCACCTGAAGTGCATCTGTTCCATTTCCGCAGGCCACGGTATGAGACACCCCCAGATAGGAGGAGAGTTCATCCTGAAAGTCACGAACATCACTTCCTTTAATAAATGCAGTCGAATCTATAACTCCCTGGATGGCCTCATCCACTTCCTTCTTGATTTTCAGGTATTGACCATGCAGGTCGACCATCTTTATTCCGTCCATATAATTCAGATTTTATTTGTTTGCCACTCTAAATTAGCAATTTTTTCCACTCACCACCACTCACTGCTCACCACTCACTGCTCACCTTCACTGCTCACCATTCACCACTCACCTCAGCTTCACCACTCACTGCTCACTACTCACCACTCACTATTTATACCAACTGGCGTATTCCAGGTAGTTTTTCGCGATCCCTTTGATCATGCCCTCCAGGCGCTTGGGATCGATGGTCTTAATCCGTTTGGCCGGCACTCCGGCATAGATGCTATTGGGCTCCAGAATGCTCTTTTCAAGTACCACCGAACCGGCCGCCACAATGGTGTTTGAACCAACCACACTGTTATCCAGTAGCACTGACCCCATCCCAATAAGGGCATTTGATTCGATCCTGGCCCCATGAACCACCACATTGTGACCAATGGTTACATCATCCCCAATCTCCACCACCGATTCGTTATAGGTAGTATGCAAGGTGCTGTTGTCCTGGATATTTACCCGGTTGCCTATCCGGATGGAGTTCACATCACCTCGCAAAACCGCTCCAAACCAGATGGAACAATCGTTACCCATCACCACATCGCCAATGATGGTGGCATTCTCTGCCAGGTAACAATTCTCTCCCATCGCGGGGGTGAACCCGCGAACTGATTTAATGAGTGCCATGTGGCCAAAGTTAGTAAAACAAAAGCATAGCATTTTACGTACAAATATCTATATATTTACATACTTAAGTTAGAGTTCATTGATGCTTTCTGAAAAACCATGATTTTTATAAGGTTTTAGGTCTTCAGGCCCCTGGAACCGCATGTTAAAAAAAATGTAAAGAAAGATTGAAGTAGATGATAGTCAGATTTTAAAATACCTAACTTTAACTTGTATTCTAACTAACAAATAACTCATTAACCAATAACCTATTACTATTCAATGGCAAAAAATCACAAGGTAATTGAACTGGATCAGGTGGTGGTCAAGTTTGCAGGTGACTCGGGCGATGGGATGCAGCTGACCGGTAATCAGTTCTCCGATACCTCGGCCTTTATAGGAAACGACCTCTCTACCTTTCCCGATTATCCTTCAGAGATCAGGGCTCCGCAGGGCACTGTTGCAGGGGTCTCCGGATTCCAGGTGCATATAGGACATAAGGAGGTATCCACACCCGGTGATCAGGCAGATGTGCTGGTGGCTATGAATCCAGCCGCACTGAAGGCCAATATGAAATGGATAAAGGATGGTGCGACCATTATTATCGACATTGATAATTTTGACAATAAGCACTATAAGAAAGCCGGGTACACTGAGGATCCATTGCATGATGATTCACTGGACGGTTATAACCTGGTGAAAGCTCCCATCAGCATGCTGTCCAGGAATGTGGCCATGAAGGAGGGATTGGATAACAAGGGGGCTGATAAAACCCGGAACCAGTTTGTGGCAGGATTGCTCTATTGGCTTTTCAACAGAGATATAAAAATCGGGGAGGAATTCCTCAAGAAGAAATTTAGTTCCAAGCCTGTTTTGGTAAAAGCAAATATTGCCGTACTGCATGAAGGGTATAATTATGCGGAAACCATTGAAGCGCTATCCACCACATTTCATGTGGATCCGGTAGCAGGGAAAAAGGGGCTTTTTCGGAATATTACTGGCAACCAGGCCACAGCCTGGGGATTGCTTGCTGCAGCTGAGAAAGCCGGACTTGAATTGTTCCTGGGCTCTTATCCCATTACTCCTGCTACCGAGATTTTGCAGGAGATCACCAAACGCAAACACCTTGGAGCCATCGCGTTCCAGGCAGAGGATGAAATTGCCGGGATATGTACTGCCATTGGAGCATCCTTTGCAGGCAAACTGGCCTGTACCAGTACATCCGGACCCGGGCTTGCTCTGAAAGGGGAAGCCATAGGTCTTGCAGTGATTACGGAACTGCCCATTGTGATTGTGAATGTACAACGGGGAGGTCCTTCTACGGGTCTGCCCACGAAAACGGAGCAATCCGATCTGATGCAGGCCCTTTACGGTCGCAACGGGGAGTCACCTTGTATCGTAATTGCGGCTTCTACTCCGGCCAACTGCTTTAACTATGCTTTTGAGGCCGCCAAACTGGCCTTGCAGCATATGACACCTGTTATTCTGCTCACCGACTCTTACCTGGCCAATGGATCTGAGCTATGGAACATTCCTGCCATGAAGGATATGCCCGAGATTAAGCCACCCCTGGTACCCGACAATGCAGAGAATTTCTTTCCATACCATCGGGATCCTGAACGCCTGAACCGTTTTTGGGCCATCCCGGGTCAGCCAGGTTTGCGACACCGTGTGGGAGGACTGGAAAAGGAAGATGTGACCGGAGAGGTATCTCACGATGCCATGAATCACCAGGTCATGGTCGAACTCCGCGAGCAAAAAGTTCAGAAGGTAGTTGAGTTTATTCCACAACAGGAAGTAGAGGGTCCCGATGAAGGAGACCTGCTGGTGGTGGGTTGGGGAGGAACTTACGGAGCCCTGGTAAGTGCAGTGAATGACCTTCAGGAGGAAAAAAAGAGTGTGTCGTTGGCGCAATTTACCTATATCAATCCTCTTCCAGCCAATACCGCAGAAATATTCTCCAGGTATAAGAAGATCCTGGTTTGTGAGCTGAATCTGGGGCAGTTTGCCAATTACCTCAGGTCAAAACATCCACAGTTTGAGTACCTTCAGTATAACAAGGTACAGGGACTGCCCCTGTTTATTTCAGAATTGAAAATCAAGTTCAAAGAAGTGTTGGAAACCATCAAATAAGAGCCATGGCAATGAATTTTGAACCAGTAGCAATTAGCACGAAGGAAGACTATAAATTGGGCGGACCGGTAAAATGGTGTGCAGGATGTGGGGGGCATGCAGTGCTCTCAACCGTTATGAATGTATTGCCGGAGACCGGGGTACCCAAAGAGAAGATGGTATTTGTATCAGGGATCGGGTGTTCCTCCCGTTTTCCATATTACATCAACACCTATGGTTTTCATAGCATGCACGGAAGGGCCAACCCCATCGCATCGGGAATTAAAGCTGCCAATCCCAACCTGAGTGTATGGATCGTAACGGGTGACGGCGACTCCATGGCCATTGGAGGGAACCATTTTATTCACCTCATTCGTCGCAATATCAATGTGAATGTATTGCTGTTTAACAATAAGATTTACGGTCTGACCAAGGGACAATTTTCTCCAACCACACCCAAGGGAAGTGTGACCAAGACTTCACCAGAGGGAACCATTGAAAATGCCTTCAAGCCGGGAGAGTTGGCCATGGGAGCACAGGGCACATTCTTTGCGCGTGTGGTGGATAGTGATCCCAAGATGATGAGGGAGGTTTTTAAAGCTGCCGCTGATCATAAGGGAACCAGCGTAGTGGAGATTCTTCTGAACTGTGTCATCTTTGCCAATCAGGTGCATAATGACATTACCGGAAAGGATGTTCGGAGGGACCACCAGATCTACCTGGAGCATGGCAAACCCATGATATTCGGCGCCGAGCGGAACAAGGGATTGATGATGAAATGCAATAAATTGGAGGTAGTAACCATCGGTGAAAACGGGGTGACAGAGGATGACCTGATCGTTCATGATGCCCAGGACCCGGATGATACCAACCACTATCGCCTGGTGCGCATGGAGCTTCCCGAATTCCCTGTAGCCATGGGTGTTATCAGGGCCATAAAATCTTCGGTCTATGAGTCCGAACTATTTGACCAGGTTCAACATGCCAAAAAAGAGACGAAGATTAAAAACATGGATGACCTGCTTAATAGCGGGAATGTGTTTGAATAGTAAGGGTAATTTACTCGCTAACGCGAGTGGTAATGGTTAGAAGGGTAGAAGGGTAAAAGGGTAGTGGGTTAGTAGGTTAATGGATTAGGTGAATTGAAAACTAACCATTAACTTACTACCGTCTGCGAAGCAAACATTATTAACCTATTAACTGCGAACGCCGTGAGCCCAATCCCCCGGTCGGAAGAGGATATTCAACGCTTGATTGCCGAGCGGAAAGAGCGGCTGAAGGAACTCACCTGCATCAACGAAACCACCCAGATCATCAAGGAGAACCGCTCCATTGGTGAAACACTTACACAGATCTCTCAAATTCTGCCCAGGGCTTGGCAGTACCCTGAAATGACTGTCGCACGCATCTGGCTTGAGGGAGAGCAGTATACCAGCCTTGGATTCAGGGAGGGGCACTTGAAGCAGTCCCAGAAATTTGAGACCATCGACAACCGGAAGGGTGAGATCGAAATTTACTACCTGAAGGACTTCCCTGAGCTGGATGAGGGACCTTTCCTGAAAGAGGAGCGACAGCTGATTGAGAACCTGGCCAGCATCATCTCCAACTACCTGAATAGCCAGGAGGCCATGAAAATCCTTCATAAGTCCATGGAGGAGGATACGGTGCGACAGGAGATCAGCAGGTTCCAGCACCCCAGGGAAGTTAACTCCCGGATGCTGCTCCAGAAATTCCTGAGTAAGCAGAATGCCAACCGGGATATCTTTCACGACCTGATGCGTTATAAGGTGAAGGAAATCCTGCTGGTGGCGACCCTGTATGATGCCTTCAGCATAGAGAAAGAGGGGCGTTTTTCAGAGCATATCCTGGGAGAATATTCCCAGTTGAACCTCACTTCCATGCCCCGGGTGACCGGAGTTTCCAATTACGATGAGGCCATTGAGCAGCTCAATTCCCGCCATTTCGACATAGTGATCCTGATGATTGGAACCGATAAGGTAACCCCCATGCAGGTATCGGCCAGGGTGAAGCGTGATTTCCCATACATTCCCATCTATGTATTGCTGAACAACGACAGGGAGATCTCATCCTTTAAGGAGACCAATCCTGAGTTAAGCAACATCGACCGGCTCTTTGTGTGGAATGGCGATTCGAGCATCTTCTTTGCCATGGTGAAACACCTGGAGGACAAGGTGAATGTGGAGAACGATACGGAGCAGGGACTGGTGAAAGTAATCCTGCTGGTGGAGGATTCGGAGATGTACTATTCTCGTTACCTGCCCTTACTTTACAGCACGGTACTCGAGCAGACCAAGCGGATTATCGATGATGTGAGTACCGATGAGCTGTTTAAGGTGTTGAGGCTCAGGGCCAGACCAAAAATCCTGCTGGCCACCAATTATGAAGAGGCCATCGCGATGGTCAGTAAATACAAGGAATCGCTGCTCTGTCTGATTAGTGATGTGAAGTTCAACAAGGCCGATGTTCTGGATGACAATGCAGGATTCAGCCTGGTGGTGAAGGCCAGGGAGATGATCAAAGGATTGCCCACGGTGATCCAGTCCTCCAATATCAAAAACTCCAGGCGGGCATTCGAGTTAAAGTCCACCTTTATCAATAAGAATAGCGAAACCCTGCTTCAGGACATCCGCAACTTTATTATGCATCACCTGGGTTTTGGAAATTTTGTCTACCGCGATTCGGGGGGAAGGAGAATTGCTGAGGCCAAATCGCTGAAGGAGTTTGAAAAGCATATTGCCTCCATACCCAGTGAGTCGCTGGTATATCATGGGAAGAGAAACCATTTTTCCCTGTGGCTTATGGCCAGGGGCGAGATCAAGATTGCCAAGATGATCCACCCGGTAAAGGTGACCGATTTTAAGAACCCCGGTGAATTCCGCAACTACCTGCAATATGTAATTAAGAAATACCGGAACGAATCCAATACGGGAAAGATTGTCAATTTTGAAGAGACCGCCCTGCTGGATGAATCCAATATTGTGAGCCTGGGAAGCGGTGCACTGGGAGGAAAGGGCAGGGGATGTGCCTTTATCAATACCCTCATCTACAACCTGAATTTCTCGGAGATCATTCCGGAAATGAATATTCGTACGCCTCGAACGGCGATAATCGGGACTGATGAATATGATATTTTCATGCAGCGTAACGAGCTGCAGGAGATGATCCTGCAGGAGACTGATTATGAAAAGATCCGGAGCCTCTTCCTGGAGGCAGATCTTTCTTACAACCTGGAGAAAAGGCTCAAGGAGCTATTAAAGCTGGTGAACCGGCCCCTGGCTGTGCGTTCATCCAGCCTGTTGGAGGACTCCACCATGCAGCCCTTTTCCGGCATCTTCGAAACCTACCTGATACCCAATAACCATCCCGATTTTAATGTGCGCTTCAAGCAGGTTAAGGATGCAGTAAAACTGGTTTACTCCTCCATCTATTCTCCCAGTTCCAGGCGCTATTTTGAGGCCATCAATTTTAAGTTGGAAGATGAGAAGATGGCTGTGGTCATCCAGGATGTGGTGGGGACCTATCACCAGGATCATTTCTATCCCCACCTAAGTGGAACAGCCCAGTCGCATAATTACTACCCGGTGGCCCATATGGAGCCTGAAGATGGTTTTGCCGTTGCCGGATTGGGACTGGGACATTATGTGGTAAACGGGGAGCGGGCCTACCGCTTCTCCCCCAAGTACCCCAACCTGGAGATGAGTTCTTTGCAGAGCCAGCTGCGCGATTCCCAGGTGGAGTTTATGGCCCTGGATATGATCAATTCTGAGGTGGATTTTGTGGCAGATGGTTCAGAAGCCAACCTGCACCGCTTGCCTATTTCCGAGGCAGAGGGTCATGGCGTGCTGAAGCACCTGGCATCGGTCTACGATGTGGATAATGAACGAATTGAGCCAGGACTTTCCGCTCCCGGATCCGCGTATTCTTAATTTTGCCAATATTCTGAAGTATGAGTATGTCCCTCTGGCCAAAGTGCTTAACCTGATTATGGATGTGGGAAAAGAGGCACTGGGTTCGCCTGTGGAGCTGGAGTATGCGGTGGATCTGGATAAAGCCGATAATGGGAAACCCTCATTCTTTATCTTGCAGATCAAACCCATGATGGGAACTGGTGGAGAGTATACCTTTGATTTAGATAAGCTCGAACGGAAGGATATGATCATCTGTGCAGAGCGGAGCATGGGCAATGGCAAAATAGATAACATCACCGACCTGGTCTATGTGTCACCGGATTCATTTAGCAAAATGAAAACCAAGGAGATCGCACAGCAGATCGAGCAGTTTAACAAAAAGCTGGTAGCCGAGAACAAGACATATATCCTCATTGGACCCGGGCGCTGGGGAACCAGAGATCCCTTTATCGGGATTCCTGTGAACTGGTCGCAGATTTCCAATGCAAAAGTGATTGTAGAGACCAGCCTGGAGGACTTTCCCCTGGATGCTTCCCTGGGTTCACACTTTTTCCATAACGTAACCTCCATGAATGTGGGTTACTTCAGCATTCAACACGATTCATCCACCTCCTTTATAAAGTGGGATTCCTTAAAGGATCAGCAATTGATTGAAGAGACAGAGTTTGTAAAACACATCCGTTTTGATGAGCCTGTTTGTATCATGATGGATGGTAAGAAAAGAATTTCTATTATCTTAAAGCATGCCTGCAAACTCAACAACGGGTCATCCGACCATTGACTTCAGCCATACGGCCTTCAACCTGTTGATGCAAAAACGCATCCGCACGGTTTTGATTATAAGCAGTAACTATGACTTCTTTATGCTGGAGGAGGATGGCCGGATTGATGAACAGATCTTCAATGAATATGTTTCGCTAAACCTGCGCTATCCCCCCATTTTCGTAAAAGCCACCAATGCAGCTGAAGCTTTCACCATGATGGAGGAGGGGGATGTGGACCTGGTGATTGAGATGCTAAACCTGGGGGAGGACGATCCCTTTACACTGGCCAAGAGAATCCGACGCAAGTACTGGGAGGTTCCCATTGTGGTACTTACCCATTTTAACCGGGAAGTGAGTATCCGACTGCAAAGGGAAGACCTGTCGGCCATAGACTACGTATTTTGCTGGCTGGGCAATGCCGATCTGCTTCTGGCCATCATCAAGCTGATTGAGGATAAAATGAATGCCCCGCACGATATTGGCAAAATCGGGGTGCAGTGCATCATCCTGGTGGAAGATTCGATCCGCTATACCTCCACCTATCTGCCGGAGCTTTACAAAATTGTAATGCAACAGTCGCGCATCTTTGTGAAGGAGGCCCTCAATGAGCACCAGAAGATGCTCAGGATGCGGGGAAGACCCAAAATTTTATTGGCCAAGACTTATGACGAGGCCATGGATCTCTATGGAAAATACAAGGACAATCTACTGGGGATCATTGCCGATGTGAGCTTTAAGAAAGGGGACAAGCGAGAGAAGGAGCGAAAACTGGGAATAAAATTGGTTGAGCAGATGCGTAAGGATGATCCCCATCTTCCGGCCCTGATGCAATCGTCTGACCTTTCCAATGCCTCCCTTGCTGCCTCCATTGGCGCAGGATTTATGCACAAATATTCAAAGTCACTTTCCCTGGAACTTCGGAATTTCATCATCCGCAATTTTGCATTTGGGGAATTTATTTTCCGCGATCCGGAAACATTGGAAGAGGTGGCCCGTGCTGTTGATTTACAGGCCCTTCAGAAGCGAATCAGGGAAGTCCCCGATGATGTACTTTCCTACCATGCAAACAGGAACGACTTTTCCAAGTGGCTTAATGCAAGGGCCATTTTCCCGGTGGCACAACTCTTCAAATATGTTTCTGAAGAGGATTTCCCAACCACAGAGGAGATCAGAAACTACCTCTATGAGGCCATCTCCAGCTATCGGATCAGCAAGGGCAGGGGAATCATTGCCCAGTTTGATAAAAAGAGTCACGATACCTACCGCACCTTCTCCAGGATTGGGGATGAATCCATAGGCGGGAAGGCGAGGGGACTTGCTTTTATCAATTCGGTCATTGCCAAGTACCATTTATACAGCAAGTACCCCAATGTGGTCATCAAGGTTCCCAAAACCGTGGTTTTAAGTACCGATGTTTTTGATGAGTTTATGGATACAAATGACCTCTATCGCATTGGTACTTCAGATCTGTCGGACGAGGAGATCCTTGATCATTTTGTATCGGGCAAACTTCCGGGTTGGCTGCACCAGGATCTTTATGCGGTGATCTCCGTTTCAGAAGCTCCCATAGCCGTACGGTCATCAAGTAAGCTGGAGGACTCACATTACCAGCCATTTGCGGGGATTTACTCCACCTACATGATTCCCATTAACAAGGTGGATCCATCCCGTACCATGGTTCTTCTTACCAGTGCCATTAAGTCGGTCTATGCCTCGGTCTACTTCAAAGAGAGCAAAGCTTATATCGAAGCCACCTCCAATGTGATAGACGAGGAGAAGATGGGCATCGTAATTCAGGAAGTCTGTGGCACCATGCATGGAGAGAGCTATTATCCCACCATTTCGGGAGTGGCCCGTTCCCTTAATTTCTACCCCATAGATCCCGAAAAGCCCGGAGATGGAATTGCCAAAGTGGCCTATGGTCTGGGCAAATACATTGTGGATGGAGGTGTTAGCCTGCGTTTCTCACCGGCCTATCCAAAAAAGATCCTTCAGCTGTCCTCTACCAAAATGATGTTGCGTGATACACAGAAGCAGTATTATGGACTGAACCTCAGGGAGGAGAGTTACCATGCCTCCACCGATGATGCGGTAAACCTGGTTCGAAAAAAGATTGATGAAGCTGCAAAAGACAAGGCCTTTCGCCATGTGGCATCGGTATATGACTACGAGTCGGATGTGGTGAGGGACGGACTGAACTATGAAGGAAAAAAGATTGTCACTTTTGCAGGGATCCTGCAACATGAAACCTTCCCGCTGGCTGCCATTCTAAAGGAGCTTCTTGAGATCGGACAAAAGGAGATGAACCTGCCTATTGAGATTGAATTTGCAGTCAATATGGATGTTCCCGAGGGAATGCCCAGTATATTCACCTTTTTGCAGATCAGGCCCATTGTGGAGACCGATCAGACATCAGATATTGATATGAATCAGGTGAAGGAGGAAGAGACCATTCTATATTCTAAATCCGCGCTGGGGAATGGGGAGTTCTTGGGGATCAGGGACTTTGTCTATGTCAAACCCGAAAATTTCAATGCAGCCAACAGCAAGGAGATCGCCGGAAAAATGGAGGTGCTGAACAAATCTTTTAAAACTCAGAAGTCAGGGTATGTACTGGTGGGCCCGGGTCGCTGGGGCTCCTCCGATCCCTGGCTGGGGATCCCGGTGAAGTGGTCCCAGATCTCCGAGGCCAGAGTTATTGTGGAATCGGGACTTGAGAACTATCGCATCGATCCCTCCCAGGGCACCCATTTCTTCCAGAACCTGACCTCCTTCAGGGTGGGATATATGACCATCAATCCATTTATCAAGGATGGGTTCTACGATCCGGCTTTCCTGGATGGTCTTCCAGCCGTTTATGAGGATGAGTTTATCCGGCATGTACGATTTGAATCCGAATTGGTGATCCTCATCGACGGAAAGACCCATCGGGGAGCGGTGATGAAACCTAGCACGTGGTCATGCCAATAAACCATCTTTCAGATGATCCCACAGTGGAGTGATCCTACGCATTAAACAAAATGCGGATCAGCGTGTTAAGTATGTGTGAAAAGTGAACTTAATACGACTCAAATCAATATTTACACCCATGAATAAGCGTGAATTTCTTAAAACCACAGCCATACTGGGCGCAGGCACTATTATTGCTCCCGCCATGGCCTCTTCGCACCTGAATCCAACCCCTTTAAAAGGAGCTACAGCATCCCTTGATAGCCCAAAACAGTGAGGGAAAATTCATCCAACCCGAACTGGGTTATGCATTCGATGCCCTGGAACCCCATATCGATGCCAAAACCATGGAAGTCCATTACGGAAAACACCATGCAGGCTATACCACAAAGTTTAATGCTGCACTGGAGCATGAAAACCTTCACCCCACCGACATCAAAAAGCTTTTTGCCAGTGTCTCCAGTTATGGCAGTGGAGTGCGTAACAATGGGGGAGGCTATTACAACCACAACCTATACTGGAAGTTTATGTCCCCTGATGGAGGTGGCGAACCCTCCGGAAAGCTTGCAAAAGCCATTAACAAGGACTTTGGATCCTTCCAGAAGTTTAAAGATCTGTTCTCAGCCACTTCAGCAAGCCACTTTGGCTCAGGTTGGGGCTGGTTGGTTCTGGATGGGAAAGGAAAACTTCAGGTAAGCTCAACTCCTAACCAGGACAATCCTTTGATGGATGTGGCCAAAGTACAGGGCACCCCGCTTCTGAATATCGATGTCTGGGAGCATGCCTACTACCTCCATTATCAGAATATGCGTAAGAGTTATGTGGAGGCATACTGGAATGTGATAGACTGGGGGTTTGTTGAGAAACTGTATGAGGAAGCAATATAATTCCAACGGCTATTGTCAACCGCTTAAAATCTTTCCCTACAGGAAATATTTATAGGCGGTTTACCTAATAACCATTGAAATTAGGTTCTTCATACCAATTTCAATAGCAAATAGAAGGATATCCTAATTAGGGTATCCTTTTGTTGTTTTATGGGCACTCCAAACCTGCTGTTAATCATACTTTTCTGGGTTGTATAATCGATTCATTAACTCCAATTTTACATTACAATTTATGAGGGAGCTTTTACTCGCAACGTGGTTATTAGCTTCGCTAAAAATCCCAGGTTGCTTTATAAAACTCCCTCATAAATTTAACTAGAACTTCAATAAAACTCAGAGTTATGAATGTCGATACTATCATGAATGACCTGGTGAAGAAGCATCCAGGAGAAGTGGAGTACCACCAGGCTGTTCGGGAAGTCCTTGAATCCATTGAGGAAGTATACAATGAAAATCCCCATTTCAGGTCGGCCAATATTGTGGACCGCATCATTGAACCTGACCGGTTAATTGTCTTTAAAGTACCCTGGGCCGATGATCAGGGAACGGTTCATGTGAACCTGGGATACCGGATTCAGTTTAACAATGCCATTGGACCCTACAAAGGTGGATTGAGATTTCACCCCAGTGTGAATCTGAGTATATTGAAGTTTCTGGGATTTGAGCAAATCTTTAAGAACAGCCTGACCTCTCTTCCCATGGGAGGTGCCAAGGGTGGATCTGACTTTGATCCCAAGGGAAAGTCCAATGCAGAGATTATGCGATTTTGCCAGGCATTTATGATGGAGCTATGGAACAACATTGGCCCGGATACAGATGTGCCGGCTGGAGATATTGGTGTGGGAGGTCGTGAAATAGGTTACCTCTATGGAATGTATAGAAAACTGGCAAGAGAAAACACAGGTGTATTACAGGAAAGGGACTTAACTGGGGAGGATCACTGATCAGGCCCGAAGCCACAGGTTTTGGGTGTGTCTATTTTGCCAAGGAGATGCTGGCCACTAAGGGAGAAACTTTTAAAGGAAAAAGAGTAGCTGTTTCCGGATTTGGAAATGTGGCCTGGGGAGCAGCCCTGAAGGTTACTGAGCTGGGAGGGAAAGTAGTTACCCTTTCAGGTCCTGATGGATATATTCATGATCCGGAAGGAGTTTCCGAGGAGAAGATTCAGTATATGCTTGAGCTTAGGGCTTCCAATGAGGATATTGTGGCGCCCTATGCACTGGAATTTGACAGTGCTGAATTTGTCCAGGGGAAACGACCCTGGGAGGTGAAGGTGGATATTGCTCTGCCCTGTGCCACACAGAATGAGCTGGATGGAGACGATGCTGAGCAACTGATTGCCAATGGATGCATCTGTGTTTGTGAAGGAGCCAATATGCCCTGTACACCTGAAGCCATAGAAAAGCTTCAGGAAAAACAGGTCCTTTATGCTCCTGGAAAGGCTGCCAATGCAGGAGGTGTGGCCACCTCAGGACTTGAAATGGCTCAAAATTCCATGAAGATCAACTGGAGCAGGGCCGAGGTGGATGACCGCTTACATCATATCATGACCAATATTCATGAGAACTGTGTGAAGTATGGAACCAATTCCGATGGATATGTGGATTATGTGAAAGGTGCCAATATTGCCGGATTCCTGAAGGTGGCTGATGCCATGGTGGATCAGGGACTGATTATAATGGTATTTCGTTAATCGCATTTTTCGCGGTTAACGCATAAATATTGGATAAAGAGAGTGAGGTCTTTTTGCCCTCACTTTCTATTTTCTGTTGTTAAAAAAGTCTATGATAGCACTGACATAACATTCCAGTCACTCAAATAATCTCCTAAATCTATGGCAACTGGTGGTTATTTAGTGAAACAAATATCTTTACATAGTAAGTTGAGAATTAAAACAATTCGTGATATGGATTTTAAAGGAAAAAAATTACTGATTACAGGAGGAACAGGATCGTTTGGGAATGCTGTGCTGAAGCGATTATTAAATGTTGGATTGAACGAAATCAGAATCTTCAGCCGTGATGAGAAGAAGCAGGATGATATGCGGAAGCGCTTAAATGATCCCATTGTGAAGTTCTATATTGGTGATGTTCGTGATTCAAGGGTCAGTGGATCAGGTAGTATATGGAGTTGATTATATTTTTCATGCTGCAGCATTGAAACAGGTTCCTTCTTGCGAGTTCTTTCCCGTGGAGGCTGTAAAAACCAATATTCTTGGTGCAGAAAATGTCATGATCTCTGCTGAGAAGTATGGAGTAAAGAGGTTGGTAGTTTTAAGTACCGATAAAGCAGTTTATCCAATCAATGCCATGGGAATGTCTAAAGCCATGATGGAGAAAGTGATGATTGCCACGATCAAGGAATCTCAATGGTGCCGGAACTATTTTTTGTGGAACACGTTATGGGAATGTGATGGCTTCCAGGGGTTCGGTGATTCCTCTGTTTATTGAACAAATTAAAAACGGAAAGCCCATTACCATTACTGATCCGGAGATGACCCGGTTTATGATGACCCTGGATGATGCAGTTGAATTGGTCTTCTTTGCTTTCAAGAATGGTGAGAATGGTGATATCTTCGTGCAGAAATCCCCTGCCGCAACCATCAATACCCTTGCAGAAGCACTTATTGAACTTTATCAATTCAAATGCAGAAATCAAATACATTGGAACCAGGCATAGAGAAAAGCTTTATGAAACGCTGGTTACCCGAGAAGATATGATGAAAGCGGAAGACATGGAGAATTATTACCGGATTCCTGCTGATACCAGAGACCTGAATTATGCCAGTTTCTTTTCAGAGGGAAAAAATTCATGCTGATATTGAAGATTATCACTCGCATAATACTACCAGGCTTGGATGTTGAAGGAATGAAAGAAGCTGCTTGTGAAACTGGATATTGTTCAGAATGATATGAAATAGATTTAAAGAATTGAGTATGATAAGTGTTGGGATTACGGGTCAGGCGGGATTTGTGGGAACCCATCTGTTCAATTATCTTGAACTCGAGACCAGAACTATTCAAACTGGTTCCTTTCGAGGATGAATATTTTAAAGATCCAGGATATCTTGAATGACTGGGTATCTAAATGTGATGTCATTGTTCACCTGGCAGCCCTGAACCGGCACAATGATCCGGAAGTAATCTATCAGAACAAATGTCGAATCTGGTTAAGAAACTTATTGCGCATTGGAAGAGACTAATTCAACGCCTCATGTTTTGTTCTCCAGTTCCACCCAGGAAGACTATGATAATCCTTATGGGAGATCAAAAAAGGAGGGCAGAGAATTATTGATTCAATGGGCAAAAAGATCAGGATGCGCGATTTACAGGACTTGTGATTCCCAAATGTATTTGGTCCCTTTGGAAATCCTTATTACAATTCGGTGGTTGCTACTTTCTCTCATCAGATCACTCATGGAGAAAAACCAGAATTGACAGTAGATAAATTGATGAAATTAATTTATGTGGGTGAATTAACTGAGGTATTTCGAAATTGTATTGCTGAAAGGGTTTTTCAGAATGCAGAATATCAGAGTCCCTCATACCTCCGAAATAAAAGTTACTGAACTTTTGGAATTCTTGAAATCTTACCATGAAACATATGGAAAAAGGGGTATGATCCCAGCTCTGAACAATGATTTTGAAAGAAATCTTTTTAATACTTTCAGATGTTATATGGATATTCCCAATCATTTCCCTTGTTCTTTTGAAAGAGCATACTGATGACCGGGGAAGTTTTGTGGAAACCATGAGCTTGGGCATTGGAGGACAGGTCTCATTTTCAACTACCAAACCAGGAATTACACGTGGGAATCATTATCATACCAGGAAAATTGAACGATTTGTTGTGATTAAGGGAAAGGCATTGATTCAACTGCGTAGAATTGGTACAGATGAAGTAATTAATTTTCATTTAGATGGTGCAAATCCATCCTATGTGGATATGCCCATCTGGTATACACATAATATTACCAATGTTGGAGATGAGGAACTATTATACTCTCTTCTGGATCAATGAATTTTATGATCCGGATGATCCTGACACCTATTTTGAAACATGTTTAGAATAATTATAGATCTATGAAGTAAGTCCCAGTTAAAAGTAATGACCATTGTTGGAACCCGCCCGGAGATTATCCGGCTTATCCAGGGTCATATCTCTGCTAGATGACACATTGGATCATACCCTGGTCATACAGGTCAAAATTATGATTATGAGTTGAATGAGATTTTCTTTTCAGGATCTTGAACTCAGGAAACCGGATTTTTTTCTTGAGGCAGATACCTCTTCACTTGGAGCCACTGTTGGAGATATTTTTCGAAAATCCGAAACTGTTTTGAAGGAGGTAAAACCTGATGCATGTTGGTTCTGGGTGATACAAATTCCTGTCTGGCTGCATATATGGCCAAACGGTTGAAGATCCCTGTTTTTCATATGGAAGCAGGAAACCGCTGCTTATGATTTTAATGTTCCCGAAGAGCTTAATCGACGGATCATTGATCACATTGCCGATTTCAACCTGGTTTATACTGAACATGCCCGCAGGCATCTTGATCAGTGAAGGACTTGCCCCACCGGAGGATCTATCTAACTGGATCTCCAATGAATGAAGTACTGGATTATTACCAGCCTAAAATTTCAGAATCAACTATTCTTAAGGAATTGAAGATTTCGAAGAAGGAATATTTAGTGGCCAGTTTTCACAGGGAAGAGAATGTGGATAATCATGAGAACCTTGAAAAGATTATTACCGTATTAAAGAAACTTTCAGCAAATATAATGTGCCGATAATTGTATCCACTCATCCGCGCACAAAAAAGCGACTTGAACAATATGGGTTTGAGTCAGAAACAAATGATATTCGTTATCTGAAACCTTTTGGTTTTACAGACTATGTTAATTTGCAGATAATGCACTTTGCACCATTTCTGACAGTGGAACCATCAGCGAAGAATCTGCGATTCTTTCATTCCCGGCAATTTCCCTCAGGCAATCCATGGAGAGGCCTGAAGCACAGGATTCAGGTACCATCATCCTTACAGGATTTGAACCACAGCGGGTTCTGGACTCCATTGCACATTGTTATTAGATGAGCATGAGCAATGGACCATATACAGAGATCCCTGATGATTATACCATTACGAATACTTCCTGGAGAGTCCTCAAACTTATCCAGGGCAACTGCCGGATTAAGTAATTTATGGCATGGAATAATGTAGGGAATAAGTTAATTGATTTTTCATTTAATTGGTTCATCAATTCATCAACGAATTGTAACCTTTTATCAGCTTTTTTCGTTCAATTAGACTATCATTCATACGGATTTATTTACTTACAGAAAATTTAATGGCTCTTAATTCATACATTTCTCAATGCAATGGGGAGATTTGTCAAAAGGGTTTAAATTACCATCCTTTAATCCGTATCTTGACTATGAGAAATTCGCTGTTAGTATTGTGTGGGTTATTCTTTGAAATACAAAGGTTTAATTTAAATTTATGAAAATGAATACGGAAATTCTACAAGATGAATTATTCTCATACGTGAAGGAGAATACTTATAAGGAAACAGAAAGCCTTACTTCAGCTACAAAACTATTTGTAGAAGGTATATTTGATTCTATGGGATTTGTTTTATTATTAGATTTTCTGGAAGAAAAATATAAAGTTGTTGCTGATGATGATGAGTTGGTTGAAGAGAACTTTGAATCCATCGATGCCATCTCTGCTTTTATACTTAAGAAGAATGCTGTAGCTTCTTAATAATGCAGCATGTGCGGTATTTCCGGAATATATCAACCCTAATGAACATATCGTTTCAATCCTGAGCATATCAGGAACATGCTTACCCAGATCCAGTACCGGGGGCCTGATGAATCAGGTATTTATATTGGTCAAGGTGTTGGACTTGGAAGTGTCCGCTTAAGTATTATTGATATCAAACAGGGTCAGCAACCCATGTCTACTCAGGATGAGGATCTTGTGGATTGTCTACAACGGAGAAATTTTCAATTTTATTGAACTCAGGAAGGAACTTATTGAACTAGGTTATCCATTCAGAACCTCGAGTGATACAGAAGTATTACTTATTGCTTTTTCAACATTATCGAGAGAAATGTCTTGAAAAACTAAATGGGCAATTTGCATTTGCCATTTGGGACTCCAGAAAGAAGGAGCTATTTCATTGCCCGTGACAGAATGGGTATCAGACCTTTATATTATTCTCTTATTAACAGATGGAATTGTTTTTGGCTCAGAGATTAAATGCATTTTGGAATCCGGGACTTGTTTCTACCCGAACTGGATCCCGAAAGCTTAAATCAGGCTTTTACCTTTTGGTCCATCCCTTCACCTGGGACTCTGTTTAAAGGAATTAATGAATTACCTCCAGGTCATTATATGATTATGGGAAAAGGATGATCCCATAATTCAGTCCTATTGGGACCTGAACTTCAGTACACCAGAGTAGAGTCAAGACTACAAGTATTTCTGAAGCTTCTGAAGAATTTGAAAATCTTACTCTCCGATTCTGTCAAACTCAGGCTAAGATCAGATGTACAGGTGGCTGCTTACTTAAGTGGAGGACTGGATTCAAGTGCTACAACCTATTATATTAAAGAAGATAGAACCAGGAGTTCTAAATACCTTTTCCATTGGTTTTGAGGATTCAGAATTTGATGAAACCCCATACCAGGAATGCGTTTCAAAATGGCTGGATACCTCACATTGTTCTATTTCATGCAGGAATGAGGATATTGCATCAAATTTTGCTAAAGTACTCTGGCATACAGAGACTCCCATTTTTACGAACCGGTGCAGTTCCCATGTTTATGTTGTCAAATTTGGTGCATGAACATGGAATTAAGGTGGTGATTACTGGAGAAGGTGCAGATGAGTTCCTGGGGGGATATAATATTTTTAAGGAAGCATTAATCAGAGAATTCTGGTCAAGACAACCTGATTCAAAAATCAGACCTTTACTTCTTCAAAAACTGTATCCTTATCTGGCTCAATTTCAAGGGAGAAATAGCAATATGTTACAGATTCTTCTTTGGGTATAGGTTAACTGATACAGATTCACCTGTCTATTCACATTTGATTCGCTGGAACAATTCCAATCATATTCGTGAACATTTCTCAGATGGATTTAGAATTCATTCAGAAACTGATCCTGTTGAAAGATTTATTGAAGGATTCCTCCAGGATTTAAAGAATTGGACTTGCTTAGCAGGGCACAATGGCTTGAATCGAAACTTTTCTTTCGGGTTACCTGTTATCATCACAGGGTGATAGAATGTCCATGGCCCATTCAGTTGAAGGACGCTATCCATTTCTGGATCACAGGGTGATTGAATTTTGTACAAATCTTCCATCGAATCATAAGATCAAAGGATTGAATGAAAAGTATCTGTTAAAGCAGATGATGAAAGGAAAGTCTACCGGAAAAGGTGGTTAACCGTCCCAAGCAGGCCTACCGGGCACCAGTGGCAACCAGTCTTGATTTCGGACTGAAGCTCCTGAATATTTACGAGATATGTTGTCTGATGAACAGCTTAAAAAGTATGGAATCTTTAATACAGATATCGGTGGATAAACTGATTGGTAAAATGAGTGAAATCGGAAAGCAATTACAGAAAATGAAAATATGGCTGTTGCAGGAATTCTTGTCCACCCAGATTCTTGATGGACCTGTTTGTTTCAAGGGAATAATCCATATAAAGAGACAAGAATGAGGGTAAAGTGCCCTGTTATTTATGATAAAAACATTAAAATAAAATAACATGAATAAGACAGAATTTCATAAGGATATTTTGAAGATCAATGATATAGAAGCATTGGTTGAAAAAATCACCCAGAAGATTGAAGGAAGATGTATCCGTAAAGCTTCAAAGATTTGGAGGTGTCATTGGCTTAAGTGGAGGAATTGATTCCTCTGTTTCTATGGCTCTGGCTGTCAAGGCTCTGGGTCCAGATAAAATCCTTGGAGTGATGATGCCTGAAAAGGATTCAAGTCCTGATAGTGAAGAACTGGCCACTGAGCTGGCTGATAAATTTGGTGTGACAACTACTGTTGAAGTAGATCACAGGTGCTTTGGATGGATATAAGTGTTATGAAAGAAGTGATCAGGCAGTTAAAGAGATTGTTCCTGAGTATGATCCATTACACATAAAATGAAGATTGGGATCAAGCATGCAGTCAATAGTTCAAAATTACCTCCTCTTTTTCACCTTACTGTGGTGAATCCTGATGGATCAGAAATTGTTAAACGATTGCCCACCAAAGCAGATGAGGACTATTATTGCAGCTTCCAACTTTAAGCAGAGAGCCCGAATGTCCATTCTCTATTTTCATGCTGAAAGATTACATTATGCAGTGATTGGTACTCCCAATAAACATGAAGTGGATCAGGGATTTTTTGTAAAATATGGAGATGGGGGAAGTGATGTTTTTCCCATTGGCAAATTGTATAAGAGCCAGGTTTACCAGTTGGCCGAATACCTTGGAGTCCCTGAAGAGATCATTGAAAGAACACCTACTACAGATACCTATAGTGCTGAACAAACCCAGGAAGAGTTCTTTTATGAGTTTCCACTATGAAACACTTGATCTTTTATGGTATGCATTATGAAAACAATTGTGAATCCTGATGAAGCTGGTAAAGTGATGGAGATGACTGGAGAAGAAATATCTGCGATTTACAGGAATTTTGAAAGAAGATATCATGACCACTTCCTATTTTAGAATGCAGCCCATCAATGATTATAATTTTATCTGATCTATCATGCTATTACAATGAATGTTTACGATTATTTCTTCAGGGAATCGGGATTCCTTCATAAGAATTTTCTTCTTGGGAAAAAGGAAGAGCTAATCTATATTCAGACTTGCAGCAGAGATCCCTGAAACTTGCCAGGTATATGAAAGAAACCTATGGGCAAAATAACAATATCATTCTGGTCAGTCCAAATTCAAGTTTCTTCCTGGTTGCTATCTGGCCATTATTAAAGTCCGGGAATGTATGTGTTCCTCTGAATCCTTCCACTGAAGATAATAACCTCTCATATATTGTTAGATATTTGTCAATTCGAAATTGCATTTATCGCTTCTTCCTTAAAGGATCAAATGGGAAATCATTGAACAAGTTTATTATGAACTTCCTGATAACTCCGAATGGTAGAATGATTCGCATTCATCAGATCTTTTGAAGATGAATGCTTTTGATCAAGACAGATTGGCAGAGATCATTTTCACTTCCGGTTCAACAGGTGAACCTAAAGGGGTGATGATTACCCATGGGAATATCATTGCCAATACCAGATTCCATTATTGAATATCTTGAACTTACAGGAGATGATATCATTGAGATTGTTCTTCCTTTTTACTATTGCTATGGACTCTCGCTTTTGCATACCCATATGAAAGTGGGGGGAAGTGTGGTCTTCAACAACAATTTCATGTTTTTGGGAACGGTAATCAATGATCTTAAGAAATATGAATGTACAGGTTTTGCTGGTGTTCCCAGCCATTTCCAGATTTTGCTTACGAAAATCGAAATCATTTAAAACGAATGCATTTCCCAATCTGAGGTATGTAACCCAGGCAGGGGGTAAACTTCACTAATGTATTTATTAAGGAATTTATAGATGCATTTACCCGATATTCAATTTTTATGTGATGTATGGACAGACGGAGGCTACTGCCAGGCTTTCATATCTGCCTCCTGAAAAGCTAAAGGAAAAATTGGGTTCCTTGGGTAAGGCCATTCCGGGTGTGGAGCTTGAGATTATCAATGAATCTGGGAAGGTAATTCAAGAACCGGATGTTGTTGGAGAACTGGTAGCCAAAGGAGACAATATCATGAAGGGTTACCTGGGGGATGAAGAAGATACACGATGAACCCTTGCGGAATGGATGGCTGCATACCGGTGATCTGGCCTATAAGGATGCGGATGGTTACTTTTATCATACAGCCAGGATGAAGGAGATTATTAAGGTGGGAGGCAACAGGATCAGTCCCAAAGAGATTGAAGAGGTTATTGTATCCATTACCCGGAGTGGTAGATTGTTCAATTACAGGAATTCCGGATGATATACTGGGAGAGGCTTTGAAAGCAGAGATTGTGGTTTCAGATATCAATGATCCAGACGCTGGATGAGTCCTTTATTAAACAATTCTGTGCTGAAAAGCTCGCACCGGAAAAAGTTCCTCAGGTGATTCAATTCAGCAGCAAACTGGATATTGCACCACCGGTAAAGAAAATTAAGAAAGAGTAATTCTTAAACTCCTTGATAAGTCTGGACTTAATCACTGTCGACTGCTTTTCTTTCGTTTTGCAAAAGCTGCCAGTCGTTCAGGGATTTCAACGGGTTTACCAATCACCTCTTCCACACTCTCCTTAAATTTGGCCGGATGTGCAGTCTCCAGAAAGATTCCGGTGTAGTTCAGGATTTGTCATCCAGATAGCTTCGGGCAGCCTGGTATCCGGTAGCACCATGGGGATCGCATAGGTACCCGGTTTTTTTGTATACCTTACCAATGATCTCTCTTGATCTGGTGGTCGGTGTAGCTGTATCCTTGCATATGGGAGGTGATCCAATCATGGTTATGATCGAACAGATCCAGGATCCGGTCAAAATTAGTGGGATCCCCCACATCCATGGCATTGGCTATGGTAGGGGTGGAGGGTCTGGGCTTAAATTTCCCGGTGAGAAGATAGGAGGGAACCACATCGTTCAGGTTATTGGCTGAAAGAAAGGTATGTACAGGCAATCCCATTTCCCGTGCCACCAGTCCGGCTGTCATATTGCCATAGTTTCCACTGGGGACAGAAAAGAAAAACTGTTTGCCGGATTCCAGCTGGGCCCAGGCTCTGAAATAGTAAAATGCCTGGGGCAGAAAGCGGGCCAGGTTGATGGAATTGGCAGAAGTCAGGGTCATTTGATCTGATAAGCTCCTTATCCATAAATGCCTCTTTGACCAGCTTCTGGCAATCGTCAAAGCTTCCCTTAACCTCGACTGCTGAGATGTTCTTTCCCAGTGTGGTGAACTGCTTCTCCTGTAGCGGACTCACCAGTCCTGACGGATAGAGCACATGTACCTTAATCCCGGGGACATCCAGAAATCCACTGGCCACTGCACTGCCGGTATCGCCTGAGGTAGCTACCAGTACATGGATTTCATCGTCCATATCCTGGGTATAATATCCCAATAACCTGGCCAGGAACCTGGCCCCCACATCTTTAAAGGCCAGGGTGGGTCCATGGAATAGCTCCAGAGAATAGAGATTCTCTTCCACCTGAACCAGGGGTGTATCAAAATTGATGGCCTCTTCCACCAGGGGGGTAAGCTGCTTCGAAGGGATATCCTCTCCAAACAGCATCTCAGATATTTTCAGTGCAATTCCGGTCAAATCCAGATCTCGCAATCCCTCCAACTCATCTCTTGTTAGAATGGGAATGTGTGAGGGCATAAAAAGTCCCCCGTCAGGAGCCAATCCCTTTAGAAGGGCCTCCTTTAATCCAAATTTCAGTTCCTTATTCTTGGTGCTGTAGTAGTGCATTCTATATGATTTTACATCCTGCTTCGCTAATTCTTGGATATGTAGGTAGCGGCTGTAATTCCCTTGTTGGTGAAGTGCTGACTCATGACCTTACCCACTGAAATCGCCATCTCCTCACCTCTGCAAAGACTGAATACAGAAGGCCCGGATCCGGAGAGTCCTGTCCCCACTGAACCCGCATCCAGGGAGTTCTTTTTTAACATTTCGAAATCCGGAAGTTGTTGGGTGCGATAAGGTTCTGCAAATACATCTGTGACGGACCGGCTGATCAGTGGATAATCGCCTGTGGTAAGCCCGGCCACCAGTCCGGCCAGGTTCCCACATTGCTGCAGTGCGATCTTGAGTGGAACCTGCTCAGGGATCAGCTTCCTGCTTTCCAGGGTTTTAATCTCCAACTCCGGATGAACCACAGCACACCATAAGTCGGCCGGATAGGGGATATGTTTAATATCCAAAGGATCGTATCCACGAATCAGGGTAATTCCTCCCAGCAAGGCGGGTGCAATGTTATCGGCATGGGTGGAGCCGCTGGCCACTTTTTCTCCATCCATGGCATAGGGGATTAAAGCGGCAGTCTCAAAAGGATTTCCAAGCAGCTCATTGATTCCAACCACAGCAGCTACACAACTGGCAGCACTTGAGCCTACACCACTTCCCGGATTTATCTTTTGGGTAAATACCAGGTCAAATCCTTCCTTATTCCCTAGTTCATTCAGGAGTGAAGTGGCTGCAACCGCAGCCACATTTTTTGCAGGATCCAGGGGAAGGTTACATCCCGATTCGTTGAAAAGCATAAGTTTGCCCTGTATTATTCCTGTCGAATGATCATCTCATCACCCGGACTTTCCAGTGCAAATCCCATCAGGTCAAATCCTGGTCCCACATTGGAGACCGTGGCTGGTGCAAATACTTTTACTTCGCTCTTCACTTCTTATTTCTTTTGCAGCTGGTCAAATGTCTTTTCATTTATCTCTCGAAGCGACCTGATCTTCAGATCTGCAGCCCCATACCTGGCCTGGTCAAACTCTACCGGATCAGGCATGGATATAACTTTCATTCGGGCCGATTTGGCTGAAATCACTCCGTAAAAGGAGTCCTCAATGGCCAGACACAGGGTTGGATCTGTATCCAGCATCTCAGCTGTTTTCAAATAAACTTCCGGATGAGGTTTACCAGGCATGTTTTCCGCTGCAGAAACCAGCAGGTCGAAGTATTCCCACAATCCATGTTTCTCCATGGTCGCATCAATGTGATCCTGGGTTGAACAGGAGGCCAGTGCCAAGGGAAGGTCCTTCTCCTTAAAGAAATGTATGGCTTCCAGGGCGCCATCCATCATGGACACCTCGTTTTTCATGGTTTCCACCATGAGTGCATCATAACGGTTCATTAGTTCCTTTGGATCTATTGCATCTCAGTTCAAACCGCTTGCTCCAATGGGCTACCATCTCCTCTGTTCTTAATCCCCTGGTCTGGTATAGCAACTCATCGGTGAGTTCGATTCCCAGCTCGGCAAATATGGACCGTTCGGTTTGTTGCCAATGATTCTCAGAATCAATCAACACCCCATCCATATCAAATATCACCGCCTTAATCATATAATTTTTTTATTCACTATCCACCAATCACCATCACCATCTACACATTTGCAACCCGTATGATATCAGCGAATACACCCGCTGCAGTTACCTCTGCTCCAGCCCCATAACCTTTTACGATCAGGGGTAATTCGTTGTAACGATCTGTGGTGATCAGGATGATGTTATTGCTGGCTTCCAATGGATATGCCGGATGGGAAGAGTCCACTGCCACCAGCCCCATTTTCCCTTTGCCCTTATCCAGGGTGGCCAGGTAGCGCCACTTCAGTCCCTTCTTTGCCATCTCCTGTCGCTTCAACTCGAACTCCGCATCTAATTTCTCTACCCCACTCCAGAATTCATCTTCCTGATCCCTCAAATAGCTCTTCGGGTAGGAATGGGCTTACCTCTATATCCGTCTCTTCTAATGCGATAGCCCGATTCCCTGGCAAGAATCAGCAATTTTCGTTTCACATCGGTCCCACTCAGGTCAAGTCGCGGATCGGGCTCTGAATATCCCTCCTCCTTAGCCAATTTTATGGCCTTGCTGAGGGGGATCTCTTCGCTCATGGTATTGAAAATGTAGTTGAGGGTACCCGATACCACAGCTTCTAGTTTCAGGATCCTGTCTCCGCTTTTAATCAGATCATTTATGGTATTAATTACTGGCAGGCCAGCTGCCACATTGGTTTCAAAATTGAATTTCACCCCTTTCTGAATGGCACTCTGTTTCAGCTTGAGATAATAATCATAGGAGGAACTACAGGCAATCTTATTGGCTGTTACCACTGAAACATATGCATCGAAGAGCTGGTCATAGATCAATCCCACCGGATCGCTGGCGGTGCAGTCGATAAAGACCGAGTTGCGAAGGTTGTGTTTTTTGATGGCTTTGATCATATTATCGAGATCGGAGGGCTCCCCATTTTCCAGTCTTTCCTGGTAGTTGGCGGGATCAATCCCATCCGGATCGATCACCATCTTCCTGCTGTTGGTAATGCCGACCAGGTTGACCTTCAGCTTAAGTGATTCGATCAGTTTCCCCTGTTGTTGTTGCAGTTGCAAAAGCAATTTTTTACCCACATTCCCCAGTCCGGCCAGGTAGAGATGCAATTCCCTGTAGTCGGAAAGAAAGAATCCTTCATGAATGAGGTTCAGAGCTTTTTTAAGACTGTCATGTTCAATGACCACTGAGATATTTAGTTCGCTGGAACCCTGTGCAGTGGCGATCACACTTATCCCATTTCGGCCAAGTGCGCGAAACAGGATGGCTGAGATGCCTGGAGTATGGCGCATCCCTTCCCCAACAATGGCAATGATGGAGAGCTTATTCATAACCTCAATCTCCATCTCCTGCCGATGCACAATCTCAATTTCAAACTCCTCACTCAGAGCCATTACAGCCCTTGAAGTATCTTTCGGAGACACTGCAAAAGAGATGGTCATTTCTGAAGATGCCTGGGTGATCAGGATTACATTGACCTCGTGCCTGGCCAGGGAACTGAATACCCTGGCTGAGGTACCCGTTTTCCCACCATTCCGGTGCCTTTCACCGTGATAAGGTCAATTTCATCGATGGATGATATTCCCTTGATCATTTCATTGGTTCTGCAAATGGTCTCCCTGGAGATTAGTGTACCGGGATCCTCGGGTCTAAATGTGTTCTTAACCCGAATGGGAACGCTTGCATGGTATGCCGGAGTAAGGGTAGGTGTATAAATCACTTTTGCCCCAAAATGGGAAAGCTCCATGGCCTCTTCATAGCTCATGCAATCTACCGGGTACGCTTTGGGTACCATTCGCGGATCGGCTGTCATAAAACCACTCACATCGGTCCATATCTCCAGTACCACTGCATCTGTAGCTGCCGCAATTATGGCCGCTGTATAGTCGGATCCACCCCTTCCAAGGGTAGTGGTTCTTCCCTTTGAATCGGAAGCAATAAAACCCGGAAGAATGGCTGTCTTCTTGTTATTTCCCAGCACCTGCTTGATCTGCAAATCGGTAACCTCAAAGTCAACAGCTGCATTCCCAAAACTTTCGTTGGTTCGTATGATTTTCCGGGAATCCACAAAAACCGCGTCATTCCACGAACCTGGATAAAATTGTGGCTGAGAGAACCTCTCCAAAACTCAACAGGTAGTCCAGTGTCTTGCTGGAAAGATCCTGAAGCTGGTAGACTCCCTGAAGCACATCTCCAAATTCATTAAGCAGCGACTCCACTTCCAGAAGGGTAAATTCCAGGCTCTCTCCTTCCATAAGCTCTCGAACCGCATGAAGATGCCTCTCCCGGATGGTGGCGACCTCGCTTTTAAAGGCTTTGTTCCTCGTACTGGCCAGTTTGGCTGTCTGGATGATCTGATCAGTTAATCCACCAAATGCACTGACAACAACCGCACATGGCTGCTCCTGACCTTCAAGAATCTTTTTTACAATACGGAGGTTCTCTGTACTCCCTACAGAGGTTCCCCCAAATTTCAGAACTTTCATGCGCTTCTGGTCTCCATCCCTCTGTCTACTTTCTTAATCAATCCCTGTAACACCTTGCCAGGACCCACCTCAGTAAATGAGGTGGCACCATCGGCGATCATCTGCTTCACTGTTTGTGTCCACTTCACAGGTGCAGTAAGCTGAGCCACCAGGTTTGCTTTTATCTGGTCTGGGTCCAGTGGAAGGACTGGCATTTACATTCTGGTATACCGGGCAGACCGGTATATTAAAGGGTGCAGATTGAATAGCCTCCTCCAGTTCAGCCCTGGCGGGTTCCATAAGGGGTGAGTGAAACGCCCCTCCCACCGGAAGCTTCAGGGCCATTCTTGCACCAAGAGAGGAAAGCTTTTCCAACGCTGCATCAATTCCGGGAACAGAACCTGAAATTACAATCTGTCCCGGGCTGTTGTAGTTAGCAGCCACTACAATTTCATCAATCTCCTTGCATACCTCTTCAACCTGTGAGTCTTCCATGCCGATGATGGCGGCCATGGTGGAGGGTTCTGCTTCACATGCCTTTTGCATGGCCATGGCCCTTTTAAAAACCAACTTCAAACCGTCCTCAAAAGAAAGGGTTCCATTGGCTACCAGGGCTGAAAATTCTCCAAGAGAGTGTCCGGCTACCATATCTGGTTGAAATCCTTCAATCGTACTGGCCAGTATCACCGAATGAAGAAAAATGGCAGGTTGGGTAACACGGGTCTGTTTCAGATCTTCATCCTGTCCATCAAACATCAAATCGGTAATCCGGAATCCTAAAATATCATTGGCTTGTTCAAATAGTTCTTTAGCCGGTGTATGCTGTTCATACAACTCTTTTCCCATTCCGACAAACTGGGCTCCCTGACCGGGAAAAACAAATGCTTGCATAGAAATTGATTAAATTTTTGCAAAAATAGTGAAAGTTATCTCAGGTTGGCCCCGATGAGGTGTATAAACTCTTCCCTGGTCTTTTATGCTTAAGAAAGCCCCCTGTAAATGCTGAAGTGGTGGTGACAGAATGCTGTTTTTGTACCCCACGCATGACCATACAGAGATGGAGTGCTTCAATCACAACCGCCACACCCAGTGGTTTCAAGGTATCTTCAATACAATCACGGATCTGCATGGTGAGGCGTTCCTGAACCTGGAGACGGCGGGCATAGGCATCCACCACTCGCGCTATTTTGCTCAGGCCGGTGATTCGGCCATCGGGTATATAGGCCACATGGGCTTTCCCAATAAAGGGAAGCATATGGTGCTCACACATGGAGAAGAGCTCAATATCCTTTACAATGACCATCTCACTATAATCTTCATGAAACATAGCAGATTTAAGAATCTCAGTGGGATCGGTTCCATATCCCTGGGTAAGAAACTGCATGGATTTTGCCACCCTCTTTGGGGTCTCTTTGAGTCCTTCGCGATCCACATCTTCACCCAGAGTTCCAAGAATCTCTTTATAATGGTCGGTTACTTTTTTTGTAGTCTCATCATCATAGCGATCGATCCTGTCATATCCACCATTCTGGTTTTTTCCGAGGCCGTTATTAATGCTGTCCATAGTATCTATTTTCCAAAATATTCAACACTGTTATTCTCTGTCTCCTGAATCTTTACAGAATGGAGCTCAATTCCCAGTTCTGTTATTGCGGGTTCCAGCTCCTTCCAGATACCCATGGCCAGGTTCTCAGTGGAGACAAACTGACCAGCCATAAACTCCACTTCCAAATTGATGTTTTTGTGATCAAGCTTCGTTACTACCTTCTCACGAATAATCCGGCTCATCTGCTTCAGATCCACCACATAGCCGGTTTCGGGATTTACATCTCCCCTTATGGTTACCCACAGGGTGTAGTTATGTCCATGCCAGTTGGGATTGGCACAGGGCCCATAGATCTTATAATTCTCTTCATCCGTAAGAACCGGGTTAAAAAGACGGTGCGCTGCACTAAAACGTTCTCTGCGTGTTAGGTATATCATAATCGCTTATACAAAGAAACGATTTCTAACTAGAGTATGTTCATCCATTCAGAATAAAATTAAGTCAATTGAAATAGAGAGAGTAGTCAAAAAATATGATGTAGGAAGTCCTAAAATATATATATTTAGCTATGATTGTGATTACAGGAGCAGCAGGTTTTATAGGCAGTAACCTGATAACTGGACTAAACAGGGCACGTTATAAGGACCTGGTATTGGTAGATGATTTCTCCAGGCCAGAAAGGGAACGGAACTATACAGGAAAAGAATATGTGGCTATGGTGGACAGAAGGGAGTTCCCCCAATGGGTGCAAAACAACCACCGTTATATACAGATGATTCTCCACCTGGGTGCCAGAACCGATACTACTGAATTCTCGTGGGAGGTATTTCAGGAACTAAATGTAAGTTATTCGCAGGAGGTATTTAAGCTCTGCGTTGAGTATGGATTACCCCTTATTTATGCCAGCTCTGCAGCTACCTATGGGTTGGGAGAACATGGATATGAAGACTCTCATGAAATCGTCTCCCGGCTGGAACCTTTGAATCCATATGGTCGCAGCAAGAATGAGTTTGATCATTGGGCCCTTTCGCAGGAACATACACCCTTCTTCTGGGCAGGGCTGAAATTCTTCAATGTATATGGTCCCAATGAGTATCACAAAGGCAGAATGGCTTCAGTGGTCTACCATGCTTATAATCAAATCAGGGAGACAGGAAGCATGAAACTATTCAGATCCCATCGGCCTGATGTAAAAGATGGAGAGCAATCCCGTGATTTTATCTATGTGAATGATGTGGTAAATGTGATCATCTATTTGATGGAGAATCGCCCTGCAAGCGGTCTATATAATCTGGGTACAGGCAAGGCTTCCTCTTTTCTGGACCTGGTCACTTATACTTTTCAAGCCATGGATCTTGAACCGGATATCTCCTATATAGATACCCCTGAAGATATACGAGATAAATACCAGTATTTCACCGAGGCAAATATGGCTAAACTACGATCTGTTGGGTATAATAAGGATTTTACCTCACTGGAGGAAGGGATCGAGGGATTATGTCAAGGGTTATTTATCAAATAGCAATATTCATTAATTCTATTTATGAGAATTCATCGCGAACTAGCTCTTCTGAGTTAAGAAAGCATATAAAAACCCAAAAACCATAGTCCATTGCCTGGCTGCGGAAGCTGTATGAGAGCTCTGGCCAGAAGGCTGGGGGAGGATGAGGAAAAATGGGGCCTTACTGGTCTTCTGCATGATATTGATATGGAGGTTACCAATGGAGATCCTAAGGTTCATGCCTTAAAAGCAGAAGAATTATTAGCTGATTTGAATCTGGATGAAGAGATGCTTGATGCCATTCGCATGCATAATGATGAAGCCACCGGATTGCCCAGAACCACCCTGTTTCAGCATGCCCTTGCAGCCGGAGAGACCATTACCGGTCTGATCTATGCCACCGCCCTGGTCTACCCTGATAAAAAGATAGCAAGTGTCAAATATAAATCGGTTCGCAAACGGATGAAGGAAAAAGCATTTGCTGCCAGTGTAAACCGGGATCACATTCTTGAGTGTGAGGAAATCGGAATTCCTTTGGATGAATTTATCCAGATTTCGGTGGATGCCATGCGAGAAATCTCTGAGGATATTGGCCTCTAATCACCGTTCACTGATCACCTATTCACCATCTACTGATGACTGTGAATCACCTGATGCCCCAACAACCGGTCATACCTCGAGCCCGGAGGGCGATGGTAAAACAGGATCAGGTACTCATTCTCTGCCACAGCATGGCTTCCTTCTATTTCAGCCATATCAAACTGTTCAGAAAAAGCAGGAAGGAACAGGTACCTGTAGTTGTACACTCCCTGCTTTAGCAACAGGGTCATCCGATAGGCCCCCTCTTCCGGGACATACTCCATCCGGTTCATATCGTTGAACTGCCAGTTTGTAAGGGCTCCTGCAATATAGACAGAGCCATCCA
This sequence comes from uncultured Bacteroidota bacterium, assembly GCA_963783435.1. Lineage (GTDB taxonomy): Bacteria > Bacteroidota > Bacteroidia > Bacteroidales. The sequence continues at coordinate 12,275 of CAWANQ010000015.1, read as the reverse complement.
GTTGCAAGGGTATATCCAGCTGAAAATGGACAAACACATAGTCGGCATCCAGGGAGGGATCGTGGCTTCCTTCGGCTTCGATGGCATATCTTCCATTGATATCCTCCTTGGAGAAGTAGTTATGGGCAGGATTGGGAGCGTCTGGTTTTAATTCAAAATGGAAATAGGGAGCCACATAATCGATTCGGGCCACGAAAAAGGTGGGAGTCCTGGTGTTTTTTGTGTCAAAGAACCTGAATTCATTTCCTCCCTGAAAGATATTCTCTTCCTGGTAATCATATTCAAGTGAATTGTCATTGACCATAAAGGGCTTCAGGTTATAGATCCCCAGGTCCCATAAACCATTCTGGTAGATAACCGCACTGGTTTCTCCAAAGGGATCATCGATCCTCAACCCGGAATGATTCACCGTAAAGTCCACCTCCTGGCAGCACTCCTTATACTTCCCCATGACCGGAATTCCTGCAGTCGCTTCAATGTTTACCTTGTTCTCTGTGACCATAAAGCGCTTTGTAAAAACTACATCCTCCGGATCCTGATCCTTGTAAACAGCCAGCAAATAGTTGCCTGATACCAGGGGCATGGCGGATTCATTTGGGATCTGGAGGCTATAGTGAAGGTAGGTGTAGTATGTGCTGAAGGAGGGAGTCCCGCCAGCCAATTCATTTTCGGGAAAACCCTCAACGTATTGCTGCTCGGCCAGATCGGAACGGGTCCAGTCCGCATTGCAATGATACAACTTATACCAGAAAGAGGGCTGATCCTTGGAGAGGTCATCAAATTCCAATACGAGGGGTACATCCTCATAAAGATTGATAACCGGGTAGCTCAAGGGCCATCCTTCTCGGTAGAGCTGAATGGTTTTGCAATTTGGATCGATGACCACTTCTCGCAATATGCCATTTTCATCTTCATAGGAAGACTGACCCCAGGCAGGAGAGAAACTGACCTGCATCAGCAGGAAAGCTGTTAGGGTAACTAAAGGGAATTTCATAATATCGCACCTGATTTTACCGGATGTCAACAAGGCTGCAAGAACCATACCTTATTTAAATATCTACAAATCTAGATTTTCAGATATAATATTTGGTTCATCCTTTGTCGGTCCACAAAAATAGCTATTTTTACACATTATTTTACTGTTACAAAGTTCACAATGGCTGAAGTAATTAAGATTAAGAAAGGTCTGGATATCAAGATAAGTGGGCAGGCCGAAAAGATTTACGCCAAGGCGCCAAGAGCAAAAACTTTTGCAATCAAACCTGGTGACTGGCACGGGCTTACGCCTAAAATTATCCCCACACTTTGCGATCCGGTAAAAGTGGGGACTCCCATTTTCTATGACAAATATCACCCTGAAATCAAGTTCACCTCACCGGTAAGCGGCATTCTGCTGTCTATTAATCGGGGTGAGCGCAGAAGGATCATTGAAGTGGTGATTGAAGATGATGGAAAGGATACCCCTGAAACATTTCTCCAGGGCGATCCGGCCGATCTCAAAAGGGAACAGATTGTAGAGAACCTTCTGAACAGTGGCCTTTGGCCGGTAATCAGGCAGCGTCCGTATAAGGTGATTGCCAGGCCAGAGAAACCCCCGAAGTCAATTTTTATTTCTGGATTTGACACAGCTCCTCTGGCACCCGATTATGATTTCCTGCTTAAGGATAAAGAAGCGGATTTCCAGTGGGGTGTAAATGTATTGAAACAACTTACTGAAGGCAAGATATATGTCGGTCTTGATGGCAGGTCCCCTAACAACAAGACTCTGAGTTCCATCAAGGGAGTGGAAACCAACCATTTTAATGGTCCCCATCCTGCCGGGAATGTGGGAATTCAAATCTATAACCTGGATCCCATTAATAAAGGCGAGATCGTCTGGACCGTTAATCCGCAGGATGTGGTTGCCATCGGGAGGCTATTTAAAACAGGGAAATATGATCCATCCATTGATGTGGCCCTTACCGGATCCAGGGTAAAGAAACCGCAATATTATAAAACCATTCGCGGAACTGCAGTTGCTCCCTTGCTTGAGAATAACCTGATGGAAGGTGAGAACAGGGTGATTAGTGGGAATGTATTAGCTGGAAGACAGGTTGATCCTGAAAAAGGATATCTGGGATCTCTGCATTCTCACATCACTGTAATCCCTGAAGGGAATTATTCAGAGTTATTTGGGTGGATCCTCCCAGGATTTAAGAAACTCTCCGTTGCCAGGTCTTTTGCTTCCACATGGCTTGCACCAAATCGTACATTTGAGGTGGATACCAATTACCATGGCGGGGAGAGGGCATTTGTGATGACCGGAGAGTATGAGAAGGTACTACCCATGGATATCTATCCAGTGCAGCTGCTCAAGTCCATCCTGGTAAACGACATTGACAAAATGGAACAGCTGGGCATTTATGAGGTGGCTGAAGAGGACCTGGCCTTGTGCGAATTTGTCTGCACATCTAAGACTCCGGTTACGAAAATCCTCAGGGACGGACTCAGGTCCCTCAGAAGAGAAATGGAAGATTAATATTTACACCAATAATTAAGCATGAGTTCTTTTAGACGATTTGTAGATAAGATCAAAATCCCGTTTGAAAAGGGAGGCAAGCTTCACATGTTCCATTCCGGATTTGAAGCCGTTGAGACCTTTTTCTTTGTGCCCAACCGGGTTACTACCGGAGGGGTTCATATCAGGGATGCCAACGACATGAAACGTTCCCTGATTATTGTTATAATCGCCATGATCCCTGCACTGCTTTTTGGAATGTGGAATACAGGATTTCATCATTTCCAGGCAATGGGTGAGGCCTCTGATCTATGGCAGAATGTCTGGTTTGGCTTTCTGAAGATACTACCCATTATCATAGTTTCCTATGTGGTGGGACTGGGTATTGAGATTGCCTTTGCACAGATTCGGAACGAGGAAGTTGCTGAAGGGTACTTTGTGTCTGGAATGCTGATCCCACTGGTGATGCCAGTGGACGTACCCTTATGGATGGTGGCTGTATCTACAGTATTTGCTGTTGTAATCGGGAAAGAGGTATTTGGAGGAACCGGGATGAACATTCTGAATCCGGCACTGGTAGCCAGGGCATTCCTTTTCTTTGCCTATCCCAGTCAGATGTCAGGTGACAAAGTTTGGATAGCAGGATTGACTGACGGAACTGGAATTGTGGACGGTTACTCGGGTTCCACCATTCTGGGACAGGCTGCCCAGAATACTTCCACCTTTGTAAATGGGCTTGGAGAAACCTATACCGGATTGGATATGTTCCTGGGGATCATTCCCGGATCCATTGGTGAGACCTCCACGCTGGCCATCCTGATTGGCGCTTTGATTCTGATACTTACAGGAGTCGGAAGCTGGAAGGTCATCTTCTCTGTTTTTGTAGGTGGGGCCGTCATGGGACTCCTGCTAAATGCATTTGCAGTGAATGAATTTATGTCAGTTCCTTTCTGGCAGCACCTCTGTCTGGGCGGATTTGCTTTCGGTGCAGTATATATGGCTACCGATCCTGTAACGCGCTACCCAGACCGAGAAAGGAAAATGGATCTATGGATTCCTGATCGGATTCCTGGCCATCCTGATCAGGGTGCTTAACCCGGCCTATCCGGAAGGAGTAATGCTGGCCATTCTTCTGATGAATGTGTTTGCTCCGCTCATTGACCACTATATTATTGAGGCCAACATTCGTAAGAGACTCAAAAGAGCTAAAGTTACTGCAAATTAATACAATAGAACTGGCATGAGAAATTTTAGCAATAAATACATATTCGTTTTTTCACTGATCATGGTTACCATTGTGGCCGTGCTCCTTTCCTTTGTTTCCACACAATTGAAGCCAAAGCAGGCTTTGAATATGGAGATCGAAAAGAAACAGGATATTCTACGCTCGGTGGGTAAAGCCGAAAAGGTCGCTGAGGTAGATGATAAAAACACCTATATCGTAGAGGAATTCGGTAAGTACATCTCTGAATCCTATGTGGTCGATTTCGATGGAAATCAGGTTGAGGAAAATGCTTTTGACATCCTTCTGAACCTAACTGTGGAAGTCAAAAAAGACCAAAAAGAGCGTAACTATCCTGTATTTGTTTATGAACGAAAATGGCGAACGCAAACTGGTGGTGCCTGTCAGGGGAAAAGGATTGTGGGGACCCATCTGGGGCTATATGGCCCTTGAGTCGGATCTGAATACCATCTCAGGTGCAGTCTTCGATCATAAAGGAGAGACACCTGGATTGGGTGCAGAGATTAACACCGATTGGTTCCAGGAGCCATTTACAGGAAAAACCATCTTTGATGAGAGTGGCAAATTTGTCTCCATTACTGTGGTCAAAGGGGGAGCCGACCCATCCGATCCCCATGGTGTGGATGGCATCTCAGGAGGGACAATTACTTCCAAAGGCCTGGAAGAGATGTTGGCAGATTGCCTGGCCGGTTATGTAAATCATTTTCAAGAAATATCCAATTAGTTATGAGTAGCGAGAAAGAACCCATGTTTTCTGCAAAGAACATCAAGCTTCTGACTGAGCCTCTTGGTCAGGCAAATCCCATTACCATCCAGGTACTGGGGATCTGTTCAGCACTTGCAGTAACAGTGAAACTGAAGCCATCCATTGTACTGGCCATATCGGTCATGGTGGTGATGGCAGTATCCAATGTAGTGATCTCCCTGATGAGAAAGATGGTTCCACCCAGGATCCGGATTATTGTTCAACTGGTGGTGATCGCCACCATGGTGATCCTGGTTGACCAGGTTCTGAAAGCTTATGCATATGATGTGAGTAAGCAGCTTTCAGTATTTGTAGGTCTGATCATTACCAACTGTATTATTATGGGTCGCCTGGAAGCATTTGCACTGGGAAATAAGCCCTGGCCCTCCTTCCTGGACGGATTAGGAAATGCCGCAGGGTATGGCTGGATTCTAATTGCAGTAGCCTTTGTAAGAGAACTTTTCGGATCCGGCACCTTGCTGGACATGCAGGTAATTCCGCAAGCTTTCTATGAAGCAGGATATGTGAATAACGGAATGATGATTCTTCCTCCCATGGCCCTGGTGGTTGTGGGCATTATTATTTGGATTCAGCGTGCGCGCAACAAAGATCTAATCGAAAACAACTAGAAATTTACTACCTCCATGGAAAATCTGGTCAATATATTTGTCAAGTCCATCTTTATAGATAACATGATCTTTGCCTATTTCCTGGGCATGTGTTCATACCTGGCTGTTTCAAAAACGGTTAAGACGTCCACAGGCCTTGGGATTGCGGTAATCTTTGTACTTGGATTTACAGTTCCCATTAACTTCCTCATTGAGAAGTTTATTTTGAAGGCGGGTGCACTTACCTGGATCAGTCCCTCGCTTGGCGATGTGGATCTGAGCTTTCTCACATTTATCATGTTTATTGCTGTTATTGCCTCCATGGTTCAGCTGGTAGAGATGGTTATTGAAAAGTTTGCTCCAACCCTATACACCTCCCTGGGGATCTTTCTTCCGCTTATCGCGGTGAACTGTGCCATACTGGGCGGATCGCTGTTTATGCAAGAGAGGGAATATGCCAATATTGCCGAGGCCACAGTGTTTGGTCTGGGTTCAGGAGTGGGCTGGTTCCTGGCCATTGTAGGTATTGCTGCCATCAGGGAAAAGATAAAGTACTCCAATGTGCCGGCACCCTTACGCGGACTGGGGATTACCTTTATCATCACCGGACTGATGGGCATCGCATTTATGAGTTTTATGGGTATCAAGTTGTAATAAAAGCAGATTAAAAATGATATTTCTCACTTCGACAGTTTCGATCATCCTGATCAGCATTGCAGTTTTCCTCTTTGTGATCCTGCTGCTGGTGGCCATGTTGCTTTGGGCCAGGTATAAACTTACACCTCAGGGAGATGTCCAGCTGAAAGTTAATGACAAGGAATTTACCGTATCACCAGGGACCACACTACTAAATATCCTTTCGGGCAATGATATATTTCTGCCTTCTGCCTGTGGTGGTGGTGGTACTTGCGGAATGTGCAAGTGCCAGGTAACTGAAGGGGGTGGTACAATCCTTCCTACCGAAACAGGATTCTTTACCAGGAAAGAGCAACAACAACAGTGGAGACTGGGTTGCCAGGTGAAGCTCAGGGAAGATATGACCATTCAGGTCCCCGAAGAGGTGATGGGGATTAAGAAATGGGAGTGCGAAGTGGTTTCCAATAACAATGTGGCCACTTTTATTAAAGAATTTGTGGTCAGACTTCCTGAAGGGGAGAAGCTGAATTTCAAATCGGGTGGTTACATCCAGATCGATGTTCCCAAACTTGAAGTTGATTTCTCCAAAGATGTGGATGTGGAGGAGGAGTATCGCGAAGATTGGGATAAATTCAATATGTGGGATCTCAAGATGAAGAACCCCGAAGAGACCTACAGGGCTTACTCCATGGCCAACCATCCTGCTGAGGGTAATATTGTGATGCTGAATATCCGTATTGCCACACCTCCATGGGATGTGAGTCACGGTCGTTTTAAAGCAGTAAATCCAGGGATTTGCTCCTCATACATATTCTCACGGAAACCAGGTGATAAGGTGACCATCTCAGGACCTTATGGAGAATTTTTTATAAAGGATACCAAGAATGAGATGGTATATGTGGGTGGTGGAGCCGGTATGGCCCCCATGCGTTCACATATCTTCCACCTGTTCCATACCCTGAAGACCAATCGCAAGGTGACTTACTGGTATGGTGCACGATCAAAGAGAGAAGTGTTTTACGAAGATCATTTCAGGGCCATTGAAAAGGAGTTCCCGAACTTCACCTTTAACATCGCATTGTCAGAACCTGCCAAAGAAGATAATTGGGAGGGATATACCGGATTTATTCACCAGGTCCTTTATGACAACTACCTGAGGTATCATGAGGAGCCAGAAGAAGTTGAATACTACATGTGCGGACCTCCCATGATGAATAGTGCGGTAGCCAAACTGCTTTATGATCTGGGTGTTCCGGATGAGATGGTGGATTTCGACGACTTCGGATAAGAATAACACAATAAATATTTCAACAAGGTTGCTATTCAGCTTGCTTAAATCCTTCTGCTTAAACTGCAAAAAGGATTGTAGGCAATCACTCATTTAGCAACCTTGTTAGAATTTTTAGTATTGTTATATATAGTACATTTATAGAAATGAATAGAATCCACAATATCATAAGGTACATTGGTGTAATACTCATAGTCATCCTGGTATCATCCTGTCAGTCAGGAGGAGGGGGGGAGTATTATTCCATTCAGGGTTTTACGCAGGGAACCACTTACCGGATTACCTATCAGCATCCTACTGAATCTGATTTGAAGGATAGAATTGATTCTTTGCTAAGGGTATTTGATAGTTCGCTTTCCACCTATGATTCTACCAGTATTATCAGTCGAATTAATCGGAACGAACCAAATGTGAAAACAGATACCCTGTTTAGGACTGTATTTCGTGAATCAGGAAGAGTATACCAGATGACCGGTGGTGCATTTGATATTACCCTTGGCCCCGGTTATTAGTGCCTGGGGTTTTGGAGCTGAGGAAAAGCTGGATGTGGACAGCGCTATGATCGATAGCCTTTACAATATGTGGGTATGGAGAAAGTTACCTTGGTGGGTGATTCGGTTCAAAAGAGTCATCCCGAAGTAAAGCTCAATGTGAATGCCATTGCTCAGGGTTATGCTGTAGATGTGGTTTCTGCCTACCTGGAAGATTTGGGTTGCAGGAACTATATGGTCGAAATAGGTGGAGAGATCAGAACCAAGGGAGTTAATCCCAAAGGAAATTTCTGGAGAATAGGAGTGGATCGTCCTGAATATGGGAATATGATTCCTGGACAACAACTTCAGGTAATCATTAGCATGCACAACCGCTCCTTAGCCACTTCAGGCAATTATCGCAAGTTTTATGAGAAGGATGGAGTAATGATCACCCACTCCATTGATCCTGCCACAGGATTCCCAAAGGATTCCCGATTGCTTAGTGCTACAATACTTACTGAAGATTGCATTACAGCAGATGCCTATGCCACCTCCTGTATGGTTATGGGTTTGGAAAATGCCATGGCATTTATTGAGGGATTGAAGATACAGATGCCTACTTTATTTTTGGGAATGATATGGGTGCTTATGAGGTTTGGTATTCGGATGGATTGAGTAAGTATATTGAATCTCCATAGTTTTATATACAATAAATTCTCATAATGCGAATCAAAAATAATAAATTCGAGTTTTATCGAATTCATACTACCCTGATTTTTTCAAAGCTATAATTGTAACTAAGGAGTAACCTTTTGTACCATTAAAGTGTCATTAGTTCTGATGGCTAATTAGGTAAAACCAAAATCCCAGTTGTTTTAATTTAGGTAGGGATATTCGACATGTTGAACTACGTGTGTAAAACTCTGATTGACAAATAGTATAGATCTTCTGTAAATTGAAAGAAAAACCCCGAAATCGGCTTTGCGGGCAAGAAATCGGGGTAATACTAAAAAATCCATGAGCAAATTACGAAGAATCTTTGAATCTACCCCCGAGATTTCATTTATTTCCCCACAAAAAGAGTTTTCACTCTATTGGAATAGTTATCTGGACTCGGAATTAGGTAAAATCTACCAGGCCATACCCTGGGATAAATTAATCAAGTCCTTGAAATTAAAGGAGAAACGCAAAGGAAGAGGCGTCACAGTTCAGTCCTCAGGGCAAGTTGGCTCTTATGTTCCTGAAAGCCTACACAGGATTATCTGACCGGAAACTTTATGAACATCTCAATGGAAGTATCCAGTACCAGTTATTCTGTGGGATCTTCCTTGGACCAGAGAAGTTGGCTGATTTTAAGATCATCAGCCGGATCCGCACGGAGGTAGCCAGGAAACTTCATATTAGTGTAAATCAAGATGTCCTGGCCAAGGCCTGGAAGCCCTATATTGAAAATCCCAACATTGTTCTGATGGATGCCACCTGTTATGAATCCTACATGAGGTATCCTACCGATATAAAGTTGTTGTGGGAGTGTGTAGAGTGGATGTATGGCCAGATGAAAAGGACTTGTAAGCATCTGAAGATCCCTACTCCCAGGACGAAATACCTGAAGCAAAAGGATCGCTACTTTGCCTACGAACGTAAACGGCGTAAATCACAGAAGGAAAAAACAGTGCTGACCAGGAGCCTGCTGCACTTGCTAAACAAACTAATCCATGAGCTGGATAAGATCGAGGACCAAAAACGAATCTATCTTCGATTCCCTGATAAATACTATGAGAAAAGAGAGTGATCCGTAAGGTACTATCCCAGCAACAAAAGATGTTCAATACCGGCAATAAAAGTATCCCGGACAAGATTGTCGCTATGTAAATTTGTTTCTGTAAAATTGATTTAGCATGAGGTAAAAAAGAAAGTCACGGTTGATTTATAGTTTTAAAGTGCCAAACAATAAAAACTAACAACCATGACTTTCAAAGAACAGGAGCAAATTACAAAGAAGAGTTTAGAAGAACAGCTTATTGAACTCATTAATTCTGATGGCGAAGATTTAATGACCAAGATTTTACGATCAGGGATCCAACAGCTCATGGAACTGGAGCGAGACGAACATATCGGGGTAGACTGCTATGAACGCGGTGAAGATCGTAAGGACTATCGCAATGGATACAAGCCCAGGACACTGTACACACGCGTTGGTCCCCTGGTTTTACGAGTTCCCCAGACCCGTGACGGCCAGTTTTACCCTTCGATTCTGGAGCGGTACCAGCGAAGTGAGAAAGCCCTTGTGCTGGCCCTGGCAGAGGCCTATTTGCAGGGAGTGTCAACGCGGAAGATGAAGCATGATTACCGAGGTGCTTATGGGCAAGGAGTTTTCCCACACCTCCATCAGCCGCTTTACGACCAACCTGGATGCAGAGCTGGATGCCTGGCGGGATCGTTCCCTTGAGGGGAAGAGTTTCCCTACGTTATCGTTGATGCCCGTTATGAGAGCTGTCGGGTTGATCATAAGATCATTGATATTGCTGTTCAGATCGCCATTGGGATCGATTCTGAGGGACATCGCCATGTGCTGGGATTAGATAAATCCTGGTCAGAGAGTGGAGATTCCTGGGACCGATTCATTGGTGGATTAAAGCAAAGAGGATTGAAAGGAGTGCTACTATTTACAAGTGATGCCCATCCGGGGATCCACCCGGCCATAAAGAAGCATTTCCCGGGATCCGTATGGCAGCGTTGCCAGTATCATTTCAGGGTAAATGCCACTGATCTGGCTCCTAAAAGCCGGCGAGATGATGTAAACCAGAGGCTGAGTGAAGCTTGGGCTTGTGAGAGTTATGAGGATGCTAAGGCTGTAATGGATCAATTTGCGGAAGACTACCAGGATATCCACCCTGAGTTGGCTGATTTTATCTCTGAGCATGCCTGGAAGACCCTGGGCGTATATCATGTTGCTCCTCCCGCACATCACAAGCGCATTCGAACCACCAATATGGTGGAGAGGATTAACCAGGAGCTTCTGAGGCGAAGTAAGGTGATCAGGATATTCCCTAACCCTAAAAGCTGTTTGAGGCTGTTTTCGGCCCTTTTGAAGGAGTGGCATGAGGACTGGGTATCTGGGCGAAAATATTTGAATATGGACCTGCTGAGGGAGTGGGAGGCTGAGCGGCGCGCTCACCCCCAGGACCGCGGTCCTGGGGGTGAACTGCCCCCTATGAAGGAAAAAGAATTAACTGTGGCTTGAGAATTTTACAGAAAAAAAGTTGCACAACTTGGTTATTGGGATTGTTAATTCAGCTCCGAATAGTTATACTATCTTAATATATAGAATGACATTAATCCAGTATGATACAAATGGAACTACTGCGGATTATAAACCTGTATTTTGGTAACATTAATTCAACTAATAATGAACTCATTATCTGAAACACAATGAAAAAAGTATTAATTCTAATTAATGACGCTCCATACGGAACAGAAAAAGCATACAATGGTTTACGTCTGGCAATGCAAATTCAAAAAGATTACGAAGGTACAGAAGTATGCGTATTTCTTATGGCAGACGCAGTAACCTGTGCATTACCAAATCAGAATACTCCAAATGGCTATTATAATATTGAAAGAATGTTGAAAGGAGTTTCTAATTAAGAAAGGAACGGTTAAACTGTGCCGGGCTCATGCGCAGAGGCTCGTGGGATTAAAAGAGATGAAACTTGTCGAAGGTGCGGAGTTAAGCACTATGAAAGAATTAACTCAGTTAACAATGGAATGTGATAAGATGATTACATTCTAAATAAAATACTCCCTGAATCCTTAACCAGAGTTATTAGTATAATCTACATTTAATACACTAACTGACGATTGTTACTACAATACTTCTGCTTCCACCATAGTTCCTGAACTCGCAGAGATAGATGCCCTGCCAGGTTCCCATATTCAGTAGCTCCTGATATTGGGATAGTTACTGAATTTCCAAGCGGGAGGTTTTGAGGTGTGCCGGCATGTCATAGTTAATGTATATTAATACATAACGAGAAAATAGTGCAGTGATGGTGTGTTATGCGCTGTGCATATTATATTTTCATTTCTTCTTGATAATATACATACAATACTTTGTCTTGGAACTGTGTCCTGATGATTTGTCTTCAAATTCATAAAAAAATGCAGTGTCATTCAGTAATTCCCAATCTATCTTTGTGTCCTTGACCGTATTTTTCATAATGCTAACTTTTTTTCCAGTATCTTGAATACAAATACACAAAATTCCACCTGCTTTTAATTCAATTGCAATCTTTCTTATCAGACCTGTCTCCTTTTGCAAGTCCCTTTTTTCGAAGTGAAACATGGAGTCAAGTAAAACAATATCATAATTGCTGTAATTATCATATTCGTATATATCTGACACTATTCCTGTAATATCTAAATCTTCCTTTTCTGCTCTATCAAGCATTTGCTTTATTCCAAGGTTTGAATTATCAATTCCAGTTACTTCGTATCCAAGGTTGGCAATTGCAATTGAATCTCGACCTTGTCCACAACCTATATCTAAAACAGTTCCTTTTTCTTTCAAATTGTCAAAAAACAAAACCAATTCTTTATATGGTTCTCCAAATAAATCTAATGTCTTGTAGTATTTGTTATATCCTGTCATTGTGTGTTTTTAGGTATTGCGTCATAGCGGTTATGCACAAGTGGAGATTAGGTTCTATACCAATGGAACCATCCTGACGAATAATCACATCGAAGATAATTACATAAAATCAACAGCAAAAATAACTAACTAAC
>CAWANQ010000014.1:0-292879 GCA_963783435.1 uncultured Bacteroidota bacterium | reverse complement strand
AGCCATTTCACCTGGAACAACCTGTTCCTCATCATCATCGCCATCTGGCTCCAGACCGGCTATGCGATGACCCTCTTTTCCGCTGCGCTCAAGGGCATTCCCGGTGAATTGCTCGAGGCCGGCCGAGTCGATGGCGCCACTGAAGTTCAGATTTTCTTCCGGATCATGGTCCCCTACATTAAGGGAACGATTGTTACCGTCACGACCACCATTGCTATCTTCACGCTTAAGATATTCGACGTCGTGCTGGTGATGACCGGCGGCCAGTTTGGCACGGAGGTGATCGCCACCAACTTCTATCGACAATATTTCAGCAATCGCAACTTCGGTTTTGGGTCCGCGATCGCCATTGTCTTACTTATCGCCGTTATTCCAGTGATGGTGTACAACCTGAAACAGTTCAGTGAACAGGAGGCATTCTAATGGGCAGCGCAAGAAGACAAAAGTTATTGGGAGCATTGGCTGTCAACATCGCCCTGGCGCTCATTTGCTTGCTATGGACAATTCCTACAATTGGGTTGTTTGTTTCCTCTTTTCGTACCCGTGAAGATATTCAGGAGACCGGATGGTGGAATGTACTACCGCATCGGGAGTGGGCTGTCACTCAAGAAATCAGTGAACTACCGCGGGATGTTGATAATGATGTTCCTTTTGCTATTCCCGGTCTTGATGGGGTCGAAGCCACATTCCCTGAATGGCGCGAAGGGGTAGAAACTCCTGACGGACTGCGTGTGCAGTGGATCGGCAACAAGCGGATTGGCAACGTTCAAGTGCAAGAAAGACGCTGGACCATAGGAAATTGGGAATTCACCAGCTCCAATTACCAGCAAGTATTGGCTGGCAAAGCGTACGAATACCAACTCGCCGACGGCACGACTCAAACGGTGCAAGGTGATGATTTGACCGGCTCCTTTCTCAATAGTTTGGCGGTGGCCATCCCGGCTACCATCATCCCTATTCTGATTGCCGCTTTCGCCGCCTACGGCTTCGCCTGGATGAATTTTACAGGCCGACGTTTCCTATTCATCATGGTCGTCGCGCTGCTGGTGGTGCCGCTGCAAATCGCCCTTGTCCCCATCCTGAAAGATTATCTGCGCCTAGATCTAAATGGTACTTTTCTGGCGATTTGGCTGGCTCATACTGGCTTTGGCTTGCCGCTGGCTACCTATCTGTTGTTCGGCTATATCAGAGGTTTACCACGCGAAACCCTGGAGTCTGCCTTTATAGACGGCGCTTCCCACTTCACCGTGTTCATACGCCTGATTCTGCCGCTGTCTGTACCAGCGCTGGCTTCCTTCGCCATCTTCCAATTCTTGTGGGTATGGAATGATTACCTGGTGGCCCTGATCTTCCTGGGTGGTAAGAATGAGGTACTCACCATGCGGCTGGCGAATATCGTTGGATCGCGCGGTTCTGACTGGCATTTGCTGACGGCCGGTGGGTTTATCTCGATGCTTTTACCGATGATTGTCTTCCTTTCGCTGCAACGTTACTTTGTGCGTGGGTTGTTGGCTGGATCAGTTAAAGGGTAGTGGTTAGCTTTTAGACATTAGCTAGTTAGCTTTGTTTATCGTGAAACGTGATGCGTGAAATGTGAAGACTTGACCATTCACGTCATTCACGCATCACGTTTTACGTTTTATGGAGAGATTTATGGCGGATTTACAGTTTCCAGACGGCTTTGTCTGGGGCGTGGCGACGTCGGCGTATCAGATTGAGGGAGGCTGGAATGAAGACGGCCGTTCCCCTTCCATCTGGGACACCTTTGCCAAAACACCGGGCAAGACCAAAAACGGCGCGACAGGGGATGTCGCCTGCGACCATTATCACCGCTGGCCGGAAGATGTGGCCTTGATGCGGGAAATGGGCATCCAAACCTACCGCTTTTCTGTATGCCACATATGCTGTGCCACCGATTCAAATCATTCTGGCTTACCAGGCGAAATCCCGATAGAGTCAAAACCCTGGGCCTATTGGTGGTGGATGGGGAATTCGGTGACTCCCGAGGGGATTACCGCTAACCTGGAAAAATATAGCAAGGCGGGTTTAGGTGGTATGCATATCATTCCCATCTATGGAGAAGAAGGGGATGAATCCAATTATATTGAGTTTATCAGTCCCAGGTGGATGGAGATGCTGAAACACGCTGTTTCAGAGGCAGAACGACTGGGTATGGGAATCGATATGACCTGCGGAACCGGCTGGCCGTTTGGGGGGCCATCCATTGAGGAGGAACATGCCGCCAAGGCGTTTGAAGTTTTTGAAATCACAGAATCTGAGCCATTATTCCTGCGATTTATTCCCCAGGGCAAAAGGATTGAAGCTGGTATCCATTGCAGGGTATGACAATGAAAACAATTACCTGGATATCCCATTCTCTGCAGATGGCAATGGCAAAATTATCTGGAAGATGCCTGAGCAGGATTATAAGATCTATGCCCTGTTTCAGAGAATGACGCGGCAGAAGGTTAAGCGTGCGGCACCGGGAGGAGAAGGATATGTGGTGGATTATTTCAGCAAACGAGCCTCACAGTCATATTTTCAGAAATTCAGAAAGGCATTCGGGGAAACGGAGTTTGAGAGTGGAAAAGTAAGATCCTTTTACAATGACTCCTACGAGGTATATGGTGCGAACTGGACCGATGATCTTCCTGAACAATTTGAAAAGCGGCGTGGGTATTTACTGATGCCCCAGATCAAATACCTAGTTGATACAATTGAAACCGAAATAAGTGAGCGGTTCAGGGTGGATTTCTTGAAACAATCTCAGATCTGCTAAGGGATGAGTTTACAAGGGACTGGGTGGAGTGAATCTCAATCATTGGGATTCCGGATTAGGTACCAGGCCCATGGTTCGCCCGGAAACCTGATTGATCTTTATTCCCTTGCAGATATCCCCGAAACAGAATCTTTCGGCAGAAGCAATTTCCCATTCCAGGGCTACTCCAGGATCAGGATTACCAGGAGGAAGTCTTCGGAAAGCCCACTCCCTTCACCATGAAATTTGCTTCATCGGCTGCCAACCTCAGCAATCGCCGCCTGGTTTCTTCCGAATCAGCCACCTGGCTGGGTGATCATTTTAAAGTATCCCTGGCCCAGGTTAAACCCCAGATGGACGAGTTATTTGTCTCCGGGATCAACCATATATTTTATCATGGGATCACCTATTCCCCGCCTGACAAACCCTTCCCTGGAAGGCTTTTTTATGCATCTACCAATTTTGGTCCCCTCTCCCACTTCTGGAGTGAACTGCCTGCCCTAAACCATTACCTGGCAAACTGCCAGACCGTATTGCAAAATACCTCCCCGGACAATGATATCCTGGTCTATTTCCCCATCCATGATGTCTGGGCCAACACGGATCCAGGACAGATTTCCAGGATGTTCGGGGTCCACCACGCCAATGACTGGCTGATGGAATCACCCTTTGGAGAGATGATACAGGATCTCTGGAATTCGGGCTACACCTTCGATTATATCTCAACTTGAAGCTGGAAGAGCTTAAGGTTCACAAAAGGAAAATCCTGATTGGAAACTCCAGCTACAGGGCCATCCTGGTACCGGATTGTAAAACCATGCCCCTGCATACATTAGAACGCCTTGAAGAACTTGCAAAGAAAGGGATCCCCGTAGTCTTCGAGAACGAATTACCCGATGAAGTACCCGGACTTCACCAGCTTAAGGAACGTCGTCAAAAGCTCTCAGAACTTAAAGCCCGCATGAAAAAATCAGACCATTCCAGGATTAGCTCTGAAATTAAAGAGGAACTTATAAATCGGGATTGTGGCTGAAGGTCTGTCAAAAAAAGGAGTGAGTTTTATCCGGAAAACGTCCGGTGATCAAACCTTTATTTTGTAACAAACCTCTCCGCCACGTCGTGTGCAGATTGGATCCCCCTGAGTGTTCAGGCTGGAAGCATTGAGATTTATGATCCCAAAAGTGGAAAGCGGGGATTGGCTAAAACCCGTTCAGGTGAAAGAGGCATCGATATATTCCTTCAGCTTGCTCCGGGAGAGAGTCGCATCTTAACATGCTCTCCAATGAATCAGAAACAGAGCCCTGGTCTTATTCCGAACCAGATGAATCCCAGAGAATCCAGCTTTCAGGGAGTTGGTTGCTGACCCCTGTTGAGGGGCCCCGGTTACCGGAACCTGCAGAAATGGAAGAGCTGGTTTCATGGACCGGATTGGGGGAAGATTGGGAAGTTTTCAGTGGTGCTGTGGTCTATTCCACCGCATTCTTACTGCCTGCAGAGTATGTTGATAGGAGTTTTTTGCTTGACCTGGGAGATGTGCGGGAAACGGGCAGAGTCAAGATCAACGGTTTGGATATGGGACTTTCCTGGTCTGTACCCTTCAAACTGAATATACCCCAGGGCATTCTAAAGGAGTCAAACACCCTGGAGATCGAAGTCAGAAACCTCTCCTTCAACAGGGTCATTGATCTTGACCGGAAAGGGGTTCCCTGGAAAAATTTCCATGAGATTAATTTTGTGGATATTACCTACAAACCCTACGATGCCTCCGGGGCAGAGCCCATGCCGTCGGGGCTGCTAAAACCAGTGACCCTGACGCCTCTGAAATAAGTATGGTTATATACATTTTATCCTTGTACTATATTAATGTTTTATATTAATTGGTTTACTGGTAATCAACCCAATGCCCCTATTCTCATCTTTGTCAACTGCACAATAGAACATATAATAGGTTTCGTTCACTGGATTCCATACCAGTGAAATCTTGTGTGCATACAAAGCATCAAGCCCCGAGGGATTTCCACCTGCTTTATAAATTGGTTCCGGATCGATAGTCCAGTTGTAGAGATCGTGCGAAAAGGCAATCATAATATGAGCATCGCCTTTGCCCACACCGAAGAAGAAACCCACCCAATGATCGTTATCCCGGAAAACCTTTATAGCGGATCTCTTTAACCGATATTTGATTCCTATAGTTGACGTAATCGGATATTTAGGAAATTTACCTGGCTGCCCTGGTCCTGAAGTAGAATACAATGATTGATTTGTGCTTCTTTTTTTTGATCGCTTTCTTATTTGTTGGCTTTGATCACCGGAAGGTCCAGTTTTTCCATATCCTCCTCAGACAATTTGATAGCGGCAGCTTCAAGATTCTCTTTCAGTTGTTGCTCATTGCTGCCTGTCACCAGGGGGATCACCACCGGGATACTGTGGAGCATCCAGGAGAGAACCAGCTGGTTGTTAGAATAGCCTGTATCAGAACCAAGTTCCCTGAGGGAGGCCAGTTTTTGACTGGATGCAAGTGACTGGTATTGAGGTGGGATATTAGCGCCCTCCTTTCCGTAAATCCCACCCAGCAATGGCGAATAGGCCATGATGGCCAACTTCCTCTTTGTGCACAGATCTACTATTTCGGGAGTAAGGACCGACTGGTTACCAAAACCTGCTCTCACCGAAGGCTCCAGGTATGTGTGTCTTTGTTGCAAGCAGCAATATCCTTCCCATTGCTGTGATGCAGCTACACCATTAGCCTCCTCGAGCCTCCAACCCATGTAATTACTCGCCCCGGCAAACCGGATTTTCCCTGCCTTCTTCAACCTGTAGAAGGCTTCCATGGTCTCCTCTATGGGTGTATGTTCATCATAGGCATGGGCAAAATAGAGATCAATGGTCTCCACCCCCAGCCTGCCAAGGCTTTTCTCACACTCCGATATGATGATCTCCTTATTCAGTGACCTGGGTATATCACCGTATGAAAATCCCACTTTTGAAGAGAGGATCAGATCCCCGTTTTGACCCTGTTGCCTTAACCACTTCCCGATTAATCTTTCACTCTCACCACCAATACATCCTGGAAACCAACTGGCATATTTATTGGCCGAATCGATGAAATTCCCCCCATGCTCCAGGTAGAGGTCCATTAAACGGAAAGAGGTCCGCTCCTCCACTTTCGATCCGAAATACATGGTTCCCAGACCCATAACCGAGATTTCAATTCCGCTCTTGCCCAATGCAGTTTTCCTCATGTCAGTTGATTATGTTCTTAGTATTTTCCATATTCCTGCAGGGTGTCCCACATGGCCCAGAAATTTTCAGGGCTCACATCATCCTGGATGTTATGCACCGGTGCAAAGACGAAGCCTCCTCCGGGGGCCAGGATATCGATGATCCTTTTCACCTGGTCGGACACCTCCTCGGGGGTTCCGTTGTTCAGGGTGGACTGGGTATCCACTCCCCCGCCCCAGAAAGTGAGGTCCTTTCCAAATTCGCGTTTCAGTTCCACCAGGTCCATATTGGCCGCTGTGAACTGTACCGGGTTGAGGATATCCAGTCCGGCATCAATCAGATCGGGCAGCAATATCCCGGACCGATCCGCAGGTATGCATGAAGGTCTTCACATGCGGCAGCCTTTTCTTCACATGCGTAAAAAGGGTTTTAAGCCTGGGGATCACCAGGGTTCTCAGTGCATCGGGATCGATGATGGTGGAGCTCTGCGTTCCCAGGTCGTCGCATTCAGAGATAACCTGGATCCGTTTCTTCCTCTCCGTTCGCTATGGCCCAGTCAATCACCTCATCCCAGTAGGTGATCTTATCCTCCAGAATGATTCCTATCAGCCGGTCAACCCCGTCAGGATCCATCACCGTATCCATATACCAGTTCTCATACCCCCTGATCCGCACCGAATTCTCGGTAAATCCGGCCACATGGCGGTCTGCCACACAGGCATGATCACCCACCTGCCCGATCTGCATGATCCAGGTCCTTTCGGAGTATACTGTGAAAGTCTTCCAGGTCGGTCCTTGGAAGATGGGGTATTCCCTCCGACATGGTGGAGTACTTCTCCAGTGGGTAAGTCTTCTGGTTGAAGTAGAGGTCATGCCCTTCCACCAGTTCCCAGTCACAGCCGTAGAAATCGGTCACCATGGTACTTTTCCCGTTCACCCGTTTCCTTGAATGGTATTCCGGGAATACGCATGGATCCGATGCGGCGGGTATCAGATCTCAGGGCCACCAGGTTCTCCTCGATGGGGGTAACTGATCTGTGAGATGGGATCCACCTCCTCCACATCATACTCCGTACTCATTCCCCTGGCTTTCATGGCAGCCTGGTAGGCGTTCTTTGTAATGGCAGTCACCGTTGTACCTGCCAGGTCGTAAGGGATCCGGTCGGCCTCTTCGTGATTCAGTGCTCTGGCTATTCTCTCTCTTCCGGTCATTATTCAGATTTATTATAGTTTCAATGGTTCAATTTTTGGAACAATCAGGTGAATAATCCCCAAAGCCACCAGGTATCCCAGTCCGGCCACCAGGAAGGGGATGGCATATCCGTCGGTTCCAACATTCTGCAGGATCTTGCCCACCCCGAAGGCTACCATAGCCCCACCAACAGCCCCGCAGAATCCCCCGAAACCGGCTACGGATGCAGTGGCCTTTTTTGGGAAAATATCCGACATCAGGCTGAAATACATTGGCCGACCATCCACAGTGTCCGCCTGCCGCCAGTGAGATCAGTGCAACGGCCAGCCACAGGGATTCGGTGTGGGGAACAAACATAACCGGGATGGCACAGAGGCCACAGGCCAGCATTCCCAGTTTCCGGCCCCGGTTGATCCCCAGCTCCTCTTTTTCAGCAACCTGGAGGAAAATCCCCCAAGCAGCACACCCATTCCCCAGGAAACCAGGTAGATGGTAAAGAACGGCAGACCGATCTCCTTCAGGTTCACTTCAAATTTCTCGTTCAGGAATTTGGCACCCCAGAACAGGTAAAACCACCAGATGGGATCGGCCATGAATTTGGCCACGGCAATGGCCCAGGCTCCCCGGTGGGGAAGGATGGCTTTCCAGGGCAGTCGTTCCGAGGATTCGGTGCTTTCCGAATCACTGTTGATATGGGCCAGCTCTTCCGCAGAAACCCGTTTATGTTGCTCAGGCCTTTTATAGTTAAGTGACCACAGCATGATCCAGATCAGACTGATGGGAAGGGTCCACAGAAATGCAATCCGCCAGTTGTCCACCATCAATACCAGTCCGGGAATGATCAAGGGGGCAAGGATGGTTCCCATGTTGGCTCCCCCGTTAAAAATACCTACGGCCAGCGCACGTTCTTTTTTGGGAAACCATTCGGCCACCGACTTGATGGCCGAAGGAAAATTCCCCGATTGTCCCACCGCCAGTGAAAACCTGGCTATCGCAAATCCTATCCACCTTCCTGCCAGGGCATGTGCAGCTGTTGCCAGGCTCCAGATGCTGATGGACAGCAGGTACCCTTTTTTTGTCCCGATCCGGTCTATGATCGTTCCCATGATCAGGAAACAGATGGCATAGGCGATCATAAAGGCCGTATTGATATAGCCATACTGTTCTTCGCTCCAGCCAATGGATTTCTGAAGATCGGGAGCCAGTATTCCCAGGGCAGCCCGGTCGATATAAAGGATGGTGGTGGCCAGGAACAGGAGCACCAGGATAAACCATCTGAATTGTATTTTCTTCTTCATAGTGGTTATACTATTGGTTTCTGAACTGTACAGGGGTCAGACCTGTCTTCTTCTTAAAGGTTTTGCTGAATTGCTGCTGAGATTCAAATCCCGACGACTGGCTGATCTCTTTTACCGATATGCTGGAATTCTTTAGTAGCAAACGGGCATGATTGATCCGGATATTCAGAAGATAGTCATAGGGGGAGTAACCTGTATGTTTCTTGAAATATGTACGGAACCACACATAGGAGATATTTAGCTGACCGGCTATATCCTCCAGGCGCACCTTCTCAGAAAACCGGTTCTCCATGAGAGATTTGGTGGTCATAATGATTTCGTCGGTCTGACTGGTGATCTTTAATTCCTGTCTCTTCAGATGGGTAAGTATATGGCCAATCAGAAAAATCACGGATCCCGAAAGGACATACTCTGCCCCCACATAATCCGACTTAACTACTTCAAAAATACTGCTAAACTGCCGGATGAGACGGTCATCCATCCCAATGCGAAATACGGGACTTTTCCTTGAAACCAGGTTTTCAGAGCTTCTTAAGAAGGTGTTGTCACCCTTAAATCCCACCCAATTTTCGGTCCATCCCGATCGGGTATCCGGTTTATAGCGATGCCACTCTCCCGGGAAGAGAAAAAACCCATCTCCTGCTTTAATCTCAAATTTCCCACCGGACTGTGTCTGGAGATTACCTTCCCCTTCTGTGATATAGATCAACTGGTACTCATCAACCACACGTCCCTTACTGAAACTAAACTGGTGGTGATCGGGATGCCGTCCGGGTGGATAGGCCGAATCGGGCTCAATGTGTGTATGACCGGCATTGTGAACCACCAACTCCTTGTACATGTAATCTTGATTTACCTGCAGATATTTAAAATAATTCTTCATATTCTACTATCATATTACACAAATCAACCAACAGATCTGATCTTGATTCTCATGTATAAATATATGTATTTTTGATAATTACCACGAATTACCAGTAAAATATTAAAATAATTATTACTACAATAACAACAAATATTTATAAATGACAAAAGTTGGATTATTTGGGATTGGACTGGATACCTACTGGGACCAGTTCGATGGATTGTTGGAGAACCTTCAGGGATACCAGAAACAGATTAAAGAGAAGATAGCCGGTTTCGGAGTAAGTGTAATCGATGCCGGGCTTGTGGATAACCCGGTAAAAGCAAGGGAAGCAGCCAGTTTGCTGCATAATAATGATGTGGAGATAGTATTTCTCTTTGTCTCCACCTATGCACTCTCATCTACGGTACTGCCTGTTGCTCAGAAAGTGAAGGTGCCCATTGTTATACTCAATCTGCAACCAGTGCCGCAACTGGATTATGAAGCATTTAGCAAACTGGGTGACCGGGGCAAAAAGACCGGGGTGTGGCTGGAGCATTGCCAGGCCTGCTCGGTTCCTGAAATTGCCTCAGTATTCAATCGGTCCAGGATCGGCTATGATATGGTTACCGGGTACCTGGAAGATCCCGAAGCCTGGAGAGAGATAGAAGCCTGGACCGAAGCGGCCAGGGTGTCCATGGCCATGCGGGAGAACCGGCTCGGCGTGCTGGGCCATTATTACGGGGGTATGCTTGATGTCTATACCGATCTGACCAGACAATCCGCCAGTTTTGGCAACCACATCGAAATGCTGGAGATGTGTGAACTAAGCAGGCTCAGGGAAGAAACCACCGGAGAAGAGGTCAGCGAGAAGATGGAGGAGTTTTACCAGACCTTTGAGGTTGTGGAGGAGTGTGAATCCCAAGAGATTGAAAGAGCCGCACGCACCTCTGTTGCCCTGGATAAGCTCATTGAGAAACATTCCCTGGGATCAATGGCCTACTACTATGAAGGAGAAAGCGGAAATGAATATGAGAATATCGTGACCTCGGTGATCGCCGGAAACACACTGTTGACGGGAAAAAATATTCCGGTGGCCGGTGAGTGTGAAGTTAAAAATGCACAGGCCATGAAGATCATGGCCGAATTTGGAGCAGGGGGTTCTTTCTCCGAGTTTTACCTGATGGACTTCAAAGATGATGTTGTAATGCTGGGACATGATGGTCCTGCCCATCCAGTCATTGCCGAGGGACCAGTAAGGCTGGTTCCACTTCCCATCTACCATGGAAAACCCGGCAAGGGGCTCTCCATACAGATGACGGTCAAGCACGGACCTGTTACCCTGCTTTCAGTGGTAGAGGGTCCGGACGATGTATTCCTGCTGGTGGCGGAAGGGGAATCGGTTCCCGGCCCCATCCTCCGGATCGGGAATACCAATAGCCGCTATCGCTTCTCCATAGGTGCCAGGGAGTTTATGAACCAGTGGTCGGCGACAGGGCCCCTCCCACCATTGTGCCATTGGGATCGGACATATTGGCCATAAGCTGGATAAGCTTGGGAAGATGCTAAATATGAGGGTGGTAAAAATATGTTAGGTCAACTATATTGGTTTGATTCAAAGCTAAGGATTGACTATTAATTTGAGGTAATTCATGGAAGTAAGTGCATATAAACAGCTTCTAAACTGGAAAAACAAGAAGAAATGAAAACAATGTTTGAATATTTAAATGATATCTATGGGTTAAGTATATTTCCTGTACTTTAAGTGAAAAAAAAACATTGAAATGAAAAGGATAAATTCATTTTTGGTGACAGGTTCCTTCATTTTGCTAACATCATGCATTCAAAAAGCAAAAGAACCGGTTACTCAGTCAGACTGGAAACAACAGCTCAATAAAGAAATCCCCCTGCTAGGTCATCGGAATTGGATCCTGGTGGTTGATAAAGCTTTCCCCTTACAAAATGCTGAGGGAGTAATCACTCTTGACACTCAAAATGAGCTGCTTGATGTTTTGCAATACACGCTCAATCAGGTGAGAAATGCCAGTCATATCAAACCAATTATTTATACAGATAAGGAGCTGGGGTTTATAACCCGGGAACTGGTTCCTGAGATTGATGACTATCGGAAATCATTAACCGGAATCATAGGAAACTCAAACATTCAGGTATTGTTGCACGATTCGGTATTTGTAAAAATAGATGAAGCATCCAAACTTTTCAAAACCCTGGTGCTGAAGACCAATGAGACCATCCCCTATTCATCGGTTTTTATTCAGCTCGATTGTAAATACTGGTCACCCGATCAAGAAAGCCAGCTTCGTGAGCTAATGATTAAAAAAGAATTAGAATAAGGAAGTTTTGTTAAATTCAAAGACCGGGTGCATAAAGGTGACAGCCTTTCCCACTATATGTCTCAGGTGAATCACCCAAATAAATACGGACATCAAATTATTGCAGATGAACTGATGCAGTTTTTCAAATAAAAAATTCTCTTTCAAAATGAAATACAAATTTAAATCCCCCACTCTGCTTATTTTTATTGTGGCATTTTCCTTTGCCACTTTAAAAGCTCAAAACCCTGTCATAAAATATGCTCAGTCTGATAACCCTACTTATAACGAGTTGCAGAATAAGTTTGTAAATCCTGATTATTCCTATTGGGGAGAAGTACCACTTTGGTGGTGGGAGGCAGATTCGCTGGATAAAGAAAGAGTAACCTGGCAACTTGAAAAGTTGTCTGCAAAGGGGGTAAAAGCGGTTTGCCCAATTCAACGTTCTCCTGCCAGAAGTTATCCCGAATCGTTCAGTAAGGAGTGGTGGGAAACAATGGCCTTTGTGCATAAAGAATGCGAAAGGCTGGGTATGCGACTTTGGGTATACGATCAGCTTGGATACGGGCAATATGGTTGGTTTGAAAAAGCCGCTGCTCAGATAGAAAATACGGGAACATCACAAATACAATTTTCAATCGATTGATGTTGATTCGGAAAAAGGCATTCACATGGAAATGCCGGAAGGAGAATTGCTGGAGGCGCGTGCTTATCAGATAATAAATGATACAGCCAGAGATGAAAAGAGCATTGATATTGCAATGTACATCAAGAATGATTCTCTCGTGTGGACTCCGTCAAAAGGACAATGGAAAGTTGCCATCTCAGCAGTAACACCCTATCGTTCATTTTATATGAATGAGACATCAACTGATCTCTTCTTAGATCAACTCTATCAAAGAATTGAAGATGTTGTTGGTGAAGATGCAATGGGCAAAAGTATGATTGGTGTTTTTCAGGATGAACATCCTCCCACACCACGAAATATATATACACCTGAGTTAGCTGAAAAATTTAAAGCTACAGCATGGATATGACATTGCACGGGCAATTCCGGCCTTACATTTTGATGTTGGGATTAAAACACCCAAATACAGAATTGATTATTTGGATACTTATCTGTCATTGGTAGAAAAAACATACTGGGAAAAAGTATATAATTGGACTGCTGATAAAAACTTGCTTACCAGTCATGATAACTGGGGGCGCAATAATATTTATAACCACAGCAAAGGGTATATCGATTATTTCCGGACCCAAAGATGGTACTCGGCACCGGGCTTGGATGACTGGCAACAAAAACCACTTCAAGAAAGAAATTATTACGATACAAAAATCGCTTCTTCCATAGCAAGATTATACGATCGGCCACGGGTTTGGGCAGAAGTTTTTCATTCATCAGGATGGGGGCGGACACCCAATCAAACCTTAAGCTGGTTATCAACTTTATATGCATTTGGTGCTAATTTATACGATGAGCATGGGCTTTATTATTCATTGAATGCAGGTACCTGGGAACATGCAGCTGGCGATCCGCACTGGCGGCAGCCTTATTGGGAATATTATCAGGAAATTTCGGATTGGGTTACCCGAATGAGTTATATGATGTCACAGGGAAATTCAGTTGTTGATGTTGCGGTTCATTATCCGGTGGTTAGTGTGTTGTCCGAAATTGAAAAAAGGGAATTGGATTATAACGACTATATGAAACTGTCCCGGATTATCTATAATGAAGGAATGGATAATGATATAATTGATGATCAATCCATATTAAATGCAACAGTTAAAGGATGGGCGGATAAAGATTAATGGCAATGAATATCAGGCACTGGTATTTGGTGCTGAAAATACTGTAAGGCTGGCTGTTTTAGAAAAATCGCTGGAACTTGCTAAAAGTGGAGGTGTTGTGCTTGTTTTATGGAAAACTACCTACTGCTTCCGCCGAAAACGGAAGAGATGATGAAAAGTTAGCATCTGTATTAAAGAAACTCCTGAACACATCTTCCCTCAATAAAAATTCAAATAATATTATTGAGCATAATTTTAAAAGTGGTGGGTATGCAGCATTTATTATTGAGTCTCCCGATTTGCTTCCTTCAAAACTTTCAGAACACATAGATCGGGACTTTATCGGAAAGGGTGGAGATGTCTATGTCTCTCATCGTAAAATTGGAGAACAGGATGTCTATCTCATTCAAAATACAGAAGATAAGCCCATACAACTAGATGCACGTTTTCGGGCAGATGGTGTACCCGAGTTATGGGATGCATTTTCCGGAACGATTGAAGAAGTTAATAACTTTGAGAGAAAAGACGGTTATACACATACCAAATTAACATTAGAAGGAAATGTAGCCAAACTGCTGGTTTTTAAACCTGGCGATCAAAAAACTAAATCAGATAAAACGGTCTCAATAGAATGGAATGAATAAAGAGATTTCTAAAGATTGGCAATTTTCAGTAATGCCTACGCGTGATAATATATGGGGTGATTTCACATGGCCACCTTCAAATGAAAAAATCGGTCCGGAAGTAAGGCAATTGAAATACAAGGAGGAAGCTGGTGCCGAGGGAACAGATCTGGGTTGGAACAAGCCAGACTTTAATGATGAAAACTGGGAAAATACCCTCTATAGTACCGGTCCATATTGGTTAGCTCTGGAAGAAATTCCAGAAAATGCGGAGTATCATCAAAACAGTTCTTAAGGAGCAGAAAGAAATTGAATATGGAGACCAGGTTCAGTTTCAGGGAACAAAGTACTAATTGGGAAAAATTATCGTTTTCAAAAAAAATAGGATTAGCCAAACCCTCTCCATGGGGAGGACATTCGGGATATCCTGACGGACACTTTGATA
The DNA here is from genome assembly GCA_963783435.1 of uncultured Bacteroidota bacterium. Taxonomy (GTDB): domain Bacteria; phylum Bacteroidota; class Bacteroidia; order Bacteroidales. The sequence continues at coordinate 278,376 of CAWANQ010000014.1, read as the reverse complement.
AAAACTTTATTCAGCTTAAAGAGGGCAGAAAACTTCTGTTTACCAGAATCTATTCCCCGGTAAAACAACGGGTTGGACTAAATGTGCAATTGCGAAATACAGAATCTCGCTTGTGGGTAAATGGAAAAGAGGAGCCTGTTCTGGGCGCTGTAGGTAATTTGCCCTTAAATAAAGGATACAATCATATATTGCTGGACTTAAAAGACGGTAAAGGCGGTATGCTTTTCGTACAGAAAACACCACCTGCAATAAATAATATGGGAGAAGTTGCTGTCGATTTAACCCAACCAGATTTGAGTGATGCATCCTGGATTTGGGTGGGAAATACCGAAGGTGCATACTTTCGTAAATCATTTAATATTAGTGAAATGCCGGAGACCGCAAAGGTTATTGTTTCAGGTGTTTCCGGATTCAGGTTGTTTGTAAATGGCCATAAAGTAGATGATGATATAGGTCCGTGGGCAACCTGGGATTATCCTAAAAGCGTTGATATTACGCCTTATTTAAAAGAAGGCAAAAACGTATTTGCTGCCTGGGGACAATTTTATAAAGGAATTAATGTCTCTTATACAAGCGATTACCAGGGATTTATTCTTGCCATGAAGGCAATTGATAAAAATGGAGATATTCTAAAATTAGAAACAGATGATTCATGGAAAGGTCATTTAAATGAATTTGAGGATTGGGAAACCCTTGATTTTAATGACTCAGGCTGGGATTACGTAAGCGTAAAAGGAAAAGCCGATGACAAACCCTGGGGAGATGAGTTTTTGAAAAATTTGGGAGGTTCAACCACCCCCTACCGTCCTTTGTCAGTAAATTTATCTACTCCTTATATTCAGGTGTTTAATGAAATGCCGGATATGGTGTATGATGTTAAAAGTGAAAAGGCAAACCGGATTGGCTGGTATCGTTTTGAAGCACCTCCCGGTATAAAAGAAATAGCACTACAGACCAATAATGCAACAGTGTGGGTTAACGGGACAAAAGTTGCTGTTCATGATGGATTGGCAACAGTAAAAAATCCTCCCACGGGTGTATCCACAGTGGCTATTCGTTTGGAAATGGAACAGGGAAAATATGCGGGTGCAGCATTTGATCAACCCATTAAATTAAAGTTAGAAGGTGGTATTATCCAGCAAGGTTTTTGGCAGGATTATGCACTTCCAACCTATTCCGGTATTGGTATTTACAAGCAGAAAATAAAGCTGGATAAAAAAGAGTCGCAACAGAAAGTTGAAATAGATCTTGGCGAAGTGTATGTGGCTGCTGAAGTTTTTGTTAATGGAAACTCGGCTGGAAAACGTGTGGCTGAGCCGTACAAATTTGATTTGTCAGGACTGGTTCAATCGGGTGAAAATGAGATTGAAATAAGGGTTGCAAATACACTTGCACCTCATTATTCCATTCCTAAAAAAGCAATGCATTTAGGTCCTGTTAAATCTGGATTGGTTGGACCCGTTCAACTAAAAATAGCTGATAAATGAAAAACAACAGAAGAGATTTTTTGAAAATTGCAGGACTGGCAGGCTTAAGTCTCCCGGCGGCAAATGCTTTGTACGCGCGGAGCCTGGAAGATGAAAAGAGGTTCAATGACCTGCCACAGCAAATAGAACAATCCCAGAAAAATCACATACAGGGCTTCAACATGTCGGGCTATGCCGCTCCAAAAATCCCTACCGTGAGGATGGGAATCATCGGTACCGGAAACAGGGGATCGCACCATGCGGGAACCATTTCCCGTGTCTCTGATGTGGAGATTAAAGCTGCCGCAGATCTAAATCCGGAAAGATTTGTACGCATCAAAAAGAACCTGGAGAATACGGATCACAATCCGGAATACTACCAAGGCTCCGATGAGGAGTGGAAAAAGCTCTGTGAACGAAAGGATCTGGACCTGGTACTGATCACCACCCCTACTTACATGCATGCAAAAATGGCGGTCTATGCCATGGAGCAGGGCAAGCATGTGATCACTGAAGTGCCGGCAGCTGTAACCATCCAGGAGTGCTGGGATATTGTGGAGACGTCGGAGCGGACAAGGAAGCATTGCATGATGATGGAGAATTACTCCTACATGCCCTTCCACATCACCACACTGAATATGGCCAAGCAAGGATTCTTTGGAGATATTGTACATGGAGATGGTGCCTATAACACCAGTAAGATGGGGAACAACTTTGGAAAGAGCGTCTACTGGAACATGTGGTGGCTGAGGATGTATGGTTCCAGAAAAGGCAACATCTACCCTACCCATGGCATGGGGCCCATTGCACAGATGATGAACATAAACCGGGGCGACCGCTTCGATTTTATGGTTTCTGTGGAGAGCAAAGACTTTATGATGGCCAACAAGGCCAAAGAGTTAGCCATAGATGATCCTTTCTTTGAGGAGTTTGCAAAGATGGAATATCGCGGGAACATGAGTTCCATGCTTATCAAAACCAAACAGGGTCGCACGCTAAACATTCAGCACGATGCCACTTCACCCTCTCCCCACAACCTGATCCATGGGGTTTATGGCACAGAGGGTTCTGTATTATTCGATCCGGCGCCGCCCCGGATCTCCGTTGGCGATCATAAATGGGCAGATCCGAAAGACCTATGAAAAACTCATTCAAAAATACAAGCCCGGTTTATTGCATAAATTTGAAGATTTCAGAAAAGGGCTGGGAGCAGATCTTGAAAGCGGTCATGGGGGATCGGACCTGATCAATGTCTGGCATATTATCGATTGTTTGCGAAGCGGTTTGCCACTGGATCAGGATGTTTATGATGCAGCAGCCTTTAGTTCGGTGGTTGAACTATCCGAGTGGTCGGTGCGCAACAACTCAAACTCCATCAAAATACCCGATTTTACCGCAGGATCCTGGGAGGAAGCAACAAACCCAATATGGATATCAACCTGGAGAATGGTAATGGAGATACACGCGTACTTAAGTGATGAAGACAATGGACCTACAATCGAAAATACCTGTTGATATAGTATTAGCCCCAGAATGGTGGAACAAACACACGGGTATTACCTTCGACCGTGATTTCTTTTTCCATCCCCTGAAAAGGGTGGAAAGTGAGCAGCGAATGGAAAAGGAGCTATATGAGCGCTGGGGGAGGTATGGCCTGGGCGCGGAGAGGGACAAAGCAAAACCAGAAATTGGTGCTGTTCACCTGGCTGCAGGTTTTTTGCTGTCGGAGATGCTGGGTTGCGAGGTAAGATATACGGAGAATCATCCTCCGGCTGTGATCGCAGCCAATAAGCAAACTCTGGAAATTGATGTGGATGCTGCTTTTCACTCGAAAGTATACAAAGACTTCTTGAATCTTACAGAAAGGCTCAAATCCACATACGGCTATCTCACCGGTGATGTGAACTGGGGAGGCGTGCTGAACATAGCCATGGATCTGCGAGGGGACCAGATTTTGATGGATCTGCTGATAACACCCGACGAGGTGAAAAGATACTTTAATTCCATTGCTGCCGTGATTGAGAGATTTACCGGCTTTGTGGCTTCTCAAACCGGAACTACCTCCATCTCAGTGACAAGAAGTGTGAGACACCTTCCAAAACCGGTGTTCCTGCATTCCGAGTGCTCGCATACCATGGTTTCATGCGAAGATTACGAACAGTTTCTTATGCCCATCGATGCCAGATGGAGCCGGGAAAAGGAATATTTTGGGATCCATTATTGCGGGCACGACCCCCACAGATATGCTGAATCCTTTGCCAGGCTGCCCAAACTGGATTTCCTGGACCTGGGCTGGGGAGGTGATGTGAGCTATTTAAGAAAGTTCCTGCCCAATACATTTTTCAATATCCGCTTAAGCCCGGTTGAGCTTGTGAATATGACAGTTGAAGAGATCCAGACTACCGTAACAAAGCTGGTTTCAGAATCGGGTAATCCCGCGCTTACCGGAGTGTGTTGCATCAATATGGATGACCAGGTAACAGATGAAAAAATAGATGCTCTATTTGATGCTGTTTAATTTACCAATCTCCCTGTTTTCGCTTCCTAGCTCCAGCCCCACATTCAAATCGCCCAACTCTTCACGGGCTTTTTCCACGACAGCCATGATTTCTGCGACCTTCTCAGGATGGTATTCAATAACATTGTACTGTTCTCCCGGATCACGCATCATATTGTACAATTCAGGTTTCTCAACCACTGTTGTTATTCTTTTACCACCGTGCCCGTCATTTCCGGGCTCGGTATTGTAGGATCGATAGGTATGTGGAAGCACCAGTTTCCAGTTTCCCTTTCGAACAGCATTTAAATTATTCTTACCAAGATAGTACAGAATGGTTTTGCGGGGTTCAGATTCAAAATCGCCCATAAGAAGTGAACTGATATCAATCCCATCAATTTTATTGTCGGACATTGCTGCATCTGTGATACCAGCCAGAGTGGGCAAAAGGTCAATCGCACATCCCAGTTTATTGCAGACCATTCCGGCCGGAACTTTCTCTGGCCAGTGAATGATAAACGGAACCCTTTGTCCGCCTTCCCAACAAGTGGTTTTTCCTTCGCGCAGTCCACCTGAAGACCCGGCATGATTTCCAAAGTTCAGCCAGGGACCATTGTCTGTGGTAAAAATCACAATGGTATTTTCAACGATATTGTTCTCCTCCAGTGCTACGCATGATCTCTCCCACCGACCAATCAATTTCCATCATCACATCCCCATACAATCCCTGTTCGCTTTTCCCCCTGAATTTATCGGAAACGCCCAGTGGGATATGCCCCATGGTGTGTGGAACATACAAAAAGAAGGGACCCTCTGCATTTCGATTTATAAAATCGACAGCCTTTTCGGTATACAACGTGGTCAGTTTATCCTGGCCTTCCAGGCTTGTAATCCGTTCTACAACCTTATTCCCTTCAATTAGAGGTAGCTCCGGATATCCCGCTCTTCCTTCACCTTCCGGCAACCTTTCTCCCGTCACATTGCTGTTTGGCCACATATCATTTGAGTAGGGCAATCCCACATATTCATCAAAGCCGTGCTGCAAGGGAAGAAACTCTTCTTGCCACCCCAGGTGCCATTTGCCAAAACAGGCTGTTGCATATCCCTGCCCCTTCAACATTTCAGCAATTGTGTACTCTTCCGGGTTTAATCCAATTTCATTAAAAGGGAAAAGGGCTCCGGAAAACCCGATCCTGTTTGGATAACAACCCGTAAGCAGGCCCGCACGCGATGCACTGCAAACAGCCTGGGCAGAATAGAAATTGGTAAAACGCATTCCTTTGCTTGCCATTTGATCCAGGTGTGGTGTTTCAAAGCCCGTAGCTCCATAGACCCCCACATCGCCATAACCTTCATCATCAATAAATACGATAATGATATTGGGATCTTCCGTGTTCTGGCCCATGGTTTGATTGTAGGCAGCGAACAGGAATACAAGCAGGGCCAACAGTGTAACTTTTTTCATAGTTGTGATTGGTTTTTATGTTTAAATATCTGCATTTTAGATTTAATCCAGGTTGTTTGCACTGAAACGTTGTAAAAACAATACATCTAATCATGGCATGAGCATAAGTGATACAGGGCAGCAGCCAAAACCTGCGTCAAGCTGCGGATTCACCCTGGCCGTCTCCATCGGGGGCATCATTGGCATGGGTATCCTGCGAACGCCCGGAGAGGTGGCTGCGGTCCCACGTGATCAATGTTCCCAATTAATAGTTGAAAAGCACTATTTTGAATGTTCTACAATCCTTACAGGCCCCAATAATCCAGAAGACAGCGGCTCTGTAAAATTAAATGAACTCATTGCTGATTTTGTTGTAAACGTATACCTGCCTGTTGTATATTCCTTTCCTCCCATCAAACCATTTTCAAATTTTACGGTTCTCACATTTGCATCCGGTTCCTGCCTGTCCCCCAGCAAACGGTTAATCCAGCGATTGGCAACTTCAATTTCCAGATTGTTTTCTCCTTCTTTTAAAGCATCTGAAATATCAATTCGCCAGGGAGCACACCAAATTACGCCCATATCTTTTCCATTTAATTTTACCCTTGCAATATCGTTTACCACTCCAAGGTCGATGTAGTATTTTTTGTCTTCCAATTTATCAATATTGAATCGTCTTTTTGTAAGTGGCAATTCCTGAATAGTATTTTATTCCCCGCATTTCATGTTTGGTCCAATCCTGAAGTTGATTAAATTCTATATTTTCCGGCCCTCCAAATTTTGGATTAAACGAAACATCCCATGAGCCTTCAATTGTTTTGAATTCTCTGAAAATTGGAAAATTATCTGTTCCATTGTTTGCAGCTGCTCCTCCTTGATTCTCTTCAGAAAAGGTAACAAAGAAACTTTCGTAAGGAAAGAATTCCATTGGAATTGTTGTCAATCCATTTTCAACTTGTATAATTCAGTGATTTTTCTTGTTTCTCCGGTTGTGCCCATCCATAGTTCAGGCTCACCTTCTGCACGGAAAGTACATTCTGTTTTTTGAAAATCATCGGTTCTGTTTGCTACGAAATATATATCCTTATCTTCTGTTTTTCGGTGGCCAAATCGAATGGTGTTGTTATCTGATTTAAAATCCTCGGGAATATTTAATTTTGATAAAAGTTCAACTGTACTTTTATATGAGGGATAAAGTTCATCTGAAGCAAGATTGCTTAGATTACCTCCCCAATAAATTGTGCCTTCGCCATATTTTCTCTCGCTTATTTCATCTGGTACTTGGAAGTGATCCCCAAAGTTTCTTTGCCAGATCTTCCACCTGATTATCACAATTCGGATAATCTGTCAAACTTGGTGATTTTACAGGAGGAGTTCCAATTATTTTTGCTCCTTTTTCTACCAATGAAGTGATTTTTTGAAGCAATTCAGGAGTCATGGTTTCAAAATTTGGCAACACCATTATTTCGTAGGAAGATGCTCCCGGGAAAACGATTTTTCCATTTTCAACATCCGCTCTTTCCATTAACATTTTAGGTGAACAGCCATCAAAACCATATCCTTTTTTATCGGGAATAGCTCCATTTTCTTTCAATGCATCTGCCGGAGGTGTAAATACCATTGGTGCCCCTTCGGGAGTTAGGTAAAGAATATCGGCAACTGCCTGTCCCTGCTGCATCATGTGCGAACAACGGCTGATGTATTTGTGATATGCTCCCACCATTGGCCACCAGGTTTGCCCCCGGTCCCAATGCACACCATAAGGCCCCATGGTCATTCCCGGGCGGTGTTCGTCACCCAGAGGTTTATGTGCAAAAGTATGGTACACAAAACGGTTTACACCCAGTGCCAGCGCCCAGTCGCTTTGGTCTTTCATCGACCAGGGATATTCCTGCCAGGCTTCCTGGTTATTTGATGTAAAAACTTCGGCACCAACAACAGGATGTCCTGTAATATGGGAAATTGAAGTTGCTTGCAAAACAGCATAGGAAGTGTGATATCCAAACCGTTTACTCCAGAATTCAGCCATAATAACATCGGCAATTGCCCCTAAATCAAGGTCTCCTGCCGGATTCATATCATAAGGTTCAATGGTCAATTCCAAGCCGTTTTTATGTGCATAAGCTTTGCCAAATTCCACATGATTTTCCAAAACCAACTCCTTACAGGTTTGGCGCAAATCCCATAAAAAACGTTCGGTAATTTCTACACTTTCAACTGCACGTCCGGTATAGGCAAGAAAATAAGGTTCCGGATCATATCCCCGTCTTTTTTTAAATTCCTCAACAATTCCTTCTGTCCAGTTTTGTGCACCACTCTCCCAACTGTCCATATGAAAACCTGTCCAGCCAACATCCTTCTTTTCGGGGAGCAGTTTTTTCCAATAAAATATCGGTATAATTTTTCAGGTGATTTTGCAAAATCGCCGGCATCCATTTTATTGCTTTCAAGACCAATTGCTGGTTCAGGAGAAGGACGGGTACTTGCACCGGTTACTCGGTTTCCCATTCGTATAATTGTCCATTTGCCCTTGGGAGCATCCCAGACCAAATGTCCGTTTGGTTGCAAATATTCGATGACATTTAATATATCATTTTGATGTAAGAATTTTACTCTCTTCCGGTTCATCATAACTGGCAAGAGCAGGCAAATATGGTTTTACATTTGGTTTGGAAGAATATGGATCTCTTTCATAAAGTGCTTTTTCATTGATATCTTCAATTACTGGTTTTGACTGAATTGGAATGGCATAAACAGCTACATCTTCATAATATGGATCTTTCATTTTATGCCAGGTTGTGCTTCGTTGTTCGGGGATTGGAAGTTCAATATCTACTTTTTTACTACCCGCAATTTCGGTTTCACTGAAAACCAGATGCTTCATCGATTCTTCCGGTTTTACCCAGGGGCCTCCACTTCCACACCAACCGGGACCGGCACCAAGAAGTATTTTTATTCCCAATCGTTCAGCTTCCCTAACCGCATGTACATATAATTCCTGCCACTCTTCACTCATAAAATCAACCGGACCGCGGGGAACACCAATTCCCACTTCAAGAAAAATCAAGTTGCTGATTCCCACTTCTTTCATCGATTCCAGGTCTTTGGTCATTTCTTCGCGAGACAGATTTCCATCCATAAAATACCAATAGACTCCGGGTTTTGAAGTATCCGGTGGATCTATGAATGCCTCTTCTAATTGATCAACAGTTTCTGTTGTACAAGAAAAAAAGGCAAATGAGAAAATTGCAATTGCAGATGCAAGAATAAGAACCGGTGGGTAAAGTGAGTTTGGAAAAGTTGTTTTCATTTGATATTTATTGAACCAATTGGATTTGTCAAATTGAGGTGTATTGGCAGTGAATGGCAATCTGGGTCACTGATTCCACCACCCTTCAAGCTGTCCGCTTAGCCTTGCCACAATCTCCGGATGTGTTCTCGGCCTGGTTCTCCCACTCATAGGGATCCGTATCCAGGTTGTATAACTCAGGACCCCGCTCGGATCGTAAGCCCGATCGGTCAGGATTAGCTTCCAGGGCCGGGTGATAATGATCCGGTGATAAAGGCTGGAATCCACGGTACTGAAATCATGGGCATAGACCTCTGCGAAAACAGCTTCACGTGCTTTCCGGGTTTCCTTATCCAATACATTGATTCCCTGCATGGCCTCGGTGGGTTCGATTCCACATATGTCCAGTATGGTGGTGGCTATATCGATGCTGCTGGAGAGGGATGTTTTATCCATTTCGGGTTCGATAACCCCCTTCCACCTGTACATAATGGGTGTGCGGATTCCCATATCGTAAGGGGCCCTTTTGGACCTGGGAGCATAGCGATTGGGACGGTCCGGATCCTGGATCCATCCGTTGTCGGTCACATAAACAAAGAGGGTATTCTCTGCTAATTCCTTCTCTTCAATGTAATCCATTAACTGCCCGCAGGTGATATCAAACCATTCGCACATGGCCCAGTAGTTGGCCACTGCAGGTGTAGGAGCCAAAGGCAAATACTTATCCCTAAGGCTGTCCGGAGGGGTATGAGGAGCATGGGGTAAGAAAGGTGCGTACCAGACAAAAAAAGGAGTATCCGTACCCTGTGCATCATCTATAAAATCATAAATCACATCAAGTCCCTCTCTTCCGATCTTAAGTCCCTCATCGCCATGCCTTCCTCCCCTGGACGGATCCCCATGGGTCATCCCCTGGGAAAATCCTCCCACAGAATAGTGTCCCTCCCACCATTTCCCGGTTTGCAGGGAAACATACCCTGCATCAGCCAAAAGGTCAGCAATGGTAGACAACTCCTGGATACCATCTACAACAGACTGATTATTCACAGCCCTTTGTTTCAACCAATCTTTGCCATATGTCTCTTTTCCTCCCGGATCAAATACAGGATCATTGCCAATTACTCTATGCTGGTGGGGATAGAGCCCGGTGGCCATGGAGGAGAGTGCTGGGCGGCAAAGGGGTGCAGTGGTATACCCATGGTGATGGTCAGACCTTCGGCTGCCAGTTGATCAATCCGTGGGGTCTGTATGTGCTCGTGGCCCAAAAAGCTGTAGTGGGGCCAGCTCTGGTCATCAGAGATTAGTAAGATGATATTTGGCGGGTCGGCTTGCTGGTTTTTGCTACAGCCGGAGACTCCCATTACCAGAGCCAGAGCGAAAAGCAAGAAATACTTGTCCATGATAAGGTCGTTTTGAATGGTAGGCTCCAAATATAATGAAACCCACCCATGGTTAGAATATAAATTTTCTCTTCGGTATTGTTTGTGTCTCGTTGCTGGATTTCATAACCTTGCTAACTACAAACAGCTAAAAGTATTAGAATCATGAAAAACATAATCAGAATACAATTGTGCGTGGTTATTTTAATCTCTTCTGTTTTTTATCCTCTCTGTAGTACAGATGCGCAGCAGCATCTGGATTATAAAAAAGTGGGGCCACAGGATGATGGAAGTTTTTTAGTGCCTACCAATCAATTGTTAACACCGGCTGGTTTTCAGGTATATATGCCTGGACGGCCTGTGGACCTGGCTTTGATTGAGGGGGGTGAGCTTTTGGCGGTTAAAAATAAAAATTCTTTAGACCTTATCAGGTTGTCAGACAGGACCATTCTCCAGTCTCTTCAATTTCCTGAAAGTGGTTCATCCTTTACAGGAATTTGTTATTCCGAAAACAGCAAATGCATTTATATAACTGATGCCAGTAACCGGATCCAAATAGCTTGCCTGGAGGATAATAATATACTTAGATGGAGGGAACCCATCTCCTTACCTGAACCTTCTGTGGGAGGGAATCCGGTTCCCGGAGGAGTTGTATTAAACGATGCAGAAGATAAAATATTTGTTACCCTTAGCAGAAGCAACTCACTGGCTGTTATTCATCTGTCTGATGGTACGGTTTCTGAAATAAAGACAGGCATGGCACCCTATGATATTTTGCTGAAATCTGATTCAAAAGCATATGTAAGTAATTGGGGTGGGCGACAACCAGAAGCTGGCGAATCCACTTATAATTCTTCCGGGAGTCAGGTGCTGGTTGATCCCATAACAGGTATCGCGAATAATGGATCTGTATCTGTTATTGATCTTAATAATAATAAACAGGAGAAGTTCATCGAAGTGGGTTTGCATCCTTCTGGAATGGTTTTTAACCTGGATAAGACACTCTTATTTGTTGCCTGTGCAAACAGTGATGTTGTTTCGGTTATAAGCACTGCTACCGATGAGGTGATTAATGAGATCTCAGTAAAAATGAACTCAGAACTACCCTTTGGAAGCTCACCTAATGCCTTGTCAATTTCTCCCGATGGAAGGCTACTCTATGTTGCCAATGGTACCGAAAATGCAATTTGTGTGATTGAAACGGAAGCACCAAACAGGATCGCCGGTTATATCCCGACTGGCTGGTATCCCGGGGCAGTGGTGACTAATAGTACAGGAACTTTTTTATACGTTGCAAATGTAAAAGGCATCGGTTCAAGAAACCAAAAAACAAATCGATCAGGCTATAATTCCCATGATCATATGGGAAGTATTTCAATTATTCCAGTACCTGGAAAAGAAGAATTGGCAACGATGACAACATATTGTTGCACAGAATAATTCATTGTCAGCGAAATTGAACCATCAAACAAAAAACGGTAAACAAAAGAGGAAAGTCGCGGTACCTCAATTACCTGATCAGAGCTCACATTTTAAACATGTGGTCTATATTATCAAAGAGAATCGCACCTACGATCAGGTATTTGGTGATATGCCGCAGGGGGATGGAGACACAAGTCTGGTTCATTTTGGTCGTGAGATCACTCCAAATCATCATAAGCTGGCTGAGACATTTGTTTTGCTGGATAATTATTATTGCAGTGGTGTGCTAAGTGCAGATGGACATCAATGGACCGATGAGGCTTTTGTGACAGATTATCTGGAAAAATCCTTTGGTGGATTTACCCGCAGTTATCCTTACGACGGAGATGATGCCCTGGCTTATGCAAGCTCTGGTTTTATTTGGGACAATGTATTGAGAAACGGACTGACATTTCGTGATTATGGAGAATTTGTTGATGCGGTCATTGAACCAGAAGATGCATCCTTTCTTGATATCTATAGGGATTTTATGAATGGCACGAATAATATAAGCATCAGAGCCGAGGCTAACCTTGAACAACTTAAACCCTACCTGTGTCCGACTTTTATCGGTTTTCCAAATAAAGTACCTGATGTTTACCGGGCAGCAGAATTTATTAAAGAGCTGAATGAATTTGAAAAAAATGATAGTTTCCCCAATTTTATTATCATGCTACTCCCTAACGACCATACTTCAGGTACAGCACCAGGCTTGCCCACTCCCCGTGCGGCAGTGGCTGATAATGACCTGGCATTAGGGCAAATTGTAGAAGCTATTTCCTTAAGTAAATTCTGGAAAGAGACTTGCATTTTTGTGACTGAAGATGATCCACAGGCCGGACTTGACCATGTGGATGGTCACCGGACAGTGGGTATGGTTATCAGTCCTTATACCAAACGCAAAGAGGTTGTTTCCACCTACTATTCTCAAATAAATATGGTTAGAACAATGGAAAATATTCTTGGTATCCCTCCTATGAACCAGTTGGATTTTGTTGCAGAAGCTATGTTTGATTGTTTTACAGAATCTCCGGACTACACTCCTTACCATGCTGAACCGAATAATATTCCACTCGATGAAATTAATCCCCCCCTGGAAGGCCTTGCTGGTAAAAAACGTTACTGGGCGGAGAAATCAATGGAACAGGATCTGGATAATTATGACAGGATTGACGAAGATACTTTTAACAGAATTATCTGGCATGCCATGAAGGGTTATAACCGTCCTTATCCGGAAATGCCTTTAAAACATAAATAGTAACACTTTTCAATCCACTCCTTATTTGCAGGGGTTCCTTTTCCTCTTTTGAGAATATGCTGCTACCGATCTCAAAACTCTGAGGGTTTTATAAGCTATCCGGGACAATGGCTCCATGCTCTTCCAAAAGTTGCCAGATATCTTCCAGGGGAACTTCTGCTGGTGTTTTCCCAGACCTGCAGGCCAATACGGCAGCAACGGCAGCCGCCTGTCCCATGCCCATACAGGATGCCTGCACCCGCAGTGCAGAATTAGCCCCCCGATCACTGCTTAAGCACCTTCCGGCTACTACGAGATTTTTGCTTCCCCGGGGGATCAGAGCCCTCAATGGGATTGTGGCTACTACATTTTCTGAAAGGTGCTCCGGATGCACGCCACTTTCATCGTGGATATCGATGGGATAATAAGCATAAGAAATGGCATCCTCAAAGACCTTTCCGGTCACATAATCCAATTGCGTAATCTTATAGAGTCCATCGATCCGATAGGTCTCCCTTACGCCTGTCTCTGTTTGAACTTTCACCACCCTGGTATTTTCACATCCGGGTAGTGTTCTCAGAAACCGCAGCATCTTGTATAAAGCCTTTCTCCCGCTTATATTTGTGATGGTATGGGTTTCCGAAGTGGTAGAGTCAGCTCCGAAAACATGGCCGCTGAAGGAATAACCATTGCTATTTAGTACCCCGCGTATGCTGGGAAACTCTTTCCTGACCATTTCCCCTTTTTTCAACTCTTCGGAGTACAGTTGCTCCAAATTCTCCATATCCAATTGAGCCATGTCATAGCCCTCGAGTGTAAATAAAAGAGTTCCTGGTTGAGTTTCGGCCTCCCTTAACACATTAAATCCGGCCATGGATGTGACCAATGCATTGCCTGTACAATCTATAATCTGATTACAGCTTATCTCTGTATGGGTCCCTTTTCCCACCGTCTCCACAATCCATTTACCCTTCTTAAACTTAATCTTGTAAGGAGTCTCGTAAAACCTCAGATCCACACCGGCCTCCAGGCATTTATCTTCGGCAAGCAATGTGTACAACGGGCCATTTATAAATACCTGGTGTTGGGGATGATTCCTGCCATGGGGGATGGAAAAATCGGGTAATTCATCGTCATTCATGGCCACACATTCCTGGACCAGCTCCCATCCGATTCCTCCAATAACCTGTTTACCCCAGGCATGAAAAATTCCAGGAAACGACACACCCCCGGTGGTGGTGGTTCCTCCCAGCTGACTTCCAAATTCAACCAGGACAGTCTTAGCCCCGGCTCTCGCTGCCTGGATGGCAGCCACTGTTCCAGCAGTACCTCCACCTACCACAAGTATATCGCAGGTAATACTTTTCCTCTTTGTTTCGTAGGGTTCTACCAATTTTTCTCCCCTGGCCATTGAGGGGGCCGCCATACCCAGAGACCAAGCCCCCATGGACTTTAGCATTGTTCTTCTCTCAATCTTTTTCATTTCAATTGTCCTTACTTAATCACTTCAATGCTTACTGGTCCCAGCAACCCTGATGGGGTAAGTGCTTCTCCCTTTCTCAAATCAGCAACGGTATAGGTGGTGAAGCGCTCCTTTTCAGGAAGGTCCATATCTCCCACCATGCGGTTCCTCCATACATTCACCACTTCTACCTCCAGTTGGTTCTTTCCGGCTACAAGCGACTCTTTTGCACTGACACGATAGGGTGCCATCCAGCTTACACCCAGATCGCTTCCATTGAGTTTTACACGGGCCATTACCCCTACTTCTCCCAGGTTCAGGAAGAGGTCCCCTTCCGGAATTTCTTCCAGGGTAAATTCCGTGGCATAAGTGGCTGTTCCGGAATAATACTTCAGCCTCCTATCGGACGACTCAGTCCAGCTGAAAAGCTTTAAAAATTTAACAGGATCGCTTGGCCCAAACTCCTTATTCTCGAACTCCACGGTCCATTCTGAGTCAAGGGTGCTTAGCAGTTCTGGCTGAGGAGAATTCACTCCATATCCGGCATCAGTTCCCTGGTTACTGCCAGAGGTAAATACTATGAAACAGCTTTCGTGCTTCTCCATGGAAAGCGGAACCACTGTGCGGCTTCCATCATCGGTGTAGTCATTGAGTTTCCGGATCTCACCGGTGACTGCATCCCACAACTGAGGCTGAAGTCCCGACACCCTGAATGAGGGCTCAAAACTCAATACGCCATCTCCCTGGTTGGTCAGGAAGTAGATCTCCATACCCGGCATGGTACGGTGGGTCCATAAAAACGGTGCATCAGCGGGATAGACCACATCACCGGGTACCTGGATAAAATCAAGTGCCTCCTGAAGACCCAAACCATCCAGAACATAACCCTCTCCTACTGCATTTTTCAGCTTTCCTGCTGTGTGAGATTCACCCCACATGCGGTCGGCAATCTCCAGGATATCCCGGTCGCACTGCGGATAGTTTTGAAGGCTGGGTGAATTAAGTGCTTTGCCTCCCAGGATTGTTCCTCCTGCCAACACCAACTCTTCCATTTTGGCCAGGACATTGGGCCTCATATTTGAATTTTCGGGCAAAACCAGGATGGAATAGCTCAAGCCTTCGGGTAGAACAAATCTGCCATTTTCAACGGTCAGTCTATCCAGTATCACCTCGGCATTGATGTAGTCATAGGAGTAGCCCACAGGAAGTTCAGGATCTTTAGTTCCGGTCATTTTAGGTGCATCTTCTCCGATAAAATAGAGCACATCTGCTGCATATTTTCCCTGCTGAAGCATATGCTGACACCGTCTTGTGTAATCCACCCATGCCGATCCCTGGTCAAACCAGGTATTCAAACGGTTAAACTCGGTGGAGAACCAGGCATTGACCCCGGGAGCCTCTTCACGCGGCTGTTGAATATAGAGGTGATAAACGTAATGGTTAATGCCTTCGGTCCAACTCCAGTCACCCCGCTTTTTCAACAAGGCTGGATGGCGCTTATAGGATTGCTGTCCCGCAGTAAAAGCTTCTGCTGAAGTAATGGGCTTTCCATACATATGCGCAGCTGAGGATCCTGATTTGCATTCTATATCGCCCAGGCTTCCTTCGTTCCAGAACTCGCCGCCTACCAGGTCGCTTTGTCCGCCATACATCAGGAATTCACCGGGATATCCCCAGTGTCCGTAGGGCTCTAACCAGGTCTTGAGTCCATATTCGTTGGCCACTTCACGCAGACCTCCCACATATTCGTAGGCCACATCATCGGCTACTGAACGACGAAGATCCCAGAGGAAACGATCCGACTCTTCCACGCTTCCCACAACTCGACCAGAGATAACTGGCAGGTATTTAACCGGATCATATCCAAACTTCTTCTGGAACTTTGCAGCGTAGCCATCGGTCCAGTTCTGTGAACCCATCTCATAGCTATCGGCGATCAGATACTTAAGAGCCGGACGGCTCTCTTCAGGAATCCTTTTGATGATCTCTGCCATATATTGTTCAAAATGGAAGCGGGCCAGCTCCGAGCTGGCTTTGTCTAACTCATAGCCTTTACCCTGTGGTGCAGCCGGTGAATTTTCTGTCCCTGTAGGCGTCATTCCAATACGCAGTATGGTCCATTCTCCCTCTGGGACATCTTCCACCGTGAGTAAACCGTTGGCGTCCATCTGATCACTGATCTCATGTACCTCTGAAATCAACATATTCTGATCTGTAATGGCTTCCTGTGATTCCCACAGATAGGTGTTGAATTCGGGGAAAGGTGTAGGGTGCATTTTTCCCAGCGATTTTTCGATGTAGTTCTCCAGCACCTGGGCCTCAGTGATCCGGATTTCGGCAAATCCAGCCGCAGGCAATACACCTCCGGCTCCGGCGGCAGCATCCCAGCTGGCACTTGTGGCATTGCTGCACACCAGCCTGATATGCCTTAGCATCCGTTTCAGGAATAGAGATAGCCAATGGACCGTGGGTTACCGGCCCTACGTTTACTCCACTGTTGCTGCGATCAAACACAAAGGATTTAATGGTTTTATAAGTTCCGTCTACCTGGGCCTGTAGCTCCACATTGCATTTAAAAACGGGTGTTGCGGGTGTAAGAATAATGCTTCGGGCTGTGAGGGACTTTGCGGAAGAGATTTCTACTACAAATGGATCTTTGTTGCTCCTTTTAAAAAGTGACATTCCGCTTTGAAATATAGTTTTCTTCGGATGCTATTTTTTGAAAACCAAGCACATAGGTATCCTGGAACTCTTCCGCTGGTTTTGGCAAGCTTAACAGAAACCGTACCGCCTCCCTGAACTGTTGTTTCGGAGTAAACCAGGTGGCGCATGGCCTTGTCATGGGTAACCCAGGGACCACCACTCTGGCTCCAACCCGGACAGTTAAACATCCCTATATCAATTCCGATTCTATGTCCCTCAGTGACCACATGCACCATGGCATCCCACCACTCCTCGCTGAACAGGGGTACAGGACCATCTACTTCATCGGGATTAATGTTCCCAATCAGAACGGCGCCAATGCCAAATTTCTTCATGGCCTTCAGGTCCTTAGTGATGCCCTCTTTGGAGATATCATCCCCAATCCAGTAATAATAGCACCAGGGTTTATTGGTGTCGGCAGGAGTAATAAATCCCTCCTGGATGTTATCATAAACTTCCTGAGAGATTTGAACCGGGCGCTTACAAAATGTAAAGGCCAGGGCTATTGCGAGCAAAATGGATAGCCTGAAAATGTTTCCTGTGTAAATTGAATTCCGTTTTAAAATCTTCATTTGTGTGAATTATATTCAGTTTTGGGCCAGGTGGCTATTTTACAAATATAAGTCAGAAGGAGCCCGCGTTTCAATGGCCATTATTGGCTTTCATTTGAATTATTTGACCCGTTTGAATGCTTTCATATTGGGAGATATTTGGTTTGAAATAATGTTTAAATTACTTTTCTAAGATACTTATTTGTTAAAATCAGGAAAATGAGGCAAACATTGGTATTCATTACAATTCTTTTCGCATGGCTTGTTGGATGTGGACCGGACAACAAGACCAGAAGCAAAAGTCAAACCACTGACAAGGGTGATATGGATAAAATCACTGTGGCAGCCTATTACTTCCCAAATTACCATGAAGATCAAAGAAATGCATCCTATTTTGAAGATGGATGGACAGAGTGGGAACTTGTCAGAAAGGCTCAGCCCAGGTTTGACAAGCATCATCAACCCAATCTGCCCGAATGGGGTTTCACCGATGAGGCCGACCCGGTTCAGATGGCTCAAAAAGTTAAAGCGGCCGCCGACCATGGTATCGACGCCTTTATATTTGACTGGTACATGTATGAAGATGGGCCCTTTCTCGAGCGAGGCCTGGATGAAGGATTCTTAAAAGCGAAGAATTCTGAGCTCCTCAAATTCGGACTGATGTGGGCCAACCACGACTGGGTGGACATTCATCCCTATACCCTTGGAGCCGAACAAAAACTATTATATCCAGGCGTAGTAAGTCCGGAAAGGTTTGATGAGATCTGTGATTATGTCATAGAAAACTACTTTACCAGATCAAACTACTGGAAGATTGATGGCAATGCCTATTTTTCGGTTTATGATGTGCAGAAGTTCGTAGAAGGTTTTGGCAGTATGGAAGCCACCAGGGCTGCCATGGATCGCATGCGTGAAAAAGCCAGAGCAGCTGGTCTAAAAGGGGTTCACTGGAACCTGGTGGCCTGGGGAAATCCAATTCTTCCAGTGGAGAAGGCCCCCTCCAACACTCCCGAATTAATCGAAATGCTGGGATTTGATTCTAGCACCTCCTATGTCTGGATTCATCATGTGCCCCTACCTGAAACCCAGACTGATTTTAACTATGTGAGAGATGCTTACTTTGCCCATTGGGAAAAAGCCAAAACAGAATACGGAGTTCCCTATTTCCCCAATGTGACCATGGGCTGGGATCCAACACCCAGGTGCGATCTGGAGTCGGAATGGGCGCCAGTAGGGTATCCCTTTATGAACACCATTGGGAACAACACTCCAGAAAACTTCAAAATCGCCTTGCAAAAAACCAAAGAGAAACTTCTGGCCGATCCCAACGGTCCAAGAATCCTGAACATCAACTGCTGGAACGAATGGACCGAAGGGAGCTACCTGGAACCCGATAAGGTGAATGGGATGAAGTATCTGGAAGCGGTAAATAGGGTTTTTGGCAAGGAAAAATAACCTCTGGAAAGGTGCCAAGGACAAAGGGATGCTATATTGGACCTGAAGAATGTGTAAAGGAACTTACTTGCTCTAGAGAGCTCTCAGGCCTGAGCCTTTTTAAAAACTCCTCACAGGGTACACACAGCACGTTATTAATCAATAATCTTTCATTTCCCCGGTATAGGAGCATGGTTTTACTGATGGGATAATCTTTCCTGAATTCAATCAAGGATCTGAGTTCACCCGGTCTTATTCTGTTCGAATTCTTTACCTCAATCGCATAGAGGCCTTCATCACCATATAATATAAAATCAACTTCAGCTCCCCCCTTTGACCGCCAGAAAAATATATCGAAAGAATTGTCTCGGTATTCATTCCAGGCTTTCAAATGCTGGAGTACCAAACCTTCCAGTGTAGCACCATCAATTTCATGAGGACTATCCAGGGGACCTTTTGGTCTGAGTGATTTATATACCCCTGCATCAAAAAAGTAGAATTTCGGGTGAGATACAAGGGCACGTTTGGCTATTTTTGTAAAAACACTCAAGCGCGAGGCCAGCAGGATGTCCTCAAGAATGGAAATATAATTTTCCACTACTTTTCTTTCAATGGCACATTCTCTTGAAACATTGCTGATGTTTAGAAGTGATCCATGTGAAAAGCTGATGGCTTCAAGGAAACGGGCAAAATTCCCAATATTCCGTGTAAAACTCTCGTATTGTACTTCCTCCCTGATATAAAGCGAGATATAGGTATTAAGAGTATCCAGGGGATCTTCCGCCATGCAAATCAGCGGTATCAGGCCACTCGTCAACGCCATTTCCATGTTATAACTATCCCCCATTTCCGAAAGCAGGAATGGATGCATATGTCTAAGCAAAGCCCTGCCTGCAAGTAGGTTGATTCCTGATTTTTTTATTCTTCTTGTACTGGAGCCGGTTAAAATGAATTGCAGGCTTTTGTCCTCTTCAATAAGGCTATGAACCACACTGAGCAATTCCGGAACCTTTTGAATTTCATCGATTATGAAAATGTTTGAGGATTTATTTGCTCTTACCAACTCGATGAGGGTCTCAGGCCTGGATTGAAATCTGCGTTGGAGGTCAGGCTTTAACAAATCAATGTATATACTTTCGGGATACCTGGCTTTCAGGAAGGTTGACTTTCCTGTTCCCCTGGGGCCAAATAAGAAATAGTTTTTCCCGGGCGGATCAAAAAACCTTGGAATGGTAACTTCCATATTTCCTGCTAAAATGGATTCACTACTTCCAAAAGTAGAACTTTATTCTAAACTATACAATAGTGCGACATGGATTCTTATTGTTCACCTCAATATGGTTAATCCCCGGACTCAGACGTATGGATCCGAAGGTTAGATTAACATTTTCCCCGTTCAAAGAAACAACTGCCTGGGGTAAGAAATCCATACTAAATTCACCCGCCATATCGGCCGGCAATTCGATGGTGTAGTTGGTGATACGCCCACTAGGCATTATAGTTTCATTATTCAATCTTGCCATGTTTATGGCAAAGCTCAATGAATTTTAATACCCGTTCAGGACTTACATCATTCTGGAGGATATGGGCCGGGGAAATCATATACCCCCCACCCTCTCCCAGAATACTGATTTTCTCGATGATATCTTTCTCCAGTGCCTCATCGCTTCCGTTGGGAAGCAGATCCTGCTGGTCAATGGCTCCCCAGAATGAAAACATGTCCCCGAACCCATCCTTCATGTCCCTGGGAAGATGTCCGGGCACATCGGGCTGAACCGGGTTAAAAACCTCGAATCCCATTTCCCGGATGTCGGGTAAGAGCTGACTTACAGCCCCGTCGCAGTGGAGGATGGGTATAATGTCGGGTTTCTTATCCTTAAAGCACTGAATCATCTCGGTGTAGAAGGGCTTCAGCTGTCTCCTGAAAGTATCCTGGTCCATGATCAGACTCTGCTGGGTGCCAAAATCATCTCCAAACCAGATGGCATCCACCCCGGCATCAATCAGGCGCAATCCAATCTCTGTCTGAAAATCAGCACAGGCTTTAAACAGGGGGATCACATACTCGGTCTCCATCATCATATCCACCAGCAGTTTCTCCATGCCGGCCAGCTGATGCGCCAGCGAAAACACGGTCACTTCAATATCCCCGAACACCAGGTAATCATCATGGTATTTTCTGACCAGGGCCTCAGCATCCCTGTAGCGGCCGGGTGAATCGGGATCAGGAAAGCTATAATTGTCAATATCGGCCTTTGTCTGGGCAAAAGCCAACGGATAGTCCACCACCTCCACGTAGATATCACCCTGGCGCATTTTCATTTGATACTCATTGAGCCAATGTCCTTTTGCATCCGGTTCGATCTTAAAATCATCCGCCACTGAGGCACCTGTTACCACCACGTCGCTGCCCATGGCTGTGCGCAATTCATTGGCACTGATCCGGTAGGTAACGTCTTCATAAAGGTTCTCTGTATAGTGGGCCGGTATGCCCAGCTCCTTGCTGAAATGGTCTATCAGCTGCCTGCACATCTCAAATTGCACGGGAACCCTGTCGGCTTTGCCGGGCAATCTTCCGAATGTTCTCAGTACGCGTTCTCTTGAATTCATCTTTTCAATATTTATGTAACAAGCAATCGGGTACTTTATCATTACTAACTCTTGGCTGCAATATGCATGAAAAAATGAAATCTATCAATTGACAACTTGCGCAAAGAATTGCACATATTGATCATTTATAGATGAAATCTTTTTTTGATCGATCAGGTCTTAACACCCTTTCTGAATTCTGAAGGAGAGAGTCCCAATTTGGCTTTAAAGACCCTGCTGAAATAGTAGATGGACTGAAAGCCCAGCTCGTAGCTGATCTCCTTGACACTTTTATCGGTGTAAAGCAGCATTTCCTTGGCTCTCAATACTTTCAAATCAAGGTGGTACTGCACCGGGGGGACCCCCGTGTATTTCTTAAACATCTTCCTGAAATAGGAATAACCAATGTTGTTTTCTTCCGCGAAGGTCTGGAAGTTGATTTCAGCTTCCACATTTTCCCGAATGGAGAAACAGGCATTCTGAATGATCTTTTCTACACGTTTCCCGCTAAAATCCTTTTGCTTATCGAAGGAGACGATAAACCCAAGCATTTTCATAATCATACCTGAAGCGATCTGCTGATAGCCGGGTTTTTCTTCAAGCACATAATTGAAGATCTTAAAATAAGTATCAATGATCTCTTCATTATGCCCCACATCCACAACGGCATTCTTAGATGTAAACCACGGACGGCCGAATATCTGGTGGGCGATATGTCCGGAAAATCCCACATAGTTCTCAACCCACCCAGTCCCTTTTAATGGTTTATAACGGTGCCAGCGGCCCGGCTTGGTGATCATAATGGAACCTGGTTTTACTTTGAACTTCCCGCTGTGGTTTTCATAGACACCTTCACCCTTTGTAATGTAGTGGATCTGGTATTCATTCAGAATGCGACCCTGCTCGAAATTAAAGTAGTAACCGGACGGGTGAGCAGTGGGAGGGTAAACCACCCCAGGCCCTATCTCGGTCTTTCCAGAGCAGTTAAGGAACAGGCCCCAGTCCTTGTCTTCCTGACTCGGATTCAGATATTTAAAAAAATCTTCCAAGGATATCGTTTGCTGCTTGGTCCCCCATGGTTTTGCGACACAAAATAGGCAAAAGATCTGTACAGTATGGATATCATTAGCTCATTTTGTGCAAATGATTGACCAAAAAGTCTATTGATGGATGTCCTATTACCCCGTAATTTTGAATTCAAATCAATCAAACATGATTAAGAGAGTTGCATTTAAAATGAAGGTCAATCCGGGAGCGATTGAAGCGTATAAAGAACGACATGAAAAGCTGTGGCCCGAGCTTCACAGACTCCTGAAAGATGCCGGAATCTCGGAATACAGTATATTTTATGATGAAGAGACCCATATACTGTTTGCCTTTCAGAAACAAGAAGGGAATGAGGGATCGCAGGACCTGGGGAAAACAGATATCGTGAAGCTTTGGTGGAAGTACATGGCCGACATCATGGAAACCAATCCTGACAACTCTCCGGTCTCCTCCCCCCTGGAAGAGGTTTTTTTTATGGAATAATGGACAGTGAAAAACAATAATCAGATGAGTAAAACGGAAAATATTAAAAAAGCGTTTGATGCAGCCAAAGAGCAGTATGCCCAGATCGGAGTTGATGTGGAAATTGCCATGAACCAACTGGATGAATTCCCAATTTCCCTCCATTGCTGGCAGGCCGACGATGTGGGAGGTTTTGAAACTGCCGATGCTGAGCTTTCAGGTGGAGGGATCCAGGCCACAGGAAATTACCCGGGCAAGGCCAGAAACATTGAGGAGCACAGAATGGACATTGAGAAGTCCATGGATCTGCTTCCAGGAAAACAACGCCTCAACCTTCATGCGCTTTATGGAGATTTCCAGGGTGAAAAGGTGGATCGCAATGAGATTGAGGTAAAACATTTTCAGAGCTGGATTGACTGGGCCAGGGAACAGGGCATCGGGATGGATTTCAATTCCAGCATGTTCTCTCATCCAAAGGCATCTGACAATTTCACCCTTTCCCATAAAAATAAAGAAATACGGGATTTCTGGATCGATCACACAAAACGTTGCCGTGCCATAGGCGCTTCCATGGGAGAACAATTAGGAAGTCCATCTATTCATAACATCTGGATCCAGGATGGCTCAAAGGACCTGCCTGTGGACCGGTATACACACAGGGCCATTCTGAAAGACTCCCTGGATGAAATATTTGCAGAAAAGTATTCCAAAGGCCACTTGAAAGATGCCATCGAGAGCAAACTTTTTGGAATCGGGCTTGAATCTATGACGGTGGGGAACTCAGAGTTTTATCTGGGTTATGCCGTGGCAAACCAGACGCTAATTTGCCTGGACAGCGGACACTTCCACCCCACCGAGCAGGTGGGCGACAAGATCTCCTCTGCCCTGCTGTTTGTGCCCGAGGTGTTGCTGCACGTTACACGTCCGGTTCGGTGGGACAGCGACCATGTGGTGACCATGAACGATGATACCATGCTGATTGCGCAGGAGATTGTAAGGTGTGGTGCCATGAAGAAGGTGCATATGGGTCTCGATTTCTTTGATGCCAGCATCAACCGCATTGGGGCCTATGTGGTAGGAACTCGTGCAGCGCAACAATCCATGCTTTTTGCACTTTTGGAGCCCAGGGATTTGCTCCTCAAATATGAAGAAAACGGGCAGTTTTTTGAGCGTTTAGCCATGCTCGAACTGCTCAAAACCAAACCATTTGGAGCCATTTGGGATTATTATTGTTTGAAGCATGATGTACCTGTTGCACAAGACTTTATTGCTGACATCCAGCAATATGAGAAGGATGTACTGAGCAAACGAGCATAAGTTGACACCAAGCATGAAAAAAGAGGTTGTATTGATATTTGATATTGGTAAAACCAACAAGAAAGTCCTGATTTTTGACCGTCAGTTAAATATTCTTCACGAGGAAGAAACCATTTTTGAGGAGATCCCGGATGATGATGGATATTCGGGGGACGATATTGAAAAGATTGAAGATTGGATATTTGCCTCCTGTGAAAAGCATATGGCCGATAACAAGTACATCGTAGAGGGAATTAATTTCACATGCTATGGGGCTACCCTGATGTATCTTGATGAAAAGGGTGAACGCCTGACACCAGTGTATAACTACCTAAAGCACATGCCAGAGGGGATAGTGGGACCATTGTATGAAGCATTTGGTGGCGAGGCAGAATTTTGTCGGAATACGGCTTCGCCAGCCCTTGGGATGCTCAATTCCGGTTTCCAGGCACTCTGGCTCAAATCAGAAAAACCCGAAATCTTTATGCAGGTAAAATCCATTCTGCATTTCCCACAGTACCTGTCTTTTCTCTTTACAGGAGCTGTATCGTCCGAACATACCTCCATAGGTTGCCATACAGCTCTCTGGGATTTCGATAACATGGCTTATCATGACTGGACCAAAGAACTGGGCACCACCCTGCCCGACCCTGTCTCTGTGGAAACTACTTTTCCTTCAAAAAAGATTGGAAAGGATATCCCTGTGGGGATCGGGATACACGACAGCTCATCATCTCTGGTTCCCTATTTTATGAATTCGAAAGAGGAGTTTATCCTGGTTTCCACCGGTACCTGGTGTATCTCCATGAATCCATTCAATTCAGAGCCCCTGACAACCAGTCAATTGAAAAATGATTGCCTGGCCTATATAAGTATTCAGAAGAAGCCGGTTAAATCTTCACGCCTGTTTATGGGACGTATTCATGATGTGAATGTGAAATACTTAAATAAAATGTTCGGCACTACCGACTCGGCTTATAAAACGGTTGCCCTGGACGAGGAGATCATCAGGAGACTCAATAAAAAAAGTAAGGGTAACAGGGTATTCTTTCAGGATGGTGTTCCAGTTGATTATGTGGATTCTTCCGTTGGTAAAGATAGCTTCAACAGCTTTGAAGAGGCTTATCACAGGCTGATCATTGACCTCGTTGATCTCACAAAAGAATCCATAGATCTGGTTATTGGGAAAAAAGACAATACAAAGAATCTCTATATCAGCGGTGGATTTAGTAAAAATCCAATCTTTCTGAAACTTATGGCCAGCCGCTTCCCTGATAAAAAAGTATATACCTCAGAGGTAGCCAATGCCACCTCACTGGGTGCTGCTTTGGTTTTATGGAAAGGCATTGATACATCATTTAATACGGCCGTTGACCTGGGATTGAAATCTTTTGATGGCGACCCTTCCCTTATGGGATAAATAGATTATAATTACAGCTACATATGGACAAATTAGATACTGTACTTCAGCATCCCGGAGGTCAGATTAATGATTTGCGAAAGAAATTTTTGAGTTGACAAAACAAACACAATCTCAAGATGAAGATTAAAGCGTGGAAGAAACTACAAAACGGATCCGACATACGTGGTGTGGCACTGGAAGGCATCCCGGATGAAAAGGTAAACCTAACTGCTGAAGTAGCCACAAAACTGGGGCAGGCATTTGCGGTATGGCTGGAGAAAAATGGAAAGGGGCTAAAAAAAGTGGCCGTAGGAGCGGACTCCAGGATCTCAGGTAGTAAATTGAAAAGGGCATTTATCAGCGGATTGTCCGCTTCGGGTTTTGATGTGCTCGATTGTGGACTTGCCTCCACCCCTGCCATGTTTATGACCACCATCCATGAAAATCTCGGGGTTGAAGGAGGTGTGATGCTTACTGCCAGTCACCTCCCTTTTAACCGGAACGGCATGAAGTTCTTTACTGAGAAGGGTGGATTTGATAAGGACAATGTCTCCGATCTGCTAAAGATCGCGGCTTTGGAAAATTTCATCGTTTCGGATTTAAATGGCAGCATACAAAAAATTGATTTTATCTCCGAATATGCAGGTTTCCTGGTTGAGACCATACGAAAAGGGGTGAATGATCCAGCTCTGTACAATACCCCGCTGGCTGGCTTAAAGATCATTGTGGATGCAGGCAATGGTGCAGGGGGATTTTTTGCGGGGAAAGTACTTGAACCGCTGGGTGCAGATAGCTCAGGTAGTCAGTACCTGAATCCCGATGGAAGATTCCCCAACCACGTGCCCAACCCCGAAGATGCGGAGGCCATGGATTCAATTTGCAAAGCAGTGATACGGGAAAAGGCCGACCTGGGGATTATCTTCGATACAGATGTGGACCGTGCAGCCATTGTAGATGCAGAGGGAAAGGCCATTAACCGCAACGATCTGATTGCACTTATCTCATCGGTCATTCTTGATGAGCATCCCGGTTCGGTAATTGTCACTGATTCCATTACCTCGGCCGGACTTAACTGGTTTATTAGAGAGCACCTTGGGGGCATTCATCACCGCTTTCAAAGGGGATATAAAAACGTTATCAACGAGTCTTTGCGGCTCAATGCGGAAGGGAAAGAGTCCTGGCTGGCCATCGAGACCTCGGGGCATGCAGCACTCAAAGAGAACCATTTCCTGGATGATGGGGCATACCTGGTAGCCAAGCTTCTCGTCCAGATGGCCAAAATGAACCAGCAAGGCAAAACACTGAGCAGTCTGATAAAAGAGCTGCCCCACCCCGCTGAAGAAGCAGAATACAGACTCACTATCCAGGCTGAAGAGTTCGGGAACTACGGAACAAAGGTGCTGGACGATTTATCCAGCATGATCGAATCCCAAACGGACTGGTCCCCCGAAACGCCCAATTACGAGGGGATCAGGGTAAAATGTACAGGTGAAAAAGAAGATGGCTGGTTCCTGCTCAGAATGTCTTTGCATGACCCGGTAATGCCCCTCAATGTGGAATCCAATGTCAAGGGAGGTGTGGCTGCCATCTCAGGACGATTATTGCTACTTCTCAGTAAATTTGAACAGCTGGGGCTGGATGCGCTGAAATAAATATCCACTGCATCCATTTGGGTGACCTACTCCATTCTTCGAAAGAAATCCTCTGAAAAAGGATGTAACCATAAAAACTGAAAGGGAATTTCAGGATATGCTTTTCTAAATATTTTATACTTATCAGGTTTTATCTGGCTCTCGCTAAACTTTGCTTCTATCGCAATGGGTTCTGCACAGTCGGGTATTACAAAGTCAACTTCATTACCCGCTGAAGTCCGCCAAAAACGGATCGAATCAATGTCATATTTCTCAGTCAACCATCTGAAGACAGAGTTCTCCCATAGTTCACCTTTATCGATCCTCGAAGAAAGGGGTTGGAAATTGTCCAATAAACAGTTTTTCATTCCGGTATCCAGGAAAAAGACTATCGGCATCTTCACTAGTTCTTTTCTCACAGTGCGGTAGAATGGCCTAATCAGCGCAATGTGGAAGCATTTCTGCAAAACTAAAAGATAGGATACCACAGTTGTGTTCTTGATGCGTAAGGTAGAAGAGATTTCATTCACGTTCACAAGGTTACCCGACTGTGCCGCCAGAATCCTGAATAATTGGTAAAAAGCAGCTTCATTTGAAACTCCTGATTCCTGCATATCCCTTTTCACGAATGAATCTCTTATCTCACTTAAACGGATAACTTTTTCTTTCTTGTCAGGCTCTGTTATTACAGCAGGATATCCACCATAGATCATGTATTGTTCCCACTCTACCCGCAGGTAATCCAGCTGAGCAGTTTTAGCATCGGGCCTTTTGAGTAGGCTTTTCTTCGCATCCAGCAAATACAGTTTCCCGCTCAATTCAAGATATTCATCAAATGAACAGGTAAGTAATTGGAATATCCTTTTGCGGCCAGCCATCGAATCTTTGAATTGCTGGTCCAAATAGAAAGCACTGCTTCCGGTGGCAATGATTTTCAATTTCTCAGCCTGTTCATCATACAACAGCTTCAGGAAGTTTGAAGGATCATCCAGGTATTGGACCTCATCCACAAGAACCACTGTCCTCTTCTCACTATCAGGCACGTATTTCAGAAGATTCAATGGATTTTCATTCAGGTCATAAAGGATTGTCTTATGCTCGAGGTTTAAAAAGACCACCGACATGCCCTCAGTATTACATAAACTTTCAAGCTGTCGAAGAAGCGTTGACTTGCCGGTCTGCCTTGCACCGGTAATTATACTAATCTCCTTCTTAGGCATATGAGCCACCAGATCAAAGAAGATTTTTCGCTTTACCATTTCGGATGATTTACCTAAAAATACAACAATTTTAGATATTTTTACCCCTTCATAGGTATTTTTATCCGATATTTTTGCCTCTCTAAAGGTGTTTTAATCCGATTTATCCCTGTTCTGAATAAAAAACTGCAAGTAGTTCCAGCTCCTAGTACTCCCCATACTCATATGCGGCCTCATACATGGCCAGGATATTTTCAGGGGGCACCCCAGCCTGGATGTTATGCACATTGTTAAACACATAACCTCCTCCTGGTTTAAAGGCTGCCAAATTATTCTTAACATCGGATTTGACCTTATCCGGGCTAGCAAATGGCAGGATATGCTGGGAATCAATACCCCCACCCCAGAATACAAGTCCTTTGCCAAACCTATTTTTCAATTCACCCGGTACCATATCCTTCGCGGTAATCTGAACCGGGTTCAGGATATCGATCCCATTTTCCATCAAATCGGGAATATATTCCACAACCGCCCCACAGGTATGGTACCAGATTTTTGAATTGGTGAGGGTCTTAATATGCTGAACCAGCTTCTTTTGCCTGGGCTTAACCACTGAGCGGTAGATTTCGGGAGGAAAAAGGGGCCCATTTTGCCCCGCCAGGTCATCCCCGATCATCACAACATCGATGATATCACCGACCTCTTTCATAAAGCCTGTGTAATAGTCGAGCCAGAATTTGAGTGTCTTATCAAGCAAAGCTTCGCAAAATGAGGGATTCTCCATCATATCCATAAACCACCTTTCCAGTCCCCTCATATACCAGCATATCTCATATACCACCCCTCCAATTCCGGTTGAAACCGCATAAGGAGTGTTTTGCTGAATCTTCAGCACTTCTTCCCTGACCCCCTCGAAACGCGCAGGATCAGATCCATCCGGGAAGGGGTAGGATTCAATATCTTCAATGCTTGCCTCTGCCAGGGGATGGTGACTGATATCCATATAAAGCTGC
Organism: uncultured Bacteroidota bacterium; assembly: GCA_963783435.1. Classification (GTDB taxonomy): domain Bacteria; phylum Bacteroidota; class Bacteroidia; order Bacteroidales. The sequence continues at coordinate 248,814 of CAWANQ010000014.1, read as the reverse complement.
TGCTTGTCTGGCATGGACCAGACCACACCGAACTCGTCCCTGAGGTCGTGCCAGAGTTCTCCATTTCGAAAATATTGCCGGATGGTCCCGTCAAATTCTTTCGGCCCCTTTGCAGTTATATAGCGGAGATCCACGTGAAGCATTTCCAGGATTTTTTCACTGGGCCTGACCAGTTGTTGAACCGGATCGAGCATTACAATCTCCTCGTCCATTTCCAGATAACGGAGAAGATCCATGTAAGCTTTCTTATGGATCCCTGATTGGAATCCTCCCAGGTCGATTGGAACCCGGTCCGGAGTCTGAAAATTGAGGGCAGCCAGCACCCTTTCACGTGAAGTCATATGCTTTTAGGAAATAAAAATAAACGTCAGCATCCACAATATCAATGTGCACATTGCTATATTCTTTGTGCATTTTGAGATTGGGAGGGGTCGGTGGTAGGATTTCTCAGGATTTTTTCGCGACTTTCCTTCTGTAGTGCTCCACCTCCCAGTTATCAATAAACTGAATCTGCTCCGGGGTCATAAAATGCGGCCCGCCAAAGTTTTCAGAAAGGAAACTAATTTTCATTGCGTCCAGAAAGACATCCAGCACATTTTGTATAGAACGTTCATTTTCCTCAAGGACTATAAGTCCGCCCTTCTCTTCAATGATCACTTTGGGATAGTATCCATGGGTCTGTTCAAACTGCTCACACGCAGTAATTACCTGATCTGCTTCCATCTGTTCCCTTAAAAAAAGGTAGTTGGACTTACAATAGACAATGATATCCGGTGAAAATGGCAGGGCAATTTTCAAATACTGCTCCTTGCTTCCAGAGAAATGATCAACCAGGGCACAACGAACTGATCTTGAAACTAATCCCCGGGAGGCATAGTGATTCTTAATAAGCTGTGCTGTATTCGAATCATACGTTTCAATATCACAATTAGGAAGGGAGTTTTCTATTCCGGAAGCAATGCGCTTATTGATTGATTCATAGAGAGAATGAATCTCATCCACACCATTTGCACCCACAAAAACCCCGTGATTCTGGAGAAAAATAATGGCCGGAGCCTTTCCATATTGATCCCGGTATTCGACTATACGCTCCTGCACCTTTTTAAAGAGGATAAATCCCGGATCGGTATATTCCACATAAAGGGCATCTGATCCAAATCGGGTCTCCACCTCCTCTTTCACATGCATGGAGCACATAAGTCCGTTCACCAGGGTGGGATGGGTATGAACAACATAGGTAAAGGCCATGAGGTTATGCAAAGAAGTCTCAACTGAGGGACGTAAATTTTCCGGTGAAATGATGGCTCTCTGCATATCACTTTTTACCTGTTCTTCTCTCGCAACCGAATCCTCACTATAAGTATTCACCTCAATCTCACCCAGCTTCACCCTGGAGAGGCATACGAACCCACTTTCGCTTATTCCCTCAAGCGGGATCCCACTGGCCTTAATCCATATCCGCTCTTTATCCTTAACAGAAGTATTTCCTCCTCCGGCAATCACATAAGCAGGATTTTCCCCATAGTGCCTGGAGACTTCAATCAATTGTTGAATATTGCTCATTCTATCTCTCAATTCTTAAAGTGAATTCCCGATGCCCACAAGGACAACTGCAAGCAGGATCACTGCAATGCCCACTGTGATGGTCCACTTTGTTTTCTTAGCAACACCTTTCCATTCTTTGCGATATATCCCCCACATATTTGCGGTAAGTATGATGGTGGACATATGAAGAATCCAGGAGCTTGCTCCATTTCCCAGTTTACTTTCACCCATCCCGTAGAAAAAGAACTGAAGAAACCAGGTGGTGCCAGCCATTGCTGAGAACATTAGATTCCTGACGATGGGCGAATTTTTGTTGACAAAGTCGCCATAGGACTTATTCTTAAGACTTAAGATGGTGGTCCATATTAAATTGGTGGTTAATCCTCCCCAAAGAATCACTACAAATGTTACATTGTTTTGAAAAAGTGGATTGCAGCCGGTAGCAACAGCTGCCTCGGCCATGGGCTTTCCAGCTTCGATTCCAAAATTAAAAAATGAACTCAGGATGCCCGACAGTACTGCAATGATAAGCCCTTTCACCAGGCTAAATTCCGGGACACTGGCCTTTTGAGCTTCCTTTGAGAGCTCACGTTCCTTCATCATACCTGCTTTTCCTGAAATGGCAATTCCCGCCAGGCAGACAAATACCCCCAGAAGCACCAGCTGGCCTCCTGTGGTTCCCATCATATCCGTAAAAGAGATTTTCCCTTCAGTGGGATTGATGTTATAATAAATGGAAGGGACAATGGCTCCAAAAGCTGCACAGAATCCAAGGACCACTGAATTGCCCAGGGACATGCCCAGATACCTGACTCCCAAACCATATGAAAGTCCTCCGATACCCCACAGCAAACCCATGAGAAATGTGAAATAGAAAATCTGACTGGAGCTTGCAGCAATAATTTCTGCGAAACCAGGTACCGTCAGCCAGGCTGCCAAGGGCGGCACGATCAACCAGGAAAAAAGCCCTCCTACGATCCAGTAACTTTCCCAGGCCCACCCCTTAACTTTATTGAAAGGCATGTAGAAACTTCCTGACGCTATCCCTCCAATGGAGTGATACAATACTCCCAATAATGCTTGCATGTGCTTTTAGTTTTCAGATTTAAAATCCCGATGACCTTTTAAATTGACCCAATATACCAATCTTTCAAAAATATACCTGTGGAGGCTATTCATCAATACACAATTTGAGTCATCGTTTACATTTTTTGGGACTGTAATATGGAAAATATTGAATATCTTTTGATTTAAATATCTGGCGTATGAAACCCAACCCTATTCTTGCATTAGCCCTCACTTTGTCCATTTTTTGCGCAAGCAGTGTCTCAGGACAGGAATCTTCAGGAAAACCGAAATCTTTCAAACTGGCCCTATGCCAGATGGAAGTGGTTGGTGGTGATCGGCCAGCCAACCTGGCCCATGCCGGGGAGATGATTGCCAGCGCGGCAGAGAATGGAGCTCAGTTTGTACTCCTGCCTGAGGCCATGGACCTGGGTTGGACCGACCCATCGGCCCTTACCGAGGCTGAGCCAATTCCCCAAGGGAGTACCTTCACCTACCTGGCAGATAAGGCAAGGAAATTCGGCTTATATATTTGCTCGGGTCTCATAGAAGAAGCGGGTGATAAAGTTTACAATTCTGCTGTAATCATCAATCCCGAAGGAGAACTAATCCTGCTTCACCGCAAGCTAAATGAACTGGATATTGGGCATCCCTACTATGCATTGGGAGACCGGCTCAATGTGTGTGAGACAGAGTTTGGAACCATTGGCTTAATGATATGTGCCGACGCCAGTACCGGAGATCATGTGCTCCCCATGGCACTGGCCTACATGGGAGCCGATGTGATTCTCTCTCCCAGCAGCTGGGCCGTATTGCCCGATCATGATAACAAGAAGGAGCCCTATGGGGGCATGTGGAAAGAAGCTTATAAGCCTGTGGCCAGAGACTTCCGGGTATGGATCGCCAGCTGCAGCAATGTGGGGTGGATGACAGGCGGGCCCTGGAAAGGGTGGAAAGGGATCGGTTGCTCTATGGTGATTGGACCGGGTGGCAAGGATGTGCTCCATGCACCCTACGGTGAAGATGCAGACACCATCCTCTACGTAGATATTAACCCGGAACCCAGGCCTGGTCAGGGCACCACCTGGCACAACTACTGGAATTCTAAAGACTAAACCACAGGAAACTTCCAGGGACCCCTGTATTCCGGGGTAACAAACGAGTTGGCTTTCACGGAACTTGTGATCTTTCTGCTATTCTCATCATAGACCACCCGATCGCTGGCCCAATGCGAGATATTACCCAGGTGGGCATAGAGAGCCGACCGGTGACCAATCGCGATCTCAGCATTCAGTGTATCTCCAAACCGTATGGCCCTCACAAAATTTTCACAATGATTGATATGAGATTTATAGTCGCTGGGCTGATCCTCCACTTGTTCCATACGCAATTCTTCTTCTCCCCCCTCAGGAAAAACCCGCCACTTATCACGGTCAGCCACCAGGGTCCCGTTGGTCCCCATAAACTTGACCCCATAATTCTGATCGTAGGGACCTGTCTCAATGCCTCCATTATGCTCCCAGATCATGTTGTATCCCTCCATTTCATAGAGAACGGTTAGGGTATCGGGCAACTCCAGGGCCCGGTCGCTATTGGCAAAATTACCACCCAGGGCCTGAACAGATTTTGGGGCACCTGTAACTTCCATGGCCCAGAGGCCCATATCGATCAGATGTACCCCCCAGTCGGTCAGCAAGCCACCTCCATAATCCCTGAACATTCGCCAGGAGCCATGGAACCTGTTTTTGTTAAAGGGACGTAAAGGAGCCGGACCCAGCCAGCGGTCGTAATCCACCCCGGCAGGAGGATCTGAGTCCGGGACAGGCATATTTCCTGCACCGTAATTAAAATTGGCCCAGAACTTCACCTCTCTGATGGTGCCCAGTTTTCCCGACTTCACAAATTCAATGGCGCTCTTCCAATGGGCGCCACTACGCTGTTGCTGCCCTACCTGTACGATGCGCTTGTTTTTCCTGGCCGCATCCAGCATCACATTGATCTCCCCCACCGAATTGGCCAGTGGTTTTTCCACATACACATGTTTTCCAGCTTCACATGCATCCACAGTAGGCAGGCAATGCCAGTGGTCGGGAGTTCCCACCACCACTGCATCAATGTCTTTATCTTCCAGCACCTTCCGATAATCCTTCTCCAATTCAGGCTTCTGAAACCCTCTTTTTACCAGCTCTGCTGATTTCTCCGACAGGACAGTATCATCCACATCGCAGAGGGTCTTGCAGACCACATTGGGCTGCTTCAGCAAATCCTCAAGGTCATACCATCCCATATTGCGGGCTCCGATCAGGGCCACAGTGATTTTGTCATTGGCCCCCACAATACCGGATGGAGAAAAGGCGGAAGCAGTGATTGAGCTGGAAATTCCCAGGCCAGCCATGGAGGCGGCGGTGGTTTTGATAAATGTGCGTCTGTTTGTCATGTTATAGGTTAATGGTGATAGGTGAAATTGATAAACCTGCAGTAACTGCCAGGGTGCTATTCATAAATTCTCGTCTGTTCATGGAGGTAGGGATTATGGATTGGTTAAAATAATACATTTAGCTGAAGAAGACTACCAATCAATTCATATATTCTTCTTCCCTATTGCACTAAATAATTGTTACTTTTATTGCACAACACAACTTACCACTACGATCATGAAAAACAAATCCATTCCCAGGAGGAGGTTCCTAAAACCACTGCTGCCACAGCAGCCGGAATCACCATTATCCCAAGCCATGTAATGGGCAAAGCCCTGGGCCATAAAGCACCCAGCGATAAACTGAATATTGCAGGAATCGGTATTGGAGGCAAGGGCAGGGTCTAACCTCGAGGCCATGAACACTGAAAATATTGTGGCCCTCTGTGATGTGGACTGGAGCTATGCACAGGATTGTTTCAATGACTATCCCAGGGCCAAAAGATTCTGGGACTGGCGCAGGATGTTCGATGAGATGGGTAATGATATAGATGCCATTATGATCGCTACTTCCGACCATACACACGCCGCCATTGCTTCCCGGGCCATTACCATGGGCAAGCACATCTATTGCCAGAAACCCCTCACCCACTCCGTGTATGAATCCAGGTTACTTACCCGCCTGGCCAGCGAATACAAAGTAGCCACCCAGATGGGCAACCAGGGAAACTCAGCACCTGAAGCACGCACCGTGGAAGAGTGGATTTGGGCAGGTGAGATTGGAGAGGTAAGCGAAGTTCATGCCTGGACCAACCGTCCCATCTGGCCACAGGGACTGGAGAGGCCTACTGAAAAAATGACTGCACCCGATACCATGAACTGGGACCTCTTTATCGGGCCAGCACCCATGCGACCTTTTCATGATATTTATACTCCCTGGAACTGGAGGGGTTGGTGGGACTTCGGAACCGGAGCCCTTGGCGATATGGCGTGTCATATTCTGAATCCTGTATTTTCAGGCCTTCAACTTGGATATCCCACAAAAGTGCAGGGTTCTTCCACCCTGGTTAATACGGAGTCTGCACCCCAGGCCGAGATGGTTGAATACACCTTCCCCGAGAGAAAAAACCTGGACAGTCATATAAAGGTAAAAATGCCAGAGGTAAAAGCCTTCTGGTATGATGGGGGCATGATGCCCTCAGGCCCCTGGAATTGGCCGACGGAGAGCCCATTATGGAAGATGGAATGGGAGGTTGTATTTTTGTAGGCTCAAAAGATAAGCTGATTTGTAACCTGGGAGGGATTCATCCCAGGCTGCTTTCAGGACGAAACCCAATGTCCCTGAAACCCTTCGGAGGGTTAAGAATTACCCTGTGGGTGGGATTCAGGATGGCCCCCACGAGCAGGATTGGATCAGGGCCTGCAAAGAGAGTCCCGAGAACCGTGTTCAACCCATGTCCAATTTTGATATGGCGGGTCCCTTTAATGAAATGATTGTGATGGGTGTACTTGCCGTGCGTTACAGAGTCTCGACAGGGAACTGCAATGGGATGGTCCCAATATGAAGTTCACCAATATATCGGCAACGATCAATTAAGGGTGGTCTCCTCGGATGATTTTAAAGTGATTGACGGGCATCCCCATTTTAATACCAAATACGTTACTCTGAATGCAGAAGAGACTGTGAAAGAATATATTAAACACAACTATCGAGAAGGCTGGACCCTCACCGAATAAGGAAAACCTAAACTAACTAAAACCATACATATGAAAACCATCAAACTTCTAATTATTGCTACTGATTGCTTTAGCTGATTATGCTTGCACTCAACAAGGTAACCAAACCAGAAAATCCCAACCTCTGAGGTTCAACCCCTAAACAATCAAAACTGTATTCACAGATCAGACCGAAAAAAGTGAGGGTTATGTGTTGTTGTTCGACGGAAAGAGCACCAATGGCTGGAAGAACTTCAATGATGATAAAATTTCGGGTTGGCATGTGGAAGATGGCTGCCTGGTAGGTCAGGGTCTTGGAGGTGATATCGGAGGTGATATTGTCTCTGTTAAAGGAATACGACAATTTTCATTCTGAAATGGGAATGGAAACTGGGCGCCCATGGGAACAGTGGGGTCATGTATCATGTGGTGGAAGATGAGAAATACAAGGCTGCCTATGAAACTGGTCCTGAATACCAGATCATTGAAGATGATGATTTCAGAGATGAAGAACGGAGATCCTTATCCCATCGAAGATTGGCAAAAAACGGCTGCCGATTATGCCATGTATATGCCAAATGACCAGAAAAAGTGTGAATCTAAGTGACTGGAACAGCTCAAAGATTGTTTTTGCTCCAGAAAAAGCCGAATACTGGCTCAATGGAAAAAAGGTACTTGATTTTGTTCCCTGGAGCGAGGATTGGAACGAACGCCGCACCAGTGGAAAATGGGATGCCTATCCCGATTACGGATTGGCCAAAACCGGTAAGATTCTGCCTGCAGGACCATGGCAGCAAGATCTGGTTCAGAAACATTAAAATCAAGGAGCTGTAGTGAAGGGCCGGGCATATTTGTATTTCATCAGCCTGGTAGCCACCATTGGTGGCTTGATGTTTGGCTTCGATGTGGGAATTATCTCAGGTGCCATTCCCTTTATACAACCCTATTTTGGCTGGGATGAATTGCAACTGGGCTGGGGTGTAAGCTCCATCCTGGTGGGATGTATCATAGGGGCTTTTGGAACAGGCTCTCTTACTGAAAGATATGGGCGAAAGAGCCTGCTTATTTCAGTAGCCCTCTTTTTTGCCATCTCCTGTGCAGGCATGGCATTGGCCAAAACGGCTCCCTCTTTTATTGCCTTCAGGGTATTGGGCGGACTTGCCGTAGGATCTGTTTCGGTGCTGTCACCCATGTATGTGGCCGAAGTGGCTCCCCCAAAATAAGAGGCACCCTGGTTACCATTTACCAGCTTGCCATTACCCTTGGAATCCTGGTTTCCTACCTGGTCAATTACGGATTGCATGAAGTGGATAACAACTGGAGGTGGATGTTTGCCACCGGGCTGCTTCCTTCCATCCTCTTCTTTATAGGTTTGATATTTATCCCCGAGAGTCCGCGCTGGCTGGTAAAAGCCGGATTCCGGGAGAAAGCCTTCCATTGTACTGGAACGCATTGGGGGCAATGAAGTTTGCCAACTCCGAACTTCATGAAATCGAAAAGAGCCTTGAGAATGCAGGAAGCGGCTCCAGCTTTAAGTTGCTGTTTGCCCCCAAATACCGCCGCGTATTGCTGATTGGTCTTGCTTTATCGGTTCTGGTGCAGATCTCAGGAATCAATACGGTGGTGGATTATGCGCCAAAAATTCTGATGGCGGCGGGACTGGAAATTAAGAATGCACTGCTGCAAACCTCACTGATAGGGATTGTCAATTTTACATTTACCTTTTTTGCTGTTTGGCTTATCGACAAACTTGGGCGAAGGACCTTCTATATAATCGGTTCATCAGGAATGGCGATTACCCTTCTGCTGCTTGCAGCTGCATTTCATTTTGAGATGGATCCCATTTTCACCACCATTTGCATCATGGCCTTTATTGCCTTTTTTGCCTCCTGCATCGGGCCCGCATTCTGGACCATGGTCACAGAGATGTTTCCCAACCAGATCCGGGGTCAGGCTGTAGCTCTGGCATCCTTTACCCAGTGGGTATTCAATTTTCTGGTGGTGCTTCTTTTTCCCTATGTGCTCGATGCCATGGGCGGATCAGTAACCTTCCTCTTCCTTTCGGTCATGTCGGTCGTACAGCTTCTGGTGGCCTGGTTCTATTTAAAGGAGACCAAAGGGAAATCGCTGGAGGAGATAGAGATTCTTTGGAAACAAGCCTAAAAATAATGTATGACTGAAACTCGAAGGGAATTTTTAAAAAAATCTGCAGCAGGCACAACTGCGATTGTTGCAGGAGGTATTTTGCCTGGCTTCAGTGCGGAAAGTTACAGGCGCATCATGGGCTCCAATGAACGAATAAGGGTTTCTGTGATGGGAGTAAATTCACGTGGGAAAGCCTTGGCTAAAAACTTTGCCAGACAGGAAAACTGTGAAGTGGCCCATCTTTGTGATGTGGATAGCCGGGCGCTTGAAGTTTGTCGGGCTGAATTGCTTGATCGCCAGACCCTGGTTCCGAAGGGATATACAGATATCAGAAAATCCCTGGAAAGCAAGGAGATCGATGCACTGGTCATCGCAGCTCCCGATCACTGGCATGCACCTGCTACTTTGATGGGGCTGCAGGCAGGGAAGCATGTATATGTGGAAAAACCCCTCAGTCACAATCCCAGGGAAGGAGAGATTCTGGTAGATGCTGCCATCCGCTATGGAAAATCTGTGCAGATGGGAAACCAGCGTCGTTCCTGGCCCAAAGTAAAAGAGGCCATAACGGCTCTCAGGGGTGGAATTATCGGCCGCCCCTACTTTGCAAGAGGATGGTATGCCAATAACAGGGGACCCACAAACCTGATCCAGGGGGCACAGGTACCCGACTGGCTTGACTGGGATCTCTGGCAGGGACCTGCTCCACGGAAAGCATATGCCGAAAACCTGGTACATTATAACTGGCACTGGCTCTGGCATTGGGGTACAGGTGAAGCCCTCAATAACGGGACGCATACAGTGGACCTGATGAGGTGGGGTCTTGACGTGGACTTCCCTACCAGGGTAAGTTCCAATGGCGGTCGCTACAGGTACAAGGACAGCTGGGAAACACCTGATACCCAGGTGATCAATATGGAGTTTGCTGAGGGGAAGGCCATGTCCTGGGAAGGCAGGAGCTGTAATGGGAAACGGCTTGAGGAGACCTCTGTGGGGGTATTGTTTTATGGAGAGAACGGCAGCATGCTGATCACAGCAGGGAACAGCTACAAAATCTTTGACCTGCAAAATAATCTGGTCAGGGAGGTTCTGGATGATGAGGCTGTGGATCCTCTGGACAGGGCGAATCCTACCGAATCGCTGGATGCACTCCACATCAGGAACTTCTTTGATGGAATCGTTACTCCGGAAAAACTGGTCACTCCTGTTGACTCGGGTCACAAAAGCACCCTTCTGGTGCAGCTTGGAAACATCTCACAGCGAGTGGGAAGAACACTGGATCTGGATCCCCTGAATGGTCACATTCTAAAGGATCGGGAGGCAAATCGTTACTGGAAAAGGAGTTATGAACCAGGCTGGGAAATGAAAGTATAATATGGATTCAAGAAGGTCATTTGTAAAGAAAATGGGCAAGGGAGTCGCTGCAACCTCACTGGCTTTCCCTACGCAAGCATTACTCGCTTCACACTACACTGTTGCCCCGCCGCAGGATCTTAAACCCATCCGAATTGGAATCATTGGTGCTGAAAATTCTCACACAGCCGGTTTTGGAAAACTGTTCAATGTGGAAAAGAAGTTTCCAGGTGTGGAGGTCAAATATGTGTGGGGAGAAAGCGAAGAATTCGCCAGGATAGCCATGGAAAAAGGGAGCATTCCCAACATGGTGAAAGATCCTTCGGAGATGATGGGAAAGATTGATGCCCTGATTGTGGATCACCGGCATGCAAAGTATCACCTGGAAGCGGCCACTCCATTTGTGAAGGAAGGAATCCCCACATTCGTCGATAAGCCCTTTTGCTACAGAGTGGAAGAGGGAAAAGAATTTCTGGCCATGGCCCGGGAAGCAGGAACTCCCGTTACTTCATACTCTACCATTGCCCAAACTGCAGCCACATTCGACATCAGGGAGCAGGTAGCCACCATGAACGATATCACTCAGGTGGTTCGCTATGGTCCCGTGGATCTGGATTCCAAATACGGAGGGATCTTTTTCTACGGGGTGCATCTGGTTCAACCCCTGCTCTATATGTTTGGGGAAGATGTTGAAAAGGTCCAGGTTACCAGGGAAGGTACACATGGAAGTGCCACCCTGGTCTTTGGCTCAGGACTCTATGCCACCCTGATCTTTAAAAGAGCTTCCTACGGTTGGGAGACCTATGTGGAGACTGAAAACGGACTTATTGAGCTAAAATCCCGGGTGCAGGAAACAGATCCTCCAAAGCAATATGTGGACATGGTAGAAATGTTTCGCACAGGTAAAGAGCCACGAAGTCACGAAAGCATCCTGAAATGCGTGGCTGTACTGGAAGCTCTGGAGAGATCGGTCTCCAGCCAAAACTGGGAAAGGGTGGTATTCTAGAAGTCGGTATCTGCTTCCAGCAGGTCCAGCTCCTGTATCCAGATATTCCTGTAAAGTACCGGATGGCCTTCTGCCTGTAGCTTAATTCCACCTGGTGTATCCGTGATCCCAAAACCATCATTATTCCCTCCATCAATACCGGAATTGGGACCGCCCCAGACCTTATTGATGGCCACATTGGTATAGACCTTTAAGCCATTAAAGTAATTGGTTACCATGGCTTTCTCTGTTAGTTCGCCATTGGTAAAGCGGGCTGCCCGAAAAGTGATATCATACGAGTTCCATGCTCCCACCCCATTGTATGCGTAATAGGGAGACTCTATCTCATTGATCACTGCCCCCATTCCATGCATGGTCGAATCTCCATCCAAAACCTGGATTTCATACCTGTTCTGAAGGTACACTCCAGAATTTCCACCCTCTTTTTCAACGAGGAATTCCACATGTAATCTGAAATCGCGGTAAGGTTTCTTAGTAACCACGTCTGCAGTTCCATATTTGCCACCCACAGCAGTGGGATCGTTGCTGTTCATAACCATCCCCTTATCCACGGGATCATCTACGACCTTCCATTTTATGGGCAATTCTGAGGAAAACCTGGGGCCCTCCCAGTAGGTCCATTTTTCATCCAACATCTCCCGGGTGCCATCAAATAAAACTTCAGCATCGCTGGGGGCCTTGGCACCAACGCCCACCTTTTCAGGGTTACAAGCCATAAAAACAAGGGGCACTAAAGCCAATAATGAAATGGTGAGAGCTCTCATAATTGATGTTTTAGTAAGTGAAAATGGGTCTGTTAACGTCCAATGTTATCAGGCAATCCTTTATAGTACCTGAACCCTTCCACGGGGATTCCATCCTTGGTCTTGATCCATCTGGTCAAATTGTCCTTCATCTCTTTCTCCTCCTCCTCAGATAGCTCCGGTCCATTATAGTCTGACCACCCGGAACTAAACTGGCTCACATATTTCGAAAGCGCATCAATTTTCCGCTCCTCCCATCCCGTGATATCCACCCAGGTGTTCTTGTCCTCTTCAGCCGAGTCATAAAGTACATACTCTGGTATGGTATGTGCCTCAAGCCCCTCAAGGGTAATCTGCCCCTGAAACATCAGCGGCCACATGGCTGCCCGGGCGGCGTCGGCCGACAGATAGGCTGAAGCCCTGTGATCGGCCTTGTGCCAGCGCTGCCCACCCTTCCCCGGATCAAAGGTAAAGAGTACATCGGGTTTGAAGGTCCGTATTAAGCGGACCAACTTCATCACCACCTCTTTCTTATCTTCATACTCCAGCATTCCGTCATCGTAACCCAGGTTGATATAGTGATCGGTGGGTATTCCCATGGTAGCCAGGGCGTCCTGCTCTTCCTGTTTTCGAATCAGGGCCAGGTCCATCATGCCCAGGTCGGGGTCCTGGGTTCCCACATTTCCGGTGGTGAGTATGGCGATATAAACTTCATTTCCATTGGCATTCAGCATACCCAGTGTGCCCATGGAATAGGAATCATCATCGGGATGAGCACCAATAAGCAGGATGGTTTTCCCTTTCCATTGTTCAATAGGCTCCTCGGGCTGAGCAAATAACATGGAATTTACAAGCAACAGAACTGTTGCAATGGTCAGTGTTCTCATACAATAGTTTTAGTCAGTTTAGCCTATATACAAGTTAATAAATATTCTCGAATCTGCTCACCTCTCACCACTCACCCCTCACCTCTCACCTTCTCACCAATCACCAATCACCTCTCACCTCTCACCTCACTCACCCATTCTGTAACCTGGCGCAGCCATATGTAACCCTAACCCATTAACCCACTAACCATTACCTTCTATCCTTCTACCCTTCTACCCTTCTACCCTTCTACCCTTTTACCCTTTTACCCTTCTACCATTTCCTAAAAATCTATCATGGCTTTCATGACTCCATCTTTATATGCGGCCACCAGGTCAAATGCCTCCTTGCTATCCTCAAATTTAAATCTATGGGTGGCCATAGCATCCACGGAGACCTTTCCTTCTGCCATCAAATCCAATGCGGGTTGCAGTGCTTCATTTTGTCTGCGCACATTTTGGATGCAGAGCTCTTTGTGCCTTGATTTATCCACCGGGAAAGTCCATCTCTCAAACTCGGGAATCCCAATAACCATCAGTTTCCCACCGGGTTTAAGCAGGTCCACTGCATTGTCGATGGCGTCCTGCTCTCCACAACACTCAAATACCACATCCAGCAACTCGGGCACTTCTGCCGCGATCTTCTTCACCACATCCTCTTTATCGGGATTGGCAGTAAACGTAGCTCCAGTGTCCCTGGCTATCTGCAATCGTTCATCTATCTTATCAGTCACGTAAACCTCCTTGGCTCCCATAGCCAGTGCAGGAAGGAGTACACTCATTCCAATGGGTCCAAATCCGAAGATCCCTACTTTGGCACCCCCCAGGGGTATGGATTGCTTCACCGCATATACTCCAATGGCCAGGGGTTCTGAGATGGCCGCCTGGTCATAGGACATAACATCAGGAATTTTAACACAGCTTGTTTCAGGCATCACAATGTATTCCGACAAGGAACCTTCAGCCTGACCAGGGCAACCCAAAAACTTCAGATTCCGACAGGTATGTGGTCTTCCTGCATTGCACTGATCGCAATCCCAGCAGGGCATGGCCGGTTCAATGGCAATCCTGTCTCCTGGTTTCACAGAACTTACAGCTTTTCCGATGGCTTCCACCTGTCCCGCCCCCTCATGCCCAACTGCAAAAGGATATTGAACCACCTGGCTGCCTATTTTACCCGATACATAGTAATGGATGTCCGATCCACAGACCCCCAGAGTTTTCATACGGATCAATACATCCGTGTCTTTCTCAATAGCCGGAAGAGGCACCTCCATCATCTTCATCTCCCGGATCCCTGTTAACTTCATTGCTTTCATTACCTTCGTATATTGTATGGATATGAACTAAAAGTAACCAAAAAAAATGAAAGCTCTTTTTATTGGAGGAACCGGAAATATCTCCACAGCCAGTTCAAGGCTTTGCCTGGAAAAAGGAGTTGACCTTTACCTGTTAAACAGGGGAAACCGGATCAGACCCGAATTGGAGGGTGCAGTCACACTCATGGCAGATATGAATAAACCGGAGCAGGTCAAGTCCGCCCTGGAAGGGCACAGCTTTGATGTGGTGGTTAACTTTATTGCATTTACTCCCGAAGAGGTAGAGAGAGACATCAGGCTGTTCTCAGGAAACTGTATGCAGTACATTTTTATCAGTTCGGCCTCGGCTTACCAGAAACCCCCTACCCACCCGGTGATTACCGAGTCCACTCCCCTGGCCAATCCTTTCTGGGACTACTCCAGGGATAAGATCGCCTGCGAAGAGCTCCTTCTTAGGGCATACCGCGAAGAGGGGTTTCCGGTGACCATTGTGAGGCCTTCGCACACCTATGAAACCGTTATCCCGGCGGCCATTGGGAGCTGGGAGGATTTTACCCTCATCGACCGAATGAGGAGGGGAAAAAAGATCATTATTCATGGAGATGGCTTTTCTCTGTGGGTGATGACCCACTCCAAAGATTTTGCCAGGGGTTTTGTGGGTCTTATGGGAAACCAGCGTTCCATAGGCCACAGTTTCCATATCACCTCCGATGAGGTACTCACCTGGAACCAGATTTATGAAGCCATGTCTGAAGCTGCAGGTGTTGAGCTGAAAGCCGTTCATATGGCCTCAGATTTTATATGCGATGAAGCCGATAAGCTAGGACAATCCTGGATGCGCGGCAACCTCTTTGGCGACAAGGCCAACAGTGCCCTGTTCGACAATTCCAAAATAAAAGATTTCGTACCGGGATTTGTGGCCGCCATCCCTTTCCGGGAAGGGATCAAGAAAACGGTGGATTGGTTCGACGCTGATCCTTCCCGCATACGAATCGATGAAGAGGCCAATCGCCTGATGGATCACCTTATAAAAAAGTACTCAGTGATTAGTGGTTAGTAGGTAGTACTGCTACTAGTTACTATCTACTATCCACTATCTACTATCCACTATCTACTATCCACTATCCACTATCTACTATCCACTATCCACTAGTTACTATTTACTATTTTCCTGATCTGGGATGGAAACTGATGATCGCTTCCCGCAGGTATTCTCTGTCTAAATGCGTGTAGATTTCGGTGGTGGTAATGGATTCATGGCCCAGCATCTCCTGAACTGCACGAAGATCGGCTCCACCCTCCACGAGATGGGTGGCAAATGAGTGCCGGAAGGTGTGGGGGCTCACCGTTTTTTGAATTCCTGCTGTGATTGTTAGTTCTTTGATGATGGTGAATAGCATCACCCGGGTCAGCATTCGTCCTCTGCGATTCAGAAAAAGAATATCCTCATGTCCTGGATTTATGGCTAAAGCATTGCGGTCTGGTAAATAGAAATCAATCTCCTTCAGGGCACGCTGACTAACCGGGACCAGCCGCTCTTTATCTCCCTTCCCAATCACCCTGATAAAACCTTCAGCCCTGTATATATTTGAGATCTGTAATCCCACCAATTCACTGACCCGCAGGCCACAGCTATAAAGAGTCTCCAGCATGGCTTTGTTCCTCTGCCCCTCTGGTTTGCTCAGGTCTATTTTTGAAAGCAAGAGATCAATCTCTTCCACCGAAAGAACCTCAGGAAGGGTCCGCCCCAGCTTTGGGCCCTCCAATAGAGCCGTAGGGTCTTTTTGGACCAGGTCCTCGAGCAAGAGGTAGCGGTAAAATGCTTTGAGACCTGAGAGAATCCGGGCCTGACTTTTGGCTGAGAGCCCCAACTCACCAATCCACATTAGAAAATTATGAAGATCTTTGTGATCCAAGGCCTTTGGATCGGTCGAAATCTGCTGAATTTCCAGGTACTGAACCAGCTTAGCAATATCCCTGAGGTAGGCTTCAATGGAGTTGGCAGACAATCCCTTCTCCAGCTTCAGGAAGCCTTCGTAATCCTTTAAGGTGCTTGTCCATTCCATCAGAAGGGGAATCGTTCAAACATGAGTATAAGGGAGATTCCCATACCTGCACCTGAAAGTAAGATGTGCCAATCACGTCTGGGAAACTTTAACAGATCTACCAGGAGAAAAGTCAGCAACATAATGATGGTGACGATGAGTAACTGTCCTACTTCTATGCCTATATTAAAAGAGAAGAGTGGCAAGAGCAAACCTTTTTCAGAACCCAGCAAGCTTCTGAGGTAATTGGAGAAACCCAAACCATGAATTAATCCAAAGAAAAGGGCTGCTGTATACTTCAGGTAGTATTGAAAGGTGGGAACACTTTGATTCCTTGAGAGCACGTTGGCCAGGGCCGTAATGAAAATCGTAAGAGGGATCAGAAACTCAATCACATCCCCGTCCACCCGAATCAGATCAAGGGTTGCCAGGGCCAGGGTCAGGGAATGGCCAATGGTAAAAGCAGTGATCAGGATAAGCACCCGTCTCCACTCCTTAAAACTGTAAACAGCACAGAGAACCAGAATAAAAAGGATGTGATCATAGCCCTTTAGATCGGCAATATGTTGTAAACCCAGCTTGAAATAGAGTTCAAATAGAGACATTGAATGCGAATAGATTAGAAGTTTGATTAATTTTATCCCATGCGAAAGATCAGCGTGCTTATCCTATTTTTATTAATTCCAGCCGGATTGTTGGCCCATCCGCTTCATCTTTCAATCACGAATATAACATATGAAAATGGAAAGTTGAAAATTAGCATGAAAACATTCCGGGATGACTGGGAGGTCGGATATTTCCATTACCACAGCCAAGCGATTGATTTTAAAGACCCCGCCATGAGAGACCTCCCCTGGTTTTTTGATTACCTGAGCCGGAGTTTCAGAATCTCCACAGATGAATCTGAACCATACTTGAAAATGGAGATCGACACCATACAGCTAGAAGAGAATACCATGTTCATAGAGATGCATTCTGATCTACCCTCCCAGCCAAATTCTTTGTACATTTACAACGCTTTACTCACGGATATTTACCCCGATCAAACAAATCTTGTGATTTTTGGGTTCAATGAGAAAGAAACTGGTATGAAATTTGACATAAAAAAGCACAGTGCAGAAGTTGTATTGAAGTGACAGGATGAAGCGACTTTTTTTTTCCATAATTAGCCTGGTGTTTTTGTTTTCACCCCTTCTGGCCACCCATAACAGGGCGGGTGAAATTACATTGGAACAACTTGATGACCTGACCTATCAGATCACCATCTCCACTTTTACCTATACCCTTAGCCAGGCCGACAGGCCCAGACTCGAGATTCAGTGGGGCGATAACACCTTTTCTTATGCTAACCGGGTATCTATTACCAAGTTACCTAACTTTTATCAAAAAAATATCTACATCTCTCAGCACACCTTTCCAGGACCAGGAATTTATGAAATTGTAGTGCAGGACCCCAACCGGAACGAAGGGGTTAAGAACATACCCAATTCGGTGAATGTGATCTTCTCCATAAAGACCACCATTTTTATCAATCCACGGATTGGAGGAAATTCGACCCCTGTATTGCTCAACCCTCCCATTGACAGAGCTGCCTATGGACAAACCTTTATCCATAATCCCGCTGCCTATGATCCGGATGGGGACAGCATCTCCTACAAGCTTACCATCTGCACGGAGAAGGATGGAAAGCCCATCACCGGATATGTTCTCCCTCCAGCCAGCGATACGCTTTATATAAATGCTTATACGGGTGATCTTACTTGGATCACCCCCTCTGATACCGGTATCTTTAACATCGCCATTGATGTGGAGGAGTGGCGAAGTGGGGTGAAAATCGGGAACATTGTCAGGGATATGCAGATCGAAGTTTATAATACAGATAACCACCCTCCAGTCCAGACTGAACCTGGCAACTACTGTATTGAAGCCGGTTCTATACTTTCCGTGGACATTATAGCCACCGATGTGGATAGAGATTCTATCAAGCAGGAGGCCACAGGAGGGCCCTTTGTGGTTGATGAGAGTCCCGCCACCTATGTGGTGGACAGAAGCTCACTGGACCTGGGTTATAGCAAGGCTCACTTTGAATGGAAGACCACTTGCTCACATGTGAGGGAGCAGTATTATACGGTGGTTTTTAAGGCGGAGGATAACCACTTCGAGACGCCGCTGGTGGATCTTAAAAATATGAATATCAGGGTGCTGGGCCCTTCTCCTGATATGCCTGATCTCATTCCGGCAAGCAATGCTGTAACAGTAACGTGGCCAGCCGACACCTGTTTACCCGTGACAGGATATCAAATATACAGAAAGATCGGTCCGGCAGCTTATGTACCCGATTCCTGTATTACAGGAGTACCCGCCGAAACCGGATATGAACTGATCGGACAAACCGGTAGCAGACTCGAAACGCTCTTTGTGGACGACAATGAGGGTAGAGGACTGACACAGGGCAATGAGTATTGTTATACCATTGTATCGGTCTATCCTGACGGTGCCCTGAGCTTTCCCTCTCCTGAAAATTGCACCCCGCTGGTGGAAGGATCCCCATCCATTCTTGAAGTGAGTGTTTTAGAGCACTCCTCTAATGGGACCATCAGGCTGGCCTGGATAAAACCCAGCGACCTGGATACCATCCCTGCAACGGGTCCTTACGAATATGTCATCTACAGGTCCAAGGATCTGCTTGGAGAGTCAATGACTCAGGTAGGTTCACTTAAAACCGACGACCTGAATGACACTGTCTGGCTGGATGAATCTGTTAACACCCTGGAATTCCCATGGTCCTACCAGGTGGAACTATACAACGATGCACCAGGAAACAGGTTTCTGATCGGTATACCGGAAGCCGCTTCATCCCTCTATCCCGATCTGCGAGGTTTGGATAACAGCATAGTCATCACGATGAAGAAAAATGTGCCATGGATAAACTACGATTACTCTGTATATCGCCTTAACTCTGCTACAGGTGATTACGACTCCATTGGGTTCACTACTGAAGATCAGTACATTGACAAAGGGCTGTCCAATGGAGTGGAGTATTGTTACAGGATTACATCCACCGGTTGGAGGCTCCTGGATGGGAAACTCTATGAGAATGTTAACTACAGCCATACCAGTTGCACCACACCCATTGACTCCATACCTCCCTGCCCACCGGACCTTTCAGGATTTTCACTGTGCGATAGCGGTTACAACCACCTTTCCTGGAGTTTTTCTGACACCATCTGTTCCTATGATGTGGTTGGCTACAAACTCTATTTCAGTCCAACCACCGAACAGACTCCCATACAAATTGAGGAGTTTTATAACAAAGATGACACGGTCTTTAACCATTACCCGGAGACTTCACTTACGGGGTGCTATTATATTACTGCAGTGGATTCATTCCAGAATGAATCTGAACCTTCTGTCATACTCTGCCTGGATGAATGTTCCAACTATTTGCTCCCAAATGTATTCTCTCCAAACGGCGATGGGCTGAATGATATTTACAGGCCATTCAGGACTGCTTATGTGGAACGGGTGTCGATGACCATATTTAACAGGTGGGGGCTTGAGGTATTCCGCACGGAAGATCCCGACATCAATTGGGATGGTAAACTAGCAAACTCAGACAAGCTGGTAGCTCCTGGTGTATATTATTATATATGTGACGTTTATGAATACCGGCTATCTGGTATTGAAGTGTATACCCTAACAGGTTTTATCTATGTCTATTCGGGCGATGATAATGAAGTGTTTATTGAAACCAAATAATCGTTTTATGCGAAAACCGGGTTTATTGGCATTGTTTCTGTTTCTATCTGTGATGGCTCACAGTCAGCTGGATCCCTACCTGGAGGGTCGAGCCTGTATGATCGAGGAGCGTTATGACCATGCTCTCACTCATCTCACTGAGGCCCTTAAACAAGATCCCGGGGCGACTGAGATATATTACCAACTGGGGCTCTGTCAATTCGCTCTTAGGAATTACCCTGCAGCCCGTGAATCTTTCTATGAAACAGAGAAGCGGAGAAAGGCCATGGGAAGTTTCTACCTGGCAAAATGCGAGGTGAAGCTTAATCACCCCGAACTGGCTCTGAATTATCTAAAAATACACCTCGCTTCAAGGTACAAGAAACCCGAGTCTGAGATTCTTCTTGATGAGGATCTTTCTACACTGGAGTTGTTACCTGGCTGGAAACAATTGTGGGAAGAAAAGAAGTGGTACAGCAGCGGTGATAAGGAGTTTCAGGAGGCCATGTTTCTGAAGGATCAGGGAGATTACCTGGAGGTCATCAATATGCTCAACAAGCTGGAAAAACAGGGATATAAACGTACACTTGTCCTCACTGAAAAGGCAACAATTTATGAAAAACTGGGCAACGAAAAGGCCGCTTTTTCATCCTTAAAATCAGCAGTAAAAAGTGATGTCAGAAACCTGGACGCCACACAACAACTAGCTGCTTTCCAGGTCAATGAAGGGGATTCTGAAGAGGCGATCGCCTCATTGAACAGGGTGATTCGACAAGATCCAGCCCGCTTCGACGCCTACCTTCAGCGGGCTGAAGCCCTGAGTCTGTCTGGCGACCTGGATAAAGCCATGGAGGATATGAACCTATATCTAACATACTTCCCCTCCGACCACGAAGCCATCTACAGGAAAGGAATGATCCAATTTGAGAATGGAAGTTATCTGAATGCCATTCAGTCCTTCAATAATGCCCTCAAACTGGAGCAGGGAAAGGCCGAATATTATTTCGCCAGGGGCAAGGCCTATGCCTCCACCGGGACCATCAGATATGCCGACAAAGACATGTCCATGGCGCTTGATCTGGATCCCTTAAATGGGGAGATATGGTATGAGAAGGGACTGGTTTCAGAGAAATTGGGTGATCTGACCGAGGCATGTCATTGTTACAAAAAAGCTTTCCAGTACGGCATTTTCGAAGCAAGGGATTTACTGCATACAAATTGTAAATAGACCTGTGCAGATGGAAGAGAAAAGGAATGACAAATTAAGGGCGCAGATTCAATCCTTAAGATCAGGTAACCATTCAGCCATTCTATCCACCCTCAAGGAGTTCAGGGTGCAAGGCCACATTTCGATCCTGCCCGACCTGTTTGATCTCCTGGTGGAACAGGAGAGCGAGGAGATTATCACCGTAGTTACTTCCCTGTTGAATGACCTGAAGGATCAGGATGGTGCAGAGCTTCTTTCAAAGGCCATTGCCAATCCCGAGTACAGGAAGGTTCAGACACACCTGGTGGCAGCCTGCTGGCAAAATGGACTTGCTTATGGAAAGTATATAGACACCTTTACAGAGGTAGTCATTACCGGGGAGTATTCGGCAGCCATTGAAGCATTTACTGTTATTGAGGAAGCCATCGGAGATCTGGATGCAAATCAGAGGGGCCGAATGGTGAAAAGATTCAAAGCCCGGCTAAAAGAGGTGGACGACGAGAAAAAACCCTTGCTCATTGAACTGGTCAAAGTCATCGAATCCTACTAACTATTAACCATTAACTTACTAACCGCAACTTCGCGCTTGCGAAGTTGCTAATGCATCTTCGAGAAATACTTGATAAACTGGGCGCGTTCGTAAACGGAAGGATCTTTGAGGCTGCTATAGTTCATTTTTCCCCGGAACTGGTCTGGAGTCTCATAGCCTTTTTTCTCCATCCATTTTTTCATCTCTGTCAGCATATCCCGAATATAATCAATGCCATTCCGATAGAGCACAGAGCAGACCTGGACAGCATCGGCACCAGCCAGAATTTGTTTTACCACTGCCATTCCGGAGTGCACTCCTGTGGATGCTCCCAGGTCAATCTGGTCTACCTGTGATGAGACAATCCCGATCCAACGCAGGGAGTTTCTTAACTCGGCAGGTGAGCTTAGTACCTCGGCCGATCCAAAGGTGAATTCATCGGTATCGATATCAGGGGCATAGAAGCGATTAAACAGAACAACGGCCGCCGCACCGCGCATGTAGAGCTGATTCACCATCCAGGTGATGTTGGAGAAGCCTGGGCCCAGCTTTACAATCACGGGTAAGGATGTTTTTGACTTCACTTCCGCCACCAGGTTCAGGTATGCCTTCTCATATTCCCTGGGATCTTTGTCTTTATCAATGGGAAGGAAATAGATGTTGAGTTCAAGTGCATCCGCACCTGAATCCTCTATCCTTTTTGCAAAATCGATCCACTCATCACCACTCACACAGTTGATACTGGCAATTACCGGGATATCCACAAACCCTTTGGCTTCGGTAATTAACGATAGGTAATTGTCCAGGGAGTTCTCCCTTGCATAGGTTCGCACATAGTCCTGAGCCTCAGGGTAGTCGCTTTCAGCAGAAAGATTTCCCACTTCGTAATTGATCTGCTCCTCGAAAAGGGATTTCATAACGACGGCACCCGCCCCGGCTGCTGCCATCTTCTTGATGCGTTCAATGGAATTGGTGAGGCCACTGCTGCTCACAATAACCGGACTTTTCAGAGTGAGTCCGGCAAACTTGGTGGTTAGATCAATCATAATTGCTTATTCAATAGTTTCTGGCTCCAAAAATCAGGCTTCCAATGCGCACCATGGTGCTTCCTTCTTCAATGGCCAGCTGGTAATCTCCCGACATTCCAAAGGAGAGCTGGTCGAATGAATTGTTGTTGGAAAATAGAGAAGCGCTTAGCTTTTCAAATATACGTTTTAGATGGCGAAACTCCTCCCTGATCTGATCTGAATTTTCTGTATAAGTGGCCATGCCCATCACTCCCCTGATCCTGATATTATTCATTTCACCAAAGGAATCTGATTGAAGTACTTCCTGGAGTTCGTCCCCGGAAAACCCAAATTTGGTCTGTTCCCGGGCAATATGAACCTGCAGCAGGCAATCGATAACCCGATTGTGCTTGGCCCCCTCTTTATTAATTATATTTAGCAGCTTCAGGCTGTCCACCCCATGGACAAGGTGCACAAAAGAGGCCAGGTACTTTACCTTGTTCGATTGCAAATGGCCAATCATATGCCAACGGATATCACCTGGCAAGCGTTCGGCTTTTCCGGCCAGATCCTGAACCTTATTTTCACCAAAGTCCCTGTGACCAGAATGATAGGCCTCCATGATCATTTCATCCGGCTTGGTCTTGGAGACCGCTACCAGGGTTACATGAGAGGGTATCTGTTTTTGAATTTTTTGAAGATTTTCAACAATTCCCATCCCCCAAGATACAAATTAATCCAGGGAATGAATCACCAGGCCACTCCGCAACTTGGGCTCAAACCAGGTGGTTTTTGGAGGCATGATCATCCCGTTGTCGGCAATATCCATCAGTTGTTTCATGGTTACGGGGTAAAGTGCAAAGGCCACCTGCATTTCACCACTGTCCACCCGCCTGCTTAGCTCGTCCAATCCACGGATTCCGCCCACAAAATCGATGCGTTTAGATTTCCTCAGGTCGGTGATGTTCAGCAGAGGTCCCAATACCTGTTCCGACAGGACTGTTACATCCAGGCAGCCAATGGGATCATCGTCATTGAAGGTGCCGGGTTTGGCATCCAGTGCGTACCATTTTCCCTCCAGGTACATGCCAAACTTATGAAGCTGATCGGGCCGGTAGGGCTCCGTACCTACCTCCTCTACAACAAACCCTTCCTCCAACTCCTTAAGGAATTCTTGATGGGTAAACCCATTCAGATCCTTCACCACCCGGTTGTAGTCAATGATGGTGAGCTGGGAGGCTGGAAAATGTACAGCAAGGAAAAAATTATACTCTTCGTCCCCCTTATGGCCTGGATTCTGATCTTTTCGCTCCTGTCCCACCAGGGCTGCGGCCGCAGTCCGGTGATGCCCGTCAGCCACATAGGTGGCTTCAATATCATTCTCAAAGATCTCAATAATCCTGTTCACCTCTTTGCTGTTTTTGATCAGCCAGAAATGGTGCCCCACTCCATCATCGGTAGTGAAATCGTATTCAGCCTCTCCCGCAACAACCTTTTCCATAATTTCATCCAGTTCTGAATGATCAGGAAAGGCAAAAAAGACAGGCTCTGCATTGAAATTGCATACCCTGATATGGTTCATCCGGTCCTCCTCCTTATCGGGTCTGGTCAGCTCATGCTTCTTAATCTTCTCTTCCAGGTAATCTGATACAGCTGCACAACCAACGATCCCGTATTGAGTCTTGCCAAACATGGTCTGTCCATAGAGATAGAGCATCTCAGTAGAATCCTGGATAAAATAGCCTTCAGCAATGAGTTTCTCAAGATTCTCTTTTCCCTTTTTATAGACTACCTCCGAATGGAGGTTGGTACCTTCGGGCAGATCCACCTCTGGCTTCACCACATGGAGAAAAGACCATGGATTGCCCTTCACTTCTTCCCTGGCTTCTTTTGAATTTAATACATCATAGGGCCGGGAAGCGACCTGGTTCACATTCTCTTTCCCAGGCCTGAATCCCCTGAACGCATGTAACTTTGCCATAAATTAGTTGACTTTGAAGGTTGTATCTCCGTTCTGAATGAAATTAACAATCTGTCGTGCTGCTGCCACTCCTGCATTTAGATTGGCTTCTGCAGTCTGTGCCCCCATTTTCTTTGGGGAGAAGAAGACCCGGTCTCCATACTTTTCCACCAATTCTTCTTTACAATCGGGTGCTATGTCTGAGAGGTATCTGAAATCGTCTCTCTCCTGGAAGATCTTTTTCAATCCCTCCTCGTCAATAACCTCTTTACGGGCGGTATTGACCAAGGTAGCACCGACTGGCATAGAGTTCATCAGCTCAAAATTAACCGATCCACGGGTCTCGGCATTGGCGGGAATATGGAGGGAAATATATTCGCATTTGCTGTAAAGACTCGCTGCACTCTCTTCCACTGTAACACCATCATTCTTAATAATTACCGGGTCAATAAAGGGATCAAATGCATAAACTTTCATCCCAAATCCTTTGGCAATCATACCTACAATCCGGCCTACATACCCGTAAGCATGAATTCCCAGCTTCTTGCCACGCAGTTCTGTGCCTGCAGAAGGGGTAAAACGGCTGCGATTCATATAAACCATCATTCCAAGAGCAAGCTCGGCAACCGCATTGGAGTTCTGTCCAGGGGTGTTCATCACAACCACACCTTTCTCAGTAGCTGCTTCAAGGTCCACATTGTCATATCCTGCCCCGGCTCTGACTACTATTTTCAGCTTAGCAGCTGCTTCCAATACCTCTCTGTCCACATTATCACTCCTGATAATCATCGCATCGGCATCTGCCACGGCAGCTATTAGGTCCGCCTGTGCAGGATACTTTGACAATACTTCAACATCAAAACCTGCTTCCTGAAATACACTTTTCACCTCCTCGACCGCTTCCGCGGAGAAAGGTTTTACTGTTGCTATGAGAACTTTAGCCATTTTTTGTGATTGTTTAAAGATTACAAACTCTTTTCAAATTCTTTCATGGTCTCGATCAATGCTACTACTGAGGACTTGGGCATGGCATTGTATATGGAAGCCCTGAAGCCACCGACCGACCGGTGTCCTTTAATACCGGACATGCCGCGCGCGGTAGCAAAAGCGAGGAAGTTGGCCTCCTTCTCCTTGTACTCATCTTTCATAACGAAGGTGACATTCATGATGGAGCGATCGGCTGCATCCCCGATGCCTGAAGTAAAGACAGAATTCCGGTCAATTTCATCATAGAGCAATTCTGCTTTCTCTATGTTGAGCTTATACATGGCAGCCACTCCGCCCTGCTCCTTATACCATCGAAGGGTGTGCATGGCTGCATAAATGGATACACAGGGGGGCGTATTAAACATAGATCCCTTTTCGATGTGTGTGCGATAATCGAGCATTGTGGGGATGGCCCGGTCCATATTTCCCAGTATATCATCTTTAATAATTACAAAGGTAACCCCGGCCGGAGCCAGATTCTTCTGTGCACCTCCATAGATAAGCGCATATTTGGAAACATCCATGGGTCGGCTGAAAATATCCGACGACATATCGGCCACCAGGTTCACAGGACAATCCATATCTTCTTTGATTTCTGTCCCATAAATGGTATTGTTTGTGGTAATATGGAAATAATCAGCATCTGAAGGCACCGTATATCCCTTTGGAATATAGGAGTAGGTTGTATCTTTTGAGCTGGCGACCACATCCACTTCACCAAATAGCTTGGCCTCTTTCACCGCCTTATTAGCCCACGCTCCCGTATCCAGATAGGCTGCCTTTGTCTTTAAGAGATTGTATGGGATCATGCAAAACTGCATGCTGGCCCCTCCTTGCAACAGCAATACACTGTAACCGGAAGGAATATCGAGCAATTCCACAAAAAGTTGTTGAGTTTCGTCCATGATGGCCATAAAATCCTTGCTGCGGTGCGAGATTTCCATGACGGAGAGTCCCGAGCTATTCAAATTCATAATACCGCCGGCAGTGTTCTTAATGGTATAGGGGGAAAGAATGGAAGGGCCTGCAGAAAAGTTATGTTTTTTCATTGAATGAAGTTTTTGGTGTATAAAAAATCAGGTGTTGTTATCTCAATAACAGTTAAAATTACATTTAATAGAATTGACAACCAAGCATTGTGAATAACTTAAAGATAATAGTTATTTACTCGCTTTTACTTACTATTTCTAAGTGGTACAAGGTAGTTCTCTTCCAATACCGGAATCAGTTCAGTTGTATCAAATTTATGGCAGTATTCTATCACATCATCCAGGTTATTGGCTTTTAACCGGTGTCGCTGGGCCACTTTTTCAATATAGTCCATCATATCTCCTTTGGCCCCATTATAGAGGTCCATGGCTCCCATTGTAGCATCACAAATGGTTTCATACCGTTTGTCCTCAAGCACCAACTGGGCCAGGGCGCCTGCAAATATGGTATCTTCCAGGTTAAACTTATTCTTCCATCCTGCGCAAAGAACCAGCAGATCCTTCCCCGATCCCCTGATATATTCTGCCAGGGCACTGATGTTCAGGTAGGCCCCAATAAGTACCTGGCTGCCACTGGCTGCCAGCTGAATGGCATTGGTTCCGTTTGTTGTGCTGTAAACGATCTGCTTCCCACCTACCCTTTCGGCGGTGAAGTTAAAAGGGGAATTACCAAAGTCTGCGAAATCTCTAACAAGGCCATCTCTTTCCGCAGCTACCATGTATCCCCGCTTCTTATAATCCCTGGCCTCTTCAAGGGTTCCCACAGGTATGATCCGTTCCACCCCATTCATAAATGCGGTGACAATGGCAGAACTTGCTCTTAATACATCAGCGACTACAACAACCGCATCGGGGTTTTCATAATAGGGAATCAGGGCAGGTGAGTAACATACCTCTATCTTTTGCTTTGCCATTGGCTTCTGATTATACCTGATTCTTATAAAATGGGGGTTTTACGATCCGGGCAGGAATTTGCTTGTTTCTGATTCCAATCAGTATCTCGTGTCCATTGTTAGCAAAAGCATTCTCAATCATACCCATTCCAATCCCTTTATTTATCATGGGCGAGATTGTGCCTGACGTTACTTCACCTATGGTTTCACCCTCACCATTCAGGATGGGATAGTGTTGACGGGGGATCCCCCTTTCCAGTAATTCAAATCCCACAAGCCGTTTTTTGACTCCGTCTGCCTTCTGCTGCTCCAGAGCAGCCCTGTTGATAAAATCATTGCCTTCCACAAACTTTGTGATCCAACCCAGTCCTGCTTCCAATGGTGAGGTGGTATCTGTGATGTCATTCCCATAGAGACAGAATCCCATTTCCAGTCTGAGGGTATCCCGGGCTGCCAATCCGGCCGGTTCCAATCCGAACTCTTTTCCAGCCTTCATAAGTTGTTCCCATACCTGGGCTCCATCTTTATTATGAAGATACAGCTCAAATCCCCCTGCACCTGTATAGCCTGAATTGCTGATGATTGCTTCATCAGCACCTGCAAATGGGGCGGTGACAAAATTGTAGTAAGAAATAGATGACAAGTCAACGTCTGTGAGGGTCTGAAGCAGTGCTTCGGCTTTCGGGCCCTGTACTGCCAGCTGAGAGATCCGATCTGATGCATTATCTATGGAGGCACCATGTATATTCTGCTTCGTAATCCAGTTGTAATCCTTCTCAATATTGGAAGCGTTGACAACCAGCAGGTACCTCTCATCCTCATAGCGGTAGATCAGCAGATCATCAACAATGCCGCCATCTTCATTGGGAAAACAGGTATACTGAATTTTTCCAGGAATCAGTTTGGCCACATCATTAGACGTTAGCCGCTGTACCAGTTCAAATGCCTTTGGCCCTTTGATCCAGATTTCACCCATATGTGAAACATCAAATACGACCTGCATTCTCTCTCACATTGATATGTTCCTGCCGAACACCTCCATATTCAACTGGCATCTCGAAACCAGCGAATGGGACCATCCTGGCTCCCAGAGCCACGTGATGATCGTAAAATACTGTTTTGTTCATAGCGACAAAAGTAACACTTTCCGGCAGGATAGAAATTGTTAAATAACAGTTATCTATTTGGAAATTACTTTGAACTCAACCCGGCGATTCTGCCTCCGCCCTTCGGCTGTGTCATTGGATTCAACGGGCTGACTGTCAGCGAATCCCTGAGAAACCAGCATCTCTGGAGAGATCCCCCGTTTTACCAGGTAGTCCACCACCGCTTTGGCCCGGTCCCTGGACAACCTCTGGTTAATCCGCAGCGACCCGGTGTTATCGGTGTGACCCGAAATCTCAAGTTTCATACCCGGATTGTTTTCGAGGAATCGAAACACCTGATCCAGCTCATCATTTGATTCGGGCATGAGTACAGCCTTACCTGTTTGGAAATAGATTTGATCAAGGACCACCTTGGTGCCCACCTCAACTTGTTGCAGGTAAAAATCCCGTTTCACTATTTGATCACTATTTTCCAGGCTCAGATCCAAAATATCAAGGAAATAGAGATACCCCGATGCTGTAATTTCCACTCCATACACTTTTGGCTCTGGTAGGCTTGCCGTGTATTGCCCTGTGATCGAATCGGAAACTACTGAGGCATCCATTCTGCCTGTTGCAGGATCGGTAAATAAAATTTTAGATCCAACAGGCACTTGTTCCCCAATGGTGTCCATCACCACGCCTTTTAAAACAAAAGTTGCATCGAGGGCCATCAGTGCAGGAATGGTTAAAAACCCTGTCTTCAGGGGTCCAGGACCAGCAACAAGCTGATCCATGGTTTTGAATACCAGCTCCTTTTCTGAACCCAGATAGATTACTTTGTAGATGTCCTTAGATCCCTTTCCTCCCTCCCTGATGGTGGAATAATAACCATGGGATCCGGTCTGATCGGTCATATAAAACAGTTCGTCATCAGGCGTGTTTACAGGGTAACCCAGGTTAACGGGATCTGACCAGGAACCATCATCCTGTTTTTCAGAATGGAAAATATCAAAACCACCCATGCTGTTGTGACCTTCGGAGGCAAAATAGAGATGCATCCCATCGGGAGTCAAAAACACTCCCTCCTCATCATAAAGTGTGTTGATGGCATTCCCGGCGTTGACAGGATCGCCCCATTTGCCTTTTTCATTAAGCCTGGATACCAGAATATCTTTTCCCCCAAGGCTTAGTTTCCTGTTCCTGGAAACAAAGTAAAGTTCAGTCATATCTGGCGAGAACGCTGCTGAGGTCTCCCCATGTTTACTGGCAATTTTTCCTTTGAAACCCTTGGGTTTAGACCATTCCATTTTTTCCTGGTCATATTCTGAGATCTCTATCTGCCCCCCATTGACATGGCCTTTGTAAATAACTGCTTTGTTTCCATCAGGGGTAATCGCCACCAGTGCATCGTTATGAGTCGAGTTAAAGGGTTTGTCTAACCGGGTGGCCTGGCCGAAAATCCCCTCAGAAAAGGAAGAGCTGTAGATATCTTCATTGAATTTATTGTCGATATCATTTCGTTTGGATTTCTCAAACGGACGTCTGGATGTAAAAAAAAGAGTCGTATCGCCAGAAGCAAACAGAGGATTGTAGTCGTCATACTTGGAGTTAACGGGATCGCCCAGGTTTTTGAGAATAACCCGCTTAGGATTCATCACCAATTTTGCACCATTTTCACACTCCTGAATGCGTTTGTTCAACACTTCCTCATATTCTATCTTGACATCGGGTGGGATTGCATCCATGTGCATGTTATAATGCCTGATAGCCTTGTCGAATTCATGCACCAATTGGTAGGATTGTCCCAGAAGATAGTTAATATTCTTACTCACCTTATGATCGAGGGTGTAAGCCTTTAAAAAGTAATCGATGGCTCTGTATTTATCATCGGTAAAGAGATAACAGACACCCAGTTTATAGTTTAACTGGGGATTCTCCGAATTATACTGATTTGCGAAAAGGTAGTGATCCCTGGCTATGTCGTAGGTGCCTTTTCCTGCTTTATAGTTTTTATCACCCTGTTGTATACTTTTCCAGGCCTCCTTGAATCCAATATCTATCCCGGTCTTGAAGTCCCCCCTGGCAATTTTCACATTCTCCTGTGCCCATAGTGTGCCACACAGAATAAGTAAAAACAGGCTGGTTTTAAAAGTTCTCGAGGCCATATCAAAGATTTTTACACTCTTTTAAATAGTCCTCTGCCTGCTCGGCACCAAGCTCTTTTGCTCTGTTCCAATCCTCACAGGCTCCATTCAGGTTTCCCGAGAGCTCCCTGATCAGTCCCCTGTTCAGGTAGAGTGTGGCATCTTCGGGATTTTCTTCGATGATGCCGTCCAGCAACTCCAAAGCCGGCATTACCTGGTCCTGGCTTGCCAGAAGGGATGCTTTGTTCAGCAAAACATTTGTCATGTCTCCATTCAGGGTAAGGGCATCGTTAAAATCCAGCAGGGCATCGTCCAGATCTCCCAGGTAATACTTTGCATATCCCCTGTTACTTAAGGAAATTGCCAGCTCAGGATCCTGCTCCAGAGCCAAGTTAAAATCTTCAATAGCCCCTTCATAATCGCCCAAAAGGATCTTCACCGAACCTCGGTTGTTATAGGCAAGGGGAAATACAGGTTGATAAGTAATGGCTGTTTGGTAATCAAAATGTGCACCCTGAAGGTCTCCACCTCTCTTTTTTATCCCTGCACGTTCATGATAGGCCTGGGCAAAATCTTCTTTTAAATCGATGGCCGTATTGAAGTCATCCAGGGCTCCTTGATCCTGCTCCGCTCTTAACCTGGTGAGTCCTCTGAAGTAATAGGCCCACGGGTTGTGAAAACCATTGGAAATAGCTGCATTGAATTGAACTGTATCGGCCCCGGTGGTATCACCTTCGAATAGAAGATATCCCCTGTAAAAATAGGCTTCCCCCAGGGTGGAGTCATGTAGAATGGCCTGATTTAGATCGGTCATCGCATCCTCTTCCAATCCCCACTCAATAAAGATGCGGCCCCTCTGAAGGTAAGCCTGGGAATAGGTGCTATCCAGGGCCAGACTCTGGGTAAGTTTTGAAGCTGCCAGCTCATACTCCTCCTGGACAATCAAAGTGATCGCTTCATTCAAAGCTCTATCGCGCTGCCTTTTTTCACTAAAAGTCAGCTGTCCAAAAGCAAGCTGGAGTGAAAGGCATCCGACAATAATGATTGTGAGTATTCTTCTCATTTCTTTCAACTGGGGATAAAAAACTGGGAAAGGGTTTTATTTCTAAAAATAAAATAAATAATTTTAGTGACTTAATGAAGTTTTCAACCTAGTTTAGCCTCAGCATGATTACAGACCTCGAATATTTAAAAACAATGTCGGGCGGAGATGCAGCATTTATCCGCGAAATGATTGACCTGTTTCGCGAGCAAGTGGACGAATACAAACAGCTGATGCCTGAATTGCTAAGGAACAAAGACTACGACAGTCTGTCAAAGATGGCCCATAAAGCCAAATCGTCGGTTGCAGTCATGGGAATGAAAAGTGTTTCAGACCTGCTCAAAGATCTGGAAATACTGGCTAGCAAGGTAGAAGAGGTGGATCGATACGAATCCCTTGTTAATGAATTTCTCCAACAGAGTGAACTTGCGGTGCTGGAACTCGAAAACTCATATTAAAAAAGAACAACAGATATGCTCGAAACCGAATTTATTGATGATCTGATTGTTGTATGGTTAAAGGAAACAGATCGATTGAATGCTCCCATTGCGGAACCTGTGAAAGAAAGTTTGCTTGAATTATTTAACAAACCAGGCAACCGGGTCATTTTCGACCTCAGGGGTATTAAATTTATTGATAGTTCGGGATTTGGAATATTCCTGTCAGCCATGAAGGCCGCCAATAATAATGTAGGTCAGTTCAAAATATGCAATGTGAGCAATGAGGTCATGGAGCTCTTCAAATTGTTGCAATTACATCATGTCTTCGAGATTTATGACGAACTTGATGCCTGTATTGCAAGCTTCAATGGATAATATTTTCTATTTTTGTGCCAAATTCTAATACTATAGATATGCAACGTTTGATCGTATGGGTACTGTTTGCAATCCTGCTTGGCTCCTGCAGCCAGTCAGGTAAAAAAGAGGGAAGCACTGCTGAGGCTTCTCAAACAGAACAGGTTGTAAAAGCAACCATTCAGGAACTACTGGCTCAGCCAGCAGATTATGATGGCAAAGAGGTGGCAATTTCGGGGATGGTTACCCATGTGTGCAGACATGGTGGACAAAAGTGTTTTGTGCTGGCTGACGATGGGGAAACCCAGCTCAGGGTGGTGCCTTCCGGTGACATTGATGAATTCAAGATAGAACTTGAAGGATCCACAGTAGCATTTAAAGGGACTTTTAAGGTATTAAATCCCGTGGAGGCAGAGGAGCATATAGCTGATCACGACTCCAAGGAGCATCACGATACAGAGATGGCTCATACGGAAGCCGAAAAAGCTGATTACTTTATTGAGGTAATAGATTTTAAGGAGCTTACCCAGTAAACCTAAATGATTACTAGTGAATTGGCGTAAATGGAACCGGTGGATTCACCGGGAACTGGGATACCTGTTTTTTGGTATGAGCATTATCTATGGCATTTCCGGAATCGCATTGAATCATGGAGTAGCCAGACATTGGAATCCTGGTATTATATCGCGCTCAGAATCATATAATTACAACCATTCACTCACCAGGGAAAACGTATCCCGCCAGGTTATTGAAGAGATCCTGCAAATCACAGGTGAAGAGAAGAGTTTTAAACAATACTACTTTCCAAATCCCGAATATTTGATGATCTACCTGAAAGGTGGACATATTAATGTTCACCTGCCTACAGGGGAAATCTCCCTGACCAGGGTTAGGAACCGTCCAGTTTTTAATGAAGTAAACTACCTGCATTACAACAAACCAAAGAAACTCTGGACCTGGTTTTCAGATCTTTTTGCGCTCGGACTGGTACTTATGGCCATTTCCGGATTGTTCCTGGTCAGAGGGAAAAAAGGGGTTAACGGAAGGGGTGGGATCACCACACTCATTGGAATTATTATCCCCCTTATTTTCCTTGCTATCTACCTCTGGTTTTAAGCTTCCCAGTATTTAAAACCTATTCGGTTTAAATACGTATATAATGCTTAGCATGGATTCTGTTGATTAATTCAACCCACATATGAGTGATGAGATTCTGAAAGCGTTAATGCAACTTTTTGCTATTATCTCGCGCCCCGGGAGTGATGCTGCGGAGCGACGATTAATCGTAGAATCTTTCCTTAACAGGCAGCTGAATCAAGAACTGGTTGATATTTACCTGGAAGTATTTGATGTTTACTTCAAACAGGTCATGGATGAGGATGCTCAGGTGGTCAAGAAGGAGAGGCTTCTTGCCAAACGCAGTGTCAGGGTGCTGAAAATCTGCACGGCCATTAATGAAGAGCTGGCCCAACCCCAGAAGATCATAGTGATTTTTCTGCTGGTTGAATTTATTAAATCGGAGACTCAGCAAGCCACAGAGCAGGAAATCGAGTTCATTACCACGGTGGCCGATACCTTTAATATTCCTGAAGATGACTTTGATGGAATCAGGGCTTTCGTATTAACCGATGGAAAACTGAAGGACCATCCCGAATACCTTGTTGTAGACCATGTGAAGGAAAGGGCACCTGGAAATCAAATCAAACACATATTCAGAGAAAACCTCATTGGACAGATCCGTTTTATTCATATTTACTCCACCAACCTCTACTTTGTCAAGTATGTGGGACAGACGGAACTCTATATGAATGGGCAACTGCTGGCACCGCTGAAAACTTATCCCTTCAATACAGGCTCATCGCTGCGGAATCAGCAGATTGCACCGGTTTATTACAGCGATATCGTCTCTATGTTTGTGGGCGATTCAGTGAAATCGAGGATTGTTTTCGAAGCCAAGCACCTCACCTACAGGTTTAAGAGTGGAGATGTGGGACTCCATGATGTGAGCTTCACGGAACAATCGGGCAGACTGGTGGGTATTATGGGGGCGAGTGGTGCAGGAAAATCAACCCTGCTCAATGTTCTTAACGGGGCCAATCATCCCTCTGAGGGCAAGGTCCTGATAAACGGAGTGGATATACACAGTAGTGATCCGACCATTGAAGGGATGATTGGTTTTGTTTCACAGGACGACCTTCTCATTGAGGAACTATCTGTTTACCAGAATCTCTATTACAATGCCAAACTCTGTTTCGACAACTACACGGAAAAACAGGTGGTAAAGACTGTCGAAAGGGTGTTGATGAACCTGGGGCTGTATGAGATACGCGATATCCAGGTGGGCACGCCCCTGAACAAAAAGATTAGCGGGGGCCAGCGAAAAAGGCTCAATATTGCCCTGGAGCTGATCCGCGAACCTGCTGTGCTCTTCCTTGATGAGCCCACTTCAGGCCTTTCAAGCAGGGACAGCGAAAACATTCTTGACCTGCTTAAAGACCTCACCTTCAGAGGAAAATTGGTATTTGTGGTGATTCACCAACCCTCCTCCGACATTTTTAAAATGTTCGACAGCTTGCTGATCCTCGATACCGGTGGATACCTGATATACAATGGAGATCCAATCGATTCCATCATGTATTTTAAGTCCAGGGTACAGGCAGCTGACTGGAATGAAAGTGAATGTGCCACATGTGGAAACGTGAATCCGGAGCAGGTATTCAACATTATTGAAACCAGCGTATTGGATGAATATGGCAAGATCACCCATACACGGAAAATATCACCCAGGGAGTGGAGTAAGCACTTTCGAAAGCACTACAAAGAGGTTCAGAAAGAGAAAGCACATAAAAAAGAGCTGCCTGAGATCTCCTTTAAGATCCCTGGAAAGCTGAAGCAGTTTGGTGTATTTTTCAAGCGGGATGTCCTTAAGAAACTGAGCGATACCCAATACCTTGTGATCAATTTTTTGGAAGCCCCCTTCCTTGCATTCCTTCTTGCCTTTATTGTCCGTTACTTCGATCCGGGTGTTTCTAATGAGATCCACTATACATTGTCTGACAACAGCAACCTTCCGGTATATATTTTTATGTCGGTCATAGTCGCAGTCTTTATGGGTCTTACCGTAAGTGCCGAAGAGATCATCAAGGACCGTAAAATATTAAAGCGGGAAGCATTCCTGAACCTTAGCTGGTCTGGCTATCTTCTCTCAAAAGTAGCTGTTCAGTTTATTTTGTCCGCCATACAAGCGCTCACATTTGTGATCGTAGGCAACACCATCATGGGCATTCATGGTATGTACTTTGAATACTGGCTGGTGCTCTTCTCAGCCTGGGCCATGGCCAATGTAATGGGCTTGCTTATTTCTGACAGTTTTAAAACCGTGGTGACCATCTATATTCTGATTCCATTCCTGATCATTCCCCAGATTATACTGAGTGGCATCATTGTGAAGTATGAGAATCTGAATCCACAGGTTTCTTCTCCAAAGCGAATTCCTTTTTACGGGGAGATTATTACTGCAAAATGGGCTTATGAAGCGCTGGCTACCTACCAGTTTATGCAAAACGACTATCAGAAAAACTTCTATACCTGGGAAAAGCTGAAAAGTAATGCCAACCTGAAAGCCAACCTTCATCTGACAGAGCTTCTGAACAAACTGACTTTTATCGAGCGAAATCTTGGAAAGGAAGAAGAAGCCACGAAGATAGCCTACAATCTGCGTTCGCTTCAGATTGAGATCAGAGATGAATACGAGGAAAGATTGATCATGCATGATTACTACGATGCAACCCCCACCTATTCCATGAAATATCTGGATCAGCTTACATCTGATGCAGTGAATAGAGAGATTCTGGCATATACACGGGAATACCTTGAAACTCTGAAAAATTTCTATTCAAAAACTTTTAAAGGCGCTGTAACAAAGATCAATCAGATTATTGCGTCTTTTGACCTGAATGAGCTGGGTGAACTGGAGCGACATTACGCGAACAATAGCCTGGAAGAGTTTGTCACCAACAGCAAATCTTTCGATTACTTTACAGAGACTAAAGGGGACATGATTCAGAAAAGGGATCCCATCTACCTTGATCCCACCAACAAGTTCATAAAGGCCCACTTCTATGCCCCCCGAAAAATGATTGCAGGAAGGTTTGTGCCCACCATATGGGTCAATATCATGGTCATATGGGTGATGACTTTCGGTCTTTATATACTACTCTATTTCAGAGCATTGAAAGGTATTATGGATTTTTTAGAACGAAGCACAACTCCCAAAAAAAGATCCCATATGTAGAATCCAACATACTATTTTCACTGAGTACTACCTACTACCTACTACCTACTAAATAAAATAGGGTCAGCACCCTTCAAGTGCCGACCCTATTTTATTTACGAGGGCCTGCAGTTATTCTACAATTTCAATCATTTTAAAGGGAACCCTGATAATGGATTCATAATCTTCACCCGCTTCCAGCATATCTTCATCATCCTCCTCGTAGTGCCAGTTTATGATCACTTCGCTCTTGCCTTTATGTATGGCTTCAAGCTTCTTAAAGACGTCGAGGATACATTTTGAGGAGCTGGTGTTAAAATACTCCAGCTGAACATTTACCTGGGTCAGATCCAGGGGCGTGCTGCTATAGGCCTCAAGCCATTCTACCAGGGGCTTGTAGAACTCAATAGAGTTTTCAGGAATAGATCTTCCCTTTATTTCAATGATTCCATCCTGTCCATTAAACTTAACTGTTGGTGTTTTTGCAGTTCCTTCAATTGAAAGCGCTTCCATATCTGATTATTTATACGTTATATTCATTGAATGAAATCGATATATACATCTAAATTGAAAAAGTAGTATGTATCATCATATTTCTCGAAAGTGTATTCCATCTTATTCCCGGTCTTACGGGCTATATCTACCAATCCCAATCCACCACCGCCCTTATCGGAAAGCCTCTGATGATTCAGAATGAACTTGTACATATCCTTTAACTCATCCCTGCTCATGGAATTGATTTTATCAATCTTATTCCGCAGCACATCAATCTTACCCTGGGTGATAAAGTTTCCTGTGGATATCTTATACCGGTTGTCTTTCCTGCTCACAAGCAAAATCCCAAACTTCGGACCGAATTCCTCATGCATACCTTCGGGCAATTCCTCGATATGATGATAGAGATTCTGCAGGCTCTCCACCAGGACATTATATACTTTCTTTCGGATTTTAGAGCTTTCGCTGTACTCATCCATCCTGGCTTCAACAACCTCTAATACGTTGCTGATGAGCTCACTCGAAATGTCTCCCTTGAAGGCCATCAAAACCTCTCCGCCATTCAGGTTGGAGTAATACTCATTGACATCAAAGCTCATTTAGGCTTCCTTTTTTTGACTAGCAAATGCTGATCCGATCAGCAAATATAAAAAAAATGTTTCAGTAACTAATATAGATAAAAATAACTCCGCTTGATAACAAAATCGCGCAAAACCTGGATTTTTTTCAACAAAGTGCAAAAAATGTCTGATGGATGAATCAAGCCTTGTTGCTGCTGGTTTTATGATCCTTCCAATTCCCCTTAAAAGTTTTATAATTTACATAGGAGCACTCCAATGGGCCATTGAACAAAACTTGCTTTTTGGAAGGCTTTAATCCAATACGCCCCAGCGCCTTTTTGCTTGATGAGAGAATCCAGGCATCAGAACCCGGGTAGTTGTGCTTTAAGGTCGAGCCTATGGAGCCGTAAAGTGCCTCAATGTCATCTGGTACAATTCGTTCCCCATAGGGTGGATTCATGATAAGCGTAGTTTCTTCCCTGATTCCAGATGTAGTGGTAAAGTCTCTCTCTTCTACAGTAATTATGCGTTCCAGATCCATCTGCTTCACATGTAGTTTTGTAAGCGCGACCGCTTGTGGATCTACGTCACTGGCTGTGATAGTTACCTTTACATCCTTCTCTGTACGGAGGCCATTGATCACATGCTCCAGCAACTCACGGTCAAAATCCTTCCAGTTCTCAAATCCATATTGCTTTCGGAAGATCCCCGGAGGAATGGAAGCAGCGATCAAAGCTGCTTCAATGGCCAGGGTCCCTGAGCCGCACATGGGATCCAAAAATGGGGTTTCTCCTTTCCAACCCGCGAGCATCACCATTCCAGCAGCAAGGACTTCATTCAGGGGTGCTTCAAAATTTCCTGTCCGATACCCCCTTTTGTGCAGCGAACCACCTGAACTATCCAGCGACAGAGTGACCCATTTTCCGGATATATGTACATTGATCAGTATATCAGGATTTTCCCTGTTGATTGAGGGCCTCAGCTTGGTCTTCTCCCTAAAGCGATCAACAATGGCATCTTTTACGATTTGCAATACATACTGGCTGTGCGTGAACAGGGGTGAATGGACTACTGCATCAATGGCAAAGGTGGTTTTGTTATCCAGATGCAAAGACCAGTCATAACGTTTTACCATTCTATATACCGAATCGGTATCAGATGCCTCAAACTTCATTATAGGAAGCAACACCCTGAGCGACAACCTGGAAGCCAGGTTCACCCTGTAAAGAAGCGCACGTCCTCCATAAAAGGTGACGCCCCTGTTACCAATCTCAGTCCGGCTGGCTCCCAATGAGCTGAGTTCCTCCGCCAGAAGGGGTTCAAATCCTTTAAGTGTTTTTGCATGAAACTTTTCAAGTCGTGCCATTTGCTATTTTATTATCAATCAGCTGCCTGGCGTTTAGGAGCCGTTCCACTCCCGATCCGGAAACCAACTCCCAGTCCAGGCTGAAATGATTGAGTTCATGTTTATAGGAATCCAACAGTTCCTCACGTTTGGTGCCCCCATTTTCTCTGACAGGATCAGCAATCCAGGGTATATCCGTATCACAGAGCAAGACCAGGTCAAATGAGGCGACCCTGATCTTTTCATCCAGCCAGGAGGGCACCCGATTGTATACCACTCTGAACCAAACCCTGGTGATGATCAGCCAAGTATCAAAAAATATCCATCGGGGATGAAAGGATCTATCATATTCCTCCACCTGCCTCAGGGCAATGTGTTCCACATCATTGAACTGATAAGGTCTGCCCAGTTCCTGAATGTATTCTCTTGCATATTCCGGAACAACGATTCCTCCATAATGGCTGCCCAGTGCGTTGGCCAACTCAGATTTACCAGTGGATTCCGGTCCGGTGATCAGGATCCTTTTCATGGGCTGGTCAAAGATTGTGACTTTTTCCATTCCAAATAACCTATCACTGCCATGGTAGTATATAATGCAAATAGTATCATGGTGGGGTATAAACCACGGTAAAGATACAAACCCATGGAAATTGCATCCACAATAATCCAGATAATCCAGTGCTCAAGGATCTTTCTGGCCAACATCCAGGTAGCCGTGAAACTCATTGCGGTGGTAAGGGCGTCCCAATATGGGACAGGTGAATCGGTATACCTGTCCAGAATTAAACCGATGCCTATAAATGCCAGGACAGTCAGGCCTGCTAAAATCAGACCTTGCTTCCATTGAATGCGGACAATGGTACTTCGTCTACCGCCGTCTCCCTTCCCTTTTTGCCAAACAATCCAGCCGTAAATACTGATAAAAAAATAGTAAACATTCAGGCCCATATCGGCATAAAATTTGGCCTGAAAGAAAACCACCATATAGAGGATTGCACTGATCATCCCCATAGGCCAGAGCAGAATATTCTGACGAATACTTAATAAGAGGTAAATCACACTGAAAACCACGCCCACTATTTCGATATAGTGTGCCTGTAACCAGTTTCCCATTAAAGCTCTACTTTGGCAAGTTTCGCCTGGTGCAAGGCTGGGTTTTCCAGAATTTCAACAGCCTTATTAAATACTTCATTGGTGGGATTAAATACTTCATAAAAATAGTCCATTCCCCAGAGGTCTCTTGCCAGGTAGCTTTTGAATAAAAGCGCTACCTGCATCCTGGAAGTTTCCCACTGCTCCTCATTAAACTCTAATTCCTCATCGCTTGCAAATTTAACAAGTCCCTCCATCTGCTTCTTCGAGGCGCTGAATCCTTCATTAAAGGAGTCAAAATCCGAATATTTGGCCAAAAGCTGGTCTCTGTGATCATCCACATATTGAAGCACATAGCGATTGAAAATCCCCCTGTTGATCATACGGCCATAGTAATCGGAGTAGGCTGTTGTGTCGACCGGAACAAAATAATCGGGCATAATACCACCTCCCCCGTAGACCGTTCTGTTAAGGGATAAAGTCTTGTATTGTTGCGCTTCAGGGAATTTTATACTGTCCTCGCTGGATAGCTCCCCGGAGTTATACCTGTTAATCAGATCCAGGGCATACTCATCATACCCATCTTCATATGATTTTTGAATTAACCTGCCTGTGGGTGTATAATACCTGGCTACCGTTAATCTGATTAATGATCCATCACTCAGCTGAAAGGGCTGTTGCACCAGACCTTTTCCAAAAGAGCGCCTTCCCACAATTACACCCCGGTCCCAGTCCTGAACTGCGCCACTCACAATCTCGCTGGCCGAAGCTGAGCCTCCGTCAATCATAACCACCAGGTTTCCATCTTCAAAAAGACCGGGTTTCCGTGCTGTGTATTTCCTGTCGGGTACCTTGGTCCCCTCAGTGCGAACAATTTCCTTGTTTCCCGAAAGAAAATGGTCGGCCAGCTCCACAGCTACCGGAAGCCATCCTCCCCCATTCCCGGAAAGATCGAGGATCAGGTCCTCCATTCCCTCCTGCCTCAATGATTTCAATGCCTTTTCAAACTCGTCAATACTGCTGTGTGAAAACCTGGCTAACTTAACATACCCTATCCTATCCTTTACCATATAAGAAGCATCCAGACTGTAGACTGGTATTTTATCCCTGGTAATGGTAAATTCCAATAATTCAGCTTCGCTCCTTCGCTTCACTGAAACATTCACCCGGGTGCCCTTAGGTCCCTTTAAATATTTTTGCACATCCCTTGTGGTAATTCCTGTACCCGCCACAGTCTCCCCTTCAACCTTGATGATACGGTCACCAGCCATGATTCCAACCCTTTCGGAAGGTCCCCCGGAAATGGCCCGTATAATATAGATGGTGTCCTCCAGAACATTAAAACTTACCCCTATTCCTTCAAACTCACCCTCCAACTGCTCACTCAACTCTTCCAGCTCTTCCTTACTCAGATAGGAGGAGTGAGGATCCAGCTCATGAAGCATATTCACAATGGTTCGTTCCACCACATCGCTGTCGTCTATGGAATCCACATAAAACCGGCTCACCTTATCCATTACCTGCGCCAGCTTCAGGGCTTCCGGATTCCACTGGGCCTGAAGGGAAACAGTTGTGACTGTGACCAGCACCAGTACTATATATTGTTTAATTCGATTCATGATTATTCTGTTGTAATTCATATTATTATAACGGCATTCGAGGGAAAAAGTTGGTGCGGGATTCTAAATAAACCCACTATTCCCATTCAATGGTGGCCGGCGGTTTGGAACTGATGTCATAAACTACCCGGTTTATACCCCTTACCTTGTTAATAATATCATTGGATATCTGGCTAAGCACTTCATGGGGCAGATGTCCCCAATCGGCGGTCATCCCATCGGTGGATGTAACAGCCCTTAGGGCAACTACATATTCATAAGTACGCTCATCCCCCATCACTCCCACTGATTGTACTGGAAGCAGAATGGCTCCTGCCTGCCATATCCGGTCATACAATCCATATCGCTGCAAAGCCTTTATGTATATATCATCAGCCTCCTGGACGAGACGGATCTTCTCTCTGCTGATTTCACCCAGGATGCGTATGCCCAGTCCGGGACCTGGAAAGGGGTGCCGCTTCAGGAAGGAAGAGGGAATCTCCATGGCCTTCCCCACCCTTCTCACTTCATCCTTAAAAAGCAGTCTCAATGGCTCCACTACCTTAAGGTGCATCTTTTCAGGGAGTCCGCCCACATTGTGGTGCGATTTGATGGTAACCGACGGTCCATTGACCGATACCGATTCAATTACATCCGGATAGATGGTTCCCTGGGCCAGCCACAGTACATTCTCCAGCTTTTTTGCCTCCTGGTCAAAAACTTCAATAAAATTCTTGCCAATGCTTTTCCTTTTGGCCTCCGGATCGCTTATGCCCTGCAGATCATCAATGAATTTATCTCCGGCATCTACGCCAATCACATTTAATCCCAGCTCTTTGTAAGACTCAAGCACCGTTTCAAATTCATTTTTTCGAAGCAGTCCGTTATCTACAAAAATGCAGGTGAGGTTGGTGCCAATGGCCCTGTGCAATAAGATCGAAGCCACGGTAGAATCAACTCCCCCACTTAGCCCCAATACCACCTTGTCGCCACCCAACTTCTTCTTTAAATCGGCCACCGTACTCTCCACAAAGGCTTCGGGGGTCCAATCCATCTGGCATCCACATATTTCACTTAAAAAGTTATGGAGTATGGTTTTCCCCTCCGTGGTATGGTAAACTTCAGGGTGAAATTGCAAACCCCAGGTGTTTTCATGGTCAGATGCATAGGCTCCAAATTCCACCTCACCTGTACTGGCTATCACCTTGCAGCCTGCAGGAAGGGTGTTGATGGTATCTCCGTGTGACATCCAGACTTGCGTGTTATTCTTCAGGTTTCTGAGCAGCGGATTCTCTCTGTCTATATAACTTAACCTGGCCCTGCCGTATTCTCTTGAATCAGACTGCTTCACCTCTCCTCCATAGTAATGTGCCAGATACTGAGCTCCATAGCAAATTCCCAGCAATGGAAATTCGCCTTTAATCTTCTCCAGGTCTGGGATGGGAGCATGCTCATCTCTGATGGAAAACGGACTGCCCGAAAGAATCACTCCCTTTACGGTTGAATCCGGTTCGGGAAACTTGCTGAAAGGATATATTTCACAATATACATTGTGTTCCCTTACTTTTCTGGCAATTAACTGGGTATACTGAGAACCAAAATCAAGAATTAGAATCTTCTCTTTCACCTGTAAATCTGTTTTAGGTCTAAATGATGCAAAAATAGTATTTATTCTGTGGATAACCTCTCCAGGGGAAGGGAATAGATATCCCCATCCTTAACACCATCCGTATGTGGGAAAATGGTTCTGGCCTCCTCTTCAAGTACTCTGTGATCCTTATACCTGCTGGAAAAATGGCCTATTAACAGTTTCTTAACCTCTGCCAT
Source organism: uncultured Bacteroidota bacterium (assembly GCA_963783435.1). GTDB lineage: Bacteria > Bacteroidota > Bacteroidia > Bacteroidales. The sequence goes on along the minus strand of CAWANQ010000014.1, from coordinate 205,030 downwards.
CTTTGCCAGGGTGGCAGCCTGCCCGGCTGTGGAGTGTTTGGTTTCGGCTGCCAGTTTAGCATCCTTATTGGAAAATGTGGCCTCGTGGAACAGGAGGTCCACATTCCTTAATATACCTGCCAAATCCGGATCAAATAGTGTATCTGAAATATATGCATAGGATCGGGGATGATAAGGCGGATGAGTGAGTTCCTCATTTTTGATCTGGGTTCCATCAGAGGTAATAAAGTCTTCCCCCTGCTTTATCCGCACCAGATCTGCAACTCCCATTCCATACCTCTCTATCTTTTCTTTCCTTACATTCAGCAACTTTTCCTTCTCCCGGAACAGGTATCCGTAAGTGGTAATCCTGTGTTTCAAAGGTATGGGGGTAACCGTTAGTTTCTCATCTTCAAAAATGGGGGTCAAAGGGTCCGACGAGGGAGCATGAAATTCCAATGGGAAAGGCAGTGAACCAAAAAAGGAGAAGTGTTGCTCCATCATCTCTCTTAACCGCGGTGGGCCGTAGAGGTGAAGTGGGACTTTTCTGCCCATCATTCCCATGGTGGACAGGAGGCCGAATAAACCATAAACATGGTCGCCATGCAGATGGGATATAAATATACGGTGTATCCTCCCCGGGTTCAATCCGAATTTGCGCAACTGTATCTGAGCCCCTTCTCCACAATCAATTAAAAAAAACCGCTCATCTACTTTAAGTAAATGAGCGGTAGGATAACGTTTCGAAGTAGGCAGTGTAGAACTGCTACCAAGTATAATTAATTCAAATGACACCAAGACTAAATTATCCAGCCTCTTTGATCAGGGATACTGCTTCTTCCAGGGTATTTGAGATATTTAAAACAGTATCAAGTTGTGAAATAGTAATTAACCTTTCAACTGCATCATTTAAACCTGTTAGTACAAATGTCCCGCTTGCATTCTTACAAAGGCGATTAGCCACAAGAATAGCGCTCAGTCCGGATGAATCGCAGTACCTGCAATTTCCAAGATCAAGAATGATGTTTTTTTCACCATTCCCCGATACCAGCACCAACTCTGACTTCAAAGTCGGAGCGATATGAGTGTCCAGTTTCTCCTCCAGTACTTTAATCAAAGTGTGGTTTTCAAATTTGTCAATCTTGAATTCCATAGCCGAATTAATTGTTTAAGGGTTTTAATTTAATCTTCCTTGTCGGTTCCAGCCTCTTTCTTCTTCTTATCTGCAACCTTCTGATTATGTTCCATCTCCGTCTTCAGGGCGGCCAGTTCAGAAATATCACCAAGTGTCGTCTTCTCAAGGTTAGTTTTCAGTTTCCTGGTGGCTTTTCTTACATCATCGCCTTCACTCTTCCTGGTCGTACGCTCAGAAGTTTTACGCTGATCCTCATGGATCCGACTATGAGACAAGATAATCTTTTTTGCGGACTTATTAAACTCTATGACCTTAAAATCTAATTTCTCGTCTACCTTCACAGGACTACCACTCTCTTTTACAAGGTGTTTTGGAGTAACAAAACCTTCAACCCCATAAGGCAGTGCAACAACCGCACCTTTGTCCATCAGTTCGATAATGGTTCCTTCATGAATTGAATCAACTCCAAATACAGTTTCGAAAACATCCCATGGATTCTCCTCAAGCTGCTTATGACCCAGACTCAGACGACGATTTTCCTTATCAATTTCAAGAACAACAACTTCAATATCAGCTGCAATGGCTGTAAATTCAGCCGGATGCTTGATTTTCTTGGTCCAGGAGAGATCAGAAATATGAATGAGTCCATCCACACCCTCTTCAATCTCTACAAAGACACCAAAGTTGGTGAAGTTTCTGACTTTGGCAGTATGCCTGCTTCCCGTTGAATAGGTATCCTCGATTTTCTCCCAGGGATCGGTCTTCAGTTGCTTGATTCCAAGGGACATTTTCCTCTCTTCGCGGTCGAGGGTAAGGATAACGGCATCTACTTCATCGCCCACTTTCATAAATTCCTGTGCGCTTCTCAGGTGCTGTGACCATGACATTTCTGAGACGTGAATCAAACCTTCTACACCGGTGGCAATCTCAACAAATGCACCGTAGTCAGCCATCACAACAACGCGACCTTTTACCTGGTCTCCCACTTTCATGGCTTCATCAAGAGAATCCCATGGATGTGGAGTTAACTGCTTCAGACCAAGGGCAATTCGCTTCTTGTCATCATCGAAATCAAGAATAACCACATTGAGCTTCTGATCCAGTTCAACGATCTCTTCGGGGTGATTCACGCGGCCCCATGAAAGGTCGGTAATGTGGATCAATCCGTCTACTCCACCCAGGTCTATAAATACACCATATGAAGTAATATTCTTCACTGTACCTTCCAGAACCTGTCCTTTTTCCAGCTTGGCAATGATCTCCTTCTTCTGCTGCTCCAGCTCCTCTTCGATCAGAGCTTTATGGGAAACAACAACATTCTTAAATTCGTGGTTGATCTTAACCACCTTGAATTCCATGTTTTTGCCTACATATGCATCATAATCCCGGATGGGTTTGACATCAATTTGTGAACCGGGCAGGAATGCCTCAATTCCAAAGACATCTACAATCATACCTCCTTTGGTACGGCATTTAATGTAGCCCTTTATTACTTCGTCCTGATCAAGTGCCTGATTCACACGATCCCAGGAGCGAACTGCTCTTGCTTTCTTGTGGGAAAGTACCAGCTGACCTTTTTTGTCTTCCTGGCTCTCCACAAAAACTTCCACTGTGTCTCCTGCTTTAAGATCAGGATCATAACGGAATTCACTCAGTGAAATCACACCTTCGGATTTATATCCTATGTTGATTACTACTTCGCGCTTATTCATGGAAATCACCAAACCATCAATCACCTCGTTCTCGGCAATGGTTGAAAGTGTTTCCGAATACATTTTTTCGAATTCTGTTTGATCGCCGGTTGATTCATTCTCATCTGCGGCAAACTCTTCCCAGTTAAAATCAGCTACTCCGGTGTTGGGGTCGCGATCTGCTTTGACTGGTTTTTCTTTGGCTACGGGCTCCTCAGCGACTGCTTCCTCGGGTAAAGGCTCTTCAACGGGAGTCTCAGCTACGGGCTCCTCTGCTACGGGCTCCAAAGATTTCAGCGACGGGCTCCTCTGCTACAGGCTCCTCAACGGGAGTCTCAGCTACGGGCTCCTCTGCTACAGGCTCCTCAACGGGAGTCTCGGCTACAGGCTCCTCTGCTACAGGCTCCTCAACGGGAGTCTCGGCTACAGGCTCCTCTGCTACAGGCTCCTCAACAGGAGTCTCGGCTACGGGCTCCTCTGCTACAGGCTCCTCAACGGGAGTCTCGGCTACGGGCTCCTCTGCTTTAACTTCCTCAGCAGGGGTTTCCTCTTTGGTGGGTTCAGTTGATTGATTTTCAGCTGCTACTTTCTCCTCAGTGGTTTCGGGAGCAACTTCTTTTTCAACTTTTTTACTTTCGTTAGACATTAGATAATTACTTTAAAATTAATAAGTTAGACAATATATTTATTTAAACAAGGCGCAAAGTTAACAAAACGGCGCATAATCCCCAAAAAATGAGGGATGCAAATCCCTGAACTTGGCTTATTTGCGCCTCCTTTGACAGCAAAGTATCATGACTCTCCGGCAAACTGTCAAAAACTAAAACCCTTCATGCCGCATTTTGCTTTAAAAATTTAACTTTACAGCTCAATCATTAAACACAACGAAATATGAAAATTGCAGTAGTCGGAACCGGTTACGTTGGACTTGTATCAGGTACTTGTTTTGCAGAAACAGGAATAACTGTCACATGTGTAGATATCGACCAGAAAAAAATTGACGGTCTTAAGCAGGGAATAATTCCTATTTACGAACCTGGACTAGAAAATATGGTAAAAAGTAACGTCGATAAAGGCTTACTTTTCTTCAGTACAAATTTGGAAGAAAGCATCATTGACTGTGATGCTGTATTTATTGCCGTGGGTACTCCTCCAGATGAAGATGGAAGTGCCGATCTGAAATATGTTCTGGCGGTTGCAGATGAAATTGGAAAATACATGCAGGGCTACCTGGTCATTGCGACGAAAAGTACGGTTCCCATTAAAACTGCTGAAAAAGTCCGGACCACAATATCTAAAGCCCTTAAGGAGAGAGGTTCTGATCTGAAATTTGATGTAGCTTCAAATCCGGAATTCCTCAAAGAAGGAGCTGCAATAAATGATTTTCTAAAACCAGACCGAATTGTAATTGGCACCGATTCTGAACGGGCTGAGAAGTTAATGCGAAGATTGTATAAACCATTCCTTCTTAACGGACATCCCATTGTTTTCATGGACATTACTTCTGCGGAGATGACCAAATATGCCGCCAATTCAATGCTGGCCACCAAGATCAGCTTTATGAATGACATTGCCAATCTATGCGAGGTGGTGGGTGCTGATGTCAATATGGTTAGAAAGGGAATTGGGAGTGATACGCGCATTGGGAATAAGTTTATTTATCCGGGAGCAGGTTATGGCGGAAGCTGTTTTCCCAAGGATGTAAAAGCTTTAATTAAGACGGGGGATGAATATGGTCGATCGCTGGAAATTCTGAAATCCGTGGAGCTTGTCAATGACAATCAAAAAGGGGTTATTCCCAGTAAAATAAGGTCCTATTTTAATAACAATCTAAAAGGAAAGAGAATTGGCATCTGGGGTTTATCATTTAAACCCCACACAGATGATATGAGAGAGGCCCCATCCATTCGAATTATTGAGGAATTGCTTAAGGAGGGTGTGGAAATCAGGGCTTATGATCCGGTAGCTCAAAAAGAAGCAAAACGTATTTTGGGAGATAAAATTGAGTACGCTGATGATAAGTACGAAGCTCTGATTGATACGGATGGACTTGTGGTTGTCACAGAATGGCCCGAATTCAGGGTTTTAAACTACAGAGTACTTACAAAACTGATGAGAGAGAAGGTCATTTTCGATGGAAGAAACATATATGACCCGGAAGAGATTCAGGAGTTCGGATTTACCTACTATAGCATTGGAAGACAACCCGTAAAGCCTATACTTACATAAATATATGAAAAGAATACTGATTACCGGAGGTGCTGGGTTCATTGGTTCTCATCTTTGTGAAAGGCTGCTTGAGGAGGGTAATGAAATACTCTGTCTGGATAACTATTTTACAGGTTCAAAAAGCAACATTGCTCACCTGCTCGGAAATCCATTCTTTGAATTAATTCGGCATGACGTCACCTCCCCATATTATGTAGAGGTGGATGAAATCTATAATCTGGCATGCCCTGCATCTCCCATTCATTACCAGTACAATCCCATAAAGACTGTTAAAACATCAGTCATGGGTGCAATAAATATGCTCGGACTGGCCAAGCGCATAAAAGCAAAAGTGTTGCAGGCATCCACCAGCGAAGTGTACGGCGACCCCACCATCCATCCTCAGCCTGAATCCTATTGGGGAAATGTAAATCCCATTGGCACAAGGTCCTGTTACGATGAAGGGAAACGATGTGCAGAAACCCTCTTTAAGGATTACCATCAGCAAAATCATGTAAGGATAAAGATTATCAGAATCTTTAATACATATGGACCAAGGATGCACCCCAACGATGGCCGGGTTGTATCCAACTTCATTGTGCAGGCTTTGAAAGGAGAGGACATAACCATCTATGGAGATGGCTCCCAAACCAGAAGCTTTCAATATGTAGATGATTTGCTGGAAGGAATGATCCGTATGATGCAAACGGGTGATGAGGTAACAGGCCCCATAAATCTTGGGAATCCGAATGAATTCACCATATCTGCCCTGGCAAGCCGGATCGTTGAATTAACGGGTTCTAGCTCCAAAATTATATACCTGCCCTTACCTCAAGATGATCCTGTACAACGAAAACCCGTCATTGCAAAGGCAAAAGCCACCCTTGACAATTGGGAACCGAAAATAGAGCTTAAAGAGGGATTGATTAAAACCATTGCCTATTTTGATAATCTGTTAAGTAAGTAACATGAAAGGAATCATACTAGCAGGTGGAGCCGGTACACGTCTTCATCCCATTACCAGAGCCATCTCCAAACAGATCATTCCGGTATACGACAAGCCCATGATCTATTATCCACTCTCTGTGCTGATGCTTGCCGGAATAAAGGAGATACTCATAATTTCCACCCCCGAAGATCTCCACCTTTACCAGACCTTACTGGATGATGGCAGTCAACTGGGCCTTTCACTCAGTTATGCCATTCAACCCTCACCAGACGGACTGGCACAGGCATTTCTTATAGGCGAAGACTTTATTGGTGATGATTCTGTATGCCTGATTCTGGGAGATAACATCTTTTATGGCCATGGTTTTTCAAGAACCCTGAGAGAGGCTGCAAACTTAAAAGACGGGGCGACTGTTTTCGGCTATTTTGTAACCGATCCTGAACGCTATGGAGTGGTTGACTTTGACCCGGACGGCAAGGTTCTAAGCCTGGAAGAGAAGCCGGCTGAACCCAAATCAAATTATGCCGTAACAGGACTCTATTTTTACAGCAATGATGTGATCAGGAAAGCCAAAAATCTTAAACCCTCAGCCCGCGGGGAACTGGAAATCACAGATCTGAACAGATTATACCTGGAGGAGGAACGACTCCGCGTCAGGATTATGGGAAGGGGAATGGCCTGGCTGGATACAGGTACCCAGGAGAGCCTTCTACAGGCCGCCAATTATATTCATACCATAGAGCAGCGCCAGGGATTAAAAATATCCTGTATAGAAGAGATCGCTTACCAGATGGGATTCATAAGTAAAACGCAATTATTGGAGCTGGCAGAACAGATGAAGAACAGTACATACGGACAATACCTGCTGAGCATTGCCAATGAACGACTCCTTACCTCGGATATTTAACAGACTGATGCAGATAAGAAAAACTGAAATTGAAGGCTTACTCATCCTGGAACCCAGGGTCTTTAAAGATTCGCGTGGTTATTTTTTCGAAAGTTTTCACAGACAAAAACTTGACGATTTTGGTGTGGAAACCCGTTTCATCCAGGATAATCAATCCCGGTCTTCTTTTGGTGTGATCCGGGGGCTCCATTTTCAAAAAAAACCATGGGCTCAGACCAAGCTCATCAGGGTCATTGAGGGAGTGATCTTTGATGTGGCTGTGGATATTCGTCCAGGCTCTGCCACTTTCGGTCAATGGTTTGGCACTGAGTTAAGTTCCGAGAATTACCTGCAGTTGCTGGTCCCTGCAGGATTTGCGCATGGGTTTTCGGTGCTTTCCGATTTTGCCACAGTCCTCTATAAATGTGATACTTACTATCACCCCGCTTCTGAAGCTGGAATTCATTATGCCGATCCCGACCTTAACATCGATTGGAAACTCGATATAAACCAGGCCCTCATTTCAGAAAAAGACAAAATTTTACCTCAGTTAAAAGACATTTAAATAACTACAAATGAGCAAAGTACTTGTAACAGGAGCAAATGGACAACTTGGGCGTGAAATCAAGAAAATACGAAATAGTTTCAAACAGATCTATTCCTTCACCGATATCGAAGAGTTGGATGTAGCTGACAAAGAGACCCTGGAAAGCTACCTGGCTGCCAATCCCGTAGATTACATTATTAACTGCGCAGCTTATACCGATGTGGATGGGGCTGAGAAAGACATTGACGAAGCCATGAAGCTGAACCGGGATGTCCTGGTTAATTTTAGGAGCTGTCTGGAGAAACACTCACAAACCCGTATTTTTCATATTTCCACTGACTATGTCTACAATGGTGAGATAACCCGACCCTTACGTGAAGATGATCGCACAGATCCGCTTAGCATGTATGGGATCACCAAGCTTGAAGGCGAGAAAGTTTTTATGGGCCATCCCCGGGCACTGATCATACGTACATCCTGGTTATACAGCGTCTTTGGAAAAAACTTTGTGAAGAGCATGATCAACAGAATGGATCAACGCAGTGATCTCAGAATCGTATATGACCAGATTGGGACACCTACATTTGCAGAAGACCTGGCAAGAGCCATCATGCAGATCATTTCAGACGTGGACTCAGGTTTATCTGCATTTGTTCCAGGCTTGTTTAATTATTCCAACGAAGGGGTGTGTAGCTGGTATGACCTTGCTGTGGAAGTGTGCCGTCAGATCAATTGTAAAGGGAAAGTTCTACCCATCGAGACCCATGAATATCCTTTGCCTGCCATAAGACCCGTGTATTCTGTTCTCAACAAGAACAAGATCAAGGAGGTCTATAACGTGGAGGTACCCTACTGGAGAGATAGCCTTGAGAAATGCATTAAAAATCTTTTATAACACATCAACTTTTTATAAATGGACAAGCAGAATATACCCTCAATTGTAAAGGAGAAGGCCGCCGTGTGGCTTGACAGCCCTATCGATGAAGCATCCAAAAATGCCATTCGTGATATGATGAACAACAATGAATCAGAGCTCATAGAGAGTTTTTACAGGGATCTTGAGTTTGGAACGGGTGGACTTCGAGGAATCATGGGCGTTGGAACCAACCGCGTGAACATATATACGGTGGGGATGGCCACCCAGGGTCTGTGTAACTATCTGCTTCAACAGTTTGGCGACAGGAAGGAGATCAGTGTGGCCGTTGCGCATGATTGCCGAAATAACAGTCCCCTATTTGCTGAAATTACCGCCCAGATCTGCATCGCCAATGGAATTAAGGCATATCTGTTTGATGACCTCAGGCCCACTCCTGAACTGAGCTTTGCCATCAGGGAGCTGGGATGCCAGAGTGGTGTAGTGGTTACGGCCTCTCACAATCCAAAAGAGTACAACGGGTATAAGGTTTACTGGGAAGATGGGGGTCAGATTATCAATCCCCATGATGTGAATATCATCAGGGAAGTTCAGAACATTAAGTCCATTGCAGAAGTTAAGTTTGACGGTGACAAGGATTCCATCATCGTCCTTGGTGAAGAGATGGATGCACTTTATATAAACCAGGTAGTAAAACAATCCTTGAATCCGGAGCTGATAGCAGCCAATTCGGATGTAAAGATTGTATATACCCCCATACATGGTACCGGTGTAAAAATGGTTCCAAGAGCACTTAAAGCGCTGGGATTTAAGAATATATACAATGTTCCTGAACAGGATGTGGTAGATGGGAATTTCCCAACCGTGATATCGCCCAACCCTGAAGAATCGGCTGCCTTAGACATGGCTCTCAAAAAAGCAGATGAGGTGGGTGCAGACCTGGTGATGGCCACCGATCCGGATGCGGACCGGGTAGGAATTGCAGTACGAGATGACAAGGGCAAACTGGTACTAATCAACGGAAACCAGACTGCTGCACTGCTGACCTACTATCTTCTCTCCCAATGGTCCGAAAGAGGCAAGCTTAAAGGGAAGGAATACATTGTAAAAACCATCGTCACTACCGAGCTAATTGCTGATATGGCCCGGCACTACGGGGTCCCATACGATGATGTGCTTACCGGATTCAAATTCATCGCCGATGTCATCAAGAAGAATGAAGATAAAATGACCTTCATTGGAGGGGGTGAAGAGAGTTACGGATTTATGGTAGGTGATTTTGTAAGGGATAAGGATGCTGTCACCTCCTGCTCCATTATTGCTGAGCTGGCTGCCTGGGCCAGGAGCCAGGGAAAAAGTGTATACGATATCCTGATGGATATACATCTGAACTTCTCCTTTTACCTGGAATCCCTGATCAATGTGGTTAGAAAGGGAAAGTCGGGTGCTGAGGAGATCCAGACCATGATGACAGGATTCAGGGAAAATCCACCTGAACAACTCAATGGCTCCCGGGTGGCCTGGGTACATGACTATCAGAAGCAGCTAAGCGTCAACAAAGTGACCGGGGAAGAGAAAAAAATAGACCTGCCAGTATCCAATGTATTGCAATTTTTGCTTGAGGATGGAAGCAAAGTTTCTGTTCGTCCTTCGGGAACCGAACCCAAGATAAAATTCTATTTCAGTGTTTCCGAAAAGCTTGGAAAGCAGGAAGGAATACCAATCCACCCGAAGCCTGCTGGAGCAAAAAATTGAGAATTTGAAGAGAGACCTCAAACTATTGTAATTGAGCCTTATGAAGTCATATAGAAAAGAGTTGTGGTTTAACATCACCCGTCGCCGCGAGTTAATCAATATTACACCTGATGTGAATGATTGTCTGAGAGAAAGTGGAATCAAAGAGGGCCTTATACTTGTGAACGCCATGCACATTTCGGCTTCGGTTTTCATAAACGACGATGAATCGGGATTGCACCACGACTTCGAAGTCTGGCTAGAAAAGCTGGCCCCGGAAAAACCTCACAGTCAATATCAGCACAATGGATTTGAAGACAATGCCGACGCCCACCTCAAACGAACCATCATGGGCCGGGAGGTGGTGGTGGCAATCACTGAAGGTAAATTGGACTTTGGCCCCTGGGAACAGATCTTCTACGGGGAGTTTGATGGCAAACGCCGAAAGCGGGTGCTGGTGAAGATTATTGGGGAGTAAGGCGATCTCAGCTCTCTTTCAGACCCTGAATCATTTCCCGGAGACTCGGTCTTTTGCCATGCATTAACATATTCATCCTAAATATTTTAATTGAAAGGATCAGTCCGCCAACTACGGAAAGTGCCAACAATCCAAGGCTGGTAACAATTTGCCATAAAGGTACTTGCGTCCCTCCCAGCCTCAACATGGTCTGAACCGGTGCTGTGACAGGGAGCAGGGTGAATACTACCCAGAGGGGGCTGTTGGGGAAAGCAATGTATAAGGATGAAAACCAGAGTGGTATAAAACTGGCCATGGTATAGAACATGGATAACTGTCCTCCTTCACGGGCATTTGAACTGATGGCCCCCACACTAATGGAAAGTACAGCAAAGAGTAAATATCCCAATATAAAATAGAGTATCCCCAGAACAAGGAAGTTCGCCAGGTATCTGAATGTGGCCGATTGGCCCCCCTAAGGTGAATGACATCAGAAATAAAAGCAATGGTGCCGAGATCAGCCAGACAAGAACCTGGAGCAATCCGGCAGCCCCTAAAGCCAGTACCTTGCCAAGGAGCAACTGCCGCACCGAAACCGAAGAAAATAGAATTTCAATCAGGCGGCTCTCCTTCTCCTCCCCCAGCCCGCTTACAAGGCTGGTAGCCCCAAACATTAGGGCCAAACCCAATAACAGGGAGAAAATTCCAGGGATAAGCAGGTTGCCAATGCTGCCACGCTCAGTGGTTTCATCACCCTTTTCTGTGATACGGGTGACATCCAGATCCAATGGAGAAACTATCAGGGAAACAATTTCGGGTGGCACTTGATCTTTCAGAAGGTTAATGGTCAGGAAACTTTTTATGGCGACTATTGTAGCCCATGGAGTGGCAAGCTCTTTCTCCCGGGTATATCTAAATATGGTCCCTGTGGATGTATAATCGCCTGGAATAATGATATACTCGGCTAACCTCATTTCTCATCAGGGCCTGGTAAGCCTCTTCCTTAGATTCGAAAGCGATCAAAGCGGATTGACCCTGAGCACTGTGATCATTGAAGATCTTCATCTCATCCACATAAGCTATGGTGTGTACAATCTCTTCCGATGGCTTGCTTGTGGATGATATCAGGGCAAATAATCCAATCCCCAGAAGGCCCAGCACCGGCACAATCAGGGTCATTACGATCCAACCCACCCTCTTTATGGTGCCTAAAAACTCATGTCTGAATATTAAAAAGGTCTTATTCATGATTGCCTCCTGCTATGTCCAGAAAAATATCATTCAGAGAAGGAGTTGCTACCTCAAAGCGCTTAATAGTAACTCCGCTTGTTCGCAAGATGATCAAGAATAATTTGAGGGGTAGTTTCAGGAGTCAAGACCAATTCCACGGAACCACTGTGTATATTTTTCTGGAGTACCCCAGGCAGATCTCCTATCTCCCCCTCCACAGCCACCAGCACAGCGTTTTTGCTGAAACCTGTTCGGATTTCCTCCAAATCCCCATAAAGAACAGCCTGGCCGCGATTGATCATAAGTACCCTGTCACAGAGCTCCTCCACTTTATCCATTTGATGGGTACTCAGGATGATTGTTTTTCCTTCATCACGCAATTTCCCAATCATGTTTTTAATAATTTCGGTATTGACCGGATCGAGGCCAGAAAAGGGCTCATCCAGAATAATCAATTTCGGATCGTGAACAACGGTGACAATAAACTGGATGATCTGTCCCATTCCCTTACTCATATCCTTGTTTTTCATCTTTTTATTCCCGAGCATTCCTGTTTGCTCAAGCAAAGCAGATGCTTTTCTTTCGGCCTCGTGCTTATCCATTCCCTTTAAGGTCGCAAGGTAAACGATCAGGTCAATGGCGGTTAACTTTTTATATAAGCCCCTCTCCTCTGGCAGGTAACCAATCAGATTTTTAAACGATTCTTTCATGGGATGGCCAAATACCTTTACCTCCCCTGAATCGGGCTTCAGGAAATCCAGAATCATCTTTATTGTACTGCTTTTGCCTGCACCATTGGGGCCAATAAGGCCCAGAATCTCACCCAAACCGGCTGAGAAAGATAGATCCTTCACTGCGGTTTTTCCCGAGTAGGATTTATGTAAATGGGTTACTTCTACCGTTGGATCCGGACCTGCCATTTCTCCTGTTTATTCATTTGTTTACACCAAACATATTAAAAATTAAAGGGAAGCCCACCGTGCAATCCTAATTAAATTAAAAATACGAGGCTCCTTAACCCTGATCGTGCTCTTCTACATTTTTATTATCTTGAGTAACTGATTTTTTATTAAATCCAACTTTTATGAAGCGCCTATTCTCTTATCTACTTCTCACGCTACTTTTTATATCCGCAAACAATCCCGGAGAGCGATCTGAGAGGATGACTGTCGGACCAGCTTCAGGCGAAGCAGGGAAATGGACGATGCTGGATTGCACAGGGTTTCCAGATGGTCGCCATGAGACTACATTTGTGGAATGCAACGACTATTTCTATTTGATTGGAGGCAGGGAATCCCAGAAAATAGACCGTTTTGATCCGCTTACCAGCACATGGACAAAGATGATGGCTACTTCCCCCCTGATTCACCATTTCCAACCCGTGCTCTGGAACAATAAGATTTATATGCTTGGAGCCATGACGGGACACTACCCTGAGGAGCCACCCATGTCTCACATCCAGATTTACGATCCTGAGAAAGATCTGTGGACCCAGGGCGGTGAGATACCTGAAGAGCGTCAGCGAGGAGGAGCCGGGACCGTTGTCTACGACGGGAAAATCTATATGGCCTGTGGAATTACCCTGGGTCACACCAGCGGGACCAACAACTGGTTTGATGAATATGACCCCGCCACAGATACATGGAAAGTCCTACCTGAGGCCCCGCATAAACGGGATCATTTCCATGCCGTAGTGCTGGATGATAAAATGTACTGCATGGGGGGACGGAACTCAAGTTACCATGAGCCAGATAACTTTGGTGCATTTTTCGGTGCTGTGGTGGAGGAGATTGATTGTTATGATTTCAGGTCAGGAACCTGGGAAACCATTGAAGCCAGGCTTCCAGTGGGATCTGCGGCAGCAGGAGTAGCTGTGTTAAATGATAGGATCATCTATTTTGGTGGTGAAACTGCCACCAAGGGTCCGGCTCTGAACCGGACATGGGCCTTAAATCCCGAAACCGGGGATTGGATTGAGTTGGCCACCATGAACCAGGGCAGGCATGGCTCCCAGGCAGTTGTGTATGAAAACAGGGTTTACATTGCAGCAGGAAGCCCGGTCCGGGGAGGCGGCAATACCCGGTCTATCGAGGTATTTTCATTTTAAAAAAAGCTGCCAGGAAAAAATTCCTGGCAGCCTCTAATAGTATTAAACCAATTGTTTATTTCTTCACTATTTTCAAATGCATCAGCTCATTTCCTATTTTAAGCTGGAAGATGTATATACCATCGCTAAATCCTGAAAGGTCAAATGACTCAAGTTGTCCTACATCGGATCTTTGAAGAACCGTTTTACCGGTCATATCCATCACTTTTACATTATCAATGGGAGTGTCAGTTGCCAACTCAAGATTACCTGCAGTTGGATTGGGATAGATGTTGACTCCAAATTCAGCCAATTCTCCGAATCCATTGGTTCCCTGAACCTTGACAATCACAGGGGCCGAAGTGGAATTCCCTGCCTCATCGGATATGGTTACATTCACCAGAACGTTACCCACATCTTCGCCAGTGAAAGTAGACTGACTCAATGTGGTATCAACCACACCGCAATTGTCCATAGCACTGATAACCAAATCATCTGGAGTTATAGTGGCCGTACCATCAACCAGCTGTACTTCAAAGTTTTTAAGCGTAGTTAAATCTGGATCAGTAACATCAGGAGTAACTGTTAAATTGCCATCCACATATGTGAGTGTATAATTAACCGTTCCCCCTCCTGAAACAGTAATGGGATAATTCCCTTCTCCACTATTCTCATCCGCAGTTGTCTCAGCAAGCGGCAGAGGATCAAGTACTGTTTCATCTTCAGTCCCAGCAAAACCGGAATAAATAAGGGTGAATGCAGGGTTGGCTTCACATGCCTCTCTGCTCTTATCCTCAGCTGTTACTAATAGATCCTTGGCCGTAATATCTGCAACTAGTATAGGCTGAATCAGCGAATAATTCGAAGTATCGGTCCCGGAAAGGGTCATTGAGGCGCTAACTTTTATTCCTGTACCCACATCCGAAGAAGCAAATTCTCCAAGGCTCGCAGCCTCCAGGCTTACATCTTCTCCATCCAGTACGCCTTCTAATACACCACCAGTAACCGTTGCATCGGTATTGCCATTATAGACCTTACTCTCTGCAACCGCACCGGTAACCGTAAGTTCTCTGGCTGTAATATCGGCAACCAGTAAAGGTTGTAAAAGTGTATAATTCCCTATATCTGCTCCTGAAATGCTCATTGAGGTAGCAACGTCAATTCCTACACCCACGACTGTCTGTGCAAACATACCGGTATCGGCATCAACCAATACCACATCCTCAGTTCCCACAACTCCATTTAGAAGTGCACCGCTAACAACTGCACCACTTGTCCCGTCGTAAACTTTATTTTCTGCAATTGCATCTGTTACAGTTAGCTCTTTTAGATTTACCACCAGTTCCCAAGAAACAGGTGTTGCTGCTTGATACTCTGCATTTCCCTCCTGAGTGGCTGTAACTGTCGTTGTGCCAACCGTTAATATGGTCACGGTACTGCCACTGATTGTGGCCACAGCTTCATCAGAACTTTCATAGGATACCGAAAGAGCTGAGCTGGCTGTTGCAGTCAAATCAAAGTTAGCATCACCATAGCTATAGGTCGGGATACTGTCGAATGAGATGGTTTGTTCAGCCTTCAGAGTAGTTACTGAAATTCTATTAGATGGGATGCTTTCTCCAACTGCATTATTAGATCTAACTCTGTAATAGTATTGGGTAGAGGGTGACAGACCAATAACCTGATGCGAAAGAGTATCCCCTACATCCAGTCCTTCATAACCAGGTACAGGATTAAAAAAGTTAACATCTGTTGCAACTTCGAGAATATAGCTTCTTGCTGTTGTTCTCTCACCCCAATTAGCCACAAAATCGTTTGAACCAATTTCAGTTGCAGGTCTAGCAGTTGGTGGTGTAGGCAATTCTAAGGCTTCGCCAAAAATATATACTTCAGAAAAAGATGCCCGTGCATCCTTCTCAGTAATATATACTCTTATATATTGATAATCACCAGGCCATTTCAGATCACTATCATAGGGCCCAGAAACAGTGCTGACCCCATCTTTAACATTCCTCCAGACAGTTCCTTCCAGACTTCCCTGAATGGTATAGGTTTTAGGTAATTCGGAGTCATTCGGCAGGTCCCACCCGAAGCCATCAATAAAATGAGGCGAACCAAGATCGATCTGCAGCCAGGCTGGCACCGGATCAACGATGGCACAGTAGGTGACCAAAGAGTTATCCACCGCTTTTGAAGGTTCAAACCCAGCTATGGAATCCATGGCTGTTGCAACCTTTAAGGCTGCCACATTGGGGAAGCTACCGGTGTATTGCCCCATGGCCGTTGAAGAGGCCAGGAGGAAAAGGACAAACAACTTAATACTAAGTAGATTTTTTTTCATCATTTCGGGTTTTATAGGTTCCTACGTATTTTTCCCATTTTTGTTTCGAAAAAATCGATCGAAATTCCCCTCTAATTGCCTATTAAATATAGAAAAATAACTCGCAATATTAAAAATTAAGCGGGGACAAACTGTTTGGCCAGGTTTACCAGGTGCAACTGTTCTGAGGCCCTGGTAAATGCAGTGTAGAGCCACCTGAGGTAGTCCATTGATAACATTTCATCCGTAAAAAAGCCCTGGTCCAGAAAAACTGATTTCCACTGCCCACCCTGAGCCTTGTGACAAGTGACCGCATAGGCAAACTTTACCTGCAGTGCGTTATAGTAGGGGTCCAAAGCAATCTTATCAGAAATCTGCTTTCGGTTAACTGCCGTGGGATAATCCTCAGCTACCGAATTGTAAAGTGTTCTTTGCTGCTCGTAGTTTAAGGAGGGTGTTTCCAGATCGATCACATCCAGGAGGACCTTTACATCCATTTCCAGATCACCATAATCGGGCAAAACTATCCTTAGGTTGCAGAACCTGTGCCCATGCACCTCCTCTGATTGAAGCACTTTTTCAACCCTGACAATATCACCGTTGGCAATAAAGTCCACCCGATTGTCCGGGTCTTTCCAGAAATAATTATTCTTCACCACCATCAGCAGATCACCAGGCGATACCTGCTCCTCCCTCCAGAGTATCTGGCTCCTGATCCCTGAGTTGAAGCGGTTGGCTCTTTTATTGGACCGGGTCACCACAATGGTTTCTCCAGCGCCAAACCGATCGTAGCTAGCTCCAATGGCTTCCAACAGATCGGCCCCTCCTATGAGGGTAACATCGTCAAATGAATTGAAGTTGAAATCAGGATAATCGGCAATACCTTCTGTGATCAGGTTTCTGATGGAGGTGGCGTTATGAAGAATTCCGGAGTCCTGATTCTGACGAACCACATCGGTCAACTCAATCTCTTTCACCTGGTAACCAAAACTTTCCAATCTGGAGCGATTCAGTGCCGGGCTAACCTCAAGTCCCACCGGAGGAAGCTGGGCTGTATCCCCCACCAGAATCAGTCTGCAATTGGAACCCAACTCCACATAGTCCAGCAGGTCTCTGAGCAAATCCCCGGAACCAAAGAATGAATCACCAGAACGTTCTCCAATCATGGAGGCCTCATCTACAATAAAATAAGTATGCTTATGCAGGTTACGGTCCAGCACAAATTCCCCCAGTCCATCCCTGCCTGATTTCTGCCTGTAAATTTTCTTATGGATGGTCCATGCCGACTGATGGGTGTAGGCACTGAGTACTTTGGCCGCGCGACCTGTGGGGGCAAGTAAGACACACTTTTGCTTCAAAGCATCTAATGTTCTCACCAGGCTGTTAATCAGTGTGGTTTTACCGGTACCTGCATATCCCCTAATAAGCATTAATTCCGAATAATTGTCAGAGGCCAGGAACTCACCCAATTCACCTATCAATTCAGATTGCCCGGCAGTGGGCTGAAACTCAAGATTTTCAAGTAAGAGCTGACTTATAAATTTTCTTAGCATCCTTTTGAATTAATGCGCAATTAAAAATATTTAATTTATTTTTTTTGCTAAATTTGTGCGCAAACGTTTAAAGCATTCCCCATGAGAAGAGTTATTCAAATTCTATTTGTTTTAATAATCATTGTATTAGGTTATCTGATTGTTGAAAGCATTATGGAGCCAATTCGGTTTAACCAGGATGTCGAAATAAGAGAGAATGCTACCAAAGACCGACTGATTGACATCAGGGAAGCCCAAAAGGCCTATAAAGATATCTATAAAAAGTATACGGGTAGCTTCGATACCCTGATTGCATTTTTGGATACTGGATCATTTGATGTAACAAAAGCCATTGGTATGATTCCTGAAGAGTGGCTGGAGGAGATGGGATTTGAGAAAGCCAGGGAGAAAGCTTTGAAAGAGGGTGTCATCAGTCGTGAAACCACAAAAGTACCCGTTATGGACTCACTCTTTGGGGAGGGCTACGCAATAGACTCTCTCCGCTACGTGCCCTATACAGAGGATGTATTGTTCAAGCTCGAAGCAGGAGAGATATTAACTTCCTCCAACTTGACTGTACAGGTGGTAGAAGTCTCCGTACTGTATGATGATCTGCTAGCTGGCATGGATGAGCAACTCATCGTGAATTATAAAGATGAGAGGATGAAGATTGTGGGCTTTGCCGGCGTGAAATTTGGATCCTTAGAAGAAGGAACCCTTACCGGCAACTGGGAATAATTTCCCTGACATAGATGCAGGTAGATGGTATTATATCGAATACTATTACTCAGGATATCAGGCTGAAAGGCCATCAATCCATCCGCTTTGCACCGGATGGATTTTCTATTCTTATTTCAGATGCCAGTTACAGACCTGTTTTCCTAAAGCAATTTTCTTTCGATTCTGATATCCAGAAAGATCAGCTCCCTGCAGAGTGCGGCAGGATTCTGGAGGAATATCAGTTGCTCTCTTTTGAAGGAGAAACTGTTCTGATCATAGACACCCTGGCCGTAACGGTCATTCCTAAGCAATTCTTCGATGAATCCCAAAACCGCGTTTTACTCGACAAGGCAAGCCACGTGAAAGATAACGATCAGGTGTATCATCGATATATAAAGGCCCGGAAATTTTTCCTCATTTATGCTGTGGCTCAAGAGATTGAAGCCTTAAAAGAGAGGTTCACAGGTGATGTGAAAGTCATTCATTCTGCAGAGTGCCTGCTCTCATTAGCAGACCAGGTAAAATCCAGTGATCATCAACGCGGGGTAATGGTTGCAGATGTTCAGCCCTATTCTTTGGATATTCTGTTTGTTCAGGAAGATCAGATAAAATTGCTCAACAGGTATGCCCTCAAAGATCCCTCAGATTTCATCTATCATGCCCTGAATACCTTGAACCAGTTGGGTCTTGACAGAGAATCTATTCCCATTTATCTGTCCGGCATCATCCATGAAGAGCATGAACTGTTTGGTCTTCTAGGTAAATACATCAGGCGGGTTAACAATACACCCTACTACCTGGAAGAGTTGACTAAAATACAGATGATTCGGTTTATGATCTTATCAGAAGGAAGCAAGTGCGCATAATCAGCGGAAAATACCGAGGGATACGTATTCGTCCGCCTAAAACTTTCAAAGCCAGACCCACCACAGACTTTGCCAAAGAGAATCTCTTTAACATCCTGGCCCATTCATATGAATTAGAAGGAATAGAAGTATTGGATCTTTTTTCCGGAACCGGCAGCATCGCCTATGAATTTGTTTCCAGGGGAGCTAAATCGGTGGTTGCACTTGAGATGGTACAGCCCCACTTCAAATTCATTCAGGAGACTTGTAAAAATCTGGAAATGGATGCGCTAACGGTCATTAGGGGAGATGCCTTCAGATACCTTAAAAAACCATATCAGTCCTTTGACCTCATCTTTGCCGATCCTCCCTACGATCATCCCAGGCTTGCAGAGCTGCCCGACCTGGTTTTGGCTACTGCCATCCTTGAAGAAGAGGGTCTGTTTATCCTTGAACATCCTTCACAATACTCCTTTACAGCACACCCCCAATACTCTCAGCAAAGAAAGTACGGGGGTGTGAATTTTACCCTGTTTACTAAGAATGCCTCTTAGTCCACAGTGATCAGCTTGTTGCGGCCCTTAAGTATACCACCTTCGTACCACTGTATCATATAGATTCCACGATTCAGCTTACCCACCTCCAACTGGTAGATCTGGTAACCTCGTGGGACATTCTCGTTGTGAACAACCCTTCCGTTCATATCGATGATCTCCAACCTGCCATCGAGTTCGGCAGGATTACCCAGGTTCACATTTACAATATCTTTGGCCGGGTTGGGATAGATGTAGAGTGTTTCCACCGAAGCAGGGTTTCTCTCGGTTCCTACCTGCGGAGTTTTAAAGGAAACTGCAGCCTGAAGGACCTCGTTGGTGCTCCGGTTCTGAACAAAAGCAACTACTCCAAGATCATCTGTATTTTCAACAAATGGCAGATAAGTCCAGGAATCCTCTCTGGTCTCCTCAAAGCCCAATCTCCAGCTACCACCCAGCAGTTTTCCAGTCGGAGTTGGAAGCATATCCAGCACCACATTTCTAAACTCACTATCTCCATTCTCACCGGTATACTGTGTGACCGAAGTTTCAAAGACGACCACATACAATTGAATATTGTCGTCATATTGATCCACTCCACAAGTAACCACAGTGGTAGTCTCAAGACCTCCCTCCATCCAATTCACCTGCAGATCAACATCAAATACAGGTCTCCGAAGCGATGATTGCATCACCTGCCCCATCTCAAAGGTTGATTTAAGCTCGGAGAAATCGAACCTGTCGTCTTCACCCACTCCCCCATTTAATACGGCATAGGGTACTGTAGGAATCCCGTAGTTAAAGGAACGAACAGAAGATGACAACGGACTGTTCTCATTCATGGGATCGTATCCCGGTGTATTCGTATGGTACTGTATATCGATTACATCTCTCGAATTCTCTTGTGCAAAGGAATCAACGATATCATCTGCACTCCTGGAGGAGGCATCGGAAGAGTTTGTAAAATGCTCGACAACTGTCATTTTTGTCCGCCGTCCAATGGATATATTATCAAAAGCAAATCCCTGATTATCCATTCCTTCACGGCCATTTGATGCAAATGCAATCCTTAAGGTTACATTTGAAAGTTGTGCAAGCATATCCAGATCATGGGCCACAGATACCCAATCGGGATCGGGATTGAAAACATCCAGGCTCCAGCCTGTTGAACTGCCTCCCGGTTCATTGGAAATCACCGAGCTGTTATACCACTCAATACCGGATGCGACCTCTCCTACAGTAAGCCAACCCTCGTCCTTGTTCACCTTGTACTGTAGCACGACTCCATCCCTCTCAGGTACAAAACTCCGCATGATATCCATGCTAATCATGGGCTTCTTAATGCCGGAGAAATCGAAGCAGGGACTTTGTAACCAGGAATTCTCCTGGTAGTCAATCACATCAACAGGCAATTGAGTAAACCAGGCATTATCTCCGGAAACTGGTTGGAAGCCATTAAAATCAGGACTATCCCAGGCCCAGCTTGCTTCTTGATTTTCACTTTGTACGGTCCAGGATCCCTGATCCAGGTCAAAGTTTTCAAAATAGTCGTCGGTGTTAAGCTTGATGGTCTTCACCAAATGAAGATCTGAACTCTTACTGTCAAAACACCCCATGCCATTGCTGGCAACCAACTCAACTTCATAGGACCCGTCTGATGCAAACTGGTAGGAAACTGCAACACCTCCCGAACTCGATTTGATCTCATCCAGCAAGACTCCTTCAGCAGTCTTAAATTTCCAAACCAGCGTATCAATGCCAGAGGTACCGGAAGTTGAGAGGTCAAGGAAATCTATTTCAGAATCTTCAACATAGCAATCCGTTGACCATGTAAAGTCGGCTGTTATCTCATTTCCTATGCTCACATCAAGAGTTTTTTCATCTGCACAACCCGACTCATCGGTGGCTGTTAAAATAACGGTTCGATCACCCGGTGAAGCATAAAAATGCTCTGGATTGAACAGATCGCTGGTGTTTTCTTCACCACTTGAAGGATCCCCGAAGTTCCAGCTCCATGTTTCAACATTAAGCTTTCCATTTGTCCGGTTATCGAATTTAACTGTTCCACCCGAATTCGGGATACAGGTAGTGCTTAACCTAAAGTTCACTTCAGGGGCCGATAGGATGGTGACCATTTTTCTGGTAGAAGCGACACAACCACTCTCAGATCTTACGGTACAGGTAATGAAAGCATCACCAGGGACAAGTTCTGTGGGATTGAAGTAATAACCCTCTTCAGGAGATCCGGATATACCAGGACCTTCAAAAACCACCGAATCCGCATCTGCCTCAAGCATAAATGGATCCACATTCTGACAATAGATATCTTCCAGGTTCAGCATCACTGGCTCCATAATGGATTCAACTTCAAAGGTCCTGGTCAGATAAAGCGTGCCATTGTCCAGGTATTCATAGACTATGGTGTATTCCCCTGGAGCAAGCTGACCAGGATCAATTATGGCACTGTTATCACCATTGTCCACAAGGCCTTCTACCTCTTGTTCTAATGAATCAAGTAAGATGAATGTACCGCTTACTCCTGAAATATTGGATGCATTTACGGTAAATGGAGCACTATTATCACATACCAGATCTGAAGGTATGTATATTCCTCCATCTGCTCCAAGTACAAATACCAGAGCGCTGTCCACGCTTAAACATCCGTTTGGATTGATATAAGTATATACGATTGTATGCGGAGAATCTATGGTATCAGCAACTCCCGGATCAAAGAATCCTGTTCCACTGAATACCCCAGGTCCCGTGAAAGTTCCCCCGGGCACATCAGCCTCAAGTTTCACCGGATCTGCCTCGTAGCTATATCCCGATAAGAGGTTGATAATTTCAACAGGGGTCTTTTCATTGACGGTTACTGAAACATTTCCGCTACCTACATTCACCACCTCATTTACATCCCTGACAGATAAAATTTGATAATTTGTTGACTCAAAAGGTGCTATGGTGATATTGAAAACATTGCTTGTAACATCGTCATATGTAGTGGTATCAGAGCCATTATAAAGGTCGAAGCTCCATGGCTCTCTACCCTCTAAGAAAACAGTTAATTCGGCTGTTTCTTCTTCACAAATTTCCGGTGTCCCTGCCAGCAATGCGATGGGCAATGCAGTATAGATCTCCAAAGAATTGGCTTCCAGAAGCATATTCGGTTCATTTGAATTTCCCGATGGATCTGTCAATACCATACTGATTGCAAGTTCCCCGGGAGCCACATCGGTATCACCCACATCTACCGTATAGGATATCTCATAAAGACCGCCGGTACGTTCTGAGAAAGTGACACGTGGAGAGCTTAAAGGGATTCCATTTATAATGGATCCAGGTGAAGCAATATATCCTTCTTCATCAGCTGTAATGGTCACCTGTACGATACCTCCATTTCCAACTTCAATATCAGGAACCTCCATGCGAGTGATCACAGGCGCATGTGCATCGATCGACACTGAAGCTGTATTTCCGATTGCGGTAAAGGGCAATCCTATGTTTCCCGATGGCTTCACCAACATAATAGAAGCCAGCAATTCAGAAGGAGCTACATCATTGTCCCCTTCCTGCACCATATAACTTAAGCTGTAATTGCCTCCCCCTAGTTCAGTGAAAGCTATTTGAGGTTCAGAAGCAGCAATGCTGTTTATGGTGGAAGCCGGGTGAATATCGTAGCCCAGTCCATCTGCTCTGATATTGAGTATAACCACATCTCCCACGCCATAGATCCCGGTCTGTGCAATCGCACTAACAACATTTGGTAATTGTGCATCCAGCAGGTCGTTAGGCTGAATAATGGGCAAATTATAAGCCAGGCTTTGAACCCCGCCATCACTGATAATCAGGTTTGTCACAGGAATCTGTTCACTCGCAAGATAGCTGTTCCCATCTTTGATAATCAAGAAATTAGCCAGATAGGTCAGCTCATCAATCCGCTGGAAATTGTATAGAGGATAGCCCCCAATCGTTCCCGATAACATAGAAAATGCTGTGCCTCCGTCGGAAGAAACTGAGATGGTAGCAGAGATAATGTCATCAATTTTCATGCTTGCATCCGGAATAGATACATTGAGTATTTCTGGCAGCTTGAATTCAACTGTAACATTAAAGGTGCATTCGGCATAATTTCCAGTTATATCACTTGCGCGGTAAGTTACCGTGGATACACCCAGATTAAAATCAAAAGCTCCCAGGTTGTTAATTCCGGTTGCTGGCGAATTCCCAGTGGTAGCACCCGTCACCGACCAGGTCTGAAGTACTACTCCACAGTTATCGCTTGTAACTGGGTTTATGGTGACCAGATTTGCACTGGTCTGATCCCGATCAATGGTCGCAGTAACACTTACTGGACAGGATTCAAATATGGGATCTTCCAGATCTTCCACAGATACCGTAACAAGGTTTGAATTCACCGATCCACATTCTACAGTGGAGATACGCTGGAATTCCGTGGTCTCAATCATTCCGGCAGGTGGATTATAAATACGTGCTGTAGCACCATTCACATCTGAAAAGATACCGGTGAGTGATCTGGATTGCCATTGATAGGTCCAATTGTTGCTCCCTCCTGTGGGAGAGGTAATATTAAACAACAGATCCGGATCTCCCATGGGGCAAATACTCTGGTCTGTTCCAATGACACCGCCATTCAGCACTTGTGAAATGCTTACTGAAGCAACATTGGAATAGTCTGAATAACCTGCATCATTTAGTGCCCTGATGCGATAGTAATAGGTATTGCCGTTTTCAGTGGTGAGATCTGAATAGGTTTCCACATCGGGTCCCAGTGTCTGGATACGTGTAAATCCGGTTGTGGATGAAGTAGTCGATCTCTCAAGTTCAAAACCAGATTCATTGTCAGAATTATCGTCCCATTTCAGGTCAACTGCACAGATATTATTTCCAGTAGCTTCTAGTTTGGAAGGAGCATCCGGAATCTGCAGAAGAGTGGTAGCACTGGTGGAAGCTGGTGCGGATATACCCCCCGAATTAAAAGCATATACCCTGTAGAAATACTCTGTATCATCTTCAAGTCCTGCATCGTTGAAAGTGGCTACTCCAGGCCCAGTAGTTCCGATGGATGTATACGTACCTCCATTGGAGAGGGAACGGAAAATTTCAAATCCCTCCTCATTGTCAGAATTATCGGTCCAGACCAGTTGGATTGAATTGGTTGTAAGGGTGCCGGTACTCAGGCTTGAGGGTGCTGCCGGTGCATCGGGCAGTGTAGTGGCACTGCCGTTGACCGGGGTGGAGGAACCACCCGTATTAAAGGCATATACACGATAGAAATACTCTGTATCTTCAGTCAACCCCATGTTGTTATAAGAGGTCAGGTTCGGTCCAATGGTCGCAACAAGATTAAAAGTCCCTCCTGCCGATAAAGAACGGTGAATCTCAAATCCATCTTCATTGTTCGAGTTATCGGTCCAGGTTAATTGGATAGAAGTATTGGTGATGGAACCAAAGCCCAGGTTAGAAGGCGCTGCGGGCAGGTCTGGCAAGGTTCGTTCATTTCCGCTTACATAAGAGGATGATCCTCCTGCATTGAAGGCATAGACCCGGTAATAGTAGGTGGTATTGCCAATTAACCCTGTGCTGTTAAAGCTCGTCACATTGCTGCCAGTTGTACCAATCGAAGTAAAATTTCCCCAGGAAACAAGTGAGCGGAAGATCTCAAATCCATCCTCATTGTCCGAATTATCTGTCCAGTTCAGCTCCATGGAGGTAATGGTGATGTTATCAAAGGTCAGATTGCTGGGGCCATCCGACACCAGTGGAAGTGTTACAGCGTTTCCGCTTGCATATGAGAGGGATGATCCGCCTGAGTTAAAAGCAAATACCCGGTAAAAGTACTGAGTATCATCACTCAAACCCGTATTATTAAAGGTCACAGCCCCTGAACCTGTTGTCCCCACCGATACATAGCTTCCTGTTAAGGAGGTGGAACGAAAGATCTCAAAGCCATCTTCATTGTTCGAGTTATCTGACCAATTCAGCCTGATGGAATTATTGGTAATTGAACTGAAGGTCAGGTTGGAAGGTGCACTTGGCACAATCGGTAGCGTAATGGCACTGCCGCTAACTGCAGCCGAAGATCCTCCGGCATTAAATGCATAAACCCGGTAGTAATAACGGGTATTGTTAGTTAATCCAGTGTTTGCAAAGGTTTTTACACCGGCACCAGTAGTACCCACAGAGGCATAGGGGCCTCCGGACGAAAGGGCACGGAAAACCTCAAATCCATCCTCATCATTTGAATTGTCGGACCAATTTAAGGTGATTGAATTACTTGTAATGGGATTAAAGCTCAGGTTTGAAGGAGCAACCGGGGGATCTTCCAGAGTTGTGGCATCCCCACTCAGAAAAGAAGAAGACCCTCCCGCATTATAAGCCGTTACCCGGTAATAATACCTGGTCTCCTCAGTCAAACCGGTATTGTTGTAGGTAGTAACTCCAGCACTTACCAGAGCGATAGATGCGTATGGTCCGTTTGATTTAGTGGCCCTGAAGATTTCAAAGCCATTCTCATTGCTTGAGTTATCCACCCAATTGAGCTGAAGAGAGCTATTGGTGATCGGATTAAAGCTCAGGCTAGTGGGCGCATCTGGGGGAGTCTGAGAAGTAGTAGTGCTCCCACTCACCGGTGCTGAGGCTCCTGCCGGATTGTATGCGGTCACCCTGGTAAAAGTACTCCGTGTTTTCGCTCAGCCCGTTGTGATTAAATACAGTAACTCCCGAAGCCGTGGTTCCTACCGAATTGTAAGTGCCTCCTGTGGACATGAAAATCTCAAAACCAGTTTCATTATCTGAATTGTCAGTCCAAGTCATCTGAATAGAGGTGGTGGTAATGGTACCAAAGTTCAGGCTGCTTGGTGGATCCGGTATTGTATACGGGGTGGTGGCATTGGCTTCATTGCTGTCGGTGGAAGAGCCATTGTCGTTGAGAGCCTGCACCCTGTAAAAGTATTGTGTTCCATCACTTAACCCATTGTCCGTATAAACAGTGGTATTGGCGGGCAACAAATCAATCTCTGAAAAACCAAATCCCGAACTGAGTGATCGTTCCACCCGGTAAGCAGTTTCATTGGCCGAGTTTTCAGTCCAGTTCAGCTGAATGGTATTGGCATCCAATGCACTCGCATTAAGTTCTGTGGGCGCATCGGGTATGGATGATAAATAATAGTCCAGGGTATCGAACCAGGTTTGTCCCATTTTGATATAACCCGACTCGTAGGGGTGGATTCCATCGTCTTTCATATCTACCAGATAATCCATTCCGGCTCCATCTTCCATATCTACCACGATAATACTGGGATCATTTCGCAGAGCAACCATGGCTTCTACACTATTATTATAGGCGGTGGTAATTGCGCTGTAGGATTTTCGATTAATTATCCTGGCAATAAAAACAAATACTTCCACCCCATTGGCCGTCTCCCAAGCATCAATTTCATCAAGAATCTGGGATACTGAAGTGGAATCTGAACTGGCCTCATGGGTCATATCGTTTGTACCAATGTGCAAGAGGATAATATCTGCCGGGTAAACGTCCAGGTAGGGCTGGTTACCCGATGTGATCTGCTGGTCCCACCTCCGGTCGTATCCATCCTGAAGTAACTCTACCAAATACTGATCCCTTGTTCCCGGTATGCCGCCATGATTGGCGTCAGCAAAAATAGCATTGCCATTCCAACCGTGTCCCACAAAATCAAAATCATAACCTGCTCCATTCAGCAAGGTATAGAGGGTATGTCTGTAGGAGACCTGCTCATCTGCAGGGGGGGCAGTCAAATCATAACCCTGGGTAATGGAATTCCCGAATGGGAGGATTCGAACCGTCTGAGCCATTGATTCTTCAGCCTGAAAAAACAGGAGAGCTGATATAAAAAATGATAGAACCAGGTTTATATGTCTGTTCATGACGTGCTTTTTTCTTCTATTATTACGTAAAGATCGTGTATAACTATACTTATTTTATAAGCTTTTGGTTGCAATTTGATCAATTATCGCATGCTTGGACTGAAAACCAGAACCTGAGAAGAATATGCAATCAAAGAATGCAAAAAAAAGACTTAAAACCTGATTTACAATGCTTTAGAATAAGACGTTTCTTCTTACTCTAAATGAGAACCTCCACCCCCCCAGATCCATTCATCAACAATCAAAGGCGATTCACATACAAAACCAATTCATTCGTACAGTTTTAACACCAAATAAAATATTTGTCACGCCATATTTACACAGCATGAAAACTCTGCAAATAACGGTATTTTATTACAAAAAATGGATAACAAGGGTGATATACATCTTAAAGTATAATCAGTTTACGAAGCTCAATAGAATTCCTGGTCTGAATTCTGCAAAAATAGAGCCCTGACTTCAGCCTGTTACCACTCATATTTGTGCAATCCCATTCCATGATCAAACTATCTGATCCCGATTCTTGCATAATGGCAATCACATGGCCGCTTCCATCAATAATCTCAAGTTTTACTTCACATGGTTCATCAAGGAAGACCTCAAAATATGCCTTATCTACAGCCGGATTGGGATATACTTTAAGAGTATTAGAACCTAAATAACTCATCCCCGAGCTCTGTGGATATATTGGACATCAAAGGAGTTGATGGAAAACTATTATGCCAATCTCCCCCTCCATCCACGGATCCTGCTCCATGAGAAATTTGGGCTTATAAAAGGATAATATACCGTATCGATCACCTCACCGGTATAGTCAAATAATCCGATCCCTTCCCCTGTTTTGGCAATCTTAAAACCAAGGTGCAAAATGCCCTGTTCTTTCGAGTCATCGGCCCACAAAACTTTATATCCGCCTGCTGGGATGGTTGTTGAATCGGGATATTCTGATGAAATCCGATGAAGAGAAGGATTGTTAAGACTGTCCGACATAAACAAGCCTCCGATATCTATTGGTTCTTCACCTCCATTGTAAAGTTCGATCCAATCGTCGTATTCTGAATAGGCATCACAATATGAAGTCTTGTTAGAACCCATGACTTCATTGATCACAAGTTCGGATAAGTCGGGAATATCATTTGGCTCTCCTGGAGTTGGAGGTATCGAAACCCATTGATCTGAGGATGGCATCCTGCTGAACGAAGAGTTCTTAAATTGTTCTTTGTAGGAGATCGAATCCAGAATGGTCTCCTGGTCATAGTGAACCAGTCCCAGTTGCTCACCTCCTCTGCGCAACTTGAAATTTGTGTGATTTACTTCATCCATCTCCTTATTATCTGCATATAGGATATAGAAGCTCTTTGCAGGAATGGTAGTAAGCTTGGGAGTATGGCTGGGTAAGCGGTATTTACTTGGATTCCCCAGGCTATCGGTAACATACAAGCCACCGATATTAACATTGTAATTATTGGTGTTATACAGTTCAATCCAATCATGAAGACCCCCATTTTCGTCTTCAAAAGTTGCATTGGAAGCTGAGAATTCATTGATGAGTATGCCCGTCATATCGGGCAATACATTATCAGCTCCATAGGTGGGAGGGAGAAATTTCCAATTTCCAGTATTCGACAATCTACTGTATGAGAAGTGCTTATACTGATTGGGGAAGGAGACCGAATCTATATATTCATTTGCTTCGGGACTTACCAAAGCCAGCTGCTCACCATTCCCACCCAGTTTGAAGTCCAGATGCTGAACCCCCTGCTCGGGTTGGTTGTCCGCCCAAAGAATTATATTACCACCCGGGGGTATGGTCGTTGAGTCTGGGTAGTCGGCCGGAATCCGGTACTTTGTCAAATGATTGATGCTGTCAGTAATATAGAATCCTCCAATATCCACTTGAAAATCATTGTCATTGTATATTTCAATCCAATCGTCATATTCACCTGATTGATCAGGATTGGTTTCATTTCCAGATGCAACAAATTCAGATAAATAGATCTTCCCTATTGGCCTGATCATGTTTGCACTACCTGGCGATGAAGATAAAATACCAAGATCATCATCGCCGTCCGGGTATCGTCCCATGGCAAGTCCTGAAGACAAATCGACATAACTTAGCGAGTCAATAATCTCTTTTCCATCGGCTTGGATAATTCCAATCTGCTCACCATCAGTGCTTAATTTGAAGTCCAGATGAAGAACACCCTGCTCCGTCTCGCCATCAGCCCACAGGACCAGATGAGCCCCCGCTGGGATGGTGGTTGAATCTGGTTGGCTGGAAGGAATTCGATATTTAGGAAGATGTCCAAGAGAATCTGTCACATAGATTCCTCCAATATCCACTGGAAAAATATTGGCATTGTAGATTTCAATCCAATCATCAAAATCTCCATGCTCATCCTGATTCCTGGTCTTGTTTCCAGCCATAAATTCATTGATGTATATATTCCTGATCTGCCTTACCTCATTTGAAAACCCTGGAGTGGCACTCAGGTATTGAACGGGGTAGGATCCATCTGTCAAACGGCCGACTGCCTGATCCTTAAAGGAGCTGGAATAAACCAGTGAGTCCACAAAGACCTGTCCATTGGGAGAGACAAGTCCAATCTCCTCTCCACTGGCAGCCAACTTAAAGTCAAGATGCAATACACCCTGATCCTCCTGGTTGTCAGCCCAAAGAATCAAGTATCCTTTTGCGGGTATGGTGGTGGAATCCGCCTTACAGGTGGGGATGGCGTGAAGTAAAGGATTGGCCAAAGAATCGGTCATGTAAAAACCTCCAATATCCACAGGGAATTCATTGTCATTGTAAATTTCAATCCAGTCATCGAACTCCCCAAACTCATCAAATACTGAGGAGCCATTGCTGGCCATAAACTCATTGATGTATAAGTTCTCGCTTACCAGGATCTCATTGGGGGCTCCTGGAGTAGAGCTGAGTTTTTGTATTTCGCCACTGCCATCCGGATATCTGCCTCTTACCATCTCCCCAATATCGTGAGAATAGGTCAGGCTGTCCAGGTAGCCTATTCCGATCTGGTAGACTCCTATCTGCTCATGCTTGCTATCCATTCTGAATCCCAAATGCAAAGGCCCCTGTTCGGGCTGATTATCTGCCCACAGCACCTTAAAACTTAATGGTGCTATTTTTGTTTCAGGACTACCTTCTGGAATCCTATGCTTCATTTTGTTATCAAGACTGTCTGTGAAATAGAGTCCTCCGAGATCAAGGGTATCTGAGGTGGGATTGTATATCTCAATCCAATCGTCCAGCTCCTGGGAATCATCTGTAATGCTGCAAGAATTTTTACTTAAATATTCATTAATTATTAACTCCCTGGCATTCCCCGGCAGGTTGGCTGCCAAAGGGGTAGGCAACATAAATTCATAGGGGCCAGAATCTTCCATTCGCCCAAAGGTCAGATCTGATTCCAGAGGGCTATAATGTAGAGAATCCACATAATGAAGTGATTGTTCCAGCTGCTGAACCAGCGAGATTCGTTCACCCTCTTTTCTCAGTTTGAAGTTGGTATGCATGGGACCCTGCCTGGAATCATTGTCACACCAGAATAACAAATAACCTTTGGCTTTTACGGTAGTCAATTCCGGATAACCACTTGGAATCTGATATTGAGTCTCATATCCCGAACTATCCGAAAGATACCATCCGGCCAGGTTCACATCAAAGTCATTGTTGTTATAGATCTCTAACCAATCCTCCCGTTGTCCATAATCATCGGAAACATTGTTATTGTTTGATGCACATACTTCATTCAGATATACATCCTCCACCCGGGTAGCTGGTTTAAAAACAGCTGTCAGGCTTAGGTCTTCCGAGGAGTTAATAAAAATGGTCTCACTATCTGAACTTGAGGAACCTTCCCAATGAGAAAAGGCATATCCACTGCGCGGTCTGGCCACCAGTCGCAGAGGAATGTTTTTAAAATAGGTTCCGGTAAAGTTGTCGGGAAGTGCAACCTCGCAGGCTTGAACAAAACCCTTATCAGAATCATTTACATAACAGGCAAGGGTATACATACCTGAAATTCCAAACTTTTGCATGACCTGGCCTCGTACAACATCCGGACGGTCTCTGGTGAAATTAGGCATCACCTCCTCTATTTGAGCTTGCATGAAACGATCTGATTCCGGGATATCCCAACGATCCACATGCCTGACAAGTTCTTCTTCATATAACCCTTTATGCTATCATAAATGGGAGTTACCATACTCCGGGCTAAATGTGGTATTGATGTGTCCGGCCATTCGTTGAATAAATTCATTTTTGAAAGCTTTCACTTTCCAATAGTTCTGTAAATAAGTTGGTATATTCTTATCATCCGTGGTGGCCCACTCCAGGCAATTTCCAGTTCTATTAATGTAACCCCATCCAAAATCGGTATCATACAGGATCCATCTCCATTTTCCCTCATTCCGTATGAGGACGCCAGTATTTAATATTGTTATGAGGCCAGTCTTCGTTTTGAAAATATATATTGGCCAAATAATAATTAATAAACTCATTTACATCCATCTTCTGCTAACTACAGCATCATAATTTTCGGTATATTCATATCATTGTCCACAACAAAATCCATTAAATCTGCATAGTGCGTCCCCTGATCCACTTATAACCTCTCCTTTTTAAAATAGACTCAGTCGCTCCAACATATCAACTCCTTCGGAATCAAGGTTATAATTGCGATGCAGGATAGTGTTCATTGATTTTTTCTCTGTATATTCTGAATGCCCCAATACTCCCCATTAATGAAAACAATAGCTGGCTGATATCCCTGTAAGTCAATATCCATGCGGTCCTTTAAGAAGACTCTGCATAAAACCATCTCTGAACATGGTGGCATAGGCATCATTCCCTGAATTTCTTAAAACAATACTTTTGAATTCATCTACCTCTTTTGTTCGAAAAATTTATATTCCAACCTATTGTTTCCATATTGTTCCTTGCAATGATGGCCAAAGACTTATAGCGGAACATTCTTGAGCAACCCCCAAAAATTTTTGATCCTACCAATTGATTTACTTCCTGTTCCCCATCTTTTGTGAAGTATTCAAAATTAACTGGTCGCTCCCAATCCTGGTTCCAGTTTACCGGATCATCCATGCAATAGCCAGTGACTCCATTCTGCCCAATCACATACAATCCATCTTCGTCACTGAAAAAGTTATCAGGATTGGTGGTTAATAGAAACCACAGGTAAATTATGATTCTCATCAATGATATAAGTATTTGTGCTAACTTCTCCCGGAAGTTGATTATCCACAAATAGGCGCGCACGTATTGAGGTTGTCTCCGACAACTGAATTGGTGTTTCATAGACCATGGATGAGGTTGTGGGCCAGGATCCATCTGTGGTAAATCTTATGCTTCCCTGGTAATCCCCGGTAGTTAACTCAACAATTTGAGTTCCTTCATAGAATCCCCCTTTTAATGAAAAACGGACCTCTTCTGCCACTGAGGCATCCCCTGTTGCTCTTGTATAATTAATGCTATAGAGGGAGGGTTCACCAAAATATGCCCACTCTGCAGGGTCATCCACTCTTCTTCCAAATGATAGATCTACAAACTGCTGAAGGTATGTTACTGAATCTACCAATTGGCCTTCCGGACTGAATAATCCTATGACTCCACCCTCCATATCCAGTTTAACTTCTGCTGAAAGTCTGTAACTATCTTCTTCCAGCCAGATCACAACATATCTGTTTGCCCCAATCGTTCCGTAGTTAATTCTACATAGCTTGGGAATATCCAGATTGTTGGTCAGATGGTACCCAGTTAAATCTATCGTCTCATCCCCGGCATTATAGAGCTCTATCCATTCTTGATAGTTACCTTTTGGGTCAATGGCAGTATTGATGTTTGCTGCTTGAAACTCATTGATGTATAGCTGACCCTGAGATAACATGGTCCAGAACAAAAGAAATACCAGAACACTGTTTCTGTTTAAGTGTATCATGATGAATTGCTTTAGTTAATGACTACCTTGTTCTCAATAGATTTTGTGCTTATAAGTTGATGATATAAAGGTAGTTTCCGCCATAAGCAATCCAAAACCACTCATTTTCGATGATTTTTAATAATTCCGTATATTATTGATTATGTGGCAGATACAAAGCGCCTTAGATAATCACTCATTTGCATACCAAAATTTCTGCAATATCAAATACCGAGTTCGGCACTAATGCCTAATAAATTATAAAAAATAGGATCACATGAAATCGGATTTTTGTGCAGCTTGAAGCTGCTGGAGGCCCCTGAAGCATTGAGGTCTTTGACTAGAACCCAAAATAATATGGTCAATTCGGAACACAAAGGGGTCGTATGGCTTCCATATATGGCCTGAATTTCTAAAATAATATCTTGTTTACTAGTAAAAAATGAGTTTGTTAGCATCAGATCGTTGCCAGTCAAATCATATCACATAAAATCAAAATCGTAACCTTCACCGGTTAGCAAGTTATAGAGGATCTGTGGATTGGAGACCTGCTCAACTGTAGGAGTACCATTTACATAGTATCTCTGGGTGATTGAATTGTGAAATGGGAGGAATATAACCGTCTAAGCCATTGATTCTTCAACCACAGAAATAATCTAAATATATATTTGATTATAAGAATGTTACAATTAGGAGCCTTTAGTCTCTACGTAGCAGACTCCTTAAGTATTTAGCTACATAAGTCACGAGTAACGGCCTGTATTTGTCAAAGATGAAGCTATTCATGGATAAAACCAGCGAATTTAGATTAGAAAACCTCATTAAGTGGAAGTATTTCAGTCAGATATTTAGGCTCATGTTTTCAGGGAAAAATTACCTTACCATAATCCAAGATAAATGGGTATAAATCTCCCTGTACCGGACTCGTTCGGAACTAGACAAATTTGACATATTCAGACTCAAAATATGTAACATTTACCTGATAAATAATAGGATATAGTTTATCAATTCTTTAGTATTTAGAGATGAGAGATCTTCTTTGAATACCCTTCAAGTTTGTTATGGATGCAGGATGTAGAAACTGAAATCAGATGCCCCTTGGGATTGTCCCGAGAATCCAGATTCACAATAGAGGATTTCATAGAATGCATTTTTGGTTTAATCGAATACCAAAAATTAGGGAACGAATAAAAATTAGCCCATATGCAACCAATCGTTTGGAAATAGAGTTTGTAAGAAACTAGTTCCGTTAGAATGTAACAAATTCACATTTCTTTCGTTGAATGTATTGTTATTGTAGACGAATAAATGATATTTGGTGATGAATGAGATTTATTTATATGCTTTCTATAATGTCAATGTTCCCAGTATATCAGAGCTATGTAACACTTTTCAGGCCCTGTTAAAATCTATAAAACATAACAGAATCTTATTTTGTAAAAAGCAAATTCCTGGCATAATTAATAATAACTTGAAATTATGTCAAATAGAAGCAGTGCTAATGATCTAATTAGATTTATAGGTATTTTCGTGGGCTATTAGCGATGATGATGTTGAATTTTATTGATGAATTTATGCGCTTCTTACTTCTTGGATTTCTTATATTATTAATACACTACTCCTCATTTTCACAGGATGTATCATACTATGTTAATCAAGATGATACTAAGGATAATAATACAAGTTCGAACCTTCAAGACATTTTTACCGGAAATATTTATAAGTATATAGATTTCTCAGAACTTGATTTAGGTGCTAATTCTTTACAAAGAGCCAGAAGTTTCATGGGGAGTGATGAGATAAATTCAACATGGGCAGAGAATGGACAAGATAGTACTATTGTTCTTGAGAATGATACTGTGTGGAAATGCCTCGTTAAGGCGATATCCGGAACCAATGGTACCCAGTGGTATGGGAAAATGAAATTAAATGGGGAAAATTATAATTCTGATACACTAACTTACGCGCGGTTTTCATATTATATAAAACTTAGTAGTAATTGGGATTGGTCGAACGGTGGAAAGGTACTTGGTTTAAGTGCTGATGGCAAAGACAACAACTACGATGGAATGTCAAAAGGAGGATGGTATCCTCCGTGCTGCGAAGAAGAAACAAAGTACCGTTTTGATGGTACTAACGGTTTCCAGGGTGTTGGTGGATTCGATGGTCCCCGACACTATGGAGACTCAACTATGGGGATATATATATATCATCACGATCTTGATTGGGGTTGTGAATCCTCAAATCATTGTAAAAAGGTCTATGGTGAGGGATGGTACGCAAATGGACTTATATGGGAAAGAGACAAATGGTATAAGATCACATTGGGTTATAAACTAAACTCTGTACCCGAAGAAGGAATAGGTAATTATGATGGTCAAATTACTTGGTCAAGGAATGACACTTGTTACAATGTGTATGATGGTTTAAGGCTAAGGCAATATTCGACCATAACTGTAGATTATTGGAGCTTGAAGACTTTTTGTGGAGGAGGGCCTGATACTTTGAGAACCGAAGACCAATATGTTTATTATGACGATCTAGCGCTTTGGGCAGATGAAGATAGGACATTACCAAAACTATTTGAAGTTGAAACCAATGTACCAAGAATGCCCACTCCAAATACAGAATCAACAGTTATAATCGAGACTGATACACAAGCACCTTCAATCCCAACAGGTATTGGATTAACTCGTGTTACAAGTAATTCACTAGAATTCAGATGGCAACCTTCAACAGATAATGAACGTGTGGATCACTATGAGATTCGACTAAATGATATTTATCATGGAACAAGCGATTCACCCAGTTATGTGGCTACAGGTTTAAATCCCAATACCTCTTATACCATTACTGTAAGAGCCTTTGATAAGGCAGGAAATTCCAGTCCATTCTCAGATGGAATTTCCAGAACCACCGAAGCAGAGATAGTTGCAGATGATAACCAAGCCCCCAGCACTCCCATAGGTTTAGACATCCAGGTTGTTACCAGGCAATCAATTTCATTATCCTGGCATCCCTCAACTGATAATGTGGCAGTTACAGCATATAAAATTTATGTGAATAACGATCCAAAAGTAGAATCTCTGACCAATAAAACGACTATCGAAGGTCTAAAGGCGGGATTGAATTATAGTATATCCGTCAGTGCATTGGATCAAGCTGGCAATGAGAGTGGAAAATCACAAGCCTTAGAGGCAGTTACCATTAATGATGATTTTACAACCAATCCTACATTACCGGAAGTCAATATCGTTAATCTACAAAATAATAGTGAACATGCAGGTTCTATCTCAGAAGTGAAATCCTTAGGCCACGCTGAGGTAGATGCTTATGGTATCATGGTGACAATGGGGAATGAATCTCCGGACGAAGGAAATCCGATTTTCGCAGAAAAAAGCCTTACGAAGGTTGAAAGCAAAGGAAGGATTACGGATGGACTTCAGCTTTTGTATAATTTTTCTGATAAAGATGGCAGCAAAGTATCTGAAATTTCTGGCGTTGGTGAACCTTTAGATCTGCATATAAACCATCCACTTAATACTACCTGGTTGCCTGGACAGGGGCTTAAAGTGGGTGGCAATACAAGCCTTGTATATGAAGGTACTCCAACCAGGCTTCAGGACGCACTTGCTAAAACCAATGAGATAACCATGGAAGCATGGATAAGTCAGTGTGAAACAGAACAGAAGGGCCCAGCCCGTATTCTCACCCTGTCTAACGGATCTTCATCTAGAGCCTTTATGCTTGGCCATGAGGGTGATGAAGATTCATATAATTATAATATCAGACTCAATACCACAAGCACAGATATAAATGGTTTGCCAGAATTTGCAACTTCAACAGACTTTACCGGCCAGAGCCTTCATCATGTGGTTTATACAAAGGACAAATCTGGAATTGAGAAAATATATGTCAATGGAATAGAACTCTCTTCCGGCAAGAGATTGGGAGACTTTTCTTCCTGGGATGAAGAGTATAGAATTGCATTAGGCAATGAACTTGATGGAGAAAGACCCTGGAATGGGACATTCTATTTGGTTGCAGTATATAATCAGGCATTAAGTGGAGAGGACGTATCTCAAAATTATGAATCGGGATGTGGGAAGATTAGATACTCAACGAGTCTTGCTGATCTTAAGCCCAATACAGTATATAAACTATACCCATTTGTAAGAACTGACCAGGGTATTGTTTATGGTGAAAAAAAAAGCTTTCTAATCGAAAATGTACTCTTTTCAGAAGATAAAGACAGTCTATATATGGCAGTTTATCCAAATCCTTCTAATGGGGACTTTAAATTACATGTAGAATATGATAATTCTCTTTCTCAACCTGCTTTTTTAAGACTTGCTGATATGTCAGGGCAAGTCATATATGGAAAAGAGCTGAAATTCAACGATGAATATGTTAACCAAGAATTAGACATTAATCTGGCCTCTCAGATTACTGGGGGCATCTATTCTGCTATCCTGATTGTAGGGACTAGTGCCATTGCTCAAAAACTTGTAATCCATGGGCGAAATTAGTTATAAAGGTTTTCAAATGGATACAAATGCCTAATTTTACCGTATCAATAAAGAAAACTTCAGGAGTTTATATTGAAGTTCACATTACACGATCAGATCATGAAAGGAACGGAACTTTTTAGAAGGCAGTTTTTATTGACAGTTAAAGACGATTTCGATCTACCCTGGATTAGCAAAAAAATACTTCACCTTAATCTGTTCTATCACCCCGAACTTGAATTCACCCATTTATCGGAAAAAGAGATTGAAATATATCTACTGGGCTTTATTT
Source organism: uncultured Bacteroidota bacterium (assembly GCA_963783435.1). Classification (GTDB taxonomy): domain Bacteria; phylum Bacteroidota; class Bacteroidia; order Bacteroidales. Next base: position 166,624 of record CAWANQ010000014.1, on the reverse strand, counting down.
TTGATTATAAGAACCCAGAATTCTCTAATCAGCAGGTAGTTAATTCCTTTTCAGGAATTCATTCCTTTGATGCTTTCATCAAACATCTCGCTCAGTATTCAGGCCATTTTGTTCTGATTCTAAGGTTGGGTAAAAAGATTATATTGATGAGCGATGCATGCGGTCAATATGAGATTTACTACGATACAACTTATTCTACTTTTGGTTCCCAACCGAAACTAATGAGCAAGGTTATTCCTCTGAAACCTCATTCCTCTGCTGATGCAAAAGAATTCTATCAATCATCTCCTGAGTTTAAAAAGCAATTATTGTTTATTGGTGATACAACTCATGTAGAAAATATCAAACATCTATTGCCAAACCACTATATTGACATTGAGGATCAATCAGTTACCCGATACTTTCCAAATACTCCTATCAAACCTATATCCATCGATGAAGCAGTACCAATCGCTACTGAGAGATTACATGGTTTCATCAAAGCAGCATCTTTAAGAAATAAATTAGTTATGGGACTTACGGCGGGGGTTGACAGCAGAACCCTGTTTCTGTCAAATCTGGATGTGGATTGTAAGTACTATGTGACAAGGCACCCACATATGGCTGATGATCATTATGAAATTAGGATACCTCAACAGGTAGCCAAGCTGTTTAACAAAGATTTTAGGGCCGTTACTGAGTCTCCTTTAAGTGAGCATAGGAAAAGGCTACAAGAACAAAGTATTGATTTTCCAAGGCACTGGAATGAACCTGATAAAATGTATGAAGATCACCTGTTAATCAATGGAAATCTAAGTGAAATTGCACGGAACGGATATGGAAGATATACTAGAGTAAATGTACGTATGCTGGCAAGCTTCAGAAATTTTTTGGGGAGCAATTATGCCTATCACGTTTATGGTGACTGGATGCAAAAAAGCTCAAAAACCATTGCACAAAATGGTTATCATATACTTGACCTATACTATTGGGAAGAAAGAATGGGAAATTGGACTGCGAAAACCAAAACAGAATGGAATGCAATGGGAAAGGATATATATTCTCCTTTCTGTTCCCATGATCTATTAGAAATTCTACTCTCAACTCCTCAGAAATTGAGAGATAGATATAACAATATCTTATACAAATCAATCTTTAAGTCTATTTCTCCTGTAGCAGCAAAAATCCCCATCAACCCATCTTTTTTAAGAAGGATTTATACCCTATCCACCAGATTAGGGTTTTACGGACTTATTCAAAGATCTAGGTTCTTAATTAAGAATCTTAAGCACAAACAATAATGGACTACTGGTTACTTAGATATCTTCAACAAATTACTTTGTTTATCCAGGTATCATCTGGATAGCCCCTACCTATCGGTTGAAAAATCTTGATGTTCGTAAGCATGCGGCCTAGTACATCTTGCAGGGTGGCCTGTCCCGGACTATCTTCCGCCCTTAAAAAAGCATGTTGAATGAGACCAAGTATCTGGACGATATACCAGCAGGCATCAAGAATCCGGATTATCCGTAAAAGAGTTTTGTTCGAATGAAGGGATTGCCGACTCCACATTTTACTATTGGTATAAGAAGACAAAGCATAAGCGAGGCAAGCAGGAATTTATTCCCTTGGTAGTAAAACCCTCCCAGCCGGTTCCAGCACAGGATTATGTAAACAGCCCACCCCGGTTCATGAAACCGGGAATACCGGTGAGGAATGCTACTTGAAGTGGAATATCCCAACGGGACACGGCTTCGGATCAAGCAGGATCTGGATCTTGCCCACCTACGCACCCTTGTTTGTCTTATTAGATTGATTGTATGTTCCATCTCCATAAATCCCTTGAGTACTACCTGTACCCTATGCCGGTAGATATGCGCAAGAGCTTCTATACCCTGAGCGGCATTGTGAATGAGTCGATGAAGCAGGATGTCCGCAATGGCGGGGTATTTATTTTCATCAACCGCCGTGGGAACATCATGAAGATCCTTCACATGGAATATGCCGGGATGGTGATCTACCACAAGAAGCTGGAATCGGGCCGCTTCAAGTTGCCCCATTTTGATGAAGAGACCACCTCTTTGAGCATACATTGGAATGACTTGATGATGATGGTTGAGAGCGTGAAACTGCGATCTGACAAACTCAAAAAAAGAAGCTAACATATCCACTTTAAATGTTGATAATGAGGGAGGTTTTTTCAAGGAAAAACCTTGGTGTTTTGTTATCTTCAACCCCTTAATGCACAAGCATTTGCGGTGGATAAATCACAAGATAAAGACAGCTTAATCGAGGCCCTTTTACAGGAGCGTGACGAGATGTATCTGGAGCTCTCCACGCTTGCGGGAGATCGACAATGGTGCACTGGAACGAGCTGAGAAGAAGAACGAAGGATATGAGGCTTTAACTCAAGGAAAAAGATGATAAGATCAAGCAGTTGACCGACCAGTTATCCTGGTATCGCCGCAAGTTCTGGAATCCAAGCAGTGAGAAGTATATCCCCGAAGATCCCAACCAATGTAAGATCGACTTTGATGGCCTGGATGTATTGCCCGAAGAGGAAGAAGTCATCAAAGAAGCTGAGAAGGAAATCATCACCTATGAGCGGGAGAAACCAAACACAAAGAAACAACCGGTTCGCCTACCATTGCCGGATCATCTGCGCCGTGAAGAAGAGATCATTGAGCCCGAAGGTATCGATGAGAATTGGGTCAGGATCGGCGAGGAGGTTACTGAGGTACTGGAGCATAAACCGGGAGAGCTGTTTGTTCGCCGGATCGTACGTCCCAAATATGCGCTGAAAAACGACACCGCACAACAAGAAGAGGATACAGAAGAATCTGCTGAGAAGATCAAAATCGGGGCACTGCCTATGTTGCCCTTGCCTCGCAGCAATGCCGGGCCGAGCCTGCTGGCAGAACTTCTGATCAGCAAATACATGCACCACCTGCCTTTCCACCGGCAGCTGGCCATCTTCAAGCAATCCGGGGTATCCATCCCTGCTTCTACGGTCAATGGCTGGTTCAAGGGCAGTAGTGATTTACTCCGGGCCTTGTACCACAGGCTAAGGGAGATCGTAATGGAAACGGACTACATCCAGGTGGATGAAACAACGGTACCGGTGATCGATAATAAGAAGCAACGTGCAGCCAAATCATATTTATGGGTGGTACGTTCTGTGATGGATAATCTGTTGTTCTTCCATTATGATCAGGGTTCCCGGGCCCAGAGAGTAGTTATTGATTTACTTCGCGATTATCAGGGTGCTGTTCAGACGGATGGATATGAGGCCTATCGGATATATGAGCAGAAAAAGGGTGTCCTGTTGTTGGGCTGCTGGGCGCATGCCAGAAGAAAATTTACCGAGGCCTTGAAAGAGGACAAGGCCGGTGCAGAATATGCCTTGAAGCAAATCGGCATGATCTATAAGGTCGAGGACATGGCTACCGATCAACAAATGGACTATGAGCAGCGGGCTGAGCTTCGCAAGAGGCTGGCTTATCCCATCCTGCGTGCCTTTGAGAAATGGCTGGAACAGTATTATCCAAAGGTGCTACCCAAAGGGAGAATGAGTAAGGCAATAAGCTATACGTATAACATCTTCCATCGATTATCCAGATATCATCTGGATGGCAGATACCAGATCGACAACAATGGAGTCGAGAATGCGATCAGGCCCCTGGCTCTCGGGAGAAAAAACTTCTTGTTCTGCGGGAACCATGATGCAGCGGAAAACATGGCCATGATGTACTCGTTGTTGGGATGCTGCAAAGCCTGCGATGTAAATCCCAGGGAATGGCTCATTGATGTGCTGTCAAGGATCCCGGAATACAACAATGATTACTCCATGGATCTGGCTGAGCTATTGCCCCATCGTTGGAAAGCCTCCAAAAATCTACAAGAAACTACGGCAAAGTTGTAGAAATCTCCAAAAAGTTCTGGATTAGGTTGGAAAAAGTTGGGGTGTACTAGGCCGCATGCTTACTGATGTTCTGCGGAAAACGCAGACGTTTTGCAAACCCCCACTGGAATCCTGCAATGCCTGCGATGTAAATCCCAGGGGCTGGCTCATTGATTGTAAATGGCAAATAACAATGTACACCTTTCGCAATTAACGATGTACGATAATTATTTGCCAAATTCTGTACATTGTAAGTTCCCGCTTACATTGATCTGTTATCTAGGCACATTCGAAAATTTGGTAGATTTATAATAATCCAGCTAGGGACATTCGCAAAATAGACGATATTTTTAAAAATCCGGTTAGTTGGTCATTGATCCCTGTCCGGATTTTTTATCTTCCGGCTTGGATTTTTTGGTTTTCTCTCCATTATGTGCTTGATTTTCGGATTTCTGGAGATACCTCTCCCGTCCAACGCTCATTTGGTCAGTCATTTAAATTGCTATGCCGCTACATTGGGTAGCTTTTCTTGGGCCAGACGCTTGGCAATCCTGACCGCATTGGCTGTGTGAACGCCAAAGAAGATCCAGAGGATCTCATTCTTCTTGGTACGGGCCTTGATCCTGTCCAGGCTGTAATGCCGCTTTTCTGTGCCGAAGCTGCCTTCCATCCGGGTGGCCCTTTCCTTACGCAGCTCAGCTGCCAGGACTTTCCGCTGATCTTCGTATTTGCCAGCCCGTCCCTTGCGCTTGAAGTTGGTTCCGATTTTGTGCTCAGTACACCACTTCCGGTTGGCATTTGTGGCATAGATATCATCTGCCGATATGTGCGTAACCTTGCCGAACAAAGACCGGCTGTACCAGATTGAGTCTATCAGCCGGGGACCTTCATTGAAGGCATCGAAGCTCAGGTGCTCGATGAAGTTGATCCCATCAACCTGGATCATGTTTGCCTTGGCTCCGAACTCCACCTTTTTGACCTCCTTGCCACGGACGATGGGACGTATATAGCTTTTGGCAATGGATACGATCTTGTTTGGAACAGTGTGAGTACCCGTTTCAAACATTTCTCTCTGTTGCTCAAGGACCTTGTTGATCACCCTGCGCCGATAGTGATACTTCTCAGGGAAGCTAAGCATCCGGTGCTGATCCTCTATCTTTTTCTGCTCATAGATCAACTTATCCAGGAGATGGAGCAGACTGCGGGTACGTTTGACTGTGTCTTTCCACGGTTTCTTTTTCTTCCGTGCATAATCGAAGTACTTTTCCTTTTGCTCAAGATACTTTGATCTGGGGGTGGGGATCTTCAGATACTTGCATGTTCGTTTCATCTGACCTTGCATCCAGTCGACACATTCCCACAACAGCTTCACATTGGTCGGGTAACGCATGTCACTCTCATAGCAGGTAGCATCCTCCAAAACAATGTTGGTCTGCTCCATGTAAGGCTTCCAGGACTTGGCCAATACTCCTTGTGCATCACGGATATCAAGCTTCTTTGCCAACTCTGTACGGATCCGGCTGATCACCTTAAAATCCTTCAATTTCTTCGGCCCCAGGATGATCCCACAGAATATCTGCCATTGGATATTCCCATTGAGTTGTTCATAAACCTTTTGGTCAGACATACCACTATAGGACTTCAGGAACATCAATGCCAACTTGCCCTGGGGACTGAACATCGCCTTGCGACCAGATCGATTATCCTTTAGTTTCAGAGATTTGGAAAGTTCATTCCAAGGAATCGATTGATAGATCTGACCAAGCTTTGACTCCAAAAAACTATTCCAGTACAATGAAAATTCCTGTTGTGGGGAAATAAACGCAATCTCGGGCGTAGATTCGAAAATTCGGCGTAAATTACTCATGATTTTGTAAGAATTACCCCGATTTTTTGCCTCCATAGCACATTTCGGGGTTTTTCTTTAAGTTACGCCAATTCTATCTTATTGTCAATCAGGGTTTTAAACATTTTCACCATGTGCGAATATCCCCAGCTATGTGCTTGTTATCCCGGCCGTATTTCTCAACATTAAGACCGTTGTGGTTTAAGGGAGGGGGTCAGTGTAGTAATTATTCATTGAATAAAAATGCATCAAGAATGAATAAATTCCTTAAGGCTCAAAATTAATGCTTCTGAAGCATATGCACCAATTGGAACTTCTGATGAGATTTTGGCAGGATTCTCTAAGTATTCCAATAACTCTTGTTCATCCCATGCAACATGAATATAGTTCATTTTAGCAAGCGCTCTTGCTGTAGCTATTTGATGATTTGTATTCACTTCCTTTAATTCAAGTTTTCTTGGTAAAACTACTATGGGTTTTGATGCAACAAGAGATTTTAATATGATCCCCATCCCTGCATGGGTGATAATTAAATCTGACTCCTTGAAAATCTGGTTAAACTCCGTCGCCTTTAATATAGGGAATACCCGAAAATGTTTCAGGTTTATACTTACCGTATCCAATTTGTCCGGTTATTTGTATATGTTTTTTCCCAGCGGCCCAATGATCAATCAGCTTAACCAGGCGGTCGAAAGGAAATTGAGTACCCACGACTAAAAATATTCTCATAGTATTGATCCTTTGAAGATCGGACCTTGAGGTGTTGAGAGTGCTTCCCACTGAGTGAGATAGAGATCCGCTACAAATCGAGCTTTTTTCCCACTGGTGGACATTTCCTCCACATTGGCGATGCTATCTATCCAAATGTTTTTGGTCCGGAAAAGCTTCCCAATTGCAAGAGTTATCAGTCCTGGAGCTGCGCCGGTTGTTATAATTATATCGGGTTCAACCTTAACCATTATTCTTAGTATTTGAAAAAACATAGGAAAAAAGTTAAATGGCGATTTACGGGTTGCATTGATGATATGAAAAAATTCATATCCACCTACTTCGGAAGCGCTCCCCTTATTGGTTGAGGCAAATACTACCTCACAATCACTAAATGCAGGTCTTAACCTTAATAATTGAATCCAGTGTCCTCCCGAAGAAGAAACAGCAAGTATCTTCTTTTTATTTGAGTTCTCATTTACCATTCACACTATTCTCAATAGCCTGCATAAATGTACCAACTGTATTCTCAATATTAATCTTAGTATCCACTATTTCTCTGGATATTTTCCCAAAAGATGCCGCCATCCCTTTGTCATCCAGAAACCTGGATAATAAATCGTTTAACTCTTCAACTGAATCTGTTTTTAGAATATATCCATTTTGACCTTCTTGAATTAAATCCAATTCTGTTCCATCTGCACTCGCAGAAATTACGGGTAAACCATGAACCATGGCCTCAAAAATAGATAATCCGCCCAATCCGGGGAGAACAAACAAATCTGCCATAAGAAAGTACTTGCTAATTCCTTCGAAAATCTTACCTGCAAAATGTATATCTTCAATGTTGTTTGACGCCACATACTCCTTCAGTTCATCTTCAATAATACCTCCGCCAATAAGTATCATTGCACATTCTGGATAGTCCGCTTTTAGGGTTTGATACGATTTTATCAGTCGGTCCACCTTTTTTCGCTTTATAAGGGCACCCACATAAATAATTACAAACTTATCTTCAAAATTCAACTCCTTTTTAAGTTCAGCTGATTCTTCTCTACATTTTTCTATCTCTCTGTCAATCTTCTCGTTATCAAGACAGTTATTAGCTACAAGAATTTTATCTTTGCTCACGTACTGGGAGTAATAATTCTTTGTATATTCAGAGTAGCCAATTATATGCTTTGCTCTCTTTAACAATAATAGCATAAAAGGCTTATAGAATTTTTGCCATTTGGTTTCTTTAAATCCAGGAATCAGACCTAAACTCCACCAATTAATCTTCTTTCTAAAAATCAAAGAATATAGAAGAACCGATATATTATTTATAATATTTGATTCACCTTCAAAAACAATAACATCAGGTCTGATTTTGACGAGTTGATAGAAAAGAGAAGGCCAATAGACCAAATATTTTGCACTCTCTTCTATCCCATATTTCAGGCTTCTGAGCTTTTTACTTTTAAAACCTATTTCACCCTTATAATTAACAAATTTACTGTTCTTAAAGTCGTTTCCGTGAATGAACGTAAAATCAATGTTTTCTTTAGCGTTTATCCTTTCAAAAAGATCAACTCGATAGTATAACAAAAATCTCCATATAAATACAACCTTAATCTTTTTCTCCATTTTAAAACAATGATAAGTAAATATAAATATTAAACTGAAAAGGATCAGAAGACCCAAATGCAGCTGGTCTTAAGCTATTCAAGTAATAATGTTGTTATTGAAACTTTACGTTGTTTTTTGCAAATGGTTTCCAATAATTAGAAAGTTTTCTGGTTTCTAATAAATAATGATGTAGAAAGTGGCAAATAAAGAAAAAACCCATCAATAAGTGAGCAGATATTCTTTTGACCTCTTTACCTTTCAATTTGACTTTTTACCCAAACATATGTATTCTCTAAACCAGATTTCAAACTAACCAAGGGTTCCCATCCAAGAACTTCCCTGGCCAGTCGAAAATCAGCAGCCCTGGCTTTATCTCCTTCGGGTTTTGAAGTATCAAATTCAATTTTAATATCTTTACCTGAGATCTCAACAATGGTGGAGGCCAATTCTGCAATAGTCGTACTGAAATCCGGTCCAATCTGTATATATCCTTTACCAAGTCCTTTCTCCAACCCCAAAATAATCGCATTCACTACATCATCAATATGTAAAAAAGCTCTCCCCTGTTTCCCACTGCCCCACACTTCAAAACCCTCTTCAGGGTAATTAATCGCTTTCCGAATAAGAGAAGGTATGACCTGACTCCGTTCCTCAGAGAAGTCACACGGAGCACCGTAAACATTGTGGAACAGTAAAGACAAAACCCTAATGTCTGATTCCTTTTCCAATAAGTCAGCTTCATAAACACCCATAAGCTTGCTCCAACCATATGCCGATTCCGGATTGGCAGGATATAACTCATCTTCTTTCAGAAGGCTGTATTCAAATGAATCCTGTAGTTCAAGAGGAAAAGAGCATGCAGTTCCAGCATAAATAAATCCATTCACATTTAACCTTTTGGCAAGATCAATTGTGTTTGAATTGATGAGGAGATTCTGTCTGAATAAGCTTCCCTGGTTATTGAAAACATATCCAATTCCCGCTACCACATCAGCGAGATGAATGATATAATCAGTACCTATAAAGGGGTCAATATCGAGAATCTCCTGAGAAAGATCCAAATTGAAAAATGCCTTTTCAATGTCTATATAATTTTCGCCAGTTTCAGGATCAGACAAATACTCCAATTTGCCTCGCCATAAATTATCTATTACAATGATTTCGTGATTTAGATCAACTAATTGCTTTACTAAATTGGAGCCTATCATACCTGCTCCTCCTGTTACAATGATTTTTGACATAGTGTTCTACAATTACATTTAACAATAATAATTTGCTTCAATTGGTATACGCAAATAGTCAATGAAAAGTTCCTTAGGCCATGGAATCGCTATTGCCTCTCTATACCTAAGGTGCTCATATTTTGCACTAAAAGAATCTTAAAACTCTCAACATTATTCATCCCTGATGCATCTTACCGAATATCCAGCTGATTTTGGTAAGTCTCTGCGGTAGACTTGTGAACCATCATGATGTAGTGCTCTATCCATTGCTCTATCACTTGAATGATGGGTTGACGTCCAGTAAGCTGCAACGGAATTAAAATAACCAAAAATTCCAGTAGAAAGTCTATAACCACCTGCGAGGGCTGAAAAACCACTACTGTTAGTTGCTCCGGTGTTCGGACTTTCCCAATGGGTATAACCTGTTTCTTTAAGTTTGCCTCCTTCATCAGTACCTCTATACTCGGTATTATCTGCCTGAGCCCGACTCATCCCCAAATGCATTTCCAGTTGTTTCCATTCTTCATCACTAGGCAAATGCCAACCTGAGGGGCAAACTCCTTGAATCCCGCTTGGATTTGCATCACTGCTGTTTACACCGTTCATCGCTGCAGGCCACGTATATAATGCTCCGTATGTATTGGCATTTGAGGCATCGTTGTCATAGTAACAATACGCCTTACTTGTGGAGCCTAAACCATCCCATGCCGTTGAACTCTCTACCAATGTAAGCCAGGACCCATCAGAATATCTTCTTGTTTTAAGATTTTCGGCCATCCATCTCTGATCACCAATCACAACAGTCTGATAGACATTACCTTCAACATCAGTTACTGTATTACTAACCGCAGTCGTAAAACTTAGTGTACTTCCATATCCCACACCTGCACTATTGGAAGCAAATGCGACAAAATAATACTTTGTCCCATCTGCCAATCCACTCAGGGATTTTGAAAATGGACCTGTCCCACTCCCGATTTGCACCTTAGTCCCGTTTGTCTTAGGATCGGAAGAAGTGCCATAATAAATCCCGCGTTCTGTTACTGTTCCTCCTCCTCCATTAGTTACATTCCCCCCTAACACTGCCATTGTCTCCGCTATTGAACTAGCAGAACTGGTTGTGACAGACGGCTTAACTATTGTTTGATCAGTTGTGAAATTTAGTATGTTACCATAGTTTGAACCGGCACTATTTGTAGCATAGGCAACATAATAGTATTTTGTCCCATCTATCAATCCATTTAAGGTGGTTGAAAATGGACCTGTACCATCTCCTAATGCAATCTTTGTTCCGTTAGATACTGGATTGGATGAGGTGCCATAATAAATCCCACGTTCTGTTACTGTACCTCCTCCACTATTTGAAACATTTCCACCAACTATGGCGGTTATCTCTGTAATAGAAGTTGCGGAAACTGTCGATACTGAAGGTAAAACAATCGGTTCTAAAGTAGTAAAACTTAGTGTGGTTCCATAGCTTGTACCGGAACTATTTGTAGCATATGCTACGTAATAATATCGTGTAGCGTCTATCAATCCACTCAAGGTCGCTGAAAATGGTCCAATGTCAGTGCCAATGGCCAACTTCGCCCCTGTGGTCTTGGGGTCAGAAGAAGTGCCATAATAAATCCCACGTTCTGTTACTATACCTCCTCCACCATCAGTTACATTTCCTCCAACAACAGCCGTTGTCTCTGTTACTGAAACTGCAGAAGAAGTCGTTACTGAAGGCGGAACAACTGTTTCTGTGGTATTAAAACTTAGTGTAGTCCCATAGGAAGTCCCGGCACTATTCGTAGCAAATGCCACATAATAATACCTCGTCCCATCTATCAGTCCACTCAAGGTTGTTGAAAATGTATCAGTTCCACTCCCAACTAGAATCTTTGCTCCCGTGTTTATCGGATCTGAGGATGTGCCATAAAAGATACCTCTTTCCGTAACTGGTGCTCCTCCCTGGCTGGTTACATTTCCTCCAATAGTTGCTGAAGTCTCTGAAACCTCAGAGGCAACGGTAGTTGTAACTGTAGGTTTGACGATTGACTGTCCTGTAGTAAAACTTAATATTGCACCAAAGCCGGTTCCAATGCTATTGCTTGCATATGCAGTATAATAATACTCAGTATCTCCAGCCAATCCAGTAATTTCAGTTGAAAAAACACCAAGACCCACTCCTAGGTTTACTTTGGTTTCATTATTACCCGGATCAGAGGAAGTACTGTAATAAATTCCACGATCCGTTATAGACTCACCACCATCACCTGTTACTTCTCCTCCTAAGGTTGCTGATGTTTCCTTAATATTATTCGCTGTTGCAGTAGCCACAATAGGCTCTTCTCCTGCAGCCTTCTCGTCAGTAATGAAATTCAAAGTTGCACCAAAGCTAGTCCCATTGCTATTGGTTGCAAATGCAGCGAAAAAATACTGCGTATTACTGGCTAATCCTGAAATTGTCGTAGAAAAAACACCGAGGCCCATTCCTATGGCAACTTTAGTCCCATTATTAACAGGATCAGAAGATGTACTGTAATAAATCCCGCGTTCCATTACAGATTCACCGCCATCCCCTGTTACTTCACCCCCTAAAACTGCTGATGATTCCAGAATGTGTTTGGCCGCAATTGTTGTTACAGTTGCACTTGCTACCTTAACTTCCTTGCTAGTAGTGAAGTTCATTACTTTACCGTAGGTGGACAAATCGTAATTCGAAATAAATGCCCGAATATAATAGGTGGTCTCAGGCGAAAGTCCGCTAATTATAGTACTATATTCCCCGACAGCATTAGCTTTCCCTAGATCGACTATACCTTCATTCTTTTCAATAGATGGGTCAGGATTGGTAGAATAGCAAAACCCGTGTTGGTTTATTGGTTTTTCGCCCAGGTCAATGATCACTCCAGATACAGAGCATGAAGCATCAGTAATATCATTTACCAAACTCGTATCAACTACGAAAATACGCTCTGGCCCGTAACTTAAACAGCCACCAAGGAATACCAAAAATATTATTGTACTGTAAAATTTTACTATACCTTGATACATTTGAACCTTGTGTTTGAGAATCTTAATTTTTGAAAACAACGAATTACTATTTACGTATAAAAATGAATTCTCCACCTTCGTCACCCACATTTTTAATCTCTCCATATTGTGGAACTGCATCACTGTTATTTATCACAGCAGGTCTAATACTGCTAAACAAATCCTGAGCTGAAAGGTATTGATTCGAATTTTCTTCCAATCGATCAATCAAATATTTTGCAAAAGAACTCTGATCTGGCACCTCAGTCAGTGTCCCGCTTGTCATGGCTTTTCTGCTGGGAAGTTCATACAATTTTTCAATGGCAAGTGGCGCATCGGAAAAAGCTGACCTGGAAGTAAAGATGGAGCCACTAAAACAAGCATCCGTAATCAAAAGTGTATGTTTTGATTTTATCTTTTTCAGGTAATCTACAAGTTGACTATTACCAAACCAATTGGCAGTAGACATTTTTCTTGCATTGGAAGGGAGCCAATAGCCAATATTTGCCTCTTCGTCGAAATCTCCGTGACCTGCATAAAAAATCAATAAATTATCATTGGGCGTAATATATCTCGAAAGGTTGTCCAAAGCATAAATGATCTCCTCCCTTTTGGCATCTCTAATGAAGCGTATATTATCTTTATCAAATGTATACATTGAGGTAAGAACATCAGACAACTTCTGGGCATCACGTAAAGGATTCTCAAGAGATGGAATGGAATGATCAGGGTAAGTATTAATTCCAATGATAAGTGCATAGTATTTAGACTCTTGCCTTGTCTTTTCTGCAAGAGAAATTTTGACAGGAACATAACTGATTACAAACCTTTTTACTTCATAATTCATGTCATTATCCAAAGCCCCCACCACGATTGTATTCTCACCTGGAAACAATTCCAACTGATGTGTGAACTCGCCCGACTCCGAGAATTTCAGAAATTCAGAATTCAAGCTTATGGATTCAATTGTACCATTATCAGAAACAGCTCCTAAAATAGAAATTACAGATTCATTAGTTACATATTCTGATGACCCACTGAAAGCCGGTCAATAATCTCAATTTTTGGGCTATTCTTAAGATTCTCAGATTTGAGAACAACTGGATCAGTTTTGATTTTTAAATATGCTTTCTCGCTCTTTATAACCTGTCCGATAAGTAAAATTGGAAACAGGGAACAGATTAAAAAACAGATGATCCTTTTTATGCTCATTTTTCCCATAGTTTCAATTTTTAGAATATTAAAACTTTAAACTAAAAGCCAGTATGGGAGCCATTGTAGCGGGTTCTATGCCGGGGGATATTGTAAACTTGTGGGCCTGCCCATTTGATTGTTTGTTTAGTTTTGAGGTACCAATGACATTCCATACAATGTCAATTACCCAAATACCAATTGCCGCGTAAGCAAATGCTTCAGATACACCATCCTGTGATGCGGAAGTGTTATACAATTCATCCCTCGACACAATATCATATTCTCCTCTATATTCATTATAAGTACTTTGCGAAATTTGGTTATAAGCAATCGACGTTATGATACATGCATATCCGGCAATACCTCTTAAAAAATGGGGCTGACCAGTTGCACGAGATAGCCCTAAACCCGGAAATAACAGGGATTGCAACACAATGTTTGTAGTGCTATAACTATTCGCCCCGTCCTGCAAATTTTCAGGTGTATCAGTTTTTGAAGGTGTTATCAATTCGGCGTAAACCTCAATGGACATCCCCTCGCTCAGAACGATACCATCAGCTTCAGAATCCCATGATATCTCTTTATTCATTCCTCCCTTAATCTGCTGGCCTATATCTCCGGTAATAGATTTTGCATTGACTGATCTTCCATTGGCATCTGTAATCTCTATCCAAACAATGAAAACATCATCAGGTTTATAATCACTAATATCATAGGTAATTTTAACTTTGTTTCCCTCCAATTCCAGCTCCGGTTTTGAGATCTTCACATCCGTCTGTGACTTACAGACCTGAAATGTAAGTATAAATAACAAAGTCGAAATTACTACTTGAAGCCTTTTCATATCAGTACAGAGTGCCTTCGCAAGTTCAATATACAAAATAATATGATTACCATCGCTTTGAGCAGAAATCTAGCAAATATGAAGCTCCAATGAAACTATGCTTCGGCCGGGATTATGACCTCTGGATATATTTCCTGTTTAATTGCATATATACCAACCTGCGACCATAGTGGTATTTGACTGTTTTTTTGGCAGACTGATTCCATTTCTCCACACTGATGCGTTGAAAATGTGTCTTTACAGGATCCTCTAAAAGTCCATGTGTTCCAAAGCTTGCATCCAACTCTTTAGAAATTACCTCAAACGTGGATGCACTTGCTCCCCTGTCAGAATAAGGGAAAGCAAAAACTCGATAATCGACTGAGAATCTTTTAGCCAGAACGTCAATACTTAAGCTAATCTGTTCTAATTGTTCTTCATGAGATAATTCAGAAAAACGGGCGTGATCACAGCTATGTCCTCCCACAGTAAAACCTTCATCCAATAGTCCTTTGATTTGAGCAGACGTCATATAGGGCCTCTGATCCCTAAGAAATAAGGGAAAATCAATTCCAACTATGCTAGCAATCTCTTCCAACAATTGACTTTCCTTATATGGGATTCTCAATATTCGCTCATGTAAACGCTTACCAGGGATTTGGGAATCCTCCATAAGCTTCATGATTTTATTATATCCCATCGATGATATGCCACTTTTCAAACGGTCAACTAACAGGCTCTGCTTGTTATCATGATTAAGTTTCTGATTGTCAATAAAATCAGTAGTTATAAAAAAAGTGGCAGGGATATTCTTTTCAAGCAAAAGTGGAGCTGCAATCTCACTCATTTCCCTGAAACCATCATCAAAAGTAAGTAGAACCGAATTTTCAGGTAGCTCAGTCCCATTTTTAATGCTATCCAGGAATTCAGCCATTCCAATGGGGTGAAAATATCTATTATAAAAATCCAGATCCCGGACAAATGTATCTACGTTCCTGTAGGAATAAAGGTTATTGATGTATGGCAAATCCTGATCAGATACCATGTGATAATTTACAATCAATGGATTTACCATGGCCTTTCTTTTCAGGAACTTAAATCCCAGAGGAATGGGAATATGTGGAAGTGATAAGCTCACAGTTCTATCCTTTTTCTTGAATACTGTTCAGATACTTAATATGTAAATCTTTTGCTATCTCATCCCATGTATAATTCCTCACCAGTTTCTGCCCTCTTAATCCAATTTCAATACGCTCCCTGGGATGGCTTATTAAGTATTCCAGAGCTTGAGCAATTTCATCAATATTTTCATGATGTACTGAAAGGCCCTCCTCCTTTTCTTTAAACAATCCATGAATCCCAGAATTCCTTGCACATATCACAGGAATTCCCATAGCCATACATTCGAAGTATACCCGACCAAAAGTTTCAAAATAGCTTGGCATAATAAATACATCATGCTTGTACATTTGATCCGATATTTTATCATGGGGAATGTGGTCCACAAATTTTACATGTTCATTAAGATGGAGATCACCAACCAGCTTTACAAGATTCTCCTTTTCAGGCCCCTTCCCAATTATGGTATAGGATATCTCATATTTTGATATCAACTTCCCAATCGCCCGAATAACCTTATCAATATTCTTCAAGGGTATGAGTACAGATACAGTAAAGATGCTGAGCTTACTGGTTGTTATTTGCTTCTGCTCTCTTAGAAAATTCTCATTAAACCCAAGAGGTGTAAGCTCAATATTACTCACACCCAATGACTCAAAATATAGCGCATTGGTGTGATTGATTGGAAGAACCTTGGAAGCATTATTGAATATTTTTAAGGCCATCCGTTTCGAAAAATAGCTATCAAAGAAATACCGCTCATGGTGAGAAGTTACAAAGTATGGAATTCCAAATTTTTTGTTCAGTTGATACGCCAATACTCCATCTGGATAAATATACTGGGCATGAATGACATCAAATTTTCTAGACGATATGAGTTGTTTTATCCGCTTGCTATTTATTAAAAGTATTGACCTTGTAAGCAGTGAGTGCAGATTCCTCAATCCCCATGAAGAAAAAAATGGAAAAATCTCCACATGAAAGCCATTAATCTCCCATGTGTATTTTTTCTTCAATTTTCCTAGTCTTGTAGCTCCTTTCAGAATAGTGAACAGATTGAAATCATATTTAATCGGTTTTATAATTGTGATTTCATCCTCTATAAATTGCTTTTTATAATTGAGGTAAGTCTGAAATATAAAATCGTTATGAGGCAGAAGATCATGAATAGGTAGAATACTGGAGATAGAGAGAATTTTCATTGTCATCTGGGATTGCTAAAAAATCTCCTCATTGACCTTCCTTTTGCCAAACCATCCAAGAACCTTCCACTTAATAAAACTGCCGGTATATATAGAGTAATTCCTGATTAGAGACTTATACGCTAAAAGACCGGTGGTATGAATTCGAAGAAACTTCAGATCTTTTCTGATATTCTGGTTTGAACGAAGGGAAGTAAGACTATCAATAAAGTCCTTCAGGGACTTATCCTTTTTATGAGAGATTCCGGTCATGGATGTATCGTTCAAAAGCTTTAGGTTGTGATAAACGATATTCTTGTAACCTGCATACCTGACTCTTAAAGAGTAGTCAACATCTGCATGATACTGAGGGAAGTTCTTCTCATCAAGGTAGCCTACTTTTGCAATAATATCCTTGTGGATTAGCACACCCTGTCCAAGAAACCAATCAACCTCCCTGTCCTCCTGATATTCAGGACCGTCAGGCTTTGCCCTGCCAATTAGTCTTTTACGTCCGGTTTTTGGATCAAAAGTACCACCCATACCGAAGATTGTATCCGGTTGAACTCGATAATAAAGCTTTGAGCAAATTAATGTGTTTTCATCCCATCCTTCAAGAATGTCCTGAAGATTATCATAATAACCATCAACTGGAAATATATCATTTTCCCAGACCATGATAAAGTCACTATCGAAATGCTCGAATGCATACCTCA
The DNA here is from genome assembly GCA_963783435.1 of uncultured Bacteroidota bacterium. Lineage (GTDB taxonomy): Bacteria > Bacteroidota > Bacteroidia > Bacteroidales. Next base: position 149,305 of record CAWANQ010000014.1, on the reverse strand, counting down.
TTCCAAGGTTCATACTTCCACTGTACCAGAGATTCCCATCACCCTGAAGAACGGTCACATCTTTCTTGTTTTGGCGAATCCAGTCACCCGTACCATCGGTAGAACCGTCATCAACTACAATAATCTCTATTTCATTATTCTGGAAGAATTTAGTCTCTTTCTGTTGATCTAAAATCTGAAGACACTCCTTATTGTAACCCAATCGATTATGCACCGGTATGACAAATGCTATCTTGTATTTCATATTAATTCACTTTAATTGTTTTTTCGACTACCTTCTTTCACCTCTTGTTCCTTTTTAAGATTGAACTTCGAAACATCAAAAATATACATTGCACAACAGAATAAAACGATATAATCGGGTTCAGCAAATGCTGCACTGGTGAACAGTGAAAGAATAACAGAAATAAACATATATTTTATATAGACATATCGTTGCTCCACACGAATTCTTAAGGCCTTTACACATATGGTAAGCACACCCATCAGGAAAAAGGCACCGTAGATGACATAGTTTCCAATGAGACCGATATCTCCCAGATAGTATTGATGTCGTAAAGCAATATATTCTATTTCTTTCCCATAACGAGAATCTCCAGAAAAGGTTCCATTTCCAGTGATGTAGGAAGCAGAATTTTTGAAAAAATCTGTTAAGAAGTAACCAGCTGCTTTAAATCGGATATAATCTGTACCCATTTGAGCATCACTCTTCGATTGAAGAATCAGGGCATTAAAAATATCTCTGAAAATCAGGAAAATCGCAAATGCTCCAACCAGGCTTAAGATAAATAGTAATAATCTTGACTTTACCTTTTTATCTATAAAAAGGAACAAAACTACAATTATCACATACACAGCCATGGTTGATCGGCCCCCATTCATTACGATAACCGTAAAGATGATCAACAAGGGGATAAGGTATTTTACCTTGTGTGTGCGAAAGAAATACTGCACACTAAAATAGAATGCAACAGTCATATAATTAGAACCTTGCATATATATCCTGATAGTGCCCCGCTGTTCCCGAATATATGCATCAAAAATAAGCTTTGGATATAATACATATTGGATCAGATACAATACCACAAAAAGCAAACCTAAACCAATAAACATTTTCTCCAGGTCCCCAGGCCTTATTTTCATTTTATGGAGTAAAATATAGAAGAGGTAAAAATACATGGCATTTTGTGCATACATGGTCTGAAAGAAACTTTGTCCTCTGCTATAATTGGCCATAAACATGCTGATAATTATGGAAAATAGAATAAGTGAAACAGGGACAATAAAGTATCTTCGTATGCTCCTCTCTTCCGAATAAACAATATAAAATACAATGAGAAAGAGTATTAGCATAGATCCTGCCAATTCAGCAACTTTGGGCAAGCGACCCAGAATGGAAAAATTATAAAATGCAGTTGAGCAGAATATAATGAATAATACCAAGAGGTTATTTATCCGTTTCAACTCCATGCAATTCAATTTTACCGTTCAAATAATCTTAAAAAATGATTGTAAAGCTGCGTCTTAATCCCGATTTTCTTCCTTGAATAGAAGTATTTATAGTTATCTGTTTTCCAACTGTGCTTATCCTTTACGGGCAAAACGTCTTCAGTTTTACTCAAACAAATATCTTCACCGGGGAGCTCCATAATAATATTCATATCATGGGGCTTAAGCGCCCTTTTAAATCCCTTTATGGGATTTGAGGATGGTTTTGACGTGATAACAAATGAACTTTTTATATCCCTGGGATCTTTGGTTCCATAGAGGTCAAGTTCAAGCTCATAATCATCAAATCCAGATGAGAGTTTCTTAAGGCTTTCCATGGTTAATTCCAGGTGGGAATCATATTTGCAGTTGGAATCTGAAAAGGCTTTAAACCGAGGCTTCCCATTAAATATCTTCAAATGAGCCTGTCCATCATGGTTTACCAGGCTTTTATAATTTGTCCCGGGATCATTAAAGTTTGTTGTTAAAGAAATTCTGGGATAGACAAAAAACTTATTTTCTGCAGCCAGGTATCCACAGAAATATTTCTTCCATGATGTTTCAGGCCATCGCCGTCGAATGAAATCAGGCATTTGTATTTGAAACAAATCGGGATCTGTCAGGTACCAATTCTTAAATTTCCCCCATTGTGCACTGGTCCAGGCTTGCCCCCAAGAGGAAGGATGTTGAAGAAAGTATACATCCGAATCATCACTTATAGGTCTGAATGGCAACCCTGTAATCTCCTCTATAGCTTGATTGTAAAGAGAGATGCCTGCTATACATAGATCTTCATCATAAAAATCAAGGGCCTCACAGGCATATTCATAGAAATAGGGGGAAACGTAAAGGTCATCCTCAAGTATTATCACTGAACCATACTTCATTGAAAGATCACCACACTTGATGATATGTTTTCTTAATCCCAGCGATTCCTCCTGATAAATAACTTCCTTTTCACCAAATGGCCACTCAAAGCTATTAGCTATCTCAAGTACATCATTGTTTTCCGGAGCTTTGTGGTCAATACTAATAATTAGGCTTACATCTGAAATATTTCTTGAATTCTTAAGCGAAGACAAAATTCTCTTCAAAGATACAGGCCTGTTATAGGCCACTACCACAATGACCGGCTTATATTTCGGATGTTTCATCAAACAAAGTTATATAGTAGATTTCCGTGAGATTGAATGAAATTTTTTCTTTAAAAAACCATATGTTTTTCCGATATCATGTCTTTGCATGATAATCAAATGGATTAAATATACTGCAGCTGACAATGAGGTGATCCATTGGAATTTTGAGCCATACCGATAGGATCATAATCGTAGATAATCCCAATTTTGGCACCCAAAAGTTGAGAATAACTTTGGTTTCAAACCCAAATGTTTTTTTGAATCCATAGTATAAAACGATTGGAATATCAATACAAACAAAGGCAATAGTATAAAAAATCAGGACATGGACATAGGAAATGAAGGGCCCCTCCTAGAATTGCAAGGATGATTATGATACTTGTAGGAATGCCAATGCGAAATAAGGTTCTCTCTTTGCCCAGTAAAATAAATATATTTCCCGTTGTTGAATTCAGAGTTTGGGTGAGAATAAGAATTCCAATAAATGGCAATAACTCTGCTACTTTTATCCAGGTTTCTGACCAGAGTATCCGAACCAGTGGTTCGGAAAAGAAAATAAATATCATGGCTACCGGAAAATTAATCAGGCTGATAATCCCCAGAAGATTCAGGTATTCCTTATTCACATCACCACCTTTGGTCGATAGATCCTTCAAGCTTGGATAGAGTACTTTCCCAAACAGACCGGTCATAATACCAGTGACCATTTTTAGTAACTTATAAGCTCTGTTGTAGATCCCAAGGCTATCAGCACCATAGAACTTTCCAATAATCAGATTATCGGTGTTTCTGGACCAGTAATTTAACATATTAAAGCCCGTGAGGTTGCCAATAATGCTCTTCGCCTTTCTAAAACCGACTATAAGGTACTTCCGCTTTAGAAGCCTGAATTTTAGTCCAGTCTTTTTATAGAATAAAATGATCCTGACAATACTTCCTAATATGCTGGGGAAAATCAGGGCCCAATATGAAAACTTAAAATATGCCAGAATAATCATCAGAGCAACCTCAGTGGTTGAACAGATTAATTCAATGGAGCCCAGACTATTAAATTTAAGTTGCTTTGAAAGAATGCCATATGGGATAGTGATTAGGGAGCGCAGAATAAAGTTAACAGACATTACAATCGTAGGCAAAATAAGTGCACTATCCTTATAAAACAAAGAGATTGGATAGGCCAGGGATACAACAATTATAAACAATATCACACCGATCACAAATGACAGATAGTGCATCATCTTATAAAACTGTTCCCTAAAATCACTTCGAACGATGATGTAGGAGAGACCTGCATCTGAAAATTGACTAATAAATCCTGTAAATACTGTAATCAGTGCGACGAAACCGTACTCCTCAGGTAGCAATAAACGGGATAATACAATGGTCCCTAAAAAGGCAATAATCTGAGTGGTATAACTATATCCACCAAGTATGACAATGTTCTTAAACAAAGACTTTCGGAAGCTCATAATCTTCTCCCCACTTAGGATCTTCTAAACTTCTTTATATTTACACTTAAGACGTAAAGCAACTGCTCTCTTAAAGTGAATTTCCTCTCTCTATCCATCTGCTTGTTATGCCATTCGATACACTCTTTATCCCCCTTCAATCGACTTTTGAATAAGAAATATCCATACGTTCCCGCTCCTTTTTATATTCTTTTTCCAATTCCGGCCATACTGCTTTTGTATTTAAACAATTCTTTCTCCCGCAAATTTAAATGGGTAGAAAACCTGTTAGAATACTGACTTGTGTAGGTTTGTTCGCTTCTTCTGGTATAACTGGTCACCTGAAAAACAAATGCCAGATCAGATATACTAAGTAATTCATAAGCCTGAGAAGTATCGAAATGATAATTCTCCTGGCGCATAGATTGCTGGGTATCCAGATAGTTTCTTTAAGGTTTCAGTTCTGATTAATATGGTCGTTTCTGAACCCATTAAATTATCCATTTGGTAAAGCAGTTGTTTCTTCAAAACTTCCTTCCCATCAAAAACAGGACCATCATAGTAGTTCAATCCTCCAAATTTAACTGAGGTATGATCTATGCGGTAGGAAGAACATACACCTGCCTGAGGATTTCTTCCAATAAATTGACCATTTCCGTCAAATGCTGCGGGAAGATCCAGTCATCAGCACAGACTACTTTAAAATATTTCGATTCATTTGAATATTTATAGGTATTGTTGAAATTCGTGATCATATCTACAAATTCAGGATTTGTGACCACCCTGAATCGCTTGTCCTTTTTAACGAAACCTTCGGCTATAGCAAGGGATTGATCCGTACTTTGATTATTTACGATTACACAATCCCAATTGGAATATGTTTGATTAAAATGCTTTCCAGACACTCTCGAAAGGTATTCTTCTCCGTTATAGACTGGTACAGCTATGGATACTAATGGTTCATTGTTTTCTATTTAATTTGTCAATTATTATCAATCCTGCCTAGTTACTCTCCCAATGCCGGAGTGTAAGATCCAGTGCAATATCCACTCCTGGTTTGTTCCAGTGCGTATCCGTTCCATAGTATAAAACTTCATTTGCAGTACTAAAGCTGGAGTACAGATCAACATATTTTACCTCCTTTTCGATCGAGAGCCTCCTGAAGAGCGGGTATAAATCCCTTGTAAGGTCATTATTTACTTTACCACTGTAAAGGGTATACTTATTTGGCACAGCCATAAATATCATTTCCAGATTGAAAGTCTGTTTTAAGTTGTCTGCCAATTTAGCCAAATTACTTGCATAGCTCTCAATCTCATCAGAGGTAAAATCATAATTAAAGCTGCCTGGGCCATTGTCCATAGATTTATTATAAAATAGCCAGGGATCATCTGGAGAATCCTTATAGACCGGAGTAAGTGAAGATATGGTGCCAAACCAGTTAAATTTCAGGTAGAGAATTTTGAATAAATCCCTGAGGTCAGATAACTTCTCTTTAATACCAGATTGAATAGCTGCTCTGCACTGGACTTAAAAATATATTCGTGCAATAGTTTGGCTCGAAAAGTTTTGTGGGCCACATAAACCTCCTCACAATTAACATCATATGGTTCACCATATTTTGTGGGGATATTCCTCTCTGCCGACTCTAAAATAAATACCCTGGGCTTATCTGTCTTTTTATAAGCCAGCTGATTAAGCAGGCAGAATGGATTTGACTGGGTGGGATCCTGTGTATTGTAGGAGAAGACTCCTACGTTCAATGTATCAGTTAATCGTTCGGGAAGGGTTTTCTGAAAGGATACATTAAAATAACTATCCCCATATGTGAGCACCTGAGCATCATTCACTTCAGGATTCCTTTCTGACAACCTGTAGGGCCTCAACTGCTCGGGCAGATCCTCTTTAAAGTTATCTATACAATTGTTGTAATAAAGATCTCCATATTTAGTAAACTCCGCCAACTCAACGTTCATCTTCTCAACCAGAACCACATTCATAAGAGGCAGAAAACGAGTCCCAATATAGATAAACAGGCTAAAAATGCCTGAAATCATAATTGCCCAGTATAGTATTCTTTCTTTCATCGCTAATATCTAAAACTGAAAATAAAGAAAGTCCGCCTCATTCCAGACGCCAAATAAAAATATCACCGAAATAAAGAGTAACAGAAGGCCCCACTTCAGATAAATGGGTAATTTCCTGATTTGTGCGAGATCATAAATCGCTCTTCCGAGAAATCAAGCAAAAGCAATACAAAAATGCTCACAAATGAGATATAGAAATCTGCAGGGATCCTGAAATAGGTTTATGGCGCTATGATGTTCAAATACGAAATGGTTTTTAAGGATTAAAATCGCCTCCGATAAATCACTGGCCCTGAAGAATATCCATGAAAAGTAGACCAGAACAAAGGTAATCAGGATCTGGACAAGTTTATACAGACCTGGGAATTTGCTAATGCCAATCCAATCATTGATAGCTTCCCTGTACTTAAGTGTAACAATGGCGATAACCAGGTAGAGTCCGTGAATGGCCCCCCATATAACAAATGTCCACTCAGCTCCATGCCATAATCCACTCACAAGGAAGGTAATAAACAGGTTGTAATACCATCTCCATTTTACCACGCTGTTTCCACCCAGAGAGATATAGACATAATCGCGAAACCAGGTAGAGAGGGAAATATGCCACCTTGTCCAGAATTCACGAATATTCTGCGAGAAATAGGGTCTTCTGAAGTTGGTCATAAGCTTATATCCCAGGACCAGGGCAGCACCGATGGCAATATCAGAATAACCCGAGAAATCGCAATAGATCTGGAAGGAGAAGAAGAAGGTGGCGATGATGTTATGGAGGCCTGCAAAATCCTGAGGATTGTTATAGACCATATTTACATATTCGGCCAGTCTGTCGGCGATAACAACCTTCTTAAAGAATCCCCAACCCATCAGCAGCAGACCATTCTTCACCCGCTCATACTCGAAGGTATAGACCTTACTAAATTGGGGTAATAGGTTTACCGATCGTTCGATGGGACCAGCAACCAGCTGCGGAAAAAAGGAAACAAAAAGGGCAAAACGGCCAAAATGGTATTCAGGTTCCTGCTTCCTCTTATAAATATCGATGGTATAACTTAATGTCTGGAATGTATAGAAAGAGATCCCAACCGGCAGTAAAAAATCATAGGCCGGAACATTGTAAAATATATTGACCTTATCCAGCAGATAATTAACCGATTCGCCAAAGAAATTGAAGTACTTAAAAAAGAATAGCAATCCCAGGTTGGTAGCCAGACTGGCCATCAGGACCAGGATCCTGAGCCTTCGTCGTTCTGTTTTATGAAGAATAATCCCGGCAAAATAGTCCACCACTGTCGAAAGGATGATCAGAACAATGTACTTGTAGTTCCAGCACATGTAAAAATAGTAGCTGGCCAGCAGGAGCAGAATCCAGCGGTACTTTGGATTTAAAGCAAAATATGCTGCAACTACAATGGGAAAGAAGAATACAAACTGGAGGGAATTAAAGAGCATAAAATGAGTTCATTTTAACCACTAATGGTTTTGAATGATTAGCTTACCAGAGTATAGCTCCACTCCACTTTGAATTGTATAGAGATAGATTCCCGGGCTCAGATTTAGATCCCCGGTGTTAAAATTATTCTCAGTTCCCTCATACAGATGCTGTTCTGTCATCAGTTTACCCAGGTAATCATAAAGCTTGAATAACCCATCTTCCATCTGATCATTATAGTGAACAATGAAAGCACTGTTGGCAGGATTTGGATATATATAGGGTTCATCCTGTAACTCCACTGAAATTGCAGCAGTAGTCCCCTCCAATACATGCATATAGAATTCCTGGTCCACAATTACATCTCCATCTGTGGCCCTGATCTTCACATGGGCATATCCTATATCAGCGACTGTTGGAATTCCGGCCAGTAGTCTGGAATTGGGATAGTAGGTCATCCACTCCGGCTTATCGATTACTGTATAGACTAATTTCCCCTCCATCACCATCTTCAGCATTGAAAGGATATATGTATGATTCTTCAGTATATGCAGTATCCTCGGGCTCGGTGACAAACTCGGGAAGGTCATTAACGGGATTAACTTGCGCAATCAGGTTGAATGTAGCACTCTTCTCTCCTGACGGATCTTCCACATGGGTTTCAATATATAGATTCGCCAAAGAAATTGGGATCAGGAATAACTACATGTCCCTTCAATGGTGTGATCATTCCCTGGCCTCATGATGATCTGAAGTTCAGATGGATCATTATCCACATCTGTAGCTTCAATATGACTGAAAGTGACTGTATAGCTTTCATCCTCATTAAAATTGATGTCGGTATGGCTTAAATATACCGGAGGATCATTCACGGGAGTTACAGATACCAGCGCCTGGTAAAGAACCCCTGGCCCAACAATGTCGCTCACATACACGTTAACAAATAGATCCGCATCAAAGTCTTTTTCAGGATATATTGTAGTTCCGCTAAAAGTATAATGCTCTCCTCCCACCACATGCAGGACCTGATCATCTGGTGATTGATCCGGATCAGGATCATACACAGTAAAATCGGAAAGATTCAGCCGCAAACTGCCATCTTCCAAAACATTCAGATCGGACTTGCCCGGTAATCACCGGAGGATCATTTGTCGCACTGATGCTAAAAGTAACAGTATCAGAATCCGATTGCTGAAATCCCCCATTAACACCCTGGTCTGTAACTGTGAAAATAATAGACTCACTGCCCGACCATGCAGGATTCACTGGTGTGATTGTGGCCTGTCGGTTCCCATCGATAGAGACTGACAAATTGTTGGTGGAAAGATAAGTAGTAGTCCATGTCAGTAAAGCATCAGGGTCCTCTATGTCATTTACATAATTATCAAGGTTGATCACACTGAATGTCCCTCCTTCATTGATACTCTGATCGGGAATTGGACTGATCACTGGGGGGGTATTAAAATAGCTGGTGATTGTAGAATACCATAAGGCAGCCATCTTCCCATAACCATTAGAATTTAGATGAAGTCCCTGAGGATCTGCGGCCGTAAAGTCCACATTGGTGTACTCAATCCCTGCATCATTCTCCATATCAACAATGACAATTTTATCCCCATTATTGATCCGTGTCTGGGCCATGCCCTTAAGAAAGGCATTCCAGTTTTTAGTAGTCTGACACCCCGATCCTGCGACACAGGGTAAACGACGATTGATTATCAGGGCCAGAAAAACGGTAACTGGTTTGCCAGAGCGCACCTCATATTGATCAATTAGGTCCAGAATGGCTGATACCCTCTGATTTGTAATCAGGTCACTTTCATGGGTCACATCATTGGTCCCAATATGCAAGAGAATGATATCCGGATAATACTCATCCAGGTAATTCCGCGGTGGATTCAGAATCTGAACTCCATTGCGCTCGTCATACCCATCAGTCAGAAGTCGCTCTACATACTGATCTCTTGATCCTCCAATACCCGCATGCTGGTGATCACTGAAAAAAGCACTTCCGGCCGATTGACTTCCAACAAAATCCACATTGTAGCCCCCCTGCTGCAACAGATATTTCAATCCATAGCGATACCCTGTCAATTGATCAGGAGGGGGCAGATCCGGATCTCCTGTTTCACCCACGGTCAGGGAATTTCCAAGCGGCATGATCCTGAGCGTGCCCTGTCCTAATAATTGGCTGCCCACAATAACAAGGATATTGCTAAAAAGATACCTAGAAATCCTAAACGAATTGAAAAAAGTGATCTCATTTACTTGCGCATTAATTTATATTCAAATAATTAAGGACCCATTCAACAATGATTGGGCCCTTAATTACGTATTTCACTAAAGTGTAATCTCCTATTTACTAATCAGGAACTTCACTGTATGTTCAATCTGACTGTTTCGAAGTACACAGTAATAGCTTCCACTGCTTAGTTCTGAAACCTCAAAACTGGTCTTCTCTGTACTGGCCGAAATCATCTATGGTTTTCACCAGTGTTCCTCCACTGTTATAAATACTTGCAACAGCATCTTCCTGCAACACATCAACTTCCATGTGAAGTACACTTGTGGCCGGGGAAGGATAAAGTTTAATCTCTGAAGCTGCTTGATCCTCAATTCCCGCAGGGAAATTAACATCAAGTACAAATTGCTGTTCCATTTCAATCACTCCATCTGAGACAGAAAGAATAACAAGATGCTCACCCTGGTCACTGGTCCTGGGGGTTCCGGTAATAAGCTCATTAGAAGGATAGAAAGTCAACCAGCCTGGCAATACTTCGGCTGCAAAGGTCAGGTTGTCACCATCCGCATCTTCTGCATCCATTGAATAAGCATATAAACGATTTGTCTCAATAACCAGATCAGGCTGGGAAGTGAACATAGGAATATCGTTAACCGACTCTACCGTGATGATCACATTGAAGAGATCACTTTCGGACTCCAGGTCGCTTACTGTCACAGGTACAGATATGGTTCCGAAGAAATTCTCTTCTGGTCTGACCACATTGCCCTGAACGGTATACTTATTTCCTGCAAGCACATTTATTGTAAGCTGACTTGAGGAGTTGTCCTCATCATTAATCACCAGATCCGTTACGGATAGACCGATGGTCTTATCTTCCTTGACAGACAGGTCATTCTGACCTGTAATCACAGGCACATCATTGATAGGAACCACATAAAGGGTATAAATCTCTGATATAGTGGCTGTACCGTCTCCGATAGAAATATTAATGGTACTGTTACCTGTATGATCATTTGTGGGAGTCCCCTCAAGGATCGCTGTTTTAGCCCCCGGATTATGGGTGAATGACATCCAGTCAGGCTTGGCTATAGCGGTCATGGTGATCACATCATCTGGATCTGCATCTTCCACGGTGAGTGTATAGGTATAATAGACATCTTCATCCACCGTATCTACAGGTATGCTTGTAACTTCTGGCAGATCATTCACATTGTTGATATTTATTGTGAAATTCTGATTCACTATGGCCTGTCCATCAGTAACGCTAAGGGTTACATCAGCAGGAAGTCCAACGTCATCATTTCCTGGCGTGCCGGATAGCAGGGCTGTCTTTTGACCTGCCACATAGGTGAAATTCAACCAACCTGGCTTTAAGGGTGCGGATAAAGTCAGGGGATCACCCGGATCTGCTTCATCCACTTCGAAAGTATAGGAATATTCCTCATCCTGCGTAGCCTCTGTTATCGGAGTAGAAAGAATAACAGGTGCATAGTTCCCAGGTGTACAATGACCAGTTGGCTCCCCCATATTATAGAAGCGGCTAGCATCTGCAGCCTGAACAGCTGTGTTGAAAATAGCAAATTCATCAACAACGCCAGTATAGTGATATGCATTGTCTCCCGCACTGGCCCTTCTGTAATAACCTACTGAAATTGGTTCAGGCAGGTCCATCCTGAATGAGTTTTTATAATCGGTACTTGCGGAGGCGACTTCAACTCCATCCACATATAAGGATGTTTTGCTGGGAAGATCCCGCTCTTACAGCAATGATATGGTGCCACTGGCCATCTGGCAAATAGGGTCCGCCGGAAATTTCAAAATTCTTTATGCGTCTCGCTGTTATCCTGCAAGTAGAAAGTAGCCAGTCCGGTTTCACCAACTCCAACCCACCACTTGGCACGGTCCTCAAACTCGTCCGTTCTGTAACGTCCGGCAATAACCTGTGCACCTGAGGTAGTGCTTTTCATCCAAAATTCAATGGACCAGTTATCTGTGTATCCCCAGTCAAACTCAGTTCCATTGTCGGGGATATCCATAGTTGTTTCTGCTCCAAATATCTGTCCTCCGCCAACTATTCCACCGGTAGCAGTTGGGGAAACTGTGGAGATAGCATTGTGTTCACCATAAAAATCCGCATACTCAGGACCGGATGATTCATCAAGTCTCAGCAATACAGACATTCCGAATGGACAATCGGGAGCCTCTCCCACAAAGATCCTGAAACTTTGAGTATCAGCAGGCGGAGTGCCATTACTTGCCAAAATAGAAACATAGCCATCATCACTTACACTGGAGGGAACCCAGCTGATTTGACCGCTTATCTCATCAATGTTCATCCCAACCGGCCTCTGAAGTAAGGTATAACGCATATTAGTCTGCAAACCTGTGGCACGGGCGGTATATGTGTAAAGTGTATTCACAGTCGCCTTTACTTCAGGGGTGGAGATAAAGGATGGAGAGAATCCATCACAATACCCGATCCCATCGTCAGCTTTTTGCTTATGAGCGATCACTTCTGAAGAAGGTAGTGCCCTTTTATAGATGGCTACTTCATCCAGACTCCCAGTGTAGAAGTAAGAAGGAATACCGGAAGAGTTATTGAAAGAACCCAGTGTGATTGGTCCGTCTGAGGTGAAACTTCCAGTGTAGTTTATGATGCTGGAAGCCACCATAACTCCGTCAATGTAAAGGTAGTTTCCATTTGTGGCTTCATCTCTGACTGCAACAATATGCTGCCACGCTCCGTATTTCGCTGATGCTGAGCTAGTTATCTCCCTGAATCCGCCACCTGAATCCTGAATCTCAAAGGTGTATCTTCCGGAAGAATTTATAGCCACAAACCAGTATGCTCCTGAAGAATTTGAATCACGTTTTCCAATCAATACCTTGACTCCCGAACTTATAGAAGGAATTTTTGCCCAGAATTCAACTGAGAAACTTCCTCCTGAAGGAAAAGCAAAATCAGGGTGATTGCTCACACTAGCAGATGTAGTCCCATCAAAATACTTGGCACTTCCCACCTTACCAGTCATCACATTGGCCAGAATACTTGAACTATTTGCATCATGATTACTAATATAATCGCTCAATACAGTAGATCCGACCTCTTCCATCTTCCAGTAAGCGACCATATCTGTTGGACAGGTCTGTGAATAAACAATTCCGATGCTTATAAACATCAGCAAAAGCAAGATTGACAAATGATAAATCTTTTTCATTATGTTTAATTTTTAGTAATACTTCGTAATTCTAATATTTTATGTTACTTCTTCAATACAAAAATAACTCTTTTAGTTGTTACGGTTTATTCTGTTTGATTGATTGTACCGAACCTCTGACAAATCTTGATAATGACATCTTTTCTTACGATAGCCTGAGATATTTAGTTAAATTGATTTGACAAATGCAAAGAAAAGTTTGACATACGATCAACGATTATGATGACTAAAACCAGTGTGAATTGGTTGCATTAGATCTAAACTATTTTGGTATATATTATTCATATCTTCACAAACTTTTTATACTTATTATCGTAGAAAAAGTTTCATTACATATGCACTATTAACAGAATTATCGCAAAGTTGTTAAATATGAGACCAAATTTCATCTTACTTGCACTGATAGTATCCGTTCTAAGCTCCTGCATCCAGATAGAAAACGAAACAAAATCAAGTGATTTTTACGTTCCTGAAACTGTCTCTTCTGAAGCACAGGAAGTAATCAGATCATTTAAAGTCAGAGATCGGAATCCCTGGCCTGCAGCAGAGGATCTTGAGACATGGCTGGCATACTGGGAAGACAATGAAAGAAATTGGAAAGCTTATAACGACTCCATTGTGGGCCTTTACAATCCAACCATTATTGATACGGTTATGGGAGGCATTCCTGTTTTAGACATCATTCCAAAGGGATGGCAGGACAATCATAAAGTCCTGGTTTACACGCATGGAGGCGCCTATGTATTATTTAGTGCAGGAGTATGCTTATGGGCTCAGTTCCGGTTGCAGACAGATTAAAAATGCGCATTATCTCCATTGATTATACCAATGCTCCCAGAGCCAGATCGGAAGAGATCCTGGATCAGGTTATTGCAGTCGTTGAATCTCTGGTGGCAGGTGGATATCAATTTAGTGACATTGGCATGTACGGTGACTCCGCAGGCGGAGCCTTAACTGCAGGAAGTGTATTAAAAATGCGCGACATGGGGATTGGGACGCCCGCTGCAGTTGTTCTTATTTCCCCATGGGCAGACATTACATCAACCGGTGACACCTATGAGACCCTTAAACATGCCGATCCACACATGAACGCTCCTATGGCCCTGGAGAAGGCTGCACTGGCGTATGCCAATAAAGAGGATCACAAAGATCCATATATTTCCCCGGTGTATGCCGATTATAGCAAGGGATTCCCTCCTGCATTAATACAGGGCGGTACCAAGGAGATCTTTCTGAGTACTTTTGTCCGCTTATACCAGGCCATGGATCAATCTGGTGTTACAGTCAAGCTAGATCTATATGAAGGAATGTGGCATGTATTCCAGGAGATAAACTCTGAGCTGCCAGAATCAAAGTTGGCACACAGGAAAATGGATGAATTCTTCCGAAAGCATCTGAAGTATTAAGGAACTCTGAAATAGTCCAATTGCTCTTTGTAGAGCTGGAAGATCTTCCTGTTTTCATCAAACTCCACATCATCAAAGGTAAGCGCCTGATCTTTCTGGATAGCTCTTTTTAGCTTGACACCAGATTCAGTGAGCCCAATAGGGAGTAAATTTTCATGCTGAACCACATCGTGGTTTTCACACTCACCATATAAGGTATAAAAACCAGGACCATCCAGCATAGATCCAGCCTTCAGATCAGTTTTGGCCTTTGAAATCACCTCAACCACCGACCCGGCCTTTGGTTTCAGAATGTGATCCCTGAGATCAACCACCCTTGCAATGGATGAAGGTACTGCAAAAATACAGAGGTGATAAGGGGTATAGAAGCTATAGAGGGGTCCTTTTCCCAATTTATAATAGTCGAGGTGATGCCTCGATAATTCATCTTCAATGGATCCATAAACAAAAACAGCCGGACCTGGCTTAGCACCAAGAGCAAAGTCAATAATCCCTCCCAGTTCCTTCAACTGTTCATAGTCATACATTCCAGTCATATCATCCACATGACCATCAAATTCATATCCCAGCATACCCCGCTTTGCAACTTTAAACCCTGTGGCATTTGCCACACAGGCCTGTTCCATATTCATTTTTGTACCATCGGCAAAACTGGTTGCCTTCTCGGGGCCCATGCCCCAATATTTGGCAAATTCCTCCTGGGTAGTTGGATTGCGATAGGGATCCTGCAATCCTTTCACATTTCCAGCCAGCCTGGGCGTTAAGCCCAATCCTTCTACAAACCTGACCAGGTTCATGGTCACTCCGGGCTGATCTCCATCACTTGCACTGTATACGACTCCAGCCCGGTCGGCATGAACACTCAATATGGGTCCGAGGGTAGAATCCAACTCGGCATTGAAGGTGAGAATATCTTTTCCATGTTCGAAAGCGTTCTCCAGCAGTTCAACTCCAAACTCAACAATCCCAGTGATGTCCATCAGAACATCAATGTAACCACTCTCGCAGAGCAAGGCATAGTCCTCGGTAATTCCAACTCCCCCCTGCTCAATAATTCTGTTTAAAGCACTGACCGATTCAACATGTTTAATGTTTTTGACACCCGCAAACTCAAATACTTCCTTCGCTTTGCTCAATGTCCGGTTGGAGATAGCCGCCACCCTTATTCCCGGAATCTGTTTTCTAATCAGGTTCAAAATGGCTTTCGACATCATTCCGGCTCCAACAAATCCTGCCCTTATGGGATTTCCTGCTTTTTGTCTCTCTTCTAGTTTGGTGTCAGCAATGATCATAAATATATTTCTTTATTGTTATAACTTAAAAGTAGATTCAAACTGGTCAAGCCCAATTAGCTCATTGTCTTTATCTGAGACGATGGGATCCTCTTACCGGCCACGAATATACCGGCAGATTTCCATTTGATTCCTGTGTCATGCTCCGGAGAATATACTTCAGAACACATGTATAAAACTAATGCTTCCTCGCTTAAGGTGCAAAATCCATGGGCCAGTCCCTTTGGAATATAGAGCATATTCCCCTTCTCCTCGACTCAATTCAACGGAAAAATGATGCTTATAAGTGGGTGAATCCACCCGCAGATCTACCACCACATCAAAAATGGCGCCACTCAGACAGGTCACTCCTTTGATGGTGGCCTTAGGCGGCAGCTGGAAATGCATTCCTCTTATGACATTCTTTTTTGAGACCGAATAATACTCCTCCGACATGTCAAAATCCAGACCTGCCTCTTTAAAATCATCCTGTGATAAGGTTTTACAAATCGTCCCCGGTGATCC
This sequence comes from uncultured Bacteroidota bacterium, assembly GCA_963783435.1. Taxonomy (GTDB): domain Bacteria; phylum Bacteroidota; class Bacteroidia; order Bacteroidales. The sequence goes on along the minus strand of CAWANQ010000014.1, from coordinate 133,052 downwards.
TTCAAATTCAAGGGGATAGACTTCGATAACATCCCTCGATATCTGTTTCTACTAATTTCATCGTGCTTCAAAATGGATTTTGGAATTCCTCCAGTGATACCATATTGCTATCCTTTTCCGAAACGATGGGATCCTTATCGGGCCAATCAAAAGGTATGGAGTCCCATCGGATCCCTCTGTCGCACTCTGGTGCAAACTTTCTTGAATTCATGGACAGAAAGGTAGCCTTTTCACTCATCACATAAAATCCATGTGCCAATCCTTCAGGCACATACAGCATATTTCCCTTTTCAGAACTGAGTTCCAGTGAAATATACCTGCCCAGTGAGGGGCTCTCTTTCTAAGGTCATAAACCACATCCAGAATGGATCCCTGCAAACAACTTACCAGTTTTACATGTTCCTTTGGAGGGACCTGGAAATGCAATCCCCTGATCACCCTGGCAGGAGATACCGAATAGTACTCCTCTTCATAAACCGTTTGAAGTCCCAGTTCACGGAAAAAATCCCTGATGAAACAGCTTTACAAATTTACCCCGCTGATCTTCAAATATCCTGGGTTTGATTTCAAAACATCCTTCAATACCGGTAGGAATCAGTTCGAATGGATTCATTAATTGTTGTATTTTCTAAAAACGGGTGCAACAGGTCTTCCCACAAGGTACTTCTCCACACCCTCTTCCAGTGCATTTTTATATACCACCATGGCCTCTGCCATTTTTTCGATTGTTTCCTCAATATCCCGATCAGAATGTGAATAGGATACTATGCTTGAGGGCATTAATAATCCTCGTTTCATAGACTCCTGGATAAAAAGTGTACGGAAAGGTTGTGAAGGTTTTCCATCCTGATCTCTGGTGGTATAAACCGAGCAGCAATTGGGACCTATAATCCTTATATGATTATTAAGGCCCAGTTCTTGGAAGCCTTATTTACTCCCTCCTTCAGCTTACGGCCCTGTTCATCCAACCTTTCAATCACCTTATTCTCTTTGAAGAATTTAATATTTGCAATGGCTGCAGCCAATGCATGATTCTCAGCTCCATGGGTGGTGGAGATCAGAAACACACGCTCCTTGTTATGATGCAGTCCCCCCAGTTCCATAAACTCCCTTTTCCCTGCCAGCGCAGAGATGGCAAAACCATTCCCAAGGGCTTTGCCAAAAGTGGAGAGGTCGGGTACAATATCATACTTCTTCTGAGCACCACCCAGGTGCCATCTGAATCCGGTGATCATTTCATCCAGAATAAAGAGAGCCCCATTCTTATGGGCTACATCCTTTAATTTATGAAGGAAATTATCTTCGGGAGGTGCATATTTTTCAGCTTCAAGAATTACGCAGGAAATTTTACCGGGATACTCTTGCAAACATCCCTTCGACGCTTTCCATATCGTTATAAAAGAACTTGACCGTCATCTCTTTCACCGACATCCGGAATTCCAGCCGACATGGGCGTGGTTCCTATAAACCAGTCATCTACCGAAAAGAATGGGTGGTTGGCGCAGACTGCCACCATATCCCTTCCTGTATGTGCACGGGCCAGTTTTACAGCACCATTGGTGGCATCCGATCCATCTTTGGAAAATTTAACCATGTCAGCACCATCAATCACACTTAAAAACTCTTCGGCACATTCCAGTTCTATTTTGGCCGGACGCACAAAGTTATTCCCAATTTGCATCTGCTTATATGCTGCTTCCACAATGGGCTCAAAGCCATGACCCAGGGTAACACTTCTTAATCCCATGCCATATTCTATAAACTCATTCCCGTCAATATCCCAAATATGGCATCCCTTGCCCCTTTCTATATAGGGTGGCATAAACTCGGGATACTGATCGTCTCCCTTGGCATAAGTGTGACTCCCTCCGGGGATTGTATCATTGAATTTTTTCTGTAGCTGGAGTGATTTGGTAAATTTCATAATCATGTATTTAATTCTTATTTCAACTTAAATAACGTCAGAATACTCCCTGATCTGCTGCAGAGTAAGCTCTGGGATTGATCAGGGATCCTCTTTGTAATTTCGGTACCATTCAACGGTTCGTTTTATGGTCTCTTTAAAATTCCATACCGGATACCATCCTAGCAAATGGTAGGCCTTATCGATGGTGAGATTCAAACAGTGAAGCTTCGTGAACTGCATGTTGCTTTTCATAGGTCCACTTTCCCTTACCCCATACGAGTAATCACCTCCTCAACCAGACTCTCCACAGTCTTGTTGGATCCAATCAAGGGTCCAAAATTAAAAGGTGCACAATAGTCTTCAGTTCAGTCTCTTGTTCGGTGGATAAAAGTTTTTCACCCATTCTAAGGTAGCCTCCTAAGGGTTCAAGAACGTGTTGCCAGGGCCTGGTTGCCAGAGGATTTCGAACATGGATAGCTTGATCAGCCAATAGCGCACGCATGCAATCAGGAACAATCCGTCAGTAGCCCAGTCTCCTCCCCCTATCACATTGCCCGCCCTACTGTGGCAAGTTTTACACCATGTTTTGAATAGTCGGCCGGATTAAAAAATGAGCTCTCCAGGATGCTGTCAAAACTTCACAGGCCCCTTTGCTGGCCGAGTAGGGATCATATCCTCCCATGGGATCATTTTCCCGGTAACCAAACATCCACTCCTGGTTCTCATAACTTTTATCAGAGGTAATCACAACAATGGTGGTGGAAGGCTCAAGTGTCCGGACCGCCTCCAACAAATTAAAGTACCCATCACGTTGGTCTCAACAGTTTCTCAGTGGGGTATTGTATGATTCCCTCACCAAAGGCTGGGCTGCCAGGTGAAATATAATATCAGGTCTGATGAATTTCAAGTAATTCCTTTAATGGCTCGAATCCCCGGATATCACAGATGTGATGATTAAGTTTATTTTCCAGTTGAAGCTGATCAAATAGTGAAATCTCTCCTTCGGGAGGAAGGGCGATTCCAGAAACTCTGCACCCAGAGAGATAAGCCACTGGCTGAGCCATCCTCCCTTAAATCCAGTATGCCCTGTTACCAGTACCCTCTTATCCCGATAAATTGAAATAGTTCAGAACCATTAAATTACAGTTAAAAATATAGTATTACCAAACTTTCCATGGAGGATTTTCACTGCTCCACATCTCTTCCAGCACATTTCTGTCTCTCAATGTATCCATGGGCATCCAGAATCCCCGATGCTGAAAAGCCCCAAGCTTTCCACTCTTGGATAGCTTTTCCATAGGCCCTCTTTCAAAGACAGTTGAATCCTGATCAATATAATCGAAGATGTCGGTTCCAATACAAAGTATCCTCCATTGATCCAGGCTGAATCATGGTCCTTTACCTTCTCCCTGAAATTGGTGACCTTGGTATGATCATCACCCAGTGTAAATGAGCCAAATCTTCCAGGTTCCTGAACAGCAGTTAATGTGGCAATGATTTTGCTCTTTATGGAACTTGACCAGTTCATCAATGTTCACATCGGTGACTCCATCTCCATAGGTCATGCAAAATGTTTCATTTCCAATATACTCCCTAACCCGCTTCAGTCGCCCTCCGGTCATGGTTTGAAGTCCGGTATCTATCAATGTGACCTTCCAGGGTTCGGACTGATCATTGTGGATGGACATGGAGTTGTATTTCAGGTCAAAGGTTACATCTGAAACATAGAGAAAATAGTTGGCGAAATACTCCTTGATCATATATCCCTTGTAACCAAGGCATATGATGAATTCATTGATTCCATAATGTGAGTAGGTCTTCATAATATGCCAGAGGATGGGCATTCCACCTACCTCGACCATGGGTTTTGGCCTGATCCCGCTTTCTTCACTAATCCTGGTGCCAAATCCCCCAGCTAAGAGTACTGCTTTCATGACTTATTGAATTGTTAAATGTTAGTATTTAAGTTGAAGTCTTTTCTCCAGTATCCCTCCTAACCTGCTTCTTACTGAATAATCCGGTCTTTTTGGGAGTGGTGTAATACTTTCCGTATGAGCCCTGCTTGGGTATATCCCCATTAATCAGGATCTGAACATTTTCTATTCCCTTCGACTCTATATCCTCAATGCTGGATAGAAGCATCTTCTTTTTCACATGCCTGAGCCTTGAAACATATATTTTGATATCGGCATACTTCATGAGAACAAATGCATCGGTCAAAACGCCGTAAGGAGGAGTATCAATTATAATATAATCATACTTTTTCCTCAGCTCCTGGAAGAGCAGATTCAGTTTTCCCACTTGAAATTAATTCAATGGGATTGGGGGGGATCTGTCCTGCCAGAATGATATCCAGGTTCTCCAGCAACAGAAGAGATGGTGATCTCATCCAGTTCTGCCTTGTTAATCAGATAGGAACTGATCCCAACAAGACCTCTGATACCCAGTTTGGAATAGAGTTCACTTGGCCTTCTTAAGTCAAACTCCAGCAATAGAGTCTTGTTATTAGTAGCGGCCAGGCTGCTGGCAATATTCAGTGCAGAATAGGACTTACCCTCTCCCTCCATGGTGGATGTGACCAGAATCACCTGGTTTTTTTTACCCATCAAGTAATAGATAATATTGCTTCGAAGAGATTGAAATGCTTCTGCAGCAATGGAATTAGGCTGCTCCGTGATCAAATTGATAGTACTCCTGCTGCTTAGAGGTATATTTCCTATCTGTGACAGACTGGTATAATTCCGCAATTCCTCCATATTCAGAACCTTGCTAGTAAATAACTTCCTGCTCAGAACAAAAAGAGAGGGAAATAAAAGACCTAAGAAAAGGGCAGCAATCAGAATGATCATTTTTTTTGGTGAGTGAACCGATGCATACTGAGGCGGTTCAACAACTTCACAATCAGGCAATGTAGAGGCCTTTATTATCTGAGCCTGTATTCTCTGCTCAAGAAGTGACATATATACATTTTCGCTCAGGTTAAATTTCCTTTCAATACCCAGCAACCTTCTTTGAGTTAATGGCAAACTCGAATTTTCTCTGTTGAGTTTCCTGAGTTCAGCATTGATTTCACTTAACTGCGCATTGGTGGTGTTGATTCCATACTTGAGATTCTCTTTGATCTGTTCCTTCAGGTTATTGATGGTAATATCCAGGGTTCTCAAGCGTGGACTTCTGAGTTGATTGTTATTAATAATCTGCTGCGTTCAGCATTCAAGGTGGTAAATTCTTCTATTAGTCTGCTAAGCAGGGGATCATCCAGTCCCATGGCCGAGGGAGCCAGAAATCCACTGGTATCCTTGTTGGATGAGAAATACTCGTCCATTTGCAACAAATAATTTCGCCTTTGTTCAATTTCATCCTTCTGCACTTCAGAATTTTGCATTTGATTGTAAAGGTTTCCTGCTTTCTCATCAATATTCATTACACTTGAAGAACGCCTGATATTTTGCAATTCCTGCTCAGAGCTACCCAGAGATTCGGAAATATCTGATAGCTGAAAGTCCAGATGCTCTATGGTTTTATTGGCAAGATACTTCTTCTCCTCCAGGTTATTTTCAATATACCTGTTATATCAATCCATTCAAAAAATCTATCCCTTTTTGCACATTATCGCATATTCAGAGTCATCTCCACCATGGTTGCATCAATGGATGAAGCCTGCACACTCAGGGAGCTTTTAAACATCTCCAGTGAGTGCACTCTTTGGTATTAAACTTGAAGAAAAGATCCTTGCCCAGGTATTCTTCCGCATTATAATTTGAATTCAACAGAACCCGAAAGGAGGTAAAGGTATTACTCACCTCTTCCCCAAATTTATATGTCCCACCTAAGTTGAAACAGTGTTGATGGGATAATAACAGATTCTTCACTGAAATTCAACAATAGTTGCATCACTGCTTAAAGCTGAGATCTGGCAGCTCTCCTCATCAGAATACTGATATAAAAATAGACTCGACTGGTTGAAGATGGTTCTTTCAGGAATTACAATAAATGGAGATTCTTCATATAGATCCTTCATACTGAATTCAAGCTCTTTGGGAATTTTATCTTCCTGAAGATAGTAGGAGACCTGCAGATCCATCTCCTCAACCACCGATCTAATTAAAGGGGTTGATTGTAAGAAAATAGATCTCATTTTGAAGATTCTTATCCTGCTCAATCAGCTCATAAACCCTCATCATGTCATCTGAATTTGCCCCGTAAGCATTGGATCTCTCTGTATTCAGTAACACAGAAGCACCCACTTTATATGTCTTCGCAGCAAACTTGATATAAAAAAGTGCAACCCCTACATTATGGCCAGTGAAATAGCCACCACATACCAGTACTTTAGAAGATCCTTAACAAATTCTGTTATATAGTCTAAAATTGTATCGTTTGTTTTGGTCATTTTTCAGATTTATTACCTAATTTGATATAGGTTATCATGAATGTAAGTACTACGATAGTGAGAGAAACCATAGAGAGCAACAAGTCATAGGGAAATGTAGCCATATCCCATTTTTTTGATTTAAGCGGCTCAATATAAATGATATCATTCGATTGGATCATGTAGTATTTGGACGATAATAATTCATTACTGGTAAGGTCCACCATCTGTTTGGATCTGAATCCTCCTTCTTCCCTTACTATGAGCACTTTCTCCCTGTTTCCAAATGTGGCTATATCATTTGCGTACCCTATTGCTTGAAGGATATTGACACTTTTATAATTAAAAATATAAACCCCCGGTGAATTTACCTCTCCAAGGACTGTCACCTTATTGTTGACAAATCGGATAAAAACAGAAGGATAAAGCAAATACTGTGATAGCTCCTCTTCAATCAGGTCCGAAGCCTCGACAAGTGTTAAGCCTGATAGCTTTACCCTGTTGATATAGGGCAGTTTTATATTTCCCTCATCATCTACGGTATAACTTAAAAGCGACGGATCTCTTGAGATTGACTGCCTATCTTGATTAAAGTTGGTTTGAGTTTCATCTGCACTGGTTACTTTAATATAGAGCTCGTCACCCTGACGAATCACATCATCTAAAGGCTCATCGATAAAATACATATTGTCCACCTGTTGTATAGTCATGGATCTTTGCTATCCTGCACATAAACTATCTTTCGGTTAGGGACACAGGATGCAACTACAATGGAAGTAGCAACAATCCCTATTAATATTTTAATAATCAGACATTTCTTATTTATTAATGTGTCCTAAAGATAAAAACTATTGATTAGCTATTCTACGTCAGAATCCACAACGGGTTCCATTTTTTTTACAAGAAATGAACCTTGGATAAAATAAAGTCATCTTCTAGAAAAACGATGGGAGATTAGAAAGGAAAGTTGTGAGGAATTTGACATGGAAATTAATGTCCTCCAGCCACAAAAAAGGACCTTACAGTTTTAAAAAACAAGCCAACATCCTTCTGGAGATTCCAGTTGTCAATGTAGTGAAGATCAAGTTCCATCCACTCTTCAAATGAGACATCGTGCCTGTTGGGAACAATTTGCCAGGTACAGGTTATTCCAGGTTTAACGGAGAGCCGTCTTAGTTGCCAGCGCTCATACTGTTTTACCTCTTCCTCCAGAGGTGGACGTGGTCCAACAAGTGACATTTCGCCCCTGATTACATTAAAAAACTGTGGCAATTCATCCAGACCGGTTTTCCTGAGAAATCTGCCCACGGAGGTGATCCGGGGATCATCTTTAATCTTAAATACAGGACCGTCAGCCTCATTTCTGGCCTGTAGCTTTTTCAGCTGTTCTTCGGCGTTGACCACCATGGTTCTGAACTTAAACAACATAAACTTCCGACCACGCAATCCGATTCGTTCCTGTAGAAAAAACACAGGGCCTTTTGAACTTACCTTTATAATAAGGGCAATTGTAAGGAATACGGGCACTAATAAAATCACTGCCAGTATGGAGAAATAGATATCCCCCATGGATTTTAATGTAAGCGACAGACTGTTGGAGGGTACATCCACTATGGACAGATCCTTGGTTTTATTAAGTGTCTTAAGCTGAAACTCGGTGGGGTCCAGGGGTGAGACAGAGGACTGCAACCTGAATATAACCCCCACTTCATTACAAATGGCAACCACCTCTTTAATAAGTGAAATGTCCACATCCCTCCTGCAATAGATCACTTCATCTATAATGGAATTATCAATGGACTTCTTAAGATGCTCCTGGCCGCTAATAATATTGATCTGGGATCCGTATTTGGCTTTTATCAGCTTGGAATCGGTGAGAATTGAGACAATCTTAAAACCCCACTCCTTTTGGATCAACAGGTTTTCAATAACGCCATCTGAAAATGCATCAGCAATAATTAATACATGGTGGGTGCTTCTGCCATAATATCGGTAAGCCTTTAGTGCCTTATACGCGAAAAGTCTGAACAAAAGAGTCAGGCTGTATAAACTAGCCACATAAACCACAATTAAAAATACGGGCAGTGAGGTAAACCTGAACACTACTTTAACTGCAAGTAATCCAATAAATACAATAAATGTGCTCCGCGCAAACTGAAAAGCCAGGGTAAGGCTTCGCTGTGTACGCGGGATTTTTGCCATGGCTGTGATCCTTGACAACACATACCATGACATCAGCACGAAACCAAAAAACAAAATGGCTTCAAACCTCTTCACTTCCATTTCCGGTATCAGAAACCTTTTGGTGATCCAGATGGCCAGAGGAAATGTAACAATAACAAGCAGCAGCTCCACCAGGTCAATGACCCCTTTGGCGCGCCCTTTATTATTGAGCCTGTAATCTTTTATTTTACTATAGACATGTGTCATTCCAAAAACTATCTGTTGGCTTTCGTAGATCTAATTTCAGCATTTTCTATGGATTATAACGAGAAATCGAGTGTTAAGGTTTTCCCTAATTTGACAAATCAGGGTATTAAAAAACTCAATGAATCATTTAAGGGGATAAAATTCACTATTTCATATATTATAGCGGTATATAGAATATGGGCATTTTCTCATGATTTTCCGGTATGTTTGTCATAGAAAACTTGATATTCGTCAATTCCAGGCCATTTTTGGTCCCGGCTGATTGACAATCTTTGTTAACTTCGCTTACATGGAAGACCTCATTATAATACCCACAGATAAATCGCTTGCCGTTGATATATCCTATGGGATTTTGAACTTCACCGGCAGGTCCATCTTAACTGATCCTAAACTATTCTTTGATCCCATCCTGAACTGGGTAAATAAATACATCAAGAAGCCCGCTGAAGAAACCGTTGTTAACATTAAACTGGAGTACATTGATACTGCATCCACCCAATCCTTATATCAAATACTTCGCCAATTGAATGGAGTAAGGTCAAAGGACTTTGTATTTAATGGTAAACTGGTATATTGAGGATGCGGATCCCGAGATGCAGGAACTGGGCGAAATGATCGAACAGCGCATGGGGATTGAATTTCAATATGTCCCCTACTAATTTTCTAAATCCTAGCCCGAAATACAACGCAATTCAATAAAAAGTCCTAAATTCGGAAAACAGCATTTTGTAACCAGTTTACCGAATCATTTATGGGAGAAGATCAAACCAGACTATCGCAGTGCAGAACTGGAAGAGTTATGCCTGAAGCAGAATATTATCATTGAGCGCAATGATCCGTTCAACAACTCAAAAATTTACCTTCCCAATATCGAAAAGATCAATAAAATGATCCGCGAATTCGATTTTCTGGTGGATGGATCATCAAGGGGCAAAGCTGTAAACGAAATCAGTAAAATAGAACGCTTTCTTTATGACAATGAGGATAATCCCGATATAAGAAGTAAGTTTCTGGCCACCTACTACTCCAATGCTTCCATGTTTATTGAAAATCATCGCAGTTTGCTGGACGACAAGCGGTCGGAAAACTGGAAGTACCTGTTTGTGAACTACTTCAAAATGGAGGACATCTACAACTATTTCAACAAGAAGTCCAGTGCTTCTGACTTTTTTAAGGATTACTCCATCTTCAACGATATGTCCGATCTCACTTATAACGTGAAACTGATGGAGTATCTCAGAAGCCAGGTCGAACTTGAAATTCCCATAGATGATGATAAAGATGCGCCCGGTAAAATTGAAGAATCCAACCTCAAACTGGTGATTCTCAGCGAGCTGGGTATAATCGACAAACTGAAGAGTCAAATCTCTGAGAATACACTGCCTAACCTGGCAAAATTTCTTACCGTTCTATGCGACGATGATCCCTCAAACTGGAGGGATACTATGCAAAAACTACAGAATCTAAAATTACAAAACGACAAAGACCTGCTATCCGAATTAAACCTCAATAAGGCACATGAAATTATATCTCTTTTTGGTATTGAATTGGAAAAGGAGTAATATTATATTTGTAATCATATCAAAACTCTGAAATTATTACAGGATGGAAAACATCACAATCGAACCCACCAAGAAATCACTGGAAGTTGAATGCGCACCAGGCTATTTTAAACTATCTGGAAACTCCATACTTTCTGATCCTCGTAAATTCTTTAAGCCAATTGTGGAGTGGGTAGAAGAATATATTAAGGAACCCGCAGAGAAAACCAATATAGACCTGAAACTGGAATATGTGGATACAGCTTCTGTCCAGAGTGTATTTGATATCATGAGGATGTTTAAGCCACTCCAGGAGATGAAAAAGGAGGTTGCAGTGAACTTTTACTTCGAATTTGATGATCCGGAGCTCCTGGAATTGGGTGAAATTATGGAAGGTCGCCTTGGAATTAAATTCAATTTCATCGAATATCAATAACAATTCATTATGACACATGTGCTTAACCGCAGGGCGTTCCTGGGCACAACAGGAGCCTTCGTGGCAGGAAACCTTATGGCTTCACCACTGGCCAGACAAGCCTATTCGAATGGCCAAAAAATAAGAGCAGTTCTCGTGGGAACCGGTGTTCGGGGGACCTCATTCTGGGGGAAGACCCTGGTGGAGAATTTCTCAGACATGCTAGAATTTGTGGGACTCTGTGACATCAATCCGGGTCGTCTCGAGTATGCAGGGAAATACATGGGAGTGGCTTGCCCGCTGTTTACCAGTTTCGAGGATATGATCAATCAAACACATCCCGACCTGGTGATTGTTACCACCAAGGACTCTACCCATCATGAATTTATAGTCAAAGGGCTGGATATGGGCTGTGATGTGCTCACCGAGAAACCCCTTACCACGGATGAGGATAAATGCCAATCTATCCTGGATGCTGAGCGACGTTCCAAGCGAAAGGTGATTGTAGGCTTTAACTACCGGTGGGGACCCTACATGACCAAAATCAAAGAACTTTTACAATCTGGCTCTATTGGCCGGATCACCTCCGTTGATTTCCACTGGTATCTGAATACTTATCACGGGGCATCCTATTTCAGGAGATGGCACGGACTGCGGCAATCGGGAGGGACCCTCTGGGTCCACAAAGCCACACATCATTTCGATTTGCTCAACTGGTGGCTGGACAGTGATCCGGAAGAGGTATTTGCTTACGGGGATCTGGAATATTATGGTTCCAATGGCCCTTTCAGGGGAGATAAATGCCGTAGCTGTGACCACAAGAAGGAGTGTAAGTTTTTCTGGGATATCACCAAAGGATAAGAGATCCATGGATCTTTATGTGAACAATGAAGATCATGATGGATACATTCGCGACAATTGTCTCTTCAGGCCAGAGATCAATATTTATGACAAGATGTCGGCACAAATCAAGTACCGCGACAACACGCTGGTTAACTACTCTCTGACCACCTATTCGCCTTATGAAGGATGGAAGATTGCATTTAACGGAACAGAGGGTCGGATCGATGCCTGGCTTGATATTCCATTTATGAAAGGTGAAAATATCAGTCAGTCAGACATGCATGAACTTGAAATGTCGCAGCAGGATGAAAACCTCCAATCCGAACCTGTGATCCTGCATAAATTGTGGAACGATTTCAAAGTGGAACAGGTAAGCTTTCCAAAGGAGGGCATGGCGGTGGAGACAAATTATTGCACGATCAGATCTTCAGAACTCCCGGAAAGAAGGATCCCTTTGACCGGCCAGCCGGAGTAAGGGATGGGGCCATGTCCATTCTCATAGGTATAGCGGCCAGGAAGAGTATAGAGGCAGGACACCCGATCCGGATTTCTGAACTTACTGACCTGGAGCCCAGGGTGCGAAGACTATGAGTGACTCATTCGATCAGATCTGCAATGAACCATTCGTAGCATTTAGGCTGCATCTCGGAGATAAACGAATTAATTGAAACAAAATAATACTCGGTATGATAGACAGACGAAAATTCCTACAGGCCGGAGCAGCCACTGTCGCCGGTACCGCACTGATGGGTGCCAGCTCAATCAAGCCTGCTCTTAAAACTTCTAATGCCCCGGCCGATATCAGACACAATCCCATTGGCGTTTCTACCTATTCATTCTGGCAATTTAACCGACCAAAGAATGATCCTCCCATTGAAGAGATTATTGATCATGTGGCCGCCATGGGTTTTGATGGGGTGGAATTATTGCTGGTGCAAATGGCCTCAGATGATACCTCCTATCTGAATATGCTGAAAAAAAGAGCTTTCCACAATGGACTTGACCTCATGGGTTTCTCAACGCATCAAGGATTTGTCAGACCCGATAAGACCTACCGCGATGAAAATATTGCTTTAACCATTCACCAGATTGAACTGGCTTACCAGCTGGGAATACCTACCATGCGAATCAACACAGGTCGCTGGGGAACAAGCGAATCTTTTGATCACCTGATGGAAAATAAGGGCATTGAGCCCACCATTGAGGGATACACCGACGAAGATGGTTTCAAGTGGGTCATTGATTCCATACAGCAGTGCATCCCTACTGCAGAGAAGTGTGGTGTGGTCCTGGGTTTGGAGAATCACTGGGGCCTGGGAAGAACCGCTGAAGGGGTCATGCGTATTGTGAATGAGATTAACTCCCCATGGCTCAGCGTAACCTTGGATACGGGGAACTTCCTGGAGGATCCCTATGATCGTCTGGAAATGCTTGCACCCCATACTTCATTGGTCCAGGCCAAAACCTACTACGGTGGAGGCAAATGGTACACACTTGACCTGGACTATCCAAGGATCGGGGAGATCATGCGGAAGCACAACTACAAAGGCTATATATCCCTGGAGATGGAAGGCAAAGCCGATCCCATGGAGGCGGTACCTAAAAGTCTGGAAGTATTGCGGGATGCCTTCTATTATGAACTTTAACTGAATGGGATTCTACAGAAGTATCGCGGAGGTTTATAACAAGATTTTTCCTCTGAATCCAGGCCAGGTAGCCTTTACAAACAGGGCCTTTTCTCAAACAGGGGATTTAAGCCTACTGGACATTGGTTGTGGTACCGGCTCTCTCTCTCTTGCACTTTCGACCACTTTCAAAAAGGTGGTGGGAATTGACCTGGACGAAGCCATGCTCGAGAAGGCCGGGATAGATGCAAATGAGAAAACCAATTTGGAGTTCTTTACATTGGATATGCTTGAAATTGATTCCCATTTTTATCCTGAAACATTTGATGGCATCTTATGTTACGGGAATACCCTGGTGCACCTCTCTTCGCTGGAGCAAATTTCCCTCTTCTTTAAGAAGTGCCAAGGGCTGCTTAACCCTCATGGAAAATTATTGATACAGATCATAAACTATGACCGGATACTGGATCAAAGGATCAACTCATTGCCTACCCTTGAAAATAATGACATCCAATTCATTAGGAACTACAATTACAATGCTGATAAGCACCTTATTGACTTCGAAACCATATTGACCATCAAGAAGAAGAACCAGGTAATTATGAACAGCGTCCCTCTATTCCCAGTCAGAAAATCCGAAATAGAGGCCGCGTTTTTGGATGCAGGTTTCAGCAAGCTTAATTTCTTCGGTAATTTCAAAGGAGAAGCACTTGCGGCAGATAGCATCCCCATGGTCATTGAAGCCAGCTGATCCCAGACGGATACTTCTCAGAATGGCCACAAGATCGGGATCAGGAACATAGAGATAATCATAACCATCAGGCTGAGTGGAAATCCCAGCCGTCCAAAATCCTTGTATTTATATTGACCAATGGACTGGACAATCATATTTGTCTGGTATCCAATAGGGCTGATAAAGCTGCAGGCCGCCGCAATACAAATGGCAATCACAAAGGGTCTGTGGTCATAACCAGAAAGGGTTGAAATAGAGAGAGCAATTGGAAACACCAGGGCCGCCGCAGCATTGTTGGTTACCACCTCAGTGATGATGACCGTCAACAGGTAAAGAATAAAGAGCAGTCCCATGGGCCCCAGGAACATCAGATGGTTCAGAATGAAATTTGCTACCGTATCGGACAGACCCGAGTTATGAATGGCGTGACTGATGCCAATGGAAGCGGCAATGGTTATAAGAATATCCCATTTAATAGCTTTGGTATACCGTTGAGAAGGTAAAACCTTTAACCAGATCATCAATATCATCACCAAACCTGTAACCAGCAATGGATTGAACGTAGAATTTTTAAAAACATCAAAAGAGGTAGTTACAATGGCCCCTGCAAGCAAACCAGCCAGCAACAGATAGGTCAAAAGGGCTTTTTTCTTATCTACATTGAATTGTATATCCCCTTTGGAGGAGAGAAGGTAAAATATCTGTGAATCGTTCCAACTTGAAACAAAATTAGAATCGGTGAGAAGCAACAGGGTATCCCCTTCCTTTAACCGAACATGGTCTACTTCCTGGTAAATCTGATCTCCATTACGATAGATGGCCAGTACCACACTGTTGTACCTGTTAAGAAAATCGATTTCATTCATCCGCTTTCCAACACCCGGAAAACGACCAGATATAATTGCCTCCACTGATTCCAACTTGGCATTTTTATGATGGCTATAGGCCTGTTCAAGCTTATGCAAAGAAATGCCTTTGATAAACCTCAGTGATTCAAGCATGATCAAAGAGGTATTCAACAACAATTTGTCGTCTTTATAGATTTCCAGGTTTGCATAGTCCTGGATATACTCCCCATCCCTTATCACTGCGGCCAGGTTGATATCCTTGAAAATTCTACCCTTCAGGGTCGCATAATCACTCCCGACAGATTCAAAATCATCTGTAATAATGGCCTCAAAAAAAAAGAGTTTTTGGGATCTGCCGGAATCTTGGGTATCTGAACCCCGCAAAAGCAATCTGCTAAAAAAGATCAGGTATACCAGGCCGGCGAAAAAGATGAATATTCCAAGCCTGCCAGTTTCAAAAAAACCCAGCCCATCCAGGTCATTTTCAAGTAACAGACCATGCACCAAAAGATTAGTGGAGGTGCCAATAATTGTAAGTGATCCACCCAGAATGGTGATGAAGGATAGGGGCATCAAAAATTTGCGGGGATCCATTTTCAGCCGCTCACTCCAGTTCTTAATCAGTGGAGCAAAAATAAGTACAATGGGGGTATTATTCAGAATAGCTGATATGGCTCCAATGGGTGCCAGAATGGAAAAGTAAAGTTTGCTATACTTCTTCTTTTCACGTGGAAGAAACAGATCTGAAAATACTTTGAGAATCCCAGAGGCTCTCACCCCTTCACTAATGATAAAGAGAAGTGCTATAATCAATACCCCCTGGTTAGAAAATCCCGATACTGCCTCCCTAGAATCCACTATACCTGCGGCCATAAATACAAAAAGACCGGTCAATAAAACAATTCCTGGCCGATGGTATTCACGCACGAGGGCGAATATGATAAAAGCCAGAACAATAATAACTATAATCTGGTCAAGCATATGGATGATTCCGCAATGTTTTCTAGGACTGTGAACAAATAAAGATATGAAATAAGCCAAAGATTTCTTAGTTTTCGGGATGGAAGATTACAGACTTACAAATTTGCGGGAGCTTGAGGCGGAAGCAATTCATATCATACGTGAAGTAGCAGCGGAATTTGAAAATCCGGTGATGCTTTATTCAATTGGGAAAGACTCCTCTGTGATGGTCAGACTGGCTGAAAAAGCTTTCTATCCGGCAAAGGTTCCCTTCCCTCTGATGCATATAGACTCCAAATGGAAGTTTCGCGAAATGATCAACTTTCGGGATAATTATGCTGCTGAAAAAAACTGGGACCTGATCGTACATTACAATAAAGAAGGATTTGAAAAAGGCATTGGACCTTTTACCCATGGAAGCAAGGTTCATACTGATGTAATGAAAACACAGGCACTGCTTGAAGGACTAAGCAAATATAAGTTCGATGCAGCCTTTGGAGGTGCCCGTAGGGATGAAGAGAAATCTCGTGCCAAGGAGCGTATCTACTCCTTCAGAGATCAATACCACCAGTGGGATCCAAAAAACCAGCGTCCCGAGCTATGGGACAATTACAATGCACGGATTCATAAGGGTGAATCCATCAGGGTATTTCCCATATCCAACTGGACCGAGCTGGATATCTGGCAATACATTCGGCTTGAGAAGATTACCATTGTCCCGCTCTATTTTGCAAAGGAGAGACCTGTGGTGAACATGGATGGAACCCTCGTTATGGCAGATGATGAACGGATGCCCGATGAATTGAGAAAGAGAGCAGAAATGAAAATGGTTCGTTTCAGAACCCTGGGTTGTTATCCACTTACCGGTGCCGTAGAATCGGAGGCAGACACACTGGAAAAGATTGTTGAAGAGATGATGCTCGCCAAAGTATCTGAAAGGACCACCCGGGTCATTGATTTTGACCAGGAAGCCAGTATGGAACAGAAAAAGAGGGAAGGATACTTCTAGGTACATATTTCTAATATTATTAAAATGACCGAAGATAAAAATCAAAAGAACAATATTCAGGAGTTTCTTGACAGAGATGAAAAAAAGGACCTGTTGCGCTTTCTTACCGCTGGATCAGTGGACGATGGAAAATCTACCCTGATCGGACGCTTGTTGTTCGATAGCAAGAAACTTTATGAGGACCAGCTGGATGCCCTTGAAAGAGATAGTGTTAAGGAGGGCCATGCAGGAGGTGAAATCGATTATGCACTGCTTCTGGATGGTCTGAAGGCTGAAAGAGAACAGGGAATCACCATTGATGTGGCCTACAGATATTTTAGCACAAACAAGCGGAAATTTATCATTGCAGATACACCCGGACATGAACAGTATACCAGAAATATGATCACAGGAGGCTCCACGGCCAACCTGGCCATCATCCTCCTGGATGCCACCAAGGGGGTGATCACCCAGACACGGAGACACACCTATCTGATCTCTCTGCTTGGGATTAAACATGTATTGCTTGCTGTGAATAAGATGGACCTGGTGGATTATAGCCAGGATAGGTTTGATGCCATCTGTGCGGACTACCGGGCATTTGTAACCCAGCTCGATATTCCTGATGTGGACTTCATTCCCATTTCTGCCCTGAATGGAGACAATGTGGTGGACCTGTCAACCCAGATGCCCTGGTATCACGGAAGCTGCGTATTGGAATTCCTGGAAAATGTACATGTAAGCAGCGACAACAACTACGCCGACTTCCGATTCCCGGTCCAGTATGTGCTGCGGCCTGACCTCGATTTCAGGGGATTCTCGGGGAAAATATCTTCGGGACTGATACGCAAGGGAGATCCGGTTATTGCCCTTCCTTCCCGAAAACAATCCAGGGTGAAAAGTATTATTACCTACGAAGGTGAACTTGAAAAAGCCCACACACCCAGTGGGGTGACCATTACCCTGGAGGATGAGATTGATATCTCACGAGGGGAAATGATTGTTCATCCTGATAACCTTCCAAGAACAGAGCGTCATTTTGAAGCCATGCTTGTATGGATGAACGAAGAGAATCTCGATCTGTCTACCCAGTTCTATAT
Source organism: uncultured Bacteroidota bacterium (assembly GCA_963783435.1). Classification (GTDB taxonomy): domain Bacteria; phylum Bacteroidota; class Bacteroidia; order Bacteroidales. The sequence continues at coordinate 115,291 of CAWANQ010000014.1, read as the reverse complement.
CAAACATACCACCCAGGTTACCCGGGCCCGCATAGATAAGATCAGGTACAGGGTGGATGTAAATACCCTGGAGAAAGCAGAAGTGGATTTGCTGGAGTTGAATGGAATTGGAAGGGTCATTTTAACCACTACAAAACCTCTCTTCTTTGATCCTTACAGGAGAAACAGGCAGACCGGCTCATTTATACTGATAGATCCGCTGACCAACAACACTGTGGCCGTTGGTATGATTATCGACAAGGTGGATCCAAAGGACCTGCCATCAAAAATCACCCTGGAGGCCAAAGAGAAGATTGAGCGCGGGCAGGGTTTAATCAATCGATCAGAATATACAAAACGATATAATCAGAAAGCGGGGACCCTGTGGCTTACAGGTCTGCATGGTTCCGGAAAGAACGACCTGGCTTACTCACTTGAAAAAACACTGTTTGATCTTGGGGCCACCGTAGTCCTTATCGATGGATTTACCATCAGGTCGGGATTATCCAGAGAACTGGATTTTTCACCCACCGATCGTACCGAACACCTCAGGCGGGTGGCACACATCTGTAAAATATTGAATAGCCAGGGCATCATTACCATTTGCTCATTTATTTCTCCCGATGAGGAGGTGCGTAATCAGGTAGGTGAGATCATTGGTGATGACCTTTTCCACCTGATCTACATGGACTCAGATCTGGAATTCAGCAAAAAGAATAAGCCTGAATTGTATAAGCTCTGCGATGAGGGGAAAATTTCGGGACTGCCAGGTGTGGATATTCCTTATGAAAAACCTGCGAATGCTGTGATAACATGTAAATCAGGTGGGGATAACCTGGAGTTGATCACTTCTTACCTGGCAAAAAAGAAGATTTTCCCTGCTACCTAATTTCCATCTTACGTTTTTTCAGATCCTGATGGAGGGCTTTTGCCCTCTCGAGCAGATCAGGGTCTATGTCGAGATCTTTCGGGTCCCTTTCAGCAAAGGGCTCTCTTTCACCCATCGACAGGTCGAGATTTAAAGCAGCACCCAGGATACCCGCTAACTCCACAGGCTTAGCACACAGATCCGAATAGTCGATTAAATGAAGGTGATCATCTTCAGGGAAAGTCAGTACATGCGAATAATAGCTGATCCATATAGCCAGCCAGTAATTGATTGAAGAGTCCTCATACCCATCACATAAATCCCTCAATTCCAGATCAAAAACTTTATGATTTAGACCAAACTCATGGTGCCCCAGCCAGTTCACATACTCCAATGTAAATGGATCCGCCTCATGCATATCACAATAACGATCGTGCTGATTCAGTAAGGAATAGGCATGTGCAACCGGATTTCTAAAAACAAGTAATATCCTAAATTCGGGATTTAGAGCCCTTAAAGATTTATATCTCAGAATCAGATTGTTGTTCTTGGCCAGGTATGTACTATCCTTACTTTTCATACCAATCAGTTTCTGGTATATCAAATAGTCCTCGTAGGTCCTTTGATCCACTTCATGCTCTACCAGAATCTTATTTTTGATATAGGCATCATTTAAGAAAACTTTGAAAAAGTATTCCTCCAGTGCCTCGATGGTCTTATAGCCAAACATATTGTTATCCCCATGGGCTCTCTCCTTCAATTTACTTTTCCCGGGGCGGTGTCGCTTTCTCCATAAATTTACAGATAGCAGAAACGGCATGTTGTCATAGGAGAGTGAATGAAACTTTTTAGACTCAAAAAGCAAGTTTGTCAGGGTCATGCTCCCCCCCCTTGCTAAACCTGTGACAATCACAAAATTACCATCTGTCTTTTGGAGCCTCTTCTTGTAGATTTTCTTCTCCAGTCTGAAAAGAGCCGCGGATATGTTGTAATTCTCCAAAATCATGCGGTGAAGAAGCATGGACCATCCTGTATAGTCTCCTTCCTTGTTCCTGTTTGCCCATGGAACTAAAAATAAAGCCACGCTTCCCAGAATTACACTCAGGAAAAAGTAGATGGATCGCATATCCAGGGTTTGGATCGATTTCTCGGGATTGTATTCGAGATAAACCACAATTGGGATTAATGAAACACCTATGGTCATCGCTAAGAAAAAGAGCAATAGTCCAAACTTAGGGAGCAGATTTCCAAGGCTTTGTATCAGATTGATTTGTTTGGTTGACTCCGTCTTTCTGGATCCCAACATGCTGTTCAGTAAATTAGCTGTAGCATTGGCAAATATGAAAAAGGGATTCTTCAGCAGGAGAATCCCTACCGAGATCAAAGAAACTGTTAAAAAAACGACCAGGTAATATTTAATCATATCCGGATCTTCGGTGAAAGCGCTTTCACTCTAAATTAAGAAACACCTGCTAAGATAATAAGTAAAACGTTCACTTCAATAACATTTAATTTGATCGCTTAGAATTAAGCTCTGTATACGAGCCTTATGCCATATTGTTTTAATGACTGGTATTCTATCCCTTTTAGATTCACTATAAATTGCCTGGTTTCAAAGATCAGAAGTGCTCCAGCCCTTGGGGCTCTGGAGCTAATAAACTAAATTTATATATCTCAAAAAAATCCCAACATGATCAACTACGAGGCGCTTTTTAAAATTTCATATGGCCTGTATGTAGTAGCTTCAGGCTCAAAAGATTACGGTAATGGATATATATCCAATACCGTTTTTCAGGTAACTTCAGATCCTCCGCGATTTGCCACCTGCTGTAATAAAGACAATCATACGGCAGGGCTAGTTCAGTCCAGCGGACTTTTCTCAGTCTCTGTGCTGAGCCTTGATGCCGGACCTGCAACCATTGGGACCTTTGGGTACAAAAGCGGGAAAGACTCCAACAAACTTGAAAAAATGAATGTTCGGTTTGGTGAAACAGGGGTACCCATTGTTCTGGACGACGCCATTGCCTACCTGGAATGCAGGGTAACAGAGACCTACGATGTGGGTACTCATCTGATGTTTATCGGTGAGTTGGTTCAGGCGGAGGTAATTGACGAGTCACTGGATCCTCTTACCTACCTTCATTACAGAAAGGTCAGAAAAGGTGTGGCTCCTAAAAATGCCCCCACCTATATTGATAAATCCAAACTGCAAAAGAAGCCCGCAGAAAAGGAGTATGCCAGTTATGGATGCGCGGCTTGCGGTTATATTTATGACGAGGAGAAAGAGGGGATTCGGTTTGAAGATCTTCCCGACGATTGGATCTGTCCTCTTTGCGGCGCAGAAAAAGAAGATTTTGTAAAACTTTAAATATTCAATTAATTATGGAAAATTCACTGAAAGGAACCCGGACTGAACAAAATTTATTAAAAGCTTTTGCAGGCGAATCCCAGGCAAAAAATCGCTATGAGTTCTTTGCCAAGCAGGCAAAAAAAGAGGGATTTGAGCAGATTTCTGCCATATTTATGCAAACAGCCAAAGAGGAGCAGGCTCATGCCAAAAGATTCTTCAAATTTCTTGAAGGGGGTATGGTGGAGATTACTGCTACCTATCCCGCAGGCATTGTGGGAACTACAAAGGAAAACTTAAAAGCTGCAGCTGAAGGCGAGAATGAAGAGTGGACCGACCTCTATCCTGCCTTTGCCGAAATTGCCAGGGAGGAGGGATTCCCCCAGGTGGCCACCGCTTTTAAAATGATCGCCAAAGTAGAAGCCGAACATGAGGCCCGCTATCTGAGGTTGCTACAGAATGTTTCTGAAGACAAAGTCTTCATTAAGGATGGAAAAGTGTGGTGGAAATGCATGGTATGCGGATATGTATATGAATCTGAGAAGGCCCTGGAAAATTGCCCTGCCTGCCAGCACCCGCAATCCTATATGAAGTTAAAAGAAGAGGATTACTAAATATCACTATGATCGATGTAAGCGAGGCCACCAATAAGGCCAAAACATATCTGGCTTCCTTCTTTCCTGATGCAGAGAAAGTGCAACTGGAAGAGGTGGAACTTACCGATGATAAAACCCATTGGCTCATCACTTTGAGCTATGAGGGAGTTTCCAATTCCGTGGCAAGCTCCCTCCTGGTGGGTAAATCGCTAAGATATAAGATCTTCAAAATGGAGGCAGAGAGCGGAGAGGTTATTTCGATGAAGATCAGGGATATAAAATAGAATGAGTCTGACTCCTCGCTTCCTTTTTCTCTTTTTTATACCTCTGGGGATCCTGCTTCATTGCTGCCAGTCCGACCCGGAAGAGATTGTTTCTATTCCGGATACAGAATTTCTACATGCACTTGTGGAGGAAGGAGTGGATAAGAATGGAGACGGATTGATCAGCTATCCGGAAGCAGAAGCCACCACTTCCATCAGATTGTCCCCTTCCAGCATCTCTGATTTAAGCGGATTAGAAGCCTTTATAAATCTGGATTCACTGATGATTCTTATGAATCCAATATCAAGTCTGGATCTCTCTGGCAACATCTCATTGAAATATCTAAGTTGCACCGGTTGTGAATTAAACCAACTGGATGTGAGTCACAATCCTCATTTGAGGCATCTGGATTGTTCGGGCGGTGCTTCCATGAGTAATGCCCTCACCCACCTGGATCTATCCATTAAGTCCAGCCCTGGAGATTCTGTATTGTTCGGAAAACAGGCTCACCTCTCTGGACCTGTCTAAAAACCCGGCCCTTCGGGAAGTCAGTTGTGGACGAAATCGGATAGAAACGCTGGATGTTTCTCTCAACAGCTCACTTAGCAAACTGATGGTTAACAACAACCTGCTCACCTTGATGGATGTATCGAACAATACCGCTTTGACCAAACTGATCACCTGCGGGAACCAGCTCACGGAACCTGGATGTTTCCGGAAATACAGGTATAGTGATACTTGGAGTTGATAATATGGCTACAATTTACGAAGTTTGCGTCTGGACTACCCCATTTCCGCCTCCGGGGGTGATCCTCTTGTCGGAATACAGTCCCAACGTCTATTTCACCACCACTTGTAAGGAATAAAAGCCAACTTATGTTTAAGAGCCTGCTAAAGAACGCATTCAGAAACATCACCCACAAATTCGGGTACAGCTTCCTGAATATCCTGGGGATGACCCTGGGAATCACCAGCGCCATTTTTCTTATCCTTTATGTGTCGGATGAACTTAGTTTTGACCGCTACCATAAAAATGGGGATCGAATCTACAGGGTGCAATCCCACATCACCGAGACCGACGATGAGTTTACCTGGATAGTGGCCCAAATGCCCTTTGCCCCCCAGGTGAAGGACGATTATGCCGAGGTGGAGAACTACACCAGGCTCTTCAATTTCCAGCGGGCACTCTTCAAGAATGAAGCCATTGAGTTTACAGAGGAGGATGTCTACTATGCCGATTCCACTTTCTTTGACATTTTTACCTATAAAGCGCTGGAAGGGAATACCTCAGGGGCACTGGATCAACCGAATTCCATTGTCCTTACAGAAACCATGGCCCACAGGTATTTTGGTGGAGATAAGGCCGTGGGGAACTCATTGACCGTGGGCGAAGAAATCTATACCATCACTGCCGTGATTGAAGATGTACCCAGACATTCACATGTGCTTTTCGATGGACTGGTCTCCCGAAACAGTCTCCCCCAGCAGATGGGCAGCTGGGGCAATTTTGGTGTATTTACCTACCTCTTACTTCAGGAGGGTGAAGATGCAGTTCAGTTTCAGGAAAAGCTAAAGGAGATGTACGATCTCTATATGGCCACCATCTTTGAGAGCATTGGAATCACCGTTGAATACGAGTTGATGCAACTGACCCGCATCCATCTCCACTCTGACAATGCAGGCGAACCCCAACCCACTGGTAGTATACAGTATGTAATTATCTTCAGCATCGTAGCCTTCTTTCTGATCCTGATTGCCACCTTAAACTATATCAACCTGGCCACAGCCCGATCGGCCAAAAGGGCCAAAGAGATCAGCCTGAGAAAAGTCATTGGTTCAAGCCGAAGGATGCTTATCACTCAATTTCTGGCAGAATCTACCCTGCTGACTTTCATTTCGGTCGTTTTAAGTATTGGGCTCATTATCATTGCATTACCCCAGCTGAATATGCTATCAGGTAAGAGTTTTTCGCTGGAGGTTTTGAGCCGCCCCATAGCCATTCTAAGTTTTCTGGGGATTATAATCATTGTTGGGATTCTGGGTGGAAGCTATCCTGCGGTTTATCTCTCCAGGTTCTCTCCTGTGATGGTGATGAAAGGAATCACACAATCGGGCACTTCAAAGGGAATCTTTCGTAAAGTACTTACCGTTATACAATTTACCATATCAGGAGTAATGATCGCCTGTACCATGGTGGTGATCAACCAGCTCGATTATATGCAAAGTAAAGATCAGGGATGGAATATGGATGAGGTAATCACCATGCAGTTACCCGACAATGAACCCGCATCCAATATGAAGCTATTAAAAGAGCAGCTGCTGGAAAATCCATCTGATCAATTACGCCAGCACTGACGAACACACCTATCGGAGAAGGTTCGGGCAAGGCTATTTTTCAAATGGAAACCTCCAATGGGATGGAATCCCGCGGTATTAACTTTGTGGTGGTGGATCAGGATTTTACCGAGACGCTGGGAATCGAGATGGTAGAGGGACGAGATTTCTCCCTGGATTATATGGGGGACACCCTCTCCGGAGTGGTTGTAAATGAAACGCTGGCTGAAAGACTCAACTGGGATGAACCCATCGGGAAAAGGGTTCAGCTGGGCGATGGCGGACGGATTATGGGAAGGGTTGTGGGAGTAATGAAAGATTATCACCAGACCGGGATGTACAACGAAGTGGAGTCTCTGATGCTGGTTTACAGGCTTGAATCTCCCATCATATATGTAAAACTTTCTGGAAAAAACACCGAGGCTTCCATTGGGTTTATACAGGAAAGATGGGAAGAGATATTCCAGGGAAAGCCTTTTGAATATAGTTTCCTGGCAGATGATTTTAAGGAGCAATTCAGCAATGATCGGAACAGAAGGGCGGTATTTGCCGGTTTTACAATCTTAACCATCTTTATCGCATGTCTGGGGCTGTTTGGACTGGCCTCCTACACCACCGAACGACGCACCCGGGAAATCGGGGTCAGAAAAGTATTTGGGGCAAGCATTGGAAGGGTACTCAGATTGATCACCATGGAGTTTTTCATTCTGGTTCTTATATCCTTTGTGATCTCCATTCCTGCTGTCTGGTTTTTAATGTCGAACTGGTTGGAAAATTATGTGTACCGATATGAAATGGGGCCCCTGGTGTTTATATGGACCATTCTGCTTATACTGATACCCACTGCCCTGACGGTCAGTTTTCAATCCTATAAAGCCGCCACAGCCAACCCGGCCGAATCTATTTGGTCCGAATAATTTTTTAGATTTGTATTCCTTGAGATTCTTACAATATCACAAAACCCTTAAATTATGACGCTTAGAAGTCTTACGCTACTGCTTTTCACTTTTACCCTTTGCTCAAATCCGGCCTTCGCCCAAAACCTTCAAAATCCCATTGTGGACGATGATGTGGTTTTCCAGGAGGCCGATGGAATGGTGGCTGTAGAGGCCGAGTATTTCTACAAGCAGTCGAAAAGCGAAATACGTCAGTGGTATGTCACTGCAAAAGATAAAACAACGAACGTAGGCCGGGATGAGGATGGTTCACATTGCAAGGATGCAGGCAACAACGCTTACATTGAGATCCTGCCCGACACCCGGGTCACCCATGGGGATGTTTTAACCGCAGGAGAAAATTTCAGCAATGAAGCCGGGACAAATGGGCATTCTTCACTACAAGGTGAAATTCGAAACCCCTGGCAGGTATTATGTGTGGGCACGGGCCTACAGCGGAGGTGCCGAAGACAATGGTTTACATGTGGGTATGAATGGAACCTGGCCTGAAACCGGACAACGTCTGCAATGGTGCGAGGGAAAAAACAGCTGGCGATGGGAGAGCAAGCAGAGGACCGAAGAAGTTCACTGTGGAGAGCCCTATCTGATCTACCTGGATATTGAAGAGGCCGGAGTTCAGGAGATCACCTTTAGCATGCGCGAGGACGGCTTTGAATTCGACCGCTTCCTGCTGACCAATACAAAGCCTATGTACCAGAGGGAGTCGGTCCCGATGTAAAACTGGCATCAGGCACTTTGCCGAAACCCTTTCCGGTAGTGACAAAAGATCCGGCCTCTAAACCTTCCTTTCTCTACTCGGTGGAACACAGTACACAGGGTGTAAAGCTCTTACGTGCCACAGCATTCCCCATCGAGGGAACCAACTTTTATCTGAACGACAGCTGGCTGGCCATTAATCCGGATCAGCACAAAAAAGCCGCCACCTCCACCACTTATTCAGCCAATGATGGAACTTTTGATATACTGTTTCTGGGAGTGGGTGAAAATGATGGAGGATCGACCTACACCTTATCTCTCAATGAAAAACAGTTGGGACAATTTAAGAACCCCTTAAGCGTAAATTCCTTTGAAGAAGGGGTAAAATACATACACCTGATTGAGAATGTGGAGATCAAGAAGGGCGAAACAATCACAGTGGTTTCTGAAGTGGGTAGCAAAGATGGACAAGAGTGGAGCCGGGGTCGATGGAGTGGAATTGCCCTTACTCCCCAGGGAAAAGGGAAAGAAGCCCTTCAGGCACTGGAAGAGGTGGGTACTGCCCACAATGTGGGTGGAGCAGTCGCTGCGGCAGCTTCCCTGACCAATGTGAAGCCGGAGTTAAGTGGAGAGCTTAAAAAATGGCACAAGGTGACCCTTACCTTCGATGGACCCGAAGTCTCCGAAGAGGAGGAATACAGTCCCTTTATGAATTACCGCTTCAATGTGACTTTCACTCATAGTGCAAGTGGTAAATCCTATAAGGTTCCTGGCTATTTTGCGGCCGATGGAAATGCAGGCGAAACTTCAGCCACTTCCGGAAATAAATGGAGGGTTCACTTTGCTCCCGATGAAACCGGGAGCTGGGCCTACCAGGTTGATTTCAGAAAAGGCAACTGGGTAGCTGTCAGTGAACGTTCCAATGCGGGAGCAAGTGCAGGATTTATGGATACCTCCTCAGGGACTTTTGACATTACAGCCACCGATAAGTCCGGTAAAGATTTGCGAGGAAAGGGAATGTTGCAATACGATGGAACCCGCTATCTGAAGTTTGCCGAAACAGGCAAACCCATGCTAAAGGTGGGGCCCGATGCACCTGAGAATTTTCTGGCTTATGCTGATTTTGACGGCACCTTCCACAATGATGGACACAAAGACGACCTGGTAAAAACCTGGGAAGCACATCTCCCACACTGGAATGAAGGAGATCCTTCCTGGCAAAATGGAAAGGGAAAGGCCATGATCGGGGCGGTAAACTACCTCGCTTCCAAAGGAATGAATGCCTTCTCATTTTTAACCAACAACATAGTGGGTGACGATCAGAATGTGTTTCCCTATGTGGACTATAACCGATACGACCGCTTCGATTGCTCCAAGCTGGATCAGTGGGAAGTTGTTTTTGATCATGCCGAAAAACTGGGCATGTTTTTACATTTTAAAACCCTGGAGTCAGAAAACCAGGGCTTGCTGGACAATGGGGCCATTGGAGCAAACACAAAGCTTTACTACCGTGAATTAATGGCCCGTTTCGGACACCACCTGGCATTGAACTGGAACATTGGAGAAGAGATTGGGGACTGGGTAAGCAATCCAAAGACTCCCCCCTTATTTACAGCTCAGCGGCTGGCTGCTGCTCAATACTTCTTCGATCACGATCCCTATCGCCACCATGTGGTGATTCACAATGGTACGCCATTTAATGACATCCTGGGGCCTGACAGCAAGTATTCGGGAATCTCCCTTCAGACCAACCAGCAAGATTTTAGCCGGGTGCACGCCCAGACCCTAAAGTGGCTCAAGCTCTCGAAAGAGGCTGGGAAACAGTGGGCTGTGGCAGTGGATGAACCCGGTGATGCCCAGCATTCACTTCTTCCCGATGCCGAGAATCCGGAACACAACAATGCCCGCATCAATGGGCTCTGGGGAGCCTTTATGGCCGGAGGTTGGGGAACCGAATGGTATTTTGGGTACAAACATGCCCATTCCGATTTGACCTGTCAGGATTTTGCCTCCCGCGACCTGTGGTGGGATCAGTGTAAATATGTGCTGGACTTTTTCGAAGGAAATGAGCTTCCTTTCTGGGAAACAGAAAACCAGGATGGGCTTGTCTCAGAGGGCGATTACTGTCTGGCCAAAGCCGGCGAGCTCTACATTGTCTTTTTGAAAAAAGGAGCCGGAACCATAGATTTGACCGGTGCAGAAGGATCATTTGGTGTGAAGTGGTTTGATCCCAGAAATGGAGGAGAACTGCAAAAGGGAAAACTCAAAAAAGCCAAAGGCGGTAGCGTTTTAGATCTGCAGGGAGCTCCATCAGAACCTGAAAAGGACTGGGTGTTGCTGCTGGAGAAGTTGTAAGAGATTGCTTAGTTTTCAAGGTGGATTGCACTACTTAGCGCTTCAATTCTACAATCACATAGGGCGTCTCTATTTCAAAGTCAGGATAGATGCGACCATTCCCATTTTTATCCATCACTTCTATGAAATACATAAAATCGAAGCGGCTGTCAATCTGATCGGCTGGCACAACTGCCTGGTAGAGTTCGCCTCCAGCCCGGGCTGTCATGGGCATGGATAAATAATCCAATTTCTGATTCACAGAGCGGTATCTAAGTCGCACCCACTTAATTCCTGCAGATGCGCTGATATGGGCACTGACCTTGATATCCTCACCAACCTGGGAAGTTCTTACAGGTTGATGTTCTATCTGAAAAAGATCTTTGTATTTAACCGGTGAAGCTTCCCTATAGACGGGGGAGTTTCTTGCCTCTTCCTTATCTGGCAGTGCTTTTCTTTCCATTTTTAGCTCCGCCAGTTCTTCATTAAGATAGCCGAGTTCATCCCTCCAGTGTCCCGAAAGGCGATTGTTAATTCCATTGTAGTCCGCAGATCGAACCCCCATCATCAGGTCGGGAGCATAGACATCTCCGGCTGCTTCCACAATGTCTGCCCAGGCTTCAATGGCTTTGCTTTCGTAGGCAATGGCATCCTCCAGGGCAAAAGGATCGCCGGTTCGCTTATAAATACAATAACTCACTGCTGCAGGAATCCTTCGGGAATGGTAAAGGGCCAGATTAGACAAGATGCTCAGGTCGGTCAGGGTAGAAATAAATTCCTTGTTCTCGCTCCCAGGTCCTGCCTCCCCGGCTTTTGATATAAGTATTTCCAGCTCTTGATGGGTTCGAAAAAACCAAAGGCTTGTAGAAGAGGGTAGTCTGCTGGCCGTCTCCCCTCCTTCAATAAGTATTCTGGCCTCGGTATCAAAACTGGCAAATTGCTGAATGTCGCTGCCCTCTGCTTTGGCATACATGGGCAGACTGCCGAATCGTTGCTTTTCAGCCCATCCCCGCGTGGTTGGAAATTTGGCATAAGGGGAGCAGGCTGCCACAATGGTGGGCAATATCCAGCTCGCTTTGTGAATGGCTTCCTCCAAAATCGGACCAGCCTCTTTACCAAAACGTTTCTCAAATTCGCGGGACCATAGCTCGGATGCGGTGGACGGATTATAAGCCAGTCGGCCAAAGACCTGGAAAAAATGCCAGTAACGCTCAAATTCATAATCATAGTAAACATAGGAAGGATTCAACAGGTCAAAGGGATCCAAATCATGTGCCTGGGCCTCCATTTTGGTGGCCAGGGGTTCATTGATTTCAAATCCGTCTCCCCGGTAAAGGTGCGTACTTTCGGCAAAGCGCCTTGCATAATCTGGACTTCCCCAGAGTAGCACCCGCTGCGTGCCTCCACTCCACATGCGCCAGTGCATTCTGTAATCGGCCGGATAATAGAGCATGTCCGCATAGCCGTGGCGCCGGTCATGCTGATTTTCTCTATTGATGTGGGTAGGGTGAAAGGGCAATCCCATCTGCTCCATCCAATATTTGGTGGTGATGGTGAAATTTAATCCCATTTCCCCGGCAATCCGGATAATGGACTCAGGCAGCTCTTTGGCGCGGAGGTCTATCTGTAGTTCGGGTGCTGTGATTTTGATCATTCCGAAAACTTCCCTCCAGAAAAGCTCCATCTCCTCCCCTCTTTTCAGACCCGACTCGTTGTGCATACGCAGCTGAATCCCATCCAGATGAGGCACCTGTTGAATAAATTTTGCCAGGGCTGCCTTGGTATAAGCACTCAGGTTATCGGCATCCAGTCCGCCTACCAGGTGATTCTTACTCTGTCTGGCCAGCTCCTCTTCCGAAGTCCCTCCAGTCTGCACCCCCCCTCTGTAGATGTGATCCCAAATGGCCACTTTGAAATCCAATCCCCTTTCATGGGCCATCTCAATCATGCGGTTAAGAGCGGCCAAATTGCGCTGTTGTTCCGCGGATGTCATGCCCTCCATCCCAATTCCCGGATACCCATCCACATCAAAAAAGTAGGGATAGCAGGGTGCAAGAAATCCAGCATTCTCATATCCGAAAATTACCACCACCGAGTTGAACCTGTTGCTGGCCAGCAGGTCCAGATAAACCCCCCAATAGGCTTCATCATAAAAGCGGCTTTCCCAGTATTTGCGATTCATGGTGTACATGGAGATCGCGCGGGTGCTCACATCTGGTTTTTCAATAACTGCTTCCACCTCGCTTAAGGGATCATCCTTCTCTGTGCTCCAGCTCACTTGCTCTGCCACCTCCAGAAGTCCGTACATTAATCCGCGATCGTCAAAACCATTGATCACCCAGGTGGGTTTCTCCTCCTTTTCCGATTTCCAGATGGCCAATGCCTCTGCTTCCTCAGGACATTCCAGATCTGCATCCTGAAGAAGCAGGGCTGCCGTTCCCTCTCCCTTGGATAAACCAGCGATCACCCTGATATCTCCCCGGGACTGATCCAGGGAAGTAATCATTTCATAAGGAATGTTCCGGCTTTCCAGACTATGGGTAAGCTTCTTTAATCCATGTGCTGCCGGATCGCCAAAGGCAGGATCGGTCACAATGGATACTTTAGGTGCCTTATTTACAGTACATGCAAAAAGGAGCATGGATAATAGCACCAAAATATAGGTGCTTCTTAGTTGAGGAGTATAGTTCATGTTAATTGCTTTTTAGTCTGCCGGCCTTAATTCAATCGATAGCTAACAAATGCCACATTTTCGCTGTCGGGTGACCAGGAGGGTACATTGATGGTGCCCTGTCCGCCAAAGAGGCTTGCCATAACCATCACCTCCTTTGTTTCCAGGTTCATAATCCTTAGCATCACATCCTTGTTAGGGGGATGGGAACCGGCAGGAACATTGGTCCCAAAGCTTACATATACAATCCATCTACCATCTGGGGATGGATGAGCAAACCAGTCATTGTATTCATCAGAAGTGATTTGCTCCTGATCACTTCCATCGGGCTTCATTCTCCAGATCTGCATGGTGCCTGTTCTCACAGAGTTGAAATAGATGTATTGTCCATCGGGAGAATACTCGGGACCATCATCCAGCCCTTCAGCCGTGGTTAACCGCTTCTCTTTTCCTCCGCTGCTTGGAATGGTATAGACATCATAATTGCCATTCCGTGAAGCACAATAGGTGAGGGTCTTGCCATCAGGCGACCAGCCGTGCCAGTAAGAGGGTCCCAGCGGCGTAACCTTCTTGGGATCACCACCTTCAATAGGAAGGGTATAAATCAAAGATCGACCGGTCTCTGTCCCATCACTGATGGCCAACTGGGTTCCGTCAAATGAGATGCCGTGATCGTTATTAATTCTTTTGGCAAAGCCGGTGGGAATTAACTCAGGTTTCCCGCCTGTCACGGGGATTTTATAGAGCTGACCACCGCTGTTGTAGATCAATGTGCGACCATCGGGCGACCAGTTTGGGGCTTCAATGTGACTGCTGGTGTGGAAGACCACCCGTCGGTCGAATGAGGAGATGGCAATGGTTTCCAATGTGCTTTCGATCTGCTTAAGAGAATCAGGCTTCTGCACTATAGATTCAATCTTCACATCTGAGAATACAGCAGTTTCTAAGACTTCGTTGTTGTGGGCACTGACCCCCAGACCCAGGTAGAATGGCTCCGAGATGGGGAGTTTAAAGGTTCCTCCTGATGATTCCAGTGATCCATTTCGCGGTCCCACCGACATGCTAAAATAGTCGCCTTTTTTCTCAATGCGAATTCTTCCTGGTGATGAGATATTGGCCTGAACCTCCCTGGTAATCCCTCCGGGAATCCCCCTGTATTGTATGGATGTAAGGCCATCTCCATGCATGGCTGCATCCACATATACCGAAGCCGTATCCAGGTTCTGCCTGATTATCAGGCAGGCCTTTCTGTGTGGGTCTATTCCTTCACCTACCCAATCAATATTGGCAGCGATGGAGACATCGCCAGACACTTTTTTCCATACATAGTGCAATTGATCACTATCAAACCACATGTTGGTTCCGCTTCCAGTTATAGCATATGTGCTATCGGAAGGTTCAAATTCAACCGAACCGGCATGCCCCACATTTCCGATGTCCCCATTTCCTTCAAAAATTCCAAGGTCAGGTTCACTGCTGCAGGAGGCCAGGTTTAACACTAAAATGATGTTTAAAAGATAGATTTTGCTCAGTTTCATTGGAAATGGATTATGAATTATCAAGGCTTTAACACCACTTTTATCAATCCGGGCTCCTTTTTGTAAAGCCGTTCGAACCACTCTGCCCCTTCAGAAAGCGGCGCTTCCGCACTCAGAATGGCATCCACATTTACTTCTTTACGGGCAATCATATCCAATACGGCCGGATACTCCCCGCATATGGCACAACTACCCTGCAGCCTGATTTGCTGAGTCACCACAGCCTGCAGGGGAATTTCAGCTTTGGGTGAAAGGTTTCCTACCAGGGTTACCGTAGCTCCTTTTCTCACAGTATCAATGGCAGTCTTCACCGTATCGCTGAGTCCTACCACTTCAAAGGCCACATCTGCCCCCCTGTTTTCGGTGAGTGCCAGAATCTCCTTTCTCACATCCACTTTTTTAGGATTAAATCCATGGTCGGCGCCCAACTCTTTGGCCAGATTGAGTTTCTCATCTTCCAGATCTATAGCAATGATGGTACCGCAACCCTTTGCTCTCAAAACCTGGATCACAAAAAGTCCGATCATCCCGCTACCCACCACCACAGCCGTATCATTCCAGGAAAGGGGTGTGAGCTCCACGGCATGCGCAGCCACAGCCACCGGTTCCACCATGGCAGCCTGGGTAAATGTCACGTCATCGGGAATTTTATAAAGGATATGCTGCGGTACATTGACATACTCGGCAAAAGCTCCATGTTTTTTCCAATCACCAGGTGAAACACCCAGCACCATCCGGTTGTCACTCAGGTTGTAGAATCCCTTTCGCGTATACCAGTCATCCAACTTATAGATGGTCGAATCAAAGGTCACCCGATCGCCAGCAGCCCAATTCTTCACATCTTTCCCAAGTGCTGCAATTACACCGGAGGCTTCATGACCCATCACCAGGGGTGGAACTCTTCTTCCAGAGCTTCCATCCATCCCATGCACATCCGATCCACAGATGCCCACCGCCTCCACCTTCACCAGAACTTCATCATCAGCCACAAGGGGATCAGGGAAATCTTTATATACCAATTTGTTATACGCTTCAAGTACAAGTGCTTTCATTGAAATCTATTTTTACACTGTTATTCCAGCTCCGTGGCAAGCAGACACAATATACTAATTTTCATGGGCCAGTCATACAAATCCGCTTACTGTCATTTTGGCATTTTTTTATTGGTATATCACGCCATATTGTCTGGTTAGTTTGTTTTCGAGAAACATACTTTCGTGGGCGCTTGATGTATCTATCACTTTTCCTGGGGCTTACATCTTTCTCCAATTCCTCTCAATGGCTTCTGGCTCAGATTTTGACTTATCCACATGCAATCAAATCGACATAAAATATATAAGCATATGGACCTGAATAAATTTACCATAAAAGCCCAGGAGGCTGTGCAGAGGGCACAGCAAATTGCCCTGGAACATTCGAATCAAGCCATTGAATGCGGCCACCTGCTTAAGGGGGTCCTGGCAGTGGATGAGAATGTCATTCCGCACCTATTTCAGAAGCTATCGGCCAATCTGAATGGCTTCAGTGTGGTTTTGGACCAACACCTGAAAAGCTATCCATCCGTAGACGGGGGACAACAATACCTTTCCGACCATGCCAATAAAGCCCTAAATCATGCGCTCTCCAGCAGAAAAGATTTCGGTGATGAATACGTAACCCTGGAGCACCTCTTACTGGGGATACTGCAATCTAAAGACCCCGTAAGTCAACTTCTAAAAGATTCCGGGATCTCGGAGAAAGAATTAAAATCTGCCATTAAGGAATTTAGAAATGGAGCAAGCGCTCAGAGCCAAACGGCAGAGGAGACATACCATGCACTGGACCGATATGCCATTCATCTGAATAAGCAGGCTGAAAACGGAAAACTGGATCCGGTTATTGGGAGAGATGAAGAGATTCGAAGGGTGTTGCAGATCCTCTCCAGGAGGACCAAAAACAATCCCATCCTGGTAGGTGAACCAGGGGTAGGTAAAACAGCCATTGCCGAGGGAATTGCCCTTCGCATTGCAAACGGGGATGTCCCCGAAGACCTTTTGAATAAGGAGTTCTACTCCCTGGATATGGGTGCACTCATTGCCGGCGCAAAATATAAGGGAGAGTTTGAGGAGCGCCTGAAATCGGTGGTCAATGAGGTGATCAGTTCCGATGGACAAATTATCCTTTTTATTGATGAAATTCACACCCTGGTGGGTGCCGGCGGCGGTGGCGAAGGTGCCATGGATGCTGCAAATATTTTAAAGCCGGCCCTTGCCCGGGGCGATTTACGTGCCATTGGGGCCACTACCCTAAATGAATTTCAAAAGTACTTTGAGAAAGACAAAGCTTTGGAAAGGCGTTTCCAGAAGGTGGTGGTGGACGAACCCAGTGAAGAGGATGCCATCTCCATATTACGTGGCATCAAAGAGAAGTATGAAAACTACCACAAGATCAGGATTCGCGATGAAGCTATCATTAGTGCCGTACAGTACTCCATCAGGTACATCAATGACCGCTTTCTTCCCGATAAAGCCATCGACCTCATCGATGAAGCATCCGCCCATCTTCGACTGGAGATGAATTCAAAACCTGTAGCCATAGATGCCCTGGATCGGAAAATCCAGCAACTGGAGATAGAACGTGAGGCCTTCAAACGAGAAAAAGACAGGGAGCGGGTCGATCAGATCGGAAAGCAACTGTCAGAGCTGGAGGATGAACAGAAACAGTTGTCGGCTCAGTGGCAAAGTGAGAAAAGTGTGGTTACCGACATTCAGAAGACAAAACAGGAGATCGAAGATCTTAAATTTCAGGCAGAGAAAGCAGAAAGAGATGGGGATCTGGGCCACGTGGCTGAGATCCGCTATGGTCAGTTGCCGCGGGCCGAAGAGAATTTGGCAGGTTTCATCAGCAAACTACATCAGTATGAGAACAGTGGGAAAAGACTGGTTAGAGAGGAGATCACCTCAGAGGATATTGCAGAGGTAGTCTCCAAATGGACAGGCATCCCGGTCACCCGGATGCTTCAGAGCGATAAGGAGAAATTGCTTCATATCGAAGAAGAACTTCATCACAGGGTGGTGGGACAGGATGAGGCCATTGAAGCAGTTGCTTCATCCATCAGAAGGAGCAGAGCCGGATTATCCGATGAGCGTAAGCCGGTGGGTTCATTCCTCTTCCTGGGCACCACAGGGGTAGGTAAAACCGAACTGGCCAAAGCCCTGGCCGAGTACATGTTCAATGATGAATCGTTGATGACCCGCATTGACATGAGTGAATACCAGGAGAAACATTCGGTTTCCAGGCTGGTGGGTGCACCTCCGGGATATGTCGGATATGACGAAGGGGGACAACTTACCGAGGCAGTCAGAAGGAAGCCCTATTCAGTGATTCTGCTGGATGAGATTGAAAAGGCGCACCCGGATACATTTAATATCCTTCTGCAGGTACTGGAGGATGGCCGGCTCACAGACAACAAAGGCCGGATGGCCAACTTTAAGAATACCATCATCATTATGACTTCGAATATGGGGTCGGATGTAATTCGCGAGAATTTCGAATCCATGAACGAATCAAATATGGAGCAAGTCATTGAAAAGACTAAAAATCAGGTATTTGAAATACTAAAACGCGGTGTGCGTCCCGAGTTTCTCAACCGCATTGACGAACTTGTGATGTTTAAGCCACTCACCAGGGAGCACCTGGAAGGGATCATTCGGATTCAAATCAACAACCTTAAGGATCAGCTATCAAAGCAGGAGATAAGCATAACACTTACCGAGAACGCTATCAGATACCTGATTGACAAGGGATATGACATTCAGTTTGGTGCCAGGCCGCTGAAGAGGCTGATCCAAAAGAAGGTCCTGGATGGTCTCTCCATTGCTTTACTGGATGGAACCATTGTGCCCGGAATGCATGTAAAGGTAGATGAAATTGAGGGGGCCATAAAATTTGAAGCGCATTGAGACTGCTAAAAAGCCCTGAGGATTTCTCCCCAGGGCTTTGGTTGTATATAGGGTATATGTAAATGAATTTCCCGGTCTAGTTGCAGCACGAAAGAAGGCAATCAGAAACCTTAAAAGGGGTGGTCATCCAGTCCTCTAGCGCCAGTTCAGCTTCAACCACACTGTTCTCGAAAGGTGTTACCATCCAGGTCTCAAGTGCCAGTTCCGCTTCAGCTGCACCGATTTCGAATGGAGTGACCATCCACTCCTCCATTGTCAATTCTGCTTCTGCCATGTTTTCAAAAGGAGTGGTCATCCACGATTCGACGATCAGCTCATCTTCCACTACATCTCCTGCAAAGGAAATTGTTGTAAAGGCTACGAGGAGCATAACTACTGCACTTACTCTGTGGATGATTCCGTTTAACTCTTTTCTTGTTTTCATGACACTCTAGGTTTAATTTTCGACTCTGCATCCAATGATACACAATACGTGCCAAAATATCTATTTATTTGATTATGTGTTTATTATACGGCTTTTAACATTTTTATAATATTGTCAATTGTGAACGGTAACGAATCAAACATGTACGAAATCGTACGCCCCTTAAGCATGCAGCCTTCAGGCACGATTTTTCGAACCTCATCACATCTTTTCAAACTGAGAATGTTTGACCAATGTTCTAAATTAACATGCCAGTGAACTCCTGGATAGCATGAAATTCAAAAGGGATGAAGATGAACGAAAAGTAAATTTTAATTCATTTCGTCCCACTTCACAGGCTGATTATCAAAAGGAGACCCTCGTAGATGATCTGATCGCTATTTTTTCACTAATTTGTAAGTTGCCACATGGAAAATCTGTCTTATATATTCCGTGCGGGGCGCAAAGCACTATCTCCAATACTGCTACTGTTGGCCCTGTTCACATGCAATTATGCTTTCAGTCACCCTGGAAGCGTCATCCCTGATACCATCGCCTCAGACGAAGACATTGAGGATGCATGGTACTATACAATTAAGGCCAGTGATGGAAAGGGCGGAGATATCGACCCGGAGGGTGATGTAATTGTATGGCGTGGCGGCAGCGTAACCTTTGAGATGGATCCGGACAGAGGGAAGGAAGTGGATGATGTGGAGGTAGATGGTCAGAGCGTGGGAGCAGTTACCACTTATACATTTTCTAATGTAAATGCGAACCATACCATTAGAGCAACCTTCAGAACTGAGACATTTACCATCACAGCCAGTGCAGGCCCTGGAGGAAGTATCTCACCCGCCGGCTCTGTGGAGGTAAAGAAAGATGACAAAGAGGAGTTTCAGATCACAGCAGACGCAGACTATGATATTTTGGATGTAATCGTAGATGGGGAGAGTAAAGGAGCTATAAAGAGCTATACCTTTTCCAAAGTAAAAGCCGATCATACCATTTCGGCCACCTTTATTTCAAAAAATTACACAATCACTGCAAGCGCAGGTTCTGGAGGGAGTATCTCACCCTCGGGTGCCGTAGTTGTTAAGAGGGGTGATGATCAGACCTTTTCCATCAGTCCAAATACCGGATATGATATTTCAGATGTGGTGGTAGATGGGGATAGCAAAGGTGCAGTAAGCAGTTACCGCTTCTCCAACGTGGTGTCTGACCATACCATTTCGGCCACCTTTATTCCAAAAAATTTCACAATCACCTCAAGCGCAGGTACTGGAGGGAGTATCTCACCCGCAGGCGCTGTTGTAGTTAAGGGGGGTGATGATCAGACATTTTCAATCAGTCCAAATAACGGCTATAAGATTTCAGATGTGGTGGTAGATGGGGATAGCAAAGGTGCAGTAAGCACTTACCGCTTCTCCAACGTGCTCTCTAATCATACCATAAATGCCAGTTTCCAAACTACGGTAGGTGTTCTCAGCGTTTCAATCCCCAATGAGGGCATGAAGATCGGAGATGTGGTCCCTGTTACCCTTACGGTGAATGATGACCAGGGAACTACTTATGCATTTGTTTCCGGATCGGTGGGTGGATATGCTCTGGAGGGTTTTGAGCGTCTTTCGGCTACTACTTATGGTGCAGTTTTTCGCATTGTGGAGGGAGGACGCAGTTATACAGCCTCACAGGATATTCCCGTAGACAACCTGGTTATTTCGAAAGGATCGGTTTTAAGTGCGCCTTACAACAAGTCCATTGTACAAAATGGGGATCCCCTGGATGCAGAATTACCAGTGATCACCTCCATGGAGGTAGAGACAGGAACCAGGAAGGTCGGTGATGTGCTTGAGTTGAATATCCTGGCAGATGGGTCAGGTTATACCCTGCATCCCACTTCATCCATAAACGGGATTGCAGTTACCGAGTCCAATATTTCCTTTGCAGAATTAAATGGGGACAATTATATACTCTCTTATACGGTGCGTGAAGGAGATAACGATGTGGGGGCCGGAAATTCTGAATTGAATGCATCGATTGTGCTGGAAAAACCCTCTGGAAATGTGGGACTACCTTACTCCACCATAAACAATGCGTCTCAGCTTATTATTGATGCACATTCCCCTGTGGTTTTAAAAATGGAAGTCCCGTCCCTCGAGGTTGGTGTGGGAGGAACGGTGGTGGTAAAGCTTACGGCCGATGGCCTGGAGTATTTACCAGGAGCGGGGACCACTGTGAATGGTGTACCATTTAGTTCTCCCCGGGTGACCTTTACTGAACTCTCAGTCGGATTGTATGAATTGTCCTACCTTGTTGGAATCGACGATCCTGGGGTGGATCCCGGAGAACTTCAGGTTCATGTTGTGATGAGTGATTTGGCTGGTAATCTGAGTGAACCTTATGTAATTCTGGATCCAAACAGTCTTGAGATTTATACAGAATTGCCAAATGCCACTTTTGGAGAAGTCCAACCCATCTGTGAAGGAGAAGAGGCTGAAATTAGCATCCTCCTCAGTGGAAGAGCTCCCTGGAGTTTTGATGTGAATGACGGATTGACTACTACTTCATTCGTAGACATTAGCTCCTCAAATTATAGGATGACCATTGCTCCGGAACAAAACACCAGCTATCAAATCAGCCTTGTAAAAGATGTGAATGGGGTGGAAAACACCCATACAGCAGATGCGCTTGTCACTGTAATTGAGAACCCGGAAGTAGAGATTCTCAATCTGGCCACCGGGTATAATGTGGAGGCTGATCCAGTTGAACTGGAAGCAAATGTCCCCGGGGGAATATTTACCGGCCCAGGTGTGGTCAGTGCAACGGGGTACTTCTACCCTGCCCTTGCAGATACTATTGATTCGCCTCATCAAATCACTTATACCTATGAGAACTCCAACGGTTGTTTGAGTGAGACAAGTAAGCTGGTCTATGTATTGGGCTCTCAAGGCGCGGTATTAATACCCGACAACACGGTGTGCTCAGGCGACATACCTTTTACAGCCAGTGTTTTGAATGTTCCGGCTGCCGAGGGATCCTACAAATTGCTGAACTCAGATTCTCAAGAAACAGAGGGCCTGACCGACCATGGGGACAATACGGCGACCATCAATCCTGCCATGCTTGAATCCGATTACTATACCATTATATACCAGTACTATGACCAGGCAATCCTATTCCTAAGGGAATCATTCACTGTTGAATCTGCGATCCAGCCTCAGATACTTAACCTGACTGAGGATTCATATTGTCAGAACGCAGCTCCAATTGAGCTCCAGTCAGATTTAGATGATGCCATCTTCCAGGGGCAGGGTGTATCAGAGAACCTGGATGGAGGATATACATTCTATCCGGATGCAGCAGCGCCGGGGCTTGTTACCATCACATGCAGTTCATACTCAGAAAATGGGTGCAGTGCCAGCACAGAACAAGATGTGAATATACTGTTCACTCCTGCAGTTCAGTTCGAGCTCAGTACAGAGTGTATTCCTGAAGGAGGCGAAAATGTATCTTTTATCAACCAAACCGACGATAGGCCATCCATCGAATCCTGGAGTTGGAATTTTGGAGATGAGGGAAGTGGTGAAGACAACATAAGCGACCTGCCATCTCCTTCGCATCAATACCAGCAACCGGGAGCAAAAAGCATCAGCCTTACGGCAACTACATATGAGGGTTGTGTTTCACAATATGTGCTCGAAACCATCATAGACAGTAAGCCTGTGGTCGACTTCACCTGGGTTAGCGATTGCTTTACAGATGGCTCAGCTGTGAATTTTGTAAACAGATCTAGCCACGGATCAGCTCTTGTGGATTCGATAATCTGGACCTTCAAAACAAGCGATGGCGTCGTTTTGGGTGAAGTGCTTTCAAAAACAGCAAGCGATACGGTACAATTTCCTTTTTATGAAGCCAGGGACTATCAGGTTGACCTGTATACCAGGACTTCCGGAGGTTGTTCCAATGAAATAACAAAAGTGATCTCATTGAGCCCCACCATACCCCTGAGCAGTGAAGGATTTATAGAAAGTTTTGACCAAACAGTTGGACAGTGGACCATCCAATCCGATAACCAGGTAGAGAGCTGGATCTGGGGTGTACCTCATTTTAATGGTTATATCCCAACAGGCGGTGAGAATGCGTGGTTTACCATGTTTCCAATCGACAATGGGAGCTACATTGAGAACTCCTGGATCCAGAGTCCCTGCTTTGATTTTACAGCCATGGAACGCCCCCTGATCCGGATGGAGGTAATGCGGAGTTTTGCCCCAGGCAAAGGTGGGGCTGTACTTCAATATAAGGATCAAGGGGAAGGTGTGTGGAAAACCATTGGGGAGAATTCTCCAGGAATCGGATGGTACAATGCCGAGAATCTAAGCAACAAACCAGGTGGAAGCAGCAAGGGATGGAGTTTGGATGAATTTGTCCCTGATACAGAGTGGAAAACTGTAGTTCATGACCTGGATCAGGTTGCAGGGAAAGCAAATATCGCCTTCCGGATTGCAATAGCCACCCATGGAAGGCAGCCCATAGGCAACCAGGGCTTTGCCGTCAACAACATGATGGTGGCAGAACGATCAAAACTTTCAGTTCTGGAGCACTTTACCTCCAATACAAGCGACACCTCCCGCTTAGCCGATGATGTGATCGATGCTTTTGCATCCACCCATTCCAGGGATGTAATTGATCTTCAATACCACATGGACATGGGAGGAATGGATCCCATGCATCAGAACAATCCACTCTCCTCATCCACCAGATCATTTAACTATGGGGTTCCTGTGGTACCCTATACGGTTCTGGATGGTGGAGTTGAATCAAGTCACCACCGCTATGATTTCTCAGAGCTTTCGAAGGGACCCGTTGCAGATCACCTGCGTTTAACTACCCTGGAGACTCCTGCTTTTGACATTGAACTTTCTGTAGATTGGATGGAGAGTGGCCTGGAAGCCCATACACTAATTACCTGTACAGCCGATCGGTATGACAACTTTGTACAGCTCTACCTGGTGGTGCTAGAAACTTCTGTAACTGCATATACCGGAAGAAATGGAGATACGGACTTCCGAAATGTGGTGGTTGATATGTTGCCCACCCCTACTGGAAGACTGCTTGGAGACAACTGGCGTGAAGGCAGGAGTGAAAACCTTAGCGATTCCTGGGGCTACAAACCCTACGTGGAAGACATCGATGAACTGGCAGTAGTCGCTTTTCTGCAGGACCGAACCACCGGCCAGATCATTGATGCTGCAGTGAAGTATAAGGATCCTACGGTAGGCATCATGAATCCTGCCTCTGAAATAAGAGGTCTGAATGTATATCCCAATCCTGCCCGGAGTTACCTTTATGTGAACCTGGGGACATCAACCGAACAATCCGGGAGAATCGAACTTTTGGATGTGAACGGGAGAATAGTGCTACAGCAGCAAGTCCCTGCCGGATATCAGCTAATCCAGCTCGATATTGACCAGATGAACCCGGGTGTCTACTTCCTGCGCTGGATTGAGTCTGAAAAAACCATGGGTACGAGCAAATTGATCAAAGCCAGGTAAGGGGGTATCAGATTTTTTTTTACTACTTTTCGGCTCATTTAAAACACACTTCCATGAAACGTAAAATTATTTCATCATTTCTGTATTTATCTACCCTGATCTTCATGATACCGGCTTCCGGACAAAAGATTAATCAACTCACAAAAAGCGAAAAGAAAGAGGGTTGGTCCCTGCTCTTTAATGGCGAGGATTTCAGTGGATGGCGTCAATGCAATGGCACGGATATGCCTAAAAACTGGATCATTGAAGAGGATGCTATGAAGGTTTTTACCGGTGAAGGGAAAAAGCCTGGTTCGGGAGCAAATGGGGATATCCTTTATGGCGAAAAGAAGTTTAAAAATTTCGAACTCTCCATAGATTGGAAAGCAAGTAAGATGGCTAACTCAGGGATCTTTTTTAACATCAGAGAGGTGCCGGGAAAACCCATCTACTATGCCGCACCCGAGATTCAGGTTCTCGACAATGTGGATGCAACCGACAATAAAGTGGATAGTCACCTTGCCGGATCCCTTTATGATATGATTGCTGCCGATCCTAAAACTGTAAATCCGGCCGGAGAATGGAATACGATCCTGATTCGTGTGAAGGATGGAAAGGTCACCCACACGCAAAACGGAGTGAAAGTTGTGGAATATGAGCTGTGGACTCCTGAATGGGATGAACTGGTTGCCAACAGCAAGTTCAAAAATTTTCCAGGCTTTACTGAAGGTATTTCCAAGGAAGGTTTCATTGGTCTGCAGGATCACGGCTACCCGGTTTGGTTCAGGAATATCAAGATCCGCGAGCTATAATACACCATGATACCATTTGCTTATTTGCGTCGTGAAAGATATTTTTGTTAGCATTAACCAGAATAACAACAAGATGAAAAAAACTACCATAGACAGAAGAGGATTTCTTAAGATCTCATCAGCAGGAGCCGCAGGAATGATGGCCTTGGGTCCTTTAGGCCTTAGCTCTTGTGCAAATACAAACAGAAAAGAATTTGGTGTTGGGCTTCAACTCTATACCATCCGTGATGCCATGGAAGCTGATGTGCCAGGCTCATTGGAGAAAGTGTCGCAACTTGGTTATAGATATGTCGAACTGGCCAGCTATTCGGATGGTAAGTTTTATGATTATGCCCCGGCTGAATTTAAGAAAATGGCAGATGATCTGGGAATGAATGTGTTAAGCAGCCACACCCAGGTTGAAGCGGCCGGTATTACCCTGGATAATGCAAAGATTATGGCAGATGCTCATGCCGAACTCGGAGTAAAATATTGTGTACAACCCTGGGTGGAGGAGGCAGACCGCAACATAGAATCTTACAAGAAAATGATTGGAGACTGGAACGAAGTGGGTAAGATCATGAAAAGTGCAGGCATCCAGTTTGGGTACCACAACCACAATTTTGAATTCCAGAATATAGATGGAATCATCCCCTACTATGAC
Organism: uncultured Bacteroidota bacterium; assembly: GCA_963783435.1. Taxonomy (GTDB): domain Bacteria; phylum Bacteroidota; class Bacteroidia; order Bacteroidales. Next base: position 89,378 of record CAWANQ010000014.1, on the reverse strand, counting down.
ATCTTTATGCCTGAAATGGATGCGGACTTGATCACCATGGAGATTGATCTCTTCTGGGTAAGTAAAGCCGGACAGGACCCTGTTGAGATGTTTAACAAGTATCCCGGGCGTTTCAAGCTATTCCACCTGAAGGATATGAATACCCGTGAAGCACCATTCTTTGATGTAACCAAGGATGATATCGCGGCAGTGGGTGCCGGTGTAATCGATTTCAAGCGTATTCTGGCTGCTAAAGAAGTGGCAGGAATGGAACACTTTTTTGTAGAAGATGACAACCAGGGCAATGGCTTGCCATTTGAAGCGCTGGAAACGAGCATCAATAACCTCACCACAGATATTCTGGTTTAGATAGAGAGCAAAATGTCTTCGTTGGCGGGATCTGTCAGTATACGCTCAATGGCCACCAGGCGTGAATTGGTATGATAGGTGGCGTCAGCCACATCCCAATCACTAATTAGCTTCATATCGCTGGTTTTGCAGCTCAGGAGCAATATTTGTCCCTCGATTTCAATTTTTGCCGTGAGCGTATAGAGATCTTTTCCGGAAGGAGATTTATCAATCCAGCAGAGATGTATATTTTTTTTAAGGAGGCTTTCAGGTATAGCTTCCTTTAATTCCAGTGGAGTGATTCCTGGTTGATGGGATGAGATGTGTGCCAACGATCAGAATTTTGTAATAAGATCTGATTCCAAGTTAAGAAGAATCCCTAACAAAATACGCCCCATTATTGCTTTCATTCTCTTATTTTGCAGCTTCAATCCATATATTTCTAAACTGGATCTTTGATCCTTCGGCCTGAAATCCAATTCCTCCTTTGGTTAGGGAGCAATTTGTGGCTCTATTCTGCAAAACACCATTTACTTTTATTTCAATGGTGCTTCCCAGGCAGGTGATGTCATAGCTGTTCCACTCCCCTGCCGGTTTCTCATTGGAGGGCTGAAATTTAGGAATAAGTGGCTTCACTTCCTCAGAAGAAATATAAACCGTATCATTTAAGGTGGCACTCACTCCCACTCCATGCACGATGAAGTCGCCCGCATTCTGGTATTTTAACTGGGCCTGATAATGGGCCACCCATATTAAATCGGGCCCACTGGTGTGCAGAAACACCCCACTGTTGGTTGGTTCCTCCGGGTAGCGCCATTCCACATGCAGATGATAGTCAGAATACTCCTTCTCTGTTCTCAGGTATCCCACAGGAACCCCAACGGTCTCTATCATTCCATCATTCACATAAAAGAATTTATCGGGATCAACAGCAGGATCTTCCACATAAATAGTCCAACCATCAAGGTTTGTTCCGTTAAACAGGGATTCTTTTTCCGACTTACAGGCGGTTCCCACCCATAGCGCTAGCAAAGCAATCAATAAAAGTCTCATAATTAGTCGTTCTGAAATTCACTATTAAATTAACATTTATCTGGAATAAAATAACAAAAGATGCGATTCTACTGGTAAAGCTTAATCGGCAAATCGTCTTCAAACAGCATAAGATCAGTATCTCTGAATTTCTTGAAATCTCCAGCTTGCTCATGCCCTTCATAAGGAACAAAAAAGTGATCTACCTGGCGTTCTTCATTTCTCCAAACCAGCACATAAGTAATCCCCCTGGTTTTTTCATCTGCATTGAGGATGGGAAAAAGGTGCCGGGTAAACCAGTTTTCCGTTTTTAGCCCGTAATCTCCGGTCTCAGTAAAAGCATACAATTTATCTCTCTCCTTTGCCATATCTGCCAGTACTCCCATTCGCAGGATCGCTCCTTCACCACTCTGTTCGTCAGATTTGATCCTGTATTGATCAAATCCGAGGATATCCACATAGTCATCCCCGGGATACCTCTTCAAATAGTCAGCCTCGGAGTTGAAATCGCCCGAAGGAGAGTAGCAGTATAGGAGGTGATGCAGCTGGTGCTCCTCTTTCAGGTATTGAACTGTAAACTGAAACAGGGTCTTGTACTCCTCTTCGCTGCAATGTTTTTCGCCCCACCAGAACCAGCTACCGGTATTCTCATGAAGGGGTCTGAAAATAACGGGGACAAGGGTTCCGTCGTCTGTTTTAAGTGAATTCAGAAAATGGGCCACCTTATCAAGATGCGCTTTATAAACCTCGTGGTGTGTCCCCCCAGGAATGATGGCCTCCACCGTTTTATTCACTGTATCATTGGTGTCAGCCCAGGAGTCCTTTCCCGATAGCGGACTGTATTCATGCCAGCTGATGGTGGTGACTCCACCCCGCAGGTAGCTCTCCACAATCAAATCACGCATGGTGTCGAAGGGAACATCATCCAGGTTTTTCTGATGGCCAAGTTCCAGGCCACCCAGCTCCCAGCCATACACAGCAGGATATGATCCGGTTGTGAGTTTACAATCTGACTTTCCTGGTTCATAGGCCCATCCGATCCCGTAGGCAGGATCGTCCTGGTGCCCAAAAAGGATATGGTCCCTGGAAAGCTCCATCAGGTTGTTAAAAAGGTGGATAGTCTCCTGAGTAGCCTGAGGGTCGGTGCTTAGATTTTCCACCTTGTTGCAGCTCTGGAACACCATGGCGCTGCCTGTGGCAATCAGCACAAGTCTGATCAGGTTTTTAAGGTTTTTCATGGGGTCTGCTTATTTCAGGTTTACGGTTGTTGGAGAATTCATATTAAAAGCTTTGTAAGTAAGAACCACCTTCTCAGGCAGGTTGTCTGTTTCTAAACGAACCTCCACCTCTTTTTGTCCACCGGGTAATATGGATAGGTAATTGTCGCTCCAGTACGAGGGAAGGATCTCTAATCCGGAGTCCGGATCAATGATCTTAAATTGGGTCATCAGGGCAATGCTTTCTCCCTGGTTGGAAATGCTAACTGAATAGGATTTATGGGTGTTTCCCACGGTTTTATTCACCGTAGTAACTGCGATTACCGGCTCGGGGATCTGCTTGAAAGATTTGAAATCGTTCTGGGTGCTAAGCCAGTAAAAATTTTCCGCCAAGGGAGCTCCGGACTGATTCTCCAGCTCAAGTTTCAGATAGCATACACTTTCTGTAAGCAGTCCAATATCGATCAGTTCATAGACCGAATTTTTATCCAGCGTTAAGCTCAACCTGGCCTCCCAGATCTTACTGAGATCTTTATCGTACAGAAAGGCATTCACTTTGGCTTCATTGAATTTTTCAAGTGAAGCATTCACCACTTCGATCTTATGGCTGCTCCTGTTGAATTGCACAGATTGCGGAGCTGCAGATTTTCTGACTCCGTAAAAACCTGCATGACACTGAAGGTACCAGTCGTATACCTGCCACACCATGCTGGGCCAGCTGGAGTTGGATTTCCACAATAAAATGCCGCTGGAATTTGTCCCAAAGCTGTGAATTAATGGCCTCCAAACAGGCCCTGTATACATCAAAATTCAGGAGCTGACATTTTTCCAGGTAGTTCTCGTATTCCGGCCATGGTGGAATCAGGTGCCCCATAGGAATTTCGTACTATATCATCATAGTGTGAGAATTTGCGTTTGTCTCCTCCCGGAAAATTGATGGCATCGTGGTATGCCCATACTCCATCAATTGGAAAGCGTCCGGGGGCCCATGTTTTTCCACGATCGGGCATAAATCGTTTCACCGATTCAAATGTCGGCACACCGCTGGGTCCTATTTCACTGCTAAAACCGGTCAATTTAGGTTCATCAAAATACGCTTCAGGAAGAATGGTATGGTAGGGCCCTCCACCATGCAGCCCATCCCCGTTAGAGATTTTCAGATAATGCTTTGAGTCTCTTCCATCATACCGAGGAAGTATGCTGTTCATCAGAAGTGCTTCACGGGGGTTGGGACCTTCATTTCCACCGCACCAGATGATGAGCGAAGGATGATTCCGGTACCTTTTCACCATCTGGATGGAAGCTTTTTCAAAGAGCGACTCTTGAGGACTCATGCCCGGAGTGTTTTTAAATGTACCCCAGAAATCATTCAGAAAATCCTGCCAGATCAGGATTCCATTGCGGTCAGCAGACTCATAAAAAGATTCAGGAGGGGCTCCGGTGGGACCCCAGACTCTGAGCATATTCAGGTTGGCGTGTTTTGTGAGTTGGATCTCCCGTTCGTACCGGGCAGCGGTCCAGTTAAGCATCATATCCATCACCCAGTTTCCGCCCTTGATATAGATATCCTCCCCATTCACTTTATAGACCCGTTCGTTGGCTCCCATATAGGTTTCCACTTCCCGTATGCCAAAATGGATCTCCTTCACTGCTTTCTCATTCTGACTCATGGCTTCAAGGGAGAGTGCGTAGAGTGCCGGTTCGCCATAGCCCAGGGGCCACCATAAGTCAGGGTTTTTTATATGCAGTTGGGGCATGCTTTCCTGATCCATAAATAGCTCCAGGGTATCGTTAGGACCCACCTCAAAAGGCAATTCCAGTTTGATGTCCTCATTATTCCTGGATATGGTTACATTAAGTTTCCCTGCCCTGGCTTGTGAGGAGTGATTGACCAGGTCAAAGGATATGCTTACATCTGCAAAAGCAGTGCTGGGTAAGGGCAGGTCTGAGGTCACATAGAGGTTATCCAGTTCAATGAGATCTGTAGCGTGAATAAACACATCTTCGGTAATGCCCATATCCCGGTCCCTTATTGCAGGGATCCAGTCCCAGCCCAGCACGTCCCATTTGGTGTAGTCCTTGCTGATCATTCCATTGGCCATATTCAGGCCGGGAGCGGCAAGGGGCGTAAGTGGTGCATCAGCTGGTATTCCAGGATGGTCGGGAGGATAAATGGCAATGGCCAGGGCATTCTGGCCCTTTAACCTGGCCAGTGAAGAGATATCGAATCTGAAACAGCGTTCCATCCCTACCACCTCTGCAGTGTCTGCCAGCAATTCTCCATTCAGCCATACCTCTGCCCGGTAGTTGATCTCCCCCAGGGTCAGCCAGATTTTTTTCCCGCTGTACGCTTCAGGTATTTCAAATGTGGTGTGGTACCAGTAAGGATCCAGCCAGGGATTCTTTCCCTCTATATGACTGTATTGAATGAGGTCGTACTTGTCGTTAAATTCATCACTCAAATCGGGAATTTCCATGTTGTTGGTCCCTACATATGGATTGGGATACAATCCATTCCGCACCATCACTGAGAGAACAGTGGCCGGGATACTGGTGGATTTCCAGCCTTTGAGGTCGGCTATCTTTTTTGAAATCGAAGCGCCGTCCTTCCCTGCAAGCAGCCGATGAAAGGACCTTCCAGTTATTCCGCAGAAGAATTCCATTTGGAGGCAGAGGGGATAAGGGAGCTCCATCAATGACAAAAAAACCCATTTTGCTCGAAATCTTTTGCTGATCCCTGGAAGCAAGAACTTTCCAGGAGTGTTCTCCATAGGATAGAGGAAAAGGAATGTACCAGTTTTCATTCAGACCTGATTCCATTTTTAAGCCATCGATCCAGACTTCATAGCTAAAACCTTCCAGAGCTTCCCATGTGAGGACAGGCATGTTTTCTGTGATGGATACTCCCTCGCCCGGATGGGTCAGGGACACACTATTTACCGGCATATCCTGAGAAAAAGCCTGGCTGAAAGAGATCTGGGCAAAGGCAAGGACAATAAATATCCGGCTGAAAGATTTAGTATTTTTCTTCATTTTGCTAGTACTTAACCATACCGCGTTCGGTTACCTCGCGCATCTCTTCCAGCGGAATGTCATCTTCATATTCTTTCTGGAGCAATTTCAATTCCTCCTTCAGAGAAGCGATTAACTCGCCGAATTCTGGTTGACCATAGAGGTTATGTAACTCATTTGGATCTTCTTTCAGGTCATAGAGCTCCCACACATCCACATCATAGTAGAAATGAATCAGTTTATAGCGGTCGGTACGAATCCCGTAATGGGGCTGAACCTGATGCCATTTGGGATACTCGTAGTAGTGGTAATAGATGGCTTCGCGCCAGTTCACATCCTCCTCTCCTGTGAGCAGAGGGGCAAAACTTTCACCCTGCATCTCCTGGGGCACCTCCACTCCTGCCATCTGGAGCAGCGTTGGAGCGAAATCCACATTGAGGGTCATCTGATCGATCCTCTGACCTGCGGGAATGGTGCCCGGGTATCTGATCAGGAAGGGCATCCGAAGGGACTCTTCATACATAAAACGTTTGTCATACCAGCCATGGTCTCCCAGGTAGAAACCCTGATCAGCCGTATAGATCACAATGGTATTCTCGGCCAGACCCGTTTCATCCAGGTAGTCGAGCAGTCGCCCGATGTTGTCATCCACCGATCTGACACAGGCCAGGTAGTCCTTCATGTATTTTTGGTATTTCCACTTCTTCAGCGCCATGCCTGTGAGGGTATCAGAGGGAGATACATATTCTCCTTTATCACCCGTGCGCTGCCAAAGGTGAAGTTCCTGTCCGGTAAGACCAGGAGGAGCTTGCATCTTTAAATCTTTTCGGGTCAGGTGATTTTCGATGGTCATCATGGTATTCCCGGCCGTCAGCTCCCGACCAGCATAGTCGTCATTAAAGGTCTCCGGGTAAGGCAGTTCCACTCCCTCAAAGAGATCCAGGTAAATGCTATCGGGGTACCAGGGCCGGTGAGGTGCCTTAAACTGGTAGAGCAGACAAAAGGGTTTCGATTTGTCACGCTTATTTTCCAGCCAGTCCAGTGCAAAATCACCTGCAAAATTGGTGGCATATCCTGTTTCGCTCACTTTCTCTCCATTTTCATTATAGGTAGGATTCCAGTAACTCCCCTGCTCGCCATTCAGTATATGATACTTATAATAATCAAAGCCTGTGGGTTCGCTCCACAAATGCCATTTACCCACCATCGCAGTGGTATAACCTGCCTCCTTCAGAAGTTTTGGAAATGTAAGCTGGTTCCCATCGAATGGATCTCCTCCCTCATTTTTATAGAATCCATTCTGATGGCTGTATTTCCCGGTAAGAATACTGGCCCGGCTGGGTCCACAGATGCTGTTGGTACAAAATGTATTGGTGAAAAGCGCTCCTTCTGCAGCCAGCCTGTCCATGTTTGGTGTGGGAGCCACCTCCGCATAGATTCCCCGGTAGGCGCTGATTGCGTGAGCAGCATGGTCGTCCGACATGATGTAAATAATGTTGGGAGGTGCCTCCTCTACAGATTGTCTGCAGGAAAATACACTCAAAGCAGCAATCACTGCTGTTAGAATGAGTAAGCTTGTTTTTCTGGTCATCTCTTGCTAATTTAATGTTGTAGGTGCGCTCGTTCCCTATTAAAACCTGAACTAAAGAAACATGACATCCTCCATCACCTAAAGGAAATGGATTCCATTGACTTTAACAAGCTGTGGGCAGTACTTCCTCACGGTTTCCTGCAGGTTCCTGCTGCCGACCACTAATGCGGTTCGCTTCACAGGCCATCCCCGTCTGCCCGACGGTTTTAATATTCTTTGCAGCATTTATATCTGCGTTTTCCTCATACCCACAGGCCCGACATCTGAATAGAGCCTGTGACAATCTGTTCTCTTTTGCTATGTGTCCACAACATGAGCATCGCTGTGAAGTGTGCCGGGGATTCACTTCAACCAGCATCCCTCCCCTCCAGCAGAGTTTGTAATCAAGCTGCCGTCTGAACTCAAACCATCCCTGGTCCAGGATCGATTTATTCAATCCTGCCTTTGCTTTGATATTCCTGCCTGGCTCCTCTATGGTTCCCCGGGCTGATGCACTCATATTTCTGATCTGTAATTCTTCCACATATACCTTTGCTTGGTTTTCGCTTATCTCGGTACTTAATTTGTGAAGGTAGTCTGATCGTACGTTAGCAATGCTAAGATGTAATCGTGATATGATTCTCTTCTGCTTCTTCCAGTTACTCGACCCTCTCTGCTTCCTCGACAACTTCCGCTGTTCCCTGGTCAGAATTTCTTCATGTTTTCTGAAACTGTTCACTCCCTCGATCATCGTTCCATCTGAGAGGGCTGCAAAGCATTTTATTCCTGCATCAATCCCGATCTCTGAATCAGATGAATGTTTACCGATTTCTATCAACTGCTCAACCTGGATAGATGCGTACCAATGTCCGCCTTGGTTGGTAATGGTAATATTCTTTATGGTGCCGGTAATAGGACAACTCTTGTAAAAGCCTACCCAGCCTATCTTGGGAAGGAAGAGCCTGCGGTTATCAATCTTAAATCCCTGTGGGAAACGTATGCCCTCATTCAACCCTCTCTTTTTAAACACTGGAAGGCGCTTCATGGGCTGGTTTTTATCAAAGCAATCCCTGAAAGCCCTTTCCAGATCCTTCAACTTCTGCTGCAATACCTGTGAAGGACACTCCTTCAAAAAACCGTACTCTTCGGATCGTTTCCAAATGGTAAGCCAAAAAGCCAGTTCATTGTACCAGAGTATGGATTGCCTCTTCTCCAACCGGTCCAAATTCATAGCCAGGCATTTATTCCATAGAAATCTTGAAGAACCGCAATATCGAGACAGTTTGTTCTCAATATTATTATTGGTCTTTAGCCTTACTTTATATGCTTTTTGTATATTTGGCATTAGACATTAATATACGAAATATCTACATTATATGCAAGATTTACGCACTAAAAGACATGTTGTTTATTCACTACATCTGCATTTGGTCTTTGTAACCAAATACAGAAAGAAAATCTTCACTGAGAAGATCTACGAAAGGCTATATTTTCACTTTGACAGGGTATGTAATGACTTCGGCTGCAAGCTTGTTGAAACAAACGGGGAGAAGGATCATGTACATCTCCTGATTGAAACATTGCCACATACCACACCATCCAGACTGGTGAATAGCCTGAAGGGGGTTTCTTCCAGATTCCTCAGACAGGAATTCCCAGAACTGGAAAAGCACTATTGGAAGGGGGGCTTATGGTCTCCCAGCTATTTTGTCGCCTCCTGTGGCGGAGCACCGCTTGAAATTGTCAAAAAGTATATCGAAAACCAGTAAGTTTGTCCTTATAGCCACTACCTGAAGAGAAGTGGTTTTACGGACTAGTTTGATAAAAAAATTAGTGTTAGCTATGAATTAAGGCAGGTGGATCAGGAAAATAACGATATTTATAACATGAATCTCTACAGGAAACCAGTCTCAATTGCCCTTTTCGCCTTTGTCCTTATCCTGATGTCGTTCGATTTCCATTTAAAGCCCAGAGAGCTACCCTCTCTTCACTCTAAGATTGAGGGAATGCTTATGGGTTCGGCCATTGGAGATGCTGCCGGCGGGCCGGTTGAATTTGTGGACCCTCCCCTGAGGAGTGTCTGGACCTCCGGTCAGCTGAGAATTAACAGGGAAGGGATTGAAGCCCTGGGTGAGCTTTTCAAACTGAGACCTTACCCAAAAGATGTGGAGCCCTTTGCACAATGGGAACCCTACGGTCCGGAAGGAACCATCACAGACGATACCCGATTTAAGATGATCCTGTTTAACACCCTTAAAAATTTTAATGGGGAGTTGAATCAACATAATTTTGCCAGATCTGTGATGGGATTCAGGGAAGAATTACCCGAAAAATACAAGGACGACTACGACCGGTGGATCCCAGAAATAGCCTATGCCACGGAGTGGGCGCTGGGAGAGAGAGAAAATGCCTATCCTGTTGAGCGTATCTGGGGTGGTATTCCCACCATGGAGGGTCATATGCCCTTTCTGCCCATTGCGGCATTAAATCCGCAGGATCCGGAATGGTGCTACCTGAAAAGCTATGAACTGGGCTATTTTGACATCGGGATCGCAAAGGATATTAATTCTGCGCTGGTAGACGGATTGGCCCGGGCCTTGCAGGCAGACGGGGACTGGAAGAGTTTTGAAGAAGCCATGCGAACTGTCGACCCCTATAAGTACAACGAAGTACTTTATGTAGACAGACAATTGATCAAGTGGTTGAATCTGGCCCATCACCTGGTGGATCAGGCCGATGGCCACATTGCAAAACTCTTTGCTCTTCTTGAAGAAAACCTGGAAACCACCTATTGGTGGGAAACCTGGGTACCCATCGTGGTGGTTTTGGCCTGCGCTGAGATTGTGGATTACCATCCGCTGGCAGCCATGCAGCTGATGATCGAGTTTGGACACGATACAGATTCTTATGCCCAGGTCATGGGAGCTGTGATGGGAGCCATACACGGAATAGAGGTATGGCCCGAAGAGATGAGAAATACAGTAAACCGGAGAATGAAAGCGCAATTTATGCAGAATGTGGACGACTGGATGATGCTCGTAAACAAGTATAAAATAAGCCCCAAATGAAAACACCTGTAATTATTACCCTGATAGCCGTAATTGCTATGCTCAACCCTGCCTGCAAACTGGGCCAAGAGTCAGAGAATGCAGGCGCATCCCCGGAAAGAACAACCGATCCCATGGCCATTGCCAGAGAGATGGAGCAAGTGCTTACCACCGGTATGATGGACCATTGGTATCCCCGCTGTCTGGATAAGGAATATGGAGGATATCTGAGCAATTTTGACAAGGATTGGAAGCAAAAGGAGCAACAACAAAAATTTATTGTTACCCAGGCCCGGCATGTCTGGGCCTCAGCTCAGATGGTTAAATTGTATCCCGAAAGGAGTTTATACCGGGAGGTCAGCGAACATGGTTATAAATTCCTTAGAGATGTCATGTGGGATAAGGAATACGGAGGTTATTACACCCTTACAAATCGTGAAGGGAAAGTGGCTGCAATGGATGGCAGTGAAACCACAAAAATTGCCTATGGCAATGCATTTGCCATCTACGGACTGGCAGCTTATTTCGAGATCTCCCATGACTCGTCTGCCCTGGAACTGGCGATCAAATCCTTTTACTGGCTGGACAGTCACGCCCACGATCCCGAATTTGGGGGTTACTTCCAGTTTTTAGAGAGAGATGGAACGCCCATGGTGAATGGCCAGAATGGCACACCGCCCAAGGATCAGAACAGTTCCATTCACATCCTTGAAGGATTTACAGAGCTATACAAAGTCTGGAAAAATGAACTTCTGAAAAGCAGAATTGAGGAGATGTTGGTGCTCATCCGTGATACCATTACCACGGAGAAAGGCTATATGAACCTCTTTTTCCACCAGGACTGGACCCCGGTTCTGGTAGGCGATGTAATATATCCGGGAGGAGAAAACAAGCATCTCTTTGACTACATCTCCTTCGGGCATGATATTGAAACCGCCTATCTGCTGCTTGAAGCCTCTGAAGCCATTGGAATAGAGAATGACAAAACAACTCACCGGATATCAAAAAGGATGGTGGATCATACGATCCAGAATGGTTGGGATCCTGAAACGGGGGCCACCTATGAAGCTGGATTCTATTTTGACGACAGGGAAGCCATGGTTGTCCTTGAAGGGTTTACACAGTGGTGGGCTGCCACCGAATCATTTCATTCCATGCTTATCATGTCAGCGCTTTATCCCAACGATCCCATCAACTACTATGACCATTTTACACGCACCTGGGACTATTGTAAAAAGTACCTGATCGACCAAAAGCGTGGAGGCTGGTACCGCCTGGGAATCAATGAGTCTCCCCAGTCAGCAGATGGGGATAAGGGGGGTATATGGAAAGGCAACTACCATAATACCAGATCTTTAATTAATTGCATAAAGCTGCTTCAGGGGGCCGAATCCCAACACTGAAATCTCCCGCCCCGAGAGCCGCTTGCAGATGATGCTTTTTCTTTAGAAAATATCTCCTTAAATTGATAGACACTTTCTCTAACTGAAATAACTGAGAAGCAAATCACTAACTACTAGAATTATGGCAGCAAAGAACTCTATGAACCGGAGAAAATTCATTGGTTCAACCATTGCGACAGCCGCAACCATTACCGTGGTTCCCAGGCATGTACTGGGTGGAAGTGGATATGTAGCACCTTCCGACAAAATTACAGTCGCCAATATAGGCTGTGGTACGCAGGGACTGCGAGAGATGCCCGGATTGCTGCAAAATCCGGACATTCAGGTGGTGGCTGTATGCGATGTGAATAAATTTACAACAGATTACCTCGACTGGTCGCCTAAGGGTCTTCTGAACTCCATGCAAAAAACCATGGAGGATCCCAACTGGGGTTCAAAATATAGTGGAATCCCTGGTGGCAGGGATATAGGAAAGGAATATGTCGAAAAGTACTATGGCTATGCATAAGCCCTCAGGGAACTATTCAGGTTGTAAATCCTATGAAGATTACAGGGAATTGCTTGATAAAGAGTCGGATGTGGATGCCATTAAAATCATGACTCCGGACCATCACCATGCATATCTTGCGATTTCAGCCATGAAAAAGGGCAAACATATTATCACACATAAGCCCATTGCCAACCGGATGTCGGAGGGAAGGCTCACCATTGAGACCGCCAAAAAGTCTAAGGTGAAGACCCATTTGCTGGCCTGGAGTGAAAAACCGGAACATGAACTGGTGCTGAAATGGATCAATGATGGAGCCATTGGAAATCTAAAAGAAATTCACAATTGGTCCTACCGCCCGGTATGGGAACAATGGCCATCCCGGCCCAAGGAATCCAAACCCATTCCCGACGGTTTCAATTGGGAATTGTGGCTGGGACCGGTACCCGATTTGGACTACCATCCCTACTATACACACAACCGATTCCGGGGATGGTATGATTTTGGAGGCGGAAGCGTTGCAGATATGGGGCACTACAGCCTTTTTCCACTATTCCGGACATTTGGGATAGACATCCCACCTGTCGCTGCAAAAGCATACGGCACCACCCACCGCTATGTGGATGGGAATACCTATAAGTGGGTAAAGAATGATGTTGCATTTCCACTATCAAGCCTGATTCAGTTAGAGTTCCCAAAACAGAAAAACCTCCCTGCTTTTGATCTTTTCTGGTATGATGGAGGGATGAAACCTTTTATCCCTGAAGAACTCAAGGAAGATAAGCGCGATATGCCAAACGAAGGGATGATGTTTGTGGGCGACAAGGGAAAAATACTGGCAGGATTTCTAGGTGAAAACCCCAAAATCATTCCCTCCAGGCTAATGAAAGCCTATGAAGGAGAGAAAGAGCTTCCTGAAACAGAGAATGTACGTCGTTCAAATACCTGGGCAGCAGCCATCAAAGAGGATAAAGAATCGCCCGGAAGTTTCATATATGCCAGCACTGTGACAGAGGCCATCAACCTGGCAGCCGTGGCATTAAGGGCAGGAAAAAGGATAGAATATGATTCCAGGGATATGAAAATTACCAATGTCGATTCTGCCAATAAATACCTGACCCGGGAGTATAGAAAAGGTTGGGAACTTTAATGTAAAACTTAGCTCGATGCCCAGAGAAAAACAGTATTCAAGAAGAGGATTCATTGAAAAAACGGCCCTCCTGGGAGCAGCCGGACTGGTGGCTCCTGCGTTTCATATAGAATCAAAAGCCATGCCTACACCACGTATGACACATGACGACATTTCACTTGCCCAGTGGGCACTGGTAGAAGAAATCAGGGATGGCAAATGGAAGAACCTGGATTTTCCCCGAATTGCCAGGGAAGATTTCGGACTGAACGGAATTGAATTTGTCAATACCCTCTTCGAGGTGCCCACCGTCGACTATCTGAATCAATTAAAAAAGAATGCCGAAAACCAGGGAGTAAAGATGGTATTGATCATGGTCGATGCCGAGGGAGATGGCTGTGAGCCTACCCCTGAATTGCGAAGACAATTTGTAATCAACCACAAGAAGTGGATTGATATTGCACACTATTTGGGTTGCCATGCCATTCGAACCAATTGCAGAGGGCCAAAGGATGTGGATAAAAACGAGGCCTTGAAATGGGCTGCAGAATCCTACCACATGCTGCTGGAATATTCCATACAGGCTGGAATCAGCGTATGTATCGAAAATCATGGAGGCGTCTCCAATGATGCAGACTGGATGGTGTCACTCTACAAGAAGGTAAACAACCTCTACTTCGGGTCCTACCCCGACTGGCGGGGTCCCTCTGATGAATTCGATCATGTGGATTATCTGGAGAAGATGCTGCCCTGGGCGGTGGGGATGTCCTACCGCAACCAACCCACCGAGGAGATGACAGCGCAAATGATCAAAATGAGTCGCGATGGAGGATACAAGGGATGGTACGGAATCGAATCCAGTGGCAGGGAAGCTATCATGCAGGGCAAGGAACTGTTGAAGAAGTATCTGGAAATCTGATCATAATCGGAATCCAATGGACTTTTAAAATTCAACAGCAACCTTCCTGATTAGAAACATAAGCTCCGGAAGGGGATCTCTGAATTTCACCGGAAGTTTTGTTTTTGAGAAGAGATTGCTGAATTTGATCTTTACTGCGGTAGTGGCAAAGTAGTACTGCCCTGTCCTGAATTCAAGTTTCTCTAATTGTTCTATTATCTCTTTTGATATCAATGGTTCATTAGCTTTCTAAGAAACTATATTTACAGCCTCTTTAAAGTGAGTTTCATTTCATAGGTATTAGAGAGTAAATTAGTTGTCAGTATAGACTTTAAAAGGAAGCATCCGCTTTGGATTTTCAACCATAATGGTATGTATCTGTTCTTCCGTAATTCCGTCGGCTCTTAATTGCGGTACAATGTTGTTTAGAATATGCGCATATCCATAGCCGCCATTTCTAACATATTGAGCTGTGAAACAAACATCTTGTGAAATAAGGATATTCTCTATATATCCTCTGTCAATAAGGGCTTTTACAGTTTCAGCAGGTTGAAAAGATCATCATAACCAAAAGGAAACAACTATTTCCATTCCCAGCATATCAAATTCCACATAACAGCCCCTTTGGGCATAGGTGATATGAATTATCTACCCGTATCAACATAGGGTGTTCTATGGCTGATGTAAACACGGGTTAAATCGGCCCCTTCATTTTCCATTACATCCATACGTGATGTATTTCATCCGAATTCGCTTCATCTCTATCAAAATGCAAATTAATCTGCAGCACCAGTGGCTTTCTGTGCACGAGCTGCGGCTTTTAATGATTTTTCTTCAAACGGATGTAATAGGCCTGCTGACCCCTATTTCACCTATAACGCCTGCATGAATACCATTTATTCCATCTATTAATGTCACTGATTATTATATCGGTCAATTGCTCGACTGATTTATTTTTGATTGATTCGGGAATCCAATTGTCCTTGTAAAAACCAGAACCCATTATCACGTTAATCCCAGTGGCTGTGGATATCCGTTTCATCCTTCCGGATTTCTCCCGATCCCAATATTGGTCATCTCGGTCAACGTTTTACCACCTGCAGCATTAACATAATTTGTAGTTCAGATATTGCGGTTGCTTCATCAGTCAGGTCCCTGTCATCTCCCTTATGTACAATCAATAAATGTTCATGTGGAAGAGTGATCCCCATCGATTTGCCGGAATGAGCCCGATGGACTGTCATTACCATTCCTTCCCAATCTATAGTGCCATCACAGTTATCATCAACACCGTTGTTGGGTATTTCAAGAGCTCCCGGGTTAATCAGACTATCCTGATCATTGCAATCCTCATCAGATTATATCCATCATTATCTTCATCGATGATCAAAGCAATACCATCACAATCCTCATCAACATCGTTGTTGGGGATTTCAAGAGCTCCCGGGTTAATCAGACTATCCAGGTCATTGCAATCCTCATCAGAGTTGTATCCATCATTATCTTCATCGATGATCAAAGCAATACCATCACAATCCTCATCAACATCGTTGTTGGGGATTTCAATAGCTCCCGGGTTAATCAGACTATCCTGGTCATTGCAATCCTCATCAGAGTTATATCCATCATTATCTTCATCGATGATCAAAGCAATACCATCGCAATCCTCATCAACATCGTTGTTGGGGATTTCAAGAGCTCCTGGGTTAATCAGACTATCCAGTCATTGCAATCCTCATCAGAGTTATATCCATCATTATCTTCATCGATGATCAAAGCAATACCATCACAATCCTCATCAACATCGTTGTTGGGGATTTCAAGATGCACCAGGACTTAATTCAGGAATAGTATCATTACAATCACCCTGGTTTTCTGTAAATCCATCTGAGTCATTATCTATATCCCAGGCATTTTCAATATATGCAACATCGGAATAGAACGGGTCACATATAGCCAACTGTTACTTTTGCCCGGAAATATAAATGTTCTTTGACTACTAAAAGCAGGCTATCTGAATTTTCGCTTTCTATGTCAGTCCAAGACATGTTGTCTTGTGAACTTTGCCATTGTAATTCCCCTGTGTAATCGAGTAAAACTAATACTGACAGTATCGTTCTCATTTACTTGTTCCTCTATCAAATCAATAGTTTGAGCAGAAACAATTGATTGTACTGCAAGGAACAGTATCAATGATAATACATTCGTTTTCATTACTTTACGAATTAATATATTATCAATTTCGCCTTGAATACAGCGTTTTGCACACCTTTGACATTCAGTATATAAGTACCTGCTTTGTATTCAGAAAGATCAATGGTCTTTCTTAACTCGTCATTAATCCTTAATTGTTGAATTAATATCTCTTTGCCAGTAATATCATAGATTGAAAGATCCATCTGGATCTCCGAGGATTTGTTGATAATTTCAAGCGTAAAAACACCTTTGCTGGGATTGGGGAATATCTTAAAATCACAATCCTTGAAAGTGTTTTCTATACCTGTAATGCATTCTTCTACATTTGGTTGGGAGATACTCAGATAGATATGTTTGACCTGAGCATTAATTGTGAATGATATACAGATAATAATTCCACAGATTAGCAGTTTTTGAATTAATCTTTTCATGACTGTTGGGATTCTTAGTTTATAACTATTTTCTTTTACGATAAATAGCCCAAAAGGTTTAGTTTGAACTTACTCACAATGTATAGTCCTTAAGATAACATTTAATCTATATTGAGGACCAATTGGAAACCCGGAAGCTATGATTTTTCCAAGCAAGCCAAAAACATACCAAAAATGATTGATAGTTGCCGTCCTGTGTTTGATTGTCTCCTAAATATTCATTCAGCTTCCACCACTCATCACAAACCGATTCGTTAGCCTTAACAGAACCATCCGAATTTCTAAGAATTGCTTGATAGTTGAAGGCTTGGGGTACTTGTCCTAGGATCACAACCGCCAAGGGAATTAGTGCTCCAGATAGATATAGCCTTTTCATGTTGGTTTGGGTTAGAATCTAATAAAGTTATGGAGACCATATGCATAATGCAAAATAGATAAACCTTTAGGGAGATATTATGAAGCTTGCATAATAGGATGCAAACACTTGATTATTAGCTTCTTTTTTAAGACCTTTGGGTAAAGACACCGTTGATGAAAAGGGTTTTTCTTCTTATCATTGCCTCCATGTTTCTTGCAGTCTGCGGCTTTTCTCAGATTGCTAATGAGCCTAGTGTTATTGCTTCTGGCGGTGGCCAAGGTAAAACTGAAACCATAAGCATATCCTGGACACTGGGAGAGTTGGCTACTACCACCCTAACTGGAGGGGATATAATTCTCACTCAGGGATTCCAACAGCCCTTTGATTTTGGGACAGGAATTAGCACTAAAGAGATGAATTGGGAAATCACTGCCTATCCAAATCCGGTGAAAGATGATATATCTATCAAATTTGAAATTGATAGGCCTAGAGAATTCTTGATAGAGATTCAAGATGTGACTGGCAGGGTGATCAGCCTTGAGCAACACAAGGAGATATTCCCTGGTGATGTTGTTCAGCTTAATACATCTAGCTTCACTTATGGAGTTTACTTCCTCAAGGTATTTACTTCTGATAAAGAACAAAGCCAGGTTTTGAGTATTAGGAAGCTTTAGCCTGCTTTATTCCTCGAGACAACGCACTGAGAGTCCACTTATCCTGTTTTCCGTGCCCCGCCTGATACCACCATTGTGGGTATACAGACTGCGGTACCAGGCCCACGTTTCATCCTTTTCAGTACTTGTCCAGAATATGGCGGTATTACCTAAATACATAAATCCGTTTAATCGGTAACCTCCCGGTAGGGCATGAAAACCGCTCTCATCGCTTGCCTCGGAATTCGGACTTTCCCAAAGAATTGTACCGTTTGCTTTCAGTTTACCGCCTTCATCTGTACCCCTGGTAAATGTTGAATCTGCCTGTTCCTGGCTCATCCCCAGATATATTTCCAACTCTTTCCAATTATCATCACTGGGTAGGTGCCAACCATCAGGGCATACTCCCTGGATGTCACCAGAAATTGGTTCGCTCAGCGGTGTTAAGTTCGTTGCTGCTGCCCAGGAGTACAATGCCCCGAAAACGTTAATATTAGAGGCATCGTTACCGTACCAGCAATAAGCCTTTCCCCAGTTTCCCATTCCATTCCATTCCTCCTCGCTATCCAACAGGGGAATCGGATTCCCGTCTGAGAAATGGGTAACTTTAAGGTTTTCTGCCATCCAATTCTGGGAACCTATCTGGATGGTCCAGTACGTATTTCCATCATAATCGGAAATTGTACCAGTTCGTGTCCTGAAGCTATACTGCTCTCCATATGTAGTATTCAAGGCTGAAGAAACATAAGCCCTTACATGGTATAGCATTCCGGGTAACAAACCAGTAAGGGTGCTGTTGAACTTTCCTTCACCACTACCATCCAGGGTCCGGCTATCAGATGTGGTTGGAAGCGGGGCAGTGCTCCAGCAAACACCCCGCTCAGTTGCCTCTGTTCCACCATCGGAAGTAACCTCTCCGCTCACCTCAGCGGAGGTAGTAGTGATCTGGCCCAGGGAGGAGGTGATCACTACGGGGAGTTGCAATAATCCAGCTCCCTCTACACAGCGGACTGACTTCCCTTCGTTCCTGTCGCCCAAACCACGCAATAAATAGTTTTCACTGGGCAGATGCCGGTGCCAGGCGGTAGATTCTATATGACCTTTGGTCGCTGTCCAGAAATTCGCACTGCTTCCAATTAATCCAAAATCACCTCCAGAATAACGGTATCCTGCCGGAAGAGTGGTGAATCCGTACTCATTTTTTGCACCGTAATTCGGAGCTGGCCAACGCAGGGAGCCGGCCTCTTTCAATTTGCTGCCAAATCCTTCACCTCGCTCCTTGCCTGAATAGTCAGCCTCACCCTGGCTCATCCCCAGGAACATTTCCAGCTCTTTCCATTCGTCATCGCTGGGAAGATGCCAATCTTCGGGGCATACTCCCTGTATATTGCTTGGATAATTGTCATTGCCCAGGACACCATCCATCGCTGCTGCCCACGTATACAAGTTTCCGTATATTTCAGCTAGTGAATCGCCATTTCCAACCCAACAGTAGGCTCTGTCTGTGATGGCGAGAGAGGACCATGAAACATTTTCCTCAACCAGAGGGATCGCAGAACCATCTGCATACTGGGTGACCCTCAGATTCTCTGCCATCCAGACCTGGTTACCAATCTTGACTGTTGTGTATTCGTTCCCATCAATGTCGATCACCGTACCAATGCCATTCATCGATTCCAGCAAGCGGATTCTTTTCAGAAGTTTAGTATCGAGTTCTCCTGAAGGGCCTGGCGGACCAGGTTCGCCCTGGGGGCCTTTCTCACCCGGACTACCTTTTGGTCCTTCGTTACCAGATGCTGCATAGAGTGCATAAGGAACGCTGAGTAGAGGACTGGCACCCATATTGATACCATCCACTGAAATCTCTAAGTAATATGGGCCATTGGCCCAATCGATTGTCGATAAGCTGTCTGATGTTTCGCCTTCCCCAATCACCAGATTAACCAATCCCAATTCAGACGTTGTGGTGTTGTGGATTTCGCGATAAGCAGGTGGCCCATCTGTTTGTCCGTGAATTATGCTTATCTGCAGAACTACAGTTTCATTTGTCTTAATCGTTCCGTCGGTATTGCGAAGGATGGCTTGATAATTGAACGCCTGAGGGGCCTGGGAATAAGAAATAGTTGCTATTGCTAAAAGAAAAAGACAAGTTCTAATGCACTTCATGACACTTGGGTTTAGAATTCGGCTAAAGCAGTTGGTTATGATTATTATTCGGTTTCCTCTCCCCTCAGGGCATGGGGAAGAAAATACATGGCCATAAAATCAATCTTCCATTCACCTTCAACCTTTAACATATGGAGGATCCTTCTCATTTTAAGTGTGCTTTCCTCATCCTGAGTCTTGATATTGTGATTACTATCAAGTAGCACCAAGGCTGTATTTCCGTAAATGTTTATGTCATAATTTGAAAATAGTGCTGGCTCCACAGGTTCATTCCATATGATTTCAGTTGCTTCCACATTGTTTTGGTGAATTTCAGTCCACCCCTCGAGTTCTGTAATCCCATGTGGCGATAAGAATAGTTTTCGTGATGTGGGTTCCTGAATCCAGGAATCATCCAGCCTGGATAAATCCTGTTCGTAGTAGGCATCCTTTTCCTCTTCAATAACTGCTTTTATTGCTTTTTTATCTTTTCCAATGCCGCTTTCATCCTGACAGCAAACACCTGCTAACAAACCAAATGCAACCAATGCGAATAGTAGCTTTTTCATGGTAAGGTAAATTTGATGGGTTGGTATAACCAAGACGTATAAGTCAAGTATCTGGTTTAGATTTAAGGTCTTGACTCCCACCCATCAGGCAAAGCGATGCAGTGCAGGGGAAAGCACTGCAGGGCAGCGGAAACACTGCAAGGGCTGCGAAACAGGCTATCTACTTGCTACCATCCGCTTCACCCTTATATCCGGTACAACTGTAAATTAAGAATTTTCTTACCGGCCGGGACCTGCTGTCTTCAATGACAATAGGTTCCAGTTCAAAAACCTGATCAAAATAGTTGTAGAGCAGACCTGGAATATGGTTTGATTTTGAGAGATTTTTGAAGTTGTTTTCAGAATCAATAAAAATCGCATCTCTACCTTCCAGGTGATCCAGTTCTGAATCTATGAGCGAAAACTGCAAGCCGTGTTCACCCACTACATTTCCGGAATATACATGCTCATCCAGATAAAAGTTGAGTACAGCCGATACTTTGTATCCATCTTTCGAGAATATGAAACTATCTGGATTCTTTTCCTTCAGTGTTCCCACCTCTTCCGCCAATTCTTCCCATCCAAACCAGGTATCATCACTTTTTACCTCAACTATATAGAATGCCACCTGAATAAACAGTATAATATGAATGACCAGGGATACCACCACCTGGCTATAAAGCATTTTTTTACTTAAATATCTCGATATCAAAATAATGGCCGCCACATAACCAGGCATCATCCAGTTTAGTTTTACCCAGGAGATCAGAGAGACGGCAAAAAAGAAACCAATAATGGGGACAGAGAAGGCAAGCAGAAAATTGGTAGGATCGTCAAACAGCCTTCTCTTTTTTATGGCTTTTCTGGCCAATTTGAAATAGATAAATACCATTCCGCAGAATAACACCGGTATCAACAAAAAAAGTTGCGTTCCCAGAGTTCCAAGAAACAGGAGGGGTTTGAGGGCAAATTGTCCCTCATCTGCAACTCTCTCGGTGGTTTGAAATGCAAACGAGATCCAATCATTATCAAAATTCCAGTAAATAATGGGGGCAACTGTAATAAGGAATAGTATAAGGGTAACAAACATTTGTTTTGAGAATAATAGATGCCTGTGGTTCTTAGACATTAGCAAAAACAGGAAGAGCCCCGCAAGAAGAAATAGTCCGGTGTATTTACTATCAAAAGAGAGGCCCATCAAAACCCCGGACAGCGCCCAGAAATGAAGCTTATTCTGAAATATGGCTTTATGTAATACGATTAAGGCAATGGTCCAGAAAAAGATTAAAGGAACATCTGGTGTTGTATTCATCGATAAAACCGTCAGCAGTAAGGTGGAACCATAAAAAATGGCCGCATAAAGAGCTCCTCTTTTCGACAGGAAAAATGTGGCGAGATAATAGAAGCTGAAAAAAGAAAGCATTGATATAACAAAGTCCGTAAGCTTAATGGTTAACACACTCTGTCCGAATATGGCACTAGATAGTTTAAGCATATAGGCCACCATGGGTGGATGATCAAAATATGAGAGGGCCAGGTGTTCGCTGTACAGATAGTAATAGGCATCCTGGGGCATGATGCCCATAAAGAGACTGATTAATAACCTGAGCACATAAACCCCGATAAATCCAATTATCAGGGTTTTACTTAAATTAAAGCGGGAGTTCATTGAGAAATATATTTCTGATAAAGCCTTGCCAATAAAGTTCGTTACTAAGTGCGAAGATAGCCGATGTAGGGCATTAAAAAAAAGGCCTATTACAGTATCAAGGCCAATTCCGGACTCTCAATATCTTATTGGATCTCGTTAGAAATAAAATTTAAAACTGAGCATTGCTTTTGTAACGGAGGGCTTTTCATCCATACTGCTCAGTGCAATGTTATAGTAGGTAAACTGAAGACCCAGCTCAAAATCATTGGAACCGGTGTAAGAGATTTTACCGATGAATAAATTTGCTGTTCCTCCATCCTTCATCACAACTACTGGTGCTGATGAAAGGTAATATCCCAGAGCCAGGCCGACGGGAACCTGTCGCTTGGGATTAAAATCCAGATCGCCTAAAACACCTATGGCAAAATAACCCTTCGAGTTTCCCCGCTCCAGCGATTCGCCATAGCCATAGGCCACATTTGCCTGCAGTCCATAGCTTGGGTTAAAAGCATAGGCTCCCCTGAGTTCAAAGGTCGATATCATAGAAGGCACTGTTTTTGTAAGGGAGGGGTAAGGTTCACCATCGATTACTTCGTCTAAATAAGTTGATACATTAATAAAGTTTCCTGTAACATTAGTCAGGGAAACAGCACCAGACAGGTTGAGCTTGTCGGTGTGAGCGATCCGGATAAGCCAGCCAATATCTCCTCCCGCCATGGTATTCACGCCATCAGCCACAATGGTGGACATGTCTGTTCCCACACGACCCGCCACCTTCAAACTCATAAACATAGCCAGCCATGGCGTGAAGCGTTGCTGGTAAAAAGCATCCACATCGAAAAACATCAATTGTCCTTTAAAAGACAGGATCTCATAATCGCCTATTTCTATTCCCGGCGTGGTTATTACTGAGGTTATTCCAAAACCCAGGTCAGCCTGAAAACTGGTGTTTATAAATGAGCTTCTCAGGTAGGATGAGGAAAGGAACACGTGTCCATTGAGATTTGGTATTTTAGGCTCATCCCTCGGCTCTGATAACTGGGCGTTCAGGCTGCCTGATCCAATGACGAGTATTGTGAAAAGATATATCAGCTTTTTCATAACAGATCAATTTTTAGCTCTCCCCAATGGGAATTCAACACCGGCCAATATCTTGAACCCTGTCGTTTTAACCCGTGGAATAATATTTGTATTCAGTGGTTCGTCAGTGAGATTCAACAATCCCTGGCTGTATCTCAACTCCACGAAAATGCTTGGATAGCCTAAAGGGATCCGGATTCCAGCACCAAAATGAACCGCAATATTCCACTGGGCCACATCGGGTAAATCCTCACTGTCCTCACCAATAATTGTTGAAGCTTTAAGCAGCATGGCAGTCTCAATTCCTGAAAGGGCATAAAAGCGCTCATTGGTGCTGGTAATTTTTAAAACAAGGGGTAGGGAGAAATAATTCAGGCGGATTTTAACACTATCAACAGGTTCATCCAGACCTTTTACCGTATAAAAGACCCGGGTACCTTCCTGGCTGTAGGAAGGCTGAAGGCTTAGATTTAAACCCTTGGGAAGTTTAACATCGATAATGGCTCCAAAATTGCCCCCCATCAGGGTCTTATATGCGCCATTGGCAGTAACATCACCGGATAACTTACTGCTGTTCAAACCTCCAAACGCACCCAGCGTGACCTGCCCCATGCAAAGGGTGGAGAAAACGAGCAGAGGCACCATAAGAATTGGGAGTATAGTTTTCTTCATTTTATAATCATTAGTTGATCCTAAATTACTGAAAAAAGATAGACAAATTCAATATATAGCTATTTCACATATGCTGACTTTCATAAAAGCAAGGGCCGGTATAATTCTCGCAATGGCATTTAGCCTGCCAGGTCCTTGCCCGGGATAAACTGACAAAGATTATACAATGTTTACCCACTTTGTTGAAGGGCCAAAAAATGGTAATAACATACAGGAGTTACGAACTTTTTATATATTTATAAGTATTAGCCATTTATCTAATACTTATCTTATCTGCTGATTATCAAGTATTAAAAAAGGTGACGAAAAAAAAACCATCGCGTGGAGTGTTCAGCACACATATCATACCGACATGCTCACTCAGATCTGAAAGTGTTAATAATGAGAACACTACGCTACTTACAGTCAGCGTATCTACTACATTTGATGGCTATTTTCAGCATCCTTTTGGTTTACTTTTTCACAAAAGAAATTCTGGTTCTCTGGTATGATGGGGGAATTTCATGGAAATTAATATTATACGCTTTCGCCAGCCTCTATTTTTTTTCACTTATTTTTTTTAGTCAACTTGATGCCCGAAGCCGTTTTCAGAACTATAAAATGGCGAAGGATAGGCTTTTTAATTATGGTTTTGATGCCCGGCTCCTCAAGCCTTTTGTGTATTCGAAGTGTCAGCGTGATGCCATCGGTTCAGCTGCACGTGATCTGGATTTTCAGAAGCAATGGAAACAACTTACCCATGAATTGGGATTTCGTTGGTATCACATTATTCCGGCTATTTTATTGCGAAATCCAGGTTTGCTTTTTACCAAAGATTACTGGATCAAAACACTTTTTGTAAGTACTTATCATTCCAAATACTTTTTATGGTAGATCCGCTGCTTGAAGCCAGGAACCTTGAGTTGAGCTATGGAAGACAAAAAATCATAAATGATGTTTCTTTTCAGCTTTATCCTGGAAGAGTTCTGGCTTTAATTGGTCCCAATGGTGCAGGAAAAAGTTCTATCATGCGTATCCTTTCCGGTCTGGTTATGCCCGAGAAAGGACAAATTATTTTAAATGGAAAATCAATTTCTTCATATTCCGATATCCATCGGACGACGGGTTTTTTCATCGAGGGCCCCGATTTTTACAAAAATCTGAATGCCAGGCAAAATCTGGTGCTTCTAAAAAAGATCCGGAAGGACGAGCAGTCGGTTTCTGATTTACTCCGCAGGGTTGGTATTGAATATGCTGCCACGAAAAAACTGCGGAAGTTCTCCAGTGGAATGAAACAACGATTGGGAATTGCACAGGCTTTATTGGGCGATCCGGAGATACTGGTACTGGATGAACCATTTAACGGACTTGATCCTGAAGTGAAGCAGTTTCTGATGCAACTGATCAAAAAGCTAGCTGCAGAAAATAATAAGGCGATCCTGATTTCTTCTCATTTATTATCTGACCTGGAAGCAGTGGCTGATGATTTTGTTCTGCTTAATGAAGGGCAGGTACATGCGGCAGGAAGCTTATCTGACTTTAAAAACGAACGAACATACCGTCAGCTTTTGGTTTGAAAATGAACCGCCTGTCACATTATTGGAAGAAACTGCAGCCGGTGCCATGGTAAATAGCGATCCCTGGTGCTGGGAGACCCATTTGAGCATTTCAGAAACAAGCCAGGTGGTCAGCCAATGGGCTTCATCCGGCTGCATCCCCTATGAAATTCAAAGAACCGATTTGTTGCAGTCGAAATACATGGAGATCATCAAATGATACGACTCATACAATTCGAAACATACAAACTCATCCGACAACCACGCATGTGGCTGACCTTTGCGGTGATGTCTGTGTTGATGTTTCTGATTAATCTCGGGATGGCCATTGATGGGCAAAAGATGATTGATCTCCTGATCAAACCCTTATCCGAACAGTTTATTATTTCGGGCAATCTCGTCAATGGTTATCTGATCGCTTATGTGGCATTGAACATGCTGTGGGTCCATATTCCAATATTACTTGTAATCGTGACAGGCGATCTGGTTTCGGGCGAGTTTGACTCTGGAACCATTCGTTTGATGCTTTGTTCCACCTATACGCGCAGCCAATGGCTGACGGCAAAGATTGTGGCAGCACTCATCTACATCTTCTTTTTCATGCTCTTCAGCGGGGTAATGATGATTGTACCGGCTCACCTGGTCTTTGGCAGTGGCGACTTGCTGGTTTTTAACGCTGGTATTCAGGTGATTGAAGAAAAGGAAGTGTTATGGCGCTTTCTTTTGGCCCTCTTATACGGAACCATGGGGATGATGACCTTTGCTTCCATCTCAATTCTGTTTTCTGTTTTACTGCGAAATTCACTAGCAGCCATTTTGGTTTCTCTTGGTATTCTGATCGTCTCTACCCTTTTACAAACCTTTGGAATGGGCATCTTTGAATCGTGGCAGAATCTTTTGTTTACCTGGCATATGGCGCAATGGCAAAATTTATTTGTGAATGATGTGGATATCATCCCTCTAATTAAATCCCTGGGGGTTTTACTGGTTCATATGGTGTTTGTGCTGTCCATAGCCTTTATCAGTTTTAAGCGCATGAAAATCACCGAATGATGAAGTTCCGGGGAACATACTTATTGATATTTTATTTCCTTGTTGCATTTTGGCCAAAGGAAGCAAATGCACAGGAGCTTCCCGAGATTTTGATGGAGGTGCTCAGAAGCGACTCAGCTTATCAGTCTCTATCCTGTAAAATTCATATCGAGCTGGATGTTCCCGGTTTGAGTATGCCTGCTAAAGAAATAGAACTCAAACAGGAAAAGGGGAAAAAGCCAAAGATAAAAGGCGAAGGAATAACCATTTTGCCCAGACACGGAATCATAGGTCAGTATCACGAGTTTCTGGAGGTGGATTGTCAGGCCATTCCCCTAAGTGAGAACGGAGATACCATCGTTTACAAGGTAGTATCACTGGATAAAAAAACCGACTGGGTCACTGTTGATTTTGAACTAACTCAAAGGGATGCAAAGATTCATTCCATGCTAATTTCAACAAGGAAGAATGGAGAATATCTGGTCCGTCATCAATATGGCTCTGATACTGATTTTTTTCCAGATCAGACTGAGATTAGCTTTGAGGCAGTCCCACTTAATCTGCCCTTAAAATTTCTCGGTAAACAAGAGGGATTGGAATTGTCGCTAGAGGATAAAAGAGGTCCTGTCACAGGGAAAATTGTGCTCCGGTATTCCGAAATCTCCTGGGAGAAAGCACCCGAATAGCTGAGCAGAAGTTAGTTGACTTATATAGCAACATTACATGGTTACTCCTGTTATTATCTGAATTGCTTCGCTATGCTATATTTCATAGCTTTGGTTGACAACCATGGAACACACCACAGATTTCCATAAACTACTCCGGCAGATCATCAGCCAGGAGCCCAAGCCAATGATGAGCGAAGAGGATATTCATTTCGATGTACTTGCGATGAAGGTTATGGAAATGGTGGGTGACTGGTGGGTACTATAGTTAAACTGAAGTGATCACCCATTCATGATAAAGACTATATGATGTCTACTGCCCAAATAATCAATATAATCGGTTTAATTTTCTTTATAGTTTCATTGTTATTTATGATACCCATCCTAATTTACCTCTCCATAGCTTTTATCATAGCTTCCACAATATTTTGGAGGATAAAATCTAATAAGAAATCCAATTCTGAGCCCGGAGAAGATCCCTTATGAGGCAGTGGTAATAAAGACCCTGGAGTTAATCGGTGATCGGTGGGTGGTGTGGATTAGCAACCGAGTAATCAAACTAAAGCAAACCAGATAATGAGAGTAAATCGTCGTAATTTTTTTAGCCACCGCAGTGGCAGTAGGAGCAGCAGGAGCATTACCCCTAACATCTTGTACGCCGGAGATTAAGCTTTATCAAGCAAATAGCGAACGGGGGATTTCTGCGGAGGAGACGATGGATCATTTGCTGAAACAATTGGAAGTATCAAAGGCCGAGGCGGTTAAATTCAAAGTCGGCGGAAGGATGAGCGCCCTGGAATTTCCCAGGGGTAGAACCGATAAATTGATACCACTGGTTCGGAAAACTCTTGGTGATAAAATGGTTATATCGGCCGATTCAAACGGTTCATACGATGTTGATGATGCGATTCGGGTTGGGAAGATAATGGAAGAGTACAATTTTGATTTTTATGAAGAGCCTGTCCCCTTCGATTGGTACGAGGAGACCAAGCAGGTTGCCGATGCCTTAACAGTTCCAATTGCCGGTGGTGAGCAGGAAGGAAGCATGCGTAATTTCCGATGGTTACTGGGTAACGATGCCATACAGGTGCTGCAGGCCGATATGATCTACTTTGGAGGGATGATCCGTTCCATGAAAGTGGCTCCCATGGCAGAGGTATTAGGCAAAGTACATACTCCACATGTATCCAATATCGGGTATGTATATATGCTGCAATTCGTATCTGCGATTCCCAATGCAGGTAGATATCATGAATTTAAGTCTCCCTTTAATGACGACATGTCATTTGAATGTAAAACATCGAGTCTGTTACCGGAGGATGGTTTGGTTAAGGTTCCCACCGGACCTGGATTGGGGATTGATTTTGATCCCTCTTTTATTGAGAAACACCGTATCGTTGACGCATAGTTTCAGTGTCTAAATAGATGTCTAATTTTGGTGTCTAAATTTCAAGGCTGAATACCTTGATTAATTGATCCAATACGCTTTCCGGAGAAACTCTCCCAATTCCCATATTTCTGAATAATTCCTTTCCTGGCAATTCTTCAGTTATATCTTTAATGAAATTAGTCATGTCATTCTTTATCGATCCAGGTAGTTCAAACTGATCTCCTTCTGGCAACATGGCTCCCAATCTAAATATATCACCTTTATGTTTACGAATAAGCTTGCTGTCCTCCTTGCTCCCCTTTTTGATGCGCTCAGTTATTTCAAGATAAGCTTTTGCCTTGAGACAAATTAGTGATTCGATATTTGCACGATGTAATGCATTAACCTCACTACTATGTTCGAGAATAAAACCATAGTATTCTTCATCAAGCAGAATGGCCGAAAGGCTGCTCAAATCATCTGGCGTTGGGATTGGGGTTAAGTGTATTCCTTCATCGATATGAATCAGGTCTGGATTTCGGGAAAACAGTTCAACCTGAAATGGGAATTCTTCCTGCTCAGGCTTTACAAATCGGTAATATTTCCTTTCTATATCGCTAGATTCATTTCGTTCATATCTGCCATCTTTCACAAATTGCCAAAACTGCTTCACAAAGTCTGAAGTTAAAGCCTCAACCACCAGGATCAAATCAATATCCTTGGTGGCACGTGGATAAAACCCAGCTTCATCAATGATCAAATCACACGCTGTTCCTCCAATGATCACATAATTTTGAGAAAATTCCTTGAAATATTTAATGAATACGTCTAAACCATTTACCATTGGTATCTTTCAATTATTTGCTCACAAGCCATTTCTACACGCTCATCTCCCGTACCCTTTAAGCTTAGATAAAGTGAAAGCGCATCAACATATTTTACCGATGGGTTTGTTAATCTTACCGGATTGTAACTCCATACCTCAATGCAATACCTGCCTTCATCATGATTTGGATTAACAAAAGATTGACTCTTTTCCAATTCATGATATATCTTCTTATCAACCGCTATGTAATTCTGGTTTCCTGGATTTAAATCAGAGTACTTCCCTATAGCGGAAAAATATGAGTAACAGAGGTCCAAGCCATCAGGGATCTCATCAATATACACCCTTTTCAAAACAGGACTCCGTAAGAGATTCATCTTCTCAGCCTGATCCCAAAGCTCTTTCTTTTCTAATTTGAAACTGATGAATCTCTCTTTTGTTCCAAGAATATCAATGAGATCAAATCGAGCCAGA
Organism: uncultured Bacteroidota bacterium; assembly: GCA_963783435.1. GTDB lineage: Bacteria > Bacteroidota > Bacteroidia > Bacteroidales. The sequence goes on along the minus strand of CAWANQ010000014.1, from coordinate 59,621 downwards.
TCTTTTGCGGCTTTGGAAATAGCCATTGGAGTATAACCAGTCATGTCAGCTACCAATTTAAGAGAATACGCTGCAAGACTGAACCTGGCCGTTGAGAAGACCAAATGATAAATCAATAAAAACTGTGCTGATGGCAGTAATGTGTCCCGATGGCGATGGAAAGTTGATCTATTAAACTCTTCCTTCATATCAAGTAACAAAGATGGAAGAAAAAGTTGTAATCCTGGTACGATGAAATTAACCTTTTTTTCAATCAACCTTCTTCTCTGTATCGCAGAGATTACAGGGAGCAACAAAACGACCAGATTTTCAGAGGTATTTTGAACAATAGCTAAATGTTTCACCAGATTACCAATAACTAACACATCTGAATCCTTCGGCTCCATGATAATCATAGACCTATTAAGTAATACCGCTGATTTCATAGTGTAAGACTCGCGAATAAACAACGGCAGGTTTGCGTAATAGAATTCAGGAACAGCCTCCTCCTGAACTGTTTCGCCAAACACTACATTTATATAATCGCTTAGATGACTCATTTAATGATCGATATACCTACATAGACATACTAAACCTTATTCGTTTATCATACAAATATAAGTTTATTATATTGATTCACAAACTATATAATCTCCTTTCATGCAGTGGGGGTTAAGAATTTCACCCAATAATACCTTTCGCAGGTATTCAAGGAAATAATAGGCAAATTGATTGTGGATATTTCAGTGTCTAGAAGGAGGCGAAAAGACAACGGTTGTGGTCTGTCCATTGCGTATAAACAATGGAACTCCTTGATGTACAAGAGGTTTCGTGATAATGACTGTGGTCCGGACGGGAAATGCCTGACTTCGTCAGTCGACCCTTCCCCTGCGGGGGGCTACCATGCATAATACCTATCAAAACCTCAGGGCGTTTGCACGCCCTGGTTGTTTTTATGGCCACCTGTTCGCTCAAACAAGTTTGGCTCGCATACGGCCATTAAAAAACCCCGAGAATTGCTTCTCGGGGTTTTGATCGATTAAGCGGTCCGGACGGGACTCGAACCCGCGACCTCCGGCGTGACAGGCCGGCATTCTAACCAAACTGAACTACCGGACCGTAATCTTATTGATGGCTAATGGTATTCTTTATTAGAACGTGCATCATTCAAATGCGTGGCAAAAATAGATGATTTTTTTAATTCGGCAAAACAAATTATACAATTAATTTTTAAGCATTCTATTTTACGATTTTCAGCCTCAGGGATAGAGGTATCTGATCCATTCAATTACCCTGTCGGGCCAGGTGGAAAGATGCCCATTTCCAAGGGCAAGGGAATATCCATGTCCTCCGTATGGGTAGATATGAAGTTCAGAAGTAATCTCGTTTTCCCTCAATGCCCTAAAGTAGGCCAGACTATTTTCCACAGGTACTGACTGATCATCTTCTGAGTGGATAAGGATAGCTGGAGGTGTGTCGGGTGTCACCTGAAATTCATTGGAAAAGAGGGTCACCAGGTCCGGATCTGGGTTCTCCCCTATCAGGTTTTTTTTTGACCCCGAATGTGTAAATTCGTCATTAAATGAGATAACCGGGTATACAAGGACGGAAAAATCGGGTCGACAGCTGACTTGATCTACGGGATCTGTACTTGCAGAGTCCCCTCCATCATAGTGGGTCGATAAGGTAGAGGCCAGATGTCCTCCGGCCGAAAAACCCATAATCCCGACCCTGGAAGGGTCTATATTCCATTTGGCAGAATTATAGCGTACCAGCCTCAGGGCACGCTGGGCGTCCAGCAGGGGTGATTTGTAAGGAATAATGTTGCTCTCCGATCCAGGCAGCCTGTACTTAAGTACAAAAGCAGCGATTCCCCGGGAACTAAACCAACGGGCTATATCACTTCCTTCCCAGTCATAAGCCAGTCTCGCATAACCACCACCCGGACAGATCACAACAGCTTCCCCTGTTGCATTCTTTTTTGAAGGAAGAAATATGGCAATATCGGGCTTCTGCACATTGCTCACCCTGACAATATCTGATGTATCCCAGATTGTTACCTCTCCGGTTTCAGTGTAGTTGGGAGGATCATTCTCCCAAAGAGGGAGTATTTGATTCTGAGCAATTCCAGGCAATGCCATCATCGCAACGGACACCAAAAGAATAATTTTTCTTAGCTGCATTGTACTGATTTTTAGTTATTAAGGGCCTCTTTGAAATAGTTCTCTGCCCTGCTTCGCCTCATCTCTTCGCTAAGGGCGTCTATGATTGCCTGGTTCTCATTCTGTTCCGAGATATTTACATTCTCATCGGGATCTGTCCCGTGGTCATAAAGCATGCGCGCATACTCCTGGTCCTTATCATCTACCCATTCGGTGTAGAACCAGTTATCTCGAATGGTGGTGATACCTGCAAACCATTGGCAAATGGCTACACCATCGCTGGTGGCGGTGGGATCGAATAACAATTCCTTGAAGCTGTTGCCCTGCAGGTGTAAGGGCAGATCCAGTCCCGCCAGTTCACACAGGGTCGGATATATATCCACATACTCCACGATTTCCATGGTGGACTTCACCTGCTTTGTCCCGGGGACCTTAACGATCATGGGGGTGTGCAATGAAGTTTCATAATTACAGTGCTTGCACCACAATCCATGCTCCCTGAGGTTCCAGCCATGGTCTCCCCAGAGAATCACAATGGTGCTCTCTTCCAGCTCAAGATCTACCAGTGCATCCAGGACAAGGCCAATCTGCGCATCGGTATAACTTACACAGGCATAGTAGCCATGAATCAGTTCCAGTGCCATCTCATCCGAAACGGGTCCTTTCTCAGGAACTCCTCCATAGGCGCGCAACTCCCCAAAAGTATGAATGGACTCTTTGGGGGCATTTATGGGAGTGTAGTTGTTGTCGGGAAGGGAGACCTTCCCATCGTAAATGGCCCAGTACTTCTCAGGGGCATTAAAAGGGAGATGCGGCTTAAGAAATCCAGCTGCCAGAAAGAATGGTTTATCCTGCTCCTTGAGCTTTTTCAGGTCCTGGATCACTTTCTCAGCAGTTTTCCCATCCTTGTAAACGTTATCTGCTATATCAGCCCTCTCCACAGGTGCTCCTCTTTTTGTTCCTGATGTATCAGCTGCAATATTTTCTGGGAGTACATAGTCGCGCCAGGATTTGCTGCTGGATTTGGGATGCCATATCTCATCCCAGCTATCACTGGCATCTGTATCGTGGTGAAAAATCTTCCCATTGCTGATGGTATGGTATCCATTGTCGCGAAAATGCTTCGGAAGGGTGGTGATTCCAGGAGCTTCCTTATCTGCCCAGGTTAAATAAGTAAGAAATCTGTTCCTGGCCGGGCGCAAACCGGTCATCAGGCTGGCCCTTGAAGCACCGCATACCGGAATATTGCAGTAGGATCGATCAAATCGCGTACCTTCAGCTGCCAGCTTGTCAATGTTGGGAGATTGGATAAGCTCCTTGCCATAGCAGCCCAGTTCGGGCCTGAGGTCATCTACCGCAATAAACAGGATGTTTGGGGTCTCCAGAACCTGATTTTTTGCGGTTTCACTGTTGCAGGAGGTTAAGGTCAACACCAGCATCAGTGCAGGTAGTATTTTAAGACTATTCATAGTTAGTTTTAATGGATAATTCTTTCATGATCCTAAGGTCAGTTTACATTCAATGGTGTATTTACCTGAACCGGCCTCCCCTACCATCTGACCATCCACCTCTTTAAAGTCTAGCCCGGAGCCAGCCATGTCCGATCCATTGATCTGAATCTCAGTAGCTCCTTCCGGTATATGGATACTTGCGCTGGTATTGGCGGGGATCTCTACCTCCATGGTAAATTTCTCTCCCTGGAAACTCCATCCCGAAGCGATGGTTCCATACATGCTGTTGTGGGTGGCTTTGGCTGAGGTGAGTCCTCCGCCGGGCCTGGGTTGGATCAGAATATGCTTATACCCTGGGGCGTTTTCATCAATTCCAATACCTGCGACCACCTGGTACATCCATTTTCCTATGGCGCCGTAGGCATAATGATTAAAGGAGTTCATTCCAGGATTCTGGAAGGTGGAATCGGGCTTCTGCCCATCCCATCGCTCCCAGATGGTGGTGGCTCCCATGGTCACCGGGTAGAGCCACGATGGGTAGGTCTTCCTGTTTAACAGTTCATAGGCCAGGTCGTTCCTTCCTATGTCAGTCAGGGTAAGAGAGATCAATGGTGTACCCAGGAAACCGGTGGTAATATGCCCGAAGTACTCCACATCCTTAGCCAGGTGTTCAGCACTTTTCTCAGCAGTCTCCTCATCCAGAAGGTCAAATGCAAGCGCCAGGGTATAGGCGGTTTGCGTATGAGAAACCAGCCGGCCTGTGGATGTCACAAACTCCTTGTTAAAAGCCAGGCGCACCTGTTCCGATAGCTGCTGATAATAGGCAGCCTCTTTCTCGTAGCCAAGTATATCTGCCACTTTGCCTACAATGGAGGAAGAGTATGAGTAATAGGCAGTAGCAATCAAGTCCTTTAGTGTATAGGCTCCCATATAGTCGGACCTGGTAGAGGCAAAGGACAACCAATCCCCAAAGTGTGGATCTCCTTCCCAGATCAGATTCTCCCCTGCACGTGCTTCCATATAACCAATCCACCTCTTCATACTTTCATACTGATTCTCCAATACCGATACATCTCCGTAATCCAGGTAGACGGCCCATGGAATCATCACACCGGCATCGGCCCAGCCTGTGGCTCCGCCATGGCCAAGGATGTTGGGAATCACATGGGGAATGCTGCCATCTGCATCCTGATCGGCCTCAAGGTCTCTTAACCATTTGGTATAGAAAGTAGCTGCATCCACATTAAAACAGGCTGTGGGTGCAAATACCTGGGCATCACCGGTCCATCCCAGACGCTCATCCCGTTGGGGACAATCGGTGGGTACATCCAGAAAATTCCCTTTAAGTCCCCACACAATGTTATGCTGAAGCTGGTTGATTAAGGGATCCGAACAGGTAAATGTACCTGAGGGTTTCATATCTGAATGGATCACCATCCCCCTGACATCATCGGCAGTCAGTGTTCCGGGGTATCCGGAAATCATAACATATCTGAAACCCTGAAAGGTAAAGTGTGGTTCAAATGTCTCCTTTTCCCCACCTTTAAGCACGTAGGTATTGGTACATTTGGCCCTGCGCAAATTCTCGTAATACATATTTCCCTCCTTATCCAGGACCTCTGCGTGTTTCAGGATAAGTTGATCGCCCTTTTCACCCTTGGCCTGGATCCGGATCCATCCCACCATATTCTGTCCCATATCTACCATCCAGTCATCGCCCACTTTCTGCATGGAGAGGGGCTCCAGTACATTAACAACCCGCACAGGAGGGCCTTCAGGGGCGATTAGTTTCTCTTTTGAGACCTCAGCAATTTTAACCGTTTGCCAACCGGAATCATTGTAGTCCGGGGTGCTCCAGCCTGTCAGTTCTTTGGTTGCATCATAGACCTCACCATTATATATATCAGATTCTAAGATGGGGCCTGTGGAGGCTTTCCAGGACCCGTCCGTGGAGATAATCTCTGTGGAACCATCGGAATAAGTGAGCCTGAGTTGTGCAAGAGCAGCCACCTCTGTACCCCAGATATTTCCACCGTCCTGCCAACCCAGGTTGCCCCTGAACCAGCCATCACCCAGGATTATTCCCATGGCATTCTGCTTCTGCCCAATGTTTTCGGTCACATCGTAGGTCTGGTACTGCAAACGTGTATCGTAGCTGGTCCAGCCCGGAGTAAACTCCTGATCACCAATCCGTTTACCATTGATCTCTACCTGGTAGAGACCCTGACAGGTGATGTACAACCTGGCTTCAACCACCTCCATGCGGGGGCTAAAAGTTTTTCTCAGATAGGGTGATGGATTAGACACTTTGAAATCTTCCTTCCACGAAGGCGATATCCACTGTGCATCCCATGGGGTGTCCTGCATAAACCCGGTTTCCCACCAGGCTGCATCACTCCATTTACTGCTTTTTCCATGGTTGTCTTTTACCCTTACCTGCCAGTAGATGCGTTGAAAGGACTGTAAAGGCGGTCCGCCATACTCCACATGAGTGCTCTGGGAAGAGGCAAGCTTTTCTGTCTTCCACAGGAGGTTCTTCCCTTTTTTCAAATCCTTCTGACTCAATGAAACCCGGATCTCGTAAGACTCCTGCAGGGTGTTCATCTGGTCAGATTGTAAGATCCAGCTGAACCTGGGAGCAGGATTATCAATCCCCAGGGGATTGGTTTTGTAATCGGTTTTTAAGGAGGTCACAGTGACCTCTGCCAGCATGGACGTTGAAGCTACAAAGAGCAGGCTTAGCAAAATGATGGTTCTTGATTTCATGGAGATGGGCTTATGTTGGATTGTACTAAAGATAATGCATTTTAAAGGGTTTGAAACTGGTTAAAGGTTTCCCCGGCCAGAATGCGTTTTATAAAATCAGCTACCGGCTCCTGATCCTGGTCAAAATAAGCTCCGGCATAGGAGTGGTCACCTCCCAGGAAAGTAATAAGCTGACAGCATCCCCCAAGATCAAACAGGTGTTTGGCAATGGCTTCTGATCCAAAAAGCATAAGCCATCCGGAAGCATCAGGCGGACAGTAATGATGGGATGCTACCCCATAGGGTACAAGAGAATCCGCATCTCCGTGAAATAGCATGGTTGGAATCATACTTTCTGAAGTGATCAGATTGAGATCCATGATGGCACCTGCGCCTGCAATGACCCCTGCATATTTGAATGAAGGATGCAACACCGGTTCAAAATACTGCATCTGCTGCCGGTCCCAGTAAGCTGCATGCAGCACGGTTTCAGCCCCGGCACTGCTGCCACTTATGAATATCTGAGAGCTGTCTATTTGAAAGTGATCGTAATGTTTAATTATAAAGTCGGTGGCATGCCACAGCTCGCTTGCTGCGATCTGAATCGCCTTGATTTTTTCCGAAAGAATTCCATCACAGCCAAAGCTCTTATCCTTCATGTAAAGTGTATAGCTGATGGTGGCACAAGCTATATTTCTACTGTTCAAGTACCTGGCCAGTTCGTAACCTGCATAGCGGTCCCCCTGAGAGAAACCCCCTCCATGTAAATAAATGACCAGTGGTGTAAGCTCATCTGTTTCCTTTTCAGGAACAAACAGATCCAACTCCAGGCTGATGCTATCATTGGTAAAATAGGTAAAAGTAAAAGGATCCTGGGCCTGAATCAGTGAGCTAAGCCAGGCAACTGCAATCAGCAAAGGGATGGATTTAATATTCATTATTCTATCGTTATTAAAGGTTCCTTGTCAATAAATCCCAAAGAGATCAGAAATTGATTGGCTTCACTTACGGTCTTCTTATAGTATTCAAAATTCCTGTAATTGAAAAATCCATGTCCCTCACCTTCATATAAAAAAAGGTCGCACCTGCTTCCCACCTTCTCCATCACGGTTTTGTAATACTGGGCTGTTTCCACCGGTATCAGCCTGTCCTGGGTCCCCAGGAATAGGATGGTAGGAGGTGCACCCTCCCGAATGTTATGCAGGGGAGAGAAGTCCTTATATGCTTCCCCCACTCTTTCATACCCGTACCCACCCGGTCCGTTGTCAATGACCGGATTAAACAACACCAGTGCATTTGGCACACAGCTATAAGATAAGTTATCGCTTCCCTCATTGAAGGAAGTCACAAGAGCGCATGCTGCTGCCAGATGCCCTCCGGCTGAACCTCCGGAAGCAACTATATTTATGGGGTCAACACCAAGTTCATCTGCATGTTCACGAATAAATCGGATGGCCGATTTTGCATCTTTCAATGACTCAAAAGGAGTGGTACCCTGCCTGCTTTTTACCCGGTAATCGACTCTGAAACAGATTAAGCCCCTTTTGGAAAAATAATCGGCATGGGGTTCAAAATGTCCGGGATTTCCGCCATTCCATCCCCCGCCAAAGAAAAAAACCATGGCTGGTAAGGGATTTTCGTGATTCACGCCCGGAGGATAACTTACATGCATGTACAATGACGTTGAATCTATCTGCTTGAAAAGAATGGAGTCCCTTGATTGGGATAAAAGAGAATCGTTAGCACCGAATAGGATTACAAAAGAAAGTAAGGTGAGTGCTCTGTATATTCCTGTTTGCATGGTTTTACTCTATATAATCTGAGTTTGTCAATTCAGCTCCAGTACCTGCCCATCCTCTATCAGTATCTGCCTGATTTGGGCGTAGGGAATCTCCTGAACGGCATTATCCCCTTGCAGATACAGGGCCGCCACGGTAGCTGCACTCTGACCCAGGATCATAAATACCGGTTCCATCCGAATGGATCCATAGGCAATATGTGAGCTGGATACTGCCACCGGGACCAGCAGATTGCTGCACTCCTCTTTTTTGGGAAGGATGCATCCCAGGTCAATCTTATAGGGTTCCTGGGGGCGTACGCCAATATCCCCCTCGTTTTGCACATATCCTTCCGGAGTAATATAGCGCTGAATGTTATGTGAGTCCATGGTATAGGAACCCATCCCGATGGAGCGGTCGACAGGAGCATTTCCCTGGATCTCATTTTCGGTCATCACCTTATCTCCAATCATCCTTCTTGCTTCTCTCACATAGATTTGATGCGGCCAGTTCCCATTATCCACGAACTCATCCCTGGCCAGTCCCCAGGACTGCATCTCCGTTTGAATTTCCTTTGGAATCCTGGGATCATTGGCTATAAAATAGAGCAACCCTTTTTGATACTCTTCGTGTTCCCTGATGATTTCCCTGCGCCTCTCATAAGTAGCTTCCGGATAGTCATAGTTTTTACCAATGTTATCAAAACTGAAGGGCCCATGGTTATTAACGTCGGTCTTCAGATTCGGGATGGCATCAAACTTCTGAAACACCTCGTTCCAACCGGCATCCAGTACCCTGACCAGCAGCTCATACTGCGTAGAATCATAGTTTCCGGGTCTGGCAAATGGCACCTGATTTTCAGCTACCCGGGTCAGGCAGGTACGAAAGCAATAGGCCTGAACTTTCTGATCCCCTTCCCCTCTCACTCCGGGATCATCAGAGGTAATCCTGGGCAAAACACCACTGGAAGGATCGCCTGGAATTACATAGGGACTGATCTTCATCTCTCCAAAATGATGCCCATGATGCAGAACTCCCACCTGAATCCCGTTCCAGGTTTCATTGTACGTGCTATTGGCTTCCCTTCCTATATGATAGTTCACTCCCGCAGCTGCCATCAGGTCCCCCTCGTAGGTCGCATCAATAAACACAGATCCCTTATAGGTCTGCCCGCTAAGGGTGGTGATAGACACAATTTTACCTGCCTCAACCTGCACCCCCTTTTCCCTGTCAAGCCACTCATCCCGGTAAATCTCGATTTTGTACTCCTTTACAAAATCCTCAAATACCTGTTCGGCTACATGAGGTTCGAAGATCCACATGGTTCTTGCATCTCCATCAATGGCCGGTGTGCCCTGACCCTTATTTCCATATTCCTCCTTCTTCTGCCATTTCCAGGTTTCCGGCTCCATGTAGTAGTTATATACACGCTGGTAGAATTCTCTGGAGAGTCCTCCGATCACCTCCTTGTTTCCTGTATCGGTATAGCCAAGCCCCGATGATGTGAGTCCTCCCAGGTGAATGTCCGGTGAAACCACCACCACCGATTTTCCCATTCTGCTTAATTGTACAGCTGAGGTCACTGCAGCCGATGTTCCTCCATAAACAATAACGTCGGCACTTATCTCACCCTTGCCTGGGCTAGACCGGGAACATCCCAGCAGGACAAAAAAGAGAAAGAGCGTAATTGTGACAGTTTTCACATCAAGAAATATTAGATATTAATTTTTTGTGCTTGTTCGGGCCTTTTGTTCCACAAAATAGGGTTGAAATACATACTTTGAATGTTTGGTCCAAAGGGCGTTGACAGAGGGTAAGCGAGGTTCAAGTTTCTCTTTAATCTCAGTATAGCTCTGAAGCGTAGCTAGATTCTCCCACTCATTTGGATCAATGTTGCGGTCATACAACTCTTCCGATCCGTCTTCATAACGGATATAGCGGTACTGGCCGGAACGCACAGAATGATTCCTCATTCCAAAGGTAGTAATGGCCACTGCATCGGGATCTTCATCACTTCCCGTCAGCAGATTTACCAGACTCCTTCCCTCATTTCTGTCATAAGCAGGAAGCCACACAGATCAAGTAAAGTAGGATAGATGGAGAGCATTTCCACCGGCTGATCGATGACTTTTCCAATTGATATGCCCGGGCCGGCAAACATCAAGGGAGCATTGGTGGCCTCTTCCCAGAGACAATGTTTGGCAAAAGTTCCCTTCTCCCCCAAGCGATATCCATGATCCGACCACAAAACGATTACCGTATTATTTTTGTATTTGCTGTTTTCCAGCGCTTTGATCACCTCACCCACCTGGTGATCCACAAAACTCACGCAGGCCAGGTAAGCCTGAACTATATGGGCCCACTCCTTATTCTCGATGGCCCACTGCGTGGAAGGCATCATGGGCAGGTCATTTATCATCAAACCCACGGGAGGGATATCATCCAGGTCATCCTCCTTGTAGGGGGGCATGCTTAAGTCTTCCACCGGATGCAGATCAAACCACTTTTGCGGGACATATAGAGGGACATGGGGCCTTAAAAATCCCAGTGCTAAGAAAAAGGGCTGCTCGTAATCCCTGCTCAGGCGCTCAATGGCCCATTGTGAGGAACGGTAGTCTGGCATCATGGAATCGGCCTCGGGGAATGCTCCCCAATCGGTACTGGTGCGTCCATAATTCTCATCGCCGGTTCCATACCCGTCCCACACAAATCGTTCTTCAGGTAAGGGACCGAAACCCTTTTCTCGCCCACCGGATTCATTAAAAGCTCCCCTGGGCGCATGTGTATGAAACAATTTACCCACGCCCATGGTGTGGTAACCCTGGTTTCTAAAGTATTCCGGCAGGAACAGGATTTCTTTTGTTACCTCATTGTTGCTTCTGATGGAATCGTCATGAATCATCCCGTATATCCCTGTTGTCGAAGGCCTGAGACCTGTCATCAATGAAGCCCTGGAAGGGCCACAGAGTGGGGCCTGGCAATGCGCACTTGTAAAAAGCACGCCACTTCCGGCCAGTTTGTCCAGGTTGGGTGTCTTTGCATTGGGATGCCCATTCATAACTCCGACCCAGTCATTCAGGTCATCTACTGCGATAAACAGCACATTGGGTTTTCCCGAAGAATCTGGCCTCTCCTGAATCTGGCTATTTCCGCCGCCACACGAAAACAAACCCATGATCAGGATATAGAGAGAATTACGGCCAAATAGATTCAAAACCTGTTTCATAATGGGTTCTTATGTTTTTTAGTCTTTTTTAATACAACTTAATAAAGCGATAGAGGCTTTCCACTGGTCATGTATTTCATTAGGAAGTGTAATTTATATATATTTTTTGATGAGCTCAGCAGCCCTGGCCTCAACCTCATCTTTAGGGCAGATCAAGGTAACAGAGTAGGAGCTTGCCTCCCCGGAGAACTGAAAATTGCGCCTGGCTAAACAGGTTCAGGCCCATAAACGATTAGATTTCTCACATCCACCTGGTATCCTTTCATGGGGTTTTTCCAGACAATCTTCACGGTATGATCCCCATTCTCAAGCTTATATTTCCAGGTTAGCTCATGCCTTCTGGACTGGTACCAGGTGGGCAAGGTAGCTGTTTCATACAGTTTGCCATCAATATAAACATCGATAATCAGGTCCTGCTCTATTTCGACCCCCTCAAGTTTTGAGGCTCCACCTCCCATGGTAAATCCTTTCCCGGTGAAATCAATGCTGGTTTCCTGAATCCCATCCACAGTAAGTCTGTTGCTATCCCAGGGAATGTGAATCTTCTGAACGGGAAAGTGCCCCTCAAAAGATTTTTCAAATACAACCGCCTCGGGTGTCTGAAGCGGAATGGTCAAAGTCTCTCCATCGACCTTGCCCCCATTGCGTTGAATCATCTCAAGGGCATGCCCAAATCCCATTTCATAGGTGTCGTTGAGTGATATGGTGGTGTATTTAAAATCCATCTCCTCCACTTTGTCCAATCCCTGCTTCCAGTAGTCCGGAATGGCATCATATCCGATCATGGTGGCCACAATTCCACCTGCACTTGCGGGATTACAATCCGAATCCTGTCCGCACCGGGTACTGATATCCAGGGTCTTTCCAAAATCTCCCTCTCCATACAGCATGCCGATGACAATATAGGCCGCATTGATTTTGGCATCAATGTTAAAGGGAACAAAGACGCCATCGGGGCAACCGATATCGGAGGACCATTTTTTCTCCACTTCAAACCAGGTCCTCTGCCAGTCATCCGGAAACTCTGCACACCAGCCAATTACATCATCAATACATTGATAAAACTGGCTTTGGGCAGGGATGGTTTTCAGGGCTTCGCTGACCACAAAATCCACATCGTCTGAATAGAAAGCCAGTGAGTACATGGCGGCCACATAGACGCCTCCATACCATCCGTCTCCATAGTTCATGATATGCCCCACCCGGTCGCAAACTTCAGAGGATGAATTCACCATCCCTGGGTTCATCAGGCCGGCAAAATCAGCCTCAATCTGGAAATCAATGTCATCTGCATGGGGATTGTTTTCCCAGTGTCCCGAAGCCGGTGGGTCAATTCCATTCAGTATGTTATACCTGGCTGCCTGGTTGGCGTGCCATAGCATGTATTCGGCATTGGCGAAAGCGTGTGCATGTGATGAGGCAGGCGCATCCAAGCCCTCTTTTTCGAAAATATCCACAAAGGTAAGATCCATGTAAATATCGTCATACAAACCTGGTGCATGGTTGTAATACCACTCCATCCGGGTCTCATCCCATGGAATTGGAATATACTCCTGGATCATGGTGCCATTGTACTTGAATTCGGTGGGACCACCATAGGTACATCCGATGACCTGTCCAGCCCAACCTCCTTTGATCTTATCAAGCATCTCACTCTTTGTAAGGGTAAACTCGGTGGGATTTGAAGTGCAGGATAATCCCATGATTCCAAGGATCATGGAGGCGAAAAGAATCCTGACTGGAATACGAACTGCTGCTTTCATATAGATCTCAAATTTCAGTTTTTAACTGTTCTTCCAGAAAATAATCTGTCTCCTCCCTTCGGGGAATAGAGCTCTGAGCACCCAGTTTCTGTACCGAAAGTGCTGCTGCTGCATGAGCCTGACGGATGGCATCCTCCAAAGTCAACCCTTCGGCTAGGGCCACCGCAAGCTGACCGTTAAATACATCTCCTGCTGCCGTGGTGTCGGTGGCATCCACTTGAAAACCAGGAACCATCTTTGACTCTCCTGTAATGCGATCTGAAAGGAAAGCTCCCTGGGAACCCATTGTAATGATCACCGTATCAATTCCACGCTTGTGGAGCACTTCTGCAGCTCTGTATGCATCTTGTTCCTCTTTCACCACCACCCCGGTTAGTTTCTCAGCTTCAGACTCGTTGGGAGTGATAATATCAATGCGGGAAATAATATCATCGTGCAGTGGTGCTGCCGGCGCCGGATTCAGGATCACTTTGGTGTCAAACTCAGCACACATTTCCATGGCCTTTTGAACAGTATCCAAAGGGGTTTCCAATTGCACAAGCATGTATTCAGCCTCGTGAAATGCCTCCTCAGCCTCATCCAGGTCTTCGGGCTTTAACTCAGCATTGGCTCCTGATGCTACTGTAATGGCATTTTCTCCAGTATCTGAAATTGTGATCATGGCGATGCCTGAGGGGCGATTTTTACAAATCTTAATGTCCTCCGTGTTGATGTTATCCAGTTTATAACCTTTGATCGATTCGGCTCCATAGTTGTCGTTCCCCACCGAGGCTATAAAAACCACATCACCACCACCACGAGCGGCGGCTACTGCCTGGTTGGCTCCTTTGCCTCCCTGGAAGGTCTGAAATTCACCCCCAATAAGAGTTTCACCGGGTCGCGGTATTTCAGGCACTTTAATGATCAGGTCTGTATTGGAACTACCAACTACTAATATTTTTTTCATTTTCTAAGTTCAATTTAGAGTAATTACCTATATCAGCCTGGAAGCGATAATCAGCCCCAGTCCGCTTAGGAAAAAGAGGAACATGGCAATTAACAATCCTTTCAACCCTTCTGCTTTTCCAAACTCCTTCCAGATAAAGACCCCCCAGAGCGCTGCAATAAGCGTAGCTCCCTGTCCCAGCCCATAGGAGATGGCATATCCTGCCTGTCCCGATGCAATGATATTAAAGGTCATTCCCAGGCTCCAGATCATTCCTCCGAGGATTCCGATCATGTGGAGTTTGGTGTCGCCTTTCTTGAAGTAGTCTTTGTAAGTGGCTCTCTCTCCGGATACGGGCTTATACATGAAGAAGGTATTCCACACGAAGTTAGACAGTAACAATCCCAGTGCAAATATAACAGAGGCTGTGTATGGAGTAAGTTTGCCCACCTCCGGATTGGCAAAATCGGTGGCCATGGATGCGGCCACAAACCTGTAGAAGAAGCCCATCAGAATACCTCCCAGAATGGAGATGGCAATTCCCTTGGTGGTAGCCGACATTCCTCCCCCACTGTGTTTGCGATAGGCAATGGCATCGATAACAATTGCGATTACCACCAGGGCTACTCCGGCAAAAAGAATCACCGGATTACCCAGCGGTGTGGCCATGTAGTTCACAACCACACCAATCACCAGGGCCAGGCCAATCCCAATGGGGAAGGCAACAGCCATACCGGCAATATTAATGGCCACCACGATCAGCAAGTTGGCTATATTAAAAACAGCTCCACCCAACAAGGCAGACCCAATGGCTTTTCCATCGGCCTGTCCCAGGTCTGCCAGAAAACTTCGGCCTTCCTCTCCACTGCTACCCATGGTAAAGGCCAGGATTAATGAGAGGATCAGGACACCCAGTGAGTAATCCCAATAGAATAGCTGGAAGGCCCATTTTTTGGAGGCCAGTTTTTGGGTATTGGCCCATGATCCCCAACAGAGCATGGTGATCACACACATGAGCACTGCTACAAAATAGGACTGAATAACAATCATGATGGAAAGTTATCGGTTAGAAGTTAGTTGTTAGTGGTTAGCCAGGGGTTAAATGTAAAAAAATATACGCTAGATGACAATTCCTTTACACTTTATACTCGCATTCTACCCTTCTACCTTCTACCTTCTAACCTATTGATGATCCCACTTTAGAATCCACGGATCGTTGGTCCGCTCCTGAAAGTCGTATATTTTCTCTTTCAGGTTTTGAAGCACCAATCCATAGGAAGGATTTTCAGCCAGATTCCGGGTCTCATAGGGATCATTCTCCAGGTCATAGAGCTCAAATTCGGAGCGGTTGGTGTAATCATCTATGCTTCTTCCTGCATACATTCCACTGCCACTCTTCAGGGCTACCTGCCAGGTGGAGGAGGCCCAGAGGTCGGAGGCATGTGGATAGGGCAGTTGCCAGGCAATATTCCATATAAGTTTATACTTTCTGGTTATTACTGATTTCATGGGATAGTACATGGTAATCTCATGAAATGTATGTGAAGCATAAGTCTCGTCCCAACCCGGCTCATTAATATTGTTCAGCACCTGCTTAAAGGATCTTCCCTGGAGGCTTTCATTGGCAGTATTGTTCCAGTTTATCTCAGAATCATTCACTCGCTCCTGCATCAATGCATTGGCCTGTGGCAAAACTCCCACCAGGTCGAGAATGGTTGGGGTCAGGTCGGCCCAGTTCACCATGGCATCGGAGACCTCTCCCCCATTGACTCCACCGGCATTTTTAATAATACAGGGAAGGTTAATACCTGGCTGATAAAGGGTGGTTTTTGCTCCTGCGAAAGCGATCCCATTGTCGGAGATATAGATAATCACTGTATTGTCCCAGACTCCAGCCTCTTTCAGATGGTCGAATAACCTTCCCAGTCCGAAATCGACACGGGCCACCGACTGGTAATACTGAGCCAGTTCCTCGCGGCTGGCTTTTGAATCAGGAAGATAGGGAGGCACAATCACATCATTGGTTGTGAAGTAGGTCTCTTCCACCCCTTCATGTCCCCCCTTGATGTTCCCGAAACTATCAGGAGCCAGGGGCTGATCGTTAACCGGTTGTGCCCTGTGTGGGTCTGCAGTGCAGAAATAGAGGAAGAAGGGATTTTTCTTATTCTCCTGGATAAAGTTTATGCAGCTATCGGCCATGGCCACCGGATTGCGCTGATTGGCATACATTACATCCTGGAAATGAAACACCTTTTCGGGCGCCAGGTGGTACTTCCCTATCCTTCCGGTACGATAACCAGCCAGTTGTTCCAGGTAAACCGGAAGTGAATAGACATGGTCGAATGCAGAAAAATGGTGGTAGTGGTGCTGGTGCCCAAATTGTCCGTTTGCATGGTTATAGAGACCAGTCAGGATCACCGACCTGCTTGCACTGCAGGAAGCTGTGGTGCAATGGGCCTTGGTGAAGCGAATTCCTTCTGAGGCCAGTGAATCCAGGTTGGGTGTTTTCACTGCTGCATTTCCATAACACCCCAGGTCATTGCTCCCATGATCATCCGCCACAATAAGAACGATATTTGGAGACTTGGCTCGTCCCTTTGTTTTTTTCACTTTCTCCGGGTTAGAACACCCCGTTAATCCCAGAACCAACAGACCCATCAGGCCCACCAAAACAATCTTTATATTCCTCATAATTAACCCATTATTTTACTAACCTACTAACCACTACCCTACTAACCACTACCCTACTAACCACTAACCTACTAACCACTACCCTTCTAACCCCTAACTTATTTTTCATACATCTCAATAAATTTCTGATCCAGCTCTTCCGAATCTTCATATTTCACCCTTAACTCCGCCAGTTTTACCTTCAGTTCCTTCACGACGTCGGCGTATTCAGGATTGTCATACTCACTTTTCAGTTCCATGGGATCTTTCATGCGGTCGTAAAGCTCCCATTCGTCTACGTCATAATAGAAATGGGCCAGCTTATACTCCCGGGTTACTATCCCATAGTGACGCTTCACCATATGGACTGCCGGATACTCATAATAGTGATAGTATACCGCATCTCTGTCCCACTGATCATCATTTCCTTTTAACAGTGGAACGATGCTTTCACCCTGCATGTCGGACGGAGCCTCTATACCTGCTATATCAAGAAAAGTCTGGGCGAAATCCAGATTCTGAACCATCTGGTCGTTGGTGGTCCCTGCCTCGGTCACACCGGGCCAACGCACCAGCAATGGGGTTTTAAAGGACTCATCATAGATAAACCGCTTATCGAACCATCCATGCTCGCCCAGGTAGAATCCCTGGTCGGAAGTATAAACCACAATGGTGTTCTCGTCCAGGCCCTGTTCATCCAGGTAATCGAGCAGCGTACCCACACTCTCATCTACGGAGGCAATGCTTCCCAGGTAATCCTGCATATAACGCTGATAGCGCCAGCTCATCAGCTCCTTCTCGGTCATAGAGGGATAGATCTTTTTAAACTCTTCATTGATGGGGCCATATACCTCATCCCAGTCCTCTCTTTGCTCTTCTGTAAAACGGTTTAATGCATTGTTCATGGCCATTTTATCCCAGTAGGTGGTGGGTTCAATCCCCAGTTCATCCATGGTTTCGGGGTAAAGTTTGGAATCGCCTGCCCAGTTCTGGTGTAACAGGATATTCATCTCCGCCTCTTTGGCCGCTGAACCCCTGCCTTCATAGTCATCAAAAAGGGTGGCTGGTTCGGGGAAAGTCTTTTTTGTATATTCCCTGAAATGCCTTGGGGCTGGCAGCCACTCCCTGTGGGGAGCTTTATGAAGGTAGAAAAGCAGGAAGGGTTTTTCCGCATCCCTCCGGTTCTTCATCCAATCCATGGTCAGGTCTCTGATCACATCGGTGGTATATCCTTCAATGCGGATCTTTCCTTCGTTGGTATGAAAGTCCGGATTGTAGTACTGTCCCTGTCCGGGCAGAATTTTAAATTCATCAATCCCTTTGGGGTTATTCCCAAAATGCAATTTTCCAAACATGGCTGTCTGATACCCTGCCTCCTGGAATAACTGGGGAAAAGTAACCTGGGTTGTATCGAACGGAAAGCGATTATCAATCTTCCCATGCAGGTGGCAATGCTTACCGGTAAGGATGGTGGCCCGGGAGGGTGCACAGATGGAATTGGTTACACAGGCATTGGAAAAGAGCATTCCTTCATTGGCGATGCGATCAATGTTAGGGGTCTGCATCAGGTGATCACTATAGGCGCTGATGGCCTGGTAGGCATGATCGTCCGACATGATAAAGATAATGTTGGGAGGCTGTTTTCTGATTCTCCTGCGGGGATTTCCATCCAGCTAATACAAGCGTGAAAAAGAGTAGTACTGCAATAAATCTCATGATCTCTATGATTTAATGATTGGCTTAGATTCTTATTAATATCCTTCAGGCGTTTTGCCTCCTTCTATTCCATCCACTGCCAGAATGATGGCCTCTGTGGCTGTTGCCCCTATGCGGGTTACACCCAACTCTCTGACCTTCAAAGTGTCTTCCAGGGTTCTGACACCACCAGCAGCTTTCACCTCAACCTCAGGGGCTGAATGCTTCCTCATGAGTATCAGATCCTCAGTTGTGGCACCCTTGTAGTTATAGGATCCATCCGCTTGCTTTGTATAGCCATAACCGGTGGAGGTTTTCACAAATTCCACGCCGAGCACACTGCATATTTTGCACAGTTTAATTTTATGGGATTCTTTGGGGAGGAAGTCGTTTTCAAAGATCACCTTCAAGGCGACACCGTTTGCCTTTGTTACCTCCACCAGCGAATGTATCTCATCGGTCACATAATCCCAGTCCTCTGAGAGTACTTTTCCCGAATTAACAACCATATCAATCTCCACTGCACCATCCTCGATGGCCTTTTCTGTTTCAAAAACTTTCACATCGATGCGGCTGTTACCATGGGGGAACCCAACGACCGTGCCTACCATCACGTCGGATCCCTGGAGCATAGCCACAGCCATTTTCACGGCATAGGGTTTGATGCAAACCGAGGCCACATTATATTTTCTTGCCAGTTCACATCCCTCTTTAAGAGTCTGATCATCCATGGTGGGATGCAGAAGTGAATGGTCAATCATTTTAGCAATTTCGAACTTACTCACTGTCGACATGGGGTATGTTTTAATTGTTAGACTATTATACTGAATTCTCGGCGAATTGACAGCACTTTATAATTATATCAAGGTGTTTTTTTGCCAGTTCAAGCGAGATAACAGGCTCCTCCTCTCCATCGAGCACATTAAAAAAATGCTCCATTAAGGCATAACCATCGTGCGAATGATGGGTCATATCCACTTCAATCTTTTGCTCCCTGGCCTTTCCTGCCTGATCAAGATCATACAGTGTAACAACAGGGTCATCCCAGGTACAATAGGCCATTTTGATGCCCCCCCGGGTTCCATAGATCCTGGTTTCGTTGGCTACCCTCACATTGGCATGAGCTCCCCTTTCCCAGTAGTAACTTAAACCTTTGGTGAACTTCATATTCACAGCAAAGTGCTCCTCCACATCATAGATCTCTGTCCCCGGATCCACCTCATCCAGTCCCCTTTTCATCCACGCGCTTTCAACCTGTTCCAGCTCATGGGAATCACCCAGAATACCCAGGTGAAAGGAAAGGTCATAGACTCCCCAGTCAAAAATGGGTCCCCCTCCCGCTCTGGAACGATCCAGGAACCATTTCCCTTCAGGATGGAACTCAATCCCTGGTCTGCCCTGTCTGTCTACACTTTGATGATGAATGTGATAGATATCTCCCAGAACTCCCGAATCCACGATCTCTTTCACTTTTCTAAACTTGGGCGAAAGCCTGGCATGCCTTCCTGAACACTCCATGGCCATGCAATTGCGGAAATTTCATTTGTACAGCCAGGATCTCTTCCAGGTCCTCTGATCGAATGGCCATGGGTTTCTCCAGCAAGAGATGTTTTCCAGCCCTGAGGGTCTCAATAAACATCTCTTTATGCAGGTGAGGAGGCGTAGTAATCAGGATGGCATCCACATTGGGGTCATTCAGCATATCCCGGTAATCGTGGGTTTTGTATTTGATCCCATACATGGATCTGACCTCTTCAAGGTTCTCTGGACGCAGAGCCGCTATCCAGCTTACATGGGCCCTACCAGTGTTTCGAATATGTTCCAGGTGCTGCCGGGCAATCATACCGGCTCCCACAACTCCAATGTTGTATAGTTTGGGGTCCATTGTTATTTCAGAATGCGAATAATGCAAGGTAAGAACTATTTTTAAGCCTCTAAGCATGAAGGCAAAATCATCCTTCTTTTGCAAGCTTAGTGCGGACCGGAGGAAACTTCACTTTTCCACTGCAGGAACTGCTGGTCCATCTCCTTCACTTTATCAGGGTACTTGGTGGCCAGGTTGGTGGTTTCAGTGGGATCATTGTCTATGTGATAGAGATCCCAATCGTTTTCCAACCCATTTTTCACAAGCTTCCATTCTCCATCCCTGACCGCCTGGCCATCCCTCCACTCCCAGAACAAGGGCTTCTGACGTGTGGATTTGTCTCCCTTGAGGGCCGGTAAGAGACTGACTCCCTGCATGGGGGTAATCTCCTCTCCATTGAACTCTGAAGGATAATCAGCCCCCACAAGATCCACATAGGTGGCCATGATATCTATAAAATGGCCAGGGAAGCGACTCACACTCCCTGCTTTAATCTTTCCTGTCCAGTTGGCAATAAGCGGGGTATTGATCCCGCCCTCGTAACTGTAGTTTTTATAGTACCTGAAGGGGGTATTGGAAACATTGGCCCAGCCTCCTCCAAGGGAAGACCACAGGGTCATGGACCCTATATCCCCATAATCGTCTTCTATATAAACCATTTCGGCAGATGCCCCATTGTCGGAGACAAACATGATTAAGGTATTTTCCCTGCGCCCCGTCTCTTCAAGGGTTTTAAGGAGCCTCCCAATGTTTTGATCAAGGCGGTCGATCATGGCCGCATAGACCTCCATTTTTCTGATCTCGTTTGCTCGCTCCTCAGCCGAGAGGGATTCCCATTGGGGATAAGTGGGTGGGGAGAGTTGATAGGTATCATCAATCAATCCCATCTCCAGCTGCCGGGCATACCGTTCCTGTCTCACAGCTTCATAGCCCTCATTATAGTGGCCTTCATACTTTGCAATATCCTCCGGCCAGGCCATAAGCGGATCGTGGGGGGCCGTATAGGCCATATACAAAAAGAGAGGACGTTTGTCACCCGTATACTTTTCCAGCCAATCTATGGCATAGTGAGTGAAGTAGTCTGTGGTATAAAAATCGGTGGCTTCCGGCGTGTAGGGGGCATACATCATGCTATCGATGCACCAGGCCCTGTTTCTCTTCTTCCATCGTCCTCTTTTCTTGCCGGCACACCCTCCCCGGGTCTCTGTTCCCCCGGATTAAAGTGATTGCAGGCACCATCCTTCAGTCCGTAATAGTGATCAAATCCCCTGTATATGGGATTCTCCAGGCCATGGTGCTTTCCCGACCATAGGGTGATATACCCCGCTTCTCTTAATACCTCTCCCAGTGTCACCGAATTTTTAAGGGGCTGATTGAAGGAGCGTTCATACCCACTTTGCTGGGCATACACACCTGTGAGTAAACAAGCCCGGGAAGGGAAACATTTAGAAGTATTGTGGAACTGGGTAAAACGCATGCCCTGTTGAGCAAGCTTGTCGATATTTGGGGTGCGGACCTCGGAGCCGTAACAACCCAGATCCGACCAGCCCATGTCATCCACAGAGATCAATATAAGGTTGGGAAGCCCGGGATTGGAGACCTCCTGTTTAGAATTACATCCTGTCAGGGTGACAAGGATCAGAATGGATAGGTTTAAGAGTCGCATTTTAAAAGTCGCATATGGTAAAACATGCAACTTAAAAATAATTTATCGCTTTATAAACTTAGCGGTCGAAATTCCATCCACATTGATAAAATAGATACCCGGACTCAGGGATCTGATATCTATGGTTTCGGTACCTCCCATTTGCCACTGCCTCTGAAGCTGTCCAAAAATATTATACAGAGATGCCGAATGAAGCGCTTCCCCTCCCACTTCAATGGTAAGCAGATCATTGGCAGGATTCGGATAGAGGGCCAATTCAGGTTTCAGGATCTGTTTTTCCACATGGGCAATGAGGGAATTATTTTCAGCTGCAAAGGTGGCCTCCATGGCCATAAAGATGCCGGTTCCATTGGGATCTCTTCCGGTGGATACATCTGTGGTTTGCAAATAAAAAGTGACCTGATCCACCAGATCGCCATCCCTATTTGAGAGGATCAGTTCCTCACCAGAGGCAGAGAGCTTAAAGTTGGCATGAAGCCCTGCCTGAAGGGTATCTTTATCGGTCCACACTATCAGGTATCCACCGGCCTTGATGGTGGTATCCGGAAATTGCCACTTATCCGGCACATTCAGATTGTCGGAGAGGTAATAGCCCTGGAGTGAAATATCGCTCTCTGTATTGTTATATAATTCGACCCAGTCGTCGAATTCACCCTCTTCATCTGAGGCTGTGAGGTCGTTTGAAGCCATAAATTCGTTGATGACCACATCTCCGTAGGTGGTCAATGTATGGAATTCATATTCGGCTCTGGCAGGAGAGAAAATTCCAGCCTCCTCATTCTCGGCATAGATATAATATTCAAGGCTTGTCCCCTCCAGCGGGAGTGTAGCCCCCCAGCTTCCATCTCCGGAGGCCCCATCGTTATGGGCTCCATCGTCATACATTTCAATTTTCTCAAACGCACTGTTGGGTGTTGCCCGATATCCCAGGTAAGCATAAGCCGCATTGGAGATCCGGGCCAGAACCGTCACATCAGCATTCGGCACAATGGTTTGAGGATCATGGCTGATCTCTGAAATAAGGGGTTGGGCAAGTTGGAAATAGGGGGTCCCATTCAGATAGGTGTTCCTTGCATCCATGAGCTGACTGATTCCCACGGACTGTCCTACAGGATTATTCAGATTATCGATAGTTTCTTCATAGGTGAAAAATTTATTGGGATCATTTTGGATGGCAGCATCAATTCCCTGTTGCAGCTCTCCTGCCCTCTCCAGGTACCAGCTGTTCCCTATATTCTCTTCCATCAATGTAATCATATGAGCCAGGTACATCTTCTTCCATCTTTCGTTTTGCCATACCTTGTAAAGAATGGGGGTCTGGAGATTGTTGTTGGTGAATGGATCCAGCTGCTGCATCTGGGTCACATTCAGCTGTGTGCCTCCCAGTCGCTGAAAAACTCCAAAACACTCATTCATATCCCACTTGATATAGTTAAAACGATCTGTTTCATCCTGATAGAGATAGAAGTTATGAGGCATGCTGATGGGTGCATCCAGGTTTACCAGCGCTATGTCATAGGCCATGGACCAAAGGTGTCGGTCTACATTGTATACTTGTTCAAGGGCGTCCGGATTGTTGTTAAAAACATCCAGGAAATTAATCAGGTAGGAGTAGTGGTCCCCCGATTTTGAATCATAATAGTAGGGATAACACTGCGTGGAATCGGTCCCCAGAAAACCCCAGATCAGGTCTGAACATCCTGCAGGTGCAGGTCCATCTCCTGCTCCCTCAAAGAATGGGCGGTCTTCGCTGTAATAGTGTTCATTGGTGAACTGGTCGTTGATGGATTGGACATTGGTAAATAGGCCTGTATAGGTTCCATTGATGGTCACATGGGCGTACCCTGCCCGTGCAGCAGGCATGTATTTCCTGGCAATCTCCAGGGCCAGCACCTCCCTTACAAAACTGGGATCCTTGAAGCCATTGGACAATTTCAGGGTATAATATCCCTGGTAATCGTGGTTTTTCAGATAATTCAATTTGATATTCAGCGGATTCTTTGCCTGGTTGGGTCTGTAGGAAGAGTTGCCCTTGTACCTTACACCCACACTGTCGTATACCACCCCGTTGATGGTCACATCCGCAAGGATTCTTTCATCGCTATCCATGGCCATGTATGCATCCAGGATCTCATCCCAGTTGGCTTTATAAAAGTCGATCTTAATGTCTGAAATAGTGGCCGGATCAAAAAGATCCTGCGCAAGAATTGTGGTGGAAACAGATACTAAGAGAAAGGTAAGAGAGAGTAGGAAACGGGTATAAGCATTCATTGTTTAATAATTTTTAGTGTGGTTGATTCCTTTTCAGAAATCAGGCAAATATAGTATACCCCCTGAGTATGATGACTGAGGTCTATGGGTATGTTGTTAACATTAGGGCAGCTTTTAATTTGAAGCATCCTTCCGCTTGAGTCAAATAGTTTCCATTCATACGGCAAAACATCCCCGGGGGTTTGAATCATACAGAGATCTTTTGTGGGATTTGGATAAACAAACAGGGAATTTCCATGGGTGTTGGTTTCGGAACTGACACCGGTCTGGCTGATATCCCTTACGCACCTCACTGCATTGAAAACATATCTTACATCTCCTTGCGGACCAAAAAATTGGGGATAGTCTGAAAGTTCTCCGCTCTTGGGATCACTTCTCTGGGATCCGGCACCATGCACATCCATCAGTTGGCCATTCATTTTTCCCTGCGCTTCACCGAAAGCCATATAGACCGCTGAGTTGTATGGATTGGGCCCATCCTGGTGGGTGGTCGATGTCCAGAAATAGGGATACTGCCCCGGATTGCCATCAGGATCGAGAATTTCCGTGCACCCAAAGAGAGCATTAATGGCAGGGCTTTGCGTGGATTGTGGGGAACGGGAGTAATCCAAAATGCTCTGTAACTCCTTTGCATTGGGAAGTCGCCAGTTATCAAAGCCGCCCAGTTCAAGGTTTTCAGCATAGGAAAGGGCACTCTCCCAATCCCGCATCTGGCCATCGTCAGACTGCTGCCACATCAAACCGGTGGCATGGTCACTGATGGTTCCGTTGCTGTGCTCCTCAAAATCATTCTTCCCATAATCGGGATTCCCTCTGACCATTCTGAAATACATGGATCTGGGGACACTGTTGTTGCTGCCCGGATTGTATTTCGGATAGCCTTTGATCCGTCCATCCACAAAGTTTACTCCGAAGACGGTGGAATCCCCATTCATGCTTAGACCTGCATATTGCGTAGAAGACCAGGTCTGGGCATCAATCTCCCGTTCACCCAAATCCGGATCCCCCAGTGGCTGGTCAAAGTACCTGGTATCAATAAAGAGATCGATGGCGCTGGCCCCCGAAACCCGTCCGGTAAATAGAGATCAATGAATAGAGCTCCTTAATGGTAGGGACCCTCCAATCCTCAAAACCACCCAGGGTGAGGGTATCGGCCTTTATAAATGCTTCGGTATAGGTGATCTTCTGGCCCATGTTCTTTTCCCAGGTGAGTCCGCTTACCTCATCGATGATTGTTCCATCTCCCGGGTCGGTATAGGACGGACTATTTCCCATGTAAGTTGCATCCTGCCCGTAAAACGGATCGCCCGGGGAGGGTGCCTCGATCTCTTCATTGTCGCTAAAGAATTTGGCTACATCCGTATCCACTATGGGGTAAGTCAACGACTGAGCATAGAGGGACGCATTGAATACGAAAACCAAAAAAAATTGAAGCAGGAGTCTAAACATCATTAAGATTTAAGAATTGGACCCTCTACTTCCTGCAAGGTTTAAAACACGGTGTATGCTTTTTAGGTAATTTTAGAGGACTCGCTGTATAATTTTTCCTGAGGATTTCTCCTTCAGGATGAGCTTTACGGTTCCGTCGGGGATCTTCTCCTCTTTAATCAGGTAGTGATTTTCATCGTACTCATTCAACTGGGGTCCCTTTCTGATCTCCTCACTACCCCGCCAGTCATCCAGCTCGATGGGCTCCCATTTTTTGGACTTTGAAGATTTGTAGCATGCATCCATAATGGCATTGACCACATAGCCATCATAAAAGGTTTCCATGGGCTCGGTATTTTCATCCATGGAGTTGAACATATCGGTAAACATAAAGTCATACCCCAGGGCGTTGACTTCATCCCCCACAGGAAACAACCATCCGGTGGCCGATTCAGCCTTCTCGGCCACATAATCCCCTTCTCCAACCGCGGTATACATCTCAAAACCGGTGCGTAAAAAATGGTTCAGAAAGATGGTTCCCTCCACTCCCATCACCTCATCTCGCAGGTCCATTCCTCCACGGAAGCACCAGCTTACCTCGAACTGACCAATGGCACCTGATGCATACTTCACCAGTGCAATGGCATGATCCTCTGCTTCGATGGGTTTTACCTGGGTATCGGCCCAGCACATCACCTCTATGGGTTTTACCTCCTTCCCAATGTAGTTCCTGGCTATCTCTATGCAGTGACAGCCCAGATCAATGATGGCCCCCCCACCCGATAGTTCCGGATTCCAGAACCAGTCGCTGTGTGGTCCCGGATGGGTCTCCCTGGCCCTTACCCAAAGGATATCTCCCAGGGCACCATTCTTCACAGATTCCACAGCTTTTAAGGTTTTCGGAGTGTAACACAGATCCTCAAGGTAGCCATGGAATACTCCGTGTTTCTCCACGATCTCAAGCATCTCCTTAGCCTCTGCTGCATTCCGCCCCAGGGGTTTGGTTACCAATACCGCTTTGCCGGCTTCAGCTGCAAGCTTTACGGCCTCCAGGTGCTGAAAATTGGGAAGGGCCACCACCACCGTATCGATGTCCGGATGGTTTATAGCCTTGTTCATATCGTTGGTCCAGTGGCCGATCCCATGTCTCGTTGCCACTTTTTTTGCACTTGACTCACTTCTGGAGTAGACAATCTCCACACGATCGGGTCTTCGGTGGCCATGCAAAGCATGTATATAGAAATCTCCGATAAAGCCTCCGCCAAGCATGGCGATTTTCTTATTTTTCATAGGCATATAATTAAACGACGGGTTTGTTGTTGGCTAATCTTTCCTGACGCACCAGTGCTTCCAGGAAGTAGTAATCTGCATAATTAAGGGGGACATCCACTTCAGAGTTGCCACGTTTTATTACCCACCGAATGAGCGAGGATAAATCCGTAATTCTCTCCTGGAGCAGAGGCATAGATAGAAGCCAGACTTTCAAGCATTTGATCGGCCTTCTCTTTTAACTCCGCTCCATTCTCACTGTATGTACTCAGTTCGTAGAGTGCCGAAGCAATGATGGCTCCGGCGGACACATCCCGCTCCTCATCGGGAATTCCCGGCGCATCAAAATCCCAGTAAGGAATCAGATCTTCAGGAAGCCTTGGATGATTTAGCAGAAATCCGGCAATATTCTCGGCCATTTCCAGGAATTGCTTATCCTTTGTGCACCTGTAGGTCATGGTAAATCCATAAAGCCCCCATGCCTGTCCCCTTGCCCACGAAGATTCATCTGCATATCCCTGGTGTGTGTTCTTTTGCCTTACAGCCCCGGTGATGGTGTCGTAATCCACCACATGAACCGAGCTGTAGTCAGATCTGTAGTGATTCTTTTTGGTGGTCAATGCATGTTGAATGGCGATGTCCCTATAGATGGGATTACCCGTTTCTTTCGAGGCCCAGAAGAGCAATTCCAGGTTCATCATGTTATCCACAATTACAGGGAACTGCCAGACGGCTTCATTAAAATCCCAGGATTTGATGCTTCCCACAGATTCATAATACCGCGCAATCAGAGTCTTGGCAGATTGTATCAGGACGGGGACATAACTTTTTTCATCTATCAGGCGAAGCCCGTTTCCAAAACTGCAGTACATCCTGAATCCCACATCATGGTTGCTGCCATTGTACATCTCCTTGGTTAGCTTATTGGTGTATGTTATGGCCTTCCCTTTCCATTCAGGATCACCTGTCAGCTCATACATGTACCACAAAACACCAGGGTAAAATCCACTTGTCCAGTCATGACCCGCTACCACCCTAAGTGATCCATCCTCATTGATGGTGCGGGGAAAGCTATTTTCCTCTCCCCTGCTATCCAGAGGAGTTTTTGCAATTTCCTTCTGAACATTGCTGTCCAGAATCAATAGCTGTTGTCCGATCTCTTCAAGGTCAATTTTTGTAGCTTGTTCCGAAGGCCCGCTGCAGGAAAAAAGAAAGAATGACAGCAGTAGGGAAAAGATAATAATTACGGGTTTAGGTGTTGATAAAATGCACTTCTTGTGATTCATAAGGCTTGTTTTATTTTAAAATGTAATCTGCATGGCACTTCCCACCGATCTGATATGGGCAGCTGCCATTGCATATTCCTCTGCACTATTAAGATGCTCCATCATCAGCGGAACATTGTCAAATTTCGCCAATTCTTTTAAAAATACAGCATAGTCCAGTGTACCCAGTCCGGCCCTCACCTCATCCAGCTGGGGAATATAGTTGTCCTCCCGAAGGGTAATATCCTTGGCATGGCAGCTTTTGATGTTGGGACCCAGCCGGTCGAACATGTCCTTAATCAGCTTCCCGTTATTAAAATAATCACGGGGAGAAGTGATCATGTTGACCGGATCCAGATGCACCCCAAAATGTGGACGGTCAATGGCATCGATCAATTGAAGATAGGTATCCGTGGAATCGGGGAATGCCCAGGGCATGGCCTCAAGGGCGAAAAAGGAGCGCCTGGGTTTTACCTCATCGATTATCTTCCGGGTAGTTTCCACCACCACATCAAAGACCTCTTTGGTGAGGTTGTCCTTATGCGGACCAGCCCAATAGTCCGGGTTCCTCGATCCACTCACATTCACACAGCACCTGGCCCCGATCTGGTCGGCCAGCTGAAGCCCCTGGATACACTTTTCCATGGCCTGGTCTGCTTCGGTTTGATCCAGAGAAATGGGATTGCTCCAGGCCCCCACTTCAGAGATGACCACATCGTTTTTCCTGGCTGCTTTTTCATATGCCTTGATTAGAGATTCATCCGTACCGGGCTTGACCGGACAATAGGCTGCCCTGTATCCGGCTTTCTTCACGAGTCCAATCCAATCATCCGGACCCTCGTAGGAATCAAACAAAGGGCCTCCCAAACGCACAGAAGCAGAGCCTCTTCCCTGTCCCTTGTGAAATATGTGGGGCTACCTGGAGTGCAGCTGTCCCGGCTACAACGGTTCGAACAAAGCTTCTTCTCTTCATAAGGGTTGATTTAGAGATCGAACATCCAAGATATGAAATACTTTTTTTAAATAAACATCAAACTGATTTTCGGTATATTTGAATGAACCTATCCTCAAATCATGCGCCTCTCTGTCTCCTCACTGTTCGCATTTCTGATCGCTGCAACGTTTCCCATGACAAATATGCAGGCCCAGGTCCAGGAGCTGAACTGGCCCCTGGAAGTCGTTTCCGAAGGTCACGGTTTTACTGAAGGGGCCTCATTGGGACCCGATGGGAATATCTATTTCTCCGATATGGACAGCCAGAAGATACTAAGGTATAATCCCGAAACCGGAAATACAGCTGTATGGCAGGAAGAGAGCGGGAAAACCAACGGGCTCTATATTCGTGGAAGCAAACTCTATGGTTGCGAGGCCGGAGGAAGAGCGGTGGTGGTTTACGACCTTGAGAAAGGACCAGAATCCAAAAGGGTACTGGCCAGCACATTTCAGGGAGATAAACTGGGGTGTCCCAATGACATCACTGTTCTTGGGGATCAACTCTTTTTCAGTGAATTCTGGATCCCCTCTTTCCATAAGGAGAGTGGTGAGAAGCAAGAGATCTTCAGAAACAGGGTCTACTCCATTGATCTGAAGCGTGGGATGCTGGATACCCTGAGATTCAATTTCCTTACGCCCAACGGGATTGCATCCTCGCCCGATGAAAAATACCTGTTTAGTGGGCGACATCCAGGCCAATAAAGTATTCAGGACCAGGGTAAAGAGGGGGAAATTGAGTGGACTGGAACTGCTTATCAACCTGTCTGATTTTGGCCTTCTGGGCCCCGATGGAATGTGCATTCATAAGGATGGGCGAATCTTCCTGGCCCTCTACAGATCCGATAAACTGCTGGTTCTGAACCCGGACGGAAGTCCCATTGGAACCCTGGCCACGGGACCATTAACCACCAATTGTTTCTTTGCTGCCGATGGGAAGACATTGTATATCACGGCCGATCAGAAGCTGAAGCGGGTAGTTGTGCCCTGACCTGTCCTACATCAGTGGAAAAGTAGCCACATAAAAATCGGGATCGACCTCTATGTTTGGAACAGGTCCCTCAACAGGCATCTCCTGCCAACTTTGTTTGGGCTCAAGCCATTGTAACTCCCCATTGATCCGGACCTTCAGTTTCATATGGAAGCCTTTCACGCAATTTCCCCAGCGATAACGCATTTTACCATCAAAGAGCGCATATTCAAAGGTAGGTATCCGCGTATCTCTCAGGTACTGATCAAAAAAGGTCTGGAGATCAAATCCGGTCTTTTCAATGATGTAGCCCTCGATCTGTTCGGTTTTTACAGTCTGGTGATAGAATTCTTCATTCAGCCCCCTGAGAATGGACCTCCATTTCTGGTCATCGTCTATCAACTGCCTGAGCGTATGCAGCATATTGGCTCCCTTTGCATACATATCCCCCGATCCCTCATAATTCACATTGTAGATGCCAATAATGGGACGATCGTTGGAAATATTCAGGCGGGTTCCCCGGCAGTATGCGGCACTGGCCTCCTTCCCCCAGAAATAGTCCACAAAGAGATTCTCCGAATAGGCAATAAAACTCTCATGGATCCACATATCGGCTACATCCCAGTTGGTAATGCTGTTGGCAAACCACTCATGGCCAGACTCATGGACGATGATAAAATCAAACTTCATCCCATATCCCGTGCGGCTTACATCCCTGCCCCCATATCCGTTCCTGTATCCATTCCCATAGGTAACCGAACTCTGATGTTCCATCCCCGGATAGTTAACCTCCACCAGTTTGTAGCTATCCTCATAAAAGGGATAGGGGCCAAACCAGTATTCAAATGCTTCAAGGGTTTGGTGAGCCTGTTTGAAATGTTTTTTCGCCTTTTTTTCGTTGTAGCTTAGCACCCAGTAATCGCAATCAAGCTTGCCTTTTTCGCCTTTATATACATCGCCGAAATGGATATAATCTCCCACATTGATATTTACCCCGTAATTGTTGATGGGATTGGACACAAACCAATGGGAGGTATTGGTGCCGTTTTGATGGTGCTCCAGGTTTCGCAACCTGCCATTGGAAACATTCATCAGGGGATCGGGAACTGTAATACTGATCAGCATGCTGTCAGGCTCATCGTATGAGTGGTCCTTACAGGGCCACCACAGACTGGCTCCATCGCCCTGATTTGCCGTGGTCACAAATGGATTTCCATTCTGATCTCTTTCCCAGCTTACACCTCCGTCCCAGGGAGGTCGTCTGGCTATCTTTGGGTTTCCGCTAAATTCGACCAGCAGGTAGCCTATTTCACCTTGCTCCTGAGCCTCCTTCAGTTTGACAAACCAGGCATTCCCATCTTTCATAAACTCCTGATCTAAGCCGTTCTGAGTAATGCGGGTGATCTTCATGGGAGGCTGAAGATCTATTTGCATCAACTTTTTGGATTCCAGCACCCGGTACCCGATCAGGTTGCTTCCCGCAAAACTGCTATCGCTGGGATTCACCCTTATGCTTAAATGGTAATAGCTCAGATCCCACCAGGCCCGTTCGGGGGTGATGCTTCCCCTGAGCGTATCCTGCCTGGTAAAAACCTGATCCTGGGCAGATACCCCGGCTGAAATAAGCAAGAATACCCATACAATCCGTGTTGCTTTTATCATGTTATTAGACGCTTAACTTTTTGAAATTTCAATTTTTCAGGATCTTGCCTTGAGTCATTATTCGTAAAGTAAATCCACATGGTTTCTCCTATTTACATAATACAAGTATTGTGCTTTGTAATGACGCACTTGCGAATATTCAGTCTAGTGTGTAATAGGGGGAATTGCCTGGGATTTATGGAGATCTGCGTCGTCAAATCCTCGATAATGTCACTGAAACTTGGTAGCAACTTGAAGATTCGTATTCGTATGACAAGTACTCCAATATCAATTTCAACGATCTTGCTCAGAATCAGGATACCAAATAATCTTCTGATTTGCAATTAGCTGGGTATATTCTCTAACGGGGTATTTTGAGAAATTACATCCTCATAAAATACCTTTTCCTGCATCAAGACCGGTTATTGCATCTTTCAATCCTTCTTTCTGAGCAACTGTGCATAAACGCGATCATCCAATCTCCTGATCTATTGTCCCGCTCTGGCAATTGCTGGACTTTGTAACCATATTGATCTTGTATAGTCTGATCTCCTTGCTCAATTGGAATCAATTTCTCTTTATATTGTTCAACTGTCAATATCTGATGCGATCGAATCATTATTAAACCGTTTTCATCATTTTTTCTAAAGTTTAAGCTTATTCTTCTATGCTACATTAGTTCTGCTTTTCGACTCCAACAAGGATATATACACTTCCTTCTGAGGTATCAAAGCCAACGGATCCATCTCCAAAAGTTTTGAATCGAAGGTTTTTCCCATCTTTCTTTATCCTGACTTTTCCTCCTGCATGGATGCGGCAGGGATGGCCATATTTTGATAAAATTTCAACTTCGGTGATCTCCTTTTTACTCCATGTCATCTCTAGCTCAAATCCTCCCCGGGCACAAACTCCCTTAAAGGCTCCCTCACTCCATTCATCCGGGAGGGCAGGCAAGAGATGAATCGCGCCTTCGTGCGATTGAATCAACATCTCTGTGATGCCTGCTGCAACGCCCTGTGTCCCGTCTATCTGGAGTGGGGTAAAACACTTGGCAAAGAGCTGCGGATAGCATTGCTCTTCAATATAGCCTTTGAAAATCTGGCGGGCCCTGTTGCCATCGTACAATCTGGCCCAGAGTGCCATTTTCCATCCCCTGGAAAAACCAGTTCCACCATCACCCCTCTGCTCGAGCACTGCTTTACATGGATCGATGAGGTGGGGGGTGTTTTTTGCCGAGATTACATTTCCGGGATAGAGTCCGTAGAGATGGGAAAAATGCCGGTGCTTGTCCTCCATCTGTTCCAGGTCTTCGGTCCACTCCTGCAAGGTGCCATCCTTTCCGATCTGTGGGGGAACAAGCCTACCCCTGGCCTTTTTCACGCTTGCCACAAACTCCTGATCCAAACCCAATATCTCTGCTGCCTCCACATAGTATGTAAAAAGGTCTGTCAGTATCTGCATATCAATGGAAGCCCCATAACAGATGCTTGTAAAATACCAGGACCCTGTCACCTCGTCGAAAAAATAGGAGTATCCCGGTCCCTTGGGAGGATTTTCCGGGGATGTGGACGGACTGGTTACCAACCATTTACCATTGGGATGCTCGATCAGGAAATCCATAAAGAAACGAACCGATCCCTTGATTACAGGATAGATCTCCTCCAGGTATTCTGTATCCGGATTAAAGAGATAATGCTCATATAACTGTGTGGTAAGCCAGGCTCCTCCTGTTGTAAATGTCCCCCAGGTGGGACCATCCATGGGAGCAGCCACCCTCCAAAGATCTGTGTTCTGATGGAATACCCATCCCCCGGCGCCATAGTGTGCCCTTGCCACCTGTGCCCCCTGATCGCTAAGCTCTTTGACCATGGTAATCAGGGGCTCGGCACAATCGGAGAGATTCCCGGTCTCCACGGGCCAGTAATTCATCTCCGTGTTGATGTTGGTGGTGTATTTTGAGTCCCACATGGGATTCATATCCTCGTTCCATATCCCCTGCAGGTTGGCTGCTTCCGTTCCCTCTCTGGAAGAGGATATCAATACATAGCGGGCAAAATTATAACAGAGCGAAGCCAGGTTGGGGTCGGAATGGTCTGCAAATCCGGCCAAGCGTTGATCTGTGGGAAGAAAGGAGTTATCGGTCTTTGGCAAATCCAATGATACCCTGTTAAAAAATGTCTGATAATCTTTCTTTGCTGAATCAAACATTTGCTGTGTGGATTTTCCTTTAAGCTGCTCCAGATAGGATTCCACACGCGCATCTCTGTCTCCGCTTACATCCTTATAGTTGACAAAATTTGTAGCCGCCACAATGGCAAGGGTTACCGCATCGGCATTTTTTACAATCAGATCTACATCATCCACCTCCATCTCTCCTCCTTCAGGGATGGCCTTTAGTTGCGCCTTATACCTCAGGGCTCCTTCTATGCCCATATAGTCGGCCGATTTTCCCTGTACCATAAGTCCATCCTGCTCCACTCCATCCATCCTGAAATAGTCTGTGGCATAATTCGAATGCGCCTGGTTCCTGCAGCCACGAAGCTGCGCTCTGAATGAAATACTGCCTGGTTTACTGGCAGTCAAGCGAACCAGTATCACCTGGTCTGGCTCAGATGCAACAATTTCCCTTCGATAGGTAATGTCGTTTACACGGTATTCTACGCAGGTGATCCCGGTTTCCAGATTGAGCCATCTTTTATAATCCCTGACTTCCTCCTGGTTTTCAAAGAAGAGATGCAGGTTGGCCAGTGACTGGTATTTCTGTTGCTCCACCGGGTAGCCCATCATATGACGTCCGAAAAGCTTATGAGCTTTTAAAGGTTTCCCTTCAAACAGATATTTCTGAATTTCAGGCAGCACTTCAGCCCCTCCTTCCACTACCGTAGAATAGGGGCCACCTGTCCAGTAGGTCTCCTCATTGAGTTGTATACGCTCCTCTCCATACTTTCCAAAAACCATGGCCCCAAGACGTCCGTTCCCCACCGGCAATGCTTCTTCCCAGACCTCAGCCGGAGATTCGTACCACAGCAGTGTGGCCGGATTAAAATCCTTGTTATCAATAGTTGCAGACATTGAAGCATCCTGACCGATAGCCCATACATTGAAAGAGAGAAAGAGAG
The DNA here is from genome assembly GCA_963783435.1 of uncultured Bacteroidota bacterium. Classification (GTDB taxonomy): domain Bacteria; phylum Bacteroidota; class Bacteroidia; order Bacteroidales. Next base: position 24,744 of record CAWANQ010000014.1, on the reverse strand, counting down.
TTAATAGTGCGGTTGTTGTCATATTCATGATACAGAAGTATATATGTTGCCTAATTAACCGATGGTGGAAATCTGCAACAAAGAAAAGGTAATTCCTAATAATCTAAAATTAAGCAATTCCCGCAAACCAAAACACCCTCATTTAAAAGGATATTTGTACTGAAGTTCTGCTTTGAAGTTTTGTTAAATTTCGTCTACTTTAGTGTCGGGTGATTGTAACAGTCATGCCATAAGCCATTAGATTCAACACCATGAATAGAAAGACCTCATTCAGCCTGAGTATCCTGTTTTCTATCTGCCTTGCTTCGATGACAAGTTGTAATTCCGAATCATCGGGGGAATTGGTTAAAATCGATCCATCCAAAACCGGCGAACCTATTGAAGAATACATTTACGGACAGTTTATTGAACACCTGGGCAATTGTATTTATGGTGGATTGTGGGCTGAAATGCTGGAGGACCGCAAATTCTTCTACCCCATAACTCCAGAATTTTCGCCCTGGGGCATCTCCTCTGATGAAAATTGGAAAGCCGGTGAATTTAAACACTTAAATGGCTCTCCATGGGAGGTGGTCGGTGGTGCCAAAACAGTGCTGATGGATACCCATAAGCCATTCACCGGAACGCAATCTGTGTTGATACAGTGTCCTGGTGACGGCTCAGCAGCAGGTATCCGGCAGGCTCGATTGGCTGTGGTAGCCAACAAAAAATATTCAGGGCATGTTGTACTTGCCGGTTCAAAAGAGTCATTGCCCATTGTCATCCAGATAAGCTCGCCCGCCGGGGAGATCATTACTCATGAAATTAAACAGATCAGCCAGGAATATGAGAGTCATCTATTTGAACTGACCCCGGCATTTTCGGGCGATGATGTGGCTTTACAGATCACAAGTTCCGGGAAGGGTGAATTCAGAATTGGGACCGTCTCGCTGATGCCATCCGACCATATCAAAGGCTGGCGACAGGATGTGGTTGCCCTGCTGAAAGAGTTGGATTCACCCGTGTACAGATGGCCCGGCGGAAATTTCGTAAGTGGTTATGACTGGATGGATGGCATCGGGGACAGGGACAAAAGGCCCACTCGAAAAAATCCGGCCTGGACCGGAATTGAGACAAACGATGTGGGGATTCATGAGTACATGGAGTTGATGGAAATGATAGGATCCGAAGCATTTATTGCCGTTAATACCGGGTTGGGAACGGTGGAGGAAGTGGCCAGAGAGATTGAATACTGCAATGGGGCCACGGATAGCGAAATGGGGAAACTGAGGGCCAAAAACGGTCATACCGAACCTTATGAGGTAAAATGGTGGGCAGTCGGAAATGAAATGTATGGAGGATGGCAGCTGGGACACATGCCTTTGGAAGACTATGTGGAAAAGCACAACCAGGTGGCAGAAGCCATATGGAACATTGATCCTCAGGCCCAACTGATTGCTGTGGGAGCCGTGGGGGAATGGAGCAAAACCATGTTGAGCCATTGTGCTGATAACATGAACCTCTTAAGCGAGCATATCTACTGTAAGGAAAAAGATCCTGTTTCAGCGCATATCTCGCAGCTTGCTGAGAACATCAAAAGGGTGGCTGAAGCACACCGTGAATACCGGGATTCGATACCCGGACTGGCAGAAAAAAATATTCGCATTGCCATGGATGAATGGAACTACTGGTATGGCGATTACATCTACGGTGAACTGGGGGTTCGCTACCATCATAAAGATGCCCTCGGAGTGGCCAGAGGACTGCACGAATACTTTCGCCAAAGTGATATCTACTTTATGGCCAATTATGCACAAACGGTGAATGTGATCGGTTGCATAAAAACAACACCCACATCCGCCGGTTTTGCCACAACTGGATTACCCCTGAAACTCTATCGCCAGCACTTTGGAACCATTCCATTGGAGATAGAAAATGAACTGGAAAATCTGGATATATCAGTGGCCCTTAGCGCTGATAAAAAAAAGGTGACCATTGCAGTGGTGAACAGCACTGAATCTGCAGAGACGCTGCTATTCGATTTTGAAAATTTAAAAACCGCCCGGACCGGCACAAAATGGCTTATTCAACATAAGGATCCTGAAAGTTACAATGTCCCAGGCCAGGAGCCCAATGTAAAAATTGCAGAGTCAATAACTGATTTTAAAAAGAATACGCTCTCCATACCTGGATTCTCTATTGTTATGTTGAGTTTAGAAATTAAATAACACTTCACCTATACTACGATTAAACATGAAATCTGCTTCCCGGATCACCACAACTTGTCTCTGTCTAATTTTTTTGGCAGGATCTCTTCATGCACAGGAATCTTTTCCCCGGTGGACCCATTTCCGGGGTTCCAACCTGGATGGGATCTCCTCCGAAAAGGGACTGCCCACCTCCTGGAACGACTCCACACACATCACCTGGAAAACTGACATTCAGGGAGCCGGATGGTCCTCCCCTGTGGTTTATGGAGACAGGGTGTGGCTGACTACAGCCACCGATGAAGGAAATGAGTTAAGGGCCATCTGCGTGGATTTTCAATCGGGGGAGATTGAGGTGGATCGCATTCTATTCAAACCGGAAAAAATTTACCGCAAGCATGCCGTCAATACCTATGCCACTCCTACCTCGGCCATTGAAAAGGACTTTGTTTACCTCCATTTTGGCCGTTATGGCACTGCCTGCCTCAACAGCAAAACCGGAGAAACCATCTGGGAGCGCACCGATATGCAGTGCGAACATGTTCAGGGATCAGGCTCCTCCCTGCTTTTGTATAAAGACAAACTGATTGTGCACATGGAGGGAACCGACACCCGGTATATCTATGCACTGAATAAGCGGACCGGCGAAACCATATGGCGTATAGAGCGTCCGGAAGAGCTGTATGACCACATCGAAGATATAGGAAAAAAAGCCTACGTCACCCCTCTGATTGTAACTGTGAACGGAAAGGACCAGATGATCAGCAATGGGGCCGTGGCTTGCATTGCCTATGATCCCAATACGGGTGAGGAGATCTGGCGGGTGATCCAGGGAGAAGACTCCACCATCGCCATGCCTGTGGAGAGCAATGGAACCGTTCTTTTCTATACAGGGTTTGTGACCGATAAGGAAGGTGGAAAATATACTGAGTTGCTAGCTGTAGATCCCAAAGGTGTGGGTGACATCACACACACCCATGTGCTCTGGCGGATTAAATCGCCCATCCTCCAGCTGCTTACCCCGGTGGCGGTGGACGGATTGCTCTACACTGTGGACACCAAAGCGCTCCTGAGTTGTATCGACACCCGTGATGGGACCACCGTATGGTCAGAGAAATTAAAAGGAAAATACAACTCCTCGCCGGTGTATGCCGACGGATACATCTACATCAACTCAACCAGGGGGCAAACATTTGTATATAAGGCTGGCAATGAGTTACACAGGGTATCTGAGAATACCCTTGAGGGTGAAATCTGGTCTACCCCTGCCTTCACCGGGGGAGCAATCCTGGTGCGTACCGACAAGTACCTCTATAAAATAAGTGAACCCTAATGGCAATCAGGGATTGTGAAAAAGCCCGAATTAGAATAATCCAACTTACAAATAACGATGAACCTACCCACAATCAACAATCGGCATACCCTTCTTCTAGTGGTCGTTATGCTTTCAAGTTTACAATTAATGGCCGAGGTAAAACTCCCGCGGCTGTTCAGCAACAACATGATGTTTCAGCGCGAACAGCCCATTCATATCTGGGGAGAGGCTGATTCAAAAGAACGCATTGAAATTTATTTTAATGATAAAGCATATAATACCCGTGCTGACAAAGAGGGCCTTTGGGAAATTGATCTTCCAGCCATGAAAGCTGGGGGACCCCATGAGTTGACTGTAAAAGGAGAGAATACCGTAAAATTGGAAAACATCCTGATTGGGGATCTATGGGTTTGTTCCGGTCAGTCCAACATGGAGTGGCCGCTCTGGGCAGTCAATAACGCTGAGGAAGAGGTAGGTAATGCCAGCTATTCCCAGATCAGGATTTTTGACGTACCCAAGAAGATATCCACAGTACCCCTAAACGATGTGACAGGCGGAACCTGGGAAAGCTGCACACCTGAGAACATACGGAGCTTTTCAGCAGTAGGCTACTTTTTTGGACGTCATCTGCACCATGAGCTGGGTGTACCCATAGGGCTTATAGGAAGTAATTGGGGTGGCACCATTGTGGAGACCTGGATCAGTGAGGAAGGATTTAAGGATGTACGCAAATATGAAAGAATTGCCAGGGGAGTTGCCGAGCTCGATCTGGAGGAAAAACAGAGCCAGTCTGATGAGAAATTTAAGGAGTGGCTAAAGGATTTTCAGGACAAAGACCAGGGAATCAAGGACGGTACATACACCTGGAACAAGGCGGATCTGGATCTTGAAGAGTGGGGCGATATGGATCTTCCACAATCCTGGGAGGAATCAGGCCATAAAGAACTGCAATCGGCCGACGGCGTGGTCTGGTTTATAAAAGAGCTGGATCTAAACTTAGAACAAGCCAGTCTAAAGGCTATTCTCTCCCTGGGTCCCATTGATGATTCGGATGTCACATGGATCAATGGAGAAAAGATCGGGGAGACCCATAACCTATATAGCCAGCAGCGAAAATACGAGGTCAGGCCCGGAGTCTTAAAAGAGGGGAGAAACAGAATTGTGATAAGGGTTGAAGATTACCAGGGTGGCGGAGGTTTATATGGTGGAAAAGAAGAACTCTTCCTGAAGTTGGGAATGGAAGAAATCTCACTTGCCGGGTCCTGGAACTACAGGGTGGGTATGATCACTCACACAAATAACCCTGGCGGCCAGTTTGGACCCAACAGTCTGCCTACGCTTCTCTACAATGGCATGATCGCTCCCCTTATACCCTTCCCCATTAAAGGGGCCATCTGGTACCAGGGAGAATCCAATTCCGCTCAAGCCTACCAGTACAGACTACATTTCAGGCTGTTAATAGAAGATTGGCGTTCAAAATGGGACATGGGCGACTTCCCCTTCCTTTTTGTCCAACTGGCCAATTTTATGAATCCGGTAGATCAGCCTGCAGAAAGCAGTTGGGCTGAATTGAGAGAAGCACAGGACCTGACACTCGCACTTCCCAATACGGGCATGGCCAGTGCCATTGATATCGGTGAGGCAGGTGACATTCATCCCCGAAACAAGCAGGATGTTGGAAAAAGACTGGCTTTGGAAGCCCTGAGAATCACCTATGACAAAAACATTGTCTCCACAGGACCGCGCTATGAAAGCATGGAACTCAATGGAAATGAAATTTTCATCCGATTCAGCCGGACGGGTGAGGGATTGGTCATCAGGGACAAATACCAGTATATCAAAGGCTTTACCATTGCCGGTTCTGATGGGAAATTCCACTGGGCAAAAGCTGAACTGGTGGATCCCTCTACCGTAAAGGTGTATGCTCCCGGGGTAAGCAATCCTGTTGCCGTGCGTTATGGCTGGGCCAATAATCCCGACCAGGCCAACCTTTACAACAGCGAAGGACTTCCCACAAATCCCTTCCGCACCGACAACTGGGATGGAATCACCAAAGGAAATGAGATACAATTTTAATTCCTTGCCATGAAAAAAATCTCTTTACTTCTGGCCATGACAATGGTTTTGGCTGGATTTAGGTCCGATGGAAACGAGCAAAGGGCAAAGGAAATCTCGGATATGAAATTCGGTATGTTTATCTGCTGGTCATACAGCACCTTCTATGGAGAAGAGTGGACACCCACCCTGGATAAAGATGCCTCCTTTTTTAAAGCCACCGGGTGTGATACCGACCAGTGGTGCAGGCTGGCAAAAGATGCCGGGATGTCTTACATCTTATTTCTTTCAAAACACCATGATGGGTTTTGCCTGTGGGACACCGAAACCACGTCAGAAAAGGTGACAAACAGTCCGCTTGGAATCGATGTGCTTGCCCAATTAAGAAAATCCTGTGATAAATATGGGATTAAGCTGGCTCTCTATTTTTCCGAGGGTGACTGGAACTGGCCCGGAGCAGCAGATGGGAAAGGCCATACACATGGTAAGGGCATCAATCCTGAGATGAAAAAAGCCCAGTTAAAGGAACTTTGTACCCGGTACGGACCCATTGAATTCTTCTGGATGGACCATGCGGTGGGTGATGGTGGATTAAGTCACCAGGAGACTGTGGAATGGGTTCATGGCTTTCAACCCGACTGTTTTGTGGGTTTCAACCATGGAGAACCCGCAGGGAGACTTTCATTGAGAGAACTTGGAAAACCCGGACCCATTGGGGATGCTAATGCAACCAAGTATAACAAAGAGGCAGAAGCGAACTACAAGGGATACCTGGCCGCTGAATTTACCTATCCCATTCTGCCCCCTCACGAAGGTGGGGCCATGTGGTTCTATTCATTGCCGAAACACGATTCCCTCTGCCATCCCGCTGATAAAATCTACAATGATTACCTGGGTGCCGTAAAATATGGAAATATCTTTTCCGTAAATGTTGGACCCGATTATAGCGGCAGAATCAGGGATATTGATGTAAGTACGCTTCAGGAGGTGGGCACCTTAATTGCGGAGTCTGAGAAACCCAACATCATCTTCTTCATTGCCGATGATATGTATCCCCATATGTTCAATGCACTTTCGGAGGGCAAAGGCAAAAACCTCACGCCCAATATAGACCGACTGGCTGGCGAAGGGGTATTTCTGACAAATCAGATAGTGGCTTCCCCCGTTTGCACACCCAGCAGGTACAATTGCCTGACCGGCACCTATGCCAGCAGGGCCACCAATAAGGAGTTTCTGAATTTTACGGAAAAGAACGAAGGACAAACCGTGATTCAGTGGAACTCATTTATCACGCCTGGTAAGGAGCGTACCATGGGCCACTACTTCCAGGAGTTGGGCTATAAAACCGGGTTCGTTGGGAAAAACCATGTGGTGGAGAGCCTTTCCCAGATTGATCAGACCCAAAAGCCCGACCTGCATGCCGATCCAAATGATCCGGAGGTAAAGGCCGGACTGGAACAGAGGCACAGCAAACTACAGGAGGATATTCGAAGGTCGGGCTTCGATTTTGCGGATAACCTCTATCACAACAATCCCCGGTGGCTGGGCGTTCAGGCACTGGCCTGTCAGAACATGGATTGGGTGGCTGAAGGCGGACTCAGATTTCTGGAGACTTACCCGGATGATCCCACATTTCTCTATTTTGCCACCACCATTCCCCATCATCCCCTGGATGCAGAACACTCCTTTGATGCGGATCCCAGGATCACCCCTAAGGGATACCTGGACAATCCGCCAGACGTATTGCCCTCAAGGGAATCTCTCAAGACCAGAATAAAAGAGGCCGGATTATCGGGAGCCGACAGAACCAACTTGCTATGGATGGATGATGCCCTGGGTGCTCTGCTTACGAAGCTGGAAGAGACCGGCAAGATTGACAATACCATCATTGTATTCTTTAATGATCATGGCCAGCACTCCAAAGGAACACTCTATGAAGGAGGGATTCACTCACAGTGTATCATTTGGAAAAGTGGCGGATTTAAGATTGGAAACTGGTGTGATGTCCCTGTGTCCAATGTGGATTTTCTGCCTACCCTGCTGGAGTATGCAGGTGTGGAAAATACAGCTGGGATCTGTGATGGATACAGCTTTAAACCCGCATTGGAGGGGGAAAGCTACGAACCACGCGAATCCTTATTCTTTGAACTGGGATTTGCCCGCGCAGTGGTCAGGGGAAATTACAAATACCTGGCCATCAGGTATCCTGAATATGCCAAAAACGCAAGTCTCGAAGAACGGACCGACATGTTGAACGCTTACAATGAAATGCGCCGCTCCTTTGGAGGGAAAGCCGTCAACTTTGACCCTGCATTGCCCTACGGACACCTGGAGATGTTTCCAGGAGGCGGAGATGCCGAGAAGGCCACCTATGGTAAAAAGTCCGGATTTTTCGATCCGGATCAACTGTACGACCTGGAAGCAGATCCTGAAGAGGAAACCAACCTGGCAAATGATGCGGAGTATAAACTGGTACTTAAGGAGATGAAGGCGGAGATGCAAAAGTATCTGGATAAGTTACCAGGCAAATTCGGGATCTAGAAAGGATCCCTACTTTTTGAAGTAATAAGGATACTCATCCCAAACCGATCCCCCGGTCAGTGCACGGGGATCAGAGGTTTTTATGAGGTACTTATCCAGTACACCGCTTAGCCTCTTTTTCTCACCTGAATATTCCGGGTTGTCGGCCAGGTTCTGGAGACAGGCCGGATCCTTGATGATGTCATATAGCTCCTCTGCCGGCCGCTTAGCCATGGCCTTATCAAAGAAGGGCTTTACTTCCGGTTCGTAACTATTTAGCCTCAGGTATGACTTACTGGGAGACTCATCGACATCCCCGTAGAGAAATCCATGAATGGAAGGCGTATCGGGAGAACCTGCGGGCCACCTGTCAGGTTCATAATTCCGGATAAAGAGATACTGGTAATCCCGAACCGACCGCTGGGGGTAACCCAGATCACCTTCCCTGCACAGGGTGTGTCGCTCTTTCCCTGCAAATACATATTTCCTTCCCTTTTCTATGATTCCTGATTTACTGGAATTGAAGATCTTCATCAGGCTTTTCCCTGTCATTCCATCAGGGACTTCCGCCTCTCCGATTTCCAGTAAGGTAGGCGCAAGGTCGGTAAGGCTAACCAGGTCGTCAATTACCCTTCCTGTGTTTTTAATGCCCTCTTTCCAATAGATAGCCAGCGGCATATGGAGTCCGTATTCATAAAGGTTGTTCTTGGCCGAAGGAAAGGCCATTCCATTATCGCTGGTCACGATGATAATGGTATTATCCAGCAACTCCTTCTCTTCCAGTATGGCGATCATTTCCTCCAGTTGCTGGTCCACCCATTTAATCTCACCCAGGTAATCAGCCACATCGCCTCTGACCTCTGCAACATCCGGAAGGAATCCGGGAACAGTTACTCTTGATATATCCACCCCCATCCTGCCTGCCGAACTGGCTTCAAAAGGACGGTGGGGCTCGGAGCTTCCAAACCAGAATAAGAAGGGCTCATCTTCTGAACATAAATCGAGAAACAGTCTGAAATTCCTGGCATAGTTGTTTGAGGCTATTCCATGAGTGGGAGCTTTTAATTCCTGCAGATTGTAAATAAATCCAAAGGGATTGTGGTCCCATCCGTACTGGCGAAAATTATTGGGTGCCCAGCCTTTTTGTGTGTAACCGGTAAAGTAACCCTTCTTCTCTAACAACAAGGGAAAACTCAATGCTTGCAGTTCCCTGGGAACCGCACTATATAGTTGGGCAGCTTCTCCCAATCTCCACATCTCCTGGCCGGTGATCATAGCCCCCCGTGAAGGAGAGCATGATGGGGATGCGCAAAATGCATTGCTAAAGTACAATCCTTCGCTCGCCACCCAATCGAAGGCTGGGGTAGATATGGCTGTTTCACCTGCGAATGAGGTATGGATCCAACTCTGATCATCGGTGACGCAGATTAAAATATTGGGTTGGTCAGACCGTTGTCCAAAAGAAGACTGAAAGCAGAATGCCAGACTTACAATAAACAGTGAGACCATCCAGCTACAACCTTTCTTAGATCGATACTTTAGAATATGTGGAAGAGATGAAGTCGCCATATGATTCGCTATCACTACTAACACGCTAAACAAATATACACTATTATTCTCCATTTTGAAGAATTGTTATTACCCATTTGAGCGAATTAGAATTCTCTGTTTATAACCCCATCATCGAAATGAAAGATTTTTTCGATATGTTTGTTTTATATGACTTTCTCCAGCCTTTCCTCACCTAAATACAACTAAGCTATGTCAACTGCTCATATAATCATCCTGGTAGTAGCAGCAGTAACTTTACTTTTATTAATGGTGCTGAAGTTTAAGATCAGTGCCTTCATCTCCCTGCTTATCACCTCCATTTTTGTGGGCATTCTCTCAGGCATGCCACTTCAGGATATTCTGGTGAGTATTCAGGAAGGAATGGGAGGAACGCTGGGGTTTGTTGCCGTGGTGGTGGGACTGGGCGCCATTTTCGGGCAAATCCTGGAAGCCTCGGGTGGGGCAGAATCCCTTGCCCACCATCTGGTTAAAAAATTCGGAACAGACAGGGCGTCCTGGGCCATGGTTATTACAGGATTTATTGTGGCTATCCCGGTTTTTCTGGATGTGGGACTGGTCATCCTTGCTCCCATCATCTATGCCCTGTCAAGGGATACAAAAAGATCGCTCCTGTATTATGGAATACCCCTGCTGGCCGGACTGGGCGTTACACACAGCTTTATGCCTCCTACGCCTGGGCCCATTGCAGTGGCGGATATTCTGGATGCACAGCTTGGATGGGTGATCTTCTTTGGCTTTGTCCTGGGAATCCCCACTGCCATCATTGCAGGTCCCGTTTTTGGAAAGTATATTTCGGGCAAGATCAATATCCAGCCTCCTAAGGATATGTTTGTGCCCAGTTCCGAGGGTCCAACTGACCCGGCAAACCTGCCCTCTTTCCGCTCCATTGCCTTATTAATCGCTGTGCCCCTTGTACTGATCCTGGTGAATACCTTCACTGCCGTCCTGGTCGATAAAGGTGTTTTTCCAAAAAACCTTGTCACAGATGTACTGATCTTCCTGGGGCATCCCTTTTCTGCCCTGATTATTGCAGCCCTGCTGGCTATCTATTTTCTGGGGATCAAAAGGGGGAAATCAAGGCAGGAACTTCTCGATCTAAGCAACAAAGCACTGGGGCCGGCCGGAATCATCATCCTGGTAACAGGTGCTGGTGGAGTACTCAAGCAAATTCTGGTGGATAGCGGGATTGGTGAAATGATGGCCAATTCCATTGCAGATTCTGCCTTGCCTCCTTTACTCCTGGGCTGGATTCTTGCGGCCATTATCAGGGTAACCCAGGGATCGGCCACAGTGGCCATGATCACAGCAGCAGGGATTATGGCTCCCGTAATTAGTTTCCTCAATCCAAGCGCTCCGGAGCTGGCGCTGATTGTCATAGCAATTGCTTCCGGAGCAACCATCCTTTCGCATGTAAACGACAGTGGTTTCTGGCTGGTAAGTAAATATTTCGGAATGGACGAAAGACAGACCCTCAGGTCCTGGACCATGATGGAAACGATTATCGGTGTTTGTGGACTTGCCTTTACAATGCTGGCAAGTCTGTTTGTTTAGCTCCTTTTGCCGGGTTTCATCCATTCGACTTTGAGGGCTGAATCATGTTCGGCTGCCAGGATCTCTCCATACAACTCAGGTCTCCGGGCTTTTTTATAGCGAAAACCGCCAGCCAGTTCCAGTTTATCGGGCGTACAGGTGGCCAGCACCACCTCATCGCCCATGGAGCGGCATTCGGCCAGAATCTCCCCATAAGGATCCAGGATCATGGAGTTGCCATTCTTTAACTGATCGTCGTCGGGACCAATGGGATTCGAGAAGATTGCATAGATTCCATTGTCGTAGGCACGGGCCGGCAGCCATCGCATAAGCCATCCCCTTCCCTTGGGCCCTTCAAATTCGGCTCTCAAACCTTCCGGATCCCTGTCCCTGTTGTCCCAGTACTTTTGATCCACCCATCCCCTGCCCGGCATGGGTGAAGGGGTACAGCCCGTCACATGGGGCATAAAGATGATCTCAGCACCCAGTAAGGTGGTAGCTCTCACATTTTCAATCACATTGTTATCATAGCAAATCAGGATCCCGCATTTCCAACCGTAAAGATCAAACACCACGTACTCATTACCGGGTGACATATACCTGGAGATAAAGGGATGGAGCTTTCTGAATTTGGCATGGAGCCCTTCACTGCTTACGCACACATAGGTGTTATAAGAGCTGATCGCCCTCCTTTTCGACCAGTCCGGCCAGCACGGCCACCTTGTGTCTGTGGGCAATTTCTATCAATCGTTTCGTGCTCGGCCCCTCTGGCACTTCCTCTGCAATTGCAAAGATTTCTGATCGCTCCAGTTTCTGCAGGTAACTATAGGAGGTAATGCTCAGCTCATGAAAAGAGACCACCCGGGCACCAGCCCCTGCTGCTTTTGCTGTGAGTGATTCGATTCTGGAGAAGTTATACTCCTTATCCCCGTTGCGTGTCTGAAACTGTGCGGTTGCGATGTTGATCTCTTTCATTACTTAAATAAGTCAATTGGATTCACACATAGAAACTCCTGCCAGGGGATGCCCTGGGAACCTACCATAATCACTTTATAGGGTAAATGCTGCTTTTGAAAAGCTACCATCCCTTTTACTTTACCCGAAAGACCGCTCTTTACCTCAATCCCGACGATCCGGTCATGGAATTTGATCACAAAATCTACCTCATCATTGCGATGCCTCCAGTAATAAAGCTGAAATTTCTCTTCATAAGACCATGCAAGAAGATGCGACCCAATGGCTGATTCAACCCACCTCCCCCAAAGCTGAGGTTGCAATTTTATGTCATTAAAGGACTGCATTTGCAGTGCTGTGATAAAGGCCGTATTATGCACTTGAAACTTGGGACTAGATGATCGCTGATGCAAAATTCCCGGAGAGAATTTTTCTATTCCTTTCAGCATCCCACTGGTATCGAGCAAATTGAGATAATGAGCAAGTGTTGTAGTATTACCAGCATCTGCCAGCTGTCCCATGATCTTGGTATATGAAAGAATCTGGCCTGAATAGAGACAACCTATTTCAAATAGTCTTTTTAATAAAGCGGGCTTGTCCACCCTGGTGAGCATAAGGATATCTTTCGAGATGCCTGGCTCAATAAGTGAATCAAGTATATAGCTCTTCCAGCGTGCCTCATTTCCTATTAATCCTATAGGTCCGGGATATCCACCAAACCAAACAAACTGATCTGGGGATAATCCAAAAGCATCGCTGATCTCCGAATAGGTCCAATGGCCTACATATATACGCTCGTAGCGTCCTGCCAGAGATTCAGTTAACCCTTTCTGTATTAAAAGGCGCGATGAACCAAGCAATATGACCTTCAATTTAAGTCCACTCCTGCTATCTTCATCCCACTCCTTCTTTACCAACTCACTCCAATTTTCAATTTTCTGGATCTCATCAATAACAAGGAGTGCTTCTGCAGCCCCCTTTAGGGAAATTTGCATTCTTGCCGCTTCCCACTGCTGGCTGATCCAGATGCCGTTAGGCGAAACCACACCGTCGGTTGTAGTATAGTGAACGGGCATCCTGGTTTTCGCGGCAAATTGCGAGACAAGTGTAGTCTTCCCTACCTGCCGCGGACCATAAATAACCTGGATAAAACGCCTTTCCTCTTCTTCTATCCTGGATGTAAGTATTTGTATATTTGATCTTTCAAACATTATTTACAATTTACTCAATGTATTGAGTAAATTTACTCAATATCCCATTTAAATCAAAATCCCCTTCTTTTGCTAAATTTAAACCATGATTCCTGAAAATCCCAGAGAAGTCCTGGAGAAAGCACTTTTTGAAGCCGGAAATGTACTTGTTGAGTCATTTTGGGAATAGCCATAAGGCAAAAGTCAAAGAGAGTATCAGCTCGGTTGTAACCGAAGCTGATCTGGCTTCCGAAAGGGCTATTCTTAAAAGTACTGGGCGATATGGACCGCCCCTTATAATATCATTACCGAAGAGTCAGGATATATAGATCATAGATCGGAGTTAACCTGGGTGGTGGATCCCCTGGATGGCACTTCTAACTTTGCCGCAGGCCTGCCCTGGTTTGGTGTGATCATTGCCTTGATGCGGAATGGGAGAGCCCATTCTGGCCGGGATGTATCTCCCTGTAGATAAAGAACTTTACCTGGCTGAATTGGGAAAAGGAGCCAGTAAAAACGGGATTCCAATTGGGACCACCCCCTCTCCGAACCTGGCTGAGCAACTGATTGCTTACTCTTTTGATTTTAGCGCCGACCCTGCTAAAACCACTTCTGAAATGCAGCTGATGGCCAGGCTCACAAAGCAGGTAAGGAACATTCAGGTCCACCAACTCATTGATCGATTTTTGCTATACAGCAGATGGCCGGCTGGGTGCAGCCATTAACCAGACCACAAAAATCTGGGACATTGCGGCACCCTGTCTGATTATTAGAGAAGCAGGCGGAGTGGCCACTGATATCAGCGGGGATGTGCTAAAGTTTGATCTCTCCAGGGGATCTTTTGACCGAAATTATACCATTGTGGCAGCTGGCTCAGAGATTCATCCAACCCTTATGAACATCATTGAAAACCCTTAAGCCTATCATATCATGAAATATTTCTTCAGATTATTACCCGTAATTCTCTCTTTTGCTTTGCTGGCAGCCCACTTTTCAAGAGCGGAACTCCTTCCCTTAGTAATCCTGAGCCTTGGGATCCCTTTTTTGCTTTTATTCAGGAAACCCTGGGCAGCCAGAATCATCCAGGTGACCCTCCTTCTGGGGGCCATAGAATGGATTCGCGCCATGCTGGGGTATATCGAAATACGCAAAACCATCGGGGACGACTGGGGCAGACTGGCCATCATTTTGATAAGCGTCTCCCTCCTGACTGCACTTTCCGGACTGGTATTCCGCGCAAAATTATTAAAGAAAATATATCACCTGGCTAAACCGGAATCATGAAATCAGTGTTATCACTTGGAATAGCTTTACTTACTATAGGATCAGGATGTAAGCAAAAATCTAATATAAAAAACGTGAATCAGATTCAAACACATAAAATCGTCGTCTACCAGGTCTTCACCCGCCTGTTTGGAAACACCAATACCACCAATAAATCCTGGGGAACAATCGAGGAGAATGGAGTGGGTAAGTTTAATGATTTTACAGATGAGGCTCTGGAAGCTATCAAAGAGCTTGGGGTCTCTCATATCTGGTACACGGGTGTATTGCATCATGCCATGGTGACCGACTATTCCGAATTTGGCCTTCCGGGTGATGATCCCGATGTGGTGAAGGGAAGGGCCGGTTCTCCCTATTCGGTGAAGGATTACTACAATGTAAATCCGGACCTGGCCGAAGATCCGGCCCAAAGACTTGAAGAGTTTGAATCCCTGATTGCCCGGACCCATGCCCACGGATTGAAAGTGATCATCGACATTGTCCCTAACCATGTGGCCAGAACCTATCACTCCGTCACCAATCCAGAAGGTATCAGTGACTTTGGAGCTTCTGATGATATTTCGAAGGAGTATATGAAGCACAACAACTTCTATTACATTCCGGGAACTCCATTTCAGGTTCCGGAGTGGCAGAATGGATACCAGGTTCTGGGAGGCGAAGCACACCCGGAGGCCGATGGCTATTTTAGGGAGGATCCGGCCAAATGGACCGGCAATGGATCCCGGAGTCCACAGCCGGGAATGAACGACTGGTATGAAGCCGTAAAAGTGAATTTCGGAGTTCGTCCCGATGGAAAAAAAGACTTTGAGGAACTGCCGGCCGGATACGAAAATGAGCCCTTTCAGGTACACCATGCCTACTGGGAAAATAAGGAGGTCCCCAACTCCTGGGAAAAATTTAAGGATATTGCCCTTTACTGGCTGGATAAGGGGGTGGATGGATTCCGCTACGACATGGCTGAGATGGTGCCTGTGGAGTTCTGGAGTTACATGAACAGTGCCATTAAGACAAGAAGTGAGGATGCCTTCTTGCTTGCAGAGATATACCAGCCGCATGTCTACCGCGACTATATCCATTTGGGAAAGATGGATTACCTGTATGACAAGGTGGAGCTATACGATACCCTGAAGCAGATCATGCAGGGTCGTGGAAGTACCGACCACCTCATTCCGATACAGGAGGGATTGAGTGACATCGAGCACCACATGCTTCATTTTCTGGAAAACCATGATGAACAGCGCATTGCCAGTTCAGAATTTGCAGGAGATGCCCAAAAAGGGAAACCTGCCATGGTGGTCTCAGCCACCATCGGTACTTCCCCCGTCATGATCTATTTTGGCCAGGAGGTGGGTGAGCCGGGCGATGGTAATCCCGGACAGGGATCGGAGACCCGCACCACCATCTATGATTACTGGGGAGTGCCCAAGCATGTGAGGTGGGTAAACAAGGGTGCTTTTGATGGGGGACAACTCTCCCCGGAGGAAAAAGAGTTGCGGGATTTCTATCAGAAGCTTCTCAACTTTACCTTACGCAGTCAGGCGCTGATGGGCGAATACAGTGAGATTCACAGCCACAACCGTCAACATACAGATTGGTACAACGACCGGGTTTTTTCCTATGTTCGCTGGAAGGATAAGGAACGTTTGATCATTGTCTCCAACTTCGATTCACACGACAGCTTTGGTTTTGACCTGGGTCTTCCAGGCGAGATTATCCATGCCTGGAATTTATCTGAAGGGACCTATACCCTGACCGATCAGCTTGATGGATCCACCGCTGAGTTGATTGTGGAAAATGGTTCTGCCAAAACAAGGGTAGAAATAAAACCGCTGGAATCATATATATTTAAACTCCAATAACCAAGTCTTACTAACTATTCTTCCCATGAAAAAATCTCTGCCCATCCCCCTGATCGCACTTGCATTGATCGTCCTGAATTCCTGCAAAGCCCCTCAGAATGAATCCCAGGAGGAAAAACTACCCAATGTAATACTGATCTATGCCGACGACCTGGGGTATGGCGATGTGGGAGCCTATGGATCCACTGAGATCAAAACACCAAACATGGACAAACTGGCTGAAGGAGGCGTTCGGTTTACCAATGGCTATGCCTCTTCGGCCACCTGTTCTCCCTCCAGATATGCGCTGTTAACCGGTGTCTATCCCTGGCGCAATAAAGATGCAAAGATCCTTCCCGGCACTGCGCCCCTTCTTATCGATACCAAGCAGTTGACCCTGCCGAAAATGTTTAAAGGGCAAGGGTACCATACAGGAATTGTGGGGAAATGGCACCTGGGGCTGGGAGATGGTTATGTGGACTGGAATCAGCGGATATCACCAGGGCCCAATGAGGTGGGATTTGATTACGCCTACATCATGGCAGCCACCCAGGATCGTGTTCCTACGGTCTATATCGAGGATGGTCATGTGGTCCGGCTCGATCCCAACGATCCCATTGAGATCGATTATGATAAGAATTTCCCGGGTGAACCCACCGGAAAAGACAATCCGGAGATGCTGAAAATGAAGTGGCATCACGGGCACTTCAATACAGTGGTAAATGGCATATCCCGCATCGGCTTTATGAAGGGCGGAGAAGATGCCAGGTGGGTGGATGAAAACATGGCCGATACTTTCCTGGTAAGGGCCCAGAACTACATTGTGGAACATAAAGAAGAGCCTTTCTTTCTCTATTACGCCTTGCAGCAGCCTCATGTACCGCGTACCCCCCATCCCCGCTTTGTGGGGAAGACCCAACTGGGTGCCAGGGGGGATGTGATTGTGGAAGCCGACTGGTGTATTGGAGAACTGATAAAAACGCTTGAAAAAGAGGGACTGCTGGAAAATACCATGATCATTCTGACCAGCGACAATGGTCCGGTCCTTAACGACGGTTATTATGATGATTCGGATACAAAGGTGGGCAGTCATAAGCAGGCCGGACCGCTCCGGGGAGGAAAATACAGCCTCTTCGAAGCAGGAACCCGTGTGCCTTTTATTACCTACTGGAAGGGCCGTATTGAGCCAGGCATATCGGATGCCATGGTATCCCAGGTGGATCTGCTCTCGTCTCTGGCCTCCCTGACCGGAAGCCAGCTAAGAAGTGAAGATGGTGAGGAGCTGCTGGATCTCTTTCTTGGAAAGAATAACCTGGGACGAAGTGAGCTAATTCTTGAGGCCACCAGCCGTACCGCACTGAGGAAGGGCGACTGGGTTTTAATCCCTCCCTATGCAGGTCCGGCAATCAATACGCAGGTAAATATTGAACTGGGGAATTCCGCTGAATATCAACTCTATAACCTGAAGGAAGATCTGGGGGAACAGAATAACCTGGCTGAATCCAATGAGGAAAAACTGAAGGAGATGATTGCCACCTTCGAAGAGATCCGTGGTACTGACTACGGACAGATCCAGCAGTTGGAATTGAAGTAGATCCGTAAAGGTGGCTCTGTTGTCGAGGTCATCCCTGGCAGAAATTTCAGAAGATTTGATCAATTTCATGTTCGCTTCACTTTTCCTTATACTGATAATCAATTATTTAAGATTGGCCCACGGGGACAGCCTTCAGGGACGGGATTGAGCTATATTTATGAGTGGTCCTTATTATATTTATGATGGTCCTTATTGGCATATGGTGCAAACCGGGCTGAAATCGACACCAAGGAGGGAATAATGTCAGGATAGACATAGAATATCCATTTAGTAACTGATTTCGTGTTGGTTTGGATAATAAAGATCTATTGATAGATATATTATATCCGAAAAGCACCAAGAATGTATAGTAAGCAGATAATTTATATCTCTTTCCCCTGAGCAGTCAACGGAGTTGGAGCGTTATACGCTTTACTGTTTATTTGCACCATCTATAATACAAATAGCAAAATATCGATATAGCTGCAATATCAACTTAAGGGCATCAGATTTATTAGAAGGTATGCTTATTCCTTATTGTAGATCACAGGCATCTGCCCCTTCCACCTCTCCCAGGTATCATCATCGCTAATCAGCTGAGCCATAAAATGTGCCACATTGATTCGACTGATTTTGCCTGCATTAAAGATCGCACTTCGAGTGGGAGAAGGAAAAGCCTCATATTCGCTTACCGACGCTTCATCAATTAATCCATCGGGACGAACTGCCACCCACTCAATGTCCGAATCTTTCTGACCCACATGAATCCGTAAATAATCGGCAGCATTTTCGTTGTCCGCCTGGGGAGGCAGCAGCAGTCGTAAAAGTCCCATGACACCTTTTTCCGCAATCGAAATAGGCTCATTAAGATCCCGGTTTCTATTACCCGTGGTATTCATAAGCACATACCGGGTAGTCTTTTCTGACTTGCTGGATCTATTGGACTTGATGGCTTCGCACAATCGCCTGGTGGCATCGGTCACCAGCCTTCTGGGTTGCCCATATATGCCTTTCAGGTTAATGTTATGTCCCAGGCATGAAGCCACCGCATCACAGCCAGAAACATGCCCGGCCAGATCTTTGTCACTTAAATCCAGAATGGCAGCACCCGTCACAGTCAGATGGTTTTGGTTCTGCATCAGTTCAGAGAATCTTTCAGGTGAGCGCACAATGGCCCTCACATCATGTCCACGATTGAGCAGCTGCTCTACCAGCAGACGTCCGGTGGCACCGCTTGCGCCCGCTACAAGGATGGTCATTGGGTCAGAACAAGGTTTCTGAACCTGCCGGAGGAACCATTGCCTGCCCAGAGTCCGATCGTCCCGGATGTGCCCTTTGTCAGTCGCTCCACAACCAGCACAGGCTCAGCTATTTCATTTACAAAAACCTTAACCGCTTTCTCTGAGACCACCATTTTTGCATGAAACCACTTGTCTGGATCCGGAGGCACAGGAATTTCATTCTCAAACTCTCCGGTCCGATCCTCCCTGAGCTTATACCATGTATATTCCGGATGATAAATGTACTGGACCATGTGGTCTTTGCGCGCCTGCTCTGTGGCCACAAAATTAAAAGGCCGAAAATAGATGGCTTCAAAGGTCTCTTTGTCCACAATATTGAATGCAATGCCAATAAAGCTTCTACCCGGATTGTTCTCGCCCAGCAACTCAATTTCTATGGTGCCTGTTTCAAACTCTATCTCTTTCAGGATACCCATTCCGTCACCTTCTTTTGCGTCCATTTCAACTGCATGGGCATCCTTTGCAAAAGAAGTGAGCGATCGATTCACCTCGGTGATCCCTTCCTTTTGAAGCTCGGTAGCCAGGTTATAGGTTTTTTGTCCGTATGAGGCAAGACTAGTCATCCCTAATAGCCCCAGGAGCAGTGCTGTGAATTTCATTCTCATTTTACCAGTTTAAAATTTGTGAATTAAGTTTTTCAAAGAAATAGAGTTCGG
Organism: uncultured Bacteroidota bacterium; assembly: GCA_963783435.1. Classification (GTDB taxonomy): domain Bacteria; phylum Bacteroidota; class Bacteroidia; order Bacteroidales. Next base: position 4,770 of record CAWANQ010000014.1, on the reverse strand, counting down.
CAGTAAACAGCCAGTCCATGGAAAGGGTCTGGTTGGCCAGGTGAAGGTGATGATCCTGGTCCAGGATATAGTCTTCAGGCTTGTTCAGAATGCGGGTCAGTCCATAAACCTGCTCTACCTCTTTCCGAATAAGTTGAAATTCATTCTCCAGATTCTGAATCTTTTTCAGCGCTTCGGAAGCTCCCACATCATCCTGGGCAGTATCATAAAGCTGCAGTACCAGTAATGCCTGGGCCGAAAACCTGACCAGCTGATTGACCTGCTCGTAGACCTCTATCCTGTATGGATTGCGATTGGCTTCAGACTTCATGACTGCAAGGGTCGATGCGACTTCATCACACTCCTCCAGGACCCTGGCGGCCATCTCCAGTCGATCTTCATTTCTCTCTGACCAGGCTCCTTTTTCACCCTTCATAGGTAGGTCAATAATCCTCTGACCCAGCGGATCTAAATGGGTCCGAACATCGTTACGTTGTCCCCCCTGTAATAAGGCGCCGTTCCACCAGCCTGCCAGGTGCTCCAGGCGATCGATAACTGCATACTCCTCACCTGCCAGGGCAAAAGCATATTCCCTTTGCCGGTAAGCGGCCTTAATATCTTCTTTGGGTCGAAGGTCACCCGACCAGCTGTACTCTGCAAATGCCAGGATCCCACGGATATATAGTTCAAAATGTGGCGAATCATCATCCCAGAGGGTAAGCAGCAGACCATCGAGCCCCTTATCTATGGAGGTTAGGGCAAAAGAACGGATGTTCTCCATATTGCTCTCATTCTGCGGCATGAGCTTCCAACGGGTTTGTCCTGCGGTAGCACCCATCACAGGCAGTCCATGCTCAGAGAACCACTCCATGGCTTTGATATTTCCTTCAGCCTGGGGATCGCTATAGTTCCATCTCATGTAAATGCAGTTTTTTGGAAAGAGATCCAGATATTCCACCAGTTTATGCTCATTCTCAGCCCAGAGCTGATCCACCTCTTCTCGGCTCATGGAGGGATTGAACATGGAGCTGTAGAGCCCGGCATATTTAATGGGCATATCATCCCAGAAAATGGGAATCCGCCCCTGATCCTCCGCAAAACTACATACCTTTTCCAGCCAGATCAATTGCAGTTCAAGCTCGGTTTTCCCACTATTCCTTCCTGTGGTATGCACCTCGTCACCACCCACATGAAGGTAACGGCCATGAGGCAGGGCTTCAAGCGCATCCAGGTAGAGGTCAAACTGCAATTTATAAGTTTCCGGATCCAGCGGATTAAAGGCCCAATCACTCTCAGGATCATCCCGCAACTCCTTATAGGCATCATGCTTCAATATAAAAGAGGCATGGCCCAGTCCCTGTAACAGCGGACTGATCTCAATATTTCTTTCCAAGGCATAGTCGCTGAGTTTTTTCCACTCCTCCATGCTCAGGGCATCCTCCGAACCTATCAGAGGCTGACGTTTATAAGCCAGTTTATCTTCCACTTCGGCAATGATCCCATTAATTTTATAAGCAGCCAGTTTGTCCATCAGTTGGTAATAGTATTCGGTCTTCTCTAAATGGTGCTTCACATCCAGGTGGATGGCGCGGTAGGCCAGCAGGGGATAATCCTTGATGCTGCACTCCGGCAGGGGTACATTTTGCTCCTGGGCATCTTCCATCAGCTGCTCCAGGGTCATAAACCCATAAAGCAATCCGGCACGGTCTTTTCCTGCAATAGAAATGACCTTTCCTGCAATTTCCAGGGTATAGCCTTCATCGCTTACATCCAGTGCATTATCCACCCGGAAGATCACCTGGGCATCGGAAGCATCATCCACAGGCTCCAGGTTCGAAAGCAGGTTTCCACAAACCGGCAGTTCCACACCATTTATGCCATAACAGTTTTTCACCTCATCTGGCTGAATGGGACTGTCTCCCTGGATCACAAAACTTTGAGGCAGGGGAAGCAATTTGAATTCACCGGTGGCATCATTGGTATTCTGGCAGGCAGAGCACACAAGCAGAGCTCCAATTACAAAAAGCAGTTTCAGTAGTTTCATATGGATGAGGTATTTGAGTAGGAAGGCATTTCCTTTAAAGATAGAGGTTTTTCATATTCCAGTCAAAACGGAAGCCCTAAGGATTTAATCCCATCAAACCCTGGTCTTTTGCCTGTAGTACTTCAAGGCATTCCGCTTCACCTCCGAAGTGGTGTACTTCACATGCCTGCTTAAGAAATTCAATACAAACTCCTCATCCCATTTGGAATACTCCCGCAATACCCATCCCACCCCAGTTTTGGCAAACCTCTCCGGGCGTCGAATAAGTACATCGGCACAGTGTTTAATGACTGCTGAATGCTCCTCCATGTTTCTGCACTGCGCAAACGGGACCAGGGAGGCCCTGGCTTTCCAAAGGTAATTATCCCAGCTCCAGCGCTTCAGGTACCATATTACCTTTTCATCACCCGAATCTACCATGGGGGTTATTAGTTTTACACAGAGCCAGTCGGTGGTGTTCCAATCATAAATGTAGCGCTCGTCAAACCAATCTGTAATCAGGCTCAGAAGAAATGTATTCTTTTTTTTGCCCAGCCAGAACAACTGTACATAGAGGATTGCCGCTAACTTTTGCTCGGCAAAATGCCCTTTCATCAAACCATTCACAATTCCTACCTGCTGATTCATGGGCAAGCGATCCAATCCCTGGGCGCGATTCAGATCCACAAGGATCTTACGGATTTCAGGAATCCCAAGACCCATAAAGGCGATCTTGCCCTTCAGGTAGCTGTTCCACCAGGCTGCCTTCCGGGATTCCGAATTCTCTTTCAACTCTTCAACTACAATATGACCAAACTGATTCATCAGGGATTACTATGTAATACTAAATTAGCTATTTTTATACTCGATACTGCGATACTTTTCCACAGAACTAAAATTCACTTGATGAAACGTTATTTGATCATAACCCTGATGCTGGGCTATGGCTTCCTGCTTCCTGCCCAGGAGTCTGACTTACACCACCCGGCAGAATATCAATTACTATTCCGAATCTGAAAATGCTTCTGATAAATACATCGCTGAGCGCTGTGTGCTAGATCTCTATTATCCAGAAAACGAGGATGGGTTTCCTACGGTGGTTTGGTTCCATGGAGGTGGACTTACGGGGGGTAATAAGTCTATTCCGGAAGCGTTAAAGGAGAAAGGAATGGCTGTGGTGGCAGTTAACTATCGCCTCTACCCTAAAATTAAGGCTCCGGTTTATATAGAGGACGCCGCAGCTGCTGTGGCCTGGGTTATTACAAATATCGAAAGTTTTGGAGGAGATCCGGATCTTGTTTTTGTTTCGGGGCACTCTGCCGGGGGCTACCTGGCCAGCATGGTGGGCCTGGATAAAAAGTATTTGAAGGCCCATAAAATCGATGCAAATCAGATAGCCGGACTGATTCCATTCAGCGGTCATACCATCACCCATTTTACGGTGAGGAAAGAGCGCGGCATTGAAGGCACCCGTCCCATAATAGATGATCTGGCTCCCCTCTACCATGTGAGAAAGGATGCTCCTCCCCTGCTCTTAATCACCGGAGACCGGGAGATGGAGATGATGGGAAGGTATGAAGAGAATGCCTACCTGATGCGAATGATGAAGGTGGTAGGACATCCCGATACAAGGCTACTGGAGATGGATGGCTATGGGCACAATATGCTTGTGCCTGCTTTTCCATTGTTGATCAGGGAGGTAAAACGGATTACCGCATTGAAAGATTAGAAACCTGTCTGATCTATCTTTTCCCACCTAATTGCCTGGAATACAATCCCCTGGTAGGGGCTTATATCCCCGGCTTCATACAAGCAAGCCAGGTCCCCATTGGAGAGTTGGGTCATATCTGAGTAGGCTGAAGGACCTTTATGCAATAAAAGGAATCCTGGCCAGCTGACTCCCTCATCCCGGCTGATGCGCAAGGTCATATTCTCCCGTTTCTCGGCGTGCGCAGGATTTAAGAAAAGCAGGGTATAACTCCCCCTCTCTGAGCCAAAAACACTAAGCTGGCTGGCCTGACAGATGGGTTCCACCAGTGCAGTGTCCGCCTGGATATCGCTCCATGTATCACCCCCATCCTGGCTCAAACTCACCTTCCTGCTCTTCTGGGTCCGGTCATAGTTCCGCATATTCAACATCACCCTTCCATCCGGAAGTTCCGCCACCGAGCACTCATTGACCTGATCCTGGGGAGTGCTCCCTCCCAGCTTCCAGCTTTCCCCATGGTCATCGGAGTAGATAGCATGTGAATAGTATTTTTTTGTTTCGGCCTCGATGTGATCGCATGGAATAATCAATCTGCCCTTATTCGGACCAATAAGCAATTGAATCCCATGGCAGGGGCCTGTGGCATACCAGGTCCAGTGCTTCTCTTTGACCGTACTGGTAATCTCATTGGGTTTTGACCAGCTTCTCCCCTCATCGCCCGTTCTCATCACAAATACACGCCTGGTATCTTTACTTTTCCCGTCAATGATATCTCTCTCATGATCATTTCCAAGGTTCCAGGTAGCCAGAAGGTGAACGGTTCCTGTGGTTTCATCCACCACCGGCGCCGGATTCCCACACACATTTTCCCCATCATCCCAGATCACCATCAGCTTACTCCAGGTTTTCCCGTTGTCTTCAGATCTTTTCATCACCAGGTCGATATCCCCGGTATCGGAACAGCCTTTTTTTCGTCCTTCCGCAAAGGCCAGAACGGTTCCCTCGGTGGTGGTCACAATGGCCGGAATGCGAAAGCATGCATATCCTTCACTTCCGCTTT
>CAWANQ010000013.1:0-186470 GCA_963783435.1 uncultured Bacteroidota bacterium | reverse complement strand
CAGGCTATCATAATCCCAGGGCGAGGAGATGCATGCATGGCACCAGTGCCCTCCTTTGAATACGGCATGCGGTGTCAGTTCAAAAGTATGATCCTGGCAACATTTCCAGGTGAGGGCGGCATGCATATCCCCATTCCAGATCTTGACGGTCAAAGCCCCTCCACGGAACTCTGCGGCCTTTTGAAGATCTGCTATTTCCAGTTCCTCTTTGGATTCATCGTATCCGTGCTTGAGTCTCTTATATCCTTTTTCATGATCCAGGGAGGGCATTTGCTGATCCCAGTCAGGAATATTCCTGTAGGCTTCCATGGAACCATAAAATGCATTGATCTTTCCCTCGTCCCCATTAGCCATCCAGCCCATGGTACCATCCTCCATATGAGCCAATTTCTTTAATTGAGCCCGGGTGGCAGACTCCACAACCCAACGGTAGGGAGGAATGTATTTGGAACACCAGGCGGTGGCTTTCAGGTACCAGGGCAAATTCTTCCAAACGTCCCGAAAATAATCCTCCTGGGTTTGTCCTCCGTCCCAATGGTGAAGGTATTCATTCAACTTTGCTGAATCCTCATAGAAAACCATGTGGAAATTTTGTAAAGCAAACCACCTCCGTTCCATGACCTTCCTGTATCGAATGCCCAGCATGGTGTAGATGTTATCGAGAAACTCCAGGAAGGTAATTCTGCAATTGGGTCCGCCCGAAATATTATAATAGCTGCCCCAGAAGTCCGAATCCTCTTCCACATCCAGGCAGTTGACCAGCAGGCGGCCCGAATCCCTGGCTGTGATGTTCTCCATGTGTGAGTGAAGAGGCTGGTGGAACATGATGGGATCCATAAGTGAGAAGAGTCCCGGGATCATAATAAAGGTTTGTCTGAGCGATACCCTGTACCTGATTTTCGATTGCATCACGGCTTGTTCACCCTCAATTTTTGAAAGGGCATAATAATCGTAAATACTTGGTAACACTGGATCTCCTGTTCTTGCCATATGGACCGGGGGTAAGCGATCTCCGTATTTGGCCACTGTCCCAATGTAGATCATCTTAATGCGATCGGGGCCCTCGGCCTCTATGGATTCAACCAGGTACCTGGTACCCCTGGCATTTACTTTATCCGCCATTTCGGGATAACGATCGGCCTCCGGTGAAATCAGTGCCATGGGATGCAGGCACCAGTCTATCCCCCGACATGCCTCTTCCACATCCTTCCGGTTCAGTACATCACCCCATACAATTTTAAATCCTCCCACCCGGGAAGCCATATTTTCATACTTCCGGAACTTCTTTCTGTTTTTTCCGGAAGGGCGCAAAAACAGAACAATATCGTATTTGTCTCTCTTTTCCCAGAGCAATTGAAATGCCTCAAAGCCCATGGAACCAGAGGCTCCTGTCAGCAGTACCTTCTCTTTTCTTTTCGTCATATCATGCAATTAGGGAGCCTTACCAACCATGGTTTTCAAGGCAGTTTGATGGCCACATTTCCTCTCTTTTTTCCGGACTCTGCATATCGATGGGCATCAACAATCTGTTCAAATGGAAAACTCCTGGTCATAACCGGTTTCAATTCTCCCGTATTTATAAGCCCATTAAGAAACAAAAGATTCTCTATTTTTTCACCATCGGATCCGCCGCCGAACACTACTTTCCGACCACCGCCTAATGAGGTCCGGGCCATCTGCAGCATATCACCAATTCCTCCGGCAACGGCCAGGTAATAACCCTGGGGTTGCAGGGAGTTTTTATACTTGCTAAAGGAAGTATGTCCCACTACAACATCCAGTATCACATCCCATTTCTGGCCGCTTGCCCTAAAATCCTCTTTTGTGTAGTCAAAAACGTGATGAGCTCCCAGCGACCTCACAAATTCCAAATTTGAGGTACTGCAAACGCCGGTCACTTCAGCTCCAAAATAGCGGGCCAGCTGCACAGCATATACACCAACCCCTCCTGAGGCTCCGTTTATAAGTACCTTTTGGCCTTCACGAACCCTGGCCTTATCCCGAAGGAAATAGAGGGCCGTCAGGCCTCCATAAGGCAGAGCCGCAGCCTCTTCATGACTGATCTTTGAAGGTTTTAATGCCAGGCTGCCTTTCTCGGGCCAACATGCAAACTCGCCATATCCCCCAAGCTTGGCACCAGATCCAAACACTTCATCACCCGCTTTAAAGGTCTGCACATCCTTCCCCACCGCCTCAACTACTCCGGAGAGCGCAGAACCCTGAATGCTGATTTTCGGCTTGTTTACTCCTAACATCAACCTGGCCAGAAATCCCAAACCGGAAGGAATATATGTCATTCCCCGGATGTTGCAGTCGGCGGCATTTACGGAGCTTGCATGCACTTTAATTAGAAGATCCTTTTCACCCGGAACTGGTTTTTCAACCTCTTTAAAGCTTAATACTTCAGGAGGGCCATAGGCCTCGCAGACCGCAGCATTCATTTTTTCCATGTCACAAGGTAAATGATTAATCAATGACGGCCAAGTGAAATCAGGTAGACCCGCATGGGATTTTTTGGGATGGTTTGGGCCTACTTCAATCCCAGTTCCTCCCCTCTCTCCAAAAGCAGGATCGCTTCCTTCACCCGCCTGGAAATTGTATCGGCCCTTTTCGCCATATTAATCCAGATATTGAATTGCTTCTGGTCGGTGGAAGTCAACTTAAAGTAGTTATCGCGTGCCCCGGGATGTTCCTGAAAAGCATTTAATAGTGCTCCGGGAAGAGAATCATTCACTTCGGGAATTTTAATGCCCTTATCCCACATGCCATTGCTTTTCGCCACTTCAATGGCATTCATTCCTGCGGCCTTCATCCGGCCCTCTTGCATCAATCGGGCCACATGATTCTTGTTGTGTTTCGACCAGGTGCTGGTGGCTTTCCGGGGCGTAAACTTCCGCATGTACTCCTTCTCATCGATGGCCTTTAGCAGGCTGTCCACCCATCCGTAACAGAGGGCTTCATCCAGTGCCATCTGGTAATCAAAAGGGACCTTACCCGCTCCCTTCTTTTTAAAAACCAACCAGGCCACTCCCTCCTGCTGATGGTTCTTCTCTAACCAAAGCCGCCACCCTTCGATTGAATCGACCCTGAGCTGGCTGTAAGGACCTTGCTTACTCATTTCTAAGTGCCGAATAGATGGATTCCTCTTTGAGGGCTGAACGCGTGATCAACTGTATCCAGAGCCATCCATTGAACACCAAAACAGCCAGCCACAGAAGAATGGAAGTGAATGAAGTACCTGTATGGGCACTCACAATGGAGGGAAGGGTAGCCACAATGGCAGTGACAAAGCCAGTCCCAATACCCACAAACAAAAGGATCAGGTACTCCCTGACAACCAGCCGCCGGATCTGGTGGCGCCCATATCCCACCGCTTTCAGCATGGCGATCTCCTGTTTTCGTTCCTGGATGCTGCGGGAAAGCACCACCACCAGCCCAAATGTTCCCAGCAGCAGACCCAATGCCCCCATCACAAGGAATATGGATAGATAGGCATTTGTCACCGAATTGAACTCGGCCAGACGCTCAGAATTGAGCTGCATATCCCAACCCAGATCACGCATTCCACGTGCCAGCTCTGAAGTGATCAGAGAGGTATCTGCCACATCCCCATCAATCAGGAAGACACTTGTGCCACTGCTCTCGGGAAACTGCTCCAGAAATCGTTCATCGGAAATAAGTACATTTCCCTGGAAGATAGAAGGGGCCAGTCCACCAATGAGAAGCAGCTCCATGGTGGCCCCAGTCGAATTGGTGTAGTGAAGGGTATCCCCCACCGATAAACCCAAACCCCACTTGATCACCGTCTCATCGGCTATGGCAGGAATCAGTCCTCCTGGCAACTCCTTTTGCAAGGACTGCCAGGGTTGCAGTTCATCCAGCAGGTCGGTGCGGGATACAAACGCAAATCGTCCCTCCAGCATGGCCGGATTCACACCCAAAATCTGGGGATTGATAATCTTATTCAGATTCAGACAGCTGGCATCATCCCCATCGGCCTTTCTGAACTGAACAAACGAATAATCCTCTTCCAGTCCGATTTCGTAACGGACCTCAGGATTGTTCAGTTGTCTAAGCACGGGTACCGTGGATTCTGCATAGTAGAGGAAGCCCCCTGTACCGCTTGAGGGATCCTCAGAATTGGCAAACAGATCCTTTCGGTTGCTACCTGTGGAGATGACCAGGAATGCACCGATGGCAAACAGGCTAACAATGCTGATGCTTCTGGTCTGATTTCTGCGCGCATTTTTTCTACTCAAAAGGGCCACCGTTATGCCCGAATCCCGCCTCTTCTCATTCCGACCCAGGTACCAGATAAAAAACAGGATGGATGAGATAAGTAACAGTCCCCCTGCTGCAAAGAAAACAGGAACATTTACCACTTCAAACCTGATGAGTTGTGTCCCGATTAAAACCAGTCCAGCCACTCCTGACAGGCCAAAACCTGCAGCAGTGAGAAACTGTATAGACCGTTTGCTCTTTGCTTCCCCCGTCCTGGTTCTTCCGGGAGATGCCGGATAGAGTTTTTTCAGCTTCCGGGTGAGCGGGAAAAACAGGCTAAGAAAGGCCACAACCAGGGTGATCAGCAAGCCAGTTAACAAGGTAGAGAGATTCACATCCAAGTACATCATATCGGTTCGAACCACATCTTTCCAAACCCCATTCAGGGCTATAAATACCAGTCGATTATATACAATTGCCAGTCCCAAACCACCCAGCGCACCCACCAGGGCCACGACCATATTCTCCCAAAGCATCATCCTTCGGATCACTTTCACAGGGATGCCCATCACCACCATGGTTTTTAACTGTACCTCCCGGCTCTCCAGGTTCATTAAAAAAAGCAGAACGGTAAGAAGAATACCGGCCACCAGGAGGAAGAAACTGAGTCCGCCAAACAGCTCACTGAAATCCACTCCGCTTCCTGCGGCTTCATAACCCTTTGTTCTGGTTGCCTCCAGGGTAAACCCAAGCATGGAGGGACTCATGTTTTGAAGCAAGGATTGCTCTAGCGACACCGAACTCAAATTCTCATCGCTGTACCTGAAGGAGGTATAGGTTCCAAATCTGTTTTTCCATAACTCCTCCCCCGTTTTTATGGAGATAAATGCTTTGGGAATTCCCCCAAATTCATCCCAGTAGTCTTCATCTTTATCCCTGATGCTCTCCAGTGTAATGGGGACTCCCGTATCCCAATCCCGGCAATTTCCTGCATCGGACAGGCCGGGCAAATCGGGCATCAGTTTCCCATCTCCAAACCGGCCCTCCATCGCCACAATGGATTTAACTATAAAAAGCGCTGAAGATTCGGTCAATTCACGAAGGGGACCCACCACAAAATAGCTCATGCGAATGCTATCTCCCACTCTGGCTGACAGGTCTTCGGCCAGCCAGCTGTTGATAATCACCTCATCTGCATCCAGCTGACTCTCGGGCAGGGTGGAGACAAAAGAGTATGGTGTTGATCCTCCTGCTGCAGAGAGTTGATTTACAAAGTAGGTGATAATTCCTTCTGAAGATTTTTCGATCCCGCTCAGTGGACCTGTTAAAATGTCATCGATAAATACACGGTCGCTGGTCACCTCCAATTGCGAAAGATCTTCTGCACCCCTTATCTTCAATCCGGCATCAGTGGCCGAAAACTGCTCATTGAGGACTTCCTGGATCCGGGGGTCTCCCATGCCCTGGTCAGCCGCTATCAGCATGACATTCACCCTACCTTCAAAATCCATCAACTCCTCTAACCTCGACCGGGCTATAAATACGTTAAAGGGAGCGGTCTGTGAGACCTTCAGGTTAAAGCGTCCCAGCTGCCCATCATCCACTACGCTTCGGACAGTTGCCCTGAGGGTGACAATACTCTCTGCATCGGAAACAAAAGGCGCGTTTCGCGGAATCAAACTGGCCCGCTCAATCCGCAGCAGAACCTCATCCCCGGCATGCAAATTGAGGCGGTTTGACAAATTCTGACTGATTAGGATGGTGTCCCCCGATAAGCGGCTATAAAGGTCCGCTGAACCTGACATGTGGTCGAAGCCAGGGTCCACACCCACCACCTGGATATGGTTTAAGCGCTTCTGGCCGCCATCGACTGCTGCACTGGCCTCCTGCAAAAGGATGGAAGAGACAGGAACCTGGAGTTGCTTCCCCACACGCGTGGTGTAGACATGGGTAAAATAACGATCCCCCGCTTTGACCACATGGGTAATGTTTCCCAGTCGTTGCTCCACGATTTGGTTCAGGCTGTACTTCACCGAATCACCTACCATCAGCGCTCCGGTTAAAACCGCTCCACTGATGGCCACACCCAGAGCCAGTAAAAGGTGCTTTCTGCGGTAAAAACGAAGGTTGTTTCTTACAAACCTGATCACATCCATGAAACCCAAATTAAACCTGTTCCAGCCTGCCATTTTTAAACTCAAGGATCTTACCCATGCGTTTTGCCAGATCCATGGAATGGGTTACCAACAAAAGGGTAAGTCCGTCACTCTCATTCAATTCAAGTAGCAGGTCAGCCATAACATCCACATTCTCCTTGTCAAGTGCACCTGTAGGCTCATCCGCAAGCAAAAGGGATGGTGCATTGATCATGGCCCTGACCACAGCCGCCCTCTGACACTCCCCTCCTGACAATTTCCCGGGTAGCTTGTGGCGGAAATCCCATATTCCCACCCTTTTCATCAGCTCACCCGCACGCTGAAGCTTCTTCTCTCTTTCAGGCCTGGAGTGATTTACAAGCGTAGGTACAAGTACATTTTCAAGAAGGGTGCACTGTGGCAAGAGGTGGTGGAACTGAAAAACAAATCCGATCTGCTGATTTCTGTACTGGTCCATTTCGGTGGAGGAATACCCCGTAATCTCATTCTCACGAAATCTTATGGAGCCACTATCCGGATAATCCAGGCCACCTATAAGGTTCAAAAGGGTTGTTTTCCCCGAACCGGAAGGTCCCAGTATGGCTATGCGCTCCCCCTCCTCCACCTTCATGTTGAGCTCTTTAAGGACAGGACGGTAGCTAAGATCGGAGGGGTTGCCAAATCCTTTGGTAATATGGTCAAGATCCAGTAACATCTGTATGATTAGGGATTGGTTTTTTGTTTCTTGAAATGGCATCTTCATAGGCAGTCACCATATTCCTGGCCTGAATATCGATGTGGAAATGCTTATCTACTCCCTCTCTTCCTGTCTTGCTCAGGCGATCCATTTCCGATGGATCCAGCAACAATTTCTCCAACGATTCGGACAGCGCTTCCGGCGTATTGGGTTCATAAATTACCCCTCCGCCAGTCAGGTTTATAATCTCGGGAAAGGCTCCCAGGGCAGGCTGTACCACCGGCACTCCCGATGCCATACATTCAAGCAGGTAAATTCCAAAGGCCTCCCCATTTCGAACCGGGACCGATACCATGGATACCTTTTCAAAATACTCCCTTAAGCCTTCTTCCTCAAACTCTTCATGGAATTCCACTTGCTCCTGCAAGCCATGCTCCTTTAGCTTCCCCCTGATCTCTGAAAGGTATTTGCGATCATCTCCCGTGGATCCTCCGGTGAGCACCAGTCCCACATCCTCATATCCCTCCTTCTTCTTTAACAGAATAAAGGCATCAATCAGAATATCCAGACCATTTTCAAAACACATGCGGGATACATAACCGATGTTTCGTTTCTTTTCCGATGCAGGTTTAAAAATATAATCAGCCGGATCAACTCCAATATGAACAGTGGATAGCTTCTCATCGGGGATCTCCATCTTCTCCTTCATCACTCCCGCATAAAAATCACTTACCGAAATAAAAGAGGTCACATGTTCGGCTTTATTGGACATCAGTTTCCAGACGCTATCTCTGGCAGAAGGTTTCATCACATCCACCCATACATCCTCATCCTGTAATGAACATACCACAGGAACCTTTAAGCGTTCGGCTAACTGCTGTGCCAGCCCCAACAGAAGTGCATTGGAGAGATGGATTACATCCGGATCGCAATTTTCAACAATCCAGTCCACCATGCGCTGTAGCTCGTCTTTCTGCTGTCCCTCTTCACCCAGCAACATAGAAACAGTCATCTCCTCCAGGCCTTTTGCCCGGGTCGACCCGGCAAATTTTGAAGCCAGTTTGAGCATGGGCTTTGAATTTAGGGCATTGTCCACCCAGGAAGGGGCCTTCCGGAATATGGGGAAGAGTTGCTTCATGTATATGCTGATGGCTCCATAAAACACAGGAATTTCCCTGCTCAAATCGTGTTCATCCGCGAAGAGCGGAAGATACATGGGCAGCTTTCTCACCCGGTGATCCGATTTTCGCATGGCTTGCACATACTTAGAATCTCTAAGACAATTCCCACAGTAAAAGCTCCCTCCCGAACCCGGGATAATATGCATGATGTTCATATGCTGTTATTTAATTTATATAATCAGTGACCCTATTTCTTCCCTAAACAGTAGATCCGGCCGTCATCTCCTGCCACATAAATGCGATTGTTTACTACTGCCGGGTTTGAATTCACCGCCGTTCCCAGCTCATAAGTCCACAACGGTTCTCCGGTTTTTCGGTCCAGCAGAAAAAGGTCCCCCCTCATACTGGCTGCCAACAGCCTGTTGCCGACCACCACCGGAGAGGCATCAACCCTTCCGCCTGTATTATACTTCCAGACCAGTTCTCCACTCTTTTTGTTCAAACAATAGACATATTTATCCCTGTTCCCAATAAAGACATGATCGCCAATCAGGGCCGGGGATCCTATGAAGGGTAAATTGGCTTGCTTATTTTCAAAGGTCCAGCTCACCTTCTGATCCAACAGATCCACGGCAGAAAACCTTCCGTCATAATCTCCCACATAGGCTAAATCTCCATCAATACAGGCCGAGCTGGCCACATAGGTGGAGATCTCCATACTCGATCGTGCCTTCCCCGTAAGGACATCCACCAGGTGAATATATCCATCACACCCGCCAAAAACAGCCATTCCACCATAGAGGGCACAGGCCCCATTGATAAAATTGTAGGTTTCATACTTCCACAATCCCTTTCCGCTAGCCGGATCCACCCCATGAAGATAGTAGTCATAACTTCCCACCATAATTACCTTATCCTTGCCTTTGCTATAGTAGGTAGGCGATCCCATTATCTGATTATCCGTGAGATAAGTCCATTTTATGGCTCCGGTGTGGAGATCCACCGCATACAGAGTTCCATCCAGATTCCCCACATAGACCACCCCATCTACTATCAGTGCGGGTGCTTCAATGCTGTTTTCCGTAACAATTTTCCACTTCAGGGTACCGTCGTCTTTGATCCCGTAGAGATTCCCCCCTACAGTACCCACCACAATGATCCCTTCACAAACCACAGGAGCGGCCATGATGCCCTCGGTCGTATTGAAGTTCCATAACATGACTGGCTGGTCGGGCAAAGTTGCATGACTCACCCCGGTCAGCTTCACATCACCCCTGAAGTTTCCCCAGCAATTGTCAGACTGAGCCTGCAAACCTGTCAGAAAAGCAACCAGGCCCAGTGAGATCAGAATTATTTTTGTTCTACCCATTTCCACTTTATCCTATTTACTTGTATACCTGCATACTTTGACTCGGCCTGCGGCCTCATCGAGCTCGGCTTCGCCTCGGTTCTACTTTCTACTTGCATACTTTCTACTTGCATACTTTCCTTCTACCCTTCTACCTTCTACCTTCTACAAATCGCCCCCGTAGGACACGCATCCGCCACTTCCAGTGAAGCCTCCTTTAATCCGGCACCAATGGTCTCATTAAATGGCACTCCTACAACCACATCAAAACCCCTGCCAATAAAGGTGAGACCAAAATCATCCTTATATTTCTCAGTGATCCGAACACAGATCCCACACTTAATACATTTTGAGGGTTCATAAATAATCTGATCGTGCTGATCCTGTTTGGTGCATAAAAGACGCTCTTCGGATTTGAACCGCTTCTGATCTGCACCATAAGCCTCCGAATAAAGTCGCAAACTACAGGTATGCATGTCACGGCAATCACAGTGCAAACATCGCTTGGCCTCCTCCATCACCCGCTTACGACTTAAACCCTCCCCATTCACTTCTGGTTCAAGCCTGGGGCCCTCAACAGACTCCTTCATATACTCCATATACTCGGCCGGCAGCAGCTTTCCAAACCGGGAATTAAACCGGGAATACTCACCCGAGACAGGCTTCTTATTCAGGAATTGATCCACGCTAAAAGCGACTTCTTTGCCCTGACCCAGTACCCTGATCGCCATTTTGGCAGGTTTGAGTGCACTTCCTACTGCAAAGACTTTGGTATCGCCAATCTGGTAAGTTTTACCCTCAGCTTCAATTCCCCTGGCATGCATGGGCAATCCCCATTCAGAGGCTCCACTATCTCCCTTTCCGACAGCAACCACCAATGCATCACTGTTCTTTGACAATACTTTAAACGCTGCGGAATCGACCTCAGAGTCCATTTTAAAATCAACTCCGGCTTCGGCAATGATTTGAATCTCTTTTTGCAGAACCTCACCTGGAAGGTCTTCTTCAGAAACCTCTTTGATCAGGCTGCCTCCGGGCAAGACATTTCGATCGAATACCTGGCAGGTGTGCCCTTTCAGTGCCAGGTAATATGCTGCAGCCAGTCCGGCAGGTCCGGCACCAATGATGGTAACCCTTTTTCCACTATCTGCTGCTTTTTCAGGCATCCAACTCTGCTCAATTTCAAGATCATGGTCGCCAGCATAGCGTTTCAGAAGACAAATGGAAACAGGCTGATCGATGGACTTCCTCCGACAGGCCCCCTCGCATGGGGCCGGACAGATCCTACCCAGTACTGCAGGCAAAGCAATATCCTTTTTGACCACCTTTAAGGCTTCAGAAAAGTTTCCCTCTGCCAGAAGACGGTTCATCAATGGTATATCCATATGTGCAGGACAGGTTATCTGGCAGGGCGCTTCACAATCCCCCACATGTTCACTGAGCAACAATTCAAGGGATGTTTTCCTGGCCTCCTTCACCTCCTCATCCTCAGAAATAATATCCATCCCATCTTCAGCCTTCAGAGAACAGGACGGAATCAATCGTCCACTCTTTCGTTCCTTTACCACACACACCATGCACGAGGTAAAGTGGGCAGCATCCTTCAGGTAACACATGGAAGGTACATCCACACCAGTTTCCCGGATCACCTCCATCAGCAACCTGCCACTCTCAGCCTCTACCTCTTTATTATCTATCTTCAATCTTATCATTTAACTCTATGTTCTATCACTACTCACCATTCACCATTTACCCAACTGTAACCTGGCGAAGCCAGTTGTAACCTTTTACCATTCACCCATTTGTAACCTGGCGAAGCCAGCTGTAACCCATCACCATCACCACTCACTCTCACCCATCACCACTCACCTCTCACCCATCACCAACACCCACTCACTATTTTATAATCACCGCATCCTCCGGACAAACCTGCCTGCATCCATCGCACTGAATACATAAGCTCATTATTAACTTCGTGCTTTTCATGTGGTTTAAATGCGATGGCATCCACCGGGCAATCCTGGGCACAAAGTGTACATCCTATGCAGTCATCTGTAATCTCATAACGAATCAACTCCTTGCACTTTCCCGCAGGACAGGTGCCATTCAGGTGGGCCTCGTACTCATCCCTGAAATACCTCAGCGTAGAAAGAATGGGATTGGGTGCCGTACCACAAAGTGCGCACAGGCTGCCTTTGCTGGTCCATTCTGCCAGCTTTTCAAGATTCTCCAGGTCCTTATGAGTCCCTTTTCCCTGGGTGATTTTTTCAAGGATCTCAAGCATCCGCTTGGTTCCAATGCGACCAAAACTACACTTTCCACATGCCTCATTCTGGGTGAAAGTCAGAAAATACCTGGCGATATCCACCATACAATCTGTATCGTCCAGAACCACCAATCCCCCGGATCCCATCATGGCACCCACTTCTTTGAGGGATTCAAAATCAATGGGGGTATCAGATTTCCAGTGAGGGACACATCCTCCGGAAGGACCGCCAATCTGCACGGCCTTGAAGGATCGGCCTCCAGCCACTCCACCACCGATCTCTTCCACAACCTCTTTGATGGTCATTCCCATAGGAACCTCAATCAATCCGCCCCGGGCCACTTTCCCCGCCAGTGCAAATACCTTGGTTCCCCGCGATGTATCCGTACCCACCTTATTGAATGACCCTGGTTTATTCTTCAGGATATAGGCAATCTGGGCAAAAGTCTCTGTATTGTTTACCAGTGTGGGTTTTCCCCACAGACCTTCAGCCGCAGGGTAAGGAGGTCTGATCCTGGGAAATCCTCGTTTCCCTTCTATGGATTCTATGAGTGCGGTCTCCTCTCCACAGACAAATGCACCGGCACCCTGGTAGACGGTCAGATCAAAATCAAAACCAGTGTCCATGATATTTTTACCCAAATAACCCTGTTCTCTGCAAATATCAATTGCCTCAACCACCCTGCTTACTGCCAGCGGATATTCGGCTCTGATGTATAATATTCCTTCGGTGGCTCCCACCGCATATCCTGCAGCCACCATTCCTTCTATAATCCGATAGGGATAGGATTCAAGCAACATTCGATCCATAAATGCACCCGGATCCCCTTCATCCCCATTGCAGATGATATATTTGGTATCACTCTGATTCTCAGACACCATCTTCCACTTCTGTCCCGAAGGAAAACCAGCACCGCCCCGGCCCCTGATTCCACTCTCAATGATCTCATCAACTACCTCTACCGGAGTCATTTCCTTAAGTACCCTGGCCATTCCTCTGAACCCATTCCGCTGCTTGTACTCCTCTATGTCAATGGGATTGATGACCCCCCTGAACTCGGTGGCCATGGGAACCTGCTTGCCCAGGAAAGAGGAGACATGCTTTTCCCTCACATCCAGAGAGTAGCGGTCAACACCCATCCAACGGCTGTCATCTCTTATGTTATCAGCCGCCCTCAGGAGGCGATTGCTAACTCTTTTAAAAAAGCCATCGGCTTGAAAATGCTCCTCTACAATCTGCTCCACATCGGCTGCTTTCACCTTGGAATAGAGTGTGGTCTCCCCTTTGACAGGAACGATTTCCACCAGGGGTACCTGGTGACACATGCCCACACATCCCACATGCTTCAACTTCACATTGAGTCCGTTCCGGTCAATGGTATCTTTCACTGCATCCCGGATCTCATCGCTTCCGCTGGCCACACAGCAGGAACCAAGTCCAATGCGGATCTCCCCTTTAACCTCGCTTCCGTCCGCTTTTCTATAACGTTTCTTACCTGATGTATCTTTTTGTTGCTCAAAATCGGCAAGAATGGATCCCACCTGAGCCGTGCTCACATGTCCGTAGGTAACCTCATCGATCTGAACCACAGGTGCCAGGGTACAACAGCCCAGGCAATTGACCTTTTCGATGGTATATTGGCGCGATTCTGTGGTGTCCTCCGTATCGCCGAGCTTCAGTTGACGCTTCATGGCATCATAAACTTGCTCAGCCCCCTTCACATGACAGGCTGTGCCCACACACACCTTAATCATATGTTCACCTGCAGGTGTAAACCTGAATTGTGAATAGAAGCTGGCCACACCCACAATCTGGGCGGGTGTGATTTCAGAAATCTCACAAACCCTCCTCAAAGCCTCCTCCGGGAGAAAGTTATACTTATTCTGGATGGCTTGCAGAACCGGAATCACAGCACTGGGCTGCTTCCCGAGCTCCTCCACCATTTGATCAATCTCTCTAATATCTACCTCCACGTACTAACTTATTAACCATTAACTTATTAACCAATAACCTATTAACCAATAACCTATTAACCATTAACTGAATAAAACTTGCGACGCAAGTTTTATTCCCCAATACAATACAAATGCTCTGATCCCCTCAGGTAGACCACCCCATCGGCAAATACCGGTAAGGCATATCCGCCTTCACCCAGTTCTGATGCTGCAATTACCGTACCCTCGCGGCCTGCCTTTATAATATGTGTAACTCCTGCCAGGTCAACGATATATAGTTTTCCTTCGGCAATCATGGGAGAAGAGTAAAAACCTTCATCGAACTCCTTTTCCCACTGTTTCTCCCCGGTTTTTGTGTCATAACAAACCAGCACCCCGTAAGAGGTGGCCAGGTAAAGCAAACCATTGTAAGCCACAGGGCTCGCCGCCTCTGACAGATATTCATCATCCTCCCAGGTATACTCTGCACCAGGTTTTGGCTCAACAGCCACCAATCGGGCATATTCGTTGGTGGCAAAGACGAGACCATCCTCATAGGCCACAGAAGGTCCAACTTCTCCCATCATGGCTTCCACCCTCCAGATTTCTGCACCCGTTTGCAAATCATGCCCCATTACAAAGGGATCGGAAGAAGTCACAATCTGTATTTTCCCATCCACCTCAATCAGCGCAGGTGAAGCCCATGAAATATTTACGGGCCGATCCACATCCCATACAGATTCACCTGTGGCAGTATTCAGAGCCAGCATCCTTCCTTTGGTATTGGTGTCGTACTGGATGATCAGTTTGTTTTCCCATACCTGAAGTGAGGAAGAGTGCCCATAATGATTGTTCGGGACACCCAGGTTGCGTCCCCAAACCTTATTTCCAGCAAGGTCGAATGCGACCACATTGCCCGTGGCAAAAATGGCATACACACGTTGTCCATCCACTGCCATGGTGGGTGCAGCCAGTCCGGTATCCTCAGTCACCCGGGGTGCTGAAGCAGGAGAACCGGGAATATCCTTAACCTCCTTTTCCCATACCAATTGTCCCGTATGACGGTTGTAGCACGCCACAATCCTTGACTGAGCGTCCCCACCCGAGATAAAAATATGGTCCCCCCAGATCACCGGAGTATTATATCCACGTTTGCTGGTAGCTACTTTCCATTTAATATTCTCCCCGGTGGATCCATTCCAGCTTACAGGAATATTTTTGTGGTAGGAAACTCCCAACCCCATGTATCCTCTGAAAACAGCCTGGTTCTTTTTATAATCCTCCTTTGAGAAACTGGCGGCCTTTTTTGCAACTGCTGCCTGAGCTGAAGAAGCAGTAGTTTCCTCTGTGGTGGAGGTATTTGGAGTCGCCGGGACTTCTGTCCCCTGCGGGTCAATTACTTCCACGTCAGATACGACACCTTCATTTCCGGCCTCGTTCCCGCCTTGCGCTGTGGGAAAAACCTCAATCACTTCCACATCGCTCTGAGCAGCTTCTGTTTCCTGAACCACTCCCATGGACTGGTATGATTTCAGGTAATCGTTGCTTAATACAGCTGCTACCAGAGAAAGTCCCAGCACCAGGCCGCCAGTCATAAATAACCAGTATTGTGCATTGGAACGGGCCTTAAGCAACTCCTCGGTAAGATCCTCTGGAGGCTCGATTTTAGCCCTCAGATCCGTAAATATTTTCAGTGAAATTGCCAGGACTACTCCACCTATCAGCAAGAGGTAGGTTCCTGTTTTAATTTGCCAGCGGCTGGTAAAATAAGCTTTACGGGCCAGCAGGTCAAAACTCCGGATTTCCTCCTTCAGAGTTTCATTGTTGGGTTCAATGGACAGTCGTTCCACCAGGGCTTCAATGGTTGCACTCTCCAGCGGTTCATGCTGCCTCATCTGCCAGAAATTCAGAATCAGCAGCAATGCCACCACAGCACAGAATATTCCAGAAATTAATGCTATCCTGTGAGCTATTTTTATATTTTTTTCCTTATCCATCTATCTAAACTTTATACACGCTAGGTACTGAGTACTATTTACTACCCACTAAGTACTATTTACTACCCACTAAGTACTATTTACTACCCACTAAGTACTATTTACTACCCACTAAGTACTGCTTACTATTTACTATCCACTGAGTACTATTTACTATCCACTGAGTACTATTTTTCAACCGGGCAATAATCCATACATCGCCCACAGGAGAAGCAATCGCCCTTATGCGGTTCATAATCCTCACGGCGACGAAATACAACCTGGTTCATCAGGGTAATCCCCAGCGCCAATCCAATGAATCCACCCAGTACCCATCCTCCAATTCTGAATTTCTCCCTGATCACAGAGGCCTGCTCTACCAGCTGTTCAAATGTATCCCCCGATTCGAGAAATGCCTGAATATCCAGATTCTCTTCATCGGCTCTGAGCTCGGGCTGACTGATCATCAACTCGGCCAGGTATACATCCGGATGTGCCCTGCTCAGGAACACATGTGATTTTGAACCAATCCATCCGCCCAAAACAGTCAGCACAGGGATCAACGCTACGTAGAGGATAAATCTTTTGAGGTTCTTCCTGCTCACTTCAGGAGTTCTGTACTCCTGCTTAACAGGAACCTCGATGGCATCGAATGGGCAAGAGTCCTTACAGAGCTTACATTTAATGCACTCTGATGGAGTAATGGACAGGTGCCTCCTGGAGAATTTCGACATCCAGCTGAGCAATACACCATATGGACAAAAAACCCGGCAGTAAGGTCTGGCATAAAACATACCAAGGAGCAAAAAGGTAATTCCCAGGAAAATCATCAGAAATGGTCCATCCATCCTGAATATGCCCACAAAGGGATCGTACCTGCAGATAATAAAATCACTTCCTGTGGCCGCCAGCAACACCGATAGGCCCAGGTATATAACGGGTATAAAACCCAATGTTTTCCGGATCCAGCTGGGAATGGAAATGGGATTGATTACAATCAGATCCTGTATGGCACCCAGCGGACATGCCGATGCACAGAAAACCCTTCCAAAAAACAGGGCAAATAGCAGTGGCAAAATAAAAAAGAGGAGTGCCGTAATGGATATGGCATAACCCGGATCAAATATGGATAGAGCCACATTCTGAATGGCCCCTATGGAACAGATACAACCGTCCCGATAAAATCCGAAATAGATTAAAGAAAATACAGATAACCACAGCAATCCCCTCCGGGATCTTTTCTTAACAGCCAGCCAGGATGCCAGTGAGAGAACTGCCAGGAGTAAAAAAACATCAAAATACTCCATGGCCATGGACCTGGGTTCAGGGGTGGTTGGACTGGGCTGTACATATCCAGTTTCAAACTCAGGTTTTGGGAATCTTTGCTGTGCCTCCAGGAAATTTCCTGTCAAGAGGGACAAAAGAAGAACCAGATAAATAGTTGTTGGGATCCTTTTCAGCATTTTAACCTTCCTCCTCTATGGTAAAATCACCTTTAATAATATATGGAGCATCAACCGGCTTCCTGCTTATGGCTTCTGAGGGACATGAAGAGGCGATTGCACACTGGTTACAATTTAAGCAGAGGTCATGCCTGATCTGAAGATGGAGGGAGCCATTTCCAAAAGCAGAACACCCTTTAACACATTTGGCACATCCGATACAGAGCTCCTCATCAATCACATATTCAAAATAGGGCTCCTCGATAAACCTTCTCTGTATGGCTGCGGTGGGACAAAGTTGATTCTCCGCTCCGGTCTGCAGTTTTGCTCCAGGTTTAAAATAGCCTCCGCAAAGGTCGCAATAGCCGCAAAGATCGTAAGCATGCACACACTTTACCGCAGAATCGGATTTCACACACTCGGTGGCACAACGTCCACACTGGGTACATTTAAAAGGATCGATCTGCCATACATAGTTTTTTCCTGAAGCGGATCGTTTCAAAGAGAATGCGGCAGTCCCCACCACAGTCAATCCCAGGGTGAGCCTTACCCCGTCATTGATAAATTTTCTTCTGCTTAAACCCTTATCCTTCTCTGCCATCAACTTTGGTTTTTACCGCTTCGGGCAATTCACATGCGGTTAGTTTATTGCAATTTCTGCATTGGAAATTGGCTGAACAATCCTGATGCCCAACCACCTGACGTCTTGAAACAAGTACACCCACCACAGCCGCCAGTGCTGCCAGGAGGGTAGCCCTTCCAATCCCTTGTATAAAATTTCGTCTGTCCATCATCTTTGGTTTACCACGCTTTCTTCTGAAACTAAATGGGTTCAAAAACCCTTACCACATCCTTATCAAAATCGAGTGCATAGACCACCCCTTTTTCGTCCACACACACATCTGGTGCTTTCCCCTCCTCCACAAAGAGGTCGGGAGGAGCAACCACACTTATCAGTTGACCCGACTGATCATAAATTTTAATCCTGACCATGCCTTTTTCGCTGGTTATAAAGGAGCCATCATCCATCACAGTGATTCGTGCAGGGTTACAACAACCCAGAAATCCATCAATTTTAAAGGAAGCGTTTTCCCAGAATCCACGCATACGGCCATCATCGCTGTAGTTCTCGATGGCGTG
Organism: uncultured Bacteroidota bacterium; assembly: GCA_963783435.1. Classification (GTDB taxonomy): domain Bacteria; phylum Bacteroidota; class Bacteroidia; order Bacteroidales. Next base: position 168,189 of record CAWANQ010000013.1, on the reverse strand, counting down.
CTTACCCGGATTTACCACCCACAATTCGCCAAAACTGTTAACGGCCAGGTCAAAATTGGGGCTGGGTACAATAAAGCCATGCCCGGCTTCGGACTCCGATTTTCCTTCAAACTCACCTGTAATCTCCCCCTGGTCGGAATAGATCACCACCCTGCGGTTTCCTGCGTCGGCCACATACACCTTGTTATCTTTTAGGGCTATGGAAGTAATTACTGTACGCTCTTCGAGTTCAGTCCACTTTTGTAAAAGCTCACCGGAGTGATCATACTTGGCCACGTAGTTTGGGAAACCCGATAAAAACGTACTGATCATTTACCGCAAGGCAGGTAGAATGGGGTAAGGTTTGGACCATATCGGCCGGTGAACCGTCCAGGGCCAGCACCACCAGTGATGAGTTGCCCGTGATATAGAGGCTCTTTTTGTGATAAAAAATTCCAGAGGGGATCATGTCTCCAAGGGAGAAATTCCGTGTCTCTTTGTGGGAAATCAACTCCGGATCCACCTCTCTGAATTGATCTACCTCCAGGGCATAGGGATTCTCCCCACGTCGATCGGGACGGTTGTTTAGAAAATCTATGACAATCACCCCCAGGATCACCCCCAGAATCACAAGCACCACAATTGTAAGACTTCTTTTTTTCATGATCGTCTGTTTTACATATCACTGCCTGGCCTTGGCTAGATCCAGGCAAACCATTGATTTCGAATCGCGCATGACCAGGTAACCATCGGCGATTGCCAAGGGTCCCCATGAATCGTGACCTTCCAGAACCCGGTAACTATCCAGCTCGATGTATTCGCGGGTACTGGGAGTGACCATGGTCAATGTTCCATCATCACTCACTATAAAGAGTTTATTATCGGCAATCATATATGGACCCAATCCAAACCTTTTATCCTGTCCGCTGGTCCATATCACTTTGGTATAATCGTCGGGATGAACGCATATCAGTTGGTTCCTGAGCGGCCCGGCATCTTTGGGGAGAATCCCCAGAAGGTGCTCATTAAAGACTACCGGAGTCTGTTGTTCGGAGGCCAGGCCCTCCTTGGGCGCATACTCATCGATTACCTCTACACTAAATTGCTCTCCTGTTTTTGAAAGTTGTAAAACCATCGCACCTGCACCATATCCGGCGGTCAGAAAAACTTTTCCATCGGGCGTACAAACAGGCGAAGGCGCAACCACCTGGTGATTCCAGGCGCTGGACTGCCATAAGATTTTCCCCTCATTGGATCCATCTGCAGCCACGCCAAATACCCCTCCATATGCGCTATAAACATACATTCGGGTTCCCTGGAACTCATAGGGCAATACAGACGAATGGGACATAAGCCATCCATTTTCATTTGGGGTTTCCCAGAGCACCTCCCCACTTTCCATATCTAATGCGACCATCAGAGCTTTCCCCCCGGTGGCAATAATGGCCTTCCCATTATCGATCAAAGGACACTGCCCGGTGTACCACAAAGGGATCTCCGACTCGTACTCTTTCTCCACATTCAGACCCCAGATAAACTCACCGTCCAGCCTATTCACGCACATCACGTGACTACGTGGACCGATGGTTAGAATATGCTCTTCAGTAACCGCCGGTACAGTGCGCGACATGCCGTGGTTTCTTTTCAGGTTGATCTTATATCCCCTCTTCCAGATCTCCTCTCCATCCACCAGTGAAAAACATCTGAGAACATCGGCCCGCAGCTCTTCATCATAATCCAGCAAATAGACCGCTCCCTTATAGATGGCTGCGCCTGCATGTCCCTCACCAAGTTCCACTCGCCACTTTACCAGGGGGCCTTCCGCCGGGAACTTATCAATTAGAGCCACCTTTGAGCGGCTGATGTTATCAAAATATTCTCCCCTGAACCGGGGCCAGGTCTCCTGAAGATCGCTATTGAGCTCCCCGAGGTCTTCAAAATAGGCCCCAATGTCAATATCTGCGACCACCGTATGTGCTCCCCGGTTATCCAGTCCGGGTTGTGTAGTCACCAGTTCATCCACCGGGTCCTTGGCAAGCCACCACCCAATGGAAAGCACTCCTGCCAAAACCAGCAGTCCAGTCACCATATTTGTTCTATCAACCTTCACCCTTCTCATTTATATTTTACTCATTTCCCTCACCACTCACCACTCACTATTTTTTTTTGTAACCCCAACCTGTAACCCATTACCCCACTACCCTTCTAACTACTACCCTCCTAACTATTAACTTATACACCTATTTCATATACAAACAATACCGTACCATGCCTGATTAACAGCTTCTTGTCATAGATGGACATATGTGCCCACCAGGGCCCCGACCCCCCATCTGGAAGGAAAGAGCTAATCAGCTTAAAACCTTCCGGGGAGGGTTCCACCAGTCCCACATGTCCCTGTTTCTCCTCAAAGATGTAAAGGAGTCCATCTGCATAAATGATTGATCCCTTATTGTGCCATGTTTCTTCCCACATCACCTTGCCTGTATCCCACTCCTGGCATACCCAATTCCCGTTTCCATTATTGACCCAGTTGGCGCCGTACATGTATCCGTCCAGAAGCACCAGGCCACCGTGATGCACATCAAGAGCACCGTTGTGCCACTTTAGATCAGCTGATTTGCCATCATCCGAAAGTTTCAACATAACTCCATCTGCATCATATCCGGAAGTGGTAAATATCTCTCCATTATGGAAAAGCGGGGTGTTTGTATTGTTCCTCCGACCTTCCCGATAACCATAATCCGTAACCAGATCAAAACTCCAGAACACTTCCCCATTTTCTGGACTTACCCCCATAATATCGTTGCTGGTGGTGACCAGGATTATCGGGGTGCCATTATGCTCAATCAGCATGGGGGAGACATAGGACCTGACTCCCCCAATAGACTCCGTTTTCCAGATCAGGGAACCATCCTCTTTGTTCAAAGCCACCACTGCAGTCATCTCTCCCACTGGTGAGGAGATCACAGCGTCTTCTATTAGCAACAGGGATTCTGCCATACCCCAGCGGTGAAACTCTCCCTGATAATCCTCGTGGGTATTCACACTCCAAATAATTCTTCCGGTCTCTGTGTCCAGGCAAACAATGGTTCCAAGACCACCCATGATATAGGCACGTGCATCTTCAATGGTGGGTGTGCTCCTGGTTTCAGGAAAGGATTTATCCCAGGCTTTGCCATAAATGGTTTCCCATTTGATCTCCCCATTAATATCCAACCTGGTCAGTACATCCACACTGTCTCTCCGGCCGCTGATATAAATATCGCCTTCATAGACTATAGGGGTGGAATATCCATTTCCCAGGCCCTCTTTCTTTAGCAGCAGATCAGGGCCCTCTTCGGGCCATTGTTTCAGAAGCCCGGTGTCTTTGTACTTGCCATCCCGGTTTGGCCCCCTCCACTGGGAATCCTGGGCAGCTATTTCCAGGGTAATAAAACTGATTAACATCAGAAATCCAGCCAATCCAGATATTCTATTCATTCTCATATTCAATATTTCACCATTTTACCACTACCCACTACCTACTATTTCACTTTATAACTAATAAGAGCCTTCCCATGCCTCACATAAAGCACACCGTCATAAATAGCAGGATGGGCCCAGTGCTGTTCAGATCCATGGGTCACCTTGGTTTGACTAACAACATTAAATCCAGCAGGATCTGCCTTTACAAGGGCCAGTTCACCTTTTTCACTATAACAGTAGAGCATTCCGTCTGCAGAAATCACCACCCCTTTGCCAATGGCTGTGGAAGCATACATCTCCTTACCCGATGCCCATTCCACGCATCGCCATTCACGGTTGGCATCCCCGGATGTATAAATGTATCCATCCAGCACTACAGCTCCGCCCATTCGGCTGTCCACAGTTTTATTAAACCATCCCTTGGAGACAGAACTTCCATCTTCACTGAGTTTAAGCGTGCCACCTCCCTGGCCATAACCACTGAAGTAGAATAGCTCTCCCTTGTAATAGATGGGGGTGTTTGCATGAACTGAATACCTGTTTGGATGTTTGTGCGACCAGAGCAATTTGCCAGATGCTGCATCCAGTCCAATTACATGAGATGCTGTATGGGTAGTCAGTATTTTTCTCCCATTGTGATTGATCAGTAGAGGTGTACAGTAAGCTGATAACTCTCCAAGACCCTTACTTGACCAAATGAGTTCTCCAGAATACCTGTTGAGTGCCACCACATTGTTGTTGGCACCCCCCGGAGTTGCATAGATAAGCCGGCCATCCACCACAGGGGTTTCATTTACACCCCACCGGATGTTGGATCCGTCAAAATCTTTAAAGAGATCCTTGCTCCAAACGATCTCTCCATCCGCTTCATTGAAGCAAACCAGCTTTCCATATCCGCTCTCCAGATAGATTTTATTGCCTACGATCACAGGGGTTCCACGACTTCCATAATAGCTCTCCGAATATTCCGGACCATAGGACTGCTTGTAAATCAGCTTGCCTTCCAGGTCTAACTTGAAGAGAAATCCGGTACCATCTAACAATCCCGATGTATAGATATAACCGTTAGAGACTATTGCCGATGAATGACCCTGGCCTAACTCTTCGAAGGTCCACAATATTTCAGGTCCATTGGCAGGCCACTGTTTTAGCAGGCCTGTTTCATTGTAGACTCCATTTCCAGAGGGTCCTCTCCACCGCGTAGCCTCCTGTGAAAATCCATTTGATAGAAGTATAAATGCAATCGCAATCAGAATTAAACGTTTCATTATCTTACTTTTAAGTCAACATCTCAAATATCTCTCCAAAAATAATATTAATAGAATGGATAATGCGATAGAACAGGACTTACTGGAACTATTCAGAATGAATCTAAGCGTCACTCCTACGACTATCTTTTTCAGCCGTTTATCACACAGAAACAGACGTTCGTCAATATATGAATAAATAAGGTTTATGTTTTTTTCCCAGAGTAAGGTTGTATTATAACCTTTTAATATTATATATTTGGCATCTAACTTTTTTCCCTAATAAAACCCTTAATACCCGGAAAAAAACTATTTAGTTCTGAATGACGAAAAAGGCACATTATGCTGTGGCCGCGGGAGAACTCGCCCCTGGCTCGCGGGTATCCGATGCACAATTCAGTAAAATTCCTGATTTAATCAGGGCATCCTTTCAGGCTGTAAACCGCCTGGTTCCTAAAGAAGGCAAGCTCAAATATGAGATCATCAGAATGGACGAATTCCTCACAATGTCTGAGTCTCCGGTACACTCCATGAGGTCCATCATCATGCTTTTCAGCGCATTCAGATTCCTCTCCTACAAAGAGCTTTCCGAAAGAATGGACCTCAGAATCTGTGAAGGAATCGGACCGGTTGAATATGCCCAGGATCACCTGAGAGAATCGGATGGTACCGCCTTCAGGTCATCCACCGATGGAATGGCCAAAATGAAAAGAAACCAGCGCCTTTCGATCCTCACAACTGAAAAAGCCCTAAATGCCGAGTTTGCACTATCCTGCAGCTTCATGGATATCCTGATTCACGACTGGTCCGATGAGCAGGCGGAAGCCATGTTTCTAAACCTTACTGGAAAAAATCAGATGGAGATTAGTCAGTTACTGGGCATCTCACAGCCTGCGGTGAATCGGCGACTAAAAGCTGCTCACTGCGAAACCATAAACAAATTTATTAAGCGATTTGAGTACTTACTAAAAAAGCAAGACCTCTGATGAAAGCCATTCACTGGGTCATACTAAGTATCGCCTTTATCCTGGCCACCTGGTTTATCTACAAGACCAGAGAAACCACACCCAGGGTTGAGACTGCCATTGATTTGAATTGGAGGTTTATGCTTGGGAATGCTGTGGGTGCAGAAGTTCCGGAATTTGACGATTCAGACTGGAGGTACCTTTCTCTGCCTCATGATTGGATGATTGAACAAACTGTAGATGAAGATAATCCTTCCGGTACTGCAGGAGGGTTTTATCCTGAAGGCATTGCCTGGTACAGAAAAACACTTGATCTGAATGAGTTTGAAGATATGGATCAGTTTTACCTGCTCTTTGAAGGAGTTCAAATGAATGCCGATGTTTTCCTGAATGGAGAGCATCTTGGGAAGCAGATCTATGGCTATTCCAGCTTCTATCATGATATTACATCACTGATTCGAAGAGATACCCTCAATGTGATTGCAGTAAAGACCGACTGCAGCAATTTACCAGTGGACCGCTGGTACTCTGGAGGGGGAATCTATCGTCATGTTAAACTTATTGCTACAAACACGCTTCATATTCCTGTGTGGGGGGATGTAGTAAGCTCTGTTATTGAACCTGCGGGGAGTGCAGAATTAACAGTTTCACTCGATGTGAGAAACAATGGTAAAAAACCTCAGCGTTACGAGATCAGATTTGATGTAGTAGATCCTGGAGGGCGAATTGTGGCAGAGGGACAAAGTACAGAATATATTGAAGGCTACGGTACCGGGATAGCGCAGAAGACCTTCACCATTGATAAACCTGAGCTGTGGTCACCCGCCAAGCCCGGATTATATGCTGTGAACTGTTACCTGATGGATAAGAACAAACAGATCGATCATATAAAAACTTTGCATGGAATCCGTTCAGCAGAATTTGATCCCGACAGGGGTTTCCTGCTTAATGGAGAGAAGGTAATCATGAAAGGGGTATGCCTCCATCATGATGGAGGTGAACTGGGTGCTGCTATTCCTATGGAGAGTTGGAAACGCAGACTAAACCTCCTTAAAGAGCTGGGCGTGAATGCCCTCAGGCTTGCCCATAACCCACATGCTCCTGAAGTCCTCGATCTTTGCGATAGAATGGGCTTCCTCGTCATAGACGAAATGTACGACAAATGGGAAGAGAGCTGGCATGGTGAGGATGAGAGAATCCAATTTGCTTCCACCTGGGAAACTGACCTTTCAAACTTTATCAGGCGCGACAGAAATCATCCTTCTGTGGTCCTCTGGAGCGTGGGTAATGAAACCATGGAGCAACTTAACGACCCCGACGCCGGTGTATCCTGGTATAATGACCTGAGAGATCTGGTATACTCCCTGGACTCCACGAGGCAAATTACCGCTGCTATGCATCCCGGTGATACGGAAAAGGGCCATGAAGTTCCTTCCCGGATGATGACTGTTTCCCCGGTAGCCTCATACAACTACCGTTCAGACTCATTCCAGGTATGGCATGAACAGTATCCCGATCTGGTTTTTATTGCCACCGAAACCAAAGCATATGGCACACGACGAATGGAAGATTACCAGAAGATTAGCTTCACCGAAAACTCCTGGAACAATATGGACGAGTTTGTGGCAGGACAATTTATCTGGGCAGGAATCGACTATCTGGGTGAATCTGCAGGCTGGCCCGACCGCGGGTTAAGGCATGGGCTATTGCAGACTAACGGCTTTATTAAACCCTATGCCTGGTATATCGGATCTCAATACAGGGAAGATCCCCTTGTGAAACTTACGGTGAAAGATTCTATTCTTGCTGATTCATTGAATAATCTAAAAAGCTGGCAAATAAGCTGGGCAGGGGCTCCACTGGTGGACCACTGGAGTTTTGAAGATGACACATCCACCAAGGAGGTGGTTGTTTTTACCAATTGTGACAAGGTCGACCTTAAGCTGAACAACAAGCTAATCCATTCACTCCATAGAAGTTCATTTTCAGATGGGGTAATAAAAACCAAGGTCCCCTACCAACCAGGAGTGCTAATTGCAATTGCCTATTTTACCGATGAGCGTGGGAAATCCCAAATGGTATCTGATACATTAAGCACTTCCCATGCTCCCTATGCCCTGGCTATGGATCCTGATCAGAAACAATTCAATTCCAACAACAGGATAGTTCATATCACCACAAAGGTGGTAGATAGCGCAGGGGTTCTAAATCCTCACAGCAACCACCTGGTAAACTACGAGCTGGATGGTCCGGGTAGAATCAGGGTAATTGATAATGGGGATCCCGCAGACAGATCTCCCTATGGTACTGCCTCAAAGCAAGTTAGAAAGGGGAAGCAACTATTGATCCTTCAGGCAGGCAGTGAACCCGGCGACCTCATCGTACATGCCAGCGCCAACGGGCTTAAATCCTCAAAAGTGAAAATCAAATCAAAAGAGTAAAACTCCAGGTATCATGAATAAACGAGTAGCCCCTACTATTGTAATGATCCTTGTTATATTCTTTATCCTTCTGGAGGCGGGAATAGTAGTCTACGCAATCAGGCAAGAGGGACTTAGCTTCTTTTGGACCCTGGTTATTTTGCTTGTACCCCTTGTAATTATAATTGCACTGATTTCTGTCTACATAGAACGAATCAAAGAGATTGATGAGGAAGAAAAAGACGATCTAAGCAAATATTAGCGACTTCTAATCTTAATGATACTCCCGTTTTTGATGGAGTATATCTTCATTACTCCCGTATCCATATCCAGGTCCTCCACTTCAAACTGATAGTTGGGAAATTCTACACTTCGCTTTTCCACGTTCTTGATAACCATCTTACTATCTTCAAAAACAATGGTCGCCGAATAGTTCTTATCGCCCTTGGGTTTGAATACATAATCTGTATAATGCTCCATTCCAAAAGCATAATGTATCTCATTTTGAAGCTCTTCGTCAATAACTTCAATTGATTCGATGGTGAGGGTTTTCATAAAAATAAATTTAGCGAAATTTTTATGTAAATTTGAATAACAGGGAGCAAAATGCTCCTTATCCATTGTAAACCAATAATCAAATCAATTATGGAGAAGGTAATTCCGATTTATAATACAGAAAATATACCCGGTCAGAGATATGAATTGGTGGGATTGGTTAAGGGCACCATGATCCAATCAAAGCACCTGGGCAGGGATATTGGGAATACACTTAAATCAATTGTTGGTGGAGAGCTCAGAGGTTACTCCGAAATGTTAAATGAAGCCCGGGCCATTGCCACCAAAAGAATGCTTCAGGAAGCCTTTGCCCTGAACGCCGATGCAATTGTGAATCTCCGATATACCACAAGCACAGTAATGCAGGGAGCTGCTGAGATACTGGTCTACGGAACTGCTGTAAAGTTTATTAAATGATGTTATCGGGTACTGGTGGCAGTTAGCCAGGCTTCCTTCCGGCCTTTATCCCCATGAGTATAGTGGTGCCATTGCCTGTTTCGCTCTCGATCTTCAACCATCCATTGTTGGTTTGAATAATCTCATGGCAAATTTTTAAACCCAGGCCTGATCCTTTTTCACCCCTTGTCCCATCGGTGGATACATGGGATTCGGTATCAAGAATTTTCTGCACCATGGATTCGGGAATACCTATCCCTGTATCGCGTATTGATATAACCACCTCTCCTTTCTGCTTCTTGGAAGAAATATAAATCCGGCCGCCTTCCGGCGTGAATTTCATGGCATTATTGAGAAGGTTCCTGGTTACAATATAGAGCTGATCGCGGTCTGCATCCAGATAATGCTCTTCACTCACATAGACCTCTACTTTAAGTTTTTTCTCTTTTAGTCCTACATTTACCAGCTCAAGGCTCTCATCAATCAACTCTTTCAATTTAAACTTCACTGGCATGGCCTTTAGCTTACCTGTTTGAGTGCGTCCCCATACCAGAAGGTTATCCAGAAGGTTATAGGTAACCTCTGAAGAACTTGCTATCATTTTAAGTAGCTCATTGCGTTCATCTTCAGTAATATCAGGATTTTCAATGATCATCTCCAGGGCCTGCCGGGTATATCCGATAGGAGCACGCACATCATGACCAATAATGGCAAATAAGCGGTTTCGGGCATTCATGGCCTCCACAAGATCCCGGTTGGTAGATTCCAGCTTCTTTTTCTGTTTCTCAAGCTGTGTAGACATGGCGTGCAATTCGGTGGTCCGCTCCTCCACAAGATCCTCAAGGTTGTTCTTCACCTGGCTTATTTCTTCTGCCAGCTTATTGGTCTTCTTCTGCAGATGATTCGACTTGTCGGCAAAAATATAGGCATAAACCAGAAGGTATATGAACATGGTATATTGCACGATGTAGGCTGTGTCAATGGCATCTATCTCGTTCAACATGTCATTTAGAGTACCCACAAAAAGGATCATCATGCCCAATGTAAAGGAGGGTGCATGGCTCCGACCCCTGATCCAGGCAAGAAGTATCACGTACATGAACACCAAACTTTCTGCAATAAAAAATCCAAAAAACCACGGCAATGTGTATGAAAAGAGGCTAACCGGAGACACAACCACGATGGTGATAAATACCACGGAAACCCACAATATGATTCGGTAAGCTAATTTCGGAAACTCTATGGGAAATATAGAGTATATCATTGCAGCAAAAAATGGAGCAAAGAAATAGATATTCAGATAATCAAGTCGGGCTGTGGTGAGTCCGTTTAGATTAATCGCATGTAAAATGGGAAGGTCAAGGATCATCACAACCCTGATGGCCATAAGCAAACAGATCACAGAAAAATAGAGTCGGTACTGTTCCGACCGGATCAGGTACAATCCCAGGAAATAGATCCCGATAATCAGGAAAGCCCCCATCAGAAAATGCCCCCTGAAAAGCTCCTTCAACCGTTGCTCCTGCATCTGATCAGGCAATCCCACTGTGATCCCCCCCACAATACCACTATTCCTGTTATCAAAATTGGCGACTCGGATAAGCAATTCTACCTCCTGGTTTGTTACAGAGCCTGTCACCAGGGGACGGTTATACTTAATGACAGTCTGGAATTTATTTACTCCGGGGAATCCCAGGTAATCAATGGCGGTACCATTAATGAAATACCCGGAAGCCGAAAAGACATCCTCTATCTTGAATGAGATCTCATCTACTTTATCGGGCATGAGCAATACAAGTCGGTAGGTGGCGAAGCCATAGCGCTCAATCTCGGGATACTCTTTTCGAAGTTTGAACCACGATTCGGGGACAGTGGTATAAATCATTTCCCCTGTGTCACCCTCAATGGCAGGATTCAACATTTGATTCCAGTAGAACTCATATTCTCCTCTGAGTTCCACAGGTCCGTCTGCTTTGAAGTTGTAATTTCGCAAGTCCACTACACCCCGCACAGCCATTGGAAAATGTTGGGCGTGCAGACTCGAAAGCGTACAGAGGGCTACCGCAAACAGGTATGTTCGGAATTGAATTCTCATGGCAGAATTGCCCGATAAAGTTAAATTTTTTATTGAATGTTCGAGTGTTTTCTCCGGGCAGACAGATTCAAAATAACGAGTGAAGAGGCGATAATAATCATCCCTGCGAGGGTGATTGGCTCGGGGTGTTCGGCAGGAAGCAGGATCCAGCTTATTAGTGAACCAAAAAGGGGAATTAGAAATTTCCACAAATTCAGGTCCGAAACTACCATACCCGGTCTCTTCAAAAGGGTAATCCAAATTGAAATAGCGACTGCGGACAGTAAACTCAACCAGCCCAGGGAAAGATAGTATGGAAGTGGTTTGGGATCAAACCGGATCCCCTCAATAGGAATGGAAAAAAGAAAGAGAGCTGCACCGCCAATGATCATGGAAGCCGAACTGATTACCAGGGGCGGGATCATCTCTTTCTCACTGGCAACCAGAACATTCGTAAAGCCTGATAGCACATTAATTGCCAGCATCATAAGGATTCCTAGCAAAGCAATATGGCCGGTTACAGATTCGGGATCCTTTCCAAAGCTAACCAATACGACACCCAGTATTCCAAAGAGGATGATCAGGGTTTTGGTCCATGTCATCCGGTCGCCAGGCATTATAAAATGAGCCACAAGCGCAATAAAGAGTGGCTGTGACCCAATTACTACTGCTGCAATGGCACTGGGTATCATATTTATCCCCGTATAGAACAGGGTATATTGAAGAAAGGTTTGGAGAAAAGCAAATAGCAAAATCATTTTCAGATTTGCACGGAGGATGCTGAAGTATTTCGGATTGAGCCTGATGGCAAAAGGCAGAACCAGGAGCCCGGAAATAAAGAATCGGGTACCCGCAAACTGAAGCGGTGTGGCATACTGCAATCCAATCTTTACACCGGCAAAAGCGGATGACCACAATAGACACGAAATGATGGCCAGTAAGGCTGTACTATATCGGGATTTACCCATGGATTACCTCATGTTAATCATAAGGGCGAAATCAAATAGCTGTATTCAAGGGGCTCAGCCCTGATGGTATATTCAGCATGCGTGCGGGCTCCCCATGAATCATCACCACCTAAACCCATTTGCTTCCAGTCCACATTTAGAAATACCTGCTCCGATTTTTCCAGGTCATAGGTATGGGCTCCATCGCGCTCTTCTCTGTCGAGTTGCTCCTGCGAAAAGTGCAGTGCCGAAAAATCAATGGTAGGAATGCCACTAATTCTCAAACCCCTTCCATCCGGTGCACTCAAAGTGAGCCATCTTACTTCGGTTTTATTTCCATTTTCTCCAGTGGAAATGTAGGGCACATATTGCTCACTGACGGTACTTTGATAAAGTCCCACATGAGCTGAATGATTTCGATCGATATAGTTTTCGTGTGGCCCTCTGCCAAAGTAGGTGAGCCGGATATAATCTTTCGGTACAACCATTTGCATCCCAAATCTGGGTATCTCAGGGAATTTATCCTCCGAAGGTGTAAACTTTGCATGAACCAGGATCTCTCCCTTCCTGTTAAACTGATATTTCACCACATAATTTGAGCCATTGCCGGGATGTACATACTCTGCCAGAAGTATAACCTGGCTGTCTGACTGCACCGGGACAAGGGTTTGAAGCTCCAATTCGTTGCCAAACTCTTTCCACATTCCGCTTCGCTTATCCATGTGGTTGCCAAAATCATTCTCAATGGGAGCCCTCCAGAAATTCGGTTCAGGCCCCTGATCCAATAACATCGTTCCTCTCCAAACATATGATGCTAGGTATCCGGAGGACCGATCGAATACGATTTCACCCTCTGGAAACTGGACGGTGATGGCCTCTTTGGTCTCAACAATGGCCAGATCTTTTACTCCAACACCGGAAAAAGCGTCCAGATTCATGTTTCCTGGAATTATCAGGCGTAAGATTGAATTGTTCGCTGGCAACCACGTGACCCTTAGGCACCATCCCTGAAGCTTTAACAGTGCTTAACTCCAGGTTAAGAAAATATGCTTTCTCTTTTTCAAAACCTACATCTGAAAGATCCAGGTCAACAATAGCACTTTTGCCTGGTTCCAGGTCAGGTCCATCCAATATCTCCTTTTTAACCGTCTCCCCATTGGCCTCAAGTATCCAACGCAAATTATAGCTGCTCAGGTTTGTAAAGTCGTAGTTGTTGGTAATTTTTATCCGGTTCGCATTGAGCGGGACCGGTTCAAATCCAACATACTGGTAGGCCCTTTTCAGCTCCACCAATCCAGGATGGATGGTGCGATCGGGAAAGACCAGACCATTGAGGCAAAATGTACCGTCGGTTCGCATGGTATCAGGTTCAAAATCGCCCCCATAGGCCCAGAACTTCTCGCCATCTTCGGTGTACTGGGCAATTCCCTGGTCCACCCAGTCCCAGATAAATCCTCCCTGAAGTTGATCATACTTATTAATTGCATCCCAGTAATCTACAATGTTTCCATTGCTGTTGCCCATGGCATGAGAATACTCACACTGAATTAAAGGTTTAGAGGGATGTTGCTCCACGTATTTAACCATGTCATGGATGGGGGCATACATGGGACAAAAAATATCGGTATTCCGTCCACCTTCTGCTCTTTCGTACTGCACTGGCCGGCTGAGGTCACGTTGCTTAATCCAATCATAAGTGGTGTTAAAACAGACACCGTCACCCGCTTCATTCCCCAGTGACCAGATGATTATCGATGGATGGTTCTTATCCCTCTCCACCATGCGGATTGTCCGGTCGAGGTGCGATTTAGTAAACAAGGGATTATTGCCCAGGGTGCGATTGGGTTGATAGCCCATGCCATGAGATTCAATATTGGCTTCATCCACTACATATAGCCCATACTCGTCACACAGCTCATACCACCTTGGATCGTTTGGGTAATGGCTGGTTCTGACTGCATTGATGTTATAAAGCTTCATCAACTCAATGTCCTTTAGCATGATCTCTTCACTCACCACATGCCCTTCATATTCATCGTGCTCATGCCTGTTTACCCCTTTCAGCTGGATAGCTTTCCCATTGACCAGTAGCTGACCATATTTGATTTCTGAGGTTCGAAATCCCACTTTGGCAGATAGATATTCTACAATCTCACCCTTATCATTCTTCAAGGTTAATACCAGTGGATAAAGACTTGGTGATTCTGCCGACCAGGGCTCCACCAGATCCATCACATCAGAAAAACTAACGACACCAGTGCCTTTCTTTCCAGAGATCACACGCTTTGATCCCGACCAGAAGAGAAGTTTAGAATTGCCGGGTGAATAGAGTTGAGCATCTACTAAATAGTCTTTAACAGATCCTCCTCCCGGAGCGCTCACCTCCACTTCAAGATCCATAATCCCATTGGTGTAGTTTTTGGTCAGACCGGTTCTGCAGAAAAAGTCCTGAATATGAACCCCTGGTCTGGCTTCCAAACGGACCTCTCTCTCAATTCCGCTGATTCTCCAGAAATCCTGACATTCCAGCCAGGAGCCATCCGACCAACGGTATACCTCTACAGCTACCATATTCTCCCCTTCTTTAACATATGAGGTAATGTTAAACTCTGCAGGAGTCTTGCTACCCTGGCTATAGCCTACCTTCTTTCCGTTTACCCAGAGATAAAATGCCGATTTCACCGCACCAAAATGAATATAGATCTGCTTATTGCTCCAACCTGCAGGAACTTTGAATGATCTTCTGTAAGATCCAACCGGATTATGTGCCTTGGGCACCTCCGGCGGTTTGGGCCTGGTTGTCCACTCATAGGGGATATTCACATAAATAGGCACGCCATACCCCTTCATTTCCCAGTTTGAGGGGACAGGTATATCGTCCCAACCCGCATCATCAAAATCCTGCTTATAAAAGTTAGCAGGTCTTGAATCGGGGTTTGGAGACCATTGAAATTTCCATGTTCCATTGAGAGTAAGGTAGTTTGAGGAGACCTGAATATCGCCATCAATAGCTTTCTCCATGGAGTCAAAAGAGAATCTGGTGGCATGCGGATCCTCCCTGTTTACCTCTACGACCTCAGTATTTTGCCATTCGGGTAGTTTTTGAGAAAAGACAGTAAGCACGGCAGCTGCAAATACAGCAACAGAAAGCAGTATTCGTTTCATAATAGTTAGTTAAAAGTTACTAGGCACTCACCTCCCATAAAGCTTCAGGATAGATCCCCTCATCAACCAGTTTTCGAATGGCAGCCAAAACCTTTGGTTTGTCTTCCTGATAAGTGACCCCAAACCAGGATTCGGGTGTTTGTAACACAGACATGCGAGCGATTCCGGCATTGAGCAGGTTATCCACAACCAGAGGGATATAAAGTTCAGCTTTAGGATTACCAATATTTTCCTTGATAAATACCTTGAATGTATCCTCTATATGTTGAAAGAAATCCGGGGTGAATCCAAAAAGGTTCATGGATACAGTGTCCATAGGATCCAGGCCGTTAATGGTACCATCTTCATCCTCATAAACGATTCCTCCTTCCTGCAAGAAGATCTTGGTGCGCTCAACCATTCCCAGCAGGTAACCTGAATCATTCACCTGGCACACCCCTCTAGCCACTGATCCATGCTCAGAAACTGTTTTCTGAAGTTCAAATCCAACCATGCAGTATTGACCGGAATCTCCCTTGCCGGTGCCAACGAGAAAATCATTCATAATCTGGTAAGATTTACTCCCATAATAGTCATCTGCATTAATGACTGCAAAAGGCTCATGGATGGCCTCTTTAGCCATTAGGACTGCATGAGCAGTACCCCATGGCTTCACCCGATCCTCTGGCAATGAAAATCCTTCAGGTATATTATCTATGGATTGAATTACATAATCAACCTTGATGTGGGAAGGGAACTTCTTCACATAGTTGGTTTTGAAATCCTCCTCCATTTTCGGAGAAATCACAAAAACAAAACGATTAAATCCTGCGCGATATGCATCATAGATGGAATAGTCAGTTATTGTTTCGCCTGAGGGTCCGAAAGGATCGACCTGCTTCATCCCGCCATAGCGGCTTCCCATTCCTGCTGCCAATATCAAAAGTGTAGTGTTCATATTTGAGATTTCGTGGTTATTAAATTTGAATGGTAAATGTACTTATCCATTGTTACCTGTGCAAGAGGCGGTATGCTGCTAAAAATCTTTGACTTTATGGAGAAAAGATTAATTTTATGCGCACTAGACTAAAGTGACTAATTAACTAAAACATAATTCCATGAGCAATTTAGAAAGCAGAAAGAGCACGCTGGTAATACCCTTAATGATTATCGGTGTTGTATTCTTTATGATCGGATTTGGAGTAGGCATCAGTGGGTTTCTGACCCCTGCATTAAGATCCGCCTTTAACCTCACCACCGGGCAATCCTACCTGGTGACGGGTGCAATTTTTTCTGCATTTGTCATATTTGGTCGCCCGACAGGCTGGGTCATCAAAAAAATCGGTTATAGAAAAGCCATGACCATTGCTTTCTTCATTATGGCTCTGGGTATGTTACTCTTTGTCCCCTCATCAAAGGCAGTAAGTTT
Source organism: uncultured Bacteroidota bacterium (assembly GCA_963783435.1). Classification (GTDB taxonomy): domain Bacteria; phylum Bacteroidota; class Bacteroidia; order Bacteroidales. Next base: position 151,565 of record CAWANQ010000013.1, on the reverse strand, counting down.
CCCACTATTTCTGATAGCACTATTTGTGGGAGGTATAGGGAACACCCTTCTTCAAGGAGCCGTAAATCCTTACATAACCATTGTGGGACCCGTAGAGACTGCAGCCGTGCGCATGAGTCTGATGGGTATTATGAATAAGCTGGCCTGGTGGATGGCTCCTGTGTTTCTGGGAATCTTTATTGACCTGAAAGATGTGCAGGTGGATGATATCATCCTTCCATTTTATATTGTTACCGGGATCATGTTTATACTGGGTGTTTTCGTATATTTTGCGCCCCTTCCTGAAGTAAAGGCTGCAGGAGAAGATGATGATGAAGCTGCCGAGTCCTCTTATGCAGCAGGTAAAACCAGCATCATGCAATTTCCCCACCTGCTTTTGGGTGTGGTGGCCTTATTCTTCTATGTAGGCATTGAAACCCTCCCCATGGCTTCCATTATTGATTTTGCCCGCACCACATTTGGGGATGTGGACAACCTCCAATCCTATGCCAAATTTGTTACCATGGGCCTGGTGGCAGGTTATATTTTTGGTGTGATAGCGATTCCTCGATTTGTTTCCCAGACCAGGGCGCTGATCTCGTTTGCAGTACTTGGAATAATCTCTACCCTGTTATTGATTTATTTACCGGCAAAATATGCATTTTTTGCCCTGCTACTTGCAAGCTTCTCCAACTCCCTGATGTGGCCGGCCATCTGGCCCCTGGCCATGAAGGATCTGGGCAAATTCACCAAAGTGGGGGCCTCTTTGCTGGTGATGGCCATCGTAGGTGGCGCGGTCATTCCTTTAATTTTCGGGACCATCGTGGATGCAGTAAAAATCACGGAGCAGGCTCTCGTGGGAGACTACCAGACTGCTTACTGGGTGATGGTTCCCTGTTATTTATTTATTCTCTATTTTGCAGTATCCGGACATAAAGTAAGAACTAAATCATAATGAGCAAGTTATATATAGGAGTTGATATTGGTGGCACATCCATTGTAGCTGCCAGGTTTTCTGCAAGTGAATTGATTGAGCAAGCTGAAGTCCCCACGGGATCAGAACGACCGGCTATGGAGATCATGGAATCCCTTTTCGAGGCCATTGACAAGGTTATGACCAAGGAGGTGGTAGGGATTGGGATTGGAATGCCCGGTTTTATGAATGCCGAAACCGGAGAGATCCTTCAGATCAACAACATCAAATCATTTAACGGTTTTTTCATTAAACCGGAGGTAGAGAAACGGTTCAATTTGCCCACTTTTCAGAGCAATGATGCCAATTGCTTTGCCCTGGGAGAAACCTATTATGGTGCTGGTAAAAAGTATAAGAATCTAGTGGGGATTACCCTTGGGACCGGACTGGGAGGCGGAATTATCCTGGACCGTAAGATTCATACCGGGCTGATGGGTGGAGCCGGTGAGCTGGGATGTGTTCCTTTCCATGGTGGTATGGTGGAAGACATATGCAGCGCTGCGCTTTTTAAGAACAAATATAAGACCACAGGTACTGCTCTCTATAAAAAGGCCAAGGAAGGCGATCAGGATTCCCTGGCTGTATTTGAGGAGCTTGCACAAAACATTGGTGAGCTCATCAGAAGTGTGATGTATATCCTCGCACCCGATGCATTTGTGATAGGTGGCTCGGTCGCCAATTCATGGGACCTATTGGAAAAGCCACTTCGTAAAGATCTGGATAAATTCCTTGTGCCAATGATCGCTGAGAAAACGGATCTGGTAAGAGCTGAACTGGATAATGCAGGACTATACGGTGCTGCAGCACTCTGCATTTCACAAATGGATTAAGAATTATGACGGTAGAAGATATTGCCCATAAATTTGCAACCAGGGGCTGCATCAAGGAGGTTAAATCCCATGGGGGTGGACACATCAATGACAGTTACCACCTTGTCAACACCATTGTAGGGGAACCCGATTACCTTATGCAAAGGGTGAATCACCATGTATTCAAGGACGTTCCTCTCCTGATGAATAACCTGTCAATCGTAACAGATCATGTTCAAGCAAAAATAGCAAGGGATTTCCCAGATGAGGTGGAAAGACGCAGTTTGACCATTATTCCAACCACAGACGGGCAGACCTATTTCAAAGATCCGCAAGGCAATTTCTGGAGGGTTCTGCGCTTCATAGAAGACCACCTGGTATTCGACAGCACAACTGATCCAGCCATTGCCTATGAAGGGGCTAAGACCTTTGGTGCATTTACCGTGATGCTAAACGACCTCCCTCCCAGGAATGTGGGTACTGTAATACCCGATTTCCATAACATGAAATGGAGGCTTACACAGCTAAAAGAAAGTGTTCGTAAGGATGTAGCAGGCCGACTGAAAGAGGTGAAGAAGGAGATTGACTATGTGGAATCCCGCTCTAAATTGATGCTAACTGTACATGAGCTCGGGGAGAAAGGGGCGATTCCTCTGCGCGTAACCCATAACGACACCAAGATTAGCAACGTATTGTATGATACCAACAAGAAAGGCTTGTGCGTCATAGACCTGGATACCATTCAACCCGGTTATGTGACTTCCGATTTTGGAGATGGTATCCGCACCTTAACCAATACCGGGGAGGAGGATGATACCAACCTTGACAGGGTCACCATGGATTTGGAGCTCTATGAGGCCTTTGCATCCGGATTTCTGGACTCCACCAGGAGTGTTCTTTCAGATACTGAAAAGGATGCTCTCCTTTATGGAGGTTTATTGTTCCCCTACATGCAAGCAGTGCGCTTTCTGATCGATTACATTGATGGAGATACCTACTATAAAGTAAAGCATCCGGAGCATAACCTGGAAAGAACCAGGGCTCAATTAAAGCTTACCCAGGATGGGGAATCCAAACTTGAGAAGATGAAAATAATCATTAGAAGCCTTTCCTGATTCCATGCTACTGATAGAGAAAATCGAATCCGACTCCGGCTTTTCTCCTCTCAAAGGAGAGCACCATCTTTCGCATCAAAATTGGGTGTCCGGTGTTGGCACAAAGGTGGCTTTCTCCATCCGTCATGATGGATCATCCATCTATCTGTTTTATGAGGTGGCAGAGAAGGAGGTGAGAGCGGTTAATACGGATATTAATTCTTCAGTCTGGGAAGATAGCTGTGTGGAATTTTTCCTCTCCCTGGAGGCCGATTCACACAATTACTACAACTTTGAGATCAATGCCATTGGCACAGTGCTTGGGGCATATGGGCCGGATCGGAATCAGCGAGAATGGCTTTCCGAATCTCTCCTTTCCAAGGTAGAGACAAGCCCTTCCCTGGGTCGTAAACCTTTTGACAACCAGCCGAATAATACCCCCTGGAACATTCAGATTAAAATTCCACTGGAGGTACTCACCTACTCAGACCTCAACAATCTCTCAGGAACAGACGGATATGGAAATTTCTACAAATGTGGGGATAAATTAACGCAGCCCCATTTTCTTTCATGGAAGCCAGTGCTTACGAGCACTCCTGATTTTCACACCCCTCGCTATTTTGGGCACCTCTCTTTTCTTTAGGAATGAATAAATCGCCCGAGCAGGTAAAGACTGAAAAATTATTTAAAAAGATCTGCCGAAAGGTGGGAACCACCATGAGGGATCATTCTCTTTTGAAAGAGGGTGATCATGTTTTGGTGGGACTTTCGGGTGGAAAGGATTCCATGATCCTACTGGAGTCCCTGGTTGAAAGAAAAGCAGCGGTTCCTTTTGATTTCAGACTCACAGCTGCACATGTGGAGGCTGCAGGTATTGGGTATCAGATAGACAAAGAGAAGTTGAGCCTGTTTTGTGAAAACCTAAATGTGCCATTGCATTACAAAATTATAGAACCAGTTCTGGAAAATGGCACCTCAAAAAGTGCCTGTTTTATCTGTTCCTGGAACCGTAGAAAGGAATTATTCAATCTTTCTAAAGAACTGAATTGCAACAAACTGGCCCTGGGACACCACCGCAATGATGCCATTGAGACCCTGTTGCTCAATATGATCTACCATGGCTCCATCAGTTCGCTACCCTACTCACTGAATATGTTTGAAGGACGATTGAAGCTTATCAGGCCTTTGATGGATCTGGAGGAACGAATGTTGGAAGATTATGCCGCTTTAAATGACCTGGTAAAAGTAGAAAAGAGCTGTCCTCACGAAGACAGCTCACAGCGCGATAGAATAGCTCAATTGATCAAACAGATTGAGGGTATACATAGTAAAGGACCTTACAATATGTTTAAATCAATGGATAAGATTTTTACTGAGTACCTGCCTGGTAGAAATTCATTCTGAAACCTTACTTAAAGAATGAACCGATCGTTACGCATAACAGAAGATGGCTCTCATACTATTTATCTGAGCGAACTGGATGAGCCTTATCATTCTACGCACGGAGCTCTGCAAGAGTCAGAACATGTGTTTATCAGCCATGGATTTAATCACGTAAACAAGACTGAAATACGAATTCTGGAGATTGGGTTTGGTACAGGTCTAAACGCTTTACTTACACTGCGTGAAACTTTAAAAGTGGGCGCAGAGGTTCACTATCATGCGGTGGAAAAATACCCCTTAACCCCGTCTGAATACCGTGGACTAAATTATGAATGGTTTGTGGAAGGTATTCCTGAAGGGATACTACCAAAAATGCACCAGGTTCCCTGGGGACAGGATGTGAATCTGACTGAAGGCTTTACGTTTCATAAGGAACAGGCAGATTTCAGAGAGATGAAGCCAGAGGGTCGGTATGACCTGATTTACTTTGATGCTTTTGCTCCTGAAAAGCAACCCGAACTCTGGTCTGTAGATGTTTTCTCAAAGATTGCGATTCTTTCAAATTCAGGAGCCGTTCTTGTCACCTACGCTGCAAAAGGTGATGTACGAAGAACACTAAAGGCCTGTGGGTTTAGTGTAAAAAGGATAACCGGCCCACCAGGAAAATGGGAGATGATCAGAGCAATCAGAATATAATTGTGGGGTTTGAACATTTTCTTATATCTTCGCGACAACTTTTTAAAAACAAACAATCAAATGAATAACAAACACATCATTACACTAGCAGTAGTTGCAGTTGCAGCTCTGGCCATTGGATACTTTATTGGTTCTGGAACTACTTCAGGCATTAAGTCTGAAGGTCAAATAACCATGAATAGCCAGGATGACTCCCTGAACTATTTTCTTGGTCTTAACATGGGTTACAGCCTTGCTGAAGCTCCTTGGGAGGTAGATGCAGGACTGATTAATGCAGGAATTGCGCAGGTAGTCAACGACTCTTCTTCTTTCGATCCCATGACTGCACAGTCCGTATTCCGCGATCTGAATATGGCTATCTCTGAAAAAGAGGCAGCAAAAGCTGAAGTCGCTTCCATGGAAAACATTGAAAAAGGAATTGCATTTCTCGAGGAGAATGGAAAAAGAGAGGGTGTTAAAACCACAGCATCGGGTTTACAATATGAAGTCCTTACAGAAGGAGACGGCCCAAGGCCAACTGCAGAATCAACTGTATCAGTTTATTATGAAGGTACATTGATTGACGGAACTGTATTTGACGGCAATTTTGATGGCGGAGAGCCTATCTCATTTCCATTAAATGGTGTGATACCTGGTTGGACTGAAGGTCTTCAGCTAATGACGCAGGGATCAACCTATAACCTGTATATTCCTTCAAACCTCGGCTATGGTCCAAGAGATTCAGGTCCTATTCCAGGAAATTCAGTACTTATCTTTAAGGTTCAGCTACTTACCGTAGATTAACCAAGATTAATGAGATGAAAAAAAGGCTGTCCGCCAATGCGTACAGCCTTTTTTATTGATCATAAAGATCGGGTTTTTGGCTATTCTTCAGTAAAACAATTTCTAAATTTACACCTTAACAATAAAACAACTTTTAATATGAGCTTCGAGATTAACGGCCGTCTGGCAGAAAAATTCGAAACACAGAAGGTCTCTGAACGCTTTCAGAAACGCGACTTTGTCATTGAAATCAAATCAACTGGCAATACCGGATACGAATTTGTTGACTTCATTAAATTTCAATCTACCCAGGATAAGTGCGCGATGCTTGACCAATTCAGTGTGGATGATACGATCAAAGTATCTTTCAACCTTCGCGGACGCAAGTGGGAGAAGGATGGCCAGGTTTCATACTTCACAAATCTTGAAGCATGGCGCGTTGAAAAAGTACAAAGCGCAAATGATGAACCAGAATTTTCAACTCCAATCAAAGACACTGCACCTGAACAGGATGCTCCTTTCCCTTCACAAGCCCCTGAGAATGATTCCGGATTTGATGATCTGCCATTTTGAAAACGTGAAAACAATTAACAAACCCCTTTGTTAAGTTAGTTTGGCAGTGGCATCAAACCGGTTAACGATCACCTACTCTGTGGGCGTTCAACCTTTGTTCCTTCAGCTTCACCGGAATGATAATGTTTCGGTGTTACTGTCTTTACTGGAATTGAGAACTCAATAGTTGTACCTTTAAATGAACTGTCTTTAACCAGGATTTCTCCATCCATGGCTTCTATCAGTCCCCTGGCAAGTTTATAACCAAGTCCGATTGTATCGGAGGTATTGTACCAGTCCTCTTCTTTTTCAGATGTTTCAAAGACCTTCCTGGCTCTCTCCTGCAACAGCATGTTACCGCTGTCTTTTACTGTGAAAACCAGTATATTTTTATTGGCGTATGAAGCGCCAATTTCAACGACTCCCTTTTTTGTCTGGGAAAGGGCATTCTCAATGAGGCAACTTAAAGCTCGTGACAGGCGCTGCTTGTCTGTGACTATTTTTGCCCGCTTAAATGCTTCTCTTACATTCAAAAGCAATGCAACCTTTTCCCTGTTTACCCTGTAACTATCCAGGTTATAATGATTATACAGCTCCCTCAACATCTGATAGATCTCAACTTCATCTTCATTCAGTTTCAGGTTTCCTGTCTCGATCAGGGTAAGATCAATCAGGTTGTCCATCATGTTTAAGAGCGAATTGCTGTTCCTGGTAATGTGGTTAATGTAAGCGTCCCGCTGGTCTCCGTCCACATCCTCTTCACCCAGAAGGTGAGAGAATCCGATTATGGCATTCATTGGGGTCCTGATTTCGTGCGAGATGTTCGAGAGGAATCTGGTCTTTACCCTGGTTCCATCAGACTGGAACTGTTTCAGGGTGCTTTCCAGCCAGGCAACTTTTTCTTCCAGTTGCTTGGTGTACTCAAAAAGCTCGTTATAATCAGGCTTACCGCTCATTTCCCATTTTTCAACAACAATAAATCAAAAGTAGATTAACCGCCTCACGCCGAGGCGATCTCAAATATCCTGTTACTTCATCCTTTTAAGGATCTTCTCAGCATCACTCTTATGATAATGATTTGAAGAAGAAGCAATCTTAGCCAGCTCTCGGCGTGCACGATCAGTTTCGTCCATGGCAAGTAAACAACCAGCCAGGTACCACTGAGCTTTCTGAATATAGAGGTTATCATTATGCTCTATAACCCTGGTAAAAGAACTACTGGCATCTGCATGCTGTTCAATTTCCATATAGGATATACCCATGTAGAACTCAGCCTCTACTTTCTCAGAGTTTATCTCAAGAACCTCTTCGAAAAAATCAATGGCAGATTCAAATTCACCTTTTATGAATTTATCCTGCGCATTGTTCATCATAAGCTGAATTACCTCGCTTTCCACCGAACGATTGGTTAGAACCAACTCATAGGGCTTCATGTATTTGGCAAAGAGATCATTATTGGACAAAGGACGTCCAAGAACTGTTGCCAGTCCTATGGCTACCAGCAATGCCAATGCTGCCGAGGCTGCATAATGCCATGGCCGGGAAAATCGAAAAGACCTTCTTCCTCCATCTGTTTGTCGTGACTCTTCCCGCAGATCTGTCAGCTGTGCCCGAAAATCCAACACTTCCGTGTCGGCCATGGATTCATCAACCTCTTTATAAAGGTCCAGATCCATTAGCAATTCCGGACTGGCATTGAGCTCCTGCTCGAACCTGTCCAATTCCCTCTCTGAGAGTTCGTTGTCCAGGTACTTTTGTAAAATGTGCCTGTCGCGTTTCATATCAATAAGTTTTAATTGGTTACTAGGATGCAGGAACCTCACACAACCACGTATGGCCATGTTTTGTCGGAACCTGTACTTCCTGGTAAACACATGCACGCTTGCATGTTCTCCAGAGTGCGTGTACAATTAAGTACACTTCAATATGGGAACTCCCTTTCGGTTGTCCCTTCCGCATCATTATCCAGGGAAATCAATCTTCCCTACCAACTTCACGGATCAATATCTTTTGCGGCCTAAAGCCGACTTAATTTCTTTCCAATACCCAAGTTAAGGAATTATCTCTTTGGAGGATGAATCAAATCACTAACAGGATCACCACTTCCACCTTTTAAAAAGTTCAGTTCTTTTTCCTGAATCTTGTCTTGAGCGAATGACTTAAAGTTTGCAGTTTTCATAACTTTTTCAATTAGGGGTTTAACGACTGTTTGTTGTTTGTTTTCAGATGTTAATTCCCATAATCGGTTAAACGTTACCCAGAAATCTGAATTATTTTTGAACTATTTTTTATCAACTTATATATATAATTGATTTACTGCTGCTTATACTAAGAATATTATTTGTATTATTTTGTGCATAACATTTGCTTCATATACCAATATTTCTTTCATTTATGGTATAATTATAGGCCATGAAGCATTCCCACTTTTTTGAGATACGATTATTCCAATTCCACGTATTATTGGATTGCATATCTTTGCCAGTATAGCTGCTGTAAACCCAAGAACTTGAAGAGGATGAAGCTCTTAGCGATTTGGTTTATAGCATATGCAGACTAAGGGCATATGAATAACTACAAATACACAGGAACCTTGATTCAGCTGAATACTATTTATTAAAGGCATTGGATCTTCAATACACAAATACCTATAATATTGATGATGAAAGAGTAGCCATAAATCACGTTACTTTGGCGTCCATTTATAGAATAATTTACAATAATGAGAAAGCTTTATAGCATCTCAAATATGGCCGAAGAGATCCTGAATAGTACAGATCCTAAAATCTTCTCTTTTGCAAGCATCTACCATAATAAGGGCAATATTTTTAAATCCAGGAATGATTTTTATCGGACTAAAGAGTATTATGAATATGCCTTGGATTTCTTACATAAAAACGGATACCAGAATACTGATAGACTTCTCCTTTGTCTTTTCGAACTATATAAATCTGCTATTTGAGCTAGGATGAGTATGAGTCTAGCTGAACAGAAGCTCTCATCGATTGATCTTAATTCTCTAAATGTAAGTCCTTTAATTGAGTTTCGCATTCATCTCACCAATGCGATTTCATATTCAGAGTTGGAAAGAATTGTCTCTGGCAGAATATCATTTTCGAAAAGCCAAAGAAATCATCGAAACTCAAAAAGTGGGTATACCTGTATGTAACTGAAGAAATCAAGATTACTTTTATACATCTAATTGATTTTCACATTTTATATGGGGAATATGAAAAAGCACTGTTGGAATGTGAACAGGCCTATCTTTTCATTGAATCGACTGGATCCAAAATCAACCAAAAGCAAGACCATATATCAATCTGATATACTCTATCGATGCTGCATCAATCTATTACAGGCTGGGAAACTTGACCAGGCATTGAGGCTTACTAAACGAGGAATCGATAATCTAAACATCTTTCTTAAATAAATTTCGATTGGGGATTCTTATACCTCCTCAAGAAATGAGTATACCTCCGCCTTACCTGAATTATATATTTTAAAAAGTCAGATTCTGCTTCAAAAGTTCAATGAATCCTCTTCTATAGAGAATCTGATCGAAGCTTTTGACTCCTATCAAAAAGCCATTGAAACGTTGAACTATATCAAATTGGCCATGAGGGATGAGAATAGCAAGCTATTTGCCACTTCTCAGATTCTTGAAGTCTATTACGAGGCCATCTATGTAAGCAAATTACTCTTTGACCTTACAGGAGAAATTCACTACCTGGAGAAGTCATTTGAATTTGCTGAATCCAGCAAATCATTTGCACTCTTCTCGCGAGATTAAGGAGATGGAGGCCATGGAGTTTGGAGACCTTCCTTCTGAAGTGAAGGAGAAGGAAAATCGGTCTCGTTGGTGAAATGCAGGCATATGAAGAGTATCTATATGAGGAGCAGGTTGCAGATGAACCCGATAGCAGTCAGATAGAGTTATTAAAGGACAAGTTGTTCCATCTGAAAGATGACTATAACGACCTGAAGCATGAGATTGAGCAGAACAACTCAAAGTATTACAAATTAAAATATCAAACCTGATTTTATTACCCTGGAGGAGGTGAAGAAGCAGATCCCGTATAGGGATGCAATGATAGAGTATGTGCTTTCAGACACCCTGCTCATCACCTATGTGATTGACAGAAAAGGGATTCACTCCTTCACCCAGGAGATTGGGCCCGAATTTGCCGATGAGTGCTTTGAGTATTATGAACTCCTTTATTCACAGAATTTCAGCGATGGCGTTCATACCAATTATAAAAGATATGTGAATCTGGGAAGGAAATTCTACTCCATCCTGATTGAACCATGCCTTGAATATACCGACAGGAAGAACCTTACCATTGTTCCCGATGGGGCCATCACCTACATTCCATTCGAGGGACTCATCACTGAAGATACAGATACAGAATACATCAACTACATGACCCTGCCTTACATGATCAAGGACTATTCAGTGGGTTATTCACACTCCTCCACTCTGATGTTCGGCAAACGATTAAAGACCAAGTCTCCCGAAAGTGAAGTACTGGCTTTCGCCCCGGTTTATAAGGAAATTGACTATCCCCAGGGAGATTTGTCATCAATGCGTCAGGCCATTGATGCATCAGAATTTCTCCTGCCCTTACATGGCATTATCAAGGAGGTTCAGAGTATCAAAGAGACTGTTCCTTCCAGGGTCTTTATTAATGAAAAGGCCACTGAGGCGAACTTTAAAAAATATGCTTCCGATTACAACGTTCTTCACCTGGCCATGCATACCATGATGAGAGATGACGATCCCCTCTACTCCATGCTGGCATTTACCAATGTTGATAATGCGGATGCAACTGAAGACAACAAGCTGTATGCATACGAAATATATAACATGAAACTAAATGCCCAGATGGCTGTGCTTAGTTCCTGTAACAGTGGGTTTGGTAAAATGCTGAAGGGGGAAGGCATGATGAGCCTGGCCAGGGGATTTATGTATGCGGGATGTCCCTCAATAATTATGACCCTGTGGCAGGTGGCCGACAAATCCAGTTCTGAGCTAATGACCTCATTTTACAAGTACCTGAAGAGAGGGAAAAGCAAGCAGGAAGCCATGCGGCTTGCAAAATTGGACTATTTGGATTCTGCCGATGACCTTACCTCCAACCCCTATTTCTGGTCAGCATTCGTAGTATTGGGAGACAGCACCCCTATCTATAGAAAATCGGGAATTGCATACTGGATGATTATAGTAGTTCTGTTTGTGGGAATGGTCCTTTTTATCCAATACCGAAGGTCCTGATCCGTTTCAAACACTTGCAAGCAGACCTCCATCCACATAGATTGTATGACCATTCACGTAGCTGCTTGCGTCCGAAGCCAGGAACAACAGGGCACCCATAAGTTCTTCAGGATCTCCCCAACGGTTACTGGGAGTCCTGCCTTTTAACCATGCATCAAATTCAGGGTTTTCGTACAAAGCCCTGGTCATTTCGGTCTTAAAGTATCCAGGACCAATCCCGTTTACCTGAATGTTGTATTTGGCCCAGTCGATGGCCATCCCTTTTGTAAGCATCTTCAATCCACCTTTTGAAGCAGCATAGGGGGCAATGGTGGGTCGGCCAAGTTCATTCTGTACAGACCCAATATTGATGATCTTTCCGCTTTTCCTCCGAATCATAGATTGAACAACCGCTTTAGCTACTAGGTAAGGACCGGTAAGATTAATTCCAATAATCTTATCCCAATCTTCCTCCTTATAAGCCTCCAGGGGTGCGCGTAGGTTAATACCTGCATTGTTTACAAGGATATCCACGGCTCCGACTTCCTTCTCAATTTGGAAAATAGCCAGACTAATTTCCTCACTCTGTGTTACATCAAATGCGAAGCCATATGCCTTGAAGCCCTCATCAATCAATTCCTGTACTTTCAAAGCAAGTTTAGCTTTGTTCCTGCCATTCAAAATAACCGTCGCGCCATGTTGAGCCAAACCTCTCGTAAATGCATTACCAAGAGCTCCTGTTGATCCGGTAACCAGAGCAACTTTTCCTTCTATATTAAAGATATCTCTCATTTCCAATGTTGTGTCTGCTTATGAAATTACGCTTAGTCGAAACTCCTGTGGACTTAAACCCATATACTTTTTGAATGATCTGCTAAAGTTCCCCAGGTCTGAATATCCCAACAAATAACTTATTTCTGAAATTGTAAGATCCTTTTGCTTCAGCAATTGTCTGGCCAGATCAAAGCGTGTATCCTGCAACAGTGCTTTATAACTGGTTTTTTCAGTGGATAACAGCCTTTGTAAGGTTCGTGAGCTCATGTTCAATCTCGAAGCAACCGCATCAATCCCCGGAAAGGAATACCTGGCCGACGACAAAAAAATGGTCCTGACCCTGTCACTAATCTTCATTTCACCCCCGAAGCGTTTTAACTGCGCATTAATGTGAGAGCTCAGGAGCGCAAAAGTCTCAGGATTAAAAGCCTTCATCGGAACCATCAGGTCCTGCTGTCTGAAGATCATCTCATTTTCGGACTGTAAAAAATGAGGAATTTTCCCGAACACTCTCTTGTATTCACTCATCTCATCAGGTTGATCACAGACCAGATTTATCCGGTGTGGCAATACACTGTTATTTGAATTTACCTTCATGATAGTGACCAGAAATGCGAACATGGCATCAACGTCATGCCTTGCCGTTGATGGGGAACTCAACTGCCATGACTGAACTGGCGAATAACGGATAAATGGATATCTCTTATCTTCAATAAATTCTATTGCTGCGAAATCTCCCTGTACCCTAAAATACTTGCAGCCCTGGACAAAGGCCTCCTTCAGGTTTTTACAGCTCGCACACATCATGCCCACAGTTCCCGCAATGTGTGGCTCAGTGCCCAGATTCAATCCATAGTGTATATCCCCGGTCTTTTCAGTAGCAAATTCTAAAAGTTTTTGGTACTGTTCGATGCTGAATACCTGCTCTGGATCCAACAACTGTTCCTGGGAAATTCCTGCTTGCTTGATGAATCCTTCGGTGCGGATACCTTTGGAATGCAGATATTCAACTTGCTTTCTTAGCCGGGATGAGTGTACAAACATGGGGGCGCTTTTGTCGCAAAATAACAAATGTTTGGTGTGGAATGATAACAGCCATATGAAGTTAACTTAAAATCTTTGTATAGACTAAATAATTATTTATGAAAACTGTACTAAAAATTCTTTTCTGTATTCTCCGATATATCGTGATTGCCTTATTGGCATTGTTCTCCATAGCCACTTTAATGGGTGGTTCCTACTTACAAACCATTCTACTCTGGTTGCTTATAATTTCCCTGGCATACTGGCCATCCTATTTGGGAGAAAAATGGGGTCGTTCACGTGCTTTAGGATTAAGGATTGTTTTTATTACGATGTTGCTGGCAGGAAACATATTGTTATTCAAACCTGTTCCAAAGGAAAGCATCTACCTTTCCGACGAATCACAGGAGGCATTAATGGATATTTATGACAAAAGGGTAAGCCTCTGGCCGGAAGATACAGAGGATCTCTTCATTCAATCAGAATATGGGAAAGTGCATATTCTGGCCTGCGGTGATACAGCAAATCCTCCCCTGGTTATGATACATGCAGCCTCCATGGGTGCACATTCCTGGGCCGAAAACCTTCTGCCTCTACTCCCCCACTATCGCATCTATTCAATTGACAACATTGGCGAAGGCAATAAAAGTGAACTGGATGATGCCATGGTTTATCCTCAAACTCAGAAACAGATTGCAGATCATTTCGCATTTATTTTGGATGAGCTAGGTATCAAAAAATCGCCTGTTTTTGGTGCTTCCAATGGAGGTTACATAGCCTCAAGTTATGTGTATCATTACCCCGAAAGAGTAAGCTCCCTTTGCCTGTTTGGTCCAATGGGTCTAACTCAGCTTAGCGCTAAAAGCATAATGATGTTATCCATTTCATCCATGTATCCCTTCCAGTTTGTTAGAGAAAGAGTTTCCAGATGGGCACTTGGTAATGATGAAGTCACACATCAAAGATTCGGAGATTGGTTTAATTGGATCATGAAAGGCACAATTCCTTCAGTGGGAATGCCTATCCCTATGACATCCGAGCAAAAAGCAGAAATGGATCTTCCGGTATTACTATTTCTGGGTACAAATGATAAGATTGTTGGAGATGCAGAAACTGCTTTGAAAATAGCAAAGGAATATCCAAATGTACAGATTGAAGTTTTGGATTCGGGACATCTTATTGCAGTTGAACACGCTCCGTTTGTAAATGAAGTGGTATCCGACTTTCTGCTTGAAAATTAACCCCCTGGATTTTTAGTACTTCAACCTTCCTACCTTATAACAATTTCGTAACTTTCACATATCCACGATTTTTATGTTAGCTGTGACACTTGGAAAAGAGTGATATAAATAGGATAAAAGGTCTTCGCTCTGGTAGAGAGAGCGCATATGAACAATTGTTCGCAGAGTACTATAAGGCCCTTTCCCTATTTGCCATCAGGTATGTCACCGACCTGGAGACTGCAAAGGAGATCGTTCAGGATCTCTTTGTGGCTCTCTATGAAAATCGGAAATCATTGCTCATTACAACTTCGTTAAAGTCCTATCTCTATCAATCCGTCAGAAACCGTTGCCTGAACCATCTCAAGCACATTCAGGTGGATCGAAGGCATATGGAAAATTTGAAACTGAACCAGGAATCATCTGAGGATCTCGAGGCAATTATCGAGAAGGGTGAACTCGAGGCCAGGATTTTTCAAATAATCTCTGATCTCCCTCCTCGTTGCCAGGATATTTTCAAAAAAAGTAGAGTGAATGGAATGAAAAACAGTGAGATAGCCAAGCATCTGGATATTTCAATAAGGACGGTTGAAACCCAGATTTCCAATGCCTTAAAGATCCTTCGGGAGAAACTGGGTAAGGACTATAATTTCTAAGCTCCAATATTCTTACTGATACACCTACGTGTACTCCAATTTTGAATTGTCTCTTCTATGCAAACATGATGAAAAAGCAAGCAGAACATACCACCGAAAATCCCCTCTATTCTAACCTGGAAAAATATCAGTCCATCGATGTAGAAAAGGACTGGGTAAATGTGCGAGCTAAAGCAGGTTTTGGAAAAAGGAGAAGAAGTCAACCTCTTTCTGGCGGGTAGCCGCCATAGCCATTGTGCTCCTTGGAGTTGGCTTCCTTTCAAAACAGTATATTCTGACTCCCGATCTACTTTTCATTGAAACGGCTGAAAATCGTACAGAGGTAATACTACCCGATGGGTCACTGGTTCACCTGAATAGCCATTCCAGTTTGACCTACCCCGAGAAATTCAATAGAAACAGATATGTATCACTCAGCGGGGAAGGTTTTTTCGAAGTAACAAAGGATCCAAAGCGCCCATTTAAGGTAGATATTCTTGAGCTGGCCAGTGTGGAAGTGCTTGGCACATCATTTAATGTAAACGGCTCAAATACAAAAAAAACCGTTAATGTTCAGGTAGTTGAAGGCAAAGTATCTTTTTCAGCCAACAAAAAAGATGGAAGCGGAACAATTCTTGTGATGAATGAACAGGCTGAGTTAAGAGAGGGAGAGATATTAAAAAATGACCGGCCTGACAGGAATTTCCTGAGTTGGAAGACCGGTATCATCTATTTCGAACAAGAAAATATTTCCAGGGTACTGGATGTTCTTAACACATACTATAGCAGAGAGATAATCCTGAATGAGGATGTAGATAAAGATTTGGTTTTCACTTCCACCATCAACAATCAGGAACTTGAAGATGTGCTGGAGGAGTTGTCGCTTGTTTTAGATTTAAAAATCACTTATAACCCGGATGCGATCACAATTTCAAAACGGAATTAAGATGAGTAAATGAAATCTATATACTCCTTTTGTTTTGCGATTTGTTTGCTGGCATTAATAAAGCCAGCCCAATCGCAATCCTCACTCCTGGATGCCCAGGTTAGCTTTACAGAACGAACTGCACCCATACACTTTTTCCTGTCAGGCATAGAGAGTGCCGCAGCCATCACTTTCAGCTATGGCAATGAGGTCCCTGTTCAAAGAGACTTTCATATGACCGCCGGGAAGAGATCCATTCGAGAGCATTTGGATGCTATGTTCAAAAATGATTCGCTTGACTTCATTGAGCGTGGTAGAAAGATTCTGATTGTACCCGCCTCTAAACATTCCAGGAAACAGGCTCCCAGTCAGACCCTTCGGGGTCAAATTATGGACCTCGACTCAAAAACCCCACTGATTGGAGTGAATGTTCTTCTTGGTTCTGATGGTCAGCCCATGGGAACCATAACTGATCAGGAGGGATACTTCAGATTTGAAAATGTTCGGGTGGGAAGGCATGAATTAAAGTGTTCGTACATCGGGTATGAGCCTGAAATACGCCCGAATCTAGTAGTGGCCTCGGGTAAAGAATATGTGGTGCGCATTGAAATGGAGGAATCCATCACCGAGTTGGATGAGGTTCGCATTACTGCCCTTACCTCCAATTCAAAACCCATTAACAGCCTCACCCTGGTGAGTGGACGTAGCTTTTCGGCCTATGAGGTGGAAAACTATCCGGGTTCTATCTCAGACATATCCAGGGCGGCGGTTTCCCTTCCAGGGGTGGTATCCCCTAACGACGGGCAAAACCACATCATAATCAGGGGGAATAGTCCCAAAGGTTTGCAGTGGCGCCTGGAAGGGGTGGAGATTCCAAACTTGAATCATTTTTCAGATATAGGCGCATCGGGAGGAGGAGTGAATGTAGTGAGCAGTCACATGCTGGCAAATTCAGATTTTCTCACCAGTGCCTTTCCGGCAGAATATGGGAATGCCCTTTCAGGAGTATTTGACCTCCGTTTGCGGACCGGAAATAATGAGAAACACGAACAAACTATTCAGATCGGACTTCTGGGAACAGAACTCATGGTGGAGGGGCCCATTCATAAAGCTTCCAACACTACTTACATTGCCCAGTACCGCTACAGCACGCTCAAGTTGATCAATAACCTTGGATTAAACCTTGAAAGCGTACCTGACTTTCAGGATCTCTCCTTTAAGATCTATCATCCCACAAAAAAGCTTGGCGTCTTTACATTCTTCGGAATCGGCGGGCTCAGTCACGAAACAGGGGAAAGTGGATATGTTTGGAATTCAAACATGGCTACTCTAGGGATATCCAATAATTACTCCTTTAATGCAAAAACATTCCTTAGAACTGTTTTTGCCTTCTCAGGATGGAATATGACCTGGGACGACGAGGCCAACATTGGGAGTTCTGAGATTCCCATCAACAGGGTATGGAATACCGATGTGGTAGATTATACCATTAAAGGATCCTTGGTGCTAAATCATAAGATCAACACGCAACACAAAATTAAAGCGGGTATTGTTTATGAGATGGCCTATAATACTTCGTACATGGGTTGGTATTCCGATACCCTATATAACTGGTACAACGATCCAAATAATCCTGGATATCAAACCCAAAATTATAATCATGAATATGTAAATTCCAAGGAGAATGCCGGGACACTGCAAACCTTTGTAAACTGGAAGTATCGCATCACCAATACACTTTCAATGAATACCGGTTTACACTTTATTCAATTCTACCTGAATAAGAACTTTTCCATTGAACCCAGGATTGGAATGCAGTGGATCGCACATCCCCGTCACATCTTCAGTGCAGGATTTGGCATACACAGCAGAAAAGAGTCCCTAACCCTTTACTCTGGTAATTTCACTGCCGCTGATGGAATCGTGATCCATCCCAACAAAGACCTTGAGCTGTCAAAAGCCAGGCATTACGTTTTTGGATATACTTTCCGGGCCAGTGAGCATCTTTTTCTGAAAAGCGAGATCTACTATCAGGATCTTTACGACATTCCTGCCTATCCTTTCCCACCTTACTTCTCCACCCTGAATTTCGATTTTGGGTTCGAGGGCAATATCCTAACCAATTATGGAACAGGTTACAATACCGGAATCGAGATCTCCCTGGAGAAAAATATGTCAAAGGGATACTACTTTATGCTCAATGGCACATTGTATGAATCTAAGTATTACAACAAGCTAGGAGAAAAACTAGATACCAAGTACAATGGGACCTATGCAACCAATGGCTTGTTCGGGAAGGAGTTTAAACTTGGGAAAAGCAAACAGAACACATTGAGCTTCAGCACTCGGTACATGGTGGTGGGAGGAATACGTACACTTCCCATCGATGAGCGGGCTTCCATGGAGCGTGGTTATTCAGTGAGGTACCATGATGATGGCTTCTCGGTAAAGAATTCAGACTATTTCCGGATAGACCTCCTTGTGAAGTTCAGGCAGAACAAAACCAGATATACCAGTGAATGGAGTTTAGATCTGCTGAATATCCTGAATAGGCAAAATGTACTGACTGAGTACTGGGACAATGCAAGCAATATGCTCAGGCAAGAGTATCAGAATCCCACCATTGCCGTAATTAGTTACAGAATACAATTTTAGTTAAAGATCAAGACCATGAAACCATATATATTCACCATTGCACTCATTCTGATCAGCCTCGCATTCGGCTGTGAGAAATACGATGATGACCCAATCTTCCCAGCATCCGACTTCATCTCTGAAGGCAACTACCAGGGAACCTACTGGCCCACGGAATTGTGGAGAGAGTGCACCCCTGAGCAGGTAGGCATGGATCCTTTGAAATTAAAGGAACTCAATGAGGAGGTAAGGCTTCTGCTCGAAATGCATATAGATGTCCACAGCGTACTAATTATCAAAGATGGCTATATCGTTGCAGAGCAGTATTATTCAGATGACTATGGGGTAGATTCGCTTCACAGAATCTATTCATGCACAAAGAGCATTACATCCGCATTATTTGGCATTGCCATTGAAAAGGGCTACCTGAACGGTGTGGAGGAGCGAATGCTTGATTTCTTTCCGGATACTGAAATACAGAACAGGTCAGACCATAAAGAAGATATTACACTTGAAGATCTTTTGACCATGAGCTCAGGCCTGGAGTGGTATGAGATGGATTATCCTTATGGAGATGACAGGAATACTTTCAGACAATGGATTGACCAGGGAGCAGGTGTTCAGTTTGTACTGGACAGGCCCATGGTGGCAGCTCCGGGATACATCTACAGCTATAGCACAGGATCATCACACGTGCTTTCTGGCATCCTGCAGAATGCCACCGGAGTAAGGAGTGATTCTTTTGCATTAAAGCATTTGTTCGAACCACTGGGTATAGACAAATATTACTGGCCGGTCGATGGGGATGGCGTCGCATACGGAGGATCGGCCATGCGATTATCTCCAAGGGATATGGCCCGATTTGGCTACCTATATCTCATGAATGGGGTGTGGGAAGGCAAACAGATCGTTCCTGAAGAGTGGGTAGAGGTATCGCAGCAAAAGCATATAGCACGGAAATTCATTGAAGATGACTATTATGGATACCACTGGTGGGTAAGTGATTACAATACATATTCTGCTGTGGGGTATTCAGGACAATGGATCACAGTTGTACCAGAACACAACCTGGTGGTGGTGTTTACCAATGACTTTACCGAGGGGGATAATTTGCAGTGGAATACGCCGGAACGCCTGCTAAACACCTACATCATCCCAGCAATTAATTAACCCCGAGAAAACATTTGTCAGGTTCGGTTGTTTTTTGTGAAACCCTGACCGATGAGAAAACGGAATCTAACCACAAAGTTGCTGCACGCTCCATACCCTGTAAAGGATCCACATGGGGCCCTTAATTATCCGGTTTACGACAACGTAGCCTTTGAAGCTGACACAGCAGAGGAGCTGGAAGCTGCATTTAAGGGTGAAAAGAACAGGCACATCTATTCCAGGATCACCAATCCAACTGTTGCCTATTTTGAATCAAAAATACAGCATGCAACGGGAGCTTTTGCCGTTACAGCGCTATCATCCGGAATGGCTGCCATATCAAATCTGATGATGGCTCTGGGCAAATCCGGTGATAACATCATCACCACCAGGCATCTGTTTGGGAACACCCTTTCCTTATTCGAAAAGACCTTCCAACCCTACGAGCTGTCAGCCAGGTTTACAGACCTCACCGATCAGAAAAAAGTGATCGAACAGATTGATGACCATACAGTGGCCATTTTCTTTGAAACCATTACCAATCCACAACTTGAGGTGGCAAACATTGAGATGTTGTTGAAGATTGCCCGGGAATATAATCTTGTACTGATTGCCGACACAACCCTTACTCCTCCTTCGGTTTTTAATGCCAGGGAGGCGGGTATCCACTTTGAAGTACTTTCAAGCACCAAATATATCTCAGGCGGTGGCACATCGGTGGGTGGTTTGATACTCGATTATGGAACTTTTGATTGGAGCACATTCTCAAAAACAGCTCCCCTCTTTAAAGAACATGGTCCTTCGGCATTCAACATACTTTTTAGAAAACAGATTTTCAGAAATATGGGGGCATGTCTCTCTCCTCACAATGCATACATGCAAAGTCTGGGACTGGACACACTCGATTTGCGGGCAGAGAGGTCCACATCCAATGCCCTTCAGATGGCACGTTGGCTCGAAAACCACTCTGCTGTTCAGGAAGTCCACTATCCGGGATTGAAGAGCTCACCGTTTTATGAAATCGCAGTGAAACAGTTTGGTGAAAAACCATGCTCCATGCTTACCTTTGACCTTGAGTCCAAAAAGCACTGTTATGCCTTTATGAACAGGCTTAAGCTGGCCCGGCGCTCCACAAATCTGCAGGATAATAAAACCCTCATTATTCACCCCCATTCCACAATTTTTGCCGAGTATCCCGTGGATCAAATCGAAGCCATGGGAATTCGGGATACCATGATCCGCTTATCTGTGGGAATTGAGGATATTGAAGACCTTTTGGAGGATTTTTCTCAGGCATTAAGCGCAAACTAAGTACATACAAATTAGCATCCGGGCATGGTGATGCGAAAAACTGTTCCACGACCCACTTCCGACTGATATGTAATGGTCCCTCCACTCATGGATACCACCTTTTTTACAATGCTTAATCCGATTCCTGAACCGCCTCGCTTTGTGGTGAAAAATGGAATAAAAATCTGTGACAGAATCTCCGGGGGTATCCCCTGCCCATTGTCAGAAATTTCAAGGCTCACTTTTCTCTCTCCAACCCTAACTGCTTTTAGCTCAATTACGCCGGATTCCTGATCCCCTAAAGCCTCCATTGCATTCCTGATCAGATTGATAAAGGTCTGTTCAATCAACCTGGGATCGGCTTGAATGCATAAGGGTGTATCGCTTAGCTCCACATTAAGTTTAATTCCCTTCTTAAGGATATCCTCATTAAAAAACAAAACCAGTGATTCAAAAAAGGATCCGATCTCCAACTTCTCTGGCACAGGCTCCGGCAATCTGGCAAAACTCTTATAGTGCTCCATAAATTCAACCAGATGATTCCCACGCTGTTCGATCAACTCTGCACTCTTCAACAAATCGGATGCTGTATCTGTGTTCAGAAACAATCCCCCTTCCGGAACACGTTCTCCCTGGGTAAGCTTACGGTGAATTCCTGCACCCAGGGTTGAAATCGGTGTGACAGAATTGGATATTTCATGGGATAGCACCCGGGTCATCTTTTGCCACGACTCAATTTCACTGGCTTCAAGCTGGGTCTTAATATTCTGGATCGTGTATATTCTAAGTGTCATCTTTTCAAGCTTTAAAAGAGAAATCCTGATAAGGAGCGGAACTTCCTCTCCACCCAATTTTTTTACATGTATGATGTTCCCCGATTCATACCTCAACCCCAGCAAAGACTCTGTAAGCCCCGGATCAACCTGATCCAGTTCTGAAAAGTGTTTCAGATTGGGAAGCCCGAAAATTTTCAGGGCCTCCATATTTACAATCTCAACCCTGCCGTCTGCATCCACAACCATGATACCTGTGCGCATATGATCCATGGTGCGTTGAAGTAAAATGCTTCCTTTCTCCTTTTCCATCCTGATCCGGTTAATCTCCTCATTTACTTTTTCGAAACTATGATGCAGCCCCTGGAATGTTTTCTCTATTTTATCTTTCCAGAGCACAACAGAGGTGTCCTCACTGGTAAGGAGCAGAAGGAATCTTGCCAGATTTTTATTGGTGCGGTTCAGGTAGGTAAATAACAAAACAATCTGAATAATCACCGCCATACCCAGGAAAATCAGGGTGAAGAACCTTTGCTGAAGAATAAACAGATAGGCCAGTCCGAACATTGTTAAAAGCAACAAAGTAATTCGGGCTACTATATTGGAGAAAAAACTATTGTAAGCCATATTTCCTGATTTTATGATACAAGGTGGTTCTGGATATCCCAAGCTCTGCCGCAATACTGGAATAATTTCCCCGGTATTTTAGCAGGGCCTTTCTGATGGTGTTTCGCTCCACCTCCTCCAGGTTTAGTCCGGTGCTTTCCTGAAGTTTGTATATAGAGATATTGATATCATCTGGCTGAATGGTATCGGTTTCGCACATAATGACCATATTCTCAACGGTATGCTTTAGCTCCCTTATATTTCCCGGCCAGCTGTGTTCATAAAGCTTTGCCAGGGCCTTGTCATTTATACGAATCCTCGGTTTTCCATACTTTACAGAAAATCTGCTCAGGTAATGCTCAGCCAGGATTCCAATATCCTCTCCCCTCTCCCTAAGGGATGGGGAGGTGATCTGTATGGTATTGATCCGATAGTAGAGGTCCTCTCTGAACAGTCCTTTCTCAACCATTTCGCCCAAATTCATATTTGTGGCAGAGATAATCCGCACATCGATCGGTACAGGTTTGTTCGAGCCTAATGGAATGATCTCCCTGTTTTGTAAAACTGAGAGAAGTTTTGCCTGCAGATGCAGGGGCAAATTACCTATTTCATCCAGGAACACAGTTCCTCCATTGGCAGACTCAAACCTTCCGGTTCGGTCAGCCCTGGCATCGGTGAAAGCACCTTTCTTATGCCCGAATAACTCGCTTTCGAACAACGAATCCGTAATAGCTCCCAGATCCACCGTCACAAACAACTGCTCCCTGCGAATCGATTGCCGATGAATCTCCCATGCAATTAACTCCTTGCCAGTTCCATTTTCACCCAGGATAAGGACTGTGGTATCTGTTCCGGCTACTTTTCTGATGGCATGATGCACTTGCTGAATTTGTGCAGATTGACCAACAATCTCCGGGTACTGTCTGACCATGTCTTCCTGCAACACCTGTCTTTTTGTTTCCAGCTGTTTTACTTTACGCTTCGAAGCACTTAACTGACAAGCGGTATTTAAGGTGGATATCAGCTTCTCACTTTTCCACGGTTTTTGAATGAAATCCAGGGCTCCGATTTTCATGGCTTTCACTGCCAGCTCAATATCTCCATAGGCGGTGATCATAATTACAGAAACATCTGGATCGGATTTCAATATTTCCTTCAGCCAGAAAAGACCTTCGTTTCCGGTATTACGACCGGTAGTAAAATTCATATCCAGCAATACGGCATCAAAGACAGTTTTCTCTAATGCCGCATAAAGCTGATTTGGATCGGAAAGGATCTTTGTACTCCGGGATTCCCCCCGTATTAAGAGATCAAGTGATTCAAGAACAGCCCGATCATCATCAATTATTAATAGATTGCCTAACATAATAGAAATAAAATTGCTGAAAGTGTTCATTATTGAAACAACCCATGTTCAATTTTAAAACAAATATAGAAAGAATCACCAAATAAACAATACATAAATAACTGTATATCAATACCTAATATAAATGGCACAGCTCTTGTCCAGGTATTGAAAACTCGAAATATGTGGAAAAGCTTTTTTAAATCGTCTTTCAGGGTTCTGGTTCGCCACAGGTCATTCTCCCTTGTAAATACCCTTGGGCTTGCATTGGGTATCTCGGTTTTTATAGCACTGAGCCTCTATGTTCAATTCGAATTGAGCTTCGATAAGTTCCACGTGAATGCTAGCCGGATCTACCGCATAGAACAGCGAATGGAAGGGGGTGGCCGCATAGAGAGAATGACGGGTACTCCGGAACCCTTATGGAAGGCCATGGCCGACGACTTTCCGGAAGTAGAGGCCTCCATGCGGGTAATCCCGGGGGAGTTTAACCTCACTCCCGAGGAGGGTGACCCATTCGTCACACAGGTATTCCTGGTTGAACATAACTTTCTCACATCCTTTAGCTTCAACCTGATCCACGGAGATCCCGAAACCGCACTTTCTGAACCTTTCAGTATGGTACTTACTGAAAGTACAGCAAATAAGCTTTTTGGGACTGCAGAAGTTGTTGGACGAAATTATGATCAGGATGGGAATCTCTACGAAATAACCGGAATTATTGAGGATGTCCCTCAGAACTCACATCTGGAATTCGATCTGCTTGCTTCCGTTGAAACCATTAGTAGCCTCAGAGAGGGAGAGGAGAATGCATTTGGATCCTGGGGAAACAATTGGGTGAAGCTCTATGTAATGCTTAAGAAAGGCACCAATATAGCAGATTTTAATGCAAAGATTAAACATCACCTGAAGAAATACCAGGGGGATGAATCCCTCAACCAATTACACACAAGGCCTTTAACCGATATTCACCTTCATTCCGATCTGGCCGATGAATTTGCCCTCAGGGGAAGCATAAGGAACATCTACGTTTTGATCACCATGGCTTTTTTTGTTCTTGTTATGGCTGG
The DNA here is from genome assembly GCA_963783435.1 of uncultured Bacteroidota bacterium. Classification (GTDB taxonomy): domain Bacteria; phylum Bacteroidota; class Bacteroidia; order Bacteroidales. The sequence goes on along the minus strand of CAWANQ010000013.1, from coordinate 126,622 downwards.
GATCAACTTCACAAACCTCTCCATTGCATATACCACGGTGCGCGCAAGTGAAGTTTGTCTGCGCAAAATGAATGGTGCCAGCAAGCGAATTTTACTTACCCAATATTTGTCCGAGTCACTGTTTATGACAGGGATAGCGATTTTATTGGGTTTTGTGATTTTCGAGTCTTTTCTTCCCATATTCAATAAGTTGGCAGACCGGGACCTTAGCTTTCATTACCTCTCAAACTACCCCCTTCTGTTAATGATTGTTGCAGCAGGGTTATTTACAGGGCTGATTTCAGGAGCCTACCCGGCCCTGTTAATCTCAAGGTCTCAACCCAGTGAGTTTCTTCAGGCACAGATTTCAAAGGGTAACAAGAATCCTTTGCTACGTAAGATTCTTATTGGATTTCAGTTCTTTGTCTCAACTTCAATGATTATTGGTATGCTGATCATTTTGAGCCAGGCAAAATATATGATGAACAAAGATCTTGGGTATAATCCGGAAGGAATGATACGGGTACAGTTCAATGATTCATCCATGGTCCGTATAGAAAGGCTTCAGGGGATTCTTTCAGGGCATCCCGATGTGATGGGATCCACTGTCCATGACTACCCCATTTGCGAATCCACCAACTGGACGACCATCTCATGGGAGGGCGCTTTGGAAGATGATTTTATCAGGATGAACGTAAATTATATAGATCACCTCTATCTGAATACCTATCAGATAAAGCTATCTGAAGGGGAAGGATTCAGGAACAAGCAGCAAGGGACAGGTCCGGAAGGCAACCAGGTGATCCTGAATCAGGCCGCCATCGACATGATTCAGATGGAAGATCCCATTGGTAAGAAATTAAAATACGGTCTCGATTACAAGGGATACCTTAGTGGTAATGAAGCCACCATCGTTGGGGTTATAGAAGATTTTCACTTTCTGTCGGTCCACAACATCATCCGTCCCTTAATGTTAAGGCTTTACAATGAGGAGCAAACAGGTTGGAGTATTTCTGTCAGATACAATACCGGGGATGTGTCAGGAATCAGGGACTTTATCCAGGAACAGTTTTTATCCGTGTTCCCTGATCAGGCTTTTGATTATGACTTTGTGGATGAGTACCACAACCAGATGTATGACGAGGAGAGAAAGATGTCAAAGATCTTCCTTTTTATAGCCATCCTTGCCAATTTCATTGCAGCACTGGGGCTTTATGGACTCATTGCCTACTCAACCTCTTTGAGGACTCGTGAAGTGGGTCTCAGAAAAGTGCTGGGAGCAAACTTCATCTCCATCTCCAGGCTGTTCTCAAAAGAATTTATTCTGTTGGTCATCATAGCCAACATTGTTTCCTGGCCCATGGTCTACTTTGCCACAGACAAATGGCTCCAGGCTTTCCCGTACAGGGTAATGCCCACAATTCTACCCTACCTGGCGGCCATGCTGGCTACCCTGGTCATAGCTTATGGAAGCATGCTCTACCACACCTTTCGCGCCTCCCAAATTAATCCGGCCGATAGTCTGAGGTATGAATAATAGCAAAACAACCCCGGATCTCTCCGGGGTTGCCCCATTATGAGAAAGCTTCTACCAGATTTTAAGAAACTTCCTGGTGACAGCAAGTTCAGGCGAGCTGACTTTAATAAAATACATTCCTTTATCGAGTAAGGAAAGATCAATGGTATGGGATGAACCTGGAAGGATTCCTTCCAGTACCTGCTGGCCGCTGGCTGAGTATATCAGGTAAGCGTGGATACCCTCTTTTTGCAGGTCAACTGTAAGATGGTTGCCTGCAGGATTTGGGTATATATTAATTCCACCGGAGACTTCTTCCAGACCAGGAACACTGACAGCCGGGGTCACTTCCACAGAAAACTGAGTTCCGAACTCATCTGTTCCGGATTCGGCACGGATATAAACCGTAGCGGACCCTGCTTCCAGTCCCTTCAGCTTCATCATCGGACCTTCCATTGATTTCGACAACACACCATCATCGCTAATACAAACCGTAAAGCTTATTGGTTCTCCCAGCTGGTGACTGAAATGTTGGGAAAGATCCATGCTGATGGAATCTTCCTTATTTACGGTAGCTGGGGAAATCTCCTCCAGCATCAGCTTACTGAGTTCAAATTCACTCACGGCGTCATTTGACACCCAGGGGTCGCTTTTTCTAGTACCCCCAATCAGGTATACCTTTTCGCCAACCGCACACACCGTATGCGCCTGCATTGCATCTGGCAATAGTCCATAGGTAGCCCACAGATCATCTTCAGGATTATATTTCAGAATCAGACTACTTACAATAAGGTTTTGAGCCCCAGCCCTGGTTCCTCCGAACAGATAGATCTCATTATTCAGCACACACCCACCAGCTAGATCGGTATAATATGGTGCAGAAGCGATCTTTGTCCACTCATCCAGCTCCGGATTATATACCTCTGCAGCCTTCCCGGTAGGATCCCCGCCAAAAACGTAGATCTTCCCATTGAAGGAGAGGGAAACATGGGTTGCTCTGGCTGTAGTCATATCTGCCTTGGCCTTCCACTCATCCAGTTCCGGATCGTACATATAAGCCCACTTGTGTATATGGAGATCTGATTCCAGGGTCTTTGCTCCGCCGGTCACATAGATTTTCCCATCCAGGGAGCATATCCCCGCAAAACCTACAGGCTCCGGTAAATTGGCCTTTTGCTCCCAGCTGTCTGTCTGCGGATCGTATACATCCACCCTGGCCAGGGGGGTACTCACCCAGGTATCTGGACTTGCTTCTTCAAATCGCATTCCTCCAACCAAATACCAATTTCCATTTACTACTGTCTGCCCGGATAAAAAGGCCCGGGTAACGGGTATGGGTGTCCGGGTTGTGTCCCAGCTATCCTCAATAGGATCATAGCAGAACAGGGTATGTTTATATTCGGATTCGAAGCCCATGCCCGATCCAAGGTCCCAGGATTTACGCCCACAGGTAACATATATTTTTCCGCCAATGACACTCGCCGCCATATTTTCCCGGCTTTCAGGCATTGGGGTCTTGTTGATCCAACTCCCTCTGTTGAAACTGCAATCCAAGAAGCTTTGGGCCTCCAATGCCACGGTTGCCCCTATAAAGAAGATACATACTGAGAGTAGAACTCGCTTTTTCATAAGTCTGATTTTGGTTGAACACTATAGATAATACAGCTCTAAGCCAAATCACACGTAAGAAATTTGTTTGGCGGCCCACACACAAGTATACAAATTACAAAAAACCTTTAGCTCGGCGCAGCCAATCATTGACTTAGATCCACGTTCTTTGTATCTTTCCTTTATGATGAAGGCACCGGCCAACCGGGAATTTGAATTGCTCTTCAGGGAGTATTTCCGTCCGCTTGTCGTATTTGCGAAACAATACGTAAAGGTGCAGGAGGTGGCCGAAGATATAGTTCAGGACCTTTTTCTTTACCTGTACGAGAAAGACGAATTCAATGCTGACGATTATCGTGATGGGAGATTCCTATTTAAATTGGCCCGTTACAGGTGTCTGAATCAACTGGATTTTCAACATGTAAGGAATCGTAAAAATCCGGACTTACAAATCCATACGGCTAACAACCCCTTTGATCCCCTTGAACTGGTGCAGCAGATTGAGTTGGAGCATAAATACCTGCAGTCGCTGGAAGCCCTTTCCCCCAAATGCAGGGAAGTTTTTGAAATGAGCAGGATGAAGGGCTGGAAGAACCAGGAAATTGCGGATAAGTTGAAGCTTTCAAAAAGAACCGTGGAGACACATATATCCCATGCCTTGAAAATTTTACGAGAAAAACTGATGATTTACCTACGTGTATTTCTGTTCTGAACTGTAAGTATAAAGATGAAGAATAATAATCCGGATAAGAAACTGAAGAGCTTTCTGGAAAAAGATAAGCTATTTCTGGAGGATCTGAAACAGGTGGATGTGGAGCAAAACTGGCAAAAGTTTATAAAATCGCTATCCCACAACTCAGATCTGCCTCAGACCTACGGCCTTTTTAAAAGGAACAGGTTTTACATCCGGATAGCGGCTGCATTTATATTGCTGCTACTTACGATCGGTACCTTCTATGTTGTAAACAATCAAGCTGCCACTCAGATTGTCAAAGCCAGTACCGGATCCCAAACCATGGAGCTCAAACTTTCCGATGGAACGGCCATCACCCTGAATGCAGGCACCACCCTCACCTATCCCGACAAATATAAGCGAAGGAAAAGGGAGGTAAGCCTGGAGGGTGAGGCTTTCTTTCAGGTAGAACACGCCGACAAGATCCCATTTTATATATATATGGACACGTGGAGGGTAAAGGTGCTGGGAACCTCCTTCAATCTCAAAGTGGAAGACAAAGGGAACATTGAACTAAGTGTGGTTCAGGGGACAGTCCTTATGTTCGAAGAAGGAAAGCAGGATCAGGCTGTCAAGGTATCCACAGGGGAAAGATGGGTAATTAATACGCTTACCGGGAAGAGCCATACCAGGGCTGTTCAATCAGAAAATTATCTTTTCTGGAAGACGAGCAAACTGACCTACAAAGATGAATCCCTGGCCCAAGTATTTGGAGATCTTGAACTTCATTCCAAGCAAAAAATCATCGTCACCGATCCCCTCATTCTTCAGAACAGGTGGACATCCACACACGAAGGTCAGGAAATAAATGAGATACTTGCGGAGCTTTGCCTGTACTTTAATCTGGAGCTAAACACAAAGAACGACACCATCTTCCTGGAAAAAAAATAGGGATGAAACCGCATTTGCTTACAGCTCTCCTACTGCTGGTGTTCTCAGGGACCCTGTGTGGCCAGTCAAACATCCTGAACCAGAAAATAAAAATTGAAAGCAGGAAAGGAAGCATGGGTTCGATCCTGGATGAAGTAAGCAGAAAAGGCGGTTTTTACTTCAGTTACAACCAGGATATCAACCGGAATCAAATGGTCAGCCTAAGCCAAAAAAGGCAGACTGTTCAGGGATCGGATGAGCTATTTGAGGGGAATATTTACTGTGTGGCTATTGAAAACAAGCTTCTTATCAAACTAAAACCCGAACTCCCCGACTTCTATACGGTCCGGGGAAAAGTAATTGATTCTGAAAAATTAATCCCCCTTCCCGGCGTAACGGTCATTATCCCTGGATCTGAACCTAATTTGATAGGTGCTGTAAGTGATGACTCAGGGAGGTTTCAGATAAATGTCCCATATGGAATGGATGCCATCAGGTTTTCATGTATTGGCTATGAAAGTCAAAACCTGGCCCCCTGGGAGGAATGCAAGGAACCATAGAATTGCAACGCAGGAACATGAAAATCAATGAAGTAGTGATTGATTCCTACAGACTCCCTGTGAAAATGAAATCCAGCGTGGCTATAAGCTACCTGTCAGGGGACCAATTGGAACGAATCCGGAATCCGGCTCTGGAAGATATGCTGCAGGGAAGTGCGACAGGTGTTCAGGTGGTAAGAAACTCAGGGATGCCAGGATCCAGTTTCCAGGTAAGGATCAGGGGATTCAATCCCTCATCAATTCCGATCCGGCCTACTACCTGAACGGGATCCCGCTCCAGCAATCCCTCGTAAATGCTGTTTCATTTAACGATCTTGCTTCGATTGAAATCCTGAAGGATGGAAGCAGTACGGCCATCTATGGGGCTTCTGCGGGCAATGGGGTCATCCTGCTACACACAAAGCAGGGTCCTGAGGATGGGATCCGTCTAAGCCTGAATTACCAGGTGGGGACACATATGGAACAGCAATGACCTGGACCTCTTACATACCAGAGAGTTTCTGAGTTTTCAAAAAATGTAAGACCTGAAACTGATTATGACTGGTTGGATAGTGCCTATATGGCAAATGACAATAACTTCATGAAGCTTATGTTCAAGCCTGCTACTGTGGAAGATCTCCATGTCTCGGTAGTCGGGAGGCAATTACGATCGAAATACTACTTCGGAATTAATCATTTGCGCCAGGGAGCCACAATTAAAAATCTGAATTATAACAGATTATCATTTCAAATAAATTCTACACATCAGATTGGCCGCAAATGGGAATTTGGACATCACCTGAATTTTGCCCACATGCGGTATGAAGGTCTAAAGGAAGGCTGTTTTTTGAACGACCACAACAATCCTATACTTCAATGTTTCATTAAGCCCCCCTTTTATTGCCCTTGACACCACTTTTGAGATGAGAAAGATTAGGAAATTCTCTGAATGGTGGAATAAACCATTCAGAAGAAGCCTTTCTTGCTATGAGGACAAAGAACTGGTCAAGAACCTGAGAAAGAATTATGCATTCTTCGGAAATCTCTTCTCCAGGCTGGATCTAAGCAGGAACATCAGTTTTGAATCCCTTTTTGGATACGAGTTACTCTACCAGAATAACCTGAGTTGTAACCGGGAAAAACATATCAAACTACCCAAAGCTTACAATCCAATACTTGAAAATGAGTATCAGGTCCTGGACCTGGCCTATCATTGGCACAATCGTCTGCATTTCAGCGAGACCCTGGCTGAAGAACACCATGTAGAAGCAAGCCTTGGATTTGAGCTTGGTCAAAACGAAAACCAATGGATACCCGTAGAACAAATTATATATTCACCTGCTTCATATCAAAATCTGGAACCTTTACAGAAACCCAAACTATTGCCTATGCGCGGACTAAGTGGACTTCAGGCACCGGGCAGCTGTAGGTACTTTGAGCTATATTTTTAAGGAAAAGTACATCCTGAATGGCTCCCTGAGAAGAGAGCTGGTGGAATTTGACTCTACGGCCACAGTTAGCAAACAATTTTCAGCCTGGTATCCCTCCGTGTCCCTCGGATGGATCTTTCTTCAACCAAAAGTCAATTCACATGGAATCCTCCGATTCGGAAAACTCAGGTACGGGTATGGAGTGGCCGGGAACAGTCCCAGGCTTAACTATTCCTTCCATGCAAATCTGATGCGACATATGGCCTATGTCTATTCGTTCAATTCAGCTGGCATTATTACCAACTCGGCCGATCAAAGGCAATCCAATGATAAATTTTACTGGGAAAATCAGTCCCACAACCTGGGTGTGGAGCTGGGATTGTTCAATAACCAACTTTTTGTCTCTACTGATTTATTCCGGAATCACCTGACGAAGGGGGAAACATCCCTTATTTAGATCCCCTGGACTACCTGGCCGAACTATATGGAATGAGTGATTACTATGGCATGGTTTTACTCCCCTTGGCTGAGATGGTAAACAGCGGTATTGAAGGTGAAATTCAGTATAAGAAATCAGGGCCACTTGATAAGCTGGGACCTCTCTTTACTTCTGACGCACTACAGCAACAGGATTGTTAATGTGGGAAGTGATGCCTATAGGCGCATCAATAGCGGTAGCACAGATCCCATCTCAGTAAACCTGCCTGGAAACGTGCCGGTTCTTTCTATGGGTATAGGATTGACAGGCTTTTTAAGGAAGAAGATTGCGCGATACCAGGTGAACGGTAACAAACCAGCCATTTATCAGGGACCAATTAGGAAACAAAATATTTGCCCAACCGAATGCAAAGGCTGGTGATTATAAGTTTGTGGATATAACAGAGGATTCTATTATCGACAGCAATGATAAAACATTTATTGGGAATCCCCATCCTGATTTTACATTTGGCATAATCACCAACATAAAATTCCGGAATTTTGATCTGTCTATGCTCTGGCAGGGTTCCTATGGAAATGAAATATACAATGCCACAAAATTGTGGCTCTACAATCCCTGGGGCACCAATAACTGGTCTCGCGAAATCCTTAACAGCTACGGGAGTCCCCCATATAATGATGCGGAAGAACTGATTGGATACCATGACCGAAACGGACCTGCACCGTTTCGATTACAATGCCGAGAACAAAAATCTCAGGGTATCAGACTTTTACATCGAGGACGGATCCTACCTTCAGATTAAAAAATATCCAGGTGGGATATACCTTTGATCCCGGACTTACCGGGCGGATCCACATCCAACATCTTAGAATCTATATTTGTGCCCAAAACCTGCTTACCTTCACTAATTACAGCGGTCTGGATCCGGAAGTGGGCGGATGGGGCATTGATTGCGGGATCTATCCCCAGCCCCGGACCTTTATTGCCGGGATCAACATCAGTTTTTAAACTTAAGACATCGGGAAAAGAAGCACTCCCAAGGTTTTTCTGCGAGGATTTCATGGAATTTGCCCTCAGATCATCTATCTTGAATCCTCAATTTTCAGGATATGTCCATCGAAGAACTAATGACCATTTGTAAGGTCAGAAAAGGGGTCACCACAGATATAAAGTGGGATGATCACCTTTGCTTTAATGTGGGGGAGAAGATTTTCCTGCTCACAGCACCCGATCAATCACCGCCCACAGCGACCTTTAAAGTTTCTGAAGAAGATTTTAATGCACTAACCGAGCGAACAGGGATTACCCAGGCCAGGTACTTTGCCAAACGGCAATGGGTTTCTGTGGATGATCTCAATCGGCTGTCGGAAAAGGAGTGGGAACACTATATAGCTGAATCCTATAAGCTGGTTGCCTCCAAGCTTACCAGAAAATTACGCACTGAACTGGGCATTGAATAATTTAGCTTGAATGATGAAAAACAAACCCATGACCAAATCAAACCTGTTAACCATAGGCCTGGCCCAGATCTCCCCGATCTGGCTTAATAAAGAACAGACCCGGGAAAAGATCAGAAGCTATATTGAAAAAGCCGGGGCGGACAACTGCGACCTGGTGGTTTTTGGCGAAGCGCTTCTACCCGGATATCCTTTCTGGTTGGGGCTCACCCATGGAGCCGATTTCAATTCGAAGATGCAGAAAGAGATCCATGCACACTACGTAAGGAATGCCATCCAGGTGGAAGCCGGGGAGTTGGATATACTCTGTGAGGCTGCCAAACAAAATAAGGTAGCTGTCTATGTGGGCATCATTGAAAGGGCAAAAAACCGGGGCGGACATAGCGTTTACTGTTCATTGGTTTATATCAACCAGAAAGGTAAAATCAAGTCTGTTCATCGCAAACTCCAACCCACCTATGAAGAGCGCCTTGCATGGTCACCTGGCGATGGGAATGGCCTGAGGGTTCATTCACTGAAAGAATTTACCGTGGGTGGACTCAATTGTTGGGAAAACTGGATGCCCCTGCCCCGGACAGCACTTTACGGACTGGGGGAAGATCTGCACATAGCCGTATGGCCGGGCTCTGTAAGGAACACCGAAGACATTACCCGATTTATTGCCAAAGAAGCTCGCTCCTTTGTGGTTTCAGTAGGCAGCCTGATGAGTGTAAAAGACTTTCCGGCTGACACCCCCTATCGGGATGAGATTATCCGGAATGCTGAAGATCCGCTTACCGATGGAGGATCATGCATCGCAGGTCCCGATGGGGAATGGATCGTTGAGCCCATCGTTGAGAAGGAGGGCCTCTTCACAGGAGTGATTGACTTTAACCGGGTGCTGGAAGAGCGACAAAACCTGGATGTTTCGGGGCACTATTCCCGGCCAGATGTAACCCGGCTCACTGTAAACCGTGAACGGCAGTCGATCATTAAACTTAAAGATTAATCTTCCATCATTGCCCGGTAATCCCCATCCTCTTTGATCTTATTAATCAGATACTCTTTGCAGAAATGTCGCCGTTTCCGCACATAACCTTCGCTTCTAAAGCCCAGCTGAGTTGCAATTTCTGAGGAGGTAAGATCCTGGGCGGTGAGTCTGAGAATATTCTGACAGTCCTCGGGTATCTGAAGAAGGGTACGTTGATAGATAGCCATTCTAAGATCCTGGTCCTGAACAGGTGATGGAGGCTCGAATTCAATCTTCTCTTCGAGATCCCTGTTTAATGGATCAATTTCAATCTTCTTAATGTTCCGCAAATGCTTCAACCAGAGTAAACGGGAAATGGAATAAATATAGGTGGTGAATGCAGAGGTAAGTTCAAACTTCTGATCCTCTTTTAACTTCTTAAAGACAATAATCAGTGCTTCCTGGAAGATATCTTCGGCATCATTGTCCGATCCGGCATTGTTCAGCACTAGCTGTTTAACCGGATTGAAAGTGTTTTTATAGATGTATTGCAGAACGCGGTTATCCCGTTTTCTGAGTCCGGCAACTATTTCTTCATCCGACAGCCTTTTCACAGTAAGAGGGTTGCATTTTGCTGAACCACAAATATAACCATTAAGTAGTACCAGCCTATATTACATAAGAAAATTAGAATGGTTCTAACGCCCGGTGTAGCGATTGATCATCTGAATCAAAGCATCTGCACACACCGGACAAAAGGCTGCATCATTGGTATGCATCCGGCAATCGATCATGGGCCTGTAAACATCTTTTGCCACATAGCCTCCTCCTTCATAAACCCCTGTGGTCGCTTCAAAGTTCTCTTCCTGGGGAGTGGGAATGGGTGTATCCTTATCCAGCATCTCCTTCCATTTGGTATCAAAATCAACCAGCGTGGTAAGGTTTGGATTCCAGGGCTCCACCTCCAGGTTAAAATAATCGGTGTAGGCTACCGCCGAATTGTAGTACTCATCTGCCAGTCCCCCGAAGGCATGTCCAAATTCATGAATCACAACTGCCCTTGAGGCCTCGTTATCGGCTGCTGAGATGCTATATAGGTTATACATACCCCCTCCTCCATACTTATCTGTATTCACCAGTATATAGATCTGATCATAATGTGTATTGGAAGCTACATCGCACACCGAAGCATAATCCATGGTCGTCATATAGCGTTCGATCCCAAAGGTATAAAAGCTCGAATTCACAACGGTATTCTTCCATATGGACTGACCGGGTATATCCGTCCCCGAATCTTTACTGATCGATTTAACAGCCCTGATGTTGAAAGATTCCCGCATGCTCTTAAAAGGCTCCTCCGAAAAGATATAGCCCGCTGATCGCTCCGCATCTGCAAGAAACTTTTCCATTTCATTTTCTGTATACCCCTCAGCCAGGAAAAGGATATCTATTTTCTCCTCCGGTGGGCCATTGATTTCCAGGTCCACACTTTCGAAAAAAGCCGGCTGAGAGGGATCGGCATAGATAGAAGACGGATCGAACTGACCGGTCCAGGAAGATACAAAGTCGCCCTCCCAACTTCGGTCAAAGATTTCAACCATTACGACAGCTTTAGGCCAGGGGAAACGAAGCACATGGTTATAGGCTCTTCTTACAGTTTTAGCCTCCATGGTGGTTTGCCACTCTCGAAAAAGGGTACAGTAGGTATAGCTGAAGATCAGGGTTCCCGATTCAACATCCCTTACCTCAAACTTATGGTCTCCATAATCAAAAGGATCCACCAGGACACGCTTTGAACCGCTGTAATTCTGTTCCTTTCTCAACCCGGAATAGGCATAGCTTGATTCCGAGGAATTACCCGAGAACATCAGGTCCACACGCATGACTCCCTCATCGAACCATTGATCGAAATCCAGAGATTGCGCAAAAGAGGTATCAATGAGCAGGAATAAAAACAGGAAAATGAATATCTGACGGTTCATGGGAATCAAATTAGAGCTTAAATGTATAATTTAGCGTGATAACCTCAAAAATTACTACGGATGATCGAGAGATTGATTGAATGGTATAGTGAAGTACTAAGCGGAACAGAGCTCCCTGATGGCCTGGTTGTATTTATCGAAAATACCACTATAATACTGATAATCATAGGAGTGGCCATCCTTTCCGATTTCATTGTTAAGCGGATCATCATTCAGGGTATTAAGCAAGTAGCTAAAAAAACAAAGAATACCTGGGATGATATCTTCGTGAGGCGGAAGGTCTTCAACCGTCTGGCGCACCTGGCTCCAGCCATCATTATTTACTATTCACTCCAATATATTTTCGATGCAGAAGGATTGGTCACATTCATGGGAAATCTTACCCAGTCTTACATGGTCCTTGTTGTTTTGCTGGTTATTGATGCGGTTTTGAATGCACTGCATGAGATATACAGGACCTTGCCCATATCAGACGGGAGAAATATCAAAGGATACGTTCAGGTAGTTAAGATTGTCTTTTATTTCATTGGAATTATAATGATTATTTCAATCTTCAGTGGTGAAACACCAAAAGTACTCCTGGGCGGACTGGGCGCCATGGCTGCAGTGCTGATGCTTGTATTCAAAGATACCATCCTGGGTTTTGTAGCCAGTATACAGCTTTCCGCCAACCAGATGGTCAATGTAGGGGATTGGATTTCCATGCCGGATTACAATGCCGATGGGGATGTAATCGATATTAGCCTGAATACAGTAAAGGTTCAAAATTGGGATAAGACCATCGCCACCATTCCCACCTACGCCCTGGTTTCCGATTCCTTTAACAACTGGAAGGGCATGGAGGAATCGGGCGGACGAAGAATAAAAAGATCCATCAACATTGATATGAAAAGTGTGGGTTTTCTGGATGCTGAACAGATCGAAAAGTTCAGGAAATACTATGTACTTAAAGATTATATCGAGAAGAAAGAGAGGGAGATCACCGAGTACAACGAATCTCTCAATCTGGATGAGGATACCGTAACCAATGGTCGAAAGATGACTAACCTGGGTACATTCAGGATCTATCTGGAAAACTACCTTCACAATCACCCCAAAATTCATCAGGATATGACCTTCCTGGTCAGGCACCTGCAGCCCAGCGAAACAGGGATCCCATTGGAAATCTATGTGTTTAGTAAAGACCAGGCCTGGGCCAACTACGAGGGAATCCAGGCCGATATCTTTGACCACATCCTGGCCATTATGCCCGAGTTCGGACTGAGGGTTTTTCAAAATCCCACCGGGGATGATTTTAACAAACTGGTTCACAATTAGCTGGATAAATTAAAACCAGACTTTCAGGCCACCCTCTATATATTAGCCGGCTGCCTGCTAATGATGTTTCCGGCTTTTGTTAATGGCTATCCACTGATCTATTCAGATACCAGCACCTATATTCATTCTGCCTTTGAATTCCTTCCTCCCAAAGATCGTCCGATTACCTATGGCTTATTTATAAGGCTGACCAGTCTCAATGGTCTGACCATGTGGACTGTGGTATTCTCTCAAACCCTCATTTTATCGGGTTTGCTTTATTACTTGTCCAAAAAAAGTATGGGATTAGATCAGCAGAATCCAGGTTTAAGGTTTGCTCTAATCATCCTTGTATCATCACTGGCTGGAGCTGCCTGGGCTACCTCATTTCTATTACCCGATATCTTTACCCCGATCATGGTGCTGGCGGCCCTCCTGTTGCTGATCTACCCTGAAAAGGAGAAGAGAATGATATGGCTTTGGATCGTCTTTGGATTGTCAGCAGCCATGCACTCATCTCACATCCCGTTCGGGATAGCCTTCCTGAGTATTATCCTGATTGCAAGGTTCATATTTCCAACTGCCTTGAAAGCTCATATCCAGATTCGTACGCTGCTTATCCTCATCGGACTCAATCTGCTTGCGATGGGAATCATGAGCTCTACCCTTTCCAAATCTAAACATGTTTTCCAGATGGGTGCTTACATTGAACAGGGCATTATTGAATCATTCCTGAAAGAGGAGTGTGACGATCAAAATTTCGGTCTATGTGCTTATAAGGATTCATTACCCGATGAGGCGTGGGAATTTATCTGGGAGGAGTCGAGTCCGCTTTATCAACTTGGAGGTTGGAAGGCCACAAAATCGGAATTTAATGAGATTATCCGAACCACATGGACCAGGCCTCGCTACCTGATTTTGCATTTGGAAGCATCCTTCAGGGAAACCCTCAAGCAATTATTCAGCTTTAAATCGGTATTCGTGCATGGGGTATCACCCAACCTCGATCTTCTAAGTGCCAGGGTGGAAGAATACATACCGGCTGATATAAACAGGTTTTTATCCTCCAGACAGAACAGAGGTCCCCTGACTGCTTTTGCCTGGCTAAATCCAGTTCAATTGTCCTTGGTTTTGTTAAGTTTGGTCTTGATACCAGGCCTGCTTATCAGCAAATTCTCACCTTTGCCAAATCAAAAGCTGGTATTGGCCGGAATCGTTCTGGGTCTTGGTATCCTGATCCATGCCTGGGTATGTGGCACTTTCGCCAATCCCATCGATCGCTTAGGTAGTAAGATGATCTGGATACTGCCCTGTTTTGCTTTGATTTTGTTATTAAAGGCTGATAGTAAATCCAAAGATCCATGTTTAAAATCACATTAATTTGCGTGTTGTTCTTTCAAATTGTAACTACATTTACCAATCCAAATGGGATTACTAAAGAACTGACAAATGGAAGACAGCCACCACATTGACGACCTGGACCGTAAAATATTATCACTGATTACAAAAAACGCACGCATCCCATACCTGGAAGTAGCCAGAGAGTGCAAGGTCTCAGGAGCAGCCATTCATCAGCGTATCCAAAGGTTGTCAAAAATGGGGGTGATTACCGGTTCTGAGTTTGTGATGAATCCGAAGAAGATTGGATTTGCCACCTGCGCCTACGTAGGTATTTTCCTCGACAGCGCACACCTCTATCCGGATGTGGTTACCCAACTAAAGGAAATTCCCGAAATCACTCAATGCCATTACATTACAGGCGGTTACTCCATCTTCATTAAAATATTCACCAGAGATAACGAAGATCTCAAACACTTACTGGTGGATAAAGTGCAGGCCATTGAGGGAATCTCCCGGACCGAGACTTTTATTTCATTGGAAGAGAGCTTTAACCGGCAGCTGCCTTTGGATTGAGCTTAAACAGATTGATTGGGCAAATCACGTTGTCGGAGGGTTTCAAATAATATGACCCCTGCGGCCACCGAAACATTCAAGGATGAAATTTTACCTTTCATAGGGATGGAAACCCAATGCTCAATATCTTTTAACAGATTCTGAGAAATTCCCTTCTCCTCCCCACCCATAACAATACCAGCCGGACCTGTCAGATCTGTGGTGTAAATGGAATCTTTGGCTTTTTCAGTAGCACCAAATAAGCGAAGACCGCTCTGGTGAAGAAATTTCAGAACCCCTGACATGTCCTTATGCCTGCACACCGGGATTCGGAGTAAAGCACCTGCCGAGGTTTTTATAGCATCTGCATTTACAGCCGCACTACCCGAAAATGGGATAACAATGGCATGTACACCAGCACACTCTGCGCTACGTGCGATTGCACCAAAGTTGCGTACATCCGAAACACCATCCAGCAGCAGCACCAGAGGATCTTCTCCCGATTCAAAAACTGAAGGCAGGAGGTTGGTGATGTCGTGATATGAAATTTCTGAAATAAAGGCAACGATGCCCTGGTGATTTTTCATGGTCACCCGGTTGAGCTTTTCAACCGGAACCTGCTGCACAGGAACTTTCAGTTCATGCAACTCACCAACAAGTTTATTGAAAAGCTCAGAACCCACACCTCTTCTGACCAACACTTTATCAAGCTCTTTACCTGCAAGGATTGCCTCCTGTACTGCGTGAATTCCGAATATGAATCGTTCGTTTTTTGCCATTAGTTCCCCATTGAATAGACTTTACCATTTCTCCATGAGCGCACCGCTTCGTTCCAGTACATCTGGGCCTCGGAGGTTTTCACCCACACAAGGTGCTGATGATAAAATACATCGGGCTGGCGATCAAACCGAAACTCGACAGCATTGCTTTTGCGGCGTGCAAAATAGTACCAGCGCTCCCCATTTCCAGTCATCTGGATTCTGTTGGGCGGTCCAAACAGGATAAAAATCATACCCTGGTCTGTTTTCCATCCCTCCTTGTTGGAAGTAAAGTAGAGGTTGGAATAGATTACCCTGTTGTAATAGACCCGAACCAATTCCCTCGATTTATCTACACTATTTCCCATTTTCAGCCAGAAATCATCCACTGCTAGTTTCCTGTTTGGTTTCTTTCTCAAATCCCTGTATTCTGCCTGGGTGGCTAAATAAAAGAGCGGTTCCATCAATTCGTCCGGAGTTTTCACATCTGGGAAACTTCCTCCAAAATTGAATAAAGTGAGTCCGTCTTCAGATTTATCATCCACCTGAATATTATACATTCCCTCCAGCCGCAAATTGTAATTGGCAGTATCAATCAGAGGAAACCTGAAGCTGGTATCCGGAACGGTTTTCACAGTATAGTCTGCTGAAGCAGTGATGGGTGGTCTGGGAAGCTCACTATTCAGGCTAAAATACTTTACAGAGATAGAATCCACTGAAGGGTCCCTGTATTTAACAGTAAATCTCTCATCCGGCAGGAAGAAGCGCATAAATTTAGGGTATCCCGAATACAAAGAGATCACCTTAAAGTTCTGAGCCACATAGGGATTGCTTTTATCAACATATAGATATTCCAATCCAATGCTACCGCGGTTTAGATCACGGGTTTCGAGCTTCAGCAGGTAGCGATTTCCCTGTCTAACCGGAATGGTCAGGGTCGCAAAAAAGGCCGGACTCTTCTCATCTACACCTCTGAGTTTATAGGTAACTGAAGCTGAATCAACCACTGTACTGTCGCCCCCTGGCTCACCCAGCTGCATTAACTGGTATTTAAGTCTGAACAGTGCCCTGTACTCAGAATCCTCATTGGCCTGATCAAATTTCAGTTCAGATGGATAAGCTCTGACGTATAATTCTGAAAAATTTTCGCTTTGGTGGAAAATAGAATAATCCGGATGGAGAGCCAGTCTGCTGGGATTATAGAGCGATGCCAATTGGCCGGTGGGGCTCTCTGTAGTTGTACTCTTGCTGGAAGAACAACTCCCCAAAAGTCCAAGCAGAATCCCGATGACAAAAAAGCTAGATCCTCTCCTTAACATGTTCCTAAAATTAATCAATTTCTTTTTCCCATCGCCTTTTCGAGTGCAGTGGTTTGCTTCTCCCATGATGTAAATGACTCATCCAGCCTGGATTTTAGCTTTTCATAGTCTTCATATACCTGCATTCCAGTGATGTTATCGGGATTCATCAATAACGCATCCATTTTAGAAAGTTCTTCCTCAAGCCCCTCAATCTCGCGCTCAAGTGCTTTCACGCGATTCGAAATTTTCCTGATCTTCTTTTCATTTACCTTTTTTTCCTCATAGCGGATTTTGTTATCCTTTGTGGCCGCTGGTTCCTGCACCTCAACGGGCTTTGCTGCGACGCTCTTCTTCTCGTTCCCGGCGGGGGATGGTTTCACATTTATCTGAATTGATTTGCGTTCAACCTCCTGTAAGGATGAGAGTTTTCTGCGTTGTAGAAAATCATAAATTCCTCCCAGGTGCTCATTTACCTTATGGTTCCTGAACTCAAATACCTTATCTACAAGTCCGTCCAAAAAATCCCTGTCATGAGAGACCACAATAAGCGTACCATCAAATGCCAGCAAAGCATTTTTAAGAATATCCTTGGAACGCATATCCAGGTGGTTGGTAGGCTCATCCAGAATAAGCAGGTTGAATGGCTGTAGCAGCATCCTGGCCATGGCCAACCTTGATCTTTCTCCACCAGAAAGTACCTTGACCTTTTTGTCCACGTCCTCGCCCCGAAAAAGGAAGGCTCCCAGAATATCACGAATTTTGGTCCTTATATCTCCAATGGCAGCAAGATCGACAGTCTCAAGCACGGTGAGGTTTCCATCCATAATCTCATCCTGATTCTGCGCAAAGTAGCCCAGTTCCACATTATGTCCCATCTTCAAATGACCCGTATAATCAAGCTCACCCACCATGATTCTTGAAAGGGTGGTTTTTCCCTCTCCATTTCTCCCCACAAAGGCCACCTTCTCTCCCCGCTCAATCACAATATCTATATCATTCAGAACATTGTGCTCTCCAAAGGTCTTGCTCAGTCCTTGTGCTTCAGCAGCAATGGCCCCGGATCTTTTAGCCTTTGGGAATTTCAGGTTCATAACCAGATTGTCCTCTTTCTCCACCTCAATGCGATCAAGCTTATCCAATTGCTTGATGCGAGATTGAACCTGGACCGCCTTGGTGGCCTTGTATCTGAACCTGCTAATAAAATCTTCCGTTTCGTTGATCAGTTTCTGCTGATTGCCATAGGCAGCATTCTGAACGGTAATACGCTCCTCCTTAAGAACTACGTACTTTGAGTAGGAGACCTTGTAGTCAAAAATTTTGCCGAGCGAAAGCTCAATGGTCCGGTTGGTCACACTGTCAAGAAAAGCCCTGTCGTGGGAAATAATCAGAACCCCGCCAGGATAACTGCTCAGAAAATCCTCCAGCCACTGTATGGATTCAATATCCAGGTGATTGGTAGGCTCATCAAGCAAGATAAAATCGGGTCTGCGCAGCAAAATCTTAGCGAGCTCAACCCTCATTCGCCAGCCCCCGCTAAATTCATGAACCGGCCTGTCCATATCCTTCTTTTCAAATCCGAGTCCGATCAGGGTTTGCTCCACATCGGCATGTATGGTATGTCCTCCCTCCAGTTCAAACTGCTCATTGACATTTGAAAGCTCTTGTATTAATGCCAGGTATGCAGCCGACTCGTAGTCGGTTCTCTCTCCCAGCTCGGCTGTTATGGCATCAATCCTTTTCTTAAGCGAAATCACGTGTGAAAAAGCATCGAGGGTTTCCCTGTAGAGGGTTTTGCCTTTGGTGTGCTTCATCTGCTGGGGTAAATACCCCACCGTTTTACTTCCGGTTTTTACCACCCTTCCCTCATCGGGGTCTTGTTTCCCTGCAATAAGATTCAAAATGGTAGTCTTCCCCGCACCATTTCTCCCTACCAGACCAATCCTATCACCCGGATTTACCTGGAAACTGACCCTGTCAAAAAGGACAAATGCACCAAACCGTATGCTCACACCATCAATAGATATCATCTCAAATCACCCTTATACTTTATACTTTCCACTTTCTACCTGCATACTTGCATACTTGCATACTTTCTACCTGCATACTTTGACTCGGCCTACGGCCTCATCGAGCTCGCCTTCGGCTCGGTTCTACTTGCATACTTGCATACTTTCTACCTGCATACCTGCATACTTTCACCATTTCGGTGGCAAAAATAGAACAAATCGCCGATTCAGTTGTATAAATACACAATACAAACCCCAATAATAAAAAAAATGAAAACTATGTTAACCGGAATTATCATCGGACTTGCTTCAGGAATCGTCATTGGTTTACTGATTGCCTATTTTGCTTCCCCTTCCCTCATATTCAAGGAAGATGCCTACGACAAAGACTTCGACACCACTGTTGCTAATCTTGAAGAAGCAGTGCTGGCCAAAGGTTGGAAAATACCTGTTGTGCATGACCTGCAGGCCACACTGAAGAAATTTGATAAAGAGGTGAGAAGCGTCAAAGTCTTCGATATCTGCCACCCTGACCTCTCTTACAAAATTCTGAGTCAAAGCGATGAACGGATTGTTTCCAACATGATGCCCTGTCGGATTGCAGTCTATGAAAAAGAGGATGGGTCCGTCTGGATCTCAAGAATGAATTCGGGATTGATGGCCAAACCCATGTCTCCTATAATCCGCACCACTATGTCGGGTGCTGCAAAAGAAGTGGAGGAGATCATCTCCAAAGTACTAGCTGAGTAGTCCTGGTATTCTGTCTTTACCTATATTTGCACCTCAAACCAATATACTGTGGGAAGGAAAAAGAAATTACCCCTGCTGGAAGGGGTCACCATTGAAAATATAGGTGCAGAAGGAAAATCCATTGCAAGGGTAGACAATGTGGTGGTATTTGTAAAAGAGGCCATACCCGGTGATGTGGTGGACTTGCAGGTATTCAGAAAAAAGGGCCGCTATATGGAGGCCAGGGTGGTGAATTACCTGAGCTATTCTGATGACAGGACAGAACCCTTCTGTGATCATTTTGGAGTGTGTGGCGGCTGTAAATGGCAACACCTCCCCTATCCGAAACAACTTTTTTATAAGCAGCAACAGGTAGTTGATGCATTTCGTCACATTGCAGGTGTAAATATCCCTGATTCACTTCCCATCGTGGCATCAGATCCAACGGTGCAATACAGGAACAAATTGGAATACACCTTTTCCAACCGGCGCTGGTTGCTCGATCATGAGGCCGAAAGCGACGCCCCAATAGAACATACCAATGCATTGGGCTTGCATGTCCCAGGACGATATGATAAAGTGGTGGATCTACAAACCTGCCACCTGCAGGCCGAGCCCACCAATCTGATTCGTAATATGCTCAGAGAGTTGGCGCTTAAGAAAGGGCTCACCTTTTACGATCACAAAAGCAATGAAGGATTATTACGGAACCTGATTATCAGAAATACCACCCTGGGTGAAGTTATGGTAATCCTCTCGGTTCAGTTTGACGTTCCTGAAATATATGAGCTGCTGGAAGCCCTGAAGACTGAGTTTCCCGATCTGACCAGTCTCATGTACGTGGTCAATCCTAAGAAGAATGAGACCCTCTTCGACCAGGATATCATCACCTATGCCGGCCGCGATCACATCTTTGAGAAACTCGAGAACCTGACCTTCAAAATAGGCCCTAAGTCATTCTTTCAAACCAATTCTTACCAGGCCCTCAAACTTTACCAGATAACAAGGGATTTTGCAGATTTGAAGGGAGCTGAAATTCTGTACGACCTCTATACCGGTACCGGCACCATTGCCAATTTTATGGCTGATCGTGCGAAAACCGTGGTGGGAATTGAGTCGGTTCCAGAATCCATTGAAGATGCAAAGGTCAATTCGGAACTTAATAAGATCGAGAACGCCAGGTTCTTCTCTGGTGATATGAAAGACATATTCACAGATGGATTCATAAAAGAGAATGGAAAGCCCGATGTGATTATTACAGATCCACCCAGAGCCGGGATGCATACAAAGGTAGTAGAGCAAATTCTAAAGATTGCTCCTGAACGCATTGTATATGTCTCTTGCAATCCTGCTACCCAGGCCAGGGATGTGGAATTACTCAGTACCTCCTACCAGGTCAAAAAGATCCAGCCGGTGGATATGTTCCCACACACACATCATGTGGAGAATGTGGCATTGCTGGACTTAAAAAAGTAGTATTCTATGATCCGGGAATCCGGGACTCTGGGACTTATGGATGAGAACATCAAGATATTTTTTCATTAAAAGACTTCCTTCTTAATGTAGACGGGATCCACATTGATTTTTAAACCAAATTTCCCGCTCTTTCTTCCCTGGTCTGGTGCAGCCGGATCTAACAAAGAGATGCCGGTTCCCAACTCTCCCATCATTCTTTCATGCTCAATAGTCCATTCCAAACCCAATAAATCAGTTAGGAAAAGGAATCTCTTTTTTGCAGATTTTCTCATATTCCTCGCGAAATAATAAAACAGCTTATCATGATCTGTCCTGGCTTTCACCTGGAATATGGCATTCCCGACCTCAGCGATGCCTCCACAAAGCTGAGGCTTTGTCGCAATATCCACGATTGTCTTTTCCAAATCACTTACCATGGCTTGCTCGAGCTGGTTTATCCATATGCTGCTATAACCAAAGAATCGGGTTGCCTCATGTTGAATGAATTGATACGCAATTCCCCCGAAACTTCTGATGGCCGGCTTGGTCTGCTTTTTAGTGACCACATATTCTTTGAGCTTAGATTCTTTGAGCTTAGATTCTTTGATCTCAGATTGGAGTGTTAGCCCATGGATCTTCATCGCGGAAGCATACCCGATATAATACGCCTTATTCTGCATGATGTACTTAGCCACCTGATGCGGATCAGGGGAGTAGGTTTCCGGATCCGCATTGAAAGGAATAATATGATAATTGTCCCGTGTTATTTTACATAGCATACCCTTATCGACCATGTCGGCAAGTATTCTGGCCAAATGAACACGGTTCTTCCCCGGAAATTCTCTGATCACCTCCTGCAATGTAAAACCAAACATATTTCTGCTTGAAAACTGCTTAATAATGCTCCAATTCAGTTGACTGCTCATAGGTTAGGAATATAAATTATCTGACTACTATACTTTTTTGGTGCTGTTCGGATATAATATATCTATCACTAGATGTTTATTATCCAAACCAACACTATATCAGCTAATAACTGGATTTTTTATGTCTATCCCAGACATTATTCCCTCATAAGTGTCGACATCTCCCCTATTTGCCACATATACTGGTATAAGACATTTCAACACAAAAGCGAAACACGTATGAAATTGATCAAACCTTCTGAAATTTCTGCCAGGATTCTCACATTGCTCGATGAGAGTGATGAAAGGGTTGTCATAGTATCACCCTATATGAAGATTTCGAAATGGTTTAAATTCATAAATAAGGTCAATAGTTTGGAATCCAGGAGGATCCACATGGAGATTTATGTGAGGGACGACCCCGACAACACAGCCACCTATCGTGATCTTGATCGTTTGGCACTGGAGTATAAAAAGATTCCTCACCTGCACAGCAAGCTTTACTTAAATGAAAGATACGGCATCGTAACTTCCATGAATTTGCTGCTAAGCTCTGATATCAATTCCCTGGAAATTGGATATTCCACTGAAACCTGGACGGAATACAACGACCTGTTAGGTTTCTATCACAGGTATATCCGCATTGGTGAACCGGTCCATTGTGAAACAATAGCCGGCCGACTGGCCGCTGATCTGAAAGAGATTATGCATAGCATCAGGGAAGAACTCAAAAGAACCGCGAAGAACTCATGGCTCTGGCTTGCGGAAAATGCGCTACATATCAGTACTGGTAGGAATAATTACAGCGTTTCAATCAATAACGGCTACCTGAGAATCACCACTAGTTTGAGAATGTCTTCTACAACAAAGCAGAGAAGCAGTCAGCGCTCTGCATGGATCGCGAAAAAAGTCGGAGATCTCAGCGCCATGAAGGTCGAAATACATCCTGGCCCGAAGTCTGACCAAAGGTCTGGCCCTAAGTCAGACCCAAAACCCGACATCCTACACATAGCGGGACAAGCACAACATATATTGAAAAGCACCTGCATCACTGGGATCCTGGAAGCTGAGGCGACTTACATGATAAAAGTTGTAATAGGGTTTATTGATGCCACAGACGATCTCGTAGTTCAAGAAGCTTTCGATAGCTCTTAAAGCCCTTACTACCAATGAAAGCATTGATCTTACTGAGGAGCAGGCGCTGGTGGACAAGATCACAGATAAAATCTCAATCAAGATCTTAGATAAAATCTCAATCAAGATCTCCGACAATATCACAGATAAACCCTCAGAAAAACCGAGGGTTTCCTAGTGACGAAAACAAGCGTTATTTCTGTCCTACAGGCAGCTTTTCCTGGGGCCATTCCTTTTTAAAATCGGACCAGTAATTCCTGACGGTGCTCTTGATATCCTTTCTCAACACCAGCAGACCAAACAGGTTTGGAATGGTCATGATCGCAATGGTGATATAAGAAAGGTTCCATACGATGGTTGTATCTGTGAAAGAAGCCAGGAAGAATCCAGCCACATAGATTATTCTGTAGACGATGACATATTTGGTCCCAAACAGGTAAGTCACTGCCCTGCCTCCATAGTATGACCAGGAAATGGCTGTGGAGAATGCAAATAGCAGGAGACCAATGGAGACGATGTACTGTCCCCAATCTCCCATCACACTTCTCTTAAATGCCTGGGTCGTAAGGGCGGCACTATGCATCAGAGAACGCCCGCTAAAATTCACTCCGCCCGACTCAGTGGCCAGTTCAGAAAACTGAACCACCCCGTTCGATACGGGTATGGGGCCAGTATATTTAAGTGAGCCCAAATTAACTGTCACATCCTCTGCAAAAGATTCGGCATGGACAATGGTAATACCTTCTGTAAGTACTGATCCCCGTTCAACTTCCAGGGATCCTGTAAAGAGTGCAAGCGTGGTATCGTTGCTAAATGACCGGGCCATCAGCATCCTGTCTGCATCATCAGACTCCACGTAGGTTCCATCCAGAATCACCAGGTCGGCCTGTTGAAAGCGGTTTTCCATTTTCTCGTTCCATACACCCGATGAGAGCAATACCAATCCGGTGATGGTACAGATTATGATGGTATCGATGAAGGGTTCAAGGATGGCCACCATGCCTTCGGAAACAGGTTCCTGTGCCTTAGCTGCACTGTGAGCAATAGGTGCTGAACCCTGACCAGCCTCATTGGAAAAGAGTCCACGATTCACCCCTTTGTTAAAGGTAAAAGCAAATCCGGCCCCAAGGAAGCCTCCTATGGCTGCACTTCCTGTAAATGCATCGGTAAAAATGGACCCCAGGGAGGGAAGTATGTTTTGATAGTTGCTGGCTATAACTATTATGGCTCCCAGTAGATATATAAGTGCCATCATGGGTACCAGTGTGGATGTTACTTTGGCAATTCGCTTAATTCCCCCAATAATCACAAGTCCCAGCAAAATGGCCAGTATCCCACCAGTAAGTGTGTGGTTTATGCCAAAGGAGGTAAACATGGATTCTGAGATGCTATTAATCTGAGGAAGGCTTCCTGTGCCAAAGGAGGAGAGTATGGTCGCAAAAGCAAAAAATCCCCCCAGAATGGCACCGGTTTTTATGATCTTTCCCTTTTTGGTGGTGATGTTCATTCTCTTTTTCATATAGTACATGGGCCCACCCGAAATGGATCCATCGGGCAGAATATCCCTGTACTTATGAGAAATGGTTACTTCAACAAATTTTGTACACATTCCAAAAAGGGCTGTCATCAACATCCAGAATAGAGCTGCTGGTCCACCCAGGTGAATGGCCAGTGCCACACCCGCGATGTTGCCGGTTCCCACAGTCCCGCTCAGTGCGGTGGTCAATGCTTGAAAATGAGAAGTATCTCCCACATCATCTGCCCGGTCATACCTTCCTTTTACGATCCGAATGGCGTGTCCGAAATATCTGAATTGGGGCAAGCCCAGGTAAAGTGTAAAAAAGATACCAGTACCCAGCAGAAAAAAGACAAACCACTGGTGTCCACCCAGATAGTCATTCAGGAAGAGGAGAAATTCATTAACTTTTTGCATGCAAGAGATATTTAAACGGTTTGTTTAAGAGCGCCCGTAAAAATAACAATTATTTAGTCATGGAAAAGTTTGGAGATGATTCCGGTAAGCTGCTCTTTTGAAAATGGTTTTGGCAGATACTCATCAAAACCCGCTTTCAGAAATCGGTCGCGGTCCCCAATCAGGGCATGAGCCGACTGCGCCACTACTTTTAAGTCAGGATAACGCTCTTTTATGATTCTTAAGGTGTCGGTTCCACTTAATACTGGCATGGACACATCCAAAAGTACCAGGTCGGGCTTTTGCTTTTGTTCGAGCATTTTGAGGGCATCATAGCCTGTAAGTGCCTTGCTTACAGAATTTCCCATGGATGTGAGCAGAGCCTCGTAGAGTTCAATTGAATCTGTTTCATCGTCCACCACCATGATGGAAAATTTCTTCTCAAAATCTGGCGATGATGTCTGAATGCTGGATTCTGTTTCTTTTGGAACAATTCCTGCGGGACTTTTTTCAGGTAACTCCAGCTGGAATATGGACCCCCTACCTTCTTCCGACTCCACCCAAATTTTGCCACCCATTAAATGAATTAGGTTCTTACAAATAGCAAGACCAAGTCCAGTCCCACCGAATTTTCGGGTATTGGATCCATCAATCTGCCTGAATTGATTAAAGATCAGGTCAAAATACTCACTGCCAATCCCTATACCCGTGTCTTTCACATAAAGGATTAAAGATCCCTTAGAAACACCTTTCTTGCATCCGATCTCCACCGTTCCTTTTTCAGTGAATTTAATGGCATTGTTAACCAGGTTCTTCATTACCTGGGCAATGCGAATCACATCGGTTTCAATTGAACAGTCGGAGAGCCCAACAATAGCAATCACATGAATGTCCTTCTTGCCCAATCGTTGAATCTCATCCTGTGCATATTGCTCCATATCACTGATCAACTCTGATAGCAACAACTTTCCATATACGATTGATAATTGCCCGCTCTCTATTTTAGCCAGGTCGATGATATCAGAGATCAGGGTAAGCAGCAATTCTGAATTGCGTACAATTCGACTGACATACAACTCCCGAGTGCTATCGTCCAGGCCAGGATTAACAAGCAAATTGGAAAAACCGATGATGGAGTTCATGGGAGTTCTAATCTCATGAGACATATTTGCGAGGAAGGCAGATTTTAATTGATCGCTTTCCTCAGCACGATCCTTCGCCAGTTTCAAGTCATTCATGACAATCTTTCGATCAGAAATATCTCTGACTATAAAAAGAATAAGGTCCTTTTCATCAAGTCCCCCTTTGATCAAAACTATTTTTGCCGACATATGCATGTAATGCCCATCCTTGTGCATTACCCTGTACTCATGGGAAGAGTATCCATTCTTAAAGAGCAGTGCCCTCTCCCTGATTAACCGGGGTCTGTCATCGGGATGCACAGACTCCTCCCGTCCCTGTTCCAGAAATTCTTCCCTGGTATAACCCAGAGATTCGTAAAATGCAGAATTTAACAACAGAGGGCGCTGATCTTCTGCGTTAAACAATCCGATGCGATCATCGGCCGCCTCAAAAAGTGTGCGGTATAACTTCTCACTCTCCCTCAGAGCTGCCTCGGTCCTTCTGTTGGAGGTTTTATCGACGACAATTGCCAGAACCAGATCTGCACCCGTGAGGTTAAAACGATGAGCTGTTACATCCAGCCATACACACCTGCCATCTCCAAGCACCAGACTCTTTTCGGCATGACCATATCCTTTCTCTGCAACCTCGGCAAAAAACGATCCCTTAACTCCCAGAACCCCATCCTCTGGAAATTCATTCGGGATCTGCTTACCCAGGTCTTCCTGACTTCGCCCAAAAAGTTCCAGGGCCGCTTTATTGGCATCTACAAGTTTCGATACTTGCCCATCCTTTATTTCAAAAATAAGAATGGGCTCATTGGTGTTCTTAAAGATAAATTCAAGCTTTTCCTTCTCCTCCACCATGGCCATCAGGTGCTTGAACGGTCCTGATATATCGATGGTTATACCACCAATAACAATGGGCTTTCCCTTCTTGTCCCGAACCAGAACTGTCCCCCGGTTGTAGTACCATTGCCACTCACCAGTTTTATCCTTAACCCGGTATTCGTTCTCATACATGTTGTCGGGGCCAAAAAAGGCCTGCCTCAGCTTTTCCTTATTGGTGATCACATCTTCCGGGTGGATGTTTTTATAAAGTGATTCTAAGGAATAATCGTATGTCGCAGGATCCAAACCAAGTATATCTAGCAAGGCTGGACTCACAATGAGTTTACCAAGTTCACCCTCCCAGTGCCACCAATAAAGCCCAATATTTTCAGAGGCAGTATGAAATTCTGGAGAAGGGGATAACAATTCTCTGGGTATGCTGGTTTTGTCTAACAAATTCTAAGTTTATTGTTCCGCTAAACTAAAGATAACACAATCTATTTAAAGATAGTTGCACGAATAGCTATGCACCTTGAACTTTCTATGGTAGATTAACGTTTCTAAAAGTAAAACAAGCATGAAAAATACGCTTTCTTTTCTCGAGGACCTCGCCCGAAACAACAACCGCGACTGGTTTAATGAAAACAAAAAAGCATATCAGGATGCCCTTGACACGTTCAGAGAGTTTATCGGAACCATTCTGGTTGGGATATCTAAAACCGATCCTTCGGTTGGGAGTCTTGAAGCTAAAGATTGCATATTCAGAATCTATAAGGATGTCAGATTCTCCAAAGACAAAACCCCTTATAAGACCCATTTTGGGGGCTGGATGGCCAAAGGAGGAAGGAAGTCGACCGATGCAGGCTACTATTTTCACCTGGAACCGGGAAATACCTTTATGGCAGCGGGGGTATGGATGCCCCCCAAAGAACAACTCACCCTTATAAGGCAGGAGATTATGTACAATCCCACAGAATATTTTAAAATAATAAACGACCCGCTGATTGGCAAAGCATATGAAAGAGGTGGCAAAGAGGATATGTTGAAAAAGGGGCCTGCCGGATTCCCAAAGGATTTTGAATTTATGGAAGAGATCAAATACAAACACTATATCTTCTCTAAAAACTATGAAAACAAGGATGTTATCAACTCAGCTTTCGCAAAAAAAGTGACACATGATTACAAGGGGCTCTATCCATTTGTGGATTATCTGAACCATTCAATGTCCTTCACCGGGAATGATTAAATCATCAAAAAAAGGGCTTTTGTGACTTTTGTTACAGTAGGATTGTAAGCTTCTCCCTATTTTTGCGTCAGAATATAAACGAAAACATATACACAGATGAAACTTGAGCATTTAACAAACGAGACATTTAAAGAGAAGGTTTTTAATTATGAGGCTAGCAAAGAGTGGAAGTTTGAAGGAGAAACTCCCGCCATCATCGATTTTTACGCAGATTGGTGTGCTCCCTGTAAAACCATCGCCCCTATTTTAGAAGAGCTGAAAGATGAGTACGGTGATAAGCTGGAAATCTACAAAGTAAACACCGAAGAGCAAAAAGAACTCTCTTCTGTATTTGGAATCCAAAGCATCCCTTCACTTCTTTTCATTCCCAAAGAGGGACAACCACAGATGGCCATGGGTGCACTCCCCAAGGAGACATTCAAACAGGCTATTTCTGAGGTTCTGAGTGTAACTGAATAGTATTAACCCTGGTCTGTTAGAACCAGATTATAAGCAATCGTCATGAATAAAATTATATTAAGTATCACAGCAGCAGCCGTTCTTACATTATCATGTACCAATAGCTCGGCCACAGACAATGAAAGCAAAGCACCAAGTTCAGAGGCGCTTGAAATGGCCAACCCTGAAAAAGGGGGAGGTGAGCAGGTTGAAGCCGTCGGTAAACCCGTAAAACTGACCAAGCAGGATTTCCTTGAAAAGGTCATGAATTATGAAAAAAACCAGACCGAGTGGGTATATGAAGGTGAACTCCCTGCGCTGATTGACTTTTATGCCGACTGGTGTGGACCATGCCGCACGGCCGCTCCTATTTTGGAAGAGCTTGCCGAAGAGTACAAGGGAAAGATTCATATCTATAAAATAGATACACAGGTAGAACAGGAACTGGCCTCTGTCTTTGGAATCCAGAGTATCCCTGCATTTTTGTATGTCCCAAAGGATGGCAAACCCACCATGGCCAACGGAATTGCGCAGACTCCTGAAGAGACCAAAAAGATGTTCAAGCAGATGATCGATGAGATCCTGTTATCAGAAACCGCTGCACAAAAGCTTTAGTTTGGAGTAGTTTAGTTTAAAACAAGGAAAGGGAGCATCTCAATGAGATGCTCTTTTTTTTTGTCGATATTTTCGCTCTTGGCACATTAATAAAGAGAACCTTACAATGAAGGGGGCTTTACAAAAATTTGAATAATAGTAACTAATTAGTTACCTTTATGCCAGTTAAATGAGAGTACTTGAACCATTCAAGAATTACTTCTGGGATTTTTATTTTCCCCTCGAACCAAAATTAAAGGATAAGGTAGATTATGTATTACAAATTGTTATTTCTGTTCAACGAATTCCTACAAAGTTCTTTAAGCATTTAGAGCATGGTATTTACGAAATAAGGATCGAATTCAAAGGCGATATCTATAGAGTCTTCTCATTTTTCGATGACAATAAACTGGTAATTTTGTTACATGGAATACAAAAGAAATCCCAAAAAACTCCAAGAAAGGAGATTGAAAGAGCTAATAGATTAAGACGCGACTATTATGAAAGCAAAGCAGAAACCCGTTAATCCGAAAACTATCAATGATCATCTTAATCAAAAACACGGATATCCTGGTTCATCCAGCAGGCTCAAATTTAACCAGAAAGCCGAAGCCTACATGGTTGCTGAACTGGTAAAAGAATCAAGAAAAAAAGCCCATATGACACAGGAACAACTGGCAAAAAAGTTAAATGTGAACAGAGCCTATATTTCAAAAATTGAGCGAGCTTCTACCGATATTCGAATCTCCACACTGAAACGAATCATTGAAACTGGTCTTGGAGGGAAACTCCATATCAATATAGATCTTTAGATATACTCAGCCAAATGAGCAAATTTAATGAGAATTGTGCATCGGGTTTGAATTTCTGAAGGGAATGCACCTGAACGACTCCAAAAAGGAGCTGGGTTCGCGGGTGGATCGCCACGACAGCCTGGGGAAAGGCTTCATTGGCATCGACCTCTTTAAGTGGATCATGAAGGACCCTCGCTTTGATGCCATTCCCATGGTGTTGGAGACCCCAGATGATTCCATTTGGGCGGATGAAATCAAATTATTGAACTCTTTCATATAAGCTTTTTACAATTTAATTCTGCAGGTTCATCACAATAACATAACTTTGCCCAAAATTCACCAATAACCATTAACTCATTGTAACATGGCGAAGCCATATGTAACCCTAACCATTAACCACTAACCATTAACCATTAACCAATAACCATTAACCATTACCCACTAACCAATAACCATTAACCAATAACCATTACCCATTACCCAATAACCTTCCCATGAGACACGATAGATCACACACCAAAATTATAGCCACCATTGGTCCGGCCACCCGCAACAAGCAAATCCTCGAAAAGATGTTTCACGAGGGTGTGGATGTATGCCGGATGAACTTCTCACACGACCTCCATTCAGAGCATCTGAAAACCATTACCTATATCAATGAACTCAATGCAGAGCTGGGTTCCAATGTGGCCATACTGGCCGACCTGCAGGGGCCCAAACTCAGGGTGGGAATGATGGAGAATGACCAGGTAATTCTGGAGGATGGACAGGAATTCTCATTTGTCACCGAACCCTGCACAGGCACTACCGAGAAAGCTTATATGAGCTATAAAAAAATGCCTGCCGATGTAACACCGGGAGAGAGAATTCTGGTGGATGACGGAAAACTGATTTTTGAGGTGATTAAAACCAACGGAACAGACACCGTACTTACAAAAGTGATCGCGGGGGGGCCCCTGGGTAGTAAAAAAGGGGTGAACCTGCCTCACACCAAAGTCACTCTTCCCAGCCTGACCGAAAAAGACATTGAAGATGCCAGGTTTGCCCTGGATCATAAAGTCGACTGGCTTGCCCTCTCTTTTGTAAGGAAGGAGAAAGATATTCTGGATCTGCGTAAACTGGTGGATGCTCATCCCAACAAAGCACACATCATTGCCAAGATTGAGAAACCGGAAGCGCTGGATGAGATTGATGAGATAATTGATGCAGCCGATGCCATTATGGTGGCCCGTGGAGACCTGGGTGTGGAAGTGGATTTTGACAAAGTACCCCTGATTCAGAAAAACCTTATTAAGAAATGCATGGCCAAATCAAAACCGGTTATAGTGGCCACCCAGATGATGGAGAGCATGATCACCAATCAGACTCCCACCAGGGCTGAAGCCAACGACGTGGCCAATGCTGTTCTGGACGGAGCCGATACCGTGATGTTAAGTGGTGAGACCTCGGTGGGGAAATATCCGGTACAGACCATCATTAACATGCAGAAGATCATCGATTCCACCGAAACCGAGGAATACCTCTATTACAAGGGGGTTCCCCCCATGGAAAACAGCCCAGGCTATTTACCAGAATCAATCTGCTACTCTGCAGTCCGACTGGCAGAACAGGTGAATGCAGCAGCCATAGTCTCCCTTACCCACTCTGGTTTTACCGCCATAAAGATCAGCTCATACCGTCCCAAGGCACCCATCTTTACCTTTACCATGAATGAAGACCTGATCAGTGACCTCTCATTGGTTTGGGGGATACGAGCCTTCTTTTTTGGTGAGTGCGAAAATGTAAACGACTATGTGGCCTATACCGAAGAGTTTTTGGTGAGCAAAAATCTGCTTAAGAAGGGAGATCTGGTGGTCCATGTGGGCAGCATTCCTATCCTGTCGAAAGGCAAGACAAACATGCTGAAGCTTAGCCGGGTAAGCTGAACGGGATTGAAACCTTCCATCCAAATATTGATCAACCGGGCCGAAGACAACTGGTTGAGTCCCCTCTATTCAAACGCAGAGAGCCTGTTTTCAGATGCATTTCTGCCCTCCCACGACCACACCCATCACCAACGGGTTTGGAACCTTTGTAAAAGTCTGCTCCAGGAGATCTCCCGGATGAATTCCAGCATAGATCAGTCCCTGGTAGAGGGGCTTCTGATTGCCGCATTTTTTCATGACCTGGGTATGGTTTACTCTACCCGGGAAGATCATGGAAAACTTGGAGGGGAACTCTGCAAAACATGGTTCCGGGATAAAGGGATTTCATTTCCCCATCGATTTGAGGAGATACTGGAAGCCATAGAGCTGCACGACATCAAAGAAAAGGGGAGCTATTCAAAGATCAATCATTCTGATCAGCCCCGAATACTGAGCCTGCTTTCCATTGCCGATGACCTGGAGGCTTTTGGAACCATAGGCATCTACAGGTATGCAGAGATCTATCTTTTGCGAAACATTTCCCTGTCTCAACTGGGGGATCGCATCCTGACCAATGCCGAGAGTCGTTTTCAGAATCTCCAGGAAAGCTGCTCGCAATGCCCATCAATCATCGCAAAACACCAAAAGGAGTATGCCATCCTGAGAGATTTCTATCAACTCTACAAGCTCCAGCTTCAAAATGAAGCCATTCCGGAGGAGGTCTTTGTGGGACATCTGGGCGTGATTAACTATATTCGTGCACTTGGCATGGAGAAGCAAAACGGTCCTGAAAGCTTTCCGGACTTGCTTAAGAATGAAGACACCCTTGTGAATACCTATTTTAGAACCCTGAAGAATGAATTGGAGAAGGCTCGCAATTAACTACCTGGGAATCATCATACTCATCACGATTCCACAAATAATTCCGGCACAGGTAGCACTTAAATATGAACAGAACGAGACCCTTACCTGGCAGGAGGCCATTGAAATGTATAAGGGTCTGGATGAAAAATATCCCCAGGCCAGGCTGATTGAAGCCGGATGGACCGATGCAGGAAGACCCCTCCATCTCTTTATCATTTCTGAAGATGAAATATTCAGCCCCCGGGAAGCTCAGATGGCAGGGAAGAGTATCCTTTTCATTAACAATGGCATTCATCCGGGTGAACCCTGTGGAGTGGATGCCAGCCTGAAACTTGCTTCAGGTCTGCTTTCAGGAAGCGATACCTACTCACAATACCTGGAAAATACCGTGGTGCTTATGGTCCCGATTTTTAATGTGGGCGGGGCGCTAAACAGAAGCAAGTACCACAGGGCCAACCAGAATGGCCCTATCGAACAGGGATTCAGGGGCAATGCACGAAACCTGGATCTGAACAGAGATTTTATCAAACTGGATTCCAGGAACACCCAGTCGCTGGTGCCCATCCTCCGGGAGTGGGATCCACATATCTTTGTGGATACACATACCTCCAACGGAGCCGACTATCCCTACACCATCACACTGATCAACAGCCATTCCCAACGGCACGAACCAGTCCAGTCCAAATTCCTGGATGAAACTTTAGTACCAGCCCTCTTCGAAGGAATGAAAGAGACTCCTTATATGATGAGTCCCTACGTATGGAGCATCAAGCGTTCGCCCGACCAGGGAATTCTGGCCTTTATGGACTATCCCCGTTATACCTCGGGCTACGCCAGCCTCTTTAACACCTTTGCCTTTACTGTAGAGACCCATATGTTCAAACCCTTTGAGGATAGGGTGCTCTCCACCTGGCACCTGCTTCGGGAGACCCTGAAGTTTTCATCCAAGCATCAGAAGGAGTTGAAGGATATAAAACAGGAAGCCCTGCTCGAAAAACTGGAGAAAGAGAGAGTTTACCCTGCAGTGGGCCCTGGATACCTCCCGTTATGAGATGATCCCATTCAAAGGCTACAGTGCAAAAACGGCTCCAAGCAAAGTCACCGGGATACAGCGCTATTACTACGACAGGGAAGAGACCTGGGAAAAGGAGATCCCCTACTATAAATACTTCAAACCGGTAATTACCGTTGAAAAGCCCGAGTACTACCTGCTTCCTTCTGCATGGCAGGAGGTAGTAGAAAGGCTGAAGCTCAATCAGGTGGAGATGCATCCACTTCCCTCGGATACCCTCCTGGAGCTAGAGGTATATTATATCGACAGTTATGAAACCGTAAAACAGCCCTATAACGGACATTATCGTCACTACGATGTGAAGGTAAATAAGAAGGTCGAAAAGCTGCAGCTCTATGCCGGAGACTACCTGGTCCCAACCGGCCAAAAGGCCATCGAGTATCTGGTTCAGACACTGGAGCCCCGGGGATATGACTCTTTTTTCAGTTGGAACTTTTTCGATGAGGTCCTCTTTCGTAACGAATATTTCTCTCCCTATATTTTTGAAGAGACCGCAGAGAAATTGCTGAAGGAGAATCCGGAACTACGTCGGGAATTTGAGCAAAAGAAAAAAGAGGATCCCCAGTTTGCAGGGAATGCCTATGGCCAGCTTCGCTATATCTATGAAAGGTCGCCCTGGTCAGAACCCACCTACATGCGATACCCCGTTTACAGATCAGTCCACTGATTCCAGTACCGTATAACCCGACAAATTGCCTTTCTTGTCATAGGTTTCAGAGCGGATGGGGCCATACTCAGGACTGTACCATTCCACTGAACTCATATTCATCTTCACAAAACCCATTTCCGTGCGCATGTCAAAACTGCTCTTAATGCACTCAAAGGATCCCGCAGGGGTTTCCATGGTTTCAAGGGCGTCGATTCTTCTGTTGAAGATATCTACCGAAAGCGTAACCAGCTTCATTCCATTGTTGCTGACAATGGCGGTAACTTTGCCATCCTTAAGTTCCGTCACCTGCTTTGCTATCCAGAGGCAGGTCCATATGCTCCGCATCCACCTCCACCTCCATGGACTCATAGGCGCTCATGGTGGCGGGATCCAGAAATTTACTGGAACTGAAATAAAGGATTCCTTTCTTACACTCCACCTTCACTTCATTTTCAAAAATAGCCTCCCCCTTTTTGTCACTGTAGGTGGACATAAAGACTGCCTCACTCCAATCATCCTTCACCGTTTTCTCCTTAAAAGACATTTCCGAGCTGCCTGTCACCTTTCCCTTCTTATCATAGCTCACATACTTTAACACGGTACCCTCCTTTTGAGGAATAAAGTCCGCACAATTTTGTCCTTTAACAACTGCAACAGTAAAAACAAGCATAAAAATTGAAAGCAAAATCCCGGATAATTTCATAGGTCCTCTTTTTAGGTTCCATATTAAAAGTAAGGATTAGCTGGCACTCACTCAAACAATGGAAGGACTTTTAACTCGCTTTTGGCAAAAATCCTTATTAAATTTCTGATATACTTAAAATTATATATTTTTGTTTATTGATCGGAGAGTCATCTTGATGTGCATATGAAGAAGTTTTTCCTTACATGGGTATTGTTCACCTTTGTCCTGTTTCAAGCCTGGGCAAGCGTCAAACTGGATGATTTTCTAAGCAGAGAATATGTTTGCGAAGTGCGTGTTCTTGAGAGTGAATCCAACTTTGACCGCATCCTTGAAGTGATGATCGAGCAACCTGTTGATCACCGCAATCCCAATGGAGAGACCTTTACCCAGAGGCTATATATTTCCCACATCGATCCTTCCCGGCCTGTGGTGTTTGTAACAGCCGGTTACGATGCCAAATATTACTACACTTCCGAAATTGCCGCCCGGTTAAAGTGCAACCAGGTGATGGTAGAACATCGCTATTTTGGACGCAGTGCTCCGGATCATCCCCAGTGGGAATACCTGGATACCTGGCAGGCCGCCTCAGATCATCACCGAATCGTTACCCTCTTTAAGGATCTTTATCCCGAAAAATGGATTGCCACCGGGATTAGCAAAGGAGGCCAGACGGTCATGTATCACAGTTACTACTACCCCAATGATGTGGATGTGCGGGTTCCTTATGTGGCTCCCTTAAATTTTAAGGTTGAGGACGAGCGCATTTACTCATTTCTCCGCCAGGTAGGGACTCCCGGAGATCGGAGGAAGGTAAAGAGGTTTCAGAAAATGGCTCTGAAGTACCAGGACCGCTACATTCCAGCCTTTATCAACTTCTCAGAGGAGAAAGGATATAGCTATGAAATGGCAGGTGGTTATGAAAATGCATATGAGTATTGCGTGCTGGAGTACTCCTTTGCATTCTGGCAATGGGGCTATGTTCCTGTAAATAAGATTCCAGGAAGGGCTGCCAGAGCCCGGGAAGTGATTGAACACATGAACCGGGTGGCAGGATTTGATTACTTCGATGACGGATTTATTATGGAAAACCAGCCCTTCTTCTACCAGGCCCTCACCGAGATGGGGTATTATGGTTATGACCTGGATGAATTTGGAAAATATATCCAGCACGTAGACAATCCCATCTTTACCTTTACCATCCCAGAAGGAGTGGCGATTCCTTTCAATGCCGAGTTATCTGTTGATTTGGAGAAGTACCTGGAGGTTGCCAACAACTTCGTCTATATCTATGGTGAATACGACACCTGGTCGGCCACAGCAGTGACCAGCACCGGCACCAGCAATTCAAAAATCTATTTCAAAGAGGGCGGCTCACACCGCACACGCATCAACAACATGCCCGAAGAGCAGAAACAAGAGGTCTACCAGACCATCGAGTTGTTTTTGGAGTAACTCAAGCTTCCACCAGAGAAAAAGCGAAGCATCCAAAAGAGATACCCTACCCAAGTGAAATAAACCCAATTCCATAAAAGATACCATCAGGCTATATCCTTATTTTTTATTTGCTATTTTAAGGTTATTACCTTATATTCGCAATGACTTACCAAGGCTTTACCCTTATGAAACAACAGAAGCTTATTTTAGAACAGATTGACAAAAAGATTCTTCAATATGAAGCATTGAAGAATTGTCGATTCCTTCAGCCGGCTGGATCAGGGCAATCAGGAAATCTTTAGGTATGTCCTTGAGGCAACTTGGAAACAGGATGGGGATTACTGCACAAAGCGTTAAAGAAATAGAAGAACGTGAAGTGTATGGAACTGTCTCAATAAAAGTATTGAAACATTTTGGCAATGCCCTTAACATGAAATTGGTTTATGGATTCATACCTATGGAAGAAAGTCTCGAGAGCATGATAAACCAGAAAGCAATGGAGATGGCCAGGGAAATAGTTCACAGAGCTTCAGTGAGCATGAAGCTTGAAAATCAGGAAAACGAGCCAGCTAGAATCAATAAGGCCATTTCTGAAAAAGCCAACGATCTAAAATCAAAAATGCCACGATATCTATGGGATTAGATCCAAATTATATAGAAGGACAAACTCCTCTGGCTGAAGACGAGAAGGAAGGACTACTTATTGATACCATCTCAACCCGGGGTGAACTGGATGAATTCGAACAGGCAAATATTCAACAAGCCATAGAATGGACCATAAAACATAAGTTCGATCACAATCGGATTCTTTCAGAAGAATTTCTGCTTCTGGTCCACAAGAAAATGTTTGCAGAAGTTTGGCAATGGGCTGGATCTATTAGAAACAGCAATAAGAATATAGGAGTGGACAAGTATCAAATATCTGTTGAACTGAGAAAGTTAATTGAGGACTGCAAATTTTCGATCAAAAAACAGGACCTATAATCCAGATGAGATTGCACTTAGATTTAGTCACAGGCTTGTATTGATCCACATATTCCCAGATGGCAATGGTAGACATTCCAGGCTGATTGCAGACATAATAATATCCCACCTATTTATACGACCGCCATTTTCCTGGGGCCGATCAACCTATCAAAATCAGGGGAAATAAGGAAAATCTATCTGGAGGCGATTTATGCAGCTGACAAAGGAGATATTAATCCACTGTTAGATTCTCCAGATCATAATCCTGTGCTGAATTCATTCTCCTATTCAATCAAAACCTTAAAAATGCCGTGGTTGTAGGTAGTTATTAACTTTGATCCCTGTTACGAGAAAACATTTTCATCATATTAGCGTTCAATAGTGTATTAATCGAATCAGTCTGATCATCCATGAATATAGCATCCAAGAAATTCTGGTGGCTTACACTCGCCACAAGTATAGCACTTGCATTACCTCTTCAAGCTCAATCCTCCTTACTGGACATCCTTTCTGATGAACTAGCCAGGGAGTTTAACATCCTTCAAAAGGAGGAAGTCTCCCCCTATTTTATGGAGTACCGGGCTTCCGATATACATTCTATTACCCTGACCGGGTCTTTTGGAAGTCTGACAAACAAAATGAAGAATAAGTACCGGGTCCTATTTACTTCGGTAAAGGTGGGCGACTATAGTTTTGACAACAATCATCCTTCCGAAAATGGAAATGACTGGTATGGAGGGGGCAGGATGCAAAGCACCCAACTCCCTCTGGAGAACAACGAGGTAGCGATTCGCCAGAAAATCTGGCGGCTCACCGATTTGAATTATAAATCGGCACTCTCCTCTTATCAGAATTTACTAACCAACAGCAAAAAGAGAGATTCCATACCCGACTTCTCCAAAGAGAATCCTCATCAGCATGAAGACCCTCCCATGCAAGATTTTGTAGGAGAATTGGATCAAGACGAGTGGGTATCCAGAGTAAAAGATTACTCCGGAGTTTTTTTAGGGGATAGGGCATTTATTGATGGAGAAGCTGCCCTGAATTTCAGCACGGAAAGAAAATACTATGTATCCACAGAAGGCAGCCGAATTGCACAGAACCACACCAGCGCGACACTTATCCTGAATGTTTCGATGGTGGCAGAAGACGGAGATATTATTCCACTGGAAAAAGTATTTCATGCCAGAATTCCGGAAGAGTTGCCCTCTTCCGATTCGGTAATACTTGCCTGCCAGGTCCTGGTGCAAGACCTTCGAAAGCTTAGTAAAGCCCCCAAAGCTGAGCCCTATTCGGGCCCGGCAATCCTCTCTGCTTCGGCTTCAGGTGTATTCTTTCATGAAATTTTTGGTCACCGCATTGAAGGTCACAGGCTAAAAAGCAAATCGGATGGACAAACCTTTAAAACCCGCATTGGTGAATCAGTACTTAACAAGAACCTGAGCGTAGTCAGTGATCCCACCCTGAGCGATTACAACGGGCATTACCTCAATGGGTATTATGCCTTCGATGAACAGGGAATCCCGGGACAGAAAGTCACTGTGGTGGAAGATGGAATTTTAAGGAATTTCCTCATGTCGCGCCAGCCGCTGGAAACAGATTCAAGGTCTAACGGACACGGTCGGGCCAATGCCAGCTCCGAAGCGGTCTCACGGCAGTCTAATCTGATTATCAGTGCAAAGAAAACAAGGACTGAGGAACAATTGAGAAAAACCCTTCTTCAGAACTGCAAAAAGCTTGGGCTCGATTACGGATACTATATTGAAGAGGTATCGGGGGGATTTACGACCACAGACCGCTATCAGCCCAATGTATTTAACATTCAACCCCGTAAGGTATTCCGCATCTATACAGATGGCCGACCCGATGAGCTGGTCCGTGGAGTTACCCTGATCGGTACCCCATTGGTGATGTTCTCCGGTATCGAAGCAGCAGGCGACCAGATGGGAATCTTCAATGGAACCTGTGGAGCAGAGTCAGGCGGAATTCCTGTTTCAACCATCTCACCTTCACTGCTAATTAGCAGGATTGAGACCCAGAAAGAGCCAGAAGGAAACCAGATCAAACCCATCCTTGAAATGCCAGGAGGCGCAAAGAGCTCCACCACCATTCCTCCTCCCAAGGAGGTCATTGAACAAGCGCTTATTGATGAAATGAACCGGAACCTGGAGCAACTTAAATTTAAAGATTTTGATGAACCCTTCTTTATTTCATATTCCCTTTCAAACCATCAAATCTATTCCGCTTCTGCCACCCTGGGATCGCTTGAATCATCGGGTATTCAGAAGTTCAGTGGCAACAATGTCAGATTAATGGTGGGTAACTATGAATTGAATGATGAGAATTACACAGACCAGTCGATTACAGACAACTTTTATTCCACCTATATAAATCCTCCACTGGAACCTGATTACATGGGAATAAGGCGTAGCTTCTGGAAAATGACCGATCAGGTTTACAAATCGGCCGGCACCCTGTATAAGAATAAAATGAATACGCTTTCAAGCAAAAAACTTCCGGACGGATATGAGCCCATTCCCGATTTCAGCCAGGAAGAGGTCACAAAAAAGAAAGTTTTAAGGAAAACACCGGGGATGGATACCACCGGATTGGATGAGATGCTTCGCCAATATTCAAGCATTTTAGGGGACTATAGCGATCTTACCGGGTCCAGTGTAGCCATGAACATGCATCAAGTCGATCATTACTTTATCAATAGCGAAGGTGCCAGAATTCAATATCCTCAGGACCACACGATGTTGCATATTCAGGTGGAGTGCTTTAGCAAAGACTACCAGCCGCTGTTTAGCTCACTTTCATACGACGCCACAGGCCCATCATCTCTTCCCGCCAGGGAAACGGTGGAATTTGACATTCGATCCATGGTCGACAGTCTGTTGTTGGTCAGGAAGGCACCCATCACAAATGATCGCTACTACGGTCCTGTCCTGTTTATGGGTCAGGCAGCCCGCAGCACATTAAGCACAATGGTCATAGGCTCATCCAAAACCCTCACCGCCTCAAGAGCCAGTCTGATCAAGGATCAGCAAATGAACCTCTACTCCTCATCCATGATGAATGGTACCTCCCCTTCCCTTAATCAGAGGGTTATGCCCAAAAACATCAACCTCACAGCGAGGACCCACATGAAAGTCTACCAGGGAACAGAGCTTACCGGAAATTTTGAAGTGGATGCTGAAGGAATTATTCCTCCCGACGAACTCCTGCTTGTGAAAAATGGGATCCTTGTAAACCAATTAAACGGACGTACCCCCACCAAAGATGTTCCCCACTCCAACGGCCACATGCGAGGCAGCTTGTATGGCGGCAAGATGATTGCTCCGGGCATACTGGAGATGGAAGTTACAGAAGGAGCTTTGTCCAAGGCGGAATTGAAACAAAAATTAATCCAACTGGCAAAGGAAGAAAACCTGGAATATGCTTACATCCTCCGCTCCATGTCAGGCAATGGAATCCCCCTTCCCCTCTTACTCTACAAAGTAGATTTGGATAATGGTAACGAAAGCCTGGTAAGGATTATAAGTACGGTCGATCTGCCCGAGAATAGCCTTCGGGAAGTTTCCAACTACTCCTCAGAAAGATTGGTTCATAACACTCAATCTGGTGGTGGCTTAACAGTATCCCTGATTTTACCAGATGCGTTTATCGTTGAAGATGTCACCCTGAGCCCCATCTTCTCCCCCATCTCCATCTCGGCACCGGTGGTGCCTAATTGATCTGGACATGGCTTCCCGTTTCTTTAATAACCCGCTCCCTGATTGATTCAGCAACGAAATTGTTTAGTGACTTATTTTCTGACATAGCCAGCAATGCAGCTTTTTGGTGAAGCTGGGGTGAGATACGAACATTAAAACTTCCTTTAAAAGGCCTCTCGGGTTTGATTCCTCTCAGTCTACATTCGCCAAGGTAAGTATCTATTGCTTCAATGAAGTCTGCTTCAAGTTCACGCCCAGTTGCCCCTTCGTAAGAGATAGGTCCCTGTATTCCTAAAGCTTTTCCATAAAGCAAATCATCTTCCTTGCTATATTCAATGGAACCTGTATAACCTTTATAATCTAAGTTTTTCATATATCTAAACCTTCCTTAATCTGTTTTACCAGCAGCTTTTCCCTTTTTCACCTCCTGAAAGTCAAAGTAACCAAGTAATTTTACCACCTCATCACAATGAAAATCAGAAGTAGAGTTAAAAACCTGGCAATGAGCTTGGCTTTTCAATTCATGGTTAAAGCAACTATATCAGTTGCATTTACAAATTACTTCATATATTATATGGCAATACATATCCATAAAGTATCCATATTTATCCATATAAAATGGCTTATACAATTGGGTATCAAGAAATAATAACCGAAAAAATCCATTATGCGTTAGGAATTACAAGAGCAATGTTGGCTTTACGATGGGCCGGAAACAGAACTTGGAAATGCAAATGCCATCATGTGGAGAGGGGATTTTGTTTTGTGAGGCTATTTTTTGGATTGTTTAAAGCCTAAAGGATTCCTAGGATCCGGATTTTTTTTTCTCCATTAATTCGTCCAAATAGCTAAAGACAAGCCCTATATTCCTATCCTGGTTTTCAATCTTCTTCTTGATAAGTTCGATGTCAAGATGAAGCCTTAAGGTATCAGTCAGCATTTCTCGCATCTTAACAAAGATCTCGATTACCTTAATGCTCACTTGTGTAGCACGGGCACTCTTTAAGATATTGGCTAGCTGTAAAACACCGTGCTCGGTAGACATACGGTAGAGAACCTCCAAGATGTTGCTTTGAAGGTATCGCATTTTGCGATACCATGATCTCAACCTCCTCATTTGTTAGCTGAAACATAAAATGCGAAGGGAACTTCTCTATATTTCTCTTTAACTGTTCCCTTAAACGAATGGCCTTAACATCAAATAGCTCTGCCAGATCTCGGTCCAACATTACTTTTTTTCCTCTGATCGTTTAGATCTTATTCATGATAACTTCATCCGGGATCATGATTTCAGAGTCCTTCTTTGCCATTTGGGTTTTAGGGTTAATGTCCTGACCATGCTTTTGATCGTACCCCTTTCAGAAAAATCACCTCAGTAGATTGATGCAATGATAGTTACAAGGACTACCCACTACCAACTACCAACTACCCACTACCCACTAACCACTAACCCCTACCCCCTAACTTCTACCCTTCACCCATACCTCACCATGGCGCCATCAAACTCTTCCATGAAGCTATCAAAAGAGAAGAATTTGCCATGGGCTGGATAGATGGTGTCCACAGGGAGGTCTCTGATCATTTTCCAGCTTTTTACCAGGCCGGGCAGGTCTTCGGCAAAAGGGGGGAAGTGCTGCTTTTTGGCCAAACCAAAAAGGGTATCCCCGCCGATTAGTTCGCCCCCTTCCATAAGGACCACCATGGATCCATGGGTATGACCGGGCGTGTGAATGACCTTACCCGGGAATCCAAATTCCCTTAGATCGAAGGTATCCTGGATGACTAAATCGGGTTCCACCGGTGGAAATTTCCCCATGCTGCTTCTGAAAGCCCGGGCCGCTCCTACCAACAATTTGGCTTTCCAGCGAGTACCCGGGGGTAGTGGAGCATATCCGGCTTTGAGCCTGTCTATCTCAAAGTGGTGAGACATCACTTTACAGGAGGTTAACTCTTTCAATTTTCCAGCAGAGCCGGCGTGATCAAAATGTGCATGGGTCAGGATGACCAGCTTTAGGTTGTAGAGCTCAAGACCAAGGTCCCACAGGGCTTCAAATATCCTCTGCTCCGAACCACCATTTCCTGAGTCCACCAGGATGGCCTCACCCGGTCTGTAGATCAGATAGGCTGATACATTCACAAGAGAGACCCTGTGAACCTTGTAGGTTTCTTTTGCCATTACTTTACCGGGAAATCCATGATTTTCTCCCCCTCAAGGTATGCCTCCAACCTGTCGTTGATGGCTACGGGTCCTACCCCTGCCGGCGTTCCTGTAAAAATAAGGTCGCCTGTTTTAAGGGTCATAAACCGCGATACATAGGAGATAATCTTCTCATAACTGAAGATCATCAGAGCGCTATTTCCGTCTTGCACAGTTTTGCCGTTTATATCCAGGTTGAAGGAGAGATTGTGGATATCCTTAAATTTTTTGACCGGGAAAAATTCACTGATGGGCGCCGAATAATCAAATCCCTTGGCAATTTCCCATGGAAGGCCCTTCTCCTTCTGTTTTGCCTGCAGATCGCGGGCAGTGAAATCCACACCCAGTCCAATCTCACTGAAGTAGCGGTCGGCATACTGCTCTTCTATGCTCCTTCCCAACCTGTCGATGCGAATGACCAACTCCAGCTCATGGTGTACATCCTTTGAGAAATCGGGATAGAAAAACGGACGGTTGGAAATCACAAGGGCCGAATCGGGTTTCATGAAAAACACTGGAGTGGTAGGCACATCATTGTTCAACTCCTTGGCATGAGCTACATAATTCCTGCCGATGCAGATGATCTTCATGGTTCTACTTCTTAATTGAATCTAATTTTATGGAGGTGAGTACTTTCTTGGTATAGAGGGGAAAATCCCCATTCATCATCCACCCAAAGTACCCTGGATCACTTTGCAGGACCTCACGCACTGGTTTTCCTTTGTATTTGCCAAAGTTAAACACCTCCACATCATCATCGTTGTATACAATTCTCCCGGCAAAATCCACATTGCGGTTGTGCGCCGAGAATTCAGCCAGTTTACCAATGTCATTCTCCAGATTGGGATAACGATCCAACTGGGCCTGTAAGACCTCATAGGTGGCCAGGGTATCGGCTTCGGCCGAATGCGCATCGGTCAATTCTTTTCCTGCAAAAAACTTATATGCTGCAGTAAGGGTACGGGGTTCCATTTTCATAAAGATGACCTGCACATCTACGAATTTTCTCCTGCTCAGGTCGATGTCAACCCCAGCTCTAAGGAATTCTTCTGCCAATAAGGGAATATCAAACCTGACAGAGTTGTAACCCGCCAGGTCGCATCCTTCTATCTCCTTGGCCAGGCTTCTGGCAACCTCATTGAAGGTAGGAGCATCCTTCACATCCTCATTGGAGATGCCATGAATGGCCGTTACATTCTCGGGAATGGGCATCTCGGGATTGATCCTCATCGATTTGGAGGTTTCGTTCCCGTTCAGGTCTACTTTCAGATAGGCGATCTCAACGATTCGGTCTGCTGCGATATTGATGCCTGTCGTTTCAAGATCGAAAAAGACTATGGGATTCTTTAGGTTAAGCTTCATGCGCTAAGCATTTATCATCATAGGCATCAGAAGCATGAGGGTATCTTCATTCTCATTATCTGTTACCGCCGGCAGCAATATGCCAGCTCTGGTGGGATCGCTCATCTCAAGAATCACATCATCAGATGCAAGATTGGCCAGGATCTCAATGAGGAAGG
Source organism: uncultured Bacteroidota bacterium (assembly GCA_963783435.1). GTDB lineage: Bacteria > Bacteroidota > Bacteroidia > Bacteroidales. The sequence continues at coordinate 81,700 of CAWANQ010000013.1, read as the reverse complement.
TGGATTTAAAACCAATTTCCATGTCCTCACCTTCATACTGACAGCTTAAGCGCTCTGTAGCTGAGATTGAAAAATCGATATCCTGTGCCGAGATGTTGATTTGATTACCCGATAAGGCTAATTTCACAAGGTTACTGGCCTGGTTGGAAAATACAGATACCCTCTTAAGTGTGTTGTAGAACGAAAGGCGATCAATACTCATCTTATAGGGATTATCCGTAGGGATCACCGAATTGTAGCTGGGATAATTTCCTTCCACCAACCTGCATACAAGTTTGTAATTGGTGAGGGTAAATGATGCATTTCTATCGTCGAATTCAAGCACCACTTTATTCTCCTCCCTGGGAAGTATGTTCTTCAGGAGAGAAGCCGGTTTTTTGGGAAGAATAAAGCTGGATGCACTTTCTGCAGCAGCATCGGTTCTTTTGTAACGAACCAGCTTATGTGCATCTGAAGCTACAAAAGTAATGTCATCGGGAGAAAGCTCCATGAATATACCATTCATGACCGGACGTAATTCGTCATCGGCAGTGGCGAACAGTGATTTATTGATCCCTGTGAGCAGGACTTCATGGTCCAATTCCAGGACCTGCTTCTGATCATCTTTGATCACAGGCATTTGGGGAAATTCAGCGCCATTCTGACCCATGATGGAGAACCTTCCATTTTCACTCTGAATCACGATCATCAGGCTCTCTGTATTGATCTCAAAAGTGAGAGGAATATCCGGAAACTCTTTAAGTATATCGGTAAGTATTCGGGCAGGAACTGCTACTGCTCCCGATCCATCGGTATTCTCCAGCTGGATCTGGGTAATCAGCGTGGATTCAAGATCCGACGCTGTAATCTCCAGCTTACCATCCTCAAGAGAAAAGAGGAAATTATCTAGAATTGGAAGCGTGTTTTTATTACTGATCACACGACTGATGGCCTGTAGATGGCCCAGCAGTTCCATACTGGATACAACAAATTTCATGGTTATCTGTGTTTTTAAAAATAAGTCATTAATCCATCAATTATACGAAAAATAAATGTGAAAGCCTCGACTACTTATCCCCAACATAATGGGACAAATCACGCATCAGTACATCCAGGTATATGTAATTGACTATCAATGCCTCAGGCTCATTATTATAGAACACCAGGGCCTTAAACATATGGGGTTGTTCACCCTGGTTTTCAACGTAAGGAAAAACCCGAAGGCTATGTTTCTCTCCACCGTGTGACTCCACATGCAAAAGGGCCATTGCCTGAGGGGAAGAATCGGCCTGAAACAATGAAGAGGCAGTGATGCCAGATTTGTCCTCATAAACGATGGATGTGAAGTAAGAAAATAGCAAGCGAACGGCCAGATCATTGGGCTTACCGGCCGATAAAGTGATATTGCCCTCCAGGTCCTGTTCAAAACTGAAGCCCTCTCCATCCTCCAATTCTATTTCAATTTTAGAGATTTCGGAGGGCAACAGGTCAATCAGCAAATGCTCCCGGTAGTGATTCGTGGCGCTTGAGAAGACCTTTTCCAGGTTCAGACCCGGGTAACCCGACACCGAAACATAGTATGAATTATCAGAGCCTGCTGAGGTCAGAAGATACTGACCTCCCTTCGCCTGTAAGTCATAGGAAAGTAAAATTCTATCTCCTTTGTAATAGCTAATGGTTCTGCCTGGATTGTCGCCGGATTCAGAATCGGCAGAAATGATGGAACTGATCTCCAATCTCTCAGCGGCGATCAGCAGGTTTTCCACCGGAACCTTGCCGGCCTCCTCACCTCCATTAAGGGTCCAGCTCCCATTACTCCTGGAAAGTATTGTAGTATCCATGGGGCCGGCCACCACAATGCGATCCACTTCACCAGGAGACTTCAGGGCCACCTGCCTGATGTTGCCCCTCATGGTGCTCCAGGGATCTGGTAAAAACCAGCAACAGGACTACAAGCACAAGGATGCTTGCTATCACTGTAACTATTTTTTTTGTGGGGGATGTCTGCATCAAATTGCTTAGTGCTTTAGTACTTCAAATCGAGTCTATTATTCATTTCTTAAGTGCTACATAGACCAAAGTGGTTCCTTATCCCATTTGGAAGGAAATCCCATAGCCTCAACGTGTATATTTGGATACGATGTTAAAAGGGTTTTAAAATCATCTATCAGATAATTCTGATCATTTATACTTTCTAATAAGTAGATGATCATTGAGAGAATATAATATACCCGATCATTTGGAATTGATATATTATTCAACCACTGATTTTTAGGGGAAGTGGGAATCATCGGCTGAATACGCATTACTCTATTCCATAATCTTGAATGATGGGCGCAAACATAATGAATATTTGACTTTTTGAAGTTATAAGCATGGGTATACCAGAATGGGTCAAACTGGTGTGAAAAGATATAAATCATTTTAGCCCTAACAGCTATTTCAACCTTCTCTAGTTCCTTAATGATCAACTGCCGCAAGTCCCTGTCAAAAGAATACATACTATATGCATCTTCAAATCTCGCACCTTTTTTGAAAATATGATTTGCTTTGTCAGAAAGAAGGGGGTACCAATAGCCACTTAGACGATAATAACTCTTCTTTTCAAGAATATCCAGGAAAGAACCCTCGTCATCAATTCTCAATCCTCTCTCTTTTAGTTGAGATAATTGGGCTTTATAAGTTAACGCTGGTTTGTTATATGGTACTTTCGCCACTAAAGAAAAAAAAGCTTACCCTGAGCGCGCTGTTCAAATGGGAAGCGGGGTAAGCATGTTAATACAAAGATAAGGTGTTGATAATCAAAATGCAAATAAATTTGACTTGATTATTATTTAGCATTCTACCGCTGATTTAATTCCATATTTATACAAAATCGGGATTAATTACTTCAGGTATACCTCCTCCTCCTCAGATACTGAATGCAGAGTCCCGACAGAAGTACCAGGAGAAGTGGCAGCAGGGTGTTCACAAGTTTCCATTTAAGCACCTGGCTTTTTTGATTGATCAGATCGCTGTTAAGGAGTCTGAGTTTAAACTCCCGGGAACGAAGCTCCATAATGCCGGTGTCGTCAGTCATGTAGTTCACCACATTCATCAGAAACTCCATATTCCCGAAGGTCTGCCTGGTATAGCGGTCGTAACCCAGGCGCTGGGCTCTGTATGCCCCCTGTTCATATTGCACCTCATTTGCGGGAATATCTCCATCGGCAAGTACAAAAACAGAACCGGCCTCGCTTCTGTCCAGGGCCTGGTAATCGGGTGGATAGACGCCATCGGGCACGGGGTAGTTTTTGTAAAAGGACTCAAACTCACCCTCCAATAGAATCCCTACGGGCAGATGGGAAGAGGTGTAGAGTGCAGGATCGGGTTGCCGGGTTACCTCCTCCATGCTGATGTAAATGGGGACATCTCTGGTTCGGCTGTTGGGGGAAGTGGCAAGCAGTACGGTTTTTGAGGCCTTCCGGTTTCCATCATCAATGGTGTCGATGCTGGAGGCAAATTCACTCTTCACATAGTTCAGTCCCCGGGTTACAGGATGGGTTGTTGGGCCGGCCAGGAGGGGGTGATAGACCCAGGGCACCATGGTAAAGTTGGCCTGCTCTCCGGCTGGTGCGGTATTTACCGGGACCAGGTTGCACTGAAGATCGGCCACCAGGTTGTAATTGATGCGAATTCCATACTTAAAAAGCAGATCCTCCAATCCCACCTGGTTGGCCAGGGCCACCGTGGTTCCGGCAGAGAGACTGTCGGCAAAGGGATTTACAGGATCCAGGAAAAAGAGCACCTTGCCTCCCTGCATGATGTACTGGTCAATGGCAAACTTATCGGCCTCACTGAAGGGTCGCATGGGCTTGGCGATAATCAGGGCCTGGTAATTTCTCAGGGCCTCCACTTGTCCGTTTATCTGACCTCTGTCTACCTGGAAAAAGTTCTTTAATTCATCCATCAGGCTGTGGGTCTGAAGTGAGTCAAGTTCTCCATGTCCTTCTATAAAAGCAATGCGGGGGATCTCCTCCAGGGTCAGGCTATGTATGGCCCTCATAAACTCATACTCCAGGGTTTGAATGGAGTTATTCAGATTCTGTTCGTGGGGAAGTGAGGGATTGTTCTTTAAGAGGTTCACCGGAATCTCAAATCCTTTGTAACTGATCATGGCTCCCGGGAAAACATGCTTGGTGGAGGCCCCTCCCTCCCCATCATTGAACTGGATGTTGGTCACATTGAGTCCCCTCTGATAAAGTTCACCTATCATGCGGTTTCGTATGGTCTCATCACTTTCGTCGTATAAGTTGACAAACTCATACTGCAGTTTGTCTCCCCCATAAGCCCTGAATTCCTCCATCAGTTCCAGGATAGACTTTCTGAAGTTTACAAATTCTGAGGGCAGGTCTCCGTCCAAATAGATCCGGGCAAAAACAGGTTCATCCAGACTGCGAAGTATCTGTTTTGAAGATTTTGAAAGGGTATAGCGCTTTTCGGAGGTCAGATCGATTCTGAAAAATTTCATTCCTGAAAACAATCCCAGCAACAGAACCAGTAACAGTGTACCAAGCAGCTGGAGCAAATGGCGTCTTTTTAGTTGCTTTTTATCCATTCTCTTTTACCATTTACTGCTTTGAAGCACGGTTCGGGTTCCCATAATGAAAAGGGCCATGACGCCCGCAAAATAGAGCAGATCCCTGGAATCAATTACCCCTCTGCTCATTGAGTTATAATGATGGCTGATGCCCAGCATTGAAATCCGAAAAGCCATTGAGCCCGAAGAGGCCAGTTCGCTTAAGAACTCAAATCCCAGGTACATGATAAACGAAAGAAATACGGCGACGATAAAGGCAACAATCTGATTCCCTGAAAGTGATGAGGAGAAAATCCCTATGGCTGCATAAATACCTCCTAAAAATAGCAAGCCGAAATAGGAACCCCAGGTGCCTCCCACATCCATGTTTCCCGGTGGGTTGCCCAGTCGGGATACCGACCAGAAATAGACCAGTGTGGGAAGTAAGGAGAGAAGAACCAGGGTCCAGGAGGCCAGGAATTTTGCAAGGATAATCTGAAGTTCCGAAATCGGCCTTGTATTAAGCAGGTCAAGGGTCCCCATCCGTTTCTCCTCCGAGATCATGCGCATGGTGATGGCCGGAACCAGGAACAAAAACACCCAGGGTGCAATGGCAAACAGTGTATCCATGGAAGCATACCCGTTTTCAATCACATTAAATTGCCCCGGAGCTATCCACATAAACAGGCTGTTTAGCAGGAGAAAAACCACCACCACCACATAACCGGTCAGGCTGCTGAAAAATCCGCTAATCTCTTTGCTAAATTGTGACCACATGGCTGTTCACCCCTTAATACTTAAAGTCTGTCTCTGTTTTACTGGAGGCAGGAAGATCTCTGAAATCCATCAAACGCACATCGAAGAAATAGAACTGGAGGATATCCTGATAAGAGAAAAAATCCCTGGCCATCTTCATGGCTCCTTCCTGGCTCATCCCCACTCCATGACCAAGTCCTTTTCCCCAGACAAGGACCGAATCCTCATCGGGAAACATATCAAAATAGGAAGACGGGAATCCCCAGTCTGCCTGAATCTTAGTCATATGGAGCGAATCTTTGTCCAACACAAAACTCTTCCTTCTTCGCATCTGTTCCACATAGATGATTTCATCGGGTATCTTGCCCACCTTCTTCATTCCGTTTTCCAGCAGGTAGTTCTTCCAATCTTCGAATGAGATGGTATCGCGCCACTTGGCATGGGGCTGATGCAGGGAATAGGGATCTACCACCGATTGTAGATAGTCCACTTCATTGCCCCAAACACTGGATGCACGCTGGGTCTGTCCTCCACTGTTGGGATGATAGACCGCTGTGATGAGTTTGAAGTTGAAATCTGCCAGTACCAAACCTGTGGTTTCCCGGATGGACTCCAGGATCATGGGATTCTTTCTGCTTTTTCCATGGTAGGACTGGCAGTGTGATCCGTCACAAAGGGAATAATTTTCATCCTGATGCCGGTCCAGGTGTTTCATGGCAAATGTCCTGCAGAGAATAGACTGTGCTTTGTAAAACTCAGCTTCGGCTTTGGGACCCGACTCAGATTCTACCACCCCCGCAAGGTATTTGTCGAAATCAACACGGTTTACCAGGGTCATGCAGCTGTCGCTGGAAAAGACAACCAGGTCGTCGTCATAGGGCCGGGCATCCAGCTCAGGGTCCATGGCCCGTATTTGAAACACAGATTCAAGGGTAAGTGCTTTGAATTCTACGGATTTGGCATGTCCGAAATCGTTGCTGGCATCCAGTACCTTTATGCCATTTTGTTCCTGGGTGAGGTAGAGGACCCCTCCGGCCCCCATCCTTGCCATCTCCGAGCCATCCACCAGAAGTTGATAACTTCCTTCCATACAATAGACCACAGCTGAATTGACCAACTGGTTTTGGTACAATCCAACCCTCACTGTCTGGGCATTTACCCCGATCCATCCAATCCATATCCACAGCAAAGCAATAATCCGCCTCATTAAACAGGTGCTTTTAACAATTCAATCATTCGTTTTCCAATTCGCTCTGAAACTCCGGGGGCACCCAGATCGGCCCCTATGGCTTCATACCCTTTCAACATACCTTCCCTGTACTCCTTATCGTCCAGAATTTTTGACAGCTCATGGGCCGAACGCTCATACAGATCCTTCTGTATGATTTCAAGCACCAGCTGTTTTCCATAAATCAGATTTACAAGGCTGATAAAATTAACGTTTATTAGCGGTTTTACAATGCGATAACCCAATGCGCTGGTCCGGTAAAGCACTGCCTGGGGTAGATTAAAAAGTCCTGCCTCCAGGGTGGCTGTACCCGAAGTAATGAGTCCGGCAAATGCCGACTCCAGCAATGGATAAGTCTCCCCAAAGACAATTTTCACATCGGTCCCCTTTAGGAAATCTTCATACATGGAGGCTTCAATGGAGGGCGCCCCTGCCACTACAAACTGATATTCAGGATGTTCACTTGCCACCTTTAGCATGGAGGGAAGGGTAGTCTCAATCTCTCGTTTTCTCGAACCAGCCAGCAAAGCGATCAAGGGTTTCTGGTCGATCCCATGTCTCTTTTTCCAGGATTCACTTCCCTCAAACTTACTCCTGAAGCTGGCAATTTCGTCCACCAGTGGATTCCCAAAATACTCCACATGAATATCAAAACCCTTAAAATACTCCTTTTCAAAGGGTAATATGGAGAAAACCTGGTTCGTATACTTCCTTATTTTCTTAACCCGCCACTCCTGCCAGGCCCATACTTTTGGTGGAATATAATAAAAGACCTTAATATTCTGAGATCGGGCAAACTTTGCCATTCTAAAGTTAAATCCCCCATAGTCCACCGGAATAAAAAGATCGGGTTGCCACTCCTGCATAGATGCCTTCATTTTCCTGATGTTCCTGAGGATCTTACCCAGGTGCAGAAAAATATCGGTTAGCATAAAACTGGTATCCCGGTAATGCATCACAAAACCATCTGCCACCTCCTTCATCAGGTCACCTCCCTTAAACCGAAATTCGGCTTCGGGATCATGCTTCTTCAACTGCTTCATCAGGTTTGAGGCGTGTAGGTCACCGGAGTCCTCCCCTGCTATGAGAAAATACTTCATGCTATTTCAGGCAAATTTGAGCACCAGCATCACAAAAGCCAGCACCAGGGTTGCAAATATAACGCCTCTGGATGAGAATGTCCGGTCTGTCCATACAAATAGGAAGAAGAGCAGAAGATTGGGAATGGCAGCCAGGCTAACTACCTTGGAGAGGAGACCCTTATGTTGAAATGTTGTAAGAAACTCGAAGAATCCTCCATCATACTTTACTATCCAGATGATAATCAGGGTAGTCAGGGGAAGGATAATGCCCGGAATGAGCCCCCACCACATGGTATCAAATCGTTTTGGGGTTTTCATTTTAATCCATTGGACGTTCGAAAGATTTTAATTTCTGCAGATAGTTGTGTGCCGTAAGGTCTGTATCAATAGGCACAATGGAGACATAATGTTCCTCCAGGGCCTTTTCATCGGTTCCCTCTCCTTCTCCGTCGGGCTCCCGGTTTTTAAAAAATCCGGTCAGCCAGTAGTAGACCTGACCCATGGGATCGGTGCGCTTTTCAAACTCCTCCTTCCAGTATCCATTGGCCTGCTTGCAGATTCTGATTCCTTTAATCTCTTCCAGTTTTACTGGCTGGAATATTTACATTCAGACAGATCCCGTCTTGCAATCCCTCTTTCAGCACTTTATCGATGACCTTTCTGGCAATCTCACCCGATGCAGTAAAATCGGCCTGGGGATTGAAATCAAGCAAAGAAAAGCCTATGGAAGGGATGTGGTTTATGGCTCCTTCCATGGCTGCTGCCATGGTTCCCGAGTAAAGTACACTGGAAGAGGAGTTGCTTCCATGATTAATCCCGGAGATCAATAAGTCAGGTTTTCGTTCCATCAGGCTGTTAAACGCCAGCTTAACCCCATCTACCGGGGTACCGTTGGTCAGGTATTTTTTAAAGCCAGGAGAATCCTCCAGCAGTTTAACCCTGAGGGGGACTTTGATGGTAATGGCATGGGACATCCCTGACATGGGAACCTGAGAGGATATGGCCACCACATCACCAAATTCCCGGGCTACCGAGACCAGGGTTTTTAAACCATTTGCTTCTATACCATCGTCATTGGTTATCAAAATAAGGGGAGTGTGATTCATTTGATCTATTTAAGGCTACTAAATTATCTAAAATCCCTGAGATCTTAATTTTTTGTTCTATTTTCATTTTCCGAACATTTCCCAAGTGGCAATGTTAAGAATTATGTTAAACTGATTTAAATTAAGCTTACACAAGATGAAGAAGTTTCTGTTGCTGGCAATCTTTGCAGCCTTTGTACACCAAATCTCGGCCCAGGACCTGGCCGATCTATTTGATCAAGTAAAAAATACTGTAGTGACCATCTATACGGCCGAAAGTGTGAATGCGGGTACCGGTGATCCACGCACATTTACCTCAAGCATGGGATTGGGATCGGGCGTACTGATCAGGGAAGACATGGTCCTTACCGCTGCGCATGTGGTAGGTAACGCGGAAGAAATCATGGTGCAGTTATTTGATGGACAAGCTGTGCCGGCCAAAACGGTTCGCATATCAAAAATAGCAGATGTAGCTTTAATACAACTCACTAAACCCCTCAAGAATCCCCAGATCGCCACCCTGGGAAACTCAGATGAAACCCGGGTCGGAGCGGAAGTATTTGTGATTGGTGCACCCATGGGGCTTCCTTTTTCACTTTCAAGAGGTGTGATCAGCGGACGGCATTCTGAGGAGAACAAAACTTATGCAGGCAATATCCTGGAGTTTTTTCAGACCGATGCAGCCATTAATACCGGTAATTCTGGTGGGCCCATGTTCAATTACAAAGGCGAGGTAATTGGTATAGTCAGTTCCATCCTGAGCAGATCGGGTGGTTTTGAAGGGATAGGTTTTGCAGCCACTTCAGAGATCGCCCAAACCCTTTTAAGCTCCAAAGGAGCCAAATATTTTGGCATTGATGCCGTACTCCTTCCACAGGAACTGGCTGTCATACTCAATGTGCCTCAGCGGTCGGGCTGGCTTGTGCAGCATGTGGTCAAGAACAGTCCCGCCGGAGTCTCCGGGATCCAGGGAGGTTTCAGAAAAGTGACCATCAATGAGGAGGAGATTATGCTGGGTGGTGATATTATTCTTTCTGTGGATGATATTGTGGTGCAGGATATGGACAGTGTGCTTAAAATCTTTATGCACCTGGAAGCAGCAGGATCCACCGCAAGACATAAGATCACGGTTTTTAGAGGTGGAGAGAAAGTGGATCTGTACTGGGTGGCCAGCGACTTCCTCTAATTTATATCCATGGCACAAGTCACCACCAGGCTTATTGAATCAGGTTTACTGGAAGATCAGAAGCTGACTTATGTGGTGATGGGAGCGAAGTACCAGGACAAATGGATCTTTGTCCGGCATCAGGACAGGAATAGCTGGGAGATGCCAGCCGGACATATAGAGCCAGATGAATCTGCCGATCAAGCTGCAGTAAGGGAATTATATGAAGAGGCTGGTGTGATTAAGTCCTCCATGGAAGTGATTTGTGATTATGAGGTGACTGTGGGAACGAAGGTAGAATATGGCAGGCTCTACAGTGTAAATGTTCATGAACTCGAGCCCCAGAATGAGTTCGAAATTGAAGAGGTTCTTCTATCCCCTGAGATCCCTCATTCACTGACCTATCCGGAAGTGCAATCCACCCTCTTTCAAAGGGTGGTATCCCATCTGGCATCTTCGGGATAAACTTGCCATTTCGGCCTTTTTACTCTGATTGAAATGCACTACTTTTGCACCCATGAAAATATCCTATAACTGGCTCAAACAATATATACCTGTTGATCTGCCTGCCGGACAGGTGAGTGATATCCTTACCAACATCGGACTTGAAGTGGAAGGTCTTGAAACCTTTCAATCGGTAAAGGGCGGACTGGAAGGGGTCGTCATCGGTGAAGTACTCACCTGTGAAAAACATCCCAATGCTGATAAACTCACAGTCACCACGGTGGATATCGGAGCCGGTGAACCCTTACAAATTGTATGTGGAGCGCCCAATGTGGCGGCCGGACAAAAAGTACCCGTAGCCACTGTGGGTGCTACACTTTATCCGGACGAGACCGGTTTTACCATTAAGAAAACCAAGATCAGGGGTGAGCTTTCACTGGGCATGATCTGTGCCGAAGATGAACTGGGTTTGGGCACCTCACATGAAGGAATTATGGTCTTAGATCAGGCTGCTCTTCCGGGTAGTCGGGCTGCCGACTATTTTAAGATGGAGACAGATCAGATATTTGAAATCGGGCTTACTCCAAACCGGATCGATGGAGCTTCTCACCTGGGAGTGGCCCGCGACCTGGTGGCCTACCTGAAACAGCGTGAAAACATTGAAATTTCCAAACCCTCCCTGGATGATTTTAAAACTGACAACAAGGAATTAACCATACCCATTGAGATAGAGGAGAAGGCAGGATGCAAACGTTATTCTGGGCTGACCTTAAAAGGCGTGACTGTGAAGGCCAGTCCGGACTGGCTTCAAAACCGGCTTAGATCCATTGGTTTAACGCCCATTAACAATGTGGTGGATATTACCAACTTCGTTTTACACGAAACAGGTCAACCTCTTCATGCATTCGATGCAGCGGAGATTTTTGGGAATAAAGTAATTGTAAAAACCATGCCTGAAGGCACCCCATTTGTGACCCTGGATGAACAGGAGCGCAAACTGCTGGCCAGCGACCTGATGATATGCAATGCGGAAGAGGGAATGTGCATCGCGGGTGTGTTTGGAGGAATTAAATCGGGTGTATCTGAGGCTAGCACAGATCTTTTCCTCGAATCGGCCTGCTTTGATCCGGTCTACGTAAGAAAGACCGCCAAACACCACATGCTGAATACAGATGCCTCATTCAGATTTGAACGTGGCTCCGATCCCAATATGACGGTATGGGCACTGAAGAGGGCTGCCCTATTAATCAAAGAGATCGCTGGCGGAAGCATCTCATCCGAAGTCATTGATGTGTATCCCGAGCCTGTGGAGGATTTCAGGGTGGAGATCAGCTTTGCACATGTGAACCGGCTCATAGGAAATGAGATCAGTCCGGATACTGTGCGATCTATTCTCCAATCACTGGAGATTAAAGTAGAGCACGAAGACAAGCTGGGCATGGTCCTGCGGGTGCCTCCCTACCGGGTAGATGTGCAACGGGAAGCCGATGTGATTGAAGAGATTCTCCGCATTTATGGATTTAACCGGGTGGAAATTGGATCGGGGCTAAAGTCCACCCTCTCCTACTCGGCAAAACCCGATAAAGAGAAGATCATCAATATGACTTCCGATCTGCTTACCGCCAATGGCTTCTATGAGATGAAATCCAATTCGCTCACCCGTGCTGCCTACTATGATACGGAGGAGAAACAGGATATGGAGGCTGTCAGGCTCTTTAATCCCCTGAGTCAGGACCTGGGTCTGATGCGCAAAAACCTGCTTTACGGAGGCTTGGAGGCCATTGCCTATAACATCAACCGGAAAAATCCGGACCTGAAGCTTTATGAATTTGGGAACTGTTATTATCAGGATCCTGCAGCTGCCGGTGAGAAAACAGTAGAGAGGTTTGAGGAACAACTCCATATGGGCATTTTCCTATCGGGAAATTCTCAACCCGGAAACTGGGTGCAAAAGCCAGGGACATCCTCTTTTTATGTATTAAAAAGTTTTGTAGAGAGTGTGCTGGTAAAGTTAGGAATAGACCCCTTCTTGCTTAAAACAGCTGGATTGGACAATCCGGATTTCTCGGAGGGACTGGTCTATCTCCTTAATGGCAAGCCTCTGGTTGAATTTGGAGCAGTTTCATCCAGGCTACTGAAACAATTTGACATTGATCAGCAGGTGTTTGCTGCCGAGTTTAACTGGGACAGGATCTTATACACACTGACCAGGCACAGAATTTTATTTTCTCCCCTCCCCAGGTTCCAGGTGGTCTTGCGCGACTTCTCCATGGTCCTGGATAAGCAGGTAACTTTCGAATCGCTCCGTTCGCTGGCCTTTAAGACAGAGCGGAAACTCCTTAAAAAAGTATCCCTGTTTGATGTATACGACGGAGAGAAGATTGAAAAAGGGAAAAAATCATATGCGCTCTCCTTCACCCTGTTGGACGAGAATAAAACACTGACGGATAAGCAGATTGATAAAATTATGCTCAATCTGGCCAGGGCCTTCGAAAGGGAATTTGCTGCAAAAATCAGGGGCCTGAGTTAGAACCGTAAACCTATCGCCAGACCATATCTGAAGTTTGAAAAACTAAATATTCAGTGAAGGCAGGTGATTTAAAGGTTATGGTTATAAACATCTGTTCCTTATCTTTGTTTTAATCTCATAAGCAATTTAAATCTTCATACAGATGAAAAAGATATTAAGCATAGCTGTTGTTTTGCTCATAGCCATCACAGCGTACTCCCAGGATCAGGAGCTCAGCAAAAAAGAGAAAAAGAAACTCGAAAAAGAGTTAAGGAAAGAACAGGAAGCCAAAGATGCGGAAATGAAATCTCAGGTCGTTGCCGTGATGGTGGAGTATCAACGATTTGTTCTGGAAGCTGACAGACTGAGAGATAGCAAAGGAAACCAGGTAAATGTGAGCCCAACCCTTAATTTTGTTGCAAATGACTCCATTACCGGTGTGATACAGATAGGTTCCAACTCTTACGTGGGAATGAACGGTGTAGGTGGGATTACAGCTGAAGGTCCGGTTGCAAATTACAAATACACCTTTAATGAGAAGAGCAAAAGCTACAATGTGAGTTATAACATCAGATCGACACTTGGAAATTATGATGTTCGCATGACCATATTCTCAGATGGACGAGCCGATGCTACCATCAGTTCATCCTGGCCTGGCCAACTCAATTACTCGGGCTATGTGGTCCCGCCCATTCAATCACGCGTATATAAGGGCACTTCGTATTAAGAGAGCTACTCCTCCAGTTTGTAAAGAAACTTTTTGATGCTTCGTTTTGGAGTTTTCTCAAATTCCGTTTCGTGAATATGGATCTTTAGAACTGACTCATAGGATTTTAACTGTTGATTCAGCACCTTCCGGTTCTCCTCCATTTTGGCAGCAAGATCAGCCCCCACTCCATCGGCTTTGACCTGATCAGGATCGGGATATACCAGTGCCTCCAGCTTGTGATTGCTGTTCATTAAAACCACTGCCTCCGAAATATAAGGAAGGTTACAAAGCCTGGCCTCGATCTCTTCGGGATAGATGTTCTGACCTGATGGCCCCAGGAGCATGCTTTTGCTTCGTCCCCTGATGTATATAAATCCATCCTCGTCTGTTACACCCAGATCGCCGGTATGCAGCCATCCATCTTTATCAATGGTCGCTTTTGTAGCTTCCTCATTTTTGTAGTATCCCTCCATCAGATTCTCTCCTTTCACCAGAATTTCACCAGGAACGGTATAGGGCTGATCCGAATCGATCTTCAGCTCCATGATATCCAATATCTTTCCACTGGAACCTTTTCGGGTAGTGGCAAATCCTTCATAGGACATTAAGGGACCGCATTCTGTCATCCCATATCCAATGGTAAATGGAAAATTGATCCGGGTTAAAAAATCTTCTACCTCCTTACCCAGCGCAGCTCCACCCAACACAGCTTCCCTGAAACGACCCCCAAAAGTTTCGATCAGGGATTTTCTCATTTTTCCATAAATCAGACCGCTTACACCCGGAATTTTAGTCAGCACCTTCACCGTGCCCTTTTGCAGAACCGGTAAGAGCTTCTTCTTATATATCTTTTCAAAGAAGATAGGAACAAACAGAATCAGATGAGGCCTCACCTCAGAAAAGGCCTTGATGATCACAGGAGTGGCTGGTAATTTACCGAGAACCGTTACATGCACCCCCACCGCCATGGGAAAGAGAAAATCGAAGGCACAACCATAGCAATGCGCAAGAGGCAGAAGAGCCAGCATTTTCTCTCCCGGATGCAACTCAATGGACCTCATGGCAAAGTCCACATTTCCTGCCAGGCTATTTGCCGATAGCATAACCCCCTTACTAAAGCCTGTGGTGCCCGAGGTGTAGTTAATCTCTACCAGCTCGCTATTATCCACCCTGGCATATTTGATCTGCTCAGGTCCAAAGCCCTCTGTAAACTTCTTAGAGAATAGATCATCCAGTCCCTCATGGGCCTTCTTAAAGGCAGCAGCTGGTTTTGAGGAGAGAATACCCCAATCATCCAGGGAAAGAATGGCCTTCACAGCTTTCATCTCGTTCTCTGAGAGCGTTTTAAGGGTGGCATTGTCCACCAGTAACATCACTGAATCGGAGTGGTTGATAATGGTATGGGCATCATCGGGCTTGAAATCTGAAAGAATGGGTACTGCTACTCCTCCATATGTAACAATGCTCATAAAACCTACGCACCAGTTGGAAGAGTTCTTGCCAAATACGGCCACCTTATCCCCTTTTTTCAATCCTACAGCTTCATAGAGCAGGTGAAGGCGGGCAATCTGAATGGCCATTTCTCCATAGGTATAGCTGATGTCACTGGTGTAATCCGACAGCGCAGGGAGGTCAAAGTTTTTGGCAAAACTCTCTTCATAAAGTTCAATGAAATTCTTCTGGATCATGATCAGGTTAGTTTAGTTTTCCTAAATATATTCATTTCTCCCAATATGTTAAAAAAGTCTTCATTCATTCCCCCCTCCCGGGAGGCCATAATCAAACATTAGGATTATCTTTGCAGCGAATTTCAGGTGTTCATTTAACAGTTAATTTCATGATCTATTTTTTTCAGGTCCCAGACCAAAAAATCATTGCCCTTGAAGCCCCTTCCCTACTCAATTCTGCCACCATTGAGAAGCTAGAATGGTTGTTTAGCCGTGCCAGCTGTATGGACCGGGAGAGTTTGGATGGTTATTTTGTGGGACCCAGGAAAGAGATGATCACACCCTGGAGCACCAATGCGGTAGAGATTACCGAAAACATGGGTATCTCGGGAATTCTGAGAATCGAGGAGTACTTTTTGGTAGAGGGGAATGATGCCACTTTCGATCCGATGCTGCAGGCCATGTATGAAGGCCTTAACCAGCAAATTTTTCATATCGATCGCTTGCCCGACCCCATCCTTGAAATTACCGATATATCTGCCTACAATGCCCAGGAGGGACTGGCACTGAATCCCGATGAAATTGCCTATCTGGATGAGGTAAGTGAACAGATCGGTCGAAAACTTACCGACAGTGAAGTATTTGGTTTTTCCCAGGTAAATTCGGAACATTGCCGCCATAAGATCTTTAATGGAACCTTTATCATTGACGGGGAAGAGAAGGAATCCTCCCTCTTCCAGCTGATTAAAAAAACCACCAAAACCAATCCCAATTATGTGGTTTCTGCCTATAAGGACAATTGCTCATTTGTCCAGGGCCCTGTCATCGAACAGTTTGCTCCCGTGGGACAGGACACCTCCGCATTTTTTAAGGTCTCAGATATTGAAACCGTCTTATCCTTAAAAGCGGAAACCCACAATTTCCCGACTACCGTAGAACCTTTTAACGGAGCAGCCACAGGAACCGGGGGGGAAATCAGGGACCGCATCGCCGGAGGGAAAGCCGCCATTCCCATGGCAGGAACTGCCGTATACATGACCTCCTACCCCAGGTTGGATAAGGATCGCGCATGGCAGGATGCCATGCCCGCCAGGCCCTGGCTCTACCAGACACCCAAAGAGATTCTTATTAAAGCATCCAACGGAGCCAGTGATTTTGGGAATAAATTTGGTCAGCCCCTGATCTGTGGCAGTCTTCTCACCTTCGAACATGGCGAAGACAACAAAAAATATGGATTTGACAAGGTGATTATGCTGGCAGGGGGAATCGGATTTGGAAAAAGGGCCGATGCTGAGAAGGATATCCCCCAAAAGGGTGATGTGGTGGTCCTCCTGGGTGGAGATAATTACCGCATTGGAATGGGCGGAGGCGCTGTATCATCGGTGGCAACAGGTGAGTATGAGAACGCCATCGAGCTGAATGCGGTGCAGCGAGCCAACCCGGAGATGCAAAAAAGGGCATACAATGCCATCCGGGCTTTTGCCGAATCCACAGACAATCCCATCGTCAGCATCCACGATCATGGGGCGGGTGGACATTTAAACTGCCTCTCCGAACTGGTGGAAGCCACCGGTGGAAAAATCAACCTTGATAAGCTGCCAGTGGGGGATCCCACCCTTTCAGCCAAAGAGATCATCGGCAATGAATCCCAGGAGCGAATGGGTTTGGTATTAAAACCGGGCGATGTGGATGAACTGGTCAGAATTGCCCAACGCGAACGTGCACCCATTTACATTGTGGGTGAGATTACAGAGGATCACCGCTTCGTATTTGAGAGTCAGAAGACCGGCGAGAAACCCATGGATCTGGAGTTGGCCCATATGTTCGGAAAACCTCCAAAAACCATTATGAATGATAAGTCCCTGGACACAAAATATAAAGAGCTTTCATACGACTTTTCTGAACTTCCCCACTACCTTGAAGGAGTGATGCAACTGGAGGCTGTGGCCTGTAAGGACTGGTTAACCAATAAGGTAGACCGTTCGGTAACCGGCAAGATTGCCACCCAGCAGTGTGCCGGTCCACTTCAATTGCCCTTGAATAATCTGGGGGCAGTTGCCCTTGACTACAGAGGCAAAAAAGGCTATGCCACCTCCATAGGTCATGCTCCTGTGGCTGCGATGGTGGATGCCGCAGCTGGAAGTGTACTTTCAATCGCAGAGGCCCTTACCAACATTGTTTGGGCTCCCATGCCAGACAAGATGAGAAGCATATCCCTCTCCGCCAACTGGATGTGGCCCTGCAAAAATGAAGGAGAGGATGCCAGGCTGTATGAGGCAGCCAAGGCAGCCAGCGATTTCGCTGTGGAACTTGGCATCAATATTCCCACTGGAAAGGACTCCCTTTCGATGACCCAGAAATACAAGGATGAGGTAGTCTATGCTCCCGGAACAGTCATCATTTCAGCTGCCGGTGAAGTGACCGACATTAACAAAATTGTAGAACCTGTATTGAATCCTGACCCGGATAGCAGATTGATCTACCTGGACCTGGCCAAAGATGATTTTAAACTGGGTGGAAGCTCTTTTGCTCAATTTAGTACCCGAATCGGATCTCAGGCACCCACAGTTACCGATCCGAAATACTTCTTAAAGGCATTCAACCTGATCCAGTCGCTTATTGAAGAGGGGATGATCCTGGCCGGGCACGATGTATCAGCCGGGGGCCTGATTACCACCGTCCTGGAGATGTGCTATGCCAATACCTCCGGAGGAGTGGAGCTGGATATCACTGGTATTCCTGGAGATACAATCCCCGTGGTTTTTAGTGAAAAACCGGGCGTGATTATCCAGGTGAGGAATGCCTTTGCCATAAGCGGGCTCTTAGAAAAAGAGGGGATCCTCCACCATATAATCGGAAGGCCCATTGAGGAACGCGAGGTACAAATCCGGACCAGAGAGAAAGTGTTTGAATTGGATGTAGACCATTACCGTAATCTCTGGTTCAGAACCTCCTACCTGCTGGATCGGGAACAGACCAAAGCATCATTGGCTGAGGAACGGTATAAGTCCTATCCCAAACACGCCCTTGAACTGTCGCTTGGAGATTTCAAGGGGACGTTTGAAAGCCTGGGGATCGATCCAAACCGCAGAAAGGAGAGCGGAACCAGGGCAGCCATTATCAGGGAGAAAGGGGTCAACGGCGATCGCGAAATGGCCCATGCGCTCTACCTGGCCGGGTTTGATGTGAAGGATGTTCATATGACCGACCTGATTTCAGGCAGGGAGACGCTTGAAGACATACAGATGATTGTCTTTGTGGGAGGATTTTCCAACTCAGACGTACTTGGTTCTGCCAAAGGTTGGGCAGGAGCCTTTAAATACAATGAGAAAGCCAGGATGGCCCTGGAGAAGTTTTATCAAAGGGAGAACACCCTCAGTCTGGGTATTTGTAATGGCTGCCAGCTGATGATTGAGCTAAATCTGGTGGTCCCTGAACACAATCAATCCCCCACCATGTTGCACAATGAATCAGGCAAGTTTGAGTCTGCCTTCCTGGCATTAGAAATCCAGGAAAACAGGTCGGTTATGCTGGCTTCACTAAAAGACAAAAACCTGGGAGTTTGGGTGGCCCATGGTGAGGGGAAATTCAGTCTTCCCAAACCAGAGCGTGATTACCATATTGCGGCCAGGTACAGCCACTCCAGCTATCCTGCCAATCCCAACGGCTCAGACTATGATGTGGCAGCCCTCTGCTCTTCCGATGGCCGCCACCTGGCCATGATGCCCCACCTGGAGCGTTCCTACCTTCCCTGGCAGTGTGCATATTATCCGGGCGACAGGAAGCAGGATGAAGCAACTCCCTGGCTGGAAGCCTTTGTGAATGCCAGAAAATGGATAGAACAGAAAGCTATATAAGTCCTGGAAGTATGGCTTTTCTTTCCTGGGGATAATCCGCGAAGGTTTTCCGGTACCATTTATGGTGATCCAGAGCTCTGGGAACCAGATTGAAGAAAGTCCAGAGGGCAAACACCAGTGCTGCAGGGCTCCAGGTCATAATCGCAAAGCCTGTCCATTCGAGAATCTCTCCAAAAAAATTGGGGCAGGAGACCCAACGAAACATCCCCCCCCTGGGAATAAAATAACCCTTCTTTCCACCTCTACGCAGATTCAACAGGATCTGATCGGACCACCAGTTAATGAACACCCCGGCGCAGAAAACAATTATTCCAAGAATAAACCGCAGGTCAATCAACCAATCCCAGGTGTAGACCCGGGCAAAGGCCGAAAAATAATATCCGTTAATAAATCCATTGATCAGGTTAAAACAGAGAGCCAATAAGGCTACCACCAGGGGCATCTGTTTTCCGGAAGTCCGGGTACGCCACGGCCAGATAATGGATCGGTTGGTATAGTGGCCTACATATATGGCAAAGAAGATCCAGGTGACCGGCTGTATCCCATTGGGACCCAGCAGGAAACTGAGAACAAAAACCAGAAGGGATACAAACTCCATTAAGAACCAGGCCAGCCGGTTGGGGATACTGGGTCCCCAGTCCTTTCTGCTGTGTCTTCCATAGGGCGCCGTAACAAATAGCAATAAGACAAAGGTTGCCAGACCCACTAGAGTCCAGACCCAGAGTAGTGTGGTGAAATTATGGCTATCCATGGGCTAAAGTATGGACAGCGAAGATAAATGAAATTTTGATTTTAGGAACTACCGGGCATTCACCCTGTCGTCGGTATAGAGATACCTGATTCGCAATTCCTCGGGGCCGAGGGATACAATTCTCATCTGGTAGGTCATGGTACCTCCCCAGTAAGCCACTGTAATTTCAATAAGGCTGTCGGACAGAGCATCCCAGGAACCCTCAAAGTTTTCATAGGTGATGGGAGGTGTGCCACACCAGCCTGCATTCTTCCTTTCAACAAAGGAGCCATTTTCCTCTAAGGTGAAACCATATTTTGAGGGATCAAGCTGATCTTCCCGATGAAGCAGTGTCACATCCTCTTCATACCCATTCTCTATCCAGGTACCCATAATACCTACATTCTCCCCAAGTGCCTTCCTATCCACAAGCTCCTTTTCACAGGCTATCATGAGTAAGACAAACAGCAATAGCAACAACTTCTTCATACCACAAAAGCATTTGTTCTACCCATAAGATGAAGAAAATATGATTTGGGTTGCTTCAGGAGTTCGTGATAATTCTATACATTTTTCCGTGAAGGACTTTCTTCTTAATATGGATGGGATCCACATTGATTTTCAAGCCAAATTTCCTTCTCTTTCTTACTTGTTCCGGTGCCGCGGGATCCAATTAAGAAATGCCGGGTCCCAACTCTTCCATCATTCGTCATATTCAGCAGTCCCCTCCAAATAACTTACCATCCCTTTCTCAAGCTGGATTATCCAGATGCTGCTCCTGAAAAAGGGATAAAAATTATCTGGTTACTATACTTTTTTGGTGCTTTTCGGATAATTTACATCTATCGATAGACAATTATTATCCAAATCAACATCAAAATAGTCAACAACTGGATAATTCATATCTATCCTCGATTTTTTTGCCCTTGGTGTCGACATCAGCCCTGAATGTCGAAATGCATCCTGGAAGCGTTTAATACATCTTAAAGGCCTTATTACCCATGATACAATTGGGCCTACTCAGGAGTAGGAACTGGTGGACATAATCCCAGACAAAACCCTGTGAAAAACCGTACAAGGTGTCCTAACGACCTAACAGAAGAAAATATGATTTGGGTTGCTTCAGGAGTTCGTGATAATTCTATACATTTGAGTAAAGCCACTCCACGCATGAAAAATATGATCAGAACCCTCCTTGTTACTGCCCTTGCATTCACCTTTTATTGCGGTTTAGCTCTTCCTGGTAAATCAGAAGTGACTCCAGAAAAGATCGAATTAAAACCTGGCCCCGAAGATATGGTGATTGATACCCTGCACGGAGAACCCAGGCTGCTTATCTCATGCTCGGCACGTCGGGAAGAACATAAACCCTACGGTGAGATTATCTCCTATGGGCTACATTCGGGCGTCCAGAAAGAAATGATCCGTTATAATGAACCCGGCGATCTGCTGTTTAAGCCACATGGAATCTATCTCGATGGAGATCTGCTCTATGTAATCAGTCATGAAATGGAGCCCGACTACCACCCCATTCTGATCTACAGGGTACATGGGGATAGCCTTGAATTCAAAGATTTAGCCAATTCTTCTAATCAGCATTCGCCCAATGCACTTGTAACCGGGCCCGATGGAGAGATCTATTTTGTGAATGATTCGGGGAAACGCGGAAGCCTGAGCGAAAAGATCTTTAAGCTCAAGCGAGCCAGTGTGGTGCGATTAAGTAAAAACAAAGAGGGACAGTGGAATTCAAAGGTGGTAGCCGAAAAACTGAGCTATCCGGCAGGGATCAACCGAATTGGAAACAAGCTGTTTGCTGGAGATGCCATCCAGAATCAGATACATGTTTTCGAAATAAACGGGGACAAGCTTGAATATGTAACCGAGTTTAAAGATCTGAAGGGAAACGACAACATCAGGTTATACAAGGGCCAGTTACTGACAACTGGTCATGTAAAACCATTTCGCTTTATAAAGCATACTAAAAACCCTGATAAACTATCCCCGGTAGAGGTCTTTTTGGTTGAACCGGAAACAGGCGCATATGTTTCCCTCTTTTATACGGATGGCTCTCAGATCAGCGCCGGGTCAACTGCTTTGATCTATGAAAACCACCTGTACATATGCCAGGTTTTTGATCCATTTATCCTGAAGGTGGCCTTGAATAATTAGACTATTAGAACTCTTTATTTATCGGTCGGTTCCTGTTTTGCAGGTCTAATATTCACCAGTTCAATCGTATTCTCCCCCCGATTAATTCGGTAAGTTAGAATGGTAAGCCTATTCATAGGGCCACGATACAGGTTTCTCTGTTTGGAGCATTTTTGAAGCAGTCTTGGATTTTTAGACAAAAGTTCTAAGAACTGGTTTATTTGCCCAACGAATGCACGGACCTCCTTTTCTGACCAATTTCTCTCCAGATAAAGTATAATTTGATCAAAACCTTCCAATGCCCTGGGGGACCAAATTATTTTCAAGTCCATCTTGAATACTTCTTCATGACCTGCTCATGAGGAATGTATTCTCCTTTGTCAAGTTGAGAAAGACCAAGTTCAATCTCAGCCCTCTCTTCATTAGAGATTTGCTCCCACCAATTACTCTCCTCACTTCTTATGGATTCAATCCTTTTTAACAGGCTTTCATCCTTTAAGCTTGAAATCCAATTGATAAGATTCAATTTTCTACGCTCTAAACCCATACTGTTGTAAAAATGTTTGTCCATCAAAGTTAATGATTAAATGAATTAAACTTCCACATTGCTTATAAGGGTTAATGTGAACAATTCAGTTTTTTATAGCCTACTATTTCTATTTTCTATTGGGATTAATAATTTCTCTCTCCATTTCACCGATAAAGCAGTCTGTTTCATCGAAAAAAGTTGCCAAGCCATATCAATTCCCGGATGTTTACATGGAAATTAAAACTTAAAGATCATGAGACGCTCATTTGTAATACTCACAATCTTAGTACTGGCATCCATGACCGGTTGCCTGGTAAGCTCACTGCATCCTTTCTTTAAAGAGAAGGATAAATTCTACGATGAAGAGATGGTAGGAACCTGGATAGATGGGGATTCATGCATTTGGACAATCCAGTCCAATAGCTTTAGTGAATATTTCATGGGCCCTGAAATAACGGATGACTCCTACCGGATCACTTATTATGAAGACGAGGATAAACCTGGTTTATTTGAGGGAACTCTTTTTCAATTGAATGGAGTGAATTATGTGGATTTCTACCCTGAACCCGAAGAGGAGCATTGTGTGAATGATTTTACCTGTTGGCATCACGTTCCCACTCATACCCTGGCCAGGGTGCAGTATAACAGTGACAGCATACTGCTCTATTGGTTTGCCGAGGAATGGCTCACCGAACTGTTTGAGGAAAACCGCATCCGGATCAAACATGAAACCATTGAACTTCCCGATTACACCAGGCAATTGTTGACAGCCCCCACCGATGAGCTTCAGAAATTCATTAAGAAGTATGTCAGCGGGCCAAAAATGACCGAAGAGGTCGATAAGGTTTTTGCCAGGGGATATACCGATGATCAGGACGGATATGGAGTATTCCTCAAGCTCAAACCATACAAGGGTCCGCCCCCGGGATCAAAATCCAAACAGGTAAAACCCAATGAGACCAGACCTTAAAAGGGACGACCCATTTTAGTGACTCAAGCTATTTCAATCGATTCAATGCGGTAGGAATGGCTTTTGTAACAGTCACTCTTTTCTCTCCTTTGACAAATGCCATCACCTGATCCCGGTTCTTGAGCGCCCGAAGTTTTTTAAGGGCATCCCTTACGTTATATTTCGCACTGTGATCCGCCGCCTTAGCCACTGGTTTGGACGCGGGTTTCGGAGCGGTTTTTACAACTGGCTTGGGTGCAGGTTTTGCCGCCACTTTTGCAACGGGTTTGGGTGCCGCTTTAGCCGTGGCTTTGGGCACAGGCTTTGCCGCCACTTTTGCAACGGGTTTGGGTGCCGCTTTAGCCGTGGCTTTGGGCACAGGCTTTGCCGCCACTTTTGCAGCCGCTTTGGGCGCGGGTTTTGCCGTGGCTTTGGGCGCTGGCCTGGGAGCGGTTTTTACCACTGGCTTCGAAGTTGGCTTCGCTGCTACTTTAACCACGGGCTCGGGAGCGGGTTTAGCCGCCGCCTTAGCCACCTTTATAGCCACCTTTTTTTTCGCTCCTTTCTTTGATACCTTCTTTTTCTTTGAAGGCTTCTTCTTATCGCTCTCCTTTTTCTTGGTCTTCTTCAGATCCTTCTCTTTCTTTGAAGGCTTCTTCTTATCGCTCTCCTTTTTCTTGGTCTTCTTCAGATCCTTCTCTTTCTTTGAAGGCTTCTTCTTATCGCTCACCTTTTTCTTGGTCTTCTTCAGATCCTTCTTTTTCACTTCCTTTTTCTTAGGATCTTTTTTCTTTGCCTCCTTCTTCTTATCGGCTTTCTTCTTTACGACTTTCAACTTCCCAAGAATACCCTTCTTATCCTTCTTTTTTTTATCTTTTTTGACTGATTCTTTTTTTGATTTCTTTTTTGCCATGATATTGCGAATTATTTTTGGTTGGGTATATCAGTTGTAAGTTATGCTTTTTTTGATGAAATAATCTTCTCAAAAAGCAAATTTACGCTGAATTAACATGCCGATTACATTTACCTCCTCGAGGTATTGACCCTGAACTCATAATTCTCAGGAGGCTCCGCTCCCAGCAGATGCTTTACGAAATAGTCCCATCTTCTTCGCATCATATAAGGTTCATTGCCAAAACCATGTGATCGGTTTGGGAAGAGAATCAGGTCAAAATCCTTGTTTGCCGCAATCAGCTCATTCACAACAAGCAGTGTATTGTACATGGGCACATTGCCATCCATGGTTCCATGGGCCAGTAGGAGTTTCCCCTTCAGGTTTTTTGCGAGATCCTGGTTGGCCTGGTTGTCATAATTGGTAGTGCCATCGGGATATGTCTCAAGCAGACCCTGCCATTTTTCGCCCCAGGCGTCCTCATAATTTCGATTCTCGTGATTGCCAGCACCACTTACTGCCACCTTGAAGAAATCGGGATATCGGAGAATGGCATCCGTAGAGGCAAATCCTCCACCCGAATGCCCATAGATCCCAACCCTTTCCAGATCGATCCATGTGTGTCTTTCAGCCAACTGTTTCATCCCGGTGATTTGATCAGGCAATCCATTATCTCCCATGTTGCCGTAATATGCTGCGTGAAATGATTTTGAGCGCATGGGTGTTCCCATGGCATCTATGGCCACCACAATAAACCCAAGCTCAGCCAAAGCCTGGTTATCACCTCTGGCCCCTGAAAAACTGCGCCCTCTAACACTGCCCGATTGTGGACCCGGGTATATGTAGTTGATAATGGGGTACTTCTTCTCAGGATCGAAGTTGGTGGGTTTGTAAAGTAAGCCATAAAGATCGGTTTCCCCATCCCTCGCTTTAACCACCACAGACACCGGTGCTACCCAGCCAGCCTCCATCAATTCTGAAACATCAGCCTTTTCAAGATTCACCAGTTTACTCCCTTCTTTGTCACGCAAATCAATTACAGGAGGAATTTGAGGGGTGGAATGGTTATCGACGAAATAGTTCCCATCGGGAGAAAGATTAATTCGGTGATTGGCGCTGTCGGGCGTAAGTAATTTAAGACCTGATCCATCCATATTTACCCTGTAGAGATATTGGAAATAAGGATCTCCCGGTTCTTTACCCGCACCCATAAAAAGGAGGGTTCTTGTCGCCTCATCAATATGCAGAAGCTGCAGAACATTCCACTCCCCCTTGGTTACCTGCTGCTTGAAAGCTCCTGTGATTAAATCATACAAATATAGATGACCCCAGTTATCTCGTTGAGAGAACCAGAGCACTTCATTGGATTCAGGAAGATAGTGCCAGTTTACCATGTTATAGCCCGACTCAAAGAAGGTGTCTGAGCTCTCTTCCATCACATCCCTCACCTCCCCGGTTTCTGGATTGGCCACCCTGAAGGTTACATGCTTATGGTCTCTCGAGGTGGATACAAAGGAAAGGCTAGATCCGTCCGAACTCCATTCCACGTCAGCAAACTGGCCTCCTCTTGTTGCTATGTGGTCAGTAGTGGTGGACCTGTGGGGGTCAGCCTCCATTTGTAGCCTGACTACATCAGGACCATCGATGTGAATCACCACCCGCTGGATCCTGAAAATCACACTGTCCCCGGGAAGGGGATACTTCCAGGCCTGAAGTTTGGGATGTCCCACATTGGTTGTGGCCAGGTACATTTCACCCACACCCCTTCCATCATGCTGAAAGGTGGCTATCTTTTTTGAATCCGGGGACCAAAGAAGTACAGGTTCCTTACTGCGGGTCCAGCCTGCATTGTTTGTGGCATAACCAAAGTCCTCTTCTCCATCGGTAGTAAGCTGTTTCTCCTCCCCTGTATTGAGATTCTCTATCCACAGATTGTAGTCTTTGATAAACGCCTTCCAGTTTCCATCCGGGGAGGTAGCAGCTCCTCGTGATTGAGCAAGGCTGCGGCCCTCCTCTTTACATGAGTTTTTCTTCGGATTGTAGCTAAACTTCTTCCCCATGAAACTAAATCCTGCAAGGCCTCCTTTGTCATCGAAACTAAGAGAAGTTAACCTCAACTTTAAAGGATCCATGGCAGTTCCATTCGATTTACCCAGGGCTTTTGCCAATTTCTCATGATCGAATGCAGGTAAACGTACTTTTTCCACTGCGTCCACCATGATATATTCAGTACCTTCAGGCAGACTATTCTTATACCAGAACCGATGGCTATCGACCCACTCGGGTCGAACACTGGTTTTAAAGATCTTTGGACTGGTAGACGCAGAAAGAAAGCTCTCAGCCCTGGCATAATCGGTTGCAGTAAGCTTTTCAGGTGCATGCTTCACCTGTCCTGAAACTGTTGATGCAACAATAAGAGAGAGGCAGATCAGCCCGATCATTCGTTGATTTAATGTTTTACTCATGGCTTGTCTATATTGTAAGGATTAAGCTCACAAAGCTAATTTTTTCGTTTCACCGATCAAACACCCGCTTTCATCGAATTTATTTTCCACCCGTCATGAATTTCTTAAATTGAACACTCAATATGAGCAGGCTATTAAAAATCAGCCATGGGAAAGTCAGTCTTACCGACCTGATAATCTTTCGAAACAGATGGTGGCAACACCTCATTTTCTGGACTATAGCACTTTTTGTACTGCTCAATATTTTTAAAGATTCAGGGTCGCCTGAGAAGATTGATGTGATCTACACCCTTATCTTTACACTTCCTCTTGCCTGCATCGTTTATCTGAACCTCTATCTGCTTGTCCCCAGGTTCCTTCGGAAAGAGAAATATCTCCTCTATACACTATTCATCCTGATTCTGATTGCAGCAGGAGCAATCTTTCTCTACTTCCTATTCGAGAGCCTGATCGACCTGTTACTCCCAAACTACTATTTTATCTCGTACTACAATGTGTACATCCTGATGGTGTTTACAGGTACTTTTTTGATACTGACCA
Source organism: uncultured Bacteroidota bacterium (assembly GCA_963783435.1). Taxonomy (GTDB): domain Bacteria; phylum Bacteroidota; class Bacteroidia; order Bacteroidales. Next base: position 54,408 of record CAWANQ010000013.1, on the reverse strand, counting down.
CCCTGTTGAAACTGTCACGAAGCTGGTTTATGCTCCTCCGGGTAGAACGCATGACCACCAGTCATCAGTTGAAATCTTTACAATCCCAGATCAATCCGCATTTTCTGCTCAACAGCCTTCAGTCTATCTACGCACTGTCCATTGAGAAATCGGATCAAACCCCCAGGGTTTTACTTCAACTTGCTGACATTCTCAAATATACGCTTTATGAGACGGAGCAACCCCGGGTAAAACTGGAGAAGGAGTTGGAGATGGTCACCGATTATGTAGAGATACACCGACACAGGGTAGATCCCGACCGTGCTGAAATCAAACTTGAGATGGAAGGGGAATCCCGGGGATGTATGATTGCACCTATGCTTCTAATACCTTTTATCGAAAACGGTTTCAAGCATGGGCTCCAGGGATCTCCTCATGATGCCTTTGTCCATATATATATAGAAGTGGATTCCTGCAAATTTATGTTTCAGATTAAAAACAACCTGGGTGAGTCGGATGCCCTTCGACAAAAGGAGAAAAAAGGGATTGGGATCGAGAATACCAGGCAGCGGCTGGAATTGCTTTATCCAGGCAAACACAGCCTCTCCATTGGCAAGAAAGACAAATCTTTTGTGGTAAAACTTGAATTGGATCTAAACGAATAAATATGGCCACCTGCATAATCATAGATGATGAGCCCCTCTCCAGGGACGTACTCAGAAAATACATTGGGGAGCTAAAAGATCTGACCCTGCTGGCAGAGTGTCACAATGCCTTTGAGGCTACCGATTTTTTGAACACAGAACAGGTTGACCTGCTATTCCTGGATATCAATATGCCCGGACTATCGGGGATCTCATTTGCAAGGTCGCTTACAGTTTCACCTTTGATCATATTCACCACCGCCTACCCAGAATATGCCGTGGAAGGGTTTGAATTGAATGCATTGGACTACCTGGTGAAACCCTACTCATTTGAACGGTTCTTAAAAGCAGTAAACAGGGCCAATGAAAGACTTCTGGAGCTAAATACAGAAGGAGATATCTCCCGGAAAATTGTTGTCAAAGCCGATAAAAAGATATATGCCCTTGGCTTTTCAGAAATACAATATATAGAGGGACAGGGCGATTACATTAAGGTCCACCTGGTGGACAAAATGCTGGTGGTTCACCAGACTTTAAAAAGCATTTTAGAATCGTTGCCGGAAGAGGAGTTTATGCGAATCCATAAATCCTATTTGGTGAATCTGACTCACATTGAATTCATCGAAGGAAATCAGGTAAAGGTTGGTGAACATAGCATTTCGGTGAGTCCGCCCAACCGTGAGGAGCTGATTCAAAGGTTCTCATCCCTGTGATCCGCTGACCGGGTTTATTACTGATTAAACAGTTTCTGAAGGGTCTCAAAAAATTGCCCAACATGGAGTCCGTCTGCCACCGCATGATTCACATGAACAGAGACGGGGATCATTCTTTTTTTCTCCTTCAGAAAGTATTTCCCTACAGTAATCTTAGGAATGGAGTCCCTCCGGCTATATCTCCTGGGATGACTTACGTGGGTGAACTGAATCCAGGGCAGTGACGAAAAGTGGATGATATTCTCTCCAAGCTCACTTTTGATGAGCCGATCGGACATTCTGACGTCAATAATCTCTTCAGTGGCTTTATCCAGGAAAAGAGCAAGATCCTCAAAGTAGGGAATGTAAGAGAAACCAAAGGTGCCATCGTCCCGGTCAATGGTGGCAGATCCGTTCACCACATCATACAGGTAAAGTTCATCACCTTCAATGCGATACTTAAATGCTTCTGTCTGATTGACCGCCTTCAGGATCAAATAAAGGTAGTAGAGGAAGAATGAAATTTTCTGCTCTTTTGCATATTCAAAGGCCCTTGAGCATTCCAGGTTCATGGCTATCCCGTAGTAGGGCTCCTCGTAATCTTTGAAAAAATGGTAAATCTCCTTTCTTTTCCACTGACTGATGTTGATCTTTTGTCGCATGCCGGTCTTATTTAAAATTGATCTAAGCTACGAAATTTCTACATACTTCATGGAGCGTATAAGGTCCCTGGCCCTCCGGGCCGTGCTTTACTTTGACGACAAGCACAGAAAAAAGAGAGCTCAGGGACTTTAATCCTGAAAACAAAGCGCTTAAAAGGTAATGCTACCCTGGAGTCCTACCCACATCTGAACATTGGTCTGCTCATAATTTGAATTTGTGCGATTGTAGAAGGAATAGCGGGGGATCTGGTTCCATTCCAATACTCCAAAATCGGGATTTGAATGGGCCACAGAGAGATTAAAAGTGGGCCCCACTTGCAGATCAACCTTATCATCCACATTCCAACCAAACAATGCCTTCACGCTTGTATAGAGATTGAGTCTGTCAATATAGAGGAAATTCGGGGCAGCTGAGTTGCCAATCCATAGCTCCTGTTGAACGGTCCCTTCAATATTAAGCATCATTTTCTCACTAAGATCGATTTCTCCACCTAGTCCACCACCAAACATCCATCGACTGGCTGGGCCAAACGGCTTTCCAAAAGAGTAGATGTTATACAGATGCTTGACTCCCATCTTGAAGGCCACGTTGACGTACTGGATCTCACTTACGCTCAAACTGAGTTTTCGGTATCCATTCTTTTTCACTACACTGATTAGGGCCAGGGGTACCCCTTCAATGGAATCACATATATTTAAGAAACCTGCCAGTTGCACGCCCTTCACCTTTCCGGCCACATTAAAAAATCCGGCCCCCTGGACACCTTCTATTTCATCTGCCACATTAAAAAAGCCGGCTCCCTGAAAATTTGCATGGCCCTTAGAAAGCACATTTCCAAACCCGGCGGCCTGAACTCCGTTCTTTGACTTTCCGGAAACGTTCAAAAAACCGGCACCCTGAAAACCGGTGAGGGTATCTCCGTTTACATTTACAAAACCTGCCAGCTGTGCCCCGGTGGTTTTACCTCCTGCCACATTTACAAATCCGGCTCCCTGAGCCCCTGTAATATTGCCTCCGGCTACATTTACAAAACCAGCCCCTTGCGCACCTAACACATGTGTGCCGGTGACATTCACAAATCCGGCCCCCTGAAATCCTCTGACATCTGTACCCACAACATTTCCAAATCCAGCCAGCTGAGCTCCATGCATGTAGTATTTATCTATATTCATAAATAATCCTCCTTCAAATGCCTCTACGCCTCCGGATACTCCTAAAAAGAGGTTTAATGAAACATCATTTACGATATTCCCGTTATTGGCTCCATTGGTACTCAATGGAGGAAAGAAGAAGGTCATTTGAAAAGGACGGCGCTCGTATGCTACGGTATCTTCCTGGGCCAACATCAGAGTTCCAAAAATCAGAGTGGCCAGAAATGTTGCAACTATTTTTTTCATAACAGGTGTATATTCAGTATTTCAGGATTATTTACTTTTAAAGACAGTAATTTCTGAGCAGGGTTGTCAGCTCAACAAATTGACATCCTCCCTTCCCTAAAATGAAAGGGAATCCATTGGCTTCTACGAAGCCACGGGCAGTACTTCCTCACGGGTTCCTGCTGGTTCCTGCTGCCGACCGCTTATGCGATTCGCTTGACAGGCCATTCCCGTCTGCCCGACGGTTTTAATATTCTTTGCAGCATTTATATCTGCATGTTCCTCATACCCACACGCCTTACACCTGAAAACCTCCTGAGAGATCCTGTTCTCTTTTTCCACATGCCCACAATCCGAGCATTGTTGTGAGGTATTCCTCGGGTTTACTTCAGCCAGCATTCCTCCCATCCAGAAGAGCTTGTAATTTAGCTGACGCCGAAGCTCAAACCACCCCTGGTCAAGGATCGATTTGTTTAATCCTGCCTTTGCTTTCACATTCTTGCCAGGCTCTTGGTTGCTCCCCTTTGCAGATGCACTCATGTTTTTGATCTGTAACTTTTCCACAAATACCTTAGCGTGGTTTTTGCTGATATCCGTACTCAGTTTGTGAAGGTAATCTGATCGTACATTCGCTGTCCTATGATGTAGCTTTGCTATTGTTCTTCTCTGCTTCTTCCAGTTCTTGGATCCTCTCTTTTTCCTTGACAGTTTCCGCTGTTCCCTGGCCAGTTTCTGTTCATGCCTTCTGAAACTATGTACACCCTCTATCATGGTCCCGTCAGAAAAGGCTGCAAAGCACTTTATCCCTGCATCAATCCCTATCTCCGAATCAGAAGTATGTTTCCCTATGTCAATCATCTGCTCCACCTGGATCGAGGCATACCACCTGCCTCCTTTGCTTGTAATTGTGATATTCTTTATCGTTCCCTTGATATCACAACTCTTGTGAAAGCCTATCCATCCAATCTTTGGCAGGAAGATCCTTCGGTTATTGAGTTTAAAACCCTGGGGGAAACGTATACCCTCATTCAATCCTCTTCTCTTAAACACAGGCATAAGCTTTATGGGCTGACCACTATCAAAGCCATCTTTGAATGCTCTTTCCAGATCCTTCAGCTTTTGTTGCAATACCTGGGAGGGACACTCCTTTAAAAAACCATACTCCTCGGATCGTTTCCATAGGGTCAGCCAGAAAGCCATCTCCTGGTACCAGAGTATCTTCTGTTTGTTCTCTAGGCGTTCCAGGTTCATGGCCAAACTCTTATTCCACACAAACCTGGCAGAGCCGCAAAAACGAACAAGATTTGTTTCAATATCCTGATTGGTCTTCAGGCTTACTTTATATGCTTTTCGGACTGTCTGTTTCACTCTTTAATATACGAAAAACAGTGGTTTTATACAAGTTTTATGACATGTTATATTCTCTTTATGAGTGATTTACAAGTCCCAATTGTGATCCGAAATTATATTGGTTTCCAGAGTTCGATTTGCGATTAGGAAAAGCCTTTCCCTTGTGTTTATGTCATTCTTTACAATTTATCGAAGTATATTTAAGAAAAATTAGATATGTGCTTACATCCCCTACCTGAAGTGAAGGGGTCTTACGCACAGTTTAAATAAATCCTAAATTCACAGGCGATGTTGTTTTCCCAAAATTCCAATCCATGAAACTTAAGAATATTTTTCTGCCATTAATTTTACTTGCTTTATTGGTTTCAGCCTGTGAAAAAGGGCAATCCGACCTGCCAAATATTCTCTGGATTACCAGTGAGGATAACAGTCCCTTACTGGGTTGTTACGGGGATGAATTTGCCACCACTCCCAATCTGGATCAGCTGGCCTCTGAAGGATTTCTCTATACAAATGCATATGCCAATGCTCCAGTTTGTGCACCTGCCCGCAACACATTAATCACAGGTGTTCACGCCTGTTCCAACGGAAATGAACAGATGCGAAGTAGCTATGCAAAGTCTGAAACTGTAAGGTTCTACACCGAATTTCTGAAGGACAAAGGGTATTACTGCACCAATAACAGCAAAAATGACTATAACACCAGCCCCATTGACCTGGAAACCATGTGGGATGAAAACGGAACCGAGGCCCATTTCAATAAGCGGGGCGAAGATCAGCCCTTTTTCGCCATCTTCAATTTCACCACCAGTCATGAAAGTTCCATCCACAAATCCATCCCATCTGATCAACTCAGGCATCGTCCCGAAGATGTGACCCTCCCCCCCTATCATCCCGATACTCCTGAGATGAGGCATGATTGGGCCCAGTATTACGATAAGGTAGAAGATATGGATGCCCAGGTAGGAGATATCCTGAAGCAACTTGAAGAGGCAGGACTTGCAGAGAATACCATTGTTTTTTACTACGGCGATCACGGCGGGGTGCTGGGCCGGAGCAAGAGGTACCTCTTTGAGACTGGAACCCATGTCCCCATGATTATCAGGGTCCCTGAAAAATATAAAAACTTGTATCCAGCCTCCAAACCAGGATCAAAAGTAGAACGGCTGGTGAGTTTTGTAGATCTGGCACCCACCCTGTTGAGTCTCATAGGCATGGATGCGCCCGAATATATGCAGGGAAGTGCCATCCTGGGGGATTACCAGAGAGAAGAGCCTGAGTACGTCTACATGTTCAGAGATCGGATGGATGGAAGGTACGATATGTCGCGTTCCATTGTAGACAGGCAATACAGGTACACAAGAAATTTTAACCCAAACAGGATCTACATGCAGCACCTGGAATACCTCTGGAGGGCACCTTCGATGCCTTCCTGGGAGCATGCCTATAAAACAGGCCAGTGCAATGAAGTACAATCCAGGTTCTGGAAAACCAAACCTGTGGAGGAGCTGTATGATACAGAAAATGATCCCTGGGAAATCCACAACCTGGCTGGCGATCCGGCCCATGCCGACAGGCTGGTTACCATGAGGAGTGCCATTCAGAAAATGGGAGCATCCATGAAAGATGCAGGCTATATTCCTGAAGCTGATCGAAGCATCAGGGCGGCCGACATGCCCATTTATGATTATATGAGAAGGGAGGGGATGGATCATGATGCCATGATGGATGCAGCATGGTTGGCCTCAGAAACCAATCCCCAGAATCTTGACAAGCTTGTCCAATTTTTAAGTAATAACGATGGAGCCATTAGATACTGGGGAGCTCAGGGATTGCTCTTGCTTGGAGATGACGCCATTGGCGCAGTTGATGCCCTTGAAAATGCAGCATTTGATGAATCCTGGAATGTGAGTGTGGTTGCGGCAGAAAGCCTTTATAGAATGGGTTATAAAGAGGTGGCCGTAAAGGCCATGAACCGGGTTCTGGATTGCGAATACCCCATGGCACGAACCTTCGCCTTAAACAGCATAGACCATATGAATGGAACCGCTGAGGAATTTTTAGATGGATGTTTAGGAATTTTAGCAGGTTACGAGACATTGAACCGGCAATATGATGCCCGGGTTAGCAAATGGTTATTGGAAAAGTGGGAGGTTGATGCTGCCGCCTATGGAGTAGATTTTAGTTGGTAAGTGCGTCAGGACATTCTGTCTGGCTCTTCCCATATGAAAGTTCATGCATAATATGTGGAAGTTACACTATTTGAGCAGAGCGGAGAGTTTGGCCAGGTCCAGAATTTGCACCTGCTTACCTTCGGTCCGGATAATACCCTCCTGGTTCAATTCACTGATGGCCCTGCCCACAGAAGGACGTGCTACACCAAACAGTTCGGAAAGTTGAGCCTGAGAATGTGATAACTGAAAAGGTCCCAATCCTCTTTTTTTAGACAGATCGAGCAAGTACTGTGCCAGTTTACCTTTGATGGTGGTAAAAGAGAGAAATCTGATCTTATTTGAAAGGAACTGACCCCTGCTGGAAACAATATTAACGAAGCTTCTGAGGACCCGCTCACTGCTTTGCATCATCTTCAGGAATTCGTCCCTGGGAATGGAGAGGATTTTAACGTCAGAACCAGCGGTAATATTCACAGGGTACCTATTTTGCTCTCCAAAAAGAAAGGCCGGTGCCAGCGGGCGGGGGGGCTCGATGTCCTCAATCTTAATCACCTTACCGGCAAAATCCACCATCTCCCCTGTCACAAGTCCTTCCACAACAATGTGCATAAAACCTAACTCATCGCCAGCTACAGCCACCAGTTCTCCCTTACCAAATGATCTGATCCGGCAGAATGAGTTTTCCAACAAAACGGAGAGCTCTTCCCTGCTTAATCCTGTAAATAGCGGGCAAGCTTGCACCACAGCTATAACCTCTTCTGAAATTTTTACCATCTCTCATAATAAACCTATCCAAACAGAAAATGTTTACTTCCATGGCGAATACATGCATTCAAAGCATATCTTTGTCCGCTCTTTAATGAATCAGCAAAAAAAAACGTATCCATTTCCCTAAACACGCGTATCAATCATCTATGAGACCTGTTTTCACTCGCATCATTTTTGCTGGCTTATTGGCCTTCCCCCAGTTGATGGTTTCGCAGCAGGTCCACGAAACAACCTGGAGTGACAGCACGCTGCTCCCTCTTCTGATCATCAACACCCAGGGTTTGGAAATTCCGGATGAACCCAGAATTGTTGCCCATATGGGACTGATCCACAATGCAACAGGAACCTATAACAAACTGGTAGATTCCTATTCTGAATATGACGGACAGATCTCCATTGAGCTCAGGGGTGAATCTTCTCTGGATCTCTATGATAAAAAATCCTTTAGCATTGAAACGCAAACCAGCAGTGGAGACAACAACAATGTCTCTTTACTCGGTTTGCCCGAAGAGAATGATTTTGTCCTCTATGCACCTTATGGAGATAAAAGCCTCATGAGAAATGTTCTCTCTTACCGGCTTTTTGAGAAATTCGGTCATTACTCACCCCGTACCAGGTTTGTGGAGGTGATCCTGAATGGCGATTTTCAGGGGCTTTACGTACTTACTGAAAAGATCAAAAGGGATAAAAATCGGGTTGATATTGCCAAGATTACCCCTAAGGATACCACAGCTGAGGATATTTCGGGAGGATACCTGCTCAGAATAGATAAAATTTCTGACATGGAACCCAATGAATACTGGGAATCCACCGTAAATCCACTTTTCCCGGAGAAAAATAAAATCATTTATCAATTTTTTGATCCGGATTACTATGAGCTCACATTTGCTCAGCGAGACTATGTCAAAGGGTATTTAAAGGAGTTTGACGAGGTTCTTGTAGGTGACAACTTCATGGACCCGGCCACAGGCTACCGCTCCTATCTGGATGTTCCCTCCTTTGTCGATCTGATGATTCTCAATGAGTTCACCAAAGATGTGGACGCTTTTCGTCTGAGTCACTATTTCTACAAACAAAAAGATTCAAAGGGAGGAATGTTGGTAAGTGGTCCGCCCTGGGACTATAACCTCACATTTGGGAATAGCGATTTTACTACGGACTTTCACCTACCTGAATATTGGATTCATCCCCACCGGATTGCTATCTACTGGTGGGACAGGGCTATGCAGGATCCGTGGTTTTCCAACCAGCTCTACTGCCGTTGGGATGAACTCTATACAACGGTACTAAGCCCTGAAAGCATGAGTGCCATGATTGACAGCACGTACCTGGCACTTGACGAAGCCACCTCCAGGAACTTTGAACGCTGGCCCATACTGGGAACCTATGTATGGCCAAACAGTTTCGTAGGAACCAACTATGAACATGAGATAAATTTCCTGAGAGACTGGATTGGGGACCGACTGAACTGGATGAACGAACGGTGGGGAGGCATGTGCCTTGTTGCTTCTGACCAGGCTACGCAGCTTTTACCTGATCCGAGGCTAAAGGTCTTTCCAAATCCATCCGACCTTTCACATACTTACCTTTCCCTCTCCCATTCTTCAGCATCGGAACTCTCCATCACTCTATACGATCTGAGTGGAAAAAAAGTGTATCAAAGCACCATTTCCTATAGTGGATCTGAATATGCTTTTCCGCTCCCCGATCTATCTTCCTTGCCCTCGGGGATTTATACCCTGGAAGTCACCGACGGACACTCCCTCAGGGAGATCACCAAACTTCTCAAACAATAGATTAAAAGCGATAGGAGTAGCCCAGGGCAAGCACATGAATTTGAGGGGGATTCACCCTGTTAAATTCATTTTCAAAAATATATCTAAGGCTTATCCTTGATTGCCTTCCCAGGTTATACTGAGTCCCGGCAACCACGCGAATTTTATACAGAGGTCTTCCATAACGGTCGGTAAAACGAATCCAATTCTCCAGCGAACCATAAATCCCCAGGCGGGTCCCAAAAAAATCATGAGCTACCTTGATCCTCTGCCTGCTTACAAAATTATTCTCACTGAAATAGCCGATAAATAAAATATCTTCAAACCCATACTGAAACCTCAGTCTGAAGGAAAGTTCAGTCCTGTCAAAATCATAATGCCCCGTGGCATCTGTATGGAGCCTGAACCTGGTATGGAGTCGGCTTTCTGGATCTGTAATGAAAATGGTTCTGATTCCTGCAGCCAGGTTGAGATAATCAGTTACATTGTAATCTCCTGCCAATGTTATAAGGGTGCGGTCAAATTGCAGGCTATTCTCTTTAAACCTTTGTTCCAGCTCACCGCTGAGCTTGAGATCGTTTTTCAATCGTCCGCTCATTTCAAACTCCCACCAGGAGCCAAAATCCTTCTGCTGACCATACAATCCCTTGGCCACCAGCATTAAAACAACAACACAAATCAGTTGAAAAACCGCAGATGGCTTAATCGTCGTCATCCCCTTCATCTCTCTGATCAACATCTCCAACAGACTGAGTCCAGCCATCTCTTTCAAAGAAGAAAACAAGGAGTCTCACGGAATCTCTCAGGTAATCTACCCTTCCAATCTCCACCCGGTTGATCTTGAGCCCTGTCCGCTCTTCAAGATCCTTCACCAAAGTGGTCCTGTGCTGGGGCTTGATTAACTCCACATTCTCATAAATAATCTCTCTTTTTGCTTCATGTTTCAGAAGGAATACCTTTTCAAGAAGGTGGGTAAGTACCAGAATGGCTACATTGGTGAGCAGAAGTTCGGCATAACTCACCTTCCTGTTGGCCAGGGAATTGATCACCGTAATGCCGATAACAAGGAAAAGGTAGGTCATCTCCCTTATGGGAATCTGACGGGTGCGGTACCTGATGATACCAAAAATAGCAAAGAGCCCAAGGGCGAATCCCATATCCACATTCACATTTTCCAGCAGGAAGAGGATAAAAAAGATCACCTGACTGAGCAGGATATAGGTAAAGAGGTAATCTTTTCTGGGTGTGGTTTTATAATATAGATACCTGACAATGTATAGAACAACCCCAAGATTAAAAATACTTCTAAGAACCAGGTCCAGGAAGTCCTCCCAGTTCATCAGCTCAATATTCAGAAATTCAGGCATGGTGTTGAAGATTTTTGGTTAATTTAAAACTCACTGTTTATTTGATGTAAACTGCGCACCTTTGCTTTAAACCTGTTCTGTTTAAGGCCTGGGTGCAACAGGGCCATACCTATGGCATATTTGCTGAACCGGCGTGGTGCAATTTTTGACTGCCGCAATACTTTATGAATCATTGAACCCGACAGGTGGCCCTCATATTTAATTTCTGCCACACACACTCCGGGCAGATCCACCTTTGTTTCTTCATCAATTCCAGAAAACTTCAGTTGATAGTCCAGGGTAACGCGTTCTGACTGATTGTGACTGACCAGTGTAAGTCGGTTAAACTCATTTTCAAGGGTAAATGCGACTCCTTCGGAACGATAAGGGGAATTGGTTTCCAGGAACAAGCTCTGCTTTGAAAGATCAGAATGATCCATTCCGGAAGTCTGAATCCTCTTTTTATTGGTGACTCCCTTGGCATTTTTTCTCTTCACCTCAAGGAATCTTAGATCAGATGCGGTATACTCTCTGATCCTCACTTTATGACGGCTGGAAAATCCCCGGTGATGTTTGTGGTACATCTCCAGTTCCGGGGTATCGTAATAGTGAGTGCGGTAGAATTGTGATCGCTTGCCATTGATTTCAAGCACCCGATAATACCCAGACACCTGTTTCAGGATATCTGGCAGAAAGTTTGTGCTGAAAATATATTTCCGGTCCTTTCTCCTTAAAAGACTGGCCTTCTGTATCTCTTCCAGACTGAGACTCTCAAAATCCACCAAGATTCCATCCACCTCATTGGCGATGCTCATATATATATTCCTTTTTCTTGATCATTTTACCCTTTGGATTGAGATATTGTTTCTCGATCCTCAGTCCATCCTCATAGATATTTTTCTCTGTAAGGGTTACTTTTCCCTTGGCATCCAGAAAAATCTCCTCCACCAGATCTCTATCCTCATTGTAAACATACTTTTCCCATCTTTTCACTTCTCCAGCTTTATTGAACTCCTTGATTTCCACTCTATCCCCGGCTTCATTGAATGTTTCAATGGATTCTACCACGGGTTCGTTATAACCCTCTTCAATAAAGTACTCATGAACAGTAATGGTCGTGATTTTCTTCTCCCGGATGGTTTTGCTACCCTGGGCTGAAATGACAGTAACTGAAACCAGAAGTAGGATGAGGATGGATAGATGTCTGTTTTTCATTTTTTTTATTTACGAAGTTATTAAATTTTTTCGATTGTAATTTCGCCAAGTTCCACTAGCTCATCCATTTCTGTGATGGTAACTTCCAGTTTTACAGGCACCGTTCCTTTCTCCCTTTTCACATCTTCGGAATAGAGAACAATCAGGTATTTCCCGGGAATCAGACCTGAAAATTCAAAGGAGCCATCGTGCTGGGTCCGAATCCTCTTGTCATAGAAAGTATGATTTCCATAAGTCAGATAGACTTCCTGTTCATAAGCAAAATCGATGTACTCAATCACCAGATTGGGCCAAACCGATGCCTTATCATACTTGATCACCCTGACCACACCCCTTATGGTTGCGGCACCATCGTCATAATCCAGTGAGGATAGTTTTACCAACTCTCCCAGGTCAAGATCTTCTCCCTTAGCCAGCTCCACCTGCACTACCTGTTCAGTGTCTTCATCAAAGGCTGATGTCGAATCTTCAGTCTGAAAATATACGGTATAGGATCCTGGATAGAGATATTTAAATCTAAACTCCCCATTCATGGCCGTTTCGACAGAAGCGCCCACCTCTGCATTATTGCCGTATAGCATAAATATCTCCTCGTCCACAGCAGGTCTCTCATAGATGAGGTCTGAATAATCATCGTTGTAAAATTGTTCCACAACAACACCCGAAATGGAACCGGTGCCTCCCCTTCCCTCGCTTTTTTCACAGGAGAAGAAAATCCCCGTTTGTAGAAGCAAAAAAATCACAAAAAATATTCGGGAAGAGATCCTCTTACCGCTATTAAACAACAACATGGTATGGAATTTATAGGACAGCCAAATATAGAAAATCATTTCCAGATTAATTTATTGACTTATTAAACGCAGATCTTGTAACATATGTTACCACAAAAATCCCCTTCCTGTCCCCATCTTTGTTCCAACAAAAGTTAATCACTTTATACTTTACACTTTATACTATACACTTTACACTTTACACTTTCAGCTATGATACGGGAAATGGTAAAAATCGACGAAGAGTTATGTGACGGTTGCGGAAACTGCATCCCCAATTGTCACGAAGGAGCTTTACAGATGATTGACGGGAAGGCCCGCTTGATCAGCGACCTGATGTGTGATGGGCTGGGTGCCTGCCTGGGACATTGTCCACAGGGTGCGATCACCATTGAGGAAAGAGAAGCGGAATCCTACAATGAGACCAAAGTGATGGAGATCATGGTGGGTAAAGGTGCGAATACGGTGGTAGCACACCTTCAACACCTGAAGGAGCACAATGAAATGGAGTTCCTTCGTGAGGGAGTTCAGTATTTGAAGGATCATGAAGAAGAATTGGATTTAAATATCAAAGAAATTATGAACAGAGTACATCATGCAAAAGTAGAAGAGGAGCAACTGGCCTGCGGCTGCGCAGGATCTGAAGCAAGAAGTTTTAGTCCCCAAGCGGCCACCGGACAGGCTGCCCCCATAGCTGCAGGAGGTTTCTCCATGGCTGGCGGATCACAAATGGATCAATCATCGGAATTAAGGCAATGGCCCGTACAAATGCATCTGATCAATCCCAACGCCTCCTATTTTCAACAATCTGACCTGGTTCTGGCTGCCGACTGCGTGGCTTTTTCACTGGGGAATTTCCACTCCAAATGGCTGAAAGGCAAAAGCCTGGCCATTGCATGCCCAAAACTGGACTCAGGTATGGATAGTTATGTGGAGAAGATCAAAAATTTGATTGATGATGCAAAAATCAATACCTTAACAGTGATGATGATGCAGGTCCCCTGTTGTGGTGGATTACTGCAAATGGTTAAAATTGCCGCCGGTCAGGCCGAACGTAAAGTTCCTGTCAAAACAGTGATTGTGGGAGTTGAAGGCGAAATTCTCCAGGAAGAATGGGTATAATCTAAAACCGACCGGCATTGTATCACCAGACAATTGACACCGGAGTGGCCGAAAAGCTGCCACTATTCCTCGAAGCATGGAAGCTGTTTAGTTTTGACAACCATGAAGTGCTTCGCCTGGATATGAAACCGGGGGATTCCATGGATAAGCACAGCAACGACTGGAGGGTTATCATTTATGTGCTCAAGGCGGCAGAACGTGAATCAGGATATCCCGTTAAAACGCTGTTTGATTGATTCAGAAATGACCTCGGGAAAAAAACTCAGGCTGCCTCTGCTGGTATTTCTGTTTACCCTCTTCTTACTCACTTTTGTCCAGTTGAAGGTGGATAATCCCATGTTGTTGGCAGAGCGATTCATCAAAGGAGGTGGATGGTTCGAGATAGGGATCATAGGCCTCTATGGCGCCATCGTGGCCTACCACATGCAGTCTCCCAAAAAGGTACATCAATGGCGAAAATATACCTGGTTTGCTTTTTCCGTGGTCTTCTTTTCACAATTAGTCCTGGGGCTATCCGGATTTGAGAAGTTTCTGATGACAGGTAAACTTCACCTGCCGATTCCCATGATGATCCTGGGAGGGCCCATCTACAGGGGGCATCCATCTGTAATGACCATCCTCTTTCTGAGTACCGTAATCCTCTCCGGTCCGGCCTGGTGCAGCCACCTTTGCTATTTTGGCGCCATCGATTCTCTGTCTGCAGGAGGCAAAACCAATCGCACCCCCATGCGACACAAATGGGCTCTTAAATTCACAGTTTTAATTCTTGTGGTGACGTCGGCTATAACCCTGCGATGGATGAAAGTTCCCGTTCTTACAGCCACCCTGATTGCAGCCGGGTTTGGCCTTTTGGGGCTTGGTATTATTTTGTTGATCAGCCGGAAAGAGGGCCGGATGGTTCACTGTACTGCCTATTGTCCCATCGGCACCCTTGTAAATCTAACCCGCTTTGTCAATCCTTTCAGGATGTTTATCGACGACAACAGCTGCACCGATTGTTTGGCCTGCACCAGGCACTGTAAATACGATGCCCTGAACAGATCGGATATTTTAAAACGCAAGCCCGGTCTGACCTGTACCCTGTGCGGAGATTGTGTTGCATCCTGTCATTCCAAGGCAATCAAATACCGCTTTCTGAAACTCTCTCCTGAAGCAGCAAGAAATCTATATCTCTTTATCACCATTTCCCTTCATGCAAGCACCATGGCCCTTGCCCGTATTTAAAATATATTCATTACTTTTAGGTAAGATCCTTCACCTTCGAATATGAATCAGATTTCCAGCTTTCTCGAGAGCTCCATAGGCATGAGTCCTGCCAACCAGACCAAGGTTTTCTATTCCATTGTCATTCTGGTGGTTCTGGGAATCATTCGCTATACCTTACTGAAGGTGGTCTGGAGATTGACAGAAGATCCAAAAACCCGTTATTCCTGGAAGCGCTCCACCTCCTTTACCATTGGACTTTTAACCCTTATTCTGATTGCCAGTGTTTGGGTCAAGGCCATAGGTGAATTTGGCGCCTTTCTGGGTCTGCTTACTGCGGGTCTGGCCATCGCCCTGAAGGATCCTCTGACCAACATAGCAGGCTGGATCTTTATTCTCACCCGCAAGCCTTTTGTGGTGGGTGATCGCATTCAAATCGGGGAGAACGCCGGGGACGTTATTGATCTGCGCCTTTTTCAGTTTACCCTCCT
Source organism: uncultured Bacteroidota bacterium (assembly GCA_963783435.1). Classification (GTDB taxonomy): domain Bacteria; phylum Bacteroidota; class Bacteroidia; order Bacteroidales. The sequence goes on along the minus strand of CAWANQ010000013.1, from coordinate 38,840 downwards.
GGAGATTGGGAACTGGGTGGATGCCGATCAGAGCACAGGCCGCCTGATCCACGTCCCCAATGGCACCGTCTTCACCCAGAATCAATCCAACTACAGTGCCGGCTTTGAGTTTATCTGGAATGAGATGCCCATCCTTCTGACCTTTGAAAGCGACTGGAAGTTGGCCAAAGAGCTGCTGAATGGCATCCTGAGTGAACATGCTGAAAGTCTGTCGGCCGATGCCGAAAAACGAATCATAGAAGCCAGTAAGAAGTACATGATTTTCTACCAGTACCTGACCCCCATCGTCTATACTTCGGTAAAGGATAGTGGCATCCTGCTTACCCTGCGATACATCTGTGATGCCCGCAAAAGACGAGGCACAGAACACGCCATCTGGGAGGACATCCTGACTGAATTTGCCAATCAGGGTGAGATTGAATTTGCCTATCCCACACAGCGCTTCTTCAACCGCAATATAGAGAACGACGACTCTCCCCTTTAATTAACGCATGGTATTGGTCATGGAGTTGGGTACGCAGATGATGAAATCGGCTTTCCCCTGGGATTCCTCTTCCAGTTCCGTCACATCATCCTGGGTAACGGTTGAGATGGTCACAATTTTCAAGTCAGGATTGGCCCTCTTCAGGAACCAGTTCATGCTCTCAAATTCATCAGAATGGTAGGCCCCGTTGTAATGAATAAAGAGTTTACCTGAGGACCAGTTTTGCAACATAAAGTGGGTCATGGTAGCGTCTTTTATGGCCTGGGCATCGGCCATATTGATACTTCCGTGTCCCCCCATCCCTGCACCATGAATCAACTGGTTATAACAGTTGAGGGAGGTGTCATACTCCAGTGGCAATGGAGCTATGAAGGCTTTTGCCTCTTCGCTGAGAGAATCCAGGATGGCCACGCCCTGTTTAAATACCGAGTTGGCATAACGCCTGGGTATGTTGGTGGCAATAAATGCCAGTTCATTTTCCTTGGCAAAAAGAACCAGGGGTTTGTAATCAGTCTTGTAGTTTTTCCACAAACGGGCCTCCTCTTCAAATTTCACCTCGGTGATCAGGTCAGTAAGGTATTCATCCAGGATAAGCTGGTTGTCGGCTTCAAACATTTCCGCTCCAAGTAAAAGATCTTCTCCCCTTGCTTCATACAAAGCTTCGGTGAGTTCTATCTGCAGCCAGTGAGAAATTGGATTGGTATGGTGCTCACCAAACAATACAATATCTGCCTCTGCGGAGGCTTGAACCATCTTTTCATACTTCACTTTTTTACCATTCTCCCTGTAGAGTTGATAAGCTGGTTTCTGAGCCCAGGCCGAAAGAGTGACCAAAGCTGCCAGAAACAAAAGCGATATTCTTTTTATCATCATATTTGTATTTTTATCAAACAAAAGTAATCTAATAAATGAACCGATCCTTTTTCCAGTTCAGTTGTTAGTAATAGATAACAAGCAAGTAAACCAATGGTTCCAAAAAAGAAAATTGCCATACTATTCTTTCATCCGCTCTCTCATAAATCCAGGGTAAACAGCGTCCTGCTTCAGTCAGTTAAGGATATGGAAGGCATTACCATACAGCACATGTATGATCAGTATCCCGACTTTCATATCGATGTGAAAGCAGAACAAAAGCTTTTGCTTGAACACGACATTATTGTCTGGCAACATCCTTTTTACTGGTACAGTTCACCCTCTTTACTGAAAGAATGGATCGACCTGGTGCTTGAGCACGGATTTGCCTACGGAAGTACCGGGCGTGCCCTGGAGGGAAAGCAGATCATGACTGCCATCACCACAGGAGGCAGAAAAGAGGCATATGTGGCGGCTGATAATGACAGGTATTCTATACGCCAGTTGCTGGCACCTTTTGAACAAACGGTTCATCTGTGTCGCATGGAATATCTCCCACCCTTCGTGGTGCATGGCACCCATCTGCTTGAGAAGGTGGATATACTTAAAGCCGGATCGGAGTTCCGAACCATATTGCAGGCCTTGCAAGAGGGCTTATTCAACAAGGATGAGATTTTGAAAAGAGAATATATCAATGAACTAATTGCTTAATTACGTGAGATTATGCATCAACAAGACTTCTTTTACCAGGCTCTGATCTACCTGCTTGCAGCAGTAATTTCGGTACCCATTGCCAAACGACTGGGATTTGGGTCTGTACTGGGTTATCTGCTCGCAGGAATGGTCATCGGGCCCTTTGCACTGGGTCTAATTGGCACCGAAGGAGAGGATGTCATGCACTTTGCCGAGTTTGGCGTGGTAATGATGCTTTTACTTATCGGGCTGGAATTAAAACCCAATCTGCTCTGGGAAATGCGGAGATCTATTTTTGGACTGGGAGGCTTGCAGCTGATCCTGACCGCCGGGGCCATCGGAGGATTGGCCATACTACTGGGGCAATCCATCGGAGCCGGTATGGCCATCGGACTGATGCTGGGACTCTCTTCCACAGCCATCGTTCTTCAGACACTGGCTGAAAAAGGATTGATGAAACAGGCCTCGGGACAGGCCTCTTTCTCTGTTCTCCTTTTTCAGGATATCTCTGTAGTTCCCATTCTTGCCCTGATCCCTCTGCTGGCAGGGAGTGCCGTAAAATCTGCGTCTACAGCACACGAAGAAATCAGATATATTGCCGGGATTGAGATTACCGGCTGGGTTCAGGTGATTTTGATGCTTTTAGTAATTACAGGAATTGTGGTAGTGGGCCGCTATTTTGCCAGGTATATTTTCAGGATCATAGCCAGAACTGGTCTAAGAGAAATTTTTACGGCCACTGCCCTTTTGCTGGTCATTGCTATTTCCATTATCATGGACCTGGTAGGTCTCTCCCCGGCATTGGGAGCCTTCCTGGCCGGTGTGGTTCTGGCTAACAATGAATACCGGCATGAACTGGAGGCCGACATTGAACCCTTCAAGGGGCTTCTGCTTGGGCTCTTCTTTATTTCTGTTGGGGCCAGTATTGATTTTAAGCTCTTAGTAGCTTCGCCCGGCATGATTTTAGCCTTGCTGGCTGCATTGATTGCCATCAAATTCATCATCCTGTTTATTCTTGGAAGATTTTTCGGTCTCAGGGGAGGTCAGAATACCCTATTTGCTTTCTCCCTGGCACAGGGAGGGGAGTTTGCATTTGTCCTGGTCTCTTTTTCCATGGAGAATTCTGTCATAAATTCGGAAACCTCCGGAATCCTCTTCCTGGTAGTGGCCCTATCCATGGCCCTCACTCCCTTGCTTCTTTTGTTAAACGACAAAGTGATCTTTCCCCTGGTATTCCGCTCAGAAAACCAGCAGGAACATGATCAGATCGAGGAGAATGGGAACCAGGTAATAATAGCCGGATTTGGGAGATTTGGAGTGGTGATGGGCCGGTTCCTGATTGCCAATGGTCTGAAAGCGACCATCCTGGACAACAATCCGGATAACATCACGGTATTGAGAAAATTTGGCTTCACAGTCTATTATGGAGATGCATCCAGGGAGGATTTGCTTGCTTCTGCCGGAGCAAAAGAGGCAAAAGTACTGGTGGTGGCAGTGGACGATAAACAGCAATCGCTGAAGATCATAGACCTGGCCAAACGAAAATACCCCCATCTAAAGGTTCTGGTACGTGCCACAGATATGGATCACACTTACGAACTGATGAAACGGGAGGTAGATGGTTTCAAAAGGGATACATTTGAGTCATCCCTGAACCTGGGAGTAGAAGCCCTCACCCATCTCGGCTACAATCATTACCAGGCACACCGTCTGGCCCAGACCTTCCGGCAACACGACCGCAAAGTGAGACAGGAGCTTTTTCAACACCACCTGGTAGACGAAAAAAAATACCTTTCCGAGTCCAAGAAATATGCCAGCGAGCTCGAAGAACTTTTTCTCGCTGAAAAAGAGGATTCAGGTTACAATCTGGACTGCTCCTGGGACGTAAGTTCCCGAAGGGAAGAGATCCAGCTCTTACAGAAGGATGGCATTAAATAAGAGCTTAAATGAGGTCTGGGTGGAAGCCCTGAACTGTGGATTGAATCCATAGAATACAAACTGTCCTTCGCCCTTCCGCATCCAGATCATGGCTGCCTTTTGACCCATCTTCTCTTCTCCGGAGGCATAACCCGACATAAGAATCTCCTTTTCGGGATAGCTGCCTATCACCCTGCGGTCCATATCAAACATGGGAACCGAAGTCTGGAATATGGGTCTGCCCCTCGAAAACACCCCTATGCTTTCTGGCATCCCAAGGGTCAAAGGGTGTCCCTGAAGTACATCCACTTTTACAAGGCTGCCAGGTACATAGAGCCCACCTTTCACAAGACCTGGAGAGAGATCCCTGAAGGGCAGTTGAAACTCCTCCTCCTCTTCTCCATGCTTGATCTTAAGCAGGCCCTCAAACAGATTGGCCGAACGACCCCAGGCGATTACGGTGCCTCCCTGATCACTAAAGGTCATCAGATTCTCAAATCCTTTCTTGTCCATTCCCTTCACATAATCGGGATGATAACTTCCCATATAGTAGGAGTCGCCCGACTTCCTCTTGCCGGTCATCAGGATCGATTTGTCGTTGTCGGGAAAAATAATCACATCAAACTCTTTGGCCAGGTCGGTTTTAGGAAACTGATCGGGATGCAGAACAGTGAACGGAATCTGGTAGGTGTCGAATACATAACGTGTCCAACCCGCATCCATGTCATGAAAATAGGTCTCCACAAGTGCGATGCGAGGCATATCCAGGGCTGTAGTCTGGACTTCAATCTCTTCAGAAATTACTCCGGGTTGAATGGGTAGTGCTTCCAAAATCTCACCCAGCCCCCCCCCTTTTTTTTCTGCAAAAACCAGGAAACTTCCTGTTCTGTAGGTCTTTTCCCCTACTTTGACATCCTTTTCCAGGCGCTCCACTTTCAAGCCTTTGGACAAGGCTGTAAATGCAACACGAAATGACTCGTTTGCATTCACTGGAAGAATCACCGCCCGGACCTCCCCCTCAATGGATTTTGACAGCTTGTAGGTGCCCTCAATAAGGCTAAGATTCCCCTCAAGCTCTTTACTTCTGACATCAATTTCATCGGAGCTCACGTACCTGTGCAAAGGAAGTGACCAACTGGTAATATCGTAGGGTTTGATTAACTCACCACCCGGAGTATAGTGCCTGACTGGGAACTCCTGAGTTTCCATAACCTCCTTGATAAAAGCCCTGTATGGCTGGGCCAGTGGAATCACCACATCGCCTTCTTTATAGACTTTTCCATCCAACACCATTTGATCATTCAACTTGTAAACCTCAACCCCATGTTCCTTCATCAGGTTCACCAGGTTCACCAGTTCACCCTGATCATGTTGCTCTTCAGGCATGATGTAGTAATAGGGAGCTTCGGTTTTGCCCATCTCTACCTGCTCACGGCACATTCTGTTCCTGAAATCCAGGATATCTTCCCTGTACAAGGAAGCTGTTTTCATGATCGACATGGTGGAGGCAATTTCATATTCTACGATATCGCCCAGGCGCCACCATCCCCCTTCCCAGGGCAATAGCATATTAATACTCTTTTTATATTCGGACAGCCCTTTTCCTCCCACCCTTAATTCGGAGGGCTCTATGTAAATGGGAGTGGCTGTTTGCACACTGGCTGCCTCAGTGAGGAATCCAATCACATTTTTCCAGATACAGGTTTCTGTTGAGCCTGGCCAGTAGTCGTCAAAAATATAGTGTTGTGATACCCCTGCCAGACCTTCTGCAGTCATATCGGTGGCCATATGCTGACCAAATACACCTCCCCAGTGAAATACCCCGGCGGGTACATTTTCTGCAATGGGATCGTGGTTGGGCGGTACAAAATAACGGGTTCCTGTGGACCCCATCTGGTGTTTCTCCACAAAGACCTGTGGAAACCAGGTCTGGTTGTAAATCCTGGCGATGGCCTTGTTATCATCCTGTGTCAGGATCACAAAGTCGCGGTTGTTGTCGTGACCCACGTACTTGTGGTAAACCTGAGGAAGTGAGGCCCCTTCGTACTTGGTTCCCACATGCTTCTTGTAATTCTCAACAATCAGATCCATCCCATCGGGATTGTGACTGGGAACCATCATATAAACCACATTGTTAAGCCATTCCAATTTTTTCTCGTCCTGGGTAGTCGCAAAATCGTAGGCAATCAGTGATGCTGATTGCGAAGGAGCCACTTCGGAAGCGTGCATGGAAAGGGTGGCCAGCACAAACACCTTACCATCCTGTGACCATCTCCTCCAGTTTTTCCTCTTCGATATCGGGATTCAGCGCCAGTTGGCGATTCACTTCCTTCATGGCCTCCAGGTTCTGAATATTCTCTTCACTGGAGATAAATGCGATGTACATGGGTTTGCCCATGGGTGAAGTCCCTATCTCCTCCAGCTTGATCCTCTCCGATTCAGCATCTATTTTTTCCAGATATTCAATCAACTGCTCGTAAGTGAAGAGGTTTCGGTCTGACCCCGGTTCAAATCCAAAGAAATCGGAGGGTAAGGTAAAAGAGGTACTCTGTGCCATCAATCCTGCAACAGTAAGCACCAGGATTGCAGTTGTCATTAATTTTCTCATCATTAGGGTTTTATTTATTCTATCCACACGGTTTTTATATTGACAAATTCTTTAATTCCTTGCTCCGACAACTCTCGGCCAAAACCCGATCTCTTGATTCCCCCAAAAGGCAATCTGGGATCTGATTTAACCATCCCATTAATAAATACAGCACCCTCCTCAGCCTCCTCAATGAATCGTTTGGCCATATGCTCTGATTGGGTGAAAAGCTGCATTCCCAATCCATACTTTGACCGGTTTGACAGCTCAAGTGCATGCCCGGCCGTATCGGCTTCCACAATGGCAAATACAGGTCCAAATACCTCCTCATCAAAAAGGGGCATACCGGGTTTAACTCCCGTCACCACAGCAGGCAGGTAGAAAGCTCCATCCCTCTGTCCCCCTGTGACTAACCTGGCTCCTTTCTCCACTGAATCTTTGACCTGCTTTTCAACCTCCAGGGCCTGTGTTACCGATGAAAGCGGACCCACCTGGGTCTCAGCTTTCATGGGATCTCCCACTTCCAGTTGTCCGACACGTTTTACCAGCTCAGGTACAAAATCCTCTGCGATCCATGACTCAATAATAAATCTCTTGGCCGCGATACAACTCTGACCTCCGTTCTGCAGCCTTGCGGGCAAAGCTATATTCAGTGCCAGCTCCTGGTTGGCATCATTCAAAACCACAAAGGCATTGTTCCCACCCAGTTCCAGTACGCATTTTTTAAGATGCCGGCCGGCCTCTGAAGCCACTGCCACTCCTGCAGCCTCACTGCCGGTAAGGGTAACAGCCTTTACATACTCACTGGCAATTACTCCGGCCACCCGGTCCGATCCAATGGCCAGGTTCTGAAAGGCACCCTCTTCGTAACCCGCCTCAATGAAAATTTCCTCAATGGCCTTGCCACAACCCTGCACATTCGAGGCATGCTTCAAAAGTGCTGTATTTCCAGCCATCAATGTGGGTGCAGCAAATCTGAAAACCTGCCAGAAAGGATAGTTCCAGGGCATAACAGCCAGTATAGGTCCAAGGGGCTGGTAGATCACTTTGCTCTCTTCCGCTTCAGTCTCAATACAGTGGTCGGCGAGGATAGATTCAGCCCGGGAGGCATAGAATTCGCATACCCAGGCACACTTTTTCACCTCAGCCTCTGATTCTTTAATGGGTTTCCCCATCTCCCTGGTGATAAGTTCGGCAAACTCACGCTTTCGATCCAGAAGAATTGAGGCCACTTTGTTCATGCGGCTGGCACGTTCGGCAAAGGAGGAATTCTTATAGCTCTGAAACGCAGTATTGGCCCGTCCAAGCAAAACCACCAGATTCATATCAGTCACCTGTGGATAGTTCACAATCCTCGAAGGATCATATGGATTGACGCTCTTTAGAACGGCCATGAAAGAATTAGCTTTACTTATAAGGAAAATGCAATTTAGAAGAAACGCAGGGATAATCAAAATATCGGTTCATCAGGTGCCTTGATCTGTCTGCATTTATAACTCAACTATAATTTGTAAGCGGCATATATTTTAATATTTTTACCCTTTCAACAAACAAACAACTAAAAAAATGCAATCCGTTGCACTACCATACTAACCCCTAACCCCTAAACCCTAAACCCTAAACCACTTTTCACTAACCCCTAACCAATACCCTACTAACTATTAACCACTACCCTACTAACTTTCTTCTATGAAACTAACTATTCTCGATATTCTGATCATCTGCGCCTATCTGGCCTCCACCATTGTGATCGGACTGGTAATGAAAAAGCGCGCCCAGAAAGACAAGACAGCCTATATGCTGGGTGGGAACAAATTACCCTGGTACATGCTGGGCTTGAGCAACGCGTCGGGTATGTTTGATATTTCGGGTACCATGTGGCTGGTTACCCTGGCATTCGTCTACGGATTAAAATCCATCTGGATCCCCTGGCTATGGCCGGTATTCAACCAGATTTTCCTGATGGTATTCCTCTCCATCTGGTTACGAAGATCCAATGCCACTACTGGTGCCGAGTGGATAAGAACCAGATTTGGTTCAGGCCGGGGGGGTGTGCAATCCCACTGGATCGTGGTGATTTTTGCCCTGATCAGTTGCCTGGGTTTTCTGACCTATGGATTCATCGGGCTTGGAAAGTTTGTGGAGATATTTATTCCCTGGGAAGTGGTTTCTCCCTATGTCCCCTTTGAGGTGGCTCCACAATATGTGGCCCATGTATATGGCATTGTCTTTACCCTTTTTGCCATGTTTTATGCCATCCTGGGAGGGATGAGCAGTATCGTCTGGGCAGATGTAATACAGTATACCATCATGACCATCTCGGCCATTGTTATAGGGGTGATTGCCATGAATGCCTTGAGTGACAATCCGCTTCTGGTGCCCGATGGCTGGATGAATCCTTTCTTTGGAGCACGCCTGGATATGGACTGGACAGGCATTATTGATGAGGTGAACGAAAAAATAATCAGCGATGGATACTCCCTGTTCGGAATCTTTTTCAGCATGATGCTGTTTAAGGGTGTCCTGGTGAGTATGGCGGGTCCGGCCCCCAACTATGATATGCAGAAAATCCTCTCCACCAAGTCGCCCAAAGATGCCGCCAAAATGTCGGGATTTGTTTCAGTGATCCTGATGCCCACCCGTTACTTTATGATTGCCGGTTTTGGAGTGCTCGGATTGCTCTTTTACGACAAGCTGGATCTGATTGTGGGCAACAAGATCGATTTTGAACAGATACTCCCCTCTGCCATCAGTCAATTTGTTCCCGTAGGTTTTATGGGATTGCTACTGGCTGGATTACTGGCCGCATTTATGTCCACCTTTGCCGGAACCCTGAATGCCGCCCAGGCTTATATTGTAAATGACATCTACCTGAAATATTTAAAACCGGATGCTTCCCAGAAACAGGTGAGCCGAACCAACTACCTCACCGGAATCCTTGTGGTTGCCATCAGTGTATTCTTCGGTTTCTTTGCCCAGGATGTAAACAGTGTACTTCAGTGGATTGTATCTGCCCTCTGGGGTGCCTACGTAGTATCTAATATTCTTAAATGGTACTGGTGGCGCTTCAATGGATCAGGTTTCTTCTGGGGCATGTTCGTAGGAATCATCTCAGCGCTTATCTGCAGCAGGATCTTCGACTTCCTCGATCTCTATTACTTCCCCATCATCCTGGTTGTTTCTGCAGTGGCTGCCATCGTTGGCACCTACCTGAAGCCACCCACGGATGAGGAAACTCTGAAGAATTTCTACAAAAATGTGAAACCCTGGGGATTCTGGAAACCCATTCACGATAAGGTGGTGGCCGAAGATCCGACCTTTGAAGGAAACAAGGATTTCTGGAGAGACATGTTCAATGTGGTGGTGGGTACCATTGCCCAGACAGCCCTGGTCATCTTCCCCATCTACATTGTACTTAAAAAAGCATTGCCAATGGGTATTTCTCTGGCCATCATCGTGGTCTGCTTTATCATTATGAAAAGAACATGGTGGGACAGGTTGCCCAATGAATAAAAGGCTGGAATGAACATAGATCGTATTGGGCAATTTCGAAAAGAACTGGAGGCAGAATTGAAAGGAAATATCCTTCTCTACTGGATGAAGTATACCCCCGATCGGAATTACGGGGGATTTCACGGAGAAGTGAGCCATTTCAATGTGCCCCATGAGAAAGCACCCAAAGGAGCCATCATGAATACCCGCATCTTATGGACCTTTGCTGCTGCCCACAGAATGTATCCCGAAGCTGCCTACCTGGAGATGGCCCAACGGGCCTATCACTATATCCTCGACCACTTCATCGATAGAGAATATGGCGGGGTATACTGGGAATTGGATTTTTTGGGCAATGTTTCAGCTTCCCGAAAACAGATCTATGCCCTTGCCTTTACCATCTATGCCATGACAGAATACCACATGGCCACGGGAGATAAGGATGCGCTGGAGGCTGCCATTTCCCTGTTTCAACAAATTGAAGAGCATGCCCTGGACCGGAAAAAAGGAGGTTATACAGAGGCTTTGAACAGGGAATGGAAACCCGTGGAGGATCTTCGACTCAGCGAGAAAGATGACAACGAAAGTAAAACCATGAATACCCACCTCCATATCCTGGAGGCATACACCAATCTCTACAGGACCTGGAAGTATCCCCGTCTGGAATTAGCCCTGGAAAAGCTCATTCTACTCTTCCTGGATCGCTTTGTAGATCCTTTGACCCATCACCTAAACCTCTTCTTCGATGAAAACTGGACGCTTAAATCAAATCTGGTCTCCTATGGTCATGATATTGAGTGTGCCTGGTTGCTGCATGAAGCAGCAGAGATTCTTGGGAAACCTGAACTGCTAAAGTTGACGGCCAATCTGGCTGTAAAAATGGCCAGGGATAACTTACAGGGATTGGATACGGACGGGGGTCTGTTTTATGAGTTTTTTCCAACGGAAATCAAGCTTGATTCAGACAAACACTGGTGGCCCCAGGCAGAAGCCATGGTGGGCTATTTTAATGCTTACCAGCTGTCGGGAGAAAAGGATTTCGCTATAAAGGCACTGGGATCGTGGGAGTTTATTAAGAATAAGCTGGTGGACTCCAAATATGGCGAGTGGTACTGGAGTGTGGACCGGAAAGGTACACCTCAGACCACCAAGGAGAAAGCTGGATTTTGGAAATGTCCCTACCACAATGGAAGGGCTTGCATGGAACTAATCAGAAGAATTGATCAAAATAACCCATAACTGCAATAAAGATGACCCTATTTCAGGAACGCAAAGATTTTATCAAAAAAGAACACGAGGAATTCCTCACAAAAGAGAACATCAAACTATACAGCACCAACGGGATATTCAACCGGTATGAGTTCCCGGTTCTAACCAGGGATCACTTCCCCATGGAGTGGAGGTACGACTTCAATCCAAAATCCAATCCCTACTTTATGGAACGTATCAGTTTCAATGCGGCCTTTAATGCAGGAGCCCTGAAGTGGAAAGGAAAATACCTGCTTGCGGTGAGGTGTGAGGGATATGACCGCAAATCTTTTTTTGCCATAGCCGAGAGTCCCAATGGTTTAGACAACTTCAGGTTCTGGGAGCGTCCGCTGACCCTCCCCCAAACAGCCGAACCCGATACCAATGTATATGACATGCGACTGACCGAACATGAAGATGGCTATGTCTATGGAGTCTTCTGTACCGAACGAAAAGATCCCAACGCTCCTGATTGGGATACCAGCAGTGCGGTTGCGGCAGCCGGGATTGCCCGAACAAAGGACCTGGTGGAGTGGGAACGCTTACCCGACCTGATCACCTATGGGGGACAGCAACGCAATGTGGTGCTGCACCCCGAATTTATAAATGGTAAATATGCCTTTTATACCCGTCCCCAGGATGGCTTCATCGATACCGGCAAAGGGGGAGGCATTGCCTTTGGCCTGTCCGATTCTATGGTAAATGCAGAAGTGAAGGAAGAGCAGATTGTGGATGCCAAAACCTACCACACCATCTATGAATTGAAGAATGGGCAGGGACCGGCACCCATTAAAACAGAACAAGGATGGCTGAACCTGGCCCATGGAGTAAGGAATTGCGCTGCAGGCTTGCGATATACCCTCTATCTGTTTATGACAGCACTGGACGACCCTTCCAGGGTAATCCACAAACCCTCAGGAATGTTTATGGGCCCCCTGAAGGAAGAGCGCGTGGGGGATGTATCCAATGTACTCTTTACCAATGGATGGATTGCAGATGAAGATGGCACGGTATATATCTATTATGCCTCCTCCGACACGCGGATGCATGTGGCCACCTCTACCATCGCTCAGCTGGTGGATTATTGCCAGAATACCCCCGAGGACAAGCTTCATTCGGCGGCATCAGTTGAAGCCATTAATGATTTAATTGACCACAATAAATCGCTATAAGATCAACCCAAAACCACCTTCACTTCATTGAGGCTTCCCTCTTCACAAAGGGGCAACAGGTTTCCTTCCAGCTTCTCGTCATTAAACAGGATCTCCTTGATCCCGCAAGATACCGCTTTGGGATTGCTCACTTCAATTTTGTAGGTGGCCCCTCTGAATTTACGGCTTACTTTATACCCGCTCCAATCTTTAGGGATCACAGGATTGATAAGTAATCCCTCAAAATCGGGCCTTACCCCCAGGATGTACTGTGAAATGGCATAAAAATTCCAGGCTGCCGTCCCCGTAAGCCAACTGTTTTTGGCTTCTCCTGGCTTTTGTGCATCCTTCCCTGCAATCATCTGGGAATAGACATAGGGTTCCGTTTTATGAAGATCACTGATCTCCTCCAGATAGGGTGGACAGATTTTCCGGAAATAATCCCATGCAGCGTCTCCATTCCCTGCAAGAGTCTCTGCGATCATGATCCAGGGATTGTTGTGACAGAAGATCCCTGCATTTTCTTTATACCCTTCCGGGTAAGAACTAATTTCGCCATACTTCATGATATAGCTGGTAAAAGCAGGATTATTCAATACAATTCCATAGTCACAGTCCAGCCTCTCCTTCACCGAATCCAGTGCCTTTCTCGCCCGGCCATCTTCAAGGCCAATACCTGCCATGATACACATCCCCTGGGATTCAATAAAAATCTTCCCTTCCTCCCGCTCGTCGCTTCCCACCTTCTCACCAAAGTGATCATAGGCACGAATAAACCACTCCCCGTCCCATCCATGCTGATCCACCACCTTTTTCATGGCTTCGATATGTCTGCCAGCCTCCTCTGCTTCTGCGTTTAGTCCGCGTTTCTGGCAGAGCTTCACAAATGCATCTCCGTAGAGTACAAACATGCCTGCAATAAAAACCGATTCGGCCACTCCACCCTCCATGTTTTCAGTGGTCTGAAAGGACTCACCCGGCGTATCTGAGAAACAGTTGAGGTTCAGACAGTCGTTCCAGTCGGCCCGCCCAATCAAGGGTAACTTGTGGGGACCCAGATTATGTACCACATGGTAGAACGATCTCTTTACATGTTCAAAGAGGCTGGCCGTATTGGACTCGTCGTTATCAAAGGGAACCATTTCATCCAGAATGCCCCAGTCGCCCGTCTCCTTAATGTACTCATCGGTTGAGAGGATTAACCAGAGGGGATCGTCATTAAAATTACTTCCCACGGCATCATTCCCCTTTTTGGTCAGGGGTTGATATTGATGGTAAGCTGATCCATCCTCAAACTGGGTGGAGGCTATGTCGATAATACGCTTCCGGGCCCTTTCCGGTACCTGGTGAACGAAACCGATCAGGTCCTGGTTGGAATCTCTGAATCCCATGCCCCTTCCAATTCCAGATTCAAAAAAAGAGGCACTTCGGCTAAAGTTAAAGGTGACCATGCACTGGTATTGGTTCCAGATATTTACGGCCCTGTTCAGTTCTTCTTCGGGGTGCTCCACCTGGTATACCGAGAGCAGATTATCCCAGAATGCAGCCAGCTCATCAAATGCCCGGTCCACATCGGCCGCTGTCTGGAACTTAGCCATCATCTCTTCGGCAGGAGCCTTATTGATAATCTGCGGACCAACAAATTTATCTGCTACGGGAACCTCCACATATCCCAGTAAAAACACAAGCTGCTTCTCCTCACCAGGCTCAAGATCAATCTGCAGGTGGTGGGAAGCAATGGGAGACCAACCATAGGCATGGGAGTTGCGTGATTTGCACTCCATCACGGCATCAGGAGCATCAAAGCCATTGTACAATCCCACAAATGCTTCACGGTCGGTATCCAGTCCGTCTACCTTGCTGTTCACAGTGTAAAAGGCATAATGATCCCGACGTTCGCGGTACTCGGTTTTATGGTAGATGGTCGAATCCACAATCTCTACCTGTCCGGTAGAGAAATTACGTTGGAAATTGGTATTATCCTCCAGGGCATCCCAGAGGCACCACTCCACAAATGAAAAGAGTGAAAATGAACGCTTTCGATTGCTTTTGTTGGTCAATTTAACCCTTTGTATCTCACCCCGGTAACCCACGGGAACCATATAAAGCACCTCTGCCTCCAGCTGGTCTAACTCACCTTTTACAATGCTGTATCCCATGCCATGCCTGCATTCATAGGAATCGAGTTCGGTTTTAACAGGTTTCCATCCGGGGGACCAAACCTTTCCATTCTCATTGATATAGAAATACTTTCCTCCATCATCCACGGGCACGTTGTTGTACCTGTATCTGGTAAGCCTTCTCAACCTTGCATCTTTATAAAAACTGTATCCTCCGGCTGTATTGGTTATGATGGAAAAGAACTCTTCGCATCCCAGGTAGTTGATCCATGGATAGGGGGTTTTGGGATTGGTGATTACATATTCTCTGTTATTATCGTCAAAATGGCCGTATTTCATTGTAAAGTTGCTAGGGTTTGGTGTTCATAATATGTATTTGCAATATAATTAAAATAACAATCTTTACATTTATACGTATGAAGGAAAAGATGGATCATTTAGCGTTTCTTAAGCTGGCTGTAGAAGAGGCAAAGGCTGGAATGAGAGCTGGAGATGGGGGACCGTTTGGAGCTCTTATTGTAAGGGATGGTAAAATCCTGGGGAAGGGCCACAATACGGTGCTCAAATCTCACGATCCTTCGGCACATGCAGAAGTAAATGCCATTCGAAATGCCTCCGCCCATCTGCAGGATCATCACCTGACAGGTGCCACCATCTATACCAATTTCGAACCCTGTCCCATGTGTCTGGGAGCCATCTATTGGGCCGATATCAGAGAAGTATATTTTTGCGCCGGACGGCAGGTAGCCGAACGCATTGGTTTCATGGACAAACACCTCTATGAGGAATTTGCCAGGTCGTCAGAAGAAAGAGAGATAAACACCACCCTGATCACCACCACGGATATGCACCGTTTGCTGGATGAATGGGACCGCATGGAAGGGAAAATCCTATACTAATCAAACCCCGTAATTATTAACTATGAAACGAAGAGATTTTATCACTAAGTCAGCCATTGCCACAGGAGCCATTACCATACTCCCCAGACACCTGATGGGAGGAGCGGGAAATCTTTCCGCAAACGACCGGATTAACCTGGGATTTATTGGTGTGGGAAAACAGAGTATCGGATTGATGAAAAATATATCTGCCTGCCCCGAAACCATGATTCTTGCGGCCTGTGATGTGGATCAGAAAAAACTGGTTCGTTTCGTAAAAGAGGCCGAAAAGGCCAACAGTGCAAAACTGGAGGGTGGAAATCAGGTGGTGGATTCCTATGAGAACTATCGCGAACTCCTGGAAAGAAAAGATATTGATGCAGTGGTTATAGTGGCTCCCGACCACTGGCACGCTATGATGGCTGTGGATGCAGCAAAAGCCGGAAAAGACATCTACTGCGAGAAACCCATGGCACTAACCGTGGGAGAAGGGCGGGCCATGGTCAATGCCACCCGAAAATACAATCGCGTTTTTCAAACAGGCAACATGCAACGTTCCTGGCCTAATTTCAGACATGCTTGTGAAATGGTTTCCAATGGATACATAGGAGATGTCAGGGAGGTCAATGTAAATGTGGGTGATCCGGTAATGGCATGTGAACTGATTGCCCAGCCGGTTCCGGACTATCTGAACTGGGACCTCTGGGTAGGTCCCTCCATGTTCAGAGGGTATAACGAGGAGCTCTCTCCTCCCATTGAGTACAGGGGCTGGCCACAATGGAGGCGGTATCGCGACTTTGGTGGTGGAGGTATTACCGATTGGGGTGCGCATATGTTTGATATTGCCCAATGGGGTCTGGGAATGGATCAATCGGGTCCTGTGGAGTTTATCCCCCCCGAGAACCGGGCAACACGAGGCTTACAAATGAAGTATGCCAGCGGAATCGCAATGAACCATGTAGACTGGGGAGAGAACAATGCAGTGCAATTTTTAGGTTCTGAAGGAAAAATTGAAGTAAGCCGTAGTTTCTACCGTTCCGACATTGCCGGTCTTACTGAGTTGGAGCTAAAGGGAAATGACACCCCCCTTTACCGAAGTGTGGGCCATTATCAGGACTGGGTAGATGCCATGAAAAACCGCACCCGTCCCATTTCTGATGTGGAGACCGGCCACAGGACTGCATCGCTTTGTAACATCGTCAATATGGCATACGATCTGGAGCGACCTCTGAAGTGGTCCCCATCACATGAACAATTTATTGACGACGAAGATGCCAATCGAATGGTTATCAGACCATTTCGTGGCAATTGGGATATTAATGACTATTAATATAAACTAAATCAATTGAATGAGGCCCTTTTGGCTCCTCTATATCGTATTGACAGCCATGATCTCGGGCAATGGTTTTGCCCAGGATTGCAACATTCTGTCCAAAGCCAATGACATCAATCCGGATCAATTCTGTTCACCGGTGGAGGTGGTTACCTGGATAGTGACCTATGTGGGTGTAAATGACGCTGGTAAATTGGTTGAGATTTACATAGACTGGGATGATGGAGATACCGAAACACTCACTGCCTCTGAAGACAGCATAAGTGTCTTTTCTGTCACAGCCAATCACACCTATGCATCTGAGGAAGATAAGTGCAACTACCATCCCCAGGCAACCCTGGTAGTAGATGGAGTGGAGTGTACCTCTTCCATACAGGAACAGATTGTAACTGTGTGGGATGATGACGACCACAATGGGGGACGGGTAAATGCCTCCCCAAATGTATATCCCATTTGTGTGGGCGAGGGGGCCACCATGCGTTTTAATGATGACACCCGCTTTAATTGCGTCCCTCCCCAGGAGAGAGATGTCCCCAACACAAAAACCCGTTGGATACAATGGGTTTATGGAACGCGCAACACCATGACCGGAGCAGCAGTGCGGGTAAATGGAGCGGAATGGGTTACCGAGTTTGAAGGTCCTGTTATCGAGCTCACGGGTCCCGTGACGGGTTCCGGCGAGGTAAGCCTCCCCATTTCGGTGGCAGATGATAAATTGGTGGGACAGGAGTTTGAAGTGGAGCTCAGGTATTGGAACTATTGCAATCCCTGGCCTACCCATGAACCCGTTACCGACCGTTCCGTTATCAGGATCGTGCCCAAACCCGACGCCACCATCGATCCCGTGGACACCCTATGCCTGGATGAGCCAAATATCATTATGACCGCTGCAACAGGAGGAGGAACCTGGACCGGAGAAGGAATTGTAAATCCATCCACCGGAGAGTTTTCCCCAGGTATTGCAGGAATAGGGCCCCACTCCATCTCCTACCTGATTGTTGATGGAAACTCTTGCACGGGATATGACACCATTGAGGTGGTGGTGAGACCCGGACCGGTAGGAGCCATTCTCCCGGTGGATCCTTTCTGCATCTATGATGCGCCTTATGACCTGGAAGCTGCCACTCCCCTGGGAAACTGGAGTGGTACCGGGGTCACCGATGCTTCCACGGGCATATTTGACCCAGCTGTAGCCGGACTGGGATGGCATTCGGTTAACTATGAAACCGAGCCGGATGCCAATGGATGTTTTGGAAATGACACCATGGAGATTGAGGTGCTGGAGCCCCCATTTGCCCAGTTTCTGACGCCCGATTCAGCCTGGTGCGAGACTGACTCCAATGAGACTTACGGAAGGTATTTGATCACTGGCAATGAGAACTCCCTCTTCGACCTGGTACTGGAATTAAATGGAACACTGGATACACTGCATCAAATCTCTATTGGCCTCGACTCCATTGTATTGAACAATGTTCCCGGGTTGAATCTATATAACCTTGTAAAGGTCATTGAGCACCATGGAAACAAGTCCTGTGATGCAGACCTTTTTGATACAATTGTCATGGATGTCCATCCCCTGCCGGTGATGACTCTGGAAACAGAATATGATGATTTTTGTAGTCCGGTAGAGGTCAGTTTTGAAGCACAGGAGGGAGCCGCCACCTACATCTGGGACTTTGGGGATGGCAAAAGAAACATTTCACCGCTCAATGAGGTAAGCTATACCTATCAATTCGAAGTAGATACGATGAGGGAGGGGCAGCATACCGATACCGTGTATTACATTCAATTGATCGCTGAAACTGAATATGCATGTTCCGACACCATCAACGACAGCGTGCGGGTTTATCCCAACCCCATTGCCGATTTCTTTGTAAGCCCCGAATTGCAGGATTACCCCGATACGGTGGTATACCTTTTGAATCTTAGCTCCCGTGGGAACTGGCAGTATAACTGGAATTACGGAGATGGGGGCACGCATTTCACCAGGGAACCCAACCAGCATTCCTATAATACCTGGGGCGTATACGATATAGAACTGAAGATATTTAGTCCCTATTGCCGCGACAGCACCACCAGGCAGATACAGATTATGCCACCGCCGCCGGTATCAAGCTTTGAACCCGACTCCCTGGGTTGCCCGCCCCTGGACATAACCTTCAAAAACAGCAGTAAGTATGCCGATACCTTTATCTGGGATTTCGACGATGGCTCCTATTCTACCGATTTTGAACCAGAGCATCGTTTCTGGGAGAGCAAAGTACACAGGGTGAAACTAACTGCTTACGGATTATCGGGTGTAGATACTGCCTACCGGACCATTACGATCCATGAACGACCCACAGCTATGTTCGGTGTCTACCCGCCCAAAGCCAGGAATCTAAAACAGGTGTTCAAGTTTGTGAATCGTTCCAACAATGCTGGTCGCTACCGGTGGGAGTTTGGAGATGGCACGTCCTCCGAAGAGATACATCCAGCTCATATTTACCCCGATTCGGGAAGGTATACAGTCACCCTTTATGTATGGAGTCCGGAAGGCTGTCCCGATACAATTGTCTACGATGAACTTATTGAAATCATAGCAGGTGAGGGGAGTACAGAATTCCCCAATGCATTTATATGGAATGGCTCCGGACCCACTGGAGGGCACTGGACAGAAGGAGTGATCGATAATACGGTATTTCATCCCCACATGGTAAATCCCATTGATCTGAAAATGATGATTTATACCCGATGGGGTGAGATGATTTGGGAGACCAACGAGGTACATGTGGGCTGGGATGGATACCTGAAAAACGGGGAGCTGGCCCAACCGGGAGTATATGTTTATAAAGCCTATGTAACCTACGTGGACGGAATGCAGGAGTTGCTCACGGGCGATGTTACTTTCCTTTACTAAACTTCATTTTGATATCTGATTTTTTAATTGGTTATTTGTAGGCATTGCAACCCATTTAACTTTAAGGAATCATGAAACTGGTTATCCCGAAAAATTACAGCACCAGTCTCTCGCTGAAAGAAACTGAAAGAGCCATTAAAGTGGTGAAGGACTTTTTTGAATCCAACCTGGCAGCTGAGTTAAAACTAAGAAGGGTGACTGCTCCTCTTTTTGTGCAAAGAGGAACGGGTATCAACGACGATCTGAATGGCACCGAACGACCTGTATCTTTCGAAGTGAAGGATATGGAGGGCACCACTGCAGAGATTGTACACTCTCTTGCCAAATGGAAAAGAATGATGCTGGCCGATTACGAGATTGCCAATAACTACGGTCTCTATACGGATATGAATGCATTGCGCCCCGATGAGGAGCTGGATAATATACACTCCATATATGTGGATCAGTGGGACTGGGAGAAGATACTTCTCCCCGAAGATCGTACCCTGGCTACCCTGAAGCACATTGTAACCCAGATTTTTTCGGTGATCAAGCGCACCGAGTTTATTGTTTATGAAAACCATCCGGACATCTTTCCCATTTTGCCTGATGCCATCCATTTTATCCATGCAGAAGAGCTGCTTGAGAGGTATCCCGACCTGAATCCCAAAGATCGGGAACGCAAAATAGCCAAAGAGATGGGCGCGGTCTTTATCATTGGAATCGGAAGTGAACTGGCCAATGGGAAGGTCCATGATGGCAGGGCACCAGATTACGACGACTGGTCCACTCCCACCGAAAATGGTTTCAAAGGACTGAATGGAGATATCGTGGTCTGGAACCCCATCCTGGAAGATGCGTTTGAGCTCTCATCCATGGGAATCAGGGTGGATAAAACTGCCCTTCTCAGGCAACTGGAGCTACAGGGGAAATCGGAACGGACCGAACTGCTCTTCCACAAAAGACTTCTTGCAGGGGAGTATCCCGAGTCGGTGGGTGGTGGCATTGGCCAATCGCGACTCTGCATGTATTTTCTTCGGAAAGCGCATATAGGAGAGGTTCAGGCCAGTCTGTGGCCCGGACAGATGCACGATCATTGCCGCAAATCCGGCATTATACTGATGTAGTAATCCATTACATTCAGGAAGGTATCGGTCCAGACTTTTTTCCTGTTCTGCTGCAGGTATTCCAACAGTTGCTCATGGGCTTCTGACGAAACATTCAGATAGCCCCCGCCCACACTGTGGAACATAAATACCGCAATGGTACCCATCTTCTCAGCCTCCTGAACATAGGCGATCAGTTCATCGCCTGTGGGATCAGCAACTCCCCAGCTGGGTACATAGTGGGTATCCAACTGATCCATGTGGCTTTAATTCGATCGCCAGCTCCCCGGGCCGAAGGAAACATGCCCCGGATAGAGTCTATAAACGAAACCCCATCAATGGTATAGTTACCGCAGGTATAAGCATAGCTCCTCTCCTGCTCGCCATCAATTGCTGTCAGGAGGGTATTGGCTGTTCGGAGTTCATTGCGGAGCTGGTCCATGGTGTATTTATTCAGGTCATACTCTGGCTTAACCCAATCGAAACTGATCCCCATTACAGGGATGAAAAAGGGTATGGTTTCCAATCTCTATCCCTTCATGCCCATTCCCTCCACTCATCCATCTGGTAAAGAGAGAAGAGGAGAATCCGGTGGCATAGAAGGTCCCTTTCAATCCATATTTCTCCAGGGCCGGCATGGCCACATCCAGATGGCAATCCAATCCATCGTCATAGGTAAGACACACTGCTGCCCTGGTTCCCTCGGGCCATTGAAATGATTTCGGAGGCCTCTCCTGTGCCTGTATCAGAGAAAATGACAGGGTGAGTATGAAGATCAAGGATGGTCTCATGATTCGATGTTTAAATAATTATATCTTTAAAAATAATTTATTATAAAACTAAGCAATATTTTTAAGGCACTAAATATCACCACTCTGGCTACCGCCTTATTCATCTGTACTTCATTTCTTTCTGAGGGATGGAGCCAGGAGAATGAGATTTTAGTAAACACCGACTGGGATCATGAGAGGCATGCCTGGGCAGCCTCCTGGATCACCCATCCTTCAGCTTCCCGGACTGCTTATGGGGTCTTTAACCTGCGGAACCTGCTTACCCTCGAATCCATACCCGATAGCCTGGTGGTTTACGTTTCAGCCGACAACCGCTATCGATTGTATGTGAATGGAAAAGAGGTGTCTTCAGGACCAGCCAGGGGTTCCCTGATGCACTGGAGGTACGAAACAGTGAATATTGCCCCCTACCTGGTAGAAGGAGAAAATGTAATTACAGCAGAAGTCTTTAACATGGGGGAATATCGTCCTGCAGCCCAGTTTTCTTATCAAACTGCCTTTATTTTCCAGGCTCAAGGTCCATGGGGTAGCACCCTGAATACACCCGGGAAGTGGCTCATTCATCAGAATCTGGCCTATGATCCCATTGAGGTAACCAGAGAGGTAGTTCGCGGATACTACGTGGCAGGACCCACCGAAAGCATCCGTGGATCGGATTTTCCCTGGGGGTGGAAAAACCCGGAATTTGACGATTCCCACTGGAGCAAGCCGGCTGTTATCACCAAAGGTGTAGGCCGCGGATATATGCACGGTGTGCCCTGGATGCTGGTACCACGCAACATCCCTCAAATGGAACAGAGGCCTGAACCCATAAGCCTCGTGCGAACAACTGAAGGAATTGAACTTCCCGACCGAATTCACCTTCGGAGAAAACCCTTTGACCATTCCTCCGCTTACCTCCTGCAAGATTCTTCTGGATCAGGAGTTTCTCACCACCACCTACCCCCGCATCAATCTTACCGGGGGCCATGGTTCGGAGCTTAAGATTACCTATGCAGAAACACTCTACCAGGGAGGACCTTCGGAAGGGGAACAGAAACCAGGTAGAAGGGAAACAGATGATTGGTTACTACGACCTGATTCTCCCTGAGGGTGGAACAGACCGCCTCTATCAGACACTGACCACCCGCACCTACCGATATCTGCAACTGGAGATTCGAACGGAAGAGGAGCCTCTTATCATCAACCAGCTCGATGGGCTTTTTTCTGCCTACCCTTTCCAAAAGATTGCCCATGTATCTACCGAAGATAAATTCCTCGATCGTGTACAGGAAATAGGATGGAGAACTGCAAGACTCTGTGCCGCAGAAACCTACATGGACTGTCCCTACTATGAACAGCTTCAATACCTGGGTGATACCCGGATCCAGGCCCTGATCTCACTCTATGTGACCGGGGATGATCGCCTCATGAGAAATACCCTGATGCAGGCCGATCATTCAAGGCTCCCCGATGGGCTTACCCTTTCCAGGGCTCCTTCAGCCATTCCTCAGATTATCCCTCCCTTCTCCCTCTACTGGGTGGATATGGTGCATGATTACTCACATGCATAGATCCGACGATGAATTTGTCAGATCCTTTCTCCCTGGTATCCAGGCGGTACTGGGTTGGTTCGAACGCAGATTAAGGGAGGATGGTTTGATGGGCGGACTCGAATGGCTCAATTTTACTGACTGGACCGAAGGATTTATGGTGGGATCACCCCCGGGAGTGGATCTGGGAGGATCTGCACTGATCTCCCTCAATTTTGCATATGCTTTGGACCGCGCTTCCCATCTATTTGCCTATTTCAATGACACCTACAATGCAAACCGATATTCCAATATTTCCCTGCAGATTAAAAGGGCAGTATTTGACCTCTGCTTTGATGGGGAGAGGGGTTTACTGGCAGACACCCCCCAGAAGAAGGAGTTCTCTCAGCACACCAATATATTTGGAATTCTCACCGATTGCATTCCCCCTTCCCAACAGTCTGCTGTCATGCAACAGGTTCTGAAAGATAGCTCCCTGGTACAGACTACCATCTATTACCGTTTTTACCTGTTTGAGGCCATGTATAAATCGGGTTTTGGAGATGACTACCTCCAAATGCTTGGTCCCTGGAAGGAGATGATCGATAAAGGGCTTACTACCTGGGAGGAGGGAGACTATGACGAAAGATCCGATTGCCACGCATGGGGCGCTTCTCCCAATTATCACCTTCTATCTATTGTCTGCGGCATTAATCCGGGACTACCCGGTTTTCGGGAAATCCTTCTTACGCCCCACCTGGGGAACCTCAAACATGTAAAGGCAACATGCCTCACCCCAAGGGTACCATTAAGATGGAATATTTTCATAATCCCGGGAAAAAACTGGAAGCCCATATCGAATTGCCTCCCGCTACATATGGTAAGATCGTGTGGAAAGGGCAAATCCATGAACTTTCCCCTGGCTCACAACAGATCCACCCTGCTTGAGCCCTAGGCTTGATATTTCCTCCAGGCTCCCAGCACAGCACCTCCCAGCATCATTCCCACAGTGGTATTACCCGCTGTAATCCAGTTAAGCCAGTAGGGATCATCAGCGTAAAAGCCCGAAATCATACCTGACATCAGAACAAAAGAAAATCCCAGTACGAAGGCCACCCAAACGCCCCTGCCCAGAGATTCCACCTTCAGCTTAACAAAAAGCCAGGCCAGTACAAACATGGCCAGTCCGGCTGAGATCACATTGGAGATCCAGATTTCTGCTCCAGGTGGATTTGCCTCTACGGTGGCCATGTCGAGACCGACCATCTCCATCCAGGGTTCTCCAAAAAGAGGACCATACCAGAGAAAACCCAGAACAAACTGCAGGACCACTGCCACCAGAACAGCCAGATAATTGATCTTTAATTCTTTCATAATGGTTCAATTAAGGTTAGCTAACTGCCTAAATATACGGCAACTTAATATTTGAATCCAAATATTTATCACTATTAACAAGCCGCATTACGGGGTAATTTTTACCTTTATCCAATCCTAAAACATAAAATAATGAAGCTGAAACTGAAGGCCTACCAGATCTCTCTGATGGCACTTTTCCTCGGATTGGCACTTCCCATCTCCGCACAAAATGTACTCACAGCACCAGACCTCCTGGGATTAAAATCTGTGGGTAGTCCCCAGTTAAGTCCCGATGGAACCGAGCTTATCTATTCGGTCTCAACCCCACGTGGACCCAACGAACCGGCAGGTGGATCAAAATCAGAATATTTCCGTATGTCAGTGGCCCAGAAGAGCCCAAGCCCTCTTTTTAAAGAGAAGGTTAAGGGAGGATCGCCTCAATACAGTCCGGATGGACAGTACATTGGCTTTCTCTATGCAGAAAAGGGAGAACCCCGACAAGTGTGGGCCATGCCTGTAGGAGGCGGAGAAATGTTCAGCCTCACCCATGAAGAAGGTGGGATTTCCAGTTTTCGATGGCTGCCCGGAGATAGAGGAATTGGGTATATAAGCAGCGCTGCACCTTCCGGCAAAGATAAAGAGCTGAAGAAACGGGGTTATGATTTTATATACTATGAAGAGAACCTGAAAAACAGCCACCTGTATGTGGCACGGTATGATGAAAACTGGAAGCAGGCCTGGGTGTGGCAACTCACTGAAGAGGGTCAGACCTGGGATTTTGAGTTTAACAAACAGGGGAACAAGATAGCCGCCAGCATTTCCCCAAAAAACCTCATCGACCACAGGTATATGTTCCGGAAAATCTACCTCATTGATCTGGCCAGTGGCGACCTGAAACAGATCTCTGAAAACCAGGGAAAACTGGGCAATTATGCTTTTAGTCCGGATGGAAAGCACCTGGCTTATGCAGCCGCATTAAATATCAACGACCACCAGGTAAGTCAGGCATTTGTGGTAAATCTTCAAACCGGCGTTGTAAGCAACTATACACCAGAAAAATACAGGGGCCATGTGAGCCATGTGGACTGGAAGGACAGCAATACCTTACTCTATACCGCAGGTGAAGGGGTTTATCCGAAACTCTACAGTGTCACTCTGACTGGTGCAAAACGAGAACTCCTGCTGGACGCTGAAGAGAGTGGTCTTATTTTCAATACACCCCGGTATACTGCCGACTTCAAAAACTTTGTATTCTCAGCCTCCACACCCAATGATCCGGGCAACCTGTATCACTGGAATGGAAAAAAGGAGATCGTAAAACTCACCGATATCAATCCGGATCTGTCAGGAAAATCTTTGGGTAAACAGGAGGTTTTTAAATATATGGCCAGGGATGGGGTGGAGATTGAAGGATTGATGATTCATCCGGTGGATTATGACAAAAGCAAGAACTATCCCCTTGTGGTGTATGTGCATGGAGGACCCGAATCGCACCATTCCAATGGTTGGCTAAGCAGGTATTCCACACCCGGGCAGGTAATGGCAGGCAAAGGCTACCTGGTTTTGTACCTCAACTACAGAGCAAGTACCGGTTACGGAGTGGATTTCGCCATGGAGGGATTTATGGATCCTGCAGGAACCGAATTTGATGACATTGCCGACGGCATCGAATGGGCCGTGAAGGAGAAGGGCGCCGATCCTGAAAGGGTGGGTATGGCTGGTGGATCCTATGGAGGTTATGCTTCCGGCTGGTTTGCCACTTATTACACAAAGTATGTGAAAGCGGTTTGTATGTTTGTGGGCATTAGCAACAACATCAGCAAAAGGGGAACCACCGATATAGCTTATGAAGAACTTTACGTACACTCAGGGAAAAAACTGGAAGAGCAATGGCAGCTGGCTCTGGAGCGAAGCCCCGTATTCTGGGCACACCAGAGCAAGACCGCTACCCTCATTTATGGGGGTGCCGCCGATACCCGGGTTCATCCTTCACAGAGTTTTGAACTCTACAGGCGCATGAAAATGAATGACCATCCGGCCGTTCGCCTGGTCCAGTACCCCGGAGAGGGACACGGGAACCGGAAACAGGTGGGACAGATCGATGTGCTCTACCGCCAGATGGAGTGGCTGGACTGGTATGTAAAGGACCTTCATCCATTGGATGGGCCCATGCCCCGGCTGGACCTCTCAGACCAGTATGGCCTGGACTGGAACTACAATGAATAACCGTAAACCATTATATATCTGAATTTCAAGAAAATTAATCCCATGAAAAGAACCTCGCTCTCCATTATACTGATTGGCCTGATGTTTATGCTGATCCAGACTCCTGTCTATTCACAAAACGGAAAACCTACAGAGTGGATCCGCATCGAAGGAAATAAGTTTGTAAATGAATCGGGCAAGACCATGATCTTCCAGGGTGTCAACATCAGGGACCCTCACAACCTGGAAGAGGATGGCCACTGGACCAAATCCCACTTTGAAGAGGCCAAAAAGTGGGGAGCCAATATTGTCAGACTACCCATTCATCCCAGGGCCTGGAGAGAGCGGGGTGAGAAGGAGTACCTCCGGATTTTAGACCAGGGAGTGGAATGGGCCCGCGAACTGGGTTTGTATTTAATCCTGGACTGGCACTCCATTGGCAACCTGAAGGAAGAGAAGTTCCAACATGAGATGTACGTCACTACGGTGAAGGAAACCCACAATTTCTGGCAAACTGTGGCTCGCCAATATGCGGATGAACCCATAGTGGCCATGTATGAACTCTATAACGAACCCACCATCTCGGGGGACCGGTTCGGAACCATGACCTGGAGTGAGTGGAAGAAGATGAATGAAGAGATGGTGAAAATCATCCGTAAGGAACATGCCGAAGCCCTGGTCCTGGTGGCCGGATTTAACTGGGCCTACGACCTGATTCCCGTCAAGGAGGATCCCGTTGATGCGGAAGGGTATCGCCTATGTGAGTCACCCCTATCCCGAAAAGCGGAAAGCTCCCTGGGAAGATCAGTGGGAAGCTGATTGGGGATTTGTGGCTGAGAAGTATCCTGTGATCCTGACAGAAATCGGATTTGCCCTTCCCGAAGAAAAGGGAGTTCATATTCCCGTGCACGGAGATGAAACCTATGGGAAAGCGCTGGTGGACTTCACCGCAAAGAGGGGAATCTCGTGGGTGGTCTGGTGCTTTGACCCCAACTGGTCGCCCTTTATGTATACCGATTGGGACTACACCCCCACCCGTCAGGGTGCCTTCTTTAAAAAGGTGATGACCGGCGATTAGTGACTGGTGATTAGTGACTTTTGAAGTTTTCCAGGCCTTTAAGATTTCGTTCCAGAACCACCTGAATGTCCTCCCCTTCGGTGTGACCAAGAATGCCGATGGGTCCGGTATATCCTGAGTTTTGAATGGCCCTGAGCATCTCAAGCTCCTTGTCTCCTTCTCCCAGGGTGATGATCTTGGGACCTTCGATCTTCATGCCATTGATGTTAATGGTTGAGAGGTAGGGAAGCATCTGGTCAAGCAGGGCCGCAAACCCTTCCACCTGGTGGTGCCCATGGTGGAAATTATACACGATCTTGATATTTTCTGAGCTGATGGCCTTAATGATCCTCAACTGGTTCTCCGGTTCCCCATACCATCCCCCATGGTTATAGAGGGCCAGTGTACAACCCACTTCCTGAGCCCGGTCAATTATAAGCCTCACGGTTTCAACAGCCACTTTCAGACTCTCAGGGTCGCTAAGACCCTCAAATGCTCCGTCGGGCATCCCCAACCACAACTCTGTGCGGGTCCCGGTCTCTTCAAGGATCTTCAGAATGCGCTTGTTTGCTTTATTCCATGGATCCGCGGGATCGACCCACAACCAGACGGCGCTGAGGTGAATCTGATGCTCTTTCAACACATTAATCTCTTCCTCGAATGTGGGAATGTGCTTATCCCGATAGTCGTAGGCAAACTGCCCGATCCCCAGCTCATTAAGCATCTGCGCCCTTTCAAGGGGTGTCCTTTCGTTCGCATCAAATGGCACGATGCACCAGGCCACCAGGTTCTCTTTCCCCAACAGATTCTCTTGTTGTGTTTTCACGGGTGACTTGCAGTTTGTCAGTAATATCAGGGCCATAAGGAGTGTAAGGTTCCGGAGATTTTTCATCTGATTAAGTATTAATGATCATCTGCAAAGTAGCGGCCAATAATCTCAATAATTGATTTTCTGACTTCCAGAGGATCGATCATCCCGTCGTGCCGGTACACCACATCTCCCCCCGGCATTACAATCATCGTATAGGGTATATTGCCCTGCCAGTTAGGATCCATAAGCTCAAACATGGGTTCCTTATCGGGTCGTATAGATATAGTTGGTGAAAGCACCTCTTTCTCTTCCAGAAACTGACCACCTTCTCCTTCTGATTCGGACGGTCCACGCTAATCCCTACCACTTCAAAATGACGGGCCTCATACATGCGATGCATATTCACCAGGTCGGGGAACTCAATAACACAGGGACCGCACCAGGTGGCCCATACATTGATTAATCTGATGTTATCACTCTTGTTCAGAAGCAACTCTTTCAATCCCTCCAAATCCAGATCATTCACCTCCACGGGGGCATTGGCCCAGTCGGTATCCAATTTCTTTTTCCACTCCATTTTAGACTTCCATTTCATGGAACAACCGAAGGCCCTGGTGGTCTCCACGGGCACGTCTTTTCCTGCCAGCAACGCTTCCACCGCATTGCGGGCATCTGTATGGGTGGGTGTCTGGTAGGGATCCTCCATGTCATCGATCCGACCCCTGTAACGCAATTTACGCTCCTCATCCAGGATAAATACATGAGGAGTAGCCGTTGCCCCATAGGCATGAGCCACCTCCTGGGTCTCCCCATCATACAGGTAGGGGAAATTATACCCGGCATCCACAGCACGGATCTTCATCTCTTCGAAGGTATCTCCCAGATCCGTATAACCCAACTCTTCCAGGCAGACTGCTTCCGGATGATTGGAAGAGATGGCCACCATCTGCATCTCAGCAGATTCGTAGGCTGCACTGAGTTTTTTCATCCGCTCTTCGTAGGCCTGTGCGGTGGGACAGTGATTTGCAGTAAATACAATCATTAAGATTTTTGATTCCCTGAAGCTCTCCAGTGTGTAGGTCTTATTATCAATCCCGATTAGCTTAAAATCGGGTGCATCGTCACCAATCCCAAGTATCTTCGGATCTTCAGCAGTCGCACATTGAGGGCGAACACCAGAAGGCTTCCGATAATCCATAACTTTTTCATATCACAATATAATTAGTTTCTGTCTGATAATCATATCATTGCCCTCGTGCACCACCAGGTAGGTGCCAGAGGGAAGCTGATCTCGTTCGAATCCTTGCGCTTCCTGTGTATCTCTTTTTCAATACCACTTTCCCCCCAAGGTCCAAAACTTTCATATCAAAAGCAAATGGATGGTCACAAGCTATATACAGCAATCCATCATTTGGATTGGGATATAATCTGATGGCTGGAGCAGCCATTCCGTTTCCGGTAAAGGTATGATCCCATACCGAGATGCTCAATGTGTCGGTCAAAACCTCGTGGCTACTTGTTACCACCACCCGCCAATCCCTCCTTCAGGGCTATGACCCTGCCACTTGACGAATCCAACTGAATGGCGCCTGCTTTATCCAGCACTTCCATGGAGTACTCCCTTACCGTGGAATTTTCAGGAAGCAACTCCACATGGTAGAAGAGGGTATCCCCCACCTCCATTTCAGCTTCCGACGGAGTAATCGATATACTGTTTACAGGTATATTTTTCACTTCTATCTTCCTGCTGAAGCTTACCTGGTCATTTTCCTCACTGACGGCCGTAATGCGCACGACTCCTTCAGCAATTGCAACAAGTTTACCTGTAGGGGAATCATAACTTACAGCATCCATATCGCCTTCAATTAAGAGGGTACTCCCCATATGAGCAGCATTTGCAGGTGTAACCAGCACTTCCATCTGAATGGAATCTCCAATAAACAATTCATTAACCACTGGATCTAAGTAAATCCCTGAAGCGGAAACAGAACCATCCGTAAAAAAGGATTCAGGTTTCTCTGCAGTTCGCATGAGGCTAAAGGGGTGATCCACCATCATATCGGCCGCATAGCTGGTCCTCCAGTTGCCAAAAACCCCATTAAGGGTGTGATCAAAATTCGGTACGCAATGTCCATTTGCCACCCCTCCCCAGGACCAGGAGATCCACCCTATCTCATTTCTGCCACATACCTCAAGTCCGGTTTGATAGTCGAGGATCTTGCAGTTTGGATAGGCTGTAGGTGAAGGCCCTTCCCCTATGATAATTGGCAAACCCTCATTAATGGCTGCATTGGCTGCCCGGTTGTAGTTGTTGATATCAGACCAATAGGAGTGAACCGAAAACAGGATGTTTTGAAGCGGATCATGGGCTTGAATCTCCTTCCAGGTTTGCAGGATTACATCCAGATTCTGTCCCCAGTTGCTTGCATCGATGACCAGCGGCACCGTATAACCCCATCCCCTTAAGGAATCAATGGCTCTCTTATAACCTGTCTTAAATTGGGCTGCAGTCACATTCCCATCCCCCACTTCATTTCCGACATTCACCAGGGTCCACTTCTTGTTTCTTTGAATCCCATCTATGAGAACAGGATCATTCCAGAAATTGATGCAGATATCCAGGTTTTCCCAGGCTCCGGTGGCGTCATGAGGCTCTGGCATGGCAATCATTTTATGATCGATACAACGCTCTATTAATTCAATCAACTCGCTTTTATGACCATATTCTTCGGTCCAGACCAGCCTTACACAGTTGGCTCCTGTTTTTGCGATTTCAGGAATGAATCTTGATCCGGTCTTATCGTTGGACCATACAAACATCTCATTCACTCCACGAAGAACTACTTTCTCCCCTGCGGCTGAATAGAGGTGCCGCCCTTCAATATACATGGTATCACCCTCCACTCCACCCGTCTCCCAGGGACAGATCTCCGGATCCAGGGAGGGTATAATCCCGGTATTTCCTCCTGCACAAATCCCACAGGAGTCCATAAAAGCTTCCCCATCCACATCCCCGTTGCAGTCCATTCCTGCTGTTACAAACTTGGATAGCAAGCGGATGTACCTTACCTGGTATCCACAACTATTCTCTGTCACCTCCCATGAATTAATGGGCCAGCTGGTATTAAAGTCCTTATATGATTTTTGAGAGGGCTGACCTTTGGGAGGAATAAGAGATTCGGAAGTGCACCTGGCATTGTTCACCGATGAGCCACATCCGGATGGACAGCATCCATCCCAGTCATACCCGGGATTGGGCCCCCCTGTCAGAAAACCAGGGGCTGGACCGTAGGAAGATACACCCACCCGGTCCCACAACGGACTTCCATTTGTAAACCAGGAGTGGTAGAATTCATTCACGCTGTTATCTGCGCCATAGGCATACATGTTAGACAGGTAGACGATATTCAGGGGATTGACCCCGTGCAGATTGTGAAGGTATGCTTCGGAGGATTCTTCAGCCAGTGAACCAATTCCCTCATCCATTCCATAGGTGATCAGGTTGTAGTTCATGCTCCCCTGAGATGATTTCACCCCATTGCTTCCCCAGGTATAGGTTTTGGTATGAGCCAGGTAGGGGTCCTTCTCCTGGGTATATCCGGGCAGGTTCTCCGCACCAGTCACCACAGCCTTCCTGTATACTTCCCTGATATGGTCTTTTACGGAGGGAGTCCCATCTTCCAGGGTGGTGTAAAACAGAGCAATCTCCTGATTAATTGCCTCAAATGGATAAGCAAAGTTCCACATAAAAAGATGCATATCCTGGTAGTGGCTGTCAAAATAGTCCCTGAATGTCGAATCTCCGGTCTCCGCAAAGAGGTAGCAAGCTGCCTCCAGTTTGGCCATGGCCCTACCGTATTCATCAAGCTCCTGCCGTCCGGCCCCAAGTCCCTGAGAAGAATAGG
Organism: uncultured Bacteroidota bacterium; assembly: GCA_963783435.1. Taxonomy (GTDB): domain Bacteria; phylum Bacteroidota; class Bacteroidia; order Bacteroidales. The sequence continues at coordinate 6,465 of CAWANQ010000013.1, read as the reverse complement.
CAGGATCATTGTTGTTAAACAGGGAGTCGGGATATAGCGCTGCCCAATTCCATGCTTTCAAGGCCCTATTTACCAGGGTATCTGCATAAACTGAATATCCCACATTCCGATAGACATCGGTTGCAATGGCAAAGGCAGCAGCCGCATTAAGTGTGGCTGATGTATTGGGAGGTCCGTAGTAACTGGCTCCAGTGGCAGAAGAAGGGGGACTTGCATGATCCTCACCTACAATAGAAAGCACACTGCCATCGGATTGCTGCAGCCTTAAAAGGTGATCAATACCCCAGACCGCTTCATCCAGAATATCTGGAATTCCGTTCCCCGATTCCGGAATGTTGTAGTCATCCCCCCAGGCCCCGGGATTTTCCAGATATGCCTTTATAAATTCGACCACATAATTGGCAGTCCAGTTGGTGTACTTATTGAAATCTCCTGCATCGTACCATCCGCCACTTACATCCCTCTCAGAATCGGGATTTAACTTGTCGAAAAAGGATCGGCAGTTGTTGTCCTGAAGATCGCCTGAATGACTGGCTTCATCGGCCCAGCCCTCATCGGCATAGGGCACTTCTTTTCTAAAACCCACTCGTTGATAAAAGAATGTACGCATGGCCTGACGAAGCACATCATTGTATACATTGTGAGCTATTACGAACTCATAGGAGCGCACATTTCTCTCCTGGTCCAGAATATAGTAGCTGCCTGGATCGGAAAATTCTGAAAAATCAAATTCCAGGCCCGATCCCCTGAAGACCCATCTGTCTGACCGCCTTCCCATGCTGTAATCTGTTTCCTGAATACCAGTTCACCCGTACTGGCATCTGCCACAGCGTACCAGGCTCCGGGGACAAATGATTCTTCCGCATCAAATCCCACCTGTGGATCCCTGATCACCGCCACTTTCCGGGAATCAGGCCTGTAACCAAACTGGTCAACTACAATATATTTTGAAAAATCCTGTGCCGCTATGCCCGCCACAGTCCAGAGAATCAGGGTCACCCCCATCAATCGTTTAATCATGTCGTATTCTATTATATCTCTTCTTAACCATTACCCTATCCTAACCACTACCCTCTTTATCCATTACCCACCTTTATCACGGATTTGATTTGTTTAAATTGGTCTACAATGATGGGCAATATAGATATAATTTTGGCCCGTCAATAAAAAATGCAACAGATTGCAATCCCTAATAGAGTGATCGTAAAAAAAAATTCATATATTGCCCCCCATCTATGTTAAATCACAAACTCTACGTTTAACTAAAAAAAATCATTATGAGGCAAAAGCTACTACTTTTATTGATGATGGTCTCCTTTGGTGCGCTATATGCCCAAACAGACACCATTAGATCTCTTGTCATCTCGGAAGCGAGATGGGACAGGGCCGATCATGCCTACCTGGAGCTCACCAACATGGGTACAGAGGCAGTGAATCTGGCCGAATTTGAACTATTGAGCCATAGTCCCTGGAACGCGTTTCCAGATGGAGCTTTATGGCCAACCGAACCTCACAGGGTGGACAGTCGCTGGACCATGCTTCCCGATCAAACGCTGGGACCAGGTGCATCTTTTGTAGTTGCTGTTTTCCATGACTGGATCGAAGAACAATATGCCTTAGATGTGGCCAAATTCGGATATTCCGAGGATCATGGCACGCATACGACCAAGCCCGAATTTAAGAAGCTTACTGATCTTGCGGTACACAGGATTGAGTCACCTAACAACGATCCAACCGATAGCATTTCTGACTACAACCAGCTTTTGGAAAGCTGGAACGGTGGTAGAGATGTAAATCTATCTGAGGCATCATCCTCCGGGGGCTGATTCCTGTGTGGTTGACCAGGTGGGTGGAGTATTCACCGATGCCGATGGTACCAACCCCTCACGCGGATACCACAATGTGGCAGGTTTTCCAGAAGCAACCGGAAGGGCTGTGCTGGTGCGCCGTTTTGATGTTAAACAGGGCAACCTCACTTTTGTAACGGGAAATGACCTGTCAGAATCGGAGTGGATCCCCATTCCTTTCCTGAGAGAGAGTAACGACACCTACGAAACATGGAGGGCCGTATTCTGGACCGTGGGTAACCATGGCGATTACAACCTGGATGAAACCACTTTGACTTCATCCACCGTTGACATTGACTGGACCAATGACATACTCACAGTTCCCTATGGAGTAAGGAACGACGACTCCATTATGTATCAGTTTGATCGTGTTCCCGGACTTGGATGGCACTATCAGTACAATACGGGAGAGAATTCATCTGAAGATTCAGCTTCTGTGGGTGTACGTACAGGTGATTCAATTAGCATCTATGCAGTTGGAACAGACCTGGATCTGATCAAGTGGCACATTGAGGCTGCACCTCCCACAGCAGATGCCAACTGGGTATTGCCATTAAAGAGTAGGAATGATGACAATGAATGGCCAGAGAACGGCACTGTATTTGAAGTGAGCCATATGGTTCCAGGTATGGATACCATCAGTGAAGTTCCTTATGCTACCAGGGTTGATCGCCTCTTGAAGTATCTGGAGAAACCTGAAAAAGCCAGCTGGGAAATTGTATGGGTGGATGGAATGGAGCGCGCAGACCTGGTATTAAGCGACAAGCTGAAGGTCACTGCAGAAGATGGCTCTGTAAAAGAGTATTACATCAAGGTTCAGAAATACCGTGCTGATCGCAATGCTTCTCTTTCTGCCATTACCTGGCCCGACATTCCTGAAGATTATAAAGGAATCTTTGGGTGGGTCGGCGATACCATTCCCGAGTATGTTAGATCCAAGTTTGATTATAAAGTGACCGTTCCCTGGGATGTGGATGGAATACCCGCACTTGTGGCTAAAAACGAAGATGACAATGCCCGTCATAAGTTAAAAGGGCCTCCAACCTGGCCGGTGGCATTGAAGACCGTACGGTTACTTTCACTTCCACTGCGGAGGAGTGGTTTCCACCATTCTGACATACAATGTTCTGCTCGAGAAAGAGAAAGACTTAGACAATGTTCAACCCTGGGCTGGGGAGCCATTTATTTTCTCAGTTCACCTGGAAAACAGAATATCAGCCACACCCTTGTGGAGATTGTTGAACCCGGGAACAGAAGTACCTGACCTGAGTAATTACATGTTCTTCTGTGGATATGAGAATGATCCCGCCAATGCAATTGCAGGATGGGATGTTTGGGCCGACAGGTACGTGAAGTCTGTTCCTAGTTACAAATGGCAGGATGAGGCAGGCTGGACTGTCCAGAGGCACATTGCCGTTCAGGACCTGAACGTCAATACCAATGTATATCCCGGAGATGTATTTGTGATGGCTGAGGTAAATCTGAGTGCCGAAGACTATGGAATTTATGTCTACAAGGATCAGATTGATATTGAATTCCGTAACAATCCCCTGGGTGAAGAATACACAAAAGGCACATATGCGGTAGACGACTCTTTCAGAATGAACTTCATGATGTGGAAAATCAAGAACGACTCTGTGAAGCAGGGACTGAAGCCAGCCACCGATCCCAATGACTTTGAGCTGATTGAAGAATACTATTGAAATCAGCAATGATTTAGACTTTGCTCCACTCGGAACCCCTAGTGGACAGGTAGACACCTACACAAGAAACCCAACATTTACAAAGGGAGACCTGAGTTCCAGGTTGCCGTTGGTTCAGATGCAGATTCGAGCCAGTGGCTCCTTCCCAATGAGAGATACCTTTGCAGGTCAAAGGATATGGATGGCCGGAATGGAGGACACTTGTTCCCGAAGGAACCGGGTCGCCACTTTATGGATGAGGTTTCTATTTTACAGATGCTTCTGTTGCGTCACTGGCTTACGAAGATACATCCAGGTTTCACCATGGAAGAGGAGATCAGGGGAGTCGTTAGGCCCGCCGCCGGTGGAGGATGCTTTTGCAGGAAATATGATACCGCCTGATTCGCGGCCAGCGCATGAAGGTGATTCCGGATCCCAATGGTGCTGAACTTGATATGGCTGATGCTGTGATGAATGGAGATACCCCTGGTCGTTACCTCCGCAGACTCTACCAATGTAACCCAGTACATCCTTGAAGTGACCGATGAAAGGTGTACAAGTGACGATGCCGTACTTACATCAACAGAATATACAGTTGATACTCCAGTACTCCTCCCACTGTAAGTGGTTTTTGATTATGGAACCACTTTTAAGGGGCAGTTGCCGACGGTATGATGGTACCAGCAGGAGCCGCCGTGACCATCGTAGATGCCATGGATGCTTATGTTTGAGTTCCAGCGTCTGAACTTCGATACGCTATATGTGGATGTATTGCTGGTAAGCGACCAGATCTTCTTTTGATGTGGTTGCTGAAGATGGCGTAACCACCATCAAATACCAGCTGATGCCAAATTCCGATCCTAGCGATGCATTTGTTACATCAGATGTTATTGTGATGTGGATAAGATACACTTTATGATTAGCCTTGTACCCACTGGAATCAATGTGAACGCCTTTATGGCCAAGCTAGTTTCCTGCTCCGGGTGCAACCCTTCAGTTGTTTGACGGGCTGGGGCTGAAAAGAACGATGGCCTCGTTTCCATGGACGACAGGCTGCAGGTAACTTCAGCGAATGGTGAAGTTGTAGTTTCTTCTTACCTAGCCCAGCTGAATGAGGAGCCCAACTACCTGGCTTATGTGATATCTGATGTTTACCTGGTAAACCAGGATGCTCTGACCATCACAGGAGTTCGAGGAAGTGAATCTGTATCTGTATTCAGCAGGCGATGTTGACGCCAGCGATAGGCGCCTCTATGGAGGTACAGGATATGGGAGGAGCTGCCAAAGGCGATGCTGATATGATGGCAGACAATGATATGCTACAGGTAGACTGCTGCCAATGGTGTCGCTGTGACCACCTATGTCATCACCCTGGATGTCACAGGCTTCGGGAGATTATTAGCAGAAGATGGTGTAAATATGTCAAATCCAAGTACAGGCCTGGTGAATATCGCTGGTGCTGAAGCTGGAAGCAGGGTCAGTGTTTGTTATTATTGTAGGTGTGAATGTCACTGACATCATTGTTTACAGTGGTGTTGAGACCATCTAGCTGGAAGATCAACCTGCAGGTATGTTCTTTATCACCATCAGCAACAACGATGAGGTTACTGGACACTACAAGGTGATCAAAAACTAATACTCTCTAATTACCGATGAGGAGTGAGAGCCTTGCTTTTGCGGGCTCTTCTTTTTTTTCCTTCGTATTGTAGCCAATGACTGTGGCAACCTTTTTAATTTTCAGGGAGTCCTTTAATGACATGAAGAGATCTATAATCTTATTCTTATTGATAGTAAGCGGAATTTCGTCAACTATCTATGCTCAGGTGGGAGATAAACCCAATATCCTGTTTATAGCGGTGGATGATCTGAAACCTCTGCTGGGAGCTTACGGGGATACCCTGGCCATCACCCCAAATATTGATGCCCTGGCCAGCAAAGGCCTCACCTTTACTAGAAGTTATTGTCAGCAGGCAGTTTGCGCCCCTTCAAGGGCAAGTTTGATGACATCCAGGTATCCCGACCAGACCAGGGTTTGGGATTTGGAAACCCTGATGCGGGATATGGATCCGGGGATAGTAACCCTTCCCCAGTATCTGATAAAGCATGGGTATCGAACTTCTGGTACCGGAAAAGTATTTGATTCCCGCAGTGTGGATAGCGGAAAGGATAAACCATCATGGTCAGTGGCTTTCAGAAATGCATGGGATGCCAGGTACTATAGTTCCGAGACAGGCAAGCCGGTATACTACTTTTATGCGAGTCAGCATGCCCGGGACACATTTGCCCTACTTGAAGCTGAGGCCGCTGCCCTGGGAGTGGAAAAAACAGCTTATGCGAAGGCACGATATTTTCCGGCTTTTGAAAAGGCCGATGTTCCCCTTGATGCATACAGCGATGGGGCGGTGGCCAATGTGGGTATGGAACTCCTGCAGGAGTCTTCGCTCTCGGGGAAGCCTTTCTTTCTGGCAGTGGGCTTTAGCCGTCCGCACCTTCCCTTTAACGCTCCAAGTCAGTTCTGGGATCTCTATAAGCGTTCCGATTTCTCCCTGGCCCCTTTTCGCGAAAAAGCAACAGGAAGTCCATCCCTGGCCTATCACAACAGCGATGAACTCAGGGGTGGCTATACAGGGATACCTGCCAGTGGTGAACTTCCCGAAGCCCAGCAACTTGAGTTGATTCATGCCTACTATGCAGCCACCAGCTACATCGATCACCTGATTGGGAAGGTGCTGACAAAACTCGACCAACTTGGACTGGCTGAGAATACCATTGTGGTTTTATGGGGCGATCACGGATGGCACCTGGGAGATCATCAGATGTGGTGCAAGCACACCAATTTTGAGCAGGCCACCAGAGCCCCTTTGATTATTCATTACCCTGGTCAACCCAATCAGGGTGAGTTGTGCCATTCACCCGTTGAATTTACAGATATTGCC
>CAWANQ010000012.1:0-7054 GCA_963783435.1 uncultured Bacteroidota bacterium | reverse complement strand
TCTGAACGAACAGATTGCCTCCGTACCTAAAACTGAAAAGCGTGTGCCGGAAGGACATTACGTGGCCTGGGTGGAAGCCTGCATGAAAGGAGAAGGGGATTCTGACCTGAGTTCCAGGTTCGAATATGCCGGACCATTTACAGAAGCCGTCTTGATGGGCAACCTGGCCATCCGTAGCTACCAGCTGGAGGTCAGTGAGGGAGGAGATTCATCCTATCCAGGCAGAAAGAAGTTGCTCTGGGATGCCAAAAACATGAAGATCACCAATTTCGATCCTGCCAACGAATTTGTAATACGCAAGTACAGAGAAGGCTGGAGCCTATGAGGTCCCGCTTGATAATATTCCTCTTATTAGCTCTCTTGCTTCCATTTCTATATCATGGCTGTAGCAAGGAAGATTATTTGCCCGGGCTGACCGGGAAAATGGTGGGCCAGCTCTATACATTCAATGAGTTTGGGAATTTACTGGACGACCACAGCCAGGTGAAGATCACCGCAATCGGAATGGACCAGTCATACGCAACAAACGCAGAGCGGTCCGGAAGATTCGAGCTGTCTGAGCTCCCCACAGGAACTTATGAACTTCGTTTTGAAAGGGGCGGGTTTGGGGTCCTCAAACAATTTGGTGTACAACACCTGGGAGGAGAGCCTACCATCCTCCCAAAGGTCAACAGTTATGAATATGCCTATTTTCTGTATGAAATTCCCACAACCACCATTACAAATCTTAGCATCATAGATGATAGCCTCACCGTATATTGTTCTTTCACGGTTCCGGTCCAGCTTGATCGTGTCAGGGTACAACTCTATTATTCCACTACGGATAACTTTTCCCTGTCAGAAGCTGAATATGTTGAAGCTAAAAATCCGTGGAATGCCAACGGATATTTCACGGCGAAACTCTATTTCCAGGATGCTCCCTTTGAAACAGGGGAAACCGTCTACCTAAAAGCAGCCTGTATAAATGAAGTAGGGTTATTCCAGCAAATGCAAAACTACAGGACTATTTACGGAATTGATAATTATTTCGATTACGAAAGCAATACAACCATATATCCCGGATTGGGTCATGAAAGTGCACAGTATAGTTTCATTTTTCCGGAATAGGGCCCTCCTTTTGACTGGAATAGTGCTGGGAGCCCTTACCTGCTCATGTGAGGAAGAGTTCCCGGAAGCTTTGTTCACCAACAGTGTGATTCGCGGGAATATTGATTACTACTACAACACAGACACTGAGCCCTATCCGGAAGGCATTAATGTCACAGCCCGGGGGCCCTATCCGGATAAGTCGGCCCTTACCAACAGCAGCGGATACTTCGAGATCAGTAACCTGGGAAACGGAACCTACAAACTGGAAATCAGCAAGGAAGGATTCGGCACCAAATACCAGTATGGCATCCAGTTATTTGGAAATGATACAGTCGGAGTGCGCGACATGCTTTATGAAAGGGTAAAGGGCAATATACCCACCCTTCTAAGCGTAGAGACACAGAATACTTCATTCAGCTGGCTGCAGGAAAACAGCATTGCCATTACCACCAATAAAACCAGTGGTAAAATTCCTTCCAGGGTCTTTATGGCGGAATACAAGGATGTAAGTTACAAGCACTACCAGTGGACAACCAATGTGCATTCACTTTATAGGAGTGGATTCGAACACCTGATGCTTACTGTGCATGACATACCCTTTGAAAGCGGGCAAAAGATCTATTTGAAGGTTTACATCTGCAACCCGGAGGAGGAGGGTTATCTGAATCACTACACCGGCTTATGGACCTTTTCAACCCTGGAGCCTGATGAACATTCTGAAGTAATGGATTTTACAATGCCCTGATAGATGAAGAACAGTCCGGTCACATATTTCCTTATTCTGATTCTGGCAGCAACGGCGGCATGTAAAAAAACGGAACCGGAGCTTCTAAGCGGTGATGTTGCAGGTGTGGTGACGGTGTATGATGAAAACTATTATCCCCTGGAGGATATGTCCGGTGTTCATCTAAGTCTGAGCGTTGAAAACTTCCTGGTTGAATCCACCACCGACCCCCAGGGCAGGTTCCTTTTCCAGGACCTGGACTACGGGAACTACAAGGCCGATCTTGAAATGGAGGGCTATATAAAATCTTTCATGGATTACACCCTGAACCACCTGGGGGGATACAGTCCGACGATGGTCAATTACAGACTTCATGAAGTCCCAAAATTTCAGACATGGATCGATAGTATCCAATTCAATGGAAAATATGAAAGATCCTACCTCTATGTGAATCTCCAGGGGCTTTCCGGCATTCCGAAGATAGGCTACAACTTCTGGTGTTACTTAAGCAATACACCTGATGTGTCCAACGAACAGTTTGTTGCTGAATGCGTAGCCTGGTCGTTTTTTGCCCCAATAGTCGATTCAACAACAGAGATCCATTTTGACTTGTTTGATAATCGCTTTGATCAACTGGTATCGGACACCATTTACCTGTGCGTCTATCCCAGGGCCTGGGGACGTGGAGTATTTTACGAAGATCACTATCCTGAAGCGCTCGGAAAGGCTTCCAATGTTTTTAGCTTTCTGGCTGAATAGAATCCAGTTCCTCCCGGTCCTTCTTCTTCAAGCCCTGCACCACCAGCTCATAGCTATGGTCGATTAATTCTCTTACCAGGTCTGCCGGAATGCTTCCGGTGAAATACACCGAATTCCACTGGGCTTTGTTCATATGCCAGCCAGGTTGAATGGCTTCATATTGTTCTCTGAGTTCAATGGCCCGCTCGGGATCGCATTTCAGGTTCACGTAGGGCGGATCCCCTTCCAGGCCTGTGAGGGCAAACATCTTGTTCATTACCTTGAAAACCAGCACATCTTCCCCGAAAGGGAAGCCTTCGGTAACACCCGGTTTGGCCAGGCAGTATTCGCGGATTTCTTCAATGTTCATTTTGCATAATTTGTTTCTGTAAGTTAAGTGAATTGACATTAGGATCAATATTCCCGTTATTTGTAACTACTTCTTACTTTTACGTATCAAAATTTCGGAACTTGCTCAAGAATAAAATGAAACATAAATGTCCAAGAAAAAGCTGGGAGTATTATCCTCCACTGCCATTTGCGGAAATGATATCAGTTCATCCGTCCTGTATGTATCAGCCCTCTCCATTGGGTTTGCGGGACAATATGCATGGATAACACTAGTAATAGTGGCCTTTGTCTTATTCCTGTTCAGAAAAATCTATGGTGAAGTTGTGGGTGCCCTGCCCTTAAATGGCGGAGCTTACAATGCCTTACTCAATACTACCAGTAAATCAACAGCCTCTTTGGCTGCTACTTTAACAATTTTATCCTATATGGCAACTGCGGTGATTTCAGCCAATGAAGCCATGCATTATTTTCATTCTATTTTTCAGGGATTACCTATCATTTTTGCCACACTCAGCTTACTATTAATATTTGCCCTGCTGGCCATCATGGGAATGACTGAATCTGCAAAAGTGGCTACTGGCATTTTCATATTCCACCTGTTCTCTCTCTCCCTGCTTTCCCTGTTTATTTTGATCTATCTGGCAAGAAATGGTTTTAGCCAATTCCTTTCAAATTGGAAACTGCCAGTTGAGGGGAGCATCACCATGGCGATATTTTTCGGTTTCTCCGCATCTATGCTTGGTATATCCGGATTTGAAAGTTCTGCGAATTTTGTCGAGGAACAAAAACCCGGTGTTTTCCGAAAAACCCTCCGGAATATGTGGCTTATTGTAAGTATAATAAACCCATTAATGGCTTTTCTTGCACTGAGTATTGTCCCGATTTCAGAAATCAAAACTGAATACTCAACCACATTATTATCCCATATGGGTCACCTTTCTGCAGGACAGTGGTTATCAACTTTGGTCTCACTGGACGCAGTATTGGTGCTTAGCGGGGCTGTATTAACTGCTTATATTGGCGTAACGGGCTTGATGGAAAGGATGACACTTGACCGCATCCTGCCTCAGTTCTTCTTGAAAAGAAACAGGAAAGGCAGCTCTCACCGGATTATTATCCTGTTTTTTATCATCTCCATTTCTGTACTGTTAATCACCAAAGGAAACGTTGCCATGCTTGCCGGGGTCTACACGATTTCCTTTTTATCGGTGATGTTTCTTTTCGGTTTTGGAAATATCCTGCTTAAAATTAGAAGGGCAAAACTTCCTAGACCCGAATCGGCTAACTGGTTGAGCCTGTTACTGGCAATGGCTGCTGTGATTATTGCTTTGGTGGGAAATATTCTAATTAAACCTGAATATGAAGGGGCGTCATCCAATGTAAGGATATTCCTTTCGTATTTTATTCCGGCCATCATACTTATCACTATTTTACTCAAGCGGGTCCATATTTTGAGAGCGTCGCTCGGGGTGGTCATTTATATCTTCAACTATTTTAAAGATTGGTTCCTAAAGATAAGCACCCGCTTAAACAAAACTATCAATTCGATCAATGCCCAACAGTTCGTGTACTTTGCCAAACGGGATAATATTTCTGTCCTTAACAAAGTGATGTTATATATAAAGACCAACGAGAGTACAAAAAATCTGAAGATTGTTCATGTGATTGATCCAACCAGGAAAGATGAAGCTCATTTTATTAAAGACTTCAAAAAGGTCGTTGAAATAATGGATAAAGAGTACCCGGAAATAGGCGTGACAGGCGAAATCGTTGAGGGAGTTTTTGGACCCGAGCTAATAAAAAAACTGGGTAAACAGTGGCGAATTCCCACCAACTTCATGTTCATTGCATCCCCGGGGGACCATTTTCCATACAGGGTAGAGGAACTGGGAGGTGTGAGGTTGATTATTTAATTTTTCTTTTTCTCAACCTGAAAATCACAAAAATAGCCACACCCAGTAAAAGCAGGGCTCCAATCACATACTTTTCAATGTGCTCAATATGGCTGAATTTTGATTTAAGAACTTCTCCAAAAATATAGCCAACAGCACCATAGGTGGCCCCCCAGATCAGGGTACTTATCGCACTTAGAATCAGGAATTTACTGGTTTTGGTATTGCTTGCCCCAATCGCCAGTGGAGCAATGGTCCTGAATCCGTACATAAACCTGTAGACCAGGAATATAAGTATGGGATACTTGTCTAATTTATGATCAATGAATGCATATTTATCCTTGAAGCGAGGTTTCTTGTTCAACCATTCCTTGCCCTTTCTTCTTCCCAGAAAAAAGTAAAACATATCTGAACAATAGGTCCCGGTCAAACCAATGGCTATAACAATCCACAGGTTCAAATGGCCATGATGAGCGGCAATGACCGAAGTGATCATGACCATTTCACCTTCAAAAAAAATCCCTGCAAAAATGCCCAGGTATATCAAAATTAGATGCATCAGTCAACTCTTTTAAATTCAGGGATGATAATTCCCAGGGGTTTATCGTAATTAAAATAACTTCCTGACCAATCAATCAAGGTCCTGAGTTTATTTCTAAAGCCAATAAGAGACATAATATGGATAAACATCCAGACAAACCAGGCGAATAGGCCCTGAAATTTCCATTTTGGCAGGTCTACCACTGCCCTTTTCCTTCCAATGGTTGCCATCACTCCCTTGTCTTTAAAGTTAAAAGGCACAAGCGGATTCCCCGATAACAGCAGTCTGAAATTACGAGCCAAATGTTTGGCCTGCTGGATGGCCACGGGGGCCAACATAGGTAAACCTTTCGGATGGTTCCCGGAAGCACAGGCTGCTACATCTCCAATGGCATAGATATGCTTGCTACCGTCATAGCTTTTTGCTTGTGCAGAGGTTTTAATGATGATCCCCATGTTGTCCAGGTATCTGAAGGCATGATCTGAAGCCTCCTCCGACATGACTGACAAAAGCCGTGGAGATGCTTCATACAGATAGACATGCATCCTGGATAAATCAAGTTCGGGGAAGTCCCGTGGAAGGACATACTTTTTCATTTCAGCTATCGCTCCAGCAAGCTCCAGACCTGCCGGGCCTCCTCCAATAATAGCCACATTTACGGTTTCCTCCTGCTCCAGCGGATCCTCAATGATTAGAGAGCGTTCCAAACTCTGCATAATCTGGCTTCGTATATTAAATGCATCCGTCAGAGATTTCAATGTCAGCAATTGATCCTTCACCGGTTCAAAATCAAAGTAATTATTCGTACTGCCCACCGCCAGTACCAGGTAGTCATAGGATAGATCCCCTATGGTTGTTTTAATTATTTTCTCTGATTCAATTACTGAATTTACTTCAGCCATTCTGAAAAATACATTATTCATTTTTCTGAATATCTTCCGGACGGGATGAGCAATGTTATCCGCTTCAAGCCCGCCTGTGGCCACCTGATAAAGCAAGGGCTGAAAGAGATGATAGTTGTGCTTGTCTACCAACAGGATTTCCACCTTGAGCTTACTAAGCTCTTTTGCCAGGGCAAGCCCGCCAAATCCGCATCCCACAATAACAATTCTGGGGATCTTATTCTGATTATTCATTTTCGATACGAAATTTATGCAAGATACGATGCGCTATGGGAGCAAAAAAGATGGCAATTGTGGATAAAAACACAATGCCACTGAACAGGGCGTAAAAGGAAGAAAATAATTTCGCTGAATTGCTAGACATCTCGGCCACAGGTCCCATTCCAGTCAGTATCATCGAGGCATTGTAGAATGAATTCATCCATCCCAGGTCGGCAAAAAAATGATACCCCAGCATGCCAACCAGAAGAGCAATGCTTATTAGAAAAAGCGTATATGAAAAGTATGTTACAACCCTCTTTAAGAACAGAGAGAAGGGGAGCAAGGTATTCCTTTTATGTTCAAACATATGATAATGATTTTTTGAATTAAAAAACTGAGTATCCACAACATCTGGTTAACTGTAGTAGTAAGCTTATAACCAAAGCTTTAGATATGTCAAAGGTAATTAATTCTCTTGGTTAAACTATAATTTAACAGGACTAAGCTCAGGATGCTTTTCCCCCGGTTCAGTTGCAGAGAGCATTTACGCCATTTCAAAACACCTACGGTGGGAAAAGAGGTTTGAACATAAACTCTACTATCAGGTTTAAAGAGT
>CAWANQ010000011.1:0-243194 GCA_963783435.1 uncultured Bacteroidota bacterium | reverse complement strand
TAAAAAGATAAGATAGTTCTTCGCTTTCTGCAGGAGCTCCATGGCAGGCCAAGGAAAGTAATAGCAGCAAAAACGGAGAGGTGCCGGATTACTGAAATAAGAGATAATGGCATGGGACGCAATTAAAGATCCAGCTCCCGGGTGGCGGAAATGGCTGCGATGGTCCCATCTGCCACAGCGGTGGTAATCTGACGGTATTTTTTGCTTCTCAGGTCACCCACTGCATAGACACCTTCAATGCTGGTTTTCATATCCTCATTGGTTTTCAAATAACCCCACTGGTCCTTTTCGATCTCATCCTTGATCAGATCGGTATTGGGATTCATCCCTACAAAAACAAATACGCCATCGGCCTCCACAATCGCCTTCTCTCCTGTCTTCACATTCTCAGTAGAGACCCTGATCCGGTTTCCATTCTTCTCGAATCCCCTGGGTTCGGTATCGTAAATGAATCTTATTTTTGGATTGGCAAAAGCCTTCTCCTGGGCTTCCTTATTGGCCTGCAGGTGGTCAAACTGGTGAATGATGGTTATACTTTCGGCAAATTTCGAAATAAACTCTGCCTCCTCAATGGCTGAGTTGCCTCCCCCTACCACAATTACCTCTTTATCGTGAAAGTATTTGGCATCGCAGGTGGCACAGTAGGAGATCCCGTTACCCTTCAGCTCTTTTTCTCCTGGAACGCCCAGATAGCGGGGAGAAGCTCCGGTAGCCAAAATGATCTTCTTTGCCTTAATGGTTTCATATTCATCCACCACAACAGTTTTATTAATCAAATCGACCTTGGTAACATCCACTGCCACTTTGTACTTTGTTCCACAGAGTTTGGTCTGCTCTGACATGTAGTGCGCCAGCATAAAACCGGGTTGGGGGTCTACAAAACCCGGATAGTTGCTCACTTTATGTGTGGTAGAGACCTGTCCCCCCGGCAGCATGGTGTCTATCAGGACTGTATTTATTTTAGCCTGACAGAGATACAATCCCGCTGTAAGTCCTCCGGGACCCCCACCTATGATTAATGTATCGCACTCTGAAACACGCTGTTCAATGCTATTTTGTATCTCCTCTACCCTCTCCTCCGGAATAAGTGCATTCAGGTTTTCAATAAGATCAGATCGTTTGATCCCACCGGTGAGCTTTTCACCCACCAGGTTTCCATTGTCATAGAACAAAACTGTAGGTGAACCATTCACGTCAAGACTTTGGGCTAAATCGCGGTTCTCCTGCCTGAAGATCTTTAGAAATTTAATGTCTTCGCCATATAGCTCCGACAAGGAATCAAATTTGGGTGCAAGGGCTTCACAGGGGGGACACTCTGTGGAGTAGAAATCCAGGGCTACTTTTCCGCCCTGCAGTACTTCCTTTTTAAACTCTTTTGCTGTGATCTCTTTCATGGTCTTAAGATAATATATGGGGTTTTATGATTCAATTGGGATCTGGTTATAGAGCCCGATGCCAAGCTCAAGCAGGTCCTTGATAGGTCGGCAGTCTGGCGCATGGAGCTTGCCGGTTCGGTTTTTAGCAATGGCTGCGCAACCACCACCGCAAGCCAGACGTACCGGGCAATTGCTGCACTCCTTGATGGCAATTACATCCCGCTCTTCCCACTCTTCAATCAGCTCCTCATTAAGATTCACCTCGGGGTAAAAGGTTCCCAGCTCATCACCCACGTTCCCTACTGTGGCTGTGCACGAGTAGATGCGCCCCGAATAATCAAAGGCCCACTCTGTTTTGGTCCCCGAACAGGAGTCAAACAGGGGTTCTGGCATCTCTCCATTTTCAAAGAGAAATTTGGCAATGGAGAAGGCGGGTTTGTGAAACTCTAAGATTTCAGGATGGGCCTTTACAAGGCCATAGATCTCCTGGTACATCTCAATCCGGGAGAAAAGTTTGGTCTGGTTGGTCTGGCAATGGTGCAGCTCATAGTTTCTGCCGAGGGCTGTCTTAAATAAGGGATCTTTGGCCCAACCTTTCTTTATGGCAAATCTGGCCAGCTCCGGCAGGTTGTTTACATTTTCCTTATCCACAATCATCCGCAGGTTTACCGGAATCCGATTCTCAAGCAAGGCATCCACTCCTTTTACAATTCGATCGAAGCTGCCGCTTCCTCCCCTTAGCATTCGGCGCGAATCGTGGACCGCCTGCGTCCCATCGACAGTCACCTGTATCTCTCTGATGGGGGCACTCTTTAAAAGATCAATATAATCGACCAGATTGTACCCATTGCTAACCACTGCCACGTCGAGCTTACGGCGGGTGGCTCCCTCAAGCACCTTTTGAATGGTCTCTTTCTTGGAGGGTGAGCTTAAGAGAGGCTCACCTCCAAACAGTGTAATGTATTTTCTTCTGTGGGCAAATTTTTCATCCACATACCTGTAGAAAGCATCAATCACTTCCTCTTCTACATGGTCGTGCGGATTGGTGTACTCATCCTGGAAGCAGTATGAACAGTCGAAATTGCAACTATACCAGGGTGTGAAAAAAAGTTGAACCTCATCCTTATCCCTCTCATCTATAAAGTTGAGATAGCTTTTCCTGAAGGTTCTCTCTTCCTTCGCTGGATCCACCAGGTAGCCTTTTTGAATATACTCCTCCCTGTTCGTTTGCTTGCGGTCTATATATCCCCGCGCCTCCTCGGGGTCCAGGATATCTGCCTGCCTGGAGAGGGGATTCACAAGAAAATAGTCTTCCGAATCTGCAATCTTAGAAAAAATATTATGTTTTGAATATTCCATTTTAAATAATCAGGAATAGAGGAACCCGGAAGGCAATGGCTTTCCAGGTTCCAACATGATTAATCATGACATCCCATGACGGCCTTTGAAGTCTTGGCACAGCACTGTGCCACCTTGCCGTCTCCCTTCTTGTTTGCTTTAACTAACGATTTCATTTTTGAATTATAATTATTAATGGAACTTAACTGCAACATCTTTTTTTACCCGCAATGGTAAAACTGGCCACCTCAATCTCTCCCTTAGGGTAGGGCTTGCTCTCTTCTATAATTTCAATGGAAGTAAAACCAACCCTGTTGAGGGTGTCCAGATACGCTTGTTTTGTAACTGCTCCTGCCCAGCACTCGGCCACTGCCTGTGGATCGTTCCTGAACTTTTCAGGGACCTCACCGATCGAATAAATATCGCTCACCACAAACCGTCCGCTCTTTTTCAGGATTCGTTCTATTTCACTCCACACCCTGAACTTATCAGAAGCGTGATTGATTGTACAGTTGGAAATAACCAGGTGAGCCGAGTCAGATTCCAGCTGAATTTCCTCCAGTTCAGAACGTACAAACTCCACATTGGTGATCCCAAGCTTTTCTGCATTCTTCCTTGCTTTTCTCAGCATCCCTTCAGATACGTCAATGCCATAGGCAAAACCAGTCTCTCCAACCTCTTCAGCCAGGCGCAGTACATCTGACCCCTTGCCACTTCCAAGATCGACGCAGACTTCCCCTTGACGGGCATTTGAATAGTTCACCGCACCCCCACAGGAGAGACAACAATTGTCATCCTCTGCCAGTAAGGTATATCTGACTTGTATTTGATCTGTATTCATAATCTCAATAAAACTATTTTGCTTCAACCTTTGCTTCTGATTTGTCCCTGGCCATTAAAACGCCTAAAAAAGAGAACAATATCACACTCTTATATGGGTTTGAAGTGAGCGGACAGGTCCCACTCTGACACCCCACAAACTTCCAGTACAACAAACCCACAATGGCGCCAGCAATCATCCCCATGGCTCCTCTGAACCACTTTTGACCTACCCATCTTCTCCAGGGAGAAGCCTTTTTGGTATGCTCTTTCGAAGGTACGTATTTTTCGAATTTGAATTGCGGCAATTTATGGGAATCTGTCATTCGTTTTGAAAATTTATATGGACTCAAAACAAGCGCGAAAATAGGCAGATCAAACAATATCTGCAATGAATGTGATAACAGGCTCATCTGTATTTGGGGTGCAATATGACAGGAAAAATCCTGCCAAATGATAACTTTGCACCCAATGATGAATCAGCTATCAGAACAGGACCAGGAATTTTTAAAGCACAAGAAGAAGCAACTGCTTTATTCCAAGGGAGAAAACCTCTTCAAGCAAGGGGCCTTTGCCACCTATGTGATGTATGTCCAATCGGGACTGGTGAAGGTTTACCTGCAAACAGCTCCCAATAAGAATGTAAATATCCGGATTGCAAAGCCAGGAGACTTTCTGGCCATATCATCGCTTTTCGGAGAAGATCTTTATACCTATTCTACAGTGGCCATTAAAGAGACTGAGATCTGTATGATCGATAAGGAGGGGCTAAGAGCACTGCTTCAAAGCAACAATGAATTTGCCATGCGCATCACCACCAACAATTTTAAGTGTGAATCACATCTTTTCAAGTTGCTCGCCGCTATTTCCCAGAAACAGATGAGAGGCAAACTGGCCACTGCCTTACTCTATCTGTCCATACCCGATTTTCTGGAGGAAGAGATCTTTAAGCATCTGACCCGTCAGGATGTGGCGGAATTTGCAGCCATCACCACCGAAAGTGCCATCAGGTTCTTAAAAGAATTTGAAAAAGAGGGTATGATTAAGCTGAATGGGAAGGAGATAGAGATCATCGATTACCCCAGGCTGGAGGAGATTGCTCAAAAAGGATGATCGGGTCCTGCCTCAGGCCCTGAACCAGAATACATAGGTACATTCGGAGCAGACAAAGCAGCGGGCCTCCTTATTGGCCCAGTCCAGATCAAAGAAGCTGGCTGCAGCCGTATTCATCTGCGCCTTGGTCTCCACAAAGTGATCGTTATCACAAACAGGACAGATAAGTTTCCTGCCCTTTACCATCACTGTATCGGGTTTTCTTTTGTCAAATCGAGCCATAACGAGGTTTTTTTGATTTCTATATAAGATGTGCCGTGAATTCTATCTCTACCATGGATTCGGGCCTGATCAGGGCCGAAACCTCTATCATGGAGGTGGCTGGTCTGATTTCCCTGAAAAACTCTCCATGTGCACGGCCCACCTCCTCCCAAAGAGATATATCTGTTACATAGATCCGGGTTCGTATTACATCTTCCAGGCTGCTGCCTGCCTTCGCCAGCATGGCTTTTGCAATCTTGATAATTTCAAGTGTTTGCTGGTAAGGATCCCCGACAGCCAGAGAATTACCCTCAGCATCCAGGGCAATTGTTCCCGAAATTTCGATTACCTGGCCTGACTTTATGGCACGGGAATATCCAACCTTTTCTTCCCAGGGTGCGCCTGAAGAAAATTTTTCTCTTTTAACCATAAACTTTGCTTTGTATATAAAAATAGTATTTCCCTGTTAATTCTGATGCATTATGTAACATCTGAATCACTATCCTCGTTTGTAAAACAGTGAAAAAGCCAAAGTTCATTCTTCTTATTGCGGGGATTGTTTTCTCCACCCTGAACCTTACAGCCCAGAGGGGCAGCTTCCTGGACCACCTCAGAATTGGTTTCGGCGGGGGTGTCAATTTCAGTCATATCGGGGTGCAGGAGTCCTACAATATTTTTGAGGATCTGACTGGAAACACTTATGAAAACGGCTATTCGGGAATGTTTCAGAATGTGGGTAACCAGTATTTTGTGCAGGTTGAATGGTTCAATGACTATATCACACTGGCCTTAAAACCGGGTACCTATACCTACAGGTTCAGCAAAAGCAATGAAGTGATATTCACCAACCAAAGCGTGCAACAGGAGATTCCCTACCTGCTCAGGTACATATCAATACCCCTTGAAGCCCGCTATAGCTTTGATTTGACCAGATTTCGTCCCTATGCAGGCATCACTGCCGCATATAGCCACCTTCTGGGCTCTTTTGATGCCACGAACCATACTTTTATCAGGCCCAAATTCACAGCAGGAGCTGTAGCCGGAACCTACATCGACCTGAGGTATGTGATCCTGGATCTGAATGTGGGGTACCTGGTGGGGCTTCACAATGTCACCAGCAAATCAAACCGATTTGAGACAGGAAACGGAAACACCTTTGCCCAGGATGACATTCTGCTGAACGACCTGCAGATCAGCCTCTCTCTACTCTTCTCTCTTCAGAAACAGAAACACTACAGCAACGTTGAATGCTTCTATTAAGCCTATGAATTCTATTAAACCCTTATATAGTTCCCTTCTAAAGCATGTAGCCATGCTCTGCCTCCCTCTTCTATTTATCCAGGGTTGCGACATCAAACAGAAAGAGATTTTGCCAGAGGATGGCTTCACCAAAATCTATAACGATCCCGAAGAGGTGCTCTCTTACTATACTGAAAGTGTGCTTGAACTCTCAGGGGGCGGCTATATTTTCATCTCTGCAGTGAAGGATGAAAATGCCGAGATTGAATACCCTACCGCTTACCTGGTTCGGACCAGTGCCAGCGGTGAAGTGGAGTGGACCATGTCTTATGATTGGCTGGCCCCCTCTTCAAAAC
The DNA here is from genome assembly GCA_963783435.1 of uncultured Bacteroidota bacterium. Classification (GTDB taxonomy): domain Bacteria; phylum Bacteroidota; class Bacteroidia; order Bacteroidales. Next base: position 236,752 of record CAWANQ010000011.1, on the reverse strand, counting down.
TGATAGAACATGGGAATTCCATTGGATTTGTGGCCATGAACCAGCAATTTGAGGCACATGTGGTTCTGGTGGATCCCAGCAACGGAAATGTACAATCTGAACACAACCTGGAGATGACCATGCCCCTCTATGCCTATACCGATTCGGATGGATACCTGGTGGTTCTGGGTTACGATTTTATCTCCAGATCTTCCTGGATATCCAAATTCAGCTCCAATTTTAACCTTGAAAGGAGCAACAAGCTTCCCATCAATACCGATCTGGAATATTTAATACAGAGGCACCTGAATAAAACCGGGCAGGATTTCCATTTCTTCATCGGGGAGTACAGCAATGACGCCGGAACCGGCTACTATGTAAACTGCTTCTATCAATTACACCCTTCGGACGGTGTTTATGGATGTATCTTCTCTGAGTGCCACAGGCGATATCTACTCCTTCCAGATTGAGGAAGGGATCAGTTCATTTCTTCCCATCTCCGGACCTGTATTCGGACTCACCAGCTACTATGAAGGAAATAACTATATTCTTCCCGAAGCAGAGATCGATGTGAATTCCAGTCAGAACATCAAGGACCTGCCCGGGGATCCCCTCTACGAGCTGACCTTTAAGGCTTCTGTGGTGGCCAGTGAACTGACTACCGAAACAGAGAGTTATGCACTCTATACCTCACAGACCAATTCCAATTCCATTGTGATTTACCAGCATCAGATGGAGCCAGACAGCCTGCTCAGGCTACACATCACCATTTCTTCGACCAAAGGGTAATGGTCACCGATGTGATTCAGACCTCCGACGGGGGTTTGGCCATCCTGGCTGGCATTTTCATCACTGGAAAATACCCTCGTCCCCTGCTGATTAAAATGCCGGCGGATCCATTTATCCAGGATTAAATTTTCAGGAACCTGGTATAACTCTGGGATCCTTTGTGATTCAATTGCAGGTGATAGAGTCCTTCCTTCAGCTCTGAAATACTCAGAGTGAGCTTGTTGGATCCAAATCTCCCCTCCTCTCGCAGCGATTTGATCTTTCGTCCGGAGGAGTCAATGATGTGGATGCTTACCTCTCCCCGGAACCCAAGCTTGTATTGAATATGAAGTACATCCTTTGCGGGGTTGGGATAGAGTTGGATCGCCGAACTGCTTTTCCCGGCGGAATAGGAATCAACTCCCGTGGTGGCCACGATCGGAATCCGGGTGTCAACCCAATCGCTGAACCCTGTCTTAATCAGGGCTTCATTGTCCCCTTCGAACCAGTCCTGAATCACCGAAGTGTATATCTGTCTGTAATCGATGTTGTATACCAGGTTGCCGCGGTGAAGATCATCCGGTTTCAAGCCCGGATTCACCCCATATATCCCACTGTTGAGTTGCGTACCAAAGACAAACACTGGAGTGGCTGTGCCGTGATCGGTGCCGTAGCTGTCGTTGGAGTAGGCCCTTCGCCCAAACTCGGTGAATGTGGTCGAAAGCACCCTGTTGTCGATTCCCCGACTCTTTAAATCGGAATAGAAATCCTGCACAGCCGTCGACATGTTGTAAAGAAGCGAAGCATGCATTCCCAGGCTCGAATCATTGGGATCCACCTGTTCGCCATGTGTATCAAATCCTCCGATTCGACACAGGAATATTTTTGTTTTCACCCCACCCGCCAGAAGTCTTGCAATCAGTTTGAGCTGACTGGCCAGGTTGTTTGCTCTTCCCGGTGAGGCATAGGGGTAACCATTTCGATAATCCACACTGGATTCGCTGGCTGATTCATATACTTCCTTTAAGCGTCCCGCATACTGATTGGATTTTTTCTCAAACTCCATGATGTATTTGAGCTCATCGCCTGCGTGACTTTCCGGGAACTGAATGGGAGGATTAACTCCTACACTGGAGATCAGCTGGTGGAACTGCTCCGGGCTCCCTATATTCAGTCCGATGGGGATTCCGGCTTCCCGGTGAAATGCCAGGGAGAGGGTTCCGCTTAATTCGATTCCGATGGGATCCTTCATGTTTTCGTTGGGGTAGGTATCGGGATATCCCGGATAGATGTTATCCAGGTATCGTCCCATCCATCCCGAATGGTAGTCGTGCTCACCCGATTCATCTCCACCCATAAAAACCACATCCCTTCCTCTGAAGTGGGATAGGTTCATATCGGGGTAGCCCACATTTTGAATGATGGCCACCTTGTCCTCGTCATACATCTGCTTAAAAGCGAGCATGTCGGGATGCAATCCTACCCTGGCAGCTTCTTCCACCGTTTCATCTACCTCAATATAGCTTCTTGTTCCCGTATGCCTGATGGCAATATTGGGCCTCAGGTTGTAGTAATCGCTATACTGGGAGATGGGGATCAGGGTATTTAAACCATCATTTCCCCCGTGCAGCTGAATAAATACGAGAACCTTATCGTTGTTGCTATTGGCTGCCATCTGTCGCAGGCCCGGATTGGCTGCCAGCAGATTCAAAGGAACTCCACCCAGGGTGATCCCTGCGGCACTTCCATAGGCCATATTCCTGATAAATTGTCTTCTCTTCATAGCTTTAGTATAATTGGAATTCAGGAGTTTCAATCAAAGCTGAAAGCAATCTCTCCAGGCGGGTTCTGACTGCAAAGTCATCGCCTGAGCTCTTGTAAGCGTTCCACTCGCTTCTCCAGACTCCACGTGCATAAACCTGATCTTCACTTACATCCTCTAGGAGCACTGTATAGAGGAAATAATCATATCGGTCTGAGGTGATATCTACGGCATAGAGGTTTTGAACCAGAACATCCATCAGTTCGGAGGCATCCGCAGGATCAGACAGGTGACCCGAGTTCTCCACCCAGTTCACCACATCCAGCCAGAATCCACGTTCTGTGCCGTCCTCAAAGGTTTTCATGAGGATCCCCGCAGTCTGATACCTGTGCGCCAGGGCATAGGTGGTAATCCAGTTCCGGTTATATCCCGGAATCTGGTGATAAGCCGGATAGCCTGCCACCTCAAAGGGTTCGTAGAAGTTTAATCCCTGGTCTTCCAATTTACCCACCACAAAGCTCATATCCTTGTAGAAATTTGAAGCATCAGCGTTACGATCCGCAAAATCCATTTCAAACATCCGGAAAAGTCCTGTGAACATATCCACAGGTGATTTGATCAGTGCGCCCTTGTTGTCATTTTCTGATACCGCATCGTCTGCGTCAAAGAAGTGCTCACTTTTCAACAGGATCTTCAGAAGTTCAACCAGGTTGTAATCCTGGTCAATCAGAACCTGTGCCAGGGGTTCAATAACATCTTGTTCTACCTCCTCCGAGATAAAGTGATACACAAAAAAGCGGTACAGTTTGCGGGCGATGTACCTGCCGGTCTCTTTCTGAGCAAAGATCATCTCGATCATCTGGTCGAGCTCCCCATAGGCAGCCTCCACCGTGGGGTATCCATCGATGAGCTGTGCCGGCTCGATGACCTGGTCGCCAAATTTGGACGAGAATACTTTCTGTCCCGGGTCGTGTTCAGTGGCTAACTCCGTGAGATCCCCGGCGATGTGCGAATCCATTTTACCAATGGGCAAGGCTGTGTCTGCATCCAGATTGGTGAAATCTTCATCCAGGATCCAGCCCGTCAGTACTCTGGTGGCTGCCTTGATATCATCCTCTGTATAGTGGGTATAGTCTCCCTCTTCCAGCTGGGGCCCCTTCCCTATCCCATAGAGTTCAAACATTTCTCTGGCAAAGTTCTCGTTGGGGGAATTTTTCTTATTGGAATAGCCATCCAGATACCTCAGCATGGCATTGTCCACACAGATCTTCTTAAATAGCTCTTTAAAACTGCCATAGGCATAATGCCTGTAAATGCAGTTTTGGTAGTAAATGGCTTCGCTGGAGTTAATTTCGGTCCAGCGTGCCGGAATGTGGGTGTGAAAAAACCAGGTCATACGCTCCTTCAGAGTAAGCGGGGCCAGTCGCATCACATCCATGTGCCACGCTTGAAAATAGCCAAACAAGTCGTCCTGCTCACTATTTCCCGATCCGGCCTTTGCCGGCCCTGTTGTTCCCGTGGGATCCACCCATGTTTGACCCGTCACCGTATCCAGGGGAGGCAATGGATTCGGAGCAGAATCATCAAGCAATTGATCCATTGCCTCATCGGCTGTATAGCCTGCAAACAGATCAATCTGGGGAATGGTGGGACCAAAAGTGGCCCTTCGGAGCAGGTGTGCGGCATGCTTGCGTCCAAGTGCTCCGGCAATTTTAGTTAAAGAAGCCATATCTATCGCTTTTTTACAGAAACGATTCCTTCATCAATAGGTTGCATATACAAAATATAACCTTCTTATTTAGAATCCGTATAAATAACCCTTGAATTATACTAAATATTTTTTTGAATTGTTATTAAATATTTTGGGAAGGAATTTCATGGAACTGAAAGAAGTATATTTTTGCACGAAGCTTTTTGGAATTCCTCGTCATAGGACAGTTTGAAGTATGATTAGGTTTTTTATTATTATATTTTTTTGTTTTGTAACCAGTACCATTTCTTCACAGGACAGGCTAGTAGCAGCCACCGGAACAGCATCAGGATCGAATTCAGGAAGAGAGGGAACATTCAGGAGACTCACCAGAGCCCGGCTGGATGTAACAGGCGTGGATAAGGTTCTGGTGCTTGCCAGCTTTGATACCAGATACAACCGCAGGTCCACCCAACGAGATGGAATCTACAGACTAAGTGAAGGGACCCAGGTGAGTGGATCTTTGCTCCTCTCCCTGAGAAGCAATGGCGGCGCCGATAAGGGGATTGGCAGCCTGATTCATGTATTTGATGTCTCGGGTCTAAGCGGAAATACAAATTTCTTACTGGAACATGCCTCCAACATCAGACAGCCTGTGGTCTCAGCGGGTACCGTGGTGGCCATTGCCTTAACCACCTCTGAATCGGGGGTGGAGATTTCCCACGATCTGAAGAGCAATACCAATGCTGTTCCCACCTCAGGTAACCTGGGCGAATGGTCGGTGGTTAGCGGGCTTATTACAGATAATATCCAACTGGTTGAGCAGGGAGATGTCTTTGTCAGTGCATCCATAAACAGCCAGGCCGATGGAGATGGAACAGGGGAATGGAAACTGCAATACAGATCCAATGAATCCGGCTGGATGGACCTTGGATACTCCACCTTCCGTACGATCACCAGTGCAGCCGAGTATGGGATATCCACTCTTTCCAATGTGATTCAGAATCTTCCTGCGGGAAACTGCTCCTTTCGCTTAATGCACCGCCAGACTGAAGGCACACCGGGCGATTTGACCACCTATTCGGCTCAACTGGCTGCCTGCGCACTGGTCTATGAGGTATCTGCGGGCCTCACCCGCACTTTTCCTTCCTTTTCTGCCCAACAGTCCTCTGCGACCACCTCTGGCTCCACCATGTCGGCAGTGCTTAGTCAATCTGTCGACCCAGCCAACGAAACCGATCTTTTCATGCAGGCACAATATGTGGCCACCTCCGACGCATCATTGGATGCGGCAGGATATGACCTGGCCATCGATCAGAATATCCTGGACGGCACAGATCAACTCCGGTACTTATCCACAGATGAAATAGGCAATGGGGGAAGTGTGGGACTGGGAAGCTCCCTGCAAGCTGGAACAAGCTATGGAGTTTCCCTTCGGCACCAATCTGCCTCAGGAGTAAATCTGAATACCCTCAATGCCACCCTGTCGGGCTTTCAGCTTACCTCAGTGGGAAACAGCGTTTGGAAAGGGGGTGGCCTAATCCCGACAGCCTGGGATCAGACTGACAACTGGATCGGGGAAGTTCCAGGTCCACGAGAAAATGCCATCATACCCGCCGGTGCAACGAGTTACCCCATCTTGCAGACCCCCACTGAGTGCCAGGACCTCTCTGTAAGAACAGGAGGCTCACTCACCCTGGATCCTACTTCAAGCCTTACGATCAATGGTTTTTCAGAAATTGACGGGTTTATGGAGGTTCAATCCGATGGATCGGGCTCCGGATCCCTGATAGTTCTCGGACCCTCCACAGGGAACATTACCTATAACAGCCACCTGGCAGCCAACCGGTGGTACATTGTCTCTCCTCCTGTAAGTGGCCAGTCCATTCTAAGTTTTTTGCAAAATGGCGATAACCAGATACCTTATAGCGACTCATTTGAGGCATACGGACTTACCGATTACAGTGAACAAAATAACAAATGGAACAGTTTCTTCACATCCTCCGTACAGGGTAATTTCAGCCCAGGTGAAGGCTACCTGATGCGGCGGGAGAGCCCAGGCGGAGCGGTCTCCTATACTGGCGGGCTTATGGATTCGGACTTTCAATGCGGGATTACCACCTTGGGTAGCAGGTGGAATGCCGTGGGTAATCCATTCTTATCCTCCATCGGGGTGACTTCCGATGCTTCCACTACCGAGAATTTCCTGACGGTTAATCTGGCTCAGCTGGATCCCAACTACAGCGTTCTCTACTTGTGGGATGAACAGGATGGGTATTCAGGGACTCAAAACAACTATAAGGTCATAGGCAATGCAGGATACATTGATAATCACGGATACGAAGAGTTGCAGATGGACTACCTGCAGGCGGGCCAGGGCTTTCTGGTAAAAGCAGTTGAAGGTGGCGGAACCCTTCATTTCAACAAGGCCATGCAATCCCACCAGAACAGCATAGGCATGCTAAAGTCTACCGGGACTTCCTGGGATGGCTTTAAGCTGGTAGTCGCAAGTGGGGATCGCAGCGAGTCTGCCATAGTCTGCTTCCATGAAGGTATGAGTCCGGGTCTCGATCCCTCCTATGATGCAGGCCTGTTAAATAGCAAACCAGATTTATCTGTCTATACCCGCCTATTGGAGGAGGACTCCGGCATAGGCTTTAAGATTCAGTGTTTGCCCCATCAGGACAATAGCGATCTGGTAATCCCAGTGGGTGTGGATCTTTTGAGCGGCGGGGAGCTTGCCTTTTCTACAGCCGGGGTTTACCTGCCTTCCACCCACCAAATATGGATGGAGGACAGGTTGACTGCAACCATGACTGATTTGACTGAACATGGAAGTTCCTATGGGGTTTTGCTTGGGGAGAATACCCGGGATACGGGTAGGTTCTTTCTTCACATCAAAGATCCAAATGCAACCGCTATAGTGTATAAGGACCCTCCGAAAGCAGCGTTTTCTGGCTACTGCCATCACAATACCATCACCATACACGGAATGGTTGAGGAAGGTGCAACAGCCTACCTGCTGGATATGACAGGAAGATACCTGGGTTCTTACTCCCTGCAAAAAGGGAAGCGGCATGAAATTCCCATTCCTTCCCTGAAGGAGGGACTCTATCTGGTAGCTGTGGTGGATGGGCACAGTAGAAATGTTCTCAAGATTCTAAAAAAATAGTGATGAAAAAGGATCTTGCATCAGAGAAGAAGATTTCCCGGAAAGAGGCCATCTCCAGGGCTGGAAAATATGCCCTCTTTACCGCCTCTTCCATGATGACGATTTTGAGTCCGGTTAAAGCACAATATGATTCATCACCTGAGCTTCCACCAGAATGGTATTATTAAATATGCCTGGAATTGGAGTTTTCACCCGAATATATGGAATACAGATTCAGAGAGGCTGAATCCTCTTACCTGGTCTGGTTGAAATCTTTGAACCGCTACCTCCAGCTTGAAGAACCTGCGTTTAATGTGTTCAAACAATTTAAAAAGAATCAGTTAAGGCAGGAGATGATCCGAGCGTTTAGCCAAAAATATCAGTTGCCTTCGGGGGAAGCTGAACGCTTTATCGGGGAGATCGAAGAGCAGTTTCATATCCTCTACCGGGACTACCAAAAACCTAAGGATCCAAGCATACCCTTTGACACCTGCCCCCAACCCTCCGCCACACCAGTAGAAAAATGGATTTCAGTGGCTGACAAATGCATCCGATTCTCCTTTGGAGAGCGCACCATAGAAGAGTTTATTTTCCCGCTCTTCACCCACCTGGAAATCCCTCCCGCTTCAAAAGAGTATGACTTGCATCTGGAGATTTTTATCTACAAAAGATACCTCTACCTGCTAATAGACCAAAAACGTGCATCAAAATGGCTTACCCCCCAAGCTCCCAGGTTAAAAGGTGCATTGCTGCTGGAGGTGATCAATGTGATCCACCAAAGTTCTGAGAAGAGCTGGTTGGGGGTGATCCATGCCTCATCGGTTTGTTGGGGAGAGGGTGCAGTCCTGTTCCCTGCACAAGCCGGAGGAGGGAAAAGCACATTGGCTGCGCTCCTAATGTCCCATGGATGCAGCCTGATAGCAGATGACTTTACACCGCTGTCCAGGGAGAACCAAAATATCTATCCCGTTCCTGGTGCCATCTCCATCAAGCAGGGATCCATGCCCTTGCTAAAATCTTACTTCCCTGATTTGGCAAATGCCCCTCAGACCCGCAATCTGTCCAAAGGGGTGGACGTAAGCTTTCTAGCTCCGTCAAACCCGAAACCAATACAAGGGAAAGGCTATCCGGTGAGTGCCATTGTATTTGTTGAGTATAATGGGGAAACAGAATGCGAGCTGGAGCGGGTAAATAACCTGGATGTGATCAATGATTTCCTCAGGGAAAGCTGGCTGGCTCAAGATAGTCACGCAGCTGAACAATTTATGAAGTGGTACCTGGATACCCCCTGCTATTCATTGCGCTATGGCAACCACCAGAAGGCCATTGAATCCATTCAAAAACTTTTTTAGATGAGGCCCAGGGAGCTCTATTACTTTTTGGGAAGGTGCCTGGCCCTGGGGGAAGCTCCTCAACTGAAAGAAGAGGTTCTCCAAACCATAAGTAAACCGACCTTCTCCTGGGAACAATTTGTTCAGATGGGCAGCAGTCATCTGGTATTGCCCGCCCTCTATGTAAAGCTTAAAGGAGCTGACCTGCTGCCTCACCTGCCCCTGGAGCTGCTTGCCCACCTGGAGCAGATCCATTCCATGAATCTGCTTAGAAATAAAAAGTTCTTGCAGCAGGTACACTGGCTGGTCGCTCTGCTTAAAAAAGAAGGGATCAAACCCGTATTGCTAAAAGGAGCCGGAGCTCTGCTGGACGAGCTTTATGAGGATCCGGCCGAAAGAGTTATCTCCGATATTGATTGCCTGGTGAGTGAAGAACATTTTTACAGAACGGTTGAGGTGATAAAGGCAGAAGGCTATCAGAATCCCCCATTCCATCCGGCCAGTCTGCCCATGATGCACCACTATCCATCCCTGTTTAAAGCCAACGAAACAGCAAGAATCGAGATACATCGCTACCCCGTGGGCAGACGACAATTAAAATACCTTGATATGGATGCTTTAAACTCACAGCTTTTTCAGTCGGACAATCCTCACCCCTCCTTAATCCTAAACGGGCAGGACCAGATTCTGATCAATGTGCTTCACAGCCAGCTGAAGGACAAAGGGCAATATTATGCCAACATCCCTCTCAGGAGCATATATGAGTTCTACAGGCTCTCCATCAGGCACGATCTCTCAAAAATTGAGATTCACCACCCACACCTGAAAAAAGTGATGAATAACTACATGGCAGTGGGTAATAAACTCTTCTCTCCTGCCTCTCAATTTCCTGTGAAGAAGAATCTGGGAACAAGGCTATTTCTGATCCGGTTCGAGCTTAATAAATCCATCAGGCTCTATGCCCGCTGGAGCAAGACCATTCGATCTGTGGCCGACCTGATCCATACCTATTTGATTATAATATTCCGGGCACCATTTCACAAAGAGGTCAGAAGATACCTACGGGTTCGTTTAAGCAATCCCAATTGGTACGGGCACCATCTCAGGGTTATACGAAAAAGATTTTCAATGTAAATTTAATCTAGGTGACCGCATCCCGGCTTCTGGGATATTTTTCATAGATCTTGTTATCCACAATGTACTTCAACTGCTCCATGGCTGTATGAATCTCATCATAGGTAGTATAGAGAGGGGTAATTCCCAACCTGATGTTATTGGGTTCTCTGAAATCGGGAATAACTGTCCGCTGTCCCACAACCGGATCAATCAGTGCTTTACAGATTCGGTAGGCTTCTGCGTGTTTGAGAGAAACATGTGAGCCCCTTTTCTCTGAAAACTCCGGTGATCCCAGCCTTACCCCTTTTCCAAAGAGCCACTCCCTGTATAGCGAGATCAGGTAATCGGTCTGGGATACACTTTTCTGTCGAATGGCTCCGATACCTGCATCCAGAACCATATCCAGGGAGGGTTCCAGTCCGGATACAGAGACTACAGGAGGTGTACCCGTAAGGAATTTCCGAATCCCTTCCGATTCACGGTAATGGAGTTTAAATTCAAAAGGATTCCTTTCTCCAAACCAACCCTGTATGGGATTGACCAGCTTCTCCTGAAGATCTTTCCTCACATATAAAAAAGCCGGAGCTCCGGGTCCTCCATTGAGGTATTTATAGGTACATCCGATGGCCATGTCTGCATTGGCACTTCGGAGGCTTATGGGGACTGCTCCCACCGAGTGGCTCAAATCCCACAGAACAAGAGCACCGTGAAGGTGAGCCAATTCAGTAACCCGCTCCATGTCATACATATAAGAGCTCTTAAAGGCTACATGCGAGAGACTCACTACTGCGGTCCGCTTGTTAATCATACGCACCAGCTCGGTCATATCATGGGTGATTCCATCGGGTGATTTCAGCAGCCTTAATGTATGCTTATTATCAAATTGTTTGACCAATCCCTGCATGATGTAGAGATCAGAAGGAAAATTCATATCATCTGAGATGATCTCCTTTTTTCCATCCATCAATTTCAAAGCGCCGTACAAAAGCTTGTAAAGGTTGATGGAGGTGGAATCAGAAACAATCACCTCTTCGGGATGAGCCCCAATGATCTGGGCAATCTTCTTGCCCAGCCTGAAGGATTGTTGATACCAGCCCTCATTCCAGCTTCTGATCAGTCGGTCGCCCCACTGCTCCTTGATGGCATGATCCATATAATTCACAGTTTTCAATGGCAAACGCCCCAGGGAGTTTCCGTCCAGGTAGATCAAAGAGGGATCGGTGATTACAAATTGCTTCCTGAAACCCTTTAGAGGATCATTCGAATCCAGTGCCCTGGCATAACTTTTTGAAGACTGTTCATTCATGCTTACCTTGCAAGGTAGTACAAAGTAGATTAAATCGAAAAAAAGAGAGAAATGAAACCACTAATTGTCATTTTGATTAGCGCATGCCTGTTTTCCTGTACCACCGATGCCAGGCAGACGAAGCTCAACCAGGAAATTATGGATGTGGATATAAGCTTCTCCGAGCTATCTAAAGAAAAGGGAATGAACCATGCATTTGAAACATACGTTGCAGAGGAGGGGGTATTGCTACGACCTGAAAGCTCGCCAATTGTAGGGAAACAGAGCATTGTGGAGCTTTTGCAAAAGAGCGACGATGAGGCTATCCAACTCACCTGGGAACCTTCTGATGGGAGGGTATCCCGTTCAGGAGATCTCGGATTTACTTATGGGATCTATACCATGCAACTAAAAGACGGGAGCCAATCCATGCAGGGCACCTATGTCTCTGTTTGGGTGAAGGAAGCGGGCCAATGGAGGTTTGCCCTGGATACCGGGAATGAAGGATTATAGCCAATTGGTAGCATCCTTATCCAGATACCATTCAAGATTGCCAGAATTGGGATTCACATAGAATGCCGGATAATCCAGGTAACGCCCCTCTTTCATCACGATGTCGTTAATCACAGCCGATTTTCTGGACCCTGCCACGATAAAGCTGATTCGCCTGGCCGCATTGATCACGCCCCCGGAAAGACTTACCCTGGACTGTCCCGATTCGGGATGGGTGGCTACCACGCAGGTGGATTCGGCCTTCCAAAGCTCGATCTGATCCGGGAAAATGGAGGCTGTGTGTCCATCTTCACCCACACCCAACCAAATCCAATCAAATACCGGCAATCCATACTCCACAGGAAGCTGATTTCTTAACAAATCTCCATATCTTATTGCTTCTCTCGCCGGATCCTCTTCCCCGTAGATGCGGTGCACATGGTTCTCAGGAATACCAAGAGGATCAATCAGATATTTCATCGCATTCCCGAAGTTGCTCTGCCCATCATTGGGATCCACACACCTTTCATCCCCCCAGTAGAAATGCACCTGTTCCCAATCTTCCAACAGGGTTGTTTCAGCCAATTGTTTAAATATGGAGATCGGGGTGGATCCCCCTGATAATGCCAAATGAATGGGTCTTTCTAACTCCTTTGATTCCTCGAGAAATGCGGCACACTCACAACAAAATGCTGAAATGAGTGAATCCGTATCCGGATAGATGTAGTGTCTGCGTCTATGCATTATAGTTTACAATAAAGTCCATCATCTGCCAGGTTTTTGCAGGGGTACCGCCAGGTGTGGTCCTCTCCTTCAATCATCTGGTCTGCTACTTCTGGTCCCCATGTTCCACATGGGTAACCATGCAATGCTATACCCTGGTCCTCCTCCCAGGATTTCAGAATGGGATCCACAAACTGCCAGGCTGCTTCCACTGCATCACCGCGGGCATATAGCGTACTGTCGCCCTGCATGCAATCTAGCAACAGGCGCTGATATGCTTCAGGAATATAGCTGTCAGCCAGATCCTTGTAGTGAAAATCCATGTTTACCTCCTGCACCTTGAATCCAGCTCCAGGGACTTTCATACCAAATTTAAGTAAAATTCCTTCATCAGGTTGAATGCGGATGACCAGCTGGTTTCCTTTACCATTGCTTTTCTGCTGGTCACCGAAAAGCGGGTGGGGCGATGCATTGAAATGCACCACAATCTCTGATACACGCGTGGGGAGCCTCTTACCTGTTCGGATATAAAAAGGCACACTACCCCAACGCCAATTGTCAATAAACAATTTCATGGCCACAAAGGTCTCGGTGCGACTCTCCTCAGGAACTCCCGTCTCAGATCTGTATCCTGGCATGGCCTCTCCCCTCACATGGGAAGCCATGTATTGCCCCCGGATTACCTGTTTTGAGATGGCCTCACCTGTAATGGGGCGTAGGGATTGAAAGACCTTAAGAACCTCGTTCCGGATGGCATCAGATGCAATCACAGTGGGAGGTTCCATAGCTACCAGTCCCACCAGTTGAAGAAGATGGTTCTGAAGCATATCTCTCAGCGCACCCGAATGATCATAATAGCCTCCCCTTGTGCCCACACCCAGGCTCTCTGACGAGGTGATCTCCACATGGTGAATAAAGTTGCGGTTCCAAAGGGGTTCAAATATTCCGTTTGAAAATCGGGTAACCAACACATTTTGTACCGTCTCCTTCCCCAGGTAGTGATCAATTCTGTAGATCTGATCCTCCTTCAGGTATTTAAGAAGGGAGGAGTTGAGGTGAGAAGCCGAACTAAAGTCCGTTCCAAAGGGTTTCTCAATGATGATTCTTTTCCATGCTCCTTCTGTCTCGGTGAGAAGTCCATTTGAAGAAAGGAAGATTGGAATAGTCCCGTACAAGGAGGGAGGGGTGGCCAGATAGAAAATAATATTTTTTGCAATCTCCCCTTTGGAGGTCAGCTCCTGGAGACGTGCAGCCAGTTTCGGATAGCCATCCTTATCTTCCGGATCCATGGAAAGGTAGTGAAGTAAGGGAAGAATATCGCCAGGCTCCTTCATATGAGATGTGATCATCTCTCTGTAACTGATATCGCTGTATTTACTCCGTCCGATCCCAAGCACAGCAAAACGTTGGGGCAACAAATCAATTTTTTGTAACTCCCTGAGGGCTGGAATCAGTTTGCGGCGGGTCAGGTCACCTGAAGCACCAAAAATAACCAGGATATGGTCCGGAGGTCTGTTCATATCATCTCTCTTTTATCATCGCTTTAATTGTACCCTGTAAAGGGTAGATCTCGCTGTTATAAATAACTCCTTCTCTCTGGGTCCAAATGCCAGATTGGTGGCTGGAATCGGAATGCCTATGGTACCCAGATGGTTTCCTGTAGAATCCACCACCAGAATCCCTCCTGGTCCGCTTACAAAAAGGTTTCCCAGCTGGTCGACCTTCATGCCATCGGGCCCTCCGGGTAGAGAGGTGTCCAGGGCTGTAAAAAAGATGGTTTTCTCTACCACCTCACCCCGCTCATTCAGGGTATACCTCATCCAGTGAACCTGGTACTCATCGGCACCATTCACCCTAAGGACCTCCATGTTGGCCACATATAAATACTTTTCGTCTGGTGAGAGTGCAATTCCATTGGGCCAGGAGAGGGTGCTGTCTATCAGAGTAAGTTGACCCGAGTGGTATCTGAATACCCCATTATAAGGAAGCTCCTTATGCAGGATCCTCATTTAACTTTTCCAATCCCCAGGGGGGATCGGTGAAGTAGATGGCTCCATTGGATGATTTGCAGAGATCGTTTGGACTGTTGAGTCTGCGTCCTTTATATGCATCCACCACTACAGAAATTTCCCCATCAGGTGAGTACCTGGTAATGCTTCTGGACTCATGTTCACAGGCAAGGACCGATCCATCGGGTTCGGTCAGCAAGCCATTGGCCTGGTTAGAGGGACTTCTGAATACAACAAACTTTTTTTCAGTCCACCTGTAGATTGTATTTCCCGGAATGTCGCTGAAGATTAAAAACCCATCGGGATGCCATGCGGGCCCCTCGGTAAATTCAAAAGCAATTCCAATTCGCTCAATCACTGCTTCCCTTGGGATGACCTGCCAGAAATTTTCACTTTCCGGCAAAAGTTCCCCTATGGGGTGGATCTCCTCTTTTGATTTGCAGCCTGCCACAAACAACAACATTACTCCAGTAATTATTCCAATGTTCCTCATGCTACTTCTTCTACAACCATTTATTGCGTCTAAGGTTTTATGTAAGTTACTAAAAAACCAAAAACCGAATCAATCGTTTTGTAAACAGGGGTAAGAATTTAAGCTTCTTCAGCAGGAGGCTTGAAAATGGATGTATCTGACAACACCCTCATTTTTTTCATTCCCAACACATACAAACCAATCACAAAGGGAATAAAAAGTAAAAGCAGCCAATCAATTCCTACCATCAGAATAAAATCATATATGCCATGAAGCAGAATGGGAATAAGGATGGCCTTACGGAGGTAAGGTTTTCTCAATTCATCATACATATGCGCTATGCCCAGGTAGTATCCCATGCTAATCCCAAAAATAGCATGGGCGGGGACAGCGGTGATGGCTCGTATCATAGCAGTCTGGAGCCCCCCATCCATTACATATAAGACATTTTCGACCGCAGCAAAACCGAGGGAGACAAAAACCGCATACACAATTCCGTCAAACTTCTCATCGAAGCTGGGACTATTCCAAACAAGCAGGTAGAGGGCCAGGAATTTGAATAGCTCCTCAGTCGTTCCGGCCACCAAAAATGCGTGATAAGCAGCATTGCCGATTTTGCCCATTTCGGGCATGATCCCCATCAGGATCCTTCCCACAAAAAGGACAGGGATAACCACAAGCATACCCGCAATTACAGATTTGACCAGCAAACCTATGGGTTCCTTGTCATATTTGTCTCTGAAATAGATGTAAAAGAGAATGATAAAAACAGGTGCGAGAGAAGCAAGCAGTACCACCATCTCTACCAGCCAAAGGGAGAAGATGGCATCATGTATCCACCCATGGGATTGCCATAAAAACCATTTCCGTACCTTCCGTTATTCATCTGGATGGATGCACCGATGGTAATGTTATCACCCAGTTTGTAGGTGGCACCCAGTGAAAGGTTATCCATGGGATAGGGTGTGAATATTGATTCTGGTTCAGATACCAGCCGCTTATATCCTGCACCATGGAAAACAAGGCGATCGTTCATCTTGTAGGATGCAGCTGCAAATAAAGAGAGACTGGTAAAAGAGCTGGGCATCATATATTCACCAGGTACTCCTCCAGGCATGCTGCCATTGAAACTCTGATATTGTGAAGCGATTACCCCTCCATGTAATGACCATTTGTCGTTGAGAGGCATGGTAAAAGTGGGAGCCGCATAAAAACCCATGCCCGATCCGTACCCCTTCATGTAAGAGAAACTGGTTCCCACTGAGAAATTCCAGTGTCCTTTGCGCTCCTTATCCAGGGCAGCGACTTCAGCTTCATCCACCGAGTAGTCCTGTTCGATTACTGTCTGAGTCTGCTGTTTTAATTTTATCACCTCCTCCTCGGCTGTCTGTCCGAAAAGTGCAGGATAAAAAAGCACCGCAATACATATGGAAACTATAAACCTTATTTTCATGATCAGTTAATCTAATCAATAAACGTACCAAAGTATCAGATGGTTTACCAAAATAGGCATTTTATCTTAAATATATAAATTAGAATCCCCTTGAAATAAAAAATAACCTTCACACAGGATACATTTACCTGCCAGTCTCCTCCTCCACAAAGCGGCCAAAACGTTTGTAGTTATCATATAGCCTGGCATATACCTTTGCCATCTCCGGATCGGGTTGATATTCTGTCTCAAATCCTCCGCCCATGGCTGCCTGAGCCTCTGCAATATTTTGGTGAATACCTGCAACCACTGCTGCTGCCATGGCTGTTCCCAGAGCCACTGCCTGTTCCGAACGAGCCACCTTTAATGGGCATATTCAGTACATCTGCAACAATCTGCATCACCAGTGGCGATTTTTTAGCCACGCCCCCAAGGGCAATCACTCCATCGATGCGGACACCTTCATCCACAAAACGATCCACAATCATTTTCGCGCCATAGGCAGTGGACTCAACCAGTGCCCTGAAGATCCGGGGTGCATCTGACCCCAGGGTAAGTCCCATAATGGCCCCCTTCAGTTCCTGATTGGCATCAGGTGTTCTGCGGCCATTCATCCAATCCAGAGCCAGAAGAGATGATTCAGCAGGATCTATCCCTGCAGCTGCCTCACTCAGAGTGGCGATCATGCTCTCTTCAGTCTCCTTTTGAATTTGTGCTTTTACCGCATCGTCGATGCCGTCCAGTTTTGCCACCACATTCTCGATGGGCCACATCAGCACTTTGCTAAACCATGCGTAGATATCTCCAAAGGCCGACTGTCCGGCTTCCAGCCCCACCATTCCGGGTACAATGGAACCATCCACCTGTCCACAGATCCCACCAACCAAATTGTCACCTATCTCTTCCATGGGTGCAATCAACATATCACAGGTAGAGGTCCCCATGACCTTGCTCATATAGTAGGGCTCAATTTCTGCCCCCAGCGCTCCCAGATGGGCATCAAAAGCTCCGGCACCAATACTAACAGTGGATGGCAGACCCAGTCTCTGAGCCCACTCCTCACTTAGAGTTCCCACCTTTACATCACAGGTATAGGTCTCTTCAAAAAGACGTGCTTTGATCCCTCCCAACAGAGGATCCAGCTTAAGCAGAAAATCCTCCTCCGGAAGGCCGTCAAAACTCTTATGCCACATGGCCTTATGGCCGGCTGCACACCGGCTCCTTTTCAGTTCCAAAGGATCTGTATCGCCAACCAGCAGTGCAGGGATCCAGTCGCAATGTTCCACCCACGACCAGGCCTGCTCACTCACCCTTGAATCGGCTCGCAACACATGCAGGACCTTTGCCCAGAACCACTCCGAGCTGTAAATTCCTCCCTCGTACTTTGTGAAATCTTCCCCTCCCCAGCTTCGGGCCAGGTCATTGATCTCATCGGCCTCTTTCACGGCCGTATGATCCTTCCAGAGCACGAACATGGCATTGGGATTCTCCTCAAAACCAGGTGTCAGCGACAGAGGAACCCCCTGCCGGTTGACAGCAACCGGGGTGGATCCGGTGGTGTCAATTGAAATGCCCACCACTTTTTCTGCCACACCTGCAGGACACTTTTTCAGAGCCTCAACAATGCAGGTTTCCAGGCCTTCCAGATAATCGAGAGGATGTTGCCGGAACTGGTTTTTTGCCGGATCACAATAGAGGCCCTCCTTCCAGCGGGGATAGTAGAATACATAAGTTCCCATCTCCTCCCCTGTCTGGGTGTCCACTACCAATGCACGGACCGAATCCGTTCCATAATCTACTCCAATCGTATACTTGCTCATATCTCAATATTTTTTTTACTACCCACTATCCACTACCTACTATCCACTAACCCACTAACCTTTTTGTCCATAATACGCATCCTTGCCGTGCTTCCTGAGATAGTGCTTATCAAGCAGGAACTGTTCTATGGGGCTACTGTTGCCAAGCACCCGGGTATGGAAGGCCATTTTGGCAATCTCTTCCAGGACGACCGAGTTGTGAACAGCATCGGCCGCATTTGTGCCCCAGGTAAAGGGGCCATGTCCGTGAACCAGCACTCCGGGCAAACTTTTGTGATCCTTTCCCTGAAGGGTTTCAACAATAACCTTTCCGGTATTGGCTTCATATTCACCTTCTACTTCTGCTTTTGTCAGGGGCCTGGTGCAGGGAACGGCTCCATAAAAATAATCGGCGTGGGTGGTCCCCATGGGAGGCAGGGGGATTCCTGCCTGGGCCCACGAGGTGGCCCATTCCGAATGGGTGTGGACCACCCCTCCAATGTCTTTAAATTGTTTATAAAGGGCCAGGTGGGTTGGGGCATCCGATGAAGGTTTCAGGTCTCCCTCAATCTGTTTTCCGTCCATGTCCAGGACAACCATCTGATCCGCAGTCATCTGGTCATATGCGACTCCCGAGGGCTTTATGACAATGGACCCTGTCTCCGGATCCCTTGCACTGACATTGCCCCAGGTAAAGAAAACCAAGCCGTGTTTTACAAGGTCAAGGTTGGCTTCCAGTACCTTTTCTTTTAATTGATCAATCATCTCAAAAGTTCAAAGTTTTACAAGCCTCTGGCGAGGTGATAGTACAGGTCATTCCACTTCAGCTCTTTCTTGATGGTCGAAATGGTGCTTGATTCATCGATAAGCAGGTATTCGATCCCGGCAATTTCTGCGAAATCTTCCAGGTGTTCTTTGCCAACGGCCATACTAAAACCCGTATGATGTGCCCCTCCGGAAAGAATCCATGCACCGGCAGCCACCTCCAGGTTTGGTTTAGGTTCCCATACGACCCTGGCTACAGGGAGATTTGGCAGAGGAGCATCGGCTGGTACCACATCACAAGGATTCACCAGCAACCTGAACCTGTTTCCCATGTCCATGATGGAAGCATTTACTCCCGGACCTGAGGCCACATCGAATACGAGCCGGGCCGGGTCGGCCTTACCGCCGATTCCAAGAGGATGAAGCTCCAGGCTCGATTTCCCATGAGCAATGGACGGACAAACCTCCAGCATGTGTGCACCCAGCACCTTCATCCCATCCGGATGCAGGTGGTAGGTATAATCTTCCATGAAGGAAGTTCCACCCTCCAATCCCATGGCCATCACTTTCATGGCACGAACCAGGGCCGCCGTTTTCCAGTCTCCCTCGGCCCCAAAACCGTAACCGTCGGCCATCAGTCGCTGAACTGCCAGTCCGGGCAATTGTGAAAGGCCATGCAAATCTTCAAAGGTGGTGGTAAAGGCCGAAAATCCGCCTTCTTCCAGGAAATTCCGCATCCCCTTTTCAATGCGGGCAGCCTCCTTAAGCGCATCATGAAGCTTTCCTCCATCCTTTGCATCCCCGGGGACTTCATAGAGATCTTCATAAATTTCAATTAGTTCTTTTATCTCAGCGTCACTCACTGACTCTATTCGCTCCACCAGGTCACCTACCCCATATCCGGAAACGGAATAACCCAGTTGTATTTGAGCCGACACTTTGTTTCCTTCAGTCACAGCCACCTCACGCATGTTATCACCAAAACGGGCCACTTTACCTCCCTGCCAGTCATGCCAGGCCGCTGCAGCCCTGATCCAAATACCCAGTTTTTCCTGAACAGCAGTGCTGGCCCAGTGTCCAACCACCACTTTTCTCTCCACGTGCATCCTGGATGCAATAAATCCAAACTCCCTTCCGCCGTGAGCAGACTGATTCAGGTTCATAAAATCCATATCGATGGAATCCCAGGGAATATCTCTGTTGAATTGGGTATGGAGATGGACAAAGGGCTTGGTCAGGGACTTGAGCCCGGCAATCCACATTTTTGCCGGTGAGAAGGTGTGCATCCAGGTAATCAGTCCGATACAGGAGGGAGTATTGCTTGCCTCCCTGCAGAGGGCCAGGATCGCGTCCGGAGTGGTTAATACCGGCTTGAATACCACCTTTACCGGAATGGCACTGCTCTGGTTAAGGGCTTCTGTAATTTCAAGACTGTTCTTGTCCACCTGTTTAAGAGTCTCCTCCCCGTATAAATGCTGACTGCCAGTTACAAACCACAGCTCGAGCTCACTAAAATTCTTCATCATAATATTTTTGTTTTTCATATTGTGAAGGTATACCCTCTGTCAATCAATTTCTTATGTTTCTTCTTATCAAACCTGTAAAGAAATGCCCCTTTCCGTGAACTGCTCATGTCCTTCTCCTCCAGTTTGACCAATACGTCCATGGATAGAATTTTTTTCCTGAAATTCCTTTTATCCAGCTGGGTCTGGTAGATGGCCTCATATAGTGACTGAAGTTGGGGAATGGTAAATTCAGCAGGCAACAATTCGAAGCCAATGGGCTGGGAAGCTGTCCGCCTGCGAAGCCTTCGCAAACCGCTTTCAACCATCACATTGTGATCCATGATCATCGGGGGCAGGTCTTTCAGGCTCACCCAGGTGGCTCCGTACTTCCTGGAAAATTCCTCAGAATAACGGTGGGCAGGTATCAGGGCATAATAGGCCACAGACAGAACCCTGCCTGCCGGATCTCTTGAAATATCTCCATAGGTTTGCAGTTCCTCCATGTAGATCTCCTGCAGACCCGTCAGTTCGAAAAGGATCCTGTTGGCAGCATCATTCAGGCTTTCGTCCTGCTTTAGGAAACCACCGAAAAGGGACCAGTCTCCCATAAAGGGTTGAAACTTCCGCTTGTGGATCAATAGCTTTAATTCTTCCTGGTCGAAACCAAAGATGATACAATCTACGGCCACATGGAATTTTGCCTGATCGGAATAGTTTGATGGATTTAATGCCATAATTCAGTGTGGACTACCAGAAGTATATATAGAATGCAATGATGAAAGCTATGATAATGGCCGAGTTGATCACGTCCCATTTGCTCCAGCTTGCCCGGGTCAGCGCCCGCTGCTCGGCTGTTGCCGATCCCAGGTAAAGTCCCTGTATTTTTGCCGGATCAGCCGAAGTGGTGAAGAAACTGACAACAATCATCAGGGCTATGATCACAAAGAAAAGTGCGATCTCATAGTGCAGCCAGTTGGGAGCTACGATCAGATCATAAATAAAACCCTCGCCTACCGTATCCCCGTAATATATATTCAGTCCGAGCCTGAGCATCCCCAGGATAAAACCGACCACCAGACCCGTAAATCCGGCTGTGGGGGTTGTTTTCTTGGAAATAATCCCCAGGAGGAATACAGCAGCGATTCCCGGGGCCAGCAAGGATTGTACATCCTGCAGGTACTCATAGAGCACCTTTCCGATTCCCTTCATCACAGGGATCCAGAGAATACCCAGGACTACAATAACCACGGTTGCAAGTCTTCCCACCAACAGGTAGTGCTTCTCAGTGGCCCCTGGTTTAATCTTCTGATAGAAGTCCACCGTAAAAAGCATGGATGAAGAGTTGAAATAGTGATGCCAGAGAGCTCATCAAAGCAGCAAGAATCCCTCCCACCACAATCCCTGTGAATCCTTTGGGGAGTAATTCTTTCACAAGTGTTGAAAAAGCGGCATCGTTGGTCCCAAAATCGATGGTCCCCTGCTCTTTCAGCGCAAATGCAATCATACCGGGGATTAGGAAAAGAAATACCGGTGTGAGTTTTAAATAGGCTCCAAAAATTGTACCCCTGCGGGCCTGAGTCTGGTCACGACCCGAAAGAACCCTCTGGACAATAAACTGATCTGTACACCAGTACCAGAACCCAATAATGGCCGAACCGAGGACAACTCCGGTCCATGGAAAATCGGGATCATTTGGAGAACGCATCAGATTGGCCATGCTGTCCGAAGAGGAACTGTAAACGACCTCACCTAAATCATTCAGGTAAGTCACGTCGGTGGACCTGACGATCTCCATCAGGTTGTCCCAACCTCCCAGCTGTGTCAATCCCGTTACCAATATGGCGATGGATCCTGCCAATAAAATTGGAGTTTGCAACACCGAGGTATAGAGGACCGCCTTCATACCTCCGATTACTGTATAAATACCCGTAAGAACCACCAGACCAATGGCACTGACCCAGAAAAAATCCACCTGCTGGTTAAAGATCATCACATAGTCAATATTAAAAACGTCCTTGAAAACAACTCCCCCGGCATACACGGTTACAGCTACCTTGGTCAGGATGTAACTCACGATTGATATGATGGAGAGAAAGGAGCGAGATTTTGCATTGTAGCGCTTTTCCAGGAATTCGGGCATGGTGAAAACACCACTCCTGGCATAGAATGGGACAAAGAGCCAGCCAAGGAGCAGGATCAGCCATCCCTGCATCTCCCAATGGGCCATGGCCATTCCGCTTTCCGCACCGGCACCGGCCAGCCCAACCAGGTGTTCAGATCCAATATTTGAAGCGAATATGGATGCCCCGATGGCGATCCAGGTAGCATCTCTCCCGGCAAGGAAATAGTCTGAGGTATCTTTATCCTTTTTTCTTAATACGTAAAAAATGACTCCTACCAGCGCCAGGCAGAAGAGTCCGAGTACAATCCAGTCGAGTGTGGCCATTGCTTAGATGTGAATGGTTTATGGTATTTACCTATTAAGTGTAAACTTAACACTTATGATATAATTAAGCAAATGCAATTTCTTATTAAGACAGAATTTAAAAAAGAACTCCTTTTATTATTTAGTGAAAAACAACCAGAATAGGGAACAAGTGTACCATTCAAAATTGTCAAACGGCTATTACATTCTTAATATTTCTTATACTTTTAACCCTCTGAAACTAACCAAAACTAATCTGCATGCAAACTACTTTCGCACTGGGAGCCATTGACTGGACCATCATCCTGATCTACTTCATTTTTGTATTGGGTATAGGTTGGGCATTGAAAAAGTACATGAAAGACTCCTCTGCTTTCCTGGAAGCAGGAAGATCTCTGCCTGCCTGGGTAACGGGGCTGGCATTTATCTCTGCAAACCTGGGTGCTCTGGAAGTAATAGGGATGGCCGCGTCGGGTGCCAAGTACGGCATGATGACCGTACATTTCTACTGGATCGGAGCCATACCCGCCATGATCTTTCTGGCCATTTTTATGATGCCATTCTACTATGGTTCAAAAGCCAGGTCTGTTCCTGAGTACCTTAAACTCAGGTTTGACGAGAAGACCCGCGGTTTTAATGCATTTGCCTTTGCCATCATGACTGTATTTGCCTCTGGGATCTCCATGTATGCGCTGGCACTCCTTGCACAGGTAATCTTACCCCTGCAAATCGACTGGAACATCCTGGGAATTACCATTGGTGAATTTGATGTCTATCTGTTTATTTCAGCCATCATCGTGCTGGTATATATGGTGCTGGGAGGACTCACCTCTGCCATCTACAATGAGGTGCTGCAGTTTTTCCTGATTGTCATTGGATTTGCTCCGCTTGTCATTATTGCTCTGACCGATATTGGAGGTTGGGAAGGCCTTAAAGCCAATCTCCCCGAGAATATGTTGCACTCCTGGAAAATTACGGGTAGCACAGATGCCAATCCCATGGGTGTGGAGTGGTTTGGAGTACTGATGGGACTTGGATTTGTCATGTCCTTTGGTTACTGGTGTACAAACTTTCTTGTGGTTCAACGAGCCATGGCTGCAGGCTCCATGTCGGCGGCCCGGAAAACTCCACTTATCGGAGCTCTTCCAAAAATGTTTCTTCCTCTGCTTGTGATT
This sequence comes from uncultured Bacteroidota bacterium, assembly GCA_963783435.1. Lineage (GTDB taxonomy): Bacteria > Bacteroidota > Bacteroidia > Bacteroidales. Next base: position 212,873 of record CAWANQ010000011.1, on the reverse strand, counting down.
GTACCCGGGATGATTGCGCTGGCTCTTACCAATATGGGTGAACTGGAATTGCCCCTGAAAGAGGGTACCCTGACCACCGACTTTGATAAGGTGATGCCTGTGCTACTGATGAAATATATGCCGGTGGGTGTCCTGGGTCTTGGATTGACCGCCCTGATGGCCTCATTTATGTCGGGAATGGCAGGAAATGTCTCTGCATTTAATACGGTATTTACCTTTGATATCTACCAGAGCTATATTAAACCCAACCAACCCGACAGTCACTACCTGAAAGTAGGGAGATGGACCACCGTTGTTGGTGTTCTTGTGAGTATACTTACAGCTTATGTAGCCAGATCCTTTAACAATGTAATGGACTTTCTGCAGCTTATATTCGCCTTTGTGAATGCGCCTCTTTTTGCTGCATTCCTTCTGGGAATGTTCTGGAAAAGGACCACAGGTCATGCTGCATTCTGGGGATTAATTGGAGGAACCATCTCAGCAGGCATTCACCATGGATTTACACTACCTGCCGGAGCCTCTGTGGGAATCAAAGGAGGTTACTTTGGACTGCTGCATACCTATCCCAGTGAAATGGCTCAGAATTTCTGGACCGCTATTTATGCCTTTACTGCAGCACTTGTTCTTTCGTTGGTGATTACACTTCTGACGAAGAAGTTAAAAACCGACGAAGAGCTAAAGGGATTGGTTTACTCACTTACTCCAAGAATTGTAGATAAATCAGAACACTGGTACCAGACTCCGCATTTCCTGGCCATCATCGTGGGTGCCATCGCTATTGCATTAAGTATAATATTCTGGTAAAAGATAAATAAAAACAATATGGGATTAGATATAAAAATACCTATCGGACTAATGTTCACCATACTGGGCATACTCCTTACCATTCATGGAATTGTACAGGTGGGAATACAGAGATGTATGAACAATCTCTCGGTGTCAATATAAATCTATGGTCTGGCCTCTTTATGGTGGCTTTTGGGGGCTTTATGCTGCTTACATCCACCCTGGTGAAGAAGAAGAAAGAAGAATAGTTATTCCAAAAAAGTTAACTTTTCTTTTTCAGGCCGGCGGAGATCACCACAATAGCGCCGCCAATAACAGAGAGGGCACCCAGCCAGCCCATCAAGGTAAAAGCCTCAGGCTCGATCCAGCTAACTTCCATGCGGCTTAGAATGGCCATGCTGATGAAGGTAATGATGGGATTCAGGGTGATGATGACACTCACCCGTGCAGCCTCTGTATATTTTATGGCCATGGCCAGTGAGCCATAGGCGATAACTGTATTAAGGCCGAGGTAAATCAGGATGATCCAGTTCACCGTCGGCATTCCCTTTAATTCAGAAAAAGCCACGAGGGGGAGTAAACCCAGGGAACAGACTGCATATACAAATAGATTGATCTGGCTGGGTGGGATCCTTTTCAGGAGTACCTTCTGGCTTGTGGTAAAGGCAGCCCAGGCAAGTCCCCCACCTAAAACCAGGAACATGCCCAGGGTCAGGTTCTCAGCTTCTTCACCCAGGTCCTTGAATTGTTCCGAATAGAAAAGTCCAATTCCCAAAAGGACAAAGAAGAAGCCCACAATGTGCTTCCAGTTTACATGTTCCTTAAAAAAAAGAATGCCGGCCAGGGCAAAGCTCACCGGTCCGATCTGAATAAATATTTGCGAACTTGAGGGAGTTACATATTTGATTCCTGATATAAAACCGGTGTAATTCAGGGCCAGAAAAAGGGCTGCCAGAATCAGGAGCCAGGGAGGCTTTTTAAAAACAGTAAAATCGGATCTTCTGAAGATTAGGGTCCAGGTTCCCAATACCAGGAAGGCCAAAAAAAACCGGAACCAGACTACGGTAACCGGGGGTAACTCGTAGGTAATGAATTTAAGTACGATGGCCATGAATCCCCAGAAGGAAGCTGTGATCAGGGCGTAGGTAATTCCTTTTTTGTGATCCATTATTCAGGGAAATGGATATCCATCTCATCGATCAGGTAACCCGCTCCTGCAAACTTATCGATGATGAAAAGCACATACCGGATATCCACTGCAATGTTGCGGCAGAGTGAAGGATCGTAGTATACATCACTCATGGTTCCCTCCCAGTTTCTGTCAAAATTCAAGCCGATTAGCCGGCCATGGGCATCCAGTACAGGACTGCCAGAGTTACCTCCCGAAGTGTGATTGGAAGCTATAAAACAGACCGGCATGGTGTTATCAACTCCATATTTTCCATAATCCTTGGTTTCATAAAGAGTGGCAAGTTTCTCGGGGACCCTGTAATCCTCAAATTCCTCTTTTCCCTTATCCATAATACCCGACAGGGTGGTCTGATACTGATAATGGACTCCATCCCAGGGTTTGTAACTATCCACCTTTCCGTAGGTGAGTCGCATGGTGAAATTGGCATCCGGATAGAGCAAGCGGTCTTTCTCCTTCTCAAGAAGCGCCGCCATGTATAACTTATAGTTCTCTTCCAGTGCAAGCTCTAGCTCCCTGTGGGCTGGAGTGATGCCTGTCAGATAAAGGGTTCTGAATTCGTTCAGGTAAATCAATATGGGATCCTTTTGAAGTTGTTCAACAGCCCCTTCAGGATTGTTCTCATATTTATCCAGAAGTTTTGTCATTTCTTCCTTGCTGCTAAACACCGTTTTGCTGTATGTGTCTTCTGCAAATTTCTGATAGTCGCCTTTGTACTTTTTCTGGATCTTCTCATAGAAGGGTGGAAGGTAACGTTCTGGCATTTCTGACTGATAGGCCTCCAGCATGGATGCAAAGATATCCCGGTCTATGGGCCCATGGTAATCCTTAAAGAATCTATCCACCTGAGATAAGAGCATCTCCTTATCCAAACCCTGCTGCATCATACCCCCTATTCTTGGTGCCTGTCTGAACAGCTCCACAGCCATGATGGCCTCATCCATCATGCTCACAGCCACCCCATACGCTTCCATCTCCTCATAGAGGCGGGCAAATTCACCCAGTATATCCTCATACTTCATCTGACGCTCACCATCGGCTTCCACCCAATCTTTAAAAACCTCCTCCTCCCCGAGTTTCACCTCCACCGCATTGTTTCGATTAAGTCCCAGGATTATCCCCTGCCACTTTTTCCAGGCATTGCTCACCCTTCGGTATTTGGTGGCATATTTGATACGCACCACATCTGACTCCTTCATATAACGATCCATGATCTGCAGCCTGGAGGTCCTTAAGCCAATGGCCAGAGGCAGGTTTGTTTCCAGCATATATTTTACTGCATCTGAATAGAGGTACTGGGTGGTGGAACCCGGGTAACCCATCACCATGGTAAAATCGCCCTCCTCTACTCCTCCTGCAGCAATTTCCAGATGCTTGCGCGGTTTGTAGGGTTTATTGGAAGGACTGTATTCGCTTGGATTGTTAAATTCATCGGCATAGACTCTGAATAGGGAAAAATCACCCGTATGCCTGGGCCACATCCAGTTATCCTGATCCGATCCAAAATTGCCCACCGAAACAGGGGGCGCCCCAACCAGCCTTACATCCCTGAAAACCTCATATACAAATAGATAATAGGCATTCCCATAGTAAAAGGGCCTGATCCTTGCATCCAGATCGCTTCCTTCAGTTTCGCTCTGCATAATTTCACCCATATTGAGCTCAATTTTACGTTCCCTTTCCTGCGGATCCATTCCCTGGACTATTCCATCATTTACCTGCATGGTTACATCCTTCATATAGCGCAGATAGGTTACACTCAGACCTTCGTTGGGAAGCTCCTCCTCTCTGCTCATGGCCCAGAAACCGTTGGACAGGTAGTCCTTCTCCACCGAACTGTGTGATTGTATGGCACCCTCCCCGCAATGGTGGTTGGTGAGTACAAGGCCATCTGCTGAAATCATCTCCCCCGTACAACCCCGGCCAAAGATCACAATGGCATCCTTCAGGCAATCCTGGTTGATGCTGTATATATCTTCAGCAGAAAGCATCAGTCCAGCCTCCTGCATCTGATCAATGTTATATTTTTCAATGAGCATGGGAATCCACATTCCCTCTTCGGCCTTCAGGCGAAGAGAACCCGCACTCAAAAAGAGGATGCATAGAATGACAGATACTCCCCACTTATGCCAGTGTAGCTTTTTCATATGATCGAATCCTGATTGTTGGTTGCTATAAATGATTTTAATTCACTGTAGACTTTCTGGACGGGCAAACCCATTACATTGAAGTAGCTGCCTACGATCCGCTCTACCGCAATGTGACCTATCCATTCCTGTATGCCATAGGCTCCCGCCTTATCGTAGGGCTGAAAGCGATCCACATAGCCTTCAATTTCGTTCATCTCAAGGGTGGAGAACGTTACATCTGTTACTGCATAGAATGCTTGCCTACCCCTCTCCGATCTCAGGCAAACCCCGGTAAATACCTGGTGGGTCCCTCCCGACAGGTTCTGAATCATGGCAATGGCCTCTTCCCTGCTTCCCGGTTTTCCCAGCTCTTTACCCCTATGCCATACGATGGTATCTGCTGTGAGCAGAATCTGTCCGGGATTCAGGGTTTCCAGATAGGCGTCCGATTTATGTTCTGCCAGAAACCGGGCTATCTCTCCACCGGTGAGGTGATCTGGATAATTCTCATCACTGTGCCCCGTGTCAACTACCCGGAATGGGATTCCAAGCTCTTGCATCAAGGCTGATCTGCGTGGCGAACGGGATGCCAGTAGAATTTCGTATGAATTGATATCCTCCAAGTGCATCTAGTACTTGAAGTTGACCAGAAAGAATACCACCGCCGAATAGAGAATCCCTGCAAGCATCACCACTTTGATCAGGGTGCTGGCACGCCCATATCCCTTCTTATCATGAGCTTTGATAACCTGTAGAGCAAGGAGGATCAGTGGAGTAACCAGGCACAGGGCAAAGTAGACCAGTGAAATATAGTCTACGGGCTCGACGGAAAAAATAATGTATTTCAATAAGAGGGCGACAAGCATAAAAATCATTCCTGAAATAAACAGGAGCAGCAGGATTTTAGTCCATACAGATCCCAATACGATGGGAACGGTCTTCATGCCGTATGCTTTATCTCCTTCAAAATCTTCAGCATCTTTGATAATCTCCCGGATGAGTGTGGTGAAAAATGCAAAAAAACTAAAAGCGCTTACCCAGGCAAATATGTAGCCAAAACTGGCATCGTTTCGGAGCATTACCTGTCCATATGTCCTGTTCAGAAGGGGGATTTCAAATAGTACAACCATCAGGGGAACCAGTCCGGTAAGAAATGCTACTGAGAGATTACCCACAAGGAATTGCCGCTTGTAATTGGTGGAATAGAACCACAGCAAACCGGTGGCAATGACAAAAACCAGAGCAAGAGAGGGCAACTTGATATAGAATGACAGATAGATCCCAATCCCAACACCCATTATATTCAGACCCGCATGAAGAATCATCGCAATCCTCCTGCTGATCTTAATTCCCACCACCACTCGCTTGGGCTTGTTAATCAAATCGGCCTGGGTGTCAAAATAATCGTTGATGATATATCCGGCGGCGGCTATGCAAATGGTTGAAAAAACTAGCAGTGCAAACTGAAACTCTCCAAATTGAAGCTCAAAAGTGGAAGAGGGCAACAGGGGCTCCATCAAAAGGTAACGCATGGCATATTGCGTAGCCGCAATAATCAGCAGGTTGGGAAACCTGATCAGCTTTAATATGGAACGAAGGTAGCCGATCATAACATCTATTTACCAGGTAAAAGATTCACCATCCATCCAGCGCCCATGTAAACGGAGAACCTGTTCAATTACATCGCGGGCACAACCTTTCCCCCCTTTAAAGGGAGAAATGTAGTGTGCTACTGATTTTATCTCCTCCACCGCATCAGCAGGACAACAGGGTACTCCTACCTTGGTCATCACCTCATAGTCGGGCAGGTCGTCACCCATATAGAGAACCTCCTCTGGCTTTAAATCATATTTGAAGATAAAGTCATTTAAATCTTCAAGTTTATAGGATGAACCCAGGTAGATATCGGTGATCCCCAAACCCCTGAATCGCAAAGCCACCGATTCGGTATTTCCTCCAGTGATAATCGCAATGGGATATCCCCTCTTCACTGTATATTGTAAGGCATAGCCATCTTTGGTATTCATGGTGCGCATGAGATCTCCCGAAGGATGAAGCAGGACCTGTGGACTGCTTAAAACACCATCCACATCAAATGCAAATGCTTTTATACTCCTTAATCCTTCTTTAAAATTAGTCATTTCCGCCATAAAGCTTATTAATTCGCGGGTATTGCCTATATCCCGGCTAATAAAAGTATATAATTTCTCCCACTCAGGATGATCCTTTAATAAGTCAAGATGTTTTTGCATGGTTTCCTGATCTTTTCGCAGAGCCGGACCGGTCTGCGCAGCACCTGCCCCCACCCGTCCGATCTTTCGGACAGTCTCTTCAATAATCGGATCCAATAGTTTGACATCTAAGCTCTTCTCCTCCAGAATTCGCTGAGCAATGTGCACCATGTGGTTGGTGAAATTATTGGCAAAGACTGCAGCCAGGTGGATGGTCAGCCTTTTTTCGGAATCAATCTCCAATACCGTGTTGCTGATGACACCTGCCAGTTTCACAATAGATTCTTCCGCTTCTGTGGATGAACCCTCCACCAGGAAGGGAGTAGAAGCCAGGCTGGCCTCTTGGTTCTTACTCAAGGTCTGCAAGGGATAGAGCACTCCATATCGGGCCATATATCCCTTAAAAAGATCCATGGGCAGAGCTCCGGCCGTATGCAGCCAGATTCCGTTCCAATCTTTAAACTGACTAATTACCTGTAATACAGCCTTATCGGGCACACAAACGATGTAACAATCTGCCTGGTTTGGCACTTCATTCACATCAGTGGTGGCGAAACTCCCAAACTCGTCTGCCAGAAGAGTAGCCGATTCCAGGGTACGAGAGTAGATACAGGAGATCCTGTGCCCTTTAGAATGCAGATGCCGGGAAATGTGAGTAGACACATTCCCGGCACCAAGCATTACAATATTGTAGGAAACTGAAGTTCCGATAATCCTATAATTAGAAGCAATATTTGTTCTCATCAATTAAACGGTCGGCAATCCTTCTGCGCGCCTCTTTCACATTCACACCAGCAACCGTGGTAAAAGCAGCAATTCCTTTCTCCAGCAATTCGCGAACCTCGCCATAAGCAAAAGAGTAGGTGGTATCACTGGCAAACTTACGGACACGGGATGCAGCGTCATAAACAAACACATCCGCCATATCACGATAAAGTTTGGTCTCCTCTTCACTTTTCATGGTCTCCATCTTCTTCAAACGAAGTACCACAGATTCGGCGACGTAGACCTGGATGATGCAATCTGAGATATTACTCAGTATCTCCTGTTCCAATACCAGCTTGCGGGTAAATTTCTCTGAAACAGCTTTCAACAGCATCAGCACCACCTTTTTCAAATTGGCTACATACTGCATCTTCTCCTCAATAAAACCTTCAGCCACAGCTGGCAAACCATTCAGACCCTTTACCTCTTCAAAGGCTTTCTCTGCCTCTTCCATCACTGGAAGAACACCTTTGGCTCCCTTTTTCAGGACAGCATCCACCAGTAAAAGCCGGTTAATTTCGTTGGTACCTTCAAAGATCCTGTTGATCCTGGAATCGCGGTAACCCCGGTCGATCATCATCTCGGCCGAGAAACCCATTCCACCATGGATCTGAACACCTTCATCCACTACATAGTCGAGGGATTCTGATCCAAACACCTTCATGGCTGCAGCCTCGATGGCAAAATGGTTAAATGCCTCCATGGTATTCCGGCCCTTATCATCTCCATTGGCCACATAGTGATTGATGGTATCATCCAGTGCCTTGCTGGCACGGTATACGGCACATTCCGTCGCAAAGGTCCTGATCACCTGCTCGGCCAGTTTATGTTTGATGGCTCCGAATTCGGAGATGTGGCAATTGAATTGTTTTCTTTCGTTGGCATAGACCACCGACTGGGTAATGGCAGTTTTTGCTGAACCAATCACATTGGCGCCCAACTTGATCCTGCCCATATGGAGGATATTCAAGGCAATCCTGAATCCTTCTCCACGTTTCCCCAGCTGATTCTCCACAGGAACCTTCACATCGTTAAAGAAAATCTGACGGGTGGAAGATCCTTTGATCCCCATCTTCTTCTCCTCGGGATTAAAAGTAATGCCCGGCATATCACGATCCACGAATAAATGCACTTAATACGCGGTCGTTATCGATCTTGGCAAATACCGTCATCACATCGGCAAATCCGCCATTGGTGATCCACATTTTGGCTCCATTGAGGATGTAGTGCTTTCCATCCTCAGAAAGTACAGCCTTGGTTTTCCCTGAATTGGCATCTGATCCTGCTCCGGGTTCTGTCAGGCAGTAGGCCCCAATCATCTCACCCGTGGCAAGTTTAGGAATGTACTTTGCCCTTTGCTCCTCGTTTCCATAATAGAGGATGGGCAGGGTACCAATCCCTGTATGGCAGGAATATGCTACGGCATAAGAATATCCTGAACCCATACCTCACTGGCATACATGGTGGTGATAAAGTTTTGTCCGAATCCTTCATACTCTTCAGGAATGGCAATTCCAAGGAGTCCCAGTTCACCGGATTTCTCCAGAAGCTTCTCATCAAACCCTCTTCCTGGGCATCAATGCGGTCTGCCACCGGAAATACTTCTGTCTCCAGAAAATCTGTACAGGTCTCACCGATCATTCTTTGCTCTTCATCAAGTTCTTCAGGAATAAAAACATCAGCAATATCTGTATCCTTTACCAGGAATTCACCACCGGTTATTAATTTCTTCTCTTCCATAATTTTTTGTTTGCTTCGTAAACGTTATTGGTTATTGGTTAATAGTTATTTTTTTAAGTATTAAGTACTAGTTACTAGCCACTGAGTACTAGTTACTACCCACTGAGCACTATAATACTAATGCCATTGCGACCAGTTCCGCAATATCGTAAGCCTTTACACTCTCTTCCTTGTTCTTATATTTTATTCCATCGGTCATCATCACCATGCAGTAAGGACAGGCAGTGGCTATAATATCGGCTCCGGTTTCAAGGGCATCTTCGGTGCGCTCAATAAAAACTTCCTTTTCCCCCTTTTCAGCCTCCTTGAACATCTGTCCGCCCCCTGCACCGCAGCATAGCGCAAAACTCCTGTTTCTGCCCATCTCCTTTTTTGTAGCCGCCAGGGTATTCAACACCTGTCGCGGTGCATCATACTCTTTATTGGCCCGACCCAGGTAACAGGGATCATGAAAGGTGATGCTCTTCCCTGCCAGTGCATCTGGAAGGAATGTTCAACGATCCATCTGCGATCCTGATCCCTCAGGAACTGGGTGTGATGAATCACTTCATACTGACCATCCAGATCGGGATATTCATTTTTAAAGGTATTGTAAGCATGGGGATCGCAGGTGAGGATCTTTTTTACTTCATAGCCCTCAAAGATCTCAATATTCATCATGGCCTGCATCTGGAAAAGCATCTCATTGCCTGCCCTTCGGGCCACGTCTCCACTGGAAGATTCTTCAGTTCCGAGCACTGCATAGGAAGTGCCCAGATAATCCAGAACTTTCACAAATGCACGTGAAACATGCTTGTAGCGATCATCAAATGCCCCTGCACTTCCTACCCACAGAAGATATTCAGGTTTCTCACCTTTTGCAAAAAGATCTGCCATGACAGGCACTTCAACTTTTTTCTGCTTCGTTTCCATACCTACTGGCTTTTTTCATTAATCATAATATCCTCTGCCCAGAGCATCCGGTCCTCCTGGGAGAATTGCCAGGGGGCACCATTGTTCTCGATGTTGGAGAATATGGAATTCAATTCTCCGGGAGCAGCAGATTCCTCCATCACCAGGTATCGCCTCATCCCCACGATCAGAGCAGGCTGATTGATATTGATGGGACACTCCTGGGCACATGCATTACATAGGGTACATGCCCAGAGTTCCTCCTCAGAAACATAATCCCTGATCAGGGATTTTTTATCGGAAAAATCTGCACCATTCTTCACGATCTGTGGACCTTTCTCCTTCATCCTTGCCCGGACATCCATTACAATTTTCCTGGGGGATAATTTCTTGCCGGTGATATTGGCCGGACATACTGATGTACAACGGCCGCATTCTGTACAGGCAAGCGAGTCCATGTAACTCTTCCAGCTTACATCCTCCACATCCAGTACTCCAAATCTTTCAGGAATCTCCTCTTCCGCTTCCTCTCCTTCAGGGGTGAGGCAAAAGCCTGATCGGGATCCATCATAATCTTCACCTCTTTGGTGATGCTCTCCATGGTATCCAGTTTTCCAAGGGGATCCAGCCTGCTTAAAAATACATTGGGAACCGACATAAATACATGGAAGTGCTTGGAATAGGGCAGGTAGTTGGCAAAGATGAAAATAAGCACAATATGTGTCCACCAGTTGGCCTGGTAAAGCACTTCATTGGTATGTGCTCCGGCATCTAATCCATGAAGCCAGTAACTGACTTACCGGGTAAACACCCACAATCTCATGACCCGAGCCGTGCTGCTGAAAGAAGGTAGAAAGTATTCATTCCCAACAGTGAGAGCATCAAAAGCAGGATCACTGTAAGAGCAATGTTGGCATCCAGGTGGGAGATATGTTTCATCTCAATGCCAGAGAAGCGCTTCACATTCAGGAAGATCCGGCGAGCCAGGAATACAATAATGGCCATGGCAATGACCAGTGCAAAGATATCTCCTGAAGCCATGATGATATTGTATACCACACCCAGAAAAGAGAGAACCCGCTCTGTTCCGGTCAATCCATCGATGACCATCTCGATACTTCCAATAAGGATCACCAGGAATCCCCAGAAAACCAGTGCATGTAGAATCCCATTACAGGTCTGCGAAAGATCTTGGTCTGACCTATGGCCACTTCCAGCATCACCCCAAATCGGCGTCCGATCTCTTTACAGGGAAACCTCCCTTTGTGATCTTAAAAAATCCTAACGAACCTGCGGGTTGTATATGCAAAGACCACCAGGGTGACCAGTAGTGTAGCCAGGAAAATAATCTGTTTTGCCATAAATAATGGATTGAGTGTTCCTTTACTGGGCCTTGGCAGCTTTAATCTCGGTGATCAGTTCAGGCAGCACCTTCAGTGCATCTCCAACAATCCCGTAATCGGCAGCCTCAAAAATAGGCGCATCCTTATCGGTGTTTACTGCCACAATGCATTTGGAAGAACTCACTCCGGCAAGGTGCTGAATGGCTCCGGAAATTCCAAAAGCAAAATAGAGATTTGGAGCAATGATCTTACCCGTCTGTCCGGTATGCTCCTCATGAGGACGCCATCCTTCATCGGAAACTGGCCTGGAACAAGCTGTGGCTCCACCAAGTACTTCAGCCAGTTCTTCAATGGGACCCCAGTTATCGCCGGATTTCATTCCCCTTCCGCCGGAAACAACCACCTCTGCATCGGAAAGCAACAATTTACCATCTGTTTCTGTACATCCTTAATGGTGGTTTTGGCTCCAGCTACATCCACACCCGGATCAAAGGCCTCAACAGTGGCAGAGCCTCCTGTTTCAGCAATCTCATAGGAATTCTGAGCCAGGGTAAGAATGGCTGAATCGGTCAGGATCTTCACTTTGGCAAAGGCTTTTCCACTGAATACTTTTTTTGTGATTACCAGGGGATCCACTGATTCGGGCAGTGCAGTAACTCCTGCTGCCAGCCCGGCTTTCAGCCTGACTGATAATCGGGGAGCAATGGCTTTCCCTGTATTGTTTTGAGCCATCACCAGGACCTTTGCCCCGGTCTTTTCCATGGCTGCTGCAATAATTGCGGTATAGACCTGGTTATCCAGTCCTTCTGGTGCTGCTGCTACATTCAGGACACTGGATGCACCATAAGCACCCAAGTTTTGACAGTTCATCCTGATCCACATTTCCAATGGAAAGTGCTGTAACGCTTCCACCTATCATTCCGGCCACACCGGAGGCATAGGATACCAGTTCATATGATAGCTTCTTAAATTTCCCGTCCCAGTTTTCTGTATAAACTAATACTGACATATAATTAAGGTTATTAGGTTAATGGTTATTGGTTAATGGTTATTGGTTATTGGTTATTGGTTTTTCCTACTGAGTACTATCCACTACTCACTAGTTACTACAATACTTTTGCTTCATTCTGCAGCAGGTTGACAAGCTCCTTTACATTGTCGGCTTCAACCATTTTGCAGGGAGCCTTGGGTTCAGGCATCACATATTCCTGGTATCCGGTCAGTGATTCTGCATCTACAGCAGGAACCACCTGAAGGGCTTTTTGCGGGCCATCATGATCCCACGCATGGCAGCAATCCTGGGCTCTTTTGCAATTCCCTTCTGAACCACTGCCACAAAGGGAGCCGGAACAGCTACCTCTTCCTTTCCACCGTCAATATCCCTGGTAATCAAAGCATCACCACCTTCAATTTTCAATCCGGAAACAGCTGAAACAGAAGGAATATCCAGCATTTCTGAAAGCATACCTCCCACTGCTGAACCATTATAATCACTGGATTCGATTCCACAGAGGATCACATCAAAATCTCCACTTTTTACTACTGAAGCCAGCTGGGCAGCCACATAATAGGCATCACCGGCTTCAGCATCCACCCTGATGGCATCATCAGCACCAATGGCCAGTGCTTTTCTGAGGGTGGGTTCTGCCCCTGCCGGTCCAACAGTTACGACAGTAACATTGGATACCGCATTGGAGGCATCCTCTTTCAACTCCATGGCCCTGGTCAGTGCCAGCTCATCCCATGGATTAATAATCCATTGCACCCCACCTTCATCAACAGTTGTGTTGTCGTTCGAAAACTTCACCTTGGTGGTGGTATCCGGAACATTGCTTATACAAACAAGAATACGCATATATTAGATTTTTAAATGACGTGACAAATATAAAAGAATTCTAAAAACGCGACACAAATATATAGTTATCTAAAATCAATACAAAATAGATAGGGCAAAGCGACTACACTATAGTTTAATTTTAACAAAATCAGTTAATTAAGAATGCAATCTAAGAGGCCCATAGTGGGAGTGGAGAAAAAGCAATCTGAAGAAGTTATGCTTCCACTAACTGCATTGCATTTTTTACGTTTTCAAGAAGGATCGGGACCTTTTTATAGGGATCTCCCGCACCTAATGTTTCGATGGGCAGGTAGCCCCGATAAGCAGAATCTTTTATGATTCCCAGAAGTTTCACAAAATCGGTAGGAGTTTCTTTGCCATCTATCCAGACATTCTCTTTGATTTGCCAGGTGACCGCATGTTTGATGTTCTGTTTAATCTCCTCATAGGGATCCTTCAAACGGTAACTCCCTATATCCAGGTTCAGGCCCAACCATTCCGAGTTCACCATCTCAAATATTCGGTCCACATCATCGGCAGTTTGTAAAAAATCATTGTGGTTTTGTACAGCCACAATTACTCCATATTGCCGGCCAAATTCACAGCAATCCTTCAGGTCCTTCGCCATCCATTCAAATATCTGGTCTCGTTCCACTCCCTCAGGGATATGTCCTGCAAATACCCGAAGGTTCGGAATCCCCAGTTTAGCAGCAGCCACGATCCATTCTTTGACCATCTTGACATCTGCTTTTCGACTGGCTTCGTCGGGGGTGGCAAAATCGTTCCTCACTCCCGTTCCACTGATATCCAGTCCCAGAAGAAATGCCTTCCTTTTGAACTCATTGATGTAGGAATCGGAGGGGACTTCCGGATAACCAGGGAAATAATAGCCGGTAGGATCGATGGCGTCCATATTGTATTCGGCACAAAAATCCAGCACATCAAATAAATCAATCTCTCCGGCTCTTAAAGGATTGTTGAAGGAGTAGACATTCAAACTGAGCTTGAATTTGTGTCCGTGTTTTTTGGATGTTGAGAACAGGCTTGAACTAAAAGGGGATTTTCCTGAGACAGTCAATGGAACAGAAGCAGCCAATGGAACAGCCAGCATGGATCGCATAAAGTCGCGACGGGATTTTGAATTTTTCATGGTATGGTCTAAAGTGTATAAAACTCTTCCCAGCCCTTGCGAGGTGGCGCACCCACAAGCATCTGGTTTGCATATTTGTTATTGGTAATCTGTCTGGTCTCCCTGTCAAAGATCAATTTGGTACTCAATCGCTGGGCAGCTACCCCCAGGGTAAATACCTGGCTCAGGGGTCCGGCAATATCAAATGAGGAGCGGCATTTCTCCTCACCTTTGCATGCCAAGCAGGAAGTTTTCAAAATGATTGGACGGACTTTCAGGAACCTCCGGAATTGGGATGCCATCTCCATCGCTTTCTCTTCAGGAATGATATGGAGAGGGTGCTGCTGTGGGTGGCTCCTTTAAATGTCAGCTCCTTGCTGTAAATAATCTTACCAGGTGTCAATTTTGCGGGTTGCAGGGCCCCGTTGCTTGGAGGTGGAATATTCGGATCTATTTCTGAAACGCCATATCCCTTGGGAACCGAGGGAATATTATCCATTCCATCGTACCAGGTGATATCCATGGCCGGCATATCTCCCGCTCCGGGAATTTAAACACAAGGGTAGAAGAGAAGGGAAAGAAAAATGAATTATGGCCATTCAGCAGTATCGGATTAATTTCGTAGGGTAAGCCCAGTTCCAGGAATTCATGGGCCGTATCCATGATATGTGCTCCCCAGTCGCCCAGCGCACCCATACCAAAATCGTACCAGCAGCGCCATTGTCCATGATGATAGTCTTTATTGTAATCGTGATGCTGCGCAGTATTCAGCCACACATCCCAGTCCATTGTTTTCGGCATCTTCTGTTTTGGTGGAAAGCTGGTGATTGTTGGATCAAATTTGTGCCAGCGGCGGGCATTGTTCATATGGGCTGTCATGGCCGTAACATCCTTTATTATACCGGCCTCCTTCCAGGCCTTAAACTGGAAATAGTTTGCTCCGGAATGTCCCTGGTTTCCCATCTGGGTAACTACCTTATATTTTTTTGCAGCGGCCATCATCAATTCAATCTCATTAAAGGTCCGGGCCATTGGCTTCTCCACATAGACATGTTTACCCATAGACATGGCCAGCATGGTGATGGGAAAATGCGAAAAATCAGGTGTCCCAACACTTACAGCCTCAATTTTATCGGCCATCTTATCGAACATCTTCCTGAAATCCTGGAACCGGGGAACATCGGGAAACATCTCCATTATTTCCAGCGTATGTTCAGCTCCCATATCCACATCGCAAAGGGCCACGATATTTGCCATCCCGGTTTCATATAAGTACTTGATTATCTTCCACCCCTGTGACCGATTCCCACACACGCCAGGTTCACCTTGTCACTGGGTGCGAAGGAGCCTTTGCTTCTTCCTGCAAACATTACATGAGGGGGAATAACTGTAATTCCGCCTGTAGCCAATATTCCTTTCTTTAAAAATTCACGTCGTTGATTGGGGTTATTAGGCTTCATATTTTCTACTTTAATTTTTTTAAATATACGAATTCGTAAATTTTTATTGTGGATATGTCTGAACAGAATTTCATTCGGATCAAACTAATCCCCTATTCATGAATATAATCCGGACCTGTGTTTTCAACTGTAACATATGGTTTCATTTCTACCTGCTTATTTGGAATGAAACAACCCACAAACTGCACTGAATTGTCAATGCGTTTTTGCTTCATCACATCCAGTTCGATGTATGGGTCATCATCCAATGTGGGAATATCAAGCAGTTCAGGAAAATCTGAGCTGTAGAATTTCTGCAATTCCCTGGTTTCCTCATCTTTAAGTTTGATCCGATCAAACCCTTCCGGCAAGTTTTTTGTGCTCTGATTTAAGGTATTGCCGGAGAAAAACTCATCCCCCGTAGCGTCCGAAATGATTCTAGCAACCGGATCCAGGAAGAGGTTATTGACCAGCACCACTTTTGCGGGTTTATGATCCCCTTTCGCGCCCAACAATATGGGACCCGAGGCTACAAAAGTATTGTGAACGATGATCATGTTTTCCAATGGATCAGCTTTGTGGTTCATCAGGTTAATGGCAAACCATTCACCTGTCTGGAAATAGTTGTTATATACCATCTGGTTTTGACCCTCCTTGATCCGAATACCGGCTCCCCCCAGAAAAAAGTTACCATACACCACATTGTCGCTTCCATGCCTCAGCGTAAAATGAGACTCTTCATTGTTCTCAAAAGTATTGTAGCGGAATATATTTTCACGGGCTTTGGAGGAAATGATTTCTCCATCTCCCTTGCATTTTGTGAAATAGCAATACTCAACAATGACGCGGCTGATGAATTTGGATTGAAAGCTATATCCGATGCGCAGGGCTTCGATCCCATAATCGCCTCCGGCTCCAGGTGGGGCCGTATGGTTCTTAAAGGAACAATATTGTACCAGGTGGTAGCCGGGTATTGTAGGATGGACCTGGATTTCAAGCACCGAGGTTGTTGAAGTTTCGGGCTTTTTCTCAAAGTTGCATCGGACTACCTGGTTGTATTGCGATCCTGGAAGGATATTTAGGTAGTAGTGGCTTTCATAATTCGAGAAATTCAGGTTTTCCAGCCTGTTATAGCTTCCCGACACTTTCAGGATATCTCCTTTTGTGCTTCCGTTCACAAATTGAAATCCGGTTAGAAGGATAGAGTCTGCAAACAGGTTTATGCTTGACTGCCCTGTAAATACAACTGATCCCGGTTTTTCCGGAGTGAGAACCACACCGTTTGTAAGGATATCCAGGATAACATCAGAATAGGTGCCACTCTGCCAGACAATAGAATCCCCGCTTGCTGCCTGTTGCTGGGCTTTGTTAAAATTATCGAAGCTTTTAACGGGAAATACAGCTGCGTTTGAGTTAAAAAATATGAATAGCAGCATTATGGATATTTGGCTCAATAGCCAGACGGTATTTCGTTTTATTCTTTCATCTCTTTCTCTTTCTAACAATACTGCTGGTGCGCTTAGATTTGGATCTATATAAAAAATACTATTTTTCGTTATTCTGCAATCTTAAATTATGTTTATTCCTTAACGGCACCCTTGCGGTATTCTTGTAATATTTCTTCCATTTCCTCTACTTTCTCGGGATACATCTCATAGAGATTAACACGTTGCTCCGGATCATCTTTCATGTTAAAAAGAATTCCTTCTGTCTCAAAATCTGTATACCCTTTTAGTTTTTTAAATGATTCTGGAGCTTCTCTGTCCTCCTGAATTATTATTGATATACAACCAGTCTCCTATACGTATTCCCCATTTCCCTGCATACGTATTATAAATGGTAGCTTCTCTGATCGGTGAGCGGTATTCTGCACCTGTTAAAACCGGATGAAAGTTGTAGCTGTCGGGTGCAGCATTTTCCGGCAACGTTGTTTCGGTAATCCTTGCAAGCGTGGCCATAATGTCGACTTGAGAAATGACTTCATCAGAAACTGTACCGGCTTCAATATGCCCGGGCCATTTGACAATGAAAGGCACATGATGTCCCCCTTCCCATACATCACGTTTTAGTCCACGAAAATCGCCCATGCTAAAATGTCCATATTTTTCAGCACGATCCATGCGTAACTTTCGGGACCATTATCTGCACTAAAAATAACAATGGTGTTATCTTTAAGGCCCTTTTCTTTAATGCGTTAACAACTGGCCGACAACCCAGTCGGTCTGAACGATAAAATCACCGTATGCTCCTGCAAGAGATTTCCCGTCAAATTCATCGTTTGGTATAATCGGAGCATGTGGAGAAGGAAGAGCAAAATAGAGGAAGAATGGTTTTTCTTTATCGTGCTTATTTACCTATTCCACTGTTTTTTGTGTAAGGGTTGGTAGGACTTTTAAGGATTCCAATCCTTTACTATCGGGCCTGGTCTGAACTCCCACTCCCCTTCTTTGGTATCGAAACCAATATTATTAATATCCATTAATTCAGTTGGGGCCTCAAAAATTCTGTCATTTTCCACCCAGGCATAGGGTGGAAAATTGATGGTGCCATCGCCAAAGTAATAATCAAACCCTCTCCCAGGGGTCCGCCGGAAACTGGTTTGCTCCAGTTAATATCTCCTGGAAGATATACTTTTCTTATTTTCCCCCCATTGGATGACTTCTCCTGATGGTTCGTTTTTAAACTCCCAGTCCCAACCGAGGTGCCATTTCCCGATCATGCAGTTGCGTAACCATTATATTTAGCAATTGGGGAAGGGTTATATCCGTATCCTTAAAAAAAGGTTTGCCAAAGGCTCCGACAATGCCATGCTGCCTGCGCCAATGATAAGTCCCGGAAAGAAGTGCAAAACGACTGGGAGAACAGATTCCTGATGAACTGTGTGCATCGGTAAAGCGCATCCTTCAGGCCAGCTTATCCAGGTTTGGGGTGGGTATTTTGGAGTCCGGATTTTGACAGTTAAAATCCCCATAGCCCATATCATCTGCATAGATGATTACTATGTTGGGTTTTTCAGGGCCAGAATCACTGCCTGTACAACTGAACAGGCCGCAAAGCCCCACCCATAAAAGCAGGATAAATCCTTTGACTGACATATTTTTCAAATTATTAATTTTCCAGGCATCACATTCGATTCAATAAGCCAAAAAACCGGCTGTTAGTCCGAAAATTTCAGCAACTTCTTTTACCGTCGATATCTTCAAAATATACCTCATGCACCGTGTCATCTGCAAGTGTGACTTTTGCCCCCAGGGGAGAAAAGAAGGGTGTAACATCGAGAATTTCAATTGCCTTGATGGGTGACAGTTCCTCCCGGGTCCACTCCGTGTCATCCATCTTATGCAGCATCACAGAAATCATCAATTCCATGGAGGGATTTTTTGCCATCCGTTTTTTATATGCATAGATCACTGTGCTCTCATCGGCTTCGGCATTCCGGTCCCTGTGCACAGTATTTCAACCCTGTCCCATCCCTCATAGGTTATTAAAGCGACCTGTCTTCCGCCAATGGATGCGGTAATCACCTGCTGTTTTCCATTTTCAAATTGAGAAACCTCTGCTCCAACACCATCCAGATGTGGTAGCCCAAAATGTCCCAGGGTAAGTTCGTGTTCAAAGGCTAGCCTTGAGCGATCTACTCGCATGACTCCACCGGGGATGGTTATTTCGGCCAGGTCGATGATATAACCAACCCCGTTATTAGGGGGTTTGCGCATGATCGCCTGACGGTATAATCTATCTTTTGATACCCCGTTATAGAGCATACTCCTGGATGTAGTATATTTCTGATTCCCGGTGGCATCATTGCCAAGGGCCTGTCCGGTCAGGTAAAAATTAATGTCATCTCCCCTGATATCCCTGGGATCAAGGCTGCGAAAACTGTACTCCATCGATGTTCCTCCCTGCGGATTATGATCCTCCCATGGAAAATGCGTATTGTAAGCAAGTTTTGAGTAATTGGGATCGTCGTAATATACCTTACCGGGAATGATATCAGAGGTACCGGTAGTTCCATGATTGACCAGGACCAGGCCGGGATTATCAAGTATGGTCCTGGTCGACTTATTGTCCAGTTCCTTCCAGAAACCTTCATTTTCCCTGCCTGTCCAAAATGGAGAATCCTCAGGCAGTGCAAGGCATATCATTGGCAAGAACATAATGAGGGGACTTGCCGGACAACTGTAATTTTGTATCATGTACTCTTTCCTGCCATAAAAACCAAGGCTGGGGATATCGTTATGGAAAAACTCCGGACGTGTGATAAACTGCAACAGCGAGCCCGAGCAGAGCCGCCTCGCAAAACCAGGGTCTAATGTGGGTCTCTCCTTCAGCATAAACGCCACAGGAAAAGCACCAGAGACCCAGGTCCTGTAACAAATGCTCCTCGACCACATGTTGATGCTACCATCGCGTCCAAAGAAGCACGCAAGGGAGTTCATCAGCTGATGGGCAGATTTCTCAATCAGTCAGCAATCTCAGGGTAATATTCATCTCCGAATGTCCTGTTCCAGATGGTTGTATAAACAATAAAGAGACTTATGGAGTAATAGTTATAAGTCTGCTCAAGGTACCAGCCGTTTCCTGCATGGTATGAAGTAACCCAGAGCAGGTGGTTTTTTAGCAGATCATCATCTATTTCATATCCATATTTTTTCAGGAACGAAAGCGTCATGATATTAAATATCCTCCAGTTATTTTGCGTGGTTCGGTGATGTCCCCATTTCGATATGGTGACCGCCATCTCATCCCTCTGTTCCTGGGAGAAGTTGAGCCAGAGGCAATCGGGTAACAGTAAAAACGTCTTCAAAAGACCTCCAAACTCACAAGTGAATTGATAAGTGGCATCAGGCAGATCCTCAGGGAGGGGCAGTGAATTAGGATGCCCGGGAGTCAATGCATGATAGAGATGTAAACTGTAATAATCCCTTAGCCTGATGCCTTTTATCTCTATTTCCGGATCCACATGAATCAGTGGTCCGGCCAGAGAGAAAGATCTCTCCAGAGCCTCAAATTCAAAGGATCGGTGTCGCCATGGAGGGTCATCGGGTTGGGGATAGGATTTACCTGGCACAGCAGGGAAAGTCAATGGGGTATTGATGGAGTCTACATGGGTGAAAACTCTTTCCAGGACATATTTCGCAGAATCGATATAGTGCTGCCTGCTCATGCCCGTGTAAGGACTTAAATCATAATCCGGATTCTCTACGCAATAAGCTTTTTTCATGGTATACCAATATACGGTTTACTTGTTTCCCCTGCTTGAAAATATGCTCCCTTTCGTACTGATTCTCAACCTTCCCTTTAACCACAACCTTGATGACAGTGGCAATTGAATCAGGAGCCTCAGCTGGCAGCCCTGAAATTATAACCTCTTCTCCATTGGAAATGTGCAGTTCCTCCTCCCCGGCTAGTAGATGGGCAGATTGGATTTCATTGTTCAGCGCTGGAATCTCCAGTTGCCCGGAGGCTGGCCAGTCGAATACCGAAAAATATAGATTGGTATGCCCCCTTTCTTCCTTCTGGGTACATCGTCCCCATTGCCATAATCCAAATGGACTGGCGCTGGTGCCATATATTGCTTCATGGTTCACATCCATCCAGCGCCCAATCTCCCTGAGACGCACGATGCTCTCATCGGGGAATGTCCCATCTGGCTTTGGCCCCACATTCAATAAGTAATTCCCGCCTTTGGATGCAATGTCCACCAGGTTACGGATCAATAGCTCAGTGGATTTCCATTTGTTATCGTCCCGGTAACCCCATGAACCGTTCATGGTCATACAAGTCTCCCAGTTTTGTCCCGCAAGGGCATGCTGATCGGGAATCTTCTGTTCAGGCGTCCTGGTATCACCTGGGAAGTTTGGCCTTTTTAACCGGTCGTTTGTAATGATATTTGGTTGCAACTTCAGTTGATCCTGTAATTTCACTGCAGCTTCATCTGTCATGTGAGTGGGAGTATCCCACCAAAGAACGGCGATTTCCCCATAATTTGACAGGATCTCACGCACCTGCGGAACAGCTACCCGATCAATATATTCATCAAAGGTGGCTGAACTCTGAACAGGATCCCAATGCCCCTGATGCTCTTTGGTATAGAGATCAATCTCCGCTGAATCAGGATTTGGCCATCCTTCCTTCATTAACTTGCGGGCCACCGATCCACCTGGATTATTCCAATCCTGTGCCTGTGAATAATAGAATCCCAACCTGATTCCATACTTTTTGCAGGCTTCAGCAAGGGGGGCAAGCAAATCTTTTCCATAAAATGTTGCATCAACCACATCCCACTCACTGGCTTTGCTGTCAAACAATGCAAATCCATCATGGTGCTTGGAGGTGATGATAATGTATTTCATCCCAGCATCTTTGGCCATTTTCACCCAGGAGTCGGGATTGTAATTGACGGGGTTAAACTCCCTTGCCTTCTCCTGGTATTCAGCCACCGGAATTTTACAACGATTCATGATCCATTCAGCACCTCCGCGGGCCTGCTCGTGGCCATTGTATACTCCGGCATATGATGCATATACACCCCAGTGAATAAACATCCCAAAACGGGCTTCATGCCACCATTCCATTCGTTCACTATCAGACAGTTTAAATGTTTCAGCCTCTTTCTGATTACAGCCTGATCCAAATAAGACAGCAATGATAGCGGTATACAAAATCCTATTTTTCATTGTGCTATGGTTTTGAGCCGGTGTTGCGCGGAAGAACCACCTGTACATCCACTGCTTTCATATACTGAATGATCCCTTCATACGCTCCGAATCTCTGTGGATTCCAGCTATTGGGATGTCCCTGGATAACCAGCAGCTCCTGACCGGAATTGAAATAGTAGTTGTTCCAGAAATGGTATGCTGAAGGATTATGCACCGGGTACTCAATGTTCACCTCGTGGGTTCTTTTCAGACTATTCTTCGTGGTAGTGACCCCATCAGGGGGATAGAGCCAGTATTCTATTTCAGGGATCTCTTCGAGGATATCCGCTGTGACCTGGTCGCTCTGGTTATA
This sequence comes from uncultured Bacteroidota bacterium, assembly GCA_963783435.1. Classification (GTDB taxonomy): domain Bacteria; phylum Bacteroidota; class Bacteroidia; order Bacteroidales. The sequence continues at coordinate 190,380 of CAWANQ010000011.1, read as the reverse complement.
TGGCGCCCCATAGGTGACCAGTTCAAAACCCAGATGTTCGCGTGCCAGCTCCTGTGAGCGCAACAGGTGTTCTTTTTGCTTTTCCTGGCTACTGTTCCTGAATTCCCAATAGGGCTGATCCTCTTTGGTTCCCCTTGAATGATCGTAGCCATGGTTCCAGAATTCAAATAACCCGGTTTCCTGCTTCTGGATGATCCACTCATCATAAGCAGGACCTCCCTTTTCAAGTGATTCACAAATTAAACCAATGGCAGCAGGAACCTGCTGTTCCTCCATATAGGTAACAAAATGGGTCCATCTTTCAGGAACCACATTTTCAGAATCATAACGAAGATCATCCACCTTAATAATTACATCCGCCTTTTTTTCCTCCCAGTCACCCGTCAGCTTCATTTTCCTTAAAAGTGCTTCCAGGTAGTAATAATCAGCATAAATGATAGGCACATCCACCTCCGAATCATGGGGAAAACTGCCTGTGCTGTGTTCAAGTAAAAATGGATGGGTTTGCTCTCCACCGAATGTATAGTCCGAGGACAATGCCTTCAGAATCTGATCAGCAACCGCTCTATATTGATCTTTTTTATCGGGGCAGTAGGTGGATAACTCATAAAGGGCTGATGCCATCACTGCAGCTGCCGACACATCCCTGGGAATATCGGGTTGACCGGGTGCATCGAAGTCCCAGAAAGGGATTTTATCTGATGGTAGGTTGGGATGCTCCAACATATACCGGGCAATTTCCCGGGCCTGGTCCAGGAAACGCTCGTCACCGGTCTCCCGGTAGGTCATTGTAAAACCATAGAGTCCCCAGGCCTGTCCCCTGGCCCATGCCGATTCATGGGAGTAGCCCTGGTGTGTGTTTCGCTTGACCACTTCACCTGTCAGGGGATCATATCCGATCACATGGTAGGAGCTATGGTCCTCCCGGAAGTGGTTTTTCATGGTGGTCTCTGCATGCTGCAGAGCGACCTTATAATAAGTGGAATCACGTGTCTCCCTGGTGGCCCAGAAGAGCAGCTCCAGATTCATCATGTTATCAATGATCACAGGGAAATCCCACTTATCGGTGTTGTGGTCCCAGGATCGGAGGCTGCCTACAACCGGATTAAAGCGTGTTATCAGTGTAGATGCACCCTGTAAAATAATTTTTTTGAATTGTGGGTTATGGGTAAGTCTGTAGCCATTTCCAAAACTGTTGAAAAGCTTGAATCCCATGTCATGGGTACCTCCATTATACTGCTCCTGTTCGATGTTCATGGAGTAGTGATGTGCCGATTCCTCCCATGATTTATCTCCCGTATACTCATACATCATCCAGAGCATCCCCGGAAAAAAACCACTGGTCCAGTCCCTCGACTGTACAAGCCTTAATTCACCATGTTCAACGGTCCTTGGACTCAGGGAGGTATCACCTAACATTTCCAGGGAGTGCTTCAGCTTTACCGCAGCATTATCAAGGATTTGAGTTGTGTTCACTGCATCTGAACCAAAATTCGAAGTGCTACCCGTGCATCCTCCGGCAACCAATATTACTGCCCCGAGTATGATACCGCTAATAATTCTTTTCATCTTTTAAGTCTTATTTGTTTCCCACTCCCTGGGGGAATGGCATATTGTATTCTTTCTGCGCCAGTTCTTCTGTTATGCATTCATTTACGATGATCAGGGCAATTTAAGCAATTTCACAATCTCACTCCCGGCCAGCAGGAATGCTCCCACACCATAGACCTCTGTCATATCCTTATGAATCTCTGCTGGTCCGGCTCCGATCTGTTGCACCCAACCCAATTTTCCATCCTGCTGAACCGCAGCATTCATTCCATCCCAGGCCCTAAGGACTGCGGGTAAATAGACCTCGCGATCAAGGATACCCTGATTGATTCCCCAGGCGATGGCATAACAGTAAAATCCACTTCCACTGGTTTCTCCATGGGCATGACCTTCCGGATATAGCAGGCTGGCTTTCCACAGACCATCACTTCCCTGCAGGGAGACAATCTTATGGGTCATCTCTTTATATAGTTCTATATACTTTCCCCTGTATGGATAGTCCTCCGGCATATAATCCAGTACCCGCGCAATTCCCGCCATTACCCATCCGTTTCCACGGCTCCAGAAGACCTTTTGTCCATTCGGCTCGCGCCTGCCCGATCCATCTTCTTTGATTCTGAATCGGTCATCGCGATAGTAAAGACTTTCTACGGGATCAAATAAAAATGCAGTAGCATCCCACCACATCGCATTCATATAGTCCAGGTACTCCATGTTGCCGGTATTCGAGGCCAGTCTGGCCAGCATAGGTGGCGACATATAGAGGGCATCGCACCACCACCAGTCCTCCCGTCCGGGTTTCGGATCTGCCATCAGGCTGTCCACCCTGGCCTGCAATTTTTCAATCTTACGTAGTGCAGGTTTAATTTCGTTTAGTTCCAGGTAAGTCTGTCCGATACAAACGTCATCGGCATGACGCAGACGTGGTCCGCACGACCAGTCAATGGATTCTCCAAAACCTTCCAGAGCTTTCATATACTTTTTACTTCCGCTGGTCCGGTACATGGCCATGATTCCGGTATAGAGCGCAGCATTGGTCCAGTCCCAGTGATAATAGTGCCTCGGATGGTCCCCCGGAACCGGCATGTTGGCCAATTGCCAGTCACATACCCGTGTCATTGTTTCCAGGACATCCTTCTTTACAAGTGATGTTTCCATAGTGGGCACTGCGGGAATCTTTGTGGAGAATTGAATTATATCATTGGATACAGTACAAAAAGCAGTTGGAAGGGCCGCTGATGAAACACTGACCATGGAGGTTCCTCCATTCATCTTTACTTTGATGAGTGCCTTTCCATTATAGAGCTGGACCTTGCGGGAGCTCATGGAGGTTCCCAGGTTATCGATCAAAGTTCCGTCTCCTGTCAGGCCAAATCTGACAAAATCTGTAGCATCCAGGCAAAACACTCCTGCGCTGTCCAATACCAGGGCCCTTACTGTGGCGGTGTCATTTTCACGAGCAATCTCTTCAAAAACAAATAAAGCCGGGGATCCCCACTCCTGTGTCTGAAAATTAACTGTAATCCGGTCCTCAACAGTCACTCCATCCTTTGAAGCCTTTACTTGTAGTACATTTTCGCCTTCTTCAAAATTTACGATCCAGCGAAGGCCGGCTGCCGGGAAATTCTGACTATCCCGTTCCCTGATACCCTGGGACTTGCCATTTAGAAACAGTTCTGCAGAGGGGCAATTGGAATAGACCTTCACCATGTTCCCTTCCTTTTCTTTGCCCCAGCGGGTGGGCCAGCTGTGCCCGTAGATATGGGCCATGGGGTTTTCTGCCCAGTAGGACTGGAAGACATAATAACCCTCTTTCTTTGTAAAATCACGTTCCACTATTCCTTTCTGGTTTACATAGGGAACCGGGTTTTCAGGACGAAGTGGCGTGGAAAAATCCTTAAAAGGCCAGTAGGCTGTCCCTGTAAGCCAATCCATCTTCTCCTGCTCCTTCAGGTGCCAGTCGATGAGGTTCACTGCATAGGATTCTGTCCAGTCACCATCACGGGATACCCGTGCTTCACCACCTCTCATTAAGAAATCGCCATCCCGTTCATCGGCCAGGTCCGGAGTGGCAATATGCCCAAGGCCCTTGTCGGGGTTCTCTGAATGACGAAGTGCATGGTTGCTTGCCCCCCACTCAACATGTAAAAAATGATCCACTTGCTCCATATTGGTTCTGGACACCTCCTGGTATTCGGTATACTTTCCCCGGTACCATCCGGCCCAGATGGAAGGGGAATAGACGTCCACTATATCTTTGCAAAAATCACAACGGCGGATGGCCGTCTTACGGGAAGGATCAAGATCGTGAGCGAGCTCATTCAGTTCTTTCATAAAGCTTCGGATTCTGATCCTGTTCAAATTCTTCAAAGTCACCCGGCCAGTCATTTTCATTGCCCAGTCCCCAGATAATCACCGACGGATGGTTGTAATGCTGGGAGATCATATTCTTAACATTCTCCGCGCCTGGGCCTTGATAGGTTTCACCGCCCAATCCCCCCCTGCACCAGGGAATCTCCTCCCAGACCAGGATTCCCAGCTCATCGCAAGCATCCAGCACAATCCTGGATTGCTGATAATGACCCAAACGAATAAAATTGACTCCCATCTCCTTCATCATCTGCATCTCGTGCCGGATCATCTCTTCTGTCATGGCCTGCCCCACCCCGGCATGGTCCTCATGGCGGTGGGTCCCTCTAAAGCAGGCGTTCCCCATTCAGTGTAAAGGGTCCTTTTTTAACAAACTCAAACTCCCGGACCCCGAATCTCTCGGTCATTTCTCCTTCTCCGGACGGGGTGGTATAGGTCAGGTTACAGGTGTAAAGCGCAGGAGCAACGGTGGACCAGAGCTCCGGTGCTCCATCGAAATTGAAAATGATGGGTCTGAGGATCCTGCACGCAATTTTTTTGTATCGGTAAAAACAACTTCATTCTCGGGTGATTCGAACCTCAAGGAATATGTTTTCTCCCTGACCGGATTGTAAAGTTGAATATCAAATTTGACCTGGCATAGCTGATGATCGGTTGAAAGTTCAGGGGTAATATGCAGCTTCTTTACCGATACCTCGGGAACATAAACCAGGTTCACATAACGGTAAAGTCCGCCATAAACATTAAAATCACTCAAATCGGAAGGGATCATCTCCACATCCCGGCTGTTATCCACCCTGATGGAAACAGGTATTTTTCCAGCAAAACCGGTAGCAGTTTCAAGGCCCCGGAATTTTTGAATGGCATTTGTCAGGTCCATGGTAAATTCGTCATACCCGCCGGTATGTTCACCCACCAGTATATTGTAAACATAAACCCTGGTTTTTTGACCAGCTCCTTCAAAATGAAGCAATGTCCGGCCCTGGTCATATGGATTCTCAATTTCCAGTTTCGTCCTGTACCATCCAGCGCCTTCATAGTAGGCCACATCCGGATCAACTCCATCAAACGCATTGTGGCTGTGAGGCAAAGTAACCGGTTGCCATACGGGCAATTCTGCCTCCCTCCCGGTCCTTAAAGCTTCCCAGACACTGCCCAGGTCTCCCTGGTAAAATTCCCATCCGGTAATTAAACGGTGATTGTGTAAGGGTTGGGCCTGGATTGAAACATGCCATAAGGTGCACAAAGCAACACAAAAAAGTAGCTGGATTTTCTTCATGAGACTGGTATTTATGATGGAAATTGAGGTGCAAAAAAAGGACGCGATACCAAAAAGTGCTTTTAATGTCATACAAAAAGTGTGTCAGGTATTATCAGTTACCAAATCTAACAAAAGTGTATTAAAAAAAGCCACCCGGAATAACTCTCCGAATGGCCTTAATATAAATTCAAACTAAGAACTACCTGAACTATGCCTGACCTGTGGGTCCTCCAAAGTTCATGGGCAGGACCGGTCCCCCGGTTGGCTCAATGTTCTTCACGGGCCCGTGCATTTTTTCATACTTCTCGATGTTATCGGTAAGTGCATGCAACAGGCGTTTGGCATGTTCCGGGGTCAGTATTACCCTGGATTTAACCTCCGCTTTGGGAACTCCTGGCATTACCCTTACAAAGTCCAATACGAACTCCGATGATGAATGGGTAATGATGGCCAAATTGGAATAGGTGCCCTGGGCCACATCTTCCTTCAACTCAATGTTGATCTGGTTTTTCTTGGCTTTTTCTTCCATTGTATAGCAGTTAATCCTTGATGGGTTCTACAACTTCCTCTTCTTCTGAAGATTCAGTTTCGGATTGTCCGGCAGTAAGCTTTTCAAATTCCTCTTTGGATCCAACCACAAGGTTGTTGTAAATTCTGGAACCTGTTCCCGCAGGAATCAGGTGACCTACAATCACATTCTCTTTCAATCCGTCCAGAATATCCACTTTGCCAAAAATGGCCGCTTCGTTAAGAACCTTTGTGGTCTCCTGGAAGGAAGCTGCTGAAATGAAACTGGTGGTCTGCAAGGCTGCCTTGGTAATTCCCTGAAGCACCTGGGAAGAGGTTGCAGGTACTGCATCTCTCGACTCGATAGGTTTCAGGTCCTTACGTTTCAGCACCGAATTGTCATCCCTTAATTTACGGGCAGTAATGATCTGACCGGCTTTGTAGTCGGGAGCATCACCCGGGTCAACAACTACCTTCTTGCCATAGATCCAGTCATTCTCATTGCTGAAGTTCCACTTGTCAACCACCTGCTTCTCCAGGAATTTGGTGTCGCCCGGATCCACAATCTCCACCTTACGCATCATCTGTCGAACGATGATCTCAAAGTGCTTGTCATTGATCTTCACACCCTGCATCCTGTATACCTCCTGAACCTCGTTCACAATATACTCCTGAACCTTGGTGGGTCCTTTAATGGCCAAAATATCGGCCGGTGTAATGGCTCCGTCAGAAAGTGGAATACCAGCCCTCACATAGTCGTTCTCCTGCACCAGGATCTGCTTAGAAAGCGGAACAAGGTACTTCTTCACTTCACCAGCTTTGGAGGTGATAATGATTTCGCGGTTACCCCTTTTGATCTTGCCAAACTCAACTTCACCATCAATCTCAGAAACAACTGCGGGATTGGATGGATTCCTGGCTTCAAACAGCTCGGTTACCCGTGGCAGACCTCCGGTGATATCACCAGATTTCCCAACTGCACGTGGGATCTTCACCAGAACTTCACCTGCTTTCACCTTATCACTTTCACTTACTGCAATGTGAGCACCCACAGGCAAGTTGTAGTTCTTTACAAGTTCGCCTTTGGTATCCAGAATCCTGACCAATGGGTTTTTGGTACGGTCCCTGCTCTCAACAATTACCTTCTCTTTAAATCCGGTTTGTTCGTCAGACTCTTCGCGGAAGGTAATACCTTCAATCACATTGTCGAAGCTAACTGTACCAGCTACTTCACTAATTATAAGAGCATTGTAAGGATCCCATTCACAAATCAAATCATTCTTCTTGACCGTGGCTCCATCCTTAATATAGAGTTTCGATCCGTAAGGAATGGTATGTGTTGTTAATGCAATACCCGTATTTTTATCCACAACCCTCAGTTCGGCCAATCGACCGATTACGATATCTACCTTTTTTCCTGTTTCAGGATCGGTAGATACTACCGTACGTAATTCCTCAATCTCTGCGATTCCGTCATATTTTGAAATTACGTTGGACTCAGAGGTGATGTTAGAGGCAGTACCCCCAACGTGGAATGTACGCAGTGTAAGCTGTGTACCTGGTTCACCGATTGATTGGGCCGCGATTACTCCGGTTGCTTCGCCCATCTGAACCATCCGGCCGTTGGCCAGGTTACGACCGTAACACTTGGCACAGACACCCTTTTTGGATTCGCAGGTAAGTACCGAGCGAATCTCAACACTCTCAATAGGCGAATCTTCAATCACCACTGCAAGCTCTTCTGTCACCTCTTCGCCGGAATGGATAATCAAGTCTCCTGTGAGCGGGTGGTAGATGTCATGAACTGTAGTCCGGCCAAGAATCCGCTCATAGAGCGTTTCAACCACTTCTTCATTCTTCTTAATGGCTGAGGCTACCAGTCCACGAAGTGTTCCGCAATCGGGTTCCTGAATGATCACATCCTGTGATACATCCACCAGACGACGAGTCAGATAACCCGCATCGGCAGTTTTCAGAGCCGTATCAGCCAAACCCTTACGGGCACCGTGAGTAGAAATAAAGTATTCAAGAACCGACAATCCTTCTTTAAAGTTAGATAGAATCGGGTTTTCAATAATCTCAGAACCGCTGGAACCCGATTTCTGTGGCTTGGCCATCAGACCACGCATACCTGAGAGCTGACGAATCTGCTCTTTGGAACCCCTCGCACCTGAATCAAGCATCATGTAAACAGGATTGAAACCCTGCTTATCGGAGCTCAACTGCTTCATTAAAGTCTGTGTGAGCCTTGCATTTGTATGTGTCCAGATATCAATGATCTGGTTGTAACGTTCGTTGTTGGTAATCACACCCATGTTATAACTTCCAACTACATCGTCCACCTGCTTATATCCATCTACCACGAAAATCTCTTTCTCAGCAGGAATAATCACATCGTCCAGGTTAAAGGAGAGTCCTCCTTTGAAGGCCATGCCATATCCCAGACTCTTAATGTCGTCAAGGAATTTGGCTGTCTTGGCAGTTCCTGTAATCTTCAGGACACGTCCAATAATGTCACGTAAGGACTTCTTGGTAAGCAGCTCATTGATAAAACCGATCTCAACAGGTACATGCTCATTAAACAGCACGCGACCCACGGTGGTTTCAATTATTTCTGTCTCACCAGTCTCACTTCCCAGTTTGGGGATTCTTACCTTAATGATGGCATGTAGATCTACACGCTTCTCATTGTAAGCAATGGTCACCTCCTCGGATGAGTAGAAGGTCATACCTTCACCTTTCACCGGTTCGCCCTTTTCAGAACGCTTGGATTTGGTGATGTAGTAAAGACCCAGAACCATATCCTGAGAAGGAACAGCAATAGGAGCTCCATTGGCAGGGTTCAAAATATTGTGTGAAGCCAGCATCAAAATCTGTGCCTCCAGTACCGCTGCATTTCCAAGTGGAAGGTGCACAGCCATCTGGTCTCCGTCAAAGTCGGCGTTAAATGCAGTACATACCAGCGGGTGAAGCTGAATGGCTTTCCCTTCAATCAATTTCGGCTGAAATGCCTGGATACCCAGTCTGTGCAGTGTGGGTGCACGGTTAAGCAATACGGGATGTCCTTTCAGTACATTCTCAAGTATATCCCAAACCACAGGATCCTTGCGATCCACAATTTTCTTGGCCGACTTAACCGTCTTTACTATACCTCGCTCAATCAGTTTCCTGATGATAAATGGCTTATAAAGTTCAGCAGCCATATCTTTAGGCAGACCACATTCGTGCAATGCCAATTCGGGTCCAACAACAATCACGGAACGTGCCGAATAATCCACACGTTTACCCAGTAAGTTCTGGCGGAATCGCCCTTGCTTTCCTTTTAAACTGTCGGAAAGAGATTTGAGCGGACGATTGGCGTCGGTTTTTACCGCATTGGCCTTCCTGGAATTGTCAAATAAAGAATCCACAGCTTCCTGAAGCATACGCTTCTCATTTCTAAGAATAACCTCAGGTGCTTTGATTTCGATGAGTCGCTTCAAACGATTGTTCCGAATAATTACCCTGCGGTAAAGATCGTTCAAATCTGAAGTGGCAAAACGACCCCCATCCAAGGGCACAAGAGGCCTTAATTCCGGTGGAATTACAGGAACCACTTTAACAATCATCCACTCGGGACGATTGATTCCCTTAGAAGCACGAAATGCTTCCACCACCTGAAGACGTTTCAGCGCTTCGTTTTTACGTTGCTGTGAAGTCTCGGTACCGGCTTTGTGCCTCAAAAAATAGGACAGTTCATCCAGGTCGATCCTGGAGAGCAGGGAATGCAGACCATCTGCACCCATTCCCGCCATAAACTTGTCTGGATGATCATCTTCCAGCATCTGGTTCTCCTTGGGCAGACTTGCCAGAATATCCAAATACTCATCTTCTGTAAGGAAATCAAGATAGTTTACCCCATCGGCCTGCTTAATCCCCGGATTTACAACCACATACCTTTCATAATAAATGATCGAATCCAGCTTCTTAGTAGGCAGACCCAGGAGGTAGCCAATTTTATTAGGCAATGAGCGGAAATACCAGATATGTGCCACGGGAACAACCAGTGAAATGTGTCCCATTCTCTCGCGACGTACCTTTTTCTCAGTTACTTCAACACCACAACGGTCGCATACAATCCCCTTGTAACGGATTCTTTTATATTTCCCACAATGACACTCATAATCTTTTACTGGTCCGAAAATCCTTTCGCAAAAAAGGCCATCTCTCTCCGGTTTATAGGTCCGGTAATTGATGGTTTCAGGCTTAAGGACTTCTCCGCTTGATCTCTCAAGAATCTCTTCAGGAGATGCCAATCCGATGGAAATCTTTGTAAAATTACTGCTTTTTACTTTTGTGTCTTTCCTGAATGACATATAATATATTATTTATTGTTTCTAAAACTTTTACTGATAAGGCCTAAGCCAAATAGCAGATTAAACCAGGTTCATACTGAGTCCCAGACCGCGCAACTCATGGAGCAGCACATTCAGTGACTCTGGTATGCCAGGCATTGGCATGGGCTCGCCTTTTACAATGGCTTCATAGGCTTTTGCCCTTCCAATTACATCGTCAGACTTAACGGTCAGTATTTCCTGGAGTATATTGGCAGCACCAAATGCCTCCAGTGCCCAAACCTCCATTTCACCAAAACGCTGTCCACCAAACTGAGCTTTACCACCCAGTGGCTGCTGCGTAATCAATGAGTAAGGTCCAATACTCCTTGCATGCATCTTGTCTTCAACCATATGTCCAAGTTTCAGCATATAGATCACACCCACTGTAGCAGGCTGATCAAATCTGTCCCCAGTACCTCCATCATAGAGGAAGGTCTTTCCATATCTTGGAACGCCTGCCTCGTCAGTAAGTTCATTAATCTGGTCGATTTTAGCTCCGTCAAAAATCGGAGTAGCAAATTTCTTATCCAGTTTCAAACCTGCCCATCCAAGAACAGTCTCGTAGATCTGTCCAAGGTTCATCCTCGAAGGCACACCCAGAGGATTCAGTACAATATCCACAGGAGTTCCGTCCTCAAGGAAAGGCATGTCTTCCGAACGTACAATTTTGGCAACAATACCCTTATTACCGTGACGACCGGCCATCTTATCTCCTACCGTAATCTTACGCTTCTTGGCCACATAGACCTTGGCAAGCTGGATAATACCCGTGGGCAGTTCATCGCCACTGGTAATACTGTGTTTTTTCCGCTTGTAGAGGCTGTCGATCTCCTTGAACTTAATGATATAGTTATGGAGCAAGTCCCTGATCAGGTCATTCTTATGCTTATCTGTAGTCCATTTTAATGGATATACATTCATATAGTCCAGCTCCTGAAGTTGCTTCTGGGTAAATTTGGTTCCCTTTGGAATCACATCTATACTCAGAAAATCTCTCACACCCTGTGAGGTCTTACCATTTACAAGTTCAAAGAGCTTTTCAATAAGCTGACTCTTCAGTTCTGCTATATCTCTGTGATAGTTCTCTTCAATTTTCTCGAGAATTTGCTTGGTAGCAGGCCTCGACTTGCGCTCCTTCATGGTGCGTGAGAACAACTTCTTGTCAATTACTACCCCATAAAGAGAAGGTCCGGCTTTTAAAGATGCATCTTTTACATCTCCTGCCTTGTCTCCAAAAATGGCCCTGAGCAATTTCTCCTCTGGAGAAGGATCTGATTCACCCTTTGGAGTGATCTTACCAATAAGAATATCACCAGGGGTAACCTCAGCACCAATCCTGATCAAACCGTTCTCATCCAGGTTTTTGGTAGCTTCTTCACTCACATTTGGAATGTCAGAGGTCAGTTCTTCCAGCCCCCTCTTGGTATCCCTTACTTCAAGCACATACTCATCCACATGGATGGAGGTAAATACATCTTCTCTTACCAGACGCTCCGAAACCACGATGGCATCCTCAAAGTTATAACCCTTCCAGGGCATAAATGCCACCATCAGGTTGCGGCCAAGGGCCAGTTCTCCCTGCTGTGTTGCATAACCCTGGGTCATGATATCGCCCTTGGTGAGTTTCTGACCTTTGCGAACAATGGGATTCAGACTCACACAGGTATTCTGGTTGGTCTTTCTGAATTTGGGTAATTTGTACCTTCTAATGTCGTCATCGAAACGAACGAAACGATCTTCCTCTTCATATTCGTATCGCACTACTATTTCGTTGGCATCCACAAATTCAACCACGCCATCCTCCTCTGCCCTGACCTGCAGCCTTGAATCGCTTACTACGTTTCTTTCAATCCCTGTTCCCACGATGGGAGCTTCAGGATAGATCAAGGGAACTGCCTGGCGCATCATGTTGGATCCCATCAGTGCCCTGTTGGCATCATCGTGCTCCAGGAATGGAATCAATGAAGCTGCAATAGAAGCAATCTGGTTTGGAGCTACGTCCATCAATACCACATCATTCTTCTCTGCCAGCGGATAATCGGCCTCATACCTGGCCTTTACCCTGGGATTCACAAAAGTGCCATCCTCATTCAGAGGCGCATTGGCCTGAGCAATCAGTTTATCTTCTTCCTCTTCAGCACTCAGGTATACAATCCCTTTGTTAGCCAGTTCGACCTTTCCACCTTCAGTTTTCCTGTAAGGTGTCTCGATAAATCCGAGATCGCTAATTCGTGCAAAAACACAGAGGGAGGAGATCAGTCCGATGTTGGGACCTTCAGGGGTCTCAATGGGACAGAGTCTTCCATAGTGTGTATAGTGCACGTCACGAACCTCAAAACCTGCCCGCTCCCTGGATAAGCCACCTGGTCCAAGTGCCGACATCCGGCGCTTATGCGTCATCTCAGCCAATGGATTGGTTTGATCCATAAACTGTGATAGCTGGTTGGTTCCAAAGAATGAATTGATTACAGAAGAGAGTGTTTTTGAGTTGATCAGGTCAGTAGGTGTAAACACCTCGTTATCACGAACATTCATACGCTCACGTATGGTTCTCGCCATACGGGCAAGACCCACACTGAACTGGTTCATCAACTGCTCACCAACCGTACGAACCCTCCTGTTACTCAGGTGGTCAATATCATCAACATCGGTCTTGGAGTTGATCAGTTCAATCAGGTATTTAATGATCTGAATGATATCTTCACGGGTCAATACCCTCTGCTCCACATCGGTATCCAGCTGAAGCTTTTTGTTTAACCTGTAACGCCCCACTTCTCCCAGGTCGTAACGCTTGTCTGAAAAGAACAGTTTATCAATCACGTCCCTTGCAGTGGTCTCATCTGGTGGTTCGGCATTCCTAAGTTGCCTGTATATATGCATAACAGCCTCCTTCTCCGAGTTACACGGATCTTTCTGAAGGGTGTTATAGATAATGGCAAAATCATTGATATTGGGAACATCCTTATGAAGGAGGATGGTCTTGGCTCCGGAGTCGATGATTTCATCCACATGTTCGGGTTCCAAAACGGTTTCCCTGTCGATGATTACTTCGTTACGCTCAATGGAAACAACCTCTCCTGTATCTTCATCAACGAAGTCTTCAATCCAGCTCTTCAGCACACGTGCTGCAAGTTTCCGCCCAATCAGTTTCTTTAAACCTGTTTTGGAAACTTTCACCTCATCGGCCAGGCCGAATATCTCCAGCACATCCTTATCACTCTCATAACCAATGGCTCTGAGCAGAGTGGTAACGGGTAATTTCTTTTTCCGATCGATGTATGCGTACATCACATTGTTGATGTCTGTAGCAAATTCGATCCAGGAACCCTTAAATGGGATAATCCTGGCAGAATAGAGTTTGGTTCCGTTGGCATGCACGCTCTGTCCGAAGAACACTCCGGGCGAACGGTGCAACTGGGAAACGACAACCCTTTCAGCTCCATTGATAATAAATACTCCCCTTTCGGTCATGTAAGGGACTGTTCCCAGGTAAACGTCCTGAATCACTGTATCGAAATCCTCATGTTCGGGATCGGTACAGTAGAGTTTCAATTTTGCTTTCAGTGGTACACTGAATGTTAACCCCCGTTCCACACATTCGTCAATTGAATAACGAGGTGGATCGATGGTATAATCGATAAACTCCAGAACAAAATTATTCCTGGTATCTGTAATTGGAAAATTGTCCTGAAAAACCTGGAAGAGTCCTTCCACTTTTCTGAATTCAGGTGTAGTTTCCAATTGAAAGAAATCATGAAATGATTTCAGTTGAACCTCCAGAAAATCAGGGTATTCCAACTGATTCTTAATGGAAGCAAAACTAATACGGTCTTGATTTTTATTTGGCATTGACATCGCGTTTTAATCCGTGGATTAAGGTGTGAATTATTAAACTGCAAAAAGGCTTAGACCCTTGTTAGCCAAGGATCTAAACCTGTAAGTGGATAATGCGATTGCCCTATTATTTAAGCTCAACTTCTGCTCCAGCTTCTTCTAATTGGGTTTTGAGAGACTCAGCCTCATCCTTGCTTACACCTTCTTTTACAGGTGCAGGTGCGGAATCAACAACTGCTTTGGCTTCTTTAAGTCCAAGTCCGGTCAGCTCTTTAACAAGCTTAACGATCTGAAGTTTGGCTCCACCCGGAGCTTTCAGGATCACATCAAATTCGGTCTTCTCCTCAGCAGCAGCACCTTCTCCGCCAGCGGCGGGTCCGGCAACTGCAACTGCAGCAGCAGCAGGCTCAATACCATGCTCTTCTTTAAGAACATCGAGCAATTCATTTACTTCTTTGACGGTCAGTTCGACCAACTGATCAGCAATTTTTTTAACGTCAGCCATTTTTATTAATTTTTTATTGTTATTAATTTTCTTTTTCTGATAAAGTCTTCAAAGCGCCCGCTAGTTGAGATCCTCCAGATGCTAATGCAGACACCAGGTTTCTTGCAGGTGACTGTAACAGCATGGCCAGATCGCCCAGCAGCTCGTCTTTGGATTTAATATTGGAAAGAGCATCCAGCTGATCATCTCCGATATAGATGGATTCCTCCACAAAAGCAGCCTTAAGAACGGGCTTCTCCATGGTCTTCCTGAATTCCTTGATCAGTTTGGCAGGTGTATTACCTGTCTCACTGAACATGATGGAAGTGGAATCTTTCAATACATCGTAGAGATCATTAAAATCGCCTTCTGATTTCTCCATTGCTTTACGGAGTAATGTATTCTTAACAACCAGCAAGCCAACCTCTTTCTCAAAACATTTTCTTCGTAATTTTGACGTTTGTTCTGCATTTAGTGCAGAAATATCCGTCAGATAGAAATGCTTTGTATCGTTCAGCCGATTTGCCAGGTCCTCAATGATTACATCCTTTTCTTCTCTTCTCATCGTATTGAGACACTTTAGCGATTATTATTCTTCGATAGCTTTAGGATCTAACTTGATTCCAGGACTCATGGTACTGGAGAGATAGATACTTTTGATATAGGTACCTTTTGCTGCAGTAGGTTTTAGTTTATTGATCGTTTGTATGAACTCACGAGCATTTTCAACTATCATCTCAGCAGTAAAGGAAACTTTACCAATAGAGGTGTGGACAATACCGTATTTGTCTACTTTGAAATCGATTTTTCCCATCTTCACGTCTTTCACCGCTTTACCGATTTCCATGGTTACTGTACCGCTTTTTGGATTAGGCATCAAACCTCTGGGACCCAGCACACGACCGAGTTTCCCAACCTTCGCCATTACGGGAGGCATGGTGACGATTACATCTATATCGGTCCAACCACCTTCGATCTTCTCAATATAGTCGTCAAGCCCCACATAATCAGCTCCAGCTTCTTTGGCTTCTTCTTCCTTTTCCGGAGTACACAGAACCAGTACCTTGATCTCTTTTCCCGTTCCATGAGGAAGGGTTACAACACCACGTACCATCTGATTTGCTTTTCGTGGATCCACACCCAGTCGTACATCGACATCTATCGACGCATCGAATTTGGTTGTAGTCATCTCCTTCACAAGCCCTGCGGCATCAACCAGACTATATTGTTGGTCCTTGTCTAACTTCTCTAAAGCTAACTTCCTGTTTTTAGTAAGTTTACTCATTTTTATTACGAATTAATTGTTAGACGGAAATTCACCTTTAATGGTAATTCCCATACTCCTTGCGGTACCGGCAACCATTCTCATAGCAGACTCTACAGTAAATGCATTCAGGTCGGGCATCTTTGCCTCAGCAATCTGGCGCACCTGATCCCAGGACACGCTTGCTACCTTCACACGGTTAGATTCGGCTGATCCCTTTTTGAGTTTAGCCGCCTCTAGCAGTTGAACTGCCACCGGTGGAGTTTTCACGATAAAATCAAAAGATTTATCGGAATACACGGTAATGATTACTGGTAAGATTTTCCCGGCCTGCTCTTGGGTTCTGCCATTAAACTGCTTGCAGAACTCCATAATGTTGACACCTTTAGCACCCAGTGCGGGTCCTACAGGAGGGGATGGATTAGCAGCTCCACCCCGGATTTGCAACTTGATTAAGCCTTCTACTTCTTTTGCCATTTTGTTTAACTATTTATATACTTACCGCTTACAACATCCGCTGACAACCATACAGGAAGCATTCTTGGACATATCATTGTCTGGAGTTTGTAATCTTTTAAATTTCTCTTTAATTATTCATTTGGTCACATCGTACTGAGTACTATTTACTACCTACTGAGTACTATTTACTACCTACTGAGTACTATTATCCATCTTTTTCCACCTGCATAAAGCTCAGCTCCAGCGGGGTCTTGCGACCAAAAATCTTCACCATCACTTTAAGCTTCTTCTTTTCATCGTTTACTTCTTCGATGATACCGGTGAAACTATTAAACGGACCGTCTATCACCTTCACAGATTCACCCACAAAAAATGGTACAGTGATCTCTTCATCACTGGCAGTCAGTTCATCCACCTTACCAAGGATTCTGTTCACTTCTGCGGGTCTCAGTGGTGTAGGCATCTGGTCTCCTTCTGAGCCCAGAAATCCGATTATATTGGGGATATTTCTTAGGATATGCGGAATTTCACCGGTTAATGCAGCTTCAACAAGTACATATCCGGGGAAATAATTGCGCTCTTTGCTGATCTTTTTACCATTACGGATCTGGTACACCTTCTCCGTAGGAATCAACACCTGTTCAATATAGTCCTGCAGGTTTAACCTGCTAATTTCACTTTCAAGATACTCCTTGGCTTTCTTCTCTTTACCACCTATAGCTCTGAGAACATACCACTTCTTTTCCAGATTGCTCATGGATTACACTAATTTATAGATGCCTTCAAGGATTTTCTGAAATGAAAAATCCATTGCGAAGACAATCAAGGCAAATATCAGAGATGCTACCATAACTACTAGTGCACTGCTCTGCAAATCTTTCCATGTAGGCCAGGTCACTTTGTGAACCAGCTCATTATAGGATTCTTTCAGATAGTTTACTATTCTCTTCATTTCCATTATTAATTTGCACGGGAGGAGCGACTCGAACGCCCGACACCTGGTTTTGGAGACCAGTGCTCTACCAACTGAGCTACACCCGTAAACTCATATTCTCAAAATAGAGAAGCCGGGTTCATAAATTACGACCCGAGCTCCCTACTTTATAGTAAGGTAAAGCTATTCAGCTATCTTAATCACCTGACCAGCACCTACTGTTCTACCACCTTCACGGATAGCGAAACGCAGACCTACGTTGATGGCCACAGGGTAGATAAGTTTCACTGTGATCTCAACGTCATCACCAGGCATAACCATTTCAGTTCCCTCGGGAAGCATAATCTCACCAGTTACGTCCAGGGTTCTCAGATAAAACTGGGGACGATAGTTGTTATGGAAGGGAGTATGGCGTCCACCTTCTTCTTTCTTAAGTACATAAACCTCTGCCTGAAATTCGGTATGAGGAGTGATTGATCCGGGCTTGGCAATTACCATACCCCTTTTGATCTCCTTCTTGTCAACACCACGAAGCAACAGACCTACGTTATCACCAGCTTCACCGCGATCGAGGATCTTGCGGAACATCTCCACACCAGTTACAACAGTCTTGCGACCTTCAGCACCAAGACCAATAAGATTCATCTCATCACCAGTGTTTACAACACCAGTTTCAATTCTACCAGTAGCAACAGTTCCACGACCAGTAATTGAGAATACATCTTCAACGGGCATAAGGAAAGGCTTTTCAATTTCACGGGGAGGAATGGGGATGTATGAATCAACTGCATCCATCAGCTCCATTACTTTTTCTTCCCACTTCTCTTCACCGTTCAGTGCACCCAGTGCAGAACCGTGAATCACGGGAGCATTGTCTCCGTCAAACTCATAGAAGTCGAGCAGTTCACGAATTTCCATTTCAACTAACTCGAGAAGTTCATCATCATCAACCATGTCAACCTTATTAAGGAAAACAACGATCTTAGGAACATTTACCTGGCGTGCCAGAAGGATGTGCTCCCTGGTTTGTGGCATAGGACCATCAGTACCGGCAACAACGATAATTGCACCGTCCATCTGAGCAGCACCCGTAACCATGTTCTTCACATAGTCAGCGTGACCCGGACAGTCAACGTGTGCATAGTGACGATTTGCTGTCTGATACTCAACGTGAGCAGTATTGATAGTAATACCACTTTCTTTTTCTTCTGGTGCATTGTCAATTGAGTCAAAATCTCTGATTTCAGAGAGACCCTTTTTTGCAAGAACCTGAGTAATAGCAGCGGTCAAAGTGGTTTTTCCATGGTCAACGTGACCAATGGTACCGATATTGACGTGCGGTTTGGACCTATCAAATTTTTCCTTAGCCATAACTTGTTTAATTAATTTACTACTTGTTTATTTTGTTTAATTTCTATTTATCAGAGCCAATGCCGGGAATTGAACCCGGGACCTCTTCCTTACCAAGGAAGCGCTCTACCCCTGAGCTACATCGGCTTACTCAAGGTTTGAGCGGGAAACGAGGCTCGAACTCGCGACCCCAACCTTGGAAGGGTTGTGCTCTACCAACTGAGCTATTCCCGCTTAAGTACTCCTCCGAGTAGATAGTGGGGAGAGAAGGATTACTCGAATCCTCCGGATTCTCGTGAGCTCGCCTTCGGCTCGGTTCGAACCTCAGCTTACTGCCAACAAGACCTCCCATGCCCTACTTGAGCTTGGTGTGGGGAGAGAAGGATTCGAACCTCCGAAGTCGTACGACAGTAGATTTACAGTCTACCCCAGTTGGCCACTTTGGTATCTCCCCGGTATTATTTCATTAAAAAAAGAACTTCTATATAAAGTCAGAGCCGATGGAGGGATTCGAACCCCCGACCTGCTGATTACAAATCAGCTGCTCTGACCAACTGAGCTACATCGGCATACTAAGAACGTCAATGAATTATACCCTCCAAAATCGGTTTGCAAATGTATGAATATTTTAATTTAAACACAAAAATAAATATCTCTTTTTTGAACGGCATAAAAAAAGCCGCCGAAGCAGCCTTTTTTAACAGTTCAAGCAAGGACTATTTCTTCCGGACTTTCTCCTTTCTTTTAACCAGTTGCCTCTTTAAAGCATCAACGGACAGATCAGTCGCTTCTTCAAAGGTTTTGCACTGTTTTTTCGCAAAAACAGTCTGTCCTTTTACATCAAGTTTAATCTCTACCAGCTTATTTTCCCTGTCGGATGTATCTTTATCCAACCTGAGGAATACTTCTGCACCCAAAATGTCGTCATAAACATTTGGCAGTTTCTTCACTTTCGTGTTTATAAATTCCACGAGTTTCTGATCGGCGTCAAATCGAATTGAATGCATTTTGATATTCATGGGCACCTCCTTTATTTTAAGCCCTTGGATGGGCTTGATTATAAATAGACTTAAGTTTCTTGAATGTATTATGAGTATACACCTGGGTAGCGGAAAGGTTCGCATGCCCAAGTAATTCTTTAATGGCATTCAAGTCTGCGCCACTGTTCAGCATATGAGTGGCAAATGTGTGCCTGAGCACATGCGGACTTTTCTTATCCAGTGTGGTTACCATGGCCAGATACCTGTTTACAATTCTGTAAACCAGCTTATCATATACCGGGCTTCCCTTTGCAGTCAAAAACATTGTTTCTACCAATGGATTCTTACACACATGCTCCCTCACCAAGAGATAGTGTTCAATGGAATGAATCAATCCATCGCTAATGGGAATAATTCTCTCTTTTTCCCTCTTGCCCATTACTTTCAGACTTCTTCCAGGCAGATTGACAGAACGAGTGCTTAAACCTAATGAGTTCACTTCTTCGCATCCCGGTCTGGTAGAGCAGATCCAATATCAGCTTGTTCCTGATCCCCTCAAAATCATCGCCGAAATCAAAATCATCCAGCAGCTGATCCATCTTTACCTCCTCCACAAATGCAGGAACACGCTTATTAAGTTTGGGTTTCAGAACCCGATCAAGGGGATTGGCATCCAATTCACCCAGGCTTATAAGGTATTTACAATAGGTTCTGAGGGAGGTTAGTTTGCGATGAACAGACCTGGGGCTATAAGCAGAGTCCATCAGAAAGACCACCCAGGACCGAATGGTCTTATAATACAAATCCATGCCCTCCTTGTCATTTTTCAGACAGAAAGCATGGAATTGGTTTAAGTCGTTTTTATAAGCTTTGATGGTATGGCTGGCATACCTCTTCTCGGCCTGCAGGTATCTCAAAAAATCATTAATCCTGGTCATGGGCAGCTATCATAAGTCTGCCAAAACCCCGGAATCCTAATCTTCCTGCTGTTGCAATTGTTGAATATAGATGGCCTTTAACTTCTGCTGGCGCTTGGTTACGGAAGGTTTTGCAAAAGCCTGACGGCTTCTAAGTTCCTTTACCACACCAGTTTTTTCAAACTTACGTTTGAATTTTTTAATGGCCCTCTCAATATTCTCACCCTCTTTAATGGGAATTACAATCATTTCAATCTGTTTTAAATTTTGAGCCGCAAAAATAGAAATTCATATCCTAATATTCAACTAAACCCGGTATTATTTTCTTCAGACTGAAAACTTTGCAGTAAAAATTATATGTGTTATTCTGGAGTATTGGCAAATCATTCATCTTCACTTCTATAAAAATAGAAAAAAAAGAGGGGAAAGACAAGGCCAAAAAAGAAATGTCTGCAAGGCTTAACATTATTTATGATTTCATTCACATTTCAGATCCAAATAAGGAGCTATCCTTTCCAGCGTCGAATCGGGGAGCACCTGGTTCTGTCGCAGTTCCATTAGCGTAGAAATATCTTGCTTAAAATCTCTGTAATGAACAAGCGACTTCACCTCCTCAAACTCCAGATAGGGGTGCCTTAACAAATCCCGGAAGGAGGCACTATCCAGCAAAATCTTACGGATGGCACTGGTATCAAGAACAATCCTGTCTTTGATCAGATCCAGTGTCTTTATAGGAAAGCCATATACTTCGCACAATTGATCAATCCGGACATAACCACCCAGCAATTCCCTGTACTTGACAATGCGACCAGCGAAGACAGGCCCAATGCCTGGAAGAGGAAGCAGGTGGACAGAATCGGCCCTATTTATATCAATGGCTTGTTTTGACTGTTTGGGATAGTTGGGAAGGGAATAGGGAGTGCTTGTATATGAAGCAGACTTCCTGATTTGTCTGACGCTATCGCTTTTCTCTTTCTGCAGGCTGTCTGCAAGTGCGATAGATGCAAGAAGGGTTTGAGACTCTTTTACAAACTCTTCCATGCCTGCCGGCTCCCTTTCGGGCAAAAGCTGGACCACGATCCTGATCAAAACCGACAGGATCAGTAAGAAGGAAAGCACAACCAGGGCCCGTTGTTCACCCCGGGGCAACATATAGATTTCCCGTAAAAGTCTTCTATTGATCATCTATGGCTTAATGTGACGAACGAGCCACATGATCACCCGAGCCTAGCCTCCGATGGATGGGAAAAGTGTAATCACCTTGCTGTACACGCCCAGGGCAAAAAGAAAGGCGATGGCCAGGGGAGCCACAAATTTAACCAGGAACATAAACAGTCCGTAATAGCCTGTCTGTGTAGGAACCATCGCTGGAAAGCTCCTTTTTGGTTTTATCACCTGAAAGAAACCATCCAATAAAAACCACGATAAAGAATCCTCCAAGAGGAAGCAGGAGATCCGGAGAAGCATTAAAGACCCAAAGATCTTGGGTGATACCGTACAGAGAATTCCCAGGAAGCCCACGGAGATCATGGCCAGGATGGCAGCACGTTTCCGGGACATATTAAGTTGCTCTGAGAAATAAGCTACGATCACTTCCAGTACCGAAATGGTGGAGGTAATGGCAGCAAAACACAGCAAGAGAAAAAACATAAATGCCCAGATGAGTCCGCCCGACATATTCTGAAAGATCACCGGCAAGGTTATATAGACCAGTTCGGGGCCTTCACCCGGATTGATGCCAAAGGCAAAAACGGCAGGGAAAATAGCCAGACCAGCAATAATTGCAATAAAAGTATCGGCAAAACCACGCTAACAGCAGTACTGGCCAGGTTCTCCTTTTTCTGAATATAGGAACCATAGGTAATCAGGGTTCCCATTCCTATGGAAAGAGAAAAGAAGGCCTGACCAAGGGCTTCGATAATGATCTTGACAGGAGCCTCCTTAATGGTGGAGAAATCGGGTTTCAACAAGAAGACCAATCCTTCCCTTGCCCCCTCAAGGGTAACGGACCTGACCACCAGAATAAGCAACAGAACCAGCAATATGGGCATCAGGATCTTTGCATACTTTTCGATCCCATTTTTTACACCGGAAATCACAATGTATCCGGTGAAAAACATCATGACCACAAACCAGAGTAAGGGTCTCCACATTCCTTCCGCAAAGGTATTATAGTGTCCGCTGAAAAAGTTCATTGTTTCCTCAGCAGACATTTCACTAAAACCAATCTTACTGGAGGTGAGCATCCATTTCACCGACTGTACCAGGTACTCCAGGGTCCAGCCTGCCACCACCGTATAAAATGCAAGAATGATAAAAGCAGAAACAACCCCCAGCATGCCTATCAGGTGCCACTTTTTACCGGGAGCTATTTTCTTGAATGCACCCACAGGATTGAGCTGGGCAGATCGTCCAATCACAAATTCAGACATCATTACAGGGATTCCAATGGCTGCGATAAAACCGAGGTAAATGAGCAGAAATGCTCCTCCCCCGTTCTGTCCGGCCACATATGGAAACCGCCAGATGTTACCAAGTCCGATGGCCGATCCGGCAGCTGCCGCAATCACCCCAAACTTGCTACTGAAACTGTCCCGTTCTCCTTTTCCGCCCTGCAACATCCTGCTTCAGATTAAAGCGTATCGATGCAATTCAGATCTTCAAAAGCCACCTTCATGCGCTCAATCAGGGATTTTTCACCTTCTCTGAGCCAGGCTCTTGGATCGTAATACTTCTTATTGGGTTTGTCTTCTCCATCCGGATTGCCAATCTGACCTTGCAGGTAGTCGTGGTTCTTGGCTTCAAAAGCACGTACACCATCCCATGTAGCCCATTGGGTATCGGTATCGATATTCATCTTGATTACCCCGTAGCCAATGGCTTCGCGAATCTCTTCCCGGGTTGATCCTGAACCACCATGGAACACGAAAATAGAGCGGCTTCTTACCCAGACCATATTTCTCCTCCACAAACTTCTGTGAATTATCAAGGATCTTCGGAGTCAGTTTTACATTTCCAGGCTTATAAACCCCATGTACATTTCCAAAAGAGGCTGCAATGGTAAATTTATCACTTACTTTAGAGAGTTCTTCATACGCATAAGCCACATCTGCGGGTTGTGTATAGAGCAGTGAATTATCCACATCTGTATTGTCTACACCATCCTCTTCTCCACCAGTTACACCAAGCTCAATTTCAAGGGTCATTCCAATCTTACTCATGCGCTCCAGGTACTTCTTACAGATGGCGATATTCTCTTCCAAAGGCTCCTCTGAAAGGTCAAGCATATGGGAACTAAATAAGGGCTTACCCCAACTTTTAAAATGCCTTTCACCAGCATCTAACAGTGCATCGATCCAGGGAAGTAATTTTTTGGCTGCGTGGTCGGTATGAAGAATTACGGGTACACCATACTCTTCAGCCATATAATGGACATGCTTCGCTCCACTTACAGCACCAGCGACGGCTGCTTTCTGATTCTCATTGGTAAGTCCCTTACCTGCATAAAAAATAGCTCCACCATTGGAGAACTGAATCATAACAGGAGAGTTAACTACCTTGGCAGATTCGATAACTGCATTTATAGAGTTGGTTCCAACTACATTTACAGCTGGAATAGCAAATTCATTTTGCTTGGCAATAGCAAATACTTTCTGTACATCTTCACCGGTTACAACACCTGGTTTTACTACATCTAAAATCTTATCGGACATGATTATACTTATTAAATGGATTGGGTTTAAAATGAGGCACAAAATTAGGAATAATATTGGTAATATCAACCTGTTTAGAACGGATAACCAATGGCCAGGTTAAAGGTCAGGTCCTGCCAGGATACTCCCCTGTTTCCAGGCAGCCAGTTCCTTCCTTCAATGGGGTAAGGATTGCGCAGGGGAATCCCCAGGTCAAATCTGAATACAAAGAAGCTGGAAACAAAACGGGTACCAACACCTGTGCCCACTGCCAGTTCCTTATAAAACCTGTTGAATTCAAATCCAGCGCCCTCACGATCATCCACCTCAGATAATGACCAGATGTTACCCACATCCATAAAAAGAGCGGCTTCCATCTTCCAGAAAAGCTTAAACCGGTATTCCATATTGGCCTCCAGTTTCACATCTCCGGTCTGGTTTGGGTAAACCGACTTGGCTGGATCGTTATAGGATCCCGGACCCAGACTTTTCACCTGCCAGGCCCTGATGCTATTGGCACCACCCGAGAAATACTGTTTCTCAAATGGCATGGCAGTAGAGTTCAAATAGGCATAGCCTACTCCTGCAAATCCCCTGAGAACCAGGAGCACATCCTCGTAGAGAAATGTGTAACTTCTAAAATCAATATCGGTCTTCAGGTATTGTGCAAAATCCACTCCCAGGAGCTGGTAATTATTATCCCCAGGATCTGGCACAACCAAGGTGTAGCCGGCATACAACAGGTTTCCTGCAGTCTCCAGATTAAAACGAATATCCTGGAAGTTCTGATTCTTCAATAACTTTTGATTGGTCCATATAACAGAATACCGGGTATCAATAATCAGGTGAGGCTCATAACTATAAAAGAGGTATTTTCCATCAAGCCAATCCTGGAAACCCTGTGATTTATATGGAGTAAGTATCAAACTGGCTTCAACCGGATATACCTTGTGCAAGGTTCTCTCGTTCCCTCTCCAGTCATATCCGAAAGAAGCATTGGCCAGGGTGCGAATGTAATCTGGCCTCTTTTGATAGTTGTAGGAGAGGCGAATATTGGTCTGGGGATTATATTTTCGAATAAACTGTTCCGATTTGAAGGGAAGCAGAAACTTTGGAATCCGAAGTCTTGCTTCCACTCCAAACTCCTGCATCAGGTTTAAACCTGAGTAGGTCGAATCAGCCCCTGAAATATTCTCTGACAATGCCTCAATAGCCCCCTTAAAAGAGAGGTCGAACTGTTCTGAACCTCCAAAGAGATTTCTGTGCCGATAGCTCACATTGGCAGCGGCCCCTATATTTCCTGCTGAGTTGGTTCCTTCCAGTTTCAATTGGTATGCCTGCTTGGTAGAAGGAGCCACAATCACCTCACAATCCAATAAGGAGCTATCTGATTCGACCTCAGTAAAACGAATATTCACTTTACTGAATGCGCTGAGTGAAGAGAGGTTTCGGTAGGTGCGCTGAACATCAGAAGCATCATATAGCGCTTTGGGTATAATGTAGTTCTTTTGAGTAACTACGCCCGGTCTGATGTTAGGCTTTTTTCCATATACAATATGAACCCCGTCATAGAGCAGGGTATCCATTTGAACTTCAGCAACAGTATCCTCATTCATTAGATTTGACATGACCTCATAATCGGTAATCATATAGACTTTCCGAATCTTGAAAACCGGATGGTCCACATGGATGATCTTGCCATTCCTGTCCTGCTTGGGGTAGTTTCTGATATCAAGGGTAATATCCACCTGCTGATTCTGTAGAGAGCTGTCCACCGAATAATAGATGTAATCTCTGTTGAATGCATAATATCCACTGTCGCGCAGAAGTGTTTCAATACGTACCCTCTCCTCCTGCAGTACATCCACATCAAACAATTCGCCTGACTTGAACTTATTTGAGCTTGTATCTGCCAGCACCATGGGTGCAAGAGTTGCATCCTGAAAGAAATAGTTGATATTGCGAATGAGGTAGGGTTGATTGGGTACTACAGAGTAATAGACTTTGGCCTTGCGCTTCTTTATGATGGTGGTATCGCTAATCTCGGCATTGTAGAATCCCTTATTATGCATATAGAGATATAACTGTTCGGAGGACCTTGCTTTAAGATCCTCATCATATATGGCCGGAGGCTCCCCTATCCGCCTGAGCCAATTGTTAAATCCATTCTCTTTTTCCGGATTGGAAAGGTTGTACAGCGACAGGTAAAACTTCCAGAAAATGATTCGCTTATTGGGTTTCTGCTTTACGTAATCATTCAAGCGCCTGCTGTCATAATCTCCCTTTCCCGCTTCAATTTTGTAGCTATCCATGAGGTATTCATCCTCAGGAAGATACTTTGTAGTTTTACAGGAAAAGAGAGAAATCGCTAAGATAAAAAGGAGTATATATGGAATCCTACAGTGCAATGTTGTCTCTTAATGTTGTAAAATTACAAATTTTAATCCACCCGATTATTTTCTCATCTTTGTAGTTATACCAAAAAGATGATTTCTTCCTCACAAATAAAACTGATTCGGTCCTTGAGTCAAAAAAAATTCAGGGATAAAAATCAGTTGTACATCGTTGAAGGTGAAAAACTGGTGAAGGAGCTTATGGGGGGAAAGGCTGGCACGGGTCACAGGATCAAATTGCTCTTCGCTAGCGGAGACTGGATCGGACAAAACCACATGGATGTGTCCAAATCAGGAATTGAAGCCATTGAGGCCGCTCCTGCAGAAATCAAGAAAGTAAGTAACCTGGTCACTCCTTCCCAGGTCCTTGCCCTGGTCACCATGCCCGATCCACAATTTAACGAAGATGAAATAGCAGATGCTCCTGTACTGGCCTTTGAGTCGATCCGGGATCCGGGAAATCTGGGGACCATCATCAGAACGGCAGACTGGTTTGGCATCACCATGTGATATGCACGCCTGATTCGGCGGATGCCTTTAATCCAAAGGTGGTTCAATCGACCATGGGCGCCATTACACGTATCCACATCATTTATAGAGATATTTTGGAAATTCTGAATCGGCCCGGGATGAAAAGCAAAGCAATCTTTGGAACTTTTTTGGATGGAGAAAGCATCTATGAGACCAAGCTGGATAAAAATCCAATGATTCTTTTTGGAAATGAGTCTCACGGCCTGTCTGACCGGTATAATCCATATATACAGAAACGACTCTCCATTCCTTCATTCTCTACCAACGGAGCTGGTTCTGAATCACTGAATGTGGCATCCTCTGTGGCTGTTATATGCTCGGAGTTAAGAAGGTAAAACCTTGTGGTCAAAAGTCTCCCCTATTCGAAGTGGAAGTTAAGCATTAAAATATATGAGGTGGCCCGGTTGATGGAATTCACAAACTGTGGATAGGGAGTCCGTCCCTCATCTGTGATGATATTTGCCAGTCCAATGGCAAGCTTTATTTCCGGAGCAAATTTAAAGTACTTCAAATAGGTATCCACGCCAAATCCAATTTCCACATACAAATCTGCAGGTTTAAACCTGAGGTAATCATTTGATCTCCGAATCAAAGGCCTTTTTTGCGGCCATGTCGTACCTGAAGTTTAAGCCGCCCACCAAATAAGGTCTGTAGTT
This sequence comes from uncultured Bacteroidota bacterium, assembly GCA_963783435.1. Lineage (GTDB taxonomy): Bacteria > Bacteroidota > Bacteroidia > Bacteroidales. The sequence goes on along the minus strand of CAWANQ010000011.1, from coordinate 162,821 downwards.
ATTAACCCTGTCAGAACGGTATTTGAAATGAAGCGGGAAATCCAGGAATCCTGGTCCCAGTGCCACGGGGTTTTCTGCACCTGCCAATTGCACCTCACCTCCCGGTCCGCTCACCGGATCATAATCATAATAGTTGATCTCTCTGGAACCAAAACTAATTCCGGGCATAAACCTGAGGTTCCAGTTTTTACTTAATCGTAGATCTGAAATTATACTCACCTGGAACCCGGGCAAAGGATAGCTTACATCGGCATAAATAAAATCTTCAGCTTCATAATTCCTTTCGAAACCAAGGTCCATTAAATTGAATCCCACTGTAAATCCAAAGTGTATTCTCTTATAGTCAAAGGCCGTCAGGTTTCGGGGCTTCTTCTCCTGATATTGGGAAATCGCAGCTGAAGCTGATTAGGGAGATCAGTAGAAGGAGTGGGATTTTTTTCATTATTGATTTAACGCCTAAATAGAGCAATTAGTATAATATTCTTGTAAGAAACCTCAATCTGACAGAATCTGTTCAAGTGCTTTTTCAAAATCCCGGGCATAATCGGAAATAAACCCAAAAGATACATCATCGATCCTCAGCTCCTCCTTGGTTACATGTCCGAGCGCAGAAAAATGAATCCCGGTTTCCATCATATAGTCCAGGAAATCTGTCTCCTTCTCAGGTGAAACACTTACAACCACCCTGCTCTGCGACTCTCCAAACAGGAATGCATCTCCACGAATCTCTGCCGGTGAAGTTATATCAAAACCCAGTCCGCCCGGTACAGCGCACTCTACCAGGGTAATAAAAAGTCCTCCCATACTTACATCATGGGCCGAATCCACCAGGCGATCCTTGATCAGGCTGGACAATACTTTCTGAAGTTTCAGTTCATACTCCAGATCAAATTTCGGAGCCGCCGATTCATTCACCATATGCACAAAAGAGAGGTATTCAGAGGCAGAAATATCATTGTCTGACCTGCCCACAAGGAAGATCATATCTCCCTTATTCCTGAAATTCACAGTCATCACATTTTCGTGGTGGTCAAGAATACCCACCATACCCACGACAGGCGTAGGAACCACCGAAGTGATATCCTCACCGTTATAGGTAAGGTTATGAAAACTCACATTCCCCGCAATCACCGGAATCTCCATGGTTCTGCATACCTCCGTAATTCCTTTAATACTCTCTGCAAAATCACGATAGACAAATGGATCGGAAGGATCGCCAAAGTTTAGTCCATCGGCCAATGCCACGGGCCTGGCTCCAGAGCAAATGATGTTCCTGGAGGCTTCAGCCACAGCAATCATGGCTCCTTTTCTAGGTTCTAATTTGCCATATCGCGAATTTCCATCCACACTCATGGCCAATGCCTGATCGTGCCCCGGAATCTTAACAATACCAGCATCTGAAGCATAACCCCCACTCAGGTTTGACAATCCGGCCATGGTGTCGAACTGTTCATAAATCCACCTTCGGGATGCAATGTTGGGAAGAGACACCATTTTACGGGCAATATCTTTCAAATTACCCGGCATAGGTACATCTTCAGCTGAGAGCACCAATGGAGTTTTCCCCCTCTTTTTCATATCGCGCAGATAGACCGGGGCACCTCCACCACGAACCAGCAGGCTGACAGGTAAATCTCCATGAACCGTTTTATTCTCCAGAATCCTGATCCGCTTCTCATCAGTAACGCTTCCAATTTGCGAACATTCAAGTCCCCACCTGTCGGTAATTTCCTTTATCTTAACGATATCCTCCTTATTGGCAGCCATCAGCATCTGTTCCTGTGTCTGGGACAGCAGGATGCCAAGCGCATCAATATCCTCCCTGAGCAATGGGATGCCAGCAAGCTGGAGTTCGACTCCCTTCTTTCCCCGGTCAGCCATCTCAGCAGCAGCGCATAATACCCCACCTGCACCAATGTCCTGCATACCCCGAATGAATCCCAGTTCATTCAACTCCAGGATACAATCCATCAAAATTTTACCACTGGCCGGATCGGCTACCTGAGACTCCGGAACCATCTGCCCTTTGTTCACAATGGCTTTCGATGCAAATCCTGCACCGTGAACACCACGACCCGAGGTCTTCTTTCCAAGAAGAATCACCTTTTGTGAGGGATTATTAAAAGCTCCCTTGATTATTTTACTTTTTTGCATGATCCCCACACCCATCAGGTTGACCAGGGGATTGAAGTTGTAACTGGGATCGAACAGGATCTCACCACCTACCACAGGCACTCCAAAGTTGTTGGAGTAACTTCCCAGCGCCCCTACAACGGCATTGACCATATTCTTTACATGCTTCTCCTTTGGATTGCCAAAACGGAGAATATTCAACTGACCGATGGGTTTTGCCCCCATGGTAATCAGATCCCGGTTTAAATTCCCTACTCCAACTGCACCCTGCCTTGGATCCACGGCAATGGGGTGATTGTGAGACTCCATCTTTATCACACAGACCAACTCTTCATTAATATGAATCGCTCCGGCGTTTTCATCTCCGGCGCGGACATAAACCTCTTTGCCTTCACGGGGAATGTCATCCAGCCACTTGATGGAGCTCTTATAAGAGATATGCTCCGACCACATGGCTGCAAACATATTCAATTCGAAAGGATTGGGCTCCCTGCCCAACATCGACTCAATGGAATAGAGTTCATCCTGGGTCAGATAAGAGATGGCTCGGTCTTTTAGTTGGGCTGCATTCAAATCCATATTTATAAATTTTACACGCAAATATAGTGAATAGATCATCAAGATAATTTTTACTTTTGTTAGAAATCCAATCCCATGAATCCAATCGCGATTATTACAGGAGCTTCCTCAGGCATAGGCAGGGCCACAGCAGAAATTCTTGCCAGAAATGATTACGACGTAATTATCACCGGCCGACGGATGGAAAAACTGGAAGAGCTGGAAGAGCAGATACGTTTGAAAACAGATGCCGATGTTTTATCCCTTGCATTTGACATCAGGGACCCCGATGCAGTGATTAAAGCCTGTGAGCAACTTACCGGGAAATGGGAAAATGTGGATGTGCTTGTAAACAACGCCGGGCTCGCTGCCGGGATGAGTCACATTCATGAAGGTTCAGTAGACGATTGGGAGCAGATGATCGATACCAACATTAAAGGCTTGCTCTATATTACACGGAACATCTCCCCCGGGATGGTAAAAAGGCAAAAAGGACATATTATCAATATAGGATCCATTGCAGGGAAAGAGGCTTATGAGAACGGGAATGTATACAACGCCACCAAGTTTGCGGTGGATGGACTCACACAGGGTATGCGAATCGACCTGGTGGATCACGGGATCAAAGTTACCTCCATCGATCCCGGAGCAGTAGAGACCGAGTTCAGCCTGGTACGTTTCAAATGGGATTCTGATAAGGCCAACCATGTATATGACGGATTTACCCCGCTCTATGCTGAAGACATTGCCGAGACCATTCTATTTGCAGTGACCCGTCCACCCCATGTAAATATCGATGATATGGTGGTCATGCCCACCGCACAGGCCAGATCAAGAAAAATTAACAGAAAAAAATAAATCTGCAACTATGTATAAAGTAGATTATCTTGAACAGTTTACCAGGACTGTATTTGAAAAAATGGGATGCAGTCCCGAAGACGCCAAAATGGCTACCGATGTGTTTATTGCCGCCGAATTGAGGGGCTATTCGAGTCACGGAATGATCCGGATCAAAGATTACTTCCAGCTTTGGAAGGCTGGTCGGATTAATGTGAATCCAGACGTGAGGGTTGTTCATGAGTCGCCCAGTACAGCAGTCGTGGATGGGGATGGAGCCATCGGGATGATCGCTGCCACCAAATCCATGCAGATCGCCATCGGAAAGGCCAGGACTGCAGGAACCGGATGGGTATCCACCCGCGGTTCCAACCATTTTGGCATCGCAGGTTTTTACTCCATGATGGCTCTGCAAAACGATATGATTGGGATCTGTATGACCATTGCCAATCCACTGGTCGCCCCCACAAACTCGGTTTCTCAGATGCTTGGAACCAATCCCATTGCCGTGGCAGTTCCTGCAGGAATTCACCCACCCTTTGTGGCTGACTTCTCCACCACACCCATTGCTCGTGGCAAACTGGCCGTGGCCGCCAAGATGGGTGAAAAAGTTCCATATGGCTACGTTCAGGACGCAAATGGTGCTCCTTCAGATAATCCGGATATTCTCAAAGAGGGCGGAACCATGGTCACCCTGGGCGGAACCCGGGAACAGGGAGGCCACAAAGGCTACTGCATGAGTGCGGTTGTGGATATCTTCTCGGCAGTCCTTTCAGGTGCCAACTTCGGACCTTTCTGTCCACCATCGGTAGCCTACCTGCCGGTTAAAGAGGAAAAAGTGGGAGAAGGTACCGGACACTTTTTTGGTGCCATGCGCATCGACGCTTTCCAGAAACCCGAAGCCTTCAAATCACAGATGGACAAATGGATCGAAACCTTCAGGGCAGCCAAACCTGCAGAAGGATACGACCGGGTGATGATTCCCGGAGATCCTGAGCGTGAGAATGAGCAGCGCATCAGCAAAGAGGGTGTAAATGTGCTGGTTCCCGTTCAGAAGGAGATGAAGGAGATAGCGGATGAGTTGGGGATTTCTTTCGAAATGAAGTAATTCATTTCGAAAGAGGTAGAAGGTAGAAGGGTAGAAGGGTAGAAGGGTAGAAGGGTATTAGGTAGAAGGGTAGAAGGGTAGAAGGGTAGAAGGGTAGAGGGTAGAGGTAGAAGGGTATTAGGTAGAAGGGTAATGGTTAACGGGTTAGTGGTTAACAGGATAGTGGTTAATCTGGGGCGACGGTAAATGTCCGTGAGTCCATCAGGGATTCGAAAACGGTGACGCTTGGGAATTCATCTTTTACCTGATTGGCAATATCCTTATAGTAGGAATTGCCATCGTGATGAATATGCATCAGCACAATGTGATCGGGCTTAATCAGGTCCCTGATAATATCAACCCCAAAGCCATTTGATGAAGCCAGAAATCCCCTCCCCAGGATGGCTATATCAATGTGATCCTGATCCAGGCGGAAATGTTCATAATCATCCCAGCACCTGGGACTGGAATCCCCACAGTGAAATACTTTGATGCCATTGATGTTGAAGAGAAAACCCAGGTTCTGAATGTTCCTGTGCCGATTTACACTTTTTCCTGTTAAAGGATCCTCTTCCAGGTAAGGTCCATGAGCCATGCGATATACCCTTACTCCAATCTCATTAATGGTGGTGTCTTGGTAAAATAAACTATCTGGTGTGATCTCTATTACCCGATCACTGATCTCCGCATATCCCTTCTCAGCACTTAAGAGATCCACCGTCTGTTCACAGGAGATAAATTTCCCATGATTATTGCTGGACAAATGGGCCGCCACAAAGGGAGCGTAAAAATGATCCAGGTGCCTATGGGTAACAGCTATCACATCTATAGCTGCAAATTCATCCTCTGCTGCAGTCATGGCCTGAATGGCCCCGGAGGTGGGAATATCACAAAAACTTAATTCCTTTTCTCCAAAAAGTGCATCAATTAAGATGCTCTTTTGGCCAGCTTCGATCAGGAATCCCTCGTTGGCAATGTATGTCAATTTTAGTTTTGAATCTGAAACTTCGGGACTAAGGATAAAGCCCGTCAGAACAATAAGGGCCAACAGTATCCCAATACCTACTTTCCTCTTAGATTTTTGCATAACAGTTCAAGATAGTTCAATGAGATATAGAATCAAATAAAATAAAGCCTCTGATAAACTTTAAAAAACAAACACCTCCTCGATCTTCATCCCGAATACCTGTGCTATGTCGTAGGCCAGCTTCAGGGAAGGATTGTATTTTCCCTTCTCCAGGAAGACTATGGTTTCGCGCCTTACCCCCACTTTCCGCGCCAGGTCCATCTGGGTCAGGTTGTCCCGCGCCCTTAATTCTCTGATGCGACTAGTCATGTGATTTTCTGATGTAGTTATGATAAACCCAGCTCAGGGCATATATGATAGCCATACCCAGTATTCCTGCACCAATCAGTATCCTGCGCTCCAGGTCAATGTGTTCTTCAAAAAACATAAATGCCAGCCACATATACAGAGATACATAGTATGAGCTTGCTGCAGCCCTTCTCAGGATCCCCTTGGACATTTCATCCTCTGCAGGCAGATTCTGCTTGACACTTTTTAACCTGCGAAAGGCAAAGAATATGGCAAAAACGACTACAACGAGCTGGATAATGATCATTAAGGATTCTTTAAGATTCATGGTGACTTCCGATCTTACCATCCAATATATCATGGTAGTAAGCACGGCAACCGACAGAACGGCCAGAAATGTTGCTTTTCTGATATCTTTTCTCATGATTTCAAACATTTGTGTGATAATTCTAACACTATGTTGGGTATTTCTAATACAATGTTAGGTTTTTCTAACATATTTCGCAAATATTTTCGGAGAAAAATTTTCTTAAATTTGAATATAGGTGCGCAAGATCGGTCAAAGCATCCTGGAGCATTTATACTATTATCGTGAAATAAAATCAGCAGGAAATTGAACTTATCCAGAATCCAGCAGCAATCCAGGAAGGAATACTTCTTGCGCATCAACAGGGTGGTGGATTACATTGATGCCCACCTGGAAGATGAACATTCCCTGGAAAAACTATCAGAGGTAGCCCACTTTTCTCCCTACCATTTTCACAGAATCTTCAGAGCGCTCACAGGGGAGACCATCAATCACTATGTGAAGCGGATCAGGCTTCAGCGGGCAGGAAGTATGCTGATCTCGGACTATCACCGCCCCGTTTCCGAAGTAGCTGCACTCTGTGGTTTTAATAGTACTGCCGTATTTTGCAGGTCCTTCCGGGATCACTTTGGAAAGAGTACAGGTGAGTTCAGAGATCATTACGAAAAACAAGAGCGCAAGAATGGTCAAGCGGAGCGCAATAAAGGTCAATTGCCTGATGAAGGGTCCACGTACTTTAGCGATGAGTTTATTAATCTAAATCGCAACACGAACATGGAAACAAACATTGCAGTAAAAGAAATGCCAGCGCTGGATTTAATCTATTGCAGGCATGTAGGTCCCTTCGACCAGATAGGAATGGCCTACGGGAAACTGATGAAATGGGCAGGCCCCAGGGGATTACTCAGATTCCCGGAAACCAAAACCCTCACTGTCTACCACGACGATCCCAAGGTGGTGGATCCGGAAAAGGTTCGTCAAAGCGCCTGCATTACCGTGGACCAGGATGCCAAACCCGAAGGTGAATTCGGAAAAATGCACCTCCCGGGTGGCAAATGTGCGGTGGGAAGCTTTAAAGTAAAGCCTCATCAATTTGGCGAAGCCTGGGATGCCGTCTGCCGCTGGCTGGCCGACAGCGGTTACCAGCCCTCGGATGGTTTACCCTATGAATACTACCCGGAAGAGCATGAACCTGGACCTGAGCCCATCTTCACAGTGGATATCTGTGTGCCGGTGAAACCACTGTAGGATTATTCTCAGGGGCATATTTACCAAGTGGTTATTTTGCTGTGCAAAAAAATCCCAGTTGGCTTATAAAACAACCCTGAGAAACCTAGAAAAATAATTAAAAACTGATTTACTAAAGGTGCCCGAAGGGGTGCCTTTTTTTGCGTCATGATTAGAGATACTAGCTGAAGAAAGTAAAGATTTGTCTGTTACCCTAAAAATATGTGATCATCGCGAAATATTTCGTTGCGAGTTTTTTCGGAACGAGTATTATCAAAACAGATTAGTCGAATAGAATGAAACTGTTTAAATCTGGAGGTATTATCAGATCGCATTCATTGACTGTCGATATGGATTCTAAACCTGAAGGTAATTTGGAAGATGATCTTCTGGGCAGTAAATAAGTCGTATGCTGCCTCAGGGACACCCCGGAGGAGCCAAGAAAAACAAAAACTAAAGGTGCCCGAAAGGGTGCCTTTTTTTATGCTTAATATGAATCTGTTTCTTATCCATATTGGTAGAATCAGGGGCACTTCTCAGCATAATTTTATCCTGAAACATTTCACCTGTACAGGGGATACCCAACACATCTGTTTATTGTTAACCATTAAAATTTATAATTATGAAAGCAAAATGGATTGCACTGAGATTCGTAGCCTCGTTCCATGGATGATCGCAACGTTTATGTACTCGCCAACTATGGTTGCGAAGCCTGAAATAGATCTGACTGAAGAATGCTTGTTTGGAGATATTAATTCTGAAAGCTTCGCCGTTTTTCCGGGAGGGTCAGTAATACAGTCCCTGGATGGGATTGTTACCCTTGAATTTCCAAAAGGAGCTGTTACGGTACCGACCAAGTTCACCCTTTCCTCATCTTCTTTGGATCCCAATGACGTGTATGGATACAATTTAATGCATACTACTATATCCCTGCAACCTGAATTAGCTTCGAAATCAAGAGAGTTCGAAATCCCGGTTAAGATCACGATGAAATACGATGAATCCAGGTTTATGAGATCGATAAAGAGCCCTGAGGATAACTTGACAATTTATAATTTGAATGACATCTATTATGCGTACTCAATTGGTGATTGCTGCGTAGACTGCGATTGCAAAACTGTTGACGGCTGCATTGACCAATGCGGGATATTTGTGGTTGGTGAGAACTAGTGCAAGTTGGATATCACTGTTTCTCTCACCGGAGGCTGCTCTCGCATAGGCAGCCTCCTTTTTTTTGAATGAACGATCTGTTGGCGAAAATGAACGATTTGTGATAGACTCCACCCAATTCAATCTTTAGCTTAGATCAGGATGCATATTCAACACAAATACCATCTAAATATTTGACATGTAACCATTTATTGCATAAATTTATTTATCTGTTAGTCTGAAGGATACACTCTCTCAACAACTACACTCTACCCTCTTCCTAATCTTACCACAACAGTTCCTGGTTAACCCTGGCAAAACAGACCAACATGTTCAAGCGCATTGTTCTTTTCCAACTCTCCATTTTATTACTGTCAAGCATTCCACTCATCGCCCAACATGGCCCGGTAACCCTGCAGGATGTGGGCAACATAGAAGACTATTCCAATCCCCAGGTCATTGACCTGTACCAGGATAGCAGGGGCTTACTCTGGATCAGCACCTTTGGAGGAATGGACCGCTGGGACGGCAACCAGATGATCAGCTATCCCTATATCCCATTTGATTCAACCGGGAGTCCGGCCAGGCAAGTAGGAAATTTTACGGAGGATAATCAGAACAACCTATGGCTCCTAGGTGATGGCCTCATCAGGTTTGATTTGGCAAAAGAGGTATACGAGCATATACCACTCAGCTACGATGGCAGGGATCTAAACATCCAATACCTGAAATATGATCCGGAAGGTTTCCTCTGGCTGGGTTGCCGGGATGGAATCTTTCAATACCATCCTGGAACGAAACTCATCAGACGCTTTCCCTTGCTCGATTCAGACGGCAAGGAAATAAGCGACTTGAACCCCGCAAGCATATTGCCGGATTCCACGGGAAAGATCTGGATGGCTAACATGCACCAGGGGCTGTCCTATTTCGATCCCGAAAGAAAAGCATTTATACAACACCCCCTGGTTCTCCCCGATATTGTGGTTAAACAAATGAACTTAGCATATGAATTAGATGATGGCCATTTCTGGGTCTTTGGAAGAAAAGAAGAACAGCTAAGCTCTATCATACAAGAAGCATTTGAATGGGCCGGCTTACCTGTATAGCGACTTCGTCCTACCACCCGGGGCGATCTTGTTATCGACATGCAGGGAAGAATCTGGTATGGGGTAGACCAGGGCCTGATGCTCTATGACCCGCTAACAAAAACATTGACCCGCAAGGGTCCTCAGAATATGGGCCCTATAATTACTAAAATGATTTCCGACAAGCAGGGCAACATCCTGTTAGCTACCTTTCAGGGGGTAAGACTCATCGATACACATGATGCTAATAATCGGACAGTCAGCTTAACCGAAGAGCTTCACAGAGAAGGGCCGAGCTGGGTTACCAGTATAGCCAGGGAAAAGGAGAACCTGTGGATCGGAACGTTTCGAACAGGAATTTGCAAGTACAATCTAGAGACCGGAAAACTGGTCACATACCAGGCCGATGAAAAGCCCGGCAGCATCAAAAGTAACTATGTTTTTAATGTCCTCCGGGACCGGAACGGCCGGATCTGGTTCACTTCCCAATGGGATGGTACACTTTACCGGGTTAATGAGGATAATAACAGCTTCGAGCATTTCCAGGTAGGTACTTCCTACTTGACCACCCAATGCGAAAAAGGATTCTTCTGGATTCTGGGCTTGGACCGGATCGTCAGGTTTGACCCGGTCACCCTGGATACCATGAACATCTTATTCAATGATCCTCTCCCGTTTGGGGGCCTAAATACCCAAATGGATTTTTCTCCATTTATTCTCGACAAGGAAGGCATCTTCTGGTTTGCCCAAGGTGATCAAGGCTTAATTCGAATAGATACAAAAAGCAGGAATTGGACACACTATGTATACGATAAAAACAATCCTAATGGGCTTCCGGACCGGCACATAAAATCGCTGTTCTGCGACTCTAAGGGCCAGATCTGGCTCTCCACCTGGGTGGGGATAAGCAAGCTTATTAGTAATCCCGATAACCCTATAGACATCACCTTCGATAACCATTTTATTACCGATCGTATTACGCAACATACCACCAGGATCACAGAAGATAAACGAGGAAATATCTATGTAGGCACCCTGACAGGAGTGATTGTGATCAGGACCGACGGGACCACCGCAACATATACCCACCATGACGGCCTGATTAAGGCCCCCCCAATCATCTGGTCCTTGGACAGCGATCATGAAAATGGGAACATTTACCTGGGAGGTTCAGATGTGGTCATTATCCCTCAGGATTTTCTGAGTCCCGATACAAGCACTGCACCTATTCTGCTTACCGAGTTCAGGATTGGAGGAGAAACTGTTCACCCGGGAGAATCCTCCCCATTACAGAGCTCCATTCTTGTGGCTGATCGCATAAACCTGGATCACGATCAGAACTTCTTTCGCATAGATTTTGCCGCTACCTATTTAAGTCACTCGGAACGTAATCGTTTTCGCTACTACCTGGAAGGCATCGATAAGGATACCGTCTATTCCGGAAACCAGAATTATGCAGAATATACCAACCTATCACCCGGCAAATACACCTTCTGGGTAAGCGGTGCCAGCCACAGGGGATCCTGGTATCCGAAGGCCCCTTTGATTGCATCCTCTGGTAAAATCCCCCTGCTACGGATATATGTGTCCTGTTTATCATCCTGATCCTGGATAATCAGGTAAGAACCTCCAGCGCAAAAGGAAAATCCACCTGGAAGCTGAAGTGGAATCGTACCCAGAGATCCGGCAGAAGAATCACAGATCCTGGAACTGGATAGCCTGAAAACCGCTCTTCAATAAATCTCTCATCAATTCAACACTGGTACCATGGTAAGGTCCGCTCAACGCTATGGAGAAGAAAAGGTTCCCACAAAGCAGAGGAGCCTGAGGATAAGAAACCACAAATTAATCAACTTCACCCAGCTGCTGATATATCCCGTGTGATAAACATTTCACTCCCATCTCCTGTAGACAAATTTCAGTCCGCTCACCTTGTCATCTTCAATTACAATCTGAACCTGTCTGTTCAGAAAGCTTGGGATCATAAAACCAGGAAAGAATGCACTTCTTAACAATCTCTCCAGCCCCCCTTTTTTCTTCTCCCCTCCTCTCCCCCTCCCTCCCTTCCGCGTCTTCCCCCCCCTCCTCCTCTTCCTTTCCTATTTTCCCCTTTTCCCCTCCTCTTCCCTCCTCCTCTTTCCTCTTTCCTTTTTCCTTCCCTTCCCCCCTTCCTCCCCCTCTCTCTTTCTCTTCCTCTCTTCCTCTCTTTCTTCTCTTTCCCCCTCTCCCCCCCCCCTCTTCCCCCTTCCCTTCTTTCTCTTCTCTCTTCCTCCCCTTCCCTTTTCTCCCCCCCTTCTTCTCTTCTCTTTCCTCCCCCCTTTTCTTTCCCTCCCTTCCCTCTTTCTCCTCCCCTCTCCCTTCTCTCTCCCTCCCCTCTTCCTCTTTTTTCCCCTCCTCCTTCCCTTTCTTCAGGAATATCTTTTATGCCTCACCAACCAGTCTCCCTGTCGAATTTATTCGGACCCTCTCGGCTGCAACGCGCAGCTGTCCACGCTGCAGAGCATCTCGCACTGTCTCTGCAGTCGCCCTCGAGCTGCGCTTCAGCACTCCCTCCTACTTCGCAAAAATGTTTCAGCAAGCCTTCTCTGTTTCCCCATCCGCTTCGCAAAACTTCAACCCACTAACCCTCTCTCCACCTACACGCGTTCACCAACCTTCTGCCACTCCCCTCGCAATATTACCTGTAGATCTTGCTGAATACTCTTTTCTAATCTCCGTTTGTTTTTTATAGCTCCTTCTGTGACCAGATCAACCTTTTTACCAATCAAAGCATCTAGCTCATTGTTCGAAGGATCTCACCAATTGAAACATATGGGAAGCAGTGTTCCCTGAAAGCTTGTTCGGTTCCTTTACCAGAATATCAATATCACTATGGAATCAGAGGATCATCAACCTGGCTTTGACACCGGACCAGGAAATAGATGAGGTGGTAGCCATTGGATATGGCACTATCAAGAAATCGGATCTAACGGGGGCAGTTTCTCCGTAAGACGGGGATTTCAAAAGGTCAGTCCGGATAATGTTTTGACAGCTCTGCAGGGACGGGTGCCGGGTGTCTATTTTCGCAAAATACCGGCGCTCCGGGAATAGAACCAGTCATGCGTATTCGGGGCACCGGTTCCATAAATGTCATGCCCCTATCTATGTGATTGACGGAATGATAATGGATATGAGCGATATCAGGGATGAATCCAGTACCATCAACTTTCTAAATCCGACTGATATTGCAAGCATAGAAGTGTTGAAGGATGCCTCAGCAACAGCCATCTATGGATCCAGGGGAGCCAACGGGGTTGTCCTGATCACCACGCACAAGGGATTTGACTCCAGCCCAAAGATCTCCTTCAACGCACAACTGGGTTTATCCAGGATAAGAAATTTGCCTGATAAATTGAGGGCGGATGATTATATAGAATTTCAGAGAAGCTACTACGGAAATGGGTATTCGAGCACACAACCCGATACTCTCCAGGAGATGGAAGACAACCTCACTCTTTATGATGAAGGATACGATACAGACTGGTACGCTGAAATATTGAAAGACCGGCCTGCTCATTTCCCAGAATTATAACCTGTCCATAAAAGGAGGTACCCGTGATGCCCGCTATTCAGCAAGTTTCGGATATTATAACGAGGAGGGGATTGTGGTCACCAATAGCGGAGATTACGATCGCTATTCCTTCCGCATAAATTCCGATTTTAACCTGGGGAAGTTTATCACCTTGGGTGAGAACCTAGCCATTTCCCAGATGAATCGCATTGGGATGCCATGGGGCGATGATGGGATATTCAGAAGCTTGATGAGCGCAAATCCGCTCTATCCGGTATTGAAGCAATTTGATATCATCCGATCCGGACCATCCCCTCTATGCGGATCCGGATGATTTTATGTACGCAGAACCCGGCGATCCCGGCTATGACTATTACAAATATTCCCCCGGTGCGGACCCTATGTCAACACTAAGCTACTGGAGGAATGTGCAGAACCACAGGTTATCCATATTTCGGCAATGTTTTTGCTGAAGCGACCCTGTTAAAAGATTTCATCTTTCGTTCTTCTCTGGGATTGAACCTGAGCAATTCCAAAACACATGATTTCGAACCGGCCTATTTCGTTACTAGGAAGATAACATGAATACTTCAGGTAAACGTTTACAAGTATTTATATCTGGACCGATGGTTGGCTCTGGGAAAATACCCTGACCTATCACAAATCCCTCCAGAATCATACTATAACTGCCTTGGCAGGCTATACCACGGAATACAACAAATACGAATATCTCCATGCAGCTAAAACAGGAAGCCCTTCCAACGAGCCGGAAATGCAAACCCTGGATGCAGCTACCTCCATAACTGAGCTCAGAGGAAGTTATGATATCCTTACGATGGATATCCCTACTGGGCAGACTTAACTATTCTTTTAGAGATCGGTACCTGCTGACTGCCAGTATCAGAAGGGACGGGAGCTCAAAATTCGGACCGGACTATAGATGGGGCGTCATTCCCATCTGCTGCCATAGGATGGAAGATCAGCAATGAGCCCTTCTTCGAAGTATTAAAAAGCACGATCCTGCCCAATCTAAAACTACGGGCTGGCTGGGGCCAGATCGGTAATTCCAGTATGAACGAGAACAATACCAATGCCTATGTTTCTCAGTATGCCACTGCACCTGAATTTCGAGCCCTTTTTGGAAATGACCAGCCCTATTCAGGTTACTCATTTGAAACCACCTGTATTCCCACCCTGGCCTATGAGCCAAACAAACTAATGTGGGGCTGGATATAGGGATGTTCCGCAACGCACTTACACTCAATGCCGACTACTACATCAGAACCACCCATGATATGCTGGTCCGGTTGGCAGCCCCGGAGTATGCAGGATACGGACTGGATAATGAACCATGGAGCAATGCTGGAAGCGTAGAGAACAGAGGCTTTGAGTTGATGATCAATTACAAAGGGAGTGCTGGCAGGTTCACCTATGCTATTTCTGCCAATGGCAGTACCTATAAGAACACCGTATTAAGTACAAATCAGGACAATACAGTTCTATGGGTAGATAACAATCCTGCGATTATCAGAGTCGGATATCCTATCGCATCTTTCTATCGGGTTTGTTACTGATGGTATCTTTCAAACAGAGGATGAGGTGCAGTCTTATGTGAATGAAGATGGCATTCCCATTCAACCCGGTGCTGTACCCGGAGACTTCAGGTTCCAGGACCTGAATGGGGATGGAGAAATCGCTGCCGGATCAGTATGGGATACAACCGGGAACGATGGGGACCAAACCATCATCGGGGATGGTCATCCTGACCTGATCTTTGGGTTATCACTTAACCTGGGTCTACAGGGGATTTGACCTGATCACATTCTGGAATGGAGTCTTTGGAAATGAGTTGTGGAACACCCAAAGATCAATCATAGAGGGCAACAGGGAGAGTTACCTGGCTTCATGGAGCGAGGAAGGTACTTCAAACACATTCCCGAGGATAACTTCCAACGATGATAATCAGTAATTTTCGGGAATCGGATTTTTACGTAGAGGATGGCTCCTACCTGAGGATGAAGCATATCCAGATTGGATACACGCTGCCTGAATCCCTGGTCCAAAAACTGCATATCAGTTCCTGCAGGATCTATGTTGGTGGAGATGATCTGATAACAATCACTAACTATTCCGGTATCGATCCGGAAGTAGGTCTGGGTGATCCCATCTGGACCGGAGTAGATGGCAGAGCAGTATTATTGACGGTATCCGGACCATCTACCCCAGATCAAAACGCTTTACCATGGGTATCCAGATTGAATTCTAACGCTTGAAAAGAACAAAGTCATGAAATCAATGATTAAATATATTGCGATAGCAGGAACGATCATCCTGGTAATGAATGCCTGCAGTGAGGATTTTCTGGATACAACCCCTACCAGCGCTTTCACGGAAGCCTCATTATGTAAAGAATGCGGAGGAACTGGAAACCATACTCTACACGTGCTATTCGGTTATTGCTTGCTATTATCCACCTCCCTATTGCTGCATTTTTTAATCTGCCCTTCAATATGTTCGTTATCGGGAATGTGGGTTCAGACGATGCGGAGAAAGGGAGGTGAACCCGGGACGCTTCCAGGTTTATTGTCCATGCAGGCAGTAGGATTATTATGTAACTTTGTTTATCAGACATATCAATTATTACCTTATCGCCAAATGTAACCTGGTGATCGATAAATCGGAGGAAGTGGTAGGGGATGAAGAGGAAGATCGAAAGAATCGTCGATCAGGCCAAATACCTGCGTGCACTGGGCTATTACAACCTGGTAACCATTTATGGAGGGGTTCCCATGCCCACCCACTGGCTTAATCCGGACGAACTCAATCTGGAATAACTCCTGAATCTGTAGATCTGGGCACTGATTGAACAGGATCTGATGGATGCATCGGACCTTCCCAAAAAGAAGCCAGAGCGAAAATGGCAGGATTACCCACGGGGCAGTCCACGCACTGCTTGGAAAGGTCTATATGTGGCATGAGGAATGGGCCCAAAGCCGTTCAGGCCTATACGGCCATCATTGAGTCCGGGAGAGTACCAGCTGGTGGATGACTATGGATTGATCCACCGGCATGAGGGGGAGCACTGTGCGGAATCAATCCTGGAATTCCAGCAGGCATTGGATGTGGAAGGAGTAGGTAACATGGTCACCTGGCTGGGGATATGGAGGCTGCCCAGAGAACCTGTTGGTGGAGGGTTGGGGTTTTGATAATCCCACTCAGGACCTGGTGGATGAGTTCGAGCCTGGTGATCCCCGCCTGTTGTACACCGTGAACTTTGCAGGAGATGTATTTCTGAATGCATTCGGGGTACGTGGATACGCTTGAGAATAGCCTGGCCAAAACTTCAACCGGCTATACGACACGAAAAGCCTGGATCCCCTGGGATGAAAGGCCCCAGGACTGGCGATCTGGAAATAAACTGGCGCTATTGCCGCTACGCCGAAGTGCTGCTCTTCTGTGCGGAGGCACTCAATGAAAACGGACAGGCGGGCCAGGCCAAGGATGTACCTGAATAAGGTCAGAGAAAGGGCCCGGTATACACCCAAGAAAGATCCGCAGCGAATCTCCACAGTCTGGGATAGTACTTATACAGGTGAGCTGCTCCCCGATGTGACCACCGGCGATCCTAATGAATTACGCGAAGCCATCTGGCATGAGCAGAGGGTTGAGCTGGCCCAGGAGGGGCATCGCAGGTGGGTCCTGCTCCGAACCGATCGATTTAAAGAGCGCATGGAAGCGGCCAAGGGCGCCAAAGGCTGCACCGTAGAGGATCACGAATTGCTTTTCCCCATTCCAACCGAAGAGGTAAAAAATTCCTTTGGCCGCATTGAGCAGAATCCGGGGTATCAGTAGTAAACAGAAGAGACCACTATTTCAGTCCCCATATGGAGAAGAGTAGTTTAAGGTTACTATGTGATTTCTCCTCTGAAGGCTGCCTTTCGCATGGCAGCCTTCTTTCGATTAGGCTTTTATCAAGCTAAAATATATGCACCAAACAGAAGAGGGCACCCTCTCGGACACCCTCTTTCATTTCCATATTGTGCCCCAGGGGTGTTATGTTAAGCCAACTGGGATTTTTAGACACAGTCAAATAACCACTTCGCGATATAATATCCCTCGATGCGCTTAATTCAACTCCGGCACCCTCCCGGGTGTCCAGGGTGCTTTCAATGCTTCCAGCTCACGATCCAGTTCCCGGATCTCGTTCACCACCTGCTCCAGTTTTGAGAGTACCGGGGGAAACTCCTCCCTGAGGATCTCCAGCTGATCGGTCTCTGTTTTGGTCAATTCGGCAGTGGAGGACCAGTGGGTGTAGGTCATGGTACTTAAGCGTCGGTTCAAGGGCATCTGCATGGGAGGCAACTCTTCCCAGCTTGCCCTGGCCTCCGGGCCATTCAGTGCATACTGGATATCTTTTAGTTGTGCCTCAAGCTCATTTACCCTGGTACCCAGCTGAACATCTGCCTCAGGGGTTTGAACCAGTGCCTTTTTGATGGCTGCCAGTTTCCCGGCCTGTTCCTGTGCCAGGCGCTGCGTACCCGCCATCACCCTTGAAAGTTCGGAGACTTCTTTCTGGAATGCAACCAGTGCTGCAAAATCCTTGGCAGGAAGAGAAGCGTGTTGCAGCAGTTTTGCATCAAAAGCAACTGGTTCCGTCAATGCAATCACATCTCCGTCCTCCACTATATCCATCCCCACGGTATAGGTCCCTGGCATGGCCAGGAATCCGCTTCCTGATCCTCCTCCTCTTCGGCCTTCCGAAGATGAGCCTGTACTAATCGGTCTGCTTGAAGGATAACGAAGGTCCCAGGTAATCTTGTTAATCCCTTTGGAGGCTTTCTTGCTTAACTTTCTGATGGCATAACCATCGGCATCATACACGGTAAAGATTAATGTGGGTTCCTGCTGTTCCTCTTCAATCCTTAACTCCTCTTGAGTGGGTTGGGGAATGGGCTGCTTGTTCTTAAAGAGTTCCTTCTCCCTCTCTTTTCTCTCTTCTTTCAAAGTTTTGGGCACCTCCTTCAGGTAGTAGCTAAAGGTGGCTCCGAAATCGGGATTCTTGGCATTAAAGACGGTAGAGCCCTGTCCCAGCTTACCCCCGGTTTGAATATACATCAGGGCATCAGCCACCGGGAATATATGGGCAGGTTTATCCATAATCTCCTTCTCCCTGGCAAGCTCCCTGAGGGGTGTATAGTTGTCCATGATATAAAATCCCCGGCCAAAGGTGGCCAGTACCAGATCGTTTTTATCTTCCTGAATCACCATATCGCGGACACTAATTGTAGGTAAGCCACCACTAAGTTTGGTCCATGCCTCACCCCCATCTATGGTGAAGTAGAAGCCAAACTCGGTTCCCACAAATAACAATCCGGGTACCTCGGCATCCTGTGCGATGGTATGAACTGTCTCGTCCTCGGGCAAATTGCCTGTGATGGACTCCCAGGTAGCTCCCCGGTCTGTACTTCTCAACACATAGGGTTTAAAGTCATCACGCTTCCGATTATCAAAGGTGGCATAGACCACATTGGCGTCGAAACGGTCTGCAAGGAGATCACTCACATAGGTATATTCGGGAATGCCAGGGAATGAACCCTCTTTATTCCAGGTCGCTCCCCCATCCTCAGTGATGGCGATAACGCCGTCGTCGGTCCCTGTATAAAGCAAATTCTCATCCAGGCGGGATTCTGAAAAGGAAACTCCTGTGCCCCACAGACTGGTAGACACATCTTTTACCACTGCATCTTTGCTCCAGTATTGATCCATTACGGGCCAGGTGTTTCGGTCCGTCTCCGAGGTAAGATCGCCACTGACCACCTCCCAGGAGTTGCCCCGATCGTCGGAGCGAAACAATTTATTGGCCATCATATAGATCCGGGTATGGGAGTGATGACTGATGACCAGTGGAGCATTCCAGTTCCACTTGTAGGTATCTTCACCCTTCCTGGGGATAGGCTTAATGGAGATGCCCTCTCCGTTTTTCCTGTCATGACGATGCACATTCCCGTACTGGGATTCACAATAGACGATGTTGGGATCTGTGGGATCGATGGCTACCCAGAATCCATCCCCGCCTTTGATAAACGCCCAGTCCTCACTGGATACACCCACTGAACTCTTGTTCATGGAAGGGCCTCCCAGGGTTCGATTGTCCTGGGTACCCCCATAGACATTGTAAAAGGGCTCCGTGTTGTCCACATTGACCCGGTAAAACTGGGTGACTGAAAGATTGGATTTAAATTGATAGGTTTGCCCGCCATCATAGGTTTCGTAAACCCCTCCATCACCTCCTATCAGGAAATGCCTTGCATTGGTAGGATCGATCCAAAGGGCATGGTCATCCACATGCCTGTTGTCATTGCTCAGACGATTCCAGGTCTTGCCTCCATCTTCGGTAAAATAAGAATAGGTCTCCATGGAGTAAACCTTATTCACATCTACCGGATCGCAGTAAATTTCGTTGTAATACTGACCACTGGCGTGGTGATCGCTCATCTTTTTCCAGGAAGCGCCCCGGTTGTCGGAACGGAAAAAGCCTCCCTTTCCTTCGGCTGCCTCCACAATCAGGTAGACCACATTCCGGTCCACGGGAGATACATCGATTCCCATACCTCCGATATGCACTTTGGGCAAACCCTTCATGGATTTAATCCAGGTCTCTCCCCCATCGGTGGACCTGTATACAGCCGATTCGGGGCCACCGCCGATCTTGGTAAAAACATGCCGCCGCCTCTGCTCACTGGTGGCATACATTACATCCGGATCCACCGGATCCATCTTCACGTTATTTACACCTGTATTTTCACTGATTTCCAGCACTTTTCTCCAGGTCGTGCCTCCATCCGTGGTTTTATACAAACCGCGGTCACCCCCCGGTCCCCAGGCAGATCCCTCGGCCGCTACAAATACTACATCTGAGTTTCTGGGATCCACCACAATGCCCCCAATGTGACGCGATTCTTTCAATCCCATATTCTTCCAGGATTCCCCCCCATCTTCCGATTTATAAACGCCATCTCCATACCCAAGAGCACGCTGATGGTTATTCTCACCAGTTCCCAGCCATAACAGATTTGGATTACCGGGATCAATGGTGATCACTCCGGTGGAGTAAGACCCATACTTATCAAATATGGGCTTAAAGGTTGTGCCGTTATTGGTGGTCTTCCAAACATTTCCGGAGGCCACAGCCACATACCACTCGCTCTGATTTTCAGGATTTACGGCAAAATCGGCGATCCGACCAGAAGTTAATGCGGGCCCGATGCCTCTCCATTTGAGACCAGACAAAAGCTTCGAATCAATGCCTTCGATTTTCTCATCTCCATTGCTCTTATCCTTCGGTTTTTCCTTCGCATCGATCTGGTTTGGTACAATCAGCATGGTCAATACAAGAAATACAGATATAAAACCATACCTGGAAAAATTTAGATTATTCATGATGTTGGGTTTAGAAATGTAAATAGAATGGGTGAAAATAATCATTCATCCCGAGTTATTATCACTATTTTTGCTCAAAATCGCCAACTAATTCATGCTCTATGACAGATACCCTACTCAATCACAGAACCATTAGAAAATACAAAACCGATCCCATCCCCCATGAGATCCTGCAATACATTCTCGAAGCCGGAACAAGGGCTTCTACCACCGGAAACATGCAGGTCTACTCCATGGTGGTTACCACGGATGAAACGGTTAAAGAGGAACTCTCGCCCTGCCATTTTAACCAGCCCATGATCAGGCAGGCTCCGGTAGTTCTAACTTTTTGCGCCGACTTCAACCGCTTTAACAAGTGGTGTAATCTCAGGGGAGCAGAACCGGGTTATGACAATTTTCTCTCCTTCTTCACTGCTGCCATTGATGCACTGCTGGTGGCCCAGAATGTATGTGTGGCTGCTGAAGATGCGGGATTGGGGATTTGTTACCTGGGAACCACCACCTACATGGCTGCTAAAATTATTGATGTTCTTGAATTACCCAAAGGTGTGATTCCGGTGACTACAGTTACACTTGGTTACCCCGATGAGCAACCTGAACTTACAGATAGGCTTCCACTGGAAGCTGTTATTCACTACGATAAATATTCAGATTACTCAGATGAGGATATTGATAAACACTATCAAAACAAGGAGTTAATCACGTCAAACCAAGAGTTCGTCAAAGAAAATAACGCCAAGAGCCTTGCACACGTATTTACTGATGTAAGGTATAAGAAAGATGATAATATTCTGTTTTCTAAAGCTTTAATTGATGTATTAACACAACAAGGCTTTATGAATTGACGTTAAAAAGGAAACATTGGTAAAACTTTTCTCGTACAGTTGGAAAACGCTTAATAAGTCTGACTTTTTTGTATTTAGATATATTATATATTTGTAGCACATCAGTACCGGATCAAAACCATTAGACCATGAAAAGAGTAGTGATCATCATAGCAGTCGTATTTGCGGTGGGAATTCTTATGAGTTCATGTAACAAGCAAGCTTGTCCCGCTTATAGCCACGTAGATACTGAGCAAAGCGAGCAGGTAGGATAACCAGACTCTGGTTAACCCTTATGAAGTTTCGGAGATTTACCTCCGGCAGATCTTTTTTCCTCCGTTTTTCAACATTCCCTTCAATAATTTGTTTCTTTGTATTGGATATCCTTATTGATTCTCAATGAGACAATACTTTATAATTATAATTGTCGCGCTTTTTTCATCGGGATCCCTGATGGCCCAGGGAGAGCTTGATGAACAGAAGAGGGTGATGCTGAGGGACGAACGGACTTTCGGTATTTTTCTACACTCCAATGGATTCAGTGGCAATTACAGGTATGGGTATTGGCGGGATGCAAAGAACCAGTTTATTATTGATGGAGATTTCACCTATGTAAAGCACCCCAAAGAGGTAAAGACCTCCATATCTTACGACTACAGCACGCATCGATATGTATATGGGAAACAGAACCTTTTCTGGGAATTGAAAGGAACAGCCGGATGGCAAAAAGAGTTATACCGCAAACACGATAAGACAGGGATATCTGTAAGAATGTACTACAGCGGAGGGCTTGCCCTGGGGTTCACAAAACCAATCTATTACGAAGTTTATACATTCTCTTCCATTGGTGAGGCCACCAGCAAAGAGTTTATGAAATTTGATGCCAGCATCCACCAGACCCAGATTGGAGGACGGGGACCTTTCCATATGGGATTTAACGAACTTAAGGTCTTGCCTGGCTTATACGGAAAAACGGGATTCAGTTTTGAATACAGTCAGAAAGACGCCATTGTTCACGCCCTAGAGGTCGGAGTCGCCCTGACAGTCTACCCCAAGGAGATTGTCATCATGGCCACCGAGCAAAACAATTTCCTCTTTTTCACCCTCAGTGTGGGCTACAGATTCGGCAAAATAATTGATATTAGTGAGGCTGCAAGGTCCAAGTCCGGGAAAGAAAAACGGAAGGAACGAAAAGCCCAAAAATCCTTCCTTGAAAACCCTTCTTATTAAGAAATAGTTAAATCGTTATTTTGCCTGCTCAGGCACTTTGTCGATTTGATATTATTGTGTAAATTCGCACTCCTGTTATAAAAAAAACAATAATTCGTATAATCATTTAATAATTAAAAACATGGGAAAAATTAAAGTTGGTATTAATGGATTTGGGCGCATCGGAAGACTGGTCTTCAGAGCTGCTGCTGACATAGCTGAAGTAGAAGTTGTTGGTATTAATGACTTGATTGATGTGGACTATATTGCATATATGCTTAAATATGACTCTACTCACGGACGTTTCAACGGAACCGTTGAAGTAAAAGACGGAAACCTCGTAGTAAACGGATCTACCATCAGGGTTACAGCCGAGAGAAATCCTGCCGACCTTAAGTGGGACGCCATTGGAGCTGAGTATGTGGTTGAATCAACCGGGCTCTTCCTTACCAAAGAGAGCGCTCAGGGTCACATCGATGCCGGAGCCAAAAAAGTGATTATGTCTGCTCCTTCAAAGGATGACACTCCCATGTTCGTGATGGGTGTAAACCATAAGAAATACAGCAGCGATATGAACTTTGTCTCTAACGCTTCCTGTACCACCAACTGCCTGGCCCCTATTGCCAAGGTATTGAATGATAGTTTTGGCATCGTTGAAGGTCTGATGACCACCATACATGCTACAACCGCTACCCAGAAAACTGTTGACGGTCCTTCTATGAAAGACTGGAGAGGTGGACGTGGAGCCGGACAAAATATCATCCCTTCCTCCACAGGAGCTGCAAAAGCTGTTGGAAAAGTACTGCCTGAGCTGAATGGCAAACTTACAGGTATGGCTTTCAGGGTTCCAACCCCTAATGTTTCTGTTGTTGACCTGACCTGCCGCCTGGAAAAAGGTGCTTCTTACAAAGCTATTTGTGCAGCCATGAAGGCAGCCAGTGAAGGCGAACTGAAAGGTGTTCTTGGATATACCGAAGATTCTGTGGTTTCCAATGACTTCCTGGGTGAGTCCTGCACTTCATTCTTCGACGCAGGTGCTGGTATCGGACTTAACGACAACTTCGTTAAAGTGGTTAGCTGGTATGACAACGAAATGGGATACTCCATTAAAGTTGTTGAACTGCTGCAGCACATGAACTCAGTAGACAAGGCATAGAGGATTTGAAGCTCCTCGCGGCAAGCCGCGAGGAATCTTCGATCCAAATAATATCCCAATTGTGCTCGCTAACCCCGCCGCAAGCAGCGGGGAATGCGCGAGCGGGATTCAATTCTCGATACATTCAAAGGGGAGCCCATCAGCTCCCCTTTTTTTGTTTCTGATGAAAATCAAATTTCTCATATCTTTATCCGGAGGTTGAAATAAAGTCCCTGAAATGATTAGACAAGTTGCTATGGAGGATGCCACACAGATCTGTGAGATCTACAATTATTATATTGAAAATACCATTGTAAGTTTTGAAGAATCCCCCCTGACCCCGCAAGAGATGGCCTCCAGGATTCAGGAAATTATCCCCTCATTGCCCTGGATTATACATGAAGTAGACAATCAAATTGCCGGTTATGCCTATGCATCCAAGTGGAAAGGGAGGTGTGCCTATCGCTACTCGGTGGAATCCACGGTCTATCTCAGTCCGGATGCTACCGGAAAGGGAATTGGTTCCATGCTGTATCAGGCTCTGTTGGACCAGTTAAAGGAACAAAGATTTCATACCGTCATTGGAGGAATTTCCCTACCCAACGAAGCCAGCATCAAACTGCATGAGAAATTTGGCTTTCAGAAAGTGGCCCATTTTTCAGAGGTGGGATTCAAGTTCGACAAGTGGGTGGATGTGGGATACTGGGAGTTAAAGCTCGATACTAAAAGTCCACCCTCAATCCCACTCCGCTGGTAGTGATCCCCAGCCGAAGTAGCAGTCCCTGTTCAAAGTAAGTGCCGTTCAGGTTTGAATTATAGATTTCAACCGCCTGAAACATTCCTTTTGAGGCCCTGATAGAGAGCGGGATTCCAATAGCCAGGCAACCTGCTCCAATACCTGCAACAATCCAGTTTGGATCTCCTCCTGCAATCGCAGTTCCCACAGGCCAGGCAAGCATCAGACCGCCGGCAAAGCCCAACACAGTGGAAATATCTGAATTTGACTTGGCCCGCTTCATCATCACGTAAGCCTCCTCATTTCCAACCATCCTCTGAAGCAGTGCTTTTCCATTCAGGTACTCCCCGTTCTGCTCAAAACGATACCCTCCAAAAGCCTTGGTGGCAGTAATTGAATCACTCTGTGCAAGCAACGAAATAGATACAATAGAAAAGAGAATTGAGAAAACAAAAAATCTCATAGCAAGACCGAATTAATAATGGCTGAGTTCAGTCTTATATACGAAGCTGGATTGGAAATGTTATCCCTGATTTAGTTCAAAGGGATCTTCAACCTTGAAGCCTAAAAAGGATGCCTGTAAAACCTCTTATATTCAATTCTAAGCGATGCTTAGGAGGTTTGAATGTTGTGGAGAAAGAAATACCTTAGTAATATTCAATGTGCTCGAACGGAATCTGGATGGTCTGCTCGTAATGAACTCCCAATTCCTGGATGGACTCATCCCCCTCTTCGAAGAACCACCTGATATGGACCCCTTTGCCCGCATCGTGGTTTATTTTCATGATCCGAAGAACTTCGAGCATGTACTTCGAAGAGCCGCTGTTGATGTATTCCAGCCGGATATTCATGACTGTATCCTTGGCCGGATTGAGAAAGTACTCATTGATCCAGTCAATCAACAGCTCAAAAAATTCACCCGGGTCTTCCGGGATCGATCTGCCCTCAAGGGAGAGTTCACCTTTATCGGCCATAAACTCTACTTCAGGTGAGTTGAATGTCTTTTTCAGATAGAGATCTTCCATATTCATTTACCATTTTACTCGTATCGTAATGCAGCAATCGGATCAAGCCTGGAGGCTTTCACTGCCGGGAAGTATCCCGAAACAATTCCCACACCAAAGCACAATCCAATTCCTAAAATTATCCATTTCCAGGGTATAATAAAACTGGAACCTATAGCTAAAGATACACCATTTCCAATAACAATTCCTAAAATAATTCCAACAACTGCACCGAGTTGTCCAATTACAATGGCTTCATAAAGGAATTGACGTTTAATCATTATTGACTTGGCTCCAAGAGCCTTTCGGGTTCCAATTTCCTTGGTTCTTTCAGTGACTGAGACCAGCATAATATTCATCAATCCGATCACAGCCCCCATCAGTGTAATCATCCCTATAAATGTGGCAGCCATGGTCACAAATTTCAGGTTTTCTATTAGCATCTGGGCCAGCTGGTCACTCTTGGTGATATTAAAGTCTGTTTCATCCCTGGCATCCAGATTGCGCACCTGGCGAAAGATTCCTTCTGCCTCTGAAATTGAAATATCCAGCATTTGCGGAGCACTCGGCATCACATTAATGGAATACCTCATCTGTGGTCTGGAAAAATACTGTCTTACATTGGTATAGGGAATAATGCAGGTTCGATCGGTCCCCATTCCTCCCGACTGCCCCCTGGACTTCAGAACCCCAATCACCCTGTAACGGCCATTTCCCACAGATATAAACCTGTTCAGCGGGTTCTGGTTGTTACTAAAAGCAGATTTGGCTACATCCTGACCAATCAGGACCAGGTTGGCATTGTTTGCCACCTCGGTGGCTGAAAAATTTCGTCCCTTTTCAATTTCATATCCTGCCGTATAGATATAATCTTCATCCCCTCCAAGCACCGTATTATTAGGATTGGATTGAAAGTCCTTATATTTTACGATAGCAGATCCGGAAGCCCTGGTCCATATGGCCACACGTCCTGGAAGATTATAAGTCTCTTTAAACTCCTGAGCCTGCTTGTGTGAGATAAACTCGTGGTTCTTTTTTCGATAGGACTGATTCCCTATATGTACCCGCATGCTTCTCGATTCAATGGTGAAGGTATTGGCTCCCATCAGACTAAATGAGTCGGTCAGACTGCTCTTAATGGAATCGATGGCTGTGAGGATTCCTACCAGTGCCATAATACCGAATGCTATGATGAAAACGGTGAGTATGGTCCTTAGCAAATTGGTCCGGATGGATTTCAGGGCGATACTCAGATTCTCAAGAAACATTGCAAATCGCATGGCGAAGTTTTAGATAATCAATAAAAATATAAAATTCTGAACAATCTTGGGCCTATTATGTCAGGCTAACAGATCATTTTCCAATATATTTACGTTTTATTCAAAACTATACCCATGACTTTCGATTTAGAGCTTATTAAAAAGACCTATCAAGCATTTCCTGAAAGGATCAATGCCGCAAGAGATATTCTGAAAAAACCCCTCACCCTGACGGAGAAGATCCTGTACGGACACCTGTTCGATCAGAACGGTTTGCGCCCATTCGAGCGGGGGGGAGACTATGTGGACTTTAAGCCCGACCGTGTTGCCATGCAGGATGCCACTGCTCAAATGGCCCTGCTGCAATTTATGCAGGCCGGTAAGGCCAGGGTGGCTGTGCCCTCTACGGTACATTGCGACCACCTGATCCAGGCAAAAAATGGAGCCCTGGAGGATTTAAAGACAGCCAATAACACCAACAAAGAGGTGTATGATTTCCTGGGCAGTGTCTCCAATAAATATGGAATAGGTTTCTGGAAGCCTGGTGCAGGCATTATCCACCAGGTGATCCTCGAAAACTATGCCTTTCCGGGGGGAATGATGATAGGAACTGATTCTCATACGGTGAATGCAGGTGGACTGGGTATGATTGCCATTGGTGTTGGCGGTGCCGATGCAGTGGATGTGATGGCCGGAATGCCCTGGGAGCTCAAATTCCCCAAACTGGTTGGAGTGAAACTAACCGGAAGATTGAACGGCTGGACTTCAGCCAAAGATGTCATTTTAAAAGTGGCCGGGGTCCTTACAGTAAAAGGAGGTACCGGGAAGATTGTTGAGTATTTTGGAGAGGGTGCCGGATCCATTTCATGTACCGGGAAAGGAACCATTTGCAACATGGGAGCAGAAATTGGAGCTACCACCTCACTGTTTGGTTACGATGCCAAAATGAATGAATACCTGAAAGGCACCGGACGGGCTGATGTAGCTGATGAAGCCGATGCCATTGCCGATCACCTTACCGGTGATCCTGAAGTATATGCCCATCCCGAGCTTTATTTCGATGAGGTCATCGAAATTGACCTCTCCACACTTGAACCCCATATCAATGGGCCTTTCACTCCGGATAAGGCATGGCCGATTTCCGAATTTAAGAAGGCTGTAATAGAGAATGATTACCCACGGAAGCTGGAAGTGGGACTGATCGGTTCCTGTACCAACTCCTCCTATGAAGACATTACCCGGGCTGCATCTATAGCTAAACAGGCCAGGGAAAAGGGCCTGAAGGTCGCAGCTGAATACACAGTCACGCCCGGATCTGAACTGGTGAGATACACCATCCAGAGGGACGGATTAATCGCCATTTTTGAAGAGATTGGTGGCGTGGTACTGGCCAATGCCTGCGGGCCTTGTATTGGGCAATGGGCCAGACACAATGCAGACAAACAGGAAAAAAACTCCATCATCACCTCCTTTAACCGAAATTTTGCCAAACGCAACGACGGCAATCCAAATACACACTCTTTTGTGGCCTCACCCGAGATTGTAACTGCCATGGCCATAGCCGGGGATATGACCTTTAATCCCCTTACCGATAGCCTGGTGAATGAAAAAGGAGAAAAGGTAAAGCTGGATGAGCCAAGCGGGATGGAACTTCCCGAAAAAGGATTTGAGGTAGAGGACAACGGGTATCAGGCACCTGCTGAAGATGGCAGTGGGATCAATGTGATTGTGAATCCAGACTCTGAAAGATTGCAGGTTTTGTCGCCTTTTGAGCCATGGGATGGAGAGGATCTGAAGGGGCTGAAGTTACTGATCAAGGCCAAAGGCAAATGTACCACCGATCACATCTCTATGGCCGGACCCTGGTTGAAATACCGGGGCCACCTGGATAACATCTCTAACAACATGCTTATTGGGGCGGTAAATGAGGCCAACGACCAAACCAATTCTGTGTTAAACCAATTGTCGGGCAAATACGAGCCTGTACCTGCTACAGCCAGAGCGTATAAAGCCAATGGAATTGGAACCATTGTGGTAGGCGATGAGAATTATGGCGAAGGATCGTCCCGCGAGCATGCAGCCATGGAACCGCGCCATCTTGGAGTCAGAGTGGTACTGGTAAAATCATTTGCCAGGATCCATGAAACCAATTTGAAGAAACAGGGAATGCTCGGATTGACCTTTGCCAATAAGGAGGATTACAACCTGGTTCGTGAGAACGATGTAGTGGATGTGACTGGCCTCAAGGAACTGATGCCTGGAAAACCGGTGGAGATAATATTGCATCATGCCGATGGCACTTCTGATTCCTTTGCAGCCAATCACACCTTAAATGAGAACCAGATTAAATGGCTCAGGGCAGGCTCAGCATTAAATCTGATCAGGCAGGAAAACAAGTAGGAGCTTGCATAAAAGAGACCCCTTCATCAGCGCATTCGCCAGGCTGGGAGATTTCCTCATCCAGTTTCCGGATGATGTTCGGAGCACCTCCCAGGAATTGGTCGAACTCAATGAGAAGCACTTTGTTGAATTTGCTTCCATCATTGAGACGGAGCATATTTACAATCCCTGGTTCACAAAAGCCTACATTCTGGAAGCCCTTCGCGGGATCTCTCAAATGATAAAAGAAGAGGTTTTATTCAGGTGGCTGGAAATGTATGATCTTCCTGGTTTTCCCCCTGCAAAACAAAAAACCATTGGCCTGATCCTGGCAGGAAATATACCCATGGTAGGATTCCATGACCTGCTGTGTGTTCTGGCTGCGGGGCATAAGGTGCTGGCCAAGCTCTCTTCCAAAGATGACCGGCTTATTAAAGGAGTGTGCAAATTGATCGGGGACATTGATCCAGATCTGGGCAGCAGAATTGAGTTTGCAGAAGAGAAGCTTTCTGGAATGGATGCGGTTTTTGCCACCGGCAGCGACAACAGTGCCCGTTACTTTGAATATTATTTCAGGGACATTCCACATATCATCAGGAAGAACCGAAATGGAGTGGCAGTGCTCACTGGCCAGGAGTCTGATGAGGAGTTGGCCAGAATCGGTAAAGATATTTTCACCTACTTTGGCATGGGTTGCAGGAACGTGACCAAACTGTATATTCCCTGGGAGTATGATTTGAAAATTTTAATGAGGGTTCTGGACAGCTACCACTTACTAAAACAGCATAATAAGTATGCCAATAATGTGGACTACTACCGCACCATGTACCTGATGAATCAGGTCTCCCTTTTGGACAATGAAGTGTTGTTACTCAAAGAGGATTCGGCCATTGCCAGTCCGGTGGGTGTTGTATTTTATGAAAGATATTCGGAAATTAGGTGGGTAGAGGATTTACTTGCCAGCCGCAAAGAAGAGATCCAGTGTGTGGTTTCGCTGCACCCCGGACTACAAGGCGCAATCCCTCCGGGATCAACCCAGGAGCCCATGCCATGGGACTATGCAGATGGTGTGGACACCATCAGGTTTTTAAATGAATTAGCATAATATGATATACCTTTTCAGAATAGTGAGTGATGAGGATCCAAATTTTTTCAGGGATGTGGTGGCTGAAGGTTCAGATACATTTCTTGAACTGCACCAGGTCCTTCAGAAAAACATGGCATATGATGCAAACCAGCTAGCCTCCTTCTTTATCACCAACGAATTGTGGGAAAAAGAGCAGGAAATCACGCTCATTGACATGATGCAGGACCCAAATATGGGCACCCCCACCATGGACCAGGTAACTCTTGATGAATACCTTACCGAGATCAGCCAGCGAATGATCTACGTATTTGATTTTTTTGCTGAGCGCGCCTTCTATATGGAGCTCATCGAGATGGCGGATCAAACCTCAAGCAAAGATACTCCATTTGTTGCCCAGGCGGGAGGAGATCCCCCCCCCAGCTTGCATTCGATCTTATGGCAGATGATCCCGATTCATCCAGGGATGAATTGGATCCTGAGGATGAAGACCCGCAAAATCTGAGACTGGATGACCTTGATCCGGATATGTTCGAGGACGGAATGCCTGAAGACTATTAAAATGGATAAGACACTGGTGGTTATTGCCGGCCCCACCGCTGTAGGGAAGACCACTGTTGGTATCCAGATTGCCGGGCATTTTGGAACTGAAATTATTTCAGCCGACTCCCGTCAGATTTATCGTGAAACATCCATTGGCACAGCCGTTCCATCTGCCCAGGAACTGGCCATCGTAAAGCATCACTTTATACAGACCATCTCCATTGAGGATAGCTACAACGCCAGCACCTTCGAGCACCAGGTGCTGGAGACACTTAATCAGCTCTTTAAGACACACAACCTGGTGATTATGGTGGGAGGTTCGGGTCTATACATCGATGCCGTTTGCAAAGGTATTGACGACTTACCCACCACCGATCCGGAGTTAAGAGATCGTCTTTTAAAGCGGTTTGAAACAGAAGGACTGGAAGCGCTGACTCTGGAGCTAAAGAGATTGGATCCTGTTTCCTACGATAGAATTGATCTGAAAAATCACATGCGGGTATTAAAAGCCCTGGAGATCTCTCTTCAAACCGGCTTGCCCTATTCAGGTTTTTTGAAAGCAGCCAAAAAGGATCGACCTTTTCACATTATCAAAATCGCCCTGGATATGGAGCGGGAAGTTTTGTATGACCGCATCAATGAAAGGGTCGATCAAATGATGGTGGAGGGGTTGCTGGAAGAAGCAAAAGAAGTTCAGCACCTGCGGGGATACACCGCATTAAAGACAGTGGGATACACAGAACTCTTTGAACACCTGGATGGGCAGATTACGCTGGATGAGGCAGTAGATCTGATCAAAAGGCATACCCGCAAATTTGCCCGTAAGCAGCTCACCTGGTTCCGGAAAGAGAATCAATACAGGTGGTTCCCCCCTTCCGACATCAAAGAAATCATTGTTTGGATAGAGAAGCAATTAATGCTCCAGAATCGCTGAGGCATAATTATCCCAACTCATCTCGGCCGAAGTGGCATACACATGCGCTGCAGGAATAGGGGTATCAATGGATTGCAGCATCACCTCAGCCATGGAAGCCGGGTTTTCTGGTTCTGCCAGGTATCCATTGTAGCCGTGCTTCACAGTTTCCTTGAAGTGGCCCACGCGGGCTGCCAGAATGGGGAGTCCGAAGTTATAAGACATAGATTCCACCCCTGAAGGAGTGGCTGCGCTGTAAAAAAGTGTAATCGAATCGCTGGCCTGGAAGTATTTATGAACGTCTTCGTTGGGCACAAATTCGGTGATGGCTGTGACCTGATTTTGCAGCTTATATTTCTCAATCAGATCCAGGGGCCGATAATCCCTTTCGTCATCCTGTTTATTTAGAAAAAGTCTCTTGGCAAAACCAAATATCGCATTTTTCACCTTCGTAGATACCTTCTTGTTGTCCAGCGTGTTCCAGAAGAGCTCCCCCACGATTAACAAGGAGACATCATCCCTTTTCTGACTGACCAGGTTAAATGCTTCAATCACATTGTGCAATCCTTTATACTTCCTGATAAAACCAAAGAAGAGGAAGACGTGCTTCTTCAGGCCAAGATCGGATTTGAAGGCTTCCACATCGAAGGACTTGTCCTTCTTGAACATGTCGTATACCGGGTGATAGAGTTTGAGCACCGGCACACCGTCTCCGGTTTGAGCACCGGCATCCTTTCCCACCGGATCGCCTGTCTGCCACAATGCATATTTTTTATTGGGAATCAGCTCCTTCAGTTCATCAAAGGTCTTCAGGGCATGGGTTATATAGGCATCGCTGAAACGGATACACCTTCGGGTCAGCATGCGGTCCAGAGTACTGTTCTCTTTCTGAACCACAAAATGGAGATCAAAAAAGACCCTGATCCCAGCTTTCTGCAATTTCCTGGCCAGGAAACGAAGCGGAATCCCCTGGATGGCAATGGCCCACTGAATGATCACCCGGTCGGGTTGTAAGCTCCGAATCAGCTTCACTGTTTTCCGCCAGCTACCCGGACGGTTGTAATCTAGCAGGTAATGGACCTTGATGCGGGTACCGGCCAGCTGATCTGTTTTGCTTTTGCGGTCGATAAAATCCCTCGGAATAATGGCAGGATATTGCTGGATCCACGAGACAATGTGCACCTCCAGATCTTCATTCCGGTCAAATGCCTTGGCCAGCGAGGTATTGTAATTGGCAATTCCCCCTTTAAACTGAGGGCCTGGTCCAAATACGACGATTTTTTTCATCCGGATGCAATTAGATCTGCTTTAAGGCAGCTTCGTACACCCTTCTCATGCCCTCTTCCGTGGAGATCGCTGGATACCATCCAAATTTCTCCTGCACCAGCGACATATCACAATACCTGGAGTGAACACCCACAGGTTTGTCGAGCAGGGGCTTTATCTCAGGTGAATACCCGGCTATCTTAGTAAATACACCAATCAGGTCCAGAAATGAGGTAAGCTTTCCGGAACCAATGTTGTAGGCACTTCCATCGGACACATTGTCCATTAGAATAAAGATCAGGTCCAGTACATCATCTATGTGCACAAAGTCTCTGCCCTGCTTACCCGAACCCCAAACTTCAAAGGGGTTCTCTTTCCTGGCAGCCCTGGCTGCTATGGCCGGCACAGGATAAGTTAGATCCTGGTCCTCACCATATCCGGAGAAAGGACGAATACAAGCCACTGAAATCCCATAATGTTTGGCCGCAATTTGGGCCAAAAATTCTCCGGTAAGTTTCGACCATCCATAGGTCATATCAGGGACTCCCAGGTTTTTGGTAAAATCGATATCCCCTTCACTCAGGGCAATGGCTCCGGTGGGTGATTGAAGACTGATGGGGTATGCAGCGCTGGAGCTGGGATACAACACACGTTTAGGTTTGTGTTGACATGCCCAGTAGAAAAATTCGGCATCAATGGAGAGGTCAAGGGCCACGGACATGGGATCACCCTCAATTTTAAGCCTGCCCCCCACAATGGCTGCAAAATGGAAAACATCAGTGAACTTTTCAAATTCAATTCCATAAGTTTCCTGTATGTGCCTGGGATTCATTCTGAACCTGAATAGCAAATCCCTGAAATCGCCCTTCCAGAAATAGATGCGTTCATCCTCACCGATAACTTCCAGGTCCTGGATCATTTTCGATCCTGGAATACTCCATCCATGTGGAGGGATGGGTACCAATGGAAAGGTCGTCCACAATAAAAAGCTTGTCCTGAGTGGTTCGGTATAAGCGCTTCACCATATTTCGCCCCACAAATCCGCATGCTCCTGATATCAAATGAATCTTCATCTCCTCTGCTTTTCTGATACGTATTTAAATCTTCTTTTCTATCTCATAATTATTTCTGTCCACCGCGCTTCTGGAGATCAGCTCTCCCAGGAAACCACCAATAAACAGGAGCGTTCCCATAATCATGCTGGTGAGCCCCATATAGAAGAAAGCACTATCGGCAATCAACCTCTGGGGCACATGCTTAATCAATGCGATCATTTTGTCAATCCCCATGTAGAGGGCAATGCCCAGCCCCACCACGAACATTAGGGAGCCCAGGAATCCGAACAGGTGCATGGGTTTCTTCCCAAATCTGGTGAGAAATGAGACCGTCAGAAGATCCAGGAATCCTTTCATAAAGCGGTCCATTCCGAATTTGGTCACGCCATACTTCCGCTCCTGGTGTTGCACCACCTTCTCTCCTATCCTGTTAAAGCCGTTGCTGTTTGCCAGTACGGGAATATACCTGTGCATATCCCCATATAACTCCACACTCTTCACCACATTAAGCCGGTAAGCCTTCAATCCGCAGTTAAAGTCATGCAGGCGAATTCCGCTCACCTTTCGGGCTGCCCAGTTAAATAGTTTGGTGGGAACGCGCTTGGAGAAAAATGGATCATACCTCTTCTTTTTCCAACCACTTATCACGTCAAACCCCTCCTCCACAATCATCCTGCGCATTTCCGGAACCTCTTCCGGACTATCCTGCAGATCAGCATCCATGGTAAAAACCACCTCTCCCTGAGCCACTCCGAATCCGGTATGCAGGGCTGCCGATTTTCCATAATTCCTTCTGAATTTAACTCCTACGATCTGGGGAAAACTACCTTTAAGAATCTCGATCTGCTCCCAGGACTTGTCATTGCTCCCATCATCCACAAGAATCAACTCATAGGAGAGTTTATGGGAAGAGAGTACCCGGTTGATCCAGTCACATAACTCGGGAAGTGACTCCTCCTCGTTAAACAGGGGAACTACAATCGATACATCCATATGGGAAATTAAGGATTAGGCTATTTGATCTGCCGGGTTGTTCTTCTTTACAAATGCTGCAATAATCAAACCTAAGATCGCCCAGGAAACCGGACCAAAAATAAGTCCCATGATCATCATACGGTTCAGACTCATAGTTCTTTCCATCCGTTCAAGTGTGGAGTCCATAACTGCCTCCGGGATCCTGGGATTATTAAGAATCCTCTGTTCGGCGGCAATCTTCATCTTGTCTATCAATCCAGGATCAATGATACCCATCAGAATGTAACTGTAAATGGTGGTAATGATCGTGGCAATGATCCCTACAACCAGGGTCATCTTCCATATTTGGCCATAACTGGCATACCCACCCAGGTGGTCTTTCTTATAAGTCACCAGGCAATAGATCATGATCACCAGACTGATCAGGAGACTGACCCATTGGGTCCAGCTCGCAACTGTAAGGTCCATTACATAAAAAATCACACCAACAAGAATCCCAACGAATCCAAGAATGGCCCCGTAAATAAGTGCGGGTTTCCAGAAAGGGGCTTTAGTTTTTTCTTCCATGATAACAGAAATTTTATAGTTAGTAGTTTGTGCCAAAAAAACGGGCAAGCTACTTATATCGCACCGCTACAACCGCGTACCCTTGCTACCTTCCGGTCCTGGGGGAATTCAGCAGGAGCTGGTCGTATAAGACTTGCCCGGACTGCAAATTTAGTAAGAAAAAGCGGTTCTGCCAATATCTCATGTTTTGAGACATAACAGAACCGCATATATTTGATCTTAAATACCTTAGCTCTTATAAGCCCTTGGCTTTCGAGACTTTGGCTCGGCTTTCAGCCTCACCGAGCTCACCGCCTTTGGCGGCTCGGTTCGACTATTCCTGTGGACGCAAACTTCTAACCTGCGCTCCAGCCTGCCACATTTCCGAATCGTGAATCTCTTTCAATTCAGCTTCGAGATGAGTTTTATAATCAGCACCACTGGTTTTCTCAAGAACAACCTTGGTCTCTTCTCCGGACTTCACTCTGTTATACAGATCTTTGAAGACAGGCAATGTAGCTTCCTTGAATTTCGGTTTCCAATCCAGAGCACCGCGCTGGGCAGTAGCACTGCAATTGGCATACATCCAATCCATTCCGTTTTCGTCCACCAGGCGAATCAGACTCTGAGTAAGCTCTTCCACAGTCTCATTAAATGCCTCAGATGGGCTATGGCCATTCTCACGAAGCACATCATATTGCGCTTCCATGATACCTGCCAGGGCACCCATCAGAACACCACGTTCTCCAGTGAGGTCGCTGTAAACTTCACTTTCAAAATCGGTTTCGAAAAGATAACCTGATCCAATCCCAATACCCAGTGCCAGGGTACGCTCTTCTGCTTTTCCAGTAAAGTCCTGAAAAACGGCGTAACTTGAATTAATACCAGTTCCTGCAAGGAAGTTGCGGCGAACACTGGTTCCGGATCCCTTGGGGGCCACCAGGATTACATCCACATTTGCGGGAGGTATCACACCGGTTTGTTCCTTGTAGGTTACTGAGAAACCGTGTGAGAAATAGAGCGCATCACCCTCTTTCAGACAGGGTTCAAGGACGGGCCAGACAGCGCGTTGAGCTGCATCAGATACCAGGTACTGAATAACTGTAGCTTTTTCAGCTGCTTCTGCAATAGGAAAAAGAGATTCACCCGGTACAAAGCCATCTTTTATAGCTTTATCCCAGTCCGCCTTAAATTCGGGAGCCTGTCCAACAATGACCTTGATTCCATTGTCCCTGAGGTTAAGTGCCTGAGCAGGACCCTGAACACCATATCCAATGATCGCAATCACTTCGTCTTTCAGCACTTCCTGTGCCTTTGAAAGGGGAAATTCTTCCCTTGTTACAACGTTCTCTTCAACGCCGCCAAAATTCAATTTTGCCATTTTATTCTTTATCTGTTGTTAATTATAAATAATCATGTTAATAAGTTACTACTTCACCGGCTGTTTCCTCGTGATGGGCCTCAATCTCCTTCAGGTAGGCTGAGATCTCCTTAATTTGCTTGGTCAGAGCAATCCGTCCCGACCTGGCGAACTGCAGTACTCCAAAGGATTCCAGTTCTCTGAACAACTGTCTGGTGTCCTCTTTATGTCCGGTTTTCTCCACCACAATATAGTCGGGCTCAATAGTCAGGATCCTGGCATTGTGCCTGCGGATCATGTTCTCGACCTCATCGCCGTGGGCAAATGCAGTGGTAGGTACCTTATAGAGAGCTATCTCCTGGTAAACAATTTCATCCAGGGTATGATAGAAAGCCTTCAGGATTCCAATTTGTTTTTCGATCTGCATGGTCACCGACTTGGCCATCTCTTCAGTGGTTTTGATCACAATGGTAAAGCGGTAGATACCCCTTATTTCAGATTCTGACGTATTTAAGGATTCAATGTTTATTTTCCTTCTGGAAAATATCACCGCTAAACGGTGTAGAAGTCCCACTTTATTTTCACTGAATACGGATAATGTATATTCCTTTTTCATCTCTTTAATGCTTTAGTCTAAACGAATATCTGATACGGAGGCCCCGGATGGTACCATGGGGAAGATATTTCCCTCCTGTTGAACTTCAATCTCCAATAAGAAAGGTCCGTCAAAAGCCAGTAAATCATCCAGGGCCTTATCAAGATCTTCCCTGTCTGAGATTTTCTGAGAGGGAACACCAAATCCTTCGGCAATCTTACCAAAGTCTGGATTGGTCAATCCGGTGCTGGCATAACGGCCATCAAAAAACAACTCCTGCCATTGCCTTACCATGCCCAGGTAGTGGTTATTAAGCAAAATCATCTTAACGGGCAGCTTGTACTGCGAAATGGTCCCAAGCTCCTGTATGGTCATCTGGAATCCTCCATCTCCCGAAACAGAAACAACAGGGCGACCAGGATTGGTAAATGCCACTCCCATGGCAGCCGGCACACCAAATCCCATGGTTCCCAGTCCACCTGAAGAAACCCAGGAATTGTGTTCCTTGTGCTTGTAATACCTGGCAGCAGCCATCTGGTGCTGCCCCACATCGGTAACCAGAATGGCCTTTCCCTCTGTTTTTTCGGACAGCCTATGTATCACCTCCCCCATATGCATACCGGGATCACTGGGGAAACAATCTTTGCTGATCACCTTCTCCTGTTCAATGGCTTCAAGCTCTCTGAAAGAGGCCAGCCACTCGGCATGTTCCGCAGGCTGGATTTTGGGAAGCAGCAATTTAAGCGCCTGCTTTGCATCGGAGTGAATGGCCACATC
The DNA here is from genome assembly GCA_963783435.1 of uncultured Bacteroidota bacterium. Lineage (GTDB taxonomy): Bacteria > Bacteroidota > Bacteroidia > Bacteroidales. The sequence continues at coordinate 124,473 of CAWANQ010000011.1, read as the reverse complement.
GGTCTTGACATTCTTGTCGATCTCAGCACGGTCAATCTCAATATGGATCACCTTGGCCTGCTTTGCATAGGTATTAACACTGCCCGTAACGCGATCGTCGAAACGCATTCCAATGGCAATAAGTACATCGCATTTGTTGGTATTGATATTGGGAGAATAGTTCCCATGCATTCCAAGCATTCCTACAGCCAGCGGATGGTCTTCCGGAAAGGCAGACATTCCATTCAGTGTACTCCCCACAGGAATTCCAGCCTTCTCTACAAATTCTTTAAACTCAGCTTCAGCCCTGGAGATGGTGACTCCCTGGCCACAAAGCACAAATGGCCGAGTAGCTCCATTGATCAGCAATGCAGCCATATCGATGCTTTCGGGAGTGGGCTTGGGATTGGGCATGTAGCTCCTAACCTGCGTCCGTTTCTTATAGTTATATTCCACCTGCTCCACCTGCGCATTCTTGGTAATGTCGATAAGCACCGGACCGGGTCTGCCAGAGTTGGCATAGAAAAATGCCTTTGCCATCACATCGCAGATCTCATCTGCGCTGGTGATTTGATAGTTCCATTTGGTAATTGGCATGGACACACTCACCATATCCGTCTCCTGGAAAGCATCTGATCCCAGCAGAGGAGCAGCTACCTGACCGGTGATGCACACCAGCGGGGTAGAATCGAGCATGGCATCTGCCAGTCCGGTCACCAGGTTGGTGGCCCCTGGGCCCGATGTGGTAAAACAGACTCCAGGTTTCCTGGAGATCCTGGCATATCCCTGGGCTGCGTGCACAGCTCCCTGTTCATGCCTTACCATCACGTGTTTTATTCTGTCTTCATAATGATACAATGCATCATAAACAGGCATAATAGCCCCGCCGATATATCCGAAAGCGGTATCAACACCTTCCTCCAGCAATGCCAGAAGAAGTGCTTCAGCCCCGGACATCATTTTACCGGCCATCGTCTCCTCGGCTGCCTTCTTTTTTGTTTCAGTTTCCATGCTATTAAAGTATTTAGTTATATTCTATTTCAATCGATTAATCTAATGGCTCCCCTGTCGGCTGAGGAAACCATACTTGCATAAGCTTTTAGCGCTTTGGAAATGTTTCTCTCTCTGTCGGGCTTCCAGCCATTCTCTTTCTCATCTTCTTCTTTCCTGCGTTTGTCAAGTTCTTTGTCATCCAAGAGCACATCCATGGACCGTGCCGCAATATCAATGCGGATCCGGTCTCCATCTCTGATCAGTCCAATGGCTCCTCCATCAGCTGCCTCAGGAGAGATATGACCGATAGAGAGACCCGAGGTCCCCCCGGAAAAACGTCCGTCGGTGATCAATGCGCACTTCTCGCCCAGATGCCTGGATTTGATATAGGAAGTCGGATAAAGCATTTCCTGCATGCCAGGTCCTCCCTTGGGGCCTTCATATCGAATGACCACCACATCGCCGGCCTCTACCTTTTTTTCCAGGATGGCATCACATGCTTCATCCTGGGAATTATAGACCTTGGCCGGACCTTCGAACTTGAGTATATTTTCAGAAACACCTGCAGTTTTAACAATACATCCCTGCAGGGCAATATTGCCTTTGAGAATGGCCAATCCGCCATCCAGGCTGTAAGCATTCTCTAGATTTCTAATACAACCTGCCTCCCTGTCCAGGTCAAATTCCTCATATCTTTTCTCCTGTGAACCCATTTTCAGGTTAATGCCTCCGCCCGGTGCTGCCGAATAGACATCTTCGATCCGGTCGCAGCGCTCCTTATTCACCAGGTCAAAACATTGAACGGCCTCACCCAGGGTCTTCCCATCCACACGGAAAACGTCCCCCTTAATAAGTCCGGCTCTGTCTAACTCAGCCAGGATCCCCATGATCCCTCCTGCCCGGTTCACATCTTCCACATGGTATTTTGAGCTGGGAGCTACTTTACATAGTACCGGGGTTATTTTAGAAAGTCTGTCAATATCCTCCATGGTAAAATCTACTCCTCCTTCATGGGCAATGGCCAGCAGGTGAAGTACGGTATTTGTGGACCCACCCATGGCTATGTCCAGGGTCATGGCATTCTCAAAGGCTTCGAAGGTGGCGATGTTCCTGGGCAGGACACTTTCGTTCCCCTCTTCATAATAACTTCGGGTATTCTTTATGAGTTGTTTTGCAGCCTTCTCAAATAGCCTTTTGCGTTCCAAATGGGTAGCCACTACGGTTCCGTTTCCCGGCAAAGCCAGTCCAATGGCTTCATTCAGGCAATTCATTGAATTGGCAGTGAACATACCAGAGCAGGAGCCACAGGTAGGACAGGCCAGTTTCTCAATCATTGATAATTTCTCATCGCTCACTGAAGGATCTGCAGCCATGACCATGGGATCTATCAGATCGTATGTTTCGTCGCCATCTCGTCCGGCTTCCATGGGACCGCCAGAGACAAAAATAACCGGAATATTCAAGCGCATGGCTGCCATCAGCATACCGGGGGTAATCTTATCACAGTTGGAAATACAAAAGAGTGCATCCACCTTATGGGCATTGGCCATGTACTCGATGCTATCCGCAATCAGGTCCCTGGATGGAAGTGAATAGAGCATTCCATCGTGCCCCATGGCAATCCCGTCGTCGACGGCAATGGTATTAAATTCAGCCGCAAAGTATCCGGCCTCATCCATGATTTGTTTAACCTGCTGACCAATATGGTGCAGGTGGGCATGACCGGGAACGAATTGGGTAAATGAGTTGGCAATACCAAATACAGGTTTTCCAAACTGGGACTCCTTCATTCCATTGGCTCTCCAGAGGCTTCTTGCTCCGGCCATTTTTCGGCCCATGGTGCTGGTGTGACTTCGGTATTGTATCTTCATTTTCCTTTGCGTTTCCTTTAAATACTGAAAAAGCCATCCTCTTTGCTGAGAATGGCTTTATATATTTTTTTAATCTCTATATACCACTCTCAGCCGAATCCTGGGACAAGCACCAGCACGACCACCACGAGAATGTTATATAGAATGTTATTCAACATAGTTCTAAAACATTTGTCAAATATAGAGATTAAATTAATTCGTCCATACAAAACTTCTGAAAAATATAACACTTTACTCTTCATTTGGTTCAATCAAATCTTCATCTTCCGGCAACTCCAGCACATCTTTTGATTCCAGTGCATCCATTGTTTCTATGGTTCGAAGCTTTCGTTCGATCTGATTGGTCCTGGTACTTCTAAGTGTCTCGAGAGACCCGGAGGCAGTGTTCAGCTGCTTTTGGACCCTGCCCAACTGCTCTGAAAATTTGCTGAATTCGGTCTTTACCGCACCCAGTACATTCCACACTTCACTGCTTCGTTTCTGAACAGCCAGTGTTCTGAATCCCATCTGCAGGCTGTTCAGCAGTGCGGATAAGGTAGTGGGCCCTGTGACCGTTATTTTATAAGTTCTCTGGAGGGTTTCAAAAAGTCCGGAATGTCGTAAAACCTCAGCATACAGGCTTTCAACAGGCAAAAACATAATGCCAAAATCGGTGGTATGGGGAGGGTCAATGTACTTTTCACTGATCATCTTTGCAAAACCCTCAACGGTTTTGATTAAAAGCTTTTGCGCCATTTCTATTTGCTCTGGCGAGCCACTGTCATACGCAGCCAGAAGCCCTTCGTAGGATTCAATGGGAAATTTGGAATCCACAGGCAACCACACCTCCTCATCTGTATTCTTTCCCGGTAATTTGATGGCGTACTCCACATTGGCCTGACTTCCTTTCTTCGTAGCCACGTTTTTACTATACTGCTCGGGTGTCAGGATCTGCTCCAGTATATTCCCCAACTGGTATTCTCCCAGCACGCCCCTGGTTTTCACATTGGACAATACCTTTTTCAGATCACCCACTCCCGTAGCAATATTTTGCATTTCGCCCAGACCCTTGTGAACCTGTTCCAGTCTGTCGCTTACCTGTTTAAAAGATTCCCCCAGGCGTTTCTCCAGGGTAGTCTGAAGCTTCTCATCAACGGTATTTCGCATCTCTGTTAACTGCTTGGTGTTATCCTCCTGGATCAGTTTCAGATGCTTTTCAATGGTCTTCTCCACCTCTTTTATCTGGTCGGTGGCAAGCTTGTTGTTATCGATCTGATGCTGGTTAAAATCTCCGAATTTCTGTCTGATCAGCTCATTCAGATCCTTGATATTTGCGGCAAACTTGTCCTCGAAAGATTTCAGCGCTCTGGCCAACTCCTCCCTGTTTGCCTGGGCAGTGTCATTGTTCTCCTTCCGGTTTCTTTGAAACTCGTCTTTAATGGATTTCTCTGTTTTATCTAAGGTTGTATCGAACCTGAGTATGGACGATTCGACCTCTTTCATCTGGGGCTTGATATCAAACGAAACTTTTTTTCTGATAATAAGAACCATGTTCGCAATGGCCAGAAGGATTAATACGCCCAGCAGAATTTCTGTCATCATGGAAGGATTTAAGGCTTAAAGATAGTACAATCGGAAAAAATATACCTTTGTTATATGCAGGAAGATAGAAAGCGTTTTATGTACAGCCTGGTCTTTCCTGGATTGTTCCTTTTGATCATCTGGGCTGTTAAATTCTACGAGGTATCCATGGAAGTGTCTTTTGTGGAAGCCGGCGTCTATCCAAGAAAATCCTTTGGCTTAAAAGGCATCCTATTCTCCCCGCTGATCCATGGGGACTGGAAGCATCTGATTGACAACTCCATGCCTGTTCTGCTTCTAAGTCTTGCCCTCTTCTACTTCTATCGGGACATCGCCTACAAAATCTGGTTCCTGATCTATTTCATTGGCGGAATTCTACTCTGGTGTTTAGGCAGGCATGCCTATCACATTGGAGCCTCCGGACTCATATACGGCCTGGCATCATTCCTGTTTCTAAGCGGATTGATCAGGAAGGTAAGAAGCCTTATGGCCATATCATTGCTGGTTGTATTCTGGTATGGAAGCATGGTATGGGGACTCCTCCCCTTTGATTTCAAGGTCTCATTTGAGGCTCATATCACGGGTGCTGTGTCCGGCGTGGTGCTGGCTTTGTTTTACAAAGACCAGGGCCCCGCGCCCGATCCGTCTCCATTGGACATCGAAGATGAAGATGAGAGAGGATGAAGAAAGTGATATTGTTGCTCCCCAAAGTGACGATATTGCTTCGCAAAGTGACAGGTGACAGTGGCTTCGCCATGTGACTGGTGATTGGTGACAGGATTTGAAATCCGATGCATTTTTGGTTAACTTTTAGCTATGAAAAAAGCCGAACGCATTCTGGGGATAATCGCCACTTTCCTGATAATCGCTGGTCTCATTTTTAAAGAGTTGCATTGGCCGGGCGCCGGAGTGATGATGATTATAGGCATCATGCTAATGAATTTCGGCTATCTTCCCATACAACTCTTCCATCAATGGAGACAATCTAAGACTCGGATTCAGCAATTTTATTGCATTTTCAGGTTTATCGCCTTTTTCATCGTCCTGACAGGTCTTGTTTTTAAACTCATGCACTGGCCGGGAGCCGGCATAGTTTTTATTGTTTCATCCTTTCTTCTCCCCGGCTACCTCATCCTCTATTTTGTTCTTCGCATATTAAAACAGGGGATGATTCCTTTCATGTTAAGTGACCTGCTGATCACAACCATCAGCTATGGGGTCTACCTATACATTACAACAACCATGGTCTCACCCTATGTGGCCAGGGGATACCTAAGCCTGTAAGACAGAAATGAAAGGATAAACTCCGGTCTGGAGACCTCAAACAACCTGATCTATCACAGCATTGATTCCATAAATTACATCAATGAGGACGAAATCCTCTCTTCAGTAAAGGAACTACATAAATTGGCTACATCGTTTTTATCAGACCACCGATTCTCTTACATATAGTTTCTACAAAGAGCTATATGGCCCCCTCTATACCGGTGAGCATCACCACCGCCGTCTACCCATAGATCTGGCTGCAAGTCTAGATCCCGGAAATACATTTTTCATGGTCAAAGCCAATGGGATTTTGCTTAAACAATTTTTGGACCAATACCGGAATGGAGTAACAGAGATTGCAAGCCGACATCATCTTCATTCAAGTTTAATTGGGATGGGGCTGAAAACGGGCGATTTCGGGAATAGAAGAGCAAATAATTATTCCTGGGAAGCACGGATGTTTGAGAATGCTCCTGCCGCTCATGCCCTTGTAAACCTTTCCTGGATCAAGCAGATGGCTTTGCTTACCGAAGCTAATCTACTAAATGGTTTGATTAGCCAGATTGACCTGTCCTCTGAGGTCAGGTTTCTCCAGGAACTGGCCTCTCAAGAATCTGAAAGGGCTATGATGCTTAAGGAAAATGAAATTATCCGGATCAGACAGCAACAGGAACTCCAGAGCATACAGTTGGAGCAATCAAAGAATGAGGTGAAACAAGGAAGGGTGACGGCCTTGTTTGCATTTATAGGGATTGCCTTTGTATTAATCCTTCTGGTGATTTCCACCAGAGCATATTTACTTAAGCAAAAGGATAACAGAATACTGGCGAAGCAGAAGGAGGAGATTACGGATAAGAACGATGAATTGAATCAGCAAAATGAGGAGATTTCCGCACAGCGAGATGAGATTGAAGCACAAAGAGACCATGTTTCCAGACAAAAAGAACAGATCGAAAAGACCCATAGCGAGATCTCTGCCAGCATTGATTATGCCACGCGTTTGCAGGCCTCCATCCTGTCTAACCCCGACCTGCTGAAAGCCCATTTCTCAGATCATTTCATCCTGTTTAAGCCCAGGGACAGGGTAAGTGGAGATTTTTACTGGTGGACGAAAATCGAAAACCAGATGATCATCGCTGCTGCTGATTGCACTGGACATGGAGTTCCCGGGGCACTTATGAGCATGCTCGGAATTTCTTTGTTAAGCGAGATTGTCAACAAAGAGCGAATTATCGATGTGGGACCTATTCTCAACCAGTTGAGAAAGGCCGTGATCGAATCCTTGAATCAGGCTGGAGATAACGAGGATCAAAAAGATGGCCTGGATATATCTTTGATTAACATAGATACCGGAACCTGGAAGTGTCGTTATGCCGGCGCCAACAGTCCCCTGTACCTATTTAGGAAAAAGGAATTAGTAGAATTCAAGCCTGATCAGATGCCAGTCTCAATTTACCCACTCATGGATCCATTCACCACCCATGAAATCCAATTGGAAAAGGGAGACCAACTTTACCTTTTCAGCGATGGATATGCAGATCAATTTGGCGGAAAGGATAGAAGGAAATTTAAGTACAAAGCTTTCAAGCAGTTGCTTACCGACCATTCTCACCATCCCATGGCTCTGCAACATCAAATATTGACTGAAACCATTGTCAATTGGCAAGGAAATAATGAACAAATAGATGATATGGTGGTGATTGGCCTGAGGTACATTGAACGGACTACCATCACACAGAGTAGTCACTTCCCACTGTTCACCATGACTTATTACTCCACTTCTCCTTTAACAAGGCAAAAAGATGCTCATCCTGCAATTTGCCCCCTTTCATCACAGCCCGCCTGTGAATAGACTCTCTCTGGAATCCGTTTTTCTCCAGCACCCGCATGGAAGACAGGTTGTATTCATAAATGCATGCAAAAAGCCTCAACCAATGGGTCTGAACAAAGGCATATTCAACCATAATGCCCACTGCCTCGGACATAATTCCCTTACCCCAATGCTGTTCAGAGAGCCAGTATCCAATCTCCCCGTTGTACCGGTATACATCCTTCATTCCGTGTAGTCCGATTCCTCCTGCTGCTTCACCCTCCACCACAATGGCAAGGATTATATCATCCCTATTATCACCCACCATCTTCAACCACTTCCGCGCATCGGGAAGGGTATATGGATAGGGGAATCCATCCCTGAGGTTGGCGGCAATTCGGGGATTATTGGCATGTTTGATCAACGACAGAGCATCATCTGGATGCCAGGGACGTAGGGAGAACTGATCGGTATGCAGAGTCGGCAGTTGCACCAAAAACCATTTAGAGTTTCCTTGCGTATAAGGGCCTGGAGTTTGAATTTACAAAACAAACCCCATTAATTAAGCATTTATACTATTTTTACGCGGTTTATCTGAATTAGATGTTGCTGAAACTGTATGAAAAGAACCCGGATCAGAAGGTGGTCCAGAAAGTTGTCGACCTGCTGCAGCGTGGGGGGGTGATCATCTATCCCACCGATACTGTCTATGGCATGGGTTGCGACATCACCAAGGCCAGGGCTGTAGAGAGGGTGGCCAGGATCAAGGGGATTAAACCGGAAAAAGCCAGGTTCTCCTTTCTTCTGTTCCGACCTTAGCCACCTTTCTGATTTTGCCAGGCATGTGGACAATAACACCTTTAAGCTGATGAAATCTTCCCTACCGGGCCCCTATACCTTTATCCTGAATGCCAGCAACCAGGTCCCAAAATCTATTAAACACAAACGAAAAACCGTAGGGATCAGGATTCCGGACAACAATATCATCCTGGAGATCGTCAGCCAGCTTGGCCATCCCATTCTTACCACTTCCCTGAAGAAGGACGACGAGATTCTGGAGTATCCTACCGATCCTGAACTCATTGCAGAAGAGTACGGCGATCTGGTCGATGCCGTTATCGACGGAGGCTACGGTGGAATCATTCCCTCCACGGTCATTGACTGCAGTGGAGATGAACCCGTGGTTATCCGGGTAGGCCTGGGTGAGCTGGATGATTAGGTAGTATACAGCCCTACAAGAATAATTCCCCGATAGAGCGACCACCCCCCGAATACAATCAGGACAATCATAAGAATCAGGCTGCTGTATCTCTGCAACCAGATTTTCATTTTAGCGAAAATCGTTTCCACAACGTCTCTGAAAAGCAGGTAGATTGCTACCGGAATCAATACCCCCAGAGACGCAATAAAACAAAAGATAACAATAACAGATAAGTTCATTCCAGTAGCTAAGTCCTTCAGCACCAATTACAACAGCGCCTGAGGCTACCATGGCGGCATTCTTGAAATTTATAATTGAAAGAAATAAACCTATGCTCAATGCCTGCCTGGGGCCGTAGGAATCCACTTTCTCCATCCATTTGGGAGGAGTTGTCTGTTTTCCCTTTTTAGGCAAATCCTTAACAATCAAGATGCTTATCAGAAGAAACAGGGCTCCAAGACCGATCCGGATCCAACCAGCAACCGGAGTTGGACCGCTGGCGTAATGATTTAAACCGGGGCTAAATAAAACTATACCACCCACCAGAAACAATCCAACAAACCAACCGAGCAGGAATGAATACGCATTGGGAAGTGCCCTGGGGGTCATAAGCAGGATCATCAGCGCCAAAATTGTCATTGGGCTGGCCGCTACACCTAGGGCTATGGGCAGAGAGGAGCTTAAGGCATTAAACATTGTTAAAGGATGTAGGGTGATTGTAGAAGCCTTCTCAATTTGATGGCAACTTCAATTTCCCCGAAGTTAAAATATATAAGCCTGAAATAAGTGGCCCTAATACCGGTTTCTGGACTATAAAGCACCCGAAATACCTTTCAAGAAGTCATTAAACAAGTCGGGGACTGAGTAGTAGGTGAAGACCAATGGCAAGTAAGGGATCAGATTTAATGCAAAACTCATGAGTATCATTTTGCGATTGATGGGAATCACTTGCATATCCTGAACAGGGCCATAAGATCCATTAATATCAGCCAGTGAGGAGTTATCCATGGTCCCTAGCAAAGTTTCTTCCTTTTTACCTTTTCCTTCAATCCATAATTCTCGGTAAGCCATATTATGTTTTCGGATCGTACTACCAAAATTCTTAATTGCCCAGGTTTTCATCCCGATTAGTTTGGGTATAAATAAGGGTAAGGGAACAAACAGAATAATTGGCAACATAAAAATGTAAGCAGAGATAGGAACTACATACTCACTCAGAGAAGCTCCATGATAGATGATCTCCATCCCGATATGTGCAGAAAAAACAGCGGAGGGAGCAACTAAAATGTAACTCAAAGTCAGGGGAACGGTATTAAGGTATTCCAATCCCCCCATCTTGTCAGCATGTAATGGATCCATCTAGGGAAAATCGGGAGATGCGAATGATTGAATAAATCCATATGATCCAGCGCCAAAGCCACCTGAAGACCAATAGCAGAAAAACCGGAGTGCAGATGAGCAAATAATACCACCCTCCTATCGCCAGAGAATTGGAATTCGTATGTAACAGAAAATTCCGATCTGAATTGAAAATAGATAGTGAATCCCAGTTGAGACTGATCAATCCATAAAATACCAGCAAGACCAGAATCTCAGGTATAAAAGAGTTTGTGAGCCCATCCAGCCTTCTTACCAGTTGGTTAGATGCGTTTTGTTGTGTATCGGGTATAATGTCATCTGTTTCTTCCAAAAAGCCAATAAATGATTTGTCCACCAGGTTTTCGATAAGAATCAGAAAAGGGACCACAAAAAGAAAGCGGACATGAAGGTAAAAGTCCTCGAAAAAGCTGATGGTCTGGCTTGAATCTTGAAGGGTGCCCTCAAAAAGGGATATAATACATAATGGCAGCCATGTAATGGCCACCAACACAAATGCAGTTCTAAGTCTCCCTGTTTTCTCACTGCAATTTCTTCTAATCAGAGCTGTGAGGTAATAGATCAGTCCCCCGCTCACCAGGGACAATCCAGTATAATCAGCTGATTTATTCTTTTCCATACCTGATTCATTTAAATCTGATGGGATATTATCTTCTAAATGTATTTATTCTGGCTGAATTATTCCAATCTGCCACTCCTTAATTCACAATCCTGAATTCGGGCATTGGCGAGAATATATATTGTATTCAACTTGTACAATTTTGCATTTTAATTGCATTTTTGTACCTTTCAAGCATGATTCAACGAGAAGTTAAGGACAAGTTGCTACAGCTAGCACAAAAGTACCCGGTTGTTTCTCTTACAGGACCAAGGCAATCGGGAAAAACTACTCTTCTGCAAGAGTCATTTCCAGAATACTTGTATACATCGCTCGAGGAACCGGATACCAGAATTCAGGCAGAATCTGATCCAAGAAGGTTTCTTGCTACAGCCCCAAGAATGATTATCGATGAAATCCAGAGAATCCCTGATTTATTCTCTTATATACAAACCATCACAGATCAATCTGGCCAGGTAGGACAATTCATCATTTCCGGCTCTCAAAGCTTTCTTTTGAACGAAAAGATTTCACAATCCCTTGCCGGCAGAGTTGCCATTTTGCATCTTTTACCATTTAGTTACTCTGAGCTGTCTGCGCACGGCCTGAAGGCAGAATCAGCCGAGGGAATCATATACAATGGCTTTTATCCGAGGCTGTATGATAGGGGAATCGATCCGCAGGATTTCTATCCCAATTATATTCAGACCTACATTGAAAGAGATGTCAGGCTTCTGCAAAACGTCCAGAATCTGAACTTATTCGTTCGATTCATGAAATTATGTGCCGGTCGTGTAGGACAGTTACTCAATCTATCCTCTTTGGCCAATGATACCGGGGTAAGCGTGAACACAGCCAAATCCTGGATTTCTGTCCTCGAAGCCAGTTTCATCATCTTCTTGTTGCAACCCCATCACAAGAATTTTAATAAGAGGCTTGTAAAAATGCCCAAACTCTACTTCCATGACACCGGTCTAGCTTCTTCATTGCTTGGAATATCATCGACAGAACAAATTGACACACATTTTCTGTTTGGTGCACTGTTTGAAAATTTCATTATTTCTGAGTTATTGAAAAGTAGATTCCATGCGGGAAAACGTAGTAATCTATATTTCTGGAGAAACCATAAAGGTGTTGAAATTGATTTGATTATAGAGCAGGCGGACTCCTTGATTCCGGTTGAAATAAAATCCTCACAGACCTATTCTGAAAGTTTCTTATCCGGAATAAACTACTGGAGAAAGTTATCAGGAAGTCAGGATAAACAGCAATTTGTGGTATACGGTGGCAAGGGTATCCGGGAAACAAAAAACGGTATTCTTCTCGGATGGGATGAGTTGAAGCTCATCCCATAGTATCTCGGATGCCACCTTTATAAGCTATTTCTCTGAATAGAAGCTATTGAGCAAGTCATTGTTAATTGAATTAGAAATCGTAATAAATAAGCGCCAACAAGCGGTTTGCATGGCCACGGAAGAGGCCTTTATCAAAGCGCTGACCATGACATGTTCTCTCCAATATTTCTTGAATACCTCACCTGGGTTGTTCTCAGCCCGCAACCACCTGCAGGCCCATCCAAACTTACCAGAGCCGGATTTTATCGTTGAACTGTTTGGTGCCTTTCAGATTCCAGAATAATTCGGTAGTTGCCGGGATAAAGAACCATTGTTTTGGGTATGATAGAAGCCGATACCCCCGTGGAGTTGCTCCTAATAGTGCATGTTTTTCAGGATCATTCTGGGCCAGTCGTATTTAACAGAGGGGGTGATTAAGTACCTGGACCATGCGCTCGGAAAGATGGTTCTGGCCCCAATGGCCCCATAGAGGGTGAGCCTATCTGCCACTTTATAGCTGGGATTAAAATCCAGCCAGAGCTGTTTGGATACCGGATCGTCGCTTTCATCCTGGGCTTTTAGTCCAGAGCAACAAATAATTGTGCAAATTGCAAATACAGCCACTGCCAGCATACGCAACCGGTGAACAGAAGCCAGAATTTTTGGGGTAGAATGCTTTGGGGAAGCACCTCCAGTTCTCATGCTTTGATAGTTTTCAGGTTCTTGACTATATCAAAGGTAGATTCAAAACAAGGCAGCAGTCAATACCACTATAGTAGAAAAGAAGGAGAAGAAAAGGAGAAGAATGTGGGAAAAAAGCAAAAATCGTAAATTTACTGGAGACAAAAACCAAGACCATGAAAGATACCATTCAGGAATTTATAAAGGACAAGAAGGTGGCCATTGTGGGTGCATCCGGCAACAAAGATAATTTCGGGCGCAGCCTGATGGTTGAGCTTACCAAAAAAGAGTACCAGGTATTTCCGGTGAATCCAAACTATGAGGAGGTGGAGGGTGTGGCTTGTGTTCCGACGGTGAAAGAGCTTCCCAAAGAGGTAGTCGGTTTGATTCTGGCGGTCCCTCCCTCCCTATCCGAAAAGATTATTGATCAGTGCATAGGCTCCTCCATCAAACGGGTCTGGATGATAAAGGGTGTGGGAAGAGGTGCCTATACTGAAAAAGCTCATCAGCTTTGCATAGAAAACAACATTAAGGTGGTATATGGCTTTTGTCCCCTGATGTTTCTGGGTGATGGAATGCATAAGTTTCACTTCTGGTTAAGGAAGAGATTTGGCAAGCTTCCCGAGGAGTATATTCTATCGGCCAACTAGTTGACTATCTGCGCCAGAACATGGGAGAAAACAGGACCAGGACTGTAAATAATTCCAGCCTTCCCACCAGCATCAGGAAAGAGAGATACCATTTCCCGGCTACATGAATATCTGCATAGTTTAGTGCAGGACCCACTTTGCCAATTCCCGGGCCAATGTTGCCGAGTGTGGCAGCCACCGCACCAATGGAAGTGTCAAATTCATTTCCCAGCACCGACATAATGGCCATGGAAACAACGGCAATAAGTAAGTAGAAAGCGATGAAAGCCAATACGTTGGTAACCACCGATTCTTCTACAGCCATTTTATTTAGTCGCACCGGGATCACGGCGTTGGGGTGAATCATTCTTTTTAGCTCCTGGGTACTGTTTTTCAGCATAATCACGATTCGCATAATCTTTGGTCCGCCACCGGTTGACCCTGCAGATCCCCCAAAAAACATAAGAATGAAGATGAGGACAATCAGCCAGGGTGCCCATAAGAGGTAGTCTGCTGTAGCAAATCCGGTGGTGGTCAGTATGGATACCACCTGAAAAACGGAATCTCTGAATGCGGGTTCGAGACCTCTCCCCGAGGTAAAGAACAGCCCGATGGTAATGAACAGGGTAAAACACCCGATGAAAGCCAGGTACCATTTAAACTCTTCATTCTCCCAGATTTTTTTAAACTTCCCGTGCATGGCAAAGTAGGAAAGGGTGAAGTTGGTCCCGGCAAGAAACATAAACAGGGTAATGACATAGTGAATATAGGGCGAGTTCCAGTGGGCAATGCTTGCCTGTTTGGTGGAGTATCCCCCGGTGGCCATGGTGGTAAGGGAGTGACATACTGCATCAAAAAGGCCCATTTCACCGGCCCAAAGAAGCAGCGTTTCTCCCACCGTAAAAATGACATAAATGAGCCAGAGGCGCTTGGCGGTATCCTTTACATGGGGATGCAATTTATCGGGTGTGGGGCTTGGTACTTCTGCCGAAAAAAGCTGCATTCCCCCAATACCCAGGAAGGGCAAAAGAAGCAGGGTAAGAAGTATAATACCCATTCCTCCAAGCCACTGTGTAAGGCTCCTCCAGAAGAGTACACCGTGGGACAATTCTTCAATATTGTTCAGAATGGATGCGCCTGTGGTGGTAAACCCACTCATTGTTTCAAAAAAAGCATCGGTAAAAACGGGAATAGAGTTTGTCAACAAAAAGGGCAAGGTTCCGAATAGTGAAAACAACAACCATCCTCCGGTGACAATCACATATCCATCCCGCCTGTCAAGTTTGAGGTCTGATTTTCTGAATGGGAAGTAAGCCAGTGCTCCGACTCCGGAGGTGATGGCTCCCGACAAGAGAAACTTCAACACATCCGATTCCCTGAAAATAAGTGCAACTGGGATTGAAAGCCACATGAAGATTCCTTCGGTGATCAGGATGAGGCCTAATATGCGGATGATGGTCCGGTGATTGAGCATGAAATCTGTTAATTGAAAAACTTACCTATGGAATGTATGACACCGGGTAAAGCAAACACCACCACCCTATCGTAGGGTTTGATCAGGGTTTCACCATGGGCAATAAATGCTTTCTTTCCCCGCATTACTCCCCCGACAATAGCTTCCCTGGGGAAGTTCACCGCTGCCAGGGTACCCTTGGTAGCCGGCGCATCGGGTTTTACCACAAACTCCATTACCTCCGCTTCGGTCCCGGTCAGACATTTAATGCTGGAAACCTCCTCGGACATGGTAAAACGAAATATTCTGCTGGCAGTGATCAGTTTCTTATTAATGATGGTATCCACTCCAATGTTCTCTGCCAGGTGTATATAATCAATGTTTTCCACCTCGGCTATGGTCCGCTTGACACCCAGATGTTTGGCCAGCAGGCAGGAGAGAATATTGGTTTCAGCGTTTCCGGTCACCGCAATAAATGCATCCATTTTTTCCAGACCTTCCTGCTTGAGCAATTCTATATCGGTACCATCGCCGTTAATTACCAGCGTATTATTCAAAATATTAGAGAGCGCATAGCTCCTCTCGCGATCCTTTTCAATGAGTTTTACATAATGCAGTTTCCCCAGGGCATCGGCTGTTTTCCGCCCGATTCGACTGCCCCCCAGAATCATGATGTCCCGTACCTCAAATTGCTTCTTGCCTGAATATTTATACAAAGCTTTCAATCCGGCTTTGCTGCTGATCACATAGACCAGGTCTCCGGCTTCAAACCTGTCATCGCCAGTGGGTACAATGGTATGCCCATGTCGGGTGATGGCCACTGCCCGATACTCCAATCCATTTTCTCCAGGCGCAAGCTCCCTCAATGATTTCGAGATGATGGGCGCATCCTCATCCAGCCTGATTACATACATATGAAGTTTGCCCCCTGAGAACTCGACCACCTCGGTACTTCCGGTTTCAGCCAGCAAACCCACAATCTCGCGGGCTGCAATTTTCTCAGGATAGATCATATAATCAACACCCAGGTTCTCGAAGATCTCCTTGTTGGCAGGCAACAGGTATTCCTGATTGTCTATGCGGGCGATGGTTTTTTTGGCTCCAAGTCTTTTACTAAGAATGGCAGCATTGACATTTACTGCCTCGGAATAGGTTACTCCGATAAAAAGGTCGGCCTTGTTGATCTTAGCCTCCTTCAATTGCGCAATGGAGTTGGCATTTCCTTCAATGGTAAGCACATCCATAGCAGCACCAACAGCCTTCAGGCGATCAGGATTATTATCGATCACAACAAGGTCGTGTTCCTCACTACTTAACATCTTCGCCAGATGGGTACCTACTTCGCCTGCTCCGGCTATTACAATACGCATAATAAAACTAAAATCAACATGCCAAAATAACAGATAATTGTCCAATTGTCCGAATGCTAACTCCTTTTTTTACCATCTTTTCAAATAGGCCCCGTGCTCACCCGTATAATAATTGGTAAAACAGCCCTTTCCTTCTTCTTTAAAACTTTCGATTACAGATATATACCAGTTTCTATTGGATCCATCCAATATCACCTCTCCTGAGCTATTTAACAACTCCAAAGCAATGTTCCTGAGTGGGGGATTTCCTGATAGAAGTACAAAGTCCAATCCGAACCCAAAAATCGGCTCTGACGCACCTGCAATTACCCAACCTTTTATTCGGTCATTTCCAAGGAGCCAAACACCGGGAGTCACTTCCTTGCAATCTGAAATGACTCCCTTCGCGGAGTTCTGCCTTCCCAATTCAATCATGCGGGTTTGAAAACTGCGCCTGCTCCAGTTTTGGCTTGTGTATTTTTCCAGGTAGTGAAAAGCAGCACTATCCCTGCAAAGGCAATAGTGGTCCACCTTTTTGCCTTCCCGGAAGGTAATAATACTGGCTTGATTAAAATGTCCAATGACTAACTCTGAAGAATGCGTGCAGAGGTATCTGTCTCGTGCAGTATAGCAAAGTAATGCAGAAAGAAGTCCAATTAAAAAATAACGGGCCAGAGCCATCTTGTGATTCAGAATAATCATCAGGGTAAATACTACACCCATCCATAGACAAAGCGTGATCGTTTGGAGATTTAGGTCGGTTACCACCCCACCTGGAATTGAGGCAACACGCTCTACTGAAAAATTGATCAGGAATGCCAGTTTTATCAGGGCCCCATTAAAGAAAAAGCTCCCAACTCCAGCCAGCATAAAAGGAAGGGATATTACAAAAAGGGCGATTAAAATACTCAGGAGTGGAATTGTAAGCATACTGGTTATCAGAGAGTAGACCGGAATCTGATGGAAGTAGTAGATGACCAGGGGAGCTGTAGAGATCTGGGCCGTGAAGCTGATCAGGGCACCTTCCCATATCCGGCTAAGCACCCTGTTTTTTATGCATAAAAGCCGCCTGAGCACGGGGTAGAGGGCTACAATACCCAATATGGCGACATATGAGAGTTGAAATCCCACATCCAACATCCTGGAGGGTTCTATCAGAATTAACAAAAAGGCAGACACAAAGATCCCGTTTATAGCATGCGTCCTCTGGCACATCAACCGGCCTGCCGTAAATAGGGTGAACATGGTGGCTGACCTGGAAACCGACGAGGAGAAGCCAGTCACAAAAGCAAAAATCCAGAGTATCGCTATGATGGTTAGCGATCTGAAAATCTCCCTGCCTGACAATCTGACCATCCATGCAAAAAGGTGATATAATACCCACCATATCAATCCCATATGCAGTCCTGATACTGCAAGCAAGTGCATGGCGCCTGCATCGGAATAGGCCTCTTTTAGCCCTTTGCTCAGATCCGACCGGTCACCCAGACAGACCGCTTTTAGCAGGGAGATCTCATTTCCATCTCCAATCCAGTGATCTGACACAGCATTCCGGATTCTGGCAGCAAGTATGCGGCGATCCCTCCACCCCTTCTGCTCTGGAGGCTCTTCCAGCATTCGGGGAGTAAATCTCAGATCTGAATAGAATCGATACCAGCAATTCTTCCGGTTTAATATCCCTTTAAAATCTGTGGCCCCGGGATTTCCGCTATTCACAACAGGTACCAGCTGGCCAAAAAATTGCCAGACTTCCCCCTCCCCTGGCCATAAAGAATCCACCCATGCCAAGGAATCGGAAGGAGCAGCCAGATAGACTTTTAATTGGGTTCTGACTGCATAGCTCGAGTCCCGACAACAAACGCTGTTGGTTTCCATCACATAGGACCAGTTTTTATCTCCGGAAATGGGACCTTCTGTGATTACACCGTGAATCATCACTTTTTCCGCGATTGGCAAATCAGGGTCCACCGGACGGGTTAAGGTTCCAGTAGCAAAACCTACAAAAAATAAAAGCGAACAGGTCTGGAGGAAGAATAAGCGCTGTCCTCTTCCAGATTTACGACTCAGATGAAAGATAGCTACCTGGAAGATCCACATCAATGCAGTGACCAGCAATAGCTCAGACAAATGATGTGGGTGCAAAATACTGTATCCGGCCAGTGATCCTCCCCCAAATGGAAGAAGCACCCTGATAATGGGAATTCTTCTCAAATCGAACATAGAATTCTGGCCTACTTTTATACCTATATGTACCTGAATGGAAAATATCTGCTAATCTTTAGCTACTTTTATGAACCTTTCATTGAAAACAGAGTTTTATTAACAGAAACAAACACCCTTAATTAATTTTATATGGCAACACTTACAACAAAACACATGGGGGTTACGCTTAAAAACCCTCTTATTCTTGGAGCCAGTAACCTGGTGAATAATATTGATAAACTTAAGCAGGCTGAGGAAGCAGGTGTGGCAGCAGTGGTCTACCGATCTCTGTTCGAAGAACAGATACAGCTGGAAGACAATGATCTGAGCAATCAGCTTGAGGCATATGATGAGCGCAATGCTGAAATGATCAACCTCTTTCCCAATATTGAACATGGTGGACCAAAAGAACACATTTACAACCTGAAGCAGGTGATAGATACACTGTCAATTCCTGTTTTTGCCAGTTTAAACGCAATCTATAAGGAGTCATGGGTGGAGTATGCAAAACTCCTTGAGGAAGCCGGGGCTGCAGGTCTGGAGCTTAACTTTTTTGCAATACCCCGAAGTTTTGATAAATCGGGTCATGACATTATTTTACAGCAAATTGAGTTTCTGAAGGCTGTGAAATCGGCTGTGAAGATTCCTGTAAGCGTAAAGTTGAGTCCATTTTATACAAATGTACTAAAGACCATTAAGGACCTGGACGACGCTGGAGCCGACGCTTTTGTTCTATTCAACAGGTTGTTCGAACCTGATATTGATGTGGAAGCAGAAAAGCATGTATCTCCATGGAATCTGAGTACCCATAGCGATCACCGCCTCTCTATCCGATACATTGGATTGACCCATGGCAATATCAATGCCAATGTAGCTGCCAACAATGGAATATATGAAGGCATCGATATTGTGAAGATGATACTTGCCGGAGCCACAGCTGTAGAGGCAGTAAGTACTTTCTACCACAATGGAGTGGGACATGCTTCAGAGATGCTCAAAGAGCTGGAAGATTGGATGGATCGCAAAGGATATGATTCCATCGATGCATTCAGAGGCAAATTAAGTAGCAACTCCATAAACGATCCCTTTGTTTATAAGCGTGCACAATACATCGATATGATCCTGAAATCAGAAGAGTATTTCAGTCCCATCGTCTAAAAATAATTATCCCAGCTATTGGGGGAAATGATTAGGAAGGCTGCTTCAGAGATGAGGCAGCCTTTATTTTTTTGGATAGATGATCTTATATTCTTTGTCCACCCTGCCCTTGCTAATGGCATTGAGTCGGGCACTTAGCAGTTTCCTGCGAATGGGATTGATTCGATCTACAAAAAGCTTTCCATCCAGGTGGTCATACTCATGCTGTATGACACGGGCCCGAATGCCATCAAACTCTTCCTCAATCAGGTTCCACTTCTCATCGTAATATTCAATTCGAACATTTGAGGGTCTTGACACCTCTTCCCGAATCTTGGGCAAGCTCAGACATCCTTCTTCAAATGACCATGAATCACCCCACTCCTCCATAATATAGGGATTGATAAATACCTTTTTAAAGTCCTTGAGCTCTGGTTCTCCCTTATCCTCACTGATGGGAGATGTATCGACCACGAATAAGCGCAATGATTTCCCGATCTGGGGTGCGGCCAATCCGATCCCGTCGCTGGCCCGCATGGTTTCAAACATATCTTCAAGCAACTGATCCAAACCTTCATAATCTTCTGGAATTTCAGGAGCTACCCTGCGCAGAACCGACATTCCATATACATAAACTGGTAATACCATAATAAATACTTCTAAATCTGAAAATAATAACGCTTATCCGCCCCGATTGTTTTTTAACTCGAGGAAGGATTGAAGGATAATGGCCGCGCTCACCTTATCAATGTTCCCCTTTTTCCTTCGATCCGACTTCTTCATCCCACCGCTTACCATGGCATCCATGGCCAGCTTTGAGGTAAAACGTTCGTCCATCCACTCCACCGGAATACGGGTAAAGCGTTTCCTGAAAGCCTGAACAAAGAACTGAATCGACTTCATGGATTCTGAGGCTGTATTGTCCAACTTTCGGGGCCTGCCCACTACCATCGTCTCAACTTTCTCCTTTGCAAAATAAGCTTCCAGGAAAAGCATAAGTTCATGGGTAGGGACAGTCTCAAGGGGCGATGCAATGATCTGTCCCTCATCAGTAACAGCAATGCCCGTCCGTCTTGTCCCATAATCAATAGCCACTATCCTTCCCAAAACATCAATTTGGTCGCAAAGGTAAAAAAAACCGCCCACTCCAAAAAGCAGGCGGTTCTTGTAATCGTATGCGTGATTTGCTACTCTTTAGGAGCAAAGTCCAGGCTGGCCATGCGCACATAGCTGTCGTAACGCCACTTGGCATTGGTCTGTGCAGCTTTGAACAGATGTGCAGCTTCTTCTGGGAACGACTTTTGCAGTGAGGTGTATCGTACCTCCGACTTCAGGAAGGACTGGAACTGATCCCACTGTGGTTCCTTGGAATCCAGTAAGAAAGGATTCTTTCCTTCTTCCTCCAGAACAGGGTTGTATCGATACATGTGCCAGTAACCACTCTCCACGGCAAATTTACCCTGACTCTGTGTTTTACCCATACCCGCACGTAATCCATGACTGATACAGGGTGAGTAGGCGATAATGATGGATGGTCCAGGATAGGCTTCAGCTTCCCTGACAGCCTTCAGATACTGCGACTGGCTGGCTCCCATGGAGACCTGCGCCACGTAAACATATCCGTAAGTCATGGCCATCATACCCAGGTCCTTCTTCCGGATCTTCTTACCGGAAGCAGCAAACTTGGCCACGGCACCCACCGGTGTAGCTTTGGAAGCCTGTCCACCTGTATTTGAGTATACCTCGGTGTCCATCACCAGGATGTTTACATCTTCACCGGAAGCAATCACATGGTCCAGTCCGCCGTAACCGATGTCATAGGCCCATCCGTCTCCACCAAAGATCCATACAGACTTCTTCACCAGGTAGTGCTTGAGACCCTTGAGCTCTTCTGCAATGACATGAGTCTCGCTATCGAGTACTTTAAGCAATTTTGCCGAAGCAGCTTTAGAAGCATCCAGGTTCTCCATGGAGGCAATCCAATCACCAAAGGCCTCTTTGGTGGCGGGCTTCACTTCGTCCATGGCAGCTACCATCCTATTCTTGATACGGTCGCGGTTCTTATTCACCCCGGTTGCCAGTCCAAATCCATACTCCGCATTGTCCTCAAACAAAGAGTTTGCCCATGCGGGTCCCTGTCCGTCATTATTGGAACAATAGGGGGTAGAGGGAGCTGATCCACCATAGATGGAAGAACAACCTGTAGCATTGGCCACAATCATCTGGTCTCCGTAAAGCTGAGTAATCAGTTTAATATAGGGGGTTTCACCACAACCTGCACAGGCTCCGGAAAACTCGAAGAGAGGCTGGGAGAACTGACTGTTCTTAACCGTCTGCTTCTTATCCACCAGGGTATCCTTATAAGAGATCTCTTTAACAAGGTGATCCCATACCGGGATTTCAGCATCCTGGGTAGCCAGAGGTTTCATTTCAAGGGATTTCACTTTGGATGGACAAACATCGGCACAGTTTCCGCAACCGGTACAGTCCAGTACAGATACCTGAATCTTGAATTGCAGTCCTGCAAATGCCTTGCCATTGGCCTTGATTGTTTTAGTTCCTTCTGGCAGTGCCTTGGCCTCATCCTCATCAATCAGGAAGGGACGGATGGCAGCATGGGGACATACATAGGCACACTGGTTACACTGGATGCAGTTATCAGATATCCATTCGGGTACATTAACGGCGATTCCACGTTTTTCATACTGAGCGGTTCCAGAGGGGAAGGTTCCATCTTCGCGTCCAAGAAATGCACTTACGGGAAGATCGTCACCAGCAAGATTGTTAATGGGCTCCACAACGTTCCTGACAAAATCGGGAATATCGCGATCGTCCACCTTTTTTGCATCTGGACCAAGCTTGCTCCATGCAGCATCCACCTCAACAGCTGTTACATCTCCACCCTTCTCAACAGCAGCAAAGTTCATATTCACAACTTCTTCGCCTTTGCGGCCGAAACTCTTGATGATGAATTTACGCATCTCTTCAACAGCCTGGTCGTAAGGAATGATCTCAGCAATTTTAAAGAAAGCCGACTGCATAATGGTATTGGTCCGGTTACCCAGTCCAATCTCCTCTGCCATTTTGGTAGCGTTGATGATGTAGAATTTGATCTTGTGATCGGCCATGTACTTTTTCACATGGTTGGGAAGATGCTTGATGGTCTCCTCTGCACTCCAGATGGAGTTTAGAAGGAAGGTACCCCCATCCTTAAGACCCTTAAGCATGTCGTACTTCTCCAGGTAAGAAGGAACGTGACAGGCTACAAAGTCAGGAGTACCCACCAGGTAAGGGGAACGAATGGGATTGTCACCAAAGCGCAGGTGTGAAGTGGTGATACCGCCCGACTTTTTGGAGTCGTATGCAAAATAAGCCTGACAATACTTATCGGTCGATTCACCGATGATCATAATGGAGTTCTTATTGGCACCTACTGTACCATCAGAACCCAGCCCGTAGAATTTACCTTCAAAAGTACCGGCAGCACCCAGGGAAATCTCAGGCAGCAGTGGAAGGGAGGTGAAAGTAACATCATCTACAATACCAACAGTGAATTGGTTTTTCGGCTCGGCCATCTTCAGGTTATTAAAGACAGAGATCATCATGGCGGGAGTGGTATCCTTGGAGGATAGTCCGTAACGTCCACCCACGATCAGGGGAGCATTCTCCTTTCCGTAGAAGAGATTTTTGATATCCAGATAGAGCGGTTCTCCATTAGCCCCGAGCTCCTTGGTGCGATCCAGTACAGAGATACGCTTCACTGATTTGGGAAGTACGTCCATAAAATACTTGGCTGAGAATGGTCTGTAGAGGTGTACCGATAGTAAACCGACCTTTTCACCCTTGGCATTCAGGTGGTCAACCACCTCTTTCAGGGTCTCAGTAACGGAACCCATGGCGATCACAATATTCTCGGCATCGTCGGCACCGTAATAGGTAAAGGGCTTGTATTCGCGTCCGGTTAGTTTGCTGATCTCCTTCATATAGGCAGCAACCTCATCGGGAATTCCCTCATAGAATTTATTGATGGCTTCCCTTGTCTGGAAATAGATATCGGGATTCTGAGCCAGTCCACGGGTTACCGGATTCTCAGGATTTAATGCTTTGTCCCTGAAAGCTTTCAATGCATCCATATCCAGAAGCTTGGCCAGCTCATCCTGATCAGGAGCTTCTACTTTCTGAATCTCATGTGAGGTACGGAACCCATCAAAGAAATGGAGGAATGGAACCCTTGTTTTGATGGAAGTCAGGTGGGCAACAGCAGCCAGGTCCATTACCTCCTGTACACTTCCGGTTGCCAGCATGGCAAATCCGGTCTGGCGGGTCGACATTACATCGCTATGGTCTCCAAAGATTGAGAGTGCCTGTGCTGCGAGACTCCGTGCAGATACGTGGAATACCGCAGGAAGCAGCTCCCCTGACATTTTGTACATATTAGGAATCATCAAAAGGAGTCCCTGGGATGCAGTAAAGGTGGAGGTAAGTGCACCACTCTGCAGTGATCCGTGAACTGCACCGGCAGCACCTGCTTCCGATTGCATTTCAGCTACCTTTACGGTCTCCCCGAAAATGTTCTTTCTGCCATTGGCCGACCACTCATCCACATGCTCTGCCATGTTGGAAGAAGGAGTGATGGGATAGATGGCAGCTACTTCACTAAACATGTAAGCAATATGCGCTGCGGCATAATTACCGTCACATGTCATGAAATTCTTCTTATTTGCCATGTTATTTTTGCTTAAGTATTTAAATTACAACTAGTTAACTATTCAGACCGGAGTCACCCAAAATTAGTAAATTAGACTTAATTGTTATAGGAATAACGTAATATAAATTCATTTCAAATAATCCTCAATACTTTCTGATCTAAACAAAAAAAGTGACGCCTAAAACGTCACTTTCTTTTATTTGTTCTGGTCAGATCAACCGCTGTTCATGGAGATCAGGAACTCCTCGTTGCTGGCTGTTTTAACCAATCGGTCACGCAGGAATTGCATGGCTTCCACCGAATTCATATCGGAAAGGTAATTCCTGAGGATCCAGATCTTGTCAAGCATGGGCTTGTCAAGCAGCAGGTCCTCGCGGCGGGTACTGGATGGATTGACGTCCACAGATGGATAAACCCGCTTGTTGGAAAGTTTCCTGTCTAGCTGAAGCTCCATGTTTCCAGTTCCCTTAAACTCTTCAAATATCACTTCATCCATTTTGGAACCAGTCTCGGTCAGAGCGGTGGCCAGAATGGTTAGTGAACCTCCGTCCTCAATGTTCCTGGCTGCACCAAAGAAACGTTTTGGCTTATGCAGGGCATTGGCATCCACTCCACCGGAGAGCACCTTGCCCGATGCAGGAGATATGGTATTGTAAGCCCTGGCAAGACGGGTAATGGAATCCAGCAGGATCACTACGTCGTGACCACACTCTACCATTCGCTTGGCTTTTTCCAGAACTATATTGGCAATTCGTACATGCCTTTCAGCCGGTTCATCAAAGGTAGATGAGATTACCTCGGCATTTACATTCCTGGCCATGTCGGTTACCTCTTCAGGGCGCTCGTCAATAAGCAGGACAATCATATATACTTCCGGGTGATTGGCTGCAATGGCATTTGCCACATCCTTCAATAAAACCGTTTTACCGGTCTTAGGCTGTGCAACAATGAGCCCACGCTGACCCTTACCAATGGGAGCGAACATATCCACCACTCTCACGGAGAGGTTGTGTTGTCCATTCCCCACAAGGGTGAATTTCTCTTCAGGGAAGAGGGGGGTCAGGTAATCAAAGGGAACCCGGTCGCGAATGTAATCCGGACTGCGGCCATTGATGGATTCCACCTTTATCAATGGGAAATATTTTTCACCCTCCTTGGGTGGACGAATGGTCCCGGTCACATTATCTCCTGTCTTCAGACCAAAAAGCTTAATCTGACTCTGGGAAACATAAATATCATCGGGAGAGTTCAGGTAGTTGTAGTCAGAGGACCTCATGAACCCATAACCGTCGGGCATAATCTCAAGCACACCCGAATTGGTAATCAAACCTTCGAAATCGTACTTGTCCACTTCTCTCTTTTCGAAAGTCCTCTTCTGGACATTTCTGTCCTGCCTGTTGTCACGGTTATCCCGGTTATCCCGGTTGTCGCGGTTGTCGCGGTTATCCCGGTTATCGGGATCCTTTTCGATCTCCCCTGTTGTCTCTCTGTCCGCCAGATCTGTCACCCCTGTTGTCGCGCTGGTTATTGGGTCTGTCACGTCTGTTGTCCCTGGGACCTCCCTCATTCCTGGAAGGCCTGTCGGTTTTTGCAGGTCCCTGACGATCTGAAACCTCTTTTCTGGCCTCACCCTGAACTTCTTTCTGGACTTCTTTCTGGACTTCTGCTTTCACCTCGGTATTCACCATACTCTGACCTACCGGTGCTTCTGCTTTCACTTCAGGCTCCTGCTTTTTCTCTTTTTTGGGTCGCCCTGGTCTCTTTTTGGGGGCAGGTTTTGTCTCTTCTGAAACTGTTTCACTTTTTGCTTTTCTGCTATTATCCCTTTTGGGACTGTCTTTTTTGGTATTGTCCTTTTTGGCAGCTTTGCTTTCAGATACCACAATGGCTTGAGTATCCAGGATTTTATAGATTAGATCCTGTTTTTTGAAAGACTCTACTCTTTTAATTTTAAGCTCCTTAGCAATCTCACGTAACTCTGAGAGGAGCTTTTTATTCAATTCAAGAATATCATACATATATGAGGTAATTAAAAATGGATTCCGTACGGAATGTTGTAAATCAAGGTTATTGGAATATCAATAGAATGGAACTAACGTTCGATAGAATGGAATTCTAGTGCAATATTAAAAGAATTATGGTGAACTACCAAAATTAATATATATTTAGGATCATTTTGCCACATTTTGCCTGGGTTTTATGAGACAACTCAAGATCATCAAGCAAGTTACTAACAGGGAAACACCTTCTCTTGATAAATATCTGCATGAAATCGGCAAAGTGGATCTGATCACTGCAGATGAGGAAGTAGAGCTGGCACGGAGAATTCGGAAAGGAGATGCCGCCGCCATGGAAAAATTGATTAAAGCAAACCTTCGTTTTGTTGTTTCCGTCTCAAAACAATACCAGAATCAGGGATTGAGCTTACCAGATCTTATTAATGAAGGAAATTTGGGCCTGATCAAAGCAGCCCAGCGTTTCGATGAGACCCGGGGTTTCAAATTCATCTCTTATGCGGTCTGGTGGATCAGACAATCCATACTACAGGCACTTGCCGAGCAGGCACGCATTGTCAGATTACCCCTGAATAAGATTGGCTCTATCAATAAGATCAATAAGACCTTCGCCGAGCTGGAGCAGAAGTTTGAGCGGGAACCCACCATTCTTGAAATTGCCCAGGCCCTTGAGCTGGCACCAGAAGATGTGAAGGATGCCATCAGGAGTTCAGGCAGGCATGTATCCATGGATGCTCCCTTGCAGGATGGTGAAGATGGTAACATGTACGATGTGTTGCTTAATGCTGAAACCCCATCTCCCGATCGCGGACTCCTTAACGATTCTCTCAGAAAAGAGATTGAACGAGCACTCAGTACGCTCACTTACAGAGAAGCCAGCATCATCAGGCTCTACTTTGGATTAAATGGCAAACATCCCCACACCCTGGAGGAGATTGGTGAAGAGTTTAACCTGACCCGGGAGAGGGTGCGTCAGATCAAGGAGAAAGCCATCAAGAGACTCAAGCACACCACCCGTAGCAAAATCCTGAAAAGCTATCTCGGATAGCAGTAAATAGTGAATAGTGGGTAGTGACTAGTACTTAGTGGTTAGTAAATAGTAACTAGTGGTTAGTAAATAGTAACTAGTGTGTTAGTAAATAGTAACTAGTGGGTAGTAAATAGTAACTAGTGGGTAGTAAATAGTAACTAGTGGGTAGTGACTGGTGTTCTATATCACTAACTATCTACTAGTTACTATGCACTACTTACTAATTATATCCCCTGCACTTGAGCTTCGTGAGTGGACTATTTCGGCTCCGCCTTTGTAGTAAATATTGCCTGCACTGGAAGCATTCATAGAAATCTCTTCGGAGGCAAAAACCCTTGCATCTCCTGCGCTCGATACATCAACAGATACAGTTTCTGCAATAAGCTCAAATGCATGCAGATCACCTGCGCTGCTTAAGTTAGCATCCAGAACACCGGTCCGCCCTGTAAGCGTTGCATCTCCACTTGAACTGATATCAATATCGATCCTGTCAGCCTCTACATCGAGCTTAAGATCGCCTGCACTGCTAATGGAGATTTTCAGATTTTCGCAATTAAAAGGGGTCATCCCTCTGCAATCTCCTGCACTGCTTATCTTCAGCTCTTTCAGTTTGGGCATGGTTACGTAGACCTTTTTTGATTTGGCGCTTCTGATATTTACCCGATCGGTTTTAATTACAAGCATATTCCCATTTAATTCGGTAAGAATCACCTCCAACAGGTTTTCATCGGCCTCGACCTTTACATCAAAGCCATCGCCTTCACTTATGAATACATCAATGCCCGTACTTGCATGTACACCAGAGAAACCCGAAACATCCCTGGATTCTTCTTCCACATTGCCATTGCCTGAGATTCCATTGTCCCAACCGTCAATGATGCATGAGTTCAGAAAGAGCGCAACAATTATTAATAGGAAAGCTGATTTTTTCATCTTAGCAAGTTTTGTAGTTTATATCTGGTTTGGGGTTGGTTCTTAACTATAGACGTTTCACAAATAAAAATGTTACTCCACTTCCATAACAAGTCCCTTCAGATACTCTCCTTCAAGATGGAATATGCTTACCGGATGGTCCGGCGGTTGAGACAATTGATACAGGATCCTTACCTTGCGTTTGGCATTGGCTGCAGCAACAAAAACCGATTTGCGAAAGTTTTCCCGGCTCACAGCCTGTGAACAACTAAAGGTAAAGAGAAGTCCCCCGGGGGCAATCTTTTCAAAAGCCACCTGATTTAGCCGCTTATATCCCTGAAGGGCGTTGTTTAATTTATTCTGATGCTTGGCAAAAGCGGGCGGATCCAGAATGATCAGGTCATAAGATTCCTCCATCTCATTCAGATAGCTGAAAGCATCCACATCGAAAGAATCATGACGGGGATTGTCCGGAAAATTCATCTCCATGTGATCCCTGGTAAGGTCAATGGCTTTCCCGCTGCTATCTACACTGTGCACGAGTTCGGCTTCCCCCCCCAATCCATATACACTAAAACCACCGGTATACCCAAACATATTCAAAACTTTACGGTTCCTGGACCACTCTCCCACCAGCTTTCGATTCTCCCTCTGATCGATAAAAAACCCTGTTTTCTGCCCCATAACCCAATTCACATTGAACCTGTATCCATTTTCCAGAACCTCTCCCCTTTCAAGATCTCCCAGAAGGAATCCACTTCGATTGGTAATCCCCGGCTTATCAGGAAGTGTTGAGTCACTCTTATTGTATATGGTGTGGACCTGATCCCCTGCAACTTTTTGCAGGGATTGGACAATGGATTCCAGGCTATGATGCATTCCTATGGAGTGCATTTGTACTACAGCCACTCCCCCATAATAGTCTACTATCAGTCCGGGTAGCCCATCGCCTTCGGCATTTACCCACCTGAAGACATTGGTATGGGGATTGGAAACCAGGCCCAGATTTTGCCTCAGCTTCCAGGCATTGCCAATCCTTTCATCCCAGAAGTCCTGGTTCAGCTCCAGGCGATCGAAGCTTAAAACCCTCACTGCAATGGATCCATCCTGATAATGACCCGATGCCAGGAATTCGTCCTTATTGTCGTAAATATCCACCACAATACCCTCCCGGGCCGGACCATATATCTTCTTTATGGCTCCTGAAAATACCCAGGGATGATAGCGTCTTAAGGATTGGTCTTTGCCTGATTTTAATACAATGCGGGTTCTTTCGCTCATCTTATTGCGATAAAAATTTTCTTAACCTGTTGTAGATCTTCAGGCATATCCAGGCATCCGTAGCCGCATACCTTAATTGTGCTTCGGTGAGCAGGTCGGCATCCCAGTTGGAAACCTGCTGAGCTTTCGATATGCGTCGACCCAATACAATCCCACTCAATTTTTTCAATCCCTTCTCCTCAATCCGAAAGGCAGCCACATATTGTTGTAAATCCAGAAAGCCACCAGGTTCAAACTGAAAATCAGCTTTCAACCTGCGTAAATCATCATTTAAACCCAATCCCACCTTAAGGATATCATCCCTGGTGAGGACCTCAAGCAGCTCAGGGGGATAGCCCATCCGGCTCACCCGCAAAAGCCACGCCTGGTCGAGTGCCGAAATCTGGATTAATGCGGTGGGATAAACCACTCCTTTCTTAAATGAGGGCCTGGTCTCTGTATCAAATCCCAGAATGGATTGCTCCCTGATATGTGGGATCTCTTCCAGAAAACGCTCCTCGGTATCAATTAATTTGATGGGCCCGTCATACTGGATCAGGTCCAGATCGGCTACCTCCTCTTTACTTATCTCGCTTTGAAACATTACTCCTTTTCGATTGGATCTATACCGGACACATACAGCTCATGCAGTGCGGTCAGTGATTGTAGTAATTTTTTTCCCCAGTGTTCAGCAAAACGAACCCCTAACTCCCATGCGGAATCATTCATTAACTCCTCTATACCCCGGCTATAAATCACGGTGAAGTCCTTTAATTCCTGGTACACATCTACTGCATCTTCAGATATGGTATGGGTAACAAGCTCCGAGCGGTCGAATTCATCTTCAACAGCCGGGCGCAGGTAATCATTATGGGCACCCAGAATCATTGAAATTCGCTGGTAGATCGTAGACCACTCCTGTTCTGTAACGCTAGGGTCTCCCGGTGACTCATTGATGGGCTCGGTCTCACCCAATTTAAGGAATGAGGTATAAACTTCTGATAAATGTTTTACCGCCTGGGTAATGAAAGCTCTGCCCTCCTCCCCTTTCAATTGCTCCACAAATTGACAATATCCATTTGCAGCAGTGACAAATTCCACCATTTCACTGGAATACACATAATTATGAAGATTTGAAGTCTCTTCTTGCATGGGGCAAATATAGTTAAAAGCGATTAGATTTCGGGTGCTCCCTTTTTCCATCTTAACATCAGGTCCTTCTCCCTGACTACCCTACCCCGATCCACCAGCCACTCCAATGCCCGGGTCACCTCTTCTGGATCTGCTTCCGTCCTGGATAAAACCTCCTCCAGGCTCAAGCTCTCAGCAGAAAGAAAACCTGATATGGCTCTGACAATGGACAGAAACTCCTTACTGCTGTAATCCGGGGTTTCCCTGGACAAGCAGACATCACACCGACCACAGGCGGGAGTGTCGAGCTGACCAAAATAGCTCAACAAGAACTGGTTTCTGCAAAGGGTTTTCGCCGAAGCATAGCGAAGCATCTCACCCACCCTTTGCACATAACGTTCCTTTCTGAAATTGTATCGACCGGGTGAGATAAACAGGTTCTTTTCATCAAGACGCTCTTCCAGAAAGGTAATTAAAGGAACCTCTTTGCGGGGTATGTAGTAAATAATCTGACGGGTGGAGAGGGTTTTAAGATAGTTGTAAACCCGCTCGGCCGACAGGCCTGACCTCTTGGCCAGCTTTACTTCATCGATCTTCACAAACTGGGTGAAGAGCCCACTGTAGGATCTGAGCAACAACTTGATAAATCCATCAAAATCCCCATGACTCACCTGAAAATTGTAGAGTTCATCACGTTCTACCCGGAACTTCAATCGGGAAGGATTGTGGAAGGCATCGGTAAGGGAAACATAACCTTCCCGGCTAAGGATGGTAATGGCACTGTTGGCCACCATGGCATTAAACCTGAATCGATGCAGGAACTCTCCCATCTCAAAATCATATTGTTGCCCTTTGCCGCTTCCCTGGGCAATCTGAAGGTAGTTGCAGAGTGCCATGTATACTTCCCGAACTTTGGGAATACCGGGGAAGTTGACCTCTATGCGCTGTTTTATGAGCCGCTCGTCGGCCGGACTGTATAAAAGAACAGCCCAGGATTTATTTCCATCTCTACCTGCTCTGCCTGCCTCCTGAAAATAGGCCTCAGGCGAATCAGGCAGATCCACGTGTATCACAAAACGGACATCGGGTTTATCAATCCCCATTCCAAAAGCATTGGTGGCCACCATCACACGGAAGCTGTTTTCTGTCCATCCCTGCTGCCGCTGAGTTCTAAGCACCTGTTTTAGTCCTGCATGGTAATAATCTGCCGTTTCTCCTTCCCCCTGAAGCATCTGGGCAATTTCCCGGCATTTCTTCCGGTTCCTGGTGTAGATAATACCACATCCCTTCAGCTTATGCACCATTTGGGTGAGTTCGCCCATTTTATCTTCTGTCTGCCTCACTATATAAGCCAGATTTTCCCTGTCAAAGCTCTTTTTTTTGAGGTTTTTCTCTTTGAATTCCAATCGTTCCTGAATATCATCACACACTTCCCGGGTGGCCGTGGCTGTCAGGGCCAGCACGGGAACATGCTCCAGCACCTGCCGCAAAGAGCTTACCTCCAGGTAGGAGGGTCTGAAATCATATCCCCATTGTGAAATGCAATGTGCCTCATCCACTGCGATCAGGTTTACCTTCATATCCCTGACACGGGTAAGGAAAAGTTCCGTGGAGAGCCGCTCAGGGGAGAGATAGAGGAATTTATAGTCCCCATAGACACAATTGTTCAGCGTCACATCAATTTCATACCGGGTCATTCCCGAATGGATGGCAGTAGCTTTGATATTTCTTTGGTTCAGTTGGTCGACCTGGTCCTTCATCAAAGCAATCAAAGGAGTAATTACCAGGCAAATTCCCTCCATGGCCAGAGAAGGAACCTGGAATGTTATGGACTTCCCTCCGCCCGTTGGCATCAGGGCCAGGGTGTCATTCCCTGCAAGTACAGAAAGGATGATATCTTCCTGCAGGGGTCGGAATTCGGTGAACCCCCAGAAACGAGATAAAATCCCCCGAATTTCTTCCAGTTTTTCTATGCTTTTTTTTTGTAATTTTGCCACATTTAAATTTAACCAAATTATTATACAATGTCATTCACTCAGGATAAAATCGCCTCTGAAGGTCTCACCTTCGATGATGTTTTGCTTGTTCCGGCTTATTCAGAAGTTCTCCCCCGGGAGGTGAGTATCAAATCTCAGTTCTCCAGGAACATCCAGCTGAATATTCCGATACTATCGGCTGCCATGGATACGGTTACTGAAGAGGCACTGGCCATCACCATTGCACGTGAAGGCGGGATAGGGGTGATTCACAAGAACATGCCCCTGGAGGAACAGGCACGTCAGGTTAAGCGGGTAAAGCGGGCCGAGAGTGTGATGGTCCATGAACCAATCACCATCCATAAGGAAGGGACAGTCAATGATGCATTGACCCTGATGAGCGAGTATAAGATCGGTGGCATTCCTGTGGTCGACAAGGACAATTTTCTTATCGGAATTGTGACCAACCGGGATTTGAGGTTCCAGGAAGACATGGATCGCCCTATTTCTGAGGTCATGACCGGAGAAAACATCATTACCACCACTAAGAAAACAGGTCTGGCAGAGGCTGCAAAAATCCTTCAGATGCACAAGATTGAGAAATTGCCGGTGGTAGATTCCGAGAACAAACTGATCGGACTGGTCACTTACAAAGACATTACCAAATCCAAGGATCGTCCCAACTCATGCAAGGATAACAAGGGAAGGCTACGGGTGGCTGCAGCAGTTGGAGTTTCAGCCGATATCATAGAAAGGGTAACAGCCCTTGAAGAGGCTGGAGTGGATGCCATCGTAATAGATACGGCCCACGGACACTCGAAAGCAGTGGTTGAAAGCCTTAAGAAAGTGAAAGCCAGCTTCCCCGATCTGGATGTGGTGGTTGGAAATGTGGGTACCGGTGAGGCTGCAAAAGCATTGGTTGACGCGGGTGCCGACGGTATCAAGGTGGGGATCGGACCCGGCTCCATCTGCACCACACGGGTCATTGCGGGTGTAGGCGTTCCTCAGCTCACAGCCATCTATGATGTGGCTAAAGCCATTGAAGGTTCTGGTGTTCCGATCATTGCCGACGGAGGAATCCGTTATTCTGGTGATATTGTGAAGGCCCTGGCGGCAGGAGCACATTCGATCATGGCTGGCTCCCTGTTTGCAGGGGTCGAGGAGTCGCCCGGTGAGACCATTATCTACAATGGCCGGAAGTATAAATCATACAGGGGTATGGGTTCGCTGGAAGCCATGCAACATGGGTCCAAGGACCGCTACTTTCAGGACATGGAGGATGATGTGAAAAAACTGGTTCCCGAAGGCATTGCAGCCCGGGTTCCCTTTAAAGGAGGCCTTACTGAAGTGATCTACCAGATGATGGGAGGGCTCAGGGCTGGTATGGGATACTGTGGAGCGTCAGATATATCTGCTCTGCAAAAGGCGAAGTTTGTCAGAATTACAAATGCAGGTGTTCAGGAGAGCCATCCACACGATATCACCATCACCCGGGAAGCCCCAAATTATAGCAGATAATATATCTAAATAACAACCGTTCTACATAAAACATACAACAGCTGAAATGAAAAAATTTATACTCTCAATTGTCCTGATAACAGGAATAGTGTTTGCCCTTTGCGCACAGGAATCCCCGGTAC
Organism: uncultured Bacteroidota bacterium; assembly: GCA_963783435.1. GTDB lineage: Bacteria > Bacteroidota > Bacteroidia > Bacteroidales. Next base: position 90,361 of record CAWANQ010000011.1, on the reverse strand, counting down.
TTTTAACGGTGGGAGACGACCCTGTTACCCTGGATGAGTTTGAAAGGATCTACAAAAAGAACAACAATGAAGCTTCTCTTAACAGGCAAACACCTGAGGAGTACCTGGAACTGTTCATCAATTTCAAATTGAAGGTGAAAGAAGCCGAAGCCCTGGGTATGGATACCACCACCAAGTTCATCAACGAGCTAGAGGGATACAGGGCACAATTGGCAAAGCCCTATTTAACCGATGAAGCGTCCAAGCAGGAGATGATGAAAGAGGCCTATGAAAGAGCCCAGCTGGATGTAAGGGCCCATCACATATTGATTAAAGTGGCAGCCAATGCCACACCTGACGATACGCTCAAGGCCTATGAGAAGGCCTTAGAGATCAGGGCCCGGATTCTGAACGGAGAGGATTTCGAAACTGTAGCGCGGGCTACATCCGACGATGCTTCCGCACAGCGCAATGGGGGCGACCTTGGATACTTTACCGTTTTCTCGATGATCTACACATTCGAGACCATGGCCTATACCACACCAATTGGAGAGATCAGCATGCCTTTCAGAACCAATTACGGTTACCATGTATTAAAAGTAGACGACAGAAGGCCTGCAAGGGGGCAGGTGAAAGTGGCTCATATTTTTGTGCGGACTCCGGAGGATATGAATGAGTCACAAAAAGAGCTGGCTTATGAAAAAGTACAGGCCATCTATGACAGCATACAGTCAGGTATGGATTTCGAGCAACTGGCAAGAACCAATTCGGAGGATCCTGGTTCGGCAAAAGATGGCGGAAATATCCCCTGGTTCGGTACCGGCCGGATGATACCTGAATTTGAGAATGTATGCTTCACCATTGAAAAGCCTGGAGATTACAGCAAACCTTTCAAGTCCTTCTATGGATGGCACATTGTGAAGTTGATGGATAAGAGAGGAGTTGGCAGCTACGAGGAGATGGAGGCCACCTTGCAGGAGCAGATCAACAGAGGGGACCGCGGGAAACACCGGACCGAGCGTTACATCGCGAAACTTAAGGAAGAGTATGGGTACACAGAGTATCCCGAATCCCTTGAACCCGTCTTTGCCGCCATTGATACCTCTCTCCTCTTTGGAATTTGGGAGGCTGGTGAATTGGCGTATCTGTCGACCCCTCTTATGAAGATTGGCCAGCTGGAGGTACCCACCGGAGAATTTGTTGAATACATAGTGCAAACTCAGAACCGTGGAAAATCAAGGGATCCAAAATCCTATGTGGAAGAGCTCTATAAAACTTTCTCCAACGATCAGGTAATCGCTTATGAAGAATCCAGGTTGCCGGAGAAATATCCCGATTTCAGATATATCTATCAAGAGTACCACGATGGCATTCTCCTTTTTGATATCATGGATCAGCAGGTTTGGTCTATGGCTGTATCGGACACCCTTGGACTGGAAGCATTTCATGAAGCGCATAAGAACGACTACATGTGGCAGTCCCGAACCGACGCATTCCTGATCACATATATTGAAGGAACTGATGTAGCTGGTTTAAGAAAAGCCTCAAAGAAAATTGCCAGGGGGAAGTTAGATGAGGAAGCACTGAATGCCAAATACTGCAGCATTGACACCATACCCTGCATTACACTTACCCGGCTACTGGTTGAAGAGGGTGTGAACGAAATGGTGGATGCTCAGAATGGAGTGCCAGGGCCTGGTCCTGTGGTTGAGGGAGATGAGTCTAACAGTTTTATCCTGATTAAAGAACAAAGACCACCCGAGCCTAAAGAACTGGATGACGCCAGGGGTCAGATTACTTCCGACTATCAGACCTATCTTGAGGAGGAGTGGATCAATCATTTAAAAGAGAAATATCCTGTGGAGGTAAACAAAGACCTCTTATCGGAGATTGAAAATTAAAAATGTACAAAAATCTGCTACTTTTAGCGGGCATTTTGTTGCTGGCAAACGGGTGTTCCCTTTTCGACAGCAACAACCAGGAAGAACCGCTTGCCAGGGTTTTTGAGGAGTACCTGTATCCTTCAGATCTTTCAGAGGCTATCACACCGGGCACATCCCCTCAGGACAGTCTGGTCATTGCCAAAAGATTTGTGGAGACCTGGGTCAAAGACCAATTGATGTTAAACAGGGCAGAGCAAGCCCTCAGTGAGGAGCAGATGAATTTTGAAAAGCAGATCGAACAGTACCGACTCTCACTCCTGATCTTCTCCTACAGACAGAAGCTGCTTCAGCAAAAACTGGACACCCTGGTCACTGAGGAAGAGATTCAGACCTATTATGACGCCAACGTCAATAATTTCATGCTGAACCAGGATGTGATTAAAGGAACTTTCATAAAGATTCCTCTCACCGCACCCAGGGTGAATGAGCTTCGGCGTTGGTCCTGGAACAGCAGACCGGAAGACCTGGAGCAGATGGAGAAGTATTGTATAAGCTACGCAGATAAATTCAGTGATTTTAATGATACCTGGGTCTATTTTAATTCCATCAAGGTACAGCTTCCCATGAAGATATCTCAACCCTCAAGATATCTCAGTTACAACAAGAATATCGAAACAACGGATTCACAGTTCAGGTATCTTTTGCATGTTACCGACCTTATAACTGAAGGAGAGGCAGCACCCCTTGAGCTGGTATCCGAAGATATTATCAGCATCATTTTAAATAAACGGAAGATGGAGTTCATTCAGGATCTGGAGCAACGGGTCTACAATGACGGAGTGAACAGGAATCAGTTTGAAATTTATCAATAATGAAAAAGAGACTTATATATTTAGTTTTAGGAGCAGTTTTGTCGGTACCTGCATTGGCTCAACCCATAGTTATTGACAGGGTTATTGGTGTTGTAGGAGATTTCCACATCCTGCAGAGTGATATTGAGCAGCAGTACCTGCAACAGAAAATGTCGGGAATGTATATGCCTCCCGATGCGCGATGCAGAATCTACAACCATGTCATTGAGCAGAAACTTTTGATGACCCAGGCGAAGATTGATAGTGTGGAGGTGGGTCCTGATATGGTAGAGATGCAAATGGAGTCACGACTTGACTATTTCATCGGGCAATTCGGAGATGAAGCAGAAATGGAATCTTACTTCAATAAATCCATATACGCTATTAAAGACGACCTGAGAGAAGCGATCCAAGAGCAGATGATTACCGATCAGGTGAGGTCTGGCATCATCACTGATGTTACCACTACTCCGTCCGATGTAAAGGCTTACTATCGCTCTCTGGAAGAGGATAGCATTCCCTACATTAATACACAGGTGGAACTGTCTCAGATTGTAGCATATCCCCAATTCAGTGAGGAAGCCATCTTTGAAGTGAAAGAACGGCTGCTGGGACTGAGGAAACGTGTGCAGGATGGGGAAGACTTCGGCACACTCGCCATCCTCTATTCGGAAGATCCCGGAACTGCCTCCCGAAGGGGAGAGTTGGGATTCATGCTGCCCAGTACCCTGGATAAGGAATATTCAAAAGCCGCATGGTCACTGAAACCCGGACAAATCTCTAAGATCGTGGAGAGTTCATTTGGATATCACCTGATTCAGATGATAGAGCGGCGTGGTGACCGGGCCAATACCCGTCACATTTTAATGAATCCCAAAGCAGATGCAAATGCAAAACAGAGTGCCATTCATAAGTTGGATAGCCTGAAAGTTCAGATCGAAGCCGACTCTGTTGCGTTCAGTCTGACTGCAAAAAGGTATTCTGAAGATATCAAAACCAGTGTAAATGGAGGTCTGTTGGTGAACCCTCAGACCATGTCAGCCAAGTTCGAACTCGATCAACTTGACACCAAGGATTACTATATGATCCGGAACCTGGAGGTGGGAGATATCACCGACACATACGAGTCTGTCGACCACAATGGCAAAGTCTGTTACAAACTTATTCAGCTCAAATCCAGGATTGAACCTCACCGGGCCAATCTGAAACAGGATTATGTACTCCTTGAGGAGATGGCGCTGAGTTATAAGACCAACCAGATCATCAAGGAGTGGTACCATGAGAAGAAAAATACTACCTACATCAGGGTGGATCCCTCCTTCAAAGATTGCGCATTCGACGGGCAGCAGACCACCCAGAGATGATACCAATTCCCCGGCATAAGCAACTCTTGCAAAAAAGCCTGCTTCTGCTTTATATGCTGATCTCTTCCCAAGTTCTGATGGGCCAGAAGTCCTCGTTCATCGAGATACTGAATGCCGATCTGACCGCCTACGATGTGAAGATAGGCAAGGATGCCACCAAACTTATTGGAGATGTCAGACTCATTCACGACGACGTGGTGATGTCCTGCGATTCTGCTTACTACTATCAGGCTACAAGCTCAGTGGAAGCCTTTAGCAATGTAAAGATTCAACAGGGGGATACCCTGACCCTCACCAGCGATCTGGCTTTCTATGACGGGATAAACAAGCTGGCCCGTGTAAGGAACAATGTAAACCTAGTAAATAATGATATCACCCTGACTACCGATTCGGTCAATTATAACAGAGGCCTCGGGATTGTCGATTACCTGGGAGGAGGAATCCTTACCAAAGAAGATCTTCAGCTAACCAGTGAAAGGGGCCGGTTTATTATGGATTCCGAGGTTTTCTATTTTATGGACAGTGTGGTCGTTATCAATCCGGAATACACCATCAAAACGGATAGCCTGGAATTCAACACCCAGACCGAAGTGAGTTACTTTTTTGGACCCACAGAAATCTTTAACGAAGAGCGATACATCTATTGTGAAAAGGGCTGGTACGATACCCAGCAGGATATTTCCAAAGTGACGCAGCATGCCTATCTGGAGGAGGGAGGCAGGACGCTCAAGGGGGATACCCTTTATTATGAAACCAACGTTGGCTATGGCTGGGCAAAAAACAATGTGGAGCTGATTGATACCGCAGAAAACATGATCCTTAAGGGTCATTATGGAGTTTACAACAGCGACTCTGAAACAGCAACAGTAACCGACAGTGCCCTGATGATACAGGTGGATGGTGTGGATACCATGTATGTCCATGCAGATACCCTTCAAACCATGCAGAATCCTGCCTTTGAAGAGCAGAGTCGCATTCTTAAAGCCTATTACAAAGTCAAGATTTACAGAGCTGATTTGCAGGTGATGTGCGACTCCCTGGCCTATGTAGAAGCCGATAGCGCTTTTAACTTCTACGGAGAACCCGTCCTGTGGTCAGATGAGCATCAGTTGACAGCCGATCATATAAAGGTGGTGATGGTGAACCAGCAGCTGGAGAGGATGTTTCTTACGGGAGTGGCTTTCGTGGCCTCACAAAAGGATGAAGAGAGCTTCGATCAGATGAGGGGTAAGGAGATGACCGCCTACTTTGTGGAAAATAAATTGGCGCGGATACTGGTGACAGGCAATGGTCAGACCATCTATTATGCCACAGAGGAGGAAAAGGTCGTAGGCGCCAACAAAACAGCCTGTTCGGATCTAATCATCTACCTGAAGGATAACAAGATCTCAAAGGTAAACTACATGACCCAGCCCGATGGAACCTACTACCCCTTAAGCATGTTTCCGGCCGAGGAGGCCCGGTTGAGTGATTTTAAATGGGTGGCACAATGGCGCCCCTTGAAGTGGCAGGACGTATTTATCTGGAAATAAAAAAAGGATGTCCTTACGAAACACCCTTTCAACTTTGGAATAATCTATTTAGATCAATATTCGTCCTCATTAAAGAAAAAATCATCTTTACTGGGATAATCAGGCCAAATATCTTCTATACTTTCATAAACATCGCCTTCATCCTCAATTTCCTGTAAGTTTTCAATTACTTCCATAGGCGCACCAGATCTGATTGCAAAATCAATCAACTCTTCCTTGGTTGCAGGCCACGGGGCATCTTCAAGTTTGGAAGCTAATTCAAGGGTCCAGTACATCGACGTGTTAATTAGTTTGTAAAAGGTATTTTAAAATGCGGCAAATTTAAAAAAAATATCCATACCTACAACTCACTTTTCCACGGCATCTGTTTTATGCCCTTTACATCTGCGATTTTCCTTGAAATCACAAAGAAATAATCCGATAAGCGGTTGTAAAATTGAATAAGGGCCTCATCGACCGGATGATTCTCCTGTAGTTTGAGAATACTTATTTCAGTGCGGCGACAGACTGTCCTGGCTATGTGAGCCTGGGAAATGGCGGGATGTCCACCAGGTATCACAAAGGAAACCAGGGGTTCCAGAGATGCATCCATCTCATCAATCCGGTTTTCAAGAAATTCGACCTGCTCCCTATCCATTACAGGAAGTCCGGCAGGCATCACCTCAAAATCAGCCGCGAGCATAGAGGCTGTCACCATTTGTATATCGAGGATTATAAGAAGCTCAGCCTTAAGTTGTTCATCCTCAATGAGGTCGCGCAACATGGAGGTGTGTGCCATAAGTTCATCCACCAAACCGTATGCTTCGATCCTGGGATGTGACTTGGAAACCCTTCTACCGCCTATAAGAGAGGTCTCACCTTTGTCACCATTCTTGGTATAGATGCCAGATTTTTTCAAGGTCTACCTCTGTGGATTTTTATTGATCTCAATCCGATCAACCTCACCATCCAGGAGACGAATGATCCGGTGGGCATACCTGGCGATATCCTCTTCATGTGTGACAAGAATAATTGTATTTCCCCTATCATGAATATGACCGAAAAGCTTCATTATATCCACTGAGGTCTTCGAATCCAGGTTTCCTGTGGGCTCATCCGCCAAAATAATGGAAGGATTATTTACCAGTGCCCTGGCCACAGCCACCCTCTGCCTTTGCCCTCCTGATAATTCGTTGGGACGGTGATCCATGCGATCGCCAAGCCCAACCTCTTCAAGGGTTTGGGTTGCTTTTGCCACCCTATCTGTCTTCCCCATTCCCGCATAGATCAGAGGAAGTGTCACATTTTCAAGCGCGGTATAGCGGGGAAGCAGGTTAAATGTCTGAAAGATAAACCCAATCTCCTGGTTGCGAATTTCGGCCAGGCGATTGTCATCCATCTTACTCACATCGGTTCCGTTTAAAATATACGCTCCACTTGTGGGGGTATCGAGTGCCCCGACCAGGTTCATCAGCGTTGATTTCCCCGATCCGGATGGACCCATAATAGCCACATATTCATTTGTTTTTATCTCCACATCCACAGAACGAAGAGCTTCAACGACAATAGAACCAATGTAGTAGTTCTTAACGATTTTATCCAGACTGATAACTGTTTCCATTTTTTATCGAATTGTACACGAAAGTAAGAAATAAAGGGTACATATAGTCTAAAAAATACTTAAATCTTAATTTTCAAATGGGTTTTATGCAAGTCTTTTCTTAACAGCAAAATCCCCATATGAAACAAGTCCAGGCTAACCCGGACTTCGGGCCATGAAATCACCTCATTCCATGCCCGGCACATCCCCTTTGACCAGTAGATATCATCCAAAACGATTAACGATTCCTCACTCGTCGCATTTATAAAGAGCCGCAGATACCGAAGAGTAGGATCATATTTATGATTGGCATCCACAAATACCAGGAAACGTCCCGGCAATTGTGCGGCCAGCTCTTTCACCTTCTTTTCCACATCTCCACAATGTACTTTGACTCCATTTAGGCCCAAACGTTTAAAGAGCTCTTGAGAAAAAACCGCCCTGGCAGGATCTCCTTCTATGGTATGGACCTTGAACAAACCCAAATGCGGGTCGGAATCTTCACCCAATCCTGCTGCCAGATAGATTGTACTTACACCCAAACCTGTTCCAAGTTCCATGATCATTTCCGGATTCAACCAATGAACTATCCGGAATAAAAGGGCTCCCTGGGCCTTGTTTACTGAAGATCTCCTCACAAAAGAGTGTATGGTTCTGACCTCCTTAGAATCGACCTTAGATTGCGCTCCCAAAAAAACCTTTTCATCAGCTGAGGGGATGAAGCTCCGCTCTTTTCGGAGGTCTGTATGGGCCCTTAGAATTGTTTCCGGGACATCCACCCTGTCTCCATTAAATACCACCCCATTTACAAATTGGAAGAGATAGGGGGAGTGTATCCCATGCCCTCTCCTAAACTTCCTGTAGAACAGGTGTTGGATATATTTAAAGATTCTCCAGCCCATTTATCCTGCTTTGACTCAAAATGCTAATTTTACATAAATTGCTCCAGTCATGCAACAATATTTACAGCAGGATATTCAATTTCTTCCCGGGGTTGGGCCTAAGCGGGCCGACCTGCTAAGGCAGGAGCTACAGGTCAATACATTTGAAGATTTACTCACCTACTATCCTTTCAGGTATGTGGACCGGAGCAGGTTTTACCGCATATCCGAGGTAACTTCCGACATGCCTCAAATTCAGATTCGGGGCAAAATAACGGGATATGCTGCTGTGGGCAAGGGAAGAGGAAAAAGACTGACGGCTGATTTTACAGATGGGACGGGACAGATGCAGCTGGTGTGGTTCAAAGGTGCAAAATGGATTCCTGAAAATTATCCGGTGGGAAAGGAGCTGATTGTTTTTGGCAAGCCCACTGTTTACCAGCGGAAATTAAATGTGGTACACCCCGAACTGGAGGATCCGGGGAAGAAACATTCCCTCAGCTCAAATCTACAGGCCGTATATTCCACCACCGAAAAACTGAAGGACCAGTACCTTACCTCCAAGGCAATCAGCAAGCTGATGGCCAACCTGGTAAAGGGACTGCCTGCCAAATTTGAGGAGACCATACCCGCCTGGCTCCTGAAGAAACTCAACCTGGTCACCCTGGACACCGCCATGCGACAGATTCACTTTCCCGATTCTTCAGGAGCGTATAAAAAGGCCGAGTTGCGATTGAAGTTTGAGGAACTCTTCTACATTCAACTGAATATCCTTCAAAATAAAACCGACCGAAACAAACGCTTCAAGGGCAATGTATTTGAAAAGGTGGGTGAGAATTTCAATACCTTTTACAGAGATCATCTTCCTTTTGAACTCACAGGGGCGCAAAAAAAGGTGATGAAGGAGATCCGTCGGGATATGGGCTCGGGCCGACAAATGAACCGACTGTTGCAGGGGGATGTGGGAAGCGGAAAAACACTGGTGGCCCTGATGTCCATGCTGATTGCCATCGATAATGGCTTCCAGACTTGTATCATGGCGCCTACGGAGATCCTTGCACAGCAACATTTTAAAAGCATCAGCAAGTTTCTCCTTGGAATGGACCTACGGGTGGAACTTCTTACGGGATCGGTTAAAAAAGCCCTCAGAGAGCCCATACACGAGGCATTACTGGAAGGATCTCTCCATATATTGATTGGAACCCATGCCCTCATCGAGGATGTGGTCCAGTTCAGGAACCTGGGATTTGTGGTCATCGATGAGCAGCACCGCTTTGGTGTGGCGCAGCGGGCCAGGCTTTGGAAAAAAGCCAATGTGCTGCCCCATGTGCTGGTGATGACGGCCACACCCATCCCCCGTACACTGGCCATGACCCTTTATGGGGACCTGGATGTATCCGTGATTGATGAGCTTCCACCGGGACGCTTACCCATCATCACCCGTCACTCTTTCGATTCCAAGAGACTGGTGGTATTCGGATTCCTGAAAAAACAGCTGGCAGCCGGACGACAGGCTTATATCGTATATCCCCTGATAAAAGAGTCCGAATCTATGGATTACAAAGATCTGGAAGATGGCTATGAAAGCATCTGCAGGGCATTTCCCCGCCCGGATTATCAGGTGAGTGTGGTTCATGGCAAGATGAAACCCGAAGAGAAAGAGATCTCCATGCAGCACTTTGTGGCAGGACGCACACACATCATGGTCGCAACCACAGTGATTGAAGTGGGTGTAGATGTACCCAATGCCTCAGTGATGATTATCGAAAGTGCCGAACGATTCGGCCTGTCACAACTACACCAGCTCAGGGGACGGGTAGGACGGGGAAGTGAACAGTCTTTTTGTATTCTAATGTCGGGTTATAAGCTTTCAGAAGAGGGGAAAAAGCGCCTTGAAACCATGGTGCGAACCAATGATGGTTTCGAAATTGCCGAGGTGGATCTGAAGCTGCGCGGACCAGGCGATATTGAGGGAACACAACAGAGCGGAGTGCCATTTAACCTGAAGATTGCTCACCTGGGCAGGGATGGACAGATCCTGCAGCTTGCCCGTGACACTGCCGAGATGATCATCAACGAAGATCCCGATCTGAAACTCGAGAAAAACTTCATCTTTGCCAAACATGTGAAAAAAGGCAATCCCGGCCGGATCGATTGGGGGATTATCAGCTAATTAGACGGAGTCTTTGGGAATCTTAATGGTTACCCGGGTCCCAATAGCCACCTCTTCCAAATAGAGGTCTATAATCTCATAGCTGATCTTCACCCTCTTTAACTTCCTGAGAATTTCCAGAATTCTCTGGGTAATGATAAGCCCCTTTCCATTCCCCTGGCTTGAGATTTCAGAAGCTTCCTTTCTTCCAATCCCATTGTCTTCGATACAAATATGCAGGGAATCCCCTTTTTCCTCGGAATAGACCCGAATCAATCCTTTGCGGTCCTTCAGATGTAAAATCCCATGTTTGAGCGCGTTCTCCGCAAAATTCTGAATAAGCATCTTGGGTACCTGCACCTGGTCCATAAAAACCTCTTCCACATCGATGTTGACGCTAAACAGATCTCCCAACCTCAGATTTTCCAGGGTCAGGTAATCCCTCACAAACCGGATCTCCTCCCTTAAGGAGATGGTCATTTTCTCCGAATTTTCCAGGGAAGATTGCATCAACTTGGACATCCTGGAGAGGTAGGACTGTGCGTGCGCCGTGTCGCCCTTGTGGTAATAACTGGAGATGCTGGTCAGGGCATTGAACATAAAATGGGGATCCAGCTGTTGCATCACGTTGGTGAGCTGATAGTGCATCACCTGTCGTTCCAGGGATTGCCTGGATTCAATCCGTCTCCTTTGCAGTTGTGCAAGAAAGGTAAAGAGAAGGTAGTAGGCAAAAAACATGAGCAGCAGAAGTAAGAACCTGAAAGGATAGAGTGGATTCCTGGAGTACCTCATCAGGAAGTTATCCGGGTGAAGAAAGATGTTCACAAAATGATTCTTCCCATCTGAAAAAGAGCTAACTACCGGTTCCGACTCATGATATCCCACATCCTTTTTAACCATATGTGTAAAATCATTCCGATATATTTTCAACTCCCTAAAGTCCGTGAAATAGAGCTGCTCTCTTATTCCGTCCCCATCAATATCCAAAGGGTAGGAGCTGAGCTTATTCAGGGGGCCGGCCACAGGAAAACGACGAATCTCCTCAAGGGAGTCATTGAGCAGGACATTGTCATTTTTTTCTGATATATAGAAAGATCCATTGTCCTCGGGATGGCCTTTGAGTAAGGAAATTTCGCCACTGTAGTCGAGCGTTCTTGCTTTTACCAGATGCAAGCTGTCATTCATCCACTCCCAAAGTTGCAGTTGGTTGTTATTGATATTCCCCTTACTCCTTGTATAGTATGAGGTCAGTAATAAGGTATGCTGCTTACTTCTCAGAGGCAGAACCTTTAGGTAGGATGGGCTGCCCGGATAGGGAATGGGTTGAGTTTTGAATCTGAGATTCCGGTCATAGATCATAAACCAGGAGCAGCTATCAGAGAATTTTAAAGAGCTATCATTCACATTTCCCGTGGCTGACACCCTTCCTGTTATCTCTGGAATCCCGTCGTGGTCAATATCGACCAGGATCGGATCAGAGATATTGTTCCCTGGCTTTTCCTCCTGAATAAGTAATTCTTTCTTATGCACATTGTATACAAAAAGGCTCCTGGGGTGAATGGTAAACCCTGCGAAAATACTGAAGCAAAGTTCATCCCTGTTATCACCATCCAGGTCGGCCGGTTCTGCAAAGTGCACACTCCAGTCCTGGGAATTGTTATACATTTTCACCGCTTCCACGGGTACCTGTATGCGTGTCCCCCCATCCTGTAGCGGTTCAAATACATGAAGCCAGATGGAATCATTATAAAAGGTAAACCCTACAATCTCTTTGAAACCATCATGGTCAAAATCCGGAGTGAAAATCCGGGACTTTTTCACCCAATCTCCATTCAGATTCCATTGACCGATCACCGCTCCACCTTCCCCTTGTACTACGATGGAGGGAACAGGGCTATCGTCTTTACAACGTACCATTTCGGCACTTCGATCACCATCCAGGTCTGCATAAAAAATGGCCCGCACTATGTTGAAGGTCTCCTTCTCCTCCATGTCCAGCCTGTACTTTTGGGTTTCGATGGGAAGCAGCAGATAGAGAATGATGGCAAATAACAGCGACAAAACAGCAATTGTGATCTTCTCCCACCTCATCTTTCATTGCTTTTTGTGAGGGGTTCATTTTTCACACAGCGAACAGAGGCTCCATCGCTCTTGCGATCGGTATTGCGATTGATGTAGGAATTGTTATAATTCAATCCGCGACTCCAGGCATTTTCCGGAGTATATTCAGTTGATGTCCATAATATTGCATTTCTTCCCACGCTTCTGTAACCGCCATCAGTACTGCGGCGTCCAGCGGGAATTGCTGAAAATCCGGTATAATTGGTGGCCTCGCTATTGGGATTTCTCCAGTGCCGGTAGCCCACCTCTTTCAACCTGCCACCAAGTCCTTCCCCTCGTCTCCCTGTTGAAGCCAATGGAGTCTGCCTCTGCAGGAGTCATTCCAATGAAGACCTCCAGCTCCTGCCACTCCTGGTCGCTGGGAAGGTGCCATCCATCCGGACAAACTCCCTGCACCTCACCCGGGTTGGAATCATTGCTCCCGGCGCCATCCATGGCTGCACTCCATGTATAGAGGGCCCCGTAAGGATCTGCATAGGTGGAGTCGTCGTATGGCCAGCCAAAGGCTTTGGATCCGGCCGGTAAATCCTCCCAACCTGACAACACCTCCTGGATGGGTCTGCCATCCGCATAGTGGGTAACTCTCAGGTTTTTCTTCATCCAGGTCTGCTCTCCAATGACCACCGATGGGTAGACATTTTCATCATAATCGGCAAATTCCCCTTCATCCCAGGTTTTAAAGGAAACCTCATCTCCATAGGCTGTGCCTTCAGAATTGGTAGCATATGCCCGGGCAACATAGACCGTATTTAATGCCAAGCCCTTCAGGTCGACTAAAAAATCACCCGATCCCTCTCCCCCTTCTGTCACCTGGTCGGAGATAGTGGGTTGCTCCTCTGTACTCCAGCAAACTCCCCGTCTGGTGACCGGAGATGCACCCTCCAGAAGAACATCCCCTCCACAAACTGCAGAATTAAGGTTCATGTGACGGGGATCAAGGGTTTGGATGGTGGGTATGGAGAGGGTTGAACCCATGAAGGATTTCTCATTGCCATAGGTAATACCAGCACTGGTGATCACATATGCCCTCACATAATAGGTGGTATGAGCCTTAAATCCGTCGATGATGCTGGTAAAAGCTCCCTTTTGACTAGTCTGACCCAGGGCAGTAGAATTGTCCCAGGTACTGGGCCGCCGGGTTTCGGCCCAGCAAAATCCATGCTCCGTAATATCCTCCTCACCAATGTTCTTAATGGTCCCTTCGAACTCATAAATACTTTTATCTCCCATATCCATATAAACAGAGTCGGTGGTAATAAAGAGAAATCCCCGGGGCTCAAACCTCACGCAGGATAGGGTTAATAGCAAACAGCTAAAAACCAATATGTATTCCAACCATTGGCGCATAAGTAAGAGGATCAATGTCTGTGATCAATGAAAGCCCTGAAACAGAGCTTCTTTTATGTTTGGTTTTTAATTCAGAAGTGCCTACCAGGGTCCAGATAAAATCAATCACCCAGATCCCGGCTGCGGTATATGCTAATGCTTCAGAAATGTTGTCCTGTTTTTTGGATTCCTGATAGAGATCATCCTTTTCCTGGTAGTCCTGATAACTGTCTATCTGTCCATAGGTCTCCACGGCCTTACGATTCATGTAAACCGAGCCTGCCACACAACCATAGGCGGCCAGGCCTTTGATCCAGTGTGGCTTCTTCTGTAAACGTGAAAGTCCCCATCCGGGGAACACGAGTGACTGAAATACAAGTCCGGTCCGGGTAAAATGTTTGGGTACTGCAGGTGACCCCGCTGCTCCCGCTAGTTGATTTTTCGAAATTGCGTCTTCTCCTGCCAGGGGATCGGATTCCATTAAATCATTTTGATCCTGTTTTTGGCTTAAACGCTCCGGAATTGCAGGGGGAAGGGCTTCCAGCAAAATCTGTACATCAATGTCGCCATTGAGGGTAATGCTGTCTTCCACCAGGTCCCAGACAATGTGCTTCTGGACACCCCCACTCACATTATCTCCCACATCTCCGGATAATGAATTGCTGATTAGCTCCTGGCCCCGGGTATCGGTAATAAGAACCGATATAATAAATCTATCGTTGGGACCGCTGTTTATAATGTCGTAGAAGATATGTACTTCCTGATCATTAAGCTCCAAAACAGGGTGTGAGACCACCGTGTGGATCTGTCCAACACACAATGGACTCACCAGCAGCAATAAGGTAGCAAGCAGAAATGCAATGGGTTTTCCCATAACAGGTTACATTACAATCAATCTCTTTTAGAATGGGCCCTGAGGGCGAATTCTGTGACTTTCTTTTCCGTCTACAATATAGACAGTTAGTCAGGAAAACACAACCTATTTAATTACATTTGCTCGCTCTATTCCTAAAACCATTAATAATCATGCTTAAATCAACGCTTTTCGTCATTGTGGCTCTTACAATGACCTTCCAGGTAATGGGTCAATTCAACACCCCGTCATCTAATCTTGAAGAACATGTAAACACACTGGCTTCAGATGCACTTCTGGGCAGGGGTTTTGGAACGCCACAGGGCATGCTGGCTGCTGAATATATAGCTCAAGAGATGGAGAATGCCGGTATTGCTCCTCTCCATGGCACCTATTTCCATCCCTTTAATCACCGGAAAGGAATCCTGAATATCCCGGGGATCAATGTGGCAGGGATTATTCCTGGAAATGATTCTTTGCTGAAAGAAGAATTCATTGTGCTTGGAGCCCATTTTGACCACCTGGGCTGGAAGATCAGCGAAGGCGATACCGTAGTCTACAACGGGGCAGATGACAATGCATCTGGGAGTGCCGCTATCATTGAAATTGGCAGGAACATGGCAGCCAGTCAGGCCTCCCTGGGCCGAAGTGTGGTTATTGTAGCCTTCGATGGGGAAGAGAGTGGGCTCATTGGCTCTACATGGTTTGTGGAGAACTCCATCATCCCTCCACACCAGATCAAACTGATGTTTAGTCTCGATATGGTGGGAATGTACAACACCCATGGGGGACTTGATATGGTGGGCGTTAAGATGTTAAGCGATTATGAGCATGTGGTTGTTGAGCTGGCCGGAGCGTATGGAATCAAAGTGAGCAAGGCCAATAAATCGGTGGGCCAGCGGACCGATACAGCACCCTTTGGCAATATTGGAATCCCGGCCATCCATACATTCACCGGTCTCGAATCCCCCTACCATAAACCCGGGGATACGGCCAAAAAACTGGACTATGATGGAATGGCCAAAGTGAGCGATTTTATAAGTTCAGCCACCCTGTACCTTTCCACAGTTCCTGCCATTTCAGATATGCCGGCATTGGAGGAGGATGCCGACCTGGTGGCCAGAACAAAAACATTCAGACCGGGAGTCAGGGTAAATATGGGTACAGGTTACCACAATTTCAAGGATGAAGCTTACCGTGGAAAAACCATTTTGGCCTTTGAAGCCGGACTTTTCGGGAACATACAGCTAAACCGCTTTTTGATGGTCCAGCCCGAAGTGCTTTATGAAACCAAGGGAAGTCAATCCTGGGATGGGGATTACCGTACCCACTCTGTCACAACGCCTTTAAGCCTCCTGTTGGCAACTCCTGATGAGAGCTTTGTAAGGGCCTATATACAGGTTGGAGGCTACTACAGCTATCATTTTGGAGGGAAAATGGGGAATGTCACCATGGACTATGACAACACCTATGCCCCGCACGAAATGGGCCTTACCTATGGGATTGGGATGGAAGCCATGAATGTTCAGCTGGGGCTCTATTATCAGACTGGACTTACCGACTTCAGACAGGACAGTGAAGGGCCTAAGGTGACCAACCAAAATTTCTATGTGCTGCTGGGAGTGATGTTCTAAGCCCTCTGGCTATTTAAATCCAGAATAAATTGCCCGGAATTTGGATTAATATGATATTCAGCAACTGAGATTCGCTCTACATCGATAATTTTGTACCTGTTTTGGACTAAACAGCTACTATGTCCGACCATAACTTAATTGACCACTTAGGAATCGTTGATCGCATTGAAGGGGATGTGGCGCATGTAAAGATTAATAGTGAATCTGCATGTTCTGCCTGTCACGCTAAAGGGGTATGTGGTGCTGCCGACCAGGAAGAGAAATTCCTGGATGTCCCGCTCTCGGGAGCAAGCTATAAAACCGGTGAGCAGGTCCATGTGCAGGTAGCCAGGCGCCTGGGATTTAAAGCAGTGGCACTGGGGTATTTCTACCCATTTTTACTCCTGATGGCCGTATTGATCCTGCTTATATTAATGGGAGTGAGCGAACTTAAGGCGGGTAGCCTTGCCTTGCTATCCATCCTCCCCTACTATTTGCTTCTCTATCTTTTCCGAAAACGCATCGAGTCTACATTTACATTCAGTATAAAGAAAACCAACACCGTGCAATGAGCCAGATCATTCTATTTACCATAATCACCCTGGTTGGAATTGGCGCCGCCGCTGCCATCATCCTCTATTTTGTGGCGCAGAAATTCAAGGTATTCGAAGATCCCCGGATCGACCAGGTAGAGGAAGCCTTACCAGCTGCCAATTGTGGCGGATGTGGATTTCCAGGCTGTCGAAATTTTGCCGAAACACTGGTTAAAACAGAATCATGGGACGACCTGTTTTGTCCGGTGGGAGGCAATGATACCATGGCGAAAGCTGCCTCCATACTAGGCAAACAAGCCATTGAACAGGCACCCCGGGTTGCCGTGATCAGGTGCAATGGGGCTCCTGAATTCAGGCCCAGAACCAATGTATACGACGGAGCACCTACCTGCGCCATTGCGCATAGTCTCTACACGGGTGAGGGAGGATGCCCACACGGATGCCTGGGTGAAGGGGATTGTGTGGTGGTATGCAATTTCGATGCCATCCATATGGATCCGGTGACTGAACTCCCCGTAGTGGTGGATGATAAGTGTACTGCCTGCGGAGCCTGTGTGGATGCCTGTCCCAGGGATATCATTGAGCTTCGTAAGAAGAATAAAAAGGACCGTAAAATATTTGTAAGCTGTATCAATGAGGAGAAAGGGGCTGTGGCGAAAAAGAACTGCAGTGTAGCCTGTATCGGATGTTCCAAGTGTTTTAAAGTATGTCCTTATGATGCCATCACCATGAACAATAACCTGGCATTTATCGATTCGGAGAAGTGTAAGCTGTGTCGCAAATGTGTGGTGGAATGTCCCACAAGTGCCATTCTGGAACTAAACTTTCCCACCCCCCAGGCCGGCAAAAGTAGAAACCGTAGAAGCAGAAATTAAATAGTTGATTCAATGAGTCTTAAAACATTTTCAAGGGGCGGTGTTCATCCCCCCGAACATAAACTTTCTTCGGGTGCTGCCATTGAGGTACTCGATCTGCCTGAAGTGGTGATTATCCCTGTATCCCAGCACCTGGGCGCACCGGCCAAAGTTCTGGTCAACAGGGGAGATCAGGTAAAAGTGGGTCAACTCATTGCCCAATCAGAGGGATTTGTCTCCACCAACATTCACTCATCTGTCTCCGGAAAGGTGTTAAAGGTGGATAAGTTTCCCGATAGTTCGGGTTACAGGAGAACAGCAGTGCAGATTCAGGTGGAAGGAGATTTATGGGAAGAGTTTATCGACCGCTCCGACGACCTGGTCAGGAATACCGTACTTTCTGCCGAGGATATCCGTAAAAAAATCCTGGAGGCCGGAATCGTCGGACTGGGGGGAGCCACCTTCCCCAGTCATGTGAAGTTAATGGTGCCCAAGGGTAAAAAAGCTGAATTCCTGGTGGTCAATGGAGTGGAGTGCGAGCCTTACCTCACAGCCGATGAGGCTTTGATGACATCACAATCAGAGGAGATAATCTCTGGGATCCAGGTATTGATGAAAGGTCTGGGAGTGGAGAAAGCCATACTGGGCATAGAGAATAACAAACCGGAGGCCATTGAGAAGATGAAGAAAGCGGCTGAGGGAAGTTCTATAGCGGTTCAGGCCTTAAAGGTACAGTATCCCCAGGGAGGTGAAAAGCAGCTGGTGCAGGCCCTGCTCAAACGTGAGGTACCCTCAGGAGGATTGCCCATAGATGTGGGTGTGGTTGTATTTAATGTGGGTACAGCACTGGCGGCCTATGAAGCTGTCATGAGAAACAAGCCCCTCATTGAACGCGTGGTTACAGTGACCGGAAAATCGCTGGCAAAACCTTCAAACTTTAAGGTAAGAATTGGGACTCCGGTCTCCTACCTGGTAGAGAAGGCAGGCGGTTTGCCCGAACAGGTGGGCAAGGTCATTAACGGAGGTCCCATGATGGGAAAAGCGCTCTCAAGCCTTGATGTCCCTGTGGTAAAAGGCTCATCGGGCATTCTTCTTTTAGACAAGGCAGAAGCCAAAAGGAAAGAGGTCCTTCCTTGCATCCGATGCAGCAAATGCCTGACTGTATGTCCCATGGGACTAGAGCCATACCTCCTTATGACATTGGCCCAAAAAGGGCTATTTGAACGGATGGAAAGTGACAAAGTGATGGATTGTATCGAATGTGGAAGTTGTAGCTACACCTGTCCCTCCTCCCGTCCACTGCTGGATTACATCAGGCTTGGGAAAGCCGAACTTGGAAAAATTATAAGAGCACGAAAAGCGGTCTAAAAGAAATAAGCTATAAAGATGAATAAATTCATTGTATCACCTTCACCTCATGCCTACTCTTCGGGATCGGTCCCCAAGCTCATGTATGGGGTGATCATATCACTGCTGCCTGCACTGGGCGTCTCGGTATTCTACTTTGGTATTGGGATGATCGTGGTCACTACGGTATCCATAGCCTCCTGCATCTTGTTTGAATACCTGATCCAGAAATTTATGATGAAGGTAAAAACCACCCACCTGGATGGCTCTGCCCTGCTCACCGGTTTGTTGCTGGCATTTTGCCTTCCTACAAACATACCCATCTGGATGGTGATGATCGGGGCACTGGCAGCCGTGGGTATCGGAAAGATGACATTTGGCGGATTGGGCAACAATATTTTTAACCCGGCACTGGTGGGCAGGGTATTCCTCTTTATCTCCTTTCCTGTGGCCATGACTGCCTGGCCTGAAGCCGGACAGTGGATGTCCTATACCGATGCAATCACAGGACCCACCCCCCTGGGAATGATGAAAGAGGGACTTGCCACAAAAACAGTGGGTGAACTTTTGCCTGAGCTTCCCTCCTACCTCAATCTGTTTCTGGGAAAAATGATGGGCTCAGCCGGAGAAGTTTCGGCTCTGGCCTTACTGATTGGCATGTTCTACATGATGTATAAGAAAATTATATCCTGGCACATTCCGCTCTCCATTCTGGGATCTGTTTTCGTATTTGCAGGAATCCTCTGGCTGGCTAATCCCGATCGCTTTGCCGATCCTTTGTTCCACCTGCTTTCCGGGGGACTCATGCTGGGAGCCATATACATGGCCACCGATTACGTTACCTCACCCATGACCCAAAAAGGGATGATCATCTATGGAATAGGAATTGGGATCGTAACGGTACTTATAAGGGTCTTTGGAGCCTACCCCGAAGGGGTGCAATTTGCCATCCTCATATTCAATGGTTTCACACCGTTGATCAACAAATTTGTCAAACCCAAACGATTTGGAAAGGAGGTATCCCGTGGCTAAAAAAGAATCTACTTTCGTAAGCATGGTCGCCACACTTTTTGTGGTCACCCTGGTGGCAGCGGGGCTCTTGGGATCGGTTTATGCACTGACCAAAGAACCCATCCGTCTGGCCGAACTGAAAAAGAAAAATGATGCCATCCAGGTGGTGGTGCCGGGTTTCGACAATGAGCCCTCTCAGGAAGTGAAGAAGGTGGCTGTAGATGGAGACACCCTCTATTTTTACACAGCCAGAAAAGGGGATGAAATTTTGGGCATTGCAGCAGAGACCTTTACCAATAAAGGCTTCAGCGGAGAGTTTAAGCTGATGGTGGGGTTTGCCCCCGACGGTTCAATCATCGATATCGCTGTGATTAAACATGCAGAAACCCCGGGATTGGGTGATAAAATGGAGAGGGATAAATCGGATTTTAACCTTCAGTTTATGGGGCAACATCCCGATAATTTTAAACTGGCAGTCAGGAAAGACCGTGGAGATGTGGATGCCATCACCGCCTCTACCATCACCTCCAGGGCCTATTGCGATGCCGTACAACGGGCGTACGATGCACTTAATAGTGAGTAGTGGGTAGTGAATAGTGGTTAGTGGGTAGTGGGTAGTGGGTAGTGGGTAGTGGGTAGTGGGTAGTGGGTAGTGGGTAGTGGGTAGTGGGTAGTGGGTAGTGGGTAGTGGGTAGTGGGTAGTGGGTAGTGGGTAGTGGGTAGTGGGTAGTGGGTAGTGGATAGTAAGTTAGTGAGTAGTGGGTAGTGATTAGTGATTAGTGGTTAGTGATTAGTGGTTAGTGCGTAGTGAAAAAATAGACTTTATACTTTCAACTTTATACTTACATATGAATCAGTGGAAAAATTTTAGCAAAGGATTTATCAAAGAGAACGCAGTGTTTGCGCTGTTCCTTGGATTGTGTCCTACACTGGGGGTGACCACCTCGGCCATTAACGGACTTGGGATGGGACTGGCCACCACTTTTGTGCTGGTGATGTCCAACCTGGTGGTTTCGCTTGTGAAAAATGTAATCCCGGATAAGGTAAGGATCCCCGCGTTTATTGTGATCATTGCCTCATTTGTGACCGTGGTCGAACTGGTGATGAAGGGATATGTTCCTTCTCTGTTTGATGCGCTGGGTCTATTTATACCACTGATTGTGGTCAACTGCCTGGTGCTGGGAAGAGCAGAAGCCTTTGCCTCTAAAAACACCATCTGGTCCTCCCTGGTGGATGGGGCCGGAATGGGACTTGGTTTCACCATGGCACTTACGGTGCTTGGGGCAGTGAGAGAGCTGCTGGGAAGCGGTGCCTTCTTTGGCCTGAAACTGATTAGTGGGGATGGATTGCTTCTGTTTATCCTGCCTCCGGGAGCATTTATTGCCCTGGGATACCTGATTGTATTAGCCAACATGCTCAAAGAAAAAACCAGCTGACCATGGAATATATCTTAATCATTATAGGCGCTGTATTTGTCAGCAATATTGTACTCAACCAGTTCCTGGGAATCTGCCCCTTTATAGGCGTCTCCAGCAAGGTCGAGACTGCCATTGGAATGACCGGCGCTGTGACCTTTGTGATGGTCATCGCCACCCTGGTCACTTATCTGATCTACTATTCGGTACTGGTTCCTCTGGATATTATCTATATGCGGACCATCACCTTTATTCTGGTCATCGCATCCCTGGTCCAGCTGGTGGAGATCATCCTGAAAAAAATCAGTCCCCCACTCTACCAGGCACTTGGAATCTTCTTGCCTCTTATAACCACCAACTGTGCCGTTCTGGGTGTGGCAGTCCTGGCAGTTCAAAAGGACTTTAATTTGCTGGAGAGTACGGTTTATGCCATTGGAAATGCGGTAGGTTTCGGCCTGGCTCTGATTACCTTCTCAGGGATTCGGGAGCAGCTGGATCTGCTGAATGTACCGGCTCGCTTAAAAGGCGTTCCCATCGCGTTCATCGTAGCCGGCTTGATGGCCCTTGCCTTTATGGGGTTTGCGGGGATAGTTTAGCTGCGCTAAACGGGTAGAAGGGTAATGGTTAATGGGTTAATGGGTTAATGGGTAATGGGTAGTGATGGAAGCTGAGAATTTGATAGAAAAGACGGTTGCTTTTGTAAAGGAGCTGCTGGCTGATGCGGAAGGTGGCCACAACTGGTATCACATCGAAAGGGTGTGGAACATGTCAAGATACATTTGGGATCAGGAGGGCCAGGGAGATCTGCTCACCATCGAGCTGGCTGCATTGCTGCATGACATTTCAGACGCAAAATTTAACGGGGGAGATGAAGACCTGGGGAGTCAGCTGGCCTTCAACTTTCTGAGCACGCTGGGGGTAAAGGGCGAAACAGCTAAGCATATTCAAAGCATCATTAAGTATGTCTCCTACAAGGGCGGATTTCCACAAAATCGCATCAACAGCATTGAGTTCAAAATCGTTCAGGATGCCGACCGCCTGGATGCCATAGGTGCAGTCGGAATTGCCAGAGCCTTTAACTATGGAGGCTTTAAGAACAGGCTTATCTATGATCCTTCCATCCCTCTTCAGGAGTACAAAGATCCAAAAGCCTATCATAAATCGGATGCGCCCACCATCAATCATTTCTATGAAAAGCTTCTTAAGCTGAAAGATTTGATGAATACCTCCACAGGTAAAGCCATGGCAGATGGACGACATCAATACATGCTGGAGTTCCTGGACCAGTTTTACAGGGAATGTAATGTGAATACCTGAGGACAACAAAAACGTATAGTCATATGAGAGCCGCACTTACCATCTGCATGCTAACTCTGCTTGTTTCAGAAGCATTATCACAGATAAAAACCAACTATCCCGATATACCAAGAATTGATGTTCATACACATGCTGGAAATGACTATGAAGCCATTCAAAAATATCTGGATGTAAGGGATATTTTGTTGACTGAATACTCGACGGATCTGGCCATGTGGATAAACCTTAGCGACAGAAATCATCCGGTTACAAATCCAGATTCTGTTCTTCTGCTTAGCCAGAATCGAATGCTCTGTGCTTATGGAGACTACGAAGCTGCCCGGGGATTAAAACATAAGCCCAATGACCTGGAGCTCAAACGCGATCAGGGGTTTATTGGATATAAGATCTGGTATGGACCATACTACAGAAGATTAAAAGAGGGCGAAAAAGGATTCCCCTATGTGGATGATCCAGCCAACGAGGCCATGTTTGCAAAGATGGAAGAACTTGGAATCCTGGCTGCATCTTTGCATATTGCCGATCCCAATGGTCCCTTTGGAAACCGCACTCCGTGGTGTGCAGATCCAGTAGAATACTGGAGGGAAATAACTGGACTACATAATGTCTTGAGTAAGCACCCTGATTTAAAAATTGTTGCTGCCCATGGTTCATGGCTGGTGTGCCAGGATGCACAAATCGATTATCTACGTTTTCTCCTTTCCACATATCCTAATTTCCATGTGGACCTTGCGGCAACTTTTCAATATTTCAATATGGTATCTTCTGAAAACCTCAGGGATTTTATGATTGAATACGCCGACCGGATTTTATTTGGAACTGATATCGGGCGATGGGAAGCAAATGAAGAAAACCTAAACAGAGCCAAGGCCTATAATCGTTGTTTTCGTATTCTTGAAAGTGATGATATGGTGGAAGGCAGCTTCTTCGGAATGGAAGCAATCAAAGGTTTAAACTTACCCCGAGAGGTTCTGGAACTTATATATTACAAAAACGCACTTCGCTTATATCCGCGTGTTAGTGAAAGCAAACACCTGTAAAAGCTGGCTTCAGCTTAAAAAAGGTAGTTCAGGTTGATGTATAAGCCCGTATCTCCATCCGATTTTTTGGCTGCCATGCCATAATCAACGGTGATTATAAAATTTTGATTCAAGGCAAAGTGAATCCCCCCGCCAAATCCTATATGAGGAATCTCCTTGGCTTCCAGGTCGATGATCTGATCTGGCAGGTCAGCCGGCAATTCATCAGGCAATCCTGAATAATCAAAATTATATTTCTGAACTACCATTCCGGCATCGGCAAATGCAGAGAGTGCGATATAGAAATTTTGCTTGAACAGGGTGGTCCTCAGAATTTTTCCTCTCAACTCGAAGTTTCCAAAGACAAATCCATCCCCAACAATCCGGTTGCGCCTGACGCCACGAACCGTTTTTGAACCTCCCAATCCATCAGTGGTAAGTTTGGGTGCACTCTGGAACATAAATGGCATCATGTAAAAAGGCATCTCTCCTGCAATTTTGCCCTGGTAAGAAACCCTGTAAGCCAGGTTCATCCATTCAGGAATCAGGGTAAAGTATTGCCGATGGGTAAGAATCAGACGTAAATAGCCATAATCCGTATTGCTCATAAATGAGGGTGCATAATGTAGCTGCATTTCGGACCAGATCGCCTGTGAAGGGATTGGGTTCATTATCTCTTGTATCATAAATAAGTCCCCCTTTGAGGATGGTATGATTTCCACCATTGGCCTGGTCACCCTTTATCATTCCCCAATCCACATAGTTTCCATAGAGGGAGTTGTGCGACAGCAGATCCTCATCCTTGCCTTCATTTAAGCCGTCAATATCCACCGAGTCTATGGTAGTGCCATAGTAGGCGATCCCACCCAGCCAGCGAAGCTTCTGACCGATGATCTCCCCCTGAAAATCGGCCTTAAGCCTTAGTAGCTTCCTGGAGTGGCGGTAATACAACCTGTTGGCATACCCTTCTGAATCGTAACCATTCTGCTCAAAATCCAGGTCATACACAGCCTGGTACCCATTAAATCCATAAAAATCAAGTGCCTTTTCAGTGAGGTAGCTGGCCTCAAAAAGGGACCTGATCCCAGGCAATAATTTATCAGTTTCATAGGTAATCTGATTGATGCCATTGCCTTTGGTGGTGCGGCTCCACTCCATATAAAGCGAATGATCATATTGCGGATATCTTGAACCATCCCCATACCAGTATAAGTTCACCAGAGCCCCATATTTAAACCCGATATCCGAATCATAAGCCACCACGGGAACACCTCCCAGGTTAAACCCCGTTTTTACCTTGTCTTGTTTCAGAGGTGCAAGTTCTTCGGCTTCCTGGGCATACGTGGCAGCACATATTAAGCTTATAAAACAGATGGAAAGCAATCGGTTTTTCATAGAGTAGAGTTTAGCGGGGGTCAATTTATAAATAATTTCTACATGACCAACCTTCAGAATTTGGGATTATTATGTACTTTAGAGTTGTTAACCCTATCCGAATGAGTATTATCCGCCCCTTTCTTTATCTTTTGCTTATCCTGGTTGTTGGCTTTCTGCTTTTTCTGGTTTTTGCAACAATAGATGATTATCGGCCCGCAGAGGTCACCTCTTATGTAAATGAAAATCCTTCAGAACAGATCGCCGATACTGCGAGCCTGGATCTGCTTATTTGGAACATTGGCTACGCCGGTCTGGATGCCTCCATGGACTTTTTCTACGACGGAGGGGAGATGATGCGTCCTACCGAGGAGGGTGTTCTCCAGAATATGGAAGGAATTTCCAGCACCCTTTCCAACTATTTGGATTATGACTTTATCCTTCTCCAGGAGGTAGATAAAAATTCCAAAAGAAGCTATCACATCAATGAATATGAGATTGTAAAGGAGTTATTTGTTGATTATCACTATAGTTTTGGGAAAAACTACAATGTGGCTTTTATTCCCATCCCGCTGAATGAACCCATGGGCAAAGTAGAGTCTGGTTTGATGACCCTGGCAAAATACAGCCCCCTAAGCGTTGAGCGTCACAGCTTTCCAGGGAATTATTCCTGGCCTATGAAATTATTTATGCTCGACAGATGTTTTCTGGTGAACCGCTTTGGCTTGAACAATGGGAAAGAGTTACTCATTGTAAATACCCACAATTCTGCTTATGACGATGGTTCCCTCAGGACCCAGCAGATGTCATTTTTAAGGGTATTTCTTCAATCCGAATACAAGAAAGGAAACTATGTGATTGTGGGCGGAGACTGGAACCAGACCCCATACGGACTTGCCCCTGAGCTTCCCTCCCATCTGTTCGACACCATCAATCTCACCTATGTGGATAAGGATTACCTTGGGCCGGAATGGACCTGGGCCTATGACCCTGAACTACCCACAAACCGACGTGTTTCAACACCTTATGACCAGTCCACCACACTAACCACAGTGATAGACTACTACCTGTTGTCCCCCAATGTAGAGCTAGAAAAGGTAGAGACCATTGATGTAGATTTTCAATACAGCGATCACCAACCCATTCGCCTCAGAGCACATCTTAAACCCGTATCCTAAATAGCATCCCCACAATGAGATCTTTTAAAAGAATTATCACCCTTATTCTCATTCTGATTTTTGTAGTTCTTGCAGTTGGAATTGTTTTCCTCAACCACCTGAAAACCCGTGCAGTGCCTGATTACAATAGCGGTGTTGATCTGGAGAACCTGGAGTTCCCGGTCACCGTATTGCGCGACTCGATGGGCATTCCGCAAATCTATGCCAGCAATGAAGAAGACCTCTATCGCACCGTAGGTTATGTGATGGCTCAGGACCGTTTATGGCAAATGGATCTTATGAGGAGGATTACCCAGGGCAGGTTGTCCGAGGTACTTGATCCCGGTCTGGTAAATGCCGACCAGCTTTTCAGGGCACTGGATTTCCCTGGAAAATCAAAACTTGTCCTTGCCAAAACCAGTCCTGAAATATTGTCGGCCCTAGAAGCCTATTCAGATGGGGTCAATCAATATATCAATCAGCATCAAAAAAAGCTCCCCTTCGAATTCGCGATGCTTGGCTACAAGCCTGAACCCTGGGAACCCATACACACTGCCAACTTAATTGGATACATGGCCTGGGACCTGTCATCGGGCTGGAATACCGATATGGCACTTTTCAAGTTGCAGCAGGCAGTTTCAGATTCTCTATTCAGGGAGTTACTGCCTGATATGAGCTTCCAGAGTATTCCGGTTTTCCCCGAATTTATGAGTTCAGGAGAGAAGCTGGAATTGCAATCTCATGTTCCAGATGCCATACAAATTATTGAGGATCTGGGTCTTCAGGTTTTTGAAGCCTCAAATAACTGGGCTGTATCAGGTAAAAAAAGTAAAACCGGAATGCCCATTTTCTCCAACGATATGCACCTGGGACTAATGGCACCAGGCATTTGGTACCAGATGCACCAGGTGGTGGACGGAGAACTCCATGTAACTGGTGTAGCTCTTCCCGGAGCCCCCTTTATCATTGCCGGACACAATGAAAATATTGCATGGGGGATGACCAATGTAACTGTAGATGATATGGATTTTTACCTGGAGACCATCAATCCGGCCGATAGCAACCAGTACCTGCTGGACGGGGTATGGACCGATATGAGGGTAGTGGAGGAAGAGATCCATGTGAAAGGTGAAGAAGAACCCACCATCAGAATCAACAGGTTTACCCACCGGGGTCCGGTTGTAAGCCAATTCAAGGGGGTAGAAGACAAGGTTATTTCTGCCAGGTGGCAGGGCAATGAATACAGCAATGAACTTAGATCGGTGCACCACCTGAATCGGGCAGCCAACTGGAGCGAATTCAGAGATGCTGTGAAGACCTTTAATTCTATCAGTCAGAATATCGCCTATGCCGACCGGGATGGCAATATTGGCCTTCAGACTGCCGCCGGGGTACCCATCCGACGTGAAGGAGGCATTCTGGTCTATCCTGGAGACACTTCCCTTTACGACTGGCTTGGACAGGTTCCATTTGAAGAACTTCCCTACACCTACAATCCGGAGTGTGGATATGTGTCAAGTGCAAACAACAAGACGGTGGATGAAAACTATCCCTATTACATCGGATCGTGGTTCAGCTTGCCCTATCGCATTGGCCGAATCAGGGAGATGCTGGAAGAAAAGGAGAAACTGGGGACAGATGATTTTAAACGGATGTTAAGGGATCAGACCTCGGCCTTTGCCAAATTAATGACACCTGTCTACCTTGATGCCCTGGAAGATAAAATGGATGGCACCTACCTTCAGGCTCAACAGATTCTGGCCTCCTGGGACTACCAGATGGCTTCCTCCTCCCCCGCAGCACTTATTTTCGAGATCCTTCGGCTCGAACTTTACAGAGCGCTGTTCCATGATGAGTTAGGAGATGAAAATTATTCTCTTTTGATTGGGAACGGCATTATTGCCTTAAATTTAATCAATAAGATCAGTATCACAGGCAGTTCGGGCTGGTGTGACAATGTGAAAACCAAAGACAAAATGGAATCTTTCCAGGACAACATCGAAGTTGCTTTTGTGAAAACAGTAGATACCCTCACCTCACAGTATGGACCCGATCCGTCTCTGTGGCAATGGGGGGATCTCCATAAGGTGGCACTTATCCATCCCATGGGAAATGTAGCCATTGTGGATAAGCTTTTTAAAGTAAACAGGGGACCCTATTCAATCGGAGGAGCCGCGCATACAGTCTGTCCTTACAGTTACCCAATTGGACACTCATTTATCGCAAACCATGGAGCTTCAGAAAGACACATCTTTCACACGGCTGATTGGGACCTCTCTCTCTCCATTATACCAACCGGTGCATCGGGTGTACCCGCATCTCCTCACTACCTGGATCAAACCAGCCTCTATTTGGAGAATAAGTATCGCAATGATCACTTCAGCAAAGATGCTGTAGAGTCCCATATAAAATACAAAGCTGTTTTTGAGTAATCAGGCAAGAAAATCGTTCATACGACCCAGCAGATAACCCGGACTTAGCGGTTTGGTCAGAAAATCATCGCATCCGGCCTCCTTGGCCTCACGGTAGTTCTTGGAGAGGGCGTAGGCCGTCTGAGCTATGACCACCACATTCCTGGCAAATGACTTAATCTCACGGGTAGCGGTAAATCCGTCCTTCTCAGGAAGATGGATATCCATCAGGATTAAATCTGTATCCGGATTTTGCCTTATAAATTCAATGGCATCCTCACCGTCGGTGCTGAAGTCAATAATTGCACCTGTTCCTTTCAGGATCTCTCCCAACAGAAAGGCACTCGATTCGTCATCTTCGACTACGAGAATGTGCTTCTCATTCCACTGATATTCCGGGGGATTATCCATAATAAATAACTAAATATCAACGCTTAGTGTTAGTCTAAGTTAATAAATAATCATTCGGCCGCCTATTTTCAGGGCATTTATTTCACAGGGATCAGAAAAAAATCTATTTTTAAACCTGCTACTGAAACTTTCATGAAATACTAATTCAATATAAAAGAGAATGAAAAAAATACTGGGTATCGATATTGGTGGCTCGGGTGTGAAAGGAGCCATTGTTGATACTAAAAAGGGGATACTGCTCACTGAACGTTACCGTATTCCAACACCCCAACCCGCCACCCCGGAAGCTGTTGCTGAAGTTGTAGGCAAGATTGCAAAGCACTTCAAATGGAAAGGCCCCATTGGGGCTGGCTTTCCCGGAGTAATTCAACAGGGCATTGCCCGCACGGCAGCGAATGTTGACAATAGTTGGATTGATGTGGATTTGAACAAGCTCTTCTCTGCAGTCACAGGATGTAAGGTGCATGTGGTGAACGATGCCGATGCAGCTGGAATGGCCGAAGTAAAATTCGGGGCAGGCAATGGTAAAAAGGGCACCCTGTTGCTGGTAACTGTCGGTACCGGACTTGGAACTGTGATCTTCTCAAATGGAAAACTGGTTCCCAACCTGGAGATGGGGCATATCCTACTTCATGGTGCCGATGCAGAGCTATATGCCACTGATGCAGCACGAAAAAAGGAGAAACTGGACTGGGATACCTGGGCAAAACGATTTAATGAATACCTACTTAGAATGGAGGAGCTCGTGTGGCCTGACCGCATCATCATCGGGGGTGGAGCCAGCAAAAAGGGAGACAAATTCTTCCACCACTTCACCACAAAAGCCAAAGTAGTTCCTGCCAAACTGATGAACGAAGCCGGGATTGTGGGTGCAGCCATGGTCAGCAAATACTACAACAAGCTGGAGAAAGAATAAGCTCTGGAAGCAAGATTAAAAAGGAGAGCCGGCGCACATGCGACCGGCTCTCCTTGTTAAAAAACTAAGTACTATCCACTACCCACTGAGTACTATTTTTCCGCAGTCCAGTCTTTCAGAGTGTCAGCTAGCTTCACCAGCTTCAGGAATTCCGAGCGATATCCCTCTTCATCCTCTCCACGCGCCCCTTTTGCAAGGGCAATCACCTGGTTTATGGATCCATCTTCCAGGTATTCAGAATCCCTGAGTATGAGTCCGAATTCTGCTATGGAGGCTGAAAATCTGAAGTTATCAGACGTATCTTCAAGGTCCAGAACTTTGCCTTTCACGGGAATCTCCACCTTGGTAGACTTATTTCCATCAGGCTGCTTGTAGCGAAGCTTAACGGTCATAAGCTCGGCATTTGGATTGACTTTTACCTCTGCCATGGCTTTGGACTCGCTCCCATCAGACTGGTACTTTAATGCATCTATACTCTTCAGTGATTCATCGGATCCGGCAGGGATCAGTTCATAAAGGGCCGTGACTGTATGACCGGCACCCATCTCGCCTGCATCCTTTTTATCGTCATTAAAATCCTCGTCATTCAGCAGTCGGTTCTCATAGCCCACCAGCCTGTATCCTTTGACTCGGGCAGGATTGAATTCAATCTGGAACTTCACATCCTTGGCAATGGTAAAGAGCGTGCCTCCAAACTCGGTAATAAATACCTTGCGTGCTTCCTGAATGTTATCGATGTAGGCATAATTTCCATTTCCCTTGTCTGCAATGATCTCCATTTTATCATCCTTATAGTTGCCCATCCCAAATCCAAGAACGGTCATAAAGACACCCTTTTCCCGCTTCACTTCAATCATTCTCTCCATCTCGGCATTGCTGGAAGAACCCACATTGAAATCTCCATCGGTAGCCAGAATGATCCGGTTGTTTCCATCTTCGATGAAGTTTTCCTGGGCCACCTTGTAGGCCAGCTTCAGTCCGGCGCCACCTGCAGTGGATCCCCCGGATTGCAATTGATCCAGTGCCGACAGAATTTCAGACTTCTTCGATCCGGGAGTGGATTCCAAAACCAGTCCTGCTGCACCGGCATAAACTACCATGGCCACCCTGTCCTCAGGTCTCAATTCATTCACCAGCATTCTGAAAGCTTGTTTCAGTAGTGGCAACTTATTGGCTGCACCCATGGAACCCGACACATCTATTAAGAATACCAGGTTGGATGGAGGTAGCTCCGATTTATCAATGCTCTTGCCTTTCAGTCCCACATGGAGTAGCTGGTGAGAACCATTCCAGGGACACTCCGAGATTTCTGTATAAACAGAAAAGGGATGCTTTCCCTCAGGTTCGGGGTAATCATAATTAAAATAGTTAATCATCTCCTCTACCCTTATTGCGTCCTTGGGAGGCAGTTGTCCCATGTTCAAAAACCTTCGCATGTTGGAATAGGAGGCCTTGTCCACATCGATGCTAAAAGTGGAGAGGGGCTGATGCATCACATCTTTAAATCCATTTTCGTGAATGGCACTGTAACCCTCCGTATTGTGCTGAATATATCTTGCCTCGGGTGCATATGAAGGAGCATAATGTGCCTGCTTGGAATAGCGGTTGTGGCCTCCCTTGACGGCAACACCGTTCACGGTTCCCTGCATGGAACTTGTATGCACCGAGGAGGTTGGATGATGAACTCTTATGTGATCAGCCTCATATTCCAGGCTTACCACCTCCTCAAGTGCGATGGTTGCAGTTTTAAGGACTACATTGATTTGAAGCTTACTTCCCAGCTTTATATCTCTGGTTTCCTTGCCTATATGCGAGAAGACCAGGTACTTTGCATTTTGACTTACAGAGATTTGATAAGCACCATTCATATCAGTTACAGTGCCATTGTGGGTTCCCTTTTCTATCACATTGACGCCAACGAGCAGATTTCCGTGTTCATCAGATACGATTCCACTGATTATTCGGTTCTGCATTGGGGCCAGACTAAATGCGGATAAAAACAGTACGATTCCGATTGAGATTATTGCTTTCATGATTTCTATTTTTAAGTTTGACTTCAACCATAGGATGACAGGTTCACATCTATTCCATAAAAATTTCCACATTTTTTTTACTTTTATCTGTCACCACTCCCCGGGATATGCTTGAAATTAGCGGAAAGCACAAGGAAAAATCAGATAAGGAATTGCTCCTGCAATTTCAAAAATCTGTCAACCTGGATGTGCTGGGTGAACTTTTTTCCCGCTACATGCACCTGGTTTATGGGGTCTCTCTCAAGTATTTCAAGGATCGCGATGAAGCGCAGGATGCTGTGATGAATATCTTTGAAAAATTGGTCGCCGACCTGCCAAAGCATGAGGTTCAGAATTTTAAAAGCTGGCTATATGTGCTCACAAAAAACCACTGTCTGATGGAGATTCGCTCAAAGAAAAGTAAAAATCGCAGGCTGGAAGGTTTAAAAACTGAGCAAGAATTTATGGAATCTGAATACAATATGCATCCCATAGACAGAGAAGAGGAATTCATAGGCGACGCCCTTAAGGATTGCATTGAAAAATTGAAGTCTGAACAGAAACAGTGTATTGAATTGTTCTATTATAAGAAACTGTGTTACCAGGAAGTTGCTGAGAAGCTCAACATGGAAGAGAAAAAAGTCAAGAGCTATCTGCAAAATGGAAAGCGGAATTTGAAAATTTGTTTGGAAGGAAAAAATGTCCGGGAAGAATAAACATAGAAGCGCAAATGACTATTTGCAATACCTGAAAGGAGAACTCTCCAGGCAGGAGCGCCATGCATTTGAGAAAGGCCTGGAGGCAGATCCATTTGAGCAGGAGGCCATGGAAGGGCTGGAAACACTTGAAAACGAGCAGACTGAGCAGGATATCTTATACCTGCACAACAGGCTGAGAAAACGACTTTCAAGAAGACGGAGGGTAGCCTTCTACAGCGTAGCAGCTACGGTCGCCTCCCTGTTAATTGTAGGCACTGTGTTTCTGAAGATCCAAAACTTTAACCCCAGCCCTGATGAGAAACAGGTCTACACAGAAGATTTTTTTGATCCTGGTCCTCCTGAGGCAGAAGCCGAAGAACTACTTTCCCCCACGCAAGAAAAAGTTCAGGAGCTGCCCGAGAAAGCTCCATTGAAAGAGATTGAGCCCAACAGAGCAGTAGCAGAAGGGAAGCCGAAGGATGAGCCCTCGATTGCAATTGTGGAGGTACAGGTCGCTGAGCAAGCTGAGGCCGAAACATTTGAATACGCAGTGGAAGAAGACCAGATCACCCATATGGAAGCCGAGCCACAGGCCATGGCTGTTGAAAAAAGCGCAGCCCGGACTACGCAGAAATCAGGGAGGCAAAAAAAACCCATGGGACAACCTCGGATACAATCGCCCGAGGAGAGCTCAAGGATGGCAGCTGAACAGATAGATTTGGAAAAAAGGCTCACCGGTCAGGTCTCAGGGGTGGTAATATCAGCCGAAGACCAGGGGCCCATACCCGGAGCCATTGTGGAAAACAGGGCATTAAATTCCGGCGTTATGACTGATGTGGAGGGACGCTTCGACATCGCTGTGCAGGAAGACAGTCCTACGACACTTGTAGCCAGCTTTATTGGCATGGAGACACAGGAATACCAGGTATCGGACGGGGCTCAGGTGGAGCTCCTTATGCAACCTGATGCCATCGCTCTTGAAGAAGTATTGATTGTAGGGCATGTTTCACAGCGTGAGCATTCCCCGGTCAGCTCGACCAAAGTGGTAAATAGCGATGAAAATGAGGGGATCCCAGACTACTCAGTGGCAGAACCCTCGGTGGGTTATAAAGCCTACAAAAAGTACATTGAAGAGCATATTCAATTCCCTGTAGCAGATATCGAAACTGATAAGGCGGTGGTGGTATTGAAATTTAAAATTACCAGTCTGGGTGAAATCAGTGAAGTATCAGCACTGCGTTCCCCGGGAGAATCATTCTCTGAAGAAGCCATCCGCTTACTGAAGGAAGGCCCAGCCTGGAATCCGGCTAGCAATGAGAACGGACCCACAGATGACTGGATCCGTATGCGTATTGTATTTAAGAGATAGGAGAACCCCAGTCCTATTCTTCCGCGCCCCACTCCTGATTGGCCAGGTCCCATATATTCAGGTAACCTACCTTAATAATGTTAACCATCTTATCCCAGTTGATCAGATTGAGGTGATCACCGGGCTGATGGTATTCCGGGGGAAATCCAGCCATAAAATAGAAAACAGGCACATCCTTCTCTGCAAAAGAGGTGTGGTCACTACCCCCACGAGGTGAAGAAGATGGTTTGAAGTTCACATCCAATCCAAGATCGTAATCCTCATTGTTTTTTACGGTAAGGTCCTTAAGCACAGCGTACTTTTTGGTATAGACCATGGAACACTTCACACCCAGGGTATCGTCTTTGTTATCGCGGGAGATCATGTCATAATTCAGGTTTAAGATCATCTTTGCGTCATCGTAAGGGTGGTTGGCAAAATATTCCGATCCCAGCAATCCCTTTTCTTCCCCGGTCCAGGCAGCAAAAACAATGGTCTTCTCGGGCTTCTCTCCTGTGGCCATGCATGCCTTGGCTATGGTCATGACACCCACAGTTCCCGAACCATTGTCATCGGCCCCGTTCCAGACCCAACCATCGTGTTTGCCCAGGTGGTCATAGTGTCCGCCAATAACAATAATTTCAGAGGTGTCCTTTCCAGGTAAAACTCCCACCACATTGCGGGCCCTGATAATCTTTGAGTCCACCGAAGTTTTTATTTTTAAGATCTTACCCGGCAATTGCTTTGAGGCTGCTTTAAGGGTGTTTTTTGCATCTTCTTCAAACTTCTCGAGGTCAATATCCGTCCCCTCCAACAAAACATTCAGAACCCGGTCTGACACAGAAATACGGGTTGGTTCTCCAGAAATCTTATCTCCCGGAAGCTTCATCCTGGTATCGTAATAGGAGGCCCTGGGAACATCTCCCTCGTAGTTGCCGCTGTTATACCTGAATGGTAGGTTATCTGCCCAGTATTCTGCAACATCACTGCCCTGATCCACGTCTATGATCGCAGCCACTCCCAGATCGGAAGCAATCTTGCTCTTCTCCCGATATAGAGCCCAGCGACTCTTATTGCCAATCTTCTCATAAGCCTTTGAATCTTTATCCTCATGTCCGGGATATCCGCTCAGGCGGAGAATGATCTTCCCTTTTACATCCAATCCCTTAAAATCATCATATCCCGCTTCTTCATCGCTATATCCATAACCCACAAATACAACCGGCATCTCCACTTCAATGGCCACATCAGAGGTTCGTACCGAGAAGTCGGTTTGATAGACAAAATTTACGGTTCGGGATCCTTCACTACTCTTATTCACAAGGGACAACTTCTGATTTTCGCCCGATTTGTACTCAATTAAATTGAAACTCTGGTAAAAGGTGCGGTATGATTCAGGCCTCTTGCCCTGCATCCGATCTGCCCGGCTAACACGAGTGGATGCCATATCACCGGCAGGTTCAAGTCCGTACACCTTAAACAGGCTGGCTATATAATCTGCTGCCATGTAGGCACCTGGTTGGCCTGTGGATCTTCCCTCGGTCCAGTCAGAAGCCAGAAATTCCAGCTGACCCTTGACGGCAGATTTGGTAATTGCATTAAGACCAAGGTCCTTTGCATCCTGGGAATATCCTGAATTTATGGATGAGCTAATCGCAACAATGGCAATAAGTAAGCATACTTTTTTCATGAGATGGGGTGTAGAGGTTAATTTCAAATTAAGGCGCTAAAATAATAAGAAAATAGAGCCTCACCCCTCTTCAATAAAAGGATGACGAAAAAAGTGGTTTATTTAGACGGTTTCTTAGTCAGCAGAACGGCAGGTAGCTGCCAGACTAAAAGCCTACTCCAATACCCACACTGTAGAATGGTTCCCAGCTTTTGTAGGGAGACTTCTCGTTTTGCAGTACATCAAATAACACCTGCGCCATCACAGAACTTCGCTTACCTACCCTCAGAGTATATCCTGCGCCCACAAATAAGAATGGGATCCATTCTCGATTGGATTCTTCAAATGCATTGTAGTATTCGTAATTATACCCGGCATATTCTGCATGTGCATAAAGGCCTCGGAATACCTTTAAGCGGGTAAAGATACTGGCTCCATAATTTGAAGAAGTATAGGTCTGTGAATACCTTTTGTCCTGGATATAGTCATACCTGATTTTGGCACCGACCGACAATCTGGGAATAATGTTATATCCAACCATGGGTTCAATTCCAATCATGGTATAACTACCCAATGAAAGGTTTAGATAACCGCCGAAATAGAGTTTATCCTTTACTGATTTTTTCTTTTTTGGCGCTGGTACCGGAGCTGGTGCTGGAGCTGCCTCCGCCACAACAGGTTGCGCTGTAATAACACTATCCTGTGGAATGGTGTCCGTGGCAGGAACCTCCTGTGCATTTACTTTTGTTATTCCAATGGCGAGCAGGATGAGTAGAAAAGTAAGCTTTTGTTTCATGATTAAATTTTTGGATAGATATGTCAATTATGCTTTTAATGTATCTGTGGCATTTTTAACAAGTTAGCACAGCCAACTTTCAAATACAAACAAATTTGAGCAGAATATGTTTATCTCCGATTTAGATGGTCCCGTTGTGATCACCCCACTTGCTTATCGAACTACCGGGAACTCTGTAATCCTCAGTTTAGAGCAACCATAAGGAATCAAGGTAATCTCGTCGTGGGGTGATTGCTCCAGGTGCTTCAAAGGCAGGCTATGTGGAAGCGGACCCGCCATCTCCCTGTGAAGGATCCAATCCGGAATGATCTTCCCCCTGGTTTGAAGCGTTAGCGGCGTAGCTTCCATGGTCCAAGGGTATGTGTCACCCCGGTTCATCTTCACAAAGTCAAAACCCGATTCTGGTTGATTGACTGCTGACTCCAGCAGTCCGTAGTTCCATGCTCCGGCAGGTCTCAATTCACTGAAATTGCCCCAGCGATCACCATTCTCCACTTCACATAGCAAACCCTCAATCCCCAGCACATATACCAGTGGGCCGCGTGCCACCGATACTGAGTTTTCCACCCATCTGCTCAGTTTTACCTCCATGGGCAGGACTAGCTGAACCAGGTCTCCCTCCTTCCAGGTGCGGTCAAGTACCACCATCCCTTTTCCCATCTCAAAATCAATGGTCTCCCCGTTGATACTAATTCCGGGCTGACTGCACCATCCCGGTATCCTGAGGTGCAGCGGAAACTGCACCGGACTGGAAGTGGAAATATGGAAACGTATGCGATCTTCAAAAGGATAGTTAGTCTCCTCCCGAATGCTTAGCTCTTCACCCTGGGCCAATTGATGGCTTAGCTCGCAGGGGGCATACATAATCGATGCCACTCCACCATCAGAGGAAGCATACCAGAGGTGGGACACCAATTTCGGCCAGCCCTGATGCATGTTACATGTGCAACAGGGATAGCCCGTCAGAAGTCCAAAACAGAGATCCGTATGCCCATGATGATCCTCCTCGTAGAAATTATGCCGGTGCCTTGTGAGCATCACCTGGTTTGCCTGCTGAAAATACTGCCTTGAGGAAAAATCGCTGGTGATCTGGGCCGGAAGTGCATTGTATGCGATCTTTTCAAGGTGATCCATCAGGTCCGGATCTCCAGTAATGGCTAACATTTTCTCCAGCGAATACATGAGTTCCACCACCGAGCACAGCTCGATGCCCTGCGTAGGATCATTTCCATGCATGGGTTCATCTCCTCCATACATGCCCTGAGGTTGTCCATGAAAGGTCCGCAAATCGGAGAATGCTTTTTTCACCCCATCCAGATGGAGTGGATCCTTATCCTGCTGAAAGCGGATGATCGGCTCTTTGATTCCCTGAGCCAGGTTCACACAATGAAAACTTTGCAGTTGTTTGAGGCAAAGGCGCTCAATGAGCTCCTGATCAAAAGGATACTTGTTATCAGTATTATAAGGATAAAGGTGATCCAGACTGCCACCTTCGTAACAATCATCATTCAGGAAAATTGTGGTCCACGGAAATGTCTGTTCATGGATCAGATCCGCCAGGTCGAGCAGGAAGGCTTCTCCAGTCTGGTTGTAGAGCCAGTAAACCAGCATGAGGTTGTCCCCTCCTCTTCTGTTGGCCCAGAATGACCAGTGGTCAAGGGGAGTAAGGGGAAGTTCCTCTAGCTGATATCGAAAATAATTCAGCATCAGGTCGATCACCCTTTCATCTGAGGAGACCTCAAAATATTGTTGCAATACCTTCAGCATAACCATTTTTGGCCACCAATCCCTCCGCCTGGATTTTTGCAATCCGGCTTCAGGCTCAGGCTCCTCACTGAAGGGTACAGGGCCAAAATAGCCCTCCTCGGTTTGACTGCTAAGCGCCCACTCGATCCATGGCATAACCTTGGCCTTCAACTCCTTATCATCCAGTAGCCAGGCCAGGGGAACAAGTCCGTCCAACCAGTAGGGTCCCCTTTCCCATCCATCGCCATCACCTCCCAGCCAACCGTTGCGTTCACCTACTACCGAAGGATACCACTCATCCAGGTGACCGGTCATTCCAGTTTTCATGATCTGAAGCTGTTGCAAAATCCAGCCTTCAGGTTTGACAGAACCCAATGGCAATTCCATATAAGGCTTGGCTATCAGCGGAGCCCGATTTTGCAGCGGATGCACTGCCTCATTATTGTCCATATCTCTTTCCCTGCAACCGGACAGTACCATGGAAAGTATGATGAAGGCCCACAGAAGACCTGGCTTGATTTTCATGGTAAGTTCCTTTTGAATTCTATGGTCATAAAAAGAAGACTGATCAGGAAAAAGATCCCTCCCACCATAACCCCCATGGACAAGAGTGATAGATCAGTCAGGTAACCCAGCAATCCTAGCAGGCAAAGTAGACCGTTCAGGAGAAGGAATATACCTGAATACTTCCGAAAACTCCTGAAAAGCAGAAATCCATAAACGATGGACGGAATTCCGAGCACCGCATAAGCGATACCGTTCAGCAGTCCCACCAGTGAATTGCTGTTTGCCTGCACCAGTGAGGAGACATGTGTAAGATCTCCCTGCTGTTCCAAAGCTGCACGAGCCAGACCCGGGACCAGAAAAATCTGGATTGAATAACTGAAAAGATTGAGAGCCCCGTAGACGGGAACCAGCAGCAAGACTGCAAGAGCCAGTCTCCTGTTTAATGCTTTCAAATAATTGAACAGGTAGAGATAGAGGAGCATTACAATAAGCGTGAGAAGGGTGACATTGATGTAGTTCAAGGTGAAATAAATATCGGGATCCGCCACCCACACCACGTAATCCCCATCGCTCCACCCAGGATCTGTTCCAGACATGGAAATTACAGTGAGTACGACCCAGATAGTGGTCATAATGAGCAGGACAATGGAGGTGGTCTTAAGCTTTGCTTCCATGCTGGTCTGAACGATATCTATTCAAATTTAATACAATTTTAAATGCCCGGGGGTGAGCCTTTGGGGGATTATTCGCTTCGCTCTCCCAATGGGATTATTCGCTTCGCTCTCCCAATGGGATTATTCGCTTCGCTCTTGATCCCTTTGAGGGAGGACCTACAAAACAATGAATAACCCCTTTTGCGCATGTCTGCGCAAAAAGGGTTATTTTATTCTCATCCAGCTTATGAGAGCAAGCTCTCAACGCTGTCTGGAATAAAATAACCCACAGCCGTTTGGCTGTGGGTTATTCATTGTTTTGCGGAGAGAGAGGGATTCGAACCCCCGGTGCCCGCGAGGGGCACAACGGTTTTCGAGACCGCCCCGTTCGACCACTCCGGCATCTCTCCTGGTCGCTGCAAAAATAGTACTTTCGCGCGAACTACTCACCAAATAGATTTATATTTGGCCAATCTTTTAAAAGTGCAAACCATGAGTCGAAATTGCTGTTTACCCCTGATCCCGATTTTACTTTTGTTCATTTCCGGATGTAGTAGTTCAGATCCCATCATTACCGATGAGGCTGCCTATGTGGAATCCATTGAAGATTGGCAGCACCGGAGGGTGGAGCGATTGAAAAGTAAAAATGGGTGGTTAAACCTGGCAGGCCTGTTCTGGCTGGAAGAGGGAGAAAACAGTTTTGGATCAGATCCTTCCAACAAAGTGGTTTTCCCCGAAAAAGCGGATGCTTTCTGCGGAACCCTTACTCTGATTGAGGGCGATGTGTTTATGCAGGTGAATGAAGGGGTCGAGATTGGCATAGGAGATTCATTGGTCACTCAGGCAGATCTGATCCATGATCATGCAAAAAACACCACACACTTGCTGCAAGGCGACCTGGCATGGTACATTGTCAAACGGGGTGAGAGATATGGGATCCGAATGAGGGATTACAAACATCCCCGCATCGACAAGCTGGATCACATTCCCTCCTATCCCATACAAACTTCATATGTGGTTGAAGCCACCCTGGTAACCTTTGACGAACCCAGAACCATGGTTGTGGCTACGCCGTTGGAGGGATTTACGGAGAGCTACGAGTGTCCCGGCGAGCTGCACTTTCAGATAGAAAACAAAGACCTCGTCTTATTTCCATTCTCCTCCGGGGAAGGCTATTTTCTTGTAATTGCAGATGAAACAACCGGATTGGATACCTATGGAGCAGGCCGGTTTATGTACGCAATGCCCGACTCTACCGGAAGAATCATCCTCGACTTCAATAAGGCATACAATCCTCCCTGTGCTTTCAGTCCCTATGCCACCTGCCCCATGCCTCCCAGGGAGAACTTTCTCCCCATTGCCATAGAAGCCGGTGAGAAGTCGGTGCATCTGGAGTAATCATGGAGCCTTAGAAGGCTTGCTTCGAATGCGGATTTCCTGTTTTGTGGGATGGAACACCAAAATCTGCAACTTATCAGACCTTAATATCCAGGCTGATGTCCATACTAAGGAGGGAATAAATCGACATCAGATACATTATATCCATTTGTTAACCTTATTGATTAATAAGTGGATATTTTTTATCTCTCAATAGATAATTATTATGTAATTATTGGCTTGTAAGGCTAATAATCGGATATTTTATATCCCTTTCGTATAAGAGGGAACTGTTTTCAGGAGAAAAACCCTAACCAGCTAGCCAGGTTGTAAGTGTCCGGGTTACTTGAAACATGGTCCATAAGAGTGCCCTCAGTAAAATAGCCCGTGATACCCTAATCAGCAACTCTTCCAACCTTAAAATCCTCGATTTTGACAGTTAAGAAATCGCCAGCAGAAAATCGCACAAAACAGGAAGTCTGTGCATCTGGAGTAATCACATCCCCTTAGAAAGCTTGCTAAAAGTGCGAATCTTTGGATTCAGGACCCGGTAAACTTTCCTGTAGCCCGGGTCACAAAAGTAGCAAAGGCCACTACCGATATTGAGCTGACCGGCATCAGAATGGCAGCCACAATGGGAGATAGATTGCCAGTGATCGCAAAACTGATTCCAATGATATTGTAGAGGAATGAGATTAAAAAACTGAGCTTCACGATATTTAACGAAGTTCTCGTATACCTGATAAAGCGGGCCAGTTTCTGGAACTGGGCTGCCTCCAGCACCGCATCGCTGGCGGGCGAGAAGTGGTAGACCTTGTTGGCAATGGTGAGTGCCACATCACTCTGCATCAGGGCTCCCCCATCATTAAGCCCATCGCCGGTCATCAGTACCGTATGACCTTTATCCTGCAAGGATTTGATAAAATCTGCCTTGTCGGCTGGTTTCTGATTAAAAAGCAGGTGTTCCTTTTTAAAATAGGCTGACAGGTGATCCGCTTCCGAATCGTTATCTCCCGAAATAAGGTAGAGATTAAAATGCGCTTTCAGGAAACCCAGTACCTGTTCAAATCCTTCCCGGTACTGGTTGCCGATGGCATAATTTCCAACAGGCTGCTTGTTGATGGAGAGGTGAACTTCAGTTTCTTCTTGTGATCCATTCCCTTCCTCCCCTTTTACATACTCCCAGGATCCTATTTTCACCTCTATACCCTCTACTTTTCCGTAGATCCCCCTGCCCGACACCTCTACAAAGTGCTCTGGCTGGTGATATGTTGCCCCCTGATGATAGGTGGCTACCGCAAGGCTCAGGGGATGGGTCGATTGTTTGGCCAGGGAGTATATGGCACTCTTCTCTGCCTCACTGAGGGTCGTGCCTGAGTAGACAATTTTGCTTTCATTGGGGCGTGTAAGGGTTCCGGTTTTATCAAAAACCACGGTATCAATATGCGACAGACGTTCGATGACATTTGTGTTCTTGATATAGAGGCCGTTCTTCCCGAAAATCCGCATGGTGTTTCCAAATGTAAAAGGGATGGAAAGGGCCAGTGCGCAGGGACAGGCTACTATCAAAACAGCTGTAAAAACAAAGATGGCGGTGTGGGTCTCCCCTTTCAGCATCCAGAATGCAAAACCTGAGATGGCGATGGCCACAATGGTCATGGTGAAATATTTGCTGATCTTATCTGAAAGGGTTTTTAACGAATCGCTGGGTTTCTCATAGGTTTTATCCTGATTCCATAGCTTGGTGAGATGACTTTGACTCACCTCCTTCTGTACCCGGATTTTGATCAGCTCACCCATCTGCCTTCCCCCTGCATAGATAAAATCGCCCGGATTTTTCACCAAAGGCGTTGATTCGCCGGTAACAAAGCTGTAGTCAATCCTGCCATTTCCTTCCAGCACTATGGAATCGGCAGGGATAAGCTCCTTGTTGCGAATAATCAATTCGTCCTTCTCCCTGATTTGCTCAAGCAATACACTCTCTTCAATCTGTTTGTTGATCTTGGTTACGGCTATGGGAAAATAGGACTTGTAATTTCGGTCAAATGAGAGCGCTTCGTAGGTTTTTCCCTGGTACCATTTTCCCACCAGGAGAAAGAAGATTAAACCCGAAAGACTGTCGCAATATCCCTGACCACCTGTAAAGAGGATTTCATAGCTGCTTACCCCGAAAAGCACAAATATCCCCAGGGCAATGGGCAGGTCTATGCTCACATTCTTTTTCCGAAGGTTTTTATAGGTTGATATAAAATAATCACTGCCACTGTAAAAAACCACAGGAATGACCAGAAAATAGCTAAGCAAACTGAGCAGGGACTGCAAATTATCCTCCAGGGGCTCTCCATTAAAATAAGCAGGCAGGCTGTAGGTCATCACATTGATAAAAACAAATCCGGCCACACCCATTTTAAGGAGCAATTTCTTGTAAGAGTGCTTATCTTCCTTCTTCTCCGAAAGGCTATGGGACAAATCAGGAATGTAGTGTATGGAAGAGAGCAACTCCACCACCTGGCGGAGGGAGATCTGAGATTCATCAAATGTCACATCCACCTCTTTCCTGGTAAAATTCACAAAGGAGTGCTTGATGCCCCGGTTCAGGGTATAGAGATGCTCCAGCAGCCAAATGCAGGAGGAGCAGTGAATCACCGGAATGTAAAACTTAACTTTTGAAATTCCACCTTCTGAAAAAGAGATAAGCTTCTCCCTGATCTCATCCTTATCCAGAAAGGCATACTTATTTCCAAATCCGGTGGTTTCTAATTTTATTCCGGGAGTCTGTTCAATTTCGTAATAACTATAGAGCTTATTCTCGTGGAGAAGTTGGTAGACCGTAAGGCACCCGTTGCAGCAAAAGGAAAGGTTTTTCCAGGTGACCGGGTTTTTCCCACAGTCGGCCCCACAATGAACACAGCTATTGTCTTCCAGCTTATTCATCGCAAGTGAAGGGTGCAGCATCCGCCGGATGAAGATTGTGCAGTCCCCTGTTTCTCTTTTTCCAGACTCTTCTCAAACTTTTTCTCAATTTTCTCTTTTGGAGGACTCAGGTAGGGAATGCCCAGGCTCAATCCACGTAAAATAAAGAAGATTCCCACCACCACTACCAGTACCGGGATCAGGCGGTTTATCTTGCGCCGGATGGCTACACTCAGGATATTCCCGGCAATGGCTATGGAGAGCATCATGGGAATGGTGCCCAGTCCGAACATGACCATATAGAGAGCCCCCAGCACCACCTCGCCGGTTCCAATGGCGCCAGCGATGGCCATATAAACCAGACCGCATGGAAGCAATCCGTTTAACAATCCTATAAAAAAAAGGCTTGAAAAGGAGCGTACCGAAAATAGTTTCCCAATGGATTTTTTTAGTTTTCCCACCAGGGAGAACCAGCTCTTCTCCATGTTATACTGGTTTCTAAAAAGGGAAGGAAATATCACAGATAGGATCATGATGGCTCCCATAATGATTGAGATCTTCTGTTGAAATCCAATCATCTCCACTCCCTGGCCCAGCAGTCCGAAGATGGCCCCCATCACCCCGTAAGTCAGGGTTCTTCCCAGGTTGTAGAGGGTACCTCCAAAAATCTTTTGCGGAATACTGTTCCCGTGAAGGGGCAGTGCAATGGCAATGGGTCCGCACATTCCGGCACAATGGAAACTCCCCATTAAACCAAGAACCAGTGCTGAAAATAGAATGACCATGACTTTAAATCGGACTTAAGGAATTTGAACGGCTTTATCAACTTCGTATTTCAAGCCCTCCGAGTACCAGTTGAGCTTGAGAATATACCTCCCCCTTATCAACTCATCCCGGGGAATGCTCATGAACCCGGTGGAATAATCCAAAGGCATCTTCAAGTCCAGGCTCTTGCTCGAAGGCCGATAAAGGAGTATAGATCCCGAATCGATCTTCATCAATTCCAAATGGGAGAAGTCTACCACCAGGGATTGGTTCTCAAAATAGCTTTGAATGGAATCGGCCAGGACCGCCGACCTGGCTTCCGCTTTCATCTGGTCCCCATAGTCCACCCCTCTTTCATAGTAATCATCATGAACCAGGTTTACCTCCTGCCTCATGGCAAAGGTAATAAAGACTCCCGCTGCCATTAAAAACAGTATCAGGAAAATCAATATTCCCGTTCCCCAGTTAAATTTCATTTC
This sequence comes from uncultured Bacteroidota bacterium, assembly GCA_963783435.1. Lineage (GTDB taxonomy): Bacteria > Bacteroidota > Bacteroidia > Bacteroidales. The sequence goes on along the minus strand of CAWANQ010000011.1, from coordinate 45,478 downwards.
TCTCGCTTTTATTAAGGCCTGCAGGCCTTACGGACTCACAAAGGAGGTTTTGTAAGTCTCAATCAATTCATTGTTGCTGTATATTCCGAACTCGACTTCGGTTTTATCGCTGCTTAAAAGATCGCTATGAATATAAAGAATAAAGGTGGCCTCAAACATAGACTGGTCGGCTATCTCCATGAGGTTTCCTGCCATCTTAATCTCCCCTTCATGGGAAAGCAGTCTGATCTCCAAAGGTAAGTTATCGTGGGTTTTATTTACAATTTTCAGGTTATAAACATTGGAAATGGTGCTGTTTTCATTCTCCTGGTAGAGCAGACCGGGAGTCCGAAGAATGGTGGTTTCGATGATGGGCCGCGACAGAAGGGTGTATACAAAGAAGGATAGCAGAATAAGCAAGACCACCGAATAGGCCTTGTTCCTGGGATTCCAGATGCTCTGGTGTCCATGTTGAATTCCCTTTTCAGAATCGAAACGGATGAGTCCCGGCTTCTTTCCTGTGGCTTTCATCACACTGTTGCACTGATCTATGCAGGCCGTACAATTGATGCATTCCAACTGCGTCCCGTTGCGAATATCTATGCCGGTGGGACAGACCGAGAGGCATTGATGGCAATCGATGCAATCGCCACTGGTTTTAGGTCCCCGGGGTTCTCCGCGCTTGTAGTCATAGCTAACCACAATGGAATTGGAGTCCAGCAACACCCCCTGCATTCTTCCATAGGGACATACCATGGTGCATATCTGCTCCCGAAACCAGGAATAAACCCAATAAAAGAATCCTGAGACCATAAGCATAATAATAAAACCAGTAGAGTTGGAAGAAATGGGCTCAGAGACAAGAACAAACCATTTTTCGCTCCCTATAAACCACATGAGAAATGTATTGGTCATGGCCAATGAGATCAGAATAAAGATGGAGTGTTTGGCCAGCTTCTTGCCTGCCTTTTCCAGTGTCCATGGTCCCTTATCCAGCTTATGTCTTTTGCGATAATCACCTTCAATCAGGTACTCCACCTTCCGGAAGACCATCTCCAGAAAGATGGTCTGTGGACAGGCCCAACCACACCAAAGCCTCCCAAAGGTGACCGTAAAGAGCACAATGAATAGTACAAAGGAGAGCATCAACAGGGCCAGGATCAACGTGTCCTGTGCCCAGAAAATGGCTCCAAATATGATGAAGCGACGTCCTTCTACATCCAGAAGGATAAAGGGATTTCCGTTTATTCTGATAAAAGGGACTGCTATAAAAAACAGCAAAACAAACCAGCTGAAAATGGTTCGACGGGTATACCAAAAGCCCTTTGGCTTTTTCGCATATACCCACTTACGACCTCCCCTCTCGTCCAGGTTAATGGGCCGGTCTCTGAAAGAAAGATCTGTATTACTCACAGGCTTCCCCCTGAGGTGCTTTGGCGTTGGCAGGATTGCTCCCCCTCAGGCTCAGGACATAACTGGATACCTGCTGAATCTTTGTGTCACTGAGCTGGGCCTTAAAGGCAGTCATACCTTTGGCCGGATTTCCATTTTTCACCATGTTAAATACACTCTGAAAATCACACCCGCTGATCCACGCATCGTCAGTAAGATTGGGTCCGATGGCATTGCCCTCTCCGTTCATGCCGTGACAGGCAAAGCAGCTCATGGATGCATAGATCTCTTTCCCGGCGGCGATATCACTTGCCTCGGTAAGCAACTGCAGTTCCCCAGTTTCTGCACTGGCCAGTTGATACTTGGCATCGTGTTTCTGGGATTTCTTTACGTACTTGGCCTCCTGGAGGTCACCCACATCCAGCCAGAAATAGTTGGCAGCATAGATGATGGAAAAACCAATGGTGATATAAAATATGGCCATGATCCATCGGGGTGGCGGATTGTCCAACTCCTGGATGCCATCGTAATTGTGCTCCATCATATGCTCATCCACCTCAGGGGATGTATGCTGATTGTTATTCTGAGTATTCTCTTCCATACCCTTTATAATTTAAGATATTATCAACTCTTCCGAGTCATTATCGGTTAATATGGATTCTTTGATCTCATTCATCTCCTTTGCGGGTCGGCGAAGGGTGCGTACCACGATGACCAGGAACAGCACGAAGAAAATCAGGAGTCCGACCACGTAAAAGATCTGGATTCCTGCAATGTTCTCCAGTAAATTACTCACTAGCTTCATGACTGGTCTGGTTTAATGTGGCGGGATCAATGTCTCTTCCCAATTTGTGCATGTAAGCAATCATAGCCACCATATGTGATGTGGGTGATACGGTAATATTTGAGAGCTTCAGGTCGTCTACAATGGTTTGAGCCTGCCTCATCAGGTCCTCCACAGCCACTTCATCATATCCTTCCTCATAGGGTACTCCCAGGGTTTGCATGGCCCGTATTTTATTGGGGATCATATCGAGGTTGATCTCATTCTCTGCAAACCAGGCATAATTGGGCATGATCGACTGCTCATTCATTTTCTGCGGATCCATAAAGTGGTTGTAGTGCCATGCTGCATTCTTATACATGGGTCCGTTTACATATCCTGCTCTGGCCAGGTCGGGGCCCGTTCGCCGCGATCCCCATTGAAAGGGGTGATCATAAACAAATTCTCCGATCTTGGAATACTCCCCATAGCGATCGGTTTCCCATCTGAATGGGCGGATCATTTGTGAGTGACAGGTATAACAACCTTCCTTTATATAGATATCCCGTCCCTCCAACTCAAGGGGTGTATAAGGAGTGACCGCCTCAATGGTTGGAATATTGGACTTAATAAAAATCATGGGAATTATCTCCACTGCCCCCCCAATGGCCAGGGCGACAAACACCCAGATGGAGAAGCGAACGGCCTTTCTCTCCATCCACCTGTGGACAGTCTCCCTAACTGGATTCCTTGCTCCCTGCTGCACAAGAGCTGGTGCTTCTGAAAGCTCATTGTCTTCCATTTTGCCCAGAGCCATGGTCTTAAAGAGGTTGACGACCATCAGGAGGAAGCCCACCAGGAACATCACCCCGCTTAATATGCGGATGGTATACATGGGAAGTATCTGGGTGAGGGTTTCCAGAAAGTTGGGATAGGTCAGAAATCCTTCCGGGGTATACTCACGAAGCATGAGCCATTGGGTTACTGCTGACCAATAGAGTGGAATGGCGTAAATCAAAATGGAAAGGGTAGCGATCCAAAAATGCCCATTCGCCAGTTTTTTAGAGTAGAGGCTGGTATTGAATAGTTTGGGAACCATCCAGTAGAGCATGCCAAACACAATGCCCCCATTCCAGGCCATCCCTGCAATGTGCGTATGGGCAATGGTCCAGTCGGTAAAGTGCGTCATCGAATTTACACTCTTCAGCGACATCATGGGACCTTCAAAGGTAGACATGCCATAAGCTGTTACGGCTACCACCAGGAACTTCAACTCAGCACTGTCTCTTACCTTATCCCAGGCTCCCCTCAGGGTGAGCAATCCGTTGATCATCCCTCCCCAGGAAGGAGCAATAAGCATGATGGAAAAGGTGACCCCCAAAGCCTGTGCCCATTCGGGCAAAGCCTGGTAGAGTAAGTGGTGCGGACCAGCCCACATGTACAAGAAGATGAGTGACCAGAAATGAATAATGGATAACTTGTAGGAATAGATGGGTCGATTGGCAGCCTTGGGAAGATAGTAATACATCAATCCCAGGAAGGGAGTGGTCAGAAAAAATGCCACTGCATTGTGACCATACCACCATTGTACCACGGCATCCTGAGCACCCGCATAAATAGGGTAACTTTTAAACAGGCTGATGGGCAGTTCAAATGAGTTGACTATGTGTAATATGGCGACCCCCAGGAAGGTGGCCAGGTACCACCATATGGCGGCATAGATGTGCTGGACCCTCCGTTTCAGGATGGTTCCAATCATGTTCCATCCGAAGATCACCCACACCGCGGCTACCATTATATCGATGGGCCATTCCAGCTCTGCATACTCCTTACCGGTGGTAAAACCAAGCGCAAATGTGACTGCAGCAAGAACAATGATCAGCTGCCATCCCCAAAAATGGACCTTGCTGAGGACATCGCTGAACAGTCGGGCTTTGAGAAGCTTCTGCAGAGAATAGTAGACCCCTGCAAAAATAGCATTCCCCACAAAAGCGAATATCACTGCGTTGGTATGTATGGGTCTTGTCCTTCCAAATGTGGTATACTCCAGGCCGAAATTGAAGAAGGGAAACCTGATTTGTAATGCAATCAGCACTCCAACCAGCACAGCCACCACGCCCCAGATGATCGTGGCCAAAATAAATAACTTTACAATCTTATTGTCGTAATAGAATTTCTGGTTTTCCATAGGTTCTGGCATTAATTGATTCTTCTCGCAGCAAGCTGCGAGGCATCATCGATTCAATGTTTATTTTATTTGTGCTAGCTTACCCCTCAGCAGTGCTTTGGGGATTTCGCTCGCGTAATTCAATAGTTCATTTCAATGAGGGACCTCTTCTTTTTCAATGGGGTCATCGTCAAACAAGATCCGTCTTGCGGGTGTATCATTATCTTCAAACTGACCATTCCGAACTGCCCAGATAAAGGCGCCCAGAAAAATAAGTGCGGCGAGCAGGCTTACTCCGATCAGTAGATAGAAAATATTCATCCGACCCGATTATATTATGATTTGCTATACTTTTTAACCTTTATCAGCTGGAAGATCACATATCCAATAACGGCCCAGGCTCCTCCTGCAAAAGCGATGTATGAAAAAAGCAACCACAGGGACACATTGTCATTTGTGGACCAGAGGACATCGCTCTTAATCAATTGAGGAACCTCTTTCATTTTACCTACCCTGGCTTTATCCAGGTATACCTCCTGGGCCTCATAATCTTCACTCAGAGATACCACGATGCTCAAGTATCCCTCTTCATCCCCTATGACCTGATCGGGGATTTTATATTCTGCCCTCCCATTTTCATTGGTCGTTGCCCGTCCTATTTCAATGTTACCAAAAGCCCTCTTGGAACTGATGATGACCGGGGCATTCTCAAGTTGGGAAAATGAGCTGTTTTCACCTTCAGATTCAGCCAGAATTTCCACTGTAGAATTCTGTTCATTGACAGAGGCCAACAGCTTGGCTTTTATGGGGGGAGCATCCACAAGCAGCATTTCTCCTCCCGGCTTGAAATTCTGAATAAAATTAACCAGCCTCCACCTGTCCGCTTCAGAAATGGATCCCTCAAACGGCGGCATGATACCCCTCCCTTTGGTAATTTTATAGAAGAGGGCACCTTCACTGTTGAGATGCATTTTTTCGGAGGCGATGTCCACCGGTGTTGGAACCAGCAGCAGGGGATTGTTTTTCCCGGGATCGCCGTGGCACGATTTGCAGTTGAGGGTATACAAATCTTTCCCTGCTTTTATATTCTCCAGGGTATAGGGTGATGGGTTGGGAAGAGCCGACTCGTCGTCAGGCACCAGCCAGTCCTGACCCAAAACCAGTTGTGCACATGACATAAGCAGCACCGCGGGTAAATAACTCCATTTTCTCTTCATGGCCAGTTAGTTTTTAGGTTTTTCTGTAAAGTATTTCTTATCGATGCCTTTCTCCTCGGCATACTCCCAGATGGTGATTACAGGAAACAGCTTTGCCAGCACAGATATGATTAAGAGACTGGCAAAGAATGAAAAGAGCATGATCATTACTTCGATGCTGGTGGGCTCATAATGGTGAAAGTGTTCGGGTACATTCTGGACCGGCAAAAAGGGGTGTTCCAAGGTGGGAATCACAATTAAATATCTTTTAAACCAGGCAGACAACAACACCACCACAGCAATTAGTGTGAGTGGCAATGGTTTCCTGAAAAACTTCAACCTGATCAGCAGGATGGGCAGGACCAGTCCCACGATCTGAACAAACCAGAAAAGAAAGGCATAACCGCCGGAAAAAAGTTCGCTGAGATGAACCCCTTCAGCAAGCTTCATTTTGTAAACAGGAACCAAAAATTCATTGATGTTGAAATAGAGGTAGACCAGGCTCACCAGCACCAGAACCTGCCCATTTTATCAAAATGCACATCTTCGAAATACTCCTTGAGGCCATACCTTAACCGGTATACGTACATGAGAATAATGACTGCTGCCGATCCGGCCACAAAGGCACCCACTACAAAATAGGGCCCGAAAATAGTGCTGTCCCATCCAGGACGAAGGGTGGCAGCGAAAAGCCAGGAGGTAACTGTGTGGATGGAAAGCCCAACAGGAATAATCAGAATCATCAGCACCCTGAGGGCATGGTAAACGGTTTTGTATTGTCGATCATTGCCCTTCCAGCCCAATGCCAGTATTTTATAGAGCTTCAATTTCCATTTGGGAAGCTCTGATCCCATGCGGTCACGCATCAGGGCCAGATCCGGAATCAGGGGTATGTAAAACAGCAGGACAGAGATGGCCAGGTAGGTTGAAACCACGGTTAGGTCCCATACGATGGGTGAAGCAAACCTGCCATGCATAAATACATTAAGCAGCCTGTCGGGACGCCCCATGTCCATCACAATAATAATACCTGCCAGGGCCACAGCTGCAATGGCGATTTGCTCGGCAGCCCGGGATACAGGCTTCGCCCAGCTTATTTTCAGTAACTGCAACACCGAGCTGATCAAAAGGCCCACCAGGCTCACCGCCACAAAGAAAACGAAGTTGGCGATGTACAATCCCCAGGAAACATAGTCCCGCATTCCTGTCACACCCAAACCATTGTCGATCTGCACGATCCAACCCCATAATCCAACACCAGCGAACATGATCAGAATAAAGAACCAGAACCTGGTCAGTTCATCCTTTTTTACAATGGATCTTGTTAAATCGAATACTATCTTATCAAGTAGCTTCCTCGATTCTTCAGGAGATTCAATTTTATTCATCTGTCAGGTAATTAAGTTCTGTTACACTTGTTCAGCTTCAAAAGGGAAGGCCCTGTCCTTGGGTGGCAAATAGTATACCCTGGGCGCCGTACCCAGTTCCTTCATCAGGGTATAAGCAGCTCCCTCTCCAACCAGTTTACTGAAACTTACAGTCTCCTTTGTGGTTCCATTGGTTACTGCGTCCTCATTGCGGTCTCCAAACCAGTAAACTCCATTGGGACAGGCGGATACGCAAGAAGGAAGTTGTCCTGCTCTCAAGCGGTCTGCACTGAACAGGCACTTGGAGATGGTCCCTTTCTTCTGAGGTACATTGGCCTCTATGTTATAGGTAACCCCTTCATATTTCTCTGCATCCCTGGGTTCAAACCAGTTAAACACCCTGGCCGAATAGGGACAGGCAGCAATACAGAATCTGCAACCTATGCATCGTTCATTGTCGATCAATACAATGCCATCTTCCCGTTTGAATGTGGCATTCACCGGACAAACCTTGGTACAGGGTGGATTGTCGCAATGCTGACAGGGCTTTAGGCATGTAGTAAGGAGAGGTTTGCTCGGTCTCCTGCATTTGAAGCACATTGATGTGATGCTGCTCGGGCCTCAGTTGATGATGGCTCTGGCATGCCTTCATACACTCACGTGCGTTGCGGCACTTGGAGAGGTCAATCACCATGACCCAGCTCCTCCCGGGTAAACCTTTCCTTCCCCTTTTTTGATTTTCTGTGAGAGAGGGCATTTCTGCCGGTGTGAGCTGCGATTTATCCACCTCAACCAGTTCACCACTGGAGGTAAGCAGCGTAATCTTATCACCGGATACCTCTTCTACCCTGTTGCATGAAGCCAGGATACTGCCACTGCCTATCACACCGGCAGTACCCAGGGAAGCACCCAGTGTTTTCATGAATTTTCTTCGGGAATTATTCTCCATAGATATATTATTTAAGAGATGTGAATCTCCATTTATATGGGCTAATTCAGTTAGCTTTTGTTAGATTCGGTATATGATACCTTATTCTCTCATTAAAAATAAGGAATCCCTTCAAGCTGGCAAATAATCAGAAGGTGATTTACATCATACTCATATCCCTGGTAAATCAATCAGATCTCAAAAACGATGTTTTAAGCAAAAAGAGGTTTTTTTGACATGGCATTCAATGCTCACAGAATCATGCGTATTACTATACTTCGGGCTACAAAAGATATGGATGAAACTTGTTATCTTTACTAATTACAAATTAAGCTCTTATGACATTCTACATCCAATGTTTGAGAAAATCCCGGCTCTGTTTCCTCCTGGCTCTGCTGCTGTTCATGGAGTGTAATACACTTCTAAGTCAAGCATTCATTGATTTACAAAAAGTGACTTACCAGAAGGAAGACAGGAGTTTGGTGGATGAGATTCTGGAGCATTTTTCTGACGATAAAGAGGCTGCCACTTCAACATTAATGGCAAGTGTGGGTGGCTATTTCCAGGAAACACCCTATGTGGCACATACGCTCGAAGTGGATGGAGAGCAGCTGGTGATCAATGTGAGGGAAATGGATTGCACCACCTTTGCAGAGTACTGCCTGGCTCTGGCCGGAACCATTCAAAGTACCCAACCCACTTTCGAGCAATTTGCTGCAGAATTACAAAAGATAAGATACCGTGATGGAGTCCTGGATGGATACACTTCCCGTTTGCACTACTTCTGTGACTGGATCCATGACAATGAGAAAAAAGGGCTCCTTAAGGACATGTCGAAAGGTATTGCGAATACACCACTTCCTAAACAGATCTCTTTTATGAGTAATCACCCCGATAGCTACAGACAATTAAAAGAGGATCCATCCCTGGTAGAGGTGATTGCCAGGCAGGAACAAGAGATTTCAAAGAGAGAGATGTACTATGTACCCGAGTCTATGGTATCAGAGATAGAAAGCCAATTAATGGAGGGTGATATTGTGGGAATTACCACCCAGGTGGAGGGCCTTGCCATCTCCCATGTGGGCATCCTGGTAAAGAGATCAGGGCGGGTTCACCTCTTACATGCATCAAGTGCTGCGAAAAAGGTGGTGGTATCAGAAAACACCCTGGAAGATTATCTGGTAAGCAGCAAATCGGCCACAGGCATTATGGTGGCGCGACCTAAATAATTAAGAATATGCAAAAGAGTCTTATCACCCAGGTTGAAATTTTCAAACTTAACATTCCTTACAAGGAACCATTTGTGATCTCCCTGGGGGTTATTCCAGAAGCTACCAATGTGGTGATCAGGATACACACCTCAGTGGGACTCACTGGTACAGGTGAGTGTGCTCCCTTTGTGTTTATTGTGGGTGAAACCCAGGAGACCGTTTTCGAACTGGCTAAGCAGGTGGGAAAACTGCTTGTGGGCAAAGATCCTTTTGCCATAGAAGACAGGCTGGCAGAGATAGAACGGGCTGTGAAAGGCAACTACACCATGAAAAGTGCCTTTGATATGGCCCTCTATGATCTGCTTTCCCGCAGGGCCGACCTGCCTCTCTACAAGTTACTGGGAGGAAGCAACAGCCGGGAGGTTTATACCGACATGACCATCAGCATTGGCACTCCGGAGAAGATGGCCAAAGATGCAAAGGAGTTTAAGAAGTCGGGCTTCCCGGCCATCAAAGTAAAGTTGGGGACCACCCAGAAAGAGGATGTCAACAGAATTAAAGCCATTCGGGAGGCAGTGGGTCCTGACTATCCCATCCGGATTGATGCCAACCAGGGTTGGGATACACTCACTGCCATTTCCACGTTGAAAGCCCTGGATAAATATCACATCGAACATTGTGAAGAACCTATCGCCCACTGGAACAACCGGGACCAGGTCAAAGTAAGAGAGAACAGCCCCATCCCTATTATGGCCGATGAATCCCTGTTTGATCATCACGATGCCTTTCGGCTTGCACACATGGGTGCCTGTGACTACTTCAATATTAAATTCTCAAAATCCGGCGGTATCAATAACGCACTCAAAATCATAGCCATCGCCCAGGCCTCTGGAATAAAAAGCCAGGTAGGTTGTATGTCCGAGTCGAGGTATGGGCTCACTGCCCTGATGCATCTGGTGGCAGCCAGGGAAAACATTGTCTACTTTGATATGGATTCTTCGCTGATGCTGGCAGAAGATCCGGTGAAGGATGGGATTGAATATAAGGGCAGCGGGAAATGGATTCTGGGAGAAGGCGTGGGCATTGGAGCCTCATTTGATGAAGCATATCTGCACTCCATGGAGAGGGAGGTAGTGCAATGATGGAAAGACCACTTATGATGAGCCCTCCGGGTGCGGAAGTGAGGCTTGACGGCAAAAATTACCTCTATTTTGCCGGCACAGCCTATTTCAATTTGCAGTCAGACTCCAGAATTATTGCTGCTGCCAACAAGGCATCCTCAGCCTGGGGTGTGGGGACCGCCACCAGCCGATCCCTGGCAGGAACAAGTCCTTTGCTACTGGAGCTCGAAGAGAAAATTGCTGCTTATTTTAGATCGGATGACGCTGTTTTTCTGCCTTCGGGCTATCTATCCAACCTGGCCGGCTTAAAAGCGATGAAGGAAATGAATCTTTTTGATGTCATTTTGCTGGATGAAAACTCGCACTACAGCCTGTTCGATGGAGCTGCAGCACTTGGACTACCGATTATTAGATTTACACACCGGCATGTAAGGAGCCTTAGATCAAACTTGGAGAGCACATCTGCCAAAATGCAGAGAGCCCTTATTGTTACCGATGGTTTGTTCCCTGTGACAGCCCAGCTGGCACCCCTGGACCGCTACCTCGATCTGGCAGAAAGATACGATGCCCTTATTTGGGTAGACGATGCCCACGGGGTAGGAATCCTGGGAGAAAACGGAAGGGGTAGCATAGAACATTTTGGTTTGGATTCGCCCAGAATATACATGGGAGCCACCCTCTCCAAAGCTTTTGGAGGATATGGAGGGATCCTATGCGGGAGTCACAGTTTTATTTCCCAGGTAAGAGATGGAAGCATACTAACAGGCTCCACACCCCCTATGAATGCAGCCATAGCAGCTTCTATGAAAGGCCTGGAATTGGTGCATAAAGAACCCTTTCTGAGGCAAAAGCTCTGGGAGAATGCCTATTTGCTAAAAGCCGGATTAGAGCCACTTAAAATCGCCTCCGATGACAATCAAATCCCCATTGTGGCTTTCAAATTGGAGAGTTCTTCTCAAATGATCCACCTTCATCAAGACCTGCTCGAGGAGGGAATTTTCATCCAATATGCCAAATACCATGGTGCCGGATCAGAAGGGGTGCTCAGAATCGTAGTCTCCTCCACGCACACCTCTGATCAAATAGACCGCCTGATAAGGAGTCTGAAAAAGCACCTTCCCAGGGTCAACTGAGTATAAACCCAAGGATCAGGTAAATCACCACAGTCAGGCCTCCTGTAAGCAGGGCGTAGGGCAGTTGTGTCCGCACATGATCGATGTGGTCTGAAGCTGAAGCCATGGAAGAGATAATGGTGGTATCTGATATGGGAGAACAGTGATCACCAAATACACCACCCCCCATGGTAGCTGCCACCACCAGGTAAAGGTTTGCTCCATGTATCTCTGCCATGGGGAGCGCGATGGCTATCATGATGGCAAAGGTACCCCAGGATGTTCCGGTGGAGAAGGCAATAAATGAAGAGAGGATAAAAATTACAGCAGGCAAGAGGGCGGGTGAAAGCCACCCCTCGGTAATCCCGGCCACATATTCACCTGTACCCAGACTGTTACATACATGGCTGATGGAAAAGGCCAGCATCATCAGCAGGGCCAGTGGCATCAGCTCACTGATCCCTTTCAGGATCAGCTCCACCATTTTACGGATTCTCATAATTCCCTGGGCTCGGTATAGGATCATGGCCACCAGGATAGCGGTGGTAACCGAATAGAGCACAGCAGCTGATCCCGATCCCTTGCCCAATGCCTTTGCCAGATGGTTCATAAAAGAAGATGGCTCCTCCACCAGGTTCCATCCCGTATAGGCCAGGCTTACCACCATCATCACAATCATCACCGCCAGGGGCAGAATCATATTAATGGCTCTGGGTTTTATACCCTTCTTCATCTCATAAGAGGTGATCTCATCGGAGACCATGGGCCTGGCCCCATCGTTAAGCAGCTTTCCCGTTTCCCGCGTACGTTTCTCTGCCCTGGCCATGGGACCAAAATCCTTTCGCGATATAATGATCACAAAAACCATTATAATGGCCAGCATGGGATAGAAATTGTAGGTCATTGCTGAAACCAGGGTCATGAACGGATTTTCAATTCCCTGGGTAAGTAAGAGTCCCATGATAAATGCTCCCCAGGCATTGAAAGGGATCAGGATGGAACTGGGTGCCGAACTTGAATCGGCAATGTAAGCCAGCTTCTCTCTGGGGATCTTTAAGCGATCAAATACAGGCCGGTAAAGGGTGCCCACGGTTAATGAACTGATGCTTGTTTCTATGAAAAGGAGTACACCGGTAGCCAGGGCAATCAACTCAACCACCACCCTGCTTCTGCCCTTTCCCTTCTTTTCGACCCTCAACAGAAACTTCTCCATCCCCAGGATAAATCCCTGCACTCCACCCGAATACTGAATGAAAATTAAAAGCGCACCCACCAGTGCGCTGAACATGATGGTTCTGGTATTTCCAGGAGATTTAAATACCTCCACAAATCCCTCCAGTGTAGCGATGGTACCCTGCAGAATATTCCAGTCGCTAATAATCAACCAGCCCAGCCAGATCCCAACCACCAGGGAAATATAGACCTGCTTGGTTCTCAGGGCCAGGATAATGGCCAGGAGGGGAGGTAAGACCGAAAGAATTCCAAATTCATTTACCATACCTCCACTGTTTTTTCAAGAAGTTTAAGGGAATTTCTGTCGGCATTGAGACTGGCCATAATGCCATTGGGCAAGGTGATGATCTGCTCAATATGTCCGAATGAGAGTCCGTATGAAATGGGCATCTCCAGGGGTTCCAGCAGATCCCAGATGGCCTGCTTGAGTGTGAGCCTGGGTTCATCATTGATGTTGCAACCTTCCATTACCCCCATGGCGATCCCTGCTGCCAGCTTCAGGTTGGTGGCCTCCAGGAGATGAAACAGCATCTTATCCAGCCTGTAGGTCTTCTCTCCTATCTCCTCCAGGTACACAATCTTATTCTCAAAGTCCGGTTCAAACGGGCCTCCTATCATGGAGTCCAGTACGCTGATATTGCCGCCGATCAGAAGGCCTTCAGCCTCTCCTCCAAGGATGGTATAGCGATCAAATTCCGGATTCTTTCGGGTACCTTTGTCTCTTTTGTAAGGGTAGCGGTAGTCCGGGCCTGGATTCATCAGCACCTTTTCCAGAGATTTCACGTTAAATCTATTGAAGTCAGAGGTTCCCACCGGTCCATGGTAGGTGACCAATCCGGTCTGCTCATAAATGGTCGTCAGAAGCGCAGTGATGTCGCTGTAACCAATAAATACTTTGGGGTTTTGTTGAATTTTTTCATAGTCGAGCCGACTCAGAATTCGTATGGATCCATATCCGCCCCGAACACACCAGATGCCCTTTACCTCCTCATTGTTAAACATATGCATCAGCTCGTCGGCCCTTTCAGGGTCCTTGCCGGCCAGATAACCATATTCGGAGAGCACCGACTCCTGATGGTAGGTCCTGAAACCAAGGTCTTCCAATTTCTGAATGGCTCCATCCAACTGCTCCTTGGTGATGGGGCTGCCCGGGGTAACCAGGCCAATTAAATCGCCTTTTTTCAATGCCCTGGGCAGGATTCTTGGTTTTGAAACCAGCGAGCTCGTTGCTTCCGCTCCAGGAATTCCACCTCTTAAGCCTGCTGCTGCACCCATGGTAAGTGCAGTGGCTGCACCCGACTTTTTGAGAAATGATCTTCTGTCAATCATCCGGCTCTATATTTTCTTTATCCCGATACCGGGAAGTTCATTGAGGGTGACTTTGCCATCAATCACTTTTACTCCTTCATAAAGGTCGTTGCTGATCAACAGATTTCCGTCCAGATCGGCCCAATCCACCAGGGGCGAAAGCTGCGCCGCAGCAGACACCGCGCAGGATGTCTCTGTCATGCATCCGATCATCACATTCATATCCAGGGCCCGGGCCACGGTGATCATTTTATGAGCCTCCCTGAGCCCGGTGCTCTTCATCAGTTTGATGTTGATCCCCGAGTAGATCCCTTTGAAAGCAGCCACATCGGCCAGCCGCTGAAAAGCCTCATCTGCAATGATGGGCAATGGACTCCGCTCTGTAAGCCAGGCCATGTCATCGACCTGGGTTTTGGGAAGCGGCTGTTCCACAAATTCAATTCCCTGCTCCTTCAGCCAGTGGACCATATCCAGCGCTTTTTGTTTGTCCTTCCAACCCTGGTTCACATCCACATAGATGGGAACATCGGTCACCGACCTTACGGTTTCAATCATCTCCCGGTCGTTGCCCCCACCCAATTTCACCTTCAATACCTTAAACCGGGCAGCTTCTTCGGTCTTCAGCTTAACCACTTCAGGCGTATCAATTCCAATGGTGAATGAGGTCATGGGGGTATCCCGGGGATTGAGACCCCATAGCTTGTAGAGGGGTTGGTCCACCATCTTTCCCATCAGGTCATGAAGTGCAATATCAATGCAGGCTTTGGCAGCCCTGTTTCCATCATCCACAGAATCCACATATTCCAGGATCTCATCCATCAGGAAGGGATCTTTGAACTGTCCCAGATCAACCTTTTTCAAAAAAGAGATCACAGATTCCTGTGATTCGCCCAGGTAGGGAGGCATGGAGGCCTCACCATAGCCGGTGAAACCCTCATATTCAATGGTAGTCAGAACAACGGGTGTGGTATCCCGGGAAAATCCCGATACCGTAAAGGTATGCCTCAACTGAAGTTCATAGCTATGGAAACTCAGTTTCATTTTCCCGCTTGGAATTACCGGGGGCGAACCCTTTGTCTTACTGTGGCAGACAGCCGCTGGAAGCGTGGCAGCCAGAGAGACTGCACCCACGCTCTTTAAGAAATTTCTTCTTCCGTTTTTCATTCAGTGGTATGGATAATCTCTTTGTAGAATATGTTCTGTGTGATGGGTTCAAAACCTTTCAGCTCTTCACCCAGAATCCTGACAGACCTCACAAAAATTTCAGGATAATCCGGGATATAGTTTTCACGGGTTGAATCCATGCTGTTGACACTCACCCTGTCCCGGTAGCCTGAAGCATGAATGAACTCACTATCATCCAGGTAGATGGCCACATGAATTACAGATTCAGCTTGCTCCTCGCTGGCCTTTCTGCCAAAAAAGAGCAGGTCACCAGGCATCAGATTTTCATCATCATATTCCGTGCTAATCTCCCTTCCACAGAGCGCTTGCTGATCGGCATCCCGGGGCAGCAGGGTTCCATTCATAAAAAACACATTGGTAGTTAGTCCACTACAATCGATGGCCTTAGAAGAGGATCCTCCCCACAGGTAGGGTATCCCGTTAAATTCCAATACAGCCTCCACCAGGCCCTCCTCTGTAAGCGAGCGATTAAATACCTCCTCTGCTTCAACAAGCTCCTCCCCTTTTACCCAGGCCAGGCGACCATCGGGATACTGAACCTGGATAAATCCAGCCTCACTCGATACTACAGATAACATGCAGCCCAACACCAGATCGGAAACTGGCATGGAGTTTTCATCAGGACTGGTATATGAACTTCCGTATTGTTCTGTGTATATAACTTTCCGTGCCTCCCTGAAACCAGCCATTTCCTTCGGATCCATGGCATAAAACTCCGAGTCATTCACCCAACCCATGTAGCCATTGGGGGTCTGCACCAGCCCCCAGCCATCCTCCACCTTCAGGATCCTGACGGGAGTACCCAGCAAGGCCTGCGTGACCATTTCATTACGGCTGCCGGGCGCGGCACGAAAATTTGCCACCGAATTATTGATAAGCCCGTTTACCTTCACCCCGCTTCCATCCTCTGTTAGGAGCAGCACCTCGTTTGTCACAACCGGAAATTGCTGTTTCAGTTGCCTGTCCAGCGCATCATAGGCTGCTTTGCTGACCACCTCACCCTGCACGGAGTAAACTCCATCGTCTCCTTGCAGGTATACATTCCAGTAAGAAATACGTGTATCGGAGGCATGGGCCATTTCCACCGAATCAAGAAGAAAACTTACTCCGCGCAGAATCTGACCTGTCCGCATATCACAGGAGACCGTCATAAATAGGGCCGTCAACAGGTACAGGAGGTTTCTCAAATATCTATTCTTTTGCAGTTGCATCATACGGGCTATCAAACATTGTAATATGGTCAATGCAAGATAGTGATCTAAAGCGAAAACCCACCCACTATTTACTATCTACTATCCACTATGCACTAAGTACTACTATCCACTATCCACTATCCACTATCTACTATCTACTATCCACTAAGTACTACTATCCACTAAGTACTACTATCCACTAAGTACTACTATGTTCGGTGCGGCGTATGATCTCGTCCTGCAGCTCAGGCCCCAGGTCGTTGAAATAATCGCTGTAGCCGGCCACACGCACAATCAGGTCCTGATACTTCTCCGGATGTTTCTGGGCATCGCGCAGGGTGTCTGCAGAAACCACATTAAACTGGATGTGGTGGCCGTCCATTCTGAAATAGCTGCGGATCAACTGGGTTATTTTCTGAATGCTGCGATCATCCTGAAAAAATTCAGGGGTGAACTTCTGGTTGAGCAGGGTTCCCCCGGTCTTCAGATGGTCGATTTTAAGCGCAGAATTCAGAACTGCGGTGGGCCCTAGTTTGTCCATACCCTGGAAAGGTGAGATTCCCTCTGAGAGGGGTTCATGAGCCAGGCGGCCATCGGGGGTGGCCCCTACCACCTTGCCAAAATAGACATGGCTCGTGGTGGGCAGCATATTGATCCGGTAGGTGGCTCCACGGGGACTTTTTCGTCCATTTACTGCCTCATAAAAGGCATCGAAAACCCAGCTGGCATGCTGGTCCGCCCTGTCGTCATCGTTTCCATATTTGGGTGTCTCATAGAGGAGCTCGGCCCGCAATTCGTCGTGCCCTTCATAATTATCGGCCAATACCTTCAGGAAGGTCTCCATGCTCATGTTCTGCTTGCTAAATACATGGGTCTCAATGGCTGCAAACATATCGGTAATGGAACCCAGCCCAACTCCCTGAATATAACTGGTGTTATACCTGGCTCCCCCGCAATTGTAATCCTTGCCATTGGCCATACAATCGTCAATCAGAAGAGAGAGAAAGGGAACCGGCAAATGTGTACTGAAAATGCGTTCAATCAGGTTGTTCCCGGTAATCTTGATATCGATAAAGTGTTTTAGTTGCCTGGAGAAGGCCGCAAGCAATTCCTCAAACGATTCCATGGTCTTCACTTCGCCCGACTTTATCCCTATCTGCTTTCCCGTAAGCGGATCCACGCCATTGTGAAGGGTCACTTCCAATACCTTCACCAGGTTAAAATAGCCAGTCAGTATGTAAGCTTCCGTACCAAAAGCGCCACTCTCCACGCAGCCGGAAGCGCCTCCATTGCGGGCATCCTCAAGGCTCTTGCCCTGTCGAACCAATTCTTGAACGATTGCATCCGTATTAAAAATGGAGGGCTGTCCAAATCCGGTCTTTACAATCTTTACGGTGCGCTCCACAAAGCTGTCCGGATTCTTCTTGCTGATTTGCACCATGGATGAGGGTTGAAGCAGACGCATCTCCTCAATCACATCCAGGATCACAAAACTGAGTTCGTTGACCGCATTGGATCCATCGGCTTTTAACCCTCCCACATTGATCAGGCAAAAATCGGTATAGGTATTGCTCTCTTCAGCAGTTACCCCCACCTTGGGCGGGGAGGGATGGTTGTTGAACTTCACCCAGAAGGACTGCAGCAGTTCCACTGCACCCTCCCGGGTTAAGCTGCCTGAACTTAAATCGGCTGTGTAAAATGGGAAAAGATGTTGATCCAATCGACCGGGATTGAAAGAGTCCCAGGGATTTAATTCGGTAATAACTCCCAGGTGGATAAACCAATAGTATTGGAGTGCTTCATGCATATTTGTGGGGGCCTGGGCGGGAACCCTTCTGCAAACATGGGCCATATTCAGCAACTCTTGCTTTCGCTCAGAATTTTGTTCCAGGACAGCCAGTTCTTCCAGGCGGACTGCATGCCTTTCTGCATACATAATGATAGCCCTTGCAGTGATCTCCATCGCCTTTAACTCTTCCCTCTTGTCGTAGGCCTCCGGGTCATTCAGAAAATCCAGGCCGGAAATCGCGCTCCGGACCTCTTCAATGATATCTGTCATACCCTGCCGGTAGATTTTACTTCCCAGCACCGTATGACCCGGAGCCCGCTGCTCCTGAAACTCGGTAAACATACCCGCCTCGTAAGCGTCCAGCCAATTGGATTCAAGGTTATTAAAAATCCGCTCCCGGTTTGTCTTACCCGTCCAGTATGGAATAATTGTCTCTTGGAAGGCCTTGCGGGTTTCGGAGTCCACCTTAAAGGAGACCTTCTTTCTACTGTCGAGAATATCCAGATCCTTCAGGGAATGAAGGTTTATCTCAGGGTAGGTGGGTGTGGCTTTGGGAGCCGGACCTCGTTCACCTACAATCAGCTCACCTTCATTGATACAGATGGCCTTATGTTGCAGTATGTACTCGAAGGCTTTGGCCCGCTGAACAGGAATGGAGTACTGTGTAGCAGATAATCCCTGATAAAACTGAGTAACCAAAATCCCGCGTTCTGCCGAAAGGCGGTTGACTGCCTGGAGGCTCTCCTCCCTTAGTTTTACAATCCGTTCTGTCATTTCAAATATTTTTCAAAAAGGTGATCAAAGGTTTACCCACCAATGACTACCTCCAGTCCGCTGTTTTCAAATTCTTTTTTTAATTGCTCCATAAAGGTCTGATCGGGCTCCTTTACCTTTTGAAGCGGCTGCTTCATTCGCAATTTGAAATACTTGTTCTCCGCAATGCGATGATAGGGCAGCAAATGAACCTCTTTTACCACTTCAGAACGCTCGTTCAGAAACCCAATCATCCGGGCCACCTCATCGCTGGAGGTATTTACGTCAGGAATCACAGGAATCCTGAAGATCACATGGGCTCCAATATTCAGAAGATAGTCTGCATTGGCATGGATCAGCTTATTATCCACCCCCGTATACTTTTTATGCAGCTCCGGATCCATGTGCTTGAGGTCGTACAGAAAAAGATCGGTGTTACCCAAAATTCGCTCAAAATCCTCCCTCCTTGCAAAGCCACTTGTATCCACAGCAGTGTGCAGGCCATTGAGCCTGGAGGCTATAAGAAGTTCAGCCAGTTCATTTAACTGCATCAGCGGTTCACCGCCCGAAAAAGTAACTCCCCCTCCCGACTCTTCGTAAAAATGACGATCCCTCAGGATGGTCTCCATCAGATCGGCACCATCTATCTGCTCCCCATAAGTTTTCTTTCCAGGTACACTTCTCCCATTTACCCTTCTCTCGATATCTATGGTAAATGGCTCTTTGGCCTGACTCTCAGGATTGTGACACCACCAGCAACGCAAAGGACAACCCTTCAGGAATACCGTGGTGCGGATTCCTGGTCCGTCATGGACCGCAAAGCGTTTGATATCAAAATAGGTAATCATAATAGTGGGTAGTAAATAGTACTCAGTGGATAGTGGGTGGTGAGTGGAGAGCGGTGAGGGGTGAGGGGTGGGTGGTGATGCAAAAATCACGCTGCCTGCCCACGGGTGCTAATGATAGAACATCCAGCACTCGTAGAGACCAATTCCGTAGGAATGGTAAAGGTTGATATGTTTGATGTTAGGATTCATATCTGTTGCAAGTTACGCAATTTTACAGAAAGTGAAAAGCCGGTCACATTTGACTCGGCCTTTGGCCTCATCGAGCTCGGGTTGGCTTCGCCGATCTTCGATTCGCCTCGGTTCTGCAACCGGCTCCTCTCATTTTTTCTAATCTGGCGCAGCCAGCTGTCACCATTCACCCCTCACCAATCACCAATCACCAATCACCAATCAACCCTCACCACTCACCAATCACCAATCACCAATCACCAATCACCAATCACCAATCACCTTCTACCTTCTACCTTCTACCTTCTACCTATTATACCTTCTGCAACTTCCACTTTCCCCGGCGGAATACGGCCATGGCAATAAGTGTCATGGCCACCTCTCCAATGATGATGGCGTAGCAGACTCCATTGATATGCAGGCCCATCACTATTGTAAAGAGGTATGCAAGTGGGATCTCTATCAGCCAGAAAGCAATGAAATTGATCCATATGGGAGTGGCTGTATCACCTGCTCCATTGATTGAGTTTACCATGACCATCCCCATGGCATAAAGAAAGAAGGTGAAACCAAGCAAACGCAGGACGGTTGAACCGCTGCTCATCACCACTACATCCTTCGATCCATCGATAAATAACCCAATAAATGAATCTGGAATGGCAATAAAAACAATAGAGACCAATCCCAGGAAAATCATATTGGCAATTCCCACAGTCCAGGCTGCTTTCTCAGCCCTGTCGGGCTGACCCGCCCCCAGGTTCTGTCCCACCAGTGTGGCCGCAGCATTGGCCAAGCCCCAGGCAGGGAGTAAAACGAACATGAAAATCCGAATGGCGATGGTATACCCTGCCACCACCTCTTCCCCCAGGCTGGTGACCACCCACACCATAAAGATCCAGGAAGATGTGGCAATGATATACTGACCGATGGCTCCCAATGAGAGTTTTACAAGGGTTGCCATCTCCTTGAACTTGATCACTATCAGTTTTGCATGTACTTTCACACGGTATTTTCCACTTCCAAGCAGGTAGAGCTGGTAGATCACCGCCACACCCCTTCCAATATTGGTGGCCACAGCGGCTCCTTTGATTCCCAGTTCAGGAAAGGGGCCGATACCGAAAATAAGCAAGGGGTCAAGAACTATATTCAGGATGTTGGCAAACCACAGGACCCTCATGGAGATGGCTGCATCCCCACTGCTTCGGAAGACGGCATTGATGATAAATAACAGCATGATCACCATATTCCCTCCCAGCATGATGCCAGGGTACATGTAACCCATCTCCACGGTTTCAGGAGAAGCTCCCATCAACCTCAACAGGTCCTTTGCAAAAAAGATACCTGCAGCTGAGAATACAAGCGACACAACAATTCCCGTAAAAACAGCCTGCACAGCTGCTACAGCTGCCTCCTCCGGTCTCTTCTCTCCAATCCGGCGTGATACAAGCGCAGTGGTTCCCACACTGAGTCCAATTCCGATGGCATAAATGATGGTCATCAACGATTCAGTTATCCCTACAGTGGCTACCGCTTCGGCTCCAAGCCGGGAGACAAAAAATATATCCACCAGGGCAAATACCGATTCCATAATCATCTCCAGCACCATGGGAATACTGAGCAATATGATGGACTTGCTTAAAGGAATCTTGGTGAAATCACGTTCAGAACCACCGATGGCCTCACGTAAATCCTGGAAAAATTCGCGCAATGATGATTTAGAAAATCTGGATTTGTAGCTTATATATGACATTGAATTGAGAATTACTGGTTAGAGAAAGAAACAGAGTGACGAACCCGCTTTAGAAGAGCGGGGATGGGGTCACAGTTATATTTCCAATAATCCTCATGTTTTCGTAGAATATTCAGCAAAAGTAGGCCCTTCTGTAAAGAAATCAAAATATTTTAGAGGGTTTTCCCAAATACCCGGTAGGTTTTATAGACCTTACCTGCCATATGTTCCATCTCAGAGCGCACCCTGGTATTGCTTTCCATCTCCAGGTGGCTATCCAGGAACTTCATTTTCTGCTTCCTGGCCGATTCCAGAACAGCGGCCCCCACCACAATATCCAGACCCCTGTTCTGGTAGTCGGGACGCACAGCACCAAGCAACAGGTTCAATTGTTTGGTTCTTCGTCCGGCAATGAGAATATGAAGAATCCCAATGGGCAGAATGTAGCCCCTTGACTTTTTGATTCCTTCACTGATGTCAGGCATGGCTATCACAAATGCCACTGGATCCTGTTTCTCATCCACAACCACCTTGATCAGGCGTGGATCCATGATCAGCAGATAGCGATTTGCAAAATCGTCCATCTCCTCCAGGGTAAATGGCATAAAACCATAAATCTCTGTAAAGGTCTCATTAATCAGAGTGAAAATAGGTCTGATCCATGGCTTTAAGTCCTTGCGACGGGTAAACTCCAACAATTTTAAATTGGGATTGTTTTGAAATGCCCGTTCTGTGACCAGCCTGTGAAACTTCAGTGTATGATCCGGGATCTGAATCTTATAAACCACCAGGTCGATATCCTTCACATATCCCAGTGCTTCCAGGTGACCAATCAGGTACTCGTAATTACAATGGGTGGCAATTGAGATGGGCTCGTCAAATCCCTGGATCAAATAACCCTGGGGATCCTTGTCTGAGAATGCCAGCGGTCCTACCATCCTCTCCATTCCTTCCTTACGGGCCCAATCCTCCACATGCTTAATGAGTACCTCGATCACCTCTCTGTCGTCCCAGGTTTCAAGGTAATTGAAACGGCCATTCCTTTCTCCATGCGTTTCATTGTATTTGTGGTTAATGATCCCCATAATTCGGCCCACCACTTTACTACCTCGATAAGCCAGCAACATAGTCACACTGCTGTATCCAAAAGATTTGTTCTTTTTTGCACTAAAAAATTCCCACTCATCAGAATATAGGGGAGGAATCCAGTTCTTATGCCCTTTGTGAATCTTTGCAGGAAGATGAATGAATTTTCTCATTTCCTGCCTGGTGGAGACAGGTTTTACAACAATACCCATGCAATCATGATTGGTGAGTGCTTGTGAAAGTAGACTAATTCTTTTAAAATTAAAACTGCTCGGACAGCTTTATCAATCCTTCACCTGTTAGCCTGTTTACCAGCCATTCGTCCATTATATTGGCTCCCAGCGACTTATAAAACTCGATGGAGGGTTCGTTCCAATCAAGCACTGCCCATTCGAGCCGACCACAATCCTTCTCCACAGCCAGCTTTGCGAGGTAGGCCAACAATGACTTCCCGAAGCCCTTTCCCCTCTGTTCCTCAAGTACATATAGATCCTCCAGGTAGATGCCCGGTTTTGCCAGAAAAGTGGAGAAATTATAGAAGTACAGCGCAAATCCCACCGGAATATCCCGGTAATAACCAATAACCACTTCGGCCACCTTATCCTCCCCGAAGAGGTATTTTGCCAGTTGCTCCTCCGTGGCCACTACCTCATGGGAGAGACGTTCATAAGCTGCCAGTTTTTGAATGAAATTAAGCACCAGAGAGACATCCGCTTTTTCTGCTTTCCGAATGATGAAATCATCAATCTTAGTATTTATTATCATATCAAGGGTTAAGAGTTATCGTATGTGGGAATATATGTGGGATGGTCCAGGAAATATTGTCGGGTATCGTCGGGCAAATTAATGAATCTCATTCTAATATCTGCCGAAAAGGTACCCAGCATTTTGTGCAGCATACCCAGTTTCTGCCTGTTTTTGAAAATCGCATAAAGCTGCGAACTTTTATCTACCATCACCATGGCCAGGTAACGATTGCTTTGAGCCAGCACTCCTTCCATTAATTCGTAGAGGGCCGACTCATGGCCAGGCTCACAGTAGATGCCATCAAAGGCCAGGAGCTTCACCTCCTCCGGAGTGATCCTTTTTCTGACCCAGGGAATCCTGGTAATGATTCTAATGAGCCGGTTGGCTGACTTGCTTCCAAAATCCACAATTTTCCAGGTCACCGGGTAGATCTGAATACCTGCCACCACCCTTCCGTCCTGACGAATTACATAGTAGTCGTTGTCTTTAAACAGGGGATCTGTAAAAAAAAGCGTGTAATCATGGTAGTACGCTTTAAGCAGCGAAAGCATTTCGGCCTGCTCTTCCTCCGGCAGCTGCACCACCCTGGAAGAGCTTTTGGGAGTGAGCCTGCTAAAACTAAAGCTGGCCATCTCCCCCACGGTCTCCAGTCCCATCTGTGAACTGAAATTCATTGAACGTAAATTCTTCTGCTCAATGATGGCATAGACAATGGATGGCTGATCTTTGTCAGGGCCCTCTTCCTTCAACACAGAAGGCTCTGCAAATACGGGTTGAATAAAACGCCCCAACACCGTACTGCGCTTGTTTTCATCCTTCAGATCGATCTTCTCTTTTCTCTTTTTCGGAACCGATCGCATGGGGGCCTTGATGGAGAAATAACGAATCAGCCAGCTGTCATGTGCCACCCCGTTGGTCCGAGCTGGCTTACCGCAAAAACCAACTGACCCCATCATTTTGCCTGACTTCCTGAGATACATAAAATAGTTCTCCCCGGGTGTATTCATCCGATCGATCAGGTTGGTATGCTGATACCGAAAGCTGCCCGGTTGACCCATCACCGTATGATGCATATGTTCAATAAGCTCGTCACTTGGCTTGGGTTCTACCTCAACGGTAAGGTCGTGGTAGGTGAGAAGTGTTCTTGACTTTTCCACAGGAATGTTTAAAATGTCACAAATCCTACCAGAGGGGATGTACTTTTTCCCTTATGTAGTTGTCATAGATCTTTGATATGCCAGCCATTTGCTCTTCTGAAAAGGCAGCTAAGTTAGCTGCATTGAGGTTGGAAATCAATTGACTTTCACTGGATGCTCCGGGGATCACACAACTCACTTCCTTGAACATCAGGACCCATTTCAAGGCAAGTGGTGCCAGGTTCTCCCTTTCCGGAAAGAGTTTGCGTATCTCGTCCACGGCATCCAGGCCTGTGGTATAATCGACGCCTGAAAAGGTCTCTCCCTTATCAAACATGGCCCCATTGCGATTGAAATAGCGGTGGTCGGTCCTGCCAAATTTGGTATCCCGGTTGTAGAGACCGGTAAGCAACCCACTGGCCAGGGGTACCCGAACAATAATGCCCACATCTCTTTGAGCCGCCGCCTGGAAGAACTGCTCCGAAGGTTTATGCCTGAACATATTGAAGATAATTTGAATGGTGGTGACATTGTCATACCTGATGGCCATCAAGGCCTCCTCCACTTTCTCGACGCTTACACCCAGGTTTTGAATCTTGCCCTCCTCTTTCAGCCTTTCAAAAAGTCCGAATATCTCATCTCTTTTATATACCTCTGATGGCGGACAGTGCAACTGGATCAGGTCAAGAGTCTCCAGGCCCGAATTGGCCAGACTATCTTCCACAAACTGCCTCAGGGCCTCAGCTGTATAGCTTTGGTTGTTATGGGGGCTCAGTCTTCGACCACACTTGGTCGCCACATAGATTCGCTCACTTCGACTGCGAACCACCTGACCCACCATTTTTTCACTAAGTCCATCTCCATAGACATCGGCCGTGTCGATAAAATTGATGCCCTCATCCATGGCCTTATTCAGAATGGCTTTGGCGCTCACATCGTTAAAAGGTTCCCCCCAGCGACCTCCCACCTGCCATGTACCCAGACTTACTTCTGAAATCTCAAATCCTGTTTTTCCAAGTCTTCTGTGTTCCATCATCTTCAGCTTTATGGTTCAAATTTAGCAATTCAAACCAAAAAAAAAGCCATGGCCTGCTAATCATAGGGCCATGGCTTGTTATGAACGCTGAATTTCCTAATCGTTACCCCGCTTGGTCTCTATAACCACCACCCCATTGGATCCCCGGGTTCCATAAATGGAAGCACTTGCATCTTTCAATACATCAATGGACCTGATATCACAGGGAGAAAGATAATTAATATCCATGGTGGGTCCTCCATCTACCACATAGAGGGCTTCGTTTGACATATTCACTGAAGTGCCACCCCTTATATATACAGCACCACCAATGGCGGTACTTTGCACAGTGACACCCGGGAATCGGCCCTTAATCAATTCGAAAATATTGGTGTAGTTACAAAACTCATTGTTCTCCTGGGTCAGGTGACTTACCGCATAGTTTAAATCCTGCTGGCTGATATAACCATAGCCTGTGGCTATATCCCGGTTGGATTTGGTATCGATGAAAATAAGATTGATGAACAGGGTGTCTGTATCTTCATCGACCTTTCGAACCACAGTTTTGAAAGCTTTGGGTTTGATCGTAATCCTGTCCTCCATATTGGTAACAATAGAAAACATTCCAAGGCTATCGGACTTCACTGTCGCCTTGCTCTTTTTAGTTTTGACCTCGATGTTCTGGATCGGATACTGATTAAAGGCAGTTAGTTTTCCATACACTACCCTGGTCTGCGCATATGTTGAGGAGAAAAGAATAATGATTCCCAGAAAGAGAATAATTCGTTTTGTCATGTTTGTTAATTATTTGATTCGGCTTGCTGTTTATATCCTTTGGTCTCAATGACCACCACGCCGTTGGCTGCCTGTGATCCGTATATTGCGGCTCCCCCATCTTTCAGGATATCAATGGAGGCCATATCGCATGGATTCACAAATGAAATATCTGCCACCCTTGCACCATCTAACACATAAATGGCTTCATTGTCACCATAGAGGGATTTCTGTCCCCTTATGAAAATCCCCTTTCCACCCATTTGACTGGGTTTGATCTGAACACTGGAAAATTTCCCTGTAATTAGGGTAAACACATCAGTGTAACTGCAAAAATCATTGTTTTCATAGGACATATGAGCGAGGGCAAAGGTCAGGTTTTCTTCGGAAATGTAACCCATACCAGTGGCGACTTCCCTGTTCTTCTTGGTGTCTCTGAAAATGAGATTGGCCGATATATATTGGTCATCAGGAGTGACCTTTTTACTCATGGCCTCAAATACATCATTTTTAATCTGGATTACATCTTTCTCATTACAAACCAGTTCAAATTGGCCAAGGGTATCGGTCATTACAGTGGATCCTGCTTTTTTGGATTCTACAGTAATATTTTTGACCGGATATTTGTTAAATGTTGTCAGTTTCCCTTTAACCACCCTGGTCTGGGCAAATGAACTAATCACAGTCAACATACAAAGTGCAATCAAAGCTAATGATCTCATGATTATCGATTTTTGGTTTGAATTTACGCTCTTTTAGGGATTCTCCCTTCTTATATGATGCACAACACTCCATATACCCTATGGAATATAGTGGGAATTTTTTAAGAAGTATGAAAGAGCCTTGATATGTACCTGATATGTTCAGGGGTAGTGCCACAGCATCCTCCCACAATATTGGCTCCAGCCTTCACCAGATCCTTCATCTGACTAGCCATTTCCGTTGGAGTTTCAGGGAATACAGTCTTTCCATCCTCATAGACAGGCAATCCTGCATTGGCATGCACCAATACCGGGATATCCGGATCAAGAGCCCTGATCTCCTTTACAATCTCTATCATCCCGGCTGTACCATTGCCACAGTTGGCACCAATTACATCTGCGCCTGTAGCCTTTGCCATCTCCAGGAATTCTTCCACGCCCGTCCCCATCATGGTCCTGTACTCCCCTGTCTGAGTTTTCGAAAAGGTAAATGTACAGGCCACATCCAGCTCAGAAATACTTTTAGCCGCCATAATGGCAATCCTGGCCTCTTCCAGATCCGACATGGTTTCTATGACAATACCATCTGCACCCCCATCAACGAGACCTTTGGCCTGCTCCTTTAAGCCTTCAAGCAACTCCTCCTCAGAAATCTCACCCATAAAAACCATCTTTCCCGTGGGCCCCATCGACCCAAGAACCAGAGCCCTGTCACCTGCTGCCTCTTTTGATATTTTGGCTGCTGCCAGGTTGAGTTCATAGGTTTGGTCTTTTAATCCGTAGCCTTCCAGTTTGGCAGGACTTCCCCCAAAGCTATTGGTAAGAACTATATCGGCTCCGGCTTCCACATAACTGGATGCAATCTCCAGCACATCATCGGGACGTTCCAGGTTCCATGATTCGGGACACTCTTCTGCCTTAAGCCCTTTTTGATGAAGGAAAGTTCCCCAGGCTCCGTCTGATATCAGCACCCGTCCTTCACCAATTCTCTCTAATAGTTTTCCCATTTAATCTATGTATCAGGCTCCCAGGTTCCATCGTCTGAAATAGAGGCCCTGCCTTGCAATGGGGAGGGTTTTGAATTCAAGGGCCTGCATCTCCTCTTCAGAGAGTGGAGAGAACTGGGATGCAATCTGCATGTTCTCCTCTATCTGTTCGA
Source organism: uncultured Bacteroidota bacterium (assembly GCA_963783435.1). Classification (GTDB taxonomy): domain Bacteria; phylum Bacteroidota; class Bacteroidia; order Bacteroidales. The sequence continues at coordinate 17,418 of CAWANQ010000011.1, read as the reverse complement.
TATTGTCAACTCCCAGAATGGTGGTGCTAACCGGCAGCGTCATGTTATAACTCAGAGCTTCTTTGATGGTGATTGTGCCCGGAAGTGGCGTTCTCATCCGCTCTGGCTGCTCTTCAAGGGGCGGAGGGGTCCAGGTGGAGATCATCCTCCCTCGGGTGGCCACCTTCATCCCGATAATGGCAGTACCCTTTTTCTGTGCCTCCGGAAGCAGGTATTTCTTAAAACTCAGGTAGTGCACATCTGCCGCATTTACTGCCAGCAGGATGCCATCAAAATCAAACCTATTGAGGCACTCAAGCAGGATCATGGGTTCATAATGCCCGGTGACCCCAAGGTGTCTTACAACGCCCTCCTCCTTGGCCTTAATCAGTGCTTTCAGGGCACCATCCTTGGCAAAAATCTGATCCACCTGGTCCTGACGCTGCACATTGTGCAATTGCCACATATCAAGGTGATCTGTCTGAAGGCTATTCAGGCTCTCCTCCAGCAATCTCATAGAGCCATCATAGCTGCGATCATGAGTTTTGGTGGAAAGCCAGACCTCTTTGCGCCTGGTGTTCATCACCATCCCAATGTGTTTCTGGCTGACCCCACCGCCATAGGATGCGGCCGTATCGATATAGTTAACACCCAAATCGATGGCCCGGTTGATCATTTTAACCGATATATCTTCCGTCCCCTTTTGCTCCAGGGTTGCCTGGCCTCCCAGGCTTAGGATCCCTACTTTAAATCCGGTTTTACCAAAGGCATTGGTCGGCATGGCCAGGTGTGTTCGCTCATTATAAGGATGCTCATTCTTAAGCTTCTGTAGATCAAGGCCACCAGGGGCAGGTGTCCCGTAAAGTGAATTTCCCGCTACAACCGAAGTGGCTGCTGCCAAACCTGTACCCAGAAAGGCACGTCTTCCAATGTGACTGTTTTTGCTCATGTCTGTGATGTTTTAATTCTCCCCCCTAAGATAACAATTTTGATCATATTGCATAGTCATAATTGTACCGTTACGTATTAGGGATAGCGCAGATTTGTTACAAATTTTTTGTTTTATATTTATGATCGAATTTTAGACTTTACTCTCCAAAAAAGCTAAATTAAACGAGCCGGAATGAAAAAAAGAAATTTCCCCATCCGAATCCTCCTGGTCTTTTCCACCTTTATGCTGACTGTCCTGCTCTATATCGACAGGGCCTGTATTTCAGCTGCCAAAGAGGAAATCTCAAGTGATCTTAATTTTGATCTTACCGATTTCGGATGGGTCATGGCCATGTTTACCCTGGGATATGCCCTTTTTCAGACCCCTTCCGGAAAATGGGCAGACAAAAAGGGACCCAGGAGTGTAATAACCGGCATTGTTGCCATTTGGTCTGTTCTCACTGCATTGACAGGCGCTGCATGGAATTTTATCTCCATGATGATCATCCGTTTCCTTTTTGGTGCAGGTGAAGCCGGAGCCTTTCCCAGCCTGGCCAAAGTTGTTTACAACTGGTTCCCGGTGAAAGAGCGAGGAATCGTACAGGGAATTAATTTTTCCGGATCCAGGATTGGGGCAGCCTTTGCCCTCCCCCTTGTGGCCATGATTATTGGCCGTGTGGGTTGGAGAATGAGTTTTCTCATATTCGGTGTGATTGGAGTGGTCTTTGCCTTGCTGTGGAGGACTTTCTTTCGCGACTCTCCCGAAGAGTCCACAGCCATCAGCGATAAGGAGAAAAAATACATTCTTGAGAACAGGGAGCAGTCCACATCCAAAGAGAAAGGAGCCCTGAGTTTTGGAACCATTATCTCATCCAGGACCATGTGGCTGGCCATGCTGCAGTATATGGCCAGTAATTTTACCTTCTACTTCACACTCACCTGGATGTACCCCTATCTGAAAGACCGCTTTGCACTTGGCGGTGTGGAAGCTGGCCTCTATGCCATGATCCCCCTCCTTGCAGGAGCTGCCGGGAACTGGGTATCGGGCCTTTGGGTGGATAGCCTTTATAAGCGGCGCAATGTAAAAATTTCCAGGAGGTTGCCTGCCATCACCGGTTTTGTTCTTGCCGCTTTCGGCATGCTGATGATGGCCAATATCGAAACGCCACAGGTAGCCATTATTTTCCTGGCCATTGCCATTTTTGGAGCCGATATGACCCTGAGTCCATCCTGGGCCTTTTGTATTGATATTGGGAAAGAGAATGCCGGGGTTGTCTCCGGAACCATGAATATGGCGGGAAACCTGGGAGCATTTGTAACCATCATTGCTTTCCCATATCTTTATGAGTGGACGGGGAGCTTTCAGCCATTTTTCTATGTCTGTGTAGCCTTCTCTGCCATAGCCATTGCACTGTGGCTGTCCATGAACCCGGAAAAAGTGATAAAGGTAGATAAAGTAAGTGAAAGTATGCAATAAGTAGATAAAGTAGAGATTATGAAATTAGCCTTAAATACCCTGGTTTACGAGGTGGGCAACAGGGGGCCCGAAGAGTCGCTGCGCAGTGCAGCCAAATTTGGTTTCAAATACATCGAGTATGCCGGGATCAGGAAAGGGAATCCGGCTACCATGACCATGGAGCAAAGGAAAGAAGCGGTCCGGATCGTAAAAGACAACGGACTGGTGAGTTCCCAGATGTTGCTGGTCGCCACACGCGATACGGCACACCCCGATCCCAAAAAGCGGGATGCGGTATTTGAATACATGAAAAAGTGTGCCGATTTCCAGATGGAACTGGGAGGAAGGCAACTGCTGGTCTGCTGGGGAGGCGGTCTCTATGAGTTGGGTGTTACTCCCGAGCAGTCGTGGCTCTATATGCTGGAAAATGTGGGCAGATTTGCCGAATGGTGTCTGGATAAGGACCTGCTGGTTGGATTTGAACTGGATCCCCATGTCTACTTCATCGTAAACAGCACCTATAAATTGGCCAAAGTGGTGGAAGACCTTGGACTTCCCAATGTTTATCCCAATGTGGATGTGGGGCACCTGGTGATTACCCGTGAGGGGCCCGAATCCCTGGAAAAACTTAAAAATAAACTGTTGCATGTTCACCTGAGCGAAACAGAATCCTTTGCTCATACCAATTCCATCCTGGGAACCGGTGCTGTAGACTTCAAAGCCTATGTGGACAAACTACTGGAGCTGGGCATCGAAGAGAACTGCAAAAATATGGAGAGCCATGCGTAGCAGGCATTGAGATGGGAAGCGAAGCCAGCGGCGGATTTGTGGAAGATCCCGACCGGTGGGTGAAAGAAAGCCTGGATTATTTGGCAAAGATTATGCCCTATCTGGAAAAATAGCCCACTAACTTAATAACCTATTATCACATTAAAGCGAACAAAGTGAGCAAAATTATTATAGATGCGGATGATGCCGCTTTTTCATTGAAAAAGGCACTGGTAGAACATTTGCAAAGCAAGGGCATCGAAGTGGAAGACCTGGATTACAATGGGACCAAACCCGATGCCACCTACCCCGAGGTGGGCTACAACCTGGCCAAAAAGGTACAGGCAGAAAAGCTGGACCGGGCCATCCTGATCTGTGGAACCGGACTGGGCATGGCCATGATTGCCAATAAGCTGGAGGGAGTATATGCAGGTGTGTGCCACGATGTTTTTTCGGCACAAAGACTCAGGGCCAGCAACAATGCCCAGGTACTTACCATGGGAGAACGGGTTGTAGGAGTTGAGCTGGCAAAAACCATTGTGGATGCCTGGCTGGAGGCAGAGTTCCAGGGAGGGGGTTCAGCCCCCAAGGTAGAGACCATGCGCAAACTAGAAAAAGAATCCTTTAAAAAATAGAACAATGCAAAAGTTTATCAACGATCCTTCCCTGGTGGTGGATGAAATGCTACTGGGATTTGTGAAGGCCCATTCCGATGTGGTGGCCCATACCGATAATGACCGCGTATTGAAGTATAAAAACGCCCCGGTGGAAGGCAAGGTAGGAATTGTAACCGGCGGCGGTTCAGGACATAAACCCGCCTTTGTGGGTTATATTGGTAAAAATATGTGTGATGCAGTAGCGGTAGGTGAGATCTTCACTTCCCCTCCAGCCCAAATGTTTTACGATGCCATCAAAGCAGCCGACGGAGGAAAGGGTGTGGCCATACTATATGGAAATTATGCGGGTGATAATATGAATGTGGCCATGGCCATGGAAGAGGCCGATGACGATGGAATTGAGGTAAAAAAGGTGGTGGCCAATGACGATGTTCCCTCTGCACCCCTTGCAGAAAGAGAAAAGCGGCGGGGTGTGGCCGGAGAGATACTGATGTGGAAAGTGGGTGGTGCCAAGGCCACCATGGGAGGTTCACTTGACGAAGTAATTGCTGCGGCCCAGAAGGCCATAGACAATACCCGGAGTATTGGAGTGGGGCTCAGCGGATGTACCATCCCCGAAGTAGGACACCCCAACTTCAGCGTAGAGCCAGGTAAAATGGAGGTGGGGATCGGACACCATGGCGAGCCGGGGATTGAAATTGCGGATCTGGAAACTTCTGAGAAGGTTGCAAAACGAATGGTGGATGTTGTAATTCCGGACCTGCCCTTTGAGAAGGGGGATGATGTGGTCTTGTTGATTTCGGGTCTTGGGTCCACTCCTGTGATGGAACTCTACATCCTTTACCGGGATGTGATTGGGCTGCTGGAAGAATCCGGACTCAATGTTTACCTCTCCTATGTGGGAAACTACTTTACCTCCCTGGAGATGTCAGGAGCTACATTGACCCTGATGAAATTGGATGATGAATTGAAAGCGTGTATGGATCTTGAGGCCGATTCGGTAGGATTAAGGCAGTTTCAAAGGATTTAAAAAAATTAAAAGTTAAGCATCACATGAATGCATTTAAAAATAGCGATGGAGCGGTAATTGTCGACCGCATGATTAGAATTATCCAGGAGAACAAACAGTACCTGAGTGATATCGATGGAGCCATTGGAGATGGAGATCACGGGATCAATATGAATAAAGGATTCACCATGACCCGGGATGCTCTGGATAAGGATCCGGGTGATTTTTCCCACGGCTTGCTTACCCTGGCCAAGATTTTAATGATGCGTATTGGTGGATCTATGGGTCCCCTTTATGGCAAGATTTTCAAAACCATGGGTAAGACCTTTAAGGATCAGCCCGAGATAGATGCCGCCCTTTTTAATGAAGCACTTCAGGGTGTGAAAGTCCGGCATGCAGGTTTTGTCCCAGGCCAAGGTAGGAGACAAAACCCTGGTGGATGCACTCTATCCTGCCATAGATGCCTTTAACAGTGCCATAGCATCAGAAGGGGGTTTTGGAGGAGCCCTCCTGGTCATGAAATCAGCTGCAGAGAAAGGCCGTGATGCCACCGAAGATATGGTGGCCAAAATTGGGCGCTCCAGCCGACTGGGTGAACGCTCCAGAGGTGTTGTGGATGCAGGAGCAGCTTCATGTGCCCTTCTTTTAGGAGTGATGGCCGATGCCATTGTAGAATTGTTAGACAATTAAATCAGATTAAATATGAAACAAGGAGTAATCATTGGATTTTTGGGCAAGACCCAGGACAGGTTTTCAGAGTACCAGCAACCCGTAAGTGTAAAAGAGAAACTGGAGATTGTCAAACAGATTGAAGGTTTTGATGGAGTGGAAATTGTATTTCCCTATGAGACCGGAGATGCCGAAGAGACCAAAGGCTGGATGAAAGAGCTGGAGCTCAACTTTGCAGCGGTCAATGTGAATATTAAGAAGGAACCTGAATGGGTTCCGGGGGCACTCTCCCGACCCATCAAGGAGATTCGTGACCGGGCTGTGGAAATGATCAAAAAGGGCAAGGATTATGCCCAGGCTGTGGGAGCTCCGCATGTCTCCTGCTGTCCGCTGGCCGATGGCTATGATGTTCTTTTTCAGGTAGACTACAGTACCGCATGGAACTATATGATTGAAACTGTTGGAGAAGCTGCAGATTACAAACCTGAGATCCCCCTGTTTATCGAACCCAAGTATTCAGAGACCCGCGTTCACTGCCAGCTCGACACCACAGCCAAGGCACTGCTCCTTCTGAAGGAGGTGGGAAATCCACATACAGGCATCACCCTGGATATGGGTCACTCCTTACAGAGCCAGGAGAACCCGGCTCAGTCGCTGGTCACTATTTACGAATCAGGATTTGATGCCTATATCCATACCAACGACAACGATACCAAGGCCGACTGGGACCTGATGGGAGCCAGCCGTCACCTGCTGCACTATGTGGAATTGATGTTCTGGGCCCAGGAATATAAGTACGATAAGTATTTCACCACCGATGCATCCCCTAGGATATTTGGGATGGTGGATTTCTTTGAACGCCATTCGGAGGTCACACGCGGTGTGTATGACCTGGCTGGAAGGCTGGATCACCAGAAATATCGCCAGCTGATGGCCGAGGAAAACTACATCGAATTAATGAGGCTGGTGAATAAGGAAATTTATCGGCTATAGTCTGATTGGAGATCCACACTTTCACTGGACTTTACTACAATCTTTCCCAAAATGCCGAATGCTCCCGGATTTGATCCAGGCTCAGAGTCAGTTACTTTGATAGCCAGGTGGTTATCCCGGGTATAATAGACCTGATCTGTGATATTCAGTTCAAAAGGAGTGTGATTTCCCGTATGAGATTCCACAAATTTCTCATTAAGAAACAGGTCTACACGTGGACCGGCATTTTCAAATGCCAGATGAATGGTCTTTGCTTCCCATAAATCGGGAAGTGTAAACCTGCAATGGTACCATAAGACACCCTTATTCTCCATTTCAGAAAATTGGGTTTCAAAGGCGGCAGGAATCCGGACCAGCTTCCCCACACCCCGGTTAAATTCATCCCATCCACAACCTGGAGGAGCTGGTTCGGATGAGATTTCCTGTCCCGATACCACATCTCCAGCCCACATATTCCACTGGTAAAAAGAGAGATCAAGCTCATTTGAATTATACTTATGACTGCACGATACAATCCATATGAGCAAAAACCCAATGGTTAGAATCCTTAAAGCGGTATATCTGTCTGTTTTTCCTTTCAGCATATCTTCTTCAACCCATAAAACATAAAAAAAGTTCAATCGAAACCCAATTGAAGAACCTCGGAGCAGAGCTCCGAGGAATCTTCGATCCAAATATTATTTTAAAGGTGCTCGCTTACCCCGAAGTAGAACTTCGGTGAATGCGCGAGCGGGATTCAACTTTGAATAGGGACATCTGACTATTATCTAATATCCCTGGAGATTCAATCTCACCTTATCCAGACTTTCATTGGAACCTACCAGGGTTACGATATCGCCCAATCGCAACCGGGTATAGCCATGGGAGATGATGGGGTGATTTCCCCTGGTAACGGATAGAATGATCACATCAGAAGGCAGCCTGAGATCGCGTAAGGTAAGGCCATGGAAATCCGAATTTCTCATTTCAATGTCGATGGTATCTTGTGATTCATCCATCCCCAATAGGAGCGATGTAGCAATAGGAGCTCGAACAAAGTGCTCCATCAGAGAGACCATGGCCATGGTCGGATCGATCACCATCACATTTATTTTATGGAATTTCTTATAATACGCCCGGTCATTCAAACGAACAATCAGGTGTTTGGTTCCAAAATGTTCATAGGCCGTCTCACATATGGCATAATTCTCTTCGTCCGACATAAGACATACCATGGTATCGGCGGTTTCTGCACTGAACTTCCTAAGCGATAGGTGGTCCGGTCCGGTATATTTATGACTAGTAAACTCTTTGCCATCCTGGATTTCTTCAATAGGACTCGTCACAATAAACTCCACCTTCCAATTTTGCTTTTGCAACTGATTTGCAAGGGCAATAGATTGATTCTCATATCCGAAAAGGAGGATCTTCCGTTCCACGTCATATGAACCATCCGATTTTACATGCACTTCTTTGGTCAGGGACAAGGCCCACTTGAAGAGGGGTGGACCTACGATTTCATTAAGCACAATAACTGAAATCAGGATGGTTGCAAACCGGTCCCCCCAGCCGGGAAAGGCAGTTGCAATGATGGTAGCCAACCCCAGACTAATCCCTGCCTGGGTCACATAAGGCATCCAGGAAATTTTGATAAACAGGGAAGGATCACCTGCTATCTTGCTGCCCACACCTCCGGCCACCATTAAGGATACAATTCTTGCTCCAAAAAGGATCAGAGTAATGTACCAGAGGGTAGTCACCACCTCTATGGAGATCCTGGCTCCGGTCAGGGTAAAGAATACCACATAAATATAGGGGGCCAACTCCTTCAGGAGTTTTATGAAATCGTTCCGATAAATGGAATAATTTGTCACCAGAAAGCTACCCACGATACATATAAGGAGAGGTTCCACATGCAACTCCATCCCAATAAATCTGCTTGAATGATCCGCGGTAATACTTGTAAAGAGGTAAACCAAAAAACCAGCCGCAACAATAAGCAGTTTTTTTAGACGATTTGCTCCTTTAATGGACAGGACTAATCTCATCAGGAACCAAACGATAAATCCAAGACCGAAGGCCATAGTCAATTCTGCCATCACCTGGCCAATAAACAACAAAGAGAATTCAGCATCCAGAACCAGGGATTTGGAGAGGGTGAACACCACTGAAAATAAGATGACCACGACAAAATCTTTCACAACAATCACCCCCAGAGAAGTCTGGGTAAATGGACCTCTGGCTCTGAGTTCATCTATGACAGCAATGGAAGCAGCCGGTGATGTGGCAATTGCAATAGTCCCGGTAAGAAGGGAAATTGCGATCCTTCCAGCAAGGTTCAGATCAGCCATAAAAGGAATCAGATCAGAAATGAGGAAGGTGATCAGACCGACCAGTAGAAAGAGGATGACTGCCTGACTCAGGATCATTGAAATAATACTCTTCATCCGGCTTCTAAGATCCTTAATAAAAAGCTCAGAGCCCACCGCAAATGCGATAAATGCAAGGGCAATTTCATTTAAGAAATTGAGCCTTGGAAGTGCTTCTGTATCAATTAATCCAAGTACTTCTGGTCCGGAAATCAATCCAATCACTAGGAAACCGGTGATCTCCGGCAATTTAAATCTGGCAAATATCCCTGCTATCCTCCCGGAAGCTGCTGCAACAATACCAAAGGCTCCCAGGTAGACTATAAGTTGTAATGTGGTATTTAATTCTTCAAATCCTGATCCCATTTAAACGTTCCTATTATGGCTCTTTCTTGTAAGTTATGAAAAATCGATGATACTAAGAATAACACCCACCCACCAATCATGTTCATCTGTCGAAACTCTTATTGTTGTAATCTAAAAAAATTATATATTTGCACCCCGAAAGTAATGGCGAGGTAGCTCAGGTGGTTAGAGCGCATGATTCATAATCATGAGGTCGGGTGTTCAAGTCACCCTCTCGCTACAATTGAAAGCCTTTCTGATGAAATCAGAGGGGCTTTTCTCATTTGTGAGTGAAGCGAACAAAAGGCTTTTGATTGTAAAGCACCCCTATCCGGAATCACGAGGCCAAAGGCCGAGTAATTCTCCCTCTCGCTACAAAAGAAAGCCTGGCACAAACAATTAAAAGGAAAGTGAGAACCCAACTGTAGGTGTAACCCTATTATTCCCGTTGTGCTGTAGATTTATCAAAGGTGATATGGTAATACGATTATATTTTGATTTGGCAGAATTAAAAACCATTTCGTTACGACTGGCAATATGTCCGCTTTGAACTGCTGACCATGGCATAATAACAAGGTAAGCAAGAAATCCTACAAGAGCCGGTCCCCAGCCAACTGACATTAATAGAACACTTCCAACCGCACCCCCCAGGAATATTGATCCTAAACCAAATTGCCTGTTAATAAATTGTCCTGTACCCGGAATCACTATGCTGCTTCCAATTGCCAATGCTTTCTTCCCGTGAAAAGGGACAGCCGGACTGGTGAGTAATCCTTGCTCATAAAGGTCTCTTGCAATTTCTGAATCACTGGTTATCTGCTTCTGCGAGAAGGAGGTCTGAGATATCATTGCAAGCAATAACATTATAAGAGAAATATTTTTCATACTAGATTAAATATTAATTAAGATTTTCAGAAGATTAAATTACTTTTTATGAAATGATCTATATAATACTTTTCACTACTGGATCGGATTTCACACAAGTGATATTGGATAGGAACAGATTTGCGTAAAATTAGTTCGGGCTATATCAATTTTTTGCCAAGATTATCAGGTCAACCTTAAACTGTATTGCGAATCCACATAACTCATGTTCTCCTAAGCCACGGCGCCGCAGGTGCGGTCTTCCTTGATGAAACGTGTTTGCTAAGCGACAGGATGAAACAAAAAAGCCCAAATTCACGCACCAGCGTGAGGAGGCATGCCGTTGTTAAGCACCCCCTTATAAACTCGCCATCCGCCGGAGGTGGAGAGCAACTCTCCCTTTTCGGCAATTTTACTATTTTTAGAACAGAATGAGAATTAGTAGGGGTTTAAAAACGAAATACAAAACCATTCTTTGGATTACGGTATCATGGACTATCATATCCATGATCCAGTTAACTTATGAATATGCCGTTTTAGAGGAATATGGGTTTGAATATCGATGGATCATCCCCGGTAATTTTATGACCTATTTCCTGATCAACACCCTGGCCTTTGTTGTCAATGGGCTTATAGGTGGGGTCCTGATCGTCTTTTTTCTTCAGCATTGGATCAGAAACCGGTCATATTCCAAAGGACTTTTATATGGAGTAGCTGTATATACGGTCCTCTTTTTTGTGCTGACCTGCGTTCAAAACTATTTTGTAATTAACTCTATCTGGGATGGCACTGGGTCATTTTATACAGCTTATGTTAAGGGATTAGAGGACTACTTTTTCAGTTATGAATTTGCCAGGAATTTTCCCTTTTGGCTTATGGTACTTACCTGCACCTTGATAATCCTATTTGTCAACGATAAATACGGACCTGGTGTATTTAAGAAATTCCTCTTAGGAAGGTATTTCCATCCAAAAAATGAGGAACGAATCTTTATGTTCCTCGATCTTAAAGGGTCCACCAGTATCGCAGAAAAACTCGGAGAACGCCAATATTTCAATTTCATAAAAAAAGTATTCAGGGATGTTACTCCAGTTCTGTTGGACACCCAAGCAGAAATATACCAGTACGTGGGAGATGAGATTGTCGTCAGCTGGGACTTAAAGAATGGAATAAAGGATTTGAATTGTATTCGCTGCTTTCAAGATATTCGGGAAAAATTGAAGGAATTAGGCCCTCTATATATAGATGAATTTGAGGTTCTGCCAGAATTTAAGGCTGGACTTCACGCAGGAAAGGTTATTATTGGAGAGATAGGTGTTATTAAAAGGGAAATTGCGTACTCAGGGGATGTGCTAAACACTACGGCTCGCATCCAAAGCAAATGTAATGAACTTGGGGTAACCCTTCTAATTTCCGAGGATCTTCTTAATCATTTTCCGAAAGGCCATTTATCACCCAGGCCCATGGGAAAAGTAGAGCTTAGAGGAAAAGCAGAGGCTCTTTCCCTTTACAGTCCTTAATTTTCTTTAAGAAGATTGCTCGATCATTCGACTTTTGAACGACCAGGTTTTTTGGGAAGACGTCATAGCCAGCAAGCTACTAAAGCAGAAATGTGCTAGGTTTTGTGCTAGGACATCAGGTTCAAACAGTACCTGGTGAAATCATGCATTTAATTCCTTTATAGAATCATTTCATCGTCTTTTTGTTTAATATATACTTTTTATTATTAAACATTATTCAAATTCGAGTGTTTACCCTATATGGCAAAAAAGAAAATAGAAACTTCTGAAGTTATTATAGCTGAGTATATGAAATATGTACTTAAAAAGGGCGCTCGTCCAAAAAGTATTAATGCCTTCGCGCAACAGATAGGAATTAAAGAGTCTGAGTTTTATAAACACTTTGGTTCATTTGAAATGATTGAAAAGACCATTTTCAAGACTTTTTTTATCCATACCAAAGAACTCCTTGAGAAGGATAAGGAATTTCAAACCTTCGATGCTCAAAACAAGTTGATCAGTTTCTACTATACCTTTTTCGAGGTGTTGAAAGCAAACCGCAGTTATGTGGTTTTTGCTTTGGAAAACGAGACGAACAAATTGAAGTTGCTTGCTACCCTTTCAGAGCTTAAAAAGGGTTTTCAGTCATTCATTCAAGAAATCGAGATTGAAACCTTAGACTTCAAGCAGGAAAAAATGGAGAAGCTTAAAGATTATGGGCTTTCCGAATGGACATGGGCTCAGCTGCTTTTCACCCTCAAATTTTGGTTGGAAGACGGTTCTCCAGGATTTGAAAAAACAGATGTTTTTATTGAAAAATCCATTACCACCAGTTTTGCTTTGCTGGATAGTTCCACCCTCGAAAGTGTGTTTGACCTGGGTAAATTTCTTTTTAAAGAAAAATTAATGACTGATTAATGGAGACGATAGACCGGATTCCCAAATCAAAAATTCAGCGCGCCTCCAAAATTCTTCAAACCGGGGCAAAAGTTGGAGTGAATTACCTCAAGTACTACGGTGACAAGCTTTCGACTACCGAAGATGTTGCCAGGGATAAATTGAATCACTCCAATGCGAATGACATCTACGATGGGCTTAAAAATCTGAAAGGGAGCCCCCTTAAAGTTGCACAGATGTTGAGTATGGAGAAGAACATATTGCCAAAAGCATACATCGATAAATTTTCTTTATCACAATTTTCCGTTCCCCCACTCTCAGCTGCGCTGGTACTGAAAACTTTCAAAAAGTATTTTGGAAAGGCACCTGGCGAAATTTTTGAAGAATTTAACTCGACCGCTATCAATGCGGCAAGCATCGGGCAGGTGCACATGGCGGAAAAATACGGGAAAAAATTGGCGGTTAAAATACAATATCCTGGCGTTGCAGAAAGCATTAGCAGCGATCTAGCCATGGTAAAGCCAATAGCCATGAAGATGTTTAACATACAGGGCAAAGGATCGGATGTGTATTTCAGAGAGGTGGAGGAAAAACTGCTTGATGAGACCAATTACCTGCTTGAGCTTCGGGAAAGTCTTGAAATGGCCGCTGCCTGCAGTCAAATTGAGAATCTCATCTTTCCGAATTATTATACAGAACTTTCTTCCGAACGCATTATTACCATGGATTGGATGGAGGGCCAGCATTTGTCTGAATTTGTCAGTCATAACGAGGATAAGGCCCTGGCCAATAAGTTAGGACAAGCACTCTGGGATTTTTACATGTTCCAGATTCACCATTTAAAAAAATTCCATGCAGACCCTCATCCAGGTAATTTTTTAGTTTCTGAAAGCAAGCAGTTAACTGTGTTAGATTTTGGGTGCGTTAAGGACATCCCTGATGAATTTTATGTGCCCTATTTTGAATTAGCGCAACAGGAAATTTTAGATAATCCCGTTCTTTTTAAGGCTAAACTTTACGAATTGGAAATTCTCCGGGCTGATGATAGCCCCCAGGAAATCAATTTTTTAACGGGCATTTTTCATAAATTACTCGGCTTATTCACAGAGCCATTTCAACATGAAACATTCGATTTTTCGAATGCCTCCTTTTTCACTGATCTTATTGAATTGGGTTCACAATATTCTAAAAACACTGAGCTCCGTACCATGAATTCTAACCGGGGTTCGAGGCACTTTATTTATGTTAATCGCACTTTTTTTGGCTTGTACAACTTGATGCATGAGCTGAAAGCCGATGGTATTCAGACAAAAAAATATGTACCGAAAACTAAAAACAAGATAGCTGCATGAAAAACTATTTAATAATTGGAGCTTCCTCAGGCATTGGGAAGACCCTCTCACAATCTCTCGCAGAGGATCATCATGCTGTATTTGGCACCTATTTCAATAATGAGGTAAGTTCAACCGATATTCGTTTTCAATACCTCGATGTGACTTCAGACACCATTGGCCTGGATCATATACCCGAAGTGCTGGATGGAGTGGTGTATTGCCCAGGAAGCATCAATTTACTGCCATTCCGTCGGTTCAAAGCCGAAGATTTTGTGAAAGACTACCAATTGCAGGTAGTAGGTGCAGTTAAGGTAATCCAGACTATTCTGCCCAATTTGAAAAAATCAGAACAGTCTTCCATTGTTCTTTTTTCAACCGTGGCTGTACAATCTGGCTATACTTTCCATTCTCAGGTGGCGGCCTCTAAAGGAGCTATCGAAGGACTAACGAGGGCCCTGGCAGCTGAACTCGCCCCCCAAATCCGCGTTAATGCCATCGCACCATCCCTAACGCAGACACCCCTGGCAGGTAAATTGCTCAATACCGACCAAAAAATTGAATCCAACGCGAACCGACATCCCCTAAAGCGTATTGGTCAAACGGAGGATATCGCCCAGATGGCCAGCTTCCTTCTTTCTGAAAAATCTAGCTGGATCACGGGACAGGTATTACATGTGGATGGAGGCATGTCGAGTATTAGAGCTTAAACTCGATTCTTCCAACAATCCCTATCCCACCCGCTTATGGAAGCCCTTGGGCTTGCTGAGGTGACTCATATGAGCTCCTCGTGAATTTTGCTTATCATTCGGCTAATAATTATTCATTTTTACTGCTATAAGAGTATAAAATGATAAATAGTGTTGCTTATTGTATACAATTAGCTTAATTTTACCGCTATAACAATAATACTATGCTTAATCCTCAAGAATTGGCAAATACCATAAGAGAACACCGGAAAGCTGCGCGTCTGAGTCAGCTCCAATTGGCTGAATTGGCTGGAGTCGGTAAAACTGTAGTTTTCGATATCGAAAAAGGGAAAGAAACTATTCAGTTGAATACCTTGCGTAAAATCCTGGCAGTACTCAATATTACAGTGAAGTTAACCAGTCCCCTAATGAACCAAATTATAAGCAATGAGAACAGCTAAAGTATTTGTAAACAATATCGAAGCCGGGATACTGGTGGAACTGGAATTTGAAAAAAAATACCGTTTCGAATATCTTAGCAACTATTTGGGAACACCCGTTTCCCTTACCTTGCCTTTGGCCCAAAGATTTTATGATTTTGATTCATTCCCTTCTTTTTTCGATGGATTGCTTCCTGAAGGCTATCAACTGGAAGGCCTCCTGAAATTTGGGAAGGTTGACCGGAACGACCTCTTTGAACAACTCCTGGTAGTTGGTGATGATTTGGTTGGCAACATAACGGTTAAGGAGGTGCCCACATGAATCGTTGCCCCATCACATACGAACCTTGCGGAGAACTCCTGTATAGCGCGAAAGGACTTAAAAAGCTTTCACATGCATTAAAAAAGATGGCCTTGCTTGAATATTCAGCCGAAGAACTTCGAGCCGAAGCAATGATTCGGGCTTCAAAAATGTCCATCCAGGGTGTTCAACCCAAACTCAGTGCCCTTTTAAATATCAAAGAGGGTAGTTTTGACATAGTCGATAAAAATGGGAGATACATTTTAAAGCCGCAGCACCATATATGGCCTGAACTTCCTCAAAACGAAGACCTCACCATGCATATGGCTGCAACCATCGGCATCGAGGTTCCTCTACATGGACTGATTTATTCTAAAGACCAATCGCTTACCTACTTTATCAAGCGCTTTGATCGCAAAGGTCAAAAAGATAAAATCCCGGTAGAAGATTTTGCTCAACTGGCACGCATGAGCCGTAACACAAAGTACAACTACACTATGGAGAAATTGCTAAAACTGATAGATGATTTTTGCATGTTTCCAGCCATTGAAAAAACAAAACTATTTAAACTGTTCATTTTCAACTACCTCGTTGGAAACGAGGATATGCACCTGAAAAATTATTCCGTAATTATCCATAATGGCAAAGTAGAACTTTCACCGGCATATGATTTGCTTAATTCAACCATTGTATTAAAAGGGGATGCCGAAGAAATTGCATTATCCTTAAAAGGCAAAAAGAAAAACCTCAATGCTGATATGCTTATCAATTATTTTGGAAAAGAACGTTGCGGATTGACCGATAAAGTAATTGAAAAGACATTGGATACCATTAAAGATTCAATTCCAATATGGTTTAATTTGATAGACATCAGCTTTCTATCTGAGAAAATGAAAAAGAAGTATGCTTTACTTTTACAGAAACGAATTGACATTTTAAACTTGTAATATCATTTATAAACCATGCCAGGTATTAGAGTGTATTTTTCAAGTTTCATTTCAATTTTCGGGTGGGCTTCCGGTGTCAGATTTCGGTGTCAGAAAATGCAGAAAATGTAGCTAAATGTAATTTAGAACCTCCCGTAAACCAGTGCTTCTGGAGATTACCCCAATTTTCATAATCATGAGGCCGTTTGGCCGAGCAACTCTCCCTCTCGTTGCCAAGACAATCAACCGCTTAGACTTCCCCGACAAACGGAACACTTTCGAGAATTTCCACGCGGATTGAACTAAGTAACCAATTTTCAAGCTGGTAGAACTGTGCCGCTGGTGTGACCCCGGCTGATTTCTTTAATTTCTTGTAATATTTCACAATCAGTTTATCCAGGCTTTTCTTCTGTGTGGCCATGGCCATGATGAGTTCATCGGTCATCGGATCGTCCAATGTGAGGTAGTTTTCGGCATAGCTTTCTAAAAGTTCTATTCTTCTTTTGCCTAATTCTTTTCGCGCTATTTCATATTCATCGTAGAGGGTCCAGAATTCTTGCTCCGCTGCACCTTCCACTTCCACAAATTGAGACACAATGTTCTTTTTTGCCATACCAAAAATGGATTGATAAAAATCAACCTCCTCCACATTGCCCTGTGAATATAGGGTCATAGAAACAATGGCAATAACAATGGTACTTAGAATACTTTTTTTCATGTTCTTAAATCTTAAGTTTTAATTATTCTTAATATTAACTGACAACACCATCATGTGCATGTCATACAATTCATTCAGTAATCCTGAGAGTGCACTCTGGTCGGCAATCCTGCCGGTTAGTTTGGAAACCGGTGTGCCCTGTTTCTTCTTTATCACTTCCAATTCTAATCCGCCAAGTTGTTTTAGAGACTGATTGGAGAGTTCTCCCTGCACCCTGATTTCATAAACAGCCGGGCTGGAAAAACTTTGTTTTAATATCTCATCTTTATTCATGTCGGTTTGTATTAAAAAGCTTCTTCAATCCCGAAGTATACTCCCATGTTCTTGTCTGGGCCAATTCCGATATCCACCCTAAGGTTTACCTTCTCCTTCTCATTGAACATATATCTTAGTCCTCCCCCAAAACTGTACTTTATGCCATTGAAGCTGTAGGACAGCAAATCGCTTGATACATTTCCCACATCCGCGAATACAACAAAGCCAAATTTTTTCCAGAAGTATTGCCTGTATTCCGCCTGGAACATCATAAAAAAGTTGTCCCGGTATCTCCCCATGAAATAACCGCGCATTCTCTTCTGACCGCCAAGGGCCGGCAATAGATAGAAGGGTGCATCTCCAGTGGTGGACGCCACATAAAAG
>CAWANQ010000010.1:0-67979 GCA_963783435.1 uncultured Bacteroidota bacterium | reverse complement strand
TGTATCCTTTTAAACAAACGAAGCCATCATGAAAGGCCTTATAACAATTGTCATTTTCCTTATAGTGTTCATTCCCTATTCAAATGCCCAGCATTCTGAAAATGAAGGTAATGCTAGCCATGACAAGCATCAAGGGGTGACCCACAAAGTGACCCTGGTGATGGCCAATTCCTTTATGAAAAACCAGGTGGATGAGAGCTCAAACAACATCCTTGTGGTGCCTTCCTATGGATTAAATTATGATATTTTGTTTCATCATAAGTGGGGTGTGGGAGTTCACACTGATGTAGTGTTGCAACAGTATAAAGTTGAAAAGCATGATGGTCACGAGGAACTTATCAGAGAGAATCCGGTTGCCTTGTGTGCGGTCGGACTATTTAAACCCATCCCCGCCTTGACACTCATTGCAGGGTATGGAATAGAGTTAGAGAAGCACGAAAACATTCAACTTTTCAGGTTTGGAGTGGAATATGGATTTCATCTTCCAGGGAACTGGGAGCTAGGATTTGCCCTCGAATTTGATAAGAAGCTAAACACTTATAACTCCTGGGTGTTTGGAGTTGGATTTAGTAAATTGTTTTGAAAAAGAATCACATGTTGCCAGTAGCTAGTCTTCAGGGAGCATTAATGGTACATAGCAAAGCTAAAAATCTATACAAATGAAAGAATCCATTAAACATTTTTCCGAAATCCGGACCCTCCAGCTTAACCGGCTGGAACGTCTGGCCGATGTGATCTATGCCATCGCTTTATGGCGCTTGTTTACTCTAATACCCAAACCACTTGATGCTGAGGGAGCCTGGCATAGCTTTTCGGAGTATATGGGGGCCAATGGATTTACCATTGCTACTGTGGTGATCGGAGTGATGTTTATTATCATCTACTGGTTACAGAGCAACACCTTGTTGGGCAACTTGAATAAAACTGATGGCAATCACACGGTTCTTACCATCGTACAGCTTTTCTCCTTGCTGCTTTTTCTGATGTCTCTGAACATGGGAGTGGTATTAGGAGGCTCTGCATTTACGCGTGTGTTGGAGAGTTCTACTGCTGCACTCACCGGACTTTCCGGAGCGTTCGCCTGGCAATATGGGATTAAGAACCGTCGACTCATTCAGCCAGATGTTGCTGATTTCGATGCCCAGAAGATCCTGGATGGGGTACTGGCTGAACCCTTGACTGCCTTGATGACCATTCCCTTTGCATTTGCAGGGCCCTGGATATGGGAGGCTTCCTGGTTGCTTCTGATCCCCACCAATATTATTCTTAAGCGAATGAGGAAAAATAAGGTTAAAAGTGAGCGCTTAATAATCCCTGGATGATGGAAAACAACGAACTTCCAAAGAACATCAGCAGAGGCCAGATTAATTGTTGGTGCTTCCGTATTTATTATCGGATTTCTGGCTCCGCTTTTTGTACCTCTGGTGACCCGATCGGAGCTGTCAACAGCTTGGAAAACTACGCTTTCCGGCTTGCTGATGGCAGGTGTTCCTGAGCTTTTTTTGGTGATCACTGTTGGGATTCTTGGCAAGGAGGGGTATCAGTATCTGAAAGGGAAAGTATTTGCTTTTATGAAGAAGCATGGGCCTCCCCAGCGAGTAAGCCGCACCAGATATAAAATCGGACTGGTATTCTTTACCATTCCCCTGCTTTTCGCCCTGCTATTTCCCTATCTGAGTCACCATTTTGCTGTTTTGGAAAAGATTGAATCTGTAATTAACATCGGGGGTGATGTGATGTTTTTTACTAGCTTCTTCATCCTGGGTGGAGAGTTTTGGGATAAGATAAGGGCCCTGTTTACCTATGGCAGTGGAGAGAATAATGCCAATAAAGAATCACTTCCAAGCAAATAGAAAGTTTAGCAATCGGACCATGACCAGATCAACAATCAGAATCACATGCATTGTGCTCACCTGGCTGTTTATAGGGATTCAGGGGGAAGCCCAGGAGGTGCCACAGAAGAAGTCCGTGCAAAATACCCTACCAAAAAACATATTATTTATGCAATATTTGGCAATATTTCTTACTTCACAGTATAGTTTGTGCCTGGTCCAGAACCAAATACTTCGATCAGGTTTTTGATTAATAAGTCCTTTAATAATCTTTTAATAGTTGGGTTTGGAATATTAAGCCTTGATGCAATAAATCCTGATTTCGAACCCGGATGATCAGATAGAAATGCAATAATCGATTTTTCCCGAGGTGACAGTTTCGTCTCTATTCCTGTCCTCTCCAGTTTTTCCAGCAGCTGGATCTGAATGTTCTTTAGCGCATTAAGGAAGAATAACACCCAGGTAGTAATATCCTCACCTGGTCTCTGTGCCTGACACTTTCTTAACTCAACATAATACTCACTTTTGCGATGTTCAATTTCATGCTCGAAACTTACATATTGAATCCACCTATAACCATGTTTCAGCAATAATAAGGATGAGATTAATCGGCTAAGTCTTCCATTGCCATCTTGAAAGGGGTGAATACTTACGAATTCATAAGTGAAAATGGCGCACTTGACTAATGGATGAGTTTCTGAATCTCTTTCATACCAGCTAATTAGACCCTTCATGGCATCCTCAGTCTCAATGCCAGGTGGAGCTGTTTCGAATATTATTTGAGTTGTTCCATCCGGGAAAGAAGCCTCTACACTGTTGCTATGTTGTTTATATTCACCTTTGTGCCATTGGTCTTTCGCACTGTATTTTAATAATTGATTATGAAGGCTCTTCAGGGAGTTTTCAGAGATATTAATAGAATCCGCTGATTCAGATATCAAATCGAATACTTCGAAATAGCCAACTACTTCTTGTGAATCTCTGTCTTCAAGTTTATCAATATTTATGTTCTGTAGTAGGACCTCTACTTCAGAATCACTCATTATCGATCCTTCTATTCTAGTGGATGCGCCTACGCTCCTTACAGTAGCAATCGACTTTAATTGCTTTAAACTTTGGCCTTCTTTCTTCTCAATTGAACTCCAGGTAGCATCAAATCTATCAATGATACTAATCTCAGAAATTAATTTCCAATCGATTTCTATATCAAATGTATGCACCATATTCATATCACAAAGGTATAAAAAATACTAACAATGATACGATATGATACGAAAAAGCAGGATAGTGATACGGTAAAATAATAAAGTTCATTGATACGTTATGATACGAAAATATACGTTAGTGATACGAAAGGAGTATGCACCTAACATATATACTACTGCTAATAGATAGTGTTTTAAAAAGTGTGTCTGGCTGAAGCTAATTTGTAGAGATCATCAAGCAGCGAACACTTCTGAAAGGAAAGTTGGAAAGTTTGGGAATTAGAGACCTTTTTGCAAATACTACTTCCCCAGCTTCT
This sequence comes from uncultured Bacteroidota bacterium, assembly GCA_963783435.1. Lineage (GTDB taxonomy): Bacteria > Bacteroidota > Bacteroidia > Bacteroidales. Next base: position 64,625 of record CAWANQ010000010.1, on the reverse strand, counting down.
CAAACAGCCATTCGTTTTTCAGCTTCTGTTGCTCCGGGAAGGTCCAGTGCTGCGTTTCCTGAAAAATATGGATCTCCTTCTCGGCTGGAAGCACATTGTATGCCGCATACATGGAGGTAGGCGGACATACATTGTCGTTGTATCCCCAGCTATACCAACCCGGAACTTTAACAAACCGGGCGAAATTGACCACATCAAAATATTTGGACGTCTCCACCTTTTCGGGTTTGTTGGTGTATTCATCCCTGAAAATCTGCGGCCAGCCTCCTGCACGGCCGTGTAAAAAACCTGTTAAGTCGGATAGGGCGGGATAGAAGGCGGCCAGGAAATCGATCCGCTCGTCCAATCCGGCTGTAACAATAGAAAGAGCGCCTCCCTGGCTTCCCCCGGTCACCCCTATGTCTTCTCCATTAAAGCTCTCCAGTCCTTCAATAAAATCTACTGCTCTGACACATCCCAGGTAGACACGCCTGTAGTATGCTTTGTCTTTGTCATCCAGATTGGTGGTCCAGTAGCTGTTTAATGCACCTTGCATAAGATTGTTATACACACTCTGGTCGAGATTCACGGGTATTCCATGTATGCCTATGGTAAAGGAGACAAAGCCTGCCTCGGCCTCCCATACATCCCCGTAATAGGGCCTGATGCCAGCGCCGGGGACATGCAGGATGGCAGGATACTTGCCTTCTTTCTTTGGTGTGCAGAGGATTCCGTAAATCTTTCCCTTGATGTTGTCAATTTGTACATGGTAAACATTGGCCTTATCGGTGCACCTTTCAGGCATTAAAGTTAAAACCGGATTTACCGGTACTTTGGAGAGATCTTCTTTGCCCTGGGCCCAGAAGCTTTCAAAATCTTCAGGCAGGGTGGTGGTGGGCGCTATCTCCTCAGGAGCAAACCCGGCTGTGGCATAGGATGAATATTCCTTCCCATCCACCTCCACAGTAGCCGTACACCTGAGGAAACCAGGCTCTTTGAATTTATCAGCCTTTATACTGACTGATCCTTTTTTCAGAATCAGGGTTCCCGTATCCCATGCTTCCACAAGCTCAGGTTGGATAACATAGCTTATCTCGATCCCTTCCAGGGGCACATTATTTTTCAATACCGTAATTGAAAATTCGACCTGTTCACCAACCTCGTAGGTCCAGTCCGAATGGTCGGGGGTAACAAGTACCTTTACAAGTTCCCTTCGGGGTTGAGCATGCAGGGATATAGATAGGAGAAGGACAGCGACAGCTGAAATGAAACTTTTGAAATTCATTTGATTGAAATATTTGGGTTAATAAGCGCTTTTTAGTTTTTTTAAACCTGCAGTAGCAATCTCCACATCCTGTTCACCACTGGCTCCTGAAAATGCTGCCAGAATATAGCCTTTCTCTACTTTTTGGATGAGTCCGCCATGCCAGCCAAACTCTCCCAACTTGGGCTCCCTGACTCCGCTTCCACTGTTTTGAAGGGTCTCGGCCATCTCGCCCGCTTTGGAGTAAGCCACTGCCAGGTAGTTGGCAGATTCATTGGTCATGGCTCCCACCACTTTCATTTTCGAAATCCATGTCTGGGAGATGTCGCCCGGAATAAATGCGAGAACAGCGACCCCCTTTACCTCCATTTTCAGAGCTGTTTGCTCCATGGCTGTTAAGCACTCATCGGCATGCTCTACCAGGATATCCTCCCCGGAGGTGTTCTGGGCTTTGGCAGAAATAAGGGCGGTGACGGCAAATAGAATGGTCAGACAAAAACGTGTTCTTTTCATGATGCAAGCTTAGGAGGTGATTTTCCTTCCTAAGTTAGGGATCATTTCTAAATATTTCAGAACTTATTTGAGTTGAATTCCCACTGGGCAATGATCGGAGCCCATCACCTCATTCAGGATAAAAGCATTCTCAACGAAAGGCAGATAGCTTTCACTGATTAAAAAATAATCGATTCTCCAGCCCACATTTTTGGCTCTTGCTCCGGCACGATAACTCCACCAGGAATAATGGCCCGCTTTATCCGGATGGAAGTGCCGGAAAGTATCCACCAGACCATTTTGTGTGAACCGATCCATGCCATCGATCTCTTCCTGCATGTAGCCAGCCGATTTGTTATAATTAGGTTTGGGACGTGCAAGATCTATCTCTTTATGCGCCACGTTAAAGTCACCGCAGACTAAAACAGGCTTTGTGTTCTCCAGCTTTTTCAGATAGTTAAAAAATGCCAGATCCCATTCCACGCGGTACTTCAGCCGTCTCAGATCATTGCCCGAATTGGGAACATACACGTTCACCAGAAAAAACGATTCGTATTCCAGGCACAATACCCGTCCCTCCTGATCAAAAGCATCAATGCCCATTCCAAAAGTAGCCTTCAAGGCTTCTGTTTTAGAGATGATGGCTGTCCCGGAATAGCCTGGTTTAAGGGCCGAATGAGCATAAATGTGATGGTTATTTAAAGGTTTTAAGACCTCCAGCACCTGAGCATCCTGGGCTTTGGTTTCCTGCAGGGCCACAACATCCGCATCTATGCTATGAATGTCATTAAAAAAATCCTTTTTTGCGATGGCTCTAATACCGTTTACATTCCAGGATAACAGTTTCATATTTTTATTTTTTTGCGAAAATACATCAAATGTCAATGCTTATATTTACGATCTCTCAAAAGTTAACAGATATTATATGAAGAAAGTTCTTTTAGGCATATTCGTGCTCAGTCAGCTTGCAGTTTCCCTTGCCCGGGAAACAACTGGCTATTTCTTACCCGGTGATATAAAATACAAGAAGGAGATTCCGACACCCGATCAGTTCTTTCATCAGGCTCTGGGAAAATGGCACCTGACCCACGATCAGGTCCTGAATTACATGAAAGAGATCGCAGGAATTTCTGATCGGGCCATTCTTTATGAATACGCCCGGAGTTATGAAAACCGGCCTCTGGTTCACCTGGTCTTTACTTCCGAAGAGAATCAGGGGAAACTGGATGAATTAAAAGAACTGCACGTACAGTTTTCTAATCCTGAAACAAGTCCCTCCATGGAGGGAGTCCCCCTGGTGGTAAATCTGAATTATGGAGTGCATGGAAACGAGTCCAGTGCCACCAACTCCTCGGTTTTGACCGCTTACTACCTGGCCGCGGCAGAAGGTGAAAAAGTGGATAGTCTGCTGGGGAGCACCATTATCATTGTGGATCCCTGTCTCAATCCGGATGGATTTACAAGGCACAGCACCTGGGCGAATATGAACCAGGGGCAGATGGACCGGGGGGATAAGAATTCAAGACAGTTTTATGAAGGCTGGCCCAGCGGAAGATCAAACCATTACTGGTTCGATTTGAATCGTGACTACCTTCTACTGGTAAATCCCGAGAGCAGGGGACGGGTGGCAAAATTTCATGAATGGAAACCCAATGTGGTGACCGATCATCACGAATCCTCTCCTAATTCCACCTTCTTTTTTCAACCCGGTGTGCCGGACAGAATCAATCCTTTGACCCCCTCTGCCAACCATGATCTTACCTTTGAGATTTCTAAATTTCATGCGATGTATTTTGATGAACAGGCTTCCTACTACTTCTCTGAAGAGGTATTTGATGACTACTATTTTGGGAAGGGCTCGTCCTACCCGGATATTAATTCAGGTGTCGGGATCCTTTTTGAGCAGGCCTCTTACAGGGGAAGGATTCGCGAAACTGCCAATGGAGTGTTTACCCTGGCCGAGGCCATTAAAAACCAATTTACTGTGACCCGGTCCACCCTGGACGCTTCCATGCACCTACGCACCAAATTGTTAAACTATCAGAGAGATTTTAATATAAGTGCCCTGGAGCTTGGGAAAAAGAGCGATACAAAAGCCTATGTTTTTGGGAGTGAAACGGACAAGGTAAAAACCCAGAAATTTATTGAATTCCTGAACATGCATCAAATCCAGGTGTATGAAAATGAAAATGATATATCAGGATCCAGTTATGTGGTGCCGGTAGAACAGCAACAGTTTCGCCTGCTGACTTCTATCTTCGAAGAAGTAAGCTCCTTTAAAGACACTGCTTTTTACGATGTTTCCACCTGGACCATCCCCCATGCTTTGGACATCCCCTTTGCACGGATCAACTCCAAAAGCGAGCTTCAGATCTCAGATGAACCCGTCTATGCGAAAAGAATTCAAGGGAAGGTGATTGGGGGCAAAAGCCATTTAGCCTATCTATTCAGGTGGAACGAGTATTCAACACCTGAAGCCCTTTATGCATTGCAGGAGTCCGGTTTATTGGCCAGGGTGGCAGGCAGGGAATTTTCATTTCAGATCGATGGTCGGCAGGAGGACTTTATCCAGGGAAGCATTTTGATACGGGTCGGTGGGCAGGAATTAAGCGAGGAGGAGACCTTTCAACGAATCTCGGAAATTGCTTTGAATACGGGCGTGGATTTTTATGCACTATCTACGGGGCTTTCACCCCTGGGTATTGATATGGGGAGCAGCAGTTTTTCGAACCTTGAACAACCGGAAATCCTGATGTTTGTGGGGGGGAGTGCAAGTGTCTACCTGGCGGGTGAAATCTGGCACCTCTTCGATCAGGTATATAAAATGCCTGTCACCAGGGCAGAGACCGACAGATTGAGCTCCATTGAGCTGAGCCGGTACAACAGCATTATCCTGCCCGGAGGTGCCTATGAGCGAATGGGACCCCGAGGATATAGAAAAACTAAGGATTTGGGTAAAGAACGGGGGAACGCTCATCGCTTGCAAGGATGCCGCTGGATGGGCCGCTAAACAGGAGCTGGGAAAGAACAGTCTAAAAAAGACAGTTGCTTTGGATTCTACCAAATACCTTAGGTATGATGAGCGCCGGAAGGAATCGACCCTGCATCAAATAGGAGGGGCCATTGTAAATGCAAAGCTGGATGTGACCCATCCGCTTTGTTATGGATACCTGGATGAGAATCTGGCCATTCTCAAGCGGGGGACGGCTGTAGTAGAATCCTCCGGGGAAAAGTATTCTGAACCGGTAAAGTTTGATACGATGCCCTATATAAGTGGGTGGATCTCTAGAAGAAAACCTGGAGCGAATCAAAGGGGCCCCCGTGGTTTCGGTTTACTCAGTGGGAAGGGGTAAAGTAATCTCTTACCACGAGGATATGAATTTTCGCGGGATATGGATGGGAACCCACAAATTATTTGCCAACTCCATATTTTTTGGAGGAGTAATCAGGTAGGATGAGTTTCGGGACTCAAATACGCTATGTATTCCTCCTTTTTGGGGCATCATTGGGTGTATCGGGGCAAGAAACTAGAGGTGTTCAGGATACCATCAGGCTGGATGAGGTGGCCGTATCCGTACTCCCCTTCAAGCAGAGTTACCAGGAGTCTGCCGGTGGAGTATTTATGATAAAACCTGAAACGGTTGACCTTAAATTGATGGTTACTTCCTCAGAGCTATTTAATCTGGTCCCGGGGGTTTACATGGCGTCCGGGACTTACAATACCAATCGACTGGTGATACGAGGTGTAGGATCCCGCACCCCATACAACACCAACCGAATCAGGGCCTATCTGGATGACATTCCACTTACTTCAGGAGACGGAATCAGTACACTGGAGGATCAGGATATGAGTGGATTGGGTAGATTGGAAATCTTAAAGGGTCCGGCTTCTGCACTCTATGGAGCCGGATTGGGTGGCGTAGTCAGGTTAAGCTCACTTTATCCGGAAGAGAATGGATTTACAGCCTCAATTTCAGGAGAGTTGGGCTCTTTTGGTGCAGGAAGGTTTGGGGCGACTACAAGTTTTAAAAGCAAGCAGCTGGCGGTAACCGGGGGAGTGAGCAGGTCAGTCTCTGAGGGATACCGGGATAACAGCAAATATGAGAGAAGCAATGTATTTTTGAATCTGAAGCACTTTGGAACCAGGAATACCCTCTCCTTTACCCTTTCCCTGGTGGACCTGAGCGCTCAAATTCCCAGTTCTCTTAATGAAACAGATTACCTGGAAGAGCCCTGGAAAGCAGGAGGCAGTTGGGGAAGCATAGGGGGTTTTGAGGAGTATATCAGGGTATTGGGTGGTTTAAGCCTGGAATCCAGCCTGGGCAAAAACCTATCAAATAAAGTGGCCCTTTTTTCCAGCTATGCCGATCCCTATGAATCGAGGCCTTTTAACATATTGGATGACCAATCCACCAGTTTGGGCTTCAGGGAGGTATTGGATTACAGGAGAGATTCCTGGGAGTTTAATGGGGGTCTGGAATATTTCCACGAATGGGTAGACTGGAAGATTTTTGAGACCCAGCAAGGGAGTCAGGGTTCCTTGCTTAGTCATCAGGGGGAGATCCGGCAATATATGAATGGATTTGCCATGGCTCAGTGGAGGCCCACGGAGAAACTTCTGGTGGATGCTGGAGTCAACCTGAATATCACCTCATACACCCTTCAAACCGAATTTATGGCAGACTCATCAGATCAGTCTGGCCAATATACCTACGCACCCGTTTTCTCTCCCAGGTTGGGACTTAGTTACCAGCATCACGACTCCCATTACCTCTATGTCTCTTTTGGACATGGATTTTCGGCGCCATCCCTGGAAGAGACCCTTCTCCCTGAGGGAGGAGTAAATACTGAACTCAGACCTGAGACTGGCTGGAATTTTGAGCTGGGTGACAGAGGGGATTTCTGGGATGGCAGGTTGACATATGATGCCACTCTCTATGCAGTCTTGCTTGATGACCTCCTGGTAACAGAACGAGTCGCTGAGGATATATTCACCGGAGCCAATGCAGGCCAGGCACTGAATGCAGGTCTGGAATTGTGGACAGTTGTTAACCTTCTCCAATCCAGTCGCTCAGCCTCGGATAAGCAAGATTCCGGTCATACACATTCGTATGAGTTAAAGGCGACCCTCTCCTATACACTTTCACGGCATCAGTTCACCGATTTTGTGGATGATGGCATCAGCTATACAGGAAATACCCTGCCCGGTATTCCTTCACAGGTATTGAATATTATGCTTGACGCCAGATGGAATCCCCTGAAAATCAAGTTTCACTACCAATATACGGGCAAGCAGTGGATGGACGACCTAAACAGTGAGCTATATGAGGGTTTTCATTTGCTCCACTTACAGGCGACCTGGAATATACGCTTAAGGGAGAGTCCTTTCCATATTCAGTTGAACGGTGGGATCAGGAATATCCTGAACTCCCAATATGCTTCCATGATTCTGGTGAATGCACCCTCTTTTGGGGGCCGTGCGCCCCGCTACTATTATCCGGGAAATCCACGCCAGTTCCATCTGGGAGTCTCTTTTCATTTCAGGTAACTACAGTCCGGGAAGATCACTTAGGATTTATTCATTTGATAGGAGGGATTTTATCAGATTGTTTTTGTAGGAGTCTCTTTTTTCCAACTGATTGGCAAGGGCCTGTCTCAGGTCCGGATTTAGAGATTTGGCCTCCAGCTTTTGAAGCAAGGCCACCTGTGTATAGTAGTCAAAATGATCGAGTTGAATAGTGAAGAAAGCTTGAGCTTCCTGACTATTTACAGTCTTGGCGGGCATCTTTTCGATGGCATTCTTGGCAAAATAGCCCTCCCCGTTTTCGATGGTTTTAAGCACTTCGGGAAGATAGCAGTCAAATTCCTTTGCTGAAAAGTGATTGATCAGAAAGTAGTTGATCCCCTGATCTTCACTGGAGACCAGTTTTTGTACCAGGTCCTGGCTGAAAAGCTGCTGAGTGACCGACTGTAGCTCCACCACCATGGATCCGTGTGCGATGTGCCACAGGGTATGGCAAGAGTAGACAGCCCCTTCAATGACACTCTCCTTAAGTTCAGCCCTGGTGGCCCCGGTGATCCCATCGATGGCCGAGCTGCGGGTTTCTTTAACAAGCTCCTCTTTGCTGTAAGGTGCAAGCCGTGAAATAGGATTCCTCAAAATGGCCTCCAGTTTCCTGTAGTCTTCCCTTGTAAAAGGAATGTGATCCAATTTGGTCAGACCTTTGCCGGGGATGGTGTCAAAATGGAGAAACCTGCCAATGAGGTTCCAGTGGAAGATTATCTCTATGGTATAGCATTTGCTTCCTTCACAAACGGGTGTGGAAATGTGGCCCATAAAACCATCCAGGAGATTGAGGCTGTCATACTTTACCTGCAATTGGATCTTTAGCGAGTCAGCAGCGGAATTAAAGTTGCCGGGCTGGTTTTCAGAAACACGGCTTGTTACCAATGACCATCAGGTAGACAAATATGAAGCCCGGTAAATATTTCACATTAATTTTCATTCTTCATCAAGGTGCCTCCCTTATTGTAATCCTGGATAAAGGGCAAACTGGCATCACCAATTCCTTTTCTCATCAGAAGCTCTAATTCAGAGAAATGATCTTGATAGATGTCCCTGGGCAAAGCTTGATGGCTTTGACAGACGGAGGCTGCCATACCAAGCACTTCTCCCATCATTCCGCCGGTGCGCATCAACCTTACAGTTCCCAGTGCCACATGAGACACACTGATGTCTCTTCCAGCCATCATTAGATTCTCAATGTTTTTGGAATAGAGGCACCTGAAGGGAATGGGGTAGGGGTAGATGGTAATGTGTTTGGCTATGGACCTGAAAGCTTCTCCTTCAAAAAGTTCAAGGTTTTCAGGATCGGGATAGTGCAGATCGATGGTCCAGGAGGTAGGAGCGGTTCCATCGGGCTTTAGATCGGGTCCGGTCAGGTCGTTCTCTGTAAGTATATAGTCGCCCACCAGCCTTCGGGACTCGCGCTTTCCTCCAATATAGGCCACCCACTTCAGCTTCTCATTTTGGAATTCTTCTTTGTTTTTGTAGTGGTTTTTCAGATAGGACCAGTTGGAGTAGACCACCAGCAAACCGTAATCCCTGATCATCTCAGTTTCTTTGATCATATCCTTTCCCATTCCGGTTTCCCAATCCCAGTCCCCTCTTTTGATGGCAAAGGCCTTCTTTTCATTCCAGGGCAGTCCCCACTGGATGTCTGGAAAACCCACTGTCTGATCCAGGGTCTCGGAGAACCACTGAACTGAAAGGCCCATGGTCAGGTCATCGGCTTTTTCCGGCGCTGTGGGTTCATTAAAGGTGGCTCGACTTTCCCGCCCGGACATATATTCAGCACCCGCCAGGTAGCCAATGGTGCCATCGCCGGTGCAGTCGGCAAATAGCGGAGCCGAAAAAGCTTGCTTTTCTCCAGTCTCCAGATTTTGCGCGACCACCTTAACAATCTGTGTGCCCTCCATCCGGACCTCATTGGCATGGTAATTCAGAAAAAGGGAGATATTCGGTTCATTCAAAACAGCCTGCAACTTCTTATCATCTTCATAATAGTCCTTTGGTTGGGCATTGCCTCCCCGGGCAGGGCCTATTTCATTGACCAGATTCCCAAGCGCCGGATAGGGCTCCAAGTTGATCCTCGCACCCAGGTGTACGCGCACTTCCGAACTGTTATTTCCACCCAGAACCGGCCGGTTCTGGATAAGAGCCACTTTTACCCCCAAACGCGCAGCAGAGATGGCTGCACAGGTCCCCGCCATTCCTCCGCCAATCACCACAAAGTCAAAGCTATTTTCGGTAGGTTCTTCGTTGAGTCCTAAGAGATTTCTTCGCAACTGCTCCAATCCCATAAGGGTATTTGGAGGAACATCGTTTTTTTTGGAGGTAAAATAGAGGGCATCACATCGCCCGTTAAAGCCAGTAAGATCGTGGAGCGAAATCTCCACCTCCTCTTTTTTAACCTTAATGCTTCCTCCATCTACCCAACTCCACTCCTTATCCCTGGTCCCAAATTCAGTTCCCAGGTCTTTCCCATCCACCAAGATCCGGAATTTACCAGCTGCTTCATCCGACCAGGGGGCGGTCCAGTTGCGTGTTCGCACATATACCCTGTAACTTCCCTTTTTTGCAAATGAAACTGTGGTGGTGGCATGCTCCACGGGAGATCCCATTCCGTGGGCCAGGAGATAGGGAGATCCCATCACATCCATGGACTGCTGGTCAATAACCCAGCCTCCTTTGTCCTTAAAACTCTCGGCTTCTACCAGTATTGCGCTCCCTCCCTGCCCAAGTAACACCTGCCCCAGAAGAAGGCTTAAAATGCTGATTCCTAATATTTTCATTTTTGTTAGTCTGCTTGAGAGAGCAATTAATGAAATATAATTCATAGTGTGGCAAGACATGGATTGTTATTTTTTATTCAATCTCTTCACCCGGTTTTCAGAGTTGTTGTTTTAGGTATGAACAGAAACTAAAAACAAAAAATAAAAATCAGAAATCATGAAAAACAGCAAATTGTATATTTTAGCCATCGCAATGACTGGCCTGATTGCCACCAGTTGCACCAAGGATGAAGTCAAAATTGAAGGCACAGGAACCATTACCACCAGAACTCTGAATGTGGCCGATTTTAGCAAGATCGCCACTGAAGGTGTGGATGATGTGATCGTCAAATATGGAACCGAACAGTACATCGAAGTGACCGGACATCCCAACATCATTGACAGGATCAAAACAGAGGTTAAGAATGATACCTGGTATTGTGAGTTGGAAAATGGGACTTATGGAGAATATGAGTTAACCTACTATGTAACCATTCCGTCTCTGGAGCAGGTATCCTCAAGTGGCACCGGGGATTTCGTGATCACCGATGCCATGAATCAACAGAGCATGAAAATTTATCTGGAGGGAGCGGGAAATTTCAGTGGTTTTATGATGACAGCAGAAAACTGCCAGGTGGATATTTCGGGGACCGGGAACTGCGAAATCACCGTGACAAAGGAACTGGATGTGACCATCGATGGTACCGGGAGTGTCTATTATAAGGGAAACCCAAGCATCCAGGAAGATATCGCCGGGACAGGCAGAGTCATTGATGCAAACTAATTGAATTACGCTTGCGCATTCCCTGAAGTTATACTTCGGGGAATGCGCAAGCACAAATAAAATAATACATTAATCGATGATTGACTTCGTCGAGCTAAAGGTTCCCCGTAGCTTGCTGCGGGGAGAGTCAATACCCCATGGCTGGTCAGAGATATTCAGAATTCGACCCGATAATTCAGGATGGGAATAATCCCAGCCATGGGGTATTCAGTAATGCGCTCAGTTTCCGGATCGTAAGTTTCAGCCCAGGTATTGAGTCTGTTGGTGAGGTTCTGAATATCCAGGGAGATCACATGCTCCGATTTTTTTTTATAGAAATGCAGGTTAAAACTCACATCAATTCTAAAGTAGTCCCTGGCTTTGGTGGAGTAAATCTCATCGAACAAGATGACCGTGCGGCCCTCCTCTTTGGAGGCCTCCAGATCGATCGGGATAAGTCTTCTTCCACCCGACCAGAGCACGCGCGAGTTAATACCCACCAACCGGTTTTCACCCCATCGGAACTCTTTCCCCCCTACAACATTATTGATGTAATTTCTGTTGTAGAGGGTATTGTACCACTGGCCATTGGCGGGTTTATATTTGGAGTCGAAAAGAGAACTTGTGACGAGAAAATAAAAACCCTCCGTGAAGAATTTCTGAAGGGTAAGTTCCACGCCAATGTTTCTTCCCTCTCCTATATTTGTGAGGGTGTCGGCCGGATTGATCCCTCCAAAGATGGGAGACCAGTACTTGTCCGGATTATCGGGTACGGGCAGGTTTTTGATGGACTGATAATAAGCCTCAACTTTCAGGTCTATGTCTTTACCAAGCATTTTATTATAGCCAATGATATAGTGGGTAGAGCGGGTCATCTTAAGACTGGAATTAGGCAAACTTACAGAGCCATCAGGGGCTTCATGTTCCACAAAGTAGACAGGCAGGTTCTCATTTTTACTGTGGTGGCCAAATCCAAAACTGATGCTTTGCCTTTTGGGCAGTTTCAGCACAAAACCCAGCCGGGGTTCGATGGAGTGATCGTTGCTTAAAAGAAAGTAGGCATAATGCAGTCCCCCTGTTAGAAGTAACCGGTCACTCAGCTTGTATTTGGTCTGTGCATAGAGCTGGTAGAGGCTGGTTTTTCCCTCATTGTTCAGAAAGGTTTTCAGGACCCTTGTCGTATCGGCCTGCTGAGAGAAGTAATTGTAATTTATATAGTTCAGTGTTAAGCCTGTTCGAAACGTGAGTTTGCTGGATATTTTTCTGTTGTACAGGGTAGATACTCTGAATGCCTTGCTTTGAAGGTCATCCTGAAAGTTGGTTTGTAACATGCCCTCACTATCCATCCGGTCCAGTTTTTCTGAGCTATAGCTTAGTGAATGAGAAACCACAGTTTTGATGTAGGATTTATGATCCGGAAATATGGTATGGCTTACACCGGTAGCATACATACCGGTTTTCGTTAGGTCCCGATATCCATTTTCTGGATTCTCATTTTGCAGCGTATCGGGAATGTACTTTTCATCATCGTCGGAAACTCCTCCTATGGCCCAAAAAGAGAAGGTACCCATCTTTTTTGTGGGTAAATTAATTTTATAGGATAGGTCCTGGTAATTGGGCAGCGCATTTTCCGATACACTTATGCTTAAGTTGTGCAGCAATGTAAGAGTAGAATACCTGTAGTTGAAGAGGTAAGAACCTCCATATCCTTTTTTAAAGGGTCCTTCGGCGGAAAGATCAATTCCAAGTAAGCCTGCCTGGAATGTAAATTCAGCATTCTGATTGTTTCCATTTCTAAATTTGAGATCAAAAACACCCGAGAGTGCACTCCCATATTCGGCTGGGAAAGCTCCAGTATAAAAGTCGGATACCCCTATCGTGTTGGAGCTCAGTATGCTTACCGACCCTGAAGTGTATCCCTCCTCGGCAAAATGGTTGGGGCTGGGGATTTCAACTCCTTCCAATCTCCATAACATCCAGTTGGGCGAATTTCCCCTGATGACAATTTCATTTTTAGAGTCATCTGTTCCTGAAACACCTGCAAATACCTGGGTCATCCTGGCCGGATCGCTGATGCTTGCCGGATACCGTTTAGTCTCCTCCACATTAAAAGATCTGCCGCTCACGGTTACCATCTGGTTCAGGGGCTCTCCCTTTTTCATGCTAACAGAGACCTCTCCAATGGATTGGGACCCCTCAGCGATCTCAATGGAGAGTATCACCTCCTTGGCAGAACCTACGACCACTTCCGAAAGGACCGCATCTTCATATCCTACGTAGGTCACCCTTACGGAATAACGACCTACAGGGACTTTGCCGAGCTCAAAAACTCCATTCAGGTCGGTCATGGTCCCCATTCTGGGTTCGGTATTCAGCAGCTCAATACTTGCAAATGGCATGGGAATTTTTGATTCCCTGTCTCTGACAGTTCCCCGCATGGTCTGTGTAGGAAGGAGGGGACCCTCCCCGGAAACTCTTTTTCTCTTTTTCTGAGGAGTAATAATGTACGCATTATTGACTTTCTCATAACTGAGGCCTGTATTTTTCAAACATTGAGTAAGCACATCCTCGACCGTTCCCTGTGAAACATCCATACTCACCCTGGGGCACTTCGCAAGCTCTTCGTGGTTGTAGATAAAGTCGAAATCTGTTTGTTCTCTGATCTCAAGAATAATAGCCTCTACGGTGGTATCCTTCAGGGAGATGGCAATGGTTTCGGGCTGAGCATGGACAAGGGTTGAGACCAGCAGAAAGAGCGTGGTAATTGATGCTGTATAGAGAGCTGATCGCATTTCCCGGTTCATTTAAAGAACAACGATCTTATCCTCTTTAAGTTCAAACTTTACGTCGGTGGTCATTTCCAGCATCTTTAGAATGGATGAGATGCTTTCCTCTCTGTTCAGCCTGCCTGTAAAATGGTATCCTTTGGCCTCAGAATTCTCAAATTCATAACTGAAATCATACCATCTGGAGAGGCGTTTCATGACCTGCTCCAGGTGCTCATTATTGAATTCAAATTTTCCCTGCATCCAGGAGGTATAGTGGGAGGTATTTACTTCAGCAATGGAAATTTCTGAACCTGATCTGTCTATGACCGCCTGTTGATCGGGGCTAAGGATCCTGCTGGAGGATTGCACTCCACCTGCTAGAGAAAAGGATATACGGACTTTCCCCTCTATCAGGGTGGTCTTAAGTTCTGACTCATCGGAATAAGCCGACACATTGAATGAGGTTCCGAGAACCCTGATATCCATTTCGCCCGAATTGACCAGGAAGGGTTTGCCATTATGGCTTACCTCAAAATAGGCCTCTCCCTCAAGGAAGACCTGCCTGGTGCTGTCAGTAAACGATACAGGGAACCTTAATGAAGATCCCGAATTAAGCCATACACTTGTACCATCAGCAAGCTGCAGCTTATATCCTCCGCCCCTGGGAGTTTTTAGTTCGTTAAAAACAAGCTCCTCTATTTGATCTTCTGATTCACCGGTAAAATACCGCAATAGTTTATTCTCATTCCGAATTTTGGTTTTCCCTTCCTGAATGTCCGACTGTGGTTCCTCTCCCTCCAGTTCAACCTGCTTGCCATCTGAGAGGATCAGCACCGCTTTTTGTGTTCCCGGAGTAATCAGAGAATCAATATCAGCCAGGGTTTGGGGTGCCGGGTTATTTAAGAATATATAGGCCAGGCCTCCCAAAACCATAAGTGGAAGAATGATAGCTGCTGCGTACCTGATCAGAGTACGGGGTGTGAACCTCACTGTTTTTGTGGCGAATAATTCATCTTCAAGCTGGGTCCATACCTTCTCTTTACGGAACAAGTTATATACCTCCAGCTTATTAAGCTGAAGACCTGTGTCCACGGCCCTGTCGAAAATCGCTTTATTGTCCGGATTGCTTTGAATCCAAAGTTCAAGTTCCTTCAGCTCTGCTGAGGAGATCTCACCCTTGATTTTCTTTGCAATAAGACCGGCAATATGCAATGATTCATTCATCATTTTATCTCTCATCAATTCCTAAACAACAAACTTTAAAAGTGGGTGAAGAATTATTTACTTTTATTTTCATTTTTTTATAGCAGAGCCAGCAGGATCCCGTTAAAGTGGGAACCCAGATTCTCTTTTAGTTTTGAATAGGCTATTTTTTTCTGTGTTTTAACTGTATTTATACTGACTTTGAGCTCATCGGCAATCTCCTGGTTTTTAAGTCCGTTCAGTGCCAGAAGCATAATCTCCTGTGCCGAGGGTGGAAGATTCCTTATTTCCACAAATAGCTGATTGAAGGTCTCTTCCTCAATGACATGACTGTGAAAAGTATGGTCCGATTCTATTTCATAGACCAATGCTTTTTCATGCTTTTGAACCACTGCCTGATGTTTCAGTTGGTTCAGGCACTTATTTCGTACAGAGGTATATAGGAAGGACTTCAAGGCATTTATGTGGGTGAAGTCTTTTCGCTTTTCCCAAAAACCAATGAATGACTCCTGCACCATGTCTTCCACAACAAAGGGATCGGAGATATACTTATATCCGAAGGCAGCCAGGGCATTGAAGTATTCGTCAAAGACCTCTTTAAAGGCCTTTCGGTCCCCTTTATGGATATGTTTGATGATGTTGTTATGCACCTGGCAATCTCGTTATTTCAATTGTGCTACCTAATAGTAGCAAAATTATATTACAATTGAAATCCCTGAATGTTGACAGTGAGAAATTATTTCTTGCCTGAGTCTTTATCCTTCTTAAAATAGTGAGGTGGATTTTGTACATTGCTTTTTCAAAACTGACACAAATGAAAAGAAGAGATTTTCTAAAAAGCACCGCGGCATTGGCATCGCTTACCCTGTTGCCCTCAGCCGCATGGGCAGTTGCGAAAAACGGGAAATTAAGAATTGCTCAAATTGGGGTTGGCGGACAAGGGGTTCCGGATCTGGCTGCCATCTCCTCACACCCCATGGTTGAGGTAACTGCCCTTTGCGATGTGGATTCGGTGCGTCTGGCAGAAGCAGTAAAGCTGCATCCCAATGCAAATGCATATAGGGATTATAGAAAGCTCTTTGAAAAGATGGGGCAAAATATAGATGCGGTGCTTGTATCCACCCCCGATCATACCCATGCCCCAGCCTCCTTAATGGCCATGCAGATGGGCAAGCCCGTATTTTGTGAAAAGCCACTCACCCACCATGTGACGGAAGCCAGGGCCATGCGGAAGATGGCTGAAGAGGACAAGCTGATTACCCAGATGGGGATTCAATGTCATTCCAGCGATGAGTACAGAAAGGCTGTGATCCTCATCCAGTCGGGAATTATTGGCAAAGTAAGTTGTGTGCGCGCCTGGTCCAATAAAAACTGGGGCTATGACGGACCTGCACCTGTGGGGAGCGATCCCATACCCGAGAACCTGGATTGGAACCTCTGGCTGGGAACCTCTCCTGAAAGGGAGTATAAGAATCACATCTATCACCCGGCGAATTGGAGAAAATTATTAGACTACGGCTGTGGTACCCTGGGTGATATGGGGGTGCATATTTTTGATACACCCTATACTGCATTGGAACTGGATGTTCCAAAAACCATAAAAACCAGTTGCAGAAAGCCCACTGGATTTGGCCACCCTGAAAAGAATGTGGTCAGTTATAAGTTCCCCGGAACAAAGTACACCACAAAAAATCTGAAATGGGTCTGGTATGATGGCATGGAGGCTCCTGAAGAGCACAGGGATTTAAAGTTGCCTGACGGTGATAAACTGCCAGAACAGGGGGCCATGTTTATCGGTGAGAAGGGCAATCTGTTATTGCCACACTGGACCTACCCGAAATTGATTGTCAAAGGGAAATATGAGGAAATTGATTTCCCTGTCATTGAAAAGACAGATCATTACCATCAGTTTGTGGACGCATGTCTTGGGAAAGGCGAGTGCAGCGCATCCTTCTCCTATGCATCCCGACTTACAGAGGCTATTTTGCTGGGTGTGGTTGCCAACCGATTCCCCAATAAGACACTGCACTGGGACAACGAGACTGCCAGATTTGAGGAACCCGAGGCAAACATTTTGTTAGACGCAAGCTATAGGGAATTTTAGCTTTTTTATGTGGGCAGATCATTCGGATCAAGCCATTCGCCCAGGACGCTTTTAGCCGACATGTTAAAGAAACCTAAGGGCTTAAGACCCTCCGGATCTGAGCTGACAATGTTGGTTGAGATGTTAGACAATGGTACTGAAAACAACTCTGCAAAACCCCCGGGCCTGTCGTTCTGTATCCGTAATTCATTCAGAAAAGTGAAAGCTTCATAAGAGATGGAGTGAATCTCAACCACTACCGAATCGCCGGGATTATAGGGAGGAAGTTCATCACCGGCTTCATCTGAATCGTAAGGGTTAATTAATTCACGTATAAATCCGATAAATGTGGTTCCATCAATGTTGCTACCTCCTGAGAATCCTGCATCGAAGGCCAGGTTAAGTTCATTGGCTTTATTCAGGAATTGACCATTCTTGTAGGCTTTTATCCAGTATGTGTCTCCGGGACCCATAGGATCGGTGGCATAGAACTGGGCGTAATACCCATCAGGATAGATAGTTTCCGACTTGTATTCAAAGACAATGCTATCCACTTCGGGTACCCTGTTAAGGGTGGATGTGGCAGTATATATTTCCCCCCCGATTTCCACATTCAGGTCATAGGAGTTCTGGATTGTTCCCAGTTGAGCTTGTGCATTTGTGGGAACCCACTCATAGACGCCTGGTGATATTTCATTGAAATCATATCGTGTATTGTCGGTGTTATCTTCAATATAGACGATGGCATTTTTAACACCTGAATAAGATAGGGAATCAAAATAGGGTAGAGTTTCTGTGATTCTGATGTACTGGGATGTTGGCGTATTATTGATCCAGGCATCGATTACAATTTGCGGTTCTGCAGTTTCCAGTTGAGGAACTATATCTTCTTCACAGGATGATAAGATAAGCAGTGAAAGCAAGAGCGAGATGGTGATTTTTATGGTTTTCATTTTACTTAGAATTTAAAGTTGTAAGAAACAGATGGTATGATTGATCCAATGATCGATGTTTTGGTGGCTTTTGTGGCAACAGGCTGGCCTGCAATGCTTCGGCTGTTTGCCTGTGCGAAGTATATGGAGAAAGGATTTTTGCGAGAGTAGACATTGTATGCCCCGAACACCCAGTAATCCTGATTTTTCCGTACTTTTCCCCGTCTCATTTTTTTGCCTTCAAGTCGAACCGAAAGATCGAGGCGGTGGTAATCTTCAATGCGGATGTTATTACGGCTTTCGTTGGCATTGTGGGGTACCACATATCCCTGCATTTCAAATCTTGAAGTTGGGAAAGTGGTAGGAGTACCAGTTATATACGCAAAGTTGGCTGAGAATGATAAGCGTTCATTCATCTGGTATGATCCGGTGAGACTCAGGTTATGCCGCTGGTCAAACCTGGTGGGATACCAGTCACCATGATTGATGCCGTCTACTTTCATTTCTGTTTTACCCAGGGTATAACCTACCCAGCCTGTATACCTTCCGGTTTTCTTCTTAAGCGAAAGCTCCATGCCATAAGCCCGTCCTTCTCCACTCAGGAGGTCAGCCTCAATAAATTCATTGATAAACAGATCGGCTCCATCGATGTATTCAACCTGGTTTGCGGTGGATCTGTAGTATAGCTCCATGGATGTTTCAAATCCATTATTCCGGAAATTTCTGAAGTAACCCAGGCTGTATGCATTTGCTGTTTGCGGATCAATGTTATTGGTGCTGGGCATCCAGATGTTCAGTGGATTTGCAGCAGTTGTGTTGGAGATCAGGTGAAGATATTGTGCCGTTCTGTTATAACTGGCTTTCACCGAACTTGATCTGTTGATCTGGTACCTGAGGGCCAGCCGGGGCTCAAGATTTGAATGAAAGGCAATGGGCTCACGGTTGCCGACCTCAGAAATTTCGGATAATTGTTTGCGTTTTCCTGCCTCAGTCTCTTCATAGGAATATACCTTTCCGGGGCCCGCAAACACGAAAGTTGAATATCGGAGGCCATAATCCAGAACTACTTTTTCAGACAGGGTTTGCTTATTCCCCACATAAGCAGCCACCTCATATGCATGCTTGGGATCGAGGCTGATGTTATTCAATTGTCCACCACTTTGAAACAGAGCATTGGCCGGATCAAACCGGTAGTACAATAATTCTCCTCCGAAATAGACTCTGTTATTGGCATTCAGCGAATAGGTAAATTCGGGTTTAACCGCTGTAGACCTGATCCTCGACTCCCATTCAAAACGGTCTGTTTGATCTTCCCCCAGGTAGAGCCCATATTGGTAATCGCTGAAATAGGAGGTAAGGTTGAAGAAGAGCCCACTGTTAAATACGTGGTTCCATCTCAGGGTTCCGGTTCTGTTTCCCCAGCTGAACCCCTGGTCTTCTGTGAACATAAACTGATCTTTCCCAAAGTAACCCGAGAGGTATACACGGTCCTTTTCACCAAGTGTATAATTGGCTTTAAGGGTCAGGTCGTAAAAATTCAGAGCCTGTCCCGAGGAGAGTGCACTTGTAAAAGTACGGGCAAGTACATCTGCATAGGACCTTCTGGCCGCAATGATAAATGATCCTTTGTCCTTCACGATAGGTGCTTCAACTGTAAGGCGACTGAACACGGTTCCGATTCCACCCTGTACACCAAATTTTTTGGTATTGCCTTCCTTCATTTTAATATCCAGGACCGATGAGATCCTTCCGCCATAGAGCGCTGGCATTGCACCTTTGTATAATTTAACATCCTTTACGGCATCAGGATTAAACACGGAGAAGAAACCCAGGGCGTGTGAGGAGTTATAAACCGGAGCATCGTCGAGCAGCACCAGGTTTTGTCCAACGCTGCCTCCTCTTACATTAAATCCCGAGGCACCCTCACCTACGCTACTCACACCGGGTAACAGTTGAATGCTTTTAATAATATCCACCTCGCCCATAAATGCCGGGATCCTGGAAATGGTTTTTATATCAAGCTTTTCAACTCCCATTTCAGTGCTTGTCACCTGGTGATCCCTGCTCCTGGCCATCACAGTCACTTCATCAATTTGCTTTAATTCTTGTTGAAGTTCAAGGTCATAGCGCTGACTTGTGAAAAGTTTTATAGTGCGGATAATGGGTTCATACCCGATGTAGCTGATGTGAATGGTATGTTCTCCTTCAGGCAAGGTCAGTGAGTAATATCCATATTCATTGGTAATGGTACCCCGGTTCAGTTTAGCGACAGAGATTGTAGCTCCGAGGAGTGGTTCACCATCTTTTACGTCTTTCAGATATCCGTACAGGCTTACCTGGCCAGGATTGTCTGCAAAAGATAAGCAGGGATTAACCCCTACAAAGGTCAAAATCAATCCCAGCAGCAGCTTAGAAATTCTATGAGTGGTCGTCATTTCGATCGTAGTTTTGAAAAATAGTTGGCAGTTCATTTTATTTTGTTTTTGTAATTCTTATCAATTCTACGGCAATCGGCTGCAGATGACAATTACATGTCATGCACAGCATAAATTCTGGTATGAGTGGTGATTTTGCTGAGATCAGCAGTTAAATCTGGGACGAATGGTATAGGTGCCTGGTTTAATCCTGGAGGGATCAGGCCTGGCTGGCCGCGGCCGACTTACGGTGCTTTAGCTGAAGGTGGATCACCATGGCAATGGGTCCAACCAGAAAGAGGGCATAGAAGGGGGCATAGATAAACTCATTGAGTCGCAGGACAAATTCTACCAGGGCAATCAAAAAGGCCACCAGGATCTGGCCCTTCTTATTCTTTACCGTGGTGGCCGGATCGGTAATCATAAAAAAGACAAAGAGCTGATACATGGGTCCGGTCAGTGGAGCTACTTCAGTGAAAAAAGGGACCCCCAGAATCAAACTTCTGAGGAAGGAGAAGCCAATAAAACTGGCCACATAGGTCAGGGTGATGTGAATACGCCTGGCCTTTAAAACAATGAACAGACCCAGGGCCCAGATCACCAGCATGGGCACAAGGTTGTTGCCCCATTGAATGCTTAGTCCGGCCACACTGAATGGGGCAAAAAAGAGCAACCAGGAGATCCCAAAATTGGATGGATTCCAGATATGCTGATTTCTGTAACGCAAGAGGTATTTTGTCATAATGGATAGAACGGCCACAAGGGCAAAGGGCCAAAGAAAGGTAGAACGGATCAGGATGCTTACGCTGATACCTGTGATATAGGCACTGCTAATATTCTTCCATTTTCCAGTATAAAGTTTCCCCAGAATCAATTCCGTGGCCACGCTGCTTCCTATGGCCAGGGCAATGGCCTTGTAACTCTCCAGAATGCCAAAGCTGAGGTGGCCTGCCACCAGGATCAGGCTTATAAACAGAGGCGGTACATATCGGAAATATTTTTGTAGCATAACTATCTGCTTTCTTCAATCCTATGAATAGTGGATACTTCTGGCTGTTCAAGGACCTGTTTTGCTCCTCCCGGCCAAAGAATCTCCACCCTCTCCACTGTATTTGAACTGCCCAGACCAAAATGAAGCCTGCGTTGGTTCTGGGAGCTAAAACCTATACCTCCAGTAACAACCTGTGATTGGGAGTGTGAGTCCCAGTGCAGGGTCACCACCGCGCCTATGGCACTCTGGTTGCTTTCAATCCCTTTCAGTTCGAAGGCGATCCAGTTAATGTCCGGTGCCACGTCATTTTTATAAACCAGCAGTGGCATGTTCTGATTGGCTACAATTACATCGAGCACCCCCCTGTTCCAGAGGTCAGCCAATGCCACCGATCTGCTATCGAAAGTCTGATCACCGGTGACGTATTCTGCCACATCGTAGAAGAAACTTTTACCCGAATTAAGCCAGATCCTGTTGTGCTGGTAGCCCGAATGACTCCTGCCATTCATGGGAGGCCAGTTCCTGATATCGGAAATGATTGATGCGTTCCCACCCGTAACTTTTGAATAGTCATACCAGTAATTGGTGCCCATTTGCCCGGAGATAAATCCATTGGCCACATAGAGGTCCTGGTAACCATCGTTGTTCAGGTCTCCGAATTGGGCACCATAGCTCCATCCCCCCGATTCAATCCCATTTTGCCTGGCCAGGTTCTCATAGATGATTCGGTCGTTTCCCGCCTTTGGAACCCAGTGGTTGTTGCCCTGCAACAATACCCCCTCCTCGGTAATATTCGAAATATAGAGTCCGAATTCCCCACTGTTATAGGTGTCCCCTAAGGAAACATTCATTCCGCTTTTTGGCGAAAATCCGATGCCGGTTTCGGCACTTATTTCAACAAATCCACGTCCTCCCTTATTATGGTAAAACTCATCGATTCCATAATCATTGGCCACAATCAGTTCGGGATAGCCATCCCGATCCACATCCACTGATCCGGCGGCCAGGGTCCATTTTGTGGATGTAAGTCCCGATTGGCTGGAAACATCCAAAAAGCTCCCATCGCCCTTGTTTTTAAATAGCCAGTTTCTGCCCCCATTCTGGGCATATTCAAAACTCTCGGTCAGTATGGTGGTCTTCTCCAGGTGCCAGAGATCAATCTCTTCGGGATAGTATCCGCCCACAAACAGGTCCACCAGTCCATCCGAATCATAATCCAGCCAGATGGCACTATTTACATTAAGCCAGCGGGGCAATCCGCTATTTTCAGTGACATTTTTAAATCCTTTCCCCTCTTCATTCCTGAATATTTCTGGCTTTCCCCACTTGTATACAAAGAGATCCTCGAATCCATCGTTGTCATAGTCTGCCCAGACCGAACCCATAGAAACCCCAGTCCCCTCCTGATTCAGATCGGCGACCAGGTACTGTTCTGCCACATCCTTAAATTGTCCATCTTTCAGATTCAGGTAGAGTGCATTTTGGCTTCCATACCGGCTATTGGTCACATAGAGGTCATTCCAGCCGTCGTTGTTTACATCGCAGACGGAGACTGATGCTCCCATGGATGCCACCTGAGGAAGAATGCGAGAAAATTCTGGATCAAGAAGGGGTGATTGGTGTATAAATTTGATTCCTGACTGTTTGGATACCTCCTCCAGTGAGAAGCCAAATCGCTTTTCACTCCGACCCTGATCTTCAGATCCCGGAGTTTTGTCAGAATTACCTGACAGGCGTTCCAGCCAAATGGGCAAGGCAAGCAATCCCACAAAGAGGAGGGCAACAACAATTTTCACATTTGATATTCCCGAAGATGCGTGCACTTTTATCAAGATTGGGATAATCTATAACAAATCTTATGCATGCGAAAAAATCAGTAAATCCAGTAATTTGCGATCCAGTTTGTGCCCATGCCAGTCTTCATAGTCCACATCTTTCCTGCCTGAATCCAGGATCCCAAAATCACCTCTGAAATTCCACAGCGCATATCCAATATCATTGGAGGTAAGAATATCCACCACATCTCCAAACCAGGCCAGAAAGATGTCATGAGGTGTTTTGTTATAGCATCCACACTCTCCGCAATGAACGCCAGTTCCGGATTGAGCAAGTTGGATCCATGGAGCGTAGAACTTTTCCAGCATCTCTCTGCTTAAGTATTCATCTCCAACCTGTCCGGGATATTTCAATGGAGGGAGGTTGTCAATATCCTTCATGGCCCAGGGCGCCTTGTAATGAGATATGATTCCGGGGTAATACCCCCGGCAACTCTGACCAATCGGCAGATGTGTGATTTCGGGAATAACCAGGGATCCCACCTGATTTCCATCGGCAATGACCAGGTGATCCGGATTGACTTTCCATATGACTCGTGCTGTATTCTCCACCAATTCGCCATAAAGCTTTCCAGGTACATACTCTTTTGCTGCATGCTGGTTGTTCATGTCAGAAATCATGGCAGGTTCGTTCAGCAAATCGAAGCTAATCTTTTCCTTTGACATGTTTTTATATCGATTGGCCCACATCTCCCAGTGCCAGAAGAAAGCCACCTGCGCCTCTTTGTCAAACCAGAGGTTATAGGGCTCATGAAATCCGGCATTAATGCAATAACCGGGAGCCCGGTGCAGGTTGATGCTTACATGCAAATTGTATTTATGTGCCAGATAGACGAGCTGATCCACACCTTCCAGTGCCTCCTCATCCAGTTGGTAAACCTCTTCCGGGGTAATGTTTTTGTCTCTGTTGAAATTCAGGTATGAGGGATAAGCCATGGGAATCCTTACAAAATTGAAGCCCCAGTCTGACATCCATTTGAAATCTTCTTCGGTGGTTTCCCCATAGGAATTACGTGGATCAGGGGAGAAGAAGTCAAGCAGATTAAATCCTTTCCACAAGGGCAGGGGATTTCCTTTTGGCCCTGTTCCGGTGGCCAGTGCAAATGAAGCATTCCCGCTTACACCCAGGCCTGCTGATATCAGTGCTGTTTTTTTTATAAAATCCCGTCGGTCCGATTTGGTTTTCATATCAGTCAGTGTTGAATAAACTAAAGATAGGGATTAGTTATGTTTCAATACACTTGCAGGATTTGTTCTGGCAGTTTTACGGGATAGTAAGCCAAGGGTCAGAAAAGTAATGGTGATTACGGTCATTAAAGCAAAGAGATAGGTCAAAGGGGATATATGGATTCCGAAAGCAAATTCTTGCAACCACCTGCGTGTAGCGTAAAAGGCTAATGGCGAAGCTACTAAGAACGAAATAGCGATCCATTTCAAGTATTTTTTTAATATCATCTCTACAATTTGAGTCACTGATGACGCCAGCACCTTCCTGATGGCAATCTCCTTGGTCCTAAGCTCCAGATCAATCAGTGCCATGCCAAATAGTCCCAGACATGAAATGAGGATGCTGATGATTGTGAAATACTTAATGATTCTTGCGGTTCGGTATTCGGTCTCATAGAGCTGATCAAATTCCTGATCAAGAAAAGAGTATTTAAATGGCAATCCCGGATACAATTGTGCCTGGATTTCCCGCAACGATAACAACAATTCTGATGGATTCTCTGCATTGTACCTGATGTAAAGATTCCTGTAAAACGGTCTGTATATTCTGAGCACCAAAGGGCCTATCTCTTCGCTTAAGGGCCGTATGTTAAAATCTTTGACCACCCCGATGATCTGACCCTTGCGTAAATGAACAGGCAGGTGAGGATGTGTAAAATGAACATTCATACCTGAAGCCTGATCAACTCCCATTCTTTTCATGGCCGATTCGTTGATGATGTATGAAATAGAATCATCACTGGCGAAATCCCTTGAAAAAGATCTGCCTTCCAGCATTTCAATCTCCATGGTTTCGATAAAATCGTAGTCAACCATGTTATAGCTTACCCCAAATGCATCTTCATCGCCAGCACCTTCCCAGGTGAAACCCACACCCGAGGTCAGATAGAAAGGGAGGTCATAAGAGGCCGACACATCTACCACAGTGGGGAGGGAGAGGAGCTGGTCCCTCAGTACATCATACATTTCAATCAGTTCGCCTCCAAAGGGCAGGACCACTATTTTTTCCTTATCCATTCCCAGATCCTTATTCTGAATAAAGTTTACCTGTCTGCCGATGGTAACAGAAGATATAATCAGCGCAATAGATATGGTAAACTGCAATATTATCAGAGAGTTAAGGAATTTCTTGTTGCCATAAAGCACTGTCCCATTCATCACCTGGATGGGTTTAAAACTAGAGAGAACAAAGGCAGGGTAGAGACCCGACAGGAAGGAGGTAAACAGGTAAATAGAGAGTAAGCCCAGCAAGAACTGTGGATCGTTGTAATGCAATTCAAGTTGCTTTAATGTGAGCGTGTTAAACAGGGGCCTGACAAGTTCTACCAGGATAAGTGCTATAAACATGGACAAGAGAGAATAGAACATGGATTCCCCCAGGAATTGTTTAATGATCTGCTTTCTGGTAGCTCCATTGGTTTTTCTAAGGGCTATCTCTTTGGACCGCTTCAGCGACCGGGCTGTACTCAGGTTCATATAGTTGATACACGCCAGGATTAATATCACCAATGCGATTCCTGAAAACATATATACGTATATGATTCTGTTGGCTTTACCATCCTGGTAGAGGTAATTCTCTTTCAGCGGTTGCAGGGCCACCTTCACATCAGAGTCCTGATTAAATTCAAGATAGGTATCCTTTACCTTATCCTCGAATGTATGCCAGTTGCTTCCTTCCGAAAGCATGATAAAGGATGGACCCGCATAGGTCCAATCACCATATAGCCGGCTTTCGGGAACGTGCTTAATGGAGGCTAGCATGGTAAAATCAAACACAGAATTCTTTGGAGGATCTTTAATCACAGCGGTAACGGCCAGTTTCAAATCCTTGTTAAATGTGAGCACCTTTCCAATAGGGTCCTCCTCTCCAAAGTATTTAATGGCCTCAGATTCAATTATAGCAACAGAGCTGAGATTTGAAAGAGCTTCTTTTGGATCGCCACTAAGAGAGGGGAAACTGAACATCTCCAGGAATCCCGGATCAACCAGGTGAACTTTTTCATCCATTTGGGCAACTTCACCAAATGTCACCAGCGAAGGATATTGCCAGTACCTGGTGTAAGATTCTACCTCAGGAAATCTTTCACTCAATGTGGGTGCCAGTGGGAAGGGAGTGACTGACATTGAGTTTCCTTCGCCCCTGGTGAATATGGAAAGAAGGTTATAGGTCCTCTCTTTATTTTCGTGAAACCTGTCATAGCTCACTTCATTGCTTACCCAGAGGAAAAAGAGAATTACACATGCAATTCCGATGGCAAAACCAAAGAGGTTTATTAGGGAAAAGACTTTGTTTCTGTAAAGATTTCGGAGGGTCGTTATAAAGTAGTTCCTGATCATCTAAAATGTAAATAAGAATTAAAATTCCGTTTATACAAATCAAATCAGATGCCATTTGTGTAAGTTGCAATATATCAGAGGGATATGTTTTAGTAGCCCCAATAATGTGTTTAAAAAATAAACACAGAGTGTTGTTATATTATACATATTCCATACTTTAGCTCACATAAATGGCTAAATGATATGGGTAAAAAAGAGGGCAGCATACTGATTGTAGATGATAATGAGGAGTTATTGATCGCATATGAAATGTTTCTGGCTCCACATTTTCAAATCATTAGAACCCTAAGCAATCCAAACTCGATACCTTCTGCTTTTGGTGACTCAGAATTTGATGTGGTTTTACTGGATATGAATTTTTCTGCCGGGATCAACTCAGGAAATGAAGGATTCTTCTGGATGAAAGAATTACTGGAAACTGACCCGGAGGTCTCAATCATTCTGATTACGGCTTATGGGGATGTGGACCATGCCATCAGGGCCATCAGGGAAGGAGCGGCAGACTTTATTCTTAAATCGTGGGATAAGGAGAAAATCCTTTCTACAATTCTTTCTGCATTTCAGTTGCGAAGATCAAAATTGGAGATCCGAAAACTAAAAACAAAGCAGCAACACTTAATCAACATCGAGAAGGGCAACTTTGATTTTTGTATGGGGGAATCAGATAGCATGACTGAGGTACTAAACACGGCAAAGAAAGTGGCTCCTACAGAGGCAAATGTCCTGATTTCGGGTGAAAACGGTACCGGGAAGGAAGTACTGGCACGTTATATTCATGGCTTGTCATTGCGCAAGGAAGAGATCTTTGTAAGTATTGATGTGGGGGCAATTTCCGAGCATCTTTTTGAAAGTGAAATATTTGGTCATGTTAAGGGCGCATTTACCGATGCAGGAGCAGATAAGCCGGGCAGGATTGAGATCGCATCAGGAGGAACCCTCTTTCTGGATGAAATAGGTAACCTGCCCCTCTCTCTTCAGGCTAAACTTCTATCTGTTATCGAGAGAAGAGAGTTAACCAGGGTAGGGTCAACACAGCCTATACCTGTGGATGTTAGGTTGATATGTGCGACAAATGCCAATTTGTACCAGCTATGTGAAGAGGGCAAATTTCGCGAGGATCTCTTTTACAGGATCAATAATATACAGATTGACCTGCCTCCTCTGCGGGAGCGTCCGGGGGACATTCCTCAGCTGGTAGATTTCTTTGTAAAGAGATTTGCAACCAAGTACAACAAACCCGGGCTAAAAATAAGCAGGATGGCGCTGCATCACCTTTCCAGAAACCGATGGAAAGGAAATATCAGGGAGTTGCGTAATCAGATCGAAAAAGGGGTGCTGCTCAGTGACTCTCTTCTTTTGGAACCCTCTGATTTTATGAAAGGAATAGGGACCCAGGAGCATCCAGCAGATTTACATGTATATAACCTGGAATCGAATGAAAGAAGAGTGATTATAAAGGCCCTGAAGGCTCATGGAAATAATAAGAAGCTTACTGCAGAGAAGCTTGGGATTAACAGAACTACTTTGTATAATAAAATGAGAAAACATGGCATTGAATAGAACTAATATTCTCATATTCATCCAGATACTACTCATCGCTCTGGTGGGGATTTTGTTTGCCTTTGCGCTAACAAGAGAGTATATGCTGATGACTTCAGCAGGATTACTTTTGCTTTGGGTGGGGCAGATTCTATATCTCAACTTTTATGTGAACAGGATACACCGGGATGTGAATAAATTCATGATTGCGCTGAGAAATCAGGATACCTCCTCTTACTTCAACACCCGGAAACAGGGCAGCTACTTCAGGGGACTCTACACCTCTTTTAATGAGATTACTAAAAATTTCAAGCTAGTCAGGATTGAAAAGGAGATGGAGAACCAGTTCTTTCAGGAAATCATCAAACAATCGGCCTCAGGAATCATGGCCATGTCGGAAAGTGAGAAGGTCAGATTGATTAACCAAGCTGCGCTACAATTACTTGGGGTGGAGCGCCTGAGTACCCTTCAGGAGCTTCTGCACCTTCATCCTGGATTCTCCAGATTGAAGACCAGCACCCTTATGGAGCCCACCCATGTGAAACTAATCGTAGCAGGTAAATTGGTGCAGGTGATTGTAAAGTCAGCTGAGGTGAAGCTTCAAGGAGAAACTTTAAAAATCTATTCACTCCTTGATGTCACCAGAGAGATGGCGAAAAATGAGGTGGAGGCATGGCAAAAGCTGATCAGGGTCCTTAATCACGAAATCACCAATTCGGTAAGTCCCATTCATATCTTGTCCACCAGTGTTCTTGACCTTTTTCATACCGGGGACAAGCTTAAATCATTGGAGGAGATTGATGAGGAGGTAATCCAGCGTACAGTTCTTGGACTAAAGACCATCATTAAAAGAACCGGAGGTCTGTCCGAATTTCTTAACACATACAAAAGCTTTACCAAAACCGAAGAACCAAATTTTTCAAAAGTAGAGATTTACGGAATGCTCAAGCACATCCTGTTATTAATGTCAAGTGAGATAGACCTTTCCAGAGTGGAGGTAAGAGTGGACATAGCCCCTGAAACCCTGGAAATTCTGGCCGACGAAAAGTTAATTGAACAAACCTTAATAAATCTTCTGAAGAACGCAACGCAAGCGTTGGAAGGAATTGAGAAACCGGTTATTGAAGTAAAAGCAGGCCAGATAAATGATAAAATCTTCATAGAAGTCTGCGATAACGGCAAAGGCATTTCGGGGGAGATGCTTGACCAGGTTTTCACCCCCTTTTTTACAACCAGGAAAAATGGTTCAGGAATTGGACTGAGCCTGGCCAGACAGGTTATGCAAATG
The DNA here is from genome assembly GCA_963783435.1 of uncultured Bacteroidota bacterium. Lineage (GTDB taxonomy): Bacteria > Bacteroidota > Bacteroidia > Bacteroidales. Next base: position 35,176 of record CAWANQ010000010.1, on the reverse strand, counting down.
CATAATGGCTCGATTGGTATCAATTCAGTGGAGGGTGAGTCTACCACCATTACACTCCTCTTCTGATTACTCCCTTAAATAGTGGTAGGGCATGGATTTATCTTTGCTGCCACCCTTCTGAAGTTGCCTGAACCTCATTCGTCCCACTGATTCCAGTTCTGCTGTATTCAGAATTTTCCCTTTTTGCTGAAAGGTGCTAGCTCTCTTTTCCATTGGATTTAAAATTATCCGAAAAAGAGATAACATTGAAAATAGTTGTTAACAGCCTAGGAGCCTTGCAGATGTGTCGACATCGTGGGAATACTAGATGACATGTAAATGAGGAGCAGCCCGCCCTGCCTCATTTACATATTTAACTTTTGGGTGACCTATAAGTAAAGATGCATATACCTGATGATTGTGGGGAATGTTAAAGTCCTTTCTCATGGATTTGCTGCGTTCCATGGCATTCACAATAAAACCATTAAAACAGGTTCCCAGCCCAAGGCTGTTGGCATATAAAGAGGTATAGGTGGCCCATATGTTAGCGTCAGCAAGGGCCATCCCATACTTTGTTTTGGGTGCATGAAACAGCATCACCACAGGTGCATGGTGGCAAACCTGGGAAGATTCGGGGGTTTGCCGGGCAACAAACTGTTTTTTGTAATTATTCAACTTATCTACCCCGATTTTTGGGGCAAGAATTCGAAGGATCGGCATCAAAACCGGCGAAGTGATCATTCCAATGGTCTTGATTAGCTTTTGAGCTGTTTGGTGATTCAGCTTTTGAACCTCCTCCCTGGTTTTGACAATGGTGATCTCAATGGGACGGGCGTTGCTGGCCGAGGGATAGTTTTTCATATTCTCTACCAGCTGATTTAGCAACTTATCATCCACCTCTTTTTGAAGGTAACTTCTGCATGTTCGGACGCCCGCAGAGAATTGCTGGAAATCGCTTGCTGAAAAGGTGCCTGTTTGTAGTTTGGTTATGTCATTCCCATCAGGGAAAATTGTGGCCTCGGGGCATATGGCCACACAATGGCCGCAATGGATGCAGGAGTCATTAATGGTTCCTTGTTCTATATCTATGGCGTTGGAGGGACAGTCATTTACGCATTTCATGCACTTTATGCAGTTCTCCAGTTGAATGATTGGCATCGCTTAAAATTTAGGCAACAAATGTAACAATACACATGTGATCCAGAACAACCTTGCAGGTGATTTTCTTGTTTAATTTGGCACATGGAAAAAACCAGCTTATTTTAAAGCTCAAAATTATTAATCTGAATACTATGAAAAGGATCCCATTCCACTCTCTTCTGATTTCTATGTCTCTTTCAATCCTCTATAGCTGCGAGAAAACTGACGACCCTGGTCTTCAGGTGGATTTTCACCTTGAGGAGTTCCTGAGCAATTCCTCTGGTTTGGAGGCCACCATTACCATCAACGGCAATGATTTGGACTGTAAAAAAGTAGGTGACTTGTATATTTTCCAGGGGGATATTGTTTTTACCGAAGATAAAGTGCAGAAAAACAGCAGATTGAAAGGTGTTGGTACAACCACTGCCGCTAAATACTGGGAATTCAAGACAGTTTATTATACCATTGAGGCAGGATTTCCCAATGAAGAAAGAATTCATTCAGCCATAGAGCATTGGGAGGAATATACCGACTTAAGTTTTATTGAGAGAACCAACGAGCCCAACTACATAGAATTCATTGAGAGTACCAAGGGCACGGGTTCCCTCTTGGGAATGGTTGGAGGCAAACAGAATATTTGGGTAGCTGATTGGGCTTCAGCCGGGAATCTGATTCATGAAATTGGTCATGCCATTGGACTTTATCACGAGCACAGCAAGCCAAACAGGGATGATTTCATTCTCATTCACCCTGAGAATATAGTTTCCGAATTTAAGAAGAATTTTCAAGTGCTTGATAGAGCCATATTTACGGAGGGATTTGATTTTAATTCTATCATGCTTTACCCATTCATGGGATGGATCAAAAAATGAAAATCCCACCATAACCAAGATTGATGGATCCCTATTTGATGCACAAAGAGACTACTTATCCCAGTCCGATATTGAAGCTGTGAAATTGTTATATGATGAGTTTGATTGTCTGAATTGTGTGAGGGGTCAGGTTACAGATGTAGATCTTAATACATATCACACCGTTAAGATTGGAAATCAATGGTGGATGGCCGAGAATTTGGCAACCACAAGGTTTAACGACGGGACAGAGATTCCCAATGTATCCAGTAATCTGGACTGGTATGAATTATCCACAGAGGCATACTGCTGGTATGAGAACGACGAAGAGGCTTATAAAGATCCTTATGGAGCGCTCTATAATTACCATACTGTTGAGAATGATAAATTGTGTCCCGAAGGCTGGCATGTTCCCTGGGAATCAGAGTGGCAGGAATTGGAAATATTTTTAGGAATGAGTAAAAGTGAGGCCTGAGTATGGGTCGTAGGGGAACCAACGAGGGAGGTAAAATGAAGGAAGAAGGTTATAAACACTGGTATGAGCCCAATACAGGGGCAAACAATGAAAGTGGATTTACCGGATTACCCGGAGGTTATCGGTACTATAGCGATGGAGATTTTTATGATCTGGGTACTGCAGGTTATTGGTGGGGAATTGAAGTCACTGAAAATCTTGGAGTTCAAGTCCAATCTACAGGGAATTAGGCAGTTCTCACAGCCAGGTGGCCCGCTACAGGCCTTATAATGCTTCTGGTTATTCGGTTAGGTGCGTTAATACTAGCAGGCACCGATATATTTTGCAATGCAGTTGGTTTCAACACGATTTTTAGCAGGAGCTATTTCAGTTTAAAACGAATTTGAGCAATCTCATAAACAGGTTTTCCTGGTCTGGTGCGACGATCTATTCAATTATCAATTTAGGATAATCTCCTTGATCCTTGCTCCTTTTCAATGAGATTTGAACTTCCTTTTTCCGATCAGAAATTTTATAGTCCCCATAAAATGCAGAGACGATGGCTTCCCCGTTTTCATCCAGTTTAACAGAGAGGTCCGTATTCCATTCATTAAAGATCAATTCCTGGTATGCTTTTAAGGCCGGGGTGGGTGACCAGTCCCGCTTGTAAAGGGAGGAAGTCTTGATCCAGTTGGCGCCTTCCCAGAATCCCCACATCAAAATTCCTTCCACAGCGGGGTGGGCAAAACAGATGCGGTAGTAGTCGGCTATGTTTTTGGCTTTTTGCAGCTCCTCCTCTTCGGAAAGTTTAAGGGACTTATCCTTATAATACTTTGAGCGTTGTCCCGGCATATTGAACTCGGTCACCCGAATGGGAAGTTCGAATTGTCCCAGGGAATCCAAACTCTCTTTGAGTTTTTCACCGGAGAATGTTTCCCCATGTAGATGGCCCTGAACTCCTATCCCTGCGATGGGAATGCCCTCTTTAAGCATATCACGGATGTGTTGCATGAAAGCATCCAGCTGGTTTCCCGTAAGAATGTCATAATCGTTTAACCAGAGTTTTGCCCCTGGATCACCTTCTAAAACCCACTCTGCCATCTCTTTGGTAATGCCATCGCCCAGTTTTTCAGCATAGTAATTTCCGTGGATCATTTCATTGTTTAAATCGTACTCCACAAACCTGCCTTTGAAGTGTCGGGCGGTTTCAGTTCCCCTTTTTTGCAAAGCTTCCCTCAGCTCCTCCTCCTCCAATTCTTTAACCCATTTCTGGACAAACTGATCGATTCCCCAATACAAATTATGACCCCGGCAGGGAAGCCCGTTCGCTTCAGTCCAGTCCAGTATATGATCGGACGTGGCGTAATCGATCTCCCCTCGGGTTCGCTCCATTGATCCCCACTTCACCGCGTTTTCGGTGACTGCAGCATTGAATTCTCCAGAAACTTCTGCTTGTACATCTCGATGTCGGATTCAGACATTCTGTTTTTTTCAGAAAATACATTTGATGAGATGGCGCAACCAAACCAAAACTCGTGTCTCACCTGTTCCACATGAACCAAAGTTCCTGGTTTCCCTTTAATGTGAATGGTTCCTTTTCGAACTTGTTCGATGGCCTGCTGCTGTGGATTCTCAGGATCTGCTACTGGTGAAGCATAAGCTCTGGAAGAGAATAATAGTGAAAAGAGTAAGAATCCCATTATGGATATATGGTATCAGATTCTTCATGGGTTTTGCTATTCAGACAAAAGTGAAAGATAGGGAAATTCAAACATATCGTCATCCCGATCCCAGTATAATCCCTTTGAGTGAAAAGTGCTTTGGGAGTTAAAAGATCTGGATCACAATTCTCCGGTAGCTTACCAGGGATGGACTTCCGTTATCGGCGACCTCGCAGATCAGGTGCAGATCGGCCCCGGCTTCACCGAAGGGGACTATAAAACTCACTTCGGAGGTGGTATGCATGTCAAGGGATGGGCACTGAAGATTTGAGCCAGCTTCCGGGTAGGTCCACCAGGTGAATTGGAGCTTATTTCCATCCGGATCATAAGAATCGATGGCTGAAAAACTGAGTGTATCTCCTTCATGGGCATCCACATGGAGAATCTCTTTGGTACCATCTCCTGCTATTACGGCCACAGGTGTGTGATTGGCCTCCTTAAAAGGCCTTACGCACCAATCCATACGGGCTTCGAAGTCGTTCTGAAAATCTGACCTCCAACGGGATACGGTGGCCCGGGCATTGATCACTGTATCGGCAAAATCTTCGTCATCCCTGTAGAAGTTTCCAGTGACTGATTTATACCTTCCTCCCCATCCTCCCCATCCGGGTTGTTCTGCATCCTGCAATCCCTTATTCAGAAAATAGAACCATGAAGGGGTATCTCCCTCCTTGAGGGCCCCGTGTGGATTGGGGGCAGTCCATGTTTCAGGTGGGTAAAGTTTACCCAGAGGCCCATGATAATTCCGTATATGCGTATCGATCCATTCTCTTGAAGTCAGCTCCTCATCTCCGCCCAGATACATGCCGCGGTATGCCCCTTCTCTTTTATCTGCTCCCTCAGGGGCCTTGGCCAGGATATAAAAAAGATCAGGGAACTTTTCCTGAATATATTCATAAAGGCCATCCTGGTCGTTGATATCATATATCCTGAGCTTTGAAGTGAATTCCGTGTAGGCTGAGCTATTTCTGGAATGTTTCACCTTCCAGAGGGCCTGAACCAGGTCGGTCTGTCCTCCCCAGATGGACACATGTACCAGCCTGTTCACCGGCTCTGTCGACCACCTGGATGATTAGTTCCGAACCTTCTGTATCATTTCCGCTGCCGATGTGATCCAATCCTCGGTGGGGATTTCCTTTGCGAATCCTGGTTAACAATGTATCTGGGTTGGGATATCCCGGGGAATGAAGCTTCAGGTTGTTGTAAACCTCCCCGTAAGCCATCACATACTCCCGGATCAAATCATCTTTCACTGTATCTACTCCCAATTCTCCCCTGGTTCCTGATGCAGATGCAATCAATCCCTGAATGTTAAATTCATTGGAGTAAACAAGCAAACGGGTGAGAGATTGCTGGTCGTCAGGATCCCCCCCGATATCGGTAGTGATAATGAGGATCGGTTTTTCTTCGGAGAGGTCAAACTGGCCCACTTCCTTTCCCCAAGAAGTACTTATAAGGAATGGAAGGATCAGAAAGGTGGCTATAGATCTTGTTATTCGCTCCACAGTTGGATTGCTTCTTCTACGAAATTCGTCCTTTTTCATAAATTTGCGGATAGAAATCAAGAGTAGGTGAATCGGAGATGAAGCGAAGAATCCATTTAGTGATAGTCCTGGGCGCGTGGTTGATCTCATCCGCCAGTTCCCAGGTTCAGAATATCAATATCGGTGGTTCATTTAGTGGTAGTTTCATGCTGAGCGGTAGCGGTGAAGCCGCATATGAAATTTCCGGATCACCCTACCTTTCGGAAACCTGGATGTTCGGGTCCCTGGAAATGAAGGGTGATATCGTCGATCAGGCCAGGAGTGACCAGAAAAAGAAAGCACAGATCAACGAGTTTCTCAAGATCAACGGCTTATTCCGATACAATCTTTATGCTCAGGAATTTGAGATGGTTCACAACAGGGATACCTTTGCCATTGTCGCACCCTTTCATATAAAGAGCATTTCAATCAGCAACATGAAATTTCTTCCGGGATTATATGTGAGAAGGGTTGGCAGTCGCCCCTACCTGGGGTCAGCCTACTTCCAGGTTCTGAGTGAAGGGAGATGCAAATTGTTAATGCGCCACGATGTGAAGATCAAAAGTGGCGGCGGACCGGTTACCTATAGCTGGGCGGGAGGTGCAGATGCATTTGTCCAGTACCAGCAGCTTTATTACCAGGAAACTGAAGGTGCTGAGGTAGTCCTTCTGAAGAAGCGAAAAAAAAGCATCCGTAAGCTATTTGCAGACCGGTCGCAGGAAGTGGAAGAGTTTATCAGAAGGGAAAAGATCAATATCAAGGACAATGCCGGACTGACAAAGGTTTTTAATTATTACAACAGTCTTGAATCTTGAAGGGAATATGAAGGGATTCAAACATAGGGTGCGATTGGCGGGAGTAATGCTTGTTCTCTCTGCAAATATGCTTGCCCAGAGCTTACCGCATGCTAAAAACATAGATATTACCATCGACCAGAACAAGGCAATCATCCATTATGACATCAAAAGCAGAACTCCTGGATCTGTTCACGGGGTAGACCTGAAATTTCTGGATGAGGATTACCATTTGGTACTCCCTGCAATGCTCACAGGAGATATCGGATCCAATATATCGAATGAACCAGACAGGAAAATCGAGTGGGACATTACCAATGATGTCCAGCTGCTGGGGTCCAACATTACCCCGGTCCTTTTCATAGACGGGGTCAGTAAGCAGTACAGCAATACAGGAGGGCCCCGCAATGCGCTATTGTCTATCCTTTTACCCGGACTGGGTGACTATTTTGTAGCCGACAGACGGATGATGACATTCAAACCTTACATGCGGACCTTCTCATCCCTGGGGCTCATTGCTTTGGGAGTCTGGGCCGGGGATCAGCGATACCATGCTGAAGGTGATTATGAAACCTTTGTCAAACTTACCCGGGTTCCTAACGAGCAGGGATACGGATACCACTATGAAGAAACACTAGACGAAAAATACGTGGAGGGAGATCTCCAGTATCAGTTCTTCAAGGGGGATAAAGAGGTATTTATTGCCCTGGGAGCTGCCATCTGGGCAGCAGATATCCTCTGGGTACTGGCCAAAGGAAGCAACAACATCAAGTTCATCAATGCCACTAATAAGGGATCAGATTTTAACCTGGGATATGTTCCCGGAGGAGCAGCGCTGCAATACTCATACACTTTTTAGGACTACCAGCCTCTCTATTCAGTTCGTAAAGTTTCCGCCGGATTCCGATTGGCAAATCGCCAGCTTTGCCCACTGACAATGGTCAATGCGATCACCGATACAATCAATCCTGAAGCCATAAAAATCCAGGGGCTGATATCTGTTTTATAGGCAAAATTATCCAGCCATTTATGCATGATGAACCAGGCCACCGGACAAGAAATAATAAAAGCGATTAATAAATTAAATGCAAAAACCTTGTTCAGGCCCCCTATGACCTCCCAGACTCTGGCGCCATTAATTTTTCGAATGCCAATTTCTTTAATCCTGCTTTCACACAAAAAAAGCGAAAGACTCAGCACTCCGAGAACCGCAATTAATATGGCAATCAAAGAAGCATATGAAATGGCTTTCCCCATCTGTGTATCGCTCTTATAGAGCTTATCGAAAGTTGCATCCAGATAGTGATAGCTAAAAGGAAATCCCGGGGCAAGCTCCTTCCATATCTCCTCTATGTCATCAATGGTTTGCTGGGTATTGCTACCGGACAATTTTATATTCGCATAAGCACCCTGGCCCGGAAAATAAACGATGGCCAATGGTTCAATTTCATTGTGCAGAGATTTATAATTAAAATCCTTCACTATCCCAACCACCTTCGCATTTCCACCGGGAACCCTTATTTCAATTTCAAATGGATCTTTTACATCAAATGCTCTCACTGCAGCCTCATTTAGCAATGCGGTTGCATTTCTGTCGCTCCTCATTTCTTCCGTAAAAAACCTGCCCTTTACCAATTGCAAATCATACAAATTAATAAACTCTGCATCCACCCATATGTTTGTGAAATTGATGCTTCGCCCTTCCAACTCCAGGTTGTTGTATCCATCAATCTCCCCAAATACCCTGCTGGAGTATGCTACTTTTTCTATATCCGGCAGGTGCTGTAAACGTTCAGTAAATACCTCTTTTCCCTCACGCATCAACTGACGCGGCAATTTTGCATATACTACTGATTCCTTCTCTAATCCCAGTATCTTTCTTCTTAAGGAAGGTGACCTGTTGAATGATTAAAAAAGTGACCGCGATCAGTGTCATTGAGACAACAAACTGAAAGACCACCAGGAAATAGCGTAGACTTTTCCCTTTGAAACGGGAACCGGAATCCTTTTTCAAAATAGTGACTTCTCTCAGGGAAGAGAGGTAGAGCGCAGGATAGAATCCGGCGATAATTCCCAGCAAAATGATTCCGGGCACCAGTAAAACAAGAAAGGAAAATGAAAAACTTAAACTTTGATTGAGACTCATCAATCGCTAAATCCCGGTAATAGAAGCAAAGTGATAATCACCCCAATGATTGAGGCAAAAAAACTGACCACTGTTGTTTCTGTGATATACTGGAAAACGAGGGTCCTTTTGTTTGAACCAAAAACTTTCTGGACACCAATCTCCTTTTTTCTAAGCGATGCCCTTGCTGTAGAGAGGTTCACATAATTTATAATTGACAGGATCATGATGATTATGCCTATTGCGATTAAGACCCTGATAAGAAATAGATTGCCCCGATTTGTAGTGTCATGGGTGAGGGTCTTATTAAAATATACCTCCCTGATTGGATGTAGATCCACTGGATTTGCCCGGGCATCATCATGGCTTTGAGTGGAAGAGAGGTTTGATGCATAATATTCTACCAGGAAGCTTCTTAACTTCTTCACAAATAGTTCTGAATCTATGTTCGGGCTCAAAAGAAGATAGGTTTCATACACTCCGAATCCCCAGTTATCGGGATAATAAGGCATCATCTTTTTTGTGGATGCCTCTGAAATTAATCCATGAAATTGTATGGAGGAATTTTTTGGATTATCGCTGACAATTGCCTGTACGGTAAAGGGAAAGTCCTCCCGGGCTCTCCAGATGATTGTTTCACCGATGGGATTTTTATCCTTAAAGATTCGCAAAGCTTCACTTTCAGTCAGGATCATTGAGAATGGAGAATTTAATGCGTCCTCTATATCACCCTGTAAAACCTGAAAATCAAAAACAGTAAAGAAATCGGCATTGGCAGCATAATATTTTTCGATCTCGATGAGGTCAGTGTTGTAACTTAAGAGGGGTGATAAAGCCAAATAGCTGGTGGGTTTCAATATGGGTGGCTTTCCTGAATTTCAGGGAAGTTATTTTCGAGTAATTCAGAAAGCGGGCCGGGTGTCCCACTGGAGTTCCCATAGGATACCTTATAAATATTGGAAACGTTTTTGTGGAACTTATCAACGCTCAATTCATTACTTGCAAATATGGATATGACCAGCAGGATGGCAATGCCAAGCGACAATGATATAACACTGATAAGTGTGTTGCTTTTGTTCTTATTCAGATTTCTGATTCCCAGTTTTATAAAATGCCTGATCATGATTTTAGCTTTCAGATAATAAAACATGAATGATCTCCTTAAATATAAACTAAATAATTAGTTAAACAACTAAAAGATTAGTTATATTCTTTCTTACTCCTGCCATGATAAAGAAAAGGGACGATAACGTTTCACTATTTAATAGCGATAATCACATTTCCTTTTTTATGTCCCTTATCCACGTATGCATGGGCTTCAGCAATTTGTTCCAGGGAATAAGTTCTGTCTATCACTGCTTTCATGCTTCCCTTTTCAATCAACTGCTTGAAGAGATTCATGTCTTTCACCGTTTCTTTGATCACTCCTGATATAATTTTCTTATTGATAAACAGGGATTTGATCGATCCTCTTATCATGGTACCAATTCCGGCACTGGCCAGCAAAAGATGTCCATGGTCACTCAATGATTTTAGTGCTTTCCTGACAGGACTCTTTCCTATGGTATCAAATACGACATCATATTTCTCTCCATTCCTGGTGAAATCTTCCTGGGTGTAATCAATGACAAAATCGGCTCCCAATGACTTCATCATTTCAACATTGGCTGTGCTGCAAACTGCAGTAATCTCGGCGCCATAGTTCTTGGCCAGTTGAACAGCCATGGTGCCTAATGCCCCGGAGGCTCCGTAAATCAATACTTTCTGGCCTTGTTGAATGTTTGCTATTCTAAGAAAATGCATGGATGCCGTGGCACCAAATGGAATAGAGGCAGCCTCTTCATAGGTCACGTTGTCTGGTTTCAAAGCCAATACCGCATCCTCCGGTACAGATACGTATTCTGCATGGGCACCAAAGTTCATTCCGCTGGATCCAAAAACCTGATCCCCTATTTTAAAGTTGGATACAGATTTTCCAATGGCCTCGATTTCACCGGCAACTACTCCTCCTAATATAGGTTTTCTTGGTCTTTTGAAACCGAATATGAGTCGAATGATAAAAGGATCCGCTCTTCTCATTCGGGCATCTCCAGAGCTTACGGAACTTGCATGAATTTTTATCAAAATTTCATTGTCCTTTGGGCTTGGCTTCTCAACCTCAATCATTTGAAGAAATTCAGGTGCTCCGTACTTAGTTAGTTCAATTGCTTTCATGGTTTCTGTTTTTTAAGTGTGTTTGATTTTGATGTAAAGGTGACGCAAACAGACGAAGTAACCGTTCCGATTTCTAAGAAGGAAGTACGGAATTATAATTCCGGACGAATTGAGGGATTCTTTATCCTTATTGCTTAAGGAACTGCCTGGGCGTCAAGCCGGTTTCTCGCTTAAAATAGGTATTGAAAACTGTTTTAGAATTGAAGCCACTTTCGTAGGCTAAGCCCTCTATGGTGAGGTTCTTGTTTTCATGGGCTTTGGCATTGGACTTAAATGCTTCAATCCTGTATTGATTGATGAACTCATTGAAGTTTTTCCCGATACTGTTGTTTAGTATCCAGGAAAGATGGTTCGGGTGGATGTCAATCTGACTTGCCAGATCGCGTAAGGAAAGATCAGGGTTCAAATAGGGTTTATTCTCTGAGATATGAGCCATTAACCGGCTTGAATACTCATTAGTTGTATTCGCATCAAGTAGGGCATTTTTTGGCTTGATAGGCTCATCAGATGAATCTGTCCGATATATGCTAAGCTTTAAAGCTTCATACCTGGGATCATCTTCTTATGGAAGCTACCACAGGGTCGGTATATCTCAGAAGCAATAAAGAAGTTTTTTTTGTAATTGCCTGAGCTACCCATTCAAAAGCTTCGTCCCTATCCCCGTTAACAGCATGCATCATAAAGAGGTAGGAATCTGCGGTATAACCATTGGCCTCTTTAGCCTGGGAGGTCAGTTTTTCTAAATACCTGGAAGTATTTGCTCTATCCTTTTTTAATGAATATGCCAATCCAATGGCACCTGTTTTTTCTCCCTCAATGACTACATCATCAGGGATGGAATCGAAATAAGAGATCACTTCATCGTATCTGCCCAGTTTCAAAAGACACAGGGGTTTTATAGAATGAGCAGGAATGTTTTTGTCATTGGCAGATAAACATGTGTCGAGCAGTTCTAAGGATTGGGTATAATCCTCGATCATGTAATGGTAATAGGCTCTAAAAAAATGAGTCTCGTCCGAAAGTGGATTTAAACTATGCGCAATTTCAAGATGATCCAGTGACTTCTCCCTTTCTCCGGCAATTATGTATAAGAAAGAAAGGAATTGTTGAGCCTCAGCATTGTTTGGATTTAATTCGATCGCTTTTTGCATTTCTCTAAGCGATTTGCCATAGTCACATTCGATAAAAAAGGCTTGATTTGACAACTGATAATGTACCCCGGAGGATCGACTGTTTAACTCCAGAGCCTGATTGGTGTATTTAATGGTCTTTCCCCAGGCCTCTTCAAAGGGCATAAATCCTGTGGTTCCCATAAAGCTGTAACAATCGGCTAGTCCCAGGTGTGATTCATCGTGATCCGGATCCAGCTCCAAAGCTTTTTCATACAAGGCAATGGCGGTCTTCACATCTTCAGGATTCCATTTATTCCTGAGAAAATTAGCTTTTAAGGAATATTCATAAGCATTAATATTATCTGTCTGTTTTTCTACGAGTTGCTCCTGAATTTCAAAGTGACCAAAATGCTCTCTGAGTTTATCGGCTATGATCAGGCTTATCTCATCCTGAATTTCAAAAATATTATCCAGCTCCCTGTCCCATGTTTCTGACCAGAAATGGAAATCATCAGCTACATCAATCAACTGAGCTGTGATCCGCATCTGCTTACTTGCAAGACGAATGCTGCCTTCCAAAATGGTAGAAACTTTGAGCTCATTCCCTATTTCAGGAATCGGTATGTTCCGGTTCTTAAAAAAGAAAGAGGAGGTTCTGGAGGTGACTTTTAGCTCTTTAATTTTAGCCAGTGCATTGATGATCTCCTCGGTCATACCATCGCTGAAGTATTCATTATCAATACTGGAACTCATGTTCACAAACGGAAGTACTGCAATGGATTTTATGGGTTTCTTAAACTTCCCTTTGAGGTCAGAAGGTGATGGAATTGTGATCCCATCATTGGTGACCGAAAATACTTCAACAGGATTGCTAATGTTTTTGAACTCAAAAATCCCTAGCGATTGGGTTGAGATATGTTTATGATTTTTGAGTTCATCATTTAATTTTCCGGAAAGAAAAATGGCCCCAGCCACTCCCATGCTCTCAATCCGGGAAGCGAAATTCACTCCATCTCCATAAACTTCCGTGTTGCTGTAAACTATATCCCCCATATGTATACCCACTCTTAAAGGTACAGCCGGATCTCCTTCCTTTAATAATCTTTGTATTTCAATGGCACAATTAACTGCCTCAATGGCACTTTTAAAAATACTTAATGCACCATCTCCGTAGTATTGTATTATTTCTCCATGATGTAATGCATGTTGTTGTTGGAATACTTCACGGTGCCGTGTCCTTATTTTTGTAGCAACTCCTTCATCACCTTCCATCAAAGCAGTATATCCAACAATGTCGGCAAACATAACTGCTGCTAGTTTACGTACTTTCTTCTCTTTCATTACCTTTATTTGAGGGCTGTCTAAAGTGCTATTTATAAGGCTAATACGTGCTAAGTAGATATTAAACAAGTAAAACAACGAATTGTTTCAGTAAAGTTTCAGTCGGGGATAAAAGAAATAGACGCAACCCTTATGAATACTGAGTAGTGCCTATTTGAAATATCTAAGCTTGATTTATGGAAGGAGTTAGAAGAATTAATTGGTTTTCTTTCCGATTGATCGTATCACCCGACGTTTCGCATATTGTATTTCGCATCATGCGAAATTTGCTGGTTTTATTGATGAGCATGTGAATGAGTCTTACGAAATAACAAATAGGAAAAAACATGGGGTATAAATACAAGTGTAAATACGTACCCTACATAAATAACAGGCATATAGGGTACCGGATTTACATCAAATAGTATTCCATACATCGCACCTATCAATCCTCCCCAAAAGAAAACTTTACCTGCAAAACTGTGCGTTTTCTTCCAGATAATTTCATTACTCTGAGTCCATGAATTCTTAATGCCTATCATATAATTGAATCTTATTGTAGGGTAAAGGTTCCCAACTGCTGCCACAAAAACCATGGACAGAATTAAGCTAATTTTTATCCAGTTAAAGGTTATCCCAATCTTCCCGGAAATAAAGGTCATAGATAATAGTGATATGAAAGCAAGCATTAATGTTCTCATCCTGTGAAAGCTTTTGAGATTCTGGTGAAATGCTGTTTTGGGAAATATTGATGGTCTCACAAGCAATATGACGTACCAGAAAATGGAAACTCCCATAAGGAATAATATATATTGATACATTGCTTGTTCACGATCTATTTGAAATGGCGCAAACCCTGGTAATCTATCGTAAACCAGAATTATATAAATGAAAGGCATCAATATAAAAAGCCAATTAATCGCTTCTCTTTTTAGGATTTCCTTGATTTTCATGATTCTATTTCTTATGATTAAAACTCATGAGCCATTGAATAATATCTTCAACTACTGTAACATTTAATGTGTAGGTGATATACTGTCCATTCTTTTCGCTTATTACTAAACCTGCTTGTCTTAATAGATCCAGATGGTGTGATATACTGGGTTTTGAAATGTGAAAGTGATTTGCAATTTCCCCGGCGTTCATATCCTTTTCTTTTAGCAGTTCCAGTATTTCTCTTCTTGTAGGGTCATTGAGAGCTTTAAACACATTATTCATACCCGTTAATTATATATTTAGACAAATATCTAAATACCTATTCAATTTTCCAAAAAAAAGTGCAGAAATTATCAATATTTAACTCCGTTTATTGATGGATTTGACAGAAATGTTTGATTTTGTTTACAATCCATAAGAATTATATTTCCAGGGAGTGCGCAGATACTTCCTATGCTCTTAATCATTGGTTTTTACTCCTGTTCATCCGCAGAAAAAACAAACAATCTGAGGGAACGAGTTTCACTCAATGATAACTGGAAATTTTACAAAGGATGAGGATCCGTCGCGCCTAACCACTGCTTCCATGAACTGGGCAAAGCCCGATTTTCCTTTTGCTGGTGTTCTGGATATAATCAGCCTGAACTACCAGGGCGAAGGCATTCGTCAAACCCCTGAATTTGAAGGTACAGATAGAATTCGCACAAAACCTCAGTATCCGGTATGTCTGACACTATTTCCTTTACCCAAACGAATGGCATTCAATGGCCTTGTCTTAGCCATTGTCAACGCGAAGAGAGGAGAAACCGGAACTGTCACTTTAAAGGCAACATCGGAAGGGCTATTGGGAACTGAAATTCAGATTGCAGCTCATTATTATGAGTAATTAAGAGTAAGCTGGCCAGTAATACTTCCATTATTACTCAGACCGTAAACACTCTGCCGGATTTGTCCTGGCTGCTTTTATAACCACAAAGGTCACTGCCAGTAATGATATCGCCAGTACGATGAAAACCGCTAAAACAAACACACCGATATTTATAGAGGTGCGATAAGCAAAATCCTGCAGCCATTTATCTGTGGCGTAATAGGCAACAGGGATAGCAAGAAGGGTGGATATTCCAACCCATTTCACAATTCCTGTATTGAGGAGTATCATAATATCTGCAGCCGATGCCCCATTTGATTTTCGAATCCCAATCTCCTTTTTTTTTCGCTCGCTGGTATAAGAAACCATCCCGAACAATCCCAGGCATGCGATTAATATGGAAAATAAAGCTGAAAATTTTATGACCAATCCGAACTTCGTTTCAGTCTCATACAATTGATCATATTTATCTTCAAGAAAATTATATTGAAAAGGTAAATCGGGTAAAAATTCATTCCATACACTCTCCACATGATCAATGGCTGCTTTCTTGTTTTGTCCATTGAACTTAATCATAACCTGTATTCAACATCATCGAGTAGTTCATCAATGCAGTGGGCGAAATTTTCTGGTGAAATGATTCATTATGCACGTCTTTATAAATACCCAGAATCTCTTGTTGCCCACCAAATAGAGACATTTTGAAACCGATAATAGTATCCATTCCAAAGACTCTGGCGGCAGTTTCATTGATTATCATTCCGCCTACGTCACTTGCCCTATCCCATTCATAATTTCTGCCTTCCACCATTTCAAGTCCCATGGTTTCGACAAAATCCGGATCAGCAACCATAAGCTGAAAGGATTTTTTTACTCCATTAAACTCTTCGTCAAAGGTTATATGATAGGGATCACCAAATTCATTCCCCGCGCGGCTTACACTATAAATAGCAGGGCTTTCTAAAATTCGTTGCTTAAATAATTCATATTTTTCATTGATATCCTCATTTGAAGAGAAGTAGATGATATTTGTATTATCGAAACCTAAATCTTTTGTTTTCAAAAAGTTTATCTGTTTCGAAATTATTACTACCCCAATAATTAGAATAAGAGAAATTGTTATTTGAATGATAGATAATAATTGTCTAAATATATTCCCCTTTTTACCCGTTGTTACTTCATTTTTTAATGTTTTTATGGGATTAAAACGGGATAAAACCATGGCAGGATAAAATCCGGCAAGGACACCAAGAACAATTGTCCCTGCAAGAAAGATCAACAGAATTTGTGGTTTATCAATGTATCCGATAGATAACTCTTTCCCGACCATCGTATTGAAAAATGGTTTTATAATTTCTGTAAGAATAAGGGAAGCTATAACAGCAATAAGTACCAATACAATTGCTTCACCAATAAACTGGCTGATGAGGTTTTTACGAGAAGATCCTGCTACTTTCCTAAGGCCTATCTCTTTGCTTCTTAAGGATGATTTTGCCAGGGAGAGATTGATAAAGTTGATCAAAGCAATCACTATGATAAAAACACCTAAAAGAATAATCAGGGATAAGAATTGACGCTTATTATTCCCATAAAATGGCACTTCACCCAGAGGAACCATATTCCATCTTAATTTCATTTGCTTCTTCACTTGCAGGATCAATTTCATGATTTCGCACATAAATTTGACATATTCATCACGGGCTTTGTTTTACAAAATCATCAGGCTCAACTTGATCGTGAAGCATTATATAAGTAAGATATCCCCAATTGTAGTAATCCTGATCAACTTCAATGCCCCCCGGTTTAATATCATTAAGTGTGATAAACGATGCAATGGCAGAATATTTTATAGATGAATTGCCAGGTGCATCTTCAATGACTGCTGTGATGGTGAAATCATGCCTGATTCTTCCATCTGCGCTTACAAATTCAATGACTTTTATTTACAGCATCGGTACTCCCGAAAAGTTTTTTTGCAGATGATTCTGTCAGGATGAGTGAATATGGATTATTTAAGTGCATTATGGATAAATCACCGGCAATTGGTTCTATACTGAACATATCAAAAAAGCCAGTATCGGCATAAATTATATTTTCCAATTCAACAGCTTCATCAGATTCCAACTTCGTTAAATATGCTTTCTTCCCACCCCCGTACCACTGATCTATCCGAACCATATGCTTTATTTCAGGAAACGCTTTCTTGCATTGAATGCCCTAAACGAGCAGTTGTTGCCAGTTCATCATTCACACTTACCTGGTATATTTTGGCATAGTTCTCATGGTACTTATCGTAGCTTAATTCACTCACGACGTAAATCATTATAAGTGTGAAGATGGAAATCCCCAGGGCCAGTCCGCCGATATTGATCACTGAATGCAGTTTAAATCTCAATATATTTCTGATGGCGGTTATGATGTAATTCTTAATCATATTTTAAAAGTTGTAACTCCTATAAGTCAAATAGCATACCGGAATCGTATATCGCTATAGAACAGTTAGATAGGTCATGTGTCAATACAGGCAACTAAAGTTTTACTGACTAATATATGGACATTAGATGCCTAATAATTAGACATTTATTTGTGAATGATATACATTTACACTTATGCCTGCAAAAAAGAGAAAACTTTTAATCGTTGATGATAATAAGAACATACTTACTGCACTAACCCGTTTGCTTGAGATGGAAGTTGATGAAGTTCATACCGCCAGCAATCCCAATCTAATTCATAGCATGGTCAGATCCAATGATTATGAAGCAATCCTGTTAGACATGAACTTTTCGGCGAGTGTTCAGTCGGGAAATGAAGGCTTATTCTGGATGAAAGAAATTCTTAAAATCGATCCGAATGCCATTGTAATTCCAATCACTGCCTATGGAGATGTTGATCTGGCTGTGAGGGCAGTAAAAGAAGGGGCTGCTGATTTTGTAGTAAAACCCTGGGACAATGATAAATTGCTTGCCACCTTAAACTCAGCCTATAATCTAAGGAAATCAAAACGTGAAGTTGAGTCCTTAAAGGAGAAGCAAAAGTCCTTGCTCGAAAAAATTGACAAGAAGTATTCCTGCATAATAGGATCCTCATCTGTCATGCAGGAGATTCATGAAACCATTAAAAAAGTAGCCGGAACAGATGTCGACATCCTTATACTTGGGGAGAATGGAACTGGAAAAGAATTGGTTGCCCGTGAGATACATCGACAATCCAACCGAAAGCAGGAAATGCTGATCAGTGTGGATATGGGCTCTCTAAGCGAAACTTTATTTGAAAGCGAAATGTTTGGCTACGAGAAAGGGGCTTTCACCGATGCAAAAGAAATGCGCAGAGGACGCTTTGAAATAGCTTCTGAGGGAACCATGTTTTTAGATGAAATAGGAAACCTTTCCCTTTCAATGCAAGCCAAATTATTATCTGCATTGCAAAACAGAACTTTTACAAGAGTTGGCGCGAATGCTCCCATAGAATTTGATACACGACTCATTTGTGCAACCAATAAGAATTTGAAGGAAATGACTTCCGAAGGTTTATTTCGGGAAGACTTGTTCTTCAGGATTAATACCATTGAGATAACAATTCCTCCATTGCGAGATCGCGGTGATGATGTTCTGGAACTGGGCGATTTTTTCCTTACTCATTTCAAAGCAAAGTATGGGAAGGAGTCATTGAAACTGGATAAAGCCGCTTCCGGAATTTTAAAGAATTACCATTGGCCCGGAAACGTCAGGGAGTTGCAACACACCATCGAGAAAGCCGTCATTTTATCTGATTCCAATGTATTAAAACCCGATGATTTGTATTTGCCCAGGCAGGAATTGAACTCATCAGATGATGGCCCCCTTACATTTAGCGAAATTGAGAAACGCGGTATACTTAAAGCGCTTGAAAGAAATAAGGGAAATGTTTTTAAAACTGCCAAAGAGTTGAATATTGCAAGACAAACACTCTATAACAAGATTCAGAAACATAAACTTTAGATGCCGTTTTATGTATAGTAAAAGCCTCTTTTCAGCAGTTCTTTTCCGAATCATCCTCATCATAATCAGCTCCTTTGCATTTATCTCAGTAATTCCCTACCTGCACAAGGAGTATTATTTAAGTCTTATTGGAATAGGAATCCTTATCATCTATCAGGTATATAACCTGGTACATTATGTAAATAAGACAAACCGTAAGTTGACTCATTTTTTTAATTCGGTGCGCAACGAAGATTCTGTACTTACTCATTCTTCCAAATACGATGGGGAGATTTTCGATTCCCTCAGTGGTTCACTGAACGAACTGAATACTACCATTGGCGAAATGAGAAGGCAAAACGCACGGCAGAGTTTATTCCTGAATAATCTGGTTGAACATGTGGGTGTAGGTTTGATTTCATACACAAGAGAAGGAAATGTTGAGATATTCAACAATGCTGCCAAGAGTTTATTAGAGATCAATCAGCTTAGTAATATTAACGATATAAATATTAAGTATCCGGAACTTTTCAAATGTATTATGGAATTACAACCCCATAACCACCAATTGGTTAAGGTAGTAACGAAACAATCAGTGCTGTTTCTGTCATTAAAACTCAGCATATTTAAATCAGAAAAGGAGACTTTGAATCTTTTATCCATTCAGAATATCCGGATTGAACTGGAGCAAAATGAACTGGATTCCTGGCAAAAATTAATTCGCGTATTAACACACGAAATATCTAATTCTATCAGCCCGATAGCATCCCTGGCAAACACTACAAAAAAATACTTTGTAAAGAAAGGCACGGGATCAATTAAGAAGACAGATGAAATAGACGAATCCTTGCTGCATAAAACAATAGACAGCCTGGATACCATTGAAACTACAGGCAGAGGCTTAATTGATTTTGTAGGTAAATATAGAAGTCTGACCGCATTGCCACAACCCAAATTTGAGAAATTCCGAATCTGTGATTTGTTTGACCAACTTCAAACTTTACTCAATGAAGAAGCCGATTCTAATAACATTGTTTTAGAGTTTAACAGCTCCCCAAACACCCTTGAACTTACAGGTGATATGAGCTTACTGGAAAAGGTCTTAATCAATTTGATTAAAAATGCATTTCAAGCGCTTGAAAATTCGAAGGACGGTAAGGTTCGCGTGAGTGCATACAAAAATGTGGAAAACAGGGTAGAGATCATTACGAGGGATAATGGAGCTGGGATTCCATCAAATATTATTGATGATATATTTATTCCGTTTTATACTACAAAAAATAACGGATCGGGCATTGGATTGAGCCTGTCACGGCAAATAATGAGACTACACAGTGGGAGCATCACGGTTAGTTCCATACCAAATGTATCAACCGTATTTAGCCTGACATTTTAAGTCCCCAACATGAAAAGGTAGAGCTGCTCCTTGATTTAATATTCTTTAACAGTCGCATTAAGGATTCTTAACATAAGAATTAAACCAATTTCTAGCTTTTGTACGTCTATTTGTATGGATGTTAAATTGTAAAAATGAATCGAGTAGTCTTCATATCAACCTTGCTGATTGATTTGCCTCCTCCAGCTTGCACTGCATAAGCTGAGAGTTACAGTTGAGGTTATATTCTATCAATATTCATCAAAATCAAATCGTCATGTTTAAAAATTATTATACATACAGCGCATCTTCCGATCACTTGAAGCAACAAATCTCAAAATCCAGCAATCCACTGGGGATTGGAAATACGAATTTTATTTGGGACCATAAAAAGCATCAGTTGGTCCTTATTATTGAAACCAGTCAAATGGTCAGCCGGAAAATAAATGCAATACTGAAAGGAAACCGGCTAATTCTTGAGGCTCCTTTAATCTCGTCCTTTAACAAGCCATTCAGGACCCACCTGATTGATAAGGAATACAGAGATGAAATTGAATATGGCCTCATGCAAATAGGCTTTGCGGAAGTCATACTGAAGTCTAGATATAAGTACCACCTCATTACTTGCCAGTCTATCGACTCAAGGTTGATTAAAGTCGTCCTTGGTTTCAGGCATATGGAGAGAAATAGTAATAGCAATTAGAATAATCATTAATGGAGGAACTTAAAATGAAAAAGTTAATAAAGTCGGTGATTCCTTCCATCATAGGAAGTGTTATGACCATCGCAGTATTTTTGCTCATTGGATATAACCGTGAGGATTCGAACAGACCCATTCAAAAGCAGGAGCAGCTGCAGGTGCACAATGCCTTATATACTGTTAAAGAAAATGGAGAGTTTGTCCCCCTGGATTTCACAGGGGTTTCTAAAGGAGTGATGAATTCGGTGGTTCATATTCGATCAATCCACAAAGTTGAGGCCACATCGAATTCCTTTTACAACAACCAGCGCAATCCCTTTGGGGATATGTTTGGCGATGATTTTTTCAGATTTTTCCAGGGAACACCAGATCCTCGTGGACTGCAACAGGGGCAGTCTGAGCCCTTTGTCCAGATGGGAACTGGGTCGGGTGTAATTATCAGCAATAATGGGCTTATTGTTACCAACAATCACGTGATCGATCATGCTGATGAAATCGAAGTGACCTTGCATAATAACGAAACATACAAGGCAAAGGTAATAGGGACTGATCCTTCCACAGATATTGCTCTGTTACAGATCAAGGAAGATAAACTTCAGGGTGTATCCTTTGGAAACTCAGATCTGTCGGAGGTTGGCGAATGGGTCATGGCCATAGGCAATCCCTTTAACCTTAATTCAACGGTAACAGCTGGAATTATCAGTGCCAAAGGCAGAAACATCAATATCATAGATGATCAATCGGCCATTGAGGCTTTCATTCAGACTGATGCTGCCATCAATCCTGGAAACAGTGGCGGTGCCCTGGTTAACCTGAAGGGTGAATTGATCGGTATTAACACTGCCATTGCCAGTCCAACCGGAGCATATGCAGGATATGGATTTGCCATTCCTGCCAACATCGTCAATAAAGTGGTAGAGGATTTAATGAAATACGGGATGGTTCAGAGGGCCTACCTGGGGATCATGATCAGGGATATCGATGGAAAGCTGATGAAGAATGAGAAATTGGATAGGAGTGAAGGCGCTTATGTGGACAGTCTGATGGAAAGGAGCGCTGCAGCTGAAGCCGGAATTCTTGCCGGGGATGTTATTACAGGGATCAATGATGCCCAGGTTCTTCGATCCTCAGACCTTTTGGAGCAGGTAGGACGTCACAGACCTGGTGATGAGGTTGAAGTAAGGGTAGACCGTCGTGGTAAAGAAATGGCCTTCCAGATTAAGCTTGCCGATCAGAAAGGAGAACGCAAGTTACTGGCTAAAAATCAGATGGACATCCTTGATATCCTGGGAGCAAGTTTTGAAGAACTTGATAAAAATTCTGCCAAAAAACTTGGGATCGAAGGTGGAGTCAGGGTGACAGAATTGGATAAGGGATTGTTGAAAAACCAAACCTCCATCTCCGAAGGATTTATTATAACCGGGATCAACCACCAACGGGTTACATCGGTGAATGATATTCGTAAAAATCTGAAGCAGGAGAAGGGAGGTGTCCTGATCCAGGGGATCTACGAAGACTATCCAGGGGAACGCTATTATGCACTTGGATTACCGGAATAAAATTAATCCTGATATTGAATGATTTGCTTCACAAGTTCCCTGTATGCTTCAATAGTTTGGACTTTTTTTATTCTTTTAAGACTTTTGGGAGGATTGGGGAATAAATGAATGAAATACTCCCATAGGTGATACATTTT
The DNA here is from genome assembly GCA_963783435.1 of uncultured Bacteroidota bacterium. Taxonomy (GTDB): domain Bacteria; phylum Bacteroidota; class Bacteroidia; order Bacteroidales. Next base: position 12,409 of record CAWANQ010000010.1, on the reverse strand, counting down.
CAGTAAAATATGCTTGGGTCCTGACAATGCCTCACTGTATTCTGAAAAGAGGGTGTCGTGAAACCTACTGAAAATTTCAGATCTGTTTTCCGGATAATCGAGTTGATCAGCTTTTATCATTGCGGGCAAAAAAGGATCCGCAATGAGTCCCCTGCCAATCATCCAGTGCTCGATTACCGGAAAGCGGTCCCTCAACTCCCGAAAATCTTGACCAGAGGTAATATCACCATTGTACAAGATGGTATGTTTGCTTTGCCCTATGCAACTTTCAAAGCTGTCTAAATCTACCTCTCCTTTATACATCTGCCTCCCTATTCGGGGGTGGATGGTGATATTTTCCAGCCTGTGATTCTCCAGCACTGGCAGAACCTTAAAAATCTCATCTGAGCTTTCATATCCCAGGCGCATTTTTACAGATATTTTTATATCTGATTCCTCATTCACGATGCTTAATATTTTATCAATTTTCTCAGGAGAAACCAGTAATCCAGAACCCATTCCCCGCCTGGCAACCATAGGATACGGACAACCCAGGTTCCAGTTCAATTCATCATACCCAAGCTCTTGAACATATTTTGCAATAAATAGAAACTCTTCGGCATCTTTTGTCATAAGCTGAGGAACCAGCTTGAGTGATTTATTATTCGCCGGGAGTATATCGCGTTCATTGGAAGGTTTAATTTCGCCTTTCCCATTGAGGCGAATATAGGGTGCGTAATATTGATCAATCCCTCCAAAGTACTTTTGGAAAGCATTTCTAAATCGGAAATCTGTATATCCCTGTAATGGAGAAGAATAAAGCCTGATCATTATCAGATGATGCTGTTAATTTGGTGTACAAAACTAAGAATATATTCCTCTTGGCGGCGTTGAATTACCTTGAAGCAAGCTATATTTCTCTAATACAGGTCTGGCATGCTCATTTCTAGTTCTCTCTTTCCTAACATTTAAGGGTCCGGATCAATTTCCTTCACCCGATTTTTAATCTTGTTGTTTTAGTGTCAGATGACAGAAATTATTAATGATTAAATGAATATGTCAATTGGTTCCTAAAACTTAAGATTATGAAAACTAAACTAATAGCACTACTGATAGGTGCAGTTTTAAGCGCAAATGCTCAAGATTTGACACAGACTGTTAAGGGAAGAGTCGTAGATGTAGATACAAATACACCACTTGTGGGAGTAACTGTTGTATTGTTAAACTCAGATCCGCTTCAGGGTTGTATGACCGACCTTGATGGCAATTTCAAACTCGACCGTGTCCCTGTAGGTCGCCAGAGTTTCAGAATTTCCTACCTGGGTTATGAAGAACTTAATCGTTCTGAAGTTTCTGTGGCATCGGGGAGAGAGGTTGTACTCAACATTGCGATGAAAGAGTCCTTCATCTCTATGGATGAAGTAAAAGTGGTTGCGCACCGGAATAAAGGTGAAGCCCTGAACGTAATGGCCAACATAAGCTCACATCAGATCTCGGTGGAATCTACCTCCCGTGTGGCAGCAGGAATCAGTGATCCCGCAAGAACTGCACAGTCAGTTGCAGGAGTGGCAGCGGCAGATGATGAAGGAAATGAGCTGGTTATCAGGGGGAATTCCCCAAGGGGCATGCAATATAGAATGGAGGGGATAGAAATTCCCAATCCGAATCATTTTCCCAATGGGGAAGGAGGAACAGGTGGAGGTGTCAGTGCCCTCAGTTCGCAGGTATTGAGTAATTCCGACTTCTTTACAAGTGCTTTCCCGGCAGAATATGGCAATGCACTATCGGGGGTGTTTGACCTCAGGTTAAGAAAAGGAAATTCAGAGAAAAGAGAATATGCACTTCAACTTGGTGTGCTGGGTGCACAGGTAGCAGCTGAAGGCCCCTTTGTAAAGGGAAAGCAGGCTTCATACCTGGTCAATTACCGCTACTCAACCCTTGAGATGCTAAGTAAGATGGGAATTGATATCAGCGGTGGGGATGTGGTTCCCACAGTTCCAGGATTTATCATATAAGCTTTACTTTCCTACCAGAAAGGCCGGATATTTTTCAATCTGGGGTCTGGCAGGGGTTAGCTCTGCAGGAAGTAACTACCTGAGCGATTCCACACTCTGGACGTATAGAAGCGATCGTTATGGCTACACAGAAAATCACAGGCTGATGATCAATGGAATCACCCACAACTATATTTTCAAAAATGGCAAAACCTATGTCCGAACAGTTGCTGCATACTCCACCACTACCAACAATGTGATTGAAGATTCATTGGGCCATAAGTATATGAAAGCCATCACCCAGGATGAAAATCTGGAATACGGAACCCTGAGCCTGAATTCCTTTGTCAATCATAAATTCAATTCGAGACACATCATCCGGACCGGTTTAACAGTTCATCATCAAACCTTCGGTTTATATATGAAAGATTACAATTACGAAGAGAGGGTACTGGAAACGCTCATTTCAAATTCAGGAAGTACCCAGATGATGGAGGGCTACCTGCAATGGCAATATCGCCTGAGTGAAAAGTTAGAATTGAATACCGGACTGCACGCTACCTATATGTTTTTGAATGACGATTTTGTGATCGAACCGCGCATGGGACTTACATGGAAAGCAAATGATAAAAATTCCTTTAATCTGGGGGCAGGTCTTCACAGCAAAGCCGAACCATTGTCCATTTACCTGTCGGAACATGAAGCTGCCGATGGTACAATTTCCACTCCGAATATGGACCTGGGCATTACCAAATCTGCACATTTTGTGGCAGGCTATAACTGGAATTTTGCCCAGGATTTCAGACTCAAGACAGAGATCTATTACCAGTATCTCTATGATGTTCCTGTGAAGGTTGGCGATACCACAGGTACTGTTTCTGCACTGAACTTCTCCAGTGGTTATACAAACGAAAAGCTATCAAATCAGGGTACAGGCCAGAATTATGGAGTGGAGCTGACTCTTGAAAAGTTCTTTTCAAATAACTACTATCTGATGGCAACAGGTTCATTATTTGAGTCGAAATATACCATGCCCGACTTTGAGGAACGCAATACGGCTTTTAACAGCGGATACATATACAACCTGGTGGGTGGCAAGGAGTTCCTGGTGGGGAAAAACAAACAGAATGTGATTGGCGCAAATGTACGTGTGATCTGGCGTGGGGGTTACCGTACCATCCCCTTGAACCTGGAAGAATCGGTATTGCAAAACAGGGATGTGAGGGATTATGAGCGGGCTTATGAAACAAAGGCTCCCGATTATTTTCGCGTGGATCTTGGAGTGAGCTTTCGTAAAAACAAACCCAGTTGGAGCTGGATAGTTTCTCTCGATCTTCAGAATGCGACCAACCGTTACAATGTTGGAGATGAGTACTATTCCCCCGAGACAGGAAATGTTGAGAGTTGGTATATGAATGGATTAATACCTATTCTAAACTACAGAATTGAGTTTTAAAGTTCAGATAACTCAAAGTATTGAATGAAAAATTCCGGATCGAAGATTCGGGATTTTTTTTGTCGCGGGGGTTAGATTATTCAACTCCCGGACTATATCCCTTCTTGCATGTTGTCATATCGGAAGCTCATCAAGAACCTCTCTCATTCCCTGAGAAGGGAAGGGCGCTCTTGCGCTAACAAATTTTCCTTTGGGATCGATAATAATGTAGGTTGGTACGCCTGATCCCCTAAGGTAGTTATTGTTGAATGAGGAATCCCAAGCTTTGTCTAAACGGTATTGTCCTTCATCTGGCAATCCAAGTTCTTCCATCTTATTTTTCCAGGGTTTATCCAGCGACATATATACGGTTATAATCTCAATATTTTTTCCCTGCAAATCGTGCTTTATATCCTCCAGCCTGGGAATCTCTCTGATGCAGGGTCCACAGGTATGTGACCATACATCGATGAGCAGATATTTCCCACTAAAATCATTCAATCTTGCAATCTTACCGTTCACATCAATTATCTCAAAATCGGGAGCTGGATTTCCGGCTGCTAACCGTTGGAGCCTCTTCATATATTCACGGGCGGTCTCAAGTTTCCCTTCGGCAACCCCTAGTTTCGAGGCCCTAACGATGATCTCCTCATCGACATTCATTTTGTTGTTTTGTATTCGCAAATACTCCCAGCACACATCTGCCAAAATCGCAGGGGCAGTAAATGCTTCTTCTGCAATATCAAATATCTGATGAGTTTTATTAACTCCTTTCAAGCCTTTATCTTGCAGATACACTTGCAGGTCTAACCATGAATAGAGGAAATACCTGTAGCCTTCATGCTGAAACAACATGGTGTCATTCAATCGGACGGTCTCGAGGTAGTCATAGAAATTATCTGGCAGTTCAGATTTTTCTCCAGTGTAAGCATAATTTTCAAAATGATAGACATTCAATTCGTAGTACCAATAGTGACTAATATTGTTTTTCTCAAGGGTAATGAAGGATTCACTGATCCCGGTATTTTTCTCGTGAAACTGATCCAGCATATTATGAAATTCAGTAATTACCCAGGTATTCAGTTTCTTGTATGATAAGGCGTCCTGGCTGTAGTAGTTCTTTACATTTACTGTATCGAAAATCGTGCTTAGTTTTAAATCCTTAATCGCATACCAGGTATTAATAAGTCCGCTTTCCCCTCCGCTGAATTCAAGCGGGAATGTACCGCTGTTATCATTGGAAATATACAAGCTGTCACCAGGAACCAGGTAAAGATTTCGGTTGATTCCATTAAACCAAAGGTATCGGTCCCATTTAATTTCAAGCTCGATATGGAAATTGCCCGCAGCATCGGCGGAAACTATAAACTCATGGTTGCCGATTTTCGTTTCAATGTCCCTGGAGGCTAGTTCAGGCAGCTGACCCGCTATTATTGTCGGCCCTACAGGTTGGTTATTGCTGCAACAAAGCATTGTAAAGGCTGCAAAAAGAACCACACAAATCGAAAATGCTGATGATAAAGTACGCTTTGTCATGAGATAGGATTTGATAGTTACAATATAAGACGAAGTTATTGAATAAACCATAAGTCCAGTTTTACAGGAAGTTACATAGCGTGACTATAAACAATCTTGGATGAATTAACAATTATTATTCATCATTAAACCAGATTTTTAATATCTTAATATGCCACTAATACATAAAAGCATTGTTTGTCCGCTACATCCTGATCACAAGTATTTTCGTATTGACATGCGGGCTTTCTTCAAGAGCACAGGAGTATCTGTCGGATTCTGAGGCAGGCCATTCCTTGCTAACTAATTTCACACCACCCGACTATAATGCGGAATCCCAAAATTGGGCTATTGTCGAAGATGACCGTGGAGTAATTTACGTGGGCAATGGCAGCGGCGTATTGGAGTATGACGGTGTTACCTGGAAACAGATTTCTTTGCCAAATCGAATCATGGCCAGATCTCTGGCTCGGGATAGTACAGGTCGCATTTGGGTAGGCGGGAATAACGAACTTGGATACCTGACTTCGGATGAACTGGGCAGCACTGTATTTGTTTCATTGCGGGATAAAATTCCAGCACAGTACAGAGATTTCCTCGATGTATGGACCACCTACGCTACCGATGAGGGAATTTACTTCACTACCTGGGTAGCCATATTCCGATGGGATGGAACAAGCATGAAGGTCTGGCCTCCGCAGAATTCTTATCACATGTCTTTTGTTGTTGGAGGAGTTTTCTATGTGCGGCAGTATGGGATTGGGCTTATGAGAATGGAGCATACAGCGAGTGGTGAAGAACTTCGGCTGACCCCTGGTGGGGAACGGTTCGCTGAGACGCGAATTTATTCAATGCTACCCTTTGACGAAAAAAATATCCTAATAGGTACACGAGAAGAGAATCTTTTTCTTTACGACGGTCAACAGGCAAAAGCATTCACCACAGAGGCAGACAAGCTTCTGACAAAGGGTGGAATCTATCAGCCCGGGGTGGTACTGCCGGGTGGTCTCTTCGGATTGGGGACAACTTCTGAGGGGCTAATCGTGATTGACTCGGTTGGAAATCTGGTTGAACAGGTCAATAGCGAAGCAGGTTTACAGGATAACACGATATTTTTTACTTATGCTGACAGTCGTGCAAACGTGTGGTTAGGCATGGATAAAGGAATCGCCAGGGTGGAAGTGGGTTCGCACTTCACACTTTATGATGCCCGGTCAGGCCTTCCGAGTACAGTGTCTACCATGGCACGGCATAAAGGCAACCTGTTCGTTGGCGATATCAGCGGATTGAAGCGTCTTGAACTCCCCGGTAGGTTTTTCCAGCCTGTCCAAAGCCCGCTTCTCCAGGTATTTTCTCTGTTGTCGATGGAGGATGAATTGCTGGCCGCCGGAGTCAATGAAGGCGTGTTCCGGATTGCGGGAGATTCTGTCCTTCCCGTGCGTGAGTCCGTATCTGGTGATTATAGTGCCGTTTGCCTGTATCAGTGGATCAGGAATCCCAATGTGGTCGTGGTTGGCCTTATGGATGGTCTGGCCCTGCTTAGAAGGACTCCAGAAGGGTGGATTGATGAAGGCCGCATACCTGACCTGGGACTGGACGTTTGGACAATTGCTGAGGGGAGCATGGGAGAACTTTGGTTGGGCTCCCAGGCTAGCGGCCTTGCATGTATTCGTATACCGGAGATCGAAAAGGGGGAAGGAATTGAGGTAGATAAAATTGAAGTGACCCTATATGGTCAGGAAGCTGGATTGGATAATGGAACTCTCAGGCCTTTTTGCATTGGTGATAAGGTCTATTTTGCCGGACCGGGTGAGCTAATTTATAGCTTCGATGAGCCTACCGGACGTTTTTTTATAGATCCATTATTTGAGGGTGCCACAAGTGGTCACATACTTGGAAATTTCCAGATGCGGGAAGACAGTGAAGGGCGAGTTTGGATCGCCTCAACCTATGGAGCACCTGTAATAGCTCACCCCCAGGCGGATGGTACCTATTCTTTTGAGATCCTGCGCCAGTTCCTCCGGAAACGGATTATGGACATTTACCCCGAAGCCAATGGAATCGCATGGCTGATGGGCGAGGATGAACTGATACGCTATGAAGTTATCAGCGCACAAGGGGCTGAAGCCATCCTCCCACCCTTGATTCGCCAGGTCCAGGTCAGTGGAACCGACCTTTTATATGGCGGGGCAGGCAAACCTGCGGCTGCAGAGGTTGAATACCGGTCAGGGGCCATCCGTTTCTTATATGCCTCCCCGGCTACCTATGTTCAGCCACGATTCCGAACACAGCTTGAGGGCTTTGATAAGGCTTTGTCCGATTGGGTATATGATACAGAGCGAACCTACACCAATTTACCACCCCGTGATTACCGTTTTAAAGTAGAGGCAGAAGGAGGAGGTGAGGCCTATTATCAATTTACGGTGCTACCACCCCTGTATCTGAAATGGTGGGCAATTATATTTTATGGCATTGCAGCCTTACTCTTTCCTTTCTTTATTATACGATGGCGTACAGCCAAATTAGTACAGCGCCAAAAGGAATTGGTAAATATGGTGAGGAGTGCAACGAATGAGATCAGAAATCAGAAAGAAGAAGTTGAATCTCAACGTGACAAACTCACCGATAGTATTAATTATGCTCAGCGTATTCAGACTGCTGTTCTGCCCAACAAGGAGTTCATGGATGCGATCATGCCTGAGTATTTTGTTTTATTTAAACCCAGGGATATTGTGAGCGGTGATTTCTATTGGGTAAAGGAAGTACAGGATCACCTGGTAATAGTAGGAGCCGATTGCACAGGACACGGAGTGCCAGGAGCCTTTATGAGTATGCTAGGTATTACCCTGCTTAACGGCTTAATAGGGGATCGGTGTTTCAATGCACCAGGAGCAATACTTGAACATATGAGGCTGAAGATAAAAGAATTATTGGTCCAGGAGGGAGATGGAGAATCACAGAACGACGGGATGGATATGATCGTGGCAATTTTGAATAAAACCACCAGAGAGCTTCACTATTCCGGGGCGAATAGTCCGTTGTATCTGGTAAGGAAGAAGATTCAATTCACAGGGAATGAGCTTGATTCAAATGAAATTCTCGAGAATGACAATTTCCAATTGATTGAGCTAAAAGGAGACAAGCAACCTGTCGGTGTTCATTGGGAAGAAACGGCCTTTACAAGCCACACCATCAAACTTCAAGAGCAAGACTCGATTTATATATTCTCAGATGGGATTGTGGATCAATTTGGTGGAGAAAGTCGAAAGAAATATAAATCTGTTAATTTCAAAAAATTGCTTCTTTCCATTCAGGAAGAATCCCTGGAAAATCAAAAACAACTCCTGGACGACGCCTTTGAATCCTGGCGCGGTAAGCATGAACAGATTGATGATGTTTGTGTTGTTGGCGTAAGAGTTTAAGTTACTTGTTGCATATGATTTCTTAAACTAGGTTTATTCGAGCTCAACAAAACTGTGGTGACCTTGAGTTTCCCGGATAATGTGTTTAACGTCAGCAACGTCCGGAACCCGGGTAGCCTAAAATTAAGAGATACTTCAGGTCAAAAAGGAGGATGGATCATGGACAAAGAGGAACAATGAATTATAGGAGGCCAGGAAGGATATGGTTCTGAACAAACGCAAATATTGACATATTCACGGCACCGGTAAAGTTCCCACTGTTTATGGTAATGATCATTTCCTGATCTGGAAAGATGAACATAAACTGATCTCCCCAACCGGCAGCAAAGAAACATTCATATTTTTTATTATTGGCAAAAAAATCCATGATCCACCACTGATAGCCATAGGAATCTGACTGTGGAATAAGGTCGTCTGTTTGAATATGTGGAGTGATGGATTTGCTGATCCACTCCTTTGTGATGACTTGATGGTTGTCCCAGGATCCTTCATTCAGGAAGAGATAGCCAATCTTGGATAGCTCCCTGGGTCTTAAATAGATTCCTCCGGATGCAAAGTAATATCCACCAGCCATTTTTTCCCATAAGCCTCCCTGCACGTTCAGGGGGTCGAAGAGGTATTCATTTCCGAAATCCAGAAGACTCATCCCGGTCTCTTTTTCAATAACTGCACCAAGTACATTGGTGCCACCACTGTTGTAGTGAAATTCATCACCGGGGGAATTGGTCATAGGTTTGGAAAGAATATATTCAATCGGATCATCCTCACGAAACAGGGCCGCCACATCATTTGCAGGGTCCTCGAAGGAAGTGGACCATTCATCCCAGTGCAATCCGGACGACATACACAAAAGGTGCTCCAAGGTAATATCAGCCTTTTCGCCAAGCAATATATGTTCATAATCCGGCAATACATCGATTAGCAAAGTATCTACATTTTTAATGAATCCGGCATTAACTGCAGCACCAAAAACTACAGAAGTTACGGACTTGCTGACAGATGCCAGAAAATGGTCTGTTTCCCTGTCATAGAGTATACAATCGCCATTTGATCCGGGCGGATCATTGGAGTACAGATATCCTTCAAAGTATTTCTCGAAAACCAGCTTGTCGTTTTTTATAACCACAATACTATGTATTTGATGCTCGTACCTTGATGCCAGATAGTCTACCATTGCAATGAGCTGAACAGAGTCCAATCCTACTTCATTGGACGAACCGACCTCCCATCCATCGCTGGTTTTGGGTGGAATTTCGTATGAAAATCCGGGTTCCTCATCATTATTGCAGCTTCCCAGGAATAAAACCGCCACAAGGGTCATGACCAGAATTCTCAGTTTTTCCATCTTGCTAATTTACGATAAAGAATCCCTCCGAAATCTGTTTGGGAAATTTACTTTAGTAACGGGGATGGTTGATATATTATCCTCAAATTGGAAGCCCATCAAGAACCTCTCTCATTCCCTGAGAAGGAAAGGGTGCTCTTGCGCTAACAAATTTTCCTTCGGGGTCAATGATAATGTAGGTAGGTACGCCTGATCCCCTAAGGTAGTTATTGTTAAATGGGGAATCCCAAGCATTGTCTAAACGGTATTGTCCTTCATCTGGCAATCCAAGTTCTTCCATCTTATTTTTCCAGGGTTTCTCCAGCGACATACATACGGTTATAATCTCAATATTTTTTCCCTGCAAATCGTGCTTTATATCTTCCAGCCTGGGAATCTCTCTGATGCAGGGTCCACAGGTATGTGACCATACATCGATGAGCAGATATTTCCCACTAAAATCATTCAATCTTGCAATCTTACCGTTCACATCAATTATCTCAAAATCGGGAGCTGGATTTCCGGCTGCTAACCGTTGGAGCCTCTTCATATATTCACGGGCGGTCTCAAGTTTCCCTTCGGCAACCCCTAGTTTCGAGGCCCTAACGATGATCTCCTCATCGACATTCATTTTGTTGTTTTGTATTCGCAAATACTCCCAGCACACATCTGCCAAAATCGCAGGGGCAGTAAATGCTTCTTCTGCAATATCAAATATCTGATGAGTTTTATTAACTCCTTTCAAGCCTTTATCTTGCAGATACACTTGCAGGTCTAACCATGAATAGAGGAAATACCTGTAGCCTTCATGCTGAAACAACATGGTGTCATTCAATCGGACGGTCTCGAGGTAGTCATAGAAATTATCTGGCAGTTCAGATTTTTCTCCAGTGTAAGCATAATTTTCAAAATGATAGACATTCAATTCGTAGTACCAATAGTGACTAATATTGTTTTTCTCAAGGGCAATGAAGGATTCACTGATCCCGGTATTATTCTGGTGAAACTGATCCAGCATATTATGAAATTCAGTAATTACCCAGGTATTCAGTTTCTTGTATGATAAGGCGTCCTGGCTGTAGTAGTTCTTTACATTTACTGTATCGAAAATCGTGCTTAGTTTTAAATCCTTAATCGCATACCAGGTATTAATAAGTCCGCTTTCCCCTCCGCTGAATTCAAGCGGGAATGTACCGCTGCTATCATTGGAAATATACAAGCTGTCACCGGGAACCAGGTAAAGATTTCGGTTGATTCCATTAAACCAAAGGTATCGGTCCCATTTAATTTCAAGCTCGATATGGAAATTGCCCTCGGCATCGGCGGAAACAATAAACTCATCGTTGCCGATTTTCGTTTCAATATCCCTGGAGGCTAGATCAGGCAGCTGACCTGCTATTATTGTCGGGCCTAAAGGTTGGTTATTGCTGCAACAAAGCATGGTAAAGGCTACAAAAAGAACCAAACAAATCGAAAATGCTGATGATAAAGTACGCTTTGTCATGAGATAGGATTTGATAGTTACAATATAGGACGAATCTATTGAATATTAGTTACATGAATTAAGGCAGACTATGTGATTACATGAGCACGCCTCTGAAAGATGAGAATACCCCCCCCTGTACTTTACCTTCGGTGAGCTCGCAAGCTCAGTTCGTATACCGGGCTTCTCGCAGTAGACAAGAGGTTTGAACCTTTAGCACGGCGAAGCCAAATATCTAACCTCGATTTGTTGAAGGATATGATGAAACCATTGATTTTCTTCAAGATGTAAGTAGTAGATGATAAAAAATACATATTACTACGACACGTATAATTATGCGCCAGAACACCAGGTGATTTGCCTTATCAATCAGATTCGGCCCGAAGTGGTCAGGTGGTCCGCTCTTTCCAATATACCCTTGTATCCATGTTTAAACAGGGATATCTACCAATTTATACTTAAATGCATGAATTATAAGGTTGACGGTATTATATGTATTGGTCTTCTGAAACAAACTACTTTTGTATTTCTCAACAGTTTTTGGACTGATGTGGATTAATTCAGCGATCTGTTCATTATTGTACCCCTTACAAGTTAATTCCAGCACTTCTTTTTCACGATTCGTAAATGAGGAAGAGGTTTGCTTTCTCACACTTTCGCTCTTTTTCATGCCCAGGTTTTTTAAAACTACCTGAATGATTTCATCAGAAAAGAAATTCCCCCCGGAATGCACTTTCATAAGGGCCGACTCAAATTCTTCAGGAGTGCTTCGTTTCAACATATATCCCTCAACCCCTGCAAGCATCATCTGTTCAATATAGTCTTCATTGTGAAAAGTCGTAAGCACGATTATTTTCAATTCTGGATTAAGATCAAGTGCCTCAACAGTAGCCTCTATTCCTCCCATCAGTGGCATGTTGATATCCATCAGAACAATATCGGGATTAAGCTCTCCAACATGATCCAGGAATTCTTTGCCATTTGAAGCCTCATATATCTTATCAATAAAAGAGAAATGTGAAAACAACAACTTAAGTCCATCCCGGAATATTTTATGATCATCTACGATCATAATATTTATCTTATCCATTTAATTACTCCTTATCTTATTCATGTTATTCTAGTGGGAATAGAAATTTTAACATACATTCCATCATCAGCGCTATTACCAAAGGTATAATTGCCTTCCATTGACTCAATTCGGCTCGCAATATTGTTGAGTCCACCTTTGCCAACATTGGAGGAGCCAGGGAAATG
>CAWANQ010000009.1:0-87914 GCA_963783435.1 uncultured Bacteroidota bacterium | reverse complement strand
TTGGTAGTCAATTCATTCTTTTTGAGGACAAAGTCCATAACATCTTCCTTGATAACAGATAATAAGGGTAGCTCAGCTTTTATCATATTTTCACCATAAAACATATTTTTATAAGGAACCCTGATCTTTCCACGGAAACTTTGCTTGATTTTCATATATGATTAGGATTCCTTTGGCACCTTTGTCGAAGGCTATTTTCGATTTATATTCCCAGTGTCCATAATATGTTGTATTGCCGGGAGTATAATTGGCACTATGAAACTCTGGATGTTCTGATAGGAATACAAGGATTTTCCCTTTTAAATTCTGGCCTGTAAAATCATCCCTGCCATACTCAGGAGCTTCAACACCATATCCAACAAACACAAGTTCGCCTTCTATTTTGATTACTTCTTCATTCAATGAACTGTGTACCAGAATCTCATCATAGGGTCGTATTGTTTCATTTATATCTTTCCCTGAAATTCTCACGTCAACCGTTCTATAATCTGTAGTAAAACTTTTGATTGCAACAGGCTGATAATATCCGTATTCATCTGAAATAGGTTGCAAACCCATTGTTTCAAATTGAGATGCTATGTACAAAGCGGCGATGTCGCCGACCGGGTCCCCGGGAAATCTTCCATGCAATAAATCACTTGATAGGAATTTAAGGTGTCCTGTATATTCATTGACCAAAAACTTTCTTCTGAGCAACAATGGAACTTGTGTTAAAAGTCAGAATCAAAACCATAACCATAACTTTCCAAACAATGGTCCTATTTATTAAACTACCCTATATAAATAGGTTGATTTTAATGGATTTAAAATTTAGTTTCATCATATTATTTTTGTCAATTCGTTTTTGCACATAACATAGGGCTAAACCCACTTTGTGGGGTTTATGGAATACAATTTATGAAGATAAACTGAGTTTGGCTAGTCTGGATTGAGATTGTTCTGGGGGTTTTGAATTTTGGTGAGTTGTTTGGAGCAAACTTGGGTATATATTTCGGTGGTTTTAGTGCTGGAGTGTACCAGGATCTCCTGGATGTAGCGAAGGTTTATTCCTTGTTCAAGGAGATGTGGTGGCAAATGAATGTCTGAGCATGTGAGGAGTTACTCTTTTCTCAATACCGTTTAGATATCCATTTAGGGTAGGTTGTAGTTTACACCAACCTTTCTATCCCCGCAGTAGTATATTCCTTGATTTATGAATGGGAGATTAGAGTACGAGCATAGTTGTCATTCTCGTTAACTTTCTGGCAAAATTCTGGCAAAACATAGAAATGTTACAATTCTGGACAAGCACAATCTCAATAAAAACTAAAGAATTAGTTGTAAAACTAAAACATTAGTTATATATTTGATGTGTACTAGTAAATCGTTCTTTACATAGTGTACAGTGTGTGCATAATCGCTAATCTGATCAGCTGGCTGGCAAAAAACTGGCAAAAAAGAAAGGGTCACAAATTTTTAAATCTGTAACCCTTTGATAATCTGAGTGGAGCATATCGGAATCGAACCGATGACCTCTTGACTGCCAGTCAAACGCTCTAGCCAACTGAGCTAATGCCCCAACGCGTGGCAAAATTAATATAAAATTCGCAAGTACAAAACAGTAGATTGGCAGAATTTTTGCTGCTATTTAGATGAAAAAGAAGGGATAAACACATTTCGTTTGATATATATTAAGTAAATCACTATTTTTATTGCCCCAAAATCACAATAGACATGGAACTGAAAAAATCAAAGAAGGCAGATCTGGAAAAAAGAAAAGGAATGTTCCTCGAGATTGGACTCGTGGTAGCACTTTCTGTTATACTGGTTGCTTTCGAATGGACAAGAGGTGAAGGCAAAGATGACGATACTGAAACTGTTCAGGAAATCCAGTTTGAGGATGAAATGATGCAGATTACCCGCAGAGAGGAGCCCAAACCAGAGCCAAAGCCTGAGCAGCCTAAGGTTGCAGAGGTACTTGATATCGTTGATGACGATGTGGAGATCGAGGATGATTTCGATTTCGACATGGAAGCCACTGATGATACTGAGTATGACTTTACCAGCATGATGGGTGACGATGAAGAGGAAATTGAGGAAGAAGAAGTCTTCTATATAGTTGAGGATATGCCCACATTCAACGGAGGGGATCCCGCCACTGAGTTCCGTAAGTACATTGCGCAGAACCTGAGGTATCCCGAAATTGCTGCTGAAAACGGAATCAGCGGCCGTGTGATTGTCCAGTTTGCTGTGAATAAGACCGGTCAGGTGGTTGACGCAGTAGTTGTGCGTAGTGTGGACCCAGCCCTGGATAAGGAAGCCAAAAGGGTAGTTATGTCCTCCCCCAAATGGACTCCCGGACGTCAACGAGGTAAATCAGTGAAGGTATTGTTTACCTTCCCCATCAACTTTGTGCTCCAATAGAAAATCTTAATATACTTGTTAAAAAAAGCCGGCTTTTCGCTGGCTTTTTTTTTGTACTATGGTATAGGAAAACTTTTTTCACAAAGCCTCGTATATAGTTACAGTATTATAAACCTATATCTTATGCAGAAGTTTTTTACATTGATAATGGCAGCTTTGCTGTTGTCAGGTTGTGGATCCACAACAAAGAAGTTACAACAGGGTAACTATGATGGCGTAATCGATAAGACGACCAAAAAATTGATTAAAAGGGCGGATCTGGATGATGCCCTTGAGATGGACAGGGCCTTTAAACTGGCCAATGAAAGAGATATAGAGCAGGATCAAGTACCTGGCCATGGAGAACAATCCGGACAACTACGACGAGATCTTTTCAAGGTACAACATGCTAAAGCAGAGGCAACGGAAGGTTCGCACCGTCACACCCTTAACGGTGGATGGAAAAACCTTCAGTTATGAATATGTGGACTACGATGCAGAGATGATTGCAGCCAAACGCAAGGCAGCAGACTTTTTCTATAACAATGGGAAAGGACTTCTTGAGAATGCATTGCAGAAACAGGACTACCGGGATGCCTATTATCAGCTTATGAAGGCATCGGAATACAGCGGGGGACAATTTGCCGATATTGATGAAATGATCTTTCAAGCCCGATTTAAGGGGATAAGCAGGGTGATTGTTGATGTGAATAACCATTCACCCTTGCAGCTTCCCCCACAGGTGGAAGAGGACCTGATCTCATTTGATACCAGAGGATTGAATAATGATTGGGTAGAGTATCACTTTAAACATGTGGATGAAGATGCATCCTACGATTATGCAATTCTTGTGAAGATTATGTCTATCATGGTTTCCCCTGATCAGGTCAAGGATGTGGACGAAATATTCAATAAGAAAGTGGCAGATGGCTTTGAGTATGTGCTGGATGCAAATGGGAATGTGATGAAGGATACTGCAGGCAATGATATCAAATTGCAGAAATTCAAAGAGATAACCTGTACCCTGGTTGAATCGGAGCAATTCAAATCCGTGGAGATTCGTGGAGAGGTTGAAATCCTATCCATGCAACCCGAAATGCTGATGCAAAAAGAGCCTTTTGGAGCGAATAATCAGTTCGAACATTCTTCAGCCAGAGCTATTGGGGATGTGGGAGCGCTTACCGAAGAGGCACTGAAAATGAGCCAGCAAGAGAAAATTCCATTCCCAAGCGATGTGGAGATGGTGATGATGTGTACCGAAACCGTAAAACCGGCCATCCGGGACGCCATCTACGCCAACCGGCAATACATTAAGTAGCCAAAGAACCTATACTCAGAAATGACTGCAGCCAGGCCAACCGCCTCCTGCAGTCATTCTTGTTTATATTTCTTACTTTTGCAACCTTAATTGAGCGCATGGGAGATTATTGGGATCACAGATCGTACCCGGAGACAGCCGTCTTGGTAGGGGTAATTACACAGCACCAGACCGAGGATATGTCCAGAGAGTATTTGGAGGAGTTGGCATTTCTTGCTGAAACTGCCGGTGCTGAGGTACGTGCTCTATTTACACAGAAGCTTGATGTGACCCATCCCAAGACCTTTATTGGATCCGGGAAACTAAATGAAGTCCGCGAATTTGTTCAGAAGGAGGAGATCGATATGGTCATCTTTGATGATGAGTTGACTCCCTCCCAGTTGAGAAATGTGGAACGTGAAATGAAATGTCGGATCCTTGATCGGACCAACCTGATTCTCGATATATTCGCAGGCAGGGCACAGACTGCACATGCAAAGACCCAGGTAGAGCTGGCACAATACCAATACCTGCTTCCCAGACTGACACGTATGTGGACTCACCTGGAACGACAGCGGGGAGGAATCGGACTGAGGGGTCCCGGTGAAACTGAGATTGAGACCGACCGTCGGATTATCCGGGATAAGATTTCCAAGCTAAAGGAGCAACTTACAAAGATTGATAAGCAGATGATGGTGCAGCGAAAGAACCGTGGAAAAATGGTTCGGGTGGCACTGGTGGGATATACCAATGCGGGTAAATCCACCCTGATGAATCTGCTCAGTAAATCCAAGGTTTTTGCAGAGGATAAGCTTTTCGCCACCCTCGACACAACCGTTCGCAAAGTGGTGGTGGAGAACTTGCCTTTCCTGCTTTCCGATACGGTTGGTTTTATCCGGAAATTGCCCACCCACCTGGTGGAGTCGTTTAAGTCAACATTGGATGAGGTGCGGGAGGCCGATGTATTGATCCACCTGGTGGATATTTCCCACCCAAACTACGAAGAGCAGATCGAAGTGGTTGAAGAAACCCTGAATGAGCTGGGGGTTGCCGATACTGCCACCATGCTGGTTTTCAATAAGACCGATGCTTACACATATGTCAAAAAGGATGAGGATGACCTCTTGCCTTCCACCAAAGAAAACCTGAGTCTGGTAGATCAAGTAGCCTATTGGACAGGGGAGAATAAAGAAGCCCTCTTTATCTCAGCCCTGAAGAAATCCAAAATTGATGAATTGAAGGATCAGCTCTACCAGAAGGTAAAGGAGATTCATGTGAAGCGTTATCCCTACAACGATCTCCTATACTAGTCCCTTTTCCACCATGTATTCGGCAATCTGAACCGCGTTCAGCGCAGCCCCTTTTTTGATCTGATCACCCACACACCAGAAAGTTATCCCCTTTGGATTGGAAATATCTTTTCTAAGGCGACCCACAAAGATATCGTCCTTGCTGGCTGAACCCAAAGGCATGGGGTATAACTGCCTGGCAGGATCATCTTTCAGGGTGACACCCGGTGCATTCTCCAATGCATCCCTTACCTGCTGAAGATCAAGAGACTCTTCGGTCTCTACCCAGATGGCTTCTGAATGATTTCTCAGTACCGGAACCCGAACACATGTGGAGCTTACCTCAATATCGGTATGCATGATTTTCCGGGATTCGTGGTACATTTTCATCTCCTCCTTGGTGTATCCATTCTCTGTGAACACATCAACATGTGGGATCAGGTTAAGGGCCAGTTGATACTGGAACTTTTCCACGGTGACCGGTTCTCCGGCAGCAACCTGCTTAATCTGCTCTTCCAGCTCTGCCATGGCAGCAGCCCCAGCGCCACTTGCAGCCTGGTAAGTGGCAGCATGTACACGGGTAATGGGAGAGAGGTCGTGAATGGGCTTCAGGCAGACCACCATTTGGATGGTGGTGCAATTGGGATTGGCAACAATGTTCCGGGGAAGGTTATGCAGATCCCCTGGATTTACTTCGGGGACCACCAGGGGAACATCTTCATCCATCCGGAAGGCGGAGGAGTTGTCGATCATGATGGCCCCGTGTTTGGTAATGGTTGATGCAAACTGTTTGGAAGTCCCTCCACCAGCGGAGGTCAAAGCGATATCTATGTCCTTAAAGTCATCATTGTCCTTGAGTTCCTTTACGGTGAGCATCTCTCCGTTAAACTCATACTGGTTTCCGGCACTGCGAGGCGATCCAAACAATACCAATTCATCCAGTGGAAATGCTCTTTCCTGGAGCACACGAAGGAATTCCTGTCCCACTGCTCCGCTAACACCAACTACTGCTACTTTCATATTATTACCAATTATAGGTTCGAAGTGCAA
Source organism: uncultured Bacteroidota bacterium (assembly GCA_963783435.1). Taxonomy (GTDB): domain Bacteria; phylum Bacteroidota; class Bacteroidia; order Bacteroidales. The sequence goes on along the minus strand of CAWANQ010000009.1, from coordinate 81,896 downwards.
AAATCGTAAATATTTTCATGAGTTTAGATGGCTTCTCATCATTTTTTCACTCTTACCCCATCTTTTATCCGGGCAATGGCATTTTGATTTCGAAACAGATTCCTCTATGGCCTCAAAACTGTGTCCGGGATCCGGGTGGGAACAGGTGCCGGAAGAGCGATGGAACTGCTCCTCCGATGGTGCTTTGGCGGGAGCATATTCGCTGAAACATGAGTTTGATAATCCCGAAAGTGGGGTTGATTTCCTGGTCTATTCCCATGGCCGCATAAATCCCAATGATACCCTGTTATTCTCCTTCAGGATCAGGCATGGCTATACACCAAGTTCTGCCAATAACTGGCAGATTGCGCTTGGAGCTGAGTTTTCCCATGAATCCCCACAGATCCAGGATGGAATTGTGCTCGGAGTCAACTTCCTGGGATCGGATGACATTGTCAAAATCTGGAATTTTATGGATGGAAAGCCGCAGGAACTATATGTCACCACTTTGAATTACCAGGAGGCAGTGGGGATAGAGCGCGCAGCTCAATTTACCTTGATCTGGTACCCTGAGGGGGTTTTGAAGCTCTATTTTGCCAAGGATCCTTTTATTCAGGAGCAGCGAGAGATTGGATCCTGTGAGTTGGCGCTATGGCCAGGTGGGCAACAATTGGTGATTCGTTATGCCTACACCCCGGCCCGGGACCGATGTCTTTGGCTTGATGATGTTTTCTTTGAAGGAAATTTTATCAGGGATACCCTGGCTCCTTTTGTGACCGGAGTGGAGGTAATGGGTGAGAATACCTTGAATGTAACTTTTTCAGAGCAGCTTGAATGGCCGGTTGAGGGTTCATTTCTGCTGAATGGGGAGCCCCCGGATTCCTGTTGGACAGATGGCGCTGAGATCATCCTGGAGTTTGCAAATCGAATTCCCAATCGGCTCCCTCAGTGGCTTTGGATTGGGAATATTTGTGACAGGGACCACAATTGTATGGCCGATACGCTGGTAGACTTTATGCGAAATGAGGCAGTATGGGGCGATGTGGTGTTTAACGAGGTGATGGCAGATCCTGATCCGGAAATCCTCTTACCCCCGGAAGAGTACCTGGAGCTTTATAACCGATCGGACTACCGGCTTGATTTGTCCCATTGGCGCCTTTTTGTGAACCACCGGAATTATGACCTGATTAAACGGGCAGAACTAGATCCGGATTTTAGCAGTCCAATGTTGGAACCATTCTCCTATAAAGTAATAAAGGGAATCTCTCTTCCCAATGAAGGAGCTACCCTGGCTCTTTACAATAAACAGGGGATTTTGGTGCATGGAACATCCTACCGGGTTCCATGGGATGGGATGGATTGGAAGAAGGAGGGAGGATGGTCCCTTGAATCTTCAGATCCCAATCAGTGGTGTTTGCTGTCTGAGAGGTGGGCTTACTCTACAGATCCATCGGGAGGAACGCCGGGAGGGATCAACAGTGCTTTCTCAATGAGGGAGGATGTGGAGGTCCCGACCCTGCTCTTTTATGGTTATGACTCCCCGGAGTCCCTTGTGATCACCTATTCGGAACCAGTTATCCTGTCGACTCTGAATCCAGAGGACTTCTTGTTGCGACCAGGCAGTTTAATTCCCACAGAAGTAAAAACCAGGGAGCCCTTATCCACCCAATTGCTTTTGAGATACCCGACCAACTTTCAGGAGCGGTCGCAATTCTACATTGATATCCCTTCCTTAAGCGATTGCCAGGGAAACCTTTCTGATCCAGCACGGCTGACAGGCGCATGGGTCTCCCCACCCTTGCAGGGTGACCTGTTTATCAATGAGATTATGTTTAACCCCCTGGAGGGGAATCCCGAATTTGTGGAGTTGTACAATCCGGGTCCGGATTATTTTGACCTGAGCCATCTCTCCTTGCATGCAGTTGAATCGGGTGCTTCCCCCCATCAACCCATGGCCCTGAGCGAAGGATCGAGAATCTTTCTTCCTGGAGCGTACCTGGTTGTTAGCTCATCTGTCCCACATCTAATGGATGCCTATGGCCTTGAGAGATCGGGACGGTGGTTGGAAGTGGAGGATTTGCCGGTTTTGAATAATACGGGAGGAACGCTCTATCTAAGCGACCGTTCAGGCAGGGTGGTGGATCAGGTCAATTACAGTGAGGAGCAGCACATGGATCTTCTCAGCGATTCGAAAGGGGTGAGCCTGGAGCGGGTCTCCATTCAACGACCGGGGAGTGAATCGGCAAACTGGCATTCGGCAGCTTCCATTGTTGGCTATGCTACCCCGGGAGAAGAGAATTCACAGGTGGTGAACCACCCACTCCAGGAAAAGATGCTCAGTGTGGAACCTGAAGTTTTTAGTCCGGACAACGATGGCTACCAGGATCTGTTGAATATCAGGGTTACCACACCATCTTTGGGTTGGGTAATCAGGCTCTGGATCAGTGATCTGACCGGACGTTTAACCCGGTCCCTGGCCAACAACCACATTGCCGGTCCGTCTGTTACCTATGGTTGGGATGGAGAAACCGACCAGGGAATAATGGCCATGGAGGGCATCTATCTGGTTCACCTGGTGGTCTATCATCCGGTTTCGGGAGAACGCCTGATCAAAAAGGCAGCTATTGGGGTAATTTACCGGTAATGGCGTTGAGTTTTTTTCGGGTGATAAGTACTATGAAAGCAGCACCAAAACCCAGCAAGGCGACGGCTCTGAAAGTGGGTAAGAATCCAACACGGTCGATGATGGCTCCTACAATGGGATAGACCATCACACTTACAAAGAAATTAAGGGTCATGTAGATGGAATTTACAAAGGCCTTTTTTTCAGTGTCCAGATCCTGGACCGTGGCCAGCATGACGGAGGTGGGTGCAAAGAGAAAGAAGCCCAGGGGAAGAAGTACGGGGAAGATCCAGAATCCATCCAGCTTCAGGAAAAGGAGGGTCAGCAAGGGAGTGGCCAGACTGACGATCAGAAGGATTCGGTTTCTGCCAAGTTTATCACTGAGGGTTCCTGCAAAGAGGGCTCCTGCGGCTCCTGCCAACTGTATCGCCGTGAGGGCCAGCTCGGAGTAGTGCAGGCTGTTGCCCATGGAGGTAAGAAAAGTGGGCAGGTAATAGGTGAGTGAGGCCTTCATTCCGGCCTGAAAGAAGGTATATCCTCCGGTGAGTGCAAATGCTGCTCCGAAACGCAGGAAAATTTTCCAGTAGCTTCCCTCCTGGTGTTTTCGTGAGGAGGAGTGAGGGGTGAAGTTTGCATTCCGAAAGTTGAAGAACAATATGGCAGAGGCTACAAAACCGAAAGGCATCATCTTCCAGGTCCCTTCCAGCCCCCACCAGCTGATCACACCCAGTATAATTAGTGGTCCTGCAGTACGTGCCAGTTCGCCCCCCACCATATAATAACTCATGCCCTTGCCGGTCCGGGTACCTGAAAGCTGCTTCACCATTACCGGGGTGGGAATATGCCAGAGGGTGGAGCTTATTCCTGAAAAAAAGAGAAGAATGGCCAGGAACACATAACCGGGTGCGATGCCAATCAGGCTCATAAAAACAGCCGTTAAGGCAGGCGAAAAGATGACCATATAGCGCATGACCGGTCTCTCAGCAATAATCCCGATAAGCGGATTGAGGAGAGAGGGGATACGCTGGATCACGGCAAGCAATCCGGTCATCCCATAACTGATCCCGAGTTTTTCAATGATCAGGGGCAGGGCAGGAGCCAGAAAAGAGGTATAGCAATCGTGTACAAAGTGGACCGCTGAGATGGAGAGAACCTTCCCTTTCTGAAAACCTTCCCTGGGTTTTTTCATCAATCGGTAATCAGGTTAATGATCAGTGAGGTGAGTTTGGGCGCAGTTTCTTCAGCGGCCTTAATCACATCCTGATGGGTGAGCTTCTGAATTTTACCGGGAACTCCCAGGTCGGTGATCACCGATGCAGCAAATACCGAAATACCCATCTGGTGAGCCGCGATTACTTCGGGGACTGTAGACATGCCCACCGCATCGCCTCCGATAATCCTCATATATTGGTATTCTTTAGGGGTCTCCAGGGTGGGACCGGTGACTCCCACATAACAACCTTCCTGGATGGGGATTTGGAGGGAAAGGGAGAGCTTCCTGGCCTTCTCCAGGAGGGCGGGATCGTAAGTCTGACTCATGTCTGGAAATCTTGCTCCGAATTGGGGATCGTGCTTACCTAACAGGGGATTGGGCATCAGGTTAATGTGGTCGTTGATAACCATAATATCACCAATTTCGAACTCAGGATTCATACCGCCTGCAGCATTTGAAACCACCAGGGTTTTGATGCCCAGGAACTTCATCACCCGGATGGGGAATATCACTTCACCCATGGTGTACCCTTCATAGAAATGGAATCGTCCCTGCATCACCAGGACGGGGGTATTTCCCAGTCGGCCCGATATAAGTTTCCCTTCGTGGCCCTCTACGGTGGAGATCGGGAAATGAGGAATGGATGCATAGTCGATGGCACACTCCACCTCCAGGTGTTCTACAATCTTTCCAAGTCCTGATCCAAGAATAATGGCCGTTTCCGGGGTTTTGTCAATCCTGTTCTTTATAAAGGATACTGCTTCGTTTATTGCTGCTAACATAGTCGCGTATTTGTCTGTCAAATTCTTCTTTGTCCTCCTGAAGGAAATTCACATGGATCCGAATGGCATAAAGCGCTTCCTTAAAATCTTGATCTGGTGAATGTTCCCTCAGTCTCATGGCGTCCTTCTCAGTGGTGAGCACCAGTACCTGGGCATTATTTTCTCGTAGCTCCTTAAAGGTCTGAGAAATTTGCTTTAGATTCTTCTGGGTGTAGTGATGGTGATCGGGAAAGGAGATCTCAATGATGTTTGTGTTGATGCTTCGTGCATACTGCCGGAGATGGCGGGGATTGGCAATCCCGGATACGATCAGAACTGCCTTGATGTGCTCCTTAAACCAGCTCACCTCTTTCACTGGAATGTGGGGGTAAACAGGTAGCAAGTCGCCATATCTCATGGAAGTGAAATAGAGATGCTGTCCGATGGAGGGCTTTATGCGGTTTACATACTCTCTCAATTCAATGGGCTTAATCCGTTCGGGTGAGCGGGTAACCAGAATAATGTTGGCCCGGTTCCGGTTGACAGCTGGTTCCCTCAGCCTTCCAGCCGGGAGCAAAAGGTCTCTGTCAATGGGACGGTCATAATCAATTAACAATATGGAGAATCCGGGTTTGAGCGACCGATGCTGGTAGGCATCATCCAGCAGGATCACCTCCACCGGAGGGGCCAGCTTCATCAGGTTCTGTATTCCGTTGACTCTGTTCCTGTCCACTGCTACAGTAATTTCCGGGAATCTATGCTTGACCTGCATGGGCTCGTCCCCTATCTCCCGGGCTGTTGAATCGGATGAGGCAATCCTGAAATCACGGGTCTTTCTTTTGTACCCTCTGCTGAGTGTAGCTATTCGCAAATCCTCTTCCAGCAAGAGCTGGGCCAGATACTCCACATGGGGCGTTTTTCCGGTTCCACCCACGGTTATATTTCCCACGGAAATAACAGGCATATTAAATCCTTCGGAGATAAGGACTCCATTGTCATACAATGTATTCCTGATCCAGATCACAACTCCATAGAGCCAGGCAAGGGGAGCCAGCAGAACGCTCCAGGTATTGTATCCAGATTTGTTCATTGGCTATTTCAGCTCAATGTCGAAAGGCACAATGGACTGAAGCCCTCGCATCTCCCTGATGTTCTGTATGTTTTTATAATGAATGTAGTCCATTCCGAGCTCCTTCTCAATGGCCTTCATGCGGGCACCTCCGGTCAGTTCTTTCATCAGGGCAGTGAAAGGATCATCCAGTTTGGGAAGGGACTGTATCCTGTAGGTTTCTAATCCAGCCATTTCAGCTGCCACCTCAATGGATTTTTTCATGCCTCCAAACATATCAATAAGTCCCAGGTCCAGTGCATCGTTGGCCGCCCATACCCTGCCGCCAGCAATGGCATCGATTTCGTCATAGGATTTATTCCGGCCTTCGGCCACCAGGGTTATGAAGTTTTCGTAAGCATCGTCCACCGATCTCTGGATAAAAAGACGCTCCTGGGGATCCAGCGGATCAAAGACCGAATAAATGTCGGCATGTCTGTTGGTTTTTACCACATCGGTGGTTACTCCCAGCTTGTCATTCATCAGCTCTTTCATATTGGGGATTGAAAAGATCACCCCAAGGGATCCTGTAATGGTGCTGGGACTGGCCAGGATTGTGTCGGCCGGAGCCACTATATAATAGCCCCCCGATGCAGCCACATCGCCCATGGAGGCAACAAATGGTTTCTCTTTGGCAGCCAGAAGCGCTTCCCTGTAGATCACGTCGGATGCAACCACACTTCCACCTCCCGAATTCACCCTGAATACGATGGCTTTCACTGAATTGTCTCTGCGGGCTTTGCGAATGGCTTTTGCAATCCGTTCCGATCCAATATAGCCTTCTCCTGCATTGCCGTCTACGACCATGCCCATGGCATAGATCACTGCAATCTTATCCCTGCCCACCTCTTTCTTCTCCTTGGAGGGTACATCCCCATAACTGGAGAGGCCAATGGCCTCCATGTCATTCTTTTCTTCTACTCCCAGTTTCTTTTTCATCAGTGTGAGCATCTCATCGTAATAGATAAGCCCGTCAATCATACCCGTCTCCACGAGCTGGTCGTTGTCCAGTGAAACCAGTTCATCGGCGTATTGATTCAGCTTTTCAACAGGGATACCGCGGCTTTTGGAGATATCCGAAACGATTTTGTTCCAGATTGATCCCACATACCCTTCGATCTGCTCTCTGTTTTCATCACTCAGATCTTCACGTGTAAAAGATTCCGCTGCACTCTTATATGAGCCGTGTTTGACCACCTGCATCTCTATTCCAATCTTGTCAAGTGCGTTCTTATAAAAAGTAGCCTCAGCACTCAAGCCGGTAAACATAAACATCCCTTCCGGGGTCATAAAAATGCTGTCGGCCACAGTGGCCAGGTAGTAGGACTTCTGTGTGAAAATATCGGCATAGGCATAGATAAATTTTCCACTGCTTTTAAAGTCCAGCAGGGCATCTCTTACCTCTCCAAGGGTGGCTGTTCCAGAAGGAACGTTAGATAATCTAAGAAAGATGCCCTTGATGTTTTCGTCTGCTTTGGCTTTTTCAAGGTCTTTTAAGATTTGGTCGAGACCCATCACATCGTTGTAAGCAAAACTACCGGACAACAATTTTGAAAGGGGATTGTTGTCTGCACGATCGATTATTTGCTTGTTGAATTTTGCAACCAGGAGAGAGTTCTCCTTCACCTCAACAACTTCTTTTGAGGTTGAGGCTGCGACGATACCCATAAATATCAGAAAGACCACCAGGGTCATTATAATTAAACCAACCAGGGTCGCCAGTAGGCTGCTCAGAAAATTTTTCATTATGTCTTTTTTTTTGAGGCGGCAATTTACTAAAAATGTGGCTGATAATAAATACCTTAGAAGCAAGAATATTCGACTTTGACCAAGGTATCAAAAGGTGAAATAATATACCTCTCACTGGGGAGTAACCTGGGAGACAGGATGCAGAACCTGCGGCAGGCCAGCGAGCTTTTTGAAAAGCAGGCCGGAGATCTGATAAAGGTTTCAAAAATCTATCAATCAGAGGCATGGGGTTATTCAAGCAGCAATGATTTCTACAATTGTTGCCTTTCGGGCATGAGCCATCTGGATCCACTTGCACTGCTGGACACCCTCATGGAAATAGAAACATCCCTGGGCAGGATTCGCAAGGGAGGCGGGTACTCCGATCGATTGATAGATATCGATCTGCTGTTTTATGGGGATAGCATCCTTGAAGAAGCCCGGCTCACTTTGCCACATCCGGCCATTTCCAGGCGCAGGTTTGTACTTTTACCGCTGACCGATATTGCCCCTGAGCTGGTCCACCCTGTGTCGGGCCTTAGCATTCAGGAAATGCTTCAAAATTGCCCCGGGAAAGATCGTGTAACTCCTGTGGCTACCTGGTAAAGAGCAATATATCCCAGAATATATAAAAACCGGTGTAGATAATGGACCAGACCAGGTTGGAAACAATCAGATAGAGGAATTTTGTACGGGAGGATCGGTAATACCGCACCACAAGGAAGGTCCCAAGCGGAATGGAGAGCACGATGGGCGTGGAGAGTGCGATGCCAATCAAGTCCATATTTTTGTTTGATGCGAACGATTCTGCGGTTCCTTTTGGTGAATACCTTCTTATCACCGGACTCATCAGATCCTTTTGATCGTGACTTTCTGAAATTTCTGTTCCACCATGCAATAAGCTTATCAGACAAAAATGCAAAGAAGTAGATGCCCAGGATCCCACCCACATTGGTCCATAGAATGGTCTCAAAGAAGGAAAATTCAAATTGCATTACAGCCACCGGAAAGGTCATGGCAAACTTGACAGAACTAAATAGTATGGTCAACAGAATGTTAATCATAGATACCAGAGCATTAAGCAATCAGGCCCTCATCTGCGAAACTAAAGTAAGATTTATCTGCAATAATCACATGATCGAGTAGTTTAATTTCAAGCATTTCAGCCGCTTTTTTCAATTTTTCAGTGATCTTCACATCGGCATCACTGGGCTGATTATTTCCTGAGGGGTGGTTGTGACAAACCACAATGGAAGATGCCAGGTTATCCAGGGCCTTCTTTAAGATAATCCGGGTGTCGATAACAGTTCCAGAGAGTCCACCCTGACTCACCTTAAACCTGCCCAGTACCCTGTTGGCCCGGTTCAGCATCAACAACCAGAACTCTTCGTGATCCAGATCCCCCAGTATGGGATGGAAAAGCTTGAAGACCGTTTCACTTGATTTTACCGGGATTCTTTCGGTTTGCTGGGTGGCATCCCGACGCCTCCCAAGCTCCATGGCCGCCAGCAGGGTAATGGCTTTGGCCGGTCCTATGCCCTTAATGGCTACCAGGTCTGAAATATGCTGCCTTCCCAGATCATGCAGGCTGTTTCCTGACTTATGGAGTACCTGTCTGGCCAGTTCCACCGCTGTCATATTTCTAGTTCCCGAACCCAGTAAAATGGCAAGTAATTCCGAATCGGAAAGATACTGGACCCCATTGGCTATCACCTTCTCCCTGGGCCTGTCTTCCACCGACCAGGTTTTCAAATTGATTGATCTGTATTGATTCATACCTCCGTTTACCAGTTAATGTGACGGAGGTCTTATTATACCCTTCTCCCAACTAATATTGAGGGAAGACCTTATTTGTAAATTTATTTTTGCGAAGAGATTTTGCGGATGTGTGTTTGTGGAGGTGCCTACAATCCTTTTTTATAAAGGATTTAAGCACCGATACAAATACACAGAAGCAAATACCAGAAGCAACTTAATTGCACAAAAAAAGGCCATCCCGATGGGACAGCCTCATATATCATGGTCGTGAAAAACCTTACAGGCCATTCACGTGTTTCGCGAGACTTCGATTTGAGGTTTGATGCCTTGTTCTTATGAATGACATTGTTCTTGGCAAGCTTGTCAAGCATGGAGACAACTTCTGAATACTGTTCAGTGGCGGCTTCCTTTTCGGTAGTTTCGCGTAATTTCTTCACAGCATTTCTTGAAGTCCTTGCATAATACTTATTCTTTGCACGCTTAACCTCGGTCTGCCTGATCCTCTTCTTTGCTGATAAATGATGTGCCATATCGACTTATAATTAATTTGGGGTTGCAAAAATAGTGATTAATTTGAATGATACAAACTATTTACACAGCTTTTTAGTACTTAATAGGATGGCGATCACATTGGTCAGGGAAATCAGGGCAATAAGACCCACAGCCATTCCATAAATAATGCCATGTAAGGAGGCAGATATATCGAGGCTCCAGGCCTCTGCCATGGTGGAAAACTTATGAGTCAGAACTGCCGTGATTAGCAGGGAAAATCCAGTTACACCAAGCATCAGGATCCCCAATAGCACAATATATGGCCTGCTGATCTCTCTAAAGTTGTAGCCCAGCTTATTAAGCCTGCGGATCTTTTCTGCAGAGCGACTGATCATTAATTGCAGACTTAGCAGGAAAACCAGAAAGGCAAGCCCGATAATAATGCTGGCTACCACCACCAGGAAGCTGATGATAAACTTAAGAATGATATTCATCCGGCTGCTTTTCAGTTTTTCACGGATGGTATCAAATCCCTTTTCATCAAGGTACTTAATAATGGCAGGATCGGTGGGATCTTTGGATACAAGAATGATTTGAGCCGGATCGACCTTTTCAAAGTAGCCATATTTTTCATTGGCCCACTCCAGAAAATCCAGGGGGACCATGATGGAATTGATCCTGTTGCTGAATCCTACAATTCGGCCTGTATAATCCCCATAGTTACCCTGTCCCTGACCTTTCAGCCTGATCCTAAACTTGATCATGGAGATGACCCCTTTGGGGATTTGCGGAAGGCCCTGACTGGGGGCAAATCCAAAGTTATAGAGATTCAGGTAGTCCTGTGGGATGATAATGGGGATGATCCCCTCTTCAGGATCCCATTGCCAGGAGTCCGACTTCACATCGATATATTCATCGGGGATGGCCTCAAAAAACAGTTCTGAGTAGAAATCGGGGAACTGTTCACTATCTGTATATCCACTTACCGGAAACTGGTTGGCCAGGAAGGGAGCTACCTGATCGGCAAAGGGCTGAGAGGAGATATCGACTATCTCTTCATCTGTAAATCCGGCCTTGCTGAGTCCAAAGGTCTGACCGATATTGACTTTCTTATTGATGACGATGTATTCGGGATCGAGCAGATCGCGGTTGTCTGAGAGAACTTGTTTTAAATCCACATAGAACTGGATGCCCGAAAGGAGTAAAACAAAACCGGCCAGTGTGCCCAGGAAAGCCCAGAGAAGGTGAGCCCTGCTGTGATCTTTCCACAATATTTTGTAGAGATAACTCATAGCCTTTTCCTTTCATCAGCTTTGAGGAATCCGGTATCGTTTAGGGAGGTAAGGAGTAATCCTGCTCCCTGTGCACTGCACTCCTCCTGGATCAACTGGTAGGCATTTTGGCTGTTTTGGAGGTCCATGTGACTGAAGCACTCATCGGCCAGCAGGAAATTGAAGGGTTGACAGAGTGCCCGAATAATGGCCACCCTCTGTTGTTGTCCAAAGGAGAGGATTCCTGCTTTCCTGTCCATAAAATCTTCTATGCCCAGGGTTTGAGCCATCTCCTCGATTCTGTGAGGCGGCTGGAATCCGGTGATGCTGTTCTTTAAAAGAATGTTTTCACGTGCAGTCAGGCTTTCAAATAACTCCAGTCCCTGGAATATGTAGGAGAGCTTATTTTTCCTGAGGGTTGACCACTCCTTCCAGGAGAATTGTGCGACGGATTTGTTGTCCAGTAAAACAGTACCCTGATAGTCTTTTCTGATTCCATAGATCACAGACAGGAGACTTGTTTTTCCTCGGCCTGAAGGGGCTTCAAGGATATAGCATTTCCCTTGCTCAAACAGGACAGATTCTGATTCCCATACTTCAGAACCGGAGGTATCCTGTTCCAGCAGGGGAAGCGGAATCATCTTTTCAAACCGGATGGTCATTGATTGCGCTTCTGTTTCTGTTCCCTATTCAGGAATGTCAGTTAATTTTAAAATGGTGTAAAGGCTGTTCTCACCGGGTTGGTTGGTCTTCAGTAAAACATGGTTCTCATAGTTGCTGGCTGAGATCCCCAGGTAATCAAATGACCCCGTTAAATGCTCAACCCACTTCATCTGCTTCGGATTCTGGGATAGCATTCCCTGGAGCATGGCGGGGTAACCCTCCAGATCGAGGTTCAGATACATTCCCATGGATCCATCGGCGAATTCGTTGAACCTGGAATCCATCAGTGATTTCTCCAGGGAACCGCCTTCCACGGCATCCTTGTAACCTTTGGCATTGGTAATTACCCACATGTTATTGAGAATCCCACTGTAAATCTCATTGCCCTGAATATTGATCACAAAAAAGTCACCCTGCTCTTCGATGGGCAGCATCTCCCCAACCTTTTCAAGTAACTTCTCCTGGATGGCTTCTCCATTCACTCCAAATCCCAGAAAGAGTTCTATGGGAATCATGGTTTCTCCTTCGATTCCATTGATGGCAATGGTGAAGTCTCCTGTGAAAGCTTCGAGCATCTCTGCAGGGGAGATACCAATGGCATTTTCCACCTTATTTCCTACCGAGTCCAGCTGTGGGGGGGCAAATTTCTCCACCAGCTTCTGAACCTTCTGAAGGTCCATGGAGCCAGCCAGGGCCAGTAACAAGGTCTCCACCGGGAGCCAGTTTCAATATCTCTTCATTTAGTTCGGGATTCATCACCAGGAACTCCTCCACGTTTTTTTCAACCTCTTCACTGAAGTGTGTTTCTCCGCTTATGTTCACCTCCCCGTTGGCAAAATCAAAATAGACCTGGGCATAGTTGTTGTAAAGAGTGACCGGCAATTCCGGAATATCCTGCTTAACCACCTGTTTTACCACATCCATGATTTTATCGGAAGAGACCCAGAGGTTTAAATCTTTCATTTTACCCTGGAAATCTTTGAAGTCCACCAGGCTGGTGATGGACTCCTCTTTTACAGGATTGAACATCTTTGTGAGGTTTTCAACCCAGTATGATTCCTCAAATTCCTCATTATCGGGTGAAACCAGCACGATCATCTGCTCTTCATTCCAGGCTATCACACCCTCTTCATCGGGTTGCATGTAGGTATAACCCTCCATCTCCTTGAAGCTTTCACTGATGTTTTCATCAATCTTTGACAGGGTGGATTTAAACTTCTCCACATCCTTCATCCCAGCAACCACACCGATGATGGGAGCCTCTTCTTCCATTCTCAGGAATACATAGGCATATTCATCAAGCATAAGCCCCGTACTTAATGGGTTCTCAAGGATCTGGCCCCAGATTTCATCTTTTACTTTTTCTTTTATGGCTTCAAAAGTATTTATCTGACTTTTTGTATGGAGTTGCATAGGGTGCAAAGAGGCCACAGCAATGGCATCATCGGGTATGCTGTTTACAAATTCTGGCGACTTTTTTGAGCAGGAAGAAAGAATAATTCCGGCCGCAATTACAAGTAATATAGGTAATCTCTTCATAAAAAACTGATTAGATTGAATAACGTGCTCAAAGATACGAAACTTTACTTCACTCTAGAAATAGTATCTGGCTCCAATGCCCCCATCGAAATCCAATTGGGTTTTGGGGAGAAGGTTAAACACGGGTACCAGTTCGAGAAAAACTTCGAATGGCCCGGACTCAAACTGGTAGGAGATTCCCACCGGAATCCGAATGCCCAGCTCCAGGTCGGATGCAAAAACAAGTTTGGCTCCAACCCCAAAATATACGGGCAACTGCCCCTTCTCCACTTCAAAATAGTGTTTATGCCAGAGAAGGTCGGAGTGAAGGCGCAGGAATCCATTCCCTGCAAAGGACCATGCCAGTGCCGCATCGAGAGCAGTATGCTCGGTGGTCCATAATTTGGCACTAAAGCCGGTGGGTTCTCCCACAATGATACCCAGCCCGAGACCTGAATCCTGCGCATTAAGGTGAATGCACAGGGCCGCAATATATAGAATTAAAACTAGCTTTTTCATCAGTTGGTTTTGACTCCCCTTATGCTGTGCGATTACTTGTTCACATCATAAAGCCAGAGCTGGTCCCGATACCTGATATAAAGAATTCCCTGGTAAATGACCGGATGGGTAAATGCATATTGCACCGTCTCCACCGGGATATCAAACCTGCTGATGATGGTAAATCCCTCCTTGTGAGGTTTGGCAAGTGCGACCTCTCCGGTCTCGGTGAAAATATAGAACTTCTCATCTGCCAGCAGGAAGGATCCTGGTTTGATTTCACGGGATGTGAAGATGGTTTCTCCGCTTTCAAAATCTAAGGCCACCCACTGTTTCTTTCGGTCGGAGGTTCCATAGATAAGACCATCTACCAAAAGCAATCCGCTTAAGCGGCAATCCAGGTCGCGGTTAAAATAGAGCGTGTCCAGGCGATTTTCCACCTCATTGATTTCATAGAGAACAGCTCCCACTCCATAGCCGGTTGTATTGAAAATCTTGCCATTTTTATATAGAGGAGAGATGGCATGCATGTTAGCTCGATGGGTGATGCGGTGCTTGAAGGCCACCTTACCCGATCCAGGATCAATCATCAGCAGATATTCGGTGGTATTGAGCAGAATATAATCCTTCCCCTGGTGACTGATCAGAAAGGGTGAGTTGTAGGCATTTTTGGTGGAATCCAGGTCCACGGCCCATCTTAAATCCCCATTGCTTTTGTCAAGGGCAACCACATTATACGAAGGTCCGCCAGGAGTGAGAATGATCAGGTCTTTGTAAATAAGAGGCGATTCGGTATAACCCCATTTGCAGGGTTTCCCTCCATAGGTGTCGAATATGTTCTTTTCCCAGATCAGTGAACCATCCTCTGCATTCAGACAGAATGCATCTCCGAAGGTTCCCGAATAATAGAGCCGGTTTCCTTCGATGGTTGGGGTTCCGCGGGCCCCGGTATATTTAAATGTAAATTCCCTGCCGTATTCATAACTCCACTTTAGCTGCCCCTGGTGGTCAAAATGGTTTAGTCTACCTATGGAATCATACATACCGGCAATGAACAATCCCTCTTCTGTGATCGCAGGAGCGCTGTATCCATCCCCAAGATTTTGGATGGTTTTAACCAAATCCGGCCCTGATTCGGGCCACTTATCCAACAAGTCTGTATCGGGGTATATCCCATTTCGATCCACACCCCTGAATTGATAGGGTTGTGCAAACAGGCTTACACCAGCAAGTATAAAAAACAGGCTGATCAAGGTATTCTTTGTCATAAGCGGGTCATTTGAAAAGCACAAAATAGTAAAAACTGAAAGAGGGAGGAGCAAATTAGGCGGTAATAAATTGCAATTGGCTCAGGTTTTTGTATTTACCTTCAGGGATTGACATCAGTTGCTTGTGTGTTCCTCGTTCCACAAGAGCGCCTTCGTCCAGCACGAAAATCTGGTCGGCATTTTTTACGGTACTGAGTCTGTGAGCGATTACAATGGAAGTACGGCCGGCCATCAGATTTTCCAGTGCATCCTGGACCAGCCTCTCCGATTCAGAATCCAGTGAGGAGGTGGCCTCATCCAGAATCAGGATCCTGGGATTTTTAAGCAGTGCCCGGGCAATGGCCACCCTTTGACGTTGGCCGCCCGACAATTGAGTGCCTCTCTCCCCAACCAGGGTATCCAATCCCTTAGGGAATCGCTTAATAAAATTCCAGGCATTTGCCTGTTTGGCGGCTTCAACGACCTGGTCTGTTGTGGCCTCTGGATTGCCATACTTAATGTTCTCCCCGATGGAACCTCCAAAAAGAAAGATATCCTGTGGCACAAGTGCAATCTGGCTTCTCAGGGTAGTTAGGGGAATGGTCTTGCCATCATTTCCATCAAACTCTATGCTTCCTCCTGTGGGTGTATGAAGTCTGAGAAGCAAAGAGGTGATGGTGGTTTTTCCTGCGCCTGAGGCCCCCACCAGTGCCACCAACTGCTTGGCCTGAATCTCCAGTGAGATATCCTTGAGGACGGTTTCCCCAGGACGGGATGGGTATTCAAATGTGAGGTTTTTCATGGAAATATTACCCCTCAGATGGTGGGCGGAATCTGTTGAAATCGTTTCAGTAAGATCTTCCACCTCTTCATTAAAAATTTCAAACAGATCTTCAGTGGCCCCCAGAAAACGCTGAATTCTGGTAAATACCGTGGCCATTCCTCCAATGGTCCCTCCGATAAAACCAGAATAAAGTACAAATGAAAAAAGCTCGCCGGCATTGATGTCCCCATTGGCCAGGAGCATGGCTCCACGCCAGATCACAGCCACCAGTGCTCCAAACAATCCAAGTATCAGAAATGAGGAAAATGCACCCCGGTACCGTCCGGCCTTGATTCCAATGGCGGCAATCTCCAGGGTCTTTTCTTTGTACCTGAACATCTCAAAAAACTCGTTGGTGTAGGCCTTCACGCTTTGAATGCCCTGAAGCGTCTCCTCCACAATGGTGTTTGAATCGGCCACGGCCCGCTGGGCTTTCCGGGAGTACCTTCGAATAAACCTGCCGAAGAAAACAGCCGCCAGAACCACTCCCGGGATGATGGCCAGCATAAAGAGAGTGAGCTTGAAAGAGGTAAAAGTTAAAAGTGCGATTCCTCCCACAATGATGATCACCTGTCGCACAAATTCGGCCAGGGTGGAGGTCATGGTTTCCTGAAGCAATGAGATATCGGAGGAAATTCTGCTGTTCAGTTCACCCACCCTTCGTTTGTCAAAAAACTTTACGGGCAAACAAATCAAATGGTTATAGGTATCCTGACGCAAATCAGCAAGTGATCGTTCGGTGACCTTTACAAAAAGGATGGTTCTGAAGTAGGAGAACACAGCTTGAATAATAAGTATTCCCACCAGCAAAAGTGCAATTTGATTCAGGTCTTCTCCCAGGTTCCCTTCGTTCCCGGAATTTACCAGATCACCCAGAAGCTTGGGAAAGGCCAGGTTGGAAATGCTCGATCCAAAGAGAAAGAAGAGGCCAAGGATATAAATGCCACGGTATGGCTTTATGTAGCTGTAAAGCTTCAGGGCATTCCTCAGTCCGGCGAGCGTAATTTTTTTCTTGGGAGCGCGATCGGTTGGCTGCATTCACATGAGTAATTGTTTGGCACAAAGATAGCAACCTTTGCTTACTCTACCTCGTTCACAATCGCCGGGATCGAGTTCAGGTAGGCCCATATGGCAGATGCCTCCGCCGGGGTAATCATGGGAGCAGGCACCATGGGGTATTGCAAGGGTGTATCATCGGGCCTCATTCCATACCGAAGCGTCTTTATAAATTCCTCTTCGCTCCACGAGCCCAGGCCAGTTTCAATATCCATAGTCAGATTGGATGAGAAGATCTCATTTAGTTCCTGATCTAACAGCCTGTTTCCTCCTCCAAAATACCCTTTTGAATTTTCCGGGTTCATTATATCTATATGCTGAAAACTTGCACTGTGGCAGGAGAAACAATCATATTTACCGACAGCAAGATATTTACCAAAGGCTACCGGATCCGACGTGGGAGGAGCAATTATCGGCCTGTCTGGATAGGGTAGTGGTTTGAAAACGGTTCTTGAAAGCATTTTTGCCAGGAAATTTGGTTTTGGTTCAGGGGGATTGTGATCTGAGGGTTGCACCATGGGATCATTAGAGCGCAGGAAAGCGATCAGACTGTACATATCTTCATCCGACAAATGAGGGAATTTAGGCATCCATGGAGGAGTATATTGCCCGTCTTTTCTGATTCCGGTTCGGAAGAGGTAAGCCAGCTCTCCATCGGTATATTCTGTGATCCCATATTCGGGATGCTGCGTGATATTCGGGGCGAATATTTTCCCAAAATCATCATTGTCTGCCATATAAGCACCACCCAGTTTCCCGTCTGATGAACCGTGGCATTGCAGGCAAAGGACGGCTGCCATGCGGGCCCCTTCTGCTACCCTTGCTTCGGTCACCTCAACCGAGAGCACTTTGGCCTGATTTTCATAACTGGGGATACCCGTTATGTTTACATACAGCGCCAGAACCAACAATAGCATAACAATTCCCAGCAGGAAGAATCCTACAATCTTATATGACTTTTTCATACCGTACGTTTAATGGTTTTGCCAAATAAAACTAATCCAATAACGGCTGAAAGTCAATACCTTAAATCACAAAATCTTGTTAAAACTACCAGGTCCGGTCCTTCAGATAGGCGTCCAGATCCTCTTTGGTCATGGGCAACTCTTCAGAACTGTTCTCCACCCATTCGAGAAAAGCCGCTTTGATTTCATCAGACCAGCGGCCATCTATCTGGCCGGGTGTATAGACGCCTTTTTTGAGCATTTCATGACCAAACATATCCCTGAGCATGATAAATTCAGCCCTGTCCACCACCTCCTCAGCCAGGTGTGCAGGGATAAACAATACGCCTGTTTTTTTGGCAAGCACCACATCACCGGGGAAGACGGTAGCGCGGCCTATTCGAATGGGAACATTGATGCCCATGAGCATGCTCTCTGTCAGGTATGAGGGATCGAATCCCCTTACAAAGGCATTAAATCCTTCAATTTCGGCGAGTCCCTCCATATCACGCGATCCTGCATCGAAGACCACTCCGTTTCCAGAGTTTGCAAAGATGGCATTGCCCAGGTTGTCCCCAATTAAGGTACCATCCACCACCTTTCCAAATCCATCTGCCACATATACATCACCCTGTGTAAGTGCATCGATGGGCCAGGAGTTCATGGCACCCACACGACCCATTTCATGTCCTTTGGCCGTTAGGCGATCCATCACTTCCGGTCTTTTGGGCATGTAGCTTGCTGTAAGTACACGGCCCACTACGGGCACCTCTTCATGCAGAATCTCCCAGTTCCCCTCAAACTGATTGTTATATCCTTTGGATCTCAGCACCCCCCAGGCCTCTTCTATGGAGATTTTTCCAATTCTCTCCAGGATCTCATCAGCGACTTTGGGTCGTCCGTCGTCAAACCTTTCACCTTCCCACTCCTGGGTCAGGTATATGAGCTCCTCGGCGGAGTTAAAAAATTGTGCCTCAGATGCACTCAGGAATCCAAATACAAAAACAACAAAAAGCAGGCGGAATTTTTTCATGATATGAAGTTTTTAATTCTCTTTTGAAGAAGCCCGGCGCCACCAGGTGGCCAGAGAGCTTCCGGTAATATTCATCATGGGACCAAATACAGCCGGTGCCAGTCCAACGGTAGCCACACGTCCCATTTGCAGAGCGATTCCGGAGGCCAGACCTCCGTTTTGCATCCCCACTTCCAGGGCAATGGTGCGACAAGATTTTTCATCCATCTTGGCCAGTTTGCAAATCCAATAACCCAGGAAATAGCCTGTGGTATTGTGAAGGAGACAGGCCAGAATCAGGAGGAAGCCTATTTCCAGAAGGCTGTCCCTTCCGGCTGCTGTAATCACAACGATAATCACGCCGATGCCTGCCATGGAGACAAAAGCAAGTATTTTGTCCAGTGAGGCTTTGCCTGACTTTACCAGCTTCTTGAATAGCATGGCAGCCAGCAGGGGAAGTGCCAGGAACCAGATAAGATCTTTTCCCAGTTGCACAAAGGCTACCTGGGAGGTGATCTCTGAGGTCTGGAAAAGGATCAGGTTTTTTCCGGATATAATCAGCAGGTAAACCACCATCTGGATGAGGATGGATTTGCGGTTCTCTTTGCCATAAGCCACTGCATTAAACATCAGTCCGGCTACGATGGGAAGGATGACAATATTGATAATCCCCAGCATCATACCCCAGAAATCGATGGGTACAAACTGTCCGGCCAGCAGCTTCATCAAAGAAGGAGTGATCAGGGGAGCAAGCATGGTGGCTATGGCCGTGAGGGTGACCGAAAGGGCCAGGTTGGCTTTGGCTATAAATGACATCACATTGGAGGCCAGTCCGCTGGGAGAGGAACCCACCAGAATGATTCCGGCTGCGATCTCCGGCGGAAATCCAAAGGTGGTGGCAATGGTAAAGCCTACTATAGGCATGATGGTAAACTGACATGCCAATCCAATAAGAACCCCTTTTGGCATCTTAACCACTCCCGCAAAATCTCTGAAACTCATCTGGGATCCCATTCCAAACATGATCACCTGAAGCAGGGGGACGATGGTGGCTTTTAATTCAAAATCTCCCCACTTCAGAAAGTAACCGGGATAAAACATGGATATGCTGACTGCTGCAAAAATCATAATGGTATAGGAGAATCCCTTTGAAATGGGATTTCCCCTTACCCCAAAGGCAAGAAATACGAAAAAAGAGATCAGCAGGGGACCCAGGAATGAAGATCTGCCTGTAAAATAGGATATAATGAACAGGATCGCAGCCAGTCCGGCCAGTCCGAGCATTACTTTAAAGAGATTAAGGTGCTTCATAAAAAAAATAAAGGGGAAGATATAAAGTATTTTAATAATTTGTATGCTCAAACCATTTTATCGCAACCATGGAAGAAAATAACAACAGGCGCACTTTTCTGAAAAAAGCAGGATTGGGTGGGTTGGGACTTGGCATTGCTATGAACTCGCCTTTCGAGGAGCAATTGGATTATCTGGCCCAGGACGTGAGTCGTTATTCGGGACCCTCTGACCTGGAAATAACCGACCTCCGAATTGCCCAGGTGGGGAACATTCCCATTGTAAAGATCTATACCAACCAGGGAATACATGGGCTGGGTGATGTGCGCGATGGGGCAGATAAGAGATATGCCCTGATGCTTAAGAGCCGGATCCTTGGGGAGAATCCATGCAATGTGGAACGGATCTTTAAAATTATCAAGCAATTTGGGGATCATGGCAGACAGGGAGGTGGTGTGTCGGGCGTGGAGATGGCGCTCTGGGACCTGACGGGGAAGGCCTATGGGGTTCCTATCTACCAACTGTTGGGAGGAAAGTACAGGGATAAGGTGAGGATCTATGTGGATACACCCACTGTAAATAATCCCGAAGAGTTTGCCAAAAGAATGAAGGGAAGAATCGACCAGGGTTTTACCATTATGAAAATGGATATAGGGATCGGACTTATTAAAGATATTCCCGGGACCCTGACCAATACCGAACCCTGGGGAGATATGCAGGGATGGGACCAGGAGAAGGGATCGTATGGTTTAACCAGGCATCCTTTCACCCGGGTCCAGATTACCGAAAAAGGAATTGCGGAATTGGTTAAATACCTGGCAGCCATGCGTCAGGAAGTGGGATGGGAGGTTCCGGTGGCCATCGATCATGTGGGACACATGGGTGTGAATAGCATGATTCGACTGGGGAAAGCATTTGAACCCTATAATATTGCCTGGTTGGAGGACCTGATCCCCTGGCAGTATACAGACCAGTGGAAGGAGATCAGTCAGGCCGTCGATGTACCCACACTTACCGGGGAGGATATTTACCTGAAAGAAGGATTCAGGGATCTGATTGAGAAAAGGGCAGTGGACATGGTGCATCCCGATCCGGTTTCGGCGGGTGGCTACCTTGAGACCAAGCGAATTGGTGATTTTGCACAGGAAAACGGAATGGCCATGGCGCTGCACCATGCCTCTTCTCCTGTCTCATTTATGGGTTGTGTTCATACAGCTGCAGCGACTGAAAATTTTGTGGCCCTGGAACACCATTCGGTGGATAAGACCTGGTGGGAGGATCTGGTGACTGGACTGGATAAACCCCTGGTAAAGGACGGGTATGTAAAGGTTCCGGAAAAACCGGGATTGGGACTTGAGCTAAATGAAGAGGCAGTGAAAGAGCATCTCCACAAAGGCGAAGACCTGTTTGCCCCTACAGAGAAGTGGAATGCGCGACGCTCCTGGGACAGGCAATGGAGTTAAAAAAAATAGAATCCTTATGAAGAGAATATTCTGGTTTGGGTGCGCCGTATTTTGGCAGGTGTGTACCCTGGCAGCACCTTTAAACCCTGTTAAATTGACCTGCGAATACCTTCCCAATCCGCAAGTGGTGGATGTAAGTCAACCCCGGTTAGCCTGGATCAATCTGGCGGCAGAAGGAGCCAGGGGTGAAGCACAATCGGCCTGGCAGGTAAGGGTGGCCACTTCGGAAGAGGGCCTGAAGGAACCCGATTTATGGGACAGCGGGAAGCAGGATTCAGATCAGTCGACCCGTGTGGAGTATGGCGGACAGGAACTTTCATCCCGACAGGAGTGCTGGTGGCAGGTGAGAACCTGGAATCGGGCGGGAGAGGTTTCTGACTGGAGCGAACCGGGCTTCTGGCGGATGGGTTTGCTTGCACCTGACGACTGGAAAGCCAGCTGGATTGGAGCCCCTTGGGATGGGGAAGAAGCGCTCCCTAAGCCTGCTGGAGGACCCGATGGCAAACCCACTGATTATGGTCCGCCGGCCCCACTCCTGCGGAAGGATTTTGAGGTGACAAGGGAGGTGGAAAAGGCTGTGGCTTTTGTTACTGGATTGGGTTATTTCGAGCTTTACTTAAATGGTCAGAAGGTGGGTGATGATGTGCTGGTCCCAAATCAGACCAATTACGGAAAGCGCCCTCAGCTCATGGATGCACTGATCTACCTGCCGGATGATTTTCGGGATTACAAGGTGATGTATCTGGCTTATGATGTAAAGGAACAACTTGAACAGGGACAGAATGTAATCGGAGGAATCCTGGGGAACGGCTTTTATAATCCGGCAAAGTTCTGGGCTGCGGCTTATGGTTCCCCCAGATTTTTGTGTCAGCTGCATATCACCTATTCGGATGGAAGCCAGGAGGTGATTAAAAGCGATCAAAGCTGGAAAGCTTCCCCCAGTGCCATCGATATGAACATGGTCTATTATGGGGAGCATTATGATGCGCGTAAAGAGCAAGCGGGTTGGAGTACCGCTTCGTTTGACGATTCAGAATGGGAAGGGGTCTCTCTCCGAAAGGCTCCCTATGGAAGGATGGTGGCACATACGGCTTATCCCGACAGGGTCACAGAAAGGATCGCTCCAGTCTCTGTTGAAAAACTTGGAGAGGGTCATTTCAAAGTTGATTTTGGAGTGGAGATTTCCGGATGGGTTCGCCTGAATGGAGTAGTGGGACCCGAAGGCCATCAGGTCCGGATTATGCCCAATGCCAATAACTATTCCGGAGAAAACATATATGTTTTCAAAGGGGAGGGTCCTGAGGACTATGCGCCCCGATTTAACTGGTTTGTGTTTAGCGGGGTGGAGATTACCAACTGGCCCGGAGAGCTTACCAAAGAGATGGTGACCGCAGAAGCTGTAAACACCTTTATAGAAGCTTCCGCTACATTTGAGACCTCCAATCCGCTCTTTAACGAGATCAATAAGATCTGGCGAAGGAGTCAGACCGATAACATGCATGGGGGTGTGGCCAGCGATTGTCCCCACCGCGAACGTTCACCCTACACAGGCGACGGACAGATTACCTGCATCACGGTACTTCATAACTTTGATGCAAAGAATTTTTATCAGAAGTGGGTGCAGGATATGCTGGGTGCGCAGATAAAATCCACCGGGTATGTCCCCAATGGCGCCCCCTGGCAACCGGGATGTGGAGGAGGACCTGCCTGGGGAGCAGCCATCTGTGTCATTCCCTGGGAGTATTATATGCACTATGGATCGGTGGATATGCTTGAGGACAATTATGAGGGCATGAAAGGCTATTTGAATTACATGCAAACATGGGTAGATGATGAGGGTATTATGTTCTCTAAGAGAACAGGTAAGGATGGGGAAATTTTAAAATGGTTTAACCTGGGAGAGTGGGTTCCTCCCGGTGAGTTTATTCCTGATGAGATGGTGCACACCTTCTATTTATGGCATTGTGCCTCCATCACAGCCCGAAGTGCAGAAATCCTCGGAATGGGATCAGAGGCAGTCAAGTACAGGGCTCTGGCTGAACATACAAAAAGTGCATTTCATAAAAGATTTTTCGAAAAGAAAAAGGGGACCTATGGAGATGCTGGAGGGAACATTCTGGCCTTAAAAATGGGAGTTCCGGATGAGCAGTATGAAAGGGTGGTGGAGGCTCTGAAGGCGGGACTCAAAAAGAGCAAGGGACACCTGGATACAGGGATCATTGGAACCAGATTCTTTTTTGAGGTTCTGGCTGAAAATGGATTAAACGAGTTGGCTTATGAGGCACTCAATAAAAGAAGTGAACCGAGCTTTGGCCGTTGGGTGGAACTGGGTTCAACAACCACCCGTGAGCGATGGGATGAACAGAACTCTTTCAACCACCCCATGTTCGGGGGAGGTCTTGTATGGTTTTACCGGAACCTGGCGGGTATGCAGGCCGATCCGGATCAGCCGGGTTATCGTCATTTGATTTTCCGGCCCCAGCCTGTGGAAGCTTTGGATTTTGTGAGCTATTCCAATGAAACACCTTACGGTGAGGGGGGAATCACCTGGGAAAAGGGTGGTGACACCTTCAGCATGCAGGTGACCGTTCCGGTGAGTTGCCATGCCACAGTTTTTGTCCCGGCCTCCGATCCTTCAAAAGTTTTTGAAGTGAAAAGCAGGACAGATGAGCTCACAGGGATTCAATTCAAGGGGATGGAAGCGGGTTATGCCGTCTATGAGGTGGAGAGCGGGAGTTACCACTTTAAGGCAACAGAATTGGATTAGTCCAGTTCCCGGTGCCAGAGGGTAACCTGCACATTCTGACTTTCTCTGAGATGTGCGGCCAGTTTTTCCGCACAAAATACCGAGCGATGTTGTCCTCCGGTACAACCAAATCCCACCATCAGGTGTGAAAAATTTCGCTCTTCATACTTGTCCACCGACATATCCACCAGGGCGAAAGAATTGCTCAGGAATTCGTTTACATCGGCTTGCACATCCAGATATTCTATGACCGGTTTGTCTTTTCCTGTGAGACATTTATAGGCTTCCAGTTTCCCCGGATTGGTGACTACCCTGCAATCAAATACATAACCTCCACCGTGTCCGTGCGGATCATCCGGTATGCCATGTTTATAGCTAAAGCTGTTGATATGAACCGTAAGGGTGGATTTCCTTCCCCCTTTGTCCTTAAACCTTTTTAATTTAGGTGCTGATATCAGGTGCTTATAAACTTTCAGGAGGGTGGGTATCTCTATGGAGAAGTTTACATTTTCAAGGATCCATTTCAGGTCATTCAGGGCATAGGGTATACTTTGCAGAAAATGGGTCTTTTTCTCATAGAAGCCTCTGAACCCATAAGCTCCCATGGCCTGCATAATCCGGATTAAGACATAGCTGTAAAAAGATTCACGGAACATTTGCGGATCAACGGATGGATAGTTGACCAGTCCATCGATATAATGTTCCAGCAGCTCTTCCCGAACTTCCGGAGGCAGATCGGCTTTAGAGTCGTAAAGCAATGAGGCCACATCATACTGCAGAGCTCCTTTCCTTCCCCCCTGGTAATCGATAAAACAGGGCTTCCCATCCCGCAGCATCACATTCTTGGATTGAAAATCGCGGTAAAGGAAATAGTTGGTATCCTGGGCAAGGAGGTATTCAATAAGGGTATTGTAATCGTTCTCCAGATCCTGCTCATTAAAGGGAATACCGGCAAGCTTTAAAAAATAGTATTTGAAGTAGCTGAGGTCCCATTGCATGCTCTGCCTGTCGAAGCTTGAGCGGGGATAACAGGCCGAATAATCCAGGCCTTGGCCGCCGGTGATCTGGAACTTTTGCAATTCTGTCAACACCTTTTTATACACCTGCATTAGCTCCACAGGAAAGGCTCCATTGTTGCGTATTTTAAACTGGAAATCAAACAGGGTCATATCCCCCAGATCCTCTTGCAGGTAGGCATTGTTCTCAAGATCGACCAGATAAATCTCAGGTACTGCCAGCCCTTTGGACCGGAAGTGCTTGCTAAATGAAATAAAGGCTTCATTCTCCTCGCGGTCCAGGTTTATGGCACCAATAACTGTGGTCCCTGTTCCGGAAATGCGGTAATACTCCCTGGGAGATCCCGAAGCCGGTAATTTATTAACTGAGGTAATTTCCTCTCCGCACCACCTGTGAAACAGGTCGTTCAACAATTCTAATCTGGTCTGGCTCATGGTCGAAATTCTCTTCTGTTCGCTCCTCTATGACAAAGATATTTATTTCTTTGTTGCAGACTCCACCAGCTTTTGAACAGGTTCCACCACAGCCAGCAGGGTTCCGCCGTGGGCTTCTCTGGCCGAAGACAGGAGAGCCTCAATCTCAGCATGCAGTCCCTTTAAGGAACCGGGATCGGTGAGGACATCCAGACCCAGTTTGGCCAGCGCCGAAAGATGGATCGAGTGAGCCTCGACCTCCTGCAGCTTCCAGTTTCCTTCAAAGGCAGGTGCAAGCCTCTGATGATTTCCTGCCCACAACTCAAAATGAGCGATCAACAGGTCCCAGTCTTTTTCGTTTTCAGATTCCAACCATGAATCAACAGTTTTACCTAACTGGTAGGCAATAAGACTTTCAGCCGGAGCAGCATCCACTACCCTGTCTAGTGGTATGGTCAGGTAATATTCAGGTTTATAGATAGCCAGGCGGTTAAACATCTTCTCTTCCTGCAGGACACCCACCAGGATCTGAAGTGGATCCTGCAAAAGGGGACCAACCATCTGATTTGTGAGTTTCCGGCTGTAGCTGCGATGTTGCAGGCCCGTTTCTTCCAGGCGATTGTCCATGACCATCAGGCGGCGATACATATCCGGTATGTCGTTGGTTAAAACTTTTGGACTCCAAAGTTTTTCTCCTATAGCCGCAGCCCGAGGCCAGATTCTTGAATCAATGGTAACACGGTCTACCATCTCGGTCCACATGCAAGCTTCACCTCCTATGAGATTAATTTCTTCATCGGATGAAAGTGGTTCAATCTTCTTAAATTCAGGAAGGAGAGTGCCATTTTCCATATCACTTCCTCCTGAGCGCCATCCTGTTAGTTTGAGAGAAAATACTGCCATGCTGGATGTCCCTGTAATGGAATCACCCCTGACCTCTGTTTCAAACTTAAGGTCGGCCATGGGTGATTTCTACAATGAAACTTAGGCTATTGCTTGTAAGAGTAACATAAGAGACTCCAGTTGTACTTCCCATAAAGTCCATGATACCTCTTAGTTCTGCTCCTTCCCCAAACAGGTAAAGAGCACCATCCATTGTCATATCGGCCACCTGAATGGTGCAATCCCAGCTTTTCCAGTTCAATGAATCTATCTCAATTTCCACCGCCCCTGGAATTACCGAGGGGTCCACCTTGTAGTGAAAAGCTGCAGTTTGTTTATGGTCCAGGTAGAAACCGGCCGACAATATGGCCTGGGTTCCCTGTCTGGCCGATTCCCACAAGGATTCATGATTGCGCCAGGTTTGAACCGCAACTCCTTCACGGGGGAGATCGGGGTGCAGAATCTCATCCCAGCCCATCATTATTTTTCCGTGGCCTGTCCATAATTTTCTGGAGGCGGATGTTAAAGTGAGCCTGCAGGTGCATGGGTATCTTCTAATCCTTCCGCCCTCATGTATTCCTGTATCTCATCGTTTTCATTCCACTGGGTGGGAACCACTTCATCTCCACCAATGTGAAAATACCTATCTGGGAAAAGATCTGCCATCTCTCCAAATAGCTGATCAAGGAATTCATAGACTTCATCTCTGGTAGGATCCATGGCAGGTTGAGGGCCCAACATGAGGGTATCCACGATAATAGGGACCGGGTCCACTGGCCAATTCGGGATGTCCCACAAACCAGGCGGCGGTGTGACCCGGAACATCAAATTCAGGAACCACTCTTATTCCCCGGTCGGCTGCATATTCAACCACCTCTTTGATCTCCTCCTGGGTGTAATAATCTCCATTGGACCCCATTTTATGCAGCTTGGGATAAGTTTTGGATTCCACCCTAAATCCCTGGTGATCGGTCAGGTGCCAGTGAAATACATTCATCTTTGCTGTGGCCAAACCTTCAAGGTTGCGCAAGATCACCTCTTTGGGTATCCAGTGCCTGCAAACATCGATCATCAGTCCACGCCAGGGATACCTGGGCTGATCTTCAATTAATAGTTGAGGTAAGACCCAATAACCCCCATCTTCTTTAAGTAGTTGCAATATCGACTCCAGGGCATAGAGGATTCCGGTTTCTGAAGCAGCCTTCACAAGAATCTTCTTACCCGTGATTTTGATGGAATAGGATTCCTCGTCATCCAGGGAGGGATAGGTCATTTCAGTTCCCGTGCACTCCAGAATCAGCTTTTTTTCACTTCCGTTCCCAAGGGTCAGGCCTGTCTGCTTAGATAGTTTGTGGTAAAATCTGGCCATGGCGCGATCCATCCTGGGTGTGGAGAGGCTGGTGAATGTATGACCTATCTGATCATCCAAGACAAAGGTCCCCTTCCCCAGTTTTAATTGAGAAGGGAGAGGCATCAGGGTGATTTCGGCACGATCTTCCGCAGAGATGGGAGGGGGTTCAGGTTTTAGAAATCCAAACCAGGCTATTGCCAATACCACCAGAAGGATCAGAAGGACCCATCCAATGATCTTGAATGCTTTTTTCATGTGGGGAAAAATTTAGAGTTTAGTCAGAGATCACCTTCCGGTTAATAAGGTCGTACCGATCCCCGTCGTCTAAAAGATAAAACTGGTAGCTGCGGTCGGGCAACTTATAAATGGTATCTCTTTCGGCCGACCAGCGAGTGCCATCATACATCACCACATAACTCTGACCGATCACTGTGAACTGATCTCCTTCCACAAGGATTCCTGTATTCTCATCCAGGCCAATTCCCAGCAAACCCGGTTTGTTGTGGAGGATCTCAAACAGGTCAAACTGACGGTTTCGGGCAAATAGATGCTGATCAATGGCCACATTGCTTATAAATCCAAGCCCCTCTTCGTGATCACCCATCATTATGGTGTTGTTCTTTGTATCACCACGGGCCAGGTAAGAGCCCTGGATGGTGGCTCCTGCCGAACTGCCTGCAATTACTCCTCCCCGGTCCAGCAGCTCAAAGAAAGCCTTATGGGTTTTTGTATCCAGGTAAGAATCGGCATGCCTCCATTGCCGCCCCCCGCTGAACCATATCCCGGCGGCGGACTTAAGGGGCTTGTAAAAGGACTCACTGTTGGCCTCTTTCCGGTCGCGGGTATGTAAAACGGTAACATTTTTGAATCCTCTTTGTACAAAACTATTCCGGAATCTTTCAAGGTCTTCCGGTCTTAGTATATCGCTGGTGAGGGCAGTGGGAATCACCACAATGGGGGCATCAGGGCCACCTGCAAGCTCCATAAATTTCTCATAAAAGAAATCACCTGCCCCGCCCCCGATTACAAGCAGTTTCCCTTTGGCAGGGCCCCGGGTTTCAAGTGACTCGACTGCTGGCGTTATATTCCGATTGAGCAAGAACCTGGGTAGAGAGGAGAAGCGAAAGAGAGGCCCAGAGGAGGAGTCTTTTTATTAACATCAATTCAGGTATTTGAGAATCTTTTGAGGAGGAAAGGGCTTGCCGTGGCCGGGATAGATTTTAGAAACACCCTGGTCCAAAACCACTTTCCAACTCTTTTTTAATTGATCCATATCTTTTGCATAGATAGGCAATTTGGGCTTTAAAACAAAAGGAGGCCTGTTGTGTGCCAAACATCCCACAAATGCTTCACCGGATTCAAGCACCAGACTAATGGATCCATAGGTGTGTCCCGGTGTATAGATCACTTTTCCAGCGATTCCGTACTTTTCCAGCGAAAGCCCCTGGTCGTCCAGTACAATATCCACCTTCGCAGCCGGGACGTTTAATTTCTTTTTCAGCAATGGCTTGAGCATCGCCCTGGAGAATACTCCCCATGGTGTGACTCCCTCCGGCCAATGAAAAATTGCCTTTTCAAGGTTTTCTCTATCCCGCTCATGCATCACAATTTTTGCTCCGGTAAGCTCTCTGAGCTCTTTGGCACCACCTGCATGATCGAAGTCCCCATGGCTGATGATGATCAACTGAATCTCCTCAGGATCTATATTTGATTCGGACAGGAGTCTGGAGAATGATGCGGCACATCCTTTGTAAGAAGCATCGAAAAGAACGGTGCCTTTGTCCTTAATGATATAGCATGTATTTATGCTGTTGTGAAATGGAATGATCTGGGTGGCCATAACAATAGGTTTTGACACTCTAAGTTATGGCTAATTACGATTCAATTCAAGGGCTTGAAGACGTATCAAACCTTCTTCAGAAACTCGGCACTTGGTTCAAAGGTATTGGGATCCATCTCCACATAAAAATTCTTCACCCCTCCCACTTTGGCTGCCTTAAAAAAGTCGGGCCAATCCACCATACCCTCACCAATGGGCACCTGTGACTCTTTCTCAGGAGAATAATCAGCCAGGTGCGCAGAGATAAAGCGACCCGGGTTATTTCTGAAGTAATCGGCAGCCTGGTATCCAATATCTACCACCGCTACCTGGAACTGCATTTTCACCAGTTCGGGGTCCAGGGTTTCTAAGAGTGCATCATAAATAAGTTCATTGCCACGCTTTTCAAATTCCATGTGATGGTTATGAAATCCCATTTGAATCCCGGCCGCTTTGGTTTTTTCGGCCATAAGGTTGAGTTTTTCTGCAGCCTTTCGATAATCGTCCACAGAGGCATCTTCGGCCAACCAGAAGGAAGAGAGTATCATCTGTTTCATTCCTATTTCCTGTGCCCATTGAATGCGATTGTCCAGACTTTCATTTAGCTCTCCCGAAGTGAAATGGGAGCTTGTGCACTTCAAGCCATTATCCTCAATGATTTGTTTCATTTCAGCTCCGCTCATTTTATTGAGGGGTTCAAAGCCAGCCATCGAGTATCCCAGTGGAGAACACATCTCTACCTCGGAATAGCCCAGTTCACTCATTGCCTTCAGGGTGCCGGCAAAATCGGTTATCAACTTTTCTCTGATGGTCCATACCTGGAATCCGAATGAAAATTCTTTCACGGAACACCCGGTTAACAGGCTTAATGGGACCTGACTCAATAGTGCTGCAGAAGCCAGGGTGGTTCCGCTTCTTTTGATAAAGGCTCGTCTGGTGGTTTTCATTATAGGTTGTCTCAGGGGATTGAGCCCTCAATATACAGAATTTATTAAATTCAATATGGTTTTGAATGGAGGTACATTTTCCTAACTTTAATTGCAGCTTCCAACTAAGGTATTTTTGAATGAGTCCTTTGCTGATTGTTATCATAGGAGTAATCTTGCTTCTGTTACTAATTACCGTAGCAAAATTCAATGCATTTCTGGCTTTTGTGCTGGTCTGCCTTTTTGTGGGCCTGGCCATGGGGTTAAGCCTGGATGAGACCATTGAAGCATTGAAGAAGGGAATCGGAGATACCCTGAGTCTGCTGGTGCTGATCCTTGGATTCGGGGCCATGTTGGGCCGTATCATTGCAGACAGTGGTGCTGCACAGCGGATTACTCAGACCATGGTGACGGGTTTTGGATTAAAAAGGGTTCATTGGGCGCTGATGCTGGCTGGTTTTATTGTGGGTATCCCTATGTTTTATTCAGTGGGTTTTGTAATTCTTATTCCCCTGGTATTTACCCTGGCTGCATCCACCGGCTTGCCCTTATTATTTGTGGGAATACCCATGATCGCATCCTTGTCGGTTACCCATGGGTTTCTGCCCCCGCATCCTGCCCCCACAGCACTGGCTGATATGTTTGGTGCTGATATGGGTAAAACCATATGGATGGGAATTTTGGTATCCATTCCCACCATCCTTGTGGCGGGACCGCTTCTCTCCCCACTGTTTAAAAAGATCAAAGCCACTCCCCTGGAAGATTTTACCGGACAGGTTCCTCTGGATGAAAATGAACTCCCTCCCATATTTATCAGTCTTTTGGCGACTTTAATGCCTGTCGTGCTCATTGGAATCTCTGGAATTGCTCAATTATTTAGCAACGAGGCTTCTGCTATATACCCGGTGTTGACAGCCATGGGAAATCCGGTTCTGGCCATGTTGTTGTCGGTTTTATTTGCTCTTTTTACCCTTGGGCTTAGAAATGGAAGAAAGATGGTTGATGTGATGCACGATCTCTCCCACTCCATCTCCTCCATTGCCATGATTTTGTTGATTATTGCCGGAGCCGGGAGCCTGAAAGAGATTATGGTGGTGAGTGGTATCAGTGAATACCTGGGAGCGATGTTGAGCCAATCCAGCATTCCCCCCCTTATTCTGGCCTGGCTTATTGCTGCAGCCATACGCATAGCCATCGGATCGGCCACCGTAGCTGCCATGACTGCTGCCGGAATTGTTCTGCCGCTGGTGGCAGATCCCTCAGTCTCACCTGAGTTGATGGTTTTATCCATTGGGGCCGGAAGCTTAATTTTGTCGCATGTAAATGATGGGGGATTCTGGCTTTTTAAAGAGTATTTTAATCTTTCTGTAAAGGAGACCCTGTCCACCTGGACCCTTATGGAAACTATTATTTCAGTGGTGGGATTGGTGTGTGTACTTTTGTTGGATATTGTATTCTGAAACTAAAATCATATATAGATGAAAGATGTTGAGAAAATCATAAAGGAGCTGGGACTGGAATTACCCCCTGCACCTCCTTCCGGGGGTATCTATCACCCTGTACTGATCACAGGGAATCAACTTTATGTCTCCGGACAGGGACCGTTTCAGAGCAACAGTGAGCTTATCAAAGGAAAAGTGGGAAAAGATCTGACCCTGGAGGAAGGGCAGCTGGCAGCCCGCCAGGTGGGGCTTACCATGCTCTCCACCATTAAAGCCCAGATTGGGGATCTGGACAGAATTAAACGCTTGATTAAAACCCTTGGCATGGTCAATTGCTATCCGGAGTTTGAACAGCATCCTCAAACCATCAACGGATTCAGCCAGCTGATGGTGGATATCTTTGGAGAAAACAATGGAAGGGGAGCACGCAGCGCCGTGGGAATGTCCCTCCCCGGAAACATTGCGGTTGAGGTGGAGTGTATTTTTGAACTGCACCCCTCAGATTAAAAGAGAAATTAATATGTGGTACAAACCCACCCATGAAGCCTCAATTTATACTCCAGCCGTGCTGGTATTTCCAGATCGAATTGAGGAGAATATTCGACGTATGATTAAGCTGGCCGGAACTGCAGAGCGCTTGCGACCCCATGTGAAAACCCATAAGATGGCCGAAGTGATCAGGCTGCAGCTTCAACATGGAATCAAAAATTTCAAATGCGCCACCCTTACAGAGGTGGAAATGGTGGCAGCAAATGGAGGAGAGGATATTCTACTGGCCTATCCATTGACGGGTCCGGCCATTGGCCATTTCCTGAACCTGTTGGAACGATTTCCGGAAGTAATATTTGCTGTTACTGTGGATTCCAGAGCTGTCGCACAAAAATTGAGTGATGAGGCAAGGTTAAGAGGAGTGAAACTGCGAGTTTTTGTGGATCTTGACAATGGAATGCATCGAACGGGTATTGCACCGGATCAGGCTGATGAACTGATCAATTTTATTCTGAACAATCAAAACCTCAGCTTAGGGGGATTTCATATTTACGATGGTCACATTCATGAAAAGGATGTGGCAAAACGGGAAGTGCATTGTAATCGCGACTTTGAAAGTGTAAACAGCCTGGTGGAGAAGATGGAGGAGAAAGGGATCGAGGTAAAGGAGCTGGCCTGTGGAGGAACCCCCACCTTTCCTATTCACGCCAGGTATGCATCCCGCACACTTTGTCCTGGCACCCCCCTTTTATGGGATGCCGGATATGCGGGCGCTATGCCCGATCTTGATTTTTTACCTGCTGCTGTGCTGGCCACAAGGGTGATCAGCAAACCCGGGGAGAATGTGTGCTTCGATCTTGGATATAAAGCCGTGGCATCGGAAATGCCCCACCCCCGGGTGGAGTTTTTAGACCTGGAGAGTCCCTGAGGTGATCAACCACAGCGAAGAGCATATGGTGGTTTCTTCCCCTGAGTTTTCAAAACTATCCATAGGAGATATGGTCTATGCCCTCCCGATCCATGTATGTCCAACCATCGCATTACATGAACAGGTATATGTGGTTGAAGGACAGAATGTAAACGATATATGGAAGGTGAGTGCCAGAAGAGAAATTATAAATATGAATGAAGGATATGAAAACCCATGAATGACAAGGATAAAATACTCTGTTTTGATTCCCATCTGGATATCTCCATGAATGCCATGGAATGGAACCGGGACCAGCGTTGGACCGTTGAGCAGATCCGGGAGAGTGAGCAGGGATTGACTGATAAACCCGACAGGGGACAGAAATACGGTTTCATTTCCTGCATTGAGAGAAGGCAAAGTGGGTCTGGTGGTGGCCACGCAGATTGCAAGGGTTGTTAAACCGGGAGGCCCTATTCCGGGCTGGTATTCTCAGGAACAGGCCTGGGCTTTTACCCAGGGACAGTTGGAGTGGTACCGTTCCATGGAGGAGATCGGCGAAATGAAACAGATTTTGGATGGCAATTCTCTGGAGGAGAGTTTGGCTCTATGGGAAAATCCCAATGAGAAAACGCCTGTTTGCTATTTGCTAAGTCTGGAAGGAGCCGATTCCATTGTCTCCATGAAACACCTTGAAAGAGCTTATGGATATGGACTCGAGCTATCGGTCCTGCTCATTACGGGCCGGGGGTATATGCCAATGGGACCGATTCCAGCGGGAGGCTCAATCCGACAGGGGTGGAGTTGCTCAATGTCATGGAGCAGCTGGATATGATTCTGGATATGACCCATCTGAACGACGATGCATTCTGGCAC
This sequence comes from uncultured Bacteroidota bacterium, assembly GCA_963783435.1. Classification (GTDB taxonomy): domain Bacteria; phylum Bacteroidota; class Bacteroidia; order Bacteroidales. The sequence goes on along the minus strand of CAWANQ010000009.1, from coordinate 47,581 downwards.
GCCCTGGATATTTTTAAGGGAAGTATTTGGGCCAGTCACAACAATTGCCGGCATTTGTGGATCACAACCGGCAGTTCAGCGATGAGATGATCCGGGAACTGATTGACCGAAAGGCTGTCATTGGTATAGCACTGGATGCATGGATGATGGTGCCCGATTGGATCAGGGGAGAGTCGGATCCCATATCCAGAAATGTCACGCTCGAAATCATGGCCGATAACATTGACCATATATGCCAGCTGGCGGGGAATTCTCTGCATGCAGGTATAGGAAGTGACCTGGATGGCGGGTATGGCAGGGAGCAGTGTCCACATGATCTGGACACCATTGCGGACCTGCAGAAATTGCCGGATATCCTTCGCAACAGGGGATTTGCAACCGCAGATATTGAAAATGTGATGTATCTTAATTTCGTGCGTTTTCTTAACGAATATTTTAATAAATAAAGGCAGAGGGAGTATGGCAAAAAAGGATTTCATTTTCAGTGTAACTACCCTGGCTGGTTGTAAATACTCCATCCTGAAGGATCTGGAGAAGACATTATCAAGTGGAGAAAGCATACAGGATGAAGTATCAGCTGTCGAAGCTGGCCAGCCTGGCAATCACCGGGCTTGCTTACTTTGATGACCTCAGGTACAGATCCATGTCAAAGGATCTGGAGATTAAGAAGGATCCCATCTATGTTTTAGGCCACTGGCGCAGTGGCACCACCTTTTTACATCAGCTTCTTTGCTGCTTCGAGGATGTTTCCTATCCAACCACCTACCAGACCGTATTCCCAAATAACCTGTTCTTTCTGCAGGGCTTATTAAAGAGAATCATGAAGTATCATTTACCAGATAAAAGGCTGGTGGACAAGATTCAGATGCATGTGGATTTTCCTCAGGAAGAGGACTTTGCGCTCGGCAATGAGGTCGGATTCAGTTTCTATTACTGGTTCTATTTCCCTAAGGACTACAAGAGAATCAGGGAAGAGCATTTAACCCTGTCAAAGGTGGATGAGACAAAAAGAGAAGCCTTTATGGAAGGATACAGGAGGTTTATAAAACGCAGCATACTCTATGTGGAAGGGAGCCAATACGTAGCTAAGAGTCCTTCCAACATGGCCCGAATCCCATTTTTACTTGAGGTGTTCCCTGAAAGCAGATTTGTCTATATTGAACGCAATCCCTATGAAGTTTTGTTTTCCACCTTCAAATTCTTTAAAGGCTTTCTAATCACACTTCAGCTTCAGGAAATCAGTGATGACGATCTGTGGGAGCTTATTTTCAGCAACTACAGGATGATGTATGAGATCTACCAGGCGGACAAGTCTTTAATCCCGGACGGTCATCTGGTTGAATTGAGGTATGAAGATCTGACTGATGATCCGGGTTCTGTCCTGAAGATGCTTCAGAAAGATCTGCTATCTGATCTGAATCCCAATGATTCAAAGTTTAGTTCTATGCTGAAGACCCATCAGAAACATGCTCCGAATACATATAATTTTACGAATGGATATGTAGAAAGAGTGAATTCAGAACTGGGATATTTAATAGAAAAGCAGGGATATAAGCTTCTTTGAGTCCTATATTTTTTTGCCCAGGGCAGCCTTGCCCATAAATTTCAAAGTTCCCAGTACCCCGTACCGCTCAATGAGCATCCTCTTGTACATCTCCTTACTGTCCCTGGGGGGAACCTCCTCTTTCTCTTTTTTCACCAGGGAAATGGCCCCGGTCGCGCATGCGTTCAGGCATACCCCGCAACCTATGCAATGATCACAGAAGGACTTCTGTGTGGTTGTTTACCGGGATTAGCGCGTCCATCTGGCATAGTTCCATGCATTCTCCGCAGGCAGTACACTTCTCTGAATCAATCTTTGCAAAAAAGTTGGTTTGTAGAAATTCTGCTGGTTTGGGAAATTTTTTGGCAGCAGTGAGAACTCCACAACAACAGCCACAACAACAACAGATAAAGTCCGGTTCCTTTGCATTGCCCGGTTGCAGAACCATTCCCTCCTTTTCAGCACGCTCCACAAGACGATTCATCTCGTCTCTGTCCACCTCCCGGGCCAAACCTTTGCCCACCATAAACAAGGCAGCTTTTTCCAGGGTAAAACAGGTTTCAAGTACAGAGGTCTGTTTGCAGGACTTGCCCATCTTTTCTTTAGCCTGTCGACATACACAGTTCATCACTGCAAAAGGTCCGGGTGATCTTTCGATCAGGGATCTGGCATTGTCATAGCTGCCCACCAGAAATTCCGGATCAATGGGGATGTTGACCGGAATGGTTCGCATCTGTTTGGTTTTGGGTTTAAGAAATGCTTCAGCAAAACCTTCATCTTCGTATTTAAAAAAGTCCTCGGCCAGCTCCTTCGTAATCCTGTTCACCTGGTGCTCAAAGATGCCGATGGCCAGGGGGAGCTTGCTATACATACGGCCTTTTTTAGCATGGGGTACCGACATGATGGCACCTTTGTCAAAAAGCCCCTTTAATTTAGAGCTTAAATGCTTTTTGGAAATCTCGCCTTCTTTAAAGCGACTGTGAATTCTGTCGATGGTCTCGGGAATTGCACTTAACTGGAGGGCAATGTAAGCTTCCTCCTGGTCAAACAGTTGTTTAAGCAGGCTGATCTCCACACCCGATTCTGTTTCCGGAAAAGGAACAGGCATGCGGTCCAGATGGCGTTGCAGCTGGCGATATATATCTGGCTTCATGCATAGTAAGTTACAACAAAAGCATGCACAAGTCAAAAATCAGGAACCACTTAATATGAAGTGGTTCCATCATACATCTTGTTTATTGACAGTCGTCATTGACCGCCCCTGGCGTTCCCAGGTCGCCTGTGCTATACGTGGAGGTGGATATACACCAGGAGTTGCCAGAAACAGCATCTGAGGCATTAAGTAAATTGGGATTTAGTCCGATTGAGGCACCGGATCCGTCAGGAAATCCAGCCACCCCATAATCGAGGGAGAAGATGAGGGCACCAGGATTCGCAGCCTCACCTTCGTTTAATAGGGAAAGTACGGCCCCGGTATTGGGCAATAAAATTCCTGAACCATAATTGTAATAGTCGGTCGCATCGGTGGCCTGGTCGGTGCGGGAAAATACAAAGTAAGCCCCTGGGGCCAGGTCGATTGGATCAGGAATGGTGAACCTGTTGATATCGTCTCTCTCCAGCACCAGGTTCTGGAGATCTATAATCCGATCCGAGTTGTTGTAAATCTCGATCCATTCCCCATCCGCATCAGATAGTGCAGTTGGATTATACATAATCTCTGTGAACAGTAATTCTCCATATGCAATGGCACCGGGGGGCTGAATGGTTGAATTGTCAGTTACCTCCACCACCTCCACCAACACTTCGGCTTCATCCATCAGGATCTGAAAGGTGGCCATTCCCTCATCGATGGAGGCATCCACATGGATTTCATAGTGCCGGTTGGATAGTGGATCGGGAATGCTACCCAACAAACTCTTATTCACCACGGATCCATCCGGTTTTTGATAGCTTAAGTCCACCAGGATCTCAAGAGGGGAGGTTTGAAAATACCCTATTCTTACCTCATCCATGCCGAACACCAGGGAAGCAAGCAGGGAGGAGACAGTCGTGGAGTAATTTGTAAAGTTGCTTGTGATATTGCTGGAATAAATCACTGAGACCATGGTATTGGCCAGCTCACAGGTCACCACCACCGAATGGGGGGTATTGCTTGAAATGGAAAAAAGATCCGATGCTCCATAGTAGTATGGATTGTTAAAGGCTGCCGGAAGGTCGTTTTCTGAATGGGCTTCCACATAGTAGTCTCCCGTTTCCAGCTCGATGGAGGCTGGCATATCCATCGCATTCTCATAGGATTGGGCCACCGTACCATCGGCATTGTAAATAGTCACTTTAAAATCTTCTGTTTGCTGGGTTGACTTTAATGCACTGCTCAGCTCATTAATTTCAAGGTACAATCCCACATCGATATGCAATGTACCCTTCTTGGGATTGGGTTCAGGCTCATCTTTCTGACAGGATATCACAGAAACAGCAAGTAAACAAACGGCAATCAAGTAAATGTTTTTCATGGCAAAGTTTTTAAGGATTGATGCGATGCCCTGAAAAAAATCAGCGTAGGTTAATGATTTAAATGTGGTTCATGAATGCTGATGCAATGAAAGCCGCCACTGTAGTAATTGATTGTGTCGGCCCTTACTTTTACGATCTCTCTGGATGGAAAAACCTCTTTTCAGAGTTGTTAAAAGCCAAAGAACAAAAATCAGTTGGGTTTGATTTTCATTTCACGCAGTGAAGGGCTACCAATCAGGGTCTGGATTGAGGTAATCTTTAAAAAAGTAGCCCGTGGGTGTCATGTTCTCCCACCTTCCCTGGGTACAACTTTCAGGCTTTAGCACCTTCCCCTGGCACAGGGGCTATTTGTAATAAAGAAGCCGAAAAATCCTCCCACAAGAAAACTTTTTACCACTTCATTGGCGGGCATACTCTCCATCAGCCGACCCTCAGTAATGTAATAGAAAAGGAATCCCAGTAAAGCTCCTACCCCAATGGCAATCATTGTGGTCTTAAATCGGGGAGCGCTTATCGTACGCTTCATCCAACTTCCCTGAGGCTTCAAATCCAGCTGTTTAAATTCCATGTATGTAGATATGTAGATATAAAGATATGTAAAAGTAATCTTTTATTCATTACGTTACAATTTTATTAGATCCTTTGTGTGATTTTAACCTGCTTCTGAATGGAAGTCCCAATTAGTTGGAATATGCTGTACCCTTTGCATACCTGTTTTCGCCCCAGTTCGACCACGACATAGCCAATTTCCCGGTTTTGGTCTTGAAAAGTTGAGGGCCGTCGGTCACCCAACCTGGCATTTTCATGGCGAAGATGGCTTCACCTATGCGGTTCATTTCTTTCGACATGATGCTTCACTGGCACGAAAGATGGTAGTATTTCAGCTGTCCTGTGTGTTAGATCCTTAGAGAGTGGCATGTAGTCCATGGTCCCATCAATGCTAGAAAAATAGTAGCCAACGAGAAAGTGATGGTGATTTTCAGAATTTATTTTTTATATTTATTTTATCCTGTCGCTGATATGGAAATAATCGAAATCAACGTATCCTCCTGAACTTTCCGTAGCATAATTGAACAAGCCAAACCGGTATCCCATAAAATGGGGCAGTGTATATTCCATTTTTAATGCAGCCCCAATCCTATTCCACATTTTACCATCAAGGCTGTAAAAGAAATTGGCTTCATCCTTCCGCTCTGTGAAATCACATGAAGCTTTGAGGTAAACATTGTTTTGCTTCAATGGAATTTTTTCAACTTCCACAGGACTTACCGGAGTCAGCATGGATCATCACCAGGCTCTTCACACCATTTTCATATTTAACGCCTAAGAGTCCATACTTTCTTTGCAAAAGAGCCAGACCCGCAATATCACCTTCCTTCATATGGGTTATATCGACCAAAGTTGAACCGGTACATTCAGGACCAATGGTTCGCTGAGTAAGCGTATTTCTAGCCAAAAAAAATGAGGTATCAACCCGGCCTGTTGTTATACGCATGTATCCTTTTCTGTCAGTCAGCGACCAGTGTTCATTGTCAGGATTGTGATTCCACTGCCAAACAAGGGGTAAAGCTGGTTCACCTTTCTTTCTCTTAAACTCATCAGACGCTACGATGCCGGGAATAGGACCTTTACTTTCCGGTAGATTTAAAGTTTCGGGTACTTTACCGTCAATGCCTATAATCGGCCACCCGTCTTCCCATTGCACAGGAGCCAAATATGGAATACGACCCACAGAACCATAATCCCTGAATAGATAGGCATACCAATCTCCATCGGGAGTATCGATCAATCCTCCCTGGGCAATTCCCCTGTCCTGCAAGGCCAACCTGCTTTCATACGGCCCCGTAATATTATCAGCACGATGAACAATTACTGTTCGCATTCCGCCTCTGGGCCAGGTGATATTGAATAGATAGTATTTTCCCTTTACCTTGAATAGTTGGGAGCCTTCCGCCTGAAGCATGATATTATCACCTGCAGGAGCACTGGCATTTTTTATAAGAACACGTTCTGTACCTTCCCTGATGCCTGATAGGTCTTCCTTTAATTCTGCCATCCTCAGATCACCTACTCCCCAGATCATATATATTTTGCCATCATCATCAAAGAATAGGGTGTGGTCATGGTACGATGGTTCAAACCTGGATACTTTCCAGGGCCCCATTTCAATATCTTTGGTGGAATATATGTAAGTGGTCCCTGTTGTTCCGGCAAAAGTTGAGACATAATAAGTATCATTATGATACCGGAGACAGCTGGCCCAGGATCCTCTTCCGTATGAGCTTTTCCCATTGGCCAGGTTCAGGTCATCCACATCATCTAAAACATCATATGCATAATTTACCAGCTCCCAGTTAGACAGATCTTTGGATTTCATGATAGGCACTCCGGGGCTCATATGCATGGTAGTGCTGCTCATATAATAGGTATCACCTACACGTATCATCGACATGTCCGGAACATCGGCATGAATAAGCGGATTTTGAGCAGTTATTGCGCTTATTGAAATAAGTCCAATGAACAAGTGAATGGCGGACAGTTTTCTCATAGTTGTTTATTTGGGAAGCCTTCTATTTGCATGATACTATCGAAAAGGTAAAAACTCTTCAATGAGAAAAGCAATCCTCCCTTGCTTACCTTACTGATAAATGATTGATTTTTTCAACTGATTGTGGCTGTTATTGATTCAGCGGTAGGAGTTCCGTCTTTCCATTTGATTTTTACAGTAAAATCAATATAGGCATTCTCCCCATTAAATTGTTTAAACGTATCATAATATACATCGTAATTGGCATCAACATTGTAATTATTTTCTTTATACTGAATTGTGAAGGTAAAATTGATATAATCGTCCGTATTGTCCATTCGGAAACTCATGTATCCAATGCTCTGTTTTTCTAATAATCCATTTTCACCAATCTTAAAATATGTTGTAAAAGGACCTTTACGTGTGCCGTCACAGTAAACTTTGTAATACTCCATCCCGAAATCGGAATTGTAATAATTCCCTGTAACATCGACCTCATCATCCAGTGATTCAATCACGCATAATACATGGCCAGCCAAAAGCACTCCGAAATTTATTTCAGGAGATTTAGTTTCTTCGCAACCTTCTTTTAAGCAACTAGATGCATTCAATAAGAAAACAATCAACAAACAAGTTGTGAAAGACTTTTTCATCACATAATTTTTTTGTGGGTTAGGTTTTAAATGAGACGTAAGAGATAGAATTTTATAAAAAAGTAGGTTATAATATGCTAAAGAAGAAGTAGAAAAGTACTTATGGAAAAAAAGAAAACTTATAGTTCCTGGATATGCCCGTGTATTTGGCAGCAATCTTGAAGCCTATAAAGCATGTGTTATTCTTCTGTGATTGGACTATTTCATATTCTCAAGTTCTTCAAGTGGAATTGGGTCCTGCATCTTCATTTGTTTTAGCATCTCCAGCATTTGCTCATCTGGGTTAAAAAGTTTCACCATGATATCGGTAACATCAATGAATTCAACCCCTGACCGCTGGTAGACTATATTCCACTTGGAGACAATGAGGTCAACGTCAGCCTGTTTTGCAATCTCTGGAATCTTTCCTTCGATTATTTCCAAAATATTATCCACAGGCCAAGTACTAAAGGCCTGTTTGTGAGCCAACTCCTGCGAAGTTTCACCTATGGTTTCCAATTCCTGTGCACGTTCCTTATCCCCGGATGCTTCCGCTTCTGCATGTTCGGCCTTCAGTCCTTCTACATAACTTTTGTGCGCTTCTGTATTGTAATATGCGACGGCTAATACGCGAGAATCAAATGTACCAACGACTGCACTTTTCTTCAGTGTTTGTCCAAAAACTATTCCTGCAAACAGAAGTAGAGCTGTTATAACTAAAAATTTTCTCATGATAAAACGATTTTGGGGTTAGACTATATCAAGTTAACCCGAACTTTAAAGAAAGTCAAGTATATCATTGACTTTTAATGATTTGAATGCGTTAGTGTGCCCAGGTCATTGTATTTGTAATCAATAATTCGGTTAGATTAGAATCCTCGGGACTATTATTCTTTCACCGCAAGTTATATTGGGATTAACTACTGAGTTGCGGCTAAGTATAACAAGATACACGTATCCAGTGGGAAGTACTTTATGTAATAATGCTTGGCCCGCCGTATTACATTGAGACAGGAAATATCAGCACATTAAAAATGTAATCCGACTATTTCGATGAATATTCCTTAATTTTAATTAATCCTAAAATTATTGGAGTTATGGCAAAATGTAAATTATGTCAAATAGACGCCCCAGAAGATAGACATGATTGGGTTGTAATTGATGGAGAATGGGCTTGCCCCAATTGCATTGAGGAAATTCAACGAAAGAAAAAATCTCGGGAGGAGATGTCTTCTCTGGATAAACTGAGATCAATTATAAAGGGAGTAATTAAATGGTTATGAGGAAAGGGATTAGCTCCTCAACCTCCTTTACTATTGGTAATATGTAGGGGTTCTAAGCCTTCTCAGCGAGTCTGCGGGATGCGATCTACAATGTGCCACTCAGGGTAGTAAAGGGCTTCTGCCGAACACCTGTAGGAGAACCTATCACTAGGTTATGGCAAACATATCGAGAAAAACATTAAGATTATTGGATGGGGTATATTTTGAAATCAAGAGGGCGAATTGCCCAAGGCACCCTGGTCTTTAATATTCTTTTTATACAGCAAGCAAACCGAACTCATTACGGCTACTATTCCGCCCCTTAACAAAAACACCCTTAACTATTTGCAAGTTAAGAGGTTTAAGGCAATCGTGTGCAGTCCGTAGGGGAGTGGTGTTTTCCGGCGCAAATGGCAGAAAATATGCAACTTACTTACAGTGAGATAATTATGATGGTTGTTAATCGGTTGTGAATACTGGTTGGGAATAGAGCAACCAGAAGACAATCATCCATTAATATGCCAAATATTTGGAATCATAATATTTTGTTTTTGATTTAATGATCAGTATATTTACATGATCATTGGAAATGATCAACATAAATACGTGATCATGAAAGACAGGTATATATATGATGCTGTAGATAATTTCGGTCAGCTATCAGGCATCCGAAATGAGATGTCCATTGAAAGAAATAATGGAGATTATCAGCTTACAATCGGACAAGTAGAATACAGAGTTGCAGCCTGGAAAGAGATAAGGGTTTCCAGTAAAGGGATTGTATTACAACAGGTAAAAGAGCTTGAAAAACGTATTGATCAGCCAATAATTATTCTATCTAATTATATTGCTCTTGAAGTGGCTGATGAGTTCAGGCAAAATGGAATCAACTATCTGGATGGATCTGGGAATTCTTTTATTAGGAATGCAGGACTTCTGGTTTATATTTCAGGACAAAAGACACTTAATCCTGCACTGACAAACCAGGCGAGAGCATTCAGGGAGTCGGGGATAAAACTAATATTTTTATTGTTGTGTAATCCTGATATTATCCAATTACCTAATAGGCGCTTATCAGAATTATCTGGAATTTCAGTAGGTTCCGTAAGCAATGTTTTAACAGAGTTAGAAAGCCTGAATTTTGTGTTGAAGGTGGGAGGCGGAAGACGGTTAAAGAACCTCAAATTATTGCTCGACAGATGGATTATCTCATATTTTGATGTATTACGACCACGATTGGCTATAAAAAGGATGGACTTTGAGTTTGCAGGTGATTATAATAGCTGGCAGAACCTACCATTACAAAGTTCGAAGGGTAGAGTCCTTTGGGGAGGAGAGACCGCTGCAGCACTAAAAACCATGAATCTAAATCCCAAAAACTTCACATTATATACAAACCAGAATTGGAAGGAATTTGCAAGAGAACTAAGGCTGATTCCAAATGAATCTGGAAATTTAGAGATATTGGAAATTTTCTGGAATGAGAATAGTGTACCTACACTGCCTGGAATGGTTCCGGAACTATTAATCTACGCTGATCTGGTTGGTAGTGGAGTTGAACGAAATATTCAGATTGCAAATGAGATATTTGCAAATGACTTACAATATATCAAGTGATAAGTTTCACCATCCACTTCTGAAATCCTTACTTGACTTTTTATCAGATTATTTCCATGACGAAGGACTCAGTTTCTATGTAATTGGAGCTACAGCACGAGATATTATTATGGCTATACACGGAGAGAAAAGCGGTAGAGCTACCCTGGATCTTGATATTGCAATTGCATTGTCATCGTGGAAAAAGTTTGAAGAAGTTCAGGTAAAACTTTTACAGCATTCGGATATTCAGAAGGATCATATACAGGTATATATATGGTAGTTCCGTTTTAAATATTAAATTCTAAGGGAGTTTAGGTGCAATCGAGAGGAAGGTGCCTTTGAGGAATGTGGATATGAGGCATATCTCCTTGAGTGGGGTGATACCATAGCTGCAGGGAGATCGTCTTCATACGGTCATACCTTAGGGGGACCTTTACTATGTTTTGAAATCCCTCCTAAAGGTTAATTGAAACAATCCAGCAAATGATAAACCCCCAGCGTGAACCGGGGGAGTGAGTAGTTGACGTTAATCGTCCAAGACTCTCCCGCCAAACATCCCCAAAATCAACCATTTCCCATTTTCCTTTTTACAGACATTCGTCCATTTTGTATACGTTAGTTTACTACCACTTTTATCTTCTCGTACTGCAGTACCATATGAATTAACTATTGCAATATCGTCCGTTATTCTTATTGAAACAGGCGTGCTTGTGGTACGATGAATTTTGGTTGTACTGAGCCAATGCTCTTCCCAAAGTTGTAGGGTTTTTTTGTCGATTGGCAAGGGGTCTTCATTATACCAACCGACAAAGTTTTCGTGCAAACAGCTCATATATCCCTCTAAGTCCCGGTTAGCCCAGGTTTCATGCATCTTGGTGCAAATTCCCAAGGCTTCTTCTTGATCAGCAGACCATTCCTGGCCAAACGCTGAAGTACTAATACCTAAAATTATACAGGAAAATAATAGAACTAATTTTTTCATGATTGTTGGATTATAAGGTTGAAATAAAAGTATTATCATCAACAAGACGCATAAGTCAAGTATCTGGTTTAGGACTAACAGCTTAAATCCCACCAATCAATCAAGGCAAGCTTGATCCGTAGTTCTTCGATTTCTATGACAAGGGGCCTTTGAGGAGTGAGGATATAAGGCAGATCTCCTTTGAGTGGAGTAATACTATCCCTGTAGGGAGAAAGTCTATGTATGATCACTCCCCACAGGTACAGTTGGCTTATTCTGTTTCGTCGCCTTCCACCAATCAATCAACATTAACTAAAGAATCAGCTCCTCTACTTCTTTTTCGTAAGCCATTTTGGGGATTGATGGGCTGAGGATAGAAATATCAGCGCCTCTATATTACGCCAATTTGCAAAATAATACCTAAATTTTGCATTATATTAAACTAACTCACTATGGAAATCGAGGCTGTTTACAAAACATTCATGGATACGATTCCATTTATTGTTGCTGCTCTAGGTGCAATAATTGCTGCAAGACAATTACTATTTATAAAGAAAGTTGACAAGGCAGGGAGCGATTCAATTTATGATATTCTCGACCAAAATTTCTCAAGCGGATTAATTAAAGACAGAGAAGATGTTCAAATAATTATCAACTCCATGTCTCGGACCAAAGGTGAAATATATTCAATGGCACCGGTTTTAGAGGACTATTATACAAATAGATTAGCCGATTCTTCAAAAATTCCAGAAAATGACAAAATAGAGCGACATAGATTAATCCGGGAAATCATTAAGAATGAGTATAGAGAGAAACCTTTCTCTGGAGTACCTGATGAGGAAAGAAGGATATTGATTAGCATTAAAGATGCTCTATCCAACGAGGATACTAAGGCGATAGAATTCAATATTAGTGAGCTAAACTCGGTATTAACAACTCGGAATAAGATGTTTGAGAATACATCAAAATTAAATCGATGGTCTGTTCCACTAGCTGTAATTGGTGTGTTTTTCACCATTTTGTTTGGAGTCCTAAGTTTCAAACCTAACGATATTGATTATTCCAAGATTAAAAGTTAGACTGTAAAAGAGACGTATAAGCCCAGCTCCAGGTTTAGAATAACCACTACAAATTCCAACAGTCAACCAGAGCAAGTCTAGAGAGAGTGTATTATACTGTATTTCAGATATATGCGCGATGATGCACTATGGGAATAGCAATTAATGAATTCCGAATAACCATCAAAAATCACTAATCATGTTATCTATTGATATTCAGTCATTTATCCTTTTGTAGATTATAGTAACATCAAAATTACCCTCATCGCTGTAACATACTGTATTAGTAAGCTATAGCCTTATAATAGTCCCATGAGAATGAGATATAAATCGATATTGTGCATATATGGCGGTGCTAGATCAAATATTGAATTCTAAGAGAGTTGAGGTTCAAACTAGAGAAAGGTGGCCTGTAGGGAGAAGGTTTACGTACGGTCATACCTTAAGGGGACCTTAATGAGTTAGGCTACTTCTCCTTGATCGAACTTAGGTTGTCAGGCAATAGTCACCATAATGATTAGTAGCTAACACTGATCCTCCCACAGGTTATTCCTTTAGGAGAAGAGGATTCATTACTTCCTACAGGCAAAGAAAACCCCCAGCGTCAACCGGGGGGATTCGGAGATCTTCCAGGTTTCTACTACTGTATTATCCAATCGGTGTAGCCCAGAGTCACTGTCCCGATCCCAGTGGTCCCATAAGGATGTTATTGTATAATGATTTATCCTTTGCTCTTTTTTACTAGCAGTATTATGCAACAAATTACTGCTACAAGTTCGATTGGAAACCAGAGCATTGTCCAATCCAGGCTGCTAAGATCCAACATAAAAGGAGCCATGACCATCGGTACGATCGGAATTAGTCCCAGCCAACGTGCAAAGCCTACTTTCATTAGAAGCAATACGCCTGTTGCAGAATAAACAATTCCAGCAATAAGCATACCGATAGAACTGATTTCAGAGGTGGGATTGATTGCAAGATAGAAATGCAAAATTCCAGTAAGTAAAAACATGCTTGCGGCTAAGTAACGAATTGCTTTCATTTGAATAAATGATTTGGGGTTAGACTATTACAAGTTACCTCAATCCCTATAGCAAGTCAATTAATTTGCAGATTATTAACGAATTAATTCCCTCCAAACAACCAGGGCAAACCAGATCATTAGTTCTTCAATATCATGAAGAAGGCACCCTGAAGGTATGAGGATATAGGGCAGATCTCCTTTGAGTGGGGTGATGCTATACCTTTAGGCAGAAAGCCTGTATACGGTCATACCTTAAGGAGGGCTTAATAGGATTATAACACTTCTCCCACTAATTGAATTCCTGGCCGCATACTTTAAAAGTCACAAAGATGAATAGTAACGCTAGCTAACAACTACGCTCTTACAGGTTTGTCCGTTAGGAGAAGAGGATAGTGATTCTTCCTACAGGCAAAGTAAACCCCCAGCGTGAACCGGGGGGTATATTTTAAAATATCTAACTTAAGGAGTTATTATCACCCAATCACCTGGTGTTTGGGTATACGTTCCTAGCTTATTTGCTTCGTCAATGAGTGGTTGAAGCTTTGCCATGGCTGCGGCTCCTTTCTCAGTCGGAGTTCCATCCTCGTTCCAGTATTTCCGAAAGGCCTCCAAAGATTCGTAGCGGTAATAACCAGCAAATTCAGTTTTATTATCTGTTCTAATTCCTTTTAAAATCTGTGCTGTTATTTCTGGAAACACTTTTTCTGCCTCCGGAAGGAGCTTGTTTGCCCAGAAATCTAAATATTGTTCAATGCTTACACCTGGGTTGAGAGTTACTTCCATTCGATGTAAGGAAACAACACCCCCCTTCTTTAGGGTTTGTCCAAATGCAATTCCTGCAAACAGGAGGAAGGCCGTGATAAATAATAATTTTTTCATGGTGAATGATTTTGGGGGTTAGACTATAAACAAGACGTATGAGTCGCCTCCAGGTTTAGGATCAAAAACAAACTATTTTCCTGGCTAAGGAGAGTAGTTAATAAATAAGAAGGTACTATGAAGGTATGAGGATATGCAGCATATCTCCTTTGAGTGGGGTAATACTATACCTGGAGGGAGAAAGTCCCCAAAAATCTCAATCCTTAAAGGGGTTAAGTATATGTTAGCTGCTATCAAGGGGCATCCTTCACACAACGAACAGATTTGCCATCTGCCTTGCAGGGATGATCCCTACCTACGGTAGCTTCTCCGTAGCTTACAAAACGTTGCCATGCGTCCGGAGTGCCAATAAATGGGGTAGAACTCCACATCTGACACATTAAATACATGGCACTAAATTCACCGCCAAACTCATGGTTACCTCCTGGAAGAGCTGTAAAACCAGTTTCGTTAGTTGCTCCATAGTTGGGGTCTTGCCAATGTACTAAGCCAGCTTCTTTCAGTTTGCCTCCTACATCTCCTCTGCTAGTGCCTTCACTATCAGCTTCCTCCTGAGTCATTCCTAAATACATTTCCAAGATTTTCCATTCAGCATCGGAAGGAACATGCCAACCTTTTGGGCAAAGCTTACCAGTCTCTACTGTGAACCAGTTGTATAGTGCCCCATAAGTATCTTTATACGTAATTTCATCATTATCATACCAGCAGTAAGCTGCCGTGCTGGTATTCTGCCATACTTGATTATCATTCACAAATGGGATTGGAGTGCCATCGTTATACATGGTGGCTTTCAGATTCTCAGCCATCCAACATTGATCTCCAATTTGAACAGTTTCATATTCTTGACCGTCTCTTTCATCTATGAAAGTACTCCCGCATTCTGTGCATATTTTTATGCCTTTAATTTCAACAGTAACAAAATCACCGGGTTTACCATTTAATCGGACTTCAATATTGAAACTCTCGGGAAGTTCCATTGGCAAGCTGAGAAAAAGAGCTTTGTTTTTAAAGTCTTTCTGACTTAATACTGCCTCATCATTAATTATTACAATACCCGAGGAAACACAGTTATTACCATGCAAATCACCCGATCTGATTTCAACCATGAAATTGATTTCAAAACAATCGTAGTTTTCAATATGAATTTTCTTCACGACTGTTACTGGCTTGGATTTAGTCCTTTCAATTTTCATTGGACCAAATAGAGTAACTGATTCACTAAAATCAAAATCAGAAGCTGATACAGCTGATTTTAGTGCGAAAGGTTCTCCATCAGGAGTAAGGAGGGGATCATCCTTCGTGCAGGTAGTACATACCAATAGCACAAGGAAGATAATTCCAATACTGAAGCCTTTTGTTTTCATTGGGATCTTAATTCAAGATTTAGTTTAACTATTAATGTAGCTGTAAATAAGACGCATAGGTCCAGCTCCAGGTTTAGAATTAGCTACTAAAATTCAAGCAATCAATCAGGGCAAACCAGCAAGTTGCTCTTCTATTTCCTGTAGAGGGGGTCTTGAAGGTATAAGGGGACAGGGCATATCTCCTCTGAGTGGTACATTACCCTTCCTGTAGGGAGAAAGTCGATGTACGGTGACACCTTAGGAGGGCTTTGCTATGTTTTGGTATCACTCCTGGCAATTTTGTTATGTAACAAACAGAGAAGAAAAAACTTTCAGACAGTGCTAAGAACTAATGTTTTGGTTTGAGAGCAGACAGAAATATAGTTTTTTTTGTAAATAAGATATTACGATCCTTTTCAGTAATTTTATCAAATTGATAATTTAGAGTTTATGGAAGAACAGGAGGAGTAAAGATGCTATTTTCAAATCTGTCCCAGGTTTTTTTTCATACTTTTGAATAACAACAACTGCGAAAACCTCAGAAACAGTCTATGCAACATGAATTTTAATACCAAATCGAGCGTATCAGCATTATAAATATTATGATTAACAGGCTTAAACATGCTGTATATATTACAGCAATTTCGATGATCACATGTTTACCTTCTTGTGATATAATTGAACCTCAACCCCCGCGACCAGTCACATGCAAAACGCCGGAAGAATATAACTATTTGGATTACTACGAAAAGTGGAGTGAGGGAATCTGCACAACGACTCTTTGCTCTACATATACGTCTATCTGGAAAGAAATTCTTTTAGAACGTACGACCTTAACTGAACCATATTTCGACGAACACTTTGAAATAACCGAATCAAAAATAAGTGAGGGAAGCGACGGCGACTTTTTTAGTATTGGATTCCGAGTACAGAATGACTGGGCTATCGCATGTGATGGAGACCATTTTATAATTAGAATCCATGAGGGCGCTAGTAGTTTTCCTGAAATTGGATTACCAAAAGATACTTATTTAAATAAGGATGAAATTGCTGCTGCTTTGGATCATATAGGATTTGAATCATCACTGCATGAAATTCCAAAAACTGGGCCACTTAAATTCTCCTCACCTGAAGAGGCGCTAAATACTCTAATTAATGAAGCGAATGTTGATACCCTTTGTTTTTACCGAGTTGTTCTTAGTATTCACACAGGGACTTTAACTCTACAATCATATGCGCGATACATTGATAATGAAGAAGAATGTTTTGAAGCAGCCATTGATTTAATAACAGGTCATGCTACTATAAAGATTAGTCATCCGTGTTCTAATGGTTATGATAGATAACTCTAATAGGTCAAATGGATTGAGATAGTATTTGCTCTACTATAGAGGTACTAACTGCATATTTCTCAGCCAGATGATATTTAAGTTTAGTTTTCTTACCCAGTTTGGAAAAATTGATCTACTAGAACATAGCAATCTGGTTTATTGAGAACCAACTATACCAGAGAAAAGGAAACCTTGGTAACATGCATAATGTTAGCTACTTAATAAATGGTTGTCAAATCTGGGATTGGTGACTCAATTAACTCCCGTAAGATGTGGATCTGTTGGACTGGATTGTGCATTCCCATTCAGGAAACAGATCTATCAATAATGGGCCTGAAGATCACACCTCAGGCCCTTTGAAGAATAGCCACGAACATACTTACTCAACAATGAACATTATTGATTCTACTCTCTGATCCTTTACGTATCCGGCTTTACTTCTTGTAAGAATAGTTGCGATATATTCTCCTTTCTTAAATTTCCCAGTATCTATCCTGTACGGTAGACTGGTGACGTTTTGAGAAAATATAGGAGTACCCATCTTATCAACGATAGAAATTGTAATATCGTTGCCAGTAATTACCTCAGATGCAGTAGTTTTTTGCGAATCCACATCAAGGTCAATATAAGTAGAACTTGGATTTGGCATCATCATGTAGTAGCCACCACAATATCCGGGATATACCGTAATGCCACTATATCCACTTGTACCACATGAATTTGTGATAGATACACGAACAGTTCCATAATTTGGACTTGATGGGGTATAGAGGTGAACAAAATTATTATATTGAGAATACTTACTCCAATTACTTGGATAGGTCCATGTATATGAATAAGAAGACTGATGCCCACCAGGCACCTGAGCGGTATACATGTATAATGAACTAGGACAGACACCTCCGGTACCAGTTACAACAGTATTTTCAAATTTTCCAAACCAAAATTCTTTTGTGAATGTTAGTGGATCTAAGCCGCAACTAAAAGAAACCGTATATATTACTTCCCCTGAACCAGTGGTAATATTACTCGCACTTGCCGCTGTACCAGAACCTGATGCTTTGGTGCTCCCAAATTGTTTTATCACCCAAGAAGAGGTCCCATAACTACTTAAATCTTCAAGATCAAAGGTGATTGGATTGCTGCAATCAAGAAAATCTCCACCAATGTAAGTTGGTGTATACACCTTAACTTCAGATGTACGAGTGATGATATTATTTCCATTTTGGTCAAGATGTCCAAGACTAAAAGAAAAGGTTTGAGATAAATCTATTTCTACATCATCATGGTCACTGATAGATACATCAATGGATATGTAATCTGTTCCATTATCTTCGCCTCTCCAAATCCATTCTTGAGAATACACATTAGTATTATCATATATCTCCCAATCATATGAATCTGAAGATAATGAAATGTTATCTAAATTATCGAGCAGTGATGGGTGGCTAACAGATAATGTATATAATTCATCTTCATCCAAACCATCTAGCCTAAATATGTGATATAATTCCCTATGATAACCATCATTGCAATTTCCAGTTGTTTCATACTCAATTAGGTTTTCACTTTTTATCGTAGTAACAGAGTGTTGGCCTGCAAGGAATTTTGTGAAGCAAAAAATGACGAATAGGAAAGCAGTTCTAAGTTTCATAGTTTCAAGGATTTTGGTTATTATTGAATGGGTTAATGAAAATTTGTACTCCAATTTGCAATGTGAATCCGCTAAATTTCTTTTGAGAGTCATCTGTTCTGACAAACTCATTCTTCACTTCATATGAAAGTAAAGGCTCAATAGCTACATATCTATTAATGAGTAGGCAATATCCAAATCCTACACTCCATGTATTTATCTTTCTATCATCAAGTGGATCAGAGCCAAACTCTCCAGTTTCACTAATTCCTATTCCATAAGTACCTTCTCCAAATAATCCAATGGGGGTGTAGTATCGTCCAAAGGGTTTTAAAAGGAAAAGATTGTAATTTGATATGAATCCGGTGTCATATTTATACCGTCTCAAAGCATAATCTAACTTCAAGCCAACAACAAAATTGTCATATGCAAAAATTCCAACATGTAATTCACCCAGAAAGTTTCTTTCTGAATGTTGGACTTTCAATGTATTGTTTGCATCGATCTTTTCAATCCTATGTCCTTCAACACTAATTGATCCACCAAATAGAATGTTACCAATTTTAAAGGGATTCTCTTCTTGTCCTTTGGCGCTAAGAGCAACCAGTATTATCAACCAGGTTATGTAGTATTTCATTCTCATATATAATTCAAACTGCTTGATTACTAATCTTACTGTAGTATTTCCTAACAATAACCAGCACTGATTAGTGTTAGCCGTTTATCATGCTATTATCCAACCAGATACAAATATGGTAATTGGATATGTTCTTGGATATAGTATGAGTTCAGTCGTGATTGATCGCTCTTTACAATTACTTGTTCATTAAGAAAGGCTAAGAATTGTTACCTATATCCCATATGTTATAAAACACATATAGATTAACGGTCCTCTACTTTGCTTTATATCAGACTAATATACCTGATTGAATGATACACAAGAAAAATGAACTGAAGACTGCAAGCTTCTATTTCATTGTAGTAGGTGCTTTAACTCCTTCGACTAAATAGCCCTCCCCTAAATGTATACCCTAATTCTAACTGCCAACGACATGACTCAAGAAACTTTGATTCATTTGACCTTTTTCTAAACCAGAGCAGAGCAGTTCATCTAAAGTTCTATTGCGAAACATACTATGCCACAAGCAAATTTTCATTGATATTTAATTATAAGAGTCTTGAACCGAGTCAAAAAAGCAATTGTTGTTAGAGAGAAAAGCCGAAACCCCCAGACCTCAAGAGCCTTAAAACTATTGGATCTTAGATAGAATAACAATTCTACTAACAGCAAATGTGATTATTAAGGATCAAATACTAGTTGGGTTCCAACTTCAGCCTCAAATGGCCCATCAATTGTAATACTTCCGACATTTTCGATTGTTAGAATTGCATCATCTTCAACGGATATATTTTCCATTTCCACAGATGAACAACCGTCAATTGTTATATCACTGGTATATGTTGTGGCCTCAATCGGATAACCACAAACTGCCTTTTTAACCGCTTCACCAGCATCGACTAGGCCATGTCCTACCTCCTCGTGCCATGAATAGTCTGGAAATCCTGTATGGACTATATATCCATAGCCACCAACCTTCTGAGCTGTTGTTACAAGTATATCGGTTACCTCCTCATAATTTAAGCCATTGTTGGCTGAAAGGACTAGTGCAGCTACAGCTGAAACATGAGGAGCTGCGGCTGATGTTCCGTTAAACCAGACCGTATAATCTGTAATTGGATAGTCACTAGAGATAAGATTTCCACCGTTAAGTGTGTGAATACTTGAACCCAAATTATATCCCTCATCGCTAGTTTGTCTATCTAATGTTGGAATCAAAACTCCAGGAGCACATATGTTCAGCTGAGGACCCCATCTGCTTCCCCATGCATCTTCTGTATCACATGAATTTAGACTTGCTCTTTCTCCGCACATACTTAGTGCTCCAACCACAATAATGTCTGAGTTAGCGTTTGCTGGAAATGAAACAGCTTCTCCTTGATTTGCATTTGTATAATAGTTGCCAGAACTTATTACAACTACGCAGCCAAGCCCATCTCGACCATCTTCAATTGCGTATTCAATTGCCTCCTCTAATATATCTCCTCCCACTTCTCCCATAGCATTATTTGCCCAGCTGCAATTTATTATATCTGCATCATGATCTGCTGCATAGTAAAATCCATCTGCGTATTCTGTTTCGGTAGCGAGTCTAAAACCTTCATGAGTATTACTAATGGACATTAACTGAGCATCAGGGGATATCCCAGCTATACCTTTCGTATTATCCTTATTTGCTGAGATTATACCTGCCACTAGCAAACCGTGTTCATAATATACGGCATTAGTCTCTGTTTCTGTTTCTGTATCATAGCTTATTATTGTTGTGTTAAGTAAATCAGGATGATCTGTTTCAATACCTTGATCATGAACTGCCACAATAATACTCTGATCTCCCTCTGTAATCTCCCAAGCATTACCGACATTAATATCTACGCCAGATGTACCACCATATTGACCGGTGTTATTTAACCCCCATTGGTCACTATAATAAGGATCATTTGTGCTATGCATAGTGCTTTTAGTTAGGAAATCTGCTTGGGCTTTTTCGAATAATTTAGTTTCATAGAAATAATTTGCCATTTCTAAAGAATTGCCTCTGCTGTTTTTAGAACATGAAAGGGTATACCAAAGTGTATTATACTTATTTTGTTTTATTACTGTAATATTAGTTTCACCTGCAATTTTCTTTAGGATATGGTAATCATTTTCATTCTTGAGTTTGACATAAAATAGATGTGATATTCCAATTTTGTTACCTTTTGGTGTAGTAAAGAATGGTGAACTATATAAGATATCATCATGAGCTTCTATCTCTAACATTCGATTATCATCTTTTTCAAGGATTACCCAATTATATGTTATATCTTGAGGAGAAACCATATTATTTTTAAAAGTCTTTTTGGAAATATTTGGTACCGAGATTAGTCCTTGATCTTGAAAGGATTGTTCAACTTTCTTGATGTCGTATTTATCCTGTAATAGGACGTATTCCATTTCGAGAGCATAATGCAAATACTTTTTCTCCCCTTTATGCCAATAGTATGTGCTATCCTGAGCGAAAACATTGGATAGTAAGAAAGATCCGATTATTATTATAATTATTTTTTTCATTCGTCCATTTTTTCTAGTAAAGTGCTTCGAATTTCAGGAATATCAAAGATTGTGAATCCGACTATTTCTATGGTATCAATCGAATGAGTTATGATGTCATATTTATCGTTACTTGTACCATAGTTGATTTGAATTGTATTATCGTGGTATAACTTGTAACCATAAGAAGCAGGCGTGTCTTCAAATTTATCATGAATTATGAGTTTTTCTCTATTTTCGAATTCAAATATAAAGCAAGAATCACATCCCCCTAAGACTAGCCATTTACCAATTATATCAATTTCATCATCAAGTGTTGGTTCACAGCTAGGTGCTGCGCATGAGAGAACTAATAATGATAACATCAAGTTTTTCATGTTTTTAAGTTAGTCAGTTAATACCATTTGTTTCGTTCCAATTAATTGACTGTCAGCAACTAGTGAATACATGTACAGGCCAGGGTCTAGTTCTCCGCCTGATATGATAACTTCCCCACTACCTGTTTGACTTATGTCAAAGTTTTTCAGTTGCTTCCCAGTCATATCATATACGAATAATGAAGCTGTTCTAGTGCCTTCTATGAGGTAGAAACTGATCGTCGTTTCAACTGAAAATGGATTCGGATGGTTTTGGAATAAACTTGTTAGTTTTATTTCGTCACTTTCCTCGAACAACGAAGATTCATTAATAGAGGCACCTTTGAGTGATCCACTTGATGATGCAACTACCTGCTTCAACTCGTCTATTTGAGTTTGTTGCTCTTTTATCGCTTCAACAAGAATTGGAATCAACTCAACATAATTTACACCATAGAGTTTTGCTTCTTCATTGTAAACAACTAAGTCAGGTAGAACCTCCTTTAGCTCCTGAGCGACAACGCCGTATTTATCCTTGCCTGCTTCAACTAATTCATCAAGTTTTTCTTCGGGCGTATTCGTAAAGTACTCTCTTTTAAGATTATACTTAATTCCCCTTACTTGTCGAATGGCTTCCAATGGGCTTTCAATTGGCCTAATATTTTCTTTGATACTAAGGTCGGAGAAATCAATTAAGTGATCATAATACACGTAAGTTGACCAGGTTTGATACATTTTGTTTCCCGATAAACCGATATATGCAGAGTTACTCCAAGAAGGCTTAAGTGTTGGAGATGTTCCATATGTAGTAAAATAGAATTTACATCCCGATAGCACATCGAATTGTATGGCTCCTCTAACATCTAATTTGTAGGCTGGATCACCACTAATCGAACCAATTCCGACATCACCGTTGCTATCCATCTTTAGTTGTGCCTGAGCACCGCTGAAAATCACAAATAGTCCAACTACTGTAACTAGAAAAGTATTTTTCATTTGAATAATTGTTAGGTATTTATTTATATTATTTTCGTCAAACTACCTTTACAGGTTAGCTTAGCATGCTAGAGGAATAAGACATCTTGAAACGAATTCCACACCTAAACTACGGATAATTTCCCCTCCACAAAAAATGAGATCTTAGTTGTAATGACTGGTTTTAACCAACGATATTATTTAGAAAAACTATAAACCAGTATGCTGGTTTAATTAGGATGAGTGGGATTTTGTTACCCTAATTTTATATGTTGCAAAACATAAATTTTCAGAAGTATTCTCTGTTCCGTGATTGTTAACCCTTCTGCCACCAGACATTCAAATAAACGTGGGATTTCTGTTATAAAGTTTATCCAAGGAATTGAGATACAGTTTTAAACTTGGTATCAGCATTCCGAAAATATGTTGCCTAGTAAAACTCCATTTCGGCAATATCTGTTGCTAGGACGCACTCATTCAATATGAGAAAACTCTGTACGAATGGGATTTTTTGATTACGACAGATTCGTGATTGGCACTTATTAGGTAAACTGGGTTGAGGGCTTAGAGATTGTATAAACATAGCACTCCTATTCTGACTAGAGATATCGCATGCCATCGATTTTCGTTTCCAGTACCCCTTTTCTGAAGTACTGCATCGGTAAATGCCAATATCTAAATTGCTGAATTAGTCAACTCTGGTATCTCTTTCAGATGAGTTTTCCCGGTTAAACGTAATTTACAATGGTCCTGACAATAGGCTTACACTAAAATATAGGCTAGTCTAAATGTGAGAATATTCATCTCGAAGAAATCCATTTCAAAATGGAATAACGAGTTTAATTAAGATCATCTAGGATTTGTTACCCTCCAATCAATGTAAATTTCTGTAGTATCCCACAGAATCACACATATACCTCTGATTCACAGATATAAAAACAATCGCAAAAAGAAGTTCCCATGACTACAAGGTAACACATCCAGCCTCAATAGAATTAAACGGCAATTGTAAACCAAAACATTTTGTTATGAAACAATTGTCAATAAATGGAAGAAGTCTTTTTGCTAAGTTCTCTGAGAACAAATTGGATAAAAAGAAAATGAACTACTTAACCGGCGGAGATGGTGGTGGTGATCAGGATCCACCGCCCCCACCTTGGTATCCCTAATCTAGACAAGAGGATAAATTGGAATGAAACTATTCTATATTATATTTAGCCCAGCAAGCAATCGGCTAATTATTGCATATGAGGTTTCATTCATTTGTTTTCTTCCTATTCGTGACTACTATAGCGCTTTGCCAAACTGATGTGGAAATTGCTGGCGAGCTGTATAGTAGTTACTTGATAGCCAGAGAGAAAGGCAATATCTATGAATCCTATCAGATCCTCAATCAAATTCTAGAGAGTGATTTCGATTTACCTGATTACAATGTTGCTGTGCTTCATAGTAGTCTTGGTGTTGCTGCCAAGAATTTGGGATTATATCAGATAGCCAAGGAGAGCTACATACTTGGTTTGGAACATTGTGCAAATCAAACTACTCGAGATCAGAATCTCTATATCGACATATTAATTAATCAAGGAATCCTTTATCGACACTTGGGAGATTATTCCTTGGCTATTGAGTATTATGAGGAAGTGGAAAGATTATTGATAGAAGAATCATACTCTTCCCAAGACTATCAAGAAAGATTTGCTTTAGTACTACTAAACAAGTCTATGGTAATTTATGACCTAAAGAAATATTCAGATGCATTATCGCTACTATTTCAGTCTAAGGAGATAAAAGAAGAACATGATTTTACCAATTTGGGTAGTGTCTATTACAATATTGCTAGATCTTATCAAGCATTGAATAATACTACCCAAGCTGAATATTATTACAATGCTAGCATTGGGCAGTGGATAGAAGAACATGATACTACATATTATCAACTGGGCGATGTTTATCGAGACTATGGTCAATTTCTTATACAAATGGGGAGTGATAACCAAGGACTTGAGTACTACGATAGAGCCGTAGAAATCTTCGTTCAAAATTATGGTGAAAAACACACCTATATCTCAGATTGCCATAACCATATTGCTCAATATTACTTAGGAAATTATGAGTATGAAGAAGCACTAAGTTATCTGCAGAAAGCATTAATCTCTATTTGTCCCGGGTATAACGATGAGAATATATTTTCAAATCCAGTTAATTTGAAACCATCATTAGACATATGTATTTTAGAAACGTATATTCTCAAATTGAAAGCATTGAAAGGATTAGCCATCAGAAGTAGCTTGAATTCGAGATCTATGGAGGTACTTAATTTTGCACTAGAAACAGTTGATGAGGCCTTTCATGTTTTATCGAGAATCCAAAACAGCTATTTATCTCGTGAAAGTCGCCTTTTTCTAATAGGAAATAATTGGGATTTCTTCATCCATGGAATTGATGCAGCTCTTCAGTTATATGAATTTACTGGATTATCTCATTACAAAGAAAAAGCCTATGAATATGCTTCTCTCAGTAAGTCAATCGAATTGATTTTCGAAATCAATGAAAAGAATTTGATGTATATGAATAATGAGAAGGAGGATTCGATTAGTAAGTTCCGATCACTGCAAGAACAAATCTATAGTCTCACAAATCTGATTTTTGAAGCAGAAGCAATAGAGGATTCAGGCTCTGATCAAATTGATCAAATGAAACAAGAGCTCTTTATACTAAGGAGATCCTTCGAAAATGTTCATCAAGAGTTTTTTGGCAACAGTTTCGATACAATTTCAGAAATAAAGTCGAGTTATAACCCATTGACTGATCTTCAATCAAATCTATCCAATAAAAATACAGTCATTGAATTTGCTGTAGGAGAGATAGGTACAGATGGAAGGCAAATGGTCTATACATTTGTTATAACAAAGAACTCTTGCGAAATTTCACAAAGGACCGTGGATAGCGGCTTCGCAAATAATATTCAGAATATATACAATTCGTTTTCTTCTATTAACCAAGTCTCGTCTCCAGATAATATAGATGACCAGTTATTATACTCGCTACATGATTTTTATATTGCTCTTTTTCAACCAATAGAGAAGTGGGTAAGAACGAAGAATCTTACAATCATTCCCGACGGTGAGCTGATCCTCATTCCGTTTGATTTATTAGTGCGTGATATTGATAGTTTAAGATCATACGCAGATCAAGACTTCCTTCTTTATGATTATGCAATAGGATATGCACCAAATTCGACCATGATAAAAAAACTGGATTATGTGTTTAACCGCAAACCACCAAATGTTCTAGCTATAGCACCTGATTTTACGAAATCAGAACAAGGGGGGTATTCAGTAATAAACAGCTCATTGGAAATTGAGGAAATTCTTAATCAGTTCAATGGTGAAGGAATACCTGATTTCGATGCAAAAAACAACTCCCATAGGATTGATAAAGGGAGGATTCTACATTTTGCTACCCACTCTGTTGCAAGTCCTGAATTCACTGGAAGTCCCTATCTAGTTCTTGGGTCAGGTGAAGATTCGAAATTCAGAAAACTTTTCGATTTTGAAATTAGCAAACTTGACCTCGAATCACCAATGGTAGTAGTTAATTCTTGCGAATCTGGAAAAGGCGCATACTATAAAGGTGAGGGTATGTTCAGCATATCAAGAAGTTTTCTTGTTGCAGGAGCAAGTTCTGTCATCCATACTCTTTGGCCAATGGAGGATATTTCTAGCTCCAGGATAATCATTGAATATTACGAGCATCTTTCAAAAGGACAAAGTAAAACCGAAGCGCTCAGAAAAGCAAAGATTGAATATCTTGCTTCCACTCCAAACTCTTTTACACATCCTCATTATTGGGCGGGTTTTCAAGTAATAGGAGAT
The DNA here is from genome assembly GCA_963783435.1 of uncultured Bacteroidota bacterium. Classification (GTDB taxonomy): domain Bacteria; phylum Bacteroidota; class Bacteroidia; order Bacteroidales. The sequence continues at coordinate 20,918 of CAWANQ010000009.1, read as the reverse complement.
CCTTATCCCATAGTTAACCAACAGAGAGTTATTAAGACTTTCATAGGGATTTTCGCATTTCTCCTCTTAATTGTAGTTATTAGAAGAGGTCGTGCAAGAAACTGGCCAGTAAAAAACTGATTCACCCAAGACAACCTTAGAGATTCGTTTGTGTCCTTTATTGGCTGGGATAGATTCAGCGGTCCAGCCTCTCTAATATTTCTGATGATTTTTTGCCATAGAATCCTCCAATCTTGGATAGGTCCTCAAAATATGGCCTTGCCTTTTCGGGGCTATTAATCTTGATATAGCATAAACCTAAATACCAAGTCGCCTCAGTAACAAACTGATCTTGATTGCTAACATGTGATTCAAATAGCTTAGCTGCTTGTTCATAGTCTTCCAATGCCATTCTGGATAAAGCGTAATAGAGACCTACCTGTGGATTATCAGGATCTTCCTGAATGAGCTCCATAAGTATTGAGTTTGATTCCAGATATGCCCCTTCAAGATATAACGACAGTCCCTCCTGAAGCATCAGATCAAACTGCTTTGGTTCTCCACGATAGACAAGGTTTGATGACTCAAGAGGCGCATAATTCCTTTTGTATAATCTTTCATTGAAATCGTCCAAAAATGAAATCTTATATATCATGAAACCTGCAAAGATTGCAGCAATTCCGATTAGTGGATACAGAAGCCTACTAACCTTTCTACCCTTTGATTGTAGCGATCTATTGTCTTGACCCTGTCCTTCCTCACTATTATAGAAATTCTCAACTACTCGGCGAGCTTCAGCCATATCTGCTGAATCAGAAGTCATCTCCTCTAACGCTGATCGAGATTTGAGATAATCTATCATATGATCCTGCCTCTTGTATTCCTCAGCTAATTCATTATCCGTGAGAAGGTCTTCCTCAAATTGCTTTCTTTCCAATAGGCTCATATCATTGAAGAGATAGTCTGCAATTCTGTCGGAATATTTTTCAATACTGCTCATTTTTCAGCGAATAAGTAGCAAATATAACTATTCTGTGGCTTTGATTTTACGATACTCTGGGTGCGCATTTACTATCCTTACAAGAGACTTATGACACAAGCACTTTCTCTTTCTAAGATAACCATAAGAGTAGTTCAGAATCTCTGCGATTTCCTTCGAGCTTAATTCTTTAAAATAGGAACGAAATACTCTTTTGCAGTCATCCTTGAGCTTATTAAAGCTTTCCCAAAAAATCATCGAATATAATGACTTGTCAATAAAGTCTGTAAAATCGCCTTCAGGAGTAGTATCAAGTTTCCTTCTATGATATCTTGCTGCTGTCCTACGTTTTAATAGAATTAGCTTCCATTTCTTTTCACAAATTGCATAAAGGAGGCTAGGTAATTTACATGTTAATTTGAATCCATGCCAATCTACAATTTCCATTAGTCTGACAAGACCATCGCAAAAGAGATCCTCTGCATCCTCCGCATTTCCTCCATTCATGCAAACCATTAACCTGATACCATGTTTATACCTGGTTTGCAGATACTTAAATACATCATCATCACGACGCCTTATCCCATCAACCAGTTCAGTGTCTGTGTATTCTGATGCCATAGCACTAGTTTCAATATTCGTTTTTTCCTCTATTACTTGCATCTTGCTCAATCGAATTCAAATAAAAGTTTCAAATCTATTTCCAATACTTCTACAATTAGTAACAACGTTTTTATTGTAGGATTTGTTACTCCTCGTTCAATCCTTGTTACTTGGGATCTTTGTATTTCCGCTTTATCTGCTAACATCTCCTGCGTAAGACCCTTATTCAAGCGGAACTTACGTAAGTTGTCACCCAATTTATTGAAAAACTCTGGATCACATTGACCATTCATGTTCCCAAAATGGAACATTTATTAATCGATTATAGGGGCATATATGCCTCAAATCAATATCAATAGGATTGGATATCCTTCATATCAACTGCCAGATTTGATTCCTGCCAATTTCTGATTCTACATATTCTGGTCGCAAATAAGATCAAAAACAGGCACTAGTTGGTTATTGCCAGAATATCAGGCATTTAAATGGACACCACAAAAAGAGTTGAATATTTCGGCGAAAAAGTGGGTAACAAAATAGAGTGCTTCTTAATAAAACAACATAATGCTTAATAAAAGCGAGAAGTAAATTCAATTTGAAGATTCTGGTATGGGATATCAAGACAAGAAAGACAATGTATGGGACAAAGGAAAACCAATAAGAGGGAAAGATCCAGATCAGTACAGAAAAGATAAATATGGGAATAAAATGTACAAACCCTCCTATGGTAAAGACACAAAAATGGGTTGGGAGATTGACCACAGTAAACCTCAATCAAAAGGGGGCACTGATCATCTAAACAACCTTCAACCAATGAATACCAGAGCTAATCGCAAAAAGAGCGATGATTAATGGACTAAATAGTAATCCTTTCGGAAAACAGATGTTAAACCAGGCTCATATGGAGTCTCAAAATAGAAGAACATGCCTCAAAACTATGTAAATGATCGTGTACATGCCAATGGAGACCATGAGGTTCACAAATATGAATGTATTTGGCTGGCGAAAGTAACCAGTAAGACGTACCTAGGAACATTTGAATCCTGCCACGGTGCAGTACAAAAAGCCAAAACATTCTATAGCACTGCAGATGGATGCGCATATTGTTGTCCAGCATGCCATAAAAGATGAGTCTCGCTAAATCTTGTATCCAATCGAATCCATCATTGATATATAAATCAGAAATATTACCGAAGCCAAAATAACACCCAAGAATTATGAAAAAATTTGCGATTACTTTCCTTCTCATATCAGGATTTCTTATCCATTTAGGCGCCCAGCTTACTGTGGCCGAGGACAACAATGTTGGAATCAATGAAACCTCTCCTGAAAGTGAGCTATCCATTAATGGTACAGGAAACACCTACAGCACTCTTTATGTAGAAAATAACACCACTACGAGTAGTCAACGATGTGTACAATTTAATAAAAGCGCGAGTGGAGACAATGGGAGTGACTATTCATTTTCTGTATGGGGACATATAGCACACAACGGAGGATATAAGCTTGTTGGTGGTCAATTTCAGGCAACTTCCTCCACTCAGACAAATTACCGAACATTTGGCCTAAGAGGCATTGCGGGGAATGGAATCTCCGGGTATAATTATGGAGTGTTCGGTTACTTATATGGAACCCGGAATGGAGCAGCTGTTTTTGGTTCAATAACCGGGTCAGAGGTTGGAATATCCGGGAGATACGCGGGATATTTTACCGATGATGTGAAAATAACTGGTCATCTCACTGTTGATGGATTTACCAATAATTCAGATATAACCCTTAAAAAAGACGTGCGTGAACTCGCATTAGAAGATTCCAGTCAAATGGTGAAACTAAAGAATCTAACAGCAATAAAGTACAAGTTCAAAACACCGGCCGAGTTAAATTCCATCCCATCTCATGTAGCCGATACAATGAAGATTGATCCTCGTACTATCGAATACAACGCAGACAGGTATTTGAAAGATCAGATAGGTTTTTCAGCACAAGAGGTTCAGCAAATATATCCTGAATTAGTCAAGCAAGGACAAGACGGCTATTTAAGTGTGAATTACATTGGACTTATACCGGTATTGGTTGAGGCAATGAAGGAGCAAGATGAAATAATTGGCAACCTAAATCAACTGATTCGGGCTAATGGGCAAACATTCCAGACGAATGCAGTAGAGCTACAAACTCAAGCAGAAATCATCCTAGAATTGGAAGAGGAACTTCAAACACAAGCGGATACGATCAGGTCTCTAGAGGTATCCGTAAGTATGCAAGCTAGTACTATCCTCTCAATGGAGGAGACTACCCAAACACAGGCTGAAACATTGAAATCCATGAATAATATCCTGATTGCTCAAGCTGAGGATATCAAGGTATTAAAAGAGGAGATAGATAAACTGAAGAACGCAGCAACCACCGAATAAATCCTAAAGCCATGAGATCAATATATCTACTGGCATTTGGGATCTTATCTACCAGTGCCGCCGTGTTTGCTCAATCTGACTCCATCGCTGAGATTAGTTTCAAGTACGATTCTGCGGGTAATCGTACCGAACGAGCAATCACTTACTACGTACAAGCCAAAAAGAGTGCCGAGGTAGTATTATCTGAGGAAGAAATTGAAACAGAAGAAGGCCTGAATGTCTATCCCAACCCAGCCTCTCACACCCTGTATGTCACCCTCAATGAGAAGGCACTCGAAGAAGATCACAGAGAGATTATCATTTTCGACAACCTGGGAAAACAGGTGATCAGACGAATCGCCTCACAGCAAACCAACTCCCTTGATGTGGCCTCGCTCCCAACAGGAACCTACATCCTTAAGCTGATCTACGGCACCCGACATAAAGAGTGGTTAATCATCAAGAACTGACCCCTACAAACTCCTTGCACCCCATGAAACATATACTCCCAACCCTGCTTTTCCTTACAATGGCGGCTCAGGTTCTGGCCGATGACACCCTTATATACAGCCAAACGGTAAGCATTGATACAATCTTTTCCCAGTACGATAATGTAGAGATCATCGCCCACAACACAATCACCCTGGATGCAGGTTTTACCTTTTCCTCCAATGGCAACGGAGCCTTTACAGCAAATGCCGATCCCTGGAATATTGAGGAACCACCTTATATCATACCCTCTGGCAATAGCTACGATTCCACAGGAACGACTCATGATGGGAGTCATATTGTAGGAACAATCAATGGGCAACCGGGTGTAAGCCCCACAGGAGCGGGCACTTACTCAATCCCCCTTGAGTTACCCCCCGGGAATAAAAATATGGTCCCCCAGCTAGCCATTACCTATAACAGCCAAGCAGGCAATGGGATCTTAGGTAGGGGATGGAATCTGAGCGGGATCTCTTCCATTGTAGCCACCGGAAAAACGAGGTACTATGACAATGAGTCCACTGTAGTCTCAACAGAAGATACTGCCTGTCGTATGATGTGGGATGGACAAAGACTTCTGGCCCTAAACAGCGCAGGACTGGATGCGGATTCCTTCCGGACAGAAATGGTTAACAACGTGAAGATCACTAAAAAATCAGAAACAGGATATGAGTGGTTCGAAGTGAAAACCCCGGACGGACATACACTTGAATATGGAAAAAACTCAGATTCAAGAATGACCCTCGATAGCAATACACAATGGAAATGGATGCTGAACCGGATATATCCCAGAACAGGAGGTTCTATAAAGTTCACTTATACTACCGATACCGATAAAAAGAGCATCCTTCTGTCAAAAGTTGAATATGGAGGGCCATACTTCTTTCCTGAAAACGAAATCTCATTTAGTTACATTAGCCGTAGCGATATAAGCTATGCCTACATACATGATGATCTGATTGTTAATGACCAACTACTAAAGGAGATATCAATTGAATCCGACAACAAGGCCTATGGCAGTTATAAGTTTGAGTATGATACCACGGGAAATGAAACGCTCCTGGACGAAATCATACAATATGATAAGGACAATCTCTGGTACAATGCAACTCAAATTGATTGGGAATCTGCAACATTTGATGAAGACCAAACGACCTCAAGTTTAAATCTAGTTTCAGGAACCGGGAATCTGAATTTTACCGGAGATTTTACCGGAGATGGTTACTCGGATTATGTTGCAGTTGATTTAACATCCAGGCTCTATTATTTGTACGAAGGTTCTTCCAATGGCTTAAGTTCAACTTATGATTTCAGGGATACTCTTCCTCGATCGTATGTATATGAAGGATGGTATGAATTAAGGCAAATGGTCATTGCAAATTGTGGTGGATCATCTTCTATTCCCCTGTCCTACAACTTCAATGATATTGAAAATGTTAGCGCTGGGGATTTTGATGGAGACGGGATCATGGAATTGATGGTTGAGGTTCTGGAGTGGAATCCGCTGATCCCCTATCTAAGCGATAACTATAATGTTTTCAACGGAGTCGATTATGTGAATGACAATTGTGATGGAGATGCGAGTGAATATTTATCCCCCAGTTCAATTTCATTGGACTACAATGTTTGCCGCTTTATCAATTTTGATATTGACACTTCTTCTTATTACGATAGAGTAAGAACGCTGAAATATGGGCCCGACAATCTTTACCTAGGAATAGAAATGGACTTTTGCCCAGATATCTTGAAAATGGGGTATAGTCCTTTCTGCATCGATAAGCGAGTCCAATATATAGACCATAATTACTCCAAGAAAACTTACGTACTTGGTACAGAAGTTGATCCGGAATGGATGGAATTAAATGGAGACGGGTATTTTGATTATATACAGGACAGTGGCTCCTTTTTTCACTTGATGCTGTATGAACCCGAGGCAGATAGCTTTGCAATTGATACTACAATAAATGATGTTTTTCTCGGGTCGATTGACCTGAATGGAGACATGATTTCGGGATATGTTTCCCTGGGAGATGAAGAATTTGATACAGTATCTGTAAGTTTAAGTACCTTATGGACTGCATGGTGTAATAATTCCTGTACTTGCATTTTTAATGATCCTACCTGCTGGTATGATTTTCTTGATGAATATGGTCTAAGGTCAGATTATGTTTCATTTCTTTCATCTGATTGTTATAATATCGATGACTCTTTCTGCTGGGCATCCTATTACAACTCAACCTCAGTAGACCTTCCTGAAAGCATAGGAAGAGAACTATATATTGAACATTATACTGATCGAGGGCCAAAAGTAAGTCTTGGATATTTTATGGGTCATGATTCCATATTTACAAAAGTCATCGCTACAGATATTAGTGCAGATGGACGCAATGAGCTATTAGTCTTCAACAAGGATACGCTGAAAATGATATTCTTTAATTTTAAATCTTCGTATTCTGACAATACATTTTCTTATGCATTCGAATCTACAAACTGCAACTATCTTCTAGGGGAAGCTACAAAGACAGGAGATTTCAATGGAGATGGAATTGTAGAATTGGTTGATCCATCGTCAAATAAAAAAGTTTGCTACGTAACTTCAGGTAAACCTGGTAAACTGGTATCATCCATTACCAACGGCCTTGGAGTTGAATCCCGTTATTCCTACGAACCACTTACAAGTTCATCGGTCTATAGTGTTGGATCAGATGCCGCATTTCCCGTAATAGATTTTACAGCCCCATGGTATGTGGTTTCGAGCATTTCTTCAGACAATGGAGTAGCCGATTCTTCTTTCGTGGAATATAATTATCAGGGAGCAAAAATACATCTGCAGGGTAAAGGTTTCCTCGGCTTTATGCAGACAACCGTGGAAAATGACCTTCTAAATACCTCACAAATCTCCAGCAGTGAATATGATTCCAGATTCTTTCATACCTACCCGGTTTCGTCCACTCAGAAAGTAGGGGCCTCGAATGTACGGATTTCCACAAGCTCAACAAATGTGGATAGTATCGCCCCATACAAGTATATGGCAGAGACCGATACAGTCGTTGTGAATGATGTTCTGGCAAATACTACAACAATATCCACCTATACATATAACAGCGATGGCCTGGTTTCTGAAAAGAAATCAGATATAGATGGAGATGCAACAATAACTGAGAAGTATACATATACCAGTGGAGGCTGGCACGTAAGTGCATTGCCTTCCTCTGTTGCCACCACCTACCAAAGGGGCGGTGACACCGAGACAGATAGCACATCATATACTTATAATACTACCAATGGGCTACTTACCAAGAAGAAAGAGTATTGTGGAACAGACCGAGAGCTAACTACCTCCTATCGAAATTACGATAGTTTTGGTAATCCTAAAACAATAGCTACTAGTGGCAAAAGAGGTCTTGGTCTATCTGTGGATTCTGTCGAAATCACAATGACATACTCCTCAGACTATCGCTTCCTGGAATCCCGATCCGGACCACTAAATCACAAAGAGACATTCGATATAAGTACTTCAACCGGCCTGCTTGAGTCTAAAACTGGTTCAAACCGCAAGGAAACATCCTATGAATACGGTCCATTCAACAGGTTAAAAAAGACCACTCATCCAGACAGGATGGAAGAATTATCCGCGCTGAGTTGGACAGATGATGACACAGACGACAAACCAACAGGAGCGCTGTATTACAAATGGACATCTAACTCATCGAGCCCCCCTATCAAGATATTTTACGATGCAATGGGCCGTGAGCTTCGAACAGTAAGCACTGGATTCGGTGATGAGAGCATATATGTAGATACGGAATATGACTCTCAAGGCAGGGTGAAAAGAAAATCCAATCCATACTTCTCCACCGGAACATCATACTGGACACGGATGACTTATGATAACTATGGAAGAACAGATAGCATCATCACTGCTGACACAACCATTACCAAGTACAGTTATTCAAATCTAACGACAACTGTAACTACCAAAAAAGGAACAACAACAACCACTACAAAACAAAAGGTAAATGCACTTGGTGAGACCGTAGAGAGTGAAGATAACTTGAATAACAAGGTGTATCATAGTTACTATCCCGATGGCAAACTAAAATATTCTTACCTGAGTGCTCATAATTCTGATAGTATCACTTTTAGCTATGATGCACAGGGCAACAGGACGAAAATCAATGACCCGGATGCCGGAACTATTACCTCACTCTATGATGCGTTTGGGCAACTCCTAAGGCAGATCAATGCCAATGACGATACAACAACCTACCAGTACGATAAGCTTGGAAGGATGACCCGATTAAGTGATGATCGGGGAGATATTAACTATGGATATGTGACCGATACTAGCAGCGCTGCTTTTGGTATGGTAGATTCTGTTTACCTGGTCAATGGTTCTATTCATGAGGTGTTCGAGTACGATTCGGATTACGGAAGACTTACTACAGAAACCAGATCCTCTTCTAGTAAAACCTTTGAGAATACCTATACCTACGACTGGTTTGGAAGGCCTTCGACGCGAACCTATCCATCGGACTTTGAGATACAATATGCTTATACATCCAATGGGGATCTGGACCAGGTCACAGGTGAAGGTTTAACACTATGGAGCTGTTCCGATGTGAATGCGCTGGGCCAGGTAACATCCTATTCTCAGGGAAGCAATTCAACATCCGTGACATACAACATCCATGGCGAATTGAATAGAGTAAGTACGAATACAGGTACCCTAGTGGATATGTATTACGGCTTTGATGACAAAGGGAACTTACAATACAGGTCTGATAATAATTCCAACCAGAAAGAAGTCTTTGACTATGATAACCTAAATCGTCTAACTGGTATAGACTACTATGATAATGGCACACATCAGACAGCTTATGATATCACCATGGTTTATGACAACTGTGGGAATATCACCTCCAAAACAGGAGTAAGCTCATCGATTAATTACGGAGAGGGAAATGAAGTAGGACCACATGCTCTCACTTCCATTGATAATCCAGATACAGACTATTATCCTCCGCCGCAAGGAATAACTTACAATCACTTCAACAAGGTAACAACTATTTCAGACACACTCTCGGGAGGAGTGCCTCTTTCCCTGGATATCACCTACGGGCTATTAAATCAAAGAATCAAAACAGTTCAAACCAGAGACAGCTCCATTGAAAGAATCAAGTATTTTGATATTGACTATGAGGAAGATTCAACATCCTCTGGACATAAAAAGTATCATTACATCTATGGCGGCACCGGATTAACGGCTATCTTTGTTCTGGAGGGCACGGGGAACGATACTATGCATTATGTTCTTTCAGACCACCTGGGTTCTTTGACAGGTATAGTGAATGCCACAACTAGTGCAGTGACGAAGTACAGCTTCAATGCTTGGGGCCTACCAAGGGATGCATCAGACTGGACAAAACCAGACACAAGCTATTTATTTGCAGGAAGAGGATATACAGGCCATGAACACCTGACCGACTTCAACCTGATAAACATGAACGGTAGGGTCTATGATCCAATACTGGGGAGATTCCTTAGTCCGGATCCGTATGTTCAAGCTCCAGATTATCCCAATAATTACAATCGGTATACCTATGTCCTGAATAACCCACTTATATACACTGATCCCTCTGGATACCTCTCTTATCTCTCGAATCCTGGAACATTGGAATACGCCTCCCAAAACAGCGAGGTGATTGATTACGGTGCCAACCGATGGAGGGAGTCCTGGAATTCCATCCCACAATATGGGGGAGGAGGATCAATATATGATCATGGTTCATTCGGTGGAGGTAGTTTCACTTTGGGGCAGATTTTAGAGCAAAGTGATCCATTTAAATATCGTGGTTGGTACTTTGATCGGGAAAAGGGAGAATGGATATATTTCGATGAATTAACTCGCCAATACTACTATAACAAATCAACACCATATTGGGGGACAGGTTTTGTACAAGTAAAGGCTGATATGGGTGAGTACGTCAGATGGGTTAGGGATTTTGGCGTACAAAGTACCAGAATCTATCTTGATGCCTCGAAGAAAGGGGACGGATTATTGCCTCCTGTTGGCCTAAATTATCCGATAACAAGCCCGTATACTGAAGATAATCGTCATATTCCTGAGCTTAACCAGAATCGTCCACATCGTGCAATTGATATCGGGACTCCTGTCAGGACACCTATTGTTAGTCCGCAGTCAGGCAAAGTCGTCATGGCAAAACAAACCGATTATGGATTAGCTGTAATCATCAAGCATGATTACATATACAATAACCAGTACATTCAAACAGGCTATGCTCATTTATCTGAAATGTATGTAACACAAGGGATGTCAATTCTTAGGGGAGATACAATTGGTTTGACGGGAACCTACGGAACAGGGCCCCACCTTCACTTTACACTAAGAATTGGTATTAAGAAAGTGAATCCAACAATTTTATTTCCTTATAAGTAAATGGTATGAAATTCATTCAAATAGTTATTCTAGTTTTTATTATTGGATGCGGGCGAAGTCAAGATTCCCAAAATACTTTTTCTCAGAATTCAGAGGAAGATTTTACAGTTTTCTATGAGCTTTTCTATTCGGACGATACTTTTCAACAGACAAGAATACTTCTACCTCTGGAAGGGATAATTAAATCTTGGGAGGAAAATGATATCAAAGAGGAAACCTGGGAGGGAAGAGATATTGTTATATCTAGTAAGGATGTTTATTTGGAATCCTATCCAAATCTTAAAACTGAAATACTGGAACTTGATTCCTCATATGTAGAAAAATATTGGTTGGAGCAATCTGGATTTCTATTAAAGAGAGAGTTTGTTCAAAGAAATGGTAGGTGGTACCTTATGAGATATGATATATCAAACATATGATGAAATAACGGCCTCGAATGGTGGGGGATGGATTATTAAGCTTACTATACTAGGAAATTAATACGTTCTTTGAAAAACCCGTAGTGTTGATGGTATTTTTGGCTTTACTGGTATAGATATGTCCTGAATAACCCACTTATATACACTGATCCCTCTGGATACCTCTCTTATCTCTCGAATCCTGGAACATTGGAATACGCCTCCCAAAACAGCGAGGTGATTGATTACGGTGCCAACCGATGGAGGGAGTCCTGGAATTCCATTCCACAAGGTGGTGGTGGAAGTTCAATTTATAATCACGGTTCATTCGGTGGAGGTAGTTTCACTTTGGGGCAGACTTTAGCACAAAGTGACCCACTTAAATACCGTCCTGGCTATTTTGATCGGGGAAAGGGAGAATGGATGTATTTCGATGAATTAGCTCGCCAATATTACTATAATAAATCCTCACCATATTGGGGGACAAGTTTTGTGCAAGTAAAGGCTGATATGGGTGAGTACGTCAGATGGGTCAGGGATTTTGGCGTGCAAAGTACCAGGATCTATCTCGATGCCTGGAATAAAGGAAGTATTACGGATATGACGGAGGCATTTAACCGCCAAATAGCCAATATTTATTATACAATGAAATACCTTGGTGAAGGATTAGGTCCTGCCGACCGTTTACTCCTAATCAAAGACCTTGCAGGAAAAACTGGAGGAATTTGGGATTTCAAGAATAGACCTGATAGTCCATTCCACAGCTCCAATATGGGGGCTTTTGGCTTGTATCGAGGAATGAAAATGGCTCCTGATGATTTTGGAAATTATGGTTTTGGAGTAGCACTTAATGCAATGGATATTAATGTTACTCTAGCCACCTTCATCGTTGGATTTTTCCCAAATAGTGAAAGAACTTGGTGGAATCTTATGGGAGGTTTTGATGAAGCGAAAGATACAGGATTTATTAGATTGGGATATAGAAACGCTAGGTTTTAAATAAGAAAGATAATGTCAGGAATAAAGTTATCATCTGTTTGTTCGATATTGTTTTCTGGACTGATTATCTTCTTGTTCTCATGTCAATCATCAGATGAGAGAGATCGTCTATCTTTTCAAGATCCTGTTGGTGAAGTAGTAGATAGTCTGCGAACTATGCGAACTTTCATTTGGAAAATTTCTGAATATCTCAATCAAGAAAGTGGATACCATATCGACAAAGGTCGCTACTACAACAGTGTTTTCATAAATGGAAACAGGATTGCAAGTGTAGACGAATTACGAGAATTGTTGATTGAGTATTCAAATGCTCAGAGAAGAGGAATAAGTCATTTGAATCCTGATATTCAAACTTCAGGATTAATAAATGATAGGATACTATTTCGTTTTTATTCTCTTGCTTTCTTTTTGGATGATAATTATATATCAAGTAGTTATGTAGACAAATATTATAATGCGGTTGTATTTAGCTACAAAGACACCTTGATATTAAATGATCATGAAAGTAGGCGCATTATTCTAATTGATGATATTAAGGATACATCACTATTTTTCAACGAAATTAAGATATTTGAGAAAGGAGAAGAAATAGTTTTATTCTCACCTTATAAATGAAACCCTGCTTATCAGCAATGGTGATGTTTTTATTAAAGGGGGAGGGATTATTCAAGCTACAGTCTCGAATGAGGGGGGATGGAACACAAGGCTATTTATTGTAGAAAAGAATAACGTTCTTTGAAAACCTGTTTATTAGTGATATTGGCTTTACTGGTATGTTTATGTCCTGAATAACCCACTTATATACACTGATCCCTCTGGATATCGTTCAGTTCATACTATCATAGAGGAACTATTAGACAGCGAACATGGCGGCCATTGGACCAAGGGTGATGAAGAAGCAACTAAGTTTAGGGGTGGTGGAGATGCAACGCAATACCATAATTCACTTTACAATCCTATTTGGGGATTTGATTTTGGCTTTACTCCTGGAACAATAGGTTTTAGAACTGGTCTGATAGGAAATCCATACAGGCCACAAATAAGACTGCCGAAAATTAGCTTGTCTTTTGATTTTCTGGGCTATAATTATGTTGGAGACCTAATGGGAAGTGGTTTTCCTGAAATGCCAGATATCTCGTGGATACATGAACCTATAGATAATACTTATGGAGAATTAGCCTCGATAAGCTGTGATAATCTTTTCAATAAAGCATATGCACATTTCCATTTTGGGGGTAGAGAGACTTTTACGGTTGACGCATCTACTTTAAACTTGGGAAAAGTCACACAAAAGGATTTAGTCTTTGACCCAAAGAAAGGTTCTTATAGTATAGATCTTTATAATGTAAATCCTGTAAACCAAGTCTCTCTGGCTTTGGGAAAGATTTCACTATATGATGTGGGGGGCAATCAGTTTTCTGTTATTCCTGACTATTACGACTTTAACATTGAGTGGGAAAATGGTTTTTCGAAGAGAAATATTGCAACAGTTGGGGCTGCATTGGGCCATTACAATGCTACTTCCCTAATCTTTGGTGGTCCCTTCTGGATTATATTTCAAGGTACAGTTACAATTAATCCTTAAAAATGAGACATAAACTAGCATTTATTTATATCACATATTTATTTACAATGTCATGTGATACAAATTGGGGGAATTATGATGGGTATTTATTGGAATCTGATAGCAAAATTCAACGTTCTATTGTTTTAGATAAAGCTGATACCTTATCGATTTCAGCAGGTGATACCAGAATGGGTATTTCTCCCTATCCCGGGACATTTTTTACTTTTCATCACAATGCCGGCAAGATAGAGACCTGCTTTTTCGGTCAGGGTGCTATACTAATAGATTCTTATATCAATGAAGTTAGAAATAACAAAGACTTCTTACTTGTTATGCAAACTTCAATGGATAAAATTTGCGAGTGTAATCCAGAATGTCTGGAAGAAAAATATGGAATAGAAAGCTATAGTGCTGCATCTTTTAGAGCATGCAGGAAGGCATTGAATGAGAGCGGTCTGCATGATTTTTGGATTATTATTAAGCAAACTAATGAAATCTTTGGTCCATATTCCTTTGAGAAGTATGTTTTAATGAGAGATAGTCTAAATGTGCCTCATGAGTTGCAACTTAGTTTTGAGAGAAGTTGAAATATTTGCCTAGAATAATGGGGGATAGAAAACAAAGCTACTTGTAGTAGAAAAGTAAATCGTTCTTTGAAAAGTTTGAGAGTTGGTGGTGATTTTGGCTTTACTGGTACGCATATGTCCTGAATAACCCACTTATATACACTGATCCCTCTGGATATCGTTCAGTTCATACTATCATAGAGGAACTATTAGACAGCGAACATGGCGGCCATTGGACCAAGGGTGATGAAGAAGCAACTAAGTTTAGGGGTGGTGGAGATGCAACGCAATACCATAATTCACTTTACAATCCTATTTGGGGATTTGATTTTGGCTTTACTCCTGGAACAATAGGTTTTAGAACTGGTCTGATAGGAAATCCATACAGGCCACAAATAAGACTGCCAAAAATTAGCTTGTCTTTTGATTTTCTGGGCTATAATTATGTTGGAGACATAATGGGAAGTGGGTTTCCGGAAATGACTGATCTCTCGTGGATACATGAACCCATAGATAATACTTATGGAGAATTAGCCTCGAATAAGAGAGATGGGTATGAGTATTTTGCAGGAGGAATAGGAGCTGAGATACGAAAACAGCTGAATACTGATTTTGGAAGGAGTCTTTTTGACAATTATTGGTTCTCCGACGGTCATATGAATTTGTCGAAAGCCCAATTTGACAATATCGTAAAACATGCTGGAATTGTTACATTTAGTAATCCAGTAGTTTTATCTAATGGCCAACCAGGCGTAGCTCAACTTCATAATTTTTACGGAAATAATAATCCATTTAATGTTTCCTTAGGTCATGCTACTATCTATTATCAAGATGGAATTCCAGTAGGTTTTCACGATAATTACAATTTTAATTGGAGGAGGTTTCTTTTTAATCGAGGCAGACGTTCTTTTAATGCAGAAATTAAGACAAGAATGGTTGGTACTGCTGGTTTTTTCAGAGGTGCAACGCCATTCGATCTTTCTTATGGTCTACAACCTTTATACTAAAAACATGAATAAGGCTCTTTTTATATTACTGTTCATTGGTCTTTCTATGTTCGGCTGTTCATCAAAAACCGCACATACGGTTGCTAATAATAGAACAGACTTAAAGATTCTGGAAACCTATACGGTAATAGACTATACTGAGGAGTTTACTATCAATGGTGATGGGATTATTAATATTGTTTTTCAGCTGAGTGATCTAGAACTGGAGACACTAATTGCATCATGCCGTGAGAAGGGTTACAAAGCCGTTACTATCGGGAATCTTGTAGAGGATAGTTTTTTACACGAAAATCCTATTTATGGAGCTAACCTATATAACCGTGACATCAGGGATATTTCTAAAGGAGAAGCCCTGTATAAACTAAACTCCATGAACCTTTCAACCAAAACATTTTCCATAACGGTATTGGATATTTCGAGAAAAGAATTAATCATTAATTTGGTCTCGAACTAGTCAATGTCAAAATAAGTTTTGTTTTTCGAAATTTACATCGAATAATGGGGGATAGAAAACAAAGCTACTTGTAGTAGAAAAGTAAATCGTTCTTTGAAAGGGACTCTCGTAGGGGGTCAATAAAAAGTTGGGAAGTTGATGTTGTTTTTGGCTTTACTGGTATGCATATGCTTTAAACAACCCCCTGAAATATACAGACCCCTCTGGATACCTCTCTTATCTCTCGAATCCTGGAACATTGGAATATGCCTCTAAAAATAGTGAAGTGATCGATTATGGTGCTAACCGATGGAGGGAGTCCTGGAATTCCATCCCACAATATGGGGGAGGAGGATCAATATATGATCATGGTTCATTCGGTGGAGGTAGTTTCACTTTGGGGCAGATTTTAGAGCAAAGTGATCCATTTAAATATCGTGGTTGGTACTTTGATCGGGAAAAGGGAGAATGGATATATTTCGATGAATTAACTCGCCAATACTACTATAACAAATCAACACCATATTGGGGGACAGGTTTTGTACAAGTAAAGGCTGATATGGGTGAGTACGTCAGATGGGTTAGGGATTTTGGCGTACAAAGTACCAGAATCTATCTTGATGCCTCGAAGAAAGGGGACGGATTATTGCCTCCTGTTGGCCTAAATTATCCGATAACAAGCCCGTATACTGAAGATAATCGTCATATTCCTGAGCTTAACCAGAATCGTCCACATCGTGCAATTGATATCGGGACTCCTGTCAGGACACCTATTGTTAGTCCGCAGTCAGGCAAAGTCGTCATGGCAAAACAAACCGATTATGGATTAGCTGTAATCATCAAGCATGATTACATATACAATAACCAGTACATTCAAACAGGCTATGCTCATTTATCTGAAATGTATGTAACACAAGGGATGTCAATTCTTAGGGGAGATACAATTGGTTTGACGGGAACCTACGGAACAGGGCCCCACCTTCACTTTACACTAAGAATTGGTATTAAGAAAGTGAATCCAACAATTTTATTTCCTTATAAGTAAATGGTATGAAATTCATTCAAATAGTTATTCTAGTTTTTATTATTGGATGCGGGCGAAGTCAAGATTCCCAAAATACTTTTTCTCAGAATTCAGAGGAAGATTTTACAGTTTTCTATGAGCTTTTCTATTCGGACGATACTTTTCAACAGACAAGAATACTTCTACCTCTGGAAGGGATAATTAAATCTTGGGAGGAAAATGATATCAAAGAGGAAACCTGGGAGGGAAGAGATATTGTTATATCTAGTAAGGATGTTTATTTGGAATCCTATCCAAATCTTAAAACTGAAATACTGGAACTTGATTCCTCATATGTAGAAAAATATTGGTTGGAGCAATCTGGATTTCTATTAAAGAGAGAGTTTGTTCAAAGAAATGGTAGGTGGTACCTTATGAGATATGATATATCAAACATATGATGAAATAACGGCCTCGAATGGTGGGGGATGGATTATTAAGCTTACTATACTAGGAAATTAATACGTTCTTTGAAAAACCCGTAGTGTTGATGGTATTTTTGGCTTTACTGGTATAGATATGTCCTGAATAACCCACTTATATACACTGATCCCTCTGGATACCTCTCTTATCTCTCGAATCCTGGAACATTGGAATACGCCTCCCAAAACAGCGAGGTGATTGATTACGGTGCCAACCGATGGAGGGAGTCCTGGAATTCCATTCCACAAGGTGGTGGTGGAAGTTCAATTTATAATCACGGTTCATTCGGTGGAGGTAGTTTCACTTTGGGGCAGACTTTAGCACAAAGTGACCCACTTAAATACCGTCCTGGCTATTTTGATCGGGGAAAGGGAGAATGGATGTATTTCGATGAATTAGCTCGCCAATATTACTATAATAAATCCTCACCATATTGGGGGACAAGTTTTGTGCAAGTAAAGGCTGATATGGGTGAGTACGTCAGATGGGTCAGGGATTTTGGCGTGCAAAGTACCAGGATCTATCTCGATGCCTGGAATAAAGGAAGTATTACGGATATGACGGAGGCATTTAACCGCCAAATAGCCAATATTTATTATACAATGAAATACCTTGGTGAAGGATTAGGTCCTGCCGACCGTTTACTCCTAATCAAAGACCTTGCAGGAAAAACTGGAGGAATTTGGGATTTCAAGAATAGACCTGATAGTCCATTCCACAGCTCCAATATGGGGGCTTTTGGCTTGTATCGAGGAATGAAAATGGCTCCTGATGATTTTGGAAATTATGGTTTTGGAGTAGCACTTAATGCAATGGATATTAATGTTACTCTAGCCACCTTCATCGTTGGATTTTTCCCAAATAGTGAAAGAACTTGGTGGAATCTTATGGGAGGTTTTGATGAAGCGAAAGATACAGGATTTATTAGATTGGGATATAGAAACGCTAGGTTTTAAATAAGAAAGATAATGTCAGGAATAAAGTTATCATCTGTTTGTTCGATATTGTTTTCTGGACTGATTATCTTCTTGTTCTCATGTCAATCATCAGATGAGAGAGATCGTCTATCTTTTCAAGATCCTGTTGGTGAAGTAGTAGATAGTCTGCGAACTATGCGAACTTTCATTTGGAAAATTTCTGAATATCTCAATCAAGAAAGTGGATACCATATCGACAAAGGTCGCTACTACAACAGTGTTTTCATAAATGGAAACAGGATTGCAAGTGTAGACGAATTACGAGAATTGTTGATTGAGTATTCAAATGCTCAGAGAAGAGGAATAAGTCATTTGAATCCTGATATTCAAACTTCAGGATTAATAAATGATAGGATACTATTTCGTTTTTATTCTCTTGCTTTCTTTTTGGATGATAATTATATATCAAGTAGTTATGTAGACAAATATTATAATGCGGTTGTATTTAGCTACAAAGACACCTTGATATTAAATGATCATGAAAGTAGGCGCATTATTCTAATTGATGATATTAAGGATACATCACTATTTTTCAACGAAATTAAGATATTTGAGAAAGGAGAAGAAATAGTTTTATTCTCACCTTATAAATGAAACCCTGCTTATCAGCAATGGTGATGTTTTTATTAAAGGGGGAGGGATTATTCAAGCTACAGTCTCGAATGAGGGGGGATGGAACACAAGGCTATTTATTGTAGAAAAGAATAACGTTCTTTGAAAACCTGTTTATTAGTGATATTGGCTTTACTGGTATGTTTATGTCCTGAATAACCCACTTATATACACTGATCCCTCTGGATATCGTTCAGTTCATACTATCATAGAGGAACTATTAGACAGCGAACATGGCGGCCATTGGACCAAGGGTGATGAAGAAGCAACTAAGTTTAGGGGTGGTGGAGATGCAACGCAATACCATAATTCACTTTACAATCCTATTTGGGGATTTGATTTTGGCTTTACTCCTGGAACAATAGGTTTTAGAACTGGTCTGATAGGAAATCCATACAGGCCACAAATAAGACTGCCGAAAATTAGCTTGTCTTTTGATTTTCTGGGCTATAATTATGTTGGAGACCTAATGGGAAGTGGTTTTCCTGAAATGCCAGATATCTCGTGGATACATGAACCTATAGATAATACTTATGGAGAATTAGCCTCGATAAGCTGTGATAATCTTTTCAATAAAGCATATGCACATTTCCATTTTGGGGGTAGAGAGACTTTTACGGTTGACGCATCTACTTTAAACTTGGGAAAAGTCACACAAAAGGATTTAGTCTTTGACCCAAAGAAAGGTTCTTATAGTATAGATCTTTATAATGTAAATCCTGTAAACCAAGTCTCTCTGGCTTTGGGAAAGATTTCACTATATGATGTGGGGGGCAATCAGTTTTCTGTTATTCCTGACTATTACGACTTTAACATTGAGTGGGAAAATGGTTTTTCGAAGAGAAATATTGCAACAGTTGGGGCTGCATTGGGCCATTACAATGCTACTTCCCTAATCTTTGGTGGTCCCTTCTGGATTATATTTCAAGGTACAGTTACAATTAATCCTTAAAAATGAGACATAAACTAGCATTTATTTATATCACATATTTATTTACAATGTCATGTGATACAAATTGGGGGAATTATGATGGGTATTTATTGGAATCTGATAGCAAAATTCAACGTTCTATTGTTTTAGATAAAGCTGATACCTTATCGATTTCAGCAGGTGATACCAGAATGGGTATTTCTCCCTATCCCGGGACATTTTTTACTTTTCATCACAATGCCGGCAAGATAGAGACCTGCTTTTTCGGTCAGGGTGCTATACTAATAGATTCTTATATCAATGAAGTTAGAAATAACAAAGACTTCTTACTTGTTATGCAAACTTCAATGGATAAAATTTGCGAGTGTAATCCAGAATGTCTGGAAGAAAAATATGGAATAGAAAGCTATAGTGCTGCATCTTTTAGAGCATGCAGGAAGGCATTGAATGAGAGCGGTCTGCATGATTTTTGGATTATTATTAAGCAAACTAATGAAATCTTTGGTCCATATTCCTTTGAGAAGTATGTTTTAATGAGAGATAGTCTAAATGTGCCTCATGAGTTGCAACTTAGTTTTGAGAGAAGTTGAAATATTTGCCTAGAATAATGGGGGATAGAAAACAAAGCTACTTGTAGTAGAAAAGTAAATCGTTCTTTGAAAAGTTTGAGAGTTGGTGGTGATTTTGGCTTTACTGGTACGCATATGTCCTGAATAACCCACTTATATACACTGATCCCTCTGGATATCGTTCAGTTCATACTATTATAGAGGAACTATTAGACAGCGAACATGGCGGCCATTGGACCAAGGGTGATGAAGAAGCAACTAAGTTTAGGGGTGGTGGAGATGCAACGCAATACCATAATTCACTTTACAATCCTATTTGGGGATTTGATTTTGGCTTTACTCCTGGAACAATAGGTTTTAGAACTGGTCTGATAGGAAATCCATACAGGCCACAAATAAGACTGCCAAAAATTAGCTTGTCTTTTGATTTTCTGGGCTATAATTATGTTGGAGACATAATGGGAAGTGGGTTT
>CAWANQ010000008.1:0-8553 GCA_963783435.1 uncultured Bacteroidota bacterium | reverse complement strand
GCCTCCTAGCCATGACAGGACAGGCCTAAGCACCTTCTCTTTGCTAAGTTACTGGAATTCAATACAATTATTTTGTACATTTCATTGATCTTAGTGAAAATTAATCATTTAAAAGGAGGTATTATGACTGAAAACAAGAACCTTTCTCTTTTAAAATTTGCTAGGGATACTTTGCCCACTTTTGACAATCGTCTATGGCATAGGCCTGTTGTTTTTTACCCACTGGTAGAAATGCTCGGACACCTGCCTTCGAACCAAACTGGATCCGTTGGCCTGGTTCTCTCTTGCCGAATTGGAGCTTCTTTGTTGGCCCTCCGTAACCCTGGCAATCAAGATGGTTTTGTAATTGCTATTGCACTGGGGGACTCTCTTCATCGGACTGGCACTTCTGTATCAGTTAATCTTTGATTGGCAAGCGGAATATGTTGTTTAATTTTGATTGCGCTTCCATGCGCTATTCCCCCCGGATCGGCCCTCCTTCTTCTTCCTGTGGTTAGGCAGAGCAAAAGCCAGGTAGCTGCCTAACAAAATAATGCAATCAAGCCCCCGGTTAAGGG
Source organism: uncultured Bacteroidota bacterium (assembly GCA_963783435.1). GTDB lineage: Bacteria > Bacteroidota > Bacteroidia > Bacteroidales. The sequence goes on along the minus strand of CAWANQ010000008.1, from coordinate 7,996 downwards.
CGGAGGCTTTTTATAGTGCCGAATATAGTGCCAGATAGTGCACTATCGGACTGTTTCGCTGATCAGAATGAAAGAAATATTCAGCAATAGTGCATTATTAAGCACTTTTCATTTGATATTTCCGACAAATCACTTAATTTAGCTTCAAAAGAGCCATATAATGCACTCTGAAGATCTTATAAGAAGCGTCAAACAACGAAGAGAAATGCTACGGGTTACCCAGGAGGAACTGGTAGTCTCCCGGAGTTGGTTTACGGACACTAAAACAATTTGAAAGCGGCAAAGGGAATCCTACCCTGGGCACCTTGCAAAAGCTTGCCGATGTGCTGGGAATGAAAGTTTGCTTGCAGGTGAAGCCAATGAATCCTGAACCATGAGGAAGGCCAGTGTACTATATAAAGGACAGGAAGCCGGAATGCTTACCCAATGGGATAATGGATCCTTTACTTTCAGATATCTGGGCACCTGGATCTTAATGATTCCGGCAAAGCATCCATCTGCCTGAATCTGCCCAAGACTGTTCAGGAATATCATTCAGAGCATCTTTTCCCTTTCTTCTCCTACATGCTGCCTGAGGGCACCAATAAGCAGGTTGGATAAAACTCATGCGTATCGACCCGGACGATCACTTCGCATTGCTTCTCACTACCGCAACATCAGATACCATTGGTGCAGTCACCATTAAAAAAATGGAAGATTCCCCATGAGTTGGTCTGAAATCATATATTGCCCGGGGAACCCTGTCAGCCGGACACTCTTTTACAGCAGTACCTGTCGGAATCGTGTGTTCAGCGGACGTAAAGTTCACCACATCCTGCCTTATGTATCGCCAGCAAGCGATGAGGCCACCGCTGCGCTATTCGACGAGAACCGCAAACGAATTTCCATCTCAGGAGTTCAGGAGAAGTTTTCGGTACTTCAGGAAAAAAACAAGATCCGTCTGATTAATGAAGGTGAACAGGGCACTGACATTCTCAAACCCATTCCCGGTGCCGGAAAGAATCCGGACCAGATGCCCGCCAATGAGCACCTTACCATGCAAATTGCCCGGCAGGTTTTCGATATAGAAACAGCAGAAAATGCGCTGATCTTTTTAAGAATGGATCTCCTGCTTACATTACCAGGAAATTCGATGTTAAAGAAGATGGTAGAAGTGGGCCAAGGAGGACTTTGCCTCCCTGGAAGAAACACCCCAGAGCCATGGCGAACACTATAAGTATACCGGCAGCTACCTCGATCTTTTTGAGCTGATGAAAAAGTTCTTGCCTGCCTATCCGCTGGAAGCCCCCAAGCTATTCAAATTACTTGTATTTAACTATCTGTTTTCAAACGGGGATGCACAATTAAAAAACTTCTCTGTGCTGGAAACCCCCCTTGGTGATTTTCGGCTGGGCCCTGCCTATGATCTTTTAAACTCCCGGATCCACATTGAGATCCCGATTTTGCCCTGGAGGATGGTCTCCTGCCCCGGGCTTTGACCAGAGGAAGTGTGCATGAACAATTTCACACAATGGCCGGTCTGGCCGGATTAAATATGCAGCAGGTAGAAGAAATATTCCAAAAGCTGCTTGCAGGCAGCACGCAGGTAGAAGCATTGATTCAGGCTTCCTTTTTGAATGACATTCCAAACGCTCTTACTTCCAGACCTACCAAAGGCGGCACAAGAAACTGAATCCCGGATAAAATCCGCCAATAACAAATGAATTATGATGTAGCGAATTGGCGCTGATAAAGGCTTAAATGTCAACAAAATACCTGGCTTATATGTCTCTATTATAGTCTAACCCTCAAAACTATTTACAATGAAAAAATTAGTAATTATTACAGCCCTTATTTTGTTCGCAGGAATTGCATTTGGACAAACTCTTCAAAAAGGAAATCTTATTGGTGTACACGTTCTAAAAGTTGAATTAAAAACAGGTGTCACCATGGACCAATACATCGAATTCTTCAATGAAAAAACCAAACCTGCCTGGGAAAAAGCAGATAAGGGAATGAAAGTCTTTCCGATAAAGGCTATCAGGGGAGAGAACAATAATGAGTTTGGAATGATTATCATTTACAAGGATGAAGCAGCAAGGAATAAACATTATGACGCTGATGGTAACCTCTCGGAATATGGTAATAAGGTAATGGAGGAAATCGCCCCTGTTACAGCTGAGTCAGAGAAATTAGGCACATGGACTTCAACATATACCGATTGGATTGTGCAATAGATATAGCAGCCCTTAATGATTAGCCCCCGGTTACTCCAATGCCTTGCATTGTCGTGAGCTCGGCAACTGCGTTGCCTCGGTTACTCCAATGCCTTGCATTGTCGTGAGCTCGGCAACTGCGTTGCCTCGGTTCACTCCGGGGGTAATTATGCACTGATGTGATCATTCTGGCTCGCAGGCTCCCGACTATATTAATTTAATAGGACTATTGTTATATAATGTTACCAGCTCTACTCACCGACCTATTTAATCCGTTATAAACCAACAAAATACTTGCTTCTTTTGTCTTAAAATAAGAACTTGCAGTTGACCTTATCCCGGCATGAAAATTACATTCAAGATATTATTCCTCTCATGTGCGCTGACCGCTCTTTTTATTCAGTGTGAGAAGGAGGGACCATTTGTCAAAATCACGGATAACAATTTCCTGAATGCACTTATAGAGCAGGGAATTGATATTGATGGAGATGGACAAATCAGTTATGCCGAGGCAGAGGTTGTAATATCTCTGGATGTCAGTGGAACTTATGAAATACCAGGGCTGATAACAGATATGTCTGGTATTGAGAAATTTGTCAATTTAGATACCCTTCGATGCCGTAATAACCAGTTAGCTTCCCTTGATATTTCAAACAATCAAAAATTGAAATATCTGGATTGCGGATTAAACCAATTAACCACCCTTGATTTTTCTTACAATACCGCATTAGAGTTTTTGAATTGCGCAGCTAACGAGATGGCAAACCTGGATCTAGCAGCATTGTCCAATCTGACTCATCTTTTTTGTTCAGTTAACAGCTTGTCTCATCTTGATCTTTCACTGAATACCAGGTTGACCAGGCTGGTCTGCGGAGGGAATTCCTTGAAGGTCCTGGATTTGTCAAAGAATACCTTGCTGGATTCACTTAAGATTGTCTCGGATTATACCATAAAAACCCTGGACCTGTCTAATAATACGAAACTAAGCTACCTGCTCTGCGGCTACATCGGGCTCAGCACCCTGGATGTTTCGAATAACACCGAACTGGTGGATTTGACGATTGGTGCAAGTGATTTGAGAAGTCTTGATATTTCGAACAATGCAAAGCTTAGGGAATTGGATTGTAGCTTGTCCAGGCTAAATGAACTGGATCTTTCAAATAATCCTCAATTAACCACTTTATTTTGCAGGGGGAATCTCATATCAAACCTGGACCTATCTTTTAATCCCTTGCTGGAAACACTATACTGTGGTGATAACCAGCTGTCGGAACTGGATGTCTCAGATCTTCCCCTGATCAGGCAACTATATTGTGAAAGGAATCTCATAACTGACCTGGAATTGAGCTCTAATCCGGAACTAAAGGAACTGGACTGCAGTTCAAATAACCTGACAAATCTGGATATCTCGAATAATCAGGAGCTATCCGTATTGTATTTAAAGGAAATGCCCACACTGTCAGAGGTCTGTGTCTCGACCATGCCTTTCCCCCCTGAACAAGTGACCATGGATACAACAGGAAGCCCCAACGTCTATTTCACAACAGAGTGCAGTAAGTAAGAATCTTCAAGCAGGTTATAGCAGAATCCGTCAGACTAGTTTCGACCTTTATCATATTATTGTAACTGATCAAATTTATCGCTGACCACTTCTATATACTCCTTTATCTGGAATTTAGTGAAGCCAAAGTCTTTACATCAAGGATACATCCTATTTAGCTTTGGGGGGATTAATCAAGTGTGTGAAAGATAAATTTCATGTATCATCAACAGTCACAAATAAAGTAGTACCTGACCTGGTGAAAATGGGTTTTACCTGGTTAATATCAATCATCAACCAGGCTTCCATTTGATTTATATCCCCTATGTCATTAAATTGTAAATGATAAGCTAATCCAAAAAACTTATGAAGTATCTAAATACTACTCTTCTGGCCATTGGGATCGGCCTTTTGGTCCTTTCACAGGGAAACGCACAGGATCAAGCAATCGTTGATTCACTTTTGAACGAGCTCTCGGCTGATGTGGAGGATACTCTGAAGGTGGAAATCCTGCTCGCTCTGGGCGAAGAGTATAAGTACAACCTGCCCGATACGGCATTGATTTATTTCCAGGAAGCACTCCAGATTTCGGAACAGCTGGGGTATTTGAATCTGCAGGCAGTTTGCAAGCGTTCCATAGGCGTGGTCATAGAGAACCAGGGGATGTATGACCAGGCACTGGAAGAATACTTTGAAGCCCTTGCCTTATTTGAGGAAGCCGAAAACAAGTGGGGGATCGCAAGCTGTTACAACGATATTGCCATAATTCACTATTTTCAGGGATCCTCTGAACTTTGTATGGAATACCTGACCTTATCCTTTGAGATTAAAGAGGAACTGGGTGATAGAGAAGGAATGTCCAGTTACTACACCAACATGTCCGCGCTGAATAACTCCATGGGACGGTATAAGGAAGCCCTGGAGTTTGCTGAGCTTTCCATTGAACTTCACAGGGAGCTGGGTGATAAGGCAGGGATTGCTGTTGGATACGGCAACATAGGCACCATCCAATATGAACTGAAAAACTACCGGGCCGCTCTGGAGAATCATTTAAAATCGGTGGAAATGCACGAGGAGATCAATAACAAGGACGGAATGGCCCACTCCCTGAGCAATGTTGCCGGTGTATACCAGACGATGGCGGACTCGCTGAACCTGACGGAAAGCCAGCGGTTGGAGTACCTGAACCTGGCCGTTGATTATGGACTCAGATGCTACGAACTTACAGAAGAACTGGATGCGTTGTATGTACAAAATTATGTAGCTAACACCCTGCACACTGCCTACAGGGCACTGGGTGATCCATGGAAAGCCCTGGAATATGCAGAAGCTTTCATCAACACCCGAGACAGCCTGTTCAACGAGGAAAAGGCCAGGGCTATTGAAGAAATGGATACCAAATATGAAACCGAAAAAAAGCAACAGCAGATTGAATTACAGGAATCCCAGATCATTGCCAGAGACGCAAAAATACAACAGCAGACCACACTCCGGAACGCACTGATTGCTGGACTTCTGGCAGTGGTTCTGGTCATTTTCGTAATTATACTGGCCTATGTGCAGAAACGCAGGGATAACCGGAAAATAATGGAAAAGAATGAACAGATACTGGAAGCCAATGAGGAGCTGACCGTTTTAAATGAAGCCATCAACAAGCAAAACACAGAGATCATGGACAGCATCAGCTATGCGCAGCGGATACAGACTGCCATGATGCCCCCGGAAGGCTATTTCAATGAATTGCTGGATGAAGCATTTATCCTCTATAAACCCAGGGATATTGTTAGCGGGGACTTCTTCTGGATCAGGCAGGTGAACCAGTACATTGTCCTGGCAGCGGCCGATTGTACCGGTCACGGTGTGCCAGGAGCCTTTATGAGCTTGCTTGGGATCAGTTTTCTAAACGAGATCGTTCAAAGAAGAGAGATTACAGAGGCCAGTGAGATCCTGAACGAACTCAGGAGCCAGATCAAGCATTCCCTGCGCCAGCACGGTCAGCCCGACGAATCAAAAGACGGGATCGATATGGCCCTCTGTGCCATAGACCAGAAAAACAGGACCATGCAATATGCCGGTGCCTTCAATCCACTCTACCTCATCCGAGAAGGAGAGACGCAAGCTGAACTGATCGAGTTTAAAGCGGACCGTATGCCCCTGGGTTACCACCTTGGGAAAGACCGGGCCTTTTCCAATCATGAAATTAAGCTTGAGATCGGTGATACTTTTTACATCTTTTCAGACGGGTTCATAGATCAAAAAGGTGGACCCAACCAGAAGAAGTATATGAGCAAGAAGTTCAAGAACTTGCTCCTGGAGATCCACGAGCTGCCTCTGTTCGAGCAGAAGAACATTCTGGAGAAGACACTCTCCGAGTATATGGGTGACCAATCCCAGATCGATGATATTCTGGTGGTAGGAGTAAGGGTTTAAGCTGGATATCCTGAGACCGGAGGATAAGTAAATCAATCGATTATTTTGTTCAATGATGCCATTGTTGTGGGACTGGCAACCTTGTTGCCTTCTGATTGAGCTAGAGATTTTCTTTTGGCCTGATTTTTCATCCTGGTACATCGGATCCCGACTATAATAATATAATCGGAGTTTTGTTAGTAAGCTGATAAACATCATCATAGAAGGATACAAGACTATCGACATTTTGTAAGGTAATTGGTAAATTGTATAACCTTAACCCTAAAAATCATCATATCATGAGAAAATCAATTTGTTTCCTTTTATGCTTTTCACTTCTTTCTTGTTTCTCCCTAAAACTCTACTCTCAATCTGCTGAAGAAGAACTTGACCAGGTATTACTAGCACAACAACTCATAGGGACATGGGAAGCCAAAATAGGTGGGGATAGTATAATATTATGGACAGTTACCCCTTCCTATGGAAAAGGGTTTATAAGTAAAATAGAATGGAAAGCAGATGGCAAGGTTTTCAATGAGGCCATTTCTGTGGGCGGTTTTAGCGACGATTTCAAGACTATATTTATAACATATGTCTGGGTTGGTGGGGATATGACAATTGATGTTGGAAGATTTGTAAATGAGAAGAAGTTGGTAATGGAAAGAATCCGGCAGAGTTCACCATTACATGCTATTGCATTGGAAGAATTTGATTTTTCCACACCCAACTTGTGTCTGTATACACATTCTCAAAGAGGTCAGAATATTACCTGGGAGCCTTTATGGAAATTTAGCCCGCAGTTTACCAAAATAAATAAAAATTAATAGATATGCACCTGAAGCCCCCGTTCTCCGATGGGGCTTTTTAATGCATTGCTGAGAATGTGAGGAGCAGGAAACTTCCGACTATTCTGGCCATCATGCTCTCCAAACCCTCATCAACCTGGCCGGCTGGACTTGCAGGGCTATTTCTCTGTACAAAGGATCCCAAATAAAATAGCGCGGGCTTACAGGCCCGCGCTACTTTAAAGAACTTCAACTTACAGATTACTTCCTCACCCTGATGGGATAGGGTGGCCGCACATATTCTTTGGGCGGATTCTGCTCAAGCTGCTCCATAATTACTTCAATGGCTTTTTCCAGCTGGGGATCGCGTCCCTCGATTACATCGGCCGGGGTTTGTTCCACTTCGATATCGGGATGCACTCCCACGTTCTCGATAATAAATCCATCCTCGGTCCATATGGCCACATTGGGTGCGGTTACATAACCTCCATCAAGCAACTCGGGGAAGCCAAGGGTTCCAACCAGTCCGCCCCAGGTGGTCTTGCCCACCATGGTTCCCACCTTGAACTTCCGGAACATAAAGGGCAGCATGTCGCCCCCCGAACCAGCGTTCTCATCGATAAGCATCACCTTGGGGCCCTGGATGGACGCACTGGGCGATTTGAAATCGTTGGTATAGCGCATGTTCCAGTGCGACTGGTAGGGCCTGAGAAGGATATCGATGTAGTAGTCGGCCAGCGATCCGCCTCCATTGTAACGTTCATCCAGGATAATCGCCTTCTTGTTGGCCTGGGGAAAGAAGTAGCGCTTGAAATACACATGCCCTGCAGAGGTCGTGTTGGGTACATATACATAGGCCACCTGTCCGTTGGTGGCTTCATTGACCTTCTTCAGGTTACCTTCCACCCAGTCGCGGTTCCTGAGGGCATATTCGCTGCTCACAGGTACCACCTGGATATCCCTCGCTCCGGCACCATCGGGATTGGGTCCCACCTTCAGGTCCACAATCTTACCCGAAGTATTTTCAAAAGGCTGATACAGGTTGGTCGCAGCAGTCAGCTCCTTCC
>CAWANQ010000007.1:0-777884 GCA_963783435.1 uncultured Bacteroidota bacterium | reverse complement strand
TATTGTGCTCATTTATTGACTTTAGCTTGAGAATAGAGTAATTTTATCCTGCCCGAACATTCAGCAACCCATCATGGATTATCGCATTGATAATAAAATCCTTACTGAATTATTCATCGGGACCTTTCTGTTGCTTCTCTTATCGCCTCTGTTCTCCCAGCAGGAAGACTACAGGATGGAACAAATTCCTTTAAAAGGAGAATTAATAAATTTCTCAGGTACCTGCCTTCTCCAGGACAGTGACGGATTTATGTGGTTTGGCTCCACCGACGGACTTTACAGGTATGACGGTACAGATTCCAAGAGATTCCTCAATGATCCTTTTGATAAGGGCTCATTGTTGGGAAATCATATAATTGGCATAGTTGAAGATTCGGCGAAGAACCTATGGATAGCCTCCAGGGCTGGACTTAGCCGCTATGATAAGTACTCCGGGGAATTTGAGCAGCACAAAGTTGGTAAAGGCACTATTCTCAGTGTTGTTGCTGACAATGAAGGAAGTATCTGGATAGGCACAACAAATAATGGAGTTTTTAAACTCACGGTGAATACGGGCAGGATTAAGAATTATACCATACCCGAATTTTCTGATGATGTAAAACCTGTGGAAATAAAAATGTTATTCATGGACAGCTTCGGTTCACTGTGGATTCAGTTCGGGGATACCGGTCTGTGCCGCTTTGACTGTAAATCAGAGTCTTTTGAACAGTATATCAATGCTCCCTGTTTGCTGCGTAAGTTTTATGAGGATCAGGCGGGAAAGCTCTGGATCACCAGCCACTGCGGCTTGTATCAAATCAACAGGCAGACCGGGTCTTTTGAAATTCAATTGAACGAAGCAGGGAGGCCTGACCAGTTGGGAAGGCAGATGGTAAGAACGCTCATAGAGGATCGTTCAGGGAACCTGTGGATAAGGACCTTTGATGGCATCTATAAATACAACACTGACCTTGAGTTGGTATTTTCCTGGAAGTATCCGGAAATCTATACCATGGCTCAGCCCTACTGGGATATCTCGCTGACTTTATTTGAAGATCAATCCGGGACGATATGGTTCCTCTGCCGAGAAGGGATCCAGAAATTGGTTAAAAAAGAAGTCGATTTCTCAGTTCATGTTAACCCGATTCCTCCAATTAATAAAAGCATGACTGGTCTACTTCTCATAAATGACACCTCCTTATTTAGTGGCTCACTAGGCGAAAGATTCTGTGCCTATGATCTCAAAAACGGGCTAGTTAAAACCTATGATTTCTATGGAGCTCACAGGTTTTTTCTGGATTCCCATGAAGTCCTCTGGATAGGAACCAGTCATGGATTGTACCGCATGCTTGAGCCGGAGGGCCAGGTGCCCTTATTCGAACGATATATAGCTGTCCCGGGCGACAATTCGAGTCTGCCTGCCATGAGAATTGTGGATTTCTTTGAAGACTCCGACGGAAAATTCTGGGTTGCTTGTTCGAATGCTATGCCTTGCTACTATGATCGGGAAAATGATTGTTTTATACAAGTTACAAACAATCCTGACAGCCAGGCCCGGCTGCCAGATAACGTGAGCATTTGCCATGAGACGGAAAGTAAAGAATTATGGGCAATCAAAAGGGGGGTATATAAAATCATCCCCCCATTTATCAGAATCTCGGAGCACTCGGTGATGCCAAGTGATGTCATTGAATATGTTTCACCAATGCACATTGCGGCTATTGAGGATACTCTAAGATTTAATGTTTCTCTCGTGGATAGCAAGGGCATACTTTGGATGGGGGATGGAAGGATGGGATTATTTAAATTGGAACAGGATAGCCCGGAAGGGAAGAATTCGCAGCCTTATTTGACTTCCTATTCCATCAGCGATGGTTTGCCGAGTAACCGGATTAGAGGCATTCAGGAAGATGGTCAAGGAAATCTGTGGATAGCTACCAAAAATGGGCTTTCGAAATTTGATCCTGAATCAGAGACCTTTTCGAATTTCTACAAGCAGAACGGATTACCCGGCAATGATTTCCATTCTGGATCTGCAAAAAGCAGCAAAGGTGAATTGTTTTTTTGCTCAGCTTACAGTGCGATCTCGTTTTTTCCGGACAGCATCCGGACCAATACGCAGATCCCACCTTTGAAACTGACCGGGTTCAAGGTGCATAACCAGGAAATCAACCCAGGTGAAAATTCCATTTTAAAGAAATCTATTGAATTTACAGATGCAGTACGACTAACACATTGGCAAAACACGCTGACCTTTAGCTTTGCAGTATTAAACTACATTCAACCGGAGCAAAATCAATATAAATACATGCTGGAGGGTGTGGATCGGGATTGGGTGTATTCAGGTCAGCGAAACTTGGTTACATACGCCGGCTTAAAATACGGAAACTATATTTTCAGGGCCACAGGTTCTAACAACGACGGAATCTGGAACGACAAAGGAGTCACCCTATCCATTCATATTCAGCCTCCTCCCTGGCTCACTTGGTGGGCGTATATTTGTTATGTCCTTCTTCTTGCAGGGATAGGAATATTCATATGGCGTTACCTGCTCAACAGGTCCAAAATGCGCACTGCCGTCGAGGTCGAAAGGATGGAGAAGGAGCATATCCGTGAACTGGACCAGGTGAAATCCAGGTTTTTCTCCAATATCTCCCATGAATTCCGAACACCTCTTACCCTGATTGCCGGCCCGGTCAACGATCTGTTGAAGTCTGATGGCAGGACAAAAGATCAGGAGAGAAAACTTCTGGGTTTAGTAAAACGGAATACCCGAAGATTGCACCAGCTCATCAACCAGCTGCTGGAGATTTCTAAGCTTGAAACCGGCGGGTCAAAGCTTGAAATTTCAGAGGGAGATCTTTCCCAATTCCTCAGGTCCATCGCATCCTCCTATCTTTCCCTGGCCGAGAAAAATGAAATCCAGTACAGGATTGATGTGAAAAAATCTTCAGAACCCGTATTCTTTGATCGGGATAAGGTGGAGAAAATCGCATGCAATCTCCTATCCAATGCTTTGAAATACACCCCTGAAGGGGGTTCAGTTCAGGTCTCCTTAATTTACCTGCCGAATCCCTCAAAAGGACCTGTCAACCGGGCAAAGATCATCGTGACAGATACCGGACCCGGAATACCTGCCGAAGAGCAGGATAAAGTTTTTGACAGGTTCTATCAGGTGGTCGGCCATGAAGGAATGTATACCGAAGGATCAGGTATCGGGCTTGCGCTGACCAAAGAACTTGTTGATCTGTACAGGGGGGAAATCAAGCTGGAAAGCGAGATTGGGAAAGGAAGTACTTTCTCTGTGACATTGCCTGTTTCCAGGGATTCTTTCAGGGAAGACGAATTTGCAGATCTTGCTTCCTTTTCAGCATCAGATCCTTACTTTGATACCAAGCTCTCTACCATAGAAGAACCTGAAAATATGGTTGGGAAAGACAATCCACTGATTCTTATTGTGGAAGACAATGCCGACCTGAGGGCCTATATTTCACAATCCTTAGCACTGGACTTTCAGATCCTTGAAGCCTGCAACGGAGCAGAAGGATTGGAGAAAGCCAGAGAAATCATCCCGGAACTGGTGATCACCGACCTGATGATGCCCTTTATGGATGGCTTGGAACTATGCCGGTCCCTCAAGCAGGATGACCGCACAAGCCATATTCCGGTGATCATGCTAACAGCAAAAGCTGATAGAGACAGCAAACTGGAGGGTTTGGAGTTGGGAGCTGACGATTATCTCATAAAACCCTTCGATTCAGGTGAATTAAATGCCCGGGCGAAGAACCTCATCGAACAGCGTAACCAGCTGCGAAAAAAATTCAGCCTTGAATTCTTCTTAAAGGATCCGTATCAGGAGCTTTCAAATACGGATGAAAGATTCCTTGAGAGGGTTTCAGAGATCATCAAGGATCACCTGGCAGATACAAATTTCTCAGTTGAATCATTCAGCCGCCTGGCAGGAATGAGCAGTTCTCAGCTCTACAGGAAACTACATGCCATTGCCAACCTCTCCCCCAGCCAGTTCATCCGGAATTTGAGATTGAAACACTCCTTACAGCTGCTTAAAAAGGAAAATGGCAATATCGCCCGGATCGCCTATGAAGTTGGTTTCAACGACCACGCCTATTTCTCCAAATGCTTCCGTGAATTGTACGGGATCTCTCCCAGTGAATATGCCGAAGGAAAACAGGGCAACAAGGCAGCCACTATCCAGGGCACCTGATATGCATGATATGTTATAAATTCTGAATGATAGTTTACAGACCGGGCTTGTTCCGCTTTGTAACTTGATCTGGTAACTAAATCAAGCATCATGAAGAAAATCGGTTCAAGAATCTTTGTAATTTTCATACTGGTTTCAACGGATAGCTTCATGGCCATGGCACAGGAAGCTCCGTTCGATCTAGAGATCTACAAGAATTTTATCGCAGCTAATAAGGATATCTCACCTCTTGATTTGCATAAATTGTATCCATCCGACCTATTTAAAAAATCAGTGACTCCCTTTGCAGAACAGGATGTCCTGTACCTGAATGAAGTGATCAGTGCCTATGATCTGACCGATGATGAAATGGAACTGATAAAGAATAACGGATTCGCAGTAACAGAACGTCTCCGATTGGGCTCATATTTCCGGCAATTTCATGGATGTATATAAGAAAGACCTTCCTGTATTTATTTCCACCGATGCGATTTTGCATGCGGTTCATTTGTCCTATGATGAACTGCTGAAACAGGTTGAGCTCAGGTACCTTATTCCTAAGCTGAAGGAAATGTTAGAGCTGGTCCATTCCAGGATGAAAGACCTGGACCAGAAGTATGGTGCCGAGGAAGCAATGCTTCCCATGTTGAGGGATGTGGATGTCTATTTTACAGTCCCACTTTTGTTGCTGGGGCAGAATGTGACTCCTTTTTATTCTGAAAATGGGACAGTCATTGCCGAACTTCTAAGCCTGATTGATGATGAGGATATGAAGTCGGTATTATTCTTCTCCCAGAAATTAGAGCGGGAAGTGGATTTCAGCCAGTTTAAACCCAGGGGGCATTATGAAGTTGAGGAATCGGAAGAAAATGACTTGCCGAATTATTTTCGTGCCATGATGTGGATGGGCAGGATGGAGCTCTATCTCGATCACCCGGAATATGATACAAAAACAGGAATGCCGGAAACAGTGCACAGGCAGATATTGATGCTGTATTGATTCATGAGATCCTGTCCTCAACGGATATCCGTCAGATCTACAATGGCATGGAGGATATCATTTCCTTTTTTGTGGGGAAGCAGGATAATGTGAGTCTTCCGGCTATGGACGAGTTGATCAGCGAATGCGGGATTGGAAAAGTGGATGAATTACTGGATGATCAGAACATGCAGGGTTTTATGGATAGCCTGAGGATCAAGCCTTATGCCGGGCAACAAATCCTTTCCCAGGTGCTTCGCGAAAACAGCAAGGATTCTGCTTCATCTCAACCTTCGGCATTTATGCCCTTTGGTCAAAGATTTGTAATTGATTCCTATGTGACAGGCCAGGTGGTATTTGACCGGATATTGTATCAAGGAGATAAACCCTGCCGTCTGCTCCCATCTACGCTGGATGTCATGTTTGCCTTGGGTAATGATGCCGCTACCCAATTGTTGATACCCGAACTCCACCAGTGGAAGTACTCGGATAATCTTGCCGGGCTTCGCTTCCTCATTGACCAGTACCCGGTGGAATTCTGGGAGAGTTCCCTGTACAACATGTGGCTCTACGCGATCAAATCACTCAACCCCGATCCCAATGACGAAAGAACACCGGAGTTTATGAAAACCGGCGCCTGGGGGTTGGAAAAAATGAACACCCAGCTTTCTTCCTGGGCCGAACTCAGACATGATAACCTATTGTACGCCAAACAATCCTATACAGGGGGTTCATGCTCCCACCCTGAGGGCTATGTGGAACCCATCCCGGAGTTCTTTAATAGGATGAAACGAATGGCCGTGATTGCTGGAGAAAAATTCTCAGGTTTATCCTATTTATGGGAGGATGATCCAGAGGATGATCCAGCCCGGTATTTTGATCATATGTATGCCATCTGTGATACCCTGGAAACAATCGCAGAGAAAGAGCTGGTCGGTATTGAGCTTACGGATAGGGAATGCAGATTCTTCGATGATGTTGTTTTCAAAGGATTTGCTGGAAGTGCTTTCGTTCCCGATGGTTGGTATACCAAATTGGTATACTTGGATCAGGATTTATTTAAAGAAAACCTGGTGGTGGCAGATTATCACACCGTTCCATATGATTGTGTCGGTCGCCCTCTTGGATGGGTATCCCATGCCGGAACAGGGAGTCCTGATATGATAATAGCTATTGCTAATCTGCCTAATGGCCAAGCATGCGCTTTTATGGGTCCGGTGGCCAGTTACCATGAATACAAAACATCCAACTTTTTACGCCTGACCGATAGTGAATGGGAGGCCAGCTACCTGGACGAGTCCCTGCGCCCAGAATGGGTATATGGCTATCTTGCCGATCAGTCAGGACAGACTAAAGAGAGTAATCTGAAGCTCTTCTCCAATTTGGCAAGCCTTACCAAAGCGCTCCAAACCGGGATTGTCTCTACAGGTCCGGCAAGTCACGCCGGAAAGGTGACCAAAGTAAGTATCTCACCCAATCCTCGTAACCCAATCCACCGTGATTACCATCAGGATATCCGAAGAGATGCGAAACAAAGACACGCGTCTACTGATCTACAATATCGAAGGGAAACTGATGAAGAATCTGATTGATGGGCCTCTCCCTCCGGGAAATTACATGACCCGGTGGGACAGAACCGATGAGGCAGGAAGCCTGGTGCCGCCAGGAATGTACATCCTGAGATTGGTTCAGGGCGGATATAGCCAGTCCGCAAAACTACTTGTTGCAGATTAGTTATAGAAGTGTAAAAGGATTGCCGGTGGGAGTTTATTTCTGTGTATTAAAAACCAAAAAGCAAACACAAACTATGAAACATCTTAATCGACTTTTAGCAATCGTTATTTTATTATGCATATCAGAGTACGGTTTTACTCAAATCCCTGAATTTACCCGAATTGATACGGGTATAATTCATAATCATATCGATGCCCATTATGCAGCAGGGTGGGTTGATATTGACCAGGATGGTGATATGGATCTTGTCGTTGCGAATGCAGGTATGCATGTCAGAAACAAGCCAAATTTGTTGTACCGGAACGAAAGAAACAGTCTATTCAGACAAATTCAGGATGAAGATTATACAAAAAGGAGGAGTTGGACCGCATTCCCAGGACCTTTTGGGGACATCGATAATGATGGAGATGAAGATGTAGTTTTATGTGGATTCGAAGAAACAACAAATTATATCTATAAGAATGATGGATATGGCAACCTTACTTTATCAATATCCTATACCAGCCCAGATAGCTGGCCATCTCAATTTCTGTTTGACTTAAATAATGATTCATTTCTTGACCTGGTTCTTATTGGTAAAGACGGATTTGTTTTATATAACGATGGCAGCGGCACCTTCATTCCTTCGGAGACATTAAATATCCTGGAAGCTGAAGAAGCGATTATGCACAGTACATCCTGGGGTGATGCGGACGATGATGGGGATATGGACCTGTTTTGCGGATACTCCTATTTTGAAGGAGATCCCTATCCAGGTAAGAATGCGCTTTATCTGAATAACGGAGAAGGCGATTTTGAAAAATTCACTGATCCACTTTCGCTATTTGTAGATAGTGCTATGACCCCGTGTGCCAATTGGATTGACTTTGATAATGATGGGGATATGGACCTTTTTGTTTTAAACACCTGGGAATACAGGAATGAGGAGAGTATGCTAAGCAGGCTTTATATCAATAATAGCAATCTGCATTTTGAGAAATACATTTTTGAACCAGATATATATAAAGATTCGCATAAAAACTCTTCTAGCTGGGGTGATATAGATAATGATGGTGACTTGGATTTATATATAACCATTGAAAAGAATGATTTTAGTTGGACATGTATCCCCAACTAAATTTAACCTCCTGTTTGAGAATCAAGGGAATGGTCAATTGACTGAAATTACAGATCATCCCCTGGTAAACGAGAGTTCGCATGGAATAACATTTACGGATCATGATAATGATGGGGATCTTGATGCACTATTAATACGGTATTCCTGGAGTAACGATGGGCAGAATACCTTTTTCATTAATGAAGGGAATTCGAATTCATGGATAAATCTAAAATGTATTGGAACACATTCAAACAAATCTGCATTTGGGACAAGGATTACAGCAAAAGCAATGATAGGTGGAATTCCTGTTACACAAACTCGTGAAATCTCTCCACTGCACGGGCACTATACCTATCCATCCACCCGGGTTCATTTTGGGCTGGGGGATGCAAAAGTGATAGATAGTTTGATTATACGCTGGCCATTAAGTCATGTGGATACATTCCTGAATGTGCAGGCAAACCAATTTTATCAGGCCATTGAGGACAGCATACTGGAGATTGACTTCAGAGCGACCAATTATATTCAGCTAAATCCAGGATTGGCTGATGTAAAATTGACTGAGGCTGGAGAGTTATTGCGCATCGATCTGAGTACACATTACCAGTTTGTGAAAGGAGATAGCGTTCCTGAAATCTCAGGAGATACATTAAGTTTCACACTTCATTCTAATGAAAATCCGGATGTTGTAGTTGCATCCATTGATCCTGGTACAAATATGCTCTCTCTGGAAGCAGGTACTGAAGAAGGCCTATCGCTTATTCAAATTATATCTAGTGCCGGGTTCACCAGCCGAATGGATCAATTTCAAGTCACATATCTAACTGCCCTGCCTGAGTTATCACTAGCAAAAGATACAGTAGATCTAAACGACTCCATTGTTGCAACAAGCACCAGGGATGGTACAATATTCCTGGTAAATGAGGGCACTCCTGCTGATCTCTCTCAGTTTTTTTATTTATGGTTTTTCATTGATAGTTTAACAGCGAAAGCCAATATCCCGGTAAAATTCCCAACTGTTGGCTTAAAAGGTAAGGATTACTGGTTATATGCTGTAAATTCTTTTGGATTTATTTCCAAGCCGGATACTGTTACCATTGCGCCTGGAACAGGAGTAGAGGAAAGTACTATGGCAGGGATAAGTGTATACCCAAATCCATCGAATACTTTAATAACCATCGAAACAGAATACCCAGACCACTACTCAATCAACATCACTTCCATGAATGGTCAGCAGTTATTTATTGGTGAGATGGAAGGAACCTTACACCAAATCGACCTCTCATTCCTCCAGAAAGGTGTCTATTTCATCACCATCAGATCAAAGGATTTTGTTACAACCAGGAAGATCATCAAGTTGTGATAAGGTCATTTGACCACAGGATAGTTTACAGACCGGGCTTGTTCCGCTTTGTAACTTGATCTGCAAAACTTCATAAAACCCACATGTCATGACATCAAGCTCAATTACATTGATAAAGCTCACAGGATTATTCATGATCGTTTTGAGCTCATTCAATTCTGTGGCCCAGGACCAGCCCTGGTGGAACAGCTGGGTAAGGTATCCCACCAACCAAGCTGTTATTGTTGGTGATCCCGGATCCTGGGATGCATACCTCTCATCACCTGCGGTAATCTTTGAAGACGGGATCTTTAAAATGTGGTATCGGGGCATCAATAAAGCCAACACCGCGCAACAAATAGGCTATGCCTGGTCTTACGATGGTGTGAAGTGGGAAGTGAAAAAAGAACCCGTCATTCCAGTGGGAGACAAATTAATAAAGGGAACCGGGACCGTATTGAGAATCAATGATACTTTAAGAATGTGGTACTGGGTCATAGATACTGATTTTAAAGCAACCGTAAATTATGCATGGTCCCTGGATGATACTACCTGGTACGAACGGTCAGAACCTTTGCTCGAAGCAGGTGAGCCAGGCACATGGGATGAATATGGCCCCTGGTTTTGCAATGTATTTTATGATTCTGTCAAATATCATATGTATTATATTACATCTGAAAAGCCGGGTCATTTTGATGAAATAGGTCACGCCGTATCTGATGATGGTATTCACTGGGAAAGAGATCCTGCAAATCCTGTGGTTAAACTAGGGCCTGATGGTAGTTTTCACGATTACCGGACTATGGCCGGACCGCTTGTTTTTTATGACGATACGTTGCATATGTTTTTCAGTGGCTATGATATACACAATGACTCTCAACATCCCATGATCGGTTATGCCTGGTCAACAGACGCTCCCAACTGGTCTGAGTGGACTGTGGGGAATAACCATATGCCTGTCCTTGAAGTGGGTAAGCCCGGAAGCTGGGATCAGAAATATGCCGATCTTCCGGGCATTTTATATCACGATGGGATATTTCACATGTGGTACGACGGACGTTCAGTACCCATTGACGGGAAAATTGGCTATGCCCGCCAATCCGTTTCCTGCCTGCCTGAAGGGTTTATCTTTAGCGATCAATTACAAATTGATGATTTTTCTTCCAGTCATCTTTATTGCAATCATATTTTGGGAGATATTCAGATTTCAGGAGATGGTATAATCAATCTGGATGGATTACTGGGCCTTACCTCGATCTCAGGAGATTTAATTATCACAGGCAATAATTCCCTGGAAAGTCTTTCAGGCCTGATAAATATATCCTCGGTAGGAGGAGACCTGATCGTAAGCAATAATCCTATGTTAGAAACAAGCACTGGGCTAGAGAACCTGGAATCGATTCAAGGAGATCTTACAATTCAGGACAATGATATTCTAACTAACATAGGTGGATTTAACAAAAACTGTATAATTACAGGTGACCTGACCATATCGGGCAATACATCTTTAGAGACCTGCCATATTCCGAGTATCTGTAATTACCTGGAAGCCCACCTGGAAGCCCCTTCTGGTACTCAAATTGATAACAACGCTAGTGGTTGTAGTAACCTTAAGGAAGTTAGAGAAGCTTGTGGCATAGTAGGCATATCGGATGCATTTTCTGAATCTAAGATTTCTTTATATCCGAATCCTGCAACCAGGGAACTGAATGTTGTTTGTCCTGATGATG
The DNA here is from genome assembly GCA_963783435.1 of uncultured Bacteroidota bacterium. GTDB lineage: Bacteria > Bacteroidota > Bacteroidia > Bacteroidales. The sequence continues at coordinate 766,817 of CAWANQ010000007.1, read as the reverse complement.
TAACAATTGATTTACTAACTATATATAACATGCTTGGGAAAACAGTCCTGAGTGAGGAGTACAACGCTCAAATAATAGATATATCAATGATTGACAAAGGCTTATACCTGGTTGAGCTAACCCTAGGGGATTCTAAAATCAGAAGGAAGCTTCTAATTGAATAGTCACGATGTGCGGCCCACCATTTCCGGAAATCAAAATGAATCCATTGTGTAATCCTATCGAAAATGGGTAAGCCTATAAATATCAACAAAATACCTGGCTCATATGTCTTAATAATAACTCCAAAACTCACCAGTCATGAAACGGTTTATTGAACTGCCGATATTCCTTTTAGGCTTTAGTTTATTGTACTCATCAGTTGTTCTGGGTCAGGATACATATCCAAAATTACTCCCCGGGGTAAATCTTAATCAGGTCCAGCAATCCTCCATAGTTCCTGAGTTTGATTTGAAGTATGATCCTGTAGTGGGAGATATTATAAATCTGATCCACCTGGATTCACTTATATCTTATGTCCGTATTCTGTCCGGTGAGGATTCCATATGGATCAATGGTTCACAAGTGCGAATCCAGAACCGCCAGAGTGATCCGGGAAACGACCTGGCGGCCAATTACATAATGAACAAACTGGATAGCTACGATCTTGAGGTATTCGATCAGGCCTACAGTGAGCAAGGCCGGAACGTTTACGCTGTTCAACCGGGGATCCTGTACCCGGAGAAGGAGTACATTATTTGCGCTCATTATGACGCAGTTGCCGATTTCTGCGCCGATGACAATGCCAGTGGTGTGGCTGCAGTTCTGGAAGCTGCCAGATTGCTCTCCTCCTATAATCTTAAGCACACCCTCGTCTATGCCTTTTGGGATCAGGAAGAGATAGGTCTGGTCGGAAGTCGTAATTATGCATCCAGGGCACAGGCCGATCAGAAAGAAATCCTGGGAGTGCTCAATATGGATATGATCGGGTGGGACAGCGACGGAGACCGGCTTGTGGATATTCATTCAAGCGATGTGGCCAGTTCAGACAGCCTGGCTAATATGCTGCTGGTAAACAATTCATTGTACGATATAAACCTTGATCCCGTGATTTATAATCCGGGAACCTGGGCCAGTGACCATTCGGCTTTCTGGGAGAATGGATACGGAGCGATTCTACTCATTGAAGCTTACTATGGGGGGGACCTGAATCTTTACTATCACAGTGAAAACGACCGGATTGACAGTTTTGATCTCAGCTATTTTCATGACTTAAGCAAACTGGCCATCGGGTCCATGTCATCATTGGTGGAATTCGTGGAGGATACTCTGATCGTAGTTACCGGTCCTGCAAATGGCTACCAAGACTATGCAACAGAAATAACTATCAAAGGAGCCTTTACAAGTTTCCTGGACAACAAGGAAACTCTGAATGTTTGGTTTTCGAATGGTCTGGAAAAAATCTATGCTGACAGTCTGATGGCCCAAAGCAACAATTCATTGGTTGCCTTCTTTCACATCCCTCTGGAAGCATCCACTGGTATGTGGGATGTGAATGTACAGACCGCGTTTGAAGGTACACTCAGGGATGAAAGTAGCTTTGAAGTTTTACCTTCTCCACCCATTATCTCATTTATTCCTGATACATTAAAAATATCCATCGAATCTGGCACTTCAGAAGTACACCCTCTTACAATCAAAAATATTGGTGCTAAAGAATTGAAATATAATATTATTGGCGCAAATCATAATAGCTCTTTGCAATTTGATGGAATTGATGATCGGGTCTTAGTCGGAACCAACTCCAATTTGGACATATTGGGGGACATCACCCTATCTCTATGGTATAAAACGAATAGTACTCAGTGGGGTGTATTGGTAGCTAATTATGACCAATTTATGCCTGATAATGGTTATGAATTGTGCAGCAGCAGCTTATATGAAGAAGGCGGATTCATATATTTTGAATGTGATTACGATGATACTCGCGATGGCTTTTCCACTGATGCGACTTTTAACGATGGGGACTGGCACTTCATTAGTGCTATTTATACCCCGATGGAAGTTCAAGAGGAAGGGTATTTGTGGATGGGATTGAGCAATCTGGGAATTATTTGGATTGGGGTAGCCCAATTTCTAAAATCGGTGCTACACCACTCTATCCACTTAAGTTTGGTGCTTATTCTGATGCAACAGGACCAGAAGCTCATTCTTATTTTGAAGGCACTCTTGATGAAGTTAGAATCTGGGATAAAGCATTAAGCGAGGAAGAGATACAAGCCAACATGTATAATAATCTGAGCGGATCGGAGGAAGGCCTGATCGGTTACTGGAATTTTAACGAGACTGGAAGCGATCTGGCAATAGATCTCACGGCAAATGGAAATCATGGCTTTCTGGAGGGAGGGGTAAAACGGGTTCCGGAGGGAGCTCCATTAGATATTGAATGGCTGTCACTTGAATCTGATTCAGGCAGTTGTCAGGCTCAATCCAGTGTTGAAATAGAGTTGCATATTGACGCCAGTGACTTGAGTGAGGGTGAATATTTCGGTCATATTATCATTGTAAGTGACGATCCCTTTAATCCTCTTGTCATGATTCCCATTATCCTGTCTGTGTCACAAACAGAGAGTACTTTAGAAACCCTCGATAAAAATGAAATATCCCTTTATCCTAATCCGTTAAGTGATGTACTTCATATTGAATCGCATTACTCAGGAGAACATTCAGTTGAAATATTCTCATTAAACGGCAAACTTTTATTCAAGCAGTTAATGGAAGGTACAACCCACCAACTCGACCTATCATCTTTCCAGAAAGGTGTCTATTTCATCACCTTCAGGTCAGAGGACCTTGTAATCAACAGGAAGATCATTAAGCTATGATAGTATCATATGACCACAGGATTCTATTTTGTATTAACAGCTGAGTAGTTCCATATTCTTCGCTATTCCAAGGATTTTCAGTGACGGACTTTAAAATGAGATCTATCCTGGATTTCATAGAAAATTTAGCCTCCCAGGATCTTGATATCCCGTTTGATGAACTCTTTCAGTTCTTTTACTGTGGGAAGCACTACCTGGTAACGGCTTACAAACAACTGATTATCCAATGAACCAGTAGCGTATTTCACAGTGGAGGACTTTTTATCTGTACATAGCACGATACCTATCGGAGGATTATCACCTTCTGCTATTTCATTGCTCCCGTAATAGTTCAGGTAGAAGTTCATCTGACCAGCATCGATATGCTGGAACTTCCGAGTCTTTAGGTCAATAAGCACGTGGCATTTCAGTATCCGGTGATAGAAGACCAGGTCTACATAGTAATACTCCCCATCGATGGTCAACCGCTTTTGTCTGGCTTCAAAACAGAACCCCTTGCCAAGCTCCAGCAAGAACACCTGCAGATGATTGATAAGAGCTTCCTCCAGTTCGCTTTCAGCAAATTTCTCCTTCGGTTCCAGGCCAACAAACTCGAACACGTATGGATCACGCATGATCCCTTCCGGTGTTGACAGCTCTGCTTTCTTGTTAATGTCCTGGATCAGCCCTTTTTTGTCAGTAGACAGGCCTGTGCGTTCATACAACAAGCTGCCCATTTGCCGCTTTAACTGCCGTACTGACCAATTACCTTTAATGGCTTCTACTTCATAAAAGACCCTTGTCATTGGATCCTTTTCCCAAATGAGTTCAATGATATGAGTAAAAGATAATCTGGATAATAACAAGTGTATATCAACACCTTTAAATCTTCTGTCTTTCAGTTCCTTATGAGATTTGGCGGTCAATGACCGCCAAATTGAACCAGGTAGCGGATAGTCTGATAACACCTGGCTTATCTCTGGATATACAAGATAGAACTGACGACAGTTTCGCAGATTCCTTTCATATAAACCTTTGATTCTTTTACCACTCAACCTGTCTGCAAGCTTTTTTACAAGTTCGGTTCCGTACTTCGCCCGGTCCTCACCGTTTTGCTCATACTCCACGATATAGTGACCAAGGAGCCAGTTCCGGATGGTCAGAGACTGGTTAACCTCAGATATAGCAGTTCCCTGTAGATAGTTGTGTGCCTGCTCGCAGGCATGAATTAACTGTTCAAAGTTCATTTATAGGGTTAATGTACTTGAGTCAGTATAGATCGTTACCCTGATAGGATATTTTCTTAAAGAAAGCCTGCCCATAGATGACGACACACCCGAAAGGATTTAAAATACAGATCTATCTTTCAGGTTAACAGTAATTTAACTGAATAAGTATTAGGGAGTGACGAATATAGGAAGAAATCGACCTCTCATCCTTTCAGAAAGGAGTCTATTACATCACCTTCAGGTCAATGGACCTTGTTCTCACAAGGAAGATCATTAAGCTTTGAGGCTGTTTATAAGCTTTTGAATAGATTCCAGAATCAGTACCCAGTCATTCCCGCTCAGTTTTTAATTCTTTGATCATTTTAGTCTTGCCAGCCTGTCAGGGAAACAGTGGCCTGGTAATTGGAAGAGTTATACAATGGATTTCTTTCCGGCTTATACAGGTTTCCTTTTGAGGGGTTGTCGTCCTGCGTATAGACCAAAATTTCCAAGGGATCCCAGACCACGATCTCATCCCGGCAATCGCCGGTTATATCCATCACGGCATAACACATATCCGGGTGACCATCATCCGGGAAGTCCAGCACTTTCCGTCCCCATCCGTCATAGGCTCCGCCTTCGTCCACATTGGCATTCAGAATATAAAACTCTTCCGATCCACCGGTCCAGTTTAGCGGCAGGCACATGCTGCCATACTGGTTGGGTTCAAAATCGTGGTAGATGTTTCCATCAGAATCATAGAGATGAATGATGCCCTGGTTCCCCCAGAAATTGATGGAAACAGCCTCCAGTCCGGGTTTGTCATCCCGGAAATTGGCTATAGCCGGATTCTGCACATGGCCTATATGGTAGTGCTTTAAGATGTTTCCGTCCATATCTGTGAAAACCATTCCCTCATCACTAGCCGAACAGAGCAAACGGGGTTCCTGATCCTCATCGAACTTCACAATGGCCACCCCATCCGCATGGTCTTGAATGGTCTCATCCAGCGTCCATAGTTTTGATCCATTGGGATCAAAAAGGGTATATCCCATCATAATTTCATCTCTCCCATCACCATCCACATCATAGGCATAGGGATAGTGTCCGGTCCTGCATTCATTTTCCCACAGAAGCTCTAGTTTATCATTGTAAGCCCAGAAGTGCAGGTAACGGTCCTTAATGATAAAATCTCCATCATATCCCCTGCCCTGCAGGTCACAGAAATAGAGACAATCTCCCAATATTCTTTTAAAAATATTTTGTCCTGCAGCAGTGGGTTTGCCACCGGGAGTTAAAGGGGTAGGTGCCTGGTATAGGGTTTCACCCGTCCTGCCATCTGCCACGACAATCATTTGATTCATGCAGTAGATCACTTCATTCTCACCATCCCGATCAATGTCATGAATCTGAAAGGCCACATCACTGGTAAGGTGGTCTTTCCAGAGATCTGGTTTTCCTTTTTGCCACAGAATCTCCCCTTCAAACGTCATGGCAGTGAGGCAACTTAATTCGGTGTTCCGGTCCTTATGCCCATGGTGAACCACCTGCCCAATCAGTACATCGATTTCGTCATCACCGTCCATATCTCCAAAACGCAAATTTCTGCCCACTCCAAATCCCTTTGTACTAATGCCTTTCCACTTCACGGGTTTTGGATTGTTCGCCACCAGCTCTTGCTCTGTCCGGTCTGCTTCTTCCCTCAGGCGCTTATAGTTGGCTATATCCCCGGTTCCGGCTGTGATTTCAACTGAACTGAAATAGGCTGGCCCATCGGCCAGGAAGCCAATCTTACCATTGGAAAAGGTGGAATCCCTAATTTGAAATTTGGGCCCATTCTCAATATGAGTCACAATCTGATCCTGATTCACATCGATGGCCACTTTCAGGTTGGTTTCTTCTTCGTATGGGAAATATTCGGAGGCTAAAACCACCTCGTAGGGTTTGTGGTATGCAGAGGCATGTTTTACCATTTTTAAAAACGCGCTATCCTGTTTTACACCCAACATGTAGTAGCACCGGTCATTCCTGTAGCGGAAGACCACGCCACATTGTTTCTCTTTGTCCAGGGAAATAAATGACGTGTGGATGCTGTAGTCTTCCCAGAGCACATCCCCGGCCACCACCATGGGATGCCAGTGTAGATCCGGATTGGTGGCTTTCTGAAACAAGACCCTCTCTCCCTTGACTTCCCGGACATACCACGACTCAGGCAGGTTATACCTGAAGGTGGAGATGGCCCAATTCCCTTTGGGTTTTGCCTCATGCAGGTAATGATATTCCGTATGTGCCCCCACATGGCTGCCCAGTGGCCCACGTGGTAAAGTGGAATAATTATCAAAAAACAAGAGAACTTCTTCCTGTTTGCAAGAAGTAGCCAGAGCCGCAAAAATCAATAGCAGGATGAAGGGGTTTTTCATTTAATAAGTACCTTCTGGGTGTAAATTTCATTGCTGGCATCTCTTACCTTCACCAGGTAGAGTCCGGATGACAGCCTGTGATCATTTACATGATGCAGAGTTCCAGATGATAGGGCATGATAAACCGATTGACCATCCATGCTGTAAATTTTGATACTCGAATTCCCTATCGTTCCAAGATCAATGGAAAAGAGTCCCTCAGCCGGATTTGGATAGCAGCGCAGAACACCCTTGTTTTCATTCATTTCGACTGAGGTCACATCCTTATATACGGCATTCAAATAGATGCCACTCGAAGGAATGGTTACTGTGGTGGTTTCCGATCTGGGATCAGCAAGAAAAGTTGTATCCCCACTCCAGTAATCAAATTCAAGTCCACCCCACATCTTTTTTGCCGATATCTCCACTTCAGTACCCTCCGCATATGCCCCGGTACCTGCACCACTGTTTACCTGCAGGTAGTACCATACAGGAAGATCACTTACCAATTCATTCAGATATTCCTCAAGGTTGGTATAACCATTGCTATTGTCATCACCATTGCGATCACTGGCATCGTCCAGGTTTAATCCCCTGTCCGTTTCCCAAACATCGGGCATGCCATCCTGATCGGTATCTGTGGAGGTCGGCAATGCATTTAAAATAGGCCATCCTCCAACCTCAACCTGTGAGTCAATAATAGAACCCGTTCCACTCTGCACATCTCCAATGACCCTGTCATCAGCACTGTCGCGCTTCAGAGATGCTCCCACATGAGCCATTACAGTAGAGTAAGCATCCAGGGCGCTTAAGGTCTTAACCGGACCTGTTGAAAAGGGAATCGCTTTTTTATATGCGGCTATTTCTGCAGCAGAAAAACCACTGAAATTTACCAGGCTCCACTGGTTGGTGGGAATACTCCCGTAAAAGTAATTCCCGCTGTAGTATGCCCTGAAATGCGTGCTTCCCACATCGTATGCATATCCTGTACGATCTGAATCGGGACCGGGTTTTCCGTAATTACCCACATAATTGTATCTGCAAACGCTCTCGCTATCCGCATCATATCCAGGCCTGTTGCCATCCCAGTTGTACATCACGTTATTCCGGAAATCGAATTGAAGACCCAGTGGATCCAGTAGATGGGTATTGTAATCATAGTTGCCCGGACGCGGATTACGTGACCTGTTGTGGGCAAAAAGATTGTGCAGGTAGGAGTATTGTGCCCCATAGCATCCACGTATCAAGGCGCCATAACTATGTTCTCCCTTGGCATGAACACTTTCATTCAGCCCTTCTGAAATAATACACCACTGTACAGTGACCTTGTCAATTTTGTCCCGGTCACCTGTAGAGCAGGATAAAACCTCGTCAACGGACCAGCCGGCAGAGCAGTGGTCCACAATAATATTCTTACCTGAAACTATTGAAATTGCATCACTTTCCTGAGCTGACTCGTCACCCAGCCTTACACGCAGGTAACGCACGATCACATGATCGGCCCTGACCTCCAAACTGTAATCTTTCAGGCATATTCCATCACCGGGAGCTGTTTGTCCAGCAATGGTAATGTAATCATGATCCACTCTGAGTCTACTCTCAAGTATGATTGTACCCGAAATATCAAATACAATGGTTCTGGGTCCGCTGGCATTATCTATGCCATAGCGCAATGAACCGGCTCCGTTGTCATCCAGATTTGTCACATGGTATACATCACCTCCACGTCCTCCCAGGGAATAGGCGCCAAAACCTTCGGCAGTGGGAAAAGCAAGTTGTTGTGCCTGTAGGTTAAAGGCCAGTCCGATCAGGGACAGTATGACCAGAAAAAAACTACGAACCTTCTTGTGATTTTTCATATCAATAAATTTTTCTTGTTAGGGTAAAGGTACTTACTCAATGATCAGCTTCTGGGTATAAGTCTCTCCAAGCTCACTCACAGCCTGGACAAAATAGACGCCGGATATGAGCTGGTGATCTCGCACATAGTGAACCGGATCAGTGCTGGCTGCCTTGTATACAGCTTGGCCTGACAGGTTGTATATCTCAATGGTTGCATGTCCCAGTTTACTCAGATCAATGGTAAAATCTGCACCTGCCGGATTGGGGTAGCAACAAAACATCTGGCCTGAACCGGGTCCCCGTGCTGAAACCGGGTTGGTATATGTTGCGTTTACCTTTAGATTGCTGGCGGGCATGCTAAGGCTGGTTTTAGATGCATTTACATCATCCACATAGAGAGTATCGCCTGTCCATTGATCAAATTCCAGGCCACTGCCAGGTGGATCAGCTTCGATGGTGACGGTATCACCTTCCAAATAATCTCCATCTCCATCTCCATAGTTTACTTTTAACGTGTAATAAGCCAAATAACTGGCTGAGACAGATAGGTTCTGCTCTGGCATTATCACTGTGGTACTTAAGGCATCCACATCAGTAACAAAAGTTGTATCACCTTTCCACCCCGTAAACTTAAGGGGAGGCGTAGGAACAGGAGCAACAATATTCACCACCGTGCCTGATGCATATTCACCCGAACCCACTCCACCCTCTACTGCCAGGGTGGCCATTACTGGTTCCCCTGGATATCCCGGGGGGTATTCATCCTTAACCAGTTCATTCAGACACTCTTCCAGGTTGGTATAGCCATTGCTATTGTCATCCCCATTCCGGTCACTGGGATCATCGGGATTTAAACCCCGCCCGGTTTCCCAGTCATCGGGCATACCATCCTGGTCCGTATCTGTTGGAGCAGGTAAGCTATTGAGTGCGGGCCACCCATCCACATCAGTCTGGGAATCAATAATTCCTGAGTTACCATAGTTCACCGTACCGGTCCTTACCTCGTGGGCAATTCGCTTATCCAGGGTATCCCTGACCAGGGAAGCACCTGCACCTGCAACAACAAGGGGATAGGTTCCTGTAGCGGTCTGTTGAGTAATGGCAGGGAAATTAAAGGGAGCAAAAGCCCTGTTTTTTTCTTCAGTGGCCCCATTATCAAAATCTATGCCTCCGCTCCAGTTATTGGCGGTGATCCCTGCATATGCATGGACATAGTTACCCTCCGCATAGAGGGATGTTTCATAGTTTTCAGAATCCTCCGGACTATCACCCGGCGCAATGTCTTCATCGCTTAATTTGAATATCCTTTTGCGGACATCCTGATCAGTAGCGGGACCCGCCTTGTAGTAGTTATTGGCCCAGTTCAGGTAGGAGGCTGTGCCGTCGTAACAGTTGTTATATACCCAGTTGTAGATGACATTGTTTCGGAAGTCCACCTCACAATGGCGACGCCCCGTGACCTTCGGACTGCGGGAACTGTGGTGGGCATATAAATTGTGATGAAAAGATTGCCTCTGTGCTCCAATAATTCCGCCGTATCCATGAGATCCCTTTTCATGAATTGAGTAGCGCAGACTTTCAGTAATCATGCACCACTGGACGGTCAGTGAATCCACATCTTCACTCTGACAGGACAAAGTTTCATCCACCGACCAGCTGGCGGTTACATGATCCAGGATAATATGTTTTCCACCAGTGATGGAGATCGCATCGCTCTGGGCCCCGCTGATGTCGCCAAACCGGCAGCGAATGTACCTGACAATGATGTGATCAGCATCAATATAGAACGCCTGTCCCCCAAGGGTAATTCCATCACCCGGCGCCGTTTGACCTGCAATGGTTATATTTGGTTTTTTCACACTGAGCCTGCTGGTCAGCTGGATATTTCCCGAAATATCAAACACAATGGTCCTCGGCCCGCTCGCCTTTTCGATGCCATAGCGCAGAGAGCCCACTCCATCATCGTCCAGGTTTACCACATGGTATACATCCCCTCCACGGCCGCCGCTTGCATACCGGCCAAAACCTTCCGCTCCTGGAAAGGCATCCTGTTGTGCATCCATATTCAGAGACAGGGCAGTCAGGGCAAAGAGGCATAAAAGGTAGGCTAAGGTTCGTTTTCTCATGAGGATCAGTTAGAGAAGGATGAAACATTCATGATACTTCAAACATAGTCTAATCCTTGAGATAAGGAGGTAGTCTATCGTACCAGAAAACATATGCAAAATTCTCAACCCTGGTTTTATCCAGGTAATCCTCCAGAAACTCAGGAGATCCACTCCCCCATATCAACCACATAGAGCTGCCTGGCCCCCTGGTGTGTACCCTGCAGAGATACCTTCTTATAGTCACGGCTCCAGCAGGGATGTCCGTCCACCCGCATGGCCCTGTCAGCACCTTCCAGGTCACCGTGATTGAAGGTGGGAACTTTGCAAACCAGTTCAGTCCGGTCCGTCTTTACATCAAGCAGAAGCAGGGAGGTGGTGGCCGATCCATCCGGATGGATTTCCCGGTGATCGGTCATCACATACCGGCCACCTGGTTCAATGCTTGGATGACCGATTCCGATAAATGATTCGCTGAGAACCCTGAAATCAGAACCATCATATCTAAACTGGCAAACCCTCGCAGTTTTACCATCTGGTTTCATATTACGGATTACATGTATCCCATCCGGATGCCAGTTGGGATGGCCCCCCAGCGGGTAGCCCCAGACCGGATCGTGGCCGGTAAATTGAACATCACCCCCATCGGCATTCAGGGTAAAGACCATGGCATTCCGGTCACTGCCTCCGTCAAATCCGGGAAAGATACATCGCAATACCTGGAGGATGCGGGTGCCCTGCCGGTTGTATTTGGAGTGCCAGAAGTAGAAAGTCCCGTCGGGTCGGGGCATAAGCTCCGGAACTTTGGATGCTACATCCGCCACCGAATAGAGCAGTGTAGAGTTACCGGTCTCCAGATTGGTGCGCCACACCCCTTCTGTTTCAGAGGCCTCCACAGAGAGGCTGGGCGGATTGTGAACTTCCTTTGAGGGCATGCCATATCCCTGTTGAGTTACATTCAGCAGCTCCAGCGGAAATCCGATTCCGTATTTGCCATCTCTGGATACATTGTACATGGACCTGGAATAGGCCTTTGTATCCCCATTTTCCAGATCTACCTGAATCATTACAGCTTTACCGTCGATCAGGTCGTTGGTGTAGATATACCGGTCCGATCCACCCCACTGCACATTGGTCCCGGTTTGGAACCCCCAGGTCCTGGTGGTAAAAACAGTCTGGATGGTTTGCTCTTTCAGATCGATCACACACACCTCAGCCACATCTCCCAGCGTTGGAAGGTGGTCCTGGAAGGGCAGTTTACTGACTGCCATATAACGTCCCGAGGGACTGAAAGGCGTAACATCAAAATAGGTCTGCACAAAATTTCCGTTTCCGGGGGTAACCCGGATCACCGGAGCAGGCTGACCTTCAGACTCATAAGTTTCGAAATCGTAAGATCGCTTTTTTCGTTCCGGTGATTGACAGGACCAGATGCCTGGCACAATTAGAATGGCCGAGAATCCGGCTGATGTGCGAAAAAACTGACGACGTTTCATAATCTAATGCTCAGTATCATTCCAGTTTTCCGGGTAAACCGCTTTCCCGTGATAGGGTTCCGCCGCCTTCAGTGTAGCCTCCCAGAACGTCTGCTCCTCCATGGGCCAATCCAGTACATAGACATCTTCGGCATTTGTTTTCGGGAGCCATTTTTTAAGCTGCGACTTCTTTTCTGCATAGGAAGGATCACCGGCCAGGTTATTCCACTCCATGGGATCTGTGTAGTGGTCATACAACTCTTCTCCCCCATCATGGTAACGCGTATAACGCCATTGCTTGGTTCGAAGGCTGTGGTTGCCTTTTCCATGTGTGGTTAATGCCGGACGCTCCCAAACAGCCTCGGGATTTTTCATCAATGGGACAATGCTTTTTCCATCCAGATCCACATTTGGTTCCAGTCCGGCCAGTTCCACCAGGGTGGGATAGATATCCAGGAAACTCACCGGAGTAGGGCATCTTCCAGGGTTTATGCCCGGAGCCACAATCATTAATGGCGCACGTGTAGCTTCTTCCCACAGGGTACTTTTGCTCCAGTGACTTTTCTCTCCCAAATGCCAGCCGTGGTCTCCCCAGAATACCACAATGGTGTTTTCCGCATGTGGACTGGCATCCAGCGCATCCAGCACCAGCCCTACCTGGACATCTATAAAACTGATACAGGCCAGGTAAGCCTGAACCCCCTCGCGCTCCTTTCCTGCTTTTGTGATGGACTGATACTTACTGCTCCTGGTATTTTTCAACGCTTCTTCCGGTAAATCCTCCAGATCATCTTCTGGTACCACAGGCATGGTAATGGTTTCCAAGTCATACATATCAAAATATTTACGGGGTGCATGCCAGGAGAGGTGAGGTAATTTCCACCCACCTGCAAGGAAAAAGGGCGTATCATAGTCCTTACCCAGCATATCAATGATGTGTTGTGTAATTTTGCCATCTTTCATATCCCCATCGGCCACGTCCAGGGGTCCCCACTGGAATCCCTCATCATTTAGGCCATTAGAGTTTTTATCCAATGGCTCAGCTCCACTCATGCTCTGGGAGCGTAGGTTGGGATAAAAATCATCCCATGAGGCAGGATCGGGAAACTTTCCATGGGTGATTTTACCCACACCGGTTGAAAAATACCCGTGGTTTGAAAAATAGCGTGGCAGGGTGACCGCTTCAAATCCAACAGGTGACATCCGGAGGGCCTGCCTGTTGCCATAACATCCGGTTGTGGAAGGATTTAAACCGCTCATCACACTGGCGCGGGAAGGATTGCAAATGGGTGCTGAACAGTGGGCCTGTTCAAATAGAATCGCCCGTTTCGCCAGCCGGTCAATATTTGGAGTAATCACATCCGGATGTCCCCCGAGACAAGCAATCCAATCGTTCATATCATCGGAAATAAGAAACAGTACGTTGTAGGGCTTGTTTTCCCCAGAAATTTCATCGCCATCCTTTGCCAGCATGGAGGCAACATTAAAAAACCCAAAGAAAGTAACACTCACAATAATTGCATATTTCTTCATAATTGTCAGTTTTCTGAAATATATTTCATAAACAGCCTCATGTGCTGAATATAGGTCCCCACACTGATCCCGCGTATGGTCTTTCTACCCTCAACCAGCTTGCCCGGGGTATAGTCCCATATGTCCACATCTTCAATCCAGGCTCCCTGATCATTCATCCCCTTGACAATTTCTGCTACCTCCCCGTTGGCGGGAGTTTCTGTTTTCCTCTTCCGGGGCCTGAACAATTCATTGTATAACGTTGGCCGCTCCTCTGCAGAGCTTGCTTTAATTCTCTCATATTGATCTGAAACAGGCTCAAGGTTATAGGTGTAAAGCCCACCCTGCACCTGTTTAATGACCGGGTGATCTGAATTTGCTGAATTTGCTCTGGCTTTCAAATAGGTTTCCGCATCCACAGCGTAGAAATCATACATATGGTATCCCTTCTCATTCCTCTCATCCAGTAAATCCACCTTAATGGGCAAATTGGATCCGGGTTCATACAGCCTGGCAGCTTCGAAGGAGCCATCATCCAGTACCCTTAAACCGCTCTTTTCAAGCCAATCCAGTGCAGCCGGGATGGGCCTTAAGTAGCGCCGGTCGCCGGTGTAAAGGTAAAGTTGTTCAAGCGTACGCATGGTAACAAGCGTCTGACGGGGCATAAAACCCGGAGGTTCGTGGGTTCGGGCCCAGCAGGGTTGCAGGTTCATATCATACTGCTCTGCCCACCCGGCCTGTCCTTCGGGACCCTGTGCGATCATAAAGAAGTCACCTCCCCGCTTTGCTGCTTCCAGGTATCTTTCATCACCCAATTGTTCATAGGCATCCAGCAACACTGAGATGGTATTGCTCATGGCATTGTCATTGAGTGTGTACATTGAGGTGTAGTCGGGGAATCCGTCATGAACAAACTCATGCCTCAAGGGATAACGCTGTGGCCACCCCCCGTTAGGGTATTGCGAAATCAACATAAAATCAAGCGCCTTTTTCAGGGGAGCTAGGTACTCGGGCAAGAATGTGGTCATGTATACCCGCAGCAAATATGCAGTGGCGCCCTGTGTGGCATTGTCATCGTAGGTACAATTGCCATAATAGTGGCGGTACTCCTCCATTCCTCTGATAAACTGTGATGAGACCTCCTCATAGTATGTCTCCAGCCCCTGTGGGTCAAAATCAATAAAATAGTGCCAGCCACCCAGTTTATGCTGGCCATAAATCAGGGCATCTGCTGCCTTTTTCGCATACTCCAGGTAAATCCTGTCGCCCGTAGCATCAAACATATCCAGAAAGAGATGTCCCATCTCAGGGGTTCCGCCCTGAACCATTACCTGGGATTCCCTGCCGGGTGCTTCACCCTGACGCTCTGAGAAATCCTCAGCATAATACCACAGGTATCCACCATTGCAGGATACCATACTGACCATATAATCTGACGATTTTCTCATGGCCAGAAGCACATCCTCCCTGGTCAGATCCCCGGAATTCTGTCCCAATGTCAGGGTAAGAGGGAGGAGGCATAAGGAAAAAAACAGTAAGAACCTGGTCAAATAGCTGGTCATAATTATCACATTATAGTTTAGTTGATAAGTCAAACATAATTATAAGATCTATATCACAGGTACTCTTTCGTCCCAGATAGTATATGCAGATTTTCCAAAACCCTATTTTTTAAGGTTCGACCATTGACCTGTTGTACTTAAATCTTATATTAAATACTTTTGAAACAAAGAAAAGCCTTATGACACGAAGTTTCCGGTACCAAGTAGCAGTATCATTTCTTTCACTTTTGCTTATTAGCAGCTGTCAGCCTAATAACAAAGCGAATAGTACGGAAAAGCCAGAGCGGCCAAATGTACTGATGATCTCCATCGACGACTTAAACGACTGGCTCGGATGCATGAATGGTCATGCCAATACAAAAACTCCGCATCTTGACAAACTGGCTTCAGAAGGAGTATTGTTCAGCAATGCCCATTGCCAGGCTCCTTTGTGTGGCCCTTCCAGGGCTTCGTTAATGACCGGTTTGCGCCCGTCCACAACAGGCATTTACGGGATGATTGACGACGATAAGATAAAAGACGATAATGAAGCCACAGGAGATATTGAATATATTCCGGAATATTTCCGCAATCAGGGTTACCACACCATGGGAATCGGGAAACTCTTTCATACGCATGCACCCGAGGGTAGCTTTGATGAATCTGGAGGGCGTGAAAAAGGATTTGGTCCTCTGCCCGAAGAGCGTTTTGTATGGGATGGCTACGGAAATTCAGACAGGGAAAAATATGGACGGACCAGTACCGACTGGGGAGCATTTCCGGAAGCAGATTCCCTGATGCCCGATCACCAATCTGCCAACTGGGCCATAGACCGCTTAAACCGTGATTATGACAAACCATTTTTCCTGGCAGTAGGATTCCTGCGACCTCATGTGCCCTGGTATGTGCCCCAAAAATGGTTTGATTTACATCCCCTGGAAAATCTGGAGATGACACCCTATAATCCCAATGACCTGGATGATGTTCCAGCTGTAGCACATTTAATCAATGATCTTCCCATGATGCCTTCAACCGAATGGGCCATCGAAAGCGGGGAATGGAAAAATATGATCCAGGCCTACCTGGCCTGTGTGAGTTTTGTTGACCACCAGACTGGACGAGTTCTGCAGGCACTAAGAGAAAGTAAGTATGCGAATAATACAGTGGTAGTGCTCTGGTCGGATCATGGTTACCGAATGGGCGAAAAAGGGACTTTTGCAAAAATGGCCCTCTGGGAAGAAGCGACAAATGCACCCCTCTTGTTTTCGGCTCCTGGACTCCCGAAAGGAAAGGTCATTGATACTCCAGCCGAGTTGCTTTCCATCTACCCTACCTTACTGGAATTGTGTCACCTCCCGGCATATGATCGCAATGAAGGCCATTCCCTGGTTCCCGTAATGAAGGATGAAGGAAAAGGGGGACAATATGCCCTGACCACCTATGGAATGAACAACCACGGAGTAAGAACTGAAAAGTACCGCTACATCAGGTATGAAGATGGTGGAGAAGAATTATACGACCGGGATACGGACCCGAATGAATGGACAAACATTGCAAATCACCCTGAAAACAATCAGATTAAAAAGGACCTGAGCATGTTCCTGCCTCCTCTCAATGAGAAATGGAACACACATTCATCTTATACCTTTCAGCCCTACTTTGTTGAGCAAAAGGAACGGACCAGCACTGGCAATTAACACCAGGTGAAATTCTTCACGGTTTGGCCGATTTTAGGTAGCTCATAAAGAGCTGCATATTCCTTATAAATGTCCGGGTGGAGATTCCTTCAAGCTCCTTTACGGCATAGAGGTAATCTCCTTTGGTTTTAAGCGCTTCGAAGTTTGGCTCCATGGTTCTGGCAATATCGTGAACCGTAAACTTCTCAATCCATATGCCATTTTCATTCACCGAATCCATCAACTCCATTAACTCTTTTTCATCAGCAGTTGAAGATCTCCTCCGGGTGTTCACATAAAGCTCGTTGTACATCTCCCACTCCTTACCAGGCTCCACATCCCGGATCTTTTCGTATTGGACCCTGGCCGCTATTTTTCCTGAATATTCTATAAAGGTGGCCGTACTATCCACAATATATTCATACTTAATATGGCCCTCTGGAGTCACTTCCGGCAGGACCTTTCGAATGATCGGTAAATTGGTTTCGGGATCGTACCATGTGGCAAAATCGGGCCTGCCCCTATCGTCTATTTTAAGAATCGATGATTCCAGCCAATCCAGTGCCATGGGAATGGGTCTGAGGTACCTGCGATCGGCGGTAAAGAGGAACATTTTCTGAAGCTGGCGTATGGTAGAGAGTGTATACCGGGCCTGGAATGATGCAGGTTCATGGGTACGACCTGCTGTGGGTTGCAAGTTCATATCAAACTGGTCGGTCCACCCGGCATGGCCTTCGGGACCCTGAGCCAGCATAAAGAAATCTCCACCCCGCCTGGCTGCTTCCAGGTATTCCTCATTGCCAAAAAACAGGTAAGCCTCCAGCAACACATCAATAATGCTATTCATGGCCCCATCATTCAAGGTATAGTAAGATGTATAATCTGGGAATCCGTCGTGCGCAAACTCATACCTGAGCGGGTATCGCTGAGGCCACCCCCCATTGGGATATTGAGAGATTAACATAAAATCCAGGGCCTTTCTTAAAGGTGCCAGGTATGCCGGATCAAGTGTCTCTGCATAGAGATGCAAGAGGTACCGGGTGGCACCCTGCGTGATATCGTCATCATAGGTGCAATTGCCATAGTAGTGGCGAAACTCTTCCCAACCCAGGATAAATTGTGAGGCTGTATCCCGGTACCACCCTTCCAGTCCTCGCTTATCAAAATCGATAAAATAGTGCCATCCACCCAGCGGATGCTGGCCATAAATAAGCGCGTTGGCTGCCTTTTTGGCATATTCAAGGTACACTGCATCTGCTGTTGCCTTATACATATCCAAAAAGAGCTGTCCCATGGCCGGAGTTCCTGCTCCCTGTAACCAGATTTGCGATTTTCTGGCAGGGACCTCCCCAAAGCGTTGTGAAAGGTCCTCATTGTAGTACCAGAGATATCCTCCATTACATGATACTTCGTCGACCATATAGGCAGATGCTTTTTTCATGGTTGCCAGTACATCCTCATCAGAGACCTTCTGTTTTTTTTGGCCGGATGCCGTGGTTGTTACAGCAATCAGTAATGAGAGAATTCCCATTCTAATCAAACCATTTTTATTTCTCATTATTCTAATTATTTAGTTGTTCTATTTAGTTCCTGAAGTTGCGATCTAATCAACGTAAGCCATTAACAACCTCATATTCCTCATATAGGTATCTGTACTAATACCCCGGATGGTTTTTCTGTCACAAATCATCTGTCCCGGTGCTTTCACATCCCACATCTGGATATCCTCGATCCAGGCTCCCTCTTGGTTTAGAGAGTTAATAAGGTCTGCGATCTTCTTCTCACCGGGTTTTCGGGGCATACGCTTTCTTGGACCAAACATTTGATTGTAAAGCACTTGCTCGTCTTCCTTAGCTACACTTTGAACCTTCTCGTATTGAGCAATTACCTGTTCCAGATTGTGCCATGTGCGCTCTCCAGTAAAAGGCCTGGTATCATCCAGGTAAAAATGATGGAGTGTATATCCCTCTCCCGTTGGATCATCTGTATCTCTCCGGTTGACGGGAAGGTTGGTTTCGGGATCATAGATCCGAGAGAATTCGGACCTGCCATCGTCCAATACCTGCAACCTGGAGTTCTCCAACCATTGAATGGCTGAAGAAATGGGCCTCAAATAGCGCCTGTCACCGGTGAATAGAAAAAGCTTTTCCAGGGTACTGATGGTAACAATGGTTTGCCTGGGCATATAGCCGGGAGGCTCATGGGTTCTGGCCCAGGAGGGTTGCAAGTTCATATCATACTGCTCGGACCACCCTTCATGTCCCTCGGGTCCCTGCGCAATTATGAAAAAGTCCCCGCCCCTTCGGGCTGCTTCCAGGTATTTCTCATCACCAAGTTGCACATAGGCATCCAACAATACATTGATGGTATTGGTCATGGCATTGTCATTAAGGGTATAATTGGAGGAATAGTCCGGAAGACCTTCATGAACAGACTCATACCTCAATGGGTAGCGCTGGGGCCAGCCTCCGCTGGGATATTGTGCCATCAACATAAAATTCAATGCCTTTTGAAGCGGTTCAAAGTATTCCGGCAATAAAGTCTCCATGTATAGTCTGAGCAAGAATGCGGTGGGTTCCTGGGTGGCTCCATCATCAAATGTGCAATTCCCGTAGTAGTGACGATACTCCTCCATACCTGAAGGGAACCTGGAAGCCACATCCCGATAATAAGTTTCAATTCCCCTTTTGTCAAAATCAATGAAATAATGCCATCCACCCAGTGGATGCTGACCATAGACCAGGGCATTGGCAGCCTTCTTCGCATAACCCAGATAGGCAGAGTCACCGGTAGCACTATACAAATCTAAAAAGAGATGTCCCATGCGCTGTGTGCCGGGTCCATAGGTTGAAATCTGGCACTTCCTGGCAGGCGTTTCGCCCTCGCGCTCAGATAAATCTTCTGAATATTTCCAGAGATATCCGCCCTTGTATGAGACTGTCTCTACCATGTAGGCTGAGGCCTTTTTCATGGCAGCAAGGACCTCATTATTCGTGACATTTTTGCTTTGCTGGCCGGATAGCTGGAAAACAAGAATAATCAGAAGGGAAAAAAGTACCAGTTTTCTCATAATGCTTCCTGAATCAAGGCAGGAGTATCCTTCCGTTGCCTCTCAACCACTGGATTGGTTGGGTTCAGCATGCCATCAAATTCACCCTTTCCAGGCATGTAGAAATAGAGTTTTCCATCCCTGTCACTCTCTCCACAGAAGACCGTACCATCGGGACCGATGGCCATGGCATCAAACTGATAGGATCGTTTTGTATAGTGAGGACTTCTGTCCACTGCAAAGGGTCCCAGCTCCCTGAATCCTTTCTCCCCGGTTATATCATAGGTATGGAGTTTACACGATCTTTCGGGCTCCCCGGTGATCATATATAATTTATTGTCCAATCCCAGTTCCATGGCGCGCATTCTTCGCATGATGCGCGGTTTGCCCAGCACCTTAACCACTTCAGTTTTAAAATTCAGTTCCACCAGGTACCCATCATGGGTGGATGCAAATACCCGGCCTGTACCGTCGGCCACAAATTGTTCTATAATCGGGTAATCCCAGGATTTTAATCCTTCCCAGTACTCTCCCGGCAAACGCATCCAGGTCAACTCCAACTGATCTGTTCCGGGTGTATACTTCACCAGGAACCCATTGTCGCCCGAAGTATAAACAGCACCTGTTTCCGGATCACAGTAAAGATCCCTTGGCTACGGAGCGCCAGTTTCTTTCCGGTCCGCCAAACACCTTATGAGTCATAATATCACCCAGGTTAGTGGTGGTTTTTGAAGCGAGATCAAATACAAACAGGTTGGCATCCGGATAGCTTAGCCCGATAATTTTGGTGGAATCCAGGTTAAATATCATGGCATAGACGGAATTGTTTCCAACAGGTATGCCCAGGTCATCAAGGGGTGTGGAATCTTCATTGGTATAACGCTGACGGTCCCCATCAACCGGGTCATATTGATAAATATGCCCCCCTTCATAATTCTCATAGGGCTTTTTAATGTCTTTCCAAAGTTGTTTCTCGATGCCTTCATGTTCAACCGGAAATTCCTTGGTCATCTTGAGAGGCTCCCAGATGTTCCTCCCTGTACCAATATATATTTCACCGGCTTTGCCTTCAAGTAAACAGTGGTGAACTCCTTCTGCATCTCCTATTTTCCCCAGGGGCCTCACCTTATTGATAAACCTGTTGTAAAAAAAGAGATGGGATTGCGTTTTACCGCTGGTGGCTCCATATACAAAACCATTGGAGTGGCTCATCAGGGCGGTTATCTGAGAATTATCTGCCGGAATAAGATTCTGCGTGGGATAACCAAGATCCCGGTAATCCATCCGGTGCGTATCAAAATGCGGGTTGACCCACTGCTGGGCATTGACGGTCAGGATAGCGCTCACTGAGAGCAGTGACAAAAATCCGATATATAGTCTATTTTTCATTTTCTGCGCTTTTATTGTATTTGACTTGATTTTTCCATGGGATCATAACATCCCAATCCCATACTGTATGGAAATTGACCACGCATCTTGCTTACCACATAATCCTCATTTGGCTCTTCAAACGCACCCACAAACCAGATCTTTCCCTCCTTATCGGTGTCGGCAGCACCCGTTCCATATGCATAGCGACCATCGGCTGCACGCAACAGGCCAACATCCTCTGTTGTCCCCGATTCAAGATCATAACTAACCAGGAAAGAGAGTGGAGGCATTTTCCCGGATCCTTCTCCGGGATTATCTTGTCTTATCCATATCCTGCGATATTAGGCCATAATCAAAATCACCGCTGATTACAGGCAAAAAATAGACCTTACGGTTCACTTTATTTATGGTCATGCCCAGTGTGGAATGAGGAATATCAAAGGGATGACCCTCCCTGTACATGGGAGCACAAATTTTTGTCAGAGGTGTAATTTCTCCCTCCAATCCCTTATTCACATCATATTTAAAAAGCATGTTATTGCCGCCTATAACACCGTATGCCACCTTATCAACCGGATCCCATTCGATGTACCGCCACTGGGCCCTTCTGTCAAGCATGGGATTAGCCATGGTCCTGGATTCAAGGGTGATGGGTAACCTTAAAAACTCCAGGTTGAAGATCCGGTCCTGCTTAAAATCATACTTCCATACCAGGCCAGGAGAATAACTACCATATACATTGCCATTGTCATCTATCAACAGTGTGCGGCAAATGTCCCAGTTATCGACCCGTCCCATGTCCTCTGTGTAATCTTCATCGATAAAATAGCGGACCAGGTGACCCTCTTCAGTAAGGCCATAGATGATCCGGTTCTTTTTATCCATCTCCTGTCCGATAAGTCCCCAGAAGCTATTGATTTTACTGAGCGTAATAACTTCGCCTGTTTCCATGCTAACCTTAAACCAGAAGGGTCCCTGGTAGCTCCTGGCATCGATGGCAGGAGGTCCGTTGTCCTCGCAAAATGAACCAAAATAGATGTAGCCATCCAGTTCTTGCATTTTTACGTGGATCTTTCCATTGGTCCACGTTCCTTTTCCACGCTCATCCAGCAGTTCGGTAAGGTTGGCCAGGTGCTTCATTTCCCTGGTTGTGATATCGAACTCATACACATTGGCAGCATCAGCATGAGTGCAGAGTCCAATGTAGATTTTATCGTTGGAGGCAATATACATGGCACTCCAGATAGAAGCATCTTTATCCGTATCACTAAAATTATAGTGCTCGATGGTCACCGTACTTAATTCTCCTTCAAATTCAGGTTGCGCATATACTCTCCCCGTCAGGATAAATAAGGGAATCAATAGAATTACGGCTGTTTTCATGATTTCGGTTTTAGAGATATGAGATATTAAATTGGTACATTCTGTACGAGTATAAGTTATAAATTAATAGCGACATTTATCTAAGCGGCTTACTTGTCAAGAAGACTATCCATCCGGTGACCCCACTTGAAATTTACCGAGGGTGTATGGGCCTCTTCAAATAACTGCTCAGCCATGACAACGATTTCCGGGTGATCCTCTGCAAGATTTGTAGTCTCTCCAATATCCTGGTGTATATTATAGATTTCAATAGGCTCTGGAACCGGATGATGCATATTATGCTGCACCGCTTTCCAGTCTCCAAAACGGAGAGCGCGCCATCCTTCCATCTCATAAAACTCCCAGTAGAGTGGCCGTTTTCCAAAATCCTGGACCTCCCCCAGCAGGGTAGGCAGCACAGAAATTCCGTCGATTTTTTCTGGGACCGTAATACCTGCAATATCAGCCAGGGTGGGCATCACATCTGCAAAATACCAGACCAGGTCACTTGTTCCTCCCGGTTCAATTTTCTGTAGATGTCTGACTACCATGGGTACGCGAATCCCCCCTTCATAAGGGTCCCTCTTCACTCCCCGCAACGGGCCGCTGGAGTTAAAGACTCCCCACTGGTTGGAACTGGAAGCCACTCCATTGTCCGATGTAAAGAACACATAGGTATTGTCATCCAAATTGTATCTCTTTAACGCTTCCATGATATCTCCGATGGTATGGTCCATCCTGGTGATCATAGCAGCATATGTCTTTGCATCTTCACTCCAATCCTGATCTGTATAGATACCCTGATCGGGCGCCTCATATATGTCATGCGGAATGCAGAAGGGCAGATAGAGAAAAAACGGTTTTTCTTTGTTCCGGTCAATGAAATCAAGTGCATAGTCGGCAAACAGGTCATGGGTATAGGTGTTCTTTTCGCCCCCAGTGTTTCCGGGCAGGTCGATCCTCGTGGAATCCTTCCAGATGTAGTCCGGGTAATAGGTATGCGCCCTACGCTGATTCAGAAAACCATAAAATTCATCAAATCCCTTTTTATTGGGTACCCCGGGTGTGCCGGGATCGCCCAGTCCCCATTTACCCACCATGCAGGTTACATACCCCGCTTCCTGCAGCATTTCAGCAATGGTCACATCCTCCTTTTCCAGGGGGATGCGTCCTTCCACCCCCGCCAGTCCTACCACACCACCTATTCCCGAATTCCCCCTGACCCTGGTATGACCAGTATGCTGACCGGTCATCAGTACACTTCTGGCAGGAGCGCATACGGAAGCGCCCGAGTAGACCTGGGTAAACCGCAAACCTTCGGAGGCCAGGCGGTCAATATGGGGCGTTTGAATTACTTCCTGACCATAGCATCCGGCATCACTGTATCCCATGTCATCTGCCATGATAAAGATGATGTTGGGCCTGGTCGATTCCGGGCTTGGGGAACAGGAAAAAATCACAAAGAGTGAGAAGAATAGCAGGGTCAGGTTTTTCACAAGTAATTCTTTTTTAGGTTTGTTGATCTCATAAAGTTATACCGGTCGAAAAATGGAGCACAGACCTGAACTGGCCATGGCAATATCTATTTTCTTATTCTGAACCAGTCCACATCCACCCAACCTGTATCGTTTGTACCTTTAGTTCCCAGGGCATATAGTCCCACCTTGGCACCGATCCATTTTCCAGCCTCAGCTTCAAATGGTTCTCCGGTCTCTGTAAAACTCTTTCCATCCACGCTGACGCTGAAATTACTAAATCCATCTTCCGTCACCGAAACCCTCAGGTAGATTTCTTTGGATTGCAGAATTACAGGAGGATCTAAAATCGCCTCACCTCCCTCATCCGCTTCCGGGTTATGGATCATCCTGTAATAAGCCTGTCCGTCTATCTGCTCCAGGGTCAGGGCCGCATAACTTTTGCCCATGATCACCAGACCCATTCTGTCTCCATCCTGCCTGGGTTGAAAGTCTACCCTGGCGGTAGCAGTAAATTGAGTAGCCGGAAATTTCTGCAGATAGAGGTGAGGCACCTTCCAAAGGTTTGGTTCGATGTTAATATTGTACTGGCAATAAAGTCTCATATACCCCTGGTTCCCTGCCAGAAACATCCATTCGGGTACCGGATTGGCCTGCCATTGCCACTGCAAACCGGCCACCGGGGAATTAAACTCGTCACTCGCCTGCAGTTGAAATATCTCCCCTTTGTAACCTGTATCGGGTTTGCGGTGTTCCATCACCGGTACACCTATGCCATCTCCATCGGGATCCGATCCTATCACAGGCCAGTCCTTTTTCCATTCCATGGGTTGCATATGGACAATCCGGCCGTAAACCTCCCGGTCCTGGAAATGATAGAACCAGGATTCCCCATTCTCAAGTTCCACCCACGCTCCCTGGTGGGGTCCATTGATCTCTGTGTTACCAGTATGCAACACCACCCGATCCTCATAAGGTCCGTATATTTCGCGGGATCTTAGCACGGTCTGCCATCCATACTGCACGCCTCCTCCCGGGGCAAAAATAAAATAGTATCCATTTCGTTTGTAGAACTTGGGCCCCTCTATGGTGGGATGGTTTTCATGGCCATCAAAAACCATAACCCCATCATCTAAAAGGGTTTTTCCATCGGCCGACATGCGATGAATCACAAGAATGCTTTTCCTGCCCGAGCGACTTCCTGCAAAGGCATGTACCAGGTAGGCCTGGCCGTCATCGTCCCACAGGGGACAGGGATCTATCCACCCTTTGGCCGGGCGAAGCAGGTGAGGAACACTCCATTCACCCAGCGGATCGGAAGTTTTTGACATATAAATTCCAAAATCAGGATCCCCATAGTAGACATAATACTCCCCCTTGTGAAATCGGATGGAAGGTGCCCAGGCACCATTCCCATGCTGAGGAGTGCTGAAAACCGTGTCGGGTATTTGCCTTTTAAACACATGGTTAACAATCTTCCAGTTGACCATGTCTTTGGAATGAAGCACAGGCACCCCGGGAGCACAGTTAAAGCTGGAGGATACCATATAAAAATCATCATCCACCCTTACCACATCCGGATCCGAATAGTCGGCATGGAGAATGGGATTTACGTAGCTTGTACCTTTCTGCTGCCCGAATAAGGGTACAGCAGCCATTAAAAACAAGGATGCCAGTAATACATTAATGGAGGTGAATCTCGATGAAAGAGTCACTGAGTTGGACATGGTATTCATTCGATAAATAGCTATAATAAGATCACAAGAAGCGCATAGAAGAAGAGCACAGCCAGCAGTATAAGGGCCACAATAAGGACATTCAGATTTCTAATTCTATTTTTTGATCTCATTGATTTATATAATGCTACTTCAAACTTAGCGCAAAGAGATTACCATAAGGGTAGTCATTCGTCCCAAAAGACATATGCGAAATTCCCATGAGTACCCGGGGAGGAAAATTATTGGGTTAAAAGCCTATTTATCTTGATTAAGGCCATGCTATGACGGGGTAAAACCAGGTGCAGGTTCAATTCACCTTCTGCACTGTTTCCAGAGTAAGATTTTGTTACAGTCAGTTCTGCAGCTTTTTTTAAGGCTTGAGGATCTGCCTCATTGTGGGTTAAAGCTTTCGGCATGTAATCACAATCCACTAAAGGTTTTAGTCCCCATTTAACAAATTCCCCATAAATCCTATTCAATCTTGAAAAGTCATATTTAGGGTTATCACTTGCATCTTCAGAATAAACCTGGATGACAACCTCCACCACACCCTCCCTGACATAATGCGTCCATGCATAATGATTCCTGAGGTATATACAGGAATTAGTTTGCTCCATTAGGTCGAGAAGAGTCTGGTCTGAAGGCATTTCGGCCTGAAAAAAGAGCAAGTCTGTTCAAGAGGCCTTCCAGAATTGTGTGTTCATTCCGATAATTTTCACTGAGCTTATTTTATATTCCTGGCTTTGAGAATTTACCAAAGCGAAGCAGAAAACCAACAGAATTAACAAGGCAAATCTCATCAAATCAAGATCCTATCATGGTATTAAAAACCTCAAGCTGCTCCTTCATGGCAGCTATCCTGTCTTCAGGTTCGGTGCGGGCTTCAAGTAAGATCCAGCCCTGATATTTTATATCAGTAAACAGGTTCATCAGCTCCTGGTAAGGGTATTCCCCCACATTTAATTCACGGATGTGAACAGCATCCCCAAACCATTTTTTCACAGAATGGAAATTGGCCTCCAGACCGGGGTCCAGCAAATCCTGGTCATTACAATTCCAGCACATGGTCACACTCTTTTCAGTAACCTGCTCAAAAATGGCTTTCATATTAGGTATCTGCTGGGACACTTTCCCATGGACCTCTACCCGTACCACCTGTCCAAGGTCGCTGGCATACCTTCCCACCTCATTTAGAGAAGTTGCAATCTGAGCGATGGTTTTTTCCCTGGATACCTCCTCTGGTATTCCATTGGGCTTCACCTTAATACCAGTGGCTCCAATATCATTACACAACTTCAGATAGGCCTTGGTTCCTTCAATATTCTCTTTAACAGCAGCCTGATCTGTACTGTGATATTCATAATTTGAGCCATAACCCACACAGGTAACCGGACTATCGGCAAAGCGTTTCTTTACCTCTGCACGCTCACCGGCAGATAGCGTTGTTTCAACACCATGGGCATGCTGCGTCCGCAACTCAACACCCTGGAAACCTGCAAGTTCGCAGTTGGCTATCAATGTCGGCAGATCCCAGTCCTTACCCCACTGATAAGTGACCAGACCCAATTTCATTTTAGGCTTTTTCACCATGGCATAAGCCGAGAATGGATTTATGAGTGAAAGTCCGGCACCGGCCAGCATGCTTTTCTGTAGAAAGCTACGACGTGAATGATTATTTTCCATGATACCCTTATACTTTACTGGGAACTACATAATTCCCACGATAATTCCGTGTCAGCATCTTATCAGCTTCAGGATCATTTACAAAAGTCTCGGAATGAGGATTGAAGGTCAAAACCCGATCGAGCCGGTATGCAATGTTCCCCAGGTGTGCCAATCCCGAAGAGAGATGAGCTGTCTCTACCGGAGCATTTAACAATGTAGAGTCATGCTTGCGAACGGCATCGATGAAATTTGTAAAGTGGCCCTCGGTTCCACCGGCACCCCGGTCCATGCCTGTGGCAGATTCTGCACCATCATCTCCAGATTTTCCCGGTTCCCTATCCCTTCCTAAATAAGTCTTGTATTTATCGTAGCCATCCACCACCAGGATTCCCTTATCGCCATAGAAGATATTACCCACTGTGGCTCCTTCTTCGGTGTTGGTGCACCAGGGGCGCACCTCAAACTGGATAATTTTATTTTCCTCGGGATAATTGTATACCGATGTAAGTACTTCCGGAACCTCCTTGCAGTCATCCCAAAGGAATTTTCCACCCATGGAGGTGATCTTTGTAGGCAAACCCACATCCAGTCCCCACATACAAAGATCTGTTTCATGAATACCCTGGTTGCCCACATCTCCGTTTCCATAGTCCCAGTGCCAATGCCAGTTGTAATGAACCAGGTTTTCCGTAAATGGACGCTTGGGAGCAGGTCCGGTCCACAGGTCGTAATCAACACCCTCAGGCACAGGAGAAAATCCCTTATCTCCAATATCGCCTCTCCAACGGAAAACAAGACCACGTGCCATATAGACCCTGCCAATGTAGCCATCCCGTATTAAATCGATGGCTTCATTTACTGCAGGGGAACTTCTTAACTGCACCCCATGCTGAACAATGCGATCGTATTTCTGGGCAGCTTCAACCATCTTGCGGCCTTCCCAGATGTTATGGGAGCCTGGCTTTTCCACATAGGCATCTTTACCGGCCTGGCAGGCCCAGATGACTGAAAGCGCATGCCAGTGGTTTGGGGATGCAATACTGACCACATCAATGTCCTTGTTGTCCATGACCCTGCGAAGATCCTGCTCCAGCGCCACATCCTGGTTATAGGTCTCCTTAAAGTCAGCCTGGCGCTTTTTCAGTATGTTCATATCCGGATCGCACAGGGTGGTCACCTGCACATTGTCCTGAACCATCAATCCTTTCACATGTGCTTTGCCCCGGCCATTCAGGCCCAGAACAGCAGCATTGATACGGTCATTGGCACCAAATGCTTTGGCCGGAATGATGGTGGGTGCCACAACAACTGCCGAGCTGGCAGCAACGGTTTTCTTGATAAAGGATCTTCTGGTTTCCATTGTCTATGAGGTTTAAATGAGTTCTATTTGAAGTACTCCTTCAAACTTAGGAAATTACTTCTCTTTTAAAGATAGTCATTCGTCCCAAAAGACATATACAAAATCTCCAGTTATTGAATGTTCTCCACCTGAGGAATGGGTGCATTTACCTCTTTTGTCCATGCCCTTAACTCCACCAGCAACTCACCGGCTTTGTCCGAATAAGAAGACGAGAGATCGTGGGATTCTGAGATATCCTCCTTCAGGTTATAGAGTTCGAACTTTTCAAACTCATAGTAGTAGATCAGCTTCCAATCGCCTTTAATCACCACAGTTAATGGAACGGCCCTCCAGTAATGCTCCTTACCAGTGTATGAAGGCAGAACCTGGTCCTCTCCCCCCCACCAATGTAAAGCGGGAAATGAAAGAACATGGACCGATCGGCATTGAACGAATCCCCCTTCAACAAAGGCAAGATTGAAGTTCCATCCACAGCTTGTTCCACAGGCAAGTTCGCAGCTGCCAAATCTGCAAAAGTGGGCATAAAATCTACCCCGTTTACAGGTATATCGGTATATGTACCCGGCTTTATGGAGCCCTTCCACTTGATACAACACGGGGTTCTGATTCCTCCTTCATAAAAAGTTCCCTTGCCGGCCCTTAAGGGTCTGTTTGTAGTATTCCTGGAAACCCCTCCATTGTCAGAAGCAAAAATCAGGATCGTATTGTCTTCCAGGTCCAACTCTTTCAATGTCGCATTGATTCTGCCCAGACTCAGATCCAGTTGCTCAACTTCTGCAGCATACACGGGATTAACATCTTCAATTCCTTCCTGCCTGAACTTGTTCGTATAGTATTCGATCCGTTCTCTTGTAGCAGCCTTGGGGCCATGAACCTCCCAGTGAGCGAGATAGAGAAAAAAAGGACGGTTCCTGTTCTTTTGAATAAAGTCAATGGAGGCATCGGTCAGTTTCCGGGCCACCAGGGTATCGCTGTAATACCTTTTCTCTGTCCCTCCCTTATTGGTGAACGCACCCGGGACCCCATTTGCCGTGCTCTGATGAAATCCCTGGTTGTCATCGCCAATGTGCCATTTGCCAAAACGGGCGGTAATGTAACCAGCTTCAGACAGCAATTCGGCCAGTGATATAAACTCCGGGGCAACCTGGTTGATGCTGACAGGAAAGGTATTGAATGTAGAATCTGCATCCTGGGTGGGCACTTTAAACCTCATTTCAGAAAGCTCACCGCCCCTTGCCAGTCCCTGGGGTATATAGACCCCATGCCTGGGTGAATAAGCTCCTGTTAACATGGTGGCCCGGGAAGGAGCACAATTGGCAGCAGATGGATAAAATCTGCTCAGGATAATACCCTCTTTCGCCATCTGATCCAGGTGAGGAGTTTCGTACACCTCATTGCCATTAAAACCCACATCAGCCCAGCCCAGATCATCGGCATAGAAGATGATAATATTGGGTTGGGATATATTTCTCTTCGGTTTCTGATCCGTGCATGATATCAAAAACAGGCTGGTGGCCAACAGGCTTTTATTTATCCAATTACTGGTTATCATTTTTTGTCCATTTCTAATTACCACTGTTGAATGATAATTCCAGCCAATTTCAGCTGTCCCTCACTCGTCAGGTGAATTCCATCGTGGGATAAATGATCCCATTGCGGCAATAACTCGGTATAGGTATCTATAAATATGCAAGCCTCATCATGAGCTATTTTCTCAAATTGAGGGACCAACCAGGCGATATCCTCTGCACTACCCTGGTATTTTGCCAACATTTTATCATCACCTGCACAGGGCGGGGGAGAAATAATAATTATCTCCGGCTGATTGCTGATAAAAACATCGTGTGCTATAATTTTTCGGATCAGTTTCCTCATATTCTCTGGTACGATTTGTAAACTATCGTTGAAGATGGCTTTACAGTCGTTGGTGCCCAGCATGATTACAATTTTATCCAATCCATTCAGACTGGCCGCTGCATCTTCCAGGTAGCTATGTAAATTCCGCAGGGTATTCTTCTCTGCCTGACCATTGTTATCGAAACCAATGGTATTGCCACTCGATGAGGTATTGTATATACAATCATCGAAGGACAGTTTCTTTAACTGGTTCACCCAACCGTCTTCATGAGCGCCATTGGAATCACCTATGGCCAGAATTTTTGAGCCATTCAACTGAGTCAAAGCCTGGGAATTGATCCGTTCATGCGTGCCCTCAAAAATGGTCACCTGTACCCTGTCCTTGTAATGTCGCTGAAAATGAATATCGCCCCGGTTCACCTTTGAGGGATATGGAAA
This sequence comes from uncultured Bacteroidota bacterium, assembly GCA_963783435.1. Lineage (GTDB taxonomy): Bacteria > Bacteroidota > Bacteroidia > Bacteroidales. The sequence goes on along the minus strand of CAWANQ010000007.1, from coordinate 735,921 downwards.
TTCAGAATTGCGGCGCTCCACCAGGGACAGCATTTCCTTTGTGGTTATCAGCGACTGTGTATCTGTTGAGTCATAATCGTGAACCAGTTTATTAAAGAATTTCAGGCTCTGGGTAATAGGAACCGAGCCTGTATATCCATCATGAATCCCGGCATAAATATAAAGTTTACTTTGCTTCCTCTCTTCTGTGGGGGTTTGCATAAAATAGGGAGAACGAGCCATGGCTTCCTCCTCATTGAGGTAGTAATCTGCCATATCAAAATCAATACCTGTGGTGGCGAGTGCCATGTGGTAGGCATACTTATTATTTCTGCCCACCGACTCATAATACCAGTCCACCAGGTTGGAGATGGGGACCCAGGCAGAAAAGGTTTTTACCCGGTGTTTTGTTTTCATATAGGCCAACAAGGTGGAATAGCCACCACCGCTTACGCCTGTAATATGAATCTCAGTAGTATCCACATTCCCGTTTTCTATGGCATAGGTGATGGCATCATCCATATCCTGAATGGCATACTTGCTGCCACATGCCTGTGGAGTATTATTGGGTCCCCGAAAATGTGGATGGATATAGTTGTAGTCCTTCTCTATGGCCTCCCAGCTCAGGGTGTCTTTCTGGTCAAATCCACCACTCCAGGTATGCAGGCTAAGCACAAGTGGCCTTGGTAAACTGCTTTTGCTTTTATAAAACCAGGCTGGTTGGACCTCTCCGTCCAAGGATGAGATTATCTCTACCTGCTGGCAGGGATCGGGCCACTCTTTTCTACTGGTATCATCCCAGGCTGTTTTTTCCTGTGCATGAAGAAACGTAAAGGTCAAAAAAAGAGATGTAAGTGCGAGAAGTTTCATTTTTTAAAAATCTGCCATGTTCTTTGGTCTGTCATTTGTAGTAATTCCCAATAGTATTATACGCTGCTTAAAGGCATCGTCAGTCTCTCCCGGACTGGGCCAAACATCGCTGGGACTATGTTCCTGATTCATAATCTCACCAATCCGTTTTGCTATGTCAGGGTATTGGGCAGAGAGATCTGCATCCTGCTGAGGGTTTTTCTCCAGGTCATAGATTTCCAAAACCCCCTTCTTGTTTTTATAACCATACCAGTTGGACATTCTGACCGCCTGTTCTGACTTGTACTCCCAGTAGAGAAAATCGTGCATGTCTTGCTTTTCGGGTGTTCCCAACAGGGTAGGCAGAATTGATATCCCATCCAATCCTTCGGGGGCGCTTACCCCAACAAGATCCGCCGCAGTGGGCAAAAAGTCCCACATGGCCCAGATGTGATCGCTCACCTGGCCAGGTTTAATGTGTTCTGGCCAGCGGGCAATGGCAGGCACATGAAAGGCTCCATCGCGTATATCCCCCTTCATCCCAGCCCTGGGCGAGTCATCGTCGAAGAAAACATTTGTGGGGATTTCCCCCTCCTTTGAATTGCCCTCTGTATTTCCATTATCGGATGCAAAGATCACCAATGTATTTTCATCCAGGTTTAACTCTTTCAGCAGCTGCATCAACCTCCCGACTTCTCTATCCACCCGGGTAATCATGGCTGCATATATTTTATGCGACAGAGACCACTCTTTATCTGCATAAATCCCCAACTCAGGAGCAATGTATGAGCCATGGGGCGGTGTATAGGCCAGGTAAAGAAAGAAAGGATCGTCTTTGTTCTCACGAACAAAATCCAGCGACTTTTCACAATAGACATCCAATGCATATTTGGCTTTGGAAGGATCTTCGATTCCCAGCGGGGAACAAATTCCATTTTCATCATAGGTCTGCTCACCTTTGTAATTTTCAATCAAATGGTGTGTACCATTTTCCGGATAGTATACACGCTCCTGGTTATGATAAAGGAACTCGGGATAGTGACAGTGGGCGTGGCGCTGGTTCAGGTATCCAAAAAAGTCATCGAATCCCATGGCATTGGGGGTTCCGTACTGATTCTGCAATCCCAATCCCCATTTACCATACAATCCGGTTTTATACTCTGCTTCCCTGAGCATCATGGCCACTGTGTAATCTCCTTCCCTGAGGGTCTCCCTGTAATCCTTATAACTGTTCCCCCTGACCCGGGCATGCCCGGGATGCAGGCCCTGCATCAGCGTGGAACGGCAGGGAGCACAAACCGCATTCCCTGCATAAGCCTGTGTAAATAGAATGCCTTCGGAGGCCAGCCTGTCAATATGGGGTGTCTGGATTTTCTCCTGTCCATAACATCCGACATCTCCATACCCCAGGTCATCCACCAGTATAAAAACAATATTGGGCTTCTGTTGAATGTGTGCATTGTTTGAGCAGGCTGCCAACATGCAAGCCAGGAGAACCAGGCTTCCAATCCGTTTCAAGTATTTCATAATCCCTTTTTATAAGTCTGATTTCAAATAATTAAACGTCACATTTTCAATAAGCAATCCATTCACCGATTCCAGCACATTTTCCTCTTTGATATTGTTAAACCGGCAATTGATAATTTTTACGTTTTCAATGGGATGCTCTTCTAATCCAAGTATCTGGATGGCAAAGTCAGCTTTGTCACAGGTCATATTTTCAACAAAGATATTTCTGTAGGTGGTATACTTCACCGGGCCAGGTGCTGCCTTGGAAAAGTAATTCTGGTTGATTCTGATGGCTGCATTGTTGACCTCTCCCACCCTGATATCCCTGAGGTAGATATTCTCAATTACTCCACCCCTGTATTTATTGGATTTAAGCCGTAGAGCTCTTTCCAGGTGAGGACTACTCATGTCACAATCATAAGCGTATACATTTCTGACTCCTCCCGATGTCTCGCTTCCCATCACAACACCACCATGTCCATCCAGCATTTTGCAATAGCGGATAATCACATTCTCTGTTGGAATTCCCATATCGTAGCCCTGCCGGTTCCTGCCAGACTTAATGGCGATACAATCATCCCCATTATTGAATTCACACCCTTCAATGAGAATATCCTTGCATGCCTCAGGATCACAACCATCTCCATTGGGAGCTCCCTTGCTGAATAGTTTCACCCCCCGGATGCTTATATTTTCGGATAAAACAGGGTGCAACATCCACATGGGTGGATTCTTGATGGTCACATCCTCAATAAGAATGTTTTTACACAAATAGGGCTGCACAAAACTTGGACGCAGATAGTAACCCGCTCCAAATATTCGCTCACTGGTAGGTACACCTTCTCCCATCAACTCCAGCAGTCGGGGGATCGATCCCGGCTCATTCTGCAAAGCCCTAGCCTTATCCTTATCATCCTTATTTCGCCTTACCCAGCCCCACCAGTTTTCATAGGATCCCTGTCCATCTAAAGTACCTTTCCCGGTAATGGCTATATTCTCCTGCTTATAGGCATAAATCAATGGAGAGTAATTGTACAGCTCACTGCCTTCGTAGCGGGTATGTACCACAGGCAGATAATCTTTTGGGTCGGTACTGAAAAGTATGGTTGCTCCCTCTTCCAGATGCAGTTCCACATCGCTCAACAGGTGGATGGCCCCACTTACATAGGTCCCTTCAGGTACAAGGACTCTACCTCCTCCGGCTTCATGACAGGCAACGATTGCTTTTCGAAAGGCTTCTGTACAAATATTTCCATTATCCTTTGCTCCAAATTCTATGATTGAAAATTGCCGATCAGCAAATACCGGCGCCTCAATCCTTTCCAGAATCAGATCCATATTTTTCCACCCCGCCTCTATATCACTGTGCACAGTCATCGGGGTGGGCTCTGTTTGGGACAGTATGGATACTCCGTAAACGATCTGTACGAACAACAGGCTGATAATTAAAAAATTTATTCTCATTGGTATCTGGTTTTGATTACAAGGTATTAAGCACTAAATATCGTACTAAAACCTCGCAATTCAGGGCATCTTCGTACATGTATTGGCATTATAACATCACAGGTTGATACACGGACGTCCCAATTCTCAGACTCAAAAGTCCCAGAACAAATCCGAAAAGAATATTTTTTAAACCATACAATAAAAATGGCGATATTGCTTGTTGTTATTCCATTTCAATGCGCAATATTCTAATTTCAATTGGCCTGGTAATGTTTTCTTTCCTGGCGCTGAATGGTCAGGCGGAGATCCGTTTCGAAAATTATCACATCGAAAATGGCCTTCCCCATAGTAGGACCACTGCAACTATACAGGATAGCAAAGGATGGATGTGGTTTGGAACAGACGGTGGTCTTTCCCGTTTTGATGGCCTGGAGTTTAAAAACTATCCACTGGATGGGCCATCCTCAACAGGAGCCTCTGTGATAGTCAACTGTATAATAGAGGACAATGATTCTACCCTCTGGATTGGAACAGATGTAGCCGGGCTTGTACGCTATGATCGAAACCTGGACCGCTTCACCTATTACACGCATAATGAAACATGCGACAATTGCATAAGCAGCAACCTGGTTTACTCCATAGCATCAGACTCATCAGGTGTTTTGTGGGTGGGTACGGAGAATGGATTAAACAGTTTTGTTCCTGGAACAAAAACATTTCAACAGATCCAAATAGACCCCAGATCTTCTCCTGATTTCGATCAGAACGATATTCGAAGAGTATTCATCGACAGGGAGAACCAGATGTGGATAGGATCAGCAGCAGGTTTGGCTCAATATAGCATGGAGTCTGGCCAGATCAATGCCCTTGAGCTGAATGAGAATGGATCTCCATTTCATATCAATACTTTCAAGGTGGAGGAGATCTACCAGAATAAGGCCGGAAACCTTCTTGTGGGAACCTATAACAATGGTCTATTAATCATTGATCCATCATCTCACAACACACAGATAATGATACCTGACCCTGACAATCAACGAAGCCTCAGGGTGCGCGCAATCTATGAAGATCTTGTCGGGAATATGTGGGTTGGAACTCGGGGCGGAATCTACATCTTTGACCCGGAACTCGAACTGACAGACCATCTGACACATCATCTGCAGGATCAGAGCAGCCTGGGACACAGTTCCGTTTCACAGATATTTGAGGACAATGTGGGTGACATATGGGTAAATCACCGAAATGGAGTGAGTCATGCCAACCTGAGAAAAACAGCATTCAATCTATTCAGGGCAGGTGTCATTGGCCCCGGTTATCTCAACGACCCGGAGGTATATTGCCTTGCGCAGGCCAAAGACGGTAAAATATGGATTGGCACTGAATCGGGAGGTGTGAACATCTTAAACAGGGAGACAGGTCAATTTACTTACATGACCCATGATGAAAACAACATCAACAGTTTGTCGGCAAATGGTATAAAATCAATCATTCAGGACAAGATGGGTAATTTCTGGATTGGCACATTTTTGGGTGGATTAAATTTCTACAATGTGAGACAAAAGAAATTCACCCATTTCAAGAACGATCCGTCAAATCTCAATAGCCTCACAAATAATACGGTATGGGCACTGCATGAAGACCGGGAAGGCATAATCTGGATCGGGACCGATGAAGGCCTCGATAGCTATGACCCTGAAAGCAAAACCTTTAGCCACTTCAGGGATAAAGCCCAGCTCAAGACTGTTCATACCATATTTGAAGATAGGGATGGCAACCTGTTTTTCGGTTCCTATATCGATGGACTGACCGTAAGAACACCTGATTCAAAATTGACTCATTTTGACCACAACGTAAGGAGCATCCAACAGGACAGTCAGGGAAGAATATGGATCGGATCGGAGGGCAACGATGGATTAACTCAAATTGATAAGAACGGTGTAGTATTGAAAAATTATAAAATGAGAGATGGCTTGCCGTCCAACCAGATTTTCGGCATCCTTGAAGATCAAAACTCCATGCTGTGGTTAAGCACCGGCCAGGGACTCTCAATGTTTGATCCTGATTCAGTGTATTTTAAGAATTACAGAACCGAGGATGGCATCCAGGGGGAAAAATTCTATTATGGTTCGTACTGTAAGTGTAGCTCAGGTGAACTTTTTTTTGGAGGTCAGAATGGGCTTACAAGTTTTTATCCCGATCAGCTGATTGGCAATGAGCACATACCTCCTATTGTGATCACAAATTTCAGGATTTTTAATAAAAAAGTTCCGGTTGGTGCGGAATTTGATGGGGAAGTAATCCTGGAAAAGTGCATCAGTGAAACAGAAGAAATTTCGGTACGCTACGATCAGGCTGTGTTGACTTTTGATTTTGTAGCACTGAATTTCGTCAATAGTTCCAAGAATGAGTATGCACATATGCTGGAGGGTTTTGAATCTGAGTGGAATTATGTGGGTTCAACCCGATCCGCAACCTATACCAACCTGGATCCGGGAGACTATGTACTCCGGGTGAAAGGATCGAACAACAATGGCATATGGAATGAAACAGGCACCTCGCTTCAGATTACGGTCACCCCTCCATTCACAAAAACACTCTTTTTTAGGATATTTCTTATCCTGCTCTTCGGGCTAATTGTCTACTTGATTATCCTGTTTTTTCTCAGAAGAGAGAAGCTCAAGAATCAACTGGTCATTGAGCGGGTAAAGTCAAAAGAGCTTCACAAAATTGATATGATGAAGTTCCAATTCTTCACCAACATATCCCATGAAATTCGAACTCCAATTTCCCTTATTGTCAGTCCATTGACCCGCATTATGAATTCATCAGTATCTAAAGAACAGATCCTAAAAGATATTGAGGTTGTCCATCGAAATGCCCTTCGACTGGGTAAACTGATTGATCAACTGTTGGACTATAGAAAACTTGAGGCAGGTAAGTTAAAGCTGGAATTGTCCAGGGGCAATATTGTAAACTTTCTGGAAAATACGCTATATATGTTTAAGGAGATGTCGAAGGATCAAGAGGTCAAATTGGAGTTTTACTCGGTGCTGGACCAAATTCAGATCTACTTTGATCCCGATAAGATTGAGAAGGTAATATTCAACCTTCTTTCTAATTCATTTAAACACACCCCAAAGGGCGGAACCATAAAAGTGGCAGTTTCTCTCACCTACCAGATTGAACATGATCGCGAAGAAGACAAACCAAGCGGATCGGGAGAGTATGTTCAAATAGTTGTTCAGGATACGGGAAGCGGCATTGCAGAAAGCCGGAGAGAGAAAATATTTGATAGATTCTACCAGGGTAGCAGTGCTGAAAATGCGATCAAAGCTGGCTCAGGAATTGGTCTTGCCCTGTCCAAAGAACTGATTAAAATGCATAAAGGCCGGATCTCCCTAAAGAGCCAGGAGGGTGTCGGTACCGAATTAACCATACTTCTCCCGGCAATCAAAAAGGACCCCGATAAAAAGGAACTCACAGAAGCACCAGCTGAAATTACCGATTCAGATTCGCTAACTGAAGATCAGGTTTCCAGCAGTCCCAGCGAAGATCTAGCGAATTGCGATGCTCCCATCGTATTGATTCTGGAAGATAACACGGAGCTACTTGACTTTATCCACTCCATCTTTGAAGAAGACTATATGGTCCTAACCGCGGAAAATGGGGAATCAGGGCTTGAACTGGCCCGGGAAACCATTCCCGATCTGATTATCAGCGATGTTATGATGCCGAAAATGGACGGAAATAAGCTCTGTAGAAAAATAAAAGAGGATTTCCGGACCTCTCATATTCCGGTAATTCTCCTGACAGCACTTTCTTCCAAACAACATGAAAAAGAAGGGATTCTTGGGGGAGCCGATGAATATATTACCAAACCCTTTGACCCTTCCTTATTGAAAATCAGGGCTGATCAATTGTTGGCCACAAGGCGTCTGTTGCGGGAAAAATTCAGTCGGGAGAAATTGCTGCAACCCCATGATATTGCCACAAGTTCGCCGGACGATAAGTTCCTGGCCAAACTGGTTGCCATTGTTGAAGAGAATATTGCGGATCCGGAATTTGGCACGGTAAAAATTTCACGAGAAGTTGGTGTTAGCAGGACTCAACTCTACCGAAAAATGTCTGCGCTAACTGAAATGACCGTCAAAGAATTCATCAGGAGTATTCGGCTAAAAAGGGCGGCTCAATTAATTGTACAGGAGCAGATGAATATTTCTGAAGCCGCTTACAGCGTCGGATTCCTGCAGGTTGCCTATTTCAGAAAGTGCTTTAAAGAGATGTATGGAATGACCCCCACTGAATTCGCCAAAAAAAATGAAGTGTAATTAAAACATATAGTCATATGAGAACCCAACTCAGATCTATATTAATAATTTTCGGGCTTATAGCCCTGACAACCTCAACAGCATACACCCAAACTGATTCTACCCTATTTTACCAGGTGAAAGGTAAAATTATAGACATAAGCACAAGCGATCCGGTTCCATCTGCAAGTATTTTTATTGCTGGCTCCGGTTTGGGTACCGTTGCCAATATGGAAGGAGAATTTGTTCTGAAAATCCCCCGGAATTACATGAACGATTCTGTGGTTATTTCCAGCATGGGCTATGAGAGTCTGGTAGTTGGCACTGATCATTTTAACATGGAGCAAAACCTAGTAGAACTCAGGGCTGTTCCCATCCCCCTTGAGGAAGTGACCATTGTCAACCAGGATGCCCGCTCCATAATCGCTAAAGCCATTGAAAAGATCAGGAACAACTACAGTGTCCAACCGTTGATGGTCACAACCTTTTACAGGGAAAACATCCGGAAAGGAAGAAAGTATGTATCTGTTTCTGAGGCTGTTCTTAAAGGATACAAAGCATCCTACACCAGCATTTTTGATATGGATCGTGTTTCTATAATGAAAGCGCGCAAAAGCAGTGACTTTAAGAACAGAGATACGGTCATCCTTAAGCTCCAGGGAGGGCCGCTCTCCATGTTCCAGCTTGATTTCGTTAAAGATCCCGGCGAATTGCTTGATAAAAATGTTATGGACTATTATCAGTACCATTTAAGCGGACAAACGATGATTGGTAACCACCTGGCCCATGTGATCTCTTTTCATCAATTGCCTGATATTGAGGTACCTTTTTACAAGGGAGTGTTTTTCGTAGGGGTGGACGACCTGGCGTTTCTGGGCGCCGAATTTCATCTTCATGAGGATCATATGGACAGGGCAGCAGAATTTATGGTTCAGGCAGAACCAATAGGTGCTAAGATAGATATTGATAAAGCCGATTACACTATAAATTACCGGTTCTTCCATGGCAAATGGCACCTTTCCTATGTCCGGTCAGAAGTAGATGTTAAGATCAACTGGGATAAAAAGCTATTTAATTCCACCTTTACCATAAAGGCGGAAATGGCTGTGACCAATGTGGATTCCACGAACATCATACGGTTCGATAAGGAAGATATGGTCAGGAGTAAAGATATATTTGTGGAACAGGTTGAAGATTTTGAGGACCCCGATTTCTGGGGTGATTATAACATCATCCGCCCAGAGGAGTCCATCCAGAGTGCCATTGAAAGAATGGGGCGCAACATTTCGCTATCAAGCCCTCCAGCGCCGGGTTCTAAGCGGTAATTCGTCCAGCACTTCATTGATGAGATTGGCATTTTCAACGATCTGAAAATCAAACATTCCCACACAGGTGAAGTCAGCGCCATTGTTAAAGGCATAACTGAACCCTTCCTTTGGGGGTATGGCCCCGGCACCCAGCACTTTGTATGAAATCCATGGCTTCTTCACCTCCTTCATATATTCAACAGTTTGCTCAGGGGTGACCGACCAGATGTTGTCGCTTACATCGGCACCATACTCCGGTTCAACGATGTTTCGCGGGTCCGGTTTCCAATCAGGATCTGTGACCAGCCGTGGACCGGCTGTCCAGTAATTCCCGCTGTTGAGGGTTTTCATATAGAAATCAGGATCCAGTCCTTGTTTTTCGCATTCGATGACCACATTAAGGTCATGACCGGCCAGTCCATGAATGACATGGTCATGCTTTTTCATGTGTTCGAGACAGGTAAAAATTTGATCCACCCGGTTCTCCCTTACATAATTGTCACATACTCCCCCATGCAGATAAACCCCTATGGCTTCATTGGCCACAGCTGCATCAATATCTGATTTGATATCCTTGTCCGTGGCCTTGCACTGTGCGATCCACTGCATGGTTCCTCCCCTCTTCCGGTATTTCTCCAATACCCTGAGTGTATTGTTATCCACCCTGACAACCATGGTATTGATCCCTACGGCTTCACATAATTTGAAAGTCTCCAGCACCTTCTCATCACTAAAATAACTTTGAACCAGGTGGGAAACATAGATCAGGTCCCTGGAATGGGCATATCCGCTGATGAGATTTCCCCCGCAGATCAAACGGCTGATCTCGTATCCCTTTATTTTTCCTGAAGGAACCTTTTGTTTCAGCTGATCCAGGCTGGCAAACTGAGCACGTGCAGTAGATCCCGAAATGGCATCCACCCTGCTGGGCCCACTTACCAACGTGCGCTCCTCAAAGCTTTCCCACTGCTTTTTCCTGAAGGCCATCAGGGCAAATCCACCAACAAAAGGCAGGGCAATAAGATCCTTAAGCAACTCCCTTCTCCCTACACTGGTTTCACCCACAGAGCTTGTCCCCTCCTTTTCCCCGGATCGGTTCTGCCTGAGACGCGAAATCCATCTTTCCAGGCTCCAGAATGATTCCTTTGGTAAAAAGACAAAGAGCATCAATACCGCCAATTCAATAAGCTGCTTATTGACCAGCAGGTAATTTCCTTCACCTGTTGTCTCACTGAGATAACCAATAAAGGGAGGATTGGCCACATAGAAAAGAAGGATTAAAAATGCGCCCACTGCAGCCGAAGCCCTTGTAAATAGTCCCAGGAACAGACCCGCGCCCACAATCATTAAGCTGATTATGGTAAGCGTATCGACGAATTGAAGCAAACCCGGATTTTCGGCAATGCCATGAAACAGCCCTGAGAATAGCCATTGAGACTCCATCAGGTACCCTGCAGAGGACCAGGGTGAAAATAGCTTTGCAAGGCCCTCATACAGAAAGTGCCAACCGATAAAGATCCGTAGAAAAGTAAACAATATGCTGGGCAGGTTTGCGGATAGTTTTGAACTGAAATCAGGCTTCATTTTGTACTTTTTATGGTTGTGATTGGGATATGGATATTTTATACTCCCCCTTTTTTCCCGGATTGCTCTTGACCAATAGAATTCTATAGAGCTGATCCCCCCATGCTGATTTTAAGCGAGAATCAGTGATGTTGATGGTTTCGGCCTTCGGAATTAGTTTTTGATCAAACTGAATTTTCAGATCCACCGGATGCTCCGGATCCAATCCTCCTGTTAAATGGAGCTGATTATTCTCAATGACAACATCGCAGGGGGTCATCAGGGTAAATTGCACATCGCCTTCCACCTTTGAAAGCGTATATGCATCGGTGACTTCAATTACCCTTTCCTTTCGATCCAGTTTAACGTTTCTATTCCATTTCTCTACACCGGCTTCTTCCGGATATGTACCCTGGAGATCCATGTTGAGTTGAGAATATTCAGGATTAAAGGAATAATCAATGTGGGTCACTTTGTACTCCTTTCCATGAGGCTGCATATAACCATTTACTGTGGGTAAATTATGATATGCCGATTGCATGGTCCATATATCATAGCGGCTTGTGCTGAATGTTTGAGCAGTGTAGGTACCCACACCTACATCTATAATAGCTGGCTGGCCATCTGAATACACGATAAAATGTCCGGCATCGTTATGGTTATGACTTTCATCATTAAAACCACCTTTGGCAGCCACATATAGCCCTTCAGTGGATCCTCCCTTCTCCCTGGCAGCCATTACCTGTATTCCGGGCAGCCAGACATCCTGGAGCAAGGGTACATTTGCCTCCTGCTCCTTGATTATTTCAGTGTTGAACAGGAAATACAACTGCCTTCCAATATTATCACCGATTCCCTTGTTTAATATATCCCTGTCTCTTGCCTTGATTGCTGTCAGGCCTGCCAGTACCTCGTTATCTGTTCTCCGTGCATAACGGTAGAGGTGGAAGGGATGAATGTTTGTATTAGCTTGTGCATCGGCAAAGTTGATGTAGTAATCATCAGCAATGTGTGCCTTATAAATATAGGACCCCATGTTGTGAATAAGTGCTTCCTTATACAGATCGATCGCGCCCCCGGAAGCATCAAACAGAAGCTCAAGGCAATCAAATGCAGCACCACCAGCTGCATTAAAGTAACCCGGTCCCTCATCGCAACCACCATCATCGTGATATTCATTTAGAAAACGGTCGACGGCCTCCATACATTTATAAACACCATCAATACGTTTTTCTTCTTCATCTTCTAATAATAACAGAGCTGTGAGCCAGTTGGCCCCGATCCAGGGTGTCCAGTTGTTGATATGGTGATCGCTATGCTCTTTCCCGGGTATCCACAACCACCAGTAATCATTTCGTTCGTGAAGCGGATCAATAATCCTCCTTTTGATTTCATACTCCATGCGTTTCCTTATCATAGGAGATATTTGATCCAATTGATCTCCCAGCAGATAATAGGTCCATGCCATCAGGTTTACGGTTTCTCCTGCCCAGATATCCACTACAGGATCTTCAATATCGGGCAAACCCGGATCTGCTGATCTCATGGCCGGACTGGGTAAACCAGAGCCTGATCTCTGGGTAAAGAGATGAATGGGGATGCACCAGCTGGTCTCTTCGCAAATAAGCCAGATTCCGTCCACAATCTGCTCCATAAAACGACCTTCTCCCTCAATGCATTCAGCCATTACCAGATCTGCGAGTTTATCACGCCTTATATGATGTGGCCTGGAATAGCTTACCCGTTCACCAGTCGTCTTAAAATTCATATAGACCGATGCGGGTAATTGGGGCCATTCAAGGCTTAATGCATCAACCCCTCGTTCAATATATTCCTCTTTTAGTGAAGGCAGGATACTTTCCCAGGCGCTTCGCTCGGATGCGTGTGGGAACGGATGGTACTCCTCAAAGGGGACCAGGAATTTCCTAAGATCATCCCTTTGATAATTCTTTGTCAACAAGAAACGCGGGTCAGAAGCTCCAACGGTTTGAGCCAATAATACCAGGATCAATATTACCGACACTTTCATTATAAATCTCTTCATGGGATTAATCATTTTCCAGATTATTTAACATCCAGTTTTGTAAAAAAGCCACGAGATATCAGGGTCCCGCTAACCTCATCAAATAAGGTATTTGTAAAAGGAAATACCCGGCCGCGCATTTCCATTCCCCGGAAAAAGATATCCTTGGAATTTCTTAATTGAATTCCTGTAAAATAGGGTTCCCATACGCCGGAAGTCCGGTGACTTACCAAATTGGCAAAAAGTATGTTTTTACAATCTGCCATATAAATCCCCAGGGTCTTTTCGCTCCCTCTGTCTTCCTCCAGCTGAAGGGCATAAAATGACCAGTTTTCAACGTTTTCAAGTCTTACTTCTATATCTTTATGATGCTCAACCGAAATTTCATAAATCTTTCCTGGTGTGGTGGTATTGCTTACATAAAAAGCTATTTGGGGTTTTCTATCATTTATCCAGAGATTTTTGAATATGCCACCGCCGCCATCGGTGATCCAAAGAGCATGTAATTGTCCGTTCCCAAATGAAGCATGATCGCTTCTTCCATTAATAAGACAATCATTCATAAAAGAATTAGCACCTGCCATCCATTTGATTCCTATTAATCCCGGATTATTGCCAAAATTGAATCCTACACCGGAAATACCACATGAACCACCTTTGGGAGCGACTATTAATGGCTTGCCATTGGCAGCATCCATAAATCCAGGAGTATCATTGTTCAGGACCAATTGAGTTTGGGAAGGATGAAATCCTATCATAGTAGTGTTTTCGCTTAACACTAACGTATTTGACACAAGATATTTGCCTATAGGTATGTAAATTACATCATGATTTTTAATGGCCTTTTCAAAAATAGCAGTGCAATCTGTGACCCCATCTCCTTTTGCTCCCAAGTCCAAAATATTCACCCAGGTAAGCTGAGGGGGCAAAACAGGCATGTCGCCTGGAGTAAACTCACCCAATGATTCGATTGCAGCCTGCTCAATTTTTGTTGTGAAATCAACTTCGCTCTTAATGCCATTTTCCATTTCAATATGCAGTCCATGAGAGAAGCTTTCGATGGCATACATCGCTGAGGGTGCTTCATAGTCCGTCTTAATCTCCTCTTTCGACCAACCCTGAGCTCTGCCACTAAAGCGGACACTGTAAGGAACATCGGAAAGTCTAATGCTTTCAAGGTTTATCTGCAATTCCGGCTTAGCAAAGTTTTTGATTACCAGAGCGGAATTTGAAATATCCTCAAACCAGCTATCCTTCACATACAACTTCTCTGAGTCAGGTACTAAAATCCCTACCGGAGAATTTTTAAACATGCTGCGAATAACAAGCATCCTTGCACCATTGCTTATCATGGAAGCTTCTCTTTGCCCCTCAAAAGAACAATCCAATACCATTACCTGCCAGTCAGGTGGCGATGGATTGGTTTTAATCCCAAATTCACCTCCCCGAAACATACAGTTTTCAATGATGTTTCCCATTTCTTCAACTGCACCGCGGCCATCTCCAATATTGAAATCAATGTTTTCAAGGGCGCAAACCTGGGCAACGTGATACCTGACCGCAATAGCTGCAGGATTTCCACTTTCAATTTTAAAATTAATGTTATCGATACCTGAATAGAAAGTTACCCAGGTTCCATCAATAAACTCGGGAGTCTGCCAGGTTCCGGGTTGTGGAACTCGATTACCTCCAGGGCTCTGGCAGAAATGAACCATGTATTTATAATCGCCCTCCTGAAAACCTGGTGAATTTTCACCCAGGGTAAAGGTTGGTCTTTTGGCTCCATAACCTATCAGGCGTATGCCTGACCAAAGACGCACTGTTTTTCCTAACCTGTAGGTCCCCTCAGGAATAAACACGATGCCATGACGCGATTCTTCCAATACCAAATCAATGGCAGCCTGAAGAGCCGGAGCATCATCGCCGATACCATCAGCTGCAAGATCAAAATTTTCACTCGTAAAATAGACTGCTTGCGGGTCCAGGGGTTTATCCGGATAAACCGATTGACCTTTTTGTGCCTTTAAACTGGAGGCTGCTGCAAGTAGCATACAAATAATTGTAAAGACGCAAAACCTGTTGTGTTTCATCCTATTTAAGTTTTATGGTTTCCCTTTCAACCACGATAAATGGGTAATCTGCAAGAACCAACTCTTCAAATACACATCCATTATCCTTATTATTGACCTTAATCTCATACACTTCTCCACTAAGAGGATCGAGCATTACCGGATCAGCGAAATTTACCCCTTCTATACTGATACTTACTTTTGCCAGTTCTTGAAGTAAATTGCACCGGACCATAAATAGGCTCTCTGCTCTTTTTTTAAGCTTTTTAAGAGGTATTTCTTTTCTCAGTTTTTGAATACCAAAAATTAATATGTTCTACAATACTTTTATCTTTCCCTGTATAATTTTACTATTCCGGCCACAGATTGCAATTAGACTCTACTCAGGAGGGGTCAGATTTTTCAGGATAAGAAACAACTTATATTTCAGGTAAGACAATCTAAAATTTTTACAAGTGCGTCATCTTCCCCTACATTTCCCGGAAAAACGATATACATTAAATCAGGGAATAAACTTTCATCTCCGGTTTTCCATACCGGCACGCCCGGAAGTATCTGCCCCATAACCATGGCTCGTCTAATACAAAGGGCATCTGTGGCAATATCACTGGAAGTAATGCCTCCTTTGGCTAATAGGAATCGTGGTCTTATACGGATTCCACTCATAATGCTAACCAAAATTGATGATACACGGTTGGCAATATTTAGATTCGCATCAGAATCTATTCCCTGAATTAGTTTCCGACTGGTATATATTACTACATCTACGCCATTTTTTATCTTATTTTCTGCCAGCTCACTGATTCTTTGGATTTCCAATTTCAGATTACTGTGCTGAATAAATTCATGTACATTGATTTCTATTGGAAATATTGATGAATTTTCTATTAAAAATTCCAGTTGCTTTGTAGATTTGGGAACATAAGAACCTACAATAAAAAGTCCACCGGCTTTTTGATTACCAATTATTTCTTTTGAGTTGAGTAGTTTCCTCGTACCCAGACCAGCCCGAATTTGCACAAAAGAAGCAGCTGTGCGATAAAGAAATTGTTTACCTCTATTTTCCTCAGTCAGGAGTGCATTAACAAATACTTCCATATCCCTAAGTGTTATTGAATTTACAACACATACAGCACCATTCTCAAGTTGCATAAGCTTATCCACTACTTTTTCCGGGCCACCAATTCGAATATCATCGATTGAAATCGAGATTACATCTAAGGCGTTCACTTTTCCTTTGGTTTTCTCCTCAATCCAACTTTTAAGATTTGCGTTGTTGTACCCAAAATAACTGTCTTTGGCAAAAGGAGTTTCATTTGCAGGAACAAGCCATTCATCCTCTTCAACCCAATGAATATCATCAATCGTCAAACGCCCTCCCTCAAAAAAATACGGAACGATTAAATAACCGTCAACATTATTTTCGAATGTTGAAACCAGAGCATCAACTTCTTCAGGGTAATGACCTCTTAATGTTGAATCACTTCTACTGACAACAACAAAAGGGTGTTTGTTTTTTTTTGAAGCAGCAGTAAGATTTCTCCCAATTTCCCGATTTAGCTCTTGGGCTTCTTTTACCGGCAAGCTTCTGGAATTGGTTAAGATGTAAAATAAACCAGTTTTTTGTTGAAATTCTTTTTCCAATACCTCGGTTGACCAGGTGGTTAATATGGGTATGTCATAAACGGTTTGAGTACCGGTAGGATCATCGTCAAGTACTACAATGGCTATTCCACTTTGTTTTACTTGTCTCCGAATCTCCGGCAAAAGTGATTCCGGCCATTCAGCGGGTTGTTTTTTAAGAATTGTTTTCTTTTTTATACGATTTGATTCCATTGGTGAATTTTTTATTTAAGCAACTAAAGTCCTAGTACTTTTCTGATTTGCCAAGAAAAATTCCGTAAAGCCAACCACCAACCAAAACGGCGGGGATACATACAAGAATGGCGAACAAGGCATAAATTCCCATGGAAACACGTCAAATTTGTTGTTAATATAAGTGCCAGAAATGGATTCAATTTGAACCGAATAATGGACAGCAAAATAAACAGGATAGAAAGTCCGAATACCACCAGTAAATAAAGACCTGTAATCATATTATGAGGATTAAGGATTTATAGTCGGGTTTTCGAACCATACCACTCCAAGAAGTGTTTTCTTTTTTCCAATGGGTCCATCATAATACTCTTCACAATTTGCAATAATATCCAAATCGCCGTCACCGTCTAAGTCTACAAAGCGCATATGATCCCATTTTTCACCCCGAAATGTCTTTCCTGAAAATATGCCATCGGACCATTTAATAACGTGGGTTTCCCAGTTGTCTGTATCAGGTTTGTCACCCAAATATTCCATCCAGAAAACCGAGGCTTTACCCAGTGGGGTGTAGCCATAATTATGGATAGTCATGCCAATAATATCTAACTTTCCGTTTCCATCTATATCAACTACTTTAATCGGACGGGTTACCCAGCGGGTAATTTCAGGTTTATTGATTTGATTGACTTTCCAGTCATCAGTATTTTCCTGTTGTTCGATATAATAAACGTAGTTATCCGACTGCATTACCAGATCGGTTTTACCATCCTTGTTTAAATCGCCAATTCCTACCTGTGCTTTTGCAAAGAGTTGAATATTTTTAAACACCTCATGTTTCTTCCATGGATTTTCAATGGCCTCTGATCCTGCTCCAGGATTTTGATACCAAAAAAGCATGTCTTCATGGTCGGGCGTATCCCAGTCCGGATTTGCAACTACAATATCAGCATGACCGTCTTTATTTAGATCTTCAATTACAAAACCATGACCACTCAAAAGATTGGCATCAATCGAGTGCATTTCCCATTTGCTTAAATCTTCCCTGTCTTTTTTATTTTTTGGAGCTTCAAACCAAATCAAACCATTTAGTTTTCCTGATTTATGACGACGACCTCCGGTAACGATATCCAATGCACCGTCCTGATTAATATCAAAAGTTTCAAGATAAACATAATGGCCTTGATTTTTAGATGAGGGAATTGGTCCGGCATCCACCCATTTTAATGGATCTTTAACTTGTGATTTATCGGGCCCCCAAATAATATTAATATCTGCTTTATCCCCATTGGCATAAACGGCATCTAAGTTTCCGTCACCGTTCATATCCCCAAAATAACCATACTCAATATTTTTACCGTCGGAGATAACCACTTTTTCCCATTCGCGATACAACTGACTGCCGCCTCCGGGATTAAAAAGAATGGTTACTTTATCAGGGCCTTCGTGAATAACAAGATAGTCATCCAATCCATCTTTGTTTACATCTCCGGGGCTAAGTGAGTTGTGGTTCCAAAACTGCCTGTCGATGTGGTGCATTTTCCACGGCTGGTTTAAATACTTTTTTGTTGCAGCATCCTGTGCATTAGATATTAGAAACAGTAAAAGTCCAATTACAATAAAAAAAATGTTTCTCATTTAGTTAAATTTAATGGTTTCCCGTTCAACAACAATAAATGGATAATCGGCAAGAACCACTTCTTCAAATACACAACCATTATCCTTATTATTGACCTTAATCTCATACACCTCCCCGCTTAATGGATCCATCATTACCGGATCCGTGAAACTTATCCCTTCTAAACTGATGCTTACTTTCGCCAGTTGAGGCAGGTATTCCTGCATGTTCCATGGCAACCACCAGGCAAGCATGTTATTTCCTTTTTCATCAGAATAAGTGGCTATCAGGGGGACCGAAGGAAAAGCGTCTTCATATTCACCAATGCCATAAAAAATGCCCTGATCTACGATGTTTACATGATAATCAAGTTGATGGGCTTTATAATCCTTCGCCCATACGGCACACAAATTCTGGTAGGCAAAGTAGGCAGGTTTTGGTTTGTAATCCTCCCTGAAAAGGATACTCTTCTCATTGACTCCGTCAAAATGTACGCGACTACCCCCTCTCTCGGGAAAGCCAAAGATGGATTCCATACCTGACATTTCAGGTCTGTTAAGGTCGGGAGTCATTGTGCCATTATGAGCCAGTAAAAAATAGTTGCTCAGTGTGGCCCTACAATAATAGGTGTCTACAATAGACTGTCTCAGAAGCCACTTGGCCTGAATATTCAATCCCCAGGGTGCCATGGCGCGATAGCCTGTGGTACGGCTGCTGGAAGGAAAACCGCATTCCCCCTGCCATATTTCGAAGTCCGGATTGTGCTTATACATTGCTTCCAAAAATAGATCTATCTTGAAGGCCCGCTTTTCAGGTAAGGGATCATATTGGTGAAAACTTATAATATCCAGATTTTCAGGATCGCATTGATTTAAAAACGCATCGTTATAGTCCACATCAATATCGGCTGTTGAGCCAGCAATAATGATGGCATCCTGTTGAATAGATCGAATCTTTTCTGCCGTAACAAGAACAAGGCGACCGTAATCTTCAGCATTTGGAGGGGCTCCCCAGTATTTGCGATGATTGGGTTCATTCCAGATTTCCCAGTAGGTAATTTTGCCCTTATAGCGTTCCATCACTGCTTCAACAAATCTTAACCAGGCATCAGTCTCTGCCTGACTTCCTACCGGCGGTGCTGGACTCTCGCCATAAATGGCAGCCAGTTTCGGATCATCATAGGAACCGGTCCCACTATAGAGTCTGTTTCCATTAGTGATGGTAACAAAGGGAGTAATTCCATACATAATAACTGCTTCTATGGCTTCATCAGTTTCCTCCCAACTAAATACTCCTTTTTCTTTTTCGATACTTTCCCATCCCGCAATAAGGCGAGTCCATTTCACTCCTATCTGAGCAGCTTTCATTAGTAAGCTCTCGTCCATTGTTCCATCCTGAATACTAAAAGCTGTTCCAGCCTGAATACCAAAAGGTGAAGAAGTAATTTCTGATGAATTTTTTGGGACGATCTTTCCCAATATTGGCTGATCAATTAGTTGATTGCTGTCTTTTTCATTGTTTGAGGTGCATGATATAATTAAAAACCCCACCAATAAAACGCTTAGTTTTTTCATGTGATTTGTTAATTTGGAGTAAAAGTCATTTCAATGGTTGCCGAACTCGTTGGAGCACTTAAGCGAATTCCCAGTCTGGTTGGTTGTCTGTACTCTGATCTCCGCATGGGCTCCTCAATTTTATCTTCAACTAACTCATAAGGAAGATTGCCAGTATCTATTTCTATCTTCAGCGATTCTCCTTTGTCAGTGGCAATTATGGTCCCATCACCCTGCACTTCAAACCTACCCAGGGTCATTAATGCTGTTTCAAAATCAGAAGCTTGTGAAAATTCAGCCTCATCAATAACAGAGAAGGCCCCTTCGCCAGTCCTGTGATAGACAAAAGTTCTTTCAAGTTTCTCTACCGATTCTAGCTTATAATTGTTGCTTAAATCAAGTGTGTTTACTTTATAAGCCTTTCGCAGGTCAATCTTCAGAACGTCTTTTTCCGAAGTGAATTCTTTAGAGATAACAACAGCTTCTGCCTCTTTTCCTGCAATTTGAAGGTGTCTGTCAACTACAGGGACATTGTGTCCATAAGAACTAAGTATCTTACTTCCATACCGATCGGATAAAAATGCTTCCCCTCCCCTGTAGGAAGCAGCGCCAGGATCAGTTACAGGGACTGCCCCATTTATAGCAATCATAAATGAACCTATATCATTGTGATTATGCGGGGCTGCATTATCCCCTCCTTTCATGGCAGCACCAATCCTGATATCTTTATTGTCACCTGGCCTGCAGATTAGCATTTGTCCATCGGGATACCAATCCCTTAAAACATCGAATTTATACTCTATTTTATCTCCAAGCGGGTTTTCAAGACCTGAAGGGAAATACCAGACGAAATCCCGAAATTCTGCAGGGCGTGCAGCCTCAACTCCCAATGGTTTTTCCCATCTTTCCAGATTAAGTTTATATTTCCGGCTGAGATAATTTTGCAAGGTCTCCTGTGGAGTAACATCTTGAGAGCAATCGGAGAAGACCGGATACACTCCGGGCAAAATTTCATTTCGGCAGCCAAATAAGGCCACTTTTGCGATCTTGTTGTCAGCCATCCAGTCAATCTTACCACCGGTGAATTTATATACGACATCAGCAAATCTAACGTAGTTTGCAAATCCATAGTTCCAGTAACTAACACCTTCCTGACAATATCCATCTTCAAAAAAGCTGTCGGTAAAATAATGGATTGAATTTTCTGCTGCTCCAAGAAAGAAGGCTCTTTCATAATCCGACTCAAGGATGCTCATAGCTGCAATTACTGTATTCGACCAACACACTGCGTTCCAGTTGTTTGTTCTCCATATCCAGAACATACCGACATGGTAGATGCCTTGGGAATGTTTTCGAACCGGATCGAATACCCTTCTGGTAAGCTCTGATTTGATTAGCTCTCTTGTTTTTTCATCCAGCTCTTCGCCAAGCCAATAGTACACAGTCCCCAGAGAGGCTGCCATTGCAGTAGCATGCAAGTCGGCAGTGATTTCAGTCCCTGTACGGTTGCTTCTTGCATAATCGTGAATTTCAGGAACCCAAGTAGAACGGGAACAAATTTCACTTAGCATATCCTGGATAGCGGGAATAAATCTGCCTTTGTTTTCTATGCACTCTGCATAAACAAGGGTTTCCAGTCTCACATCTGATCCCGTATTTTTTATTGCTTTCTCAGCATCGGGAATCACATTTTTGAAGGTCTCATTTTTCCCTATGGCATCCCATATATCCCTGCGGGTAATGTCATACCCAATTCCCTCAGGATTGGCACTTAGCATCAATCTCAGTTCATTGAGCCTTTGGTCATCCGGAGCCATGCTGGTTATCGGGTCAGGGAGGGCATTTCTGTGGTAAGCACGTTCAGCCGGAACAATATAATTTTGCCCGGATACACCTATTCCAACACTAATAAGTATGCTTAGAAGAATTAATGGTTTATTCATATTAAGATAGCTTAACAACTTATTGTATCCATTTTCTACTTATCATGTCCTTTTCAAAATCAGCCTGGTAATCGCCTGATTTTGTTTTCGAAATAACCTGGGTAAGTGTATTTTCACCAACTACCCAGGCTCCTTCCCAGGGCACATTAGAAACAACATAAGTGTACTTCTTCAGATCTTCTTTTAATTGATCTTTCTCATTTTCTGTTAAGTCCGGAGGGATCTCAAATACATCATAGGCATAACCATACTTTACAGCCCACACTTCAAGCAATTGCTGCAAAAGCCAATCAGCAGGATTGCGTATCTGGCCATCCAGCTGACTGGATACTGCCCATGCCTTATAAGATCTAATGACTGCCATTTTTACCTCTGGCTTTGGAGGCAGATCGTAAATTAATTCCTTGTGCAGATTTCCCGCTGTTTCCCATGAATCCGGTCTTTGAATTGGAAAGGTATGACCCTCACTGTAGCCCAACCACTTAATAGCGTCAAATCCCTGATGCCTTTGTTCAACCATCATTTTCTTTACATCCTCTGAATTCACATGCACCAATCCTGTAGGAACATAGGAATGAGCTTGCATCCAGGGGATCAGAGGTTTGTTATAACGTCTGGCAAGACCTGCATAATAGCTCATGTCGCGGGGGATGAGCGGTAGATAACCATTCACAGTTACCGGATAAGGATCTAGATGAACAAGATCAAAAACCTGGGTGAGCAATTCTGGTCCTGACCCATCGTGATCATTTTGCTTGGTAAACACACCATCCCTGGCTGTATTGCGATACACCAGAAGCCTGGGAGCTACCTTGTCTACTTCGTCTTGTACTGTAGAGACTATATCTGCACAACTCTTATGCAAGAGGTAAAGAAACCAGGCATAGGAATCTTCACCGTATATCTCAGGGTAACCCCATGTCCTGGGAGGCTCAATGTTACCTGAAGCCTCTTTAAACACATTGACGGCAGTCGGACTATAATCCCATAAAGGATAGTTTACCGATGGGGTGTGTTCCCTCAAATGCCCTGTTATATAAAAACACTCATCACCAAATCTGCCGGCAACTATCACATCTTCCGGAAAGGTGCCATCATTCGCTTCGATCCAGGGATTCAACTTATCCCGAACAATTCCCCTGACTGCAATATGGCTGTTAATGTGACACTGGGAGGCGGGTGGCGCGCTGAACATATACCACTCCTCAGAACCCTGGTACACCCAGTAAACAGCTATTCCCACTTTATCCAGCAGCGCATGATCCAGGCCCGTTAAATCAAATGAAAGCTCATACAGGGCGCGGTCCCTGGTTTCATATGATTCTGGCATTTTATCGTTCACAGAATCGTCATCCAATCGGCGTTGACCAGAGATTTTCCTGATTGACGCCGGGATGATCTTCAAATGCTGTTTTCCATCGTACTCCTTTAAAGGGATTACAATTTCTGCACGAAGCGGATCGCCGATCTCAGCAAAATAATGTCCGGCAGGTTCATTGCTATTCCGGCCTGTATAGGCAAAATTCTGATTATATACTGGGGGTTCAACAATGATCTTTTGTGGTTTGGCCTCAAAAGAATATACCTGCCGGTCGATGGCCTTTCCCATGTATACTCCTCCTAGCATAATCGCTTGTTCAGCTTCTAACCCGGCTTCTTCTATATCATTCACATTCACTGTGAGGTGGGAGCCAATCGAGATATCGTATTTTATTCCCAGTTTACGAGCCAGCTGTAGTTTATACCGGGCATCCTCAACATCTCTTGCTCTCATAGTGACGCACTGAACACCATGATCAAGCAATATCCTGCATATCTTCTTCCATTGACTTTACAGGACCCCCATAGCTTGTCCAAACCACCGGCCAATCAGGATCACCGGGTTTCAACTGAGCAATTGATTGGAATGAAAAAGCAGTAATTATTACCAGGTAAAGGCAGATAGATTTAGGGGCCATTGAGATTGGTGTTGGGTCAGCTAAATATATTGAATTATCAATCGCCATCCAACGAATTTTACCTGTGTTCAGTAAATAAATCCTGTGAATAACAGGTGATTAACATCTGTTTTTATGTGATTTGCAAAGACTATTCAAAGTCCATATATTGAGAATCTCTATTTTCAGGTTTGTATGATTGATACAAAGTCAAAAAATCACTTTTTAAATAAAATCCTTGAAAGTCCAGGCTTTCACAAAACCAATAGGTATAAAGATCTTCTCAAGTATCTGGTTCAAGCCCAAATAGACGGGAAGTCTGTTAAAGAAACTTCCATTGCGATTGACCTCTTTAATAAAGATGATTCTTTCGATCCCGCTGAAGATACCATAGTCCGTGTATCCGTCTTAAACATCCGAAAAAAACTGGCGCATTACTATTTTACTGATGGTGTTTCAGATACGGTTAGACTCGAAATCCCCAAAGGAACCTATGACATCAATTTCAGGCAGGTAAAACCATCAAAGAAAATAACCTGGAATAAACGAAGAAGATATCTATTCAGTTTACAGATCTTACTTTCCATTTTTTTCATCCTGGGTGCGGCCTACTTCTACTTAGAGAATAGAAGCTTAAAATCTCAGTTTTATCCAGTCAAGAAAGATAATCCCATCTGGTATGAATTTATCAATACTGAGGTTCCGAGTTTACTGGTTCTGGGGGATTATTTTTTTATGTATGAAGTGCAAAATGACAGACGGATATTTATCAGGGATTCAAGAGTTAATAACATTAATGAGTTTGATGAAAAAATCCTCCTAGAGAATACTAATTTAAATCCACTGGAATTTACATATTTACCTCCAAGTGCTGCTTTTTCAGCCATAGATTTAACCAGTGTATTAAATATCAGAAGTGAAAACACTCAGGTAAAATTAGCCTCCGAGCTGGAATGGGACGACTTTAATCAAGCGAATATCATCTACACAGGACAGTATAAATCTTTGTTTTTATTCAATAAACTATTGCCGCAATTTCATTTCCAGTTCCAAATAGATTCAACCTATTTGCTTCATCGCACGGATAATGCAGGCAAGGTTGTTGAATCTTATGAAATATCACGTGTACATATGGGAGCCTTTATCACGGATTATTCATTCCTAAGCAAGATAAAAGGACCCGGGAACAACACTGTGTTGTTGATTGCAAGCGGGGATGAAGTGGGACTTTCGCAATCTATAGATTTGCTTTTATCACCTGATTTTCAGGATGATCTTGAAACTCAATTTGGTGAAATCTCAAATAAAAGCCCGTTCTATTTTGAAATGATTCTTAAGACAGAAGGATTCAGTCATACCGGATTCAATTCTGAAATTGTCTATTTTAAAAATACATCTGAACCAGGGTAATCTGTTTTATCACTTCATTAATCCACCAGTTATGAACTTCTTAAACATCTGACAATTCAACCAGATGCATTTGTCTTGTGCCGGTCTTAGTATCTAAGGCATCATAACATATAGCTGTTCCATCCCGGTTCCATCGGGGATGAAAATCGCATCGCAGTTCCCCGGTAATGAATTTTTTCTCCTTCATGGATTGAGTCGCCAGTATTTTGCTCTTGTCTGTATCAAAGTTGTAGAGTAAGAGTGACTGTTTAAGAGTTTCCTTCACTTTATGATCCGTGGCGATCCATCTCTGATCCGGTGAAAACGTGCAATGGCCATCAAAATCGAGAGATCCATTGCCCAGTCTTTTGTATTCATTCACTCCATCCACTAAATGATAATGGCGCCTGCCAGTTGAATCCAGTTTGAACGTGGCAATGATTTCCTCATTATTCCTCCAATCAAAATGGGAAACGCTGCTACCGTAAGGGATGACTTCCCGCAAATCAGATCCATCGATACCTACCGTGAACATTCCTGTTTCTAACGGTCCATCCTCTCCTTCCCTTGTTCTTGCGAGCAGGAACAATCGTGAATCGTTTTTGTTGAAGACCGTATGATTGAACCACATGTGTTTATGCTCCAGCTCAGGATGTGTATCCTTCAGCATCTCGTAAACTTGTTTGATGGAGACCACCAGTTTATTCTCACCTGTCTGTAGATCCATTACAAACACGCCATCTTTATCCGGGTGAGGATCTTCCTCGTAGGGATCCACGACGTTCGCATAGCTTACCACCTTTCTCATCCTGCCAAGCCGGCCATATGTGAGACTCAGTGCATATCTCCCATTGTGACTGATGCCATTTACAGGGCGTGGTAGAATACGCTTCTTGCCACTGTTTATATCAAGAAATATAGAGACGATTTCATTATCAACTCTGTCATTGTAGAGAATTTCTGAATTTGGCTTCAGTGGATTCCAGTGCATGAACGCACCTTGTTGAAAGTTCCAGGCTTTCGTCTCAGTAATTTTTTCATAATGGCCTGTTTTGGCATCCACAAGACCTATACCAGCTGTGTCATTTGGACCCGGCATGCGATCCTGAAAATTAGATTCCAGGCTTAACAGGTGGGTTTGATCCTTGTTCCATGGGCAGATCCCATAGTATCCGAAAAAATGATGTTTCGGACTACTGGTCAGTACGCGGACTCTATAATTGGGAAATCCATTTTGCCCGGAATTTTGATTTTTAACTGATCCCAATAAAGTGGATGAAACTACTAATCCTCCCAGTCCCATCGATGTTTTTTGCACAAATGCTCTCCGTTTCATTCAATTGAATTTTATTGTTTCACGCTCAACAACAATAAACGGATAATCTGCAAGAACTAACCCTTCAAACACACATCCATTATCCTTATTATTGACCTTAATCTCATACACTTCTCCAGTGAGGGGATCGAGCATAACCGGATCCGTGAAATTTATCCCTTCTAAACTGATATTTACTTTCGCCAGTTGAGGCAGGTATTCCTGCATGTTCCATGGCAACCACCAGGCAAGTAGGCTATTTCCGTTTTCAGCAACATATGTAGCTACCAGGGGCACTGAAGGAAAAGCATCTTCATATTCACCAATACCGTAAAAAACGCCCTGATTTAGAACTTTTATATCATATTCTACCGTCTGAGGTTTATACTCCTCGGCCCATACGGCACACAAATTCTGGTAAGCCAAGTAGGCAGGTTTTGGTTTATAATTATCCCTGAACAGGATACATTTTTCATTGACTCCGTCGAAATGCACCCGACTGCCAGCTCTCTCTGGAAAGCCAAAGATGGATTCCATACCTGACATTTCAGGCCTGTTAAGGTCGGGGGTCATTGTGCCATAATGAGCCAATAAAAAATAGTTGCTCAGGGTTGCCCTGCAATAATAGGTGTCAACAATGGACTGTCTCAGAAGCCACTTGGCCTGAATGTTCAATCCCCAGGGAGCCCTGGCGCGATAGCCTGTGGTACGGCTGCTGGAAGGAAAACCGCATTCGCCCTGCCATATTTCGAAGTCCGGATTGTGCTTATACATTGCTTCCAAAAATACATCGATCATGAAGGCCCGGTTTTCAGGTAAGGGATCATATTGATGAAAACTTATAATATCCAGATTTTCAGGATCGCATTGATTCAAAAACGTGTCATTATAGTCCAGATCAATGTCGGCTGTTGAGCCTGCAATAATGATGGCATCCTGTTGAATAGATCGAATTTTTTCTGCCGTAACAAGAACAAGGCGACCATAATCTTCAGCATTTGGCGGGGCTCCCCAGTATTTGCGATGATTGGGTTCATTCCAGATCTCCCAATAGGTAATTTTGCCCTTATAACGTTCAATCACAGCTTCAACAAATCTTAGCCAGGCATCAGTCTCCGCCTGACTTCCCACGGGTGGTGAAGGGCTCTCTCCATAGATGGAAGACAGTTTCGGGTCATCATAGGTGCCGGTTCCACTATAGAGTCTGTTTCCATTAGTGATGGTAACAAAGGGAGTAATTCCATACTTAATAACTGCTTCAATGGCTTCATCAGTTTCCTCCCAATTAAATACGCCTTTCTCTTTTTCGATACCTTCCCATCCGGCAAGAAGGCGCGTCCATTTCACGCCTATTTGAGAAGCTTTTATTAACAAGCTGTCCTCCATGGTTCCGGCCTGTATCCCAAACGGGGAGGAAGAAATATCCAATGAATTTCTAGGGGTGATTTTACCTATGTGATCAAATGGAACGAGTTTTTGTTCATCCTCAAACTGGCACGAAAAAAGAGATACCAATGCGACAAAGCAGGCAAAATGACGAAAATGCTTTTTCATATCTGAAAGTTTTAGTGATTATTAGTTTATTGTTTATCAGGGGCATTCCAGAAAACAGGTATTTTTATGGTTGGATAAGGATTAATATCAAAATTGCTTTCCACCTTCTTATTATAAAAGTATTGATCGGAAAAGTCCAGCAGAGCCACCCAGTCTACTACGCCCTGGTCGTGCCCGCCAGTTCTCCAGTGCATTTTTATATTGTTTTCAACTCCCATCCATTTGTACACTTTTTTAGCAGCCTCCAGGGTCAGGTAGGTTCCAAACGGATTTGCCCAATAATCCTGCAATGCATGCGCATTAAAAAATGCCCTGGGTGCAAGTATTGCTTTTCCAAAATGAGTATCAAAAGGAATCCTGGTCTCATAACCCGCCAGCTTAAAATATTCAGCAGTCCACCAGTGAGGATTCGCAATTGATGCATGACCTATGGTCTGTTCATCCTGTCCCAATTCAAAATAGCGGTGACTGGCAGTCCCTCCCAAACCAGAAGAATTGGGGGCAGTAATTGCGATTCGCTCGTCATAAATCCCACCGCAAAATGCTGTTTTACCTCCACGTGAATGCCCGGTTACCACAATTTTTTTGGTATCTATAAAATCGAGTGTTTCAAAATAGTTGATAATCAGGCTGTATCCCCATGCCCAGGTAGCTATCGTTCCCCAATCGTATTCAGGGAACAAAGGGAAAACACCGTTATTTCTTGTCAACTCCAGATCTTTTTCGTCCAGACTAAGATCCGTTCGGACATATTGACACATAACATAGCCCCTGTTTAAAGCATCGATGTTAATCTCATCAGGAATCCGGTTGATTTCTCTGTCATTTTTTATAATCACAGGAAATGGTCCCTTCCCAACCGGTTTTAATAAACCAAAATGGAAATCAAGAGATTTACCGTTTCGTTTCAGGGTTAAAGTGTATAATTTCCTGGTGGCCCTTCCATCGTAGATTTCTTCCGACAATGTCTCCTTAACAACAACATCTTTGGGTGCTGGAGGCATTTCCCCATATTGATAGTGTGCCAGCATGGATTTAATATATGAAATCTGTTCCGCCCATTCTTCCTTTGATGAGGCTCTTTCTCCATCGGGTTTCAAAAAAGGATCCGGCAGTCCATGCTGCCTTTTCAATTGCTGAACCGGCTTAAAATCATATGTTTCGGGTACCTGTGCCCTGCCGGAATAAACGGAAAGACAAAAAATCCAGAAAACAAGCAGCCTAAGTTTCATGACATGTATTTTTATCTCGTTTAATCTAATCGCCTTATCTGCAGAGCACTTATAGAGGTTTCTCCTGCTTTACTATTCAATTGAATTTGAATTCCCTTTGATTCTATTGCTTCCACCCGGACAGATTTGCTAAATGCGTGCAGAAAACCATATTCATTCACCATATCCAGGTTCTCAAATAGAGTCATATCATTGACCAGAACATTGAATACCCTCATCCCGGGCTGAAAATATTTCGTTTCTGCAAAATGCATTTCAACCAGGTAAAGCCCTTCAGGGACAGCCAGATGATAGGTGTCAGCACCTTCAAGAGAATAATTATATAATACAGGCCGCTGTCCGGCATTGGTTACAATCAAATCCTTATTTACCATGTAAGGTTGGCCGCTTCCATATCCATAGGAGCCTTCTGTGAATTCCTGATCAGGCAACCAGACTGTATTGCTATTATCTAGAAATTCTGCATTAAAACCAAGGTTCACAGCTAATTCCTCTCCAGGCTGAAGGTTGGTTGAATGAGTTTTAAACTCTATTACCAGAAAATCTTCGATACCGACTTCACCTTTTTTTTCTCTAGCCAGAAATCTGTTTTCCCCCTCGGTAAGCGTTGTCTGCCAGACCAATTTACCAATTTCATTGGTCCTTTTAGTCCCCAGTGACTTCCCATTCTGAAATAATTCCACTTTCTCTACATTGGAATAGACTTCAACCTCCTGTATTTCTGGCAGGTCCTTTTCATAGGTTTTATCCGTCCTTATAAATCCGTTTCGGTTTGTCCATTCGCGGCTGGCTATGTAAAGCACAGGATCCTTCGACCAATTAGCTTTATATAAATAGTAAGCATCCTTCTTTTTACGATCCCAGGTTTGCAAACCTTTCTGATTCAGATGTTGGATGCTGCCCCCTGTGTGAGGTTGGGAAAAGTCGAACTGGTTCCAGACGGCTGAACCAGCTAACCACGATCTTTCATTAATTTGCTTCAAATAGCTTTCATGATACCTACGTGCCCAGTTGCCTGTAAAATCAAATCGTTGTGGATGAACTCCATTTATTCTTGAATCACTGCCTGCACCATACTCGCTAACAAATAAAACCTGTTCAGGATGAAGCTTTTGCCTTTTATCAAGCGTGCTGCCGAAACCGGGAAATTCTCCACTGTACCATCCATCATACAGATTAATTGAAACCACATCAGGAATACTGGTTATTTTTGCTTTATCATAATCTGAAGAGCCATGAATTGCAAGGGTAGAATACCTGCCTGGATCTTCAAGGTGAATTATACTGTCCAGCCCTGCAACAAATTCATAAGTCCACTTCTGGTAATTCAAATCATCTATGCTTGATGCCCGTTCTCCTGATTCATTCCACAGAAAAATCTCATTGCAACTTCCCCATAAAATTATACTTGGATGGTTATAATGTTGCCGGATCATCTCCTTCAGCATTCTCTGAGAATTCTTCACAAATTCACTCGAACGATTTACATAATTGACTACCGGGATCTCTTCCCAAACCAACAATCCCAGCCTGTCTGCCGTTTCCAGAACAACCGGGTCCTGGGGGTAATGTGCCAGTCTTACCATATTTGCCCCCATCTCCTTAATCATTTTCAAATCAGAAATATGCTGGCTGTTTGGCAGTGCACTACCCAAACCTTGCATATCCTGATGCCGGTTTGTTCCCTTTAATCTATATTTTTCACCATTTAAAGAGAAACCATTTTGTGGATCAAACTCAAACCAGCGGAATCCCAATGGACTGACCACCGCATCTGCCTTCTTACCATCAATGATTACCTGGCTTTGTACCGAATACAAAACCGGATGTTCAGGGCTCCACAGTTTTGGCGCATCCACAATCATCAGCTCTGAAGTAAAATAAAAGTGATCAAGGGGAGCCATCACTTTACTGTTTTTCGATCGTGCCAGTTCATTCCCTGCAGCATCTGTGATAATCTGCACTACTTCAACCTCTACATCTTCTGTTGCTTCATTAACAACATATCCCTTAACCGAAACAATGGCCTTGTCAGCACTAACTTCAGGTGTAGAAACAAATACTCCCTGACTCCCATGGTTTAACATTCCAAAATGAACAGGGTCTGTTGTAACCAACCAAACATCGCGGTAAATACCTCCGTAAAGGCAGTACCCAACCGATAAAGGAGGAATCACATTTTTATGGCTGTTATCCACCTTGACAGCAATCAGGTTTGCCTGGTTGAAACGAACATATTTGCCAACATCAATAGTAAATGCGGTATATCCTCCTTGATGACTGCCAGCAAAAGCTCCATTCACATAGACATCAGCCACCTGGTTTGCTCCTTCAAAATGGAGGTAAATTTTTTTTTCTTTTAAATCTTCCGGTAAGAAGAGATTTTTCCGGTACCAACCAATACCCCTTGTGTAGCTTTCCTCGTCATCAAAAGGATCATCTGCATTCCAGGTATGTGGTATTGACACTGAGGTCCATAAATCATCGACCGAAGCAGGATACCCTTTAATATGGGCACGTTGGGCAAATGCCAATCCACCTGCATGAAACTTCCAGTTTTCGTTGATTGTGCTGCGGGTTCTGGGCTGGGCCCAACCGGACAGGGTACAAACTGCAAATACACAGAATAAACAGATGTTTTTTGATATTGTCGCCATTACAATCGTGTATTATTTTACATAGTTGTGACAGAACCCTTCTAAGGGAAAATGAAATGGGGATGCCTTTTTGTTGACACCCCCATTTTATTATCATTGCCTTTTTTTAAGGACTACTTCACTGTCAATTTAATCAGATCGGTAGCTTTTTCTGATGAGACTTGAAGGAAATAGACACCTGCCTCCAGGTTCCCTCTATCCATGGTGATTTCATTCAATCCCGGGGAATAGTACTGATCGCTTACCATGCGAACCTTCGCGCCCACAAGGTTGTACAGAGTAACGTTCACATCAGATCCTTCCTGAAGCATAAACCTTACGGTTGTCGAAGTGCTAAATGGGTTTGGATAGTTTTGGATCAGCTTTAACTGACTCTCGATGGCCAGATGATCCTCTACTCCTACAGATATGCTCCACCTCCTGTCACCTAAGGCACCGCCATCTGTAGCAGCTGTTGCTGATTTAGATCCGCCGGAATAACCCAGGTCAAGGAGATCATATTTTATATACTCAGCAGCATATGTGGGAGCTGGTTGTGTTGCTCCATCTGAGGTGATGGTATCTACCATGGCCACAAATTCCGTAATCATGCTGAGGGGTGCGGCCGGAGCATTATTAAAAGTAAGGACTTCTTCAAAAGATGCAGTCGCTTCATCAATCACCGTAAGAAATTCATTATTAAAGTTGGGAGGGTTGGTTACCTTCACTCCATCGAATATCACATTGACTGCCTCCTCCTGATAAATGTTATTGTTTGAAAAGACAACTGTGGTATTGAATGAATCCACTTCTGTTAAAACAAAGGGACAGACTGCATCCGGGCCGAATGTGGTCACCGCATCACTGCCTTCGAGATATGCAAGTTCATTTTTTCGGTTTGTAATCATATCTGATCCAAACAGGGCATTATTAACTGCCAGGTTGTTGGTAAAGGTTAACTCACCTACACTCTGGAATGTGAAGCTTGAACGATAGTTGCCTGAATTCAGGAAAGTACACTGGTTAATGATGAGCTTATCCACAACAGGGGCCTTCAGACTTCCCCACTTCTGATGCCTGATGTGACGATCTGATGAACCCGTAAAAGTACAGTTCTCGATCCATACCGTTCCATGATCCCCATTTCGCATATCAATGGCACGCCCTTCATCCATTCCGCTAATTTTCCAGTTGTGATTGAAGATGCTATTGGTACATTTAAAATAATCAACGGCTTTGTTCAAAGCAACGGTGCGTTTGCGATATTGTTCGAATACACAACCCTCAATGATTACTGTATCAACAGGGGTATTGATACGAAAACAGCGGTCATTTGTTTCATTGAACTCTTCTCCCCGAAACCCGTTGAAAAAAACATTGTAAATTTTAAAGGTATTGAGAACCTGAATGGTTTGTGAAGCCCATGATCCATCTTCTGCGGGGACTTCTTTGATATAGGGCAGGTTGGCCTCTTCAATGCTTCCCAGACCCATAATGGTGAGGTCTTTATCCACATCAATACTACCCTGATTGGGATAGATCTGACCGGCTGCAAGAATTAATACATCGCCGCTATCTGCTGCAAGAACTGCATCATTCAGTGCGTTTAATACACCACCTGTAACAGGAGTTTCCTTCCCAAAAGAAACCATCGCCATCAGTAGGGAAAGAATCGAAATCGTAAATAATTTTTTCATGATATTAGCTTTAATGAGTAAGTATTAGTTTGTATTGGTGTTTTAATTGGTTCTGTTTCGTAGTTCTTTCTTTCTGGTTCACCTCCTTTCAATTAATTAAATCGTAAGTTATTTTCAGGTACACTAAAAGGTCCACTGAACACCTAAATCATACATGCTGCCATAGTATTCCAATAAGCGATATTTAGGGGTATCTGATTGATAATGGGTGTCGGGTTCGTTAAGTATATTGACACCGCTGAAAAGTATGGTCCAGTGATCATTAAATGCATACTTAAGGGAAATATCCAATCGTGTAAAAGGATCAACGTAGCGGTCAAAGGTGCAAGTTTACCCACTCCATTCAGGGTTCGACCCTGACTGAATACAGAAATGCGTCCGGAAAATCCACCTATATCATATCCCAGAGTAATATTCGCAATATAGTCCGGTTGCTGCGGCATCGGACCTGATCTCAGGCCTGTAACAGTTGTGGAAACCCAGGTTACAGGGTCCAGTACCTGCTCCGAAGAAAACAACTGTGATTCGGACATGATGTAGGTAAAGTTCGCGTTAAATAC
The DNA here is from genome assembly GCA_963783435.1 of uncultured Bacteroidota bacterium. GTDB lineage: Bacteria > Bacteroidota > Bacteroidia > Bacteroidales. Next base: position 701,620 of record CAWANQ010000007.1, on the reverse strand, counting down.
AAAATTCTTCAGCAGCCCGGGTAGAAAGAAAAAGTTTGTTTGCAGGTCGAACTCAATTCCATTGATTACTGAAGTTTCAGTTAAATTCAACGGAATCGAACCTTTGCCAGATGTAAAATCAAAGTCTTCATCCAACTGATAGACCTCTCGATCTAAGCCAAGCCGGGCGGCTTCTTCTTCTCCCTCAGTAAGCTTCCAATCAACACGATAGGATACATCGTCAATGTTTTTACGGAACCAGCCGACAGTAAACAATCCAAATTTTGCATCATACATCGAAAGATAGATATCGAAGTTTTCAGAAATAGCCGGTCGCAAAGTCGCAATACCCGCACTCCAGTTCGGACTGCTGGGGCTATGGTTAAAATAGGGTGTTCGCCATAAGAAATTTGGTCGGGAAATGTTGTTTGTATAGGCAAAACGAAGGTCCATCCAGTTCAAAGGTTTAACTTTTATATGAAACATGGGGAACCAATAATCATTCTTAAAATCCCCACTTGTGGCGGCATATTCTCCTGCCGGAGTAGCCCATGAATTGAAGGTGTATCGATTAAATCCAGTATAGGTATTGTCATCCTGCTCATATCGAACCCCAGGGATCAGTGTAAGCCATTGTCCTAAATTCAATTTTAGCATCAGGTACCCGGCATAAATATTTTCGTCACCCTCGTAATCATTATTGGGCCCATGAAATTTTGAAACATTATAATACTCCTCCATATCATCATATATTGTATAGCTGTGCTGCGGATCCAGGGCCAATCCCAAACTGGTTTTCCCATTCAATATATCATCTTCACGGTCATAATTCGGGTCAATCCAGTTTTCCGCATGGAGCAATTCATGGTCAGGTAATCCGACATTGGCCAGTTAGACCTGTATTCTGATCACTTTTCCGATTTATTTTAGTGTATTTGCCACCCAACTTGAAATGTCCCGACATTCGGTCGCCCAGGGGTAGGGGAATGGTAAAATTCAAATCCGCCACGATACGGCGTTCCTGCATATCAAGTATATCGGACCTGCCCTCACGCAAGGCTGTACCCACTGAATCTACAGGCAGAGCAGCCAGGAACACTTCAGGATTCATCAGTCGGTTTGCATCACCAAGTCCGGCTTGTTCGTAAAACCTCATTTCATGTTGAAACGGAACTTTCGTTTGCGAAAAAGAATGAACCAGGTTCCAGTCAATCTTCACTCCGATCAATGAGTGTTTCCCGTTTAATGCATTGGATAGTAAAGTCAGATTCTGATCACGAACCCCAGGGATTACAAACGTTTCAGAACCATCTATATAGTGATGTTTCCTGTATTCAATGTCCTGGAAAGTGGTGCTGTAAAAGTTTGAAAACAACAAGGCGTGATTCTCTGTTCTCCCAATCCAGGATCAAACTGCCGCCATAACGTCTGCGGGTTTCCTGCCTATCCTCAATGGCGGCCTCTGTAATTTGCCAATCCTTTTCTCCTTCAATTTGGGTGTCCTTGCCAAAATATGTAGCCGTCAATCGGTCACGACCCCGGTTTCTCCGCTCTGCATTTAAGGAAGCCTGAAGCCCCAGTGTATTGTTAAAAAAGCGATGGGATACTTTCGCAAACCCTTTATATTGCCCGAAATCCTTTTGCATGGAGTTGTATGCACCGGATAAACGAGCCATATAGACAGGTTCCGGTTTGGCTTTAGCAAGCATCAGGTTTACTACACCACCAATGGAACCCGCATCCATATCCGGAGTGATGGCTTTAAATACCTCAATACCTCCCAGATTCTCAGAGGAAATCGCAGACAGATCAGATCCCCGGTCCTGTGACACCCCGATCTCTGATCCCCCTCCTACAAAACCAGTTGAGGCCATGGAGATGCCGTTGATTTGAATGGCATTGTACTTTGGCGCCAGTCCCCGGATAATAACACCCGACCCCTCTCCGGAACTTCGCTGTAAGGAAATACCCGGTAGTCGGGCAACCGATTCTGCAGCATTGGCATCCGGGACTTCCTGGATACGATCAGCTGAAACCACATTCTTCATCTGATCGGCGCCAAGTTGCTGGTTTATGGCAGCCAGCTGTCCCCTCCGCTGAGTGGTGATGGTTACCTCTACTAGTCCCTGGGCTTCAAACTCCAACTCGATATCCAGAACCACAGTTCCCCCGGCCTCTACCTGCCTGGTAATCAATTGCGTGCCGTAACCAATAAAGGATATGGTAATTTCATGTGTTCCTGCAGGTACCCTGAGCAGTGAGAAATTACCATTCAAATCGGAAATAACTCCCATGGTCAGGCTTTGGATAGAGACACTGGCTGCAGGCAAAGGTTCTCCCGTACCCTTATCTTTTATCACACCTTTTATTATGGCTGATCCCTGAGCAAACAAGGAACCCACGGACAGAAATACAATTACAGCAATAAGAAGTGAGCGGTGAAACAATTTCTTTGTAGTTAGCATAAGAAGTAGTTCTTTCTTAGTTAATGTTTGGTTTCAATCGGAATTCACCTCACAAAATCAAGCTCTACAGGCCAAACGCATGACCATAATACACGATCCAAATTTTAAATAAAAGATAAAAACTGTTAATAACATGTAACTCACAATCTAGAATACAGAAACTTAGGTACTAATAAATATATAATATAGGACAACACAAACCAAAACTATTTCATCTGTAACTATATTATTATTATGAAGTATTAAGATCAATTTCATCCAATTCAGCAATTATAAAAGGACAGTCGCTTAGGGGGATGTTATGAAATACCATGTTGCCATTTTGAAATTCAAAGGTTTCAATTTGAAATACTTTACCGGTGAGCAAATCTATTCTGACCGGTTTTTCAAATTCACAATCTTTAAGCTCAAGATTGATGGTGGCAGGATCCGGGGTGTATTCCTGGGGATGCCAGGGCAACCAGTAGGCAACCAGGTAGTGTTCTTCTTCGGTAACAAATCCTGCAACCAGGGGCACGGATGGAAAAGCATCATCTTCAAGCCCTACTCCATAAAACATGCCTTGATCCAGCACCTGAATGGCATGATGAATCTCTTTTATCTTGTACCTGTCATCCATTGCGGAACAAAGGTTCTGATAGGTGAAATAGGCAGGTTTGGGAATAAGATCGGGATTGGAAAGAAGACATTTTTCATTGACGCCCTTTGTTCTGACACGTGAACCTCCTCTTTCAGGAAATCCCAGTATACTGTCAATAGCCGAAAGCATGGTTCGTTCCTGTAGCTCCCCTCTTTTTCCCGTATGGACAAGCTTGAAATAATTACTCAGGGTGGCCTTACAAAAGTACACATCTGTAAAAGCCTGGCGAAGAAGCCATTTAGACTGAATATTCAGGCCCCAGGGTGAAATACCCCTGTAGTCTCTTGTACTGCTGTGTGATGGATAGCCGCATTCACCCTGCCAGAGTTGAATATCCGGATTGTACTTATTGATCACCTTCCATAGCTCTACTGCCGGGTAGATGCGCTCTTCCGGTATCGCTCCATAATTGTGATAGGAGATAATATCAATTAGATCTGCAGTTCCAACGCCCAGGAAATCCTCAGTGAATGCAGGATCAATCCCGGCCATCGATCCACCTATGATGATGGCATCGGGATCAATCTCTTTTATTAAGCTCGCAGTAACTTTTAGCAGCTTCCCATACTCCTTTCCATCCGGATAGGTCCCCCAATAGTTCCTGTGGTTTGGTTCGTTCCAAACCTCCCAATATTTGATCCTGTCTTTATACCGGTCAACAGCAGCCCGGACAAATTTTATCCAGGCCTCCATTGCCTCAGGATTCTGGGTTGGCGGAGCAGGTCTGTACCCATAGATTTCAGCCAATTTCGGATCATCATAAGTAGTCAGTTCTGTATATAGCCGGTTACCACCGCCTAGTGTTATAAAAGGGGTAATTCCTTTATCATATATTTTTGTAAAGGCTATTTCGGTTTCCGACCAGTCATAGGTTCCTTTCTCTTTTTCAATGCCTGGCCAGGAGGCTCCCAGGCGAGTCCATTTTACGCCGATCTCAGCAGCTTTGTCCAATAACGAATCCTCCAATGTACTGGCCTGGATTCCCCAGTATGAACCGGGAATGTCCCTGGAGTTTTTACTCTTTAAAGTTCCCAGATAATCTTTTTGCTCACCATTTGCGGTTTTACTGTCTACACATCCGGTCAGGGCAATGATGCAGACCAACAGACTCATACAACATGAATAAGTCCGGTGATAAAAGTTACATTTTTTCATAAATCTATAGTTGGGTTCAATTGGTATTCATCTCACGCTGACAACATTAAACTGGCTAAACTTTCTATCATAGTTACGCTATATAAACATCAAAAAAAAGATAAAAACTGTTAATAACAGGTAGTTTGAAATAGCTACTCGTATTTCTCGCCGGTATGCAATAAAAATGCTCTGGCTTCAGGGGACTCCGGATCCTTCCATCCATAAAACATAAGCAATCCCTCAACGGCAGTTCCCCGCTCATCAGTAACCGGTTGAACATTATTGTACCTCCAGCCAGGGTAGCGTGTGGAATCTGGTGTCAGTTCCCTTTTTATATGCCAGGTACTACCCTTATCCAGTGATATCCACTCTTCGATCCTTCCTCCTCCATGCTTATCCATATAACCACCCTGGTCCTTATTATCTATACTCCCGGTCTCAAATTGATCACCGGCGGCCTTTCCTTCCACCCACACAGTACCTATGTAGGCATCCCCTGTTACCAGGTAGGCATGGTATACCCCCTCCCCGTCCAGTTTGACAAAACAACTGTTCCATTGATGATTTGATGGTGCGACAACCGTCTTTTTCCAATCCCCGTTTGCCCGGTGGACAAAATAGTAGTTATGCTGCTCAGTTGTCTCTTCTGAAAGAACGTGCAGGAAAGCCGGATCACCATTCTCGTCGAGGACGATATCGGGTGGAACACCTGCACCACGCCATTCTGTATCCCATATCCTGCATCTGGAATTGGCCTGATCAAGGTCAATGGGAGTATCCATTATTTCACCATCGAAATTATATACCTCTCCGGTTTCCAGATCAATCTTCACGAAGTACAAATTGTACTTCCATTCATTGCTGACTTTTTTCATGTAGCGTGGATTGTAATACCTGGCAGAATCGTTTTGACGGTTATCATCGTAGGCAGTAAATACCACATTCAGATAACGTTCGTCCGCCCCGGGCAACTTGCTCTGGTAGGAGGACCATTCAAACCTGCCCTTGCTGTCCAGGTCTGTCACATCGGTTTCGGGCCCCTCCCAGGTCTTCCCATTGTTTTCAGATATGCGGTATGTCCAGGAGCTGATGTGCCCGGCTGTGCGGTAGTATATCAGCGTTTTATTACCAAGAACACGGTAAACGGTTGGATATGAAATTTTAGGGGCAATTTGGGGTCCGATGGACCAATCTTCCAGGCTGGTTCCGATGTTAGCCGGTTCCCTGGTGATAAGGTGCGTACCAGGTGTGGAATGACAGCCATAAAGAATATGAAGATGATCATCTATGTCGGCCCAAATGACAGGACCATGATGATGGTCACTGCTCCCGGGTCCAAGTGTTACCACATCCGAAAAATCCCCGGTTTGCGGATCATATTGAACCACCATGGGTTTGGTGGGTGAATTGGATGGAGCCCCCTTATCACCGCCTGCGTTAAATGCTATATAGACCTTGCCATTCAGGTATACCGATGGAGGGCGCTGTCTGCGGTCATAAAGCATTTTTATCTGGCCTCCTTCACCAAATGGAGATATATAAAGACCCGATTTTTCCTTATCCTGAGCGCTTGCTGAAGGCGTTAGAATTGCTGATATCAGAATCAAAAGGAGTACTTTTTTTATCATCTTTGATGTTAAAGGATATTTGTCCTACCTCAACCAGCCAGGAATTGAATCTGCAGCTGCCCATTCCTCAATCCGCCAGTCCAATTTATCCCCGTTCCATTCCGAAGTGCCTGCAGGCAAAGCATCTGATTCCGGAAGCCATTTTTTATGCTCAATGATTATTTCAGCATATTCAGGATCGGCAGCCAGGTTCGTATGCTCTCCCGGATCCTCCAGGTGATCGTAGAGCTCTTCACTTCCATCCCTGTAAAGGATATACCTCCAGTTCTCGCTCCTGACTGAGTGGTTTTTAAAATACCATGTGCTCAGCACGGGCTTCTCCCATTCTAAATCTGGCTTGTGAATCAGGGGGACCAGGCTGTTTCCATCTAATGCGTCAGTTTCAGGAAGGGCGCACAGATCAACAAGTGTCGGATAAATGTCTAAAAGGCTCACCACATGGCTGCTGGTTAATCCTTTCGTCTTCTGTCCAGGGATTTTAAAAAAGAGTGGCACCTTAGTGGATTCTTCCCACAATGCCTGCTTCCTCCAGTGTTTTTTCTCGCCCATATGTTGTCCGTGATCTGACCAGAGCACCACAATGGTATTATCAGTATACTTACTGTTTTCAAGAGCTTTAAGCACTTTTCCTGCCTGGTCATCCACAAAGGATACGCAGGCCAGGTATCCGTATACCAACTCTTTCCAGTATGTATCACTCAGGTTGACAACTGCATGATGATCGCCGTTTTTGATCGTGCCAAAGGCAATGGACTTACCCATTACCGGAATATCGGTCATTTCATTATCGGGTACTTCAGGAATAAGGATTTCATCCAAATTATAGAGGTCGAAGTACTCTTTGGGAGCGGTATATGGAACGTGCGGGCGGACAAAACCAACGGCCAGGAAAAAGGGCTTTTCATGGTCTTTGTTTAACTGGTCAACGGCCCATTCGGAAATCAGCTCATCGAACATTTTACCACCCGGCATATCTTCACGGTCCAGTGCCCCCCAGCATAAGGAATGCCCCTTATTGAACTCTTCCCCGTAATGGGTCACAATCTGGCTTTTTTCACTGGGGAATGGGTAAAATTTGGTACCCCCGTATCCGTCTCCTCGATCCTTTAAGTCTTTTGGAACCTTGTAGTCTGGTGCAGTCTCATCCCAGAAATCCCCCGTTCTCTCTTTATAATCGCTTACCCCCGTATGAAATACCTTGCCCACAGCCATTGTTTTGTAGCCATTGTCTTTAAAATACTGGGGAAGCATTTTATGCTCCTGCATCACCTGGTCGTAAGTTTCAACCATAGCAGAGGTTGAACCATACCAGCCGGACCTACTTGGATGGATACCACTTAACAGTGAGTTTCGCGATGCGGTACAGACAGCCTGGGAACAATGTGCATTGGTAAACAATAATCCCTGTTCAGAGAGTCTGTCCAGGTTTGGTGTGATTACCTGGGGATGTCCTTTTAAAGCACCTGTCCAGTCATTCAGATCGTCGATTGATATAAACAGAACATTGGGCATCTTATCCTGCTCCTGCGTGCATCCGGAGAGCAGATATGCCACTGTTAAAATGACCACCCAAACAATTCTCATTTTCTTCATCTTCTTAATTCTTTTAATCTTACTATTTATTTGACAGTAAAGTTCCCCTATTTCTATTACAGGTGCTATAATCGTTTACTAAAAGTACAGTGTATACGCATTCGTACCAAATAAGAGGCACAAAAATCCGAATTGGCTACACTTGCTCGATTACTTTGATTTGTTGTTGTATTTTTAAAAGAAAAGTTGACCAACAATTATTGACATGAAATCATTCAATTCCGTTTTCAAATCTGTATTACTTTGCGTGGCAATTTTTATCCAGCCTCTATCCACAGTTGCACAGGCAGAAGAGAAAAGACCCAATATCCTCTTTGCCATCAGTGATGATCAGTCCTTTGCCCATACCAGCTTTGCAGGATGTACTTTCGTCGAAACACCTGCATTTGACCGGATCGCCAGAGAAGGAATCTACTTCAACAACTGCTTTGCCGGATCACCCGGTTGTGCACCTTCCCGAAGCACCATTGTCACCGGACGTTATCACTGGCAGAACGAACAAGCAGGTCAGCATGCTTCCTCCTGGCTGAAAAAATATGTACCCTTTATCGATTTACTGGATGGCAATGGCTACTCCACCGGTAGAACCGGTAAAGGAGTCTCCCCTTTCCAGTATGCCAGGGATGAAAATGATTCCCTCTGGAGGAAAACCGACGCAGGTGGAATAACCCACAGCGATATTCAATATAAGAAGAACACACCAGGTGATGAGCGTACTGCCGGAGGCATAGGTCCGGTGAATTACTTCGAGAATTTCAAGTATTTTATGGAAAATGTGCGTGGAGACAAACCCTTTTTCTTCTGGTATGGTGCCAAAGAACCCCATAGGTCCTATGAACAGGACTCATGGAAACGTAATGGAAAAAAACTGGAAGATGTCCAAGTACCAGGGTTTTTCCCTGAACATGACATCGTGCGTGGAGATATCCTGGATTATGCCGTGGAGGTGGAATGGTTCGACCTGCACCTAAAACGCATGCTTGCCTACCTGGAAGAGATTGGCGAATTGGAAAATACCATTGTTATTGTGACAGCAGATAACGGAATGCCTTTCCCCAGGGCGAAGGCCAACAGTTACGAATATGGAGTTCATGTACCCTTTGCAGTCAGTTTCCCCAAAGATTTCCCGGGAGGCAGGATCATTGACGACCCCATGAGTTTTGCCGACCTGGCCCCCACCATCCTTGAACTCACCGGGACCAGCCAGGAGGGAATGCTACCCATTTCGGGTAAAAGTATCACCCACATCCTGAAGTCTGAAAAAGAGGGTGTTGTGGATAAAAGCAAGAATACGTTTTTGCCGGCCGGGAGCGCCACTCAGCTTCCCGCTACCTAAATTGGGGCTACCCTCAGCGTGTTATTCGCAGTAAAGACTATTTATTGATCTGGAACCTTAGACCAGAACGCTGGCCTGCCGGAGCACCTCAGCGACTCAAACCGGGAACAGACGATGAGTTATTCCCCCTTTATGGCATTGACGAAGAGGGCAACCAGAACTCCGGCTGGGCCTTTACCGATATAGATGGAAGTCCCACAAAAGCCTTTATCATCGAAAACCATGATGATGAGGCCATCAAACCTTACTTCGATTGGGCAGTTGCCATTCGTCCCGAATTTGAGCTTTTCGATGCTCAAAAGGATCCCTACTGCCTGAATAACTTATCTGGCGACCCTGATTACAGGAAAATTGAGAAAGAGATGAAGAAAGTACTGCTCAAAGAGCTGAAAGCCTCCAAGGATACCAGGATCGTAGGACCCGATAAGGAGGTATTTGATTCCTATTTGCGATACAGTCCCATGCGGGAGTTTCCAGATCCCCGGATTTAAAACTAAGCACTCCTTAATCATAACCTGGGAGTAATCGGATGGCTGGATATTTAAACCTATCGTCTGAAAATATCTAGATATTTGTGCAATGCAAAAAGCCTGTTGCGGGAGAATCCGGTAATCTCTTTGAGAATACCCAATTTCTCAAATTCTGAAATCAGGCGATTGGCCGTGGCTGCCGTAACTTTTAGCTTCTGTTCAACTTCACGCGGGGAAATAACAGGTGCAGAATAGAGCTGCAATAAAAGCTCATTGCCGAGTTTTTCCCTTTTCCCTAAACTTTTAAGTTTAACCTGGTAGCTCATGCGAAGCCTACCGATTTGGATAAAGGTATTTTTACTATTTTGGGCTGTTTCGATTACCCCGGTGAGGAAAAACCGCAACCACTGATCCAGTGAGTTGTTTAACCTTACTCGTTCCAGAGCCTGATAGTACTCCATTCGGTTTCGTTCAAAGAAATCTGACAGATAGAGTACAGGTTTTTCCATCAGTTTAGTTTGAAGCAATTGTAAAGTAATCAGCAATCTCCCTATCCTGCCATTTCCATCCAAAAATGGATGGATAGTCTCAAACTGGTAGTGGCTGACAGCAATTCGTATGAGTTCTGGCATCTGTCTGACATCATCGTGCCAGAATTTTTCCAGATCGGTAAGTAATTCAGGTAAATCTTCCTGTGAAGGAGGAATAAAAGTGGCGCTATTAATATCTGCTCCACCAATCCAGTTCTGGCTGTGACGTATTTCGCCCGGTAATTTGTTTTCGCCACGAACTCCCGAAAGCAGGATAGCATGCGCCTCCCGCAGTAGCCGCATTAGAAAGAGGAAGCTTTTTCATCCGCTCAATCGAATGATTCAATGCCTGAATGTAATTTTGCACCTCTTCCCAGTCGTCTCTTTTCTCGACGGCAATGTACTTTTTTGAAAGCACGGCTTCATCTATATTGGTTCTGGTTCCTTCTATCTGGTTGGAAGTAACCGCCTCTTTTAGTTTATGCATTTCAATAAAGAAATTCACATCAGGAACCAGGTCGGCATATGAGTTTAGTTCCCCAATATAACGGCTTGCATCTGAAAGCAATTCTATGACCGCCTCAGTTTGCCAATCAAAGCGCTTTCCCAACAAACTGGGAAAAAAACTTTTGTACTTGTATTGCTCTTTATATGTACCTGCATTAAATTTCATTTCTCTTTTTCTAACTTAAAATAAGGTATTCTATATTTTAAGTTCATTGGTAAAGTTAAAATAAAAGAATTGCATTTCAAGAGTGAAGTGTAATATCTCTGATTAATCCAGAAGAGACAGGACCGCATCCACTGAAGCCATGGATTCTTTTTGATCTGGCCTGGTCTTTCCCGTTACCCTGAGGCCGGTTAAAAGCGTATAGAGCAGACTGGACATGGTTTTCAAATCTTTTTCTCCGGATATTTCCCCCTTCTGCGCTCCCCTAAGCAAAAAATCATAAAAAATCTGCTGAACATCATCTCTGTGCCGGGATAAGACCAACTGAAGTTCAAGGTCATGCGGCAGTAGTTCAGTGGTTGCATTGGCCACCAGACAACCTTTGCTATCGGGATCAGCTATATCCCCTTCAATCACCTCCCTGAAAATCAATCTTAAGGTTTCCTTTACACTATCCTGAGAATTCAGCAATTCCCTCAATCCTTCATTGCCGGTCTTTCTGTAGTACTCAAAGGCGCTGTTAAAAAGCATCTTTTTACCTCCGAAGGTATCGTACAGGCTGGCCCTGTTTACACCCAGAGAGTCCACTAAATCCTGGATAGAGGTATCATGATAGCCCTTTTTCCAAAAGAGCATCATGGCTTTTGCCAATACCTCCTCTTCCTTGAATAGTTTTGCCCTTGGCATTATGGATTGATTATTGGAATTACCTGTTTTCCTATAAGTTCTATGGAGTTTAAGAGCTGTTTGTGAGATAATCCAGCATTATCCATCTGGAAAGAAAATCTTGAAATTCCCCCCAGGGAATCGCTATGTTGCAGAATCTTCTCGGCTACTTCTTCCGGATTTCCAATTACCAGCGCACCAAACTGGCCCGTCTGTGAATCAAAATGGGCCCTGGTTACAGGTGGCCATCCCCGCTCTTTTCCTATGCGTGTAAAGGTCTCTGCATAACCAGGGTAATAGGCTTCTATGGCTTCATCCCTGCTGTTCGCCACATATCCAAGCGAGTGCAAACCCACTTTCAGTTGGTCAGGTGCATATCCGGCTTTTTCGCCTGCCTGCCTGTATAGATCAACCAGTGGACGAAAACGGTGGGTCTCTCCCCCGATTACGGCCACCATCAGTGGAAGGCCCATTGATCCTGCCCGAATAAATGATTCCCTCGTACCACCTACACCCAGCCAGATGGGTATGGGATTCTGAAGGGGCCTGGGGTAGATGGCCTGGTCCCTGAGTTCCGAACGGAACTTCCCGGACCAATTCACCATTTCATTGTCCCGAATTTCCAAAAGAAGATTTAGTTTCTCAGAAAAAAGTGCGTCGTAATCATGGAGGTCCAGGCCAAACAAGGGGAAGGATTCTGTGAATGAACCACGACCTACCACCATTTCTGCACGCCCCTGGGAAATCAGATCCAGGGTGGCAAAGTTCTGAAATACCCTCACCGGATCGGCAGCACTTAAGACGGTTACCGCACTGGTGAGCCTGATTCGCCTGGTACGTGCTGCTGCTGCAGCCAGGATTATAGCAGGTGCTGAATCCAAAAACTCTTTGCGGTAGTGCTCTCCAATGCCAAATACATCAAGACCTGATTTGTCCGCCATTTCTATTCTATCGAGCAATTCACGCAGCGCCTGTGAATTATCAAGCGTCCTGTCTGAATCATTGCTCAAGGGCGCAGCTGCAAAACTATCAATTCCTATTTCCATTGTTCTCTGCTTTCTATGCTTCTTCCACCAATAAACCCATTTTCCCCTTCTGGTAATCCCGCATGGCTTCTAAAATCTCCGTTTCAGAATTCATTACATAAGGACCATGTTGAACCACTTTTTCATTCATGGGGGATCCAGCCAGAACCAGGAATTGAGCATCTGAATTGGACAATACCTCAATATCTCCAGGCTGGTTTTCAAATACAAGCAGTGTTTCCCTATCCACTTTCCCGTAACCCCCGATCTTCAGTTCCCCCCGGATCAGGTACAACATGGAGTTAAAATGATTCGCTATGGGGAAGGTCATAGAACCCCCTGCCTTTGCTTCACTCCATATGATTAGCAGATCACTTTCGGTTTCTATTCTTCCACCCATCCCCTTCAGACTTCCGGCGATCAGCTTGTTTCTAACCAGGTGATCTTCAGATATAAAAAGAGGAATATCTTTTTCAGCTACATATTGATACCTGGGAGGATTCATTTTCTTACTGGCAGGTGAATTAATCCAGAGTTGCACAACTTCCTGCGTTCCGTTTGTGTCTGCCAGGTGTTGGGATGGGCGTTCACTATGTATGATTCCGGCTCCGGCAAACATCCACTGCACTTCGCCCTTTTTTGCTATTTGCGAATTCCCACGGCTATCGCGGTGATGCACCTCACCCTCAATCACAAAGGATACCGGAGTAAATCCCCGGTGTGGATGGGGTCCTAAACCCTGATGTATGGCCGGTGCGCTATCTGTAAAAGTGAATGCACCATGGTGCAACAACAGGAAGGGATCCACCTGGTTGACATTCCGGGTAGGCAGGGCCTGCTTAACCATAATCCCTCCCATATCCACCTCATATACCGGGATTAAATATTTGACTTTCTTAAACATGTTTTATCCAAAAATTATTGGAACGTTCGTTCCGTTTGCAAATGTAGCAATAAATGAACGATCATTCCAATTAACTTAAATAACGTGAGTTCGACATAAAATCAACAAGCTAATGCCATTGATGGATCAACCACCTCCAGATTCAAGGAAGGTTTCTTAGGCAAATAGTAATATGCTATTAATACGGAGATTAGGTTCACAATGAATCCTTCCTGGCTCCTGTGGCGGGTATGTTCGATCTGGCATATGTTCTTTAATTCATCGAAAACAGTCTCTATCAAAGCTCTTTTCCGAAGCATGATTCGATCGGATGTGAGCATTAAACTGTTTTTCATGTTCTTTCTTATTTTGGTTATTAGATGGATCCCATCAATGAAAAGTTGCTCGAAGATCGTTTGGGAGATGTATCCCTTGTCACCAAAGAGTTTTCCGTAAATGCGGGAAAGCAAATTGGTACCGGTCAGGGGCTTTCTGTCATCCACATTCCCGGGGGTCAGCACAAAATCAAGGATCTCTCCTCGATCGTTGATCACACAGTGTAGTTTAAGTCCATAAAACCAGCCGATGCTGCATTGTCCCTTTGTTGCCAACCCCTGGAGAACCTTATGCGAGTGTTCACGCTTGATATGGCATTCTCTGAGCGGAGTCGAGTCAATAAATGAGATCCCTGTACACTTACCCAGGCATTGAGTCATAAGGTATGCAACCAGGGGAAGAAGGGATTTATTCGATAGCTCAACAAAACGATTGTAGGAGACCAGATTGGGGAACTCACTGGTCATATTCCGACAAACATGGAACAGATAGTAATGTTTGAAGTCTCTGTAACGCATTAAATGAAAATAAATTACAATGGTCATAACTTCGCTGTCACTCAACTTGCATGGCTTCATTCTTTTTCTCGAACCATCGCTTAGTTGATGTGTTTGCAACTCTCTGATAAATAAGTTATTAAAATCATCGATATGACAAAAAATTTCAATAAGTTTGGTTTCTACATTATACATGGATTCTTCTTTTTTGGTTTGTGTGGTTACAACTAATTTAAGAAGAATCCATTTTTATATACTATTGATAATCAAATAGTTATAAACATTTGTAACGTTATATTGTTGATAACTAATGAATTATAAAAATTGAGTTATATCGAACTCACGTTAAGTAGTTAACTTGGGAGGTGATGAGATTTCTTGACATCTTTTTTACCGCTTTTCACACCTCTTTGGTGATCTTCAACCTGCTGGGATGGATTTGGAAACGTACCAGGCGGCTTAATCTCATCTGCATTTTGTTGACAGCCTCTTCCTGGCTTATTCTGGGAATCTTTTACGGCTTTGGTTACTGCCCTCTGACCGACTGGCATTTTAACATTCTCAGAAAACTTGGGTATACGGATCTTCCCGATTCTTACCTGAGTTTTCTGTTTACGCGGCTCACCGGATGGCAAGTTGAGCAATCCATGGTAGATGCGTTTACCCTCTGGGGACTGGTAATTGCCTTGATTCTTAGCCTGTATGTTAATTTCAGAAGCCGGTTTAAGTCCAAAGCTGCCAGAACGAAAGAACAGCGGGTGCATAAGCTGAATTAGCAGGTGAGCTTAGGGTGAACTGATCCGGATCAGGAACATCTGACGGGTTCCATTTTCTGCAATGCCCGGTACCAGGATGGCGTTGTTGGTCCGGTTCCATCGTGGCGCCGGGTCGATCCGTATATCCCCGCTGTAGGAACCCTTACTGATGCCCGCACTCCGGGCATGGGCCCCATCACTCAATCTGTAGACAGTATAATAATTCTCCGAGGCCATACTAAAGCCATTTACGAACCACCTTCCGCCCGGGGAAAGGGAAATATCGCCCTCGGGTTTTGGGAATATCTCCGGATTCCCCAGTTCTCCCAAAATTTCCCTGCTATCTACCTGGTAGTAAATCTGTCGGTCCTTAGCTCCATTCTGACCTTTTTCCCGGCCTATCAGGATGTTTCCTTCGGCCCACTCCGGATGCCCGCCGATATGGATTTCATGCAGCAACAGTCCTGAACCGTCGGCATGAATCGAGAAGGGAACATTGATTCTGTCCTCGCGCATTCCATTCCATCCAGCCCTGGCAAAGAAGTAAATCCTGTCGGCATTCCGGTTCCACAGGGTGTGATTAATAAACAGGCCATTGTGATTCAGGTCTGGATAGATTGCCTTCAATTTCTCCTCCAGCTGAGCATAGGAAACAAGAAGACGTTTTTCTCCGGATGCGATATCCACGCGAAAAATCCCGTCATTGGCCGGAGCCAGCTCATTCTCAGACCAGTCCAGGGCATCAGGATAACCTGTTACCAGGCGTAATCTTGCCAGCCGGCCGTAATTTAATCCCAGCCAGGCAGAACCATCGGCTGCCACACCCCCGTTGCCTATGGGCGTATCCTCGTAGCGGTATTCGCGAATCCGTTTACCTAGTTCAATATCGTAGATCACGGTGTAGACCTTACCGGTTTTCACATCCCGGTCATTGAAGAAGAATTGGGTTTCAGGGGCCAACGGATTCCAGAAGAACATGGTTCCCTGCTGGGGATTCCAGGCATGGGTTTTATCCACACGATGGATCTTGTTCTGATCCCGGGTATCCACCAGGATAATGTCGGCGGCCTCCTCTGGTTTGGGCATCCGGTCGATCCGGTCGATTTCCAGACCTAAAATGTAGCGTCCGGAAGCATTCCAGGGAATGGTCTAACACTGACCGATATAGCCGAAAAAGTGATGCCTGGATCCGGAAGTGACCTGCTCGATTTCCAGCTTAAAGTCAGCCGGCTGTGCCCTTATGCCGGGTAGGGAACCCAGCAAGAGGGCAAAACCAACTGCCATGCCATTCAGGGGAGTAAAAGCTTTCAAATGCGCTAATTTCAGGGACTGCTTATGCATAACCAAGCATGGCATTAAACAGATTCAGTTGTTCCTTCATGGCTGCGATCCTGTCTTCCGGTGAGGTACGTGCTTCCAGGAGGATCCACCCCTCATAATCCATGTTCAGAAACAGTTTCATAAGTTGGTGGTAGGGATAGTCACCCACATTCAATTCGCGGATATGGACCGTATCTCCAAACCATTTCTTCACCGAGTGGAAATTGTCTTCCAGACCAGGCGGAAGCAAATCCTGGTCATTGCAGTTCCAGCAGATCGTCACGCTTTTCTCGGTGACCTGTTCGAAAATGGTCTTCATGTTGGGCAACTTCTGCGTTTCCCTGCCATGGACTTCCACGCGGATCACCTGACCCATATCACTGGCGTATCGTCCTGCTTCATTCAGGGAAGCAGCGATCTGGGCGAGGGTTTTCTCTTTGGATACCTCAGCGGGTAAAGCGTTGGGCTTTACCTTTATTCCGCTAGCTCCAATATCCTTGCATAGCTTGATATACTCCTTGGTTTGCGCTATGTTTTTCCTTAAAACATCCTGATCCACATGGTGATAATCGAAATTCGATCCATATCCCACACAAGTTACCGGACTGTCATCAAAGCGCTTCTTAACTTCCTCGCGCTGCGATTTATTCAGTGAAGTTTCCACGCCATGTGCATGCTGAGTACGTAACTCAACTCCCAGCAGGCCGGTCTTTTCACAATTGGAGATCAGGGTGGGCAGATCCCAGTCTTTTCCCCACTGATAGGTGACCAGGCCCAATTTCATTTTCGACTTTTCGGCCTTTGCCATTGCCAGAAGGGGATCAAACAGTGCCAGGGCAGCGCCAGCAGCCAGACCTTTTTGAAAAAATTCCCTGCGGGAGTGTTTATGTTCCATCAACTTTATTTCTTGAGTTCAACTGCATTTTTTAACGTTCAGCATAGCTGTCAGCCAGGGCATTAATCTGTTCATCCGAAAGATCTTCACCAGCTACCACCAGCCGGTAGTTCAAGGTGACTGATTCCCCCTTTTTCAGGCTGAAATTCAATTCATGTTCGCCCTTGGAAAAAACGTTCTGCCCCAGGGTATTGGCCGAGAATAATCCATAATCACGGGCATGCCAGTAGGTAGGGTAGCCCACATTGGATGGGTGATCTATGATTACCAGGGACACCTGTTCTCCCTGAATCTCGCTTGCCAGTTTCATCCAGCGGCAGCGGGTCCCCCAGACCTCTTTCCCTTCCACGCCCTCAGCGCTCCGGTAATTCCCCTTCACATAGGTATTATCCATCTCCTTAACTTCAGTGACCACTCCATGGGAATCTATCAGCTTGGTGGGCTTATTGGAAGGAAGTTCCAGTTCGCGGGCCACGCGGATGGCAAACATGCCCTCCTTGTTGTCGGTAAACCGCACTTCATCAAGGATGGCAGTCAGGGTGGTAGACCGGTCGATAATTCGCAACTTCCCCTGAGCCATGAATTCCTGCTGGCATACTTCCTCAAGCATCAAGGTATTATCCGGAGCCTTCCATTCCGCTGTGGTTTCTAAGGTGGCCTTCCCGGTTCCGCTCACGGCCTTGTCAACGGATTGGTGGTAAATGGTACCATAGCGGTCTCTCCTTTCCGGTGAAATGGCCTCCGAGTTGTTCCAGAAATCCAGCCCGTTCACGTCCCCGTAGTTTAACCATACGCCCACGTGATGCGGATGATCGCTGCGATCTCCCTCCTTATTGATCAGGGGGTAGCTGCGCGTAAGCATATGGCCTCCCGGTGACATGAGGGGCCAGAGCACCGGTTTTTTGATGTTCTCCGGATAGATGTAAGAGGTAAAGAGCTTTCCGTCGATCAGGATGTCCACTTTCCTTTCTGTTTCATTTTCCTGAAGGATAATATCCTGTCCCTGACTAAGCGTACTGCAAAGAAGCAGGATGCCGGAACAGACGGTCAATCGTAAGATTTCTCTGTAATTCATCATTTCCTGCTTATACGATGTTGGGCACCTCAAAACCTTCCCGGTAATTACGGGTAAGCATTTGATCTGCATCCGGATCGTTTACAAACTTCTCTGATTCGGGATTGAAGTTCAGGACCCGTCCCATGCGGTAGGCAATGTTACCCAGGTGTGCCAATCCGGAAGACAGATGAGCAGTTTCCACGGGGGCGTTCAGGATGGAAGCGTCGCGCTTGCGAACTGCCTCAATGAAATTGGCAATATGTCCGGAGGTACCGCCGGCACCCCTGGCCATGCCCGTACCTGTGTCTCCGCCATCGTCCCCTGATTTCCCAGGTTCCCGGTTCCGTCCCAGGTAGGTTTTATACTTGTTGTATCCGTCCACCACCAGGATTCCCTTATCCCCGTAAAATATGTTACCGACCGTTACTCCCATTTCCGTATTGGTGCACCAGGGGCGTACCTCGAACTGGATGATTTTGTTCTCTTCCGGATAATTATACACAGAAGTAAGTACCTCCGGTACCTCCTTGCAGTCATCCCAGAGGAATTTCCCTCCCATGGAAGTGATTTCCGTGGGCAATCCCACATCCAGACCCCACATGCAGAGATCGGTCTCATGAATTCCCTGATTGCCCACATCTCCGTTGCCATAATCCCAGTGCCAGTGCCAGTTATAATGCACCAGGTTCTCGGAAAGGGCCTTTTGGGAGCCGGACCGGTCCATAGATCGTAATCCAGACCCTCAGGAACCGGTGAGAAACCTTTGTCCCCTATATCTCCTCTCCAGCGGAACACCAGGCCCCTGGCCATATACACCCTGCCGATGTAACCATCACGCAACAACTGGATGGCTTCATTCACAGCCGGAGAGCTGCGCAATTGCACGCCGTGTTGAACAATGCGATCGTACTTCCGGGCGGCCTCCACCATCTTCCGGCCTTCCCAGATGTTGTGCGACCCCGGCTTTTCCACGTAGGAGTCCTTACCGGCCTGGCAAGCCCAGATAACGGTGAGCGCATGCCAGTGGTTCGGGGAGGCGATACCCAGCACGTCAATGTCCTTGTTGTCCATGATGCGCCTGATATCCTGCTCCAGAGCCACTTCCTGGTTGTAGGTATCCTTAAATTCCTTTTGCCTTTCTTTCAGGATGTTCATGTCCGGATCGCACAGGTGAGTGACCTGGACGTTCTCTGCGGCCATAAAGCCCTTCACATGGCTTTTCCCACGGCCGTTCAGGCCCAGGATGGCTGCGTTTATGCGGTCGTTGGCCCCGAATGCTCTGGCTGATATAATCGTGGGAGCCACGGCTACTGCTGAACCGGCTGCCGCTGTTTTCTTAATAAAGGATCGTCTTGTTTCCATAGGTTTAGCTTTGTTGAATCTTGTTTGTTAACAATGTAGTTCATCTAGTCTCATCTGATCTCATCGCCTCCCTTTTTAGTTTCGATAAGAATGACACCATTTGCACCGCGTGAACCGTATATGGCCGAGGTTCCATCTTTTATGGCATCTATGCTTTTGATTTGAACAGGAGACAGTGTATTAAGAAAATCGTAATCTACAATGACACCATCAACCACAATCAGGGCAGCACTGCTGCTGCTAAACGAATTATCACCTCTGAGGATAATTTCTCCATTTGTTACCTGAGCACCAGCCACCCGGTCCCTGATCAGATCATAGATGTTGGAGTAGTTTGCATAGCTTGCATCGTCCGTATCTATACCTGAAACAGCACTGGTAAGGTCTTCTTCTGAGACATAGCCATATCCAACTGCGTACTTCCTTTGTCTGTCACCTGGTTTGATTCTCAGGTTAACAGCCACAACTTTGGTATTCGGAGAAATTTTAGCGCGTTGTTCGTAAAACCCTCTTGCCTTTATAATTAATTTGTCCTCTGCATAACAGCGGACAATAAAATGCCCAACAGAATCAGTGAAGATGGACTTCTTTGTACTCTTCACCTTCACTTCCGCACCTATTAAGGGGATATTCTCAAAGGTATGAACAAGGCCCTGTACCTCGTGCCCTTGGGCTATAAGCAAAAAGGGCACCAGGGAGCAAAACAAAATGAGGCTCGCTTTTTTCATAAGATCCTGTTGTTATTCTTATTATAGGTACAAAAAACGCGCGAAATACCAGCTTAGAATTAAACTCATCTGATGGTCTTTTGGCCATCAGATGAGTTGGTAAAAGGGGTTCAAAGGAGCTTATCTTTCTCCTATGGCTTCCTGAGGGTCCACATTGGGTAGACCAGCCGGTTGAACAACATGCTCCAGGGGTTCGATATTTGATTCAGAACCATCATAACCTGTTGTCTGATTCAGCTTGGCAGCCACATTTCCTACGAGGTATGGCTCATAAACCGGCCACCAGATATGCATGGGATCCATGGTGTATATAACATCCGGATAGGTCGCCCAGGGGATGTTATCCCTGAAGAAGTCGTTTACTTCCATCATCCTGTCGTAGTAGAAACTGCTTTCTGAAAGGGATTTTTCGTAATCTGATCCCAACGAATAGGTCTTCCCATTGTATGCCGTCCTTCCGCTTTTCGCAAATATCACGGAGATACGGACCAGCTCGTCATGCCGGTACTCCTCGCCATATAACTCGCGGGTACGCTCATCAAGAATGGAACGTATTCCATCTGCCTGCACCTTACCGGCATCGTACATGGTCATGGCATTGGCACGTGTACGGATCACATTGATATCATCCGCTGCGCCGGCATAGTCGTTCTGCCAGAATCTTGCTTCAGCCCGTATCAGGTAGGCTTCAGCAATCCTGTAGATATAGAGGGTTCCTTTCCCTCCATCCTGCCTTTTCACATTGTCCTCCACATTTGGAGTCCAGAACTTGTACATGGGGAAGCCATACCAGCAACGGATGGAATCTTCACAGAGTAATGTTCCGTCCTCAGCATAAAGCTGTAGATGCTTCAGATATACAGCAGTGTCATCCGCCAGGTCGGGATTGTCGTAGATGGCCATATCCATGTCGAACCAGTTGCCTCTTTTGTGCCGGTAATCCTGGCGGTCTGTCACTCCATCGTAAGTCCAGATATTGTACTGGGCATAGTTAGTCGGACGATAGAAACCCTGTCCGCGTCCCCACTTATGCATCTGCTTGGTTTTATCGTTCTGGGATATCCACAGTCCTGTTCTGGCACCTGTCGGGGGAGCCTTCACTCCCTTGTTGGTACTCCAGAGATTTGGTCCCCAGCCGCGGATCCTGGCGGTCCTTCTTCTGCTGCCCTCCAGGAAAGGTGCATTGGTTGACAGCCAGATACCTTCTGGATTTGTGACTCTCTGACTGTGCTCATGAAGCGCATTAATCGGATCTGCAGGCTGTTCACAATCCCATCCGGGAATGATCTCGCCGGTTCCAAAAGCATTGGCGTTATTGCCTACAAGCACGGTTGACACGCTTACATCGGCTGCTTCAAAGAGCCTGGTCTCATTCCCTTCGATGACCAAATCCATAAGTGCCTCTGCATCATCAAACCTTAGATGCAACATATAGTATTTAGCAAGCAGCATCCTTGCGGCATCCAGGGGCGCCTGTCCCGCCGGCAGCTCGCTTTTGGGTTTCATATGCTCTACTGAAAATTCCAGGTCGTTAATCATCTGGTCCCAGATACCCTGCATGTGAAAGGCTTTAAAATCCTGCCTTGATTCGGTAACCACATTCAGGGGGAAAGCCACATTCCCAAATTGCATGGTCAGCTGCAAATAAAAGAAGGCACGCAGGAAATAAGCACTGCCCAACAAGTGATTTCGTTCCGGATCAGCTTCTCCCTCCGGCCAATCGGGACCGTCGATAAAATCAATCACCGTGTTGCAGCTCTTCAGAGCATTGTAGTTTTCTTCATAAAACTCCCTGGTGCGTGAACCCGTATTATTGATACTGTTCAGGGGATTCATATACACTCTCAGATTCACCATGGAATTCTGTTTGTCCGTGGCACCGAGAACGGCCACATCGCTCATACCTGTATTAAAATTGATTTCCGCATAATCCCTGTGCCATTGGTCAAATACCCTTACCAATCCGGGCTCCAGTGCTGTTTGCAGACCTGCAGCATCCACAAAGGTATTCTCGGGACTAAGGAAGGATTTTGGCTCTTCAATCAAGAAGTCTTCTCCACATGATACGGTAAGTATCAGGAAGATTACCATGATTATTCCTTTTATAATTTTCATGATATATATTTTTTAGTTTTTCAATTCCTTTATGACGTATAGTCCCTTAGAAATAAACATCAATACTAAAGGTATATACCCTGGGCATCTCTCTCATGCTCTCCGGGTCTCCTTCAATCCAGTTGGTAAGTATGAAGGCATTATCAATGTTGAAAGCAACACGTGCCCGGCTAATCTTGATGGCCGAAAGCAGGTTAGAAGGAATATTGTACCCGAGGCCTACATTCTGGAGGCGAACGTAGGACCGGTTGGTCCATATATCCGTGTCGGTCAGCTTGATGGAATTAACCCTCGCTGCATGATCGATCTGGTTATTGGGTGTCCAGTAGGGCAGATTAAACCAGTTGTGGTTCTTGATGTACTGCTGGCGCTCGTTATAGGGGTAGATGGACCCACCCTTATACCCCAGTTTGGCCAGGAATATAACGCCGAGGTCGAAGCCCTTCCATTGAAGTTCATTCCTCCAGGTAAGGTACCAGGGGTTTGAGCTTAATCCCTGGAAAACCTTATCATCCGTATTCAGTACCCCATCTCCGTTCTGGTCAACGACCCTGAAGTCGCCGGGAAATAAGCCGTAGACTGCCGCCTCGTCTTCTTCTCCGATTTTATACACACCATCTACTTCATAATCCCAGATGACATCCTTGCTCTGACCGATAAACCAGCCATTATCCAGGTCATCAGGTTCCTCCAGCTTGGGCGAGCCATCCGGATTTAATATGGGATTCCCTTCCGAGTCGTAGACAGGCAATTTCTCTCCGGTTAAAGAAACAATTTTGTTCTTGTTAAAGTGAGCCAGCAGGCTGCTGGTGAAGCGGAAATCGGAAGTCTCCACAATCGTAGCATTCAGAGACAAATCGAAACCGGCATTGGTCAGGTTTCCAACGTTGGTGGTAACTATTTCAAATCCGGTTACGGTCGGCAAACGTTTATCCAGCAGGAGATCTGTGGTTTCCGATGTATAGACATCCAGGGCACCTCTAAGCCGGCCTCCCCATAATCCGTAATCAAGGCCGAAGTTAAAGGCGGCATTTTTCTCCCAGGAAAGATCCGGGTTGGCCATCCTGTCGAGATAGAGGAAGGGTGCCTGGAAATAACCTCCATTCCAGTTGAGCCATTTATTATCCTCCAGTCTGGCATATGCCTGGTAAGAAGACAAACCACTACTGTTTCCATTGATACCCCAGCTGGCGCGAATTTTCAGAAAGGATAACCAGTCAGGTGCTCCGTCCATGAAATTCTCGTTGCTAAGGGTCCAGGCGGCCGAAACCGAGGGGAAGACTCCGTATACATGATCGGAACCAAAACGGGAGTAGCCGTCACGTCTTATGGATGCCGACAGGTGATACCTGTTGCCGTAAACATAGTTTATCCTGCCCATAAGTGCAGTTCTGGAGACTACCTGATCGTCTGAACTGGTTGCGGGATTTAATCCAAAGGACATGGCATGAAAACCAAGAGCTTCTGTGGGGGTTAAATTTGAAGTTTGAGCATCTGTTGCCCAGCTCTGAACTTTCTCTGCATTCACCAATCCGGTGGCGGCAAACCGGTGCTCACCAAATTCCTTGTCCCAGTTTAAAATATTGTCGAATTGCCACTCAAGGGTCTCGTTATGCCGTCTCCGCACTTCTCCTCCGTGTCCCCACTGGGGATTCGCACTATCTTCATAATAAAACCTCTTTCTTAAGTCCATCCGCGTTGTAAACCGGGAAGTAAATTGTAATCCAAAAGGAAGCTTTAAAACAGCGTACATGGTGGGCAATACTCTGTATCTTTCATATTGCCTGGTTATGTAGGAGGGATCATTGAGCGGATTGACCTGGTTTGATCCGGCCGCATCCGTTTTCAAAAACTCTATTTTATCGAGATTCATTTCTCCTTTTACGATGCCCTCCGTTCCATTCAGCCAGGGCCAGTCGTAGGGGGATAACTGACGATAACTTCCGTCTCCCACAGCTTCTCTTCCCTCATCCTGGTGGGCAAAATTCATGTTCAGACCGATATTCAGAAAATCAGTGGCAGCCACATCCAGGTTTAATCTTGACCTGATGGTTGTAAAGGATTCCCCGACCTGTACCGATTCGCTGTCGAAATACCCCATCGACCAGTAATATTTAACTTTATCCGTGCTACCCGAAACACTGAGGTCATAATCCTGCCTCATGCCGGTGTGATACAGGTAATCCTGCCAGTCTTTCTCATCTCCTGCGTGATAGTTTTCTTTTTCATTGGGTTCAAATCCGAAATTGTCAAGCCATATATCGGTGATTAAGAAGGGATCCGTCTCACCCGGAATGCCGTTTGCATCCAACCAGTCATCTTTAAATTCATCCGGAACATTTTCATACTTGTCATAGATCGACCAGGGATCCTGTGACAGGTCATTGATGGACTCGTTCATGTCCTTCAGCCAGTTCATGACCTCATCTCCGGCTTTAAAGGTTGAAAGCCTTCTGGCTCCTGTTACGATCCCATATTTTGCGCTAAGCCGAAAGACAGGTTTGCCTATGGCCCCTTTCTTGGTAGTAATGGCCACCACACCGTTGGATGCACGGGAACCGTAGATTGCCGCAGCACTGGCATCCTTTAAAACATCAATGCTTTCAATGTCATTGGTATTAATTTCGGCCATGTCTCCGTTAAATATGACCCCGTCTAAAACAATAAGGGGTCTGTTGGCATTATTCTCGTCATCCGGATCTGCTTTTATGGCATTATCCCCCCGAATAAAGAAATCCGGGTTATTCTTAGCGGAGGTACTGTAGTTCACCTGCAAGCCGGGGACTGAATAGCGTAACATTTCTCCCACAGACTGGGGTTTGTATATTTCCAGTTCTTCGGATTGCACATTTACAATGGCACCGGTCAGGTCCTTCTTTTTCGCAGTTCCATACCCGATAACCACCACTTCATCAAGACCGATGGCGTCTTCTTCCATGGTGGTACTAATTGTAGTCTGGTCGCCGATTTCAATTACCTGGGTGACCATTCCAATAAACGAGAACATCAATTGGGTGGCATTCTCCGGTACGCTTATGGAGTAATCTCCATTGACATCCGTTATGGCGCCGGTGGTTGTTCCTGTAACGACGACAGACACTCCGGGAATACCTGTTCCTGATTCATTCGTTACTTGTCCCGAAATGGTCCGTTCCTGTGCATACAGCATCACTGTCAGCAGGATCAGAAAGAGAGACAGGAGAGATGATCTCATGAATCTGTTTTTTCGTTTCATAAGGTTTAGTTTTAGTTTAGTTAATGGTGTAGAAATAAGCAATCCATTGCCTACCTGTCAGATCAAAGCACAACTGCTTTTTGCTTCAGGTTGGCAAGGCAAACATCAAAATCAATCATAGGCATGCTGAATTTAATGGGGAACTAGTTTAGGTTTATAGTTTTAGGTTGTTGTCCCATAAGGTAATACAATTCAAATCCAAAGCTCTTCGCCATAAGTTTACAAAAAAAAGTATTTTATAAATCAGAAATAAAGCAAAAAGTCCTTAGTTTTAAATTGGTCTAAATTGAAGATCCTTATTCGTTTGACTTTGAACCAAGTCTTTCACTCCAAGTAATCTGTTAGTTCCCGATGAAAGCACATTGTCAGTTTTTCTTAGGCAGGAACTTTTTCGTCAGCTTTATCAACAAAAATGTACTTGAAAATTCAGATCTTACAGTCTAATCAGCAACGAGTTTCATCAGATAACATAGACATAAAGCATGGTAAAGAAGAAAAATAACCTACTTGTAATAAGTTACACCTTTGTTGCATCCTTGTTTTTATTGGCGATTTCATGCAAGCCGGGCAGCGAAATTCCTGCTCCAGGCAACCTAAGCTTAAACGAAGGGTTTAGCAATCCGATTGGATTTTACAGTGATCAACCTGCCTTTTCCTGGAGATTGCCCCAGGGAGTTCAACAACAAACTGCTTATCAGATTGCAGTGGCAAGTTCTCCGGATTTGTTGCCCGGGTCTGCGGATTTGTGGCAGAGCGGTAAGGTGGACTCAGATCAGAGTTTATACATAAACTACCAGGGAGAAAAGCTCCTGTCCAGGCAGAAGGTGTACTGGCAGGTAAAATACTGGGACCAGGAAGGAAGCGAATCGGCATGGAGTGAGCCAGCCAATTTTAAACTGGGACTTCTGGATAACAAAGAGTGGTCGGCCAAATGGATTAGCCTGCCCGATCAAAAAGCGGTGGATATCCCGGAAATTGAGAGGAAGGTACACCGGGTTCAGTATTTGCGAAAAAATATTGAGCTCGGAGATGATGTTGAAGATGCCCGGCTTTACATCACTGCTCTGGGATTGTTTCAAGCCGAAATTAATGGCCTGAGGGTAGGGAATGATGTGCTAACTCCCGGTTGGACTTCTTACCAAAAGCGTATCGAGACTTTGACTTACGATGTGAGTTCTCTGCTTCGTAAGGGGGAAAATACCATTGGAATAGAGCTTGCAGAGGGCTGGCACTCGGGTCGCCTTATTTTCCGAAGCTATGCAGAAGAAAGCCCCAGGGTGCTCGCGCAACTGGAAGTAAGTTATCAAAACGGCGAAGCTGAAACCTTTGTGACCGATATTTCCTGGAAGGGCACGGTAAATGGCCCCACGAAATATGCAAGCCTTTACGATGGAGAATGCTACGATGCCAATGCGGAAATGCCCGCCTGGAGCATTCCGGATTTTCCTGCGCAGAATTGGGCTGAAGTTGCAGAGGAAGCGATTTCTGAAGAAGTAAAACTCGTACCCAAACGCCATGCTCCGGTGGCTACTAAAATCTCACTGCCCACACAAACTATCACAGAGCCGGTAAAGGGGAGCGTGGTATTTGATTTGGGGCAAAACATGGCGGGGGTGGCGAAAGTAAATGTCCCGGTTAAAAAAGGGCAAATTGTCAGGATCAGGTTTGCAGAAATGCTTCAGTCCAACGGGGAACTATACACCAGGAACTACAGAAGTGCCGTTTCCACCGATTTTTACATACCCGCAAAAGACGGAGTCATCCAGTGGCAACCCAAGTTTACCTTTCACGGTTTCAGGTATGTGGAACTAAGTGGATTTGATGAATCTTACACACCTGAATCATCCTGGGTAACAGGCTTGGTGCAGTATTCCGATTTTGACCTGGCAGGTACATTTGCTTCTTCCCACGAAAAATTGAACCAGCTGCAAAGCAACATTGAATGGGGCCTGCGTGGCAATTTCCTGGATATACCAAGCGATTGCCCCCAACGGGACGAGCGGGCGGGCTGGACCGGCGATGCCCAGGTATTTGTACCCACCTCGCTTTTTATTGCCGATGCCCATGCTTTTTGGTCCAGCTGGATGCAGAGTGTGCGGGACGACCAGCGGGAGGATGGATCGATTCCCATCGTGGTCCCTGATATTGATAAAAGACGCGTTTCCTCAGGATGGGGTGATGCTGCATGCATCATCCCCTGGGAGCTCTACATGCGTACGGGCGATGTGAACATATTGGAAGACAGTTATCCGGCCATGCTGGGATGGATAAACTATTATGCATCCGTATCCGAAGATCAGATTCCGGACATGTTCACCTATGGCGATTGGTTGCAACCCTATTCCCAACATCCCGAGGATGAGCGCAAAGGGGAGACCGATGAGAAATTGATACACACGGCTTTTTATGCCAGGTCGGTTGATCTCACCCTGCAAACTGCCGAAGTTCTGGGACGCACCGAGGAGGCCGAAAAATTACGTTCGCGGTTGCAAGAGGTGAGAGCGGCTTTTCAGAATGAGTTCTTTGATGAAAACGGGAGCGTAAGCAAGGGGAAAGCCACCCAAACAGCCTACCTGCTTGCCATTGCCTATAAGTTGTTGACACCGGACATGGAAGTGAAAGCCATTCCGCATTTACTGGTCGAAATCGAAAAAGCCGATAATCATTTACGCACGGGCTTTTTAGGTACGCCTCTGCTGGCTCCGGTGCTGGAGCAGATTGGCCGCAGGGACATCATGTTCGAGATGTTATTTAAGGAAAGCTATCCATCGTGGTTTTACTCCATCGACCAGGGGGCAACGACCATGTGGGAGCGTTGGGATTCTTATACCCACAAAGATGGATTTAATAAGGGCGGTATGAATTCCTTTAACCATTACGCCTATGGCGCCATTGGGCAATGGATGTATGAGGGTATTGCCGGTCTGAAGCCCCTGAAACCCGGGTACAAAGAAGTTCTGATTGCACCCACACCGGGCGGCCCACTGACTTCGGCAGAGGCAAGCTACAACAGCCCCTATGGAGAGATTGGATCTGCATGGAAAATCGAGCAGGGCAGATTGGAACTAAAAGCAATCGTAGCACCCAATACCACAGCAAACATCGTTATACCCGCAAACACCGACGAGGATCTGATTCTGGATGGAAAGCCATTTACAGACCAGGCCCAGGTAAAGCTCCTGAAGAAAGGAGTAAATGGCTTTGAGCTACTGGCTCAGCCGGGGACCTATGTGTTCGAGTCGAAACTAAATTAACGTGAGTTCGATATAACTCAATTTTTATAATTCATTAGTTATCAACAATATAACATTATAAATGTTTATAACTATTTGATTATCAATAGTATATAAAAATGGATTCTTCTTAAATTAGTTGTAACCACACAAACCAAAAAAGAAGAATCCATGTATAATGTTGAAACCAAACTTATTGAAATTTTTTGTCATATCGATGATTTTAATAACGTATTTATCAGAGAGTTGCAAACACATCAACTAAGCGATGGTTCGAGAAAAAGAATCAAGCCATGCAAGTTGAGTGAGAGCGAAGTTATGACCATTGTAATTTATTTTCATTTAATGCGTTACAGAGACTTCAAACATTACTATCTGTTCCATGTTTGTCAGGAATATGACCAGTGAGTTCCCCAATCTGGTCTCCTACAATCGTTTTGTTGAGCTATCGAATAAATCCCTTCTTCCCCTGGTTGCTTACCTTAGGACTCAATGCCTGGGTAAGTGTACAGGGATCTCATTTATTGACTCGACTCCGCTCAGAGCATGCCATATCAAGCGTGAACACTCGCATAAGGTTCTCCAGGGGTTGGCAACAAAGGGACAATGCAGCATCGGCTGGTTTTATGGACTTAAACTACACTGTGTGATCAACGATCGAGGAGAGATCCTTGATTTTGTGCTGACCCCCGG
Organism: uncultured Bacteroidota bacterium; assembly: GCA_963783435.1. GTDB lineage: Bacteria > Bacteroidota > Bacteroidia > Bacteroidales. The sequence goes on along the minus strand of CAWANQ010000007.1, from coordinate 672,372 downwards.
GAATGTGGATGACAGAAAGCCTCTGACCGGTACCAATTTGCTTTCCCGCATTTACGGAAAACTCTTTGGTGACAAGGGATACATCTCCCAAACGATCTTCGAGCAACTTTTCATTGATGGGATCCATCTAATAACCAAAATAAGAAAGAACATGAAAAACAGTTTGATGCTCACATCCGATAAAATCATGCTTCGGAAACGAGCTTTGATTGAGACTGTTTTCGATGAATTAAAGAACATATGCCAGATCGAACATACCCGCCACAGGAGCCAGGAAGGGTTCATTGTGAACCTAATCTCCGGATTAATAGCATATTACTATTTGCCGAAGAAACCTTCCTTGAATCTGGAGGTGGTTGATCCATCAATGGCATTAGCTTGTTGATTTTATGTCGAACTCACGTTAAATAATCAGGGTAGATTCCAAAATATCCTATTAAAACTATGATGATAAAAGCACAAAACATATCTGTATAAACTCAATAATTACGACAATTTACATTTGGATTTTATCATACTTTACGATATTATACAGATATAAAATCTGGGAATGAATTTTAATGGATGGAGGCGATCTCCGGGGCCAACAGCCTGACCAACTATCTACTGGCGGATTATGTTATATCAATTTCCCAGCAGGTAATTTCCGTATCGTTTGGTGAATTCGTACTTGCTTTGGGCAGCGGCCTCAGCAATTGCCTTTACAGCCTCATTTCTTATCCCGGTCTGTTCGATGGCGCTCATGGCATACATTCCCACAATCAGGTTCCTGTGACTCACCTCCTGGCCAAGTGCCGGGAGGGGATCAAAGGATGGATTGATCTTGAACAAAGCCAGGTTTGCTGCAATGCGCACCGAGGGGTCAGGGTCGGTAGTTAAAGTGGCCACCTGATCCTTTGCGGCCTCTACCCTGTTTACCCCAAGCCAGGTAACGGCCCAGTAGCGTTCTGCAGGCTCTCCGGAATCAAGGGTCTTCAAAAGTACCTCATTGTTTTGCTGTTCTCCGCTTTCGACGATGTGGATGAGATTCTCCCGGAGCTGATCCATTCCTTCCTGTCTCATGGCAGTAAATTTGTTCCCATGCAATTTACCCAGATCTTCCAGCAAGGGCTCCGGTATCAATACCGGATCATTGGTTTCATCCATCCATTCATAAAGTCTCTCCCGTAAATTTGAAAGCACCTCGCTGGAAGCAGGATCGCCTGCCAGGTTATTGATTTCAAATGGATCATTCTCCAGATCGTATAACTCTTCGGGGGGCCGTGTGGGTTGATAAAACCGCGCCTGCAATTCATTCAGGCTGCCATTTTCCCACAGTCCCCTGGTATGTGTGGAAATCAGCTTGCCATCCTTATACTGATTTCGCTGGGCATGAGGACGGTAACTCAGGAAGTTTCGGATGTACTTATATTTATCGCTTCGTACAGAACGAATAATTTCTGTGGTCTCATCACAGCGGTCGCGTGTGGTGAAGATAAACTCCTGCTCTTGGTAATCACTGGCAAACAGATCCACACCCTGCAAGTGCTCCGGGACCTCTATACCTGCAACAGCAAGTGAGCTGGCCAGGATATCGATATGTTTCACCAGATCGGAACGGACCGTTCCCTTATGTTTGTTTCCCGGGAATTTTACTATCAAAGGGACCTTTGTTCCTTCATCGTAGAGGAACTGCTTTCCCCGCAGGTGAGAAACTCCATGATCGGCAAGAAGGAAGATAAGCGTCTGATCGTAGACTCCCGCAGACTTCAGATCATCAACAATCTCCTTCACCTCCTGGTCCGTATCAAGCCACGACCCCAGGTACTCTTTCCAATCGTGTCGCATGATCTCATCCTCGTAATAGTAGGGAGGCAATTTAAAGTTCTCTGTTTCAGCAACTCGCTTGCGGTTCTTACCACCGTGCAGCTGAATCTGCGAGAAAAAAGGAGTGCCGGCGGGGCACTCTTTCCAGGTGGTTCCAGAATATACATTCTCAGCATAAAAGTTATAGTCTTCTTTGCCGGTCTCTCCACTCAACTTTTCATTGGTGGTATAGTAGCCTGCCTTTTCAAACAATTTGCTGGCCAGTGGAATTTCAGCGGGTAGGGAAAAACTCTCATAGTAGTCCACATTCCCGCCCCCCTTGCCCTCTTTTACCTGGCTCCGGTGGTTATGCGAATTGGAGGTGGTCTGATACATGCCGGTGACCAGCGCAGAGCGGACCGGCGAACAGACTGCTGCTGTTGTAAATGCATTTTCAAAACGAACACCCTCCCCGGCCAGTGCATCAATGTAAGGTGTCTCAATGGCAGTTTCACCATAACAACTAATGTGGCAGGAGGCATCTTCGATGACGATCCAGAGCACATTGGGTTTATTCTTATTGCCTGTAGCAGGGCTGGTGCAGCCTGACATAAAAACTATTAAGGCAGGCACGACTAAACCAATTATTTTTTTCATTTTTCCTTTTATTAATATAACTATCCCTTAACGACCTGATGTTTTTTAATAAAGTCTTTATCGAAATCAATTCCTAATCCAGGACCAGTTGGCACCTTAACAACACCCCCTTCTGGCAAAAGACTGGATGTTTTGCATTCAAAAGACATATCCTCATTAAAGGGCGATTTGAATTCATGATAGGCACCCGCATTGGGAATAGCAGATATAAAATGTAGCATATACACGTATCCGATATTCGAAACATGCGGAGTATGTACCGTGCCCATCGCCTCAGCCATTCGGGCGACTTTCATTGAGCGAATCATCCCTCCAAAATAGAACATATCGGCCTGCAGGACCTGAATGGCATCACTTGCCAACAACCATCGGAAATTCCGCATGCTTCCCTCTTGCTCTCCACCTGCAATGGGTACTTTAAGAGCAGCAGCTACTTGCCTGGTCTCCTCATACCAATCGAAAGGAACAGGTTCCTCATAGAAATCAAAGTTGTATTCTTCCATGATTCTTCCAACCCGAATTGCTTCCTCAACCTCATAGGAACCATTTGAATCGGCAGATATAACCATTTTATCTCCAAGGGTTTTGCGTACTAATGGAATTAATTTTTCTGTTCTCCCTTTTGGAAATTCCGGGTGGCTCATCCGTCCGCCAACCTTAAATTTTACTGCCTCGGCCTTTGAGACTTCCAACTGTTTCAGCAGATGATCCATCGTCTCTTCCGCAGAAATACCCCGTTCACTATTCGCCTGATAAAGCTTAATTTCAGTGTTATGAATTTCACCGATCAACTGGCCCATGGGTTTGTTTGAAATTCGACCCAGCATGTCGAGAATAGCAAATTCTATTGTAGCCAGAGGCGTCCACAAGGCTACACTCTGCAGCTTATAGTTGCTTTGATGCACATACGCCTCCTCCAGCAAAGATTCCAAATTAAGAACGTCTTTTCCGATAAAAAAGCCTTGCAATCGTTTAACGAAAACGGGGTAAAGGGAATCCATGTTACTGTTTGCGAAGGAAAATCCTTCTGCCCCATCTTTTGACCTCACGCGGCACAGGTAGTTGCCTTTGTATTTGAGCAATTCAAGGCTATCAATAATAACCGGCTCAGAAAACAGATTTGTTTTTAGAACTGGCCGTTTCATGGCTTCATCAAGTTTAGCATAGTGATTTTCCACGAATTCGGACTGGCACGAAGAAAGAGGTAGTGCTGCTAATGCTGCTCCGCCAGCCAATGCGGTGCTAAAAAAATTACGGCGATTTACTTTCATGCGCTATTAATTCAGATTACCTGGTGAATTCTTCTGTATGAACCGCATTGCCATCCACATCATAATGGGTAAATGTTAAGACTACCTGGTTGTTGATTCGGGAAACACTTCCCTTCAGAAAGCCACCCTCCACCCGCAGGAATCGATGCTCCGGACGTACCTCATCCTGGCTCCACCCTCCGGCATGGCTGTCTGACCCGGCACCACAGCTGAACTCCCAAAGGTTTGTGTTTTCCACATGGCTTACATATTGCCAATGGCGATCCCCGTTGCAGATGAAAATATTGTCATGTTGATTGATAAAATCTCTGATTTCGTCCCCTTCATATTTCCAGTTCGTATTTGAGTAATTATCCTTTTTATTATCCCGGTCGGGCCCTAAGATGGGATCCGGAGTGATCAGGATTTTGTAAGTGGCATCGGACTCCTCCATGGTTTTAAATACCCACTCTTTCTGTTCCTTGCCCCAGATGGTCTTTTCAGGACCATCTGGATCCGTATTGACACTGCGATAGTTTCTACCCTCGGTAATCCAGATCTGCAGGTCCTTTCCCCAGCGAATGGTTTTATAGGGTTTTTCGTTGGATGGAAATTGCTCCTTATCGAAAATCTCCAGGCCCCTTTCCCAGGAAACGGTACCATAGCTCATCCCGGGCCATGCATCGTTGCGCAGGGCATCGTGGTCATCTTTCATATAGTAGGTAGTCACCTCTGTCCAGAACTTTCTCTGCAGGGGCAGCGCAAACAGGCGGTCCCATTTAAAACGCATGATCTCCTCGGTCATGGCAAAAGGTTCTGGCTTGTCGTAGTATTCAATATCACCTGTATGCACATAAAAATCCGGAGCCATTTTTAACATGGCATCATAGATCTTATGACCCGCTGTTGAATCTCTTCTCCAGTAGTCGTGACAGGTCACAATGCAAAAGTCGATATCCTTTTCAATGGTTGAAGGGGGGGGAGTACTAAATGCACCTTCAACCTGATCAGAGATTGCAGAGCTGGCATTTGGCCGGGCTTCAATCTTTACCTGGTACCTGGTATTGGGGCTGAGATTTTCAAGCTTCCACTGGGTGGTGAAATTTTTATTATCATCAACCCTTACCCACTCCGTTTCAATGGGCGGCTCGCCACTACCAGCCTGGTAATAAGATAACTTAACCTCTCCTGCAGCACCGGGACAAGCCCCATCCATATCATCCAAATGCAAACCTTCCGGGATCTGTGCTGCCAAGATATCGGCAGCATTTGCCTTTTTATCCAGCGCTTTGTGCTCTTCTGAGGTGGGTATCAGAAATTGCTCTCCATCCATATTCCCTTCAGGGCTACTGCTTAAGCGTGTCCAGATTACGATGGATGTCTGATCGGCCCAGCCGTTGTGAAAACCGTTTCCAAAATAGGGGCCATCAGACTCCCCGGTGGCATTGCATGAGCTAAGAATCAGGGTTATACCAATGGCCACAACCAAGACAGTTCCTTTTTTGAAAACCATGTGTGTGTTATTTTATATTAATCCATTCAGATAGGCTTCCAGGTTTGTATACCCGTCGCCATCCAGGTCACCATTCCTGTCACTGGCATCATCCAAACTTAATCCATTTTCCTTTTCCCATTTGTCGGGCATTCCATCCCGGTCTGTGTCTACAGGTGCAGGGGTACTTTCTAATATGGGCCATCCTCCCACCTCGTCCTGCGAATCAATGAGTCTACCTGTGCCATTCCGCACATCCTGAACCAGGCGCTTGTCCACCGCATCCCGGGATAAGGAGGCCCCGGCATGGTTAAGGACCAGATCATACGCCTGCCTGGTTGGATAAGTGGTCGGGGTATTATCACCCTGGTCGGGATTGGGACTTTTCCACTCCTCCAGGGTGCCCCTGTATTTGTAATTGGGGTGAATGAAGAAGCGTTCGACATTGATTGCAGCATAATTGTCTATGGTCCAATCCTGCCGGCCCACAAATATATTGCCGTCCATATAACCATGCGGACCGTCGGGCTGGTTCCCTTTGATGGATATGGGCTGGATTTCTGGATCGGATTCCGGACCCGGTTGCCACACGTTGTTGATAGCCACCACCATGTTATCGCAGAAATTGGTTGCTCCCCCATGTCCATCCGCTTCATCACTGTATACTTCACCGCTCCAATTGTAAATCACATTGTTGCGAAAATCCACCAGGTGACCCAGGTGATCCCCGGTTTTACCTCCGGCCCCCAGTGTGGGGTGCCTGTCCCGGCTGGATGTCAGCAAATTGTGATGCAGGCTCAGGTTGCCGGTGGGATTGCGGTAGGATGCCAGCATGGCATGAGCTCCCTCTTCATGGAGGCTATTGTTAAGCGCCTCGCCCAAAATGCACCATTGCAGAGTGAAGTTACCTCCGCGTCTCAGGTCGTGGATGCCGTCCACACCCCAACTCAGGGAACAGTGGTCAAATATCACATTTTCCACATCATTGGTGGTCATGGTATCAGGCCCTCCCTGTGGCTTGTTCTTATCTCCCAGGCGAAACCGGATGTAACGGATGATGATATCGTGACAATTCATCAAACTAAAATTCCTGTCACATATGGTGATCCCATCACCCGGAGCAGTCTGACCTGCAATGGTGATAAAGGACTTATCTTTTACCTCAAGCTTGGATTTAAGCCTGATGTTGCCGGATATTTTGAAAACAATGGTGCGGGGTCCACTGGCACTGATCAGACCGTGGCGCAGGGAACCAGGACCATCATCATCCAGGTTGGTGACATGATAGACATCTCCTCCGCGTCCTCCCTGTGCGAATCGGCCATACCCTTCCGCTCCGGGAAATGCAATTTGCTTTTGTGAAAAGGTTTCCTGAGAATAGAGCCCACATGCAGTTAGAGCTATAACCAGGTATAAAGTATACTTCTTCATTGTTTATTTTTTTGTTATCAGACCATTGAGATAGGATTCCAGATTTGTATACCCATCTCCATTATTATCACCATTTCTGTCCTCCGGATTGTTGGGATCAAGCCCCATTTTTTCTTCCCATTGGTCGGGCATGCCATCCCGATCTCCATCCCAGTTGTTGGGGCGTGAGATTGGTGGATAGAGGTCCCACCCACCAACTTCACTCTGGGAATCAATGATCCGGCCTGTATTGTCAATGATGGTTTTAATAAACCGCTCGTCCACCTCATCACGAACCAGGGAACATCCACTGTGCTTCAGACACGATTCATAAGCATCCTTGGTAGATTGGATCTCCGTCAGTTTATAAATACCAGCATCAAAACGCTCGGAAACTTCAAAATTCTCCCGGGTTGTGCTTTTGTAATTGTCCACAGCTCCAAATCCCAGTCCACTGGCATTGTAATCCATGGCAGCATAATTATCCTTATTGTATTCCTCTGGCAAGCCGTCGAAGTAATTTCCAGAGAAGTAACCTTTTGAAGTCGCTGGTTCTTTGCCAGACTTAAACTGGATGGGCTTTTTTGAGGCATCCATGGAAGGACCCGCCTTGTAATAGTTCCCCATCAGGTTCACCTGGTCACCGGCAAGGTTATGGGCATTTTTCCAGTTGTAGTCCACATTGTTGCAGAATTCCATCACCTCGGGTCCCCCATTGACCGTGGGGTGCCTGTTCCGGCTACTGGCGTAAATATTGTGGTGCAGGGTAGAGGGACCTACAGGATCCCGGAAAGATGAGGCCATCGCATGTGCTCCTTTTTTATGCAGGCTGTTGTGTAAAGCTTCACTAAAGATGATCCACTGAAGTGTGCTATTTTTTAATCCCCTGAAATCGCCATTGCCATCAATCCCCCAGCTCAGGGAGAGGTGGTCCAGAATTATGTGATCGTCATACTCCACGGTTACGCAATCAGGAGCAGATCCGGCAGGTTTGTTCTCGTCTCCGATGCGAACTCGCAGATAGCGGATAATGATATGATCTGAGTGGTTAATGATAAGCGCGCGATCGGCCAGGGTAATCCCCTTCCCCGGTGCAGATTGTCCGGCAATGGTCAGGTGAGATACATGATCAATCTCCAGGTCACTTTTCAAACGAATGGTGCCACCCACGTCAAATACAATGGTCCGTGGCCCTTTGATTGATTGGATCCCCCAGCGTAAAGTACCGGGCCCAACATCCTCCAAATTGGTCACATGATACACATCTCCACCTCGTCCGCCTTCCGTAAACTTGCCAGCCCCTTCCGCGCCAGGAAAAGCCACGGTCTGGGCGCTTATAAATTGTAAATTGAAAACTGAAATCACGATGATCAGAATTGCCTTAATGTTTTTCATGGTTCACTTTTATATTAGTTTGTCAGATTTTTGGACTTCCAATTTGGATAGTCGGTATCAAGCAGTGATTGAGCTGAGTAGTTATACCAACCGTAACCAACCCTTCGTTCCATATCAACTTCCGCAAGGGAATAGACTTTTATTCCATCCCTGTTGCACATGAAAGGGCGGTTTGTTTCAATCTCATAAAAACGTGCCCAGATGGGAGGTGCATCCGGATCCTCCACCACTACCCGGTCATACTCTTTGATTAATAGTTTCTCGAATTTGCCTTTTTCAATCTTCACATCTTCCACGCGAATACCCTCTATTTTAGAAACCTCGAGCCACCCGACAGCATCTGATATGGCATCCATCAAACGCTGGTCAGGATCTTCAATCGCCATGAGCAGACGTATAATACCCACACTCTCACTTGAACATAAGGAAGCCAATTCATAGGATCTGGCCTTTACCGGATCCAGTGTATGGTGGTCATGCTGCTGTCCCCACGCCGTCCGCGTACCATCGACAACTACCTGGCACCTGAGAATAAGGTCTACTGATCTCAGGTAGGCTTCACCAATTACTTTCCTCTTCTCTTTGGAGATCCATGAGTAGTAATCCTTCCCATTTACAATATCCATAAACAGTTTTACAACCCCGGTCATGACATCATCGTTAAAGGTGATGGCATCCACATCAGCTCCACGCCAGCCTCCACTCACAGGGTTCCGCGCATCAAGAATATAATCAAGTCCTTTTAAGGCAGATACTTTATACTTTTCATCACTTGTGTAGTCATACATTTTCGATAGAAACTCAATCTGGGTATAGATATTGCGGTTATCAAATGTACTCTTAAGGCTCTTGGAAGGATCAATATGTTTTAGAGAATCCATATCCACCATGGCCAACACATCCTGGTTCTTGGGCCATCCACCATCGTCATTCTGTAACTGTATCACATTATTTGCAATTTGAATTACCTCCTGTGGTTTATATCGGGGATAGTCGATTTCGTGTATCTGCATCCAGTGGCTGATACCATCTTTAAATCCGGACATATCAATGGGTGGAATAGCTACTTCCGCTTTAAGGATCGGGTTGATTTCATCACTTCCCGTAACTGTCCGGATCAGGGCAAACCGGACTTTTGGAATTTGTTCTTTGGTGATGGTCAAGTATGCATGCTTCCCACTGGCTTTTGGTTCAAAGAGGGTAACCCCGGAATCAGTGACATGTACCTTACCCTTTCCGGAAAAACCGAAAAAATCCCCTTTGGGTTCGACTGCCTGAAGTACTGAAGTAAGATCGAAACAGGGTGTATAATAGGGCATTGTACGATAATATGCATAAGAGAGGCAGAGGGGATCTGTACCGGGATCACCGAAATCATGTAGAATGCTATTGGGAGGGTAGAGCACAGCTCCTCCCAGTTCAACAGGACTGATGACTACCTCGCCAGGCCACTTTTCAAATAGTGACTGTGACGCAGGAATATCGACAACCACATTGTATTCAGGACGCGCACTGTCAAAACATCCTGCCATCACTGATAGCAGTTTCACTTTCTTCCTGACAAGCTCGACACCATTCAGGTCTGAGTATTCATCAGGGCCAGACTCAAGTAAACGTTCTATATTTGTATGAAAACCCACCACAATAAAAACCACCGAATGGTCGGGCTGTGAAGCCAGCAATTTACGTTGCAAAATGTAAGCTTCGGGGATAGAGTCATTCAGCGACTTTTCTAAAGAAAAAAGAAGCTTTCCATCCAACTTGGTTTCGAGTGTTCTTTTGAGGTACTTCCCTGGCTCATTCGTCTCTCCTTCATATACATATCCAATGGGAATATCAGGATGATCATAATGCCTGTTCATCATGTCGATATAAGGAATAGTATATTCATTTGCTTTGCTGATGGTAATGCCTAAAAGGTCGACTTTGCCGGCATCCACATAGTTGTAAAGCATGGCCAGGGCCAGGGCATCATCAATGTCATTGCCCATGTCTGTGTCATAAATGATGCTAATCTTCTCAACCTCATTCGTTGAACATGATATGTATCCGAAAAACAATACGGATACCAGAAAAATACCCGGTAGTTTTTTCATATGGAGATTGGATATTTTATAATACTAGTTCAACAGCTTCATCGTTTACTTCTTTTCCTAATTTCAAGATACCATCTGTTCCGTTACTTGAATTTATTTGAATGCTCACATGCTCCGTCTTCTTCCCATTCACTGATATTAAGGCCTGGTCAGATTCTGTTAATTCAAGACCCTCGATGGCAACATTCTTTGAATTCTCGAAAGTTATGGCCGGGAAATTAGTTGTTTTCAGTACCATGTCCTTGATGCTAATACCATTGGCATCCACGCAGATCAGTCCGGTTTCGCATTCCATAACCAGGTCCTCCATTTTCACATTGTCAAGGCTCATTTCGGGCAGACCTTGTAAATGAATGGCCTGGGAGGCCCCCTTACATCGAATTCCCTTCATATAAATATTTTTGAACTGTGGGGTCGCTTCTGTCACTGCAGGGGCATCCTCAACCTTCTTTATGCCATCTCTCTGGGCCATCATTTCGGTGGGAGCCTTACCTCCATAATACAGATTGAATGAAATGGCAATGGTGGGAATATTCACCATATCAATATTGGAAATATAGATGTCCTCCACCACCCCTCCGCGACCACGGTTGCTTTTAAATCGAAGTCCCACATCGGTTCCTATAAACGTACAATCAGACACATGCATGTTTTTGACCCCACCCGACATTTCACTACCCACAGTAAAGCCTCCGTGACCATGGTAGACTATACAGTTCTTCACCACAAGGTTTTCCGTGGGTAAACCCCTGTCACGTCCCTCCTGATCTTTTCCCGACTTAATACAAATGGCATCATCACCCACATCAAACGTGCAATTGTAGACCACACTGTTCTTGCAGGATTCAATATCAATCCCATCTCCATTTTGTGAATACCATGGATTTCTAACATCTATATTCCTCACAGTCAGGTTCTCGCACATTAAAGGATGTATGCACCAGGCAGCAGAGTTTTGAAAAACAGGTCCATCCAGCAATACCTTTTTACAAGAGATCAGGCTTACCAGCACCGGACGCTGGAAATCTTTATAGGGCTCATAATCCTCGATATTATCTGAAAACCATGCTCCTTTTGATGCCCTGGCATCCTTTCCTTTCAGGAAACTCTCTGAAGGATACCACTCATTGCCTTTTTCATTTACAATTCCCCCCGATGCAACAAGATTCTTCCATTGTTTATCAGTCATTTTTTCGCGCTTCACCTGGCGCCAGACCTCACCCGATCCATCGAATACTCCTTCACCGGTAAAAGCTATGTTTTCAAGGTCTTTTCCATAAATGGGTGATAAACAGCGTGCGGTTTTCCATCCTTCGAAATATGACTCAATGAGTGGATACAAATCTTTATTCTTACTGAAGATAACCAGGGCACCTGCCTCAGCATGGATATTTATATTGCTTTTCATTACAATGGGGCCCGTGAGCCACAATCCCCTGGGAATAACCACCCGGCCTCCTCCTTTTTCAGAAACAACAGCAATGGCCTCAGCAATGGCTTCCGTATTAAGCGTTTGTCCGTCGCCTATGGCCCCAAAATCTGAAATAGACACTGAAAAATCGGGGAACACGGGTTCAATTACCTTTGGCATATCAAATTCGATTCCTTCATAGAGATCCCCAGTATTACTGTTGACCACAGCTTGCTCACTGCAACCGAATACCATTAGCAACATTATAAATGTAGCTGTTCTGATTATTCTTTTTCTGGTTTTCATCCGAAGTATATTTTTTTAAGATAAGCTAAGAGACATTTGAGGGAATTACCCTTTAAAAAAGCTGCCGTCCCATCAACTCAATGAGACGGCTGCCTTTCGAACTATGAGAAACTAGTACTTAATAAATTTGCCTGTATGCATACCTTCTTCAGAAAGCTTCATCCGAACTACATAGAGGCCATTGGATAATTTACTGGTGTTGATTTCCATAGATTCCTGGTTATGCAGTGGTTCTGTGGAAAGCAGGGTGCCGGTTAAACTATAAATCTCCACCAATTCAACCCTGGAGGCATTATTGATTTTTAGCTGATCGCTAAATGAGTTGTAATAGAAGCTCACCTTCTCCAATTCATTTTGGTCTACACCTACCAGTACTGTGAAATCAATTGTATAGGTCTGGGTGGTTACACCATCTACTGCGGTAACTACAACCGTTGATTTACCGCTTCCTGAAGAGACATCCACTGAACCGTCGCCGGCAACTCCAGCACCGGGATCTGTGGGTGTGGCTGTTACCATAACTGTTGTTGTACCATCAGGAACATCAGCACTATAGGAAAAAGTTTCTGCATCAAACGAAGGGGTAAGTGTGCCTACATCAATGGTTAAGTCACTCAGGGTTGCATCAGGAGGCTCTGCAGCTGCCACCACAGTTATATCCACTGTTCCGCTTACTCCGGAACCATCACCTGCGGTAGCAATAACGGTTACAGTTCCCTCAGCAACTGCAGTTAACAACCCGGATGTTGCATTGATTGTAGCCACTGCCTCATCATTCACACTCCAGCCAATTGTTTTATTGGTGGCATCCATTGGAGCAATAGCAGCATTTATTTGCAGCGTAGCACCGGCAGGTATGGTGGTGCTATCGGCTGAAACAGTAATACCCGATACAAAAATCAAATAATCATTGGCCATCTGGCTGATTTCAGCGGCCGTAAGTGCTTTGTTATACACCCGGATATCATCAATCGCGCCAGGCAGGCTTTTATCAAGGGTATGGTAATTTCCTATGACAACGCGCTGACTATCCACATCGAGGGCTCCTGTCTCATCCAGCATTCTTCCAATCTCTGTTCCATTCAGGTAAAGGTAAACGGAATCTTTCTCCACATTTCTGACACCCACAATATGAGCCCATTCATTGGATGGATATCCAGCATACTGCACTCCAAGTTGTGTTTTGGTTACATCATCGTCAAGGACAAACCGTAATTCACCCTCCTTCGACTGGATGGCATATCTGTTGCCATTCCCATTTGGGCCATCACTGCCATTATCCCCTTTCAAAAATAAGTATGGATCCTCCGCAGATATATCATACCTGGCAAAAAGTGAAACGGTAAAGGACTCACTGGTAAAATTAATGCCACTGGTGGCTTCTGAATCTTCCACAATAACGATGGCATCATTGGCCGCATTGGAAAAATCCAAAGCCCTGCCATCCACACCATTTACCCTGGCTACTCCGGCACCGACTATGGCCCCATCTGCACCCGCAATTTCTTCCTTGATCACCTCACCTGAAGCTTCATCCAGTTTCCAATGGGCAGCCAGTCCCGGTTCAAGAGGTGCAGGCACCCAGCGTGGGTCACCCAGGGCTCCGCCATCAGTGCCAGCCGTAAGCAGAGGAGAATCTTTTGGCAGACCCAGGTTATAATCGGCAGGATCTGCGTACATGGGATCTTCCTTGATAAATTCATTCATATAACTCCAGGCATTGGTGGTATCCGCAGCAGTTTCATCAAAGAAGAACCTGCAATTCATGATCGTATCCGATACACTTTCGGTGATTTCCCATACCATGCTGACCGTATCAATGGCTGTAATAATGGAATTGGTCACGCTAAACACGGAACCCTCAGCTCCATGAATGTCGAATAGTGAACCATCTTTTCTGTCACCTGTCTTTCCATTAATTGTACATCTGTCAATAATTACAGTCTTCTTCACATCCGAGTCTAACTCTAGTAAAGCCCTGTCAAATCCGTTAATAGTGGTGTTTGCTAATTTAAAATAGCGCAGGGGACAATCATTCTTATCTGCATAGATCAGGCGGTATCCACCACCACTGTTGTTATAAAAATGGCAGTTCTCAATAAGCATGGAATCCAGGTATTCTCCAGAGTCACTTGCCCTGAGAATGGACCTGTCATATCCGTGAACAAGCAAATCTTTCATCTCCAGGTATGCGATGGAATCACCGGTTTCCAACCTGGTGAAATAGCGCTCGCCGGCACTGGCAAATTCAATGCCGCTTACTTTGAAATTAATGCCTTTGGTGGCCTTAAATCGAATTGCCCCATCAGAGATAATGGGCTTGGTGCGGTAACCATCAGCGGCCATCAGGGTAATTGATTTTGTGATATTCAGGGAGCCCATATAGACCCCTCCGCTTTCAAGTAGTATTACATCCCCATCTGCTGCCGCATCAATGGCGGCCTGGATGGATTTCCCGGAAGGTACTGAAACCTCCGCAGCATAGCTTATTCCCAGAAGGAACAAAAATCCGGATAAAAGTAAGAGTCGAAGTTTTGCCATAGTCAGATAATTTAAAGCGTTAGTTATATACTTTTTATTAAGTAAATCTAAGCCTATCTGACCTAACCCATAGTTGCTAAAATCCCAAAGAAGAGATACAAAAGTCCCAAGGAGGGATCAATTGTAGATTCTCCGGATGAAAATTAAACTTATGTCTGAATACCTGGAATAAATGAAGACTATATTAATTCTTATATTTTTTAATGACCAGGTACTTTAATTCTGTATCCCCCGCGTTGCTGATTCCGTGGGCCACATTGGAGGGGCAATAAAAACTGGTATAGGCTCCCCCAGTGGTGGTTTTTCCATCCAGGTGGAACCTGGCGGTACCTTCAAGTACAAAAAAGAATTCATCCACTTCATGTGTATGGGGTGGATGGGTTGCTGCGCCCGGTGCCACCACACTCATTTTCAGGGTGCGTCCGTCAATAAATTCTTTATCCACAAACCAGAACTGATACCCGACTTTGGTTTTTATGGTATTATCCATATCAAACGAGCTGACACAATTTTCAATGGTAAATACTTTCTCCGACAGATCGACGGATTCTTTCTTCTCCTGTGCCTGTGTGGTCAAAGCCACAGTTGTAAGCAGACAAAAGGCTACAACTAATTGCTGTTTTTTCATAGCTTAACTATTTGATTGATTGATATTTATTTAAGTTCATCGACCCCTTGCTGTTCGGCCCAGTTTTCATACATCTTCTCCAAAACTCCAGCCAATTGTGCTTCATTCAGAATGAGGTTATTGGTCTCGGACCGGTCCAGTGAAAGGTTATAGAGTTCCCAGGGCTCCCCCTCCCTGGCCACCAGCTTCCAGTCTCCCTTTCGGATCGCCCGGTTACCCAAATGTTCCCAGTATATGGCCTCATGGATGGCCTGCTTGTCTCCCTTCAGTGCAGGAACCAGAGATTGTCCCGGCATGGATGTAATAGGATTTCCTTTATACACTTTCGGGTAGTCGGTACCGGTCAAATCACAGATGGTGGTCATGATATCAATAATGTGTGCGGGCTGATGAATTATCTTACCCTGCAGCTCTTTTTGAACCGGCCAGCTAACAATGAAGGGTGTGGCTATACCGCCTTCATGTACCCTTTTCTTATAGAGCCGAAATGGAGTATTGCTCAGATTGGCCCAGGAACCCCCGTAACTGTGGTAAGAATCACCCGATCCTTTCCTGGCATCACCATCCCAGAAATTACCCCAGAAGTCCTCACCCCAGGGACCGTATTCTTCACTGCCTCCATTGTCAGAAAGAAACATGATGAGGGTATTCTCCCGCTCCCCCATCACCTCCAGCTGCTTCAAAACTTCGCCGATTCCCTGGTCCATGCAATCAACCTGGGCCGCATAGATTGCCATCAGCAGGTCCATTTTCTCTTTTTGCTCCCTACTCAACTTTTCCCAGGGGGTAGCCTGCGGATCCCGCTCACTTAATAACCAGCTCTTTTCAATTAAACCCATGCTGATCATTCGGTCGTATCGTTCCTTCCTGAGCACATCCCATCCTTTCATAAATTTCCCCTTGTATTTGTCAATGTCCTCCTGCTTTGCATGAAGCGGCCAGTGTGGCGCTGTATAGGGAAGGTAGAGGAAGAAGGGTTTCTCCACAGTGTCCGCTTTCTGTAAAAATTTCACCGCATTCTCCGTGATGGCGTCTGTCATATAGAAGCCCTTGTTGGGAGGTAGGTATTCAGCACTGTCAATGGCAAAATGTCTTTTGGTATTTTCAGCTTTACCCCTGGAGATATCGAAATAGTTGGCCGCTCCGCTGATCAGCCCGTAATAGTTGTCAAATCCGCGGTCGGTGGGCCAGTGGGGACGTTCTTCACCCACATGCCATTTGCCTGAAGCTGCAGTATAGTAACCCGAAGCCTTCAACACCTCAGCAATGGTCACCGATTGACTGTTCAGGTATCCCTGGTAAGGTCCTTCTTGAATTTTTCCCGGCGATTTCACCATGCCCCCCATGCCTGACTGGTGGGGATATAACCCGGTGATCAGGGAGGCGCGCGTGGGACAGCAGCGTGCAGCATTATAAAACTGTGTGAATCGCGCACCTTCATAAGCCAGTTGATCCAGGTTGGGGGTAGAGATCTCCCCGCCATAACAACCCAGGTCGGAATAACCCATGTCATCGGCCAGGATCAAAATGATGTTGGGTGGATCTGGAGCATTGTCTGTTTGAGAACCGGCTCCATTTTTACCGGTGCATGAAAATTGTGCAAGTCCCGAAACCAGCAGGAATAAGGCAACAGGTTTCAAATGTAATCTCAGTGGTCTTTTTTTCATGTTTTTACTTTTTCAAAATGTTGAAGCAGCCTCTCAGTAAATGGGAGTTCCATCCCAGTACATGCATCCAGTACAAGCCGTGCTACATGATGAGCCCCATTTTCAGAAAGATGGGTATCGTCTTTTCTTCCTTCCGGATATTTATCGCTGGGAGCAGTCCATAAAAACATCTCTTTTGAGGGTTCATCGCCCATGGAAGCTACCCACTCTTCTGTGATCTTTTGTAAATCGATCAACGGCACCTCCATACGTTCCGCCAGTAATCGAACTGCCACAGGATAATCTCCATGGGTATCAACCAGCAGACCCTCATTGTCAAACTTCCGCCTCACAATGGATGTGAACAGAATGGGTGTTGCCCCTTTCGCCCGGGTTTCGATCACAAACTTTTCAAGATTTGCTGTATAGGTATCAAACGGTGATGTATACCTTGTGGAATCGTACTGTTTCTGATCGTTATGTCCAAACTGTATAAGAACAAAATCACCTGATTTAAGGCTGTCCAGAACCACCTGCCACCTTCCCTCATCAATAAAGCTTTTGCTGCTTCTTCCATTTCGGGCATGATTCTCAACCGTAACTGTCCCGTCAAAATAGCTTCCCAGTACCTGGCACCATCCGGTTTCAGGATAGACATCGGACTTTTTATCGGCCATGGTGGAATCACCGATGGTATAAATTGTCAAAGGTGCTTTATCAGAGGTGCAGGTGTGCAAAAGAAGCACACCACAAAACAATATCATTATTTTAAATACCCCTGAATACTTGTTGATCATTGAATCTGTCTTACTATAAAATTACTGTACCGTGCTGAGCGTGAATACATATGCCTGAGGCCGATCCGGCCTTCGGTAATGAGGGGGTGATCCTGGTAATTCCACTTATAAAGCATGGTTTGTTCCTTGTTTTCTACCTTCATATAGAATTCGTACCCTTTTTTAATGATGGTGATGTGATGGCTAATCCCAGTTTCAAAGAGTCCGGTATTGTAGGTTGCCCCCAGGTCCGTTCCTTTGAGCCTTGTCCCCAGATCGGGACGATAACGGCGGGCACGCACATAATCACCCTCTTCAGTTAGTGCTGCGTAGCTGATATGGAGGGTATTCATGTTGTTGAAATAGGAGCTCATAGAGGGAACTTCCCGCAATTCATTCCAGTCAAAGATCTCTTTGGAATAGGGCCCTTCTTCCCAGCCGGTGGCTTGAATGTAGATGATAGTCACCTGCCTGTCCCTGGTATCAAGCCGGGTGTAGTCATACTCAATCATCAGATCACCGGAGAAAGTCTCCCGGCTCCACAACACCGCATGATGGGCATCATTTTTAATTTCGGGGCCTGCAGTAAAATCCATGCCTGCCGGACTGTTTTTAACGGTACCCACTTTTCCGTCAAGGGACCACTTGCTGTTCCAGTCACCGGTACAATCGTCCTCGAAGAGGACCTCTCCTGCTTTTGCGCTGATTTGCTTAAATCGCTTCTCTTCTGCCGGGGTAGCTATAACTTCCTCCTCCTTCAG
The DNA here is from genome assembly GCA_963783435.1 of uncultured Bacteroidota bacterium. Lineage (GTDB taxonomy): Bacteria > Bacteroidota > Bacteroidia > Bacteroidales. The sequence goes on along the minus strand of CAWANQ010000007.1, from coordinate 654,218 downwards.
TCCCTCCAGTAGTTTTTTGGGAACTGTAAAAACGGTACCATGCCTTGTTCCTTCAGGAAATGATAGCTGATCTGCAATATCGTACCAGTTGACCAGGTCAGCTGATTCCATTCCACCCATCTTCCTGAGCCTGTATTGATCGTAATAGAGCCTCCACCCAGATCCTCCTTTGACAATAGTCGGACCCTCCACCCAGATTGAATCCGGGGAGATGGGATCGCCCGGGGGGCCGTAACCATGGGTCAGGTATTTACTCCTGGCAATTTTAATATTTTTCTGGGCTACAGGGAAAGAGCTCTCATCCTTCAGGAACATCACATACTCACCTTCTTCTTTGACAACCAACGCATCAATCACATTAAATCCATGGTTGTAGAGCAGACCGGTTTCGCTGAAGGTTTTAAAATCCTTGGTGGTTACATAATACATGCGGTGATCGCGAGTTCTTTTGTTGGTATATTTCAAAGTTTCGGGATACTTTCCCAAGATGGTAGTTGCCCAGTAGATCATATAGAGCTCTTGCTTTTCATCGTAAAACAGTTCAGGGGCCCAGCAATTCATGGCACTGTCTTCATGCTCCATGACGGGAATATAAAGCTGATCGGACCAGTTGACCAGGTCGCTGGAACTGGCATACCCAATTCCCTTTTCTGCCCAGCTAACGGTCCAGACCATGTGATAAAGGCCATTAGGGCCCTGAATGATGCATGGGTCCCGCATCAACTTATCCTGACCCACTTCAGGTAGTAAAAATGAGGCTCCTTTTTTCAGGGATTCCCATTGGAGGCCATCTTCACTCCAGGCCAGGTGCAATCCATCTTCTCCATTTCCGGTAAAGTATGAGAACATAAGCGCAGTCTCTTCCGGGTTTCGATTGAGCTCAGTTCCAGCTTGCTGGGCCACCAATGATGGGCAAAGAAGGAGAAACAGAAGCAATATGGAAGAGAAATTCATCATGATATAAGCACCCGCTATTTAGTGAAAAGCAAGCGTCTGCAACTCCGCAAACTGGTCAGCCAGGGTGTGAATGGATTCGCTTCGCAATTCTTTTCCTGAATGCACCAGTAACCTGAACTTAAAGGAGACCGATTCATTGGGAGCCAGTTTGAAATCCAGGACCTCCTCCCCCTTTGAAAAAACGGCCTGACCCAGTGGATTTGCTGCAAATAATCCATATCCACGCGCATGCCAGTAGGTGGGGTAACCCACATTATCGGGGTGATCAAAGATCACAATGGCCACCGTCTCACCCTCCATGGTGCTGTATAGTTTCATCCATCTGGCACGAGTTCCCCAGACGTCACCGCCTTCAATACCCTCGCTACTTAGGTAATTCCCATTCACCCCTGTATTATCCAGCACCTTTGTTTCGGTAGGATTGCCATGAGCATCCATAAATATGTCGGGTTTTTCTGAGGGTAATTCCATGGCCCTTGTTACGCGCACGGCAAACATTCCCTCTTTATTGTCCTTAAATGCGACTTCCTGATTCAAAGCATGAAGGGTGGTGATCCTGTCGATGATCCTGGAATTCCCCTGAACTGAAAAAATAAAGCGGGTTTGCTCCTCCAGTAAAACTACACCATCAGGGGTCTTCCATTCATTCACCACTTCCAACATCCCCATGTCGTCTCTTCCCTGGATATTTCTTACCTCCTTATGGAAAATCGTTCCATACATGTGCTTATCCTCTGCAGGCCTTGCTTCCGAATTGTTCCAGAAGTCCAGTCCGTTCACATCTCCATAGTTCATCCAGTGACCTATATGGTGCGGATGATCGACCCTTTCTCCGGGAACCGTATCAAGAGGAAACCCCCTGGTTAAGGCCTTCCCACTAACGGTCTTCAGGGGATAAAGTACCGGCTTCGCAATCTGATCGGGATAGATATAGGCAGTAAACAGGTCCCCATCGATCCATACCTCCACCTTTTTCTCATCAGGCAGATCAACCACTTCGAACCTGGTCTCGGCTGACTGGTCACTTGCCTCTTTCCTTGTTTTTGATCCATTGTTGCCACATCCTGAAAACATAATGATCAGAATGGTCAGGAGCGCAAGGGAATTTTTGGATGAATTTGTTTTTTTCATGGTCGCTTTTTGAAAGGATTATGAACAGAATTTACACAGTCTAATGCAACACAACAAACCTATTAAAAGAAGTTTGACTTTGGGTACTGACGCTTAAAAAATAGACCCCATCCCGAAATTGAGAGGTGTCAATGGTCAGGCTGCTCTGTAAAGTGTGAGCAAGCTCCCGGCTATGAACAATGATCCCGGCTGAATTTACTATACATAATTCCACATATGGCTCCAACCGTTCTGGGCTCAAATTTACCGTTAAACTCTGATCAGCCGGAACAGGGAAAACTTCCATCCCTCCTGAACCCGGGGATAGAAGTCCCTTCGGGGCAGAGACACCGACTGAGTCATGAATAAAAGTAAAATCCTCTGGTGCCAGTTTGGCATGTGTCACCTTCAGGGTCTTAATAAGACCTGCATAGAATGCTACGTCATTCATCCTGCCGCCAATGGATGTCTTCCCTATTGTATTCACAATATCATTTGCATAGTGAAGGGTGCCACTTAGCTCTTCAATCCCGTTAAAATAGGTGGTTAGTGTACTGTCCTTAAATGTAATAGCCACATGTTGCCACACCTCAGTGGGATGCACAAGGGTCTCATCAATCAGGGGAAGGCTTCCTGCATCGGTCTTCATAAACCCATCCATGTAACACATATTGTTTGGATCAACTCTCAATTCAATCATCACCCGCTTTCCCTCTGGATCGTCCGGATCCTGAATATGCAGAAATCGTGGCGCAGTATTATCGGGATAGCAGGCATCAGGCTTGAAGACCAGCTCAACGGTAAATTCCTTGGCATCCATAATTGGATTAAAGTCTACCAGCAAACGATCCCCATCTCCGTCAAACTGGACTGCATCACCGATCTCAGTGGAAACTACCAGGGGATCTCCCAGGGTGGCGACTTCATGCCCACCTATCATTTCCAGGCTCGAAATATCCCAGAGTTCGTAGTACACAGTATCGGAGGCTCCCTGGGCCGGGCTCATCATCCAACAGGATGCCAGAAAGATCGAAAGAAAAAACGATTTCATATGGGGTATAGTTAGTTTCAAGAAGACTTTATCTGACAATCAATTTGGTGGTCTCAAGGTTTTCACCTGCCTGCAGGATACAAAGGTAGGTACCGCTTCTTACACGGCCTCCCTGGGTACTCTCCAGATTCCATGTGAGCGTGTGAGCTCCTGCACTCCGCTCCTCCGTACCGAACGTTTTAATCAACCTGCCGCTCAGATCTAAAATTTCAATGCTTGTTTGAACCGATTCCTGCAGTTCAAAGCTAATATTCGCAAACCTGGTGGCGGGATTGGGGTAACATTTGAAAGATGTTCCCTGGTTCATTTCTGTTTCAGAGATACCTGTCAGATTGGCACCAGTACCACTTTCATCTATGTAAAATTTCAATCCGGCAATCCTGTTTCCAAAATAGTCCGGATCGCTTTCCACTTCACAGATATTAAGTGCAAAGCTATAATCCCCAAAACTATTCATTGACTTCACCAACAGCGTGTTTCGCCCCTCTTTAATACCTATAGTGCCTTTGTTATTACCCCGGTCAGAATCCCCATAAGGTGAAAAGGAATTAAATGCATATACCTGCTCACCATTTACAAAGACTTTGAGGGCTTCCTGGGTACCCAGCCATAATTCAGCCTGTTCTGTACGTTCTGCATTGAAGTAGGTAAAAGCATAAGAAACTATCTCTGTCTGTCCTGCATAGAACGAGAGCAGATCAATGCGGTCATCGAAGAAAAAGACCGCTTGGGTCCATCCATCCTCACCCGGAATGGGCTCAATGTTAGCTTCATCAATGAAAAATTCCTGGTCAATATCAGATCCTTCAAAGGCCTGAGAAAGGATCCATGTCCTGTTGGACTGTCCAAACTTCCCATCGGCACTCTGACTCTTCTTTACCTTCTTCATTGCCTGGTCTAAAGGAACCCCAAACAGGTTGATATGAGCAGGGTCGTTGGTTCCCAAACCTACTTTTTCGGCCAGAGTAACGTGGGCCACATCATCTGGATTGAGTCCCATCAATCTTGCCCCCACATGGTCCAGGGCTACCGGATCGGCTCCGGCCAGAATGGTATTGAAACGGACCTGGTTGTAGTTGGAATTGGACTTCTTGGTTTCCAGGCACATGATGGCATCCACTACCACAAAATCAATATCTGCGATGTTGCTTAAATCAACAATTGCCTCCTCGTTCCATACCCTGTGATCAATGTCATGATGTATTCCTGTGGGGCACAAGGCGGTACCTCCGGTTTTGTTATAGCCATAATAGCATCCCGGGGCTGATCCGATCTGTAATTTCAGGACGCTGGTGATTCCGGTATTGTGGATCTTCAGAACAGGAACTGCAATATAGACATCGGCCTCCAACTGTGCTCGATGCACTGAATATATAGAACCCTGCGGTGCAGAAACGCCTTCACTTCCCAGGTCTACCTCAACCATATCATCAAGTGATTGGTTGATGTTAAGAAGGCTGAAGTTTATTCCGGTCATCATTGTATCCGTCAGCAAATCCATATACCCCGAATTCCCCCAAACACTGTTTGGATCAGTAGGGTCATCGTTAGACCTGGCTGTTCCTTCTGCAATCTGTATGGTTACATCCCCTTCTGTATAAGCGTGAATATGCCTGACAAGGGCCTTTACCACCCTCACATCTGTATTCTCACCAGCACCTGATGGGGTGTTCCCTCCTACCAGGTTCACCTTGATATATACCTTATCACCCTTGTTGATCACATATTCAAATCCCCCTTGCAACTCAATGGCTTTTCCAACCATCTCTTCGATCTGTACGTAGGATGGATTTACCGTTCGATCGACTGGGACGGTCAGCTCCTCATAATCCGATGTAACTATACTCACATCAGTTGTGGCGCCAGTAAGGGCATCAAATTCAGACTCATACCGAAAGGTCCCCGGCTCAATATCAAGTGTGGCTACGGCAATGTCCCAGCAAACAGCAGTGGCTGCAATGATTATGATTAAATACTTTACCAATTGGCCCCTGGATTTTTTGCGTATCATAGTTCATCTATTTATGATATAAATATATGAATCTATCCCACCGTGTAACCTGAGCAGGAATTAATTGGGAAAGTTGTATACCTATTTCGGTACTATTGTGTACAAACAGGTTCTATCTCACGATCAACTTGACAGTCTGGTGGTCATCTCCGGCATGCAGGACACAAAGATAGGTGCCACTTCTTACACGCCCTCCCTGGTTGCTCTCAAGGTTCCATGTGAGTTCATGCAATCCGGCACTCCGTTCTTCACTCCCGAATGATTTGATCACCCGGCCACCCAGATCAATGATTTCAATGCTTGTTTGAATTGACTCCTCAAGTTCAAAACTGATATTCGCAACACTGGTTGCTGGATTTGGATAACATTTGAAGGATGCTCCCTGCCTCATTTCTGTGTCAGAGATACCGGTCAGCTTGGCACCGGTACCACTTTCATCAATGTAAAATTTCAACCCGGAAACCCTGTTGCCAAAATAGAGTGGATCGCTCTCCACCTCACAGATATTAAGCGCAAAACTATAATCCCCAAAACTATTCATTGACTTCACCAACAGCGTGTTTCGTCCCTCTTTGATATCTATAATCCCTTTATTAGTACCCCGGTCAGTATCCCCATAAGCTGAGAAAGAATTGAAATCATAGACCTGCTCACCATTTATATAGACCCTTAACGCTTCCTGGGTACCTAACCATAATTCAGCCTCTTGCGCCTGCTCGGCATTGAAATAGGTAAATGCATAAGAAATCACATCTGACGCTCCTTCATAGAACGCAAGCAGGTCAATGCGGTCATCGAAAAAGTAGACCGGTTGGGACCATCCATCTTCACCCGGGATGGGCTCAATAAACGCTTCATCAATGAAATAACTCAGGTCGTTATCTGATCCTTCAAAGGCCTGAGAAAGGATCCATGTTCTGTTGGATTGACCAAACTTCCCAATTGATTTCTGATTCTTTTTCACCTTTTTCATGGCCTCATCCAATGGCACCCCTACCATGTTGATATGTGCAGGATCATTGGTCCCCAAACCCACCTTCTCTGCAAGTGTGATGTGCGCTACATCGTCGGGATTAAGCCCCATCATTTTTGCACCCACATGATCCAGGGCTACCGGATCAGCACCGGCCAGGATGGTATTAAAACGAACCTGGTTATATCCCTTGTTGGTCTTTTGTGTCTCCAGGCACATGATGGCATCCACCACCACAAAATCAATATCAGCGATATTGCTTAAATCCACAATGGCCTCGGTATTCCATCTCCTGTGGTCAATGTCATGATGTATTCCTGTGGGGCACAACGAGGTCCCCCCGGTTTTGTTATACCCATAATAGCACCCCGGTGCCGATCCGATTTGAAGCTTCAGGGCACTTGTAATACCTGTATCATGGATCTTCAATACAGGTACTGCAATATATACATCGGCCTCAAGCTGTGCACGGTGCACTGTATATTTAGTGCCCTGTTTTGCTGATGTTCCTTCGCTACCCAGGTCCACTTCTACCATATTTTCAAGCGACTGGTTGATGTTGAGAAGGCTGAAGTTAATACCCGTCATCATTGTATCGGTTAACAGATCCATATACCCCGAGTTTCCCCAGACGCTGTTTGGATCGGTTGGGTCATCATTTGTTCTTGCTGTTCCTTCTGCAATCTGTATGGTTACATCCCCTTCTGTATATGCGTGGATATGACGTACCAGGGCTTTCACTACCCTGACATCTGTATTTTCTCCTTCTCCGGAAGGACTGTTTCCTCCCACCAGGTTCACTTTAATATAGACCTTATCACCTTTGTCGATCACCCACTCAAATCCCCCCTGCAACTCAATGGCTTTTCCCACCATCTCTTCGATCTGCATATAGGTTGGATTTACCGTACGATCAATAGGGTCTGACAACTCTGCATAATCAGAAGTAACAATACCAACCTGGACAGTTTCACCTGAAACTGCATCAAATTCAGACTCATACCGGAAGGTGCCTGGCTCAATGTCCAGAGTCGCTACGGCTATATCCCAGCAAACAGCTGTTGCAGCAACGATAATAATTAAATAATTTACCAACCGGCGCTTTGAAGTTTTACGTTTCATAAATCTGATTTTATCGCTGAAAGATAGGTATAAATCCCCCCTGTGCTCTGTGTATTACCTAATTGGACGATTATTTAGAATCATTATATTTGAAGACAATTCGAAGCACAAGTATGGCATCTTCCCATTTTGAGGGAGGGACCATATCCCGTGATTCATTATCCTTAAATGAGGCGATATCTTCTTTTTCTCCATTTCGTGGATAAAACCAGTATGCCTCAGCATCTCTGCCTAAAATGTTTTTTACCCTGCAGTGTGAAGGATTGGAAAAATAGACCAGTGCCATATCGCCTGATTCTGTTGTAACTGCTGTTTTTAAACTTTCACCTTCACCGACTCCTGAAATCACATTTCCGTTTGGAACCCATTCATTCCACCTGTGGTCTGTTAAGAATTTTTTGCCAACGTCCGCTACCTGGGCTGCAGCTGGAAAATCCAGTGCCTGTTGCCAGGTATAACCACAATTGTAATCCCCATCGTTTCCCCTCATGGCCCATATGGGACCTGCGCCGTAGGTATGACCTGCTCCTCCGGCAAAGAAAGTGTGATAGAACTGCCTGCGAACTCTAACAGGTGTTACCCAGCCGCATTCATGACGATATGTACCATATTCATAAGAACCCTCCAGGAACAGGCTTGGCTTAACGGGATTCTTTAATTGATAATCATCCAGCATGGTTCTATAGACATCAGTCACTTCTTTCCATACTTCCACACCATTGACATCCTGCCAGGCATCTTCATGAAACCACTGCGATGAGCCATATGGAGCGTCTCCGTTTGGATGATAGGTAAGGAACACCTCATCCCATGCAGGATGCTTCTCATTCCAGGAAGCGTTTTGTCCGGTCACACCCTCAACAATGCCCTCAGCCATTGCCCTGTATATATGGCGATAATCATATTCACTGAATTTTTGATTTTTGTCATAAGCGGCAAATTGGGCTTTTGTATCCCCACCCAATACCCAGATAATATTCGGTTCTTTCCCATACCGTTTGCCCAAAAAAGTACCATAGGCCCTGGCTTCCTCTGCCGTGTACTCTCCAGTGCCTGAAACCAGTTGAGCAGCCCAGCAGGGTAACAGAGCCAGATACATATTTCGCTTTTTTACGGCATCAATAATATAATCCGCATGATCCCAGTAATCATTTAAAGGTTCGGCGGTATTGGGGGATTTTTCTTCACCGGTAAAAGGACGATGCCCATATGCATTGGCTGCATTATCAGGACTCCTGCTCATTCCTCCTCCATGTGGAGACCAGTGAGCTACAGATTGAATGACTGTAAAACCCAGGGCCTGACGGCTATCCAGGTATTGATCGACTTCTTCCCTGGTTAGTTGTTGAAACATGCCCCAACCCGTATCTCCAATCCATAGAAAAGGGTTTCCATCTTCATGTTGAATGTAATGTCCGTTAGACGAAACTTCAAGTTTACCATGCTCTTGCCAGGGTAATTGCGCTTTTGTATTATCAGGATATATACAAAGCCCCAATAAGATTGCTATAATGCTTAATTTCATGAGTATAAGTTTATAATATTATTATTTAAATAAAGTCCGAGGTCATTCTGTTAAAGATCTTCAACAACTTTCAAAAATGCCACCCAGGGACGGTTCCCTGATAATCATCGTCTGGGTTGGAAACGTTTTGCCCAAATGAGCTTAACGATTGCAAAACAAGCAATGAAATCAACAAAAGAGTTGTTTTTATTCTAATCATGGTTATGATGCTTTAGTGTTCTTAACCAAGTATATTAAAAACTAAAATTATCGGGATCAGGACCAAAATGCTTGCCCTGATCCAATGCATCTAAAGCGTCCATATCTGCTTCAGATAGTTCAAAGTCGAAAATCTGAGTGTTCTCTTTAATGCGGCTGGGATTGACTGATTTGGGAATCGTAACCACCTCGTGCTGCAAATTCCACCGCAGGGCAATCTGTGCCGTGGTCTTATTATATGTTTTAGCTATTTTTTGAATTGTTGGAACAGAGACAATATGTCCCTGCATCAAGGGACTCCAGGCTTCCATCTGGATCTTGTGATTCTGGCAGAAACTTAATAATTCGGGTTGTACAAGAAACGGATGGAACTCCATCTGATTTGCACCTGGAACCACCTGGCAATCATGTAGAATATCTTCTAAATGATGAACAAGAAAATTACTGACGCCAATGGATTTAGCACGGCCGCTTTGATAAATCTCTTCCATCACCTTCCATGTTTTCTGGTAATACCCGCCTACGGGCCAATGTACGAGGTACAAATCAACGTAATCGGTCTCCAGGCGTTCCAGACTTTCTTGAAATGCTGCCAATGTTCGCTTTTTGCGCTGATCACTATTCCACACTTTGGTAGTTAAAAATATTTCCTCCCGAGGGATCCCGCTCTCTCTTATGGCTTTCCCAACGCCGCGTTCATTGCCATAAACAGTTGCGGTATCAATGCTGCGATATCCGGTATCAAGGGCGCACCTGATTGCTTGTTCCACTTCATGCCCATCTTTTACCTGGAATACACCAAACCCCAGCCAGGGCATTTTAAGTCCGTTGTTTAAGATTGTACAATCATTTATGCTATTCATCATTTTGTTTTTATAGATTATCATTCTCGCTCTAATTTCACGAATATATAGGGTGTCTCCTCGATCAAATCGGGGTATATAGTTCCTTTACCATTTTTATCCATTACCTCAATAAAGTACATAAAATCAAATCTTGGATTTATTTGATTGGCCGGTATAACTGCCTTATAATGATCATTTTCACCGTCCGGGTGCATTTGCAGGGTTTTATAATCTTCGTGCTGATTAACACTTCTATAGCGCAAACGAACCCATCTAATCCCGTCAGCAGCACTTACCTGTAAACTTATTGGCATTGGCTGGTCAATAGGGGCAGTTGTGACAGATTGATGAATGATTTGAATCAAATTATTATTGTTCACATCTGATGCGACCTTATAGTGTGGTGAAGTTTTCACCATACCATCAGCTTTGAACTCCTCTTTTTTCTGCTCCAGAGTTTTAAGCCCTTTCTCCAATAAGACGAGTTCGTCCTTCCAATGCCCACTGAGTTCCTTGACCCATTCATCTTTATCATCACCTCGGGTGACCTTGCGAACCCCCATCATTAAGTCATCTGCATACATATCGCCCGCTGCATCGACAATTTGCTTCCATGCTTCAACTGCTTGGCGTTCATAGGTGATGGCATCGTCCAGCGCAGATATATCAATTGTGCGTTCAAACAAGCAATAGCTGATCGCTGCAGGTATTCGAAGGGAATGATAAAGCGCCAGATTCGAAAGGATTTTCAAGTCTGTGATGGTAGAATTGAATTCTTTGTTTCGGTAATTTCCGATGGCCTTTTCGGCTTCTTCAATTAACCTTTTTATTTCTGCAGACGTTTGCTCAAACCACTGGCTATTCTCTGAAGGTAAAATTCTTGCTGTCTCGCCTCCCTCAATAAGTATTTGGGCCTCTTCATCGAAACTGGCAAACTGTTGAATGTCACTTCCTTCTCCTTTTGCATAAATGTGCAAATCTTCGAGCCTCTGTTTTTCTGCCCAACCTCTTGTTGTGGGAAAACTGCTTTGATAATAATAGACTGAGCTAACAATACGCGGCAGTATCCAACTGGCCTGGTGTAGTGCTGTTTGTATCAGGGGCCCTGCTTTTTCCCCAAACCTCTGCTCAAATTCTTTTTGCCATACCTCTGGCGGTGTTTCTGGATTATAGCCCATCCTCCCAAATACCTGGAAAAAGTGCCAATACCTTTCAAACTCATACTTGTAATATCGAAAGGGGGGTTTTAATAAGTCGAAGGGGATGGTATCATGGGGCTGGGCTTCCATTTTTGTTGCAAGAGGTTCATTTACCTCATAGCCGTTGCCGTTATAAAGGTGCGTGCTTTCAGCAAAACGACGTGCATATTCGGGATCGCCCCATAAAAGAATTCGTGAGGTCCCTCCATTCCACAATCTCCAATGTATTTTATATTGTTGCGGATAGGTGAGCATGTCTGCATATCCATGCCTTCGGTCAAATTGATTTTGGGGATTGACATGGGTAGGATGATATGGCATTCCCATCTGTTCCATCCAGTATTTGGTGGCTATTGTGAAATTTACATCCACATCCAATGCGCTTTGTATAACAGATTCCGGCATACGCTTAGCCCTGAAAACCAGATTCATATCAGGGGCCTCCTCTTTGATCAGGTGGAACATGTCCAGCCAGAATTCTTCCTGTTCTTCCTCTTTCACGCCTGACTCATCGTGCATGCGGAATTGTATGCCATCCAAACCTGGTACAAGTTTCATGAACTTAACCAATGCTGCTTTGGTATAGGGTATCAAATTATCTCCATCCACACCCCAAACCAGGCCGTCTACAGGTTTGTTCGGAGCAACCTCCGTCTCTTTACTTCCTGTTCCCTGAACGCCACCCCGAAAGATGTGATCCCAAATACCAACTTGAAATTTAACACCCCTTTCATGCGCCATTTGGATCAATCTATTAAACGCATCCAGGTTCTGCTGTTGCTGTTGTGGCGTGAGACCTACCATCTCAATATCCGGAAATCCTTCCACATCAAAGAAATAGGGATAACATGGTGCCAAAAATCCGCCATTTTCATATCCAAAAATAACAACCAGGGAATTGAACCGGTTTTTGGCCAGCATATCGAGGTACTGTGCCCAATAGGTTTCATCGTAAAGCCTGCTTTCCCAATATTTACGTTGCATTGTGTAAATGGAAATTGCGCGTTCGGAAACATCTGGTTTTTCAGTTATTTCGTTGACTTCACTCAGCGGTGAATTTGGCTCGGAGCTCCAGCCTATGCGATCAGCAACATCCAATAAACCATACATTAAACCCCTATCATCAAAACCACTTACTACCCATACTGGTTTCTCTTGCCAATCTGTCTTCCAGATTGTCAACGCCTCGGGTACTGAAGGGACATTCCTATTTGCCGATTCTAACATCCGTGAAGCCACACCTTCTCCATATGCCAAACCTGTCACAATCATCGATTTACCATGGGCTTCCTCCAATGAATTAACCAGCTCGAAGGTGACGTATTTTGCACTCAAAACATCCGTTAATTTTGTGAGTGCATGTAAAACCGGCTGCCCTGGAGCAGTATCGGTTACAATTGAAATTTCAGGATCACCATTTATGCGAACACAAGCCTGGCCGCTTATTAGCAGAAATAAACTAAAAGCTTTGAACCAATTCCTTGAGAAAAAATGAAGGTTATTCATAGTACTAATTTTTATTCATGGGGTCTCAATCCTTTTAACCAAGCCAATTCTTCGGTCACCTCTTCTTCTATCATTGACCAATGGAAATATTTGTTTTCCTCACGTGAGTAATGTTGTAAAGGCATTGGTTTATAAATTGGTGTAGTGATATTAACCACTTCATGCCAGTGGGCATTTGCTTTTTCTAACCAGTCTACTGCTTCTTCATGAAATTCGTTGCTCCCTTCATTCCGAAACTTCTGGTAAGCCACCGCCGCTCTTAGCTTATTGGAGAAATACAAACCCAGATGTGCCCAGGTCCGGATATCAGAAACCTCATACAGAAGGTCGTTGTTATTTTGGGGATCAATATTTTTCACTCCTTCAATGGCCTTTCCGCAAAAAGAATCAATGGAATCGGCCATAGCAACAGGGGTGATTTTTCCTTCAAAATTATTCCCTTCAGGGGCACAATAGTCTTTAATGCTCAGATATTCAGGATCCATAGGCTGCTTTTCACAAATTTGCATTAGCGATAGCAATTTCAATTTTCCTTCATTACCCATGGAGCTTAACAATCCTTCCGAATAGAGTGTATAATCCGTTTTGGCATTCCAATAGGAAGCTATAATCAGAGGTATTCGGCTTGTTTTGGACTGGGCACTAAAAAGCTGCTTGCCATAGCCTGGAAACCGCATCTCAAAATCATCTGAAAAGAGATCATCCGGAGTGTCAGGATTGTAAAGCAAACGGCCCCAAACTTTATAGAACATCCATTGCCTTTCAAAAGCATATTTGTAACTGGTATTATGTAAGGAAGTTATGTAATCTTTTGCGGGAATATAAGTCTCCGATCCAACATAATAGCCATTCACATAAGGATGAACATTTAGTTGCAAGTGTCGGCGAATAAAATTTGGATCTCCCCAGCGTAATACAAAAATATCTTCGTTCCGCATCATCCAGGCGAGATAATAATTTGTAGGCGGGGGGTTCCAGTATGCATCTGTTAACTTGCCTCCATGAACCTTCACCAGATGAGGAGATGAATGCGCATGTGACCAATTAAATTTCAACTCAATATTAATTGGTCCTTCAACACATGTAAGTGTGTCCAATGTCTGGCGGGTCATCTTTTCTACATATGGATCAGTACTTCCACCAAGGCGTAAATTAGCAGATAGCGGAACACGATGGATAAATTTGACTTTACGTGATGCCATTCGCATCCCTTCGATGTAACTATCCAACAACCATTGTTCACGTTCTTCAGGTGTCATTCCCCCCATTCCTTCACCAAGGGTAATCCCCAGACCTGTGAGATTGGGATATTTATCAATGACCTCTTTTATGACCTCACGGGTGTAATCTTTGATAATTTCTGAAGTATCTCCCCGTTCCGTTTTATATGCGTTTTCAAGGCAATAATCAGCCACTCCGTGCGCCTTTGCAAATTCTGGCGAAACAAATATATTCCAGTTCACCAGGTAAGTTTCAATCCCGCGGTTTTTTGCCATGCGGAACAAGGTTTTCCAAAATTGCTCCCATTCAACCATTTCCTCACCGGTAAAACCACAAGCTTCGGGATATTTTTCAGTTTTCACCAGGTAATTAAAGGGGTGAAGATTCCACAAAGTGAGTTTATTGAGTCGATTTTCTGCCATCATATCCAGAAATGAATGCCAGAAAATGGTGTCTCTGCAGGTCTCGTAGTGCTGATTTAAAGCTTCACCATTGCGGTAGCTTGACCAGGGAAGGTTGAATTTTACAGCCCTGAACGAAAGGTGTGGTGTTTCTGCTATATCGGCAATATTGGTCTTTCCCTGCTCAAGCTGTTCTTTGATATAAAGCAGTCCATACATCAAACCCACTTCATTTCCTCCAGCTAAATGGACTTCCTGATTATTGGTAGTTACCCGGTATGCTTCTGCGGCAAGACTTGTATCGATGATACCAACAATGGAAAAATCAGGCTTACCTTCATTAAAAATAAAATTCCCCGATTTTTCCAGCTCATTTAATATTTGAATTCCATGCTGCACCTGCTGTGAATTGGAATCAATGGCAATATTTATGCTTTGACGGTGATTATTGCAGGAAAGCAGGGCGGTAAATAGTGATAAAACAATAAATCGCATTACAGTATTATTTATCATTTGGAAATAGAGTCCTTGCCTATAGTCAGGGGGCAAAATAACTGATAGCCCAAGACCGAAAATTAATTTCTTCATTTCTAAAAACTTAAGGGTTTACTTCCATCATAATTCGTGAGTGATTTAGTTTCGAATAATTTTTTTGATATAAACATGTTCTTCGGTGTTGATCCTGACAAAAAAGATATTTCCAGGAAAATCCAGATTCAGTTCAACGAATGATGCTTTAAGATCGTTTTTACTAAGTTGCTTAACAACCTGTCCGTTCATAGTTAAAACTTCCAGCCTGTTAATATTATCAATGCCGCCAAAGTCAACAACTGTCTTATTCGTGAAGGGATTTGGGTAAATGCTGATTTTACGTTCTGATGAATTCGGGTAAGCTGTGCTTACATCGGGTACGTCAACCTTACATGAGGCTGTAAGCTTTCCGTCCTGTGTGGTAACCGTAATAACAGCTGAACCTGGGCTCATGGCCTCTAAAAGGCCTTCTGGAGATACCCTGGCCACAACGACAAAGCTTGATGCCCATGTTACAGTTGTATCCGTTGCATTTGATGGCTCTATCGTAGCTACAAGTTGTTGTAAATTACCTTTTTCGAGAGTTATCTCTGTGGGATCAACTGAAACGCCAATAACCGAAATTCTGATGATCACTTCAACGGTACATTCTGCCACAAAACCTCCATCATCTGTTGTAGCCGTAATTAAAGCTGTTCCCCCATTAACACCACTAACAATACCATTATCGTCAACTGTTGCAACCGAGGGATC
Organism: uncultured Bacteroidota bacterium; assembly: GCA_963783435.1. Taxonomy (GTDB): domain Bacteria; phylum Bacteroidota; class Bacteroidia; order Bacteroidales. The sequence goes on along the minus strand of CAWANQ010000007.1, from coordinate 638,815 downwards.
AGTTGAATTCCAGGATACAGTCTGATTGGCAGCATAAACAGGTGAAAATATTGGATAGAGCCTGATTTTGGCATTGGTATCAACAGTATCGCGTGCCGAAATAAATGTTACACCTGTAACTGATACTGGTGTATACCCTGTGAGACTGGTAAGATAGTTTTCAAGCATCGTATATCCATGGGGGCCTATGTTATTCCTGTCATCAGGATTATCCGGATCCAGGCCATTATCGGTTTCCCAGCTATCGGGCATACCATCATGGTCGGAATCCACAGGAGGTGTTCCATTAGCCAGTTCTGGCCAGCCGCCAACGTCACTTGGATATGTGATAATACCATTATCACCATAGGTTGCAGTGCCGTTACGAACTTCTTCAATAATACGTTTGTCTACGGTGTCGCGAACAGGTAATGAGCAACCTGCATGGTCAAGGACCTTATTATAGGCTTCTTCAGGGGATTGCTGGTTAATCGGCATTGCATCCCATGGACCTGTAAGTCTGAAATATGCTTCTGATCTTGAAACGCCCTTCCAGTTATCCTCAGTAACCGCTGAGTTTCCATTTACGAAATTACCGGAAACCCACCATTTACCAGCATCATCTTCCCCGTTCCGAGTTGATGGTTCAGCAATACGGGATCTTACTCCCGGATCAGTACCTGGCCCGGATTTATAATAGTTATCTATCATATTAATCGTGGAAAAATTGAATTGAGGTTTACCCGATTGTTCTTTTTCAGCTCCATAGCAGCTGTTATAACCCCAATTGTATAATACATTGTTCCTGTAATCATTATATCCACAACCTGAAGCCCAACGTGGATTGCGGCTGTCGCTATGTGCGATCAGGTTATGATGGTAGGAATTATAGGGACCTCCCCAGATGCCGCCAAACCTGTGCCCTTCACCTCCTTTGGCGCAAGGTTCAGTAATCATACACCATTGAATGGTGACGTTTTCATTATGGTAAAGGGACATCACTTCATCGCTGCTCCAACTCGCAGATATATGGTCGACGATAATGTTCTTTTCATACCTGCCCCAGATCGCATCTGTTTCAACAATTGGGTTTGCCCTTATGCGAATATATCGAATGATCACTTCGCTGGCACTATTGGTTATGCTGCCTTTGATACAAATACCATCACCCGGCGCTGTTTGCCCGGCGATAGTGATATAGTCATTTCTTATGGTGAAATCTCCTTCGATTGTGCCCGCAACCCTGAATACAACTGTTCTTGGTCCTGAGGCATCAATTGCCTCACCCAGGCTGCCAGCACCTGTAGCGTTAAGGGTTGTTATTTCATACACTGCTCCCCCTCGTCCACCTTTCGTATATTTTCCATAACCCTCGGCCGTTGGAAAAGCAAGTTGCTGCGACCATAACTGAGATAAGGACAAGAGAATTATCCAAAAAGTTATCAGTGTCTTTTTCATTTGTTTAAAATTTAGTTTTAGGATATTGCACTGCAACTAATCCTCAATAGTTAAAATTACACGTTGGTACCTGGTGAGCTGAGGTGAACCTTCATCGCTTACCTCGCAAATTACATGTATGGTTGCTCCATTTTCAGCGTCAGCCGGAACTACGAACGAAGCATTCTGCTTATTCGATTTAAGAATATCAATGCTTCCTCCATAAGAATCAGCTTCATGATATTGCCACCAGGAGTAGTTCAGTTCATCACCATCAGGATCCGATGTTCCCCTGGCGCTCAGTTCGATGGTTTCCCCAGGTTTTGCTTCCATATCCAGAGCATGAGCTAACTTAACTACAGGCGGATGGTTGGCTTCATCGAAGGATTTTACACACCAGTCAGCACGCGATGCAAAATCGTTTTGCAGGGCTTCAATCCAGCGCCATGTGGGTTTGAGGTATTCTGTAAGTTCTGCGTCATTTGGGATTTTTTTGCGAAGACGTTCGCGCCCCCAGGCTGTTCTGGTATACCATCTGCCTTCCGGGTACTCGTATCCGGGTTCCAATACCGGGTCGAGCCATTCATTGTCGCGAATATTCACATAGCGCCCGCCCCAGCCTCCATAATCTGGTGATTCCATACTACGAAGACCGGTAAGAATGTTGTGCAAAAATGCCGGGGAATCCCCTTCCGAGCGAAAGTCCCCATCATCAAATCCTTCTTTGGCTCCTTCAATGTGGGCTTTATACTCAGCGGTTAACGGCCCGTGTCCTTTAATAATATGCTCATTCATCCATGACCCGACCAGGTAGCTTTTTTCGTTTTCAGGCAGGTACTCTTTCCAGTTATAGAAGTAGGAAATGAATTGATCAGAAATAATAGTCAGGATCTTGTACTTCCCCCAGTTTGGTTTGATATAATCCTGATAAGTGACATCCTGCTCCCATATGAGATAGAGTCGAATCTTGTTTGCCACATATTCCATTTTCTCCGGATGCGCTTCTTCAATCGACTTCAATGCGCGGGCAATCGTATTTACACCCCCCCACGCCTGCAGCCAGACGGGACGGTGGTCCGTCTCATCCAGAAGAACATCGACTATAAGTTGAGATCCCGCAGTCACTTCCTCCATCTCGCCTTCGGCTTTCACATTTCCCAGCAATGTGATGCTGCGCAAGTAATCCGGAGTTGGATACCCAGGTTCATGCTTCAACAGGTTGGGATAAACTTTCTCGTATGCATCCAGGTCTGCTTCAATCCAATCGTCACCCGCCCAATTGTGTCCTTGCCAATGGTATTGCGAACTGGACGTAATGATACCTTCTATATCCCATTCGTTTGCATACAGCAAAAACCGAATCATCGAACACTGGTCATCAATCTCTCCATCGCTTGTGACGATGATACGTGGTTTATCAGCCTTTGCAGATTCATTATCCTTGCTTTCACAGGAAATTGCTAAAGCCATAAAGAATACCAAAAAGGAAACCAATCTTAGTGAAGTTTTCATATTTTCTATTTTACAGTAATAATAACACGCTGGTAACGGGTAGTTTGAGGATAGCCATTGTCTTGAACCTCACAAATTACATGAATGTTTTGGCCTTTTTCTGCATCAGCAGGAACCGTAAATGAAGCTTTCCAGGCATTGGAATTTTCAATGGTCACATTTCCCGTGTAGGTATCAGCTTCCTGGTATTGCCACCAGTGGCAGTTCAGTTCATCCCCATCAGGATCAGTTGTTCCCCTGGCGCTTAGTTCGATGGTTTCCCCGGGTTTTGCTTCGATATCTACGCCATGAGCTAATTTAATTACAGGAGGATGGTTGGCTTCATCGAAGGATTTTACGCACCAGTCTGCCCGTGCTGCAAAATCATTTTGCAGCGCAGGGGACCAACGCCACATGGGTTTAAAATAGGCACGGTACTCAGGGCTGGTGGAAGAGGTCTTGCCCTGACGTGTGCCCTCCCTGCCCCATGCATTTCCTGTATACCAGCGTCCCTCCGGATATGTGTATCCTTCAACAGGTACCGGATCAAGCCATGTATTCTCATACACACGCACGTAACGGCCACCCCAGCCGCCCCAGCCCGGTGATTCCATACTACGCAATCCGTTCACGATGGTATGCAGAAAGGCAGGCGAGTCCCCCTCCGAGCGAAAATCTCCTTCGTAGTAGAGGTGATTGTTTCTCTCCGAGTCTTCCTTGTGTGCCTCATAGAGCGAACAGAGGGGACCGTGGTTCTCCAATATGTTTTTCTTCATCCACCCCGCATCGAAATAAACCTGCATTTCTTCGGGTTGAATCTGTTTCCAGCGGTAGGCAATCGCCTCGAACTGATCAGAAACAATGGTGGTGATATTGTATTTGCCCCAATGGGGCCGAATGTATGACTGATAGGTAGAATCCTGTTCCCAGATGAAGAAGAACCTCAGCTTTTTTGCGACCTCATCCATTCTCTCCGGATGTTCCTGCTCTATGGTCTTGAGTGCCCGCGAAATTGTATTCATCCCACCCCAGGCCTGTAGCCAGATTGGGCGGTCGTCGGAATCGTCGAGCAGGACCTTTACAATGAGCTGCGACCCCGCAGTCACTTCCTCCATCTCGCCTTCTGCTTTTACATTACCCAGGGCCGTTCGTTCCCGCAGGTATGCAGGTGTCGGATAGGCCGGGTCGTGTTTTACCAGGTTGGGATAGACCTGTGCATATGCATCCAAATAGGGTTCAATCCAGTCATCCCCCGCCCAGCTGTGTCCCTGCCAGTGGTACTGTGAACTCGAGGTGACGATCCCTTCAATATCCCATTGATTGGCATAAAGCAAAAACCTCACCATGGAGCATTCATCATCTATTTCTCCATCCGAAGTCACAATTACCCGTGGTTTAGCTCCTTCCGAGGCTTGAACATCCTCACTTTGACAGCTAGATGATAATGTAATCAGGACAAGCGTAAAATAGTATGGGGCCAGTTTGATAATGATATTTCTAATTTTCATAACTATAAGGTTGCATATTTATGTTTATAGTGATATTTCTGTGTTTTCGTGGATAATTATATGCTATTCAAATATTTTTCCAACATTGTGTACCCTTCTTCTCCGACATGATTTCTATCATCTGCATTGTTCGGGTTTAGTCCATTTTTATTTTCCCATTTGTCTGGCATTCCATCTTTGTCTGAATCCTTTGGTGCAGGCTTTGATTTTAAAATTGGCCAGCCACCAACATCCATTTGTGTATCGATTATACCCACTTTTTGAGTCGGGTCGGCAACTGTATTTTCTTGTTTGTAGGTTGATCCTTCATAGCTTGCGTAACCATTTCGGACTTCATCAAGCACGCGTGTATCCACTGCATCGCGTTCAGGCAATTTTGCCCCTGCATTTTCAAGAACTAAGGAATAGGCTTCTTCGGCAGTCTGTTGGTTAATTGGCATAGCTGGCCAAGGTTTCTCAAGTTTAATTTTCTCAAAAGATATTTTTGTTTGCACACCTCCATTCCAATTATCTGCCGAAACCTCTTTATTACCCTCAACAACGTTTTCTGCTATATACCATTTACCAAAATCATCAGTTTCATTTCTAAAACCCGGGTTTGCAATTCTGTGGCTTACTTCACCTTTTTGTGTAGCTGGGCCAGGTTTGTAAAAATTAGCAACAATATTAAAATTCGAAAAAATGAATTTATCACTTCCATTCTGAAGTCCTTCACCACCATAACAACTGTTAAATCCCCAATTGTAAATGACGTTATTTCTGTAATCGGTATAACCCGATCCCGATGCCATTCGGGGATTACGGCTGGAATGATGAGCGAGGAGATTGTGATGATAAGTCCCATAATTTGACCCCCAAATACCTCCATATCCATGAATTCCCTTGATATGGTTTGAATCGTACATGCTTTCTGAAACAATACACCATTGAACGCTTATACTATCACAATGATAAACCGACATGGTTTCATCAACACTCCAGCTTGCAGAAATATGGTCTAAAATAATATGTTTGGTATATCTGCTTGACAAAGCGTCTGCATCGTCGCCTGATTCATTTCCTAATCTTACCCTTAAATACCTGACAATAACATGGTCAGCCTCAATCATCAGTTGATTTCTTTTAAGGCAAATACCATCGCCCGGTGCAGTCTGACCTGCAATTGTAATATATGGGTGTTTAATCCGAAGAGGACTTTGTAGATCTATGGTACCTGAGATTCTAAAAACCACAGTTCGTGGTTCAGATGCTTCCACGGCAGCTCGTAAACTTCCTTCTCCGCTATCATTTAAATTCGTTACCTCATATACAACTCCGCCACGACCTCCTTTAGAATATTTTCCATACCCTTCAGCACTTGGGAAAGCTAATTGTTGAGATCTTGAAGTTGAAAAGAACACATTAAAAATGAGTAGTGTTAAACTTGAACTTTTCTTCATCGTGTCTTTTTTAGTGTAAACCAATTTTATTCTACAACATCGATTATAACCCGCGCATAGCGCGTTAATCGGGGCGATCCATGGTCGGTAACTGCAAGTATAATGTGCATGGTACCTGTCCCTGGACGCATTACCCGGCTGGTTTTTACCTTGAGCCAGGCTTCAGGTTGATCGAAACCAACAATGTCATGCTTTATCCCTGAACTTGAGCTTGACATGCGGCGTGTACCTGCCTCTTCATAACAGAACCATTCGTATGAAAGCGGATCACCGTCCGGATCGCTTGTGCCCACAGCACTCAGTTCAACACGCTCACCCTTCCTGGCTTTGATATATGCCGGATGACCCAGTTTCACCACAGGCGGGTGGTTGGCTTCGTCATAGGCCTTGATGGTCCAATCCATTCTTGCAGCAAAATCGTTCTGGTAAGCTTCACGCCATCTCCATATGGTTGCGTGGTTGGTAGTGTGCCATTCACCGTCCTTACCCAGCACCTCATCCTGCACGTTGGTCCAGATTGGACGGGTTTCGGGTTCCAGAAACCATCTTTCCGTACGAGGTGTATATAGCTCATAGCGACCTCCCCATCCTCCCCAGTTGGGATGATCCGGATTGTTTAATCCATTGTTCAGTAAAAACATAAAACTTGGTGAGTCTCCTTCCATCATAAATTCCCAGTGAGGATATTCAGCACCTAAGGGGCCCTTCCTACGGATATTCCTTTCGAGCCATTCATTCGTTACTAATGAAAAGTCTGCTCCATCAAAGCGACCATGAAATTTATCACCACCAATGGCAATCCAGGTTGCATGGTGGTAGCCCCCACCCCCATTAACTCCTGGAGTGACAATGTAAAAAAGCTCCGGAAACTCTTTGCGTATCCATGGTCCACTATTGTCCTGATCGGAAATAGCATAAACCCGAAGCTTGGCAACAAATTTGACAAGCTCTTCCTTTGAACGGGTTGAGCGAACCTTAAATAGCGCTTGAGCTAAGACGTTTGGACCTCCCCAAACAGTCACCCATACAGGCCTTGAATCCTCGCGATCTACGATGCTAATCAGCAGTTCAGATCCTGGTGAATCCTTTCCTTCGCCCACGCCATCCATATCACCAACAGGAATTCCTTTTGAGATACATTTTTGTAAATATTCGACTTCAGGGAACCCGGGTTCGTGAAGTTCCAGGTTGTCACGTACTTTTCCATAGGCTTCAACTATCTGTTGAATACGCTCTGGATTAACCTTGTTGTTCACCTCAGTGGCAACAAGACCTTCAATATCTATGTGGTTGGCATAGGTCATTAGCCTTACCATAGACATCTGATCATCGGGGTCGCCACCAATGTCGGTTAAAACAAAAAGTCTTGGTTTATCCTGAGCATTAACAGTGTTGTTTGCAAATGCAAGGATGATGGTAATAATCAGAAGCCATTTGCTTCGCTGGGCTGGAAAATTATAGTTCTTCATAGCGATATTTTTAGAATTAATTTTTTCATGTTAATTGCGTCGCACTAAAACCACCCAGTCCTTGTCCTGATTATTTGGAGCGGTTCCCAGCGACTTCATGCCATCTCCTTCAATACTTGTAATTGATCCATCTTGCAATCCTCCTCCATTTCTTGGATCGTACCATTTGACTGAGTATTTCGCGACAGTCTTTTCTAAGTCAAGGTATTCTCCAACAGGCTCTCCCAGGTCCAGTTGACTCTCTCCCCCTTTCTTTAATAAAATCACATAGGTATCATGTTGCTTTGCAAAACAAAAATCACCCACTTGTGAGGGAAAATACGAAGATATCAACTCGTTTTGTGAGGTCATTTCTGTTACAGGCAGATCATTTTCCTTGAAAAAATCGATGCATATTTTTCCCATATCCCAGAATAAATCCCTGCTACGAAAATCCTCGCAGGTAAGATCTGAATGTGGATGCTTATAACCAAAGTACCATTCGGTACCCCAACCCCCGGCTAGCATATGACCCCAAAGTCCGTTGGTTCTGGCATTAAAGTGCTCAGGATTTTCACCATCTGTGATCAGTGCATGACTGGCATCACCGGGCTCATCACAAGCCACGGCCCATATTTTTCCTGCAGCTATAGATTCATCGATTACTCGTTTAGTCTGTGAATTAACCCTTCTAAAATCAGATTTATTGGTCTGAAGGGATGCACCTGTCAATTTGGATTGATCACCATACATTGAATCAAACCAATCGCCATTATGAATAACCATATGGTGATGATAAGGATCGGTATCAAAAATATATTGTGCAACAGACTGACGTTGTGATACGAACAAAGGCATAGATTTTCCATTATCAATATTCTTAGACCAATCACCCACCTCTTCACCAAGGTTCCAGTTCAATGCGAGATGGTGACCAAACCTGGCGATCAACTCACGATAATATAGCCTTGTATTTCCTCCAAGACCACCAAAGTCCAGTAAACCCTGATTCTCGGATTCCAAGGTTTTAAAATGAAGAAATAAACCTAACTTCTGTCCATGATCAAAAACCATTTCCCATTGATCCAGTTTTGAGCAGTCAAAACGGTCCCATGTGTCATAATTAATATAAGGAAACACATTTTGATCATCACCGTTAATATTGTTCGTTAAAAATGAAAACGCATTAAGTCCTTCGGATGCCAGATAGTTTAATGCTCCGATAATTTCTTTACCGCGGCCATCAGACCATTGGACATCCCCTTCTTTCCAATCTTTAAGATGAGGTTCCCAGGTTTTTACAAGGTCGTCCTTGTGACCATCAGTTGCAAAATCACCATCAAATCCATAATAGGAAAGAAAATTCTCTGGTGCATCTGTTCCGCATTTATAAAAGTACTCGCCAGTTTCAGCGAATCGTAAATATCTCTCACCCACATATTCAAGTCTGCCATGAGCCCTGAAATCTCTTCCTGATTTGTCAGATTGGTCAATTATAAACTTGCCGTTCGAACCATCCATGTATCCTCCTGTTGGGACTCTTTCATCAGTTCGTGGCCTGACAGCTATCCATTTCCCTTTTTTAAAATCGACCGTATAATTCCAATCCCCAATTTCATCTGGAGTAAAATGTACACGCCATTTGTTCCCTGAAGTGGCAGCAGTCATACCTGCATTACCATCAGCAGCAAAGTAACCAGGAACCTTATACGATTTTTCTGATTCCTCATGATTAAAAATGACGTTTAGTCGATAGTTAAAAAAAGGATTATAATCATCGGTTTCTGAGCATTCAGGACCCTCGAAAGTCAGTGTAACAGTATGCCATTTTTTAAGTTCACCAGTAACTGTTACGTTCTTAGTTACCAGATCGTCAGAGGATTGAGCCACTACTTTTCCAATAAAAACTGAAATTAGAAGAATTAAAAAAAGTTGTTTTTTCATGGTTTTATTATTTAACGTCATTTGTAACAGTTGGTAAGGAAGGAAGCATCCAGTCAGCCCGACGCGCGAAGTCCTCTTGAACCTCGGCGCGCCATTTATATACACTTTCAGGACCCGGGCCATCATACCAATGATTTTTGGAAGGATCCGGTTGGATATACTGCCCCCCCCAACTTTCTTGGTCGGGTTTATTGGGATCGTTTAAACCGCGTATCGCACTAACAAGATACAAGAACGAAGGCGTATCCCCTTCTCTTACTCCCTCTTTTGACCGATCCATTGTCGTACTTTCCGGGTATATCAAACCCAACATTCCATGTCCACGATGGATGTTTTTGTAGACCCATTCAATATCATTGAGTGACGCGTCAGAACCAGGTGCATAAGAGAACATGCCTCTATAGGTATTGTCTGAGATGATAATAAACAAATCTGGAAAATTATCGATCAACCATTGCAGCGTATTGTCCTGCCTACCAATTGAATAAATACGTAGCTTACTCAGAAAACGTTTAAGCTCATCAGGCGTGCGCGTATTCTTCACTTTCCAGATCGCCTGAGCCACTTCGTAAGGACCACCCCAAACACAAACAAATACCGGCCGCTCATCCGGCTTGTCCACGATACGAATAATCGCGTCTGAAGCTTCCGTATCCATATTCTTACCAAGTTTGTCAAAACCTCTTTTCCCATATGTTTTATCACGACCTTGCCAGGTAACCCAACGTAATTGGTCGGCAGTTGGATACCTGGGATCATGCTTTCTCAGGTTCTCATCCACCTGGTCGTAAATATTTAGAATATCTAGAATATTTTGCTTTCTCGCTATATAGGCCTTGGTGCCTGATGAAGCAATCAGCCCCTCGACATCAAACTCATTTGTGTAAAGAAGAAAGCGAACCATCGATTGCACATCATCCGGATCACTTCGTTTCTCGGGTGGGCCATAGCTCGCTTTAACCGGGATAACGTCAAGCGGTGGAAAGTCAGACATGACAATCACACGCAGTTTAGTGGTATCTTTATCTGAGTCCGCTTTAATTCCATTTCCGTCGCTTGCATTGCAACTCAAAGAAAATAGAGTGAGGGATGCTATCACAGTGAATATAATTCTTTTCGTAGCGATTTTATTTATAAAATTATTCCTGTTTATTTTCAAGCTGATCGCTTAGTTCAATGTATTCACAAAGGATGGCTACATTTTCATTAAAAACCTCACTGCTTATCCGATCCATCACCAAATACTGGCCATTCCAGCGCTCTCCTGCTGGCATTCTCTTTTTAAATCGATCATTTTTTGTGATCCAGGCGCCGGATGATTCCTGTGCTTCCACTATTTTTTTCACATCCATGGCAAGAAGGTCTAAACGTTTAGCTACCTGCCCTTTGGTGAGCAGATGATGTTCTTCCTTCCATAATTTTTTATTCCCTAATTCCATGGCTTTTTCATAACGTAAACTGCTTGCCTCCAGGGCAGATTCCAAATCGGATTCATAAGCATACCCTGTAAGGCGCTCAGGATGCAGATCTTCCAGATTATCCACACGAATTCTTGGACGATCGTAATAGAGCGCTTTATTCGTGCCAAGCTCTACAAAACGAGCCCATTTGCCATTCTCCATTCTTATTTCGCGCAGCCATCTTATGGCATCAGGAATGGGTTCAAGCAAGGTTTCTTCACCAAGTACAAGATACAAATCAATTAAGGTATTGATATTCTTGATGGTTACTGAAGGACATACAGAAGGCGGTTCAAATGTTCGTGCCCAGGCAGGTTGAAGAAACTCGTTGTATTGCTGTGCCCAACCAGGTTGCGGAGGAGGCAGTTGAGAAATCATCATAAAACGGGCAGCTCTGCGCAGGCTTTTTTCAATGGCCTCATCATTGTCATAATACTGATAGGCTTCAAGCATTACACGAATGCAATCATTGATTCCTCCGTCATTGAAAGTCGCATAATCGTGATAATTTCCTTGTTCAGGATACATATGAGGCCATGCACCATTATCTAATTGAGCTGTCATCATCATCTTCAGTGCCCCTTGTGTTGCTGCAGATATCAGGCTGTCCTCTATCTGCTGGTCCATCGCCATTAAAAAGCTGACAGCCGACTGGCTCTGATTGTCATCAAAACTAACTTTCTCATCACTTAAATGCTCAAAGTCGATGGTGTGATCCCAGCCACCGTATTTGTTTTGTCCACGAATTAAAGCATAAGCCGCTTCCTTCGCTGCTTTCAGGGCTTGTTCATCACCGGTTACCTGATAGGTTCGCAAAAATGACTGTCCAACGGCGGGTGTTCCCGGAGGCTGCACTTCAATCGTATGCTCATCTTTTGGACCTTCTCCCCAGCGCAAGGATAAATCAGGAGTAACATGATACACATAACCACCCTGGGTATTAATTGTATAAAAAAATGCGGCCCCCTTTTTCAATGAAGCTTCTGACTGTTTTCTTAAATCAGCTCCACTGGCACTAAATGCAAAAAGTAATAGTGCAAGGATCAATCTGGATTTGAATATCATGTCTTCCGTGCTTTATTTTATACCGTTAAGATATTTCTCCAGCATGGTATATCCATCTTCTGCAAGCTTATTTCTATCATCCGCACTATTTGGATTAAGACCATTTTTCTTTTCCCATTTGTCAGGCATACCATCATGATCACTATCTGCAGGCGCAGGAATACTATTTAGAACTGGCCATCCCCCGACATCATCTTGTGAGTCAATAATACCACACTTTTTTGATGGATCGCTAACCGATTTTTTTTGTTCGTATGTATTACCTTCAAAGGTGGCATATCCACCTTTGGTTTCGTCAATGATGCGAGCGTCAATGAGATCCCGTTTGGGCAGAGTAGCACCGGCGTTTTCAAGTACAGAGGCATAGGCTTCTTCTGCAGTTTGTTGCTTAATAGCCATGGCTGGCCAGGGCTGATCAAGTTTAATTAGTTCAGCAAATTCATCGCCTTCGCTGAATTGTACTCCCCCATTCCAGTTATCTGCTGATACAGCAGAATTGCCTTCAATAACATTATCCGCCACAAACCATTTTCCAAGGTCGGCAGCTCCATTGCGTGTTGATGGTGCTACGATGCGATGGGATACATCACCTGGTGCTGTGGCTGGTCCGGCTTTATAATAATTGGCAACCATATTTATGGTGCTGGAAATAAATTCTGAAGAGCCTTTTTGCATCTTTTCACCACCATAACTACTCTGGTAGCCCCAGTTGTACAGCACATTGTTTCGGTAATCTGTATTTCCGCAACCGGAGGCAAAACGAGGATTCCTACTGCCGTGGTGAGCAATTAGATTGTGATGATACGAACTATTATTTGATCCCCAGATCCCACCAAAGCCATGGTTGCCTTTAATATGGTTGGAATTAAACATGCTCTCTGAAATCAAACACCATTGCACCGTAATACTGTCGCAGTGGTAGATGGACATGGTCTCATCGATACTCCAGCTGGCAGAAACATGGTCGACAATAATGTTGCTACAGTACCTTGACGAAACCGCATCGGTATCATCGCCGGATTCGTTGCCCACCCGAACCCTCATGTGGCGGATGATTACCTGGTCGGCACTAATATTGATAGGGTACTTACGAAGGCAAATGCCATCCCCCGGGGCTGTTTGGCCTGCGATAGTAATATAGGGATTACTAATCCTTAAATCGCTTTCCAGCTCTATCGTGCCAGAAACTCTGAATACGACTGTGCGCGGACCGGAAGCTTCAACAGCGGCACGCAGGCTGCCTTCTCCGGAGTCGTTGAGGTTCGTGACTTCGTATACGGCACCACCGCGTCCACCAACCGTATATTTCCCATACCCTTCGGCACTCGGAAATGCCAGTTGTTGGGCATTAGAAGTTGAAAAGAACAAAACAATTATCAGTCCGGTTAAAAAATAATTTTTCATAACATTCTATTTTATATTGTTTAAGTATTGCTCTAACATTGTATAGCCATCAGTGCCCATATTATTTCTATCATTAGAATCCTTCTTATTCAGATTATTCTCATCTTCCCAGGCATCAGGCATTCCATCATGGTCGGTATCTGCAGGGGCGGGTGTACTTTTCAGTTCAGGCCATCCACCTACATCATTTGGAGAATCAATGATTCCACACTTTTTGGATTTATCACTAACCTTATAATGCTTCTTGTAGGAAGGGCCTTCAAAAGTTGCATATCCATTTCGAACCTCGTCAATAATACGAAGGTCAACAGCATCTCTATTAGGCAAGCTAGCTCCAACGTGTTCAAGGACAGAATGATAAGCTTCTTCTGCAGTTTGCTGGTTAATGGCCATGGCAGGCCATGGTTTATGGAGTTTTAAACCTGGAATCGCTTCTAAATTTTTAGGGTTGTATTCTTGTACACCCTTGATAGCTGTTAACTTAGGAAAAACTCCTTTCCAATTGTCCCCCGTTACTTCCTGATTACTTAACAATACATTATCAGCAATATACCATTTACCATAATCACTATTTCCGATACGTGACCAGGGGCCTGCAATAGTTTGGGATGTTTGACCAGGTTCGGTTGCAGGTCCCGGTTTGTAATAATTTGCCACCATATTGATATTGGAGAAATTAAACTTATCACTACCCACCTGAGCGGCTTCACCACCGTAAGTAGACTCAAAACCCCAATTGTATATTACATTGTTGCGGAAGTCTGTATTGCCACATCCTGAGGCGAAGCGGACGTTACGGTTGGAGTGATGTGCTATCAGGTTATGGTGGTATGTACTGTAGTTTGATCCCCAAATACCTCCAAATCCATGGTTGCTTTTTGTTGGGTGATTGGAATTGAACATACTTTCCGAAACTAAGCACCATTGAACCGTTGTGTATTCGCCATGGTAAATGGACATGGTCTCGTCGATACTCCAGCTGGCCGAAACGTGGTCCAGAATGAGGTTTTTAACATATCTGCTGGAGACTGCATCTGAATCCTGACCCGATTCATCTCCAAATCTGACCCTGATATACCGTATGATCACCTCATTGGCATCAATCATGAGCGGATACCTCTTGATGCAAATTCCATCTCCAGGCGCGGTTTGTCCGGCGATGGTAATATTTGGATTTTTAATACGCAGGTCGCTCTTAAGTTCTATGGTTCCTGAAACACGAAAGACAACAGTTCGTGGACCTTCGGCCTCCACCGCAGCACGCAGGCTGCCAGCACCAGAATCATTGAGATTCGTGACTTCGTATACGGCCCCGCCGCGTCCACCAACCGTATATTTCCCATATCCTTCGGCTGTTGGGAATGCCAGTTGCTGAGATTGTGAAGTCGAAAAAAACAATAGAAAGACGAGTGCAGCTAAAAGATATTTTTTCATGATATTAAATGAATAAGTTACTATTTATCAGAGTTGTTTATACTTTAATTTTCAGAGCCTTTGATTAACAATATTATTATATACTGAACCAAATGTAAACCGAATTCCCAGTTCAGCTGAAATCTCAAAATTTGTTGCCAATTTTCTTTGTTGCAATAGAATCTCCTCCCTTGTTGTCTCTCCTGCTGGCAAGTATAGCTGGTCATGGATCAGTTCAGTCTCCAATTCCACGAAGAGGGATAATCCTTTAACGATATTGACAGATATATCTGTTTCCAGTGAAAATCTATTCTTGGAAAAATCATGAAAATAATGGGAGGCTTCGAGTGAATTTTCAATTTCGCCCCAGGGTTGCCTTAGCATGAATGATAATTCAAGAGCCTGGGAAGCTCTCCACTCATCGAGTTTATCATATATGGTTAATTCATTGTATGTAAAATAATTCGTTCTGAGATGATAGCCAATTGTAAACACTTTCCTATCGGATTTATCCCAGGGAAAAATATTGTATTCAATGGCAGGTCCCAAAGATGCCGCCATATTTAAATTAAGATAAGAAGATTTGGAAACCTCACTAAAAAAACCGGCAGACCATCTGGGATTTAAGGAGTATACCAGTTCGGTCTCAAATTCAGCCTCTTCTCTTTTGCTTTCAATTGTTTCATTATGGTCATTGTAGATTTCTTTATCAAAATCATATGATATTTTAGATCTGAATTTTACCATCTCCGTAATACGGTCAACCCTGATCGCATTGTAAAGAGAATATTCATTTTTGCTTTCTTCTGCGTCAAATTCAGTGCTCAATTCCAGTCGAAAAACCCAATAGTTCCAGGGATCTATGGATTCCTGTATGGGAGCCATATCAAAATCATGTGTGATTTCGATTCTGTCAAGCTCTGCTGTTCTGGATAAATAAGGTAAAAGGCCTATATCTACTATTTTTAACAGCCTTTCCCATTTTAAAATATCTGTCTCATCTTGCGGTGATACTGTTTCCAATTTATATTGAAGATCTGAATATTGATTCATACCTATAAAATTCAGACCATATTCAGTTCCATTGCTCCCTGTCCTTTGTTCTGTTACAAATACATGTATATCAGCCAGTTTTGCGTCTCTGACAAAATCGACAAATGCTAGATTTCGACGAAAAAAAGTAGAATTGCAATCATGACAATCAAGGTAAAGTTTAACCCTGTTATTTGCTGGTTCAGCCATTGCCATGTTTTGCGCATTACCGCTTGCTGAAACAAGAATGAATAATATGATCAATACCAATCTCATACTAATCTTATATGTGTTTGATCAACCATCTGCAGTGCCGTAAGGTATTGTTTTTGTGCGCTTTAATCTATTGAATGTAAATATTTTTCCAACATGGTATATCCATCTACTGCAACATCGTTTCTATCACTGGCATTCTTTGGATTTAGACCATTCTTGTTTTCCCAATCGTCGGGCATACCGTCATAATCCGTATCGGTTTGAGCAGTCACTGATTTATACATTGGCCAGCCTCCAACATCTTCCTGACTTTTGATAATTCTACCGGTACGATTCCTGACATCATCCACAATACGACTATCCACATCATCGCGTTTGGGTAAACTGGCTCCGCCGCTTTTTAATACTCCCTGATATGCAGTGTGAGCATCTTCGCTTAGCACAGGTCCTGTTTCGAAAGGTTCGCTCTGCTTATAGGCGCGAATTTCCTCGTCTGTCCAGCTATCACTATACTTCACTAAGTCCCATGGATTTTTTGGAAGCTCATCGTTGTAGTAATTGCCAGCGAAATAGGAGCGATTGTATGGAGATCCGGTGGAATAAGCAATACCTGTTGGTTCTGAATCTTCACCCGGTATTAAATAATTACCCACATAATTCAATTTAGTAACACTTTTTTTATCGGCATTATATCCTGCGTGTCCTCCTCCCCAATTATAGAGTACGTTGTTCCTGAAATCGAGTAGCAAGCCCTCCGGATCTTCGTTGTATGGATTGGAATCGTAGTTTCCGGGACGTGGGTTGCGTCCACGATTATGCGCATAGAGGTTATGCAGATAGCTGTATTTTGCACCTCCGGTTCCTCGAATTAATGATCCAAAACCATGATTATCGGGATTTAGTCCTTCAGTGATAAAGCACCATTGTACGGTTACTCGGGTTAAAGTAGGATTACTGGTTGAAGTAGATAATATTTCATCCAGGCTCCAGCTGCCAGAACAATGATCTACAATAATATCCTTGCCAACGGAGATGCTGATGGCATCTTTACCCTGCTTACTACCTATGCCATATTTTCCGTCACCAAGGCGGACACGGATATAACGAATAATAATATCGTGCGTTTCAATCTGTAGTGTTTCACCTTTCAGACATATCCCATCCCCCGGAGCTGTTTGTCCGGCGATCGTTAAGTAAGGATTCTCAATAGTTAGTCTATCCTTGAGCTCAATTGTTCCAGAAACACTGAAGACGATTGTACGGGGGCCTTCCTGTTCCACTGCCCAACGCAAACTTCCAGGACCCCGGTCATCCAGGTTGGTAATGAAAAGAACCTGTCCGCCGCGTCCTCCTTTGGAGTATGCACCAAATCCTTCAGCACCAGGAAATGCCAGTAGCTGAGATTTAGAAGTGAATTGCTTATTTTTTTCCAACCATTCCGGATAATCTTCTAATAACCTGGTTGGAGAACTTGTATACCAACTGTAACCATTCCGGCGATTGTGGCTGATTTCAGCCAAAGAATTTCTCTTGATGCCATCCCGGCTGCAGAAGAAAGGCTGGCTGGTTTCCAGGTCATGAAAACGTCCCCACAAAGTCGGCGCATCTATATCTTCAACAACAGCCCGATCCTTTTCCCCATCTTCATTAATAATTCGTTCTATTTTTATACCCTCGATTTTGTTGTTTTTAAACCATAAAACAGCGCCATCTACAGAAGCAATAATATCTTCAGAAGGATTTTCAATATTCATTAATAGTTGCACGATACCCACAGATTCTGAACCGCTGAATGATGCAAGCTCATAGGAGCGGGCATTTGCAGGAGCAAGGGTAATCTCATCGTGCTGGGCGCACCAAACGGTGGGTTTACCATCTACAATGATTTGTGTGTTAAGGATGCATTGAATACCCTTGTCAAATGCGATCTGCGCTTCGACTTTCTTTTCATTACTTAAATCTAAGGCAGCAAATGCAGGGTGATCCGTATATATCTGTTTGAGAAACTGCATGGTGTTAACCATGGCATCATCGTTGTAGGTGATGTGCATAGAATAAGGCTGAGTATGATCCAAATGGATCTCTTCTTCAGCATCTTTAACCGGGAAAAACTGCGGCCATCCCCCATTCTCATATTGGGCAATAAAAATGTACTTAAGTCCTTTCTCAAATGCCTGCTTATAACGATCATCATGTATTTGTGCATATACTTTAGCAAGAAATTTTAATTCGGTTATGGTAGAGCCATTATCGAAAGTTGCTCCGGGTTTTGACTTGTCATTTATATAATGGTCCCGCTCTGAATTGGAGAACTCTTTATGGTAATCCTTATTTTTCTCCCATCCACCAATCTCTTTTTGACTGAGCAATA
The DNA here is from genome assembly GCA_963783435.1 of uncultured Bacteroidota bacterium. GTDB lineage: Bacteria > Bacteroidota > Bacteroidia > Bacteroidales. Next base: position 620,608 of record CAWANQ010000007.1, on the reverse strand, counting down.
CATTTTCTGCAACCAACTTTGCTTCGTCAGAGCCATACCATTCTGAAGGCATTCTGGTTGCCACATCTTTCCATCTTTTACTGAGATAGTCAGAGGAGGCATCTTGCTTATTTTGTGCACAACAATAAGTTGTCGTTAAGGCTACTAAGCCTACTACTAAAAAAAATCGCTTCATATTCTCAAACTTATTTTACTTCAAGTATTTTACCATTTGGTTTGAAGGTTACATAGATAGTTTCTTTTGATTTCCTCAATCTCAGGAGATAAATGGTCTTTCCTCCTTCTTCTGTCAAATCCGCATCCCGAATATCGTAATCCTTATAGGCTGCTGTTACAGCATTCAGAACAGGAGCTGGAATTTCTGATTTTCTGAGATCCTGGGTACGCATTATTACCGTTGCTTCAGGATCCATCACAAAAAGATGATCATAGTCATTAATTTCACCTCGGATGATGTAAATTATTTCTCCCAATTCCTCCACATATTTGGCCCTGTCGATGTCAAATGAACCGTATTGAGTGATAATATGGTTTAGAATTAGCAAAGGAATCTCACTCTCTTTCAATTCCTTTCTATATTTCAATAATTCCCCCTTTTCATTGATCCAGAAGTAATGCTCCTTTCCATCCTTTTTAAAGTTGATTTCGTAGACGATTTTGTTACTCTCCTCGTACCTGTCAGCATCATGCAAATCGAAATATGCTTCTTTGCTTCCAATGGTTTCCAGAACGACTTTGGGGATTTCGCTGGCGTATAGATCCTGAGAATGCTTTATTATCTTTCCTTTATGGTCCAGGGTCAATTTATGAGCTTTGCTGTTCACTTTGTATTCCACCCGGTAATTTCCTTTATCCAATTTCCATTTTACATCATCAGCGCTTGGAAAATTCAATTGAAAAGCATTTAATACCACTGCAGGTATATTGCTTTGACTGATATTCTGTGCGAATGTATTTACCGTAAAAAGGACAAATACAAGCAATCCAACAATTCGTCTCATATATTTAATCATTTCTTTTACGTAAAGAAATAGTATGAATCTGGAAACAAATTGGAAAGATTCTGGAAAGAATCTGGAATCCTTAAAGAAGTACTTATAAAGGTTTTGTGCTTACTGTAAAAACATGCCTGTCACTGAATGAATATGTAACGATTATACCGGATACATCAGCAATTGCCTTTACAATAGCCAGTCCCAATCCCGTTGAACTTTTGCTGTGTGGATTCTTAATAAATCGTTTAAACAATTTATCTGATGAAATCTTGGGCTCAGGGCTTGTATTTTCAATCGTAAAAGACGAAGAATTCAATCGAATAATCACCTCTCCGCCCGGATGGTTATGTATAATGGCATTCTTAACCAGATTCATCACAAGCATATCAGCCAGATCATTATTCATATCGAATACCCATTCATCTTCTTTGCGATAGTCTATAATAATCTTTTGGTACTCCCTATAATCTGAAAAATCGTGCAAGATGCGGCTGAATATTCCATCAAAATTCACAGGTTCTTCAGAGATAAATTGCCTGTTCTCAATTTTGGATAGCAGCAATAATGACTTATTCAGTCCTGAAAGTCGTTGAAAAGCTTCGATGATATCTCCGATTTTCCGGATCTGATCAGGAGATAATTCGTCATCTCCGGCAAGCAATTCAAGCTTATTAATACCTATGGCCAGGGGTGTTTGTAATTCATGCGATGCATTTTCAATGAATTGTTTCTGGCTATTGAAAATATCAGCATTGGTCTTCAGCAGATTTTGGACCGATTCATTCAGTAATGAAAACTCCTTGATACTTGTTTCAGATAGTTCCCGGGAAACACTTCTGTCGAGCCTGAAATCATTCAGATAATTCAATAAGAGATAGAAAGGTTTCCAGGTTTTTTTCAGTACGAAATTATTTATCAATAGGGTACTTAGCAACAAGAATAAGAATAAAAATATCAATGACAGGGCAATTTTTCTGATTATTTCACCTTTATCCAATTCCTGTGAAATCACATTCATCTCATAATATCTCCCGTCAGTTGCAACAAATGCAGTTGTAAGCATTCGTACCTGATAGTTGGTGTTTCTGAGCTCAGAAAAGATTAAGGTGTCCTTGTACACATCTCTTACCTGGAGTGCGTAATCTTCGCTTATATCTTTAATAATGTAATTCTTGTCCAGGAACATTTCCTGTTGAACAATTAGGCTATCGTCCTTTAATTGATCGATGATGGCAATTTTGTAATTTCCAAGGCCTTCATCAGTGGTGATTTTAACCTGATTCAATAACTGCGAATAAAACAAAACAGTCCACAAACCAACTGTTGTAAACAGGATTAGTGAAAGATAAAGCAGGGTATGATGTATCAGTTTCACTTAAATATCAATTTATATCCCATGCCATAAATAGCATTGACATCAATCTTTGCCCCGTGCTCACGAAGCTTTTTTCGAAGGTTTTTGATTTGTGAATATATGAAATCGAAATCGTTTGCCTTATCGATGTAATCTCCCCAGATATTTTCGGCAATAGCAGATTTACTGACAACCCGGGACTTGTTCATTCCTAAAAAAACAAGAATATCAAATTCTTTTCGGTTTAAATCCATCGATTGATTGTTTACAAGGACCAACCTTTCTTCCATATTAATCTGTACATTTCCCAATTCCAGCAAGCGCCGGCCGTCCGTTTTTTTACGTCGGATGACAGATTTTATCCTGGCATTCAATTCTGCAATGTGAAAAGGTTTTGTGAGGTAGTCATCTGCACCAAGATCCAAGCCTTTAATTTTGTCATCAAGGGAATCTTTTGCCGAGATAATGATTACACTGTCGGCTTTATCCAGTTTTTTTAATTCATGTAATAAATCTAATCCGTTTCCATCCGGCAGCATAATGTCAAGAAGTATGCAATCGTAATCATATGAAATAATTTTATCCAGGCCTGTATGAAAGTTTTCGGCTTCTTCCACCACATAGTTTTCATCTTCGAGGAATTGTTTGATCAATTCCTTCATTTCAGGCTCATCCTCTATGACAAGAATTTTCATATCTGTTAGCTAAAGCTCTTTAACAAGTTCCTTATAAAATTTTACTGCCATCTTGTAATTCCCCTTAGCATTGGGATGGTATTTATCATAGGGAACTTCCGGATATCTGCGGCCCAACATATCACCACCTTCATAGGGTGGATTAGCTTCCGGATCTGATAGATTATCCCTATAGTCCAGGCCAGCACCATTCTCCATATCTATCATGATAATTTTTATTTTATCACCCGTCCTGGCAGCAACCAGATCAGTCACAGCCATGTTAAATTGACCTGTTGGGGCAGCATCTTCGTCTATAAACCGCTTGACAATTTTACAGAGAAATACTGTAATTGAATGGTCATTATCAACAGAGTACTTGTTAATCGAATCCAGCATTTCCATTACCTGTCCCGGTTTCTGGTCCCAGTCTTTTCCGTTGGTTCCAACATGGACCAGGAGGATATCCGGTTCAAATGCGGCCAGGGCATCGTTAACCTTTTCTGCAATTTCAGGGATTTTCCAACCTGGATATGCCTCATTGTTCCAGTCATACCACTCTTTATCATCTTCCGGCCTGATTCCATGTTTTTGCGAACCTACAAAATCAACCACATAATCCGCTTTTATCAACATCTCAAACAGAGGTTTCCGGTATCCAGTCCGATCCTCTAATGCAGGGAAGCCATAATGTTCGCCAGCTGTTATTGAATTTCCTACCGGCATGATCTTAATCGTATCATTCGCCTTTGACAAAGAAATAGTAACGAGACAAATTATTGAGATTAATAGGATTCCTTTCATATATTAGTTTGAAACAGGTTTATTGCTCAACGTTAATAATTACGCGCTTGTATCGGGTCAATTGCGGACTTCCATTATCTTTTACTTCACAAATGACGTGAACACTTTCTCCTTTTTCTGCATCAGCAGGAACAGTAATTGAAGCCACCCGGGCTGTTGAATTTTCAATTGTTGCACTTCCCGGGGAAGTACATGCTTCCTGGTATTGCCACCATGAGTAACTCAGTTCATCACCATCAGGATCAATTGTTCCTTTAGCACTTAGCTTGATGATACCACCAGGTTTTGCAGTTATATCCAGGGCGTTGGCCAGTTTAACAACAGGAGGATGGTTGGCTTCATCATAAGATTTAACACACCAGTCGGCACGTGCAGCAAAATCATTTTGAAGGGCATCACTCCAACGGGTCATCGGTTTAAAATATTCCTTCTTAAAATCCGGATTCTCAGGATATTCATAGCGCATATAATTTCGCCCCCATGCTGACGACCCGTACCATCGCCCTTTGGGATATGCGTAGTCAGGATCAGGGACAGGATCAAGCCATGTATTCTCTCTGACATTAACATAGCGGCCACCCCAACCCCCATAGGATGGCGATTCCATATTTCGCAATCCAGTTACGATGGTATGTAAAAATGCTGGTGAATCTCCTTCCGATCTGAAATCTCCATCGTCAAACCCCTCCTGATTTATCACTATGTGACTTGTAGAGTGAGCATAACTGCCCATGGTTAACCAGAATATTTTCCTTCATCCATGATCCCATAAAATAAGAATGCATTTCTTCAGGTTGAATCTTTTTCCATCTGATAGGCAATGGCCTCAAACTGGTCAGAGACAATGGTCAGAATATTATATTTTCCCCAATGTGGACGAATGTAGGCCTGGTAGGTAGAATCTTGTTCCCAGATAAGGTATAATCGAATCTTGTTCGCCACGTACTCCATCTTCTCAGGATGTTTTTCCTCAATGGTTTTCAGGGCGCGGGCGATTGTATTTACACCACCCCATGCCTGAAGCCAGATGGGTCGGTCATCTGACTCATCCAGGAGGACTTTAACGATATGTTGTGATCCAGGAGTGATGGAATCCATTTCACCCTCTGTTTCAACATTCCCAAGGAATGTGATTGATTTCAGATAATCCGGGGTGGGATAGTCCTCGCTGTGTTTGATCAGGTTTGGATAGACTTCCTGGTAGGCATCCAGGTAGGGATCAATCCAGTCATCTCCCGCCCAGCTGTGTCCATGCCAGTGGTACTGTGAACTTGATGTAACGATTCCCTCAATATCCCATTCGTTGGCATATAATAAGAACCTTACTATGGAGCATTCATCATCGATTTCTCCATCTGAAGTCACAATTACCCTTGGTCTGGGATCCTCAATAGATTCACTATCCCCACTATTACATGACATTAACAATGCAAGCAGAATTACTGAAAAACTTAGTGTTTTCATATTATGTAGTTTAATTTTGAATCCATTCCCACCTGAGCGCCCAGTCTGATAAAAACTCCTCCCGGTACCTGGATACCGTTCTGGCACCCTGCTGTTCACCCAAAAAAAGTTCTGGTTCTGGTCTGTCGGTATACCAGGATCCACCGAGTATATAATCATCCGGTGAAGGTTTGCCTGGCCAGGGTACTATGCTCACAAATTGGCCTGTCCGGCCATCTAATTCAGGAATATCACTGGCCGTCAGGTAAGTGCAGGTCTCTGGTTTTTTAGAAGAGTACCTGACGCCATAGGTTCCATTCCCAAGGTAGAATCCCGGCCATACCTGGTTGGAGATTTCCATTGTAAAACAGATTGAATCCTGGTGGATATCAAGATCAGGCCCCTTAAATCTCCATTCCTGGATCCCGTAAGCAACAACGGTATCAGAAGTTGTGGAGTTGCCTTTAAAAATTACCCTGGAACTCCTATTAATCTGAGCGAAATTCCCACCCCAGCTTTCAGAGCCAGGATCTTCCGGATTGCCATTGATTACATAGGCTAATGATGGAGTGTCGCCCATCTTAATGATGCCCTTATAGTAGCTTTTAAAAGCCTTACCCATTGCTCCCCTGCCACCTATGTAATTGTCATAATATGCCTTATTGGTGATGTTTTCAGGAGATTCGGAATCCATGAACCAACCTCTGTATGTTGCATTGGCTTCTATCATCCATAGATCCGGATGATGTTCAGCGATGTATGAATATGCATTAACACTCCATTTCTTGTTGGGTCCTCCAATCCAGTATACCCGGATTTTTTCTTTAATCTCCGGAGCATCGTGCAGGGCCTGTGCCAAATCTTCAATACCGCCCCAGACCAGTACCCATAGAGGTTGTTCGCTATCTTGCTTTGCACATTTGATAATCCAGTCAGAACCTTCGGTTGCACTACTAAAACCTTTAAATGGTGCTTCCTGAATGGCCCCCTGCATACAAATACTCCTCAATGAATTGGGATCCGGGAAATCCTCCGAGTGTTCTTTCAACTGCGGGAAGTCTTCTTCATAGAGATCAATCACATCCAAAAAGTCCTTTTTTCGACCTTCTTCAAAGGGAGATGAGACGAGCCCTTCAATCTTGACCAGATCGGCATACATAAAAAGGTGAATCATGGATTGGAAATCGTCAGGATCGGTACCTCCGATATCGGAGCTGATCAGGACCCGGGGTATGGAATTTTTCTGTCCGATACCATTGCAGCCAACCATAACCAGTATGGAAAGGATTCCAGCAAGTAAAAGATGGGGCAGCTTAATTAAACATTTCATAAGAACAGTTTAGTTTTGTAAATATAGATAAAAGAAATTAATCGAAAGTAATAATAAGTAATCGAAATTGATTAACTTTGTTTTTCATTCTATAAATTTGCACTTATGCTTGCCAATCAACGGAAAGAAAAGATACTTGACCTGCTAAAGGAGGATGGCTCAGCAAAAGTGATCGATCTTGCCAGAATATTTAAGGTGAGCGAGGTGACGATCCGGCAGGACCTGGAAAAACTTGACAGAGAAGGGCAGGTTGTAAGAGAGCATGGAGGCGTGCATCTCAAAAATGTGGAGGATCAGGTTCGCAATTTCTCACTGATCAATCAGGATAATCTGTTTGCTAAGGAGGCTATCGCCCTGAAATGCCTGGACTACATCCATCCGGGAGATGCGATCATCCTGGATTCTGGCTCCACTACTACCGAAATTGCAAGGAAGCTGAGAAATATGAATCAGCTTACAGTGATTACAAACGCCTTAAACATAGCCCTGATGCTGGGTGCAAACCCAAATATCGAAGTGGTAATGACAGGAGGAGAATTTAAACCCCCCACCTTATCGCTGACCGGACAGAAAGCTGCCGATTTTTTCAAGGGACTAAACGTTCAGAAGCTCTTTTTGGCTACGGCAGGGATCTCCCTGAAGTCCGGTCTGACTTATCCAAGCATCAGCGATCTGGTGGTGAAGAAAGCCATGATTGATGCAGCTGACACAACCTATCTGGTTGCAGATTCTTCGAAGATTGGGAAAAGTGCATTTGCAAGTTTAGGCGCCCTATCTCTCATCGATTATATCATTACTGATGAAGGTGTAGAAGAGAAACATAAACAGGTATTCAGGGAAAACGACATTGAGCTAATTATAGCTTCAAACGAAAAAAAACGAAAGTAATATGAAAATACAGAACATCACCTTAGGGGTCATCATTGGAAACAGGGACTTTTTTCCTGACAAACTGGTATCAGAAGCAAGAACAGATATCCTGAAGGTCCTGAAAGAACAGGGTATCAAAGCAATTTTACTTGGTGAAAACGACACCAAATTAGGTGGAGTGGAAACCTATCAGGATGCTTCCAAGTGTGCTGATCTGTTTAAAAAGCACAAGGAAAAGATTGCCGGAGTTCTTGTGGTACTCCCAAACTTTGGGGATGAAAGAGGAGTGGCAGACGCGCTTCACCTGGCAGATTTGAAAGTGCCTGTTTTAATACAGGGTTATCCGGATGAACTGAATAAGCTGAACGTGGCCAACAGAAGAGATTCCTGGTGTGGTAAGATTTCTGTCTGCAATAACCTATATCAATATGGGATCAAATACACACTCACATCCAAACACGTTGTATTGCCTTCAGATCCTTCATTTCTATCTGATCTGGACCAATTCTCAGCAGTTTGTCGCGTGGTCAAAGGATTGAAAAACGTTCGGATCGGCGCCATTGGTGCTCGACCAACGGCCTTCAATACAGTACGGTACAGCGAGAAAATACTTCAGAACAATGGCATCTCGGTGGTAACCTGCGATCTCTCCGAAATACTGGGTAAAGCCGATAAGCTGGAAAAATCGGATCAACGGGTAAAAGATCACCTGGGAAAAATCCACAACTACGCATCCAGTGGTAAAACTCCTGCAGAGGCCATGTTCCAGATCGCAAAACTTGATGTGGTTTTAAATGACTTTATGCAGGAAAATGATCTGGATGCCAACGCCATCCAGTGCTGGACATCATTGCAACAAAACTATGGCTGCAATGTCTGCACAAGCTCAAGTATGTTCAGTGAGGGAATGATTCCAAGTGCATGTGAGGTGGATGTAACCGGAACACTCAGCATGTATGCATTGCAATTAGCTTCCGGGTCTCCCAGTGCACTGGTGGATTGGAACAACAACTATGCGGATGATGACGATAAATGTGTGCTTTTCCATTGCGGAAACTGGGCAAAATCTTTCCTTCCGGATTTTGAAATCAGCAATGCACCGATTCTGGGCACTACGGTGGGAATCGAAAATACATATGGTGCTCTGGATGGTCGTTCTCCTGCATCGCTATTAACATATGGGCGAATTACAACAGACGATACCAGAGGCATTATGAAAGCATACGTGGGCGATGGAGAGCTGACCGATGACGAGCTGAAAACATTCGGCAACAGAGCAGTAGCCAGAATACCTGATCTTCAGGGATTGATGAAACACGTGTGTAATAACGGTTTTGAACACCACGTAGTCATGAATGCATCACATACTTCTGCTGCTTTGAAGGAAGCCTTTGAGAATTATATGGGATGGGAGGTATATCATCATGAAGGGTAGGTCACATTACAATATGAATCACAACGAACTCAGATTGAAATCGGTCTTCCTGAGAAAAAACCTGCTCAAATACATTTATCATGCAGGTGCCGGTCATACAGGAGGAAGTCTGTCGAGTGTGGATATCCTGAATGTGCTTTACAACCGCGTATTAAACGTGAATCCTGCAAATTTTAAAGTCCCGGAAAGAGACAGGTTTATCCAGAGCAAAGGGCACAGCGTTGAAGCGCTATATGTGACCCTTGCGGATCGTGGTTTCTTTCCTGAATCGGATCTGGAAACCTTGTGCAGGTACCAATCAAACTATATTGGACACCCTACCAAGAAAGTCAACGGCATTGAGCAGAACACAGGGGCACTGGGACATGGATTACCCATATGTGTGGGGGAAGCCATTGCTGCAAAGCTTGACAAAAAAGGCCATCGGGTTTTTACGCTCTTAGGAGACGGGGAATTACCGGAAGGCTCCAATTGGGAGGCTTTTTTAGCAGCTGCACATTATCATTTAGACAACTTGTTTGTGATTCTCGATTATAACAAACAACAGATCACAGGATCTGTAAGGGAGGTCATGAATACCGAATCTGTACGCGAAAAACTGGAGGCTTTTGGCTGGGCGGTCAGGGAAGTGAATGGCCACAAGGTCGAAGAACTGGAAGCGGCGCTTGATGAAGGGCCCCTTGAAAAAGGAAAGCCAACCTTTATCATCGCGCATACAATCAAGGGAAAAGGAGTAAGCTTTATGGAGGGCGCAGTGAAGTGGCATCATGGCGTGCCAAGCCCGGAGCAATACCAACAAGCTTTAAAGGAATTAGACCAGGAGGCTGCAATACTTTAGTATATAATGAAAGTAGAAATGATTCAGGAGAAGGATTTGAAAATGGGTAAAGCCAACCAGGAGGTTTTCTCGGAAATCTTGCAGGAACTGGCAGCCAGCGACAGAGATATCATTGCAGTGACCAGCGATTCCAGGGGTTCCGGGAAAATGGTTCCTTACGGACAAAAATATCCGGACCAGATTGTTGAGGTGGGGATTGCAGAGCAGAATCTTGTGGGTGTGGCGGCAGGATTGGCTTCTGCCGGGAAAAAGACTTTTGCAGTTTCCCCGGCCTGTTTCCTTACTGCACGCGCACTGGAACAAATTAAAAATGATGTGGCATATTCCGATAATCCTGTGACATTGGTTGGGATCAGTGCGGGTGTAAGTTACGGAGCACTGGGAACCACACATCATAGCCTGCACGACTATGCTGCGCTGCGGGCAATCAACAACCTGATTATCGTCGCTCCTGCAGATAATTTTGAAACTGAACAAGCGGTGCGCCTTGCCGCGGCATTGAACAAGCCGGTTTATATGCGATTGGGAAAGAAAAAAATGCCTTTTCTGAATGAAACAAATCAATCCTTTGAATTTGGGAAAGGTCGCATCGTGAGAGAAGGTAGCGACCTGGCAATCATAGCATCAGGTGAAACTGTTTATCCTGCCTGCCAGGCCGCCAAAGCCCTGGAGGAATTGCACAAAGTGAAAGCAACTGTCGTAAGTATGCATACCATCAAGCCTTTGGATAATGAATTACTTGATCAATTGGCTGCCCATGGCAAGCCTGTTATCACTGTAGAAGAGCACATGGTGAATGGTGGTTTAGGAGAAGCAATCGGCACCTATCTATTTCAGCAAGGAGCCAGAAATCCGTTCAGCATCATGGGGATTCCTGATGAATACACAGTGTCGGGTTCACAAGCTGAAATATTTAATCACTATGGTTTAAGTGAAGAGGGTATTGTAGCAAGAGCAAGAGAATTATTGAAATGATGATAAAAACCTCAATATGAAGCAAGTTATAGGTCGCCCTTTATTTTATCTCCTGTGTGTCGTCATGCTATCATTGGGATGCAGTCACCGGCAGGGGGCATCACAGGACCAGGAAATGAGAGTAGCAGTGATCGTCTCCACACTCAATAATCCATGGTTTGTGGTTTTGGCTGAAACGGCTGCCAATCGGGCCATTGAGTTGGGGTATGAAGCAAATATTTTTGATTCTCAAAATAATACAGCGCTTGAAACAGACCATTTCGAAAATGCCATTGCCTCAGGATACAATGCCATCCTCTTCAATCCAACTGATGCAGATGGATCCATTGCCAATGTCAGAATGGCTAAAAATGCCGGTGTCCCGGTCTTTTGCATGGATCGGGAGGTAAATGCCACAGATGCTGCTACCAGCCAGATCTTATCGGATAGCTATGCAGGTTGTGTGGCCATTGGTAAGTATTTCGTTGAGAAACTGAACAAGAAAGGTAAATACGTGGAAATTCTTGGATTGGTTGGTGACAACAATACATGGAGTCGCTCAAAGGGTTTTCATTCAGTGGTAGATCACTACCCTGAACTGCAAATGGTCGCACAGCAAAATGCGGATTTTGACAGGAACAAAGCCATGGAAGTGATGGAGTCTATTTTGCAGGTACAGCCCGATATCAGTGGTGTTTTCTGTGGAAATGATGCAATGGCCATGGGAGCCTACCAGGCTTTGATCTCCTCGGGAAAAGCTGAGCAGGTGATGGTTTTTGGATTTGACGGAGCAGGCGATGTGATCAACTCCATTCAGCAAAAAAAGATACTGGCAACCGGTATGCAGTTTCCAAAATTAATGGCAAAAACTGCAGCAAACTACGCACATGAATATTTTAATGGTAAACGTGACTTCGCGCAAAAAGTCCCGGTATCCGTGGAAATGGTTAATCAGGAAAATGTAGATGAATATGTTGCTTACGGAAGTGAATAATGATGAAAAAAGGAATTAAATATAGCATTGGAATAGCCATTGCCGGAATTGTGATATACAGTTCTGTTTACTTCCGCCCTTTGGATGAAAAATTGGCAGAAGAGAAAGAAATCACTTTTGACGCCAAATCATTTGTGGATGGGATCTGGGAAAATGAGTTGTTTGCCGCCTATGATTCGGCCCCGATCTGACTGTTCTACTGGACCAACTTAACAAGGATCCAGAGCTCACTTTTGAGCATGAAGCGAAATGCCCTAGGAATTGGAAATATTGGATATTTCAAAGTGAAAGGGTGAGGGCATGGTGCTGAGTGTAAATGAAAACAATGTGATGCTGCTTGTTGGAGACCAGATCGTTGAAATTGAAACGGAATTCATTTTCGGAAATGCCGTACGCGATGCTTCCGGACTCATTAAGATCAATGATTATGATAAAACATCTGATTTCAATCTAATCTCCGAAACAATCAATGATAAAATAAGATCAAGAAGTAATTCCGGGTTTCAGGGCAAAGGTAAAGAAAGGCAATAAGGTAAGATTCAAAGGTGCCATTGAACTGAATAAAGCCCACCTGGACTGAGTCAGCCTGAAGTGATTCCTGTTTCTATCCAAATAATCCCCTAGCATGCGAGCCCTACTTGAAGCACGAAATATCACCAAAAAGTTTTCGGGAGTCACTGCGCTCAGCCAGGTCAATTTAAGATTGGAGGGTGGTAAAGTGACTGCATTGATTGGGGAAAATGGTGCCGGAAAATCAACTTTACTCAAGATCATGTCGGGTATTTACACAGACTATGAAGGCGCAATTTTCTTCAAAGATCAACCTATCCATTTCTCTTCTCCTAAAGACGCCCAGGATCTTGGCATCTCCATCATCCACCAGGAATTAAATTTGATTCCATACCTCACAGTTGCACAGAATATTTTTCTGGGAAGGGAATAGATCAACCGATTTGGTTTTCTTGGATCAGGAGACAATGAATCAAAAAACCATAGAGCTGCTCGAAAGGTTAAAGTTGGATGTAGACCCGGTGGCCCTGGTGAGTACACTGAAAGTTGGACAGCAGCAGATTGTAGAAATTGCCAAAGCCCTGTTGACTGAATCAGATGTTATATTTATGGATGAGCCCACTTCGGCCATTGGTGAAAGTGAAGCTGAAGTGTTGTTTCAGATTATCAGCCAGTTAAAAGCTGAGGGAAAATCCATTGTATACATTTCACACAAGCTGGATGAACTATTCGCCCTTGCAGATGATTTTGTGGTCTTGCGTGACGGACTGGTTGTGGGTAAGGGAGAAATGAATCACATTACCCGGGAAAAGCTCATTGACATGATGGCAGGTCGAAAAATCAAGGCGAGCAAAAAGTTGGAAAAGAGAAGATCTGGTGAAGCGATGTTACAGGTGCAAAACCTATACCTCAAGAATCCTGAGGACCCGCATCGCCCCATCTTACAGAACATCAGTTTGGAAGTCAATAAAGGAGAAATACTGGGGATCTACGGACTGATGGGCAGTGGACGCACCGAACTTTGCGAAAGTCTTTTTGGTCTGCATCACAGGGCATTATCCGGCGCAATCGTGCTGGATGGAGAGACGACCAGTTTTAAAACCCCCATTGAAGCCATCGAGTCAGGAATGGCATTGGTTCCCGAGGATCGAAAAATGGATGGCATTGTACCTGGAATGTCCGTATCAGATAACATCACCCTTACGGTATTAGATAAAGTCACAAAATATGGATTGCTTAATGACCGCCTGGAATCAAAACTATTTGATAAACATATGGCTGCCTTAAATTTAAAAGTCAGCTCAGGTAAACAACTCATCAGCAATTTAAGCGGAGGCAACCAGCAAAAAGCAGTTCTCGCAAAATGGATTGAGCGCGACCCCAAGTTGCTTATGCTGGATGAGCCCACCCGGGGGATCGATGTCAATGCCAAAAAAGAGATCTATGAGCTGATTAACAAACTGGCCATTTCGGGAATATCCGTGCTGGTTGTTTCCTCAGAAATACCCGAAGTAATGAGCATTTCTGATCGAATACTGGTCATGTCCGAAGGTCAGATCAAAGCAGATTTTGCCAGAGAAGAAGCCACTGAGAATAAGATTATGAGTGCCTGCATACCAGAAAACATGAGCCAATGATATCTTTAAAACTAAATATCAAGCATTGCCAGGTTTCAATCGTTGATTGCCCTGTTCATCCTCTGTTTGGCGCTGGCCCTGCTGGCAGACAATTTTATGACCGCCGACAATTTCTGGAACGTCATGCGACAAATATCAGTAAATATCTGCATCTCCGTGGGCATGACGCTGGTCATTCTGACAGCCGGGATTGACCTTTCCGTGGGCTCTATACTGGCATTTAGCGGAGCCCTCGCAGCCGGACTGCTGAAGCATGGAATTAGCATGCCTTCTGCAAATTTATATATTGGCTTTACAGTTTTTGGAATCCTGATCATTGGAATGTTGGCAGGTGGAGCCCTGGGTTTTGTCAATGGCTACGCCATAACCCGGTTTAAAGTACCTCCTTTTGTGGCCACCCTGGCCATGCTCACCATGGCCCGAGGATTCACCATGCTCTGGACAAAGGGGCACCCGATCACCGGACTTGGTGATTCTTTTGGCTTTATCGGTACGGGCTGGTTCCTGGGCATCCCCATGCCGGTTTGGGTTTCAGGTATGGTGGTACTCTTTGCTGTGATCCTGACAAATAAAACACGTTTTGGAAGATATATCTATGCCATTGGTGGAAATGAAAATGCTGCAAGACTTTCGGGAATACCTGTTAAAAGGATTAAAATATGGGTCTATTCTCTGGCTGGAGTGCTTGCTGGTATTGGAGGTTTACTGGTCACTGCCCGGCTGGATTCTGCACAGCCCAATGCGGGCATGAGTTATGAGTTGGATGCCATTGCTGCTGTGGTTATTGGTGGCACATCTTTGTCCGGAGGCAGGGGAACCATATTAGGCACTGTTCTGGGAGCAATGATCATAGGTGTGCTCAACAACGGTCTTGTATTGCTAAATGTATCCCCTTTCTGGCAGCAGGTGATCAAAGGCCTGGTCATTCTCCTGGCTGTAATCATTGATAAATCGAATTCAAAAAGCGAATAAATCAAATGTCTGATTCCTATATAATTGCCATAGATCAGGGCACAAGCAGCACCAAAACAATTATCTTCGATTCGCTGGGTAAAGCAAAATTTAAAGCAACAGAACCACTGAAAACCCATTACCTGGAAGGGAACAGGGTGGAACAGGAACCCGAAGTGATTTATAAGAATGTATTGACATCTGTGAAAAAATGTCTCGATGGTTTCAGCTTAAGTGGTGGGAACATTAATCTGATCAAAGCTTGTGGCATATCAAATCAGCGAGAAACATTCGTACTCTGGGACAAAACAGGCATGCCCTTATATAACGCGGTGGTCTGGCAATGCAAACGATCTATTGCAGTCTGTGACAAACTCAGAGACGAAGGACTTGAATCAAAAATCAATCAAAAGACCGGCCTGATTATCGATCCCTATTTTTCTGGAACGAAAGTGATCTGGCTCTATGAAAACGTACCTGAGATTAAAGAAGCCATCGATGGAGGAGATGCGTATTTTGGGAATGTGGATTCGTGGTTGCTTTATAATTTAACCCATGGACAATCCTACATGACTGATTTTACTAACGCCTCACGCACCATGTTTTTCAATCTGAAAGACTTGCAATGGGACCGGGACTTACTGGCTGAATTCGGCTTGTCCGCATTGAATTTGCCCGAACTGAAACCATCATCTTACCACTTTGGTGAAACCAACTTCGATGGTTTACTGGATCATCCCATCTCCATTTCGGCAATGATCGGTGATTCACATGCAGCCGCATTTGGTGAAGGCTGCTTTGAGCCGGGATCTGCCAAAGCAACATTGGGCACAGGCAGTTCCATCCTGATGAACATTGGCAGTGAACCCCTTAGCTCTCGAAATGGCATGGTGACCACCATCTGCTGGAGCACCTCAGATCGTGTGAATTATGCCCTGGAAGGAATCATTGTTTCGGCGGGTGCCACCATTGAGTGGGTCAAAAACCAATTGGGCTTATTTGAAAACACAGGCGATCTGGAAACAATATGTCTTTCCCTGAAAAACAATGGTGGGGTGTATATCATACCCGCTTTCAGCGGATTGGGTGCTCCTCACTGGGACATGAACAGAAAAGCCTCCATAGAAGGCTTATCATTTGATTCCAACAAAAACCACATCATTCGTGCGGCTGTTGAGTCTGTACCCTATCAAATCAAAGACGTGATTGTAGCCATGGAGGCCGATTCAGGAACCCCTCTTACAGAACTCAAAATAGATGGGGGAATTACTTCCAACAACTTCGTAGTCCAGTTCCTTGCCGACCTGCTGGAGCGAAAAGTGACCAATATAGATCTTACAGATGTTTCTGCCCTGGGAGCCGGCTATCTCGCCGGCCTCGAGGCTGGTGTCTACAAAGGCATCGACCAGCTTAAAACCTTCAACCAGAATTCCACAAGCACCCAGGCCGGAGTGAATTCCGAGAAAGTGAAAACTGACTACGAAGGATGGAAGAAAATGATAAACTCAAAGGGATGACAAACACAACAACTTCAAAATTTCTTTTACTGGCGGTTCTGCTTATTGGATTTGCAAACCTGGCAGCGCGGTCAAAAGAACAAAAAGTTACACCAACAGATATTGTTGTTTATTATCAACATAGTAGCTATATTTGTTGAATTTAATCAACAAATGAAAACCAAGAAAACTATAATTTTTCCGAAGCATCAAAGAATCCTGGAGCGTTTAGGGGAAAATATTAAGTTGGCACGTAAAAGGAGAAAATTAACAACGATTCAGGTTTCAGAACGTGCAGGCATGGACAGGACAACCTTGTACCAAATAGAAAAAGGAAATCCAAAAGTATCAATGGGAGCTTACTTTAATGTATTGAGGGTTTTAGGTTTGCAGGACGATTTTTTAAAAATGGCTGCCGATGACGAATTTGGCAGGAAATTGCAGGATTTGGAGCTTTTATAATCAAATGAAATTTTAAATGCCATCAGATAAAACTGACATACACGTATATGCACATTGGGAAGCGGTGACCGAACCAAAGTTTATCGGCATACTTTCTGCTCATGCAGCTAAAGGAAGAAAGGCATTCAGCTTTGAGTACTCAAAAGAATGGATTAATTCGAAACAAAGAATGCTGTTAGACCCGGATATTCAGTTCTACAGTGGGCCTCAATTCCCAAATAATAAAGAAAATTTTGGTGTTTTTTTGGACAGTATGCCGGATACGTGGGGACGGACATTGATGAAACGGAGGGCAGCCCAGGAAGCGTCCGAAAAAGGGGAAAGGGCAAAGACATTGTACGAAGTCGATTATTTACTTGGGGTTTTGGATGAAAGCCGTATGGGGGCATTGCGTTTTAAAACAGAACCCAAAGGGCCATTTTTAGATAACAACGACCGCTCTCCAATACCTCCCTGGTCATCAGTTCGGGAATTGCAGGAGGCTGCAAAGAATATCGAGAATGAAACAGATAACGATGCAGTGAAAAAATGGTTGGCCATATTAGTAGCCCCAGGTTCATCGTTAGGGGGAGCACGACCAAAAGCCAACATCATTGACGAAAATAAGAATCTCTGGATAGCAAAATTCCCGGCAAAGAATGACACCACCGATAAAGCAGCCTGGGAATACCTGGCCTTCCAATTAGCGTTAAAGGCGGGTATATGCATGTCCGAATGTAAAATTCAAAAAATAGCCGGAAACTATAATACGTTTTTTACCAAACGTTTCGACCGGGAAAAGGAACAACGTATTCATTTTGCATCGGCAATGACTATGACCGGGAATACTGAAGATACAATCAGGGATAAGCCCGCCAGTTATTTGGAATTGGCAGAGTTTATTCAAAACCATGGCACTCAGGTGAACGAAAATCTGGAGCAGTTGTGGCGAAGGATTGTTTTTAATATTGCAATATCCAATACGGATGACCATTTGCGAAACCATGGTTTTATTTTAACCGATAGAGGATGGATATTATCACCGGCCTACGATGTAAATCCATCGATAGATAAAGATGGTTTAGTCTTGAATATTGATATGGACAACAATGCATTAGACTATAATTTAGCAAAAAGTGTTGGCGAGTTTTTTCGTCTAAATAATAGTCAAATGGATAAGATAATTGATGATATTATTGCAGTTGTGAGAACTTGGAAACAGCTTGCAAAGGCTATTGGTATTCCAAACAGCGAACAAAATATTATGGCTAAAGCTTTTAATGTCCAGAGCGCTCTTTAGATCTATCTTACCTTCACGGGTAAAGGTAACGTATATGTTTTCTCTGGATTTTTTCAATCTAAGGATATAAACCCCTTCTCCTCCTTATTCTTTTAGATCGGCATCCCGAATCTTATAATGGATAACAAAATGACCTTCCTGAACTTTCGGACGGAAATTGTCCAGGACAGCAGAAGTCCTTCCTTCAGCCAATACAATATTCCGGTATTCCTTTTGATCCATTACTTTTCCATCCAAATTTTTTATGGTGATGAGCAGGTTTACCTTTTCCGCATTACCAAGATGCATAATAACAGGTTCGATTTGATCCTCCGGACCATAAACAATATCCACATTATGGCTTCCTGCAAATATTTGTTGGAACGCCATTTTAACGGCATAAAAACCAAGTTTGGCATATCCATAGTAATCAATCAGAGGCTTTTCATAGGTTGAGGTATTGCCTCCGCCATGTAATGTGCACCAGGCAAGGCCATCATAATCTAACCAGCGTTTCTTCTTGTACGCTTCAAATCCACTGAAAGCTTGCCATGCCTGACTTGCCTCCCATTCATTCGCTGTCAGTTGCCTTCCAATTGAGCCTTCATCATATTCCAATTCATAGGATTTAATCTGATAAGAAGGTTTGCCTTTTCGCATGTTCCAATTAGGCTGCGCAACAGATTCTTCACTCTCAAAGTCAAAATAAGCTCTATCCTTACTGTTCAGATAATCGGTCCGGTATCCCGCCACTCTCCAGCCCTGCTCTCCACTCCAATCTTTTGGATAGGGATACATTCGCAGGGTGGACCAATCTGTACCGTAACCGGTTGCATGGTCCATATCTCCCCTGGTAATATTGGGAGCCGTCCATATAGAAACCGGATCTACGGGATTTCCCTTCTTATTAAGTGTCCCTTGATCATTTCTGGCAAATAATCTTGAATTACTGGCTGTAGGGCTGATTAACCGACTGGGATCATATGGATAGATACTCTCATATACTTTTTCATACCAGGGTATAACCTCAGTGTCAAAATCCACAAATTTCGGATGATTTCCGGGTTGCCACATTACAATGGAAGGATGATTACGAACAAGATTTACGTATTTCGATAATCCCTCGAAATCGAGTAACCAGGGACTCCCTGATCGCACCCAGGAGCTGGTAGTCCATTGAAACATTACTCCAAGCTGATCTCCAAGCTCTGCTAATCTGGGGTCGTTTACACTACCTTCCACCTGATCGTGAATACTCATTCTAATCGTATTTCCATTCATATTTTTTATCATCAGGATTTCCTTAACAAGCCACTCTTCAGGGCCGGCTTTTAACCATTGGGATATTTTATCCAAAGGAGATTTATAGCCAAAAGAAGTGCACCATTCAACATAGAAGGTGTGCCATTTATTCTGAAAGTCCCTCCCTCCTGAGTTACAGTTCTGATACCAGTGGTAACAACGAAATCGTCTATCGCAAGTCCTTGATCATTTAATAATGTTGCCACCACTTTATAGAGAAATGGCCGTTCAACAGTCCAAAGCTCTGGTTCGGAAACAGGAACATCAAAAATGAGCTCTTCGTCTTTCATAAGCCGCAGGTAAACAGGAACTTCATGAGTTGCTATTGGGGTGGTTGATTCTTCCGGATACCATGGAAAGAGATCAATTCTCAGGGAACCATTGAATTCTCGGGTTGCTTTAATTTCCCTCTGCTCAAATTCCCAATCTTCATTAATTAACTTAACTCTGAATTCCTGATTGGCTGATCTGTTATTATTTAAGGATTTGGTAAAAGTAAAAACATCCTTAATGTATCTTTTACCCGTAAGATCAATATGCATTCTGCCGGCAAACCAACCGGTATGAATATCAGATGCGGTGTGTCGATTAGTGTGCTCTACCTTGTTGGGATAAATTTTAACTGCAATGATATTTTCCTCATCAGGAATCAGGAATTTGGAAACATCCAGCTTCCCGGGATAACAATTATGTTGTAACAGCACAATCTGACCGTTGATCCAAATTTCTCCACCCGGATCCAGCGTTTCTAAATTTAAAACCGCTTTTTCAAATTCTCCGGGTGTGAAAGACGCACGCATATAAAGATCCTCTCCGGCATAACGTTCTCCTCCATGAGGATGAGGAAGTGTTGTTGCAGGCCAGTGAGCATCATCATAATCCAGACTTTGCCAGTTTTCTATATTTGGTTTTAAGGAGAAGTCCTGATCAATAAATGTATTGATACTAAATGGTACATCCCTTGTATGAGTATCATCAGTAAATTCTGCTTTTTCGTATCCTACGCCATAGACATCATCCAGTACAAGACCCTGTTCCCCATGAATTACCAGTTGATTGACAGATTGACTGGATAAAAGGGGAATAAAATCGGCGACTAGTTGCTCATCAATATAAACGTTGTAACGGCCGTTCTCAAGATCTACTTCCAGTTTTAAGGTTTTAAAATAATCTGTATTCTGGTTAAAAACGTGAATAACTTCTTCCCCTTTTGAATGAATACGCATTTCATCACTTTTAATTTTCAGGGACGCTACAGGGATTCCATCACTGGCCAGACTGAATCCGGATTCAATTGTGTTTCCACTGATCTTCCATTCAATAAAAAAACGCCATACCTGTCTGTCTATAGGAATAATGATTTCATCATCCCTGATAAAACGTAATTGTTCATTTTCTGTTTCAACGGCCCTATTGTCTTTCCAAACCTGCAATTTGGCAGCTTCTTGTTTTTCCATGTCAGGCTTATGCCCCATCCACTTCCAGGATTTAAGTGGGATTCTTTTTCTTATTTCAGGCCCCGGCTGGGGTTTTATTTTCCTCATTGCCTGGGTAAGTTGGTCATCTGATACAACTTTGGTGTCCAGGTTAGGATCATTAAAAAAATCTTTGGCTGCTTTTGCATAGCATTTTAAATATTCCACCCTCTCTTCTGTGCTGAAAACAGCAGTTTTACCTTTAAAATCGGTTTCTCCGTTTGCTTTTGGATTATTGGAAAAATATCTCAACTCAAATGATTCAGAAATAGGTTGAGATAAAGCAGATACTTTAAAAAGAAGAATTGGTAATACGAATAATATTATCGATTTCATTTTGTTGAGTCTATATTTTTTTGACTGTTATAATGAAAAGTTGCTCTGTCCCATCCTCGGCAATCCCTTGAACGAGTACCTGATTATTATTGCGGTTCCAGCGTGGTGCGGAATCTATTCTTATAGCGCCGGTATATTCTCCTTTGTTTATCCCTTCTGTTCTCACCCACGCTCCGTCAGACAGACGAATAATATTGTAGTAATTTTTACCGTCTTTCCCGTCATACCCATTTACAAACCAATTTCCATCAGGTGATAAACTAATGTCGCCTTCAGGGTTTGGTATTGATTCCGGCGTTCCTATTTTCCCAACAATTTCTTCCTTGATAATGTCAAATATTACCTGGTCTTTGCCAATCCTGCCAATCATATTCTGTCCATTTGCCCATTCCGGGTGGCCACCAATAAACTTACGTCCAACATGTAATCCGGTACCATCTGAATTCATGGTGCAAAATACATCGGTTCTTTTATCCTTACCAACACCTCTCCATCCTGCTCTTATAAAAAAACAAAACACAGTACCCTCCCGGTTCCAAAGTGTATGGT
Source organism: uncultured Bacteroidota bacterium (assembly GCA_963783435.1). Taxonomy (GTDB): domain Bacteria; phylum Bacteroidota; class Bacteroidia; order Bacteroidales. The sequence continues at coordinate 598,941 of CAWANQ010000007.1, read as the reverse complement.
TAATGAAAAGTGATTGTCCGTAGGTATCATATCCATTTTTCTTCAATTCAATCTCCATGGCATTAAAAGAAACCAATAATTTCTTTTCCCCGGTTTCAATATCAATGCTAAAAATACCATCATCCTCTGGTGCAGTAATTCCTTCCGTCCAGTCGGTGGTTCCCATGTAACCAGTAACCTCGCGCAAGCGCGCCATCCTGGCATAATTAATAGCTAAAAATGATTTCCCAATAGGACAGATTCCACTATTTCCAACAGGAGTGTCATTAAACCTGTATTCGTGAACACGATGTCCCTTTTCAATATCATAAAGAACGGTGAATACTTTCCCGGTTTTTTTATCCCTGGTATTGAAAAAGAACTGGCTGTCCGGATTTTCTGGGTTCCAATAGAACATGGTTCCCTGCTGAGGATTCCAGCCCAAAGACTCATCTACTTTTTCTACCTTCATAAAATCCCCTTCTTGTTTGTCTGTGTGCACAAGACAAACTCCTGCAGGTTCATTTCCATCTGGTAAATGATCGATAAAAGGAGAACTCAGAGTAAGAATTCTGCTACCAGATAAATTCCAGGGGATTGTCAGCGACTGCCCGATATAACCGAATAGATGATTTTCGGGACCTGTTGTTATTTGCTGTATTTTTGCCCCAAGATTTTCTTCCTTAAAATATCGAGAAAACGGTAGGCTGGTAACTGCTAAACTACCCAAAGCAGCGGTTTTGATAAATTTTCTTCGTTTTTGCATAATTATCCAAATAAACTTGTTTTTATTTTCAATCTTAGCGACTTGTGACAGAGACGACTAATAAGTCCTGCGCAGGGAGGTTAAATCGAACGGTAACGACTGAAAAGGATTCGCAATCGCTCGTTATCACGTGATCTAGCTGACCGTTGTCTACATTAAACTTCGTTGCGTAAGGCATAACAAAGACGGCCCTGCAGTTCGGAAAGAGCTTTTTCAAATCATTGGTGACCGTGGCAGTGACGGTGCTATGATGCCCGTCATTTGCAGGTGAGTACTCGATTTGGACTGGAGTCCGCTTGCTACGCTTGAACGGGATGGGATCTACATCACTGCCCAGATAGGTGGCGGACAAAACCTTGTTGTTCTGAAAGCGGACAATTCGGAAGCTTTCGCTATTGATCTTGCCAATACGCAGCGTAGGTGTCGCCCCAATCTCCATTACTTTAGTACCAGGACCGTGTCCGTCATGGATCATAGCGACGGTGTGCTTGTCGAGGAATGACTGCACCGGGGCGTTGTGCTCAAAGCCATTTATCACTTTGATTCGCGTGTCTTCTCGTGCGGAGAGCAAGGCGTCTGCCTTGGAGAGGTCGTTGTGCCAGTAGAGTCCGAAGTTGAGAATTGTAAGAGTCTTACCGAAATCGACTGAGCCTACGGATTCTCCATACCATTGTTCGTGTCCGTGAAGCTTATGATTCCCGAATGTGACAACATAAGGAACATACACATCGGAGAGTGCTCCAGACACATAGGCCGCGTTCACTGCATTACTTACCAACACCATATCCGGAGCGAGAATGTTAGCGATCCCAGCCAACCGGTGGAGATATTCTGCCTGGTACTGACCCCAGGTGTCCAGATGTCCGAAGGTCATGAAAACGGGATTCTTGGGGTAAGCGCTCACCACATGCACACTCCGCGGCGACATAACTGTCCCGGTGTAGCCCTGCTCACCGTGGATCGTTGTTACCAGATCATAGAGTCCAGGAGGTGTATCGTCCGGAATAGTAGCGACGAACTCACGGTCGTAGTAGAAGGCAGCGGACGTATCCTCCTCTGGGGTAAGTTCCCTGGAGATTGTCGCCGGCCCCACATGCCGAACGAGTCTCATTGATTCAACCGTGCGCTGTTTTATTGCAAGTCTGCAGCGAAACTGTTCGCCAGACAGGCGAACCACGGGATAACCCATACTCGGGAAACGTCCCTTGCGTCCGAGTCCGTGCTTCGCGTTTAAGATAAATCGGCGGTAGGGTCACTTCGCTACTCCCTATGATCTCAATCCCCGACTCGGTGTGAGGCTCCCAGCCAGAGGCCGTGAGGTGGAGCGTGTAATTTTCGCCGGGTGGCAGGCCTGCCAATCGACACCGACCATTCAGCCAATTTCTGACCAGCGTATTCCGGATCACCTTACCCTGGTGCATGAGCACAGCCCTCAAATCCACCAGATGCGAGTTTTTCTCCCCGTTCACCTCAAAGGCTAGTTCCCCGGTCTGGTCTTGAAGGACATAGACTCCTTCTATCCGGCATCCTGTTCCTGCGGTACTTCGTCTGTGGGTTAGCTGAACCCGATGTTTACCAAGGGGTAAGTCACGGGCCAACATGATTTCTCGTGGTGTCTCGCTAAGGTGGAGTGCAGGTGCAGAAGTACCGTCTATACTCACCTCGAGAACACCCAGATTCATGCGTCCAAAGGATGGGACGGCGTGTCCACTGAGTCGCAGAACCAGGCCCGTACCAACGAAGTCAATTTCAAGAACGGCACCCTCGTCGTGTGTCAGAAGGTGCTCTTGCGCAGCATATCTGAAGGTAGTCCTTTGCCATATCCCCTTTGTCTTTACCTTTGTAGTGTCCACAGCCGGCATCCAAATGCCGTTGGATAGCCCCCCGTTAGGATCTGTTTGACCAGCGGCTTTTTCCATAGCAGGCTGCCACATAATCCCGATAATGAGGATTAACCCTATCCGGCACTTCGTAGTATTCCCGAGTAGTTTTCTCATCATATTAGTCGGCTATCTCTATCACTTCTTCAAAGATGACTCCTGCCTCAGTTATTTTTATTTCAATTTCGGCATCGGTACTATCATTTTCCAAATCAATTTCATAGTAAATTCCAATCTCTGAATCGAAATTTTTCTCTACTTTATCAATCTCAATCTCAAAACCTTTGTATTTCGCTAAAACGGTGTTTTTAATATCCAAAGGAAGTTCATCGTGATAGGCAATAGTATTGTTAAAATAGCTGGCGTCTATACATTCACTTTTACGATCGACAAGTGTATTTGGCCCTTTTGTATTTTTGACTAAGTCGAAGGCATCGTATAAATCTCCTGTTGCAGTATAGGACTGAAAACGGAGAGTATCGTGATCAACCGTAATCACTTGCACCAGTTGTGTATTTTCACCATTACGATCTTGTTTTGCTCCCCATTGCTCCCACCATCCTTCCGGGCGGCTTAAGCGATACATTTTACCTCCGCCTACCGATACAACATACACTGTACCGGTTTGATCGAGGTTATTAGTTCCCGAAACAAGATTATGCTCATCGATAGCCCGGCCACGAGCATAACCATGGTCGTGCCCTTGAAGTGCAAGGTCAACGTGAAATTCGTCAAAGATTGGTTTTAGCAACTCTCTCCTTTTTGAATCTGAACGACTTCTTGAAATTGGATAGAGCGGGTGATGATAGGTGACAATAGTCCATTTGTTCGGATTATTGGTCAATATTTCTCTCAACCATTCTGCTTGTTCTTCGAGGTATATGCAGGAATTCACACTAATCATTCGCACTCCCTGAAAATCCATATAATAGGCGGTTTCTTTTAGTTCATCAATACCCTTCGGACCATTTTCGGGCAAGGTGAATTGTGGACGCCATTGAATACTCAATTGCTCCAGAGAATCATCTTGTCCTTCATAAAGAGGTCCATACTGGTGGGTAGTACCTGGTGTATGAATACTTGGTATCATACTGTGGATAAAACTACCTGCTCTAAACCATTCTTCCCATTCTTCTTCACCATGAGGATCACCTGTTTAGTCTCCTGCGTGAACTATGAAACGTGCAAAAGGTGCTAACTGAAAACCCATACGCAATGTGCGTGACCATAGGTCAAAGATATCGTTCTGGGCATCGCCCATGTATATAAATGAGAATTTATCATTGGTTGTAGATGCAGTTTTAAACTGAAACCATTCACTCCAATGTTCGCCATCGCCAACACGGTAGCCATACAGCGTATTGGGTTCTAACTCATTAAAAGTAACAGAATGATAATTGGCCACTATGCCGGCATCCATTACCTTACTACCATCGAGCAATGTGGTTTTAGCAGTAAAACGTTTTGCGGTTCTCCAAAATTTAGGAGCAGCAGTAGCTTTTGCTATTTCGGCATAAGCGGTATTAATCCTCGGTGTTAGTTCTCCAGGTAGCGCTGGCAGTAGTGGTAGGGATCAGCACCATAGTTTAGCATTATGCGATCGGGCTGAACGCTTGGTTGCATCCACTCTTCCTCATAATCAGGAGATTCGTAAATGCCTGGATGATAATCTTTTTGAGCTATACTGCTGCCGGCCCATAAAATAAGGATCAATGCACTAAATAAATATCTAAATTTCATTTTTATTTATTCTTTGATTAATTACTATTTATAGATCCACAAAAATTAAAGCTAACGATCACTATATAAGAATAATACCTTATTCTTACAATCTTCATACACTAGCTTATCCTCATTTAATTCACTGTTTACCAGCCTAATATCTTTTGATCCCTCGCCTTTTACAAGTATGTTTTTACTTGATTTGCCCATATTTTCGATGATGATATTTGAACAGTTATCGAAACGAAGAACTGCATCATCCTTTGTCTCAACATCAATATTCTTCATCAGAATCGCTGCCGCATCAATCATTAAAATTCCTTGCTCTGATTTAACATAAATACCTTCCATTGTGATAGATTCTATTGGCATTTCGGGCAAACCCTGTATCCTTATTGCATGTTCTCCTGCAGCTTCACACTGAATATTTTTATAATGAATATTCCTGATCCGTGGCGTCATTCTTGTTAACGGATGAGCCGGATACCGGTTGGTATAGCGGGGCATATGAATTTTAATAGCCTCTTTGATCATCGATCCCATTTTGATGTCCTCAAACCAAACATTTTCAATGGCATCTCCTCTTCCCCTGGCTGTTTTAATGCGCAGGCCACGATCGGTCCCGTTAAACTCACAATCATGAACGTAAATATTTCTTATGCCGCCCGATGTTTCACTTCCAATCACCACTCCACCATGTCCCTGTAAGCTTTTACAATTTCTGATTTCGACATTCATGGTTGGGATACCCTTTTTATAGCCATCAATCCCCCTGCCCGATTTCAAGGTTATACAATCGTCGCCCGTATTTAACCAGCATTCCTCAACCAACACGTTTTTACAGGAGGATAGGTTTATTCCATCACCATTACTTGTTTTTCCATATTCTCCAATTGTCTCTATCGATACATTGCGGATAGTAACATTTTCACAGTATACCGGATTCACTGTCCAATATGCGCCGTATTTAAGTGAGATGTCTTCAATTAACACGTTCTTGCAATAAATTGGCATCACAAAGCAGGGGGCAAGCAATGTTTTGTGGATATCATCAAAAACCCTTTCGCTTAGAGGAAGGTCATTTTCTGCCATTTCCTCAAGGATTCGAAAAGGATCCTCGTCATCGGGAATAGCAAAACGGTAATCCCACCATGTTTTCCCTTGCCCATGGAGGATTGCCTTTCCAATAATGCCAATATTTGTGGCATTATTGGCATAAATGAATGCTGAATGTTTATAGCAATCGATACCCTGATGACGGGAAAGAACAGCAGGAAGATAATCATCGGTGTCGGTACTGAACAGAATTTCAGTTCCCTCTTCAAATTTAAGACATACATTGTTTTTCAAAACGATAGGTCCAACAAGGTATTTTCCTTCAGGAACGATGACGTAACCACCTCCTGAACCTGATGCCTTATCAATTGCATCGGCAAAGGCCTTTGTACATTTTTCCTTTCCTCCTTTCCGGGCTCCAAAATCCACTACAGAAAAATATTTTTCGGGAAATGTAGGCTGGTCAACTTTTACCTCGATGGGCGAGGTAGTTTTATATTGAGCCTGAGAAGGGCAAAAAAACATAGCCCACAGTAGCAGAAGACATAACATCCTATTCATTTTCTATGTTTTTTGTTTGATTATCACTTATTCAAATTTTCAACTAACTTCTTTAAGTTTAATACGAAGGGTTAGGAGCCGGCATTTGCGAACCTGTGCTCTCCCTCCAATTTTGTAACTGGCCGGATAATTTGCTGGTTATATCCGTTAAACTGTCTGCCAGGTTAACTTTTTCTCCTACATCATTTTCAAGGTTATATAACTCAAAAGCCATGCCTCCCTCATCCCGCAATGATTTTTCATACCACTCAATTAATTTCCAGTTGCCACTTCTTACAGCCCCACCGGGAACCATCCCGGAACCCCGGTGATAATGGGGAAAGTGCCAGAAAAGATCCTGATGGATTTCAGTATCCGGATTCTTTAAAACAGAAACGAAACTTTTTCCGTCAAGGTTCTTCGGGACATCTTTTACCCCTGTCATTTCAAGAAAGGATGGGAAAAAATCTATTGAGCTTATCAATGACGTGGAAGTACTCCCCGGTATAATAATTCCATTCCATTTTACAATTAAAGGTACTCTTATGCCCCCTTCGTATAGCCAGCCCTTTCCAGCCCTGAACGGAATTTGATTATCATTCTTATTTACTCCTCCATTATCCGAAAAAAATATAATAATTGTGTTTTCCTCAAGGCCTGATTCCCTGACCTTATCGAATATCTTTCCGCAACTATTATCCATCCTTTCCAACATCGCTGCTAACACAGGGAGGTTTTCAGGCTTTTCTGATTCTTGTAAGCTTTCATATTTACCAATAGTTGCCTTTTTCTCCATTAACGGGTTGTGAATTGTATTGTGAGATACATAAAGAAAAAACGGCTCTGTTTTATTCCTTTCAATGAAATCAATAGCCAGCGACGTTATGGTATCTACATTATGGGCATCATTTTCAGCATCTTGCCAGGGTTGAATCAAATTCCCTGAGGGTTTATATGTTACAAATGTCTCATCAAAACCCTGTTTGTCTGGATTAAATGGTAAACTTTCAGGTGGGGTTTTTGCAATACTCAAATGCCACTTCCCGAAAAGCGCAGTATGGTAGCCTTCTCTTTTTAAAATCTCGGCAAAAGTTACTTCCTCCAGGGGTAAAAATTTTTGCCAGTCAGGCTCTGAAAGAGGAAAAGTATTTTTTATTACTGTGGGTAAAGGATTAGTTATATGTAGACGTGCAGGATACTTCCCTGTTATAATAGAAGCACGTGTAGGCGAGCAAACGGAACCTGCTGAATAAGCATTGGTGAAACGCATGCCTTCATTGGCCAGTTTATCGATATGGGGCGTCTGGTAATAATCGCTTCCGTAACATCCAAGTTGCGGACAGCCCAAATCATCAGCAAGAATAAAAATTATGTTTGGCCTTGTATCCTTTGTTTTACAACTTATCATTCCCCCAATCAACATAAATCCGATAGCGAACCATGAAATTTTTAATTGAATATTCATATCTCAAATAATTAAAAAAATAATATAAAGTTACCCTTTGGCTAATGTTAGTATTTTATTATTATCCAATGGAATGGAGTAGATCCTTATATCATCAAATGAAGCTGCATTCTGTGAAAGGCCCCATAACTCACCCGTTGGAATCTCATAATTTTCCCGCTTTGCCCGGTACACATTTTTTCCATCGATAAAATAAGCAAGCTCGTTCAGATCCCACCACATGGCGATATGGACCCATTTTCCTTTGTGCGATGAAAACTCATACCTGAATGGCTGGTTGCAGGCCACAATTTTGCCTGTATAAATGCCAATGAAGGGCCAGCCATGGCCCAGAATACGAAGCAGTCCGTGTTCCTGATTGTTTCCTATAGAAGGTTTCATCCATACGCTAAACGTTCCTGCCTCTGGGAAAATACTCCCCTCGAGATCAAAGGACCAACCTTCCGCTGTGGAATCCAATGCTTTCCCAAGACGTCCATCAACAAAATTTTCAATTTCAAAAATACCTTTCCCATTTCCACCATATGAATACGCCGGATCAGTATTGTCCAGAGGCGCATGAAAAATCAGTTCCGGAACTTCTTCCAATCGGGGTCTTAGCAGATGGGCTGCAAAGAAACTATTGCGTTCACCTTTGCGTCCATCATCACCAACAGTTGTTATGCGGTAGGGAATAGTGATGCGTCCGGAAAGAACCTCATCAGTGAAGTTTACAGTAAATTTCATTTTTATCTCTTCGCTTAAGCCCAGCGTAAAATCCTTTGTCGTTTCCATTTTGACACCTTCAGGAAGCGGACCAATAACTAAGTTTCCTCGAAGTGGTGTCTCTGAAGTATTTCCAACCGTAAGTTCCCATTCACCTTTCCCGGGTGGTACCAGCTGAAAACGTCCAGGATGATGATCAATTAATATGGTACGGTTGGGTACAACCCATGCTGCACCGCGTGCAGGATTATCCGCCTCCTTACCTAGCCGTTTACCGTCTGAACGTGAAATTTCTTTGTGCCGGTCTTGTTCAATCAGAAAATCCCACATATTGATCATCCAGTCCAGATACTTCCGCTCGTTGGTAATTTTCCAGGCCCAGGCGGTAAGAAACATCATACGGGTATTGTTTTGCCCTGAGAGTTGTACTCCACTTCCATAACTTTGCGCAACACGGAACTCACCATATTTCTTGTAGGGATTTTCCATCATCCATTCCCCGCATTTCAGCAGGATATTCTTATAATGTTCCGCTCCGGTCAAATCATAAAGCCTTCCGAGAACCTGAGGCCAGCGGTAATGCATATACTGGTCATCATCAGTCCTCCAAACCTCAGGCCAATCGAGCACGAGACTTTCTGCGAGCGATATGGAAGCATCCAGGAAGCGGGCCTCTCCAGTGACCAGGTATGTATGCAATGTATAACGGGAAGGATCGGAAGTGTTGCGTGAATTCGGACTCCGGGAAGGCCCTCCGGGTAAAATATACCCCCTCTTTGTACCAACAGGATCCTCCTCAGTAAAAGCAGATGCATATTGATGGATGCGATGATACAAGGTACGGTTTGTACATTCTGATGTCGTGCGTGTTGCTTCAAGCCCTCTGCGATCACCTGTTAAAAGGTAATAATGTACCAGACCCAAGGTATAGGTATGCCCGCCGGGCCGTGTTGGCGAATAATGAGCCACATCGTGTGGAAAATCGCTTCCATGTGTATCAAAATCCCCGGTATACCATCCCATATCGGCATCCAGAAAATGGCGTGACCCGTCCATGGCACGCAGGAAAGCGCCCCTGTTACCGCTTCTGGCAAAATGCATATACAAGCCCAGATCACCATCGTATTCCAGGTTCAGCCATTCATTATATCCCCGGTAAGGAAAATCTCCATAGTTCACCAATCCACAGTCATCAACACCTTTGGGGTATGGCTCCATGATGTTATCCACATAACTGTTGATGATACGGTCGTAGGTGCCTATCGTATATTTATTTTCAGGAATAATGGCATCACCCACAAAACCCCTGCTCTTGCAATACCATTCCTGGTTCATGAAAAGACTAGGCTCGGTAAAACAGAGAGCGGACAAATCGTGCGAATCATCATCTGAAGTATTAAAAGCCAGAAAAAATTCTGAGGTTCTGGCGGTGCCTTTTAACAATGCATGAGGATAAGATGAGCTGAAAGGGATAAGCCCGATTTCTACTCCTGTTTCACTGATTCTTGTTTCCTTTGGGAACAAATTGTTATAGCGGAATAAAGCCAGACTGATCAAAGCTTCCGAAGCCCTAATGTTTATCACACCGGGAACTTTGCCGGTATTCAAATCACCAAAAGGAGTTGATAAAATGCCCTCATTATGATGCGTCTGTCGGTGAATTGCAGGTCCTTCAGTTACATTTCCAGAGATGGTGTCGTTTTCATTCAGAAATGACCATGCTCCTATTCCAGCAGGCTTCAAAAGGATAGAGGCATCTGCAATATTTCGTTGAGGGAGTTCCATGGTTCGTAGTTCGGATTCTTCTGGCCATCCCCTTGCCCATTTGTGGGTACCGATCTCTTGATCTTCGTGACGGTTGGTCAGTGTATGGAAAATCCTTACAAATGGTTGATTCCGGTATACATGAATGCGCGTGGTATAGGTCAGAAATTTATCCTCCGTGGCACTGGCATTCCAGCCTAAAACCGAAATCACAGCGTGCATCGGCCCTGTTTCTTCTACCAAAACGCTGTAAGGTTTTATGACTGAACAGTGATAGGTCATACCCCTTTCGTCCTGTACCGTCATCATGACCGGACCATCCAGAGGCTTTTTGCCATCCACCACCAGATCTTCAAGAAGTTGAAATCTATCTTTTGATACCCTGAATTGCAAGCGGCCGCTATCCACCTCTAGGAAATCATCATCTTCCAAAATACTGATGGGTTCATCTACTTCACTGCGTTTCACTCCATGACCAAACTCAAAGGTATACGAAGGTGTTTCCCCGGCAGCAGCATTTATGCAAAAATCCAGCAATACCCACCTGACAGAGTCATCTGCCCAATAGCTTGTGGCCCGAACCTGAAGAGGAGCTTCATTTCCAGCACCGTCGAGCACGCGCAATGTGGATAAATCTGCCAGTTCGCCTTCAGGAAAAGGTAATCCCTGAGTTACCGGCCAATTTTCCCGGTCAAATTCTTTTTTCTCAAATAGGACGGGGATTTTTTTCCGTTCAGCAGTACCATTTCGCAGGGCACGTCCGATCAGTGAGCAAATCCCAAGTAGGGCATCCCCGCTCCGGTCTACGGCAGCTTCATAGCTGAAATCAAGATCCTCCGAGATCGTATCCGCATGAACAAACAGTCTCCTGGAGCGCTCACTGTAAGCATATTGTCCCCAATCTGAGATCTCCTCTAAATATTCCTGTTGCTTCATTTTTTGGCCATTCCCTTGTAATCTGGCACTGCCCGAAATCATGGATAAACCATCACCAAGTCCTAACTCAACATTTGACATGCGTAAATCTTCATGACCCGGGACAAGAATCCAGCGGGACAGACGTCCGGGAACTCTGGTTCCTTCTTTAAGTTCTACCAGGCTTGCCGCATCAATATGCAACTCCTGTCTGACCTCACGGTCTTTGGGCTGGTTTGGACGCCAGGAAAAATCAGGTCTCCACTGGTTTAAACGAAATTCAATGTCGGCGTAGTCCAGTGGATTGAAGCCCGACTGGGCACTAAAAACAATATCAACAAGTTGCCAGCTACCGGATTTTAAATGCACAGGATGATAAAGCCAGGACGGACCCTCGGCACCTTTCCCTGATATGCACACCGCAAAAAGATCTCCGGATTTTTCATCTGCCCTTGCGTAAAAGCGAAGCCTGTACAATGCACCTGGATTAAGCTTTACACCCTGACGAAGGTAATAATAGTAGTCTTCAGATGCAGTTCGTCGCAGAAGTGCAGCCTGTGAGCCGGATTGAACCTTTTCCCCAGCGATTGTCACAGATTTGCCGGGTGACTGCGGCCCAAGTTCCCAGTCGGCAGGTTTATTAGAATTGGCTGGGTCAACCAGTTCGAAATCACCATTGGTTAGCAGATTTCCCTTATATGCAACGTTATTCTGATTAGAACCTCCACACGATATTATTGAAGGAACCACAATAGTTCCTGCACCCGAGTAGAAGACGGTCCGGATAAAAGACCTTCGTCCGGGTGATTTGACGTTATTTTTATTCTGCATTGTATTAAAGCTTAGAGAATCTAATCGCTTTCAATTATTAATTTCTGAGTATAAATTCCTACATGGTTATCCCTGGCTTTTAAAATATATATTCCTGCGGGGAGATTATGATCCTGAATATTACTTAATCTCTCAAGGTTCCTTGCATTGTAAACCACATGTCCCAAAAGATTAAATATCTCAACATCACAACGATCAATACCATTCAGCTCGAGCGTGAAGGAAGAGCCAGCAGGATTTGGATAACAAGTGATCTTCTTTTCAATTGAGGCAGCCGGTCCCAGACCTGTTGCAAAATCTCTGTAGGTAGCTGTAACACTCTGGTCATATTTCCCAATAGTAACGGTAGTTGAAAATCCCCTAATATCTGCAATCCCGGCTGTATCTCCAGTCCATTTGTCGAATAACTTTCCGGCCGAAGGGGTGTCTGCGGTGATATTAATGACATCACCCTCATTGTATTCACCGCTTCCTGACCCGTACCTTACTGTAAGCTTCTTTATAATGCTCAGATAGCTTGCAGCCACAGCAATGTCCAAATCAGGCATGTTAAGCGTACTGAAAATCGCGGCCGGATCAGTTACATAAGCAGAATCACCGGTCCAGCTATGAAATATATAATCAGCATCCGGTTCATTTGCGACAATATCAACAAGGTCCCCTGAATGATATTCACCCGTGCCGGAGCCATTGCGCACAAGAAGAAATTTACCGAAAGTATTTCCTTTCGGCCCGATTTTCATAAAAATTATTTTCGGTTCTATCAGCGGTGTAAGGGTAAGCCTGCCATCATTAACCTCTAGATTTTCAAAAAAAAATTCATCAAAATTGCCGGAATTCGGTGTCGGATCCATCCGATCGATCCCTTCCAGGTTAATACTGTTATCCTGGTCGGTATTACTCGCATCCCCCATGAAAATTTGAACGTCATAAAAACCATCAGGCAAGCCAAACTCCCAGATCGCCATTCCGTTTTTATACATATGATTCAGGGTCGACTTCCTGGGATCATCGGGTTTGCCCCTTTCACGGGTTTCATTATTTGGTCCGGTGACCCATCCATAACTATAACCCTCATTGCGAAGGCCATATTCATAGCCATAATCAGGAATATACCCGGGAGGGACTAGGGAAGAAGCCGGTTGGAAATTAATGTTGACAACGGAATTGGAATCCATCACAAATCTTGCAGATACGGAGATATCGCCCTGCATGGTAACCATTACCGGGTTTTGCAAGCCTTGTAAATCACCTTTCCATGCTTCAAATTGAAAGGGAAAGGACGGTATGGCGACCATCGAAACTTCCATGCCTTCTACATAAAATCCTCCTGGAGGATCAAACTCTACGGTTCCTCCTCCCTCAATGGAATCAATGGTAAGGGAACACATCCTGGTACCAATATAGATCCTACTGGTGTCCACTGCTAAGTTCCCGCTATCGTCAATGGTCCTGGCAATAATAAAATGCTTACCCACAGCAAGACCAGTCAGAGTGGTATCAAGTGATGTTAAATCCGATGAAGAAATAAGATCTTCATCAAGGTAAACCTGAAGGCTTTCAATTTTACCATCTCCATAATCCTCTGCGATTACTTTGACAAAAACAGTATCCTGCTGGAGGTACCCAGTGTTTGTAAGCGGTGAAATAATGTTAACAACAGGTTTTACATCCGTTAAAATGGGAACCAGTCTATACAGGTATTCCTCCAGGTTGGTATACCCGTCGTAATTCCTGTCCTCGTTCCTGTCCTCCGGATCGGCCAGGTCTAATCCGTTCGCTGTTTCCCATATATCAGGCATACCATCTCTGTCTGTATCTGCAGGAGCAGGCAGCGAATTAAGTAATGGAAAACCGCCAACTTCAGACTGTGAATCAATCAGTTTATTGCTTCCGTCCCTTATCCCTCTTACAATCCTTGCATCAGCCGAGTCCCTGCTCAACGATGCCCCTGCATGATGTAGAACCAAATCATAAGCTTCTTCAGCAGTTTGTGTTTCGGGTTTGTCATCACCAAAAACCAGTTCGCCAGGCAATTCCCATTCCTCCCGGGTAGTGCTTATATATTTTCCTGATTTTATATAGTTTATCGCCAGAAAATTATCCTCTGTCCATGCCTGATTCCAGGGAAATACATTGCCAGAAGTAAATCCCTTTGGGTCACCCACACCGATCTCTGATTTTATATTCATTGGATGATCTGACAGATCAGTACTTGCTCCCGGCTTATAGTAATTGTTGATCACATTCAACTTGCAACTACCAAGATTAGTGCCTCCTTCCCAGTTAAACACTACATTATTACGAAAATCAATAATGGATTCGGCTTTCGTCCCTGTGCCTCCGCCCAATGTTGGGTGACGATCCCGGCTGCTGTGCATCAGGTTATGATGCAGGGTAAGATTATCCGTGACATCCCTCATGGAACTTAGCATGGCATGCTTGCCTTTTTCGTGAAGACTGTTGTTGAGAGCCTCCCCATATATCGACCACTGCAGGGTGAATAACTCACCCCTCAGGTCATGGATGCCGTCTATTCCCCAGCTGGCAGAAACATGGTCAAATATTATATTGCTGACACCATTCGTTTCAATGGCATCGTACCCAGCCGGCGCCTCTTTATTTTCATCCCCGAGGCGAAACCTCATATATCTCACAATAATATCATGGCATCCCACTATTTTGAATCCATAATCCTTTATGCAGATCCCGTCTCCGGGAGCTGATTGTCCGGCAAAAGTTATATAGGATGTCTCTATCGTCAAATGGCTTTTCAATTCAATGTTACCAGAAACCTCAAATACGATTGTTCTAGGTCCATTCGCATTTTCAACCCCATAGCGCAAAGAACCAGCGCCGTCATCATTCAGGTTGGTAACGATATACACATCTCCCCCACGGCCACCTTTGCTAAACCGCCCGTATCCTTCCGCACCGGGAAAAGAAATGGTCTGGGACCGCAGGAGGTTTGCACTTGAGAAACTGATAATGATAACAGCGCTTATCAGTTTAACAGTCGAAATTAAAGAGTTGGTGTTCATTTTTGAATTGTTTTGTTTGGCTTTCTGGTTAATATGATCGGCAGATGCCATGATGTTATGGGAGCGGGGCGCCGGTTTCCTTCAGATTAGGCTTCGCTCAACCCTTCAGGGTTCCACCTCGCGATGGACACTTGCTTTAAGCTAGTTGGTGAGCCTGATACCCAATTGAAACTGCCGTCCCGAATATCTAGTCAGGGTGTTTGTTATTCCTTTGTTAGGATATATTGAGTAGCGACGGTAAGGAACGTTGGTGAAGTTGATGGCGTTGAAGTATATTTCAAGATTGGCAAATTTGAGGGGGATACGCTGCTTCATCACAAAATCAAACTTGTAGACATTGTTTGTATACCTGTTATCTTCCTCACGCCCCCCTATACCACTCATCACATTTCCCTGGAATCTGAACGAGGCCCTGGCTGAAAAGCCCTTGTAGTCATACCCAATTGAAACATTGGCAATATCATTAGCCTGATGCAACAGCCTGTTTGTAAAAACTGTATCGTTCTCAACCAGTTCAAAGAAAGGAAATGTAGGAATGAAAACATTTGACACCCTGTGCTGCACATAATTGGTCTCTGACCAGACATGCGTATAATTCACATTGAGGACCAGTCCGTTAAATGGGAAAGGAAGGTAGGTGAGATTGGATTGCCACTCAGCTTCCAAACCCTTTAAATAGGCAGGGTTGGGATTATTGATATAATAATCTGTTATACCCTGTGCCAGACTTGCAAACTTTTCAGTAGGGAACCTGTTACGCACGATTGTGTCGGGTATATTAGTAATTTGTGTGGGTTGGGAATAAAAAACATCGTCAATGGTTTTCATAAATCCACCAATGGTTACCAGACCAAGCTTTCGGGAATAAAAGGTGAAATTGGCATCCAGGTTTTTCGAAAGTGCCGGTGCTAAAGTGGGACTACCTGCACTACCACTTCCTGCAATTTGATCATAATATATGGAAGGAACTATATATTTATAATCTGGACGGCTCAGGGTCTGGTTATAAGAGAAGCGAACATCCCACCAGTCTGTCACCCGCCATCTAATATGCAAATGTGGCAGCAGGTTGGTGTGCGTGACAGGCCTCGTAATGGTATCCATGACTACATAGGTGTTTTTTGATACACTGGCAACCTCCATGGCTGAATAGTTATTGGTAATGCTTTCATAGCGGGCACCCCCGATAACCATGACCCTGCTCCAGAGGTTAACTTCTGCCATCAGGAAACCTGCAAAAAGCTCTTCCCCTCCCCAGTAATCCCCGCTCCATTGACCAGGCTGTATCTGAAGGGTATTGTAATCCATCAGATCCACAGCCATATGCCTGTGATAATCGACATTTAAGACATAGGGCATAGAATAGTAGTCATGGTTATTCATAAATCCCGGATTGGTTGCATAATCATAATCCCTCATAAGGGGAAATCTCAGCACACTTTCATAATTATCATGGCCAATCGAAGTTAGCCATTCCGCCATTGAGGCCTGTCTGGGCCCCGGAGTGATATCATCCCCATACCTTGCTTGCGACTCATTATTGTCCCGGCTCATTCTCCGGTATTTCCCGCCAGCCTTAAAGTTGATTGACACCTGATCGGATATCCTCCAGGGGACCTCCAGGTTCAGATCTGCGATGATCCTTTTTTCATTAAAATTTCCAGGTGACCATTCAAATTTTTTCATTCGCGAATTTTCCCAGGTATCAGGAACTTCAAAGCCATAAATTTCCCAGGGCTCCATCGTCAACCTTCTATTATTTGTCAGAGAATCAAGATTATAATCATTACCTGGAGCTCCATATCTGTATTGGTAGTTGAAGTCATCTTGTTTATCAATGGAAATGGCTGACACACTTGCATCCAGTTTGACGATCCCAATTTGCTGCTTATATAACAACGAGTTGTTCAAAAGGAGTCTCTCGTATTGATTGTGATCCAAATATACAGTAAGGCCATTATTCATTTCATTCTTATGTTCAACACTTTCAGAAAACGTCTTGGTAAGCATACTGGAAAATACAAATTGTCCCTTTGGCAACTTATAGTCCAAAACCATACTACCTCCAAAATTTGTTGATTCCTTTAGATCATCAGTCACTGATGTACTATTCCACATATAATCTGCAGTACCGAGTGTTGCCTCGCTTAGTCTTGAGTAGCCCGCGCTGACTTGATCGTCACCCCCCTTGTATTTATCATAATTCAGACTTACTAAAACACCAAATTTGTTATCAAAGAACCGGTTGCTGATATCTCCCCAGAACCTGGTATTCCCAATCAATGCCTCCTGCTGGTTGTAGGTGCCCTGGGCCATGACACTGTAATGCAATCCTTCACGGGCTTCCTGCAGTTTCAGATTCACTACGCCCCCGATGCCATCGGCATCCATATCGGGAGTAAGTGTCTTATATACCTCGATTCCTGAAAGCATATTGGCAGAAATCATTCCTATACTCGTTGCCCGGTTATTGGCCTCGGTGGAGGGCATCTCAACACCGTTAATGAGGATCTTATTCATCTTAGGTTGGATACCCCGTATAACGACTTTTGATCCGTCCAGGTGAATACCGGGAAGGCGGCTTACAGCCTGTGCGGCATTCTGGTCTGGCAACTCTTTAATGCGTTCAGCAGACACCACATTGATAATCTGATTAGAACGCAGCTGCTGGTTCACAGCGGCCAGCTGTCCCCTGGCCTGCATGGTTACCACAGCTTCCTCTCCCATGATGGCTTCAACTACCATTTCAATATTCAACTCGGTGGTCTTACCCTCCTCCAGGGTTACGGTTTCTTCCTGGGTAATGTAACCGATATAAGATATTTCAAGGGTATAGGTACCTGGTTTCAACGGCAAGGTATACTCGCCGTTATAGTCCGATACAGTTCCAGTTGTGGTTCCCTTAACGACCACAGTAGCGGCAATCATAGGATCATTCGACAATTTTTCTTTAATAACTCCCTTTAATGTACCCTGACCGGATACATTCATTGAGCTTAGGAAAGGAATGGCGAGTAGACAGCATAATTTGACTAATTTAGCTGATTTCTTCATAGAAACTAGGGATAGTTTTTTCATAACTAGTCTTAGATAGGTAGTTGATATGTCAAACATATAAGTTTTCTGCACTTGTATAGGTACTCTATCGTTTCAGAAAGCATATACAAGTTTCTCAAATCCAGTTAACACAGCCTCAAATCAAATATTATGGTCCGGCTACCAAATATTCAATCCCATCATATGCCTTATTGTTCTATTATATTCTCCTGATTAGGGATGATTAAAATGATTCATATGGTCCATGTAATGTCTTGATTTTAAAATTCTCTTCCGAATCATCGAGGATATATATCATATAACTATCACCTCCCGGATTAACACGTATCACAATATGCCCCTGTTGGCTTTTCATTTTATCCATGCGGCCGCCGATCACAACAATGGTTTCTTCCATGGTATTGGTTGAGAAAACATCTCGCGGGCCGGGGTAAGTCCTTTCCGACATCATTCGTGCAATGACACTTAGGGAAGGGTGACTTGGTGCCCATGCCTGGATAATATGAACTCTAGGCCTCACTGCCTGAAGAAAAGAATGCCCCATCGCATCGAAATACGCATGGTGGTTAGCCAGACAAACATCAACAGGGCCGGTAATCAACCCTATGGGTGTTTCAATATCCTGCCAGGTACCAGGAGCACCAGTGGTGATATCTCCCCCGTTGAAATAGTCGAATTTACCATAGGAAAGCCGAAATGCTATACTACTCTTATTTTCATCCGGATATTGAGAGGGTAATAAACTTTCCAAAGGAGGAAAATGGTTTCTGGAATTTGAATCCGTTCCTGTCCATATATGCCCGTTGGCGGCAATATTACGAATTTCAAAATTTGCATATTCTTTCGGATTATTTAATAAAGCAAACTGGTCGTTATGCCCCACTGCAAATTGTTCTGCTTCTGCCTTATTCTCATTTATATGCCAATTGAGAAACTTAAGGTAGTTATCCGTAAACTTCTCTCCCATTGGGGAGGGCCAGTTATAATCCGGCCAGCCGCGATCAACCAGTTTTCTGAAAGGTATCATATCTCCCGTTTCTGTAATACCTGACATCAGGTATCCTCCATTTTCTGAAGTTTCTGAACCAGGCGAAGGTCTTCCCATATGATCTCCATGGAAATGAGTTATAAGAACATAATCAAGTTTCTTTTCCTTATGGTCTTCCATCATATGTATAATATAACGTGCTATCCATTCCCCTGGAGTATAGCTGTCATTTGGTCTTGGATCAGTTACCCTCGGTTTGGAACGCTCTGAGGCACCCGCATCTACCAGCATGGAGGTTCCATCAGGCAACATAAAAAAGGTCGATTCTCCTTTCCCTGTATTGATGTGATGAATATCGAGATATCCTTCAGACCATGCTGGAAAAGTATTACCAACCTGACCATGTATAGTTATTGGAATTCTCCAGGTAAGAAGAAAGAGATTAATGGAAAAAAAAATATATAATCCATGCTTGTAATTGAATATACGTTTCATGTGTACAAAAATTAATTATGCTACTGAATAGCTCTTCCGCCCTTGCAACAAGGTTAGGATTTTCATATGTCAGATCCCTCCTATACCCTAATCCAGGTATGATATATAATCAGTACCTTAAATATATAGGAAAGATCTTCTTATGCAGGTAGCCATTCGTCCCAAATACCATACATCAGTTTCTCATAACCGGATTGGATATATCCAGCTGTTCCTTCATGGCAGCAATCCTTTCCTCAGGATTTTCACTAAAAAGTATGGTTGCTCCCAAATCTAAGGAACATATGTCTCAGAGCATTCCCAGACTATAATATTTTTTTTGATGATATAATTAATATGGCGAAATTCGTTTTTGATATTCTGATCAGATGCGCCATATAATAGTTACACTTAGCCTGCTAATATTTACTTTCCTTACCCTGAATGGTCAGGCGGACATACGTTTTGAGAATTTGTATATCGAAGATGGTCTACCGCACAGCAGGACCGATGGCACATTTCAGGATAGCAAAGGATGGATCTGGTTTGGAACTGCCGGAGGTCTCTCCCGATTTGATGGCCTGGAATTTAAAAACTATCCCTTGGACGGACCGTCCTCATCAGGAGCTTCTGTAGTAATTAATTGTTTATGGGAGGACACGGATTCCACACTGTTGTTTGGAACCTCTGTAGCCGGCCTGGTGCGTTACAACCGCTATCTGGACCGATTTAACTACTTTACCCACAGCGATTCGTGCGACAATTGCATAAGCAGTAACCATGTTCACTCCATAGCATCAGATTCTGAGGGTGTTTTGTGGCTGGGCACAAAAAATGGATTAAATAGGTTTGAACCTGGATCAAATACATTTCAACTGATTGAAAACGAACCGGGCAATTCTCCTGATTTGGAACAGAACGATATTCGGAAGGTTTACATTGACAGGGAACGCAAGATGTGGATAGGATCAGCCGCAGGTATGGCTCAATACACCATAGGGTCAGGCCATATAAATCCCATTAAACTGAAAGAGAATGGATCTCCAATCCATATCAATGAATTCAAGGTAGAGGAGATATACCAGGATAAGACCGGCAATCTGCTTGTGGGGACCTTTAATAATGGCTTATTAATCATCGATCCGGCCACGCTTAATACGCAGATAATGAAACCTGATCCTGACAATCAACGTAGCTTCAGGGTGCGTGCCATCTATGAAGATGCATCGGGGAACCTGTGGTTAGGGACACGGGGCGGAATTTACATCTTTGATCCGGAACTCTTATTGACAGACCATCTGACAAATCATCTGCACGATCAAAGCAGTCTGGGACATAATTCCGTCTCCTCTATTTTCGAAGATCGTGAGGGTAATATTTGGGTAAATCACCGAAATGGAGTGAGTTATACCAACCTGAAGAATAGAGCATTTAGTTTTTACGGGGCAGGTATTGATGACAGCAGGTATCTGAATGACCCGGAAGTATATGCGATTCTGCAGGCAATAGATGGGAATATTTGGATTGGTACCGAATCAGGCGGAGTGAACATTTTAGACAGAAACACAGGTCAGTTCACCTACATGATCCATGATGAAAAAAACGTCAACAGCCTGTCTAATAACTGTATAAAATCAATTATACAAGACAGTGAAGGCAATTTTTGGATTGGCACATTTTTGGGCGGATTGAATCACTACCATGTAAAGCAAAGGAAATTCACCCACTTTATGAACGATCCTACAAATCTCAACAGTCTTACTAATAACACAGTATGGGCACTGTATGAAGATCGGGAAGGTAAAATCTGGATCGGTACAGATGGGGGCTTGGACAACTATGACCCTGTTAGCAAAAGTTTTAACCATTTCAGGGATAAGACCAAGCTTAAGACTGTTCATACCATTTTTGAAGACAGAGGAGGGAACTTGTATTTCGGTTCCATTTTGGATGGACTGACAGTGATGACACCTGACTTAGAATTGAATCATCATGATATAAACACCAGGAACATCTTTCAGGACAACCAGGGAAAGATATGGATCGGATCGGAAGGGAATCACGGATTGAGACAAATTGATCAGCAAGGTGTCGTATGGAAAAACTATACCTTGGAGGATGGCTTACCATCCAACCAGATTTATCGCATCCAGGAAGATCAATATTCCAGATTATGGTTAAGTACGGGCAAGGGACTCTCTATGTTTGATCCGGCGCTTGGAAAATTTAAAAATTATAGAACTGAAGATGGCATCCAGGGGGAAAAATTCTATTATGGTGCTTCCTGTCAGAGTAATTCGGGAGAACTTTTTTTTGGGGGTCTGAATGGGCTTACCAGTTTTTATCCGGATCAACTGGTGGAAAACGAACGCATACCCCCGATTGTGATCAAAGAATTCAGGATTTTTAATAAACAAGTTCCAATAGGAGTCAAATATGATAAAGAGATTATCCTGGAAAAATGCATCACCGAAACAAATGAAATAGTAGTTCGCCACGATCAGTCGGTCTTGACTTTTGAATATGCAGCACTTAGCTACGTGAATAGTTCCGGGAACGAGTATGCTCACATGCTGGAGGGATTTGAAACGGATTGGAATTATGTGGGTTCCACCCGCTCAGCAACTTACACCAACCTGGATCCGGGAGACTACCTGCTGAGAGTAAAAGGATCCAACAATGGTGATGTCTGGAATGAAACATCACTTAGAATTGTGGTTACCCCACCACTCTCCAAAACGCTCTTTTTCAGGATTTTTCTTACGATGCTCATTGGTTTGATTATCTTTCTGATAATTCTGTTTTTTCTCAAAAGAGAAAAGCTGAAAAATCAACTGCTAATTGAGCGGGTAAAATCAAAGGAGCTTCATAAGATCGATATGATGAAGTTTCAGCTCTTCACCAATATTTCTCATGAAATAAGAACCCCCATATCTCTTATTGTTAGCCCACTGACTCGCGTTATTAATTCATCTTTACTGAACGATCAGGTACTAAAAGATATTAAGGTTGTTCACCGAAATGCCATTCGGCTGGGAAAACTGGTTGATCAACTCTTGGATTACCGGAAACTTGAAGCAGGTAAGCTGAAACTTGAATTATCCAGGGGCAATATTGTAAGCTTCCTTGAAAACACGCTATACATGTTCAAGGAAATGTCGAAAGAAACACAGGTTAAATTAGAGTTCTATTCTGCTCTGGATCAGATTCAGATCTACTTTGATCCGGATAAGATTGAGAAGGTCGTATTCAACCTTTTATCCAATGCATTCAAATACACATCCAAAGGTGGAACCATCAAAGTGTCCGTATATCTAACCTACCAGATGGACCAGGACCTGGAGGAGGAAAAACCCACCGGATCGGGAGAATATGTGCAAATCGTTGTAAAAGATACGGGCAGAGGCATTGCTGAAAATCGAAAAGAAAAAATATTTGAGCGCTTCTACCAGGAACCCGGTGTTGAGAATGTGATCAAGTCCGGCTCAGGAATTGGTCTGGCACTTTCCAAAGATCTGATAAAATTGCATAAAGGGCGCATCTCCCTGAAGAGCCAGGAGGGCGTCGGTACTGAATTTACCATTCTTCTCCCTGCAATTAAGGAAGATCCGGACAAAAAAGAGCCTGTTGAAGATTCAGTAGAAATTAGCGAGACTGCCAGTCAAACAGAATCTGAAACCAATGCTGATAAGGAGGAGAAGTTTGTTAACTGTGAAGCCCCCATCTTATTGATCCTGGAAGATAATACAGAATTGCTCGAGTTTATCAGATCGATTTTTGAAGAGGACTATTTAGTCCTTAGCGCAGAAGATGGGGAAACAGGACTTAAACTGGCCCGAGAAAACATTCCTGACCTGATAATCAGCGATGTGATGATGCCAAAAATGGACGGGAATAAACTTTGTAGAAAAATTAAGAACGATTTCCGAACCTCTCATATTCCGGTGATTCTCCTGACTGCTCTTTCTTCCAAACAGCATGAAAAGGACGGGATTCTTGGAGGAGCAGATGAATATATCATCAAACCCTTTGATCCGAACCTTTTGAAAATCAGGGTCGATCAATTGCTAGCCACAAGAAGGTTGTTAAGAGAAAAATTCAACCGTGACAAACTGTTGCAACCCAATGAAATTAAAACAAATTCACCGGACGACAAGTTTTTAGCCAAGCTTGTCTCCATTGTGGAAGATAACATTGCTGATCCTGATTTTGGAACACTAAAAATTTCCCGTGAGATTGGGGTGAGCAGGTCCCAGCTCTACAGAAAGATGTCCGCACTGACTGAGATGACCGTGAAGGAATTTATCAGAAGTATTCGCTTAAAAAAAGCAGCTCAATTTATCGCACATGGCCAGATGAATATTTCTGAAGCAGCTTATGCTGTTGGATTTCTGCAAATTGCTTATTTCCGAAAATGCTTTAAGGAAATGTATGGAATGACTCCGACTGAATATTCAAAAAAGATTGAGTACAAGTGATGTAGCCCCAAAAGAACTTTACTTGGATCTATAGTACCCAGTATCGGGCTTTCATTCCTTACATGCCATGTTACATATTCACAAATCGATTCCTCCCTTTTTCACCTGGTGAAAGGAAAAATTGTTGGTAGCATTACAGGCGAAACGGTTCCAACAGCAAGTATTTTTATGACCAGCTCCAGTGTACGCACCGTTGCTATTGTCGAAGGCGATATTGTTTTGAAGTTACCCCGGAATTCAGGGATCGACTCTGTGGTCATCTCTAGCATGGGGGTACGAGCGCCTGGTATTTGACCAGTATTATTTCAACAGGGAACAACATATTGTAAAACTCAAAGCTGTTCCTATCCCACTTGAGGAAGTGACCATAGTGAATCAGGACGCCCGCTTTTTGATCACCTCAGCGCTGGGAAAAACCAGGGACAACTACAGCGTTCAACCACTGATGGTCACCACTTTTTACAGGGAAAGCATCCGAAAAGGAAAGTATCGCTCAAAAATGCTTGGGTTTCATCCATCCGGGAGATGTGATCATCCCTGATTCCGGCTCCACTACAACCGAGATTGCCAGGAAGTTAATAAATATGAATCAGCTTACTGTAATAACGAATGCGCTAAATATAGCCGTAATGCTGGGAGCAAATCCAAATATTGAATTTATTATGACAGGTGGAGAGTTTAAGCCTCCAGCCCTATCATTGACCGGACAGAAATCCGCTGATTTTTTCAAGCATCAGCGATCTTATCGTTAAAAAGCCATGATCGATGCGGCTGAGATTACCTATCCGGTCGCTGATTCTTCGAAGATTGGAAAAAATGAATTTGCCAGATTGGGGGCTTTGTCTCTTATCTATTACATCATTACTGATGAAGGGGTTAAGGAGAAACACAAACAGGTATTCAAGGAAAATGACATTGAGTTAATTATTGCTTAAAACGAAATAAAACATAAAAGAGATTGCAGGTGTATTGGTTGCACTGCCCAACTTTGGCGATGAACGGGGCACGGCAGATGCGCTTTTTTTTTGGTGGATTTGAAATGGAATGAATGGGAAACATAGGAATTGACCATATAATTAGCGCTTTTGGGCAATTGTCGCGTGAGAGTGACAAAGGAGTTATGGGGTGAGGCAGAACTCAAACAAGTTGAGCCTTCTGGGCCAAACCAGAATCCTTTTTATCAAAAGGCAAGAAGTAAAGCCCATGAATAGTGATAAAGCCGAGTTAGCCCCTCTGAAACTTCAGAAAACAATAATCAAAAAATAATTGTATTTTGCACCAGGCTGTGGGATTTCTAAGGTATTAGTGATAATTCAACCTCATGCGATATAAATCGAAAGCAAGCTTTGTTCTGATTATTCTTATTCACCTGCTTCATAATTTTACCTCTGCGCAAGATAGCCTGGTAATTAATGAAATTATGGCTATAAACAACGGATACCTGGCCGATGAGGATGGCGATTATTCTGATTGGATCGAGATTAGAAACCTTGGATCGTCAGATGCAGAATTAAAAGACTGGTATCTATCTGATGAAGGATTAACCGCCAAATGGGCCTTCCCGGATACAAGTATTAAAGCCTATGGGTTTATCGTTGTTCATGCGAGTGGTGAGGCTGAAGACTCAGCAAAACTACATACCAACTTTAAGCTCAACGGGGAGGGAGAGTCGCTCACCCTTTCAAAGTATGTAAATGGTATTTTTTCTCCCGTTTACAGCATTTCATTTCCAAGGCAATTCAAGAATATCTCATACGGATATTATCAGGGGGAATTAACCTATATGAACAGTCCAACTCCCGGACTCGCGAACAGTGCGGGAACATTTGTTGCACCTCCCGAATTCAGTGTGAATCATGGCTACTTTTTCGATCCGTTTTACCTGGAATTGTCTTGTCATGCAAGCAGCGCTAAAATATTCTACACCACAGATGCGAGTACGCCGTCAAGAACCAATGGCAGCCAATATTCGGAAGGAATACTTATTGATAGTTCCGTGGTGATCAGAGCCATCGCTTTTGTGGGCGATTCGGCCAGCTGGTCGCTTACCCGGACCTACTTATTTCCGGAAGATGTAATCCAGCAATCCGAAAGTCCGGCAGGATATCCTGGCGAATGGCGACAACCAGATGGGAAGACGGATGATCATTATCTTGTTCCCGCCGATTATGGGATGAAACAAGAGATTGTTAATCTCCCGGAGGTCAGTGAGGAAATAATAAACGCCATCACCGGGCTTCCCGTGGTTTCGATCGTTAGCGACAGGGACCATTTCTTCTACGATAGCACGGATCCTGACTCGGGTGGTATTTACATGTATACCGGAGCTCCCATAAGTTATTTAAACGATTTATA
Organism: uncultured Bacteroidota bacterium; assembly: GCA_963783435.1. Classification (GTDB taxonomy): domain Bacteria; phylum Bacteroidota; class Bacteroidia; order Bacteroidales. The sequence goes on along the minus strand of CAWANQ010000007.1, from coordinate 572,925 downwards.
TCACACGGGGAAAGGATGGGTCAGGCCCGGGTCCGTGGAATATTTTAATGGCCCCAATCCGGACATCGACTTCCAGGCAAACTGTGCAGTCAAATTACACGGGGGTGGCAACCTGGCGCGTAGGAACAACAAAAAACACTCATTCAGGCTTGGCTTTCAGTCCGATTACGGTCCTTCCAAGCTAGCCTACCAGGTTTTTGGTGAAGGATCCCCAAAGGAGTATGACTGGTTGGTATTGCGCAGCGGTTTTGACCGCCGCTTTGGTTTACAAATCAAAGATCCCTATTCGAAAACAGCCCAGCGGGATATGGGGCAATATTCGGCTTACAGTCATTTTGTGCATTTGTACCTGAATGGTATGTATTGGGGGATGTACAACCTGTGTGAACGCATGGATAAAAATACGATGAGTGAACGTTTTGGTGGAAGTGAGGAAGACTATGATGTCATTAAAGATTTTGCAGAAGTAATGGCCGGGGATTCTAATGCCTGGGACCAAATGATGACAATGGCCCGCGGGGATGTGACCGTAGAAGAGAATTACCAGAAGATCCTGGGTAAGCATGCAGACGGAACCAGAAATCCGGAATATGAGATTTTGCTGGACGCCGAGAACCTGGCAGACTACATCCTCCTCAACTTTTACCTGGGGAACAAAGACTGGGATCACCACAACTGGATTGCAGCCAGAAGAAAAACAAAATCCGAGGGCTTTAGATTTTTTGTTTGGGACAGTGAGAAGGTGCTGGTGGATGTGAATGAGAACAGCACAGATATCTACAATGAAAATCGTCCGACAGAGCTATTTAAGAAACTCATGCGTAACCCCTCTTTTAAAAACCTCTTCATTTCAAGGGTCAACAAACACTTCTTTGGTGAGGGAGTACTCACCCCGGGACCCAGCTACAATCGATATACCGAATGGCTGGATGAGATCGATACAGCGGTAATTGCCGAAGCGGCGCGCTGGAGTCCCGAAGGATTTGAGCGGAAGGACGTTTGGGAACGTTCTTACCATGAATATATAGATGAATATTTTCCCCAAAGGACCGAAATCGTACTAAAACAGCTTATTAGTGCTGGATACTACCCAAGCATTCGTCGTCCTGAATTCAATTTCTATTATGGTATTTTGCCTTATGATTTTGATTTAAAGTTATCAGCACCTGAGGGAGGGGAAATATTTTACACGATTGATGCGGGGGATCCGGCATATTATACCGGATTGTTCCAGGCACCGGTGATTGTCTACGATGACAATCCCCTCCAATTCCCAAATGATACGGCAACAATCAGTGCGAGGGTAGTTAAGGACACGCTTTGGTCCGCATTAACTTCCAGACAGTTTATTCGTGAAAGTTCTCCCATGACCATAGTGGAGGGAACAGAACCTTTCGAATTCAAAATAAGCGCCTATCCGAATCCAGCTGTCCAGTTTTGTACCATAGAATACATGCTGAAGGAATCCGCAGATATCGAGATAAGCATAGTTAACATCCTGGGTGAAACGGTATCAAGGCTTCAACACGATTATATGCCCCTGGGGAAACATACAATCACCTGGGAATTGGATGGAATCCCACCTGGGGTTTATTTCTGCATTCTCAATAACCACAGCAATCATTCGGTGAATCGGATTAAGATCGTGAGAAAATGATCAGAGACCTTTCTAATCCTCAGGCCACTCGCTTTTTAAACGATAGTGAAAGGTGCTATTTCGGGCATTAATCCTGGCATCCTGTACTTCGATTTTATCATTTTGCAAAAGGCGGATCATTTCAGCTCCGGCATAGAGTACCGGGCCATAGCCATGTGTCGCATAGATACTCTTACCCCTATGGTAGTAGTAGGTATTGTCATGCGCAAAGGTGGTGCCTTCGCAGGTACCATCCACGGCGCCATTCTTAAGCACCCTTGTTTTGATGGCATTCCAGCCGGTAAGAGCCACCGGGCCGTACACATGGTTAATCCATCCTTCATTGATGCCTTTGGCCACGGCAAAAGTAAACATGGCTGTGCAGGATGTCTCCAGGTAGGTATTGGTCTTATCCAGCATATTATGCCAGAAACCTGTGCCGTCTTGCAGACCGGCAAGGCTGCGGATCATAGAGCGATATAAATGCAGAACCTCATCCCTGCCCGGATAATCTTCTGGCAACATACTGAGTAATTCTGCCATGGCCATCACTGTCCAACCATTGGCACGACCCCAGTAAAAGCGGGGATCATAATCACCCGAAGTCACACTCCATCCATGGTCGAAAAGCTCTTTTTGTGGAATATAGAGCCGTTCAGCCATTTGCAATATCTGTTTTACTGTCTCGTCAAAATAGGTGTTATCTCCAGAAAGCACACCCATATTGGCAAGAAAGGGCACACTCATGTATATATCGTCCGACCATATGGAAAGATACTGTGGTCGGTGTCGGGCCAGGGTGCCATCTTCCAGGCGGACTTGTTTGTTGGAAATGTAATCTGCAGTGATGTTGATCAAATCAAGATAGTCCTCATTTTTATCTCTTTCATTGAAAAAGAACTGGCTGTCCGATTGTTCTGGTTAACAATAGAACATGGTTCCCTGCTGAGGATTCCAGCCCAAAGACTCAAATCTGTATGCCCCTGAGAGCAGTTTATAGACAGTTTTCCCCATTTCGTATTTCACATAGAAGATGCAGATAAGGATGATGCCTGGTTTATTTTACCTGTTACAAACGGGTGATAATAACGATTAAATAATCAGAGGATTCAATAATCCATTAAATTTTGATTACCCTCAGAGCATCCAATACTTCATGGGTGTTTTTGTCGACAATGCGAAGAAGGTACAATTGTTTTGAAAGCGTTTGCAGGGCACTCCAGATGATGAATGGTTAGCACCTGGCTGAATATTCCAATCAAAATTTAAGTGGGATTTCCCTGTTAGATCGTACAAGTCAACAGATACAGATATTGCACGGTTTGAGTTTATCTCGATGTTCAATTGAGTATCGAACATGCTTGGGAAAACGGTACAGTTAGTCTCCTGGTTTGGCGATGACTTTTCAACAGCCTTTTCAATTCCTGTACTTACCTGGTTATCAACCCCTGCACAAACACCAACAAGACGTATGATGGAAGATCCTTCCTGATCCTCTGCTGTAATCTCCAGGAAGCTAATTCCTTTTGCTCCTGATTCGGGGGTAATGATCAAGGCTGAACCCGAAAAACTTAATTCGTAATTCCCGGCAAAATCGCTACGGTATACCGGATCCACATAACCCGCTGTAAAACCAGAAAGTTCAATGGTATCGCTCACTCCTTCCTCCAGATAAAAATGGGGTAAGGCCATCCACTCAAGATAATCTTCCAGTGCGGTATAACCATCTCTGTCCGGATCGGCATTGGAATCTGAGAAGTCGCCCGGTCCTGATTCTGGATTGCTTCCATGCAGCTCTTCCCACCAGTCGGGCAGACCATCATGGTCGGTATCAAAATTGGCTGGCCGGACAATTTCGGGATAATCTTCGTAGCCACCCGCATCATTCTCATGGTCTATGATCCCACCCACCCAGGATTTGCTACCCTTGTAGGTATAAGTGCCTGAAAGTGTTTCCCGGATAATACGCTTGTCGTGATTGTCGAACACAGGCAGGGTGCATCCCACATCGGAAAGTACCGATTTGTATGCGTCTTTGGCTATTTCAATTTTGGCATGGGATGGAAAGAATGGCTGATTCACAAAAACTTCCCAGTCGACTACCTGGGTGGGGTCCTGATCAATGGCTCGTCCACAGAAGTTGTCGGTACCGTCGCAGGCAAAGGTACCATTGGTATTTTGCAGGATGTTTCCTGCATAGTAATAGCTCTGAGACCCTTTCCCCTTGCCTTCCAGTTGTGCTTTAAGCATTATAAGTTGCTCGGTGGCAGCCCCCTTTTTATAAAAGTTGTTTACAAAATTGACCTCATGCGCACCCCCATCGCTTGCCCTGGTGCCCCAGTTGTAAACCACATTGTTGAAAATATCCAAACGCCCTGCATAATAGCCATCCCCGTCAAGGCCTCCTGCCAGGCTCCAGTTGCGGCCGTTACAATGGGCCAAGAGATTATGGTGAAAAGACCCCACATCACCACCAATGCTGGCAGCAAAACCGTGGGCTGATCCTTCAGGATAATTTGAATGACCTGCAATGTTCAAAGCTTCAGAAATGAGGGTACGTTGCAAGGTAAGATTCTTTCCGTTTCTCGAACTGAAAGCTTCATCAATGCTCCAGCTTATGGAACAGTGATCAATGATGCTGTGGTTGTTACCTGCCATACCCATGCCATCGTAGGTGGCGCCAGCGCCCAAGCGTACACGAATAAAACGGGTAATCGATTCGCTACCCAGCCCCAGGGGTGCCTGACGGATGCATATTCCCTTTCCTGGTGCAGTTTGACCAGCAATGGTGACATTTTTGTTTTTTAATACCAGGCGAGAATTCAAAGAAATGATCCCCGATACGCCAAACACAATGGTGCGCGGGCCAATTTCGTTGGTGACAGCCTCGCGAAAACTGCCCGGCCCTTCATCGTTCAGGTTTGTCACCTCCACCACCTTACCACCCCGTCCACCCGTGGCAAAACGGCCATACCCTTCCGCACCCCGAAAAGCGAGTTGCCTTGGGCGGAAACTCCACACCTCACCTGCATATGTCACTCCCATTGAGTCGGTTTCATCGACGCGCCAGTAGTAGGTATCCATGCTGTACAGGCTTTCGACTCCATATTCAGTATGCGCTAATGAAAATTCACCTTTACAAATGACCGTATCCAGGCTTGTAGCAGAATAAACTTCCACCGAATCGGTGCCAAAATAGAGGGTGTGCTTGCGTATGTTTCCACTCAGGGCAGGGTTCCATCGCAAAGAGTAATATCCACTATCGGCATCCACATGCATGTCCGCATCTGCTGGCGAAGGATTCCGGGCTTGCTTTGTCGCATCCACAGAATTAAGTTCAAAAGCATTGAGGTTCACATTCAGGTCTTTCACTTTCCCTTCAACGGGTATAAAATCCGCTACAGATTCAAAAAGCAGCACCATCTCCTCTCCCTCCTGTTTTACTTCCATTTCAGTTAAAAGGATGGTCGCGTCCATGTTATTCGTAACCTGTACAGAACGCTTTACTTCACTGTGTACAAGAGTATCATTCAGATATAGATTCATGGGACAATAATTTGTATCTGAAGTATCCTGCCACACATTGTGATAAGTCTGGATGGTGTGTTTTCCTACCGGGAGTCCGGCGATGTGTAACTCCATGGCAGCTCCTTTGCCGGGATTGGCAAGAAGGATGTCGTTGTCAATCTTCACACCATCGTTCACCAGGCGGGTATAATAGGGAGACTGGACCAGTGCTTTGGACCAGCTGGTCCTGAAAGTAGCATTACTGATTGGAGCTATGGCCACGAGTCTGAATGTAATACCCGATCGGATAATCGATTCTGAATGAACCCTGGCCACGTACCAGGGAATGTACCCTGGCTCATTTACTTCACTCTCCTTCCGACCTTCCATATTGATGTCGACTTTGATGTTCGGTTTTTGTGCCTGGCCGGGCATACATATAGAACTGAAAAACAGGAAAATAATTCCAACTTTCAATCGCATGAATCTTAGCTTGCTGTATGTATCTATTTCCATTTAGGAGAATGCATAGATTAAATTAAACATAAAGCAATAACTTGTTCCGGGAGGTGCACGTACGTCCCAAAAAGCATATGCCAGATTTCCAACATGGAACAGCACCAGGAAAAAACTGTACTTTCCAAAATAAAAAAGCATTGAATGATGCGTATAAGAATTAAAAAGATAATTGCAGCTGGCTTGCTCCTGTCCTGTGGCCTTACTTTTTTGAATTCCCAGACACCAGCCTTTCCGGGTGCTGAAGGACACGGGAAGTATGTAAGCGGGGGACGGGGAGGAACTGTTCTTATGGTCACCCACCTGGGAGACAGGGGAGCAGGAAGCCTCAGGGCGGCGGTTGAGGCTTCAGGACCCAGAACCGTGGTTTTTCAGGTAGCTGGAACCATTCGCCTGGAAAGCTCCCTGACCATCAGAAACGACAGCATTACCATAGCCGGACAAACAGCCCCGGGTGACGGAATCACGATCCGGGACTTTCCTGTGGGGGTAGATGCCGACAATGTGATCATCCGTTTTTTGCGTTTCAGGATGGGCGATGAAGCCAATCAGGAGGCCGACGCACTGGGAGGGCGTTACCACAAAGGCATCATGGTTGATCACTGTTCCATGAGCTGGTCCACCGATGAATGCGTGTCCTTTTACATAAATGAAAATTTCACCCTGCAATGGTGCATCATTTCCGAAAGTCTGCGCAATTCTGTTCATGACAAAGGGGCACATGGATATGGCGGAATCTGGGGAGGAAGGAATGCCTCCTTTCACCACAACCTGCTTGCTCATCATGACAGCCGGAATCCACGGCTGGGTGAAGCCATGGGAGACGCATATGCCCTGACCGACCTGGTAGACCTGAGGAACAACGTGATCTACAACTGGGGGGGCAACAGCTGCTATGGCGGGGAGGCCATGAATGTGAACATTGTGAACTGCTACTATAAACCTGGTCCTGCCACAAGCGCTCACAGCAGGATTGTTGCAATTGATAAACTCATGGAACATGGTTACCCAATATCCAATACCTGGGGGAAATTCTTTATTGATGGGAACCATTTGACAGCTTCAGCACAGGCTTCAGAGGATAACTGGACCTATGGGGTATATAACCAGATTAACAGCAAATACGGTACATTGACTCAGGAGGATAAGGAAGCCATGCGGATGGATGTACCCCACAACCCCGGGGAGATTGTCACCCATTCCGCAGAAGAGGCTTATAGCCATGTATTGGAACATGGGGGTGCGAGCCTGGTGCGGGATACGGTGGACCTGCGCATTCTTCATGATGTCCGCACCGGGACAGCTACCTATATGGATGGTGGGAACGGAAGCACTAAAGGGATCATTGATACACAGGCTGCGGTGGGAGGCTGGCCGGTTCTGAAATCAAGCCTGGCGCCTGTTGACAGTGATTCAGATGGAATGCCCGATGCCTGGGAGACTGAAAGAGGCCTGGACCCGGAAGATCCGGAAGACCGGAACGGGGACAGGATCGGGGATGGTTATACCAACCTGGAGGAGTATCTGAATGGCCTGGTGAAGCTCCCGTGGGACCTGGAACCCATGCTTAAGATCTATGCCCCGCTGCCTGGCTCTGGGTATTTTCTGAACGATTCAGTACCGGTGGAAGCCATGTGCAGTGTCTATGGCGGAAGTATCGATTCTTTCCAGCTATTTGTGGATGGTGCCCTGAGGATTTCACTGGATACCAGTGTGATGAATACAGTCCTTAACGGACCTGACTATTGGCCCGCACCTGGCTTACTTTCAGAGTCACCGACGATCGCGGGAACACTGCAGCTGATTCTCTAAAAATCTACCTGGGTTCTGTCCTTTACGATCTCACCCTGATCCCGGGTAGCGGTGAAGGAGAAATAATTACAGATCCTGCCGGCAAAAGTTATATGGAAGGGACCGAAGTGACCATTCATGCGAATCCTGAATTCACCTATCTCTTCAGGGAATGGGCTGGCGATATCACGGGTCCCAAGAATCCCGAGATGCTTACCATGGATTCGGCACTTGAAGTCGGGGCCCACTTTGTCAGGGATACCGGAACCTATGCACGAATCAATTTCCAGCCTGCCGGAATTGAGGTTCCCCCGGGTTACCTTCCCGATGTTGGGGATCTCTTCGGAATGAGGGACCAAGGCCTTGGCTATGGTTGGGTGGGTTCCCACAATTATGAAACCATTCAGCGTTCCGCTGTGGATGATCCCAGGAAGGCTACTTTTAACCAGATGCAAAAAAACGGAGCCGCCACATGGGAGCTGAAGATTCCCGACGGCCGCTATGCAGTGAATGTGCATATGGGAGACGGAAAGTGACCAGCCAGGTGAACAGCCTGATGATTGAAGGGATCGAACTGACAGATAGCATTGAAGGCAACTATTTCGATGAATATTACCTGGCCGGTGTGGAAGTAAATGACGGTGCCCTCACGCTGGTTCCCACAGGAGAAAACGCAAAAATCAATTTCATAAAGATCGGATCGGAAGCATGGGAATTCGGCAGGTTCCTCACGGTGATCAGGGGCCAGACGGACGGAGACTATCCGGTGGGTTCGGAGGTGAAAGTAAGGGCTGATCCGGCAGGGGCTGATTACGATTTCCTGGAATGGACAGGGGATACAACTTCTTTAGCAGATACGCGCAGTGCAGTCACCACCCTGACGATGCCCGCAAAGGACGTGGTACTGACCGCCAATTACTGGATTCCTGCATATTCCCTCACCGTCAACAATGGTACGGGCAGCGGCAGCTACTCAGAAGGCGAAACGGTCTACATTATTGCGGGCAGTCCACCAGATGGCCAGGCCTTCTCATCCTGGGAGGTAGTAAAAGGTGACAGCGGAAGCATCACAAATAAATATGCCAGCTTTACATGGATCATCATGCCGCCCCATGATATGGAAGTAACAGCCAGATATGAGGATATGACCAACGGACCAGACCGGTTCAGTCCGGAGGAGGATCTACCGCAATGCTATCCAAACCCTGCACAGGATGAATTTTTCATTGAAATGCGCCATCCGGACCACACTATTATCCGGATCTACAATTTTACCGGGCAACAGGTGTATTTTAACAATTCCCCTGAAAAGGTACACAGGGTTAGCACCAGGGGTCTGCCTGCAGGTGTATACCTGGTCGCTATTACGGATAAAAGCGGAAGAACATTTTCCATAAAGCAATACCTGGAGTAAACCCGAAAATTAAAAATCATGAAAAGAATAACACTGTTAGTGCTGAGTTTTATGTTGTTGCCGGGCTTTAAACTGATGTCTGCCACTGAGGCGGATGCCCATATGGTGGTGGCCAACGATGGCAGCGGAGATTTTACAAGCATTGGGGAAGCCCTGGAAGCCTGCCTTGTGCTTCAGGATACGGCGACGGTAATTTTTATAAAGAACGGGACCTACAGGGAGAAGGTCCATATTGATTCCTTTCTGACCCACATCCGTCTGGTGGGAGAGTCGGCCGAGAAGACCATCATCAGCTATGGGGATTACGCGAAACTGAATAACATGGGGACCTTCAGGACCTACTCCATGAAAATCTCAGGAAATGACATTACGCTCGAAAACCTGACCATTGAAAACACCGCAGGGTTTAGCGCAGGACAGGCAGTTGCCCTGCATGTGGAAGGGGATCGTTTCAGGGCTATCAAGTGCAGGATCATCGGGAACCAGGATACCCTGTATTCCACCGGCGACAACAGTCGCCAGTATTACAGGGATTGCCTTATTGAAGGGACCACCGATTTCATCTTTGGTTCTGCCACAGCCCTCTTTGAAGGATGCAGAATTCATAGCAAGAAGAATTCCTACATTACAGCTGCAAGAACCCCGGAGGGCACAGACTTCGGATATGTATTCCTTAACTGTGAACTGACGGCGGCCCCGGACATAGACCGGGTTTACCTGGGCAGGCCCTGGCGCGACTTTGCCAGGGTTGTATACCTCTATTGCCAGATGGGTGATCACATCGTTGCGGAAGGATGGCACAACTGGTCCAAGCCTGAACGGGAGAAAACCGCCTATTATGCTGAATATAAGTGTAGCGGTCCGGGTTCTGATACCAGCCAGAGGGTAAGCTGGTCCCATCAGCTTACGGATGCACAGGCCCAGGAATTCACAAACGAAAATATATTCCGCATCTGCAGCAGCTGGGAGCTCCCTTCCCGGCACTGAGATCCTGCTATTCCTTCATGAATCTCAGCTGCTTCGGGTCCCCTTCTCCTATTTGCACTTTCAGCAAATAGATTCCTGGGGGAAGCCATGAGGTTTCAATGGAGGATGACCTGCCCTCTTTTAAAAGTTGACCTTTCAGGCTGTAAAGTTCCCAGCTTGCCCCATGAGCACCTGAAAGGTAAAGGATATCTTCCGCAGGGTTGGGGAAGATAACGGGTATATCAAGTTCTGCCTCGGCCATCCCAACAGGCTCCTCCGGCGTGGTAAATTCCACAAATATTGTATCGGAATTCCCCAGGAGGTTGTAGGTAAAAACACCAATACTATAGCTGACCGCGGGTTTAAGGCCAGTGATAAGTGCGGTATCCACCTCCACAGTATCTGTGGTCAGGAGATCCTTCAGAATGACATGGCCCCCGGCATTGTCCGCGTTGATGGTCCATGCAATACTTGCCTGCCTGTAGTCGATCCTGGAGACCATGAGATCGGTCGGTCCGGCAGGGAGTTTAAGTTCCGAATCCACGACCAGCGAACCTTCTCCTTCAAAAACCCCGGGATGGGTAACAGAACTATAGGTACCATTTTCCTGCTTCACTCCGTTCAGGTAGAAGCCTTTTACCACCACCAGGGTCTTAAGCTCTGCAATTCCGCTCCCTTCCAGTGTCAGGTCCAGGGTATCGGTCACGCAAAACTTATGGTTGAGGATCACCCTGTTGAAATCCCCGGCCACGAACTTACCAGTCCCGAACGCATCCATACTTGCTCCTTCTATCCAGGTTTCCAGGATCAGGTCCGGATATTTATCACTGGGCAAGCGAAGGTCCCAAACACCGGAGAAATCTCGGTTGTCTCCCTGGAGTAGGACCTTTCCAAAATTTTCATTGCCCTTCCCGTTGTTCCGGGCATATACCGTACCCTCCCCGGCCATAGAGCCTTGAAGGGTCATGGTACTTCCAACTTCGTTCCCACTCTCCATATTCAGGATCACATCCCCGTCGATCGCAATGGGGGCGTTGATATACATACCGGTACCGCCGGTATTATAGGCAACGGATGTACCGTCTGCCAGGTGGATGTCACCCGTACTTCGGTGGTTTTTGCTGGGATCGCCACGCAATCGGAGCCTCCCACCATTGGATATAAACAAATTTGCGCTGAAGACTGTGGAGGTAGTCTCAATCTCAAGTTCACAAAGCACCGTATCACCCTCCTCAGGCAATAGCGCTGGAACAAAATGATCAGGAACATCCCAGTTCCCGCTGGCGCCGCCCACAAATAGAAAACGGGTGGGGCGTCCCACCACCACCTTACCCGGACCACTGATCAGGTCGGGATGCGTTTTGGCATCATATTCCCCGGGTGGCTGCATGGCCCCGTCAATATAGAATTCACTCAGGGTAACCGTTGCATTGAGCTCAAGCATGGACCCACTTTCCACACGGATCGGCGAGATGGGTTGAATGGCATTTGAATGGTCCACCGCCAGCGTGGCTCCACTGAGGAGCTGAACCGATCCATTACCAAGCGAATATTCTACCTGTCCTTCAAGAGTGCCTTCCCGGATAACCCATTCCCCCGAGTACCCCCGGTTATCGTCCAGTAGAATCACCTTCCCTGTCTCCTCCTTGAATATGGGGTGCACACCCAGTAACTGTGCATAGATTGACAGTTCACCGCTCACTGACAGGATTGTGCTGTCCTTAGTCCTGATTCGTCCTTCCAGGGCTGTTTCAAGCAAAGTGGATATGCTACCCTTCCCAATGGAAAGCAATGTTACAAAGCTCGAATCACTTACCTCCAGGATGCTTCCACCACGGATCGTCAGGTCAGCCTCAAAGTTCCCTCCATCAGCCGCGACCAGAAATTCCCCATCAACAACGGCCACCTCCCCTATCCTGGGTGTATCCTGGGGATTCCAGTTTTCGGGGGTCATCCAACCGGTGGTATCCGCAGCACCGGTCCAATCGAAGGTAGTGACTGCAGGGGGGGTGGCCGTGGGATCCCAGTTATCGTCCCCGGCAAGAACTGCCTGGGCGGAATAATTGGCCGCTTCCGCCTCACTGAGGCCCCTGATGCCGAACCAGTTAGCCCGACCACTCAAATCTGCTCCAGCCCCTGTATTTCCGTACTCGTATAAATGAAGTCCGCTACTGTCGGGGGCATAAGGCATATTCCAGGTGGTGGGCCAGCCCAGGGGATTCATCATCCCGGTAATCTCGCAATTCAGCCAGGTCACCTTCGGACAGTTGTGCCATGGACGTCCCATAGCAATCAAGTTCCCATCGTCGCCAGCTCTTGGACTATTGTCTGCATAGGTAATATCGCATTCGGAGAATACAAATCCATAAGCCTGATCTGCGGGGGTCGATGGAGCTGTAATCCAGCCGCCTCCCCAGCTGCGGATTTCACAATTATTAAAAAAGGATATACCCCCTCCGTAAATGTAGTCGGTGCGCCCAATCACCATGCAATTCTCAAAATAGCTTCTCTTCCCTGCATCCCAAAGGTAGATGGTATCCTGGTAGCCATTCAGGTTACAATTCACAAATTCAACCCTGTCCGCCCGCACGGTAATGGCCTGGGCCTGCCCCACAGGTCCCGCCGTATTCTCAATGGTCAGGTTCTCTGCCCTGAACCCGTCTGCCATGATCGTAAGGGTGGCCGATGTTCTGATGTTATCACCCGTCCAGAGGGCGGCATCCTCCGCCGGACATTTGCCCTGTTCACAATCGAAGATATGGTAAGAAATCACGGTCTCTTCCCTGCTTTCCCCAATCAGGGTCACATTGATCTTGTCGCCGGGTACAATCAATTTTTCAGTGTTGTAGGTCCCGCGCTTAATGTAGATCACGGTCCGAATATCGCTGTTGGAAGGGACTGCATCGATGGCAGCCTGAAGGGAGGTGAAATTTCCCGATCCGTCCAGGGCCACTACCATATCTGCCTCATAGGGATTACCCTGGGCAAAAGTAATTCCTCCTGTTAATAAGACCACGAGGAATATCAGCACACGCTTTGGATTTTTCATAAACTGAAATTACAACTATTTCATTGCACATGGATAAGTTGGTAATTTGGTGTATGCTTTTTGGGACGTACGTGCACCTGTTAAAATGAGGCAAAGCTCTAAGTTTAAGTATTGACCACTCCGTACTGATGCAAATGAACAAAATGCCAGGTGGCATATGGCCGGTGATGCTTACTCCTTTCAATGAAAAGGGAGGTATCGACTTCCATGGTTTAGAGGCACTGACCGAATTTTACATAGCAAACGGCGCATCTGGACTCTTTGCAAACTGTCTCTCCAGTGAGATGTTCCAGCTCAGCCCTGAAGAGCGTCTCTCCCTGACCGAGGCTGTGGTGCGCTTCGCCGACGACAGGGTTCCGGTCATTTCTACCGGGACTTTTTCGGAGGATCAACAGACGAATGTAGAATTTATGTCCCGAATGCATGACACAGGAGTGAATGGCGTGGTGATCAATTCCAACCAGCTCTGTGGTGAATCTGAAGGAGAGGAGGTATTTCGCCTGCAACTGGAAAAGCTGGTAGATACCACCGATGAGATCCCCCTTGGAATGTATGAGTGTCCCCAACCCTATAAGCGCTTGATTCCAACTGATATGATAGAATGGATGGCATCTTCTGACCGCTTTGTATATTTAAAAGACACCTCATGTGACAATGTCCGGATCAGGGAGAGGCTCACTGTGTCGGAGAATTCCCTGCTACGAATCTACAATGCAAATACACCTACCGCATTACATTCCTTGAGGGATGGGGCTGCCGGCCTAAGTCCCATAGGAGCCAATTTCTACCCGGAACTCTACAGCTATCTGCACCGAAATGCACTGAAAGAAGAGACTTTGGAATTTATAAAAGTCTCGCAGTTTCTCTCAGCCAACGATCCCTTGGTTCATGCACTCTATCCATTTTCGGCGAAATGGTTCCTTCAACAAAGGGGACTGCCCATCTCAACTCATACACGTACCCGGGTTCCCAAAGCAAAAGACCTGGAAATGTTGAAGCTGCAAGCGTTGCTGGACAGGATGGAAGCGCTTCTTGAAATAATGAAAGCATGAAAATAGCCGACCTGATCATATTTTTTGCTTACATGGCCAGCATCACCATCTTTGGAGGATCATTCTTCAGGAAAAACAGGAGTTCCGGTGCATTTACCCTGGGTAACAGGTCCTTACCCCGATGGACGCTTACCATGTCCATATTCGCCACCTTTGTGAGCAGCATCAGCTTTCTTGCACTTCCGGGCAGTGCCTTCCAGGGAAATTGGAATGCATTTGTTTTCAGCCTTTCCATACCTATTGCTGCCATCATTGCAATGAAGTACTTTGTACCCCTGTACAGGAAAATAAACAGTCCCTCGGCATACACCTTCCTGGAGGATCGCTTCGGTCCCTGGGCGCGCATATACGTTTCCCTTTGTTACCTGTTAACCCAGTTGATGAGGGTGGGTACCATCCTTTACCTGTTGGCCCTCACCGTCAATGCCATCTTTGGCTGGGACATTGCCATGGTGATCATCGTCACCGGCATTGTGGTATCCCTCTATTCTATGCTGGGTGGAATCCAGGCAGTAGTCTGGACAGATGCCATCCAGGGAATCGTGCTCATAACCGGAGCGGTCCTGTCTCTGGGATTCATTTTTTTCAGCATGCCGGAAGGGCCGGGACAACTATTCCGGATTGCCATGGAGCATCAGAAATTCAGCCTTGGAAGTTTTGGAACGGAAATCACCCAGCCAACATTCTGGGTGGTCCTGATCTATGGCTTAACCATGAATCTTCAGAACTTTGGGATCGACCAGAATTATGTCCAACGCTACATGGCTTCCGGTACAGAAAAAGATGCCAAAAGGTCGGCCCTGTTCGGGGGACTGATCTATGTACCTGTCTCTTTTGTTTTTTTATTTATAGGTACCGGTCTGTTCGCCTATTATCAATCCGGGGCAGGCGAGCTGAGTGGGGCCCTTGCGGATCCGTCCATGAGCGACAGGGTCTTTCCCTATTTCATAGTTCATTCCCTGCCTGTGGGGGTATCGGGTCTGCTGATCGCATCAGTCTTTGCCGCAGGAATGAGTACCATTTCAACGAGTTTTAACAGTTCCGCCACGGTGTTTCTGTCAGACTATTACCGAAGGTACTTTAAGAAGAATTCCAGCGAAAGAGATTCCATGAAGGTGCTCTATATCTCTTCCATAATCATCAGTCTCCTGGGGGTGGGGATTGGAATTGCCATGATCAATGTGAAAAGTGCCCTGGATACCTGGTGGAAATTGGCCTCCATTTTCAGTGGGGGGATGCTCGGCTTGTTCCTCCTGGCCGCATTCTCCCAAATAAAAAGACCGCTTGCGGCCATGGTGGGTGCAGTGCTCGGTGTGATGGTGATCCTCTACCTGAGTGCAGGACCCCTCATTTTTGGCGATCAGATTCCGGGAGGTAAAATACACAGTTACCTGGCCATTGTTTTTGGCACGATGGTGATCTTCCTGACCGGATTTGCAATCTCCTGGTTGATGCCTGGCAATTCAAAAAAAATTAAGTAATTATGAGATCAGTTTGATGCCGGATACCATGAACAAGGTCTAAGCCTGGGTGATCACTCCCTGTCGCCCGGCGAATAATTGCTTCTCCTTAAAATTCGTTGCTAACCCTCTCAAAGAATACAATGCTCAGGCATCAGGGTATGACTGGCCATTTTCCATCCGAAATGGGGTGTGTTTTCAATAGGCCCGGGTCGATCTTCACATATTTGATCCTCTCCCGCCGCCAGGTATATACCACATGCACCATGCCGTCAGAAGACTGGATGACTGCCGGATAAGAGTAGCGGCCGATCTCCGAGTCTTCAAGCACCAGTGCCGCATCCCAGTGGAAACCATCCTCCGAGATAGCTACGTTCAGGGGGGTCCGGTATCCTCCCCGGGCACCCACAGGGGTCTTTACATGATTATATACAAGCAGTTGGCGGCCATCCTTCAGGGTCACCGCATCGGTCCCTGAATTGTTATTGGGAAGCCCCGATTCCTGCAGGAGGGACCAGCTTTTACCCTGGTCTTCAGACCAGGAGGTTACCAGTACGCTGTTTAAGGTCCGGGCAAGGAGCTGTAGTTTCCCGTCTTGATGCAACAGAATGCTGGGCTGGATGGCCTGGTAGGTTCTCGGATTGTTGATGGCTTCTGATCTTGTCCAGGTGTGCCCCTGATCCTTTGTATACTCGAAATGGATCCTCCATCCCTGGTCCTCTGTACTGGTCGGGCAAATGAGAGTTCCGTCTTCCAGCAACACGGGTTTATTCTTCACTGGCCCCATGTATCCTTCAGGCAAAGTTTCAGCAACTGACCAGCTGATTCCCCCGTCTGAGGATCTTTTCATCATTCCCCACCAGGAAGAAGGAGTGGGACCTACCTTGTAGAACAAGAGCAATTCTTCACCGGGTACCTGGTAGAGTACCGGGTTCCAGCAGGGATGGCGCAGAGTGTCGCTGATGACCCCGTTGGCCACTTCTACAGGTGCAGTCCATCCATCATCCGTCTTCCGGCTTACATAGATACACACATCCGGGTGCTTTTCGTGGGTGCCGCCGAAGAAAGCGGTCACCAGGCCCGAAGGGGTTTCTGCAATGCTGGAAGCATGGCAGGAAGGGAAAGCAGCTTCCTCGTAAACAAACTCTTCCAGGACGATGCCGTCCCTGAAATCCGGAAGTGTAGTGCAGGCTGTGGCTGTAATCAGGGACACACAGGTGATCAGCAGGGTTTTCTTTGTCATGTGTTTCTATTAATTTTTGATGGTATCTGGTGAGCGGATGACTGCAAATTGATAAGAGCCAGATCCAAGTTCAACAAGTAGTTCTCTTCCTTTTTTTCGAAACGATTCTATTCCCTCTGCTTTCCTGAGCGAATTTCCGCTTTCGGACACGCGGTCAAAATCAGTCCCTGGAAAGTGCACTTCAGCCGAGGTATTGGCCGGGATCTCTATATCCCAGAATAGGGTATCCTTTCGGACCGTCCAGTGGCTCTTTATGGTCCCGTGAACAGATTCATAAGAAGCATCCACATGGTCCAGTCCTTCAGGAAAAGTGGGCTTCATCAGGATTTTTTTAAAGGCAGGATGGTCGGGATGGGACCTGATGCCGGCAAGGTCCTCGAAGTACCAGATCAGCAGGTCTCCCATTAACATGACATGGTTTTGTGAATTCATATCGGGAGCTGCGGTATTGCCGTTCCACAGTTCCCAAAAAGTAGTTGCCCCGTTTTCAAGCATGTAACCCCAGCTGGGATAGGTGGTTTGCGTAGCTATTCTGTAGGCCAGGTCCTCCATTCCATTGCGGGACAGGGTGCGCATCAGCTGTTGAACGCCGATGACCCCTGAAGAGAGGTGCTCATCATGATCTTCAAGAATTTTCCTCACAGTGGCCAGTATACTTTCTTCCAATCCTTCAGGAACCATATCAAAACCCAGGGGAAGCAGGTTTTCGGTAAGGCTGTTGTTACCATAATATTGTTGATCTTCTGAAAGGAATTTTTCATTGAACGTTTTGCGAGCCTCCTCTTCTTCAGCTCTGAAAAACGCCAGATCTTCCTCATGCTGTGTCAATTTGGCGAATTTCTGCATAAGTCCCATGAAATGGCAATAATAGGCCGTTGAGATCAGAGGGCTGGGGCGCTTCACATTGGCACTCAGTCCCCTCCCCGCTTCGATGCTCACCGGCGGTGCGCACCAATCCCCATAGCTGTCCTTGGTTATGATACCATCAACCATATAATGTTGCTTCATATAGGCGAGCCATTTTTTCATAAACGGATAGTGCTTCTGAAGGGATCTGAGGTCTCCGAACTGGCCATAGAGCATGTCGGCAACCACAAGATAGGTACCTGCCCAGGACATGTTGTCGCTGTAATATCTCCAGAAAGCCGGAGCCACATCAGGGATGCTTCCGTCTGCGCGCTGGGCATACATGATATCATCCAGCCATTTTGCATAGAGTCTGGAATTATCAAACAAGAAACTCTCTCCGTATGATCCTACCGCATGATCGCCCAACCAGGGTTGCCGTTCATCCCGCTGGGGACAGTCCACCGGCATGCCCTTATAATTGCCGTTTATTGACCAGAAAGCATTTTTATATAGCTTGTTTAGCAAACTGTCCGATGAATGGAAGCTTCCGGTGATTGAAATCCTGTCATACACCACCAGTCCGGCAAAGTCTTCGATGTCCGGGATTCCCTGGAGGCCGCTCAGCTCAACATATCGGAATCCATGGTAAACAAAGGCCGGTTGCCATTCTTCCATCCCTTCGCCATGGAGGGTATAATAATCTGTGGCCAAAGCATCCCGAAGATTCTCTGTAAAAAGGCTTCCGTCTTCATTTAATGATTCAGCAAAACGCATTTTCACTGTGCTGCCTATTTCTCCCCGGACCCTGATTTTTAGCCATCCCACCATGTTCTGCCCCATGTCAAGCATATATACGCCGGGGCCACGCTTTAGCATGGAGATGGGGCGGACCGTATCCATCACAGCCATGTTTTCGTTTATCTGTGCTTCATATGTTCCACCGGGCTCCTGCACATATTCGGCCTGCAACCAGCTTCCGTCGTCAAATCCGGGCCGGGTCCAGGCTTTGAATTCCTTCCGGGAATCATAGATCTCCCCGTCGTATTCATTGTTCGAACGGATGGGGCCATCGGCCGTTCCCCTCCAGCTGTCATCGGTGCTGACGATCTCCCCGGTTCCGTCGGTATACCGGATGACCAGGTTCAACAAGAGCTTCGGATACCCAAAATCCTTGATCTTATAGGGTTTGTAATGCTGACGCATGGTATAGTACCTGCCGTTTCCCAGCACCACACCTATGGCATTCTGTCCGGAGGACAATAGTCCACCCACATCAAAACTATTGTATTTCAAATTCTTAAGATAATCTGTTGGAGCCGGGGCAAGTACATCATTCCCAACTTTCTGACCATTCAGGTACAATTCATACAATCCTAATCCCATAATATACACCGTGGCGTCTTGAATCTCTCTCTCCGGTTCAGGCTGAAATTCCTTTCTGAAATAGCGTGCCGAAAGACGAGAAAACATCTCTTCGCTGTCCCATGGAAAGGCCCTGTCGAAGCCTATCCACCTCCCTTTCCAGTCCTTTTGATGAAGGAGTCCCATGCGCCAGTTCTGGATCTCACTCCATGAAGATGAATTTTCTCCGGACCAGACCATTACTTTCCAGAAGGCCTGCATCTGGCTGTTCAGTGCTTTCCCTTTGTAAACCGCACCGATGGAGGAGTCTCCAGGGGTTTTTCCCGTATCCCAAAGATCTGCAGAATCCTTTGCCAACAATTCTTCGGAGGATGCCACCAATATCCGGTAAGCCGTTTGTTGGGTCGATCGACTATCCGAGGAAAGGTTCCAGCTTAGTCCGGGAGAAGCGCAGCCTATCCCCACCGGATTCTCAAGCATCTCGCATTTCAGATTATACAAGGAGATATTGGCCACCGGAGATTTTTTATCACAGCCGAAAAGGAGCGTAATTCCTGCCAACAATAGGATATGCGAAATTCCAATTCTCATGATCAGAACTTAGTAGATCTCCAAAGTGCGTATAAAGGGGGTATACCCGGTCAGGTAGACACTGTAGCCTTCCTGTTTGGGAAGCATTCCCCTCATCTGAGACCATTTATGCGATACTGCTCCTTCACCGAAATTAATCACATCTTCCCCATGCCTGTATTGCCCCCTACCTTTTTCGAGGAAAAAAGCATCCTCCACATTTTTATCATCTGTAACTCCCGTGAGCTCTCCCCCTTTCCTGAAACTCATTTCCCAGGTAACAGGCACATGGGGAGTCCCGCTAATATCTGCTACAATTGATATTTTACCTGATGATTCTTCAATGGTCACCACAGCAGTCAGAGTCTGGGCCTCACTCAGTTCTCTTTCTTCCCGGGGCATGTTATTCCAGTCCCCGGAACCATCCCTTTTTTCGATGGGAAATGGCTGGTAGTATCCCCGGGTAAGTGATCTTTTTAATGTTATTTTTTGCCCGTCAAACTCGTATTCCTCAGAGACAAACTGTCCCCTGCCAAAAAAAGATGCTCCAAGTCGCATGGCCTGCATCACAGCATCCCCCTTTCGGAAAGAGAGAAAAGTGGGGTTATTCTCAATAATGGTAATATCAGTTGTGCCGCGCCTGATCCTGAAAATCCCTGAATAAGAAAAACGTTTTAAATAGTTATCGGGTATTTTGGATGGCAAAGCAGGCTCTTGTTCAAAAACCGGATCTTCCATAAGATTAGGCAGGTATCTTGTAATATTTGCCGGCATTTTTTCCTCTATCAGACTGCAGACAGCGGCAAATTCCGGGTTTTTATCCTTAATTGCAAAATACCTGTATGCATAATAGTAGCCATCCACATAAGCTATGTAGGCTCTATCCTGCCTGCCGGATGCATCTGTTACAACTTCTCCTCCCGGTTGAATGTAATAAAGACTCATCTCCAGGTTTTTTCGGACAATATCCATCAATTCAGGCCGACCCAGCAACCTGCCCAGAGTGGTAAACACATTGTCGCAAACCGGAGAATAAGCTCCCACACTTTTTTCCACGTACTGGCCATCCGGATCAAGGTCTATTCCTTCACTCAACCACTCGTCAATCCGTTCCACATATTTTTGGGACGGGAAAAAGGAATTCAGCCATGCAAGTGCAGAACAGACCACCCAGCGGTGATTTGCTGTGTGTATGCCTCCTACCAGGAAACATTTGCCTGCATGGGTAAAAAAATCTTCCATTTTGGCGATCAGGATCTCCAAACCAGGTCTTTGTAATCGCTTTAGACAGGAGAAAACCGGACTCAGGTCATTGACGATAAATGCGGTGTCGGGTGTGGAGTGGAAGTTGGTGCTGTGCAAATCAATCGTTCCGTCATCATGCTGCACGTTCAACAGGCATGTAATAGCCCTTTCCAAGGGTTTCTCAAGTGCCGGATCCAAATAATATTTGGAATATTCAGAGGCATATGCGATCCCTGCCACGGCAATAAGATCCCTGGTTGAATGGGCATTGGGCAATTCATAGGCATCCCCAAGGCCGCCATCCCAGCGGCTCCCGGGTTTGTTTATCTGCCTTTCCAGCAGGCCTGCAACTTCCCTGTCATTGAGCAGTGTAAGTTTTTTAACAATATTATGGGCCCCTCCTGTCCTGGCTATGAGGCCTTTGGACCAGGCTATGGAAGGAAGCGTTGCCATGGCAGCTGCTGCTGCTCCCGACTGAAGGATAAATTTTCTTCTTTGCATCATCGTTAAAGATATTATTTAGAGGATGTTACGCTTGCCCATGTTTTGCAGAGAAATATTCGTATTCCTCTTTCAGTCATTGTAAATTCTTCGTCAATGCCTGAAAGCAGGAAGAGGATGCAGACAATGGGTAATGTTGAATTCATAGGTACTTCAAACATATGGGAATATTCTATTGCCACAGGTGTATGTACGTCCCAAATTACATATACCAGAATTCCAAGATCTAGATGCCCTTTTAAAAGGGTACTTAAAACCTTATATTTATTCAGATCTATGAAAATTCCATTCCTGAAAATACTGCTTTTCCTGCCCTTCATTGTGGTGGCCTCCTGTTCGCCTGAAAAAGCCATTGACCGGGAGGCTCTGGTGAACAGGCATAAAGTTATAAATTCCTCCTTTGATTCTCTCGGATCCCTGACCGTAGGCAACGGTGGATTTGCTTTCACAGTTGATTTTACCGGTTTACAAACCTTTCCGGAAGAATATTCGCATGGAATTCCCCTGGGAACGCAAAGTGACTGGGGGTGGCACAGTTTTCCCAATGACAGTGGCTACCGCATTGAAGAGACGCTTATTTCGCACCGGGTAGACGACAGGGATATTCCCTATTCTGTCCAGATAAAAGACCCTCCGCGTCTCAACGCAGCCTCTGACTATTTCCGGATCAATCCTCATCGCCTTCACCTTGGAATTGTGGGATTTAATCTGACAAACGCCGAGGGGGCCAAAGTGGGTCCCGAAGATATCAGCGAAATCAATCAGGTGCTGGATATCTGGAATGGGGAGATCAGGAGTTCCTTCAAAGTGATGGGTGAAGACGTGGAAGTTATGACCCTCTGTCATCCCGAAAAGGATGCGGTCTCATTTCGGGCGCGTTCGAAACTGTTCTCCAGCGGCCGCATATCCATAGAAATCCGTTTTCCGTATCCAAGTGGCATGCATGCCGATATGGCCTGTCGCTGGAATCTTCCCGGCCTGCATTCCAGTCGCCTGGATCTTCAGGGTGATCGTGCTGCCCTGATTGAAAGGAAGCTGGATAGCACCCGCTATTTTGCAAAACTTCAATGGACCGGGGATGTATTGATCAAAGAGACGGAGGCGCATACTTATGAATTGTCATCGGCCTCTGACCAGCTTTCAGTTAGCATCGAGTTCTGCCCGCAGAGACCGGAGAAAGTTTTGGAAAGCTTTGAAGAAATCCGCTTACTCGCCTCTGAATCCTGGTTGGATTTCTGGATGAGTGGCGGAGCAGTAGATTTCTCAGGAAGCCTTGATCCCCGGGCAGAGGAACTTGAACGCCGGGTGGTTCTTTCCCAGTACCTTACCCGGGCACAATGCGCAGGGGCACAGCCCCCACAGGAAACGGGTCTGACCTATAACAGCTGGTATGGAAAATTTCACCTGGAGATGGCCTGGTGGCACATGGTGCACTTTTTCCTCTGGAACCGGCCCATGTTGATGGAGGAGAGCCTTTCGTGGTATGAAACCATTGCCCATAAAGCAGAACATACGGCCATTCGACAGGGATATAAAGGCATGAGATGGCAAAAAATGACAGATCCCTATGGGAATGACAGCCCCTCTTCAGTAGGCTCCTACCTGATCTGGCAGCAACCCCATGTGATCTATTTTGCGGAACTATCCTACCGTCAATTCCCTGAAACAGCTACCTTGAACCGTTTCAGGCACCTTGTCTTTGCAACTGCTGATTTTATGGCCTCCTATGCCCGATCTGATCCTGATAAATCGAGGTATGACCTGGGACCGCCCCTGATCCCGGCACAGGAGTGTTTTGATCCACAGACCACCGTGAATCCTCCTTTTGAGCTGGCCTACTGGTACTGGGGATTAAAAACCGCCATTCGGTGGGCAGAACGGCTGGACCTTCCACCCCATCCTGAGTGGGAAGAAGTTCTTTCCGGGCTCCCTCCCCTGCATCAGCAGGACAGCCTTTACGTGCCGGCCGAAAGCGTCCCGAATGCCTACCGGAAAGGGACGCACATGCATGACCACCCGGCCGTCCTGGGTGCATTTGGCGCCCTGCCCTACTGTCCTCTTTATGAAAAGGAGATCATGCAGCAAACCTTTGATTACATCTGGGAAAACTGGAACTGGGAACAAACATGGGGATGGGATTTCCCCTTAACTTCCATGACTGCGGTACGTCTTAATCAGCCCGAGCGGGCCATGGATGCACTTTTCATGAATCCATTGACAAACACCTACCTTCCAAACGGACACAATTACCAGACCGAACGGCTTCGGCTATACCTGCCCGGGAATGGGGGTTTACTTGCGACTGTTGCCTTGATGTGTGCCGGCTACGATGGGTGCACGATCCCCAATCCCGGGATTCCGCGCAATGGGCTCTGGAATGTGAAATGGGAGGGCCTTTCACCCATGCCATGAGGATGAAACCAGATGGGCGGCAGCAGTGTCTGCCATATGACTATTTATTCATGCGGATGCACCATAATCACCGGAATCAGTCCCACCGGTCCATTTTACAGCAACCGCATTGGGAGAATAAAATTTGGCATAAGGACTTATTGAGGTATTCACCAGGGCATTCTCCTGGGCCAGGCTCAATAAAGAAGTGGCCAGAAGCAGGACTAAAGAAATATAAATCAACCGCATACCAATTCAATTTTTACTTTGAGAAAATAAGGAAGTTATCAAACATAATTGAATATTCCATGAGATTGGGGGTCCGTGCGACCCAAATAACATATGCCCATTTTCCAAGTTGAATTAAGCTAGAAGAAAGTGCTGTATTGCATCCTCGGTGTGCGCAGGATGGAGCACAATAAGCTGTTAAATAAATACAAAATACTTGACTGAATATCTATCGAATTGTAACTTGTAACCAAAGTCATACACTTAAGGCATGAAAAAAGTCTACCTGCTTCTTCTCATTGCCATATTCCCGGTAAGTCTCATCTGTCAACAGAATCATGTTTTTGCCTTACAAAACAAGGCCGGAATCAGGATTGACGTTGACACGACTATAACAGATAATATTCAGTTAGAACCCTTCAATTCACAAATAAGCATCAGCGGATTGGCTTTTTCAGGAGAGATTGTATTTCATTCTGATTCAAGCCTGGTCCGCATTGTCTTAATGGATAAGAATTATAATGAATACCTCATTTATGAGGCCTATCCCATTCTGACAGGCTCAAAACAATTTTCAGTTCATAATACCGGGGAAGAATCATTATTGTTAAATAATATTGCTCCCGCTCAGGTAAGCGTTGAACTTGTTGACGCTTCTGTATATTTGAAAGAGTTCATTATCAGTGAAGAGGATAGCTATCAGGCGACAACCAAGAGCGCCATGTTTCTTCAACAATCCAATTATAAGATCGACAGGATCAATGAGAATATTCAGAATCTGGGTCAGATATGGGTGGCTGGGGAGACTAGCATCTCAAAACTATCTTACCAGGAAAAGAAGAGCATGTTTGGGGGTAAGATTCCAAATTTCCAGGGTTTTGAATACTATGTGGGGGGTGTATTTGTCCTGCCGGGAGCAAAAGGAAATATTCAAGAAGCAAAGGACAAGCAACCCGAATATCTGTCGCCTAAAGAATCTCCATATCCTAAGGAATTTAGCTGGACCAACAGGCATGGCGTTGACTGGGTTACCCCGGTTAAACAGCAGGGAGGCTGTAACAGTTGTGTGGCATTTGGAATAAGCGCTGCGGCTGAGTTATTGGTAAATCTCTACTTTAACCAGCATCTGGATTATAATTTATCAGAACAAAATATTGTTTCCTGCACAGAAGGATCCTGTAAAGATGGGATTCGTTCTTTTGATGCGCTTGACTTAATTAAGAATACAGGAATTGTATTAGAGGATTGTTTTTCATATGAAGCATCTGATGAAGATTGTTCAGAGATTTGCGACAATCCAACCGAACGAATAGCCATTGAAGATTGGAGGAGCTTTATCAGTGAGGAGGATAAGAAAAGAGCAATTATTCAAGGTGCCACAGCCGCCTCCATAGATTTTATGGATCACTTTGCTCAGATAGCAGGCTATAGGGTGCTGGAAGCAGGGGATCATCTATTTGTGCAAAGTATGGATACTTCTTCTGGCATATCCATAGAACGCCAAAATCCCTTAATAGGCAGGACAGCCTGGTTGTGCAAGAATAGCTGGGGAGAGGGTTGGGGAATGGATGGTTATGGATATATTGTAGGAGATGAATACAGCATTTCATTGCTTTCATTGGAGGGACCTGTAAGTTCAATGCTTTTTAATGAAAGTGATATATCATGCACCGATAATGATGGGGATGGCTATTACTACTGGGGTGTGGGACCAAAACCATCACATTGTCCGGAAAGTCCAGATAAGCCCGATGGTGACGATTCCGATCCGTGTATAGGTCCCCTGGATGAATATGGGAACTTGATATACCCGACATCCACACCTGAAGCAAATGACACAATCATTCTGTATGGCAATACCACTGATCTCTATATTTTTGGTGAAAATATTCAGTGGTACAAAGATAAAGAGCTTCAAATTCTTGCTCACACCGGGAATCTGTTTGCGACCCGAGAAACAGAAACAGGCATATATACCTATTACGTGACAGATACAGAATCGGGGTGTGAAAGTCAGGCAGCTGATATTTCTCTTTCCATCGTAACTGAGATAGCTCCTCCTTCAGGTCATGATACCACAATATCTGAAGGAAAACCAGCCATTCTGACCGTAGAAGGGGAGCTTGATGCAGAGTTCAAATGGTATGCTGATCCTTTATTAACCACCCTGCTGGCTAAAGGAGAAACATATGAAACCGGAAAAACAGCCACTGGCATCTACACCTATTTTGTAACCCAGACCCTATGCCAGATAGAAAGCACTCCAGATACAGTTATGCTTGAAATCACCAATCACATTAGCATACCCGACAATCAATTTCGCCTGGCCCTCATCGAAGATGGAGTGGATACCAATGGAGATAAACAGATTAGTTATAGGGAAGCAGAGGCAGTGAACTCCATTCATGTGGCATGGAAAGGCATTTCCGATATGACTGGCATTGAGGCGTTTGTAAATCTGGATACACTGGATTGTTCTCAAAACCAAATAAGCAGTCTGGATGTTTCGAATTGTACTTTGCTAAAATATCTGAGTTGTAACAGTAACCAATTAAGCCATCTGGATATTTCTAACTGTAGTTTACTCACAGAATTGTGGTGCGGATCCAACCAATTAACCAGCCTGGATGTTTCGAATTGTGCTTTGCTAAGCAATTTGTGGTGTGGATCCAACCAATTATCCAGCCTGGATGTTTCAAATTGCACCTTATTAACAGATCTTTGGTGCAGATCCAACCAGTTAACCAGTCTGGATGTTTCGAATTGTATCCTTTTGGAATCGTTGAGCTGCTTCAGCAACCCATTAAGCAGACTGCAATTGTGCCAAAATGCATCTTTAAAGAGTCTGAATATTTGGAAGACGCCAAGCTTACATGCTGTATACGTTTGGGAATCCTTCCCTGCAGATGTTTATGTTTGGAAAGGAGGCAGCCCAAATGTAAAATTTGTAGATTGTAGCAACATTGGAATTAGCCCGGATAGTCCAGCAGAACTATCCATTTACCCGAATCCGGCCAAAGACCTGTTGACCATCGAAACGCTTGATCCCAATCAGTATGAGATCGAAATCAATTCACTAAATGGCCAACAAATGTTCAGCGGCATGATGGAAGGAACATCAAACCAAATCGACCTCTCCTCCTTCCAGAAAGGATTCTACTTCATTCACATCAGTTCGAACGGCATTGAAATAACCAGGAAAATTATCAAGCTCTAAAGCAACTGATAAACTAGGTAAGGGAGTCTAAAACCAGCACCCAGTCATTTCCCTCTGCCTCTTCGCCCGGGGGATCAAAGGATCTTACCCCGCTGTTTTCAAACTCGCCCAGGGTTTCTGATTGCCCGTTCCGGGGATTAAACCAGGATGCGCTTACTCGTGATCCTGCAATTTTCCCCATGACAATCTCCATATCACGACCGGTGTAGGTGTATATAAGGGCATAATCATTGCCTCTTGTGGCCACCAGGTAATCATACTTTCCGCCCTGATCGCCGGCAATTAAGGATTGGTCGGGAATTCGTTCAAAAAAAGGAAAGGAAAGCATAAGATTTTTCAAGTAGATCATTTGGCTGGCTCCGATTGCATCGATGGCCTCATCCCAGTACTCCTTCACTCCGTAATTTGCATCCGGATTGCCGGGTTTGTTCATTTGCATGACCGCGCTATGGCCATAGGTAAATCCGAATCCTCCTGCAAATACTGACCAATAAGCATAACGCCTTACATCGTTCTCATTCCAGAAAGGTTCCGCAGGATCATGCAGTCCCTGCGGAATTCCTTCATAGGAAGGCTCGCCATCGATGGTTGGCTTTATTGGCTCAAGCTTGTAATCTTCACCCACATATTTCCAGTTATCCTGGCCATAGGCCCCATCCGAGTCCTCCTGGTCATACCGACGGTGCCCCGATTGAAACATGTTAAAATCGAGCCATGAAGCTTTGTGAAACCACGTAGAAGACTTTGTGCGGCCAAAGGGATGAAAGGTGATCAGGTGATCAGGCGCATTTTTACGGATATTTTCACCCATTAAATTCCAGATCTCTGTGGAATCACTTCCACGGACATCTCCCCCGTTTAGCCATACTATATTTGGCCTTTGTGCATACCTCTTTGCCAGCCAGTTTGAATAGATATCGGCCTGTTCGCGACTGACCTTACCCCCTCTTACATTAGATCCCCAGACAGGCACCAGGGCCATGTAAATACCTTTTTTCGCAGCAAGCTCAATGATGAAATCCACATGATCCCAATAATCGTATTCCTCAGGATTTTCATAAGAATTTCCGGGAGTAACATTGGGTTGAGAAACATCAAAGCTCACCAATGCAGAATCGCCATAGTAATTTCTTACCTTCAGGTTATGTAATACCATCACCTGGATCACGTTAAATCCTTTCCCGGCTCTATTGTCCAGATATGTTGCTGCTTCCTCCCGGCTCAGTTTAGAAAACAACAACCACCCCGTATCTCCCAGCCAGAAGAAGGGATCCCCATTTTTTTCCTGTAGGTACCTGTGGTTATCAGATACCTCCAAATCAGGCAGACCCGTTTCCGGATCCTGGCACGAATACAGAATTAGCAAGGCCAGAAGAAATCCAAGGCTAAGAATTTCCTTTCTCATAGCTGCTATTTATCTTCTGGCCACTCGCTTTTTAAACGATAGTGAAAGGTGCTATTTCGGGCATTAATCCTGGCATCCTGTACTTCGATTTTATCATTTTGCAAGAGCCGGATCATCTCAGCACCTGCATAGAGTACCGGGCCATAACCATGGGTTGCATAAATGCTTTTACCCCTGTGGTAATAATAGGTATTGTCATGCGCAAAGGTGGTGCCTTCGCAGGTCCCATCCACGGCGCCATTATCAAGCACCCGGGTTGTGATGGCATTCCAGCCTGTTAAAGCCACAGGACCATACACATGGTTAATCCACCCCTCATTGATGCCTTTGGCCACGGCAAAAGTAAACATGGCTGTGCAGGAGGTCTCCAGGTAGGTATTGGTCTTATCCAGCATATTATGC
Organism: uncultured Bacteroidota bacterium; assembly: GCA_963783435.1. Taxonomy (GTDB): domain Bacteria; phylum Bacteroidota; class Bacteroidia; order Bacteroidales. Next base: position 544,121 of record CAWANQ010000007.1, on the reverse strand, counting down.
CAGAAACCTGTGCCGTCTTGCAGGCCGGCAAGGCTGCGGATCATGGAGCGATATAAATGAAGAACCTCATCCCTGCCCGGATAATCTTCTGGCAATATGCTGAGTAATTCTGCCATGGCCATCACGGTCCAACCGTTGGCGCGGCCCCAGTAAAAGCGGGGATCATAATCACCCGATGTCACACTCCAGCCATGGTCAAAAAGCTCTTTTTGTGGAATATAGAGCCGTTCAGCCATTTGCAATATCTGTTTTACTGCATCGTCAAAATAGGTATTATCTCCAGAAAGCACACCCATATTGGCAAGAAAGGGCACACTCATGTATATGTCGTCCGACCATATGGAAAGATACTGTGGTCGGTGTCGGGCCAGGGTGCCATCTTCCAGGCGGACTTGTTTGTTGGAAATGTAATCTGCAGTGATGTTGATCAAATCCAGATAGTCCTCATTTTTATCTTTTAAATAGGTTTTGATCATCGCTGCCCCGATGGAACCGCAATCATCAAGTGCGTGAAAATTGGGAGTTCTGCCCCAACCGTTGCTTGCTTCATCCCCAAATTTCTCGCGATTCTTCTGAAAATAGGGCAAGGTCTCGATCACCAGGTCATAAAACCTGGTGTTGTTGGCAAAAAATACCGGGTCCCCGGTCACATCGTCGATGTAGTCGAAGGCAGAGAGTACAACGCCATGGGTGTAAGACCATTCACTGGAGAAACCGCTTGAAACCTGGGCATTCTTGTTAGGTTTCGAAAAGTCTGTGATCTCTTTGCCCGTTTCAGCATCCAAAATTTTTAACTCACTGGTAGATTCATAATAGCCACGCACGCTGTTTAAAACATCCAGCACCTCATCCACGGTAGGCATTACATATGGAACATCGTACTGGGGAATTCTTTCAGGAGCATCCTCCTGGGCGGCTACGCTTATACTGAAGAACAATATAAGAAGGATAGCGAAACACTGATTGATCGTTTTCATTGTATTTTTCTGTTTTTAAAAGTTGTATGATCCTCTATCCTGGACTTCTCGCCCTGAAATTCAATAGCCAGATCATCCCTCAGGGTGAAGAGGTCGGGAAGGTCAAAATAGGTCAGCACATTGGGGACAACATAGGAATACCAGTCCAGCTCCATGGGATAATTCAGAATATCAAAGTAGGATTGGATTGAATTATGAATCCGAACCGTTTTAACCTGTGGCCGAAACAGGGCAGCATAAATGGCCACAGGACCTGTAGCGCCAGATCCTAATATATCTACAGGAGTCTCCTCCCCGGAATCCATTGGGTCCAAATAGTCAATCAGGGTCAACAGGTCGCTTACCCGTTGGCCCACAATGGGTTTCCCCAGGTGCAGGCTGATCATGGCATTGTTATACTCGCGGTTATAGTATTTCCAATCGTTGGCATCTTCTCGTTCGCTGGTTTCGCCCATACCCCGTAGATCAGCCATGATCAGCATATCACCCTGCCGCATATAAGAATCTATGAGGGAGTCGTTGGCAGCCAGGGAACTTTTCCCCTCCTCCATGATATAGATCACTGCCCTGGGTTCTGCTGACTCTACCCTGGGTGTATAGACCAGGCAGGGCAATGGAATTTCGCCCTCAGTTCGTAAAATGTACTTTTTAAGGTGAAAGTCTTCATTCAACTCTTCACCAAGCAACTCCTCAATAATTTCTTTTGGCTGCTCATCAAAATTAAGCAGCTCTTTGATTTGTTGTTGATATCCATCCAGATCATATCTATCGCCAAAAGCTTTGCGGGCCGTTTCCAAACCCCTTCCCATTTCAAGGTTAAAGTCCTGGATGTTCCTTTCATCCGAAAACATGGTATTGATCTGTCCCTCGGGTGTACAGTTAAGTTCCTGTTCGCTGTGCACCGTAAGGAAGGGCTCTATAACCACGCTGTTATCATCATTCAACCATCTGTTAAACCAACGCACTGCAGCCTCTCGTTTGGGTTTCGAAATACCATGCCCGTCATCCACCGTGAACAGTTCAAAGTTTCCAGGTGCATCCAGCACCTGAAATACAGATTTCAGCTCCTTGGCAGTCTCTTCTGTTCCCGTGTAATCCACAAAATCATACCTGCCCGCCAGAATCAGAAGGGGCTTCGGTGCGAACATAATCAGGAAATCAGCTATCTCCAGGAGCTCTCTTCCTTCAAAAGGGAGATGCTGACAACCATCGGCGGCCCCACTTAATTCCAGGTTTCGCTCTCTTCGGGCTATATAACTGCAGGGTGCAGCCACCTTTACCCTTTCATCAAAGCCCATAAAGTATGCCGTTTGGGTACCCCCTCCGGAGTTTCCCAAACATCCCACCCTGTCAACATCCACTTCCGGACGCGAAAGCAGGTAATCCAGGCTGCGAACATTGTCGTATAGCTCATAGGCAACCACACCTGTCCCCACCAGGTTGGCGCCTTCATTCAGCAGTGTATGTTCGGTGGTACTTCCACGCAGGATCCCTTTGCCTTTTTCATCTGTAAACTGCACCATTTCTCCCTGCGATATGGGATCTACCACCAGGGCCACAAAACCATTTAATGCAAAGAGGATGGCGGTCCTCTGGTATGATTCTGTGGCTTTAGAAGTCATTTCGTGGCCACAAAAAATAAGAACAGCCGGGAAGGGCCCCTCTCCTTCCGGTAGATAAAGATTTGCGGCTACATGATGCTTCGGCCGGGATTCAAACAATACATTTTCAACTCTGTACCCTTCCTCCATCAGGGTTCCAGTGATTTGAGGATTCAATGATGTAAGCTCCGGGAACTTTCCTATTAATCCCAGGTACCTCTGCCTGCAATCCTCACGATACGCGAGCATGCGCTCCTTGGATTGCAGAGCTTCCTGAATGGCTGCACTTCGTATATCATAATGGCCATGCATCTCCTGCAGCAGGTGGGTCCGGACCGTAAATTCCGTTTTCCAGGGCATCAATTTATGACTCTCCTGCCCAATTCCCTGGACAGAAAACATGCCTATTATTCCAATACAATGAAGAATCAACCTGTTCATTGTGGTCCTTTCTTAGATCGAATCAGTTTCAATTCTGAAATTAATACCCTTCTTACCAAATAAATATACGCCTTCAAACCCAACACAAACAGTTTAAGGAAGCGAATGGGAAGTCTGTATACCAAATCTGGTACAATAGCATATACGACATGAGAAAAGACAGGGGGAGATGGTACGTTTGAATGTGCCTCAAAACAGGTTGTAAATCAATCCAAAGATCAGTGCACCTCCTATTCCAATGGCCAGGTACTGGATCAGGATGGCTCTTTTGAAAGCTGCCTGGAGAATCACCAGGTTGGATATTTTAGTCACAGGCCCGGAGATAAAATAGGCCAGCACGGCCCCTTTTGACATCCCCAGTGCAGCCAGCTGCTGAACCACAGGGATGGCCGCTCCCCCACATACATAAAAAGGAACACCCGCCCCGGTTGAAATAATCACAGAAAAGATGTTATCGCTGTCGAAAATCTTCACAATGACCTCCGGATTCACAGCAATTTTAATGGCTGCTGCCAGGATGATGGCCAGGAAAAAGTATTTGCTCACATAGCGGGTCATGCCATATAGCTCCTTGAGGAAACCAGAAAGGGACCTCTCTGTGTTACTCCCGGGCAGATGATCCATGCTAAACAGCTGATCACCTTTCAAAATATTGGAAGGATCAAGCCTCTTTGTTTTTATAAGCCAGAGTGTAAGATATCCTGCAACAGAGCCCAGTAAAATAGCAGCTAATGCTCTGAGCAGGGCAATCTCAAGTCCCATGGCTCCAGCAGTAAGGACAAACAGGTTTGGATTGATCAGTGGTGAGGAAACCATCAGGGCCATTAATGCCGGAAGGGCTACCCCCACCCCCAGCAGGGCAGCCGACATGGGGATAATCACATAACTGCCCACAGGTGACAGGGCTCCTATGAGCGCTGCCAGAAGAATGGTCACACCTGAACGCTTTCTGGAAAAAAAGCCAGCCATCTGCTCTTTGGAAACAAAAGTCTTTACAACAGTGGAAACAACAATACCCATCACCAGGTATGGCCATAGCTGTCCCAACAATTGAATGGCTTCTACAAGTATCTTTTTTGTATAGCTGGCATCAAAATGATTCAGGAAATTATAAAAAAAGGAACGAATTGAGTTCAAATTCAACAGGTAAATCATTTCCGGAATTTTTCTCTACTACCCACTACCCACTACCCACTACCCACTATTCACTAAGCTAAAGCTTCGCTTTAGCGTTGTACCCTGGCATTCCCCTGCCAGATGCTCCAGACCTGCTCTTCATCTGCAGGTTGGGCATAGTCTGTTTCGAGGGTGGCCACAAGCGCTCCGCTGGCCCAGCCAAACTGGATCCACTTTTCAGGTTCCCAATCCTTAAGAATGGCATAGAGCATTCCGCTTACAAATCCATCTCCTCCACCGATGCGGTCGTAGACATAGATGTTACGTGGCTCCACCACATGCCAGTTCCCATTTTCTGAAATAATCGCGCCCCACATATGCTCATTGGTGCTGATCACCTGGCGAAGGGTGGTAGCAAATACAGAAACTCCGGGGAAAGCCTCTTTGGCCCGGTTGATCATGCCTTTAAATCCTTCAATCTTCGAAGCCAGGTCTGCTCCTCCTGCTTCAGGACCTTCAATGCCCAGGCAAAGCTGGAAGTCCTCCTCGTTTCCGATCAGAACATCTGATATGGAAGCAATCTCTGCAAATATTTCATGTAATTCCTTTTCCCGACCCACCCAGAAGGAGGCCCTGTGATTCAGATCAAAGGAGATGCGGGTACCATGTTTCCTGGCAGCCCTTGCGATCTCCAGGCAGAACTGACTGGTCTCGGGAGAGAGGGCTGCGATCAATCCTGAAAGATGCACGATCTGGGCACCTTCTTCTCCAAAGATCCGATCCAGGTCAAAGTCTTTTACATTCAGGGTACGTCCCACTTCTCCGGCACGGTCATTCTGTACCCTGGGTCCGCGTGATCCATACCCACTGTCGGCAATATTGATCTGGTGACGGTATCCCCATGGATTGTCCTGCTCCAGTTCGGGTCCTTCATAGTCCATATGCCGGCTGGCCAGGTTATCCTTAATCAGCCTTGCTATGGGACTTCCCTTTACAAAGGTGGTGAGAATTTTAACGGGCAGCCCCAGGTATGAAGCGGTACTTCCCACGTTGGATTCGGCACTGGTGGCCTGCATCTTAAAAAGCTCACTGCTATGAACCGGCTGTCCATTTATAGGGGTAATTCTGATTCCCATGCTGGTGGGGATAATCATTGCATACTTTGCATCTTTCTTTAATTCCATCTTCTTATATATTTTTCTTTTATACTTTCTACTTGCATACTTTCTACTTGCATACTTGCATCACTATTATCTATCAACCCTTGCTGATCCTCCACCCTTCACCTTCTCCACCTCTGCCAGTGTGGCCATGGTGGTATCGCCCGGAGTGGTCATGGCCAGTGCTCCATGGGCAGCCCCATATTCCACCGCCTCCTTTGCATCTCCTGTGGCAAGAAATCCATAGATCAGACCGGAAGCAAAACTATCTCCTCCACCCACCCGGTCCATGATTTCAAGATCAGGACGGTGCTGGGCTTCATGGAATTCCCCATCGTAATAGCAGATGGCGCCCCATGAATTTACCGTGGCAGTTTTAACCGTTCTTAATGTGGTGGCTGCCACTTTAAAATTTGGAAAAGCCTCCACCGCATTCAGGATCATTTTCCTGAAGCTGTCGGTCTCAAGGTTTGTCAGGTTTTCACCCACACCTTCCACCTCGAATCCCAGGGAAGCTGTAAAATCTTCTTCGTTCCCAATCATTACATCCACGTACTTTGCGAGTCTGCGATTCACCTCCTGGGCTTTTTCAATCCCACCTATGTTCTTCCACAGGGAGGGTCTGTAATTGAGGTCATAAGAGATAATGGTGCCGTGTTTTTTTGCAGATATCATGGCTTCCTCAATGACATCCGCAGTAGTTTCTGAAAGGGCTGCAAAGATACCCCCTGTATGGAACCACTGGGATCCAAGCGTACCAAATATATGCTCCCAGTCTATATCTCCTTTTTTCAACTGGCTGGCTGCGGTAAGTCCCCGATCGGAAACACCCAGTGCTCCACGGATTCCGAAGCCCCGCTCTGTGAAATTCAGGCCATTCCTTACTTCTCTTCCAATCCCGTCAAAGGGAAACCATTTGATGTGATCCACATCCACTCCACCCTGCATGATAAAATCTTCCACAAGCCTTCCAACAGCATTATCTGCAAATGCAGTAACCACTGCTGTGGGTAATCTGAAACATTTCCGAAGTCCGCGGGCCACATTGTATTCACCTCCTCCTTCCCAGGCCCTGAAATTCCTGGCTGTATTGATACGGCCTTCACCCGGATCGAGCCGGAGCATAATTTCCCCCAATGAAATATTTGCATACTTGCATGCTTCCGGATTCCTGATTATCAATTTTTTCATAAGCAGATTTACTCTGTTTTGTAGTTTTACCTACATTTGCGTAATCGATTGCGCAAGCAAATTTAATATTTTAAATAACCCGGGCCAAAACCAAAAAAAAAATAGAAAGCAGCAGTTCTGACAGAATATAACCACGTGGATGGAAAGATGTAGAAAAACCAACATGCAAAGCAGGAGAGGTACTGATCCAGGTTTCATACGCTTGTATATGTGGAAGCGACCAGCACATTCATAAAGGGGAATTCCACCCCAGGACGCATACCCCGATGATTATGGGACATGAATTTGCAGGCGTAATTGTTGAAGTTGGGAATGAAGTAAGCGGATTTGAAATCGGTGAACATGTAGCCCCCGATCCAATTATCTGGTGTGGAAAATGCCCTGCTTGCAAGATCGGACAATACCCCGCCTGCACAAATCTTAAACTCATTGGCGTGGATTCCGACGGAGGATTTGCTCAATATATATCTTTACCTCCCTCCATGCTTTACAAAGTGCCACCTGCTATCCCTGATCAACATGCAGCCCTGATAGAAGTATTAAGCATCGGGTTTCATGCCAAGAATAAAGCAGGAGTTCGTAAAGGTGATGTTCTTGCCATCTGGGGCTCAGGTAAAGTTGGGCTTTCCATCCTTGAAGCCGTAAGAACTGTGACGAATGGAACTGTTTTCATGATCGATATTCTCGATAAGAGGTTGTCGGTTGGACCTGAATACTATGAAAATGTAATTCCGATAAATGCCACAAAGGAGAATCCAGTGGACAGGATATTAAGGGAGACAGAAGGCCGGGGAGTCGATATCGCATTTGAGGCGGTGGGACATGCACACGTGATCGAAGATGTGGTAAATCCGGTGAGGGGATGTGTGCAAAGCATCCGTGGAGCCGGAACCGTTTGTGTACTGGGATTGGGAAATGAACCCGCACCTTTGGTTTTTAAGGAACTGATCTGGAAAGAGGGCCGGATCGTAAGCTCAAGGGTCAGCCATGGAGAATTCGCTGAAACCATTGATCATCTATCAAGAGGAACACTCAAGCCAGAAGCCCTGATCTCACGTACCCTCCCGGCATCAAAAGCGCAGGAAGCATTTGAAATGCTTGACGCCAACCCGGAGGACAACCTTAAAATACTGTTGGATTTCGTGTAATCGATTGGGCAGAATACAATTTCTTCCTAACGGATCTGGTAGAAGAGCTGATCATCCTTTTCGATGCTGAAATGAAGTCTTTACTCAGCCGCTTCCGGATCCAAATTAAAGTACTTGTTTACAGCGTATTCGTATTGACTCATGAATATCTTTTTAAATTCAGTAATATTATTTTGCTCGTAAAAAAGCAGCATCGCTTTTTTATAATCAGAAGCTTTTACGCTTCGGTATGACAATGGACAATAGCTATTTTCCATAAGAATTGCATTGCTTATAATGCGAGCAGTACGCTTATTACCATCATTAAATGGCTGAATGTATGATACTAAGACTAACAACAACAATGCCTTTTCAAATACATTATCTGTTGCATTTACCAAGTCGCACATTTGCTGCATTACTTCTGAGATTTGCTGCTCTAAACTTAAAGGTTTGTATTCTGTACCACCAACTCCAACTCCACGCTTTCTGATGTTCCTTTCAACTCCCATATTTTTAATTAGAATAGAATGTATGTCTTCAATTCGACTAATCGTCAAAGGTTTCAAATAATCTGGCTCAGCAATAATGAAATCCAAAGCATCTTTATGGTTAAGTAGCATTATAGCATCCTCCTGCTTCTTGCCCTCAGCCAGTTCCTTATACTTTATCAATACTTCTGTCTCAAGCAAGGTATAAGTGTTCCCTTCTATTTCACCTGACTTCCATGACAAATCGATTGCCAAGATTTCTAATTCCTTTTTATATTGGCTATTGGATAAAGGAGCTATGTTTTTGATATACTTATCATGCAATTGAAATAAATGTTCAAGTTCTTCTTTTGTGAACAGTTCAGCTTTACTTAACACTTTGGGGATTAAGTCAAGATTAAAAGACTGCTTTGCATTACGTTCTTCAGGAAGCAAATTGTAATATGCTTCAATATCGATTGGAACAAGCAATTCATAAGCATCAGATATGGAATATGTTCTTGCTTTCCCATTACCATTGGTTTTTATTAATTCTGGGGTCATTTCTAATAAGAGCCGTCTAATAGTGCTATCTCCCATTTTCACTTTCACGCCATTGTAAATAGTTGGTCTATCTACTGGCTGATTTGCTCTTACAAAATCAATAATTGCTCGCTTTTTATTGTTTAGCATATTTTAAATTTTCAGTTTATCATTACTTCACAAAGGACAAATATAAGAATTTACTGCTCACTAATTATCTAAATGCTGCTCATGTTTTATCATTTCGAGCAGTATCCAATTATTCTATGAGCAGATTATACAATTGAGTTTTAAAATTTCTGCTCACTATTAATGAGAATTCTGCTCATTATTAATGACTTTGAGCAGTATTTTGCATATTCTTGAGCAGAATATTAATAAACATACTACTTATCTTTGTTTTAATTCTGGATCGAACCGATGACCTCTTGACTGCCAGCCACAGAGTCAATACGAGTGATGATAGTTTTTCTGAAACGAGATTGAAAAATTCGCTTGAAGCCACTCTAATGTCGAAATATTTATATTTGCTACAGGTTCTCCTCAAAAAGGATTATCAAAAGGAGTTGGGAAATGAAAACAAACATCAGCTTGGTTATATTTTTCTTTTTCGCCTGTGCACAGCATCAGGGACAGTAACGATTTACATCCCCTGGGACCGGTGAGGGACTGCCCCACGACAAGATCATCTCCATCAGGCAGGATGAAAGCAGTTTTATCTGGATTGTTACCCGTGACGGAATAGCTAGGTATGATGGCAGGGATCTGAAGGTAATCCGCCCGGAGCAAGCACAGGAAACATCGAGGGTGGATAATCAACAGGGATCAGTCCTATGAAAATGATCAATTTCCCGGATGTAGCACCCACAATCATGGAGATTGCTGGGCTGGATCCTCATGTCCAGATGACCGGGTCCAGTTTTCTGGACCTGCTGCTGTCCCAGAAGTCAGGAAAAATCAGCAAAGGCAGGGATTTTGCCCTGTTGGGAAAAGAGCGACATGACATTGGTCGCACAGATGGGGATCAACTTTCGGTGGGTTACCCCGTTCGCGCCATCAGGACAGATATGTACCTCTATGCCATGAATTTTAAACCATTTAGGTGGCCGGCTGGCGATCCCAAATACGACTATCCCAATTGTGACGCCTCACCAACTAAGGCTTACCTGACCAGTCTGGCAGAATCAGATCTTGATTATGCATACTTTGAATACGCTTTTGGCAAACGGGCTGAAGAGGAGTTATATGACCTGAAAACAGACCCCGATTGTGTACGTAACCTGGCCACTGATCCCCAATATCATGAAGTAAAGGAGGAGTTGCGCACCCGGATGACCATTGAACTGGAGAAACAGGAGGACCCGCGGATCCTTGGCAAGGGAGATATTTTTGATGATTACCCGCATGGCAACACCAAAAAACTGAAGGCATTTAACGGGGAGGATTATTACGATATGCATGAGGCATTTCAAATAAAACATCCCAATTACAAACAGTAAACAAACCCTAAAATACTTGTTAAATGAATGGCAAAGAACCGGTATTCCAAGCTAATCCGGATTGGATAATGGAACCCTATGGAAAAGAGCTTATTGACAAAAACGATGAAGAGATGATCACCACCCAAGGAACGGTTTATGTAGATGGCGTTCCCGAACTGGAGAACCAGATGTTATAACACTCCTTCTATTCTCTTATCGCCAGAATATTGATTCTGGATGAAGGCCAATTCTTAGCAAAAGCTGAAAGATGGTAAAAGATCTCAACTGTGCTTTTTGTACATGCCTTATTTGACTGATTTCAATGATGTCCTTCACTAGATAGGAATCACTAATCTCCCTCAGGGCCTCAACCCCATCATCGTGATTCGATTGGACAGATATCGTGAATTTTTATGGTATACCGTAAATATTAGCGTGAATTTTTACGATACAGTGAAATATTTAGATGGAGAATCCTGGTCATTTCTACTGATGGGCAAATTCAAAATCACCCAACTTCAGGGTATCCCCCATCTCAGACTGCAATTTCACAAGCTTTGTGAACATGTCGTCCAGCCTATCCTGCTGTGCTGGTAAGCCCGCTATATCGTTCATCTCCTGAGGATCATCAACCAGGTTAAATAGCCTTTGCACACCGGCATGGGGGTATACAACCAGTTTGTAGTTATCCACACGGATCATTCGCTGTGTATCCGTGTATGCACCATAAACCTCCGGGTAATTGGATTCTGTGGCCGAACCCTCAATAAATGATTTCAGGCTATTGAATTCGACATATGCAGGAACCTCTCCGCCGGCATATTCGATGACCGTCGGCATGATGTCCTGAAGGTAGACAGCCATATCCTTCTTCTTCCCTTTTGGAATATCCGGCCCTACTATAATCATAGGTGGCCGCAAACTATGCTCATACATATTTTGCTTCCCAAGCAATCCGTGGTTCCCTACAGCCAATCCATGATCTGCAGTGAAAAAGATGTAGGTATTGTTGGCCTGACCGGTCTCCTCCAGCTTATCCAGAATCCTGCCAATCTGAGCATCCATATGGGTAATGATGGCATAGTACTCCTGACGGTTGACTTTTACAGCATATTCGGTACGGGGAAACGGTGCAAGAGCTTCATCCCTTAATTTCGCGCTGCAACCCATCTCATCCTTATATGGATACTCTGGCAAAAAGCTCTCTGGCAAAGCAATGTTCTCCAGGGGATACATATCCACAAATTCCCTGGGTGATTGCCTGGGATCGTGGGGTGCATTAAAAGCAATATACATAAAGAAAGGGCTCTCGGAAGAGGACGCAGTTTCAAGGAATTCCATGGTTTCATTGGCCACCACTTCGCTCCAATGGGTTCCTCCTTCCCAGAATCCTCCGAATTTTTCATCCCATGGGGTCCACTCCCAGTCGTTCTCATCCAGGGGACGGTTATAACCTTCCGGTGTATCTTTGGGCATGCCGGGCCTTTCAGTACCTGCATGGGTAAATATGGATTCGGGTTTGATTTTCACATGCCACTTCCCGGTCATAAAGGTCTCATAACCCAGTCTCTCCATCTCCTTGCTCCACAACTGTCCATTTTCCGCCAGGAAGGTCAGGTCCCTTGTATTATCATAAGCTTCTGCCCTCCAGAGGAAGCGCCCGGTATTAAACATGGTACGGGAAGCGATACAGATGGCACCATTCCATCCTCCCATGTTATAAGCCGTTGTAAACACAGTTCCCTGCCGGGCCAATTGATCCAGGGTGGGCGTGATCACTTCCTGGTTGCCCAGTTCATTGATGGTAAAAAAGCATTGATCATCTGCTAAGATGAAGAGGATATTTGGCTTCTTGACATCAGTCTCTCCTGTACAAGAAAATAGAGCCAGCGAGAGGGCCATGATCAACAGTGAAAATTTATTCATCATACTAAGGATTTGTGACTTTTATATTTCAAATTAAAGATAGCCATACATGGGATCCATCAATCCATCCTTTTTAAGTGCTTTCCAGAATTCGGTTGGAATCTGTCTTTGAAGGTTTTCTGTGTTTTTAGCCATTTTCTGTGGCTTGCTGGTATTCAAAGCAATGCTTGCAATGGCCGGATGAGACAGTCCGAATTGAAGACATGCATCACCAGGCAATACCCCGTATTGTTCACAGATCAGGTAAAAGGCCTCTCTCCAATTATAAATAAGTTGACCGGTTTCAGAAGCTGGATCCACATCCTGGTAATCAAACTTATCTCCACCGGTGAGAAATCCTCCATGAAAAACAGCAGAATTAATGATTCCGACACCCTCCTGTTCCAATTTTTCCATAAACCGCAACAACGCTGCCGGGTGACTGAGCAGGGTGAAGCTGTTGGCAAACATGACCCAGTCAAAGGGTACATGTGTGTAAAGCTCTCTGATAACCGTCCAGTCTTTGGATCCGATTCCCACAGCTTTCACTTTGCCCTCCTTTTTCAGATCAAACAGGGCCCTGTATGATTCAAGAAGCTCCAGGAACCTTTTGTCCCTGTCTTTAGGATCTGCAGCAGCCAGCAAGTATTCATCCGGATCATGGATGGATACCACCTCGGATCGATAGACTCCACCCAACAATTCGTTCCCCTGGTTGAAACATTTGAGGATCTCATCATAACCAAATGTCTGGATGCAATCATTGTCCAGATCGGCCCAGGCACCAGGTTCAAATGTGGGCTTTTCTGTTGTAAGGGGGACCCGGTACCATCCCAGCTTATTACTTATGATGATGTCTTCAGGATCAATATTCAGCTCAGCCAATCCTTTCCCAATGATCTCAAGGGCCAGTCCGGCTCCATACTTTCCGGCGGAATCAATAAAAACTGGCTTTTCCGTGCATTCAAACCACTTCTCCATCAGAGCCAGCTTCTCGTTAAAGGGTATCGCCGTGTATAAGTTCCCCAGGTAACTGGTTCCGTAAACCACCAGAGGTACATTCAATCCTGTTTTCCCAAGTGGGTTCTTTAAGGCGAGTTTCATGGTCCTTTAAGCTGCGGATTAATGGGAAAAGGTGCGTGTCCGGTATCCATAAATGGCAATCACCACAAAGCAGATCAAAGGAATGATGAAGGATAAGTTCTCTGCCGGCATCGAAAATATAGATCCCTGCTTGATAATGGCTCCCTGCAAGGGAGGCATGATCGATCCACCCAAAATGGCCATGATCAATCCGGCTGCACCAAACTTTGCATCTTCCCCCAATCCCCTCAAGGCAATCCCATAGATTGTCGGGAACATAAGGGACATAAAGGCTGAAACACCAACCAGGCAGTAGAGTCCCACGATACCCTGAATTAAGATCACCCCTAAAACCAGCGCAAATCCGCCAAAAGCAAAAAACATGAGTAAACGTCCCGGTCGCACATATCGCATCAGGAAGGTGCTAATAAATCTACTGACAATAAATATGGCCATGGCCACAATATTGTATTGCTGAGAGAGTACTTCTGCTTCCTGCTCTCCCATCCCCTGACTCATGAAATAGCGGGTGCCATAATGCACTATAAAGGTCCAGCACATAATCTGCGCACCCACATAAAAAAACTGTGCCACAACACCTTCGCGATACCTCGGAATGGCAAAGATTCTTTTTAGGGTTGGAATAAAATCAATGGTATGGTTTTTATCTGCATTCCGCGGCATTTTCACCATGGCTATGATGGCAAACATCACCAGGATCACTATACCAATGGTAATATAGGGTGAGGCCAGAATATCCAGGTCGCTCATCTTCACTGCATCAAACTCTTCAGGGCTTAAAAGTTCTCGTTGGGCTGTATCACGCGGATCCAGTCTTGCCTGGATAAAAGTTTTTGCAATAAACATCCCGGTAATGGAACCTATGGGATTGAATGACTGTGCAAAATTCAATCGCTGTGTGGAAGACTCCTCCGCACCCATGGAAAGGATATAGGGATTGGCACTGGTTTCCAGGAAGGACAAGCCGCATGTAAGAATAAAATAGGCTATTAAAAACGGAGCGTACAAGCCGATGGCACTGGCTGGAATAAACAGCAGCGCTCCGGTGGCATACAATCCAAGTCCAACCAGGATCCCAGCCTTGTAGGTGAACCTGCGAATAAAGATAGCAGCAGGAAAAGCCATGGCAAAATAGCCTCCATAAAAAGCTACCTGGACCAAGGATCCCTGCACTGTATTCATCAGGAATATTTTTGAAAACGCTTTGACCATGGGATTGGTAATATCATTGGCCAATCCCCAGAAGGCAAAACAGGAGGTAATCAGGATAAAAGGAACAAGGTATTGCTTTTCCAGAAGTTTAAACTTTTTACTTTCCATCATAGTTAGTTTTCAAGTTGATAGCATTCTATAGCGCTTCGACATATTATGTCTACTCTCTCACTGTTACTTAAATTGGCAATGAATGACAGTGGGATATTAAGTATCTCCTTATACTCTCCTGCCAGTTTACACACGGGCCAATCACTGCCCAACATGATCCGTTTACTTCCAAATGCCTCAAAAACCACTTCCATATATGGAATAAAATCTTCATACCTCCATCCTGCCAGGTCAGCCTCAGTCACCATTCCTGAAATTTTACACCAAACATTGGAATGGGCTGCCAGAGATTCAATATGCTCCTTCCAGGGTTGAATCTCCCCCAATTTAATAAAAGGTTTTGCCATATGATCAAGCACGAACCGTTGTTCAGGAAACTTCCTCACCAGCTCTTTGGCATGCATAAGATGCTTCGTAAACAGCAGCAGATCATAGGTAAGATCATAAGTTTGCAGCATCTCAATTCCGCTCAGAAAGGCCGGTCGCAACATAAAGTTCTCATCCGGTTCATCGTGAATCACATGCCTCAGGCCAACCAGCTTGGGATGATCTGCAAATTGATCAAGCTGGGTTTTTAGCTCATGGGAACACAGGTCTAACCAACCCACCACTCCTTTAATAAACGGGTGAGTTTCTGCCTGCTCCAGCAGCCAGGCAGTCTCTTCAATCAATTGCCTGGCCTGCACCACCACCGTACCGGTCACCCCCACTTCAACAATCTCTGCTTCAAGATCACCGGGCAGGTAATCCTTCTTCAATAGATCCATGGAGTCATCCATCCATCCATAGTCATGCGCATTGTATTCCCACAGGTGGTGATGGGCATCCATCAATCATATCATCCTCCAGTTTATAGATCCGCTCCATCAGCTGCCATTTTTCATCAGCCGAAGCTTCAGCCGAAGTTCTCTGAAACCTGGAAACATAAGCTTCCCATTCGGATTGCCGGGGTTTATTTGCCAAGCTCAGCCATGGCCTTTTCGTGGTCAAAATCAGGAACCGTATCCATAATCATAATGAGCCTGGTTCCTACGATGTAGATCTCCATATCCAGGATTCCCACATCCATCATTCCCTGTGTTATTTCAGGCCAAACAGCACCCGGAGCATGGACCTTTTTATAGTCAGTAATAAGCTGGGGATCATCCTCCAGGGTGAGGGTCTTGCAATAGCGTTTATAGTGGGTATAATCTCTGTTGGACAGATATTCCATAAGTGAAAGAATTAATCAGGCAACTGCCTTAAAATTTTTCAATATAAACGAAATAAGATGGATATACCCTGCCCACGCTGTCGATAAGTTGTGCCTCCATATCAAATTTTCCTATGGGCAATTTCATTTCAAAGCTTACTTCCTCTGCTCCCTCTTCAATTAGTTTACTGCTTGAGTAATCGGCAATGTATAAATATGCCTCCCTGAAGCCCACATTCTTACTTGCAGGCATACTAGATTCCAGGCGAACGGGCTTTTCCGCTGCCTCAAACTCTTCATTGATGGCCAGTCCGCTCTCTACTGGGAATCTTCTTAAACGAATGGAATATTCACCTGCTTTCACAATTTCAACCTTCCATCGCCCCGCTGCCTGAACAGCTCTGGCAGCGCCATACTGATGCCATATGGAACCATGTTTTCCCGTAAGCATATCATGTGAGCAGATCCGAACCGGGTTCTCATTCGGGGTTCCGGCCTTTATATAGGCATATCGTTCATTCACCCCTTCATCCACAATTGACTGCCACCAGTACTCATAACCTGCTGCCAGTCTCTCTGCCACGCCGGGATATTGATCCATTACATTTTTAGTCTGTCCCAGGTCCTTGCTTACATTATAAAGCTCAGTGCCGTTTACCAGGCGCCAGTCACTATCCATGACTGTGTATTGTTTATATTTAACCAGGTTCTGACGCCGCTGGGTATCCATGTAAAGGATCCTATTGGGCCAGTCCACATCCGCACCTGTAAGCAGAGGTTTAAGGCTTTGCCCATCCAAGGGCTTAAGCGGAGTAAAGTCAAGGTTCAGCAGATCTACAAAAGTGGGCAGCAGGTCGTAGTGAGCGACAAGCTCGTTTATCTCCTTTCCTCCGGTTAATTCACCTCCTGGCCATCTTATCATCAAAGGCACCCTGTGTCCACCTTCATATTCACTTCCCTTGCGGCCCCGCAATCCGCCATTATAAACTACATCTCCACGTGCGGTCCCATTGTCTGTCATAAAAACAAGAATGGTATTCTCATCCAAGCCCTTTTCCTCCAGGTAACTATTTAAGCGTTTGAAATTGTCATCGATGTTTGTAATCATCCCGTAAAATCGCTTCTGGATAGCAGGAACCTCCTGCACATCCTCATAAAGCGCTATATAATTCTCCGGAACATTCAGGGGCCCGTGGGGTGCATTGGTAGAGATATAGCAAAAGAAGGGACCCTCCTTGTTCTCCTCAATAAAGCGCAGAGCCTCATCAAAGAATACATCTGTGCAGTAACCTTTATATGCTTCGGGCTCCCCATTGTGCCAGTAGTGGTCATCAAAATAGTCATTGCCCCAGTAATCGGGCATCTGACAGATTCCACCCCCTCCGTGCCTGACTACTTCATGAAATCCCCGGTCTTCGGGCCGGTAAGGGTAGTTATCGCCCAGATGCCATTTTCCAAACATGCCGCACCTGTATCCATTCATGCCCAGTACCTGTGGAAGAATCACCTCATCTTCCCACAATATGGAACGCCCCGATATGGTATGAAAGACGTTAATCCTGTTGGTATGGCGGCCAGTCATCAATGAACCCCTGGTGGGCGCACAGGTGGTGGAAACATGAAAATTGGAGAAGTTCACCGCCTCCTGGCTAAATGCATCCAGGGTGGGTGTTTTGATGTAAGGATTTCCATGGCATCCCAAATCCCCATATCCCTGGTCGTCCGTTATTACAATAATCACATTGGGTTGCTCTTCGGCTTTGGCTTCATGGATATGCAGGAGCAGAACAAATGCAAATGTGATCTTCAGCCTTCCGGAAATTAGCCAGGGGTATCTCATATGATCTGATTTCTATATATAAAGCATGGCCTATTTCGAGATGAAGTCTACCACCAGCACATCCTCCAGGTAGGGTCCCAATGCATCGCCAAAGGCCTTATGTTCGGGATGGGGAATGTATATATCCCGTTCGGCTTCAGAAGCAAAAGTGACGATGTAGCAATGGGTGTATCCCTTGGTCAATCCTTCCACGCTTATATCAGTCCCCCATTCAAATCCCTGAATGGCATCGATCTTCCCGGGTAAGGAAGCAAAAAGTTCAGACAGTTCAAGTATCTTTTCAGGAGTGGCTGAGTCGTTCCATTTAAACATCACCACATGTTTGAGAACTCCCTTTTGGGTTTGTGATCCACTGCATGAAAAGAGCAATGGAATGGCAAGCAAAATCAGTAGTTTTTTCATATCAGTGTTCTTTTTCGTTTTAGAATCTTAAATATAGAGAAAGCTCCTTATCTTTTGCAAGATAAGCTGTGATTCTCACAGCAAATGGATGACTCTTCCATAGACCCTGTAAAAATCAGGTAACACCTCACCTGACATCTCCCAGGGCCTCCATTCTGAAACGCTCCAGTTGAGCTGGTGTATGTTCCTTTTTCATAATCTGTTCTATCTCCTGTATAAGGTCGGGATGAGCAGAAGCTACATTTTGTTGTTCCTGCAAATCCTCCTCCAGGTTATATAACTCTAACTGGAGATTCCCCTCTTTGATATTCTTTCGGATGGCCTTCCATGGGCCCATTCGCACCGCCTGCTGTCCGCCCGATTCAGGAAACTCCCAGTAGAGATAGGGGTGTTGCTTCTGTTCACCAACTCCCAGGAGTTCCGGCAAAAAGCTGATCCCATCCAGGTGATCAGGAATTCTGCACCTGCTACCTCACAAAAGGTGGGCAGGCAGATCCCAGAATGCCGAAATATGACCGGAAATCGAACCAGGTTCAATTTTGCCAGGCCAGCTGGCGATCATGGGCACCCTGATCCCGCCTTCATGCAGAAAACCTTTTGCCCAACCCCGTTCAGAGTTGAATGGTCCCCCTGAATCAAACCAGGGAGAATCGGTGCCTCCGTTATAAGTGGGACCATTGTCGGAGGAAAATATAATCAGGGTATTGTCGTAGAGTCCTTCTCTTTTCAAATAATCAATGAGTTCCCCAATTCGTTCATCCAGGTAGGAGACCATGGCTGCATATGCCGCATGGGGGCCGGATGTGGAAAGTATCCCTTATCGCCCAGGTAGGGAGGTTCATCCCCAAACTTTTCCATATAATAATCCACCCACCTCTGGGGCGCCTGCAGGGCCACATGAGGAATGGGCGAAGCCCAGTAGAAAAAAAACGGTTTCTCACTATTCCGATCCATAAATTGAATCATCTCCGAAAACATCACATCCGGGGCATAGTGCTGACAGGCTGTACCTATCGTAGCTCGCCTGATCATGAGGGTCGGCACCCTCACCAGTTTTGTGTGGGGAGCCACTGTATCATTGCCCAGATAGATCCGGTTTTCATTCCTATAGAGATGAACCGGATAGTAGGTATGGGCCTGCCGCTGACAATTGTAGCCACAGAAAAAGTCAAATCCCTGACGTGTTAGGAATGCTCTCTGTATGGGGTGCTCCCAGTCCCCATTTGCCAATCATTCCTGTGTGATATCCTTGCATTCTGCAAGACAGTTCCGATGGTTAGGTTCCTTTGCGGTATGGGTCGCTGCCCCTCCAGCATCAGAATCGGCGATCATGGCCCTGTAATCCCAGACCTCTCCCCGCTCCCCCACTCATCATTGCCCCGGATATAGGCATGTCCGGTGTGTTTTCCTGTCAGCAGCACACAACGGGAAGGCGCACAGACGGCAGATCCGGAATAGTGCTGGGTGAATCTCATGCCCTCTGCTGCCAGCTTATCCATGTTCGGAGTTTCAATCAGATCCTGACCATAACAACCCAGGTCACCATATCCCAGGTCATCGGCCAGGATATAGATGATGTTGGGTTTTGGAATTCCCTTATTCTCTGTTTTCAATGTACATCCGGATAACATATGCTTCCGACTGTGAGCATTAACAAGGTCCTGAAATTCATCGGCTTTTCTCCTCCTCAATGATTAACACATCCCATGGCATTCACCGTTAGCTCCTCCCCTTCCTTTACAGCCTTACCCGATACCAGTTCTTTGCCTGCAGGATGGGGATAATTCAGCTCCAGTTTCCAGGATGAATAGTTATAATAGAAATGTACTTCTTTATCATCACCATTCACACCTGATTTTGCAATAAGCGGCCATTCGTATTGATGATCGGGATTGTTAATTCCAGCCCTTTTAACAGCTTCATCAATGATCTTTTTCTGGATCTGATCTGAAAATATTGATCCCTCGTACAGTAAGGTTCCCTTCCCATATTTATTGAGGGTTACCGCAGGGTATTCTGAGAAATAGGGATGATCGTAAAAGGCCAGCGGTTCTGGCAGTTTCAGGAATTATGAATTCCATCCAGTCAGTGGCAGAATTCTCGTCCACATCAAAAGGATTTTCCTTCAGCGGCAGAGTCTTTATATTGGAGAACTCCTGGTAGTAAAATCCACATGCTTCACGAAGAGGACCGGGTGCCAGCACAGGGCTGACCATGGAATTTTCATCACTGAAACCGCTCTTAAACTGCATGATCACATGCCCTCCATTTCTTAATGTAATCATTAATTTTCCCTGAAAGCTCATCTGATGCCACATAGAGTGAAGGAATGATAACCAGCTTGTATCTTTCAAATTCCGGGATTCTCCGGAAAAATAAAATCCACTCCGATATTGTTCTGGTATAGTATCCTGTGAAACTGTGCCACCAGCTGGTTCCGGTAGGTATTGTTGCCTGATTCGCTCCAGTCGGAGCCACTTCCGTTGAAAGGCATAAAATTTAGAGCATCGTTGGAATCGTGGCTGAACAAGATGGCCACATCATTTTTCTTTTTCAGGTTCACCAGCTTTTTCCCAAATTCCTTGAGTTCATGTGCGGTTTTTGAAACCTCCCCATAGGCCCTGTTGGGTTGCAGATCATGGGATAAAACCCCTTTCCAGTATATTTCCTGTCCATAATGGAGTGGAGTGCCAGTGCCAGTATTCCACCATATTGGCCCCCGATCCGATATGGGCATATACATTCTGTCGCATCTGACCGGGATAAGGAGGTTGCTGGGTTTTTGAGGTCCAGCCAATGGTCTGGGCATTGGTTTCTGTCACCAGGTAATTGCTGTCTGCTTCACCGACCGGAAAAAATCGCCTGCGAAATGCAATCTCATTCCCGGTCAGATCATCCTGCTGTCCATGGTAAATATTCACGGCCATCATATCCATCTTGGAAGCGCTTTCAACCTGGTCTATATTCTGGACCGCCGGCATGAAACAGTGCGTGATAAACTGGTCATCCCGTTTATACTCGCCCAACAATCTTCGACTGCCAGCGTTAAAAAATCAGCCACTGCCTTACGGTTAAACCGTGCCCATTCCAGTTTATATCCTGTATTGGTAACTCCATCACGTGGCGGCACCTCTTCCCAGCTGTCGATGGTCATTCCCCAGTAATTAAGGCCCCATATTTTATTCAGGTTTTCGGGTGTTTTATATTTCTTCTTCAGGTGATTCACAAAACTCACATGGAAATCATAATTATTTACACCCCTGGCTTCAGTTTCATTGTCCACCTGGAAACCAATTATTCCTGGATGGGAAGCATAATGTTCCATCATTTTCCGGATGATCCGTTCTGAATAAAACAGGTAGGTCGGATTGGTAATGTTCATGTTCTGCCTGATTCCGTAGTTGGCCTCAGCCCCATTCATGTAATCCAGAAGGACTTCAGGATGTTTGTGCCATAACCAGGCAGGTATGGAATAAGTGGGTGTGCCCAGTATCACACTGATCCCTGCCTCGTGAAATTTATCGATGATGCGATCCATCCAGGCAAACTCAAACTCCCCTTCGCGGGGTTCGAATAGGCTCCAGGTGGATTCACCGACCCGGACCACTGAAATTCCGGCCTCTTTCATCATCCTCACATCCTCATCCAGCCTTTCATAGGGCATATACTCATGATAGTAGGCAACACCATAGAGGATGTTATCCTGGCGGATGGATTGCCCATTCAGCAATAGGGGTAATGCAAGCAGAATAGTTAATGCGAACGGAATAATTAATCATGTCTGAATGTCTTTCATTTAATAATCTAGTTTGTGGAACTGAACCATACATTCATTTTACCAGCTCCGCGATTGGCCCAGGCATAATAAGGGATCAGATTTAGTTCTCTCCCTACCAGCATATTTACGCCACCCAGTAAATCAGGTTTAAACACGGTGGCAAAGTCGAGTTCTCATGTACCAGCTCTGTCGAGAAGCACATCTGACTGGTTATCGATCTCCTCTGCACAGTAAACGATGGGGCCATGTTGAACAGCCATCAGACCGGTCTTATCCATCGACCTTTTCATGAGCCACCATCAGGCGGTCCTCCATGGGAATGATCCAGACTGATGACATCTCCCTTTTTCCACTTCCGGTGAGAATCGCATATCCATTTTCCTTACTGAAGTCCGTTTCCTTATCCATTTACCTTCAGCATGGGCTGATCCTGCTGTTCATCCACAAATTGGAACAGGTCACGGGTACCGGCTTATTGAAGGCCCAGCCTGGGATCCGGAGAAAGATGATCTGCCTCCACCGCTTTCTCATTCTGAAATTCAAAATGGATATCCCCATCCCAGGGATAATTGGATTGCTGATTGCGAGAGTGTGATTCTCACCCGCTTCAGTCCGACAGCTTGACCTGACTGTTCATATAGAGGTTCACATAGAGACTCTTTCCTTTGGTAGCATAAGCATATCCGGCCACAGAGGGAACAAACCTGGATAAGTTGGAAGGACAACAGGAACAGTCAAACCAGGGCGAGCGGCCATTGACTCCCTGGTTAAACTCAGAAATTCCCATCGTGCTGCAGGGTATTTGGATAAAAGAAAAGGGTTCCATCCAGGGATAACCCGGAGATAACCCCATTGTAAAGTGCACGCTCCAGCACATCCATGTATTTGGAATCTCCATGCAAGAGAAACATGCGGTGGTTCCAGTAGACATTGGCAATGGCTGCACAGGTTTCGTTGTAAGGATGGTTTGGGAGTTCATAATTTTCACCATAGGCTTCACCCCGGTGACTGGCACCCACGCCTCCTGTGATGGAGAGTTTCTTCCCAACCACATTTTCCCAGATCCTGTCGATGGCATCCAGGTAGGCCGAATCGCCGGAGAGTGCAGCCACATCAGCCATGGCACTGTACATATAGTTGGCCCTCACTGCATGGCCCACTGCCTCAGACTGTTCGGTCACAGGAAGATGAGCCTGGGAATACTCCCCGTCATGAACCTCACCACGGATATCCAGTAAATGTTTGGCCAGCTCCAGATATTTTTCATCACCTGTGACCCGGTATAGTTTGGCCAATCCAATTTCAATCTCCTGGTGACCTGGAACATAATCATTTCCCTGTGTAATACATACATCATAGATCAGATCGGCACTTTTGATGGCCACCTCCAGAAATGCTTCGCTCTCCGGTGGCCAGGTAATGTGCCACTGCCGCTTCATACATATGTCCCACATTGTAAAATTCGTGGCTGGCGTCGGGAGTTCCGATCCACTGGCCATCCTCGTGATAAGTGCAACAGGCAAAATCGGTATATTCATTTGCTTTCAGGGTCCAGGCTGTATAGAGATATCCATCCTCCTCCTGGGCCTCAGCCATATAGTATACCAGTGTATCCAGATAGGCCCTCCATTCTGGATCATCTTCCAGCATCAGGCTGTAGGCTGCTCCTTCCATGATCTTATACAGATCCGAATCATTGAATCCAAATCCTCCCTGAAATTTTCCCTCCCTGATTCCGGCAGCAAATATAAAATTGTCCATCCGTCCTGTCTCCTCACATTTCTGGAATGAGAAAGGAATGGTGTGATGCACAGCCGTGTTCACCCAATTCTTCCAGAATCCATCCTGAAGATCTACCCGGGTGAAATCTACAGGAGTAATTGGGTAATCCTGGATGGTCTTCTCCTCCTGTGAAGTACAGGAGGACAATCCCAGCAGGAGAATCAGGAATAAAGCCTGACTGCTTGCTCGATTGCACATAGTATTTGCTTGTTTTAGTTTCTGTTGGCAGGGGTAATTTACCAAGAATAAAGGCCAATTAAAAAAAGAAAACAAAAGTGGGGCTTCCCAAGTATGGAATGGAAGCGGAAACTCATCTTTTATATTGTAAAAACGCCCTCGATTTCTACAAGCAGATCTTCACGGCACACATCCGACACCAGGTAGAGGGTTGAGTTGCAGTTAAGCATGGATTCGCAGATTCGCTCCACGGCCGGAATGTCCTCCTGGTGTTTTACGTAGACCCTCAGATGTGAAAACCGGATTTTAGAAACATCAAAATTTAGCCCCAGAATTTCCTGGTTCTCTTCAGAAAAAAGCTGATTGATGTTATCGATGGTGGTAATGGTCTGCTTCTCTACATCGCCCTTATGCATGGTCTTCTCTCCCAGTATAGAGGCAGTACCGGATACATAGATGTAGTTCCGCTCACCGATGGTAATCAATTTTGCCCTTTCAAATTTGGGCGTACATTTTTGGGCCGACTTGCCCTCCAGCACCAGCTCGGAATATTTATGGGCGTCGATCTGGCCTGGGTTTACAATGGGCTGAATTTTAACCTGTTCGGATTCTGAGAGTGCAATAAAATCAATAATCACCCCCCCGGTATCCATGCCGATTCCTGTGGCAGCCGGATATCCAAATTTGAAATCTCCCTGGTTGTAGTAGTGCGCCCTCACATCATTGAACACCTGATAATTCTGCTCCGAATCAGGGACGTTGTCCAGCCATGCAATGCTCTCTATGTAATTCCACTGTCGGATGATGTGGTGAATGGACAAACCTTCTTCCGCAAGAATGGCCATGGCCGATTCAAATGCTTTAACAGATGATTCATAAATGGTATCCCCTGCATCACCCATCAGTCCTGCACCATGTACCGCCTTGTACCCATTGTACTCTACCAGGGTATACCGCGTCCCTTCAAAGGATTTATAGGTCACTTTCTTCTCTTCGGTATCTTTGGTGCAGATCAGCTCAAGCACCACATCACTTCCCGATGCAGGGCTTTGGGCCACAATGCTTGTGGCCGGAAGGTGGGTTCCACACATGGTGGAGAGCTGCAAATTGATTTCTGCAGATCTCGCATCGTACTCTTCTCTTGATTTTGCGGATATAAAAAAGGTCTGCTGGGTAATGAAGTACCTGGACTCATCCTCATCCCTGATAAAATGGAGGAGCTGTTCCACACAACTACTTACCTGGGCCGGAAAATCTTCCCCCGAAGTAGGTACTATATGATCAAAATTAAATCCATTCAGAGAGTGTGAGCCACTCCTCATAATGATCTGTTCCACCATGCTCAGCTTGCTCCAATAGTCAGTAGGACCACAAATATAGAAAATTTTCAGTAACAGAAAACATCAGCTGTTCATGAACAGATTAATTCAATTCCAGGATCTTGATATTTTTAAAACTAACCTCATCTCCATGGTCCTGGAGCAGGATATGTCCGCTCTCTGCTTCACCAAAGGCAGGCCAATCCTTGTATTTGCTGTAGGCCACAAGAGCTTTCCACATTTGGGTTCCCCTCTCATATTCCACCACCTTGATGCCATTCAGAAAGTGGGACACCTTAGAACCATCCACCTCAATTCGGGCCCGGTTCCATTTTCCGATTCCATTGAATCGCGTTACGCTCTGATCCTGACCATAGAGCAGTGCATTGGATTTAATAAGGTCGTAAAGGGATGCCAGGGTCCGGTTGCCGGCAACACCCTCTTTGGCATCCGGGTGATTCTTATCATCCAGAATCTGGTATTCGCAACCAATGGCCGATCCTGCCCCGGTATTCAGATCCGGATCCACAAAATATTTGATTCCGCTGTTGGCTCCTTCAGTTATTTTGAAATCCACTTCCAGTATAAAGCTTTTGTATTTTTTGATGGTCACAATATCACCGCCATGGGCTGACTCGTGGCCTCCGCTACTTTCCACTGATAATTCTCCCTGATTCATGCTCCAGCCTTTTTCAGGAAAATGATCCAGTTTGGCGCCTCGCCATCCATCTTTTGTCTTACCATCCCAGAGCAATTCCCAGCCCTGAAGCTTCTGTGCAGGTGTAAGCTGGTTGTTCAGGTAACTCACCTCAGGAGCCAGTTCCACATTGGATATCATATACTTAGACGGCTCTTCTGTAATAATTCGTATATTTTTCCAGCGAATCTCTTTCCCCTCCAACTCGACATTGTTACCAATGCCATGAACCTGCATAGCAATAAATCCCTCAGGTCGAACATCATCCACCAGATTGGCAAAATTCACTCCATTGATATAGGTCCGGATGGTACTCCCAACCGCTTCAACCCGGATCTTGTTCCATTCGCCACGTTTGTTGGCTTTTACAACATCCAGATTATAAGCCATGGGATAGAGCCATCCGCGGGATGCCTCCTCATAAATCCCACCTGCCCAGGGCCGCATGTCGTGATCATCGCACTCTACCTGGTATCCATTCACACGCGCTGTTCCATCTGGCCTTTTGGCGACAGAACGAAACTGTACACCGGAATTAAGCCCCCTGTCCATTTTCATTTCATACTCCAGGATAAAATCTCCATATACTTTCTTTGTGGCCATAAAAGTATTGGGAGTACCCGTCTTCGATACCCCGATCAATTCGCCATTCTCCACACGGTATTCGGCATCTCCATCCAGCTTCTCCAGGCCCTTCAGATTCTTTCCATTAAACAGTTCCACCCACTCCTGGGCATCCATTGAGACAGTTGCAATCATCACAACCATCACCATTAAACCTATTCTTCTCATACTCATTTTTTTTTATTACCTATTAACCATTAACCATTAACTCCATGCTTACTCAGAAGTAAGCATGGGATTGGTATAATATATCTTTTGTTGAAATTCGAAATCATACAGCGTAACCTCCCTTAAGAGATAGTATGACTCCCAGTAATTCTCTATGGAGCGAATATAATCCCTCTTGGCACCCTCCCGCTCCTGGAGGGAGATATTCAAATCGGTGATGCTGATCTCTCCGTTTTGAAATTTTTTCAGGGCAATGGTATATCCTTCTTCAGCCACTTTGTCGGCCGCTTCAGCAGTTGCAATTTGCGACTTAATCAAATTAAACTGCTCCACCTGCACCACCACCCTTCGTTCAAAATCCTGTCGGTCCTGTTCCACATCATAGACCACAAGCTCTCGTCGGGATTCAGCCAGTTTCACCTGGGATTCGGATCGACCCCAGTCAAGAATGGGGACGCTAAGCGCCAGCCTGACATTCTGCTGCTGCTCCGGATTTTGATAGACTCCTCCCAGGTAATCGGAGCTGTTAGAAACCCCATAGCTCATCTGAAGTGTGGCATTAACGCCCGCATTTCTCTTTGCAGCAGTCAAATCCCTGTCTGCCTGAATCAATCGCCTTTCAAAAGACGGAGTCTCTTTGCGATTAGTAAGGGACTCTTCCAGTGCTTTGTCGGCATCCACCTCCCAGAGAAACATATCCAGGGGAATGATCAAATCGATGATCTGGTTCTGATCAAGGCCTATGTATTTTTTTAATTCATAATCGGCATTCTTCAGGTCAATCTCCGCATTGTTAAGGGCTTTCTGTGCATTTAATACCGAGAGCTGTATCCTGGAGAAGTCATTATCAGAAATGTTTCCAAGGCCCTGCTTCACTTTGGCGATATTCAGGTTATCCATGCTGTTTTTCAAATTGCTCTCGGCCAGAGAATAGTTGGTCTGAATTTTCAAATAATTAAAAAAACGGGCAGCAGCATTGTATGAGATCTCTTCAATGGATTCAATAAAACGCTTCTGGGCCTCCTCATAAACCAGGGGCTCTGTCATTCGGGTCCATTTCATCCAGTTATAGGCAAACAGCGGCTGGGTAATACCCACGCTGACCGGGTATCCTGAATAACCCACCGAGTTGTTGTTAAAGTCCTCCAGACGGACGATTCCAGAAGCAGCATAAACGGTTGCTCCCAGTTGAGGGATGGGCTGGCTGAGAGCCAGCTGAGCAGAAGTCTCAAGCTGGGTGACCTGGTTAAATATGATGCTTCCATCGGGCTGGGTGATGGGTTTGGTCTGGTTTTCAAAATCAGGCAGGTTCCCTGAAAGGGTTAACTGGGGACGGAACCTGGTCTGGTGATTCTTCCACCTCCAATAATAGTTTACATCCTGATTCTGTACATATTTTACCGAAGAGGACTGAGATATGGCCAGATCAACCACATTGCGAAGACTCAGTGAGACCGTCAGGAGTGAATCCTGGCTCATCATCTTCACATGAAAGAGCAGAAAAGCAAAAACGATAATAATTCTTGTCATGGCGCGTTCAAACATCATTGCAGTTCAAGCGGATCCAACATGTCTGCAGAGGAGATATCTGAGATCACTACTCGTTCACCCTCCTTAAGTCCTTCCAGAACTTCCACAAATTCATCACTCTTAAGACCCGTCTTGATGTCCCGAAGAACAACTTCACCCCGATTGATTACATATACCTGGTGATCCCGGCCCCGGCCAATGGCCGGTCCTCTGCTGATCCGTAAAACGCTGTCGCGCTCTGCCCTGACAATATTGAGATCAACCGTCAGATTGGGTCTCAGCTTAAAGTGATTACTCTCCTGAAGGTTCACATCAAACTCAATCATCCGGTCACGGATTACCGGATTCACAGATCCAATCACTCCCACAAGATTCTCGTTATCCAAGCCCACATAAACTTTGGTCCCTGTCTTGACCTGCTCGGAGAAATCATCATCCACCTTGCCCTGTATTTTAAAGTTTGTCAGATCCGACATCTCAATGAGCAGGCGGTCGGTATTCACCTTTTCGCCCACCTTGCCCCTGATGGAAAGAATAATTCCGGCGGAGGGAGCCCTGATAATCATTTTACTCAATGCCTCCTCTTTGGCTGCCAGAACTTTCTCCTGCATATCGATCTGAAGCCGGAGGCCCTCCTCATCTGCTTCCAGTTGCTGAAGTTTTATGGAGTTTTTTTCCTTGAGCATAATCAGATCTTTCTCAGCCAGTTCCAGCTCCTGCTTGGTCTTCTCAAATTTCGCAGGTGAAATCCCTCCCACTTCCAGCAACTGTTCCTGGTCGGCAAGCTCTGCATTCAAGGAAGCGATGCGAAGATTTTTTACCTGTACATTGTAGTCCAGATCCACTTTGGTACTTCGGGCACTCAGATGGTTCTTTCTCAAGGAATTCTCCTTCATCTCCAGCTGATCCTGGATATTATCTATCTCCGTTTGAATGGGTGTGGGATCGAGGATAATCACTGGCTCGTTGGCATCCACGTGACTCCCAACCTCTTTTAAGATTTCTTTGATGATGCTGGAACCCGGGCTCAGAATGATCACCTCACTCTGAGGGATCACAATTCCCTCTCCCGGAAAGGATCTGGTCACACTTCCAATATCAACTTCTGAAATCTGGATGTCCTGACTTTGGGACGAATCGGAGGTGAAGGGTACAAAAACGACCACCACTATGGCAGCCATTAATAGCAGGGGGATTCCAATATAAATTCCGTTTCGTATGCGGGACATTCTAAGAAAAAAAAAGAGTGTTTATCAAATAACGACGCAAGTTATAAAACATATATAAAGTTGTACCGAAATCAGTCTAAAAAGATCTTCTTCCGGCCACATAATACCACAAAAACGAGACCAAAATCAGCCCTGTTGAGAAACTGACTGTCCACAGAGGCAGTTGGAGAGGAATCCCAAGGTGGGTCGTGATTCCCATGATCTTGGATAAACCGGCTGGAATCACCAGCATTTCATTGTTCAGGGCTGTGAGGCTGCGCTCCAGTCCAAATATCCATAGCGCAGCTCCAGTCAACAGCAGCTGAAACCCAAACATTGCATAAACAAGGGCTCCGGAAGCGGAACCTTTCTCTCCCCTCCACTTTCTGCAAAGTATGGCGTAGACCTGAAACTTTCTGAATACCAACATAAAAAACAGAGAGAAAAAGAGGATCTTAAAAAGATCTGAAGTCCACAGGAGGTACCAGAAATATTGGGGTCCCCGTATGGCCACCATCACAAGGATGGCTGACAAAATCAGCAACTTCGAAGCCATCAATGAAACCAGGATCTTTCCCATTTCTTTTCCCTGCTTGATAAGAAGGGCGAGAATCCCAACGTATATCAATCCCAGCCCTCCCAAACAAATGGGAAATAACATAGAGGTGAAAGAAGAGAATATCACCAGGGAAAGCAGATAGAGGGCCACCAGGAAGAAAGCCAGCCTTCTGGTGCCATGGTAGGTGTTCTGACCACTAATCAGGTTGGGACGAAAGATGGAATCAAAGAGCAAGGTCCCTGCAAAGCGCCTGTTGGCTCTGTCCCTGACAGCCCCGGGAATCCCCAAAACCAACAAAAAAAGGAAGAGGACCACCACCACTTTGGCCCATCTGATGGAAGAGGGGTTCTGTTCTGCTATGGAAATCCCGGTTTTTGTTTCCATAAAATCCATTCCCAGGAATTGCAGATTTCCCCCATATTTCTTTTCATGAAAATCCATCATTGCATTGAATTGTCCCATGGCGAGCCTGTAAGAAACGGCTGATTGCTTATCACCTGTGGCAATCCATCGGTAGTAGTGCATGAAGAACTGCCTGTAATAATCAAGGAGCCTGAATAGTTCAATTTCATATTCAACTGCAGCCAGCAACTCTTCATAGTCGGCGGCGTTGGTCTTCACCAGCTCCCTTGATTCAAGCAGAAGGTCTTTTAAAGCAATGGCTCCTTTTACAGCTTCAAAGCCCTCTTCGACCACAGCCTGAAAGTTGTTCCTGCTAATGTGGTAGATATTGCTGAGTGCAGCGCTGGAGGCCCCCAGGATATCCCATTCAAAGATCCACATCATGGGGGGTGGTTCAAGTCCCAGGGCGTGTACCTCATACCGGGCATATTCGCTGATGTACAATCCCTTTTTCATCACTTCATAACTGTCATACAGCACTTTGGTCAAATTTGCCACCAGCAGGGAATCAGAACCAAAGTAGCCCTTTATCCATTGAGCAGTCAACTGATCAAGATTCAGGTATGGATTTTTAAGTAGTTCGCCGGTGGTGTAAACATTGACATCATTGATCACATTAAATCCATGGAAGGGGTAAATAATCATAGGACCGGCCCTCAGAGGCCCCCCATACTGGGTCCAAACCCATGCCCCTTCCAGTTTCTGGTTCCTTTCCAGGATCGACTGAAGTGCTGACTGGTGAAGAGGTCCAACGAAATTGGGAAAAGATCCGAATCCTTCAAATTCGCGCTTGGCCTGGAACTCAACCAAACGCCTGTGATTTCCGGTGTACAGGGTCGGATTGATGGGGAGCCAACTGTAAAAATCACCAGAACAATATTTGGTGGAGACCAGGAGGTGATCTGACTCTAACTGTCCCAGCACCTTTTCATAAGTCTCAGGTTGGGTGTGCATGTTTCCAATGCTTCCCACTCCCACCGACCAGGTCCTGAATATAATGGTCTTATTATACTTCTCAGCAGCCTCTAAAAAAGCTTCCAGCATCAGCTTTACAGCCTCCTGTGTCCGCACATAAAGTTCACTGGTATAGTCCCATCCCGCTTTGTTGTAAATCGAGCCAGCTTCTCCAATGCGGATGATAATTCCATCCACATGAGGGAACTTCTCAAAGGCTTCTTCTGCGGCTTTTCCGTATACCTCCCATAAACCGGGTTCCTGCGTATCCACTGATCCAAAGCGCTCTTCAAAATAGGACCTGAGAGGTGGAGTCAGCGACACCATATCCGTCCACAGATAGCTACTTAGACCGCTGTCGGCAGCCAACTCCATCAATTCCCCAAACGTTTGGGAAAGGGTTTTGTGCCGTTGCCGGTAGATACTTTTATCTCCATAGATCCGGAGACCGTCTTCAAACTTATCGAAATTAATATATTCCAGAAACCAGGGCAATGCAATAGAGTTGTACCCATAGCCTGCCATTTTTCCGCAATAGAATCCCAGCTTCTCCCGCTCCAGGGCAAGAGCTTCCTCATTCACAAAAGGAGGCCCCACCTCCATAACTTCTTCAAAAAAACGCTGATTATGCTCATAATTGTCACCCCAATTTGCACTGTCGGGCACCACACCCACTCCCCCCAGATCCACCATCCTGATGGGAAGTGCAGTCTGCCCTGCATCAGGAGCCTTCCGCAGCTTGCTTAGCTCTGTAAGGTCTTTCTCTGTATAATTGATTTTCAGGAAATCGATGGCAATCCTGGAAATAAAATAGCCGGCAGAGAGGCCGACCATCAGAATTAAGATTGTTATAAACGTAGTTCGTGCTGTCACATTTCAACCTGTTTGGAGATGGCCGATCGAACCGGATTTAACACCCGCTCAAGCACTCGTTTTTTATCGGTCAGTATTTCAGCCTGTCCCTGCATATTCTGACTGAAAGGAATCTCAATGTCATAATAAGTACGTAAGCCGGCCGGCAACTCCACCTCAACGGTATAGAAATCGTTATCTGCTACATCGGAGATGTTACTCACTTTGCCCTTTACCATGCCATACTCAAGGTGCGGATAATTATCAAACTGGATATTCACCTGGAGACCCGGTCTAACCTTTCCGGCACCCTCCAAAGGAAGGTCGATTTTTCCCACCATGGATCCCGCCTCGGTGGGAATGATGGTCAGTACTTTTTCACCTGCTTTTACATTCTGATTCTCACTCCAGAACCGGGTGAAGGTCACAGTGCCACCTACATTGGCCACAAGCAGATAGTTCTGTTCCCATGAAGTAACAGAGGCCTTCAGGTTGTTAAATGACTCCTCAAGGGCCGATATAATTCCCGACATCTCCTCCTGCTGCCTCAATTCCAGATCCACAATCTGATTCTCAGTCCTGGCAATGCTGATGTTATTCTCTGCCATCTGGCTGATGATCTCCTGTCTTTTGTTACGCTCTATCAACATTTTGGAGCGGGACTCTTCCAGGTTAGAAGCAGAGATCACCCCCTCCTCAAAGAGCGTGGCATCTCTATTAAACTGACGAAGTGCCAGGTTGTAAGCCTCTTCCTGTATGGTGGCCCGCTCAGACAGACTCTTTGTATACTCCTGCTGTTTCTCCAATTCTGTGCGGGAGGTGCGGATTTTCCTCTGATGATAATTGATCCTTTTAAACTCTATATAGTCACGGTACACCTTTAAGAATATGGAGTAATCACCCTGTATGGTCCCCAGCCTTGCATTTCTTAACTCGGGCAAATCCGAGCTAAGCTCATCCACAGGGATAGAGTCCATCAAAGCCAGGCTTGATTTTAGCTCCATAACATCATCGAAGGAGGCCGGATTTTCAATCATGGCCAGTATCTGACCATTTTCAACCAGCTCATTATCATTGACCAGTAGCTCTATGATTTTACCGCTGGTGCGGGCCTTCAAATCGGCAGCAGGATTCATGGAAGTCACCACAATCCTTGCCCTCTTTACGTCGGGATATTTAAATACCCAACTGCCAAAAAGTAGCAAAAAGAGAAGAAACGAAAAAAGTATGATGCCATTGCGGGTGATCCATCCGGGAACCCTTCCAAGCATATCCTCCATTTCGGTATTCTGTAGCTCGACCTTCCTGCCAGATCCTTTTGCGGGCATAACTTTACAGATTGATTGCGGCTAATATAACAAAAAAGTCCCAACAGGACTAGTGAAATGCCTATCTTTGACCCTTGCAAAAATCAGATGAAAATGAGAATCAGGTTGAATTTATGGGTAGCTGTGCTGGTGAGTGGGATCTTGCTTTACAGCTGTGGAGAGACAATTTCACTCTATGAGGAAGTTACACAGGAGTCAGGCATCGATTTTTCATACAACTTTGGGGATTATAGCTATGAAAATATTCTGGAAAGCAGCGGTTCTGGAATTACCATATTTGATTATGACGGGGATCAGAACATGGATCTGTATATGATGAACGGTACCTGGCTCCCCGGGATCTCCGATGAAGAGGGCAAAATTTTCAAAGACACTCCCAACAGACTCTACCGGAATCTGGGGAACGGGAAGTTCGAAGAGGTGGCAGAAGAGGCGGGCGTGGATGATCCTCATTGGAGTATGGCTGCCGGGGCCGTAGATTATGACAACGATGGGGATATGGACCTCTACCTTCTTAATTACGGTCCCAATCTCTTCTATAAAAACAATGGAAATGGCAGCTTCACCGATATCACCAGGCAGGTGGGACTGCAGGGACCCGAAACATTGAATGGTTTTGTGAAGTGGAGTGTGGGTGTCTCCTATCTGGATTACAACCTGGACGGTCTTCTCGACGCTTTTGTGGGCAATTTCCTTGCCTTCGATCCCTCCTATGTATCCCCTACTTCCCCCGAAATGATGCCCCACCCTTCAGAATACCAGGGTCAGGCCTCCATGTTGTATCAACAGCAACAAGATGGCACCTTTAAGGAAGTCACTAAAGAAACTGGCCTGCTTTATCCCGATTCAAAGTGTATGGGACTTACCGTTTTTGATTATGATGTGGATGGTGACCTGGACATCTTCCAGGGAAATGACCACCAGGCCAATTTCATGTTTAGAAATGAGGAAGAAAGCTTCAGAGACGTTGGAGTGGAAATTGGGGTGGCAGTGAATAGTCATGGCCAAACCACTGGTTCCATGCATGGGGCCATTGGTGATATAGATGGTGACGGCCACGTGGATCTGCTGGTTCCTGATCTTCGATACGGAGCACTCTATAGAAATAGGGGAAATGGAACTTTTGAGGACATTACCCACAGAAGTGGAATTGCAGGAGCATTTTCAGGTAAAGGGCAATGGGCCTCAGCTCTGTTTGACTTTGACAACGATGGAGATCTGGATATATTTTCAGCCAATGGTACTGCCGAAGAGCTGGTTTTACAGCTCCCACTTTTGCTCGAAAATGATGGCAAAGGTAATTTTACAGATGTGGGAATGGCATCTGGGTCCTATTTTAAGAAGAAGCGGTCAGGCAGGGCAGCCGCTGTTTGGGATTATGATAACGATGGTGACCTGGACATCATCATTTCTCATGTGGATCTGGAGGCCGATGCAGTGCTTCTAAAGAATAACCTGAAAAATGGGAACCATTGGATTGGCCTAAGCCTGGAGGGGAAGAACGGGCCTTCTTCTGCCATTGGGGCGCGTGTGATCGTTCATACAAAAAACCGAACTTTTGTCCGAATCAATCAATGGACCACCACATACCTTAGCAATAGTGATCCAAGGCTCCATGTGGGATTGGGGGACGTGGAAGAAATCGATCAGATTGAAGTCCACTGGTCAGATGGAAATAAGGAAAAATTCCCTGGTCCAAAAGTTGATCGCTACGTGCATCTCAAACAGGGTAGCAGCCAATAATCCTGCACCACAATAGATATTTTCCAGCATAGGGAGAATAACAAGATCACATCTTTATTATATTTAACCTCTGAAATTGCTTCCATCGTTATGAAACCAATACACTACATACCAGTTTTTGCTGTCCTCTTACTTATTTCAGGATGCCAGTCCAACGGAAAAAGAGGGCCTTCATCGGTCCAGGAGTCAACAGCCACAGTTCCATCAAGCAATGGAGATTGGTTCCAGAAAATTTCACCCGACCTGGGAATCGCATTCAAACACTCCATAGGGGACCATCACCTGGATAACCTGGTGGAGACTGTGGGAGGTGGCGCCGTCTTCCTGGATTACGACCAGGATGGATACCTGGACCTCTACATGAGCAATGGAGCCTATACCGAAAATCTTAGCGAAGGGGATCGTCCGGAAGGATCTCAGACCAATCATCTTTACAGAAACCTGCAAAACGGAACTTTTGAAGATGTCACTGAAAAAGCGGGAGTGGGTGATGAGGGATACGGAATGGGCATGACCATAGGGGATATCAATAACGACGGTTATCCCGAAATTTACATTACCAACTATGGGCCCAATGTCCTTTACCTGAACAATGGGGATGGCACATTTCACAGATATCAGTGAAAAAGCGGGCGTGGCAGGAGATGAATGCAGCGTGGGTGCTGTCTGGTTTGATTACGACAATGATGCCCTCCTGGATCTCTATGTGGGAAACTACATCAAATATGATCCGGATTATAGCTATTACTATGCCCCCGACGGTTTTCCTGGACCCATGGCTTACGATGGGCAACTGGACAGGCTATATCACAACCTGGGGGATGGAAAATTCGAAGATGTCACAGAAGCCATGGGGATCGCCAATCCCGATGGCCGGGCCATGGGAGTGGGTGCTGCCGATTTTGACGGGGATGGCTACCTGGATATTTTCGTAGCCAACGACCACATGGTCAATAATATTTACCATAACCTGGAGGGTAAAGGATTTGTGGATGCCGGAACCAAAACCGGCATGGCCTTCAACCAGGCAGGGGAAGCGACCATCAGTATGTCCGTGGATTTTGCCGATTACAATGGCGACGGATTGATCGATGTATTTATGTCGGACGATACCTACTGCTCCCTTTATCAGAACCAGGGCGGAGGCGTGTTCCGCGATATGGCCTACCCGTCCGGCATCTCAACGGCAGCCGCACAGCATGTGGGCTGGTCCTCCTCATTTAT
Source organism: uncultured Bacteroidota bacterium (assembly GCA_963783435.1). GTDB lineage: Bacteria > Bacteroidota > Bacteroidia > Bacteroidales. Next base: position 507,903 of record CAWANQ010000007.1, on the reverse strand, counting down.
GGACTTTGATAACGATGGGGATGTGGATATTTTCAAGGTTAATGGAGAATTAAAACACCTCTACGGACAGGAAGACCAGGTATTTGAGAATCTGGATGGGGAGAAGTTCCGGGATACTTCCGTGGATCTGGGTGCCTACTTCCAGGAAGAACTGGTGGGAAGAGGAGCCTGTTTCGGAGACTACGACAACGATGGGGATCTGGATGGTTACATTGTAAATCTGGATGACCACGGTGTATTTCTCCGCAACAACAAAGGCAATGAAAATAACTGGATCACCTTTAACCTGGTGGGTACAGAAAGCAACCGGGATGCCATAGGTGCCCTGGTTAAAATTTCAGCTGGTGGAAAAGAACAGGTGGGCGTCAGAAGAAGTACCACCGGATACCTCTCCCAGAACGATCACCGGATGCACTTTGGAATTGCATCTGCCACAAAAGTTGACTTTGTGGAGATCAAGTGGCCATCGGGGAAGATGCAACGACTCGAAAACCTGGATGCCAACCAGATACTAACCGTAGAAGAGGAATGAGAGTGGAAATGGTAAAAAGGATAGCCTGGACATACTTCTGCAAATACCTGGTCTATACCGGGATCGTAGTTTTATTGGCTATGTCGTGCACTTCCAACTCTTTTGAAGGAAAGATCGTAGCCGTTGAGCTAGCGATCCTACATCCAATGAGGGAGCAAAATTGATCGCCATTGACCCGGACAAGCCGGGAAAAACAGGCAGGGTCATTAAGCAAAGATTTTGCCAGTGCATCGTGCGCCTTCCCTGTCCCATGAGGGGCGCTACCTCTATTTTCAGGGTAAGAAAAACGGGGATGGTCCCTGGCAGATCTGGGTATCTGGATCTCCAAAAGAACGCCATTAAGCAGAGTCACCGATCTTCCTGAGGATTGTTTCCATCCTGCATCACTTCCCGATGGAACCGTTATTTTCAGCAGGACCCATCCCAACAATGGCGGGCAGGAAAATTCGCTCTATCGATGTAAAATGGATGGATCTGAACTGACCAGGATAACTTTTAATCCCGGGAGCGTTCTGCATCCCGGCGTTCTGAATGAGGGACGGGTTTTGTATTTATCACAGCAACAACCCGAATCAGGGAATCCAAAAATAATGATTATGCGGCCCGACGGCACAAAATCAGAGCTCTATCACTCTGGCTATATGGGTCAGCAGCCGCTTACCGGAGGGGTTGAATCTGAGGACGGGTTTATCTACTTCATTCAGGAAGGAGGCTCCCTGGCCAGGGTAAACCATAACCGCCCCCTGCATACCCACGAAAACCTGAGTAAGGATTTGAGGGGAGGTTTCGCTGCGGTCTATCCCTATCAAAACTCCGGTCTCCTGGTATCCTACCGGCCTGAAGAGTCCGCAAATTATGGGCTGTATGAATTTGATGCAGAAACACAAGAAACTCCGGTTCTTCTCTATGAGGGAGAAAAGGATGTTACGGATCCGGTTTGGATCAGAGCGCTGACAGAGAGGCCCAAAATATTACCCAGTGCTGTAAATATGGAGAAGAGCACCGGATTGCTTATGTCTCAGAATATTAATCACTCCATGTTAGCGGTTCACACGGACCTTAAGGGGGATTCCATGGCAAACCGGATCAGGGTTGTTGGGCTGGACGGACTTATTGGTGAAGTGGAAGTGGAAAAAGACGGATCATTTTACCTGGTGCTGGATGCAGACATACCGGTCCGAATTGAGACTATTAAACAAACAGGGAGAAACAGTTCGGGGACCATCCGACTGGATCTATCTGCGACCCAATGAGCGCAGGGGTTGTGTGGGATGCCACGCCGACAATGAGCTGGCTCCCGATAATACCCAACCCATGGCGGTAAAAGGAGCGCCGGTGGATCTGTCCACCAAGAAAGAGAATACGAGCAATTAAGAGGAGGGTGAGCTATGAACAGATTAAAACCATTTGTTATTTACGGATCCATTGCCCTTGTTGTGGCATTCGGACTTTTAATGGGTCACAAGGCTGCCAGGACACATGTGAACTGGATCACCGCAGTGGATGACCATCCATATACCTGCTGGACCTGCCATGTCTATACCCAGAAAGATAATTTCATCGCCAAAGTGATGAGTGAGACCTATGTCTCCCCCTATACCCTGACCCTATCTTCAGATGGAAGCAGGCTGTATGTGGTGGGACAGGAATCCAACCAGCTGGTGGTGGTTGATGCTGAAGCAGGGAAAGTGCTGGAAAAAATAGGGGTGGGAGAAAGACCCCACAGCATTGCTCTGAGCCCCGATGGTTTATCTGCTTATGTAAGCAACCAGTGGGCCGATAACATCTATCGGATCGACCTGGTGGAATCCCGAATCACGGATACCTTATCCGGCGGATCGGGTCCGGCAGGAATGGTGATAGATCCTGCAGGTGACAACCTCTATGTGGTTAATTCATACTCATCTGATATCTCCATCTTCGATCTGGAAAATCAAAGGGAAAAGCGCAGGCTCAAAGCGGGAAACAACCCGGTATCGGCGGCCATGGCTCCTGATGGATCAGAAGTTTACGTGACCAGCCGACGCTCCATACCGGTTCCCCATATGACCTCCCCCATCACCGAAATGACGGTTACCGGAACCAAATACCAACGGGTAAGTGACAGGAAGATGTGGAAGGATGCATACATCATGGAGAGTGTGGCTGTAACACCCACCGGCGACCTGGCCATCAGCACACTAATCCGGCCCAAGAACCTGATCCCGGCCATCCAGATTGAACGGGGCTGGATGATGACCCATGGGATCGGAATCGTCGAGCGTAAAGAGAATGGAAGAATGATCCAGCTTCTCACCGACCAGCCCAATGCCTATTTCCCCGATCCATTCGATATCGTAATCTCTCCCGACGGAGGGAGGGCCTATATTTCCCATTCAGGAAATAATACGGTCTCGGTGCTTGACCTGAATGAAATCCGGAGACTGCTGTCAGAATCCACCGATGAACAACTGGAAACCTATGCCAACCACCTGGGAATCAGCAGCAGGTATGTAATTGGTCGAATTTCTACCGGAGCCAATCCCAAGGGAATGGCCATTTCCCCTGATGGCAAGACATTGTACGTGGCCGAGCGGCTGGAAGATCAAATAGCCCTGGTAAATACATCCACGCTTATGGTAGAGGGCAGCATTGATCTGGAGGGTCCCAGGCGGCGCACAGTGGCCAGGCACGGGCGCCAGGTATTCCACAATGCAGCGCACACTTTCCAGAACCAGTATGCCTGCTATACCTGTCACCCGGATGTGCATGAAGACGGACTGGTATACAACATGGCTGGGACAGACATGGGCCGAAACCTGGCCAATGTGCAGACACTGAGAGACATTGGGGATATCCCTCCCTACAAATGGAATGGAAAGAACCAGACCATCTACAAACAGGATGGGATGCGTTTCTCCACCATTCTCACCCGAACAGAGGCCTTCAGCCACAAAGAGCTGGATGCACTGGTGGCATACATTGTTACAGATGTTAAGAATCCACCCAACCTGAGGTTTAATCCACAATGGCGAGCTTTCTGAGGCTCAGAAACGGGGAAAAGAGATTTTCTACCGGGACTATGACAACTATGGGAATGAAATCCCTGCCAGCAATCGTTGCTATACCTGCCATCCTCCTCCCTATTTCACCAATATGGAGATGACCGATGTGGGAACACTGGCCGAATCGGATGATCCCATGCTTTTTGACGTTCCCCAGTTAAACAATGTATATGAATCGGCTCCCTATCTGCACGATGGCAAAGCTCCTACCCTGGAAGAGATATGGACCAAGTACAACGACCATGATGAGCATGGGGTGGCCAATGACATGACCAAAGACCAGCTGAATGACCTGGTGGAGTACCTGAAATCGATCCGGGATGCCAAGTACTATCCTGAAGATCCGGAAGTCTATAAAGCTTCCACTTCACATTAATTAAATTAGACATGAAAAAACCAACACTCTTTCTATCTCTGTGCATGATATTCTCACTAGCCACCCTGGCCGCCGAACCCGAGAAGGTGGAGGCCTCCATGCCTGAATACGGCAACTGGGTCAACTTCACCGAGAAGGATGGCTTACCGGCCAATAAGATCTTTTGTGTGCGTGCCGATGGTGACCGGGTCTGGGTGGGTACAAACAATGGGCTGGCACTTCTGCAGGATGGAGAGTGGACCACCTACACAGAGGAGGATGGATTGGCCCATAAGGGGGTGTTGTCCGTCGATGTGAGCGAACTTACCGGTGATGTTTGGATCGGAACCCTGGGGGGATTAAATCGTTTTTCGGCCGGGAAATTCGAAACCTTTAATCAATTTAACAGCGGGCTTCCTAACGATGTGATCTATACGGTGATATGTGATGGTAAAGATGTGTGGGCAGCCACCGGAGGTGGTGCGGGGCACTATGACACCTACAAAGAAGAGTGGGCCATCTATACGGAGCGAAATGCACCCATGCATGAGCCCTGGACCTACAGCGTATGTGCAGGTGATAATAAAATATTTATCGCCGCGTGGGGCGGAGGTGTGATCGAGTACCAGAAAGAAAACGGAAGGTTCAGAGACTACGTGGATCCCGATGGGGAGATGGAGATCGATCTCCTTCCCGACGACGGAGTGGTGCATGACATCACCACGGCTGTGTCCCACTCCAACGGAATTCTCTGGGTTGCCACTTACTTTGGGATGAGCAGGTATGACGGCTCCCACTGGAAAGGCTACTTTGACCACGACAGCGGACTGGCCAGTAATTTTATCAACTTCATTAAAGCCAATGGGGATGTGGCCTTCATCTGTACCGACGAAGGCCTCAGCAGTTTTAACAGCAAGGAGTGGATCACTTATAAAAAGAGCGATATGGGAGGAGAAAATATCTTCTATAAAGACGGGGCCTCTACAAAGAAATCCACTTCCACCGGAATTTCCCACAATTTTACCATTGGGGTGGATTTCCAGGGAGATGATATCTGGGTGGCTACCTCCTATGGTTTAAGCAGAGGGACCCGTATTAATTAATAACTAAACCGGAAAAAGACGAACTGGAATGAGCCATATAAAACAGAATTATAAACTTGTTTTCCTTGCCATTGCGTTGTGGATTTCAGGTGTGGTCACACCTGATGTATCAGGTCAATACAAGGAAAAGGAGGAGTCAAGCTACGGGAATACACCCAAAAACTGGGTCCCCTACTCCAGTTTCCAGGATGCCTACAAACAACACTTTATAGAACCGCAGGCCTTTACCGGGGCCGGCCGGGATAAACCCGAACCCACCGGGCTTACAGAGGTAAGACTCGGTGTTCTGGCACCACTGGAGGGAAATGTGCTGGTCCCCCAGGGAATTCAGCTTCTTCAGGGTGCCACCCTGGCCGTTGAAGAGGCCAATGCAAAGGGTGGATACAAGGGATTGCCCTTTAAAATCCTTCCCCACAATGATGTGGGACTCTGGGGAGCTGCAGCCAATGAAATCGTTAAGATGGGTGATGAAGGAGTCTGGGCCATTATGGGCACCATTGACGATATCAACTCACATGTGGGGATCAGGGTAGCCCTGAAACTTGAGATACCCTGGATGAACACCAGTGATCCCGATCCCACCTTCACAGAAACCAACATCCCCTGGGTGGTCAGGTGCATTGCCGACGACCGGCAGAGCTCTTATGCCCTGGTGGATCGCATCTACAAGAAAGATGGATTGAAACGAGTAGCGGTTCTTCGGGCCAACAACCGATACGGCCGGGTGGGTGTCATGGAGTTCAGGGATGCGGCAGTCCGGGTGGGCAGCCCCATCGTTCTGGAAGTCCGCTATGAAGATGGAGAGACCAATTTTGAGACCCAGCTTGAAAGAATCAGGAATTCCAATCCGGATGCTGTTGTACTTTGGGGAAACGCACTGGAGATGGGACTTATTCTGAACCGCATGCGTGAACTGGGAATGGATTACCCGGTATTTACTTCAGACAGGGGCGTCAATCCCCTCTTTATTGAAACTGCTGGTAAAAATGCGGAGGGAATTATCACCACCTGCCAGTACAATCCCAAAGCCGATAATCCCAAGCTGAAAGCTTTCCAGGCCAATTACAAAAAACGGTTTGGAATAGAACCTGATGTTTTTGCCGCCCATGCCTATGATGGCATGAACATCACGATCAACTCCATACGAAAAGTGGGACTTAAACCGGGTCCTGATCAGAGATGCCTTTACCGATCTGAAATCCTACCAGGGAGTCACCGGGGAGATCCTGTTTGATGCTTCCTGGAATGATGTGGGCCGCATCTTTATGGCTGAGATCAGGGATGGAGATTTCCATTTTACCCCTGCCTCCTGGAGTTTTGATTGATATAAACAGACCTCATGAAAGTATTTTGCACCTGGACCTTACTTGTCCTTTACACTGTACTGAGCCCTTTAAATGCACAATTCCGACCCTACGATCAGAACCGCATAGCCATTAGCGGAGATGGAAACAGTGCGCCCGATTACAAACACAAATGGCCCACAGGTGATCCCGATGACTGGGGTGCCGTTCCTGCCAATGTAGGTGAGCTCTCCATTAATTAAAAACTGATTTTCAGATATGGTTACAATGGTTTTTCTTTCATTTTTCGAGAATGAAACGAGTGTAAAGCATAGAGCAAATCATAAAAATTTTACAATAGAGGTGAGTGTATGCGCTGGATAACTGGCGCGATCTTTTGCCCATATGGAATCAACCAGAGCAAAGGAGTTGATCTGCAAAAGCTGTGACAATCACAAATGGTGTATACACTATGTTAGCTGTCGTAAATATTATGCCAATCAAACATTTCTCAATCAATATTTGGAAGAGGAAGGTTCATTTTTTCGCGAATGGCTATAAACCGGGGATTGGCATATAGGGAATCAAACGGATAACCACCGGAGATAATATATGGCATTTGTGGATCGTGAACTTCGAATCCTCTTTCAAGACAATCCATAGCTTTATCCTGTTGATTTCCTGTAATATAATTAATAGCCATAACACCTGGACTAATTAATCCTTTCTCATACAAAACCTCGTATTGCTTCACTATTTCTTCATATGCGGCAAAAAAACCTTGCTCATCGAAAATCCTCTCTATCTCTTTAAAGGCATCTTCATCAAAATGTCCTGTAGAAGATAAATAGGCTTGTAGGTTTAATTTCTCAATTTCAAATGTCTTGTCGTAATCTTTACAACGAAATGCTACCCCTCCAAGAGAATTATTGGCAAGAAAGTTTCCCGGGTCAATTTCCAACGCTTTTTCGGAATGAATCCTGGCAGTTTCGCAATCATCTTCAAATAAGAATGCAGCTGTATAGGTTACCAGGATCACCGGATTTAGCGGATCCAGCTCAAATGCCAACCGAGCCTGTACTGCTGCTGCTTCAGGTCTCTGAAGAATATATAATAGATGTGAATAATAGATCCGTGAGTAGGCATCGTTGGGGTTAATGGCTATGGCTTTTAAAAACTCCTTCTCACTCTTTTCCCAGTTCCATTCTGCCAGATACGCTATCATGGCAGTTAAATAGTGAGAATCTGCATTTTCCGGATCCAGTTCAAGCGCTTTATTTAAGTTTTTATAAATCTCAGGGACTGCTGTTTCAGGTGACACAAAACCCATTTGATTGAGACCTAACCAGACTTTTGCCAGCCCTGCATAAAGAGGCGCCCAATCTGGATCCTTCGCAATAGCGCTGTTCAGAAATTCCTTGGCTTTATCCAACGATTCTAAACTTGCATCACCCCAGTATTGATGACTCCTCAGGAAGGCATCATAGGCTTCTCTGTCAACTGTTCTTGATTTGGAAAGTATTTGCTCCTCCCGTGGAGTTAATTCCACCATTAAATCATTGGCAATTTCTTTGGTGATCTTACTATAGAGGTTCAGAATCTGGCTCTTTTCCTCCTTGTACTCCGCCACCCAGAGTTGTTTTTCCTCCGGATACATGGTAACTACTCTGATCTGAATACAAACACTGTCTCCATAGCACATCACGGATGGTTCAATCACAGCTCCCATATTAATTTCTTCGGCAATCTCTGGTAATGACATGTCCTTCGTCTTATAGACAGAAGCTGTTTTTTTAGAGATGACCCGCAGTGCGCTGATCTGTCCCATATCTCCGATGAGTGCTGAATGCATTCCGGATGCAACGTAATCCAGGTTTTCGTCGCCGGTAAAATTGTCAAAGGGAAGAATAAGCAGTGATTCAATATCTCCGGCTTCAATTGTTTTAATTGGGACTAAATTGAAAATGATAAGGGCTGCAATCACCACCATGCTAATATAGGTGGCAGCTTTCCATCCTCTGGAATCTGGGATTCTCTCTTCCGGGGTGACCTCTTCCATGGGCCTGGTCCTTTGCATTCCTCCCGGGGTGATGTCATAAATCCAGGCGATGATCACATTGATAAAGGCTCCCAGGATTAAAAGCCAGAACATCAGGTTGATGCTCCATTCAGGAAAATTCCAAAGAGGGAAAATGATGGAGGAGGCTTCAAGGATGATAAAGGCAGTACCTGCGTAGATTGCCAGAGAACGAAGAACTTTTCGGCGTTTCAATTCCTGTCTGAATCGGGAAAACTTGTTGGGAGTAGTAACCATTAATGACCTCGTTCTTTTCTGCAAGATAGGTTAGAAGTTGATATGAGTCAACTTGAGAAAACTTTTTATGACAGCTAACGGCAGTCTGTCTAAAAACCTCCGTAGTTAGGAGGTATATGAGTTAAAGATAGCTGATTCACGGGGAGCATAAAACTCCCTTTCCAATATTGGATTTTTCTAAGAAGCACCCTCATATTGGCTAAAATGCTGCCCAAATTGACGATTTCGCTGAAAAACAGATCAATCCGGTTCTCAAGATACTCCCTGAGCCGCTCTATCCCCAGGATATTAATGATACGCCTCAGATTGTAAGCTGTCATCATCAATCCCACATCCGCGCTGGCCCTTTTTGAGCCCTTTTTTGTCATGATGTAGCTGAACCCCCATTGGCGTTTTATCGTGCCATATGGATGCTCAACAATGGCCTGTCGGCGTTTGTAAAGCGCCTTATTCTGTTCAACTCGTTCTTTGTTGTATTCTATATACTCATGGTATTCACTTCGGTGTATTCCCTTTCCGTATCTGGCTTTCGAGCATAGATCTTTTGCAATGCATGACTTACAGGCAGTAGTAGCATATCGTCTGAAGTAATACGCTGGTGCCTTGTGCCATTTTCCTGTGGTTGTGAGATGTTGATTCTGAGGGCATAAATAATAATCTCCCTCAGGGACATAAGTGAAGTTTTCTGAATCGTATGCCGGATCAGGAGCATGTACGGTCTGGTTGGGTATAGCCACCAGGGTATCAATGTTCAGGTCATGGGCAATCTTAAACTCTGACCCAGTATGGTAGCCTTTGTCATATAAAGCTGTAAACTGGTTGGTGTGCAATATGCTCTTGGCCCTTTGCAGCATAATGCCCATGGCTTTACTGTCGTTGGTGTTGGTAATCTTGTAGTCGATTAATAGATTGTTCTTTGCATCGACTGTGGTCTGCACATTGTAGGCTACTTCTGTAATGTTGTTGCGCACAATCATGTGGCGGCTATCCGGATCGGAAGTCGACACCTGGGCCTCGCCACTTTCCCGCAGTTGGTCCTCTATCTCATGATATCCTTTAGCCCGTTGTTTATGCTTTTCTATTTGATCTTCAATATGTGTTTTATCGTCCCCATCACTTTCGGCCAGTGCTTCATTATATTCCTGTAGCTTGTTCTCAATGTATTCTAAATGCCGGTCTATCTTCTTCTGGTTGAAGTTGTTCTTTTTACTGTTCTGCGCCCTGAATTTTGTACTATCCCCTGCAATCAGCGTTCCACCAATGAGATTGAAATAGTTGGCAATCTTCACTGTCTCCCTAAAGACTTTCTTGATGGCTTTGGGGTTATCCCGCCGGAAATTTGAAATGGTGTTGTGATCAGGATGAAGCCTGCCCAACAACCACATCACTTCTATGTTGCGTTTGCTCTCCTTCTCAAGGCGGCGCGATGAACGTATCTTGTTCATGTAGCCATAGATAAATAGTTTGAGAAGGTCTCCCGGATGGTAGGCAGGTCGTCCGTTTTCACCTTGATTTATCTGAAAACCGAAACTCTCCAATGCCAGGCTATCCACAAAAACATCTATAAGCCGGACTTCATTATCCGAACTAATGGCATCATCCAAAGAAACCGGGAAAAGATAGGTCTGCGACCTGTTTTGTCCTTGTATGTACTTCATGCTATAAGTTACAACTAACCAGAACCATAGTGAAAATCAAGCAAGCTGGGTTTTAAACAAGTTATGAGGTTTTTAGACAGTCTGACGGTTCGGGTAAACAAACGGTTGCCTGATGGCACAGCTTTTTGCTGATAAGGGATCCTGCTGGTATTGGTTAGACTTTGGGTGCAAAAAGTGTGACATGGCAAATGGAGTTTACCTAATGCTAGAGCGCGTCTTTCTTTTTCGGATTAGATCTATTATCAAATAAGTCAAGCAATACAATGTAATCGCTTTCAATCTTATAGAAAACGTTGATTTGTTTTGTCAATGTAAATCCTCTGATATTCTTTTCTGGGTATTGAATTGTACCTATTTCCGGAAATTCTGATAATATTTCAAGGAAGTCATAAAGCTTTTTCATGAAAGCCTTCACAACCCTCTTGCCCCATTCTGTTTCTAGATAGATAATTAGATGATCAAGCTTAATATCCGCTCTTGTTGTCCAGCGTATTTCTAAAGCCATTTTCGATGCTTAGCCTTTTGAGTCTTATGGTCTATTAAATTCTTGTGATAGTGTGATTCTGACTCCGCTATTAGCAATTCATTCTTTTGTTCCTCTGAAAGCTGATTCCATAATTCACCCTCCTTTTGAACTCTTGATTTAAGTAATAAGTCATAGAATTTCATCAAAAGAGGCTCATTATCAATCTCATCGATTAAATGATGAAAGTTGGTTTTTATTTCTGATTGTTTCATGATTCCCATTTACTCAAAGATACAAAATTGCTTCGAAGGATAGATAAACTGCTATAAGATGCGCTCTAACGGTGCGGGTAAATAAACGTTTGCCAAATGGCGGACCTTTTTGCTAATGCGAGAATATCTCGGGTAGGGTTGGAGTTGGGATTCAAAAAGTGTGACATGGCAAATGGAATTTACCTAGTGTTAGGCCCCGTATTCTACTTCCTTTTTAAAATGTCGGGGATACTAAGGTCTTTGCAAATCTTTCTGCAAAGATTCTCTTTAATATCGGAATGTCTAGGAACTGTAGAAATCTCACCTGACTTTGTGTTCTTGTATAGAGAATGTCTACTACCTTCTCTTATCAAAAGGCAACTATTTTGCTCAAGATATTTAATGAGTTTGTTTCGTTTCATTACAAACTGAAGGAGAGCGTTTGAGTAATCAGTTTTTTGACGCTACTTGTATGGGTAGTCTTATGACTATCACGCCTTTCCTCAAACATAAGATTAATTGCATCGGTTAAATTCTCCTTAGCCTCTTCAATTGTCTCACCTTGGCTATTAATACCAGGGATTTCCTCGATATATGCAATATAACCACCTTCATCGCATGGTTCAAATATTGCCGTCATTTCTATATTGCTCATGATATCTACTATTTGAACAAAGTTACAACCTTTTCTATAATTGAATCTAAGTTGAGAGTTAATATATGGGGCCTAACGGCAGTCTGTCTAAAAACCTCCGTAGTTAGGAGGTATATGAGTTAAAGATAGCTGATTCACGGGGAGCATAAAACTCCCTTTCCAATATTGGATTTTTCTAAGAAGCACCCTCATATTGGCTAAAATGCTGCCCAAATTGACGATTTCGCTGAAAAACAGATCAATCCGGTTCTCAAGATACTCCCTGAGCCGCTCTATCCCCAGGATATTAATGATACGCCTCAGATTGTAAGCTGTCATCATCAATCCCACATCCGCGCTGGCCCTTTTTGAGCCCTTTTTTGTCATGATGTAGCTGAACCCCCATTGGCGTTTTATCGTGCCATATGGATGCTCAACAATGGCCTGTCGGCGTTTGTAAAGCGCCTTATTCTGTTCAACTCGTTCTTTGTTGTATTCTATATACTCATGGTATTCACTTCGGTGTATTCCCTTTCCGTATCTGGCTTTCGAGCATAGATCTTTTGCAATGCATGACTTACAGGCAGTAGTAGCATATCGTCTGAAGTAATACGCTGGTGCCTTGTGCCATTTTCCTGTGGTTGTGAGATGTTGATTCTGAGGGCATAAATAATAATCTCCCTCAGGGACATAAGTGAAGTTTTCTGAATCGTATGCCGGATCAGGAGCATGTACGGTCTGGTTGGGTATAGCCACCAGGGTATCAATGTTCAGGTCATGGGCAATCTTAAACTCTGACCCAGTATGGTAGCCTTTGTCATATAAAGCTGTAAACTGGTTGGTGTGCAATATGCTCTTGGCCCTTTGCAGCATAATGCCCATGGCTTTACTGTCGTTGGTGTTGGTAACCTTGTAGTCGATTAATAGATTGTTCTTTGCATCGACTGTGGTCTGCACATTGTAGGCTACTTCTGTAATGTTGTTGCGCACAATCATGTGGCGGCTATCCGGATCGGAAGTCGACACCTGGGCCTCGCCACTTTCCCGCAGTTGGTCCTCTATCTCATGATATCCTTTAGCCCGTTGTTTATGCTTTTCTATTTGATCTTCAATATGTGTTTTATCGTCCCCATCACTTTCGGCCAGTGCTTCATTATATTCCTGTAGCTTGTTCTCAATGTATTCTAAATGCCGGTCTATCTTCTTCTGGTTGAAGTTGTTCTTTTTACTGTTCTGCGCCCTGAATTTTGTACTATCCCCTGCAATCAGCGTTCCACCAATGAGATTGAAATAGTTGGCAATCTTCACTGTCTCCCTAAAGACTTTCTTGATGGCTTTGGGGTTATCCCGCCGGAAATTTGAAATGGTGTTGTGATCAGGATGAAGCCTGCCCAACAACCACATCACTTCTATGTTGCGTTTGCTCTCCTTCTCAAGGCGGCGCGATGAACGTATCTTGTTCATGTAGCCATAGATAAATAGTTTGAGAAGGTCTCCCGGATGGTAGGCAGGTCGTCCGTTTTCACCTTGATCTATCTGAAAACCGAAACTCTCCAATGCCAGGCTATCCACAAAAACATCTATAAGCCGGACTTCATTATCCGAACTAATGGCATCATCCAAAGAAACCGGGAAAAGATAGGTCTGCGACCTGTTTTGTCCTTGTATGTACTTCATGCTATAAGTTACAACTAACCAGAACCATAGTGAAAATCAAGCAAGCTGGGTTTTAAACAAGTTATCAGGTTTTTAGACAGTCTGACGGTTCGGGTAAATAAACAGTTTGCCAAATGGCACAATATTTTGCATACGTGTATTGTCTCATCTGAGTTTGGGTTTCGGGGTGCAAAATTTGTGACATGGCAAATGGAATTTACCTAGTGTTAGGCCTAGTTGATCATTTCAACCTTTTCGTTTCAAGTTTTCTAGCTGAATGATATATCCTCAAAATATCAATCTGATTTTCGCTTACCAGGTAATGAACAATTCGATAATTTCCTTCAATTAATTCCTTTATTGATGGATCCTCAAATTCGGGAACGATTCTTCCAGAAAGAGGCTGCTTTTTAAGAGATTCGACACGGTTATGAATCTTGCTTACAGTTATCTGAGCATATCTTACTGAGTCATTTGCAATATACTCATGAACACCTTTTAGATCAGAAAGAGCGAGCTTTGTCCAGTTTATTTTGACCATTTGGAGATCATGCTTTTTACATCTTCATGAGAAACAACATCTCCATCCTTTGACTGCTGCAGTCCATCTTCAACCTTCTGGATGAAAATCAATTGTTCAATTAATTCATCTATTGAGAATTGCGGCGGAAGGCGGTCAATCGATTTTTGTACGGTGGTTTTTGTAAGCATGATCGAGTCTTTGTTGTAAAGATAAGTAATATGCAATTCTAATTCAATTAGGCCTAACGGCAGTCTGTCTAAAAACCTCCGTAGTTAGGAGGTATATGAGTTAAAGATAGCTGATTCACGGGGAGCATAAAACTCCCTTTCCAATATTGGATTTTTCTAAGAAGCACCCTCATATTGGCTAAAATGCTGCCCAAATTGACGATTTCGCTGAAAAACAGATCAATCCGGTTCTCAAGATACTCCCTGAGCCGCTCTATCCCCAGGATATTAATGATACGCCTCAGATTGTAAGCTGTCATCATCAGGCCCACATCCGCGCTGGCCCTTTTTGAGCCCTTTTTTGTCATGATGTAGCTGAACCCCCATTGGCGTTTTATCGTGCCATATGGATGCTCAACAATGGCCTGTCGGCGTTTGTAAAGCGCCTTATTCTGTTCAACTCGTTCTTTGTTGTATTCTATATACTCATGGTATTCACTTCGGTGTATTCCCTTTCCGTATCTGGCTTTCGAGCATAGATCTTTTGCAATGCATGACTTACAGGCAGTAGTAGCATATCGTCTGAAGTAATACGCTGGTGCCTTGTGCCATTTTCCTGTGGTTGTGAGATGTTGATTCTGAGGGCATAAATAATAATCTCCCTCAGGGACATAAGTGAAGTTTTCTGAATCGTATGCCGGATCAGGAGCATGTACGGTCTGGTTGGGTATAGCCACCAGGGTATCAATGTTCAGGTCATGGGCAATCTTAAACTCTGACCCAGTATGGTAGCCTTTGTCATATAAAGCTGTAAACTGGTTGGTGTGCAATATGCTCTTGGCCCTTTGCAGCATAATGCCCATGGCTTTACTGTCGTTGGTGTTGGTAACCTTGTAGTCGATTAATAGATTGTTCTTTGCATCGACTGTGGTCTGCACATTGTAGGCTACTTCTGTAATGTTGTTGCGCACAATCATGTGGCGGCTATCCGGATCGGAAGTCGACACCTGGGCCTCGCCACTTTCCCGCAGTTGGTCCTCTATCTCATGATATCCTTTAGCCCGTTGTTTATGCTTTTCTATTTGATCTTCAATATGTGTTTTATCGTCCCCATCACTTTCGGCCAGTGCTTCATTATATTCCTGTAGCTTGTTCTCAATGTATTCTAAATGCCGGTCTATCTTCTTCTGGTTGAAGTTGTTCTTTTTACTGTTCTGCGCCCTGAATTTTGTACTATCCCCTGCAATCAGCGTTCCACCAATGAGATTGAAATAGTTGGCAATCTTCACTGTCTCCCTAAAGACTTTCTTGATGGCTTTGGGGTTATCCCGCCGGAAATTTGAAATGGTGTTGTGATCAGGATGAAGCCTGCCCAACAACCACATCACTTCTATGTTGCGTTTGCTCTCCTTCTCAAGGCGGCGCGATGAACATATCTTGTTCATGTAGCCATAGATAAATAGTTTGAGAAGGTCTCCCGGATGGTAGGCAGGTCGTCCGTTTTCACCTTGATCTATCTGAAAACCGAAACTCTCCAATGCCAGGCTATCCACAAAAACATCTATAAGCCGGACTTCATTATCCGAACTAATGGCATCATCCAAAGAAACCGGGAAAAGATAGGTCTGCGACCTGTTTTGTCCTTGTATGTACTTCATGCTATAAGTTACAACTAACCAGAACCATAGTGAAAATCAAGCAAGCTGGGTTTTAAACAAGTTATGAGGTTTTTAGACAGTCTGACGGTTCGGGTAAACGAGCGTTTGCTTTTGGCGCGTGCTTTTGCTTGGCAGGTTTATCCGGTCGTTAGGTTTTTTGGGGATTATACTTTTTTATCGTTACCGCCCTCATTGCGAAAGCCGTGCCGATGCAAATGGCGTTTACCTGATGTTAGCGGGCCGTGCATCAATTCTTTTTAAGTCTGTTTGGATTTTGTCTATTGTCAAACACAGAAATGACATGCACCTTTTGGCGTTCAACTTTATAGTAGATCGATACTTGTTTCGAAATCACAGCCCGCCTATAGTTATCAGGATGACCACTTTTAGGGAAGATTTCAGGATTATCCTTGATTAAGTTGAGATTTCTATCAAGCAATCGAGCGAATTTTTTAATTTCTCGATTAGTCCAATTCTTCTCAAGGTACTTTATGATTCCCTTCAGATTTTCAAGGGCTTCATCTGACCAGATTAATTTATAGGTATTTCCCATATAGTTTTTGGACAGTTTCATGTGAATGAACCCTGCCTTCCTCTATATCCTTAAGCCCTCTATCAATGGATTCCTTTTCAGCCTGATTCAATTCGTTCCACCAATCCTCAGATTCAATGTGTTCTTCTTGAATTCTTCGGAGTTTGGATATTAATGATTTGTCATTAATTCTTGATATCCATTCAATTAGACTAAGTTTCTCCGCTTGAATATTCATGTCTTTCTGGTTTATAGCAAAAATAGTGATTATCACAATTATATACTAATTGGCAACAGATCCCATTGCATGCCCCATAACGGTTTGGATAAATTATCGTCCAACTGGCGCGGCTTTTGCCTTTTCCGCAAATGGCGTGACAGGCAGTATGGAATTTATCTAATGTTAGAACCCGTACTTATCAAATTTCAATTGAGATATTTACTTTTCCTCCTAATCCTTTTTCTACTATATCGTAGAGTGTCTTCAAGGTAAGGTTGCTTCCATTATTTTCCACACGTGAAATGTATGTCCTTTTCTTATCAACAAGTTCTGCAAGCTGTGCTTGGGTTAGGTTCTTCTCCTCTCTGGCTTTTCGAAGAAGAATTCCAATTTTAATTGACTCAAGATCTCTATCAAGTTGGTCCCTTCTCTCAGTTCCAGGTTTCCCGTATACAGAGTCTTTAATTTCTTTCCAGCTCTTAGTTTCCATTTTCGTTGCTTTTTTCGTCATAGTAAATCTTCATCAATCTAATGGCTTTATCAATCTCTTTTTGAGGAGTCTTCTGAGACTTCTTTGAAAAGCCATTTAAGAGAATTACCAGTTTCCCTTCATCAAAGAAGCAAAACACCCGCCAGATATTTGAAGCAAGCTGAATCCTTGCTTCATAAAGCCCGTCGGTCCCTTTTAAATGTTTGAGATAGTTCGATGGTACTCGCTCATAAGTCTCGATGATCTCGATAACCTTATATATCTTGTCCTGCACTTTGGTGTTTTGCTTGCGCAGGAAGGTTTCGAAATAATGCTTATAGGCAATTACTTCTCTTACTTTCTCCATGGAACAAAGGTAACTTATAAGTTACATATATCAAAATGATGGAATTGTTAAGTTGACCTTGTATGGGTGCTAACGCTTAGTGTATGCGCTGTACAACTGGCGCGATCTTTTGCCCTCTGGAATCATCTCCACTGTAGGGTGGCTGGTCTGCAAAAGGTGTGACAGGTAGTATGGCGTATACAGTATGTTAGCTGTCGTAAATTCAACACCTCTATTCACTTGGCAACGGCAGCTTCATTTCTCCAGTAGGGTGATATAACGGGGATTATCCTTTAATTCCGGATAAAAAATATAATCCCCTGAAACGTAAGTAAGTAAGCCGAACTTTTCCTCATAGGCTAATTCATTATAGTCCATGGCTCTATTAATATCGCCGAGTTTCGCATAGTTTCTAGCCTGATAGAGAGAATTGATTTTACCAGACTGAATGTAAATTTCTTCCATGGCACGCGCTAAGGCCTCGTGCAGACCATAATACCCTTGCTCCTGAAAGATACTGTCTGGTGAATTCAAAACGTCAAATATATTAACTCCTTTCAATGTCTCGTACCATTTTAGCGTATCGCCGGTATAGAGATAGGCTCTTGAGAGTGTAGTCGGGGCAAAATTGTTTTTTGGGTCTATTGAAAGAGCTTCCTCACATTGGCTTAGTCCAGCCTCGTAGTTCCCTGTGCCAAGCATCACCTCCGCATATAGTGCAAGAACGAGTGGCCTTCGTGGATCCAGTTCAAGTGCCAGCTCGGCCTGTTTCATGGCTTCCCCGGTTCTTCGCAGGATCCACAAAAGATGGGCATAATAGATTCGGCAGAGGGCGTTGTTGGGATTCAGCTCAAGGGACTTCTGAAACTCCTTCTCTCCCAGTTCCCAGTCCCAGCTAGGCCAAACAGAGAACATAGCGTTAACAAAATGCGACATGGCAGACTTGGGATCAAGTTCAAGCGCTTTATTCTTGTATGTTATCGGGTCGACCCCTAGTGAAGGGCCCAAAGTGTAGCCGATGAGGGACATCGCTGCATAGGGATCTGCCCACTCCGGATCGGTTTCAATGGCAGTTTGAAAATATTCCCTGGCCATATACGCATCCTCTTTGCCCAATCTTTCCCAATGCATCATACCTCTTACATAGGCATCATATGCTGCAGGTACAACATTCCTTGATTCGGCCAGTAGCTCTCCGTTTCGGGTGATAATTCAATTCTTAATTCGTCTGAAAATTGTTTAGTTATCCTTTTATAGAAATTTAGTATCTGCTTGCTTTCCTCAGCGTATTCTTCCGACCAGAGCAATTCCTCCTCAGTTGATCCTCCTATCACCCTAAACTCTGAACAGATACTATCACCCAAACACATAATATCACCTTCGATAACAACATCCACACCTCGCTCCTTGGCCATCTCATGAATCGACATGCCCGAGTTTTTGTATGTATTGGATGTGGTTTTATTTATGACCTTCAATCCATGGATCCTCTGAATATCCGATATTAGTGAGGAATGCATTGCTTCGACAAAATAATCGAGCGAATCGGTACCCGTATAATTGCTGAATGGAAGGATCAGGACTGATTTTACTTCACCCGCATTTATTTGATTATTCCTGCCCAGCACATTCATGATTAGCAACCCGGCAATCACTACAAAGCTGATATAGCTGGCAATTTTCCAGCCATTGGAAGATTTTGGCATGGCTTCATCCTTCACCTTGACTTTTTCAGCAGACTCGGTTTTTACTATCCCCCTTTCAGGGTGGATGTCATAAATCCAGCCAAGTACAAAGGTTATTATAGCTCCCACGATCAGCAGGTAAAGAACAACATCGATGGTCCAATCAGGGAGTCCCCACCTTGGGAATATTATGGTGGAGGCCTCAAAAAAGATAAATGCTGTTCCACCATAGACAGCCATCAGGCGATGAACGTTTCGTCTTTTAATTTCTTGAAAGATGTTGGAGGATCTATTGGGGTTGCTGGTCATTAAGCTATGTTCAAATCTACAAGTTAGGGCAGAAGCAGATACGAGTCAACCAAATAGATTTATTTATGACAGCTAACGGCAGTCTGTCTAAAAACCTCCGTAGTTAGGAGGTATATGAGTTAAAGATAGCTGATTCACGGGGAGCATAAAACTCCCTTTCCAATATTGGATTTTTCTAAGAAGCACCCTCATATTGGCTAAAATGCTGCCCAAATTGACGATTTCGCTGAAAAACAGATCAATCCGGTTCTCAAGATACTCCCTGAGCCGCTCTATCCCCAGGATATTAATGATACGCCTCAGATTGTAAGCTGTCATCATCAATCCCACATCCGCGCTGGCCCTTTTTGAGCCCTTTTTTGTCATGATGTAGCTGAACCCCCATTGGCGTTTTATCGTGCCATATGGATGCTCAACAATGGCCTGTCGGCGTTTGTAAAGCGCCTTATTCTGTTCAACTCGTTCTTTGTTGTATTCTATATACTCATGGTATTCACTTCGGTGTATTCCCTTTCCGTATCTGGCTTTCGAGCATAGATCTTTTGCAATGCATGACTTACAGGCAGTAGTAGCATATCGTCTGAAGTAATACGCTGGTGCCTTGTGCCATTTTCCTGTGGTTGTGAGATGTTGATTCTGAGGGCATAAATAATAATCTCCCTCAGGGACATAAGTGAAGTTTTCTGAATCGTATGCCGGATCAGGAGCATGTACGGTCTGGTTGGGTATAGCCACCAGGGTATCAATGTTCAGGTCATGGGCAATCTTAAACTCTGACCCAGTATGGTAGCCTTTGTCATATAAAGCTGTAAACTGGTTGGTGTGCAATATGCTCTTGGCCCTTTGCAGCATAATGCCCATGGCTTTACTGTCGTTGGTGTTGGTAACCTTGTAGTCGATTAATAGATTGTTCTTTGCATCGACTGTGGTCTGCACATTGTAGGCTACTTCTGTAATGTTGTTGCGCACAATCATGTGGCGGCTATCCGGATCGGAAGTCGACACCTGGGCCTCGCCACTTTCCCGCAGTTGGTCCTCTATCTCATGATATCCTTTAGCCCGTTGTTTATGCTTTTCTATTTGATCTTCAATATGTGTTTTATCGTCCCCATCACTTTCGGCCAGTGCTTCATTATATTCCTGTAGCTTGTTCTCAATGTATTCTAAATGCCGGTCTATCTTCTTCTGGTTGAAGTTGTTCTTTTTACTGTTCTGCGCCCTGAATTTTGTACTATCCCCTGCAATCAGCGTTCCACCAATGAGATTGAAATAGTTGGCAATCTTCACTGTCTCCCTAAAGACTTTCTTGATGGCTTTGGGGTTATCCCGCCGGAAATTTGAAATGGTGTTGTGATCAGGATGAAGCCTGCCCAACAACCACATCACTTCTATGTTGCGTTTGCTCTCCTTCTCAAGGCGGCGCGATGAACGTATCTTGTTCATGTAGCCATAGATAAATAGTTTGAGAAGGTCTCCCGGATGGTAGGCAGGTCGTCCGTTTTCACCTTGATCTATCTGAAAACCGAAACTCTCCAATGCCAGGCTATCCACAAAAACATCTATAAGCCGGACTTCATTATCCGAACTAATGGCATCATCCAAAGAAACCGGGAAAAGATAGGTCTGCGACCTGTTTTGTCCTTGTATGTACTTCATGCTATAAGTTACAACTAACCAGAACCATAGTGAAAATCAAGCAAGCTGGGTTTTAAACAAGTTATCAGGTTTTTAGACAGTCTGACGGTTAGTGTATACGCTGTTAATTGGCGCAGGTTTTGCCTGGGTGTTGTTCTAGGTTAAGATAGTTCATGATCTGCAAAAGCTGTGACAATGACAAATAGTGTATACACTATGTTAGCTGTCGTAAATATTATGCCAATCAAACATTTCTCAATCAATATTTGGAAGAGGAAGGTTCATTTTTTCGCGAATGGCTATAAACCGGGGATTGGCATATAGGGAATCAAACGGATAACCACCGGAGATAATATATGGCATTTGTGGATCGTGAACTTCGAATCCTCTTTCAAGACAATCCATAGCTTTATCCTGTTGATTTCCTGTAATATAATTAATAGCCATAACACCTGGACTAATTAATCCTTTCTCATACAAAACCTCGTATTGCTTCACTATTTCTTCATATGCGGCAAAAAAACCTTGCTCATCGAAAATCCTCTCTATCTCTTTAAAGGCATCTTCATCAAAATGTCCTGTAGAAGATAAATAGGCTTGTAGGTTTAATTTCTCAATTTCAAATGTCTTGTCGTAATCTTTACAACGAAATGCTACCCCTCCAAGAGAATTATTGGCAAGAAAGTTTCCCGGGTCAATTTCCAACGCTTTTTCGGAATGAATCCTGGCAGTTTCGCAATCATCTTCAAATAAGAATGCAGCTGTATAGGTTACCAGGATCACCGGATTTAGCGGATCCAGCTCAAATGCAAACCGAGCCTGTACTGCTGCTGCTTCAGGTCTCTGAAGAATATATAATAGATGTGAATAATAGATCCGTGAGTAGGCATCGTTGGGGTTAATGGCTATGGCTTTTAAAAACTCCTTCTCACTCTTTTCCCAGTTCCATTCTGCCAGATACGCTATCATGGCAGTTAAATAGTGAGAATCTGCATTTTCCGGATCCAGTTCAAGCGCTTTATTTAAGTTTTTATAAATCTCAGGGACTGCTGTTTCAGGTGACACAAAACCCATTTGATTGAGACCTAACCAGACTTTTGCCAGCCCTGCATAAAGAGGCGCCCAATCTGGATCCTTCGCAATAGCGCTGTTCAGAAATTCCTTGGCTTTATCCAACGATTCTAAACTTGCATCACCCCAGTATTGATGACTCCTCAGGAAGGCATCATAGGCTTCTCTGTCAACTGTTCTTGATTTGGAAAGTATTTGCTCCTCCCGTGGAGTTAATTCCACCATTAAATCATTGGCAATTTCTTTGGTGATCTTACTATAGAGGTTCAGAATCTGGCTCTTTTCCTCCTTGTACTCCGCCACCCAGAGTTGTTTTTCCTCCGGATACATGGTAACTACTCTGATCTGAATACAAACACTGTCTCCATAGCACATCACGGATGGTTCAATCACTGCTCCCATATTAATTTCTTCGGCAATCTCTGGTAATGACATGTCCTTCGTCTTATAGACAGAAGCTGTTTTTTTGGAGATGACCCGCAGTGCGCTGATCTGTCCCATATCTCCGATGAGTGCTGAATGCATTCCGGATGCAACGTAATCCAGGTTTTCGTCGCCGGTAAAATTGTCAAAGGGAAGAATAAGCAGTGATTCAATATCTCCGGCTTCAATTGTTTTAATTGGGACTAAATTGAAAATGATAAGGGCTGCAATCACCACCATGCTAATATAGGTGGCAGCTTTCCATCCTCTGGAATCTGGGATTCTCTCTTCCGGGGTGACCTCTTCCATGGGCCTGGTCCTTTGCATTCCTCCCGGGGTGATGTCATAAATCCAGGCGATGATCACATTGATAAAGGCTCCCAGGATTAAAAGCCAGAACATCAGGTTGATGCTCCATCCAGGAAAATTCCAAAGAGGGAAAATGATGGAGGATGCTTCAAGGATGATAAAGGCAGTACCTGCGTAGATTGCCAGAGAACGAAGAACTTTTCGGCGTTTCAATTCCTGTCTGAATCGGGAAAACTTGTTGGGAGTAGTAACCATTAATGACCTCGTTCTTTTCTGCAAGATAGGTTAGAAGTTGATATGAGTCAACTTGAGAAAACTTTTTATGACAGCTAATGGTTAGAGTAAATTTCAGTTTGGCAAAGGCGCAGCTTTTTGCTCAAATATGAATTTACAATTTGATTTTGATAATTTAGTGCAAAAAGTGTGACATGGCAAATGGAGTTTACTCAATGTTAGCTGTTGTAGATTCAATAATCAGATTTTACAATAAATGATTATCCCTTAACAACTTTCCTAATGGCCTTGATTATTTTTATCCAATCTGTAGCAAATAAAATGTTGAATTATTGCATCTCATTCTCCAACCATCTCCTGATTCTTTCTTGCTCGGCCTGGTATTTGGATCAAATAATTCCAAGATTCCTTTTGTCCTCCGGCAAAGGCAGGTTCATTTTTTTACAAATGGCAATAAATCTGGGATTCCCGAACAACTGTTCATAAAACCGCCCTGTTGCGGCTATATATGTGATCTGCGGATCATGTAGTTCAAATCCTTTTTCAATCCAGTCCATGGATTTATCGGGTTGATTAGCAATGATGTATTTAAACGACATATCAGAAAAGCTAATAGGATTGTTTTCCGCATACTTCTCCAAATGCTTCATTAATTCTTCATATGCCGCTACAATCCCTGATTCGTGATAAATGCTCACAATTCCCTCATACACATCTTCCTCGATCGAAAACGGTAGTGAATGTTTCACTGATCTGATCACTTTATCGTACTCTCCTAAATTGTAAGCTGCTATTTCAATCATTTGATTGGCATTCACGTCCATCGGATTTGAGGCCACAAGTTCCTCTGCGACAGACAAGGCAGCTGCAAAATCGCCAGCCTGCACCAGTGTTCCTGAATACAACAATTTCTCAGCGGGATTCAAAGGATCCAGGCCTGCCGCCAGCTCTCTTTGCGCCAATGCTTCATCATTCCTTTGCAGAATCAATAATAACTGTGAATACAACAATCTTGACCATGAGTCATTGGGATTTATGGCCAGGGTCTTCAGGAATTCTTTTTCGCTCTTTTCCCAGTTCCACTCCACCAATTGAGCGATCATAGCAGAGAGATAATGGACTTCTGCAAGATCCGGATCCAGTTCCATGGCCTTATTGAGGTTCTCGTAAATTTTAGGAGCAGCAACAGAAGGTGATTCGTACCCTGCCATTTGTATCCACATCCAGAGATCTGCCCGACCTGCATAAAGGGGTGCCCAGTCTGGTTCTTTCTCGATGGCGCTATTCAGATAACCCAGGGCTTTGAACAAGGATTCCTTCCTGAAATCATTCACGAAAGAGCGAGCCTTCAAGTATTCGTCATAGGCCGTCCTGTCAACAATTCTGGTTTTCGATAATAAACGTATTTCTTCCGGGCTTAACTCAATCTTTACTTCCTGAGCAATTTCTTTTGTAACGCGACTATAAAAACTCAGTATTTCGCTTTTGTCTACCCTGTATTCTCTTGAAAGAATCTGTTTCTCTTCCGGTGAGGTTGTGATCGCCCTGATCAATATACATACGCTGTCACCATAACAGGTTAGCGTTGGTTCAATCAATAAATCCACATTTAGTTCTTCTGCAATAAGGGGTGCTGACTTATCTGTGTTTTTATAGACATTGGAGGAGGCTTTCCCGGTTACCCTCAGGCCACTTACTTTCCCAATATCTCCAATCAGAGAAGCATGCATGCCGGCAGCCACATAATCCAGTTTCTCATCACCGGTGAAATTATCGAAGGGGAGAACAGCGACTGATTGAATCATCCCGGGCTTTATAAGATCATTTCTGCTGAAAATATTCAGAACGATAAGCCCCGCAATGATCACAAAGCTCAAGTAGGTGGCAATCTTCCATGCATTGGGTATTTGGATACTTTCCTTTTCCGAAATATCTTCAATGGGTTTTGTCCGTTCGAAAGTACCTGAGGTCAGATCGTAGAGCCATGATAGAACGATGGCAAGCGGGAAACACACTGCAAGGACAATAATCACAATGGTCGATAAATTGGCTGGCAGATTCAGTGGCTCCGTGAGATTGCCAATAAGTTCAATAATGACAAATGCTGAAGTGGCATAAACCGTGATGACATGCACGACCCTCCGTCTTTTTAACTCCTGCCAGAAACGGGATATTCTATTCTGTTGTTCGGCCATGGTTTTGAAAGGTTGGGTTAAAGAAATTTAAGACTTATTTGGTTACCGGTCAATTGGAATATTTGAATTTTTATGACAGCAATAACGGTCTGGGTATGCTAACGATTGCTAATGGCACAGCTTTTTGCTAATACGGAAATACTGAAATCTAAGCGAGAGTTGGGGTGCAAAAAGTGGGACATGGCAAATGGAGTTTACCTATTGTTAGGGGGCCGTGCATCAATTCTTTTTAAGTCTATTTGGGTTTTGTCTGTTGTCATATAATGAAATGACATGCACCACACGGTTTTCTGTATTGTAGAATATCGATACTTGTTTTGAGATCACAGCCCACCTAAAGGTTTCAGATTGATCACTCTTAGGGAAGATTTCAGGATTATCCTTGATTAGGTTGAGATTTTTATCAAGTAGTCGAACGAATTTCTTGATTTCTCGGGTAGTCCAATTTTTCTCAAGGTATTCAATGATTCCCTTAAGATTTTCAAGGGCTTCATCTGACCATATTAGCTTATAAGTATTTCCCATATAGTTTTTGGACAGTTTCATGTGAATGAACCCTGCCTTCATCTATATCCTTTAGCCCTCTCTCAATGGATTCCTTTTCTGCTTGATTCAATTCGTTCCACCAATCCTCAGATTCCAAGTGTTCCTTTTGAATTCTTCGGAGTTTGGATATTATCGATTTGTCATTAATTCTTGATATCCATTCAATTAGACTAAGTTTCTCTGCTTGAATATTCATGTCTACCTGGTTTAAAGCAAAAATAGTGAATATCAAAATTATATACTAATTACCAAAAGTTTCAATTGCATGCCCCTTAACGGTTTGGATAAATTATCGTCCAACTGGCGCGGCTTTTGCCTTTTCCGCAAATGGCGTGACAGGCAGTATGGAATTTATCTAATGTTAGAACCCGTACTTATCAAATTTCAATTGAGATATTTACTTTTCCTCCTAATCCTTTTTCTACTATATCGTAGAGTGTCTTCAAGGTAAGGTTGCTTCCATTATTTTCCACACGTGAAATGTATGTCCTTTTCTTATCAACAAGTTCTGCAAGCTGTGCTTGGGTTAGGTTCTTCTCCTCTCTGGCTTTTCGAAGAAGAATTCCAATTTTAATTGACTCAAGATCTCTATCAAGTTGGTCCCTTCTCTCAGTTCCAGGTTTCCCGTATACAGAGTCTTTAATTTCTTTCCAGCTCTTAGTTTCCATTTTCGTTGCTTTTTTCGTCATAGTAAATCTTCATCAATCTAATGGCTTTATCAATCTCTTTTTGAGGAGTCTTCTGAGACTTCTTTGAAAAGCCATTTAAGAGAATTACCAGTTTCCCTTCATCAAAGAAGCAAAACACCCGCCAGATATTTGAAGCAAGCTGAATCCTTGCTTCATAAAGCCCGTCGGTCCCTTTTAAATGTTTGAGATAGTTCGATGGTACTCGCTCATAAGTCTCGATGATCTCGATAACCTTATATATCTTGTCCTGCACTTTGGTGTTTTGCTTGCGCAGGAAGGTTTCGAAATAATGCTTATAGGCAATTACTTCTCTTACTTTCTCCATGGAACAAAGGTAACTTATAAGTTACATATATCAAAATGATGGAATTGTTAAGTTGACCTTGTATGGGTGCTAACGGTCCGGGTATGCTAACGATTGCTAATGGCACGGTCTTTTGCGTATCGTTCTAGCCAGTTGTTAGTATTATTTTGGGTCATACTGATTTATTGGTTTTATAGTTGCTGATCTTATTGCGAAAGACGTGCCATAGCAAATGGAGCATACCTAATGTTAGGCTGCGTTATCATTTTATTCTTATAACTTCATCGCATAGAAGTTTCTCGTCAACGTGCTGATATATTATTGCTTCATCTACTGTATTACCTTCCATACATTCTCCTTTATACCTAATATGAACTAGACCAATTTTAGGTGCAATCTCCAAGAAAGTTACTACTGGCTTTGATTCTCTAGAGTAGCACTGAGTATATGAAAAATTTGTATCCCCTAGTGTGATCTGAAATGGGCAGTTAACTGTGTCTTTCATTATTACCGGGCTATAGTAGGCCACTTTTGGCAGCCACATAAAAGAGTATTCTGGTATTGCTTGCTCAATAGTATCAATGGGCTGTAGGAAATCTAATCCCTTAGATTTAATCACCTCATCTCTTTTCAATCGGTAGTCTCTTCGTTTAGCCCAGTTCTTATTAATCTCAATTGAACCATCCGATAGCTTATAAATATATAGATCAGTTTCACAATCACACTCAGCCCACCACGTATAAGTTAAGTACACCAATCCATTTTGCCGGTCAACTCCAAGTATATCAATAACCTTCGGCCCATTGGAGGTTCCATGTACTAAATTGATTCCAGTGAATATAAATACTGTAAGGAGAGTATTTTTCCAGGTAATTGCTCTCATTTTTCTTTCTTAATGCAGCCTAACGGTCCGGGTATGCTAACGATTGCTAATGGCACGGTCTTTTGCGTATCGTTCTAGCCAGTTGTTAGTATTATTTTGGGTCATACTGATTTATTGGTTTTATAGTTGCTGATCTTATTGCGAAAGACGTGCCATAGCAAATGGAGCATACCTAATGTTAGGCTGCGTTATCATTTTATTCTTATAACTTCATCGCATAGAAGTTTCTCGTCAACGTGCTGATATATTATTGCTTCATCTACTGTATTACCTTCCATACATTCTCCTTTATACCTAATATGAACTAGACCAATTTTAGGTGCAATCTCCAAGAAAGTTACTACTGGCTTTGATTCTCTAGAGTAGCACTGAGTATATGAAAAATTTGTATCCCCTAGTGTGATCTGAAATGGGCAGTTAACTGTGTCTTTCATTATTACCGGGCTATAGTAGGCCACTTTTGGCAGCCACATAAAAGAGTATTCTGGTATTGCTTGCTCAATAGTATCAATGGGCTGTAGGAAATCTAATCCCTTAGATTTAATCACCTCATCTCTTTTCAATCGGTAGTCTCTTCGTTTAGCCCAGTTCTTATTAATCTCAATTGAACCATCCGATAGCTTATAAATATATAGATCAGTTTCACAATCACACTCAGCCCACCACGTATAAGTTAAGTACACCAATCCATTTTGCCGGTCAACTCCAAGTATATCAATAACCTTCGGCCCATTGGAGGTTCCATGTACTAAATTGATTCCAGTGAATATAAATACTGTAAGGAGAGTATTTTTCCAGGTAATTGCTCTCATTTTTCTTTCTTAATGCAGCCTAACGTATGTGTAAAGTTTAATGACTTATATTTTATATACATCACACTCTTTATTAAAGCACTATTATATAATTATTTAAAAAGGTTCGAAGTCTTGTATGGTGCATTATAATTTGCAAATGATATTGTGCACCTGCAGGTCCCTATATTTATTAGTACGGGAAATTTTTGAATTTGATACGAATTACTTGCATTGAACACAAGAATGTTGGGATTGTTGGTAATCGCAATTTAATAATTCCTTTCAGATTATTTGTCTGGTTGCGTGAATGAAATTCAAGTTCTTCCTTTCTTCCTAAATATGTGGTCTAATGGGCTCTTAATTTTTGAAAGTGATTTCCTGCTCACATGGGTATAAATCTCTGTGGTTTTACTGGAGCCATGACCTAATAGGGTTTGGATGTAACGGATATCTACTCCCTGTTCGTGAAGATGGGTGGCAAAAGAATGTCTTAGCATATGGGGTGTCACTCTCCTATCAAGTCCCGCTTTCATGGCCGCTCGTTTTAAGATTTTGGCAATAGAAGTGGCGCTGTATTGATTCCTGTTTACTCCCTCAAATAGCCAATAATTGGGTCTGTCTTTGTTCAGATATTCTCTCAGTATAATTGAATTATAATCAGAAAGAATCGAATTCCGGTCTTTTTTCCCCTTGCTCCCACGAATGAAGATAATCTTACGCTCATAGAAAACATCCTGTTTACGCAAATTGATTAGTTCTGATCTTCTCAGACCTGCTGAATAAATTGTGGCAATAATGGCTTTATGTTTTATGTTACTTATGCTATTCAAGATGGCAAGTACCTCTTCTTCTGCAATTACTTTTGGGAGCTCTCTGGCTTTTCTTGGTCGTTCTAAGTAATACAGGTGTTTGTCTTGTCCAAGTACTTTCTCATAATAGAATTTGATTGCATTTATTCTCTGGTTCTGTTGAGAGGGTGAGATGCCTTTCGTTCGGATTAATTTCAACAAATAGTCATTGATCTCTTTTGCGCTAATTGAATCGAGCTCCCGTTCTCTGAACTCAAACATAAATGACTTCATATAGCATACATACGTCTTTATGGTGTTTGGGCTATATCTTTTTCTAAGAAGTTTCTCGTAGTATTCATCAGGTAATTTAATCTTATCCTCTGGTTTATTCCTGCCTCGGGGTTTTGTCAGGGGTACATTTTTAGATCTTGCTTTCTCATGCTCAGGAGTTCCCACATAAACTCCGTCATCAAATGCTTCCAGGGCTGTGTAATCAAAATCTGCATATCTTTCCAGCAAGTCAATCAATTTGGCCAGGTCAAATTGCCGGCTATGAATATACCAGTATCGAAATTCCTGATTCCACCTCCTTCCAGGAAGTGTTCTAATAAGTTCGATGATATTCCAATTGTACTTGAATAATATTTTTACCACCAACTCCCCGTTTATGTAACCTGGGGTGAGTTTCAGGCACACCTTGCCATTTGAGTTCATACCTGACCACATTTATCCTAATTAGTCTTTAGGTATTTATGTGATGAGCTCGAGTTTATCGTATGTTATTTCCTTAATTTGGCAAAGATTCACATTAGATCCTTAATCATATTTCAAGGGGTTACCCAAAATCTCCATGCCATCCTGAATCACTACCGCCCGGTATTCGATTCCCGAGGCTGCGGCAGAGGCATTTACCATGCCACTTTCGTTCCCGGTTTTCACCTTTATTCCCTCGAACAGCTTACTTTTTACAATGGTGGCGTATTCTCCTGTTTTTGAAAATGAGGAATGCGCACTTCGCTCCCACTCATTCTCACCAGCCTTATCCAGAGAGCTTACCCTGTGGCGGTATTCAAAACAGAGCTCATATTGAGACCCGGCCTGGGCCTCTTTTACCTCTGCTTTAAAGGCCATGGTTCCATCCCCCACCACCTCTGCTTTAAGGGTGGCAAATTTTGCAGGCTCAAGTGCTGCTTCCACATGCTCCAGTTTCACCACGATGGGGTTGGGCCATTGGTGGTTGTTGTAGATCCGCTGGGCCCTCACCACGGATATGGCGAGTCCTTCTGAAGTCTGGTCAAAAGTGGCCTGACCATCTACCTCTGGTTTATATTCTACCACATTCCCGGTCTGACCCAGCACAGAGATTTTGGTTTTTTCGGTGGACTTGACACTGCGAAGAAGAAATGATTTCCGATCGCCGCGTTTCCAATCTTCAATGCCAGTGATATATACATACAGGGTATTGTTTTCCTTATGCCGGGCATACCAAAGGTTTCCTTCATTGGTGACTATCCAGGGACGAACCTCCCGGATGGCCTCTCCATTCACAAAGTTCCATGCAGCCAGTTCGATAAGCCTGCCCTGCTGCGCTTCATTGAGGTTTCCCCAGGCATTGGGACCCACATTCAGAAGAAAGGAACCTCCCCGGGCCCTGGCCTGGATCAGGGCATTGATCAGGTAAGTGCCCGATTTATAGTGTTCGTTGGTGGGTTTGTAATTCCATTGGGTCCCCATGGTCATGTTGCTTTCCCAGGCAGCGTCAATGGTTTCTCCCGGAATAAACTGTTCGGGGGTCAGAATGGCCCCCCGGGTAATGATGCAGTTGGGCTGCATCTCCCAAACCATCTCCTTAACCTCTTCCCTGTAGGCTTCACTGTCGATAAAAAACAGATCCACCTCTCCAAAGCGGGTCATCAGCTCCTTCACCTGGAGCTGGAGGTAGGCCTCGTAGGCTTCCCGGATGGAAGCTGTGTGCTCCCAGTGATTGGTCCTTTTTATATCTTTTATCCCTTGCTGATAGCTGAAGACAAAATCCTCTGTAGAGAAGTAGAAACCCACTGCCAGTCCATACTTCCTGCAGGTTTCCACAAATTCGGCCAGCAGGTCCTCTCCATAGGGGGTGTTGGAAATGCTGAAGTCGGTACTCTCCGTATCCCAGAAGCAGAATCCATTGTGGTGTTTGGTGGTAAAGACAATATATTTCATCCCGGCATTTTTGGCCAGGATCACAATCTTTTCAGGATTCCAGTCCATTGGATTAAAGGTGGCCGGCAATTCATTGATGTACTTTTCGGCATAGGCCTCAGAGGATCCCGCCAGGGAGTGACTGATTACGGTTCCCAGCTGGGCATCGATATTCCAGTGGATAAACATGCCAAAACCGGCATCTTTTAACCACTCTTCCCGCTCAGGTCTGTTGTGGTTTACCAATTCCCCTTCCTGAGCAAAAAGGGAAAAAGAGGCCATCAGGGCCAGTATCCATAAAATCTGTTTCATTGTGTTTCAATTTCTCCCAGGTGTGCTTTTGCCCAGGAATGGTTTGGATTTAATTCAAGTGCAGCTATAAAGGCAGTTTTTGCTCCATCCCCATCACCCCTGGCCCTCTTTACCAATCCATCAAGGTACTGCTGTTCGGCCTTCTTCATCTGCTGAGACTGCTTCTCCCCAAATTTGGCAAAAAAGCGATCTCCCGAGCCTCTTTCTGCATAGACCTGAAGCCTCTTGATCTGATCTTCGACCTGCTGCTTTTCTCCCAGCTTTTCATTAGCCAGAATATTGTAATAGACAAACTCCGAACGGCCAGTGCGTTCAGCGGCAGCCTTTTGATAATAGGATTTAGCAATCTCTTCATCACCCATGCGTTCTGCTGCCAATCCATTGTAGTAATAACTCCGTGCAAATGCCTCATCAAATTCGGGCCTGCCCTCCTCCAGGTTTTCCGGGTAATCCAAAGCCGCCTGGAAATCCTCCCGGGCCTTTTTCGTCTTACCTTTCACCAGATATTGGATGCCCCTTAGCAGATGGGCATCTTCATAGTATTCCCGCACTTCGTTGCCTCCCTCCCACCGATAGAAGTAATTGTTGTGCAATAATTTAACAGCTTCATCATAATCCTCAGACTGGATATTAACCAGGACCTGCCTGGTGAGTGCGTCCACTCTTTTTGAAGCCACTGAGGCGTACTCCTTAAAGAGCAATCTCCGTTTCTCCATATCCACATTGGCCTTCTCATACAGAATATCCAGTTCATAAAGCATCCTTGGGTCTGGTTGAAGGTCCAGGGCTTTTTCATAATAGCCAATGGCTTTTTCATAATCTACATCGATCTTGGCATAGGCCAATCCCAGGTTCCTTAAGAGCACAGGATTCGAATCATCCATACCTGCGGCTTCCTCCCACAAGGCAATGGCCCTTTCCGCTTGTTGATCAAAAAGAAGATTTCCAAGATAGTAGCGGGCTTTTGCATCCTCCGGATAAGCTTTTATGATATATTCCAGAACCTGCAGGGACTCTTGTCGGTAGGGGAAACAGTAGTCTGCCGGTTTGGTGCTGGCCAGTCTGGCATATTTTTCAGAAGCATCGGTCTCTCCCAGCTTAAAATGATTGTAAGCGAGGTAGTAATAGATCATGGGGTAGTCACTTCCCTCTGGATGGGTGGTTTTATCCAGTGTGCCAAGCAGGTCAATCGCTTCCCTGTAAGCACCAAAATTGCCATAGGTGGCGGCCAGTTCAAGGATGGTCTCCACCTCCTGGAGAATGATCGGTTCTAATGCGGAGCTCTCTCCATGGAGAATCAAAAGCTCATTTCTGGAGACCAGATCAAGTGGATTCTCAATTGATAAAGCACTTGCCAGTTCCATTGCCTCCTGGGTATGCCCCAATTTCCGAAGTATCACAGATTTCAGATTCCTGGCTTTCAGGTTTCCTCCATTGGTTTCAATGGAACGATTGACGTGATCAATTGCCGTCGCATAGTCACCTTCCAGGCAGTCCAGTTCTGCAAGCTGATGGTAGGAGGCTGCACTCCAGCCTAAGCTCCATGAAGCCCTGTAGAATGCATCATAGGCTGACGCGTATTTACCCTGACCGCGCAATGCAATTCCCAGGTAATATAAAGCCTCTCCATCCCTGGGCCTGGTATGGTTATGGGTAATTCGGTCCAGTGCGGTCCTCAATCTCTGTTCGGCCTCTTCCCATCGGTAAGCCTTACAGTCCAATATGCCCAGCTGGGTGTTAACCAGGTAGTTCCCCGGATCCCTTTTTAGCGCTTCCTGGTAGTAAGCCATGGGGTCAAGGTGCGCATTGTAGAATTGATTGAGTCTGAGCCCGGCAAAATAGAGCTCCTCCACGGTGGCGATCTCTTCCGGAGGGGAAGGGGGTTTTACTTCATCGGGCATCTCTGAGTTCTTCTTCTCCTGAGGCTGGTAGCGCATGAGCAAGGAACCATCATGGGCATAGAGTTCAATGCTCAAATCGGTGGGTTTGACTGCCTCTGTGACTTCCAGATTTTTGGCAAAGGGCGCTGCCGGCCCTATATCCAGCGTGGACTCCCAGACCAGCTGGCCACCTGCTCTCAGCACTGCCTTTGCATTTTTAAAATCACCGGTGGTATTCATGCGAATCTCCACCTCGGGGAGTTTTTCCGTATTGAGATAGAGGGCACCATGCAGGTTGGCATAGTTCATTCCCACAAGTTCACGCACCGGATACCAGTACTGGGTGGCGCTCTTATTCTCATAAGGCTGTGCCCAGCTGTAATCTGGCTGGTTGTCAGAGAACACACCTGCCATTAATTCCAGGTAGGGACCATCACTATCTGTAAGCCGTTTGTCCCAGGCTTGCCCGCTCTCTCCACAGCCAAAGGTGAAAAATTTCATGCCCGGAGCTGTATGATGGTCAGCCAGGTAAGCCACTCCTGCCTCTTTGCCGTGGTCATACCCGGCAAAAAAATCCTGCTCGTCGTTCCATGCAAAGAAGGAGACCGGACTGGCCAGATTTTTCCACCAGCTGATGTCCACATCTTCATATTGCTTGCCGTTGTAGTATCCATCAGCCATGGGCCATTCAATAAACTCTCTTTTGGCATGCTGGGTTACATACTCCACATTGGGAGGAAAGATCACCTGGTAGGTAGAATCTACATGAACAGCCGGGTTGGCGAAATAGAGGAAAGAGTGAACAAATGGAGAGGTGTTGTAGGGCATCACCTTCATCTCCAGGTAGGAGCGATCGGGATAGAGGGTCATTGAGAGGGTAATTCTGAAGCGGTGACGTCTTTCGGTCTCAGCCAGCCAGAGGGTGGCACTGCCATCTTCATTCTGTTCCATGTGCGCATCCATTCTCATCATGGTGGTGGCCTTGTGATGATGCGGGAAGTTCCACTCAGATCCCCCGGAAATCCACTTCCCCAGGGTACCAATTAAGGCTGGTTTAATGACATGCTGCCTGTAGAAGTAGTCGTAATTGTTGGTTTTATCCAAGGCAGTAAAGATCCTACCTCCCAGCTCCGGAATTATGGAGATCTCCACATACTCATTCTCCAGGTAGAAAATTTCGTAGGTCTGATCCTTTTTCTCCGGCAATAACACATCAGTCATGGCATAGGGATAGACCCGTCCCTGGGCACCCTGTGTCACCCTGCCGTCGTAGAAGCGGGGATTGGGATCTGGTTTATCCACCTGGTAGGTGGGAATGGTAATGGATTCTTTCCTGATCTCAGTCTGAGATTGGGCGTCAGGAGAAAACGTTGCAAGTAAAAATCCTGACAGGATGGCTAGACACAGAAATTGGTGGTTCATTGGAGCTGGTTTGGTTGTTTCTACAATATAAAATAAATCAGTCATGGTGCCAAGATGTAAGTGCCCCGATGGAACATATGGACATGCTTTAGAATAGAACTTTACAATGAAATGTATATTTTGCTTAAATTCGACCATTCAACCGTAGATACTGATTTTTGAAGATGTTTCCATGAAGGATACTGGAGTCTGTTATACACCTGTTGTCAAACCATCGAATCCGGAGCTGGTAGCTCGTTCATCCCATCCGGAGGGTACAGTGGTGGACGTGAAGGGAGTGAAAATAGGGGGTAAAGAAATCGTGGTAATGGCCGGACCCTGTGCCGTGGAGAGCCTTGAACAGCTGTCAGAGACAGCCCGGATTGTCAAAGCGGGTGGAGCCACCATATTGCGAGGCGGTGCCTTTAAACCACGAACCTCACCCTATAGTTTCCAGGGCCTGAAGGAGGAAGGTCTTGAATTGCTGGGCCGAGTGAAAGCAGACTCCGGACTGCCTGTGGTCTCAGAGGTGATGGATACCCGCCAGGTAGAGACCGTTGCCCGTTTTGCAGATATCCTGCAGATCGGATCACGAAACATGCAAAACTTTCCCTTACTCGAGGAGGCCGGAAACAGCCAGATGCCCATCCTGCTTAAGCGGGGCATGATGGCCACATTGGATGAGTATCTGCATGCAGCAGAATACATTCTGGCCAGGGGCAATTCCTCCGTGATCCTTTGTGAACGGGGCATCAGGACCTTTGAATCGGCCACCAGGTATACCCTGGACCTGAATGCCATCCCTGTATTAAAACAGAGAACGCATCTGCCGGTCATTGTGGATCCCAGTCATGGGACAGGCTACCGCGACCTGGTCCCCACCATGTCGAAGGCTGCTGTGGCTGCCGGAGCAGATGGCTTGCTGGTGGAGGTTCATTACCATCCGGAAGACGCCAGGTGCGATGGTTCCCAATCCCTCTTTCCTGAAGATTTCAAGCAAATGATGAAAGACCTGAGCTAAAGTGGCCGAAGCTGTGGGCAGATCCCTTCATCTACCAGAATAGTCAACGCTTGTCCCTCTCCATTCTATATGTCACGCTCCTGGCCCTGATTCTACCTGTATTTGGATCAGATCCCCTTCTGGTGCAGAATAATCCGGTGACCATTGGATTGCTGGTACCTGACAATTCCTTATACCGGGGTGATAGGAGCTGCTGAACTGGCCATACAGGAGGCCAATGAAAGGGGTGGATTTAAGGGAATACCGTTTCAACTGGTGGTTCGCACCACTGAAGGGCCCTGGGGAGCCGGGTCCAAGGAGTCGGTGGCCCTTGTGTATGAAAACGATGTCAGAGCCATTGTGGGTTCACTGGATGGGAGAAATGCCCACCTGGCCGAACAGGTGGCAGCCAAATCCCACCTGGTCTATCTTGAAACAAGGGCTACCGATCCAACCCTCTCCCAGGCCTATGTACCCTGGTTTATCCGAAATGTTCCCAACGACAATCAACAGGCCATGGCGATCCTTGATTTGATCGGGGAAGAGGGTGCCGGAAATACAGCCATCCTGGTCTCCGAAAGCTATGACACCCGGTATGCAGTAAAAAGCCTCACCGAACAGTCTTCAAGTTTGTATGGGATCTCTCCTCTGCTTATTAAGGTCGACTCAAATGAGTCGGATATTGCGGCTGTGATTGAGCAGTTGATGGAAGCTGCACATAGATCACCTGCTTGTTCCCTTCTTTTCGGAAGCCACCCTGAAGATTGTAACGGATTTAAGTGAGCTCCGTCCTGATCTGAAAGTATATGGAACCCTTGCTTTTTCCATGGGCCTGGACGCTTTGGATTCTGACTTGGGGAGCCTGCCCGGGAATGATTCTGGTTCATTCCTATTCGGGACCTCAAGAAAAGAGTGTGCCGAAGCCCATGGGACTGGTCGACTCCTATACTTATGATGGGATAAACCTGATTCTGCAGGCCATCACCCGGGTGGGACTTGAAAGAGAGTCCATCAGGGACTATATCCTTCATCAGGATCACCCCAAGGGGATTACCGGCCCGGTTTCCTTTGACAAAATGGGAAACCGGAGTGGCAAACTTCAGCTTCACTAACTGTTGGAACCTATTGCAACAAATGAATTACTTTTAGGAAAAACAATATTAAATATGATCGCAGCCAGGATAACACATTCATTGCTTATTTTTATAGCTACTCTTCTTTTCTCCCTGGCTATGGTCTCATGCCAATCTTCTGAGCAAATCCAACATCCAAATATCATCTACATTCTGGCCGACGACCTGGGTTATGGCGATGTATCCTCTTACAATTCGGATGCCGCCTGGGAAACCCCCCACATTGACCGGCTGGCAGAAGAGGGAATGAGTTTTACAGATGCACACACAGGTTCGGCGGTCTGCACCCCCACACGCTATGGCATACTTACTGGCAGATATGCATGGCGAACAAGTTTAAAGAGTGGGGTATTGTGGAGTTGGGACGAGCCATTGATTGAAGCCCATGAAACCACAGTTGGGACACTCCTTAAGGATCATGGATATGTGACCGGGTGCATAGGGAAATGGCACCTGGGACTGGGTTGGCAGTTTTTTGAAACCGGGACAGACAGCGCCGATTTCTCAAAACCCCTTACAGCCGGACCACACACAGTAGGTTTTGATTACTTCTTCGGCATCACGGCTTCCCTGGATATTCCTCCCTATGTCTACATTGAAAACGATCGTTCCACTTTAGTCCCCACAGAATACACCGAAAATAATTCGAAAATGGGTTGGTGGCGCCGGGGACTCACCGGGAGCGATTTTGAACATGAACAGGTACTTCCCCTATTGACAGAAAAGGCCGTTTCATTTATTGAGGAGCAATCAAATAATCCAGATGGGAAACCCTTCTTTCTCTATTTCCCCCTGCCGGCTCCCCATACCCCCATTCTTCCCATTGAAGAGTTTTTGGGGAAAAGTAAGACCAATCTCTATGGAGATTTTATGCTGCAGGTGGACCATACGGTGGGAGAAATCCTGAAGGCCCTCGACAGGCAGGGAATCACCAATGAAACCCTGATTATATTCACAAGCGACAATGGATGCTCTAACCAGGCCGACTTTGCTGAGTTGGCCACCTTTGGCCATGATCCCAGCTATCACTTCAGAGGGCATAAAGCAGATATCTTTGAAGGGGGTCACCGGGTACCTTTTGTGGCCAGATGGCCTGGAAAAGTAGAGCCCGGTTCGTCCAGTGCCCAGATCATCTGCCTTACGGATCTGCTGGCCACCGCAGCCGCCATTGTAGGTGATACCCTGGATAGGGATGCAGGAGTAGATAGCTATAACCTCTTGCCGGCCCTGTTGGA
Source organism: uncultured Bacteroidota bacterium (assembly GCA_963783435.1). GTDB lineage: Bacteria > Bacteroidota > Bacteroidia > Bacteroidales. Next base: position 469,679 of record CAWANQ010000007.1, on the reverse strand, counting down.
TGGAAAGGAAGAGCAGATCAGGGAAGCCACAGTGCACCACTCGGTCAATGGTTCCTTTGCCATTCGCATGGGAAAATGGAAATTGATCAATTGTCCCGGCTCAGGTGGATGGAGTGATCCAAAACCCGGATCTCCCGAAGAGGAAGGACTTCCCCCTGTCCAGCTCTATGACCTGGATATGGATGTGGGAGAAACCATGAACCTGGTGGATGAATACCCTGAAGTTACCAACGAATTAATGCAGCTTCTTGAGGACTACATTCATAAAGGGAGAAGCATACCGGCCCCTGCCTCCGTGCCCGCGAGTAAGGATAATACCCTAACTTCTTCAGAATACACAACCGAATCAGGCAAAGTATTCAGGGTGAGGGTTGACAAATCTTTGGGGGCCAGCATTCATAAAATAAGCGTGGAGACCAGAGAATTTGAAAAGGTAAATGACACCTACCAGCTGGGAGAAGTGGATCCCGTCGAGGATGTTTTTTTGGGTGACCTGGATGGAGATGGATTTGAGGAGTTGTACATCACCACCCGGAGTGCAGGTTCTGGTTCCTATGGCAGCATCTATGGATTTGCCTCCAACAGAGATAAAAGTGTTTCAGAGATTTATGTACCTGATCCCCTGGGTATGGCCAATGAAGCTGCGTTATTTAAAGGGTATAGAGGTCATAATATTTTTCGCATTGAAGATGGCGTACTGGTCAACACATTTCCTGTTTATGCAGAATCAGACTCCAACGCCAAACCCACCCAAAATAATAGGAAGGTGATCTACACCTTGAAGCATGGAGAAGCATCCAGAATCCTGACACCCATTAAAGCCGAAAGTGATGAATAAGGCATGGAGCTCTGTTATTGGGTTCATTATCCTGCCATTATCTATGATGGCACAGCAAATGGATTGTACGGGAGGACGCTATATGGATTATATCTTTTCAGAGGTAAATGTTGTAAAAGACTTACAGTATGGAGAGGCTTCTACAATGGGTGGAAAATCCCAGGCACTGTTGCTGGATTTTTATGAACCCCTTGGGGATAATCTTGAGGAGCGGCCTCTGGTCATCATGGCCCATGGAGGATCGTTTGTGGAAGGAGATCGAACACAAACTGCCGATTTCTGTATTGATTTTGCAAAAAGAGGCTATGTCTGTGCCAACATCGAATACCGCCTGTTGGATAGGTTTGTTCTGGACTCTATGTTTATCACAGAGGCCGTATTTATGGCCATTAATGACATGAGGGCTGCCGTCAGGTACTTCAGGGAGGACGCCAGCCACTCTAAAGAGTATGGAATTTCCTCTGATCACATATATGCTGCCGGTATATCGGCAGGTGCAATTATGGCCAGTCATGTTGGTTTTCTGGATAGCCTGGATCAGGTTCCCTCATATATACAAACCATCATGGACAAGCATGGAGGATTTGAGGGCAACAGCAGCGAAAATACCCAGTTTTCATCTCAAGTGCATGGCGTACTAAATTATTCGGGGGCACTTATTCGCAGCCACTGGATTGATTCCGATGATCCTCCGGTATACAGTGCTCATGACGATTTGGACCCTATAGTTCCATGCATCTACAATACCACCGGACTCCTGCCCTTTCCTGTCTATCTGTATGGCAGTTGTGCCATGAAAACAGTGGCAGATCAAATGGGAGTTGGCAACGAGCTCTACCTCGTACCTAACAGCACCGGGCATGTCTCCTATTTACTTAATGACAGCACCCAAAAAATAGTTGTTGATGAATCCGCTGAGTTTCTGAGTTCCATAATATGCAACGGAAGCACCCAAACCACTGAAAAATTCTCAAGGGATCATTCGGGAATTTCTGTCTATCCCAATCCATTCAGGGATATCCTGAACATCCAATCGGAAGCAGCAATTCTGGAAGTCACAGTGACAAGCCTGTCAGGACAAATCTTCCTTCAAACTGGCCCATCCTCCCAGAATAGCCTGGAGTTAAGTACTCTTCCCAAAGGAATATACCTGGTTCGTATAAGAACTGATAAAGGAAGCCATGTACTAAAGGCTGTTAAGGAGTAATCCCTCGGTTTGAATATATGAGGTTAATGCATCGGCTATGATTTCTTGTTCATTCACCTTTGGATGGCCGGGACTGTTTTTATAGGGAACAAATAGGGTATGTACGCCATCATTGAAAATGGCTGTAGCCTTCTCACATATTCAGGCCATGGTGATCCGACCCTGGTGATATCCATATTGCCCAGCAAACAAATAATCTCTGCATCCGGGTAGTGTCCCCGAATTTTTCTCAAGAAGTCCACATAGGCATCCACAATCTGACTTTCCGTGGGGGCCGCATGACCAAAACGATTCTTAAACTGTTCATGATCTGGCATATCCACAATCCAGGAGTCATTTTGAAACAGGTTAACAACCACTACATTAGCTTGTTTACTTGTAAAATCCCATCGACTCTTTTCATCTCCAGGATTGAGTCTATAATACTCTTCAGACATGATCAAATCGTGCCAGCTTACCAAAATGCCAATACCGCTATGGGAAATACATGAATATTCTGCACCAATATTTCTGGCTGTTAAAGCCCCATAGGCTTTGTAATTGTTGGTCACATCTCCGGTGGATTTATCTTCACCAGAATAGTCCTCATTCCCATACCCGGTGGTAATGGAGTTGCCATAAAATTCAATAAATATCTCCTTTGATTCTGTGGGAAGCGTGCGACTTCCCCTCAAATCAAAACCATAGAACCTGGTCCAGCCATAACTCCAGTCATTTCTTTTGTGTAACTCAATTGTATGCACTCCTTCACCCAGATTCTTGGCCAGAACATACTCCTTTTTACCTTTGGACAGATGCAGTAAAGAAACATGAGTCCCGTCCACAATCACATTAAAAAAGTTATCCCCATTCTGGTCCTCAAGGGTAGTTTTGATGGACTTTCCATAGAACTTTAAAGAAAAGGAAGATCCAGGCCAGTAGATTTCTGCTGCATGATCGGTCCCATTCTCACCAATCCTTCCTTCATAATAGACATGCTTATGATTGTAAGGTATGTGTGTTGATTCAGTAACCTGTGAACAGGTCTGAAAGAATAATGCACTAATTAAAAGAATCAGATTTAATCTCATATCAAGCAAATATTAAATATAAACAAACCATAAAAGCGATAAGCAGCAGGCTGAGCCAGCCAGCCAGAGGAATCTTAATCTTCTTCAGATCCATGGAGAGTGTCAGATTTTCCAACCTGGATGGATCCGGTTTTGGGGTCAGGAGGCTAACTACCACAAAAATGAGGCTGCAGATCACAAATAACCACCAGGCCTGCATCATAAAATGCATTCCCAGTCCCTCACTAATATAAGCAAACCCGCTGATGGGAACAAAATCGAAACAGAAGGTAATGGTCCCCAGGATCATCCCTGCAATCAGTGTGATCTTGGAGGCCTGGCTGGTTCCCCTTTTCCATAAAGCCCCCAGCAAGAACACTGTGGAAACGGGTGGTGAGATCATGGCCATGATGATGGCGATGGCTTCAAAAATACTACCAAATTTCCCAATCAGAGGTGACCAGAGAATGGCTACAATCATGACAATGACGCTGGTGATGCGTCCGTACAAAACCAATTTTCGATCGGGAGTGTTTGGCCTTCTTCGCTGAATAATATCTATGGATACCAGAGTGCCTGTACTGTTCAATGCTGCTGCAATGGTACTCATCAGTGCAGCCATCAATGCAGCAGCCATAATGCCTCTCAATCCCACCGGGAGCAGCTCTGTGATCAGGACCAGGAGGGTATCGTTGCTATCGGTGATTCTGTCCTTGAAGAGCACATAGGCCAGCACACCGGGAAAGACCATCAGGAAAACGGGCAGAATTTTTATAAATCCTGCGAAAACAGGCCCTATCTGGGCATCCCTCATGCTTCGGGCCCCCAATACCCTTTGCACGATGGTCTGATCGGCACACCAGTAGTAGATCCCCAGCACCGGATATCCCAGGATCACTGCATACCAGGGGATAATGGCATCCTTTCCACTCTGCAACATGCTCAGTTGATCCGGTTTGGCAGCTTCCTTCAAATCGCTCAGATTGTGGATTCCCAGTTCGGGCAGTGCAAAAAGTGCAATACCGGTCAGGACTGCCGCTCCTGCAAGTAAAATCACAGTCTGGACAGTCTCAGTAACCACCACTGCCTTCAGTCCACCCAATACAGTATATACGGCGGTTATTGAGGAAAGGATAATGATGGAGGCCCAGATTCCGATTCCAAAGAAATTTTTAAACAGTACAGCACCGGCATAAAGGCTGATCCCAATATGGGCAAAAAGAGCTGTTAAAATGGCAATCACCGCCAGTAAGGTGCGCGAGGCAGGACTAAAACGCCTCTCCAGGTATTCGGGTAAAGTGGAAATGCGATTCTTAAAATAGAAGGGAGCGAATACCAGTCCCAGTAAAATAAGCAGGAAGGCCGCCATCCATTCAAAGTTCCCCCAGACCATTCCATCTTTAAATCCCTGGGCGGACAGGCCCACCAGATGGATGGTGGAAATATTGGATGCAAAAAGCGCTGCCCCAATCACCGCCCAGTTCAGGGAGCGGCCCGCGAGAAAATAGCGGTTGGAGTCCATTTTCTGCCTTCGGATGGAAAAGACCCCGATGGCCAGAATTCCCCCCAGGTAAAAAATGATAATCAGCAGATCAATGGTAGAAATATTCACAGGACCTTGGTTTTAGTCAAGATGATATACCTCTTCCATATCAGCCCACCACTCTCCCTCAAGAGCCGATTCCACGGGTTCCTGGCAGGGATCTGTCTCTTCCCACCAGACCTGGGTAGCCGAATCGGCAGCCATTTTTGCCATGTCCTCCTCCCAGTCCTCCCCGGTGTATTCCAGGTAAGAGAAGAGGTATCCATCCCTGTAATAGATAGAGTAGTTCCTGATGTTGCATTCTTTTAACATAGAGTCTACTGAGGGCCAGGGATTGGCATGAAGCGTTTTGTAATATTCGAGTTTTTCAGGCTTTACTTTAATCACCCAGCCTTTCCGGATCACATTTTAGCTCACATCCTCAGGAGATAACTCTTTATTAGATTGAGGCTTGCATCCTGTAGCCAGGAGGAATACAAGAACAACAGGGGCTAATATTTTCATAGGAGTGCAATTTAGGATAATTTTTTTGTCACCTCTTCCATACACATAGATTCCCAGTGCATTTCCGGAGACACCTCAGAAAATATCTGGGCATTCGAGCATCCCCACATGTTATGGGCTTTGACCCATTCCGGATTAAAGTCGCTGCCAGGCATCTCCCTGGTATATCCATATCCGCCCGAACCTATGCGGGTGTTGTTGTTATCCAGAGACAGGAGATTCTGCTGCTCAAACTGGTCCAGTTCCACCATCCATGCCTGAACACCCCACCATCGCACCAGGTAATCCCAGGGTGTGAACCAGATATGAGTCTGCCCCTGCCTTCTGACAGGCAATATGGATCCAAACACCTCCTTCATTGCCTCATACCTGGTTTCTGTAGCATGCTCATTGTGTGTGATTTGAGGCATCTCAATTTTCTCCAGATCCTCCATGTCCCTGATCTGAATATTGAAATGTCTGGATACCACGTCACTGGTATCATCTGTTAAAGCAATATCCACATCCTCCACAATTTCAAAATCAGTGCTGTGAATGGAGAGCGGACAATCCAACCAGGGATTGACCACCATATCTCCTGGCATATGCCTCCATTGGTAAATGGTTTTACGCATAAGATCCTCCTGGGAACGGGCCCATACATTTTTACAGCGAAGGGTGAGCTCATCATCGTAATTCATCTCATGCCAGGGAATCTCATTGATCCATAACATGGGTCGCACGGACTCAAGGTCATTCATTTTTTGCCAGAGCAGCGATTTCTCCTTTGTGGACGGGAAGGGCTGCAATCTGGGCCCACTGTTCAGCCAGTCTTTTCAATACATCCATCTCCAATGGATCCAGTTTTATTTCACTGGCCACTTCCGGAGGGCTTTTGTGACTTGGGTCGTGCAGCATAAAAAGGGCAATATGAAATCAAGGATAATATTATTGCTTATTTCCGGGAATCGAAAAACATTTCTAATAACTTTATTCCAGATAGCTTCCCTAATACCAAAACATGAAAGCCTCTGAAATAAACTCGAAAGACACCAAGTGGGTATTTATTAAGAAAGGAACCTGCTCCCGTACCCTGTTCTACATCCTGAACCGCGAATTTGGACATCCGCTTGAAAATGAAGAACAAGCAGCAGACCCTCTGTGTGGAGGTATTCTGCAGCAGGGATACCAGTGCGGATTGATTTGCGGGGCTACCCTGGCCGTGGGTGCAGAGTCCTCCCGCAGAAGGGAGGAGCCTGGTCAGGCCATTGGCCTGGCCATTGAGGCCACCATGTTTATGATGGATTCCTTTCCAAAAGAGAGCCGGAAGTCCGACTGCCTGGATATTACAGAGGCCGACTTTTCAAAAAAAACCGGCCTGGCAAAATTCGTGGTGACAGGAAAATTTGTCAGCTGCTTCAAGCTGGCAGACAGGTGGGCTCCGGAAGCCATTGCAGCAGCGAAGGAAGGTTTATCGAGGGAATCCTCCCACGCCTCAACACCTGTAAGTTGTGCCTCAGAAGTGGTAAAAGCCATGGGAGCCACCCCGGATGAACAGGTGATGGTAGCCGGATTTGCCGGAGGGATGGGATTAAGCGGAGGGGGCTGTGGCGCGCTTAAGTGCTGCCATTTGGATGAACTCCCTGAAATGGTGCAGAGAAAATCCGGGCAAATCGGCCTTCCCCAATCCAAGAGCCACGGAGACCCTGGAGGCCTTCTTTGCGGCCGCTGATTACGAATTTGATTGTCACAAAATTTGCGGTCAACATTTCAAAAACATCGATGCACACACAGAATATATCAAGAGCGGAGGGTGCGCTGAGCTCATAGAAGCACTGTCAAAATCGTAGAAAGATTGATATTCCTAAAAACATTGTTCCTCCGGAGTTGTTCTTAGGTGAAACCTTAATCATTTTAATGCAAACACCAAAAAATGCATTATAAAATATTTGCCCTACTTACCACCATACTGCTGCTTCGACAACCCTGGAATTGCACAAAACAATCACCTCTTTGAGATCGGAATACCGGACAGTCTCTATTCAACCACACTTCATGAATCGAGGGATTTCTGGGTAATTCTGCCGGCAGGTTTCCATGAAGGCAGCAAAGAGAGATACCCCGTGGTCTATATATTAGACGGGAGCCAGCACTTAAAAGCCCTGGAAACTGTTTACACTTACTACAGCGGACACCATCTGCCGGATATGATCCTGGTGGGAATTTCCAACCGAACGAATCGAACAAGGGATTTAACCACCTCAAGTGTTTCCTCCAGGAGAGGAGGCGCAATGGAAGATGAAACCGGAGGGGCAGAGAACTTCTCTCAATTTATTGAGAGCGAACTTATTCCTTTTATTGACAGCAAGTATCCAGGCTCACCCTATCGTACATTGATTGGTCACTCATATGCAGGTCTGTTTACCCTATATACTTTGATAAATCACCCCCACCTTTTTCAGAACTATATAGCCATTGACCCCAGCCTTGACTGGGATCATCAAAAGTTACTGAACCAGGCAAAAGAGATACTTCAACATGAAAATTTTTCAGGAAAATCCCTTTTTGTCTCTCTGGCTGCAGGGCAGCTTCATATGCTCGATGGAGAGATCACTATGGACAATGTGATGATGGATACCTCAGAGTATACCCTGTCTGCACGTTCCATTATCGAGTTATCGACATTTGCAGAAAATCAAAAAACAAATGGCCTGAACTATTCCTGGAAAACGTATACAGACGACTACCATTGGACTGTTCCCTTACCCTCCATCGCCGACGGCCTTGTTTCCCAATTTGAATGGTATCAGCTAAAATCCGCTGAAAAATATAGCAATCCAGAGACCTCCCTGGATGAATTAATGGAATTGGTTAAAGAACGTGAGGCATCCCTCAACCAGCATTTAGGTTACTCTACCCCTCCGCTGGTTGAAGAGCTTTTAAATATGACTGGCTATATGTACCTGCAATTTGCACAGCCTGAAAAGTCCTATGCATTTTTTAAAATGGGCATTGATTATTATCCCGAAAGTGCCAATGCCTATGACTCCATGGCCGACTATTATGAATCTCAGAATGACATCGACAATGCCATAAAATCTCTGAGCAAAGCCTACGAATTAAGTGGGAATGCATATTACAAGGAGAGATTAGAGGAGATGAAGGCTAAGAAAAAATAGGATCCGTATCAAGCTCCAAAAGCCAGATTCTCCACAAAAATATCCTGAAAATCAGCTTCCTTTTCAAGACTCACATGCCTGGTAATATCCAATATGCCTTTGGTGTGATCTGCATCCTTAAAAAGGAACATTTTGGCTCCAATTAGCGCTGAATTCCCCAGTTTATGCATCACCTCTTCCGGAAAATTGAGCATATCAACCCTTTTTACATTTTCAAGGTTAATATAACTCCCAAATCCTCCAGCTATATAAATCTCATTCACCTCATCAGGGCGAATCCCTAATTTACGAATCAGGATCTGAATACCCGCAGAAATGGCGGCTTTTGCCAGCTGAAATTCCTGGATGTCTTTCTGGGTCAGACTTACCCGGGAATCGAGCGCTATCTCCGATTCTCCGGAAAGGATCTCTCCAAATTCACCAATGAGTCCGGCCTCTAATAATACAGCTACCGCATCGATCAGTCCACTTCCACAAATACCGCGGGACAGCTCATTTCCAATCACACTGCATCTCCATCCCTCCTCGCTTCCATCAATGGATGAAATAGCACCTGTGGTGGCCTGCATTCCCTGGCTAATTTTGGCTCCTTCAAATGCCGGACCTGCAGCTGTGGATGCACATAGTAAGCGATCCTTGTTCCCGACAACAATCTCACCGTTTGTGCCCAGGTCAATCAGAACTGAATAGGATGCTTTCCTGTGCATGCCGGTTGCCAGTATGCCTGCAAGAATATCACTTCCCACAAAACTCCCGATGGATGGATAAAAATCGATCTGATTGCCAAGCTGAACTTCCCATCCCAGCTCTTCAGATGAGAAGGAGGTCATCTTCAGGTGGGGTGAATTGAAAAGGATAGAAAGACAAAGGCTTGATATCATGGCCACAGAAAAAGTGCTGCATCACTGTATTTCCAACGATCACCATCCGGTCAACCGGGTCCTTCCGATCCTGCATCATCTTCCAGGTCATCTCCCCGATCTTTTCCCTGATGATCCTGGTCATCTCTTCACCTCCATCACTAAGGGCAGTCTCCAGCCTGGAAATCAGATCACTCCCATGTACCTTCTGTGGATTCAAATCCGTTTCCACAGCCAGGATCTTACCATTGGAAAGATCAAGAAGTTGTCCCACCAGGGTGGTGGTTCCCAGATCAAATGCAAGACCAAGACCCGATCGTGGAGTGAAATCAAAGGTAGTTTCGTCTGCCTGAATAATCGTCTCATACTGCCCCACCTCCAGCACAAGATCTTCCGTACAATGGCTCAGACAGGCCAATCGCCAGTCGTTTGTCAGATCCAAGCTTTTGCAGTTTTTCCTGGTGATTCCTATCGGTTTCTATGCTTCCCTGCAGTACTTTTACCCTGCATTTTCCACAGCTACCCTTACCTCCACAGGGAAATTCAACGCCATATTCATGGAGAATATCAATAAGAGGAGTCCCCTCATTGGTCTCGATAACCTTTACCAAGCGGGACAAGTTTAACAGAGTAAGTGCCCAATGGCTAAGCTACACAGGTGTTCAAATACTCAACGGCTCCCCGTGGGTCGGGTGAATAGAAGTCAGCTCCGATTTTAGCGCAGAAATCGTCATTCAAGGGTGCTCCGCCTACGATGACCTTTGTACCAGGATTCTCATCTTTGATCTTTTGAACAATCTCTTCCATATTCGCCATGGTAGTGGTAAGCAGCGCAGAAAGCCCTACTATTGCTCCTGGATTTTCAGCAACGGTCTGATTGAATGTATCCTCATTCACATCCACACCAAGATCAATAATGGTCCAGCCTCCGCCTTCAACCATCATGGCCACCAGGTTTTTTCCGATATCGTGCAAATCGCCTTTTACCGTACCTATGATAAAAGTTCCTTTGGTCTTCACATCACCCGACTGGAAAAAAGGCTTAAGGTGGTTCATGGCAGCGCCCATGGCTTTGGCAGACATGAGCATCTGGGGAACAAATATCTTATTCTCAGAAAACTTCTGGCCCACACGATCCATGGCCGGAACAAGGGCATCGGTTAGAATACTGGTGGGTGCTACTCCAGTGTCAAGAGCCTCCTTGGCCAGTTCATCCGCTCCATCCTGACCTTTCATATTTGGGGGATAGGGGGAATTCTTATCTACTTTACCAAATTCTACTGCTTCACCAAGTTTATCTAAAATGGGCTCCATTGTTTTGAGTTTTAGTTTAAAGTTATGCTTTGGAAGGTGTAAAAATAGCCAATACTAAAAAACTGCTTGATATTTCTTTCACAAATTATGATGCTATTTTGACCTATTTATTATATTTAGCATAAAATATTATTAGAATGAAGGAGTTGTTGGAGGAGATTAAACTCAATCCCCATGAATCTTTCTATATCGGTATCTTCCAGGATCATATCGATAAAAGCCGCTGGCATTATCACCAGGAATTCGAACTAAGCTTTATCACAGAAGGATCCGGGAAAAGGATTGTGGGTGATTCCATTGAGGAGTTTCATCCCGGGTGACCTGATTTTTATTGGTCCGCGCATACCACATGTCTGGTTGTCGGAAGAAACCCACAGGAGACAGCATTCAGGACGAACGCTGGAATCGGTATATATGCTTTTCAATCAGTGATATCCTCCCCCCCGGGCTCACCCACTGCCTGAATTTGAGAATGTTAGAAAAGCAGTACAGCTCTCCGAAAGGGGAATCAGAATCACAGGAGACACACTGAATGAAGTAAGCAGTATTATGCTGCAGTTGCCCTATATGAATCAGCATGAAGACGATTGATGTTTTTCTATGAAATCATGGATCTCATTGGAAGAAGTGAATCTTTCTCCTTCCTGGCCAGTGCAGAATATGTGAAAACCAAATTTGAAACAAACAATACACGCATACACCGGATCCATGAATTTCTCATGAAAAATTATCAGAACGAGATAGACCTGGAGGAGGTGGCCGATATTGTGCATATGGCCCCGGCATCGGTTTGCAGGTTCTTTAAATCCTCCACCGGGCTCACCGTATTTGAATACCTGAATAAAATCAAGATCGACTACTCGTGCCAGCTGCTGCTGAATACAGATCAGAACATTGTGGATATCAGCTTATGATTGCGGATTTAACAACCTGAGTCACTTCAACAAGCAATTCAGGAAATTCATGGGAAAAACCCCTACCCAGTTCAGGAAATTACGGGAGCTGGCTTAGAACTCAATCTTCAGCGATACTTCTATTATATGTGTATTATTGTATCAAAATATTCACTTGATCTACTTTTTGCAAAAATAGCATCAGTATAATGGTAAGTATGTTATGATCCAAGCCTTCAATTCAGCCATATATTTACAAGGCATAATTATTCTTCACATAAGCTACCACAAAATAAGGAATGGAGAACAAACATGAAATAAAAATCTGGATTCCTTGCTCCCGCCTGAAATGGCCAGAGCAGCAGAGGAGGTAGGAGTGGCCAAAGCCAGTATGGGAATTCCTAAAACCACCATGCTTGCCATTCTTGCCGGTGCCTTTATCGCATTTGGAGCAATTTTCGCTACCCTGGTCAGCGCTGGTTCTACCATGTCCTATGGGTTACAAAGTTGTTGAGCGGACTGACTTTCAGCCTGGGACTTATCCTTGTGGTGGTTGGTGGTGCAGAACTTTTTACAGGGAATAATTTGCTAACCATGGCCTGGGCCAGCAGGAAGGTAAGCACCAGGCAGATTCTTAAAAACTGGCTGGTTGTTTACCTGGGTAATATGATCGGGGCCTTCTCCATTGTGCTGATGATATGTTGTCCGGGCACTATCTTTTCGGTGATGGGATGATCGGAGCAAATATTCTTAAGATTGCAGAAGCCAAATGCGAGCTTGGTTTTCTTCAGGCCGTCGTTCTGGGAATCTTATGTAACATCCTGGTCTGTCTGGCCATCTGGCTCTGCTACAGCGCAAAGATCAACCCATGGCAAGATTCTGGCCATTATTTTCCCAATCACTGCTTTTGTGGCTGCCGGATTTGAGCACAGTGTAGCCAATATGTATTTTATTCCCATGGGAATGCTGGTGAAGCAGATGGGGTGATCCGGCTCTCTGGAACTCAGATTCCGGAATTCTCCCAGCATATTGGAATCCCTCACCTGGGGCAACTATCTCTTAAATAACCTGATCCCTGTACCATTGGCAATATTATAGGAGGAGCCGTATTTGTGGGATTGGCCTACTGGTTTATCTATTTAAGTAAATGGAGTAGACAACCAGTATAAATTAGATATTAATGAACATAAATTCCATAAGACGTATAAATAATTAATAATACCTATGAAAGATCTGGATATTGCAAGAAAAGTAAAACTGACAACACATCTCCGAAAATTGCCGAGAAATTTGGAGTTGGCGAGGATGATATTGAGATGTTTGGAAAGTACAAGGCCAAAATCCCTCTCTCCTTTATTGATGAGAAGAAAGCCGCAAAAAGCAACCTGATCCTGGTATCTGCCATCTCCCCCACCCCGGCCGGTGAGGGAAAAACCACCGTGTCCATCGGTTTCTCAGAAGGACTGAACAAAGTGGGTAAGAAAACCACCGTGGTTCTAAGGGAACCCTCACTGGGTCCTGTATTCGGGATCAAGGGGGAGCCACCGGAGGGGGCTATTCCCAGGTGCTTGCCCATGGAGGATATCAACCTGCATTTTACCGGAGATTTTGCAGCCATCGAGAAAGCCCATAATCTGCTGGCAGCAGTGATTGATAACAACATCCAGAGCAAAACCAACGGACTGGGACTGGATCCGCGAACCATCTCCTGGAAACGAGTGATTGATATGAATGACCGTTCCCTTGCGGAATATTGTGTGGGGCTGGGAGGCACCACTTCGGGAATCCCAAGGGAAACAGGATTTGATATTACAGCTGCCTCAGAAATCATGGCCATCCTTTGCCTGGCCGCCGATCTGCATGACCTGAAGATCAGGCTGGGAAATATTTTTATTGGATATACCTTTCAAAAGAAACCCATTTATGCCCGCGATCTGAATGCGGGTGGAGCCATGGCAGCCCTGCTGAAAGATGCCATCAAACCCAACCTGGTGCAGACCATTGAGGGAAATCCTGCCATCATTCACGGGGGACCCTTTGCCAATATTGCCCAGGGAACCAATTCAGTCATTGCCACACGCATGGGAATGACCTTTTCAGATTATACAGTACAGAAGCAGGTTTTGGCTTTGACCTGGGTGCCGAGAAGTTTTTCGATATCAAATGCCAGAGTGCCGGTCTTTCTCCCAAGGCTGTGGTCCTGACCACCACCATCAGGGCCCTGAAATATCATGGGGGGGCAGATCTGAATATCCTTACAGAACCTGATGCCGAAGCATTGAGAAAGGACTGCCCAACCTGGAGAAACACCTGGAAAATATCAAGCAATTCAATGTAACCCCGGTCATTGCCATCAACCGGTTCACCTCCGATACGGACGAAGAGATTGAGGTCATTAAGAAGAAAGCCGAAGAGCTGGGGTCAGATGTGCAGTGGCTGATCTCTGGGCCAAGGGAGGTGAAGGAGCCATTGAACTGGCACAAAAAGTCATCGAGGTGGTGAAACCAATCCTCCTGTGTTTGATCCCATGTATGACTGGAGCTGGAGTGTAAAGAAGAAGATTGAAACCCTGGCCACCAAAATTTATGGAGCCGAACATGTGGACTATTCCGCCCAGGCAAAAAAAGACCTGAAAAAGATCTCTGAACTGGGACTGGACCAGATGCCCATATGCATTGCCAAAACCCAGAAATCCCTGTCCGATAATCCGGCCCTTCTGGGAAGACCCAAAGATTTTATCATCACGGTCAGGGAAATTGAAATTGCCTCGGGAGCAGGCTTCCTGATTCCCATCACCGGAATATTATGCGGATGCCCGGTCTGCCTGCCCATCCGGCCTCAGAAAACATCAGCATTGATAATGATGGGAATATCACCGGCCTTATGTAATCATGAGTTCACAGTAAATAACGAATAACCATTAACTTATTATATCATGAAGACCATTTTAAGAAGTAAATCACAGGAAGTGATCATCGATACCGAAGGACCTGTTGTGATCATTGGGGAAAGCATCAATCCCACCCGCAGAAAGAAGCTGGTGGAAACCCTTTCCAATCACGATTTTGATTTTGCCATTCAGCTGGCAAAAAGCCAGATCGAAGCCGGAGCAGATGTGCTGGATGTGAATGTGGGATATCCCGGAGTGGACGACGCCACCCTTCTTCCGGAAACTGTAAAAGCCATCCAGGAAGCAGCTGGATGTTCCCCTCTGTATCGATTCACCCAATCCCAAAGCCATTGAAGCAGCACTGAAGGTGATTGAGGGAAAATGCCTGATCAACTCGGTAAATGGAGAAGAGAAATCCCTTGCAGCCATCCTTCCCCTGGCCAAGGAGTATGGTGCAGCAGTTATCGGCCTGGTCATGGACGATGATGGAATCACCCACGATCCGGAAAAAAGATTTAAAATTGCAGAGAAGATCCTGGAGAGGGCCGTGCAAGCAGGGATTAAGGAGGAGGATGTGGTGATCGATCCACTGGCCATGGCCGTAAGTGCCGATCCCAATGCATGCCTGGTTACACTGGAAACCATCAAACTGGTTCACGACCGGCTGGGACTGAACATCACCCAGGGAGCCAGCAATATCTCCTTTGGACTTCCCAACCGGGAGTCATTAAATATGTGCGCATATGGTCCTCTCCATCTGGAACGGACTCACCTGTCCCATCGCCAATCCCAATAAGATTACCACCATGGTAAGGGCTGCCGATCTGATTCGTGCAAGAGATGATTTTGCCATGAGGTTTACGGAGCACTTTCAGCTCAGGAAGCATTGAAAAGTTGAAAGTATTAACTACTGACTTTTAACTGTTAACCATTAACTAAGTTATTTTACTAAAAAATTTACCCCATGTCACTGTTTACTCCGGGAAGAAGATGGCAACCTCCATTTTTCCCATTTAAGAAAGAGCCCTTTGGGAAACGGGTATTGAGAAAGACCGAACGTTGGATCAAAGGTCCCTTGTTTGGTTGCCGCATGTGCGGAAATTGTCTGCTCCAGGAGACTGCCTTTATCTGCCCCATGGAGTGTCCCAAAGGGATGAGGAACGGTCCCTGTGGGGGATCCACTGCAGAAAAGTGCTATGTGGATGAAACCCGTCCCTGCATCTGGTATAAGATCCATGAACGTGCCTTTAAAATGGGCAGGGAAGAGATGCTTCTGGAGGTACTGCCTCCACTTGATTGGGATAAAGTGGGTACCGAAACCTGGGGGGATGTGACCCGGTCCATTGGTAAATTCGGAACAGGCAATTCTTAAAAGACAGGTTCTCAGGCGACAAAGAGAAGAAAGCCGAATCATGGGAAGCAGTTTTTAAGCCGGTGCGTCAACCGGAGTGGTGGAAGGGAGACTCTGATTACCATGCACCTGCCTATGAGGAGCCTTTCTCAGAACTGGAAAGACAATTGAGAAGCGGGAAGTTTGTAATCACTTCCGAAGTGGCTCCTCCCCTGAGTACCGCCACAGGCAAACTGAAACGGGATATTGAGATGATGAAGGACCTGGTGGCTGCTGTCAATTTTACCGACAGTGCCTCTGCCAGTCCGCGCATGTCAAGCATGGCCTGCAGCAAGGTGGCTGCAGAACTGGGAGCTGATCCGGTACTTCAGATTGCAGCAAGGGATAAAACCCGAAGTGGATTGCAGTCTGATATTGTGGGTGCCAATGTGATGGGCGTGCATAATGTGCTATGCATTACAGGCGACAATGCCCGAATCGGCCCCACCCCTACCAGCAACACCAACATCCTGGATTTTGATGCCATTCAGATGCTATGGATCCTCCGAAGAATGCGGGATGAGGGCATTTACCTGGATGGAAGGAAGATGAAATCCCCACCCAGATTATTCCTGGGATCGGCCGCTTCCCCCTTTGCCTCCGAGCCAAAATACCAGGCCCTGAGGGAAGAGAAGAAAATCAATGCAGGAGCCCAGTTCTTCCAGACCAACCTGATTTTTGATCCGGACGGACTGGATCTCTGGCTGGAAGCACTTGATAAACGCAACATCCTGGATAAGGTATATATCCTGGCAGGAGTCACTCCCATCCGATCAACCGGATGGCCCAGTACCTGCATCACAACATTCCGGGAGTAACTGTCCCACAAAGCATTCTGGACCGGTTTGAAGATGCCAGTGAAGATGACTATGAAGAGCTGGGCGTGGAGATCGCCCTGGAGATCATTGAAAAGATCAAATCAAAACAGGGCATCAATGGCATGCACCTGATGTCGGTGGGCTGGGAGGCCATTGTACCCCGGATTATTTCAGAAGCCGGGTTGGCATAGTTGAATAAACTTAAATTGCCTCCACAATAAGCACCTATTCCCTGTATGGTTCTATTTCACGAGGATAAACTTCTGAACCTCCCGCTTGTTATTGGAATCAAATATCAGTAAGATAGATCCCATCGGATAGCATTGCATTTCCATCATCTCTCCCATCCCAGCTTAATTCATAAGTGCCCTCATTCAGGGATGCGGGATTTTAAAAGGCTGCGGCAATTTTTCCCCACAGCATCTATAATCCGGATGCTCACATCGGCAGGTTGGTCCAGCGTATACTTGATTCGAATTCCAGGTCCATTCGGATTGGGGTAGCTAGTATAAAAGCCCAGGTGGCTCCTTGATTTTTTCTACACCGGTGGGTAGGGTGCGGTTGAACTCAAGATCAAACCAGTTCACATTAAACAGGAATCCTTCTCCTCCTTTAAAGGTAAGTTTCAATTCCATATTTTCCTTCTCAAACGCAGCCTCAAGGGGAGCTGTGGTATACCAGTCCTGCCAACCATCAGAAAGGGATGCACTGACCGGAATGGTGGCCAATAGCGTGTTGTCCACACTAAACTCGATCTCACCCCCACTCATGGCAGTAGCCACTCTGACAGTCACATCATAGATACCAGGCTCCTCCAATATGATCTCATAAGAGCACCAGTCGTTGTTCTCAATAAATGCAAGGTGGTGGGTACCTCCTGCATCTGTACAGACTTCCGATTGAGTCCCGTAGTTTTTACTCCAGCGTTCTGCCTGATACACTTCCAGAACCAGGGGTTTAACCGTCACCACAAATTCAGTTTTGCTCTTGCATCCCAGTCTCGTTAATTAACACAGCAGTATATGCTCCCCCCTGTGTGGTAGAAATATGGTCAGTAGAAGTTCATCTCCTATTATATTGCCCTGACGGAAGGATCCAGGTAAGCTGGCCGGTCCCCTCATATTCCACCCCAAGTTTTAAGTTTTCCCCTTCAACCACCGAGATATTGGATACATGCAGAAGGTCCTCTTCGTTCACCCCAACAGTAGGAGTTAGCAAAGTACCCGAACAGGCCTCAAACCTGGCTTGGATGTTGTGATTTTCCAATACATTTTCGAAGGTATAGGACTCAGTCATGGCTTCATAAATCCCATCTATGGAGAGGCTGTCGGGCCGAAAATCCACCTCCCAGTCAAATGAAAAATCGATTGAGTCCCCTTTTAAGACGTAAAGTGTGCCTTCGGGAAGAATGGAACCACCCTCAGTGGCAGAAGCCATAATTCTTCTGTATTCTGTCTCCCCGAAAAGATCAATCCAGTCCACATCCATCAGCTCGGATGCCGTATCTGAACTTTCAAATAAAAGCTTCAGGGTATGTTTTCCCTGGTAAAAGAACAGCTCTGTTTTTAAAGTATCCACCACCGCATTCACATGGAGGGTGTCTACAGCCACCTCATCGATCAAAAGAAAAATGGTGCTACCCACCAAAGGATTGGAAACCTTAATGGTGGTCGAATAAGTCTCACTGCTTAAGACTTCCAGCACAAAATCCAGGTAGTCAGAATGATTTATATCTGTGACAACCCCAACTGAGTCACCCCGCTGAAGTGTATCGGTTCCACTCTGAAGGAAGTAATCTTCTGCTTCCACGCGCCCTGGAACAACGATTCCCTTCGCTATTCCAACAGGGTCCTGACCCACACCTGTGGTGGTCTGTTCCACCATTTGCATGGTCCCATCTTCGTTGTAATTCAACGAATCTACACACACATTGCGCCGGAAGAGAGATCCTGAATTGTAGTTACCTGTATGATAAAAATAGTACCACTGTCCATGAAATTCAACCATGGAGTGATGGTCCTGTGCCCCCGGGGGCGGCTTCTTAAGCGCACCTTGATATTCAAAGGGCCCGTATGGATTGTCTCCCATGGCATAGTAGGCCCCGTATGGACTGCAGCTCTGACAGGTGTAGGAGAAGTAGTAGATTCCATCGCGTTTGTGCATAAATCCGCCTTCCCCAAAATTCTCTGCCCCATATTCAATGAATCGGGGTTCCTCTGCCAGTTCAGTCATATTCTCCTTCAACCTAGCGATTTTGGGAGTCTGGAAATCTCCTCCCCATATTAAGTATGCCTGTCCATCCTCATCCACAAAGCAGGTGGGATCAATGTGGTCGGTTCCTTCAATGAAAGTGTCCCACATCGGTAAAAGGCCCTTCTGGTTTATCACTGGTGGCCACGCCCACCCTCCATCTCCAACCCTCTGCCATGGTTGGAAAGTAGAGATAGTAGATTCCGTCTTTATATGCAGCATCAGGAGCGAACATCCAGCCCCCTTGTGATATTCGCCCAATCCACATCCCTGGAGTGCAGGATCTCTCCATGATCGGTCCAGTTTACCATGTCATAAGATGAAAAGGCATGGTATCCATCCATGGAGGAATAATCGACGGCATCATCCTGATCGTGAGAGGCATATACCCAAACCTTTCCATCGTTCCATACCTGGGCCGAGGGATCGGCCGAACGAATGTGCCTGATGATCGGATTGCCGGAAACCACCTGTCCTTCAACCGCTAGCGGCTTCTGCGCAAATAAATGTACTGTCACCAGAAGAAGCGGCAGGCTCATTAAAAACTTCACATAATTCATGCTGCACAAAATAGGATAAATTAATCACATTCAATTTTTCGGAATATACTCCCCTATACGACTCAACGACTAGTATGTATGGACCCGACGGGGTACCTATAAGTCAAGTTCCAAAGTTTTGCTCGCTGAACCGGAGGTAACAGACTGAGAGATTAATCGTTGGCCCAGCACATTGAGTAAGGTGATCTGAAGCTCGCCCCTATCTGCTTCAGGCAAGAGAATATGGATGTGGGTGGAACAATTCTTTCATTCTGAATTAAGCGATCTATCAACTAATTCGCAGCTTAAGTGTTTATTGAGTATAACAGTGAAAGAATGATATGAAAGTTCTGAATATTAAAAATATGGTTTGCCCTCGATGTGTGGAAGCTGTTGCCAGACTGTATGGAAGAACATAATCTCAAAGTTTCTTCCATAAAACTTGGCGAAGTTGTGTTAATGGAGGACCTGGAGGAAAGCTATTTGAACCGCCTGAGCGATTCTCTATTGAACAACGGTTTTGAACTACTGAGTGATAAAAAAAGCAAAATTGTAAATCAACTCAAGTCTGAAATTATTAAGATGATTCATTACGATGACGACCTTGGGACCTCAGAAAAGATATCCAGCAGATTGTCAACGAATCTTGGAGTTGATTACTCATATCTGAGCAAGCTATTTTCAGAAGTAGAGGGAATAACCATTGAGAGGTATGTCATACTTCAAAAAGTGGAAAAGATAAAAGAACTATTGGTTTATAATGAGCTCACAATAAGTGAAATTGCCTACAAAATGAATTATAGCAGCAGCCAACACTTTTCCCGACAATTTAAAAGTACGACCGGGTTCACTCCATCAGAATTCAAGTCATCAAGCCGTCAAAGACGCAGGTCTCTTGACAAAATATAGTTTACAATTTTATTCAGAACCAGCCATGCGTAATTGTATACAACTTATCCATAATTACATACCTGGATCCTCCTTTTTTAGCTTAAAATTGTACCAGTATAAAAGGTAATGTTTAGAAAAATCAGTCATATAGTAATCTCTCTCCTGTTGTTGACATCAACAATGGGACTTACTTTGTCTGCACACTATTGTGGTGAGAACCTTAAATCCATAAGTGTTACGGGAGATCCGGATTCATGCTGTGATATCCCTGAGGGATGCTGCCATGACGAAGCCGGAACTTTTCGCATCGATGATGATTTTGCTTCAAGCTCATTTGATTTTGAATCCAAGCTGATTGTTTCCCTTTCTGGATTATTCGAATCCTTCTTTTAGTGAACTTTCGCCCGAGACTTTCAAATAATCTCCTTCATTGAGCCACCGCCTCCGACGGTACAACAGTTGCTCTCCAGAATACAGGTTTACATTTTGTGATTTGGCATTTAATAATTGAACACTGCAATAGAATATGATTGCAGTGCTTAATGATTTTTGTAATTCCTATTACAAGCTATTAAATGTCATATTATAAAATGCTGAACAATGTTGAACAAGTTGATCAGGTTCTTTCTGGAGAACAGACTGGTGACCATGCTGTTGCTGCTGATATTTATCGGCTGGGGAATTGTTACAGCTCCATTTGATTGGGAAACAGGCATTTTTCCTCGTGATCCGGTTCCTGTTGATGCCATTCCGGATATCGGAGAGAATCAACAAATTGTCTATACCGAGTGGCCTGGCCGATCTCCTCAGGATATTGAAGATCAGATTTCTTATCCCCTGACCACTTCCCTTCTGGGCATTCCTGGAATAAAAACCATCCGGAGCAACTCCATTTTCGGAATATCCAGCATCTATCTCATTTTTGAAGATGATGTGGAGTTCTACTGGAGCCGGACCCGCATACTTGAAAAATTAAATTCCCTTCCTGCAGGAACCCTTCCCGAGGATGTAAATCCCTCCCTGGGTCCGGATGCCACTGCCTTGGGACAAATTTACTGGTACACCCTTGAAGGACGTGACAAGGATGGAAACCCGGCAGGAGGCTGGGATCCGCATGAGTTACGCACCATTCAGGATTTCTATGTACGTTACTCCTTAACGGCTGCAGAAGGAGTTTCAGAAGTGGCCTCCATTGGGGGTTTTGTAAAAGAATACCAGGTGGATATTGATCCCAATGCGATGAAGGCCCATGGAGTCAATATCTCCCAGATCATGGCTGCGATCAAAAACAGCAACCTGGATATCGGAGCCCGTACCATCGAGTTTAACCGGGTAGAGTACCTGGTCCGTGCCCTTGGGTATATCACCAACCTTGAGGACCTGGAGAAAAGTGTGGTTGCTGTAAACAACAATGTCCCCATCCGTTTGAAAGACGTAGCCAGGGTAAATTTTGGACCTGCCACCCGCAGAGGGGGTTTGGATAAAGGAGGTGCAGAGGCAGTTGGAGGTGTGGTTGTTGCCCGCTATGGTGCCAATCCGCTTCACACCATTGATAATGTAAAAGCAAAGATTGATGAGATTGCTCCTGGCCTGCCTTCAAAAATACTGGAGGATGGTACCGAATCAAGGGTAACGATTGTACCTTTTTACGACCGGACAGGATTGATCTACGAAACGCTGGGGACACTTGAGGAAGCCATATCTCTGGAGCTGCTTATCAGTATCCTTGTGGTTATCGTACTCATGCTCAACCTGAGGGCATCTTTTCTTATAAGCAGTTTGTTGCCACTTGGAGTACTGATTGCCTTTATTGCGATGCGGCAATTCGGGGTGGATGCAAATATTGTCGCACTTTCCGGGATAGCCATTTCCATTGGAGTCATGGTGGATGTGGGGGTGGTATTTACCGAAAACATCGTCCGGCATTTGGAGATGCCGGATAATCTGGCAGCCCGTGGAAAGAGATTGCTGAATGTAATATACGAAGCCACTGTTGAAGTAGCAGGGGCGGTGATTACCGCTCTGACCACAACCATTGTCAGCTTCCTTCCGGTTTTTGCCATGCAGGCCGCCGAAGGCAAATTATTTAAACCCCTTGCATTTACCAAGACCTTTACCATGCTTGCAGCCTTGCTCATTGGACTGGTGATCATTCCTACCCTTGCCCACATGGTTTTTTCCATTCGTTTTGACAAGCATAAGTACAAGAAGATCTTAAACCTGGCTTTGGCCATAACCGGTCTGGTTCTCTCTTTTGCTACAGGATATTATGTGGCGCTTGCACTTACATTCTACGGACTGAACGGGTATTTCAGCGACAGGTGGCCCGAAACAAAAAAATCGTGGGTGAACATTCTCAACATTGCCATCACCGGTGTCATTATCGTATTCTTTCTTACCAAGGCATGGATGCCCCTGGGTGCAAAGAACTCACTATTTGTCAATTTCTTATTCGTCATTGCTATTGTGGGAGTTGTGCTGGGGGCGCTCTCTACGGTAGTAGCCTTCTATCCCAGGATTCTGAAATGGGCATTGAATAATAAATGGAAATTTCTTAGTCACCCCTATTCTCATTGTTCTGTTTGGGATCACTGCCTGGCAGGGATTCAATACGATATTCGGATTTATGCCCGAATTTGTCAAGAAAACTTCCGTATACCAGAAGTTGGACACTTCCATCCCTGGCATGGGAAAAGAGTTTATGCCCTCGCTTGATGAAGGATCATTTCTGCTGATGCCAACTACCATGCCACATTCGGGAATCCAGGAGAACCTGGAAGTGATTAAGATACTGGATCTTAGGGTAAATGCCATTCCTGAAGTAGAGAGTGTGGTCGGTAAATGGGGTCGCGTAAGTTCCGCTCTTGATCCTGCTCCAACATCGATGTACGAAAACCTGATCAATTACAGATCGGAATATATCCTGGATGATAAGGGGCACCGTATGCGATTTAAGGTGGATAAGGAGGGTGCTTTTGAGCTGAAAGACGGAAGTACTTATAATCCAGCAGAAGAGGATTTCCTGATTATTGAAAAAGAAAAACTCATTGAGGACAAAAAAGGAGAATACTTCCGCCAATGGAGGGATGAGATTCAGTCTCCCGATGACATATGGGATGAAATCATCCGACAGGCATCGGTTCCCGGGTTAACTTCAGCACCCAAACTACAACCCATTGCCACCAGGCTGGTCATGCTTCAAACAGGTATGCGGGCACCTATGGGGATAAAAGTGTTTGGGCCCGACCTGGAGACCATTGAAAAAGTAGGACTTGAAATTGAACAGCTCTTGAAGCAGGTAGAGGGTGTTTCTCCCATGTCGGTATTTGCTGACCGTGTTGTTGGGAAACCCTACCTTGAAATGGAGATAGACAGAGATGCCATAGCACGGTATGGCTTAACCGTTCAAAACCTTCAAAACACCCTGAGTGGTGCTGTAGGTGGAATGAAACTTACAACAACCGTAGAAGGTCGGGAAAGGTTTCCGGTTCGCATGCGATATGCACGTGAGTTCAGGGATAATCCTGAGGATCTGAAAAAAATACTCATCCCAACTCCTACCGGAGCTCAGATCCCACTGGGTGAGCTGGTCACCATCAATTATTTACGTGGCCCACAATTGATCAAAAGTGAAAATACATTTCTGGTTGGATATGTGATTTTTGATAAAAAAGAGGGATATGCTGAAGTGGATGTGGTTGAAAATGCCCAGGACTATTTTAACGGACTGTTGGAATCAGGTGATTTCGAATTACCTGCAGGAGTGAGTTATGTGTTTACAGGAAACTATGAAAACCAGACCCGTGCTGCCAAGCGTCTTATGATCGTGGTACCCATCTCTCTTATCCTGATCTTCCTGATCCTTTATTTCCAGTTCAAGTCGGTGACCTCAACTTCGCTGATCTTCACAGGAATTATTGTGGCCATATCAGGCGGATTTATCATGCTCTGGTTATATGGACAACCATGGTTTCTGAATGGAAGCGTGGCAGGGATTGGTCTGAGGGACCTGTTCCAGGTTCATACGATCAACTTAAGTGTGGCAGTATGGGTAGGATTCATTGCACTGTTTGGTGTTGCTACAGACGATGGGGTACTTATCAGCACATACATTAAGCAGTTAATGGAAAAGAATAAACCGAAGATCCATAACAGAGCTACGGGCAGTTATTCTGGAGGCTGGATCAAAAAGGGTTCGTCCTGCCATGATGACCACTGCAACAACCATTATTGCGCTTATTACCAGTGCTTACCTCAACAGGAAAAGGTTCCGATATCATGGTCCCAATGGCCATTCCTCTGTTTGGCGGGATGACCATCGAAGTGCTGACCATGTTTGTGGTTCCTGTGCTTTATAGTATGACGCAGGAGAGGCAAAATTAAACGCGAATTAAAAAAACTCAATGCATAAGAATCATGAAGAGATACAGATATATTATTGGAGTGTTCTTTTTGCTGATTTCTTCATTGCTTTCTGCTCAACAGGAATTGGAAAGCTATTTGCAAACGGCAGCAGAAAACAATCCTGGATTAAAGGCGAAGTTCAATGATTATATGGCTGCCCTGGAGGTGGCTCCACAGGTAAGATGCTTTACCAGATCCGACAGTCGCCTTTGGCTATTTCATTAGTCCGGTGGAAACCCGGGTTGGACCTCAACAATTCAAGATTTCAGCATCGCAGATGTTTCCCTGGTTTGGAACACTGGAAGCAAAAGAAAATGTGGCAATCCAGATGGCCAAAGCCAAATATGAAGTTTTCCTGGAAGCAAAATCAAAGCTTGTTCAACGAGGTCAGGTCCACCTATTTCAATATCTATTTTAATCGAAGGGCCATTGAAATCACCAGGGAAAACCTGACATCCTGAATACATTTCAGAAGTTGGCAAATATTAAAGTTGAAGCCGGCAAGGTATCTGCTGTGGATGAGTACCGGATTGAGATGGAAATCGGTGATCTGGAAAATCAACTGGCTCTGTTGATTGATAAGCAATATGTACTGGAGGTCATGTTTAATAATCTTCTGAATGTTGAAAAAGAACAGAAAGTACATAACTCCCGATGTGCTCTGGACCGATGACCTTGCCTTGAGAAAGAACAAGTTTTGGATTCCATAAAGTCCAATAACCATCAACTGCTTGTCCTGTCATTTGCAGCAGGAAGCCTTGAGCTATCAGGAAGGAGTTGGCCAGAAAAACTGGGTAAACCGAACTTTTCAGTCGGATTGGACTATACATTTATTGGTCAGGGATACCAATAATCTGGCAGGTACCGATGCATTTGTGTTTCCAATGATTGGTATCACCATTCCCCTTTACCGAAACAAATATAAAGCCATGGTAAATGAAGTAGTATTATCTGCAGGAAGCCAAGGAATTATGAAAAATCCGATAAAGATGAATCTTCTTGAAACGATTCTGGAAAATGCCTGGAAAGAGTATCTGGATGCTGACAGAAGGATCCAGCTGTATATGTTCACAGCTAGAATCTGGCCAATCAATCTCTGAAATTGCTTGAAACGGAATATGCAACGGGCAATAAAAATTTTGAGGAAATTCTCAGAATGGAACGCAAAGTTCTTAAATATGGCCTGGAGCTTGAAAAAGCCAGATCCGATAAACAAGCCGCCATTTCATTTATCAACTATTTAATGGGACAAGTAATCATGAAAAATATTATCAAAAATATAAAAGAGAATTACAAACTGGTCCTTGGTAGTACTGATAGCAGGACTATTTCTTGGCTGGCTATTTTTCCACCCGTCGAAAGGCAGAAAGAGCCATGAAAATCAGATTGAAAGTCATGAAGGTCATGATCATGCATCTGAAGATCCAACTACATGGACATGCTCCATGCATCCACAGATCAAGCAGGATAAACCAGGCCAATGCCCTATTTGCGCCATGGATCTGATTCCTCTTAAAACTGCACAATCCTCAGGAGAAGACATGGATCCAAATGAAATTGTTCTCTCTGAATCTGCTGCAAAACTGGCCGATATTCAGACCATGATTGTTTCAAAAGGGACCCTCAAAAATCAATTTATCTTCAGGGTAAGGTGCAAGCAGATGAACGAAATATTGCAGAGCTAACAGCAAGGTTCGGGGGAAGGATCGAAAAGCTGTTTGTGAATTATACCGGTCAGAATGTGCGATTAGGAGAAAAGCTGGCCACCATATATTCACCTGACCTGGTTACAGCCCAACGAGAACTGCTTGAAGCTATTTCATTTAAGGAAGATCGGCCCTCTTTCTACTTGGCTGCAAAATCTAAACTCAAACTTTGGGATCTAAGCGATGATCAAATTAATGCCATTGAAGAAAAAGGAGAACCTCAGCTTTACTTTGATATTCTATCTCCCATTTCAGGAACTGTCATGATGAGACATGTGGCCCTTGGTGATTATGTAAAAGAGGGTTCAGCCTTGTTCCAGGTTACCAATTTATCAAAGGTCTGGGTGATGTTCGATGCCTATGAAAGTGATCTGCCATGGATCAAAACAGGAGACCATGTTGAGTTAACCATCCAGTCCTTGCCCGGGAAAATCATTTGATGGCAAAGTCACCTATATAGATCCATTTATTAATCCTACAACCAGAATTGCCAAGGTACGGATCGAATTGCCTAATCCAGGGATTAAAACTTAAACCTGAAATGTTTGTCAACGGGGTCTTCATTCAAAAATAGCTGAATCCGCCGACCATCTGTTAATTCCCAAATCTTCAATCCTATGGACAGGTAAAAGTGCAGTGGTTTATGTGAAAGTTGCAGAACAGAGAATCTCCTTCATTCCTCTATCGTGAAATCACCCTGGGTCCTGAAGCCGGAAATTTCTATGTGGTGGCTGACGGATTAGTGGAAGGAGAAGAGATTGCTGTGAATGGAGTGTTTAAAATTGATGCAGCCGCTCAGCTGGAAGGAAAACCAAGCATGATGAATCCAGGGGGGGGAAAGTTTCATCGGGACATGATCATGGTGCTATGAACTTCGGTAGAACTGAGGCTCAGCCAGAAGAGGATCACTCTCAACATGAAAATATGGAGAATGGATGACCCAAAAGTTGGAAATTAAACCCTGAGTTTATGAAACAACTTCAGGGGGTATATGATGCTTATATACCCATGAAAGATGCCTTTGTAGCTACCGATGCAAAAGAAGTAAGGAAGACAGCACGGCAAGTGAAATCCAGCCTGAAGAATGTGGATATGGGATTACTGGAAGGTGATGCTCACATGGTATGGATGAAACAATTAGAAATACTGGATTCAGAGATAAGTTCAATATCAAATGGTGCAGGATATCTCAAACCAAAGAATTGCCTTCGCATCATTCAATGAAGCATTTTACGAAAGCCTGAAGGCTTTTGGATTACATCACGGTACGGTGTATTATCAATATTGCCCAATGGCAAATGGTGATAAGGGGGCATACTGGTTCAGCAATATAGAAGAAATTGAAAATCCATATTTCGGTGATGAGATGCTGAAATGTGGTGAGACAAGAGAAACATTTGAGTATTAACATAAAAATGAAAAAGATGAAAACAAAAATCTTAAGTTTATTAATGATCATGGGAATGAGCACCATTTCCCTATTTGCCAAGTCAGATAAAACTGAAAAATTTAAAGTTGCTGGCAACTGTGGCATGTGTGAAACACGTATTGAAAAAGCAGCGAATTCGGTTGATGGAGTATCCGCTGCAGATTGGGACAAGGAAACAAAAATGATTGAAGTTACCTACAATCCTGAAAAAATAGATATCGATAAAATCCATCAGGCGATCGCTAAAGCCGGGCATGATACAGGTAAACACAAAGCCAGTACCGAAGTGTATGATAAACTTCCAGGTTGCTGCAAATATGAAAGAATGGTTGAGGAAACAGGCAGCAGCTGAACTGGAACAAAGAATCACGTATCTCTTCTCCTACTTCTGCTTTAGGCATCCATTTATTCTCTCTTTGCAATAGCAATGTCCTCCTCAACCCAGCTGGTAATCTGACTCCAGTCCACATAACCCACCCGGTTGGTCCAGAGTGGATTTTTATAGGCTTTCCCTGAAACCTCTGTATAGAGTTTCCAATATTCAGCAGCTTGCATCAGTTCATCAACTGATTGCTCACGGAACTCACTATTCCCAGTGCCTAGCTTCCGGGCAAGGTCCAGTCTAGTGGCCCCAGCCACCTTATGGGCATAGTATTTACCCAGGTAAGCCATGGCTTCAATGTCATTTAATGTTTTAAGCAGCTCCCTGTTCACTCCTCCATCCAGCTCTGAAAGAATCTCCAGGGCCTTATCGCTATGGGTATGCAATCTGTTGGAAATTTCCAGGGGAGTAAGCAACTCGGTTTGGCCCCCACTTTTTATCATTTCCGTGTGATCAGGAATAGACTGGTAATCCACGCCAGGGTGAGGAGGAAGGGTGATAAATCGGTTCACATCATGAAAACCAGTTTCATTCTCCGCCGGGCCAGGGCGGCTTTTGCAGCCTTCAATATACCATTGAAAATCGAGGGAACCCCAGTGAAAGCCAGTGGTTAATGGGTAGATCAGGGAAGCTTCCTGCCAGGCAGTAAAAAGCGCCTTTCCATCAACCTCCGGGAAATGGGCATCCAAAATAGCCATAAACCTTTCGTTGCTCAGATTGGGATCGTAGCCCAGTCTTCCCCAGATCATCCAGTGATACCAGTGCTTGGCCACTTCCACCTGCCTCGGAGTCTCCGGATCCAGGCTCAGAAATTCGCGGCCCCAGATCCACTGATCCGATCCATAATAAAAACCTTCAGACACATCATAAGGTATATTTTTGATAAAGTCTCTTACAAAATCTGGTGCACCCCAGCGGAAATGGTAGTTGTCATCATTTCTCAGGGTCCAGATGGTCTTCATCCCTTCTATATCTTTTACAAAATCATTGGCATAGGGCTGGTTGATGGAGCTGAACACATGCGCTTTGGCATACTTAAAGCTAAACAGAAAGTCAATGTTATCCATCTCCCCAAGGGGTGCAAACTTGTCTGCGATGGCCTTGGCTCCGGTCTGATGCTGCCTGTGCAGAAACTTAAACTTCCGGTCGGGTTGCAATCTGGCCACATCCATCATTCCCTCCGCATAGGTATCATAGGCCCAGTCCTCTTTCTCCTCCTGGGAAGCTCCATGCATATTCTCTCCAGTAGTCAGACCAATACCCGCCAGATCAGGATAGGTGAGGAACATCTGGCTTACCGATTTACGGAAATAGTCCCGGGTAACGGGATTATCTATATCATCAGTGATTCCATACTGACCATTTGTCCCATTGACAAAAATATTCCAGGTAACCACATAGAAGTCCACATTTCTTGATTTGCCATAGGCCATTACCTGCTGCCAGAATTCTATCTTCTGCTCGATGGTCATTTCCTTGAGGACCTCCACATTGTTGATAATTTCGGGGGCATCAAACCCTATGCCCATTCCACTGTAATACTCCTTCCACTCGACTGTGGAGCGTTGTACATCTGCCAGGGCCACATCGGGATATTCCGGCACTTTGACCATGGAAGGAAAGGGATGCAGGCTCCAGAGGGAGATATAGTTATAACGCTTCAAGGCAAGTTCGTCAATGCAGGTTTTCCAAAAATCCATGCTCCACATCTCGGCAATGTTTTGCTGGGCAGCATCGCAGGGATCCGTATAACTGGGAGTTCTCACATCCAGCGGGATGTTAAATTTGATCCCTCTCATTTTCATATAAGGATCCCGTTCCATGTCTTCGATTCCATCCATGCCATAGATCCTGATCTGTTCGGCCAGTTCAAGTCCCCCATACATGGCACCGGCTTTATCTCCACCTGCGATTTCTATGACTTTTTCAGATCCCTGTCCTTTTGTTTGAATGGAGAATCCTTCCTTCTCCTGACCACCTTCTGAGGAGAAGACAATGCTAACGCCCTTTGAGGTTTCAGAGATATTTATTGTAGAAGCAAGATCCACTTTGTAAGCTTTCGCTTCAAGAGAACGGCTCAGCTCATTCACAGCGAACTCTTGGAGCTCACACTCCTTATCATAGTAGATGGTAATCAATTTTGAAGTCGGATTGCTGCAAGATCCAATCATAAATATCATAGGGAGTAGGATGGATAGCAGGCTTTTTGGAAAGTTTGGATTTATCATTATTTAGCGTTTAGGGTTTTAATATCCATCAGTAATCCAGAGCTTATAAAGGATTTAATATGCCCCGGCACATATAAGAATTCCTGTATAGACCCTTTCAAGATATGAAAAATATTCGTCCCTAAATATCTTAAAAAGCAATATGTAAAATTTGGTATCTTTGATCCAGTGCTGCCCCAGGTTAAGGTTGTCGAATATGACGAGACTTTAGAACCTGCAAATGCAGGAAAAGAGAATTATCAAAGCTAATAATAAGACCTATGAAATGCTTACTTTACCTGGGATTCTCCGTCCTGATATTGATCAAACCCTCATTTGTGAATTCACAGGTATCAACCGTGAGAAGCGGAGACAAGATCGATATCTTGATCGAAGGGAATCTGTTTACAAGTTACGTGCTGTCAGAGGATGAGAAATACCCTTACTTTTTCCCGGTGAATGGTCCTTCTAAGGCCAATGTTACCTCCATGAGAAATGCACTTTACCCACACCATAGCTCTCTCTTTTTTGGATGTGACAAGGTCAATGGCGGAAATTTCTGGCAAGAGGGACTTGATCATGGACAGATTGTATCTCTTCGGGCCGATATCATTGAATCGGGTAAGGAGAGGGTGGTCATTGAGAATGAGAACATTTGGAAACGTCCAGGGGCAATGGCCCCTATAAAGGATGTACGGATCATTACAGTAAGCTCCCCTTCTCAGGAGATTTTCCAGATCGATTTTGTGATCACCCTGGAAATGCTCCTGGATGTTACCATCGAGAAGACCAACCACTCACTTTTCAGCATCCGAATGGACCCCGACCTGGCTGTGGTCAATGGAGGCACCATGGTGAATGCAGAAGGCCAAACTGGAGAGAACAACACCTTCGGACAACCCTCTCCATGGATGGATTGTTACGGAAATCGAATGGGTAAAACAGAAGGCATCGCCATCCTGCAACATCCCTCTAATCCATGGTACCCGTCCCCCTGGTTTACTCGGGATTATGGTTTCTTCTCCCCCACACCCATGTATTGGCCAGAAGACGGAAACACGAGCAAATTTCACAAGGGAGATAAAATCACCCTTAGATACAGGGTACTGGTTCATGGTGGGAGCCACCTGGAGGCAGGTATAGCGGAACTGTTTGAAGATTTCACTGGAGAGTAATCCCCCTGAATACAAGAAAACTTATAAAGGACCAACTGCATCTCTCTGAATTGAAAAATACAAGCTAGTTGGCATTTGGAATAGTGTATTTTTCTGCGTAATCAGGTTCTTTTAGGTGAAATGCTTGTAACTTTAGCCAACCAGGATGTCGGTTTTAAAAAAATGAGGAGAAAATATTCAATTCTGTTTGTGTTTCTGCTGAGCTTTACCACAGGTTTTTCCCAGGAACTGAGCTTTCTTGATAGCCTAAATGCTCCCAAATTTATCGATACCCTATTTATTGATCGCGACATACACAACTGGTCCGTACGTATATTTACCAATTACAAACAACAACGATTCAGGCTCAGTGATGCCAACAACAAGCTGACCTATGTCCCCAATAATCCTGCAGGAATCGGTTTTGGTTTAGCAACAAAAAAGGTAATACTCGATCTTGCATTTAATATAAAGACCAATAAAGAGGAACCCTCGGATCGTTTTGATATGCAAGGTTCACTTACGCTCGAAAAACACAACATAGATTTCGTTTTCCAAAGATACAAAGGATTTAATGTGGTAAATGATCGAGGTGACCAGGAGGTTTTCCGCGAAGACTTAAGTTCAAACTCCAGCTACATTAGCTACATGTATCTGTTTAACAGCAGTCAATATTCTGTTTCTGCACTAAAAACAGGACTTTCCAGACAGAAGAAAGCAGCCCTCTCATTTAGTTTAGGGGGTTTATTCTTCATGAATAACAAATCTGCAGACAGTACCATTGTTCCTCAGGAAGTTCAACCACAGTTTAATGAAGAGGCGCAAATTAAGAAATTGAATGGAATAGGGCTAGGTATCATTGGAGGCGTTACCACCATATTTCCGCTTCCCTTCGATTTTTTCATCTCGTTTTCTCTTGTTCCCGGAATTGGAATAATGTACAAACGCATAGAAACTGAGAATCTCAGCTACACTCCCTCCAATCCCATGCAATATAGTCTTGATATGGCAGGTGCATTTGGCTACAATGGCCATCGGATATATGTGAACATAACGACCAAATTAGGTATCTATGGTTCTGATTTGGACTACGGGAACAAATCTTACCAGTCCGGATTAAATGCAAAACTGTCGGTGGGGTATAAAATAAAGCCCAGACCTGAATGAACGGACATATTCAGCCCAAAGTAATCATGCTGGAAAAGATTCCGGGTTGGAACTAAATAAATTGTAATGAATTCACGTGAAAGAGTATTTTCGGCCATCAATTGCCAGGCACCAGACCGCTTACCCCTTGACTTTGGGGGGCACCGCTCTTCAGGGATTTCCGCCATCGCCTACTCGAAACTTAAAAAAGAGCTTGGAATAGATTCGGGGGATATCTATGTCTATGACATGATCCAACAACTGGCCATCATCGAGCCACCGGTTCTTGATGCTTTGGGGGTAGATGTGATTGAGCTTGGACGTGCCTTCTTGCTAAAACCGGAAGACTGGAAAAGCTGGGAACTGCCCGACGGCACACCTTGCAAGATCCCTGCATATATTGCAACCTTCAAAGAGGGTGAGGATTGGTTTTTGCTTGACAAGGAAGGAAATCGCTCTGCAGTCCAAAAAAAAGGGTGTCTATATTTTGAACAGATCTATTATCCCCTGGCAAAAAGGGGAATTGAGAATGATGATTTCTCCGACCTGGAAATGATCCTGCCTCTGAACATGTGGAGCGCAGCCCCATCACCCGGGGGACACTTTGACTTGAAAGATCCCAATGATTTTAATGAATTTGCTTCTGGAGCAGCATCATTGAGGGCATCCACCGATAAAGCGATCATTGGCCTCTTTGGGGGAAACCTCTTTGAAACGCCTCAGTTTCTCTATGGAGCTGAAAACTATTTGTTTTACCTGGCTGCTTTTCCTGATAAGGTATTAGAGCTCTCACAAAAGCTTACAGAGATATACCTTGCAAACCTGGAGCGCTTTCTTTCAGCTGCTGGAGATCATATTGACATCATTCTCTTTGGAGATGATCTGGGCACCAACCAGGGACCCATGATTGATCCGGAAATGTATCGCACCTATTATAAACCTTTTCATCAGATCATGTGGTCCAGGGTCAAAGAACTAGCTCCTCATGTAAAGATTCAGCTGCATTGTTGCGGAGGGATTGAGCCTTTTCTGGAAGATCTGATAGATGCTGGACTGGATATGATTAATCCGGTGCAAATCAATGCATCTACCATGGATCCGGTTGAGCTTAGAAGCCGCTACAAGGATCGCTTCTGTTTCTGGGGAGGTGGTTGCAACACCCAGGAGATCCTGAACAGGGAAGGTCCTGATGCAGTGGAAGCACATGTGAAGGCGCAATTGGACATTTGGAGGCCCTATGAGGGTTTTGTTTTCCAACAGGTACATAACATCCTTGGAGATGTGCCGGTGGAGAACATCATTAAGATGTTTGAGACCATCCAAAAGGATTCTAAAACTGAGTAAAAAATGAAACTGAAATTCATTTTTACTACTTTAGAAGCTCACAGATCCTTATGAAAACACCTGTTTTGATAAAAAAAGTTATCCCGATTTTTTTCCTAACCATGGCCCTGATGGCTTGCCAGAACAGATCAGGAGAAATGGCCAATTCAGAAAACAAGCTTAACATAGATTCTACCGATTGGGTAGACCTTCTTTCCAATGGAGATGTGAGTCAATGGCGCGGCGATAATAGCGAATCATTTCCTGAAGCTGGATGGAAAGTTGAAGGAAATGTCCTGGTCGTCAATGCTCCTTCAGAAGATGAGCCAGTAAGTGCCGGAAACCTTTTTACAAAGCAGGCTTATGGAGATTTTGAGTTTTACTGGGAATGGAAAATGCTGACCATTGGTGGAAATAGCGGGGTTAAGTATTTTGTTCCGGGAGGGGATCATTCCTATGCCACCTATGGGCCCGGACCGGAATATCAGATATTGGATGATGCCAATCACCCCTGGATGCTGGAGGGAAAGATGAAGCCTTTTGATCATTATACCATGGGATCATGCTATGAACTTTATGCCGCCGATAGCTCTAAATCACCCGCACCGCTTGGGGAATGGAACACCAGCAGGATTGTTTCCAAAGATGGCCATGTGGAACATTGGTTAAACGGAGATAAAATCGTGGAATACAATCGTTTTTCAGATGATTTCGCAACACGTGTTTTAAAGAGTAAATTCAAGGAATTTCCAAAATACGGTCTCCTCGAAAAAGGGCATATTATGCTCCAGGATCATGGGGGAGAAATCTATTTTAGAAATATGAAGATTAAAGTATCAGACCATTAACCCTGGAACCCATGAAACGAAGAACTTTTGTAAGATATTCGGCAAGCGGAGCCTTAGCGGCTTCCTCCCCCCTGCTATGGGGTCATTCAACCTTGAAAAAGGCCAGTGATCAAATCAATGTGGCTGTAATCGGCATCCGGGGAATGGGACAGGTCCACATCAGGAACTATCAAAAACTGGAGAATGTGAGGGTGGCAGCCCTTTGTGATATCGATGAAAATCTCTTCCCGGGAATCGTGAAGGAACACTTCACTGATAAGGGATTGAAAGAGCCAAAGCTATACACCGACATGCGCAGGCTCTATGAAGATAAAGATATTGATGCGGTGTCGATTGTAACACCCAACCACTGGCATGCACTGGCTGCCATCTGGGCCATCCAGGCAGGAAAACATGTGAGCGTAGAGAAGCCCTGCTGCCACAATATTTTTGAGGGTCAGAAACTGGTGGAAGCTGCCAGAAAATATAAGGTAATTGTGCAGGACGGAGCGGAGCAACGCAGCAATCCATGCGCCCTCTCCATGGCCGACTATTTGCATTCAGGCGGTTTGGGTGAAGTATATATGGCCAAGGGGCTCTGCTACAAGTGGCGCAATACCATCGGGAGGAAGGAAGATGCCGTGGTTCCTGCCGGAGTCGACTATGACCTTTGGTTAGGGCCCGCTCCTAAGCGGCCTTTTAATCCCAACCGCTTTCACTACAACTGGCACTGGAACTGGGACTACGGGAATGGGGATATGGGTAACCAGGGGGTACATGAAATGGACATTGCCAGATGGGGTCTGAATGTAAAGCTACCCAGACAGATCAGCTCCATGGGAGGACATTTTATGTTTGATGATGATCAGCAGACACCTAACGATCAGATGACAGTTTTCGAATTTGACAATCCTGAAGGTGGTGGCGATAAAAAGAAGATCATGCAATTTGAGGTCCGACACTGGATCACCAATTCGGAAGGGGGATTGAGCGGAATTAATGAGGGAAACAACACCTATAAAACCAATTCAAAAAATAACATTGGGAACCTCTTCTATGGGTCTAAAGGATATATGAGCAAACACCTCAATGGCTGGAATTCTTACCTGGGTGAAGAGCGGGAATTGGGAGAATCGGGTTCGGGCATAGGAAACCACTTCGAGAATTTTTGCAAAGCCATACGGGCAAATGATCAATCCATGGCCATGGCCGATATTGAGGAGGGATTTTACAGTTGTGCCCTTATACACCTTGGAAATATCTCCTACAGGGTAGGACGTACCCTTAAATTTGATCCTGATTCAATGAAATTCATCAATGATGAAGAGGCCAACAAGATGCTCACAAGAGAATATAGAGCTCCCTTTACGGTTCCTGAGAAAGTCTGATGATATAATCAATCAGGACATCCACCTCTTTTTTTGATATCTCAGGTTTTGGCATGGTTCTGGTCTGAAAATCCACCAGTCCATCGTTGTTAAATCCACCTGAATAGGTAAGCAGATGTGTGGGATCATTGATAATAAGGCTTTTGTACCTTCCTTTCCCACTCCCTGAATTTGAATTCTCTTTGGTCTTATGATGTTGGCTTATGTGATCTTCATCATAGTTTGTATGCCTGTAAAACTAGTAAATTTAACCTTTTGAAATCCAGAGAATACAGAATGATTCTAAAGAAAAGTATTGTTAACATTGAAAATATAAGAGAATTCTCCAGGTGAAACAGACGCTTATAAAAAAGATATTTAATTTTCTGATTGTAGTGTGCTTTGGTGTGGTACCGGCAATGATCTGCCAGTTGGCTACCAAACAACCTGTAGAAAGGAAGATCCATATCCGGAATTTTCGATACGGCAAAGATCCCTCTGTGATCAGATGCAACCGGGGGGATACCTTGCGGCTGACCTTTTCTACAGATGATACAGGACACTCTTTCTTTCTTGAAGAATTCGATGTGGATGCCAAGGTAAGTCCGTCACGGGATGTGGTAGAGGTTTTTAAAACCTCCGATCCGACTGATCCGCCTCAGGTAACTAAAGAGCTGACCATTGTGGCACGCCATCCGGGTCTGTTAAACTACCTGGTAGCAAAAAGTTACTATCGTTGTCATGTCTGGTGCGGACCCATGCATGCCTTTGAGCATGGAAAACTAATTATACTACCAAACACCCTGCTTGTTTTTAGTCTGGGTTGCCTGGCAGGAATCCTTATCCTCTGGATTTTTGGTTTATTTCGCAACTCTGTATCGGATACATACTCGGATAAAAAGAGAGGATATGAGGATCTCTTTAAAAAGTCGCCTCTCTTGAAAAAACTGGTAAGCTCCAGGTGGCCTCAATTGATCCTGATCATTCTGGCCATGCTCCTTATCTACCTGGCTGTACTGGCCTCACTCTTTGGAACGAAAATGTCGGGGAGAAACCTTGGGGTACTATTAATGTGGGCCATCTGGCTGTTTCTGCTCGTTGCCCTGTTAACCCCCTTACTGGGAAGAATCTGGTGTACCATTTGCCCGCTTCCGATTTTCGGAGACCTGCTTCAGCGAAAAACAGCCCTGGGCCCGGGAGAAGGATCCACCGGTGGATACAGGAATAAATTTTACGGACTTTTCCGAAAATGGCCAGCAAGATTGAGTAATGGTTGGCCCAAGTTAATTGTCCTGCTGATACTTACTACCTTTTCAACCACCCTGGTTGCAAATCCCAAAGCCACCGGATATGCCATCCTGATGCTCATATTGGTGCCTACCCTGATGTCAATGGTATTTGAACTTCGCTCATTTTGCCGTTACCTCTGCCCTGTCAGTGTCTTTATCGGACCCTTTTCCCGCATGAGTCCTCTGGCCCTCAGAAACAAATCACAAAAGGTTTGCGATCGGTGTAAAAACCACTATTGTCAGAACGGCAGCGAGAAGGGATGGGCCTGTCCCTATGGAATCAATGTGGGTGAACTGGACGACAATACCGAGTGCGGATTGTGCATGGAGTGTACCCGCAGCTGTTTGTATAACAACGTGACCCTCTATTCCCGACCCTTTGGAGCAGAGTTGGGGACCAAAAAGTTGAGTGACGCATGGACCATAATCTCCGTTTTTTCAATAGCCCTTGTATACTGCGTATTATACCAGGGGCACTGGCCCGTGATTCGTGATTATGTAAATATTCTGGATAAGCAGAACTGGGGATTGTTTGGAATCTACGCTTTGGCGGTCTGGTCGCTGGCTTTGATCATTATGCCGGGAATCATTTATCTGCTCTCTCTACTCGGTGCCAGATTATCTAAAATCGGGCTCGGTGTTAAAGAGGTGTTCCTGGTTTCTTCCGGATCGCTTCTTCCACTGGGACTTATGCTATGGATTGCCTTCGTAATTCCCATGCTATTTGTGAATGTCACCTTTGTTCTGCAATCCCTTTCCGATCCCCTGGGCTGGGGATGGGACTTTTTTGGCACTGCCAACATCCCGTGGCACCAGTTCCTGCCCAGGCTCATCCCATGGCTCCAGGCTGTTTTGGTTCTAATCGGCCTCCATCTCAGCCTGAGAAATCTGAGAAGAAGCTGGCTTGGTCTTCAGATCAACTCAGGCCAGCTACTAACCTTGATCTCCCCAATAGCTCTTTTTCTAGTTGGCAGTGCCGTGACCATGATCCTTTTCTTCACCAATTAGCTCCTAATCATTTCACCCGAAATACAACAGACACCATGTCCACACCAAGCTCCTCGCTTCGCTCACCGGGTGCATAGAGGACTCTCACCTCCAAGTATCAGTGCCCTGCCGTGCACACCGCACCATAAAAAAAGAGGGAACGAACTCCCTCTTTAATCTCAGTATGTTTTAGCATGCATCCATCAACACCATCAAACTAGGCATCGATATTGGCATACTTGGCATGTTTCTCAATAAATTCACGTCGGGGTGGTACCTCATCACCCATCAACATGGAGAATATACGGTCGGCCTCTGCGGCGCTATCAATGGTCACCTGCCTGAGGGTCCTGTTCTCGCGGATTCATGGTGGTATCCCATAGCTGTTCCGCATTCATTTCGCCCAGACCCTTATACCTCTGAACATGAATGCCGGCTTCTTTTCCTCCTCCAACTTCTTCAACAAAAGCTTCGCGCTCCTCCTCACTCCAGCAGTACCTTTCATTCTTGCCTTTCCTGACCAGATAGAGAGGTGGAGTGGCAATGTAGAGATATCCATTGGAGATCAACTCATTCATATACCTGAAAAAGAAGGTCATAATGAGCGTAGCAATGTGGGATCCGTCCACATCCGCATCCGTCATAATAATGATCTTGTGATAACGCAAGTTTTGAGAGATCCAGCGCTTTGCTGTCCTCCTCAGTCCCCATCTTCACTCCCAGTGCTACAAATATGTTCTTGATCTCTTCATTTTCATAGATCTTGTGAACCATGGCCTTCTCCACATTCAGGATCTTTCCCCTTAAAGGCATAATGGCCTGAAATGCCCTGTCTCTTCCCTGCTTGGCAGTTCCCCCCGCAGAATCACCCTCCACCAGGTATATTTCAGTTAATGCGGGATCCTTTTCTGAACAGTCCGCCAGTTTACCGGGCAAACCTGCTCCGGAAAGCACATTTTTACGCTGAACCAGTTCCCTGGCTTTTCTGGCTGCATGCCTGGCTGTGGCAGCCAGAATCACCTTAGAGACAATCTGTTTGGCATCCTTGGGATGCTCCTCCAGGTAATGAGCCAACTCTGAACTAACTGCCTGGTCAACCACACCCATGATGTCTGAGTTCCCCAGCTTGGTTTTGGTCTGCCCTTCAAATTGCGGCTCCTGAACCTTCACTGAGATGATGGCTGTAAGGCCTTCTCTGAAGTCATCTCCACTGATATCAAATTTCAGTTTGGCCAGCATACCCGATTTATCGGCATAAGACTTCAAAGTGCGGGTCAGACCTCGCCGAAACCCGGAAAGGTGGGTGCCGCCCTCTATGGTATTGATGTTATTTACATAGGAGTGTACGTTTTCAGAAAATGAGGTGTTATACTGAAGTGCAATCTCTACAGGCACCCCGTTCTTCTCGGTTTCGATGTGTACAGACTCCTCAATAAGTTTCTCCCGGGTTCCATCCAGGAAGGCAACAAATTCCTTTAATCCCTCTTCGGAATAGAAATTATCATGTCGGTATCCATCGCCTTCGCCATAACCATTGCCGTCATTATTTCCTTCGCCTTCGCCATTGCCATTCTCCTCCTTTTCCCGAAGATCAGTGATATTCAAGCGAATCCCCTTGTTAAGGAAAGCCAGTTCCCTAAGCCGGGAGGCCAGAATCTCATACTTAAACTCATGTACATTGAATATGGTATTGTCAGGCTTGAAGGTAATGATGGTGCCTGTCTTATCTGTTACACCTATTTCTTCGACCGGTTTAACAGGAATGCCCTTTTTGTAGTTCTGAACATAGATCTTTCCATCCCTGTGTATTTCCGCTTTCAGATCTTCAGAAAGTGCATTTACGCAGGATACACCCACCCCGTGCAATCCACCTGACACCTTGTAGGAGTCCTTATCAAATTTACCACCCGCGTGCAACACAGTCATAACCACTTCAAGGGCCGAACGACCTTCCTTTTCATGTATATCAATAGGAATACCCCGGCCATCATCCTCCACAGAGATGGAGTTATCTTCGTGGATGATTACATCAATATTATCACAGTGCCCTACCAGAGCCTCATCAATGGAATTATCCACCACTTCGTAAACCAGGTGGTGCAATCCCTTCTCACTCACGTCCCCAATATACATGGCCGGACGTTTTCTCACCGCTTCGAGTCCTTCAAGGACCTGTATGTTCTCTGCAGAATATTCCTGGTTCATATCCGGCTTACCTGCATCTTTTTTTAACTCTTCACTCATTATCTCTTGCTTTAATTCCTGTTCTATATTTTAATCAAAAAATACAACAAACGACCGCTAAAATCAGTCATAAAATTTGCTGTTATTTTTTTGTGAATCTGTTCCCCTCGAAAAACCCGTAAAAGGTTATCCCCCCTTCTCATATTGAAATTTCTAAACTACTTAATATCAACTGTTTACAAATCAACTTCCCCCTCCTTAATGGTTCTGCTAAAAATAGCAAAAAAAATCGGTTTTACCATCCTCTGAACCCCCTGAATACCAGCGAAGTTATTAACAGAATTCCTGTGTAAAACGGGGCTAGTTTTTTGTGCCGAAATCCAGCTTATGGCTGACCTCTCTGACCACCCGTTTGGCCAGTCGGCTTTCGTACCTGTTCATGAAGTTTATCACCGACTGCTTATCTCGCTTAGAAAGCTCCCTTAAAGCCCAGGAGAGTGCCTTCTGGATCATATCCTGGCGCTCATCCACCACCCGTTCACATACGCTTATGGTTCTGGCTGTATCGCCTTTACCTCCCCGTGATTTCAGATTTAAGGCCACTGTAGAAACCACTGCCACCCTGCGGTCCCAGAAATTATCAGAACCAAGTAGTTTATCAATGTGCACATCGGTAACAACACCCTTTCCCCACAAGACCCCATAGACAGCGATTGTGAAATGGTCTACAGAAGCCCAGTTATCCAGGTTCTTCCAAAGGTCCTCCAAATCAGTAAGGGTAAGCACATCCAGAAGCTTTTTGTTTTTGTCAAGGATTCCGTAGGCCATAATCTGACACTCAAAAATATCACAGTCCACCAGGGCCTTACAGAGTTCAATCCACTCTCGGGATGTCCAGGCCGCATGCAGTTGCTTTAATTCGTCGGTCACAGTCTTGACATGAGGATTGGTCACCCCCAGCACTCTCTGAGAGGTGGGAAAGTAAGTTTTAGACTTCTCTACCCGCTTTGGATCGGTGAACTCCTCCAATGCAGCAATAAGCTCTCCCACTATGGATTTCATATCTCTCATGATGCGCTACAACTCTTCCTTAAAAAACATTTCCAGTCCGTCTATAAAATTACCCAAACTCTCCATCTTCTCTGCCAGTCCATGGGTGAAATGATGGAAATCCAGCTTGTTAACCACAGCGCTTAGCCTATCCCTCTTCTTGGTATAGTCGTCCCCCACCATCTGGTAGATCGCCTTCAGATCCTGGGAGGGATGCTCCCGATCCTCCATATTCTCGGTTTGAGGATTAAATCCCAGTTGATGCTCAATAAATGCCGGAGAAAGCTGCCTGGAAACCTTTTTAAGGTGCCGGTACTCTCCCAGGAACCAGGCCTCTGTCTCCATAACTGCCAGGAAGATCCGTGTAAAAGCTCCTTTTTGTGGAAGTCTGTGATTTAATCCCTTTTGTAATTTAGGCACTTCGGCACGTACAAAATTTGGATAAACATCCCTAAGGCCCAATATCATAGAGTAACCATTGGAAACCAGTTTGTTTCGGCGGGCCAGCATGTAACTTTTTACATTGGTCTCTCCTCCACAGTCGTATACCAGCACATAATACTCGGTACGGTTATCCACGTGTGCTGCACGCATGACAGTAAAGGACATTTTTACATTGTGTCCTCCGGTGATTTTCACCGTTTGAACAGCCACCCTGTTTCGGTCCAGCACTGCCTGCAACATCTTCCTGACCAGAATCTGTTCAGTAAGGCCCTCTACAAAAATGGCAAGCTTTTTCATTCCCCGGACCCCTCTGAAAGCTCGTCTTCGCTCAAGCCCGATTTGAAAAACTCACTGGCATAAAAATCAAAATTATTGAGCCCGGTGAATTTAAACTCTTCGAAAATCTCCTTTGAATTCTCGTAATTGAAAACACTGATCTTATTTCCTTCCCGCATAAGAACGGCCCAGCTCTGAATATCCACCGCGTTCATAATAAACGAATCGTTGGTCGACATAATCAACTGTAAACCTGACTCTTCAGCTTTTGAAATTAATACCTGAACCAGATGTTTTGCCCTGGAGAAATCGAGTCCCTCCCCTATATCATCAATAATGACCATTCCGGTATGGCCGCAATAGATATAGTAATTGAGTTGAGCCAGCACGGAAAACGCCCTGAACATGCCCTGAGACATATCCCGCTGGGTTACCTGCTTTTCAAGCCCGGCTTCTGTGGTATAGACGGCAAATCGATCCTGTGCCGCACTACCAAAACGTTCGGTGAATTGTATGATCCCAAAATCTTCCAAATCATAACCTATCCCCTGCATATCAGCCAAAACCTGCTCATGGAACCGGGGATAGAGTTCATGAGCCACAGTCACAACCGGCACCAGTGAATTATTGGTAATGCTCCAGTCCACCTCCTTGGCTTCGAAAGCTGATTTTAAGGCATACCTGCTCTTGCCCAGGTCTCCGCTGAAATCAAATCTTCGCAAAGAAATAGCCCACTCATGAATGGCCTCTATAAAGGGATGCTGCAACCTGTCGCGCTTTGCAAAACACGCCAGCTGGTCGGGAGGAATTTCAAAATCCAGAAAGATAGAACCGGGTGTCGACTCATACTTTATTTTTCCAGCACCCTCTTCACCCCTATCCAGCAAGAGCTCATCCCTCATCCGTCAGGCGTTCCATCTGAATGGTCTCCGGATCATAAGCCAGCTCGTATTTCATCACACCCTTGTTTTTCCTGAACAGCAACTCATAAGTAACGGGTCCGGTTGCACTGCTACCCTTTCCACGGAGCATGCTCACCAGGTCCGACAGTGCATTCAGTGTGCGGGTTTTCCCACTGGAATTTTTCCCTACGATCAGGTTGATCTTCGAAAGAGTCACCTTATCAATCAGCCACTCAATCTTCTGGCCGGCATTCTCACGAAATGAAAATTCTTTTAAGTACATAAGAAAAGGTTAATGGTTAGTAGGTAAAGGTTAATGGTCGTAAAATATCAGTAGCTCGTTTACATGGACACAATTTCATACATTTTGATCATTTTATAAGACTATGTGTGCGATATTTTGGTGTTGAACTCATTAAAGGTATAAAACTTTGGACTTACAGAAGTTTAAAATAATCGAACAAGCCAATCTAATTGGTGAGGAGATCTGGGAGGAGGTAATTCAATGGAAACATTTTGATAAAGATACCATTGGAAAACAGCTGGTTAGAGCTGCAGATTCCATATCAGCCAATCTGAGTGAGGCTTATGGAAGGTTTAGTTATGCTGATCGGAAACGCTTTGCATATTATGCCCGGGGATCACTATGTGAGACAATCAATTGGTTGCAAAAATCCGTTAAAAGAAAACTATTAGTTTCTGATAAAGAATCCAGACTCCAGGAAGAGTTAAACATTCTCTCATACAGAATCAACGCCTACATCAAACGCCTCAAAGACCACTAACCATTAACAGATAATATCCGCACATCGTTGATAGTCAATATAGGATGTAGGAGCGAAAAGATTCTTTTAAAACCCCTCAAGGCTTATTTGAAGGGGATTTCAAAAGAATCAATATGTCATTGTAAATGAACTGCAGAAATATTACAATTACCCTTCTACCCTTCTACCCTTCTATCCTATTACCCTTCTACCCTTTACCCTTCTACCCTTCTACCCTTCTACCCTTCTACCCTTCTAACTTTTTACAAAGCATACGTGAACCCCAACATCAATCTGAACTTGAATGAGGGATAGTTGGGATAGAGGTAGTATGTCTGTGCAGCCATGTTATTGAAACGGGCCCAGAATGAGAGAAGGGTGCTGTACCGGTATTCCAATCCCAGATTCAGATCAATGGTCAGGGGCAGCTTATCTTCACTGGTGGGGTCAAAGTTTTCATAATACCTGGAGCCGATG
The DNA here is from genome assembly GCA_963783435.1 of uncultured Bacteroidota bacterium. Lineage (GTDB taxonomy): Bacteria > Bacteroidota > Bacteroidia > Bacteroidales. Next base: position 425,217 of record CAWANQ010000007.1, on the reverse strand, counting down.
GCGAATACCCCCCCTTCAACACAGTATTTTATCTCCCAGGTTATAGCGTGCCTGTAGGGAGAGATCGAATTTGGGTTTATTCCATGGACGATCAAGATCGACCTGGGTCACATAACTGTAATAGTTCCCCTTTAAGTAAACTTTCCAGGCATCTGCGGGACGATAAGTTAACTCGCCGTAGAGGTTGGACAGGGTGACATCGTCATAAACCACCGTGAACTGGTTCCTGAGCGGATTGCTGATGTCATTCACATAGAAGTAAGCATTGTCAATGATAGAATAGCTTCCCCTTATGTTATAAGCCACCTGGTCTGAGATCCGGCCTTTAATACCGGCGTAGGCAATCATCTTGTGATTGGTAGGCTTCACCGAAAGCACCGGAACCACATAGGGATTCTCCTCAACCATACTCCGGGAATTATTTGATTCCAGGTAACCATCCACCCCGAAATAGGGAGTCAGAACCTCTTTAATCACATGGAACTGGAAGGATGCGACCGGATAAAAATGAATGGTGAATACCCCATCAACCACCTCCCCATAGGTATTAAACCCGGCTGTGAGCTTCCACTCTCCTGCATTTTTTGCAACCAGTGGATTGAGCCACATCATGGTATGGTTGCCAAATACCGTATCCCACGCCGGATAGTGGCCGTAGTAGGCCCCGCCCACTTCAGCGGCAATGTCCACAATCCTTAATTTCTTATGAAAATCAAATGTCGCACTGGCGCCATGCTCAGCCTCTTCAAACTGATGGGTAAAATAGTAGTAATCCAGGTCGGCATTGTAATTGAAATGGAATGAATCGGCATGTACGGAGTGTAGTCCCAATGCACCTTCAGCAGTAAAATAGGGAGTAGTGGCATCTTTACGTTCCAGCACACTATCCAATGCAGGATTGACTCCATAATGAACATATGAGTTGTAGCTGGCACCTGCAGAGTAATCAAACACGGAGTTGCTTAAAAATCTGCTGCCATAAACCTCTGCCTTATTCTCATTAAATCCGGCTGGAGCCTTCAGGTCATTCTCCAGCTTCACCTTCCCATTCATGGAGTGGTGCCTGATTGTCAATCCAAAGGTGCCCTTGCGGGATCTGAGCTGATTGATATTCAACTCTGCAAGGGGGGTTGTATAATTTCCGAAACCCAAGGTCAACTGACTCTTATATAGCTTTTTAAGAGGCATTTTTACCATTCTTGCCGCCTTAATGGGTTCTACCCCAAACTGACTGTCGTATTTTTTCTGATAGAGTTCATAGGTAAAAGTGGGAGGCGTGTAATCTATCTCCCCCTCCAGGTCAGGCAGAAGCTGAATTTTTTCGGCCGATGAAAGTGTAGGCGTATAAGGTTTTACGACCCTGACCTCTTCCTGCTGGGCTAACGCGGCAGGCATCCAAAGGAAAACCACCAAAAGTGATAACAGGGTCCGTGCAGCTATTTTGATATCTTTCATATTCCTTAGTTTCTTTGATATTTATTGAGCCTCCCCGGGTTCTGGTGCTATTTCACTCTCTGCCTGCTCTGTAAGCTCTACCTTCCTTTGCTTTGCATTGGCAATAATCCCGTCATCAGGAATGGTATAAGAATCGATCAGTGCCTGCAAGGCATTGATGGCTGAGAACTCGTCCCCTTTGGCCATGTAAATATCCGACAGTGCCAGGAAGGCCATTCCCATCCAGTACTGGTGCGGGGTATTCATTTCGATAAAACTGAATACTTCCTCCTCAGCAGCGTCCATTTTTTCCCTTTCAAAAAGAATCTCAATAATTCTGTATTTGGATTCGGCTCCCTCGCTGCTATTTACTTCGTGAGCGACTTTAAGGAAATAGTCGTAGGCAAAGTCAGGTTCATTCATTTCGTAAAAGGAGGTGGCAATATTAAAGTTGGCCTCCCTGATGATCTCTTCCTGCAGCTTACCCAGTTGAAGGACCTCGCGGGCAGCCTCTATGGTATTGTTGGATTCACCCAGGTTGGCATAGCAACGCATCAGACCGATGTGGGCCTCTGTGATGTTGGTTTTCTTCTCGGCCAGATCCAACAGAGCCCTGTAGGTTTCTATGGCCCTGTTATAATCTTTCTCCCTGAAATTGATTTTTGATGCCGCTTCCAGCGCAGGTTCGGTAAACATATTCCGGGGTTGGGCAATGATATAGTCCAGAGATTGGAGTGCTTCCTGGTTCTCTTGGAGTTTCAACTGACAATCTGCCTTATAAAAATGGGCATTCAGCAAAAATCTTCCATTGGGAAATGCATCCAGGTAGTCTTTGAAATCACGGATGGTCTCTTCACAATCGCCCCTGGTGTAGACCAGTTCCGCAGCAGTGTAGGCAAGGGAATCCTGCTCCCAGAGGGTAATATCCTGTCCCAGCCCGGTCACAAAATCAAGGTACTCATCCACATTGTCTTTTCGGACATAGATATTCTTTATACTGGTAAGTGCATTATCGGCTTCGGAAGTTCCTGGATAATTGGTGGCTACCTGCTCATAATAGGTCAGTGCCCGGTCGTAGTCTGACTGGTTGTAATAGATCAATCCCAGCTGGTTGAGCGCTTTGTTGGTGTAGCTTGAATTGGGATGCTCATCGACCAGCCTCTCATAATAAGCCTGAGCCTTTGGAAGGTCACCCAGAGCCACATAACTCCTGCCGATTTCGAAGAGTGCATCGTCATTGAAATTGGAAGTAGACTGCTCAACTAGTAGTTTGTTAAGAACTTCTATCTTCTGAGGAGTCTTGTCCAGCAAACCCAGGGTAAATCCCTTCTGAAACAGGGCATAATCTGCATCGGCCATCCCAGCAGCAATGGAACGATCATAATAGGTGATGGCATTGGCGTAGTCGGCACCCACAAAATAACAATCTCCCATTCGGTTATAGGCGTCAGATAAGGTATGGGCTTCCTGGTTCTTCTCCAGGTTCAAATACTTTTTGAACCAGCTGATCGCATTCGGATAATCTTCATCATCGAAGTAAATATAGCCTATGCTGTAGTGGCAGATGACATACTCCTGCTGATAGATGGAACTTGCATCTTTCAGGAATTCATTGTAGAAGATCCGCGCCGTCTTGGGATCGCCTGAACGGTAGGCAGCCTCTCCAAGCCAGAAATAGTTTCTGGAGGCAATGACCGGATCGTATGTAGAATACTCCTGGGAAAGCTCCAGTGCTTCTACGGCCTCATTAAATCTCAGGTTTTTATAAAGTTCAAGCCCCCTGTAAAAGGCCACTTTCTGAAGCGCTCTTTCAATCCTTGCGTCTTTTCTTTTAATTTTCTGAATAGAAACCAGGGCCATGCTGTAATTGCGGGTTCCCAGGTAGGCATTCACCAGGTAGTTGTAAGCTTCATCTGTATTATCTGCCGCCGGGTAAGATCTTATGTAATCTTCAAAAGCCCTGATGGCCTCATTAAAAGGACTGTAAGCAAGTTCATAGGTGACCTTGGCATAATTGAACATGGCATCCTGCTGAATTTTTGGATCGAACTCCATTTTAGCAGCCTGTGAAAATGCAATTCGGGCTTTGTTCATGTCTCCCAGCTTCAGGTAGCAATCGGCCAGGTGGTAGTGGGCGCTCTGTGCGATCTCCGATTCCCTGTAACTGATCTGTTCAAACAGGGGCATGGCATTTTCATATTCTTTCTGGTTGTAATAGGCAATGGCCAGCTGGTAGCGATCTTGAATGGTATAAGCGCTGCTGTTGTCCCTATAGGTTTCAAGATAGGGGATGGCCTCGGCGTACATGCCCAGCATATAATAGGATTCGCCCACTATCTTTGAAATTTCGCCCAATCTCTTTTCCGATACAGAGTCGAGCATTTCATGAGAATAGTTGATCACCTCATCATATTTTTTCTGCATATAGAGAATCTGAGAAATGTAGTATGGAGCTATCTCATGAAAGAGAGGATTGGTATCAATCTTGCGAAATCCCAGAAGGGCTGTCTCATAATTTCCCTGTAAATAATGAATGTGAGAATAGTAGTAGATCGCCGGAGCATTGTATACGGATTCCACCTCCTGAATTTCATACAGATTCGCCCTGGCCTCTTCATAGTCATTGCGTTCATAATAACTGTAGCCCTTTTTAAAATAGTATTCCGACAACTGGGTTGGAGTCAGTTCGTGACGGTCCACCCTGTTAAACCAGGAGACACTCCTGGCCCAACTGTTCTTATCGTAGAAATATTTTGCCAGTCTGAAAACTGCATCATTTTTTTTGGCGCTTTCAGGATATTCGGAAATAAAGGTATAGACCAGGAACTCCGAATCATCGTTTCTCAACTCCAAGGCCGACATGGCCCTGTAGTATGAGGCTTCCGAGCGGATTTCGGATCGGGTGTTTTCGGTTCCATTCAGGTAGTTGGTGAAGGCCTCTCTGGCAGCACCATACTTCTCTTTTTCGTACAATTGAAGCCCTCTCAGGTATTCATTGTCTCCATATTTATAGACCGCACTTTTCTGGCTATAAGCTAGAATGGAGGTTAAGAGGAATATGATGGATACCAGTCTCTTTTTCGATTGGATCATATGCATGGGATTAACCTGATAAAATTACGAATATAACAAGCGGCTCTTTGGGTGAAACTCCTTTTTAATTAACAGGCTTTTGTTAACTTTTAGTATGGTAATAATTCTTAATTTAGCCGGATATATAAAGTATCTATGGCCCTAGACAAAATCATTACCCTGAAAAATGCTGTGATTGGAATAGATGATCACCTGGTGCTTAAGGACGTTAATCTTACCGTTAATAAGGGTGAATTTGTTTTTGTGATCGGCAGGGTTGGAAGCGGCAAAACCAGTCTGATCAAGACACTTAACGCAGAACTGCCCTTAATGGAAGGGACAGGGCAGGTCGCTGATTTTCAGCTTGAATCTATCAAGCGAAAAGAGGTTCCCTTGCTCAGAAGGAAGCTGGGAATTGTTTTCCAGGATTTCAAACTACTTATCGATCGCACAGTTGACAGCAACCTGGAATTTGCACTGAAGGCCACTGGCTGGAAGAACAAGGGTGAAATAAAAGACCGTATTGCTGAGGTTCTGGAAAAGGTTGACCTGGGTTACAAGGGATATAAAATGCCCCACCAGCTTTCGGGTGGTGAGCAACAACGTGTTGTCATTGCCAGGGCCTTGCTTAATGATCCGGAGATTATCCTGGCCGATGAACCTACGGGCAACCTGGATCCGACCACCTCCACTGAAATTATGAACATCCTGGTGGATATCTCGCAAAGTGGACGTGCAGTGATGATGGCCACTCACAATTACAACCTGCTGAAAAAGTTTCCATCCAGAACACTCAAATGTGAAAAGGAGAAGCTACTTGGTGCCAACCTGAGTGAAACTGAAATCGACAGGTTGATAAAGAATGATTAAGGGGAGCTCCATGGATATCCGAGTATATACCCTGGATGCGCTGGAATCACATATTCAAAACACTTATTCCAATCCAGAGGAGCCAACCCCCTTGAGCCCACTCAGACTCAGCTCTTACCTGAAGAATCCCAGGGCAGAAAAAACCGATCCTGTACTATTTGAACTCTGGCAGAATGAGAAGCTGATTGCTTACAGAACCGTGTTACCCGACCTCCTATTTGATTTGCAGGGAAATTCCAGGCGATTTGCCTGGCTCAGCGGAAATTGGGTGGATCCTGAATTCAGGCGGAAGGGTTTATCTACCAAACTCCTTCAAAGGGCCGAAGCCTTATGGGATGGCTCTCTAATTTACACCAATTACGCCCCGGCATCGAAGGCCGTATATGACCGGACTGGCCAGTTTCCCCTACTGGTAAAACGAGAAGGGAGAAGGTTTTACCTGCGGGCTGCCACTGAAGATTTGTTGGGTGAGAGACTTGGAGCCAGAGAGCTTTTGCGATTGGGGGATCTGACTGTAAATCAGCTACGTGAGCGAGGACTTAAGGGCTTTAAACCTGTGGATGAACAGGAGTGTAAAGTGGAAAGGGTAAGTGCTCTGAATCCCGTGATGGAGGAGCTAATCCTTCGTGTGCAGGAATCCTCCCTTTTTCGGAGAACACCCGAAGTATTTAACTGGGTGCTGCAGCATCCCTGGTTAACAGAAGAAAACAGGGCCTCTTTGAACTACCATTTTTCCTACCAGGCCAATCGATTCGAGAACATCCTGTTCAAATTTACACTGCCTGATTTCAGCATTGGATTTCTTTGGTTGTTGATCCATAACCGGTCCATGTCCGCCCCCTATGTTTTTAGTGATAGCGATCAGATCTATCCTTTTATGGCCCGAACCCTGACCCATCAGATGATCAGCTCCGGCTGTGCCCATACAACCATAAGGAACCTTCATCTAACGAATGCACTGATGGCTTTTAAAAACAGCTTCCTTTTCATTCGCCCCATGCCTCAACAGCTGTTTGCACATCGAAAGATTATAAATCAGATCCCTGGAAACACGGAGATTCAGGATGGGGATGGCGATGTGGTATTTACGGGGTAATCAGGTGCTAAGCTTGTTGCGTCCCACCAATCCCTTAAGCAAATAGTAGAGGTATTCTGTTTTGAGAGCCTTTTCAGCAGGTCCGTGAAACTCCTCCATGGGAATTCTCTGAATAAACCCGGCCTTATCCTGCTTCTTTAATCCGGCAGTACCCAGCAAAACCTCTGCAGTTCCCTTCTCCAAAAGCTGATCGATGACCTCCTCAGGGATGCCCCAACTGGTGAATGGAAAAGAGAAATAGCGGGTAGAAACCTGAAATCTATGCTGCAAATCCTCTATACTGGAGCCAACCTGAGAGATAATTTCCTTTGGTTTCAGCTTTGAGAAATCGGCGTGACCTGGAGAGTGCCCTCCGATCTCAAATCCCCATTGCACAAGTTCCATCACCTGTTTAGAACTTAAGTAGACCGGGCTATCTTTCATATATAAATCTACATCAACTTCTGCCTCCTTTATCAGAACATCCAACAAGGAGATCTGATCCTCTCTTATGAGGTGTAACGATTCCGCCACCCTCCCCTCGAGGGATGGCAAGGTACTCAGCCACTTTCCTCAGTGCCTCTTTATCTGTCCGGATCCGTTCAATCAGCAGACTTGCTTTATACCTGTAGAAGAGTCCCCGGTTATCGATGAAATGATTGTTCAGAAAAAAAGCTGCCGGAATCCCCTTTTTCTTAAGCAGCGGGGCAATGACCTGATGGCACCCGGCCAGTCCGTCATCAAATGTAAGCACCATATAGCGCTTCCCCTCAATCAGTCTCTTTCCACCCATATAATCACCCAAACCAATGGGCTCAAACCACTTGAGCATCTCCTCAAGGTCCTGCTTAAAATCTTCTTCCCTGCGAAGGGGATAAAGATGGCTTACATGTGCCAGGGGATGATCTGAAATCGTATGGTAAAAGGGAAATATCACAGGCTGCCGGGAATACTTCAGCAGCGTCTCCATGCCGGCCAGCGGTGCAAGGGTTGCTATGATTCTTCTGTTGCGGTCAATCATGTTTTCGCAACTTATTCAGGAAAACAGGAAGGCGGTCAAAGTTTACGCCCTGGTATATTTCTGGCCGTGCTCCAAATCCTGCGAAAAATCGGGCCACCGATGGGATATTGGAACCTTCAAAATCGAGCTTCAGCGCTTTCCCGGCATACTCCCTGATAAAGGCATCCACAATTTTAAACATGCCTCGCTGCTCCTTCCCCTCATCATTTGAAGCAGAAACCAGGTAGATTCCCCTGGTGCGGCTAAAGCCGAAGAAAGCTGCTGCAATAAGCCGACGATCCACTCTGATTCCATAGGCTGTTCCCGCTTCCCTGTTTGTCAGGGTTTGAAGGAGATTCTGAAGCCATTGGTATTCCCCTTCGGTCCGCTTGATGGTGTCATTCTCCCTTTTAAAGGCGATCACCTCCTCACAGCCCAACTCCTTCTCAAGCTCCCCGCTGTTTGCCATGGCGCGCTTAATATTTCTTTTTGCATTGGTAGAAAAGGAGGCAGAGATCTTTTCGTAATCGGAATTAAGGTCAAGTACATAGTTGGTCTTGTCATAAAGCGACCAGTTCTTATCCTCACCCACCAGGTTTTTTGCATTAAAATTGAAATTGGCAAAGCGAAACTTCTTGTAGAGCACAGGCAGCATCTCCCCGATCACCGCAGGATCTACATACTCCTTGCTGAATATGCCCAGCTGCTGCGTATAATAGGGTTGATAGATGTACTTCAGTCCATACTTCTGTTTCCATACCACCGGCATCACAAACCTGTAGTCGTCCATCACCAGGGCCGACCACCTTTCGGCCACGGTATCCAGGTACCAGGTATAGGGATAGAGGGTCTCTGCCTGGGATTGAGCAATCACCTCATCCCAACGCCCCTCATCCACATCTCCCCTATGTAAAAACCTCACCTTCACTTTACACTTTTTTTACTAGTTACTACCCACTGAGTACTAGTTACTACCCACTGAGTACTAGTTACTACCTTGGTTAGGTTTCCAACCTAACCAAGGTAATCCCCGTCCCTCCACGCTCCACATGTTCGTCCCCGTACCACTCCACCAGGTCTACCGTATGAAGGTATTCCCTGATCAGTTGACGAAGGATCCCGTTTCCTTTGCCATGTAATATTCTGAGCTCCCGTGCATTCACCATAATGGCTTCATCCACAAATTCCACTACAATCTCCATGGCCTCATCGGCACGCTTTCCTCTTAGATCCACATCGGGTCTGAACTGAACACGTCGGGTGCTCAAGTTCCAGTCGCCCAGCTCTACCTTAGAGTTATCCCTCACCCTCAGGCGTCCAGCCTCCTCTGCATTCACCTTTTCGAGCTGTTCGAAAGAGGTAGTGGTCTTAAGCATGCCAAATGCCACCACACACTTCTTCCCCCTGATCTCCAACACCTCTCCGGCAGTAGTCTGTCCGCTCATGCGCACCAGGTCTCCCACCTTTATTTCGGGGTCTTCCTTCGTTTGCTTATGGGAAAGCTTTACCCTGGCCTTTTGGCTTAAGTCCGGCCGCCGCGCCTCCAGCTGGCTACCCCGCTGGCGAATCTCCTTCAGCAGCTTCTCCACCTTCTGCTCCTCTTTCCCTTTCTCTGTCTCCAGCTCTTCCTTAAAAGTATCCAGCTCCTTTCTTACCTCTTTGGTTCGCTCTTTTTCTGCATCCGCCTCCCTGATCTCCCTGATGGTCTGCTCGATCTTCTTATTGGCTCCCGAAAGCATAGAATCGGCCTGAGATTTGGCCTCCCTTACGATGGCTTTACGTTGCTTCTCACTCTCTTTCAGCTCCCCTTCATACCGGGTCATCAGTTCCTCCAGCTTCTTCTCAGACTGCCTGATTTTCTGACGTTTGCTCTCCCAGTACTTTTTATCCCGGAGAATTTCCCGGAGGTGTTTGTCAAAGTCAATGTGGTCTTTCCCCACCTTCTCAGAGGCCTTTTCCAGCACCTCTTCGGGCAATCCGATCTTTCTGGCTATCTCAAAGGCAAAAGAGCTACCCGGCTTACCTACCTGAAGCTGATAGAGGGGCTGCATTTTCTGATTATCAAAGAGCATGGCACCGTTGATGATCCCTTCCGCCGAGGTAGCGTAGTGTTTCAGGTTGGTATAGTGGGTGGTAATCACCCCACAAGTTCCGCTCTGATTTAACTCCTCCAGGATCGATTCGGCAATGGCCCCGCCCAGCATAGGTTCTGTTCCAGTCCCAAATTCATCAATCAGAATCAGGGTGTCCGAAGCAGCATTCTTCACGAAATATTTCATATTCAACAGGTGGGAGCTGTAGGTGCTGAGGTCGTTATCTATGGACTGCTCATCACCAATGTCAATAAATATCCCGGCAAATATCCCAAAAACTGACTCCTTTTTGCACGGGACCAAAAGACCACACTGAATCATATACTGCAAGAGGCCAATGGTTTTTAAACAGACCGATTTCCCCCCGGCGTTGGGTCCTGAAATAAGGAGGATCCTGTTTTTATCCGAGAGATGAAAGGAGAGAGGAACCACCTCTTTTTGCTCAGACTTAAAAGCGAGGAAAAGCAAGGGGTGTTTTGATTCGATCCAGTCAAAAACCTGTTCATTTTTCAACTCAGGACGCACACCTTCAATGCGATTGGCAAAGAGTGCCCGGGCCCTGATAAAGTCGATGGTGGTCAGAAAGTCCTGTGAGGAGAGTAGTTCGGGTATATAGGGTCTGATGTCTGCTGTGAAATCCAGCAGAATCTGAATGATCTCTCTTCGCTCGGCATACTCCAGCTCCCTGATCTCATTGGAGAGTTCGACCACTTCAGCAGGTTCGATAAAAACGGTTTTCCCGGTGGCCGATTCATCATGAATCAGTCCTCCGAGCTTTCTCTTATTTCCTGCCATCACCGGTATGACCGGCCTGTCGTTCCGATAGGTGGGTGCTGCTTCGGCATCCACCCAACCCTCGCGCTGGGCCCGGCTCATTACCTGGTTTAGTTTCTTCGAGACTGCCCCCTGCTTTTCGTTCTGACTCCGCCTGATCTGATGAAGCACTGAAGAAGCATTGTCGCGGATTTTGCCATGCTTATTCAGGATCTTCTGAATCCTGTCCTGTACAAAAGGAAACATCTTCACTGGCTTGCACAATTCTCTCAAAGCCGGATACTTCTCCTCTTCGTCCGATTTGAAAAAATGAAGAATGGCTCTGATCGAATCCAGGCTCTTCAGCAAGCCGAAAACCTCTTCTGTAAGCAGGTAGGTTCCTTCCACCTCGGCCTTCTTCAGGGCATCCCGGTTATCAATAAAATGCTGAATGGGAAACTCATCTTCATTGCGGTTAATCTGACCGAACTCCTCCACCAGAAGCAGTTCCCGACCAATGGCCTCATGGTCGGTTTTAAATTCCATCTCATCCACCCTCTCTTTACCAGGTTCATAGAGACAGTGGGACTTCACCAGCTCTCTGATCCGGTCAAAGCCTATCTTACTCTCAAATTGTTCAGGATAAATCAAAAGCTTCTTTTTATTAGATTTCCACCCATTGTCCGGATGTGGCTGATTCAAAGATAGCTGTTAATACTTTTGTGTTATTTAAAGCATCCTCAATGGGTACAGGTACCTCACCATTGGAGAGGATTGCCCTGGAAAAAGCATCGCTCATAAGTGTATACTGGTCTATCACCGGGTAGCTATGGGTTGTAATCTCATCCAACAGGATACTTCCAATATCCTGGTTCACAGTACAGGCCCTGTCATTGGGTGCATTGAAGGGGATTCGAACTTCAAGATGTCCTTTTGTACCAAAAAGGTGCATGCGCTGGTAGGGCACAAGCTGTGTACTTACCGAGAAGATAGACTGACCGGAAGGGAATTCCATAATCACACTGCCCAGTCTGTCGGTTTTCATTTCAGGATCGAACTCCAGTGTTGAGACCAGCCGGATGGGCTCTTCTTCGAAAAGATACCTGGAGAGGGTAGAACAGTAGCACCCGATGTCCCACATGCCTCCTCCTCCAAGCTCAGGAATATTCCTGATGTTTGAGGGATCGGCATTAAAATAGCTAAACATCCCCTGGATCAGCCTGGGTTCACCTACTTCACCCCTGCGAACCCGCTCACGGGTCTCGATCCATTGTGGATTGGATTTTACCATAAAAGCCTCCCCTGCTTTCAGTCCGGTGCGATCCCGAACCCTGATCATATCCTCCACCTCGGCCACTGTAAGCCCGATGGGCTTTTCACAGAGTACATGTTTACCGGCTTCCATGGCTTTAATGGTCCACTCCATATGCAGGTTATTGGGAAGGGGGTTGTAGATACAATCCACCTCAGGATCCTCCAATAAGGCCTCGTAAGATCCATATGCCTTTTCAATTCCCAGGCTGGATGCTGCCACCTGCGCTTTCTCCAAAGATCTGGATGCAATGGCTACGACCTCAGTTAATTCTCCTGCTTGCATTGCGGGTATCACATGCTTCAACCCGATTTTTGCCGTACTTAAAATACCCCATCTAATTTTCTCCATAACCAGTTTGTCTGAATGTTTTTCAAATGTAATAAAAATGGACTCTCTTCATGTTATGAAAAAAATGAATTAGATTTATGTAATCAATTTTAAAACTAAAAATCAACGATGACAAACAGGAAATTAAACATGGGAATGGTGGGCGGAGGAAGCGATGCATTCATCGGAGCGATTCACCGTCTTGCAGCATTCATGGATAATCAGATTGAACTGGTCTGTGGTTGCTTCAGCGTAGACCCTGAAATCTCAAAAGAATCGGGCAAACTCTATTTCCTACCCGAAAACAGGGTCTATGAAACCTACCAGGAGATGTTTGAGAAAGAGTCACAACTCCCGGAAGGTGAACGAATGGATTTTGTTTCCATTGTAACGCCTAATTTCGTTCACTTCGACCCGGCCATGATGGCTTTGGATAATGGATTTCATGTGGTGCTTGACAAACCCATCACCTTCACACTGGAAGAGGCCATTCAATTGAAGGATAAAATTACTGAAACCGGATTAACCTTTGCCTTAACCCATACTTACTCGGGCTATCCGGCTGTAAAACATGCCAGGCAAATGGTAGCCGATGGAAAATTTGGCAAAATCCGTAAAGTCTATGTGGAATACCCACAGGGATGGCTCTCCTCAAAATTGGAAGATACCGGAAATCCACAGGCAAGCTGGCGTACCGACCCGAAGCGTTCAGGGAAGGCAGGCAGCATGGGCGATATCGGAACGCATGCCCACCACCTGGCAGAATATATTACCGGCTTAAAAGTAACGGAGCTTTGTGCGGAGCTTAATATATTCGTACCTAACCGATTGCTGGATGACGATGGGGTTGCCATGCTGCGCTTCGACAATGGGGCCAAAGGAGTATTGATGGCTACCCAGATTGCCGCAGGTGAGGAAAATGCCATCAGAATCAGGGTTTATGGAGATAAAGGCGGCCTTGATTGGGCTCAGCACGAACCCAATTCCCTAATCCTTAAATGGCTGGATGCACCCATGCAGATATTGCGTGTGGGAACCAGCATGGACAGCGATATTGCAGCGCACAATACCCGTACTCCCGGAGGACATCCTGAAGGTTACCTGGAAGCTTTTGCCAATATATACCGCAATTTCTCTTTGACAGTCAGGGCCAGGGCAAATGGAGAAGAGCCCACAGCCGAGATGCTCGATTTTCCCGGAGTTGAAGACGGTATTCGTGGAATGCAATTCATCGATACGGTAGTTAGCGCAGGCTATAACGACGAGGTGAAGTGGGTGAAATTCGGAGAAGAATAAAGTTTCGCAAAGAGGCCAAAGGTATTTACTGAATATTAAACCTGGAGTTATGAGAAATCAAAGAAATTTGATCAGAATCAGCATGTCCATTGTAATCATCCTGTTCCTTTCAGCATGCAACATTGTCACTTTTGAGACCCGGGAAAACACCGACCTATATGATTACGATGTGGAGGAGCGGATTGCTGAACTGGGACTGGAGCTTCGGATCCCGGGTGTTCCGGTGGCCAATTATGTGAATGCAGTGACAGCAGGAGACCTGGTATTTATGGCAGGGAAAGGTCCCCGATCGGGTGAAAGTAGCTTTGTGACCGGAAAGGTGGGAAGCGATCTCACCCTGGATCAGGGGTATGAAGCTGCCCGTTTAGCTGCCATAGAACAGTTATCCGCCCTTAAGGCTGAAATTGGGGACCTGAACAAAGTAGTTCGCATCGTCAAAGTCCTGGGAATGGTCAATGCCGATCCCGAATTTACAGATCACTCCAAGGTGGTCAATGGATTTTCTGACCTGATGGTGGAAGTTTTCGGAGAGCGGGGCAAACATGCCCGGGCAGCTGTGGGGATGAGCTCCCTGCCCATGGGTTTTGCCTGCGAGGTGGAGATGGTGGTCCAGGTCAAAAAATAACTATACTTCAAACAACTTAAACAATGCACATCTCATTTCAAAGAATATCCTGGCTCTTCCTGATGGTTTGTGGAGTGGCCTTATCAGCTTCCTGTAGCAGAAATGAGACAGAAACATCCCGGCCCAATATCCTCTTTATCCCGGTGGACGATCTTCGACCCGACCTGGGGTGTTATGGCAATACCCACATACAAACTCCCAATATGGACAGACTGGCCGCCAACGGAGTAACTTTTACGCGGACCTACTGCCAGCAATCGGTATGCAATCCTTCCAGGGCCAGTTTACTTACCGGTTTAAGACCCGACTCTATCCAGGTTTGGGATCTCTACACCTCTTTCAGGGATCATGTTCCCGATGTTGTCACCCTGCCCCAGTTTTTCAAAAAGAAGGGGTATACCACCATTGGCCTGGGAAAAACCTTTCACAACAACATCCCCGACACCCTCTCCTGGACGCAAAAACCACACATAGACGGATACCCCTTTGATCCCGATGCTGTCTATCTGAATGAGGAGAATCTTCAAATCCAGGAGGCCAAAATAGAGCGATTCAAGGCAGAAGGCAAGGACAGGATTGATCAGCTGGGACACTGGTATGTAAAGGCCAATGCAGTGGAGATTGCAGATGCGGAGGACGATGCCTATTTTGATGGTGCACAAACTACCCTGGCCATTGACATTTTGAAAAACCTGGTCAAAGAAGACAAGCCTTTTTTCTTGTCGGTGGGGTACTACAGACCCCATCTTCCCTTCAATGCGCCTAAAAAATATTGGGACCTGTATGAACGCAACTCCCTCCCCCTGGCAACAAATCAATTTCCACCGGAAGGCAGTCCCGTTTTTGCCACCCACGGAGACCAGGAGCTGAGATCCTATGACGATTGTCACGACCTTCCCTGGCCCTTTGAAGAGCCCTGGGATGAGGCCCGGCAGCGAGAGCTGATTCATGGCTATTATGCCAGTGTTTCCTATATAGATGCCCAGGTGGGCAGGTTGCTTGATGAATTGGATCGCTTGGGCATCGGGGAGAACACCATTGTGGTTCTGTGGGGAGATCACGGGTGGAAACTGGGAGAGCACAATGGCTGGTGCAAAATGACCAATTATGAGATAGATACCCGTGTTCCCATGATATTCTCCGGGTATGGAGCAAAAGCCAAAGGACGGAAAAGCAAGGCCCTGACCGAATTTGTGGATATCTATCCCACCCTTTGCGAAATGGCCGGATTTTCAATTCCTCCACACCTGCAGGGCACCCCCCTGACCCCATTGCTTTCAGATCCTGACAGGGCTTGGAAAAATGCGGCCTTCAGCCAGTTCCTGCTGGGTAGATTCGGTCCCCCGCTTACCAGGCAGGAGGAGCGGATGGGTTATGCCATCCGAACCGACAGGCACAGGTATGTGGAGTGGTACGCATGGAACAAAGAGACCAAATCAAGGGGAGAGTTACTGGCCCGGGAATTATTCGACCATCAGTCGGATCCCCATGAAAATCAGAATCTGGCCCGTAACACCTCACAAGAATCCACCATGGAAGAGCTATCCCAACAGTTGAGCCAGGGCTGGAGATTTGCCAAACCCAATAAAACAGAACCCAAATGATAACAATACAAAAAACCCAAAACACAATGAAAAAGGCTTTAATATTGACTTTTGTGATGATCTTTGCGGGCCTCAGTGCCCAGGAGCATCTAACTTATCAAAAACCATCCCAGGAGATACTGGATCTGGTGGATGTTCCTCTGGCCCCCTCCGTACTTCTTGACAACAATAAAGAGTACATGGTACTTCTCTACAGGGATGCCTATAGCACCATTGCAGAATTATCCAAAGAGGAGATGCGCCTGGGTGGACTTCGCATCGATCCCGCCACCAACATTGGGAGCAGGGTACGATACTACAATCAGATAGAAATTAAAAACATCACTCAAAAAGAGGGTGTGATTAAAGCTGTGGCCGGTTTGCCGGAGATTCCCCTGATCGCCAACCTCACCTGGTCGCCTGATCAACAGAAAATGGCTTTTACCCAAACCACCCCGGAGGGTGTGGAAGTATGGGTAATCCATATAGCTGAAGCCACAGCGAAAAAACTCACCGAACCCACTGCAAACGCAAACATGGGAGATGTGATCAACTGGTTTGAAGATAGCCAGGCCATCCTGGTAAAGATGGTTTCCCCTGAGAGGAAGCCATTGATCGATGTGGAAAATGCCGTTCCGGCAGGCCCCACCATATCTGTGGCCGACGGGAAGAAGGCCCAGAACAGGACCTACCAGGACCTGCTTCAGAATAAGAATGATGAACACAATTTTGAACAGCTGGCACTTTCAGAGATATACAAGGTTTCGATGGATGGTTCCAGCGAAAAGTGGCTGGGCAATGCCATGTATGAAAGTATCAGTTTTTCACCTGATGGCAGCTATGTAATGGTCAATACCATCGAAAAACCATTCTCCTACCTGGTCCCTTACTATCGTTTCCCCTCCACCACAACCATCTACACTCAGGATGCCGGCAAAGTAGAGACGGTGTTGGAAGTCCCCCTGATCGAAGACCTTCCCACAGGATTTATGGCCACCCGTACAGGGCGTCGCAGTTTGAATTGGAGAAGCGATAAGCCATCTACCCTTGTCTTTGTAGAAGCCCTGGATGGCGGCGATCCGGAAACTCAGGTGGAATACAGAGATGAAGTATTTCAACTGGAAGCCCCCTTCAACGGAACACCTGTTTCCCTGTTGAAAACCTTAAATCGCTACTCCTACATACAATGGGGCGATGACCAGACTGCCATTGCCATCGACAGGTGGTGGAACACCAGGAACACCAAGACCTATGTTTTCAATCCCTCGGATGCAGAACAGGAAGTGGTTCTTCTTCACGACCGGAACTACCAGGATCAATACAGCGATCCGGGAAGATTTGTGACTGAACGAAATGAAATGGGAAGCTATGTGCTATCCCTGGATGGATCAAAGGCCTACCTGATTGGAAGTGGCTATTCTAAGGAGGGCCAGTTTCCTTTCCTGGATCAGTTGGATCTCAAAACCATTAAGACTAAACGCCTCTATCAATCGGAATACACCGACAGGCTGGAAAGCCTCAGTCAGTATGATGCCGCTAAGAAAAAACTACTGGTAAGAATCGAATCGCCTTCAGATTACCCCAACTACTATTTCAGGGAGCTGAAAAAGGACAAGCTGGAACAGATCACGGCATTTGAAAACCCATTCAAAAGTTTACAGGATGTGCACAAAGAGGTGATCACCTACAAACGTGACGATGGCCTTGAGTTGTCGGGCACCCTCTATCTTCCTGTGGGTTATGACATGGAGAAAAAGGAGAAAGCACCCATGATTCTCTGGGCATATCCCCGTGAGTATAAGGACAAATCCAGCGCCGGACAAACTACGGCCAATCCCAATCGCTTCACCTATCCCTATTATGGATCGGCCATTTACTGGGTGGCCAAAGGGTATGTGGTTCTGGACGGAGCAGCATTCCCCATTGTAGGAGAGGGGGACGAAGAGCCCAATGACTCATTCCGCGAACAGCTCGTGGCCAATGCCAGGGCGGCCATCGATGCAGTGGATCAGATGGGTTATATCGACAGGAACAAGGTGGCCTGCGGGGGACACAGTTACGGAGCCTTTATGGTGGCCAACCTCCTCTCACACTGCGATCTCTTTGCAGCAGGAATTGCCCGGAGTGGCGCTTATAACCGAACCCTTACACCCTTTGGATTTCAAAGCGAGGAGCGAAATTACTGGGAGGCACCCGAGGTCTATTACACCATGTCGCCCTTTATGCATGCAGATAAGATGAAGACTCCCCTGCTTCTAATTCACGGGGAGGCAGACAACAACTCAGGGACCTATCCCCTTCAGAGCACCAGGTATTTCAATGCCCTGAAAGGACTGGGAGCCACCGTAAGGCTGGTGATGCTACCCAGAGAGAGTCACGGGTATAGTGCCAAGGAGAGCATTCTGCACATGTTATGGGAACAGGATCAATGGCTGGAGAAATATGTAAAGGGTGAAAAGTGAAAGGTGAGTGGTGGGTGAAGAGTGATGGGTGAAGAGTGATGGGTGAGCGATGACTTCTGGCTTCGCCAGGATATAGTGGATAGTGGATAGTGGATAGTGGGTAGTGGATAGTGGGTAGTGGATAGTGGGTAGTGGATAGTGGGTAGTGGGGTAATGGGATAGGTTATTGGTTAGCAGGTTAGTGCGATACTAGTTACTGAGTACTAGTTACTACCTACTGAGTACTAGTTACTAATCACTAGTTACTAAGTACTAGTTACTAAGTACTAGTTACTAAGTACTAATATTGTTGATGAAGAAATTGCTATTTTTAACGCCAGGTACAGGCAGCTGGAACTACCCGCCCTGATACTACCTGCCACTGAATAGTTGGATTGAAAAAAGGCATCTATCTCCTACTTTTGAGGCATAAAAACCACAATATTCTTAAAAAACTGATGATTTTCTAGTGCGATGTAAAAATTTTCGTGTAAATAAATTAGCATTTCACGGAAGAATTATTAGCTTTGGTCATAATTAATACCCAAAGCCATGGATATCAGCCACCCTGATTACACATTTCAGGCCACCTCTTCCTCGCCCCGGAATATCTCCAATAGCCTGCAAACGGTATTTTCTAAGGATCCCGAACTACATGTCCAATTGTTCTTTATTATTCCGGTAATAGCCGGAGGAATCATCCTGAACCTGAGCGCCATTCAATGGTTCCTGGTACTTTTTGTATCAGCGCTCTTTATTGGGGCCGGAATCTGCCGTACGGCATCCATGTTGCAGGTAAAAAAAGATCCATCGCTCACCCCTTTTCATGTGACCAGGATCAAAGCCATGGGAAATGCGCTGCTGACGATCACTGCAGGAATCTCATTGTTTACCTATATGCTGGTATTCGTTCCCAAGATCATTGATCTCCTGTAAGAACCAGAACCCCGTCTTTTTCCAAAGGACTAATAGCCGATAGTACATTTCCATTTAACTCTATGGTGGCCTTTGTATAGCTGCCTTCCACCACATCAAACCACCTGATGGTATATCTCTTTCCGGCAGGTATTCGCAATTTTACCTCCTGCTTTTGAGGCAAATAGGCCAGAATCGTCTGGTTATCCAGGGATTTCAGGACCGATATGTGTTTTTTATAATCATCCTCTCCCGGTTGCTCAAGCAAGAGTCCCTGGGCCGGACGCAAGTCCCACCATGAAAACTGCCTCATAAAATTGCCCAGATATCCCACCTGAATGCTTCCTGGCAGCTCGATGGCTTTATCCCAGCTACTAACCTCCGGGGTGTAGCGGTGATTGAGCGGCTTCTCCCCCTCTCTGATCCAGGGCCATATCCCATCGGCTCCATAGGTAATGCCTCCAGGAGGAGTGGCAAAAACACTCCAATAACAGGCATTTCGGACGTCATCTTCAAAAATCGCATTCCGAATCTGCTCGTAACAGGGTTCCAGGTTAATGACAGGTCTGGGAGGATTTGATTTCCAGCCCTCTGCTATGGTCTTATTAATAAACTCAACTGTTCGCTTCCCTGTACCATGCGACGATTGATATCCATCCACATCGTACCAGAACTCCTTGCCATAAATCTCCCCTACCCACGATTCACCATGTGGATGCAACATGGAGATTCCCTGGGGCTTATCTTTAAATACTTCACTGCCTATATGCATCCAGCGATCTTCCAGCTCGGCCACATATTTTCCATCTCCCCCCAGTAACCATGCCACATGGTGTGCTCCATACCGGGCCACCATATAGCGGGCCAGCTTGATGGCCTCACGGTCGGGCAGATAGTAGCCCGGACTCAACTCGGTACCCGGTCCGAAAGGGAGTGCCCACAAAAGAACCAGTCCTGCCACATGGCCATGGGCATTGATGCGATCCATCTTTTCATCAAAATGCTGAAAAAAATGAGGATTCAGGGTAATTTTCCCGCTCCCTGTGAAAGCCACCTCACCCAGGCTGTTTTGATCGCAGCCCCTCCACTGCGTACCCACCAGCTGAATGACATTGTATCCATGCTCTGATCTTTGCTCCAGGTAAGTTTCCCACTCATCATCCGTGGATTTTAATCCCCCATTCCATGCGGTACAGGCCTGCCAGAAAAACGGGGTGCCATCCTCATGAATCAGGTGATAGCTCCCTGCCCCCTTTCCTACCCTTCCATGTACATACAGATTCAGTCCACTTTCGTTATTAGTGCACTCAAATGAACCCGAGATGCCATGAAGGCCCGGGTTCAGGGTGTCTGAGCAACGGGTATAATAGGTCCAGCTCCCCACCTCATCGGGCATCAGGCGAATTTTCCAATCCGATTCTCCATCCCAGAATCCATTGATCCGGATCTTCTTTCCAGAAGGAGACTCAAACAGGGCATAAAACTCAGAAATATCATAAAGAGGATTTTCATAATTATTCTGACTCTCGAATGCCACTTCAAAACGCTCCCAGACCGGAACAATCTCCACGCTCCTGCCCTGGGCAAAGCAGGTCCCAATACCCAGCAAGAGCATTAAAACCAGGGAAGCAATGTTTTTCATGATCAGACTATTTAAGGGGTTTAATGGTAAAACTGAATTCAAATTCCTCTGGAAGTACCCTGTAGGGACTCAGCACAGAAAGGGCGGTGCCTCCCACCCCGGAAACCCTGTGGTCAAGGTTCAGGGTCACACCGGGTTCGTCCTTCAGTTGGAATGGATAGTGTGCCCTGTCCAGGTTTTTGGTGGAATATTTCTGTGCACTGAAATTAAACAGCTCATCTGAGGAGAAGAGCAGACCTCTGCCTGTCTGATCCGTCACCTGGCACCAGTGGATGTCGCAGCGGTTTCCATAATCCTGAGGAATGATATAGGGAACGTAATCCTCCTCTACGGTGGTGCTGTACCTGCCAATCCTGGCTCCTGTTTTTCGGTCAGGATAGTTCTCAAAGGGTCCCCTTCCCAGCCACTCCAACTGCTGCATCTCTTCTGATAACTCCATTTGTATTCCCACTTTAGGAATCCATTTGGTCATGTTGCCTCTGGGTGAAACCCGGGTGGAGATCTCCATCTCTCCAGAGCCACTTATGGTATAGTGATAATGCACCTTAAAACCAGTGGTATAGTTTTTGGCGTGGAGGCTGGTTTCAATCCAGATATCTGCACGCTCTGCCTGAATCTCTGAGTGAAATTGATCCACCTCCTGAACCAACTGATCCAGTCCAATGGAACGCCATCCATTGGCTGTTTCTTTTCCCATCCCATCGGTCACATGACCCATCTCAGTATGCCAGAAATTCCAGGAATCCAGGTCATTGGCCAGGGGAGCCCTCCATACATTAACAACCGGGCCCTGCCTGATCAACTCCTTTCCATCAATGACCATCGATGTTATCCTGCCAGAAGTTGTATCAAGGGCATAGGCAAATCCATCCCCGCTAAGTTTTATAAATTTCCCGTCCCGCTCTTCAGATAAGAGGCCTGTTGAAGGCTCAGCTTCTGCAGGGATCTCCAGGAAGGGCATGGGGAATTGCTCCCAGGCCACCTCGTGTCCGGCTTTTGCCCAGGCTTGATCGGCAGTGGTGGAACCAACAACCATCAGGTGATAGACCGCTCCGGGAGCAGGATCGGATTTCACAAAAGGTATCGATACCTGTTTCTTTGTTCCGGCCGGCATCTCCAGATCCAGCAGCCCCTCCTGGACTACCTCTCCGTTTTCGGTAAGCTGCCATTGGAAATCCAGCTCTTTAAGGTTCCTGAAATGGTACCGGTTGAAAATTTCAATCACTCCTTTTTCCAAATCGATGACCCTGAATCCAACAGGCTGCGGGGATTTTTTTAACTGCCACAACTCGGGTTGAATGCTACGGTCGGGCCAGACCAGTCCATAGGTCCGGCCGGGAATTCCAATGGAGTAATAGCTTCCTTCCTCATTGGCTGTTTCAAAATCAAGCCAGAGAAGTGATTTTGATTTAAGTCCGTCAGTCTCCCTGTTCAGATCCTCCAACTGAACGACCTCTCCAAATATTCTTACCTGATCCAGAGTGGCATGGCACATATATCCCTGATGCCCATCCCTTAGTTCCCCACTCTTTCCAAGGGTCACTCCATAGGGTGCATTCACAATAGCTCCTGTGCAGGACTGGGTTCCCACCATGGAACCATCCATATAGAGATCCATCTTCTGTCCATCATAGATTCCTGCCACATGGTGCCAGTGACCCACCCAGTTTTCGGGCAAGTCCACCATCAATGAATTCCTGGTTCCGTTGTTCAGATAGAACTCCAGTTGACTTTCGTTCGGCTGAACAATGCCAAACTGGTAATCTCCCTTGGTCAGAAATGAGCCATTTCCATTGAAGTTTTCCGGCTTTACCCAGAAGGACAGGGTCAGCTCTGTCCCTGTAATATCAAGTGCCGGATCTCTGTACACCGCCAGCCAATCGTCATGTCCACTCAGATAGAGCGCCTGACCCTCATGTCCCTCCACCAGGTGCGCCTTGTTCATAAAGACTGATTTAATACTTCCCGGTGAGTCATCCGGTGTGGAAACAATGGCCTCGGTAATGCCCGGACTGATCCAGTCCCAGATGGCACCTCCCGTAAGCCTGGGGTATTTATAGATCAGATCCCAGTATTCGTCCAGTCCACCCAGGCTGTTCCCTGTGGCTGCAATGTACTCGTCCATAAAGGAAGGCCTGGGATCGTCTGACTTGGCAAACCTCTGCTCAAGCCTGAAAGGCTGCAGGTACCTGGGTCCCACCACATCTTCGCACCGGATGGGATTCTTCAGGGGATCCTCATCCCGATTCCCTCCATACATCCATGCGGGCCGGCTGGGATCGATCTTCTTTCCTTCAGCAATGAGTGCACAGATATTGTCACCCGGTCCACTCTCATTTCCGGCACTCCAGATTACCACCGAAGGATGGTTTCTGTCGCGGTACACCATCTTTCTCATGCGATCCAGATACTGATTGCGCCAGAGCGGATCACTTGAGAGATAGGTGTAAGCATGGGCCTCATCGCCCGTTTCATCGACCAAATAGATTCCCACCTCGTCGGCCAGATCCAAGTACTCCACATTGGGTGGATAGTGGCTGGTTCGAACACAGTTGATATTAAACTGCTTCATCAGGTACAAGTCCTTCCGCATGGTCTCCACATCCATGGCATGCCCAGTGGTGGGGTGCATCATATGGCTGTTTACTCCGTTAAATTTTACGGGTACCCCATTGATACAGATGGCCTGACCGATCACCTCCACCTCGCGGAAACCCACCCTGGAACTGACCACTTCTGTCACTTCACCCTTCTCATCCAATAGCTCCAGAACCAATGTATAGAGGTTGGGAAACTCGGCCGACCATTTTTTGGGATCCGCCACTTCGTAGGATTGAGTCAGTGTTGTATCTGATTGTCCATCCAGGCTCCCACCTGCAATCCATCCTTCTACACTTAAGACAGATTGAACCTCCTTGTCAAAAAGTGTAACCCTGACCGCATAGTCGTTAATGCTCTTTTTTCCCAGGTTAGCCACATGGGCAACTACATTAAGCTTTGCATCGGCATATTTTTCATCCAGATCGGTGGTGATGTAGTAGTCCCGTATATGGAGATCAGGTGTGGCCACCAGGTACACATCGCGGTAAATTCCGGATAGCCTCCAGGTATCCTGATCCTCCATGTATGAACCATCGCTGTACCTTAAAACTTTGACTGCAATGCTATTCTTGCCCCTCTTCAGATATTCGCTAATGTTATATTCTGCGGGCTCCATTCCTCCCTGGTTATACCCCACCTCTTTTCCATTAATCCAAACATAGGAGGCCGAATGCACTCCCTCAAAATGGAGGAATACCTGCTTTCCATTCCAGTCAGACGGAAGATCAAATGTTCTGAAATAAGATCCCACAGGATTAAAATCACCGGGCACCTCAGGAGGATCATGGGGATGAGGCAATCCAATGTTCCTGAACAGGGGATATCCAAAACCCTCCATCTGCCAGTTTGAGGGAACCGATATTTCCTTCCAGTGGTCAAACTTGTATCCCCGTTCATAAAAATCAGCAGGGGCCTGACTGGGATTTTCGGCCCAATGAAATTTCCAGGAACCATTTAAAGAGTAGTGAAATGGAGATGATTTTCTATCAAGCTCCATGGCCTGATTTATACTCTCAAACGGCATCAGGGTGGCATGGGGTGGCTCCTGGTTGCGCTCAAATACCTCAGGGTTCTCATAATCGGGATGGAGTTGGGCAGAAACCTGAAAAACCAAAAACATGGCCATCAGTGTAGCCCCGATCAATCTATTCATAAGACCTTATTTTTATATATCTATTCCTTTTTTTTGCCTAAGATTGCCTGAGCCACCTCAACAGCCAGGGCATATCTTCCGAAGGGTGCACTCACCTGGATTCCATCTACAAATCTCAACACCTTGTCCACCATAGATTGTGCAATCTCAATTCCTGCTTTCAACTGATCCTCTCTGGTATCATATTTGGCAATCCGTGCAATCACCTCATCCGGAACAGTAACTCCAGGCACTTCATTTTTCATAAATTCGGCATTTCGCAAACTTACAAGTGGCCAGATCCCAGCTATCAGGAACATATCCCCTATGTCCACCTTCTCCATAAAAGACTCCAGGGAGTCCACATCAAATACCGGTTGGGTGATGATGTACTCGGCCCCTGCTTCCTTTTTTAACTGAAGCCGGTGAATTTCATTCTCGGTATTTACGCTGTTGGGATCAAGTCCAACCCCTGTCAGAAATGAGGTGGGGTCTCCTATCCTTTTTTCCCCCACGTCAATGCCATGATTCAGATTATTTATGAGATGCACCAGTCCAATGGCATCAATGTCGAATACGGCTGTCGCCTGAGGGTAATCACCAATCATGGGCGGATCACCGGTGATGGCCAGGATATTTTTAATACCCAGGGCGCTGGCCCCAAGCAAATCTGATTGCATTCCCAGGAGGTTGCGATCGCGACAGGTATAATGAAGTACCGTCTCAATATCCACCTGGTTTTGCAGCAGTACCGAAAGAGCCAGTCCGGTCATCCGGGCCGATGCCCTGGGTCCATCCGGAATATTGATGGCATCCACCTTACTCTCCTTAAGCAACCTGGCACCCTCCAGCGGTTTGGTAATATCGGTGCTTTTTGGAGGAACCATCTCCACCAGCACCACCTGTTCGCCCGACAATAGCTTTCGTGAAAGCTTAGACTTTTCAATGGCCGGAACCGGATCGGGAAGGGGTTCATCTGTGACCGGTTTTACGCCAATTTTAATGGAATGCTGGATCCTGGTCTGCTTCATGGCCAGTGCATTGGCCATTTTGGCAATGTGTTCGGGTGTGGTTCCACAACAACCTCCAAGTACCCTTACCCCCTTATCAATGAATCGTTTGGTATAGACTGAAAAATACTCCGGAGTACTCATATAGATCATCCGACCATCGGTAAACTGCGGTCTTCCTGCATTGGGCATAATGGCAATGGGCTTGTCTGAGAGCCTCCTCATCTGCTCCACAAAATCGAGCATGGGCTTGGGCCCAACGGTACAATTCAATCCAATAACGGTGGCTTCACTATTGACCAGACGACAGGTAATATCCTCCAAATCCACCCCATACCGGGTTTTCCCATCTTCTCCTACGGTCATCATGGCCACAATCGACAGATCACTTACACTTCTGATGGCTTTAATGGCCTGTTCCATTTCCCGAATGTCCTGGAAAGTTTCCAGGATAAAGAGGTCAACGCCTCCCTGCGCCAGGATGCCAGCCTGCTCTGCATAAGTCTCAAAAACCTCCTGCAGTGTGGTCTCTCCCCAGGGTTCAAGTTCAACTCCTGAAGGCCCCATGGAACCAGCTACATATACATTCTCTTCGGCTGCATCTTTTGCAAGGGAAACACCACTCAGGTTAATCTCCTCTATCTGTTCCAACAGATTGTGTGACTTGAGCTTGAAGCGGTTGGCTCCGTATGTATTGGTCTCTATCACCCTGGCTCCTGCCCGGATGTACTCTTCGTGAATGGAACGGATCAGCTCGGGCCTGGAAAGATTTAGCTCATCATAGCATTTATCGATAAATACGCCTTTTTCATAGATCAAAGATCCCATGGCTCCATCTAATAAAACCAGGTTCTCCTTTATATACTCCTCAAAAACAATCATCCCCAAATTTACAGTTTTTTTAGCGGTCCCATTCGTGAATAGATATATTCTAACCTGCGCTGAACCTGCGGCTCATCCAGAACCTCCTTATTAAAATCATTATCAGAGAGTGAGAATTCATAGCCAAAAGGCCCGTCCATCAGTAATACCACTGAATTGAGAATCAGAAGGGCCTCTATTCCATCCTCCGATTGTCTCAGGGCCTCAGTGATCACAGGGACTGGATTATCCATTCCCGTAAGCCCCAGAAATTCAGCAGCCCTTGTCCTCACCAGCAGATCGGGGTGACTGCATAGTTTAGTGGCTGTGGCCCGAAAATCACTGGCATTCTCGCCAAAACAGCTGCATACAATCAGCCCCCAGTAGACCTTTAAGGGATGATCGGAGTTCAGAGCAATTTCCAGGCCAATCCTGGCCTGATCAAAGGGCAAAAGACTCAAATCCGCAATCTCTTTCAACTCATATATCTCCTCTTTGTGTTTTTGCCCAAATTCCACCGGATGATCGAAAGCCTCTTCACGCAACACATTTTCCGGGTAAAAGCTCAGATCGGGCATCCCCATCACCCATTCCCCTAGCAATGTTCTCATTTCAGTCAATCTCTCTACATAAGCTGGATTACTGGCCAGGTTAATGGTTTCATAAGGATCCTGCTCAAGATCGTAAAGTGCCTCAGCCTCTCTGGGTTCAAAAAACTGACTTTGAATATCATTCAGCTCACCCTTCCGGTAAAGATCTCTCCATTGTTCAAAAGCCAGACATTTGTAACGGTAGTTATTCTGCAAACCATCCACATTAAAGGGCTGGTAGTTGCGTATGTACTTAAGATTCCCTTTCCTGACGGTTCTGACCAGGTCATACTTTTCATCAAAGCGATCGGCATACCCATAGCTCACATCGCGATCTTCAAGGTCAGTCACTTCACTCCTTAAAAATGGAATCCCATCTACCCCTACAGGGACCTCAATTCCTGCCAGTTGAAGGAGGGTGGGACCAAAATCCACAAAACTTACAAAACCATCTGTCTCCTCTCCCGGTTTGAAATTTACCAGGTGCCTGAACTTTTCGGGTACCCTGACCACAAGGGGAACATGCAATCCTGTTTCATAGGCATAGCCTTTGCTACCTGGCAAAACACCCCCATGATCCCCAAAATAGAAGACAAAGGTACTTTCCAGCAGTCCATCTTCGTCCAACTGTTTGATTACATGGCCAACAATGGTATCCACACCCAGAATTTTATCCCGGTAATAGGCTGCCGTAAATCTGAAAAGCTCTGTATCGGGGTGATTGGGAAAGAGGTGAACTTCATCCAGCGGGGTTACCGGCTCATAACTCTCCATCAGCGAAGCATCAAAATGAAGCCTGCTTTCATGGGAGACAGGATGAGATTCTTTGTGGAAGAAGGGTTGTCCGGCTTCACGATTGCGCCAGTGGGCTTTCCCTGAGGACTCATCCCAAACTCCATCAGGCTCCACATAATTGTAATCTTTCTTCTGCCTGTTTGAGGTATAATACCCGGCTTCCCTGAGGTAGGATGGAAACATTTGAACTCCATCAGGCATGGGAACCAACTGGGATTTCCGGTGATACTGAGCTCCTGTGCGGGGTCCGTAGCAGGAGGAGATCAGTGTGGACCGGGCCACGCTGCAGACAGGGGCATTTGAGAATGCCCTGGTAAACTTAACTCCATTCCCGGCCATCTTCTCAATATGGGGAGTGGCGATCCCATTGGGATCAAATAGCTCCATGTAATGCGTAGAATTATCCTCTGAAATAATCCAGACGAAATTCGGTTTCTCTGTGGATTCCCCGGATTTAGAGCTGCAGGTTTTCAGAGATAGCAGAGCTCCTGAAATTATTAAGAGGTATAAATAAAAATATCTTCGCATGGTTTTATCTCTTAGGTTTATCAATTCTCTCTTATAGCAGGGTAATCTGCACCCAGATTTTCCAGTTTTTTATGCAATTGTTGACGCAGCGAATCTGCCAGTTCGGGATAGGCAAGGCTCAGGTTATTTTGCTCCGACAGATCTACCGACAGGTCGTATAGCTCAACAGACTGATTTTCATAGAACTCCACCAGTTTCCATTGCTTGTTCCGGATGGCAGATCCTGGTCTCCAGCTGGACCCATGGTAATGGGGGTAGTGCCAGACCAGTACCCTGTTTTCCACCTTTTCGGGGTTCTGGCAATAGGGAACCAGGCTTTGGCCATCCAACAAGCTGTCCCTTGGATCCTGCACTCCTGCCAGTTCTTTCAGGGTGGGATATAGATCCATACTAATCACGGGTTGATCACTTACACGACCTGCACTCTTCATTCCAGGATATGAAATGATCAGCGGCACCCTGATTCCTCCCTCATAACACCAACCTTTCCCCGCCCTCAGCGGAACTACCGAGGTGGGTCCTGCTCTCGGGGTGGTCGATAATCCTCCATTATCGGAGGTGAAAATAACGATGGTGTTTTTCATTTTACCGCTCTCCTTCAGAGAAAGGAGCAAACGGCCCACATTGGCATCCATGGAATGCACCATGGCGGCATACCTGGGATCGGTCTGGTTAATCCGTGTAATTCCATCGTGCTCCTTTCGAACTTCCATCCTGCCGCTATCGGGTAACAAGCGCTGCTTCTCCAGGTAGAGCGCATCATAATCGATGCAACCCTGGATGGGAGTATGCACCGTATAAAAGGAGAGGTAGAGGAAAAAGGGATCCTCTCCTGCCGATTCCATAAAACGTATGGACTCATCGGTGAGCCGATCGGTCAGGTACTCCCCTTCCGGACCTTCTGACAAACAGGGATTTCCATAGGGCGCATAGTACCCCTTACCCCCGGGGAAAGTGGGTGAACCTTTGTGGTTTCCTCCCTGGTTAATTTCAAATCCCTGGGACAGGGGCCAGAACTCCTCATGCTCTCCCAGGTGCCATTTCCCTGCAAAAAACGTTTTATAGCCCTGGTCCCGGAAAGTCTCGGCCAGGGTCACCTCTTCCAGGGGCATGTTGTGAAGATCCTCCGGGCAGTTCAGCAAAAAGTTCTTGTGACTGCCCTCTGACATTCCCGGGATCCAGTCGGTGATTCCAACACGCACCGGATGTCTGCCGGTCATCAAAGCGGCCCGGGTCGGAGAGCAAACCGGGGAGGCCGAGTAGGCATTTGTAAATCTTATGGAGTGTTCCGCCAGGCCATCCAGGTTCGGGGTATGGTAGAAGCTACTCCCGTAGCACCCCAGGTCGCTCCATCCCAGATCATCCACCAGGATGAAGAGCACATTGGGTTTCTCCACTGAGCTGCAAGCCATAAACGAAGCAAGCGAGCAGCATTAGAACCCAGTGAACGGGGGATCGCAACGGGGATTTCAACTCAGTCATTACCGGGGTTCGTTGGTGAGTTCTACCACAATCGATCCGCTCTTGCCCGTGAATGCCTTCCTCTCCAGCCGGATCTCAATCCGCTTTAAGCCTGGGATATCCTTATCATAAGAGAGCGGGGGTGGCGAAAGCTCCACCACATTCACCGTAAAGGGAACATCCACCTTTATGTCCAGATAGAGCTCTTTTCCCTCCTGCTGAAGAAGCACCCCTTTCTTCTTAATTTTCACCTCTGCCTGTGTGATCATCTGCCAGGTCAGATATTTGGTGTCCGCAGAAAAGAGAAGCTCATCGGTGATACGAAGGCGTGTATCAGATATTCTTGCATAGCTTCTCTCGGCCCACTCAATAGCGGAACCAAAAACAGGAGTCATCTCAAATGTAAAATAGGGGACTGCCCCACGAATATCCTTTCGAATCAGGGTCGATCGTCCATCCACCCGGTGCATCTCTCCATTTACAGTCAGGGTACTGTGACCAAAGTTATTCTTTGTAAGCAGGCTCCATCTCCTGGAATCCTGGGAACTTTTCCAGAGATTAAAACCCATGATCTCTTCCAGTGGGTGATAACTCTGGTTTCCTGGATCCACCGACCACCTTACACCATCCAGCTCGAAGATAAATGAGCCTGCATCCATATTGCCATGGTTATCAGATGCCATTCCCCCTTTAGCTGCAAGGAAAAAAGCTTCCGGCTTATTCTCACGATCTCTGAATATCACAATAGGCTCCTCTCCCTCTCCCGACCATACCCCGGGCCATTTGTAGGAAGATTTGCTTTCAGGGTCGAGCAGGGCACAATTTAGAAAATGGGTACTGAAAAACCGGGTGCCATTTAAAAATTCAGGATCCGCCAACCCACTCTTTAGCAAGGATTCATAAGCTGCCCAATCCACTGCCTCACCCGACCTGGCGGAGAACCAGGCAAGCATTCCAAAATGAGGCATACTTTGAAACCCACCCAGACCCGAATCAAAATAGTTGAAGTAGTCCCCCGAAGGTCCGGCCAGCACCTGACTAAAAACAGCACTCTCCATGATACCCGGGGCTGATGTGAAACCGAAATCGCTTCCCAGGGCAGTTTCATAAGCTGAAATAGTCACCGTTAAATAGGTAGTGGCATAGAACCAGTAGGAAGCTCCTTCGGGATAGATACCTCCCGGAGCATAGGGTTCCAGGGCCAATGGCATATATACGACAGCCTGGTTGAGTATGGCTGAGGCCAGCTCCGGCTCATCCTCAAAAACTGCAAGCGCTGCCAGAGACAATCCCCCGTGACATACCAGGTTCCAATTGTGATGGGCCGTGATCCAGAAATTATTGGATGAGGACGCAATCCCTGGTTTAAGGGCTTTCTCAACCAGTGACAACCTGGCCAGTTTCTCCACTTCGGGCGATATGCTCTCACCCGCCCAGTCCAGCGCCAGTGCAATACCTGCTGCCATCTCAGCCACATCCAGAAAGTGGGAGGGATTCCAGTCGCTAAACATACAAACAGCCAGCAACTCCTGCTCCAGTCTTTTCAAATATCGCTCCTCCGGGTCAAAGCGGTAAACCAGCGCCAGTGTGGTAAGCCGGCCAAGGGCTTCCCTGGAAACCCCCAGAAGCCTTCTTCCTGTTTTCTGATAGCTTAAAGGGGCAAGGTCAAGGATGGACTCAGCCCGTATTTGAAGCAAGTCAAAACCATTGCGGGTCAGTGCATCACCCTGGTCCAATTTTTCTCTGACCACCTGCTCAACTTCCGGAGTCAGAATTAAACGGGGAGTCGACTTACTAATATGCTCCTCTATCCATTCCATGCTTACAGGAAACTTTTCACGCTCCTCAATCACCGGAGGCATCTGCTCATCCGCAAAATCCAGGTACTGTTCCCAGTCGTAAACAGTCAGATCGTGCTTGCCTGATCGGATGTGGTACCCAAGGCTTCCGATACGAAGGGGCTGATCCACTTCCGGGATCTGATCATCCTCCAATGAAGGCTTTCCATACAGGTCATAAGCCCTGCTCCCATGGTAGAGGGAGAGATACTCGCCATAAGGATCGGCCCATAGATCTTCAGCTGCACTGGCCACATAGAGAGGACGGGGTGCCATCAGGGCCAATAACATATGCTGATCCACAGGCAGGGCCGCTTCATTGTCGTTATAGTCTTGAAACCGGTCACAAAACCAGTGGGGAAAGGAGGAATTGATCTTGCCCACAGTCTCTCCGGAGCCACGCAGAGATAGGGCTGCTCCCCCACATCCCGAATTATTGGAAATCACCAGTGCAAATCGTTCATCCTGTGCACCTGCCCACAAGGCGGTTTTACCCAGCCTGGAATGGCCAATTACCGCGACCCTCTCCTGGTCGATATCTTCATCTTTCTCAAAATAGTCCATGGCCCTGGACAAGCCCCATGCCCATGCAGCAATAGATCCCCAGGCTTCCTTCTCCCGGGTTTGACCCTGCGAATCCATTAAAGCGTGAATTCCATTTTTAAAACCGTCATCAAAATCGGGATCAATATCCCCATAATTGATGGTGGCCAGGCCATATCCCCTGGAGAGTATTAACTCTACCGGCCACCGGGATTGCTTCCCGCCCCTTGACTCCTCGGTCGCCCTGTTATCCTCAATACCCAAGGTTTCATTGTTCATGACCCAGCCACCGGGTATGGTGATATTGGGATCGGGGTGGATGGTCTGGTTCCCATTGAAAGTGAGTCCCAAAAAGAGAGGTGCCGGCCCTTTGGATTCCTTTGGCAAGTAAATTAACATGGTGATATCCATGCTTTCTGAACCATTGCTCACTTCTAAGTCCACCTCCTTCATGACAGCTTTGCCTCCCAGGGCATTCCTATCCATGAACTTCACATGGTGCGTAATGGATACCTCAGTATCAGGAACCCGGCCGTATACATGATCTTTGAAGAGTTCAAGAATCTCTTCCCTCCGATATTGCTCCCACTCTGAGGCTTCTGAAATAACAGTCCCATTCTCACCCACAAGAAGTTCAGGCAAGGGTGCCAACAAAAGGTCTGTGGAGTTTGTTTCATACTGAGCATGGGTTGTGAGGATTCCAAAAATCAACAGCAACATAGTCGGAATCAACTCTCTGGGTATTTGAAGGGATTTTCTCATGCTCTTAAAATTACAATCCTTAATTTCAACGGAAAGCATTTTTGCCAATTATTTGTTATAAATAGCCATGAGATCACTCCTGATATTCACCATACTCACCCTCTTTGTGGTGCTTATGGACCTCTATGCAATCAGAGGTTTACAAAATTTAATACCTCCCTCCATCTCCGGAAGCAGACCTTTTTTATTGGTGTACTGGGGTTTTACCGTCCTGATGCTGATCCTTCTGATCAGAGCCGGTTCCCTATTCCAGCAGATGCGGGATCCTGCGCGCTTCTTTGGTGTCATGCTGATCATGGGGATCTTCCTTATGTTTTACCTGCCCAAACTGATTTTTAACAGCACGCAGTTAATAAGCGATCTGGTACTTGGAATAGGTCGATTGCTTCATAAGGATGCCGGATCCTACAGGTCTTGGTTTCTTATTCCCGGGGCGATTTTGGGGCTTCTTCTGTTTATTAGTTTTGGATGGGGAATGATCAGGGGGCAAACCCATGTAAAGGTTTTTACGAAGTCCATCGA
This sequence comes from uncultured Bacteroidota bacterium, assembly GCA_963783435.1. Taxonomy (GTDB): domain Bacteria; phylum Bacteroidota; class Bacteroidia; order Bacteroidales. The sequence continues at coordinate 392,133 of CAWANQ010000007.1, read as the reverse complement.
ATTACCAGAACTCCCCAAATCCTTTGACGGGCTAAAAATCGTTCAATTATCGGATATTCACCTGGCCGGCTTTTATCACAATCCCGATCACATCCGAAAGGTCGTTAAAATGGTCAACCAGCTTGAGCCCGACCTCTTTCTCTTCACGGGCGACCTGGTTCACAACTTTTCAGAGGAAGTAGATCCATTTGTGCAAATACTAAACGGTCTGAACGCACCTCTGGGAAAATTTGCCATACTGGGAAATCACGATTACGGACACTATTACCAATGGGAATCAGTGGCAGAAGAAGAGGCCAATCTGGAGCGCGTGAAAACGCAGTTCAGAGCCTCTGGATTTGACCTCCTGTTAAATGAGCACCGCACCATTTCACTGAATGGAGACTCCTTGCAACTCCTTGGCGTGGAGAATTGGGGCAAACCCCCTTTCCCTCAATTGGGCAATCTTTCTGAAGCCCTGGCGGGGACCGATCCAAAGCTGGTCAGGATCCTTATGTCGCACGATCCCTCCCACTGGGACCTGCAGGTGAGAGAAAAGGAGGAAATTGCACTTACCCTTTCGGGCCACACCCATGGAATGCAATTTGGCATCGAAATTGGCGATTTTAAGTGGAGTCCCTCCAAGTGGACCTACAAACACTGGGCAGGCCTTTACAAGGAGAATGGTCAGTACCTCTATGTAAACAGGGGTCTGGGCTATACCGGATTTCCAGGAAGGATAGGTATCATGCCAGAAATCACCTTGCTCACCTTGCGTACTCCTTAGCTATTCTTGAACACCTTAAGGAGCATTTCCGGTGCCCTCACCGGCCGGTTGGTTTTGGTATCCAGAAATACCAGCACCGCCTTGGCCTCATGGGCAAGAACACCTGCTTCATTGAAAATCCGGTAATAAAATGTGATCCTGGCCGTGGGGATCTCTTTAACAGTAGTTTCTATGGTAACCAGCTCATCATACTTGAGTACATTCCGGTATCGGGACTCCACCGAATAGACCGGCATCACAATCCCACTCTTCTCCAGATCATTGTAAGGCATGCCCATCTCACGAATCATCTCCGTCCGCCCAATCTCAAGCAGCCTGCCATAGTTTCCATAATAGACCACTCCCATCTGGTCCGTATCGGCGTAGGTAACTCTGTATGTGGTGGTACTGATTAAGGGTAGCATATCGTAAGTTAATGGTTATTGGTTATTGGGTTATTGGTTAATGGTTAGAATCTCACTAGTCACTATCCACTAGTCACTATCCACTAGTCACTATCCACTAGTTACTAGCTACTGAGTCTATCTAGTTACTAGCTACTGAGTACTAATTCAACATCCGCAGGAGACTCCACGGCCTCCGGTTGATTGGCTTCCACCTGTTACGTATCCATCTCTTTTCCACCAATCCAGGCCCCCCATCAACTCTTTTACCCTGAATCCCAGCTTTGTCATATTTAAGGCACCCTTTGCGGAAGCATTGCATCCGATGCCGTCGCAATAGATCACATACAAAGAATCCTTTTTAAATTCGGAAGTACGCTGCTCACTCATTTCCCTGTGAGGCAGGTTGACGGCTCCAAGAATATGTTCAGTTTCATATGCTTCAGCCGATCGGGCATCAACAACCACAATCTGCTCTCCCTCATTCAATGCACTGTATAAGTCCCATGCATCAATCTCGTACTCCAGCTTTTTCTTGTAAAATGTCTCCTGTTCCATCTATTTTTGTGTAACCTGGTGCAGCCAGCTAGTAACTAGTAACTAGTTTCGCACTAAAGCACTATCCACTATCCACTATCCACTATCCACTATCCACTACCACTATCCACTATCCACTAACCACTACCCACTATCCACTATCCACTATCCACTATCCACTAACCTCTACCCACTATCCACTACTCACTGACTCCCTCCAACTTCAACAGAAATGCATACTCCATGGCAGTCTCCCTGTATTGCTCGAACCTGCCGGAAGCCCCACCATGACCGGTTTCCATATTGCAATACATCAGCAAGAGATTGTCGTCCGTCTTCATCTCCCTTAATTTGGCCACCCATTTGGCCGGCTCCCAGTACTGCACCTGGCTGTCATGAAGTCCGGTTGTAACCAGCATGTTCGGATAATCCTTGGCCTCTACCTGGTCATAGGGCGAATAGCTCAGCATATAGTCGTAGTAAGTCTTATCGTTGGGATTTCCCCATTCGTCGTATTCACCTGTGGTTAATGGGATGTCTTCATCCAGCATGGTAGTAACCACATCCACAAATGGAACGGCTGCTATCACGCCTCTGTATAATTCGGGCTGAAGATTGATCACCGCACCCATCAACAATCCACCTGCACTTCCTCCCATGGCAAAGAGGTGCTCGGTACTGGTGTAGTTCTCCTTGATCAGGTGTTCTGCACAGTCATTAAAGTCCGTAAAAGTGTTCATCTTCTTCAGCAATTTACCATCCTCATACCAGGGGCGTCCATAAATCTGACCTCCTCTGATATGCGCAATGGCATAGACAAAACCCCGGTCCAGCAGGGTCAATCGGGTAGAACGGAATCCAGGTTCCATGGTATAACCATAGGAACCATATGCGTAAAGCAGTGTGGGATTCTCACCATTAAGCACTATTCCTTTCCGGTAGACCAGGCTGATGGGGATAAGCTTTCCATCATCGGCCACAGCATAGAGCCGTTTCGCTTCATAATTGGCGGGATCAAAACTGCCTCCCAGCACTTCTTGCTGCTTCAGGAGCTCTTTCTCTCGTGTGGCCAGATTATAATCAAAAGTCGTATTTGGAGTGGTAAGGGACGAATAGCCAAATCTCAACAACTTGCTGTCAAAATCAGGATTGATAGAGATCCATGCGGTATAGACTTCTTCACCCATTTCAATGTAGTGTTCTTCACCTTTATCCCAGGGAATGACCCTCATTTCAGTAAGTCCTTCCTTTCGCTCGACCACCACCAGGTAGTCCTCAAAGATCTCAATGCCCTCCAGGAACACATCCTCACGATGGGCAATAACCTCCTGCCAGTGCTCCTTTTCAGTCTGAGTCACCGGGGTCTTCATTAATCTGAAATTGGTGGCCTCCAGGTTGGTAATGATATAAAAGTGATCCCCGTAATGGGCCACATTATACTCCAGCCCGCGGACCCTTGGCTGAACCACCTTAAAATCGCCCTGGGGATTGTCGGCAGACAGGTAGCGGTATTCATTGGTCAGCGTACTGGCACTGCCGATGATTATATATTTATTTGATTTGGATTTAAACACATAGGTGCTGAAGGTTTCGTCCTTCTCCTCAAATATCAGCACATCATCCAGGGATGAGCTCCCCATGGCGTGTCTGAATATGGCTTTGCTTCGAAGGGTTTCTTCGTCCTGCTGGGTATAGAAAAGGGTTTTGCTATCGTTGGCCCATGAAGCACCGCCAGTGGTGAGCGGTATTTGATCGTTCAGCATTTTTCCTGTTTCCAGGTCTTTTATATAGATGGTATATTTTCTTCGGCTTACTGTATCGATGCCTATGGCCAGGTAGCGATTATCCGGACTCACACTCATTCCTCCCACCTGGTAGTAGGCATATCCTTCTGCCATCTCATTCACATTGGCCAGAATCTCCTCCTGTGCTTCCATGGAACCTTTTTTCCTGCAATAAACCGGGTACTCCTTTCCTTCCTCATACCGGGTATAGTAATAATACCCGTTCTTTCGGTAAGGAACGCTCTCATCAGTTTGCTTAATTCTTCCTACAATTTCATCAAAAAGATCTTTCTGAAAACCTTCCGTATCTTTCATCACCGATTCCCTGTAAGCATTTTCGGCTTCAAGGTAGGAGATCACTTCAGGATTCTCCCGCTCTCTGAGCCAGTAATAATTATCGATCCGGGTATCTCCATGAATGCTTAATTCTTTTGGTTTTTTAGCAGCAACCGGTGCTTTCATATCTGTTGTTTTGCATGACTGAACAGCCGTGACCACCATAACAGTCAGCACGACCAGGTTTGGGGTTTTCATTCGCATCATGAGTTTTTGATTATATTCTAAATTAGCTATTATTTCCAGGTATTCAATAGTATTGTACCATATCCCCCACAATCTCGAGCCCTGCATATTTACCTGTATCACTATGGAGGACTTCTCCCCTGCGGTTTTTCAGTACAAGTTTTAAAGTTGAAATGATACTCTCCTGTATTTCCCGGTCCATGGCCCCGTGCCTGGGAGCCTTTAGCATACCCCCATCCTGCCTTAATGCTTCAACTTCAAGCTCAAATTTCCTATTCCTGAGAACGACCTTTACAACTTCCTGGTTAACGTTGAGAGAGGCTACCTTTGATCCATTGTAAGTGGCGAATCTGTATACCTTCCCCTGGAGCTGGAGAAAGGAAAGAAATCCTGGAAAGTGGCCATTCAGCCATGGGATCCGCGCCACTGAGAGCATAAAAGAGACCTTCGGATCACCATCAAAATGGTTGGACTGCATCCAAATCCAATCGGTGGGCATGCTTCTTCCCCAATCCTTCTCTATATATCCCCGTCCCCCATCAAACCCTATGGCAGATCCATTCACCTTAAGGCTGCCGTGAAGCGTATGTTGCATGGAAACCACCCCGTGGTAGCACTCCATAAAGGGTACAAAGGAGTACCAACCCATAATTCCTGGCGAAAACAAACGAACCGGAAATGGCTGGACACCTCCAAAGGTAAGCTCTCCACTAATTTTCAGATCCTCACATTGAAAATCCAGGGCCAGATGGCTATCCGAAAAATGGTTGGAGCCGATCTCAATGCTGAACTCCTTTTTCTCAAATTTAAATGATTCGATGGGAAACCGTTGATAGTAGGTTTTACCCGTTTGGGCATGAATCACCTGAATAAAACTGTGGGTATCTTTTGAATAAGAGATCCCTGGGATCACAGACCAGATATGACTTCCCGCTGCATCAACCAGTTTGAAGTACCAGCCTTCGAAATAGTCATTTCTTTTAGTTCTGACCCTGAAAAACCGGAGGATTATAGAGTCTCGAAATGGATCCGCTCTTAAACATCTAAAGGAAAACAGTCATTTGCAGAGATTGTTCGGGTTCATTTAATCTTTTAATCCTTTCATGGAGAGCTGAATTCTCTTTCTGGCTGCATCCACTTCAAGGACCCTCACCTTCACATGCTGATGAATTTTTACAATGTCGTTTGGATCCCTAATGAAGCGGTCTGCCAGTTGTGAAATATGAACCAGACCATCCTGCTTGACGCCCACATCCACAAATGCACCAAACTTGGTGATGTTGGTCACAATTCCCGGCAGTTCCATTCCCGATTTTAGATCGTCGATGCTGTATACTCCCTGGTCGAACTCAAATACTTCAATCTGCTCCCGGGGATCTCTTCCCGGTTTCTCGAGCTCTTCACGTATGTCTTTTAAGGTGGGCAGGCCTATTTCACCCACCGCATATTTTTGCAGGTCGATCTTCTTCACAAGAGATTCATCACTGACCAATTGTTTCAGATCCACTTGCAGATCCCTGGCCATCTTCTCCACAATGAAATAGCTCTCCGGATGGACCGCCGAGTTATCCAGGGGATTGTCGGCTCCCTCTATCCTTAAAAACCCGGCACACTGCTCAAAAGCTTTCTCTCCCATTCTGGGCACCTTCTTCAACTGTTTTCGAGAGGTAAAAACACCGATCTCCTGTCTGTAATCCACCACATTCTGAGCAAGTACAGGTCCCAGACCCGACACATAAGTGAGTAAATGTTTGCTGGCCGTATTTACATTTACACCCACCAGGTTTACGCAGCTCTCCACCACCTCATCCAGGCTCTTTTTAAGGTTCGTCTGGTCCACGTCATGCTGATATTGACCCACCCCAATGGACTTTGGATCGATTTTCACCAATTCGGCCAGTGGATCCATAAGTCGCCTCCCAATGGAGACCGATCCCCTTACAGTCACATCATAATCGGGAAATTCGTCCCTGGCAATCTTTGAAGCCGAATAGATGGAAGCTCCCGATTCATTGACAACATAAACCTCTATATCGTGAGGAAACCTGATCAACCTGATAAAGCGTTCCGTTTCACGGCTGGCTGTTCCATTGCCAATGGCGATCGCTTCGGTTTTATATTGCTGCACCAGTGAAGAGATCTTTCTGGTGGAACCGGCACGGTCTGACTGCGGAGGATGAGGAAAGATGGTTTCATTGTGCAGCAGGTTCCCCTGCTCATCCAGACATACCAGTTTGCACCCGCTTCTAAATCCAGGATCCAACGCCAGAACTCTCTTCTGTCCCAGGGGCGAGGCCAGCAATAGCTGCCTCAGGTTATCGGCAAATACCTTAATGGCTTCCTTGTCTGCTTTCTCCTTCGACAATCCTTTGTATTCATTCTCGATGGAGGGCAACATCAGGCGCTTATAGGCATCCTTCACCGCATCTGCCACCTGCTGACCTACCTCATAGGGACTCTTCACAAACTGTTCATTCAGCGCATCAAGAACCCTGCTTGCATCAGGCTCCACAGAGAGTTTAAGGAATCCCTCCTGCTCCCCTCTGCGCATGGCCAGAATCCGGTGACCCGGGCACTTTTTTAAGGGTTCACTAAAGTCGAAATAGTCCTTGTACTTCTCTCCATCCTCCTCTTTGCCTTTCACCATCCTGGACGATATTTTCGCACTCCGGTCGAAATGATACCTCACTGTTTTACGGGCCCTCTGATTCTCATTCACCCATTCAGCAACAATATCCCTGGCCCCCTGAAGCGCGTCCTCCACATTTTCCACCTCCTTATTTAAAAAAGAAGCGGCGGCCTTCTCCACATGCATCTCCTGTTGTTTCATCAGCACCTTGGCCAGTGGTTCCAGCCCTCGTTCCCGGGCAACTGTGGCTCTGGTTTTCCGTTTGGTTTTGAAGGGAAGGTAAAGATCCTCAAGCTCCACGGGATCGAGGCAAGCCTCAATTCTGGCCTTTAAGTCGGGTGTTAGTTTCCCCTGGTCCTCAATGGTTTTAAGTATATAGGTCTGTCGTTTCTGAAGCTCCTTCAGTTTGTGAAGTTCATCTCTGATTTCAGTGATCTTTACTTCATCCAGGCTGCCTGTATGCTCCTTTCTGTATCGGCTAATAAACGGAATGGTGGCACCTTCTTCCAACAGTTCAACGGTATTTTTCACCTGCCTTAAAGGAATACCTGTTCGCTGCGATATTATCTCTTCATAAACAATCATCTCACAAAATTTGGGATCTAAAGGTAATGAATGGTAGGCCCATGACCCACATAAAATGGATCGAATTTGGCGCATTGTGCCATAAAAGATTAATTTTACTGGAAAGTCAACACTATGAGTCAACATCTGATTTCACCCTCCATCCTCACCGCCGATTTTCTTCACCTGGAGTCGGAAATTGAAATGGTAAACCAATCTGAAGCAGATCTCCTCCACCTGGACATTATGGATGGCGTATTTGTTCCCAACCTTACCTTTGGATTTCCTGTGATCAGACAGATTAAAAAGGTATCAAGCAAACCCCTGGATGTGCATCTGATGATTGTGGATCCGGATCGCTACCTGGAAGCTTACAGGGATGCGGGAGCAGACTGGTTAACTGTGCATTATGAGACCTGTACACACCTTCACAGGACGATACAGAGAATCAAGGAATTGGGTATGAAGCCTGCTGTATCCCTGAACCCGCACACCGATGTCTCTCTGCTGGAACCCATCCTTCCGGAACTGAATATGGTTCTTATTATGACCGTAAACCCCGGATTTGGCGGACAAAAATTTATTGAGGGCTCCTGGAATAAAATTCGGAAGCTGAAAAAAATGATACAAGATGCAGGCACTGAAACACTGATCCAGGTGGACGGGGGAGTGACAGAAGAGAATATTGGAGCACTCATTAAGGCTGGAGTGGATGTTTTTGTGGTGGGAAACACCATCTTCTCTGCAGAAAACCCACTGCAGGTTACATCAAACCTCAAAAAATCGTCGTAAAAAATGTATCAGGAGAAAAAACGCCGTGACTACAAAAGCTTATGGATCATCAGCATGTTCATTCTGGCCATCGGCATCGTGCTTACCATCAACCTGGCCATCATACGACCGCTAGGGTATGTCTTGTTGGGGGTTGGTGGATTTGGACTGGTCTGGAGTCTTACCAACATGGATAAATGGAAAGATAAAAATGAAGGGGGCGACCAAAAGCGATTTAACTAAATGGGGACCGCGGGAAGCCATTCTACCATAGGAATCGACCTGGGTGGCACCAAAGTGGCCGCAGGTAAAATCGCCCGTGGAATTCTACAGTCACAGACGGGAACAGAAAATCAACGCTTCCTCGGAAGATTTTATGGATACCGTTCTGCTTATTTCCGAGCTGATCGGATCCCTTAAGGAAGAATCCACCAGCGGAATTGGAATTGGAGTACCGGGACTGGTGGACCGGGAAAGGGGAGTCGTGTATGATGTGTTGAATATTCCTTCATGGAAAGAAGTACCTCTGAAGGATATCCTGGAAAAAATGTTCCATATTCCTGTTTTTATAAACAACGACTCCAACTGCTTTGCACTGGGCGAGTTTCGCTATGGAGCCCACGCCGGATCCCCTGATTTTGTAGGAATAACCCTTGGAACCGGTATGGGATCAGGGATTATTAAAAATGGGGCTCTTTTGCCCGATGCACACTGTTGTTCAGGGGAGTTTGGGACCATGCCCTACCTGGAGGGAATCTACGAAAACTACAGCAGTGGCATGTTCTTCCTCAGAGAGTTCAAGCTCAATGGTAAAGAGGTAGCCCGGGCAGCTGACAGCGGGGAAGCCTGGGCCATTGAAGCTTACCAGCAGTTTGGGTTGCACCTTGGCAATGCCATCAAAACCATTAAAATGGCAGTGGATCCAGCCCTGATTGTAATAGGAGGTTCGGTGGCAAGGGCCAGCCACCTTTTTGAGGCATCCATGTGGGAATCTGTGACAGATTTCGCCTTTCCCTCGGCACTGGAAGGATTCCAGGTGAAATTCACACAAACCCCAAATATCGCCATCCTGGGCGCTGCTGCCTTATGTCAGTGAATAGTGAGGGGTTAATGGTTATATGGTTATTGGTTATTGGTTAATGGTTATATGGTTATTGGTTATTGGTTATTATGATCCTTTCCTATTTTGACAACTATGAAGCCATGAGCCAGCAGGCAGGTGAACTGCTTGTGGCTGAAATTATCGAGCAAAAGAATTTACTTCTTTGTGCTGCGACCGGGAGGTCTCCGGAAGGAGCATATAAGGAGCTGGTGAGGCGCTCGAAAGAAAGTGACATCGATGTTAAGAAATTAAGGTCATTAAGCTGGATGAGTGGGGAGGAGTTCCACATAATCATCCGGTTAGCTGTGAATATTTTCTGAAGCACCATCTGCTGGATCCCCTGGGAATCCCCGAAAAGAACTACATTTCCTTTGCCTCGGATCCATTCGATCTTCAGGAGGAGTGCAACAGAATCCGTCTGGAACTCGAGTCGCAGGGGCCCATCGATCTGTCTATTCTGGGTCTGGGTACCAACGGACACCTGGGGCTCAATGAACCTGGCCCCTCCCTGGAAACACACTGTCACAAAGCCCGCTTGTCTAAAGAGTCCCTTCAGCATCAAATGATCGCTTCCCTGAAACAGAAACCTGAATACGGTCTCACCCTGGGAATGATGGAACTGCTCTCTTCCAAAAAGGTCATTTTATTGATCACCGGCCAGAAGAAGGGGGAGGTTATTAAGCGCTTGCTTACAAAAAAGATCTCTTCCGATTTGCCAGCTTCGCTCCTTTGGCTTCATAAGGACGTGGAGTGTATGATTGACTCCTCCTGCCTCACCTGATCACTCTTTTCCTTCCAGGTAGTCCTGAAGGTAAGCATAGCGCTCAGTGAGTGCTCCCCGAGAGCTAATGGAAGCACGATCAAGCATGCCTGTATCCTCCAGCCCAAGTAATTCAGGAATCACATGCTCCATCAGTGCTGCTCCAAAGTCTGCCGATGCATCCCTGGGCAGCTCACCGGGAAGATTATCCACAGCCATCACCGTCACAGACTCTTCCTGAAACGGCTTGGTCTCCTCCCCTGTTTTCGGATCATATCCATAGAAGGGTTCGGCAATAGATGATGCCCTGATGGTGGAGGCTATGGGGCCTGCAATATCACAGCTGATATCTGCCACAATGGAGATGGGTACATCCTCCCTTAGAAGCTCCTCCCTGGTTAAAAGCAAGGGGGAATTGGGATCCCAGAAGTGACAGGCGATAAAAAGATCTGTTCTCTTCGCAAAGGATTGAAAACTATTCTTATACATCCCGGGATGGGCCACAAAATGATCAAAATTAAACTCAGAACCATCTTTCCTCGTGGTGTAATGCCACGGATCAAGCCGGGTGTAGACCGCTTGATCGAATTCATTTTCCAGATAACTATCCGGATCCGTGGATGGGATGCCTGCCAGTTCCAGGATCTCCAGGGCTCCACCAGCTACCCTGCCACCCCCTGTAAGGACAATTTTGGTTTTACCTGCACTTACCTTTCTCAATTCAATTTTCACCTCCTCCAGGTCATAACAATCATGAGCAGGCTTAAGGCGGAACATCCCGGTTCGTAATCCAAGCGCACGAAGTCCATTGTAAGCACCTACCACTCCTGCCCAACGTCCAAAGGCCACCACCCTGCCACCCGCTTCATTGGTAAGGTATTCATAATCCACCAAGCGGATCTTTTTATCCACCACCGCATTCAAAAGTCCCCGGTTATAAGGCTGCTTTTTTGCCGTATGAGAAAAGAAGAGGTAGGTCTTGCCAGCCACCAGAGAATCGATCACGACCTCTTTCACTCCCATCAAAACCTGGCTCGGGGAGAGGTCTTCAGACATGGAGACTCCCGCAGCTGCATACTCGGCATCAGAGAAGCATCGATTGTTTGAGGGCTGAACAATGATCGTTAAATTCTTGTGAAGCTTTTCCAACTTCTGGCACTGAATGGGAGTCAGCGGAACACGTTTATCGGGTGGATTTTTGGTTTCACGAACTATTCCTATGATGATCTGGTCCATGGCACTAATATAACACATTATGAGTTCCTACTCTCTATCCACCCCTCCATGGTTTGACCAAGTGTAAGCAAAGAGGAGTAACCCTGTTCAATGGGAAGCTCTGAGGACTGAAATCCAATCTGTTTCAAATAGGCCACAAATCCCTGGTTTAACATGCGACCCGACCTCAGGGGAAACTCAAACAGGTCGGGAAACACCCGATCATTGGTGGGATCGTCATACTCTCTTTTACAGGCCCTGACCGAGGAGGAGAGGTAGATCCTGCACCCCATGGGTCTTACCGGATATATACTGCACGATCCGGATTCCAGAAACGGACAGGGAGATTTTAGGTGCGACTGCTCCTTTAAAGATTTATTGTGTGTAAGCAGCACCCGCTCCTGTGCCCTTTTCAGGCTTTGATCCCTTCGCTCTGCCGTGAAGTTTTTCAAAACATATTGGGAAATGTGAAGGAATTCATGGGTAACGGCATAAACGGCCTGGTGACAACACCAATTGCAACCCTTCTTACACGCTGCCGGCTTGTCTTCGTCTGAAGACCGCCTCAGGAATGCTTCCAGCAGATCGTCCACCCCCCTTTGCAGACTCTCTATTCCAGCCTGCAGATTTGCAGCAGTGACCTGCTCCTCAAGATGCTGACTCGCAATGCGATACCCATCACGGTAAAAAATCCGGTCAATCTCCTTGCTATCCATACCAATTCATTGGAAAGGCAATGATTGTCTGCCATTTAGATGGATCAGACGCTGTCATCATCGCGGTTACATAAAACTCAAAAGCTTGCCCTTTCACATCCTGTCCATGGGTGCCGATGGTACCCGGCGTACTCTCGGGCCAGGGAAGTGCCTCCAGATATTCTTTCAGGCTGGCCAGGCCAGTTTCAAAACTCTGACTCAGGAATATCTTTCCAAAAATCATTCCCAGTCGTCCCACGGGATATTTGGTCTCCTGCGAAAAGGACCAGACCACATGGGTACCCCCATCAGTGGGTGTGAATTCCCATTCCACAAGTGAGGGGAGCTCCACGTCGCCAAACCAGAGTGAAGATTCGATGTAGGAATCCTCTTTCACCGAAACCACCTGCATCTTGCCTGTTCCCAGTTTCTCTCCATCCCAGTTATAGGTGGAACCCACATACCCCGGCTTGGAAACAATACTTACTTTGGTGGTGGCATCCTGTGATACCCATGGATCCCAGATTTCCCGGTTTTCAAAAGAGGCAACGGCAGGAAAGATTTGAGATGCATCCAGGGCAATCTCTATTTCAGCCCTTACTTCGGCTGTAGCAGGCGTAAAAAGAGGAACAATCAGCATGGCTGCCACGAGAATCCCTATGATGATTAAAACAATCTTAAGTGCTTTCATGGTGTATACAATTTAGCCTAAAACAATCTTTTGGGTGGCCCTTCTGTCCAACTTCATGGAGAGATTCCTGGGAATCTCCTTCAAGGTAATAATTCGTTTGGGAAGTTCATAGGGAGATAGACGAGATTTTAGAGTCTCGAGCCATTCCTCAAGTGGAGGATCAGCCTGTGGATACTCAAGCACCAGGATGAGTCTGCTTCCCAATCGTTCATCGGGTTCTGCGAGCAGGAGGCAATCAAAACCAAGGGATCTCCGTATTTGTTCTTCCAGCAGCTCAGGTATAAGCTTTACTCCGCCTGTATTGATCACATGATCGTACCTGCCCAACCATTTAAAGCTCCTGCCAGAAGGATCAATTTCAACCAGGTCGTTGGTGGTGACAGGGTTCTGGGTAACCCCCTCTACGTTTACCACCAGGCAATTCCGATGATCCAGACTGACCGTAGCTCCCTCCAGGAGCCTGAATCCCGGATCAGGAGTTTCCCCATTGATCCTCTTTAATGCAAAGTGGGTATAGGTTTCTGTCATTCCGAATGATTCAAACACTGCGGTCTCGCTCAGACATTCCAGGACCCTTTTAGAAGAATGACCAATCTCTCCCCCTCCCACAATCAACTGGGAAATCCTCGACAGCTTATCTCCATGTTTCAGAGATTCATGTACCTGAAGTGGCACCAGGGCTGCAAATGAAACGGTCTGGGAAAGCTCCCTGAGAGGCCGGGCCGAAGGTTCAGTTAAAATAAGATCAAGTCCCCCCACCAGGGCCCTGACTACCATCATTTTTCCTGCAATATACCTGATGGGCAGGCATAAAAGTGCCTTGTCCCCTGGAAGCAAGCTGAAAAAATCCAGGGTTTTTCTTGCACTCTTACACATGGAATCCCTGCGCAGGAGATGCTTTCCCGGATCCCCGGTGGTTCCACTGGTATATTGGGTAATCTCCGTCCCGGATGGATCCAGGAAAAGCTGGATAAAATTGAAAATCTCCCTTTTCCACTCCGGCGTGCTGTCGTTCGATCCTGCACCACAGAAGTGAAGCAATCCATCCCGATCATATGATCTGCCATCCAGTCGAAAAAGCGGGTTCATCTTCATGGCTATACTTTAAATTCCCCGAATCAATTGCAGGTCCCATTTCTTATTGGGACGATGCCACAGTGAGTCTCTCTCCATCTCCAGGGGCGATGGCAGGTTGTTGGTATAAAGTGAGCCCAATCCAAGTCCCTGGGGCATGGTCACATCCAGGCTATGGGTCCATTGCGCAATGGCATTCAAGCCCACAGAGGATTCAAGCGCCGAAGTAATCCACCACCCAATACCTCGATCTTTAGCCAGGCTGATCCAATCTTCCGCCTCGGTAAAACCTCCTATCAGTCCGGGTTTTAATATCACATAAGCAGGATTAACCTGATCCAACAACCCTGCTCTCTCCCGGGTGGTTGAAATCCCAATCAACTCCTCATCCAGCGCAATGGGGATCACTCCGCTGGCACAGAGCTCCGCCATCTCTCCAGTCTGACCCGGTGAAATGGGCTGCTCGATGGAGTGAATTTCAAATTCGGCAAAGCGCTGTAAAATTTCAGGTGCCTGCTCAAAACTCCAGGCCCCATTTGCATCCAGACGAATCTCCAGCTCAGCGGCATTATATTGGGCCCGTATTCCCCGCAATATCTCAATTTCAGTGTCCAGTTCCAGGGCTCCCACCTTCATCTTTAATACCCTGAAACCAAGATCCAGCTTTTCCCTGATCTGCTGTTTCATCTGTAAGGGATCTCCCATCCAGATCAATCCATTGGTGGGAATCCCCTTCAGTCCAAGGGTGAAATCAGAGGGATAAAGAAGTCTGTTTCCCCCCTGGTTCATATCCAGCCATGCGGTTTCCAATGCAAAGCCCACTCCGGGAAGATTGGGCAGTTTGGCACCTGGGTCCAGTTCACCCCTGCTTAATAATTTACAAACATGATCAATCTGGATCTCTATTTCATGGGGATCCTCCACACTGAGTCCCGGAATAAAAGAGACCTCACCCAGACCTTTGGTTTCCTTTTCGTTGGTCAATACCACATACCAGCAGGACTTTTGATGCATTACTCCTCTGGAGGTACCGGCAGGACGCTTAAAATTCAGATTGTGTGCAATATAAGATGCCCGGATCATTAAAGAATAAGACCTAGTCCGAAGGACAATGAAAAGAGCAGGGTGGCCATGGCCAGTTTTTTAAGTTCTGCATTTAACTCTACGGGTACTGTATTGGTAATCACATTATTAATATCAGAGATTAACAAAGGCAGCGGCAACAGAAAGATAAGCTGATAGTAGGAATTAAAATACAGAATGGTATACAACACGGCCAGAACCAAAGCGCTTAGCAGAAGAATCACATGGTAGGTTTTGGCCCAGGAAACACCCATTCGCACCACCAGGGTATTCTTGCCGTTGGCAGCATCATTCTCATGATCTCTCAGGTTGTTCAGATTCAATACACCTGCGCTAAAGAGACCCACTGAGGAGGCAGGGAGAAGGATGGAAAGGTGAAGGGACTGTGTATGCAAAAAGTAGGTGCCTGCCACACCCAAAATCCCGAAATAAATAAAAACCATGATATCGCCGAATCCCACATAACCATAAGGTCGCTTGCCAATGGTATATTTGATGGCTGCAAAAATGGCCGAGAAGCCCAGAATAAAAAAGATGGAATAGACCATCAAATCACCACCCCTGAGCCCAAACCAAATCAATAGTGAGCCAGACACCAGGCTTAAGAACACAAAGAACCCGATCATCCCTCGAATCTGCTTTCGCGACACCAATCCCGATTGGGTGACCCTCAGGGGGCCCAGTCGGTTTTCATTATCGGTACCCTTTTTTGCATCGCCATAATCATTGGCCAGGTTGGAAAGAACCTGCAGAAGCAGTGTGGTCAGGGAACCGAAGATAAATACGCCCCACTTAAACCGATTTTCAGCGTAACCCAGAAAGCTTCCGAGGATGGTGGCAGACATGGCCAAAGGCAATGTCCTCAATCGAAATGCTTTGATCCATATACGGGTTGAGTTCATTCAGATACAAAACTAATGAATTTCTTTCATCTACAAGCTTATGGCAACTTGGGAAACTGATCCCAATCCGGATCTCTCTTCTCCAGAAAGGCATTTTTACCCTCCTGTGCCTCCTCTGTCATGTAGTATAGCATGGTGGCATTTCCTGCAAGTTCCTGAATACCAGCCTGTCCGTCCAGTTCCGCATTAAGTCCTGCCTTGATCATTCTCAGGGCAATGGGACTGTGCTTCATTATTTTCTTACTCCATTCAACGGTGGTGTCTTCCAGCTGATCCAGGGGAACCACCTTATTTACCAGCCCCATTTCAAGGGCTTCCGCCGCTGTATACTGCTCACACAGGAACCAGATCTCCCTTGCCTTTTTCTGTCCCACATGCCTGGCCAGGTATGAGGATCCAAATCCTGCATCAAAACTACCTACTTTAGGTCCTGTCTGCCCAAACCTTGCATTTTCCGAAGCGATGGAAAGGTCACAGACCACATGGAGTACATGTCCACCCCCAATTGCATAGCCATTAACCATGGCAATAACAGGTTTTGGAAGGCTCCTGATCTGACGCTGTACATCCAGTACATTCAAGCGGGGCACCCCGTCTTTACCCACATAACCGGCAAAACTCTTTACATTTTGATCCCCACCGCTGCAGAAGGCCTTATCGCCTTCACCGGTAAGGACCACCACCCTGATTTCCGGTTTCTCCCTGCAAAGTACAAGCGCCTCACTGATCTCCCTGGTGGTATCCGGTGTAAAGGCATTGTAGTAACGGGGACGGTTGATGGTAATCTTTGCGATTCCTTCGAAAAACTCAAACCTGATCTCCTCAAATTCGCTGAGGGAGGTCCATTCTCTTACCTGCATGTATGCTAACGATTTAGGTTGAAAAACTCCTTAAAGATACGACTATTTTCACTCTCTGTGGCATCCACTTCCAGGATCTCCACCGCGGATCCTTGCTGAAACAAATGAACCATCTTCTTGTTCAGTTCTTCCATGCTGTTGACGCGTTGGAACTCCCTTCCAAAGGCCTGGGAAAGCAATTCAAGGGAAACCGGATGATGCGTCACACTGAACTCCTCGAAGAAATCCATCTGATCGGGTCCCTTCAGCAATCTGAAGATTCCTCCTCCCCCGTCATTGAGCACCACAATCTTCAGATTATCAGGGAAACGTTGATTCCAGAGCGCATTTGAGTCATATACAAAACTCAAATCCCCAAGCAGCAACATATGAAGGCTTTCAGACACCAAAGCTGCTCCCACTGCTGCAGAAACCGATCCGTCAATCCCAGATGTTCCCCTGTTCGAATGGTAGACCAGATCGTGACGAAGCGGAAGTAACTGGGAATATCGGATGGTGGAGCTGTTTCCAAGGTGTAGCACAGTCCCTCCGGGAGATTCAGCCAATATCCTCTGAATCACTGTGAACAATGAAAAGGGTGCTTCAGCAAGATATTTGGCAGCTCGCTCCGACTCCCTGACCTCTATCTCTTTCCACCTCTCCAGGTAAGGGTTGTACCCGGCAGCATTCTCCTGCCCAATTCTCCTGCCCAGTTCTTTAAGCAAGGAAAGGGGATTCTCTTCAATCTCCAGAAAAACAGCATGATCCAATGATTCCAGGAAGAGCTTCAGGCGCTTGGAAACCACCTGACCTCCAAATGAGATCACCACATCGGGAGCAAGCTCCAAAAGTTCCGACTCAGTAGCACCGGCAAGCAGCAACTCGGGATGGCCAATAAAGAGGTCGGAGTGCAGATTGGCAATATTTTCAGCTATTACAACCCCTTTTAAACTGGTAACCAGTCTATTTAGCAGAGGGGCGATTTCCTTTTCATAAGATCCCATTCCAGCCAGCAACAGTATCTTTTTAGATGCCAGCTCAGGCAGTAATTCCGGCTTGTCCACATCCCCGTCAGAGGGCTCAATTGGCTTGATCAGATCTGGCAGCGGCTCAGGTAACTTTTCATAGAGGGGTTCCTGCAGTCCGATGTTCACATGCACGGGTCCCGGTAAGGGCCGGGTCGCTTCTTCCAGAAGCTCTCCAACCGCGCCCAGAGCTCGCTCCAGTTCCTCTCTGGTTCTGAGTTCAAATGGCAGTTGATAAAATCCCTTCGAAAAATTGTAATAGGGAGCCTCCTGATCGATCACCTGGTTATTAAAGCTGGGAATTTTTTCCAGGGGTCGGTCGGCCGTTAAAACCACAAGGGGTATATGCTGGTGAAACGCCTCTGCCACTGCTGGAGAGAGATTCAGCACCGCAGTTCCTGATGTGGTCACAATTGCCACCGGTTTTTTAAGCTCACGAGCCATTCCCAATGCCACGTAACCTGCCGAACGTTCATCCACTATGCTGTAGCAAACAAATCCGGGATGGCCCGTAAAAAGCTGAATCAGAGGTGCATTTCTGCTACCGGGTGAGATAATTACATGCCTGATCCCTCTTTCCTGAAGGAGTGCGCCAAGATCAGTTATATGTTGATTGTGGAGCATCCTAGTTGGAAAGATCTTTGATATATGAGCGAAGTATCTTAAGCAATGACTCAGCTTTCCACCTGGTTTCGTTCCACTCATCGGCCGGATCGGAATCAAGTGTAATTCCGCCACCCACATATAACGACAGGTGGCCAGGTGTCACTTTCAGGCAGCGGAGATTCACAAAAAGATCGATCTCCTCCCCTTCGCTCACCGGACCCAGGAATCCCGTGTAGTAATTTCTGTCGTGGGGCTCCAGGTTCTTAATATACTGTATGGCATCTTCCTTGGGTTGTCCCGCCACTGCCGGTGTAGGGTGCATCGCATCCACAAATTCCCACAGCCTGCTGGCAATTTTCTTGAATTCCAGAATAAAATCGGTGCGAAGATGAACCAGGTTCCCGGCCTTTTTTACATAGGGAGAGCTCACCCGATAATCATTCACCTTGAATGCGCGTAACACGTCATGTATATAACGGGTTACATATTCCTGTTCAAGCACCTCTTTTACAGTCCACTTATTGATATCCATATGCCGCTCGGCAAAAGGCCTGGTCCCTGCCAGCGAGACTGTGGAGACCTTCCCTTCGCGAAGCCTGAGAAGAGGCTCGGGAGATGCCCCTATCCAGAAGTTGTCATCACTTTTAAAGAGATAGACAAATGCATTGGGATGCATTTTGCACAGCCGTTGGAACAGTTTTGGAACCATATCCATGTGATTTCCTTCAATGACTCTGATTCTGGAAAGAACTGCTTTTTGAAAAGCTCCGTTGGAAATGGACAACTTAATGGCCTTGACCTGTTCCATGTAGGTTTCCCTGCCTGTTACCACTGGATATTCTCCATTCCAGACAGGCAAAGCCTGCTGCTTAAGATTTGAAATGGTCTCCAACTGCTCGGGGGTAATATCACCTCCATCCACAAACAGATCGGGCTTGATCAAAATGTATTTGTGTCCGTTTCGTGTATCAAATGGAGCCATAATAAAACCTCTTTTACAGGAGATATCACGGATGGATTTCCATTCCACATGACCAGGAGTGGTCTGTATATAGGTGGTTGAATGCTCCTCCAGGGGAAGGCGATAGGTAACAAAGGGTATATTCTTAGAGATACAGGCTTTATGTATTTTAATAAGACCTTGATTCATAGTCTTTGATCAGCGCGCAGCTTCAGGGTTTTTAGGTTTGACACTATTAGTAACACGGCTTATGGAAATAAGTTTCCCGGCATCATCCTTTATTTCCACATCCCATACATGTTTAAAATCAGTTTTAACAGTCAGGCTTGCCAGGGCAAACAGCGTCCCATTCTGCGCGGGGGCCAGATGCTGACCATTTACTGCAGCACCAAACACATGAAACCGGTCAGGATCAACCAGAAGAAATGAACCGGCACTTCCTACGGTTTCTGCCAGGGCAAGCAGTGCACCTCCATGCACAAAACCCATGGGTTGATGGTGCTTAGCCTGGATCTCCATGGTGGCCTCTACCGTGGAATCAGAGTAGGCGGTAAACTCTATATCCAGCAAATCAATGAGGGTTCCTTTGCAAATTCTATTTAGTTCCTTCGTATTCATGGCTATCAATGGGCCTTAAATATACACATTCCTCTATTTTTTCCGGGCAACCAGCAGCATTACTGAACCCAGGAAAAGGGGCTGTCCGCTGACCACTTCAAATCCGGCCTGCTCGAGGATGTCCCCCATCTGCCCCATGGAATAATAGTTTTTGGAAGAGCGGGCCAGGTACTTATAAGCCTTCAGGTTTCCTGATATGAGTCCACCCAGATAGGGCAAGATCAATTGCAGATAAAGCGTGTTAAAAAATCGCCAGAGACCGTTGTCGGGACGGCTGCTTTCAAGTAAGACCAGTTTTCCTCCCGGACGCAAAACCCTTTGAATTTCAGAAAGGTGCCTGGCAGCATTTGAATTTTCATACACCAGGTTTCTGATGCCAAATGTAATTCCAATGGCATGAAACCTCTGGTCCTCGAAGGGCATCTTCCCCACGTCCCCCTCTAAAAATGCCAGCTTGGGAATCTCCTTTTGTTCACTGATCCGGGCATACTTTGTCCGGGCGACCTCCAGCATATCCGGCGAGAAGTCGTACCCGGTCAGCTGTATATTCCCCCTGGCCATTTGTGCCAGTTCAATAATAAAATCACCGGTTCCGGTGCAGAGATCCAGAACCTGCTCAGGATCAGAATTAAGACATTCTGCTGCAGCCTTTTTCCGCCAGTACCGATCTCTCCCAAAAGTAAAAATACGGTTTACCCGATCGTATGATTTATAGATATCTGCGTAGTAATTCTGCAGTGGGAAATCTTCCCTCTTGTCCCCCATATGCTTGGTTTCTGGCCCCAAAGTTATTGTTTTTTCACACCTTATCTTTCAATACTATTATTTACTTTGCTCTCCTCCAAGAAAAGATTATGCGCGCTCCTACCCTGCTACACCCTCTTTCTGTTTCTTTTTCTTTTGCAACCTGCCAAAGCCCAGATTAAGATCAATGAAGTAATGGCTCTCAACAAATTTCCGGGGCCTACAATCCGGTCACGGAAGAACCAGGCGACTGGATTGAGATCTACAATGGTAGCGGGTATTTTGTGGACCTGTCCGGATATTTTCTCTCAGACGATCCGGATGATCCCATTTATACAAATCCCATAGTGGTTTCAGAGAATAGCGTGATCAGGGCACAACTCTGGCAGGACGGATTTGAGCCGGGAGCCATCTCCACAGCCTCCTATATTATTGGTGAGGGTTTTACACTTCCTGTGGTATCCATAGCTACGGATCCTTTTAACCTCTTTGATGATGAAAACGGAATCTATGTGGAGGGCACCAATGGCCGAACCGGTTATTGTATGGAGGTACCTGTCAACTGGAATATGGATTGGGAACGTCCTCTGAGTTTCGAGTATTTTGACCTGGAGGGTGTAAGGAGGGTGTAAAACGATGGGCGATTAGATTCCGCAGGGCTATTCAACTTCAAAATGAGCAGTGGCAGAAAGGATCTTCCCCGTTGGGAGCCACTCCCCTGATCAGGATCATATAGCTGCCTGGATAGTCCGGAGCTACAAAATTAATATCGCTCCTCCCCCCTTTAGTGAGGGTCAGATCCGGAATCCAGAGCATGGTGTTTCGACAATCGGGAATCCTGCTGCCCAAATCCCCCCTTTCGGGAAGAGGGACTGGCATCTCGGAGAATCCCTCAAAATCGAAAAAATAGGATGCTTCCGGAAGGTCCACGCCCCCCATGTCTTCGAGGTGGGTGATCACATTCAATATCCCACCATAATATATTTTTCCCTTCACGTAAACTTCATTGATCACATCTATCTTCCTGACTTTTTCCGGAGGGATGTCCAGTATCTTCTGATGATCAAATACGGGGATCTGATCCACCATAAGCAAAGGGGGATAGATTTTAAGTCCCGGATTCTCACCCTGGATCAGAAGTGTAGAGTGGTCCTTTCGTTTCAACACCGATACAGAGGGGACCAGGTTTATAAAAACCTCAGATAGCGTGGGAAGTGAAACAAATTCATCCAGTTCGACTGTAAATGAGGGTTTCCCATAGAAAGGAAGTGGATTTTCTTTTACAGTTAAGGTATCAGGAGAATCCTCTCTTTTATAGAACTCCTCAATCTGCACACGACGAGCCATCAAAGTGGCAATATTCAACTCCTGACCGGTCAGTTCAAATGGAGGTGAACTTAGCAAAGCACAATCAGGATCAAAATCCTGATCCACTCGTATTTCAGTAATCTGATCGCCACTCATTTCAGAGGTGACAAATAGTTCCTGAGAGCCCATTCGGTCTGGGATAGAAAGCACAAACCGGCCAAAATCATCTGTCATTGTAACATAGTAGTCAGGCGCTTCTCCCAAAAGGGAGAGATGTATTCTCTGTTGCGGGTTTGCACGTCCCGAAAGGGTAGGTCCATGTAAATCAGGAAGGAACTCAAGCTTATAATCCTCACCTTCTTTGGTCGCTTCTTCCAAACGCAATTGTCCTTCTTGAGTGTCTAAGGTATTCGCTGGAACAATCGAAATGCAACAAGTAATTTCTTCATAGGGGAGCCCTTCCCACATAGAAACATTTATATCCAACTGTTCCCTTCTGGCAGGAATTTGATCTGGTAATTCAATATTGATTCCTTCCTCCCGGTAGAGGCTTCGCTCCCAGTTCTCAGCTGCAGATCCTTCTCTACTCTGTTCATCCAGTTGAGATTTGTATGGATGTATGATTCGCAGAGGCGTATAGCTGTATCCATCCGGACCCCAATTACGCATCCACCGGGTATAGCATTTCAGGAAGTACATTCCCGTAAGCATGTGAGCGGGAATTGGCAGGTTTCCCTCACAAACACCATTGTTCAGCGGAAACTTGCCCCTGGATATGGGCAAACCCTTATTGCTTATAAGCTCAGCATAAAGGACAGTACTCCATGCCCTGCCCGCTACCACCCCCTGAGTAATCAAATCAGCCCTGAAGTGTATCTGCTCATTGACTACATAAAGGGAACGGTCTGTAAATACCTCCAAATGTTCAGTGATCAATGAGGCCTCTTTATAAAGGAGAGGGTCAAAGGGAGAGGTCTGGGCAATACTCCTTTGAGTGATCAAAAAACAGGTTAAAAGTATAAACCCGATAGGTGGTATGGTTCTGAGGGTATTCATGGGCTTATCCAATAATCTGGTCTTACATTGATCCCTCCCTGAAGTGTACAGTCAAAACACTCGGAAGGTCCGGTCCAGGAGGGTTGGAAATTTCCTGGATTTAAGATATAAACCGGATACTCAATTTTATCCTTCCGCCAGAGGGAGCTGAGGGGTTCAAACTCACAGCTGATATGCGGTATTTCGAAGTCAAAAAGATCATCGTTTACCACAAAGATTCTCTTCTCTCTCACCTGACCGGCATAGAAGAAACCAAGGACCACCTCCTCCGGATCGTTCACGCTGTATAGGTTTCCTTCTACAGCGGAGGGTTGCTTTTCATACAGTCCTCCCGACTGAGCGGTCTGCTCATTCAGTCTTTGCCAGTAATCGTAAGCTTCCTGGGAGAGTGCCTCCTGTTTCACAAGTAAACTGTATACCCGATAGAGACGGTCAGTTTCGTTGGATACAAAATTCAGGGCTACCCTCTGCAGTTCATTAAATGAGAGGTTCCGGGTAGTCCCGCTGTAGATTTGGCTCAGGGGGTAACTTTTCCAGCACTTAAAGACAACGTTGCTAAGAAACGCCTCCACTTCTCCTGGTCCCCACATTCTTAGATTCCCAATCAGAGAGGCCCAGTACTCCCAGGTCTCATTGATCCTCCAGATCACATTTCTCGAATCATCAGCTGCTCCCGACATATCCAGGTAGAACTGAATCCCCTTTAGATTCCGGTCCGGATCTGCAGTCGGCATGGCCTGAATTTCATAATATACAGAGTCGAGCTCAGGACAGGATCGCAGGGTATCGAAGGAAGAACGATACTCCCTCATCTCAGGCGTGGCCACGTAAATACTTACAGCATCGCCCACCTCAAGAAAGGAATCGGGCACATCGGCCGAGTAAAGCCCTTTCCCTTCATCCTGGTAGTGGATCATTTGGCCCTCCTGATCGCTAACATAAACCACACAGCCTTCCAATGGATCATAAGAGGGCTTGTTGTAGGGGGCCGATATTGAAATCTCCACATAATGTATACCCGGCTCATCGCTTATTGATCCATTAATCACCAGCACTTGCTGTGACTCATCAATCTGGGGCTCGAATGGTTCAATACAAGCTCCGCAGGCCAGGAACAGACAGCATATGGTCAGGTATTTACTCGCTGGCATAGTTCCCAATTTTAAAATTCCACGAAAGTGAGATCACCTGACGGCCATAGATGGAGAGCTTGTTTCCGCTGATCTGTTCTCCATCGCTCACAAAATAGACCGAATAGGCATTTTGCCGACCTGTTGCATTATAGACATTCAGGCTCCAGAAACTGTGGAAAAGTTTTTTGCGTTTAAGGGTACCCTCCAGGTTTAAAGAGAAATCCAGCCTGAAATAGTCGGGGATGTTGTAACTATTCCTTTTGGAGTAGTGTATGTATGGCAGTTGCCCGGAATAGTAGACCGAGACGGGATAGGTAACCGGACGGCCTGAGTAATATACCAGGTTGCTTGAAAAACTGAGGCGACGGCTCATCTTCAGATTGACCACAAAGGACAGGTTATGCGGTCTGTCCACATTGGACGGGTACCAGAGTCCCTGATTGATCTGTTCTCCAGGGATGGGGGAATCCACCTGCACCCTTGATCTGGAATAACTGTAGGCCAGCCAGCCCGTTAGTTTCCCACCCCTCTTTCGAATCATGGTTTCTACACCATATGCCTTTTGACGCCCCTGAAGAATCTCTGTTTCCATATGGGGACTTCCCAGAAAGTCAGCCCCATCCCGGTACTCTACCACATGGGCAATCCATTTATTATACAACTCAACCGAGGCGCTTAATCCCCTGCTGGGGAAATCCCTGTAGTAACCCAACGACAACTGGTCCACATAGGGAGGCACAATGTGGTAATCTGCCATCTTCCATTGATCTGTAGGAGAGATGGCCAGGGTATTGCTTAGCATAAACAAGAATTGGTGAATGCGGTTATAGGAAAACTTAAAAGAATTGTTGTCTCCCAGAAGGTAATTAAGGGAAATCCTTGGCTCAAATCCAAAGTAAGACCTGACCACCTCAGCTGCTCCAAATTGCATGGATCCGGTCACATTCTCCGAACTCATGGTTTGATCCTCCGCATAAGTCAACACCTCGCTGGGTCCCAGTGCAAGGAAGTTTACCAGGCGCAAACCGCCATAGAGGGTGAAGCGCGGAGAGAGAGATATCTCATCAGCCACATAAATGCCGGATTCCAAACCATTTTCAATCCCCAGATCAAGCGGATTTCGGTAGGAGTAATTCCCAAAGGGTTCAATCTTGCCCCGGTCCAGGTGGTAGTAAATCACACTTCCTCCGTATGTGATCTTGTGGCTTCCCAGCGAGAGCCTGGAGAAGTCGGCCTTCAGCTCAAGATGGTTGATATCGTAGTCATGGGTGTAGGAATCTGAATGGATCCTCTTATCGGTGGTATTGAAGGAATACTTGCCGTAGACCAGGGAAACATCTGCAGATGTCCTTTGATTAAACCTGTGACTCAGGTCCACGGAAGCCCCTGAGTTTGAATAGGCATATTCCTGTGAAGTACTGAATTTAAACCGGTCCCGACTCATATATCCAAATACCTTAATGGTAGTTGTCTCGCTAGGTTCAAACTTCAGGGCGGCGCTTAAATCATAAAATCCGGCTTCACTCTTGCGCAGATCGGGATCCTCCATGTACTTAAGCATCCAATCTGAATAGGTGGTTCGCATCCCCAGAAAAAAGGAGCTCTTATTCTTTTGAATGGGACCATCCACTGCAAGCCTACAGGTGACAGGGCTGATTCCACCCCTGGCTGAATAGTTGTTCAAGTTCCCCTGTCTGGCCGTTATATCCACCACCGAAGCCATTCTTCCTCCATATTTGGCAGGCAAGTTGCTTTTATAAAGGGTGAAATCCCTGACCACATCAGGATTGAACGAGGTAAAAAAGCCAAACAGATGTGAGGAGTTATAGACAGGTACTTTGTTTATATAGATCATATTCTGATC
Organism: uncultured Bacteroidota bacterium; assembly: GCA_963783435.1. Lineage (GTDB taxonomy): Bacteria > Bacteroidota > Bacteroidia > Bacteroidales. Next base: position 366,501 of record CAWANQ010000007.1, on the reverse strand, counting down.
AGCCCCTCCTCCCCTCACATAAAAGCCTCCTGATCCTTCCCCTGCGCTCTGAACCCCGGGAAGCATCTGGATGATCTTTAGCAGATCTCTTTCCCCCATGACCAAGGGGACCTCTTTAAAAACCTCCCGGTTTAGCCTTTCAAATCCCATTTGAGAACCACGTACATTGTGATACTTATCGGCCTGTATAACCACCTCATCGATGGGAACCAGCCTCTTATCCATGTCGATGAACAGGTCCCCATCCGAATATACATTTAGATGGTACTGCTTCTGCTCCATTCCCATGCAATTGATCTCAGCCGTATAGCTCCCTGGACGAATCACCATATGAAACCGGCCATCCAGATCCGAAGCAGTTCCTCTTTTCAGCTCCTCCAAATAGATGGTAGCTCCCACAAGGGGTTCACCCGACTCTCCATCGGTCATTCTTCCCTGAATCAATGCCTTGTCTTTCACCGACTCCTTGCTCCCTACCTCAATGGTTTCAATAACCCTGGCCTTCCTTCCATTGATGTATCTCTGCTCTGCCAGGGTCTGTAAATCAGCATCCACCTCGTATTCGATGGCAGTTGACAATTGGTCGCTGGACTGATAATCAGGGAGATGGGCTATGATCTGATCTTGAGGTGCAAGAAACAAATGTCCCCATGGGTCGAGATACCAGTTGATTCCAAAAGGATGGAGAAGCTGGTCAAGCAAAGGCTGAAGTGGGATGGCTTTACCTGATGCGGTAACCCTCACCGGTTTCACCCACTCCTCAAGAAAATAGAGGCTATATCCGGTTTGATTTTCGACCTCCTCCGCAAAATCAACAAAGGAAATGCTCTGAAAATTTGCCTCTATGGTGCTTGTTTGTATCTGTGCCACCAGAAGGAATTGGGTCCCTAGAGCCAGAAAGCAACTTATACAAAATCGCTTCTTCATGGATCCTCTTGTCTCAAAATCAATTTTTCAATGGAGCTCATGACCTCCACTATTTCTGTCGGATTGGCATTCCTAAACTTAACCCGCTCCTTTCTTAACCTTCTTTTAACTTCCCTGCTAAGATCCTCCGGGAAAAGCTCAGCAAAACTCTTTCGGTTGTGAAAAGGGTTTATGGAACCACCCATCTCAAGAAAGTAGCTGAGCCTTGGGTCAGAGAATTGATCCGAATAGTAAACACTGTTGTTGTTAGACGACAAGGTCTTCTCCCAGTGGATATAAGCGTTGAAAAAGTCCGTGCTTATAACCTGGTAGTATCGATCCGGCAAGGAGGGAAGGTTCAGTCTCACAAATTCGAATTCTCCGATGCAAAATTCTCTAAGTCGTTCAGATACCGCAACCAGGCTGAATATACGCCCCCCCACTCCCTCATATTCTATGATTACATGTTGAGCATACAGATCATACTTGAGATTTACATCAGGATAACTTCTTTCATCAATCACTATTGATCCCCGCCCAATTCCTTCCTGGAGAAAATAGGGATTGCCCATGAATTCGCTGATATCGGTTTGTATGCTGTATTCCATTGACCAGGTCTTGATTCAACCCAAAAGCAGCCTCTGCCAGGTCTGTAAAGGACTGTTGGCCTGACAGGGAGAAGAATAGGAATAACAATTCAACACCCAACATCCATTTGATTGTGGAACATCGCATCTTGCCCTCTAAAGTTATGGAAAAATAGCGGGGACCCCTATTCCACCTCAAAGGCTGTTGTTGTGGATAGCAGATCTCCGTTGGGAGCCACTCCCCTGACCAGGATCACATACTTGCCGGGGACTGAAGGGTGCCCTGAATGTAAGCTCACCGGGCTGCGCTTTATCAATGATTACACTCATCCTTCCAGAAAATGGTATTGCGCATATCGGGAATCCGGTCTCCGTTAGAGTGGATTAACTACAAATCCCTTATCCTCAGGATAAAACGACTGAAAATCAAAAAAATACGAACCAGGAGGCAGATCAATCCCGGCCATGTCTCCACCCTTGGATTGGATGGATATTACTCCTCCAAATGCCACACTCCCTTTCAGGTAGATCTCATTGATCAGATCGATTCTGTGGATCTTCTCAGGAGCTAAAGCAAGAATGGCCTGCTGATCAAATACGGCTATGTGATCAATCAATATCAAGGGTTCATATATTTCGATGCTGCTGTTATCGCTTTGAATTTTGAGAGAAAGCTCCCCTTTTCTCTTCACCACATCCACATTTGGGATCAGGTTAATAAAGACCTCTTCGAGGGTGGGCAGATTTACGTAATCATCCATATTCATCCTTTGTACCCTTGAACCGTAAAAGGGCAGGGGCTCCATCTTGAAAGAATCTTCGACAATCGGAGCAGGTGTTCCATATACACGGGAGAGCTGCATGGAGAGAGCCATGCGCGTGGCGATGCTTCTTTCCCATTCCGACAATTCAAACTTAACCGCAGGTACAGGCAGAGGTGAAACATCAAAATCCTGATCAATACGCACCTCTTTCAAAACGTCTAACTGTGTATCAGCACTTACATAGAACTCCTGCTTTCCAAAGCGGGCCGGTAAGGAAAGTGCAAACCTCCCATTGGCGTCGCTAACGGCGGCAAAAAAGTCGGGATTTTCCCCCAGTAAGGAAAAATGGAGGGTTGTAAACTGAGCCGCACTCTGGTCAGGAAGAACGACAGATCCAGATACGGATGGGCCCTTGCCCACATCTGGAAGGTAATCCACGCTGAACTCTCCCGTTCCATCCACATTTGAAGAAAGAAGAAGTTGTCCCCCCAGGGTGTCGATGGCTCCCAGTGGCACGACAGTGATACAGCAGTTCAACTGATTCATCGAAGGGTTGAGAGGCCCGCTTACCCGCAATGTAACTTCCTCGTCACTTCCATATTGAGAGGCGTCAGAAGAGCAGTTGATTTCGCCTTGTTTGTAGGCCATACGGGTAACATTGGACTCATAGCCATTCCCACGGGTTCCATCTGCCACTTCCATCCGGTTTGGATTAATGATTTTAAGAGGTGTAAAACTAAACGTTCGGGGTCCCCAATTTCGCATCCATCGTGTATAACACTTCAGGTAATAGAGCCCGGTGAGTGTCTCGGATGGAATTTGAAGGCTTCCGGTGCTTATCCCATCCTTCAGCAAGTATTTACCTTGGGTGATTGCATTCCCTGAGGCTGAGACCAGTTCTACGTATAACAAACTGCTCCAGTCATTGACCTCCACTGAACTTACGCTGTGATCGGCCCTGAACTGCAGGGATTCACCTACCGCGTAGATGGAGCGGTCTGTAAACAGGTTTAGATGCTCGCCTATTTTCCTGGCTTCATTTCGATATACCGGATCAAAAGGAGTTGTCCCCATACATGCCTGACTACTCAAACCCAAGATAGAGCCCAGCCAGAATATCAGATATGTGAGTCTTAGCATTTTCATCTCTACCAGTAATCGGGTTTTTCGGTGGTACCTCCATAGAGCTGACAATCAAAACACTGATTATGTCCGGTCATCCAGGGCGGACCCGGTGGTAGATCTCCGATTGAGTATCCATAGTAGGGAAATGCGGATCCCAAATCGTCCAATGAATAGATGGTATCCAGGCTGCATTCGAAATGAGTCACATCAAAATCAAAGGTATTTTCAACGATGATCCGTTTGCTCTTTACCTGAGTGGCATAGAAACAACCCAGCACCTTCTCCTCAGGTCTGTTGATGTTGTATATATTTCCAATAGTACTTGAGGGTTGGGTTTCATACAATCCTCCCCCACTGGAATTGGTTTTCATTTTATCCCAATAGGCAAATGCTTCAGAGGTAGAGCGACTGCTGTTCAATCAGTAAACTATACTGATAGGATAACCTGGGACTCTGGTTTGAAACATAGTTCAGGGCATTCTTGTTCAAGCGATTATCTGCAAGAGCCTGTGTGGAGGCTGTATAGAGGCTGTTGAGCTGTTGTGTCATGAAACAAAAGTTCATTTCATACCCGGGATAAAAGCCATACCCGTTTCCGTCAAAGATTACATCAGCTGAATAGGGCGAATTGTATTCCCAGGTCTCGGTGAGTATCCATCTGAAACTGCGGGCTTCCCCATCCACTCCCGCAAGGTTGTTGTAGAACTGAATTCCATAGTGTGTTTCTGCCGGATCTGATGTACCCTGACTCTGGAGTTCATAAAAGACCGTATCCACAGGGGGACAGAGAAGTATGGTGTCATATTCCGAACGGTACTCACCTCCATTGGGTGTCGCCACATAAAGTGAATAGGATTTTCCTGCCCCAAGAAATGAGCTCTCCAGGTTTGCTTCATAGAGACCGGGAGCCTGCTCCTCATATACCCTTAATTGACCCGATTCATCTTCCACCGATACCACACAACCTGAGACAGGCCTCACTTCCGGCGAATTATAGGGCGCAGAAATGGATACAGTTACATACTGAAACCCTGGTTGATCCGTCACTACTCCACTGATAATCAGAACATCCTGGGACTCATTAATCTCAGGCTCGTAAGGCTCTATACAGGAGCCGCATAGCAGCAGCAGCAAAAGGACAAGATGGTATCTATTCACTGGCATAATTTCCCAATTTAAAGTTCCAGGACAGGGTGACAATCATCTGTCCGAATATGGAGAGTTTATATCCGTTGATCACCCCGTCTTCATTCTGAAAATAGATTGAATATGCATTTTGTCTACCGGTCACATTGTAGAAATTTAGCATCCAGTAACTGTGAAAGAGCTTTCTCTCTTTCAGATTTCCTTCCAGATTCAAAGAGAAATCCAAGCGGAAGTAATCGGGAATACGATTGCTGTTCCGGTCCGAATAATCCACATACTGCATTCCCTCCACATAATATATGGAAACAGGAAAAGTGGCAGGCCTTCCTGTCATATAAACCACATTGGAGGAGAAGCTAAGTCGCCTGTTCAGTTTAAAGTTTGCCACCACGCTTAAACTGTGAGGCCGGTCATAATTGGATGGATATGGATTACCTTCATTGATGCTTTCACCTGGAAATGGAGATTGTATCTGCATAAATGATCGCGAATAACTATAGGCCAGCCAACCACTGACTTTTCCCGCTCCTTTTTTTATCATGGCCTCCACTCCGTATGCCTCCTGGTCTCCCTGAAGAATTAATGTTTCGGTGTTCGGTGTACTTATAAAACTGGCTCCGTCCTTGTAGTCCACTACATCAGATATGGATTTATAGTAAATCTCAAGTGAGGTACTTACAGTTCCCCTTGGAATATCCAGATAGTATCCTAGTGAGTACTGATCTACAAAGGGCGGTTTAATATAATAATCACACAATTTCCACTGATCTGTGGGTGAAATGGCAATGGTATTGCTTAACATAAACATAAACTGTCTGACCCTGTTGTAGGAGAATTTCAGCGAATTATTGGGACCCAACATCACGTTCACCGCAAGCCTGGGCTCCAGGCTGGTATAGGTGCTGGATACTTCATTCTGTCCAAAGTAGAGCGTATCAGTAACATTCCCGGGCTCAAGGGGCTGATTCTTGCCATAGATCAATACCTCATCGGGACCCAGCGACTTATATGCCGCATAGCGGAGGCCTCCATAGAGCGTCAGCCATGGAAGAAGGGTGATTTCGTCAGCCAGGTAAACAGCTGCCTCCACTCCATTTTCGACACCAAGTTCCACAGGGACCCTCAGGGAGAGATCACCCCAGGGTTCAACATTGCCCCGGTCCAGGTCATAAAAGATAAAATTGGCTCCATAGGTGAGCTTATGTTTACCCAGTGACAACCAAGACAGATCAGCTTTAGCCTCGTAGTGGTTGATGCGGTAGTCCTGAGAGTAAGCTTCAGATTCGACCTGCCTGTCAATGGTACTAAACTGGTATTCACCGTAAACCAATGCAAATTCTCCATTCATCCGATCACCCATTCTTCGCCTGACATTCACCGATCCACCCAGGTTTGAGTAGGCATAGTCGTTGGTGGTTCCCAGGGTAAACTGGTCCTCACTTATATATCCAAAGGCTTTAATCAGTGTTTTATCATCTGGCTCCCACGTAAAAGCTCCGGCAAAGTCGTGAAAGCTTGCGCTGCTCTCTCTGAGAACCGGATCTTCAAGCTGTTTTAATATCCAGTCTGAATAGGTGGAGCGCGCGGTAAGAATCAGTGCAGCCTTATCTTTAACTACTGGTCCTTCCAGTGTTAGATGACCAGTAACCGGACTGATCCCGCCGCGGGCGGTATATTTATTCATATTTCCCTGGCGGGTTGAAATATCAAAAACTGAGGCCAGTCTGCCTCCATAGGAAGCCGGAAGGTTGCTTTTGTAGAGGGTGAAGTCCTTTACAATATCGGGACTGAATGAGGTGAAAAATCCAAACAGGTGAGAACTGTTGTATACCGGTACCTTGTTGATATAAATCATGTTCTGATCGGCGGCACTTCCCCTTACATTAAATCCTGCAGCTCCCTCTCCAACACTCTGAACACCTGGAAGCATCTGTACCACTTTCAATATGTCCTTCTCACCCATCACCACCGGGACCTCTTTCAAAACTTTGTAATTTAACCGGTCAAATCCCATTTGTGTTCCCCTCACATTGTGATACCGGTTGGCATGAACAACAACCTCTGTAAGTGATATCACACTCTTTTCAAGAGCAATAGAGAGGTTCCCGCCTGAATGTACCTCAAGGTAGCAGCTCTTCTCCTTCATACCCATACACTTAAATTCCACGGTATATTTGCCGGGCTTAACGATGATGCTGTACCGCCCATCCACATCGGTTGCCGCACCCTGACTCAATTCTTCAAAATAGATGGTGGCTCCGATCAAAGGTTCATCGGACTCCAGATCTGTCAGTTTTCCGTGAATTACAGCATTTGATTTGCCTTCTCCCTCCTTTGCACTCCCCACATGCAGGGTCTCCAGTATGCCTGCTTTTCTGCCGTCAATGTATTTCTGTTCAGTGTTTGTTATAGAACCTGACAGACCCGGATCAGATCTCTCATCCTCCAGGGCTACCTTCTCGGTATAGCCAGGTAAAGTTGCTACTAAACGAGCCTGATTGGAGAGATATATCTGATTAGAATTGATTAACACATAACTCAGCCCTGCCGGAAGCAGGGTTTTGTCCAGGGTTTGTCTGAGTGAATTTTCGTCTCCGGAAACAGTCACCCTGATTCCTCTTATCCACTTCTCCAGAAAATAGAATGAGGCACCGGTTTGGGCCTCCACCTTTTCCACAAACTCCACAAAGGGAACATCATTAAATTCTCCATTAAATTTGATATCAGAATCCTGCCCTTTCAGAATGGTTCCCCAACAGATGGAAATCAAGAACGATATGACAGTAATCCGGTTCAATTCTTCTCTCCCCCCTTCAACAGATTACATACCGATTCCATGTTCAGAATAATTTCATCTACCTGGGCATTTCGAAATTGAAACTGATTTCTACTCAATAACCGTTTAACCTCTTTTTGATCCGCTTCAGGAAAACATTCTGAAAAATCCTTCCGGCTATTGAACGGAGTGACCTCCCCATCCAGATCAAGCCAGAATGTATGTTTGGCATTGGCAAATTGCTCGGTATATGTAGTGCTTCCACTTAGGGGTATCAATCCCTTCTCCCAGTAAACATAGACGGTAAAACAGGAGGTGGGTATTACCTGGTGGTATTTTTCACTTCCCTCTTCAATGCTCATTTTCTGAAACTGATATTCCCCAAGGATAAATGCATCCACCTTGTCGAATATGGTAATTATCTGGTTGCTACCCCCCGAGAAATTCTTATACTCCAACTCCACCTGTTGCGAATGAATATCAAACTTCAGGCTCACATTATAAAAAATCTCACCCTTGATGGTGATGGACCCTTTCCTGAATTGATTGCGCTGAAAGTAGGGATGTCCCTTGCTAAGAATATACCTGTTGTAGTATTGAAAGCCATTGACCAGATCCTGATCAAGTCCATATCCCTTTTTCACCAGGTAGGCATAGGAACTACGGTCAGCCTGTGCTGTATTTTGTTGACCAAATACAGGTGATAAACATATATGTACGAATAGGAAAATTGCGAAAGCAACCTTCTGCATCAATAACTTCATTTGCCAAATGTTACATTCAGTACTTAGGTCTCTCTCTGCGTTTCGATCACAAGTATCCTGACTTAGACTACCAGGAAGGCGAAAGGTTTAAGGCCATCAAATATAGAAATAATAATCAGCTTAGCGAATGGAGTGCAGGTAATCTGCCACCTGCTGATGTCCGGCTTGTCTGGCGAAGGATTCAGCATCATCGCCATCCACATCCTTAAGGGACAGATCGGCCCCATATTCAATGAGTATTTTCACCACGCTGAGGTTCCCCTCAGCAGCAGCATGCATAAGCGGTGAAAAGTGCTCATCAGAATCCACCACATTGGGCTTTGCCCCTTTGTCCAGCAGGATTTTAACAGTTTCGGGAAATGGACCCGTGGAAGCATATAACAGGGCGGTACGATCCATAAAATCACGCTTCTCTAAATCAGCACCCTCCTCCAGCAGTTTCAAAACAATTTCAGAATGCCCATTAAATGCTGCAAACATAAGTGCTGTATGCCCATCGGGGTCGAGTGCATCAACCGCGGTTCCTGCTTCAAGATGTTTGTTCACCTCAGCGATAATCCCATCCAGTGCGGCCTGGCGCATAGCCTCCTCGGATACCGGATCAGAAGCTGGTTTTTCAGCCAGTAAGGGGCTCACCTTTTTTTCCTGGGACTCTGAACCTTCTGCCTTATTCCCGGGATCTTTCATTGCACTTTCAACCGGGGAGCGATTGCATCCGACCAATAAAAACAAGACCAGGCACAGGATGTTAATATTTAGTAACTTTAAGGGTTTCATAGCAGGGACAATTATTGAACGGGTGAAGTTACAAAAGATATTTTGGGATCTTTATACATCCCATGCAACTTTAAAGGCCGAAAGTTTTCTTTATTAATAAACGGATCATGAAAACCAACAGAGCAATTTTTGGGATTCTCCTTCTTGCCATAGGAATCTCCTCATGCAGTAACTACCATACCAGTGATGTGGTCGGATCCGGCGATGTAGTTTCCATGGAGGTGGAGACAGGTTCCTTTACCGGGGTAAGTGTGACCGGAGAATGCAATGTAAATATCCTAATCGGAGAAGCAGAGCCTGTGGTATTGAGTGCACAGCAGCAGGTGCTGGATGTGATGACCTATGAAGTGAAAAACAACATCCTTCAAATTGGTTTTAAACAAGGGGTTTCGGTGAATACCGATAAAGAGATCAGAGCCGACATAGTGATTCCTGAGGCCTCGTATGTGGCTGTTACCGGAGCCGGAGATTTTCATCTGGAAGGTAGCGATCAGGAGAGGCTGGATATCTATATCACAGGTGCCGGAAATGTTTCAGCCTTCAATATGATTGTAGATGACTGCCAGATCAGGATCTCCGGATCGGCCAATTGTGAAGTGAGTGTGAAGAAAAGCCTGTATGTGCAGGTTTCAGGCGTGGGTAACGTGTTTTACAAAGGATCTCCAACCCTTAGCTCCGATATAAGCGGAGTAGGAAACATAAGTAAGGTTGGGGATTAATCTATTACCTTTGGAGTTGGTCGGACCAATTTCCTGAACATGAAGGTACATTTCGAAAAACTCAAAGAGAACTTACACTCCATTCTGTGCAAAGTTGAATTTCCAGACTCGGAAGCATCACAGATTGCACTCATTTTTACTGAATCCACTTTCGACGGAGTCTTTTCACATGGCATCAACCGTTTTCCCAGGTTTATCAACGATGTAAAGAAAGGTGTTGTCAAGCCGGGCATCCTGCCAGAAAAAGTCAATGAGCTAAATGCTTTTGAACAATGGGACGGTTTAGAAGGAGCCGGAATATCCAATGCGCTCTTTTGCTCTAACAGAAGCATTGAGCTTGCTTCCAGGTACGGAATTGGATGTGTGGGACTTCGCAACACCAATCACTGGATGCGGGGAGGAACTTACGGCTGGAAGGCGGCCGAAAGGGGCTATCTGTTTATGGGCTGGACCAACACCCTTCCCAATATGCCCCCCTGGGGAGGAGCCTCAGCTGCCCTTGGAAACAATCCCTTTGTGCTGGCCATCCCGCACCCCGAATATCCAATTGTACTGGACATGGCCATGAGTCAGTATGCATATGGGAAATTGGAATGGCATGTTAGAAACGGAACCAATCTGCCTGAATATGGGGGTTACAACAGCAAAAACCAGTTGACCAGAAAACCAGCAGAGATCCTTGAAACAGGACGCATCCTGCCCACAGGAATGTGGAAAGGGAGCTCCCTGGCGCTGGTTCTGGATCTGGCCGCCGCCATACTGTCGGGCGGAAACACAACCCGTGAAATTGGCGAATTAACGGATGAGACCTCCCTTTCGCAAGTATTTATAGCAGTGGATGTAAAGAAATACATCTCAGCGGATCAGCTTCGATTGCTGGTGGATGAAACCCTGACCTTTATGGGGGATCAAAATGAAAATGCCCGCTATCCTGGTCAATCTTCTGTGGAGAAGAGGCATGTTCACCTGGAAAACGGAGTAGAAATTCCTGAAGAGCTTTGGAACGAGATCCAGAACCTTTAATTTTAATACCGCCTTCGGCCATTCCCAAACCTGGGGTTCACAATGTTGTTATAGATCGATCCAAAGGTGTAGGTGATACTCAACTCTCCTTCCAGGCTATAACTGGTTTGAAGCTCCTGAAGTTGCAAGAGGATATCAGCTTCCGAGGCCTCCCCTTTCACCAGGGAAAGCTGGTCATTGACGCGGGCTGCTGCTCCTCCAAGCCGCACTGAAAGTCCCTTTATGATGCGGATACTCACATGCCCGTTAAGTTCAATCCTGTTTTTGGAAAAATCGTGAAAAAAATTGGAACCTTCCAGTGCCACATTGATGGAACCCCACTTTTCCTGGACCTGATAGGCCACTTGCAATTGTTGCAACACAAGGGTCTCTTCCAGCACATCATAAATGGTCGTATCGTTGTATTGCCTGATGGAGGGTCCTACCCCATAGAGAAATCGCAATTGCTCTGTGGGTGGATTTGGAATATGGAAAAATATTGTATTCCAAGGAGGGCAAAATTTCAATTGAAAGATCGGTATTGTTGTACGATGAAGAGAGAATGTCGGTGCGGACACCTGCTGACCAGTGTTCTCCCAGGCTTTTCACAGCCAGAATATCCAGCCCCAGGTAGCTTTTATCGTTGGTGTTCAGGCTGTCATCGTAGATATACTTGGTCCGTGTAAACCGGTGATCCAAATCAACCTCCAGTTTCCAGTCATGGGTGATTTTTACGGCTGACACGGAGCTTCGAAGAGAAAGTTCCTGATAGGATTCTTCCCCTTCAAATTCAGGTTGGGCTTCCAGCTCAAAGACCCAGTTGTTCCAGCGATCCACAACCACCTGTGCTTCCACAGCCTCCGAGCATCCGATCATGACTTCTTTGTAGAGTGGTGTTTTTGCCACATAGGGCATTAGCCCCATTTTTAGCATCTGGGTGCGCCATACTCTTCTGATATCTCTGGGATCATCGGGCCTGCTTGAGTAAACCAGCGTATCGTTCTTTCCTTCAAACTCCATCTGCCCCACAAAGGCAAAGGTATACCTTCTCCCCCCGCTGCCGGTATTCTCACTGGTCTCAAGAATATATACCTGTGCTTCCTTCACATCCCTCACATAGTTCACATAGGGAATCTCATCCCGGATGTAGTTCATATCGCAGTAGGCACAATCGATAAAAACTTTAATTGCATTCTGCCTCTGAACAGCTGAGTCTGCAGGCTCCTGTGCCGCCAATTGATAAAGAAAAAGCAGTCCGGTGAGAGATAGCCAGAAGTGAGTTTTAGGAAAAGGAAACATTTGGTTCTGATTAGTTTATACAATCTTACGAAAAATTAGACTGCTACCCATGCAAATGGTTTAATCGCCTCCCAAACATAAAGCCCGGTTAAGCGCTATCACTGCTTTCTTGTAGTCATCTCTTTCTACCACAAACTGCATATTCACCTGCGCCAGTGATTGGGAAACTGCACCCACATTGATCCCGGCTTCAAACAGGGCAGTTGCAGCCATGGCGAGAGAACCCGGATAGGTAATGTTGGTTCCCATGGCACAGACCATGGCAGCTTTCTTAAAGGTGACTTTGTGATAGAGTCCCCTGAGCTCCTTAACCAACCCCTCCGCCAGATCTCGATCCCATACCACCATGGTGATGCTGTTGGCATTGGTGGCCTTTAAAATGTAGGATACGTGGTAGCGCTGCATCACCTTCATCAGATTCATGTCGTAGCCCACCTGTCCCACCATAAAGGGATCATGAACTTCCATGGCCGTAACCTGATCGGTTCCGGAGATAATCTCCACCCTGGAGACTTCACCAATGTAGTCTTTGGAAATCAAGGTGCCCGGATGATCAGGTTCGAAGGTATTTTTAATGCGAATATTGATCCCTGCCACCTCCAGGGGTTTGGAGGCTTTGGGATGGATGGCTTCCATGCCAATATCAGCGAGCTGATCGGCCACATTGAAGTTGGTGGCACCCACCGGCATTGAATTCTCAATCCCCACCACATTGGGGTCGGCACTGGAAAGGTGATACTCTTTATGAATGACAGCTTCAGCAGCCTTGACCTCCACAGCTATCTTGCTGAACGTTACTTCCGAGTAGCCCCTGTCAAATTCCCTCATGATTCCCTCTGTACCCTTTGTATATCCTGTGGCCACAGGTATGGTAGAGGAGAAATCAATATTCCTGAAAGATTTTTTGATGCGTTCGTCGATGGTCAGGTATTCAGCATCATGAAAGCCACACAGGTCCACAAAGCTGGCCTCAATTCCGCTGTTTTTAATAATATTCACCGAGTTAAAAGCTGAATGTGCTTCCCCAATGGAAGCAAGGATCTCCCTGGCTGCCAGTAAAATATTCTGCTTATTCACATAACCTGAAGCCAATACCTCTTCCAGACTCACCAGGTAGTTCTTACACTGCTCCACCCGGTCCGTAATAAATGCATCCGCCACACCCAGGTCAAGTCCGATTCCTTCCAGCGGATGGTTAATCTCTAAAAGCTTTGCAAGCAGATCCGAAAGTGCAGATTGGTAATCGCTGTTGGTCACAAACAGGTCATATACTCCGGGCTCTCCGCTTTTTTTGTGTTCCAGCAGCCAATTGGTCACATGGTTGTAAGCCGATACAACGAATATCCGATTGTAGGGGTCTCCCTCTTTAGACTGTCCAATAATAATGTTGCGCAGTACATCCTCAAATTTGGACATGGATGTACCCCCTATCTTATGAACTGAAAGCATTTCATCTTGTTTTAATGACAATTCGGCAAAAATACTACAATATATATGAAGACATAACTATCAAACGTTATCTTATCAGGAAAGTTTAACTTTATATCTCGCTATTCACTCCTATGCAGCTAGCAAAAAAGCTCTTTTTAAACAGAACCGGGATTATGGGGACCATATGCATTTTGCTGTTGATTGCAGCCTCATGCATGAAGGACAGACCAGAGGAGCTGCCCCAGAACCTGCTATGGAATCCAGAGCTTGCCTTTCCTCTGTCGAAGGATACTTTTGGCTTGAATGCAGAGAGTGGATTCGACACCAGCCTGCTTGAGCTGGATACCCTTACCGGGCTGCCCGAATGGATCCGGGAAGACACCATTTACCTGGAAGGTTTTATGAATTTTGGGTTCTCTTCCCTGCTCAATAACCTGGAGAATATCAACAGCATACTTTTAAGAGTCAATATCTACAACGAATTTCCTCATGAAGTATACAGCCAGGCCTATTTTGTGGATGATGCCATGAACTACATCGATTCCCTTTTTCATGAGGGGCCCGAAACTACCGGTCCGGGCCAGGTGGATCAAGACGGATCAGTCAATCCTGCACATTCCAGGAAGGACGCCGTATTTGATCAGGAGAGGGTTATTGCGCTGGGCAATGCTACTTCCGTGTTTTTCAGGGCAGGCTTTTTTATTTCCGAGGTGGATACAAGCTTAATTCCATATTACCGATATTTTGAATACATGGTCGATATGGGTGCCATGGTGGATCTAATCACAGAGTTTTGAGCCTGTTTTACTTCCACCGAATCCCGGCCCTGTTCTCAGGTTTGCTATTGATTCTGAGCCTCACATCATTCGGTCAGCAGAGCAATACCCTTTACCTCTTGCACCAGGTCCCCCAATCCAACCTCTTAAATCCAGCGGTCCAATTACAATGCAAATGGTTTGTGGGAATCCCTATGCTATCCTCCATACATACTTCCACCAGCAATACAGCTTTCACTTACAATGACATGGCAGGGGGCGAATACTGGAACCTGGAAGGAGTTCTGGATCAGATGCACCGCGTGGATCTGGGTGCAAATGAGGAGATCATACATCCGATTCATCTGGGATACAAGCACAAGTCCTATTACTTCACCTTTCATGTTGCCGACAGGGCCTTTATGTATCAGACCGTTCCCAAAACAGCTGCCACACTGGTGGTTAAAGGGAACAGCTCCTATGTGGGAGAAACTGCCCATCTCGATGCAATGCGGACCGCCGGATCTTACCTCAGGGAATATGCATTGGGAGCATCAAAGGTGATAGATCAATACCTCACCCTGGGAATCAGGGCCAAACTGCTCTTTGGAAAAGCCAATGTTTCCACCGGACAATCGGATGTGCAATTTTCAACCGATGAGAATAATTTTGGCCTGCTTATGGAGGGCCTCTACACCCTGAATAGTTCTCTTCCCTTTACTTACACTCAGGATGATGAAGGCAACATCACGGGCGCAACCCTCGACGAGTTTTCTTATACAGAGCTGATGCTAAACAGGCGAAATCCGGGGCTCTCAGTGGATTTCGGAGCCATATACAAGTGGGACGACAAAGCTGACCCTTTCGGCCAGCCTGCTGGACCTGGGCCTGGTGCGGTGGTCCACTGAACTAAACAATCTGAATGCCACCGGAAATTTTCAATACGCAGAATTGAATACTGACGGAAATGCGGTCTCCTGGGATTTCCTGCAGGAGTTTGTGGATTCCATCAGGAACTCCTTTGACATCGATGTTACCCAGGAACCCTACCTTACAAGCATTCCCGCCCAACTCTTTCTGGGAGGAAGCTACCGGATCAGGGAAGAGACTATCTTTAGGGGTGGTGAACCGGAACCTGTTTTTAAGAAGGAAAATACATTCATCGCTCACCCTGACAGCCACCTCGGAGTTAACAAAAGGAATCCTGGCTACCCTTAGCTGGTCCTATCTGAACAACAGCATCAAGAACATCGGAGCCGGATTTGCCTTCCATGGCAAAGGATTTCAGTTGCATGTAGTCTCTGACAACATCCTTGGCTTCTTCTACCCCTTTGATACGCGAACCCTTAACCTGCGTATGGGTGCCAGTGTAATGTTTGGCTGTCCCCGCGATAAAAAGTCCAGGCTGATAAACGAGTCATACGGCCAGTTACCCAAGGGAGGAAACTGTTCGTGGACCGATCAACCCGGAAAAAGGAAAAGGCAAATGAAACGGGCTGCAAAGAGGCAAAACTAGCGACAGGTTGATTTTAATCTACTTCTTATGAAGTTTGGTCCGGAAGCACTGCTAAAATAGTCTTCTAAATACCCAATCATCTCATTTTTATGCTTATCACTCAGGTATGGAAATTCGTCCACCAGTTCCATAATCTCCTCCCTGTGGCTATTGATGTGGTCGATGGCTGCCTGAAATTCCTGGTCTTCACGGCAGGGTCCCAGGAAGTATCTTTGTCTGACCGAGGTAATACCCAGGTTCTCTCCCGGTATGGCATACTCGGCATTTACAAGCCCAGTGTAGTCAAAATCGTATGGTACCGGGGTATATCCTGAAGTGCCAAATCCAGGCAATCCCAGGATTTTCATGTTGTGCCTGCCCGCAATGGAATAGTCCGAATTCCCAATCATATACTGAAACAGCACAGCAATATCCATCTCGTCTTTACGCATAAAGTGCATGGATAACTCATCATTCTTAATTACTTGTCCATCGCTTCTTTCGGCCAGCATCTCCTCTGGTTCGATTAAAAATGCCCAACTCTCACTCTCTTTGTTTTTTCTGCCTGTATCAATGTATTTCATGTGTACAAGTCGCACCCTGAAACTTACGGGGGATAGGAGGTTATAGATTTTATACGCGAGAAATTCTTTTAACACATAATCCGAATAATCTTTGCCACCCCTGCACTGGGTGACCACCTTGAGCTTCTTGACCTCCTGTAAATTCTCATTCACAATGTCTGCCTTCCTGATATTCAGCCAAAAAGGCGCATAAGAACAATGGCTCTTTCTGAACTGGCCCCGGGGTTTGATCCTGAGGGTATGTTCTATGGCCGTTGTATCATTAAATTGATAAAGAAAATGAACATCTCTGTACTCATCCTTGTTCTTTTCCCGTTGAAAGGCTTTCATATCATAAGTGAGCGTAATATCCATTGGGTCGGATACTTCAAACAGGTCGATCGAAGTTGAAAAAGTATCGCTTGAAATCGCAGCTGGCGGCTCCTGGGAATAAACCGCGCCTGCCGATATGATCCCGATAAATAAAAAAGTAAGGATTGATTTCATCATTTTATGAATATTAGTCCTTATTCAAAAATATGAAAAATTACACTCAAATAAAACCGCTCTCTTCCGAACAGGTCTGATTCGGCTCCAAATCCTGCTAAATTGTCACATTTACCAAGGGTTTCCTTATCAGATTGTAACAGAAGTTTCTTACATTTGCGGCTTATTATAAAGTTGAAATAAAGTGGCAGGAAAAACATTATTTGACAAGATCTGGGATGCCCATGTGGTTGATAAGATTAAGGGAGGTCCGTCGGTCCTCTACATTGATAAGCATTTAATTCATGAAGTAACAAGTCCTCAAGCATTTGCCGGGATAAACAACCGGGGAATCAGTGTATTTCGTCCCGGGCAAACTGTAGCCACTCCAGACCACAATGTGCCTACCGTGGATCAGCATCTGCCCATCAAAGATGAGCTCTCCAGGTTCCAGGTAAACAAGTTGACCGAAAACTGTGAAAATCACGGGATTACCCTCTACGGGCTCAACCACCCTTACCAGGGTATTGTCCATGTGATTGGTCCAGAACTAGGAATTACCCAGCCAGGGATGACCATGGTATGCGGTGATAGTCATACCTCCACACATGGAGCATTTGGAAGCGTGGCATTTGGCATAGGCACCAGTGAGGTGGAGATGGTACTGGCTACCCAGTGCATCCTTCAGCCCAAGCCCAAAAAAATGCGTATTTCAGTAGAGGGAGAACTATCTGAAGGTGTTACTGCCAAAGATGTAATCCTCTACATCATAGCCAAAATAACAGCCAGCGGAGGAACCGGATATTTCATTGAATATGCAGGGTCTGCAATCAGAAAGCTCTCTATGGAGGGTAGGATGACCATATGCAATATGAGTATTGAAAGTGGAGCCCGGGGGGGACTTATCGCACCCGATCAAACCACCTTTGACTATGTAAAAGGCCGGGAATTTGCTCCAAAAGGGGAAGCTTTCGACCTGGCTGTGGAAAAATGGAAAGAACTGAAGACCGACGAAGATGCTGTTTTTGATATGGAGCTGGTGTATGATGCTGCCGACATTGAACCCATGATTACCTATGGAACCAACCCGGGTATGGGAGCAAAAATAAGGGACCACATCCCTGCTGTCGAGGAGATGGATCTGGCCAACCGCGAATCCTACAAGAAGTCGCTGGCCTATATGGGTTTTGAGCCCGGCTCCCCCATTGAAGGTCGCGAAGTAGATTATGTCTTTGTGGGAAGTTGTACCAACGGCAGAATTGAAGACCTGAGGGAGGTGGCCAAATTTGTAAAGGGACGACGCAAAGCCGATCAGGTTACCGCATGGATTGTCCCCGGTTCCAAGCAGGTGGAAAAACAGGCCAAAGAGGAAGGCATTACCGAAGCCCTGGAGGCTTCTGGATTTAAGCTGCGACAACCAGGTTGTTCTGCCTGTCTGGCTATGAATGATGATAAAATCCCTGAAGGAAAACTGGCTGTAGCCACCTCCAACAGAAATTTTGAAGGCAGGCAGGGACCGGGTTCCCGAACCATGTTAGCCAGTCCACTGGCTGCAGCTGCTGCTGCACTTACAGGTCGTGTTACCGATCCCCGAAACATTAAATAGAAAAATTGAAAACATGTCAATCGATAAATTTCAAACCATAGAATCGACGGCAGTTCCCATCTCTATAGAGAATGTGGATACCGACCAGATTATTCCAGCCCGCTTCCTTAAGGCAACCACCAGGGAAGGTTTTGGGGAAAACCTGTTCAGGGACTGGAGGTACGATAAAAGCGGTAACCCTAAAGCAGACTTCCCTTTGAATAATCCCAAGTTTTCTGGTACCATCCTGGTAGGGGGTAAGAACTTTGGAAGTGGATCCAGCAGGGAGCATGCTGCCTGGGCCATTCACGATTACGGATTTAAGGTGGTGGTATCCAACTTTTTTGCTGATATTTTTAAAAATAACGCCCTCAACAACGGTCTTCTCCCGGTACAGGTATCAGATGCTTTTCTGGCCTCCATTTTCAGCGCCATCGAAGCTGATGCCGCAACCCTGATCCATGTGGATCTCCATAAACAGGAGATCAGATTAGTGGCTACGGGCGAATCAGAAAACTTCCAGATCAATCCTTATAAGAAAGAGTGCCTCCTCAACGGATACGATGACATAGATTACCTGCTGAGCATCAAAGGAAAGATCGCACAGTTTGAAAAGTCGAAAACATATTAAGCAGATTATGAAGATCACCATCATGGACACCACCCTCCGGGACGGGGAACAGACATCCGGAGTGACATTTACAGCCACAGAGAAACTCAATATTGCCAAGTTGCTGCTTGTAGAATTAAATGTGGACCGCATTGAGGTAGCCTCAGCCAGGGTTTCTGAAGGCGAATTTATGGGAGCCAAGCTAATTTTTGACTGGGCCAGGGAGCATGGGTACCTGGAAAAAGTAGAGGTGCTGGGCTTTATTGATGGAGATATTTCATTAAAGTGGATTCAAAAAGCGGGAGGAAAGGTCAATAACCTCCTCATGAAAGGCTCATTAAAACATTGTCAGACCCAACTTCGGAAAACGCCTGCAGAACATATTGCAGATGTGAAGAAGGTACTGGCCCTGGCCAGGGAGATGGATATCCGAATGAACATCTATTTTGAGGATTGGTCCAATGGAATGCGCAATTCCCCCGAATATATGTATGAGGTACTGGATGCCCTTAGGGAAGAGAGCATCAATCGTTTTATGCTTCCCGATACCCTTGGGATCCTGAACCAGCAGGAGGCCTACGATTTCTGCCTGGATATGATGACCAGGTATCCTGAATTGAATTTTGATTTTCATGCCCATAACGACTATGACCTGGCCACTGCCAATACCTTTTCTGCCATAAAGGCCGGGATCACAGGAGTGCATACGACCCTGAACGGACTTGGTGAGAGAGCCGGAAATGTTCCTCTATCCAGTGTAATTGGGATCGTAAAAGATCATTTTAACTATGAGATGTCGGTAAGAGAAGACCGACTCTACCGCGCCAGTAAACTGGTGGAGTCCTTTTCAGGCATCCGAATCCCATCTAACAAACCCCTTATAGGAGAGAATGTGTTTACCCAGACCAGCGGGATACATGCAGACGGGGACTCAAAGGATGATCTTTACTTTAACGACCTGCTTCCGGAGCGTTTCGGAAGGAAACGAACCTACGCGTTGGGTAAAATGTCGGGCAAAGCAAGCATTCTGAAAAACCTGGAGGAACTTGGGATTGAACTGAGTCAGGAGGAGGCAAAACTGGTCACCAAAGAGGTCATTAAACTTGGCGATAAGAAGGAAATCATTACCAAGGAAGACCTGCCCTATATCATTTCAGACGTACTTCGCAGCAAGCGCGTTGAAGAGCGGATCAGAATCAAAAACTTTCAACTATCCGTAGCACGTGGCCTGAGATCGGTTGCAACTGTAGCCATTGAGATCAATTGCCAGCTTTATGAGGAAACTGCTTCGGGCGATGGACAGTATGATGCTTTTATGAAAGCCCTCTGGAAAATATATGACAAGCTTGAAAAAAAGCATCCGGTACTTACAGATTATGTGGTGACCATCCCACCGGGAGGAAAGACCGATGCCCTGGTACAGTGTATGATCACCTGGAATTATGATGGCAATATCATTAAAACACGGGCACTGGATTCTGATCAGACCGTGGCCGCCATTAAATGCACAACAAGGATGTTGAATGTGATCGAAACATTTAGCTGACAGCAAGTCAGCTAAATGTTTCGAAGTTAATGGTTAGTAGTTATTGGTTAGTAGGTAGTTAAAAAAAAAGAAATGGATTATAAAATTGCTGTATTGAAAGGTGATGGGATTGGCCCCGAAATAGTAGACCAGGCCATTAAAGTATTGAACGCCGTTGGACAAAAGTTTGGTCATAAGTTTATTTTTACCGAAGCCCTTACCGGAGCTACAGCCATCGACAAGGTGGGTAATCCATACCCGGAAGAAACCCATCAGCTCTGCATGGATTCAGATGCAGTACTTTTTGGAGCCATTGGCGATCCAAAATACGACAACGATCCCAAGGCCAAAGTCAGACCCGAGCAGGGACTGCTGGCCATGCGCAAGAAATTGGGTCTTTATGCCAACATACGTCCGGTGACTACCTTCCCATCTCTTATTCACAAATCTCCCCTTCGTTCCGAACTGGTTGAGGGAGCAGATTTCGTAGTAATTAGAGAACTCACCGGAGGAATTTACTTTGGTGATAAGGGCCGTTCCGAGGATCTGAATATGGCCTTTGACAACTGTGTTTACACCCGTCCCGAAATAGAGCGTATATTGGAACTGGGATTTGAATATGCGGCCAAAAGGAACAAGCGGCTCACTGTGGTAGACAAAGCCAATGTACTGGCCACCTCCAGGTTATGGAGAGAAATCGCCCAGGAAATAACACCTACCCACCCTGATATCGAAGTAGACTACATGTTTGTGGATAATGCCGCCATGCAGATTATCCAGTGGCCCAAGAAATTCGATGTGATGGTTACCGAAAACATGTTTGGCGATATTCTCTCGGATGAAGCCAGCGTCATCACGGGTTCGCTGGGACTGCTTCCCTCTGCCTCAGTAGGCATCCATACCTCGGTATTTGAACCCATCCATGGCTCCTACCCTCAGGCTGCAGGAAAGGATATTGCCAATCCCCTGGCCACGGTCTTATCAGCTGCCATGTTGCTTGAATTAGCACTGGACCTCACAGAAGAGGCCCAGGCCATCCGGGATGCAGTGGATCGCTCCATGACTGCAGGTATTGTGACCGAAGATATCGCAGAAGGTAAGGCTTATAAGACCTCAGAAGTGGGAGACTGGCTGGCAGAACAAATCTAATCCAGGGTCAGGGGGATTACGCCGACACTGCTTTAAGCTTTCGCTCCAGGAACCATACATTGATATCGGCATCCTCGTCATACCACATATGGTATTCCTCAAATCCAACATAGCGGTAAAGCTTCAGGACCTTCTCAACGGTGGTTTCAATCAAAATGGGGAGCTGAAGCTTTTCAGAAAGCCCGAATAAGTGGTCCCTGATATCGGCAAGTCCCTTTAAGCTTTTATTATTGGGGACACTTCCAAGTACCCATACGTATATGTAATCTTCATAATCGGGACGGAGACTGGCAATGTATTTTTCCCTCCTCATGGTTGGAAAAAACTGGGAGGGTTTAATGGCTTTAAAAACATGCTCCCATACCTGAGATAATCCACCAATGTTCTGTTATACTGACTTTTCAGGTAGTAAAAAAGGACAGTTGTTTTATCTTCAGAAAGGTAAATACCATCCATTCTTTCCACCAGCGCGAAAGCATACTCAGTCATGTGACGAACACTTCGGGTGGGATTCTTTTGCTTCATCATGGCCTGAGCCCGTGGATTCTGCTCGAATGCACTGGTTACTATACCAATGATAATGTCTCGATCTGACTTCGTCATGAATAAATAGGAGAATACTGAACTTGCAAAATTACTTCACACTGAATAGGGACACCAATTTGTGAAAAATTTCAGTATTCTCATAAATTCCGATGAAATTTTCTGCACCCGGACCGTAAGCCAGAACTGGGACCAGCGCTGCAGAATGATTGGTAGAAGCAAAAGTGGGACTGATGACAGAATAATCAGCGTCATACCCGTTCGCACCTGCTGCCCCAAGGGTAAACCCTCCGGTTTCATGATCGGCCGTCACAATTACCAGTGTATTGCCATCGGCCTCTGCATAATCCATCACACTCTTTACAGTCTGTTCAAAATCATTCATTTCAGTAATCATATACTCCACCTGGTTCCCATGTCCGGCCCAATCGATCTGCGAGCCCTCGATCATCAGAAAGTATCCATGATCCCCTGTGGACAAAAAATTGATGGCGATGGAGGATGACTTGCTAAGAAAATCCTTTCTACCTTCAAACATGGCAGGCATTCGATCGGCTGCCAGAAGGAAGCCATATCTATCGCCCGGCTGAGGCTTTTTAATCTTTTTTAATCTGGTAAATTCAACCTGGATTCCATTTTCTGCAAAAAGATCAACTCCTGTTGTATCCATGAAGTATTTAACTCCTCCACCGGCAAAAAAGTCAATTTCCGATTTCACCAGGTCCATTGCAATTTCCCTTTGCATGTAACGATCTGGCTGATGCGCGTAAAAACCTGCCGGAGTGGCATCCGTAATGGGTGATGTGGCTATCACCCCGGTCATATACCCCTTTTTTGACAGAAACTCAACAATATTCTCCCTCACTATGGTATCCATATCCACACCCACGGCCGTGTTATAAGTTTTATATCCAGTGCTCATGGCAGTAGCTGCGGCAGGTGATTGAGTCACCGGATCAGAACCTGCAGAAGTCCTGGCCAGTCCAATGTATTTGAATCGGCTAAAAGCGGGTTCCTCCTCCATATCCTCCTTGAAATAGTAGGTCGATGAGAGTTGGGAAATACCCATTCCATCTCCTATCATCAGAATCACATTAAGCGGTTTTTCAGAAGTGACCTGGGCCTGAAGTTGAATGCCTCCCCATAATCCTATCCCTAAGATCATTAGAGCTGTCGCTCTATATTTGAGCATAAAATTCATATTCTATGGTCATTTATACAATAACCACACCAAAACAGAATTGTTCCCGGGAATAGATTTTAGCGACAGGTGGGTTCCAGGTAGGCCTCCACAAAACGATCCTGTTCGGATTCAACAAAATAACTGGCAATGTAGGCAACCATGTCCAGTCTTTCATCCTCATCCAGGTATTCAAAATTCATGATTAAGTCCAAAATTTCATCCTGATACTCAGCAAGCTTTTGAATGGTTATTAGATGTACATCCTTGCTTCGGCAAGCACCCAGGTAATAGCGCTCTTTAACTGAAGCAATTCCCAGGGTTTCACCAGGCACCGCATAGTGCGCATCCACCAGGCCCGTATAGTCAAAATCGTAAGGTACTGGAAGAAATCCTGCTGGACCGGGATCTTTCAGGGCAATTATTTTCAGGTTATGCCTTCCGGTTACTGAAAAATCTCCATGGCCTATCATGTATTGAAAGAGCGCCATCAAATCCATGATTTCAGGATTTACGGTACGCATTGAAAGCCTGTCGCTTGGAATGGCTTTCGCGTTCAGCCTTTTGGTGAGCAGCTCCTCAGGTTCAATTAGGAAAGCCCAATTTTCTGTAACTTCATTCTTTTTCCCGGTATCAATATACTTCACCCTGACCAGCCTTACATTGAAGCTGTATTCGGTGATTAGATTATATATCTTATACACCAGGTACTCTTTGAGCACATAATCTGCATACTGGCTAGCCTCCCTGCACCTGGTCACCATCTTCATCTTCCGGAAATCTCTGAAATCCTCAGCTTCAATCCCTGAATACCTGACATTGATCCAATAGGGCGGCATGGTACAATTATCTCTTCGAAATTCTCCCCGAGCCCTGACCCTGACATCGTGTTTTACCTGAAAAGAATCGTCAACATGGTTGGTCATTTCTGCAGGATGATAATCTGCTTTCCTGCGTGCCTTTTTAAACTCCTTGATATTAAACTCCATGGTGAGATTTACGGGTTCCTCCAGGAAGAAAAAATCTTCATACACTTCAAGAGTATCTTCATAGGTGGGCTCATAATCCTGCTGGGCAAATAGTTTTACTCCAAGTAAGGAAAGCAAGATGTAGGACAGGAACAGACTGCGCATTAAAAATCTATTTCTACTATTGACCAACATGCGGGCAGATTGTTACAAAAAAATAAAGATATTATTAACTTTATAAATTAGCAGCGCATTATCACTTTTAACCAACAATCTGCATATTATGAAAAATATCACTACGTTTTTTAATCTTTGACTCATTATTTTAAACATACAGAGGCCGAAACCCCAGGAGACCGATGATAAATCCAGAACCACCCAGAGATTATAAGAACCACTAAACCACTAACATACCAACATACCAACATACTAACTCCTAACCCACTAACCTATTAACCTACCAACCCATTAACCCATTAACCATTAACACACTAACCTATTCACCATGAGACCTGTAACTCTTTTCACCGGCCAATGGGCCGACCTACCCCTGGAAACCTTATGTAAAAAAGCAAAAGCATTTGGGTATGATGGACTCGAACTTGCGTGCTGGGGAGATCATTTTGAAGTGGATAAAGCCGATGAATCCTATTGCAGGGAAAAAAAGGCACTTCTGGACAAATACGGATTAAAACTATTCGCCATATCCACCCACCTGGTGGGCCAGGCCGTATCCGACCGAATCGATGAACGTCACAAAAGCATTCTTCCTGACTATGTATGGGGGGACGGTGATCCCGAAGGGGTAAATCAAAGAGCTGCTGAGGAGGTAATAAAAACCGGGGAAGCCGCAGCCCGGATGGGCTTAAAGGTGGTGAACGGATTCACTGGCAGCCCTATCTGGCATATGCTCTATGGATTCCCTCCCACTCCCGCTTCTCTCATTGAAGAGGGTTTTGCCAAATTCGCATCTCAATGGAAATCCATCCTTGATGCCTATGAAGAAATGGGTGTCCAATATGCACTCGAAGTTCACCCCACTGAAATCGCTTTTGACATAGCATCTGCCCGCAAAGCCCTTGAGGCCCTGGACTACCATCCGGCTTTCGGATTTAATTATGACCCCTCTCACCTGGGCTACCAGGGCGTTGATTATGTGGCCTTTATCAATAACTTCAGCGACCGCATTTTCCACGTTCACATGAAAGATGTGAGCTGGTCAGAAGTCCCCGTGGAGGCGGGTGTATTTGGAGGGCATACTGAATTTGGTGCGCCGGGGAGGTATTGGGATTTCAGATCTTTAGGAAGAGGCAGGATCCAGTTCGAAGAGATCATACGGGCCTTAAACCGTTCCGGATACCGGGGACCGCTCTCCGTGGAATGGGAAGACAGCGGGATGGATCGGGAGCACGGAGCCACAGAAGCCTGTGCATTTGTAAAAAACATTGATTTCCCGCCCTCTGAGATCGACTTTGACGCAGCCTTTGAAGAGTAAATCAATTTACTCAAGCAGCAGTCTGAATACCCGGTGGGAGTCTCTCCATTTCACATGAACCAGGTAGGCTCCCCTTTCCAGACCTGCTACAGGTATACTTGCATTTTCTGATACATCTTTCAATGTAACTGCAATGCGACCTGTTATATCGAGAAGAGAAATATCAGCTTTCCCGGAAATTTCAATTTGCACGAATTCCCTGGCAGGATTTGGATAGATTCTAACTCCGTCATCTAACTCCGAATTGAATACATTCACTGCTTCCTCTCTGGCAGTTACAGTAACGGTCCAATTTTGGACACTTACTCCATCATCAGCAGTGACTGTATATTCAACAGGAGCACTAAAATCAGTGACTCGACCGCTTCCGGGATCAATGGAGGCTCCTTCGGAGAGCTCAATACTTGGAATCAATGTGGAAAGATCCGTCTCTTTCTCCACTTCTAAGCTTACCGAATGTAACAAGGTATTGATGGTTGCCGGCCCCACCTCCTCTGCTACAGAAAATGATTCTATATCTGTCTGGTTATTGGGAAGCACAAGTACTGTAGTTATCCAATCCTGTTTCGTTAGCCCATCCTCAGCGGTCACTGTAAAAATCACTGTCGATGTAAAATCCATTGAAACACTGCTGCTCGGAGAGATTGTGGCCCCGGCCGACAAAGCAATGGTGGGAGTCAAAGTAGTTATATCGGTTCCATAGGGCACCGCCAGTGATACGGTATGCTGCAGTTTATCAATTTTTGCAGGTCCCACCTGATCTGCGAGGTAGAAGGATTCAATATCCGTCTGATCATTGGGCGCAGCACGAACAGTGATTTTCCATTCCTGCTTTGTGGCTCCATCCTCAGCGGTCACCATATAAGATACGGGATTGCTAAAGTCCACCTGGACTCCACTGCCAGGTAACATTGTTGCACCAGCCGATATGGTAATGGTGGGAACAAGGGCACTTACATCGGTCCCATAGGGTAGTTCCAGCGACACCGTATGTGAGAGTTTATCGATGTTTGCAGGATTCACCTCCAGTCCAAAGGAGAAAGAATCTATTTCTGCCTGGTCATTAGGCAGCACATGCACGGTGACAGTCCAAATCTGACTGGTGGTACCATTCTCAGCAACTACTGTATAAATCAGAGGCGCTGTAAAATCACCCGGAACACCACTTCCGGGAAGAATTTGGGCACCGGCCGACAATTCGATGGTGGGAAGCAGCGCAGTCACATCAGTTCCGGCTGGAACTTCTATGGATATCGTATGCCAGAGCTTATCAATAATTGCAGGACCCGCCTCTTCGTCAATAGAAAAAGATTCTATATCCGTTTGGTCATTGCTTATCATAAACACGGTCACGGTCCAATCCTGACTTGTAGTCCCATCTTCAGCCAGAACGGTATAAGCAAGAGGTGCTGTAAAATCGCCGGGAACACCACTTCCGGGAAGGATTGTGGCCCTGTCGGATATTTCAATGGTGGGAAGCAAAGCAGTCACATCCGTACCGTAGGGAACTTCAATGCTTACCGTATGCCATAGCTCATCAATGATTGCAGGACCCACCTCTTCTGCTATCACAAAGGAAATTATATCAGTCTCTGTGGAGACAGGGGAATTCATGGCCACAATGATATAGTCCTGCGTTGCGATGCCATCCTGAGCGGTCACGGTAAAAATTTTTGGTGAGCTTAAGTCCGTGGGTAAACCTGAACCGGGATTAATAGATGCCCCCGGAGCCAAACCTATAACGGGAGTAATCGATGAGAGATCTGTACCGTATGCTGCCTCAACAATAACCGTATGAAATACATTGTCGATGGTGGCTGGCCCGGTTTGCTCCGGGATGGAGAAGGCAAGAATATCAGTATCAGTAAAGGGGGGCAAAATGTTGATGATCACAGTCCATGCCTGCGTTGTAGTGCCATCCTCAGCAGTAACCATATATAAAAATGGCATGGAAAAATCAGTGGCCATGCCCGATCCGGGAACGATTTGGGCCCCGGCCGACAAGCTGATTTCCGGGACGAGGGCTGTCACATCGGTTCCTGTAGGAATATCTATATTTACCGTGTGCGATGAAACATCTATGATGGCGTCTCCAATTTGCTCTGGAATTGAAAAGTAAGTGATATCAGTTTCCCTGGAAGGCAGCCGGGTAACAGAAAAATCATCCACCAGGAGCTTCCCTGCAGCGGTGGAGGCTCCAATTTTTGCTGCCCTGAATCCCAGACTCAGATAGCCATCCGCAAAATCTTCGGATGCTGTGAGGGTATCCTCGACCAAAAACCAGTCGGGATGGCTAAGCGGATTCGGATTCTGGTCATAAAAAATCTGTTGATCCTGTGAATTATTCCAGAAAACCGAAAGACTAAGCTCCTTTGCCTCTTCTAAGGATTTGATCCATCCCTTGATCAAATACCTCTGGCCGGCTTCAAAAATGAGCGGGGCGTTCACAGCATCAGAATAGAAATAGGTCCATTTATTGGGCACCGTATTGCTCAATTCCACACTTTTCAAGCCTTCATGTACATCGCTTGTATTCTCCACAGCCACGGCACTCACTGAGGAAGGAGCTGTTGTGGAGAGTAGCCAGAAATCATCCCAGCTGCTTGCAGACTCAAATCCAGGATTTTGAAGCAGGTTTTGTGCCATACCCGGCCACATCACACCCATCATCAACGCTAAAATCAGAAGGTATCTGCTTCTTTTCATCAGTCACAGTTTAAAGTGTAACTATCCTTTTCAAACTTCTTAACTTAACTCAACTCCAATCCTGCTTATTTACAACTGGCTAACCGTACTAAATCATTTAAAATCGCTCCAGAACAGCATGCAAAACTTGTATACGGTTTTGGATACAGTTGTGTTACAAAATTCTTTACAATCAGGGCTTTAAGAGAAGCTTATTTTTGGTAGATGACCTTCGATGTGAAGATTCCGGTTCCAGTCTGAATTCGTCACAATATCGATACCCGAGGGGATATTTAATGACTTCAGATCTATCGTTGTGTTCCCTTGAAGCACCAGGGAATGGACCAGGTTTCCTTTGATCCCATATAGATTAAGCATGGCTCCCTGACGGTTCATTTCAGGGTGGCAGTTTCACATACAGCAAGTCCGGAGCTTGGGTTGGGGAAAATCTGAATTTCAGGTTGAGCCGCATCGGGTTTTGTGAAGGTGGCAGTCTGAGAGTCATCTGCAAAAGGCGATCCCCCCAGGGAACCCGACCTGATGCCAATCAGAATAAAGGGTCGGATTGGCATTTGGAAAATCATTAGCTGTAACCAGGGAATAACCATATCCATCTGCCTCCTGTGCCCAGGGTGGCAGGTCTGAATAGGT
The DNA here is from genome assembly GCA_963783435.1 of uncultured Bacteroidota bacterium. Taxonomy (GTDB): domain Bacteria; phylum Bacteroidota; class Bacteroidia; order Bacteroidales. The sequence goes on along the minus strand of CAWANQ010000007.1, from coordinate 337,515 downwards.
AAAACGTATCAAAGGAACTCCATTTTGATCTGCCAGCAATACCTCTTCCCCTCCGTTGGAGAGATTCTTCTTGTAATTCCCTGACGCCACCAGTCCATAACGAAGATAGAAGGCCGATGGTTTGGATGCAATTACATAAAACTGACCAGGGGCCAGCAGGGTAAGCTCAGGGAATTCATAGCTAACAGCCGAATCGAGGCTTAGTCCAGATAGGTTTAGCGCCACGTCTCCGGTATTCTTTAATTCTAAAAATTCCAGATCCTTTCCCGAAATTGTATCTCCGTCCACAGGCATCCCTGGCGGATGGTAATGGAGCTCGGTTATGCAAAGTTTTGAAAAATCTTCCTCCTGGGAAATCACATCCAGATGCATCAGGGCACTCCATGTTCCATTTAAAAAGATCCTTGCTTTGATTACAGCCGAAGAGCGAAACCTGATGACCGTTTTTTGATCGTAGGTCACCAGGGCATCGGTGGAGAGCTCCCCGCCTGTAAGTCTCGGATCTGTCCCATTGAGGGTATAGCAAAGAGCTCCTTCACTGTTTTTATTCTCCAGTCTCAAGGAGGTGACATCCGATAGCTCATACCTGTTGGTTTGCAGCATCTGACTGTTGGCATAGGCCACCGGAGGCTCCAGGGGTGCATAGAGCCCCGCCTCCTCTAGCTGGCCAATGACAATCCCGGTCCGATAAGGAAAAAAATCTTCTTTTATTTTCTGAACCTCAGGGACCCAGTCATCGTTTCTTGTGTATGGAATGGTTACCCAGTTACCACCATCCCCCCAACGAGCCGATTCGGCAATAATGGCCTTATCAATCTCCATGGCCCTTTGGTCCAGGCGGCTGTTTACTTCATCAGGGGTGAGTGTGCCCCCACCAGTTAGATGCAGGTGGGCCCTGTCCATAAAACGAATCCGGTACTCCGGATTGAAAGAGAGCTTGTGATGAAGCCACTGGGGATGAAATGATCCGAAATGATCCACATCCATGTGATTTCCATCGGTCCGCTTGGTGAGGTTCACCCTGTCTTCGTATAGTCCCAATCCAGGAGGGACCTCCTCGGCGAACATAGAATGCTCTGCATCGTGTGCGTAGAAAGTGAAGCCCCTGGACAGATCCTTGCGGCTGTTTATGGCATAGAAGTTATTGGGCCCCTTATTACCACCAAAGGTAGCTGTAGGAGAGTCAAAATTGGCTGTGTAAAAGATGACCAGCATATAATCGATGAGGTTATCCATATCTATGTATACCTCTCCCCCTTTCACGGGATTTCCATCTCCATCCTTCCCTTCCAGCCTGAAATAATCAGAATTGTCTGCAAATCCAGTCTTGCACATGTCCCATAATTCATACCATTTGTTGTGATTGCCATCGGTAGCTTCTATCTGGTAAATCCAGCCTTCTGTATTCACCTTAATCACATCATAATCGGCAGACTTGCCTCCCAGGTAATCAGCGGCAAACCTGGCTTCCGGTCTCTCCTGTGTCTGGAACAGACCCCAGTACATGCCATTCAGATAGAGGTGATAATACCGGCTCCTGGTGTAGGGATTCTCCATGTCGCCCTGGGTATCCCTGGAAAATACATCCCTCAGGAAGGTGTTTCGGCCATCCCCAATGGACCATGCATAATTCTGGGTGGTGCGAAGATCGATCTTATCAAACTGGTCCACCCCCTCCTCTCCAAAAAGTGGAAAATCCAGTTTGGCATCCCCATATTCACTTCGGAAAAAGAGCCTGAATGCATGCTTTGGAAATTCGGGGTGCCTGCTCCAACCTCCCCGAATTCGAAGTCCCGCATTCACCTCAAACCCTGCAGATCCATCCGGATTTATCAACTCCACCGAGCACTCCCTCTCCCATTCATGACCATGTCCTTCGGCATTCACGTAGATTCCGGTCTGTGGATGAAAAAGGTGATCCAGATCGGTAATCACAGAAATGGATGGGATATCTTTAAGGGCAGGGATCATCAGGTCCTTGTAAGCACTGGCCTTGACAACCCGGGAATCCATCCGCAGATCAATGATTTGTTCGTTCACTTTTGTTAAAGGCCATCCTCCTGATGGATAGGATTGAGTCAGCACCTGTTGCAGGAAAATATAGGTTCTTGATTCCGGAGTGGATGGTTTAATCCCTGGAATGGAGGCGGAGGCCCGTACAATCACAGATGGTGTTTTAGGCCTGTCTTCAGAATCTTCCGGATCGAGAAGTATCGTGGCTCTCCCTTTAAAACTCTTTGAAGTCTCAGAAGTCTGTGGATTACTGCCATCCAATGTATAGGTCACAAACCAGGATGTGTCAGAGGGAGTTATCTCCAGGACGAGCGAATCTTCATAAAAGCCCGAAGGTTTGCTAAAAGTAAGCCCTACAGAATCTTCAAGAACCGGTACAATGACCCTGGCAGTCATGGAGAGGTCCATGTGAAAATCCGTGCTTTCCAAACTGGTGTTAAATCCCTGAATAGCAAGCGTATTCTCACCTTCCAAAAGATCGAAGTCATCAGGTTCCAGGATAAACAGCTCATCCACACCTGATTCTCTCAGGCCCGTCGAGAAACCGTTGTAAACAAGTCCTGCAGGTGCATTCCTGCTTATTACGCTCCTGCCATTGATCCATATCACAAAGCCATCGTCATAATCCACCAAACATCGAAAATTCTCAAGGGAGTCAGCTTTACTGGCCAGAAAAGTGGTGCGCATGTAAACCACCGAGTAGTTGTAGTGCATATCATCCAGGAGGGTTCCGCCTGTTCCATCGCCGTAGCGGAAGGGAGCCTGCCCCTGATCCCACGCAGTATCATCAAACCCGGGATTCATCCAACCCGGGTCCAGGTTAGCTGCATCCTTCCCTTTAAGGTACTGGAAACGTGATCCTTTCGGGAAATCAACCTGTCCCAACAGAACATCCTGCGAGGCAAAACTCAGTAGACAGAAGATGAATATGATAGATTTAATATATGGCCTGTGCATACACTACAATAGTACGAAATATAGATCGAATGGTTGCTTCAGCTGGAGGGCCTATTTTTGATTTACAATCCCAGGAATTGCATGCCAACTCCCGCAAGCAGAATGATGAGTCCGGCAAAAAGGTGTATCTGATACTCTTTGTCTTTAAATCTCAGTAAGGATATTCCCTGATAGCCAAGCAGCACCACCAATAGCATGGTTCCCACAGTGGCAATCCCAAACACAAGTGCCACCAGAAAAACGCCCATGCCACTATGCTCAGCGGCCGGATAAACCAACATGGGAATCAACACTTCGCAAGGCCCAAATACGAAAATAAGAAAGAGAATCCAGGGGGTGAGCCGGCCTGCATCGTCCTGCTTCTCCAGGTCGTCCTCCCCAAGATGAAGGTCCCGGTGACGTATGCTTTTGGGCCGCAAAAACGCGGGTAAATGGACATGAGCACCCCGCTTGTAGTACTTGTATAATCCATAGGCACTGTAGAGTATACCAAATACGATCAGCATCCAGCCCACCACACTGCCGCGGCTGGCCTCAATGGCCTCCAGTTTGCTCAGGCTAAAACCCATGGCTATACCAATCAGCCCCAGTACCACGGAACCGGTCACATGACCTACTCCTGAGATAAATGTGATCCACATGGTTCGGGTACGACTCCAGTTTCGGGCCTTACTCAGAACAATAAATGGCAAATAGTGATCGGGACCCAAAAGGGTGTGAATAATTCCCAGCGTGGCAGCCGACATAACCAGAACATACATCTCACTCATACTTTCTACTTTATACTTTACACTTTATACTTGCATACTTTCAACTTGCATACTTTCAACCTTTCACTATTAAGAAAGCCTGACAGGCTGCCCCAAAACCATTATCGATATTTACCACACTCACCCCACTTGCACAACTGTTAAGCATGGAGAGCAATGCGGAAACTCCTCCAAAATTTGCACCATACCCGGCACTGCATGGAACCCCGATCACAGGCTTATCTACCAATCCTCCAACCACAGAGGCCAGAGCACCTTCCATTCCTGCTACTACAATCACCACGCTGGCACCCTTTATCAGCTCCATCCTGTGAAAGAGCCTGTGAATTCCTGCCACTCCCACATCATAGATCCGCTCCACCCTGGCACCCAGAAATTCAGCGGTTATTGCTGCCTCCTCAGAGACCGGCATATCGGATGTTCCGGCAGAGACCACTGCAATATATTTCTCAGAAGGTTTTGCTATCTCTTTCTGGTAGACGATGGCCCTGGCCATCTCATGGTAAATGGCCCCCGGAATAACTGCATGCACGGCATCAAACATCTCCCTGGTGGCCCTGGTGGCCATCACAGGAATACCGCGTTTATTCATTCTTTCGGCAATTTCTGCCACCTGCCTGGGAGTCTTCCCGGCTGAATATATCACCTCGGGTATACCGGTCCGGTTTGTGCGATCGGTATCGATGGTGGCAAATCCAAGTTCCTCAAGACCCAGTGATGAGATATGGTCAACAACTTCTTCCTTCTTCAATTCACCCTGACTATACTGCTCAAGCAGTCTGAATATTTCGCTTCGATCCATTATAGATTCTTATTAACTTCTTTTCTGATCTCCTCCAGGGAAACCTTATGTTTGATGGCAAGTTGATGACACTGTTCAAATTCCGGTTTTTCATTCACCACAGCCCCCTTATAGAAGCACCTCTTCACATCCACCTCACCATATTTGGTTTGAACCTTGACCATCTCCCTGCGAAGGATGCTTTTTCTAATGGTGTATTCCCGCAAACCAATGGAAGCGGTCTCCCTGAACAGTATATCTTTCATAACAGTCAAATGATCCACGGAGGACAATACACTTAAAAGATGACCCGGTCTCGATTTTTTCATCACCACAGGAGTAATAAAAACTTCTGCCGCACCGGCCTTAAAGAGCAGGTCTGATACATGCGTGTACCATTCAGGATTCATATCATCCATATTGCACTCCAGCATCACCGCATCTTCAACCGCCATATCTTTTGTCCTTGCTGCCTCACTTTCCCCAAGGTATACCCTGAGTAAATTGGGAATTTCTCCATCCCTTTGTCCCACACCATAACCGGTCCTGGTAATCCTTAAGTCCAGTTTGGAAACAAATTGATCCACGGTGGCTGCTAATATGGCCGCTCCCGTTGGAGTAGTGGCTTCATAATCCACCAATCCGGTCTTAACAGGCATCTCTGCCACGATTTCGGCAGTTGCCGGAGCCGGAACTGGCATTTTACCATGTGCGCATTTTACAAAACCGCCTCCCAATTGAACAGGAGAAGATTGTATCTCATCCACCCCCAGGTAATCCTGGCAAATGGCAGCCCCTACAATATCTGCAATCGAATCCAGCGCCCCCACTTCGTGAAAATGCACCTTTTCTTTAGAGATGTTATGCACTTTGGCTTCTGCCACTGCCACTTTATCAAAGATGGCCAGGGACTTCTGTTTGATCCCATCAGAAAGTGTGCTTTCATTGATCAGCTCTTCGATATGACGCAAATGCCTGTGCTTTTCATTCTCGGGGTTCTCAATCACCACCGTAACCTTTGTGCCACTGATCCCCTTTCTCATATCCGGCTTCACCTCCAGGTGAAACCCTTCTATATTCAGTTTCCCCAACTCTTTCTCAAGGTAGCCAGGATCCACCCCCAGGTCCACCAGTGCACCCAGATTCATATCCCCGCTTATCCCTGCGAAACAATCGTAATACAATACCTTCATCCTACTATAAACTATAAATTTCAAACTAACCCACTACCAACTAACCACTAGTTACTAGTTACTGAGTACTATTTACTAATTACCCGATTCATTTTTCCAGACACAAGACCTTCCTCATCAATTACCACGTCCTCAAATCCGATCTCCTTGATCTGGTTAACCACTTTCTCCTTCACCTCCAAAAGCTTTTGCAGATCCTCCTTGCGGACTTCAATTTTTCCAAAATCACCGTAATGCCTGACCCTCACATCGTTAAAACCGAAGGTGTTTAGTAAATCCTCGGCCTGTTCAACCTCTACCAGTTTTTTCTGAGTGATCTTGTGGTTGTATGGAATTCTGGAACTCAGGCATGGGCTTGCCGGTTTGTCCCAGTTCGGTAATTCGAAGTGCCTGGCAATCTCTCTGATCTCATCCTTGCTTATCTTACAGTCAGCAAGCGGAGAGAGGACTTCGTATTTGGTTGCAGCCTTTAATCCCGGACGATAATCGGTGTAATCATCGGCATTGGTCCCATTTAACACAGGAAATCCAGGGTATTTCTCACTGATCCCCTGCAGATCGCTATAGAGATGTTCCTTGCAAAAAAAACACCTGTCGATGGGATTTTCATTATAGCGCTCATCCTCCAGCTCCCTGGTCACAATCACTTCCATATGAATATCAAACTGTTTGCTGAACGATTGGGCCAGCTCAAAGTCTTTTGACTTCAGACTTTCAGAATTTGAAATCACCCCAATTGCGCCCTCCCTTGCCTGCCATTTTCTGGCCAGGAAAAGCACAAGTGAAGAATCGATTCCGCCAGAAAAAGCCACTATGGAACCTTTCCGCCCCTCGAACCAATCCTTCAATACTCCCAGTTTCCTTTTCGTCTCCTCTCTCATATTTTTTATATTTTTTCACTAACCACTACCCTCTAACTACTACCCACTACCCACTAACTACTAACTACTACCCACTACCCACTAACTACTACCCACTACCCACTAACTACTACCCACTACCCACTAACTACTACCCACTAACCACTAACCACTACCCACTAACCACTAACCACTAACCACTACCCACTACCCACTAACTACTACCCACTACCCACTAACCTTCTAATCCACCCTGCTCATGGTCAGTTTCCCATGCTGTATGCCTTTTTCTGCAATAAGCCTTTCTGATAATTCGGTAAGCCGTGATGAAATTCCAATCAGGGATATGACCTCCATGCTATGGTGATCATTCAAGGTAAAACGCTGCACTGAGAGGATTTCCTCCCGGTAAGCCCGTTGTATCTCCGCCAGGTGAATGGCAATCTCTCTCCGATGGTGATCATATACCAGGGTAACCGCACCGGCCACCTGGTTGTTGCAGAGCCATTTTTTCTCCACAATATGCTTATTTACCAGCTGGCGAAGGGCCTGGGAACGGTTGGCAAATTTATTCTCATGGACATACTCGTCCAGTGCATCCAAAACTTCCTTCTCAAATGAAACGCCAAAACGAACAACCGACATCGTGTTACTATTTTAGAAATAGGTGTTAACAAGTGCGAATATACACTTTTTTTGCGAAGTGTGTTATCAGAATTTTGACATTGGCCTTTTGAGATTGTAACTTGTAGTAAACCAATAAACCACAGATTATGTCAGACAGTGTATACAAAATTATCGAACTGGTGGGCAGTAGTCCTGTATCATGGGAAGAAGCCGCCACGAATGCCATTGCCAGAGCATCAGAAACCCTGAGGGACCTCCGGATCGCAGAGGTATCTGCCATGGACATTCATATGAAGGACGGTAAGGTGGAATTCTACCGGACCAAGGTAAAACTCTCTTTCAAATACCAAAACTGACTTACTCGTACCTGAGGCAATTTACAGGATTTGTCCTTGCTGTCCTCCAGGCGTGATAAAGAACTGTAAGCATAGAAAATACTACGGAAAGGACAAATATCAATAGAAAGACCAGGATTTTCAGATCGATGGAGTAGCTGAAAAACTGGAAGAGTTTCCATAAACCCAGGTAGGCAAGCGGAAGAGCCACCAGGTTGGATAGCACCACCAGTTTCATAAATTCGGAAAGCAGCAGGTTCAATACAGATCCGGTTTCAGCCCCCATCACCTTATGAATCCCCACCTCCTTGGTCCTGCGGTTGTTGTTAAAAATAGATAATCCAATGAGTCCCATAATGGCGATAAAGATGGCTACCGTTGAAAATATCTTGAATATCATCTTTATCCCTCCGGCATTCTCTAAAGCTGAATACTCATAATTGCTTACAAAGTCGTACTCCAGTTCATATCCCGGATTGTGCCTGGTGAACACCTCCTCAATGCTTGAAAGTTGATCGGCTGAGGAGCCCGACGCCACACGGACAAAGAGATATTCCTGTATAGGTTCATAGACGTAAATCAGAGCCTCGCCTCCAAAGGCAGCCATATTATAGGGGAAGAAATTTATATTTTCTGTCACCCCCAGGATGGTTCTTTCATGCCCCCATATATACATTTCCATACCCACCGGATCTTCCCAGCCCATCAGGTCCACCAGTGAACGATTCACCACCACATAATGGTAATTCAGAGTATCCCGCTTTTCGGTGTAGTATTCTCCTTCCAGCAGGTCAATATCAAAGGTGGAAAGAAAATCGGCATTGGTCCGAATGACCCTTGCAAATTTATTGTGGTCCCCGTCCCTTTCGCCCCAGTCCACTTCGCCATAATCTACCTGAACGGGGATGTCTGAGGCCGAACTGACCCCACCTACAAATGGAAGCTCATCCAGCTCATCCTTGATCACCTGGTATTTATCCCAGATCCTTCCTTTGGTGCGAAGGTAGAGTACATCTTCCCGGTTGAACCCCAGATCCGCTTCCTTCAGGTAATCGAACTGCCGCACCGTGAAAATCGAAACCGTAATAAAGAAAATGGAGAAAGCAAATTGTAGCACTATCAGCACGCGGCGGGACCGTCTGCCAGCCCGAGGATTCGGTTCACCCTTCCCACCAATATAGGACAAAGGTTTGTATCCAGCTATTTTCAGAGAAGGATAAAGCCCGGCCAGCAAACCAGTTAAGAGGTAGATTCCCACCACCTGCAACCAAAAATCAAGGCCCCTGGTCACCTGCTCCTGGTAAAGACCAAAGGAACGAAAGCTGTAGGGAGCCAGGTGCTCGGCTATAAAAAATCCCAGGTAGAAAGCCAGAAACAGCAGGAGGTAGGATTCAGTCATAAACTGAATCACCAGCTGTCGTTTGGTAGCACCGGCACTTTTTCGAATGGCAATCTCCTTGAGCCGCAATGATGAATTGGCCGTAGTCAGGTTTATAAAATTGATGCAGGCTATCAGCAAGATCACCACCGACATGATCAGGTTCATTAAAAAACCAATATTTCCTTTACTCTCTCCGTGTAAATGGACCCGATCGAATCGATCCAAAAAAAACCAGGAATCAAAATCGGCATCAAAATTCTCCTCCACATGGGCATTGATCTTTTCATTCAGATCTGCAAGGTCGGTCCCTTCTGCAATCTTAAAATTGTTGAAGTACATGGTTCCTCCGTAGCTGTTCACCGGATAACCCATCTCTTCCAGGACATGAAAGCCAAGCAGGGCTTTAAACTGATAGGAAGATTCTGAGGGAGGATCAGCCGCTACGGCCACTACCGTGAAATAGCCACCCTCTCCAATCTTGATCTGACTATTAAGTGGGTCCGTTTCCCCAAACAGTTTATTTGCCAGGGTCTGGGTAATCACTATCTGATCCCTGGCAGTGAATACCTCAGCCACATCTCCTGAAACCAATGGGAAAGAGAAAAAATCGAAAAAATTGCTATCCACCATAAGCACTTGACTCTCATCCAGGTATCTCATGGAGATGGTGGAATCATTCACCTCCCCGGGGACACCCAGCTCAAATTCAAAAGGTGAACTAATTCTACAGCTATTTTCAACCTGTGGATAAAGGTCTTTAAGCTCCCTGGCATATATCCCTCCTGTCCGCTGTGCGGTGTATTCCGAACCGCTCATGGTCAAACGAACGTTCAATACATACATATCCTCAATATCCTCATGAAATTTATCGAAGCTGCCATCGTACCTGACCCAGGTTAGCAGGGTCAGAAAGATTCCAAATCCAATGGCCATCCCCAGGAGGTTAATCAGGGTGATCAATTTATTTCTCCAGAGATTTCGAAGTGCGCTCAACAGGTAATTGCGAATCATAGCTTCTATTTTGCCTATATACTATACAATATCATGCCATAAGCCATATCGATCTGTTTATGTGATACTTAAGGTATAATCCATCTGCAAAAGTGTCGGATTTTCCGACACAGGGTGTGCATGATTCCAACAATAGTTTAAATTTACGGTTCCTGACATGGCAAAAAAAGAGGGTTCCATACTAATAGTCGACGACAACAGCGACCTGCTCATTGCATTGAAGCTGGTCCTTGGCCGAAGTTTTTCCCGGATCGAAACCCTTCGAAATCCAAACCTGATTCTCTCCATCCTGGAGAAAGAGACCTTCGACCTCATCCTCCTGGACATGAATTTTAAGGCGGGACAGGTGACTGGCAACGAGGGAATTTTCTGGATGAATAAGATCAGGGAGAAGGATCCCAATGCATCGGTGGTCTTTATCACCGCATTTGGCGATGTGGAATTGGCCATCAGATCCTTAAAAGAGGGGGCTGCAGACTTTATCATGAAGTCATGGGATGAGCAGAAAATCCTGTCCACCCTGATCTCCGCCTATGAATTGAGGAAAAGCCGAATGGAAGTATCTCTTCTGAAAAAAAAACAGGCACACCTCTCCAGGGAACTGGAAAAGGATCTCTCTTTCTGTCATGGCCAATCAGCTGCCATGAAGGAGATTGATGCCCTGCTAAAAAAGATTGCCGGAACCCAGGCAAGTGTCCTTATCCTGGGGGAGAATGGAACAGGCAAGGAGGTGGTAGCCAGGGAGATTCACCGCTTATCGGAGCGCAGGAATGAGATCTTTATGAAGACAGATCTGGGAGCCCTGCCCGAAACTCTTTTTGAAAGCGAATTATTTGGCCATACCAAAGGAGCTTTTACGGATGCACATGAAGAGCGCGACGGACGTTTTTTGATCGCATCAGGAGGAAGTCTCTTCCTGGATGAGATTGGGAACCTTCCCCTTAGTCTGCAAAGCAAATTGTTGTCGGTCCTCCAAAGCAATGAAATCTACCCCGTGGGTTCCTCCCTTCCGAAACCCATAGATGTGAGGGTGATCTCTGCCACCAATATGCCCATCAGGGAGATGATCGAGCAAAAGAGGTTCAGGGAAGACCTCTATTATCGCATCAATGCCATTGAAATTGAGATTCCTCCCCTGAGAAAAAGGAAAGAGGATATCCCTCTGCTTTCAGAATTTTTTCTCACCAGGTATAGCGAGCAGTATCAGAAGCAGGGTATGAAACTGGGAGATAGGGCCATGGAGCAACTGATACAGCATCCCTGGCCTGGAAACATCCGGGAGCTGGAACATACCATGGAAAAGACAGTGATCCTTTCTGAGCAGTTAACCATCTATGACATTGCACTCACTCCCGGGGCCGAAATTATTGGAAATCAAATGACAAATGCCACGCTAAATCTGGAAGAGCATGAGAAAATGGTGATTGGACAAGCACTCAGGGAGGAAAAGGGGAATGTGAGTGCCACTGCAAAAGCCCTGGGAATTAACCGCTCCACACTTTACCAGAAAATGAAGAAATATGGTCTTTAGCCGATTCATATGGTCCATCCTCTCCTTTGTGGCTGCAATTGTGGGAACCTCCATACTCCTGGGTATATACATACAGAGACCCGAGTTCCCGGTGACCCGATCGCTATTAATCCTGGCCCTGGTAATGGAGACCGCTGTGATGATCTGGTACCTCACCCGAATCAGGCGCGACCTGCTTAAACTCATCAACGCCCTGAGCAACGACGATCCGACCATGCAATTCTCAAGGGTACGTAACGATCCTTATTTCAGTGAAATTCACAAAGGTTTTAATGAATTGATCAAAGACTTCAGGCTGGTCAGACTCGATAAAGAAGCTGAACAGAGGTTTTTTGAAGCCACCGTAAACCATGTAAAATTCGGATTGGTGGCCTACGATCAGAATGGGAATGTGGAGATGGTCAATGACTCATTTCTGGATCTGTTTAAGCTAAACAAGATAGAAAACATAGAAACGCTAGGGCTGAAATCCGCTGACCTCCCCGCCATGCTGGAAGGAATGAATCAGCAAAGCGAATCTTTGCAAAAAATAAAGATTGAGGGGCATCCCTACCACCTCATCTTCCTCACTTCAAAATTTATAATAAAAGGGAAGGAAATTACCCTGGTATCGGTCCGCGACATAAGCAGGGAGATTGATCAGAATGAATTGGAGGCATGGCAAAAGCTGATGCGAATTCTGAGGCATGAGATTCTGAATTCCTTAAGTCCCATCAAACTTCTGGCCACCAATCTTTCTGAAATGCCCATCACAAATTTAAGCAAGGAGGAAGTGCTTGATATGAAAACCGGTTTAGAGACCATACACCGAAGAGCCACCGGATTATCAAACTTTCTGGATGCCTACTCAAACCTATACAGAGTTCCGGAACTGGAGTTGGAAATTTTACCGGCAAAGGAGCTTTTGCAAAGAATTAGCACCCTTCATAAGGATCATTTTGAAAGAGAGCGCATCGAATGCACGGTATCAGTTCCAGATGAATCCATCAGCATTAAGATGGATGAGCGGATGATTGAGCAGGTATTGATAAACCTGGTGAAGAATGCTCTGGAGGCACTTAAAGGCATATCCAATCCCCGTCTGACCCTCTCGGCAGAAGAAAATAAGAATGAAACAACTCTTTCCGTTACAGATAATGGCACAGGCATTCCCGCGGATCAGCTGGATCATATTTTCATCCCCTTCTATTCCACCCGCGAAAAAGGCAGTGGTGTGGGTCTCAGTTTTTCCCAGCACATTATGCGCATGCACCACGGGCGGATTCATGTGCAATCCAGGGAAGGAGAAGGGACTGAAATTCAACTGATCTTTTCTGCGTAGTTTTCGGGAACAATCTCCGGTTTTTTTGGTTTTATGCTTATACGATTCTGACTTATGCCCATAAACGTACCCACCAACCTGCCTGCCATTCATGAGCTGAAAAAAGAGAATATCTTCATCATGGAGGAGAACAGGGCCATCCAACAGGACATCCGGCCGCTCCGTGTGGCTCTGTTAAATCTGATGCCCGTGAAAATGGTCACAGAAACCGATTTACTTCGCTCTCTGGCCAATACAGCACTCCAGGTAGAACTGGATTTGCTCTATATGGATGAGCACGAATCGAAAAACACCCCCAGGGAACATATGGAGGTTTTTTATAAAACCTTTGATCAGATTAAAGATCAGCGATATGACGGGCTTATTATCACCGGAGCACCTGTGGAGCATCTGGAATTTGAAGAGGTGGATTACTGGGAAACACTTTGCGAGGTGCTTGAATGGAGTAAAACCAATGTGAGCAGCACCCTTCATATTTGCTGGGGAGCACAGGCCGGTCTTTACTACCACTATGGCATAAAGAAGTATCCTTTGCCTCAGAAAGCATTCGGTATTTTCGACCACCATATCACCGACAGAAAGCATCACCTGGTCAGGGGATTTGATGACATTTTCCCGGCCCCACACTCCAGGTACACCGAAAATCGCCTGGAAGACATCAAAAAACATCCGGACCTGATTCCGCTGGCCTGGTCACCCCAGGTAGGTTCCAACGTGGTGCTTTCCAAAGACAACCGCAATATCTTTATCTCAGGTCACCTTGAATACAATCCGCTCACCCTGAAAAATGAATATGACCGGGACCGGGCCAGGGGACTGGATACAGCGATTCCTGAAAATTATTATCCCGATAACGATCCGGGGAAAGAACCCGTCATCCGGTGGAGAGCACATGCCAGTCTACTCTTTTCCAACTGGCTCAACTATTACGTATACCAGGTTACCCCTTACGATTGGAAATAGAGACCAGGACTGTCAGATATCCACATCCAGGTTGGTGAGTCCGCACTTCCTGGCTTCATCCACCACCCCGGCATATTCCTCCCTGGAAACATAGCGGTCGATTTCAGGAAAAGATGGGCCCTGTAGGCTGGCCGGTACTGGATCATGATATTCACATAGGTATCGGCAGGCAGGTTTCCGGCGATCCAGCGCATGGCTTCCATGGAACCGCTCGTATTTGCCGGCATCACCAGGTGCCGGATCATCAGTCCCCGGTACACCAAACCCTTATGCTCCGGTCCTGAGTTGTGCCCACCTGCCGGTTCATTTCAAGCAATGCAGACCGGGTAATCCGCGGGATACTCCTCAGCCTCCCCCGAATAATCAGAAGCCACCCTCGCTTCCATATATTTAAAGTCCGCCAGGTAAATATCCACTACGCCATCCAGCAATTCAAGTATAGGGGCGCGTTCCCAGCCACAGGTATTGTAAACCAGCGGCAGTCTTAATCCTTTGGAGGCAGCCAGATCAAGTGCCATTAAAATGTGAGGGGAGAAATGTGTGGGTGTGACCATATTTATATTATGACATCCAGCCTCCTGCAGTTGAAGCATCATCCTTGCCAGATCATCGATCTTACAATCTGTCCCGGCTCCCTTGTGGCTGATATCCCAGTTCTGGCAGAATACGCATCCCAGGTTGCAATGACTTAAAAAAATCGTTCCCGATCCCCCCATCCCACCAGCGGTCTTTCCTCTCCAAAATGTGGACTGTATGAAGCTACCCTTAGCCTGTCAGTTGCTTTACAGAACCCTGTTTCACCTGCAAGTCGATTCACTTTGCATTCACGAGGACAGAGTCTGCAATCACTGAGCATTTCCCACAGGGCCTCTCCCCTTTTCCTAAGTTCCCCGCTGCGTTGCAGCGCCATATATCCGGGTCTGTATGCTACCCCATTCATATGGATATAAATTTAGTAATTCGCTTTACTTTCAGAGCATTATATATCAACAAATTAACTGACTTATACGTCTTATTTAAAGTCTAACCCAAAAAAAATGTACTATGAAAAAATTAATTATTGCAGCAGCCTTAATCCTGTTCGCAGGAGTAGCCTTTGGACAATCCTTTCAAAAAGGAAGTATTCTGGCGCTACGTACAGACGCACCAACGCTTAATCCGGGAGTAACAATGAATCAGTATGCAGATTTTATGATTAACAAATTTGCTCCAGAAATTGAAAAACTATTTCCCGGTACTAAAGTATTTCTATTAAAAGGAGACAGAGGAGAACAAAAAGGCGGATATGCAATGCTCATTTGGGTCGAATCTGTGGAATTAAGAGATAAGCTATTTGGAGCTGAGGATAGTGAAACTCAAAGTAAACTGTTACCAATTATGGAAGAGTTGGGGAAATTTGCAACTCTTTCCGGAAATTACACCGACTGGGTGATACAGTAGCCTTAATCCTCTTCGCAGGACTAGCATTTGGACAAGGGAAATTCACAGTGCCTGAACTATCCTGTGAGCAAAAACACAAACGTACGAACTTTCAGATTCCGCAGGGTAAAGGAGTAACACCCTGAAGGCTTCCTTTTTTTAAAGATTCCTGATTTTTCATTTAAGATGATTACTTTAGTATCCAACAACTACTAAAAACAAGACTAAATGAAAAACACACTCCTGGCTGTAGCCATTCTGGCTATGTCGTGGCCACGTCTCAGCTGGCTAAGGCCCAAACCGGTAAAGTATTTGACAACCTTTCCATGAAAAGTGAGATCCTTAAGATGGATCGCAAGTATGCAGTATATCTTCCCCCCGATTACGAATCTTCAGAACGCAGCTATCCGGTTCTCTACCTGCTGCATGGAGGAGGTGACGACCAGACCGGCTGGGTGCAATTTGGAGAAGTATTGCATATTGCCGACAAGGCCATTCTTGAAGGATCAGCTACCGCCATGATCATCGTCATGCCCGATGCCAACCAGGGAAAGAGGGGATTCTTCAACGATCCGAAAAATGAGTGGAGGTATGAAGATTTTTTCTTTGAAGAGTTTATGCCCTTTGTAGAAAAGACTTACCGCATTAAGGGAGAAAAAAGATACCGGGCGGTATCCGGACTCTCCATGGGAGGCGGGGGCACCTTTATGTATGCCCTCCATCATCCGGAACTCTTTTCATCCGCCTGTCCACTCAGTGCCAGCTGTGGGCCCCTGAAGTTGGAGGATATGGAGCGGTACAAAGAAAGGTATGGTGCCGAGAATGTTTCTAAAGAAGAGCTGGAAGCCTGGTACCTGCAGCACAGTGCCCTTGAACTGGTAAAGAACTCTCCAGCCGAGGAGTTAAAGTCTGTCAGGTGGTTTATCGATTGCGGTGACGATGATTTCCTCTACGAAGGAAATTCTCTGGTACACATCGAAATGCGCAAGAAGGAGATTCCCCATGAGTTCCGCATCCGCGACGGTGGTCATACCTGGACTTACTGGCGGGAATCTTTGCCAGTGGTACTCTCCTTCGTTTCTGATGCCTTCCATCAACATTAAGTTCACACCCCATGATCCAGGTAAAGGATTTATCTTATACCTACCCGGGTAGCGATTTTCCGGTTCTCAAGAACATCAGTTTCGATATTCAAGAGGGAGAGATATTTGGATTCCTGGGACCTTCGGGGGCTGGCAAGAGCACCACCCAGAAGGTGCTGAACGGATTGCTGAAGGGTTACCAGGGTTCGGCCCTTGTGAATGGAACGGATCTGGAAAAGATGGACCGCTCATTCTACGAAAAGATCGGCGTCGCCTTTGAGTTTCCAAACCTCTATCTGAAACTGACCGCACTGGAGAATCTTAAGCTCTTTGCCTCCTTCTTCAATTCCCCTACCCGGGATCCCCTTGAGCTGCTGGAAATGGTAAACCTATCGGCGGACCAGGACACCAGGGTATCGGCATTTTCAAAAGGGATGAAGATGAGGTTGAATTTTATCCGTGCCCTCCTGAACCAGCCGGAGATTCTTTTTTTGGATGAGCCCACTGCCGGACTGGATCCGGGCAATGCCCGGATTATGAAAGACATCATCCTGGATCTTAAACTACAGGGAGTTACCATATTCCTGACTACGCATCACATGGATGACGCAGGTGAGCTGTGCAACAGATTGGCTTTTATGGTAAATGGCAGCCTGCCGGTGATCGACTCTACCGCAGCCCTAAAGCTAAAGCATGGAAAAAAATCGATAAAGGTAGAATACGTCCATAATGAAGAGCCTCTCACACAGGAGTTTTCATTAAATGAGCTGTCCGAAAACCAGCAATTTATGGAAATTATCAGAACCCAAAAGATCCTTACCATACATACCCAGGAGGCTTCCCTGGAGGATATATTTATTGAGGTAACAGGACAGCAGCTCAAGCAGTAAACCGCATTAGCCCATGAAAGAGCTATTGAAAAAGGAGATCACATTGCAATGGAGACAAGGATTCTGGCTGGTCTACTTTGTGGTTTCTGCCATCTATGTCATTGTTCTTTTTAATGTCCCCCTGGAAAAAAGAATGATGGTGAGTCTGATTTTGATCCTTTCCGACACCACCATGCTGGGAGTAATTTTTATGGGCGCGCTGGTGCTGCTGGAAAAACAGCAACTGGTCATTCATAGCCTGTTTGTGACTCCCCTGGAACCCTCTGCTTACATCCGCGCCAAAACCATTTCACTCACATTGATTGCCGTTTGCATGAGTATCCTGGTCTACCTTCCTGTCTGGCAATTTTCTGCTTATAGCCTATTGCTTCTGCTTACTGTGGCCATCACTGCAGGAACTTTTGCCATGCTGGGGCTGGGGCTGGCGGCCCATGTGGATACAGTAAATGCCTATTTTGGTGTACAAATGGGAGTCTCCATGTTGATTTTGCTTCCTGTTGTTCCCTATCTGTTGCTGGACCAGCATCCGGCTTTTCTTTTCCTGCCTTACATAGCTTCGCTGGATTTGATGCTGGGTGCCATGGATCCACTGCCTGCCTGGAGGATGGTTTTAGATTTTCTTTTCCTGTTCTTATGGGCATACCTGGCATTCAGGTTCAGCCTTCAAAGGGTAAAAAAACACCTTGTATACGCTTAATCAGCATGAAACTGCGCACCCTCACCTATGATTATAAATTGCTGAAAGGCGATCCCATGCTAATACTGAGCATGGGAGTTCCCTTTATTTTGTGGGCCCTGATGCAATTTCTGGTCCCCTGGATCATTGAACTGGCCATGGAGCAGTGGGACTTTGATCTCTCTCCATATTATAACCAGGCCGGGACCTTCTTCCTGATGGTGGTCCCCATGTTGATGGGAATGGTTTATGGTTTTGTATTGCTTGATGAGAGGGATGGTGGAATTATCACAGCGATTTCGGTGACCCCCACGGGGAAAAAGGGCTATCTATTGCTCAGGATGGGAATTCCCATCACCATTAGTTTCGTATTTATCCTTCTCTTTGTCCTGCTTCTCCACCTATCTGAATTCCGAAGTTTAGTTCAACTTTTCCTGATCGCTGGGGTCATCTCCAGCCAGTCACTGATCCTGCTTCTTTTCCTGGGGGCATTTGCCGATAACAAGGTGATGGGTCTGGCCATTTCCAAAGGATTTGGGATTTTATTGCTTGGACCCCTGCTTGACTATGTACTTCCATCACCATACAACTGGATCGGAGGATACAGTCCAATGTTCTGGGCCAGTCGGGCCTTTCTTGCCCCTGACAATTTCCATTTCTGGTTATATACCGGGATATCAATCATATTCCATACGCTGTTGCTCTGGATCCTTTTTCGTAAATTCCGGGCCAGAAGTGATTAACCTGATGCCAAAACCAATCTTATGAAAATTTCACTCTTACGACTCTCTTTTCTCTTTACCCTCTTGCTGATCTTTGGATGCAACACGAGCTCTGAAACCGGCAAGCCCGAAGGTTCAGGAATCCCAGTAATCTTCGATACGGATGCCAACAACGAACTGGATGACCAGCATGCCCTGGCCTATCTCCTGCTTAACGAGGATGTTTTTGATGTCCTTGGCATCACCGTAAATGCCACCTTCAACGGGGGAGAAATCGATGCCCATATGAAAGAGGCTCAAAGGGTGGTGGACCTGGTGGGATGGAACAAAGAGGGTAGCCGTGATCAAGGGAGCCAATGGAAATTTCAGGGAGATAGAAGACCAGGTAAAACAGTCCGGTTTTGACGGCCACGAAGCGGTGGATTTCATTATCCAGGAGGCCATGAAAAAGAGAAAAGAACCCCTGGTGCTGTTGCCGGTTGGAAAACTTACCAATGTGGCACTGGCCCTGAAAAAAAAGCCTGCCATTGCAAAAAGGATCCGGATTGTCTGGCTGGGATCAAACTATCCGGAACCCGGTGAGTACAATCAGGACAATGATACTGCCTCCATGAACTATGTGCTTCAGACAGAGGCTCCGTTCGAGATGGTGACGGTCCGGTATGGGACCGAATCGGGAACAGGTGCAGTTAAGGCAAAAAGGAAGAATATCTACATCCGAATGCCTGGTCTCGGTCCGCATGTGGAAACTCCTGTCACAGGTCGCCATGGGGGTACCTTTAACTGTTTTGGGGACTACTCGGTAGACCTGTTTCGCCACATCGACCACCTGGAAGAAGGATGCTTTCGCTCCCTGTACGATATGGCTGCAGTAGCCATTGTCAAGGATCCCTCCTGGGCCACTGCCACTGAAATTCCATGTCCTGTACTGATTAACAATGTCTGGATTGAACAGCCAGACAATCCACGAAAGATAATGGTCTGGGAGAATTTCAAGAAGGAGCTAATCATCGAAGACCTCTACAAAACGCTGGATACCAGCACCAGGGAAGCTCAGTAAATCCGCATCATTTGGAAATTGGGGATGTATTCGCTAACTTGATTCAACTTTCAAATATATCGAATATGCATATTAAAGACTGTATTGCCTTTGCCCTTGAAAACCCCCTCTGTTTTTTTGCCACCACCGATAAAGACCAGCCTCGCGTAAGAACCATGCTTATGGAAAGTGCTGATGAAACTGGCTTTACATTTACAACACTTAACTTCAAGGAGTTTAGCCGGCAATTACACCATAGTCCTAAGGTTGAAGTCTGTTTTTACAACAATGCAGATAATTTGATGTATTCGAAGAGCATGAGGATTTCCGGAACCATCGAATTTATTAAGAAACCCGATGCGTTGGAGGAGATCGCAGAGACACGTGAAAAAGTGGCTCGAATAGCAGGCAAATCCATAGATCCATACGTAGAGATTTTCAAGATCACAAGTGGGGAAATCCATTTCTGGTCCGTAAAGGACATTATGAAAGAATCTGAAATCAAACGTTTAAAGTTTTAAAGACCATGAAAAGAAGAAAATTTGTAACCGTATCCGCCATGTCCGTACCCATCATCAGTCTGTTTCCTGCAAGTCTGTCTTCCATTTCCCGCGAAACCGCCAAAGGAGCCATTGAAAAACGTTCATTGGGAAAAACCGGTGAGAAACTTTCCATGATAGGCTTTGGAGGGATTGTGGTGGACAAAGCCACAACTGAAGAAGCTGCAGCCAGGGTAAAGGAGGCCATCGACCATGGAATCAACTACTTTGATGTGGCTCCCTCCTATGGAAATGCTGAAGAGATGCTGGGTCCTGCCCTTGAACCTTACAGGAAGGATGTATTCCTGGCATGCAAAACAGGTGAACGAAAAAAAGAGGGTGCACGCAAGGAGCTGGAGCAGTCCCTGAAGTATCTCCGCACCGATCACTTTGACCTTTATCAATTGCATGCCGTAACCACCCTTGAAGATGTGGATACCATCTTCGCCAAAGGGGGAGCCATGGAGACTTTTGTAGAAGCGCAAGCGGAAGGGAAGGTCCGATACCTTGGTTTCTCAGCCCATTCGGTGGAAGCAGCTCTGGCATTGATGGAGGGATTTGATTTCGATACCATTCTTTTCCCGTTCAACTACGCCACCTGGTATGCAGGTAATTTCGGACCTCAGGTTATGGAGAAGGCCAAAAAGAAGGAAATGGGAATCCTTGCACTTAAATCCATGGCATGGCGAAATTGGGAAGAGGGAGAGGAGCGAACTATTTCCAAAACCTGGTACAGACCGCATACCGATCCTGAGGAGGCCAACAAGGGATTAAGGTTTACTTTATCTCATCCTGTTACAGCAGCCATACCCCCGGGTCATGAGGACCTTTTTTCCATGGCCCTGAAACTGGCTAAAGACTTTAAACCCATGGATAATAAGGAGATTAAGGCCATGAAGGAGAAGGCCCTTCAGACTGAGCCCCTCTTCAGGTATCCCATGCAGACCTGATATGGATTAACTGGGGAATTGAGGTGAAATCAGCGGAGAGGGTTCCCTAGTGAAATGGGTCCCCAGCCTCAATAAATGCCACAGGAACCTCTGAGATAAATGACTGGAGCCATTGGGCACAATAGGCCATACCTGCCTCTTCTGAAACCGCATGACCCAGGATCACCAATGACATGGGCAAACCGGCCTGGGTAGCATCCCTTACATACTCAATAGTCTCCCACTCCGGAGCCTCTCCAATCACCAGCAGGTTGATATCCCCACGCTGTAACAGACTGAAATGCGCAGATGATCCAGGCGCTCCAGCACTGAATGCAGCCCGATTTATTTGTAAGCTCGGGTCTCCTATGATTCTCAAGTTGGCCTCAGGGAAAACCTCTTTCAGGTGATTCGTAATGAGGTCCAGCCTTATGCCGGGGAAACTGAATATATTATTCTCCCCTTCTACCAGGTAGGAATCCCACACCATCTTCCGGGTCATCCCCACATAGATGCCATCGGGATTGGTCCGGTGCCAGTGGTCGTGAAACCTGAAAACAATCAGCTTATTTGCATCAATGATCTCCTGTTTGGCAGCATATACCATGTCGTTTTCCAACCTATCCCTGGAATCAAGGTGGTTGTAATAGGTGGGCTCATGGGTAATAATCAAGTTATACCCTTTCTCTGCTGCCTCTTTTAAGACATCCACTGTAGCCATAAATGTGCAGGCTATGCCCGTAACCTGATCTGAGGGATTTCCTGACTTAAAGGTATCCACAGTCTCCTCACTCCACTCGCAGGTGACCTCCCCTTTGATCCGTGCGACCACATCATAGGCTGTCAGCGAATTATTTTTAAGGATCTCTTCGCTTCCCCAGGTGGTCGTTGCCACCAAGAGACAGATTGAAATAAATAAATTCATGGCGGACAGTTTAACATTACTCCCATTCTGGAAACGGAAGGTTGTAAATCAGTTTCAGCGTCAGGATCATACCACCCGCAAAAGTCTCATTCTTTGCAACCCGGTCATCACCGAAAGTAACCAGTGGGAGTGCAAATTTCACCTTCTGATCGCCTTCATATTGCTTGTAACTCCTCCCCATGGCCTGGCCTACCATGCCCTCCACAAAGAAGTTCCCTCCTAAGCGCTGTCTCAGAAACAGGGACAAATCAATGCTCTGCCTTTCCATATAATCACCTGCATAAGCTTCATTGCCTAAATAGTAGGTGGTGATCAGTCCGAAGTGATTGAAGCCCACAGACATGTTATCACTCACGCTATAAACGACCCTGGCAGTAATAGGAATCATCCCGTCAATCCTCCACTTGCTGGATATCTGCCAGTGCAAATCCACGATGGGAACCAGGTAGGGGCCGAATAGCTCCTGGTTATACATGGCCCCAAAGCTCATGGTCAGTTCATCTCTGTACTTTTTCTCATAGACCGCCATGGCTCCCATCTGGAAGCTGTTGCCATCCAGGTTTTTGAAGTCCGACATGATCCGTGGGGCCACTAAAATTTGTATGGCATTGCCATTCCCAAAATACTGGTACAATCCAGTCCTCAGTATGAGACCGTTAATCAAAATGGGATTGGCCAGATCCCCTGGAATTTCCGGATCTCCCTGTACATTAAAATAGAAGTGGTTGAAGCTGATGGGTATCTTGGTCCTTGGTCCTACCTTGATCCCGGCGGTGATCGAATTGATGGATCCAAATTCTGTGGCTGTACCTGAGTAGGTTTCTTTATACTCCTGGGGCAAACCGTAGCGTCCCGAAAGTGAAACCAAATCAAGCATACGCTGCGCCAGCAAAGGGAAACTCAGACACCCAGCCATCAATATTAGAAGAACTCTTTTCATGACAGTAAAGTTAGTTGAGTAGAAGTTGACAGAAATAAAGATAAAGAATATATTTAACCCGAAGTAAAATTGCACTATACCCGTCCATTTAAATCAAATGAAAGATGTATGTAAGGCTCTTTAGTATATTTCTGATTACTTCTCTCCTATCAGGCTGCACCCAACCACAGGTTCAGGAGTCTCCTCTGCGACTCTGGTACGACAAGCCAGCTGAAGTATGGACTGAGGCACTGCCTGTGGGCAATGGAAAATTGGGAGCCATGGTCTACGGAGGGGTGAAAACGGAGCATATTCAATTTAACGAAGAGACCCTCTGGACCGGGGCTCCGCATGACTATGCGCACATCGGCGCCTACGAAAGCCTGAATGAAATCAGAAGCTTACTGACTAATAATGAACAGAAGAAAGCCCACAAGCTGGCCATGGAAGAGTTTATGAGTGTGCCACTCCACCAGAAGGAATACCAACCCTTTGGGGATCTCTATATTGAATTTCTGGGACATGAAGATTATACAGACTATCACCGTGAGCTGGATATCGAAAATTCCTTATGCAAAACTTCATACATGGCAGGGGGAGTTAAATATTCCAGGGAGGTAGTGGCAAGTTTTCCTCACCAGCTTATTGCAATCCACCTAAGAGCTGACCAGGCAAAAGCTCTTTCCTTTAATATAAAGCTGGATGCAGAACATGAGGAGAAGGAACTAATAACCAGGGAAAACAGCCAGACCCTCAGGGTGACTGTGAAAGATGGTATCCTATCCGGAACAGCAAGAATTGTGGTGGAAACCGATGGCATACTCAGTTCAGAGGAGGAGCGGATTGTGGTCTCCAATGCCCAATCGGCTACCTTATGGCTCAGCGCAGCCACCAACTTTAAAAACTACAAAGATCTTAGCAACGATCCTGTGGCCACCTTAGAGAAGGTATTTAATAAGGTTTCGGAGGAAGATTACGAACGGGTAAAGAAAATACACCAGGCCGATTACCATGATCTTTTCAATAGATTTTCCATTGACTTTCACAACAACCTTCGTGATTCTCTCCCCACCGATCAACGGCTACTTTTGTTTAGTGACTCCCCGGATGATCCTCAGCTACTGGCACTCTACGCCCAATACGGCCGCTACCTTCTCATCTCCTCCAGTCGGCCCGGGACGGGTCCTGCCAACCTGCAGGGAATATGGAACAAAGACCTTAAACCTGCCTGGGGCAGCAAGTACACCATCAATATCAATACAGAGATGAACTATTGGCCTGCTGAGCTGACCAATCTTTCAGAATGCCATGAGCCTCTTTTCCAATTAATTAAGGACCTTTCCCAAACCGGACAGGCAGTAGCAAAAGCGCATTACAACTGTGAAGGCTGGGTGGCACATCACAACACCGACCTCTGGAGGGGGGCTGCACCCATTAACAACTCCAACCATGGAATGTGGGTAGGAGGCAGCGGATGGCTGACTCACCACCTTTGGGAACACTACCTGTTCACCCAGGATGAAGAGTTTCTGCAAAAAGAAGCCTATCCCATCATGCGGGAGGCTGCCCTTTTTTACTCCCAGTTTCTGGTGGTCGACACCCTCACCGGATGGCTGATCAGTACTCCTTCAAATTCGCCTGAAAACGGAGGTATGGTGGCCGGACCCACCATGGACCATCAGATCATTCGTTCCCTGTTCAAGGCCTGTATTGAAGCATCATCAATTCTGGATACCGATCAGGAATTTGCCAGTGAACTCGAGGAAATGGTTCCACAGATTGCACCCAACCAGATAGGGCAGTACGGACAGTTGCAGGAGTGGTTATCCGATGTGGATGATCCTGAAAACAAACACAGGCATGTATCACATCTCTGGGGCATTCACCCGGCACGTGACATTAATTGGGAAACCTCTCCTGAACTGATGGAAGCAGCACGACAATCTCTGCTGTTCAGAGGAGATGATGGAACGGGCTGGAGCCTGGCCTGGAAAATCAATTTCTGGGCCCGCCTCTTAGATGGGGATCGCACCTATGAATTGATCAAAATGATATTCAGACCTGTCTCAGACCAGAACACCACTTACACAAAAGGTGGAGGCTCCTACCCCAACCTCTTTGATGCCCATCCGCCATTCCAGATTGATGGAAACTTCGGTGCCACAGCAGGCATGGTTGAGATGCTTATTCAATCTCACCTTTCCACCATTCAAATTCTTCCGGCTTTACCCTCAAGCCTGCCCAATGGGAGTATTGCCGGGGTATGTGCCAGGGGAGGTTTCGACCTATCCTTTCAGTGGTCGGAAGGAATATTAACTGCCATTGAGGTTCTTTCAAAGACCGGGGAAGAATGCCACCTGGCTTATAAAGACAACACCATCAGCTTTCCAACCATAGCAGGTAAAACCTACCGGTTTGATGGACAGTTAAATGACATCTCACTAAATCCTAACTGAGCTTAACCTGCTTCCCAGGATCCGCTGTCCTGGCCGTCGCCCATAATCCAGGAGCCGTTGCCCAGAGCATCCCATATCATATGGAATAATTTTGTGTCCTCTTGAAATGAATCCAGGGTACCAGATCCATCCGCCTTGATGGTGATGGTATGTCCAGCCACATGTTCGTAATCATCGCTATCAGATTCCCAGAACCAGTTAATGGCATAGTCGCCTGCCCCATTCTTGCTCCAGTTGTACTTCCAATAGAGCACTTCATTTTCAGATTCTGCCGCTTCTTCCTGCCCGTAATCATACATGGTAGCCCAGTTGAAATTGTACAATACTTCGCCACCTGATCCATCCTTATACTCCCAGGCATCTATATAATCATAAGCCGGTCCGCCATTATACGAAATGTCCAGGGACCACTTGTTCTTTGAATCATCCTCATCAAAGGACCAAAACATGGTGAAACTCTCCCCTCCATAACCCCAGGACCATTGCCAGGTATCCCCGGAGGATTTTTTCGCCGATCTCTGGGCGTCGGAAGGCACCTCCATAAATGAGATAAAACCAGACATATCCACAGCCGTTGTGACGTAAGCGACACATGTCTGCGCATAAGTATCCGTGGACTCTGTGAGCCCCGGGGGAAGCATGTCCAGTACCTCCTCCGCATCAAATGAGAGCATTTCATAGGTTTCAGGTTCTGCTGCCTGCTCTTTGCTACATCCCACAAAAAGAAAACCTGCGATGGCCAATCCAATAAATCCCTGCAAATAAAATTTCTTTTTCATCTTAATATCATTTATTTTGGTGCATACAAACTACTCTATTCTAAATCTATAACTAAATTTACGGAATTCGCAGGAAGTTTCATATCCCCATTGTGCTTTTATGATATTCTTAACATATCCCATTCAAACCCATTTTTTGAATCTCCGGATTTTTTTGGGCGCTCTTTTTTTGTGGCTGGTTTTAGTCTTTCCATCCTGTAATCAGAAACCAGAAAATCTCATCATGGGGGTTAAAATCTATAGTCACCAAGGTTCCATGGATAAACTCTTCAGCGAATGGGATAAACTGGGCATCAACATGGTCTTCTCTGGGGAGGATCTGATTTCCAATGCACAATTCATGCAGGGAGCCAGAAAGCATGGGATTACCACTTTTGCGATTTTCCCCGTCTTTTTCAATGCAGAAGAGCTGGCGCGATCTCCTCACCTCCATGCCATTACCTCCCAGGGAGAGGATGCCATAGACGAATGGGTGGAGTTTGTATGCCCCTCGCAAAAAGACTACCGAAAGCTTATGGTTGAAAAGGCACAAAGGATGGTTAAAGATCACAATCCCGATGGCATTTCTATTGATTTTATCCGGCACTTCGTTTTCTGGGAAAAGGTTTACCCCGACAAAGATCCCGCATCTTTACCAATAACCTGTTTCGACTCTGTTTGCCTGGGCCATTTTCAAGCCGAAACCGGTATAAGGGTCCCCGAATCCCTGGATGGGATCACTCAACAGGCAAGATGGATTCTGCAAAATCACACTGAGACATGGACTTCATGGAGGTGTGCTCTGATCACCACGATGCTTGAGGAGATAGTATATGCCGTAAAAGAAATTAATCCACAAATCCTGATCAATGTACACCTTGTTCCCTGGGCCGAGTCCGATTTTCAAGGTGCCATCAGATCTGTTGCAGGTCAGGATATACCAGCCCTTCGGAAGTACGCCGATTATCTTTCACCCATGACCTATGCCCATATGGTCAGGCAGCCGCCTGCCTGGATCCACTCCATTGTTAAAGATGTTTACAATCAAACAGGAGCTAAGGTCATCCCAAGCATACAGGTGGATAAAGCCTACCTGGAACACAAACTGAGCGCAGGGGAGTTTGAACAATCACTTATAGCAGCATTAAAACCGCCATCAAATGGAGTGGTTTTCTGGTCCTGGGAAAGAGTTGCCGCTGATTCGGAGAAAAAAGAGATCATTCGTAAATATTCTGCCCAATAAAATATAACTTCCACCATAAAATAAATCACATGAAAAAAGTACTTCTTATTGCCATATTTACAGGATTGCTGGCATCGTGCCAGGTCAATGTGCAAACAGATAACGAACTCCCACTGATTACTAAAAGTCAGATGGATCTCTCCTCCGACATCATGACCCCTGAGGTATTGTGGTCCTTCGGACGACTGGGTGATGTGCAGGTCTCGCCCGATGGCACCAAGATTCTTTATGGTGTAAGCTATTACAGCATTGAACAAAACCGAAGCAACAGGGAACTGTTTGTAATGAACAGCGACGGGACAGGTAAAACTCAACTGACCGAATCCAGGCAAAATGAATATAACGCCGTATGGCATCCCGACGGCTCAAAGATTGTCTATCTCAGCTCTGCTTCGGGGGATGTTCAGGCCTGGGTGATGAATGGGGATGGAACTGGCAAACAGCAAATCTCAGAAATTGAGGGAGGAATCAGCGGACTTGCCTTCTCACCCGATGGACAAAAGGTGCTCTATTCACAGGATGTGAAGATAAACAAGACCACACAGGACCTGCATCCCGATCTGGATAAGGCGGATGGAAGGGTGATCAACGAACTAATGTACCGGCATTGGGACACCTGGGAAGATGGTGCCTACAGTCATCTGTTTGTGGCTGATTTTGATGGCCACTTTTCTGCCGGGACCGACCTTATGCCCGGGGAGCCCTATGACTCGCCCATGAAACCCTTTGGTGGCTTGGAAGAGGTCGCCTGGACCCCGGATGGGAAAGGGATAGCCTATACCTGCAAGAAAATGACGGGCCTGGAATACTCTTTCAGTACCGATTCGGATCTCTATTTCTACGATCTGGAAAGCGGGAAAACTAAAAACCTTACTGAGGGCATGCCCGGTTACGACCGTGTGCCTTTCTTCTCTCCCGATGGCAGTAAAATCTACTGGCATAGCATGGAGCGTGCTGGTTATGAGGCAGACAAGGAACGCCTCTTCGAAATGAACCTGGCCAGCGGAGAGAAACGTTATCTCACATCCGATTTCGATTATTCACCTTCCGGTGAAGTCTGGGCCGATGAAGGCGAGCACATTTACTTCGTATGTGCGGTGAATTCGGAACATCAGTTGTTCAAAATGAACGTCAACACTACCGAAATCAGCGTCCTTACTGAAGGTATGTTCGATTACCACAGTGTGGCTGTTGCGGGCGACCAGCTTATTGCCACCCGGGTGGATATGACCAAACCACAGGAGATCTACAGCGTGGATCCTGCCACCGGGAAGGCCATTGAATTGAGCTTTGAGAATAAGCACCTCCTGGACCAGCTCACCATGCCAACGGTGGAAAAGCGGTGGGTCACTACGGTGGACAACAAGCAGATGCTTGTATGGGCCATCTATCCTCCCCATTTTGACAAGAACAAAAAATATCCGGCGGTCATGTTCTGCACAGGAGGACCCCAGGGTGTGCTGGGGCAGTTCTGGAGCTATCGCTGGAACATGAGCCAGATGGCCTCCTTCGACTATGTGGTAATTGCCCCGGCCCGACGGGGAGTCAGCAGTCACGGACAGCTCTGGACCGACCAGGTAAGCAAGGACAACAGCGGACTGGCCATGCAGGACCTGCTCAGCGCCATTGATGACATCAGTGCAGAACCCTATGTGGATGAAGAACGCCTGGGTGCCGTAGGTGCCAGCTTCGGTGGCTTCTCCGTCAACTGGCTGGCCGGCAACCACGAGGGACGATTCAAGGCCTTCATATCCCATTGCGGTGTCTTCAATGAAGAAATGATGTATTTTACCACCGAGGAAATGTTCTTCCAGCACTGGGAGACCGGTGGAGCTCCCTGGGATAAGAACAACGCGGTGGCCATGAAATCCTATGCCGGTTCACCCCACCACTTCGTAAAGAACTGGGACACACCCATTATGTTTATGCAGGGGGAACATGATTACCGCATTCCTTACACCCAGGGTTTGGCCGGATTTAACACCGCACAGATGCTGGGCATTCCCAGTCGGATGGTTTTCTTTCCATCAGAAACCCACTGGGTTCTGAGTCCCCAGAACGGAATTCTATGGCAGCGGGAGTTTAAAGGCTGGCTCGATCAATGGCTAAAAGAGTAGAAGTATAATGTTGAAACAGATTCTACTGATCGGATTTGGAGGGTTTGCAGGCAGTGTGGCCAGGTACTTTGTATCCCGCTTAAACACCTCTGTGGAGTGGTTCTCCATTCCTGTGGGAACGCTAACGGTCAATGTGCTGGGCAGCTTCCTTATCGGATTTCTGGTGGGAATCTCTGAAAAGAGTCCCATTCTCACCGTGGAACTCAGGATGTTTCTGATGGTGGGGCTGTGCGGGGGATTTACCACCTTCTCCTCCTTTACCAGCGAAAACCTGATGCTAATGCGGAACGGACAATTCCTGCCCCTCTTCCTCTATACGGGACTCAGTATTCTTCTTGGATTTACTGCAGTCTATCTGGGTTATATCTTAACCAAATTAATGGCCTGAATCATGGAGATATCAATAAACAGCTCTGAGCACAGCCTCCTCAGGATACGTGCCAGCACCACCGACAAGATCAGCGGCAAACTCCTATATGAGTACATTGTTGAACTTGCAAAAGACACCGGGATTGAAGGAGCCACGGTTTACAGAGGCATCATGGGATATGGTTCCAGCAGCAAGATAACATCTTCCAAATTCTGGGAACTCACCGAAAAGCTTCCCGTGGTTATTGAACTGGTGGACAGAACCGAAAATCTAAGGGCTTTCTATACAGGAATCGAGGCAGATCTGATTAATATGCCCAAAGGATGCATGGTGACTCTGGAACCCACTGAAATCTTACTGAAGAAAAAGGGGAGATAGACAGCCCAAATCACTTACTTGCCCAATAGGCCATCATCAATATGGCCCCTGCGGTCCCATCCATGGTGGGCTCATTGGTGGAGTAATCTCCGATGTCGTCGTGATAGACCACAAATTCATTTTGTAAGCTTGCGAACTCATCAGGTTCTGTGAGTACCAGTCCCAGTAGCGATCGATAAATGCTTCCATACACGGGTCCGTCCACCAATCCGCCTGGAATTTCCCTTTGGGTGAGGGCCCAGAGACTGGTATGTACATCCACCGGATACTCGCCATTCTCCGGAATCCCGGTGAACATGGAAGTGCCCCAGGGATTCCTTCCAAAGAGCCAGTCGCGCTGCTGTACCAAAAAATCGTGATAGCTGTCATCCCCCGTCATCTTCTCATAAAGAATGACCTGACTGATCATGCTGGTAAGCAGGTTGTTGGAACACCAGATAAAGGGAACTCCAATTCCATAGGAATTCTGAGCAGCACGATCTTTACAATATTCAATACCAGACCGGTAATAAGCAGAGAGGGTATCCTTTAATTCATTATTGGCCACCTCATGCAAAGCGTAGTGCCCCAGATTGATAAATGGATAGTACTGGTAATGTTTGGCCGTATCATAAGGCATCCAGGACACCGTACCTGCCTGGCGGGAATAGCTTTTTGCATCATTCAGATAAGTGGAATCACCCGTGCTTTTAAAAAGCTCTGCTGCCCCCCACTCCATATCATCCGCCCAGGTCTCTTCTCCGTATCGATAGGGTGCTCCAAAGGAGTTTCCCTGCTGGAAGCCCTCCTTCTCCCTCCCCATGGCATACAAACTTTTAGCCGAGATAAGACACCTTTCTGCAAATACCAGATCATCCAGGTCACTCCCCCAGATACGGGCTGCCAGGGCCATGGCAGCAGCAGATCTTCCTGCCAGGTTGGAAATCCCGGTAGCTTCACTCTTATATTTCTTCAGGCCCTGGGGCTTTCCTGTGGCCACATAGGCAGCCCGATAACTATTCTCCCCCCAGCCATAGTCGGCAGGATCAGCATCCGGCATCTTCCACCCCATGTGATCCCGGTCATCACCCACCTGGTGGATCAACACATCTGCTTGAGGATGCAGCTTAAATATCCACTCCAGTCCCCACCTGGCCTCATCCAGCACATCAGGAACACGGTTGGAGCCGGGTTGTCCGAGTGCATTGCATCGGTCCTGAAATCTGTCCGGGTAAAGGGTATAGGCCATCAGCATATGGGCAGTGGCGTAGCTGCCGGTAATCAGGTATTTCAGCATGTCCCCTGCATCGTGCCATCCCCCTGATACATCCACATAAGTTGAATCGGGCATGGGTCCGTAAAAGGTTCTGCCATCTCCCTGGTGACAGACCATATCCAGCGTGGGATTGTAGCCACATCGTTGCTGTCGCATAAATTCCAATAAGAGCTCCTGGTAATGATCATAAGAGGAGGATGAGATATGAATAATTCCCGAGCGGGTTCCGGAGCGCGATCCTCGAAGGAAGTAGGTTCCAGGCTGGTTTATGGCTGAAAAATCCAGCTCATAATAGTAGGTATAGGTCCCCCATCCTTCCGATGAGCTTCGCTTTGGCTTTAACACAAGCACCTGGGATCCTGAAGACTCGTTAATAAGTTCAAACTTCTCATTCACTCGCTGATTAGAAAAAACAAGGGCTGTCTTGGATTCTTCCGGGAGGTAGCCCACCTGATTGACCCTGATGTAGACTGACTCAGAACTACTTCCTCCCGGGAAAAGAAAGGCCAGACCAAGAATCCACAGTGAAATAAATTTCGTAATCATATGGACAATAAATTTAGTAGACTCTTCTGTATAATCAAATGTGAATGCCTATTTTTGATTGATTCTCAAAAGAATATCCGGATGAAATATACGATTTGCATGGTTCTATGCATGTTTGCCCTGACACAGGGAAGGGCTCAGTTTTCAGGGGGAGGTGAAGCCAATCCAAATCTGACCACTAACCCGGAAGCACTCAGCAAATTCAGGGATATGCGATTTGGCATGTTTATTCACTGGGGACCTGTATCCCTGCGTGGGGAGGAGATCTCCTGGTCGCGCGGCAAGCAGATCCCCAAGGAAGAATATGACCAACTCTACACAGAGTTTAACCCACAACAATTTGATGCAAAAGCCTGGGTAGCCACCGCCAAAGCTGCAGGGATGAAGTACCTGGTTATAACCAGCAGACATCACGATGGATTCAGCTTGTGGGACAGCAAATACACCGAGTATGACATGGCATCCACACCCTATGGCCGGGGGGTGCTAAAAGAATTGTCGGAAGCATGCCGGAAAGAGGGAATCGAGTTCGGCACCTACTACTCTATTTGTGATTGGTACCGTCCCGATTACCCCGTTGAATACCCCTCAGATGACTACTCATTCCGTGCGGATAGTTCCATGAATGAGGCTACTCTGCAGCAAATGGACCACTACACTGCTTTTATGAAAAATCAGTTGGAAGAACTTATTAAAGAGTACAATACTTCCATGATCTGGTTTGACGGGGAATGGGAGTGGGCATGGACCCACGAAATGGGTATGGATATGTATGCCTACCTCAGGGAGATGAAGCCAGACCTCCTGATTAATAACAGGGTGGACAAAGGGAGGAACGGGATGGTAGATAACCTCAGAAATCCGGCTTTTGCCGGTGACTATGCCACTCCCGAACAAAATATTGGAACCTTTGACCGTGAATTCGCCTGGGAGACCTGCATGACCATAGGATCACAATGGGCATGGAAACCCGATGAAAAGTTGAAATCA
Organism: uncultured Bacteroidota bacterium; assembly: GCA_963783435.1. Taxonomy (GTDB): domain Bacteria; phylum Bacteroidota; class Bacteroidia; order Bacteroidales. Next base: position 304,519 of record CAWANQ010000007.1, on the reverse strand, counting down.
AACAAGGAGTGCATTCATACCCTGATTCAGACCATCGGAGGAGATGGAAACCTCCTGTTTAATGTGGGACCTATGCCAAACGGACAGATAGAGAAGAGGCAGATTGAACGCCTGAAAGAAATGGGTGATTGGGTCTCACTCAACCAGGAGGCCATTTATGGCACCCGGGGCGGGCCCTGGATGCCCTCTGAAAAAGTTGCAAGCACACATAAGGGGAATAAAATTTATCTTTATCTGCTGGAAGAACCAGAAAAGACCTTAAGTCTGCCCCTGGAAGAAAGCATTCATGTAAATAAAGTGTACTTCATGCAGAATGGCCAGGCGCTGGACTTCAAAAGAGATGGAGAGAAGATTACACTGACATTAAGCCAATCCATGCCCGATCCCATTGCTTCCACAGTTGTGCTGGAGCTTGACAGGGAGGCCTCTGAAATTAAACCCATTGAGTTTTAACTAAAACTACCCAAATACCACAGCTATGACAACTATCCCCATTCGCCGACTGTTTCCTTTGTTGATTCTTGCCCTTTTAATGGCTTCATTTGCATGCAACACTACGCCTGCTCCACAGGTAAATCAAGCTGGAGGCGCTCAGGAGCTCTTTCCCGAACCACCCCGGCCAGAGGGTCAGACCGACGTCATAGAGTTACGGTGCGATCCCATTGAAACAGTGAGGGTTGCCTTTATCGGACTGGGGAACAGGGGAAAGGGAGCCGTACGTCGTTTTACCTTTCTTGAAGGAGTAGAAATTATGGCCCTTTGCGATGTCATCCCCGAAAATGTGGAAGAAACTCAGGATATTCTTAAAGAAAGGGCGTTCCCTCAGGCCGAAGCTTACACAGGATCTGAAGATTGGAAAAAGATTTGTGAAAGAGAGGACATTGACCTGATCTACATATGTACCCACTGGGACCTTCATACACCCATTGCAGTCTATGCCATGGAACAGGGAAAACATGTGGCCACAGAGATACCGGCAGCCATCACCATTGATGAATGCTGGGAACTGGTCAATACGGCTGAAAAAACAAGGCGCCATTGTATGCAACTGGAGAATTGTAATTATGATTTTTTTGAACTGGCCACTCTGAATATGGCCAGGAAGGGATTGTTTGGAGAGATTGTGCATGCGGAAGGCGCCTACATTCACGATCTTAGAAAGCTGAATTTTGATACAACCGGTTACTATTGGGATATGTGGCGTCTCAGGCACAACGAAAAGCGCAATGCCAACCTCTACCCCACACACGGTTTTGGCCCCATCTGTCACACCTTAAACATTCATCGGGGCGATAAAATGGAATACCTGGTCTCACTATCCAGCGACCAGTTTGGAATGACTGCCTTTGCTGAGGAGAAGTTTGGAGTGGATTCAGACTTTGCAAAACGGGAGTATAAGCGGGGAGATATGAATACCACCCTGATCAAAACCAAAAATGGCAAAAGCATGCTTATTCAACACGATGTTACCAGCCCCAGGCCATACAGCAGGATCCATATGCTAAGTGGAACCAAGGGGTTTGTTCAGAAATGGCCCATACAGGGAATTGCTCTGGAACCCTTCGGACACAGTTTTCTGGGGGACAAAGAGATGGAAGCTCTTCTGGCCGAATATGAACACCCCATTACCAAAGAGGTGGGTGAACTGGCCCGCAAAGTGGGTGGTCATGGAGGAATGGATTTCACCATGGACTACCGCCTGATCCATTGCCTTAGAAATGGATTGCCCCTGGATCAGGATGTCTATGATGCCGCTGAATGGTCGGCCATCGTTGAGCTTTCTGAAAAATCCATGGAGAACCAGAGCACATCCGTCAAGGTCCCTGATTTTACCAGAGGCGCCTGGAACAAGGTGAAAGTGGTCACCTACTATTAGTCGGCGAGGAAAAGAGATGTAAATTATCCGGTTACTATACTTTTATGGTGCTTTTCGGATAGTTTATATCTATCGATAAACATTTATTATCCAAACCAACACCTAATCAGTTAATAACTAGATTTTTTATATCTATCACTGATTTTTTCTTTGTCCTTAGGGTCCACATCAGCCCTGTCTCTGCCATATACCCCTAAAAAACCCATCATACTCCAGATTACAGGTTTATCCGGTAATATTACCACTCATCCTTCTTATCTGACCATTCATTCCCTTCCTTTTTTTTCCCTTGGAGCGGCTATCTAATTTTATACCAACAAAAAGGTAGAAATCATGAAAGCGGCACAATCTATATTACTCCTGGTACTGACCACGAGTCTCAATGCCCAGGTGATTATTTCCGGAAATGTTAGCGATAACAAGGAGAATGCTGTCAGGTATGCCAACATCTATCTGGAAGGCTCCTATGACGGTACGATTTCCGACTCTACGGGTCATTTTACCCTGCAAACAAAACTCAATGGAGATCAACTGCTGGTGGTAAGTTTTATGGGATACGAAACATATACCCGCCTGCTAAACCTGGACGAAACCCTGGCCCCTCTATCTATTCAAATGAAAGAGCTGGTAAGTGAATTAAACGAAGTATCTATCACAGCCGGTGTATTCAGTGCCAGTGACAAAAAGAAATCGGCCACCCTTACCTCATTTGATATAGCCACCACAGCCAGTGCCATGGGGGATATATATGGTGCCTATGCCACCATGCCCGGATCGCAAAAAGTGGGGGAAGAGGGAATGCTGTTTGTGAGGGGTGGAGATGCCTATGAAACAAAAACTTACATGGATGGAATGCTGGTGCAGACACCCTACTTTACCAGCATGCCGGATATACCCACCAGGGGCAGGTTCTCCCCCCTGCTCTTTTCCGAAACGCTTTTCAGTACAGGAGGATACTCGGCCGAATACGGACAGGCCCTCTCCTCTATTGTGGATCTGACCACCAATGGACTTGAGACCGAAGACAAAGCCAGCGTGGCACTGATGACCGTGGGTGCCAATGCCTCTTACGCCAAAAGATGGGAAAATACCTCCCTGGCCGTCACCGGGCTTTATGCCAACAATGCGCTAACTCACAAACTATTCAAGCAAAATGTGGACTGGGTGAAGGATCCGGTACTGGGCGATGGCATGCTTATGTTCAGGCAGGGGATCGGAGAAAGCGGACTCCTGAAATCATTCATCTCTTATAACTACAATGCCATGCAGATGAATTATGACAATTTTGAGCAGGGCACAAAAGACAACATGGAACTGAAAAACCATACCCTTTATGCCAATACCACCTATTCGGGTGCTATAAATGAAAAACTGCTGATCAAAACCGGAGTGGCATACACCCAGGATCAGGAGGATATGGTATACATTGCGCAACCCATAAGCACAAACAGCCAGGCCACCGCCTTCAAGCTTGCTTTTACCCACCTTACCGCCAAAAAGATAAAGATCAGAATGGGAGGAGATCTGTTCCTGGAGGAGAATATTCAGAGCATATTAGTGGACAGTACCTTCTCATTTAAAATCACAGACAAACAGCCCTCCATGTTTTTAGAATCAGAAATAAAGGTCACATCGAAAATTGCCTTCCGCTTGGGCGCCAGGGCCGAGTACTCATCCTTTCTGGAAGAGACAGCGCTGTTGCCACGCATTTCCGCTGCCTACAAAACCGGATCCAGCAGTCAAATCTCGCTGGCCTGGGGAAAATACAGGCAGAAACCCATAAATGAGTTGCTTCGGTTTGCACCCCACCTATCCTCAGAAAGGTCAAATCACTACATCTTCAATTATCAGTATAGAAAAAACAGCAGGATCTTTCGTGCAGAAACGTATTTGAAACAATACAGTCACCTTGTTAAATACAGTGAATTATATAGCATCGACCCAAATGAATACAACAACAACGGGAATGGTTTTGCAGGAGGATTGGATCTTTTCTGGCGCGATTCCAAATCTATCAGGGGAGCAGATTACTGGATCTCCTACAGCTATCTGAACACCAGTCGAAACTACAAAGACTTCCCTTATGAAGCGACCCCCCATTATGCCTCGGCTCATAACTTTTCGGCGGTCTATAAACAATTCCTCAACCCCCTTCAAACCTTTTTCGGACTCACATACTCCTATGCCAGTCCAAGACCCTATAACAATAAAAACAGCAGTCAGTTTATGGATGGCCGAACCAGGTCGTATCATGACTTAAGCATGAATATTACCTATCTGACCCGCCTGTTTAAAAACGATTGTATCATCCATCTAAGCATCAACAATCTGCTGGGAACAAAGAACGTCTTTGGATACAACTATGCAGCCACACCCGGAGAGGATGGCCAGTATGCCTCCCAGGCCATTGTACCCTCTTCCGGCACAATGGCCGTTCTCCTGATTATGCTATCACTTTAATAAACATACACACTATAAAAAACAAAACCATGAAAACACAACTCCTTATTCTTGCAATTACATTTTGGTCTCTCAATTCATTTGCACAAGAAGATGCCTACCTCAACACCATGCTCTCTACCATGGAATCCATGGACAATGCCTCCGGCAAAGAGGACTATCTGAGGTGTGCCAGTCAGTTCGAAAGAATCGCCACCGCTGAAAAAAACAAATGGATGCCCTACTATTATGGAGCCAATAGTCTGATTATTATGAGCTTTGACGAAACCGACGGGGGTGAAAAAGACCTGATACTGGATCGCGCACAACAAATGCTGGACAGGGCATTTGAACTCTCTCCTGACGAATCAGAGCTTCACACCTTACAGGCCTTCCTCTATCCTTCCCGAATTTTGGTGGACCCCATGGGAAGGGGAATGCTTTATATGGAGAAAATGTTTAAGTCCCTGGAGACCGCCAAAGCGCTTAATCCTGAAAACCCGAGGGTTTATTTCTTAGAAGGAGTGAACATGCTGAACATGCCCCCTGCCATGGGTGGAGGTCCCGAGGTGGCCAAACCCATACTTGAAGAGGCTGATGCCAAATTTAAGGCCTTCCAGAATGAGGATCCGCTATGGCCCAAATGGGGAGAAGAAGCCAATCTGGCAGAACTTAAGAAGGTACAGTAAATCAGATCAAATCAGTATATTGCATATCCAATGAAAGTAAGCAAAACAGGTATGACCCTTAAAAATACCTATAAGTTCATTCTGATAATTTTGCGTGACTTTCTGATGCTCTCAGTCATCGGAAATGTACTCGCCATTTTTATGATTCCGGGAGATTTGTGGTCTCTCCATGTTGTATTTACAAATTGCTTATTCTCCATTGGGATTGGCTACCCATCGTGGAAGGGGATGTATTATATTGTAGTGGTATTGGAGAGAAAGCTCCCCTGGCTCAAGTATCCCATCAAAAGGCTGTTCGTACAGGTTCTGTCTCTGACCCTATTTTCGGCACTTGTCATTTTCCTGGGCTTTGCAGTCTGGATAAAGCTTTCAGAAGGCCTGAACCTGGAATCTATATTTGAAATGGTGTTACCCAGCCTGAAGGTGGTCTACATTTTTGTCTTCCTCTCCCTGCTACTGGGGAGTGCGATACTTTTCTTTAAAAACTGGAGGGAGGCTGCCATTCAACAGGAAGAGTTAAAAAGGGCGCATCTGGCACTGCAATACCAGACGCTGAAAGACCAGGTAAGGCCACACTTTCTTTTCAACAGCCTCAGCTCGCTGGTCACCCTGATCAACACCGATCCGGAAAAAGCTACCCAATTTGTCCACAAGCTCTCAGATGTATACAGGTATGTGCTGGAGCAAAGGGAGAATGAGTTGGTTCCAGTGGAAGAGGAGTTGAAATTCATAAAGGATTATGTATATCTGCAGCAAATCCGGTTTGGGAAGAACCTGCAGGTTCACTACAAGCTAAACCTGGATGCAAAGCTTATGGTCATTCCACTCTCCATGCAATTGCTGGTCGAAAATGCCATCAAACACAATGAGATATCTGCGCAAAGACCACTCACCATTGAGATCCTGTCCACGGGGCAAAACCACATCATCATCAAGAACAACCTGCAAAAAAAGGAGGTCCCCGAGGAATCACTGGGTATGGGCATTGAAAACCTGAGAAAGAGGATTGAAGTCTTTTCCAAGGAACCCCTTCAAATTTTCGAGGAGTCCGGGGCATTTATTGTCAGAATACCCACCATCCAAACCTAAATTTTCAGGGTATGAAAGCTTTGATTATCGAAGACGAACATTTGACAGCAGAAAGGATCAGAACCCTGCTTTTGCAGATCGATCCCAGCATAACCGTGATGGAGATCATAGACTCCGTAAAAACTGCAGTTCATTGGTTTAACAAAAATGAAAAGCCCGATCTGGTATTTATGGATATCCAACTGGCCGATGGACTCTCATTTGATATATTTGAGCAAATCCCCGTTGAATATCCCATCGTTTTTATCACAGCCTACCAGGAGTATGCCATCAAAGCATTCAAGGTGAACAGTGTCGATTACCTCTTAAAACCCATATCCGAGGCAGACCTTCGTGCTGCCATCACCAAGTATCAACGATACTTTAACAATGAATCGAACCTTCCACTAATAGGCAACGAACTGCTTTCCGGCATTAAACAGATGATTCATAAAAGCTATAAAACCAGGTTTATGATCCGGGTAGGCGATCGTGTAAAATCTGTGGAAGTCAATGACATTCTATATTTTTTCAGTCTCGATAAAGGAACTTATTTACATACATCCGACAACCGCAACTATGTGATCGACTATACCCTTGATTCACTTGTTGATCTTTTGGATCCTGTTAGATTCCACCGGATAAACCGTCGCTATATTGTTTCTACGGGAGCAATTACAGACATGATCAACCTTTCGGGCAGTAAGCTAAAAGTGCTGCTGACACATTCAAATGATACGGATATATACATTAGCAGGGACAGGCTGTCTGCATTTAAGGAGTGGCTTGACAAATAGATAAGAAAGAACAGATCCAGATGAAAAAGCTCATAACATTCACACTTGCCATCGTCCTTGGGATTCCCGCCCTGCCACAGTCGAAGGAGTATAGCAAAGCCATGACAGGGGCTATTCAAATGATGAATGAGGCCTCAAGCCCCGAGTCGTTCCAAAAAAGCATCAAACAATTTGAGGAACTTGCTGCCACATATCCCGATCAGTGGCTGCCCTGCTATTACCAGGCCCAGGCCCTTGCCATGCTCAGCCTTCGCGAAAAAGATATCCCTACCATTGATGGGAACCTGGACCGTGCTCAGGAAGCCATAGAGAAAGCAGATTCCATACATGCAGAAGAATCCGAAATCTATGTGATCAAAGCTTTGCTGAATCTGGGCAGAATCACAGTAGACCCGGTGGGCAGAGGCGCTATCTATTTTGAGGCTGTATCATCTGACATCCTTAAAGCCAGGGAGTTAAATCCCGAAAATCCGCGGGCTCATTTTGTCCAGGCCTTACTCACCTTGTACATGCCCGAATTTCTGGGTGGAGGTCCCGCCGGCGCCAAACCCAAATTCCTGGAAGCTGCCAAGAAATTCAAATCCTTTGCTCCCCCCGAACCCCTCTGGCCTGACTGGGGAGAAGACCTGAATCAGGATGAACTGGAAAAGTTGAAAGATAAATAACACTCATATAGAATGAAGAACTACCTGCCTGCTATCGTCTCATTCCTTTTACTAATTATTGCCGGATGTAACCAGAAACCGCAGCAACCACCCAATATACTGTTTGCCATTGCCGATGACTGGGGATGGCCACATGCAGAAATTTATGGGGATCCGGTGGTAAAAACACCCACATTTGATCGACTGGCCAAAGAAGGAATTCTCTTTAACCACGCCTACATCTCTTCCCCTTCCTGCACTCCCTCCAGGAATGCCATCCTTACGGGTCAGTACCACTGGAGGCTGGGACCCGGGGCCAACCTCTGGAGCACCCTGGATCCGGCCACCCCGGTTTATCCCCTGCTACTTGAAGATGCGGGTTACCATGTGGGCCATTACCGGAAAAGCTGGGGCCCGGGAGATATCTCCAACTGGGAAAGGTTCCCGGTGGGAAAAAACTACGACGAAGAAGGTTTTGCCGCATTTCTAGAAGAACGAACAGGGAATCAGCCTTTCTGTTTCTGGCTGGGAACTTCCGATCCACACCGTCCCTATGAGCAGGGAAGTGGCGCAAAGAGCGGGATAAACCTGGATCAGATTCGCCTTTTTGAATGTTTCCCCGATCATGAAATCGTCAGGGGGGATGTGGCCGACTATTACTATGAGGTACAGCGTTTCGACAGCGATGTGGCCAGGGCCATTTTTCTTTTGGAAGAGATGGGAGAGCTGGAAAATACCATCATTGTGATGACCGGCGATCATGGGATGCCCTTCCCCCGCTGTAAATCCAACAATTACGATTCAGGGGCCCGGATACCACTGGCCATCAGGTGGGGATCGGGGATCAGGAATCCTGGTAGGGTGCTGGAGGATTTCATCAGCACCACCGATATTGCGCCCACATTTCTGGAACTGGCCGGAGTGGAGATTCCTGATGTGATGACTGGCAAAAGTTTTGTCAATCTGCTGGAAAGCTCAAAGGAGGGTCTGTTGGATAGCCAGAATCGCAGTTATGTCTTGCATGGCAAAGAGCGCCATGTGCCCGCCCAGGAAGAAGATATGGGTGGATACCCGGTCCGCGCCCTCAGGAACCATGACTTTCTCTACATTCGAAATTTTGAACCAGACCGCTGGCCTTCAGGAACCCCCAATTACCAGGAAGCGGCCTTTCCCTTTAGTTGGCTGGGAGATTGCGACAATGGGCCCACTAAAACGTACATGGTAGAAAACAGGTATAAGGATGACCTGCACAGCAGTCTGTATGATCTTTCCTTTGGGAAACGACCGGCCGAGGAGCTGTATGATTGTAAAAAGGATCCTGAACAGCTGGAAAACCTGGCTGATGATCCCGGCTATGCAAAAATAAAGAGTGAATTGGCAGCTCTTCTGTGGGAACAACTTGAAATCACAGGGGATCCCCGGGTGGTGGGTGGCGCAGAATTATTTGACCAGGCACCGTACCTGGGGCATGGACCCAGGCACCCCTCTTATAAACCTGATTAAAAAGGACTAAGCTAATCTCCGAAACTGGTCTCAAGGTTCCTGGCTGTGATGACCCACGGATGATCGTTAGGAACATAGTTGATTTTGCCAACCACATCCTGAAGAGGCACAGCCATAGTCTCCTCTCCATGGACAGCAATCATATTCCCAAATTGCTCATTCCTGATATAATCAATGGCGCTGGTCCCAAGACGAGTGGCAAGAAGCCGGTCGGCAGCTGAGGGTGTCCCACCCCTTTGCAAATGCCCCAGTATGGTAACCCGGGTTTCAAGCCCGGTAATTTTCTCCAATTCCTCTGCCATTTTTATGGTCGATCCCCGGTACTGTGCATCCAGATCCTTAATTTGCTTCTTTAATTCTGCCCTTTTTTCCCCTTCCGCTTCTTCCAGTTTCCTCTCTACCGCCCGGATCTTATTGGCGCCCTCTCGATTGATGGCTCCTTCAGCCACGGCAACAATGCTGAATCGTTTTCCCCGGCTCACTCTTTCGAGAATACTCTCGGCCAGTTTATCAATGGTATAGGGGATTTCAGGAAGCAGGATGGCATCGGCCCCTCCGGCCAGTCCGGCGCCCAGTGCCAACCATCCCACCCGGTGCCCCATGATCTCTACGATGATAATCCGATGATGACTGGATGCTGTACTGTGTAAGCGATCAATGGCATCAACCGCAATTCCCAATGCCGTATCAAAACCAAAAGTTACATCGGTGCCCACAATGTCATTGTCGATGGTCTTTGGGAGGGTGAGAATATTGAGTCCGCTTTGAGACAGGCGGTAAGCATTTTTGATGGTACCCCCTCCCCCCAGGCAAATTAGTGCGTCCAGGTGATTCTTATGATAATTCTCTACGATCACATCGGTCATATCCACCGTTTTCCCACCCATGGGCATTTTATGGGGCTTATCCCGGCTTGTGCCCAGAATGGTTCCTCCCAGGGTTAAAATTCCAGATAACATCTGGTTATCAAGCCGTACAGAGCGATTTTCCATCAATCCCCGAAATCCATCCCGAAAACCTATGATCTGCATGGAACCCATGCAGGAAGCAGTTTTACCTATCCCTCTGAGGGCAGCATTTAATCCGGGTGTATCTCCTCCCGAGGTAAGGACACCTATATGTCCGGAACGCTTACGTGTACTCATATATCAAGTTTTTCTTCTACCCCAAGTTATAAAAATCAAAATTTTAGACAGCATTTTTGGGGACTAATTAGCGAATGTTTCAGAAATCAGAGGAATCAGAACAAGGGCAAGAGCTCCTCAGGTGTAAGTGCCTTCCCGGGACTGGTCTCAAATGTAAACTCCTTCTCCCCATATCTCAATTCCAGCGGATTTCCCAGTTTCGATAGCACTTTCAGACTGGTCAAAACACCCTCATTCCACTCCATATCTACCTGGAACCCTCCCCGGGCCATCAAGCCACTTACCTTCCCTGTTTCCCATGCATCAGGTAGAGCAGGGAGCAGTTCTACATATCCGGAATGGGACTGTAAGAGCATCTCAGCAATTCCAGCAGTACCCCCAAAATTTCCATCAATCTGGAATGGAGGATGGTTATCGAACAGGTTGGGATGGGTCGATTTTTCAAAGAGTTTCCTTACATGAAAATAGGCCTGATCTGCATCCTTCAGACGTGCATAAAAGTTGATGATCCACGCCCTGCTCCAACCCGTATGTCCGCCACCGTGCTTCAAGCGTTGATCCAGAACCTTCCTGGCTGCTTCCATATACTCTGGGGTATCATTCCAGTTATACTGTGAAGAAGGATGGAGTCCATAAAGGTGAGAAATATGCCTGTGACCTGGGTCAAGCTCTACAAGACCCTCTTCCGACCATTCCAGAATCCGTCCGTCCGTCCCTATTCTCACAGGAGCAAGTCTGTCAAGCTGGGACTGCAAAAGCGCACTGAATTCCATATCCGTATTTAGCACGCGGGCTGCCTCAATGACTGAGGTAAACAGGTGCCATATGATCTGAAGATCCATGGCTGGACCCATATTAATTGCAGCAGTATCTCCTCCTGGAGTAACAAAGCGGTTCTCGGGAGAGATGGAGGGACCAGAAACCAATTTACCGGTGACAGGATGCTCCACCAGAAAATCTGACAAAAAGAGCGCTGCCTCCCTCATCACCTCATACCCATAATCGGCCAGAAACAGCGTATCGCCAGTAAACAGGAAGTGTTCCCATATGTGGGTGCTCGACCAGGCTGCTCCCAAGGGCCACATGCCCCAGTTGGGAGAACCAAAGAGCTGAGTCATATGCCAAACATCGGTGGTGTGATGAGCCACAAATCCGCGACAATTATAAGTTTCTCTGGCTGTCTTTCTGCCATTTTCCCTGAGCAACCCTATAAAATTAAGGTAGGGCAGATGACACTCCGACAGGTTGGTGACCTCAGCAGGCCAGTAATTCATCTGAAGGTTTATATTGATGTGGTAATCTGAATTCCAGGGAGGAACCAGGTGCTCATTCCATATTCCCTGAAGATTGGCAGGCAGATTGTCTGGCCTGGAACTGCTGATCAGTAAGTATCGGCCATAATTAAAGTATAGGGCAGCCAACCCCGGATCCGGGTCGCCCTCTGCCACAAGAGCCAGTCTCCGGTCGGTAGGCAGATCCTGATGGTCCGAGCTCCCCAGATCTAAAAAAACCCGGTTAAAAAGCTTCTGATACTCATCTACGTGATCGGTGAGAACCCGGTTATAATTGCATTTCGCTGAATGACTCATGCACTGGTCGCAATCGGCACAGGGATCTCCTCCCCTGTAATTTGTTCCGGCAAAAAGCCTGAGTTCAAATTTCTTTGCCCCATGAATCTGAAAAGTATTGCCTTCTGTATGGATATGTCCATCGGTTGCAATTACCTTAAGCCTGGCTTCAATAAGCACCCCCTGAGCTTTGTCCACATTCTGCTTCATGGTGATCAGGTTATCACCCATAATGATCACTTCTCCGTCACCCGGTCTGGAAAGCTCCACAGAGCAGTTGATAGTTCCCCCCTGACTGGCTGTCTCACTAAAAACCACCACATTGTTTGCTGCTGAGGAGAAAATCTGGCGGTGGAAGTCGATTCCGCTACGTGTATATTTGACATTCACCAGGGCACTGTCCAGCCTCAATTCCCTTCTGTAATTACTTACCGCAGAAGAGTCGTCATACTGGATCGTAATATCTCCCAGGGTCTGGTAAGCATTGGTGCCTGTGGGAAGCCTCTCCTGTAGCAGCTCATTTGCTGCCAGGTTCTGTGCCTGCTTATACTTGCCCTGGAACAGCAGCTCCCTTACCCTGGGAAGGATCTCATTGCCAGGGGTGTCATCATATCCACCCTGTCTGGACCAGACCGACTCCTCATTCAGTTGGATACGCTCCCTGCTCGTTCCCCCAAAAACCATGGCCCCCAAACGCCCGTTTCCCACCGGAAGTGCCTCGTTCCAATTTGTGGCCGGAGTATCGTACCACAAAATAACTTCAGGATCATTGGACAGTTGTTCACTCTTGGAGCAGGACCCGAGGAATGCCAGAATAAGCAGCGCGGACAGATAGAGCACTTTCATGGTTGGTAGTTTACGGGTTAAAATTTCGGGATGACTGGAATACCTGTGTAACTATAAACAATGTACCACAGAGTAGGAAGATATGAAAAATATCCCGAACTTACTTCTATGAAAAATCTAAGCACAATACTGACAATAGCAGTGGCACTAATCTTTAGCACAAAAACCATGGCACAAAGTGAGTTTTCAAGCGGCCTTATCGGGGTCGGAGTGGTGGCTAGTGATCTGGAAAAAACTCTGGATTTCTACCTCAACGTGATTGGGATGACCAAAGTAAGTGAATTTGATGTGGATGCCGATTTTGGAAAAGTATCGGGTTTAAGCAATGGGCTGCCCTTTCACGTGGATGTACTGAAGCTACAGGACAGTCCGGAGGCCAATCAGTGGAAAATCATGAGTTTCAAGAAAGATGGATCACACCCCATGCCAACCCACATTCAGGATGACACGGGCATGCAGTATATCACCATTATGGTAAATAGCCTGGAGCCCTTTCTGAAAAGGATTAAGGAGCATAAAGTAAAACTCCTGGGCGATACTCCCGTACCATTGGGAACTGACCAGCATTTTGTGCTTGTTCAGGATCCGGACGGCACCATCATTGAACTGATCGGGCCTCTTAATTAGGCCATGGCTCCAAAGTCCTTAGCGCTTCTTCCTTCGGGCACTCTTTTTACCATCTTCCACTGCTTTACTGGGCTCGAGGTAATAAGCTTCTCTGGATAAAAGGTGGTCCAGATTGGCCAGTCCATATACAAGGATCGCAGTGGCAATGGCCGTATGCTCCTGGTATTCAGGAATGCTTTTGTTATAAAGATCGCGCTCCGTATGCCAGATCTCCCCATAGCTAAAATTATAGCCTTTGGGATCAGCCAGGTCAAACCCTATGGTTGGGACTCCTTTCACGGCAAAAGGACCGCTATCGGTACCCCATGGACGCTTGGGCCTTTCCCTGGGTTCTCGTTTTTTCAACTCCAATGGAAAATCGGGGTTGATGGTGTTGATTACCTCTGTAATTTCCAGGAAATCATCCCACTGTGCTTCTGATACGGTAAGAGAAACCGGGACTTCCGGCCCCCCATCCCGGTTAATCATATTTGATACCCGGGGTAATTTATCCTCGAACCGGGTTACCCAGCTTGTAGAGCCATAGAGACCAAACTCCTCCCCTGCCCAGAGCGTGACCAGGATGGTCCTTTTGGGTTTACCACCAGCCGCCATGATCAACCTGGCCGCTTCCATGGATGGAGTTACACCTGAACCATCGTCTACCCCTCCTGTACCCACATCAAAAGCATCCAGGTGACCTCCTACGATCACATACTCATCCGGAAACTCAGTACCGGGAATCACACCAATCACATTGTGGTACTTGACAGGGCCCATTTTAAAGTGATTCCTTATATCAAATTCAAGTTGAAAATAGCGGCGCTCTTCCGCCATCTGATAGATCTTCGCATACTGGTGTTCATCCAGCTTGATATCGGGACAGGTGGGTAGGTTCTCGAAAGACAAGTCATACAGGTTCTTCCGGTCATACAGCACACGGATAGGTGTTTTTGAGGATTGTATAATCCCCCGTATGCCGGCTTCACGCATCTCCCTGTAAAAAAGACAGGGTTCCTCTACCATGGGGAGAAGCTCTTTTTGTGGTTTATCGGTCCCACGATTCTGCCAATTTTCACGTCTGATTATTTGGTTGGCTTTCTGAATCTCAGCATTCACCCTTTTAATGGAATCTCTCAGGCTGTCTGCCTCAATGGATATATCAATGGGCCATCCATTGTTCTCACCCCCGATCAGCACCCAGGCTCCTTCCAGAGCGCCTTTCATTTTGTCAAACTCAGCCTGATTGCTGGGTTCAATCAACACATTTCCGCGCTCCACACCCCGTGTTCCCGATGTATAGGAAGGAGTTGCAAAATGAAGAACCATCCCATCCTCTGAAAGCATCCTGCCAAACCAGGGACCGCGGTTGAAACCCACCGGAAGCTCCCCTACTTCATCCATAATCACCTCCATGCCCCACTCCTCAAACTTACTGGCTGCCCAAATAGCCGCATTCTCGTAGGCATCTGATCCGATCAGCCTGCCCCCAAAGCGGTTACAGAGTATGTCCAGGTGTTGCATGGACCGGTTATCGTTCCGTCCAATTTCCACAATCCTTTGCAATACCGGATCAGTTTGCCCGATTGCAAGGGTGTTCATAAGAAGAAATAGTACGGTAAATAGAATTGAATTCAGTTTCATGTTGGGGTATAATAATAATATAGTTCAGGATCACTTTTCCTGGTGAATGGCATATATATCAAAGGGTATATTCTTTACCATATCCTCTTTGACTTTTATCTCAGCCACTTCAGCTCTGGATGTAAAATCAGAAAAATAATAGACCGAATATCCCAGGGATTTCAGGACTTCGAACTGTTCATATTTTTCTTCAGCTTTGTTATGTTCGTACACCTCGCTAATAAGGGCCGGTTTATACTGCTTAAGCAGATTTGAAATAGATTTAATCACCTCTTTATCATAACCTTCCGTATCGATTTTTATCAATTTCAATTTAGGGATGAAATCTGCATATTCTTCCTTTAACAATGTTTCCAGGTTAACACCCTTCACTTTGGTGCTTAGTGTGTATTTCCCGTGTTTGCTCTCATTGGTTAAAGAAAGTCCACCATTGCCAAACGAAGCTTCTGAAGAATTGTAATAAAACTCTTCTTCAGTCTCAGTGATAGCTACATTGTGAGCATGCATATTCGTTTTCTCTGGATTCAGTTTAATGTTTTCCGACAAAACTTCATACACGTAAGGATTCGGATCAAAGGCAAGGGTGAGACCCTTTTTACCGTTTACAATGGCCATCTCCGTAGTCATTAATCCAATATTTGAACCAATATCTATTGCGAAATCACCTTCAGACAAAAACTTCCGGAAGAAATCAATATTATTAATCGAAATTTCCTTTTTTTCAATCAGAGGGTTTTCCCAATTGGCAAATTTAATTTCACCAATACCTTCTAAATCAAAGGTGTCAATGCGAATTGGATACTTCTTCGTAATGCGCCTTGCCACTTTTCTTTTGTATGACTGAAGGAAATAGTTGATCATAACTTCAAGTATTGATTGTTCTTTTTTTAAAGAGACCAAAAATACGACAATTTAAACAGGTCCTATCCATGTCGATTGATTAATTTGAGATTTTGAGTAACTTATGGTGCCCTCACAGGAAGAAAAACTTTGACCATGATCCGGAAGGACAAGATCCGAACAAACGTAAGAGTGGTAGTTGGCACAGTTATCCTAATTGCTACGGCTTTACTTACCATTCAGATGATTGTTCTGGCCAGACAGAACCAGGAGATAAAGACCGATCTGGCAGAGGTCAACCACATTCGTTACGGGCTACTCAATGTGGACGAATGGTCTTTACGCGTATCGGTCATCCTGAGCCAGGAGATCATGGAGTTTAAGCTCTCCCCCGAAAACAGGGATAAATTCCAGGCAAACCTGGAGTCACTGATGAACAGTCTGCTGGATGAAGCCCAGCAAATGATTATAGAACGGACCTCCGGGGAGCTATCCGGAGTAAAGAGATGGTTGGCCGGATATGCCATTGAATTGAGTCAACTCAGGGACAGCATCCCCTCTTTTGCCAGTAAGATACTGGATGAATTAAATAAGCCGGAAACTACCCAGCTTGTGCAGGATTATCTCTATGGCAAACTGGGGGAGTTTAACAACACCACCTCTAACTCAGACTCCATGGAGGCCCTCGACTCACTGATGCAGAAATATGATTGCAGCTCAAAAGTTCAGTACAGGGACCTGCTTAGCTCCACCATTGAGGCGAAGGACACGGAAATTAATAAGAGGGTGATCGGGATCGTTATTCTGGTTTTAGTGGGGTTCCTTGTGGTCTCCATTGGCAACAGATCCAGGCATGCCCTTGAACCTATCCTGCTGATTCTTTTCTCTTTTTGCCTGCTTATGGGGGGCATTACCACTCCCATGATTGATTTGGATGCCCGGATTGATCTGTTGATGTTTCAACTTATGGGCCACGAAGTATCATTCTCCGATAATATCATCTACTTCCAGAGCAAAAGTATTACCGATGTGGTAAGGGTTCTCTGGCAGGAGGGTTCCGTACAGATGATTTTTGTGGGATTTCTGATTTTCCTGTTCAGCATCATCTTTCCGGCTGCCAAACTAATCGGCTCACTGCTCTATACAAAGGGCGGTGAAACAATGAAATCAAACAGGCTCATCAGGTTCTTTGTATTCAAGTCGGGGAAGTGGTCCATGGCCGATGTGATGGTGGTGGCCATATTTATGGCTTATGTAGGATTTAATGGAATTGTAGGTGGCGAGTTGCACAGATTAAGTGAATCTACTGATTCCATAGAGATCTTTACCACCAATGGCACCGCGCTTCTGGGAGGATTCTATCTGTTTCTCTGTTTCTGTCTCTCCAGCCTGGTCCTCTCCGAATTACTAAACAAACCTATCCGAAAAAATGAAACTTAAGCAGGTAGCCATCCTTGATACGGGATATGAATCCTATACCTATGAAAAAGAGCTATTTGCTCAGCACGGTTTTGATCTGATCATCTACGAAGGCATCCCCAGAGATAAAAAAGCCAAATATGCGCTTGCCCGGAACGCTACGGGCATCCTGGTCAGGGAGCTATTGATCGATAAGGAAGCATTAGGGCTTATGCCCCGCCTGAAGGCCATTGTCAGGTATGGAGTGGGGTATGACAATATCGATCTGGAAACCACCAGGAAAAGAAGCATCAGGGTGGCCAATGTACAGGGCTACGCCAATCATTCGGTCTCAGACCATGCCATGGCCCTCTTGCTGGCATGCACCAGGGATCTGGAAGAAAGCAAAAAAGGGACCTTCAGCAAACCCTCAAGGAAGGATGTGCTGGAGCTTCATGATAAAACCCTGGGCATCATTGGCATCGGACAAATCGGGAGCCAGTTTTCCTTAAAAGCTTCTTCATTCTTCAACAATATTCTTGCAAACGATCCCTACAAAACGGAAGACTACATGGCTGAATACAGGGCGGAAAAGGTAGAACTCTCCACCCTCCTCCAGGAATGTCATGTGATCAGTCTGCATTGCAACCTGAGCCATGAAACCCGACATTTAATAGATGAAGGTGCCATCGGGTCCATGAAGAAAAGACCTGTGATTGTAAATACTTCCAGGGGTGGGGTGATTGATGAGAAAGCTCTGCTGGCAGCACTCAATTCGGGAAAGATTCACAGCGCGGGTCTGGATGTATTTGAAAAGGAGCCTCCCGGTGAAGATCAGAGTGAATTGTTAAACCATCCCCATGTTGTATACTCACCGCATGTGGCCTGGTATTCCGAGGCATCTATTGTTACAGTACAAAGAAAAGCTGCCCGGAACCTGATCGGACTGCTGAATGGTCTCCAAATAGAAGACGAATTGTTTTAACTTCCCGGTATGCCCCAGCTTATACTAGATAAACAGAAGTGCCTGGGCAACATTGAGAAGATGGTTGAAAACGCTCAAAAGAACCAACTCTCATTAAGACCCCATTGTAAAACCCACCAGTCGGCTAAAATAGGCCATTGGTTAAGGGGCTTTGGAGTTTCAAAAATTACCGTATCCTCCTTCCCTATGGCTACCTATTTTGCCGCTGCAGGCTGGACAGACATCCTGGTAGCCTTCCCATTCGACCCTGGCCAGCTTCATACCCTGAATTCTCTGGCAGAAAGTGTTCGTATCTCCATTCTCATTGACAACCCCGAGGTTCTCCACTATCTTAGCAGACTGGAGCGAAAGGTATCATTCTATATGGATATTGACACCGGATATGGGAGGACGGGTGTTAAAAGTTTTGCCCGTCAAACTATTGAAAACATCATCATAAAATCCCTGGCCATTAAAAATCTCTCATTTGCGGGCTTTTATTGTCATGCGGGGCACTCCTATAAAACGGCAGACCCGGTTAAAAGGGAGGAGTTACACCACAGAGCAACTTCTGATCTGAAGCAACTTAAGGAAGAGTTTATCACATATGCCCCAAAAGCCCTCTATGGCGATACACCCAACTGCAGCATACAGAACGATTTTACGGGTATTGATGAGATCACACCCGGAAATTTTGTCTTCTATGACCTGATACAAAATGCATTAGGAGCATGCCAAATGGAGGAGATCGCTGTGGCCATGGCCTGTCCGGTGGTAGGCAAGTATCCTGAAGAGAGACGCCTGGTGATCCATGGGGGTGCAGTACACTTTTCCAAGGAAACCATGAATATGAAAGGGAAACCAGTTTTTGGCCTGATGGTGAAAGGAATCCAAAACGGCTGGGAACCCTCTGTCCATCATCAATATATTTCAAGTGTTTCACAGGAACATGGAATATTAGAAGAATGCGGAGATTGGATGAAGGAAGTGAAAATAGGGGATATTCTGCATTTTCTTCCCGTCCATTCCTGCCTGACAGCAAATCTGATGAGGGAGTATGTGACCACCGATGGTCAGCGCATCACCACCCTAAACTCCTAACCCATTACACTTTGACTCGGCCTGCGGCCTCATCGAGCTCGGGTTGGCTTTGCCGATCTCCGCTTTGCTCCGATTCGCCTTGGTTCTACATGCATACCTGCATACTTTCCACCTATTTCCTCGGTTTTCCATATACAAAATCACCAATTAGGCGAATCCGTTTCATCTCCTCCTCATTAAGAGGTCTCGAATCCAGGGTATTAAGGTTCTCACGCAGCATCTCCAGATTTCGAGCGCCTGTCATACAGACATCCACCGCAGGATTGCTCAATACAAAGCGATAGCAGTCCATGGCAGATAGTGGTTTCTCCCCCTGAGGCATTTTACCCTCTTTAAGCAATTGTCCCCATCGGGTAGCTGTAAACGAAACCATTCCGGGACGGTTCGCTCCACCTGTAAACGGAAATACATCCTTCTCTGCGCCGCTATTGGCCGCATTGTACCTTACCTGGAAAACATCAATCTCCTTCTGCTCCATAAGCTTTGGAAACAGTTTGCGATTATGCCCTGAAAGGGCCAGATGGCGGACCTCCCCTTTTTCCTTCAGATTGAGAGCCAGCTCCATCACTTGTTTTCGGGGGTGTCGCGGATGGTATCCCAGCATCAACACATCCACATACTCCAGCCCCAACTTTTTCAATCCCTTGTGAAAATGACTCTTTCCGATTAGCTTTGAGTGGGTGTATTCCATCAAACACACCACCAGTTTGTCCCGATCCCCTCTCCTGGTAATGTTCTTAATGGCCTTGATCATCTCATTGGATCGTCCTTTCATAAAACTTCCCAGCACAAAATAGTTGCAGCCCCTCTCAAAGGCCTCCTCAAAGGCTTCCTCAGGCGCCCCATAACTGGATGAAATACCCAACCTGCCTACCTTTAAGCCGGTTCTTCCCAGTGAAACAGGTGTATTAAATTTCTCCATTTCCATTATCAATTTGAAATAAAGATAATCCTTATAGCAGATCCATGATACTTTCTACTTGCATACTTTCTACCTGCATACCTGCATACTTTATACTTGCATACTTTATACTTTCTACCCCGTCGTCCCCATGGCATTGGCAATGGCATTCACGCTTCGAAGCAGGTTCTGTAACACCTCTCCAGCCCTCTCTGTGTCTCTTTCATTTTGAGCCATTCTCCAGGCTCTCAACAACTTTACCTGCTCTCTGTGAAGGGGATAAAGCGCTTCGGCACGCAACTGGGTGGAATTGTGATGACTTACCCTTCGCTCAGAGATAGGGCTCTTAAGCAGATCAAGCATCATCTCTCGTGTGAGCTTAAGTTCATTCAAAAGCATACCGAGGATATCGGCCTTTACTTTGGGTTCCTCTACCAGTTGTGCGTAAAGGGTCATAATATGTTCATCAGTGGCAGCCAGGCTGGTATCCACATTGGTCAATACATACCTGACAAAATCGTCACGCTTTGCCAGCTCTTTTAAAAGGGCGTACTTATCTACTTCCTCCTCTTTCATCTTTGAAAGCGTACTGCCCACTCCATACCAACTTGAGATATGCATCCTGGATTGGGTCCAGCTGAACACCCATGGGATGGCTCTTAAGTCTTCCAGGGTTCGCTTTCCCCTCCGACGTGAGGGTCGGGATCCAATCTTGCTGGATTCAATCACATCGATGGGTGTGGCCTGCTCATAAAAGCGAATAAAAGAGGGATGTCCGGTAAGGCCTTTAAAGGCCTTGTAACTCTCTTCTGCCATGTAAGAGAATAGTTCCTGAAAGGAGGCTTCACTGCCAGTTTTTCCAAGGGTATTAAGGATGGTTCGATGTGCAGTTCCCGCCAGCAGCAATTCCAGGTTATAAGCTGCATTACCCCTGTTGGCATATTTCCTCTCGATGGTTTCACCCTGTTCGGTCACCCTGATTAATCCGTTCAGCGTTGAATCTGGCAAGGACTTCAAAAACCAGTGGGTAGGTCCGGCTCCACGGCTGATGGTCCCTCCCTTTCCATGAAAAAATCTGATATTGACCCCATGCTTCTTTCCCACTTCATAGAGTTTTGCCTGGGCATCGTAAAGAAACCAGGTGCTGGCAAGTATTCCTCCATCCTTGTTGCTATCGCTGTATCCGATCATTACATCCTGCACCAATTGAGTTCGGCTCCTGCTTTTCCTCATATATTCGAGGCTATTTTGGGTTAAAGGATGTGAGAGAAACTCATCCATTATTCCCGGACTCATCCTGAGGTCTTCTATGGTCTCAAAAAGTGGAACAACAGGCATGGGGCAATACACTCCCTCTGCGGAGAATCCCGATAATCCGGCTTCCCGCACAAACAGGTATACCGTTAGCAGATCCGTGGCATTTCTAGTCATACTCACTATCAGTGAACCCAACGATCTTTCAGAATAGGTATTGAGATGCCTGGTAAGGACAAGAAATGTTTCAAGTACCTCCCTAGCTGACTCAGAGTCAAGCATATCGGGTCGACTGATAAAGGGCCTGTTTTGCTTCAGCTCTTCAAGTATAAATGCTTTGAGTTTCTCTTTACTGTCCTTGAGTTGCGTATGGCTGTCCGGCATGCTACTCCCAATAATATCCAGCAAGGCCTCTTCATAATACTGACTGTTCTGCCTGATATCCAGACTGGCCAGGTGGAATCCAAAAATATGAAGGTGACGCAATACCTGTTGAACATCATATTCTGCTATGGACCACGCGCCCAGGTGAATGAGTGCATTTTTCAGCAGAGTCAGATCATCGGCCAGGTCACTGGAATTTCTGTACGAGAAAGTTGTATCGTAAAGTTCCAGTCCACCCCCTGTTCCCTCTTTTACCGGCAGGTTTAGCTTCAGCAGTTCTACAAAATACCTGAATGGTTCATTGCTAAGCTGCACAAAAGGTTGATTAATTTCAAGTTCAAGCTTCTCAAGCCGCTCAACAAATTCTGTGGGTAGCTCCTCCCTTTCGCAATAAATACTCAGTTTGCCAGCTAACTCATCAAGCTTAGAGATGACCAGTTTGAAGGCGTGAAGTCTGAACGCTTTTAAGGTATATGCAGTCACTTCCGAGGTGACCAGGGGGTGGCCGTCTCTATCCCCACCCACCCAGTTCCCAAAGGTGATGGATGGAAAATCAGAAGTATCTTCAAGTGTTTTGGGTTCAAATCCCACCTCTTTCCAGGCCTGCTTCAACCTGAAATCGAGGAAAGGCAATACCTCGGGGAAGACGTTGTAATAGTAGTGCAAAACATTTTCAAGCTCAGACTCAATCGCTGGCTTCTCAATAAATATTTCACCAACAAACCAGAGTTTGTGCAGGATGCGCTTTATATCATGTTTAACCTCGTCACGTTCGTATGAGTTATACATTGAATTCTCCAGCTTGACAAGCAAAAGATAAAGCTGACGGTAGAGACTCAAGACAACGGGACGCTTGGCCTCGGTAGGATGGGCGGTCAGCACAGGTTCCACTTCAATCTGTCTGAATTGCTCCAGGATTTTACCTCCTTTTACTCCTCTCTCTTTTAAATCCTTCAATACACTTCCCCATAGGCCATTGACACTGTCTAGCCCCCCCTTCTCCTGCTTTTGTCGCCGGTTTTGAACCTCTCCATTCACTTCTGAAAGGTTTAGCAACTGGAATGCAATGGAGTAGAGATGGAATAGCTTCTTCTGGTCGTGGTTTCCAAAATCGGGGCCGGCTTCGGTAAGCCAGGGGATCTGTGCGGCAAGACCGTCTTCATTATTCTCTTGCAATACCTCTGAAAGACACTGGAGCAAGAATTCCAGGTCCTGGTATGGTTTACCAAGTAAGGACTTGATCTTTTCGAATTGGGTGCTCATGCTACATATAACACCCAAGGCTAATGCGTGTTCATTCAAATCATCAGCATTTTTATCTTTCCCAAAAATAGAAACCGGCTAAACAAAAAAAATACTTAACTTGTTATTAAATCGAAACTATCTAAAAGACAAAATCCTTAAACCTAAAATACCATGAAAAAAAGTTACCCGGCCATCGCAATGACAATTATCCTTGCATTTGCCACTTTAGAAATCAATGCCGCTGACGGAGATCGCGTGGGTGGACTCCGCTTCGGTTATCATTCATCTACCCTTGCAAAGGATGGGAATACCTGGGGCGATCCGATACAATCCTTTTACCTGGGTTTTACCAGGGACAATAAACTGATTCCCCTTTTGCATTTGGGAACCGGACTGGAATACTTTAAGAATGGGGTAAAACTTGCAGATGGGATCCAAAGAGATTTTCATTACTTGAGCGTTCCCATCAATGCAAAACTGAAACTGGGACCCGTATTTGCCTTAACTGGGTTCGCACCCAGCTTTAAGGTGGCTGAACGTTATGTAACAGATGGAAACTCGGTAAAACCATCGGACGATTTGAAAGCTGAATGGTTCGACATTCCATTCTTTGTGGGAGCTGGAGTGAAAATCTGGATGCTCTCTTTGGAGGCTCGTTACCACTGGGGATTGTTGGAAGTGACCGACGGATACAAATCCCAGTATTTCCAGCTGGGACTGGCACTTTCATTCTAGCAGAAAAATATATAAGAAGTGTTTATTTAGCTTACTTCTCCTCTTTTAGAGAAGACTCTATGGATCCGCTTCTTACCTTTTTATTACGAAGGAGATAATCATGGCCCAGGGCAGGCAGATCCTCCCAGGAGATTATCTCTGTAATATCAATAACCAGAACACTGGGTGGGAGTTCATGCAGGTTTGTGACTCCTGCCCGCCCCATACGCAGTTTCATGTTCATATACTGGGACATGGTCAGCGGCCAGTCCTTTCTGTTTACATACACAAAGACAGAGTCGGTCATTTGTGTTAGCTTATCAAATCCCTTTCCTTCCTGAAAGGAATCGTGGCCTGCATCGCTGCCAATAAAAGAAATTACATCATACACGGGAACCAGGTCTATGCCCTGCTTATCTCTCTTTATCAGATATCTTTTCAACAATTGGTTGCCCATGGAAGTACAGATCAGGTTTATGGATAAATCGTTGGGATTATGTGAAAAGAATGCAGAATCGGTCAGAAAGTCCTCCAGCATATGCTGAAATATGGAAAAATCGTTGGCCGCCCGGTTGGCCGAGCGCTTTCCTTTGTAGTAAAAGGGAGAGACCGCCTGATCTCCCCAGGCAAATGTGATAATGGCCGTCTTCTCACTTAAGGTATCTGCATAGACTCTCTGGAGACGAAACATAAAATCTTTCAGCTGCTTTTCAAATGTTTTGCCGTACCCCGGTACAACAAATACAAAGTTTTTAATGCCCTTATCTGTTCTGAGGCTGTTATAAATCCTGTAGAATATATTATTGTCCACGGGTTCGGTGGGATACACCTTTTTATCACAGGTTTTGGTAGCCCTGTATTTTATCATGATCGAATCAGACTCAAAATTGTAGAGTGAAAAATAGAGATTTCCGGTCTGACGAACCCAGCGGTTCCGAAATGCAGCACTTCCATCATCCGTCTTTTTTATGGGCCGGTTGGTGAAAAAGAAGCCTAGTGTCCGCTCTTTATGTGTGGTGGTGTCGATCCAATGTGTCTCGATCTGTGCTTGCCCTGGTTCTGAAATAAACAGCAATAAAAATATGATGTATAGTAAATGCTTCATTCACAGCAAATCTACATAAAACAACTATAATTGCAGTCATAAAATTCCGCTAATTGTCTGCCTGAGTACACCCATCATCATGGGATGGTTTTGATTTGTTTATCGTTAAGAAAACAATTAAAATTGGGCAAAGTAATTCCTATGTATCAAGCATCCTCTTATATGCAAAAATTCAAACGAAAAATTGTTTACACACTTTTCGCAATCCTACTGCTGTTTGCAGCCTGTAATTCAAGCAGCCTGAAAGATTCAGAACAGGCACCGCCCAATGTGGTGATTTTTCTTACGGATGATCAGGGATGGGGTGATCTCAGTATCCAGGGTAACACGGACCTCTCCACTCCGAATATTGACAAGCTTTCAAGGAGTGGAGTCACATTCGACCGGTTTTTCGTATGTCCTGTATGCGCACCTACCCGGGCTGAATTTTTAACCGGACGTTATGCAGCCAGGGGGGGTGTTTTTGGTGTCTCAGAAGGGGCAGAACGACTGGACCTGGATGAAACAACCATCGCCGATCTGTTTAAATCTGCAGGATATGCCACAGCCGCCTATGGAAAATGGCACAATGGAATGCAGGCTCCCTATCACCCCAATACCAGGGGATTTGAGGATTATTATGGATTCTGCTCGGGCCACTGGGGCAACTATTTTGATGCCATGCTGGAACACAACGGACAACCAGTCAAAGGAGAAGGTTTTATTATAGACGACCTCACCAACCACGGATTGGACTTTATGGAACAAAACAAATCGAATCCATTCTTCCTCTACCTTCCTTTCAATACGCCCCACTCCCCCATGCAGGTGCCCGATGCCTTCTTTGAGAAATTCGATGGAGCAGCTTTGCAAATGCCATTAAATAAAGAAAGCTCTTCCCTGCAAAAAACCAGGGCTGCCCTGGCCATGTGCGAGAATGTGGACTGGAACGTGGGACGAGTGGTTTCAAAACTTGAAGAACTGGATCTTCTGGAGAATACAATCATACTCTATTTCTCAGACAATGGTCCCAATGGCCACCGCTGGAATGGGGAGATGAGAGGGATCAAGGGCAGTACAGATGAGGGAGGCGTACGTTCGCCTACATTTATTCAGTGGCAGGGAACGCTGGAAGCAGGCAAAAGGATATCAGAGATTGCCGGGGCCATAGATCTGTTGCCCACACTCACCGATCTGGCAGGAATCGAATTAAGCCTGATAAGAAGCTGGACGGAAAGAGCCTGGAACCTCTTCTGTTGGACCATAAGTTGGAATGGGACGATAGAGCCATTGTTCAACACTGGGGAGGAAAAACCTCAGTGCGTAATCAAAACTTCCGCCTTGATCACCAGGATCGGCTGTATCACATGACAGATGATCCAAACCAGACCGCAGATGTTGCAGTTCAGTTTCCTGAGGTATATAAACAGATGAAGCTCCAAAAGGAGGAGTATGTAAAAACCGTTCTGGGTGAACTGAATAGAGAGGCCAAGCGCCCCATTACCATTGGTTACAAGGAGGCTACATACACCCAGGTCCCTGCCAGAGACGGGCATCCCCATGGAGGGATTCAGCGATCTAACAAATATCCCAATTGCAGTTATTTTACCAACTGGACCTCAGAAGAAGATAAAATTACCTGGGAAGTCGATATACTGGAAGAGGCTGATTATGAGATTGAACTCTATTACACCTGTCCGCATCACTCTGTTGGCACTGAATTTGAGTTCACTCTTGGGGATGCAAAACTGACCGGAATAATTACTAAGGGTCACGATCCTGAGCTGAAAGGAATGGAAAACGACAGGGTTCCGCGCACAGAGTCCTATATTAAAGATTTTATACCTTTAAAGATAGGTAGCATACATTTAACCCAGGGAGAGGGGACCCTCTCCCTTCAGGCCACCAAAATTCCAGGACCGGTCGCCATGGA
Source organism: uncultured Bacteroidota bacterium (assembly GCA_963783435.1). Lineage (GTDB taxonomy): Bacteria > Bacteroidota > Bacteroidia > Bacteroidales. Next base: position 277,876 of record CAWANQ010000007.1, on the reverse strand, counting down.
CGTACGCTTACTGGTTTTTACAAAAATATAGATTTTAACAGTGAGCAAATTCTTCCGCATAGCGATCAAGTCCCTGGCCTCAATCGCTGGCGTTGTGATTCTGCTTATTGTTTTCATCAATCTTCCCTTTTCCAGAAACCTGGTAACAGGTCGGGTTAATGCATTGTTCCGGAAGCTGGAACTCCCCTTAAACATCCAGACCATTCATAGAGTAGGATTAAAAAAGGTAGAAGTTGAAGGAGTTAGCATCGTTGATCCCAGAGGAGACACCATCATCTATGCCCAGAATGTAAAGACACATATTAAGCTTCTGGCCCTGACTAAAAGCAAAGTAATTCTGGATAAAACAGATCTGAGCGGGGCCGGGGTGAAATTATTGATGAATTACCAAACCCGCGATTATACCATCGCCGAAGCCTTTAAAAAGAAAAATAAGAAAAACCCAGCAGATCCGGAGAAGAAGGGATCAAAGTGGGAGGTCAAAATTCAAAATGGAATTCTAAATTCGGTTCATTTCTTCATGGAGGATAGCTTATCAGGAATACGAATCCTACAAGACGTAGATGAGTTAAGGATTAAAAGATTCAGACTGGGTCTGCTTGAGCGGGAATTAAAGGCTCATACACTTAAAATTACCCGATCGAGGGGGAATGTAAAAATCTCACCCCAACTCGCTGAGAAGATAGAAAGGAAGAACAAAGTCCCGGTTCCCTGGAACTATGGGGTAAAGAACCTGGGCCTGGAGGATATTGACTTCGCCTTAGAACAGGCAATCGACAGTATGCTCCTGAAATTTGAGGTGGAGGAAGGGGTGATCGAAACCAGGCAGATGGATATTTCCGGGAAAATTATTGATCTGAATGAACTCTCCATCAAAGGGGCCCATGTGGGCATATTTAGAGGCCTTGAAGCAAGGGCTCAGGAAAATAGAGGAAAAAGCAAAACCGATAGTTTTCCCTGGAATATAAAAAGCAGAAAGGTAAACCTGGAGAGGGTGGATTTGACCGCAGGTACGGCAGGAGATCAAGCTTTCGAATCACCATCCGAAGGTCTGGGTATGGAAGGTCTGGAGATGAAGCTGGATGATTTCCAAATTAGTCAGGTCGATGTGGGTATGAAACTAAAGCGTTTGGCTTTCAATCTAAACAATGGCTTTACCCTTAAACAAATGGAGGCCGATCTTAAATCCAATTCTGAATCCACCAGCATAAATATGAAGGTTGAGACAGGCAGCAGCCGCATAGATTTAAAAGGTGAAGCCAGACTAAGCTTTTTTGATTTTCTAAATGATCCCTTCGATTTAAAAGATGGACATTTACAGGTCAATGATGCGCTGGTCTCCCTTTCTGACATCACCTCCTTCACCCCCATCCTCGAAGAGATGCCCGTCTATCCACAGTTTGCAGTCTCGCCCACCGGGTTCGATGCCCGGATGGATATGGTGGAGGGGAAATTGACCCTCTCAGAATTCTTCTTAACTCAAAAACAAAAGTTTAAGCTCTCACTGCATGGATTTGCAGAACATCCTTTTGAGCCATCTTCCGCCGTTGGAGAGATGGAACTGACACTCTCAGACATCAATACTCCCTGGATCAAGGAGCTGCTAACTGGGACTGGTATAGACTCCCTTCTCTCTGACACCACGGATCTCATGCTATCGGCAAGCATCTCAGACAGATTTAATTCCCCTGAAATTGTTGCGCAGCTTTCCAGCAACATAGGGATGATTGATCTGTCCGGTCACCTGAATTTCAAAAACAGGGCTTATTATTTAAACTCCCTATTTGGTGGGATTCATCTGGGCGGCATACTGGATATTCCGGGCCTGGGCACCTTTACAGGATCGGCTAAAATTGAAGGCTCTGGTTTATCTGCTGAAACCGTGGATTCGAAACTTGAACTTCTTATTGATTCAATCACTTACAATGGGTACACCTATACCCAAACCTCCATCGATGGCACACTGAAGCCAGGCGAATATGACCTCATTCTGCTGGCCGATGATCCTGCTTTCAGAAGCACTTTGTCATTAAATTTATTGCATAACGATTCTCTGTTCACGGCAAATGCCTCAGGAACCCTGTTTGCCCAACTGGATCGCTTGAATTTTGTTAAGGATACAGTCTCGGTGGCTACCGACCTCTCAGCGACACTGGCCAAGGAACCAAATGCACTTGAAACCGGAATATCTCTCCATGAGACCAAACTCACCAGCCCCTCCGACAGTGCCATGCTTCAGAATATAGCTGCTTCCTATAGAACCGACACAAGCAATACCTCACTTACCGGGGAGGGAGATTTTTTCACAATGGACATTCAGGTAGATAAATCCATCCATGAGCTGGACGGATTTGCAGCAAGTTATGGCAATTATCTGAGGACATTTGTAGATTCCGTCCAAAGTTATTCAGCGAAAGGGTAGACGGAACTTCCCGGCATCCAGGCAAGCAATCAGGATCACAAACCATGAGATCTCTGGATATTCTCCTGCAGGATACTGGTTTATATATATCAGACCTTCATTTTTCCATTCTGAACGAACCTGCCAACCAAAAGGTAAGGTATGAAATCGAAGGCTCTAACATCAATTATGGGATAGCCCGGCTTGGGGAATTTGACTTAGTAGTGATAGATTCAGCAGGAGTCCTTAACCTGAATGCCCTTGCTGATAGCAGCTCTGTTTTATCCAGTCCTCCCAGTTCATTTCAAGTATCCGCTCAATATGCTGACTGGAGCAGTCTGGCAAATCTCATCATCCAAAACCGGTCAAAGGATACCATCTACAACATTGAAATTGCTTCTGTGATCGACAAGAAAATGATGTCCCTGAGCGTTCCATCTCAACGCCTGATTCTGAACCATCAATCCTGGCAACTCGATTCGGCTCACATCCTATCCATCAAATTGGATTCTTTTAGGCTTAGTCCTCAATTGAAAATGCAAACCGACTCCTCATTTTTAGAACTCTCTGCGGGTTTAGAAAAGGGACTACCGGATTATCGTCTGGAAATGGACCATGTGAAATTCACTTCACTCCTGTGGGGCGACTTAATCGCCGATTATCCGGAAGGATATATTTCCGGAAACATTGATTTGACATTAAACCCTCGGGAAGGGAAAAGGATAGAAACCGATTTAAGCATCCGAGATGTCAGATATTCCGATTTGGAATTCAATCACGTCAAAATAGATGGTTTTCTGGCCATCAACGATCTGGGACAATACTCCACCAATTTTTCAGCAGAACTTGACACATCCCTTATTGAAGTAGAAGGGGTTAACTTTCTGGACGAGAACCGAACCTTTAAAGCGAATTACGCTCATGTACCCCTAAACATAATTCAACCTTTTACCCGCAAATACCTATCAGAGCTGACAGGCTATGTGTCGGGCAACTTCGAAGAAACTAATCTATCTGATTCTGATAAATTTACAGGCAACCTGGCCTTCAATGGAACTAAACTGAAAGTTGTCCCGCTCAACACGGTCTTCACCATTCCCGATCAGAGCATACAGTTTGCAAATGACAAAATTGTTCTGAATGATTTCAGAGTACAGGATACGCTTAATAAACCGCTGCTCGTGGATGGATTAATCGATTTCGGAAAGAAACCAATTTATACCGATTTGAATATCTCCTCTTCCAAACTGCAACTGATGAATACCACTGAGCTTGACCACGAAACCTTTTTTGGCCAACTGTTTGTAGATTCGAAGATCTCTTTCAAGGGGCCCTTCAACAATCCGAATATTGTTGCTAAGATCCTTCTCTCCAAAGGCACCCAATTAAATTTCAACTACAAGGATGATGTGGATCTTTCAGAGAGCTCAGAACTGGTAAACTTCACATCCTACAATGAAATAGGAGAACCCGTCCAGGTCGCGCCCCTGGTTGGTCAGACAAAATTTCGAATGTCCTCCGTTGAAACCAGCATTGAGATAGACCCTTCCACCCTGATCAATTTCGGCCTGTCCAAAAGGATCTTCAACATTAATCTGGCCATCCAGGGTGGCGGTTTGCTCAATTACAGCATGCTCAACAACAACCAGATCTCATTGGCTGGCAGATATGAAATCAGTGATGGATCGGCCGAACTAAATATCGTTGGCTGGCCAAACAAAAATTTTGTGATTTCAAAAGGAGGTTATGTGATACTGGGATGGCAATGTAGAAAACCCTGAATTAAAGTTTGAAGCCGTTAGTAAAGTGTCCAGTTCCTATACAAACCCTGTGGATGGAAGGATTCGAAATGTGGATTTTAATGTGATTCTGCTGCTCTCCCAACAATTGTCAGATCTTAGTATCCTGTTCACCATCGATACAGAGGACCAATACCTGATGAGCATCATCAACACCCTGAGTCCGGAGGAGAAGATGAGGCAGGCCATGACCATTCTGCTCTTTGAAATTATCGATCTTCCCGGAATTTCGACCTCCAGTGACTATATGTCCCAACAGGTGAGTCAGATTCTGGCCAGCCAGCTAAATCAGCTCACTAAATCAGCCATAAAAGGGGTCGATATCTCCTTTGGAATTGATACATATACCCAATCCGTGCAGGGAGGAGGAGAACAACACCTCCACCAGCCTCTCTTACGAGGTGAAAAAATCCCTGCTTAACGACAGGGCCAAAATTGAGCTTTCAGGTCGGCTTCAGAATCCCAATGATGTGCCCGGGGCACCTGACCAATCCCTTAACAATGTCTCCTTTGAGTATCAGCTGGACTCTACACAAACCAAGTATCTCAAGGTATATAATGAGCAAACCTATGAAGATGTTTTCGAAGGACAGGTCACCAAAACAGGGGTAGGATTCACCTATCGAAAACCTTACCGATCCTTTGGAGATATATGGAAACGCAAGAAAAAACGCAATGAAAAGTAGTATTTCCATATATCTGCTCCTGTGCCTGATGTTTCTGGCAGCTTGTTCCAACACGCGCCACTTAACAGATGAAGAGCTCCTGTACACAGGTCGTGAAAAGGTGGAAATAATAAGCGATGAATCCAATCGAGGGATGCTTCCTGCGGAAATGGCTGTTAAATCCGTCACCGATCAAAAGGTAAACAATGCAATTTTTGGCCGACGTGTTTTACCGCCCATCGGATTATGGACTTACAACTACTGGGAGGTCGATGAAGAAAAAAAGGTCAAAAAATGGTTTTACAAAAAGCTTTCAGCACCTCCGATTCTAATATCAGATGTGAAGCCCGATCTGAGAGCCAAAAAAATAGAGAATGAGCTCTTTGATATGGGCTACTTTCAGAGCAGAGCCTGGGCCACCATAGATACCAGCGCCAGGAATCCCAAAAAAGCCAGGATAACCTATACCGTGGAGATTCCCCCTCCCACCCTGTACAACAAGATTGAGCTTGAAAGTTTTTCCGAGTCTCTGGATACACTGATCAACCTGGAGAACTTCACCAAGCAGGTGAAGCCAGGGGATCAGTTTAACCTGGACAAATTAAAGTCTGCCAGAAATGATCTGGCCATGGAAGTGCAAGAAGAAGGTTACTTCTTGTTCACACCCGAGGTCATCGAGCTCAATGCGGACACCACCATCGGTAATTACCAGATAGACCTCAGCCTGGGCAGGGACCAGGAGCTTCCTCCGGAGGTCCTCTCCAAATATAGAATCGGGCAAATCAATGTTCAGATATACAGGTCGTCCGATCCTGAAGATATCAAAACAGACACCCTCCGATTTGAGGATATGACCATCTATTCCAGGGGAGGTCTGCTTAAACCCGATGTGGTCAGAGATGCAATCTATTTTAATACCGGCAACCTGTATTCACGAAGCGCACATCAGAATACCAATACCCGTTTGAACAGTCTGGGCATCTTTCGTTTTGTCCGGATCACTTTTGAGCCTTCACAAAGCGATACCCTCTCAAAAACCCTGGATGTAAAGATCGACCTGAATTTGGCGGAAAATATCAATGTGGAACTGGAGGCCGATATGGTGTTGAAATCTACAGGGTTTATGGGACCCCAACTGGGGACCGGAATTTCCCATGGCAATGCATTTAAAGGCGCTGAGAATATGAATCTGACACTAAAAGGAGGATTTGAATGGCAGTGGGGTCCTAAGGAAGAAAACCAGCTGGGTGCACTTTCCTACAACTATGGAGCTGCCTACTCATTGACCTTCCCCAAGATTCTGTTTTTCGGGGAGAATGAAAAATTCAAACAGATATTGAATCAGCAGACCTCGGTTAATCTTGATCTCAATATGATGAACAGGACTGATTACTATACCATGGCCTCTGTAAGAACCAACCTGGCCTATCAATGGAGGCAGAGCCAGAAAATTAAACACACCTTCTCCCCCATCTATATAAACTCTGTGAATCTTCTGGACACAACCGCAGCATTTGATTCGGTGGTGGATAACAACATCTATATCAGAAAAAGCTTTGAAGAGCAATTCATCTTTGGGATGAGATACGACTTTATCTACGACAATACGGTGACTCCCAGGCCCCGAAATCTGTTTTTCCAGACCGGTATCGGTACCTCGGGGAATCTCCTGGACATGATTGCACGCCTGGGTAATAAGGAAAACCCAAGACCCTACACCTTTCTGAGAGCGGTCTACTCACAGTTCGTAAAGGTCACGACTGATTTCAGGTACTATTTCAACGGATATAATAAAACCCTGGCCATGAGATTTTATGCAGGGATCGGAATGCCCTACCTGAATTCGGAAGTTCTCCCCTATGTGGAACAGTTCTTTAGCGGGGGTGCCTACAGCATCAGGGGATTCACTGCCCGAACCCTGGGGCCCGGATCCTATGTGGAAGTGGATAACTCCTACATCGACCAATCGGGAGACCTGAAACTGGAGGCGAACCTGGAGTACAGGTTCGTCATCTCAAAGATCTTGAATGGAGCATTCTTCATCGAAGCAGGAAATATCTGGCTGGTCAATGAAGATGAAGCCAGACCGGGATCCCAGTTCCATATTGATACATTCATGGATCAGCTGGCTGTGGGAACCGGATTGGGCTTACGCTTCGATTTTAATTTCTTTGTACTGCGCACAGATGTGGGATTCCCCATCCGGAATCCCTATGTGACAGATGACAGCAACTGGTTGGTTGGCAACAACATTTTTAAAGATGCACATTTCTACCTGGCCATCGGATATCCTTTCTAATGGTTGTAAACTTATTTGGATAAATACTCTGTTTAAAAAAGTTTATTAGATTTACAACAAACCATTAAGAACCAAAAGATGAAAAAGCTACTACTTGTTATTTTTGTTCTGGGAATGTCAATCTCTTCTTTTGCCGGTTTGAAAGAGAAACATGTGATTGGCAAATGGAAGTATGAAGCTGTAACCGACCAGGGATCCATTTTTGGAACCCTGACCTTTGAAAATAAGGATGGTAAACTAGGCGGTGAAGTCAATACCGATGACGGGGATACATTTGCATTCACCAAGGTGGAGATTCGGGAAAATGATGTCCTCTATTTCGAACTGGATACTGGATATGAAACCCTTAAGGGCACAGTTACCGTGGAGAAGAAAAAGTTCTCAGGTACAGTTAGGAATAACGAGGGAGAGATGCCTTTGACCGGGGAGAAGCTTCAATAGATCTGAATTACGGCCCCGCTTTTAATACGCTTTTCACCGCTTCAAGGTATCCGTACTCCCAGCGCATATCAGGCAGTAAGTACCCTCCTTCCACCCATTCGTTCCAAGAGAATAGAGTGATGAGCCTGGGCTGATCGGGGTGTTGCTCCACATATTCTCTGGCCTTACGCAGGTAGGCTGCAAAACTTTCTGGCGATTTGTTATAGTGAATCACATGGGTTTTTCCTTTGGCAGGAAAACGTGGCGTATCATCCCAGCCAATGGAAACATTGGGAAAGTATGGAATCTCCACGGCGCTGTCCCAGTTCTCCCTTCGCTCCATGGCCTGCTCTCCCCAGGTAATGTAGTCCTCCACTCCTTCCCCCTGCCCCCAGTTATACTTGGTTACACTACTGATACCCAGATAATTTATCACTTCAGCATTGGTCTTTCCCTTCATCAAATCATGTTGCAGAATGCCGGGTAATTGATTTCCTCCAAAACCAATGACCTGAACATGCAATCCAGGAAAACCAGCCTTTTGAGTCGCCTCCCTGAAATGGTCCAGGGCTTCTTTTGTGCCGTCCAGGCCCTTGCAATCCCTTACAAATTTATTGATGTTAAAAATGGAGAAGACAGGTTCTCCATCGATGGTAAAGTAGTTTGGCTTTTGAAAATACTGATGGATAACCCGATCCACAATGATTTTGTAATTCTCCATATCCACAGAACCCGTCCATAACAAGGAATCAGAATCATACTTATAGTGATTCCAATAGTTTTTCTTTACGTCGTGATTGGCCCACATCACATAGAATTTCATCTTCTGATTATTGGAGGCTTTCAAAAATCCATTGTTGAGGGAACTCTCCAGGAAAGGTCCCTTGTCAAACCAGTACCAATCGAAAATAAATACATTGATCCCATGATCTGTCGCCACATCAATCCATCTTTCCATCACTTTGGGATCATCATCCATTTCATATCCCCAAAGGGGGATTTTAGGTTGATAGTGCCCCTCAAACCTGGGGCTACCCTTTTGGATAATCTCCCATTCGCCAATGCCTTCCGGCCATAAAATCTCAGCATTTCTCTCCCCGTAATGACAGGAAGGCCAAACATATGCTGCCACATAAATATCTTCATGGTCAGATGTTGGCTTCTGCTTCGTGGAACATGACAGGGTTTGGAGAAGAGCTAAAAGTATCAGGAAATTGAACACAGTGGAACCCAAGGTTTTCATATGAGCGCTTTTAAAACATTGCAGATGAAATATACACACTATTCTTATCATTTAATAGGGTACAAAGGCATTGGGGCATCTTTACATATAAAGGCCAATGCAATGAAAAAAACTTCCTACATTTACATCTGAACCTCAATACACTCTCCCATGAAGCACACATCCTTATCAATCACCATCCTCATCTTATTTGCAATCATTCAAAGCTGCGAACAACCCTTTGCCCAGTGGCGGGGGCCTGACAGAAATGGCATTTTCCCTGAAAGCAATCTCATGGACCAATGGCCCGAGAAGGGGCCCGAGATGCTTTGGGTATTTGAAGGATTGGGCCGCGGCTATTCTGCACCCGCAGTTACAGACGACAAAATCTTTGTGAATGGCGAGCTTGAGGGCAAGAGTTATCTTTTTGCCCTGGATCTGGAAGGGAACCTGCTGTGGAAATCACCCAATGGGAAAGAGTTTCTGGGAGAGGGTTTTTCAAGTACATATCCAGGAGCCCGATCCACTCCCACCGTTTTTGGAAACCTGGTCTACACGACTTCCGGACAGGGTCAGATCGGCTGTTTTGAAACTTCGGGGGGAAGAGAAAAATGGTCGGTGAACATCCTGGATTACCTGGATGGAGAAGTGGGCTACTTCGGCTATTCAGAATCAGTGGCAGTAGACAAGGACCGTGTATACTGCTTCCCGGGTGGTCCGGGAACCAACCTGGCCGCGCTGGACAGACTCACCGGAAAGATTGCATGGACTCAATCGGCCCTTCGGGATACCTTTGCTTATGGGTCCCCTGTATTGGTGGATCTTCCTTCCCGGGAGATCCTGATTAACACTTCAAGGCACCATATTTTTGTGGTGGACCGAAAGAATGGAGAACTGCTTAGCTCTTATGAACTGGAAGGTTATGAATACGATGGGGAACACTGCAATACGCCCGTATACGCTGACGGACACATCTATTTTGTAGCCAATGATATACCTGGACAGGGCGCCATCAGGCTTCAACTCTCTTCTGATGGAGAAAGCATCAAAGAGGTATGGAGGAACCAGAAGATACTAAACAATTTCGGGGGATTAGTGGTCGTTAATGACCACCTCTTCACCACCATCAAAGGGAACAAACTGGTATCCCTGGATCCCGAAAACGGGGAGATCGCAGATACCCTGAAAGTGGCCACAGGCAGCCTCATATTTGCCGACAACAAATTCATCTGTTATGGCAACAATGGCACACTCAACCTGGTCAACTTCAGCCAGGGTAAACTAGAACAGGCAGGACAGCTAAAAGTCAGAGAAGGATCCGGCCAACACTTCTCGCACCCGGTTGTGGCCAATGGAATATTATACATCAGGCGAGGCGATGGGCTAATGAGCTACCGCATTGGTGCGTAGAAAATGGGGATAGCCCCATACTTCCAAAGGAAGTCAGGAAAATTGTATCTTGTGATTTCACAACTTAAAATGCTCGACATGAAAAAATACACCCTTATTCTATTGACCATGCTCCTTTGCGGTCACTTGCAGATTTTAGCGCAAACAGAATCCATCTTTAACGGAAAAGACCTCACAGGCTGGACCATCTACGGAACCGAAAAATGGTATGTGGAAGACGGACTGCTGGTTTGCGAAAGCGGGCCCGACAAGGAATACGGATACCTGGGAACAGAGAAGCAATACAAAGATTTTGAGCTTACTGTTGAATTCAAGCAGGGAGCCGATGGAAACAGCGGGGTATTCTTCCGCTCGTCCATAGAAGGAACCAGAATTACCGGATGGCAGGTTGAAGTTGCACCCCCAGGAAGCAATACCGGTGGGATCTATGAATCCTATGGAAGGGGCTGGCTTATTAAACCAGAGCCCGAACTTGATAAACACCTTAAATTCGGCGACTGGAACAAGATGAAAATTCGTGTGGTAGGCGACCTGGTAGAGACCTGGTTAAATGGTAAAAAGATGATCACCTTCGAGGATGAAAAGATTGGCGAAGCCATAGGAAGCATAGCCCTTCAGATACACTCGGGGGGTGGGATTAAGGTCATGTGGCGAAATCTGGAGATCAAAGTTATTGAATAGCCCAATCATGAAAAACATACTTTTGGGCCGAAAAATCTGCCTCAAATGGTTGGCTCTGCTCAATAATACATAATAAAACTTGCCCAGTTTCATTTTCGGAATTCACAGGAATTGGAAATTTCTTTAAAATTAATGTCGTGTTTACTTGTCATTATGTATATTTTATTTATCTTTGTGTATATATTTATATACATATCGTATAGTGTACCTTACATAAAAATTAGAAATCATGTCATATCAAGAGAAACAAAACATTGTCAACATCTTCAGCGGATTGCTAATCACAGTCATCTATGCATTCATTGTTTATCAAAGGCACCTGCAGGGAAGATTTGATCTAACAGCTGACTTCAATAAATGGGGAGTTATTTTCCTTGTTTTTATTGGAGTCTCCGTTGTGGCACGCATCATCATCCTGATTATTTTTCACATCATCAATGCCATCGCCACCCGAGAAGAGAAAACTCCGGTGGAAGATGAAAGGGACAAACTGATCAAATTAAAAGCCACCAGAAATTCCTATTATGTATTCACCAGCGGATTTGTAATGTCGGTCATGGGTCTGGCTATTGGAATGCCCGTGTACGGAATGTTTATCGCGTTTGTAGGGGTTGGTCTGATTGCAGAGATCATTGAGAATGGTTCACAAATCTATTTTTACCGGAAAGGAATCTGAGATGGCCACAAGTAAGATACAAAATAACATCCGGAGGCTGCGTTTTAATGCAGATGAGATGACCCAGCAACAGCTGGCAGATAAAGTACAGGTATCCAGACAGACCATTGTGGCCATCGAAAAGGGGAACTACTCCCCTTCTCTTGAATTGGCCTTTAAGCTGTCCCGGATTTTCAATACCCCACTTGAGGAGGTATTTCGCTATGAGTCCGCAGAGGAGAAGCTGTAATAAATCATAAAATAAACAGTCATATTTTAGGCCTCCAAAGCCCGTTTCCAGGATCAGGCAAGCTACTTTTGTGGGAAAATCAGAATCATCAAAGATGGAAAATTCAGAGTTCGCCCCCTTATATGACGATCGCGACAAGAAAGTGCTTAAAGTAGCTGAAGATTCACTAAATCCCAGGGTTGACAGGATCCATGAGATTATTGCCTATGCCCGTATGGCTAAAATAAGTAAGATCGGTATTGCAAACTGCATAAGCTTCAACAAAGAAGCCATTCAACTGGAAGGTTTCCTTCGAAACGCAGGATTTGAAGTTGAAAAAGTGCATTGCAAATATGGCAAGGTACCCTTCAACGATCTGTTGCCGGGTTATAAAGGTTTATCCTGCAATCCGGCCGGGCAGGCAAAGTATCTGGAAGAGAAGGAAACTCAGCTAAATATCATGATGGGGCTGTGCCTGGGTCATGACATTATTTTCAACACCAAGTCCAAAGCGCCCGTTACCCCACTCATCGTTAAAGACAGAAAAATGAAGCACAAAACCATCCAGGTATTTGAGCAAGATGATAAGCGCGTCTGATTACTCGTAATCGTGCATCTCCTTCATAAAAGCCACAAAATCATCCTTGCTTTCTGAGGCCATCCATTTAAGGGCAGACCTGGGATGTTCATTGAGTGCTCCGGTAATCAGATAGGGAATATGGTATCCCCAGGGTATATCCTTCTGCTGGGGGTGTATGTAATTCTGAATTGCATCCAGAAGTGGCAAAAGCCTGTACTGAGGATTTTTTAAGAATGCAATCAGAATCTCCATGGGGCAATTGCCTGCTCCTCTACCCATACCTAATAAAGTAGCATCCAACATATTACACCCGCCCGATAAGGCGGTGATGGTATTAGACATGGCCAGCTGCATATTGTTATGGGCATGTATCCCAAGGGTCTTACCAGGCAGTGCTTTTTTATACTTTTCTACCAGATACTGGATATTCTGGCTGTACATACTGCCAAAACTGTCCACGATATAAACGATGGGCACCGGAGATTTACCAATGTCCTGAAGGGCTTCATCCAGATCCAGTTCACTCACTTTAGAAACCGCCATCAGGTTTATACTTGTCTCATACCCCTTATCAATGCAATCCTGCGCCAATACAATGGCCTTGTCTACCTGATGTACATAGCAGGCTACCCTGATCATATCAAGCAAAGACTCTTTGGCAGGGAGGATGTCTTCAGGATCGATTCTTCCAATATCCGCCATGGCCGACAATTTCACAGGAGTCTGATTATCACCCACTACCCTTCGAAGATCCTCCTCATCACAAAACTTCCAGGGTCCCACCTCCTCACGTGAAAATGCGAATTCACTGCTTTTGTAACCGATCTCCATGTAATCGATACCTGCTTCCACACAGGCATTATAAACCGCACGAACGAAATCATCACTGAACTGCCAGTTGTTCATTAATCCCCCGTCACGTACAGTGCAATCCAGTACCTTTACATCTTTTCTATACATCTCTGATAAGCATAAATCAATGCAATATATTGCAAAATCTCTTGCTTATACAAGCAAATGTGAATAAAGCGCTCTCACTTGCAGCTAATAGAAGATATTGCTATCTTATTTAAGCAACCACAGTGATCGCTAAATTGATTAAATTGCAGACAATCATGAAAATACCAACTATGGATACCTGGAAAATCTCAAGGCCATACTATCAAAAGGGAACTCGCATTCTGGCCTTTATCCTCTTCTTTTCGCTCTTTACACCCCTTGTAAATGGTCAGATAGTTATCTCCTTGCTTTTTGGCGATGCCCTGAATACTCCGGAAATTGAGTTTGGACTCGTGGGTGGGATCAACCGATCTACTTTCCTGGATGTGGAAACAGCAGAAGGTCTAAATAACCTTAACCTTGGTTTCTATTTTCATATCAATCTCAAAAAAAGCGCTTTCATAAGTACAGGCGTTCTGGTGAAGTCAAATACAGGGGCCACTGGTATGCCTGTGTATCCCATAGGAGATGAAGACTTTGACGGCGTCTTTCAGGATGCAGTTCTGACCACCAAAATAAACTATTTCTACGTTCCCATCATGTACCACTAGCGATTCAATAACAGGTGGTACCTGGAGGGCGGTTTTCAGGCGGGACTGAGAGGACAGGCCCATGACTACTTCGATAAAGAGTATGACGGAGGAGACCTGAATTGGAAGTTGAATGTGAGAGATCAGTACGCCCATCTGGATGCAGGATTATTAGCTGGAGTTGGATACAAGTTTAAAAAGGAGCTTAAGAGCATGAGTGCCGGGATAAACTACTACTATGGCCTCGTGGACATAAAAAAATCGGATGCTGTCAAATCAAGAAACTCCTATATCAACCTCTTTATTAAGATACCCATAGGTCTGGGTAAGGCCGAAGAACCCCCTCTGGATTAATATAGTCTGGGATGGAAAAAATGCTTATATACCATCAGGATCCGGTATGCCATGTGATAAGACCCACCTGATTTTCAGAAGAATATAAATAGGATTTCTTCCAGACAGGTTAATTGACTATTTTTGAGTTCACCAATTGCTTTTCTTTTGAAGCAGACTCTTCGGATAGCGCTACTCATTTTCGGAGGATTCACCCTCCTCCTGTCGGTGAATGCATTTGCCGGAGAGGCGGATTCTATGTACTCCGAACCGGAAGACTCCACCAATCAATACATCGAAGATCTCACAGACCTGCTCTCCCTGAAGCTTTTTACACTCACCAAATCCAATGCCCTGGATATCATCTACCCGGAGGGTAGGTTAATTCTTCGCCCCAATGGAAATACCAACCTGGGTTTCGGATTCAACTATAAATCAGTAGGTTTGAGCCTCTCATTCGGAAGACCTCTGAGCCAGTCAAGCATCGATAAATACGGGAATACCAAACGCTTTGATGTTCAGGTTAGCTATTTCGGGAAACGCATTGGTTTTGATGGATTTCTACAGGAATATAGGGGATATTACATGGCCAATCCCAATGATTTTATGGATTGGGATAAATCTTACAATCCCCAGATTCCCGAATTAAATGTATTCTCCCTGGGTGGGAATTTCTTCTACATGTTCAACAGCAAGGAATTCTCTTACAAGGCGGCTTATATCAGAAATCAAGTTCAAAAACAGAGTGCCGGCAGCTTTTCCACAGGACTCTTTTTTTACCTCGACCAGGTGAAATCGGGGAGTGGTTTTATCCCTCTGGAGTTGCCCGACTCCATCTTATCAGATTTTGACCTCAAAGCCTTCGATGCCATCTCCATAGGGGTTTCTGCCGGATACCAGTACACCTTTGTGAAAGGAAAAAACCTCTTTATCAACCTCCAGTTAACTCCGGGACTTGGTTACAGAAGGTTATCGGGAAAAGCCCTGGATGGCAGCAGCGGGATCGTCAATAAAGCTGCCTGGCAGGTATATGGCCGTGCTGCCATTGGTTACGAGTTCAAACACTTCTACCTTGGAGCTACAGCTTCAACCATCCTCCGAAGTTTCACCTACAGAGATTACAAGGTCGACCTGGGGACCGAACAGTTCAGGATCATGATCGGGAAACGATTTGATGTGGCCCGCAATAAACAAAAATAAGGCAAGGTCTATTGCTTGGTCAGTTCAATCATAAAATCAACCGGAACTACCACAGGTGTCTTTTCCAGATCCAGACTTAATTGTCCACCGCCCAGGGCGGTAATTACCGCAGCCAGCATATCCCTGGGAAGGGGAACATTTGTTTCGCCCGAAAGCACATTGCCAGCTACTACGATATCGCTCACAGTAAGCTCAATACCTATAGGGGAACTGGGGACAGCTGTGCTGTTAAGATTGAGCTTTATAACGGTTTCACTTACTTCTTCCCAGGTCCCGGCATTAATCTCTGTATCAGTACCAGAACAACTTAAAAATAGGGAGTTGTCCCCGCGTAATTCAATAAGCGACTTTTCCGGCGTGCATTCTAAGGCACCCAGAAGGGCCTGTTGAATCATCTGTGTGATATCTGTTTCCACTGGTATTTGGAAATCACCCATCTCGTTGGTAGTCACGGTAACTGCCTCCGTTAAAACAGCTTTGGAAATGACATAATCTCCAATATAAGGCGAAACAACTTCTTCTTCATCTTTATCACAGGCTGATAGGATCATCAGCGAAACAATAGACATTGTCAAATAGAAAATTTTAGATGTTTTCATAGCAGCTTTCTTTTTAGGGTTATACACAATTCGCAGGGCCTCCAAATAGCTCCTCCTTCTAGGAATATAAACAAATAGACAGCTATTTGTTCATTGGATGGTGATTTTTGTGATCATATTGATAACTTAGCTTTCCATTAGCACACCCAACGGCAGACCACAATACGCATACTTTTGAAAAGCTATTGCTCGATCATTAAGACTGCATTATGGGTTTTCCAAATAGACATATCATTCTCCTCACCCTCTTCTTGCTGCCTGTTTATGCATCTGCCCAAACTTACCAGGTAAGAGGGAAAGTAACCGAAGCCAAAGACGGAGCGCCCATTTTAGGAGCCCACATAGCTGTGGTAGGAAACGTGGCAGGTACCATCAGTGACCAGGAGGGGAATTTCCTCTTACAAACCGGGATAGCACCGCCCTTTATCTTACATTTCTCTTATGTAGGATTTGAAACCCAAACCATTGAAGTGCAGAATACCAGCCAGATGATTGCTGTTCAACTGAAAGAGCAATACCTGCTTGGACAGGAGGTGGTAATTTCTGCCAGCCGGGTGGAAAAAAGTATATTACAATCCTCTTTGAGTGTGGAAAGACTAAACCTAAGAGATATAGAACAGATGCCATCGTCGAATTTTTACGACGGCCTCTATCAACTGAAGGGAGTGGATATGAATGTGCATGGGCTTACCTTTCAATTGCCTAACACCCGGGGATTTAACGACTATACAAACACACGCATGAACCAGGTGGTAGATGGCATGGAGAACATCGCCCCCGGATTGAGCTTTGCAGCCGGGAATATTTTTGGACTGCCCCAGATCGATGTGGAAAGTGTGGAAATGATCGTTGGTGCCTCCACGGTACTCTATGGTCCGGGCGGAATGAATGGTACACTGATGATGAGAAGCAAAGATCCCTTTCGTTATCAGGGATTAACGGTGTCGCTTCAGAGCGGAGTGATGAACGCAGGTAGCCAAACCCTGGATAGTCCAACCCCCCTCTTTGATATGAGCTTAAGGTATGCAAAAGTATTTAACGACCGGATTGCTGTGAAGGTGGTGGGATCTTACCTGACAGCCACAGACTGGCAGGCCACCGATGTAAGAGACCGAAGCGATCTGGAGGACCCTTCACTGAACCGGCTGACCAATCCAGGATACGACGGGGTCAATATCTATGGAGATGAGTCTCTTGTGTCACTTAACCTGCAGGAGGTAAGCGACCAGGTCATCGGAGGAATTGCAGAGTCACAGGGTATATTGCCTGGCACACCCGAATATGAAAACCTCTATAACCGGGCCATCCCCTTTTTCCCAAACCAGAATGTGACCCGAACCGGTTGGGCTGAAAAGGACCTGGCTGATACAAAAACAGAGAATATCAGGTTGGGAGGATCCTTTCATTACCTGATTACAGAGAAGCTGAAAACCATCGTCCAGGCCAATTACGCCCAGGGCACAAGCGTATATACTGCACAAAACAGATTCTCAGCCAGGGAGTTTAATATTGTATCAGGAAAGCTGGAGGTAAACCATCCGAATTTTTTTGTACGTGCATGGGGCGTTGCTGAGAACTCGGGCTCATCTTATGACATTGGAGCCGCCGCACTAAGATTAAATGAGAAATGGAAGCCCTCGGAAGATTGGTTTGCTGACTACCTGGCGGCCTACACCCAGACAGCACTTATCAGTGAAGATATGAGCAGTGCACACCAGTTTGGCAGGCTGGTGGCCGATAACAGAGATCCCAGATCCGGCACCATATTCGACAGTTCAAAACCAGCCTTCCCCCTTCCCGGGAGCGAAGAATTTAATCAGCTACTCTCCCAGATCACCTCCACCAACCTCAACGACAATGGAGCTATGGTGGTGGACCATAGCAAGCTAATCCAGGTGGAAGGAATGTATGATTTCTCCCATTTAACCGATGTGGTTGAGATCCAGTGGGGACTTTCTTTGCGACAAACCATAGTGGACAGCGAGGGAACTGTATTTTTTGACACTCCCGGCAATCCCATAAGAACAAACCAGATTGGAACTTTCGTAAAGGTGGATAAAGATCTGATCCATGAGCGTTTAAGGATCACAGTAGCATTCCGATACGACAAGAATCAGTATTTCGATGCAGAATACACTCCCCGGTTCTCCCTGATCTATTTCCTTGATGACAACAAAGAACAGAGCATTAGAGGGACCTTTCAGACGGCTTACCGCTTTCCTTCCACCGCCAGTCAGTGGGTGGACCTGGATGCAGGCGTCTTCCGAACCATCGGAGGCATGGAGGAGGTACAGAACAGTTACGGATTTAATACCATTCCACTCTACCCCATGTCGGGCCGAAATCCAATAAAAGACAGCGCCATCACAGAGAATGGGCCCATAACCTTACCGGGTTTACAACCCGAAAAAGTGGCCTCCACCGAGCTTGGGTACAAAGGTCTGTTTCTGGGTAAGAAACTCTTTATAGACAGCTATGTTTACTACAACAACTATATCGGATTTGAAGCCGTCCAGCTGGTGGCTCAACTTTCCGAAGATACGGGAGAGGAGGGGGATCTTCTCTATCAAACCTATATGACCACCGATGAGCCGGTCTCTTCCTTCGGCTGGGCACTTGGCTTGGACTACCGTTTCCCCAATGGCATTCTTTTTCGAGGCAATGTGGCCCAGAACAAATTACTGGAAAATATTGAATCCCCAGGTGTGGAGACCCGATACAATACCCCCGAATTCAGGGCCAACCTCTCGGTCAGTCACCCCAGGATTTATCACAATCTGGGATTTGCTTTTAACTACCACTGGCAAAGCGGTTTTCTGTGGCAATCGGGATTTGGAGCAGGTGATATTCCAGCACTATACACCCTCGACGGACACCTCACTTATGCACTTCCGAAAATACATACTACCTTAAAACTGGGCGCATCCAATATGCTGAATAGCTACTATACCACCAGTTTCGGCAGTGCCCGCATCGGTGGCTTGTATTACATCACCATCGAATACAGCGACTTGATGGGATACCTCAGCAGGCGATCCGATTAATAGAGCGTAATCAACCTGGTCACCTCTTTATTTTCAGAACGAAGCCTCAGGTAATACATACCTCTGGCTACATCCCCCACATCAAGGGTCTCAGTAAACTCCTTCACATTGGAGAATTCTCTGTTAAGGACGATTCGACCGTTGGAATCATAGAGATCAAGGATAAGGTTTTCAGCTTCTGCATAGCTGTACTCCACATGCAGATAACGGGATGCAGGTATGGGATAGACCGATAGCTCTCCTGGCAGAAGGAAATCATGCATGCCTGTAAAGCTTGTGAGGTAAATGGAATCTTTTCCATAACAACCATCCGGGTCAATTACCTCCACATTGTGCCAACCATGCTGCGTGGCCTCATATGCCTGCTCACCCAATTCTCCATTCCACGTGTAGGCCTCAAAACCTGCACCTGCATCAAGGGTAAATGGCAATCGGGTCTCAAGCGTATCATTCACTCCACCAAGTTCGGGCGCAGGAAGGCCCAGGTGTGTAATAATCACATCCAGTGTATCCGTATGTGGATCCGCATCCTGCCCATAGATAGAATAGGCAACTAAGCTGTGGTCCCCACTCGCTGACAGGTCAAATGTGAATCCGAACAGGAATTCAACCGAATCCCCGGGATTAAGCACCTGGGTAAGGGTTCGAAGTACCGTAACCGGATTTCGATGGTCCATCGAGACCGTCACACTGACGGACTCATTCACGATGGGATGCATTCCATAATTCATCACAAACAGACTGAGCTGCTCCTCTTCTGTAAGCAAACAACCAGAAACAGGAGTCTGGATGGACGAGACGCCCAAATCCCATAAGTCAAACCTGATCATCACTGTATCCGATGCTTCACAACCATGGAGGTCTGCGGCAGTGACAGCGTATAGGGAATCGGGACTCTGACTTTCAAATTCAACCACATATTGCTGGTCTCCTGACCCATCCTGCCAGATATAAGAAACAAAACCACTGCCTGCATCCAGCTCAAATGATTTGGCATTCACCACCTGGTCTTCCCCAAGCGACAATGCCGGATTGCTGAATACTTCCAGGGTCTGGTCAAGTTGGTTATTTTCCAGGATCAGATCTTCTTTGAAGTTGACCAATACTGTAAACTGATAGGATCCAATCCCACTCACATCCACCGTACTGTCAGAGGAATAAAGCACAGAGTCCCCGGGTTCAATGGTCCGGTTTATATACATCGTATCGTAAATCCAGGGATCATCCTCAAACTGAAAGCTGACAAAGACCGAATCGTTTGTATAAAGGGTATCCGTACCTGCATTCATGAGGTAGAATTCCACTTGCTCCACTGAGGTCAAACCACATCCGGAGGTCGGACTGGAAAGCCTTTCTACTCCAATATCCGGTATGATGAAGGTTACCTGAAGAGAATCGGAATTCTCACACATGGTACCCTGCTTCACGCTTACCCAATACAGACCCGTAGTGTCCACCAGCAGCGTTTGCGCCGAAGAACTATCTCTCCACAGGTAAGTGTCATAACCGGCTCCTGCATCAATGGTATAATCAAATGCCCTGATGGCTATGTCAGCACCCAGGTCAATGGGGCTATACCCAAATACCTCCACAGGCAGGGTTTTGGAATTGTTGCTAAGCGTATCATCATATTCCAGTTCGGTATATGCAGTCAGGGTATACACTTTGGCTTCACTCATATCGGAAGCTGTATTGAAAGAATATGAGAAGGCAGAATCGGGCAGCACCGGGAAGGTGATCACTGCCAATTCCTCAATGGCTGCATTGGCATCAATCTGATAACGTACCGGAATTTCATCCCCAACATCCAGGGTATCGCTGCCAAAATTCGTGATTTCAATCCATGGCCTTACCGAAACGCCCAGTTCACAACTACTGTCCACCGGTTCCACGATGGCTGTCACACCCACATCAGCAATTAATCGATACACATAGCTTGTGTCACTGTAGCTGCAATAAGCATTGCTGGCAGTAACATGATACATACCATCTGCCATGTCGGTCACCTGAAAGATCGGATCGGTTGATCCATCCTGCCAGAGATAGCTATCTGTGGGATCACCGGTACCTGCATCCAGGGCAATGGTATCGGGTCTTACAGAATAAATTTCCTGAGGCAGGAATACAAAGGGCGTCTGAACAATCTCAACGGATTTACTCACCGTATCGTTGCTTGTTGCTTCGTTATAGAAATCAACATCATCAGACAAGCAGGGTAAATGCCTCTATATCCATCCATCCTTCGGATGTAACAACCAGGGGCTTAGTAAACACAAAGGGAGCGCTATCCCCGCTCAACAGGTTCTCTGTGAGGATGAATGTATCAATCACCGTAGCTTGAGCATCAAAATCATAGCCCACAATAATGCTTTCGCCAGCCATCAGGGTATCCAGTCCGAAATTCTTAATGGTCACGGCCGCATAGTCGCCTATCTCCTGGGCACAGCCATTTATTGGATTCTCAATGGATATAACACCCAGATCCCTGGGAGTACCATAAATACGGATATCATCAATACCCATACCCTCAAACCTTCCGGAGGCATCGCTGGTGAAGTGAAAGCGGAATTTCACACCCGTCGTATTTCTGAAAACGGTGGTATCCAGCATGAATCTGGCGGTAACCCAGTCATCCACCTCTCCGGTCCATCCATGTCCTCCATCCAGGGAGGCCACAGCATCCGAATTATACCAATTCCAGTCGAATGAAGCTCCGTCTCCAAGATTTCCAAGGCGGGTCCAGCTTTGCCCGTTATCCAGGGAGTACTCGCAGGTTTGCACCGTCCTTATCCTTCCTCTGTATGCAGATATAATTTACACTCGAATACCGGGTAATCAATGCCCGTAAAATCGAAGCAGGGTCCCAGAAGGTAGCTATCCTCGTTGTCTGAATATATTCCATCCAGGTTGGTCACCCAGGCATTGCTCCCGGAGGGGGCCGTATGAATAACCGAACCCATGGGTGCACCATGTTCAAAAGTAGTGATTTCGCCAGCTGTCCTCCAGAAATCAGTCCCGTTCTCAAAATCCTGATAATAAGGAAGGGGGTAGGTGGGATCCACATACAAAACCGTATCCAGGCGATTATTACCCGCTTCCTCATCCACATCCAGGGTGGTTTCAATAACTACATCGTAAATACCCGGCGTACTGAGATCAATGGTTTCGCCAAAATCGAAATCACTGTACCCTTCAAAAGCAATGATTTCGTTCAAAACATCCTCGGTAAAGGTACTGCCCCCATCGAAGGAATACCTCACAGGTATGGCGTCCGGAGTTGCTCCCGGGCCCAGGTTCTCCACCCTGATGCTCACCGTTTCTGCTGCAGAATGTCCGCAGCCCATACCTGGAGAAAGCAAGAGAAGCGGGCTCACATCGTATTCCACATAATTCCCGGTAAGGGCGAAATTTTCAATGTTCCAGCCCGACAAGTGGTCTGTAGATGTGGTAGGTCCCAGGTTAAAACGAACCTGAGCCTGTGCTTGCCTGTTCATCCCTGGCATACTCAGGGTAAAATCCTTCCATGTTCCGTCCGAATAGACATTGTTGTCATTGGACCAAATCTCCTTCCAGGTAGTGCCCCCATCCAAACTCATATCAATGGAAGCGGTATCGTTATTGGCCACATTCAACCACCTCAAAAAGTTCATTTTAATATCGTTGTAATAGAACATGTTAACTAGTGGAGAAGTAGCCAGGTTTTCATATTTGCTCACGCTTGCTTCATAATCACCCGGGTTGGATCCCAAACCGCTAAGGTCATTACCAAGAATCATGGTGTCTCCTGAAGCAAACACCGGATCGGGATTGCCCAGATACTGACCTCCCAAACCCTGAGGTTTGTCCCGTTCAAAATCACCGGTCAGACTCCAGCTCAGGTCAGAAGAGAAGTCATCAAAGAATATGGCCTCCTGTATCAATCTGCTGCCTGCAGGAGATATAGCACCAGCAGGATAGGTAAGGTTGCCAATGCTTATGCTATTGGCTTGCAACATACAATCTGCCAAGTGGTTATGGACGGCTTCAGTTTTTATGTCGTAGGTAATCCACAGGGAAGTATGACCGCTGGGAAGATTAAGGCTTAGAGAGGTGAAACCGGCTTCTCCGGAAACAAAGGAAGCAGAATCAAGCAGGGTTGCTGCAAAAAAGTTCCTGTTGTCGTGGTTATAATACAATTTAACCCCGTTCGGATTGATATCTGTGTCAGCAGAATTCAGAGAACTCACACCCAGAGAGTCCAGAGCAATAGTCCCCGAATTCCCCTTTACCGATACATTGATCCTCATCATGGAATTGGCCTGCGAACCCGTGGGCAGTATACCTGATTGCTCCTGAAAAACAGTAACTGCCTCCACCTCTCTGGGTTGGATATCAGTCTCTACGACCATTATATCATCCAAACCTACACCCCAGCCATAATTGGTCTTGGCTTTAAATGCAAAATAGCATTCAGGGACAAAAGCTTCTTCGGGAAGAAGGACAATTTGCTCTGTCCAGTTATACACCTCATCGGTATATTCTGCAATTCGGTTAATTTCTTTCCATGAACTGTCAATATGAGATTTGAAATAAATACGCAGTTCATCATGGGCCGCTCCAAAACCCAGGTTTCCTTCCCGCTGCACATGCATAAACCTCAACTCCGGCCGAAGGCCAAATTCAAGGTCTACCGGAGGGGTAACCAGAATTACCTCTTCCCCTTCCAGGCTTTCAAAGAAGTAGAGTGCATTTACTACACCGCTGAAAGCGGATGAAGGTCTTCCACTTCCAGGGATTTCCGGACTTTTAGTACCTCCACCGTTGACAAACTGCCATTTGCTGTCTCCTGCTTCAAACTCGGTGGTCCAACCCGGGGGTTTTGACCCCGGTGAGCTTTCAAAATTTTCATAAAAAAGGGTATCCTGTCCTGCCAGTGGAATAATGAAACCTAAACCAAACAGGATCGTATATACAACTCTTAGTGCCTTCATAGGATGTGGGAAATGGAGCGAGTGCTTTCTCATTGAGGTTGGGTCCTTATATTATAAATGTATTACGGGTAAAGATTACAAATGGTTGCAATTTTCAAATTCAATGTTTTTTCAAGCTTCATACAACCATTCCCTGTTGTTACTGGTCCACAAAAAAAGTGCTTACGAAAAAACTAGACTTTTAATGCACTCCCAACTCCATAAACTATATACCAGATTTTTTCTGCTGACCGCCATCATGCTGATGCAGGTCCTCAGCATCCATGCCCAGACCGATACGGAATTCTGGTTTGTGGCTCCGGAGATAACCGAAGGGCATGGTATTTTCCCCGGTGGGGAGCCTGTATACTTCAGGGTTTCGGCCCTGGAACTGGATGCTGAAGTCAGAATTTATCAGCCTGCCAACAATGCCGGTATGGATACTACCTTTATGGTTCCTGCGAAAAGCACGGTATCCATCGATGCCTCTCCCTG
The DNA here is from genome assembly GCA_963783435.1 of uncultured Bacteroidota bacterium. Classification (GTDB taxonomy): domain Bacteria; phylum Bacteroidota; class Bacteroidia; order Bacteroidales. The sequence goes on along the minus strand of CAWANQ010000007.1, from coordinate 253,366 downwards.
GATCAATGATCTGGAGAATAAGCCGGGAGATCTGGTCTTAAATAAGGGAGTGCACATCACTTCAAGTAACCTGATCACTGTCTACTACGATGAGGATGAATTCTATAACCAGGATATTTTTGCCCTGAAGGGTAGGAATGCCCTGGGATTTGAGTTTTATACACCCTTCAACAGTGTATGGGGCAACGGAACCAGCTACAGCCCCAAAGCCTATAGTTCAATTGATATTGTGGCCACCGAGGACAACACGGTAGTTACCATCACCCCCACTGCGGCCGTGGTGGGACATGGAGCCGGATCAACCTTCAGTGTGACCCTGAATAAAGGGGAGACCTATTCCTGCCTGGCAGCCAGCCAGACAGCAGCCGGCCATCTGGGAGGAACCCACATCACATCCACCAAACCCATTGCAGTGACCATTAAGGATGACTCAGTGCATGGAACACCCCAGGGCTGCAAAGACCTGATCGGGGACCAGACGGTACCCATAGTCAATGCCGATGGCAACCCGATCGTGGGATTTGAATACATTGTGATGAGAGGTAAGATCAACCTGATAAATCCCAACGCAGCAACTCCTGACCCGGACGGAATTCCAACCGGAGAAAGGATCTTTATTATGGCCACAGAGCCGAACACGCAGGTATTTATTGATGGGGTCTTGTTAACTACAATAGGCATTCCGGGTGAACAGGCCGTTTACGAAATCAGTGAACAATTCCACCCATGTGGAGGGGGACAAACCCATCATGGTCCTCCATGTGGCTGGCTTTGGTTGCGAATTTGGAGGAGCTGTTCTTCCCACCGTCGATGGTTGTACAGGTTCGGTGGAGGTGAGTTTTACCAGGTCCACCACCAGGAATTTTTACCTGAATATCATGACCATCGATGCGGCCAAGCATGCTTTTACCATGCACTATGAGGATGGCAGCACCTTTCCCATTCCAGATAGCTGGTTTGAACCCGTAGGTGCGACAGATTATGTCTGCCTGAAGAAAGCAGACAAGCTATTTGCCAATAGCAGGGCCGGCGGAGTACCCCAGAGTGAAGTGGTAAAAATCACCAATTCGGTCAGTGTTTTTCACCTGGGACTCATCGAGGGGGGAACCACCGATGGGTGTAAGTACGGATATTTTTCGGACTACAGCATATCAAGAGGAGATGTAAGAATTGTGGAGTCGGGATCAAGAAGCGCATTCCGTTGTTTTGGCGATACCTTGCAGCTTACAGCAAACGGAGGGATTTCCTATACCTGGTCTCCTTCAGACTTCCTGGATGATCCTTATGTGGCCACTCCCATAGCCACGCCCCCTCCTGGTCGATACAATTACCAGGTGACCATTCACAGGGGATGTCTTGAGGATACTATAATTGAAGCAATTGTTGGAATCGCGGAGGAGGTGGAAGCGTTTTTTGAGAGCGACAAATGGTATTTTTGCGCTCCGGATACGGTTACCTTCGACAATCAATCCTTCGGGGTGGATATGTCCAGTGTAACAAATATGCAGTGGGATTTTGATCTGGAAGATCCATCCAACCCCCCTGTTTTTGACCTCAGTCCTGAAATGCAACACGCGTATACAAATAGCGGGGATACAACAGAAAATAAAACCGTACAGCTGATCGTCTGGAACGAACAGGGTTGTTCGAATGAATTCCGAAGAGATCTGATTATTAAGCCCGAGATCCAGGCAGGTTTTACCATGGACACAATTGACGGCTGTCAACCCGTTACCGTGAACTTTAGCAACACCTCTTCCGGAAATACCGACCGCTATAAATGGAACCTGGGCGATGGAACATCCGCCAATACAGACTCTGTAAGCCACACCTATATCAACCTGGGTATGGCCGACAGCATTTATCATGTAGAGATGGTAGCCATTTCACCTTTCTATTGCAGCGATACAGCGGTGGCCGATATATCGGTCTACCCCTACCTTGAGGCCGATTTTGCCATTGACACCTTCCAGGGATGTTCGCCCCTGGTCATCAGCATTGATAACAATTCGGCAGGTAAAATCGACGTCTATGAATGGAGCTTTGGAGATAGTGTTACCTCGCCCTTACCGGGTCCCACCCTGAGCCATACCTATCGCAATACGACGATTGAGCCTATTAACTACACCCTTCGCCTGGTGGTTAGAAATATGACCCGGGGCTGTACCGACACACTCAGCCGGGTGATCACCGTATTTCCGGAAGTAACTTCAAACTTTATCCCTGCTCGTTTCTCTGCATGCCATGGAACGGAGATAGGATTTATAAACATATCAAGCTCCACGGCCAGCACCTTTGCATGGGACTTTGGAGACGGCGGATCCTCCTCATTCAAGTCTCCGCGTCATGTTTTTGAGAACATGACACTCGGAAATGTAACCGACACAGTCAGGCTGGTGAGCTACTACACCCTACCTTTGTCGGGATACCTCCTACCAGACCATAGAAATACATCCCTATATTGATGCCGGCTTCTCGGTAGATGAATTCCAGGGTTGTGCGCCCTTTACACTGTCCCTGCATAATGATTCTGAAGGCGCCATCTCGGACTATGAGTGGTACTGGGGCGACGAGACCCTTACCTTCCACTTCTGACGATTCAATTCAGACTCACCTCTATAACAACATGGGTCCGGATGCCATCCCAAACAGTCCTTAAGCTAAGGGTACAAAATGCAGATGGGTGTGCCGATTCCATGATCAGAACCATTACAGTCTTTCCCGAAGTACAGTCACAGTTTAGTCCAAGTGATACAGCCGGCTGCAACGAATTGCAGGTAATGTACACCAACAGTTCAAGTGAATCAGCCATCTCTTTCCTCTGGGAATTTGGTGACGGGGGATCCTCTGACCAATCGGATCCATCACATCTGTTCCAGAATCCGGGATTATCAGATGCCATATACAACACCAGGCTCATTGCCTTTACCAAGGAGAATTGCACCGACACCTCCGAGGTGGATATTACAGTCTACCCCTATGTGCAGGCAGAATTTACTTTTAGCCAACCCACCATCTGTTCTCCCCAGGAGCTTACACTGAATAACAACTCCATTGGTGGGGTAAGCTATCACTGGGATTTTGGGGATGGGACAAATGATACAACCGTATTATCCACTGCTCCCATGGTACACCAATTCAACAATCCTTCCTCAACCGATCCTGATACTTTCCAGATCGTACTTACAGTAACAAATGACCGGAATTGTATCTCTGTTCAAACCAAAGAGGTTACTGTCATGCCCTTTGTAGAGGCCGCATTTATCAACGGGTATCGTGGAGGGCTGCAGTCCGGTTGAATTGACCTTTACAAACAATAGCATTGGAGCCTCCGGATATACCTGGGATTTTGGCAACGGACAATCTTCTGATCAGCCCATTCCTAGCATGACTTTGGAAAATAATGGATTGGATGATATTACGTTTAATGTTCAACTGATGGCCTCCAGTGTTCACACCTGCCATGACTCAATAACGGTCCCCATTCTGGTACATCCCCATGTGAATGCAGATTTCGCCATTGAATACCACGATCAGTGTACGCCTGCCACCGTAAGCTTCAGCAACTCCTCGGTGAATGGTCAAGAGTTTTCCTGGTCCTTTAATGGGGAAGCACTTGTCACCAGCAGCACTGATCCCATCGAACGTCTGTTTATCAATGATAGTTTTGACACCACAGCCATCTTCCCCATCGATCTTTCGGTGGTGAGTCCGCAGGGATGCACCTCATTCATCTCCAAGGAGGTCACTGTATTCCACAGCGTCGATGCTGATTTTACAAACATCCTGGAGGGATGCCATCCCCTTGAGGTGAAATTTGGCAATAACTCCCAGGGAGGATTAAATTATAAATGGGAATTAGGGAATAGCACATCATCCATCCTGGAGGAACCATTAACCACCTATACAAACGAAGGCAACTCGGATACAACTTACCATGTTAAACTCACTGCCATATCTGAGAACTACTGCACAGACTCTGCATTTACGCAAATCACAGTATTCCCCGGACCCAGGGCCAAGTTCGATGTGGACCTTACCAACGGCTGTTCTCCACTGAATGTAACCGTTCAGAACCTCTCCGAGGCAGGAGACAACTATATCTGGAGCTTTGGCGATGACACAGACTCTCTTTATCTGGCCGATACCCGCGAGGTAGCACATAGTTACTTTAACGATGAGCCGGGTGTGTCACCCCACGAATTGCGTCTGGAGGTATCTACAGATCGGGGCTGTACCGATTACATCACACAAAATATCTCTGTTTACCCAAGCGTGGAGGTCGATTTTGAACGCGACTCTGCAGGTTGTTCACCCTACACCTCGCAATTTATAAACACCTCACAAAGAGCCATTAATTTTGAATGGAGTTTTGGAGATGGAGGATTCAGTTATATCAGAGATCCCGGCCATACCTACGTGAATACAGAAACCGTGAATGCAATTATGGATGTGGAACTGAGAGGCTATTCCGATTACGGATGTCCCGACTCCATGACCAGGCAGATCACCATCTATCCTTCACCGGAGGCCAGATTCAACTACACCCCCATTTACCAGTACTTCCCAAGTGCCACAGTTACGCTTTCAAATGAGACCAATGCGGGCGATTACAGTTTCAAATGGGACTTTGGTGACGGAATTAGCTCCAACGGAAAAAAATCCCGGATCTCATACCTACGAACACTGGATTTGGATGGGTACAACATCAGCCTGACCGCCTCAAACGCCCAGTGTTCCGACTCCATTGTACACTGGATAAAGATCTATCCTCCCCAACCCATAGCCGCTTTTGTACCCGATATAGATTCGGGCTGCGTATCCCTGACTGTTTCCATGACCAATAATTCAATATACGGGGAAAACTATCTGTGGGAATTTGATGACGGGACACCCAACTCCGATGAGTTTGAGCCCACCCATACCTTTACCGAAGCAGGATTCTACCAGGTCAAGCTGACGGTAAGCGGAGAGGGCGGAGTGGATTATGCCTTCCATGAATTTGAGGTTTTTGCACTTCCCGAGCTGGATTTCTTTGTGGAACCTGTCCTGGTCATGCTTCCCGACGAGCCCGTAAAGACATTTAATCTCTCTAAATACGGGACCATATACCAGTGGGATTTTGGAGACGGGACCACCCCTTACCAAGCAAAAGATACCGTCCATCAATACACCCAGGTGGGGATCTATGATGTATCCCTCACTGCCTGGACTGAACATGGCTGCGAAGCCTATATGATCATACCAGAAGCCGTCACGGTGATCGGAGAAGGATCCATCATGTATCCCAATGTATTTCGGCCAAGCACCACGGGTCCCACCTATGGTGCCTACAATGCCAGTCAGCACCTGAATGAAGTATTCTACCCGGTCCATGAAGGAGTGGTGGAGTATGATTTTACCGTCTATAACCGCTGGGGAGAGCGCCTGTTCGAAACCACAGATATCACCCAGGGTTGGGATGGTTACTACGATGGCAAGCTCTGTCCCCAGGACGTCTATGTGTGGAAAGCTACAGTGACCTATGGAAATGGTAAATCCGAAATTCTAACCGGTGATGTAACCCTTTTGCGTAAGCCCGAATAGGCTTTGCAATCGAAGGTCTTAAACAATCGGATCACTGCAATACGCTTTTCGCTTGCAGCTTTTGCAATGTTTACCCATCCAAACATCGTCAAACTGTTTCATGATGGAATCGATCAACTCACCATGGGTCGTTACAATCCCCGATTCAAAGTTGCGCGTATGAATGCTTTTTATGCCCAGTCCTGCACCCGTTAAATTGGCAGAACCCGTGTAAGCAAAGGTCCCGTCGATAACAATGTGCTTGAAATGAACCCTGGGACACAGCTGCCTCTCCATGTTTTTCCACAACATGGGATATTTATCGAAACTGTTCCTGAAATTGATCCCTGGCTCCTTGGCATGCAGAAGGCGGATAGCTACTCCCTTCTTCACCAGGCCATCAAGTACCGATAAAAAGGAGTGCACATTTCCTTTGTAAGGTACATGCAGATCTTTGATATCTGCGGTCCCGATCCACACAAAGGAGCGCGCATTTTTTACAGGCTCAATGGCCTGCTTATAAAGCTGTTCATTGGTAATATACCTGATTTCCTGATCCCCTTTCACCCCCATTAAAGTTTCTCCATGATTAACCAATCATCATCTATTTCATATCTTTTTGTAATGTTATTCCATTTTTTGGGCATAACCCCCTTTGAAAGTGCTTCCAGAAATTCGATAAGCGGACGCTCCGGTGGATGTTGCTCTTCAATTTCATCCAACCTTGAAGGAGGATTGTTTGTCAGGTGATCCCTGAATGCAGGCAATTGAAAACCAAATCCATCAAAGAAATTTTCTGTCCCAACCACCGACATATACCAGAGGCTCGGTATGCCCTTCTCATTTTCCCGTATGGGAATCTCTCGTTCTAATTCAGCAGTTATATCCTTCAAGCCTTCATTAATATCTGCTTTATCCCGCAACTTACGGTAGGAAGGGAAGGTCACCGGAGGACTCACCAGCAGGACAGGTTTACGCTGTTGCCTGGCCACCACAATTTCATGGACCGTCCCCACACTATAGATATTTGTGGGGCAAAATGCAATGATGAAGTCACTGATGTCTACCATTCTCAGGTCAATGTGAACGGTTTTGCTAAACTGATCGGCGCAACTCGCCCGTGCTTCACTACTCTTGTGGTCATTTCCAAATTTCCATTCCTTCCTGATTTCAAGTGTGGCGTTATCTTCTTTTCCATATTCATGTATTCCCACCACTTCCGGTTTCTCCCAGGGATCAAAAACAATCACTCCTTTCGATTTCAGATAGCTTTTTATTCTGCTTCTCCAGCCAAACTCTTTTTCATCCTCCCTCGAAGCCACAAAATCCATCGGTCCGGAAAGATATACCCTTGAATTCTTTAACACATTTCTATTGCCCATATCCTGAGAACTAATTTGTGCTGACCAAAATACAAAAAGGGCTGTTAAAAACCGTTCATTTGGACTATTTCGATATTCCAAACCAGCGGGATTTCCGGTCTGTTTCAAATGATCTCTTCTCGGCAGCCAGAAGCCGGGATGGTTCAAAATGGACACCCGTGGGTGAAGGATTTGAAAAAAAATCCACATCCGCACGCCCAACCATTCCTTCACCAAACTCCACATAGCAGGAACCTTTGCCATCAAAGGCCCGGGGGTATTCATACCCATTCAGCTCCGCAATGATAGATTCAGCCGCTGTACGAGAAGCCCCCTCTGCAAACATTCCGGCCTTTGGAGCACCCACGCTGGTCACATCACCAATGGCATAGACATGTGGGAACCTGGTTTTAAGATTCCTTTTATCCACGGGGATCCATCCATCAAAGAGCATTCCACTCTCCTCCACTACCTTTGGGACACAATGCTCCGGGATACCCAGGAACAGATCGAAGGGCAACTCTGTTCCATCATCGAGAATAGCCAATTGCTTTGCCGGCTCAATGGATCCTACCATATTTTCAGGTATGTACCGGATGTTCTTTTTTTCAAATGACTGTAACAAAGCTTTTGAAGTGCCATAAGAGGGAGGTATGGGCAATTCAAATGGGACAACCAGGGTGATGTTACAATTTTCACGAACCCCCTGCCGGGTTAAGTAATCATCCAGTAGCAGGGCAGCTTCACTTGGAGCCGGGGGACACTTAAACGGGAATCCTGCAACTCCTACAATGGCATGACCTTTTGTAAATGTGGGCAGTAACTCCCCTACCCGGCACGCACCCTCGAAAGAGTAGAATTCATTTCCACCTTCAGATAAACCGGGCGTGGCTTTAAAATCATAGTCTGCACCAAGTGCTATAACCAAAATATCGGCCTGATAGACTCCCTTCCTGGTTGTTACACGCCTTCTTTCCGGATCGATGGCGGTAATGGTTTCCTGCCGGAACTTAACACCTGGTTTGACAATTTTTCCATAGGAGAGCTTCACCGATTTTGCCGTTCTTCGCCCGAACATCAAATCCAGCTTGGAAAAACCAAAATAGAAGGAATCATTTTTGTCAATAAGTGTAAGATCAAGACGGTCACCGATTCTTTCAGAAAGTACAGAAGTGATTTCCAAGCCCCCAAAACCAGCACCCAGAACAACAACACGCAACTTCTTTTTATTCGAATTCGACATGATTTATGTAAATATCCATCAGTTTCAACAAAAAAAAGAGGATTTAGTTCCAGGTTGATATTTGAACAGCTGGCCATACTCTCCACCTCTTCCGTGCTCCTTATCTATTTAGGAATGATATTATCAGTAATGAGTCTAAGGATCAAAAGAATCAAAGAAAGTAAAGAAAATGGTGAACAAAGAACCTGGAAAACGGTCAAGTATAAATTAGAAACCTATTGCTTGTCAGAGCGTATAAGTTCCAGAATGGCATCATTATTGAAGTACCAGAATAAAACAAACTTATAGATGAAGGGAAAAATCTTCAAACCGTTAATACTTACAGCACTTTTTTTTCTGTACCTGAATCCAGCTATTTCGCAGAACGGGAACGGATCCAATTATGCCAGCAAGGAAGACAGCATCAAATGTGGAGAGAACCTCTCTGCTTACAGGGGCTTTTTTAACCTTAAACTCTACGATGACGCTTATGAAACCTGGTGGTATGCCTTTAACAATTGCCCGGCATCCAGTGAGAGGATGTATGTAGATGGAGTTACCATGTACCGTTTCTATATAGACGAAGCTCCCGCAGGACCCATCAAAGAAGGACTGATCGATACCCTGATGCTCATCTATGACCAGAGAATTGAATATTTCAAAGACGAAGGCAACGTTCTGGGTCGCAAGGGAAGAGATCTTCTCTCCTACCATGGTGAGGATATGGATGAGGTGGAAAAAGCATACGAAATGCTGAAAAAAAGCGTCGAAATTCAGGGAAAGAAGTCCCAGGATGCGGTGCTACTCCTCTTTATGACATCCGGTATTGCACTGAAGAATGAAGGAAGGATAGATGATAACCAGGTTATTGAGGACTATTTCAGTGTGATTTTAATCCTGGACCAGTTGGAGGGAAGGAGCTCCCGTTGGGCCAAGACCAGGGCATCCATCGATGAAATGATGCTCAATGAAAATATTCTTACCTGTGAAGCACTCGATGGCTATTTTAAACCTCAGATGGAACAGAATAAAAACGATGCAACTTTCCTTGAGAAGGTGATTACCTTTTATACTGTCACAGGATGTGACCGCACGGAAATCTATGCCTCAGCATCTGAGGATCTGTACCGCATTCAACCCGGGCCCGAGTCTGCCCATAATCTGGGTATCCTTTTTATCACCAGGAATGATTTTCAAAAGGCTGCAGGTTATCTGAAAGAAGCAGTTCAGGGAGAGAACATTGATCCAGAGGTCAAAGCAGAATGGTATTATGAATTGGCTGTGTTGAGCAATGCAAACAAGGCTTTCTGTGAGGCCATCGGGTATGCCCGTGAGGCCATTCAATTGAATTCAAATTACGGGAAAGCCTATGTGGCACTTGGAGATGCTTTCATTGCCTCGCGTGAAAACCTGGGTGACGACTTCCAGCAGCGTGCAGCCTTCTGGGCGGGAGTTGATATGTATAAGAAGGCCATTTCGGTGGACCCATCCCTTTCAGCGGAGACCAATAAGAAATTGAACATATACAGCAGGCAGTTTCCACATGGTGAAGATATCTTTTTCCTTGATATGAAGGATGGGGATTCGTACCGGGTCGAGGGATGTATCAATGCAAATACTATAGTGCGATCGAGGAAAGAATAAAACCTGGATGAGCTCTTGCTCACCCAGGCTGAAAGGTTAGGGATTTTGGTTTTCCACCTTGCCGTTCATTTTGGCTTCGTACTTCTGCCGCCATCTACTTTTATGCATGTCTGAATAATCGCCGTCACCACAGTAGGACCTGTGTCTGTGAGAAGATTTTTTGCTACTACCCCCTCCTATTCCTGAAAACAGGATCTTGGAGAGAACCAACAATCCAAGGGTTTGCCAGTATCCCAGTACCGGCCCGTTAAACAACTCGGGGACCAGCCAGTTCCAGAGCCACATCACCACAAAGGTGAATACAAATACGCCTGCTACTCCCAGCACGCCAAATCCTGCATATTTAAAACCTGTTTTTGCTTTCATGATTTCTCTATTTATGTTTATTTTTCTTTAGTCTGATTATACAATTCTCGAAGCTGTTCCCTCAGGTAAGTCACCGCATACCTTTTTCTCGACAGCAGGGTATTGATCCCCTCCCCGGTGAGCTCAGAGATCTCTTTAAAACTCATGTCTTCAAATTCGCTCATTACAAATACCTCCCTCTGTGCTTCCGGCAATCGTTCCAGGCAGGCCTCGATGGCCTCCCAAATAACCCCACGCATGATTTCATCCTCAGGGGACCGGGTTAGTGAGGGAAGGATATCTTCCAGCATCAGGGGTTCATCCTCTCCATCAATATCTGGAAAGTAGTACCGGTCTGCTCTTTCTGAAATAGTCAGTAATTCTGTTACGCGCCACAGTAAATAGCCAGGAGGTAAGGGATGCCACCGACCGAATATCATCAAAACCGACAGTAAGCTGGAAGTACACATCCTGCGCAATATCCCGGGCATCCTCTTCATGGGCCACCCTCTTACGGATAAAGCCCAGCAGTCTGCCCTGCTCCTTTTTCACAAGCTCCTCAATTTCTATTTTTTCTGCGGCGGTCATCTTTTGTTATGCGCTATACTTCTATAGACGATTGAGAAGCAACAATATTTTAAATACCCAACAAGTAAGGTATTTTTTATCTTAGAGGAGAATTAGCATCATCTCCAACGTATAGATCTAAAAATCCTCCCCACATGACTATAAAATCGACCAAGGTCTTCTCCTACATTTCCTTAGTATTTATCATGCTCTTCTCCCCGGGAGAATCATTTGCTTCCGCGAATGCGCCAGTGATAACCATATCCGGAACCAATGCGGCCACCGTAAAAAAGTATGAAAAATTTGAAGTGAGCCTCAATCTTGAAAATGTGGGAATTGAAAACCCTTACGATCCTGCAGATATCGATGTATACGCACATTTTACTGCTCCTTCGGGTAAAAAGATTCGGATCAATGGCTTTTATGATAATTACGAAAATGCCGATCAATGGAAAGTACGGTTCTCTCCTGGTGAGACAGGAGCATATACCTACCAGCTGTTTGTGGATGATTCCGGTATGATGGGAGAATCGGCTGAGGCAAGTTTTACAGCCATTGAGTCGGAACACCATGGTTGGATAATGCCCTCCGACAAAAATCCCCACTATTTTACCCATGACGATGGAACCTCCTTTTATGGGGTGGGCGTCTATTCTCCCTGGAGGAATGACATGGAGCGCTTTGATAAATTTGCCGAGCATGATGCCAACCTCTTTGCCATCTGGGACATCACCTATGGAGGATTTGTCAACGGTACGGGCCTGATTGAGGAGGAACTGGGCAGGTATAACCAGTTGAAAGTGGGAAGGATCGATTCCATGCTAAGCATCCTTGAGGAGAGGGACATCCAATTGATGTATGCCATCTGGCCACACGACCTCTTTTCAAAAACCGTTTGGGCCGCCCAATGGAATCAAAATCCTTACAGTCAGCTCATCGATGTGGATGATGTATACAGCGATTCCCTGGTCTGGGAATATCAGAAAAAGAAATACCGCTACATGATCGCTCGGTTTAGCCATAGCCGCAGCATGGGAATCTGGGAGTTGATCAATGAAATGAACGGAACCGACGCCTGGGCTCATGGGAGGTCCCGGGAGTGTTATGATTGGATAGAAAAATGCACGCACTATTTTCAAAAAAACGACCCTTACCGCCACCCCGTGACCGCATCCTTCAGTGGAGGTTTTTCGGAATACCGGGAGGAGCTGTATGATCGGATTGATATTCCGAACATTCACGTGTATCCGGCCCAGGGATGGAAAAAGAAATTCCCTGAAGACACCATGCGAAGTGCTATGTTTAACTATGGATGGGCAAGCAAACGGTTCTGGGATAATTTTGAAAAACCAGCCATTTTTGGAGAAGCAGGTGCCGATCTTGCTTACTATTCGCCCAAGGATAAGAATTACCACACCGCCTATCACAATCAACTCTGGGTTTCGCTAAGCAATGGATTGGCAGCCACACCCATCTGGTGGGACTATCCCGTTCTTACTGAAGACGATTGGGACCAGTTAAAGAACCTGGCCGGCTTTGTTTCTGATCTGGACCTGGCCAACCTGCTTTATAAACCCCTGACTGCCACTTCAGATGGAACAGATCTGTACGTGATGGGAACCTCAAACAATGCATTTGGATGGGGACGTACCTATGAAAAGGAGGAAATCAGCGGCTTGGCGTTTCGCATACAAGGTCTGGATGATGGCGCATACAGGATCATCTGGTATGATACCTGGAACGGAAAGTTTCTAAAATCAGTTACAGTAAAGTCTAAGCAGGGAAATCTGCTTCTCAAGGTTCCTGAAATGCATGAATCCCACCCCGATGTGGCATTTAAGATTAATTTAATCTAAATAGATCCTGAGGTTTCTTCATGGTTCTTTGTGCCTTGCGAATGCTATATTTTTGTATGTTTACCTGCCCTATTTATTAATTCAACTAACCAGAAATAATGAAACTGAAGATTTTAAGTGTAGCGGTGATGATTTCTGTAGGTGTTCTTGGAGTTCAAGGCATGTCGGGACAGAAAGGTAGCTTTAAGGTCGCCGGGAAATGCGGAATGTGCGAGACCAGAATTGAAAATGCAGCCCTTTCTGTGAGGGGTGTTGAATCTGCTGACTGGGACAAAGAATCGGGCATGATTGAGCTTGAATACAATGCTAAAAAAGCAGATCTGGAAAAGGTTCAGAAGGCCATTGCCACGGCTGGTCACGACACTGAACTTTACACAGCCAATGACAAAGTTTATGAGAAACTACCTGAGTGCTGTAAATATGAAAGGGTAGAGACCAAATCAACGGGATGTTGCCCCGCAAGCAACTCCAAGGCAGCCTGTGGTTCCTCCAAGGAATCTTCCGCATGTGGGAAATAAGCTTTAAGATTTTCTTTTAAACCTACCATCTATTGCAAACCAGATAAAGATCGATTACCTTTGTTCGGTATATTACGAACAATATGGAAATTGTAGAAGTTATCACGGAGGAACAAAAAACCATTGCCCGATTTGCTAAAGCAATGGGACACCCCATTCGATTGTATGTACTTGATCTGCTTTCCAAACAATCCTGCTGTTACAGCGGGGACCTTACCGAAGTGCTGCCCATCGCAAAATCCACCCTTTCTCAACACTTAAAAGAGTTAAAAGAAGCAGGGTTGATCCAGGGTGAAACTGAGGCCCCAAAAATTAAGTATTGTCTGAACCAGGAGAATTGGAAACGGGCTCAGGGCCTCTTTAACGAATTTCTGAAAGCATAAATTATTTTTATACCACGGATATAATGGAAATAAAAGTTTTAGGTACAGGCTGTGCCCGATGTAAATCACTGGAAAAGATAACCCGCAAGGCTGTGGATGAGCTAAATCTGGATGCCTCTGTGGAAAAAGTGGAAGACATTCAGACCATCATGGAATATGCGGTTATGCGAACCCCTGCCCTGGTGATCAATGAGAAAGTGGTGTTATCGGGACAGGTTCCCAAAGTCTCTGCAATGAAAGATTTGTTAACCCATAATTTATAAACCCATGAAAGTTTTAAAACCCTCACTCCTGTTTCTGTGTATAGCCATGATGCTCTTCTCATGCAAACCTCAAACAAAAGAAAATCAGACAAGCGAAAATCAGGCAAGCGAAATCGTGGCATCCAATGATGTTCAGGTCTACTATTTTCACAATACCAAAAGGTGTGCCACCTGTAACGCGGTTGAAAATGAAACCAAGGTAGCACTGGAAATGTTCTATAAGGACCAGATGACGGCCGGCACCATGGAATTCACCTCTCTAAATCTGGAAGAAGATCAGGGAAAAGAGATGGCCCAATCGCTGCGTGTTTCAGGTCAGACCCTGCTGATTACAAAGGGTGATACCCATGTGAATCTGACCAATGAGGGATTTTTGAATGCCCGTACCAATCCCACAAAATTTCACGAAATTTTAAAGACACAAATTGACAAACTACTCTAGTGCATGGAGGAGTTTCTCAATAACCTGTACGCAAATACCTCGACGCCCATTGTATCTGCGCTTATACTTGGATTACTCACAGCCATCAGCCCCTGCCCTATGGCCACAAACATTACCGCCATCGGATTTATTGGCAAAGACATTGGGAACAGGAACAGGGTCTTTTACAATGGATTGATCTACACCCTGGGAAGGACCTTTTCCTATACCTTACTGGCCATTGTCCTGTATCTGGGGGCAGATCAACTCAAAATCTCTCGTGTTTTCCAGCAATACGGGGGAAAGATCATTGGTCCGCTTCTGTTGGTCATCGGCATCTTTATGCTGGGTATTATAAAAATAAATTTTCCAGCTTTCACCAAACTTTCAGAAAAATTTCAGAATCGTGGAACTTACAATTACTGGGATGTGTTTCTTTTGGGAGTGCTCTTTGCCCTGGCTTTTTGTCCCTACAGCGGCGTCCTCTATTTCGGGATGCTTGTTCCATTGACCATATCCACCTCCGGACTTTATCTGCCCGTCGTTTTTGCAGTGGCAACCGGGATACCCGTAATTCTGTTTGCATGGTTGATTGCATATACCATTTCCGGAGTGGGTGGTTTTTACAGGAAAATCAAGGCCTTTGAGTATTGGTTCAGAAGGCTGGTGGCCGTACTTTTTATGGGTATAGGTTTATACTACATCGTAACAGTCTGGTTTTAGAATGAGCATCATTAAGAACAAAGCCGCAGGAGTTATACTTCTGATCCCCATCTGGATTGTGATTTACAAATACCTTCAGGAGATTTCAGATTTCATTGTATTTGACTTGTTTCGGTTGGAACCTGAAAAGCATTTAACCGAGGCCATACGCTTTTTCATCTTTGAGGTACCAAAAGTACTGATGTTGCTGGTGTTGATCATTTTTACAGTTGGGATTATCAGGACCTACTTCTCGCCTGAGAAGACCCGAAAGGCACTGGAGGGGAAATCCCTGTTTGCAGGAAATGTGATGGCCTCTATGCTTGGTATTGTAACTCCCTTCTGTTCCTGCTCAGCCATCCCTCTTTTCCTGGGATTTGTGGAAGCTGGAATTCCACTGGGTGTTACCTTCTCATTCCTGATTGCTGCACCCATGATCAATGAGGTTGCTCTCATATTACTCATAGGCTTGTTTGGATGGAAGGTGGCAGTAATTTATGTGATCACCGGTTTGACCATTGCAATTATGGCGGGTTTTATTCTGGAAAAACTTAAGCTAAAAAGATTTGTGGCCGATTGGGTTTATAAAACACATTCAAAACAAACCCTGGAGGCTGAGGAATCCATGAACTTCCATCAGAGAATATCTGCTGGTGCGGAGGTGGTGAAGGAAATAGTCGGAAAAATATGGATCTATATTCTTCTTGGAATTGCCGTGGGTGCAGGAGCCCATGGATTTGTGCCCGATGAATACCTGGCAGGTGCGCTGGGTAACCAGAACTGGTATTCCGTACCCCTGGCTATACTTGTGGGTATCCCCCTCTATTCCAATGCCGCTGGTATCATTCCCATCGTGAGTGTGCTGATTGAAAAAGGGGTGACCCTGGGTACAGCACTGGCATTTATGATGTCTGTCATTGGTCTGTCCCTTCCCGAAATCATTATCCTTAAAAAGGTCCTCAAGTGGCAGTTGATCGGCATATTTATCGGGGTGGTAGCTCTCGGTATTGTGATCGTAGGTTTGATATTTAACTACATCGTATTTATCTGAATCATTTAATTAATACAAAAAAAAGCGTATAAATTGTATATTTGCCAGCCTTAGCAGGATTTGCTACCGTGTGTATGATGTCGAGAATATTCTACTACATAATTTTTGGGTTGATGTGGACCTTAACCCTGCTCCCCTTAAAGGTGCTCTATATTCTATCGGATGTAATCTTCTTTGTCATTTATCACCTGATTTCATATCGCAGAAAGATAACCGAAACCAACCTCAGGAATTCCTTTCCGGAGAAGTCGACCCAGGAAATAAAACAGATAGCCAAAAAATTCTACAGGCGCTTAGCTGATCAAATTATAGAATCATTCAAGCTTCTTCACCTCTCAAAGAAAGAGATATCAAAGCGCTTCAAATTTGTAAATCCTGAACTACTTGAAGAACTTTACCAGTCAGACAGAAGCATCATGTTGCTATGTGGACACTATGGGACCTGGGAATGGATGGAGGGATTGGCGCTCATAACGAAATATAAGATTCTGGCCGTCTACCAACCCCCTTCATTTTCGGATTTCAGCAGAATTTACTATTACATTTCCAGGAGGTTTGGTGTAAACCCTGTACCCATGAGGGAGATATACAAGGAGATCGTGGAGAGTAAGTCTAAGAATGAGCTAACCGCCACCTTCATCCTGGGTGACCAAAGTCCCCCTCCCGAGCGCATCAAATTCTGGACACACTTCCTGAATCAGGATACGCCTGTAATTACCGGTTATGACCGCATTGCACAGAAAACAAATCAGGCAGTGGTCTATATGGATATCGTCTGGATAAAAAGGGGGTTCTATGAAATTACCTTCCGCAAAATCACCGATAATCCCAGGCAGATGGAAGAATATGCCATTGCAAGTGACTATCTCAAAGCGCTCGAAAAAACCATCATCAGAGGACCTGAACTATGGTTATGGACGCACCGGCGATGGAAACGCAAAAGAGAACAGCCTGCAGAGTAAGATTATTAATCCACCAGAACCAATTCTACCTCCTGCTTAAGACCTTTGCGAAGTATCCCTTCGGTTACTTGTAATGAACTCCGGTTAATTCTTCAGATAATTCCCATAATTTCCTTGCTGATTCCCTGTCGTGAGATCGTGCATTTGAATCAACTTTAATGGGATTTCCACGCATTTCAGAAAATCCTGAGGGACCAAAATAATCTCCGGATCTTGCCTCCGGATCGATAGCTGCTCTGAGTGTAGGCAAAGTACCCACGTCCACCTTTTGAGCGAAGAAATTGTTTAAAAAGAGGAAAAATCCGGAATGCCTTTGCAAATCGGTTCTGGTCCACCCTGGATGTGCTGCTGTGACAATCGGGGCATCAGGATCATCTTTAAATCGTTCTGCCAGTTCATAGGTGAAATAGAGATTGGCAATTTTGCTATCGCCATAAGCTTTTGTTGTGTTATATTTTCTCTTCTCCCAATTAAGATCCGAAAAATCTATATTTCCCTGCTTGTGCGCAATACTTGAGGTGACGACAATCCTTGAACCTTTGGTAGTCCTTAAAAGCGGCATTAATTGTCCGGTGAGCGCAAAATTTCCCAGGTGATTGGTACCCATCTGAATTTCGAAACCATCCTCTGTTTTTGAATAGGGACACATCATCACACCCGCATTATTGATAAGAATGTCTAAACGTTCGAAATTATTGATGACTTCCTGGGCAAATTTTTTGATGGATGATAAACTTCCCAGGTCAAGATGCATGACATTTATATCAGATTGTGGGTGAATGCTTAAAATCTCCTCTCTTACTTTCTCCGCTTTCTCAACATTTCGAACAGCCAGTACAACGGTGGCATTTTTCCCTGCCATTTGAATGGCCGCTTCTTTTCCCAATCCGCTTGTTGCCCCCGTAATTACAACCATTTTACCTGATTGATCAGAGATATGATCCACATTCCAATTTGACTTTGCCATTTACTAAAATTTTACATGCCAGATGAAGCCTTGGGATGGCTATTAAACGAGCTCAAAAATCCCATAAACCTCTTACTATAACAACTTGAATAATCAATATGTTTACACAAGGCTTCTACCTGAGTTGAATGCCATCAAATCACAATTCGTTTTGGATTTAACAGGAAATAAGAAATTCTTTAAACATTAAGAAACTGCAGGTGTTCCTATGCTAAGACAAATTCTTTTATACCATGGCCGCAGTTAAAACAGAACAGCAAGAATACAGAACCATCCATACTGAAAAAGAATTCGAAATAAGGTTTTACCCTTCCACAATGCTGGCTACGGTATATACTCAGGCAACCTCTTACAGAGAGCTGGCCGGACCGGGATTTCGAAAACTTGCAGGATATATTTTTGGGGGCAATGAAACAGACACAAGGATTTCAATGACAGCTCCGGTACACATGGATATAAATGAATCCGGGTCTGCCATGAGCTTTGTAATGCCCACTTCCTATGACATGGCAAACCTCCCTACCCCCAAAAGTACGAATGTGAAATTGGAGAAAACCGAAGATGAGTATGTCGCTTCCATAAGCTTCAGGGGTTATGCCACAGATAAACGCATAAAATCGCATTCAAACAGACTAAAAAAGCTGCTTGCTGAAAAAGGAATCAAATACCATGGAAATTTCCGATTCCTGGGGTACAACCCTCCTTATCAGTTTTTGGGCAGGAGAAATGATATAATTGTATCGGTGGAATGGTCGGAATAAGCGCAGGGCTGCAGAATTGCCTATTTGAGTAAAAGTAGTTTACCCGATTTTACCACTCCCTGTCCGGTGCTCAACCTATAAAAATAATACCCACTGGTTAATCCATTTCCGCTCCATTCAACCTGCTTCATACCAGCAGATTGATACTCGGAAAGCAAAATTTCTATCCGCTGCCCGTACATGTTATAAATGCTCAATTCAACTGTGCTGGGATAAGACAAATGATAGCTGATGCTTGTGAATTCGTTGAATGGATTTGGATGGTTCTGATACAACATAACCCCATCCGGAATCAGGGTAGGATCGGCCCCAATACCCAGTGGGAAACCAAGTGCATGTTCGTATGCCCCCATATCAGCTTCTGATTCCTGCGGGCTGGGTCTTGGATTGCCTTCAATATCCCGTGTGGGTGCCGTAACCCAACTTTCATTGAGAATAAAACTGTTGATGCCCGACCCGATACAAGGGCTAAGATCCATTAAATGTAAATCCGCTCCCGGAAGATCTACAAAAAGTGGATCTTCTGATATATTGCCACTGCCCCAATTTAAAACGGACAGAGAATCTGATATATAGATGGAATCAAATCCGTTTTGAATGTTACAATAATTGATATTTACTTCACAACCTAAACCGGCGGCTGTTACAATGCTGACCGGACGGTCTCCACATCCCCAGACAATGCTGTTGGTCAAATTAAACTTACCTCCCCTGCGAACAGACAGACCTACCCCGTCGGCTGATGAGGTATCGACCATTGTGCAATTCAGGATATCAATGTCTGCTTCCGAACCCAGACTGATCCCATGAGCTGTTTTTGTACTGTCCGAATATCTAGAATAATTGGAATTAAACACACAATTATATACCCTACCTTTTGCATTTGAAATCAATCCCAATCCACCTACATAACGATTGGATGTATTGCTTTTAAAAATAGAATTGGACACTTTAATGTCTTTCATATTGCCTCCAATTCTCAGGGAACCATACACATCTGCGTGATTTCTTAAGAACTGACAAGAATCCACAACTACATCAACCAATGAGTAGTCGGATGCTGATTGTTCAATCCGCACTGCCCCACTGTGCACAGAGGCAATGTTTTCAACGAAACTGCATCCTTTCAGCAGAAGCATATAACTTCTGCCAAAAATGGTTGAATCCGCATAAAAGTCAATGGCTCCACCGGTGCCATTCAGAGCCTTATTCTCCTGAAATGAGCAATGTTCAAACATGCAATCACTGTCTTCAATATGTACACCGCCACCTCCCTCAGTCTGATTGTTAAGAAATTCAGTGTGTGCTGAGGTGATCTGACTGTACACCGCATGAAATCCACCACCAAATACAGCCGTGTTTCCCGAAAAAGCACAATTGGTTAAGGTGGCTGTGGCATGATCCATATGCAATCCTCCACTCCCCCAACCTGAACTATTCTGCTCAAATGAACAATGACTCAGATGCAATGTGGCAAAATCTCCTGCAATTCCTCCCCCCCAGGTTTCAGCCTGATTCTCCTTGAAAACACAATCATTCGCATACAGCTCTCCGCCTCCAACACCAATTCCCCCGCCCCATGGTGCTTTGTTCCCTATGAATGTAACTTGATCACATGTAACCACCGAAGGATCATATAGCAACACTCCGCCGCCTTTGCTTCCGGCTACATTATTCAATATCCTGTCATTGGAAAAAGTCGGATTAGATGCGCCCCCTAAAAAAACACCAGCTGCATAAATGGCTACATTGTTTTCAATGATATTGTTCGCGAATACCGGACTTGAATCATCCATATGAACGGCACCACCCGAGTGTGCCCGGTTGTTTATAAAGGTGTTATCCCGGATAGTCACATCGGACTTAAACAGGTATACGCCTCCTCCCTGTGAAGGGTGCTCAGTGGGACTGCCCGCGCTGTTGTTTCTTATCATACAATTGGATATAAGCACTTTTCCAAATTGAAGGATGCAGATCGCTCCACCGGAGTTCAGATGCCAGACGGGTCCAACGGCTTTGCTGTACTCCAGGCAACAATGCACGATCTTTGAAGAATCATTGTTCAAGGGTGTGTCAATGAAACGAATGCCATACCAACCGCCCAGTAAAGTGTCTGGATTACTGAAGCCCGTTGTATCATTTACAGTAAAAAGAATGCTATCCGTTTCAGTGCCGACGGCCAGCAAACGGCCCAGGACAAGAAGGGAATAGTGTCCCTGAAATTCAACCTTTACCCCCGGTTCGATGATTAAGGTTGAATCATTGGGGATGGTTATATCTCCGTCAATGAGGTAGGGCGAATTGGCCAGTTCCCAGGTTCCACTGACATCGCCGCCTGAAATCTCAGTCTGGGCAAGCGAAGTAATATTAAGAATTACTGAAAGTATTGAAATAAAAAATATTCGCAATTTCATTTCTAATCCTCCGTAATTTTTCAAAGGCATTTCTAAATACCTGCATTCAGCTAACTAAATTTATACCAATTATTATTAATAGTCAATGAATTAAAGAACATATATTTGTGACAGAATCAACTTGAAAGCCTGGTGTTTCTTAAACAGGGGACATATTGTATGCTATTCGCGCTTGCTGTCATTGGGCTCTCCTATTCTTATGATTACTTACCTGACTAAGCTGCTAAGATGAGTTATAAACCAAAGAGATCATTCTTCCATAGAATCCCCGCCTGGGGATTATCAATTCTGACCATGTTGCTCTCCTTCATCCTTGTAATTGGTGTGGCAGCCCTTTTGGAAGGTCTAAAAATCACTGGAGATCACGGGGAGCTTTTTTTGAATATTGCTTTATTCCTTTTCGTAGCCACTGCATGTTACCTCATATGTTTCCTGTACCCACGCAGTTTTTGGTATGTTCCGATTCTCAGCAATCTGATAACCATCATCGCTGCCATTGCAGAACCCATTCAACTTACACCCGATTGGTTTTTAGTAATTGGCGGATGGGGCTTCACCCTGATCGCAGCCCTTATGGGAGCCTGGATGGGCAGGAGAAAGAAACCCGCCTGATCAAAAACCGAGGTTTACTCCAATCCCAGACTTTTGATATAGGCTTCATTGTTTGAAGGCCTGACCAGAAACTCTTCCTTTATTAGTCACTCCTTGCGCAGAGCTTTGTTAAGGTGTAGATATTCAATGAATAGATCTCTTTTTTTGTCATTCGTGGGTGTCGCGTGATCTTGTACGGGGGGTTTTTGGATGAAACGAACACGAGCGGTTCAGAAAGTGAACAGATCATTGGTTGATGTCTGCAATTTCATTCCTTCTTTCTGGTATTTGCCACCATCCTCCCCAAAATAACATGTATTTGACAAGAAATGTACCCATCAGGGACCATTGGCTTGTCCGAAAAACGGGTTTAGATAATTAATAAGTTTCTGTTGGTGTTTTAAAGCTATAAAGGGTTAATTATTGACTTCTGAGAGATCATTATTAACTTGCTATTGGCCATTTAGGCAGGATAAAACACTAATTAATATCTAATTCAACCGCACCATCGATTTTATTGATCAACATAGCCAGAAGCCCTTCTTTGCCTATGCAGCGTTTAATGCACCTCATACCCCCTTCCAGGTTCCTGTGGAATATTATAAGCGGTTCGATCATATAGCCGATGAAAACAAACGGGTCTATTACAGCATGATTGCGGCTCTGGATGATGGCATAGGAATGATTCTGGATAAACTGGAAGAGGAAGGAATGCTTGAAAATACACTCATACTCTTCGCAAGCGATAACGGGGCCGCATCCTATACCGGAGCATCCGAAAATGGTTCCCTTAACGCAGGAAAGATGACCCATTTTGAAGGCGGTATCAATGTTCCATGTATGATCTCCTGGAAAGACAAAATTCCTTCGGGCACCATTTATAAAGAACCCGTCTCCTTAATGGATCTCTTTGCTACGGCCCTGGCTGCTTCCGGCATTGAAGAACCTTCAGACAGAGTCCTTGATGGAATCGACCTGATGCCCTTCCTAAAGGGTCAGGTGGAAGGCTCTCCACATAAATCGTTTTACTGGCGAACCGACTTTAATAAATCGATTCGCTACGAAAACTGGAAACTAATCTGGAATGAAAGGGATAAGCAGGTATTTCTTTTTGATCTTGCCACCGATAAAGCAGAGGAGATAAATCTTGCCCCTAAAAATGAAGACCTCGTTCAGAAGCTGATTAATGAAATTATTCAGTGGGAGAAAGGGCTAAAAGAACCCGCCTGGCCCGGAGTCATGGAGATCCTGTTTGAGATCAACGGGCAGGAAACCTGGTGGGCAATCTGACCCGCGGTCCCTCCAAATATCAAAATCACCCTTTGTATTTTCCATTCACCTGTTACAGTTGCTTAATTGTAAATCAGGATAATAGACAAACAAATTCGCCCAATATTTGTTATAGACCTCAAACAATGAACAAGACTCAAGGGCGCTCCGCAATTATATTGGGAGCAACGGGATTAACAGGAAGCTTGCTGTTAAACAAGTTAGTAGCTGATGACAGTTATTCAAGCATAAAGCTGTTTTCCAGGAAGGCCTCAGGCAATACTTCCCCCAAAGTTGAAGAGTTTATTGGTGATCTGCTTCAGCTGGAGCACTTTAAAAATGAGTTCACTGCTGATGAAGTATTCTGCTGTATCGGGACCACTTCCGCAAAAACCAAGGACCGGACAATTTATAAGGCAATCGATTACGGAATTCCGCATGAAGCAGCCAAACTGGCCCGGGAAAACAACATACCCACATTTATAGTCATTTCGGCCATGGGAGCCAATGCCAGGAGCAAGATATTCTACAACAGGACAAAAGGAGAGATGGAGCAAGCCGTTCTCAATCAAAAAATCCCCAATACCTACATCCTGAGACCCTCCCTTATTCTAGGTCCGAGAAATGAAAAGCGGCTTGGAGAAAGCCTGGGTGCTGTTGTGATGAAAATAAGCCATGTTTTGCTGACTGGAAGCTTAAAAAAATACAGGGCCATTGAGGCAGATTGCATTGCAAATGCCATGATTAAGCTGGCAAAATCAAAACACAATACTCAGATTGTGAATTCAGATGTGATCCAAAAACTGGGATGCATATAAGCCTGCGTATTGCACCTTAATACTTATTGTTTTTTCTCTGCTTCTTGAAGCTCTTAATCACTTTCCCCAGGTCCTTGTCCTTCTTTTTCCGTTCAAGTGCATCTGATTCAAAATGGACCTTCTCCTTATGCATTTTCTGAAAATTGAAATATGATTCTTCGTCGATTTCTCCATTCTCAACAGCTGCAAGAATGGCGCAACCTTTTTCATGCATATGCGTGCAATTCTGGAACTGGCAATCTTCAGCATATTCAAGAATTACATCGAAAGTTGTTTCCAGGCCTCCGCCAGTGTCTGCAATACCTACCTCGCGCATCCCTGGGTTGTCGATCAATATCCCTCCCCTGTCCAATACAATAAGTTCACGATGGCTGGTGATATGCCTCCCTTTGTTTACACTCGAACTTATTTCGCCTGTTTTCATTAATAGCTCACCTGAAAGACCATTAAGGAGTGTGGATTTCCCCACTCCCGACGAGCCCAGCAGACAATAGGTTTTTCCTTTTTCAATTATATTGTCCAGTCCAGAATACCCTATGGTCTGGTTGCTTACAGCAATTACAGGTACATCCTTGACTCTCAGACCAATTTGCGCTCTAATGGATTGCAGTTCATATTCAGTGATCAGGTCTATTTTACTAAGCACAACAACAGGCTCAACGCGTGAGGCATTACAAATAGTCAGATACCTTTCTAACCTGTTCAAATTAAAATCTCTGTCAACTGCCTGCACGATTAATCCAAAATCAATATTCGTGGCAATGATTTGTACCTGCCCTTTTTTCCCTACTGCCTGCCTTTCTATGATCGATATCCGGGGATAGATGGCATGAATCAGTGCTTTGCCCTGGTCATATTCGGAAAAGGCGACCCAATCTCCAACGGCAGGAAAATCATATCGGCTTTCTGCAGTAAACCTTAAATTGCCTAAAAGTTCAGAATCGTACTCATTAAGCGGGGTTTTGACCACATACCTCTCTTTGTGTTCTGCAACCACACGACCCATTTCAAATGAATCCAGGTTCTGCTCGGTTCTGTACTTTTCAAGGGTGACGGTACACCCTAAATCTGAGTATGTCATTCCTTTTTCTCTTTTAGTGTTCTGATAAGAAACATGAGGTCCTACACATCACCTAAAGGAAATGGATTCCATTGACTTTAACAAGCTGTGGGCAGTAATTCCTCACGGTTTCCTGCAGGTTCCTGCTGCCGACCACTAATGCGGTTCGCTTCACAGGCCATCCCCGTCTGCCCGACGGTTTTAATATTCTTTGCCGCATTTATATCTGCGTTTTCCTCATACCCACAGGCCCGACATCTGAATAGAGCCTGTGACAATCTGTTCTCTTTTGCTATGTGTCCACAACATGAGCATCGCTGTGAAGTGTGCCGGGGATTCACTTCAACCAGCATCCCTCCCCTCCAGCAGAGTTTGTAATCAAGCTGCCGTCTGAACTCAAACCATCCCTGGTCCAGGATCGATTTATTCAATCCTGCCTTTGCTTTGATATTCCTGCCTGGCTCCTCTATGGTTCCCCGGGCTGATGCACTCATATTTCTGATCTGTAATTCTTCCACATATACCTTTGCTTGGTTTTCGCTTATCTCGGTACTTAATTTGTGAAGGTAGTCTGATCGTACATTTGCAATGGTATGATGTAATCGTGATATGATTCTCTTCTGCTTCTTCCAGTTACTCGACCCTCTCTGCTTCCTCGACAACTTCCGCTGTTCCCTGGTCAGAATTTCTTCATGTTTTCTGAAACTGTTCACTCCCTCGATCATCGTTCCATCTGAGAGGGCTGCAAAGCATTTTATTCCTGCATCAATCCCGATCTCTGAATCAGATGAATGTTTACCGATTTCTATCAACTGCTCAACCTGGATAGATGCGTACCAATGTCCGCCTTGGTTGGTAATGGTAATATTCTTTATGGTGCCGGTAATAGGACAACTCTTGTAAAAGCCTACCCAGCCTATCTTGGGAAGGAAGAGCCTGCGGTTATCAATCTTAAATCCCTGTGGGAAACGTATGCCCTCATTCAACCCTCTCTTTTTAAACACTGGAAGGCGCTTCAAGGGCTGGTTTTTGTCAAAGCAATCCCTGAAAGCCCTTTCCAGATCCTTCAACTTCTGCTGCAATACCTGTGAAGGGCATTCTTTCAAAAAACCGTACTCTTCGGATCGTTTCCAAATGGTAAGCCAAAAAGCCAGTTCGTTGTACCAGAGTATGGATTGCCTCTTCTCCAACCGGTCCAAATTCATAGCCAGGCATTTATTCCATAGAAATCTTGAGGATCCGCAATATCGAGACAGTTTGTTCTCAATATTATTATTGGTCTTTAGCCTTACTTTATATGCTTTTTGTATATTTGGCATTAGACATTAATATACGAAATATCTACATTATATGCAAGATTTACGCACTAAAAGACATGTTGTTTATTCACTACATCTGCATTTGGTCTTTGTAACCAAATACAGAAAGAAAATCTTCACTGAGAAGATCTACGAAAGGCTACATTTTCACTTTGACAGGGTGTGTAATGACTTCGGATGCAAGCTTGTTGAAACAAACGGGGAGAAGGATCATGTCCTTCTCCTGATTGAAACATTACCACATACCACACCATCCAGACTGGTGAATAGCCTGAAGGGGGTTTCTTCCAGATTCCTCAGACAGGAATTCCCAGAACTGGAAAAGCACTATTGGAAGGGGGGCTTATGGTCTCCCAGCTATTTTGTCGCCTCCTGTGGCGGAGCACCGCTTGAAATTGTCAAAAAGTATATCGAAAACCAGTAAGTTTGTCCTTATAGCCACTACCTGAAGAGAGGTGGTTTTACGGACTAGTTTGATAAACAATAATATGGTCAGGAATATCAGGTAGATGTTGTTATTCAGGAGATAGTAATTGACTAAAAAAGTCAAAAACCCAAGCAGCATTGAAAACTGACCGATGATTAATAGCAATTTGTTATTTTTCATAGAAGACAATGTATTAAAAAAACTTATTTCTCACCTGCAAAATACCCACTCATTGCCATTGGACAGATCATTATTGAAATAGTAACCCTCTTCATCAAAGGCCTTGAGGTATTCCGGATCGCTTATCCTGTTTTGTATAATAAAGCGCAGCATCATTCCCCTGGCCTTCTTGGCATAGACGGTAACATTCCTGTATCCTTCTCCGTCTGATTCCTTAAAAACAGGTGTGATAATTTCATATGGAAAGGATCCCGGATCGATGGATCTGAAATACTCATTTGAAGCCAGGTTGATTAAAACTTTAGGAGATTGAATAGCAGTATCGGCTGCAATTTTCTGTGGAATGATATTTTTCCAGAATTCATACAGATTTCTGACTTTCTTATTTTTCATTTTCGTTCCCATCTCGAGCCGATAAGGAAGGATCAGGTCGAGCGGTCGAAGTACACCATATAATCCGGACAATAACCGAATATGCTTCTGGGCAAATAACAGATCCTTTTCGCTTAGTGATCTTGCCTGCAAACCATTAAATACTTCGCCAGAGAATGCCAGGATAGCCTGTTGACCTTCTTCAGCAGAATAGGAAGAGCGCCATCCGGCATATCGTTCAAAACTCAGCGTGGCCAATTTATCGCTCACCTTCATCAAACTTTTCAGCTGAGGGACAGAATATTTCCGCAACTGATTCACAAGGACCTGGGCCTGATCAATGTATTGAGGGAAACTGCTTTTTTTCGTAATCCCATGTGGAGAAGTATCGATGGTTTTAGCCGGTCCGAGTATGGTGAGCATAGATAGGTTAGTGGTTAGGGGTTAGTGGTTTGAATTTACAAATTTTTCATCTTACCTGTCTATTTATACACTACCAATCAAGTAACCGTTTTTCTCCCTCCAGGGTTTTAATTTCAGAGATTTCCTGAGATACTTCAATCACTCCTTTGTATATACCCTGGTCATCTCTAACTGCAAAATATTGAATAAGAACAGTTTCGCCCTTCACTTTAATCCAGAAGTTTGCCCTGTTTTTCTCGCCATTTCTAAAAGACTCCACAATTTTTTCAACCACATGCACACTCTCAGGCGGATGGCAATTTTTTACCTCACGCCCGAGGACAGCATTGGTGCGTGGAAATATCCTTTTCCGGGGAGTTGAGAAATAGCGTACCCTGTCGTGTTCATCTACAAAGGTAATATCCACTGGCAGGTGATTAAAAATGAGTTTAATCTGATCAATTGTCAATTCCCCCGTACCCAGATTGGCCTTGTGGTTTTTTGATTCCTTAAACTGCTCGCCTGAACCCGGATCCGGGGGCTGGAAATAGGGATATCCCATCTTAAAACCTTCACGGTTCATGGCGGCCAGCTGCTCTTCGCTGATGGTGGCCAGGATTTTTGGAAACAAAATGCGCTCTTCACGGAACCTGATGGCTTGCATATTGAAGAAAATATCCCCTACATACCTGTTAAATTTCATCAACTCTATCTTCTTTTGGGATAACAGAGAGATCACAGATTTGATGTTTCGCCTGATGTCATCATGGAAGGACCACATGATCTGCAGGCAGCGATAGTCCTCCCATTCTTTTTCAATCACAGGGAAAAGCACATTCTCCTTAATGGTATAATGGCTCGAAAATACCTCGAGGGTTATGAAAAGTCGCTTGAGATTTGCCTTTTTTGACGCGCTTTTAGGGTCTTTTATAAACGATTGATAAACGGGCCGGATCTTTTTTAAAACCTGGTCCATCTCCAGGTTGTTTTGCGCTAATACACCCAGAAAGGAAACAGGCCCGGGTTCAAGCCTTTTATGATTTTCAATGGGTTTATGGAAGAGGTTAATTACCTTGTTGGATAGTATTTTAAGATCCTCTATGGATTGCCCCTCCATTATCAACTCATCAAACAGGGCCAGAAAATCATCCGGTATTACCGTATCAATAAAGTCTTTATTCTCAATGACAAATGACCTTGCATTACCCCTTTCCAATATGAGCCTGGATACCTCCTTCAGTTTAAGCAGTCGTTCTTCTCTGGTATTTGTAAATTCCGACATGTTATCTGCATTTTTTTTGGACCCACAACATTTCTCTCAAACATCTATGGGGAATCTCAAAGAAACGATGCAGAAATAAAGATACAAAACCTCTCCTCATAAATCTCATGGAGTGAACTGCAACTATTTTCACATCCCGATGTTATTCTTAATATCAAATGTACACTATGAATCAAACCATCATATTGAACAAACGGCCGAAAGGGAAACCCCAGGCAGATGATTTCAAATTCATCACAGAGGAGATCCCAGAGGTAGAGTCCGGAGAAATCCTGCTAAAAACAAGCTATGTATCTGTGGATCCTTACTTAAGAGGTCGGATGAATGAAGGTAAATCCTATGTAGCTCCTTTTGAATTACATAAGCCGATCACCTCAGGAGTGATCGCCCTGGTAGCGGAATCAAACCATCCCGGATTCAGCAAGGGTGAATATGTTATGGGAAGGCTGGAGTGGAAAGAGTATCAAAAATCAGCGGGCAAAGGAATACATAAAGTCGATGCTGGTCAGGCTCCCCTTTCGGCTTACCTGGGAATACTTGGAATGCCTGGTCTAACAGCTTTTCTAGGCCTGTCCGAGATCGGTAAACCAAAAAAAGGAGAAACAGTTGTGGTTTCAGGTGCCGCAGGCGCAGTGGGCAGCGTGGCGGGACAAATTGCAAAAATCTCAGGCTGTCGGGTAGTTGGCATTGCTGGATCAGACGAAAAGTGCGAATTGCTCACATCCGATTTCGGTTTTGATGCAGCGATCAATTACAATACAACTTCCAACATGCGCAGGGCTGTTGCTGCTGCTTGTCCTGATGGAGTTGATATCTATTTCGACAATGTGGGAGGCTCGATTTCTGATGCAGTTCTTGTGAAAATCAACACATTTGCCAGAATTGTGATTTGTGGCGCCATTTCCATTTACAACGAAACATGCCTCCCCCAGAGCCTCAGTGTTCAGCCATTTCTGCTCAGAAACAGTGCGTTGATGAAGGGATTCATCGTCAGTGATTACAAGGCAAAATTCCCTGAAGCAATGAAACAGTTATCTCAATGGCTTGCCGATGGCAAACTGAAGTACACCGAAACAATCGTGGAGGGCTTTGACCAGATTCCACAGGCGTTTATGGACCTCTTTGAGGGTAAAAACAAGGGTAAGATGGTCGTTAAGGTCTAAAAATTAAATATAGGTCACAACCAAACTCCAGCTCATATGAAAAATCTAAAATTCATAGGGATTGTTTTTGTATCCATATTCTGGTTCCATACAAAAGGTTCCGCCCAGATAACCATTGGTACGACTGTGGTCGATACAAGCACCATAGCTTCAGGCCTTGATACGCCCTGGGAGATTCTTTGGGGCCCCGACGATCATATCTGGATCACAGAGCGGTACGGGAGGGTCAGCAGACTCAATCCCGAAACCAGAGAGATCTCAGAATTGGTGCGAATTGATGAGGTACATGAGCAGAGCGAGAGTGGACTGTTGGGCTTGGTATTGCATCCTGAATTTCCCACTCAACCCTTTGTATTCCTGGTCTACAATTACCTGGAATCGTCGCAGATAAAAGAGCGCCTGGTGAGATACACCTATTCGAATGAGGAGCTGGTATCGCCGCTTACCCTGCTGGAAGGAATTGCAGGCAATGGAAATCACAACGGATCCAGGCTGGTTATCGATGCAGACCATAAGCTCTATATGACCACCGGTGATGCTGGAAATACCGCTACCTCACAAAATCTGACCTCCTTAAACGGAAAGGTGCTCAGGTTGAACCTGGATGGCACAGTTCCGGATGACAATCCCTTTCCCGGAAGTTATATCTGGAGCTGGGGACACCGGAATGCCCAGGGGCTGGTGATTTCTCCGTCAGGGACCATTTATAGCTCCGAGCATGGCCCATCCAGCGATGATGAGGTCAACATCATAGAAAAGGGTCGGAATTACGGTTGGCCAAACGTGAAGGGAATCTGCGACCAGCCCACTGAGACTTCCTTTTGTGCCGATTCTAATGTATTTGAGCCCATCGTAACTTGGACACCCACCCTGGCAGTAGCAGGAACAGATTTCTATAGCCATACGGCAATTCCGGAATGGACGAATTCAGTATTGGTAACCGCTTTAAAAGCTGCCCGGGTGGTGGCTTTAAAACTCAGCGAAGATGGCAAATCGGTGCTTCAGGAGGAGGCCTATTTTCAAAACTGGTATGGAAGACTCCGGGATATTTGTGTATCGCCCGATGGAAGGGTTTTCCTGGCCGTCACCAACAGGGATGGAAGGGGAACCATAAAGCCTGGAGATGACCGCATCGTGCAGATCGCGGCTAAGAGCAGTACCGGGGTAGATAATCTCAGAACCGACCTGGAGCCTGACTTCATGGTCTACCCCAATCCGGTTACAGGGGAACAATTCACCCTTGAATACAATACTACCTCTGATGCTGTGCTAATCATCTATGATCAGCTTGGGAAGGAAGTCTTCAGGAGAACGCTCTCCCCTCTGCATCAGCAAACCCGCGTTCCCCTCCCCGAACCAAAAGGGATATACCATATAAAGATCGAAAGCCAGCAGAGGACCGTGTCTATGAAAGTGATGAGGCTGTAAACAGGAGAAACTGAATTATAAAAACCACATAATGGACAAAGCACTAAAAACAATGATCGACAACATGCCTGAAAAAACAGGCAAGTCCTTGGAAGAATGGAAAAAACTACTCAACTCTAAGTCGTTTGAAAAGCACTCTGAGGCAGTTAAATTTCTCAAAGCGGATCACGGTGTAACCCATGGCTTTGCAAATACAATCGTTACTTTGTCGAAGGAACCAAATGAGTCTCCGGAAGACCTTGTAGCCATCCAATATGAAGGAAAGGAAGAACTCAGAGAGATATATGAGACCCTCCTGGAAATGGTTAAAAAACTTGGGAAGGATGTTATCGTAAGCCCCAAGAAAAGCAGCGTTAGTTTGATCAGGAAAAGGCAGTTTGCACTTATTAAACCTGCCACCAAAACAAGAATAGACCTCGGGCTCAAACTTGTCGGTAAGGAACTTACCCCACGACTTGGAGATTCAGGTCCATTTGGGACCATGTGCACCCACAGAGTACAAATATCCCATTCCGATCAAATTGATGACGAGCTTAAGGACTGGTTAAAAGAAGCCTACGATAAGTCCATATAACTGCATCAGATCACACGTGTTTTCCCCCCTGAATGTTTTACATTTTCATAGGGAATCTGCTTCTTTTTTGAATTCCGGATGTTGTATCTCATAAAGGGTGCGAAAATCATCCAGTCAAATGCCGAATGAACTGCATCCTTAGGGCAAACTAACTCACAAGTGGCACACAGCATGCAGTTAGAACCCCACTTTGGTTTGCCATCTTTCTTTTCAGTGATGTTGCCTACAGGGCATTTCTTGATACAAATTCCACAACTGTTACATTCACTGCTGGCCTTGAAGGTTTTGCTGTAAATGAGTTTTGCATACGGTCGTGCAACAAGCATTCTTTCTATGCTATACATTGCCGGAGTAGATGGATCAAACGATTCCACAACTACATTAGGGTCTGAATACCTTTTGATGAGTGTTTTCCCAAATTCCTCAGCAGAATTCAGTTCCTTTTCTGTAGGAGAGTCTGGCGAGAATAAAACCCCTCGTTTGATGTACCCCAGCCAATAGTCTCTCCCAAAACTTTTAAAGTATCCAAGGTCCCTGGATCCTTTTTGATTGAGTGTCCTGCGGATCCAGTTTCCACAGTCTCCGGAATGAGTGCCCTGCGAGATAAAAACAAATGATGATTTATTCTTTAGCCCTTCCAGGTTTTTTACGAAATCCATTACAATGAAAGGGGGTCTGAAAAAATAGGTCGGTGAACCTATGCCAATCATGTCATAGGCTTCAATATTAGGGATGTCACTCCCCGAAATATCATGATGAGTGATCTCCCAATCAGAAGATTTAAGTCCTTTAGCGATCAGGTCAGCGATCTTCCTGGTAGAACCTGTCTGTGAAAATGAAGCAATCAGTACCTTAGCCATTACCTTAGATTTATTGTGAATTAGACTATAAACTAGACGTATAAGTCAAGTAGTATGTTGAAAGCAACAGGATGAAAGTTCAATTTAACTGAATCAACTGGATGTAGTTTCCATTTGCATCGTCGAAAATGGCTTCATATCCATAATCCGTTTTCTCCAGATCTTTCTTAAAACTAACTCCTTTCTCTTTCAACTCATCTACGGTTTTTTGAATGTGGTCTGAACTAAAGGATATGACAGGGACTCCCAATTCATATGGCTTTGGCTGGATCTTCAACAAATACGCTTACCATTGCGATTTTCATTGGATGCTTATTTTGTCCCATGGCAGTGAATGTTATTAAAATGAAGGCTAGTAATGTGAAGAATTTTCTCATACTTAAATGAAGGCTATTTCCATATCTGTCTTAAAAATTAGAAAGAATCTGCCAATTAACTCATACGACAATGCTTTCACACACAAATAAGTCGAAGAGGTGATTAGAGCTTATGGTCAAATTAATTTGTAAATTTAGGCACAGACTATTTTAGGAAGGAGCACTGGACCATGGCGGAGGAAAACATAAAATCACTTAAAGAGGAGATAAAAAAGCTTCGGGCTGAGGTTGTATGTATCAACGAAACCACTCAAAAACAGAAGCGAGAGTTAGAGTTAACCCTGGAGAACCTGAAACTGGCTCAGTCCCAACTGATCCAATCAGAAAAAATGGCATCTGTGGGGGTACTTACAGCCGGAATTGCTCATGAGCTGAATAATCCGATCAATTTTGTGAGTGGCAATGTTTTTCCGCTCAAACAGGATCTGGACGAGGTTTTTTCTGTTATTGAAGAATACGATGAGGCCATTCGTAAAAACAAGTTGGCTGAGTTTTTCACTGAAGTTGAGGCCCTGAAGGAAAAAATTGAATTTTCATTCCTGATTAAGGAGATCTTTAGCCTCCTGAAAGGAATTGAAGAGGGTGCGAACCGATCCAGCGAAATCATCAAAGGACTTCGTAGTTTCTCGAGGCTCGATGATGAGATGTGCCAATTCTATGACATCCATGAGGGAATTGATTCATCCCTTGTTTTATTGCAAAACAAGATTAAGGATCAGATCAATGTCAGGAAGGATTACGGGGATTTTGACGGATTGGAGTGTTTCCCCAGTAAGCTCAACCAGGTTATTATGAATATTCTCACCAACAGCATACAGGCCATGGACGGCGAAGGTGAACTGTTTATTCAGACCATCAGCAGTGCCATTGGGATTAAGATCATTATAAAAGACAATGGAAAAGGGATGACCCCGGAAGTGAAAGAACATATTTTTGATCCCTTCTTCACCACCAAAGATGTGGGGCAGGGAACGGGATTGGGACTTTCAATCAGCTATGGGATCATTGAGAAGCACAATGGAAATATAGATGTCATTTCCGAACCAGGCAAAGGGACCGAATTCATTATTTCACTCCCCAGAACACAAAACATTCCAGCTAACTAAAAGAAAGCTTTACTCCCATGATCATAATGTCATCGATCTGTTCAATATCAGACTTCCAGGCCTTATGTTTAGCTTCCAGAATCGATTTCTGTTCTTTCAGTGGTTTCTTGTGAATATCTTTAAGCAGGCGTTTGAAGTTCCTCGATCTAAACGTTTTCTTCTTGGGTCCTCCAATCTGATCCACATATCCGTCTGTGAATAGGTAGAAAACATCATCGTCCTGGACCTGCATCTCTCTGTTGGTAAAGGACACCGCTTCCTCATTGTAAATCCCGATGGGCATACGATCGCCTTTGATTTCAATAAGTTCCGCATCCCTTAAGAGATACATGGGACGAAATGCTCCCGAAAACTGCAAGCGCTTACTCTCCATATCTACCACACACAGGGCCATCTCCATACCATCTTTTGCTTCATACCGGTGCCCGGTCTGTCCAAGAGATTTGATCAAATGATCCCGGAGCTCATTTAACATCTCATTTGCCTTTACGGTCTCCGTATTGTTCACTATTTCATTCAGCAGATTGATGCCCATAATACTCATAAAGGCGCCTGGCACTCCATGTCCGGTGCAATCGGCCACTGCAACAATGATCCTGTCATTCTTAAGTGAAACCCAGTAATAATCACCACTTACAATATCCTTGGGTTTGTTCAGAATGAAATGGGATGGCAAAAGCCTGTCCAGTTCCTCTGAGGGAAGCATTAATGCAGTCTGTATCCGACTTGCATAATGAATGCTGTCCGTGATGTTTCTGCTTTGTTGTTCAATCTGCCGGGTACGCTCTTCAACTTTTTGCTCAAGGTTAAGATTGGCCTCCTTCAGATCTTCGATGAGATGTTTGTTCTGATCCTTAAGATTGTATACTTCAAAGGCGCTATCAATGGTGATTCTTAATTCCTCCCGGTTCCAGGGTTTGGCAATGTATCGGTAAATATTCCCTTTGTTAATGGCCTGGATGATGGCCTCCATATCACTAAACCCTGTCATAATCATCCGCATACAGTCGGGATAGAGCCGCATGACCTTTTCCAGAAACTCAACCCCGGTCATCTCAGGCATTCTCTGGTCGGTGATCACCAGGTGAATTTCATTTTGTTCCATGATCTCCAGTCCACGCTGACCGGAGGTGGCCACATGAATGTCGTAAGCTCTTCTGAATGTAGATTTAAAGCTGATCAGGTTATGCTCTTCATCATCGATGTAGAGTACAGAATGTTTTGAATTTGTGGCGACCATGATGCCCTGTAAAAGTACATAAAGATTTTTAAAAGGTCATCCACATTTTTGCTGGTTCAAAGTACTATTTTACCTGATATGAGGTCAGTTCTTCTTCGCCTGTCAGGTAATATACCTGACCCGTAATATCATCTACTGCATAAATGGGTTCACGGTCCTTGCCCAGTGCAATTTCACCTTCTACTTTACCAGTTGTTTTGCTCACCTTCAGCAATTCAATGTCTTTATCATTTTTGGACATGATAAACATAAAGTCCCTTCCGGACTGAGTGGCTTTCTTGCGAGCATTGGCCTGCCTAAAAGCTGCTCCGGCATAACTGGCAGCTTCATTACCCAGTTCGCCATAAGCATCGCCAACCTGGGCAACCATCTCTCCTGCGACGGCATCTTCTTTGCGCACATCATCCTCAATATATGCCATAGAACCGGCCACATAATAGGAGTTAACACCAATGTATGCAGCTCTAATGGACGAAGCGTATAGCAGCGCACGTTTCCAACCTGCCTCGCGGGGTGCCGGATAATACTCATTAAATTTTAGCGTGCCATCGAAACCGATTTTCGCTACATTCTGATCGGAGTGCAGAAAGACCCCATCTTCCAATACCTCAAGCTTCCTGGGGGTTTCCTTCCCTTCAAATTCAACAGTCGCAGATGATAAATCTATAACTGCTTCAGTTTCCATGTCTACAACTTTTACAGTTCCTGATTTATAATCATAGGCATAGATTCTTCCTTCGTATTCTGCAGTAAGATCAGGACTGGTCTGAATGCTCTTCTTCCATTTCAGCACCCCTGTGGATGGGTCCAGAATATTCATCGATTCTGTTGTGATGTACAGAATTGAGTTAGCAAGGGGAACAATACCAACCACACTGCCATCAACCTTCACAGGTTTCTCAAATGTTATCACTCCTGCCTTTGGATCGAGGTAATTTAGAAAGTTATTACTCGATGTTCGGGAGACAAGCAAAATTCCTTCACCCGAGTCGAGGTAATCATAAATACCACCCTTTATAGCTATTCCACGCCCTTTCTTTCCCCAGAGTCCTGCTTTTGTTTCATAGTCGAAAAGATTAATTTTTGTTCTGTTTCCATCATCTGGCAGTATCAGTAAGCCATTATCCATAAAGGCCACATGACTTAACATTCCCTTAACTTCCAGATCATCGTCCCATAGCAGGCTTCCATCACTTATTTTGTAAGCACTGTAATTGTTGGTGTAATTTATGGTAGGTTCCCCAGAGGAAGATGTGGTAGTAGATTGATGCTCATTTTGCGCACCCAGATAGAATACATCACTGCCAGGTCTTCTGTAGTAATTAAGTTGTATGTCCATATCACTGGTAAGGTTCTCAGCGGCCGCCTTCATCAAATCGCCGAAGGCTCCCATCTTATTAATCTGTGCTGTTTCCTTTGAGTTGACCTCTTTCCAGTGAATGTGGCCAGTACTGGCATCAAGTTTATAGTTATTAAAAAGTGTAACGATAAGAAGTTCATCATTGCCAAGCTCATTGGCAGCAATTATTCGCCCAAATTTTTCCTTCAATGACCACGAAATACTGCCATCCGACATCTTCACAGAAAGCATGACCGGTTCTCCGTCCGGATCACTACCTGCAATTAAAATAGCATCTGAATTGTACAATAGAAAGTAGTCCTTAATATCTGCTATTCCAGTTTTGCCCGAATTGAATACTTCGTCTCCGGTAATCTGGTCAAATAAAATAATATTATTGTTGGTTTCAACTGTAAAAAACGGACTATTAGGCAGTTCACGATACATATGCCTTTGGAGAGCTGCATGTTCATTTTTGCTCCATGTAATATCACCAGTTTCGGCGTTTATGCCCATCAGTGCTTCCTCCGAACTAACTATCAAGTTACCCAGGGAGCTTACCTCCTGCCAAAGAATAGTCGACCTAAGCTGCTTATTCCATTTAACTTCAACCTGACCATAGCTTAATAAAGGGACAAGTATTACAGCTAATAGAAAGGTTATTGATTTTGCCTTCATGTTCATTTTCATCGGTTTAGGTTTAGAATTTCAACAGTCATATAGAACTTGTTACTCCAAGATTACTAATCCATGTATACGAGGTTTTTGAAAAATGTTTCATAAAGGTTCCTGATCTGGCAACCAAAAAACTGCACTTACCAGTTTTGTTTGGAACATTAATCCGCCCTTTCTCGTATAACGATCGAAAGCCAAGAGTTCAATAGAAGAGATCAATTGAAGAGTTGATCTCTGTTGTCGATTATGTTTTGTTAAGGCATATTCCTAAACCTAAAACATATTGCCATGAGAAGAGCTATTACCATCGTATTTACTTTTTTGATCATGCTGACTGCGGCCTCCTGCGCCTCATCGGGGAAAGCAACTTATGCGCACCAGAGACGCGGACTATTAATGATGGAGGGGGAGCATATATACAAAAACAAGGGCTTCTACGATTCTAAAAAGTCCCATAAGCGGAGAAAGAATAACAAGCGAGCCGGCAAAAGGTATTACAGTAGAAAATAGAGTTTACTCCACATGAACATCTAATTATCCTGGGCATTCCTTAACTTTATGATCCGCCGGTGAAGTGGATGTACAAGATAATAGACTAAGGGTATATGGTTAAAGATAGTGACAAAAAATCGCCTTCAAAAAGTAAAGGCTTATGGACAGATATCAAATACTTTCTATTGCATAAACCGGAGCAATCCACCCTGATCAAATATGCAACGGTTGAGGAAAGGGATGATTATAATCTGCGGATGATGCAGCGAACCGGCATCGATCCCAATAAGTATTCCGTTCTGAATATTCATAAAATTGGCGTGGAGGCTCCTGTGAGTTACATATTTAATGAACTTCTGCAATGGAATGGCGATTCCACTTGCTGGCCAAATCATATAGCAAAAGTAGACCGGATTGAAAATGACCTGAAAAGGATTCAAATTCAACCATTTGGATGGAAGAAGTACCCCTTCAGGTTTATGAAAAGCTTTTTCGGCTTTAAACTGATTCCCCTGTTTCTGCTGAACGCCATACAGGTAAAACAGGTTCCGGATTGTTTTGATTTTGACAATGCCCGTTATCTACTCTACAAATGCTCGGGTGGATATCCAATTGGAGTTTATCTTATGTACGTTCGCTCTTCAATACCCTCCATGGGTGAAGTAGCTCAGTCTCAACTCATATTTGCTGTAAGTTTCAATTTTTA
Organism: uncultured Bacteroidota bacterium; assembly: GCA_963783435.1. Lineage (GTDB taxonomy): Bacteria > Bacteroidota > Bacteroidia > Bacteroidales. Next base: position 214,684 of record CAWANQ010000007.1, on the reverse strand, counting down.
TGGGAATGAAAACTGGCAAAATCACCGGAAGTTGATCAATAGAATTTGGGAAAGCGTTCACAACCGCGTAACATCCAATGTGCTAAACCGGGTCAAACAATTGGGAGAGTGGCGGATTGAGACCATTCAGAATAGCTTGTGAGTGTTTTATACCGTTTCAAAAGCAATTGAGGCCAAAGTGCTGGGTTAAAAACCAGACATAATCTATATTTGAGTCGTATTGACTCTTATCAAGTATAAGTTATGAAGAAAGCATTGAAAATAGTGCTCAGGGTATTGCTATCCCTACTTGGTCTGGCCCTCTTGATTGTTCTCGGCATCGGGCTTTACTTCAACTCAAATATAATTAACATCGAAAAAAAGAATAAATATAAAGGTCCTGATATAGAACAAATTACAATGAATGGCCACACTTTCAGGGATCTGAACAGGAATGGGGAACTGGACATTTATGAAGATGCCCGAAAACCAATGGAAGAGAGAGCAAATGACCTGCTGTCGCAAATGACCGAAGATGAAAAAGTTCGTTTGCTTAAAGGATCTGGCATGAAATCAGGAATGGGACTTGGGCCCTCGGATGAAGGCGTGCGGGGAGCAGTAGGAACAATCGTTTCCACTCCTCGCCTGGGTATTCCCACCCTTTATCTTTCTGATGGTCCTGCCGGATTGCGCATCAATCCCACCCGGAAAAATGATGACAATACCTACTATTGCACAGCCTTCCCCATAGGTACCTTGCTGGCTTCTACCTGGAATGTGGACCTGATTGAAAAAGTGGGTGATGCCATGGGCAACGAGACTTTGGAATATGGCCTGGATGTTATTTTAGGTCCAGGAGCAAATATTCACCGCAGCCCACTCTGTGGAAGGAATTTCGAATACTACTCCGAAGATCCTGTGCTCACAGGTGAAATTGGTGCTGCCATGGTGAACGGCATACAATCAAATGGCGTCGGAACATCTGTGAAACACTTCGTAGCCAACAACCAGGAAACCAACAGAAACTTCAACGATGTGCTTATTTCTGAAAGGGCCTTACGGGAAATATACCTCAAGGGATTTGAAATTATTGTGAAAAAAGCACAACCCAGGACCATCATGTCGTCCTACAACAAGGTGAACGGTACCTATGCTTCTGAAAACCGCTATATACTTACAGACATTTTGCGCGATGAGTGGGGATTTCAAGGCCTTGTAATGACAGACTGGTTCGGACGGAAAGATCCACCGGCTCAGATCCATGCGGGAAATGATTTGCTGAAACCGGGTACAAGAAAGCAACACAAAGCATTAAAAAAGGCCGCCAAAAACGGCGAATTGTCACAGGAAGATATAAACACTTCTGTCAGGCGCATCCTGAAGCTTGCCCTGAATTCCCCCAAAATGGAACCCTATACCCACAGCAATGATCCGGATCTGGAAACACATGCAGAGGTAACCCGCCAGTCAGCCTCAGAAGGCATGGTTCTTCTGAAAAACGACGGCACACTTCCCCTGAAAAAGGTGCTGAATCTCGCGCTTTTTGGGTCCACTTCCTACGACTTCATTGCAGGAGGAACAGGATCAGGTGACGTAAACGAAGCCTATACGGTGTCGCTTGAAGAAGGTCTTGCAAAGGCAGGATTCCTCATCAATGAGGCAGCAAGTCAGCTATTTGAAGCTTTCAAAGCAGCCCATCCTGAAGAATTTGAAAAACCGGAAGGGCTCATGGCGGCCATGCTCAATCCCTATACCTCACCGGAGATGACTATAACAAAAGAACAAGCTGAGCAGGTAGTTGGCACAGCGGATGTGGCCATCGTGACCATTGGAAGAAACAGTGGAGAAGGTGGTGACCGCGTGAAAAAAGACGACTTTCTTTTATCGGCAGATGAGCAGGAGATGCTCAAAAACGTATGCGAAACCTTTCACGCATCAGGCAAGAAGGTCATTGTTGTTATGAATATCGGAGGGGTGATTGAAACCGCTTCATGGAAAGAACAGCCCGATGTGATTTTGCTGGCCTGGCAGGGTGGACAGGAAAGTGGCAATTCTGTTGCAGATATCCTGAGCGGTAAAGTGAATCCCAGCGGAAGACTTCCCATGACCTTCCCCATCGCACTGGAAGATCATGCTTCAAGTGCCAATTTCCCCATGGAAGGTACCTCCATGAGTCTGATGTCGATGCTTTCAAGGAATAAAGAGAAGACCGCAGAAGAACTGGTCCCCAATGTAGACTACACCAAATACGAGGAAGGCATCTATGTGGGCTACCGCCACTTCGATATAAGCAACCTGGATGTGTCCTATCCCTTTGGCTATGGTTTATCTTATACAGACTTTGATTACAAAAACATGGACATAAAGCTGATGGATGGGAACATTCACATTACCGTACAGGTGGAAAATACAGGGATGATTCCCGGAAAGGAAGTGGTACAAATCTATGTATCAAAACCAGACACAAAGATCGACCGTCCCGTTCAGGAACTCAAAGCATTTGCAAAAACGCCCCTGCTGAATAGCGGAGAGAGTTCCGAGTTAACCATACTTCTACCTGTTGCGGATTTATCCTATTGGAACGAAGATAGCTCGGGATGGACAATGGAAGAAGGATCCTATACCATCCACTCGGCTTCTTCCTCCAGGGACATCCGCCTGAGTAAGGAAATCCCGGATCTACACCTCTTTTGAAATCTTCCTGGTTAACAGGTAATCAATTGAGTATTTGCGGCTTCCTATAATAAGAAGAGTCAAATAAAACAAAAGGTATAACAATGCCATTTCCTTTTTTCCAAAGGGGTCGGGTCCATGGGTAATAAAAGCCGCCACAAACATTGTAATCATCAAGGGGATTGAAGCCAGGCGTGTTCCCAAACCAATACCAATGAGAATCGAACAGAAAAATTCAGAAAATACAACGAGAATTAGAGAAAGGGTGGGTCCCAAACCAATAGGGTCTCCAAACTGAATCTCCCCACCTTCCAGCAGTTTACTCAATTTTGGCAGTCCATGAGTGATCATTAAAGCTGCGATGGCTATTCGCAAAAAAAGAATCAGGATGTTCAGAGACTCCTCTCTGGTTCCTGTTTGTAATAATCTTATCATAATAAACACTTAGAGCTTGATGTCCCCAATTACTGAATATAACCAATGGGTTCACAATTTGTTTAATCAAACAATCCCATAATCAAACAAGAAACGCACTAAATTTTATAAAAAATTCAGCTCCTAAATCTCAGAATCATAATTACTTATTGCCAGGTTTATGGGCTTGAACTTTAAATCCATCTGCTTGTTCTACTTATACATATTTGTAATTCTTCACCTTAATTCATATTGATATGACAAACGTAGAAAAAGTTACGCAAGGGTATTCGGATTTTGCCACAGGCAATGTGGAGGCAGTTTTAGCTAATTGGGATCCGGAAATTGAATGGCACGAATGCAAGGGTATGCCATTCGTGAATGGCGATGGAATTTATAAGGGACATGAGTCAGTAGTGGCTAATGTTCTCATGCAGCTCCCGGTTTACTTTGATGGATTCAATATTGAAGTGACTGAGATATTTGGAGCAGGTGATAAAGTAGTTATGGTGGGTTATTACCGGGGCACAAATAAAGCGACCGGTAATCCTTTTGAAGCCAATGCCACCCATGTTTGGACAGCAAAAGACGGAAAGATGACCCGTTTTTTCCAGGCCGTAGATACGGTTTCAATTATCAGTTAGAACCAGGTAGAAGCCATCCAATCCTCAACTTCAGTTTCCTGATCGGCCCCGAATGGGACGGTCATCCAGGATTCGACTTTGAGATCCGGGTCAATGATCACGCTTCCAAATGGGGCAATCATCCAGGATTCAAGGTAAAGCTCTTCTTCCATAAAACTACTTTCCCAGGGAACAATCATCCAGTGTTCTATCCCGCTACTTGCAGATTTGTTATCTATAGTGTAGTAGAAAAGCTTACTGTTACTCTTTGATAATAAACTTTCCTGTGCAATTAATTGTCCGTATGATTTGTTGGTCGGAGCCACCAGCGCGATAACCAGCAAGAGTAAAAATGTACTCCAAATCAATCCATTTCTTATATTCATCGGTCCTGATTTTTTTATTCATGTTACAATATCTATTGCAATATTAAGGACCAAGGACCTCCCGGAAAACATTAAATCGGCAAACTGTATATTAAAATCGGTAAATGGCCTTTTTGCCACTTTAACCACCCTCCTGAGGGTAGGGAGTACGCGCTTAGTGAGAAGACTCGGGGGGTTAAAAATTGAGAACCAATCCAAATCCGTTTTCGGTTGGACCCAGTCCCAGTTTAGTGTAACTGTCGGGTTTATATAAATCAAGAAAACCATCAAAAGTTTTAACAGCCTATGAATGCATTGTTGGTTAATTATAGTCAAGTTACGTTTTGATTAGCAATTCTAAAAATATCATTGAACATGAAGCAGTTACACCCTTCTTTCATGCTGTTAAACAGCAGGGGAAACAAAACTGTACCGGTGAACTTTTTATATCTTAAAATTTTACATTACACGATCGATTTAAACTCCCTGCTTAGCCCATGGACAAGCCACCAGAGATCATCTCCTATTATACCATGAGAAAGGCCATTGGGATCCTGGGGATCACACTCCCGCTGATCCTGGTGACCGGGTCCTCCCTGTTTGGAGATTGCGAAGAGGTCCAGAGGTCTATCAGCACCTATTATTACACCAACATGAGGAATATCTTTGTAGGGTTTAACTGCGCCGTTGCCTTCTTCCTCTTCGCCTACAGAGGGCACGACTGGATGGACAACCTTACCGGATACCTGGGCTGCATTTTTGTCCTGGGATTAGCCTTCCTCCCCTGCAACATCAGCACTCCCAACCCACCTTGCCTTGTTCCTATGCCAGAACAGAATCCCATGGTTGGCAAGCTGCACAATATCAGCGCGATATTCTACTTTATCATCCTGATCGTCTACTCGCTGTTCCTTTTCCCAAAAACACATATGGACATGGTGACCGGTGAAAAGATGTTCATGGGGCACCAGAAGAAGAAGCGGAATGTGGTCTACTACATCTGCGGGAGCATGATGACAATCTCGCTGCTGCTGATCATTTCATACATGTGGTTCCTGAAAAATCAATACCCCGCACTGGAAGGCTTCAACCCGATCTTCTGGCTGGAAACCATCATGCTTCTTTCATTCGGGATCTCCTGGCTGACCAAGGGTCAGCTGATCTTCAGGGATGATAATTATAAAAAGGGACCCTAAAATTCCAAGAACATAATAGAGAACAATCTGTTAGTCTTATATAATTTGATAGTATATAGCAATGAAAGAAATAAATTGGAACCTAGAGAATATGCCCGATCTAACCGGGAAAATTATTATAGTAACAGGCGGGAATAGCGGGCTTGGTTATGAATCCTCAAAAGCGTTTGCCAATAGAGGTGCCGAGGTCGTCCTGGCAAGCCGGTCCATTGACAAAGGTGAAGAAGCAAGAACAGATATTTTAAAGAGTAACCCCGAGGGAAAAATCAGGGTGATGCAACTTGACCTGGGGGACCTTGAATCTGTAAGGAGCTTTGCTTCTGCATTTAACAATAGCCATACGAGACTGGATGTGCTATTGAATAATGCAGGGATTATGATGACCCCCTATTTTACCACCAAAGATGGATTTGAAGGACAAATAGGAACAAATCACCTGGGGCATTTTGCGCTTACGGGACTATTAATGGACGTGTTGCTTAATACAAAAGGGGCAAGAATTGTGAATGTAAGCAGTGGTGCCCATAAGAGAGGAGAGATGGATTTTAGTAACCTTCAATTTGAAAATGGCAAGGACTATTCTCCCATGAAATCATATGGGCGCTCAAAACTGTCAAATCTTCTTTTTACTTATGAATTGCAGAGGAAGCTTGAAGCAGCTAAAAAGGAGACGATTGCAGTAGCTGCCCATCCAGGAGTTGCCATGACCAACCTGGCACGACACATGGAGGGCAAGTTTCTTTTTAAAATCCTGACTCCCCTTTTCAAAATGATGGCTCAGGATCCGGCCATGGGTGCTTTACCCCAGATCAGGGCTTCTGTGGATCCCGATGTCCAGGCGGGCGAATATTACGGACCCAATGGAAGAAATGAGATGAAGGGATATCCCATTCTTGTTCAATCAAACGAGGCATCACATAATTTCAGGGATGCAGCCACATTGTGGATAGAATCGGAAAAACTGACGGGGGTGAAATTTGATCTCTGACAGTTTTTTAATCTATCTTTGCTCGAAATTCAAATGGTGTCCTCCAACAAAAGTGATAAAATCCAAGACAATGACAAGAAATGGGAATCTCTTCTGAGAATTTCTGAGGAAGCTCATACTGCAACAAGCATTGAAGAATTTGTCGCCACCATACATGATATACTTGCAGATCTGATCATGGCCAGGAATTTCTTCATTGGTCTGTATGAGGAATCCACCGATAAGTATTTCTTCCCCTACTTCGAAGATGAATACGACAAGATTGAAACCGCTGGCGTGAGTTTTGACTATGACGAATCATTGGAGGTGACGCTCTATGACTTGTCTGGAACCTTATCAGACTATGTTCGAAGAACAGGTAATCCCGTTAGATTTCCCAACAAGGAAATGAATAAATTATATGACTCGGGCGTAATAGAGCTCTTTGGCTCCCAATCAACTTCCTGGTTGGGTGTCCCCTTGAAACTTTCAGGAATTTCTGTGGGGGTGATGGTAGTCCAGGCTTATGACATTGCAGATGCATATTCAGTGAAAGATGAAGAGTTAATGGTTTTCGTTTCAGATCATATTGCCAGAGCCATTGAAAGTGTCAGAGCCGAAGAAAAACTCAGAAAACAGCATCTGTTGGTTCTTCAGCAAAAGCAGGCGATTACGGACAGCATCAGTTATGCCAGGAGGATCCAGAAAGCCTCTCTTCCCTCACCGGCATATATGGATAATATCCTATCTGATTATTTCACGATCTATAAACCAAAAGATATTATAAGCGGTGACTTTTACTGGGTAAGAGAAATAGACGACTATATAGTGGTTGTGGTAGCAGACAGTACCGGTCATGGAGTTCCGGGTGCACTCATGAGTATGTTAGGTGTCACGCTTCTTAATGAACAATTCAGAACTTTTGGAATCAGACAGCCAGGTGAAATTCTCGAACATTTAAGAAGTAAGGTAAAAGAAATACTGGCACAGGAAGGATCGGCTAACGATCAAAAGGATGGAATGGAAATGGCCATTGTCATTATTGACCGGAAGACAAAAGAGTGCCAGTTTGCTGGTGCAAACAGACCTCTGTTGCTATTCAGGAAGAAGGAGCAATTAGAGGAAGTCGAAAGGATTCCTTATCCATCTTTAGAGTATGACGACTGCGAATTGTATACCATAAAAGGAGATAATCAACCCATAGGTGTACATTGGGAAGAGCAAGGGTTTACCAACCATTTGATTAAGCTGCAGGAGCACGACTCCCTTTATATTTTTTCAGACGGCTTTGTTGATCAGTATGGAGGCAAAAAACGTAAAAAGTTCAAAACCCGCAACTTTAAGAAACTGCTCCTTTCGGTTCAGACCGAATCGATGACAAATCAGAGGAAATTGATTGAAGATGCTTTTGAAGAATGGCGTGGGAGCTATGAACAGATAGATGATGTTTGTGTGATAGGTGTGCGCTTCACAACGAATCGAAATTAAAGGAATATCCTTTAATAAGAGTTCCACAGAGAATAATTAGGGGAAATTTTGCTAATTTAAGCCCTGACACGGAACAAAAATCAACATTCAGCAACCCTATAATCTGCAAAACATGAAACAAAGAATGATATGCTTATCATTGGTTTTGAGCTTTTTATGGTCATCAGGAATTTCTTTCTCACAGGTCTCTAAAAGCGATATTGATAAAGCCATCGATATCTCATCCCTAAAACATCCTTATTTGTATTTCACTGAGCAGGAAAAACCAGCCATGCTTGAACGCATTCAAAAGGATAAGGAGAGCTATTACATTTTTGAGAGATTATTAGCGGAAGCCAACATGTGGATGGCCATGCCTGTGGATCGGAACATTCCCATTCAGGGTAAAAACACCAGGGCCGGCTGGACAGAATATGACCTGGATGGGAAGTATTCCAGGTATTACAATTTAAACAGGAACAATGCTTACCACCTGGCATTCCTTTATCAGATGACCGGGGAACAAAAATATGCAGATAAGGCATTCGAATTTGCGGATGCATTTTGTGATCTCACCACCTGGACACAGCGGGCTCATGAATTTCCGATCATCTATTCCCGGATCATGCCCTGGAATGTCCCTGATGATCAGGTGAACTTTAATTTCGATCATTACAATGGAGACGCAGGCCGCATGATGGCAGCCGTATATGATTGGTTGTATCCGGCACTCAACCAGGCCCAAAGAGATCGCATCAGGGGTGCCCTGCTCGAGAAAGTAGTGACACGCGTTCGTGGCGATTATGAGTTTCACTGGTGGGCCACCGCTTACCGATGTAACTGGTGCGGGGTTTGTAACTCGGGTATAGGTCTAACGGGCCTGACATTACTTACCGAGCATCCCCAACTCACCGATATCGTTGCAGAATCCTACAACCGTATCAATAGCATGTTTAACGAGCTGGGTGTTGATGGAGGTTGGCAAGAAGGAGGTGGATATTGGAGATACGGAGTGGAAACATCAACCTTTTTTGCAGATGCTTTGAAGCGATTGACCAATTCTAAGTATAACCTTTTTGAAAATAAAAGGCTTAAGGACAATCCAGTAACATTCCCTTTGCATATCTCCCTTCCAGGAAGAAGGTCATTAAATTTCGCAGACTCACGTGGCGGATCACTTTCGGGGAATACATTTTTGATTAATAAACTGGCTGTGGAAACCAATAGCAAAGAAGCAGCCTATTATCGCAATGAGTTTTTTGGGGAAGGAGATGACATATTCGATATAATCTGGGCACGACCCGACTTTGAGGGGAAGGCACCCAAAACTCCTTCCATACATTTCCGAACCATTGACTGGTGGGTTATGCGAAGCGATTTTAATGATAAAACCAAAGTGCTGGTTGCCGGGAAAGCCGGCATGAACGATGATCCACACCATGGGCATCTCGACATAGGCCATTTTGTGGTCTACTGGCAGGGAGAATACTTTATCCAGGATCTGGGCAGAGCGGGATATGATGAGAAGTATTTTGATCAGGCCCGCTTTGATTACCCGGAAGCATCAAGTATTGGCCACAACACCGTATTTGTTAATGGAGAAAAACAAATTTCCGGGAAGAATTATAAGGAAGCCTACAATTATGATATTGGTGGAGAAGTAATTGAGTTCAGGACCTCAGAAAATATGGACTACGTAATAATGGATCCTACAAATGCCTATCCGAAAGAGGAAATGAAAAAATGGAGAAGGCATGTGGTTCTGGATAAACCCAATGTCACATTGGTCCTTGACGAGATAGATGCGGCGCCAGGGTCTAAAATTGAAGTTCGCTTCCATCCGGGGGTTGATTTTGCCATCGAGGATGAATTTGTTTTATTGGAAGGCAAAGAGGGGAAAATGGCATTAATTCCACTCATCGATCAAAATTTTGCCTTAACACCAGGAAAACACGCCTCTCAATTTGTTCATGGCACCAAAAGCTTTGACTGGCTATATTACTTTGATACAGAGCTAACTGCCACTGACGAAAGCACAGTGCTTTGTACCTTAATTTTACCGGTCAATAACATGGAGGAAGCGAAGGGAATTGTGGAATCCAGGAAAATCGCCGCCGATGCATCCGGCAATCTTTCAGTTGAATTTAGCAGCAAAGGTGAAATATTTGCTTTTGAATTTACCCATTCGAAAGAGGGACTGGTTTTGAAAAAATAATCTACACCCTAACCCCAAGTACCAAAAGGTCGTCAATCTGAGGATGGTCGCCCATCCAATCTGAAAGAGTTTCTTCTAAAATTTTCTTCTGATCATGCATGGCTTGATCATGAATCTCCAAAAGAAGTTTTTTGAAATTCTTACTCAAAAATTTCTTTTCCTCCTTCCCTCCTTTCTGATCAACAAATCCATCAGAAAAAATATAAAAGGTGTCGCCTTTTTCAAGCTGAATATCATGGTTGTTAAATGATTTATCTTTACCCTGATAATATCCCAGCGGCATCTTGTCTGCCTTTATCTCCGTTAATTCAGGCTTTCCTTTGTTTTCCTTAATCACGTATAATGGAATATTTGCTCCTGAATATTGTAGCGTGTTAGTTTCAGTGTCCAAAACACACAATGCCATATCAATTCCATCTTTGGATTCGTCACGTTTTCCTTGTTGCCTTAGAGAAACCTTGATCTGATCTCTGAGCTCGTTCAGAACCTGGTTCGCCTGTGTTATTTCCCTCCTTTGCACGATCTCATTCAAATTGCTCATGCCAAGCATACTCATAAGTGCACCAGGTATGCCGTGACCCGTACAATCAGCGGCAACCAAAACGATATACTGTTTCACCTGCTTAATCCAGTAAAAATCCCCACTTATAATATCCCGTGGTTTATAAAGAATAAAATGCTCAGTTAGCAGCTCAGAAAAAAAAGCTTCAGGAGGAAGCATGGCAGCTTGTATCTTCTGCGCATAATTAATACTTTCTATGATCTCATTCTGCTGTGTATTGATCTTAACATTGGTTTTCCTGATGAAACGATTACGCCGGTATAATCCGATGGCAAACAGGATAAATAATACCGAAATAAGGCCTGCCAATATGTTAATGGTTTGTTGGTTTTCTCGTTTGTGGGTAAGTAAATCTACTTCGATCTGCTTTTGAGCCACCTCAAAATCGGTTCTTATATCGGCCATTTGTTCAATAGCTTCAATGTTTCTCAGGCTGTCCCTGTAGAGGATGTGGCTCTTATAATAGTTCAAAGCTGCTTCCTGATTTCCTGCTTGTTCATGAAGCTCAGAAAGCTGAAGGTATGCATCACCGATCTGTTCTTTCAAACCATAGGCAGTAGCCAGTTCCAAACTTCTATTGGAATAACTAAGTGCAGTAGCAAAATCATTCTGCTTTAAATATATATCAGACATAATGGTCAGGTAGACCGATATGGGGTAATAATCCTCCGATTCTTCCAGGATGGCGATGGCCTCATATATTTGTTTTTTTGCCAGGCTGTCTTTTCCCTGCTTGGCATAAATCATGCCTACATTGCCCAAATTATAGGCCGCTCCAACTGTGTAATTCATTTTATTGAAAATAGGACCTGCCTCTTCAAAATATCGCAAAGCATCATCATACCTTCCCATGTTATAATAAGTATCTCCTGCATTTAATAAAGCAGATGCCAGGGGAACCGAATCGGCTTCACTTCGCAATATGGGTATGGATTTATTATAGAAATGTACGGCATTGTCAAAGTTTTCCATGATGGAGTAAGTATCAGCGATGGAAATGTAGACCACTCCTTCATCTATTAGAGATTTTGCGTCAACTGCTATATTGGCCGCTTCAAAATAGGTCTCCAATGCCATTTCTAAGTCTCCGGTCTTTTTGTAATATTCTCCTTTTTGAAGGTATCCACTAAAAAGATACTTGCTGTTTTCTTCAATTTCAGACAATTGTATGAGTTCTTCGGCGTATTTTAGAGACAATTCCCCATCATTCAACTCATTGAATGATAAGTCTTTCAACAACTCCATCTTTTCCTTACCCTCCAGCATATTCTCCTGATAGATCAGGGCCAGACTATCTGCCACTCTCTGATCCTGGCCTGAAACATAATGGATATTGAAAAATAAAAAAACCAGCAATAGAAGATGGGCCTTTGTGCGCTTTAGTTCCTTACGGCATCGGGATGATATAACAGGGCATTCGGGCATTTGGGGTGTTTGTGTTGAGCAATTACTAATTCCAATGGTTAACAATCATTTGATCCCTGTTGTTTTTTAAAACTACTGTTATTTGTAAACAAAAGAACGGCAAGCGAGGATTTTAACATCTATTTAACGTCACCCATATTGACATGAATTAATTTCGTGTCTATATTTGTGACATGAAAACAATTGAAAAGAAACGAGCTTATCAGATGTCACAAAGGGCCGAACAGGTGGCCCTGAACGATCAGAAAATATTGGATGCCATGGCTGATCTATGGCTTGACATGCCTCTTTCGGAACTCACCCTGGACAAAGTAGCTCGAAGATCTGGAGTTACAGTCCGCACCATCCTCCGTAAATATGGATCTAAAGAGGGCCTGTTAAAAGCCGTATTGGAGGACAATGGAGGTCGGTTTACAAAATTGCGCTTGCAGGTCACCCCTGGCGATCTTCCTGGCATACTGGACGCCCTCCTGGAAGAATATGAGCACATGGGTAAGGCCCTGATCCGCACACTGACTGTGGAATATGAGTTCCCATCAACACAAGAAATTCTTAGTAAGGCCAGGACCTTCCACCGAGAGTGGTGTGCTTTGGTATTTGAACCTTTCCTTCCATCAAAATCTTTGGAAATTTACGAAACCGTCTTATCGGCCTTTATAACTGCTACCGAATTCTACCTCTGGAAGCTACTCAGAAAAGATTTAGGTAAGTCTCGGGAAGAATGCCGGCAAATCTTTTTGTTCAGTCTGGAAAGCCTGGCGGGGAATGTGAAGAATCAATAATAAAGATAGATATGAAAAATCGAGAGAATTTATTATTTGTGACGATCGACGGTGGAGGGAACCTCCCTCCAGTGCTTGGCCTTGCACAGGATCTTTCAGAAAATGGCCACACGGTTTCCATACTTTCTGAACCTTGTATGGAAGATTTGATCAGGGATCTTGGATTTAACTTCATCCCCTTTCAGCGACACTTTACCCGACAGGACCGGAATGAAGACATCTTCAAAGATTGGAATGTATCTCCCATCAAGAATCCCGTCATGGAAAATATCGTATTGGGTCCGGTTAAAATAATTACAGAAGAAACAAAGAATGCGATCCGGCAAACCCATGCCAGACTCCTGGTGGCAGACTGCCTGCTTCCAACCGCTCTTATCGCTGCTGAGGCCTGTAAAATACCAGGAGTGCTTGCCTTCCACATGCCTGAATACTTTCCGGGAGCAAACCGTCCCCCGGGCTTGTTTGGACTCAAACCCGGGAAAGGAATGGCAGTCAGATTCCGCGACCGGGTACTAACGCTTCTCTTTAATAAAAAACTGGATCAATTTCTGCCCCGGATCAATGAAGTAAGAGCCCAACAGGATCTCACCGCACTGAAACACAGCAGCGACCTGATCCATGGAGCAGGGCTAAGACTGATCCAAACCCTGGAACGTTTCGATTTCCCGCTGGAACCCAGACCTGCAAATGTCCGGTATACAGGCCCGGTCCTATCTGACCCCGACTGGACCTCTTCCTGGACCAATCCATGGTCTGCAGAGGATCCCAGGCCCCTGGTGGTGATCTCCCTCTCCTCCACCTTCCAGAATCAGCATGCAGCCATCCAGTCTGCCATCGACGCCCTGCAGGACCAGGAAATCAGGGGACTGGTCACCCTGGGTCCTTCCATGGAAACAGATTCTTTTTCTGTTCCGGAAAACGTAAGCGTAATGGCCTCAGCTCCTCACTCCCGGGTATTCCCGCTGGCCGATCTGGTCATCACCCACGCCGGGCATGGCACTTTAATGAGGGCGCTGTCACACGGACTGCCCCTGATTTGTCTTCCCATGGGGAGAGATCAGAATGATAATGCAGTAAAGGTAGAACACCATGGTTGCGGCATTCATTTATCCCCTAAGTCTGATCCGGGGAAGATCCGCAAAGCCATTCTGAGAATCCTGTCTGAAGAATCCTTCAGAAAATCAGCACATAGCTTCCAGAAGGATCTTCACGCCACTGATCAGAGGGCAATGGCCATCAGAGAGATAGAGAGCCTGCTTAGCCCGTTAAAAAAGAGAAACGAAAGATTGGAGGAGGCTGGTGTTCTTCAGATTTAATGTTGTCCTGCAGCCGTCTTATTGGCCATTGGCATGATATGAGTCTATTAAATTTATAATTTTACGGAATAATTAGTCGTTCAATTGCTGTAAAATAATAAGATGGCCTACAACCCGTCAAAATTTAAGTCTATAGATCCCATCGGTCCTGCCTGTAAAAAGAGCGTCTACAGTTCGCGTGAGGAGGCAGAGGACATGATCCGCTATATCCAGGAAAACCGAATCGTCAGAGACTTGCAAACATATCAATGCACCACCTGTGGGATGTGGCATCTTACCAGTAAGTCAAAGGAAACTAATCGAAAAGGCAGGTAGAGGCTATTCGTCCAATATGATCAGGTTTTTTAGCATGGAAGTGTGAAGTAAAAAATGGATCCCTTCCCCACTGCACTCTTTACCCATATGGCACCCCCGAGCATCTCCACAAATGCTTTCGCTATGGATAGGCCCAATCCGGCTCCCTGTCGTGCTCGTAATACCGAGATATCAGCCTGAATAAATCGTTCAAATATGGCTCCAAGCCTGTTTTCAGGAATTCCTACACCACTGTCTCTTACATAAAACTCCAGGAACCTACCCTTTCTTGTATAACCCATTTCCACGGATCCCTCGTCGGTGTATTTAATGGCATTCTTTAGTAGGTTTGTTAATATAGAATACAACTTTGAACTGTCGGTATTTATCACTGCTTCATGTGGCGATAAACCCATGTGATACGTAAGAGCAATGCCTTTACGCTCAGCATCGGGCTTTAACAGATCGTAGGTCTGCTCAATCTGTTCGTTAATATTTGTCTTCTCGGAATGAACTTTCATCTGGCCCGATTCTATTTTCGAGATGTCGATAATTTCGTTAATGATGTTATACAATCTAGCGCTGCTCTTCTCTATCATTTTCGTGTAACTCTGCTGTTCCTCACTATTCAGGCCTTGCCTGCCCAAAAGGGTTGCGAAGCCCAGTATCCCATTCATTGGCGTTCTTATTTCGTGACTCATATTCGCAAGGAATGCGGATTTTAAATGGTCACTTTCTTCGGCCTTCTCTTTGGCTAAAACAAGGTCCTCTTCGATCTTCTTGCGAACGGTTATGTCCTGTATGGTGCCAATCAATGAGAGGGCGTTTCCCGAATCATCGAATTTTGCCTGACCCAGGCCATGCACCCATCTGATCTGGCCATCATTTTTTCGTACGATCCTGTATTCTTTATTAAAAGGCTTGCGCCTGCCCAAAACCTCTTCCTCCAGGTAAGTACTCATCATTTCCCGATCACCAGGGTGTACCAGTTCAATCCAGCCAGGCACAGTTCTATCATAATCTTTATCGATGCCAAAAATCTGATCAAGAACTTCGGATGATTCCCAATACCCTTTGCTAAATTCGGTTTTATAGGAACCAATAAATGCAACCTTTTGAGACTCCTTGAAGAAATATTCACTTTCCTTCAAAGCTTCCTCCACTCTCCTTCGCTCGGTAATATTGGTATCCACACCCTGATAACCCAGAAGTTCCCCTTCATTGTCAAAAATGGGACTTCCTGTGGTAGCAAGCCATACCAATGTTCCATCCTTATGAACATTTTGGTTTATAAATTCCCTGAAAGGTTGTTTTGAGGCAAAAACCTGTAGGGCGCTCTGCTTTGTTTCCTCCTTATTCTCAGAATAAAAAAGCTCATAAAAATGCTTTTTACCGACTATTTCATCCGGTGTAAAGCCAAGCATCTTCTCAACAACGGGACTGGAATAGGTATAAAGCCCATTGGCATCCACCTCCCAAATCCATTCCTCCGCACTTTCGGCCACCTGCCTAAATCTTCTCTCACTCTCACTAAGCTCAGCTTCAGCGATCCTGCGTTCTGCAATAACCTCCTCATAGAGTGCTTTCAAGGAATGATACGCCTCCTTTAATTCCCCTAACTCCTTTCGGAGCTCTTCGTTTGACCTTTCCTTATCGTCCATGTTCTCCCAATTTAACAGCTATGAAGGAGCAAATAATATATATAAATGTAGCGATAATGTATCTCTTGAGCTAAAATCCCAGGCATCATCAGCCAACACCCACATTTTCATTGGATTATGTTAATAATGTTAATACCATAGCACATACAAAGTTGTTCTGTTATCTTTTTCAATTCAGATAATTTAAAACTTATATTATGTCAGAACAACAGCTCACAGCAAGCCCCCAACAAATCGTGGACACTTCCGAGAACTGGGATGCAGCAAGTCAGGGATATGCCGAGAAAGTGGCTCCATTTTTAATGGAATCATTTGCCCAGGATCATGTCGATCGCCTCTATTTAAATGGCCAAACAGAAACCCTCGAAGTGGCAGCCGGATCTGGTGCCTTAACCGAACTCCTGGCGAGAAACGTAAGCTGCTTACTGGCCACAGATTTTTCGCCAAAGATGATCGATTTGGCAAGGAAAAAGATCTCTAAGGCCGGAATACGGAATGTGGAATTTGAGGTAATGGATGGTCAGGCGCTGGATGTATATGATGCCTCCTTCGACAGAGTAGCCTGCAGTTTTGGATTAATGTTGTTTCCAGACAGGCATAAAGGATTCCTGGAGCTGAATCGTATACTTCGTCCGGGAGGTAAAGCGGTTGTAAGCGGATGGGCAGGACCAGACAGGTTTGAGGCATTTGGATTGTTTATGGAAGCCATTCAGAAAGCACTCCCGGACTTCCCAAAATCACAAACCCCACCGCCCGTGCTCAGCCTGGCCGATCCGGATTCTTTCAAATCCCAAATGGAAGCAGCAGGATTCAGGGAGGTAGAAGTGAATTATGTGACCAAAGAAATGGTCCTTGCTGATTTCGATAGCGTATGGGCTATGCTCACAGTAGGTGCACCGCCAATCCAGAGGATTTTTGATAATGTCGGAGCCGATGGTAAAAATCGCATCCATGATGCACTGGCTGGCATCATTGAGAAGCGATTTGGAAGCGGCCCTGTGTCCATTTCGAATGCGGCCACCATCGGAAGTGGATATGCACCTTGATTAATCGACAAAAAGTATACAGTGTTTTCTTTTTTTTATTTGTGCGCTGGTCTATATTTACAATTTAGCCAAACAATTGCAGTAAATCCGGATCATAATTAACAGATGAAAAATAGACGCTTCATACCAGTCGGAATAGTGGTTTTCTTTTCGATTTGGATGGTAGCTCTTCAAATTACAAATAGAAAAACTGCAATTGACCAGGTACCGGGTTCTTGTACAATTTTTTCCGCAGCGGTTGGCGATAAAGTCCTATTTGGCAACAATGAGGATTATTACAAGCCCAAAACCTATTTGTGGACTGAACCGGCTAATGACGAAGATTATGGTTGCATATATTTAGGATTTAAAGACTATTCCCATCAAGGAGGAATCAATGAAAAAGGGCTTTGTTTTGATGCCAATGCCCTACCCAAATCAAAGATAAATCCGCATTCTGAACTTTCAATTCCCCCATTTTATAAACCGCCCTATCAGAATTATGCGATATGGACTCCGGTATTAATTTTAAGAAAGGCTGCAACCGTTGAAGAAGCAATAAAAATTGCAAGTAAGTACCAGAGAAAAAATTGGTATCCAGATTCTGGAGATATAAGCTATCAATTAAACTTTGCAGACGCGAAAGGGGATGCTGTTGTTATGAGTGTTGATGAAAACGGGGAGCTTGCATTTACGAGAAAGAATAAGGGTGAAAATTATTTAATTTCGACTAATTATAACAAAGCAAATCCAGAAAATGCTTTGGAATATCCCTGCCGGAGATACAACAAAGCCGAAGAGATGCTAGAAGGAATAAACAGCGAAAATGACCTATCTGTTGATTATTTTAAATCAATTCTTAATTCGGTGCACGAAGAGGGTATAGTGAGCAAAACACTATATTCAAATATTTTCGACTTAAAAAATGGCATTATTTACTTATATCACTGGCATCAATTTGATGAAGTTGTGGTGCTGAAAGTAGAGGAAGAATTAGCAAAAGGGAAAATCAATGTGAGGATAAAAGATCTATTTTCACAAGAAACTTCAGGAAATGCTTCAAGAGAGTATATCCTATCTATTTTGTTATTGTGTCTAAGTATCATTGTTGGAACTGGAGCTATGGTTGCAGCAATACACTACATTAAAAAACGAAAACTAAAGGCTACAGTTGCTAGCAACCAATAAAAATTAGCACACAGTAAACCCAGAAGAAATGCCTAACAACTGGTTTCGTTTTAAGCAATTCACCATACAACAGGAACATGCTGCCATGAAAGTGGGGACCGATGGTGTACTTCTGGGTGCATGGGCAACTGTTCCGGAACCCGGTAGCAGGGTTCTGGATGTGGGAACCGGTACCGGGCTGATTGCCCTTATGATCGCACAGCGGGCCGGGGATGTAAGGGTGGATGCCCTGGAAATTGATTCTTTATCTGCCGCCCAGGCCAGTGAAAACTTTCAGAATTCACCCTGGACAGAACGATTAAAATGGCATCCATTCTTCCTTTCAGGATTATGCTTCCCAAAGTAATTTAGCGTATGACCTGATTATATGCAATCCGCCTTTTTTTTCCGGGTCTAAAAAAACAGAATCGAAATCGAAAAACCTGGCCAGGCACGATGACAGCTTGAGTCTGCGAGATCTTTTCAAAGGCTCCGTTTCACTCATGAAGGAAACGGGTATCCTCAGCCTGATCCTTCCGGTTGAGAAGGAAGCACAGGCCATGGATCTGATCAATAAGCATCAGCTGTCCTGCAGACGGCTTACCCGGGTTAAACCGACTCCACAAAAGCCAGCCAAACGGGTATTGCTGGAGCTCTCATTCCTTCCAGGAAAATGCCATGAAGATGAGCTAAGCATCGAGATGGGGAAGCGACATATCTATTCCGATCAATTTAAAAGCCTTACAGAAAAGTTTTATTTGTGAGAAGGCGACTGGTGAATTGCTAAAGAGCCAAATTAAAAAATTTACTACAAAATACTTTCAGTCTACAACCTCCAACAGAGGGTGAAAAGCAAGTAATCAAACAGCAGTGCGATGTGGCGGAACCTATAAGGGAATCCAGGTGGAGATTCCGTGTAACAAAGGGTTTTAGCATGCGTCTAATATGAGGTTACATATCATACAAGCGCACAACATTTAGTCATGCTAAGATCTTATATCAAGTCAGCAATCAGGTCTTTATCGGGTCAGAAATATTACGCCACCATTAATATTGTGGGTTTGGCTGTTGGATTGGCTGCATTTATCCTGATCACACTTTTTGTCAAACATGAACTGAGCTACGACCGTTACCATAACGAGGCCAGCAGCATTTACCGGATCGTGAGAAACGAATACACCTGTTCTCCTCCACCCATGGCCCCCACCCTGAAAGAAAAAATTCCGGAAATTCAATCTGCCTCCAGATTTATCCGGAGTACGAACCTCCTGGTAAAAATCGATAACCAGACATTTACCGAGGATGAATACTTCTGGACCGACAATGAATTCTTTGACATTTTTACTGTGAAGTTCGTCCAGGGAGATAGACAGCGTGTATTGAAAAGCCCTTCCGATGTCATAATCTCTGAGACACTTGCCCACAAGTATTTTGGGGACCGGGATCCCATGGGAGAAATGATCCTTGATTCCAGGAACAATGAATTCACTGTAGCCGGAGTCTTCAAAGACTTTCCTGGCAATTCACATTTCCGTTTTGACCTGGTGTTTCCCATTGAGCGTTACTTCCAGATTACTGATAATGATCCCAAAAGCTGGGGAAGTAACTATACCTATTCCTATGTGAAGACCAATCCGCAAGCGGACATGGCTTCCGTAAATGAAAAAATGGTGGATCTGGAGAAAGAACTGGTCGGGTGGACCGCTGAATCAGGAGAGCCCTACGAGCAATATTTTTTCTTTCAACCCCTCACAAGCATACACCTGCATTCTCATCGCAGGCAGGAAGTGCAGGTGAATGGAGATATAAATAAAGTCTATATCTATTCTTCCATCGCACTGCTGATCCTAATTATCTCTTGCATCAACTACATCAACCTCTCGGCCGCCATGGGGGAGAAAAGACACAAGGAGATAGGCATCAAAAAAGTATTTGGGGTTGGAAGGAAACGGATCATCCAACAATTTCTGAGCGAATCCACCCTGGTTGCCACCCTATCCACTGTGCTTGCACTACTCATTGTATTCCTTAGCCTGCCTCTCTTTGGCAGGCTTATGGAAAGAGAACTATCCCTCGGATTAACCGATCTTCCCTTCTTGTTCCCTACCCTCCTCCTGCTTGCCATTCTGGTTGGGCTTTTCACAGGACTTGTCCCCTCCAGATCCCTGTCGGGGCTCAGCATTATAGCCACCATCAGGGCTTCTTCAAATGCAAACCCTGGCAAGAACCGTTTTCGCAACATCTTAATTATTGTTCAATTCTTCGTGACTCTGGTCCTGATCATCCTCTCCATCAATGTGAGGCGACAATTCAATTACATGAGCGATAAAGATCCGGGGTATGACAAAGAACAGATCATGATCATGAGGACATTTGATCAGTCGCTGAATCATAAAATCCAGTCCCTAAAGGAGGAGCTGCTTTCACACCCGAACGTGACAGCTGTGTCAACTTCCTACAATTTGCCCCATAAGATAACCGACTTCACCCGGCCTCAATGGTTCTGTGATGATCCCACCGATTGCACCCCCATTTCCTATAATCCGGTGGACTATGATTTTATAGATCTCTATCACATTGGAATCACAGAAGGGCGTAATTTTTCAAAAGATTATCCATCAGATGCCTCGGGAGCCTTCCTGGTCAATGAGAAAGCGGTAAATATGGCAGGCTGGGAATCGCCCCTTGGAATGGAAATTGAACACTACGACGGCCGGAAAGGTAAAATTGTGGGTGTGGTAGAGAACTTCCACTTTCAGTCCATGCATGCCGAAATTGCACCTCTCTATCTGATGCTGGATGAGCAGGTCTCTTCCTATTTCTCCATCCGCATCGGTTCAGACAATTCTGAAAAAACGCTGGAACATATACAAAGCACCTTTTCCAGATACAGTCCGGATACCCCATTTCAATACTCCTATTTTGATGAAGAGTTCACAACTCTCTACAAAGCTGAAAAGCGACTGGGCTCAATCTTCGTATATTTTTCCACACTGGCCATCATTCTCGGATGCCTGGGACTGTTTGGAATGTCGGCCTACATGATCAGTCAGAGAACAAAAGAGTTAGGAATCAGAAAGGTATTTGGAGCAAAAACGCTTGATAACATCTTGCTGCTTGGACGCAAATTAATGATCCCGGTCTTTCTCGCCAATATCCTGGCCTGGCCACTGGCATTTATGGCCATTGGAAACTGGCTCGAAAACTTTGCCTACCGGATAAATATTAGCCTCTGGTCTTTTCTCATGGCAGCGGTGGCAGTCCTGTTTATTGCCGCCGTGACCATTGGCCTGCACAGCCATAAAGTGGCTCAAAAGCTTCCGGCAACAAGTTTGAGGACAGAATGAAGAAGCTTTTCATCTGATCTGAATGAAACAAGTTATGCGCGTTCATAAACCCGCACCAGCCAGGGAAAGCTCATTGCTTTTTCTGACAGGCGGAATCCCCTGGATTCAATAAAGTCATGCACCTGTTGCGGACTATGAATGTAGGTTCGAAATGGATTTTTCCTGAGGATTAGATATATTTTTGAGAATTGAGCAAAGAGATTTGATATCCATCCTCCCAGGGGCATGCTCAAAGCCAGTGCAGTGCCGGTTTTGTCCAGGGCATTTCCCAATAGATTTTTATACTCAGGATAGCAGCACACCACCTTATCCAGCGAAACAAAATCGTGTCTGCCAATTTCTTTTTGTACCTCATTGAAGTCGGCCATTTTAAAGCTAGCATCCTGATGTTTGATCTCTATTGCATAATCGGAGGCTACATCAATATATCCGCTAGAAGAGTCTATATCTGTGGTCTTAATACCTCCGTTTCTCACAAATTCCCATTGAATGGCTCCAATACCCCCGCCAATATCAAGCAGGGATTTCCCCCTTTGATCATAGCCCGAAAGTAGACTTAGCAACTTTTTTGTGGTCTTCCGGGGACCCCTCTTTTTGTAATACCTGAGTTCTTTTTGGGCCATCTTCAGATCAAATAGCATATCGGCCCCACAGCAATGTTCGCAACTCATCTTTCCCAGTTCTTTAGAATGATTCTAAGTTTCAGGGGTCAATATATGGAAAAATAAATGAAGCCAGATATAAGCTATGGATCTTTGATGCAGCGGACCGAAATGTACATTTTTTTCCTTGTTGTTTGGATATGAACATCACTTGATAGAGAATTCAGTCGATAAATGTATCCCTTTTTTAAAGTAACCAATGTGCTTGACCAAAAAACGGCTTCAGTTCCTGGTACAAAAACCAACCATGCTGATAGGCCACCTATTGGAAGCGCTGAAAATCTACTGGAATTATCTGCCCCCTCATTGATTTCAAGCCAGTAGGTGCTATCCACTATAGTCAAAACATGAAGAAACAATTAATTGGTTCTTATTGTTTATGAGATCAGTGTCTACTCCTTTAGTCTTTAAGTCCGTTTATTTGCGTATTATTGGGACTTCACTTAGACCTCCTCCCATGGACAAGATTTCTACATTGGTTCTGATGGCCTCCCTGATTATCATTATGCTGGGCATGGGCCTATCCCTGGTTATTGATGATTTCAAGCGAATTATTGTTTATCCCAAAGCCATTCTGGTGGGACTGGTAAACCAGATGATTCTGCTTCCACTCATTGGATTTGCCATTGTGGTGGCATTTCCGCTCACACCGGAGATCGCCATTGGCATCATGATCCTGGCGGCCTGTCCTGGCGGTCCAACCTCCAACCTGATTGCACACCTGGCAAAAGGAGATACCGCATTGTCGGTAACCCTTACAGCGCTAAGCAGTTTTATTACCATACTCACCATTCCCTTCATAGTAAACTTTGCACTCATACGTTTTCTGGATGAGGGACAAATGGTCCAGCTGGATGTGGCCAGAACCATCGCCCAGATATTTATCATCATCATCATTCCCGTTACCATCGGCATGGTTATCAGACGCTACAGGGAGAGTTTCGCACTTCGTATGGCCAAGCCAGTGCGAATTGCTTCGGGTTTTGTAATTGCATTGGTAATTATCGGAATAGTCATTAAGGAGAGGGCGAATTTTGTATCCTATTTTCAGCAGGCAGGAATCGCGGCACTGATCCTTAATGTGGCCACCATGGCCGTCGGGTATTTCACGGCCAGAATATTTGGTATAAAGGACAAACAGGCCCTTTCTATTTCCATTGAATCGGGAATTCAGAATGGAACTCTGGCCATCTCCATTGCAGTCATTCTGCTTCACAGCACCGAGTTTTCTATTGCCCCCGCCATCTACAGCCTGCTTATGTTCTTTACAGGCGGAGTAGTTATTTGGCTCGGACTCCGTCGTGATAAACTTAGCGGGGCAGATACGGAACCTGAGCCTACTCCTTGATGACTTTTGTGGTGATGATTTGATTGCCGGAATGCAGTTTAATCAGGTAGAGTCCGCTGCTAAACCCTGCACCTCTTTGCTGGATACCATTCCACCCTATCTCATGGGTCTCCTCGGGCAACGCATTCCATGAGGATGAATAAACCAATCTGCCGGTAATATCCAGAATTTCGAGGGTGACAAATTCATAGCCTGGAAGTTTGAAACTGACTTTCAACTGATCAAAAAATGGATTGGGATAAGCGACCAACTCTGTAGAATGGGTTTCGGTATGGTCTGGCAGACCGGTGGTTGAATCAAGACCCTCGCCCGAAAGGGGAATAAGCTTTACAGAATCTTTGGGATCCGAGCTACTTATGCTTAAGCTATCTCGATGGGTCCCCAGAGAGGCGGGGCTAAATTTCACGCTCACTTTTATGGATTCTGATCTATCAAGTTCCAATGGTAAATCATGATTCACGCTTATGGAAAAGCTTTCCGAATCACCCAATTGAAAACCATCGATGGAGAGTGGTTCAATTCCTTCGTTCTGTAAAGTGATTGTTAAGGAGTCAGATCTACCCACAGGGGTATCAAACAGCATCTCCGAAGGAGTACTGACTAATCTGGGATATAGGTAGATCCCCACAGCATCCCAGGCATCCAGGGTCGATTGTACCTGCTGAGAACCCTCCCCATAAAGATCGATGGCCGATTGAATGGAATAGAGCGCCGCATCGTAGTACTTTGAGTCGGGCATTAAATAGAGCGTCAGATTTCTATAGGCAATAGAAGTGGCATTATCCAGCCCGATACCGGCAACATTGTAGCTCAGGTAATCATCATTCCTCCCTTCACCGCCTTCACTGAGCAGGTAGAACCAATGGTTTTGTACGCCACTATTGGTATGAACTCCTCCATTGTCATTTTTTTCCTGCACATCGACCCAATAAGTCCCCAGGTAGGTATCCGGATCTTCATATTCCTTGGGGTTCTCCATGGAGCGCAATGCCCGCGAACTGGTAAAAATATCTTCCCCCATCAGCCACTCCCCTTTGTCTTTTCCTTCCGTATAAAACTCAACAGCCGCCCCGAATATATCACTGAATGATTCATTGAGTGCTCCAGACTCACCCTGATAGACCAGATTTGCTGAATGCCGGGTGACTCCATGCGTAATTTCGTGACCGACCACATCGATGGTTCCAAAAGATCCTATGTTTTCCCCATTACCTGCTCCATAAGCCGCAAAATCGCCCGCCCAGAATGCATTAAACTGATCATCACCTTCCATCCAGTCTGCATAGGAAACAATTGCCCCTCCTTCATCGTCAAAACTGTTGCGATTAAATGTCTTGTAAAAGAAATCGTAGGTTTGCTCACTGGCCCAGTGAATTCCAACACCTGCCTTATTCTCCTCTTTTATGAATGGAAGTTCATCCTGCACGAAATCCACGTAGGTTGAAAATCCCTCTCCGCTCCGGGCATTCAGGGTGGCAATACCTGCTCCTCGCGTAGTTTCCCTCAAGCGGTATTTGCCCTCTACAAAACCTGCACGACTCACCAGATTTTGTGAGCTGATGTTGTCACTGTCCCCTATATTGCTATAGTGAACTCCCCCATCACTCCTTACAAAAATATCATCAACCTGCCAGCCGAAAAGGGTATTGTCATCAAAACTTGAATATCCCCCATCAGAGGCAAATTCGAAGCGTATCAATACCGTTTTACCCTGGTAATCCGAAAGATCAAAGCTTACCGGAGTCCAGTCCTCTTCTACACCAGCCCAACCAGGTATTCCGGGTCCTTCGCCATGAATGCCTCCAAAACTCCAAAGACTTGTGCTGTTGTAGGCTGGTTCAGGATCGGCAAGAACTGACCATGTATTCCCGCTATCGAGACTTATGCGAACATTTATCCCATCCCATCCATCATATTGCTCATCATATTCGAAAGCCCCATCTGGCAATTCAAGCTTATACCTGTGGACAAATTCAAGTCGCGGATTGGATCCGGATAGAACAATTTTATCGGTAGTTAATGCCTCGCGCCAATTGTCGTTATACCCACCCGGGGAGAAGGTAGCAATATCAGATATCCACCAGCTTTGGCCAGAACCCCCAAAAGCATTCCAAACATTCAGGTGCCAGTGATCCTCGGGATTGGTCCACTCACTCAATGCCAGGCTGTCCGATACCTCAATGTCCACGTTTCCATATAAATGGCTTTGCCCTTTGGTGGATATGTTTTCATGAAACAGAGTAGGGTATTTCCCCACAAGCTCCCCACTATGCGCATCAATATCCACATCATAGCGTTCGATCGGATCAGACAGGATCACATCAAAACGGTATACAAGCCTGAAATTCTCTGCCCTTTTCTCAGATAATCCGGATGAAAGCAGCAATCTTCCATCGGACTTCTGTGATCCGTGTCCTGAAGCTAAAATGGAATGTAGTTGAGATTTCCGTTTTGCATCGTACTCAGAAACGCCAAGGTGGGTGCAAGCAAACCTGTATGCTTCCTGTTTGCTTAGGGAGGGAGTAAGGTCCACATCCTTAAGGTCCACCAGACGTCCGTGCGCATGGATCACGCTGTTTTCCTTTATATGCAGCATGTACTGGGTTTGATTCAATTCCAGGCCTTTGTAATGGAGCCTATAGCGTATATGCGTGTTCCCCAGGGGGCCAAGATGCTCGTTTTCGGAAACAAATTGAATATGTTCCGGCAGGTCAAAGGTGCCTCGAAGCGCTGAAAAGAATTCCTTTTTGCCCAGCCGGACAGATGTTTCCATTTTAATGTCCTCCGGAAATGGCATCTCCTTGTTCCATTGCATCACTGCTCCTGAAAAAGCAGTATTCTGTAGTGAGGTTTTTGCCTGCTGAGCCTGTACAGAATTGAATGGGCCCAATATGCCCAAAAGCAAATAAAATAGTGCAAATAATTGTATTATCGATTTCTTTTTTTCAGCAAATGGCATTCAAACCTCCCATATTAATCAGAGCAGCTAAAAATAAAACAAAGGACAAATGTAATTGTTTTAATTCTCAACTTGAAAAGCGATCCACACGGCTGTGACAGTAGGGTGTCCCCCCGTGCCTTTTGTAATAATCCTGGTGATAATCCTCCGCTTTCCAGAAGGGGGCAGCCGGACTGATCCGTGTAACGACGTCTAATCCATTTTTCTCCAGGAGCGAAACCAGCTTCTCCACAATCTCCTTTTGCTCAACGCTCCGGTAGTAGACTTCCGATCGATATTGATTCCCCACATCGGGTCCCTGACGGTTCATCTGGGTTGGATCGTGGATTTCGAAAAATAACCTGGCCAGCTCCTCATAGCTAATTTCTGATGGATTATAGACAACCTGCACCACTTCCGCATGCCCTGATTTGTGACTACTCACTTCACGGTAATCCGGGTTATCTGTCCTTCCCCCCATATAACCCGATTCTACTGATTTCACCCCCCTGGCCTGCTCCAGGTAATATTCAACGCCCCAGAAACAACCGCCTGCAAAATAGGCTGTATCGCTGTCGAGCTTATGCGAAACCCGGTCCGGAATAAATTCAAGAGAGACAGAATTGACACAATGCCGGGTATTCTTATCCGTGAATCCTTCATTCAGGAATACGTGACCCAGGTGTGCGTCGCAACTATTGCAGGTAATCTCTGTTCGTAAGCCATCCGCATCAGTAGTTCTTTGCACCGCACCGGGTATCTCATCATCAAAGCTGGGCCACCCACAGCCGGAGTTGAATTTACTTGTCGATTTGTACAGCTCAGCACCGCATCTCTTACAAACGTATATACCTTCTTTGTAGAACTTATCATATTTGCCGGTGAAGGCCCGTTCGGTTCCCTTATAAACAATGATCCTTTCCTCCTCCGGAGTTAAGGATCGGTAATAAGGATTTTCCGGCTGATCTGCTCCGTTCTGAGCGCATCCACACATCATGGGCAGGACCAACATCAATATAAAGATCTTGATTTTCATGTCTTATTCCTTTTAGATTACAAAAAAAGAAATAATTCCTCACAGCTTAATCACAAAGCCATAAAGCTTTTATAACAATTCAGAGGAGCGTGTTCAAAAGATCGGGTTTGAAATCTACTTCAAGTAGCGTTCCATTCAAAATATTAGCCCAGGTAGTTTACACAACAATGCGAAGCATAAGAATAACAGGGGGATTAAAACACCAATTGAACGTAATTATTGAAGAACCCAGTCAGTGTATTTTGATGACGATGTCCCCAATTTCTCTGCTTCGGCAATAATAGGAGCCATCTGCTCCTGTACTTTTTCCCCAAATTCGGTGAGGCTATGATCAGCATTGTAAGATTTATCTCTGGCCGCTTCATCCTTGTAATGGACTATCACACCAATTTCATTCATTTGTTCGCCTCGAATACCTTTCATTATAAATACTTTCATCCCCTCTTGACTTTTTTCCCATGCAGGTATTACTTTCTTATTGTAAAAATCAATGTATTGGTCCATAGTAACACCAGGTTTTAATTCTACACTCATTACGTGTACACCAATAAGGTTTCCTTTCTTAAGGGTTTGTCCAAATGCAATCCCTGTAAATAGGATAAGGGCTGTAATAACAAATAACTTTCTCATGATAAAAGATTTTTAAGGTTTGACTAACTTTAAGACGTATATACCGAGTATCTGGTTTAGAATTAACGGTTTATACCCTAAAAGTTAATTTGTGAATACACGCATGCGGATACCAATAACTCGTTCCGCTCTCGAAAATCAAGTCATCTTCACTCGCTAATCCATCGCTGCCAATATCCGCTCCGGGGTCATAGGCAAGGTATATACCCGAGCTCCAACCGCATCGAAAATTGCATTGGCCAGCGCTGCGCCAATGGTCGTAATCGCTGGCTCGCCACAACCCTGGGGTGCCAAATCCGGATTATCCACCAGCACAATATCAATCGCTGGCGTATCGGTAAATTTTGTAATCTGGTACGAATCAAAGTTTTCTGTCCGTATTTTTCCTCCACTGAATTCAATTTCTTCGAACAAGGCTGCGCTAATCCCCATGGTAATCCCCCCTTCAATCTGTATTTTCGCACCTTGCGGGTTAATTACTTCACCCATGTCCTGAGCACACACAACGCGCTCAACTTTCACCTTCCCGGTGGATTTATTCACAGATACATGCGCAATCGTGGCCACATAGCTATTCAAATAATTCGTACAAGCGATACCGTATCCCTTACCGCTGGGACCTTTATTAAAACTATGCCCAAATTTATTTATAACCGCATTGAGCACACGAATCATGCGTGGGTCCGTTAGGTTATTCATGCGGAATAAGAGCGGATCCATTCCTGCTGCCTGAGCAAGCATATCGGTATGAGATTCCATGGCGAAAACGTTTGTGTTGCTTCCGGGGCCCCGCCAGGCACCCGTTCCAAATGGATGCACACTGCTCTCAGTCCGGTTTTTTACGCAAAAATGCGGGATGTTGTATATGGGTTCAGAACTTCGAGAACCGGTGAACAGGACATCGCAATCCCAGAACATAATATGGCCTTCCGCATTTAAGCCAGACTCCATTTGAACCACAGCCGCCGGTCGAAATGCATCATAAAAAAACTCTTCTCTCCTTGTCCATGCAAGCTGAACAGGATGCCCGGTAATTTTAGATAACAAAACCGCCTCGCTGATTTGCTGCCCCGACTTTTTACCCCCAAAACCCCCACCCACAAAAGGTGTGATCACATGAACCTTCTCTTCCGGTATATCCAAAGTCTCAGCCACGGTTTGTCGCACACGAAAGGGAGCCTGTGTGGATGCCCAAACGGTCACCTGTTCATCTTCAACATTTGCCAGTAAGGTATAGGGTTCTATGGGGGCATGGGCTACATAGTGATTGTAAAATTCAGATTTAACGCTCCGTTCAGCTGCAGCATGACCCTCGGTGAGGCTCCCTTTTTCTACATAAATGCGACCCTCAGGTGCAGCTTCTTTCAGATAATCGAAAATGGACTGATTATCCACTTTCGGCTCAGGCAGATCCCATTTCGCAGAAACCAAAAACAGCGCATTTTCTGCCAATTCCGGCTTTTCGTGCAACACAGCAATCAGACCATCTTGCTGAATCACTACAGCGCCGGAAATGTCCCGGGCTTTGGAGCTATCGACAGAGACCAGAACGGCATCATGAGATGGGGGTCGCAGGATTTTTGCGTGTAACATACCCTGGAGTTTATAGTCACCGGCGAATTTTGCTTCGCCCGTCACTTTTGGCCATGCGTCCATTCTCATGGTAGGCTTGCCGGAAACAGTATGTTCTGAAATAGACTTAATCGGCACTTCTGAAAGGTGCCTCTCAATCTGCCTTCCCTGCACCAGCTCTCCATAGGTCACTTTTCTTGCAACATTCGTCTTATCGCTAATTACACCCTCTTTAACCACCAATTGCCCAGGTGCTATACTCAGTTTTTCCGAGGCCAATTGAAGCAATATGGCCCTCGCCTCGGCTCCTGCCCTTCGAAGTGGCGGCCCATAATATTTCGTACTGCGTGAACCTGTGGTTCCCCCATCCCATGGGCACAACATGGTATCGCCCATCACCATATCGATGGATTCAAGTTTCACATCAAGCTCTTCTGCCAGCATCTGGGCCATTGATGTAATAATTCCCTGGCCCATCTCAATTTTACTGCAATACACTGATACCCGGCCATCCTCACCAATTTTCAGATAGGCATTGAAGTCGCTGGGATAACTTCTCCCTCGTTGCTGTGGAGCAAGCGCACCGAAAACTCCAGGCGTAAAGAATATAAACACGCCACTGCCTGAAAGCTTCAGGAAATTACGCCGTGATAACTGCCGGCCAGCCGAACCCACAAAATCACTTTTCTGTGAGAATTGTTCTTCGCTCATATCTAATTCGTTTGAATAAGAATATATGATTAAAGATACGTATCAATCCAACCCAATTCAAGCAGCTGAGACTCATTTTAACGGGAAGCTAACAATGGCACTGTACTTGCAATGTATATCTAAAACTCATCTATGCTGAAGTATAAAAGATTGTATATCCTATGGATCCTTTTTGCTCTTATGATTATACCGGTCCAGGCACAAAAAAAGGATTACTCCCCCGGTTATATCATTAATAATGAGGGAGAAACTATAGAAGGCTGGGTAAAGGACCGCTCCTCCGGAACCTTTTTTGATCTCTATTCGAGAATACGCTTCAAACCTGCAAATGCACGTTTAAAAAGAAAATATGGTCCCAATGAGATCCTGGGCTATGGCTTCAGTAATCAGCATTTTGAATCAATGCCGCTCAGAGAAGAATCGTCATTTTTCAATTATAGATATTATTTGAATGAGGGAAATGACCGGGTCTTTTTAAAGGTTATTTCAAGGAATAAAGACTTGACTTACTATCACTGGGAGTACGTTGACGGTGAGAGCAACTACCTCGATTATATCCCCTTATTCCACAGAAGTGGCTACAATGAAATGGTAAGGGTCACCCAGGGTGTTCTGGGTTTGAAGAAAAAAAAGCTGATGGACTATTTTTGGGATTGCCCTGAACTCGTACAGGCCCTTGAAAAAAAAGAGCTCAAGGAGATCCACGAAGTTTTCAATTTCTATATTGAGCGATGTGCCCCGGATATCAATTGAAAATGAAGCTTGCCGTTCCTATTCCCACTCAGGAAATTGAGTAGTATTAAGATCCAGTGGTGCTATCGTCTGCAAATCAGATTCATCAAGCTCGAAATCAAATATGTCCAGATTTTCAATCATATGTGCTTTTTGGGAAGATCTGGGGATCGCTACAATGCCTCGCTGGAAGTGCCACCTTAAGCATACCTGAGCGATGCTCTTATTATACTTTTTGCCAATATCTGCCAGAGTCTGGTTGCTGAAAATTCCATTTCGACCAGCCGCAAAAGGAGACCAGGCTTCCATTTGCACTTCAGCATTTCTTTAAATACTCATATGATTTGTGCTGCTGAAAGAAAACATGGGTTTCGATCTGATTAATCGCAGGTTTAATTCTGGCATATCCCATCAACTCATCAAGTTGATCAGGATCAAAATTACTCACTCCGATGGCTTTGATCTTACCTTCTTCATAAAGCTCTTCCATCGCCTTCCAGGAACCTTTTACATCTCCCCTGGGCCGGTGGATGAGATATAGGTCCAAATACTCCAGACCCAATTTATTGATGGAGGTTTCAAAGGCTTTTTTTGTACTCTCATAGCCCGCATCGTCCACCCAAAGTTTGGATGTTATAAATAGTTTTTCTCTTTTAATACCACTTTGCTTAATCCCTTCTCCTACAAATTCTTCGTTTCCATAAATATGGGCAGTATCAATAAGGCGATAACCCACTGAAATTGCATCCGACACACATCTTACACAGGTAGGCCCATTGAGGGTATTCGTACCAAAACCAAGCATGGGCATTGCCAGTTCGTTGTTGAGCGAAACCTTTGGGATTGAATTTTTCGATTGGGTAGCGTTAAGCGCACCGAAAAGTTTTGAACTTCCTATACCCATAAACATGGCAGCAGCAGTAAGCTTTGCACTGCTTTTTAAAAACTCCCGACGTTTTATTCCGCTCATATGGTTTTTCATAATCACTTATCATTTTTTGATCTATGTAAAAATACATATAACTCTCACGAGTAACAATAATCTTCGCTTCGCTTCCCGCCAATTGTGAAGCATTCACTTGGCCAATTCGGCTTGCTCCCCCTTAAAAGGAGTACGTACCTGTGAAATCCTATCGGTTCTCTCTTACATTTAGAAATTTTGTTTTAACTCTCTGTCCCCATCCCTTTCAAGAATAAAGATGTAAGGCTCAGGTACCCCTTTCAAATCCATTACCCCCATTACCCTGTTTTCATCAATCATGGCAAAATGGTCGAGAATGGCTTTTTCATCATAACACATGGTGGCAGTTACCCTGTTCCTGTATTCAATCATTCTTAATCTTGCGCTGGTTTTTCTTGTTTGAAGCACAGGTTTTAGCAGAAACATAATCGTTCCTATTGCATCCCATTTGGGAAATTTCATGTGCAAAGGAATTAACTTTGGATTTACCGAATATAACTCCGTTTTCTGACGGGAATAAAACAACAAAGGATGCACCTTCTCTGAGTCAATAAATAGCTTGCCATACCAGCCTGAAGGGCCAAGTAGACCATCCATCTGGTGATTTGTTTCAATCTCAAATCCTTTCCATCGACCGATCATGAAGTCCCTGGGGACAATGGCTAAGCCATCAAAAACTTCCAGCGCCTCTTCCGCTGTGGCCTTTCTGTCATTCAATAAATCTTCTATAGATTTCATATATGTGCGATCAATATCTGAATACGGTCATACTAAGATAGCGATAGAAAGGGACAAGGGATTATACACAATCGTAAAGTTGTGGACGGACCGAACAGGATACCCAGAGCGTGCTTCCGCTTTTCCTGCTCAATAATTATTGTTTATAAAAAAGATGTTAAATCAGAAACATAAACATAATTCATACGTATTATAAAT
The DNA here is from genome assembly GCA_963783435.1 of uncultured Bacteroidota bacterium. GTDB lineage: Bacteria > Bacteroidota > Bacteroidia > Bacteroidales. The sequence goes on along the minus strand of CAWANQ010000007.1, from coordinate 181,680 downwards.
AAGATACTACTACAACTCAAAATTACTATGATAAATAAAGTTGATATTCTGCGCAACTATCACGACCAGGCGATCATCGTTACCCTGGCAAATGAGGACAAATCATTGTCAGGCAGGATCGTTGACGATACGCCGGATGATCATTGCGTGCTGGTAAAAGATCCTGATGTTGTTCAGTATTACGATACCAGGGACCAATCGTTGCTGGAAGTGATCTATTTTAAGGATGTAACAGCCATTGATTACCAATAAAGAGTCAAGGTTTATCTTTCTGCATTACTTCGCAGCGAACTAATGCATCCGGTAATCAACACTATTTTGGTCTATTGTCGGTAGGCTGAAGGAAGAATCCGTTATTCAGCAACTAAAAATTTCATGCCGATGAAATCCTGACTCCAATCACACATATATCATCAATTTGTTCAATGCCTCCTCGCCAGCTATCGAAAGCATTTTCCAGCAGCTCTTTCTGTTTATCCATGGATTCTTCCTGAAAGGATAAAAGCAGCTCTTTAAACCTATGGGTTTTATACTTTTTCCGGTTTTCGCCCCCGAATTGATCAATGAAACCATCTGAAAATATATAAATGGTGTCGTGGTCCATTAGGTTAATACTATGACTGGTAAACTTGGTTTCTTCCCAAAAAACACCAATGGGCTGCCTATCCCCTTTATATACAAACAGGTGAGATCCATTTTCTTCTCCCTTCGACTTGCTGTCATGTCTAATAAGATAGAGGGGACTATTGGCTCCTGCAAATTGAAGTTGTTTCTTATCTTTATCGATGATGGCAATGGTCATGTCCATTCCATCTTTTTGCTCTTCTGTCTCCCCTTGCTGGACAAGCATCTCTTTTACCTTGGACCTTAGATTATCCAGGATTTCCCCAGGATTATCAAGCTTGCTTTTTGCGAATTGCTCATTAAGCAAGGTTATTCCAAGCATGCTCATGAAAGCACCTGGCACTCCATGCCCTGTACAATCTGCGGAAACTAATAATGAGGGAATTGTTCACCTTTTCAATCCAGTAAAAATCTCCACTCACAATATCCTTGGGTTTGTAAAATACAAAGTATTCGGGCAAGATCTGATCCAGATACTTTTTGCGTGGAAGCACAGCATCCTGAATCCGCCGGGCATAATCGATGCTATCAGTGATCTCTTTCTTCTGGTTAAAAACCTTGTCCCTTTGCACTTCGATTTCATCCCGTTGGGATTGGATTTCTTCTTTTTGCTCACTGATCTCCCTGGTCCGCTCCCTCACCTTCTGCTCGAGTTCCCGGTTGACTTTATCCTTCAGTTTTTCATTTACCGTCAGCTGATCAATGATTTGCTCCTGATTTCGCTTATTTTCTATTTCATCAAGCCTCATTTTCCGGGCAATTCCGAAGGAGAAAATCAGTATTTGAAGTATAGCCGCAATATGCATTCCAGAGCCAATCAATAGCCTGCTTAGTACTGATTCGTAGATGCCTATTACAGAACTGGAAATAATGTAGGAATACAGGGTAACATATATCAAGGGTATCAATACAATATTGGCTACCAGGAAGAACCAGGCAGGTCGGAATCCATTTCTAATTCGAATTATGGCAGGCATAATCAGGATAAAAAGAGGAATGATACCGACCGTAAAAATCCATACGACGGTAAAAATACGCTCGATGAATGCAGGATAGTTTAGATTAAACAATACCTCCATAAGGACCAGAAGGATCCTGATACCCGTGAGGCTAAGTACGATAACAACTCCTCTGTACCAATGCTTTAATACTTTCCGGAGCTCCAGATAGGCAATCCCAAACAACAGGAAAAAAACGGATATCCAGGACATGATATAGGGTTGAAACTTCTCAAGAAATCTCAGAAAGAAATTGTTTTCTCTCCAAAAATACTCATCCAGATACCCATCTGCGATGAACATGAATATTGCCAGGCTTCCTATATAGAGGGCAAAGTATAAGTATTGCCTTCCTCGCATCACAGCAAAGAGTAACAGAAAGAAAGCCGAAATGATAAGCATTGTGAACAGGAAGCCAAACAACACCATCCGCTCAAAGCGGTCATATCTGACTATGGTTTCATGAGCGTAAAACTGCAGGAGGGGTCCTCCCACACTTTCTTCTGCTTTCCATCGAAGATAGAAGGTTTGTTGCTCACCCTTGTTCAGACCTACCTTTACTGCATGCCAGTTTTTGTAAATGAAATCGCGGTCTTGGATGGGTAATAGAATTCCCGATTTCTTTTCTATGATCTCTCCTGAAGGCAATGTATAAAAGAAATTCAGAGAATCTTTGCCTGCCATTTCAGGTACATTGAGCAGGTAGGTCCGGCTATCAGCCAATCTGTTTTCCGTCGTAATCTTAAGCCATACACACGGAAAAGCAAAATCTTTTTCGAACTCACTCGCAATCCCCATCCAGGTCTCCCTGAAGAGTTGGTTTCATTGGGAAGTAAATCAAGGAATCATCTCTGAGGATCGTCATGAAAGTATCCGATCGAAACCGCATGCAAAACATCATGACCGATATGATAAGAATAATCCTGATCCACTTCATCGGCCAGGCTGATTATTTTATCACCCGGTAATATTCCGTTTCTTTCGGCAGGACTTCCTTTTTCAACAGAATATACAGTGATCTTAGCGCTTAGAGGATTCTTAAAAAGTGTATCCAGCGAACCTGACATTATATCGTGGATATCCCATTGTTCAGAAGAATCGACCAGGTACATATAATCATAGGAATCAATCTGGTATAGGTAGGGATCCCTTCGAAGAATGAACGATTGCAGTTGTTCTTCCCCTTTTCGTTTGATTTTCAATTCAATGGATTTACCAGAACGGTCATGAAGCAAATCCTTGATGTCTCTGTTTTTTATACCCGTTCCTGAAACCACCGAATCATTGATAGCAATGATCTGATCGAGAAGTTTAATGCCAGCTTTTTGTGCCGGACTCTTCGTTATCAGGCCAGATATAACAACTGTATCATTTTGAAAGCTTATATGGTTTATACCGGTAATGCCATCATAGACTACCGTTGTTGTCTGCGGGAATGCCAGTAATGGCCATACCAGCATAAGGAATACTGTGAAACCTCGCAGAGCAATCATTAACTTTTTACTCCCTGTTCGATATAAGCATTGGTCGATCAACTTAGCTCCTCCTATACCCTGTTCTTTATAAAGATATGCATTATTGCTTTTGCTTTATGCAGGTATTAATCCATTTTTAAGAAAACAAAAAGACGCTTAAAAAGTTGCAATTTAGAGGGTAATAGAAAATAATCCAATTTGAAATTTCACTTCAATTATTGTAACTTATTCCTTGTTTCACCCTCTTCTTACTGCTTATGATAGCAATCTGTCAATGATTTGATTGTCATTTCCCCAATACCTACACAATGAAGAAATTCTGGCTGATTTTATTACTGCCGCTATTCCTTATCTCCTGCCCTAAAGAAGAGATCGCCCCTGAAGACAACGTCCCTCAAAAGGCGGAAGCGCAGATAGGTCCTGCAGGTGCCACCCTCGAGGCTGAAGGGATCAGCCTTATCGTTCCCCCTGGATCTTTCCCCATACTAAACACAGTATCAATCATCGTCTGATGAGGAACATGCAGATGATTTTGAAGAGAACAGAGTCACACCGATCTACCGCATTGATGGAATTCCTGCCCGGTACCGAGGGACCATTCACCATTCGAATTAAATACCAGGGGAACCTGAACGAGGAAATTATCTGGCCATGGGGGAGTCCGATGAAATGCTCGAAACAGATGAAGAGGAGACCACATTATGCTGTGTTTGATGCCATAGACTCTTCAGGGTACCTGATTGCTGAAGTACCTACCTTCGAGGGGGACCCGAGGAGGGAACTGGACTGAAATCAGCTGCTGAAATTGTCTCCCATTCCTGGCTTTTCCTGGGAGTGAGCTCATGAAAAGCTACTGTAGAGGTAACTATTTCTCTTTCATATTTCCTATCCGAGACAGCCAGGCAAAAGCTGTTTGTGCTCTCCGAATACATGGATGAAGCCATGCAGGCCTATTTTGAGGCTAAAATTGTCCGATGTGGAATCCATGGAAGCGGCTATCAAATTATATAAGAAAAAGCCCCGCGTACTTGTAACCAGCAGGGCCGCAACAGCTCCCGGTGCCTATAGTATTAAAATGCCTAGTTTAGATCCTCTGACAAAGGAAGAAGGGGGAATGGCCGCTTTGGGCCGGTTCAAATGTATTTGGATATCAAGGTCAACATCTCTGAAACTCACCTGGCAACTGCCACGGACGAGACACTTAAATCCTTGCCTACATGTGGGTATACCGCATGTTATACTACCTCTATCTGGGCGACCGCATGGATTGGTATGCCCATGCTTCAGTGATATGGATGAAAGAGAAATATACAGGAATCTCGGATTACACACTCTTAGATTTTCTTTTAATGGGAAAGTCACCTTTCTTGGGCATGGAGGCCGGTAAAAAACAGTATAAAGGGGAGGAAGAACGCCATTCAGTTTTGGGAGGAAGGATAACAAAACAGGTACAGGAACACTCCATCGGCATGACTCCCTTTCTACAATATCTGGATCAGCGTTACCCGAACGATCAAGGAGCTGTATATTAGGATTATCAGGGAAATCATTCAGAGCGATTCAAAAAAGCACATGGAAGGGATCATCAATGCCATTGACGAACCGGAATATCTGTGGTGGCCAGGATTCTTTGAGAAATACATGACCCGTCAGCTGGTGGATATTCCGGCTAAGGAATTCCTGAAGCTTTTCCCTGGCGTGGATTACCAGGTCGATTTCTTTTATGAAAAGGACACTACGCTTTTCAATGAAGCAGAATACGCAGACCTGTCGGCCAGACTCTACAACGTCAGTTTTCTGTTTCCTTCCTTCGAAAAAGAAGCCACACTGAACCTGAAAATAGGGCCCCCCAGTCTGAACATGGATTATGTGACCTTCCTGGCCTTTGGTCTCAAAGATAACCTAATGGAATATTTTGATCGCAGTGATGACCTGACCATCACAAGCTGAAGGCTTTGAAGGAAAACGATTATTCTTCAATTGTGGTTGCGGTGATCAACTGTGCCAATGAGCCCACCACCGATGAAACCCTGAAAATTGAATTCGATACCAGGCTGCAAACTGCACCTGAGGATCTCAATTATGTACTTATAAACTCCATCGAGGCAAGGTCCACCTATACGGATAATTCCGGGTCCACCTACGAGGGTTCCGTACTCTATCGGGATGGAACACCCAGAAAGGGCGAGATGGTCAACAACACCTTCACGGCAACCTGGAATGAACCCTACAGTTCGGGAACATCTTCCGGTAGCATCGTCATCGAGTTTGATCCGCTACAGTACCCCCGACGAATTACAGGAATCAGTATTACTGAAACCCGGATATTATCGGATACACGGACATTCACCATTAAAGGAGAGAATATCGACTTCCCGGGCTATAAGGACCAGTCCGGGACCATTGATACGTACAATTTCTATGCTAGCCGGGAGGAGGTATGCAATTACCTGACTTATATTAATCAAGATTTCAAAAACCCTGAAGGGACCTACGCTTATTCTACCGACGGGGTGCCCATCTGTGACGACAAAAGCGGCATCAATATGAGTCTCTATTACCTGGAAGAATAATGAAAAAAATGCTACTCAATGTGATACTTCTGGTTTTTAAGCATTCCGGTACTGGTGTTCGGATTTGAGTTACTTCAAGCGACTGGAAACCTGCAAGGCACTTTTTGCTGGATTGATATGCTCTGGGGAGCCATAGGTATCACCCTTGGATTGCTTACTACATACAGAATTAAGTACAATCTAAATCTATTGAGATGAAAATACAAATGAAAGCCAAATACTTTTGATCAACCGAGATCGACCACAAGTACTCAATTGTGCTTGGTACATGCAAATAGTTGGATATTCATTGCAAAGCTGTATGAAAAGCAAAATCCTGTAAAGTTATATTTACAGGATTTTGCATTGGTTCCCAGACTCAAAAACTGGAACTTACTTTTTCAAAAGGTCCCTTATTTCGGTTAATAGAACCTCTTCCTTTGTAGGTGCTGGAGGTGCAGCAGGAGCTTCCGCCTTTTTTCTCCATGTTTGCCTTCATTTTGTTATAGCCTTTAACGACCATAAAAATTGCGAATGCCACAATAACAAATGTAATAATGGTATTCAAAAACATGCCATAGCTAATAGCCACTTCAGGAACTTCAACATCACCATTCATTGCAGCCTCCTGTAATACAACTTTCAATTCTGAAAAATCGACATTACCAAGAAGCATCCCAATAGGAGGCATGATGATATGGTCAACCAGAGATTTAATAATGGCCCCAAAATAGACAGCCATGATCAAACCAACGGCCATTTCCATGACATTGCCTTTGCTAATAAACTTCTTAAACTCTTTTAACATAATAGTTCGTTTTAGGTTAGATGTAGAAAAAAAAGGACAATATTTTCAGTTTAGATGCTTACACAGACAACTATCATCTTCATGAAAGGTAAGAAAAAAGGTTGTCAAATTAAGTATTCTGACAAAATTAACTGGCTCCTATAGACCTGGACAAGGAGGGGGAATGATAAGCAGAAAAGACTGTGGAGGTTCTGCCAATGCTCACCTAACCTGTTGCTAATCCTGAGGCGTTTTATGCTTTTGATTATCTTTAGTTAAAATCACGAAACATGGACTACGATAATATCAGAATAAAATCTGAACAAGAAATCGGTAAAAATCTTTGGGAATTACTTGAAGGTGATGTCATCAGTAAAATTAAGAAAGAGGCCAAGGTCGAAAAATCGGGGAATTACTATAAATATCTGCTTGAAGGACATAGTTTCAAACTTGGAGCAGATTTACTACCTGCGCTTCATAAACCATTTATGGAGGTATGTGAAGCCCTCGATTTCAATGAACCTGTTGAATTCTATATTTCGAATTCGCCAGATTTCAATGCATCTGCATCTTCAAGCCAGGAGGAGGATGAACCACACCTCGTTAACTTAAACTCCGGCTTGGTAAATGCGCTGGATGAAGACGAATTAAAATTTGTGATTGGCCATGAGCTGGGACATATCCTCAGTAAAAATATTGATATAAAAGGAGTCATCGAATTTGTGTTTCCGCATTATCAAGGAATTCCACTTTTACTGTACAACAAGATATCTCTTTGGGACAAACTCTCAGAATTAACCGCTGATCGCTATGGACTCATTGCCTGCGGGAATCCAAACAAATGTATATCTGCCTTTTTTAAGATGTCATCGGGCCTGAGCTTAGACAGATTCAATCTCAACTTCGCAACCTTCCTTGAAGAAAACGAGAAGTTGCTCGAATCCTTCAAGAAGGAAAACACCATAAATGTGGCTTCACACCCCATGAATCCAATCAGAATCAAAGCCCTGGAGTACTTTGCACAGTCCACAGTATACAAATCAATTCTGGATAAAAATTCCATTGAACCAGATCCCTTACTGACCTCCAATATGGAAGAACTCACCAACATGTTGCTTGTTATCAGGAATTCTGAATTAGATCAACACAGAAGCATGTTCATTGCCTCAGCCGGATTGGTGATGGCAGGAGTAGATGAAAAAATGAAAAAAGAAGAGTATGAAATTATCATACAGCGCCTGGCCAATTTTTTGATTTTCCCTGAGGAATTACTTCAGGGTATTATTGATCAAAAGTCTCAGAACAATATTTTCCTGCAAACAGCATCCACTATAATGCAACACAATCCCGCCGAACGCGATCCCATGTTTGAATTTCTCGTTGGTGTTGCCATGTCGGACAATGAGCTATTTTCCAAAGAGATAGATTTCCTCTATGAAATTGGCGCGAATCTGTTCAACTATTCAACAAAAGAGATTGCCCAGAAAATCACCTTCGTTGTCCGTGGGAACTTTCTCCCCAGGTTGTATTGAGGATTATATGATAAGCCCTTTCACCTGTGGACAGACTCAATCCCACATCACCTCTGACAAAGGATCCGCATTCATCCTGGCTCCGCATTTCGGACAGGGACAGTTGATAGGATCCCAGGGGTGGATATTCCTGCTACTACAATCGGGACAAAGCAGTTTTCTATTAAAAACTTCCGCATTCTCTGGCATGCGATAATCCACGTAATCTATCCCCCTCTCTCCTATTTGCAGATCTGATAAAGCCTGACAATTCTCACAGGCGTATGTTTTCATCACGGCGAACATCCCCTGGTCCCTTCCCCCGCAAATATGCGCAGTATAGCCGCAATTTGTACACTTATAATCTCTGGATGAGCCCATTATCCTGGTTTGAATCAAAACACATGAATTAAGATAATACTTTTTACTAAACCGGTGGCCAATATAGCACCAGACGGGAACTTCAAATTCTTATATTTCAATTACAACATTTCCTCTCTTATGTCCCTGCTCAACATATTTATGAGCCCGGGAGATTTCGTTCAGTCGGTAATGCTTATCGATAAACGTCTTGATATGTCCGTTCTCTATTAAGGATTTAATAAACTTTAAGCCCTCTTCCTTACTTATTGACATCGCAAAGATGAGTTTTTGCTTATTATAAAACTTTGTCAGTAAGGATAAGACAACACGTTTAAAAGTCATTACAGTTACGATATATTTTCCTCCATATTTTAAGGCTTTTTTGCTTTGTGAAAAAGAGCTTTTACTTACAGTATCAAATATCATGTCATAAAATTCACCTGTTTGGGTAAAATCAGTTTTTGTGTAATCAATTACTTGATCTGCACCCAGAGACATAACCATCTCAATGTTTTTTGTACTGCAAACTCCTGTAACTTCAGCACCAAAATATTTTGCCAACTGAACCGCAAAAGTTCCAATGCTACCTGATGCTCCATTAATCAGCACTTTCTGACCTTTCTTAATATTTCCCTTTTCTTTTAAAAAAAATAATGCCGTTGTGGCACCATCTACTGAAGAGGCAGCCTCAGGAAAATTCATATTTTCAGGTTTTAAAGCTATTGAGCCATTTTCTTTCATACACTTATACTCGGCATAGCAGCCTGTGCCAAAACCTCTAAAAGCATACACTTCATCTCCAGGTTTAAACTTCTTTACCTTACTGCCTATTGACTCTATTACGCCTGAAAACTCAGTTCCCAGAATTTGATATTTCTTTTTTGGTACGTTAAAACCTATTAGAATACGACTTAAAAAAGTATCACCCCTGCGCATCATACAGTCTGCTGAAGTAACCGTTGTGGCTTCAACCTTAATTAAAACCTCGTTGCTTTTGGGGGTAGGTTTTTCTAATTCGGCATGCTCAAACACATCTGGTGAGCCATACCTTCGATTCACAATGGCTTTCATAATGTATTTTCTTGATTATTTATCCAGTCCTGTAAATTGTTGGTGAGACACCAATTTTCTTCTTAAAGAATTTGCTAAAGCTTTGTGAATATTCAAATCCCAGCTCGTATGAGATTTCACTTATGGTAAGCTCTGGTTTAGCCAGCAGATTTTTAGCTTTTTCAAGCATATAAAACTGTATATGCTCCTGGGTATTTTTACCTGTTTCACTTTTTAACAAATCACTCAGGTAGTTAGGAGAGAGGTGTATAAAATCAGCACAGAATTTAACAGAAGGGATTCCTTTTTCTTGGAGTTCTCCTGAGTCAAAATAATGGGTTATAAACTTCTCAAACCTGACAATTACATCTTTATTTTGATTTGTTCGAGTAATAAACTGTCTGCCATAGAATCTTTTGCAGTAGTTTAACAGCAGTTCAATATTAGAGATAATTAGTTCTTGTGAATATGGGTCGATATTTGTATTGTATTCGACCTCCATCTGCTTAAGGATAGATAATAATGTCAGCTTCTCCTGCTCAGAAAGATGCAAAGCTTCGTTCTCGCCATAAGCGAAAAAAGAATATTCATTTATTTTATCTCCAAGGTTTGTATTTCGTATCAACTCAGGGTGAAAATACAATCCCCAACCTTCAGACCTTCCCTCCTCTTCATTCCTGTCAAATTTAATTATCTGACCGGGAGCAGTGCAATGCATAGTTCCTTCCTGATGGTCGAATGCTTGCCTTCCATATAAGAAACTACAATGCTTCTTGAAATTTACAGCGTAAAAATCACATACAAAACTTCCAGATTCCGGAGCATTTTTCACGTCAACCTTTGAGTAATCTATTATTGTTACCAAAGGGTGTCTGGGCTTATCAAGGCCTGCAATCTCATGTAAACTACTAACTGTTTCTACTTTATAACTGAAGTCTTTCATAACTGCTATAATCTTATAATACAAAGTAAAGCCTCTTTTAATAGTAAATCAATAACCAGATTACGGGTTGTTGTATCCAGTTTACGGATTTCAATGACACACAAGGGCAGTCAGTAAAAACATGTCAAGCAAATGAGGGTTCGACCCTGCCGACAGGACACCATTTATGCAAATATGATTATGTAAATAATATTAGTTATTTTGTGTAAGGAGGATATAATCTTGTTACAATGAATTATAAGATCATCTTTACACTTACCGCCCTTCTGTTATTCGTTGAAGCACAGGGCCAACTATTTGAAAGTGACGTATACAATGTAAATCCCTGGGGCGATGGTGCCATTACCCTGGCCGGCGCATTCCTGAATTACTGGGGGCTTGACATTACCGACCAGAAAGCGCCTCTTGATTCACTGGAAATCAATCAACTGGATGCTATGGATATTAACGCGTTCGACCGCTCGGCAACCCGGCAGGATGCATCTTACATATACAAGGCACGGGACATTTCGGATATCGGTATGCAAGCCAGTGTATTGCTTCCGGTATTGTTAATGCTGGATAAGGAAATCAGGCAGGACTGGGCACCGGTCTTACTATTATATTTACAATCCCAGGCCATTACGGGCAGCATTTGGTCATGGGGAGCTGCCATGCATATTGACAGGATTCGTCCTGTGGTATACAGTCCTGATGCAAGTTATGAGGAGAAGACCTTTTATCGGAATCGAAACTCCTTTTTCAGTGGCCATACTTCTACCTCTGCAACGGCCAGTTTTTTTACTGCAAAAGTATACTGTGATTATCATCCTGAATTGGGCAACAAGAAATTTATCTTCTATGGACTTGCTGTAATTCCTCCAGCTTTTACAGGTTATTACAGGTATAAAGGAATGAAACACTTCCCGACTGATGTTCTCGCAGGCATGGCCGTTGGTGCAGCGGTAGGAATACTCACGCCTCATTTACACAAAAATAGAAAAAACAAAAATCTGACCTGGATCCCGGTAACTGGACGCTATACAGGTTTAGCCATGTCATTGACATTCTGAAATCCTTGATCTCGGCAAGATTTGAAGAGCCGCCTTCTTACTTCCTATCTCAACAATCATCCAGGCTTTGTAATCACCGTTACTTCAACCCAATCAGTGTGTGATATAAAAATGGAGCCAGAGGCCCAAAAAATTACTTGAAATATATTACTAAGATTTAATCATCTCGCTGAAGTTCGAATATTTCGCAGATATTTTATTTTTCCTTGTGCCTAACCGGGATATTAAATACATATGTTTAACAATTCATTAATATGACCTATTTTTGTTAGGTAAAACCTAATCAATTATAAATAATGTCAGATAAGCGAGAGGAATTGTTAAAAGCATATCAGAATTTAATGACAATTAATGGCGAATGCAGGTTGAAAGTTTTTGGTAAGTATAGTATTGCCGAAATGACCGTAAAACAAATTAATTATCTGAAAATAATTGATAGGTATGACAACATGACATTTAGCCAATTAGCCGAAATAGCAAAAATTACAAAACCGTCGGTTACCGATTTAATCAATAAACTTCAGGGTCTTGGATGTATTTACAAAGAAAAATGTGCAGGTGATGGTCGTGTTTCTTACATCAGACTTACAGAAAAAGGCATAAATATTGCAAGACATGAAAAGACAGCTGTAGAAAACTTAATAGATAGATTGATGAAAAGTTTAAATAGTGATGAAGTGAATGAATTGATAAAAATCTTCAATAAAGTAGAGTAAAAAAATTTGCTTATAATGTTAGGTAAAGCCTAACTAATAATATAGATATATAAAAACATAATACATAAAGCAATGGAAAATCTTAATAAACAAGAACAATGGGTGTTGCCATTAGATGATACTGTGGTTTTTCCTAAAATGAAAGCGAAAATAGCCATATCCGATACGGATAGTGTAAATATCAAGACATTGGTTCACAACAAGAATAATTATATTATTGGATTGGCTGTGAAAAACGAAAACAGCTCAGGAAAATATAAAAAGTCTGATTTTTTTAAGGTAGGAACTCTCTTGAAAATTGATTCACTTCAGGAATCTGAGAGCGGATATGTAATTCATGTCATGGGAGTTAAACGAATTAGTATCGATCATCTTTACATAAACGATTATGATTTGTCCGCTAAATTTACTTATCTGACAGAATTGGATGATTTAGAAGCGTCAAGTGAGAAAAACATTAAAGAATTTGTAAAAAAGCATGTTCGTGAATTGAGCTCAAGATTTCGCGGGTCCGGGGAATTTGTAAAGGCAATCGATCAAATGGAGAGTCTTGATGATATTATCGCCACGCTTTTGCCATTTATGCAATTGTCAATATCTGACAGACAGCGACTATTGGAGCAAAATTCCAGACAGAAAATGTCCATGTTATTTATGGATATGCTTGTCAAGCAGAAAGAAAGAATTGATTTGCAAATTGATTTGTCAAATAAAGTAAATGATAAAATAAATAAAACGCACCGGGAAGCACTATTGCGGGAACAATTAAAAGCGATTCAGGAGGAACTGGATGAAGGAAAGGATTCAAAGAAGAACAAAAAGGAATACCGTGAATTAATTGCCGAAGCCGGGATGCCCGCTGACGTTGAGGAAATTGCACTGGAGCAAGTCGATAAACTGGAAAGTTCCGGTCAACAAAACTTTGAGACAAGTATTATTCAGAATTACCTGGATTTATTAGTTGCGCTACCCTGGAAAACAGGAGAACTTAAAGAGATCGACATAAATAGAGCCCGGGAAATATTGGATACAGATCATTACGGTTTAAAGGAGGTAAAAGAGAGGATTATTCAACACCTGGCTGTAATAAAACTGAAGAAAAACAAAAAAGGATCTATTCTTCTGTTGGTAGGCCCTCCGGGTACAGGAAAAACCAGTCTGGGCAAAAGTATTGCGCATGCCCTGGGGCGCGAATATGTTCGATTCAGTATGGGAGGAATGCGTGATGAAGCTGAGATTCGTGGTCACAGAAGGACCTATGTTGGAGCTTTGCCGGGAAGAATTATTCAGGGAATGAAAAAGGCAGGACAGAAGAATCCGGTATTCGCTTTAGACGAAATTGATAAATTAATGACCTCCTATAGCGGAGATCCTGCCAGTGCATTGCTGGAGGTACTGGATCCGGAACAAAACAACACATTTGTCGATCATTATTTAGAAGTTCCTTATGATTTGTCAGAAGTTCTTTTCATCGCTTCAGCCAATTCGTTAAGTAATATACCGGGACCCTTGCTTGATAGGATGGAAATAATACAGATATCCAGCTATACGAACAATGAGAAGTTCCATATCGGTAAAAAACACCTTGTTAAAACGGTTATTGATGACCATGGCTTAGAATCTGATCAATTGCTTATTGATGACGAAGCTTTAAAAACCGTAATCTCACAATATACGCGTGAAGCAGGTGTACGGGGATTAAAAAAGCAACTATCTAAAATTGCAAGAGTCGCTACAGAGAAAATTGTTTCGGGGAAGGAAAAAACTCCTTATATCATTACGCAAAAGTTACTAAATGATATTCTTGGTAAACATAAAGTGAGATTGGATATGGCCTTACAGGAAAAAATCCCTGGAGTTATTACAGGTCTGGCCTGGACACCAGTAGGAGGAGATATTCTTTTTATTGAAAGTTCATTTATGCCCGGCAAAGGGGAATTAATTCTAACAGGTCAATTGGGTGATGTGATGAAGGAATCTGCGAGAATTTCGCTGAGTTTAATTCGATCCAGAATGCCACATTTGGTCAATAATTTCGATTTCTCAAAAAATGATATCCATATTCATGTACCATCCGGTTCTATCCCTAAAGACGGTCCATCAGCCGGAATTACACTATTTACTTCTGTGGCATCCATGTTATTGGGTTCAGGTGTTGATCCTAAAACAGCTATGACAGGTGAAATCACCTTACGCGGAACCGTAATGCCAGTGGGAGGAATTAAAGAGAAAGTTTTAGCCGCACATCGAGCCGGAATAACAAAGATTATTCTCTCGAAAGAAAACAAGGTCGATCTGGACGAAATCCCCGAAGAAGTTGGAAATGAGTTGGAATTTGTTTTGGTGGAATCCATTGAAGAAGTAGTTAAGGAGACATTAAATATTGAGTTGCCAAAACCATCATTCTATCACCTTGAAAATAAAGCTGATAATCTGATACAACCGTTATAGATAGATTGCTAATGCTTTTTTAACAGTTACGATCGTATTCTTTCCAAACCAGTAGCACATTTGTTAATAAATCTGTAATTTGGAAGTAACGGTAAAGATGAGCACTTTGTGATATTGATGAAGGGCATTATTCATCTGCTTTGCCCATATTGTCTAATATTTCCTTTTGTTGGGGCAGAAACCTTACATTCAATGAGAAAAAGAAAATTCCGGCAATGATCTTGAAGCAAACAAATTGTAAAAAAGAACTTATGAAAATAATTGCAACTATTTCTCTTTGCTTTTTAACCCTAACAACAATGGCACAATTGAAAAATGTGAATGAGGGCGTTTACAAGTGGGAAGACCATCCTGTAAAGCATGGCGATATGAAAGAAACAAGAAAAATTCTTGAAGGTGTATCACCCCATTTTGAGTATCTGGAAATGCATGCAACAACACAGTATCCAGGAGCTAAACCTGGTAAGGCCCATGCCAGCGAAGACATGGAGGAATGTATTATAGTTACAGAAGGCCAAATGAAAATTACCATTGAGGGTGAAAGTAAAATTCTGGGACCCGCTGGAGTATTTTTATTGATGCCCACCCATATGCACTCCATTGAAAATATAGGGGATACAAACCTCACGTATTTTGTAATGAAATATAGATCTAAAAATAAAATGGATTTAGAAAGAGGGACGACAGCTGGCGGATCACTGATGCTAAATGCAGATTCCTTGACTGTTACACAAAACGGGGATCGCGGTACCCGCAGATACTTCGATCGATCAACAGCCATGTGTGAACGATTTGAAATGCACGTTACTTTCTTAAACAAAAATGGGCCTAGTCATGAACCCCATAAGCACAATGAAACTGAAATTATATTGGTTCTGTCGGGCAAAACCGAAATGACTATTGACGGAAAAGAATACCAGGCTAATAAAGGAGATTTTTATTTCATGACTGCCCCATCAGCACATGGAATTAGAAATGCGACCGACAAACCATGTTCTTATTTTGCTTTTAAGTGGAATTAAATAACAAAATTTAGTCATATGGATATTGTTCTAAGCAGAATTGTAATTCCCTGTTTTTTACTGCTGATGGTAATTCAATCATGCAAAACACCTTCAAAGCAGGCTGAAGATAATACCTCCGATTATGTTTCAATAGTACAAAATGACTCACTGAACAAATTGGAGATTTTTATAGATGATAAATACTTTACATCATACATGTATGCAGAGAGTATTTTGAGGAAACCAGTGCTTTTCCCGGTACACACGGCCAGTGAAAAAAGGATTACCCGTGGATTTCCAATTGCACCCAACAAAGGTGAACGAATTGATCATCCACATCACTATGGAATTTGGTTTAATCATGGTGTTGTTAATGACGTTGATTATTGGAACAGTGCGGTAATTCCCAAAGACCCAGATGTAAGGTATGGGAGAATCAATCATGTTAAATTCCTCAAAGTTGAATCAGGCGAAAAGGGCATTTTAGAAGTGGAAAAGGAATGGCGGAATGACCTGGATGAACTTATTCTCAAGGAGCAAACACGCTATGTTTTTAGTGGAGATAAAAACACGCGTTTGATTACTCATATTACCCGTATTTCTGCAACTGAGATTGATGTCTTTTTCGAAGATTCAAAAGAAGGTATGTTTGCCATGAGGGTGAGGCGAGAACTGGAAATTGCCTCCGATGAACCAGCCGTCTTATTTGGCGATAGCCAGGCAACCAATGTTTCCGGTCATTACCGGAACAGCAATGGATTAGAAGGATATCCCAATGTTTGGGGAAAGCGGGCCAGGTGGATGCAATTATCAGGTATAGTTGACAATGACAGTATCTCCATATGTATGTTCGACCACCCGGATAACCTAAATCACCCTCCGCATTGGATGGCTCGCGATTATGGCTTATATGGAATCAACCCTTTTGGAAGTAACATATATACCAATGGCGAGGAGCAATTTAATTATACCCTTAAAAAGGGCGAAACAGTAAAATTTATTCATCAGGTAGTAATTATGAATGGGATTAATCCACAACCTGCATTAATTGATTCCATGTACAACAGATTTGTGGCAGACTCAAAGTAATATTTAACCATGTCAATTTTTAGTTAAAACAGCTACTGTTTACTTCATAAATTGGATGTATATGAATTCATTAAGGGATTTCATAAATCTAATTGATACCTTTGAAGAATAGAGCACTCAAGTTTTTATTAAAATATTGACCACATGGCAGTAAAGAATTACGGGATATTGGCAAGCATAGATTGGAACTCAAATGACTGGAAAGATCAGCCAACTGAGGACGATTTGAACCATTCAAATTTTGACGATGTTGTTGATCATGTTTCCACCCATACCTCATTAAATTTTGCACATGAAGAATACCCTGCTGATGATAAGGGATACTATTACGGACACTTACCTCAATTGTGGACAAAAATGCCAGATAAGGAGAAGGCACGTGATGTTGAAGTTGTTTTTATTAAGGCTCTGGACTGGGGCGACAATCAAAACTATATTGTAGGTTTTTACGCCTTTCCCACATTTGTGAAATATAAACGACCTTCTCCTATTCCATCAATCACAATGGACTTCGAATTAAACATAAAGGCTTTACCCAAAGATATTCACCTCCTGGATAACCCTGTTAACTTAACAACCAGCCAGGATCTACAAAAATTTCTACCAAGGGCCAAGGAACCTGGGAAACAAGCCTACAACTATTTAACCAAGGAAAATGTTTTCAAGATTCTTGACAAGATGACAGAATTAAATCCAGAGGATATAAAATTAAGCGGAATCAAGTACCACTTAATAACATCTATTGATAGAAAGATATAGATAGTATCGTTAACGACCCCCTCCCAGATTTAGCCAGATGCAATTTTCACCTTCCTTTTAATCCTCATATCGCACTTTAACACTTCCTCCGGATGCACGCATATAAACAGGAATTCCGCCTCCATTCATAGTTCCTTTCACACGATCCTTTTCAGATTGACCGGAGAAATTTCGTAGCTCAATTTTAACACTACTAGAACTCAAGTCCAGATCAAGTCCAAGTTCATCACCATTATGTATAATTGCATCAACTCCACCCCCACTGGACTGCAGGTGCATTTCCTTGCTTAAGTTGCTGATGTTAACATGGACTGATCCGCCGCTGGATTTGGCTTTCACATAATTGCATTCTCCCGAAACATTAACTCCACCACCGCTACTGCCAGCATCCACATCGCCATGAATATTATTCAGGTGCACACCACCTCCAGAACTATGCGCATAAACACTGCCATGAGCTTCATCTAAAGTAACACCACCACCACTGGAAGTTAAGTGAATATCCCCGTTGTGATTCGTCGCTTCAACTTTGCCGCCAGATGACTTTGCGTTTGTAGTTCCTGCTGTGTTTTCCAGAATAACAGAGCCTCCACTGCTACTAAAATCATGTGTGCCTTCCACTCCTGAAATTTTTAATCCACCACCACTTGATGATACATTGCACGACATTTCACGGGGGACAATAATGGTAAAGTAAATACCCATATTTTTAAATCGATTGAAATTTGTTTTGCGTTCAGCAATCGCACTAATGACGGAACCATTTTTCTCAATCTCCAAATCAAAGTTTTCCAGTACATCAGCTACCGATGGATCTGATGGAGATAAAATTTTCCCGTTTTTTCTAATGAATACCTGAACTTCTACTTTACCCTCATTATGGGTTTTTACCGTTATTCCACCACCAGATGATTTGGAGTTTAATGTGCCAGGCTGATTTAGTTCAAAGCTTTTTGTCATGGAAGGAGTTTTGCCATCTTGCGCATAGCCATGGCATGAAAACATTGCCAATAGCATGGCAATCATTGTGAACGTTTTTACAATAATTTGAGTTTTCATAGTAGTATTTGTCAGTTTTCTTATTGGATTACTTTTATCGAAATATGCGATTGTATGCCATAATTCTATTTTTTTGATAACATAATTTATACTTTAAAGCCTCCACCAGGTTCCTAGTAGCCGCCCTCCGGTTTGCCTGCCTTGTCACTAACGGTTAGTTTATGTGGTGTATATTGGCGCAGCTTTTGTGAAGTGGCAAAAGGTTTGACAATTACAAATGACACATACATTATATTGGCGGTTCGTTGTTTTTCTTTTCCTTCAAAAATTTAGATACTCTGTCCAAAAGTCAGTAAGTTATTATCTGGGTCAAGAAGTGAGAATTCCTTTTGTCCCCAAGGCTTTATTTCTAAATTTCCATTTGGGTGAATAGTAATTTTTCTTTCTAATAGTGATTTGTAGAGGTCATCTATGCCGATAGTTCTTATATAAACCTGTCCGTAGTTTTCTTTTGGGTCAAGTCCCTTAAACTCGAAAAAATGAATTTCAATTTCATCTTTTTTAACTATCAAATAATCACCGTAGTCTCCGGACTCTATAAAATCTAGCTTTTTCAGGTAATAATCCTTTGTTACATCCTTGTGCCGCATTGGCAATTTTGGATTTATCTCCGTCAGCATAGTTGTTCAATTATTTTGAATTTATCCAATTGTGATATTCAGATTCTTGCCAAGCCCAATCTCGATTAGCTTGTGATATGTGGATATCTGAATATCACTCTTCCCTCTTTCGATTCTTGAGATATAGCTTTTTTTTGTACCGGTTTTTTCGGCAAGCTCTTCTTGAGTTATTTTGGCTTCTTGCCGTGCTTCCTTCAGCATTACGCCAAGTCTAAATGCGAGAGAATCTGCTTCATATGCATCCCTTTTTGGAGTTCCTTTTTTTCCGTACTTATTCTTTAAGATATCTTCAAAATCCGTAGTGTTTCTCATCATATTATCCTCCATATTTTTCATTCAAATACTCTTTCTTAAGTTTTTCTGCCAATCTGATTTCCTTCCTGGGAGTCTTTTGTGTTTTCTTGACGAAGCAATTTGTCAAAACCACAAGTTCTCCTTTATCAAAGAAGCAGAGAATTCTTATACTTCTATAGGTAGTAATAACCCGTACTTCATAGATACCATCAGTGCTGACCAAGAATTTAAGGAATTTGATTGGCACCCTTTTCTCATATCTAATTAAATCAAGAACGTATTCAATCTTCTCTTGGACTTTATTGTCTTGCTCCACATAGAAATCAACGAAGTAATTCTTGTAAGCAATGACTTTTCGTTCCATATTACAAAGTTAACTAATTAGTTTACTAATAACAACCATTTAATTTGATTAATCTGAAGAATTCATTTGCTATTGCACCTAACACTGATAAATGTGCCAGTGATAACCATGCTTTTACTTTATCCCCAGGTTCTCTAGCACATCCCGCTCTGACGTTTGTTTGCATAAGTAACATTTACAATTTCAACAAAATAATCCATAATAGCTATACTTCTAACAACTTGCATTTTATCATACCACATCTCAGGAAATTTTCCCATTTTAGCGACCAAATATACACTATATGAATAAGCAAGCCTCTGATAACCTTCCCCAGGCCAAGGGAATACTCCGCTGGATTGAAAATGCAGGCAACAAACTGCCACACCCCTTCTGGCTTTTCGTTTGGATATGCCTGTTTATCATCCTCACCAGTGCACTCACCAGTTTTCTGAATGTTTCGGTTATAGATCCCGGTGGACAAAGCGTCGAGGTGAATAACCTGTTGTCGGGCGAAGGTCTGCGCTGGTTCCTGGAAAACATGGTAACCAATTTTGCCCATTTTGCCCCCCTGGGGTTGGTCCTTGTCATGCTGATGGGGGTTTCCATCGCCGAACAGAGCGGATTGCTCGAAGTGATCATGCGAAGGATGGCCTTTGCCACTCCCAAGCGCATCATTTTTCCTGTGATCTTCATCATCGGGGCCTGCGGAAACATTGGATCCGATGCCGGGGTAGTGGTAGTACCCCCGATCGCAGCGCTTATCTTCATGCAGCTGGGCTATCATCCCATTGCCGGACTCATTGCCGGCTATGCCGGAGCCACGGCCGGATTTACGGCAAACTTTTTTATAGCAGGTACCGATGTCCTTTTAGCGGGGATCAGCACCCAGATCACATCGACCATGAATCCTCCCTCAGAAGTGGCTGCCACAGGCAACTGGTATTTCATGATCGCCTCCACCATCTTGCTGGGCATTGTGGGTGCATTCGTCGTTCGGCGATTCACCATCCCCCGTGCAGCCGGTTTCGATGGCATGGAGAAAGTTGCTGAGCTTTCTCAGAAATCCGCAGAACTCACACCCAAGGAGAAAAAGGGCATGAAGCATGCGGGCATTGCTTTTGGGATATTTGCCCTGATAATTATTGCTCTAACTGCATTCCCGGGAGCACCGCTGAGGAATCCCGAAACAGGTTCGCTGGTGGTGGAAAGCCCTTTTCTTCGGGGACTCATCCCCATTCTTTTTGTGATGTTTGCTGTTCCGGGTTATTTCTATGGCCGGGCCGTGGGAACCATTACAAAGATGGATGACCTGATCAAGCATATGGAGCATGGAATGCGCAACCTGGCAGGCTACATTGTGCTCATGCTCGTAGTGGCCCAGTTCATTTACATGTTCACTTATTCAAACCTGGACACCATCATCGCGGTGGAAGGAGCAAATTTTCTACAGAGAACAGGTCTCACCGGCCCCCTGCTTTTCATCCTCTTCATAATACTCATCGCCATTCTGAACATCTTCATGGGCAGTGGGTCGGCCAAATGGGCCATCTTCGCCCCCGTATTCATTCCCATGCTTGCACAGCTGAACTACAGTCCTGCCTTCGTCCAGCTGATGTACAGGATAGGAGACTCGGTGACCAACAGCATCAGCCCCCTCTATCCTTACTTCCCCCTCCTTCTCGGCTGGATCCGTCAGTACGACAAGCGTGTGGGAATAGGTACCACCATCTCCATGCTCCTGCCTTATGCCATGTTCCTTTTGGTCATGTGGGTCATCCTCCTGTTCATCTGGTTCGGTCTCAACCTGCCCATCGGTGTGGGAGAGTTTATTTATATGAAATAAGGGTATTGTAAGGAAGCACATCCCATATCACGGCCATACGTGGATAAACCAGGCCCCCTGAGCAACATAAAGATTGTAAGTGAACCTGGCTAGTTCTATCACGGCAATTCTCCGCAAACTGTAGATACGTCAGATCCTTCCTGACAGATTTATCTTTAAAGATATGAGATGTTTTAAAATACTTTTGGCAGGCTGGCCAAAGTCTCCAATGTATCGTAATTTTATTAATGCAGAGGAATGATGAAAGCAATTGATTTATTAAAAGCAAATGGATTGTACAGGTAAAAACCACGATTCACTCTTCCCCAGAAGATGGTCAAAGCTGCTGGGTTTTCCACTCGGTTCAACACATGCATGATCTGTACTTCAGTCTCCGAAATTGAAGGATGGAGCTCAGATGCGACTGGAATAATCAGTCAGGCTGGAAATAGAATACTCCCGGCGTTTCCTGTCAGGAAGCGCCGGGAGTATATTTACGCTGGTCTTTCTATGAGGTTATGCCCCTACTGCTTGGACAAATTGAGTTCGATAACGATAGTGGCATTCTTATCACCTATGCCCTCGACAGGAATCGGTTGCTCCTCTTCCCAGGCAACAACTGCAGCTGAGCTGTTCATGCTCTGAATGGTTAAGGGATCTTCATCTTCAATTTGGTCGGAAATGTTCATGTACAATTGATCTCCTTCCAGTTTCCACGTACCCGTCTCATTCAGTTCGCTTCTGGACATCAGGTAGGAATAGTCTGAATTAAATGTGACAGTTCCACCGCCAATTTCGAGAAACTCGGCAGTGACTTGCTCAACAATTTCCTGGGCAGCTGCTTGTCCAAACTGGAGGGTGCTAATCAGAAAGTCTACAAGTTTTACAGGTCCCACCTTCACATCGACATTTACCTGTCCGATGTCCCAGGCGCCGATCAGATCCGCTTCTACAACTTCTGCGGTCTCTTCACAGGAGCTGACAAATAACAATGAGGCAATCAGGGTTAAAAGAATAACGGGGTTTAAAAATAATTTCTTCATGGCTTTTGAAATTAGGTTTACACTCTTCTACGTGATATGACAATTATTGTTATAATATCGTTGCAGCATTCTGCCGCATCCATTGAATTGGGGAGGTCTACTTTACGACCGGAATCAACATTTTTCCTCCTTTTCTGTTAACTACTGCAATGATGCTTTTAAACAACAGGATAAATAAAGTAGAACTTCGTATTCGATGAGCGTCTGGACTAATTTCTGGGCCCAACTCCCAAAGCAATTCTTTGCACTTGCTCCCATGGAGGATGTAACCGATACGGTGTTTCGCGAACTGATTGTGTCTGCGGCGGCTCCGGGAAAACTTCATGTAGTCTTTACCGAGTTTCTCTCTGTAGACGGATTTCTTCACCCTGTCGGAGAGGAAAAAGTCAGCCATCGCCTGCATGTATCACGCCAGGAAAGAGAAAAGCTGATCACAAAAGGGATCAGGCTGGTTGTCCAGATCTGGGGCTCCGATCCGGAAAAATTCTTTGAGTCCAGCCGCAGGATTGCCTCAGAATTTGAATTTGACGGAATCGATATCAACATGGGTTGTCCGGTTAAGAAGATTGTTAAAAACAAGGCATGCAGCGCCCTGATAAAAACCCCCGAACTGGCGAAAGAAATTGTGGAGGCTACCAGGGAGGGAAGCGGATTGCCCGTAAGTGTTAAAACCCGGATTGGATTCAATGAGGTGGAGACCGAACGGTGGATTGGGAACCTGCTCGATGCAAAGCCGATGGCCATTACGGTTCATGGACGCACACAGAAAATGCAGTCGGACGGAAGGGCCGACTGGAACGAAGTGCTAAAGTCTGTCAGGCTCAGGGATGCCCTGAATTCTGAAACACGGATCCTGGGCAACGGGGATGTATCAAGCTATGAAGACGGACTTGAGAAATCATCCACTTTCTCTGCGGATGGAATCATGGTGGGCCGCGGGATCTTCAGCAACCCGGCATTTTTTGCAGTCCCTCAGAGCATGGACCCTGGTGAACGCATCCAGCTTCTAAAAAGCCACATCACCCGTTTTGGCGAAACCTGGGAGGGGAAGAAGAATTATGCCATCCTGAAGAGATTCTTCAAGATATATGTACATTCATTTGAAAACGCCACTTCGCTCCGGGCCAGGCTCATGAGCACCAACAATTGCCTTGAAGGGCTTCAACTGATCCGGGAGTTTGAAGATGCAAAAATCTTGATCCCTCAATAAACAGGGCTCTTTCATGCTCGGCCTGATGTTAGGCTTCCACACCGTGGACGATCTGATGGAGTTCGGGTAAATTGCTTAAGTAAATATACATAAAGTATAATATTAATCTTTATTTATTATACAATATGGATAATTTACATTATCTTTATACAGGTGTATATTCTGGATCTGATAAATGGTGAGCCTGTAAGTTCCAAAATCGTTCTGTTGGGATCGAAATCCCTTCCCCTGAAAAGGGATGGGTGGCAATTCAACTGGAGGGAGTTGGCAAGGAAAGATCGGGCCTATGTTTTAACAATCAGGAATACACCAGAGAGTGTGGAGGGCGCCCTGTGCCTGAGCTTACAATCTGGCATGTTGTTTATGGAAGCTCTGGAGCTGGCTCCCCACAATGTGGGGCAGAAGCGTAAACGCTACGAACATGTGGCAGGTTGCCTGATCGCATACGCTTGCAGGGAGAGCTTTAAGACCAAAGGGGAATACAAAGGGTTCCTGGGTTTTGTGTCTAAGACAGAACTGATCCTCTGGTATGTGGAAAAGTATGGTGCAAAGGTGGCTCTGGGGCAAAGGATGTACTTCGACCCGGAGAGCGGGGAGCACCTGATTAAAGAATACCTGTACAGAAAAAAAACTGATCAGTCATGAAGAAGAAAGCAGAGGAACCTATGGGGGGCGCTTTAACCCGGGGAATGGACTACGGTACTCCTGGATTTGATGAATTTCAGGCTGTTTTACTGCAGAAATCCAGGAGCCGAAGTGAAGTGCAGAAACAGAAGGTTGAACTGCTGGCTCTGAAGTTCCAGATGGAAGACTATAGTGCTTCGGACGGGATCCCTGAGAAAACAGCTGGAGAATTCCTGAAGGATTTCCTCAGAATCCTGGATGTTCAGCAGAAATACTTCGCCAAGTATATTGGCATGAAACCTTCCAATCTCAGCAAAGTGATCAAGGGCGAACGGCCTGTGAACAATGACCTCGCTATGATCTTTGCCCGTCTATTTAATCATGATCCCATGCTGTGGATTAAAATCCAGGCGAAAAATGAGATGAACCGTATCCGGAGTGCCGGGAAAGAATACGAGACATACTCCCTGGGTGAATTGCTAGGGGAACAAGAAGCGGCCTATTTATTACGCAAGAAAAAGTAGTCATACACTGGAAACACTACTACTGGAGATGCCCCAGTTTCAGCTAATCGCTGTCGGGCCATAACTTTGATATTTTCCATGCTCTTAAATCACCTTCTTTCTCTATTGCCTGAAAAGCCACTATATCGCCTTCCTTGAATTTCTTGTTGCGGGACTTTCCCCGAAAAATCGGAAATGCATCCGATGGGAAAGGCCATGTATTCCAATCTTTGACATCCGCGCGAACGAAATAATACTTTCTCCTTCCTTCTTTCAGACAGTCAACCGTACCTGTGGCCTTGAGTTTTATCATCCTGAAATTCCTCAGCTCTCAATTTAGGTAAAATTCTGCCCACTGATCAGCTTTTCCTATCTTTGAGTAAAAGCAAGCCTACTAACAACATGAGCAGAGGATTTGTGAAAGAAGACGACCAGGAAGAAATTCCGATGGTACCACCAAGGGCCGATCTACCGGAAGGAGTAACAAACTATGTGACCCAGGTGGGAATGAATGAACTATTGGCCGAAAAACAGGTGCTGATCAATGAAAAAAGCGAGCTGGATAGTTCCAACGAAAATGAGAAACGAATAGCCCTGAACCATATCAATGCAAAATTACAACTGTTGGACAACAGAATTGCTACCGCCCAAGTAGTGAAGCTAAGTGAGCAAGCTCATGATGAAATAAAGTTCGGTGCAGTGATAAAGCTCAAAATAGAATCAAACAATACGGTTCAGACTTTTCAAATAGTGGGTGTGGATGAGGCAGATATTTCCAAAGGAAAAATCTCCTTTACATCACCCCTGGCCAATGCACTCATCAACAAAAAAACCGGGGATAAGGCCATACTAAAACGTGGCCCGGAGGATCTGGTTTTTGAAATTTTGGACATAGCCTATTGAAAAGGCGACCAGTTCTCAGTTTACAATCCAACTGAGCAGTTCTTCGCTGTCCGGTTTTGTTTTGGGCGACAAGTGTCCCACCAGCTGTCCCTCTTCATCGATCATATACTTCTGAAAATTCCAGGAAACTTTGCTGTCCTCCACCCCATTATCGCTCTTGGATGTCAACCACTTGTATAGCTGATGCTGATCATCTCCTTTTACAGAAATCTTGCTCATCATAGGGAAAGTTACCCCATAGTTTAAAGTGCAGAATGATGCAATCTCTTCGTTTGAACCTGGTTCCTGCTTTAAAAAATTATTTGCAGGAAATCCTATGATCACAAAATCATCAGCTCCATATTTTTCGTAAAGTTCCTGCAAGCCCTCATACTGAGGTGTATGACCACATTTTGATGCCGTATTGACCACAAGCACTTTTTTGCCTTTCAGCTGTGAAAGTGGATAATCCTCCCCATTTATATCTTTTACTGTAAAGTCGTAAAAAGTAGTCTGTGCGTTTGCTGTTCCCATGGCAATAATTAAAAGTCCGGTTATCAATATATTTCTTATCATCTCTTTATGTTTAAATCATTTTGCTATATCTTAAACAAAGAACTAACATAAAGGTTCAAGATGCTGCTATTTGATCATATCCGCTTACTCCAGTCTGTACAATGAATCTCTGATTATCGGCAGGTGGGGACAATCTTGCGATCAATAAATCCCGATTCCCTGGATTCTTTGAAATAGCTGTCAAGATATTCGATCATATCCACTTTTTCCTTATCGTCCAGGTATTCAAAATCATTGATATACTCCCTGATCTCATCATCGAACTGTGCCAGCTCCTGAATGGTCTCTTCATGAACCTGTTTCGGACGGCAAAGACCCAGGTAATAGCGTTCCTGGACCGAGGTGGTGCCCAGGGCCTCACCGGGCATGGCGTAATGGGTATTCACCAGGCCCGAGAAGTCAAAATCATAGGGGACCGGCAAAAATCCGGGCGGGTTTCCCGAATTCAAAGTCAGGATCTTCAGGTTATGTCTTCCGGTCACCGAGTAATTCCCATTTCCTATCATATACTGAAACATGGACAAGCTGTTAATTACTTCGGGATTCATCCTACTCATGGAAAGCTCATCGCTCTCAATCATTTTACCGTCCAGACGCAGGGTCATGAGTTCATCAGGTTCCTGGAGGAAGGCCCAATCCTCGGTCACTTCATTGCCCTTTCCCGTATCGATGATGGTTAACCTTACCAGCCTGACCCGGTAACTAAGGGGTGTAAGGATATTATAGATCTTGTATACCAGGTATTCCTTGAGCACATAGGGCTCATATTGGGCTGCGTTTTTGCAACGTACCCCCATTTTCATCCGGATTACGTCCTGGAGCGAATCGGCTTTGATCCCTGCATGACCAATATTCAACCAGATGGGTGGCAGGGTACAATTATCCCGCCCGAAAGTTCCTCTTGCCATGACCTGTACCGAATGGGTTAACTGAAAGTCATCACTTACCACATTGGTCATTTCTGCGTCATGGTATACATTTTGACTCCGGGTTTTCTTTAGTGCCTTGAGATCAAATTTCAGAGTGAGATTGAGAGGCTCCGCCGCCGAGAACAGATCCTCATATACTGCTACCGTGTCTTCGTAGGAGGGAACACCCTCTTGCTGAGCGTGAAGTTGACAGGCAAAACCAACGATGAATGCCAATGATATGATAAAAATTCGCATGATAAATGAATTTGGGATGAGACTATAATGAGACGTATAAGTCAAGTATCTGGTTTAGAAATTTCTATTGACTGCAATATGTTGTGGATACGACGTTGGGGCTTGGGGTCATATGGGGTGGGATTCGTCTACTACATGAATAGGTTCAGGACACAGGACCTCTCAAAACTATGACCCATATATAGTTTTTCATAAGGTGTTACAATGCCCATGGAAGATTCAGACCCATTTCCTACAAAAATGTATCGCGCAAGCTTCCTGAATCCACTACCTGAAACCTCTTTCTTTGAATTGGCATCCTCAATAGTTCGGCTACAGGATACCTGATTCAGGTGTGTATGCTTGACATTCCTCCGTCCACATGGATGATCTGTCCAGTAATCCAGCTGGATTTGTCTGAAAGAAGAAAACTGGCCATTGAGGCAATATCCTCAGAGCGACCAATCCGTTTGAGGGGATGCCTTTCTTCATTCATTTCCCGCTTTGCATCTGAGTTGAGAAGTCTCGAAGCCAGCGGCGTATCAGTTAAAGAAGGTGCAATGCAGTTGACCCTCAGCCTGGGGGCAAACTCAGCCGCTAGCGCTCTTGTCAATCCTTCGATGGCACCTTTGGAGGCTGAGATTTGACTATGGAAATTGAATCCGTTTTGCACAGCGACGGTTGAGAATAGGACTATGCTTGCCGCTTCAGAATTTTTGAGTGCGGGAAGCGCCTTTTGGATAGAGCGGACAGCACCCAGAACCTGTATGTTATAGTCTTCCATAAAGGATTCGGGAGGAATCCGGTGAAAGGGTTTCAAATTAATCCTGCCCGGACAATAAGCCATCCCATCCAGCGTGTCCGGAAGAAAATCCATGTCAAAGTCCTTGCTTATATCCACAGCATGGTAATTTACACCGGTTTCTTCACCGCTTAACCTGGTGTTCATATAGGTGGCAAAAATATTGTTGTTGCTGCCTTTTAGCTGAGCCACCAGGCTTTTACCAATCCCGGATGAGCCACCCATTATCAAGTAATTAGCCATAAGTCAGATGTTTAAAGCATTTAATTTAACAAAATCTGGTCTATTTCCAGATGAAACTCTTCAGGCTTCTTATTTCCTATCAAAATTCCAATTTCTTCCATGGTTTGCCCCGGGTAATTAGGCATTTTCAAGGTTCTTCCCATCCAGGAAGGATACATCTCGCCCAAGGGGATTTCTATCCATTCCCACTTACCAGAAGTTTGGAAATAATAGATATAGGACTGCCGGTCGTACTTTTTTGATTTTACCCTGAACTGGTACTGGAGGCCATCTCCTTTTAACCGTATAGCTATGCTATTAAATGATTGAATGTCTGAATTTTCGTATCGATATCTCAAAGAGGCGAACCCACCATTATTTTCTAAGGAGACCTTTCCCTGAAAGACGCCATGACCTTTATCATTTAGTGTAAATGAACTTATGGATTGACCACCCATGACTACATCATTCACAAGGATCCAGTTGTCCAATTTACTCTGCTTGTTGAATTTGTATATGGAAGCCTCAGCATGGGTCATCAACAGTAGCAAGATGGTAAATTTAAATAGCATCATCTGGATTATTAATTGTCTGAAGCAGGTTGGTGGGAAATGCACCCGGTCTGGCATAAGCGTAAGAGGCTAGCTGATCTACGCGGTGATAATTATTCAGGCCCGATATAGCCACAGTGCCCGTTGCTGTCAAATCAAGCTGCCCATTCGCTTTCATGGCACTTTTTTGGATGTAAATGGATTCAATGGAACCTACCACGAAAAGAGTTTGACTTTCAGAAATTTCATAAGTACTCAAATACCTGACGGCAAGTTTAACTTTACTCTCCATGACGAAGGGCGCAGGAAAGCCATTTAAATACTCTTCTTTGAGACCACTGTGTTCGAATTCGGAATCTTTAATACCAAATTTGGCAGAGGTGTAGTGGGCCTTATCAGTCAAACCTTCGTGAACATGATTCAGGGTAAAAACACCAGTCTCTACCACATTGGTGTAGGTATGTCTTGGCACGGTTGTAGGTCTTTGAATGAATCCAATCAGTGCAGGTGCGGAACTCAGATGGACTACGGAACTTACGATAGATAGATTGAGGTATCCCTGCTTTGATTTTGTACCAATCAAATTGGCCGATTTATAGCCTGTAATGTGGTTGATCAAATTTAGTCGTTTGATCTTTTCCATCCCTTCTATATCAGATCTGGAAATATGGATTTGTTTTTCCTTTTTCACCTTTCAATTGTTTAGGAGTAGCGTTTAGGATTTCATTTATCCAATGGACTGATGTAATGCTTCCAAATCTTTAAATTGAGGAGTAGGTCCACATCTGGTATTTACCACCAAAACAGTTTTCCCCTTGTATGTTTCCATAGAAACCTCTTTGCCCTGAGGTGTCATGAATGTCAAATTAAAAAAAATGCATGAATGGTAATTATGTTTAACTTATTATTATAATATTTAAACAATAAATGGTTTCTTTTGTTCATCATTGCCTGGACTGCCGGGCGATTCTTCTAGGGCTGGCCCTTATGCAATAAATGGGGTAGGTCCACAATATCCCATTCCAAGAAGCTCCGGCACCTTTCTATATACTCCTTAAATCCTTATCCAATTCCTCTTTTAATCTGATAATGTCAACGGGAGTTAATACTTTAAGGCTAAAGAATTAGCTTATATGACCACAAGATTTCATAGCTTTATTGTAAACTTAATTTTTTCTAAATTATCGATCCATTTATGGACGAAATAATGATGGATGAGATTTCTTGACATCTTTTTTACCGTCTTTCATACCTGCCTTGTTTTCTTCAACTTGTTTGGATGGATCTGGAAGAGAGCCAGGCGTCTTAATCTCATCTGCCTGCTGCTGACTGGCGCTTCCTGGGTTATACTGGGCATCTTTTATGGAATTGGATACTGTCCCCTGACCGACTGGCACTTTAATATACTCAGGAAACTTGGATACACTGATCTTCCCAACTCCTACCTGAGTTTTCTCTTTACGCGCCTGACCGGACTTCAAATCGACCAATCCCTGGTAGATGCAGTTACCATGTGGGGACTAATAATTGCTTTGATTATAAGCCTTTACTTGAATTTTAGGCATTGGTTCAAACCAGCTGATAGAATCAATTGCTGATTGCTCAATTGTAATATGTTCTTATTCAACCACTATTTTACATGTACCATATAGTCGAGGTTTACCCTTGCCGCTTAAACACATGATATCCATTCGGGGCCCAATTGTTCGGATACCAGGCATAATAGAATATACCTCTCAGGGGAAATTCTAAATCCGTATGAATGATGGTATCGGTTGATGCACCCCCTTCACGATTGCCTGCCATTAATACATCCGTTGAAAGAATGCAAGTAATAACAAACGCCAG
Source organism: uncultured Bacteroidota bacterium (assembly GCA_963783435.1). Taxonomy (GTDB): domain Bacteria; phylum Bacteroidota; class Bacteroidia; order Bacteroidales. The sequence goes on along the minus strand of CAWANQ010000007.1, from coordinate 150,759 downwards.
GATAGAAATCAATTTATTCATTTCGTATAATTTTTTGATCCCCAATGTAATCAAGGATGTTGATTCCCCCCCCGTTTTGTTTCAACAATGACAACCCCATTTCCCCCTCTTGATCCATAAACAGAGGCAGATGCATCTTTTAATACATTGATACTTGCAATATCTGCTGTATTTATGTTTCCAAAGTCAAATTCATCAATCTGCCTTCCATCCACTATCAATAAAGCGGCATTACTGCCAGACATTGTTGGTGTGTTGCGAATAACAATTTCACCTCCACTTCTAACCTGAACCGATGATGAAAACCTTTCTTCTATAATTTGATAAATATCAGAATAGTGTGAAAAATCTATGTCATTTTCATTTACATTGGAAATTGCGTACAGTTTATCAGCATCCTTAACATGTCCATAACCAATGGCCAACTCACGGTTTTCAGGGCCAGGCAAAAATTTCAAATTCACCAAAACGTATTTTGTTTTTTCCTCTATTTTCACTTTTATTCTCGAAAAACCTCTGGCTGTTACTTTTATTTTATCCTCCTGTAAACATGAAACTGTAAACATTCCGAGTGTATCGGTAAACGCAAGCTCTTTGGTGCTTTTAACTTCAATGCTTGCGCCAATTAAGGGTATGCTGCCAAAAGTTGTAACCATTCCCTCGATAATCTTTTCTTGCCCGAAAAGTAACAAAGTGGGATTAATAACAAAAAATGACGAAATAAATATTTGTATGAATAATTGCTTCATGACGCTGCGTTATACTGTTTCTGTAAAATTTGATTTCTCATGTAATCAAAAAAACCAACAACCATGACTTTCAAAGAACAGGAACAATTTACGAAGAAGAATTGAGATGACCTGCTTCCCAATAAAAGCACGGGGAAGAGTAGGAATACATCGCTATTGCTTTACAAACTATTTGAAAATCAATAAGCCCTGGATCGTAAGATCCAATGAATTGGTTTTCAGCATTCAATGTGGCATAGAGCCATACCCTGGTGAAAGCTTCAAGGGGTGTTCGCTTCGCTCACAATCATACCCTACCATTCTTTTCCAGCCATTGCCTGACCCGCTCATGCTCAACTTTGATCTTTGAATCTTTAACTATTAAAACTGATCAATAATTACCATCCCTGAATTACTGTAGGCATCCATATTAAGCATTTCCTGATGAACATCTTCCAGTTTAACTGTTCTGTCAATGAGTAATGACAGGTCTATCTTTTTGCTCGAAATCAGGTCAAAAATGATATCATAATCAGCAAGTGGCATTCCATGGCTGCCAATCAGTTCAATTTCTTTTGCTATTAAATCAGCGGTCGATACCGCAATATCATTTTCGGTTCCTAAAATACCCACCTGGATATGCTTCCCTTTTTTTGCTAAACAATTAATGGAGTTCGAACTCGTCTCATGGCTACCCAGCGCATCCATCGATAAATTTGCTCCCTCCCCGGTTATTTCAAGCACTTTACCCACAACGTTCACTTTGGTGGCATTGATGGTATACGCAGCTCCAAAGGACTTCGCCCTCTGCAGGTTTTCTTCATTGATATCAACAGCTATAACTTTGGCGCCATATACAGCCGCAACCATAATTGCTGATAAACCTACACCTCCACAACCATGAATCGCTACGAACATTGAATTATCAACTTTGCCCTGATTTACAATTCCGTGGAATGCAGTAATAAAACGGCAGCCCAAACCTGCCGCTGATACAAAATCGATGGAAGAGGGTAGCTTGACTAAATTGAAGTCCGCATTTTTAATTTGAACATATTGAGCAAACGAACCCCAGTCTGTAAATCCCGGCTGAAAATGACTGTCACAAATGTGTTGATTTCCTATCATGCACTGGGAGCATGTTGAGCATCCGCAGCAAAATGGAGCGGTAACACGATCACCCGCTTGAAATAAGCTAACTTTGCTCCCAACTTCTTTCACAACCCCTGAAAACTCATGCCCCGGCACATGGGGTAAGCGTATATCAGGATCGTGCCCTTTCCACCCATGCCAATCGCTTCTGCATATCCCTGATGCCCTTACCTCTATAATCGCTTCTGATTCAGTCAGCACAGGATCAACTACCTGCCTTGTTTCAATTGCCCCGTTGAATGTGTTGTAGACTGCTGCTTTCATTAAATATCACTTATTTTAACCAAATTAAAGGAACTATTAGTCGAATTTATTGTCTTTTAAATATAATGATTAGCACCGTACAACTCAAAATATCCATGTTAAAAGCTGATCTTTTCCTGTATGTAATCCTCTTTATGCTTTTACCCCAGGCCCATGGCCAGTCGAAAAGCAATACATGGAGCGAGGTAAAAGAAAATGGCGGTGGAACATTGGTTGTTGCTTACTCTGAAAACAGCCCATTTATTTATAACGACGAGCAGGGTAGATTGGCCGGCATTGAATTCGAAATTATGGAGGAGTTCGTCCGGTTCATTGACGAAAACTATGGTGTAGAACTTAATTTGGAATATGAGCATTTGTATGATTTTGAAAGCCTCCTTGATACCTTAAAACATTCGCAACGACCGATTCTTGGCATTGCCTCTATTTCCAGTTTGGAAGAGAGAAAGAAGGATTTTAAAATCAGCGATCCCTATATGCCTGATATTGAGATTATTATATCCAGCTGGGCTTTTGGCTCAGTTTCGAGTTTGGCCGAATTTGCCGACATGGTTAAAAACAATCGAGCCATAACCGTAACAAATTCAACGTTTGAGCGAAATATCCTGGAACTACAAAATGATTATTTTCCTGAAATAAAGATAGAGTACGCAAGGCACGTTGATTTTTTAATAGAAAAGATTTCGAATACGGATAACGCCTGGGGCTATGTTTCTCTTCCTAACTATTTGTCCCACTATAAAAAAGGCAAAGGCATTAGCCGGCAGCGCTTTTTTATGGTTGAAAATCCCGGACTTTCGATCGCAACAATACTCAACAGTGATTGGGACATCGTATTGGATGCTTTTCTTAAGGATAGCAGATTCAAGCCTTTGCTGGATCTATTGATTGAAAAACACCTTGGCAAAGCATTTGGTGAGGTGGTAGCCTCAATTTCTAACATCAACGCAGACTTGCAGCCCGACATCGCTGCCAATCGTGAAGTGGGTGTGTTAATGTTGGAAAAAGAGTTGCAAGATTTAAAATTACGACAAAGTGAACTTGAAATAGAACGGAAGAACCTGTTTATATACCTGGCCATAGTTGCGATTGTATTGGTTTTGATCGCCCTGTTTTTTCTATATAGATTGGTTCGATTGAAAATAAATACAAACAAAAGATTAACCGAGAAAAACGAACAAATACAAGCACAAATTTTAGAGCTTAATGCGCTAACTATTGAAAAGAATGAAATGATTGGGATCGTAGCGCACGACCTCAAAAATCCTTTAACCAGTGCATTGAGCGTTTCAGAACTTTTAAGAAGTGAAAAAATCACAGAGGACCAGAGGGAAAATCTGAGTTTTATAATAAAGTCTCTGAACAAAATGAATAGCTTAGTTGCTAAAATATTGGAGATTAAGATACTGGAATCATCTTCATTCAAAACAAACTATAGCCATGTGGATTTAAAGCAAGTTACTGAGCAGGTGATTTCAGCTTTAAAAATCCATAGTGATAATAAAGAAATACGAATTGTGGCGGACCTGGATGAGGTGGTCGCCTCGTTGGACAAAAGCCTGATCGTCCAAATTATTGACAATTTATTGTCGAATGCAATTAAATTTTCAAATCACAATACCAAAGTCCATGTTGCCCTAAAAGATGAGAACCAAACAATTCGTTTTGAAATTGACGATGAAGGCCCTGGTATAATGGAAGAGGATAAGCCTAAACTTTTTCAGAAATTCCAAAAATTAAATGCACAACCGACTGGCGGTGAGAGCTCAACAGGCCTTGGCCTCTCTATAGTTAAAAAATACGTAGAGGCTATGAAGGGAAATGTTTGGTGCGAAAGTGAATTTGGAAAAGGCGCCAAATTTATAGTTGAGTTTAACAAATAATAGACACATAGATTATGAAAAAAGTATTGATTGCTCTGGATTATGATCCAACTGCACAAAAAGTAGCAGAGGCAGGTTTTTCACTTGCAAAATCTTTGAATGCTGAAGTGATCTTGTTGCATGTAATAAGAGATTCCATTTTTTACAGCACAAGTGAATTTTCTCCGATTATGGGTTATAATGGTTATGTAGACGTTGGGCCCACAGTATTGGATAGTATTGACGGACTGAAAAATGCATCTCTTCAATATCTTGACAAAACAAGACAACACCTGGGTGACAAAACTATCCAAACAATGGTAAAAGGAGGTGACTTTGCGGAAACAATTCTTGAAACCGCAAAAGAATTGCATTCAGATATAATTGTTCTTGGTTCTCACAGTCAAAAATGGCTGGAAAATATAGTCATGGGAAGTGTCACTGAAAAAGTTTTGCAACGTAGTTCTATTCCACTTTTCATCATTCCAACCAGAAAGCAGAATTAAGCAAATTGTTTACATGGGTGGAAAAACCAGTTTGCACGTTATTTCCAGGTATTGGTAATATCCATTTTCAAGCTACCGATTTGTGCTTTGAATTTCGTCTTGGATTCAACTTGCCAATCAAATATACTTTCAGGGCAGCCGCCAATGGAAAATGATCTTCACCAAACCCAATTGTAATTATGCTGGTCACTTCCTTCCAATTGTCTCTTGGTTGGTAGTTTTTACCTGGGTTATTTTTATTTACCCTCCAGTAATTTTTTAGCCGGTCCCCTAATCCGGCCCCACGGTAGAAATCAGTGCTTCTGCCAATACCTATTCCTATATATATAATATCATAACCAGTGAAAAGTGCGTAACAGCCTCTTTTGTCATTTTGTGGTATAGTACCCTCAAAAACCCAGTGCCCTGACCAGCTTGGGCGTTGACCATATTCTTGTTTCCAGTAAAGATCAAAAAAGACTTTGGTCTCACGCTCTAAGTCACAAAATGTTATCATGAAATAAGTTAATGTGGTTTGCCAAATAATAATCAGTTTTTACACTACCTCGTTATACGAACATGATCACCACATTGTTTCGGTTAGGTCATCCAATTTTTTAAATTCCTCCTTTCTCCAAAATACTCGACAATAAGTGTATATAAACTACCCAAAGAGTTGCTCAAATCGGACACTGCACTTTCCAACAAATTTGTACATTTATATGCAATCCCAAATTACCTAAATGATAAACCTATGAAATACTTCACCATTGCCTTGTTGCTCCTTGGCCTATCGCTGTATGCCCAGGAAACAGAACCAAAGATCGATTCTTCAGTTGTATCGGGACTCAAATTCCGGAATATTGGTCCCGCTTTTTGTTCCGGCCGTATTGCCGATATTGCCATTCATCCCGATGATGAGCAGACCTGGTATGTAGCCGTGGGTTCCGGGAATGTCTGGAAAACTGAGAATGCGGGTGTGACCTGGAAACCCATTTTTGACGACCAGTCCTCCTACTCCATCGGGTGCGTCACTATTGATCCCGGCAATCCCAATACCATATGGGTGGGCACAGGGGAGAATGTTGGAGGAAGGCACGTGGGATACGGAGACGGCATCTATCGAAGTCAGGACGGTGGAGAGACCTGGAAAAATATGGGTCTCAAAGCTTCTGAGCATATTTCGAAGATCATCGTGCACCCTGAAAATTCTGACATCCTATTTGTCGCTGTTCAGGGTCCCCTGTGGACCCCTGGTGACGAACGCGGACTTTATAAATCCATCGATGGAGGTGTAACCTGGAAGAAGGTGCTGGGAGGTAACGAGTGGACCGGCGTCACCGACATCGCCATGGATCCTGGTAATCCTGATTTTCTCATTGCAGCCACCTGGCAACGCCACCGCACCGTCGCAGCCTACCTGGGCGGAGGACCGGGATCAGGGATCCACCGCAGTACCGATGGAGGCGAAAGCTGGGAAAAACTGACCACCGGGCTTCCCAAATCCAATATGGGTAAGATCGGTCTGGGCATCTCGCCCTTTGATTCAAACGTCATCTATGCAGCCATTACCCTGGATCGGCGGACAGGGGGCGTTTATATGTCCAGGGACCGCGGAAGTAGCTGGACCAAACAGTCTGACGCCGTGGCCGGAGCAACCGGACCACACTATTACCAGGAGCTCTATGTGTCACCGCACAAGGAAGGCCGAATCTACCTGGCCGATATGCGGATACAGGTATCAGAGGATCATGGGAAGACATTCGGTCGATTAAAGGAAGTCAACAAACACTCCGACAACCACTCCATGAACTTTATTGCCAGCGATCCCGACTACCTGCTGGTAGGCACCGATGGGGGTATTTACGAAAGTTTCGACCTGGCAGAAAACTGGCGCTTTATGGGCAACCTGCCCGTCACACAATATTATAAACTCGCCCTGGATGACGCCGAACCGTTTTACAATGTATTCGGGGGAACGCAGGACAACGGTACGCACGCCGGACCATCACGAACAATTTATACCGAAGGCATCAGGAATGCCGACTGGCAACATATCCTCGGCGGGGATGGTCACCAGACTGCCACAGAGCCCGGAAATCCAGGAATTGTCTATGGTGAAAGTCAGCAGGGCTTCCTGTTTCGTATCGACCGCGTAACCGGTGAACAGGTGTTTATTCAGCCCCAGGCCGGCATAGGTGAACCGCCCGAAAGGTTTAACTGGGACACTCCAATCCTTGTCAGTGCGCATGATCCGGCCCGTATCTATACAGCTTCTTACCGCGTATGGAGATCTGATAATCGAGGAGATAGCTGGGAAACCCTATCAGGGGATCTGACCCGGGGGCTGGAGCGAATTGAACAGCCGATCATGGGACGTAAGCAAAGCTGGGACAACCCGTGGGACTTATATGCCATGTCGAATTACAGCACCATTACCAGCCTGGGCGAATCACCCGTGCAGGATGGAATACTTTACACAGGAACAGACGATGGACTGATCCAGGTGACCCTGGACGGGGGGAATAGCTGGAAGAAAATCGAGGTGGGATCCATTAGCGGAATACCAGCCACTGCATTTGTAAATGACATCAGGGCCGACCTTTTTGATGCCAATACGGTTTATGCTGCCCTCGATAATCATAAATATGGCGATTTCAAACCATACATCATTAAAAGTACCGATGCCGGGAACAGCTGGAAGCTGATTTCAGGGACCATCGATAACCGCACGCTCGTATGGCGACTGGTGCAGGACCATGTCCGAAAAGACTTGCTGTTTGCTGCTACCGAGTTTGGCATCTGGTTTACCATTGACGGGGGTGAAAAATGGATCCCCATGAAAGGCGGACTTCCGACCATCTCTTTCCGTGACATCCAGATCCAGAGACGGGAAAGTGACCTGGTAGGAGCCTCATTTGGAAGGGGATTTTTTATCCTCGACGACCTGTCGCCGCTAAGGGAGCTGAGCCCCGATCTATTGAAAGAGGAGGCAAAGCTCTTCCCGGTAAAAGATGCATGGCTCTATAATCCTCGCGGAGTGACTGTCGATCCGGGTGCTTCCGAATACCGGGCAGAAAACCCGCCCTTCGGTGCAACCTTCACCTATTACCTGAAAGAAGATATAAAATCATTCAAACAGGTAAGGAAAGAAAGTGAAAAGAAGCTCAATAAATCAGGAAGCGATATCCCCTTTCCTGGTTGGGATGCCATGGAGGCAGAACAAAATGAAGATGAACCCATCCTTGTTTCTGCCGTGAAAGATGAAAACGGGCAAGTAATTAACCATGTGAAAGCACATGCAAAGAAAGGGATCCACCGGGTCAGCTGGGACCTCCGGCATGCTTCAAAGGATATAATGGACCCGGAGAAGGATGATACCTTACAGGTGGAATCGAAGGGATACATGGTTACACCAGGAGTCTATTCCGTAACCCTGTATGCTTTAAATAAGGGCGAAGTGAAGCAACTTTCAGAAGCTGTTTCATTCGAAGTAAAACCCTTGTATGAACAGGTGCTTGAGCCGGCCACACCTGCAGAGATTGAGGAATTCAGGAAGGCACTCGAAACTGCAAAATTGGAATATGGGTCGGTAAAGAAAGTGCTACAGGAAACCTCCAAGCGGTTGACAGTGTTAAAAAATGCATGTTTCAGAATGGAAGACGATGCCGGAGAATTGCTGGAAGAGGTGTACAGAACAGAAGCTGAAGTGCAAAAGCTGAATGAGATGCTGAGCGGTAAGCAAACCAAACGTCAGGTGGGCGAACAAGAGGCAGCTACACTTGAAATGAGATGGTATGTTGCCGGGACGGGATTGTCAACCACCTATGGACCAACCCCCATGCACAAGGAGAGTCTACAGACCGGAATTGAGGAGATGAAACCCATCATAGAGCAGGTGCGCAAACTAAAAAACACCACCCTCCCTGCCCTGGAGGAAAAACTCAGGAACGCCGGGGCACCCATTACGAAGGAGTTGTAAGTTGTATTGTTCAGGAGCTTTTTGATTTATATTTTATTTGAGAACTGATTTTCAAATTTCATCAAACTTTTGATTGAATTTGACAGGAAAATCGTTGTTTGCACAAATTATGCGTTTTTTTGTGCAAACGAATTGTTGCAGGGATGACCTTTGAAAGAACTTCACCATTTAACGATCTGCCTCTTTTACCTCCAGAGGATAGTAAAATCTATGACAAGGAGGTTCTTCTGTTATTGGCAAAAGCCCACAGGTCATTAGGCAAACTTGACGGAATTTCTAGAAAATTGCCAAATCCCTCGATGCTTGTAAATACGATTTCCTTGCAGGAAGCCAAATCAAGTTCGGAGATTGAGAACATTTTTACAACTGATGATGAATTGTATAAAGCAATCTCTACCACAGATACCCAGATCTCACCTGCTGCAAAAGAAGTACTGAGGTATCGGGAATCATTATGGACAGGGGTCGAGCACATAACCAAGCACGATCACATCGATTTTGAAACCGTCATTAGGATTTATCAAAATATTAAGCAAACTCAGACAGGAATCAGATCAGAGCATTCGAATGTCAGGATAATCAAAGGAGGAAAAAGTATCACAAGTGGTGAAGTCGTTTACACTCCCCCGAAAGGCGATAAACTCCTTAAAGAATTGCTAAACGATCTATTGATATTTCTAAATAATGATGAAAAATACAATATCGATCCTCTACTAAAGATGGCTATTGGACATTATCAGTTTGAAGCCATACATCCATTTCCTGATGGGAATGGCAGAACAGGAAGAATACTGAATACCCTGATTCTGATGAATAAAGGCTTACTGAGTCACCCCATTCTATATCTGAGTAAATATATTATCAACAACAAGGACAGTTATTATCACCACCTAAACGGAGTATCCAGCCGTGGAGACTGGAAAAGATGGCTGCTATATATGCTAACTGCTGTGGATGAAACTGCTAACTACACGGTGATGAAAAATGAAGAAATCACACAACAATTTGAGGCGAGCCGAACGCATATTGAAAAGCACTTCCCGAATCTTGATTATGCGGTGATAGAAGCCATTTTTACACAACCATATATAAAAGCGATTCATCTCGTCAACGATAAGATTAAAAGCAGGAATACAGCAAGGAAATATCTGGACCAGCTTTGCAATATTCAAGTGTTGGAATTAAAGCATATTGGTAATGAAAATGTATACATCAACAATGATCTTGTTCGAATCTTAGAGAGCACATGATGGACACCATTGACTTCAATGTCTCGTGAATCATGCTTTCGTTTCTGATTAAATATTCTCTCTTTTCTGTTTGCTTGAAACTTGTGGCGGGGGTTCCTGGGAAAAATATCTTGGTTTCAGTTTAGTCCAGATAATTATTCCAATACCCGCGAATATGAAAGGAAGACTTAGCAATTGCCCCATATTGAAACTCATGCCAGCTTCAAATGCGACCTGGTCATTTTTCACAAATTCGATTAAGAATCTGGCACTAAACAGCGCAATCATAGAGACACCAAAAATGAAACCATCCCGTATTACCATGTTCTTTTTTCGATAGAACACGAATAGTGCAAAAAAAATCAAAATGTAACTCAGTGCTTCATATAATTGCGTTGGATGCCTCGCCACTGTGGGGAGTATTTCACCCGTAGTGCTGTCATAAAGCCTATCTCTTACAAATTCCACACCCCATGGCAAATGGGTCGGAAGCCCATATATTTCTGAGTTGAAAAAGTTCCCAATTCGTATGAATCCACTGCCTAATGCCACAACAATTGCGATCCTGTCAAATAGCCAGAGGAAAGGAATTTTATATTTCCTATGATACAGCCAAAGAGCCAGAAGAATACCAATGGCAAAACCATGACTTGCAAGTCCCCCCTTCCAAATTTTAAGAATCTCCAACGGGATTCTTCAGGAAATAGTCTGGTTCATAAAAAAGGCAATGACCGAGCCGTGCACCAATTATAGTAGCAATCGCACTGTAAATCAGTAACTCATCCAGCATTTCCGCTGTGAGTTTGTCTGAACGGAGATAACGCTTAAATATCAAATACCCAAATAGAAAAGCCAAAGCAAACATTAAGCCGTACCATCGAGGACCCCAATTACCAATTGTGAAAATTTCAGGGTCGAGATTCCAAGTTATAACATTAAATATCATAAGGTTATGAATTTATTGGGGAAAAACAGACCACCTGACCACTTCGGGCCGAATCTCATATACATGATAAATGACCTGGTATTCTGATGTTAGCTAATATCACAATCCGGCGAACGAGGGTCAAAGCTGCTGGTTTTTCCACTCCAATTCAGCCAATTTCACTTTTAGCCTTCCGATTAATCCTCATATCGCACTTTAACACTTCCTCCGGATGCACGCATATAAACAGGAATTCCGCCTTCATTCATAGTTCCTTTCACACGATCCTTTTCAGATCGACCGGAGAAATTTCGCAACTCAATTTTAACTCTACTAGAACTCAAGTCCAGATCGAGTCCAAGTTCATCACCATTTTGTATGATTGCATCAACTCCACCCCCACTGGACTGCAGGTGCATTTCCTTGCTTAAGCTGCTGATGTTAACATGGACTGATCCGCCGCTGGATTTGGCTTTCACATAATTGCATTCTCCCGAAACATTAACTCCGCCACCGCTACTTCCAGCATCCACATCGCCATGAATTTTATTCAGGTGCACACCCCCTCCTGAACTATGCGCATAAACACTGCCATGAGCTTCATCTAAAGTAACACCACCCCCACTGGAAGTTAAGTGAATATCCCCACTGTGCTTCGTCGCTTTCACTCTACCACCAGATGACTTTGCCCTGGTAGTTCCTGCTGTGTTTTCCAGATATAACAGAGCCTCCACTGCTACTAAAATTATGTGTGCCTTCTACGCCTGAAATTTTTAATCCACCACCACTTGATGATACATTGCACGACATTTCACGGGGGACAATAATGGTGAAGTAGATCCCCATATTTTTAAATCGATTGAAATTAGTTTTGCGCTCAGCATTCGCATTAATGACGGAACCATTTTTCTCAATCTCCAAATCAAAGTCTTCCAGAACATCATCTATCGATGGATCTGATGGAGATAAAATTTTCCCGTTTTTTCTAATAAATACCTGAACTTCTACCTTACCCTCATTATGGGTTTTTACCGTTATTCCACCACCAGATGATTTGGAGTTTAAGGTGCCAGGCTCATTTAGTTCAAAGGTTTTTGTCATGGTAGGAGTTTTGCCATCTTGCGCAAAGCCATGGCATGAAAGCATGGCCACCAGCATGGCAATCATTGTGCACGTTTTTACATTAATTTGAGTTTTCATGGTAATAATTGTTAGGGTTCTTATTATGCAAATATCTGATATACAAAATATTAAAATTCAACATTTATAGCAAATACCTAAATTTTCAGTTGCGAGTCGAATATCGCTCACTGCATTTTCTACAACCCTGCCAATGCATCACTAAACCTAACTCCGCCACGTTCACTTTAAAGTTGCTACAAGTTAAGGACTTTTACCTACAATATTCAGTGGGTTTTTAATGCGATTTTGGATTCTATTCGTTGCGGTTCTGGGAGATGCTTTCAGTAGTATCTGATTTCCCTGCTCTTAATATTGCATTGAGAATGAATCCGCACAAAGCAAAAACACATATCCATGCAAACAAATCACCAATTAATGTATAGATAGTTCTGATCCCTTTTGTGGGTACATCTGCATACATGATGGAATTTGAACTTGTAAAATAATTCATTGAGGATAAAATCCTTCCGTTGAAATCAACAGCAATGGACAGGCCATTGGCACAGGGACGTACAAATGAAAAGCCCTGTTCAATACTTCTGAGCATCTGGCCATAAGTAATTGATAAACTACTGACTGCCTCATATGACGGGGCTAAAACTATATCTGCATTTTGTTTCCCTGCCTGTCTCATATAATCGGGAAATTCCATGTCTCTGCAAATGGCTATCCCGATTCTTCCATGCGGTGTTTCTACAACCGGAATTACACCAGGGCCTTCAAGAACCCATGTATCTTCACCAAAAACTAAATTATGCTTTTGATATTCAGTAACTATTTCACCCCGATTATCAATAAATAGCGCCACGTTTCTACCTTCCTCTTCTTCATCCGAAAGCTCCATGTACCCCATAAACTCTTTATGCTCTCCCACCAATAATTCGGGCATCGAAACATAAGCAATACATAAATAGATATCATTTTCTTTGGCTATTTCTTTAAGCTTGAGAATGGCTTCCTGTTCTTCTTCTTCAGGGATAACCAAAGAAAACTCCTGAAAAACTATAATTTCTGAATGGCTTGATGCTGCCTCCTTGGTGGTATGTCCTATTTTTTCAAGCGTTTCCTCCAGAGGAGTAAACAAGCGCTCATTCAGCATTTTATCAATACCGGGATTTTGCTTTTCAGGTTCATTTTGAAATACCGCAGCAGCAATTCTCACGGTATTTCCTTCATAATCGAAATTGTAAGGCGAAACTTTGATTCCTCCATAAACCAATAAGCTTAAAGCTAAACTCAGAAATATCACCATTCCTTTTTTTGTCTCTTCCAAACAAAAATTATGATCCCACAACCAACTAACTACAGAAGAAAACCAGGAAAGCAGAAATACCAATGTCCAGATTCCGGCCAGTGACAGCAATTGCATTAATGGAAGGTTCCCGTATTGCGAATAGGCGTAAAATATAATAACTCCTTTAAACGGGCCGAAGACAGAATCAATGTAAAATATTGCAACGGCAGATACGGGGAAAATCAGCGTAGAAGCAAAGCCATTATATTTCGTCTGTACCAATCTGGTGGCTATATATGGAAGAGACAGAACAATTCCAAGCAACAGACTTCTTATAAAATTGATAATAAACGGGAAAGGACTGCTAAAATCAATTGGGGTCCAAAAATTAATTTCAAGAATCATTATAAACCCAGCCACTATGATCAATATACCTTTTAAGGGTTTATGACTTTTTGATAGACGCAATATAAAAATTGGCGCCAATGCGATTGCAATTGGAATAAAGCTTGAGGTGCGGGTAAAAAAGAACAACCCAAATCCGATAATAAACCAGATGAATTTCGAATATTTAGTTGCTTTCATTGAATTAATCCTTTTAAGTATTCATAAGTGAACAACGAATCAATAATCTTGCTTTACTACAATATTAAAGTCCCCTATCTTTCCTTACAATTAGAAATCGGTAAGTTGAAGCCCATGATCGGTTAATAGCCTTTATTCTGCCTTTACCGGAGATTCCAGTCGAATTGTGATTCTTCAACATTTTGAAGCACTAACTGCATGGACATTACACGCAAATCCGTACATGTTTCCGAAAAACTCACCCTGGTCATCATATAAATACCTGGCTTCGAAGCGATGAGGAGGATAGTGTGACAGGGGACTAAACCCTTTTCTTTCAAGGAACTCCTGTATTTCGCCCTCCTCAATACCAAAACTGAATGGCTCGCCTTTTTGTTTCACTATTTCAGACAATTCCGTGGCTCCGAAATACGTACATTCACCTCGAATAACAGACTTGTATAAATAATCGAAAGCGATCGAACTACCTGCGCCTGAGTTAAACTTCACAAAGGCGAGGGTTTCTTCTACTGCCTTGTCTGTGATGTACATGCTAACCCCTTCCCAAATGAACAAACTTCTCCTTGTGGGATCGTACCCTGCCCTGAAAAGGATTTGTTTTAAGTCTTCCCTATCAAAATTAATGGGCACATAATGTAAGTTCTCCGGTAGGGGCATTTTGTTTTTCCTGAGGACATTCAATTTATGGTTCTGCGTGCTTGGCACATCCAGCTCAAAAATCTCTGTCCCGTTCAGGATCTCCTGAAATCTGATTGCACGTGTATCATACCCGGCTCCCAGAAAAACAATTTGAGGAATATTCTCTTTGACCGCTTGAATAAAAAGGTCATCGAAATACCTGGTACGTGCTGTTACATATTCATAAGCTCCGGGACCTTTTTCATGCAGTTTTTCTTTAAAAAGTCTGCGAAAAAAACCAAAGGATAGAAAGAATCTTGCTTTGGAAGGCAAAAACATATATGCCAATTCATCCGGGCCATTAAAACCCCGCCTTTCTTCCCTGGTAGCAAGAAAACGGTATATGGCTGCCATTAATGCAGTATGCGAGGCTTTTGTTTCAATTCGCCTATTTTCAGTTGATGCATTCATTTGATTGGGTATTAATAATTGAATTTCTTTTAAAACCTGTAGGCAAGCCCCACATTGAATCCAATCCACGTCCACTCCTGCTTATCTTCATTCCTGTAGGTGCGTGCATTGGAAGGAATATTCAGGGTGCCAAAGCTGTCATCTACCCTGATCTCGGAGACATACCAGTTAAATGAAGGACCGGCAAGCAGGGATACATGCTCTCCCATACTAAATCTGTAGCTAAGGTCCAACTTGGCCAGGCAATTTTCATCTGAGTTCCAGTCATCATTATAAACGATGTGGTTGGCTGATAAATCAAAGCTGATTTTGTGCCTTGGAGCAAGAGTCATCATACTTCCAACACCCAGACCCACGCTATACACCGGATTGTCTTCGTAGCGGGACCATCCAAGCTTATAAATGGTATAGAAATGTTCCACACCCATCTTATAATTTACGTTGGTATGAATGGTATTATCAGCAACGATCTCCAGTGCATAGTAACCCCCTTTGACCACATTGAACAGGCCAATGGGTACAGCCCCATTGTCCTCACCCACTATGTTGACAATGCCAAGCTGCACCCCTTTTAAACGTCGGGCGTAATTGAATACCCCGGCCTGAAAGCCGGTAAAATCCCTTGTAGCCATGTTCAGATCTGCAAATTGAACCCCACGTGCATCATTCATCGACAGGTTAAAACAACCCGCCCACATGAGTCCGCTGCTACGCTCTTTATTGATATTCGCAACTCCGGCCAGTTGTACTCCGTTTAAATCTCCCAGGTTATAGTTGAATATACCTCCCGCTTCAAAACCATTCAGTCCCCCGTTGACGCCATACAGCACATTAAGCGAGAATTTGTTTGAAATGGATTTAGCATCCACACCATTGGTACCCAGGGGGTAGGCGAAAGTAAGTTGAGAACCTTGAGAAGGTTTTTCTTTGTTTCCCTGGGCTGTAGCTGTAAGGCTGATAAGTGCTACTGAGAGGGCCAGGCTAAGTCTGATAAATTGTTTTGTTTTCATGATCCTGAGTTTTGTATGTTGGTTTTTTTGTTTGACTTACTCAAATGTACGGGGATGAGCATTCGATGCCAGGATTCTGTCATACACTGAATAGTTGTTGGTTTGAATGGTTAAATATTTGTGACAGATGGTATTCTTTGGGATGAATGGTGATCACTCCAAGTATCTTTTTCCTTTATATGGACAGGAGGCTTTGTCTCTTGTAAAACAATAGAGAGTTACGAGTGCAGATCATCTCAAACCAGCTTATAATTGAGAAATTCAGTTACTTGACTGGGACTTTGAAGGTCCTAGTATCGTTCCTGCCCAGCATGAAAGATAACCAGCGATGAATCCTAATTCGAAAATGTAGCTGCTCAGTTACGCTGAAATATGCCTTTAGCAAAGCAGAAACGCCAAAACAACCACCAAACCAAAGAATACCGGGTGGGTAATACGGGCGATTTTGTCGATTTTCCCTACCGTGTTTGGATGCTTCTGAACCAGCTTGCTTTCGATGGACAGAGTCAGCAGGGAAGCCGCCACCAGAATCGTGGCCCCAAACAGCAGGTAATCGAAGAGCGTCAGGTAAGGCAATTTCGGTACCAGGCTCCCGAACATGAAACGAAAGGCAACGAGCGTTAGCACAGTAGTCACGCAAGTGCCGATCCGGGTAGGAATAACCTCAGGATTGATCCAGAATGGAATCCAGGACATGGCAACGATCAGGATCAGAGGGATCAGCATCTGTACAATGTAATACCTGATCATGCGTTCGATATTCAGATGCACATTAAGCCTGGATAATTCCTGCCCACCCGGAACCGGCGTAAAGGTATCTGAAGTCAGTCTCACATCACCGACCTTCCAGTCCCTTATACTGAGGTTGGGATTGCGTGAAGCCGGAGACTCAGCCGATTCCACCAGCACTACCTCGTCCGTATTCGTTCCGTAGCAGACAATTTGCACTTGCAGGGTCTGGGCATCGAGCGGAAAACGGTGCAGATCAAGATGTGACGCAAAGGTTCCCATCAGGCGTTGCCGGTAAACGACGGTTCCATCTGGCTGGATCGTTACCTCCTGTGGCAGATCGGGTGAGGCATCCCGTTTATTGACCACGAGAATGTCTGGCATCCATGCCTCACTGGCCGGCACCGTGCGCATTTGAGTGCCCGCCAGACGGGGATCATTCCAGCTGGCTATGAAAAAGATATCGGCTTCAAATGTTTCCTCGGGATCGATGACCTTCATGACGTCGATGAGATAGAGCGACACCTCGATTTGTGTCGGACCTTCACCCGGTGGCCGCTGGCTTACCAGATCTTCACCCTGTACTGCCCCCGCTCTGCCCGCAGTAAGCAGGATGCATCCGAGAATGAGGGCTGCCCTGCTTGGGAAGTTATTACATTTCATTGATGCGAATCTTAGTTATGCAATTGAATCGGATTTATCTCATTTTACCAGTGAACCTCCCATACGTTCCCCACACATCCAGCTCATAAATTTAAAGAATAATTTCATTCTGAAAGGGTAACAATATTGGTTGCGAATTTTTCGGACAAATAGTTCAGTATTTTGTCAGGAGTCTAACTGGAGAAATATTATGTAATTAATTAGTTCTTACTGTTTTTAAACCCAAGATTAGATTCCTAAGACCTCTTTCTAAATCTGCATACGAGAGGTTCTTGTGAGTTTCTAAGATTTGATTCATAAGTCTACTTTCTTCCTTGAAATTCAACTCTGAAGTAAGAAGATCATTTACTTTTTGTGCAGATTCCTTTACCTCTTCAAAACCCAGGAAACTCGCTGCAATGCTCTCGTCTGGAGGCCAAAATATTTTATCATTCTCATCCATTCGATCCCACTACTTATTAAGTCCGCATAGATTAAGAGAGCCGGGATTGTCTGAACCCCATTACTATCTTTTTCCAAATCCCAATATTATCAGGAACAAGTTTCAAGTATCTAGCAATATTTTGCCAATGACTGTTTGAATAATTGGTTTTCGGGTGCGCTTTTTTAGTGAGCACAGCTCAGAAAGTACTATGCCTTTATTTGAATTTCTTACCTCAGACTTTGCGTAAAAAAACAAATTGTTTCCCCTTCAGAGTTAGTTTAGCGTCTTATTCTGGACGGCGACTCTCAAATACAACTTCAACTTTAGCTAGCTGCTCCAAATGGATACCTCGAGCTACCTCCTGTAACGACCCTCAGTCTTTTTCCTGTTTGCGAAGAACTCCTGTTTTCTTTTTTGCTTTTCCTTCTCCATTTCTTTTTTCTCAGCCGCATTCATGGGGCTATCCGTCTGGGGAAAGGGATTGTCTTTAACGATGGGAATCTGCTTCTTAATCAACTTCTCAATGGATTTGATGAAGACGTTTTCTTCGGGTTCGCAAAGGGAGATTGCGTTTCCCGATTCACCGGCCCTTCCAGACCTTCCTATCCGGTGAACATAGGTTTCAGATTCGTTGGGGATGTCGTAGTTGATCACATAGCTCAGTTTCTCAATATCGATACCCCGGGCAGCAATATCCGTTGCAACCAGCACACGGGTTTTCCCTGCTTTAAAGGCTTCAAGGGCTTTTTGCCTTTGATTCTGGGCCTTGTCCCCATGTATTGCAGCGGCATTGATATTTTTCTTTTTGAGGTTCCTGGCAATCTTGTCGGCCCCGTGTTTGGTTCTTGAAAAAAGCAGGACCTGGTCAATTTTTTCATCCTTTAAAATGTGAACCAGCAGATCCTTCTTATCTGACTTATTCGTGTAGTAAACCTTTTGCTGTATCGTATCTGCTGTGGAAGATTGTGGTGCTACCTCGACTTTCACAGGATTATGAAGGATGCTTTGAGAAAGCCTGACAATATTTGTTGGCATGGTGGCCGAAAAGAATAGAGACTGTCTTTTTTGGGGGAGTAAAGCAATGATTTTTTTGATATCGTGAATGAAGCCCATATCCAGCATGCGATCCGCCTCATCGAGGACAAAATACTCAACGTGTTTCAGTGTTATAATTCCCTGGTTTATAAGGTCGAGCAGTCTTCCGGGGGTGGCAACCAGCACATCCACCCCTTTTCGGAGGGCAACTTCCTGAGGGCCCTGTTTGACTCCGCCGAAAATTACCGTGTTGCGAATATTTGTGTATCGGCCATAGGTGCTGAAACTTTCCCCTATCTGAATGGCCAGTTCCCTTGTGGGAGTAATGACCAGTGCCTTCGACCGGGGTCTCTCAGCATTGCGGGTAAGGTCGTGGTATAAATGCTGTATGATGGGTATGGCAAATGCAGCTGTTTTTCCTGTTCCGGTTTGTGCACTTCCCAGTACATCCTTTCTTTTCAGGATCAGGGGGATGGCCTTTTCCTGTACAGGAGTGGGAATGCTGTATTCTTCTTTTCGGAGTGCCTTTAATACAGGCTCTATAATAGCAAGATCTTCAAATTTCATATTAACCAATGGATTGATCCCTCAAAGGGAATGGAGGGGTATAAATAAAGCGACAAAGGTAGTTTATTTGTTGATACCGATGTTATGCCAATGCTTAATCCACTCGCGCTATCGATTGCCAGTGTCGTTGTAAAATTTACAACGAACTCCAACCTGTCTGGAAAAATCGGAAGCATTGACAATCTATAATCGAACAAACTCATAGGGGCTTGTGTTTAAGTAGAATGATTCTACATAGTGTCGATTGTGTCGTAAATAAACACTCTTTTCTGGCAATTAGAAACCGTCAGTTCCAAAAGAGAAACAGCCAATATCTTTCTTCAGTGATGTCCATGTCCCTTGGCCTATGATAATAAATCCCTTTGAATTTATTATCGGAGACCTAACCCATTAAAGCAGTTTAAATAAAAAACCAAACAATATGAAAATAGCATTTACAAAAAATATCACTCTTTCTGAGATAATGAAGAGGAGCTTAATACTACTGGCCATATTATTTACAGGATTCTCGGCGGTAGGACAAGAATATGCACAAGAAGAATACTATTTTGATGAGAGAGATGGTTTTTTCGGCGGGCGGCAATATGAGACCTCTACCTACATACAATCAGGAAAAGCCTACCGGGATGGCCCAAAATACTTTGGAATGCGCTTCGTTACAGAAGAAGCGGAGGTTATGAAACTCACAGCCACCGGAATTGACCTGTACCGACCACTTTTGCAAGTTTTGGATATGAGAAATAATATAAATCTGAATGACCTGAAGATAATCAATACCAGGGCGATTTCCGGAATGTCAAATCTGGCCTTAAATGGAATTGATAAAGCTACAGCGGACCTCTATATCACAGGGACCGGACTTGTTGGAATAGGCACGGGTATGGTTAATCCGGCTGGCAGGTTGCATGTAAAAGGATCTGATAATACAGGATTTGCAGCTGCATTAACAATAGAATCATCTGGTAATAAAAGAATGCTTCTTGGTGGTGGTGAAATTGCGACAACCGCTTCAGCTCTGAAACTCCAGTATAACAGGGATTTTGATATAAGAATGGTAGATGGTGGTGGTTCAGTAGGTATTGGATTGGGATCTGATCTTGAACTGGCTCCCCTTGAAAGACTTCATTTGAACGGAAACCTAAGGCTGGATAATGGCATGTTTCTCTCAAGCGAGGCAATGGTTTTCCGCACAGCGGTGGGCGAAAACAGCTCAGACAATAATTTCATTTTTCAAAACAATGCGGAAGTTGAAATCATGAGAATCAATCAAGAAGGTAATTTAGGTATTGGCACCAACACCCCTACTCAAAAACTGGAGGTAGTGGGGACTGTGAAAGCTACCTCTTTTGTTAGTTCGGCTGCCATCTTCCCCGATTATGTTTTCGAAGATAATTACGACTTTGTTTCCCTGGGGCAACTGGATGCATTTATTCAAGAAAATAAGCATCTGCCAAATATGCCCACAGAAAAAGATGTGGTTGAAAATGGCTTGAACGTCACTGATGTGGTGATCAAATCGGTGGAAAATATCGAAAATATCTACCTCCATTTGATCCAGATGAACGAAAAACTGGATGCCCTCCAGAAAGAGAATGACGAGCTTAAAGCATTATTGAACAAGTCATTGTAGTAGTTAAACTTAAAATTATACTACTATGATACACATGAAATTTATAAGAGCATTCTTGTTGACAAGCATACTTCTAATCGGGTGTATGGGTCAGCTATCAGCTCAGGATTTTACCACAGTACCCATTTCTGATTTAAGCCCGGGTGCAGTTGTAAAAGGAATCTACCTCCTGGAATCAGGAGTCAATACCGGCCTCTATCTAAAGGAACAAAGCGACGGATCAATATCAGCAGCTACTCTTGATGCCAGTGATGAACACTTTTATTTTTGGGTTTCGGAAAACCCAGCAACCCGGACTTTTCAAATCCACAGTGCAACAACTGCCGGGAAAGCATTTATGTTGAATGAAAATGGTTCAGCACAACTCACCGACAATTTAAGTACTGAGGAGTCTTTCCTCATGTTTCAAATGGATGAGTCGGGTCCGGTCCGCACCAGCACCGATCCTTCAAGTGTAGCTATTGGGTCTGTAATAACTCAGGTACTTGATAATTATTCAGGAACTGCCGATTGTGAATGTTATGGTTTTTCCTCAGGTGATCAAAAGCTGATTGTTTTTCATGAAATGGACTATTCACAGTCTCAATACACTTCTCCTGGATTTAACAAAACCAATAATTCATCAGCAGCAAGCGTAAGTCAGACGGATAATTATACCCGGCTTCAAATACCACAGGAAACTGCTTCACAAAATTTTGTTTCCTCCCTCTTTTTTGTAAATGGATTTGGAATAAATGATTTTCAACTTACCGCTGTTTCAGGCACTGAAGGTATTGTTGGATTTTTGGACTATACACAAAACCAGTTTACCTCAAAGGTTTATGACATGGCCACTCCAAAGATCGGGGTAAAAATAGCAGATGATAAAATTTCGCTTTTATACCTTGCCGGGAACCTTGAATTGCCTGATACTCAGCTTAATACCGGAGGAGAAAAGGAAACTGGATTTATACTCGGTGAACCCATTCAATTCGGGTTCGAAGATCAGAGGACTTTTGCTGCTGTACAAAATGGCGACACCATACGAATGATGACACAATTGCCAGCAGACATGTTTGTGAATCAAACGGTAACCCAATCCACCAGGATGCTGGTAAGCCTTGACAAGGGCCAGGTCGATCTTTCCTACACCATGGGGAACGGCCTTGTCAATTCACAGAACGATATGGGCTTCAATAGCGGAAAAGATTATGTTTCTACCGATTACTATTTGCCTTATAATAAGGGTAAATCCTATATAAATACATTCGACTGGCAAAGGCCCGAGTGGGCAGTCCGCTATACCGTGGAAGATGGAACTGCTGAAGAAATTATTACCAGTCCTTTCTATTCTTCAGATAATGCAAAGTCAGGGATCAGCGCTAAATTTAATAATGCAGCATCAGCTTATCTTGGAGGAGAAGATTACATGCCTACTGAAGGTTGGGAGTTGGTGAAAGCGAACCTGGGATACAACCTGGATGGGACTGTCAGGGATGAGACACCCGAGAATCCTTATATGTTATTCTATGACAGGGTTGGAGCCACCTTACGGGCTTTTGTATATGTTAACAATGATGGTGAGGCGAATCAGCTGGATTTAACCCTTGGGGTGCGGGGTGGCATTCCAGGTCCGAATAATTCTGAAGCAGGGGACTACACTCCCCTCCTATGGGGAAGCTTACAACAATTCACGACCCTTGATACTACCTTAGCAGGATCATACAGTAAGTCGGTACAATTTTTCAGCACAAAGCAAAGGCGATGGTATTTCTATGATTTCGCCATGGATTATGATCCCTGTTCTGAGTTTTTTGAATCAAGTATTGAACTTAAGCTAACAAAAACAACAAAAGGGGATTTAAGCCTTATCGGAAGACTACAGGGAGGAATTGCGCCAGAGGGAACAGCTGCGGACTCCAGCTGGGCTGATGAAAGGGATAATTTCCTTATGGGGGTGATGGGTAACGATTATGATGAACTTCAAAACACCCTGGGAGATATTACTTTCAATCAGTATGAAAAATATGATGCGGAGTCATTTGGTACAAGCATTACAGGGGAACTTATAGGTGCAAAAATACCTGAGTGGGAGATCGAAAGAGCAAGATTGGAGTGGGAAACACAGACCCTCGATGCGGACAGGGAAAGAACAGCCATTGAAGAGGAAGCAGAAGGGCAAATTTTTGATGGTTTGGCGGGATTGATAGGCACGGGTCTGGGGGCTGTTGCAATTGCAGCAGGCGTACCCGAGCCAGCCGTAGGTTTAGGTTTAGGCGCTCTGGCATCCCTAACCACTATTGCAAAAGGAGCAATCACCCTGAATGAAGAAAGAGGTATTACGCCCAGTCAGCAACTTGCAAATCGGAAGAGATTAAATTACCTGAATATAATAGAAAAAGGGAAATACGATGACCAGGTCATTAACCTGCCCGTCCCCCCTCCACGTCCAAGTATCGTTTTTGGTGAACTGGCATTAAAAGGTTCGCTCAAGATAACAACTGTATTAACAGAGGGTGAAGAATTCATTGCGACTCCAGGAGCATTAAATTCAGATCGGGCCCCGGAATGGAGAGTAAATAAGTCACGCGGCGGAGCACCCATGTATAACAGGCCCATGGGAAGATATGCCATGCTAAATCAGCCTGATTTTGGCATTGTTGTAGCTTATGATGGATATGATGGCGATGGGGATATTATGAAGGCATACCTGAAGACCAGGCAAAAACCCTATTTTGCTATAAATGACAAAACCCTTGGAAAGGTGGCCGATGCCTTTAAAATTGCCATTAACGTAAAGACATCCAGAAGTAAAGGCGGCTCTGTAAATAAGGTCTCCAAAGGCTATCACAACTTTTTTTTAGATGAGTTCGGAGGGTCTCTTCCCGGAGAAATGGACATTTCTGATTTAATAGATTGGGATATTATCGTTGCGAACATTGCTGATTTAAATGATGGAGATAAAACTGAGGATAATTTGGCAAAAGCCATGAAAGACTGGATAACGGTTTCCTATGATGTCTGGGCATTAACCATGACCAATCTGAAGGCCCGGAATCTGGAATATGTGATGGCCAGCAGTAACCAGTATTTTAATGGTGCGAGCATGTTTCAGATGGTGACAAGTGACGGTCAAACTACGGCATATGGTTTAGCGCAATTGGCAAAGGACTCGGCAAAAGCCAGTTTCTCAGCCTATGATTTTGGGGACCATGAAGTTTTTGGGACCACCTACCAGGTCTCAAATATGCATGAGAATTTTGCCGCTGTTATGTTTGCATATTGTACTGAACGGAACAGGGGATTCAGTCCCGATACAGTAAATCTAAGATTTCCTGTTTCTTCTCCGGAAATAGAGAAATCAATGCCTGAAACGGGATTGAGAGTTTATCCGAACCCTTCAAACGGGCTTGTAAATTTCGAACTCTCTACCGAGGCAAAGGGGAATACCCAGATTATATTATATAATTTTAATGGGCAGGTGCTTGTTCAATCCAATATGAACACAAATGGATTCGAAACTGCCAGGGGAGAAATTGACATTTCCGTATTGCCTTCCGGGATTTATATATTGCGAATGGTATTGCCTGATGGAACATTTTTCTCAGAACAGATTATCAGGGATTAGATAATAGATTGATTTGCAATGAACCACCATAGCCATTAAACCTGGAATTGGTGGTTCATTTCTCATTGCATAGCTTTTGTCAGGAAAAAATCAGAAGTATAGGAATAAAGCTTATTTTTCCTCGTCGTAGAATATTTTATAAAACTTCCTGCCATTTTCGTCTACTCCTTTTTCAATCAACTTCCGATTCCCATGAATGTATATATGGAAGTTTTTATCCAATTTTAGAACACTTTTAAAAATGCGCGCTTGCTTTTTTACTGCCTGATTTGAAATTTCAAATTCTTCATTAATCTCTATGCTATTCTCCTCCCTAAATTTTTGATCAAAATCCCGAAATGAATGAATCACATCGGAGTTGTTAAAGATTTCATTTTCAAACTCCTCCCTGTTATAATTATCATGGCTTTTAAAATACGCTACCGAGCGATTTAATAAATCAATCTGGTCTGTTTTACTTACCTCAAACTCTTCTGTCAATTGCTTAGTCACGAAATTCTTGGTAATATTCATGAACTCCTTTGTTTGATGATAATCATCGCTGCATGCCTGAACCTGGAGAAAGATGTTTTTCCAAAAATGAGCCTCTGAAGATTTATTTGACTTATCAATGGTACATACCTTATATCCAGAATCTTTATCCATATCAAAGATCAGACAACCCTTGTCAAGTTTTTCAATGTTGATTCCATCATCATGACCAATCGAGAAATCATCTCCCGTGTTATCTAGTTTTAAAAATGTCTGCCTGTTTTCGGATTTAAAAATTCCAATTGCATTGGTCAACTCACCGTCAACAACCAAGTCTGAGATGAGGGCGACAAACAAGTCCCCGGATTTAATCTGGGGATGAACCGAAAGTTCATAAAGGTGCCTGGCAATATTCACTGAATTCTCGTGGAAAGTCTCACTTTCACTAAACATTTGAGAAGCAAAATTGTACAATGGATTCAGGGTGAAATCTTCATTTGTAAAAGTGAATGAGTGAAACTCCGGATCAGAAAATGGAGACAGAAAAAACTTAGATAACAATTCTCTCACCGCCACATTAGAAGTATCCAACAAGGACTTTGACAAGCGGAGCTCCCCTCCATTTGTCTTGTTACCCACATAATGAACCGATACCTTATCAATATTACTATTTGCATTGTCAATCTTGACATCCTCCATCACCTAAAGGAAATGGATTACTCGAAGCAAAGCTTCTCGTGAGCTTTGGTTCCATTGACTTTAACAAGCTGTGGGCAGTAATTCCTCACGGTTTCCTGCTGGTTCCTGCTGCCGACCACTAATGCGGTTCGCTTCACAGGCCATCCCCGTCTGCCCGACGGTTTTAATATTCTTTGCAGCATTTATATCTGCGTTTTCCTCATATCCACAGGCCTGACATCTGAATAGAGCCTGTGACAATCTGTTCTCTTTTGCTATGTGTCCACAACATGAGCATCGCTGTGAAGTGTGCCGGGGATTCACTTCAACCAGCATCCCTCCCCTCCAGCAGAGTTTGTAATCAAGCTGCCGTCTGAACTCAAACCATCCCTGGTCCAGGATCGATTTATTCAATCCTGCCTTTGCTTTGATATTCCTGCCTGGCTCCTCTATGGTTCCCCGGGCTGATGCACTCATATTTCTGATCTGTAATTCTTCCACATATACCTTTGCTTGGTTTTCACTTATCTCGGTACTTAATTTGTGAAGGTAGTCTGATCGTACGTTAGCAATGCTAAGATGTAATCGTGATATGATTCTCTTCTGCTTCTTCCAGTTACTCGACCCTCTCTGCTTCCTCGACAACTTCCGCTGTTCCCTGGTCAGAATTTCTTCATGTTTTCTGAAACTGTTCACTCCCTCGATCATCGTTCCATCTGAGAGCGCTGCAAAGCATTTTATTCCTGCATCAATCCCGATCTCTGAATCAGATGAATGCTTACCGATTTCTATCAACTGCTCAACCTGGATAGATGCGTACCAATGTCCGCCTTGGTTGGTAATGGTAATATTCTTTATGGTGCCGGTAATAGGACAACTCTTGTAAAAGCCTACCCAGCCTATCTTGGGAAGGAAGAGCCTGCGGTTATCAATCTTAAATCCCTGTGGGAAACGTATGCCCTCATTCAACCCTCTCTTTTTAAACACTGGAAGGCGCTTCAGGGGCTGGTTTTTGTCAAAGCAATCCCTGAAAGCCCTTTCCAGATCCTTCAACTTCTGCTGCAATACCTGTGAAGGACACTCCTTCAAAAACCCGTACTCTTCGGATCGTTTCCAAAGGGGAAGCCAAAAAGCCAGTTCATTGTACCAGAGTATGGATTGCCTCTTCTCCAACCGGTCCAAATTCATAGCCAGGCATTTATTCCATAGAAACCTCGAAGATCCGCAATATCGAGACAGTTTGTTCTCAATATTATTATTGGTCTTTAGCCTTACTTTATATGCTTTTTGTATATTTGGCATTAGACATTAATATACTAAATATCTACATTATATGCAAGATTTACGCACTAAAAGACATGTTGTTTATTCACTACATCTGCATTTGGTCTTTGTAACCAAATACAGAAAGAAAATCTTCACTGAGAAGATCTACGAAAGGCTACATTTTCACTTTGACAGGGTGTGTAATGACTTCGGATGCAAGCTTATTGAAACAAACGGGGAGAAGGATCATGTACATCTCCTGATTGAAACATTGCCACATACCACACCATCCAGACTGGTGAATAGCCTGAAGGGGGTTTCTTCCAGATTCCTCAGACAGGAATTCCCAGAACTGGAAAAGCACTATTGGAAGGGGGGCTTATGGTCGCCCAGCTATTTTGTCGCATCTTGTGGAGATGCACCACTGGAAATTGTCAAAAAGTATATCGAAAACCAGTAAGTTTGTCCTTATAGCCACTACCTGAAGAGAGGTGGTTTTACGGACTAGTTTGATAAAAAAGCCATGGATCTCTATTTGGGAATTCAAAAAATGCCAGGATACGAGGTCATGACGGACGGATACTTGGGTGCTTTGTACAAAACCATGAATATGCAGGCCAAATCCAAAGCAATACTGGAGAAACTATTGGAATCTGAAAAGACTGCGCCCAACATAAAAGCTCCATTCGCCATCGCATCTATTTATGCAGCCCTGGATAAACCAGATGAGATGTTTCACTTTCTGAATAAAAGTATTGAGAGAAAGGACCTCAGCGTGATCTACATACTGGGAAATTGGTCTTTTAGAAAATACCGTTCAGATCCCAGGTTTACCATGCTGATTAAAAAGATAGGGCTTTGGAAATGAATCGCGAAATACAGTATCCTTGAAACGGAAACCTTCCAAAACTCCAACCATGAAAAAGACACTGGCAGTTATCAATACCCTGGTTATTGCGGCAACGATTGTATTCAATTCCATCGCTGGTTCCAGGGGAATAAACGGGAATACGGTGGGCGGGATCAGCGATAAATACGATACGCTGTTTACGCCTTCGGGTTATGCTTTCTCCATCTGGGGGATCATCTACCTGGCCCTGATCGCTTTTGCGGTATTCCAGCTTCGAAGGGCCTTCAGCAAAGAAAAGGAGAGTGATTTCATCCTGCAGGCCGGACCCTGGATGTCGGTGGCCAATGTGGCCAATATCCTGTGGCTCTATGCCTGGCTCTATGAATATACCGGACTTTCGCTTGTGCTTATGCTTATTATCCTGGTCTCACTGATGCTCCTGGTGATCAGGCTGAATATGGAACGCTGGGATGCACCTTTCCCCATCATTGCTTTTGTGTGGTGGCCGGTCTGTATCTATAGCGGGTGGATTGCCGTGGCCACCATAGCAAATGTATCCTCCCTGCTGGTCAGTTTGGAATGGCAGGCACTGCTCGGTGCAGAGGGCTGGGCTACCGTGATGATCATTGTGGCTTTGCTGCTTAACCTGCTCATGATCCTGCTTCGCAACATGCGGGAGTTTGCTGCGGTGGGCATTTGGGCGCTGCTGGCCATCTCATTGCGGCACTGGGACAGCCTACCTTTGCTTCAGTGGACTGCGCTATTTGGTGCCATCGTGCTGTTCCTGGCCATCAGTGTGCATGGTTTTCGCAACCGGGCTACCGGACCGCATATCAAATTCAGGGAATACTACAGGACTAATCTGGCCAGTTAACAGAGACAATAATCTCGTTCTTTCTGCCGATGAGCTGATAGGGCGGATTGTAACCCAGGAAGCGAAAGTTCCCGGAATAGTTGATGCCTTTCGTCTCCAGTGCCATCTGGAGATTCCGGCCGCATTGGTTTTTCCAACCATACCATTTGTTTAGACTTTATTTGACATTGGTTCTGAGGTATCATAATTTTATTGTCCAAGTAATAAACTCATTTAAATAAATGTGTAATAACTTATAATTATGAAGAAACTAATCTTGTTTGTAGCAATAGCCTCTTTTGTAGGCTCATCATGTCAGAAAAAATATGACATTGAAGCTGATAAACAGGCTTTAGTAAAGTTAACTGCTGAGGATTGGGATGCGAATTTCCTCTCTGGTAACCCTGAAGCCAATGTTGAGTTTTATACTGAGATGGCCTTAAGAATTCAAGGTGGCGTGATATATTCGGGCAAAAAGGCAATTCGGACTAAATTAACTTCAATTAGAGCTGGGTACACAGTCTTAAAACATGAAAATACGATTGAAGATACCTGGATATCAGGTGACATTGCTACTATTAGAGGCACATTTTCAGGATCATGGATTCATAAAGAATGGGGTGATACCTTATATGCAAAGGGAACATGGGTAGATGTCTGCGAACGGCAGAAAGATGGCTCATGGAAAATGGTATTTACCTTAGCTTCTGAACTTCAAGAATAGCCATTACTGTTTCTTTATACGACAATATTCAATCAGCTTTTTTCAGCTTACTTATAAGTATTGTCAATCCTGAAAGTCCGCGTCCATTTAGACAAGCAAAGACTATGCTCATCATTTATTGAGCCCAATGTCATCCGCTTACAAAGTCGCAAAGATGAATAGTATAATAAAGTTGGCCTACATGTTGGAGATTCCAGTCGCATTTCTCCTCAGCCAAAGGGGCTATAATGGTCCGGATTGTACATTATGGCAGTTTATATTTTCCAATCCGATCGTTGTGTAAACTACCAAGGTAAAGATAATCCCCATATTCCTGAGCGGAGGTTATCCCTGTAAGGTGGTCCCCTGTGGGGTCATGTAAACTTTGAATGATATTTCCCTGTTCGTCAAGTTCCAGTACCAGCCCGTAGGGTTGTGCTTTGGGCCATAAAGCTGGGGGCACCTTGGAAAGCAGGTTTTTCCGAGTGGGCTTTGGGTGGAGTTTGTCGGCTGCTTCATTACGAATTGTGATTAGAGCCAGCCAGAAAGTGCCCTTCTGACTAGCAGATATATTATCGGGGAAGCCAGGGAGATTATCAATGAAGATTTCGTGTGTTCCTGCATCGGGGCCTTTCAGCCAGTACCTGGTGATCCTGTAGCGGTAGGTTTCATTGATAAGAACGAAGTCTTCATTAGGTGACAAGGCTACCCCATTGGCAAAATAGAGATCCTTTAAAAGGACTTTCACCTCACCGGTCGCTGGATCGTAGCTCAGAAATCTACCATATGGTTTTGATTCCAACAGGCCGTAAAGATCGTCTTGCAGGTCATATTTGGTGCTTGCATCTGAAAAGTAGATAATTCCGTCACTGGAAATATCCAGGGCATCGGCAAAATTTATTGGAACTCCATCTGCTGAGGTGGCCAGGGTTTTTATCTCACCCTGAGGATCAATAGAGAGCAGGCCCTTATAAGGCATCGCAAACAATCAGGTTTCCGTTCTCATCAAATTTCATGCCCAGAGGTCGACCGCCAGTTTCAGCAAATGTTTCCAAACTGCCATCTGGCAAAACACGAATTATCTTCCCATCTTCCGTTCCCCCGAAAACATGACCCCTGCTATCGACTGCTACCTCTTCCGGGCCGACTATCTTCCCCAGAGCCAATAGTTCGGCCTCCTGCAGAAGATTGTTGGGTGCAAGAACACCTGTTAACTCCGGGGCATCGGGAGGAGTAAAGGCAACCGCATCAATAGGAGCCGGCTTCAGAAGGAAAATAAGAATAAGAATTACCAGAATCGCTGCTATCCCAATTAAGATCTTTTTCATGTCTTGAACCTCCATTATAAATATTAATGGTAGAAGAATCTATACCCTTACCCCAATAACCAATACATCATCCATTTGTGAATTGTCACCCATCCAATCTGAGAGTGTCTTATCCAGAATGTCTTTCTGGTCATGCATCGGCTGATCATGAATTTTCAGAAGCAGGTTCTTGAAGTTTTTACTCATGAATTTCTTGTTGTCCCTGCCTCCTTTCTGATCAATGAAGCCATCGGAGAAAAGATAAAAGGTATCACCCATTTCCAGTTGAATACTATGATTTGTGAAGGATGTATCTTTACCCTGATAGTACCCCAGAGGCATTGGATCCGCCTTAATTTCATTTAATTCAGGTACTCCGTTTACATCTCTGATAAGATATAATGGATTATTTGCCCCGGAATATTGCATCTCTCTGTTTTTCAGGTCAAAAACACACAATGCCAGATCAATTCCATCTCTGGATTCGTCCATTTGTCCATGCTGTCTGAGGGAATGCTTAATTTGTTTTCTTAGTTCATTCAAAACCTGGTTAGCTTGCGTTATCTCTCTTCTTTGTACAATTTCATCCAGATAACTAATGCCAAGCATACTCATAAATGCCCCCGGCACCCCATGCCCTGTACAATCGGCAGCAACCAAAACGACAGACATGTTAACCTGTTTAATCCAATAAAAATCTCCACTTACAATATCCCTGGGTTTATAGAATATAAAATTCTCGTTTAAGAGTTCCGTAATGTGTGTTTCAGGAGGTAACATTGCCGCCTGAATCCTTTGTGCATAGGTGATGCTATCAACAATCTCATTTTTTTGTGCAAGGACCACATCACGTTGTATTTCAAGCTGGTCACGCTGGGCTTCAATCTCCTCGTTTTGATGAGACAGCAAATTGTTTTTTTCTGCAATCTCAGCCGTTCTTCTTTTACTTTTCCTTCCAATTCCCTGTTTGCTCTCTCCTGTATTTCTGAGTTTTCCTTCAATTGATCAATTAATTGTGCTTGATACTTTCGCTTCTCCTCTCTCAATAATTTTGTACCTACAGTAATACCATAACTGAAAACTATTACTTCCAACATGGCTCCTATTTTTGAAATATTTAAATGATGCTATAATCACTCACGTAAAGAATCGAATCAAGGATCCGATAGTGCCAAGAATTAATAAGGAAGTTCCAATCCAAATAATGTTTGCAAATTGAATTTCCGAGCGATATAATTTGATTATGAATGAGATAATAAGAATAATATAAGTCCAAGACAAAGAAACCATGGAAATAGGCAATAATTGAGTAAATATTGAATAGCAGGGAGGAAGACATGAAGGCCGACAGCGGCAATCAAAAGGATAACCTGTGCTACTTTTAGTGCTTCGATCCCATTTTGGCAATACAACTGCTGTTTTAATAAATGATCTGACGAACCTTATGTAAAAATAAAAAGCCAAATAGGCAAATACCATAGTAAACTTATAAATATCCTCTTGGAAAGCATATATAAACTCATATCCTAAATAAAACAAGGCCCAGATAGAAATACAAACAATATAAAGTGTATAAAAAAGATAAACATCCTCTCTGTTATGGTAGTATAGGAAAAGGCCGTAGAGAATCATTAAAAACAATATCCCTTGAAAAAACGATAGAAAGATGTCTGTTCGAGTTTTTCATTCTGAACTCACTGGCCAGATCATAAAAAGCTAAATTAAAATTAGGATGTCTGAATTTGACACTGTTTAGCCTCAGGTAATATTCAATTTGGCCAGAACCTCTTATCAGGATGATATTTGAGGATGGAATTATTTCATCATTTGATATACTGGGTAAATTGGTTCCAGTCTTTTGCATTTGCATCGAACCATCTATTATGGTATAGACTTCAACAATCTGATTATTGTTATGAGATTTATATACCCATGGATTGCATTCCAAAGGATTATAATCCAGAATAAAATGCAGCCAGTAAGTGTTTTCAATGGATGTCTCTTCTGCAGAATTCTGATAACGGGAACAAAATACTTGCTGATAATCCTCTGATGAGATCTGATCGAAATCAAGCGAATTC
The DNA here is from genome assembly GCA_963783435.1 of uncultured Bacteroidota bacterium. Lineage (GTDB taxonomy): Bacteria > Bacteroidota > Bacteroidia > Bacteroidales. The sequence goes on along the minus strand of CAWANQ010000007.1, from coordinate 118,168 downwards.
GTTGAATCTACATATACTTCAATATAGTCTTGAAAGATCGCATTGGACTCTTCAATATTTGTAATCTTGAGAATTTTCTGTGAAAAAGAGGTGATTGCTAAACTTAGAAGAAATAGGATTATAGTAACTCGTTGACTCATGAAGCGAATATTCTTCTACTCTATTGATATCAAGTTACAAAATTATATTTGATCACTTTGTAGCCTTTCCAGAATATGCAATTCGAGTGCAAATAAAAAGCAGTCACATGGACGTATATGGAAAAATTAGTCCTTTTGACCACTTCAAGCCAATAATGGCTGATCAGCTGAATGGCCTGAAATCCTAAACGTTATCCATAATAGTCAACACCTGCGAAAGGTGGTCAATGCTGATGGTTTTTCCAAGTACTTTGGTTCGCCCTGTTAGATTGGAGGGATTCAAACAGATATTTCTAAACCTGAAACTGGACTTATACGTCTTTCTTGTATTAACCTTAATACCCAACAATCATGAATTTCAAAAAATATATTTTGATTCAGTGCATTATCGCATTCATCTGCTTTCCAATAGTTTCATTCTGTGGACCCATACAGCCCGGATCATGGTCCACCTCATCAGGGGATGTGAAATTTTATATCAGTCAGCAATCGGAATTGGATACACTTCGTGTCAAACTCACTTTTTCAGGGAGTTGTTCGGGATCAATGACAAAAAGTTCTTATGGGATTTCTATTATTGACAGATCATTTTCTCTGAATTCAGGAAGTACCTTTGACAATAGTACAGGTACGCTAACGGGAGCTTTCTCTGAAGATGGGGCTTCCTGCAGTGGAACATATAAGTTTGCGAAATCACCTTGTGATCCCATAAATGTATCATGGACTGCGACTTTAGTGGACCCTGGAGTAAGCAATGCTGTAGAAATTGTTGATGTAAATTTCTTAAATGCACTCCTTGAGCTGGGAGTGGATGCAAATAGTGATGGTGCGATTAGCTATAGTGAAGCAGAGCTAGTTAGTTCTTTAGATGTCTCAAGTCGGGAGATCTCCGATATGACAGGGATAGAAGCATTTATTAACCTTGAATCACTCTACTGCCAAAGCAACCAATTAACCAGTCTGGATGTTACCAAAACTACATTTTTAGCAGAACTATGGTGTGCGAAAAATCTGCTAACCAGTCTGGATGTTTCGAATAATATTGCCCTGTATGATTTGTGGTGCAGTAGTAATCTATTAACCAGTCTGGAGGTTTCCAACAATACATCCCTAAAAGAATTATGGTGTGAAGAAAATCTGTTAACAAGCCTGGATGTTTCGAACAATACCTTGATAACGGACCTAATATGCTTTGATAACCAATTAGCCAGCCTGGATGTTTCCAACAATATTAACTTAGAAATATTGTATTGTAGGATTAACCAACTAACTAATCTGGATGTTTCCAATAATGGTGCCTTAAAAATATTGAATTGTCGAAATAACCAATTAACCAGTCTGATGTATCGAGCAATCTATTCCTGGAACAATTGTGGTGCAGAAGTAACCAATTAACCAGTCTGGATGTATCAAGCAATCTATTCCTGGAACAATTGTGGTGCAGAAGTAACCAATTAACCAATCTGGATGTTTCCAATAATCCTGCCTTAACTGATTTAGGTTGCTCCTATAATCCTATAGCCACTCTGGACGTTTCTGCCAATAAAGCTTTAACACGATTGTGGTGTGTCGATAATAAATTAAGTAGTTTAGATGTCTCCAATAATCCAGATTTAGTATCCTTATTATGTTATACAAATCAATTGAGCAGTCTGGATGTTTCAAATAACCCACTTTTGGAAGAATTGTGGTGCGGTGATAATCTGATAACCAATCTGGACATTTCAATTAATACAGCAATAGGTTCTGTGGAGTCCGAATTAGATGCACTTGATATAAGCAATATGCCTACTTTGTATGAAGTGTGTGTGTGGATAATGCCTTTCCCGCCTCCAGGTTTAACCATCAACACATCATCCAGTCCAAATGTCAGTTTTACAACAGAATGCAGTGGTTCTGTCGGAAATAATATGGAGGAACTTAGTCAATTAAGACTGTCAATCTATCCCAATCCAGTAATGAATATATTAACAATTGAAACAGATAATTCGGACCACTACTCCTTTAATATCAATTCACTCAAAGGTCAACTAATCTACAGCACCAAAATGGAAGGAACATCTTACCAAATAGACCTCTCTTCGTTCCAGAAGGGAGTCTATTTGATCACCATCAGGTCAAAGGACTTCGTGACTACGAAGAAAATCATCAAGCTGTGACTTCAAGCCCCTGGTTCACCCTGGGAGTATTTGTTAAGCCATTAAATGTCAACAAAATACTTGACTCCGCATTTCTTTTTAAAGTAACTTGAATGTTATTCATAAAACCTAAATGTCATGAAACGAATTGAGCTCACCCTGATGGCCATTCTTTTGTGGCTTCTCCAGTTATTTCTCAAATCATTAATGTCCCTGCCGACTAGCCCTCCATCCACAGTATTATTGACTTGACTTTAACAAAATTGAATATTAATAAAAGAATCAAAATATTAGGAAATAAGAATTTAGAGACAACACTAATTGGAGCTGCACAAGATGCTTGTCCATCTAGAATTGAGCATCCAACTACACAAGAGGAAAAAGAGTATGTATGGACGTAGCGTTTAATATTTAAGACTTGAAAATTGGCTGCGAGCGTATGCAATTCCTCTGTGTAAATCATCAGCATACAGTTTACAGAAAGGATATAATTTTATGGTGTGGATTTGAAAACTATGTTTAAAAATTAAACCACGCAAAAATGGAAGATGGAAAATGGTTAATGATAGAGCTTTTTGGCTCACATCTTTCTATATTTGATTGTCTATCAGGTTGGTAAATAGCCTAAGTATATTGACTAGCCTGGTTGAATTCTAATGCTTAAAATGGATCATACAATGGGAGAAGCTCCACAGTCCCTATTGGTTATTTTTTTTGTCCTTTCTGGGCTGTCATGCTATTCCTCAGACATCGGTAAACGGTATCTGATCCCACACTTGAAATGGTGGGCAACACAATCCATATCTCCTATCGACCTCTTAAATAGCAATCCTGAAGAGAGGTACACCATAAGCATCATAATTAAAGATGAAGAATGGAAATATTATCAATGCTAGAGCTTTAGATGGAGACTTGGGAGAGGAAATTAGTGGAGGGAACAACAAAAAAATCATCTGGGATTTGGAAGCAGATAATGTTTTTATCAATGCAAACATATTGGTACAGATCAATGCCAAAATAATCCTTCCAACAGGAGAGGAGAAACGAACAGGATAGTGAATCAATGGAAAAGTTAAACCAAAAAGCCAAGACATACAGCCGAACCGGAATAATTCTGCAGTCAGTTGCTTTTCCAGGTTTGGGATTATCTCGTGTGACAGGGAAACCACATTGGATAAGAGGTATTGCTGGGTATGGGTGTATTGCTGGGTCCATTGCATTAAGCCGGAAAGCAACGAATATATTACAACGGCATAGAAGATCTGATTTACTTCGATGATATAAACGAGGCATATGACAAGGCCCTCAACAATCAAATACATCGAAATTCCTCCTTTATGCAGCTGCCGGGATTTGGATAACTGATTTCATTTGGACATTTGTGGGTACGTCGGATCTGAAAAAGAAACCATACTCTGCATATATAAAAGGGTTTTCAGTTGGTAGTAAAATAGACCCTCTTTCATTCACGCCTTTGGTAAGTGTTAGATACAGGTTTTAATACAATAGTGATGAGACAAAATAATACTATTCGAAATTGTTGTATCCTTATCTTTGTATCAATGATCTTTGGGCACAAGTCCTCTTTTTGTCAGGAAGTAAAGAGTAATTTCGTTAAATTCAAGGTCAATAACATTGGAGATACCGAATCTCCTCGAATTAAAATCCTAACACCAAGTTTATCCCAAGATTTACATTATAAGACTGATGTTAAGGAGATTGTGTTAATTGGAGAAGTGACAGATTCAGATGGAATCAGGTTTATATCAGTTAATGATGATGTCCGATCGATAAATGAAACGGGTATATTCACCTCAAGATTAACACTGAAATCCGGGGAAAATATAATACATGTTATTGCCGCAGATAATAAGGATAACCTCATAGAACAATTCATTACCATTAGTTATATCCCGGGAGTGGTCTCTCTTTCTGAGAAAATCGCAGAATCGTCAAAGTATTATAGTCTGATCATAGGGATAGATAAATACCAGGATCCGAACCTTCCTGACCTGGACAATCCAATCAATGATGCTGAAAAACTGTATAATGCACTCATATCGAAATATAGTTTCGAGGATGACAATGTGATGATCCTCAGGAATGCTAAGCGCATAGATATTGTTAATGCACTCGATAATTTGGCAATCACTGTAACACCAGATGACAATCTACTTATCTTTTATGCGGGTCATGGAAATTGGGATGAAAGAGCTAATGTCGGATACTGGTTGCCTTCAGATGCATCATGATCTTCTTCGGCAAACTGGTTTCGGAATAGTGCCCTTGTGGATTACTTAAAACAAATCAATTCCAAGCACACCTCTTAATCACAGATGCCTGTTTTGCTGGATCAATTTTCAAATCGAGATCGGGATTTCCCAGACAGGACAAAGCATATGAAGTACTTTATGATTTAACCAGTCGAAAGGCAATGACCAGTGGAACTCTTACAGAGGTGCCTGACCGAAGTTCTTTCACGAAGTATCTATTGGAGAGGCTAAATGAAAATAATGACACATACCTGTCCTCATGGCAACTATTTAACAGCTTTCGTATTGCTGTGATAAATAACAGCTTAGCACTCCCTCAGTACGGAGAGATCCAGAATGTGGGAGATGAAGGTGGTGATTTTATCTTTTTAAGGAGAAGATGATATTCTACGCAGAATGACTCAACAAAGGAAAATATTACTCTCATTTACCCTTCCGGTTTTTCTTGGAGTAATGATTCTTTTGTCAGTTGTAAGTACCTGTGAACGTTTCCCGGAATTAGTCCTAGAAGTCACAACTGAAACCATAGAATCCCTCCCTGACAATGAGTATAAACTAATCGGGTCAATTGAAAGTTTTGGACGAGAACCTGTGACTCAGCATGGATTTTGCTGGTCAGAAACGGCCAACCCAACCAAGAGAGGAATCTGCAACACAATTGGGTAACAAGAATGCAAAAGGAGGCTTTACAAGTATAATTGCCAATCTGCCTGCTAATACTTTGTTTTATGTTCGTGCATATGCAATCACTGTGGCAGGTACAGAGTATGGTGATGAACTAAGTTTTACTACTCGGGCTAAAACAGGTGAGCCCCTTACAGATTACGACGGTAATGAATATAACACTGTTCAAATCGGCGACCAAGTATGGATGAAAGAAAACCTGAAAACCACAAAATACAATGATGGTACGGCCATACCTTTAGTTCCTGACCCTGCTATATGGAAAAATTTAACAACCCCTGGCTATTGCTGGTACAATAATGATGAGGCAAGTTACAAAGACACTTATGGCGCATTGTACAACTGGTACGTAGTAAATACAGGGAATTTATGCCCCTCAGGATGGCATGTTCCAAGTCAAGACGAGTGGGCAATACTCATATCCTATTTAGGAGGAGAATCAGTTGCTGGAGGTAAGTTAAAAGAAACAGGAACCTTGTATTGGGTTTATCCCAATACAGGAGCGACAAATGAATCCGGTTTTACAGCCCTTCCGGGTGGTAGCCGTGAAAGCAGTTCGGATTTCGAGTTAATTAGTTACTTTGGTTACTGGTGGTCTTCTACGGAATACTTAAGTACGAAAGCCCGCAATTTGGGTTTGTACAGTGAATTCAGCGGTGTATACAACGTCTACGACAACAAGGAGATAGGGTTTTCCATTCGCTGCGTCAAGGATTAAGAACGAAACTTATTAAACTCAAGCCCCCGGTATAATGCTGGGGGTTTTTCATTGTATATCTGGATGGAGTTGTAAAAACCGGCCCATTTGAGCACGGCTTACCGATTGTAAATGAACCAGCTAATCCAGAAAAAAGGACACACTAGTAAAACGCTTAATATTAACCGCTTACCCTGTGGTTCTTAAATCCGGAAGTGGTGGTTCAATTCTCATTGGCCGAGCTGGTTCTTAAGGACCGGATTGTACACTTTTACACCAGTGTTCGTATAATTTCGATGAAACCAACTTTCCCGGCGGGCTATTGGCAATTCTTAAGGATGATTTGATCCAAATTGAAGGCCTCATTTCATTCCTTTTTCATAAATTGTTTAGACACCTCATCAGAGTCATCAAAGGCCTGATCCCTGACAAGAATGAATAAAGGTTATGGCCACATATCCACCGGATTCTCCAAAAGCAGCTATCTGCTTTGGTCAACCATAGCTGTAGTAAGCGGAGGGATGATCTATCGGGATTAGCATCGGATGCATCATTCTGTTTAAGGGAACAAGACACACAACATCTAAAATTTCTATACTATGAAAAGGAAAGTAAATAAGAAATTGTTTTGGCAGTCTTTGCTGTCTGTATTCGCATTTGCGGCATTTGTATACTTAGCAATAGCTTCTGGCGGAGTGAGTCAACAGAAGTTCGATCTGGGAGGTGGTCGCTGGGAGATGGCAAGATATTTAGGTAATGGAACTACTCAGATTATCAGGGGGCCTGTGGATAAAAAAGGCTTGTTTGAGGGGGCGGTTAAGATTGATTATGAGGATAATGATTATCAACTTATACGCCAGGAAGAAGTTACTATGAAGGCAGGGGAAAGGCATGGTCTTTCCAGGATGACCGATCTAAAGACAAACGATGTCGAGGAGGTCTGCTACCAGCACGGAAGTAAGGTAGATAAGAAGTATTGTGAGGATAAAACAGAAAAAGCAGCTACTATCCGTGTAGAAGACAATTCTGCCTATGACATATTCAGCTATCAAGTTCCCTGGTATGAGTTTTGTTTAGGTGCCTGTGGTTATGACTCCGATTATCTTATGGCATATCTGGATACCCTGGAACTGGTATTGTACTCCATGGAGTTTGCTGAAGAGGAATTTGATGATTATTACGAGGAAGTGATTGAAGTTCTGGAAGAAACTCCCTATGATAGTATCATTAGCCTGAATTATGAGTTTTCAATTTTTCATGGTATCGATCTGATTATGCGTCATGAATTTCGTCTGGCCACTTTAGATGCGTATATGGAAGGTGACAGCAATACCTTTGAGACAGTTGAGTCAATTTATCCAAATTATTTGCTCTATCTGAATCAACTGGAGGTTACAGATGCTGATTTTGAAGAATTCTGTCACGAATATGACAGCATCATGAGTGTTTATGATCCAATTTCACCTGTAGATCCTTACCTGTTGGACAGCCTGGATCAACGCATGATCAGAACACTGGAAATAATCAATTCAGACGAGGATAGCACAGCAGTTGAATCACAGGCACTTAAGAGTGCTTTCGCCTCCTCTAATAAGCTGGTAAGTATCCGAACCTTTCAAAGAGACATTTTATCCCACCGATTAAACAAAACAGGCGCGAACTCCCCCCAGGAGGTTTCCGATGTAATTCTCCTTACAATCCTGGAGAATTTTATTTACGGAGATCTGATGAAAAGTGCAGTTAAGGATGCCTATACCCGTACAAAAGGCATCGTAACGGAACCCACAGTGATCACTGTTTTTTCAGCCAGTATTTCCTCGTCCAGCGTTACCCTGGAAGGAAATGTGATTGAAGATGGAGGAGGCGAAGTCTCTTCAAGAGGCATCGCCTGGGAAGGTTTTTACAATCCGAGTGTTGAGAACCAAGTGGTCTCAGGGGGAACGGGAACAGGTGTATTTACGGCCACTGTATCAGGTCTTACTGAAGGCGAAACCTACTATGCCAGGGCTTTTGCCACCAACAGTGCCGGAACGGCTTATGGAAATTGCATAAGCTTTGTCGCCGGCGGTACTTCAGGAATAGAGGCAATGGATGTTGATAATCTGGATTTACAAATATATCCCAACCCGGCCTCAGACCAGGTTACCTTAAGCTTCAAGGCCACAGATACAAACGGCATGGTATTTTCCATGTATGATTTGAATGGGAAACTTGTACTTCAGGAAGATTTGGAGGATGTAATTCAGGGAAAGAATTCCATCACTATAAACCTGCCTGAGTTGAAGAGTGGCATGTATACCTGCAGGATGGAAGGGGAGGATAAGATCCATGGCATACAAAAGCTTATGATCACACGCTAATCGGGCAGAACGTGCTGGCTAGGGCTTTGCTACCAGGGTAATATATGTTGCAAAGGTAGAAATCACTACTTCGAGTGCATTTTGGAATAAACGAGGATTTAACTCACCTGGTCATATTCTTTGGTCCTTGCTTTTTCCGGTAGGATCTGACGATAATAATTCATGGCAATATGATCATTTCGTCGGATAAAAAGACTGGGAGAGGAGGTGGTCAGATTCTTAAAATAGTGAATAAAATGGGAGGCATCGTAGAAATCATACATTAAAGCAACTTCCTGAAGTTTGAGTTCCCTGTTATGATATAAAGTATCTATAATTGCATGTAACTGAACAAGTTTTGAAAATTGTTTCGGCGAAATTCCGATCCACTTTTTAAACTGACGATTAAAATGTCGTTCGCAGAGAAAACTTTTGTCGAGCAGTTCACTTTTGGTAATTAGCCCGTTCTTTTCCTGCAGGATTTGGGCTGCACCCTGAATTCGGCTATTTATATTTTGAAAATTGTCTTCAACTTTTCTGACCAGATATTTCCCAATGATTTCTATTTGTTTTTCCGTTTCATCCAGGTTTTTAAGAGTTTCTTCCAGCGAATGGCATATTTTGCCCGATTCAAAATCCTCCAGGGGTGCCAATTGATTTTCAATGCCAAAGGGTGATTTCCTAAAAATGGAGTAAAACACGCATGGTTTGAATTCGATTAAGATCTGATGCAGTACCCCATCGTATTTGACGGAAATGCGGCTATCGGTTTTTGGACCCGCCAGGTGTAAACGGTGCTTAAATGCATAGGTTTTTCTGCTTGTCTGGTATGCCGGTATACTACAATGATTATAGGATAAACAAACATAAGGAGAGGGCGTGATTTTCTGCAGATAATTGATACTCTCCCTGCTTTTGAAGAGGGTAATCTTCCGAATAAATGCTTTTAAATATTCTGGTATCTCTATGAATTCCAGCTCTATCATCTTGATTCACAACTACCTCTCAATATACTACATATGAACTAGAAAGTCCATTTTTTACAAGTATTTGTGTTCTCCATATCATAATTTGTATAACAAAACTTCATAATATGAGACATAAAGTTTTTCCATTCGTATTCGTAATACTTCTTGCTGAGGGATTTTTATTTTCCTTAGCAGCTCAAACCCCGGCTAAGTTCAAGATTCAGAAGTACGACATTACTTCTGGAACCTTTAATTTTAATTCAACTCAAAACTATTACCATTCATCCAGTCTCGGAGCCGGCATGGCAACTGGTAATGTTGGAGAAATCAGCTTTTTATCTTCGGGTTTTTGGGCAAGCCCGAAATTTTCACCGGAAATTCCCATTGGGGTATTGACCTTTCTGCCTGCCAATGAATTTGAGGTCAGTTTGTTTCCCAATCCTATTGAAAGAGATGCCAGGATTAGATTTACATGTTCTGAAAGCCTGGAGCTATCCATACATCTATACTCAATCAATGGATCTAAGCACAACATCTTATTAGAAAAATGTTTTGAATCCGGTGAACATGAAGTCCATTTTACCCGGAAACAATTGGGTCTTGCGCCGGGTGTCTATATCATGGAGGTTATTGCCAGCGATCCTGGGAAATATAATCCAAAGTATAGATCTCTATTAAAGACAGTTGTAACAAACTAAATAGCTATAAAATGAATATAACGCGAATAGATAAAACGCAAATTACTTCATTAAGGCGTGGGTATATACTTCTGTTTGTACTATGTGCAATTTTTAGCGGAATGAGCGTTTCAGCCCAGTATCTTTCCTATCAGGGGATGGTATACAATGAGGATGGGGAAATTTTTTCTGACGGGGACTATATGATGGGCTTTTCCATTTACAATTCATCCAAGGTTCTCCTATGGCAAGAGGATCATCCGTACGTTAAAACAGAAGGTGGTCATTTTCAAGTTCTCCTGGGTATAAACAAATCCCTTGAATTACCATTTGACCAGGAGTATTTCCTGGGAATATCGATTGCAGGAAAAAAAGAACTTAATCCTTTAATTCCCCTGGCCTCAGTTCCCTATAGTCTGCATGCGAAAATTGCAAATAGCATCGATGGTTTTGGAGCTTCGACTACTCCGGAACCCAATAAGCTGCTCGCGCTTGATCAATATGGTAAGTTCCCTCCGTCGGTGTTTAGAGTAAAAGAGCCTGAATATGAAGGGATACGCAAAAATACCAGGGATAGTTCAGTGGCCTCCACTGCAAGGCCGGTCCTGTCTGCCCTAAATACAGGATCAGACAGGGGATTATTGATTGAAAGTAAGGGTTCCAAAGCATTGTTATCTAAAAACAATTCCAGTACACAAGCAGCTATTGAAGGTGAAAATCTAGGACTGGGAGCAGGACTTAGAGGAACAAGTAAACTTCATCACGGAGTAATTGGATATTCAGAATCTGCTGCCCATGCAGGAGTGTTTGGCAATAACCAGAATGGAACCGGAGTATGGGGGAACAGTATTGAGCATCTACGGAGTATCTGGTCAAACAAATGATGGACATGCCGTTTATGGGGAGACCGCAGCTGATGATAAAAGTGCCATTTTAGGCGAGAACAGTCAGGGCTTTGGAGTCAGTGGTAGAAGCAATGCAAACGATGGAGTGGTTGGATGGACCAACAGTGGTGAGAAAAGCGGTGTATTCGGGTTTAGCCTTAAAGGAAGTGGGGTGATTGGTAGAAGTGACAACAAGGATGGTGTTTTGGCGGTAACCCTTAGTACAAATCCCGGGCATGCAGCTATCTGGGCCAGAAATGAGGGGACCGGACCTGCGCTCGCAGCGGAAGGTGAATTGCATGTGACCGGCAGGATACGGGGTAATTATAACGCCCGACAGGGTGCTCCATTTATGAGACCCGCCTATGATAGTGGTTGGAAGAACAGATCGCAGGCAGTCTGGATCCCTCATGCAACAAATCACCAGTTAGTAGGGGTTTTTGAGCACAATATCGGGGGGAACCGGATGATTACATCGTTGAGCTAAAGTTCAGAGGCAATGATTTTGGGATACATAACTATCGCTATGGGGGTGATTACTTCTCGAAAGGAGAAATAGATGCGGATCCAAACAGACCCCCAAATCCAGAGGAATACTGGAATTACGGGTGCTTCTGGAACGAGCTCACAGATAAAACTATTAAGGTAAACATATTTACGGATGACGACTACATCCAGGAGGTAAGAGTAAGAATCTGGACCATGTATTAATAAACAGATTGACTATGAAAAGAAGGTATATCACACTGCTTATTTGTTGCTTATTGCTTAGTTCACAAAAAGCAATAAGCGAGATACCCCGGATCATAAATTTCCAATGCATATTAACTACGGATTCTGGGGATCCACTCCCTGAAGGTAGTTACGAAATTACCTTTCGCCTCTATGCCAACAATGTGGAGGTATGGAATGAAAAACATGGAAATCTCTTTATCGCCGGGGGAATGCTGAATGCATTTCTGGGAACTGTAAATCCATTAACCTTTAATTTCGAAGGTCCCAGCCAACTCGGAATTCAGATTGGCTCAGGTCAGGAGCTTCTGCCAAGAATCCCAATGGCCTCCTCAGCCTATAGTTTTAATTCAATCTCAGCAGATTCACTGGCCGGCTTTGGTATCAGCAGCACACCCACACCAGGGCACCTTTTGCCTTTGGATAAAGACGGCCACTTTCCGAAAGAGGTTATCCCGGATGGCCTGATTACAGAGTATCTCCGGAAAAATATTCCTGATACTTCACGGAGCGAACTGGCAGGTCCTCTGTTGTATGTCAGCAACCAGGGAATGGGTACAGCTCTATTTGCTCAAAGTGAAAAATCCAATGCAGTCCTCGCGAAGGGATCCTCAAAAGATCTTGCCGCCATCGAAGGTGAAAACCTGAACATTCGCTCCGGTGTAAGGGGGGTAAGTACAAATCATCATGGAGTAATAGGATATGGAGAGCATGGAGCCAAAGCGGGCGTTTATGGAAATAATTCACAGGGCAAGGGTGTATGGGGAATGAGTGCGGGTGGTAATGGTGTATATGGCCAGAGCACAAATGGGCATGGGGTGGTAGGTAAGAACTCTCCTAACAATACTACAATAGCTGCCATCCATGCTGACAAGAACAAAGGGGTGGCAATCAAAGGGAAGAGCAATAAAAGCTATGGGGTGTTGGGGTGGACTAATGATCCCTATAAGAGTGGCGTATTTGGACACAGCAAATTTGGAGCAGGCGTGACAGGCAGAGCCGATGGGAAAGTGTCAAGGGATGGCATAATGGGTGTTTCCTCCAGCAAGCAAAGAGGATTTGCAGGTGTCCATGCACGTAACGAGGGAGGCGCTGGTGGACCGGCTATCTATTGCGAAGGGGATTTATATGTAACAGGAGCCATTACCGGAGTGAAAGGAAACAATAGCGGCTTGTTTATACCTCCGGCTTTTGATAGCGGGTGGTTGCCAATAAATGTTGAAGAAGGCAAGGAAATTATTCATTCTTTGGGCGATAATCCTGATAATTATTTGGTGGATATGTGGTTCAAAAGTAGTGTCTACGGGATTCACCAATATAAAATGGGAGGAGACTATTACCGGGAAAGAGATTTTACACTGATATCTGACCGTGAAGCTTATGGAGCATTTTGGTATGCCTTGACAAATAACTCAATTCATGTTTACAGAGAGGAGGATGATCCATTGGTGGAACAGGTAAGGATACGAATATGGATCAATAAATAGGATACTTAAAAACTCATTTAAAATGAAAAAAAGAATTATCATACTCATTACATTGATCCTTCCCCTGATATGTTTAGCCTCGGATATACCTAGAATTATCAACTATCAGGGTGTTCTTTTTGATAAGGATGAGAACCCCATTAAAAATGAATATGTGGACATCGAATTCAAAATTTTCAATGAAAATGATAAAGCGGTCTGGCAGGAAAAACATACAGGTGTTCATGTCTTCAATGGACTTTTTAATGTGCTACTGGGCATGCATACTCCAATCGATGTAAATTTCGATCAAGCCCATTTCCTGAGCATTCAGTTTAATGAGGAACCAGAAATGGAACATCGAATGCTATTAACAAGTACACCCTCTAGCTTTCGATCGCTAAATGCATTGACGGTTAAGGATATAAATGTAAGTCCTGGTCCAGAACCACATGTCTTAATTCCTCTTGATGATGAACAGAAATTTCCGGAAGCGGTACTTCCAGCAAGTGAAAATGACCAAGAAATCATATTAAAAAATCAACCAGATACTACCAGCGGAACATTTTCGAGTGCCTTGTTAACCTTACATAACACAGGTATGGGTCCCGCTTTGGAAGTGAATGCTTTAAATGGAAAGGGCGTTCATGCCTTATCCAATGCATCGAACCAGGCAGCTATACAGGGAGAGCACTCCGGAGAAGCTGCCGGTATCAGAGGAGTATCCTTAAAAAACCATGGAGTAATAGGATACTCAGAGCATGTGGACAAAGCAGGCGTCTACGGGAACAATACAAAGGGGATTGGAGCCACGGGGAACAGTCAAAGTGGAACAGGAGTTCATGGACAGAGTGTTCATGGGCATGGGATTTATGGTACCTCTGCTGCCCCGGATAAAGCAGGGATATATGGGGAAAGCACCAAAGCTCCGGCAATTAGAGGACGCAGCGAGGAAGGCGATGGTATTGTGGGCCGTACAGAAGATGAAAATCATAGCGGTATATCGGGATATAGCCCCAACGGGAATGGTATTACCGCCAGAAGCGAAAGTAATATTGCCATGATCGGGGTGACTCAAAGTGACCATCCCTTCAATGTGGGTGTCCGCGGAAGATCCCAGGGAGAAGCTCGTGCGGTATTCTGTGAGGGAGATCTTTTTGTAACAGGTGCAATTTACGGAGATGCTGGTCCCAATCAGGGAGCTTCAATCCCAAATCCTGCCTATGATAGCGATTGGCAGACATTTCCGGATTCCACCTATTCTGTGACCCTTCAACATAAGCTGGGTGGAGATGCAAGTAACTACTTCGTATATCTGCAATACAGACAGAATGGCCAGCAAACTCACTATGGTTATGGATTGGAAAAAAGTAAATACCAATACGGTATTGCCACCTATGGCTCGTCATATTTTGGAGCCTTCTGGCAACATCTAACGAATTCTACCATCATGATCTCACAAAGTTTTTGGGTTAATCCTAGACCGTCCAGTTATCCTTATTACTATATTAACTACAGCCACCCCTCATTAAGCGGAGAATTCAGGGTATTAATATGGGTCTATGATTAGTGGAGATTCCAGTCACATTGAGCACCCCTCCAATTCAACAGCTGACTGCTCAGTTTTAATTGGAGAGGGGTTCTCAATCACGCTGGAATATGCAGAAAGCCCTACCACGATCAGAATGGTTTGAAATGGATTAATTTAAGGTGAGAGCAGTTTTGATTATTTCAATGAATTGATTGATAAAAACTTAACATTCATATAATATCAAAAATCATGAAACCTTGTATTCCTTTTTTTTACAGAATTGGCACCATATTGTCGGCGCTTCTTCTCGCTCAAATCGCTCTGGCCCAGGAGCCAGCTCCCAGGGGAGAAAAAGGCTGGTGCTGCCATGAAGGCCTCATTTTCGAAAGTACTGAAGAACAGTGTGCACAGGAAGAAGGCTATTTCTTTTTTTCAAAAGAACAAGCCGAGAATTATTGCAGGGAGCATTTCCCTAATAACGAAATGATAAACCTTGAACCAATCCACAACATGGGATGGTGTTGTAAAAATGGCGAAATTTTCCCCGCTAATCCGGAAGATTGTGAAAGAGAAGGAGGCTTTTTTTATGGCACGGAAGAGGAAGCTGCTCACTCGTGTCAGCAAGGCGAAGGTGGAAGGCTAGAACGGGATCCACATCCATGGCGTATGGAGGTGCTGGGAAATCTGGAAGCCATTGAAAAATACCGTTTCAATATGATACTGCACATTGGTTCTGAATTTATCATGGATGGTGAATTTGATGCTGCAGAGAAACAGCTTCACTTTGGAGCCAGGCTGCATGTTGAAGATCTCCGCGAAGCTGAAGTTTTCTGGATGGGCAACAATGCTTTTGGGTTTCCAGCTTTACTTGGCGAATGGGTAAAACTTGATATAGTAGGAGAACCCACAAGTTACATGCATGCCCTGGGTGCATTACTGGAATCAGATCAGGTAATCGCTGAACATGAGTTGACCATTGAGGGTGAAGATCATATTGAATTGATTGTGAGACCTGACCTATCGCCTTTCCATGAGAACCCTGAAGCCTTTACAAAGCTGTTGTTCGATGAACAGACAAATTTTGAGACCATTGATGATGAGGCAAGAGAAAGGTTTTTCGAAATCGTGCATGAAACGCAGGTAGAGGTGCGCTTTTTAATTTCCCTGCACAGCCATCACATCAAAGAAATTGTGATTGAAAGTTTTGTGAGAGAATATACCAGTCATTCAGAATATCACTTTTTTGATATCAATGATCCGGATATTCGAATAGATCCACCAAGTGAGATTTACTATGCCTCGGAACCAAAAGTACCCGTGGCAGCTTTGTTTTTCAATTTTACGGCCTGGGAGGAAAAGGATGAACAATGGGGAGGATGGTGCACAAAACTGCATTGCAAAATGACTGATAAAGCCATTAATATTATTAAAGATAACGACAGGCAACTTCAGTATCAGGAAATTTACAAAGGATATCCCAATCACTGGAAAATGAAGATTGAAGGAAATAGATCCTATTACAATCCCAAACCAGGTAAATCGAAACCGGCAACAACCGACCACCCGTCGGTTATTGGTTCATGGGCTGAAGATGCAACGGATACACCCCGGTATCATACGATTTTGGATAAAAAAGCCATGAAAGTGCCTACTTACAGATCTCTGAACCATTTTGGAGGAGAAAATCAGGGATTGCAGCACCAGTGGTATTTTAAATTCTGGGGTTCAATTCCCAAGCCTCCCTCCGGGTCCATGTATACCAGTGCCAGAGACTGGGGTTTACATGGCGGCAGCACAGGAGATAGGATGAACCTGCATGGTGCTATTGATATTTATAACCACTATACCTATGAAGCCAATCAAGAGGCTTACAGAAGACTTGGCCACACCATACATTTACTCCAGGACCTGGCACAGCCCGATCATGCCGCCCTTAAAGATCATGCTGCAAGTTCTAACAACGAAGAGGAAGCTTTTGCTACATTTAAGGTTTGTGAATTAGTGGCTGTAGAAGCTGCCATAGCAAGCGCATGGCTTTGTGCGGGTCCATGTAGCGCATTCGGACCCTTATGTATGCTCGGATGCGTTGCCGCTGGAACAGGTATCGCCTATGGGGGTTGCAAAGCATTGATCGATCCAGACGATGTAGGTTTTGAATACCTGACATGCTGGAGTGACTGGAATTATGCCTTGAGAAATCTCGAGTCAAAACTAAAAATTGAACGTGAATCCATAACATCTTCCCAACCCGATCCCTACTATCACTATTTCAAAAATATGGCTGATTTTAGTATCAAGCGAGCATCAGGGTTCAGCCTTCCCATAGGTTTGGGGAACATACCCTATGCGCCCTTTACTATAGTTCCCGGATTAAACCCGGAAATTGACAAAGGGGAGGAAAAACCCTATTTAGAATTAGCCGATGATGTGGTAGTAAAAGGGACCAACAAAACTGCCGGTCTGTTTCAGCACTTTTTTGAGGTGGTTAATCATCCGCCATATATCCAGGAGGTGGTTGTATGCCAAACCGATCAATTACTCACCCTGAGTTCTGTAACTGGTGATGTATTTCCCCTTGATCCAGATGAGCGGTTGAAAAAGGTCAATATCATTTATAACGGTTGGTGGGAATGCCAGTACGGTATGGATAAGGACACCCTTAAAATTCTCGAATACCGTGAATTAAAAACCAAAGTAAAGGATTTTGATCCAACGAAGCATACATTTATCCTGGCATTGGTTAGCAGCGATATGAAAGATCTGGAAGTGACTCTCAGGGATGAAGGCACGGGTGCGGTAATCTATTCTGAAAAACTGGAAAAAGTGGCTTCATCATACACAGGGGAATATGTAAATACCTATCATGGATTGGCATGTGATTATCCGGCAACAGCTTACTATGGTCTCATTGTAAATAGTGATATTGATGTCTGTGGAACCCTGGCTCTTGAATTTAGTGGTGAAGATAATGAACCTCATTTCTCGGCACCCGCGCATGGTCGCACGCATTCCGGAAAGGATCTCGACGGTAATCCTTCAACGGTAGCCATGGTAGAACAAAACTTCCCGCACAACTGGATCAACAAACCGTCCAAGCAGTTGGGCTATGAACCGGGTTCAGACAAATTTCACAAATTCAGTGTATACAAAATTGACGACTATGAATCGAACGACCAGATAGGGAATTCAAAAGAATTACAAATAAACTCGAACGCGACCACATCGATCAGTGATCTGACTTTTCATAGTTCCTCTGACATTGACTATTTCTCTGTCACTGTCCCGATTGATTCGGAATGTAAAGACTTGGATATTAAATCCTTGCCAGTTACAAAACAATACAGTCCAAGTATGTTCCAGATCTGCGCAAATTCCATATCAAACATTGACACAGTGATTGTAACGGTCTACACAGAAGGCGGTGAGAAAAAATTTGAGCTGGATACAAAATGTAATGGTCCGTTGGTGGCTGGAAGCGCAGCTTTCTTTGATCTGGAAGATCAGTTTCCGAATGGCAAAATTACATTTAAGGTGGAACCAAAACAAAACTCATACAAAGAGAAAGTAGGGTGCTATTCTTTGAAAATTCAGCACAGCAAATGCAGTATTACTGACAACAAAGGCGCTTTGAAGAAATAGTTGAAATTTAGTTCTTAGGAGGGTGTTAATGCTGCGGGGACCACCAGACCTTTTTTAGTTTGCCCTGTAATACACTGATTACCAATATCTGTCGCAGACCATCAAAGATGGAAATGCGGTCACATCATTTTTTCGGTGGTGGAATTGAAGGTTAGAACCGAACCCTTACCCATTCGTCTATTACCCCCTACAAGGATTATTTCTGACGAATAGTAATGAGGGAAGAATGTAGTTAATTATCTATATATTAATACAATATCAAAACTGAAATGCCCCAAAATATTATATCTTGGGGCATTATAATGATATTAATAGTTGGTTTTTAGAGAGCCATCAAATCACCAACCTATCTCTGAAGAGTATTTTGCTTTTCAAGCAGGATATTTTAATTATGATAATGAGCAATCTTCCATGTCCCTTCTCTCTTAACGAGAAGCATTGTCAATGCAAATGGCATGGTTACCTGACTATCATTTTTAAAGGTTATTGTGGTAACTTTTGAAGTTGAAATAACAACAGCATCTTTATCTATGACAAAGATTTTATCTGCTACTGGTTTTGTTGATTGGTTTTTCATAGTAGCCATATGAACTTTCATTGTATAGAGAAGCGCTGACGGATTAGTTATTAAATACCCCTGTGTTGCTGTACAGAATTCATCGGTTTGTAGAAAAAAATTAAATACATCCTCTGGTATAACTGTCTCAAACGCTTTAATGAGCGAATCCATATATTGATGGATTTCAGTTTCAACTGCTTTCTTATCCTCTTCAGAAAGAACAGTTGATTGTGTATATGAAAAATTTGTAATAAGCAAAAGCAGAAAAATAAGTCTTGTTTTCATTTGATTGGGTTTTAGTTAATTGATAACATATAAATAACTGTAAGTCAATAATATGATACAAGTTATGACAAGAAGGAACGCAAGTCAATTAAATCTAATTCACCCATATAATTATTACCCAAACAACCTTTCAACTCAATGTTCATCATGGATATCACCAATATTATCTCCCTGTTCTTGGTTGAACAACTTCTCTTTTAGAGACACGAACATTACTTATCACTAATTCATCAATGACGGTTGCATAAGAATCCAATGTGATTTGAATGGACGAGTGTCCGAGCAATTTCGAGAGTACTCCTATATTCATACCATTTACCAGCCAAACAGTACAAGCAAAAGTTTTTCGAGCCAAATGCGACACCAATGGTTTGTCTTGGGGTATGTCTGCCTATAGAAGTGGAAAAAACGGAGCTCTTGACCACTTCGGGCCAAATCTAGCTGACGTGGTAAATAACCTGGTTTTCTGATGTTTAAATAATTTATTACATTTCGGCGAAGGATGGTCAAAGCTGCTGGTTTTTCCACTTTCCTCCATACATGCAGTAAGTAAAGTGATAAGGATTACGAATAATGGAACTAGTTTCTTTGTCATTTGCTTATGCGCTGCCTTCTTCTTTCACAAATCCTCTGATCATTTTGAATACACAACTGCACTGAGCACCGAAAACCAGAGAAAAGTAAGATAATAGCTCAAACTATATTCGGAAAATATCGTATATCTGACAGTATCTGCTAAAAGAAAAATAATGATTAAAAAAAGAATACTGATTCCGGCCCTTTCCATCCTCTTGCTTTCAGGATGTGCAGAACTCAACACATTCATTCAATCTGTCCCCGTGGATGCCCCCTTAACAGAAGCGGAAGTGGCAAAAGGCTTAAAAGAAGCCCTGACAATTGGATCGAAAAACGCTTCGGCAATTCTTTCGGCTGCGGATGGTTACTATGGGGACGAACTGGTGAAGATCTTATTACCGGAAGAAGCCTCTGTAATTATCGATAACCTTGGCAAGATCCCGGGAGGAGACAGAATGGTGGAGGATGTGGTCCTCAGGATCAATCGGGCAGCTGAGGATGCGGCCAAAGAAGTAGCTCCTATATTCGTCAACAGCATTTCGCAGATGACCATTAATGAAGCTTTTGCCATTCTTAAAGGGGAAGACAATGCAGCCACACAATACCTCAGCAACACAACCCGCACGGATCTTTACAATTTGTATAAACCAAAAATCAGGCAATCGACCGAGAAGGATATCGTGGGTGGAATCTCTACCAAAGAATCCTGGGAGGCCCTTACCGGAAAATGGAATGTATTTGTCAACTCTGTTGTCGGTCGAATGGGCGGATTCGAAGAAGTAAATGCCGATCTGGATGATTATCTTACTAACAGGGCACTGGACGGCGTGTTCCTGAAAGTGCAGGACGAAGAAAAGAAGATCAGGACCAATGTTTCTGCCCGCATCACCCCTCTCCTTGAAAAAGTCTTCGGCAGTCTGGATTGATCCCTACAAATCCCAATTTAAGATGTAGGGAAACAACTTCGCTCGTGTTTATAAGAGTCGAACCTTCATGCACCTATGGTCCTTAAATCTGGAATTGGTGGTTCAATTCTCGCCGGTCAAGGTGGTTCTAATGGACCGGATTTTCCACATCTGTTTCGGGTTTAGATTAAATACAGTTTGGTATTTATATCCCATCTTTAGAACAATTCCAGGTATAAAATTTACCGTTTGTTAGTAGCCGTAATTCTTCTAAGTTCACGGATCAAAGTTTTTTTCGTGTCAACATCAGTAGAAGCATGTCCTGCATTTGTAACATGCAATGTCGATTTTTCTAAGCTGGAATGCAATCTGAATGCCTGTGAGGGCGGGCAAATAAAATCATACCTTCCCTGTACGATGGATGTATTGATATTTTTTATTTTATCCACATGATTCATGATGAATTCTTCCGGCAAAAAACAATTGTTGTTTATATAATGCGCTTCAAGAATTGCCATCGATTTATATGAAAAGGTTTTTAATATTTCATCCGGATCTTCCATTTTGTTTATTGTGTAAAATGACATTTCATAATAGGCCCACTCGTAAGCATATTTATCGCTGACTTTTTTATCATCAGAGAGCATTCTATCCAAATAATAGGCGACCGGATTTTTTCCTTCGGGTACATGTTTCGCAAACCTTTGCCAAACATCAGGAAAGAATTCCTTGATACCTCCATTTATGTAATGCTCCAAACCATATTTATTGGCCAGCCAGATACCCCGAATAATTAAGCCTTTTACTCGCTCAGGATGATGGATGGCATAGACCAATGCAAGTGAGCTTCCCCAGGATCCCCCGAAAACAAAAATCCTGTCAAATCCTAAATAATCCAGTATCTCATTGATATCAGAAACTAAATCCTGGGTCGTATTGTTCTCAATGGAACCAAATGGTTTACTCCTGGATGATCCTCGTTGATCGAAGAAAATCACATTGTAGATTCTTTTATTAAAGAATTGTTTGTCTTTTTCTGAAAACCCTGCTCCAGGTCCGCCATGTAGGAACAAGACAGGAATTCCATTTGGATTCCCATACAATTCGAAATACAAAGAGTGTCCATCTGAAACGTCAATATACCCACTCTTATAGGAGGTATCACTTTTTATGGTTGCCATATCTTAGAATTTATGTTGCGTTTACTTGATAAGGTAAAATTAAAACATCCCCAAATTTAACTAAGAACCATTGGGACTGGAATCTCTATGTTATAAAGAATCTAACTTGAAAAATTAATTTTTTCCTTGTAAATTAACAAAAGACAATAAATTATAAATGACAAGAAAGTATAAACTTTGATTACAATGAAAAAGTTCTATTATTCTTTTCTATGTTTCCTTTTTATCTTTTTAATTTATTCCTGTAAAAAAGAGGATACAGGTCCGACTACTCCCAATTTAAAAACCGACATTGTCGGGACTTGGTTGGTTACCAGAACGCTCGCAACGCCCAATCAGGATTTTCCCAACGGGTATGCCGATCAGCAGACTTGGACTATTGCGGTGTCGGGAGAAACGGCAACCGTAAAAACTGATGCCGGTACTATTAATGGAGTGTGGGTAAATACTACGGATACTTATGGTTATCCACATTGGTACTTTGAAGCGGAAGGTCCCGATCCAAGAACAGGATACCAAATAAAAATTATCGTAGAAATTATCGATCTTGATCCCTTCCTAGCTACTAATGAAACATACTTTTGGGATACATCTAGTCAGAGATACCTTTTGCTTGACTCCTTTGCATGCGAAGGTGCAAAAGTTTAAATTGAATTTTTGAGCTAACGGAAGGTACCTCTCCCATACACTCTCATGAAGAGTCTTATATTTTCAATTCAATTTGATGCCTGCTCCTGGTTATCTGTGCTGACATATCATCCCCACTGATAAACCGGAATAGTTTTTTAGAATCAGAGTTAGGGGAAATTTACCTGGCCATTCCCTGGGATCATTCTGGGACCAGAGAAGCTTACTGATTTTAAGATCATTAGCAGGTTCCGCACCGAGATAGCCCAAAAGCTCAATATCCGTGTGACCATTGTCACCCAAGGGTTCGAGGTCGTATCAGCCGGACACGGCCTTGGAATACAGGATCCCTAGCCAATGGGATACCTGTCCGGATCATGCTTGGATTAAGAATAAGGATAGGGGCGAAAATAACAATCTGGGTTACAAGTTGTTTATATTAGAAGTTGAGATAAATATCAGAGGCATTTATCTCTTAATTAAACATAAAGGGTATGCCAATATTCATGGATCGTCACGACGTTTCCGAAAGTGTTACTGCCGAAATGGTGGCACAACTTCACCAGGCCGACTTAAAAATCCAACATAAATATGATTGCCGCGGGCTGACCTATTGGTTCGATGATGCACGCAAAACAGCCTTTTGCCTTGTGGAGGCACCCGATAAACATGCAATGATGGAGATGCATGAACATGCACATGGCGAGGTGCCCCACCAGATCATTGAAGTGGATGCCTCCATTGTTGAATCCTTTTTGGGCAGGATTGAAGATCCGGAGAAAGCACAAAACACCCAATTAAATATCATCAATGATCCGGCTTTCAGAACCCTTATGGTGGTGTCTGTTGAACACCATTCTTTTCGGGATACTGATCCTATTGCCTGCATCTCAAAGGTGCGGCAAGTGTACAAAGAGATCGGTGAAAACCTAAAATCCTTCGATGGAAATATGGTTCAACAAAACGAAGATGCTTTGTTGATCTCCTTTCGATCCGTGACCAAAGCCGTACTATGTGCTCTGAAGATCCGGGAAATCTATAAAACCCTCACCACCCGGCATCAGATGAAATTCACGGAATTAAGGGTGGGCCTGCATGCCGGAGTTCCGGTCACTGAGAAAAAATCCATCTTTGAAGACACCATTAAGCTGGCGCAAGGAATGGGTTTTATTTCCATGCGTGAGATCGTGGTGTCAACGGAAGTGCAGCAACTGTTCGAAAGCGAGAATCTGGGGGAAGTGCTAAACCCGGATCAAATACACGTTTTGACGCCGGCGGAAGAAAAATTCATTTATAAGTACATGGGATTTATTGAAAAAGCGTGGGCTAACCCCGAAATAAAAGTGGAAGATTTCGAGAAAAACCTGGGAATCGGCAAATCCAAGCTCTACCGGGAAATGATCCGCTTAAGCGGGAGATCGCCCAGTGTCTTTTTGCTTCATTACCGGCTCCGGAAATCAGTGCAACTCCTGCAAAAGCAAGAAGGAAGTATATCTGAAGTAGCCTACGATTCAGGATTCAACAGCCCCTCCTATTATGCAAAATGCTTCCGCATAAAATACGGAATCATGCCTTCCGGTCTGATCTAAAATTGCCTGCCAAAGAACCAATTTTGCTATTGATTGATATTTGCTTGCCATAGATTTGACATAGAACCATTAAATGTCAATTCTTATGAAAAAGCAAATTACATTTCTATTCGCACTCGTATGCATCACGGGCATGATCAGTGCCCAGTCGGCCCCGGCGAAAACCAGTACACTCTTTGAAAGACTGGGCGGAACAAGCGGTATTACTGCTATTGTGGATGATGTTATTGAAGCCCACATGAATAATCCTGCCATCAATGCAAGGTTTAAACCTTACCAGGACCAACCGGAACGTTTTGCAAAAATCAGGCAACATACCATCGATTTTTTCAGCGCCGGAAGCGGTGGTCCGGTGGAATACAAAGGACGGGATATGATGACTACCCATCAGGGGATGAATATCAGCGCTGCAGAATACATGCATGTCATGGACGATATCATGGGAGTGTTGGAGAAACATCACATCGATAAAGAGTCTCAAAAAGATGTACTGGCCATTCTCTGGTCACTGAAAGAGATGGTGATGTCTAAATAAGGATAAAAGGAGGATATAAAATGAAAATTGCCAAAGAAAACATCGAAGTAAAATTGAATATTCCCGGAGCTGTGATCCGTCAGAAAACTGAATTTGGGGAGGCCCCAGGAATGGGCAAAATAAGCGGGGAGTATTTCAGCCTTTCTGCAGGAGTAGATACCACCCCGCTGTTTATGGGGCTTGAAGGGAATTTGTGCCAGAGTCCACACTGGGGGTATGTGCTAAGCGGTCAACTTACCACCATCGATGCAGATGGCCTACAGGAGACGGTAAGTGCCAATGACCTGTTCTACTGGCCAGCAGGCCATAATGTTAAAGTTAATGCGGATTCGGAGATAATCATGTTCAGTCCACAGCATGAGCACAGCCTGGTGATTCAGCATATGATTGAGAAGACCAGGGCATAAGAAATCCCCGGACTTAAGACCACTTGTAATATACTATTAGAGTTTGATAATCTTTTCAGTTGCTACAGAGTCCTTTGATCTGATGGTGATAATATAGACTCCTTTCTGGAAGGATGAGAGGTCTATCTGGTGGGAGGTTCCTTCCAAACTTGTGCTGTAAATCAGTTGACCCTTCAGAGATGTAACCTTAATAGAGTAGGTATCGGTTGATCCTATTTCAATGGTTAATAGATCGTTGGCTGGATTGGGATATATTCTAATTGGATTTCCGGCGTATGCATGTGCTGAATTCGATGGATCAACCACTGTAATTACTATGCTGTCAGAGCTGGTGCATGAATTAGTATCACTTGCAATTACCCAGTATGTATGTTCTCCCGGCCCAAGGGCTGAACCGGATATTAAACAACGCGATGAATCTGAACCATCACTCCACAAATAGAAATAGTCAGGATTACCTATGGACAGGATTAGATCCTGGTGGATGTATAAAGTCAGATCATTACCCAGATCGACAATTGGGGAAGATTGTATATGCAGGTATGCAGTATCTGGCGGACTCTGGCAGTTCAGTGCAGTTTGGGTGGAAAAGTAGGGATAAATTCCTTCCTGTGTCTGACCGGTAGGTAAGTTGTTGCCCGAACTTATCAGGTTTGTCAACCCGGTATCTGTATACCATCGAATATTCTCTCCTGTAGCCAATAAATCAGGTATTTCCTCCCCCTCACAAGCCGTTATGTCATTAACTTGAGGGGCTTCAGGGATAGGATTAATGGTTAGCTTAGACATGGTAAAAGGACTTTGACAATTCGCGATAGTTTGGGTGGTATAAAAGGGAAATGTTCCTGTTTGAATATCTGATAATAGCAGTGTATCTCCGTAGTGTATAATATCATAACTATCATGAATACTGTCTTTAATACATCGAATGCTGGCTCCTTCATCGATGTAGTACAATCCTTTGGCCGTAATTTCGGGGCTAGAATAAGAGAGCTTGAAGGCACGTCCCGTCTCCTTTCCCGCCCCATTGCTGGTCCAGAAAATCGCTTCCTCTCCCAGACTGAAAAAGTTATCGAATATGTTATAGCCCCCCGGCAGGGCAGTGAATCCACTCAGGTTTGTTGCATCGGTATTTGGAGAGATCCAATGGGATAATCCTTCTTCTTTTAATTTTCCAGCGGCAATGCTATCTCCTCCAAGAAAATCGATCATCTCATACCATTCATCATAACTGGGTAAATGCCATCCTGACGGACAGACTTTTCGTGCATACTCAAAATCATACAATCTACCATAGATTCCGGCATAGGTGGAACTATCATCATGATAATACCATGAACCTGTGGGTGTATAGTAATTCAGATTCTCAGCCATCCATACCTGATTTCCAATCTCCACCCCATTATACTTTTGACGATCTCGCACATCAAATATATTACGACCAGATTCCCGGTACCAGGTAATATTCTCACCACTTGCAGCTAATAGGGCCAAAGATTCATTTTCGCAAATGGACACATCTTCAACAACTGGCGCACTGGGCATAGGATTGATTGTATAAGTAACTGTGTCGGGAAGACTTTCGCAATCTATAGTGCTGGTCACATAAAAAATATAGGAACCCGGTTCGGTTATATGACTTATATCTAATCTTTCTGAATAAGTGAGAGGATTTGTCAATTCCGGCTCGCTGTACCATCTAATATAATCATAGTGTGATTCAGCATATAGATATTCAACGTATTCTCCTTCGCAGCAGGAAGTGTCATTTACAGTTGGGGACGGACGACGGGACATGATTATTAAAGTCACCATAACTGACGGACTGGCACAACCCGAAATTGTCTGTGTAACAAAATATTGATAAGTGCCGGCTAGAGTAAGCCCGGATTTTAATGTATCTCCGGAATAGATCAAATTGGATAAATCAGCATCATCATACCATTGAATATTCTCGCCAATTGCTACTAAATCAGGGACAGGTTCTCCTTCACACATGGATACATATTCAGCTTCAACCTCTGGAGGAGGAGTATCTACGGTCAAATAAGTTACCATGATACTGTCGCAACCCGCGGCATAATGAATCGTGTCGTAGTAAATACCTGATGTATTTTGATATTGGCCCTTCAATAGAATACTATCTCCACAAAGAATGGATTTTTGAGATAGAAAACAAAAATTACAGGTATCATTCAAATCCATACAACTGCTCGGATACCAGAGACCCTCAATATCAATGTCGTTGATGAAACGGTTACTACTTAATCTTGCTTTATCGTTTTCGTTAAAATAAGCATCTGGATATTTAATGTAACCATACATCATCAGATCTTGATCCCAGCAAGTTGGAAAATCTTCATCACACTCCGCTGGATGAGGAAGTCCAAGGGCATGCCCAAGTTCGTGACCCAATCCTCCTACGTACCTGCAAGGTTCGTAGGAATGTACTACGTTTGGACAGCTTTTGTCTATTTCATAGCCTACCAATCCCTTTAAGTCATTTGCAGATATTACTACCGAACCATTCCCTCCACAACCGCTACACTGATCACATCCGGGATTTGCGTCCATATAAAATATCCATACATGATCAAGATCATCTAGCATTCCTCCTGTGAGGAGAAATCCATCTTGTAACACATTGTTCCAGAACCAATAAAATGGAGTTCCATTGGGATTGGTTGAATACCAGAGTGCCTCATGAGGAGTTTCATATACTTCAACCACAGGATCGTGTAATGAAAATGTTTTGTTTTGCCCCAATTCGTTGTAGTACCAAGCTTGCAGATGCCTGGCTGCATTTTCCAAAGCAAATGTATACTCAGGTTTTTCAATACTGTCAGCCGGGATCAGGTAGATGATTCTAACATAGTTGGGTTCGCTAACTTCTGAGGAATTTTTTGTACTAATGAAATCCGGGAAGGTATCCACAAGATCATTATACTGTTGACCTAAATCCTGAGCAGATACAACCATCATACATGGTAAAGTGGCAAACAATACCAGAAATGCCATTCTGAAAAACTCCAGAATTCCAGGTTTTATACGTGCTGGTTTCATTATAGAATAAAGTATCCAATTCACTATTAAATAAGACGTATAAGTCTCTTAATTTGTTGATAATTATTGATTTATTCAAGAATATAAAGGCTCATTGAAATTGAAAAAGAAGATCCATTTATTTACTATTATAACCCTATTCGGTACCTCCCAATACATCATCAGCATAAGTGTCTGAGATTATTCGCAGTAACCATTCAGGTTCAGGCCACAGGACAACTCCCGAACCTATAACTTTCGAATTAAAGTTAAATGGGTCCTATTTCGGTTGCCAGAATTCCAAAATGTTTACCCATTAATAATGGGCTAATCCGATATCCGAGTAAAATAGTTATTATATCTCTTGATCATCCACAATGATAACAGACATTCCTGGTATGTGGTCATAATCTCTTTGTGCATCCAGCCATACTTCAATCAGCTTCAAAGTCACTGCATAATCTGTTTGTTTCTCCTGTGCTTTTACTGAAAATACAGTCAGCAAAAGCATTACCAGAGATACGATAGTTTTCATAAAAATGGATTTGTCACCTAAATTAGTGAATTCATGAAAGTTAGTTAAGATGAATATTCCAGCGTAACTAGGCAGTCTGGTATTGAGTAGATAAAATCCATCTCAATATTTATGTATATTTGTTTAAGGTTCCATCTTCCATGGATCTCTAATGTCAATTTGTCTTACACATTGGTATTATAATTAGGTTTTAAGATCCGGCAGACATGACAACAAAAAAGAGTCGCTTGCTTGCAGCCATTATGTTCACAGATATGGTAGGCTATACGGCTCTGATGCAGACCGATGAGCGCAAAGCCAAGCAGAACAGGGACAGGCACAGGAAGATTCTTCAGGACGCAGTTGAAGAACATCAGGGCAGAATATTGCAGTACTTCGGGGATGGAACCATGATCATCTTCAACAGTGCCATTGAAGCAGTGGATTGCGCCATCCAGATTCAAATGGAATTAATAAAAGAGCCCAAAATCCCTTTGAGAATAGGCATCCATACAGGGGACATTGTCTATGATGATGAGGGAATATATGGAGATGGCGTGAATGTAGCTTCACGGGTTGAGGGATTATCTGTCTCCGGAGCTGTATTGATCTCCGGTAAAGTATTTGATGATGTAAAAAACCACAAGACGATCCCGACCAAATTTCTGGGAACATTCGATCTGAAGAATGTCAATAGTCCAATGGATGTTTATGCCATTGCCAATGATGGGTTGACAGTACCGACAGAGATTGAGATTAAAGCCAGACCTGGAGAAAGGAAAAAAAGCCTGGCTGTATTGCCCTTTGTAAATATGAGCTCAGATCCTGAGAATGAGTATTTCAGTGACGGAATTACAGAAGAGCTTCTGAACGTGCTGGCACAAGAGCAGGGTCTTCAGGTCACTGCCAGGACTTCATCATTTGCATTTAAAAACCAGCACAGGGACATCAAACAGATCGGTGCGCAACTGGGAGTCAAATCTATTCTGGAAGGAAGTGTAAGGAAGTCAGGTAATAGAATCAGGATAACTGCACAGTTGATCAATGCGGCAGATGGTTATCATGTCTGGTCAGAAACATTTGACAGGCAACTGGAGGACATTTTTGCCATCCAGGATGAAATCGCACAAAAAATCACAAACAGACTAAGGGAGAAACTGACACTCGAACCTGAGGCTGTGAACTTTGCACAGCCTCAGATAAACAATATGGATGCGTATAAAATCTACCTGAAGGGATTGTTTCATGCCAACAAATGGACCCAGAAAGATGCGGAAATCGCCATTTCTGAGTTTCACAAAGCCATCGAAATGGAACCGGATTTTGCGCTGCCCTATTCCAGGTTGTCCACTGTCCATATTTACCTGGGGGCTTCAGGCAAGAGACCCAGCCAACAAGAATTTGCCCAGGCTAAAGAATATGCTCTGAAAGCCAGCCAGCTAGACAACCGGGCTGCTGAATCACATGATGCCCTGGCAAACATATACTTATTCCATGACTGGAATTGGGATGAAGCTTTCCGGTCTCTGGACAGGGCCATTGAACTTACTCCAAGCTATGCCGGTGCGTATTTGACAAAAGCCTTATTGCTGGCCATTCATGAGAAGTATGATGAGGCCATTGAAACCATGAAGAAATCGATTCAACTGGATCCATTTAATGCACCGGGATTTTTTGCCTATGCCTCCATACTCTTATTTGCTGACCGTATCCCGGAATGTAAAGAACAGCTGGATACACTTTTTAAAATCAATCCTGATTTTTCGGATGCGCTGTCTGTACAGGGAGTTGTTTATCAACTAAGGGGTGAATATAAAAAAGCCATGGACCTCTTTTTGGAAATCCAAAAAATACCAGAATATGAGGTGATGGCGGACGGATACCTGGGTGCTTTGTACAAAAACATGAACATGCAGGCCAAATCAAAAGCAATACTGGAGAAACTGCTGGAATCTGAAAAAACTGCACCCAACATAAAAGCCCCATTCGCCATCGCATCTATTTATGCAGCCCTGGATAAACCGGATGAGATGTTTCACTTTCTAAACCTTAGTGCTGAGAGAAAGGACCACAGTGTGATCTACATACTGGGAAATTCGTCTTTTAGAAAATACCGTTCAGATCCCAGGTTTACCATGCTGATTAAAAAGATAGGGCTTTGGAAATGAATCACGAAATACAGTATCCTTGAATCGGGAACCTACCAAAACTCCAACCATGAAAAAGACACTGGCAGTTATCAATACCCTGGTTATTGCGGCAACGATTGTATTCAATTCCATCGCTGGTTCCAAGGGAATAAATGGGAATACAGTGGGCGGGATCAGCGATAAATACGATACGCTGTTTACGCCTTCGGGTTATGCTTTCTCCATCTGGGGGATCATCTACCTGGCCCTGATCGCTTTTGCGGTATTTCAGCTTCGAAGGGCCTTCAGCAAAGAAAAGGAGAGTGATTTCATCCTGCAGGCCGGACCCTGGATGTCGGTGGCCAATATGGCCAATATCCTGTGGCTCTATGCCTGGCTGTATGAATATACCGGACTTTCGCTTGTTCTTATGCTTATTATCCTGGTCTCACTGATGCTCCTGGTGATCAGGCTGAATATGGAACGCTGGGATGCACCTTTCCCCATCATTGCTTTTGTGTGGTGGCCGGTCTGTATCTATAGCGGATGGATTGCCGTGGCCACCATAGCAAATGTATCCTCCCTGCTGGTCAGTTTGGAATGGCAGGCACTGCTCAGTGCAGAGGGCTGGGCTACCGTGATGATCATTGTGGCTGTGCTGCTTAACCTGCTCATGATCCTGCTTCGCAACATGCGGGAGTTTGCTGCGGTGGGCATATGGGCGCTGGTGGCCATCTCGGTGAGGCACTGGGACAGCTTACCCGTACTTCAGTGGACTGCGCTATTTGGTGCCATCGTGCTATTCCTGGCCATAAGCGTGCATGGTTTTCGCAACCGGTCTACCGGGCCGCATATCAAATTCAGGGAATACTCCGGGTCATAGCGCCCGGGTGAGAAATCAAATACCTCCTGTGCCTTCAGATGCATGCTTATAAATAAAAACGCTGCGATCACTATTGTTTTCAAAAAAAGAGGAACAACCAGAACATTCTGAAGGTCTTATCGAAGTGATGTGGCTCATGTTTTTCCGCGAAAACACAATGAGCTTGGTGAAAATGTGTAAATTCAGCAACAATGATAAAACCAAAATATTACCGACAGCAAATATGGATTCATTCAGCCATCATATTGGTTTTCCTGGGGACAGGTCCGCTGCTCTGCCAGGATCAGACACAAATCGATAGTCTGGAGAATATGCTGAAGACCAATGAGCTTGGGGATGATAAGAAGACTGAGGTGTTGCTTGAACTCACCAAGGCGTATGGATATAATATTCCGGAAAAAAGCATTGAATATGGATTAGCAGCATTGGACTTATCCAGAAAAACAGGAAATCAAATCAACGAAGCTCTTGCCCTGAGAGCCATCGGTGTTGGCAATCATTTTCTTGACCGATACGACATTGCAAAGGAATACTACGATAGCAGCCTCATTGTTTCCGTTGATGCAGGATATCAAGATGGTGAAGGAGCCAGTCTTTACAATATTGGAAGCATCTACGAATACATGGGCGACTACAACATGTCTCTGGAATATTATCTGAAAGCCCTCAAGCTAAGGGAAGAATCCCAGGATAAGAGAGCAATGGTATATATTTATTCGGGGATCGGCAACATATACAAATACCAGAACAACTATGAGCTGGCACTTGATAATTTCAATAAATGCCTGGCTATCAGCGAGGAGTTCGAACTTAAAAACGAAATCGCCTATTCGAAATATAATATTGGCCTGATCTACAATGACCTTCACGATTATGAAAAGGCTCTCTCCTATTACCAGGAGTCTCTGGAGATCAGAAGGGCTATAAATGATAAGAACGGCATGGCCTCCTCGGAGGAGGCCATGGGAGACGTCAATTCCAATTTAGGAGATTATGAAAAAGCGCTTCAACACCATATGGAGGCTTTGGCAATTGCCACCGAGATAGATAATAAATGGAGCTTGATCAGCGCCTTGATCAGCATCGGAAATATCTATACTGAAACTGGTCAATATGGAAAAGTACTCCAATACCTGAACAGAGCACTGGAAATGGCAGCGGAGATAAATTCCAAAACCCTTACAAAGCGCAGTTACCAGAGCCTGTCGGAATATTACGAATCGACAGGCGCATATGAATCAGCTTTGGATTACTTTAAGCTGTATTCTGTATTGAACGACAGTATGTACAATGATGAAACCAGCAAGCAAATAACAGCCATGCAAACGCTGTATGAAACAGAGAAAAAGGATAAGGAGATACAATTACAGAAAGCGGAGATAAAAGGGAATGAGGCTGAATTAAGGAGACGAAATATCCAGCGATATGCACTCCTGGGTGGAATTACACTCGTTCTTATACTGATGGCCGTTCTTCACAGGGGTTACATTCATAAAAAAAGAACCAATATTTTGCTCACAGCGCAAAATATCGAAATTAATCAACATAAGGAGGAGATAGAAGCCCAGCGGGATTACCTGGAAACACTAAACAAGAAACTGGGCATGCAAAAGGCAGAATTGGAGGATGTACTGAAGAATCTGAAAGAAACACAATCTCAATTGGTTGAATCGGAAAGAATGGCTTCTCTAGGACAATTCACAGCCGGAGCTGCACACGAACTGAACAACCCTGTGAATTTCATAAGCGGAAACGTAGAACCTCTGAAAAGGGATATAGAGGAAATCCTTCAGGTCATCTCTGCCTACGATTCAGTTGTTAAAAAGCAAAAGCTGGAAGGTAAATTTACTCAGGTAGAGGCCCTGAAAGAGGAGCTTGAACTGGAGTTTTTGATTGAGGAGATCAATAAACTTCTTGAAGGAATTAACGAAGGAGCCTTACGATCTGCACAGATTGTCAAGGGGCTGAGAAGTTTTTCAGGGCTGGATTCAGATTGTTACGAGTATACCAATATTCATGAGGGGATGGATGCTGCTGTTGATTTGCTGGAGGACAGACTGGGTGATCGGATTATGGTAAACAAGAACTATGGGGATATCCCTGATATTGAGTGTCTGCCCGCAAAGCTTAACCAGGTCTTCCTGAATTTGCTAAACAACAGCATCCAGGCGATAGATGCCAAAGGTGAAATCTCCATCGAAACCTCCCACACAAACAGCGCTGTAAAAATCTCCGTGAAAGACAACGGACAAGGGATGGAAGCTGAAATGCTGGCCAATTGTTTCGAACCCTTCTTTACCACACGTGAAGTTGGTCAGGGTGTTGGCCTGGGCTTATCCATAAGCTATGGAATCGTCAGGCAACAAGGCGGCCAGATTGATGTCAGATCCGCTCCAGGGGAAGGCACAGAAATTATGATCACACTGCCGCTGAAGCAAAGTATCTAAGACCTGCAGAAAGCAAGCTGCATTTTCCAGCGCAACTGAGCACCCTTCTCCAATCTACGTTGGGCAGTTTATATTTTCAAATTAAGATTAAACACTATGCATTGATATTGTGATATCTACACTCCAGAATGAGCGCTAAAAAAAGGGAGTGAAACAATCCGGGCGGTGAATTTTTCATCCCAGTAGATACAACAATGAGCAGAGGTTTAAAAACCTTTGACTGGCCTTGCCTATTGTCGTAACTTTCTTAATTGGAATCAGATATTTACAGACAACTTCAACGCCACCTGGATCAGAGTCCGGTTCCCTTTCCTGAAACTGAATCGGGCGTTGAAATTAGCCTCCTCAAAAAATTGTTTGACGAGACTGAAGCAAACATTGCTTTAAAGCTGAGTGCCCTTCCTGAGCCGATCAACAGGATCTTTGGCCGCTTTAAAGAAGGAGAAATATCAAAGGAAACCCTGCAGGCAAAACTTGGTGGCCTGATAGCCAAGGGCGCCATTTATTCCAAACTTGATGCGAAGAAAGGTCGCATTGAGCACCCAATTCCAATTTAAACTGAACAATCAGATATTTACTATTCTTGAAAATCAGATTGTATTGATATTGTGATGATTATATCCCGGTATCAGGTGCTCATTTATCTCTGGTATTATATGCTCACCGAATCCTGGAATGATGTGCTCACATTTACTGGAATCCCCAGCATATCGGAATCGAACCGAAAACCGCTTGACTGCCAGAGACAATACAGGATTTTCCACACAACTCCATTATACTCTATTACAATACATTACAATTATAATGTACAGTTGTTTTTCCTATATACTACACCTGTTTTCCGTTTGGCTGGCATATTTGCTGGCAATTTTTAGGAATCGATCTATACATAGGTCATTTTCATGGATTATCATTGTGGAAGAACTGCAAGTGTTGACCATCCTTTGCCGAAATCAGATACATCACTCTTTTGATCAATAGTTGAATATGCAATAGTTGAGTATGCAATAGAGATTAGATATTTTCTATAAATTGTGATTTTTTAACTAAGCGCCGACCGACCTTTATGTCTAAGTCACCCCGGAAACATTCTCTGACCTATGAAATTGCTCTGACTGCCAGCTTGCTGAAGAGTGCCATGCAAAAGAGGTTTAGGGAAGAGGGGGTTCACATCACGCCACAACAACTGGCTGTTTTAGCCCTATTGGAGAAACAACCAGAGGGTGTGACCATGCATTTCATTTCCGAGCAGACCTTCAGGGATAAGTCTGCTACAACCAGAATTGTGGATACCCTTGAAATAGTCCCCATTTATTAAAGTAGTCAGTGATCTTAGCTGAAAGTTTTGGTTTGGATAATTGCACCCGACATATATATCAAAGTACGCAAAAGGCTTTTCTGTTGCCAATATTGCACATGGAACTGTGGAAAAGCCGCCGTAGCGTGGCCCGGGCTTTGCTTCTGATGCAAAGTGCGTGACACGCGTTACGGTCGGTTTTAGTGTTTTGTTCCACGACGCACATTCCTCCAAACTATCGTGGCCAATCCTTTTCTGCTTGAGAATTTGTTCCCACAACCGCTGAGGCAATATCGGTAAGTATAAGAATAGTAGCCGACTGCGAGGCACTTTTCTATCAAGTTACACAAAAGTTGAAGCGGGCTAAATCCCATGAAAATAGAACTATCCCGGCTATATTTTTAAACATTGTTGTATGATGGGCTTTATTCCTTATCAATTAATAATCAATATTTTAATCCACCTATTCGTCCCATATAAGTACTCCAGTATGTCAAAATTATTTATTCTCTTTTTTGTCAATATTCTTGTTTATTCTTTTGAAAATATCACAATAAGCTTAGGACGTACACTTTCCTTGGGATATTCTGAAGAGCAAAATAATGCGGAGTTATATGTTTCAGTATTAACACTGAGCCCCATCAATCCGTAATTAGGGGTTTTATTGTAATACCATGCTTTCACGAAATCGGTAATGTCAACATAGTGATAGGTATTTTTTGTAGGCCAACCAGTTACAACTTGGTTTTCGGGCAAGGTTTTTGGTTTTTTACTATACCCAATATCTGCATCCCAGGGTTCGCTTATGCACTCATAAATTAATTGCCCTTGTTCGTCTCCATTAAATTCTGCACAAACCAATCGCATCTTAGCTTCAATTATTTTTATCTCTTTGGGTATTTCAGATAGATCCCATTGCAATAAAAACCGTTCATCGCAGAAATACATGGAGTCTTTATTTTCACTTTTTACTTTCCATTTTCCTTGATAATATAATTCCCCTTTGCCACTAGGATTAGCTGTATTGGGTTTGCATGTGCAAATGTATAGTTCTTTGCTTATGTCTTTATTACCAAGGTGTCAGTTAAGCTTTTGTGAATAGGCTCTTCATTCTCCTGAGGTTTTACGTTATACGCTGAAAGGCTCAGCACACATAATACGGTTAATAAGGCTAATTTAATTTTCATTTTTTGTCAGGTTATTTTTGTGTGATTATTTCTTATCTGCCATGCATACTACGGTCGGCGATATGAGTAGTTTTTGTACCCGACGATAGGAGGGGTTGGCGCTACTTTTGCCGATCGTCAAACTTCGTTCGAAGAATGAATTTACGAATCGTTTTTCATATGATTAAAGCCGGGTCAGCAAAAGTTGTGACTAAGCATATTACTTATATCGTTTGTTATGCATGTGGCCTCATATTATAATAGTTTATCTATGATTCTCTGAGTTTCATCATTTGAGGGTCTAAAGGAACTTCCTTTTCTGACTAAATTTCCATCTTTATCGACAATCACATATGTAGGATATCCTGATATATCAAATAGCTCCTTAAAGAATGATTCCTGAGCTGGTGTCAATAAATATTGCTCACCTTGAAGATTGTATTGGCTGATAATCTTTTCCCATTGTTCTTTTTCAGAGCGAAAGCAGAGATAAATAAACTGTATTTCGCTATCTCTATATTTCTCATGAAATTTAATAGCATGTGGGATTTCGTTTAGACAGGCACCACACCAAGTGCCCCAACAATCTATATACATAACTTTTCCTGATCCTTGCTGAATGATTTCTTGCCAGATTTCTCCAGCTGCCGAGGTTTTAGAGTCATGTGTCGCAAGACTTCCAATTGGGATAGGTTTGTTAAGAAACTCTTTGATTGCTCTATAGTGCGCCATAATTGGCTCAATAAGAAAAGCTTCAGTAATCTTTTCCTCTATTGTAATTAAATTGCTCTCGTAAAGTTCGAATTTATATTTTTTTAGATAATGATTTAAAAACTCCGATAGGACCAATTGTTCAAGCAGTCCATCATCTGGAACAAAATCAATTATCCAATTAAAGCTTAATGAATCTATGTTTGATGTTTTTATCGTCCCACCAAAATTGAATAGATTTTTGATTACGTAAGAAACATGATACTGATTGATAAACCAACGTATATCAGAATATATCAGTTCCTTATTAGTTATTGTTGGAATTTCATTAATGAAGAAATAATATTCACTATGCCAGTCATCAGGATATTCTTGAAGCTTACTCCAATCAGGAAAATTGAGAAGATTATCGCAATGTGAGAAATTGATATCAGTCCAAATCCAGGTAATCAATTCCTTTGAAGGATTATGTTCAGATATGAATCGAGACGCATATTTCGTCCGAGAACTTTTAATACTGTCTTGAGTCCTTTTATATTCCTTCAGTGTAAGGTTTTTAAAATCTTTGCGTTCTTGACTTGTTGGTCTTGTTTCAAAATAGTGCTTTAAATACTTGGCAAACTTTTGATTTAACTCCTCATATTTCCCACCAAACTTAATCGTCTCGAATATTTCTGTTCTCTGGTTTGTGTTACCATCAAATTCAACATATAGACTATCTCCTGGGTGGACAATGACTCTGAAATTAGTTTTATATGAGATCATTACATCTTGAGGGTAGTATCTAGTAAATTTTATATTAAAGTATCCAACTGAATCGATTTTGCCGCTATAATTAATTTGATCTGATAGTCCATTATCATTAATAATTATTGAGATATTAGTTTTTTCTGAACCACTATGGTAGTTAACTATTCTACCAGCAATTGTTATTTCCTCTGGAGAATTCTCCATGCTGACAACGTTGCATGAAACAATACAAGTGAAGATAAGAAGCAAAAGAACAATGCTTTTCATAATTTTATTTTTAATTGAAACGGCATTATGCATAACTTGTAAATATACGCACCCCAAAACTTACCCTATCCAGTTGAAATAGTGCGTGGAACCAGTATTCTGCCGCCAATAGCGGTATAATAGTAAATATACAAATTTATGTAGCTAAATTTAGGGAGCTCCTTTTAAGTGTGCTTCAATCTTAAATTGAATTGATAACTTATCCATATTTTAAAGATATTAGGATAAATAGAGTGTTTTTTGTCACAATACAATATCCGTAAACGACTTACTATGGCAAGCATTCACATCAAACTCAAAGAGCTTGACGGATGGGTCCGAAATCGGCTCAGGTATTGCATATGGCACCACTGGAAGAAACCCGAGAAGAAAAGGCGCAGCCTTATCCGTTTGGGCATCAATCAGGGGCAAGCATATGCATGGAGCAGGTCAAGAATGGGTGGTTGGGACATTGCTCAAAGCCCGATTCTGGGTACAACAATCACTTTGGATAGATTGAGGACGCGTGGCTATTTTTCTATGTTGGATCTCTACTTGAAAATTTCCCCACAACTTAACGAACCGCTGCTTACGAGACCCTTACGGGCAGTGGTGTGAGAGGCGTACTGGCGGTCATCCGGCCGTCAGTTATCTACTCGATTGTAGGTTGGTTGTTTACTAAATATTGGTTTTTAATAAAAATAAATCCTGACTATATTTAAATCTGAATCTTCTTATCTTTTAATAAATCAATTAGTTAAATTTATTTATTCTCAAAAGATTCAGTATTTGTTTTCTATTTTGCAAAAAGAAATCTATACCTAACCCAATTCCTAATCCAATTAAAACTGCGGATACAACAAGAGAATAAAGAAAATCCTGAGAAGGAAATCCATCTTTGGCGTTAAATAGATATATTATAATACCAGATGATACATACAATACAGTATAAATTGAAACGAAAATAAAACTTCTCAGATAATATTTTATTTTGGAATTTCTTATTATGAATTGATGATATAAGTTAATTGATAGGACTAAACTACCTAGATATAAAATATTTCTAATTACATACGCAATAAATGGTGTTTTCTCAAAACTTATAGCCAGACTTAAAATTAATATTATGATACTGACATAAATTTCATCTCTCAATGATCTATACTCTAATATACTGAACAAAAAGGCACCTATAAAGCCAATTGAAATAAACTGAAAATTTGTTTTTGAAAATTCAAAAATTGACTCCCTATAAAAAATAAAACCTAATAAAATACTTCCGACCATTCCAAAAAAGGTCATAAGGATAATACAATAATATTTATCTGTTTTCATATGATATGTTTTATAATTTGTGTCTAATCATTAATAAATTAAAACTTCTTATCATAAAAAATTGTCATGCTTACATTGATACCCATTCTCAACTAACCTACAACATAGGGCTAAACCCACTTTGTGGGGTTTATGGAATACAATTTAGGAAGATAAACTGAGTTTGGCTAGTCTGGATTGAGATTGTCCAGGGGTTTTGAATTTTGGTGAGTTGTTTGGAGCAAACGTGGGTATATATTTTGGTGGTTTTAGTATTGGAGCGTACCAGGATCTCCTGGATGTTGCGAAGGTTTATTCCTTGTTCAAGGAGAGTGGTGGCAAATGAATGTCTGAGAATGTGAGGAGTTCCTCTTTTCTCAATACAGATTAGATATCCTATTAGGGTAGGTTGTAGTTTACACCAGCCTTTCTATCCCAGCAGAATTATATTCCTTGATTTATGAATGGGAGATTAGAGTACGAGCATAGTTGTCATTCTCGTTACCTTTCTGGCAAAATTCTGGCAATACATAGAAATATTACAATTCTGGACAAACAAAGACCGTATAAAAACTAAAGGATTAGTTGTATAACTAACTAATTAGTTTTATATTTGATGTGTACTGGTAAATCGTTCTTTACATAGTGTACAGTGTGTGCATAATCGCTAATCTGATCAGCTGGCTGGCAAAAAACTGGCAAACGAGTAGGAAGATAGGGGAAAATATTTTATAAACATATCCCCTATCTGTCCTCTCACACCACCTAGCATACCGTTCGGTACTAGGCGGTTCCTTAATTAAAACCACTGACAGACCGGTAGTACTCCAAAAAGAAGATATAACCGGCTTGTCTAAGACGGTTACTGGTGACACTTCTGGTTAAGATCGGACTTCTGGCTGTGTGCCAGTAACCCATTCTCGTATTCGCAAACTCCCATGCCTTGTATCTTGCAATACCCAGCTTCGTAAGATTACGACCACGGGTGCGTACCCGTTTCCATTGTTTCCAGATAATCATACGTAGACGTCTGCGGTACCATTCGTCTACTCTTATTAGTAGACTTTTCATGTCTGCCAGTTTAAAGTAATTCACCCAGCCAGTTATATACTGTCTAAGTGCTACTTTTCGCCTTGCATATCCCCACCCATTGCTCCGTGATGTAAGCGTTTTGATCCGCTCCTTCATCTTTGCAATGCTTTTCGGGTGTACTCGCAGTCGTCCTTCTCCTTTATATACATAAAAGGAGTATCCCAAAAATTTCACTTTTGAAATATAGGCTGTCGCCGTCTTTTCCCTGTTTACCCTCAGAAACAGTTTCTTTTCGATGTACGGAACGATGTTCGCAAGCGTCCTCTCTGCACTCCGTTTGCTCTTGCAAAGGATTACCAGATCGTCGGCATAACGTACAAAGAGGTGCCCTCGGTTTTCGAGTTCCTTGTCCAACTCGTTGAGCATAACGTTGCTCAACATCGGACTAAGCGGACCTCCCTGCGGAACGCCCATACTCGTCTCTTCAAACTTGTTGCGTATCACCACTCCTGCATTGAGGTATTTATGGATGAGCGAGATAACCCGCCCATCTTTTACAGTCCTTGATAACACCTCTATCAGTTTACTCTGATTGACTGTATCAAAGAACTTCTCAAGGTCCATATCCACGGCGTATTTATAACCGTCTGTGATATAGCTCTTGCATTGGTTCAATGCCTGGTGTGCATTACGCTTGGGTCTGAACCCGTAACTGTTCGATGAAAACTGCTTCTCGTAGACAGGTGTTAAGACCTGAGCAATAGCCTGTTGGACTACGCGGTCAACCACCGTGGGAATACCGAGTTTTCTCTTCCCTTTTTCTTTGGGTATTTCTACCCTCCGAACTGGATTTGGACGGTAACTACCGTCCAATATCGATTGTATGAGATTCTCCTTGTTGTTGACAAGATAATCCTTTAAGGATTCGACTTCCATCTTGTCTATACCCCCGCTTCCCCTATTACTCCTTACCCGTTTGAAGGCTCGGTTCAGGTTCGTCGGCGACAGGATCTGCTCTAACAACCCATATTCCGGTTTGTCGGCATTGGTGAGGTTGTTTTCAGTCATCCAGATAAAGGTCTGCCCTCCTGCATAGCCCTCAGGTTCCGCCCTACTATTTTGCAGGCAGGTATCTTGCGATATTTTCTGCTTTCCTCCCTTCATCAGGTAACTTTCATTTACTCTCACTCATTAAGGTTCGGTCCTTTCCGAACCCCGTCGAGGGGTACGGTACTACGACCTCGGCTGACTTCTCACAACAAATCTTATTTCAACCGTGCTTCATACTCTGTTTCCACACGTCTGTGAGACCTCCCCGGGTAAGAACGATAACTTTCATCCCATATATCTGCTGCATTTACTCCAATTGCTCCGGACAGTATCGGACTTCGTTTTGTATTGCAAACTTATCCAGCAATCATAAGCCTTATATGCAGTTTCTGTTCGTCAGACCAGGAATTTGCCGCCGGCTTCCTTCAGATTCCACCTCGCGGTGGACACCCTTGCCTTAAGCTAACGCTTCCCACTGTCAAGGTACGTTCGGGACTTTCACCCTATAGTTATCGCCCATGCCGGGCGCACAAAAAGAAAGGGTCACAAATTTTTAAATCTGTAACCCTTTGATAATTATAGTGGAGCATATCGGAGTCCGACTCAGGCGGATGACCTCTTGACTGCAAGAGACAATGCAGAGATTTCCGTTTGGCTGGCAAATTCTCTGACAAATTCATTCTCCAACTCAAGAAATCAGACTATAGGAATATATTTGTATTTTTGAAATATGGAATTGATATCCCAATATCAAAATCAAATACGGATACTCTGCAGGAAGCACAGAGTGTCGGAGCTGTTCGTCTTTGGGTCAGTATTAGGAGACTCGTTCAATGAGGAAAGTGATATCGATTTTGTTGTTGATTTCTCTGATGTCTCACTTGAGGATTATGCGGATAACTATTTTGATCTGAAGTTTTCTCTTGAGAGAATATTTGAGAGGGATGTTGATTTGCTTGAAAGGAAGGCAATTCGGAATCCGTACTTGCTAGAATCTATTGATTCTACGAAACAACTGGTGTATGAAGCATGAAGTTAAAACCTGGCTGTTCGATATCATTCAATCAATTGAGGAAATTGAAAGCTACTTTTCCGATAAGCCCAAAAGATTTGAAGACTACCTTTCAGATACAAAAACACAACGTGCTGTTGAAAGAAATATTGAGATTATTGGAGAAGCAGTAAGCAGGGTTTTAAAAGCAGACCCTGAATTCAAGCTTGAAAATACTCACAAGATCATTGGTGCTCGCAACAGAATCATTCATGGATATGATAAAATATCCCATGAGGTAATCTGGAGTATTGTAATCAATCATCTTCCAAAGCTTCAGTCCGAAATCTCCGGTTTAATTGAAAGATAGGTTGCAGACATTTCTTTTAAAATTTCCATAATAGAAATGCCATCAGAAAAGTTTTAAGCAACAACGGCCGGACCCTTGAAAAGGGTGCATTGGATTTCGTCCCTATGTTTGATCGTGGCTTCCATCTAAAAATAACTAAAGAATTAGTTGTAAAACTAAAGTATTAGTTATATATTTGATGTGTACTATTAAATCGTTCTTTACATAGTGTACAGTGTGTGCATAATCGCTAATCTGATCAGCTGGCTGGCAAAAAACTGGCAAAAAAGAAAGGGTCACAAATTTATAAATCTGTAACCCTTTGATAATTAGAGTGGAGCATATCGGAATCGAACCGATGACCTCTTGACTGCCAGAGACAATACGAGTATTTCCACCTGACTACATTATACTCTAATCCACTACATTACAATTATAATTAACAGTTGTTTTTCCTATATACTACACCTGTTTTCCGTTTGGCTGGCAAATGTTCTGGCAAATTTTCGGTAAGAGATATTACACAAATCTAGGGCTCTTTTCCAGTCCTTTCTTGTTTGGTATATTTTTACATAATTTGTCTTCATCACTTTCCTTTTTTTTCTTTCTTTTTACATGCTTATTGTTTACCTCAAAGGCTTCATCTATTGATAGACTATCAAGATAATGGGAGGTCGTTCGAATATCTTATACTCTCCTGTGGTCATATGACCTTATTACAGCTTAATTATCTTCTCAGTTACTACAAAGTCTTTTGATCTGATGGTGATGAAATAGACTCCTTTCCGGAAGGATGAAAGGTCTATCTGGTTGGTGGTTCCTTCCATTTCACCCATGAGAATCTGTTGCCCATTCAAAGAAATGATTTCGATGGAATAGTGGTCCGCGTATTCTGCTTCGATGGTTAACTGATTATTTGTGGGATTAGGATAAATCGTGGTCTTTGGTATTCTGTTGTCATTAATAACAAGACCTGTTGACTGAACTGAAATTGAAAACGTATCTCTCCAACATACAGTGCCATAACTGGATATAATTACTTCGATCGGGATCTCTTGACCATCTGGGCATTCTTCTGAAATCCACATTTGGATTCTATCCTTCGATTCTGAGGTTTCTCCAGCCATAATATCTTCAAATCCAGAGATGGAATAGGCGAAAGATGCAAGAGAATCAAGGCTCATTATCTTCGCATCCAGATTGGTAGCGGTAGCTTTTGGACTGTTGTTCTTCAGGTTTAACTTCAGGTTCAAACAACCACCTGCTATTGGTACTGTATCTGTACAAAATAATTTGTCTGGAGCGATGGAATAC
This sequence comes from uncultured Bacteroidota bacterium, assembly GCA_963783435.1. Taxonomy (GTDB): domain Bacteria; phylum Bacteroidota; class Bacteroidia; order Bacteroidales. The sequence continues at coordinate 74,101 of CAWANQ010000007.1, read as the reverse complement.
CCATTAAGTTCGATGGGACCTAAGGAGAGGATTCGGCCTGGTGATACAAAACCTAATCTGGTATCTCTAATTGAGTCGTAGGTAATTAGATTCACAGTGAACTCATCTTCTGGTAATCCTGTTGATATTCTAATATTACCCCATAGGTTATCTGCTGAATCACCGTCAGAATGCACACCATCATCAAATAATTGCAAAGTATCAGCGAAATTGGACTGAACACCTTCTATGATGGCCAAAACACTTGCTTTGTGCTTGTCCGGATTATTTAATACGGTTGTGATTAGAATTGTATCGGTCTGGGCTTGAATCAAAAACGGAGAAACGTCTAACGATTTTGCATAAACCATATCCATTAAAGGATTCTCAAACTGCTTGAAGAAATTCAGGATTTCAACATTGGCATTAATATCCATGTTTTTGTTTCCCTCAAGGGTAAAGGAGAATGTAGAACCTGGCCAGGAATGTCCTCCGTTAAGAATTTTATAAAATATTAGTCTGCCTTCACCCGAACAGTTCGTATAAGAAATTTTCTCCACAGTACATCCATCATCTGGGTCTATGTCTGCCAATGACACAGTATCCCCGGGATCAGAACAACCATTGTTCTCAAACCAGAAATTTAAAGTTTCCGGGACAGTCCATAAATTTTTGTTATCTCCGGACCAAGTCTCAATGCCATCCAAAGTTCCATGCATATGGAGAATTGGGAATGCCCGCACCGGTTTACAGGTGATGGCCGAATTATTGTTTAAAAGGCCCGTAATTGAAGCAAAGGCAGCAAAACGATAGCCAAGTTCACCGGCAAGTTTATAAGTCATTTCACCACCAAGAGAAAATCCGCAACAGTAAACACGACTCATATCAATATCATAATGAGCCTTTAGTGTATCTATCAATGCTGAAATAAATCCCACATCATTTATCGTGCTATCTATTTCAGGCCATCCGGGAGAAATAAGTCCGCTGTTCCAGCTCTTATCGATGGCTGCAGGGTAGACTGTTATAAATCCTGCAGTATCCGCAATTTCGTGTAGAAGAGTATAAGTCTTGTACCATTCAATGGATTCAAGGAAACCATGTAAACTTATTACAAGAGGCATATTGGGCTTAAAATTCTGGGGCAGGTACACTTCATATACTCTGTTACGGCCTTCAAATTTAAAGTTGCCGGAATAAGATTGGGCAAATATTTCCTTTTGCCCGATGAGTAAAATAATAGCGAATCCCCCAAAAAGGATCGCCCAACGCAATTTCATGGAATAGATGAATTGTTTAATAGTTGGTGTCATGGTTTCTTCCTGTTTTAAATACTTTCTCATACGTTTAGGTCATATAACCATAGGTTTTCATAACTACTGGATTTCTGGTTTCAGCAATCAAGTTTCTATCAAAATACATAAGATGATCAGCGCTTAAGCCGGACTTTAGCACCGATCAGATTTACTACTATAGCTGTCAGTTAATTCGAAATATACCTAGGGCGGTTTCGGGTAAGATTTTTGGCGCATCAGGGTGCCAGATTATAATACCACTCATATGTACTTTTCGGCCCTGCCACTCTTCAAATGGATCAATGGCCACCTCGATTTCACCATTCATCCGATATTTGCTGTTTGCAAGCGTGGTAACACCCTCATCATGTCCTGCAAGGACAACAACTCCTTCTGAATCGTAGATTTCAAAATATTCTGCAAAAGGTCTTGCTTTCGAAAAATCTCTAGGTACGCTAAGGGAATAGAATCTTATGTTATATATTCCATATCCCTCAAGATCTACAGTTCCTTGCCACACGGGCAGGGTGGGAGTTTCCAGAAATAGAAGGTTGAATTTTACATCAGTGACCCCTTTGAGGTGTGCAGCTGGCTTTTTTGCTGCTTTTAATGTGGGTTCAGCCTGATCAGTTTGATCAAGCTCGGGAAGCAAAGAGTCGTCTTTTGAGCACCCGGAAAAGATAATGGATGCTCCGATTACCAAAAACATTAAGTTTTTCATAGTTTCCTGTTTTTATGACTAATAATTTCATATACAAATTACAACAGATAAATGCCTTGTAATTAGAAAGCTCGTTGCAATCTACGGTAGATTTGGGATGAAAAATGCAGCAACAGGGTAATCTGGTTGCATCCGGTTTTTAAACCGGGGGTCTCTCAGTACATATTCCACACAAAAGTACAGGGGAAAAGACCTTAAAAGTGGCTACTTTACAGTAAGCACTGTTCTGTCAAGTGGCAGATTCATTTTTTGCAGAAGAGCCTTGTAGCGTGGATCGTTCTTAATAAAATCAGAGCTGGGGAAAACATCCATATAAGTTAATGGAAAGTACTTGTTATCTAAGGCTTCATTGATCAGCTCAAATGCCCTGTCGGTATCACCCAGGACTCCGGCAATCATGCCCATATAAAAAGGATTGACCCACTGATTCTTGGAAAGCTCTTCCAATTCATTCCGGATAGAAATTGCTTTCTCCCTTTCTCCTGCAAGCACATAGGTATGGCAACGAAACCAAAGCCATCGGGCGGTTTTATTCGGTAATCTCTCATGTGCTTCAATGGCCTCTGCAAATTGCTTATTCTTCAGGAAGGTCCATCCCAATACCATATCTGCCCAGGGGATACCAGGGCTCTGTTCAAGCGATTCCCGGGCCCAGAATGCTGCTTGATCATAATCTTCATTGTGGTAGTGCAACCAGGCTAGCCATGATTGAAATGAGGCTGATAAAGGATCAAGTTCAACCGCCCTTTTTGCATGGAATATGGATTGATTCATGTCACCCATAAGTACATGATACCAGGCATAATGAGCATGAGCAATTTCATTATTCGGATTGAGGGAAATTGCTTTTTTAAATGCTTCCTCTGCCTTTGGCCAATCCCAGTACTGGTATAAATATAGCAAAGCCAATGCTGTATGAGCCTTGTCATTGGGAGGATCGATGATAAGTGCTTTTTCAGCAGCTGCCTTGGCACTTCTGAATGCTTCCTGTGAGGCAATCATTCCATGACCCTGAATTGCTTTCCCCAGGGCAAAACCTGCATAGGCAAATGGATCCCCCGGATCCTTTTTTATGGCCTCTTCCAGAAATGCTAATCCCGTCTCATTGGACGCCGATGTTCCCTGATTTATAAAATACATGCCTCTTAAATAGGCCTGATAAGTTTCCGGATTAACTGTCCGTGTCTTTTTAAGAACTTGTTCTTCATCCTCCGAAAGTCTGATTCTGATTTTTTCTGCAATATCCTTGACTGCGACGGTTTGAATTTTCACTACATTCTGCATCGCATCATAATATTCATTTTTTAAGAGGTGACGTTCCTCAGGAAATACATCTATTAATTGGATTAAGAACTTTATGCTATCTCCAATAGCCATTACTGATGCTTCAACTATGGTGTTTACACCCAGCTCTTTGGCAATATCTGGCAGAAGCATGTCACTGTGGCGATAACCTAGAGTAGAGGTTCGGGAAATCACCCTGGGCACTCCAATCTGCCCTAATTCACCTATGAGGGCATCATGCATACCATCGACGAAATAGTCATTCTCAGTCTCTCCTGTTAAATTGTGAAAAGGCAGTACAGCAATGGATATTTCTGTAGGCTTCAAAGCTCTGAATAGGAAGAATAGTCCACCCCCTGATATAATAATTAGTACCAGGAATAGAGCAACTTTTACAGATGATCTATAGCCTTTTGCTTTGGAGGAAACTGGAATTTCCGGGTCCCGCTCTGTGATTGGTTTATGCTGGTCAACTGTAAGATTCTTCCTTACATTTCCGGGGGATACCTGATAGTATTTTTTGAAAACCTTATTAAAGTAACTGGGATCGTTAAAACCTACCCGATAGGCAATTTCTGAAACTGTCGCCACGTCATTTTCCAACAGATGTCTGGCATGTTTTAATCTTTTCTCTGTAATGTGTAAACTGGCTGATTTACCAGAAAGTTTATTAAGTTTTCTATGCAACATGGACCGGCTCAATCCAGCTTCTTGAGCGAGATCCTCAACCGAAAAATTTTCATTTCCAATATTGACTTCTATTATCTGATCGATAATAGCAAGAAATTGATCTTCCCTTGACGCTTGATTTTCCATTTACTGTAGAATAGACACTGATCTGATTACAGCACGGTTATCAATCCAATAATCTATTGACCTATATAAATATACATCATTTTGTCATGCAATTGTCTTCTCGGTGATATCGATTTGCTGATCAAAAGCTTGCCACTGTTTTTCTTGTTGACCTGTGAATTAAATGTTGTAATTTGTATCAGGTGCGTTCAATTCAATTCTTAGACAAAGGACCATATTAAAAGGAAAACTGATATGAAAAAGCTAAAATCACCTATTCAGATCGTCCTAATTCTACTTGGCGTTCTGATTGCCTGTACTCCGAATGAGAAGAATACAGATGAGGAAGCTGACCTGGAGGCGATCAAAGAGGTAATTGATCGATATCTTCATGCAGTTAACACCAATGATATGGAACTCTTTATGACATGCTGGGCAGAGGATGCCAGACGTCTGGAACCAGACTATAACATTATTGTTGGAAAGGAGGATATCGAGGCGCGCTTCCGTTTATTGTTTGATAACCTGGATATGGATATTGCCTTCTATGGCGAATTGGAATTTGAGGTGGACGATAACCTTGGATTCTTTATAGGGAATGTTTTCTCGGAAGCTACACCTTATGAAGGAGGCCCTGTAATGCATTTTGATTTGAAGGTGGCGGATATCTTTAAAAGGCAGGCTGATGGAAGCTGGAAGATTTATATGGACCACACCAGCCCCAACCCGGTTTGGAGCAATGATTCCATTTCAAAGGAGATGCTGGATAAACAAGATTTATCTGATCCTATGTTATAATTTCCAATGTTCTCCAAAGCGAGATCAAATCGACCATACCATTCGGATCAGAATTATTCCCCCTGCCATTGTAATGATTTGCCGTAGTAACTTAATGGAAAAACTCTACAAAACATAGAAATGTTACAATTCTGAATAAGCACAAATTAAATAAAACTAAAGAATTAGTTGCATAACTAAGATATTAGTTATATATTTGATGTGTACTATTAAATCGTTCTTTACATAGTGTACAGTGTGTGCATAATCGCTAATCTGATCAGCTGGCTGGCAAAAAACTGGCAAAAAAGAAAAGGTCACAAATTTATAAATCTGTAACCCTTTGATAATTAGAGTGGAGCATATCGGAATCGAACCGATGACCTCTTGACTGCCAGTCAAACGCTCTAGCCAACTGAGCTAATGTCCCAATGCGTGGAAAATTAAATGTAGAATTTGCAAGTACAAAACAGGAGATTGGCAGAATTTTTGCAGCTATTTATTTGGAAAAGAAGCTATTAACATATTTCGTTTGATATATATTAAGTAAATCACATTTTTTTTTGCCCCAAAATCACAATAGACATGGAACTGAAAAAATCAAAGAAGGCAGATCTGGAAAAAAGAAAAGGAATGTTCCTCGAGATTGGACTCGTGGTAGCACTCTCTGTTATACTGGTTGCCTTTGAATGGACAAAAGGTGAAGGTAAAGAAGATAATACTGATACAGTTCAGGAGATCCAGTTTGAAGATGAGATGATGCAGATCACTCGCAGGGAAGAGCCTAAGCCAGAACCTAAGCCTGAGCAGCCTAAGGTTGCAGAGGTACTCGATATTGTTGAGGACGATGTGGAGATTGAGGATGATTTCGATTTCGATATGGAAGCGACAGATGATACTGAGTACGACTTTACCAGCATGATGGGTGACGATGAAGAGGAAATTGAGGAGGAAGAAGTCTTCTACATTGTAGAGGATATGCCTACATTCAACGGAGGTGATCCTTCCACTGAGTTCCGTAAGTACATTGCACAGAACCTGAGATATCCTGAAATTGCTGCTGAAAATGGAATCAGTGGACGTGTGATTATCCAATTTGCAATAAACAGAACGGGACAGGTGGTTAACGCAAACGTTGTACGCAGTGTGGACCCAGCCCTGGATAAGGAAGCCAAAAGAGTGGTTATGTCCTCCCCCAAATGGGTTCCGGGACGCCAGCGCGGAAGAGCTGTGACGGTAATATTTACCTTCCCCATCAACTTTGTACTCCAATAGTAAAACATTATATGATTGTTAAAAAAAGCTCTTGTGGAATCTAAGGGAATTAAATGTAACCCTCAAGTAGATTGGGACTAATCCTTTGGTATTCGCTTTAGACCTGTTTAACACGTACAATACAATTACCGTACTTTCCATGATTGCTATTTTTAAAAATGGGTAACTCCTACAATCAAGGTGGGAATTGGTGGCTCAATACTTTTCGGCTGAGGTGGTTCTGGTGGACCGGATTGTACACTAAAGAAGAATTCACATATTTTGTTCAGCCGATTTATCTGCTTCGAATAAAACTTTGTGCGTATGTAAAGCATCCTCGGTTCTGTCGCATCTATCGATAGAGTTAAATCCTTAATTTCTTAGTTTAGCGCAGAATTAAACTCGGTATTAATGGATACAAAAGGTCGTTGCTTTCCAAAATCAATTATCATTCAAGCGGTATATTTAAAACTTCGATTTTCATTAAGTTATCGGGATGTTGAAGAGATAATGCGAATAAGGGGAGTAGAAGTGGATCATGCCACTATCCAGAGATGGGTTTTTAAGTTCATGCCAGAAATAGAAATCCAGATGCGAAAGAGAAAGAAGGTAGTCGGGAAGCGATGGCGGATGGATGAAACCTATATCAAAGTGAAGGGTGTCTGGCGCTATTTATATCGGGCAGTCGATAAGGATGGACATACGATTGATTTTCTGCTAACAAAGCGTAGACAGCGTATAAGTGCTCAGTCCTTTTTAATAAAGGCAATAGAAAACAATGGCACACCTGAGTTAATCAATATTGATAAAAGTGGTTCTAACAAAAGTGCGATCAGATTATATAACAAAAGATTTACTGATATTGAAATCAGGCAATGCAAATACTTGATTAATATAGTGGAACAGGACCACCGGTTTATTAAGTGGCGCATTCAACAGGGTTTAGGATTCAAGGAATTTGAGTCAGCAAGAAGGACCATAGCAGGGATAGAGATAGTCCATATGCTCAAGAAGAATCAGCTCAATACTCAAGATCGAAGTATGTTCAAATCGTTTTATTCCTTAGCCGCATAGAACCCGGTTTATTTGAATATTTTAATGAATGGCTGAACAGGTGCGACAGAACCGTAATGTGGCAGTTATGCCACGGTTTTAGGTGATCACTTTGGCCTGGAATGGTATGCTCACTCAACCCTGGCTTGAAGTGGTCAAAAGGACTGATTTTTCCAGTTTCACCTAAGGATATACGAATTTCCCAAAGGTTCCGTAGCTGCCTCCGAAGAAAAGTCTGTTCCCATCATATGCTCGGCTGAAACTCGCTACAGAGTTCTCCCCCAAATTTTGGAAATCCAGGGTAAGGTTGGGGCCTTCCACCTTGTAAATCTGCCCGTTGCCTGTACCTACCCAGCCTTCCTCTACAGCTGTAAAGTAGAGGCATTCCGCACCGGCTGTACCTTTGGGAATATCAGCCAGGGCCTCGTAAGACTCGAAATCCGAAGTAGTATATAATACATCGCGAGCACCCTGGTCTGTACTGTAGGAGTGCGCAAAATATCCGGCATCCAAGTCCCTGAAATGAAGCGCCGTAATATACACACTCCCGTTAATCTCCGGATCGGGCCTTGGGGTGTGCAGTATCGTTGCTTCGCTATTGAATGCCCTGAGGAGGTAAGAATCCTCACCGTCCCCGTTCAGGGCAAAAAAAGCAGCGTCATCTGCACTCAGGCATTTGTATTCGCAGAAAGATCGCTCAGGAAGGTCATAAAGGTGACTCGAAGTTTGAAAACCGTCGTCCGTCGTGTAGAGTTTTCGGCGGCCCATATCAGTGGTAACGACAAAGTACACTGTTCCTGCACGGGTGGCGATCAAGTTACTGGGATATCCCATATCCAGGTCCATCTTCTCCCAGTTTTTTCCTCCATCGGTGGTCTTGCGCACCTGCTGATCGTCGATGGCGCCAATGGCATAGCCCACATTTTCGTTTTGGAAAGAAAAATCATTAATGGCACCCTCGGTTTGGCCTTCGCCGAAAATAACATCGGACCATGAGCTGCCCCCATCCTTGGTTTTTGCCAGCTTATATCCATAGCCGTCAAAGGCAATAATTTGAGCATAACCTATATCATCTGTGATAAACTGCATATTGCGCACCTCATCGTATTCGTTTAGGTTCGATTCAATCTGTATCCAGGTCTCAAGGACATCATCAACATCCTCTATGGGGTCATCGTCTTTGGCACAGGCTGTAAAGGTAAGCACTGCCGCCAGCAGCAGCAGGCGATTTGTCAGGGTAACTTCATGCGTAAGGTTCATGGGTTAATTTTTGAAAAAAAATTGTGGCTAAAAGGTTAGCTCAATGACAATCTCCCGAATAATTAGTTCATCAACAGAAGTTAAATACCTGTTAAAGCCAGGGCAGCCCTTGATAAAATTCGAAATTCGGATCTTACCCAAAAGCATATTCTTCGGCGTCGTCGGTGGTGGAGTTTCCAGTCGCATCGAGCACCTCATTCCAGACATATGCGAGCTCATCATGCAGCACCTATACATATTATTTTCTAACTTTTACATCTTCATATCCATTTCAACAACTGACTGCTCAGTTAAAATTGGAGAGGTGTGCTCAATTACCCTGGAATATGCACCAGGAGGGACGCTGCCAAATTATCTAAGCTAAGTAGTTATTTAACTGGAGTTTCGGATAAAATAACGTTCTTAGTAATATAATTTTACCGAACGGAAGTATGAAATTCCTGCAGATGAACTGATTATCAAAGATAATCCCTGAAAAATATGGCAGAAGAAAGCAAACTCCACTCTGAAAAGATTCAACTGTTTGAAACGAATCGACCGGATACACCGGTTCCCCAAAAAGAACGAATTCTTTACCTGGATATCCTGCGGGGTATTGCCATACTGTTCATATTTCTTGCAAATATTAAAATTCTTTCTGGTGCATACTTTATGTCTGATGCCGAAAAACTGTCCATGAATACAGCTACACTGGATTATGTTTTGCGTGTTTTGGATTTTCTTTTCGTAGACGGGAAGTTTTATTCCGTATTTTCCATCCTCTTTGGGATTGGTTTTGCGGTACAGTACCAGCGTATGAAGAAAGATGACCGTGTTTTCGTACCCTTTTTCATGAAAAGAATGACGGGACTGTTGCTCATAGGCATGATTCATTTATTTCTACTATGGCTGGGTGATATCCTTACCCTGTATGCCCTGTTAGGGTTTCTTTTGATAAGCTTCCGTCACTTTACAAATAAAAAATTACTGATCTGGGCAGTAATTCTTTTATTTATGCCGGTTGTTCACTGGTTGATTATGTATCTCACCAACACCTTTTACCCGGCTAATCTGGCTGGAAGATTCTTTGAACTGGCAGGCCGGATTCTATCGAAAGAAACCACAGAAGGCTTAGGTTCAGATTTCAGTCTGCCAGCCTACTTTGCCATCACCAATTTCAGAACATGGATGGAGATTAACCTGATTATGCCACTTATGCGATTGTCTCGCATTCTTATGGAAGGGCGTGCTTTCAAAGTGCTTGGTTTGTTTCTGATTGGCATTTATGCCGGGCGGCAAATGCTGGAAAACAATCTCCTGTCCAATACACGGCTGATCAAAAAAATCATGTGGTGGGGCCTGGTTTTCGGATTGCCCATGAATCTTTTGCGCACCTGGGTGGAGTTTGGTTCAGAGAATGAGGGTGCGATGTCCGATTTTTCGGAGTATTTGCTTAATTTTCTGGCATTAACCCCCATGGCACTGGGATATTGTGCCATCGTTGCACTTATTGTTACCCGTCGCAAAGCCTGGTTAAATTGGTTTGCCGCGATCGGACGAACCGCCCTTTCCAATTACCTGTTTCAGACCATCATCAGTATAAGCTTTTTCTACGGGATAGGATTGGGATATGCCTTTTCCTATGGTTTCTCGTTTTCTGTACTTTTTGTCCTGATCGTGTTCGCCCTGCAGATTCTCTTTAGTTCTCTCTGGTTACGGTATTTCCGTTTTGGACCCGTAGAGTGGATCTGGCGGCAGCTTACCTATGGCAAAGTAATCAGCTTGAAGAAAAGCAGATCCTGATGACCCCATTAAGCCCGGATTCTTTCATCCTGCTTTCGGATTTCAGTAGACACACGGAGCCTTCTGAACCTAATATAAGGACAACAATAAGACTCAATTCTTCGAAAACCGTTCCCAGAAGCGGCCCCTCGGTGGCTTTTTGGGTTTCTTACCCAGCTTATGGTGTATAGTGGAGATTCCAGACGTATTGAGCGCCCAATTCCAAATTAAATTGAACAATCAGATATTTACTATTTTGAAAATCATATTTTATTGATATTGTGATGATTATATCCCGGAATAAGGTGCTCCTCTATCTCGGGGATTATATGCTCACCGAATCCTGGAATGATGTGCTCACTTATACTGGAATGTCCAATCAGGGGCTGTATGGCTTTCTCATTTTACGTATATAAAGACTGTTTGCGGCTCTATCACCTCTTACCTCACCCTTCACAGGATCCCATGTTACATCACGTTGTGACCTGATGGCAATATCACCCATATGACTGATGGTATCGGAAATAATAGCCTCGTCCAGCGGACAGGTTTCATCTATTTTACCTCGAGCCACATCCAGAAACATCTGCCCCATAGTATTCTCTTCACTGCGAATCGAACCATTCTCATTTTTCGGAAAATCATTAAGCTTGTTATTCAATTCGGGAATATTTGATTCGGCAGAGCTCCGGCTTAAGGAGATCCAACCTTTGGTTCCGTAAAAAGTAGTTCCATTACCTTCTTTACTTTTCCGATGGTTCAACATCTCTTTCTCCGCCCGGTCTGTACTCATGAAATGGACATCAACGCCACTCTGATAGCTGTATCTAACATCCCAGGAGTAGATATTATTATACATTCCTCCTTCAGACCAAAATGTACCTGTCCCTTTGGTGGAGTATTCTCCATCAACTTTATCCTTCATCCCCCACACCAAGATATCCAATGGATGTGCACCCCATCCACCCAGGAAACCAATACTGTAGTCATACTGGAACCACGAGCTGTTATTTGTCACCCGATCCGGACAATATGTGTTTAAAGGTGCAGGTCCGGTCCACCGATCAAAGTCGAAATCTTCCGGGACAGGAACCTCATTACAGATGGGCGAATCAACTGGATTTTTTCCGGGGGCCCACACATCCACACGCTCAATCTCTCCAATTTTGCCATCCCTGATCAGGTCAATGCCCAATTGCATGTGCCTCATGCTGCGCTGCTGGGTCGCATAGTGAAAACGCACATCATTTTTCATTAGTTCCTTCTGCAGGATTAGATAATTGGGATAGCTTAATCCAAGCGGTTTTGCCAGCATGATATGTTTTCCTGCCCTTGCCGCTTTGATGGCCGCCAGAACATGCCAGTGGTCCGGCGTGGTGATATGCACTGCATCGATATCATCACGCATCAAGACCTCCTCAAAATCCAGATATGGAGTGCATTCAGGAGCCTTCATCCCCTTTTCTCTATAGTATGATTGGATAAGCTCAGCACCCTTCTCCCGTCTGCTGCGGTACACATCACAGATGGCAACCGACCGGGATCCCTCCAGTGGGAGAAAGTAATTTTTTAATTCATTGGTGCCTCTGCTACCGACTCCGATATGACCTATTTGCAACCTGTCATTGGCTCCTCTCCATTTTACACTGGAAGGAAGGATGGTGGGAGCAATTATGATCCCCCCGATTCCAAGTGATGATTTTTTGATAAAGTCTCTTCGGCTCTGATTTTTAGAATTAGTGACTTTCATGGATTCGATTTTATGGATTGGTTTTTTTGCTGATATATTGCTGATATTCTGATTCGAGCATCTCGGGTGAAATATCTCCCGCAAGGTGCAAAATCCTGTAGGAGAGATGAAGCTCCTCTTCCTGATGGAGTGTAAGTGGTTTCAAATAGAGATAAGCAGGGCTGAAGTAGTAAAAAGGTTCCTGGGGCTGATCGATAAGATACCAGGCCTCTCCTTCCCTTCTTGATGTATCAGAAATAAAAATAGCCGATCCAATGCGGGTTCCATGCAGACCCTCAAAACCCATATAAAGCCAGTCTCCGGCTGTGCCATTTGCATCTAAATTGTTGCCCTGCTTCGTTGTCCAGTTTGCATCCATAAAGTCCTGATTAAATCTTAAAGAGAGACCAGCATATCCTCCCCATGATTTTCCTTCCGGTTCACCCATAATGGGAGTGCGATCCAGAACAACATTGGAACCGGCAGTTTCAAAAATCATGGCATAATCCATGCTGATCCGATCGCTGGCGGGAGGAGAAATATGGATGGTCCGTTTTTCTTTTAAGACCACCCTTCCATTGGGGGGATGATAATCAATCTCAAGTATAATATCTGCAGAGAAATCAGAGTGCTTTTTAATATCGATTTTTCTAATATCTGTAATACCTTCTGAGCTGTAACTATCTCCTAAATATTCCCAATAATTTAAGCCATCAATGTATTTCCACGAGAACCATTGCCCCAGATGCCATAGGTGGTCGTCCGGACTCAGGCAGGTTATCCGGTCTCTGTTTAAATAGATGGGATGGAAAAATGGCTTTCCATATCGTGTATTGAAGTTGAACTGCCAGACTATCTCATTATTCCGGGCTAATCCATAGGTGCTGTCGTTTGCAATCCAGGTGTAAGTGCTTTCACCGTTTGATTCGGGAAGGAACATTTCCTGAGGTATGCTTGCAGTGACAGCTCCTGTGGCTGCCCATTCCGCTGCTCTTCTTAATAGGGTTCTGAACCCTGAATTACGTAAAGCCCTTGCATCATGTCCGAATATGGTATGAAATATTCTGCCTTCGCCATAATCAGACACAAAAATTGCTGGCTGTTTTTTAGAATCCTCTCCCGTAGCTTCCTTATTAGTGGCGCTGCCTAAAACCTGAAATGATTCATTGTGCCCGGCATCGATCCATAATTCGTCGAATATGTGGAAATCTGAAATCCCTTTTGTAATTGGGTGAGCCTGATTGTCAATGGATACACGGACCTGACTTTTCTTCCCATGATGGGTTTTTTCGACCCAGGCCGCTGTTGAGATATTCTGAAATTCAGGCCACTCATAAAATACGGAGGTGGATGCATGGAAAAAAACCAGTCCTCCTCCTTCCTTAACATATCTAATCAATCCTTCTTCCGCAGCCTCTGGCCATCTCAGATCATTCTCAGGCCATGAATTCCAATTATTCACGATGACATCATATGGGCTTAAATGATCATAGTTTAATGTATCTGGTCTATTTGTGAGATCCACTGAAAATCGCAAATCTTCACCAAAGATCTTTGCCAGGGCTGGTGTTGTCTGTTCCCAATCATGATTATTCCGGCCACTTAAGATGAGCAAGCTTATCCTTTGATCAGGGCTGTCAGGATTCTGACAGCCAAAAAGGCAGGCAGCCACAAAAAATATGAATAGATTGCATAGATTAGGTTTATATCTCATCTTGAGTTTCTTTACAAAATCGCGAAAACCTATATATGTCTCAGGATATCTATGGTTTCACATATAGGGTTTTGAGGATGAAGATCTTAACGATCGCCATTGTTTTTAAGCCTTGATTGCTCTCACTTTTATCCGAATCATGTAGTAAGCAAGATAAGGAAAAAACCAATTTGAATGCTTCTTTCTGAAAGTGGAACACAAATTGCTATGAAAAAACCATGAGGCTTTCCCTCAATCGGGATTGTCCCATGGTTTCGACTGGTTTATTTGGTTAGCTTCTTATCTAGAACTTGTCCAGGTGGTTGCTGCTCACGTAGGCGTTCTGCCTGATAATTTTTCCATCCTGGTCAAAGTCGTGGGAGAGCATAAAGCCATACTGGATCTTCTCTTCTCCCTTCTTTATGGTCATTTTCCACCAGGAATAGACCACGTGCATGTCGTTCCTTGCGTAATAGACACAATCCGGGTAGCCGATTTCTTCCACCATAAATTTCAGGCCATCCTGGTAATACTTTTCGGTCAGGTAGCCTTTGAATTCTTCCATGTTGTTGCTCTCTCCCAGCTCCTGAGTCAGGCTGGCGAAGGAGGCCTTCTCATGGAAGAAGGATGCAAAGGTGTCCAGGTCCTTGTTCACAAATGCCCTCATGACCTTGCGGACGGTCACGATGTTGGGGTGGTTGTCGTAAACCTTGCCGTTCTCTGTGGTTTTCTCGGCCTTGGTGATCTCGTCAAAGACGCCGGGATCAAAATAGGAGAGTTGGGCTGCCACCTTGCCCTCATCATTAAAGGCGTAGAGGCTGTGGATCTTAAGATTTAAAACAATTCCGGTTTTGTTGTGCTCGGCATAGAACACGATCCAATCCTGCACCCAGGTTTCCCCGTCCTTGTAATCCAGGGCATCCGGATAGGCCGGTTTATCATCCCACACCTTCATGTCGGAATAGTTCTCTTTCCACCAGTTGACCTGATTGGCCAATTGTTCCTTGGTACGTTTGTTCATCTCGGTGCCGTTGTTGCTGGTGTTCACGGTGTCGGCATAAAAGCTGACGAATTTATCCGCGTCTCCATCAGCAAAAGGCCTGCCAGAGTTCCCGGGCGGCGTCAATGTATTCGTGCTCGGAATAAACGGTGCCAGCTTTTTTTTGTGCAAAGCTGCTAGTGCCCGCGATGACGAGCAAGATGAGTACTGCATAAAACTTTCTCATGGTATAAATATTGGTTAATAATAGAAAGCACGTTCCTCAAGTGGAAGGAAATGGACGAATCCCCGCATGCAGGGCGCCATGCAGCACGAAAGAGCGTTCAACACTGAAATAAGCATAATAAACTTACATCCTGAATCGATGCAAGTCAATTAATTTAACATGACATATAGCATATTGGAGATTCCAGTACCAATGAGCACCTCATTCAGCATACATATATCTCATTATCATAGCCTTGCATCTTCAGTCCAAATTCAAAAGCTGAGTGTTCATTTTAAATCGGAGAAGGGTGCTCAATTACACTGGAATATGCAGTTTATAGACGTATAATATCTGAAGATGAGTCGGAATACAGTTAAGTCATATTTTATTCAGGAATCATTATCTCCCAGAAAAAGTTCCAACTCAACAAACATAGAAGTATTTACAGATCTTATTATTGCCCGACTGAACGAAAATGGGCATAAGCTAATGGACATATTTAGAGAGATTAAGGAGCTGGGATACATCGGTGGAAGGACGCAGGGATGTTATCATATAAAACTCATAAAGGAGAATTATGAAATAGAAACTACTGGATTCAAAGAAACGCCCAGACCTAAAATTCCTTATATAAAACCGTTAATTTCCAGGAAATTGGCGAAATATATTGGTTTTAACTTAACAGACATTCCCGATCACCATGAGCGGCTTTATCTGCAAACGTTATTGGATAATATTACTGAACTAAGAATCGTCCGAAAGCTAGTACAGATTTTTAAAACAATGCTGGCAAGAGGGGGTGGGAATATTAGAAGATGGATTGAATTTGTCATTCGCTCTAAACACAAATTGGCCGGATTAAAATCCTTAGCCAGGGGACTGTTGAGAGATATTGAAGCTGTACAAAATGGGATCAGAATGCCCTGCAGCAATGGTGCGGTGGAAGGACATGTCAATAGGATCAAAAGTATTAAACGGCAGATGTATGAGAGGGCCAGCTTTGAGTTGTTGCGGAAGAAAGTGATTTTGTCTCAAACCGGATAAATCATCCCCAAATATGACGAAGAACCGTGTTCATTCGAGCCACCTCGAATCAGATGATTTGAGCCACCAATACAGGGATTCTGGCCCTCCTGTTGCTGATCCTGGCCAAACAGGAAGTTGAAAATGTCCTTGCCAATCAAGGCAAGTAGAACTATTTTATTTGACTCGAAAGCAAATGGAGCGTATCTTGTTACAGCCATTAAAATTTGATCGTATGAATAAGAGAAGAAGTTTCATAAAAACCATGGCGGGCGCTACCGCCAGTATGATGATTCCCTGGGGAAAGGCCCTGGGAGCAAATAATCCAGGCAGCTATGATAAACTGGGAGAGATCCTCCCCCTTCGCAAGCTCGGGAAAACAGGACGGAAAGTCACCATGCTGGGGCTCGGGGGATACCATGTTGGCTGGACCACCGAAAAGGATGCCCAGGCTGTCATAGAAACAGCCATCTATGGTGGGATTCGCTTTTTTGATACCGCCCACAGCTATGGGAAAGGGACAAGTGAAGAGCGTTATGGCAAGTACCTGGTTCCAAATTACCGGGATCAGGTTTTTCTCATGACAAAGTCTACAGCACGGGATGGGGAAAGCCTTCAGAAGGAATTTGATCTCTCCCTGAAAAGACTGCAATGTGATGAGGTGGACCTGCTTCAGATTCATTCCCTTGAGAATCCAGAAGATGTGGATGAGCGCATGAAAAACGGAGTTGTGGATGTAGCCCAAAAAATTCTTTCCTCCGGAAAGGCCAGGCACATTGGATTTACCGGTCACAGCAGCCCCTATGCCCAACTCAGGCTCATGGAAGCACTTCCCGAATCCCATGCCTTTTCAACCGTTCAGATGCCCATCAACCTGGTGGATTATGCCAGCCAACACAGCTTTGTCAGGCAGGTGATTCCAGACGCCCTGGAGCAGAACCTGGGGATCCTGGCCATGAAAACCCTTGCCGACGGCCGCTTCTTTACCAAAAAAGAAAGCAATGGAAAAGTGCAGTGGGAAACTGAATCCCCGGTGGTCCCCGACCAGGTGAGCGTGAAAGATGCCCTGTTCTTTGCCTGGTCAATGCCAATCTCTGTGTTAATTACAGGAGCAGAAAATGTCAGCCTGCTGGAAGAGAAAATCGAACTGGCCAGGACCTTTGTCAGCTTATCTGAGAACGACCGTGTAGCCCTGATTGCAAAGATAGAACAGATGCCCGACAGGAAGAGCATTGAGTATTACAAGAAGGTTTAGTGAATCTTAAATACCGATCAGAATATCCACCAAGATAGTAGACATGGAGTTACGCTACAAAAAGAAGTAAATTTCCATGATGACAAAAGAGGAACAAAAGTTGATCTTCCACTCCGACCGAGGCATCCAGTTTGGCTTCAATGCTTTGTGCAAATTTGTGCAAAAGGCCTGTCTTAATTAATGGGTCGGTAAGTTCCTGGACATTCAATACTCCTCCGCTCAGAAACAGGAAAACTTCCACCGGAAAGAAGGAAGACAAGCAATTATTCGTAAGAGAAAAATTCACTTTAAAACTCTTTCTATACCAATACAGCGAATTGTCATAAGCCCTATTCTGATCGTCCAATACCGGTACCGCCATATCAATAAGTCCAGGAACCTGAATTCTGGAAGAAAAATTTTCAGGCATATTTGAACCGGCATCTGTTCTTGTAATCTCCCATTCACCGTTCAGATTTATGTGGTGGCGTTTTTGGTTCTCTTCCATACAGCCACGGGGTATCAGGGACATTAAAAGAATGACTGCTGCTATTCTCATCATACTTGTTTATTTTAAAGGTTCGTCAAGCATCAAATACTTCAAATAATACAGCGGATGATATTTTGAACTAACCTCAAAATTTATAAGCTTGGAACACTATGTTGCATTTTTTAAAGTTATAAATTAGGCTTCGTAGAGAAGGGAGTTATGCAACTTTTATTTTGTAAAATGATCAAGCCAGGGTTATGGTTTTCACTTGCATATAGTTTGATTCAATAGCCTGAGTGTGCTCCTAAGGGGAGACTAACCATACTTTGTAACAACCTAACTTATTAGCATTTACAAGCGTTTAATATTTTCCGACACCCGAATAAGGGTCGCTGTTGATGCAGATTTTATCTTTGAGTAAATGCTTTCTCAAATGAAATAGATTTTAGAGAGTAATTCTATATTACAATGGTATTAGTGTGTATTCATAATTCCATAATACAATGCTGTTATGGAATTATATTACTATATTGCAAGTGTTGTTTGGGTTTTATTTATAACTAATCAGGAAAAGTAATGATACGTCACATTGAACGATACCTGAAAGAATGGAAAAATAGTACCAACAGAAAGCCTTTAATCCTCAGAGGAGCCAGACAGGTTGGAAAAACTTATATCATAAAAAAATTGGCTAATGAGGAATTTGAACATTTTCTTTATATAAATCTTGAGCAAGAAAGTGGGTTGCTGTCGATATTTAAAAGTAATAATCCGGAGCTTATTATTAATGAATTAACCTCCATTTACAATATTCCCATAATTGGAGGGAAAACCTTATTGTTTATTGATGAAATTCAAACCTCGCCGGAAGCTATTGTTTCACTACGTTATTTTTACGAGCATGACCCTTCTTTGCATGTAGTGGCTGCAGGATCGTTGCTGGATCACACATTAAACGAGATACAGTATTCAATGCCGGTCGGCAGGGTAGAATATGCATATATGTTCCCAATGAGTTTTCAAGAGTTTTTAATTGCGTTGGATCAGAGTGGATTGGCAAACTACATCAATAATTATTCAATTGACTCGTCATTTAGCGAAGCTATTCATAAAAAATTATCAGAATACCTTAGGTTATATTTTTTTATAGGAGGAATGCCGGAAGCAGTAAAGACCTATATGGATACAAAAAACTTGATAGATGTAGAAAAGGTTCATGCCAATATACTAACTTCTCTGCAATATGATTTTTCAAAATATGGCACAAGGAGACAACAAGAATTATTAAAATCATCTCTTCAATATGTGGCAAATAATATTGGAAGAAAGGTAAAATACACAAATATTGAGCGGGATGCCCATTCCTCTCAACTTAAGGAGGCATTACTTAAACTCGAAATGAGCAGAGTTATACATTTAGTGCGACAAACGAGATCCATTAATCCGCCAATTACCCAATATGCGGATAATGATAAGTTTAAGCCGCTATTTATAGATATCGGATTAGCTTGCCATATGGCACAAATAAAACTCAATAATTTGCAGAGCCTGGTTACTGACTTTGAAGGAGCGCTGGCAGAGCAATTTGTCGGACAGGAATTGCTTGCTTCTTTTCCCTTCTATAAAGAAGCTAAACTTTATTATTGGTCGCGAGAAGCAAAAAGCTCAAACGCTGAAGTTGATTACCTTTTACAAAAAGAAAATGAAATCTATCCTTTGGAAGTAAAAGCAGGTAAAACCGGGACTTTGAAATCTATGCAAGTTTACCTGGGTGAAAAGAATAAAACGATTGGGATCAGATTAAATCTTGATCGACCGAATTTCGGAAAAGCGTTGCAAGCAAAAGTAATGGTGAGCAAAAAAGAAAAAAGTATCACCTATTCGTTACTTTCAATGCCGATGTATTTTGCCGGATGTCTGGATAAATTCAATTTCTAACTTAGCTGGGGAATTCCACACAGGCCTATCAACAATGTTAAGAGCCTGAAAAAAGTTGCATAAAGATATGAGAAAGTCAAAAAATAATGTGAGCGCAGGGATGAAAGAAATTGGATTATGGCTCTTCCTGGGCGGGACCCTCGTCCTGTCAGGATGCGGTGGTGGAAAGCCAGGCACCCAGGAAGAGAGAATGCATATGGAGGATGCCCGGCCCAACATCGTGCTGATCATGGCAGATGATATGGGCCACGAGGTACTGGGTTCCTATGGCGGAACATCCTACCACACCCCGAACCTGGACAAACTGGCTGCATCCGGAATGCGTTTTACCCACTGCTACAGTGCCCCAAAGTGTGCACCTTCCAGGGTAAAGCTCATGACCGGGAGGTATGCCTTCCGCACTACCCGGGAATGGGGCTATATCCCCCCGGAAGAAATCACTTTCGGGCATATGCTGGATTCGGCAGGTTACGCGGTGGCCCTGGCGGGCAAATGGCAGATGGCCCTGCTGAAGGAGGAGCCGGACCATATCCGGAAGATGGGTTTCGGGGAAAGCTCGGTATTCGGCTGGCATGAAGGACCCCGTTACCATGCTCCCTATATCTACCAGAACGGGAAAATCCTGGAGGGGGTCAAGGACCAGTATGGTCCGGACATCTTCTGTGATTTTCTCATAGAATTTATCCGCCGAAATCAGGACCAAACATTTTTTGCATACTACCCCATGGCCCTTGCACACGAGATCAGCAATGACCTGGAAACACCCCCTCCCACTGCACCGAATGGCCGCTATCAATCCTACGGGGAACTGGTGGAATATGCCGATGTCCTGGTGGGCAGGCTGGTACAGGCCCTGGATGAGATGGGCTTGCGCGAAAATACTCTCATCATTTTTACAGGGGACAATGGTACCCCCAGGAGTTTTATCACCGAATTCAAAGATGGGGAATACCTGGAAGAACCCGTTTTTTCTCAAATAGGTGACTCAGTGATAGCAGGAGGTAAAAACCTTTTGACCGATGCCGGGACTCATGTTCCCCTCATTGCCAGCTGGCCCGGGGTCATTCAGGAAGAAAGCAAAAATGACTGGCTGGTGGATTTCAGTGATTTCCTGCCCACCCTGGCGGAAATATCAGGAGCCAAAATTCCCGATGTCACCATGGACGGGAAGAGCTTCGCCGCAGCGATTCTGGGTGAACAAGGTTCTTCCCGGGAATGGGTTTACCAGGAACACGAGGGAAAAGCCTGGGTTAGGAACCGGAGGTGGAAACTATACCGGGATGGACGCCTGGTGGATGTACCGGCTGATCCCCTGGAAGAGGAACCCTACTTGGCCGGACAGGAGCCTGATTCCCTGGCAACCTTACGTCAACACTTCGAGTCCATCCTGAATCAAATGCAATAATTTGCTCAAAGAGCCAAAGTATGAAAAGAAGAAAATTTATTTCGACCGGACTGGGAGCAAGCCTTGCCACAGGTATGGCCGGCCTCTATCCATGGGAATCAGGCTGGGCCGGTGTCAGGCCAAATCCCAAAAGCGAGACCCTGAAAGCCATTGATGAAAAAGCCTATCTTGAGGAAATCCTCTATACCAGGGAAGAGGTCCGTTCCTGGCTGGCAGGAGAAGCCTTTCCTTTCTCAAAGTATCATCCCCGCTTTGGATGGCTGCTGAACAACGCCAGCTTCCAGGATGGCATCGATGATTCCATATCGGTGTATACCTACGCAGAAACGGAAGGGGAACGCCTGATGTCGAACCACCGGGATAAGACCTGTCGCATCAATACTTATGGCAATAGTTTCACCCAGTGCCACCAGGTGAGCGATCACGAAACATGGCAGGAAGTCCTGGCAGCCCACCTTCAGGAACCGGTGAGAAATTATGGCATTGGCGGCTGGTCAGTATACCAGGCCTACCTGAGGATGCTGAAAGAAGAAGAACATAATCCTGCCCCCTATATCATCTTTAACATCTACGAGGATGACCACAGGCGCAACCTGGATTCCTGGCGGAATATCCGGGTGAGGAAGCATCCTCAGCATATTGAATCGCCCCTTCCCCATGTGAAAGTGGATATGGCAGGGGACCGCATTATTGAATTTCCCAACCCATGTTCCACTCCGGAATCCTTATACGACCTGTGTGACATCGACAAAAGCCTGGAACTGTTCCGGGAGGATTTTGTCCTTCAAATCATGCTGGCCCACCGCAATTCAGGGACAATGGATGCAGATGAGCAATCCGGGAAGCTATCAAAGCTGATCCTGACCCATGGGATAGAAACCCGGACCGATCAGGGGATGAGCCTGGATGAGCAGGCCTCATCCATCCACTGGGAAGCTGCCTGGTTTTCCAGCAGGAAGATCGTGGATAAAATCCTGGAATATGCAAAGCAAAAGGATAAGCAGATCCTCTGGGTGCTGTCCTACCCGGGAAGCACTGTGGCCAGGCATCTTCAGGAAAAAGAGCGGGAAGATCAGTCTTTTGTCAACTTCCTTCGTGAAAAAGATCAGCCTGTGGTAGACCTGATGGACTGGCACAGGAAGGACTTCAGCCAGCACAGGCTGAGCGTGGAGTCCTACATCGACAAATATTTCATCGGCCACTACAATCCACTGGGAAATTTTTCCTGTGCCATGGCCCTGAAAGAATTCCTTGTGGGGATGCTGGACCCGCTTCCTGCAGCCTACCTTCCGATGGGGAAGACTTCCTTGTAAACCTCTTCCCCGTCGATATTCAAATACCTGAGCAGAACCTCGGGGATCTTCTTTTTTGAGTTAAACTCCAGAATCCCGAAGGACTGCGGATCATTGTAGGAGAAGATCGCACCCGGAACTATGTCATGGAAATGCATGTTGGTCAGCCGCGAGCTCAAAAACTCGTAGAGCGGGTAAGGTCCGTCCCATTCCACCTCCCAGACCTCCGATCGGTGGCGGTCGGCCGACATCAGCAACAGGCCCCTGATATTCTCCCGGACCACCAGGTCCAGGATCTCATCCCGTTCGTCCTGGAATCCCGCCCATGTGTCATGGCTGCCCGGCTTGGCCTTATCAGCCCATGCCACCGGGGAAACCAGTACCTTGAAAGTGGCCTCAGAAGTGGCCAGGCCTTCCAGAAGCCAGCTTTTCTGCTCAGGTCCGAGCATAGTGGGTTCCGGGCCAAAAGGGCAGGTCCGGTAGGTTCGGCCATCCAACATAAAAAATTCAATATCGGACTGTACAAAGGAGAACCAGCAACCCGGCCAGTCACCTGTGCCATAGGAAGGATTCACCCAGTTCTGGATGAAATGTCCCAGCATGGGCTGTTTCCAAAGGGGTTTGTCACGATAAGGACCCATCCAGATATCATCAATGGCCGCATCATGATCATCCCAGATGGCATACACAGGCACCCTGCTAATCAGTTCCCGGTATTCGGGCCGGGAATATCGCCGGTAATAGGTATAATCATGAAATGGCCCGGGCATTTCCGGGAGATCCACGTACACATTGTCCCCCAGCAGGAAGAGGGCATCGGGATCCTCCTCCAGGATCTTCAGCCAGATTTTTTCAGCTGCAGGAGTATAGCCTGCGCAGCCCCCGAAGGCAAGCCTGAAAACTGAGGGATCATCTTCCGTCTGACCCGCCCTGAATTCAGGGACATCCTCTCCCTCAAACATTTTTTTCCCATCCACCAGGATGTTATAACGGTATTCTCCGGATGGCCTGAGGCCGTCCAGTCTCAACACTGCAGTGTAATCTCTTGAAAGGCTGGAATACACCACCGGAGAATATAGAATTTCTGATTCATCGTCCGCTGGCCATGCCATCATCTGCAGGGCTGATTCCCCGGCCGTACGCACCCAGCATGAGATCCCTCCCTCAAGGGCATTTCCCAGCATGGGACCATGCACAAGTGGTGAAGCTTCTGCCAGCAGCTCCTGGTATAAATCCCTTCCATAAAGGGCTTCCAGAAGCGATCTTGGACCTGCCACAAACCTGCCAGAGGGCATTCCCAATTCAAGGGCTTTCTGCATGGCTCCTTCAGCCTTAAGCATCCACCTTTCAAATTCATCAGGGAATTTGGTAGCCAGGGCAGTGTAAGCCACTGTGAGCATATAATGCACCTCGGGATCCTTTGGATCCTCTGTCTCACGCTCCAGGCAATACCGGACCGCCAGTTCAGGCTTTCCATCCAGGATGGCCAGAATCTGACGCTGGCCCCTTCTTTTGTAAAAGCGGTCGGCAGGAGCTTCTTCGAACATACGGCGACTCCATTCATTCTCACTCCCGAAATAGGGAAGACTATCCCCCTTTAACCAGGCTTCCTGCGGCGCAAATATGCCATAATTCTTTCCTCCGCGTGTCACCCACTGGGCAGAAAGACAGGACATTGCTCCTTCCAGCACGAGGAGCATGATCATGACGGGAATGAAGGTTTTCATTTTAATGGTCTTTAAAGGATTTTGATAAAAGGGAGCTGCCCGGGTTAGAGCAGCTCCCATATTTCTAAAATCTCCCAACAGAGAGAATAGAGGCTATTCGCTATCGGTTAATGGTGACCTTGCGTACAGGCTTTCCGTCAAAACGAACAATGTACAGACCCTCGTTCAGATCATTCAGGTCGAATACAATCAGCTGGGAATCTGCCCGCTGGCTCCGAACCGTCTGGCCCAGCAGGTTCACCAGTTCTACCATGCTTACCTCCATATCTGCGGGCTCCACATACAGCAGGTCCCTGGCAGGAACCGGGTAGACCCTTACAAATTTGTACGGATCGTCGGCAATGCCTGTGGCATCCCTGGTGATATCAATGGTATAGTTCATGGTGGTTTCCCCGTCCTCGGCAGTAACCGTGACAGTAGCTACGGCAGCACCGGAGCTTAGATCCACATCACCCGTGCCGGCCACAGTGGCAGAGGTATCGGTGGCAGTGGCACTTACAGTAACCACAGTGGTTCCCACAGGAGCCAGCAGGGTATAGGCAGTTACCTCGGAGCTGAAAACAGGATCCAGGGTACCGACAGAAACTGTCAGGTCCGAAAGTGTTGCATCCGTGCTGGGTGGATCCACATAACGCTCCAGGGGTGAAGTGAGCTGTACATAGATCTCATCCACAAGGAACTCGGAAGCATTCCCACGGCTTCGAAAGCCTAGGGATTCGAAGACATCAAAGGTGAAAAAATCCCCGCTGAAATCATTAGCCAGGGCCACAGAGATCTTCTGCCAGGTGGAGTCATTGCCCACATCCAGGCCCAGCTTGTCCTTCATGGAAACATCAGTGCCCTTGGCTTCACCGGCATCGTTCCGGTTGGCACTGATCTCAAAATTGATGTCCGTAACCGGAGCCAGCAGCTTGATCCAGAAATGCAGCTCCCCGTTGTTCAGGAAGGCCATGTTGGCATCTTGTTCCACCTTGATCTCCAGGCGGTCCTTACCTTCAGCATCATCAGTCAGGTTCACATAAATGGCATGGTCTCCGAAATAGACTGAATCGGAATCTCCCGTGGTTACCATACTCACCGTTGCATTTTTGTCACCAGCTATAAATGCACCATTTCCTTCATAATCGGTGAGGAAATCGCCGTCCATCATGTAAGCAGCTTTGTCGGCTGAAAAGGCAAAACTTCCAGAAAGTACTACGTGTATCTCGTCCACCAGGAATTCGGAGGCATTGCCGCGGCTCCGGAAGCCCATGGATTCGAAGATTTCGAAACTGAAATGGTCGCCGTCGATGGGCTCGCTCAGCTCCACCATGACCATCTGCCATGTGCTGTCATTGTTCACATCCAGGCCCAGCTCATCCTTCATGGAGATGTCATTGCCCTTGGCCTCACCGGCATTGTTCCGGTTGGCGCTGATCTCGAAATTGATATCAGTGGTGGGAGCCAGCAACTTGATCCAGAACTTCAGCACACCATGGTTCATCATTCCCAGGTCAGCATCCTGTTCCACCTTGATCTCCAGGCGGTCCTTGCCTTCTGCATCGTCGGTCAGGTTCACGTAAATGGCATTGTCACCGGAATACACCGAATCGGCATGTCCGCTTGTGATCATTGTGACCGTGGCATTCTTGTCCGCAGCAATAAAAGCACCGTTACCGGCATAATCTGTCAGGAAATCTCCATCGGTCATCCAGCCTGGTCTGTCGGCAAACATGCTGAAAGCACCATAGTATTCCACGTGCATCTCATCGATGAGGAAGTCGGAGGCATTGCCCCGGCTCCGGAAGCTGAATGATTCCCAGATGTCAAAGGTGAAGTCATCCCCGTCCACCGGAAGGGCCAGATCCACCACCATCATCTGCCAGGTAGTGTCATTGGCCACATCCAGGCCCATTTCATCCTTCATGGAGATGTCGTTGCCTTTTGCTTCCCCCGCATCGTTCCGGTTGGCGCTCAATTCAAAATTGATGTCATTGGTGGGCGCCAGCAGCTTGATCCAGAAGACCAGCTGGCCCGAATTAAAGAGACTAAAGTCTGCATCGGTACCCACCTTGAACTCGAGACGGTCCTTCCCCTCCTCGTTGTCGGTAAATGTGGCATGTACCGCATTCATTCCAAAATAAACTGAATCTTCATGTCCAGTTGATACAAAGGACACCATAGCGTTTTTGTCCGGCTGGATAGTTGCTCCATCCAGGTTCGGATCATTCAGGAAGTCTCCGTTCGCCATCCAGGCAGGCTTCTCCGTATAGAAGCCATAGGACTGAGCGAACGCCGAACTGCCCAGCAAAAGGAACAGTCCGCTGATCAATAGTGTAAAAACTCTTTTTTCCATAATAAGTAATTTAGTGAATATTTAGGTATTACAATTATATTTTAACTATTACCAGGTCATTTTCCTGCCGGTATGCTTCCGGCCGGCCTCTGCCGAGTCCTCCCGTCTTCCGGCCCCGATCATCACACCGCGGTCAATTCTTTCCTCCACATTATCGGGAAGCACATTGTCCAGGAAAAACACTCCATTTGCCTTGCAGGCTGCCAGGACCCTGACACCCGCCGCATCTGTCTCTTCAGGGACCGGAGGATCTGCACGTCCCTCCAGGTAACCATAGGAGAGGCCCATATCACGGGGCCCATGTTCAGCAAAGGCAATGCCGGGAACCGCTACACTTTCTTCGGTTCGCTCCAGGGCAATAAAATCCTCAATCTTGATCCCGAGCATGATCTCTCCCTCTGGATTCATGGGCCAGGGATCTGCCTTTTTCAGGTATTCATCCTCTTCAAGACCCCACACCCAGGCAGCATACTTATGGCTTCCCCAGCCCCTGATACCCATACCCAGTTCATCCCTGTGCAGGGTCTGGAAGGGATAGCGGGCCGACTGAACAAAACGTTTAACTGCCTCGGGGTCCTGCGCACGGCAGAGGTGCACACCATGAACTCCCTGGGCAAGGGCCTGCTGGATCATCCAGGATCCGCCCTTGAAAGTGGCTTCATCCAATCCTGTTACCGGGACAATGGCAATGACCGTGGGAGTCCGGTGTCCGCTGGGAGTTGGTCCACCTTCCACAAGACCCCTCATAAATTCCCGGAGATTCCCGAAATCCAGTGGAGCATGCTCCATATTGTATACGATATAATCTGCCCAGGTCTGCGCATTGGCAAATCCTTCTTCGTAGCCCCCGGATACATAATCATAGTAAATGGGTTGACCCAGTTCGAAAAGCTCGATGCACTTGTTGACACGTGTTGGGGTCCATTCTGCATCACCTCCGCGGTGGATTCTCTCTGTGGATTTAGTGGCATCAGCGTTTACTGATTCCTGGCTGCCCTGGCACTGAGTGAAAAGCAGCACAGCTCCCAGGATAGTGATCTTAAAAAGGTGGTTTTTTAATGTCTTAACTTTCATATTTCAATCTATTTGCGGGTTATTCATTGTTTAGTTTTAACACACCTGCGACCACCCTGCCTTCTGCCATTGCCGCCGATCCGGTAGCAGGGGTATAGGTGGGCATCACCATAATAGTGGCTTCCACCGGGATGTCGCCGTAAACCACCAGCTCGCTTCCCCGGTTCTCCTTTACCAGGGCAAAGTGATCTCCGGCTCGGATGATCCGGTGTTTCAGTGAATTTTTTTTCAGGTTTTCGTCCATCACAATTCGGGTTTCCATGCGGTTCCCTCCTTTCATGGAACCGATCACCCCGAGCTGTAGTCCATCGGAAATAAACAGCGCGTTGAATCCATCCCCGTGCAACTCCTCCGGGAACAGGTTGTCCAGCATCTGCACCTCTGTCTCAATATCCACTTCTCCCAGTACGATATTGCTCACCAGGGAGCTGAGCTCCAGTCCCTCCTTTGTCTCAATAAGCAGGAGGTTGTCCACCAGGGTATTGTGTTTAATCTCCATCTCGGAACGCTGAAAATAGGTCCCATGATTAAAGGCTGTCAGGTTGTTGGTAAAGCTTCCCCGGCTTTCCATGGTTATGCGGAAAGCTCCCGAGTTCAGAGAGGGGTTCCTGTTGCCCATAAATACATTGCCTTCAATGCTCACAAAAAACTGATCCGCCGGGGGAAGCGGGTCAAGGGGGATGTCATAGCGGTGCTCCTGGCCTCCCACAAACAGAGCACCGGCATCATCCATGCTCTGGTTGTTGAGAAAGACATTGTCTTTGATGCTGCCTGAACTCCAGAGGGCATAAAAGAGTCCCCCCCGTCATTTTTGCTCAGGGCTACATTGCCGTAAAACAGATTGTGCACCACATCCACATCGCACCAGTCAAAGACCGAAACGGCTCCCCCGTCACTGCTCCTGTGTTCGTCATTGGTTCCGGCTTTATTATCAAGGAAGAGGTTCCCGCGTACCTCACCCTCACAGTTCCCGTGAAAAGCCACTGCCGCTCCCCTGCCGTTCTCCGTATGATTGCGCCAGAACACATTGTTCCTGATCCGCATGGATGCGCCATCCTCCCCGTACACAGCTCCTCCATCGTGGGCCTTTTCATGAATGAAGCGGGGATTCCAGGGAATGGGTGCCAGGGTGGTGTTGGCTGTAAAAAGGTTGTTGGATATCTCCATCTCGGCACCGCTGCAGAATATGGCTCCTCCGTCGGCCCGGTAGCGCCCTCCGGTGATCAGGAATCCATCTACCCGGGTGTTCGCGGCTCCCAGAATGACACGGCCCCTGCTTGCCCCCGAAAGCACTGTGGAATTAGCTTCCACATCTCTTTCCCAGGTCCGGGGATCAAAACCTCCAAAAAGGTGGACTCCCGGAAGAAGCTGCAGGTTTTTTACCGTGTAGCTGCCTGCTGACACCAGGATGGCTGTCAGGTCCTGTGGGGAAATGTCACTGAGCAATTCTACTGCTTCTTTGATACTGTTCAGCGGATCAGCCTGTGTACCCTCAGGGTCTGAATCACATGGATTTTCAGCTGCAGACACATAATAAATCTGCTTGTAAGCCTGCTTATCAATGCTTTCTGTCTGCCTGCCAAGATCTGCCACCTCTGTGGTCCTGCCTGATTCAGCAGTCAGTTCACCGGACATGCTTACAGAGCCATCCCCTGTTCCGCATGAGGACAGGACCATGGCCAGGATAATCAGTATGGATATCAGCTTTCTCATGTCCCTCTATTTATTGGTGAATTGCATGGAAAAGAGCCTGGCACCACGCATACGCACCTTGAGCCGCACAGTTTTGCCTTCAAGTGCCCTCAGGTCCTTACTGGAGCGCGCCATGGCACCCAGTTTCGCGTAATCATCCTCGCTGTGGATCTCCACCTTATCCAGTTCTTCTTTGTTCAGAAGCCATTCAGCCTCGGTGGCAATAAAATCCCCGTTGATATAAATACAATGGTCCACATCGAATCCCTCTATGGCTTGCCCGCTCTCATCCAGGAAGCCCACCTGGGCATAACCTGCTGCATCGGTATCGATGTTCAGTTCCAGGCGATTGCCCTTGAACACAAAAGGTTTAGTAATAAAATGCCCCTCACGCTCATATGGGGCATCTGCCGAGATAAAGCCATCCTTGCGCTGAACCACCCGGAACACGGCCTGCTCACTCCTGTCCTTCTCGTAGGCAGAATGGTAAAATCCGGTTCCGAAATAATACTGCCATATTTCATCCCCCCTGTCTACCATCCCATGGGCCATGTAAGCCTGGTTGACAACCCAGTCCCCATGCTTGCTGTTGCCCACATAGGCAGGCCTGTAATGGCGTTTCCAGTTTACCCCGTCACGGCTCACGGCTATCTGGGTTTCAATGGGTCCGGAACCACGACCCCGCGAAGGCTCCATGAGGATCTGCCTGGTAAGGGGTCCGTCCTTTTCATAGTGAAAATACACGATGGGAAAAGCCAGGTAAACATCGGGGGCATATTCATACTTGGTGGCCTTTGTCACATACTGGTCCACACCCGGAAGGTCGTTTTCGTCGGGCAGGAAGGTGGGGGGATATTCGATACCAAAACCCCCTGGGGTCAGTGGCCCGTTATCCAGCCACCAGGGCTGGGGCTCCCTGAGGCGCATGGTCTTGGACGCCTCCCGGGTTTCTTCCTGGCTAACAGCTTCATAGTCCACCGGCCGGTAAAGGTCGGTGGTTTCTGTAAGCGAAGACTGGCGCTGGGTGGCACCTGCCTGGGTCAGTCCCATGCCCGAACGGTGGTAACCCACATACAATTGCCGCTGATCATCATAAAAGGTGCAGGACTGTGTACCCGAACGGAAGGGAATATGGGCGGTTTTGTTCCGTGTCCATTCATACCCATCGGGTGAGGTGTAGAGATAGATCCCCCGGTTGTGGAAGCCGGTGATATAGCGCCATTTTTCCTCCTCCGGGGCATTGGGATCAATAAAGGGATTGCCCATGCCTCCGGTAGGTTCCTGGTTTATAATATTCACCTGGCCCCGGTAGGGATCGCCCATGTCAGGCTTCTCAAAGTGAATCCCGTCTCTGGAGGTCCTTACCGCCAGGTAGTCATCGTGGATGGAATTGTAGATCCGTATAAGTCCTTCCTCATCCTCCACTACGGTCAGGTGCTTTCTGTAAGGCTCTCCGGCAATGTCATCAATTACCTTTTCCTCCAGGCTGGGAGGATTGACATTAAATTCAATGTCCTTTGACTCGCTGAAAAGCACATCATCAATAAAAAGGAACTTCCTGTCATTCAGGGGCAGGGGGTATTGCTCATTTTCCCCGAAAAGAAGCGGGGGGCCTGCCAGCAAATCCTCCTGCTTTACAGGAGCCCGATCTGGAGCCAGGGAAAGGGGTAGCTTGAATTTTTTCTCATAACGGATTCCCTCTGAGATGCGAAGCTCATCAAGAAGTCCCTGAAGGGGATTTTCCCAGGCACCATTTCTTCCCAGGCTCAGGTAGGCCTCATCGCCCTGGGGAAGGGACTCAATTCTGACGCTGGCCGATGCATTTTTCTTCCCATTAAGGTAAAGAATCAGCTTCGCGTCTTCTGCTGCATAGGTGAGGGCACAGTGGACCCAGTCACTATGCCCAGCATGCTTTTTGCTGGCTGAGAGCAAAGTAACAGTTCCGGAAGGCGTATTTTCAAGGACGAATCCACCTGTGGCAGCATCAAAGGACAGGCGGGTCACCTCCGGATTGTCGACCCGTGGACCCTGTCCAATTTCAAATACCACTCCCCTGCCACTGGCTCCGGCATCTGGTTTGAGCCAGAAATCCACAGTCCAGTCATAGGCGCCCAGGTTCAGCTTTGAGGCTGTGGGATTCACAAATCCCACTTCCTTGCGCAGATGCTTTTCCCCACCGGTCATCAGGGCAGCAAACTGTGCATTGTACCAGCTAAGGGGAGCCACGCTACGCCCTTCCTGATTTTCAATCTCCTGCAGCCCAAATCTCTCTTCGCCTTCCGGCAATTTAATGTCCGCGTGCATGACAGTGGAGAGTGCATTGCCGAACATTCCTTTCTCAAGCCTTCCTCCCAGGCCCAGCACCAACGGGTAATCATTGGCTGACTGGTCATCCAGCACATGGCTGGGATACAGGGCCACCGGCTCATCAAACAACCAGAGTGCTACAGTCGCTGCACTCCCCTCGCCGCCCTGGGCCATCAGGGTGCATGCCAGCAGGTTTCCGGTGATCATCATTAAAAAGGCCTTCAATATTTTCTTCATTATTCTCTGTTTTTCAATGTATACTGCTGTATTAATCTTCTCTGAATTGCATGGTGTAAAGTTTTGCCCCCCGCATCCGGAATTCCAGCTGTACAGTCTGCCCTTCCAGTGGGGACAGATCCATGGTGGTCCTGGCTATTCCGGAGAACCTTTCATAATCCTCTTCATCCCCGATTTCAATCTCAGCAAGCTCTTCAGCATTCTGAAGCCACTCCACCCTGGTATCCGTAAAATCCCCGTTCAGGTATATACATTCATCCATGCCAAAGCCCGGGATGGGATTGCCTTCCCCATCCAGGATACCCACCTGCACATAGCCTGCAGCATCCGTGTCCAGGTTCAGGTGCAGATGTTTTCCCTCAAAGCGGAAGGGCTTTGTCCTGAGCAGGGCTTCCTTTTCATAAGGTGAATCAATGGAAACAAAACCATCCAGGCGCTGCACCAGCCGGTACACCTCACGCTTAAACGGGCTTTTCTGACGGGAAGAGTGGTAGCGTGTCTCCCCGAAGCAATACTGCCAGATTTCATCCCCCCTGCGTACCATGCCATGTGCCAGGTAAGCCTGTTTGATATCAGAACCCCGGTGATCCCCGATGCCCACGTATGCTGGCCTGGGATAACGTTTCCAGTTCAGGGCATCCCGGCTCACTGAAAACTGCGTTTCGATCGGTCCCGAACCCTTTTCCCTGGCGGGATCGAAATGGATTCCCCGCAGAACAGTCCCACCTTGTTCATAATGGAAATACAAGAGCGGAAAGGCCAGGTAGGTATCAGGAGCCCAGGGATACTTGATGGCCTTGGGTACATATATATCGCTTTCAGGCGGATCCAGGGTATCGATCTCACTGAACACAGTGGGATATTCAATGGAGAATCCACCGGGTGTCAGTGGTCCGTTGTCCATGTACCAGGGAATGGGAGAACGCATGTTCAACTTCCCCTTCATGCTTTCATAATCCTCCAGGCTGGCATGCCGGAAGGGCCAGGGCCTGTCCACCACATCGGTCTCGGTATACACAAAGGTTCGGCGTGTGGCTCCTTGCTCTGTCTTGGTGAAATCACAGCGGTGGTAAGAAATATATTTATCCTGCTGCTCATCATAAAAGGTGTTGGATTGTGAACCCGAGCGGAAGGGCAGGATGGAGGTCCGCATGCGGGTGAAGTGATAGCCGTCGGCAGAGGAAAACAGGTAAATGCCCCTGCGGTTATAGTCCGAGATAAAACGCCACCTATCCCCTGCCGGGGCTTTAGGATCTATGAACACATTGCCCATGGCACTTGGATCTTCCACGACCACATTCTTTTTGCCATGAATCTCCCCCCTTCCCAGGTCGGGAGCTGTAAAATGAATTCCGTCTTTTGAGGTGAGCACCTCCAGGCAGTCATCTTTGCCGCCATAATACATGCGAATTACACCCTGCTCATCCTCCACAATGGAAAGGTGCTTGCGGAAGGTGCCCTGGATATCAGCCACCACCACCTCGGCAGGCCTGGGTGGATTTACCACAAAGCGACAGTCTTCCATATCTTCCACCATGGCATCATCCACAAAAAGGTGCTTTCTCCTTCCCAGGGCTACTATCTCATCTTCCGATTTCCCACTGCTGCCGGCGAAAAGAAGCGCACCTGCACTTTCAGGCCGTTTCCCGGCAATTTCCACCTGGCGGCTGGCCATATGACTGCCAGGAGGAGTGAATTCGCTGCGGTATGCCAGTCCCTTCATAAAATGCAATTCATCCAGGCTTCCGGCCAGGGCATGTTGCCACCTTCCGTCGCGGCCAATGCTCATATAATCCTCTTCCCCCCGGGACAGGGGCTCCATGTCAAATTCAGCGGGCAGGGGCTGCAGTTTTCCATTCACGTAATGCCGCAACTGGTCCTCCCCGGATTCATAACAAAAGGCCAGGTGGACCCATTTGCCTTTCTCGATGTGAGTGGGTATTTCCAGGAAATTTCCGCCCCCCCCGTTCACCAGGGTAAATATCCCGCTCCCCGGATGCAGGCGCAGTGCTGTGATCAGATCATTTTCTCCCCGGGGCCCGGTGCCCAGCTCAAAAAGCACTCCGTAGGCCTCAGCATCCTGGGAGGCCTCCGCCCCCTGCTGCCTGTACCAGCATTCCACTGTCCAGTCCTCAGCCCCCAGATTGAACTCCATCTGGCTGGGGTGGGGCACACTGACCTGTCTCCGAAGGTGTGCCTCCCCATGGGTCATCAGGGCAGAGAACCCTGCATTCATCCAGCTCATGGGTTCCATTGTTCTTCCATCCGGGACCGGGATCTGCCTGAGCCCAAAACGTGCCTCACCATCGGGATAGGGTATATCAGGGATCTCGCAGGGCTCCAGGGCATTCCCGAATTTGCCCTCCACGATCCGTCCGGCCTGCCCCAGGATCAGGGGATAATCGTTGTCAGACTGATCGCTGAGCACAGAGCTGGGATAGAGGCCCACAGGTTCATCAAAGGTCCATAGTGCCACCGTCTGTGCCAGAACTTCCGGAGTAAAAAGGATCAATCCGATCCCAAAGAGAATATGGTAAGCAATTTTATTCATCATGTTTCCATTTTTCTTCCATTTCCCAGCGCTGTCGGGATGAGTGCCACATGGATTCCAGGGAAACCGGGTGATCTTCCCGGTCTTTCCAGCTCCAGCTCAGCCTCAGGGAACTCTGTGAGGCTCCATCCTGGGAAAAGCGGACCTTCACAGGCAGGAATGCCCCTTTCCGGGTGCGCAGGGTAAGACTTTCTGCTTCAGTCCCTTTCCGCATCCCGGCCACTTTCCTGCCCTCCACATACAATTCCGCATCCTGGTCAGAATGGAGACGGATACTGAGCTTTCCGTCCACGGGTGACTCCAGGTAGCCGAACCACTCCGAAGACCAGTCCCCTCCCCTTCCATCTGTTTGCTGATCAAAAGCCATATCCAGGCTGGAAATCCAGTCGGGACCATCTGCATTCCTCCAACCGGGGGAATGATAATATATACCCGCCAGTCCGCTGTATACTGGATCCTGGCTGAGATTCATCCCCTCAGCTGCCCCTGCAGCCCCCCTGCCAAAGGCATCCACGCTTCCCTCCCGGAAAACTGTCTCACCCAGCATTGCCTCCAGTTCGGGGAGATCATAATAGTTCAGGGCATCATAGACCACATTCACAAGCTGGTTAAAGGAATACTCCGAATTCACCACCTCCTCCCAGGAGCTAAGGCAGTTATTAAGCCGGAGTTCACTGATCAGGTCCTGTTCCAGGAAGGCGGCATGCAGAGCCGGGATACCCATCTCCCCTGAAGCATGCAAAATAAGGCCCTTCTCCTCCCCGGAAAGCGTCCGGAAAAATTCCGCCACCTCCAGGATGTCTCTTGTCCTGTAGCCCACAATGGATCTTCCCATCAGGTAGGCCTTGTTGCAATCCTCCCAGCTAAGTCCGCTGGAAAGGCGGATACCTTTATTGCGCTGAAATCCATGGTGGCCCGTTCCGGGAAGCTCCAGCGAGAGCACATCATGCCCGGCGCCGGCCAGCGCAGTGATCTCTGCCAGGTGATAATCACTTCCCTGTTCAGCCAAAAAAAGTACCGGGCTTTCTCCATTCCCCGTGGAAGCTTTGAAATAGTTTGCCCGAAGCTGGTATCCGTCTCCGGATTCAAGGTGGTAGACGCTTCCCTTTCCTGCTTCGTTCCGGTGTCCGGGACCGGATATCACAGCAAATCCGGAAGCATTGAGCAGGTCCATCCCGGTAAGGGACCTGATCCTGGAAGCCAGCTCCTCATGGTCGCTGGCCTCAAGGTATAGTTTTCTCTCCTCCCGACTGTCTTCCAGGGCTTCCCTGAAGAGCTCGTTGATGGAAATGGCGCCGGCCAATTTGAGTACAGAAGCGCTATCGGTGACGGTATAAGCGGTGGCATCCAGGAGTTCAATGGAGGGTTCACGCACATTTTCATCCCTGCCGGTCAGCCAGCGCAATAACCATTGCACTGCAGCCTCCCGCTGCCGGCTGTTGTAATTATGTCCCTCCAGGTTTTCCATGATGCCAGTGCGCTCTGAATAGCCCAGTGAGCTGTAATACCTCTTCACATAACGATAGCTGTCCCAGGTGGCATAAATCCGGAAAAAATCATGGGTGGCTGCAAGAATTTTATGGGGCCTCGGGGCTGCCATCATGATGTAATCGGGGTGATCCAGTCCATCCCGCATCTGTGCAAATACATTCTGTTCGGCATCACCCATCTCAAGCCTTGCCTCTGTGAAAATGGTATGAATGAAGCAGGAAGGGGCAGCAGCTTTTAGCCTTGGGTCTGCCGCGAAAAGGTAGGTGGTCTGGGTGCCACCTCCGCTGTTCCCGCTGATCCCGATGCGGTCCGGATCCACATCATCGCGGGAGACCAGGTAGTCAAGCGCCCTGATCCCGTCCCAGGTGAAATAGTTTGCCATATGCTGCCCCAGCAGGTTGGCCCTGATCCCTTCCATATTGTGGGCCCGGGTCCCCCACATGTGGGGCTTACCCGAGGGATCGAGCAACTGGTGCCGTTCTCCCTGGTCCAATGGATCAAAGACAAGGGCGGCCATGCCATGCAGGGCACTCAGTGCACCCATGGCCTGGTATTCATCATGGCCCTTGGCAGATTCTGCATGTCCGCAGGGGACCAGCACAGCCGGGTAGGGGGGGCTGAATTTCTCTGCATCCGGCACAAACATCAGCGCACTCACAAAAAAGGACGGCCTGCTTTCGAAGAGGAGCTTCTCCACCCGGTATCCATCCCTTTGCACCTTCCCGGTGATGCGGGCGTTCAGGGCTGTCTTTTTTGGAAAGGTTCCGATGCGCTCCAGGAAAAGTGCTTTTAGTGAATCCTGGTGGGCCTCCATTGATCCATCCTCCAGGCGTCTTTCAAAGGCGGTCTCCCACTCCTGCTGATAAAATCCGGTCATGCTGTCCAGGTGTCGGGTAAAAGATCCGGCCGGGGCACTGCTTTCCCTCTCCCACAGGGGAGGAAGCGTCTGCTGGGCATTGAGCATGCCCTGGCTCAGCAGTACAAGGCCGGTGAAGAACAACAGGCTTCCCAGATTTCTATGTGAGTGATGGTTCAAGGTTCCTGCTCCATGTTAAGTTTATCCACCTCTCTGATCTTTAACTCTTTGGGATCCAGGCTGACCTGGTAGCCGCATACTTCTTCGGCATCCCCGAAGGAAGCAGTTTCGTATACCGGAATCTCCCCGTACAGCTGGTCTTTTACCCACATATGTCCGTGTCCCACAAAAATGCCCCGGATCTGCTCTCGGTGCTCAGACAGGAGCTGCATAAAACGGGGATCACGCTCCCGGGTCACCATATCCTTTTTCTTGGCCCATATCCTTGGATGGTCTGTCTTCACGGGATGGTGAAAAAAGAGGATCACAGGTTTTTCATCCGCAAGCTCATCCTCCAGCCAATCCAGCTGCTTTTCCCCGAAATGCATCTCCTGTGGCCTCGCCTCCTGGCTGTTCAGGACCAGGTATTTCATCTCCCCTTTTTGAAAGGAATAATAGGGGTCCAGACCCGTATAGCGCTTCCACATAGCATGGATGGTATCGATCTCAGCCACGCTGAAAGGATCATCCGAATCCTTCTGTTTGTCGATCTTGTATTCATGGTTTCCCATGGCCAGGTGGACAGGTTTCTCCGAAGTTTCCAGGACCTTCATCAGTTTCAATACCCGGTTGTTGGAAGGATCCTCATGGTCCACTTCCCTTTTTTCCAGGAAACTGGATACACAATCTCCGTTGATCAGCAGGAAGTCAGCATCCCGGTAGCGGCCCTCATTCAGTTCCCAGATCAGGCTTGCCATGCGTTCCATCTTACCCACATCATTGCTGGTATGCACATCTGATACCACAATGAAGCGTAAGGGGGATTCCTCCCCCGACCCCGTCGCCAGGAGCGAGAGGCAGGAAAAAAGAATCCCTGTACAAATGCTAACTAAACGCTTCATCATTCACCAATTGAAATTATTCACCCACTTCGTCTTTCCCCTGCTCCCATCGTTCCATTCGGCCGGGGATTACTCGTTCATACATGCTGTCAAAACTTCCGTCTGCCGGATTTACAAGGGAATTCATGCAGAGGTAGACCAGTTCGCCCTCTATGGCTTCGCTGGTATGGGGGGCATTTCGCGGAATGAAGATCACATTGCCGGGAACGATTTCCTCAGTCTCGCCGCTGATGGTCACCTTTCCCCTTCCTTCCAGCACAAAAAAGGTCTGCTCCTTATCCTTGTGGGCAGCCATGGCTCCCCTGCTTCCCTGCGGCCAGCGGATCAGTGCCAGTTCCACGGCATTGGTCTCATTCCTTTCCAGGAGCAGGGTGGTGGTATTGGAGCCGAAATCATAGACCTTGCCCTGGTCAACATCTTCCAGGAACTTGGCCGCTTTCACATCCTCCCTTGATTCCAGGTCATCCACTTCAGCCTGACCGGTCTCTGCCTGCTGCTTGCGCACCTGGGCCACTTTCTCAATGTGATCGGCAAAGGTGGCGTGTCCTTCCTTGGAAGGATTGTTAAAAATATTAAAGAGCATATAGCAAAGGCTACCCCCTTCCCTGGTAATGGTCTGGTGGGTAGTACCGGCAGGTACATAAACCAGGTTTCCTTCCTTCACCGGGTGCAGCTTTTTGCCAAGCCTGACCGTGCCTTCCCCCGAGGTGATATAGAATACCTGGTCCTTGTCGTTGTGCCTGTGGGGCGGACCATCCAGATCAGGTCTCCAGCAATTCCAGCCGATCTCTGTCAATTCGGTTTCACTTCGGTCAATCAGTACCGTTATGGTATTCAGACCTGCCACATCCAGTTTATCTCCGTCCTTATAATTTCTGTTGATCATCGCTATTTTGTTTTTACATTGTCAATCAATAATGTGCACTCATGGCTCTTTGTTTCAGAGCCGGGCATATCCTGGGAATCAAATCCCCCGGGATTCATCATGCCATTTTCCACATACCGGGCATCCACGTTCATGCGGTAGAAGCTGGTGCGGAACAGGATGCGCTCGATGGCCTCCACATCTTCAAAGAAGGGAACATCATCCTTCACCTTTTTTCCATCGATGTAGAAATCATAGCTGTTGGCCGCACAATCAATATCAAAGCGCAGGTCATACCAGCGACCAGTCTCCATGGGAAGGGGATCAGTGATCTCCCCCTTTACCACGTCAAAACTCAGCCAGCCTTCGTCGAAACGCAGCTTGAGCGGACGTGATCCGCGCTGATCCTGGGCTTCGAATTCGGCATAATAACCACGGTTGGCTTCTTCCAGGTTATAGGAAAATTCAATGGTCATCTTCTCAGAACTGGGCACAATCCTTTCCACGTGGGCATAGTCATAGGGTTCCTCGTCCTTCAGGCGCAGGGCCTTGCCACCCTTAGCATCGGGAACCAGGTCCACCGATGTCCACTGCGGCACGTACAGGTTCCACAGGTCCAGATCCTCGGAAGTCCCCAGAGAGTTAAAGTCCTGGCCCACCTGTTCTTCCACGCTGCCCCGGATAGGGGTGCTACTCCGTGTGATCCAGATGTCCTCCTTGTTCATGGAATACACAAACCAGGCATGGTCGCCGGGAGGGTTCCCGTTCCATTCAGAAATTCCCCGGAAATACTGGGTGCCCACATTCCTGTGGATCCCATGATAACGCTGGGGAGCCAGTTGTCCGTTCATGGCATACAACTCGGGAAATTCATGTCCGTCATCGCCAACCAGGGCCGCCATGGGAAATCGGTTCCTCCGGGTGGCCGACTGGTTGTGAATAATTACGTAGCGACCATCCTCGGTCTGCTGACCCCAGGTCTTGGCACCGGTGGTCCAGAGTGTGGGGTTTTTCCCGATTGGGGTCCAGCTCTTTCCTTCATCATCACTCAGGGCGGCAAACTGGTTCTTCCACAGGCCAACAATCACCCCGTCGGGGCGGCGGTAGGTGGAAAGCGATTTACCGGCTCCCTTGGAAGTGGTCATATTGGCATCGAAGAAGGTGGCGCCGGACACGTCGGCGGGATCGATCACATAAAAGCCATCCTTCGAAC
Organism: uncultured Bacteroidota bacterium; assembly: GCA_963783435.1. Taxonomy (GTDB): domain Bacteria; phylum Bacteroidota; class Bacteroidia; order Bacteroidales. The sequence goes on along the minus strand of CAWANQ010000007.1, from coordinate 34,501 downwards.
GGTCTTCTTCCCACCACTGCAGGGTCACCAGTTTGTTCTCCAGCAGTTCCTCGCAGGCCTTCACAAATTTCTTATCCTTGCTTTCCTTGTAGAAGGGAAAATTGGTATTTTCTTCGTTCCAGCCAGCATGCCGGTTGTAACGGATGAAATAGACTGGCCCGAAGCTGCCGTCCTCCTTGATCTCACGGATCACCCGGCCCAGGCCGTTCCCGGCATTGGGGGAGTGCCTCGGGGTGGGACAGTAGCTATAAAAACCGGAAGCCAGCAACTTCCCCGATTCAGTGGTATAAAAGCCCATGCGCTGGTGCATGACCGCCTTGGTGCCGGCAGGGACGGTGTACTCTTCCCACTTAATCTCGGGCAATTCATAATCCGGGAAAAGAACCTGGGGGAATTCCCAGTGAATCCCGTCTTCGGAGGTGGTCAGCACCACACATGCCGGGGGAGTATGTTCCTGGTACTCGGCACTCAGGAACTGAAGATAGAATTTCCCATTCCAGTAAGCCAGGTAGGGCTGGTGGTTGTAAGTCCTTCCCACAGGCAGGTCCCCCACACGCTCCTGCCTGTTGGCCCTGAACACCTGGTAGTGGTGCGCTCCCACCGTATGGGGAAGTCTTCCGTCTACCAGCTCCTTTGAAGTCTGTATTTCCCCTGTATATTTTACGGGTTCGCCAATGCACTCCTCCATGGGTGGAGGCATCTTGTCCTGCGCCGTGGTCAGGCCAGCGGCAAATACACCAATCCCCAGGGCCATTGTGCCCCGCAACAGTTTTTTTGTTACACTTTCCTTCATTTTATTTTTCATTTTATCTATTCAATATCTGTTTGTATTCATCCAGCCTCCTTGGCTTTGTTCTCTCTCTGGATCCTTCTCCAGCCCACCCAGGTCAGGTTGGCATCGGGGGTTTTGCCTTTGAGGAAATAGGAAGCCAGCAGTCCCACACCGAAAAGCACAAAGTGACTGTATACACCCAGCATGTATTTATGGTGGGTATAATTCATGTTCCCCAGGTCCAGCATGAGCTGCTGCTCCTCTCCGGATCCCACCGTACTGGAAGTCAGCAATGCCCAGGCCGTAAAAAGGATGGAGGCAATAATCCCCACATTCAGGCCTTTCTGATTGGCCTTGGGACTGAACAGTCCCAGGAGGAACATTCCTGCAATACCGCCGGAGAATATGGCATAAAGGGTGAAAATGATCCCCAGCACACCTTTACCCTCCATTAACACATAAATGGATGCCACGACGATGGCTCCCAGTCCGGATGCCACCACCATCCATTTTCCAAAGGTCAGTTTCTGCCTGTCGGTGACATCCTTCTTAAAGCGGCCGTAGAAATCCTCCACTGCCACTGCCGACAGACAATTTATATCAGAATCCAGGCTGGAGATAGCAGCCGCAGTCAGGGCGGAAATAATAAGTCCGGTAACCCCTATGGGAAGCTCGGAGAGGATAAAATGGGGAAATATCGCATCGGATTTAATTCCTTCAGGGAGCAATCCGGGGGAAAGCTCATAAAATGAGAAAAGACCGGTACCGATAAACATAAACAGGGCCCAAACGGGAACGGTGAGCAGGACTCCGATCAGGGAAGCCTTCACTGCATCACGGTCTGATTTGGCTGTGAGGTAGCGCTGTACAATGGTCTGGTCGGTCCCGTATTTCTGGATGGCATAAAACACCCCATTGATGGCCATTACCCAGAAGGTAAGATTTACAAAATCCCAATCGAATGGACCAAAACCAACCCGGCCGGCCTCGGCTGCTGTTTGCCATACTGCGACAGGTCCGCCTTCGGCCGTGAAAAGAATGATGGCAAGGGCCAGGATTCCGCCTCCGATCAGGAGGATTCCCTGAACCACGTCAAGCCAGATCACCGCTTCAATGCCTCCAAGCAGGGTCAACAGTATGATGATGGCGCCCAGGATCCATACAAAGGTCATGGTATCCACCCCCATCATATTGGAAAGTGCCAGCGCAAGGAGATAAAAAACAGTCCCCATCTTGGAAAAGTGGGCCAGTATAAATCCTAGGGAGGAATATAGCCTGGCGACATAGCCGAAGCGTTTTTCGAAGTACTCATAGGCACTTAGTCCGATCACCTTCCTGTACAGGGGCACAATGGTGAAGATCATGAAGATCAGCACAATGGGAACCATCAATCCCTGAACCAGCCTGATCCAGTTGGTGGTGAATCCCTCACCCGGGTAGGCCAGGAAGGTAATGCTGCTGACCAGGGTGGCCAGGATTGAAAGGCCAATGGCCCATGCCGGGATCTTACCCTCGGCTGCAAAATACTTACTGGTGGATTTTTGTCCCTTGGAGAATTTAACTCCGATCCCGATGGACACCACAAGTGAGAGAATGATAATCAGGTAGTCAACAAAGTGTAAAGTCATAATATATTAGTGTTTATAATCCAAATTCATTAAAATCTCCATACCGATTCAGGCCAGGTATAACTGCCAGGTTTCAGTGTGAGATACATGCCGGGCCGGTCTTCCATTTCCATTCGGATCACCCCGTGGGAGAACTGGTGAAAAGGTATCAGGCTGGTCAGTCCCAGCCTGTACAGGATGGCAGAGGCGGTACTGCCCCCTTCAATGACCAACTCATTCACTCCGGTCTGCAAGAGAACGCCTTCCACCAGGACAGATACCTGTTTGCGGATCCATTCCGACCTGCCATTGCCTGCAATTACTGACTGTTTTACTGCCACAACCGCTTTTCCATGTGTTTCGATGGTTTCCCGGACACTGCCGATCCATTGATGAAGCTCCTTTTCCCATGATGGTTCTTCGTTGAACAGGCCCTCGGGCATATAACATACATGAGGGCCGGTCTCACTGGCCAACCTGACCTGCTCCTTGCTCCCGTGAAAGGTGCTGCCGCAGATATACAGGATCCTGTCGCTGTCCAGAAGGCTCAACCCTGCAATGGCCTGACCGGAAATTCTTCCGCTTCGTTTCAGAAGCGATTGGAAAAAACCTGCCGCTCCCACGGGCAGCCATCCGCCCTCTGCTTTTTCAGCCCAGAAGTCAAGATCTTCCCCCTTGGATGCTTCTCCTACGGTGATCCTTTCCCGTCCCGTAAAATCCGCTGGCTTCACAATCCTGAATGAGGGGGTGGACCCGTTCCTGGACAGCAGGGAAGACACGGAGGAAGTATTGATCACAAATTCCGGATCCTCGGAGAAGCTGGTGGACTGCAGGGGTTCACCGTTCACATAATAGTGGCCGTCAATGATCACCCTGCCCATGACCGGATTGGCAGGTACCAGGATGGCCCCCACCATATCCAACTCGTCGATCAGCATTTGAATCTCTTCCAGGATATGTCCCCTGAGCACCGAATCGATCTTCTTGTATACCAGGCTTGCATGATATTTCTTCACCTCCCGGGCCACCGTCCTGAGCGATACCAGGGCATCCTCCAGGCTGTCGGACCGAGTATCCATGGCAAGGACCAGCATCTCCGTACCAGGAGATGGCTCCACCCGCTCAATCAGGAGCTCCACTTTAAGCCCGTGGGAAAGTCCCACTCCCGCCAGTTCAGCGGCCCCTGTAAAATCATCTGCAATTACTATAATCATTTGCTTGTCTTCAATCTTTACTGCACATCCTGATGGCCATTTCAATGGCATCGATCATCGCCCTTTCACTTGCCACTCCCTGTCCGGCAATATCAAAACCGGTCCCATGGTCTACCGAAGTCCTGATAATAGGGAGCCCCAGGGTGACATTCACCCCGATCACTGAATCCATGGATTGCTTTTCCTCATTCCAGTTAAATCCCGCCATCTTGAAGGGGATATGGCCCTGGTCATGGTACATGGCCACACAACCAACATAGTGCCTTCCGAGGGCTTTGGGAAACAGGGTATCCGGTGGGATGGGTCCTTCCACCCGAAGGCCTTCCCGTTGTGCCGCTTCCACAGCAGGAGCAATGTGGCGGATCTCCTCATCTCCGAAGAGCCCCTCATCCCCTGCATGGGGATTGAGTCCGGCCACCCCGATGTGGGGATCCCTATACCCGAGCTTTGTTAATCCCTGGTGCATGAGCCTGATCCTGGAAAGTACCCTGTCTGCCGTGATCAGGTCACAGGCCTCCCGAAGGGGTACATGGGTAGTCACATGAATTACCCTCAGCTGATCGCAGATCAGCATCATGGCAAAATCCTTTGTGGAGGTATAGTCTGCAAAAATCTCTGTGTGGCCTGCATAGTTGTGGCCGGCCTCGTTGATGGCTTTTTTGTGGATAGGTCCCGTAACAGTGGCATCTATCTCCCCGGCGAGAGCCATGGAGATCATGCGAGTCACCGCCCTGAAGGCTGCCTCACCGGCCACTGCTGAAACCACACCGGTCTCTAGTTCACGGCACTCAGGCATCCCCAGGTCAAGCACGTTCACTGTATTTGCAGCATCGATGCACTCAGCGGCAGATTCAACTACATGGACAGACTTTCCAGGGGCATGCTTTTTCACTTCCCTTTCCATGGTCCAGGTATCCCCGATAACCAGTGGGATGCAGGCATTGTGAATGGCCGGATCATTCAAGGCTTTTACTACCACTTCCGGACCGATCCCTGCAGGGTCTCCCATACTTATTCCAATGCGTGCTTTCTTCATCCTTCCATCTTTTCAATGTGACGCTTCATCTCGTGCACTATCAACTGCTCATCCTCCGGAGACAGAGGATAACAGGGAGCGATCCCATGGGTCTCGCAGATCCCCATTTCCCTTAGCATGACCTTTAGTCCGGGCAGTGCCTGGCTGAGCAGCCTGCCCTTCTGGTAGATGGCTGACAGCTCGTTGGTTAGTTCCTGCAGCTCATTGGCACGTTCCAGGCGGCCCTGCATGACTGCCTCATACAATTCATAATAGAACCCGGGAAAGGCATTTGCCGTACTGGGAACGATTCCGTCAGCCCCAGCTTTCAGGGCATACACCGATTGAGCAGCCCAGCCAAGCTGGTAATAAAAATCTTCAATGCCCCGGGCAAAGGCCATCAGGGTATCCAGCCTTTCCTCATCCCTTTCAGAATCTTTCAGCCCTATGATATTGGGATGCTTGCTGAGTTCCCTGACCAGGTCCACCGGGATACTCATATGGGTGGTGGCTGTAATGTTATAGATCATTAGCGGCAAGGGTACTTCATCGGCCAGCTCAGTAAAATATTGTTGCATCTGGGAAGCCTGAAGGGGATAGTAGGATGGAAGATTGGCCACCAATATCTCTGCTCCTTCATCTGCATATTGTTTTGCCGCCAGGATGCTGTCTTCCAGGCACAGGGAAGCAATCCCTGCGTACACCACAGCCCGTCCTTCATTGGCCCTTACAGCCGCTTTCAGGTAACGGAGCCTTTCGGCTGCAGTTATGGAAAGGGCCTCCCCTGTGGTTCCCAGGACAAAAGGATGGCATCCCTTGCTGACCACATGATCGACCAGTTTTATGGCTGCTATTTCATCAATCTTCCCTTCCCCGTTGAAAGGGCTAACCATGGGTACTACCACTCCTTTGGCTTCTGTTGTCATCTTGCTTTAAGAATATGCGTTGGTATAAATTTGTCTGGCATCCTCAAGGGAAACTTCCCGCGGGTTGTTTACCAGCAGACGCTGCACTTTCAGGGCCGCAGCCGCCATCCCGGGAATGGCATCCCGGGAGATACCCAGTTCCCTGATGGTGGCAGGAACCCCACATCGTTTCATAAGCCTGCGGATCTCAACAATTCCGGCACGTGCCCTTGATTCTTCACTCTCTTCCCCACCCACTCCAAGAATCCGGGCCACTTGGGCATAACGTTCCGTGGCCGCAGGAAGATTAAACTCCATCACATGGGGCAGGAGGAGCGCATTGGAGAGCCCGTGGGCGATATGAAATTCGCTTCCCAGGGGATAGGACAGGGCATGGATTGCCGTGGTATTCACGGGTCCCAGGCACATACCCCCGTATAGACTTCCCAGCGCCAATTTGTTTCTTGCCTCCACGTTCTTTCCATCCTCCACAGCTGCCAGCAGGCTTCCGGCGATGAGCTCCATCCCCTCCAGGGCATAGGTATCTATCACCGGGTGGGAGTTCCTGTTTACATAGGCTTCCAGGCAATGGGTGAATGCATCAATCCCTGTGGCAGCTGTAACCGCAGGGGGCACGCTGAAAGTCAGCTCCGGATCCACGTAACACAGGTCAGGGACCAGGTGGGGAGAAATTACTCCCTTTTTCAACTGCTCCTCTTCATCCAGCAGGATGGCATTGGGCGACACCTCGCTGCCAGTGCCTGCGGTGGTGGGCATGCATGCCAGGGGAATATTCCTCCCGGCAAGGAGATTGATGCCAAAGATATCCTTCAGGGACTGCGTATTGTCCAGCTGGGCCGCCACCAGTTTGGTCACATCCAGTACAGAGCCTCCGCCGATCCCCAGGACCAGTTCCGGATTAAAATCCTTTGCCCGGTGAAGCGCCCCATCAAAATCCGATACTGAAGGCTCCTTCCGGATGCTTTCATCCAGGTAAAGGATGCAGCCATCGCTTTCAAGCTCCTTCAGAAGGGATTGGATGGCGGGCCTTATCTCGGGTAAAGTAAGGATGAAGATGCGCTTCACCCCCATTCCGGAGATATCTTCTTTGAACTCCCGTATACTCCCGGCACCCAGGCCAAGCCTGCTTGGATAATAGAGTTTAATGGTACGCATCCTCGTTCTCCAGTTCTCTCCAGTCAGCCTTTGCCGGATCAAAGTTTTCATTTATACCCATCACCTGTGCCCCGGTCTCTGCTCTCCAGGTCCTGAGTTTTGTGGCCAGTTCATTGGCCAGCTCAGGCATGGCTTCTGAAAGATCTTCTTCTTCTCCCGGATCATCAGCAAGGTTAAAAAGCTCGTAGGCTTTGCCTTCGCCTGCCACTGCACCTTCATACCACTCAATCAGTTTGTAATCCCCTTCCCGGATGGCACCTGCGGGCATATAGCCCTGGTGATGGTAGTGCGGGTAATGGAAATAGAGGGTCTTTTCTTCCCTTGCTTCATCTCCCTTCCACAAGCCATGCATGCTCGATCCGTCAAGTCCTGACGGAACCTGGGCACCAAGGATTTCAGCAAAGGTGGGAAAGAAGTCATCTGATATGACCAGCGCATCGCTGGTGCTTCCGGCCTCTGTTTTACCGGGCCATCTGACCGCCAGGGGTACCCGGATCCCTCCTTCAAAAACCATGGCTTTTCCGCCACGGAAGGGTGCCTGGTCCTGCAACTGCTCAAAGCCTCCGTTGTCGGAATAAAAAACCACGATGGTGTTTTTTTCCAGACCAAGTTCCTCCAACAGGTCCAGGATCCGGCCAATGCCATCATCCATGGTCTCGATCATGGCTCCCATAATGGGATTGTTGACCGGATCATCATTACCCGCCTTGGCCTCGTATTTGGATACCAGTGCCGGCTTTTCCATGATGGGCCGGTGCACTACATGGTGGGTTACATATGCGAAAAAGGGCTGATCCTGGTGCTTCTGAATAAATTCCAGCGCACGCTCGGTTATTTCCACCGCATGGTGGGCATCGTCTGAGGGATTTGCATCCGGGGCAGGTTTAACGGAGGTGAACACCTCGTCGAAACCCTGGGATGCAGGATCCTTGGGCCGGTTGGGCACATAATTCTTATCCGCATTCAGGTGCCATTTCCCGAAGTGGCCGGTGGCATACCCGTGATCCCTGAACATCTCGGCCAGGGTATACTCATCCAGCGGCAGACCAGGGCTAATTTCCGGGGTGGTCAGCCTTGCATAAGGGTAAGGACTGCCAGGGATGTAATTGGTCAGGTGCATGCGGGCCGGATTCTTGCCTGTCATGATACTGGCCCTGGTGGGAGAACATACCGGGTTGGCGGAATAGGCATTGGAAAAACTCAGTCCTTCCGCAGCTATTCCGTCAATATTCGGCGTCTCATAGTATTCACTTCCATGGTAACCCACCTGGTTCCATCCCAGGTCATCAGCCAGGATAAAAACCACATTCATTTTCTCAGTTTCTTCAGTGCGCTGACAGGCAAGTGTGGCCAGTGAAAGCAGGATGATCAGTACTTGCTTCATTCCTTAATGAGTTTGGTCATTTCCCCATTGACTGACAGCAGGTAAATTCCTGAAGCCAGTTTAGAGGTGTTTAGCTGGATTTCATTCCTTCCGGCAGGCAGCATTCCCTGAAAGGGAGTGGCCAGTTTTTGTCCTGAAAGGGAATAGATGTCCACCCTCGAATGGCCGGACTCTCCCTGGAAGAATTCCAGGTTCAGGATCTCCCCGGCCGGATTTGGCCAGATCTTCGTTTGGGTCTCAGCCAGGAACTCCTGCTTACCCACTGCGGGTCCTTCCGGACCTACGAGGAATCCATCGGGAATGGCCGGGCCCTCACCGGGAGCATAAATGGCTCCTTCCAGGATCAGGAAATAGTCAAACATCCCCCCATAGGGTTGTCCCCTGTCCTGCTTCCCTACACGAAGCTGGTTTCCACCCTCATCCACACAGGTGGTCTGGGTGTCAATGATGGGCTCCGGGTTTTCATCAATATAGATTTTTACATCACGCTGAATCGCTGTCACCCTGTAGGTGTGCCAGGCCGTGTCGATGGGGTAATAAATGCTCTCCCCGTCCACCAGGGGGATCTGCCCCTGGCAGCCAGCCAGCTCAAAACCCTTGGTAGAAGCCCGCATTTCTGTGTGGTAGCCCACAGGGCCGGATGCCCTGATGGATACATACCACCACCAGGTGGTGTCTGCATACTGAATGGATTGGGTGGTGGGTTTTGCGCGGAAGACCATGGTGATCCCGACCACCTCATTTGCTTCACCGGGAGGAACTCCCAACTCGGTGTTCAGTCTCCAGTCATAGCGGAAGGATCCGCGCTGGTAAATCTCACTGTAATCATTGATATACAGCACATTGTTAAATGAATAGTCCGGATCCTGCCTGATCTCGCTGAAATCCAGCACGGCATCCCGGGACCTCCAGGGTTCATTTACCGGAAGGGAATCCATGGGTTCGATGTTCTCCCATTCCTGAGCAGACAGCGGCATGGCCATCAGAAAGGCCCCGATTGCTGCCAACATAAAGCGGAAGGTTGTGTAATACTTCTTCATAATGCTTGGTTTTGATGAATGAGTTTTTTTTATTTCCTGAGGAATTTCCGGCTCAGCACACTGCCATCCGACAGGGTGATCCGGCTGATATAGAGTCCGGTAGCCAGGTGATCTACCTGCAGACTGGTGCGATGCTTGTATTCAAGTTGCACTGTGCCTGCCAGGGCTCCGGTCATTGAATAAATCTTCAAACTGCGCATGGGCAGGCTGAGTGATTCGATGAAAAGGGTATTCCCGCTCACCGGGTTCGGATACAGATTTACCTGCTGGGGTGCCTCCTTCTCCATGGCTGCGGTATATATGCCAAAGGGCATCTGAATCTTGGTAAGCCAGAAATCGGGTCCGCCCCGGGAATCCTCACTTTTATCCCCACTGGCGTCGGAATCACTGTTGCTTCCCACGATGATCTGGGTGGTATCGCTTTCCAGCCTCCAGGATCCACCTCCGGTTTCATTGTCATCGCCCCCGAACTTAAAATCCCATATTTCGTTCAAGTCGTCATCGGTGTGGATCATCCAGCGCTGGCCGTAGTTGATGATTCCTCCGCCGGGCTGGGCCTCCTCGATGGTTTGGGTGCCACTCAGTAGATAGCCACCACCTCCCGCCCGGGCTGCCGACAGTTTATCCTGGTGAACTGTGCCGAGGGTCTTGTCCCATTCGATGTTGAAGTTTTCGTCCACCTTCACAAACCACGCATCATCAGCGCCGATATCAGGAGTGGTTTTGTCCCCGGAGATATCCGATTTGGAGGTGATGCTCAGCATATATCCACCTCCCTGAGCAATGCGTATGGATGCTCCTCCCTCATTCTCATCTCCACCAAAGGCTTTATCCCAGATCTTGTTCCCGTCTAAATCCACGCGGACCAGCCAGGCATCATAAGAGCCTCGTACGGTGGCTTCCCTGTTTCCGGAGGGTGGTGAATCAGACTTGCCGGAGAGAATAAATCCATCTTTAAGATCAAAGATTCCGGCCCCGATGTCAAATCGTTCACCTCCAAAGACCTTATCCCACATCACCTTTCCTTCCTCATCGATCCTCAGAACCCACCAGTCCTGCTTTCCAAAGGAATCATGGGACTTCTCCCCCGATTTCCCTGAATAGCTGGTCCCGGCCAGAATATACCCACCCCAGGGATGCTTGCGGATGGAATTCAGGTCGTCAATGTCGGCACCGCCATAGGTTTTATCCCAGATCTTGTTGCCGTCGGGATCCACCTTGATCACCCAGTAATCTTCTTTGTCCTGGCTCCGTGCATCCTCGCTCTTGTCCCCGGAGGCATTGGAACGACTGGTGGCACCGATCATGAAATTGCCATCTGGAGTGCGAACCACCCCAGAAAGGCTCTCCTCGTCTGTTCCACCGATCACCTTGTCCCATTGCTTTTCCCAGTCGCTGTTGTATTTGACAATCCAGATGTCATTCCCGAACATGGTATAGGGCGTGGCCGATTTTTCAAATCCAGTGTTGGAAGAGCTGGTTCCGAAAAGCAGCCAGCCACCGTCAGGTGCAGGGTAATCCTGCCGAGATGATCGGCAAAATTCCCACCGATTGTCTTGTCCCACAATATCTCAGGCAGATCCTGTGATAGGGCCTGGTATCCGGCAGATGCCAGTACCAGGGCCCCTGTGATAAAAGTTCTAAAAATCTTGTTCATCGTTATATAGATTTAGCGTAAGGTCCATTTGGCACCCACATTGAGCATCCAGTAGGCATACTCCAGCTGGTAAGTGATATCCCTATTCCCGTAAAACTCCCGGTAGGCACTGTTCAAAATGTTGCTCATTTCAAAAAATACCTCCAGGCCTTTGCTGATTTCGTAGCCTGCCGAGAAATCCAGCTGGCTGTAATTATCCACCCAGACATCCTGGCTGCTGTCCTCCATCTCCCCGATCTCGGCCAGTGCCTCGCCACTGAAATTGAAGGCCAGTCGTGCCGTTAGCCCGTATTTCTCATAGGTAAGAGCTACATTGCCCACATCGGCTGCCATGCCAGGAATCCGGTTTTCCATATCCCTTTCGAAGATCTCGGTATTGAAGGCCTCGTTGTGGGTATAGTTCAGGTAGACACCAAAGCCATCGGCAAACCCCGGAAGGAAAGTGAATTGCTGGGACCAGTTTAACTCGATTCCCCAGAGCTCGGAGGAACCCCCATTGACCACCTGGCGGCTTTCCCAGTTGTAATAATCACCCGGGGTGGTGTCCCTGGTGATCTGGGTGTAAGCGAGGTCCTCAAGCCTCTTGTAGAATATGGCCACGGAAGCAATACCTACACGCTGGAAATAATGCTCCGCACTGAAATCCAGGTTCATACTATGGGTGGGCTCCAGGTCAGGATTTCCCTGAAGGATGGTCCGGTCCTTATCACTGACAATGTAATAGGGTACCAGTGAATAATAGTTGGGACGCATGATACCCGTGGTAAAGGCAAGCCTCAGGTTGGTATTGGGAGTCAGTCTGTAACGGGTCTGCAGGTTGGGGAAAAAATTCATATAGGACCGGTTGTCAGTGATGGTGTCATGGGAAATATATTCCCCGTTGCTGTCCAACTCAGGTCCATCCCCTTGTATTGGGTGTTTGTTTGTTCCATCCGGATGCCTCCCAAAACCATGAAGTTCCCGAAGGTCTGTTTAAACATGGCATAGCCGGCCAGAACCCGCTCCTCTGCATAATAGGTTTCACCCAGGGATTCCACCCAGCGGTATTCGGGCTCAAGTTTCTCAGGATCGTCGCCTTCCTCATCATAGAACTTCCTGACACTTCTGGGATCGATCAGTGGACCGTAGGTAGTTACCCTCCAGGAAAGATCCGATAGTTCCTCCCACATGGTCAGTCATGGGTATGATATAGTCAGTATGCCTGTTCTTGATGCGCTCGTTGTCCCTGTCCTTAATCCGGATACGGGCCTTGCCCCCGAACTGGATGCTCCCGGAATGCTGTCCCAGGTAATAGGGTACAGTGAAATCCAACCCGCCCACCATGTCGGCATTGGTGGTGTTCTGCACCCTCCAGTCTAACTGGTCCATGGAGTATTTCGAAGGATCAAGGATACTGGCCTCAGGAAAAGGAACAAATTCGGTGCCCTCGATCTGGAAATAAGAAAACCTGGGAATCATATAATCGTTTGGATCCACCACCAGGGTAAAACGCTGGTCGGACTGAAATTCGGATTTGATCTGTCCTTCCCCGGTCTTCTCCTGGAGTCCGTGGCTGTATGCGGCATTATAGTTAATCTTGATCCCTCCCAGGTCGTGCTCACCTTTAAAATTCAGGGCCCATATCTCCTGTGTTTCCAGCCTGTCATGGAGTTCGAAATAGGATCGGGTGTTGAAGATGGTATCCGCGTTGATGTAGACTCCCCTGTTGGCACGGATGCGCCTCAAGTTCCTGGTCTGCTGGTCATTTCTCAGGTTGTACATCCCCCCCACTTTAAATTTGGTCTTGCTGTTGGGTCTGTATTCCAACTCACCACTGGTTCCGTAGCGTGTCCGGTTGGCCACATAGTCCTTCATTTCAATATCACTGAATACAAAGGGCAGCGGATTGGAATTGATGTCAAAGGTGTTGTAGCTCCAGCGGGGCTCAATCCCGTTGGCTGCCTTGTTCTGCAGCTGATAGTTGGCATTCAGTGAGAATCCCCACTTCTTTGCCTCTCCAAGCTTGGTAGCATAAGAAATATCCCCACGGGCATTGGGGCCTTTGGCATCCTTCTGGTACCCCCCTCCGGCACGACTCGCAATATCCGTTTGTCCGAATCAAAGGCACTCCGGGTCTTCAGATCCACCACTCCCCCAATGGCTTCCCCGTCCATTTTTGGTGTGGGAGATTTGGTCACCTCGATGGTGGAAAGTTGTGCGGCTGATATGACGTTCAGGGCCACAAAGCGTTCCTCATCCTCAGGCGTGGCAATGGCTTCTCCATTTACCTTTACCTGGGTGAAACGGGGATCGGTTCCCCGGATAGATACAAATTTACCCTCTCCCAGGTCCCTGGATATATTTACCCCGGGAAGTCGCTGCAGCACCTCGGCGGTATTCAGGTCAGGAAAGCGTTCCATCTGCTCCTGTGCCACTATATTCTGTTGCACAAGGGATTCTTTTTGCTGGTTAAGTGCCTTCATCTGGCCCTGTCTCTGACTGACCACCTCAGCCCCTTGCAAGGAGATAAAAGAGGGTTCCAGGCTGATGTCATTTACCAGTGCCTGTCCTTCGCCAAGGCTGATGGGGGCTTCATAATCTTCATATCCGATATAGCTCACCTTCAGTGTGTAGTCTCCGGCCTCCACGCCATAAAGACTGAAATCACCTTCCATATCCGAGATGGTGGAATACTTGGCTCCGTCAAGATAGATGGCAGCACCAGGGAGGAAGTCACCGTTTGAGGCATCCTTTACCTTGCCTGCAATACTTCCGGGCCGCTGGGCCATGAGCTCTTGTCCCGGTCCGGCAAGTATAATCATTAATAACACCAAATTTCTGGCTTTCATAATCAGGTCGTGTTTTTGTTATAGTTATTCAGTTTTATCAGGTCCTTGTGGATTTTCTTACAATCAATTCCGTTTCCATCATGATCTTCACATGGGGCCGTTCAGGCTCCTGGATGCGCTGGTAGAGTAATTCCGCTGCACGCCTCCCGATCTCATAGGCAGGCTGACGCACGGCAGTAAGTGGTGGATTCAGGGTATTGGAAAAGGGCATGTCATCGAATCCGATGATGGCCACATCCTCGGGGATCCTGAGCCCCATGGCTGAAATGGTCTCCAGGGCACCCAGGGTGATCAGGTTGTTTCCTGTGAACAGGGCTTCAGGTGGCTGCTCCATCTCCAGGAGCTCACGGGTCAGCTTTACGCCGCTTTGCATGCTTGAATCGCCGTATTTCACCAGGGAATCCTTGAAGGGAATCTGGTAGTCTTCCAGGGCCTTGCGGTAACCGTCACCACGCTGACGGCTGGTGGGGATCTGCTTCATGCCGGAGATGTAGGCGATCCTCCTGTAGTTCTTGTCCAGCAGAAAACTGACAGCTTCGTAAGCGCCCTTTTCATTGTCTACCAATACCAGGTCGGCATTGGCATCCTTCAGCCCCCTATCAATACATACAAAGGGGATCCCAAACTTTTCCAGGCCCCTGATTTTTTCGTCATCTTCGTGCGCGGGTGCAACGATCAGGCCATCCACAGATTCGGAGACCAGCGCATCCACATACATTTCCTCCTTCTCGGCACTTTGTGAAAAATTGCATATGATCAGCAAATGCTGGTGGCGGAGCATGTATTCTTGTATGCCGGTGAGTACATCAATATAAAAGGGATTGCTGATATCCGGAACCATAACCCCCACCAGGTTTCCCGATGCGGATTTGGAACGAAGTCTTTTGGCAATCCGGCTGGGGCGGTACTTCAGTTCCTTCATTGCCTTCCGCACCTTTGCACGGGTCTCATCACTGATATTCGGTCCGTCATTGATCACCCGTGAGACCGTGGCAATGGAAACACCCGCTTTACTTGCAACACCCTTCAAACCCGCCATAATTGTAAACGTTTACACTATATAACTACCTGTTTTACATTCGTTTGAAATTTAGTTAAACGATTACAATGTAAAACGTTTACTGGCTAATATATAAGATATCCGGGAAAAACAAAAAAAACTACATAAAAAATAATAATTGTTTTCAGCAGACAGCATTTGTACCTGAAAGGACTATTTTTACATTATGAAAATTTGCAGTTTTTATTCAGCATTGTTTTTTCTGATAATTGGAATCTCATGTCAGAGTGGTAGTAACCCTGATCTTAATTCTAATCAGGGAGATCATTCTGCAATGGAGAATGATCCTGTATCATTTAAACTTGCAATGGCTCAAATGTTGGTAGAAGGTGGTAATCTGGATGACAACCTGACCAGGGCAGTTGACAGGATTTCCACTGCAGCTGATTCCGGGGCTGAAATAGTATTACTACCTGAAGTAATGGATTTGGGCTGGACCCATTCATCAGCCAAAACGAAGAGCTTTCCAGTACCCGGAGGTTATACCTATGAGAAACTTGCTTATGCAGCCAGGACCAATAAAATATTTGTGGTTGCCGGAATTGTTGAAAAAGAAATGAGCTTAAGATACAATACAGCGGTCCTGATTTCAGATGAGGGGGAACTTTTATTGAAACACCGCAAACTTAATGAACTGGATATTGCACATGAGCTATATGCACAGGGTGACCGTCTTAATGTCTGTCATACGAAACTTGGTACGATCGGCTTAATGGTTTGCGCAGATGCCTTTGCGGATGACTTGATAATCCAGAGATCCCTTGGATACATGGGTGCAGATATAATACTTTCTCCCTCTGCCTGGGCAGTAGAACATGATCATGATAATGACAGCAGCCCTTACGGTGATCTATGGCACAGATGCTACGAGCCGGTGGCTGCTGAATTCCAAATGTGGATTGTTGGGGTCAGCAATGTGGGCATAGTCAATGAAGGTCCCTGGAAGGGGTGGAATTGTATTGGCTGCTCACTTGCAATAGATGCCTATGGCAATGAGGTTGTCCAGGCCGGGTACGGAAAAGCAGCGGATACGATTATATATATTGATGTTCAAACTTTACCCCGACCAGCCAGAGGGACCGGTTGGAAACATTTATGGAAAAGAGACTGAGGGACAAGCTTAGCTATAGCCTGCCTTTTTATGGGAGTCGTCCTTCTCTTTCATTTCCTCATTCCAGTCAATTGATTTCAGAAATCCCCCCCTTTCATCCAGGTTAAATGCCTTTCTTGCATTTCCATGCATAAGATCATCACACATTGAGAGAGCTTCTCCCATCCCCAACCATTCCTCATCAACAAGTTCTGACAATGCCAGGGCGATTCCTCTACGGGCAATCCGGGCATGCCCGGGAATGAGCTCAACAGGAATGTAATCTCCACCGAATGTGAAAACTTTATTCAGAGGTACGGTTACGATGAACTTTTTCAAGAAGTCCTTTGCTGCAATGGGATTTATGATCCATGCCCAGCACATATCCAGGTATGCATTGGGAAATTGTTTTGCCACTGCAAGGATATCCTCATAATAGGGCCAGGCTATATGGAAAAAGACGAATTTCGTATCCGGAGATTCCATACATAGCTCACAGGCTGCTCCGGGATTGCCTCCTACCCTTTCAAGTGGCATTCTGCCTGTACCTGCATAATACCCAAGATGAATCTTTGACGGTAGTCCCATTTTTGTTGCCAGGTCCGTGCAATACCAGAATAAGTGATCTTCTATCATATTCTCTTCAAGGGAGACAGGTTTTTCCCTGCCATACGTTGACGAAACAGATCACTTGCCTTTCCAAAGGGTATCCTTTTAAAATTTACATTGCGGCTGTAAGCCTCCCCACATTTCGTAGCAACAGCACGAGTCCCATACTTCTTAAAACAAAAATCAATAACTCCATACCAATCTTCCAATTCCCGGACCTTAATACCGGCTTCATCCGGGAATTCTGAGTCCATATAGCTTTCCATAAAATGACTGATATGAAGATCTGACATAAGAAGATCCGGCATCTCGGATTTCAAATATGGCCAACGGTTAACCTGACAGGATTCAATACCTGATATTTCTTGTATGATTCTTCTATAAAAACCGGGCTGGATCATAGCCTTATACGCTCTGTTCAGTTCTGGAATATTCTCTCGCGTCAGATCTTTGATGCCATAAAGTTCCTTAAGTGTGATCCTCACATTCTGCCCATAACCAGTATATTTCAGGTAAGGCCAGTAGGGTTCTATTATGTCCCATTTTTCCAATGCATCAAGGTCTGTGGAAAAAAATCTTTTATAATCAGCCAGAGAAACCCCGGCTGCCACAAAATCATCATTAAAATAATGGCTGAACAAAAACGTCCAGTCATTCGCTTTATCCCCAATTTTATCACCAGCCTCAAGCCTGACCGACTCATTTACCAGGTGTTCATGTGTGTCAATAAACAATGTATGGCAGACCTTTTCGTAGATCGTTTGGAATGTTTTTGAACCTGGGCTACTGGTTTCGCCACATCCACTGGCCAATACCGGAATTGCTGCCCCGGTTAATCCAAGCCCTGTATACTTCATGAAATCCCTTCTATGCAAATCTGTATTTCCCATACTGAACTGTATTAATAGTGTAGTAATAATTTAGTGTACCCCCGGCTCTTCCGTATTTGATATTTCGTCTTTTTAAGGCCATCGTTTTGTGTTATCGTTTTAAGCTTATTCCGTTTTCAAATATTCTGGAATATTACTTCCATCTAATCTTTCTACCAGTTCAAGTCCGCTATTGATCCAATCCCTGAATCCGGGATTTTCACACTCCACACCATAGCTTTCCAGGGAATTCTTATCCTTCCCCATGGTTCTCAGCACAGTGGAACGATGAGCTTCGTCTAAATCAAGTGTGGCTATTACCAATCGTTCTTCGTATGATCCGGCTTCATCCAAAACATTGCCCAGAGGATCAACAATCATAGAATTACCGTGAGAGCAGCTGTGTCGCTTAATATCGTCAGGATCGGCAGGAGAATTTGACATAACTGAATAAACCATATTTTCAGTTGCCCTTGCAATTTGCATTGAGCGATAACCCAGCAATTTATCTTCTCGTGTAACACCACTTTCGTTGTTTACAATAAATACAATCCGGGCCCCGGCTGCCACGCCAAGTCTTGCAATTTCAGGGTAACGCAGATCATGGCAAATAATGAGAGTTGCATCCACTCCGGCGATGGTAAATACCACAGGTCCGGTACCTGCCTCATAGGGATGATCTCCGGCACGCCATATTTTAACATACCTGCCTAATATTTTGCCCGTCTCATCTGCAATAACCACATGATTATAGTATTTGTCCTCTTCCTTAGATGAGCTGCCTAACAGGATGGCAATATTATATTTCCCGCTTAAACTCAATATTCTTTTTTCGGCAGCACGAACCAGCGGATAATCCAGGTTTTTCGCATCCTCTTCAATTGGATAATTGGTTAAGCATCCTTCGTGAAATACGATTACTTTGCATCCCAGGGAAGCAGCTTCTTTAATTGCCTCGCTTATCTTTTTTTCATTGCTGTCAATATCATCAGTCATTAACATCTGGGCGGCGGCAACATGTATTGTTCGACGATCAGGATTGCTGGCTTCCTGAGCCCAAAGATTGCAGCTGACCACAAATAAGATGATTACAGATAATGCCTGAGCAAAAATGGTAAACTGTCCTTTCCGGAATGAACTGAATAATCGCCTTAATATAACGTGTTTTTTCATCTTTGTTTTTTTTAAATGATCCAATTCCTGATGGAATTACTCCACTCCCTCATTCATTGCCCTAATCATCTGAGATAATAATTCCGTTTTGTTCTTTTGAGCTTCAGAGTGAAATAAGTTCTCCTTTGGAATAAGTTCCCTGGAATGATTATCCCAACTCCACTCCAGCTTTATGTGTCCGCCGGCTATTCCATCATGATCGTATAGAATTTCAATGGAGTAGAACTTTCCTTGCTCAAACTCAATTTCCTCAACGAGATTTTCAGACACTTCCTTATTCAGTGTTATCAGCTTATCTCCTATTTTTACCTTCAAATCTCTATCGCAGGAAACGAATAGCTTTGCCTCTGCACTGACAGGAGCCTTCAGGAATCCAAACCACTTAATTGCCCAATTCCGGCCTATTTCCTCGTCATTGTCCCAATTATAATCTATCACCTCGGTAGGGTAGGATTTTTCAGCATCCATAAAGTGTGCATTACTATATAAAATACCTGCTAATCCGGCCAAACTGGGTTGGTAATATTCCGGTGGATATTCTGTCTGAAGTTCTTTACTATAAAAATGCAATTCCTTTGTGTACAAACTAAGCAAATCGTTCCAGTGATAGGGTGCCTTTTTAGACTTAACAGGGTGCCAGGCAGGCACATCACTCAAACTTTCATAGGTAGATTCTGTTGTTTTACACAGCAATTCAAAGTCTTTTACCGATTCGCTCAGGAGATCGATAAACAGCTTTTTATTCCTGTTGGGATTAATTCCTTCACCCAACAATACCCAGGTTTTTAATGCCAGCAGCTTATGGAAATGATAGTTTACAGTATGACGTATGGCTTCAGCATCGTTTACTATTCTATTTGCCTCAACCACATGTTCTGTGGCGATGGATGCTCCCAATTTTGCTTCCTTCAAAGCTTCTTCAGCATCAGCAACTAATTTTTCTACGAACTCGATGGGAGTTACACCTTCAATTACTTCACCTGTTTTTAATGCTTCAACATATTCCACGGGACGAAGGGTGGGCGAAATATCCAGAAAAGGTATACCCCTTGCATTTTGAAGCTGCTGTAGGGTAAGCCCTGCTGTAACAATAGAATGGTTGCTATTTCCGAGCCAAATCAGTCGCTGCAAAGAGGGCAACACATCGGCACCTGCTTCAGATGAATTAAGAAAATGCTTGCCAGCCTCTTTGTTCCCATAACGCGATGTAAACATATTCTCCCAATACATTCCATCGGCTTCTGGTTCTCTTTCGGGATTCCATGAGTATCGGCTCCAGGCAGTGAAAAACATGGTGTCTCTCCTCCATTGATATTCTTTTATCCCCGCATCGCTACCGTATGGCCAGCGCCAGGCTTTTCTTGGATGCAGATGAATTCCATTGGCTCCGGATTTAATGTTATTTCTAACTATTTCCTGAATATATTCTGGTGGATTCCACCGGAAAGGTTCCAGGTTTGCTGCCAGGTGCACATTAACAATAAAGTTGCCATTCAACTTCGCCCATTCCACATTTTCAGGATCAACACGTGTATCGGCAATCATTTCAACATTGAACTTGCGAACAAAGTACTGTCCGGGGTAAGCATCAACAATCTGGCCGGCCTCTTCCAGCTCAAATGACCACCCACGCATAAAGATTGCAGGATTAAAGCCCGTACTTTTGACAGCATCAAAGATTACCTCATTAATCCAGTCAACCGAATATTCCAGTTCCAGAGCTTCACCGGGAGTAATAAATAATCCTACTTCCGGGAATTCACTTACAAACCTGGAAATTGAATATTTGGTATAGGCTGCTAATTCAGGTGTGGGCTTTGAGATGTGTTTGGGCAAATTATGAGCCTCCTGATAATATACCGAGGTGTGAATATTATAAAACTCAAAGAGAAATTTTATGTTTCGTTTACCCCCCTCGGCAATCAGCCAATGAAGCATATCATTGTTTTGCTGAATTTGTCCCTCGTATATACCTGATTGTGCTTCGGGATACTTATCAAACTTTACAAAGTAGTCGAAAGGATGACCATTCCAGAGAATGATGTAATTAAAGCGCTGGTCGGCCATAAAATCAAGGAACTCCAGCCAGAGTGTTTTATCGTAAAAGAATGGGAATTCTTCAGGAGTGATAGCAAAATTATATTCCCCTAATTTCATCAACTGAAGAGATATTCCCCGCCAATCCATAGCAGGAGCATCGTTTACAGAATGATTCGACGGAAGCTTTTTTTCCTTAAGAATAATGCTCGCCGCTTCCCGGCATCCATATAATACCCCTGCCCCACTACCACCGGAAATCTCAATTGAATTGGTGCCGAAATTAATTTCATATGCTTCCCTGTTGATGTTTGCCAGGGAATCATCAATTCTTGTTTTTATTTTTATGCTCTCTCCAGGATTACCTGAAGTATCAACTTCCTTAATAGCTTTCAGCAGTTTTTCCTTCCCGGAGAAAATCTGATCAGCTTCAAAATTCCCTGTTTGAGGCGAAGAAGTATTAGCGGCTAAAAAAAGGCCGGCCAATCCCTGATTCAATTCTGAAGTGCTCTGGGCACCCAGGTGCATCACAGCAAATAACAGTAGGAGCAGGATTGTATTAAGTTGTACTGTTTTTCTTATTACCTTCATAATCAGAAGTTTTACTTTGCTTTCACAGGGAATAACTCCGCCATGTCCATGTGAAAATACACCCAATATTTACTTTTATGAGAAGGGAAAACAACATCAATATCATTACTCAATGGGGAGCCGGTACGAGGAACAGATAATCCATAACCTGAATACTCAACCTCGTAGTCTTCCAGTAGCAATTGAACAGAGTCCTTTACTGAACAATCCTCCCTGTCCATCCCATAGATCCAACCTGAAGTGCCAATAACAAAAAGCCTTTTCCGGCCATCCTGGAACAGTCGACATCTTGTTCCTAATGTTTGGGGAAGTTCCCTTTCAATCAACAAATCCCCCCCAGGATTATAAACCAGATGAAAGTTTTTGCTTACTCCTTTTGTACTCTCTCCATTCCTGGTATTTATTATATGTATATTGCCTTTATCATCCATGTACACATCACTCAGGGCATGACAATACACATTAGGGTATTCTTGTGTGGGCAATTCTTCAACATTGATTCTTCTTTCAATCGGCTGATCAAAGCTTTCTCCAAACCAAACTCCAACTGCATTAAATACATAGCCAAATGTATTTGGTGGTTGTATATAATCAAGCTCTGACCAGATCACATCTCTGGTAGAAACCATGACTACAGATTTATCAGGATCCGGAAAAATATAAGTGTAACAGTATCTGTGATCAAAACAAGTTACCCGTCCTTGCCATTCCTTTAAATCGGCATGATAATAGGCCATGTGAAATTCACCTAACAAACTACCCTTACTGCCCACACTCGAAACCACAAATATATTCCCATCGCTATCGATACTTGCCGAGTTATAGGGATGTGTACCTTCCTTCACAGCGGGTAGTTTCAGTGAAGTTAATTCTATGGATTCTCCAACAGGTTTTCCGGACAAAATTGTACCTGTTAAATCCGGATAGGCAATTATATTTAGCGTACCATCCGGTGATGCCAACAAGTTTACAGGCTCACGACCCGATTTTCCGGAAGCCAGTTCTTTCCAGCCGTGATTTGTTCTTTTCACAAGATGCCATTCTCGGCTGGAAATAGGCTCACCTCCTGAATTGTAAATGGTAAAAACCCCATCCTCACTTCTGACAATTCTGCATTGATGTCCGCCCCAGGCATTACCACCATCCCCGTTAAATGCATCCATCGTAATAATTTCAAAATCAATTTCTATTGTTCTATGTTGGGCATTGCCTGACCATGAAACAAGTAATAATAGTAAGGGTAATATAAAAATGTTCAAGCTGTGGATTTCTCTCATGATTTCACTGCTTACCAAGCATATTATTAAGCCAGATAAATGCTTCGTCCTGCATTTTATCATAGGCATCATTCACTGAAGACACAGGGAATAACTTGTCAAGTTTTCCATTGTAAAAAAGCATGGGCTTCGGATAAGCCATACTTGCTATAACAGGATAGTCAAGATGGTTGAACACTCCCATTGTTTGATAGGCTGAACCATAAGTGGCTTTACTTTTTATCCTCTTCACCTTTTCTGGTGTCATTTTTTCATCTTCAGGAAAATCAGCTCTAATCTTCCTCAGCAAATCATCGGAATTATTTTCCATTCCATAGATTTTAAGTCTCCAGATCCTTTGATCTACAGGAGCATTGGCAGGAAGCCACTGCGGATTATTATGCATACAATCGTGCCAGGCCTGACACATGGTTGTTGATGAATTATTGGCAATAGCAGTTAAGTATTTACCATCCTTAGAAATAGCACCGATAATACTTTGTGTATACCGGGTATCGCTATTCCCGGCCCATGAATTTGGGTTATACACCGGAGCAGGCTGATCTTCCCTGAAATAGTTTTGCACCCATGGCGGATTATTAACCTCTTCATCAGCTTTCCTTACCGGGATATTCTTCCGGTCTGTTTCATTAAGTTGTGTCTGACCATCACTGGTCAGCATAAAACAGCGTTTTACAAATTCCGGATATGGTTTTGGTTCCCTATTGAAATTTTCAGCACGCTTAAGCTGCCAGCATAGATTTGGAGGGCCTATGTCTACAGGTAAGCTTTCTTTTGAATTTTTATCCTTTTCTATCCAGGCTGAAAATTCTACGGCTCCAGGTTCAGGGCTTACAAGGGTAATTAAATTCAGAAACGGATGGTTTCTATATTCGTGAATCAACTTCACACGTCCACCATCCAGTGCAATAATATCCATTAATTCCAGCTCACTTTCGTAACACCATGCATCACAAATTAATCCAGGGACATTTGGAAAGCTTATCCCCACCATCGTTTCGTTCTTATTTTCCCATACATCAATTCCCGGAAGATTCTCAGGATCAGGGTTCAGTACGGTTAAAAATATCTCCTTATTGAGCGCGCTAACCTGATCCCATATTATGTCTAACTCTTCTCTATCTGCTGGCTGATAAAACAAGATTGAATCTGGTATTTCTACTTTTTCCTTATCCTTCCAGCTCCAGGAAAACTTCATAAAGGATTTTCCTCCGTCATGGATATAATATACGTCTATGGGATAATCTTTCCCCTTCTTAACTTCCAACTTGAAAGAATTATAGTTCTTGTTTTCGTTGTCTTCCAGAACAATTGAACCACCAATCTCAACCCGGATATAATAGTCGGACTCCACAAAAAATGAAACTTCTCCAGAAACAGGAGCCTTAAAATATCCTTTGCATTGCAATGACCAATCATTTTTTGTTTGCCATTTGCTGGTTTCTGAATTAAGACTTTCTAATTCATACACATGAAAGGCTCGTTTGAATTTGGTATCATCGAATGCAAGAGCAATTAAGCCCTTCCCTGATTTTGCAGTTTGGGTTTGAGCATAAGTGGCTATTCCAAATAAAATAAGAAATGCAAAAATGATGTATTTCGAGTGCCTGACCATTTCTCTGTTAAATTTGAATACTATTTTCTCCAAAAATGAGCCTGACCATTTGCTTCCCTCACATCGAAATTCTCGAAGAATTTTAGAATTTCGGATCCCGCCATCAGCATTGGTCCATAACCATGGTAGGCAATAATACACTGAGGTCGTTCAGCATAATATTGAATAGTGTACCCTACCCCTGTGCCCATGCACACACCCTGAATCTGCCATCCTTTGTAACTTCATCTATTAAAGCATCCCACGCTGTTAAAACAACCGGAGCAAATTGAGCAACCATTTTTCAAGCCATAAAAGAAGGTTACCTAACTATCTTAGTTGATTTAAATTTTTCCTTTTTCTCTTATAAATTCTAATCTTCTTTTTCTATCCTGATTAATTCATAAACACAAAATTTGGGATTTCCCACCCCGACTTTTATCCTAAGATAGGTCATTATAATATCTGCACCACAATTTGGAATCAAAATCTCACTTGAAACAAGTTCCTTTCCTTTGTCCTGGCTGGATTTTTTGCTAAAGTCAGCCGTTTCTGTGATTTATGAGCATAATTTTCTTGCAGGAGAGTTGAATTGTTGTGCTGGGCAAAATCAAGGAAGGTTTCATTGAGTGTCGGTTCATATCGATTGCTCTTAGTAGCAGCCGACTTGAGCAGAATCACTACCCATTTGATGCCTGGTCGAGGATCCTGGATAATTCTTTGGCTTCTGAAATCACCTCATCAGGGTAGTTGTTTAATTGGAGAATCCTGAAGGCATTCCTGTTTTTCAGCTTTCCTTCTTTTAGTTTATAGTCAAAATCAATATTCCCTTCACTGACGATTTCAGTAAAAATCCACCCTCTGAGAAGGGGGCTTTAAAAATCGAAACGATGTTGTTGTTCTTCTATTTGTCTCTCTTCCTTCTCCTGATGCTTGACATATCTTTTGATAACGTCTTCGTCGATTCCAACAGTGCTGACAAAATAACCTCGCGCCCAAAAATGATTGCCCCAGTAAGGTTTTTGTTTCATCTTCGGGTAGCTCTTGAACAGCTTTATCGCCAGCTTACCTTTCAATATCCCCATCATCTGCGAAACAGATACCTTTGGAGGAATCGACACGACAAGATGAATGTGGTCATTTTGGACACTCTCTCTTGAACCTCACATTTCTTTCATTCACACAGCATCCTTATATCTTCCTCTATCAGCTTCTTGATTTCTCCATTCAAGATCCGAAATCGGTATTTTACCCAAACAATATGGTAGTCACACTTGTAAACTACATGAGACAGTTTCTTGTACTTACTCATGTCACAAATATAGGCATAGCCGACAGAACATTACCACCCCCAAAGGAGGTGGGTTTTTAATTTAAACTAAAACAAAGATCCATCAGTTGGTTATATACCAGTTCCCGGGCCTGTTCCCTGGTGGCTATGCCTGCCCGGAGGGGAAGGAATCCCGCCACACTCTTTACCCTGATCAGGCCGTCAATGCCCCATCGTATGGAAAAAACGGACCATGTGAGCATAGCATAACGATCGTATGTGGACCAGTATATTCAGAGCAAAGCAAACCTGAGTAACACGCTTAATATTAGGAGTTTATTCTATGGCTCTAAATCCGGGATTGGTGGTCTAATTCTACTCGGTGGAGGTGGTTCTAATGGACCAAATTTTACAGTCAAAGCCTCTGGTTTTTCCATTTAACTAGTCGGCTACATTAACTGGGGAAGTCCAAGCTTGTAATTATCTTATCTTTGGACGGTAGATTAAAAAGTAACAGAGTGTTTTTTTTAAATCATGAGTAGCGCAAAAATATCTATACGTTTTTTTGACGACCGCGAGGTACGCGCTATTTGGGACGAAGAAAATGCCAAATGGCGGTTTTCGGTTTTGGATATTGTTGCTGTGCTTACTGACCAAAATGATTATGTTAAAACTCGTAACTATTGGAAGTACCTTAAAGCCAAGTTAAAAAATGAAAATAGTGAAGTGGTTAGCGCCACTACCCAGTTGAAACTTCTTGCCCCCGATGGTAAAAAGCGATTGGCTGATGTTCTCGATTACAACGGGATAATTGCACTTGGCAAACAGTTCCCGGGCACAAAAGCAAATCGGTTTATCGAATGGTTTACATTTAGCGATGAAAGCATTGATGGGAAAAGCAAAACAAAGGCTTATGCGCTATTTGAAAGTTCTTTTATCAAAAGTATTGAGGTTGGCACTGCTAAAGGATTGCAACAAATACATGCCTATTTATTTGGTGGTCTGTACGAATTTGCTGGACAAATAAGGCAAAAAAACATTTCAAAAGGTGGATTTCAATTTGCAGTTTCTCAATTTTTGGGCGAGACATTAAAACAAATTGAAGAAATGCCCGAAACCACTTTTGATAATATAGTTGAGAAGTATATAGAAATGAATATTGCGCACCCATTTATGGAAGGCAATGGCAGAAGTACTCGAATATGGCTTGATTTAATATTGAAAAAACGCCTGAATAAATGCGTTGAGTGGAGTAAAATAAGCAAGTCCGATTATATGAATGCAGTGATGCTTAGTCCAACCAAAAAAAGTGTTCTTAAATCTCTTCTTGAACAAGCTCTCACTAACAAAATAAATGACCGTGAAATGTTTTTAAAAGGAATTGATTACTCATATTATTACGAGGAAAACGACTAATACACCTCATCACAACGTAGTGTTTAAATTCTAAAACGGGTATCACTGCTTCGTCTAACTTCTATCTGTGCAGGGATGCCGTCCTGGTAAATAAAAAGATGATCAAATGATCAAATATTAATTCCACCCTCCTCACCGGGTATACCAACTTCATGTGATACCAATATCCACTCAGCTGTCACTTCGAAACTGGTATATTGATGAAAGCACAAAGGAGAAGGTTTTTGGTGATGAAACAAAGTTCTACTTGGCAAAGAAGGATTTGAATTTCAAGCACAAAAGGGCGAAAGGTGTTTTTCATTTGTATGATATGAATGGGAAGCTTGTCCTTTTGCAAACAGTAAATGGAAATACCTCAATAGAGGCGGAGATTCTTAAAAGTGGTATTTACCTTTATAAGTATATTGAAGGGAATCGTACCGATACGGGGAAAATTCTCAAAAAGACATCTACGCAATGCTCGTTTTTGCTATCCAATAGGTAAGCATCCTGCAAATTTGAACTTCCTCGAAAACTAAAATCTACTTGTCGCATTGTAATCCATAGGTTCATTCCCTGCGGGGAGTCGAACCTTTATTGTTTATTATCTGAATTACTGATAATTAAGGTTGCTTGCTTCCACTAGTTATCCGAATAGGTGTCGTTTGTTCTGGGGTTTTGCTTTGGGAGCGGGGGATCGCAGGTTCGAATCCTGCTACCCTGAACAACACTCAGGTCCTTTTAACCAGTACCTGGTGATTCTGTAGAGATAGGTTTCGTTGATTAGGACGAAGTCTTCATCAAGTGACAGGGCTACGCCATTGGCAAAATGAAGATCCTCTAAGAGGACTTTCACCTCACCGGTTGGCGGAGCAACCAGAAAATGCGATGATACATCCCACAATCAGGATTTAGGCAGTTTTGAACTTTATTTGTATCTATCAGTTGGAAGTACTTGTAATTCACCAATTTCCCGGCTTAATCCCAATTGATTATTTGTTTGATTTAGTGACGAGTATTATGTAACTTGTTCTTTCCTAACCCTGAAACCCAGACCCAATGATGAGGTCGGCACTCATCACAGCCATACTGACCGTTTACTTTTCAGGCCTATTTGCACAGGGTAAAATCCACATCAATGAATTTCTTGCCTCCAATGTCTCTATCGATGCCGATATAGTTGACTTTGATGATTACTCGGACTGGCTTGAGTTATACAACGCTGGTGATTCTGATCAGGATATCAGCGGATATTACCTTACTGACAATCCGGAATTCCCCGAAAAGTGGAGAATTCCTGAGGGTACTTTGGTTCCAGCAAAAGGATTTCTTCGGTTCTGGGCCGACGGGTATGATGATGCTCCTAATAGTGTGCATGTGCGGCCGTGGCCCAATTACGCCGATATGACCAAGCCCTTGATCTATTTCTTAACGGATTATTACCACCTCAATTTTAGGCTAAGCAGGGCTGGTGAATATATTGGTTTGTATGCCCCCGATGGAACGGTCGTGGACTCGTTGACGTTCGGGTTGCAGCTTCGTGATGTCTCCATGGGCCGAAAACCGGACGGGGGATCCGAATGGTTCTATTTTGGAGAACCCACTCCGGAATCGGCCAATATTACCGTGGGAATTAAACATACTGAGGTAGCTGATGATTCTGCCATATTTCCAGAAAGCGGATTTTATTCCGGAATGAAGACAGTAAATATCTCCTCCGGAAATCCAGGGGAAAGGATCAAATACACGCTAGATGGATCCAAGCCGGTCAGCAACTCTGTTTCTTATACCCTTCCCATTGAGATATCTGAAACTACTGTACTCAGGGCACGGATTATTGAATCAGATAAACTTCCCGGAGGGATCTTTAATAAATCATACTTCATAGATGAGCAGGTTTCGCTGCCTGTAATATCCATTATTACACCTCCCGATGCCTTGTGGGATAGTAAGGTTGGTATCTACAGGAAAAGGATGAAAGGCAGGGAGATCCCGGTAGGGTTCCAGTATTTTTCACCCACAGGCGAACAATTAATTGACATCAATGCAGGACTCCGGCTGACGGGCCAGCAATCTCTGTACTGCCCGCAGGTCTCCTTCACGATTTATGCAAGGGACAGGTATGGAACCGATGAGATCGGCTACCGGATCTTTCCGCAAAGGGAATTGAATTCCTTTACTTCCCTTTACCTAAGGAATTCAGGTGTGCCGGATAACTGGAACACCCATTTCAGGGATGCCATGGCCCAGAGCCTTGTATTGAATAAAATGGATATAGATTGTCAGGCTTATCAGCCGGCTGTCCTTTTCATCAATGGATCGTACTGGGGCATCTACAACATCAGGGATAAAATCAATGCCGATTACATCTCCTCTCTCCACAATCTGAATCCTGATGATATCGACCTGCTGGATTATGACACAGGTAAAAGGACTCCAGTTGTAATGGAAGGGAATGCAAAGAATTACACCCTGTTTTATAAGTACTTCGAAAACAATAATCTGTCGAGTCAGGAAAACTTCCGTTTTATTGAGTCCTGGATGGATGTGGATGAGTTTATCAATTATCAGATTTGTGAGATCTATTTTAACAATACCCTCTGGCCAGACACCAATGTTAGAATTTGGCGGCAAAGGAAAGAAGGTGCAAAATGGCGATGGATCCTGTTTGATACTGATTTTGGATTTGGTATGTCCGGTCCGGGTTCTAGCGGTTATACACATAATATGCTGGCGTATGCCACCTCTTCCGACAGCATCCCAAATCCACCTCCAGAGTGGTCCACGCTTATATTTCGCAAACTACTTACCAATGAGGAATTCAGGATCAGATTTATTCAGCGTTTTGCAGGCTATTTAAATACGGTTTTTCATCCTGACACGGTAGTTTCAGTGATAAATGATCTTCAAAACAAACTGGGTACTGAAATGAGTCGGCATATTAATCGGTGGAGATATGAAGATTTTGATTTCGGAACCCCTATTAACTCCTATAATGAATGGCTGAGCAATGTCAGCGTGATGAAGAATTTTGCCAGGAATCGTCCCAGGTACCAGCGGCAGCATATCATCGACCACTTTAATCTGAGCGGATCTTCAGTGCTGAAAGTTAGTGTTGACAATCCTGTCACCGGGAAGGTGGTTATCAATGAGGTAGTTTATATCGATTCTTCGGCTTCCGGTTACTATTTCAAGGGGATCCCTGTAAAGATCAGGGCGATTCCGGAGGTTGGATTCAAGTTTATTAAGTGGGTGGGCATCCCTGAAGATAGTCTGGAATTTGTTACTGTAATTCCAAGCACAGATACAGTTTTCATAACTGCTGTATTTGATTCTGTTTCGATAGCTATGGTTCCTGATACTATTGCGTCGGACACAACCCTAACAAGTAATCTATCTCCTTACTATGCCACCGGAGATATTATAATCCCTCCCAATTCAACCTTTACCCTAGAGAGCGGTGTTGAACTTTTCATGCCGGAGAATACGAATATTTTGGTCTATGGCAGTTTGATCATAAACGGTAGTGCCAATGAACCTGTTACCATCGCCCCGAATGAATATGCCAGGAACTGGGGAGCCCTCTGCTTTGTGAATGCAACAGATTCTTCAGTAATCTCGGATCTGAGAATTTCCGGTGCCACAAGAGGCCCGGATTTTAATCGAGATAAGCCGCTATTTCAGGTTACCATTCCAGTTTTTCCCTGAACAACGTGGTTATTGAGAATTGTGAGATGCCACTGTTTGTTCAATTTGGGAATTTAGCTGTAAAAGGCCTGCCGGTTCAGGTCAATGCGAGCAGGGGACCTGATCAATATTAAGAATGCAGGCTATGCCATCGTGGAGGATTGTGACCTGAGGGGAAATGATTGCTTTGATTCGGATGCCATAGATTATGACAGAATCTCCAACGGAATTATCAGGGGAAACAGGATCTATAATTTCTATGGCTTCAACAGCGATGCGATAGACCTTGGTGAAGGATGCCACGGGATCCTGGTTGAAGAAAACAGGATATACAATATCAATGATAAGGGGGTTTCCATTGGTGGTGGTTCGACTGCAATTCTCAAGCGGAACCTGTTTGCCAATTGCGGACAGGGAGTGGGTATCAAGGATTTCGGTTCATACGGGTATATTGCGCATAGCACTTTTTACGCCAACGAGTATGGAATCGCCTGTTTTGTAAAAACGATTGGACGAGGAGGAGGAAGTGCGGATGTGGTGAACTGTATCATTGCCGACAGCAGGATCGCTTCTGCCTGGGCGGATGATCTCTCCACTGTGAATATCTCCTACTCACTGAATAATACGGATCGTCCTGCCGGGCTGCATAACATTTACGGCCAACCACAATTCGCAAACAATCTTTTTCTGACCGCCAATTCCCCGGCAGTTAACAGCGGTAATCCCACCTTACCGGAAGATCCTGATGGTTCACTTCCCGATATGGGAGCCTTTCCCCTGGATGAGGAGAACAGCGTCAATCTTCTAATCAATGAAATACATTATCATCCGGAAGATGGGACAGATCATGCATTTATTGAGCTGATCAACAATGGAGACGCATCCGTTCAATTGAAAGATTTCAGTTTAAGGGGAGACATCAGATTCACGTTTCCTGATGATGCGATCTCTCCGAATGAGCTGATTCTGGTGGCAAAGAACAAAAGTCTCTATGAAGGCCAAGGATACAAGGTATACGAGTGGGAGTCCGGAAAATTCGCGGAATCATCTGGTTCCATCCATCTGAAAAACGCCAGGGATGAGATCATCGATTACGTGGATTACGACAACCGCTTCTGGTGGCCGCGTGAGCCTGACGGTTCAGGGCCTTCCCTGGAACTACACGATGAAGGTCTTGAAAACATGGTTTCAAGTAATTGGCGTAGCAGTTACAGTGACGGGGGCACTCCCGGCAGGGCAGCAAATACAGAACTTCTTTCAGGCATCTTTATCAATGAGTTCATGGCCAGTAACAATTCGGTACATGCCGATGAGTATGGAGATTTCGATGACTGGATTGAGCTCTATAATTCTGCGGACAAGCCTATGAACATTGCAGGATTGTATCTTACGGACAATCTCGCAAATCCCTTTAAGCACCGTATGCCCTTGCAGGATCTGCAAACCACCACTATTCCTGCAGGGGGATTTCTCCTTCTATGGGTTGATGGGGAAACGGAAGAAGGGGTATTACACCTTGGATTCAAACTGGATCAGGCAGGGGAGGAGATCGGACTGATCCAGCGTTACGAAGATGCTGCCACTTTTCTCGATTCGCTAAGTTATTCCGCGCAGGTAACAAACATCTCATATGGAAGGTATCCGGATGGATTTGAACTGCAGAACTTAGGCGAACCCACTCCGCTTGCGAGCAATATTTATACAGGTACCAGACCAGACTTCCCTCCACCTTCAGGAATCACCAGGTTACAGAACTATCCCAATCCATTTCATTCCAATACCACAATCCACTACCACCTGACGGCAATTAGTAATGTCGAGCTCTCTATCTATGATCTCTCGGGCCGGAAGGTAACCACCCTCGTCAACGACATACAACCTACGGGAATTTATAAGGTGGAATGGAATGCAATAGGAATGAATCCCGGGATCTACTTTTGTGAATTGGAAACTGGACAAAGAAGCCAGGTATTGAAGATGATCAAAATCGATTAAATCAGCTTTATGAAATCCATTATCCTGACAAGTATTACAGCCTTTGTGACGGTGATCACCGTAAGTGGTCAGAATCAATGGCAAATTGTGAATGAAGGAGTTGACGGGTTACCCTTTGACTGGTCTCCACTTATCAGCTCTGTTGACTTTGTTTACGATAATACAGGGTGGATTGCAGGAGAAACAGGAATCTTCCAAACCACTGATGGTGGCAAAAACTGGACTCCCCTGAATGATACGATCCTGTTTCGTGATATTGATTTCATCGATGAAATGACAGGATGGGCTGTTGCAGAAGGAGATTCAATTCTAGAAACCAAAGATGGTGGTCGGACCTGGAATTGTATGAAACAATTTGCGCCATCAGCAGATGGTATTCAACCTGTGAACGACACCACGCTGGTCTTAAACGGGGATACAATCCTGATATGGGATTATCTTAGACTATTTGAGAGTCAATTAAATGAACTTCAAGTTGTTGATGACAGCACCCTATTCGTCTCCGGCGACAGTATCCTGATAAAATGGAACAACGGACCTAACTGGGAAATCATTACCCCTCCCACCGGAACCCGCTTCAGTTTTTCTCATTTTATAAATTCCACCACTGGTATAGTAGTAAGTAATGGAAATACAATTCATCGGACGATTGATGGGGGTGACACGTGGGATTGTGTTGAATTATCATGGTTTTCGGAGATATCCCATCTGCAGTTCACTAATGATTCCACCGTATACTTTGTAGCCATGAGAATTAATGATACAATAACTCATCGTATCTGTAAGACTACCAACTACTTCGATACCTGGGCTGTTCTGTCCGCCACAGAGCTGTCAATCAGATCATGTCATTTCTTTGATGATGATGCAATACTTGTAACCATTTCAGATGAAAATGAAGGGACCCTGAATCTTATGAAAAGCCATGATGGTGGATTGACTTGGAAACCTATAGACACGTTCACTCAATTAGGTCTTTTTGATAGCTTTTGCGGTAACACATCAGATAATATGGTTTTCACCGGGAATACCGGGTATTATTTTTATCGAGGTAATTTTATTAGGAAGAGTGTTGACCAGGGGGATCATTGGACTTGTATCAATATCTCTTCCGATTTAATTGATCTGGATTTCATAGATCGTGACAGGGGATTTATTGTTGGTGGCTGGTATGGATGGCATTGTGCACAGGGATTGCTTTATAAGACAGAAGATGGCGGTAACAGCTGGAATCATATTTATCATTCCAGTGGGAAAGGTATACCGTCTGTGGAATTCTTCAATGATTCAGAGGGTTTCCTGACTACCCATGAGGTAGATCCAAGGATGATATATTCTACATCAGACGGCGGGTATTCCTGGTTTGCGGATTCGACTTTTGATGAGGTTATGGAGCTATTCTTTCTAAATGATTCAACTGGTTGGGCTTTTGCAAGATGGTGGGATACAATACAGGGTCCCTTAAATGGGATATTTCATACGAAAAACCGGGGAAAGATTGGGAAATATTTCCAGGCTTTGACAGCACTGTAACATCGCGATATATACATTCCTCCTGTTTTATTAATGAAAAAACAGGTTGGATTGTGGGGAATCTACAAAATGGTTCCTATCCAGAACACTATAAGAATCTTCTTATGAAATATACAGAAGAAGATGGATGGATGAGAATTGATCTCGGCACGGATCTTCCGCTTAATAAAATAACATTTTTAGACCAAGAACATGGCTGGATCTCGGGCGGGTTTGGCAGTCAGTCTTGGGAAGAAATATTTATGCCACTCTTTTTACGATCTGTGGATGGAGGAGAGAATTGGTATCAGATAACAGGTTTAAACTACGTGATTAATGATTTTCATTTTGAAGACAGGGATCATGGCTGGGCGGTCGGAGAAGATAAAGATGAAAGAGGCGTGATTCTTGAGACTTTTGATGGCGGACTTGTCTGGAAGGTGGTAATGGATGCACTCCCTGCATGTCTGAATTCCCTTGATTTTGAAGATGAGTATGGATGGGCAGTGGGTGATGATGGTCTGATCTTGAATCTGGGGTACCCTCCGAAACCTGAAATAAAAACTACCGCCAGTAAGTTTATGGTTGTTGGTGATCTGCACCATATTTCCCCTTCCCCAGACCTTGACCAATCCATGTTGTTTGAATTTACCATGGCAGCAATCGAAGAGGATGTAGATTTTATATTTATTCCGGGCGATTTGATTATCAGCAAGATTGAAGATTTGGCTACCATGGATTCCT
>CAWANQ010000006.1:0-217015 GCA_963783435.1 uncultured Bacteroidota bacterium | reverse complement strand
TTGCTGTGAATGATTTAAGCATGGTTCTGTCGCATCTGCTCTACTATCCAGGAAAATACTAAATTGAATTCCGTTCTATGCGGCTAATTAGGAAAAGCGAATACGATGACCGATTTAGCCTACTCCGGATGATGAGAGATGCATTGGTATTAATCCAGCGTTAATAATGACACGACATTTGAGAAATCATTGTTACAATAAATAATGTGTTCTTTTTTTAAATGAGAAAGAACTTCAATCAATCGTTCTTTTGAAAGATGTAATACTGTTTTAGTTACTTCATTGAATAGGTTCTCGAAAGTCAGTACTTGTTGCTGGGTTGCTTTAAGCACAGCACCGTATTCGGGTTCGCTAAAAACAATGTTTGCAATTTCTTCGTCGTTACAGTACTCAGTGTAATATATTATTCCATTGTTCTCTTGTACTTTGTAACTTAAGTTCTCGTCTTTGTAGTATTTTTCTATCTCTATAAGCTTGTCCCATTCTTTACTATTTACAGGAGCACTTTTTTCATACCTAAATAAGTGAAACCTATTTTCATCAGTTGGGAAATAGTCGGGTAACAAATACGTCATGATATCGAAATCATAGCTTTTCCGTTCTTCTTCGGAAAGTAATCTATAATATTTACTCATCGATGATAATACCAGATCCACATAATTATGCGAGAATGACACAATAGGATTGTTATAAAAAAAGCGCGTGTAATGCAAGTTATCGATGCATTCTTGCACATCTTCCTCTGTTTCGAAGGGAATGTGTTTAATAACGTTAACGTATGGAGCAATGCCATTTTTTATACTATGCTTAACAAAGAAAAGGTTATCGGAAAAACTATTGCTTTTGTTCATCTTTTGTAACATTGGATCTGATAAACCATCGTAACCAATAAATATATTTTTAAATCCAGCGATGGCCATCCGTTCAATCATTTTCTTTGTAAACTGCGAATTCGGAATAATTTCCGCCCAAAAAACATACTCCTTGCCGTGTAGTTAATTTAAGTTCAATAATTAAATCCAGAAGCTTATTAAAATGGTCAACATTGCCAAAAGTATCGCTGTCCACGAATGAAAAAGTACTGATGCCATATTCAGTACTAATCTGTTCTATTTCTTTAACAACGCACTCCGGGCTTCTCATTCTTAATTTGTAACCCTCATTAAAATCACAAAACTTGCATTTTGACCAGTAACAAGAACGGATCGTATTTATTGGAATACTTACTTTCTCCAGGTCATCCTTATGAGGATAGCTATTTATAAAGTCGCTGTAATCGGGAAAAAGATAGTTTTCAAAATCAAGGTATTCACTTTTGTTGCTAAGGGACTTTTTTATAGCACCTTCGTGACGATACATAAATCGGGGAACAGCCGTATAATCGGGAGTGTTTTTTCCCAACTCCGCACACAACTGTAATAAGGGATATTCGCCTTCACCCCATGTTGCCATGTCAAAATATGGACAAATTTGCATGGCTTCCTGAGCACCTTTAGCATTCCCAAAACCGCCCACCAACACTTGTACATGTGGGGCAACTTTTTTTACCGATTCAGCTAGAAGAATGCCTGGAATCCATTGCATGTATTTGGCACTAATTCCAAATATTTGAATGGTACTAAAATCAATGTGGGCTAATTCTTTCTCTATCGCAAGTAAAATATCGGCTTTTGCTTTTCGAAGAAACTCAGCATAATACTCAGGGTCATAGATTTTGTATTTGGGTTGTAATTGTTGAAGGAAAGATAAAATGCGCTTGTTGCCTTTTTCGTTGTTATTCCTGTCGTTTAGTAGTGATAAAATGGGAAGTAGTCTTACTTCAGTGTCTTCACTATCTGAATATTCCAACATTGGCGATAGCACAAAATTCCAATACTTAATTTCTGTAGCGATATCGTTGGCATTCATAAACTTCTTTAGGATGGAAAGTGATATAGAAGGAGTATGGATGTCTGCTGGAGGAAGACAGTTTAAAAGAATTTTCATACCAGATAAGCTGTTGTTTTATATATACTTAGAGGTAAATGTAGGCAATTAATTCTGTGAATATTATGAACTTGCTGGAAAAACCAATGCCCTTGACCACCTAGAGCCAGAGTTGATTGACAATCCCAAATCAATTTTAAGCGCTTGTTATTAAACCATGTAAGTCAAATTCAATCTTACTGGTGCGAGGTGGTCAATGCCAACGTTTTTTCCAATTAAGGCAAAATATAGGATACCAGAGGAAACCCAGTATATGTAAAGTATTGATTATAAAAACCTTTCCAACAGAGTCTGGAGGGCCTTTTACATTTTGTGTGCAAAATATTTATCGCGCCAACATCATCTTTCTTACTTCTCCTACGTTGTTATCAACTTTTAATTCGTAGAAGTAAAGTCCATCTTTTAGATAACTGGCATCCCAATCGATGATATGTTCACCCGTTGTTTGAAATTCATCCACCAGTACCTGCATTTTTTTGCCGGAAAGGTCAAAAATTGTTAAGGTGATGTTACTGGAATTGTTCAGTTTGTACTTAATCTGGGTTGAAGAGCTAAAGGGATTGGGGTAGTTCTGATCCAGACTATAAGTTTTAGAGTCTCCATCACTGAATTCATTTATTCCTGTGGCCGTCACACCCCCGTTTTTTGTATGTAAAATTACACTGCCTGAAAATCCGCCTACAATCCAGCCAACACTATCATTTATGAAGTGTACTTCACTTAACAGCTCAGTTACACCACTTGTCTGCGACTCCCATGTATGACCCCAATCATTCGAATAGACGATCCTTCCAGAATTCCCAACCGCCCAGGCTTTACCAGTTTCTGTAAGACAGACAGAGCTCCAGAGCTTGGATCCACCAGTTACATCCTCATCCGTACAAGTTTCCCAGCTTGCCCCTCCATCACTTGTGTGCATCACGATTCCCGCGTTCCCTACTGCAATTCCTTTCACATCCGAACCAAAGCAAACGCCATTCAACTTTATCTCATTGGGATCTGTTTGCTCAACAAATGACTTGCAGCCATCATCTGTAAACATGATCGTATAAGGATTTACGTTACTTGGTGTTCCCACAAACCAGCCTGTAATGGAATCCGCAAAGAAACTGGAATTAAAATTCCCCTCACCACAATCACCGCTTGCACGATCCCATGTGTCACCGTAATCATTGCTTACCCATACATTGGCCAACCCTCCCACACAATAACCCCGCATCGGTTCTCCCGGAGGTCCCTCCACAAAATCCAGGTCAAATATGGTATTCTGCTGTCCGCCAGGCAAATTTATGAATTCCCAGTTCAGACCTCCATCCCTTGTCCGCTGAAGTAGGTGATTAAGCCAAGGCGTGCCAGTTTCACTATCACGACCAGCCACAAAACCTGTATCAGCATTAATAAATTCAATTGTTGTTAAATACCTGGAAGCACCATTAGGTATAGAATCCCAGGTCGCACCCCCGTCCATTGAATGAATTAGCAGTCCATCGGTACCAGAAGCCCAAACATTCATTGAATCAATGGCATACACTGCTCTAAGCCCTGAAGAATATGTAGCAGATTGCTGGGTCCAGCCCTTTTGAGCGTTAACGCTGACAGAAAAAACTACAATGACCGTCGAAATCAAGCAAATTTTTTTCATGGTAACCTCCTTGTCTTATATGAGCAATTTGATTTATCGAATAAGTTAAATCGTTTTTCATATAAAAGCAAAACAAACTAGCATTAAATAATTGTTATTTAACACATTACCAACAAAGCGTCCTTCCTATATTGGCACCCGTATTATATAAACATTGAGAATTTGATACAGAAATTGCTGGCTATGGGAGAAGTCCTTTATTTCTCACTCAAACTTAGCCCGAAATGAGAATACACAACCCTTTCGTAGCCATCGCTATCGGCCGGTCTGTTGATGATACCCCCGTAGTCTTTTAAATACATGCAGGAAGATCCGCCCTGATCGCAGGACATCACGTTCCAGGCGCCCAGCATTTTCAATAAGCGTGCCGATTCTGCAAGGGTAAGTCCAAGGCTGTATTGTGGCCTCTTGCCATCTACAATTATCAAATATAAGTACCTGCCCTCCTTGTCAATACCCATGATGGTTCGCGAATAAGGCCTGTTATTGGGATCAGGCTGTACTTCCCCATCCAATAAAATATCAAAACGGCCCCAGATGGTATTGTATTTCTCTTCACTTAAGGTAGTATCGACTATTGAAGCTCCAAAATAGGTGCCATGGTTATCCTTACTAAATGAAAGGAAAGGGCGTTTGTCACTATCTTCCAGTAACACAGGTTTGCCTTTTACGATCCAATTACCGGTCCATTCTCCCAGATCACATCCTGGGGCCATCGACTCTCCTGCTTCACCATTAATGGCTATGCAACAATCGTTTTCTCTGGCAAATTTAGTCGTGTGATATTTCTCCTTAAACTCCGGAGTGATTTTAATCTCCAGTCCAGGAGATTGAAGGTCTGTCACGGTCAGAAAGG
The DNA here is from genome assembly GCA_963783435.1 of uncultured Bacteroidota bacterium. Classification (GTDB taxonomy): domain Bacteria; phylum Bacteroidota; class Bacteroidia; order Bacteroidales. The sequence goes on along the minus strand of CAWANQ010000006.1, from coordinate 212,531 downwards.
TTACAGCTTTCGGATCATCATTTTTAAGAATGAATAGTTTGGTGGCTTCATTGATATATCGTTGATCCAGATACAGTTTCTTACCGAATTGCTCAGAAAGCTCATGAATATCATATTGCTGATCCCACATCATCAGTTTTTCATTGCTGCGGAAATTCATATATTTCTCATTGATCAGTTCCACTTCCCTCTTCAGTTGGGATATCTTGAAATCAACGATAAAAGATGCCAGTATAAGTCCCATTACCGGCAATAAGATTCTTAAAATCCGCTTGGATCCCGATGCGTACCTTTTTAGTATCCACAGAAGCAGGAAGTAGGTAAACACAAAAATCAATAGCAATACCAACACCAGAGCATACATGGGCAAATCCAGCAATCGCCAGGTTGCTGAGATTAGATTGTCCATCAAATGATTAAAATAATCTCCCATTGCTTATTATTGGAATGTTGTCACATTAATTCGCACGAATATAATAATTTTCACCCATGGATCCTTTTTACTACGCTGATCCCAATTAAAGTCCAGGCTTTGAATTGATAGCCCGATGCTCTATTTTTGATTTTATGAAAAGAAGAAGCTTTCTAACCAACCTGTCTTTGGGAACTGCTGGCATTGGCGTGACCAGCTCTTGTATGAGTCCCAATCAAGACCAGGCCATATCACAAGCGCAGGACGTTGAATCTGCTGCCAATGTGGAGCCAGCATATAGAAAACAGATTAAATCCTCATTTAACTCAGTAAATACAAAAGGGACCAGCGATAAAGTTATCCTGGCCTTAATAGGTGCCGGAAACTGGGGGACAAACCTGATCATCAATGTGATAGATATTGAGAGGAATGTGGAAGTCAAATACATTTGTGATGTGGATGATACCCGGGGTGGAAGGGCCATGAAGGAAGTCTCAGCCAAGCAAGATTTTAAACCCCTTCGTGTCAGAGATATGAGAAAGGTGTTTGATGATGATGAAGTGGATGCTGTAATCATCGCTACTCCTCAGCACTGGCATGCCCTGGCCACCATCTGGGCCTGTCAGGCAGGTAAGGATGTTTATGTGGAGAAGTGTGTGACCATGAATATCCCTGAGGGACAGAAGATGATTGAAGCCGCCATGAAGTATGAGCGCATTGTACAGTGTGGAATGCAGAACAGATCCGCCGATTTTGCTCATTCTGCCCGTGACTATATAGAAAGTGGGGCTCTTGGGAGGATCGTTGCAGTAAATGTGGACGGTTTTATTTTAGGTCCTGTTCCTTTCAAGGAGAAGGAGGATGAAGCTGTTCCCGACACCATAGATTGGGATATGTGGTTGGGGCCTGCCCCCCAAGTGCCCTACAATATTTCCCGAAACAAATCCCACGGATATTACTGGGATTATTCAGGAGGTCTCCCTTTAAGTAATGATGCCATTCACCAGGTAGACCTGATGCGCTTCCTGCTTGGGAATCCACCCTTTCCGGAATCCGTATATTGTACAGGTGGCAGATACCTTTTTGAAGATAACGCGGAGTTCCTGATTATCAAATGGTCACATATGATTATAAGGATTATGTGGTGACTCTTCAAGCAGGAGAATTCAATCCCTATATGATAAAGACAAGCTCCGGAAATACGATTTGGGGATAGTTTCCCCGCATGGAGCCAGAATTCATCAAAAATTGTAATCTATGGCTCAGAAAAGCAGATGTATGCGGGTAGAATGGGTGGTGGATGGCAGGTATTCTCAAAAGATGGCAAGGTGGAAGCTCAGGAATATGGCAAATTCCCACTCAAAGCGCATCTTTCAAATTTTATTGATTGCGTTCGAAATAGAGAACAGCCAAATTGCAGCATCATAGAAGGTCACAATAGTTCTGTACTGGTTCACCTGGCCAACGCTTCCTATCGATCGGGGAAGAAGCAACTACTTTTCTCCCCTGAATACGAAGCGATAACAAATGATAAAGCTGCTCAAAGTCTTGCACAGGGAAGCTTTCGAAAAGGCTATGAATTGCCTGATGTCGTATAGTGTTGATAAGCGCTCCTCTTATGAGAAAAGAATTTAAGCGACTGTTTACTTCTATCCGGAATACTGATATTCGCCTTGATCGCATTTGCATATGCGCGCACCTGGGGTAAGACAGATATCGAATTCCGGATCCATATCAATGAGCAACTGGTTTTTGAATCTGCATTTGGGGAATCTCCCACATTCGCCATCTGGCTTGAAGACGATAGGGGGAAATCAAGAATAGTGTTTGCAACCAGACGAGCCGCTGAGGGCGACTGGGAAGGAAAGGCCGAGGTGCCCGTCGCGCTCCCCAGGTGGTTTGAAGTAGCTCAGAATGAAATCAGTGAAGCTCTGCAATCCGCCTCTGATGATCTATACAACCTTGATGGCGCAAGCGGTGCCACCCCTGTACCCGGATATTTTGTGTTAAGGGTGAATGCTACTCCGGGAGCCAGTTTAACCGTCTGGATTGAAGTCAACCTGGCAGGCGATTTTAATGAGGTTTACAAGGAGTTTGATGAAAAACTTAAGAAAGAGGATGAATACCGGAGCGGACAACCCGCTCTACTTTATAGAGCCGAATTAGTGGTCATCCGCAATTTTGAAGCTGAACCGGAACTTGCCGGGATGACCCTCCTGGACCAGGAAAACAGGGTCTTAATAGAACCCCTTCAGGGAATCACAACAGCCACGGAAATATTCGACGTGATAAGTATTAAGATAAAAAAGCCAAAACCAAGAATTTTACGGAAAAGAAGGTAATACAAGATTATTCTGCACTTGGTTTCCAAGACTATTCAGCTCATATTTCACTGGTATTCCATTCATTAGGGAAACCTTTTAATTCTCCTCACGTAGAATGAGTCGTTACCACGACCACTTAAAATATCACCCCGATGGAGAATTGTACGGTTTGCTTCAAAAAGATAATTGTTATCTTTTTCACATTATTTGCCTCCCTAAACCTACTTTCGCAAACCTACATTTTAAATGAAGATTTCTCTTCCGCATCGGGAACGACACCGCCGACTGGCTGGGTGAACTCCACTGTTGGCGGGGAGGCAGAAGATCTCTGGCACTTTGACAATCCAGGTTCGAAGGTGGTCAACTATCCCATGATCGGAACCTTTGCCATCTTCGATAGCGAGGGGATTTCTAAAAATCAGGTTCCCGAAAATGTCATTCTTGAGACCCCTTTCTTTGATGCAACAATTAGTGCAGAAATCCTTTTTTCATTTGATCACTATTTTGTAGGCGGTGAAGGAGCCAGTGCTACCATCGAAGTGTATGATGGAGATGCATGGCATGTGGTGAAAACTTTCATTGACACCACCACAAATTCCGAAAAGGAGATATTAGATATTTCCAGTTATTCCGGCAGTGTCCCAAATTCAAAGATTCGATTTCGCTGGCAGGGCGACAGCATAGGCTACTGGGCCATTGACAATTTAAGCATCTATACTCCCCTACCCACAGATGCCGGAATCACAACCCTTAACGCTCCGGTAATGCCTTTTGCAGCTGGCACACATCCCATCGAAGTGAGCCTTGCAAACTTTGGTGCAAATACCATCACCAACACAACCATTGAATGGTCGGTTAACGGAGTTCCACAAACTCCATACGCCTGGACAGGTTCTCTCACCTCTGGAACCAAAGAGAGCAACATTGACATTGGAAGCTACTCCTTCGTTTCCGGACAAAAAACAGTCTTTAAAATCTGGCAAACCGAACCCAATGGCGAAACCGATGGCTACTCCCTAAACGACACCTTAACCAAAACACTCTACACAGCCCTTTGCGGAACCTACACCGTAGGTGGCAACTCCCCCGATTTCGAAAACTTCACCGAAGTAGCCACCGCCCTGAATAACGCCGGTGTGGCCTGTGCGGTAATCTTTGAGATCCGTGATGGGATCTACGACGAACAAATTAAACTCTATGAGATCAGTGGCAGCAGCGCCACCAATACCATCACTTTCCGAGGAGAGAATAGAGATAGCAGCCTGGTGGAGCTCCATTACACCACCAGTAATCCGAGCAACGACTTCACCCTGGCCATGACCGGTTCCGATTACATCTCCTTTCGAGGATATGAGTGTGCTTCGTACCAATGGAACCAACAGTGTATTGATCCAGAATGAGAGTAATCATGTACGTTTTGAATCGATGTCATTTAGTGGACATGTGGTGAGTCCAGATACATCAGTGTGGATGAGTATCTAACTTTCCGTGATATCAACTATGGAAGGATATAACCTTGAACCTCCAACAGATCAGGAAGGTAGTCCTGCCAATGAAATAATTGTTGAAAACAGTCATTTGCGAGATCTTAAGTATTACCAATAGCAAAAATGTTACAGTACAGAATAATCAAATAAGACAGGTTGTACATGACATCATGATACGCTGATTATTATACAACAAAACAGGATTTATAATAAGGATCTGGGGGCGGAAATAATATTAGAGGGACTTTTACTTGAAGGCAATGTGTTGATGCAAGTGTTGTAAGACAATACGATTACAGATAACTAACTGATTATAGAACTCAGAGGTATTGATGTTTTGAACTCAAAAAACATCAATATCCTTTCTAATAATGATTTATGTAAGATGCTAAGATATAACTGGGGAATGGCAATTTATATTAACGGTCCAAATACAAGAAATATTTTGGTCAAGGAAAACTCTATAGTAAGTTACGATACTACTTATGGAGTAATTTGACATCATATGGTGTATATGTAGATACATGGAGATAGTATTTATATCATCCAATAATCATGATTGATGGATTGAAGTCATTATAAGGCAGGACATGGAATTTTCATTGAATAATATTATCAATGTAGCTAGAGGTAGATAGTAATCCATTCTAAGAATTTATCAAACAACTGGAATAATAAGTTGTCCATCGGTAAACAGTAACTGGAAAATCAGAAATAATACTATTAGGAATATACAAACTCAAGGGATGATATATTGAAGGTACAGGAGGCATTGTACACTAATAATACGATAAATGGAGTTTTTGCAGGAGATGGTATTCATATTTTAGCAAGTAAGGCAACTGTAACCGAAAATAAGGTTCTTGAGTATCCAGGCTGGAACAGGAATAATCGTAAACGGAGCCGATAACCTGGTTGCCAACAACTTCATCGAAGCCGAAGGCGTAGGTATTGCTAAAGGAATAAGCCTGCAAGAAAATGGCTCAGGTTCAAAAATCGTATTTAATTCCATCAATATCACTGGTACCGACGTGGCCAATGGAATCGGACTGGAAGTACTAGGTGGAGATAACTACACAGTTAAGAATAACATCTTTGCCAATAATGGCGGGGGGTATGCATCTTATTTCGCCGATACTCTTAAAGGAGATTTTGATTACAATAATTATTACAGTACCAAACAAAAACTTGCCAGATTCAATGAAACAGATTATTACTGATTTCAATAATTTTCAATCTGTAAGCTGGACAGGAAGCCAATGGTTTTGCCAAAAATCCATTTTATAGATCAGATTCTGTTCTTCAGATGAATCCAGGTCTTGTTAAATGATGCAGCTGAAACAGGAACAGGAATTACAACAGATATTGATGCAACTGTTCGAGGAGCATCACCCGATTTTGGAGCAATGGAATATACCCCTTGTTCTCAGGATGCCGGGGTTAATGAATTTGTGGGCCTAGTAAATCCTTTGTCGGTTGGAAGTCAAAATGTAAATGTAGAGTTGCAAAACCAAGGAACAAGATGTATTGACTATTGCAGTGATTCATTGGGAGGTAAATGGAGTGGCTCAAACTCCTTTTAACTGGACCGGTTCATTAGTCTATAAAGCTAAATACAGAAGTTACGATTGGCACCTACAGTTTTGCTGGAGGTGAAAGTTATAAGTTAAAAGCTTGGACAGAAAGTCCCAATGGAGGAGCCGATTGTAATATCTATAATGATACGGCCAAAGCATTTGATATGGCAACTCCCATGTGTGGCATTTATACCATTGGTGGAACAGATCCTGACTTTACCAATTTCACCGATGCAGCTATTGCTTTAAACAATGCAGGGCTCACTTGCCCTGTAATCTTCGAGATCCGAGATGGAATCTATGATGAACAAATCAAACTCTATGAGATCAGCGGTAGCAGCGCCACCAACACCATCACCTTCCGAGGAGAAAATAGAGATAGTAGCCTGGTGGAACTCCATTACACCACCAGTAATCCAAGTAACGACTTTCACCCTGGCCATAACCGGTTCCGATTATATCTCCTTCGAGGATATGAGTGTGCTGCGCACCAATGGAACCAATAGCACACTTATTCAGAATGAAAGCAATCATGTGCGTTTTGAACGATGTCATTTTATCGGACATGTATTGAGTCCAAATACATCAAGTGATGAGTATCTCACGTTTCGTGAGATAGCTATGGATGGCTATGATTTGAATCTGCAACAGATAGAGGGTAGTTCTGCCAATGAAATAATTGTAGAAAACAGTCATTTGCGAGACTTAAGTATCACTAATAGCAAAAACATTACAGTACAGAATAATCAAATACGTAGGTTGTACATGACAAATGATGCGTCGATTATTATACAACTAAACACGATTTTTAATAATGTTGGGGGCGGAAATAATACAAGGGGACTTTTACTTGAAGGCTGTGTTGATGCAAGTGTTTTAAACAATACGGTTACAGATAACACAACTGGTTCTAGAACTCGAGGTATCGATATCTTGAATTCAAAAAACATCAATATCCTTTCTAATAATATTGACGCAAGAGCAAGATATTATTGGTCAATGGGAATATATATTGAGGGAGCAAATACCAGAAATATTTTGGTTAAGGAAAACTCGATAGTAAGTTACTATACTACTTATTATAATTTGACCTCACATGGTATTTATATAGACGCAGGAGACAGTATCTATATTATAAAGAACACGATTGACGGATTGTATTCTGATAAGCCTGGACATGGAATATCATTGAATAATATTATAGCTGAACTAGAAGTAGATAGTAACATTGTAAGAAATTATCAAACAACTGGAATAATAAGCAATCCACCTGTAAACAGTCACTGGAAGATCAGAAATAATAGTATTACGAATGTCCGTACTCAAGGGATGAATCTAGGAGGAACCGGAGGATTATACACGAATAATACTGTCAATGGAGTTGTAGCCGGGAATGGGATAAATATAACAGCTAGTAACGCCACTGTATCCGAAAACCGCCTCTTAAACATCCAGGCAGGTGCTGGAATAATCGTAAATGGTGCCGATAACCTCATCGCAAACAACTTCATCGAAGCCGAAGGTGTAGGCATTGCCAAAGGGATCAGCCTACAAGAAAATGGGACAGGCTCACAGATAGTCTTCAACAGCATCAACATCACTGGTACTGATGTAGCTAATGGCATTGGACTGGAAGTTCTTGGTGGCAGTAACTACACAGTCAAGAATAACATTTTTGCCAATAATGGTGGAGGGTATGCGTCTTACTTCACCGGTAAACTTAATGGTGATTTTAATTACAACAATTATTACAGTACTAAACAAAAGCTTGCGCGATTCAATGATACTGATTTCACTAATTTCAGTAGTTTTCAAGCTGCATCTGGTCATGAAATCAATGGCCTTGCCAAGAATCCATTTTATAGTTCTGACTCTGTACTTCAATTAAACCAGGTATTGTTAAATGATGCGGCTGAAACAGGTGCTGGAATCACTACTGATATTGATGCAACTGTTCGTGGAGCATCGCCCGATTTTGGAGCCATAGAGTATACACCTTGTTCTCAGGATGCAGGAATTAACGAATTTGTAGGCCTGGTCAATCCCTTGTCGGTTGGAAGTCAAAATGTAAATGTTGAGTTGCAGAACCAAGGGACAGGATTGCTGACCAGTGCTGTTATCCACTGGGAGGTAAACGGAGTGGCCCAAACACCCTTCAACTGGACCGGTTCTTTAGCCTACAAAGTAAATACAGAAGTTACGATTGGCAGCTATAGTTTTGCCGGAGGGGAAAGCTATAAGTTAAAAGCCTGGACAGAAACCCCCAATGGAGGAGCTGATTGCAATCTCCATAATGATACAGCCAGAGCCTTTGACATGGCTACCCCTATGTGCGGTATTTATACCATTGGAGGAACAGACCCTGATTTTACCAACTTTACTGATGCAGCCATCGCTTTAAACAATGCAGGCATCACATGCCCTGTAGTCTTCGAGATCCGAGATGGGATTTATGATGAGCAGATCAAGCTCTATGAGATAAGCGGTAGCAGCGCTGCCAACACCATCACCTTCCGAAGTGAAAGCCGTGATAGTAGCCTGGTAGAACTTCATTACTCCACTAGCAATCCAAGCAATGACTTTACCCTGGCCATTACCGGTTCTGATTATATCTCCTTCGAGGATATGAGTGTGCTGCGCACCAATGGAACCAATAGCACACTTATTCAGAATGAAAGCAGTCACGTGCGTTTTGAACGATGTCATTTTATCGGACATGTATTGAGTCCAAATACATCAAGTGATGAGTATCTCACGTTTCGTGAGATAGCTATGGATGGCTATGATTTGAATCTGCAACAGATAGAGGGTAGTTCTGCCAATGAAATAATTGTAGAAAACAGTCATTTGCGAGACTTAAGTATCACTAATAGCAAAAACATTACAGTACAGAATAATCAAATACGTAGGTTGTACATGACAAATGATGCGTCGATTATTATACAACTAAACACGATTTTTAATAATGTTGGGGGCGGAAATAATACAAGGGGACTTTTACTTGAAGGCTGTGTTGATGCAAGTGTTTTAAACAATACGGTTACAGATAACACAACTGGTTCTAGAACTCGAGGTATCGATATCTTGAATTCAAAAAACATCAATATCCTTTCTAATAATATTGACGCAAGAGCAAGATATTATTGGTCAATGGGAATATATATTGAGGGAGCAAATACCAGAAATATTTTGGTTAAGGAAAACTCGATAGTAAGTTACTATACTACTTATTATAATTTGACCTCACATGGTATTTATATAGACGCAGGAGACAGTATCTATATTATAAAGAACACGATTGACGGATTGTATTCTGATAAGCCTGGACATGGAATATCATTGAATAATATTATAGCTGAACTAGAAGTAGATAGTAACATTGTAAGAAATTATCAAACAACTGGAATAATAAGCAATCCACCTGTAAACAGTCACTGGAAGATCAGAAATAATAGTATTACGAATGTCCGTACTCAAGGGATGAATCTAGGAGGAACCGGAGGATTATACACGAATAATACTGTCAATGGAGTTGTAGCCGGGAATGGGATAAATATAACAGCTAGTAACGCCACTGTATCCGAAAACCGCCTCTTAAACATCCAGGCAGGTGCTGGAATAATCGTAAATGGTGCCGATAACCTCATCGCAAACAACTTCATCGAAGCCGAAGGTGTAGGCATTGCCAAAGGGATCAGCCTACAAGAAAATGGGACAGGCTCACAGATAGTCTTCAACAGCATCAACATCACTGGTACTGATGTAGCTAATGGCATTGGACTGGAAGTTCTTGGTGGCAGTAACTACACAGTCAAGAATAACATTTTTGCCAATAATGGTGGAGGGTATGCGTCTTACTTCACCGGTAAACTTAATGGTGATTTTAATTACAACAATTATTACAGTACTAAACAAAAGCTTGCGCGATTCAATGATACTGATTTCACTAATTTCAGTAGTTTTCAAGCTGCATCTGGTCATGAAATCAATGGCCTTGCCAAGAATCCATTTTATAGTTCTGACTCTGTACTTCAATTAAACCAGGTATTGTTAAATGATGCGGCTGAAACAGGTGCTGGAATCACTACTGATATTGATGCAACTGTTCGTGGAGCATCGCCCGATTTTGGAGCCATAGAGTATACACCTTGTTCTCAGGATGCAGGAATTAACGAATTTGTAGGCCTGGTCAATCCCTTGTCGGTTGGAAGTCAAAATGTAAATGTTGAGTTGCAGAACCAAGGGACAGGATTGCTGACCAGTGCTGTTATCCACTGGGAGGTAAACGGAGTGGCCCAAACACCCTTCAACTGGACCGGTTCTTTAGCCTACAAAGTAAATACAGAAGTTACGATTGGCAGCTATAGTTTTGCCGGAGGGGAAAGCTATAAGTTAAAAGCCTGGACAGAAACCCCCAATGGAGGAGCTGATTGCAATCTCCATAATGATACAGCCAGAGCCTTTGACATGGCTACCCCTATGTGCGGTATTTATACCATTGGAGGAACAGACCCTGATTTTACCAACTTTACTGATGCAGCCATCGCTTTAAACAATGCAGGCATCACATGCCCTGTAGTCTTCGAGATCCGAGATGGGATTTATGATGAGCAGATCAAGCTCTATGAGATAAGCGGTAGCAGCGCTGCCAACACCATCACCTTCCGAAGTGAAAGCCGTGATAGTAGCCTGGTAGAACTTCATTACTCCACTAGCAATCCAAGCAATGACTTTACCCTGGCCATTACCGGTTCTGATTATATCTCCTTCGAGGATATGAGTGTGCTGCGCACCAATGGAACCAATAGCACACTTATTCAGAATGAAAGCAGTCACGTGCGTTTTGAACGATGTCATTTTATCGGACATGTATTGAGTCCAAATACATCAAGTGATGAGTATCTCACGTTTCGTGAGATAGCTATGGATGGCTATGATTTGAATCTGCAACAGATAGAGGGTAGTTCTGCCAATGAAATAATTGTAGAAAACAGTCATTTGCGAGACTTAAGTATCACTAATAGCAAAAACATTACAGTACAGAATAATCAAATACGTAGGTTGTACATGACAAATGATGCGTCGATTATTATACAACTAAACACGATTTTTAATAATGTTGGGGGCGGAAATAATACAAGGGGACTTTTACTTGAAGGCTGTGTTGATGCAAGTGTTTTAAACAATACGGTTACAGATAACACAACTGGTTCTAGAACTCGAGGTATCGATATCTTGAATTCAAAAAACATCAATATCCTTTCTAATAATATTGACGCAAGAGCAAGATATTATTGGTCAATGGGAATATATATTGAGGGAGCAAATACCAGAAATATTTTGGTTAAGGAAAACTCGATAGTAAGTTACTATACTACTTATTATAATTTGACCTCACATGGTATTTATATAGACGCAGGAGACAGTATCTATATTATAAAGAACACGATTGACGGATTGTATTCTGATAAGCCTGGACATGGAATATCATTGAATAATATTATAGCTGAACTAGAAGTAGATAGTAACATTGTAAGAAATTATCAAACAACTGGAATAATAAGCAATCCACCTGTAAACAGTCACTGGAAGATCAGAAATAATAGTATTACGAATGTCCGTACTCAAGGGATGAATCTAGGAGGAACCGGAGGATTATACACGAATAATACTGTCAATGGAGTTGTAGCCGGGAATGGGATAAATATAACAGCTAGTAACGCCACTGTATCCGAAAACCGCCTCTTAAACATCCAGGCAGGTGCTGGAATAATCGTAAATGGTGCCGATAACCTCGTCGCAAACAACTTCATCGAAGCCGAAGGTGTAGGCATTGCCAAAGGAATCAGCCTACAAGAAAATGGGATCAGGCTCACAGATAGTCTTCAACTGCATCAACATCACAGGTACCGATGTAGCCAATGGAGTCGGACTAGAAGTCCTAGGGGGCACTAACTACACAGTTAAGAACAACATCTTTGCCAATGAGGGTGGCGGTCTTGCTGCTAAATTGGACCTCTCAATTGCCGGAAGTGACTGGGATTATAATGATTTCTACAGTTCGGGTGATGAGTTTGGATCCTATTTGGGGACCCTATATTCCGACCTGGGATCGTGGGGTTCGGCCATCAATGCCGATGCGAACTCCAATGTGCTGAATCCATTCTTTTTGAGTGAAACAGATCTTCGACCCTCACAGAGATCCATCAACGGAGCAGGGATTTCGGCAGCTGGAGTGACTCTGGACATCGACGGGGAAGTCCGTAATCAGGCTGCTCCTGATGTAGGTGCCGACGAGTACCTGGTTGATTTTGGGATCACACAGCTTGTAAGTCCAACCCTGAGTTGCGGCCTTGGGGACAGTGATTCGGTGACCATCCTGATCAGGCAGTTTGGCGATGTGCCATTTATTGATCTGCAGGTGGCTTACCAGGTGAATGGGGGACCCGTGAATAAGGGAACTGTTCCTGGAGAGATCGCCAACGACATTACCTACACCTTCCCCACCAGGGAAAATCTGGCAGGGCATGGAACCTATGATTTTAAGATCTGGCTCATTGGTTCACACGATGACAACATCAACAACGACACCCTGGAGATTTCGCGCTTCAGCAGCGATGTACCTGACGTGAACTTTACCTTTGTCTCCGACTGTGCAGGTACCGATATCCCATTTGTGGGGAATGCTACCGTAACTAATGGGACAATTACCAATTACGAGTGGCTATTTGAGGATGGGGATACTGCCAGGGTACAAAATCCCTTGCACACATTCGCCACTTCTGGCTTATACAATGTAACCCTTAGGGCTTACACCGATATCGGCTGTTATGGCGATACCGTCAAAGAGGTCGATCTGCTGGCCACGCCTCAGGTAAGTTTCACAGCAGAGGACGCCTGTTATGGTGAAGAGGTAGTCTTCTCGAATACCTCCAATGTTGAGAGTGGTTCTTTAAGCTATGACTGGAGCTTTGGAGACGGACAAAGCTCATTGTTGGCTTCTCCTACCCATCCATATGTGACAGCTGGGAAATATGAAGTTGAACTTCGCGCCACTGCCTCTTCAGGATGTACTTCTACCAGTACCGACTCTGTGGAGATGTTCAATCAACTCCATGCCAACTTAAGCACAAGCATTGATACAGCTGAGGTAGATGTTACAGGCGGTCTCTCTCCCTACACCATTTTATGGGAAAACGGGGAAAGTAGCGAAATGGTAACAGGTCTGGAAGCCGGATGGCAAACTGTCACCATTACCGATGCCAACACCTGCAGCATAGTGGATAGTGTGGAAGTGGTCATTCCTGAACTTCAAATTAGTGTTTCAGGGTATTGCAGCCTCCTGTGCTGCCTGCCCCGATGGCTCTGCTTCCCTATCAATCATTCGGGGTGTTGCTCCATTCTACTACCAATGGTCAAACGGTGCTACTACCGATAGAGTATCCGGGTTGCTACCTGGAATGCACTATGTGACGGTCCGTGACAAATACCTGAATGCCATTGATGACAGCATATTGATTGAAGGATCAATTACAGTTAATACACTCTCCATTTCTCTTGATCCCACAAACTTAAGCTGTTTCAATAGCAACGATGGGGCCATAGACCTGACCATTACCGGTGGGGTGGCACCTTATGTTATTCTGTGGACCAATGGGGCCATTACAGAGGATATCAATAGCCTGTCGGCTGATACCTACACGGTAACAGTGACAGATGGTAATGGAACGATTGCAAGCGGATTTACTACCCTGAGCGAACCGGAAGCAATCTCTGTAGGCTCAACCATTCAGTCTGTCACCTGCCCCGGTGGGAATGATGGTAGTATAGCTTTAACTGCAAGTGGAGGAAATTCACCCTACACCTATTTATGGTCCAATGGAGCCACCGAATCGTCCATACAGAGTCTTAGCGAAGGTGGGTACTCTGTAGATGTTACCGATGCCGCTGGCTGCGTTGCAGAAGATACCTTTACCATTGAATCAACATCCAATTTGGTGTTGTCGCTAACCACCTATGGTGTGAGTTGCAACAGCAATTGCAACGGAGTGGCTACTGTATCTGCACTCGGTGGTACAGCTCCTTATACCTATAGCTGGAGCAATGGTGCCACAGGCCCATTCCAGATGGCCTTGTGCGGGGGAGCATATACTGTAACAGTGAGCGATGGAGCGGGTTGTTCCATTGACTCCCTCTTTACCATCAATGAACCAGAAACCATATCAATCACGCTTACTCCTGGGGCTGTAAGTTGTAATGGATCTGCCGATGGTTCAATCACTACAGCTATTGCTGGGGGAACTGCACCCTATAGCTACTCATGGGACAATGGGGATACTACTCAAAATCTTTCCGGTGCTGCTAGTGGCACTTATACCCTCGCTGCCACTGACGATAATGGTTGTGTTGAATTTGAAATCGCTGAGGTGAAAGAGCCAGAGGCCCTTATAGTCAATTCAACTCTATCTGGCCCCAGCTGTGCAGGGAACAGTGATGCCAGCATAGATATCACCGTATCAGGTGGACTGGAACCCTATATTTACCAATGGGACAATGGCGCGTCGTCGCAAGACCTGACCGGGCTCACGGCTGGAAGTTATACCTTGACCACCACGGATAATTCGGGATGTGAAGAGATCACGCTTGTCGAAATATCCGATCCTGAACTCCTGGTACTTAACATTACTTCTGAGGATCCTGCCTGTAGTGATGAAGCAAATGGTTCGGCTGAAGCCGTAGTTTCGGGAGGAACGGCACCTTATACCTACACCTGGTCGAATGGTGCCAGTGCTGCCCTGAACGACAATTTAGCCGCCGGGAATTACACGCTGACGGTTAATGACTTCAATGCATGTGAGATCACCGGCTCCACAGAATTGGTGAATCCGGAAGTACTTAAAATAAACCTCACAGCAGTAAATCCAGCATGTGAAGGAGTATGTAATGGTTCTATCACAGCCGAAGTAACTGGCGGTATTGCTCCCTACTCCTACTCCTGGAGCCATGGGGCTACAGAAAGCAACCTGCTTGATCTGTGTGCAGATACCTATGAAGTAACTGTCACCGATGCCAATGGATGCACTGTCACAGCAAGTCAGGAATTGGTGTGGGCCACAGTGCTGACCGGCAGCCTGAGTATCTCTGATGTGACCTGTGCCGGAATGTGCAATGGTTATGCCATCGCAGTAGCTACCGGAGGAGATGGTTCATTTTCCTATCAATGGAGTGACGGCCAAACCGGATCTTTCCGCAATGAGCTATGCGAAGACCTGTACGAAGTAACCATTACCGATGGTCAGGGATGTGAGTTTGAACTCTCCGATTCAGTGAAAGCACCTGAATCCCTTACCATACAAGGAGATGTAACTGATGCCTTATGCCAGGGAGAAGCCAATGGGAGCATTTCAATCACAGTTTCGGGAGGAACGCCTGGGTATACCTATCAGTGGACTAGTGGTCAGACTTCCCAGGACCTTAGCAATGTGGATGCAGGAAACTACAATGTGATTGTACGTGATGCGAACAGTTGCAGTGCCATTGCCGCCTTTACAGTTTCTGAACCGACTACAGCCATAGAGGCAATAGGAACAGTGACCGATGTAAGCTGTAAAGGAGGATTAGATGGCAGCATTATACTGACAGTTTCAGGTGGAATCTCACCGCTGGAGTTTAGCTGGTCCAATGGTGAAAGCACTCAAGATCTGACTGATCTGATGGCTGGACTTATCAAGTGACCATCACCGATGCCAGTGGCTGTTCAATTACAGAGGACTATACGTTGCTGAACCAGCAGAAGCACTAAGTGCTGCGGGTGCTGTAACGCATGTGGGTTGCCACGGAGAAGCCAGTGGAAGCATTACTCTATCTGTTGCAGGGGGTACTGCTCCCTACCAGTTTGACTGGTCCAATGGTGAAAGCACTCAAGACCTGACTGGTCTGGTGGCTGGAAATTATCAAGTGGCCATCACCGATGCAAATGGGTGTAGCTTTGATGAGGATTTCATAGTGGAAGAACCCGCTGAAGCCATAAATGCAGTCGGAAGTGTAACAAATGTGAGCTGTTATGGAGAGACCGGCGGCAGCATAAACGTGACCGTTTCAGGAGGCACAGCTCCCTACCAGTTTACCTGGTCGGATGGGGCAGACACCAAGGATCGTTCAGATCTCCCGGCAGGTGTATATCAAGTGGCTATTGTAGATGCCAATAGTTGTCTCGTGTCCACTGAATTTACGGTGACTGAGCCTGCTGAAGCTCTGGATGCCACAGGTGTAGTTACCCATGTAAATTGCTCTGGAGAGACCGGTGGTACCATTACCCTATCGGTTAAGCGGAGGTACTGAACCTTATCAGTTTGAATGGTCCAATGGTGAAAGCACTCAGGATCTGACTGATCTGATGGCTGGAGATTATCAAGTGACCATCACCGATGCCAGTGGCTGTTCATTTACAGAGGAATATTACTGTTGACTGAACCAGCTGAAGCGCTAAGTGCTGCGGGTGCTGTAACGCATGTGGGTTGCCATGGAGAAGCCAGTGGAAGCATTACCCTATCTGTTTCAGGAGGTACTTCTCCCTACCAGTTTGACTGGTCCAATGGGGAAAGCACTCAAGACCTGACTGGTCTGGTGGCTGGAAATTATCAAGTGGCCATCACCGATGCAAATGGGTGTAGCTTCGATGAAGAATTCACAGTAGAAGAACCTGCGGACGCCATAAGTGCAGATGGAATTGTAACAAATGTGACCTGTTACGGAGAGACCGGCGGCAGCATTGCCATGACCGTTACAGGAGGCACAGCTCCCTACCAGTATAGTTGGTCGGATGGGGTAGATACAAAGGATCGTTCAGTGATCTCGCAGCAGGTGTCTATCGAGTGATTACTGTGGATGCCAATATTTGTCTCGTGTCGACTGAATTTACGGTGACTGAACCTGCTGAAGCCTTAATTGCAACAGGTATAGCAAGTGATGTGACTTGCCATGGAGAGGCCACTGGAGCCATTACCCTTTCAGTTAACCGGAGGTACTGAACCTTATCAGTTTGAATGGTCCAATGGTGAAAGCACTCAGGATCTGACTGATCTGATGGCTGGAATCTACCAAGTTAACTGTCACCGATGCCAATGCTTGTTCGTTTGCCACCGCGTTTACTGTGACAGAACCTGCCGAAGCGCTAAGTGCTGCCGGTTCTGTAACGCATGTGAGTTGCCATGGAGAAGCCAGTGGGGCCATTGCCTTGACAGTTTCCGGAGGGACAGCTCCCTACCAGTTTGCCTGGTCCAATGGTTCAAGTGATCAGAACCTGACCAATCTTATAGGGGGTGTCTACCAGGTGACCATCACCGATGCAAATGGGTGTAGCTTCAATGAGGAGTTCTCAGTGGAAGAACCAACCGAAGACTTAAGCGCAACAGGTATGGTTAGCCATATCAGCTGCTTTGGAAATGCCGATGGTGCCATTGCCCTGTCAGTTACAGGAGGAACTGCACCTTACCAGTTTGTATGGTCAAATGGCTCAGGCGATCAGGACCAAACCGCTCTGATGGCTGGGAACTACCAGTTAACCATTACCGATGCCAGTGGATGTACTTTTGCGACGGAGTTTGACATCAGCGAGCCTGCTGAAGCCTTAAGTGCTACAGGCATAGCAACGGATGTGAGCTGCCATGGAGAGGCCAGCGGTACCATTACCCTGTCGGTTACAGGAGGCACTGAACCTTACCAGTATGCCTGGTCAAATGGCTCAGGCGATCAGAATCTAACCGATCTGATAGCTGGAACCTACCAGTTAACTGTTACCGATGCAAACGCTTGTACTTATGCGACCGAATTTACTGTAAGCGAACCGGCAGAAGCTCTTGCTGCGACCGGAACCGTGAATGATATTAGCTGTATGGGTGAAGCGGATGGTAGCATAACCCTTCTGGTTACCGGAGGTGTTGCTCCTTACCAGTTCGCCTGGTCAAATGGTTCAAGCGATCAGAATCTGACCGATTTAATGGCTGGTACCTACTCCTTAACCATCACCGATGCCAATGCTTGTTCGTTTGCCACCGAGTTTACTGTGACAGAACCTGCAGAAGCATTGGAAGCAATGGGTATTGTTAAGGATGTGAGTTGCAAAGATGAAGCAAATGGAAGCATTGTCGTCTCTGTTACGGGTGGAACGGCTCCTTACCAGTTTAGTTGGTCCAATGGATCCAAAAAACGGGATCAGGCTGGACTTCTGGCTGGTATTTACCAGGTAACGGTTAGCGATGCCAATGGCTGTTCGTTTGCCGCCGAGTTCACCGTGACAGAACCGATCGAGACTCTGAGTGTATCCGGGGTGACATCTGAAGCAACATGCTCAGGAGAAGCCAGCGGAAACATTGACCTCTCTGTATTTGGAGGCACTCCTCCCTACCAATTTAGCTGGTCCAATGGCTCCTCATCACAGAACCAGATTGGACTGATGGCTGGATTCTACGATGTGACCATCACCGATGCCAATGGATGTATGACCTCCTGGTCAGGTGAGGTTCGGGCTCAATCCAAAGCGATTATAAGCGGATTCGCCAGACATAGCAAAGGGTATGTGAAAGCAGATGAGGCTGATGTGGTCTTGTATGACGCAGCCAGCCCTCATAATAACGCAGTGGCTGAAATGAGGACAGGACCCGATGGCTCATTTAACTTCCCGGATATCCCCGAAGGGCAATATATCCTGCATGTTAAACTGGACAATCATGATAAGAAAACCTATCACGGGGTAATGTCCAGTTATTATGGCAGGGCCTGGAATTGGAAAGATGCAGAGATTATTAGCCTGTCTTGTGAGGACAACGAAACCCTCATCGTCGATATGTTTGAGAATCCTGCTGCGACCAATGGAGACGGGAAAGCTGGTGGAAAAGTCAAGCATGAGGCAAGTTCAAAGAAAGCAACGCCTCTGCCGGTTATAGATGCTCAGGTGATGTTGATAGATGAGTCAAGTGGACTTCCGGTAAGTAATATTGCGACGGATGAAAATGGCACATATATCTTCTCAGATGTGGCTATTGGAGAATACTCACTCTATGTGGATATTCCCGGAATCACGCAGAATACAACCCACTATTTCTCAATAACTGAATCAGAATTGGAGAAAATGGACCTTGACTTTGTGGTAGATGCAGTCTGGGATCTGGATATCAACAGCATACTAAATACATCCAGTCCGGGGGTAAGTCGACATTTTGAGTTCAATCAAGATTTTCCCCAATCCGACCATCAGTGATTATGTCATACTGCAATCTGACCTGATAGACAGGAAAAAAGTGGAGGTGGTGATTCTGTCTGATGTGGGATCGATTATGATGCAACGAGACCTTTACGTTATAGGGGATCGAATAAAGCTTGATCTTTACGGATTCGCACCTGGCAACTACATCGTCAGACTGAAAATTGAAAATGAAGTTCAGTTTAAAAAGATCATTGTACTGAAGCAATAGCAAGTAGAATCACCTTGTCACAAGGTATTTGAACAACAAATGCGGGTTTTGCTTGTTTGGAATATACAGATATAGGTAAAATTCCAATATGGCCCGACTCAAGGTATCGATGCCATTTAAAATAGCATTCCTGCTTTTTGCCGGAGTGGTCGTTATAGGATTTAGCGGATACCTATCCTATAAAAGCCTGTCGTCAGTGGTTACCATGATTTACAGTAACAACTCCCCCGACGACGGACTGGCCACTATACAGGAGATCACCACCACCATCGACAGGGCTGAGAACAATGTCAGGCTTTATGGTCTGACCAGAGAAAACCTCTATCTAAGAAAGTACAACGGATTGATCAATGGAATCGATTCGGTCATCGACAAGCTTTACAAGCAGTATCCGGAAGATGAATGGTTCTCTCATAAAATTGATACCATCAATGCACTGATAAATGTGAAAACCCAGGTCTGGCTGGAGATGATCTCCATCTGGCAATACGACTCCACACGCAGTGCAATCTCAGACCTGGCTGAGCGCTTCCAGCCGGTGGAGCCTGTTCCTGAAGTGAAACAGGGATTTTTCAAAAGGGTCTTTGGAAAGAAGAAAAAGGAAGAGGAAGATCCCTCCTCTCAGAACGAAGAGATCCTGGAGTTGATAGGTGAGATAGAAAAAATTGAAAAGGAGACCGAGTTACAGCTCCAGGCCAAGGAGACAGAGCTTACCCGATCGAGCAGTTCACTCAACGAGGCATTTCTCTCCCTGATGTCCCAGCTGGAAGCTTATGAGAGGGACCTTGATCAGGCACGGTATGAAAAAGCAGGAGAACTATCCAGGAAAACCTATAGACTGCTGGGCATATTCTCTCTGTTTGGCACCCTTCTCTCCATGCTGGTCGTTTTCCTGGTAGTCAAGTATTCCAGAAAGAACAGGGCATACAACGAAGCCCTGATCCGTTCCCGCCAGGAAACCGAGGAACTGGTGAAAGCCAAAGAACTCTTTATGGCCAATGTAAGCCATGAAATACGCACCCCCCTTAATGCCATTTCCGGCTTTATCAAACAGATACGGAGCATGCCACTGGAAAAAGAGCTCAGTGAAAAGATCGAAATTGTCGATTCTGCAGGGGACCAGCTGATGCGGCTAACCAACGACACCCTCGATTTTTCAAAACTTCAGGCAGGGATGCTTACCCTGAACAACCTGCACTTCGATCCGGATACCGAAGTTCAACATGTTTGCACCCTCTTTACCCCCATGGCCGAAAAGAACGGGAATGCCTTAATGTACACGGTGGAAAACAAGCAGAATATCATCCTTTTCGGTGATTCACAGCGCTTCCAGCAGATCTTGTATAACCTCTTGAGCAATGCCTTGAAATTTACTGAAAACGGTCTTGTAGAAGTCACTGTACAGGTCCTCCCAGGGGAAAACAATGCAGCCAGGCTGAACCTGAATGTAAAGGATACGGGGCTTGGTATTGAGGGATCCAAGCTCGATAAAATATTCCAGGACTTCACCCAGGAGGACGAAAATACAGCCATAAAATACGGGGGTACAGGCCTTGGACTCTCCATCGTGAAAAAGCTGGTGGAACTATTCAAGGGGAGCATAAATGTGGAGAGCACCAAGGGCATCGGGACGCTGGTTTCCTGCGACCTCCAATTTCAGACAGGCGATCCGGCGAAGATGAAGGCTGGGCATGACCAGGGGCAGCTGCCTGATATTCCTGAAGGATTGCGCTTTCTGATAGCCGACGATGAGGAATACAATTGCAAGCTCATAGCGACAATCCTTGACAAATGGAAGGCGGAATACCATGTGGCCATGAATGGAGTTGAGGCGGTCGATCTGTTGAGCAAGCATGAATACGATGTGGTTTTGATGGATTTGAGAATGCCAGGGATCAACGGGGTGAATGCAGCCAAATACATTAGGGAAACCTTAAAAAAGTCGGGTGAGCAACTGCCGGTATTCGGGATCACCGCAGATACCTCTCACAAAATCCGTTCTGGAAAAGGAGAGCTTTTCAACGCATTCCTGGTCAAACCATTCACAGAATCTCAGCTTTCCAGCCTGGTATTAGATGCCCTTGGGCGCAGCAGCAGCGGGTCTGAGCTTCAGGCCAAATCAGAGAGGGTGCAGGCCGATTCAGTAGCACAACAGACCGATTCAGGGAGTGTGCAGACCAACCAGGATCAAGGGGATCTTTCTAATCTGATCCGGATGGCCGGGGAGGACATGGGATTTGTGGAAGAGATGATCATCCAGTTCGAAAAGACTACCCTTGAAGGACTTGAGGAGATGGAAGCCGCTGTAGACCAGGGAAAGTTTGGAACTGTCAGGGACCTGGCACATAAACTGATCCCGCCTGGCAGGCACCTGGGACTTTCGCTTCTGCTTGAGCAGCTGATGGAAATCCAAAGGAAAGCTCCACGTGGGAATAAGAATCTCCTCCGGGACCTGATCAAACAAGCCAGAAATAGCAGTTCAGAGGCAGGAATAAGTCTTCATGCGCAATTCAAAGAAATAAAAAAGTTAATCCCCATGAATGAAAAACGCTTCCAGGTATTTGTAGTTGAAGACAACGATTGGTATAACCAGCTGCTGGTGCATACCCTTTCCCTGAATCCCGATTACCAGGTTCACAGTTTTCAAAGCGGAAAGGATTGTCTGGACAAGCTGAACATGGGACCGGACGTGATCACACTCGATTACCGTTTGCCCGACATGACCGGGATTGAGGTGCTCAGGAGAATCAAAAACCTGAACCCGGATATTCAGGTGATCATGATCTCTGAACAGGCTGATATCACCGTAGTGGTGGACCTGCTGAAAGAGGGAGCCTACGATTACATCGTCAAAACCAATGACATCAGGGAGCGCCTGCTCAATACGGTCCAGAATATCCGCAACAACCTGGGATTGAAAAAGGAGATCTCCGAACTTAAGAAGGAGGTTCAGAAGAAGTATAGCTTCAGCCACCTGGTTATCGGAGAGAGCAAGGCCATCAGGAAGGTCCAGGAACTCGTATCCCGGGCATTGACCACCAATATCACCGTATCAATCTTCGGAGAGACAGGGACCGGGAAAGAGCTGGTTGCCAAAGCCATCCACTATAATTCTGCTAAGTAGATCGGGCCCGTTTGTGGCCATCAATGTATCTGCCATTCCTTCGGAGCTGGTGGAAAGCGAATTGTTCGGTCATGAAAAAGGGGCCTTCACAGGAGCCAGTTACCAGCGAAAGGGGAAATTCGAAGAAGCCACCAATGGCACCCTTTTTCTGGACGAGATCGGGGAGATGGACATGGCCTTTCAGGCTAAGATGCTCAGGGCACTTCAGGAAAAGGAGATCAACAGGGTGGGCAGCAATAAGACCATCCGAGTCAACTGTCGGATCATCGTTGCCACCAATAAAAACCTGGCCCATGAAGTGAGGAAGGGGAATTTCCGGAAGGATTTATACTACCGCTTGCTGGGACTGTCCATCGAACTACCCCCCTTGCGGGAGCGGGGGAACGATGTTCTGATACTGGCCGCCCATTTTGCAAGGACCTTTTGCGAGGAAAATAAGATGCCCGTCAAGAAACTCACACCACAAGCCATGCAAAAGCTCAGGCAATATCCATTTCCGGGGAATATCCGCGAGCTAAAATCCGTGATCGAACTGGCCGTCACCCTGAGCGATGGGGATCAGATCGAAGCAGAAGATATTGTATTTGGAGACGAGGAGGTTTTCGATATCTCAAATTTTGAAGAGCTTACGCTCAGGGAATACGATCTAAGGATCATCACCACCTACCTGGATAAATATAACAATGATGTAAAACTGGTGGCTACAAAGCTCAATATCGGAGCAGCCACCATCTACCGCATGCTGAAAGAGCAGAAAGAGAACTGAGGAGTTTTTCATTTTGAGAAAGATTTCTCATTTTGAGAAAGTAGCGGTCAATTTTCTTTCTTTATATTCTATTGAATTACAATATCTTAATCTGATTTTTTCATTTTGGCACATCCTTTGGCTTAAGAAGGTCAATAAGACATTCTCAAATAATAAAGGAAATAAAAATGAAAAATGAAATCAGCAAAACCCAGGGAACTGGAAACAACAAAACAGCATTATGGATCATGTCGGTGGTCTCAGTCACCCTACTGGCCGTATTCGCAGTGGTCTCAATTAACCGCGCGGAAAAATTCAAGGAACAGCAGACAGAAGCACAAATGGCTAATGAAAGCCTCATCGGGGTCATTGAACACAGGGATTCAATTATCAACGAACTGGTCCAGACCTTCAACGAGATTGAAGAAGATATGAATATTGTTCGGGAGAAAGAGAATTTACTTGTCCTCTCGGCTGAAAATCCTGAATTCCCAAATGATATGCGTGACCGCATTGTGAGCGAGATCCGCCAGATGAACTCTTTGCTGGAGGAGAACAAAGCGAAAGTTATCGCCTTAAATCAGCGATTGAAGAAATCCGGTATCCAAATTGCCGCCTTAGAGGATAAGATGGCACTCCTGCAGGAATCGATCGAACTGCGCGACTCCAGCATCCAGGTATTAAAAATGGAACTGATGGATCGCGACTTTTATGTGGCTGAGCTGAATATCGCCATCGACAGTCTCGATATGGAAGTAATAGAAAGAGATGAAACCATTCTTCTGAAAGAAGAGGTGATCAGTCAGAATGAAGCTGAACTTGACAAAGCCTATCTGGCCTCAGGAAACTTCAAGGAGTTGAAAGAAATTGGCATTGTGTCCAAGGAGGGTGGATTCCTGGGCCTGGGTAAAAGCAAGGTGGTCCCTGCCGACCTGACTGACAGTTATTTCGACCAGATCAGCATCGCCATGACCGACAAAATCGCCATCAATGCAAAAAAGGCAGAACTCATCTCCCCTCACCCGGCGGATTCTTACGAGGTGGTTAGCAATGACAGCATTGTGGAATACATACAAATTACACAACCCGAAAAGTTTTGGAAGAAGACCAGATATGCAGTAGTGGAGACCCGTTAGAACACAGTAACAGGTAGTCTGGTAAAACAGCAGGAGTTTAGCTTCTGCTGTTTTTTTTTGCCAGTTGGGCGGTAATTACTTACTTTATCGCTCTTTATAAATAAATATGGTTTTTAGCAGTATAGTTTTTCTTCTGTACTTTCTCCCGGCTTTTCTGATCACCTACCATTTTGCCGACAAGAAATACAAGAACATCGTCATTCTGGTGTTCAGTATTTTCTTTTACAGCTGGGGGGCTCCCAAATTCATATTTGTTATCCTGGCTTCCACCTTCATTGATTTTCACCTGGTTAAATGGATGTCCCAGACCAGGGAAGATCTTCATCGGAAGTTGATGCTGGCCCTTTCCGTATTCATTAATTTAGGTTTGCTGGTCTATTTTAAGTATTCCAACTTCTTTATTGAAAATGTGAATGCAGTCCTGTCGGTGTTTGGCGACCACAACATTCAATGGACCAAGCTGGTACTCCCCATTGGAATCTCCTTCTATACCTTCGAGACAATCACCTATGTAGTGGATGTATACCGGAAGGTCCACAAACCACTGGACAATTTCTGGGATTACCAGACCTATATCATCCTCTTTCCCAAGCTCATAGCGGGACCAATCATCCGTTACCACGACATGGCCGATCAAATCACCGATCGATCCAAAAACGAAACCGTGGATAATAAGCTTATGGGATTCTACCGCTTTTGCATTGGATTGGCAAAAAAGGTTTTAATTGCCAATCACATGGGCCTGCAGGCCGATACGATCTTTGCCATGGACTACTCCGGCATTGGGACCTATACCGCATGGATCGGTATCCTGGCTTATACATTCCAGATCTACTTTGATTTCTCTGGCTATTCCGATATGGCCATAGGCATTGGCAGGATGATTGGATTTAAATTTCCTGAGAACTTCAACAATCCTTATGTTTCCAGGAGCATTACTGAATTCTGGAGAAGGTGGCACATTACCCTGGGGGCATGGATGAAAAACTACCTCTACATCCCCCTGGGAGGAAACAAAGTCTCCACCAAGAGGTTGTACCTCAATCTCTGGATTGTCTTTCTGGCTTCGGGTTTGTGGCATGGAGCATCATGGAGCTTTATCATATGGGGCGCCTATCACGGACTGTTCCTGGTACTGGAGCGGGCTTTTCTGCTCAAAGTATATGATCGAATCGGAAAACTGCCAAGCACGCTGCTCACTTTCTTTATTGTAATGATCGGTTGGGTATTTTTCAGGATTGAGCGGGTCGGAGATGTCTTTGCCTACCTGAAAAGAATGTTTGCTTTTGACTTTCACCGATCCATCACCTTCGATTCGGAGTTTTATACCTACCTGCTTATTGCCGTCTTCTTCGCCTTTTTCACCTATTTCAAAAAAGGTCAGAAAATACAGGATACCATCTACTTCGATCCCTACAGCAACAAAAGACACATGGGGGTATTTGCATTGTCGGTGGTCCTCCTTTTGTTGTGCATCAGTTCTATCACTGCCTTCGGTTTTAATCCATTTATCTACTTCAGATTCTAGGCATGAAAGATACATCCTCTAAAATACGCCGTGTCCTTTTGGGAGTAGCCCTGCTACTGTTGATCACCCCCTATTTTCAAGGCAAGTTTCATGTGGTAAAGCTTTCCCCCCTAAAAGGAGCCGTATCCGAACCTGAGAATTCCTATTTTGGCTTTTCTGATTGGTTCTCAGGAAGCTATCAGGAACGGGAAGAGGCCTATTTAAATGAAAGTTTTGGATTCCGTAGTTTTTTTATCCGACTGAATAACCAACTTGCTTTCAGCCTGTTTAATAAGGCCAAAGCAAATGGGGTGGTTGTGGGCAAGCAAAACTATCTCTACGAAGAGAACTACATTAAGGCCTATTACGGGACCGATTATATGGGTCACGACAGCATCGAAGGGAGGATGAATCGTCTGAAATATGTTCAGGACACCCTGGCCAGGCTGGATAAAAACCTGATTCTGGTCTTTGCAGCCGGGAAAGGTTCCTTCTTCCCCGAATACTTTCCGGAGAAGTACAAGACCGAAAAGGGAGTGACCAACTACCAAACCCATTTGGAGCTGGCTCAACAAATGGGGATCACTCACATCGACTTCAACAGCTACTTTGTAAACCACAAGGGCAAATCAAAGTATCCTCTCTATCCTCAGTATGGAATCCACTGGAGCTACTACGGGATGTACCTGGCGGCCGATTCCATGATTCGGTTTATGGAGCAGGTGCGGGGCATTGATATGCCCGACCTGACCTGGAACGAAACAGAGATTTCACAACCCAAAGAGGATGACTATGACATAGCCGATGGATTGAATATCCTGCGCAGGCTGAAGTCATTCGACATGGCTTATGCCCCCATCCGGATTCAATCCGGACCCGAGAAGACCAAACCCTCGGTGGTGGTAATAGCCGACAGCTACTACTGGGGCATGTTCAATTTTGGCATCTCCAATGCTTTTAAAGAGAGCCATTTTTGGTATTACAATAAGCAGATCTACCCCGACAGTTATCACGCTCCACTTGAGACCAGCCAGGTGAGTCTGCAGGAGGAGATCGACCGGCATGATCTCTTTATCGTGATGGCCACCGAAGCCACCCTGCCCGATCTGGGCTGGGGCTTTATTGAGAATGCTTACGACCATTTCAAGGGGATTGAACGACCCGCAGATCATTCCGATCCGGAATTTCAGAAAAAAGTAAATGATCTCAGGAACTACATTAAAACAGATGAAGATTGGATGAAGCACATTGAGCAAAAAGCTGCTGAAAATCAGGTCTCTGTTGATTCTATGATCACCCTGGATGCCATCTGGCAGATCCGGCAGCAGAATTAGTCTCCTAAAAACAGGCTTTTAGAAGAAAATTCAGGATCGCAGGTAAGATTTACATGCAGTTTTCTTAGCCCAGCTTCATCTCCGGGTGTGGGAATATGGGTTAGATGAACCTCGCGATTCCTTAATTCGGAAAGCTTTTCAATGGCCACCTGGGCAGCAGGATTAGAAATAGCTGATATGCCCAACATGATCAGGGTTTCTTCAAGATCCAGACTGATCATCTTACCGGTAAGGATCTCCTTTTTCATGAAGGTTACCTGTTCAATCATGTTTGCAGGCAGCAGGTGCATGCTATCCGGCAGTCCAGCCAGGTATTTGGTCGCATTCAAAATTAAGCTTGAAGCGGCATGCATCAGGGGCGAATTCTTGCCTTTAATGATGGTCCCGTCTTTCAGTTCAATGGATGCGCCGCAATAGATCCCCTCATTCCCCTTACCCCTGTCCATGGCCTCCCGGGCTGCTTCCCTGGAAGGCAATACCACGCGCCTGTCCTCGACCGTTGCGTTGACCTTCTCCATAATCAACTTCGACCTTTCCAGAGAATCCTTTTCCACCAGTCCCATGGCATACTCCACCGCACACCTGAAGTACCTGCGAATAATCTCCTGATGGGAAGCTTCTGCAATGGCTGCATCATTCACAATGCCCATACTTGCCCTGTTTACTCCCATATCCGTGGGAGATTTGTACATGGCCTCCTCCCCTGTAATCTTTTCAAGAATCCGTTTTAGCAATGGGAACGCTTCAATATCCCTGTTATAATTGACTGTGGTGGTGTTATAGGCTTCCAGGTGGTGGTGATCGATCTGTACAATATCCTTCAGATCTACCGTCGCTGCTTCATAGGCAATGTTGACCTTATGGGAGAGAGGCAGATTCCAGATGGGAAAGGTCTCGAACTTTGCATACCCGGCTTTGATCCCCTGTTTGTATTCGTGATAGAGGTTATTCAGACAGGTGGCCAGCTTCCCGCTTCCGGGTCCTGGACCAGTCACCACCACGATGGGCTTTTTGGTTTCGATATATGGATTTGCTCCATATCCCCGGTCACTGACAATCAGGTCCACATCAGTGGGGTAACCCTCGGTGAAGCCATGGGTATAAACCCTGATTCCATTTCGCTCTAACTTATTCTTAAAAGAGGTGGCCTGAGGCTGGTTCTGATAGCGGGTAATGACCACGGCTGTGATCTCTATTCCCCACTCTTTAAAATCATCAATGGTTTTCAATGCATCCGAATCATAGCTAATGCCAAAGTCCGCACGCATTTTTTTTCTTTCAATATCCCCTGCATGAACACAAAGAATAATATCCGTTTTATCTTTGAGTTCCTTCAACAAGCGCATTTTAACATTTGGATCGAATCCGGGCAGCACCCTGGATGCATGATAATCATAGATAATCTTACCTCCG
Organism: uncultured Bacteroidota bacterium; assembly: GCA_963783435.1. Taxonomy (GTDB): domain Bacteria; phylum Bacteroidota; class Bacteroidia; order Bacteroidales. The sequence goes on along the minus strand of CAWANQ010000006.1, from coordinate 184,000 downwards.
AATTCGATATAGAGCTTCTCTTGATAGCGGTCAACGCGTTCCAGAATTGAAGCAGTTTGTGCTTTGATGTAGGCTTCATTGTCGAATCCAATGATCGAAGATTTCTCAGGTGTAGTGGTCATGAAAAGGCGTAGGGTTGATAGTTTGTATTTTAGGGATTTCAATATAGAAAATTATCTTCAGGGACTGCCCCCTTTTCATCGCTATCTTTTCCAGCGGAGTTCGTGTCAACAAAATCAAGCTTTCTTGGTTATATACCATGAAGTTAGAAGTGTAGCAGATCTGCACAGGGGCGATTGGGTAAAAATTATTGATTCATACAAATGAAATTCGCGTTTCGAGTGCTATTCTTATTGGGATACATCCTGTTTACCTCATTCTCCCTGGATGCACAATCCATGGATACAGCGCCTGGCAACATATCTGATTCTGCCACCTTTCAGGGCCCTGAAAAACACTATGTTAAACTCAACGGAGACACCTTATTCTCCGTTCAGGCCCGTCTCGGACCCTATTCAGCAAGTGTTAGGGCAGAGGTTTTCAGCGAACACCTGAAAGACCTGAAAAAGAAAGAGAAAATCCAAGTAGATTCATTTTACCTGTCAACCATCAATGACTATTCAGTGATATTCTACAAAGAGGAACCCCTTTACTATGTAAGCAATGAGGATGCAGCCTATTATGGTCAGGAAAGAGAAGTGCTGGCTGGCGAATACCTTGAAGTACTTAAATCAGCCTTCGGGGAAGTACTGGAAATGAGAACTGGGAAATACTGGCTTACTCATATTGGATTTACCCTGCTGGCCATAGTGGGTTTAATCCTCATCTTTTTCCTGATTAACAAGCTATACAGATGGGTAAACAAAAGGCTCTCCTCCTATGAACGTACCATAAAGCGCAAGCGAAAGAGCATCCTTCGTTACCTCTTGCCCCAGGACACAAAACATGCATTTCTGTTACTTTCAAAAGTGGTGCGAATTGCGCTTATCATTCTGATACTCGTCTTTTATCTGCCTTTGTTGTTTAATTTTCTTCCCTGGACAGAAGGGCTCGTGGAACAATTCTATGGATACCTCGCCAAACCATTGAAGGATGTTTTACGCGGACTGCTCGCGTTCCTGCCCAACCTCTTCTATATCTTTGTCATTTTCGTAATCGCCAGGTATGTGATTCGTGCCTTAGCTTATATTAGCAATGAGATTGAAGATGAAAAATTCTCAATAAAAGGCTTCCACAAGGATTGGGCCCGCCCCACATTCAACATCATAAAGATTATCCTATACGCCTTTACACTGGTATTCATGTTTCCATACCTTCCTGGATCCGACTCTCCTGCTTTTAAAGGCGTTTCCATCTTTCTGGGAGTGCTCTTCTCGCTGGGATCTACCTCTGCCATTTCCAATATCGTAGCTGGAATTGTCATTACCTACATGCGGCCATTTATGGTGGGGGACCGGGTCAAAATTGGAGATTCAGTGGGAGATATTATGGAAAAAAACATGCTCGTAACCCGCATGAAGACCGTTAAAAATGAGGATATCACCATTCCAAATGCCACCATCATCAACAACCACCTCTGGAATTATTCCAAATATGCAACCACCACAGGTCTGATACTGCATCCTACCGTGACCATCGGTTACGATGTACCTGCTGAACAGGTCATAAAACTGCTGTTGCAGGCTGCAGAAAACACCAAAAACCTCACCCGCGAATTTAAGCCCTATGTACTTCAAAAAAATCTGGGAGACTTCTACGTGGAGTATGAGTTGAATGTATACACCAAACAACCCAAAAAGATGACTTCATTCTATTCTGATCTGAATAAAGCCATCCTTGACGAATTTAATGAAGCTGGAGTTGAGATTCTCTCTCCCCATTACAGTGCTTACCGTGATGGCAGTGCTTCCACCATTCCGCCTGAATTCGATCCGAAAGCTCCGACACCATCTAAATCATCAGAAGTGGTTAATCCAGTCGAGAACATAGTGGATAAGCTAAGCGGGAAAAAATAGGTGAACAGCTGTGAGAGGCAGTGAGGTGATTTAATTCCCCTGATTGGATTTGCGCCCTCTCAGCTTCTTAAACCACGCTTTGGCCTTATCTCTGATCAGCAGGACCACCTCCTTGCCCAGGAAGGCCAATGATCCATAAAAGAGGACCTCTCCAGCCAGGAAGATCCCAAATACCAGACCACCAATCTTTGCTGCTTTCAGTCCAAGCAATCCTCCGATGGCCCCTCCTATGAATGGAGAACCTACAATCAGCACATAACTGATAATCTGAACCACAAACATGGCCTTTTTAAAGGGCGTATTCACAATGCTTTTGAGTGTTCTGGGAGCTTGATCCCCTGGCTGGTCCTGTTCCATCAATCTTTCAGTTTTCCATCCCGCCTGAATATATCCAGGATTAGTTCGTTATTTCGTTCATCCACAATTTCCGCTCCTTCGAACAGACCAGGGTATCCCAATTCCACCCTGAGTTCATTGTCCCCAAAAATCATTAAGGGATCAATCACGATCCACTGGCATGAGGCAGATGAATAAGCAGGCCAGAAATAACCGGTATAGACTAACTCACCATTGGCCGTCACAGCAAATGCAAGTCCATGCACCGAATGCTCCTGATCCTTGACCGCCTGGGCAGCAGCATCAGAAATCTTAAAGGTGTGCTTTTGGGAATTGTAAGATTTAAATTCCGGATAAGCGATCAATGGTGTGTCATAAAGCTTTATGGAAGAGTTTATAATTGCGCAGGACTGATCCGCAGTCTGGTAGGATTCCAACAAATAGAGCTCCACATCGCCTTCAGCATCCCCTCTCCATTTATCACAGGATGCGGTTGTGGCAAACAGCAGAGCAAGAAGGAGTGGAATTAGAACTGATGACTTCATTACCTGGTATGATGGGTTTCATGGCAAAGATAGCTGATTGTAGGATTAGCTTGTGTGAATTTGCTGCTAAATAGTGCTTTTTTCAATACATTTAAGGATTAAACCACTTCCCATGAAAAAACTGATCTACCTGTGGCTTCTTTTGACTGCTTGCACCCTGGGTGCCCAGGATAAGCAGCAACGGCTTTACCTTGATGGAGAATGGAATTTTAGTATCGACTCTTTGGATGTGGGGATCACAGAAAGGTGGTACACTGATAAATTAGCGGATGCCATCATGCTTCCGGGATCTATGGCTGAAAACGGAATGGGAGAGGAAGTAACCACCAGCACCAGGTGGACCGGCAGCATTGTGGACCAATCCTATTTTACCGAAAAAAAGTATGAGAAATACAGGCAGCCAGGAAACATTAAAATTCCCTTCTGGCTCAAACCAGTCAAATATTATGCAGGGGCTGCCTGGTATCAGAAAGAGGTCGTCCTGCCCGAGCACTGGAATGGAAAAAATGTGATTCTTCACATGGAGCGATGCCACTGGGAGTCAAGAGTCTATGTAAATAACCAGGAGGTGGGTAGCCAAAACAGCCTGGCCGTACCCCATGAGTACCATCTGACCCCCCATCTAAAACCTGGGAAGAATACCATTAGTGTGCGCATTGACAACCGCATGATTGTACCCGTGGGTGAAAATTCTCACAGCGTATCAGACCATACACAATCCAACTGGAACGGGATCACAGGTCAGCTCTACCTGGAGGCTCGCCCGATGGTATCCTTGAAAAACATCCAGATCTACCCCGATATTCATTCGGGTAAGGCCAGGGTGCTTATTCAATTGGACCGGCCACCCGGAAAAGATTTCCTGGGGCGGATATCTATTGTGGCCAGCAGCTTCAACTCCGAAACAACCCATAACCCTGCGGCCTATAGCACAGAAATAAATGCCTCAGGAAAGCAATCTACTTTTGAAGTTCTCTACACCATGGGTAATGATGCCCTGCTCTGGGATGAGTTCTCCCCTGCCCTGTATAAGATGGAAGTGCAGCTTTTTGGAGCAGATGGAACTGCGCTTGATCAAAAGACTGAGGTATTTGGAATGCGAGAGTTTGCTGCCAGCGGAACCCGCTTCCAGGTCAATGGAGATCCCATCTTCCTCAGGGGAACCCTCGAATGCTGCATTTTCCCGCTCACGGGATACCCTCCTTCCGAAGAGGATTACTGGACGCACCTGATGAATCGATGCAGGGAACATGGACTTAACCACATCCGCTTTCACTCCTGGTGCCCACCCGAAGCAGCATTTAGTGTGGCCGACAGGATGGGGATTTACCTGCAGGTGGAGTGCGGATCGTGGGCCAACCAGGGAAGCACCATCGGGGATGGCAGTCCGCTGGACCAGTTTATCATAGATGAAGCCGACCGGATTTTAGATGCCTATGGGAACCACCCCTCTTTTTGCATGATGGCCTATGGCAACGAACCAGCCGGATCAAATATGAATGCCTACTTGATTCAGCTAATGGATTCCTGGAGGTCTAAAGACAGGCGAAGGGTCTATACAGCAGCAGCAGGTTGGCCCATCATTCCTGAGAGTGATTTCCACAATGGTCCACAGCCCAGGATTCAGCAATGGGGAGCAGAGCTGAATAGCATCATTAACGCAGAGCCCCCGCAGACCCGTTATGATTTTGAGGAGGTGATATCGAAGTACCAGATTCCATTTGTGAGCCACGAGATTGGTCAGTGGTGCGTTTACCCCGATTTCAAAGAGATTAAAAAGTATACAGGAGTGCTAAAGGCCACCAATTTTGAAATCTTCCAGGAGACACTGGAGGAAAACCACATGGGTGATCAGTCGGAAGATTTCCTGATGGCATCAGGCAAGTTGCAGGCTCTTTGTTATAAGGCCGAAATAGAAGCTGCACTCCGAACCCCGGGTTTTGCCGGATTTCAGCTGCTTCAGCTGCACGATTTTCCCGGACAGGGAACCGCACTGGTGGGCGTACTGGATCCCTTTTTTGACTCCAAGGGTTACATCACCCCAGCGCAGTTCCGGCAATTTTGTGAAAAAACCGTGCCTCTGGCAAGGATGGATAAGCAGGTTTATGAGAACCATGAAACTTTCAGGGCAGAGATTGAAATCTCTCATTTCGGTTCTCAGGCCCTTAAGAATGCCAATGTCCATTGTCAAATCCACAATAGTTCCGGGGAACTTTTGCATGAAACGAAACTTGTAAAAGAGGAAATACCTGTGGATAATGCCATACCCCTTGGATCCATTGAATATGCCCTGCAGGGGATTACAGAAGCAGAAAAACTCACTTTAACTGTCAGCCTGGAAGGAACGCCGTATCTCAATAGCTGGGACCTCTGGGTCTACTCGACAACCATTGATCCTCAGCCAGGGGAAATATTGATTACAAAGAAACTGGACCGGAAAGCCAGAAAAATGCTGGAAGAGGGAGGTTCGGTACTGCTCCTGGCCTATGGACAGGTTAATCCGGATCACGGTGCGGAGGTAGGAATAGGTTTCTCAAGTATCTTCTGGAATACCATGTGGACAAGAGGACAGGCCCCTCATACCCTGGGGATACTATGCAATCCGGACCACCCGGTTTTCAGCAAATTTCCCACCGAGTATCATAGCAACTGGCAGTGGTGGGATCCGGTGACTCACTCCCAGGCCATGATCCTGGATGATCTGCCGGCGGAGCTACGCCCCCTGATTCAACCCATCGATACCTGGTTTGAAAACAGGCGACTGGGATTGTTAGTGGAAACAAGCGTGGGACCGGGAAAACTGATGATTTGCAGCATTGATCTTGGCAATAAACTTTCAGAGAGACCCGTATCCAGACAATTGTTACATTCCATATTAAACTATATGAACAGCCCGGAATTTAATCCGGTTCATGAAGTTGAGGCGGATCAGATCTCTGACATTATTTAGAAACCAGCTATTCCCCTTCCTGGCTTTGAAGGTGAGTGGTGAGCGGTGAGCGGTGAGTGGTGAGTGGTGAGTGGTGATGCCGGGGCCTATTTTTTCTTGGCCCGTTTGTAATATTCCATGGTCTGGATAAAGGCATCTTCGAAGCCTACCTTTTTCAGTTCATCGAGGTGCTCTTTGGCGCTGATAAAATCCGGAAATTCACCATGGGCATAGCGGTGATACCCATCCTGGCAAACATACTCCTTCACCTCATCTAATCCTTTTAATTCCCTGCTGTCCAGAGGTTTCAAACTGGCTTTTACCTGGACTGAAAAAGTATAGGATCTTGCCGGAGCTGCGTTCCCGCTACCCTCATTGTTTCTCAAACTCCGGGGTACATAAAGCCCGGAAAGCCTTTGGTCATTTGGAAGAGATTCTCCAGTTATTGTGGCAATGACATGCCTGTTCAAATATCTCCCAAGCCTGGAAATCCGTCCATCAGTTGACTTGTCTAATGCAATGGGAGAGTCTTCACCTTTCCCATCCAGATGAATCCGCTGGCCGGATACTCCCTTGCCCTCCAAGTACTGAGCAATCTGATCTGCTCTCTGCATGGATAGCAACATATTGTACTCCGACGAACCGGTGGCATCGGTATGTCCCATCAGGGTAAGTTCTGATTCGGGGTAGTCCTGTAATAATTCAAGCAGGATCTTCACCTCCAGGCTGGCCTCAGTACTTAAGGTGAACTTATTGTGATCGAAGGGAATGCTTGTAAACAGCTCTGTTACCTCCTCTTTGACCGGAACGAATATGGTATCCCTTATGGCGACTGGCGGGGTAATGACTGTTGGAGAAGTCTCAGCTTCCACCGTATCTTTGGTTTCTGCGGCAGCTGCCTGCTCTTCAGGATCCAACTCAATGACCATATTTATGGCATTGGATGAAGGATCATCCTCCTTCCTTACAGCATATACCCCATCAAGTTCGCTCCATCCCGGATTGAAAAACAGATCTTCGCCGGTGGTATTGACGGGAGCACCCAGACTCACAGGTTCGCCCCAGGTACCATCAGCCCTCAATTCCGAATAAAACACATCAACTCCACCCATGGAGGCATGTCCCTGAGAACTAAAAAAGAGGATGGAATCATTGCTTGAAATAAAGGGGGTATGCTCTTCATATTTGGTGTTAATGACAGGTCCCAGGTTTTCAGGAGTACCCCATTCACCCTTTTCATTCAGGATGGAGACGTAGATATCCATGCTACCCAGCCCGCCCCTGACATCACTGGTAAAATAGAGCTTGGTGCCATCCTTGGAAATACTGGCATGGGTCTCTGAAGTACGGCCATTGATATTGCCTCCCAGTGCTTTTGCCCTGGACCAGGCACCCTCCTCAAATGTAGATACTAAGATATCCGAATGTGAATAATATTCATGGACCAAATAGAGATCCATCCCGTCATAGGACAGACTCACCGGATAGGTCTCACCCACCATCCCAATCTCATTGTTGATCACTTCTGGTTTTGTCCAGAACTCTCCTTTACGCTTAGTGATCATTATCTTTTTATCGGCTGGATAGTCCACCAGGAAAATAAGGGTATTGCCATCACCCGATATGACAGGATTGCTGCACGAAGGCAGGTACTCATCAAAGTGGGCCAGCACATTCTGAAACTCAAATGAGGGTGGATTATCCATCAATGAATCGGCCCTTACACAGGCCTCAATCTGCAACCTTGCATAATCCACCTGCAATGGGTCTTCATCTCCTTCATATTCCAGGTATTTATTATAATTCTCAATAGCCTGGTCAAATTCATAGTTCAGGTGATATGCCTTGCCCAGCATAAAATAGGTGAGGATGGGAGATCTGGCTTCATCAGGTGCATTATTCCGGTAATCAGGTGTGGCACACTTCACTGCCTTTTTCAGATGCGCAAGGGCTTCCAGTTCCAGACCCTGAATGCTCAGACAGCAGACTCCACAATGAAACAGGATATTGCAATTGCCTGGATCCAGTATTAATAAGTTCTTATACCTGTTGTATGCTTCCTCATAGAATCCGGATTCAAGAAGGTAGGAAGCATCATGAAAAAGTCGCTTGAATTCTTTGGTATACTGGCCGCTTGAAGTAAGCGTAGCACTTAGCAGTATGAAAACAAAAAACCTTCTGACAATCCTCATAGCCTAAATATACCTGATATTGGCCTTGCTGAATAAAGCATTTATCCACAGGGTTTTCCACAGGATAGCTACAAGACAAATTGCCTGTAGATGTTGACGAAACCTTCCTGAACTTTGATAAACTACCTCAGATCACGGATTCGAACTTCTATTTCCCCCTTATTTTTCAACAACTCTACAAGCTCATTAGGATCTGTCTGACCGTAATGATAAGGATAAAGTACCCGGGGTTGGAGAGATAATGCCGCATCAGCCACCATTTCGGGGGTCATGGTAAAGGGCAGGTTCATAGGAAGAAATGCCACCTCGATGGGAAGGTCCATGTTTTGATATTCGGGAATATTTTCGCTGTCTCCTCCGATGAGCACATTTGTTGACCCAAAACTCAAAATATACCCGTTTCCTTCTCCTTTGGGATGATAGGGCTTTCCATTGGATCTCACATGGGCAATGTTGTATGCAGGGATGGCTCTGATCTCGATCTCGCCAATGGTTTCCCGGTCCCCATTTTTCATAACTATTGCATCAAAATCCTCCAGCTGTTCAAGACAGACAGGGGTCATGACCACGGAGGTATTCTCCTTCAGCAATTGATTGATGGCTGAAAGGTCCAGGTGATCGCCATGCTGATGGGTGACCAGGATCAGATCTGCCTTGGGAAGGGAGGAGTAGTCGGCCCACTGCATGATGGGATCAATGTGTATCACTTTTCCATCAAATTCAAACATCAGGGTACCGTGCCCGATAAAAAACATTTCAAGATCTCCCTTGGAGGTATTAATCACATCGCTTTCAAATTGTCCGTGGAGGGTGAATGAACAAATCAAAAGCGCTAAAAAAGGATATATTCTGAATTTCATGATTATAGTGTTGGTTTCCAGAACAAGTTAAAACTAAGATTTTGATATATCAACCTCCCTCACCAGGAGCTTGTAGCTTACCGGAACAATAATGAGGGTAAGCAGGGTGGAGACCAGCAGCCCACCGATTATGGTCCAACCCATGGGTGCCCACATGGAACCTCCCCGTAGGGTCAGGGGCAGCAATCCGCCTATGGTGGTCATGGCCGTTAGAACGATGGGGGTAAGCCTGGTTTCTGAAGCCATCAAAAGTGCAGTGCTTAGTGATTCACCCCGTTTTCTTAATACGTTTATATAATCCACAAGAATAATTGAATTATTCACCACGATCCCCACCAGGCTGGTAAGACCCACAAATGCAGTAAATGAGAATGAGTTCCCCGTGATCAGAAGGGCCCAGACCATTCCGGTGAATGCAAATGGGATGGCCAAAAATACAATCAAGGGTTGCTTGAATGATCTGAATTGCAGTACAAGCACCGAGAAGATGGAGATAATGGCAATCAGCACCGCATTTGCCATACCCCCAAAAGAATCAGATCTGCTCTCCAGTTCACCCCCAATGGTATAACTGCAACCCACGGGCATGGGATAATTTTCAAGTGCCAGCAGGACGGGATCCATCACCTCATCCAGGGTGTAACCCGAACGAACATCTGCAAGGATCTCAGCGGTTCGCTCCATGTCATACCTGCTGATGGAGCTGGGAACCTGTTGCAGTCTAAGGTCCACAAATTGTTTCAGAGGAATCTGTCTGCCCGAAAGTGATGAAACATAGACCCGATCCAGCTCTTCCACCCTAAAGGTTTCTCCATGGTCCAACTTCAGCATAATGCCATACTCCTCACCCATTTTATCCCTGAAGTTTGAGATTCCGATCCCCGTAATGGCTGTTCTGATGGTCCGGTCAATCTCTATGACCGGAACTCCCAGCATATTGGCCTTCTCCTTATTGATATCAAAAAGAAGTTCGGTATTGGTCTTCACGAACTGATTATCTATGTTGATGGCGCCAGGTTGTTCCCTGATTAAATCCTCCACATCGGAAGAGATCTCCCTGAGGACATCCAGGTCATCACCTGTAAGAAAGATCTGAACCGGTGCATCGAATGGGGGACCCTGTTCAAACTCCTTGACCCGTATACGGGCCCCGGGATAGTTATCAAACTTTTCCCTCAAGCTCAGCAATAAAGCATCAAATTCCTCATTGTCACGCTCATACAATTCCACATAAATCTCCGCAAACCGCATATCAAATCTCCGTGGGAAAACATTGTAATAGATTCTGGGGTTGCCATGCCCCACATTGGTCGCATAATATTTCACCTCAGGGATGCTATCCAATACACACTCCATATAATGGGCCACAGCATTGGTGCGATCCAGATTGGAGCCTTCGGGCAGGGTAGCCTGGATCATTAAATTGGGTTGCTCTGCTTTAGGAAAGAAGCTGACAGACACATACCTGAACATCCAGGTTGATCCCACAAGGTATACCAGGGCCAGGATCAGTGTAAGTCCAGGCCTTTTAAGGGCCACATTCAGGCTTGCCCTGAAAGGATGCTCTGCCACCCACTTCAGGACCCGCCCAAATCCTTTAACTCCATCAGTTTCAGGCTTGCGTTCTTTGAACAACCTGCTGGTGATCATAGGGGTAAATGTGAGGGCAATAAACAGGGAAACAGTGAGGGTGATAATGATTGTTAAGGGGAGTGATTTCATAAACTCTCCCGTTTCATCGGGCATAGCCGCAATAGGAACGAAGGCCAGAATGGTGGTCAGCGTGGCGGTGATCACGGGCCAGCCAATCTCCGATGCGGCAAGTATGGAAGCCTCCCTCCTTTTGTGGCCCATCAGCAGGAAACGGTTGATGTTCTCCACCATCACAATGGAATTATCCACCAGCATCCCAAGGGCCACCACAAGACCGGCTATAGATATCTGCTGCAGTCCGAATCCTGAAAAATCAACAAAACCAAGTCCGATGGCCAGGGAGAGAGGAATGGCTATGGCCACCACCAGGGAGGATCGAAATCCCAATGAAAAAAAGATAATCAGGGCCACCAGCAATATTCCCTGGAGCAGGTTATTAATAAAGCCGTTGATGCGATTTTTTACCGTGGTTGGTTGGCTGTAAATTAGCTCCAGGTTCATACCCTCAGGTAACTCCTCCCTGAATTGCTCAATCACTGGCATAAGCTCTTCAGCCGTGGCCAGCACGTTCAACCCTGCTTTCTGACTGATCCCGATGAAAACAGAGCGATGCCCACCCCCTTCTTTTCGAGGCATTTTTTTGGCGCCAAACCTGGTCCGGTGGTTGAGCTTCTCATACCCAAACTCAACCTCGGCCAGGTCTCTGAGATATATGAGCCTCCCCTGGTAAGAGTTAACCACACAATTTCGAATTTCATCCAAATCCTGAAAGGAACCTGATGATTTCACACTCAGGTTGATGGGACCCAGTTTTACATCTCCTCCGGGAATATTGACATTGTTAGTCTCAATGGCCCTCACAATATGATCTATGGAGGTATTAACCCTGGCCATCTTTTCGAAATCCAGGTTGATGTGAATCTCCTGTTCAGGAAGCCCGTAATAGGATACCTTTTTAATGCTCCGTATCCTCTCAACGCGCTTTTTCAACTCCTCAGCTGTCTCCTCAAGCTCCCTGTATGGTGCATCGGGTGAGATAAGTGCAAGTTGCATCATGGCCATGTCGGAAATGGACCATTGCCACATTTCTAGCGAAATGATCTCATCGGGCAATGAGCTGCGAATGCTGTTTACCTGTCGGACCACCTCATTATACTTATCATCCGAATCGGTATTAAATTCAAATTCGACGGCCACCACGGCAATCCCATCCCTCACATCTGAAAAAATAACATCAATATCTTCCAGCCCGTTTAAGGCCTCCTCCACCGGAAGAGCCACCATCTTCTCCATATCGATGGAGCTGGCTCCCGGCATCAGCACAATAATCGACGAACCTGGCACCTCAACCTCTGGATTCTCTGTTCTTGGCATGGTAAGCAGCGCACGGACACCAACGATGGTAAGGAATATAAAGACCATCCATGTAAATGAGGAATTATCTATGGCTAGTTTTGGGAGTTTCATGGTTGTACAGGACCTTTCAGATTTACTGCATTTACTTGTTCACCGCTCGTCAGGTATTTTGCCCCATCGGTGATCACCAGTTCACCTTCAGAGACCCCGTCCAGAACCACCACCTGCTCCTCCATAATTGCTCCGATCCGCACCCTTTTTCGTGTAGCAGTGCCCTTTCCCAGGGTAAACAGATAAGCCGTGTTGTCGCTGGCATCCAGAAGGGCTTCAATGGGAACCACCAGGGATCGGGAGAACTTTGCCGGATATATCTCCACCCTTGAGATAAAGCCCGTTCTGAATTCAGGCAAAGTCTGAAGGAGCAAGAGCTCAGCTTCATAGGTGCCGGTCACAGGATCGGCCACACTTCCCAATTCAATAATCTCTCCTGTGAGAACCACTCCCGGGAATGCATCCATATGAACCCTGCCGGAATCTCCAAGCGCCAGTTTTACAATATCTTTGTCTGTAAGAGAGCTCCTTACCACCCAGTCATTCTCGGTGGATGCAAAAAGCAGGGCAGGATAACCAGGGGCTATCACCTCATTGGCCTCCACCATAATTTTCTGAACCTGACCATCCGAGGGTGCTTTAATTTGGGAATGCTTCAGGTTAAAATCAGCCACATTCTTTCTCGATTTTGCAAGCTCATAGGCCGATTCAGCATTTTGATACTGCTCCAGGGTAACCACGCTGTCGCGATAAAGATTCCCGGCCCGGGTGAGGTCACGCGCTGCCTTTTCCAGCCCGATTCGGGCCTGGTTTACCTGTGCACGTATCTCAGACAGATCCAACCTGACCAATATATCTCCCTTTTGTACCGATTCTCCCTCTCTCACATAGAGTTGGCTGATTATTCCGCCGGTCTTAAAACTCAACTTCATCTCTGTGGAGGTGCTCAACAGTCCGGTGGCTCTGACCGGAATCTTGTACTCTAACATTTTAACAGCCTGCACCTTCACATTTAAAGGTTTACTTTCCAGGGCCTCATTTTTTACCTGGGGTTTGCACCCTGACAGGATCAGAAAAAGGAAAAGTATGGGTAGGGTCAGAGTTCTCATGGAGTTGAATTAAAAAGTTTCAATAGCTGCGGCACCCATGGCATACTCAAAATCAGCCAGGCTGCTGAAATAATCGGATTGGGCTATGATAGAATTTGCTGCAGCACCGGTTAAACTGCTGCGCGCGTCAAGCAATTCAAGCAGGGAAGATTGCCCTTCCCGATACTTCTTGTTAATGAGTTCATAGGCCCTGACTGCCGATCTTGTTTGCTTCTGTGCCGATTGCACCGACTCAAAAGCTGTCTGCAGGGCATAATAGTAGTTGATCACCTCTAACTTGATCTGTTGTTGGGTTTCCGAGTAGATTTCATCCAGTTTCTCTCCGTCAATTTTTGCCTGTTTCACCTTCTCCCGGTTGGTGGAACCCTGAAACAGGTTCCACTTCATAACAAGGGAAGCCATGGCGAAATCATCCTCATTGGTAAAGCTATACTGAGTTCCCTGGAATCCATAGTCTACCACTCCATAAAGCCCGGGGATATTTTTTCCCCTGTGAAGTTCTGTTACATGATCATTGAGTTGCTGATATTGCTCGATTTGCAGCAATTCGTCCCGGTTCTGAATGGCAAGCAGGCTGGCCTCATCAAGGTTAATAACAAGCGGAGCCGGTTCCTGGGTCTGCAACTCCACCGGAGTATCCAGAGATCGATTGAGTAGAAAATTAAAATAGGAGAGGGACGCTTCGAAGAGGTTATTTGTCTGTGCTCTTTGCACCTCGACCTTACTTAGCTCGGACTCGGACCTGTAAACCGCATCGATAGTCACTTTGTCGTTTTCAAAGAGCCGCTGGCTTACCCTGAGGTTTTCGGTGACCAGAGCCAGGGTTGTATCGGCCAGCCACACCAGGTTGCTGGCCTTCTGATGTTCATAATAGGCCTTTGTAATCTCCCTGATCAGCTCTCGTTTATAGCGGTCCACATCGATACGGGCAATTTCTGTGTATTGCTTCCGGATTTTATAATTCTGAATAATCTCCGTACTGAAGATAGGTTGTATCAGGGTGACCTTGGTCTCCTGTTCGGTGGGACGGAGAAAGGGAAATGTCTGGTTTTCAATCTGTGGAAAAGACTCAGATGCAGTGAGCGTGTTGAGCGTGCTGTAGACTGGATTAAGCAGATCTCCCACCGGGAAATCGATGGTGCGACCTCCGGCAGCTACTGTGTAACGGGCATTCAGACTCAGGTCGGGAAGAAACAGCCCCCTGGCCTCCTTTAGAACCGAAAGATTTGAGGAGTAGTCCAGTTGTTTCTGTTTTAATCCCAGGTTGGATTGTAGCCCCTCCTTGATATACTCCTCCAGGGGATGGGTCTGCGCTGCTACCATGGTTCCTGAGAGGCCTAAAATAATCAAGCCAAGCACATATTGTTTCATGTCCGTATTCCATTTAATACCAGTTCAAAATGACTCTCATACAGCTTATCGGGCGTTAGATCGAGAACCTGGAGCAGGCTCTGTTTGGAACTTACAAACCGGATCACACTGAGTACGGACATCCAGAGTGTATGTGCCACCAAGGCGGTGGGGATGTCAGATCTGATCAGTTTCTCCCGGACTCCCTGTTCCACAATCTGAATAACCGCTCCCACGGTGGATTCATTGTAGATCATGTTCTGAACATCGCTTGTAGAGAGGCTGATACTCAGTGGCTCCACCTCTTCCAGAGTCATAATGGCCTTCATGTGATCGGGATGAGATCTTGAAAACTCAATACAGGCCCTCCCCATCTGGCCCAGTTTCTCCAGGGCTGTCCCCTCGCCCTCTGTAGCTTTTGAAGTGTAATCCCTTAGCAAATGGATGGCCTTCCGGGCAACAGCCATATGCAGATCTTCCTTGCTTTTGAAGTAGAGATAGAGTGTTCCCTTACTCAACTCAGCTTTTTCCGCCACATCATCCATGGTGGATTTTTCAAACCCTTTGGTGAAAAAGACCGCTTCAGCCGCTTGCATAATCTCTTCCCTGCGCTGTTGTTTTTCTCTCTCCTTTCTTTCAGCTATTCCCATGATAAATTGAATAATGACTAACGGTCATTTATTTAATCAAAGTTATTTTATTTAACCGCATTCACCAAATAAAACATCTTTAATTTTCATAATTTGCATGTATGAAGAAACAAACCCTCATTTACATTCTGATCTGCCTGGTGATCGGAAACAATGTGCTTTCCCAGGATAACACTAAAGCCTTCGGGGATCGGTTTAAGGAAGTAGATGCTCAAATCGCCAAACATGTGGTCGAAAACCACATCCCGGGTCTAGCTTACGGCGTTGTACAAGGCGAACAGATGATTTGGTCCGGAGGGGCAGGTTGGGCCAATATGGAACAGAAGATCCCCATGAGTATCGACGGGATCATAAACATTGCCTCCATATCAAAAACGTTTACTGCAACCGCCGTCATGCAACTCTGGGAGAAAGAATTGTTAAGCCTGGAATCAGATGTAAACGAGTATCTTCCGGTTCCCATTCGAAATCCTCTCCACCCAGAAGTACCCATCACCATTTTTCAACTTCTCACCCATTCCTCTTCCATAGCTGACGGTGAGAGTTATGATGCCAGCTACGCTCCTGGCGATCCCACTGTATCACTGGAGGAATGGATTCAGAACTATCTTGTACCAGAGGGCAGGTATTATGATGCCAAATCTAATTTCCATTCCTGGAAACCGGGAAACGGCAATGCTTACTCAAATGTAGGGTTCGGACTGCTAGGGTATATTGTGGAGCAAGTGGCAAATATTCCCTTTAGCCTCTATTGTAAAGAAAATATTCTGGATCCGCTGGGGATGGAAAACAGTGGTTGGTTTTTATCCGAGATTGATACGCTTAAGCACATTACACCCTATGAAGACCAGCAGCCATTGAAGTTGTACAGTTTTCCCAACTACCCCGACGGGTTGTTGCGCACCAGTGTGCGTGAACTCTCCTTTTTTTTCAGGGCCATTATCAATGGAGGGGAATATAACAATGTCAGAATCCTGAAAGAATCGACCCTTAAAATGATGCTCAAAGGGCAAATCAAAGAAGATAAGTCCCAGGGCTTATGCTGGGAGAACATCGGATTCAAATCCCTATGGGGCCACTCGGGAGGAGATCCCGGAGTGGGCACCTACATGTTCTTCAGCCCCAAAACCAAAATTGGGGTGATTACCTTTCAAAACAACCACAACGGCGACCTATTCGGCGTATTCCGGAAACTCTATCACACCGCTGAGGAGTAGGAAATCATCGATTCGAGCTACTAAAAAAAGGGGGGGGGCTCATTTACTTCAGGTGCAATATAACACTCTTGTTACACTTTTTCAGCAAGGATGTCAGAACAAAAAAAAAGGTCAGAGAAAGGCCCCTCTCAAACACCCGTCTCATAAAGGATCCAGAGGGTTAATTAAAACCAGATAACGATATTTTGTTACTTGGCACATAAAGAAATGTAACAACTTCGTTACATCTGACTTTACTAAAATGGACAATGCCTTTATTATCGGTCATCCCGTCTGGGGTGAGCATTATGCCCCTCGAAAAATGTTTACTGAGACTCTGGTAAATCAATTGACCATGTTGAAGAACATCATCCTGATATCTCCACGGGGATGGGGTAAAAGATCCTTCGCACTGCATATGGGTAAACTTCTTTCAGATCAGGATTATACCATCAGGACCTGTTACATAGATCTGCATGGAATCCACTCAATTGAAGCATTTTACAAAACTTATTCCCAAGCATTCTCCCTATATATTGAATCGTTCAATATAAATCCCTACGAGCATATAAACCAGCTTGATGACCTCTTGAATATTCCTGAATATATAGCCATAAGAGATCAGATAAAATACATCATATTTATTGGCCAAATTGAACAGATCGGAGGTTTTGAGGACTCCTTATTACTACAGCAGAGGTTGAGAAGAATCTGGAAATCGCAAAGTCATTGTGCCTACTTTCTCTATGGGAACTACCTGACAGTAAAAAAGCATTTTCTGGACAAACCCAATAATCACTTTAAAAAAATTGGTAGATGCTTCAAACTACCTAAGATCCACCAACATGAATTGACTGAGTTTATTCAGAAGCGGCTTCAACATACAGGCAAACAAATTAGCGAAAGAGTAGCTGCATCAATTGCTAGTCAAGGGGATTGCATTCCCTATTATGTACAGTTATTGGGATGGCATGCATGGTTAATAACAGAGGGTACTTGTACGCATGAAATTGTAAACCAGTCTATGGAACAACTCATCCTCCAATATGATGTACATTATCAAAACTTAACAAATGCCCTAACCCAAAACCAAATTCGCTACCTATATGCGCATGTGAGAGGAGACTGGAAGTTATGTTCCGCATACGCTCTTCAAGAATTTAAACTTAAGACCTCAGGCCACGTAGCCAGACTCAGAAACAGCCTGATAAACAAAGAGATACTAGGGACAGAAATAGGAGGCACCTTTCTACTGGACCCCATCTATGGATATTGGCTCAAGCAACACTATTTTGGAATTCCATAGCTAACGATCTCCGCGAGCGGTTTACGCTTCATTTCATGTCGATCTGCATCCACTCTGTCCAGCGGGTATCCCAAAGGCAATAGCACCATAGGCTCCATATGATCAGGAAGTCCCAGGAGCTCAGTGGTAGCTGCCGGGTCAAAATTACAGATCCAGCAGGTAGCCAGCCCCAGCTCAGTAGCCTGGAGGGTCATGTGATCTGTAATAATGGCAGCGTCTATGTCACAATGATCTTTTCCATCGGCTTTCCTTTTCCAACTCTGGCTGTGGTCCCCACAGATGACAATTACACAGGGGGCAGTCTGGAACCACTCCCGGTGGTAGACCTGATGCAATTTGGATAAGTCACCGGCCTCGCTGATCACATAAAAATGCCAGGGCTGAAAGTTTACGGCCGAGGGCGCAATTCTACCTGCCTCAAGAACCAGTGCCAACATCCCCTGCTCAAGGGGTTTGGCATCATAACTCCTGCAAGAATATCTGTTGCGGGCGATATCAAGAAAACGCATCATTAATTCTGGGTTTTCTTAGATGTTGTTACTTGGAGAGTTTTCTGGGCTTCCCTCCATTCCTCCAGTGTTCTTCGATCTTCTCCAGAGAGATACCCTTGGTTTCCGGGACATAGAAATAACCCCATACCAGACCGATCAAAGCTACCGCTGCAAATATCCAGAATACGCCACCCACGCAGGAGGGGCAAACCTCAGAAAGATCCTTACCCTCGGGTACAACTACTTCTTTGGCATTCCCAATGGCACTGGCCATTTTATAGAAAGTCCAGACAACAAGTGTGTTAAAACCCCAGTTTGAAAGCGATCCAATAGAAGAACCCAGTCCGCGAACCTTGGTCGGAAATACCTCGGTAATAAGTACCCATCCTAATGGGCCAAGGCTGATGGCGAAGAAAGCAATGTAAACGAGCATGGAGATTACAAGGAACCATTTTCCAGCACCGGGAAGCATAAATCCAAGACCCATGCATACAAGGGCAAAAAAGATACCGGTTACCCCGATAAAATAGAGTTTCCTTCTTCCCAGCTTATCTATGATAAATAGAGAGACTATGGTAAACAAAACATTAACAACACCCACAATCACAGATGCGGCAATGGCTGCTTCAGCACCTTCAAACCCTGCTGCAAGAAAGATCTTGGGACTGTAATAGATCACCGTGTTAATTCCCACAAACTGCTGAAAGAACATAATTCCCGCGGCGATGATCAACGCATTGCGCAGCCAGGGTTTAAAGATTTCTTTCCAGCTTGCCTGGTCGGCATCTATGGCCATATCACGCCTCATGGCGGCCATTGAATCTTCGATCATCGAAGGATCTTCAACCCTTCGCAACACAGCTTCTCCCTCTTCTTCGCGTCCTTTACTCATCAACCAACGTGGAGTTTCGGGCAGGAAAAACATTCCAATAAAAAGAACAGCTGCAGGAATAACCCCAACCCATAGCATGGGACGCCAGCACTCCAGGTTGTTATTGTCTGCAAATGCATTGTCACTGAGATAAGCTGCCAGGATTCCCACTGTAATCAGCAATTGGAACATAGATACCAGAGTTCCTCTGATTTTTGTAGGTGCGATCTCGGAGATATAGAGTGGAACAGCAAATGAAGAGACACCAATAGCCAGTCCGAGGTAAAAACGAGAGATCATGAGTTGGTTCACAGTTGGAGCTAAGCCTGTCCAAACTGCTCCCGTTGCGAATACAAAAGCCGAAGCAAGGATTACCTTTTTCCGTCCCAGGTAATCTGTGATTCTACCTGTGAAGAGAGCTCCGACAACAGCACCAATGAGCCCAAGAGCAGTGATATTCTCAACTTGAGAATCTGTTAATACAAAATAATCCTGAAGGAATGGAATTGCACCGGATATGACCCCCGTATCAAAACCGAATAGGAGACCGCCTGTGGCCGCAATACTGGCGATCACAATGACTACATTTTTGTTATACTTACCCTTTGAGCTCATAGTTTTGTTTGTTTCTTAGTTGGAAAGTCGTAAATATAGTCACTTTCCTAAAAGAAAATAACCAAGAACCTTTTTTAGAATCATTTTATTTATTTGAATCCCTGTGCATTGCTAAGGAAAGTCTGATTTTGAAATTCACATAATTTTCTTATATTGCATAGACGGCAGAATTATGCACTAATTCCCTCACTGGATGAAGACGAAATACGAGCTTGAGTATACATTCAATACTTCTCCCTCCATATTGTATGCAAGATTAAGCACCCCCGAAGGACTTTCAGAATGGTTCGCAGACAATGTGAATTTAAGAAAATCATTGTTCACCTTCATTTGGGAAGGAACCGAGCAAGATGCCTCCGTAATTCAGAAGAAGGCTAATAAATTTATCCGCTTTCACTGGGAGGACGATGAGGAAGATGATGCCTTTTTCGAATTCCGGATTCGTACCGACGAACTTACCGGCGATGTGGCACTTATCATTACAGATTTTGCCGAAGAGGATGAAAAAGATGATGCTGTGGATCTCTGGGATTCCCAGATCTCCGAGTTAAAGCATGCCCTCGGACTCTGACCCATCACCCATCACCCGTCACCTATCACCCATCACCTATCACCCATTGACTCGGTTCACCGAAAATAAATTAACTTTGTCATCGTTGAAACCATAGGAAAGATTTGGAGTGGTGAAAAAATTGCATGTACTGGTCATAAAGTCATTTATTGGTCCACTTATCCTAACCTTCTTCTTCGTCATTTTTGTTCTCTTAATGCAGTTTCTCTGGAGATACATTGATGATCTGATTGGAAAAGGTCTGGAGATGAATATTATTGCCGAATTCCTGGTTTACACCAGTGCCAGCCTGGTGCCCATGGCCATGCCACTGGCCGTGTTACTGGCCGCATTGATGTCCTTCGGGAATATGGCCGAGAACCTTGAATTACTTGCCCTTAAGTCATCTGGAGTCTCATTGGTCAGAATCATGGCACCGGTAATGGTCATATCTGTTCTCCTTTCTATAGGGGCATTTACCTTTGCGAATTATGTAATGCCTGTGACCAACCTAAAAATGCGATCTCTCCTGTATGATATTCAGCAACAGCGGCCCGAGCTATCTATCAAGCCAGGTGTATTTGATAATTCATTGGAAGGCTATTCCATAAGAATAGGCGATAGAGATAGCAAGACCAGTCTGCTGAAAGAGATCCTTATTTTCGATCACACCGAAAAACTGGGAAATGTGAGGGTAACAGTTGCCGATTCGGGATATATGAGAATGTCGGCCGATGAAAAACGACTGTTGCTTACCCTTTACCACGGCCAATCCTATAATGAACTTCAGAAGCAGAAAAAGGATGATAAGCATATTAAGAGTTACCCTCATCGAAGAGATCAGTTTGAGGAACAGGAGATTATCATTGAGATGACCGGTTTCGGCCTGAACCGAACCGATGAGAACCTGTTCCGGAACTCCTATCAAATGCTAAATATTTCGCAACTAACGCGCTTTGAAGACTCATTGGCCACGGACCTGGACCTTATATATGACAAGTTTGAATACACCCTCAAAACCAACCTCACCCGCAAGCCTAAAAGCTTGCTGATCGATTGGAAAACCATTCGTCACGATACAAGCTTAAACGATACAGGCACAATCGATGCAAAAGACACGGCCTTCTTTATACAACAAGTCCATGTGGACAGTGCCTATGCACAACTAAATAAACTGGAACGACGGCGGGCCCTCACCACAGCCATCAATTTTGCCCGAAGCAATAAATCGGTCACCACCTCCAATACGGGAACCTCCGAGTGGAAGTTGGGGCGATTGCGCAGGTATCAGATTGAGATCCACCGGAAATTCACATACTCCATTCTTTGCCTGATCTTCTTCTTTGTGGGTGCTCCCCTGGGAGCCATTATTCGAAAAGGGGGCCTGGGAATGCCGGTAATCGTGAGCATTCTAATATTTTTGATCTACTACGTAATCTCCATGATAAGTGAAAAAATGGTCCGGGAAAGCGTTCTTTCGCCCTTCGTAGGGATGTGGGTCTCAACATTTATTATGGCACCGGCAAGCATCTGGCTCACTTATAAGGCAGCTAACGACTCGGTGATTTTGAATGTGGAGACCTATTTCAACTGGATCAAGAAACTGAAGCTGCCCGTCAAAAAATCTTCCAAGGCAAAATGAAGATTCTGATCCTTTCCAATAAACTTCCCTATCCTCCTAAAGACGGGGGATCCATTGCTACCCTCAACATGCTTACAGGCCTTCGGGATGCAGGCAACCAGGTTACCTGTCTATCTCTCAACACCAGCAAACACCCCTACCCCATTGAGGATATTCCTTCCGAGATTGGAGAGACCATCCGGTTTATAGGGGTCGCTTGCAATACCTCCATCAAACCCTTAAGAATGCTGCATAATCTGCTGTTTACAAAACAGCCCTACATTGCGGAACGTTTTAAAAACCAAGCCTTCGAAAAAGCGCTTTCTGAATTACTTCACCAGGATTCTTTCGATGTAATACAGATGGAAGGACCCTATCTGGGACACTATGTGGACCTGATCCGTAAAAACAGCAAATCCACGCTCTCTCTTCGCACACATAACGTTGAGCACCTGATCTGGAAAAAAAAGGCTCTTCATGAGACCTCTTTCCTCAAGCGATGGTATCTGAAAAATATGGCATCCCGGCTAGAGAAGTTTGAGATGAAGGTGGTTCATCAAACAGATTGCCTGGTGCCTATCAGTCCCACCGATGAAACCTATTTTAAAAATAGAGGGTATACCCAACCCCTGTTAACCATACCCACAGGTTTATCCATCGATGCCTATCCCAAAACCCCAATCCCTGCCGAACTTACCCTATTCTTCATTGGGGCACTTGACTGGCTGCCCAACCAGGAAGGACTGGAGTGGTTTATGGACAAGGTGTTTGATCAGGTCACGGAAAAGGTACCCGGACTCACTTTCCATGTGGCCGGCAGGAATGCTCCAAAACAGTTTGAATCTAAGCTCCGGCACCCAAAAATCGTCTATCACGGAGAGGTAAATGACGCTCGTAGATTTATGCAAAAGTACCGGGTGATGGTGGTTCCTCTGCTAACAGGAAGTGGGATAAGAATTAAAATTCTCGAAGGGATGGCTCTGGGCAGGCCCGTGGTAACGACACAGACTGGTATAGCGGGAATACCTGTCGAAAACATTGATAGTGTGAAGATCTCAGATGACCCCTATACATTTGCTAATCATGTAGTTGATCTTATGAATCTCAGGAAAGATACCTCTCAAATGGTGAGCGACTCCAGAAAACTTATTATTGAGAATTTTGATACCTTTAGGCTCTCAACCCGGTTAAGTCAGTTTTTCAAAACACAGGTATGATTTTTCTTCAGGTAATATTCTGGATCAGCCTCTTTCTGATCTTTTATTCCTACCTCATTTTCCCGATTCTCCTTCAATGGATGGCCCGGAATAAGGAGTACAATGATGAGGTTCTTTTGCCTGAGGATTACCCCTTTATTTCGGTGCTTATCGCTGCATTTAATGAAGAGTATGTGATTGAATCTAAGATAGATTCTCTTCTTAAAAGCGATTACCCGCCAGAACGGATGGAAATCCTGGTGGGATCTGATGCCTCCACCGACGCAACCAATCAGATATTGAAACAACTGAATGAGGCTCATCAGATGCTTCAGGTGCGCCTCTTTGAGGAGCGGACAGGTAAACCAGGAGTAGTCAATCAACTGGTCGAATCAGCCCGGGGAGAAATCCTTGTAATCACCGATGCCAACGTGATGGTGGATACAAATACCCTGTCAGAGATTGTGAGGCGCTTTAAGCCGGAAAAGGTTGGACTTGTAGACACAAGGATGATCAACACCATGCTGAAGAAGGACGGGATCTCACACCAGGAAAAGTTTTATATCAGCCGTGAGGTAAAAATCAAGCAGCATGAAAGCCTGCTCTGGGGATCCATGATGGGACCTTTCGGAGGTTGTTATGCAGTCCGAAAATCGCTCTATACGCCCGTACCCAATTACTTCCTGGTGGATGATTTCTACATCAACATGTCGGTGTTAAAACAGGGATACCTTTGCATCAGTAATATCGATGCCAGGGTATACGAAGATGTTTCCAATGACCTGGGTGAGGAGTTCAGGCGTAAAAAGAGGATCTCTGCAGGCAATTACCAGAACCTGTCAGAGTTTGGATCGCTTCTGTTTTCTCGTAATCCCGGAGTTGCATTTTCATTCTTGTCTCACAAAGTGATTCGCTGGATAGTGCCCTTCCTGGTCCTGATCACCCTGTCCATCTCCATCTACCTGAGCCCTCAATCACCCATCTATTTTTTGCTCACCCTGCTACAAATAGCTGTGATCACAATCCCTCTTATTGACTATTTATTGCAGAAAATTAAAATCCATAGTATACCTTTGCGTTTCATTTCACATTTTGTATTAATGAACCTGGCACTTTTGGCCGGTTTCTTTAAATATATAGGAGGAATAAAGAATAATGTGTGGCAACCTACAAAAAGAAACCAGAATTAA
This sequence comes from uncultured Bacteroidota bacterium, assembly GCA_963783435.1. Lineage (GTDB taxonomy): Bacteria > Bacteroidota > Bacteroidia > Bacteroidales. The sequence goes on along the minus strand of CAWANQ010000006.1, from coordinate 159,918 downwards.
ATTAGACAGCATCGAAGAAGCCCTGGAAGATGTCAGGAATGGGAAGATCATTATCGTGGTGGATGACGAGGACAGGGAAAATGAAGGTGATTTCATTTGTGCCGCCGAGCTGATCACCCCTGAAACCGTAAATTTCATGGCTACCCATGGGAAGGGTTTAATTTGTGCCTCTCTCACCGAGGAAAGATGCACCGAACTGGATCTGCCCATGATGGTCACTTCAAATACAAGCAGCCATACCACTGCCTTTACAGTATCTGTCGACCTGCTGGGTCACGGCACCACCACTGGAATATCGGCTTCGGACCGTGCCAAAACATTACGTGCCCTGGTTGATCCTGGCACCCGCCCGGACGATTTGGGGAGGCCGGGTCACATCTTCCCTCTCAAATCAAAAAAACAGGGGGTATTAAGACGCGCCGGACATACCGAGGCGGCTCTGGACATTACACAACTGGCAGGGCTTAAACCAGGGGGAGTGCTGGTTGAGATTATGAACAGTGACGGAACCATGGCTCGCGTCCCTGAACTTGTAGAGATGGCGAATGATTTTAATCTGAAAATCATCTCTATCAAAGACCTGATTGCCTACCGGCTGAATACAGATTCCATACTGATCAAAGGTACGGAAGTGAAGCTGCCCACAGAGTATGGGGAGTTTAACCTGATTCCTTTCATCCAGAAGTCCAATGGTCTGGAGCATGTTGCCATTACGAAGGGATCCTGGGAAGAGGACGACCAGGTTCTAGTAAGGGTACACTCATCCTGTGTGACCGGAGATATTTTCGGAAGCTTCAGGTGTGATTGTGGAAACCAACTTCACGAAGCCATGAAAAGGGTTCAAAAAGAGGGCAAGGGTGTAATCATTTACCTGAACCAGGAGGGCCGCGGAATTGGCCTCTACAATAAAATGAAGGCTTACAAACTTCAGGAGCAGGGTCTCGATACGGTTGAAGCCAATGTGGAACTGGGTTTTAAAGAGGATGAACGGGATTATGGAGTCGGCGCAGGAATGTTGCATTCTCTGGGGATAAGGAATCTGAGACTGATTACCAACAATCCTGTGAAGAAGGCGGGACTTGAGGGATATGGAATGAAAATCGTTGAAACCATTCACATAGATGTCCCCACAAATAAGCACAACCAGTTTTACCTGGAAACCAAGAGGGATAAGATGGGGCACTTTCTGAACATTGCCAAATACGAGAATCCCAAAAAGAATGAATAAGACTTCTCTGCGCATTTTATACATGGGAACGCCTGATTTTGCAGTTGCTCCCCTTGAAAAACTGCTCCAATCGGGAAAAGATGTGGTGGGAGTAATCACCGCACCTGACAGGCCCGCAGGACGCGGAAAGAAGATCCGGTTATCAGCGATCAAAGCGTACCTCCTGCAAAACCATCCGCAAATTCCCATTTTGCAACCCAACAACTTGAAGGATCCGGCATTTGTCGAACAGGTTCAAGCCCTGAAACCAGAATTACAGATTGTGGTGGCATTTCGAATGCTGCCTGAAGTGATCTGGCAAATTCCAGAAATTGGAACTTTCAACCTCCATGCCTCACTTCTGCCGCAGTACAGGGGTGCTGCTCCCATCAATCATGTCCTTATCAATGGCGAGTCCGAAACCGGAGTTACCACCTTTATGATCGACCAGAAAATAGATACCGGGCGCATCCTTATGCAGGAAAGGATAAAAATTGGGCCCCTGGAGTCTGCGGGAGAATTGCATGACAGGTTGATGGAGGCAGGGGCAAACCTGGTTTTGGAGACCGTGACAAGGCTCACGGATGGATCTCTTGTAGCCCGCTCTCAGGAGGAGTTTATTAATCCACAAAGTAAGCTAAGGACGGCACCCAAAATTTACAAGGAAGATTGCAGAATCAATTGGGAGCAAACCGGTTTTAAGGTATTTAATCAGATCAGGGGATTAAGTCCCTACCCTGGAGCTTTTGGCCACCTTCACAAAGAAAGTGGGACGACCGTATTATGTAAAATATACGCTTCCGTTTTCAGAACTGAAGCACATCAAGTTTCACCCGGCACCATCCATACAGATGGTAAAACATTCCTTGAAGTATCTGTGCAAGGGGGATGGATCCAGGTATTGGACCTTCAGCAGGAAGGTAAAAGAAGAATGGATGTCAGAGATTTCCTCGCTGGAGTCAGACTGACTAGCGGACTTTGCCGGTTCTCCTGAGTTGCTTCAAATGAAGCTCAATGCCATCGGTCAGATAGAAATAGAGCTTAATGGCGTTAATAAACTGAAGCTGATAAGAGCGTGAATACCTGCCCGACACAAAAAACTCAAAATTGTAATCCTCAATCTCGTCCATGGTGATCTGAGCCGGGTCCATATCCTCAAAATGCTCGAAAAAACGCTTCATCATAAAGGTGTAACTCTTTATGGATTTTTCTGAATAACCCTCTTTCTCCAACTGCTGGGCATAAAACTCAAGTTTGGGATCAAAGGATTTGTGATCTTGCTTGAACCAGGAGGAGATCGATTGCCACCACTCCGGGCCCTGTTTCTTCGTGGGCTTTTCGCCAAAAAGTTCAAGCCTGGTCTGCCTTCCATCAGGTGGCAAAATTATTTTTACAGGAACCGCATCCGCTTCAGCCATACCTCAGTTTTCATACAAATTTATAACACTTACAAACCAATGTAAAGTTTTGACAGTCAAAATGATTAACATCTTTTGAACAATTCAGCTTAAATGGGATGACTTTGGGTTTGAACATATGATTTCGTCCAATTGTTTTTACATTTACACCCACGGAATATATTCAAAAACCTACAACAAAATTGAGATGAAAACACTCCATGTCCCCCTACTTGCCCTGGCACTCATCCTCAGCGGCTGCAAAGCCCCTTCCTCCGCTACCAGAGACGCCCAATTCGAGCAAATCACAGCCCTTATTGAAGGTGGCGAATTTACTTATACCGTTCAATCGGCCAATCCCACAGGTGGCAGAACCGTTCAGATTACATCCAGCTATACCCTGGAAGCCAAAGATGGCGTTTTCAAGGCCTATTTACCCTACTTCGGCAGGGCATACAATGCCTCGTATGGAGGAGATGGCGGTGTAGAATTTGAAGGTGAGCCCACCGACCTTAAAGTCGACAAAAATGCGGACAAAAGGACCATCACCATCTCATTCAATATCAAGAATAAAGACGAAAGCTATGGCTGTATCCTGGTCACCGGAGGCAGCGGATATGGTACACTGACCGTCACCAGCTCCAATCGGTCAACCATCTCGTATTATGGGAAGGTAGAAGGGTAGAAGGGTAGAAGGGTAGAAGGGTAGAAGGGTAGAAGGGTAGAAGGGTAGAAGGGTAGTAGGTAGTAGGTAGTGGGTAGTAGGTAGTGGGTAGTAGGTAGTAAGTGTAGTAGGTAGTAAGTTAGTGGTGAGGAAGTTAGTGGTGAGGAAGTTAGTGGTTAGCCGTCGAACTTAAACTGAATCTCCTCTTCATCGGGCTGTTCCTCTGTGGGTTCCAGTTTCAGCACGGGTTCTCTCTTCTTTTTTCTGAGGTGGACTTCGCTTCCCTCCCTGGGTTGTTCTCCCTCCATCATACGGTTATACCTGTAGAGGTGTTTTAGTTTCACGCCGTACTTCTGTGAAATGTCATACATGGTCTGTCCGTCTTCCACTATGTGAATCTCATTTCCAACGGCCGCTTTTCTGCGTTTGGGCTGCAAATAGATGATCTGTCCGGCTTCCAGCTTAATGCCCTTGTATAGGTCATTGTACTTGAAAAGCTCATTCTTATAGAGGTTCAGTTCGTCCCGAAGGGACTCGGGGGTATCCCCCGGCAGGGTTAGCACATACTCAATATTGTTATTAAGAAGGACTTCTCGGGTGGTGGGATACCCATGAGAGGGTTTTTCAGAAATGGATTCCTCTCCTTCCTTAATATACGCTGCCATATCTCCTTCAAGCACCTGAACGTCATACCTGAAAAGCTCGTTCTCTTCAATGATTTTAATTAAAAGTGTAGCATAGTTGTTGGCTGTGGCATATCCTGCCTTTTTCAAACCTTTGGCCCAGCCCCGATAATCATGGGGATTTAGCTCAAACAAAAAGGCATACCTATCCCGCGTGGTCAGAAATTCCGAATGATCTTTGTAAGATTCATATGCAGACCGATAGGATCTGAAACACTCATTCTTCTTATCATCGTCATGATACACCTTTTTCCCCGTCCAGTCATGACATTTGATACCAAAATGGTTATTGCCCTTCACTGCCAGGGTGCTGTTCCCATTGCCGGATTCAAGGCAGCCCTGGGCCAGGGTAATGCTGGCCGGTATGCCCACCCGCGCCATCTCCTTCATGGCAAGATCAGAATAGGTCTTAATATACCCCTCTCGTGTCATCTTCTTCCCACCCTGTCCAAACAGTGAGAGACCTGCTGCAAAGAGCAAGACCAAGCAAATATATTTTTTCTTCAACAAAACCTCCCGCAGTTGTTTCTATTCACAATGGTCCAAAAATAGGAATATGGCAACCATCTCCGTCTTAGAGTTTTTAACAATCACTCTCTCTTAAACGAGAGTTGATAACAAAATCTTGCCCATCTGTTAAAATCTGTAATTTTATCATAAAACCATCTGAGATGAAGCAAAGGGCAATTACCATCCGCATCGCGGAATACAAACATTTGGGTGAACTATCCGAAGAGCAGGCGAACCTTGTGAAGAGAGCCATAGATTCGGCGAAGGATGCCTATGCTCCCTATTCAGACTTCAGGGTTGGAGCTGCCCTCATTTTGGCCAATGGAGAGATCATCACAGGGAATAATCAGGAGAACGCTGCCTACCCGTCTGGCTTATGTGCCGAAAGGGTGGCCATTTTCTATGCCGGAGCCAATTACCCGGAGGTTCCTGTAAAAATGATTGCCGTTACTGCCTTGAAAGACGGAGACTTACAGGAAGAGCCCGTATCTCCCTGCGGAGGTTGCAGACAGGTGATGCTCGAGAAAGAGAACCAGGGAAAAACTCCCATGGAAGTCATCCTTTACGGAACCAAAAAAATCCAGATTCTGAAACAGGCCACCGACCTGTTGCCGCTCCCCTTCGCCCTGAAAATCATCCCTTGAGTTCACCTCTCACCTCTCACCTCTCACCATTCACCTCTCACCTCTCACCATTCACCTCTCACCTCTCACCTCTCACCTCTCACCATTAACCTCTCACCTCTCACCTCTCACCATTCACTTCATATTTAAAAACCGGGAAAATATCCATCTTGGGATAAGGAGCCACGATCTTTATGGGCTCTTTTTTTACGGGATGAATAAATGCGATCTGTCGGGCATGAAGACTGATTCCCCCATTCTTATTGGTACGCCTGGCACCATACTTTCGATCGCCTTTGATTACACTTCCTACCCCGGCCAGCTGGGCTCTGATCTGATGGTGCCTTCCTGTTTCCAGGTGGATTTCCAGTAGGTGATACCGGTCCGATGAAGCCAGTTTCCGGTAGGACAACCTCGCCCATTTGGAGTCCTTCACCTCCTTATCATGTACATAGGATTTATTCTGTTTGGTGTTCCGCGTAATGTAATGCTCCAGGATCCCCGGATCGGGTTGCGGACAGATCTCTACAATGGCCTGATAGATCTTCTCCACCTCTCTGTTTTTGAACATCTGCGCCATCCGGCTCAATGCCTTGCTGGTTTTGGCAAAGACCACCGCTCCGCTCACTGGTCTGTCCAGCCTGTGAGGAATACCCAGAAAAACCTCTCCTGGCTTGCCATCCCTCTCCTTAATAAAATCCTTGAGAAGACGATCCAATGAGGGATCCCCGGTCTGATCGCCCTGCACAATATCAGATACACGCTTATTCACAATCATCAGGTGATTGTCCTCATAAAGAATAGTAACCGGCGGTTTCGAAATACTCACTGCGTTCATATTTAAGTAGTTAGTGGGTAGTAAATAGTAGGTAGTGCTCTCACTGTTTACTATCTACTAGTTACTATCTACTAGTCACTATCTACTAGTCACTATCTACTAGTTACTATCTACTAGTTACTATCTACTAGTCACTATCTACTAGTCACTATCTACTAGTCACTATCTACTAGTCACTATCTACTAGTCACTATCTACTAGTCACTATCTACTGGTCACTATCTACTAGTCTACTATCTACTAGTCACTATCTACTAGTCACTATCCACTAGTTACTATCCACTAGTTACTATCCACTAGTTACTATCCACTAATACTGTTCATTCTCATTTGGAAACTCTGCAGACCGTACATCCTCGATGTAGTTCTGTACGGCACCTTTGATCTCCATCTGAAGGTTGTGATAGCGCCTTAGGAAACGGGGAGAGAACTCCTGGGTGATTCCAAGCATGTCGTGAAGTACAAGCACCTGGCCATTAACTTCTGCCCCGGCTCCAATGCCAATGGTAGGAATGGTGATGGCTTTGGATACCTCGCCAGCAAGCTTGGCAGGGATTTTCTCCAGAACAATTGCAAAACAGCCCGTTTTGGCCAGGGCTTCAGCGTCGGATTTCAGTTTGTCTGCCTCCTCCTTCTCTGTGGCACGCACCACGTAGGTCCCAAATTTATGGATGGCCTGAGGGGTAAGGCCCAGGTGACCCATGACAGGGATACCCGCTGAGAGGATCCTTTCAATGGATTCAACGATCTCCACACCACCTTCCAGCTTTACAGCCTGAGCCCCGGTCTCCTTCATGATCCGGATAGCTGATGCCAGTGCTTCCTTTGAATTCCCCTGGTAAGTTCCGAATGGAAGATCGACCACCACCAGTGCCCGGTTGGTACCGCGTACTACCGATGCAGCATGGTAAATCATATTTTCCAGTGTAATGGGAAGGGTGGTTTCAAAGCCTGCCATCACATTGGAAGCGGAATCACCCACAAGGATCACATCGATACCTGCCTGGTCCACCAGGCGTGCGAAAGAGTAATCATATGCGGTTAGCATGGTGATTTTCTCTCCTTTTAGTTTCATGGCATGAAGCACATGAGTGGTAACTCGTTTAACATTGCTGTGCAGTGACATGGGGGAAGGTTATTGGTTAATGGTTAATGGTTAATGGTTAATGGTTAATGGTTAGTTAGTAGTTATTGCTTATTGGTCATTGACTGCAAAGTTTAAAATAAATTTCCTATTGGCAGCCAATTTGTCAGTAAACCTGACAGTCTATTTTGAGTTTATTGTATGATTTTGTGTCAATATTGCATCTAAGGCGCTAAAATATCGATTGGCATAATCTGTGTTAGAAGTATGCAAGTGGAAAAGTATGCAAGTAGAAAGTAAAAACAAAGAAATATAAAGTATAAAGTTAAAGCAATATAAAATTATGAGTAAGATAATTGGAATAGATTTAGGTACCACCAACTCATGTGTAGCGGTGATGGAAGGAAACGAACCGGTTGTAATTCCTAACAGTGAAGGAAAAAGAACCACTCCTTCTATGGTGGCATTCGTAGAAAACGGAGAGAGAAAAGTGGGTGATCCGGCCAAACGTCAGGCCATTACTAATCCCACCAAAACAGTATCCTCCATCAAGCGGTTCATGGGTGAAACCTATGACAGGGTTTCCAAAGAGATCAGCAGGGTTCCTTATAAAGTGGTTAAAGGAGAAAACAATACCCCCAGGGTTCAAATCGACGACCGCAAATATTCTCCCCAGGAGATTTCAGCCATGGTTCTTCAGAAAATGAAGAAGACTGCCGAAGATTACCTGGGACATGAGGTAACAGAGGCTGTCATTACAGTTCCTGCCTACTTCAGTGATTCACAGCGTCAGGCCACCAAAGAGGCTGGAGAGATCGCCGGTTTAACGGTGAAGAGGATTATCAATGAGCCCACTGCAGCCTCGCTGGCTTATGGACTCGATAAAAAGACCTCAGACCTGAAGATTGCCGTTTTTGACCTTGGTGGAGGAACTTTCGACATCTCTATCCTGGAACTGGGTGATGGTGTATTCGAAGTAAAATCTACAAACGGAGATACCCACCTGGGAGGTGATGATTTTGACCAGGTCATTATTGACTGGCTGGCCGCTGAGTTCAAGAAGGACGAAGGACTGGATCTTAAAAAGGATCCCATGGCTCTTCAGCGCCTGAAGGAAGCTGCCGAGAAAGCAAAAATAGAGCTCTCCAGTGCTACCCAGACAGAAATCAACCTGCCTTACATCATGCCTGTGGACGGAGTGCCCAAGCACCTTGTAAAGAGCCTGACCAGGGCCAAATTTGAGAGTCTGGCCGACACACTGATTCAGGCCACCATTGGGCCCTGTAAGAAAGCTCTGAAAGATTCAGGACTTAGCCGCGACGAAATTAACGAAGTGATACTGGTTGGAGGTTCCACAAGGATTCCAGCCATTCAGAAAGTGGTACAGGACTTTTTCGGAAAAGCTCCTTCAAAAGGGGTCAACCCCGATGAGGTAGTAGCCGTTGGAGCTGCCATCCAGGGAGGTGTACTAACAGGTGAAGTAAAAGATGTTTTGTTGCTGGATGTAACTCCACTTTCACTGGGTATTGAAACCATGGGAAGCGTGAACACAAAGCTCATTGAGTCAAACACCACCATACCTACCAAAAAGACACAGACTTTCACTACAGCGGCCGACAACCAGCCATCCGTAGAGATACATGTGTTACAAGGTGAAAGGGCCATGGCCAAGGACAACAAAACCATTGGACGCTTCCACCTGGACGGAATTCCACCTTCACCCAGGGGACTGCCCCAAATCGAGGTAACTTTCGATATTGATGCCAACGGGATTCTTAATGTATCGGCCAAAGATAAAGGAACCGGTAAAGAGCAGAGCATCCGCATTGAGGCTTCTTCAGGATTATCCGATTCAGAGATCGAGAAGATGAAAAAAGAGGCTCAGGAGAATGAAGAGGCAGATAAAGTAGCCAAGGAGCGGATTGAGAAACTTAACAATGCCGACAGCCTGGTCTTCCAGACTGAGAAGCAGTTGAGTGAGTTTGGAGATAAGGTTCCTGCTGAGAAGAAGGCTCCCATTGAGGAGGCTCTGACCAAGCTGAAAGAGGCTCATAAAGCGGAAGACCTGGATGCCATTGATAAGGCCACTGAAGAGCTGAATACCGCATGGCAGGCTGCCTCGCAGGATATGTATAATGCGCAGCAGCAAGCCGGAGATGCCGGACAGCCCGGACCAGCAGAAGGTGATCCTTCTGGGGATCCTGCAGCCCAGAAGGGCAATGATGACGAAGTAACCGATGTGGACTTCGAAGAAGTAAAATAGATAGATTGACTCTCCCCGCAGCAAGCTGCGGGGACTCATCGAAAGATTGTTCACCCACAAAATAAGGGTGGTTCACCGGATAACTGTTTAGATGGAGGCTGTCGCTTATGTGGCAGCCTCTTTCATTTAAAGGATTTCCATGACTTTCATTATCTTTGACCTGCTATGACCAGAGTACATCTTTTGTTCCTATTTCTAATTGCGGCCCTTCCGGTAAAGAGTCAGAATCAACTGGATGACCAGGGATTGAAGACGGGTCCCTGGAAAGTGGAGTACCCCAATGGAAAAACACTTTATGAGGCCACGTTTGTGGAGGGAAAGCCAGTGGGTGAAATGATCCGGTATTATGACAATGGTGGAGTTCGTGCAAAAATGATGTTTGACACCGTGCTTGACCGGAGTTACACCCACCTCTACTACCCAGGTGGCAGAGAGGCAGCAGAAGGGTGGCACGTGGAAAGAGAGAAGGACTCAGTCTGGACCTATTACTCCCAATTTGATGAGAGCATAAGAATCCGGGAGCCCTATAAGAAAGGCAGGCTCCATGGGAAAGTAACACTCTACTACTCCAGCGGAGAAATTTCGGAGGAGGTAGCATGGGAAGATCAAAAAAAGCAAGGAGCCTGGACTCAATACTACAATACGGGTACGATCAGGCTCAGCAGCCAGTACCTGGATGATAACCTGCATGGGCCCTATGAGGTATTCTATCCCGATGGCACCCCGAAGGTCAGAGGAGAATACATCCACAACAAATCCAACGGTACATGGACCTTTTACGATGAATCGGGTGAGGAGGTCTATGCCCTGGAGTACCTGTCGGGCCTACCTGTGGACCAGGAAAAATATGAACAGTGGATTCAGGACAGTCTTTCCAACTATGAGATTGTTGTGGAACCTGAATCCATTCAACAGCAATAGATGAATAGAAAACGCGTATGAAATTGAAATTGTTCCTCCTGGCTCTCGTGGTGACCCCTTTGCTGAACGCACAGGAAATTGCCGACAGCGTCTATTGGGTATATTTTACCGATAAGGATAATACCGGCTACCAGATCAACAGGCCGGAGGAGTTTCTCTCCGAGCGCTCCATCAACCGGAGGGCATGGCAGGGACTTGGAGTCGACTCCAGAGATTTACCGGTAAATAACAACTACGTGCAGGAGCTAAAGGAGTTGGGTATAGAGATCAGGCATATTTCCAGGTGGCTTAACGGATTTGCCATGATCCATGCCGATTCAGCAGACTATCAACAGGTGCTTGAAAAATCATTCACCGACACAGTCGCATGGTCTCCCCCATCGAATGATCGCTATTTTCCCCAAAAAATTGCTGGAGAGAGATTCAGTCCCCCACTGAAGACCCCTCCTGGATTTAGTTACGGTGTAGCCAGGGAGCAGGTCACCATGCTAAAGATGGATCATCTGCATGAACTGGGTTATACGGGGAAAGGAGTATGGATTGCAGTACTCGACGCCGGTTTCTACAATGTGGACAGCCTTCCCTCCTTTGAGGCTATGATTGCAGAAGATCGCTTACTGGGAACCCGCAACTTTGTGAATGACAAGCATGTTTTCAGGGAGAATTCAGCACATGGCATGAACGTCCTATCCACCATGGGGGGTGAATGGGACGGGAACATGGTGGGTACGGCCCCGCACGCCTCCTACTTGCTCTGTATGACAGAGAATCCGGCTTCGGAGACACGCCTTGAGGAGATCGCCTGGATAGAAGCAGCCGAATTTGCCGATAGCCTGGGTTTTGATGTGATCAATACCTCCCTGGGATATTCAGATATGGACGGTGAAGCCTACGACTACACCTACAGCGACATGGATGGCAAGACCACCTTTATCTCCAGGGCTGCTTCACTAACAGCTTCCAGGGGAATCATTGCTGTAAACAGTGCAGGAAATGCGGGAAGGGGCGACTGGTACTATATCACTGCACCGGCAGATGCCCCAAATATCCTTACAGTGGGTGCAGTAGACAGCACCAATTATATAGGGGCTTTCAGTTCCAGGGGACCCTCTTTTGATGCCCGGGTAAAACCCGATGTTACTGCCATGGGTGTTGCCAGCGGGTTGCAACTCCAGAACGGTGGACTTGGCCGCGGGAGTGGGACCTCTTTTTCATCTCCCATCCTGGCAGGCTCAGTGGCAAGCTTGTGGCAGGCTTATCCCGACCTCCCAGCCAATGAGATGATCCATTTTGTGAGGCAGGGAGGCGATCGCGTCAAAAATCCTGACTCCACCTATGGATTTGGTCTTCCCGATTTTTTCTGGACCTATTTCAGCATCACCGGCGTTTCCAATCGGATGATACCCGGACACCTGGAAGTCTACCCCAATCCAGCCAGCGAGATGATTATGATCAAAGTTCCGGATCAGGAGACTGGACTTCAAACCCTTGGATTTTATGATATTAGCGGAAGGAAAGTCCATGTGATGCAGACCGAATTACCCGGACAGGTACATTTGCCCGGCAGACTCAGTCCCGGAATCTACATCCTTGAAATAAATACAGGGCGGGGGGTATACCGCTCCAGGTTAATCATTGAATAATGCCCGAAGCTTCACGCTCATTATCAGAACTCCTGGGGCAGGTGAAGAGTGCCCTTCGAAATGAGTTTGGCTCGGCTATCTGGATTGTAGCCGAGATTCTTGAACTTCATGAGAACCGAAACGGACACTGTTACCTGGAACTCATTGAAAAAAGCAGTGAAAATGATTCTATCCTGGCCCGGGCCAAAGGAACCATCTGGGCTTCCAGGTACAGCATGCTGCGTCCTTTCTTCGAAGCTTCCACAGGAACACCCCTTAAAAGTGGCATTAAACTCCTTTGCAAAGTCTCCGTAGAGTTTCATCCCCAATATGGATTGAGTCTCAACATAAACGACATCGATCCTGCTTATACGCTGGGGGATCTGGCACGGAAAAAGCAGGAAGTGATTCAGAGGCTTCAGGCAGAAGGCGTGTTCCATATGAACAAAGAGCTCCCTTTCCCGGAAGTGCCCCAGCGCATTGCACTGATCTCTTCCGACAGTGCAGCCGGTTATGGCGACTTTATGGAATCAATCCATCACAATGCCCACAACTTTCAATTTGAGACTACACTCTTTCCTGCAGTCATGCAGGGAGATCAGGTGCCTGGCTCAATTACCGCAGCCCTGGATAATATCTATGAGAACCTGTCTCTATTCGATTGCGTGGTTATTATCAGGGGAGGTGGGTCCAAGGCCGACCTGGAGAGCTTTAACCACTACGACCTGGCCTATTACATCACTCAATTTCCTCTGCCTGTGATTACAGGGATCGGACATGAGCGGGACGAATCGGTTGCCGACATGGTGGCCTTCCATGGCCTCAAAACACCCACTGCTGTTGCCGAATTTCTGGTGGATCAGTTGCTGGCATTTGATTTTAGATTAAGCGCGTATGAAGATCAGCTGGCTTCCTCAGTCAGACATATTGTTCAAAAGAAGCTATCGGGACTCGAACACCATCAGAATAACATCAAACACCTGACTTATAACTTTTTAAATGAGCGAAGAGAGCTTATTAGAACTTCGGATCGCCTTCTTCGCAGGGAAGTATCAAACCAGTTGGACAGAAAAAAGGACTACCTCGCCCTGTTGGAGAAAAGGACCGAACTGGTCAATCCGGACAACATTCTGAAACGAGGCTACTCCATGACGCTGTTGGAGGGAAAACCCATCTCCAAAATAGAGGATGTGAAGCCTGGAAATATACTTGAGACCAGAATCTACAAAGGAAAAATCATTAGCAAAGTTGAAAAAACCACCACAAGCCATGGCAAAAGAAAAAATTAGCTACGAATCTTCAATAAAAGAGATTGAGGAGATCCTGGAACAGATTGAAACCGGAAGCCTGGGCGTGGACGAACTGGCTGGTAAAGTTACCAGAGTCACCGAACTGCTGAAAGCCTGCCGCCAAAAGCTACACCAAACCGAAGCCCAAATCAACAAAATACTCGACGAACCCTCCAGCGACGACTAACCAACCTCACCCCTCACCTCTCACCACTCACCTCTCACCTCTCACCACTCACTATAAATACTTTGATAAGGTATTCAGCAATTCGTTTACTTTGATGGGTTTGGAGAGGTAATCATCGCAGCCCGCTTTTTTGCTGATTTCCCGTTCACCCGACATGGCGTATGCCGTCTGTGCAATGATGGGCAGATTTTCCCGCTCCTTTTTGATTATTTTTGCACATTCGTAACCATTCATCAGGGGCATATTGATATCCATTAAAACCAGATCGATGTCCTTGTTTTTCCTGAAAAGTTCGATGGTCTCCTCTCCATCCTGCGACCAGATGATGTTCACACCTGTCTCCTTGACGGCTTCAAACAGAAAGTAGTAGTTGGAGTGGTCGTCTTCGGCTATAAGAATCTTTTTTCCTTCCCATGATCTCAGATCGCTGGTCGGAGTTCTTAGCGCAGCTTCGTATTTTAAGGGAACTTCGTTCCTGGGAAGAATAAACCAGAACTTGGACCCTTCACCCGAAATGGATTCCACCCCAATCTCTCCGCCAAGAATCTCGGTGAGATTTTTTGAAATGGCCAGTCCCAATCCAGTCCCGCCATAGAGCTTGGTCTTGGTTTCATGCCCCTGCATAAAGCGGTCGAAGATCACCTTCTGTTTCTCTTCGCGGATTCCGATGCCTGAATCCTTTACATAGAAAAGGATGCCCTCAGGGTGCTCCTGCAGGCCAAGAGTTATTTCACCCTTTTCAGTGAATTTGACCGCATTGCTCAGCAAGTTCACCAGAATTTGTTTGAGCCTGAAGGGATCGGTGTAGATGGCCAGTTCACTAAAAGGCCACTCCCATTTCAGATTCACCGTAACCTCATCCTTTCCATTTCGCTTAAGGGTCTGGATAAAGGTCAGATGAAGCTCTTTGAAGAGATCCTTTACAAAGCATTCTGCAATATGCACATTCACCTGTCCGGCTTCAATTTTTGCTATATCAATGATGTCATCAATCAAGCGCATCAGATCGTCGGCTCCCTGGTTGATCTGGGCAATAAAATCTCTGCGTTCTTCAGGAGCCAACTGCTCATCTGTAAGCAGGTCTGAAAAACCCACAATGGCATTCATGGGGGTTCTGATCTCATGCGACATATTGGAGAGAAAGGCGGTTTTTAGCTTATCCGACTCTTCAGCCTTGTATTTGGCCTCCAATACTTTACGCTCGGCTTCCTTCCTTTCAGAAATGTTTTTCATGATAAGCACCATGGACTCCGGTTTCCCATCAGTGGTGTAGATGGCTCCACTGGAGACTTCGGCCTCGAAAGAGATTCCGTCGGGACGGATCACTTCATACTCCAGGTTCTTCAGATATCCCGATTTCCAGGTTTCTCTGAAATCACTGATGGCTGTGCGCCAGTGTTCTGGACGGATGAACCGAAAAATCTTCTCTCCGAGGACCAAATCAGAATCCGCATTAAATGTGGAAACAAATGCACTGTTAAAATCCAAAATCAATGCACGGGGGTCCACCACGATCATGGGGTCTGGAGACGATTCAAATACCCGTCTTTGTCTTTCCTGGGTTGATCTGATGTGATCCTGGTGCCTTCTTCGATCAATGGCCATGGCAATCTGGTCACTGGCAAATTCAAGCAGGGAAGCATCCGACTCTGTATAAACCACATCCTCCGAATAGGATTGCACAGCAAATACGCCTACGGTTTTCTCCTCATGCTTGAGAGGAACACCCAGCCAGCTTACACAGGGAGCTCCCACCGGCTCAATCTCACCCTGACGGGTAAGGTTCTGTTCCCGCTGAACATCCACCAGCTGGGCCACACCGGTCCTGATCACATAAGAGGTAAGGGTTTTCCTGGCAGGGAATTCAGTAAAGGAGTCTTTTTCATCTTCCATAAAAGGAAGGGTGAGGGTGTCAGATTCTTCATTATAAAGGGCCAGAAAACAGTTGGTGGTATCTAAAACCCTGCTGAGTGACTCCCTGATTTTTGCATATAACTCATCCAGACTCTGGGTGGTACTCACTGCATTGGAGATATCAAAAAGTACCTGTTTCACCAGTTCATCCTGCTTTCTTTTGTCAATGTTTTCATGAATTCCGGTCAGTCGGGTGGTATTGCCCTCTGCATCGAAACTCACCGACTTACCAATGGCCCTGATCCAGACGTAAGTTCCATTTTTGTGCCTGAGCCTGAATTCAAGCTCAAAAGAATCCAGACGTTCCTTGATACTCCCAAGCACTGTCTGCATGGTCTCTTCAAGGTCATCTGGATGAAGCAGTGTCCTCCAGGTATCAAATTCCTGCGGCAATTCATCGGGTCCGTAACCCAGCATGGAGAACCACATAGGAGAAAAGTAGACTTCATTGGTGACAATTTCCCAGTCCCACAAACCAAGACTGGAAGCATGCAAGGCCAGGTTGAGCCTCTCTTCACTTCGTTTGAGGGCATCCTGCGATTCTCTGGAACCTGTAATATCTCTTGCGACACCAATCACAGAATCGATGGCCTCCGAACTGCTGATTTCAGGATAGAGACGCCACTCAAAAGAGACCATCTTACCTTCCTTGGGCAGGTCAAATAGAATGGTCTGAGGCTTCCCATTCTCAAAAACCTGGTTCAGTCCATCCTCCCACTGCTTTACCAATTCTTCGGGAAATATGCCCATCTCCTGATGGCTCTTATGCAAAAAGTCATCGATAGGTATTCCGGTCTGACCCAACACGGCTGCATTTACATACAGATGCCTGTGATTCCGGTCAAAACGCATAATTACATCGGGCGAATTCTCTGCCAGAGCCCTGAAGTGCTCCTGCGACTCCAGAAGCGATTGTTCGATTTTCTTCTGCTCATCAATATCCCTGGTAACAAGCAGAAGTTGACGTTGATTTTTGATCTGTACAAAGGAGAATGAATTGTATGTCCAGAATTTCCTTCCTTTGGTAGTTATGTTCAACCATTCGAAAGAGAAGGGTTTTCCCTTTCCCTTTCCTGCAATGGCAATATACTCCCTGGCCTTATCCATGGTGTATCCGTCCTCCGCACTGGAGAAGGACTCAATGGACATCTTCCTGAATTCCTCCTCATTGGTCACTTCAAAAAGTTCGAGCACCCTGGGGTTGTAGTCGGTGAGCTCAAATGTCTCCGCGTCAAAAAGCAGGAATCCGTCATTGGCTGACTTAAAGATGGAAAGATACCTGTCCCTCGATTCGATCAGTGCATCTTCGGCAGCCTGGCGCTCCTTGATCACTTTGGAAAATTTTAATGAGGAGTAGACCGAGGGGACCAGTTTATAGAGATTCTCTTTTCCTATGGAGTCCCAAATCCCCGATCTTATCGTACTGGCGGCCTTTTGCCGGTTCTTCTTTCCCACAAGGTAGATCAGTGGAACCTCGGTGGAATAAGGAAGAATCTCTCTTTCAATGGCATCCCTCACATGAACGGGTTGGTCAAAATCGGCAATCACCAGATCCGGTGGATCCTCAATCAAAAGAGATTGAATCTTCTTCTCACTGGTACAGTGAGATGGAATAACATCAAACTTTCCCTCTTTCAGGGCAAGTATAACATGCTCCACCAACTGTGGATCGAGATACCAAAAACAGATGCGAATCTTCAGACCAGCCATTTCGGTTGAATCACTTAGTAAAATGATTAAGGATTGATCTCATCGTACTGACGGTTCCTGGGGCCTTAACTGCCAGGAGATTCAATCCAAATTCCATGCTTTCGGAAAGAAATTTAGGTAAAAATAATGTAATGTTCATGTATGTGATTGGCATAAGTTGTCAACCTCTACTACGAATCCCATTCGTCAAGAGTTACAACAGATTCTGAAAATAGAAATCACGCACCCATGAATGGGTATATGGAGGGGTCAGAATTTCAAACGAATGCCTGCCATCACATGGGTCCCTGCCTGTGGAAAAAACCCATCCAGAGCCCCTTCCTCTCCTTCATAATAATAGCGGTAGATCCATGCATTGGTCTCATATTTCACATTAAACAAGTTTAAAACCTGAATATGCAAAGCAATCTCCTCCATAAATTGTGGATAAAAAGAGTAGGACAGCCTCAGATCATTTATAAAATAGGGGTTGAGAACGCGGGCTTCGGTGGAGGTATTATCGATAAACTGCTTCCCGACATACTTCGAAATCAGGCTCAGGTGAAGCTCTTGCAAAGGCTCTACATCCAGCTTGCTGTTAAACATCACTGAGGGAGAAAAGGAAAGGTCGGTGGTTCCCAGTTCCTCAAGCACCTGATAGGGTTCATTATCGGGATCCGACCAGTAGTCCCAGTTATCCACCAGTCCTTCGTATTTGAGAATCTTATTCTGACTGAGGGTGGCATTCAGATCCCACCTGAACCAGGTGTTGGGTTTGATACTGCCCGAAAGCTCGATGCCTGCCCTGTAACTGTCCTTCACATTGGTCATGATGGCACTTCCCACATCATTGATCTCACCTGTTAGCACAAGCTGATCGGTGTAATCCATGTAGTAGAGATTTGCATTCACACTATAGATAGCCCCCTGAAGGGTATAACCAGCTTCATAATCGAGGAGCGACTCTTTGACCGGTACAGGTCCGGCCGGATCGGCATCCACAAAGTTGCTGCGGTTGGGCTCCCGGTTGGCGCGGGCCACATAAAGGTAGGCCCTCTGGGAGGGGCTTATCTGGTAGTTAAATCCTGCCTTTGGATTGAAAAAGAGGTAACTGTGCTCCTGCCCGATGTCCCGAAGGTCATCGTCTGATCCTTCAATTCCATATTCAATCCCCCGCACCTGAAGGTCCGCAAAAAGTGAGAACCTGTCACCGGCATCCCAGTTTACTTTCAGGTAGGAGTTCCAATCGGTTTTTTTGCCCACATTGTCATACCAGCGATGCCGAATTTCAGTGTCCCCGGGATTACGCGCCCAGATCACTGTTCCATAATGATCGCCATCGTACAGGTTCCAGCCTCCACCCAGAACTGCTCCGATCTTATCGCCTTCATAATGCAGGCCTCCCACAATCCCGTAGAAGTCATTTTCCAGCCATTTTCGACGGATCAGGTCGGTTTCTGTGATGGTATCTCCTCCCGTTACCACATCATCGAGCAGGTAGTCTGAGAGAGATTCATCCTCCTTGTACTGCTCATAATAGCCGGCTCCCCTTGTGTAGTGAAGTGCGCCATTGGCATGCCATTTTTCGTTAAACGACCTGGAGAGGTGAAGCTGATAATGGGTTTGCTTATAATGATCGACCTGGTTGTCATAGTAGGCCAGGTTGCCATCAGCATCTGTATAGCCACCAAGCTCATTGTAGGTTCGGTCTGTATCCAACAGGTAGGAAGGCACTCCATTCCAGGCCTGGTAAAGCTCTTCGGTTCCTGAAAAAGTAACAAATTTAACCAGGCTATTGGCATTGTGATAAGCGGCCGATACATAGTAGGACTTCAAATCGGTCCACGACCTGTCGATGTATCCGTCAGAATGCAGATCCGAAAGTCGCATATCCACCGAGAAATGATCCTTAATCAATCCCGATCCCGCTGAGATTGTATTTCGAAAGGTGTTGAACGAACCCAGGGTTCCTTCATAGATGGCATAGGGCTCTTTCTCCAGCTTGCGGGTCTGGAAATTCACGCTTGCCCCAAAAGCAGCGGCACCATTGGTAGAGGTTCCTACCCCACGCTGGATCTGAATGTTGTCCACTGAGGTTGCAATATCGGGCAGATCGACCCAGTAAACCGAGTGCGATTCAGAGTCGTTTAAGGGAATCCCATTGATGGTCACATTGATGCGGTTGCCATCGGTCCCTCTGATCCGCATGGAGGTATAACCTATGCCGTGCCCGGCATCGGAAGAGGTCACCAGTGAAGGCGTGGAAGCCAGCAGGTAGGGTACATCCTGACCGAAGTTCCGGGAGGTGATCTCCTCACTGTCTATATCTGAAAAAGCCACCGGGGTTTTTGTGCCGGCCCGGGTGGCAGAGACTATCGCCTCTTCGCCCAGGATGGTAGCACGCTCCAGGGAGATGGTCCCCAGGTCAAGATCCTTATCCACAGCAATGGGAGCCGAGTGGGATTCATAACCCACAAAGGTGATCACCAGCAAATAATCGCCTTCGGGTACCCGGTTCATTACAAAAGTCCCGTTTTTCTGTGCAGACACTCCCCTGCCCAGTTCAGTAAGTAAAATATTGGCGCCCGGAAGGGGCTGGTTCTCGTCGTCAGATACCACACCCTTTATGGTGTACTGACCCAATACAGACACAGATCCAAGAATCCAGGCCAGCATCAACGCTGCACGTCTCATTGTTATTATTTTAGAAAGTATAACATACAATCTTCTTTATCCCTACACCGGCATTACCCGGATCAGGTTCTAAGGGTATAATCTCAGCCTGGTATTTAAGGCACCCCCTTAG
Source organism: uncultured Bacteroidota bacterium (assembly GCA_963783435.1). Lineage (GTDB taxonomy): Bacteria > Bacteroidota > Bacteroidia > Bacteroidales. The sequence goes on along the minus strand of CAWANQ010000006.1, from coordinate 140,221 downwards.
GGAAGTTCAAACCAAAAGTAAACAAATTCGGTATTAGATTGTATTTTTGTGACAATCATTAACAAAATGAATTTAGCCCTTCACCTAAAACACCCCGTATTTCAGATTATCTCATCCATTGCTGAACAAGAGGGTATAGAGGCCTATGTGATCGGAGGATTTGTACGGGATCTGCTAATCGACGGCCCGGATTCCCTGCCCAAAGACATCGATATCGTGGTGATTGGCAGCGGAATCCATATGGCCGAAAGGGTAAAACAAGCCATCGGTGAGGAAGTACCTCTTGCTGTATTTAAGAATTTCGGAACGGCCATGTTAAAGTGGGGAGATACGGAGGTGGAGTTCGTAGGTGCACGCAAAGAGTCGTACCGAAGGGACTCGCGCAAGCCCGTAGTGGAGAATGGCACCCTGGAAGATGACCAGAACAGGCGTGATTTTACCATCAATGCCCTGGCTCTCTCTCTGAATAAGCCGGACTTTGGAGACTTGCTGGATCCCTTTGACGGATTGAAGCACCTGGATCAAGGACTGATTAAAACTCCCCTGGATCCAGAGACCACCTTCTCCGATGACCCCCTCAGAATGCTAAGAGGAATTCGTTTTGCCACACGCCTCGAGTTCACCATAGAATCTGCCACTTTTGAGGCTATCATTGCAAACCGTGAACGAATCAGGATTATTTCCCAGGAACGCATTAGCGACGAACTCAATAAGATCATGCTTACCCTTCAGCCCGGTCGGGGATTTCTTTTGCTGGATCAATCGGGTTTGCTGGAGATCATTTTCCCTGAACTCCATGCCATGAAGGGTGTGGAGGAGGTAAATGGTCAGTTCCATAAAGACAATTTTTTGCACACCCTGGAGGTTCTGGATAATCTGGCCTACAAGTCAGACAATCTATGGCTCCGCTGGGGTGCCCTCTTGCATGATATAGCCAAACCCCGCACAAAGAGATTTGAACCAGGTACCGGCTGGACTTTCCATGCCCATGAATTTGTGGGTGCCAAAATGATTCCGGGGCTCTTCAGGAGGTTAAAGCTGCCGCTGAACGAAAAAATGAAGTATGTACAGAAACTGGTGCAGCTTCACCTCCGACCCATTGTTTTGTCGCAGGAAATAGTCACCGATTCGGCAGTGAGGCGATTGATTTTTGATGCAGGAGAAGATCTGGAAGATCTGATGTCACTCTGTGAGGCTGATATTACCTCAAAAAATGAACGGACCGTAAAACGGCACCTGAAGAATTTCCAGATTGTAAGGGAGAAGATCATTGAAATCGAAGAGAAAGATTCGGTCCGCAATTTTCAGCCACCCATCTCGGGCGATGACATCCAGCGGGCTTTTGGGATTCCCCCATCCCGGTCTGTGGGAATCATTAAAAATGCCATTAAGGAGGCCATCCTCGACGGAGAAATCCCCAACGAATACGAGGCTGCCTACCAGCTCATGCTGAAAGAGGGTAAGACACTTGGACTCATCGCTCGGAACGAAACAGGGAGCGGTGACTGATATCCAGAAGGATGGGGAGGTGGTCACTGATTCCTCCCGCGTAACTATATCCCTCATAGGTCCTTGCCGGCTTCACTCCCCCATAGACCTCATCTTCTGTAATTAAAGGCCACAGATTCAGAACAGAACCCTCTATCCGGTACTTCCCCAAAGGACCTCCCACCAGGTACTGATCTATCTGGCTCCATCTCCCCCTGTATTTATAACTGCCTTCTCCTCCGCTTAGCCATACACTTTTAAGAGAATCGCCCCCAATTCGTCCCCTCTGTAAGGGTTTCAGACTATAGCCCTGGAAGGAGTCATTAAAATCCCCGGCAAGGACTTTCAGGCTTCCCTCTCTTATTGCATGTACTGAATCTGCCAGGGAAAGCAGCCATTGGGCCTGGTTTATACGCACCTGGGCAGTGGCTCCCGCACCTCCGTATTTGGAGATTAAATGGACCAGGAAAAGGTCCAGGGTATCCACCCTGCCCCAGGCAAAACAGAGGTTTAAAATATCGCGGGTGCCTCCCCGCACCATAGAAGAGTCAGGGGTGTGACCCGACCATTCTGCCAGTCGGACCCGCTTCTCCCGGTAGAGACAGGCCACATCCATTCCCCTGTGGTCCTTGCTCTGCTTATGAATGAAGCGGTAATCATACGCTTCCAACACCGGATGTTGAACCAGGTCCTCCAGCACGGTGGCCTCTTCAACTTCACACAAACCCACCACATCGGGAGGCTCCCAATCCCCTGCAGCCACAATAACCCTGGCCAGTGCGGTGAGCTTGGCCCTGTAACGGGCATAGGTCCAGCGCCTCACCCCATCCGGCGTAAAATCATCGTCAGAAGGAATAGAATCATCTCCCGGAAAGAAGAGATTTTCCACGTTGTACCACATCAATCGTAAATCGCCTCGGGAGGCAGACTGGCTCGAGGGGCTGGAGCTCTGCCCAAGCACTTTACAGCTCTTGCCTGGCCACAGACAGAACAACCATACAGATAGCAGCCACAAACGAGGCCTTAACAAATATCTCACAGGGTATTGATGGAGCCTAGCGGGAATTATCGGTCTTCCTACCTGGATTCATCAGATGTTGATGGAATCCATTCATAGGATCCCAGGTCGGGTGCATCGTCATCCAGACGGCTGTTCCCGTTCAGGTCGAAGGGGAAATCAATGGCATAGGATGGCAGGCCGGCATCAATGGCCGGGGAGAGCGTATCCAGCTCGAAAGTATCGGGTACAGCTATGAAAAGGGGGTCCTCATTGTTAATGATTTGGGTGAAGAGAGGATCGGTGGTGTAGTCATATTCGGTCTCATCGATTTTGGTGAGACAGTGATCGAAGCGGTAATTTAGTTGCAGATCCTCATAACTATCGATCATCAGCTCCATGCGGTTGTTTCCATAAATGATGGAGTTAAGCACCTCAGCCCTTTCAAACACTCCCCCTGTATAGATCTCCAGGTTCCCATCGTCGTCGTAATTTCCAAAGTAATCGGTTAAGAGCATGGCCGGCAATTGCCTGTTGGAATAGCCCGATGGCCAGTAGTTGGCAAAGGTACAATGGGTGAACTGGTAGTCTCCCCCAAAGATCAGTCCGGCACAACTTCCCCCACAGTTTCCAATCACCAGGTTGTCGGCGGTCACTTTGGCGTTCAGTGCATAGATTCCATTGGAGCTCATGTGGTTAATCAGGCTGTTGGAGATCTCCAGATCGGGCATCTTCCCCGATTCGGGAGGAGCACTGATCAGGACACCCAGGGTTCCATTCCTGATCTCGGTATAATTGATTCTGTTCTCATGGCTGAGTTCCGAGAGATAGATCAATCCCCATTGTCCGGGTATATCCTCATAAAACTTCTCCAACCGGTCGCCTCCAATCCAGACCTTCTCATCCTGGGTTCCATTGATCTGAAGTGATCCATCCACATAGAGTAAGGCATCCCGGTGCAGGTGGATTTTCACTCCCGGATCGATGGTCAGGGAGGAGAGGGAATCCACCAAAGCAAAGTTCAGAATCAGGTAGGGCTTATCGGCGATCCAGGTGGTGTGCTCATTGAATACACTATCCTGTATAATATGCACATCCTGTCCCCAGGCCACCAGGTCAATATCCTGCAGGTTTCCATTGGTCTGAAAAACAATGGAGTCCTGGATGCGGAGGATCTCATTGGATTCGTTTGGATCGAGGGTGGCTTCCACAAATACATACATGCTGTCGCCCGGGGCTATTTCCACATCGGTGAAGCGCAAACCGGGTGAACCATCCACATTGATCCGAAATACCGAGGAGGCCCCCCCGGCCAGTGAAATATCATCGATTTTCAAAAACTGCTTGTGGGGATTGAATACCCTGAATGCCTGGGTGGCGGTTCCGATGGTGGTAAAGACCGTATCAAAATAGAGGGTATCCAGATTAAAGGAAAGGGATGATTCGGGGTTCTCCTCGTAGCTTCGCTCCGGGTGACAGGCAAAAAAGAGCGTAGCCGTAAGCGCAAAAAGAAGAAAAATCCGGTGAATACCCATGTGCTGTTTTGTACTTAAGAACGCAAAAATGGGGAAAATAATATGAGAATGCTATTTTTGTTCGAAACCTTTCACCATGCATATGAACATATCCATTCTCACCGCACTGCTAATGGCAACCCTGAGTTGCTCTGGCGGAAAAAAACAGGCCGATTTAATCCTTAGCAATGCCGTGGTATACACGGTAGACCAGGATTTTAGCATGGCAGAGGCCATTGCCATTAAAAACAACAGGATCGTGGCCGTGGGATCCAATCAGGAGATCGCCGCGGAGTACCGTGCCGATGAGAGCAGGGACATGGAAGGCGCCTTTATCTATCCCGGATGGATCGATGCACATTGTCACTTTCTTGGATATGGGATGAACCTGAATGCAGTGGATGTGGCCGGAACCTCTTCTGTGGAGGAGATTGTCATGATGCTGAAAGAGTTTCAGAAAAAGAATCCGGGCTCCTGGATTACTGGAAGAGGCTGGGATCAAAATGATTGGGAGGTGAAGGAGTTTCCCAACAAGGCCATGCTGGATGCCCATTTTCCGGACACACCCATTCTGTTGAGACGAATCGACGGACATGCCGGCTGGGCCAACAGCGCCGCCCTTAAGATTGCCGGTGTCACCTCGCAGTCAAAGGTGGATGGAGGCACAGTGATGCTCACCGATGGGGAACCCAACGGCATCCTGATCGATAATGCCATCGGCCTGGTGGGTCGAAAGACTCCCTCTGCCACCCGTCAGGAGGTTGTTTATGCACTTCAACAGGCCCAGACCAACTGTTTCAGGGTCGGACTCACCTCCGTGAATGATGCAGGCTTACCCAAAGAGGCTGTGCTGGCGATCGACTCCCTGAATAAGGCCGGTCTCCTGAAAATCCGCATCAATGCGTGGCTGAGTCCTTCCCGGGAAAACTTCACACATTTTGTGGAGAATGGGGTCACCCAGACCGACCACCTGTCGGTGAATACCATCAAGCTCTTTGCCGACGGCGCACTGGGATCCAGGGGAGCCCGTATGATCGAGCCCTACTCCGACGATCCCCATAACCATGGATTGTTTGTGACCCCGCTGGAGGAGCTGGAGGAACTCTGCAGAAAGGCTTATGCAAATGGTTATGGGGTGGCCACACACTGTATTGGGGATGCAGCCAATCGCGAAACCCTGAAGATCTATGCCAAAATACTGGAGGGGAAAAACGACCGCCGCTGGCGCATCGAACATGCTCAAATTATTCACCCTGATGATTTCCACTACTTTGGAGACTATAACATTGTGCCCTCCGTTCAAACGAGTCATGCCACATCAGACATGTACTGGGCTGGCGACAGAGTAGGCCCCGAACGAATGAAAGGAGCCTATGCTTTCAGGCAGTTGATGGAGGAAAATGGATGGATTCCCAATGGAAGTGATTTTCCGGTGGAACAGATCAATCCCCTGTTTGGATTCTACGCGGCAACCATTCGGAAAGATCAGTCGGGTTATCCGGCTAACGGCTTCCAGATGGAGAATGCCATCAGTCGGGAGAATGCCCTGAGGGCCATGACCATCTGGGCCGCCAAATCGGGATTTGAAGAGCACCTGAAGGGGAGCATTGAAGTGGGTAAACTGGCCGACTTTACGGTTACCTCAGAAGACCTGATGACTGCTCCCGGGGAGACACTCTTTAAGATTGTCGTAAAAGCCACCTATTCGGGAGGAGAACTGGTTTATGAGAAAAACTGATGCCTTAACTAGAGCACTATTTCTTTGCCCATGTAGAAGTCCAGAATTTTGGTGTAAAAAATCAGGACAAACTTGGAAGAAATCATTTGTGCGGTGGACTCAACGAGCTGGTTGCGCGCTTGCTGCAACTCCAGCGCAGTACCGGTACCCACTTGGAAGCGTTCGTCCGCAAACCTGTAGGCCTCATCACTGTTGGCCACCGCTTCCTCAGCCGAAATATAATTAGACATGGCCGCCAGAGCTTCTGTATGATATTGCTGAAGTGTCTGCCTCAGGATCAACATGGCATCATCATACTGGTACTCCGCATCCTGAAGGTCCAGTTTTGCCTGTTTAATATCGGTTTGCACCCGCCAGCGGTTGAAAATAGGGATGGACAGTCCCAATGAGGCCTGCATATATCTGTTATCTTTAATCTGGTCTGAGGTGGGATAGTCCAGGCTAGGATTACCGGGATCGGGATCCAGGGGATTGATCAATTGGTTACTGTAGTTTGACATGATCAGGCCACGGGCAAAGAGTCTGGGGGAACGCTGTCCCTTTTGCAGGGCCACGTACCTCTCCATGGCCTCAATGCCATATTCCTTGCTCTTGATCTGAGGCAGATTGACCTGGGCGTACTGGAACACGGAATCCAGATCTGGAATTTCCACAGAAGAGGGATCAGGAATTATCGGTGTTACAATATCAAATCCTATTTCATCGGTGATGTTCATTACATGCATCAGGTTCAGTTTTGTAATATCCATTGTATTAACCGCCTGTGTCAGGGTGAGTTTTGCTGCCGAGAGCTGTGCTTTCACTTCCAGCAATTTTCCCTTGGGCTCATTACCCACTTCCACCAGGCGCTCCATACGGTCCACCTGCTGCTGGGTCACCTCTACAGCAACCTCAGCCACATCCACCAGCTCCCGGTGCCTGAGAAGGTCCAGATAACCGGTTATGACCTCTATGGTTATGTTGTCTTCCATGGCTTCCAGATCCTCCATGCTCATCTGGTAGTTGGCCCTGCTCATTTTCATACTGTTCATTCCCTGCAAACCGTTAAACAGGTTTACATCACTCTGTATACCCAGGCCGCCCTGACTTACATTGGTGTTTACCCATTTATAGGTTCCCCTGTCCAGGACCCGGCCCGCTCCCAGCTCGTGCTCAATGCTTCCATTTAGGTTGGGCAAGAGGTTGAGCTTGCTCTGACGATGATCCTGTTCAGTAGATTGTGTAAGCAACTCCTGACGTTTCACCTGCAGGTTATACTGGACGGCCTGGTCTATACACTTTTCAAGACTCCAGGGCAAAGGGTCCTGTCCCCAGACCATAGTCGTGGTGAGCATCAGGACAAATGCTGTTTGTAAGATCTTCTTCATCTCCTTAGGTTTAACGGTTATGTTTCAGAATCAGTTTGTCATGATCGGCATAGTTCTGGTAGGAGGAAACAATCACCTTCTCACCAGGCTCCAATCCGCCCAGGACCTCGTAATAACGTGGATTCTGCCGGCCGATGCTGATGTCGCGTTTCACAGCAAACTCCTCTGAAGGATCCAGTACAAAGACCCATTGTCCACCTGTGGTCTGGTAAAAACCGCCCTTGGTTAGCAGAACGCCCTCTTTGGACTCACCCAATTGCAACCTGATCCGGGAGGTCTGTCCGATGCGTATCTGATCGGGCACCTCTTCGGTAAAGACCATGTCCACAGCAAACCTGCCATTCTGAACTTCCGGATAAATTTTTGTAATGATTCCTGTATACGGGTTACTGGCGAAATCGCACTCCCCGTTCAGTCCCCTGGTAATACGTGCAATGTAGTGCTCGTCTATATCGACCCTCAATTTATAAGAGTCAAGGATGTTAATGGTACCCACCCGGGAACCATAGGTGATCACCTCCCCGATTTCAGGATTCAAGGAAGCGAGTTCTCCGTCCACACTGGCCTTGATATTCAGATTGTCCAGTCGGCGACGAATAATCTTCATGCTCTCTTCCAGGCTTTTCACGGATACTTCCAGACTAACGATCTGAATGGAGCGGTAGATGGAGTCGTTGCGGTAGTTCTCTAAGAGCAGTTCAAGCAGCTCCTCAGAGGATTCATAAGCCTCCCTCGACTGATCAAATTCCTCTCTGGATATATGATCCTGTGACCTGAGCACTTTGTTGTTCTCATACATCCGCTCATTCTGAACTACGGTCATTTCAAGATTGATGATCTGCTGTTTGTAGCTCAGTTTGGTCTGGTCCATCTGTAACTTGGCGGTACGCAATTCATTAATGGCCCTGACCACCTGAGCCTCATTGTTGGTAATCTCAAGAAGCAGATTGTCATTGCTTATTCGCAGGATCACATCTCCCGCTTTTACCATGTTGCCCTCATCAATAAGGATCTCTTCCACCCTGCCTGGTTCCACAGCGTCCAGGTATATGGTGGTAATGGGCTCTACGGTACCCTGCACGGTAATATAATCCTGAAAGACATCCTGCTTGACCTCCTCGATGGTGATGCGGGAAACATCAACGTTATATTTTGAACTCTTATCGCCAAAGATGATTACTCCCAGTACGGCAAGAAGTAGGGCTCCGAAAAGAAAATACCAGATGTATTTACGGGGTATTCCCTTCTGTTCTATTTTTTTGTCCATTGCATCCATGTGATCAGTATTTGTTGTGTTTTATTGTTGCTGTTTTTAATACGCCGTTTTAATACACTTTTTATGCCAAAAGAAATAAGGTTTTGATTTCCATAAGATTAAGTCTTGGGCCTTTTGTGCACAAAATTAAAAAGTGTTCGATTTTGGGATTATAATGTACGAAATCGTACGCTTGTCTCAGGAATTAGCCTATCTTTATATAACAAATGAGCTGAAATTGAACCATTTGGATTCTAAGGCATTCTTTTTGTTATTAATAGGCATCAACAAAACCTAATCATAAAAGATGGAACAAAAGATTGGAAGAATACTGGCAGTGGATGACAATGAAGACATCCTGTTTGCATTGAAGCTTTTACTTCGACCACATGTGGAAATCATAGAAACCCTTACCGGTCCCGAAAGCCTTCCCGAGGTGATGAAGAAGCAGGATTGGGACGTGGTGCTGCTGGACATGAATTTCACCAAAGATGCCATCAGCGGCCAGGAGGGATTTGATGCACTCTCACAAATCCTTGAAATAGATCCACAGGCAGTGGTGGTTTTTATTACGGCATATGGAGATGCGGAAAAAGCAGTGAAATCCATCAAAATGGGTGCTACTGATTTTATCCTCAAACCCTGGCAGAATGAAAAGATACTGGCCACCATTAATTCGGCCATCAGCCTGCGGCGCACCAGAATACAGGCGCAGAATCTGAAAATGAAACAGCAGTCAATCAGTGCAGTGCTGGATCAACCCTATACCGACTTTATCGGACAGTCGCCCGAGATGTATGAAGTATTCAATACCATCAAAAAGGTGGCAGCCACCGATGCCAATGTACTGATTCTGGGTGAGAACGGCACCGGAAAGGAACTGGTGGCAAGAGCCCTTTACAGGAACTCCCTGCGAAAAGATGAAGTATTTATCAGCGTGGACCTGGGCTCCATACCCGAAACCCTTTTCGAAAGCGAACTCTTCGGACACGAAAAAGGCGCATTTACCGATGCCCATAAGATGAAACAGGGCCGCTTCGAAATCGCTTCCTCGGGGAGTCTCTTCCTGGATGAGATCGGAAACCTTACCTACCCCCTTCAATCCAAACTTTTAACCGTACTCGAAAGACGGGAAATTACGAGGGTGGGATCCACCAAAAATATTCCCATAGATGTGAGAATGATCTGTGCCACCAACAACAACATACACCAGGATGTGGCTGAAGGTGTATTCAGGCAAGACCTTCTCTACAGGATCAATACCGTGGAAATCCACCTCCCGGGCCTTCGCGACCGTACTGGGGATATCCCCTTGCTGGCCGATCACTTTCTGAAAATCTACAGCCGGAAATACCGCAAATCCATTCGGAACATTCAATCCTCCGCCATAAAGAAACTGAACCAGTACAGCTGGCCGGGAAATGTTAGAGAATTACAACATGCCATCGAGCGGGCTGTTATCATGTGCGATGGCAGCAGCCTCAGTCCCGATGACTTCATCCTCACATCGGGTGTAAAAAACAGCGGTGGACTGGAGTTGGAGACATATAACCTGGAGGACATCGAGAAAACAATCATAGAAAAAGTACTGAAAACAAACCAGGGAAATGTGACCCAGGCTGCCACCCAGCTTGGGCTGACCCGAACGTCGCTTTACAGAAGAATGGAAAAACATGGTCTTTAAGCAATTTCGCTTTAATATTGTTCTGAGGGTATTGTTGCTTACTTCCACATGCCTTGCCCTGTTCATTACCCTGAACAGTACCTTCACCTTTACGCCTATTCTGGTAGCGGGTCTGATCATCTACCAGGTTTGGTCGCTGATCCGGTATGTGGACCGGACCAACCGGGAGCTGGCCAGCTTCCTGGAATCCATCCGCTACTCTGAGTTTACACGTTCCTTTCAGATCAGTGATAAAAGCTCCTCTTTTGATGAATTAAATACAGCTTTTAACGATGTGATGAAGGACTTTCAGCAGGTAAGGTCCGAACGGGAAGAGCATTTTCATTACCTGCAGAGCATCGTACAGAACATCGATGTGAGTATCCTTGCTTACCAGAGGGATGGGACCGTGGAGATGATTAATCCGGCTGCTAAGAAGCTGTTCCAGGTAAACACCCTGAGAAGCATCCACAAATTAAGACCGCTCAGCGAAAAGCTGGCCAACACCCTTCTGGCCATCCACCCGGGTGAAAACAAGCTGGTGAAAGTGCAGGACGAGGAGGATATCCTCCAGCTGGCCATCTATGCCACCGAATTCAAGGTAAAGGATAAGGTCATCCTTCTGAGCACCATTAAAAACATCCAGAATGTGTTAGAGGAGCAGGAGACTGCTGCCTGGCAAAAACTGATCAGGGTCCTCACCCATGAGATCATGAACTCAATTGCACCCATCTCCTCCCTCTCCTCCACCGTTGAGTCGATGGTCAAACCATACGTAACGGGAGATAAGGGTAAAATTGAGGTGGATATTGAAACTGTCAAAGAGATACAGGCAGCCCTTCAAACCATCAACAAGCGAAGCACCGGATTAATGAACTTTGTGGAAACCTACCGGAGCCTGACCAAGATCCCCGAACCCAATTTCTCTGTGGTTAAGATGAAAGAGCTTATTCAGAACGTAACCACCCTGATGAAAAAGGATGCACAGGAGGGTAATATTATGCTGACCACCACCCTTGAGCCCGATACCATCGAGGTACAAATGGACGAACAGATGATTGAGCAGGTGCTCATCAACCTGATCAAAAACTCGGTTGAGGGACTGGACGGGAGTAAAGATGGATCCATTCATATCCGTGGTTTTTACAACAAACGGGGCCGCCCCACCATCCAGGTCATTGACAATGGACAGGGAATCCTCAGCGATGTCATTGACAAAGTGTTTATACCCTTCTTCACCACAAAAAGAAGCGGTTCCGGTATTGGGCTCAGCCTCTCCAGGCAGATTCTCAGGCTACATGGCGGTACCATCACCGCCCAGTCCATTCCCAATAAGGAGACCATCTTCACCATGACCTTCTAGGAGATCCTGCCCCTTAACTATTTAAGAGATTATCTCAAACTTGCCGTAATCGTGCAACGTTCCTGTTTTTTCTTCGTATTAACAGGGGATATATCAACAATGACACTGAAATGAAAAAACTACTTCTTCTTCTCGCCTTTGCAATGATGCTCCAGAATGTTTCTGCGCAATTGAAGACCTATTTGACCTTTGAAGCCGGACCCCAGTGGAGCCTTATCAAAGTGGCCGATCCCAATGGAGTGTTCAAGAGTGCTTCTGTGAGAAGTTCCGTGGCAGGCTTCACCCTGGGACAGGAAATTATTCCCAATCTTTCCATCGTGACGGGTGCCTATTACACCCCCAACAGGAATGGGATCAATATGGATGACAAACGACCCCACCAGTCCATGTGGGGTTCCTACAACTCACTGATGGTACCCTTAAGGGTCGAATACAGGATACAGCCTACCGAATTTCCCTTTAGTTTTACACCCAGACTGGGTTATATGTATGGATTGGTTCAGGCGGGTAGCGAATACCAGGCATCGGGCATCCTTTCGGCACCTGATGGCACAGCTTACAGTTATGACCTGGCAGAAAGCTTTTCCACCGATAACCTGCATATGCTGGAGGTGGGAGTCGGACTGAACCTCAGGATTCAGGGATTCTGGCAGGCTTCATTAAACATCTCTTACCTGGCCGGACTGACCGATCCCTTCTCTACCTCATTGGAGTACACTGCGGATGGAACCACCAACACCACGGCCACCTATTCTTCCAAAGGCAGCTCCCTTCAAACCACTCTGGCATTCAACATACCCTTTAGCAACCTCTGGCAAAACGCTGATTACCGAAAGAGGAAAAAGATCGAAAAATCGATCTATGTAGGCAAACCCACCGATAGAAAGGGTGAACTCTATGTGGGTGCCGAACTGGGATCGCTCTGGCGTCTCTTCAATGCCACCAATCCGGCCATTGGGGCCAGACCCATGGAGGACCGCGGTATGTTCAGGTATGCCAATCTGCATGCTGGAGGCTATCTGGGATATATGATTAACAATGAATTGGGGATCGATGTGGGAGCCTATTACCAGGGATCAAGCACATTCTACGCCATCATGTATGACCACCAGGTGAATTTTACCACTGAAACTACGGCACCCCTCTACATTGAACTCCCGCTTCGGGTAAGATACCTTTACTACGCCGGCAAAAGATTCTATGTGGGTGTATATGGGGGAGCCTCTTTGCTAACCTCCATCTCAGGAGGTAGTTTTGCCACCGGGGGCGGCGATTTCACCTATAACACCCCCACCTCAGCATCGCCTGTAAACGGAACCACCACCTATGAAGCATCGAGGGTCTCGCACATCCGTCCCCTGTTGCGAATGGGCGCCGGAGTAGAGTATCGGCTCCCCACGAAGGTTCCTCTGATTACCACATTTTATGCCAATTACATGCATGGATTCTCATCCACCGACCAGATCGAGGTGACCAACAATGTGCCTGAGGAAACACCATCCACCTCCACCATCAACTACAACGGCAGTGGATGGAGCCTTGATATTGGCTTGAAGTTCCCATTCAGGTTCGGAGAAAAGGGCATCTGCGAAGAATTGCCCACAAGAGAGTAGATTTTGTAACTTTACACGTACTATGAAACAAAGGTACGTGGCAAAAAAGAGCAAAATGACCGGCGGTAAAGTAGCCGCTGGTAAAGTAGCCCCGGGCAAAGTCACCTGGTTGCTGGGCTTTTTTTGTTTGATGGCCATTCCTGCCCGGGCACAGGATCAGGGGATCGAACAGACACAGGATCAGGATATGAAACCACGGGATCAGGGTTATCACCTGGTGGATGATGTGGAGATCACCCTGGAGGTTCCCGGGCAAAAGGACACGGTGTGCAAACTAAGATTCCTTGAAGATTGGTTCATAGACCCCCGGGCAAACTCAATCCAGAAACAGGTGGTCCGTTGGGATTCCTGCTGTTTTGAGATCCTCAGCAGTCTCCCTACAAAAAACGGTTCCATTCCCATTAAGAACATCTCCTATGAATTCCATCTTCTGGACCCTCACCTGGTGGCCTCCCAAAACAAAGCCTTTCCCGAACCCGATTCTATGGACGCTCCTACCCGGCAGCTTCAGGATCAGCTAATCGCCCTGATTACCGCCCGGACTTCTTTTGAGGAGAGGTACCAACTTGATCAGCAGCTGCTTTCGCTTATTTTTCATGAAGATTGGAGCATAAATCCCACCAACCTGGTGGTCTCTAAAAAGGTTCGTGCCATCACTCCGGTAATCTGGCAGCGGAGACAAAGCGAGACAGGGGAACCCATCAATGAGGCCGAAACCGGACTCCCTGTCTATTACAAGATAGAGTTACAACAAATCACCTTGCGCAACCCATAAGCTGGTTTTATCGTCTTAAGATTAGCAACTCTAAAAAACCACCCATGAAAAAATATATCTTTTTTGCAGCCGCCACCCTCGCCATGGTTCTTACCTGGTCATCATGTAAGCAGTTGGAAGAGGAAGGATCCATTTCATTTGGTCTGGAATTATCTGATGATACTGCCCTGAAAAGCGCCTCTGTGAACTACAGGATCGATGCTGCGCTGGTAACTATCAAGGACCAGAATGGTGCGCTCATCTATGATAAAGAGTACCTGCCCGTCTATAAATTTGGAGATCAATTCACCACCCGCTCTCTTAAGATTCCGGTGGGAAAATTCCAGCTTACAGAATTTATGCTGGTTGACAGCATGGGAGTTGTGTTATGGGCCACTCCAGTGGAAGGCTCCAACCTGGCGCATTTGGTCAGAAAGCCGCTTCCCCTTCCTTTTGATGTGGTGGCCGATCAGACCACCAGCCTCCCCATCCAGGTGATTCGCGTAGGTGATCATCGTCCGGCTGACTTCGGGTATCTGAACTTCGATATTGATTTTGTGGATATGTTTTGCCTGCAGGTGTTCTACAGCTCTCGCTGCATGGAAGAGTGGAACGACTCCATCCTGGCTCCAGGAGTCCAGGGTGCCCCCATTCATGAGCCCCGTCTGACCATTGTGGTTGGAGACCGCGTGGTGGTGGATGAACCCTTGAACCAGGGTCTGAACCGCTACAGGGTGCCTTTGGTAGACAAATGGTATGTAATCTCAGCCACAGACTGTCACGGGAACCAGATCTTTATGAAGGAATACCCTGTGAAGGAACTGATGCAGCACCGGTGTCAGGACCAGTTCAAACCCCTGGTGATCAACAGAGAGGAGCCCGATGTATTGGTCACTCCTGAAGGCCTGACAGAGCCCACTATTAAACAGGGTATCTTTGGAAGAATCACCATTCCGGTGGATGACTCCACCGACTTTGAACGCTATGATGTGGCTCCCGCGGTCAGGGATGTCTACCTCTTCCCCTGGGCGGTGCTGGACTCCATTTATACATTTGCCCCCATCGATTGTTACATCCACCCGGATATGATTGGAATGGATCCGCTGGCCATCGTCAGATCCAATTCAGATGGCTATTTTGAGCTTCCGCTCAAGGTGGGTGAATATCTCTATGTGGTGAAGGTGGGAGAACAGTATTACATCGACGCCCATCTGAGCTCCCGCAGAGGAGGCTATGTCATGGTTTATCCGGAGGAGATAAGCAAACTAATGATACACGTGGTGGATTGCTCCATGTGGATGTAGACGACAGTATTCAGCACATCGGCGGGGAGTCGAAGCCATGACAAATTAAACCCTCCCCCCAATAACCAAGATATCATCCATCTGAGAATTTTTGCCCATCCAATCAGTAAGGGTTTTATCAAGGATCTTTTTCTGATCAGGCATAGTTTGATCATGAATTTTCAGAAGCAGGCTTTTGAAGTTCTTACTCATGAATTTCTTATCATGCTTGCCTCCTTTCTGATCAATATAACCATCAGAAAACAAATAAAATGTATCCCCGATTTCAAGCTGAATATCGTGATTGGCGAATGTCCTATCCTTGCCATGATAATAACCTAATGGCACCCGATCTGCCTTAATCTCCTTTAACTCCGCTGTTCCATTGACATCCCTGATCAAATATAATGGATTATTTGCACCAGCATATTGCATTTTCTTACCTTTTAAATCCATGACACATAATGCCATATCTATTCCATCTTTTGATTCGTCACGTTGTCCATGTTGCCTAAGGGAATACTTTATCTGTTTTCTTAGCTCGTTTAAAACATGGTTTGCCTGTGTTATCTCCCTCCTTTGTACAATTTCATTCAAATAGCTCATGCCAAGCATACTCATAAACGCACCCGGTACACCGTGACCTGTACAATCGGCAGCTACCAAAACGATATACTGATTCACCTGTTTAATCCAATAAAAATCCCCACTTACAATATCCCGTGGTTTATAAAGAATAAAATTCTCATTTAATAGCTCAGAAATATATGTTTCAGGAGGCAGCATGGCTGATTGTATTCTTTTTGCATAGTTGATGCTGTCTACAATCTCATCTTTCTGCTCACTGATGGCCTCGTTCAAAACGGTTAGTTCCTCATTGGCTTCCAATATTTGTTCATTCTGTTTACTGATGGCCTCGTTCAAAATAGTTAGCTCTTCATTTTTCCCTTTCAATTCTGAGCTTTGATTAGCCAGCAATATCCTGCGTTCTTCGAGGGCTCTGGAAAGCTTTCTTGAGCGTTTCAGGTGGGTATAATACATGCTGATAAGCCCTATGGCTAGCATTAGAATGATTCCTAATCCTATTGTTATAATATTGTTTATCAGCTTCTTCTTCTCCAATACATTGACCTCAGCCTGTTTCTGCTCAACTTCATATGCAGTACGCAGGTCGGCCATTTTCTGAACAATATTAACATTTAGGCTGTCATTTGCGAGTATATATATCGATTGAAAGTAATAAGCGCTGTCAATCATTCCGGAAGTTTTGTATAGCCGGGCAAGTAGAATTGCCGCATCGCGTTTATACAATGGGTCATCCGTATTATTTAACACCCTGGAAGCATAGCTAATGGCTTTCTTAGTATCTCCCTTTTCCTGAAGAATATTAGCGTATTCAATTGTGAACTCTGCTATGGCAGGTTCAGCACCCAATTGAGAAAGGGAATTAATCGCCTGAAGAAGATATTCCATTGCTTTATCAAGTTCTGATAACCTGGAATAAACCAGTCCTGAATTGCCCAGACAATAGGCATATGCATAGGGATCGTTCAACTTTTTGAAGAGATCACCTGTATATGAGTAATAATACAATGCAGAATCGTACTGCCCCCTACTGTAATTTAAATAAGCCAGATTGTGAAGGGCATAAGCCAGTCGTGACGAATCCTTCTCATGTTCATAGATATCGATAGTTTTCTGAAGGTAGAGCTGTGCATTAACATGGTTTCCCTGCCTGTTATAGGTTTCAGACATAGAATTGTACACCATTCCAAGACCAACATTATCACTATTTAATTCATAATAGTTGGCAGCTTGAATAAAACATTCCAGGGCTAATGGATATTTTCCGGTACTCATGTAAGCATCGCCTCTCCTGAGATATGGCTGGGCAGGCAGAATATCCAGCTTCTGAGCTAGTTCTATGGCCTGGTCACTGTAGCGTATTATGCTGTCCGCATCATTTATAACGTCGATTACCTGACTTAAGAGATTGTATTTCTCAGCATCATCCTTAACCAGATCATTGTCTAATAAATGCAATAAGCTGTCAATGGATTGTCCCCTAACTATGCCGGGAGAACAAACTACAGTTAGAAAGACAATAAGAAAAGCTGAAATAATACGATGCCACATAGACCAGGATTTAATCATCTATCATCACCGAATTCTTAAATAGGGATCGATAGTTATGGTATCGCCATCCAAATTCAAAAATAATATTTCGTATTTTTCTTCTGGGCTGGGCACTGGTGCATTCTTGGGTATTGTAAGCTTAAATTTTTGGGTGCCGGAAATTTTTTCGGGGTCTTTATCTATTATATCACCATACTTTTTCGGTTTAATCTTCAAAAATTCATCTATTTCGCTATCTGGTACCCACGTCCAAATAACTTTGGTCTTAGGCTTAACATATGTAGTAAGATTAGCGACCACATTATCTTTAGTATGATTAACAATTACTTCTACTGTGTCATTTAAATCATAAATTATAAAGTGCATTTCCCCTTTTACGTCAACAGCTTTACAATTGATTTCTATTTTGTCCATGTCTTCTGACGCGCCAGCGCCAGATGCCTTACAACCACCGGCAATCAGAATTGAAATCAAAAACACAATTCCTGCTAAAGGTGTGAGAGTCTTTTTCATAATATACCAGGTATTAAATTAAAATAGATTGTGTAGTATTTATCATCATAATTCGTCTGAACTGAATTATAAATATGATAAATCAAAAGAGAAAGAGCATCCCCTAAAAAGTTAGTTTCCAGTCAATTCGATTAGGTCTATATTCAAAGATAACCTTTAGCCAGACATAAGTCAAGTTTATGTGGGATTGACCTCCTTCCCCTACCCGCAACTGGCGAGAGCAGAGAAATTCGGGGACATCCATTTAGGGTTGTGAATCCAGGCTAATGCCATCGTCTAAATGCCACACATCACTTTTTAAGATCAGATTATATACCATATTTGGATTTCTCTGTGCCTGCACAGGAAAAGATCCTAAATCGAATACCACCAAAAAAGGAAAGTTATAACAGGGAACTCCCATAATGTAATTTATCAAGCAATTGTATTGTATTCATAAATTACATTACGTAGGTTTGGGGGAAACCCGTTTTTTAATGTCCAGAGAGCAACTCCGCACCACATACAAACAACGAAAAGAGCAATTCGAGGCGGCCATTGTCCGGCAGTCCAGACTCTTAAATTACATTTCACTGTTTCGGCTTATGGCCCTGGTGGCCACCATCTGGTTCCTGGTTCTTGGCATCAAACACCAGGGATGGCCCTTCTATGTGGTTTCGGTGGCCATGCTGGTGCTTTTCTTCTACCTGGTTACGCTTCACAACAGGCATGTCATCAGGAGGAAGCTGATGCGTCATTTAAAGAGTCTCAACGAGACTGAGCTCTCGTGCCTGGACCACAAGTTCCTCCACCTGCCCGATGGTTCGGAGCATGCCGATCCCTCCCATCCCTGGTCACACGACCTGGATCTATTTGGAAGGGGTTCCCTGTTCCAGTACCTCAACCGCACCTCTACCCTCAGAGGCAATGCCATACTGGGAGAAATGCTCTGCACCGAACCCGGAAATCCGGAAACCATCCTCCAAAGACAGGAGATCATACGGGACCTGAAGGGGCTGATGGATTTCAGGCAGGATTTCTGCGCACGGGGTCAGCTGATTGAAGAGAAGGCTGATGATCACCAAAATATTAACAGGTGGCTCAATGCCCCTGCCTACATCAGGAAGTACAGGTGGCTCTTTTACCTGGCGCTGGTGGTGAGTGCGCTCACTCTGACCATTTTTATATCTGCTCTTTATGATTCATCGAGGTTCTGGTACCTGCTCTATATGCTGGTCTTTAACTATTCGGTGCTCTCCCCTTTCCTGATGCGCACCAACCAGTATCAATCGGTGATCTCAAAAAAGCATGAGCTGCTGGAGGGCTATGCCCACCTTCTGAGAATTATCAAAGAGAGTTCCTTTACAAATGAAGAACTTAAGCAGCGAAAGGAGAGAGCCGGAGATGGAATGAAAGAGGTAAGGAAGCTTTCAAAACTCCTGAATATATTCGACCAGCGCCTCAATATGCTGCTGGGGGCCGTTTTTAACGGGCTCTTCCTCTTCGATTTTATCATGCTTCATCTGCTGGAAAACTGGAAGGATAAAAATCATGATCAGATCCTGGAATGGATCGAGATTACCGGGTGGACCGACGCCATGATCAGCCTGGCAGGTTTTGCCCACAACCATCCCCAATTTGCGGTGCCTCAGATGGAAGAGGGTCAAGCTCTGATGGAGATAAGCGGGCTCGGTCATCCCCTGATCGCCGATCAAAAGCGGGTGGACAATGATCTTGAGCTGGATGCCGAGAAAGTGGTGGTGATCACCGGGGCCAATATGGCCGGTAAATCTACCTTTCTGCGATCCTTAGGAATCAATATGGTGCTGACTTACATGGGATGTCCCGTATGTGCCACCGCCTTTCGAACCGGGTATGCCGGGCTCTACAGCAGCATGCGCACTTCCGATTCCTTAAAGGATGAGGAGTCCTATTTCCTGGCAGAGATCAAGCGACTTCAGCTTATTGTCAGGCGAATGGAGACCGGTGAACCCCTATTGATCCTGCTGGATGAGGTATTAAAGGGAACCAATACCACCGATAAAAAACTGGGATCGGTGGGCCTGATTCAACGATCGCTCAAGTACCCCATCCGTTGCTTTATCGCCACCCACGACCTGTCGCTTGGAGAGATGGAGGACAAGTACAAAGGCCAGGTGGTTAACTGGTGCTTCGAAAGTTATATAAAGGAGATGGAGCTATCGTTTGATTACACCATTCGTAAGGGAATCGCCACCAATATGAATGCATCCTTCCTCATGAGGCAAATGGGGATTATGGATTAAGTGCGCAAGCAGATTAAATTTTTATGCAGAGTCAGACCGAGACCATATCCACCGCCGAAAGGTTGATAACCGGGTTTTCCGACCTGGCCTGGGGCACTCCCCTGCTGGTCCTTCTGCTGGGGGGCGGGCTCTTTTTTCTGCTCTACTCCAGGCTGCTGCCTTTCAGGTATTTCAGGCATGCCATTGCCATTCTGATGGGGCGTTATGACGATCCCGATGAACCGGGACAGATCAACCATTACCAGGCACTCTCCACGGCACTGGCTGCCACCGTGGGCATGGGAAATATTACGGGCGTGGCGCTGGCCATTACCATGGGCGGACCGGGGGCCATCTTCTGGATGTGGGTGAGTGCCATCCTGGGGGTTACCACCAAATACTTTACCTGCACCCTGGCGGTGATGTACCGGGGAAGGGACTCCAACGGTGAGTTGCAGGGGGGACCCATGTATGTGATTGTGGAGGGACTGGGGAAAAACTGGAAGGCCATGGCCATCTTCTTCTCCGCACTGGGGATGATCGGGGTGCTGCCCATGTTCCAGGTGAACCAGCTGACCCAGATCGTAAGGGATGTGGTGCTGGTACCCAACAGCGTCACCACCGGTTTTACCTCCAACCTGGTATCGGGTCTGGTGGTGGCCGTGCTGGTGGGAATCGTGATATTCGGGGGGATTAAAAGGATCGGGAAAGTCACCGGACGCATGGTGCCCCTGATGGTGGTGCTCTATGTAATTGCTGTGCTCTTTATTATTTTCTCCAACACCGACCAGATCCTGCCCAGTTTCGGGCTGATCTTCAGGGATGCCTTTACAGCCAATTCCGTATTGGGGGGATCGCTGGGGGCCCTGGTGATCACAGGCGTGCGAAGGGCTGCCTTCTCCAATGAGGCCGGAATCGGAACCGCTCCCATGGCCCATGGTGCTGCCAAAACCAACGAACCGGTGCGGGAGGGACTGGTGGCCATGCTGGGTCCGGTGGTGGATACCATCATTGTCTGTACCATGACTGCCCTTGCCCTGATTATGACAGGTGTTTGGAATGCGGGCGAGTCGGATGGCATCACCCTGACAGCCGACGCCTTTGAGCAGGCCATGCCAGGCTGGGGTTCTTACCTGCTCACCATCTGTGTGGCAGTATTTTCCGTCTCCACCATGCTCTCATTTCCCTATTACGGAACCAAGTGTTTCTCCTTCATTTTCGGAGCCAAACACGACGACCTCTATAAGTGGTTCTACATCCTGACCATCCCCCTGGGTGCTGTGGTCACCCTTCAAACCGTAGTGGGCATATTCGACGGGGCCTATGCCCTGATGGCCTTCCCCACCATGATTTCCGCCCTGCTGCTATCCCCAAAGGTGGTCAGGGCTTCCAAAGACTATTTCAGAAGACTCAAAGAGAGTAAATCTCATGGACAAATCTAAACCCATAGATAGCAACTACAATCCGGATAGACTTAAAGCATGGATAAAGGCGTATCAGCTTGTATTGATCTTTGCCGTGGCCAAGTTGCTGATCCACCTGCTTACGGCCACCAATTATGGCTTCCAGAGAGATGCCTACCTCTACCTGGCACAGTCGCAGCACCTGGACTGGGGCTTTTTCAGCACCCCGCCCCTGCTGGCTTTTGTAACCCGCATCCACACCTTTATCTGGGGAGATTCTTTGCTGGCTGTCAGGTTGCTTCCTGCATTTATTGGATCCATCAGCCTCTTTATTGTGGGCTGGCTGATCAAACAGCTAAAAGGTGGCAATATGGCCCTGCTTATCGGTCTTACGGCCTACCTGGTTTCCCCTGCCTTTCTTCGTCCGGCCGCCCTGTTACAACCGGTACTTCTTAACCACTTTTTCTGGTTGCTGGCTGCGGTAGTCATCTTTCAGCTGATCAGAAAGCAGGATCCAAAGTTAATTCTCTGGATGATCCCGGTGTTGGGCCTGGGATGGATGGCCAAGTATTCCATCATTTTTTACGGATCGGCCCTACTGGCCGCCCTGGTGATCAGCCGGCACAGGAAACTGCTCTGGAGTCACTACCTGCCGGTGGCCCTTGTGGGTGGTTTGCTGGTGATCCTGCCCAACCTTTTGTGGCAATACCAGCACAACTGGGTTGTCCTCTCCCACATGTCGGAACTTCAGGATTCACAACTGGGAAATGTGCTGGTGAAAGATTTTCTCCTGGCCCAGGTCTTTATGCATTTTCCGGCCCTGATCGTCTGGCTGGGTGGACTGATCTGGCTGATCTTCAATAAAGAACATCGCAACTACCGGATCTTTGCCTGGGCCTTTGTGATCACCCTGCTGATGATCATGTTGCTAAAGGGCAAGTTCTACTACACCATTGCCGCCTATACCATCCTGGTGGTTTTCGGAGCGGTGGCCTGGGAGCAGTGGGCTTTGAAATCACGTAAATTTGTGGCGTATATTGTACTGGGGCTGATCCTGTTGAATGGGCTGTTTATTCTTCCTTTTAGTCTGCCCGTTCTCAAACCCGACCGCATGGTGAAATACGATCAGACCATGATCAAAATGGGATTGGAGGTAATGCTTAAATGGGAAGATGGAGAGGTGCACGACCTGCCCCAGGACTATGCCGATATGGTGGGATGGGATGAACTGGCAGAGATGGTGTGGACCTACTATGATGCACTTCCCACAACCGTTCAGGAAGCCACCAACATCTATGGCGAGTCTTACGGGGCAGCCGGGGCCGTGCGCCATCACCGGCCCGATGCCTCCTATCCAGATGTGTATGGTTTTAACGATGCCTTTATGGAGTGGATCCCCAGGAATCCCCAATTTGAGCACCTGATCTATGTGGGGTACAGCGACCGCATACCCCTGTACTTTGAAAAGGTCGAGCTGGTGGGCAAGGTGGATCACCCCCATTTCAGGGAGCGCGGACTGCCGGTCTGGTTTGGCAGCCATCCCACTCCCAAATTATGGGCCGATTGGGAGGAGGCCTGGCAGGGGAGCAAAGGCCGGTTCACCAGGGAATCAGAAGATTAGGGCTCAGGCTGTTCAGGCCTCCAGCTGATCAGGGTTCGAGTCTTTTTACAGCCTGCAGAAACTGTCTGTAGGAGGTGGGTTTGGCCAATATAATTCTTTCCCTATCCAGTAAAAAAAGAGAGGGCGTGGCATAGATGGAATAACTTACGGCTACCTTTCCCTCCCAGCCCAGGGGATCGTGCATGTGGACCCACCGGGGTTTCAGGCTTTCCGTATATCTCTCATAGTCTAGCTTCGATTCATCCAGCGAGATGGCTACCACTTCGAGGTCTGCCTGATTTTGAGACTGGTACCAGCTGTTCAGTTGGGACAACATATCCCGGCAAAAATCGCAGGTGCTGGACCAGAAGATCACCAGCACATAGGGATTATCCAGGAGGGACAGCTGTTTAAAATCGGGTGCCCTGGCTCCCATGGTCATTGCCTTATATCCCTCCATGCGGGAGAGAACCACTTTCGCCACATCCGACTCACAGTTTTGGTCCAGGTAGTTCTCCACAATATGCATCTGCACCCTCTCCATCCCAAGCGATTCAAAGCCCTCCAGCAGAAAACCCGTCACAAAGGATCTCAGTTGGGGGTCGTCCGATACCCTGGCCATAATCCCATCCACTGCCAGGCCAAATTGGATCTCCTGCTGATCCACAGAAAGGGTGTCCACCTTAAAAAGAGAGAGATAATCGATTATCTTAAAGGTATATACTGGTGCATTCAACAAGAGGGGATCGTCGATGGCTGCATGGTCGAAAAAACAGGTTTTCAGGGTATCTAAACGCTGCTTGTGGGTTTTGGCGCCGGGAATGGTGGGTGAACGAAAGGCGTTCATCATCCGGATGGCATAGAGATCTGGATAGCGGGTGGTGAGTGAATCCATAAACCCATTGCGTTCCAGCTGAATTGAGTCATAGGTTTTTACAGCTTCCGGAGCGGGCAGTTGCCCGTATGCCATCATCACCCGGGCCTCATAATTGAGTTCAAACTCCATAAACTCGCCATAGACCTGATTTTCCGGGGAATTGTCGAAGTAGGGTACCGGGCCCCTCTCGCCAGAGGCCACATAGACCTCCACATTTTCCCTGTTGAAAATAAACTCAAAAAAGCGATTGTCGGATCTGACTCCATTGATCCTGTCGGAGAAGATGATCCGGTAGAGACCAGGCTCTGAATCCTCGCCAAAGAGGAAGTGAAAATCCCCTGAGGTGGTCTGCATACTGTCCACTGCAGTGAAACGGTCCCCATGGTAGGCGGCCAGGAAAACCTGTCCCTTCTCTGCATTCTCAAGGGTGCCTCTGATGATATGGGTCTGTCCCAAAAGGCCTAATACCCCCTGCAAAAACACCCCGATGAGTAAAAGCGTTCTCCCCTTATTCCTTTTCATCCCTTCGAAAGTAGCAAATAGTTCCTGCAGTTCCATCCCTGAATAGGGCTTTTCGTCACTCTTTGATGGAATATGCCCCCTCTTTTTTCCCGATCCAATTAATAACCCTAACTTGCAAGCTATTAGTTGAGTTCTAATTATAGCGAAGTGGTTATGAAAAATGTGCAGAAGGACAATAAGGAATGGGTTAAGATTGTAAGTCAATACAACAAACCCGATGTGCGAAAAAGCATCTGGCAGATTGTCAACTCTCTGGGTCCCTATTTACTACTTTGGGCTGCCATGTATTACAGCCTTCAAATCTCCTACCTGCTCACCCTTGGTCTTGCACTGCTCGCTGCCGGTTTCCAGGTACGCATGTTTATTATCTTTCACGATTGCGGACACGGATCCTTTTTTCGTTCCAAAAGGGCCAACAAGATCGTGGGCACCCTTATGGGCAGTCTTACCTTTACCCCCTATGACCGCTGGCACAAGGATCACAATGTACATCACAATACAGTGGGCAACCTGGATAAAAGGGGACAGGGTGATGTGATGACACTGACCGTTGAAGAGTACAAGGCCCTCTCCAGGGGGAAAAAGCTTTATTATCGGATATACAGGAACCCCATCACCATATTCTTGATCGCTCCCTTTATTCTTTTTGTGATCTGGTTTCGTTTTCCAAGGAAAAACATGCCATCCAATGAAAAGCAGAGTGTCTATATTTCCAACCTGATTATAGCCACCTTTAGCGTGGGAATGATCCTGCTGATGGGCTGGAAGGCCTTTTTGCTGATCCAGCTGCCGGTGATCTATTTCGCCACTGTGGCAGGAGTCTGGTTATTTTATGTGCAACACCAGTTTGAGGATGTGATCTGGACCCGAGAGGAGGACTGGGACTACAAACAGATGGCCCTGGAAGGAAGCTCCTTCCTGAAATTTCCCAGGGTATTGCAATGGTTCTCAGGAAACATTGGATTTCATCACATCCACCACCTGAGTCCTAAAATCCCCAATTACAACCTTGAAAAGTGTCACAAATCCAGTCCTCTTTTCGAGAACATCAAACCAGTCACCTTTAAATCGAGCATGCGAACCATCAATCTCAGGCTCTGGGATGAAGATGCCAGCCAACTGATCAGTTTCAGGCATTTCCGCAAATTTCTTGTAACGGGCTGACTTTTGTAGGCCCATTCCAAACATTTCTTATTTTTACAGGTCGGCTAATCCTAAGCGGTCCCTGTAACTAAGAATTTATGGCTCATAAAAAAGAGAATTTTATACAGTCTTCCCGATCCCACTGGCTCAAGCTCTCCCTGGAACTGATTGCTGTATTTGTGGGTATATCGGCCGGTTTTTTTGTGAACAACTATCAGCAAACTAAGATCGATAAGAAACTGGAGATGAAGTACCTGGAGAGTTTTCATAAAAACCTGGTGGTGGATTCCACTGAGATCCAAAAACACATTGACGAGGACCAGAACAACCTGGATCTGTCGCAGCGGGCTGTGAGGACAATGGCAGAGGGGATATTGGACGAAGATTCGGCCCTGATCCTTATGTCCACCCTTGCCACATTTAACAACCTCAACATGCAGAATGCCACCTATGAATCCATTGTCAATAGCGGAAACCTGGGACTGATCAGGGACTATGAGCTCAAGGAGGAGCTGGTAAATTATTACCGCTACCAGGAGGCCATTCGGGATGTGGAGGAGGTCTATAACGACTTCATTCGTGACTACATCATGCCCTTCTTTTTTGACAACCTGGACATCCTGGCAAACTCTTTTGTGGAAGGATTCAGCACCGATAACAGGAACTTTAAGAACCTTGCCACCGGATACTATATACTGGCACAACAGAAAATGAATCTGTTGCTTGAAGTGGATTCGGTAAACAATGCCCTGATTCCTTTGGTAGTCCGGGCAAGAGAATAAATAAGACTTATGAAAACAGATTCCAACATCACTGCTGCATCTCTCGCCCCAAAACTGGAACAATTCTGGAAGTTGGCCACCCAAAAAGTGGAACTGATTAATATGAAGTACGATTCCTCCCAGGGATCGCCCGTTTTTACCGTGGAAGGCAGTTACACCACCAGGGGGTGGACCGAGTGGACCCAGGGTTTCCAGTATGGAATTCCCCTGCTTGTTTTTGGTGCCACGGGGGATCAGCTGATGCTCCGGAGCGGCAAAAAGAACACCCTGGAAAAGATGGCCCACCATGTGACTCATTTCGGAGTGCATGACCATGGTTTTAACAACCTGAGCACCTATGGAAACCTGTTGCGCTTTGCCAACAGCGGATTGTTTGAGAACTCTGCAGAAGAGAGGGAACTCTACCGCCTGGCCATCAAAGCATCGGGCGCTGTGCAGGCAAGGCGATGGACCCCGGTGAAAGATGGAGGCTATATCTACTCCTTCAACGGTCCCCACTCCCTCTTTATTGATACCATCCGTACCTGCCGCATCTTGCTGGCAGCCCACAAAATGGGGCACCGGGTACTGGAGGAGAACGACCAGGAGGTGAATCTCCTTGAGCGGGCCATCACCCACGGGCTCACCACCGCAAAATATGCCGTCTACTATGGAGAGGGGCGCGACAGTTATGATCAGTGGGGCCGGGTGGCCCATGAGTCCATCTTCAATGTGAACGACGGGAACTACCGCTGTCCAAACTCACAGCAGGGCTATTCCGGTTTTACCACCTGGACCAGGGGACTGGCCTGGGCCATGCTTGGATTCTCCGAGTTCATGGAGTACCTGCTTTCGCTGGAATCTGAATCCAATGAGCGCACATATGCCAAGCCGGGATCAGCTCCGAACCGGGAAGATCCTGAAATGGGACTGATTCATTCGGTCTTCCTGAAGGCTGCCAGGGCCACCTGCGACTTCTACATGGAACATACGGCCACCGATGGGATCCCCTACTGGGATGCCGGGGCTCCTCAACTGCATCAACTGGGGAGGTACCAGGAGCGCCAATCCGATCCATTTAATGATTTTGAACCGGTGGATAGCTCGGCTGCCGCCATTGGAGCACAGGGTCTGATCCGTCTGGGTCGGATCCTGGAGAAATCCGATCCCGAGGCAGCAGCCTCATACCTGTCAGCCGGATTGACCACCCTGAACACCCTGCTCTCCGATCCTTATCTTTCGGTCAGCGATCACCACCAGGGAATCCTGCTTCACTCGGTTTATCACCGTCCCAATGGCTGGGACCATATACCCAAGGGCCAGAAAGTCCCCTGCGGAGAGTCGAGCATGTGGGGCGACTACCACATGACCGAATTGTGCTACCTTGTGGAGCAGATGAACCGGGGTGCCTATTACACCTTTTTTGATGAACTATAGAAACCAACCCATAAGCAAATTGAAAATTTTAAACGGATGAAAAACATTCACCTCACCACACTTGCCCTTGCCCTGATGATGGCATGCAATCCCGGTACACAGAAGAAAGAAGCCACAGAAACTAAGAGCTCTGCCGAATCTGAAGAGTGGATCCAGTTGTTTAATGGAAAGGACCTGGAGGGCTGGATCATCAAAATAAATAAACATCCTCTTAACGAGAATTTCAACAACACTTTTAGGGTGGAGAACGGAATGATGGTCACCCGGTATGACCAGTATGAAACCTTCGATGAAGAGTATGGACATATCTTCTATAAAAACCCCTACTCCCATTACAAACTGAAGGTGGAATACCGCGTGGTGGGTGAACAGGTGAAAGGGGGACAGGGATGGGCCCTTAAAAACAGCGGGGTCATGTTCCATTGCCAGGCCCCCGAAACCATGTTGATCGACCAGCCCTTTCCGGTATGCCTTGAAGCTCAGTTCCTGGGCGGCACAGGGGAAGGAGACCGCCCCACCGGAAACCTTTGTACACCCTCTACCCATGTGATCATCGACGGAGAGCTGGTGGAACAGCACTGCATTACCTCCACCTCAAAGACCTATCATGGCGAAGAGTGGGTCCATTTCGAACTGGTGGTCTATGGCGACAGTATGATTCACCACATTGTGGAGGGAGATACGGTTCTGACCTACTCCAAACCAAGGATTGGTGGCGAAGTACCGGAAGGATTCCCCCTGGCCCAGGGCACTCCAGTGACCTCGGGTTATATTGCCCTTCAAGCCGAGAGCCATCCCTACGAGTTCAGAAAGGTAGAGTTGCTGGATCTGAGTAAATAAGTTTAAGGGTATAGTCCATCACCACATCATTCCCCCGGATCAGATCCTGCGGAGTGATGTTCACCGGAAAATCAGGAATAATCCCCCTGCGTGGATCCATGCCGGAGACCGCTGCTGTATACCTTCCGACCCGTGCCGTCCCCACCATAATTCCCGTGTAATCCAGGGCCGGATAGGTGGCATTGCCGGTGCAGGTATAAGTGGCCCCGGTCTCTGAACCCACAAAACTGCCCACCTTGTGGTATTTCAACAATCCGCAGAAATGGCCCGTGGTGGAAAATCCAAGTCCGTCCACCAGAGTGTAAAGATTTCCGGTGTAATGATTGGCCGGCTGGGGAATGGGATTTGCCAGTGTATCGTATCTGCCATAATGGTCCTCAAAGTAGGGCAGCGCTTCATGCTGCAGGTAGCCCCATAGATAGGAGGAGCAGAAGGGATCCCCGCCTCCGTTTCCCCGTAAGTCAAGGATCAGATTCTCAATCCCCTTTTTACTGCAAACCTGGAAAACACTGTCGGTAAAAGCCTTAAACCAATCTACCTGTCCGTAATAGGCAAATGAGTTGATGGTCAGAAGGGCAGTTTTCTCCTCCTCCAGCTCTCTGAAGGAGAGTTCGGGATCTCCGGGCCGGCTTCGATCCACCATTTCCTTGCTGACTGCTTGCAGGGTGATTTCAGAAACTGTGGTCTGACCAGGAGGCAGATATGAGACTTTAAAGGTGGAAGGAAGGCCATAGGCCATGGCATACTTCAGTGCAAAATACTGACTCACCTTGGCCTTTCGGAAGGCCATGTTCATGCCATCGGCCGAGGTAAGAGATTCAAGCCGGGAGACTACCTGCTCCATGGGATCCTGGTTGATGGAAAGGATCTGACTCCCGATAGGAATAAGCTCAGCGCTGGCATGGGAACCGGTGCAATAGGTTTTTTGTTCCAGCAGGGTCAGCTTCAGGGGGAATAGATGTTGGGGCGCCACATTCCAGTAATCATCAGGAATCCATAAGCTGGAGTGTCCGCAACCCACCTGCGAAATAACTTCCGTCATCAGGATTAGAAAGCTCCGAAAATCCAGATTCCTGTCTATCTGGCTATAATTGTGATTAAACAAGGAGTCAAGCAATTCCTTTGAGCTATAGTCGTAGAGGGCCGGATGAATCTCTTCAAGAAACTTTCGGAATTGCAGGAAGTCGGACTGCAACTTCTCCTTTTCAAAGCGTACCGGAAATCTAAAGTATTCATCATAAGTGAAGCTTTCGGGCGGCACCAGCAGTTCGTTCTCCTCCCCTGCTGCCAGCAATCGATTGCCGTGGTCGGGATTGGAGGGATTGGGATTGCTTTCCCAGAAAAAGCGCTGGTCGCTTCTTTGGATGATGTATTTATAACCAATGGAATCTCCGGGTTCCAGATCCAGGGAAAAGGTCCCCCGAAAGATCGGGTCGCCCGCCTGGGCCTCCAGTTCGTAAGCGGTGCCTCCCCAGTCGGAGAAACTTCCCCTCACAAATGCCCTGTCACCCCGTTCCTCGGAGTAGAGATCCTGCTCTATCAGGGGTCCCAGATCCAACTGAAATGTAACCTTAACCTGTCCGTGTAGCTGACCAAAAGTCAGGATCAGTGTAAGGACCAATGGAATTATAGAGATCCTTTTCATTGTCGGGTAGCTAAAAATCCTTTTCTAACGTCGCCTCGCACCTCCTCCCGATGGACGACTTGAGGGCCTGGCCCCTGAAGTGCCTCCTCTTGATGGAGAAGCAGAGGGTCTGCTGTACTGGTAATTGTTCCGGTTGTTATTATATTGCTGCGAACGCTCAGCCCCCCGGTTCCTGTTGTTGTAATCCTGGTTCAGATTCCCTGTATTGGGCCTGGTGGAAGGTTGAGAGGGCCTGGTCGATGGCTGTTGTGAAGGTTGAGAGGGCCTGGTCGACGGCTGCTGTGAAGGTTGAGAGGGCCTGGTCGAGGGCTGCTGCGAGGGTTGAGAGGGCCGGGTTTCGGGTCGCTGTGAGGGATTTGAGGGCCGGGTAGAGGGTTGTTCAGACGGCCTTGTTGATGGCCTGTTGTTCTCCACCCTGTTCCAGTCATTTCCTTCTCTCCTGTATACATCTCCATTCCTGTCGGTATAGACATTGTTGGAACGGTCTGCAGGCTGGGCCGAGGGCCTGGTGGAGCGATCATTGGTACTCACCCTGTTGCCTGTCTTTGGATCGTAAGTTGAATTTCCCGACCTTCTGACTCCCTGCGACCTGTTGTTATATACATTGTTCGTTGCAGCTCTGCTGGCATAGTGTGTGGGCCTGCCCTGCGAATTCCTGCTACCGGCGTAATAACCTGCCCTGTAGCCATTGGAATAACCCCGCCTGTAGCCATAATGGTAACCATGCCTGTAACCGGCCGGTCCCCAATAACCCCGGTAAGGTGAGCCCCACCCAAAGGTCATCCATCCGTAAGAGACTCCAAAGGAGAATCCCCAACCGGTATAAGGATTGTAATGAACATTATATCCATAGGTAACTGGCCTGGGATAGTAGTAGTGGGAATACCAGGGCCGGTAGTAGTATCCGGTTCCGTAGTATACGCAACCCCCATAGGCATAGGAATGAACATAACCAGGGGTATAACCTACGTAGACCACCGTTGGGGTGGCTTCATAAACATAGACATACTTTACGTTGTAAACTGGGGATTCGGGTGGAATCTCCTGCACTTCGTCAGGAACTGAGGTACTTACCACCCACGGACCAGTGGGCTTTTCTGATTCAAACCAGATGGCATTGTCGCAGCAATAGTACCTGTAATCGATTAACAGGACCGACTTATCGGTATTCACGGCATAACTCATGCCCGTCTCTCCAATGGCTTCAAATTTGGGATTCCCGTCGTAGGAGACCTCCAGTTTGGCCTCATTTCTGTCCACCTCGGCCGTCTGCGGAATCGCATTTTCCAGCACCGCTTCCTTGGCCTCCTGTGTGCCCGGAACGCTGGTACGTACACTTCCCATATCCGACTCGGCAGGAATGGTGGCAAACTCCTCTGGGATCTGATCGGGTTCCACAAAAGTCCAGGGACCGTCGGTAATGGATTTGGACCTGTACCATCTGCCCGCCACAAGGATGAAATACTCCTGGGTCTCAATATTCATCAGAATATCATCGGCCGTATTGGTCATATAGAGGATGGAGGTCCCTTCAATGGGCGAAAATTCAGGCTCTCCATCGGATTGAAAGAGTTCGGCCGGTTTTGTACGGAGAATAATATCGGGAATCACCTCCTGGGCTTCGGGATCATCAGATGCATCCTCTATGGCCTCAGTCTCCTCGGTTGCCTCACCCATGGCTTCTTCTGCAATTTTTTCCAGTTTGGAGGGTACTTTGGTGGTGTGGGTCCAGGTATTGGCTGCATCCTCAGAGATATACCAGTATCCGCCCCCATTGATATAGTATTCATCCTTTTTGGTATCCTTTACGATAAAGAAAGGCGTGTTCACGACCCTTTCATAGTTGGATTTCTCAATTTCCTCGAAAATAGGATCTCCATCAATCAGAATCAATGCCGAAGGAGTGCTTGCAAAAATGATCTCCGGTGGTGAATTATTGAGGTTTCCGGATAACTCTACATTGGTTTTATTTACATCTAAACCGGCCAGAAGCCCATCCAGTGAAAATTCCATTTCATATTTGGGTATCTCCAACTCCAGGAAAGCGCTTACTTTCTCAATAAGCTCCTCTTCTATGTCGGGGAATTTGGCTGCCGATACCTTCAGCTCCTTGAGCCGAACGGTTCGCTCGTCCTTGTCTGTAGCTATTAGACAATCGAACCACATGGCCCCGAAAACAGGACTTGCACCCTCTTCCAGCGTAACCGAAACAGCAGACCTGGCTTCCAGTTGAATGGCTGTGAGTGATTCCACCTGGGGCTGATAGATCACCACAGCAGCTCCGTCCTTTTCTATCTTCTTGGGCCAGCCAGTTTCATCTGCAGCAGCTTCCAGATTCATCCAGAAGGCCATCCCCATCACCAGACTGAAAATCATATATAATCTCTTCGTCATCTCTATCCAATGTTTGTTTGAAGCAAGTTAATCAATAATTGCCTGAAATTAGACGCCTGTGCTTACAGTTTGTTTACCTGATTTGGTAAACTTTTCGGAAATGGTAGCCATAGATGCTGTAGGTGATGGCCAGTGGGAAGAGTTTGGGTTTGCGAAATAAACTCCAGATAAACAGTTTCCAGAAGTGGATCCTGTCCCTGCTTAATATCCCAATGTAAAAAACGGAACGCACCAGTGCCGTAATCTGCTCGCGTGTTCGCCTCTTAGAAGCC
The DNA here is from genome assembly GCA_963783435.1 of uncultured Bacteroidota bacterium. GTDB lineage: Bacteria > Bacteroidota > Bacteroidia > Bacteroidales. Next base: position 107,400 of record CAWANQ010000006.1, on the reverse strand, counting down.
TTCACACCTGGCTGAAACCTTTTCAGATACTGGGTTATCCTTTCATAATATACTTTGCCGGAATAGATGGTGTGGTTGATGCTTTTAAAGCCGGCAAGCAGCTTCTCCCTATCCATTTTTGGAATGAAATTCATAGAGTCGTTGGTGTTGTTCCCATCAAAGCCTTCGCTGATCCGGCCCTCTTTTCTCAAACGCTCATAGAGCCTGGTCCGGTTTGGGGCATTAAGCAGCCCCACCATGGCTGTAAGAATTCCAGTTTGTTGAATAAATTTAATCTGACGCTGAAAAATACCCGGAGTATCCGAATCAAATCCCACAATAAAACCAGCCGTCACCTCGATCCCTGCCATTTGGATTCTTTGGACACTTTCGGTCAGATCGCGGTCCATATTATGGACCTTATTACACTCTGCAAGACTCTCCTGTTCAACGGTTTCTATTCCCACAAACACTTTTTCAAATCCTGCACCCACCATCTTTTGCATCAGCTCAGGGTCATCGGCCAGATCAATGGAAGCTTCAGTAGTAAAGGTAAATGGCGATCCATGCTGTTTATTCCAGCGGCTCATGGCCGGAAGCAGATCCATTTTCAATTTATGCCTGTTTCCAATGAAATTATCATCCACCATAAAGAGATTTCCCCTGAAACCGGTCTGGTAAATATTTTCAAGTTCACCCAGTATCTGGTTTGAGCTTTTGGTGCGAACTTTTCGTCCCAGCAGTGAGGTGATCTCACAAAACTCACAGTCAAAAGGACAACCTCTGGAATATTGCAGGTTTAACTGGGCGTAAGCAGATGCATCAATGAGGGAAAAGTCAGGTGGAGGTGAGAGGGAAAGATCTGCATATTCCTCGGTACCATATACCTGTCTGGGACTGCCCTTTTCAAGGTCAGAGAGGAACTGTGGCAGTGTAATCTCGGCCTCATTCAGGATCAGGTGGTCCAGATGAAGGTAGGAATCGGGATCGCCTGTAAACATGGGTCCCCCGGCTATGATCTTGGTCCCATGGGTTTTACATACATCAATGACCCTCGAGACTGATTCAGATTGTACCGACATGGCACTGATCAGCACATAATCGGCCTCCAAAATATCCTTTTCCCTAAGAGAGTTTACATTCAGATCCACCACCCTCTTCTCCCAGTGAGGCGGTAACATGGCCGCAATGGTAAGAAGTCCAAGGGGGGGATTGACTGCCTTTTTGGAGATAAACTTTAAAGCATACCTGAAACTCCAATAGGTATCAGGGTATTCCGGACAAATCAGCAGAACTCTCATTTTCAAACAGTTTTAACTATTTTTTCAAATGTAAAGCGCCGACGAAAAGAATGAAAACAATAGGGATGGGAGACCCATATGCGGGATTGTCCGGAATGGTTTGGGATGAACTTAGAATGATTTTGTACTTTTATATTCTCATTGGGAATTGATGAAATCATTTTTATACCTGATATACTCAGATCTGGGTTTTATGATTGGCAAATCTTCTGACATCCACAGAAGGTTTGCAGTGATTGATACCCACTCACCTGTTGAGCTACAACTATTCAGGGTCTATCGCATCGAGAAGAACAGCCTCCACGAAAAGCGATTGTTTAAGAAGTACGAATCCAAACAGATCCGCAATGGCTGGTTTGGGCTGGATATGGCCGATATCCACGAGATTGACAGATACATGACCAAAAACAAAGGCGTCAGGATTCTCGATAACATCAAAAAAGTGTTGAAAGGGGACCAGGGCCTTAAAATGAATTTCAAACCCGATAACGAAGATCCCCTGGATCAGTACCTGGAGAAATTGGAAAAATCGGTTGAACAGCTTAAGCGTACCCTCGAAGGCAGGGATACGCTCTAGCGGGGCCCGGCTATTGGGATTTCCTTATCACGGCCTTAATATCCATAGAATGACTAAGGCAGGTGTAGACCTCACATTCACGGCAGTTTTCATTCTTACAAATCCTTTCTCAATGTATTGCCGGATTGAATGGGTCAGGATCCCTGAAAGTTGTGAGATAATACCCAGGGTAAGCGACAGCCTGCTCGCATCCTTGTTCCTCTCCTGATCTGTCTCTTGCATTGGTTACTTACTCTAAAAGATCAATAATTGCTTTTAAATATATCCATTTGAAAAGAGAATTAAAGAAAAGAGCTGCCTGAATACCCAGACATATCTTTCAGCTATGAAATATATTTCATCCATACTATTTATTCTGCAGAACTTAAGGATCCGGTGGGGTCTTTACCAAAAATTACAGTTTGCAGACTGGCCTGACATAATAATTCATTACCTTTCTAAAAACAGATAATGAGCGCACCCATGAAAAAATCAGTCCTGTTCCTTCTAATCCTTTCTCTAGGCTGTGGAGCCTGGTCACAGGAGAAAAAATCCCCCATAGATGGAGTTTATAAACTGGCTTATGAGTATGAGGTAACTGATGCCAACTCAACCCTTATCTACCCGGATGAAAATCAGGGAAGTGAACTTAAGATCTGGTCGGAAGGCACCTTCACCCTGGTGGGGGTATTTGTGAAGGGTTCAGACTATACGGACAATTTCGGTGCTGGAACCTTCACACTGGAAGGAAACAGGTACAAAGAGACAGTGCTGTTCCATAGCGCTCCTCAATACCTCGGTGAGGTAGTGAATCTGCGACTGGAAATGAAAGGGGATACCATTACCCAATGGTGGCCCGTGGATGACAACTGTGAACCCATCAAAAGCCATTACTACATGGAGAAGTGGGTAAAGTTGCAGTAAAAGCCGCAGGACATGGGCTGTGATGATCCTACTTCAACAACAGCTCCATCAGCTTTGTGGCTGTGACCTCTCCTTTACGACGAATAAAGTCGCGGGGTGTACCGTCCCCTATTTCAAAGGTGAGTGCCTCTGCTCCCATCTCATAAAAAAGAAATGAGGTGGAGGTGATTCTGGCCTCCTCAGACGAATTGGGCCGTACATTGGGGGTATAGCCCGGCAACTCCTTTCCTGTAGCCTCTATGAGCTCGGGAACCAGTCCGGGCAGATTTCCCTTGAGCTGAGGATCAATGGTATAATAAATGTCCTCAAAGGTGGAGTGGAAGTCCACACTGAAATAGAATTTCCCTTTGCCCTCTTTGGTTTTTTGCTTCATAAAGTCACGAATGGCCGAGGTTTCCGGCTGGTTAAAATCCTGCCAGTCCCGGTTCAGATCCACCCCTCCCCGGTTATGTCGCCAGTGTCCGTGGAAGACCCCGTCCGGATTGACCATGGGTACCACATAGACATTGTACTTTTTTCTGAATGCCTCTGCCAGTTCGGTAGGAGCGCAGAGGGTTTCCACAAAGGCCTGCATGGCCAGGAAGCCTGGAACCTCGGGCGGGTGTTGACGTGCAAGGACCATGATCATTCTTTGGTCATCACTTTCTCCTATTTTAAGAAGATGGATGGGGCGGCCCTCATGGCTGTTTCCTATGCTGGCTTTCTCCACAAAGGGCTTGCTATCCAGCCCATTGATCCATTGTTCCACCAGTGTGTTGGCGATAAGTTCCTGGGCCGATACCCACAATGTATCCTTCCCAAGAGAGAGCTTCATGGTCAGCTCTTTATCCACCATCTCCTCTTCAATTTTCATCCGGGTGGTTTGCACAAAGGAAGTGTCAATCTCGCTCCAATTTAAACCATCAGAGCTAAGCTTTGGGCGATAACGATGACTGGCGTTTTCGGGGTAAGTAAGTTTAAGGTAGAGTGTACGTGGAGTCTCAGACCATAATTTGAAAGCATACCAGGGGCTCATGTTGATGGGTGAATTCTCCGGTGTGATCAGAGCGGTCACCAGGGTATCGTTGTTGCGGACCACCCCATTGAGCCTGGCTCCTTCAAAGCTGTTGGATATAAATAGTCCATCCCCAAGATCAAAAACCCCCTTGAACTGAAGCTGGACAGGAACAGATTCAGTATTGACCTTTTTGACAGGCTCCTGTCCTTCCCAATGCTTCTGGGCTCTGCAGGACCATAATAAAATGGTCATCAGAAAAATGGAGGGGATTGATGTGTGGCGTGGAAATCTCATGGGATTGGATCTGTTCGTGTTTGAGGATCCGACCGAGCTACCTATTGTTATAGTACTCCATGGCTTTGGGCATGTGGCGATTCAGATCCTCGATTCGGTTTGTGGGATCGGGATGTGTTGAGAGGAATTCTGGTGGCCGTTCTCCACCCCCGGCTTCCATTCTTTTCCAAAAATCAGGAGCGGACTGGGGATTGTACCCGGCCATGGCCATAAAATAGAGACCCAGTTCATCTGCTTCACTCTCATGGGTGCGGGAATAGGGCAATTCAATACCCACTTTAGATCCCACCCCAAAAGCCAGCATGGCGAGATCAATGGTCTCCTGCTTCTGGGTTTTAATGGCTTCGGAGAGCGCTATCCCACCCATTTGTATGGCAAGCTGCTGAGACATGCGTTCATTGCCATGTTGAGCCACTGCATGCGCAATTTCATGACCCATCACAACCGCGATTCCATTCTCATCCTTACACACTGGCATAATCCCTTCATAAAAAGCGATCTGGCCTCCCGGCATACACCATGCATTCAGCTGCTCGGACACCAGCACATTGTACTGCCAATTATAGCCCTCCACATACTTTTCCATGCCATTCTTTGCCATATATTCCTCCACTGCCCTGGTCAGTTTCTCCCCCACTTTCTGGACCGATGACCTGTATTGCGCATTGGAGGAGATCTGGCCCTCCTTCAGCACCTGGGCATAACTCTCATCACTCAGTGCAATCATCTGTGAAGAAGGAATAGCCACCAGCTGCTTACGACCCGTCATGGGCACAGTTGAACAGGAAGCAAGGTAGAAAAGAGAGAGGATAAGTATTTTTTTCATAAGGCTATGAATTTGGGTAAACTCCTTTTTTTAAGTAACTTGAGGTAATTGACGCGGGAATAAAACTTCTATGTACAAACATACTACTAATCTTTTAAATCCAGAAAAATGGAAATTCTTGGAACAATTGTTATCGGGGCTATAGCCGGCTGGCTGGGAGGCATGGTTTTTAAGGGAAGCGGACTGGGTCTCCTATGGAATATTATTTTTGGAATCGTGGGTGGCTTTGTAGGCTACTGGCTCTTTGGGAAATTTAACATCAGTCTGGGCGAAGGATGGGTTGGTGCCATCTTAACCGGAGCTATTGGAGCACTTCTTATTCTGTTTGTGCTAAACCTTGTATTCAGAAAGAGTAAATAGAACTCTTCCTCCTTCCTGGGAAGTTTCACGAAAATGTCATTGGCATTTATAGTGTCTCTGTTAACCGTAAGCTGGTAAAGCTGGCGCGCCGCCACCAAAAACCCTGTGGAATCATTGCGGTATGAGTAAGTTCCATGATTTTACTTCTGATAAGTGGATCCCAAAGTGTATACCCCAGGGCATTCAGATGCATCCCATCTGCAAGAAAGATATCTGAGCGTAAACTGCCCTCTGAATTAAACATCGCATGTGAGATATCTATATAATGCAGAAAATCTTCATCCTCACAATAAGCATTAAGCTGTTGATTGCATATTGCCTTATTCTTACGTACATCTTTTCCTATAAAGTCATCAATTAGCGTCGGCTTCATGGAAAGAAGAATAATCTGAGTTTGGGGGAAATCTTCATGAACCTTATTTACCAATTCTTTGAATGCCTTCATGGCCACGCTTGGAGATTCCCCACGTTCTATATCGATATCACAATAAACGATAAGTATAGAAGGTGAATGTTTCTTAATGACATCGTCATAATAATGTATAATCTCTGCCAGACTTGCACCGCCAAATCCGCGGTTAATCACAGGAAGATCAGGAAATGATTTTGCCGTCTCCCAGAATACAATACTTGAACTTCCTATGAACAGGACAGGATTAGGTGGTTGTGAATTTCTCTTGTCAAAGCGACGGAAATTTTCTATTTGATTCTCGAATCGATCAATTTTGATTGGATTATTCTGTTTGTATTTGAGTTGATTCTGATGAAACAAGGATATTGCCTTGCTGTATTTTTCTGGATTCTGGTTATAATCCAGCATGTGATCCATCCAATAGGCACGCGAGCGCTGGTTAAAATCACGTCTGGATTCGGCATCCACGTCACTATTTCCCAAGGATTTCTCCAGGAAGTTGATGAATTGTTGATCTGAATACACTATGCCTTTATCTTGAGAATTAGCGGTCATGCTAGCAGACAAAAACGTGATCAGGAAAAATCGAATCATATTTGATATTTTTTTGTTTTTGAATATATCAATTCAAATGGGGCTGAAACAGAATCCAGGGAACTTAGTTCTCCATTATCTCCTTGATATTCTCCATGGCAAGATCAGCTTCCCGTTCATTGCGCTTTAGTACTATTTTTTCTGCCACCTTGCCTAACACAGGGACGGGAATGGTATATTCAATATTTAATTCCACCTCCGTTACCCCATCTTTAACATCAACAACCAGCAACCATTCACTTGCTACGCCACCCTTAGTCTTAAATCCCATCCGCTTATTGGGAACCAATTCTGTAACCGTTGAAACCCCTTCAATCAGGACTCCTGCCAACTTGTATTTCCACTTAAAACTCTGTCCCACTCCGGGCTCACTTCCACCCCAGACCTCCACCGAACTGGGTATCCAATCAGGTTGATTTTTATAGTCAACGAGATAGTTGTAGACTTTTTCTGCTGGTGCATTGACCAGGATGCTTCTTTTAACTTTTGCCATGATGTATTCCCTTCTTTAAATAAATGAAAATGAATAATTTGCGACACAATAAGTTACAACCTCCTTGTTGCAAAGTCAAGCAGATCTGAAAATATAACAGACGATCTCAAATCTATGTTGTTTCACCCATGTTTCACCTGCATGAAAAACAAAAGCTATTGGAGTACTCAACCGTTATGGCGTATCGGTGTTCCAAAACCAGAAGATGAAACAGAATCTAGGGACCCTCATTTCAGTAGGGGACAGATGAAACACTTTTGTTACTTTTTTCTATGGGAAACTTTTTTTAACTACAACGATACCCAGCTGATTATAAGCGTTCTGTAAGAATTGAAATAATCAAATCCAAAATTGTCATGTAACAAAGTTGTTACATCTCACATCTACTAAAACAGATATACGACTTTCTCTTAATCTTAAGTACTTAGCTCTCCATAGTCACCTTGATATTCTCAATGGCCAGATCAGCTTCCCTTTCATTTCGCTTAAGCATAATCTTCTCAGCTACTTTACCCAATACAGGTACGGGAATGGTATATTCAATAGTCAATTCCAGCTCGGTTTTCCCATCCCTGGCTTCAAGAAGAAATAGCCAGTCACTGGCAACTGCTCCACTACTCAGTGTTCGCAATCTCTTATTAGGAACCAATTCGGTCACAGTGGTCTCCCCTTCCAGCAGAACACCGGCCATTTTGTATTTCCATTTAAATGTGCTCCCCACAGCAGCTTCACTTGTATCCCAGACTTCTACCATGCTGGGAATCCAGTCGGGTTGACTCTTTTGGTCAGCCAGATAATTAAACACCTTTTCAACAGGTGCACTAATACCAATGCTCTTCTTAACTTTTGCCATGATGCATTCCTTTCTTTAATTAAATGAATATGAATAATTTACAACACAATAAGTTACAACCTCATTGTAGCAAAGTCAAGCAATTCCGGGAAATAAAACAGGTGATTTCAATCCAAGGAAGGGCGCACCACTTTCATGGGGTAGCAATGGTTTGATCAGGCAATTTTTCGTCTAATTGGTTGTGATTCCCTGTATGTAAGACTTCTCCACAACCATTCAAAGGGTCCATAGGTGAAATACTTAAGCCAGATCGTACTCAGAATAACCTGGAAGGCCCATATGGCCAGAACCATGAAATAGAGTTCATAGCGCTCCAGATGACCATATTGAGAAAAACCGATAAAAACAACATTGGCAATTATAGTCTGTAAAAGATAGTTGCTAAGCGCCATACGTCCAACCGAGGCAAGTGCATGTTGTAGCCATTTTAGGATTCCGGACTTGCAGAATAGCATGACCAGCCCCACATGCCCCAGCATGGTGGATACCCTTCCGAGGTCATAGGTCCTTAACAATTCATAATACCTGATAAGATCAAATTGGCTATCAATATAGGCCCTGGTCTCCCACCAGTTGACAGAGATACCTATTCCATATCCGACAAGTACCAGCAATCCATAAAATCCATAAGATTTTTCCGCATGAAATACCCTGAGCCTGAAAAGGGCCATTCCTAGTAACATCATGCTCAGGATGTCAAAGTAATTATGCCGGTAATGATATTCCGATTCAAAGAAGTAGCTGTCCTTTGCCATCTCCTTTACAGCCACGAAATAGCCTTTCTGCATATTCTGGATTCTGTGTTCCAGCCATTCCTCCGAAGGCTTCATTACAGCATATTTTTCAATCCAGGCATAATAATCCCGAAGAACCACATGAGGCACCTCCTCCCCTTTCTCGAACATCCCCAGAGCCTCGAAATAGTTCTTCTGCTGCCTTTTGGCCGTATGTAAGGTCCCGTAACTAACCGTCATCCCAATGATCAGAATAAGGGTTGTCATGATTATCAGGTTCCTTGGACGGCTGTTCCGAAAGGGAAACAGAAGCAAACCTATTAATCCATAGGAGAACAGGATGTCGCCCGGCCACACCAAAAGATAGGCATGTACCATCCCGAATAAAATAAGCAGGATTACCCTTCTGTACCAGACTTCAGCCAGCTCAAGTCCCGCTCCCGCCGCTTCCTTCGTCTGCATAAATAAAATCACACCCGCTCCAAATAACATAGAAAAAATACCCCTCATCGCCCCTTCAAAGAACAGGGAATTGAAAAAGAACACCCTGAGGTTCCATCCTGTACTGCCTCCGTACCCGCTTGGATCAAAATAGGCAGGATCGGGAAGTCCCAGACCAACTATGTTAATGGTTAGAATACCCAGTACGGCCACCCCTCTGAGTATATCCACCGAACTTATCCGGCTTTTTTCAGCAACTGGTTGAAAAGTTGTCATGCCCAAAGCTCTTACTGCCAGCTTACAATAAGTTTTGCTGTTCGAACCATATATACGTCCTGCCCTTTAAACTCCATGCTTACCACGTACATTCCCGGGTCGAGGCTCAGCGCCTCGGTGTTCAGGATGTGTTCACCGCTGTCCTCCCTCCTTTCGGTCGACAGAATATTAGTGACCTGTCCCGACATATTGGTCATCCGGATGCTTACCAATCCCTCCTGGGGTAGCTTGTATCGGATGAATGGAGAGGTATACTGAGGAGCAGAATGAATCGTCAGTTCCAGTCCTCCTGATCCCTCCCATTGTTCCTGCCCTGTAGCATACTGCTGGATAGAAAACAGAGGTACTGTATCCAGGATCAGGGCATAGTTGACTCCTGCGGAAAGGTCTCCCAGCGTATAGGGATAATTTCCTGCCAAATCGCCTGGTTTCCTTCCAAGGGCACCTGCGAATTGGCTATTGTCGTTCCACTCGCTGTTGGTATAGGTAAAGAGGGGATCAGGGTCCGCCAACTGCTTTGTCTGACCAGCATCAGGTATAACCAGGACCTCTTTGGGCAAAACATAAATACTGAATAAATCTGACGTTGTTTCTGTACATGTTCCACTCTGAACTACTGCCCTGTATTGCCATATGTCTGCAGAAGCCGGAATTTCACTAAAGAGCGTATCCCTATGAGCAATATCCTCCCACGGACCAGCTTTTACAATTTTCTGCCATCTTAAAACCTCCCCGGTATAAGCACTCAGAGAGATTGATCCTGTAGAGCTTCCATAGGTGATGGGACTTGCATCCCCAGTCAAGACACCTCCATCAGACTCAGGATATACAGTAACATCCTTTTGAAATTGCTGTGAACATCCTTCCTCATTTTCAACCTTAAGTTCAACCGTATAGTTGACAGGTGAAGAGGAGACATTGATATAGTAGTGATCCAGTTCAGGACCTGGTGAAGTTGAAATCGGACTGCCATCACCAAAGTCCCATGAATAAAGGTCTGCACCAATAGACTGATCCGTTATTGAAATATCCTTGAGATGGCAAATAACACTGTCGCTTTCAAAACTTGCTTCTACAGATGGGTGCACCGTTACTTGAATGGCAGATGTATCCCTGCAATTACCCTGACTAAACGCCACAAGCTTTGTATCATATACCATGCTTAAGTCCGTGCTATTGTTATAGATATGCATGGGATCCATCACACTGGATGTGTTCCCATCACCGAAATCCCACTCAAAGGTTAGCGCACCTGAAGAACTGAGATTGGTAAAAGCCACCTCCAGGGGACCACAACCTTCGCTCACATCGGTGACGAAATCAGCGTGAGATCTCCGGGTATATATTCACCGTTTTCCTAACCTCACTCATACAGCCCTGTTCGTTCCAGACCACCAACTGAATGGTTTTTTGGACCACGGAATCTGTAGTGTTGGTATAAGCGTATTGCATGACCGGACTGAGGTCATAAACAGGAGGGTTGGATGGATCTTCCAGATCAAAATCCCACTGCATGTTTGTTACACTGGACATATCCACCCCGATGGACAAATTCTCGAAAGTAACCGTGTCCGAGCTACATATGTCCCACTGGTCTGCTTCGAAATCGGCCTTCACCTCATTGGCGATTCCAACAATTCACTGTAATGGTAGTATCGGCCCGAGGCATCCCCTGTGGATGGTCACATCGTAATTATATACTCCTGGAGGAGGCGTGGCTATGGGAGTGGCAATATAGGGATCATTCAGGAAATCGGAAGGAGACCATGTATAGGAAATCCCTCCGTATGCTCTAAGCTGTAAGGAGTCGCCAAAACAACGGAATGCACTTCTTGATCCCGATTCTGACAATTCTTACAATTCCTCTTGAAATACTGTAATCCGACAAATATCCGTATTTACATCCTGTGGTAGTTCCTCCTTCGATGAGTCCCAGGTGAAAAACACTGACCGAATTGGTGATTTTTACCACTTCACCCTGGGGTACTCCACCGCCCCTGTTATTGTCAAATAGCTTGTCATCTTTCTTCAGGCAGACATAATCTGTAGTGCCCACAGGTTCAAACCAGGTATCCGGAATCGGATAAGGTGCTTCCATCTTCATAATGCATGGTGAAAGCATGCTTGGCCGCATCGATGGTCATGATATTCAGGTAAAAATTCCTGTTGGTGGACCTGGTAAAACTCACTTCCACCGAACCTGTACAACCATCGATGGTGGGAAGAACAGCTCCTCCAAATTCGCATCCAAATCCAGCCACATGGAGGACCATAATGGGTTTATCGCCCCTCACATGGGTGGAGTTGTTCCGGATCTCGTAAACTGCCTGTTCACCCGGACTGGCTATTGTAGTGAACAAGACCCCATCAATAAATACCTGCGTGTTCGGCTCTGTGGCCATAATAAAGATCCTTTCTCCGGTGGGAACTCCGTCCGGGTCGGGAGGCGCTGCATTAGGGATCAATCAGGTTGATCTTACCTCGTATGACAATGTATTCATATCCCACGATCGGGTTGCCATCGGCATTGACTATGGGAACGGTCTGGTCCCCGATCAGGTCTTTGCAGCCCTGGGGTGTTCCATGCACAGAGTCATCCTTGATGGTCACTGCAATGGGTTTGGTGGATGTGATATGGGTCCCCCCCAGATGGCCGGCTGCTGCCTGGCTGGTGGCCAGGCAGGAATAGGTCTCCCCCTTGCCAGGGTCACACTGAAGGTTGATCCGGCTCCATGTCCCACCACGTCAGCTGTGGGGGTGATGGTGACTACCGTGTTGTCCTCGGTGGCCACAATATCAATCGAACTGTAGGCCCTGGGTCTGTAGTTGGTTCCGTTGCCCCATACATTGTTGAAGGGTGTATAAAACTCAAATCCCAGGGCATTCCTGCCTTTCAGGGCAAAAATATCCTGGTTCCAGTATTCATCCTCATCGTAGTAGACAGTGATCAGGTTGCTGGAGGTGATGTGCACCCCCTTATTTAATACCAGATCTCCCGGCTTATTCTCCAAATCATTGATCCAGGGAGAGGCATCGATGGATACCGTGCTTTTTGCAGGAACAATAAATGTGGTATCCATTCCAGCCATTGTTGGCAGGCTGATAAATTCTTACGATGGCATCCAGTTCCAGGGCCGATACCCTGAAGTATACAGGCTCACCTCCGGGAAAATTACCATGTCCTTCGGTTATCTCCGGAGCTACAAACCAGAATTCAGTATCGGTCTGTCCAAAAATGTGAATACCCTGCGTTAAAAAAAGCAGGATGAAAATGTGAAACAGAAACTTTTTCATCGTTGTCAATCTTTATCTCCTGATTCATACGTAAATGGGGGGATTTTGTTATGAGGATACTAAGAGAAACCCTGCTACCTACAGATATTCTCGTGCACGAATGGGCGTTCGCGATCCAGTGAAAATGGGAGAGGACAGTAGGTTTAGACTATTTGCGCTTGATAAAAATGAAATCACCTCCTTCATCCCCGGAATCCCTAACCTCGCCGAACTGGGGAACATTGTGGCTGTTATTCAGTACGGCAGGTTTTAGTCCGAAGAAGAGTTCCTCCGAAGGTAAATATTCCAGATCATTCTCCCTCAAGCGCTTCATCAAGTATTTAAGAAATACACTCTCATCCGGAACCTCTTTAAGTGTTCCGCTGGTCATCGCCTTGCGGCTGGGCATTTCATACAAACGCTGAATGGCCCTGGAATTCTGGCTGAAGGCCGATCTGGTCTTGAAGATCGAACCCGCAAAACAGGCGTCGGCTATCAAAAGTGTATGTTTCGACTGTATACTGGAGATATACCCTGTCAGAGAACTGTTTCTTAACCAGTTGGAGGTGCTTTCGAGGGATGCGTCTGAAGGCAGCCAGTAGCCTTTGTGGGTGTTCTCATCCCAATGCCCATGTCCTGCATAGAAGATTAGCACGTTGTCCTCTGGGCCAACCACCCTTTCCAGGTAATCCAGCGCATCGATAATCTCTGCCCTTTTTGGGTTTTCCAGAAAGAGAATATCCTCCTGGTTAAAAGAATAGGATGAGGACAGGATCTCCATCAATTGTCCGGCATCAGAAAGAGGTGCTTCCAGGTCATGAATCTTTGGATCTTCGTACTCATTGATTCCGATGATGAGTGCATGGTAGGTTCCCGGGATGCTGACAGATGAACTACCGAACTTGCTGGATGGGCTCCCCTGGGGTGAGACCGCAGCTTGAACCTGCTGATCCCTGCCTTCGCTAACCAGGCTGGTTGAATTAAGGCCTAGCCCGGACAGGCTAAATACCTGGACCGCCCCGTGATTCTTTCCTCCCTTCTCCTCCGCCAGGGCCATAAACTTGCCCTGCTTGTCCAGGGCCATGGCGTCTATTTCCCCGCCAACCTGATGATTTTTAGCCATCTGACCTGTTCCCAGATCCCAGAAATTAATCTTCTTTAAGCTGGTAGTTGAATTGTCTGTAATATAGTACTTCCCATCGGGAGTAATCACAAAAGAGCCTGATGTTTTGAACATTCCCCTCGATAACGGAGCTTAACATCCCGGTCTGCCAGTCATAGCTGGCTGTATTATATCTGAATAGCATGCTGTTACCCCCTTTGGCCAGCTTTGTCTCCCGAACTGCAACCACCACCTTCTGCTTATCAGGAGTAACACCGGCTGACTGAACCTCAACTCCTGAATCATTAATCGTCCTGGGGGCTATTTCTGTTTTGCGGAGAACCACCTTGCTCCCAGCATCCCAAAAGACCAGCTGATTGTCTCTGCCAATGGAAACCAGCTGGTCTCCCCTGAGGCTGAAAGCTGAAAAGATCACTTCCTTTTTATGTCCGTTCCTGAGCATACCACTGACGGTCCCTTCCGGAAACTGAATTAAATATATTTCCTTCCTGCTTCCCGAAATGCTCATCAGCCTTTCATCCGGACTAAAGGCTATATGAAATATCTTTCCTTTGTAGTCACTGATGGTCCTGATCTTTTCGCCTGAATAGAGATCCCAGATCAACACTTGTTTGCCGTCCCCTCCTGAGACCAGATATCTGCTCTTCGAATCGATGTAAAGGGTATGTATGGCTCCAACCTGTTTTAGCTCATGAAGCACCTTTCTGGCACTCAGGTCCCAGACAAGTATGGAGCCCTGTTCTGTTCCACAGGCCAGGAAACGGTTATCCGGACTGAAATGCAGGGAGCTTACCTTGCCAGATATTGGGATATCATGGTCCTCGTAGACCAAAATTTGGCCACGTAAACCCTGCATAAGTAAGCAAGAGATCAGGGCTGTGAAAAGTATCCTGGCTATCATAGAACAATTTAGAATTTGATGGTCACACCGGTGGTCAGATTGATGTTACCTATCTCAGGATTATCCAGGTTAAGCCCATAATTCAGGATCGTTTCCCAGGCCAGATTCTCATTGAAGAATGACTTAAATCCCAGTCCTGCCTGCGCATAGGCATAGGCCAGAAAATCCTCCATATCATCCACGTCAAAGGTGCTCTGGTAATAAGAAGCCCTAAAGAAACCAAAGGTTCTTTTGGTACTGGAAAAGTTGAGGTTCATAAAGACAGAACCACTAAAATCAACATTCACATTCCCATTGCTGGTGGAGACGGATAAGCCAGGGGCAATACCGATATTAAAAATTTTAGCAAGATATACTCCATAAGACACGTTCACATTCCCGGAGGCATAGCTATAATCTTCTATACCCACTACGGTGCTCAGGTTCGCATAAAAGGAGAGTTCCTTATCCCCTTTTTCGATCCCCTCAAATTCCTGGGCATGTGCATGAAGTAGTAGCGTCATGCCAGTGATCAAAAGCAAAATCTTTTTCATAGAAGTAATTATTATCAGGTTATTCTCTAAGAAAATTAGGAAATTCCCTGCCAAATTCATAGCACATACAAGCAGATATTGAGGTCTTTTACACCAGTGTGCCTTTAGATTCGATCAAATTCACATTAGCTACAGGCATTTGGTAATTCTTAACTCAGGTTTTATCAAATTTCTACTGGCAGATTAATTCCATTTTCTTAAATTGTATATGAACTTCATATAAAGCATATTAAAATAAATTACATTGCTGGAATGAATAAAGGTTATGGCGATATGGCAAATGTATTTTCCTGGAGCAGACATGTTATCTGGTCCACCTTAGCCGTATTAGCCGGCGGTCTTATTTACATACTTTTTCGGCCTGGTGAAGTGGTTTTTCTACACTGGTTTCATACCATTGGCCTTGAAAACTGGCTGGAAGCAACCAGAGAAAATTCACTCTCTCTTTCACATGCTCTTCCCAATTGGTTGGTGTACTCCCTGCCAAATGGCTTATGGGCCTTTGCTTATACCCTGATTATGTTAATCATATGGAAAGAAAGCAACTCCAACCTGAGGTTTTTGTGGTACCTGAGCATTCCAATCCTGGTATTTGGGTTTGAGCTGCTACAACTTACCGGAGCCCTGCCAGGAACCTTTTGCCGCTATGACCTCATTTGGGGAGCAATGGGTATCACTGTTGGGTTTCTGACCATATATCCAAAGAATAACAATCTAAATTATTTAAGATGAAAACTTCACGAATTCGCAAATCAACCTGGCAGACTATACTGTCAATAGTGGCTCTGCTAGTATTTGCATTTATAGCAGCAAGTACATATGGAGACGCAACACCCAAACCTGTAGTAACAGTTCATGATAATGGGACAGCCACCGAAAGGAGAGACCAGCCAAGAAACGGAGGTAGTGAGACTACCGTTGGGAAATGGGATAAGGCAAATAAAAGATTTGTAGGGCTTGTGACTATCACCTATACGGATAAGTATACTGATCCTAAGGGCTCAGAAAAGGTAAATATGAAGGATGGGAAACGGCATGGGAAGGCTTGGTATACCCATCCAAACGGGCATGTAGAAGAAAAATGCTACCAGAATGGGGTTAGTGTAGACCCGAGTTTGTGTGATGATGGATCGAAAAAATCCACAGCTTCCGGTTTGAATGACCAGTCTGCAAACGATATATTCACATACAAATATCCCTGGTTCGCTTTTAAACTAAATGCCTTTGGTTTCGGACCTGATTATGTTCAGGCCTATCTGGATACACTGGAATTATTGTTATACGCCGATGAATTTGGTGAGGAGGATTTTACAGATTATTACGATGAGGTGATTTATACCCTGGAAGAAACTCCTTATGACAGCCTCATAAAATTTAATGGTGATCTTTCCTTTTACAATGGTCTTGACCTTATATTGGACAATGAGTTTCGATTGGCTACCATTGATAGTTACCGGGATGGAGAAGGCAATACCTATGAGGTGGTGCAGTCTACCTACTCAAATTACCTGCTCACCTTAAACGAAATTGAGATCACTGACGCTGATTTTGAAGAGTTTTGTCGGGTTTATGACAGCATCATGTTTACCTATGTACCCATTGCATCAGATGATGACTTTTTGATAGATAGTCTGGAGGAACGTATGTACAGGACCTTAAATCTAATCGTTGAAATGGGCGAAAGTGATGAATCTGAATCTCAAGCCTTGAAAAGTGCATGGTTTTCCGATGAGTTATGGAGTTTGCATGCACTCCAGCAAGAGTTCCTTCCTTTATTCAAAATCCAGGCAGCAAACGCCTCTCCCCCTGAGATATCGGAGATTATTATGCTATTAATAATTCTGGATTTTTTAAACGGCGATCTGCTGAAAAATTCAGTCCAGGAAGCCTATGCCCTGAAGCAAGGTTTTGTACAGCTGGCTACGATTGTTACTAATTTATCTGGAAATCCGACCGCTACCAGCGTTACCTTAGAAGGAAATGTAATTGAGGATGGAGGAGGCGAGGTCACCGCACGAGGTATGGCCTGGGAAAGCTTCTACAATCCGAGCCTCGAAAACCAGGTGGTAACGGGGGGAGCGGGTACCGGCGTATTTACCACCACTGTGTCTGGTCTTACCGAAGGCGAAACCTACTATGCCCGGGCTTTTGCCACCAATAGTGCAGGAACGGCATACGGAAATTGCATCAGCTTTGTCGCCGGAGGGTCCTCTAACATTGAGCTAAGAGATCTTAATTCGCTGGATTTGGAAATTTATCCAAATCCTGCCTCAGACCAGGTTAGCTTAAACTTCAAGGCCATGGATACCGATGGAATGGTATTTTTCATGTATGATTTGAGCGGGAAAATAGTTCTTCAAATGGAACTGGAAGATGTGATACAGGGAGAAAACACCATCAGTCTAAATCTATCTGAAATTCAGAGTGGCATGTATACATGCCGATTGGAAGGAGAGGATAAAATCTATGCCATCCAAAAGCTTATGATTAGTCACTAAGGGGTAGATCGCGTAGGCTAAAATTTTCCAGAGAGTGCTACCCATGAGTTGATTTCTATTCTCGCAGGGCTCGGTCGTGATCCAGGGCGGTGGGAGAAATACAACAAAAAAGAAGCCCGGATTGCTGCCCGCCTGTAAGGCATAATCCTATGTTTCTCTTCAAGTTGGATCTGAAATTTAATTGTATATATTTGGTTATTCTAATGCCAAAAACGATAACAAATGACTAGAGACCAATTCCTTTCCTTAACGAAATTCCGAAAAAATCTATTATTAATACTGATGGTATTTCTGCCAGCACCTGTTCTTTTGGCCCAATTGCCGGCTAAAGTAGATAAGGCACTCGATGACTACTATTCAGAAATAGTCAAAGTCTATCGAATCATAGAATCAGAGGAAGTCGATGAGGCACTGGGGAAAATTGACAATCTTAAACCATCGATTGATCAAAAGGCTAAGAATCTTGCAACCCTGGCTAATGAAGATCCTGAACTTCTTGAAATTCTTGATTCCGAAAACTTTTTGGAGGATTTTCAGGATAAACCTTATTTCAAGGAACTTATGAGAATAACCCAGAGTGAAGCTTTCCAAAGAAAGTATAGTGCGAGTATTGAATTACAGTCAAAAGTTGAAGAAGTTGAAAACATTATTGAAACCTATACTAAAACTGAAGATGATTCCCACGAACAAAGATCAGAATTGGCGTCAGGAGTTGCTTTCTCAATTACCATAAGTGGTTCCAATAAATATTCAGGCACATATCAGATTACGGCAGATTTTGAAGAAGGGGCAGTAGCCTTTATTGATGACCTTGATTATCTGAGGATAGAGATTTCAGGGGAGGATAATGGAAAGGAAGCACAAGTTTTTTTCTTTGTTGACAACAGCGGTACGGGTAGACAAGAGTGGGCTACAGATGGTCATTTTACTTTTGACTTGATGGATACAGATGGTGAGTTGATTGTATCATTGTGGGGATCAGAAGAGATGGGTTATTTCGATATTACAAAGGTAGATGGTCCCGGTGGCTTTGTAACAGGAAGAATCGTTGGTGAATGCATAGATGGTAACGGTGATTCAGACGCGACTATTCCTATGACAGCTGACTTCAAAGTCAAGTATATCGAATACTAATCAGTTGCTCTTACTATTTGAGTGAATGACAGGAATGACGATTGTGAAGGTTGTGCCTTTATCTATCTGGCTTTCGACATCGATTGTGCCGTGATGTTCTTTTATGATGTTGTGCGCAGTGGACAGACCCAAACCCCTTCCTTTACCAATGTCTTTTGTTGTAAAAAAGGGTTCAAATATTCGATTTTGTATGTCCTTGGGAATACCTGTACCTGTGTCTGAAATTGTAATCTTACAGGTTTCTGAATTCCTTTCGGTTTGCACAATAATCTTACCTCCAGCTTTCGTTGCATCAATTGCATTATTGAGAATATTCAGAAAAACCTGATTTAGCTCGCCTGGAAAACATTCAACTTCGAGAACATTGCCGTATTGCTTTTCGATTTCTATATGTGTGCCAATGCGATTGTTCAAAATAGTAATCGTTGCATCAATATTTTCATGCAGATTGACTTTTTTCAGGTCGCTTTCATCAAGACGACTAAAAGTCCTAAGGCTTTTTACAATTTCAGCAATCTTTTCCCCACCTATTTTGATACCTTTCAGAAGGGCTTCCGTTTCTGCGGTGATTGCTACAAATTCAACCTCTTCTTTCAGTACGGAAATTTCAGATAACTTTTCTTCAACATTCTCTTTGTTGATTTCGGCGTACAAATCCAAAATTTTCTGATAGTCCTTAATGTCGTTCTTTAGAGCGTTGCTACTCGCTGTTACATAGTTAATCGGGTTGTTTATTTCGTGCGCTATTCCTGCAGTAAGCTGCCCGATACCAGCCATTTTTTCGGTTTGCACCAATTGGTTCTGGGTTTGTTTCAGATATTCAAGTGTTGAGGACAACTCTTCTTTTTGCTGATTAATTTCGACCGTACGCTTCCCAACTTCTCGTTCAAGTTCACGGTTTACTTTGGTTTGTAGCTGCTGATTTTCTTTAAGTTGAATAATGATACCTTCCTGTGCTTTTTGCTTTTGCTGCTCGGATATTTTGTATTTGTAACTTAATCCAGCTGAAAAAATAAAGACTTGTCCCACAATCCCCATCTGAAAAAACAATATTAATTTATCAGGATCGGCACCCATATATGTTCCTATAATCGCGAACGATATGAACAAAACCAGAAATAAAGTGCCAATTGCAAATATTTTTGAGGTTTTATTTTCGATTTTAAGAATAATGACTACATAAACCAACAATATGAGAGCATTGAGAAAAACATACTGCATTCCTACGAGTCCAAAACTTTCGATATAAATAAATTGAAATATAAATACAAGTGCGGTTACAATCGAATTTATTGTAATGACAATTTTCAGGGATTTATCTATTCGTGGATGTTTATGGCGGGAATCGATAAATTCTCTCAGCAGTAAGAAGTAAAAAATGAAGGCAACAAATACAGAAATTCCAAAATAGGAACCAACTCCCGGATTTTCCGGAAAAATGAAATCCTGGAGATATTGATACGCATATAGCATCAGAATTGCAAAACTAAATACGTAACCTATATAGTATAAATATGATTTTTCTCTGGTGGAGATAAAAAGGAAAAGATTATAAAAGAGCATCAGCCAGAGAAAGCCTTGAAAAATCCCTTGTACTAAATTTTCAGTTGCGCTTTGTTTGATGAAACTTTTCGTGTCGGAAATTGAAATTGTACTTATCCCTTGAATATCGAACAGGTTTTGAAATTTAACATAAAAAGACTTTGTTTGGTGGGATTGTAATGTGAAAAAAATGATTTCACGTATTCCGAAATTCATCTGTTTTTCAGAAGCTGGAACTAAGGTTCCTGCACTTAGTTTTTCTACACTGCCATTATTATCAACAATATAAATTTCTAAAAATGGAATATCTCGAAATTCCAATGCCCACTCTCCACCTTTATCAGAAATATTTTTTACTTGAAATTTAAACCAATAGTTCGTCTTCCTTTTAAAGCGCTCCTTGTAATCTGAGTAAGAAATAAACTTATCAAGAAAAGCGGACCTTATTGCTTCATGAGTTAGGCTGTTCGTTGAATCCTTATAGACATCAATGTACTCCTTTTCAACTTCAATTCTTTCTTGCGCTATCTTAATTGATAAAGCATTTTGATTGGCATCGTTTAACTTGTAATCCAGGCTTTGAGAAATTGAATCAACAAAAGTTAATATAAGTAATGCAAATATTATGTTCCTTTCCATTTACAATGATTAACTCTTTGTTATATGTGCCTTGCTTATGATCAGCGCACTCTGACTTCCTTACTGATTAAAAATAAGTGATACTTTACTCATATCAAAGCTGTTTTTCACATCTCAAATAGGATACCATTTTATGGCACCCCGTTATACAGAAAGACGGATAATCAATCCGAAACATCAAGAATAGATGGATCCGTTATTTGCCAGAATTGATTGAAAAGCTCAGGATCATCGATTTCTTTTAGATTTTCTCCGAACTGAAGTTTCAGGTTATCAATAAGCTGCTCAGATGCATAAGTTACGTAGATTTCCTTATAGCTACGTTTACTGATTTCATCCCTGATCCTACTGTTGTCTGGAGTTGTTCGATAAATATCAACATTGCTGGAATTGACTGCGTTGGTGAGCATTAAGACTGCTGTAATCCCCTGGTCATCCGGAGATGTGAAATCTGAGATAAGAAGACATTTCTCTGAGTCCTCCAGGTACTTTACGGGAGCGAAATCCCATGTGAAATAATAATCCCAGGTTTTGTCCTGTGAGATTCTAACAATGGAGAGAATCCCCAAAATCGCAAAAACAATATACAGGGAAAAATACAGAAACTTTCTTTTGTTTATTTTGCTTCCCAGAAAGAAAGACATTACAAGTAATATTGCTGAATAGCTTATGTAATGATAGCGAAAGACCAGTGAACTGCCAGCATCTCTGAATATATCTGAAAGTAAGAAAAACAGGAAGGAGACCAATATAATGGATAATATGAAAATCAAGTTGTTTTGCTTCCTTCTTTTAGTTGCATAAACAAGGGAAATTATAACGATTACACTCATAATCAGATAAATTACCGTACTGAAGCTTCTTGCTTCATCTACTAAAAACCATTGATAAACATCTTCCATGCTCACAAAGCTCCGAGTCATTCCAAGAATTTGAAAAAGGCTCAATATCAGAAAGTTGTAATTGTCATTGTAGTCTTGATGCCAGGCGAGACTTTTCTCAATCTCTGCATATGAATTAATTATGATTAGCAACCAGGGCAGGTAGCAAAGAAAAATTACAAAAGAACTTAATAGGAAATATTTTAAGAATTCTTTTCTGGTGGACAGAATGAAAATGAAGTGTCCAACAAATATAAGTGCTAATAAAATCGAGGAATACAGAGCCAAAATTCCGCTAATTATATACCATATCCACATGGTGACATTTCTTTGATCCAGGGCTCTTAAAAAAAAGTATCCGTTTGCAAAAAACAGAAATACGCATAATGAAATATAACGTGCTTCTTGCGAATAATAATGGAAATAGGGCATCACTGCGAAAAGGCTGACAGCAATCCAGGCTGCCTGTTTGAGTCCAAAAAGTTTCTTTGCTAGGAGATATACAAAAGGAAGTGTGAATAAATAAATGAGCAAGCATAATAATCGAAGAGCAAAAGTGCTATCACCTGTTATGCGATGCCAGAAGGTCAGAATGAGGTAATGAAGAGGGTTTAGATTCATTGTTTTTACCTGGCCACGTAATTGTTCTTTTATAGTCAGGGAATAACTGTTCAGGCGCATAAGTTCTTGATACCTGTCAATGCTGACAATCTCATCCACCGGAGCCATTTGATCGACTCCTTCTCGATTAAGCCCTGAGGTCTGTTCAACTGTTGATACTTCATCCAGCCAGAAGTAACGGTAATCAATATGATAGAATTTAAACGCCAGCCCAATGATCAGGATTACCAGATAGGACCAGGGCTGAAGAGAGAATTCTCTGAATCTGTTCATAGATATATTGATTTACAGCAATAAGTCATAGGATAAGTTACAGAAATTCCGAAGAGCTACAAAGTGCTCATTAATAATCTTTTTCATACCAAGTCCTGAAATCATCAATCCCTTACATTAAGCCCAATCCTTGTTGGGAATACAAAAGGGGAAGCTTAAGGAGGGCAGTCGTGTTTAAATAAAAACCCGATCGGAGATCCGATCGGATTGATTTTGTGGTGGGAACTACTGGAGTACTCCCTCGCAAGGCTCGGTCGTGATCCAGGGAGGGGGCAAATCAGTGAATTACTTCCCCAAAGGGTGCTATTTCACAAATGTAAAGGAAGCAGGGCGCTCCATCTTATCCGGGATTCCAAAACCAAAATGATCCATGTATTCCTTATATTCCTGATAAACATGATCTGCATCAAATCCATATTCATCTAAAGAGTATTTATGACGTCCATATTTACCCTGTTGATTGTTCTTGAGATAAGCTATCATACGCTCTTCAAATTCTTTGGTGTATATAAGATTGAATTTCTTATATATTTCCTTTACAGTAGCGATAGGATCTGCAAATAACTCATCGTACATGCAATCAAATATATCCCCCTCATATCCAGTGTGTTCATGACGGAATTCAAATGGACCCATAATGTATTTGTCCTGGACCAACTTGATTAATTGCCCAAAGCGATGCTTGTCAAAAGTGCCATTTTTATCAAATGCAATGCACCATGACTCCCATATTCGACATAAAGAGGGGAGGGTGAATAGCGGATTCCTGTGGGTTATTACAACTTTTGCACCCTGAAACTCCTTAAAAATAGTTGGGAAATAAAATGTGTAATCCGGCGACTTTAAGGTCCAGTGAGATTTGGCAGGACAATATGCATCGAGCATGGTATAATACATTCTTTCATATTGAAATAAGGGTCGTTTGCCCTCAATACTCATCAGGTCATTCAGATGAGCTATACCGGCCGATATACCATTCATTTCATTTATTCCGTTGTGAGCCAGGGTATAGACAAAAGACTCTTCCATTTCAGTGGCTGCCCAAAAATGGGATTCAGCAAATTTCTCCATAAAGCCAGGCGCCAGTTTCTGTAAGGTCTTAATCCCAGCACTGCTCTTTTCTATTCTGCCGTCCTGCATTGGATCAGCTCCAGTTTTTAATGGGGGTAATGGGATTTCTAATTCATAGGTATATGGTGCACGTGTATTTGGATCTTCACTCAGTAATCGATGAAGCAGGGTAGTTCCGGATCGGCTTGATCCAGTAATAATCACAGGAGCATTGAATTTTCCATTGTCCTCAATAAATGATCTGTTTGAGTTATAGAACTGAAGCATCTTTTTGCGATTCTTCAGCATATTCACTCCCATTGTCTTAAGTAAATATCTGCCAATAGGAGAAATGTTAGGATTATGATCAATGCCGCTGCAATAAGAAGATAATAAAGCTCTTAGGTGATCTAGCTCTTGCTCTGTACCCTGGCATTTCTCATGGGGAGCAGCACTGTCGAATACTTTCAACATGGACTCCGACATCCTAAAAGCATCAGAACCGAATAATTTGTATGCCCGTTCAACCAATTGTAAGGTTTTTAACAAAGGGGAGAACTTCACATGATTTTTCGGATAACGTGCTGATTCGGTGATTTCGCTGCTATGAGGATCTCGTTGATAGTAATTGTCTAAATTGATCATAAGTTACATATTTTAAGATGTGCTTGCTAGAATTCTGGAAGTGACCTAGCTTAGCGCATAAAATATATTTGCATGACATCGAACCGCATGGTAATAACGCTCAAGAAGGTAATAGCTTTCACATGTAAGTTAATGAAAATTAATAGAATAAATCACTAGCAAAAATTGAATAATCTGAGTCCGGATCATCTGTGGGATTCTCTAGGTTACTCGCTAAACCTGCAATTCGAGATTTGGCACAAGTAATCAATAAATGCGACGCAATTGATAATGAGAAGCCGAATAAGCTTCGGAACCGAGATCAACTACACCAGTGAACACATCATTTGACTCACAATACAAAAGGTCATAACTTGCAGATAACCAACCAAACCCTGCATGCCAACTAATCCCAACAAAATATCCCAATTCTGGCAGGAGTTAAAGCGCAGAAAGGTAGTACGTGTTATTACCGTTTATGCAGCAGCAGCTTTTGTGATCCTGGAGCTAGTATCGATCATCATTGAACCCCTGAAGCTACCGGAATGGACCCTACCAATGATTATTGTCCTTCTTTGCGTAGGTTTCATTATTGCAGCTATCCTCTCCTGGATCTACGACATACACCCTGAAGATGGTATGGTTAAAACCGAGCCAGCCGATAAGGTAAAGCAAGCGGTTGAGTCTAAATCATCTAACAGCTGGAAGATTGCAAGCTATATTAGTTTTGTGGTAATTGTTGGATTGGTTGCAATGAACATTATAAACCGCAATGAGGGGCGAACTGAACCACTCATACTTGATAAATCCATTGCGGTGCTTCCGTTTGAAAACATAAGCCAGGAAGAGGGAAACGAACATTTTGTAGATGGTCTGGTCGAAGACCTTCTGAATCGTATCTCAGTCATTGAAGAATTAAAGGTTATCTCGAGAACTTCTTCTGAAATGTACCGTGAAAGGGGAGTAAAAAGCATTCCTCAGATCGCTGAGGAATTGAAGGTAGCATACATTCTGGAGGGAAGTGTTCAGAGATACGGAGATAAGGCCCGGATTACAGTTCAGCTGATCGATGCCAAAAACGACGATCATATCTGGGCTGACAGTTATGACCGGGATATAGGGAACGTTTTTCAGACCCAGAGTGAAATAGCCATCCAGGTAGCTTCTAAACTAGATGCGATCCTTACCTCTGAGCAAGAATCACAAATGTACGAAGAAAAGACCAGGAATATAAAGGCTTTCGAGCTTTACCAGATGGGTAGGTTTTATTGGAATAAACGCACAGGGGAAGCCTATGCAGAAAGCATCAAATATTTTGAACAGGCCATTGAAGCAGACCCCGGTTATGGACTGGCCTATGCAGGCCTGGCAGACACCTATTTTCTTATGGCCCTTCAGGGTCAAATAGAAATTCAGGAAGGAAGAGATAAAGCCGTTGAACTGGCATATAAGGCACTGAAGCTTGATGGGACACTTTCTGAAGCATACACCGTTCTGGGATCACTCTATGATTACATAGACTGGGACTGGGGAAAAGCAGAAGATTCGTTTCAACATGCACTGGAATTAAATCCGAATTATTCCACTGCTCATCAATATTATGCCGAGCATTTAACTATGATTGGACGGCCCGAGGAAGCACGGATTCATATAAACAAAGCCCTTGAACTCAATCCGCTTTCATTTGTGATCCGGCATCTTAGTGCACGCTTCTACTATCATCAGGGGAATTTTAAAGAGGCTCTGAAAGAATTGAATATAAGTGAAGAAATCCAAAAAGGCCACCACTGGACACGCCTATATAAGTTTTATGTTTATTATCAATTAGACCGGGAGGATGAAGCTTTTGAAGCATTGAGAGAATTATTAGCTGAGAATCCTCACTACAGCATGGAAACAGCAGAAAAGATTTTTGAGGAATCCGGTTTGAAGGCAGTCCTGCAATGGAAAGTTGAAAATGATATTAACTCAGAAGAAAGACCATATTCGGATATAGCAAATAACCTGGCTTTACTCGGAAAATATGATGAGGCAATACGCTGGCTGGAAGAAGGTTTTCAGTTGGATAAAATAGGTGTTGGGATTAGTTATTATATCCACTTCAGAAGTCTCCTTGAGAATCCAAGATACCAGGCAATATTAAAAGGAATGGGATTGGGTGACTGATGCATCCTTATTACTACAAACCACCGCAGGAAGGGTCAGGAAATACTGGGTTACTCGACTGCCACTGCAGGCTCGTGATCCAGGGACGGGGGAGAACTACAACAAAACGGAAGGTCACAAGATCTAAGAACTTCCTGAAAGTGCCTCGCGTACTTCCTCCATCCATAGGTAACGATAAAGGGAAAAGTAAGGATCCTGCGCGTCGTTCCTTTCTAAGAGATCAAGCGCTTCCTGGTGACTGCCCAGCTTATGAAGGGCCCAGGCACTAAGATCCTTCGCGGCCATAGATTCCGGGTATTTTTTCAAATGATTTTCCATCAAAGCCAGGCCTTCTTCGGGATTGAGATCTCCTTCAATTAGCGTTCTGCCCAGTTGAAATTTCCCTCCGGCAATCTCCGGGTACTTGACGATGAAAGCCCGGAACATGGCTTCTGCCTTCTTGTATTGTTTCCCCAGGAAATAAATTGTGCAGAGATAATAGTCACTGTTCCTGCCAAATTCACCCAGGGCCTTTTTGGATTCCAGATAATCTTCAATGTGCCTTGCTGTTAATACAGAGTCTCCCATGGAGCTGGCACATATTGCACTCCAATAAAAGAATTCCTTACGGAGACGATCCTCCGGAAATAATTCCAGGGCCTGCCGATACAATGCATTTTCCTCTTCATGCCTTCCAAGCTCATGCAGGACCATTCCATACTGTTGGTAATACTGCCAGAATCCCCAGGGGCTTCCTCTTCTTTCACTGATCTCCCTGATCGTCTCAAAGGCTTCCCTGGCCTTTTCGAAATTCCCTGTGAAACCATGATAGGTAACACCAATATCATACCAGAAGAGGCGGGATTCAATACCTGAAGATTCCAGGGCTGATAATTGTCGCTCCATTGTCGGGATATCCGAATTAAGATCCCAGAGCTCGATCCACATCTGGTAGACAAGTGGAAGTGAACCCTTCAGCTCATTCGCCTTGTCCACCCAGGCTTGTGCCTGGTCCAGACTACTCGTTTCCATATTATAAGCCATGGCAATCGAGAAAGCTGCAAAGGCAAATGTGGAATCAATCTCCATGGATTTTTCAAGAAGTTCAACAGCATATGCAAAATCAGCCCGGACCAGGGCATTCATTCCCTCGATATAGTATCGGTAGGCCTCTGCCGAAGATGTGAAGGCCTTTCGGAAATCAAAATCGGCCTGCTGTTCAAGCACCCGGATCTCCAGCAGGTCCCGGATCAGATTACACAGGGAATCCACTAAATCCATGCAATCATCCGAATTCAGGTTCCCCTCCACCTGATGGGTGAGCAAGATATCGTCATTTTCAGTGCTTACCAGCCTGGCCAAAATCCGGTAGGTGTCCCCTCGGCCTTGGAAGCTTCCTGTGATATAGGATTGTGCACGGGCCTTGGTGGCAATATCCCTGGCCTGGGAAATCGTGAGTCCGGCAGTATTAATTTCCTTCATTCCATCCATGATCTCCCCCACGCCCTGGTCATTGTAAACCAAGAGTTGCTCCGAACTGCCCAATCCATTGGTAAGCAGCGATGAGATCCCCCTGCTAAACCAGTCCAGACTACTGTCACCAGTCTGGTTTTCAAAGGGCAACACCACCAGGGAAATCTGCCCCGACTCGTTGCGGATCTCCTGGTAATGGTCACTGGAAAAGAGCTTGGGATAAAGCAATATGCATACGACCACCAGCAATACAACTATGATGGCATGGCTCACAGTAAATCCTTTCTTCTTACTACTGGGATAAGCTGTTTCCGGACTTTGTCCCACCTCATCCACTGTAGGTGTTTTCTGTATCCCTTTGGGGGTTAGATCGAAGATCCAGGAAAGAATCAGGGCAATGGGGAAGCCGGCAATAAGCAAAACAATGACAAAGGTGACGGTCCATTCTGGAAGTCCCAGACGCGGAAACATGATATCGGAGGCCTCCATCAGGATAAAGGCGGTTGCAGCATACATGGCCAGGGTCTTAAAGACCCGGCGCCGGCGGAGTTCTTGAAAAAAAAGGACTATTTTATTGGGATGCGGAGACATAAAACCTGTATTCTTAACCACAAGATAAGACCTATGTTCTTAAAAGACAAATAGAAAAGGTCATTAGGGAAGTACAGGAGTCTTCGCAAGCTCAGGTGCTCGCTAAAGCTCGGATTTCTCAACCGCCAGTGCGGTTTCGTGATCCAGGGCGGGGGGAGAACTACAACAAAACAGAAGCCCAGATTGCTGCCTGCGGCAACAATCTTTTCGCCTTCCAGTCGTCCCCTTACAAGAACAAGTTCTTGACGGGTCCTCCTGGAACGCAAAAACCCGTCCACTTGCGTGAACGGGCTTCTGTTTTTTTGTGTGGGAACTACTGGATTCGAACCAGTGACCCCCTGCTTGTAAGGCAGGTGCTCTGAACCAGCTGAGCTAAGCTCCCTTTTGCGCGTGCAAATATAGAAGTTAAGTTTGAATCTGCAAAATCAAATGCGAGAATTTAGCGCTAAAAAATGAGCCGGGCTAAAAGCCTGTCTCGCCATGCATTATTAAACCTTTTTTCCTATTCAACGTACAGTCTATTTGTTATTTACCTATTTTTTCCATTACATTGATCCTCTAAACCTAAAGCTCCATGAAGAAGATAGCCGGAAAACTCCTCTTGTTCTCTCTTATACTCGCAAGCGCACAAGCATGCAACAACCAGCCTGCCGAAGAAGAGGAAGCATCTCACATACAGGTAAGTATCGATTCGGTATACCATGCCATGAATCCCATGGATCTGGACTTTGATGAGGCCGAGCTGGCCATGATCGACTCGGGGATGGCCGACCTTATAGATGCATACCATGAGATCAGGGCTTATGGACTGCCCAATTCCACGCCCCCGGCCCTTCAGTTTAATCCCCTGCCCTATGGCTTTAAGCTGCCCGATCCCACCTCCCCCATTTCCTGGGAGATTCCCGAAGATATCGCCAGGCCTGCAGCGGAGGCCGACCTGGCCTTTATGTCCATCCCCCAGCTGGCCTCACTGCTTCGTTCGGGAGAGATTTCCTGTCTGGCGCTTACGGAGTTTTACCTGAACCGCCTGAAGAAATACGATCCTCAGCTGCATTGTGTGGTTACGCTGACCGAAGAATACGCCATAGAACAGGCGAAAAAGATGGATGCTGAGTTTGCCTCGGGTAAAGACCGGGGAATTCTTCATGGGATCCCATATGGAGCCAAAGATCTCTTCTCATTTCCCGGATATCCCACTACCTGGGGTGCAGGAGCTTACAAGGAGCAGGTGCTGGACCAGACTGCCGGAATTATTCAGAAGCTGGAGGAAGCCGGAGCCATTCTTTTGGCCAAGACCACACTGGGTGCGCTGGCCATGGGCGATGTCTGGTTTGCCGACACCACCCTCAATCCCTGGAACCTGGAAGAGGGCTCAAGCGGATCATCGGCGGGTTCTGCTTCTGCCACTGCGGCCGGATTGCTCCCCTTTGCCATTGGGACCGAAACCTGGGGATCCATTGTATCTCCCGCTACCCGATGTGGCACCACCGGACTCCGGCCCACTTACGGCCGTGTCACCCGCTCGGGGGCCATGGCATTGAGCTGGAGCATGGATAAGGTAGGTCCCATCTGTCGGAGTGCCACCGATTGTGCCATCGTATTTGATGCCATTCGGGGATTGGATCCCAAAGATAAAACCCTGCTGGATGTTGGATTTACCTATCCCAAAGAGGTGGATCTGTCGGAACTTAAGATCGGCTACTTTAAATCTGCCTTTGATTCCGATTACGGAACCTCCAAATTTGACAAGGAAGCCCTGCAGGTACTGCGTAAACTGGGCGCAAAACTTATACCGGTTGAACTGGACAACGAATCAATTCCCACTTACGCCATGTCTATTATCCTGGAGGCTGAAGCTGCAGCTGCATTTGACGATCTCACCAGATCCAACCGCGATACCCTGCTGGTACGACAGCACCGCTTTGCATGGCCCAACACCTTCCGGACTGCCAGGTACATTACCGCTGTGGAGTACATCCAGGCCAACCGGATCAGGCACGACCTTATTGAGGACTATCACAGCAAGATGAAAGATTTCGATGTGGTGGTAACTCCCTCCTTCCAGGGAGGCAATCACCTGCTGGCCACCAACCTTACCGGACACCCTGTGGTGGTGGTTCCCAATGGCTTTAAGGAATCGGGATCACCCACCAGCATCAGTTTCCTGGGAAATCTGTTTGATGAAGGCACCATCCTGGCTGTAGCCGCCGCCTACCAGGAGGCCACGGAGTTCAACAAGGAGAAGCCGCCTCTATTTGAATAGAACTAAAATCAGGTCTTCGCCAGGCGCTTGTCCCACAGGTGGTCCAGGCTGTATTTTCCACCCCCGTAAATCACCAGGGCAAACAGCATCAAAAAGTAGTAGAGGGGAATCTCAAATCCATTGTCCCCAGCTGGAAATCCATTGGGCAGATGTACCGTCAGGGTGGCAATAACCATGATAAACATCATGGGGATGGAGATCAACCTGGTTCCAAGACCCAATACAAGCAATATGATCCCCGACACTTCGGTTAACATAGAGAGGCTTGCACTGATCATGGGGAGCGGGTAGTTCATGCTCTCAAACCACTCGGCCACACTCGACAGGTTTTTTACTTTCATCATGGCCGGCTCAAAAAAGCCTATGGCCAGTATCCATCGGAACAAGAGTAAGGGAATATCACGTAGCTTACCCGTTCCTTCTATAAATTTATTATATAAGGTTCTCATTTTGTGTATATTAAAGATTATTCTTTAAGGAAGCCGAGGATCAGTTTTTTATCCATCAGGTCCCCGATAAATTTTTCAAGTGCATCATCCAGGTATTTTATACTCTCAATGCCTGCGGTCTGTGCAATATCGCCCTTCAGATCATTCAGTGGAAGGTCCTCTTCCATCAGCCGGGCCAGGATATAGGTGTGAATGGCTGAAAGGTTCAGGAAATTTACATTCCCGGTTTCAGGAACCCGGAATACAAGTACGAAGTAGTCCCCTTTTTTATCTGCAGCCTCAGCCGCAGGAAGCATGTGAATCGGGTAGTTAAGCCTGATCATCTCAAACTCCGGATTCAGGGCCAGACGGTCCATAAAAATATTACCGCGGGATTGATAATCCGGGTAAGGTTTGTCGGGCATGGTGTGAATCTCTATCTCCATCCACTCGAAATAGAGCAGGTCCTCCAGATAAGGTTTCTGAATCCGGATCCCCGTTTCGTGCAAGAGGTGATAGTTGTAAAACTCGAAAGGAAGCCTCCATATCTGAGGAGTCTGAGGAAGTCCTGTTGAAAAAAACTCTTGTACCAGCTGGTCCCAGGACTCCTCCCCCAGTGCCGCCATGGCAATGGGGAAAGCACGGTCCATGTTGCCACGAATCACATTGTAAACCAGTCTCCGGTAATGATTCACTCTGCCAGGCGTAATTCCGGGGATCTCCTCCCCCTCGCCTGTCCTGCAGTAATCACCCAGGATATCCTGGATTCTTGCGGTATCTTCGCTAAGCTTCATAAGGCACCTTCCAGTGTTTCTTAATAATACTTTTTAGCTGGAGGATCTCGGACTGGATCTGTTCCAGCTCCTCGAAATTATAATCCCTTTCCAGTAAAACAGGGACCGGATCCATTTTCCGGATGGTCCACTCAAAAAGTTCATAGACGGGGTCGATAATGGGCTGACCATGGGTATCAATAATCAGATCGGGCTCCACCTGCTGGTGACCGGCCATATGTATATAGGCCACACGGTCCAGAGGCAGGCTGTTTATAAAGTTTTGCGCATCGTATTTGTGATTGAATGCATTCACATAGACATTGTTCACATCCAGCAACAATTTGCAATCGGCCCGCTCCACAATCTCATTCACAAACTCGATTTCTGACATCTCGGCTGCCACAGGTGTATAATAGGAGACATTTTCAATGGCCAGGGGCCGTTCCAGAAAGTCCTGAACCTGCCTGATGCGATCCACCACATGGTCTACTGCATCCTTTCGAAAAGGAATGGGCAGAAGATCATAGAGATGGGCATTTCTGCTTTTGGTATAGCTCAGATGCTCAGAAAAGATCTGCACCTTGTTTTCATCCAGAAACTCCTTCAGCTCCCCAATAAACTTCCAGTCAAGCTCCTCTGCACTTCCAAGTGAAAGAGAGAGGCCGTGACAGGTAACCGGATAACGATCCACTGCCTTTTGCCTGATCTGATTCCAGTATCCTCCAATTCCCATCCAATTCTCCGGTGCAAACTCCAGGAAATCGGGAGTCAGGATCTGGCTGTCGATTATTTCATCGGCGATATCTCTTCTGAGTCCTATGCCTACCTTGCCTTCCATCTTATTCTCCTGTTCTCTTTTTTAAAGTAGAGCCCCGGGAATCCCGGGGCTCTGTCCAGATCGGTTTTAACCACATTTACCTTCACCACGATAGGTGTCCTTAGACTCACCCTTTGATCTGGATCTCTTGATATTGATTACTTCTTTTTCTTTTTTGTCTCCTTTGCTGGAGCAGCTTCTTTGGTGTCTGCAGTTTTGGCATCTGCTGTCTTAGCATCTGCAGTTTTGGCATCTGCCTTTTTAGCATCTTTCTTCTTGGCATCTGCCTTCTTCTCGTCTCCACCACATTTGCCTTCGCCACATTTACCCTCACCACATTTCAGCTCGCCAAACTTGTAGGCTGTAGCCTCAGCACCATTTACCTGGCTCTGATTGATAAGTTGACTGCGAACCTCTGAACCTGAACCCAGGTCGTTATAGGCCAGAATATCAGGACTAACTGAAGGGGCTGCAATAAGTGAAGTTGTCAAAAATGCTCCTGCAATGATTGCTGCGGATTTTAAGATCTTTTTATCTGCTTTCATGATAATGTTATTTAATTATAAATATTAGAAATTGATTTTCAGTTGATTTGGTAGTTTAGACGCCGGGGATTTTTATTCCTTACATAAATTCTGAAGGAATACAGAATTTAACAACTAATTGGCATTTAAACCCTCCTCCACTGCCTGCTTCATTTTGTGACAGCACTCATCAGAGAGGTGGTGGTGCAAAGGTTCAAGGTGCGCATTAACCCGATATTCGGATACGCTGCGATCCAGCTCATCGATCTGAGCGGCATATTTGCGACAGAGGTGACAGGAAAGTAAATGCATCTTCAGGCGCATCCACTTTGCCATCCCCAATTGCTTGTCCTTCTTATAAGAGATAAGAAAACTTGCCTCATCACAGGCAATCATGCGCTTGCTCATAAAAACCATTACGCTATTTCTCATTCCCTTTGCCATTTCAATTTAACCATTTACTTTCCACACATGTTCTCATTTTGAGCCTTGCCCTGTGAAGCATCACCCACAGGTTAGACGAGGTGATCCCAAGCTCCTTACAGATCTCATCCGAATCGGCCTCATCAATCATCTTCATGACAAATGCTGCAGCCAGGTTTGGGGGAAGATTTTTAATGCACCAGCTGATAATTTCCCTCAGCTCCCCCTCTTCCATTTCACCCTCGGGCAAAAGGGAATTTGAGTGGGGACCCTTGCCTTCCAGCCAGTGTCCTTTAAAAGGATCCTCGCTGCGATAAAAATCTCCGTCTGAAATATCCTGTTCATAGACAGACATGGAAGACTCCTTGGAGGAATACTGCTTCCGGTAAGTATCAATGATTTTCCTTTTCAGGATGGAGATGAGCCAGGTCCGCTCAGAGCTCTTTCCCTGGAAATTATCTTTTGCCTTCAATCCGGCCAGGAATGTATCCTGCACCAGGTCCTCCGCTTTCTCCCGGTCATTTACCCTTACAATGGCGTAATTAAACAGGTAGTTGCCATGTTGTTCCACCCAACTCTGGGGCTTAAGGGTATGCTTTCCTTGCTCCGGCATCTGAATTTGTAAGGACTTCTGATGAAATCATTTACAAGATAAAAAAAACTCACAGAGTTAGTCTGGAATTGCTTATTTTTGCGGCAATGAAAATAATAGATACAAAAGGATTTAAATGTCCGCAGCCACTGATTATGCTGAAAGAGGGACTCCAGGAGATGGAGCAGGGAGAGGTCGTGACCATACAAACCGATAATGAAACCTCACTAAAAAACCTGGTGACCTACCTCAGGGACCAGGGGGTGGAGCCGGAGGTAAAAAGCAACGAAAATGTGCATACCATTGTGACGCGGCGACCTGAAGCAAACCTGATAGACACAGATCCTGCAGCTTATTGTGAAACCGGAATTGTGCTTAATCATTACGTTGTATGCATCAAAAGTGAACTGATGGGGGAAGGCGATCCGGAGCTGGGTAAGGTGCTTATGGAGACATTTTTGGATAACCTTAAGCTGCAAGAGCAACTACCCACCCATGTGGTTCTCTACAATGGAGGCGTTAAACTGGCCATGAAACAATCTGCTGCCTGCAGTTCTCTCTCAGAGCTTGAGGAGCTTGGAACCCGGGTGATGCTCTGCGGTACATGCATTGATCATTACGGACTTCAATATGACATTGGCGTGGGCATGATCTCCAACATGGTGGTAATTACCGAAACCATGGCCCTGGCAGGACACGTCATCTATCCATGATCATTTGAGCCATGGACCCAAAATTTGACCTTCTCTCTACCATTGAATATGGAGGCTGTTCCTCCAAACTACCGGCCGGACTCCTTTCAGAAGTTCTAAAGGAATTTCCTGTGGCCGTCGATCCAAACCTCCTGGTGGATGTGGATACCCACGACGATGCAGGGGTGTATAAAATTAACGGGGAGACCGCGCTGATCTTTACCACCGATTTCTTTCCCCCCATCTGTTCCGATCCCTTCGAATTCGGGGAGATCGCTGCAGCCAATGCCCTTTCGGATGTGTATGCCATGGGCGGGACCCCTTTGCTGGCTCTCAACCTGATGATGTTTTCTCAGGAGAAGATTCCCATGCATGTATTCGGGGAGATCTTAAAAGGGGGTTATGAGAAAGTGAAAGAGGCATCGGCTCTGATTGTGGGTGGACATACCATTGACGACCATCCGCCTAAATACGGACTGGCAGTGGTGGGCACGGTTCACCCCGACAAGCTGATCACCAATGCAGGGGCCCGACCCGGCGACCGGCTGGTACTTACCAAGTCCATCGGGACAGGGGCCCTGGTATCGGGACAGAAAAACGGGCTTTCCAATCCGGAACACTACCGCATGGCGCTGGATCAGATGAAACGCTTAAACAAGCATGCTGCTGAAGCTGCCACAAAATTCGGGGCGACGGGCATGACCGACATCACTGGATTCGGACTGGCAGGGCACGCCATGAAAATGGCTGAGGCAAGCCAGACCAGTTTCAGGATCCAGACCAGACAGATCCCCCTGCTGCCCGGAGCATTTGAGGTCTTTGAAAAAGGAAGCATCCCTGGAGCCACCTTCCGGAACCTGGAATTCACAGGCAAAGAGGCACATTTTACCCGGAGCGTGGGGTACAACCTGAAGATGCTGGTTCACGATGCCCAGACATCGGGGGGACTCCTGATATCGGTGAACCCCGACCATGCCGAATCGCTGGTGAAGGAGATCAACCAGACAGATCCAGATTCGGGCGCAGTGATTCTGGGAGAGGTATTGCCCCGGAGTCCAAGAATCCTCTATTTCGAGTAGTCGTTTTTTGCTACATTTGTATAATGAGCAGGCACAGATCCTACAGCTATATTTACAATGTGCAGCGGATTATTCTGCTGGTCTTTTACACCACCACAGCCATTGCGATCTCTGTCCCGCTTATGAAGCTCGTAGAATCGCTCTGGCCGGGAAACCTTTTCCCCCTGCTCATTACACTGATGGTTTACCTGGTAGGGGCAGTGATTATGGGAGCGTTAATCCATGTCATCAGTTTTATTCCCTTTAATCTGGCAGCCGCTTTCGATCCCATCCATAATGACCTTGCTACGGGTAAGATCAGGAATTTGGAAGAGTTGTGTAAACGAGTCACTTCTTTTACGGTTGATTTTTTCGATTTTTCCTTTCTGGATATCAGCCACGCCTTTATCCAGACAGCCGACTCTAAACTAATATCCCACAAAGACTTGCCCAACGTAGCCAAAGTGCTGGATGAATTTAAGATGCTGGACAAAAGCAAACAAATGGAAGAGGTTATTCGTGCAGGAGAGCTTGAAACACCCCATGGAAAATATCAGCTTTATATTCTCCCCATCTGGTTTGGGAGCCAGTGGTTGGGATATATGGCCCTGCTATCAGAAAAACGAATCAGTCGTTTTTTTCAAAGGTTCCTTAACGATTATGAGAATAACTTTCTGGACGATCCGCTCATGTACCTCTCAAACTCGGACAAAAGGAAGTAGGAAATGGGTGCGGCGTTGATCTATATTGCCATCAGCTGCCTGATTATCTGGCGCTCTTCCAATGGATTTGAAATTGCTTCTGATTTTCTGGGACGCAGGCTCCCCCCTGGGATCAAAGGAGCTACCCTGAATGCCATTGCCAGCTCCATGCCCGAATTCCTTACCACCATCTTCTTCCTCTTCTACCTGAGAGATGCAGACGGTTTCTCGGGGGGATTGGGAGTCACCTCGGGAAGTGCACTTTTTAATTTGCTCATTATCCCGGCCCTGGCTGTGCTGGTCATCTTTTCCAGGGGTAAGAAAAAGTCCGTCGTGTTGAATAAGAAAGTACTCATGCGGGAAGGCGCGGTATTGCTAATCTCGCAGATCGTATTTGTGAATATCCTCTTCAGTGGTGAGTTGCTTGCCATCCACGGCCTGATACTGGTATTGATCTACCTTTTATACCTGGGCTGGCTCTTTGGCATCTCCCGCAGAAAAATGATAGCCGATCCTGGCTTTGTGACTCCCACACAGGCGATTCCGCGCCCCGTATTTGTAAAAATCATCACCCTTGACATCACCCACCTGGTGCTCAATGGAAAGAAGATCAGCCGGGGACTGGCCTGGCTTCTGCTGGGTATGAGTACACTGGTGATGACCTTCGGCACCTGGCTGCTGGTCTATGCCACCGACCATTTTGGGGAGGTGACCGGGATTCCGCTGATCTTTGTGGCCGTAGTATTATCAGCGGCAGCCACTTCGGTACCCGATACCATTATCTCCATTAAGGATGCACGAAAAGGCAATTATGACGATGCGGTGAGCAATGCCCTGGGAAGTAATATTTTCGATATCGCCTTTGCCCTGGGACTCCCGGTTCTGCTCTTTAACCTCTTCTATGAGGAACCCATGCTCCTCGATCGCGAAGTACTTGCCTTTACCAAGGAGGTATGGGTATTTCTGCTGTTGGCTACCTTTTTGGCCCTGGCCATTATGCTTACAGGCAAGAAGTTCAATCGCGGTAAGGCGTTTCTCTTATTGGGCATCTATGTGCTCTTCCTGGCCTTTGTGGGAACTCAGATCAATGAGGACCTGCAGGGCATTGGGAAGCCTATTGGTGATTTTCTCAAAGGTGTGGCCAACTGGATAGGCGACTTTTTACACTAAGGCAATAAGCTAGCTCAGGCGCTTTCGCCCAAATGTGATTTCAACAGTCGAACCACCTCCAAATCTGCTTCCAGCCAGTCCAGATCTTCCAGCTCCTCCAAAGGCACCCACCTGTAGGAGTGGTGTTCAGCCAACTCAATGACGCCTTCCAGATGCCGACAGATAAAGGGAATCAACTCCAGGGCTTTGGAATCATATGGGTGTCTCACAGTACGCAACTCTTCTTCCACCGAAACTTCAATGCTCAATTCTTCCCTGATCTCCCGCCTGATACAGGCCTCTGGCTTCTCTCCCTCTTTTAGCTTCCCCCCGGGAAACTCCCATTTCATGGGATGGGGCATCTGCCTGCTGCGTTGGGTAACCAGTACGCCCCCCTCTTCAATTATCAGGGCACAGCTTACCCGAACCGGGCCAGGATCAGACTTCATAAGGGGCTCTTCTTTTTGGGATAGTCCACATGTACTTCTTTCACCTGGCCGCGACTCAATTCTTTCCAGTGATCCGATTCGAAGGTCACCACCACCACACCTGCTGTGGGAAGGTTATCCAATGGACGACTGAGGAACTGGTTGGCATAAGCCGTCCAGGCTGGATTATGACCGAAGATAGCCAGACTT
Organism: uncultured Bacteroidota bacterium; assembly: GCA_963783435.1. Classification (GTDB taxonomy): domain Bacteria; phylum Bacteroidota; class Bacteroidia; order Bacteroidales. Next base: position 68,998 of record CAWANQ010000006.1, on the reverse strand, counting down.
TTTACTTCCGAGGGAATTCCCGATACCACCTGTTCTATATTGGATATAAAGGCATCATATAGCGGTTCATAAATCTGTAGCGCTGCTGGTTTCAGCATCCAGAACCTGGCCATGATCAGTGCGGTATTTAAGGCCCTGCTGGCTGGACTGCTAACCAGGAGTTCAGGGATCAGTCCCTTATGGGACAGCCTTTTGGCCATCTCTTCCGAATTCAGAATCCCCCTATCTGCCAGGGGACGATCGATGTCATCGAGTCCCTGATGGTCCCAACTCGACTTACCGTGGCGTATTATAAAAAGTTTGCGTTCCATCATTGAATTTAAAGCAGGTTACTTGCCAGATCGGCCAGGTAGCTTCTCTCTCCCTTAACCAGGTGAACATGTGCAAAAATATCCTGGCCCTTCATGCGATCTGCCAGGTAGGTGAGTCCGTTGGATTTGGTATCCAGGTAGGGAGAATCAATCTGCTGAATATCCCCGGTAAAAATCATCTTGGTCCCCTCTCCTGCCCTGGTAATGATGGTCTTCACTTCGTGGGGTGTCAGGTTCTGAGCTTCATCCACGATGAAAAAGACCCTGGAGAGGCTTCGTCCCCGGATGTATGCCAGGGGTGTAATGACCAGTTTTTCGCTCTGTTGCATCTCCTCAATGCGGGAGAATTCCTTGCTCTGTTGCTTAAACTTCTGCTTGATTACCGAGAGGTTGTCAAACAGGGGCTGCATGTAGGGACCGATCTTTTCGTCCACATCGCCCGGAAGATAACCCAGATCGCGGTTTCCAAGGGGCACAATGGGACGTGCCAGGAAGATCTGTGTATACATTTTCCGCTGGTGAATGGCCGCTGCAAGGGCCAGCAGGGTCTTGCCTGTACCCGCTTTTCCGGTGAGGGCCACAAGCTGCACTTCAGGCCTGGCCAGCGCATCCAGTGCAAAGGTCTGCTCCGCATTGCGGGGATCAATGCCATAGGTACGGGTCTTTTCTACCCGGTTGACCACTTTATTAAATGGATCATAGTGCCCCAGACCGCTCTTGGAATCTCTTCTGAATATAAAATATTGATGCGCCACAGGGGGTTTTGCCAGTTTGAAACGTTCCACCGGCACTCCTTCCATGGATTCGTACATATCTGAAATCGCTGTATCATCAGATACATCGCTTGATTTTACGCTTTCGTAGATATCATCGATGTTCTGCACCATGTCGTTGTGGTAATCCTGGGCCATGATTCCTAGGGATTTGGCCTTCATCCTCAGGTTTATATCCTTGGTAATCAGGATCACAGGTCTTGTGGTGCCATTCTGAATGTGCAGATGTTCGGAAATGGCCAGAATCCGGTGGTCGGCTGTATTTTCAGGGAAAGAGGCTGATAGCTTCTCTGAAGGGACCTTACCTGTACAAATGCTGAGTTTGCCCTTCCCCCGTCCCAGGGACAAACCCCCGTTAAAGAGCTTATCACCACTTAGCTTATCCAGCTCCCTGGTAAATTCCCGGGCATGAAAATTGATGATGTCGTTCCCCTTCTTAAACCGGTCCAACTCCTCCAATACGGTAATCGGTACACTGATATCGTGCTCGTCAAAATTGTGAATGCTCTTGTAGTCATGAAGCAAAACGTTGGTATCCAGCACAAAGATCTTTCGATTTTTTTTCACAGCAGTTGCCATAAATCCCCTCCCTTTAAGTTAACTTTAAGACTGGCAAGAAATGCCTGAAGTCATAAAGTTGCATGGCTTTAAAAATAGGATTTTTTACCCTCCGTAATTGAGGGAATTATTCACATTCATTGAAGTTTTACACACAATTGGAAAACCCTACTGACATGGAGCCTCTAAGTTATATTCTGGACCGGCGAAGCATCCGTCGATTTACCGATCAAAAGATTGATAACCTTACAATTACAAAGATTCTTACTGCGGCCATGTACGCCCCCTCTGCAGTGAACCGTCAGCCCTGGCACTTTGTGGTTATCGATGATCCCCAGCTGCTTCTGAAGGTCATGGAAATACATCCCTATGCGCGTATGCTTCAGACCGCCTCACATGCCATTGTGGTGTGCGGGGATGAGGAGCTTCAGCACGACGATGGATACTGGGTGGTGGATTGTGGTGCGGCCACACAAAACCTGCTTCTTGCTGCTTTTACTCTGGGAGTGGGATCTTGCTGGGTAGGTCTCCAGCCCAGAGAGGAGCGGAAAACAGCTTTCGCCAGATTGCTGTCCCTCCCCCCTCATGTAAAACCATTTGCCATGGTGGCACTGGGCTATGCGGATGAAATAAAACCCAGGCCCAACAGGTTTCATGAGGAAAAAGTGAAGTACAACGGTTGGAAACAATCGTTTGCTGCTAAAAAACCAGACGCACTCTAATCTCCATGACCTATCCCGAGACCCTTCAGTTCCTCTTCAACAGCCTTCCCATGTATCAGCGTCAGGGAAAGGCGGCCTATAAGGCCAACCTGGACAATACCCTCAGGTTTGATGCAGCCCTTGGTTTTCCCCACCTTTCCTTCTCCTCCATCCATGTGGCCGGAACCAACGGGAAGGGATCTGTGAGTCACATGCTGGCCTCGGTTCTGCAGCATTCAGGACTCAAAACCGGACTCTACACTTCGCCTCATTTACTGGATTTCAGGGAGCGGATCCGCATCAACGGCACGCCCATCCCAGAGGAGGAGGTTTGCGAATTTGTGGACCGCCACCACCTCCTGATCAACGAGATGTCACCCTCGTTTTTTGAGATGACCGTGGCCATGGCCTTTGACTATTTTGCCAGTCAAAAGGTGGATGTGGCGGTGATTGAGACGGGACTGGGGGGACGACTCGACTCAACCAACATCCTCACCCCTGTACTCTCCATTATCACCAACATCTCCCTGGATCACACCGAATTTCTGGGGAGCAACCTGCCCTCGATTGCCAGGGAAAAGGGTGGAATTATCAAGGAGGGAGTCCCGGTGGTTCTGGGTCGCTCCGAGGAGGCTTACGAAGGGATCCTGGCAGAGATGGCCAGGGCTAAGAATGCCCCTCTGGTTCGCGCCCAGGAGATATACACTCCTGTTTTTTTTACCCTTAACCAGGAGGGGGCCATGATATTGAGGCTTCAAAACAAGGCCTCCGGTGCCCTGGAGACCTACACCTGCGACCTGGCCGGTCTCTACCAGCGGGAGAATCTGGTCACCGCCCTCACCTCGCTGCAACAACTGCAAAAAATGGGCTGGGACCTGTCTCCCTCAGGCATAGAAAAGGGTTTGGCATCGGTAAGTGAAAGCACCGGGATTTTGGGCCGTTGGCAAACCATAGGACACAATCCAAGGAGCATCTGTGATACGGCCCACAATGCCGATGGCATCCAGGCAGTGATGGAGCAGATCAGTCAGGTTCCCAGAAAAAAGCTCCATATGGTTTGGGGAATGGTAAGCGACAAAGAAAAAAAGTCCATCCTTCCGCTTCTCCCTAAAGAGGCCCGCTACTACTTTACCCAATCGTCGGTTCCCCGCTCCATGGATCTCCAGGAGCTGGCCCATGCTGCTTCAGCCTATGGCCTTGAGGGAACCCGCCATCCCACTGTGGAGCAAGCATACAGAGCAGCCCTGCAGGAAGCCGGTCCCGATGATATGATATTCACCGGCGGAAGCACCTTTGTGGTAGCTGATTTACTATCAATATTTTGATTTACTTTGCAACGCAATACAATATGCAGGTAAATAGAGGTAAAGAGATGCAATACAAGGAGATCTGTTTTAAGGCCATGGAGGTAGTTAAAGAGGGTGCGGCCTATGTGCGTGAACGGCACGAACAACGTGAAAATCTGAATATCGAAGAGAAGGGAAGGCAGAACTTCGTCACCGAAGTGGATAAAAAGACGGAACAGATCCTGGTGGACGGTCTGTTGGAGCTCCTTCCCGAGTCAGGTTTTATTGCCGAAGAGGGAACCAGCATCAAGAAGGGAGATATCTACAACTGGGTCATCGACCCGGTGGACGGAACCACCAATTTTATCCATGGGGTATTTCCATTTGCCATCAGTGTTGGACTCACCGAAAATGAAGAGATCGTAGCCGGCATCGTCTATGAATTTGGATTGGACGAGTATTTTTATGCCTGGAAGGGTGGCGGGGCCTGGTTGAATGGGAAAGCCATCCACACCAGCACAGTCTCCACCATCGATCAATCGCTGATTGCCACCGGATTCCCATATACAAATTTTACCTTCCTCACCCAGTTTATGAATAGCATGGACTACTTCATGAAGAATTCACACGGACTCCGGAGACTGGGATCAGCTGCCACCGACATCGCCTATGTGGCCTGTGGGCGTTACGATGGATTTTATGAGTATGGGCTCAATCCCTGGGACATTGCAGCCGGATTGTTGCTGGTGAAGGAAGCCGGGGGTCAAGTGGGCGACTTCAGGGGCCATAAGAATCCCCTCTTCAGTGAGAATATCATCTGCTCTAACGCCAACAACTACAAAGAATTTCAGGAAACCATCGAAAAAATTATGTTGGCCGAATGATGCAGCTCTCCATAGTCATCCTCAACTGGAACGGGAAGGGTTACCTGGAACAGTTTCTTCCTTCGCTGATAGAGCACAGCCAGCTGCCGGATGTGGAAATTGTGGTGGCCGATAACAACTCCTCCGACGACTCCCTTGCATTTCTGGCCAGTGCCTACCCCCGGATTAAAGTCATCAGGATGGATGAGAACTATGGCTTCAGCGGAGGATACAACAGGGCACTTAAGCAGCTTAGCTCCACCTACTTCCTGCTGCTAAACTCCGACATCGAAGTCACTGCGGGATGGCTGGAACCCCTGATCGAAAAGATGGAATCCAACGATCGCATTGCGGCATGTACCCCCAAGCTTAAGGATTTTAACGAGCGTTCGAAGTTTGAGTACGCAGGGGCGGCCGGAGGCTACATTGACTACCTGGGTTATCCCTTCTGCAGGGGCCGGATCTTCGATCACATGGAAGAAGACCAGGGACAATACGACGATTCCACAGAGATATTCTGGGGTTCTGGAGCCTGTCTGATGGTGAGGTCCAGCCTCTATGCACAATCGGGCGGACTGGATGACCAGTTCTTTGCCCATATGGAGGAGATTGACCTTTGCTGGCGCTTTTTGCGAATGGGTTACCAGATTCACTTTGTACCCCAATCCACTGTCTACCACGTGGGCGGTGGAACCCTGGCCAGGGGCAATCCCAGGAAAACTTTCCTGAATTTTCGGAACAACCTGCTCCTGCTCTATAAAAACCTGCCCGAAAACCAGCGGGAAAGGATCATATTTTTAAGGATGGTCCTGGATGGCATTTCGGCCTTCAGGTTCCTTATTCAGGGCGATGTAAAGGACGCCATGGCAGTCATCAGGGCACACGCAGCCTATACGGGGATGAAACAGGCCTATAAAGGGACAAAAGGACCAAACAATCTGCAGGATATTAACGTTATTGTATCGGGAATATACCCACGCTCTATCGTAGCTGATTTTTTTCTAAATGGGAAAAAGAGATTCGATCAACTGGATCTCTCTTTCAGAGAAAAGAAGAAAGAGCAATAGTGCTACATAGAATCACAATTTTGAAACAACTTACAATGGAAAATAAATCACCTAACGGACTCTCCTCAAGCAAATGGAAAGAGGTTACAAACCTTCCCCTGCTGCTAAGGAACAGTGGAAAACTATATCCTTCCAACCTCGCCCTCACCAGTGTGGATGGAACCGATTATAATTACAAGGAGCTTGAGAATGCAGCCAGGCATATTGCTGTTATGCTTCAGAGCGCAGGCATTAAATCGGGCGACAAGGTGGCCATACTCAGTGAGAACAGTCCACAGTGGGGAGTAGCCTACTTTGGCATCCTCACCTGTGGTGCAACTACAGTGCCCATTCTACCTGATTTCCAGGGGCCCGAAATTCTCTCCATCCTGGAGCACTCCGAGGCAAAATCTATCTTTGTTTCGGGCAAGTTACTCCATAAATTAAAAGAAGGAATTACCAAGGAGGTGGAGCTGGTGGTGAATATGGATAACTTCCAGGTGCTGGATGTGGTAAAGGGCAAGATCAAAACCCCTTCCCATACCCCTGGTCAGCTGGTCAAACTGGAAGCAGATTCCAATCAGACCATCGGAGAGGAGACACTGTACCAGGCAAAAGCTGACGATCTGGCATCCATCATCTATACCTCAGGAACCACTGGCAGGTCCAAAGGAGTGATGTTAAGCCACTACAATATTTTAAGCAATGGCATCCAGTCCGGAACCGTTCATGAGGTGATCGCCTCCGACCGTTTTCTCTCTGTTCTGCCACTGGCACACTCTTATGAATGCACCATCGGCATGGTGGTTCCCCTCCTGAATGGAGCCAGGATCCACTATATCGACAAGGCTCCCACAGCCTCTGTCCTTACCCCGGTGCTCCAGGAGTACAAACCCACCACCATGTTGACCGTGCCCATGATCATTGAGAAGATCTACCGGGCCAAAGTGAAACCCGCATTGACCAAATCACCCGTTCTCCGCTCCCTGATGAAAGTGGGTGTCACCCGAAAATTGCTTTCACGCGCAGCGGCCAACAAACTCAAGGCTTTCTTTGGCGGAGAGATGCGTTTCTTTGGGGTGGGAGGAGCTCCCCTGGCCCCCGATGTAGAGAAGTTCCTCATCGAAGGTGAATTTCCTTATGCCATTGGTTACGGACTTACAGAAACATCCCCCATGATTGCTGGATTTGATCCCGACCATGCCATATACAGATCGGTAGGAACGGTGATGGAAGAGTGCGTGGTGAAGATCGACAATCCCGATCCTGTGACCCATGAAGGCGAAATTGTGGTGACAGGTCCCAACATCATGAAAGGCTATTACAAGGATGAAGAGAAGACCCGTGAGGTATTTACCAAGGATGGCTTCTTCAAAACCGGCGACCTGGGTTATATGGACAAAAACGGAATCCTCTTTATTCGTGGCCGTTCCAAAAATATGATCCTGGGTCCCAACGGAGAGAATATCTATCCCGAAGAGATCGAAGCGCTGATCAACAGCAAGGAGATCGTGAACGAATCACTGGTAATGGAATATAAAGGCAAACTGGTGGCCAGGGTTCACCTCAAAGTAGAAGTCATGGAAGAGCGCTTTAAACACCTGAAAGAGAATGCCTCCGAGCTTCAGCACCAGATGCAGTCCAAAGCCGATGAGGTACTTGAAGAACGTCTTCAGGAATTAAAGGAGAACGCCTCTGATTTCCAAAAACTGCTGCAGTCCAAAGCCGATGAGGTGCTCGACGAACTTATGGCCCAGGTCAACCAGACCGTGGCCCGAAACTCCAGGCTACAATCGATGATCGTGCAGGTACAACCCTTCGAAAAGACCCCCACCCACAAAATCAAGAGATTTTTGTATGGGGATCAACTAGTTAGTGGTTAATGGGTAGTAGGGTAAAAGGGAAATGGTTAATAGTTAGCGGGTAATAAGGTATTAGCACCTCGTTTACACTTTTTTTAATTGAGCAAAATATCAGCACCTCGTTGACATTCACTATGTCATTCAAGAGTGAAAAGATTCTTTTAAAACCCCTCAAAGCTTTTTTGAGAGGGGATTTCAAAAGAATCAATATATAACAAAGTATGTCATCGTAGATGAACTGTTGATATATTATAGCTACCGCTTCAGTCTGATATTGAATTAGTTAGACTCTGTTTTCCTTTCTCCCTTATTATTATGATGATGATGATGTGCTGTTGGCAACGGGAGATATCTTGAAGAGATATTCTCGTTATCAACAGCATTTTTGTTTCTGTACTGCACAGGCCTTCTTCGGCACCAGAAAAACAGGATTAGATATGAAATAGGCATCTGTTAGCCATATTGGCTAATAATTGATTAATATTTATCTATTAAAAGATATTTTTTATCTGTGTATAAGCCAATATGGCTAATAAGTGGATATTTTATGTCCCTTCACTATAAAAGGAGCCGTTTTCAGGCCGAAAAATATCTGGGAATATTTCAGGAATATACACACTACCCGCTGACTACTATATACTTAGCACTATCAACTACCCACTTAGCACTATCCACTAAACGTTTGAGAGTAAACTGTCCAGGTTTTCAAACCGGGTGGTATAATCCTCGAGAGAGCGGGTAATCACTTCCATGGCCTCTTCCCTGCCATATACGTGTGTAATCTCCACATCAGCCGGATTGCCTGGCAGATCCTTATAAGTAAGAAAATAGTGCCTCAGGCGGTTGACCACCTTCTCAGGCAGATCAGATACATCGCGATAGTCCTCATAGAGGGCATCGTTATTCATCACTGCAATCAGCTTGTCATCGGCCTGGTTGTTGTCAATCATTCGAAATCCTCCTATGGGCCTGGCGCGTACCAGGATATCGCCATGAGAGATCTCTTTCTCGGTAAGCACACAGATATCCACCGGGTCGGAATCACCCATAATCTTATCATTTCCGGTCTTCTCCCTGCTTAACTGAGCCACCTTCTCCCCACTGAAAGTCTGCGGAATAAACCCATAAAGAGCGGGAACCGAGTTGGAATATTTCTGGGGGCGATCGATCTTCAGGTAACCCGAAATTTTATCCACCTCATACTTCACCGTATCCCTGGGGACCATTTCGATAAAACTCACTACAATTTCGGGGGCCTCTGGCCCAATATCCACTCCATGCCAGGGGTGTGACTTATACCTTAATCCCATCAACCTTCCAATGGGATCCATCAATTGATTTGCCATGATTTGCTTGCTTTGCAAGAGTTAATTTGTTCGGTAAGATAACCTTAGTCTGCTTGCTCCGCACAAAAGTACATAAAGTTTTCTATCCCCTATATTATAATTTTTCCTTAACTTGATTAACGATACTTCACCGATTGAAGCTCCTCGAAGAGAGCTTTGGGGATACTTCGATCCAACGCATACTTTACTCGTGCTCCCTAAGCTACACCCAGAGCTTCAGGAAGGGTGCGAGTTGGATTCAAGAAATAGGATTATAATAGATAAATCCTAACTGCTTTGGAAAGATGAAAACTATTTTTCATCCCTTCTCAGTCAGTTTCTTCAATAGAACCTGCATGCGCTTGGCAGTTATTGCCCTACTGACAGGTGGAATAATATATATCCTATTTAGGGCATCAGAACCCTTATTCTTTCGCTGGTTGAATGTGGCCGGATTTGAGCACTGGCTGGCTGTCATCAGGCAGCATTCCCCTAATCACGATCCAATTCTTTCTGAATGGATTGATTTTTCACTGCCCAATGGATTGTGGGCATTTGCTTATGCTTTGGTGATCACCTCGATCTGGTCGGGGAGTAAATCCCGGCTGCGTTTCCCCTGGATGGCCAGTATACCTGTTTTGGTATGTTGCTATGAACTATTTCAATATGCAGGGATTTTACCAGGAACTTTTCGCTTTCAGGACTTGGCTCTGGGTTCATTGGGACTGGTCACTGGCATACTGGTTGGACTTAAAATTGATAAAACAAACACAGATGAAAAAGTACCTGAATAATAAAGTGCTAAGGCAATCTGTATTGTCTCTTTTAGCTCTGGGAATTTTTATCCTGATGGTAATTGGTTCCTGGTCTGGCAGATCTTATTTTCCTGCTGAAATATATAGGGAATATAAAGGAAGAGGGATTTACGAAGAAACTGTTTTATTAGATATAGATAACTACATTCCCAAGAAGAAGACTTATACTGGAGAAATAGATAGTGAAGGAAGATACCAGGGTCATTATACCATCTCAACAGGCGGTATGAATGGCGTTTGGCACAAGGAAAAAGTCTTTTTTATAAATGGTCTCCGTCATGGAAAAAGTGAACATTTTAATAGTGATGGTAAACTCACCCACACTGAATACTATAACATGGGCGTTAAGTATAATGTAAAGAAATCTACAGCTGAAACTAAGGCTGCCACCTCTGCTTACGAGGTCCTTCAGGATAAATACCCCTGGTTTTCCCACGAAATGAATGCGTTTGGTTTTGATAATGCCTATCTAAAAGCGTATTTGGATACAGTTGAACTTCTGTTAACTCAAACTGCCCGTGATGAAGAGTATTTCAATGACTATTTTGATATGATCACTTCCGATCTGGAGGAGACGCCCTATGACAGCCTCATTGTTCTTAATGAAAGTATGAGTGCCCACCTGGGCCTTCAGGAGTTGAAGAGCTCCGAATTGAGACTCGCTGTCCTCAAGCGCTTCAGGTCAGATGGCAACTCCACCTACCCTATTATACAAACTACCTATCCCAATTATTTACTTTCCATGAATGAAAAAAGCGTGGAAGATGCGGATTTTGAAGCATTCTGCCACGTTCTGGACAGTTGTATGGATAGCCGGGGAGTTCTTGATCCTGAAGATACCTTCTTTATTGACAGTGTGGATCTATGGTTTTCCGAGTCGCTTATAATCATTTATGAATCAGACGAATACGATTTAGAAGCAAGCTATGTAAATTATCATCCTTCACAGGTGGCCAGCTATGCCTTAAGCCTTAATGTATTGAGCGATTTGAAAACCAGGGTGATATCCTTAAAAGATCAGCCAGAGAGGCTTATATCCTGAATAAAGGGAGGATACGTCCTCCGGTGGTAACCACGGTATTCTCAAGGAATATCTCCCTAAGCAGTGTGAACCTGAAGGGCTATATCCTCGAAAATGGAGGCGAAGAGGTCACAGCCAGCGGAATCGTATGGGCCAGCCATTATAATCCCACTGTGGAGGACCAGTCCGTTCCATCTCAAGCTGGAGCGGCTAGCTTTACCCTTACCATAGAAGGCCTTACTGAAGGAAACACCTATTATGCCAGAAGCTATGCCACCAACAGTGCCGGTACTGCCTATGGCAATTGCATCGGTTTTGTGGCAACTGCCCCCACAGGCATAGTGGATCAAGAACGATCCGATTTCAATTTTTCAATCTATCCGAATCCTGCTTCCACGGTGGCAACCTTCAGCTTTTTCCTTGAAAGTCCGGAGCGTATATCGCTGAGCATTTTTGATATGAGTGGCCGCTTAGTCCATAAACATGATCCGGGTACTTTATTCCAGGACAAAACCCAGATTCAACTGGATCTGTCAGCTCTGCCAAATGGTCTGTATACCTGTCTGATGAGTAAGAATGGAACAGCAATAGCAAGCCAAAATCTGGTAATATCGCACTGACTCCCTTACATAAACCACTGAACACCTGGGTGTCGCACTAGAGGACTCAAAATTTATAAAGCAAAAAAAGATGAAAAAGTACATGAATAATAAAGTGCTAAGCCAATCTGTATTGTCTCTTTTAGCTCTGGGGATTTTTATCCTGTTGGCAATTGGTTCTGTCGCTGGAGGGCATTATTTCCCTGCTGAAATAGACAGGGAATATAAAGGAAAAGGGATTTACGAAGAAACTGTTTTATTACACGAGAAGAAGATGACTTTTACTGGTGAACAGGATAGTGAAGGAAGATACCAGGGTCCTTATACCATCGTAACAGGCGGGGTATGGGATGGCAGCATTTCAAACAAGGAAGAAGCCCATTTTATAAATGGTCTCCGTCATGGCGAAAGCAAATATTTTAATAGTGATGGTAAACTCACCCACACTCAAAAATATAATATGGGCGTTAAGGTTGGTCTTTTGAAATCTACAACTGAAACTAAGGCTGCCACCTCAGCTTACGAGGTCCTTCAGGATAAATACCCCTGGTTTTCACACCAATTGAATGGGTTTGGATTTGAGGATGCCTATCTAAAAGCGTATTTGGATACAGTTGAACTTCTGTTAACTCAAACTGCCCGTGATGAAGAGTATTTCAATGATTATTTTGATATGATCACTTCCGATCTGGAGGAGACGCCCTATGACAGCCTCATTGTTCTCAATGAAAGTATGAGTGCCTATCTGGGCCTTCAGGCGATGAAGAACTCCGAATTGAGACTCGCCCTTATCAAGCGCTTCAGATCAGATGGAAACTCCACCTACCCTATTATACAAACTACCTATCCCAATTATTTACTTTACATGAATGAAGAAAGCGTGGAAAATGAAGATTTTGAAACATTCTGCCATGTACTGGACAGTTGTATGGATAGTCGGGGAGTTCTTGATCCTGTAGATACCTTCTTTATTGACAGTGTGGATCTATGGTTTTCCGAGTCGCTTATAATCATTTATGAATCAGACGAATACGATTTAGAAGCAAGCTATGTAAATCATCATCCTTCGCAGGTGGCCAGCTATGCCTTAAGCCTAATGATTGATCGATTTGAAAACCAGGGTGATATCCTTAAAAGGTCGGCCAGAGAGGCTTATATCCTGAATAAAGGGAGGATACGCCTGCCGGTGGTAACCACGGTATTCTCAAGGAATATCTCCCTAAGCAGCGTGAACCTGAAGGGCTATATCCTCGAAAATGGAGGCGAAGAGGTCACAGCCAGTGGAATCGTATGGGCAAGCCATTATAATCCCACTGTGGAGGATCAATCCGTTCCAGCTCAAGCTGGAGCGGCTAGCTTTACCCTTACCATAGAAGGCCTTACTGAAGGAAACACTTATTATGCAAGAAGCTATGCCACCAACAGTGCCGGTACTGCCTATGGCAATTGCATCGGTTTTGTGGCAACTGCCCCCACAGGCATAGTGGATCAAGAACGATCCGATTTCAATTTTTCAATCTATCCGAATCCTGCTTCCACGGTGGCAACCTTCAGCTTTTTCCTTGAAAGTCCGGAGCGTATATCGCTGAGCATTTTTGATATGAGTGGCCGCTTAGTCCATAAACATGATCCGGGTACTTTATTCCAGGGCAAAAACCAGATCCAGCTAGATCTTTCAGATCTGCCTAATGGTCTATATACTTGTCTGGTGAGGAAAAATGGCGCAGCGGCAGCAAGCCAAAATATTTTCATATACCACTGATCAATAACCTATTAACCCACTACCCTATTAACATATTAACCTATTAACAGCGGCTTTAGCCGTTCCAATTCCATCACCCGGCTGCCCTTGATAAGGACGTGATATCCGGAGATTTTTTCTGCTTTCAGATGGGCCTCCAGCTTGGATCTATCAAAGAAAACATCAAAGCCTGAAGATGGGTTGCAGGCCCTGCTGAACTTTGGTCCCACCAGCATCACCCGGTCCACATCCTGGCTTTGAATCCATTGGAGCAAGTCCCGGTGCTCGTCATCCGATGAATCACCCAACTCAGCCATATCACCCAGAATCAGCATCATGGGTGGTTTGGCGTAGTTCATCAATCCCTTGATGGCTTCCCGCATGCTGCTTGGATTGGCATTGTATGAGTCCAGAATCAGGTGATTGTGTTCACCCTTCACCAGCTGAGACCTCTGATTTTGAGGCGTGTAGCTTCCTATTGCATCTGCAATAAGTATGGGATCGATGCCAAATTGAAATCCAATCCCAGCTGCCAGAATAATATTCTGAAGGTTATAAGCACCTACCAGATGGGTGGAGAGGGTATATTTCGCGCCAGCCACCTCCAGTTCAATCTCCAGGAAGGGTGTCTGGTTCAGAATTTTGGCCGAAACAGGCAGATCACCACCGGCTCCCACAACAAGCGATTCCACACCTGCCGATTCTGCTTTAGCCAACAATACCTGGTCTCCTCCATCGATGATGGCTTTCCCGCCATGCTGAGACAGATAATCATAGAGTTCACCCTTTGCATTCAATACACCTTCCAGGCTTCCAAAACCCTCCAGGTGGGCCTTCCCCACATTGGTAATCACTCCCAGATCGGGAGCTGCAATCCGGGACAGCTCTGCAATCTCACCCGCATGATTGGCCCCCATCTCCACAATGGCAATTACCTCCTCTTGCAAAGAAAGCAGTGTGAGCGGAACCCCAATGTGGTTGTTCAGATTTCCCCGGGTGGCCAGAACCGGATAAACAGCACTTAACACCGCATTGACCAGTTCCTTGGTGGTGGTTTTTCCATTACTGCCTGTAATGGCAATCACCTTTGGAGAGCGCTCCCTTCGGTGGTAGGCGGCCAGATCCTGCAAGGTCTTCAGGGCATTGGCCACAACAAGAATCCGGGGAGATCCGGCCAGTTCCTCTCTTTCAGTCACAGCCACCCTGCAACCTTTACTTACGGCATCCTCCACAAAACCATTTCCATCGAAATTCTCCCCCTTAAGCGCAAAGAATATAGAATCCTCCACCTTCTGCCGGGTATCCGTACATATTCCTGTTGACTCAAGAAAATGCTGATAGAGTTGTTTTATACCGGGCTGCCTCATAGAGTGGCAAGTTAAAAAAAAGAGGCCATCTCCAGTGAGACAGCCCCTTATAAAATGCTACAATATTTTCTTGTTAGAATCCTGTCGGTGTTCCCACGCGGGTCATGGCGCAGCGGAATCCGAGGTCATCTCTCGATTCAGTTTCGATAAGGTACCTGCGTTCTCCGGGACTCAGCCAAAAGGCTCTGTCCTTCCAGGAACCTCCTTTGTATACCCTTACGTCGTCACTCAACAATGACATTCTTTCACCTGTCTGGTTCAGATACATGGATTGTGATCCGTTGTAAGGTGCCTGACTTCTCTCACCTTGCTCATCCACAGACTCCTTGTCTCCATCCTGGTAATTCCTGTAGTCAGACTTGCGGTAGTTGAACCTTCCCTCTGCATCGGCTTCGGTGATGGGCTCACGCTGAAGGTGTCCCAGGCTGTCGATAATCGGACTGCCGTTGGCATCAATACTCATTTTGTCAAACTGGTTTCCACGGAAAGGACGGAAATCGGAAATATCCTGTGAGGTCATGGGACGGTATACATCCTGAACCCACTCATTTACGTTTCCTGCCATGCAATAAAGACCATAGTCGTTGGGCCAGTAGGAAGTAACAGGAACAGTGATCGATCCTGCATCATTCAGGCTTCCGGCCACACCCATCATATCTCCTTTACCCCTTACGAAGTTGGCTCTCATTTTACCCATCTCCCTTGGATTGTCATTTCTTACGTTGTGACCATTCCATGGATAGGTTCTGCGTTCCCATACCAATTCATCCACTGTATTTCCTACCAGTCCAAGTGCAGCAAATTCCCATTCAGCTTCTGTGGGCAGTCTGTACTTGGGGAGAAGGATACCATCTTCAATGTTGATAAGCCTCGACTCCACATTGGGATTCAGACTGGGTTGGGGATTGATAATATTCGGGGTATACAAGCCATAGATGTATGCCTCGGTATTGAAGTTACGTTCATCCTGCTGGTCGGTGGAGAGTTCAATGTGACCCATATCCACCATGATCATCTCGTTCACACGGTCGGTCCTCCAGATACAGTAGTCCTGTGCCTGTAGCCAGTTCACACCCACCACTGGATATTCATTAAAGGAGGGGTGACGGTAATAGTACTCCACATAGGGCTCATTGTAGGCCATTGGATCGCGCCAGACCAGTGTATCGGGCATGGCGGCTCTTACGACCTGGGGGTTGTTCATTCCAAACACCCTGTTCAGCCAGTTAATGTATTCCCTGTAATCCACATTGCGAACCTCGGTAAGGTCCATATAGAAAGAGCTGATGGTTACCCTCCTGGGCACATTGTTCCATTCATACAGAATGTCATCCTGCACTTTGCCCATGGTGAAAGTACCTCCTTCTATTAATGTAAGTCCGGGACCGGTCGCCTGTTCACTTGCAGTCATTCACTTCAAAACCTCCGTTCTCCGGATTGTTATACTCCCATCCGGTGGTTGTTGAGACTTTGCCAGAAGAGGTAACATCTTTGCTACCACATCCCCAGGCCATCAGTGTAATAAGCATTACCGGGATCAGTCTCATCATCATTTTCATGGCTAATTGTTTTTCTAGTTTTTAACTCGACTAATAATTAAAACTTCTACAAAAGTAACTAAATCTTAGGACACTTTATTGCCCTGTGTTTGTTTGATTTATTAATGTTTTCAAAAATTATCACCATAGAAATTTCATGCGACCCAAGACTTGGAATGTGCACATCGGGCGCAGAGAGTTTGGCATCATAACTGTATCTTATCCTGAACTGGTCATTGCCATAACCTACTGAGAAGATAGCGGTTCCGTAGGAAAACTTCAGATCCTGTCGAAACCAGACCCCTCCAATAAGGTTTCTGTAGACCAATTCAAGTCCGTAATTCAGCTGTTGATAAGTGTCCTGCTGTATGAAAACCAGGTTGGGAGAGAGCTGTAAAACCTCTTTTCCCAACCTTTTCTCATAGATAGGGATCATGGCTCCCACATGAGCAGTGTATTTTCTGGACAACTGGGTATTGGGATTGTCAGATGTTCCTGTATAGGGTTGATGCAGGTGGTGTACTGCCACGCCACCAAATAAGTTTCTGTAAAATGCGGCAAATCCCACTGAAAAATCAGGGTATATCTTAGAATAACCGGTGAGGGTCGTCACAGGATTTCCGGCCACTTCGTCGGGAAGAACCAGGCCATCCGGACTCATGTTGCGATGCCCCATGGATGCCTGCAAACCTCCGGTGACCGTTAGATTCCTGAGATACCTTCAGGTGATAGGAATAGATGGCATCCAGGGAGATGGTATTAAATACTCCTCCACCCTGCCTGTCATTCATCACGTGTAAACCAACACCCCCATGAAGTGGCTCAAGATACTGCTCGTAGGAAGCCGAATAGGTAGTGTAAGGGCTTACGGCTCCCGGCCACTGGTTCCTGTAACCCAGAAAGACCTTGGCGGCTCCCTCAACACCTGCCATGGCAGGATTTAGATAGAGTGGATTGGCATAGAACTGGGAAAACTCGGGATCCTGAGCCCGCACACCTACTGTGGTTGAGACCAAAATACCAAGAAATAATCCTCCTACTCTATGTTCGTATGCAACTTTCACTACCACTTGTTTGTCTACCTATAACGTTTTACTTTTTGTTTTTATGATTTCATACTATTCACTACCCACTATTTACTATTCACTAGCTTACAAAATAAGCTCGCTTATTTGTAAGCTTTTCATACTATGAACGACAAAAAGAGCGTTTAAATACATATTATAATACCTGTTTGCACATTTTCTATGAAAAAGCTGCTGTTTTTCTTACTCTTTTCCCCCTTTATCGCCCTGTTTTCTCAGGTCGAAAATGTTGTTATTCAATGGAGTACACAAGACAACCAACATTTCTTTCCTCATGCATTATACGCAGATGGGGAGAATACGTTACCATATATCTCAAGAAAATTATCATGGAGTGCAGAAGGCATGCTTCCCCGGGTGCGGTTAGAGGTCACCGAATCCACATATATTGAGGATCCTGCAAGCTATGGATCCAACTTTGAATTGATCCGATCAGAGCCCCTGATTGAGTACAGCCTGGTCAATGAAGCCAGACAATCTTTTGTGGTGATTAAGGTACTGCCCTTCCAGCAGAGCGAAGCAGGTCAATTGGAGAGAATCAACAGCTTCCGGATCATCCTTGAAGAGGAACCGGCAATGGCAAAACTAAAAGCAAATACTACCGGAGATTGGAGTGATCAATCGGTTCTTGCATCGGGGAACTGGTTTAAGATAGCGATTGAACAAAGTGGGATGCATAAGCTGACCTATGAGCAACTCCAGGAGATCGGTCTTGCGAATCCTGCTTCGGTAAGGGTGTATGGCTCTGGTGCCAGGCTGCTGCCTGAAAGATTTTCTGAGGGCTATACCGACGATCTGAACGCTGTTCCTTTGCATATATATAAAGGTAGCGACGGCCTGTTTGGTCCCGGCGACCACATCCTGTTTTATGCACAGGGACCGGTAGCGTGGTCTTTTGACCAGGAGAGTAAGACCTTTGTGCACAACTTGCACGCCTATTCCTGGGAGGGATATTACTTTATTACCGACAGTCAGGGTACGGCCCAGGCACCGGAAGAGGCAGAGCTCTCTACCGAAGCAGCCAGCCAGATGGTTAACTCCTACGATTATCGCACTTTCGTGGAGGACGAAACATACAACCTGATCAGTTCCGGAAGGGAGTGGTTTGGAGATTACTTCAGTGTGAACCTGGAAGAGAACTATCTCATGGTGGTCCCGGGAAGGGTCGAGGGAGAGCCGGTGAAGATCAGGGTGCGTGCTGCTGCCCGCTCCGGAAGCGCTTCCACCTTTACTGTCAGGGCCAATAATGACCCCGTGGGGTCTCTCTCCATTCGTGCAACCGATTTGAGTTACTACACCTCCACCTATGCCTACGAGACGGAAGAGATTTATTCCTATGTTCCACAAACGGATAACCTCGCCATCACCATGGTATACAACAGGCCAGAATCCAATTCGTCGGGATGGTTGAACTACATCACCCTCAACGGGCGAAGTGAACTCACCCTGCTTGAAGACCAGCTGCCGTTCAGGGATTCAAGAAGTGTGGTTATGGGAACCACCAGCGAGTTCAAGGTAGGCAGCATGGATAACAGTGCATTGATTTGGGATGTGACTGATCCCGATCGTCCGCAGCACATCAATTTTACCCTCTCCGGCAGTACGGCCTCCTTCAAAGTGGAGACCAGCCAGCAAAGAGAGTTTATTGCCTTTGATCCCTCGGGTGAATTTCCGACCCCTCAATTCTCAGGAGAGGGACTGGGCGCAATACCCAACCAGAACCTGCATGGATTGCCACACCCGGATATGGTAATCCTCACCCCGGAAATATTCCTGGAGCAAGCCCAGCGACTGGCCGAACACCGCTCAGTCAACGATGGCATGGAGGTAGCTGTGGTACTTCAGCAGCAGGTATTCAATGAGTTCTCCTCTGGGGTTCCTGATGTGACCGCCATTCGCAACTTTATGAAGATGTTCTACGATCGCTCTTCAGGAGAATCCACCTACTGCAAATACCTGCTCTTCCTGGGCGATGGATCTTTCGATAACCGGGGAAGTGCCGGGAAGGTGAACAATCCCAACCTCCTGCTTACCTACCAGTCAGAGGAATCGCTCTCCCCCACCCGCTCTTATGTATCGGATGACTTTTTTGGTATACTGGACACCGACGAATCCATGTACGACGGTCTGCTCGATATCGGGATGGGACGATTGCCTGTCTCCACTGTGGAAGAGGCCAGCGATCTGGTTGATAAGATTATTGGATACAGCAGTCTGGACAAGCAGGGCGAATGGCGCAACCAAATCTGTTTTGTGGGCGACGATGAAGATTCCAACATCCATATGCGGCAGGCCGACGAGCTGGCCACCTATGTCAACAAAAATTATCCGGCTTACAACATCAATAAAATCTACCTGGATGCCTACAACCAGGAGGACCTCTCTACCGGTCCCCGCTACCCCGATGTGACCCGGGCCATCAACGACCAGGTGAACCGGGGTGCGCTTATTGTTAATTATACCGGTCACGGAGGCCCCACCGGACTGGCCCATGAAAAGATTACCACCACCAACGACATTCTCTCCTGGAGCAATAAGAACATGTTGCCCCTGTTTATGACTGCCACCTGTGAATTCAGCAGGTATGATGAGTATGACAGGCCTGAAGATCAGGAGGTCACTTCCGCCGGTGAGGATGTGCTTTTGAATACAGAGGGCGGGGGAATCGGGCTCTTCACCACCACCCGACTGGTCTATTCGGGTCCCAACCACGCGTTGAATGAGAGGTTCTACGAAGTGGTGTTTGAAAAGGATGAGAACCAGCAGAACTACCGCCTGGGAGATATCATTCTCTACAGCAAAAACAATACAGGTCCCGGCATCAACAAGCGCAATTTCACCCTGCTGGGCGATCCCTCCATGAGGCTGGTCTACCCACAGCACAGGGTAGTCACCGATTCTATCAATGGCATGTCGGTTCAGGGAGACATCGACACCCTCTCTGCTTTTCAATGGGTATCTGTATCCGGACACCTGGAAACGAGGGATGGTGATTTGATGACAGATTTTAACGGCACGGTTTACCCCCTGGTATTTGATAAGGAGAAGAAGATCGAAACCCTTTCAAATGATGACAGTCCGGTATACCGTTTTCAATCACGCAACAACATCCTCTACAGTGGAAAGGCCACCGTAACAGGGGGAGAATTCTCATTTGGTTTCTTTGTTCCCAAAGACATCAATTATTCATTTGGGAGCGGAAAGATCAGCTACTACAGCAACAATGGACAACGGGATGCGCATGGTTCCTACGAAGGGTTTAATGTGGGTGGAATCGGAACCGAGAATGCCTCTGACAGTGAACCTCCAGTGATTGAGCTCTTTATGAATGACAGCTTCTTTGTGTCGGGTGGAATTACCGATGCAAATCCCGCCCTGCTTGTAAATGTGACAGACAATTTCGGGATCAATACCACGGGCAATGGCATCGGTCACAACCTGACTGCCACCCTGAACGACGACCGGGTTAATTCCATCATTCTGAACGAATTTTACCAGGCACGTACCAACTCTTACAATTCGGGAACCATTCGATATCCTTACAGCAACCTGGAACCGGGCAAGCACGAGGTAACAGTGAAAATATGGGATATTCACAACAACTCGGCCCAGTCCACTCTCGAATTTGTGGTTATGGAATCGGAGGAGATGTTGCTTGAAAACCTGTTCAACTACCCCAATCCCTTTGTAGACGAAACCTGGTTTAATGTGGAGCACAACCGGCCCGACCGGGAGATGAGGCTTGTGATTACCATCGTTAACCTCTCGGGCGAGATCGTAAGGAAAATCGACGAGCAGATCTACTCCCCCGGATACCGCCTGGAACCAGTTCACTGGGACGCTACCCTGTCGGGTGGGGCGAAGATGGGTGCCGGGGTCTATGTCTATACAGTTTCACTTACCACCGAAGATGGAGAAATCGCCTCCGATGGTGGAAAACTGGTAATCACCAGATAATTCATCTAAAAACATTTAACTGCATATACTAAATGCAACCATATTACGTACTTTATATGTTATATTTGACGACCAAAACGAAGAAAATGATTAAAGGATTGAGATCAGGATTGATCACGTTAATGACTGGGGCACTATTTGTTACTTCAACGAATGTGTCCGGCCAGATCGGTTCTGGTGAATTAGGTGGCGGGGATAAGCTCAACACCATACAAACCGCAGTACCTTTTTTAACCATTGCCCCCGACTCACGTGCAGGAGCCATGGGTGATGTGGGTGTAGCCACGACCCCTGACGTAAATTCACAGCACTGGAATATGGGGAAATATGCCTTCATCGAGAGCAAAGGTGGCTTTGCCATCTCCTATACACCCTGGTTAAGAAACCTGATCCCCGACATCAACCTGGCTTACCTGGCAGGATTCTATAAAATCGACGATCAGCAGGTGGTGAGTAGCTCATTGCGCTACTTCTCACTGGGTAATATTGTATTTACCGATATCACAGGAACCGTAACAGGCCAGTACAATCCCAATGAATTCGCCATAGACGCTGGTTATTCCAGGCTGTTTACCGATAATTTTTCCGGAGGTATTGCCTTTCGCTTTATCCGCTCCGACCTCACCAGTGGACAGAGCACGGCCGACGGACAGGAGACCAAGGCGGGAATTTCTGTGGCAGCCGACCTGGGTTTCTATTATCAGAACGACATAGATGTGGGTACCAGCGATGGTCAGTGGGCTGCAGGAGCCGCCATCACCAACATGGGTACACCCATCTCTTATACAGCAGATGCTGAAAAAACGCCCATTCCCACCAACCTTAGGCTGGGTGGCCGCTTCACTTACAACATCGACCAATACAACTCCATCTCCGGGATGATTGATGTGAATAAGCTTCTGGTTCCCACTCCTCCCGTGATGGATACCGATACTGCCACAGGAGAACTCTACGTGTTACGAGGAAAGGAACCCCCCGGATCAGTAATCGCAGGTATGTTCTCCTCCTTCGCTGATGCACCCGGTGTATCCCGCGGAGATGGCACCTACAGCGTGGCCGCAGAGGAATTCAATGAAATTGCCTACAGCATTGGTGCCGAATACTGGTACAGGAAGCAATTTGCCCTGCGCGCCGGTTATTTCAACGAGCACACCACCAAAGGAAACAGAAAATATTTTACCGTGGGAGTGGGCCTTAAGCTCAACGTATTTGCGCTTGACTTCTCCTACCTGGTTCCCACAAACGGACAGAACAGTCCCCTGGCCAATACCCTGCGATTTACGCTGGGATTTGACTTTGCGGACCTGTAATCCAATCGCATGAACTTCCGGATCGGTTTCGGATATGATGTACACCGCCTCCAGGAAGGGCTTCCCTTATGGCTGGGTGGAGTGAATATTGAACATCATGCCGGAGCCCTGGGACATTCCGACGCCGATGTGCTGCTTCACGCCATTTGCGATGCCCTTTTGGGCGCTGCTGCACTGGGAGATATCGGCGAACACTTTCCTGATACGGATCCGGCTTACAAAGGAATATCCAGCTCCATTCTGCTTCAGGAAACCATTCAAATGATTCGTTCAAAAGGGTATGAAATTGGAAACATTGACACCACAGTTTGTTTGCAGACGCCAAAAATCAAACCCTATATCCCGGAGATGCGAAAGCAAATCGCCCAGGTATTGAATGTAAACGAAGAGGTGATTTCTGTAAAAGCGACCACAGAGGAGAGGCTCGGATTTACGGGTAGAGAGGAGGGAATCTCCGCCTATGCAGTGGCATTGATCAGGTAGCCGCCCTCTTCGTTCAGCCTCCATTGTCAGACAGCCACTATTGCCTCCATCCGATGGCCATTAAATCCAAATGAGGCTCTATTGCCGGATTAGGTAGAATGGTTATCTTTGTTGTTAATTTTATCACAGAGAATATTTTGGCCGACGAAAGAATCACATTGGTCCTGGGCGCAAGCCCCAATCCAGTACGTTTTTCCCACAAAGCCGTAAAAAGTCTGCTGCGTCATGACAAGAAGGTCGTGGCCGTGGGTTTTAAAAAGGGCGAAATTGTGGATGAGCAGATCCTGGTGGGACAACCCCATATCGAGAACGTACATACAGTCTCCGTCTACATGGGATCCTCCAGGCAGGCGGATTATTATGACTATATCCTTTCCCTGAAACCCAAACGGGTAATCTTCAATCCCGGCACCGTCAATCCCGAATTTATGGGCAAGCTGAAACATGCAGGCATAGAACCCATCAGTGAATGCATGCTGGTGATGCTCAGCGATGACGTGTTTTAAAGAGTTCGGGAATGGAAGGCAGTAATAGCTTCAGAGGTCTGGAATCCAATGATCGCCTGGAGACCATAGACAACCTGGACCAGCTCAATCAAACCATTAAGGAACAAAAAGGGGTGGTACTCTACTTCTCCAATGAAGCCTGTTCGGTATGCAGGATACTTAAGCCCAGGGTAAAAGAACTTTTGGACGATGCATATCCACAAATGAAACTCTACTACATCGACACCGAAAACAGTCCCCTGATTGCCGGTCAGCACCGGGTCTTTACCATTCCCACCATCCTTGTCTTTTTTGAAGGCAGGGAACACGCCCGGCTAAGCCGCAACATTGGCATGCACCAGGTGGAAGAGTCCATCGCCCGGCCCTACCGGATGGTGTTTGAGGTGTGAGATTAATGCGGATCTGAGATCAGAATCCTTGCTCTGGCATCTCTTTAGCGAATTAGGTATCTGTTCACTCTGTTCTGATCGTGATTAGAAGGATTTTGAGGCTTTTAAGAAAAGCCCGAACGAATTATAAAAAAGATCTCCTGTATCAAATGCAGCCATAAAACCGATATTCAATCCGTTTCTCAGATTCCCTATTCGCATCTAAATATGTTGATAATTGTTTTGTTTCAGGAAATTCATTTATAGTTCGGTATCGTACCATAATTAAGTGAATAGGATGTTTTTAAAATAAAATCCCATTCATGTATTGATCCTTCGAACCCAAAGTGAAACACAAAAACACGATTATTAATGAAGAACTCATTTGGATACACTTGGTAATCCTTCCCTTGTATAGGCACGTGAGGTGACAAAAGGATTTCCTATTCCAATCCCCATGTAGGACCATCCCTGCATATACTGGTAATGGTTATAGTAATTTTCGGCATATGGAGGGTCTTGGCACTGACCAGGTTTCTCCACCCTGACTTTTTGTATAAAAAACTTCAACAATTATCTTTCTCCATTGAAATCCTTTTTGTGAGACGTGATTATTTGTAAGACTCAGACCATTCAAACCATCGGTGATATTTGCCATATAGTAAAGCGCTCCGGCCTCAAAGATACTCTGACGATAAGCTAATAATCTTAATATTTTTAAACTCATATTCGAAACCCATGTCAATTGATCCTAAATGATTTCCTATCCTTGTACTACTGTCATAAGATCCGCCTCTTATTACATACAGGTAAGTTTTAATAGGAGAAAATGGAAAGCTATCACCATAAAAATCCTTTTCATTTCCCCATAAAGCCTGATCGTTAAATCCTCCATAAGTTTAAATCTCCATTCTGGTTTGCCGAATCTTCCATACAATGATTTTTGATGCAAATAGGTTCCAATTTGGAAAATATTTCCATCCCTGTACATAGAAGTCTCTCCAATCCAACCATGGGCAAAATTTCCCTTGAAAGCAAATAAATTACCTAATATTGGCAAACTATAAAATTCCGGAACGCTAATTTGCACTTTAGGAATACCGAGTGCATTACCGGAGACTGAAAAAGAACCAGAGCTGAGACTGGAATCTCGAAGTCCCATTGTTTCTTTAGATCGACCAGCCCTGATCTCAAATACACCTATGCGTAATTTACCATATCCTTCTATTAAGGCGAAATTTGCTTTATATCCAACATTTGCTCGTCCTTCCAGAGAAACTCCCCAATCGATAAGTCCTGATTTATTCACATCATATTCCCTGTGAATTGAACCAATGAGACTTATTGAGCCATTATCAATAGGGATACTGCCATATTGATTCGATCTTAGCCAGAAAGGTACCTGGTCTGGCGAAGTATAACCGATCAAACTCGCTAAATCAAAAGATAAATTACTTATCTGAGCATTATTACTCAGGCTAAAGCCGATAAGAAGAACTAAAATGATCTTGATTTTCTTCATTGAAATTCAGAGGAGAAAAAAGGATTTAGTATTTATTTGTTGATTACTTGCGAAATATGCATATGCCATTCATGAAACCTAAGTACAATGGGCTATGCAATAAAATTTACTTGTTTGGCCTCTAGAAATTTACAACTAACTTCTTTCCCGAAATGTTCCTAACAAAACTTGAGGGAATTAACTGAACGACTCTATTCAATTGTATCTCCTACTCTCTAAATATAGAGTTTAGAAATCAATATTTACAAAAAAACAAGCTTAAATATTGAGCAAACCTAGAGATCCTTCAACAGATCATCATCCACCAGGTTGGGCAGTGTCACTTTCAACAGCGGCGTGCGCTCCATCTCCCGCTCAATGGCATGGATGGCTCCCTCATTACGGGCCCAGCTTCGGCGGGCAATGCCATTGTTCACATCCCAGTGAAGCATCATCTCCAGTCTTCTTTCGGCCTCGGGAGATCCATCCAGCAGCATGCCGAAACCCCCGTTGATCACTTCGCCCCATCCCACGCCGCCGCCATTGTGCAGAGAGACCCAGGTGGCCCCCCGGAAGGAGTCCCCGATCACATTCTGTACGGCCATATCGGCGGTGAAACTCGATCCATCGTAGATATTGGAGGTCTCCCGGTAGGGTGAATCGGTCCCCGATACATCGTGATGGTCGCGTCCCAGAACCACCGGGCCTGAGATCTTTCCCTCCCTGATGGCCTTGTTAAATGCCCGGGCTATGGCAATGCGCCCCATGCTGTCGGCATAGAGGATCCGTGCCTGGGAGCCCACCACCATCTTGTGGCTTTCTGCTTCCCTGATCCAGTGAATGTTATCCTGGAGCTGACCCTTAATCTCTTCAGGTGCTTCAGCTGCCAGTTTCTCCAACTCCTCCACGGCCAGGGCATCTGTAACAGCCAGATCAGCCGGATCGGAAGAGGTGCAAACCCAACGGAAGGGACCAAATCCATAATCAAAAAAGAGGGGACCCATGATGGCCTGCACATAGGACTGATACCTGAAAGTGCCATCAGTCTCGAATATATCGGCCCCTGCCCTGCCTGATTCCAGCAGGAAGGCATTCCCATAATCCCAGAAATACATCCCTTGCTCGGTAAGCCCGTTAATGGCTTTCACGTGTCTGCGCAGTGAAGCATATACAGCCTCCTTAAACCGATCCGGTTCCTCTGCCATCATCTTGTTGGACTCCCCGAAGGTGAGACCTGCCGGATAGTAGCCCCCGGCAAAGGGATTGTGAAGGGAGGTCTGGTCAGAACCCAGCTCCACATGCACTTTGTGCTCCAGAAAGTACTCCCAGAGATCCACAATGTTGCCCTCATAGGCCAGGGAGATGGCTTCCTTGCGCTCCCGGGCGATCCCCATCCGATTGACCAAGTGCCCCCAGATCCGAAAATACTTCATCCACCCAGCCCTGCGAGTGACGGGTGGCAATGACCTTGGGATTCACCTCAGCCACCACACAGATTCCACCGGCAATCACCGTAGCCTTGGGCTGTGCCCCCGACATCCCACCCAAACCGGAAGTCACAAATACCCTTCCCGCCATGGAACCGTCACTGCCCTCAAGCTTCAAACGGCTGGCATTCATCACCGTAATGGTGGTTCCATGCACAATCCCCTGGGGACCGATGTACATAAATGATCCGGCTGTCATCTGTCCGTACTGGGTCACCCCCAGTGCATTCATTCGCTCATAATCATCCGGGGCCGAGTAGTTGGGAATCACCATCCCATTGGTGACCACCACCCGTGGGGCTTCTGCATGGGAAGGAAAAAGACCCATGGGGTGACCCGAATAGAGCGCCAGGGTCTGCTGGTCGGTCATCTCCGCCAGGTACTTCATGGTAAGCCGGTACTGAGCCCAGTTCTGAAACACCGCTCCATTGCCTCCGTAGGTAATCAGCTCGTCGGGATGCTGTGCCACGGCATGGTCCAGGTTGTTGGAGAGCATCATCATGATGGCTCCAGCCTGGACAGATCGATAAGGGAATGCCTCCAGCGAACGGGCAGAAATGGGATATTCAGGTTTATAGCGATACATGTAGATGCGGCCATACCTTTGTAGCTCATCTGCAAACTCAACACTCAACTCCTGATGATGCTGAGAAGGGATATATCTGAGTGCGTTTCGGATGGCCAATCGTTTCTCCTCGGGGGTAAGGATATCCTTTCGCCTGGGGGCGTGATTCAGCTGAGGATCGATGGGCCTTTTGGAGGGAAGCTCCTGCGGAATCCCCTCCAGGATGGCTGCTTTGAATTGTTCCGGTGTCATGAACGGTCTGCTTTAAAAGTGAACCAAAAATACGAAATTCAACAGCCTCATGGGATCTGCCCAGCCGGTTATAAAACACATCACCCGAGGGACAGGTAAAGTTCAGGTTGGTATTCCTTCAGTTCATCTAAAAGTCTTGCAAAGGTCTGGGAAGTATTCCTACAGATCATCTATGTATCATGCAAAGGTCAGGGCAGGTAACAGGTGGACCGGGTCCCAAACCACCTCTTCCGGTTCCGGGCCACCAGGTTGTAGATTCCATTGCGCAGAAAAGGGGGTACCAATAGGAAGATCCCCAGCAGGGGCCATGGAAACCGAAGTCGAGTGGCGATCCGAAGGGCAGCGCCCGAGCGGTGGTAAATCTTTTCATTCATCAGGAGGAGAACCGTATCGCCTTCCGGCCGGTCGGAGTCCAGAGATGCAGTCTCCTTCTGGTCAGGGGATGCGGAAGGACTCCCTTGCAAGGGCGCAAAAGAGAAGCGCTTCTTCGGATCATTCCGGATGATCCACTGAACCGTATGGCTACAAAGATTGCAATATCCATCATATAGCACCAACGGCTCTCTTTCCATCTTAGGATAACAGGAAACTGCATGGAATGTTTTGGTCCGGTCACAGGGCCTTCCAGGCAAAATTCATCGAATTTTCACCGATAATTAGCCATTCCTCGTAGAGTTGGTCTGACATTTTCTAATTTTGGGTGTTATACAGTAAGAAATCAAATACCCAATTAAATTGTCAGATATGAATAAAAAAAGAAGAACCTGGATCATTGTATTAGCAGCTGTACTAATCGTCGTTATGTGGGGGGTGAAGAAATATAATGGATTTATAAGCCTTGAAGAGGGCGTAACCGGTCAGTGGGCCAATGTGGAAAATGTATATCAGCGTAGGACCGACCTGATTCCCAACCTGGTGTCTACCGTAAAAGGGTATGCCGAGTTTGAACAGGAGACCCTCACAGGGGTGATTGAGGCCCGGGCCAAAGCCACCAGTATCACCATCGATCCCACAAACATTACTCCCCAGGCACTGGCCTCTTTTCAGCAGGCACAGGAGGGCTTGAGTTCGGCCCTGTCCAGACTGATGGTCACCGTGGAGCGCTACCCCGAGCTAAAAGCCAATCAGAATTTCCTGGAGCTCCAGTCACAACTGGAAGGTACCGAGAACCGGATTGCTGTGGAGCGGCGAAAGTTTAATGAGGTCACCAGGGCATACAACACCACCATCCGGAAGTTCCCTAACAGCTTTATTGCTGGAATAGGCGGATTCGACAAGAAGGCCTATTTTGAAGCTGTAGCGGGAAGCGAAACCGCACCGGTAGTGGAATTCTAGCGGCTGTCGCCGCAGTTAAAAGTTAATCGTTAAGAGTTAATCAGTTAGCAAATAGACACATTAACCTATTAACTACTAACATAATAACCTATTCATGAACGCAGTAAATTTCTTCTCGAAAGAGGAAAAGGAAGTGATCAAATCTGCCGTCAAAGAGGCAGAACTAAATACCTCAGGCGAGATCAGGGTGCATATTGATAACCGTTGCAAAGAGGATGTGATGGATCGCGCCGCCTGGTGGTTTGGGAAACTGGAGATGCAGAAGACAGAACAGCGCAACGGGGTCATATTCTACCTGGCGGTAAAGGATCAAAAGTTCGCCATTCTGGGCGATGCAGGAATCAATGCCGTTACCCCGGAGGATTTTTGGGATCAGATTAAGGAGAAGATGCTGGCCAGTTTTAAAGAAGGAGCATTTGCCAACGGGTTAAAAGAAGGAATCCTGATGGCCGGTGAGGCCCTGAAGTCCCACTTTCCACACCAGGATGATGATGTAAATGAACTGTCGGACGAAATTTCATTTGGAGGAGAATCATGATGAAGAAGAAAATTATAGCAATTATTATATCCCTGGTTCTGCTGGTCCCGGTGAGCATCACAGCCCAGGAGAAACTTCCTGTCCCTGATTCCCCTTCCTCATGGGTGAATGACTATGCCAATGTATTCAGTGCAGCAGAGAATTCTCAACTGGAACGGAAACTGAACGAATTTGAGTACCGGACCTCCACCCAGATCTTTGTGATTACCCTGGACGATAACGGGGGTTACCCGGTCTCCATGCTTACACCCTTAATTGGTGAGCGATGGGGTGTGGGTCAAAAAGGCAAGGACAACGGATTGCTGGTGGTGATGGATATGCAGGACCGGGATGTTTTTATCTCCACCGGTTATGGCGTTGAAGAGTATATTCCCGATGCCATTGCCAAACGCATTGTGGAGAGTGAAATAGTTCCAAATTTCAAGACTGGCAATTTCTATGGAGGCATCGATGCGGCCACCGATGTGATGATCTCCCTGCTGGATGGCAAATTCACGGCTGATGAATATCGCAAACAGACTGCCTCAAAAGGAGGATCCTCCATTGGAGGAGTGCTCTTTATGATTATCCTTTTCTCCATCATATTTGGTGGACGGCGAAGAAGCTCCGGAATGGGTGGTCGCCGAAGTAACCTGCCCCTATGGTTGGCCCTTGGAATGTTGTCCGGTGGACGGAGCTCGGGTAGCTTTGGGAACTTCAACTCGGGCGGCGGCGGCTTTGGAGGCTTCGGCGGAGGGGATGGCGGCTCCTTTGGCGGAGGGGGTGCCGGTGGAAGCTGGTAGCTAATCTACTCCATCATGTCTAATGCTTCCCTAAGGAGTTTAGCCATGCGCTCCAATTGAAATTCAACTGCCTTTTGTCCCTGCTCGGCACTGGCATACAGACGAGGATCCCTGCCTGCCACAGCCAGGGGCCACTGGGCTGTATCGGCAGGAAGGTGTTCCATTTTCACCAGATCCGGGTAGTAGTACATCATCAGTGAAGTCTCATTTGTGGCTGCATGGTCGGTCATAATGCCCAGACCTTCCTGGCTCGATTTTTCACTGGCTTCCTGGTCATTCTCTCCCCTGATGTTCCAGGTCCAGCAGGTATAGATCAAAACCCCATAGGTCTCTTCCCACTCCTGCCAGTGATCAATGACATGCCTGGTAGAGGGCCCGTGGCCATGGGCCACAATAATTTTAAATCCGGCGCGGGCAAGCTGCTTGATGGAGTTGTCCACAATCTGGTGAAACAGCTCATCGGGCACCCAGTAAGCGCTGCCATCCATCTGCTGCGCGGTCATTTGCATTTTTCCTTCCTCCTCGCTCAGCCAGTGATCCATCCCATACAGCACCTTTTCATCTACGATCTTCATCTTGTCCGGGCCCAGGTA
Organism: uncultured Bacteroidota bacterium; assembly: GCA_963783435.1. Lineage (GTDB taxonomy): Bacteria > Bacteroidota > Bacteroidia > Bacteroidales. Next base: position 38,430 of record CAWANQ010000006.1, on the reverse strand, counting down.
CAACATGGGCAGAACGATCCCTCCAACCTCTCGGGCCAGATCTTTCATAAAGGAAAATGACTGCATCCCATCAGAGCCCAGGGGAAGGTGTTCACCATGCCACTCCAGGGTTCCCAATGGAAGATAGGCGATGGGAGCCTCGGCGATCCGCTCTCTGAAATCAGTAGGTGTTAAATGGGTATACTCCACTTCAACCGGATTCGCCTCTATTTGATCCCCTTTTGTGAGATCCATTTCATTCTTCTGTGCCGATTCAGTTCCGGACTGGGTGCATCCGGCGAAAATCAGGACCAAAAGCACCAGGGTGGGTTTATGCATGATTCAGATGTTGGTAAGAAGTGCAAGTTAAAAAAATAAATATGGCAACTATTTGCTATATTAATCCGCATTATGGTTAACAACAATACTTTAAGAGGGCGATGGTTAACTGATGGTGGGATTATTCTTCTGTATGCTTGCCTCAGCACAACAATCACAGCTAAAGCTTGTATTTACAGGTGATATTATGGGTCACGATACCCAGATTGCCTCGGCACTAGCTACGGGCGATGAAGGGTACGATTACAAACCCTGTTTCCACTATATTGAACCCTACCTGAATTCGGCCGACCTGGTGATTGGAAACCTGGAGGTCACCCTGGCAGGCCCCCCTTATAAAGGATATCCACAGTTCTCCAGTCCCGATGAGCTGGCAGATGCACTAAAGTGGGCCGGGTTTGATATTTTGGTTACAGCCAACAACCATGCCCTGGACCGGGGGCAGGAGGGCCTGGAACGAACCCTGGAACAACTTGATCAAAGAGGCATGGTGTATACCGGGACCTTTACAGGATCAGAAGTCAGGCAGTCCTACTACCCACTGCTGTTTTCCAAAAATGGAATTCGAATTGCACTGCTGAATTATACCTACGGTACCAACGGATTAAAGGTGAAACCCCCTGTCATTGTCAACCGAATCGACAAAGAATTGATTCAGGCGGATCTGGAGAAGGCAGCCCTGGCCGAACCCGATTTTACCATTGTGACCATGCACTGGGGAAGTGAATATCAAAATAGTGAGAATGCCCAGCAGCGGGAAATGGCCAGGTTTCTCTTTGACCATGGGGCTGATGTCATTATTGGTTCGCACCCTCATGTGGTTCAACCCATCAGGGGTGAAAAAAAGGGGGAACTGGTGGCCTATTCCATGGGAAACCTGATCTCCAATCAGCGCGATCGCTATCGGGATGGAGGGATTGCTTTCGAACTTGAACTTGCCAAAGAGGGGAATGAAACCAGGGTGGCCAATCATGGGTACCTCCCACTCTGGGTATGGAAACCACAAACCACAAAAGGCAACCTCTTTATGCTGGTTCCTGCCAATCTGGAGCCTGCTGTCATTGATGTGCTGGGGATGTCCATTGAAGACCGGAGCAAAATGACCCAGTTTCTAATGGACACCCGCGTCAATCTGGATGGCAACGGTGAGGTGGTCCCCATCTGGATGAACTAGGTCAAAAGCTTTTTCCCAAAATTGAGTAATTCGGCTAATTTCTATACATTGGGGTATGGAAAAACGCTCTATTCTATTCGTATTTGCTCTTCAGGTGGTTCTGGTGGCCTGCCAGGCTCAGACTCCGGGATGCACAGATCCGCTTGCCAACAATTACGATCCCTCTGCCACCCAGAATGATGGCAGTTGCATATACGATCCGGTCAATCTTAAACCGCTGACAACCCTGCCTTTAAGCAGTACGCTGTCTGAAACATCAGGACTGATTGTCTGGGAGGATTATGTGTGGACCCATAATGACAATACAGACACGATCCTCTATGGCCTGGATACCCTCACCGCCGAAGTGATGGATGAACATCCCTTGCCAGGAGTCGAGAACATCGACTGGGAGGAGATCTCTCAGGATGAACAATACATATACGTAGGTGATTTTGGGAATAATGGGTCAGGCAACAGAACGGATCTGCATATTCTAAGGGTGGATAAAAACTTCTCTGATTTTAGGGAATGCTGAGATCGATACCCTATGGTTCACCTATTCAGACCAGACCGATCTGAGTCCCCAGGAGCCCAATGCCACAGATTTTGATTGTGAAGCTTTGATCGTTTCGGAAGATAGCATCTACCTCTTCACCAAACAGTGGGTCAGTGCCCAATCTTCCATCTACGCTTTACCCAAAGAGCCAGGAACTTATGTCGCTAAATATAAGACCACACTGAATGTCAAGGGATTGGTGACCGGGGCCACCTTTCTTGAAGAAGAACAGCTGGTTGTATTGTGCGGTTATAGCAGTCTGTTAAGTCCTTTCTTCTACCTGCTCTATGATTTTGAAGGTCACGATTTCATATCCGGAAATAAGCGAAAAGTCGGGACCTCCCTCTCATTCCACCAGGTGGAGGGGATTGCCACTGTGAATGGTCTGAAGTACTATGTTTCCAATGAGAAATTAGAGTCCATATCTCAGCAATCCTCAAAGGCTTCATACCTTTGATTTAAGCTCCCTTCTGGAAGGGTACTTGTCAGGATTAACTTCTGTTGAGAGTCTTAATACAGGAAGAGCTAGCTATAAGGTCTATCCAAATCCGGCAAGCAATGAAGTGGTCATCAAGGCCAAAGATCTACAAACCGCCACCTCATTTGTGGTATATGATCTCTCGGCCAGACCAGTCCTGACCGGAGAGTTGACCGGCCCAAAAACCAGGGTGGATATCAGCTTACTGAATAGTGGGATTTATATTATAAGAATCGCGGACGAAAACAATACGACCCTGAAACTAACCAAGCAGTAAAAAGGGGTTTGTTTACTCGCTGATCTTAGGATCTACCAGGATACGGCCACAGTACTCGCATACGATGATCTTCTTCATGGAAGCGATGTCCAACTGGCGCTGGGGTGGAATCTTGTTAAAGCAACCCCCACAGGCATCACGCTCAACAGGCACTACAGCAAGACCGTTGCGGGCATTCCCCCTGATCTTCTTATAAGCCGTAACCAGTCTCTCTTCGATGATCCCTTCCAGGATGCCGGACTTCTTCTCCATCTTGTCCTCTTCCTTGCGGGTTTCTTCGACAATATCCTCCAGCTCCTTCTGTTTGTTATCCAGGTCAAGCTTACGCTCATCCAAAACGGCTGTGGACTCACCGATGATTACTTTTTTCTCGTCAATCTGTATAGTAAACTCACGGATGCGCTTCTCGCAAAGTTCAATCTCCAGAGTCTGAAACTCAATCTCCTTGGAGAGTGAATCAAATTCCCTGTTGTTCCTTACGTTGTTTTGCTGCTCTGTGTACTTCTTGATGAGATCCTTTGAATTGGCAATCTCCTGATTTTTTGCACTTATTGATTTCTCCAGGCTGGTGATGTCGTCATCGTACTTTGAAACCCTGGTTTGCAATCCTTCAATTTCGTCTTCAAGATCCTGAACCTCAAGAGGCAATTCCCCGCGTAGGATCCTTATCTTATCTATGGAAGTATCAACCAGTTGCAGATCATACAATGCTTTTAACTTCTCAGCAACTGTCATCTCAGCAACCTCTGTTTTCTTACTTGCTTTAGCCATGAACTAAAAATATTTAATTGGATTTGTGACTGTTTCCGCTAAACGGACTGCAAATTTAGGGAATTTTTTCTTAAGTAGATCATAAAAAAGTTCTCTCGTAAATTGCTCACTCTCAAAATGCCCGATATCCATCACCACAATTTTTCCCTCGGCATCAAAAAACTGGTGGTATTTGAAGTCGCCCGTTACAAAAACATCGGCTCCGGACGCCTTTGCCCGTCCCAGTAAAAAACTGCCTGCTCCGCCACAAAGGGCTACCTTTTTCACCGGTTTCCCCAGCAGGGCTGAGTGGCGAATCACGCTCACCCCAAAACGATCCTTTAAAAAACTCATAAAAACCTCCTCGTCCACCGGATCCTCCAACTCTCCAACCATACCCATTCCCCCCATGGGATAGCTGTTTTCCAGGGGGTAAATATCATAGGCCACCTCCTCGTAGGGATGCGCCCGCTCCATGGCCCTCACCACCTTATTAACCAGCGGTGCCGGAACAATGGTCTCCACCCGGGTTTCGGGTTCCTGGTGCATCTCACCCGATTCGCCCACATAGGGATCGGTTTCTTCTCCTCCCCTGAAAGTGCCCTTCCCTTCCAGGTTAAAACTACAACTGTCGTAGGCTCCTATTTGTCCGGCCCCAGCTTTAAACATGGCGCTTCTCACCGATTCCAGATGCTCATGGGGTACAAAAACAACCACCTTCTTTAACTGACCTTTGGCCGGATCAAGGATGCGCTGACTGACCAATCCAAGGCGCCTGGCCATGGCTGTGTTTACTCCTCCCCAGATGGCATCAAAATTGGTATGGCCACTGTAAATGGCAATCTCCTTTTTTATGGCCAGGGTAATGATTCGTTCTGCTGCGCTCCTCCCGGTAAGGGATTTGATTCCACCAAAAATAACCGGATGGTGCGAAACCACCAGGTTGAAATCAAGTTTCTCGGCCTCCAAAAGTACCTCCTCGGTCACATCCAGGGTAATCAGAATGCCGGTGACCTCCATCTCCCGGTCCCCCACCTGCAGTCCCGAGTTGTCGTAGGATTCCTGGTACGATAAGGGAGCAAGGCTCTCCAGGTAGCCTGTAATATCTCTTAATTTGATCATGTGAAAAGTGGCTGTATCACTGAACCAGGTCCTTCAGCATCCCTTTGATGTTCTCCAGTGATTTGATGATTTCAAAGTTATGTTCCGTATCCTCCTTGTTCTCCTTCATCTTTTTCTGGGCCCCTTTCAGGGTCATCCCATTCTCCTTAACCAGGTGGTAGATGATGTGAAAGTTATCGATGTCCTTCTGCGTAAAAAGCCGGTTCCCTTTCTTATTCTTTTTGGGCTTGATAATGTCGAACTCCTTCTCCCAGAACCTGATAAGCGAAGTATTCACCTTAAACATTTCTGCTACTTCACCGATGGAATAGTAGAGCTTTTCAACCTTTGTCTCCTTATAGGGCATACCGGACTATTTTTAGAAATATTAAAAATCCAATTTAACAATTTCCCGGGTAGAAATCAATACGGTTCACCTCTTATTTAAGGAGCCATCGGGTGCAATAATCAATTCCTGGTCAGGGAAATCCACTTCTGTCAATTCAATCAGTTTTGTAATGGCCCTTCCGGTCGGATCGATCCTTGGGCCTCCCTCTCCGGGCTGATAAACAGGCACCACCTGTCCCGAAAGAAAACGGCCCGATTTCGTAGTGTTCACTTTCACAATGGGCGCAATTCCATTGGGGCCCCTTAAGTTAAATCTCTTGTAGGTGGCAAAGTTCCCCAGGCTGTAGCAGATCAGTCGGTCCTTATAGAGTTCCATGGCCCTGATCACATGCGGACCATGCCCAAATACCACATCGGCTCCTGCATCCACCACATCATGGGCAAAACGGTAAACACTTCCCCGGTTGTATCCCAGGTACTCCTCATCGCCCCGCACCACATGCTGATGATCCTTCCCCTCCCCTCCTCCGTGAAAGGAGATGATCACCACATCGGCGATGGAGTCCAGCATCCTGGTGATCTGTGCAGCCCGGGCATAATTCTTCAGGTCCATGGTGCCCTTGTTGGGTGCAAAGGCGGCAAAGCCATAGGTGATTCCATCCTTTTCAAAGGTGGTCCAGGGATGGGTGATAAATCCGGCATAGGCAAATCCGAGTGAATCCAGAATATGCGCCGTAGAGACCCTGCCCTCTTCCCCAAAATCGTTCACATGGTTATTGGCCACGCTTAATACATCATATCCTGCTTCCACCAGGCAGGATGCAAAATGGTCGGGCATCCTGAATACATAGCACTTGGTGGTATCCTTACACTTTTTGGGCGTTCCTCCCACGGAACAAAATCCCCCTTCCAGATTTCCAAAGAGTAGATTGCCCGACTGCAATTCATGATGTACCGGGCTTAAGAGGGGAGAACAATCGGCATCCGGAGGAAGATAGGTCCATGATGGATAATTGGTGCCCAGCATGATATCACCGGTCCCAATGATCACAAGGGTGTCGGGTGCCGGCATGGGAAAAGCCGGAAAGTTTAAAGCTGGCAAAACTCCGGGTATCAGCTCCGGAATGTTAGCTTGATTAATTAAGGAAGGGGGCTTAACCTGACCTGGAAGATTCTGGATAAATAGTGAGAGAGATAACAAACACACCCATCCAAGCCCCACCAGCCTCCTTCGCATTCTCGTCTCGATCAGTTAATATCAAATGAAGGATCGGCTTCCGATAGCATGCCAATCATCCGGTCATACTCCGCATCAGAAAGGTCGCTTGCATAATAGTTGACCGGATCCACCGGACGGCCATTTACATGGACTTCGTAATGAAGGTGAGGCGACTTGGAGAGCCCGGTACTTCCTACCCTGCCTATAACCTCTCCCCTTTTTACCATCTGGCCCGGTGTTACCATTACCCGATCACAGTGACCGTATAAAGTGCGATAACCAAATCCATGGTCGATCAATATTTTCTTTCCAAAACCACCTGTTCTGAATCCAGCCTGTACAACCTTACCATCGGCAGTGGCATAAATGGGGGTACCTTTGGGTGCCGTCAAATCAATGCCTTCATGGGGCCTTACCACCTTCAGAATGGGATGGTACCTCATGCCAAAGGACGAACCAAAGCGGGTCAGGTCCTTCATGCTTACCGGCTGGATGGCGGGCCTTGCAGCCATGCGCTCCTCCTTGGTCCATGCCAGGTCGATCACCTCATCGAAAGAGGTTGACTGCATCACCAGTTTCCGCTCGATCTGTCCCACATTCCTGTAGGTCTCCTTAAGCAGGTCGGAATACTTATGCTGATTGAGCCAGGCAAAATTGTTATCCCCGCCCACTCCTGCGTTCCGCATGGAAGGTGACCAGGGCTCCACTTCAAAATAGACCCTGTAGATGTGATCATCATTAAAAGCCACCTGCTCTAACTGACTCTCATACTGCAGGATATCCCGGTTCATCAGATTCAGCTCATAGGAAATTTGCTGCTGCTGTGCCACAAGATTTTCCGAGCGTGGGGATTGGAAATGACGGTCCCGAAGCATCATCACACCGGTAGTGAAGAAGAGGGTCAAACCCATAAACGCAATAAACCGGAACAGCTTACGCCGGCCGGTCAACTCTACTCTTTGGTAAGACAGGGTTTCGGGATTAAAACGAAATCTCTCCATACAGCTTGCAATATACCGCTAGATTCGCAATTATAAAAATCTCAATACAAAAGTTATTAAAACTGAAAGCTCTTAAGGTGAGCTTAGTCGAATGACTGACCCGACATTTTGGAGATTAAAATCAGTCGGTCATAATCCCTGGGAGTCAACTCCAGGAAGAAGTAGTTGATGGGGTTCACCTGTTCCCCATTCAGGAGCACTTCATAATGCAGGTGGGGCGCCACACTCAAACCGCTGTCACCCACCGTTCCAATCACATCACCCCGTTTCACACTTCGTCCGCGGCGAATACTGATTTCATCCATACAGGCATAAAGCGTTTTGTATCCAAAGCCGTGGTCGATCACAACCCGGTTCCCCAGTCCCCGTGCCGATCGGGTAACCGATTCCACCACTCCATCGCCGGTGGCAAAGATGGGAGTTCCCACAGGGGCCGAGAAATCAATCCCCGTATGCATCTTTCTTATCTTATAGATGGGGTGAATGCGGTGACCATATCCTGAGGCGATCAGGGTCAGATCCTTGTTCTCAATGGGTTGTATGGCTGGAATGGCTGGTAGCATTTCGGCCCGGTTGGAACCTTTTATTCTTAACTCATCGTAAGTGGCAGCAGTTCGTTCGTTCCAGTCGATCATGGAATTCAGCCTGCTGGCAGTGACTGTCACAATCTCTTCATCAGGAGTTTTTAGAAGTGTCTTGTAAGTAGTGGCAATGTCCTCATCTGATCTCGGAGACATGGGTTCGGTATCGAAAATCACCCTGTAGATGTCCTTATCAATACGCTTCACCTCCTGCATCACCGTATCCACGATCTGCTTCCGTTCGCTTAAGGTTTCATACTGATCCAGCAAAAGTTCATTCTCGCGCCTGATCTGGCGCTCACGGGGTGTATCAAAGAAGAGCGAATAGACTACATTCAGGAGAACAGCAATGACCACAATCGCTGCCACATAGATTACAATGCGCCAGATGCGTGCACCAAGGCTGTCATTGAGTTTATCGTAATTAAGATCTTCTGGGTTGAATTTGAACTGCGACCGGGCCATTCAATTTCTTATTTCTGGCTCATGGCCACCGGCTGATAGGGAGCCTCACTTTTATTCGCACGGGAAGTAAGCTGGCTATACTCTTCAGCCGTCAGGTTTTCGAAGAAGAAATAAAAGGGGTTAACCGTATGGCCATCCTTTCGAACTTCGTAATGAAGGTGTGGACCGGAGGATCGACCTGTATTTCCCAGGGTACCTACCACTTCACCACGCTTCAGCTTCTGTCCCACTTTTACATGAATATCCTGCAGGTGGGCATAGATGGTTCGAAATCCAAAACCATGATCGACCATGACCATGCGCCCATATCCATACCTGCCCATTATAGCTTTGACCACAGTACCATCGCCGGTGACATGGATGTCCAGGCCATAGGGACCGCCCAGGTCAATGCCATGGTGAGGTGTTCTTCTGTGTGTAAATGGATCATTTCTGTACCCATAACCTGAAGTAAGCCAGATGGGATCGGCCGGGGAGATGGGATGAATGGAGGGCCGGCAGGCCAAAAATTCCTGATTGCTGATGGCCTCTTTATATACAGCCTCCAAACTGGTAGATTGAATATCCATCTTGTTGGAAACGTCCTCGATCCGTTGAGACACATTCATCACCAGTCCTGGTTCGCCGCGAAGGCTTCTCAGGTGAGAATTGCGTTCCGAGCCCCCGGTACCTGCTTCTCTGATGGATGAGGGAATGGGTTCGAGACTAAGTATGGAGCGATAAAAACGATCGTCCCTGTTTTGAAGTTCAGAGAGTTGTGCCTCTACCTCCTTCAGCTCTGTATTCAGGGAAGTATACTCAGACCGCAGGGTCTCATTCTCCCTTTCATACATTACCTGGCGAGGAGTGGGATAATATCGCTCAAATCCATGCCTAAATATAACAGCCAGGGCAATTAATCCAACTGCGCATACCACCGAGAAACGGGTAAGCTGACGCTTGGTCATCTTAACCCTCTCATACTGAAGAGTTTCTGGGTTCAGGTAATATTTCCGTCCAAACAGGTTCATTTCCAATGCGGCTAAAATAAAAAACGAGGCTTAATCTCGCAAATATTAGTCAAATAAATTATTTTTGCACCTCGTAGGCTTACTTTACGTATTTTACTGCCTCAGGTTACATTTTTTTTGCTTTCAAACATCCATATAACCCATGACATCACAGGAAATTCAGGCAATCATTTCTGGAGTTTTTTAAGGAGAAACAACACCAGATTCTTCCCTCAGCACCCATGGTTTTAAAAAACGATCCCACCCTTATGTTTACCAATGCGGGTATGAATCAGTTCAAAGACTATTTCCTTGGCAACAGAAAGGCAGCCCATCCCCGTGCCACCGATACGCAGAAGTGTCTGAGGGTAACCGGGAAACACAATGACCTGGAGGAGGTAGGCCACGATACCTACCACCACACCATGTTTGAAATGCTGGGGAACTGGTCCTTTGGGGACTACTTCAAGAAGGAGGCCATCCACTGGGCCTGGGAATTCCTTACCGAAGAATTAAAGCTCAATCCGGACCAAATCTACGCCACCGTTTTCGAGGGCGATCCCGCAGATGGAGTAGAGAGAGATGAAGAGGCCATGGCTTACTGGAAAGAGCTGCTTCCTCCCTACCGGATCCTGGATGGAAACAAAAAAGACAACTTCTGGGAAATGGGCGAAACGGGACCCTGCGGGCCCTGTTCTGAGATCCACCTGGATCTGAGGGATGAGGCCGACCGCAAAAAGGTACCCGGTGCCGACCTGGTCAACCATGATCATCCCCAGGTTATAGAGATCTGGAACCTTGTATTTATACAGTTCAACCGGAAAACAAGCGGTGAGCTTGAGAACCTCCCCGACAAGCATGTGGATACGGGCATGGGATTTGAACGCCTCTGCATGGCTGTTCAGCAAAAGAAATCAAACTACGACACCGATCTTTTCCAACCCATTATCCAGGAGATTGCCAAATTATCAGGAATCACATATGGATCCGATTTCTCCACCGATGTGGCCATGCGGGTGGTGGCCGACCACCTCAGGGCCATCTCCTTCTCCATTGCAGACGGACAGTTGCCTTCCAACAACAAGGCCGGATATGTCATCCGCCGGATCCTCAGAAGGGCCGTACGTTATGGATACACCTACCTGGATCAGAAAGAGCCCTTTATGCACTCCCTGGTTCCTGCCCTGGTAGGCACCATGGGTTCTAACTTCCCCGAGCTGGATGCACAAAAGGATCTTATCATAAAGGTGATCAGGGAAGAGGAGCAATCCTTCCTCTCCACCCTCGAAAACGGAATGCGTCTGCTGGATCAGGTCACCAAAAAGGCTTCCAAGGAGAAGAGTAGTGTTATAAGCGGGAAGAAGGCCTTTGAACTTTACGATACCTTTGGATTTCCCCTGGATCTCACCGAACTGATTCTTTCAGAGCAGGATATGACCGTGAACAGGGAGGAGTTTCAGGAGGAGATGGCCGCCCAGAAGAGCAGATCCAAACAGGCTGCCGAAAGCGAGTCGGGCGACTGGGTTGTCCTCGAGGCCGACGATGTGGAGGAGTTTATAGGATACGACTGGCTCTCCACAGATGTAAAAATCACCCGCTACCGCAAGGTGGTCACCAAAAACCATACACTCTACCACCTGGTCTTTAACCTCACCCCTTTCTATGCCGAGAGTGGCGGACAGGTGGGCGACCGTGGAGTTATTAGAGAATGACCTGGAGAAGGTAGAGATCATAGACACCATCAAGGAGAACGAACTGATTATCCATATCTCCAAAAAGCTTCCCTCCGAACCTACTGCCATGTTTTCGGCCAGGGTGGATGAATCCAGAAGGCTCTTTACAACCAATAGCCATACCACCACCCACCTGATGCACTATGCTTTGCGAAAGGTACTGGGTGAACATGTGGAGCAAAAGGGCTCCCTGGTGGAACCCAACTACCTGAGGTTCGATTTCAGCCACTTCCAGAAAATGAGCAGCGAAGAGATTCGTAAGGTGGAACATATGGTCAATGATATGATCAGGCAAAACAACCCTGTGGAGGAGCACCGCTCCCTTCCCATGAGCAAAGCCAGGGAGATGGGGGCTGTAGCACTCTTCGGAGAAAAATATGGAGATGCGGTCAGGGTCATAAAATTTGGCGATTCCATCGAGCTGTGCGGAGGCACCCATGTGAAAGCCACCGGACAGATCGGGATCTTCAGGATCTTTCGGGAATCATCCATTGCTGCAGGGATCAGGCGCATCGAAGCCTTTACAGGAGAGGTAGCCGAGCGCTATATTGACGAGCATATGGATATGGTGAGTCAGATCTCAAGTACTTTTGAAAAACAAAAAGACCTGGTGAAGGCTGTAAAGGGCATGGCAGAGGATAACAGCAAGATGGCCAAACAGGTGGAACGTTTCCAGAAGAATATGCTTGGGGTTATCGCCCGAAACCTGGAGCAAAAACTGGAACGTATTGGTGACATGGCGCTGGCTGTATCCAAAGTGGACCTGGACAATCCCGCACACCTAAGGGACCTGGCCTTCCAGATTCGCTCACGCTACCCCAACATCAGCCTGGTCCTGGGCGCAGAAATCGACGGCAAGGCGCACCTGGCCATCCTGACTGCCCAGACCGCCATCGACGCTTACGACCTCAACGCCTCCAAAATGATCCGCGAAGTCTCTGGCGAAATCCAGGGCGGCGGCGGCGGCCAGCCCTTCTTTGCTACCGCAGGTGGAAAGAACCCGGCCGGGATTGATGCTGCATTGGAGAAGGCGAAGAAGATTATTGTGGAGGCGGTGGATTAGATAAAAAGCTGTCATAATTATCCCTGGTCACAACGGCAGTGCTGTTGACTAAATAATTATTGGTGAAAGTTCGCGGGAAGGTTACAGTTTTCTTTGGATTCCATTTGAACTCGAATGCGCTGATCTTGCCATCAACCTCCTCTAGATAATCGATTTCCTGTTGCTGTCGGGTTCGCCAGAAATATTTATACCCATAAAAATTCTGGAATGCATTTAGCTTGTGCCGTTCCGAAACCAGGTAGTTCTCCCACAATGCTCCTACGTCATTCCTGTTTGCAAGAAGACCCAGGTTTCCGATCAGAGTATTGCGGATCCCGTTGTCATAGAAATAGATCTTCTTGTTCTTTTTTATCTCGTTTCTCAAGTTCCTTGAAAAGGCGGGTAATTCGAAGATAATAAACGCTTTTTGTAACAGGTCGATATATCGATCGACAGTATGGGATGAAGTCCCGGCTTCTCCGGCTATCTCTGATGTATTCATTTCACTTCCAACTTGCCATGCCAGCAAAGTGACTATTTTTTCGAGTTCTTTGGGTTTCCGGATATTCCCATATTTGAATACATCCTTGTAAAGGTAGCTACTGCTGAGCTCTATTAACAGATCTTTCTCCTGTCCGGGATTCATAACAATTTCAGGATAGGAACCAAAAATTAATCTACTCTCAAGCTGCTGAATTTCTTTTCTAAGGCCATGATGTGCAGACATTTCAGAAAATGCCATGGGATAAAGAAAGATTTCGAATTTTCGTCCGGTCAATGGCTCATTCAACTTATTTGCCAGCTCAAAAGCTGATGATCCTGAAAGGATCGGGCAAACATCAGGCAGGGAGTCGATAATGATCTTTGTTTTCTTTCCAATTTCGTCTATTTCCTGGGCTTCATCAATAATGAGATATTTATTCTTACCAATAAGTCTTCTTAATCGCTCACTTGATCTGTCCGAGAGTAGAGCTGCATCAGCATTATCATCTCCGTTTAGCCACAGATAATCCCCTTCCAGTTGGGAAGTGATCATCTTTAACAGTGTTGTTTTTCCGCATTGACGCGGGCCATAAAGGACAATGGCCCTGTTACGATCCAGCTTACTTGTGATTTCATGAATGGGTATCCTCGGAATCATGTATGAAATATAGCAATATTTAACATAACTTCAAAATAGTTATAACAACTAAGAAATAAACATAAATATTGTTATGAATTCCCAATATCCTGTTGATCAATCAGAGTCCCAATCTTAATTGAAGCTCCTCGCGGCAAGCAGCGGGGAACCGAGTTTCCGAGCTCGACGCCTCCAAAATTAATCCGCGAAGTCTCAGGCGAGATCCAGGGCGGCGGCGGCGGACAGCCCTTCTTTGCCACTGCAGGTGGAAAAAACCCAGCCGGGATTGATGCTGCGTTGGAGAAAGCTAAGAAGATTATTGTGGAGGCGGTGGAGTAATACAGTTATACTGCCTCCAACTGCTCCAACCTTGATTTGACATCGAGCAGATCTGGCAGGTCAGAATCTGCATTTTTCCAGAGCTCAAGAAAGCGATTGTAATACTCCATGGCTCCGGCACTATTCCCAGCCTCCTCATAAGCCTTTCCCAGCTGTATATGAGATTGGATCCAGCACTCCTGACCTTCCCATCCTGCAGATGGATGATTCAAAATAATACTTTCATAAAGGGGGATCGCCTTCTCATAATCCCCAAGCTGGGAGTAGTAGTAAGCAAGAGACTCAAGGTAGTATGGTGAATCCTGCAGGGCATTTGCTGTTTCAAAATGTTCCAATGCTTCGCTTTCATTTCCCTCATAAAGATCTATTTCACCCTTTAGCAGGTGATAGTTTGCTTCATCAACCTTGTTCCCCTCATTTGCTTAGGTTTACAATTTCCTCTAGCAACAATTCGGCACTTTCTGAATCACCCTCCCTGATCACCATGGTTCCAAGCAGCAAGTACCACCAGGGTTCTGATGACACTTCCCTCACAAGTTCAGTACAGTTTTCAAGTTCAGCATGGAACTCTTCGAATAATCCCCTCGCCTGAAAGATTTTACACAGGTAGAGGCGATTCCTCAACTCACTCAAACCATACCCGATGGATTTATAGATGATCAGTGATTCGTGGATCTGTCGCTCAGCTTCACTATATTGTCCCTGGTACATGGAAAGGAGTGCAAGCGATCGCAGCGCCATGGCCTTCTGTTCGTTATTGCCATCCAGTTGCTTCTCAAACACTCCCCTCGCACTTTCGAGGTCACCCATCTTAACATAGGTAGTCCCATACTCATGATTCAGGGAGGGGAAGTGGAGGAAATCAGGATTGATTCTGAATGTCTCCAAATAGTATTCAATAGCCTTTTCAAACTCCTGAAGTTTGTTGTAGCAAGAAGCTATATTCACTAAAACGGAAGGATCATTGTCATTGTAGATCTCCAATGCCCTTTTAAAAGCTTCGATGGACTCTTCGTTTTGATCCATCCTCATATAATTGTATCCCAGCCTGAACCATCCGCCATAAGAATCCGGGTACTGACTAAGGAATATTTTCCACTTAAGGACAGATTCCTCCCGGTTCCCCCGGTATCCCTCCACTGCAGCCTGAATCCAGAGCCTCTCCTTTTCAGTTAAGCGATCCAGCAAGTTGAGGGCAATTTCAATGTGCTCCTCTCCTCTCACACGGTCATTTGTAAAATAGTAATAGGAGGCCAGGTTGGAATGTGCCAGTGCGAATTCCGGATCCAGGGCTACGGCTTGCTGAAGCAACTCAATCTCCTCACCATAGTTTGATTTCCCGATGATATTACTTGCATTTGTGAGGCATTTCAACGCTTCCAGAGAACTGGTGGTGGCCTTTGGAAGAGGAACCGTATTGAACTGAATATTTTGAAGAGATTCTCCCAGGTCTTTCTGAACCGTTTTTGCCAGTTTATCAAGCGCAGGAAGAATCTTCTCTTTGCTGTCCACCGTAGCCTGATTGGATCGGATCGCTTCCCCTGACATTGGGTCATACAGGCTGGTACTCAATATATAAGACCCCCCAAGTTCTGAGATGGCCAGATGGAGCACCACTTTGATTCCCTCACGCTCAGCAATCTCAAAAGCAATGGGAAGCGATATCTCATCTGCCACATCCATCTTCATTCTTTTCAACACTTCCTCCACCTGGTTCCGGGGATAAACATTGATCCTCTCGGATTGATCGATTGTTACGGTAAGTGCATGCATCAAGGATTTGTCAAAAAGCTCATCGTCCGTATTATTCTCCAGATCGGCAATCAGGATCCAGTCCTTCTGTTTAAATCCAAGCGCATTGGGTCTGGGCACTACAAAGAAAGCAGTGGTCGTAATAAGTAGTACGATTAAGAGGATAATGGTGAGCCATCTGGGCTTCCAGCTAATGGACAGTGCGGCCTGTTCAGAAGGTGTTAAGGATTCGGTTTTAACGATCTCACGATCGGCAATATCATAAATCCAGCTTAAAACTACTGCCACCGGAAAACCAGCCAGTACGAGAATGATCACTACCTGGATGGTCCAGTCAGGCATCAGAAACCTCCCTCCGATGATATCAAACGCTTCAATAATTCCGAGCCCGACCACTGCATAAATGGTAATCACCCGGGTAACTCCCCTACGCTTCAGCTCCTTAACGAAAAGTGATAATCTGGATGGACCAGAAGCAATAAGTCGCATCTGTGGCCATATCTGAATTTGTTGATTGGAAATACAAGTTAGGCCCTAATCACAGAAAAGTCAAATGAAAACTCTGGATCCTGGATCAATCCGGATGGAAATCAATCTCAATGCTTTCTGAATCTCCAGTTTCATTGGAGTAATTTGCATTGCTGGAAATAAATTCGGGCACAATGGCCTGCATGTTCTTTACTATTTGAGACTCCTCCATGGTGGAATATGCACGAAGAAATCTATGAATTTTCACAAGCACATCCCGATACTCCAGCCATGCGCTCTCTGCCACCTTCACTTTGGGATTGTATGTGGGTAGCGTTTTCTCAGCGTCGGCCAGCAACTCTTCATACAATTTCTCTCCCGGACGCAATCCGGTGTATTCAATTTTTATCTCCTTATCAGGTATGTAGCCTGATAACCTGATCATTCGTCTGGCCATATCCGCAATTTTCACCGGATCACCCATGTCAAATACAAAGACCTCTCCACCCATTCCCATAAAACCTGCTTCAAGAACCAGCTGACAGGCTTCGGGTATGGTCATAAAGAACCTGGTAATGTCGGGGTGGGTGACTGTCACAGGACCGCCCTCTTCAATCTGTCTTTTGAATATGGGAACAACCGAACCATTGGAACCAAGCACATTGCCAAAGCGGGTAATTACAAAGCTGGTGCGATTTCCCGGAGTTAAGGATCTTGACTGAAGGAGCATTTCACACATACGTTTTGACGCTCCCATCACATTGGTGGGATTCACAGCTTTATCAGTGGATACCATCACAAACTTACGGGCCTTATATTCAACGGAGAGTTTGGTTAAAAGTGCCGTAGAGCCCACATTTACACGAATGGCCTCCTGGGGATTCTCTTCCATTAAGGGAACATGCTTATAGGCAGCCGCATGAAAAACTATTTCTGGCTTGTACTCCTTAAATATGCGTTCCATCCTGACCGGGTCCGTTACGTCAGCAAGAATGGTCCTTACTGGTGCATGCGAAAAGTTCTCCTGAAGCTCGTTTTCCAGATGAAACATGGGGGTCTCTGCATTATCAACCAGGATCAGTTTCCCAATCCTGAATCGGGTCAATTGCCTTACAATTTCAGATCCAATGGAACCCGCGCCCCTGTCACCAGAATGGTCCTCTCCCTGAGTCCGTGCTCGATGATCTTCATGTTCATCTGTATTGGCTCCCTGGTAAGCAAGTCCTGCACATTGATTTTTTTCAACTGGTTGAGTTGAAACTGCCCGTTAAGCCAGGTGTTGACCCCCGGGCTTCAAGTACTTCCAGTCCCAAATCCACCGCAAACTTATAGATGTCGCTTTTCTCGTTAGGAGGAATATCTTTGATGGCAAAAATCATGGTGTCAATCCCATGTTTCTCAAGAAAGACTTTTGAAAGCTTGCTGGGACTAAATACAGGTATTCGGCCCAGGTTTTTGCTCTGCAAATTCTTGTTGTTATCCAGAAAGGCTATTATATTGTATTCGCTGTTGGTGTCACTTTCTATCACCCTCTGAATGATCACACCCATGGCGCCTGCTCCGAAAATAATGATGTTTTTCTTCTCAAATGATTTAATTGAGACCATCTCGTAGAACATCTTTATAAGAATGCGGGACATAAACAACACTGCATTCAGTGTAACGAAATGGATCACCAGAATGGATATCGGGACCACATAAAGCGGATTCCAATTCAGACTGCGCGCTAATAAGGATATTAATGTCAGGATAATGAGTGCCGAGGAAGTGGCCAAAATCACATTAAAAATATCACGAATGGTGGTATGTCTTATCAATCCAGCAAAAGATCTGTATACCAGTTCAAATCCACAATATACTGCAGTAACTAAAAGTGCCTGCTTAATGGCCAAGTCTCCTTCGATCTCACCTAATTCAAAATTATACCTAAGTAGCAAGGAAAAAATATAGGTAATAAATATACCCGATGCATCCAATGCAAAAACCATCCACCTGGGAAGGGAATGTCGAAGGAAAAAAGAATGTGCAACCTGGCGCGGTTTTTCCATCCAATTTGGTTGATTATTACTTGTGGTCTTCATGGTCATTTTTGAACCGGTTTTGCTTTAAACCTGATGTGAATATCAGTAATCTTTACGACAGGGGAGGGCTTAAGTTCCTTCCATTTGATTAACCTTGCTTAAGTAAGGGTTTGTTACCCAGAACCTTAATCTAAATCGCATCCTGGCCCAATTTTAGCTCAGACCGCAGGTGCTTCAGTTAACCGAATTAAAATGGACGTTTACAAGAAAAAAAGAAGGATTAATCAAAACCAGGGATAATGAGGCACTGGTTAGAGCTATTTTCTACATGATCGTCAGAAAGACTCAAAATGCAGTTTTTCGACTCATAGATCAGTTCGAAACAAAATTAAATTCCCTATTCTCTGGTATCCCGGAATCCTCCATATAGTTTTTGTTGCTGGAAACAAATTCGGGGACAATGGATTGCATTTGTTGAACCAGGTGATGCTCCTTCATGGTTTGATAGGATCGAAGAAGTTTGTAAATCCTGACAAGTACGTCCCGATGATCTAACCAGGAAATCTCTGCCACTTTTACTTTCGGATTGTAGGTAGGTAAGGTTTTCTCTTCGTTGGGTCAGTAATTCTTCGTAGAGTTTCTCTCCGGGTCTCAATCCCGTATATTCGATCTTAATATCCTCATCGGGCACAAAGCCGGATAACCTGATCATTCGCCGGGCCATATCTGCAATCTTCACCGGCTCGCCCATATCAAAGACAAAGACCTCGCCGCCCAATCCCATAAATCCAGCTTCCAGCACCAGCTGACAGGCTTCAGGTATGGTCATAAAGAATCTTGTTATATCGGGATGGGTGACGGTTACAGGCCCCCCTTCCTCAATTTGCTTTTTAAATATGGGGACTACCGAACCATTGGAACCTAAGTACATTTCCAAATCGAGTAATTACAAAGTTTGTGCGATTACCCGGAGTTAATGATCTGGACTGAAGAAGCATCTCACACATTCGTTTAGAAGCACCCATTACGTTTGTTGGATTTACAGCCTTGTCGGTGGAAACCATCACAAACTTCTGAGTTTTGTATTCAATGGAGAGTTTGGATAATAGAGCTGTGCTGCCCACATTCACCCGAATGGCCTCGTGGGGATTCTCTTCCATCAAAGGGACATGCTTGTATGCAGCAGCATGAAAGACAATTTCCGGCCGGTACTCCTTAAAGATGCGATCCATTCTAATGGGATCCGTTACATCTGCCAGTATGGTCTTTATGGGTGCATGAGAATAGTTCTCTTCAAGCTCGCTTTCTAAGTGAAACATGGGGGTTTCGGCATTGTCAACCAGGATAAGTCTCCCGATCCTGAATTTGGTCAATTGTCGTACAATTTCACTCCCAATTGATCCTGCCGCTCCGGTCACCAGTATCCTTCTCTCCCTGAGACCATGCTCAATAATCTTCATGTTCATCTGAATAGGTTCCCGGGTAAGCAGGTCCTGTACATTTATTTTTTTCAGCTGATGGATTTGAAACTGACCATTTAGCCAGCTTCCCACACCTGGTACTTCAAGCACTTCCAGCCCCAGATCCACTGCAAATTTAAAGATGTCACTTTTCTCGCCCTGAGGAATGTCATTAATGGCAAAGATCAAGGTCTCCACCTTATTTTTCTCCAGAAATGCTTTTGTCAGCTTACCCGGACCAAATACAGGAATTCCTCCAAGGCTCTTACTCTGTAACCTTTTGTTATTATCCAGGAAGGCTACAATGTGATACGCATTGTTGGTATCGCTTTCAATAACCCTTTGTACAATCACCCCCATGGCACCGGCACCGAAGATGATGATGTTCTTCTTGTCCATGGGTTTGCTTGAAACCAACTCATAGAACATCTTTATAAGTATGCGGGAAATAAATAAGGTTGCATTGATGGAGACAAAATGGATAAGCAGAATAGATACCGGGACTACATACAGGTTATTCCAACCAACAGTTCGTGCAGCGAAAGAGAGTATTGTCAGGAGAATCAGTGCAGAGGAAGTTGCCAGCACCACATTAAATATATCACGAATGGTGGTGTGTCTGATCAATCCAGCAAAGGATCTGAATAGCAACTCAAATCCACAATATACAATGGTCACAAGAATAGCCTGTTTGAACGCCAGGCCTCCGTCAATGGCCTCCAGGTCAAAATTATACCTTAATAGCAGTGAAAAAATAAAAGTGATAAAAATAGCACTCCCATCCAATCCAAATACCAACCATCTGGGCATAGAATGCCGAACAAATATGGACCGCGCTGCCAGACGGGGAATTTCAATCCAATTTGATTGATTATTGCTCATAGTTTTAGAATCCTGCGGGCTTAAAGTGCTATACTAAACTTAATTTAAATATCGCGAAATTTTATGACAAACGGGTACTTTTGTTGACTATTTAAAATTAACACTGCCTGAGTAATGATTTGTTAACCAGAATCTTAATCAGAATCGAATCTTAACACAAATTTAGCTCAACCCGCAGGGCCTTCAGTTAACAGAATCAAAATGGACGTTTACAATAAAAAACGAAGGATTAATCAAAACCCAGGAATAATGAGGCCCAGGTTAAAGCTATTTTCTACTTAATCGCCATAGAGGCTCAAAATGTAGTTTTTCGACTCGTAAGCAGTAAGGCAAAAAACATAATCCCTCCATTCACAATCAGCAATTCAAATCCGAATTGGTAACCATTGAAGAGTTGCTCAGAATAGCGGCTTAGCAGAAAGGTAAGTATAGGCGAAAGGATGGCCAGCAGGGGAACCCAGCGGTCGCGCACCTGTCTGCGGGTAAAGAGTCCGAATGCATAGAGGCCCAGCAAGGGACCATAGGTATATCCCGCCACACGGAAGATGGCGGAGATTACATTTTCATCATTGATGGCCCTGAAGAGCATGATCACCAATCCCAGTACAATGGAGATCCCCAGGTGGACCCGCCGCCGGGTTCGGGTCAGTTTCTGCTCTTCCCACTTTGTCCCTCCAGGATATCCACAGTAAAGGAGGTGGTGAGTGCAGTAAGTGCCGAATCGGCACTGGAATAGGCTGCCGCCACCAATCCCACAATAAAAAATACGCCCACTACCTGGGGAAGATAGCCCCCTGTGGCAATCAGGGGAAAAGATTATCGGTGGCTTCAGGCATGGCAATCCCCTTAAATGCGCAAACTGGATCAGGACCGCTCCCAGGAAAAGAAACACCAGGTTCACGGGTACCAGGGAGATACTCATCAGGTACATGTTCTTTTTGGCCTCCTTGATGTTCTTGCAGCTCAGGTTCTTCTGCATCATATCCTGATCCAGTCCGGTCATCACGATGGTAATAAATGCCCCGCTGATGAAATGTTTGAAGAAATGGTTCTCCTTGTTCCGGTTGCCAAATACCCAGATCTCTGAATCGGATCCTGAAGTAACCCGTCCGATCATCTCACCCAGGGAAAGATCCATGGACCTTGTAATCAGGATAATGGAGACCACCACCGCCGTTAGCATGCTAAAGGTCTGCAGGGTATCGGTCCAGATAATGGTCTTGATCCCTCCCCGTTGGGTATAGAGCCAGATAAGTGCAATGGTCACAATAACAGTCACATAGAAAGGAACATTCCATGCATCAAATACGGTAATCTGCAGCACATTGGCCACCAGGAACAACCGGAAGGAAGCACCTATGATCCTGGAGAGCAGGAAAAAGGAAGCTCCGGTTTTGTAAGAGGATCTGCCAAACCGCTCCTCCAGGTAGGTATAGATGCTGGTGAGCTGCAGCCGGTAGTAAAGAGGCATCAGCAGATTGGCTATCACCGCATACCCCAGCAGGTATCCCAATACCATCTGCATATAGGAGAACTGGCTGTCCACCACCCAACCCGGCACTGAAATAAAGGTAACCCCGGAGAGAGAAGCCCCGATCATTCCAAAAGCCACCACATACCAGGGCGATTTGCGTTCACCCAGGAAAAATGCTTCATTTCCTGCCCCTCTGCCCGAATACCAGGAGATGACCAGCAGAAGCAGGAAATAGGCTATGATAATGGATATGATGAGTGTGGCTGACAATGAGAACCTTTCGTTAGAGGCAAAATTGAATAAAATCGCACGAAGATGAAAATTATTAGTGTTATTTTTGGGATTCGTATCATCTGGGGATAAAAACGCATATGCAACATACCTATTCATCCAAACTGCTGGAAGAGGCTGTGGAGGAGTTTGCCACCCTGCCGGGCATTGGGAGAAAGACCGCCCTCAGGCTGGTATTGCACCTGCTCAAGCAGGAGGATAAGGATGTAGAACATTTTGGGAATACCATCCTGAGAATGAAAAAGGAGATCATCACCTGCAAGGAGTGTCACAATATTTCTGACACCGAGGTTTGTCACATCTGCTCCGATCCTTACCGGGATAAAACCACCATCTGTGTGGTTGAATCCATCCGGGATGTGATGTCGGTGGAGAATACCCAGCAATTTATGGGAGTCTATCATGTACTGGGAGGTATTATTTCACCCATGGATGGAGTGGGTCCGGCCGATCTCACCATCGAATCTCTGGAAGGTAAAGTCAGAAATGGTCAGTGCAAGGAGGTGATCCTGGCACTGAGCACCACCATGGAAGGTGATACCACCAATTTTTATATCTACAGGAAACTCAAAGATTTGCCGGTGACCATCTCCACCCTGGCAAGGGGTGTGGCCATAGGGGACGATCTGGAATATGCCGATGAAGTAACCCTGGGACGCTCCATCCTCAACCGAACCTCTTTCGAAGATACTTTTAAAAACAGCAATACATGGAACTTAAAAATAACGAAGTATGTATATTGACGGAATCTCTGTCACTGAGCCTTGCCGAAAAGCATGGCTCACCCTCTATATATATATGAAAGCGCCAGTCATGATCCAGCCAGTATCAGAACGATCACCGATGCCTTTAAGAGTACCAGGGTAAAGATCAACTATGCCTGCAAGGCCCTGACCAATATCAATGTGCTTAAACTATTCAGAGGATCTGGGATCGGGACTGGATGCTGTTTCTATTCAGGAAGTTGCAGTTAGGTCTGAAAGCCGGATTCGATCCCCAGGATATCCTTTATACTCCCAATTGTGTCTCCATCGAGGAGATCGATGAAGCAGTGGAGCTGGGTGTGAGGATCAACATTGATAACATTGCCATCCTGGAAGAGTTTGGACACAAATACGGGGCAAAGGTACCGGTATGTGTTCGGATCAATCCGCATATTCTGGCCGGGGCCAACCATAAGATTTCCACCGGACATATCGATTCCAAATTTGGCATTTCCATATACCAGATGCCTCATGTTCACCGGATTGTGGAGACCAATGGCATGAAGGTGGAGGGAATCCATATGCATACGGGATCTGATATAGTGGATGTGGAGGTATTCCTCAGGGCCACTGAAATCATGTTTGAAATGGCCAAGAATTTAAGGAGCTGGAGTATATTGATTTTGGAAGTGGATTCAAGGTGGCCTACCGGGTGGATGATGTTTCCACCGATGTGGAATCACTTGGGGAACACCTTTCTGCACAGGTTTAACGATTTTGCGAGGAGTATGGAAAAGAGCTGACCCTGATCTTTGAACCCGGAAAATTTCTGGTGAGTGAAGCCGGATACTTTGTGGCCAGGGTCAATGTGATCAAGCAAACCACTTCCACTGTATTTGCCGGACTGGATACAGGATTGAATCACTTTATCAGGCCCATGTTCTACGATGCCTATCATGAGATTATCAATATAAGTAAAACCACAGGCAAAACCCGATCTATACGGTGGTGGGATATATCTGCGAGACCGATACCTTTGGATGGAACCGTAAAATTACCGAAGCCTCCGAAGGAGATTACCTGCTTTTAAAAATGCCGGAGCCTATTGTTATGCCATGTCATCCAACTACAATTCCAGGTTCAGTCCCGCCGAGGTTCTGGTGCATGAAGGCAAAGACTACCTGATCCGTAAGCGCGAGGATATGGACGACCTGCTTCGCAACCAGCTCGAAATCGAGACCCTATTATAACTATTAACTTTTTAACTACTATCCTTTATTAACCACTAACCAATAACTCTAACCTTCATATCGATTTTTCCATTGTTATTGTCAACTACAACGTCAAATACTTCCTGGAACAGTGCCTGCACTCTGTTCAACAGGCCATGGAAGGGCTGAAGCGCGGAGGTATTTGTGGTGGACAACAATTCGGTGGATGGATCGGTGGGTGAGATCAGGCCAAAATTTCCCTGGGTCAAATTTATTGAGAACAAACAGAATCTGGGTTTCAGCAAAGCCAACAACCAGGCCATCAAGGTATCAACGGGACGCTATGTGCTGTTGCTGAATCCCGATACGGTTGTGGAGGAGGATACCTTTCGGAAGTGCATCGAATTTATGGATAGTCATCCCGATGCCGGTGCACTGGGTGTAAAAATGATCGATGGCAAAGGGGAATTCCTGCCCGAATCAAAACGTGCCCTGCCCACTCCCATGGTCTCCTTTTACAAAATGTTTGGACTCTCCTCCCTCTTTCCAAAATCCAAACGTTTTGGGAAGTACCACCTGGGTTACCTGGACAGGGATGAGACCCATGTGTGGATGTACTTGCCGGAGCATTTATGTTTATGCGGAAAGAAACCCTGGATAAGACCGGACTGCTGGACGAGACCTTTTTCATGTATGGGGAGGACATCGATCTTTCCTACCGGATTACCGAAGCCGGCTATAAGAACTATTATTTCCCCGGCACCACCATTATTCATTATAAGGGGGAAAGCACCAAAAAGGGCAGCCTTAACTATGTAAAGATGTTCTACCAGGCCATGATCATTTTTGCAGGAAAACACTTTACCTCCAGGAAAGCAAGAACCTTCAGCATTCTGATCAATATGGCCATCTATTTCAGGGCAGCCCTCTCGGTAAGCAGACGTTTTATAAAGAAGATCTACAGGCCGGCTCTGGATGGGATTACCATATTCCTGGGCTACCTCTTTGCACTTCCCCTCTGGGAACAGGTCCGGTTTAATGCCGATGGCTACTATCCTCCCCTGTTTCTGCAGTTGGTGGTCCCTGCATATATCTTGGTCTGGCTCATCGCCATCTACTATTCGGGAGGATACGATAAACCTCTGAAGATTCTCTCATTTTTGAAGGGCCACCTGGTGGGAACCCTGTTTATCCTGGTCATTTATGCATTGCTTCCCATTGACTGGAGGTTTTCCCGGGCACTGATATTCCTCGGATCCCTGTGGGCCATACTCAGTACCATGGGACTTCGATTGCTTTTCCACCTTTTGAAGATCAAGGACTATGAGATTGATCTGAACAAACAGAAAAGAATGGTGATTGTGGGCAAAAAGGAAGAAGTCCTCAGAGTAAGTAAATTGTTGCTGGATACCCAGGCCAGGCCGGATATCGTTGGATCGGTATCTCCCGAATCCATTGATTTGGGGACAAGTGACAAAAAAGCTGCAGAACAGTTTTCAAATAGTGAAGGTTACATGGGGCGTATGGACCAGATAGATGAGATTGTGGGCATTAACAGGGTGGATGAGATTGTGTTCTGTTCCAAGGACCTTCCTTCCCAGGAGATCATTCGGATCATGACCCGGCTCATCGGATCCTCAGTGGATTTTAAGATTGCCCCTCCTGAAAGCCTCTCGATTATCGGAAGCAATTCCATCAATACAGCCGGGGACCTCTATACCATCCATTTTAATTCCATAGGAAAAGAATCAAACCGAAGAAACAAAAGACTCTTTGATGCAGTTGTGGCTCTGCCCCTTTTGCTTACCTTTCCCTTCTGGTTTCTATTTGTAAAGGGACATTTTAGAAGTGTGGGGAATACCATCCGGGTATTATTTGGAATGCGAACCTGGGTGGGATACCTGGAAGCCGAGAACGTCGATCAATCCGACCTGCCCCGGCTTAAAAGGGGCATCCTCAATCCCGGAATGCACCTTTCCGCAGAAACCCTTTCCAATGAGAGAATTAAAGAGATCAATGTGGTATATGCCAAAGACTATAAAGTGCTGAATGATCTGTTAATAATCACCCGGAATTTCAGGGAGATATAAGGATGAATAATTATGAGAAGCCTGTTATTATCATTATTACTCATATCGCTAATAGCACCCTCTGAAGTTTTTGCTCAGAGGGATTCCCTGCGTAATCTCTTTCTGGATGCCGAATCGTGGTTTCTTTATGAGGAGTACCAGGAAGCGCTGCCTCTGTATGAAGCCCTCCTGCACAGTGATCCCGAAAACGATAACCTTAAATATAAAATTGGAATTTGCCTGTTAAACGATCCCTATCAGAAAGACAGATCCATTCCATACCTGCTGGAGGCCAGTCAAAATATCAATCCCTCCTGCAAAGAGGGCAGCTTCAAGGAAACCACTGCTCCACCCGATGCATTGTTCTATCTGGGAAATGCCTACCTGGTCAATGAAGTACTCGATAAGGCCACTGAGACCTACAAAAAATTCCTGGAGATCATGGACCGGGATGTTTATGATGAAGAACTGGTGCAGGAGCAAATCCAGATTTGCATCAATGCCGAAAAACTAAAGAGCAAGCCGGTGGATATCGACCTCACCCTTTTGGATTCGCTGATCAATACCAGGTATGCCGAAATCAATCCTGTCCTTTCGGGCGACGGGACCCGGATGGCTTTTGTAACCCGCTTGGCATTCTACGACGCGGCCTTCATTACCGAAAAGAATGAGGGGGGATGGTCCTATCCCCAACCCATTACCCAGGCCCTTGGATTTGATTCAGATATATATCCTGTGGCCCTCTCCTATGATGGTACAGAGATGATTCTCTATTATGACGATAAATTCACAGGGAACCTCTATTACAGCAGGTATGAAGACGGCAGCTGGCTTCCCGCCATAAAATTAGGGGAGAAAATCTCCACCAAATACTGGGAATCAAATGCCTGCTTTAGCAAAGATGGCCAAACCCTCTATTTTACCAGCAACAGGAAAGGTACTTATGGCGGACTGGATATTTATCAATCACAAAGAATGCCCAACGGAAAATGGGGCACACCAGAAAACCTGGGTCCCACTATAAACAGCAGATATAACGAAGAGAGTCCTTCCATCTCTGAGGATGGAAATACCCTCTACTTCAGCTCATACGGGCACTACAACATGGGGGGATATGATGTGTTCTATTCAAAAAAGAAAGCGGATGGCACCTGGGGGGAACCAAAAAATATGGGGTATCCCATCAATACCACCGATGACGATCTCTTTTTTCAAGCCCTGAACGACGGAAAGATTGCCTACTACTCCATTTACAGTCCCCGGGGAATGGGCCTGCACGATATCTACCGCATGGAGATCTACACAGAGGATCATCCCCGCATCTATGGCGTCCAAGGAATATTGCGCACAGAAGATGGCAAAATGGACTCCTGGAAACATGAAATATTTGTGATCGAAAACGAATCCGGAGATACACTCAGGCACCTGGCCCCTGAGAAAAAGAGCGGTGAATTCGGCTTCAAGCTCACAAAGGGAAACTATATGCTTTATTTCAGGGGTGTGGGTTATGAAGATCTGGATAGACCTCTTCAGATTGACGCAAACTCGGACAAGCAAGGCATCGTATTGAATGATGATATTTTACTTAGCTTGATTGAATTAGAAGATACCATTCAAGTAAAAGACAGTACGTATGCGGAGACAGTTGAAACGACATTGACCATTCCCCCTGTTTCCAAACCACCGACCAAAACTGCAAAAGTTATTAACACCACACCCGAAGTGGAGCACTCTCCCCGAGTCGATTCCATCACGCTTTCAGAACCTGAAATTGAGGAGCCTGTAGTTCAGGAAACTCAGCCCGAAGAGAAGGGTAAACAGTTAGGGTGGCTTCTCCCTCTAATTTTTCTTACTGCCTTTGGATTTCTCATATGGTTGATCCTCTGGCGACGACGTCGAAAAAAGGAGGCAAATCAGCAACCATAATTCTCCTTTTTTAGTCATTTGAATCCCCCTATATATTATTGTACTGTCAATAATATTTATAAATTTGTAATATTCACATTAAACTATCTCATAATGAGAAGACCTTTCCTATTATTGATTTTATCTATTCTGACAGTAGTTGGCACTGCTCAGAATGTGAAGGTTGACTTTAATGATGGTGAATTCTTTTTTGCAGAGGAGGATTATGAGGAGGCTTTTTATGCCTTCGAGCAGGTTTATAAGAATGGCTATCAGGATAATGCTTACATCAATTACCGCATGGGTGTCTGTTTGATAGATATTAAGGGCAGAAAAGCAGAATCTATACCCTATCTGGAAAAAGCCAGCAAAAACATGGCGAAAACTATTAAAGAGGGAAAGCTATCGGAGGACCGTGCGCCTTATGATGCCCTTCTCTACCTGGGGAATGCTTACCGGATCAATATGGATATCGAGAAAGCCATTGCCAGTTACAATGAATTTGCACAGTATATTGATGAGCGAGATGTGATTCTGAAGAACTATGTGGATCAGCAGATCGTATCCTGCGGGAATGCACTGGTTGGTTTTAACGATCCTGTCTCCTTTACCACCGGAAACCTGGGACAGGTAAATGAGACCCATTCTTCGAGATACAACATGGTGGTTTCAAATGATCTTTCCACCATGGCCTTTATGGGCAAAAACCCTTTCTACAATGGAGTATATGTTTCCAAAAGGGAAAACGATATTTGGGGAAGGCCCATGAATATAACTCCCTCCATTGTATCGGACGGGAATATGGATGTAGTTTCACTGTCGCCCGATGGCAATGTCATGCTTCTTGCCGTATCTGATGAGTTCACCAGCAACATCTACGCAGCCAGGTATGCAAATGACAGGTGGAATCCTGCCGAATCAGTGGGCAAGCCCATTAACTCCAAATACTACGAGTCCTCTGCCACCTATTCACCTGATGGAAAATCCATATATTTTACCAGTAACAGGCAAGAATCCCTGGGGGGAATGGATATTTTCAGAACCGATTTGATGGAAGACAGTACCTGGAGCGATCCGGTTCACCTGGGGCCAGGAATTAATACCGAATTGAACGAAGAGGCTCCATTTGTAAGCCCCGATGGAAAGAGACTCTATTTTAGTTCACAGGGACACAGTACCATAGGTGGATTTGATGTATTCTATACCGAATTGCTGGAGGATGGGAGCTGGCATGAGGTGCCCGTTAATCTGGGCTATCCTTTAAATACCACCGATGATGATTTTGCCATCTCACCAACCGGCATGGATGAGGAGGGGGTATCCTACATTTTTTCACAGTCGAAGATGGATGGATACGATCTGTTTAAATTTGAGATGATCGGACGGGATGACACACCACAGGTGGTTGCCCTGGATGGGTCAACTGTTGAAGAAGAGGTTGCAGAGGAGATTCCGGTAGTAGTAGAAGAACCTGAATCAAAACCCGAACCTGAGACAGTCCCGCCTCCCGAAAGGTATGTACTCCGACCCATCTACTTCGATTTTGACAGTTATGCGCTGTCAGCAGAAAGCAAAAGTAAGCTGGACAATGTGTCTCAATTACTTAAGAAATTCCCTGAGTTAAAAATTGATGTGACAGGATATACCGATGCCCTTGGTAATTTTGACTATAACCAGCGTCTGTCGGTTAATCGTGCAAATGCGGTTTCTACATACCTGAAATCCAGCGGTGTAGATCAGGGACGCCTCAGTGTGACCGGCAAGAGTGAGTCCGACCCTGTAGCTCGCAACCGGACCAAAGACGACAGAGATGCACCCGATGGCAGAATGCTAAATCGCCGGGTACAGTTTGATGTGTCCCTTATGGAGGGTGTGATTATTGAGATGGAAGAGGTAGAGGTTCCCGATCATCTTAAAATTGACGACAACGCTGCAGAGAATACAGACAAAATTGTAGTTCGTCCTGTCTACTTCGATTTTGACAGTTACGCACTCTCAGCTGAGAGCAAAAGCAACCTGGACAACCTGGCTCAATTGCTAAAGGAGTTTCCGGGGTTAAAGCTAGATATAGCAGGATATACAGATGCCAAAGGAAGTTCTGAATATAACCAGACACTCTCCATCAATCGCGCAAATGCAGTTTCTAAATACTTGTCATCGGCTGGAATTGATCAGACACGCTTTAAAGTAATCGGAATGAGTGAATCTGATCCTGTGGCATGCAACCAAACCAAAGATAAAAGAGACTCTCCTGAGGGGAGAAAGCTTAACCGCAGGGTACAATTTGAAGTTTCCCCTATGGAGGGTGTTACCTTTGTGATGGAGGAGGTGGAGGTTCCCGACCATCTGAAGGTGGATGCCTGATCACCTAACTGACGATATGTGATGATGAAGTTTCTTTCCGTAGCTATATTATGTTGTCTATTTGTATCCCCTCTGCGCTCGCAGGAGCGATCTGCAGAAGAGAATTTTTATGATGCCCTCTTTTTTCTGGAAGAGGAAGAAGATTATACCGAAGCAGAATCCCTTTTAAAACAGGTGCTCCAGGAGGAGCCCGATAATGCCAATGCAAAGTTTCTTCTGGGAAGCTGTTATAACCAGATCATGGGACAGGAGTACCGGGGAATCCCATTCTTAAAGGAGGCTACCGAAAATATCAATCTGAAATACAAAGAAAAAAAGTTTTCCGAGAAGAAGGCTCCCTACCACTCCTGGTTTTACCTGGCTGAAGCTTACCGAAAGACCAACCAGATGGATGAGGCCCTTGCTGCACTCAAACAATTCCAGTCACTCCCGGAATTCGAAAAGAACTACAATGTCCGCATCACCGAGGACGAGATCAAATCAGTGGAGCGGGCCAAGATTATCAGGGATGCAGAACTTAAGCTCAGGGCGCTTTTCTTCAATGAGCCCATCAATACCACCGATCACGACTACAGCGGAGTGATCTCGGCCGATGGAAAAATGATGATCTGGGTCAACACAAAATCTTTCTACGAAGCAGTTTATATGTCACGTCGAGTAGGTGACAAGTGGAGCATTCCTGCACTCATCACCCCCCAGATTGTTTCCGACGGGGACCTCTTCCCTACCGGTCTTTCAGCCGACGGAACCATGCTGCTGCTCTCCAAACACCCAAAAAAGGGAGATAAGGATATCTACTTCAGCGACTTCGATGGAATGTTGTGGAGTCCGGCTCAGCCCATACATGGGGCCATCAACTCCAATTCGGATGAAGATCACGCCTCCATCAGTCCCGATGGAAGCCGCATCTATTTCTCCAGCGATCGCAGAGGCGGAGAGGGCGGACTGGATTTGTGGTATTCGGATCGTCAACCCGATGGCCACTGGGGAGAACCTGTGAATATGGGTCCCGGGATCAATACCGACAAGGATGAAACAGCGGGCTATATCGCACCTGCCGAAGGACGATTTATATTTGCCTCCACAGGACATTTTAATATGGGAGGATATGACATTTTCAGGTGTGAGCTTCAGGTGGACGGATCATGGAGCCAGCCCACCAACATTGGCTATCCCATCAACACCACCGGTGACGATATGCAATTTGTACCTCTCAATGAAGGACTAGCCGGACTCTACACCAGGTTTACCAATGAGGCCATAGGACTGCGCGATCTCTGGTATATTGAGATTCTGAATGAAGAGGGATTTATTCCGGAGGGGCTTACCCTGGCAGTGGATAAGCAGGGAGTCAGCAACAGCGACTTTGCCATCATCCTGGTGGATGACGATACCGGTGAGGAGATTGAAGTGCTCTACGATGCAGAAACAGATTCTTTCAAGGCACTTCAAGGCCAGAACAAAAGCTACAGGGTCATCTCCTACAAGCAGAAATAAGGTGAATAAGCTTGAGAATAAAACCATCAACCTCAGGGCCCCCGAACCCGAGGATCTGGATTTGTTATACATCTGGGAGAACAACACCTCCGTGTGGCAAATCTCAGGAACCCTGGTCCCCTTTTCCCGTTTCGTACTCAAGCAATACCTGGAGAATGCAGGCAAGGACATTTTCGAAATGAAGCAGCTCAGGCTGATCATTCAACTGAATAGCAACAAACGACCTGTGGGAGCCATCGATCTCTTTGACTTTGATCCCTTTCACAGCCGTGTCGGAGTCGGAATCCTTATCGCTGATCCTTCGGACCGACGAAAAGGATATGCCCGCGAAGCCCTGGAGACAATAATGACCTATTGCTTCGATGTACTCAAACTCCACCAGATCTATTGCAACATTGCTTCAGGCAATTCAGCCAGCATCAAACTCTTTACTGCTGCCGGATTTAAGGTGGTTGGAGAGAAGAAAGAGTGGCTGAAGACAGAGGATGGGTTTGAGGGGGAGTTGTTGTTGCAGTGTATTATAAAAGGGAATTGTTAGCTGAGCGAACGTAATTGGGTATTAGGTTAGTTTGATTCTAATTTGTAAATTTAAGAATGATTCAACCAGAAAATGAGTACCTTTATCGATCCTCGATTGATGGAAGCTATCTATAAAACTGTAAAAATAGGGGATCAAATATGGATGGCCGAAAACCTGAAAGTTGAAGCCATTATCGCAATGGGGATCCTATACCTGAGGTACATCATAAAAAAGGAATGGGGAAATTTAACTACTGGGGGCTGGTGCCATTATGAGAATGATCATCAAAAATGAAATAATTTACGGAAAGCTTATATAACTGGCATGCAGTTAATGACCAGCGAGGGCTGGCTCCTGAAGGATGGCATATCCCATCCGATTCTGAATGGAAAGAGCTTGAATCATATCTGGAATTCGAAATGATTACCAGGCGGACAATAGTGGTTGGCGTGGAAAATATGTTGGAGATTCTCTTAAAGCAACAGGAATAGAGCACTGGAAAGCACCTAATGATAAAGCTACTAATAAAACAGGATTCAATGCTCTCCCCGGGGGATATCGTGATGTAAATGGATTATTTTATGTATTGGGGTATTCTGGATATTGGTGGTCATCTACCAGGTATAAGGATTTTTTCGCATGGTACAGATCCATATATCATTCTCACAGGGAAATACACCGAACCAGTGGTTATGAAGGTGATGGGTTTTCAGTTCGATGTATAAGAGATTAGCAGGATACATATACTTTTTGGGCTAAGTTTTCAAATCAGAAAACATTGGAATTTCTTTCATAAACTCCACCTTATTGGTTTCAAAATCCAGGTAACAACAATAGTGCTTTAATCCATTGGTTACCATCAGGTACTTCACATTAAAAACCAGATTGTAACGAGCCACCTGGTCAAAGGTTTCCTGACTGATCTTAACTTCAGGCGCCTTGCACTCTACCAGAACAGCAGGATGGCCAGCTGGCTTATGCACAAGGATATCACAGCGACGGGTCATCTCGTTAAGCATTAAGGTATACTCAGTCAACATAAGAGCAGTCGGAAATTCTTTCTCCTCAATCAGATATCTGGCAAAACGCTGCCTGACCTCCTCTTCAGGAGTAAACATCACATAACGCTTCCTAAAAACATCGAACACATAAAGGCTCTCTCCTTCCTGTTTGAAGCGGAATTCATACTCAGGAAGATTCAGTTTTCGCATGAAATAGTCTATCTTTAGTATTGAAAATACAATGTAGTAAAGATCACTCTAACCGGGAGTGAATTTTAGTTGAAATCAACCCATGATGAAGACAAAGCAGGAGATAATTGAGAACTGGCTTCCCCGGTATACGGGTATCCCGACGGAGGAGTTTGGAAGATATATTTTACTTACCAATTTCCAGGGATACCTGGATGAGTTTGCTGAAATAAACCAAACAGATGTGGTGGACCGAAATGTGGCCATGCCAGCTGCCACCTCCAATGGAATCACCATGATTAACTTTGGAATGGGAAGTGCCAATGCAGCCACTGTCATGGACCTTCTGGCAGCCATCCAACCTAAAGCAGTGCTTTTCCTGGGAAAATGTGGTGGATTGAAAAAGAAAAACGAACTGGGCGATCTGATCCTTCCCATTGCAGCCTTGAGAGGAGATGGAACCTCAAATGACTATCTCCCTCCTGAAGTACCGGCACTCCCATCTTTTAATCTCCAGCGAGCCGTATCCACCACCATCAGGAACAGGGGAAAGGACTACTGGACCGGTACGGTATTTACCACAAACCGGAGGGTATGGGAACATGACAATAAGTTTAAAAAATACCTGAGGGTGGTCAGGAGTATGGCCATTGATATGGAGACTGCCACCCTGTTTATAGTCGGATTTGCCAATGAAATTCCCACCGGTGCCCTTTTGCTGGTTTCAGATCAACCCATGATCTCAGAAGGAATAAAAACTCAGAAAAGTGACAAGCAGGTTACTGAAAAATTTGCCCGGATGCACCTGGAGATAGGAATTGAATCGCTCCAGGAGATCATTGATCACAGGGAGTCAGTGAAACACCTGAAATTTATGTAGTTTTGGGAATGACCTACGAACAGCTCATTGGTGACCTGAAAAACAAGGTTTACAAGCCTTTATATTTCCTTTACGGAGATGAGCCCTATTATATTGACATGGTCACCGATTACATCACCAAAAACGTATTGACCGAGGCCGAACAGAGTTTTAATCAGACCATAGTTTACGGAAAAGAGTCAGATGCCGGACAGGTCATAAACCTGGCCAAACGCTTCCCCATGATGTCCTCCCACCAGGTGGTGGTCATTAGAGAAGCCCAGGAACTTAAGAACTTCGAAGACCTGATCCACTATATAGAGACCCCACAGCCCTCCACCCTGCTGGTGATCAACTACAAGTATAAAAAACCTGACAAAAGGAAGAAAGTATTTAAGGCACTTGAGAAAAACGGAGTAAGCTACGAATCGAAGAAGTTGTATGACAATCAGGTTCCCGGGTGGATTGCCGCTTATGCCTCCAACAAAAAGTATCGCATCGAACCCAAAGCCGCTGCCCTGCTGGCCGAATACCTGGGGAGCGATCTCTCCAAAATTGCCAATGAAGTGGAAAAACTAACCATTGCCATTGGTGAAAAAGGTCAAACCATTGCAGCTAAACATGTGGAAGAGCACATTGGCATCAGCAAGGATTTTAATCAATTTGAACTTCAGAATGCCCTGGGGAAACGTGATGTATTAAAAGCCAATCGGATCATTAACTATTTTGCTGAGAACCAGAAGAACTACCATATTACCCAGACCATCTCCTCCCTTTATTACTACTTCTCCAAATTGTTGCTCATTCACTATATCAAGGACCGGTCTAAACAGAATGTGGCAGCCACTCTGAAAGTAAATCCTTTTTTTGTGAAGGACTACGAAGCTTCTGCCCGACTCTACTCCGCAGGAAAACTGGTGCAGATTATCTCCTTGCTACGATCCTATGACATGCGTTCCAAAGGATACAATGGCAATACCACTTCTCAGGGAGAATTGCAGCGAGAGCTGATCTTTAAAATCCTTCACTTATGATTACCCTGGTCATTGTTATCATTACGATACTGTTTTCACTGTATGCTTTCAAGCGCCAGGAACTCCTTTATCGATTCGATCTCTCACCCTACCACATCGTACATAAACAACAGTACTACAGAATATTCACCCATGCATTCCTTCATGCCGACTATGTGCACCTGGGCATTAATATGCTGGTTCTCTATTCTTTTGGGTCCTATGTGGAACATATGCTGGGAGACCTTGAAGCACAGGGAGTGATCTTTTCGGGTCCCTTTTTCTTTGTCTTGCTATATCTGGCAAGTATCGCCCTGGCCTCTCTTACTACCATTTCCAGATACCGCAATGATGAAAAATACAGTGCACTGGGAGCATCAGGGGCTGTTTCAGCGGTGGTCTTTACCTATATCTTTTTTGCCCCTCTGCAGAAGATCTATTTCTATATGGTTCTTCCCATTCCCGGCATCCTGTTTGGCATCCTCTACCTGATCTACTCCAGTTACATGGGTAAACGTAATAAAGATAACATCAACCATTCGGCCCATTTCTGGGGAGCTGTGGTGGGATTTATCTTTCCCATCCTGCTGGAACCCTCCCTGTTTTTAGATTTTCTTGAGAACCTGTTCCCAAAATGACTCTTAGTTTATGCGCAAAGCCATCTTTCTTGACCGCGACGGAACCCTGAATAACAATCAGGATCACTACTACATTTGGAAACCAGAAGATTTCCAGCTCAATCCCGGAGTTGTAGAAACCCTTCTGGAGTTAAAACAGCGAGGATATATGCTGATTGTGATCACAAACCAGGGAGGAGTGGCCAAGGAAGAGTATAGCATGGATGAGGTGGAACAGTTGCACGATCATCTTTGTCTGATCCTGGAGAAAGAGGGCATTGTGCTGGATGAGATCTATACCTGTCCACACCACCACAGCATTGAGGCATGCTTATGCAGAAAACCCCTCCCACTCATGATTGAGAAAGCCATAGCCAGGTATGGCATCGATCCAAGCCAATCCTGGTTTGTAGGTGATTCTGAAAGGGATCAGGAAGCAGGGATGGCATCCGGTCTGAATACCATACTTATTGAATCCAATAGTGATTTGAGACAGGTATTGGAACAAATCAAATAATATCTCGAACGACTTAGTTAAGTCCCGGATCCTCGGGAAAGTTGGCCCAGGCTTTATATTTATTGTTATAAGAGGCCATGATATCGGACCAAAATTCGGAATCGGTACTCTGCATTACCATTCTTGGAGAGATTCTACTTACCAGCCATGCATTCTCATTCATTTCACCATCTAATTGCCCCGCAGTCCATCCGGCATATCCCAGGAAAAAACGAAGCTCATGTGGCTTAATATTGCCTGTGGAGATCAGTTCCTTAATTAGTTCAAAATCCCCTCCCCAATAGATCCCATCGGCCACTGCCACACTCTCAGGAATCAGGTCTCCCAATGTATGTAGATAGTGTACGGTATTGGTACTTACCGGTCCGCCAATGGAAATTGGGAAATCAGCTTCGGGGAAATCTTCAACCACCTCATTCACTTTAATCTCCATGGGTTTGTTCAATACAAATCCCAGTGAGCCCTCCTTATTATGCTCTGTGAGGTATACAATGGACCTACGAAAATAGTTATCGCTCAGAAAAGGTTCCGAAATCAGCACCAGACCCTTCTCCGCAACACGCTCATTTACAATATGAAAGAAATCAATATTCAATTCCATATGAGTCCCTTTTACACTTGAACAAGTTACGCCAAAATAGTATTGAATTAAAACGATCCTGAAAGAAAAATAGTATCTTGGCGACTCATCTTTAAACGCGTATGACCCCCAAAGAAGCCAGAACTCCCAACCTGCTGCAAGCACTGATACCCATAGTGATTCTGATTCTTCTCCTGGTTCTTAATGTAACTCATTTTGGTGATCATACCTTGGATGGTGCCAATCAGTTTGCACTCTTACTCGCTTCAGCAGTGGCTGGAATCATTGCCATTTACCTTGGAGTGAAATGGGTAAATATCCAGGAAAGCATGGTGAAAAGCATCAGTTCAGCCATGCCATCTATCCTGATTCTATTGATGATAGGCGCCCTGGCAGGCACCTGGCTTCTAAGCGGAGTGGTCCCTACCCTGATCTATTATGGACTGAAAATATTTCACCCTAAGATCTTTCTTTTTGCCACCGTTATCATTGCAAGTATGGTTTCCCTGGCCACAGGTTCCTCCTGGTCGACAGTAGCTACCGTCGGGATTGCCCTGGTAGGTGTGGGACAAGCACTGGGAATCAACCAGGGAGTGATTGCCGGAGCAGTGATTTCCGGCGCTTATTTTGGAGATAAAATGTCACCCCTGTCTGATACCACCAACCTGGCTCCTGCCATGGCAGGAACGGATCTGTTTACGCATATCAGGTACATGACCATTACCACGGTCCCCGCCATGTCGCTGACCCTGATCATCTTCCTGATTATTGGATTTACCTATAAATTCGATGCAACTCCGGGCGATATTGATGTGGTCCTGGAGTCCATCGAATCCAAATTCAGAATCACTCCCTGGCTGATGCTGGTTCCCGCCTTCCTGATCTTTATTATTGTTAAAAAAATCCCACCCCTTCCTGCCCTGCTGGCTGGCTCACTGATGGGAGGCCTGTTTGCCATCATCTTTCAACCACACCTGGTGAGAGAAGTGGCCATGGGAATAGATGCTACTACCACAACCCTTTTTAAAGCATCCTACCTATCTGTGATGCAATCCATATTCGGAGATATTGCCATTACCACACCCAATGAAATGGTCAATGAACTGCTAACAAGTTCCGGGATGCGGGGAATGCTCAACACCATATGGCTGATCCTGGCTGCCATGGTATTTGGAGGAACCATGGAATCAGCCGGATTACTTGTAAAGATAACCAGTTCGGTAATTCGCTGGGCCCAGTCCACCGGTTCGCTGGTCACCACCACCATCGTCACCAGTATTTTCTTTAACATTACCGCCTCCGACCAGTATATCGCCATTGTGGTTCCGGGAAGGATGTTTTCAGATATCTATAAGAAACGGGGATTGAAACCAGAAGTGCTGAGCCGTACCCTGGAGGATGGAGGGACCATTACCTCGGTGCTGGTCCCCTGGAACACCTGTGGCGCCACCCAATCACGTGTACTTGGGCGTGCCCACCATGGAGTATGTTCCCTATGCATTCTTTAACTTTTTGAGTCCCCTTTTCAGTATTCTCTTTGCTTATCTTAACTATAAGATTCGC
>CAWANQ010000005.1:205000-438114 GCA_963783435.1 uncultured Bacteroidota bacterium | reverse complement strand
GAGCCAGGGGGAATAACCTGTGCCTTTGAAATAATTCAAAGAGTTCGTCTGTATCTACTCCTTTTAATAGTGTGGGAATATCTCCTTTTAGGATATCAAGAAATACCTGTTGTGTTTTGGAGATCATTACCAGAGGTCCTGCCAGATTA
This sequence comes from uncultured Bacteroidota bacterium, assembly GCA_963783435.1. Classification (GTDB taxonomy): domain Bacteria; phylum Bacteroidota; class Bacteroidia; order Bacteroidales. The sequence goes on along the minus strand of CAWANQ010000005.1, from coordinate 437,965 downwards.
GGGTTACATCTCCTTTCATGGTAAATGTCTCACCATTTAACCAGGTCCCTTCAAGCATCCAGACATATACTCCTCCTGCGGATCTTTCTCCCTGGATATATCCATCCCAACCCTGGTAAACATCATTGGTTTCGAAAACCAGCTCACCACGTTTGGTGTAAACCTTCAAGTTGTATTCAGCAGGCACTTCGAGAATTACGGGGTGGAATAGGTCAATCCGTTTTTCACCAGGCCTGAATCTGCCATCTCCCGGACCTGTAGGATTGGGGCTGAATGCGGTTGCAAACTTGATCTTTACATCGTTGGACTCCACACGAATTGGCAAGTGGCTTAATGGTTGTGTCCACACAACCAAACTCATTGGTGGTAACAAGCCTCATTTGATCAGCTCCATTTTTAAGATCGGTTAAATAAAGAGGAGGTTGAAACTCTTCCGAGATCCAATGGCCACATGAGGCCAGGTCTTCTGTTAAGAGACACCATCCAAAGGTATTTGCTCCCACTGAGTAATTTAGCAAATTTAGTGATAGGTGTCCGTCAATCCCTTCCAATCCCTCTTCAATGGCAAAATCGGCTGTAGGGACCGGGTAAACCTCTATAGTAAGGCTATAAATGGAGGATGCTCCCTCCTGATTCTCAGTTTTGAGTGTGACCTTGTAACTTCCTGGCTCCTCAAACCGATAAAGCGGATCGCTGGATGAGCTTTGGTCATCTGTTCCAAATGACCATAGGAAGTTGACTGCATTTGTACTCTGATTATGGAATTGCACTTCAAGAGGGGCACAACCCGACTGGGCTGAACAAGTAAAATAAGTCACCGGCTCATTGGAGGATGGATCCTCAACAGCAGGATCTTCTCTGACGGTCTCGATTGGAACCACCACCACTGGAATCTCTGTTTGCACTTCATCCTCCTTTACGGGCTGACTTACTGAAACAGTATCCGAATTATCAGAAGACTCAAGGTCTGGCATTAGCTTCGACTGATTCTGGAGAAGTTTCCAAACCAGGCTCTTGAACAGGTTCCGGGTCAGTCTTTGAAATGATGGGTTCCTCCCTCTTTTCCTTTTTATCTCTTTTCTCTCTTCTAGGCTTATCAGGTTCCGAAAGATTTTGTGCGGGACTAATCTCATTTTGTATAGCGGGAGCAGTTTCAATCGAATCTGCGGGAATCTGGGGAATCAGGCTTTGTGGAAAGGATTACAATCAGTCCGGTGGCTGCGATAATCAATCCCGCCAGGTAGTAGGCATTAAACTGCCCTGGATTAAATCGCAGGAACTTTCTCCAGCGAAGTTTTCGCTGAATGCCTTTCCAGGCACCCTGTGAGGGGGTGATCTCTGCCTCTCCAAGTTTGGAGCTAACCAGTTGTTCTATGTTGAGTTTATCACTCATTGTGGTGGGGAGTTGCACCCCCGTTCAATTTTAATAACCTTTCCTGAAGCCATCTTCTGGCCCTGCTGTATTGTGATTTACTTGTATTCTCATCAATCTTTAAGATCTCTGCAATCTCCCGGTGCTTATAACCCTCCACTGCATAGAGGTTAAACACCACCCGGTACCCATCGGGCATGGTTCGGATCACATTAAAAAGCTCCTCCCTTGTAAACTCCGATTCTCCCCAGGTCCTCTCTTCAAACCTGGATTCGCTTACCTCATCCAGGTCGTCGTGATACCGATGCTTTCGCATCTTATGGTAATGGGTGATGGCTGTATTGATCATAATCCTGCGCATCCAGGCCAGCAATGAACCATCTCCCTTGAACTCCTTAATATTCAGAAAGATCTTAACAAAACCTTCCTGCAGAATGTCTTCGGCCTCCTCAATACTCTGGGCATATCGGTTACAAACACCAAGCAGCAAACGGGAATATTTGTCAAACAACTCCCGTTGTGCTGATTGCTTACCCTTTATGCATCCAGCAAGTATGTTCTTCTCACTGCTCTTCAATGGGTTCTGTATAATGACCTGTAGATTACCATATTGGTTGCACACCAATCTTATTTATCTTACTACGAAATAAGGATTCAGAAGGTTTTCCTTATTGTATTCCAATTCGTTACCAGTCTCGGCATGGTATACATTCTTACCGGAAGCTTTTACCACCGCATGGGCTGCAGCAGTATCCCATTCCATGGTGGGCCCAAGGCGGGGATAGATATCCGCACTCCCTAGAGCAACCATACATAGCTTTAAAGAACTTCCTTTACTCACCAGGGAAATCTCTTTTCCTCCACTATCGAGTGACTCTACAAAAGCTTTTGTATCATCGTTATAATGTGAACGGCTGGCTACTACCCTGAAGTATTTTTCATCGGGTGGCTCAACAGGCATGGGCTCAGAAAACTGAAGCAGATAATCAAGGGGCTGATTAAAATTCTTCTCCTCCCTGCACAGAAAAGCACCCCTGCCGGGAATTCCCACGTACAACTCCTGAATCACAGGAGCGTATACTACTCCAAATTCCGCGTGTCCATCCTCCACAAGAGCAATATTGACCGTAAACTCGCCATTGCGTTTGATAAACTCTTTGGTTCCATCCAAAGGATCCACCAACCAGAATTTTTCCCACCCCTTGCGATCTTCGAATGGAATGGTCTTCCCTTCTTCACTTAATATGGGGAACTCCGTCTTTTCAAGAATTTCTACAATGATCCCATTGGCCGTCTTATCAGCAATGGTAAGAGGAGAATCATCTGCTTTTGACTCCACCTGAAAGTCATCAGTACCATAAATTTCTAATATAGCCTGACCAGCCTTAATAGCAGCTTCAATGGCAAGTGCATATGATTTTTTCATAGATGCGAAGATATTAATTATGTTTGTGGTGAATGCATTCTTCATGAAGAATCAAATAAAGAAAAAAAGAATACTCTTCGATCTGAATCACCCTGCTGATTTTCATTTCTTTAAAAACCTGTTTATTTAAGTTACAACATGAAGATTATCAAATATTTGTAATTGCCAGGGATAAGGATTGTCTTCAGGATCTATTGAGAAATGCTGGAATCCCATTCCATAAGCAGGGGAAAAGGAAGCCACTCAAAAATTGGGAAATATATCTATGGTATTTATCTAATATTATTGATCCTGATTAAAATTATTAGGACCAGGCCTGGAACAACCATCAGCCTCTCCTCTCCCTATCTGGCAATAGCTTCAAAAATAACAGGAACACCCTGCGTTACCTATGACGATACGGACGATAATCCTCGTCTGCGGCCCATGCTCAAACAATCAACCTATCTATTTACACCAGCTACATATCCTCATACATTTCATCTCAACCATTTTCACCTCCAGTCATTTAAAGAACTTGCTTATTTGCATCCCAACTATTTTCAGAAAAAACATAATGGCAAAGGAGCTTTCTTTCGCCTTACAAGGACCGATTCCATTCATCATTCATCTAAATCAAGAGTAGATTTCGAACAGATAATAGAACAGGTAAATAAGATAAGCATACAGAATCCTATCTTTCTTTCATCTGAAGTAGATATAAGGTGGGCAATACATAGTGAGGTTCGCTTGGCCAAGACTATAGGAATCCACAAGGAGCTAAACGAATGTAAGGTATTCTGGGGCAACAGTGCAACCATGGCTGCAGAAGCTGCTGTGTTGGGAATCCCATCTGTGTTCATAGGTGATGAGAAGTTCGCCTATATCTCAGAGTTGGAATCATATGGACTTCTTTATTATTTCACTCCCGATCAGCTTGATGACTCATTCCGGAAACTTGAAGAGTTGATGTCAGAGCAACCAGGCAGTATGTATGAAAACATTCGCCTTAAGTTGCTTAGTGGAAAAATTGATATAACCAATTTCCTCTTCTGGTTTATTGAAAATCTTCCCCTGAGTGCCGCCGAGATGCAATCAGATCCCGACTACCACCTCCGTTTTATCTCCTGAATCCTCACCTGTCATTCTTATTCCATAGTTAACAATATTTAGAATTGTTATTGCGGAATTCTTTGTAAATTCACAAGAGGAAGCCACAATATGAATAAACCTAAACCCGGTCTGATTATCATCGACCTGATTCTGCTGTCAGGTGCCTATATTTTTATGGCCGGTCTGAAACCGGTGATGGTCTCTTACCTTTCTCCCAGGTACCTGATTGCGTTTGCTGTTACCGTCTTTCTCTGGATGGTAAGTTCATTCTACTTTAAAAAATATCAAATCTCTAAAAAGGAGAGGCTTACTTTTTTGATGCGGAAAATCATCTATCCCAACTTTGTGGCCCTGGCTTTTGTGGCCCTGATCATATATGCATTTAATACCACCTTCTATTCTCGGATGATGGTACTGGGGACTTTCGGGCTTGCTACTATCTTAGAGATGGGTTTTTTCAGCCTCTACACCTACATGCTCATTTCTCCCGAATATGATGTGGCAAAAGCCTTTATTGAAGCACCACCCACCACCACCGACAGGCGTAAGATGGAGGAAGCGGTGAATCATAGCGAAGTGCATGTGGATCCGGAAAACCTTCGTGCGGCCATTGCGGATGAGTATGGGGAAAAAGTTGCTGCTTATCTGGACGAACATGTAACCCTGGGCGCAAAGAATACCCTGATTACATCCACCATGACCAGGTTTAACATCCTGAGGCAGCCAGAAGGAGCCTATACCACCATTGTGAACCTTCGCCGGGTAAATGATGTGAGGTACGTGAACAAGTTTTTCGAATCGGTGAATCACAAGCTTCCGGATTATGGGAAATTTATAAGTTGTGCGGAGACCGCTGAGATGCGTCGAAAGCGAATCCTCAGAAAATATCCACCTGTGATCAACTGGATTATGTTTACAGGTGATTATATCATTAAAAGGGTATTTCCTAAATTCTGCCTCACCAGGGGCATCTATTTTATACTTACCCGGGGTATCAACAGGGTGTTCACACGGGCCGAAATTCTGGGCCGGCTCTATTCCTGCGGTTTTGAGGTAACGGAAGAGACCTATGTAAATGGCTTCTATTTCTTTGTGGCCATCAGGATAAAGGAGCCCGCTTTTGACCCAAGTCCAACCTATGGGCCTTTCATCACCCTCAGAAGAGTGGGGAAAGGGGGTGAAATGATCAAGGTCTATAAACTTCGTACCATGTATCCTTTTGCAGAATACCTGCAGGATTATGTACATAAAAAAAATGAACTTGGATGAAGGGGGGAAGTTTAAGGATGATTTCAGGGTATCCAAATCGACGATCTATCCTGCGCAAGCTATGGATTGATGAGCTTCCTATGCTGTATAATCTATTTAAAGGAGAACTTAAGCTGGTTGGGGTCCGTCCGCTGAGCAGACACTATTACGAGCTCTATTCCAAAGAGCTCCAGGAGAAGCGGATCAAATGGAAGCCAGGGCTGATTCCTCCCTATTATGCCGATATGCCCAAAACGCTGGAAGAGATTGAGGCCTCGGAGATGAAGTACCTTGATTCTTATGAAAAGAGGCCGCTTCGAACCCAGTGGTCCTATTTCTGGAAAGCCTGGAAGAACATTCTTTTTAAGAAGGCACGCTCGTCATGATTTTAGTTACAGGAGGAACCGGACTTCTTGGATCGCACCTGCTGCTTCAGCTGGTCAGAGAGCATGAAGAGGTGGTGGCACTGAAAAGGCCCTCATCCGATCTGGAGGAGGTTAAGCGTGTATTCTCTTACCATTCCAATGAGGGTGACCATCTGTTCAAGCTCATCGACTGGGTGGATGTGGATTTGCTGAGTCAGCAGGAAGTGGAGCGGGTGATGATCGACATTGAGGAGGTCTATCACTGTGCGGCCATGGTCTCTTTTCAGCCTCGCGACCGAAAATCCATGATCGATTTTAATGTCCAGAGCACTGCAAATGTGGTGAATGCCTGCCTGGAAGCGGGAGTTAAAAAACTGGTTCATGTCTCCTCCTCTTCGGCCATAGGAAGGGCCCCCGAGGGAATGGCTGCTGATGAATCGCGGATTTGGGCGCGTTCCAAGTTTACCACAGGATATGCCGAATCCAAGTTCAAATCGGAGATGGAAGTCTGGCGTGGGAATGGAAGAGGGATTAAAAGCAGTCATTGTCAATCCTACTATAATATTTGGATCGGGCTTCTGGGAACGGGGAAGCTCCTCCATGTTCAGCCGGGTAGCTGGCGGACTCAAATATGCAACACCCGGCGTAACTGGGTATGTGGGAGTTCAGGATGTGGTGTCGGCCATGACTGCTCTGATGGCATCGGAGATTTCGGGTGAACGGTTTATCCTGAGTTCTGGGGATCACTCCTATCGGGAAATATTTGAAGCCATAGGCGCTGCGCTGGAGACACCCAGGAAACTAAAAGAGGTCTCCCCTTCCACACTGAGATTCATCTGCAGGCTGGACGCATTTACGGGATTCTTCACCAAAAAGCGTCGCATCACCTCAGAGCATCTTCATTCTGCCTTTAGTATATCTCATTTCTCCAATGATAAGATCCGGGAAGCCCTGGGAATGGATTTTACCCCTATTCCCCTGGTCATCGAGAAGGTAGCTCAAAACTACAGACGGGATCATCCCTTATAGCGGTTAAACTGGGCTGCGAACCGCGCCCCCGCTCCACCACGACCAGGCTTTGAAATCACTCCCAGTGATCTCAAATAATGATTTATCGTAGATATTCCTGACTTTTTCATACATTCCAGTATTCCGGAAGCCGAACGGAGGAACTAAGCTGCCATATCATGGCGCGAATTTTGCCCTAATACGAAGAGCGTGACACGCAATACGGTCTAATTTAGTGATCTGGTTCTTTTTACTTTTTGTTCAAAAAGGAAATAACATCAATGTTAGCCTGCTTTAGTATTGCTCTAAGCGTACCTTCTGGCATATCACCAGGATGATTTGGAATGGTAGTGTATCGTTTCGTACTTGGGTTATACCAAACTTCTTCAGGATTTTGACAATTTCCCTGTATTTGTATCCTGCCAGCCGGCCCATTTATATTCCAATTACCAGAGGATAATCGAAACTATCTTGAAAAGTATTGAGAGTGGAAATCTGGTCTTCCTGCGCTTCAATTAGCTTCTTCGCCACATCCTTTGCGATTTCAATAGTCTCAGCAATTGTCCTGCCTTGTGCTATAAGACCTTGAATACTTTCTGATGTAGCTAAATAGTAGCCCTCTGGTAATTTTTCAATATGTAGGTTTACAATGCGCTCCATGTTTTTGCTTTGCATCAAAGTTACGAAATTCTGGATTGATAGTAAAAGTTGCTTTTTTTGAACGCAGAACAAGCGAATGTCTGTTATAACTGATCACCCCCAACAAGAGAGAATATTGATGTAAAATCGAGGTCGTTAGGCCTGACCGGCTTCGTAAACGACCCCCCTCCCGGAAAACCTCGAAACCCCTTGCGAACGGGAGGGGGAAGAGTCGCCTACGCTGATCTGCCTATATATGTGTTGAAGAACCATATATCAGCGCCCCGAAGCGAAAAAAATCAAATGAATTCTAAACTTTTCTACTATATTTGTTGCCCGATAACAAACAAATAATCAGTACTTAAAATGAAGAACGCAAACATTGTAACGAATGTAGTCCTTGCAGCCGCTGTTATAGCACTTTTTGTGCTACACTTTACAGGAGGTGAGAAGACCGAGAATAAGGCAACACAAGCCGCTGTTGAGATGGCCGACCCATCCGATATTAGCATTGCCTATTTTAATATGGATTCAGTAATGTCACAGTGGGATCTCTATTTTGAATTCCAGCAGGAGCTGGGTCAGAAGCAGTCTGAAATGGAAGCCGATTTCGCAGGCAAAACCGAATCTTTTTACCAGCGTGTTCAGGATGCCCAGTATAAGATCGAACGTCAGCTTGTAACCAGGAGCGAAGCCGAACAGCTGCAGCAGAACCTGGCCGCCGAAGAGCAAAATCTGATGGCCCTTCAAAACCAGTACCAAGTGGACCTTCAGGAACAAGGAATGGTGAAAAACCGCCAGATGATCGATATGATTGAGCGTTATATTAAAGAGCTAAGCGAGTCTACTGGTTACAGTTATGTATACTCCTATTCATTTGGTGGCAACCTGGTTTATGGTGCCAAACCATATGACATCACCACTCAGGTAGTTGCCGGACTGAACGAAAAATATAAGCCGGGAACCGAACTGAACTAATGGGCTTTGCCGATGCATACCTGCTAAAAGCCGGTTTGCGGGAGTCGCTCATTCATTCAGATCCCCATCCCGATCTTAAAATATCTATACCCATACCGGTATATAATGAATCCGGGCTCGAAAGATGCCTGGATTCTTTATTTGTATCAGCCGGAAACCTAGAGAGTTGGGGTCACGCTGAGGTGCTGATTCTGGTAAATGCTCCGGCAGATGCCCCCGCGGAGATCCTGGAACAGAACAGCCGTACCTTTGAGGCCACCAGGGATTGGATTGCCCATCACCCCCACCCCTTTAATAGATTTTCATTTGCTGCTGGATCACTCCTTTGGAAAGAAGGAGGCAGGTGTGGGGCTTGCCCGCAAGATCCTTATGGATGAAGCAGTGCGACGATTTAATTCTTTGGGAGTTCCCCAGGGAATCATTGCCTCAATGGATGCGGATGCAGTGGTTGAATCCAACTACCTGGAAGCTCTGTTAAAGCACTTTTACAAAGCCGTTCCTGGACCAAACAGTTGTTTTTATCTCGCCGAAGGCTGCTCCATCTACTTTGAGCATCCCCTGGAGTCCTCCGATTCTGAAGTCTATGATCCAGCGATCTATGATGCCATTGCTCAATATGAGTTGCACCTTCGCTACTACCTTCAATCGGTGAGGTATACCGGCTATCCCTATGCGTATCATACAGTGGGATCTTCCTTTGCGGTAAGAGCCGATGTCTATTGTATGGAAGGCGGAATGAACCGCCGTCAGGGGGGTGAGGACTTCTACTTTATCCAGAAGGTAGCCCAGCGGGGCAGATTCTCGGATTGCCTTGAAACATGCGTAATCCCCTCTCCCAGACCTTCTGACCGGGTTCCTTTTGGTACAGGACCGGTGGTTGGACGATTAAGCAGATCCCGCGAACCACTAACTACCTATGATCCCAGACCCTTTGAGATGCTGCGACAGCTCTTTACCCGGATGGAGAATTTTTATACGGGTTCAGGGGTAGCAGACCTGGAAGACTCAGTTCCCAAAGTATTGACTGATTTCCTGGAAACTCAACAATTCGAAGATGCCCTGGCTGAGATTCGGGGGAATAGCGCCTCCTACCCTGCCTTTAAGAAAAGATTCTGGCGCTGGTTCAATATGTTCCGGATTATGAAATTCCTGCACTTTGCGAGGGAAAGAGGGTATCCTGATGTACCGGTTGAGGAAGCTTCTTTGGAGCTGTTGAGAAAAATTCACCCTGATAAAACTGAAGTCATTGCCAACAACAATACCGGAGATTTAATAAGGAAGTATTTAATGGTATTCAGGGGAATTGACAGATCAACTGTCTGAGATATGAAAAAGCATCTTGGCATGCGGCCGCAGGACATTGTCATACTGCTGAAGATAATAGCAATAAACAATGACAAGTGGAGAAATATCGACCTCGCTTACTCTTTAAAAATAAGTCCATCAGAAATTTCGGAGGCTCTTAACCGATGTATGATTTCTGGACTCTTGACGTCCTCCCTTCCCTAAAGGAAAGGGATTCCTTCGACTTTAACAAGCCTTGGGCAGTACTTCCTCACGGGTTCCTACAGGTTCCTGCTGCCGACCACCAACGTGGTTCGCTTCACAGGCCATCCCCATCTGTCCGATGGTTTTAATATTCTTGGCTGCATTTACATCTGCATTCTCCTCATATCCGCAGGCAATGCATTTGAATTCAGCCTGCGATAGTCTGTTCTCTTTTTCCGTGTGTCCACAGCATGAGCATCGTTGTGAGGTATGCCTGGGATTGACTTCAACCAGCATCCCACCTTTCCAGTAAAGCTTATAGTCTAGCTGGCGTTTAAACTCAAGCCATCCCTGGTCCAGGATGGCTTTGTTCAACCCGGACTTTGCTCTAACCTTCCTGCCGGGTTCTTCGATCGTACCCCTGGCTGATGAGCTCATATTTCTTATCTGCAAGCCCTCAACATATACCTTTGCGTGGTTTTGGCTGGTTTCGGTGCTGAGTTTATGAAGAAAGTCTGAGCGTACATTTGATATGGTATGATGTAGCCTTGAGATCTTTTTCTTCTGTTTCTTCCAGTTCTGTGATCCCTTCTTTTTCCTTGAAAGTTTCCGCTGCTCTCTGGCAAGCCTCTCTTTATGCTTTCGGAAACTGTTCACTCCCTTGATCATTCTCCCGTTTGAAAAGGCTGCAAAATAGTTGATCCCTGCATCTATGCCAATCTCAGAATCAGAAGGATGCTTCCCTATTTCAATCATCTGTTCCACCTGTAAGGAAGCGTACCACCGCTCTCCCTTTTTTGAGATAGTAATATTTTTTACTTTCCCGGAGATGGAGCGGCTCTTGTAGAAGCCGATCCAGCCGATCGTCGGCAGAAAGATCCTACGGTTATCTACTTTAAACCCCTGGGGAAAACGAATGCTGTCTCCTTTGTCTTTCCTTTTAAATACCGGAAGGCGTTTCAAAGGCTGTCTTTTATCAAAACAGTCCTTGAAAGCTCTTTCAAGATCCCTGAGCTTTTGCTGCAATACCTGTGAAGGACACTCCTTTAAAAAACCATACTCGTCAGACTTTTTCCACAGGGTAAGCCAAAAAGCAAGTTCGTTGTACCAGAGTATGGACTGACCCTTTTCTAATCGGTCCAAATTCAGAGCAAGACTCTTGTTCCACAAAAAACGCGAAGAACCACAAATACGGGTCAATTGACCTTCGAAATCCCCATTGGTCTTAAGTTGATATTTATATGCTTTTTGTACTCTAAACATCTCTATTAAATTTACAAATATTATTGATATTATGCAAATAATATCACATCTAAAACATTCTATGTGTGCGATTTACAGACATTTTGTCTTTATCCTCAACTTTGGTTTATATCAGGGTCGAGTCAACAGAAACAAAGCCAGCACCTACCCACTTGTTAATGCTGTTTATTATAAATTATCGAAGTATATTTAGAGAAAGTTTTTTTAAGTCCTGATATCCCGCACCTGAAGAGAGCGGGTTTTACGGACATGTTGGATAAAAAAAGGAGATCCATCCCGAAATTCAAGTGGTATCAAAAATACCCTTGAAGTGGTAGTGTTATGTCCATGGTCACTCTTTAAAGCATTAGTTTTATCTCTTGCATAGACGTTACGCTTATGCGTATGTCCATGCGTAACTTTTTGAATACTTTTTTCATCTTTTGCATGGACACTGTGACCATGCATTTGTCCATGCGCAGTTAATCAGCTTTAAAAACATATTTGTACTTATTTGATTTAGGTGATTCCCTATTATCTCCTTCTCGAAATTGACCTCGATAAGCAACATCATAATCACCATTTGGAAAGACTAAAACAGCACCTACTCGTGGACTCGGATTTTTCTTATTTTGTTCATCAATTGATTTAGTCATCACATCAACTGCAATTTCCATATAATAATGGGGATCTTCTCGTTTACCTGATTTTGATATAGTTAAAGCCACGCTATTTACTGTTTTTATAAATCATTCAAATATTCTTCTTTCTGAGCAATTAATAAAGATAAGATACTTGGGAAATTAAAGCAAAATGAGAGCATCTACTATACTCTCGGGCAGTATCCTTTTACCTTTCTTCGATCAACCAGGGTAAAGACCTGAGCTGCCCCCCTTGAGAATGGCTGAGGATCAATATATAGCTCAGTAATTTAAAAACTTTCTTGATAATTGATCTGATAAGTCCGCTTTATAGTCAAAATCCTCAGAGACTTCTATAGAACCCATAAGTGACTTTACTCTTGTAGTTAATTCAATCTCAGTGTCAGTTGCCTTGTTTGTGAGTATTTTAAAATAACTCTCCACGAGGTCAGAAAGGCTTCTCCCGTGATTTTTGGCATAGACCTTCGCTTTACGCGCCAGATCTTTATTAACATTCAATGTTAACTTTGATTCCATGATTACGTAATTGATAGGAAAGGTCTCTGAGCACTACTTCTTCTCCTCAATCACCACAAACACATCCTCATTCTTCTTCTTCATCAGAAACTGTTCGCGGGCGTACTTCTCCAGGTTGTCCTTATCCGTGGTAAGTTCGTGCAGGCGGGTGGAGTCTTTCTCAATCTGGTCGATATAGTACTCCCGATCGTCCTCCAGTTGCCTGATCTCGGCCGACATCCTCATGCGGTCCACCATATTATTCTGATCAAAGAATAGCATCCATATGCCAAACACCGAGATGGTGATCACATACTTATTCTTCAGAACCGGCCATATCTTCAGAAAAAACTCTTTCACGATATAAAATTACCCAAAAAAGAAAACAGCACTCTCTTTTCAGTCGGTTAAGTATTAACAACCTTTAAGTCCCCTTCTTTATGGAGCGATGTGAAGATAGCGGAAATGGAAATAAAAAAAGCGCCTTAGCGGATGCGAAGCATACGGTTCAGCGCTGTTTTATTTGCCATTGAAGACTATCTTCCCTATTCCGCATCCATAAACGGATACCTGTAATCTTTAGGCGGTACAAAGGTCTCCTTGATGGTTCTCGGCGACACCCACCTCAACAGGTTAATCATAGAACCCGCCTTATCGTTGGTACCCGATCCGCGGGCTCCGCCAAAGGGTTGTTGTCCAACCACTGCACCGGTAGGCTTGTCGTTGATGTAGAAGTTCCCTGCACAATTGGAAAGCTTCTTGGTTAGGCACTCAATGGCATAACGGTCCTGTGAGAAGATGGCTCCGGTCAGTGCATACATGGAGGTTTCATTCAGAATATCTGTGGTCTCAGGAATCTTATCATCTGCATAAACATAGATGGTCAGAACGGGACCGAATAACTCCTCTTCCATGGTGATGTACTTGGGATTGGTGGTCAGGATCACGGTGGGCTCTATAAAGTATCCAACCGATTTATCATATCCTCCGCCAATGATCACCTCGGCATCTGCATCCTCTTTGGCACGATCGATAAATCCAGCCAGTTTGTCAAAGGTGGTTTCGTCAATCACTGCGTTGAAGAAGTTGTTAAAGTCTTCAGGTGGGCCCATTTTGATGCCCTTCATCATATTCTCCATGCGCTCTCTCACCTCTCCCCACATGCTCTCGGGGATATAGGCCCTGGAAGCTGCGGAACATTTCTGACCCTGGTATTCAAAGGCTCCCCTGACCATGGCCACAACCAGTGCTTCCCTGTCTGCGGTGGGATGCGCAAAAATAAAGTCTTTCCCACCGGTCTCACCCACAATGCGTGGATAGGATTTGTAGGTCTCAATGTTTCCTCCGATGGTTTTCCACATGTGCTGGAAAACGCCTGTGGAACCTGTAAAGTGAATTCCGGCAAAGTCGGGGTGTGAGAAGATCTCATTGCCAGCTACCGGTCCGGATACAAAAACCAGGTTGATTACTCCCGGAGGAACTCCAGCATCGATAAAGGCATCCATCAACACTTTGGCTGAATAAACCTGGGTATTGGAACACTTCCATACCACGGTATTTCCCATCATGGCAGGAGCCGTGGGAAGGTTGCCTGCAATGGAGGTGAAATTAAAGGGAGTAAGTGCAAAGACAAATCCCTCCAGTGGACGCTGCTCTACCCGGTTCCAGATTCCTTCCGAAGAGATGGGCTGCTGCTCATAGATCTCGGTCATGTACTTCACATTAAAGCGAAGGAAGTCGGCCATCTCACAGGCGCTGTCAATCTCAGCCTGCATGACGTTCTTGGATTGTGCCAGCATGGTGGCTGCATTGATGGTGTCGCCGTAAGGACCGGCAATCAGATCGGCGGCTTTCAGAAAGATGGCGGCGCGATGCTCCCATCCGAGGTTTTCCCACTTCTCTTTGGCTGCCATGGCCGCCTCAATGGCCATTTGCACGTGGCTGGCATCTCCTTTGTGATAGTGACCAAGCAGGTGTTTCCGCTCATGGGGAGGATGGATGGGAATCCGGTTGTCGGTTCTGATCTCCTCACCACCGATAACCATGGGGATGTCCATTACCTGGGACCTGAGTTTTACAATTTCTTCCTTTAAAGTGGCGCGCTCATGTGTTCCTGGCGCATAGTTCCTTACCCGCTCATTGACTGGTACCGGAACATTAAAAAAACCTGTTGGCATAATTCTATCTTTTTTTACTTTATACTTTATACTCCATTTCGTGGGGCAAATATACGCGCTTGGAGTGCTTAATGGAACATATTTAACAGCAGATTCCGGGCGCAAGAAAATCAATCGAACGCTCAAAAACCACGGCAAATCTCATGTTTTGGAAGTAAGGGATCATATTGCCAATGTTGCACAACAGAAAAAGTTCACCCAAAGCCATTTAGGTGTGAACAAAACTTCATTCTGCACGTTATATATACTCAATCTAAATAAACGGAGTATTAACATTTTAAAACCCTTATACAATGTCATTTAAGTTACCTGATTTAAGTTACGATTACAATGCACTGGAACCTTCTATCGATGCAAGAACCATGGAGATTCACCATTCGAAGCATCATGCGGGTTATACAGCCAATCTGAACAAAGCAGTTGAAGGAACTTCCCTCGAGGGAAAATCCGTTGAAGAGATCCTTTCAGGGGTATCTTCCGAGTCAGCCGCAGTAAGAAATAACGGAGGTGGATATTACAACCACAACCTCTATTGGTCAGTGATGGGACCCAATGCCGGCGGAGAGCCTACAGGCGAATTGCTTTCAGCCATTAACGGTGCATTTGGATCATTCGCAGATTTCAAAACAAAATTCAGTACCGCAGCAGCCACCAGGTTTGGTTCAGGCTGGGCCTGGTTGGTTAAGCAGGCAGATGGTACACTGGCAGTTTCCTCCACTCCAAACCAGGACAATCCATTGATGGACCTGGCCGAGGTAAAAGGAACACCCGTACTTGGAATTGATGTATGGGAACACGCTTACTACCTGAATTACCAGAACCGCAGACCAGAATACATTGAAGCATTCTGGAATGTAATTAACTGGGAAGAGGTAGCAAGTCGCCTGAAAGCATAGCAGTAGTTTTAGTTAGTTGGTTTATTTAAGCAGGGGTGTCTCTCTCGGGACATCCCTGTTTTTTTGAAAGAACATTGTTTTGAGTCAGACACAAATTATGTGCTGGCGGATGAAAACCACTACTGGCAACTGAGTTGGGAAATATTGCTTAAGATTCATCATCATAGATCTCCCCCCCAACCGTATCCAAAACTACGGAATGACATTCCACCTCAAGCCATTCATTAAAAGTCTTGTAATCCCTGTTCTTGGGCCATAATGCTTCGTCTGTATACCACTCATATAGCTCATCCTCAAAAAGGGAAACGTGATTTTCACGAATCCAAACCTTGACATTCTCAGCATCTACATCAGTGATTAAATACACCGTTCTTTCTTGATTTGCATTGCTCATTGTAATCTTTGAACTGTCCTCCAAGGGATCTACTTCATTGATCCACTGTATAAACGGTGCTTTGTATCTTAGAATAACGGCTCCACGATTTACCATTTTACCTCCTTTTTAGCTTTAATTGCTGAACTCAGCGGTTTGTTATGCATTACCAAAGAATGCTTGCGTTTAACTGTCGGGATCAAACAAGGTCGTCTCTCCCGGGACATCCCTGTTTTTTGCAACCAGCGAGTTGTTATGCCTTCCAATTATTCCGGTTCCTTTGGTAAATCATTGAGCCTTTTAATATATCGTTCCTGGTTGAAAGGCTTTTTGCTTTTTGTTACGTCAAATATTTCTGCGGCAACGACTACAGCAAGCTGTCTCATGACTTCGTCTATTGGAAATCCCTCTTTGATCAGTCGGTCATAGGTTTGTTTAGTTTCAGGGGGATCATTTTGTCTGATTTGGTTTCTCACTACCTTCTTCATTTCTTCCCCGAGCAGTGGATTTGTTTCATACATCTCTATTCCAATTTATTGGTATAACTGCAATTCTATGGCATCGCAAGCAGCTAAATCTTTTGCTTCGAGGATCGAAATGTCTAACACTATATAGTCCCCCTGCCTCTTTGCTGATGCTAAATAACTACTAGACAGCCACTAATCATGCTGTTTGCTTTCAATGCCTTGAATTCAAAGTGGTGAAGCTCTATCTTTACTCTATAGGATCTCATTACTTTCTCTTGCTATGTCACCAATATATTCTGGCTCCTCCAAGTCCCGTAAACGCCTTTTTTTTATCGAATCTACTACGCCATAAGATAATTAATTCAAACTTCACCTACAATTTCTTTTCTGGGCTAACAGTGGGAATAACCAGCGCCAGGTCTAGTGTTATGGCCTTTTCAAAGATTTCATAGCCTTACTGCAGTACCGATTTCGCGATTCAGTAACCATCTCGCAAAAATAGATACCTGGAGGTAGGTGATTTGAAATCGTAAAACTGGTTTCCGCTGATGTATTCTTTTGATTCAGCAAGAGTGTTCCCTTTACGTCAAAAATTCGGATTTGGTTAACCATTTCAACCGATGAGATTACTAATTCTCCAAAGCTATTGAAGTATACAATTGTGGGTTCAATCAGGTTTTCTTCAAGACCGCTACTAATGAACCCACATTCGTCTGGCCAATAGCCTTGTATATATGTGCAATATCCCTGATATATCTGGATTCTTTCATCAGAATAGACTCCTTCCAGACAAGTTCCAGAAGCATTAATGGGAACAGTCCTATGATAAAGTGGACCATAGGTACTTCCTATTCCTTCAATCCAAATAAGATTTCTATCCAGAGTATCCTGGCCAATGGTAAGAGTGTCCTTCAGACTTAAAATCCATCTTTTACGATTGCCGGCAAGTGTACTTATGGTATCAATCTTGTCCACATTATAGTTGCCAATTATGGTATCACGTAGTTCAATCTGGAACGTATCATTGGTTGCGAGTGTAAAATCATAAAGCAAGTTCTTCTCTCCATCCTTTAAATACCATACCAGTTGAGATAAGGAGTCTTCCTGAAGATAAACATTGCCAATTTTGTAATATAGCTCACCATTAATAAGCTCAGGTTCAGTATTAGGATATTCAGTATACCAGCAACCAGTTCCAAAACAAGTTTCACAGCACCAACCTGAATTTGACAGCAGTGGATGATATTCCTGACCGTATCCTAAGATTGAGGCAAACAGAATTAATACTTTGATCAAGTGTCTTTGCATGACTATATTGGTTTTACGCCCATAGCGGTGTGCTTCACCTGCTGCGCTGGAATAGTTCAGATATAAATTGGGTAGCAATTTCGCAGCCTTGTTAATGCAATTGTTCAGCTTTCTTCTTCCTCGTATTCATATTCTGGATATTGAGGGGGAGATTCTCCCTTTCTTTCTGTTATTTTAGGGTAACCTCCCTTGGGGAAAATATCCAAAACTCTTTCCACCGTAATTTCATGCAGCCAATCATCTCCAAAATCAAATAAGTATTCAAACCTATCTTTCACTCTTAAATTCAAATCAGAGATATTTGTTATTGAAGCATCGTGAAGTTTTTTATGTCCCCAAACTGAATCTTCTTCAACAGCAAATGGATGGGTATATTCAGGAGCATTAGCAAATCGGTCTCTAGCTTTACTGCCAGGTTTAGTAAGGTAGAATGAATACAAATGAGGATCATACCTGTCAAAGGCACTGAAAATTGTTTCATGCAGTTGGTCAAGAGATTGGTTGCCAGCAATTTCTATGCGACGCCAAATCCCTTTGGAATGAGATAACGCAACTTTAAGAATATATAACCGTTCTTTTGTCATTAAACTCTCTCATTAGTTCTATTTCAGTAAAATAAGTCCACAATTGCCTGTCCATATCGTTAACAAAATTCGTTACCATATCCTGTTTTTCAATTCCCGAACAGCCATAATTTTCTCTCTTGCCTTTCCTACCCGCAATGCATCTGCCAAGGCAAGCAGGACATGTAATTGCTCATCATACAGTGCCTGCCGCATCACTTTTTTGCCGTTATCGTCGAGTAAACCTGCATACTTTGAACGGGCTATTGACTGACTTACATCACTCTGGCTCATTGTCTTCATTTGCCACAACTATCGAATAACAACCTTCGTATATTATTCCTGCCCCCTTTTACTCACCTGCTAATCCTGTGGAACATATATTCAACAGATTAATAATTTGTATGCCAGCTACCATAATCTTTCAATAGTTTGCTGGCGTCGCCATCTTGTTCCTTACCACAAAGCCATGATAGTCCAATCTCAAATTGTTTTCCATCGGTAACTCGCTGCACCTTTGCCATGATATCTTCATACCTGTTAGCTTGTTCAAGTCCGATGAGCTCGAATGTATCAGTATATGATGGATGAGACTGTTTCAGTACTTCATATTCATCTTTGTCCCAAACACCGAGTACGTATGGTTCCTCCCATGGAAAATCTTCGTTGCCAGTCACAAGAATTGGTAATGAGAGATGCTTAACGAGGTAATCACGATAGCGCTCTGCATTGTGCATCGTACGTTCTTTATCATCTCCAAGGATAGCCTGAATTCGCCTATCGACCATAGACATGTTTTTATCTGTTGAACATTTATACTGCCTTATATCAGCTCTCAGCTTCGCCAAGTCACCCCAAACAATTGCTCCTTCGATTCAGAAAATGTGAAAGAAATTTACATAGAATTGTAATCTAATGCAATATTGTCCCTGGATTTCGAACAGGGGTGTCTCTCTCGAGATATCCCTGTTTTTGTACTCAGTGATATATGGACCAACGTTGCTGCCAACTACGTCCTGATTTTGTGCAATTCTATTGGAATAACAGATTGAAAGTTGATGAAATCTTTATCTGTAGTGAAGATGGGCATCCGATGGCGAGTAGAGATAGCACACAATAAGAAGTCAGTATTCGAACCCTGGATGCCATTTTTCCGAGCGGTGTTAAAATACTCGGCCGCCAATTCGTAATCTTCTGTTTCTATAGCGAGATCCTTGAAAGCCCTAAGGTGCTTTTTAAGAACTCTATATTGTTTTTCTGATTTGATTCCATTGAGAAGTTCTTGACGAACAGGGCCAATGAGTTGAGCACGGACCTCTTTTATAAGCTCCTCAAGCTCTTCAATAGGCTTGCTTTCAACGTCTTTACTTCTCCTTAGCGCTAAGGACCATACACTGGTATCGATTATGACTTTCATTTAACAGCTCGCTGCTTTTTATAATCGTAGTCTTGGTCATAATCAATTGTATGGAAAATCCGCAGGATCTCAGATTGCTTCCTGCGCTGGATGTATTCCATTAAGGCTTCAGTTACAGCTCCTTTTTTTGTCCGGTGTTTACCGATCAACTTAGCTTCTTCTATAAGCCAATCATCTATAGCTAAATTTGTGGCCATGTGTGATATGTTTTACCTTTTCTACACACAAAGATATAGTATTCTGTGTGTAAATCAAAGATATAAGCGTTAGTTTTTATATGTAACCAGGCAATCGCAAATCATCTCACAGTTTCGCCACCAAGCCTGGAGAACCCATTGATTACGAGCTGGTTTTTTACAGAAAGCCCCCCTATTCAGTCAGGATCTATAATGAAGATTGGAGCAAGCAATAAGGCTTTTACACCGCTGCCTCCTCCACAGCTTTAAACACCCTCGTAAGATTACCACCCCAGATCTTTTTGATCTCGCTGGCTGAGTAGCCCCTGCGCACCAGTTCCAGGGTGATGTTGCCCATCTGGCTTACATCAAAGCAGTCTTCCAGTCCGCCTCCCCCGTCGAAGTCGGTGCCGATACCCACATGGTCAATTCCTATAAGCTCCACGATGTGGTCGATGTGATCCACTGCATCGCTCACGGTGGCCATCTCCCTGGGGAAGTCCTTATCAATGGCGTACCAGTCTACGATAAATGCCTCTCTTCCGGCTTCATCCAAATCGTAGTAGTTTCCATGCTTGTCCCTGACGGCCTGACGGGCTGAGTCGCGACCGGGATTGGGAGCAGGCTCTTTAACATAGCCACTCAAAATACACATCTGTATCACCCCGCCATTCTCCTTCAGTTTAAGAAGCATCTCATCGGTAAGGTTTCTGGGATTGTCGCACAGGGCCCTGGCACAGGAGTGAGAGGCTATGATGGGCGCCCTGCTTAGTTCAATGGCATCGTAAAAACTTTTGTCCGATGCATGGGATATATCCACGATAATTCCCAGGTCGTTCATGCGCGCCACCACCTCTTTCCCAAATGCTGAGATCCCATTGTGCTCCAGGGTATCGGTGGAAGAGTCGCAAATGTCATTGTTGGCAGTATGCACCAGTGTCACATACCGGATCCCCTTTTCATAATAAGTATCCAGCAGATCGACATTGTTACCCAGGGGGTATCCGTTCTCCATCCCAATAAAGATGGCGTGTTTTCCTTTTTTGGCAATTCTGGCCAGGTCATTGGCTTTTGTGGCTATCTCCAGGGCGTCGGGAAAAAGATTCACGGTCTCATAAATGACCTCTGTCACATCGTCGGCCCGCTGTTGGGCCTTTTTATTGCCTTCCGGAGTTCTTTCACCCTGACCCACAAAGACCGCAAACCAGATTCCATCCATGCCTCCCTCTTTCATTCGGGGTAAATCAATCTTGCTGCGGGTCTCTTTGGGATCGTTCCTCACGCCAAAATCAAAGCCATCCCGGCCAATGCGCAAAGGGGTATCGGTATGGCTAT
Source organism: uncultured Bacteroidota bacterium (assembly GCA_963783435.1). Taxonomy (GTDB): domain Bacteria; phylum Bacteroidota; class Bacteroidia; order Bacteroidales. The sequence continues at coordinate 417,238 of CAWANQ010000005.1, read as the reverse complement.
CTACGGTATAGGCGGCAGCATGAATACGGGCAGCCCTCTTTTGAATTTTAGTTTCAGAATCGGAACAGCCCGTAAAAGCCATGGCTACAGCCAGAAGGAGAATGGTAAATCGCATGGGGGTTCAGGTTTAATGAAGCGGCCAATTAAGTAAAAATAACAGCTAGATCAAATTTAAATTTTAAAGCGCTCCAGGATGGAATCGTCATTGATCTCCTTGGAAAGCGAGCTGATGGTCTCCATGGGTACATCGTAGAGGTCCAGAACCAGCATCCCATCCAGGGCATTGTTAAACTTGGGATCCAGGTTAAATCCGATGATCTTCCCATTCAGTTTCAGGTAACGTTTCAGCAAAATGGGCATGGTGTAGTCGTTGGGTTCCACCTCTTTAATAAAGCGGTCAAACTTGGTGATGTCGTCGGTATTCTCAAGGATCACCTCTTCATCCACATTAAATCCCGGAACATTGTAACGGATGCGCGGCCTCACATAGCGGGCCAGCCTGGGATCGAAATTGTGCTCCCTGATGTACTGCATAATCAGTCCGCGTGAAAATTGCGAGAAGTTGTTGCTGATACTCACCGGTCCGATCAGGTACCTGTACTCCGCATGCTTTAACAGGAAGTAAAGGATCCCTTTCCAGAGCAGGAAGAGTGGAAGCGGACGGCGTTGATACTCCTGAATGATAAAGGAGCGACCCAGCTCCAGCGATTGCCTGAGGATGGGATGGAACCTGCGGCTCATGCGAAACAGACTCTGCAGGTAGAAGCCCTTGACTCCGTAACGATTGAGGATCTCCTTCCCCTTCCCCACTCGATAGGCACCCACAATTCTCAGCTCCTGGTTGTCCCAGACAAAGAGCTGGTTGTAGTAGAGGTCGTATTCATCGATATCCATGGAACGATTGGTGCCCTCTCCCACGCCCCTGAAAGTGATTTCACGCAAGCGACCCAGCTCATTCATAATCTGGGGAATCTCAATGCTGGGTGTACAGAACACATCAAATTGATCGCTGGAAAAGAGGGTATACTCCTCGCGGATCTTCTGGATTTCGGACTGTATTAATTCGGATGGAACGGGAGGAGCGATGGCCTCGGGCTTTTTGCTGCGGTTTATGCGTGGCCTGAAAAACTTTTTCACCTCCAGCACCGAACCCAGTGCATAGGTTCTGGCCCGCATATAGCGCCCGTAGGTACTGATATCTGAAAAGGCATCCTGCTCTTTGACACTGATGGGATTTCCGATGCGTATTCGGATCGTCTTATGCTTCTTATTAAATACTTCGGCCGGAAGGCGAACTGTACGGAGGGCGGGATGGATCAATCCCAGTAAATGGAAAAGCCGGGAATTAGAGCCCTGGAAGTAGACCGGGACCACCGGCACCCGGGCCTTCTTGATCATCTTCATGGCGGGATACTGCCACTCCCGGTCGCTGATCCCGTAGTTGTCTTCGTTATAGCTGGAAACCTCTCCCGCAGGGAATATCCCCAACAGCTTCCCCTCGCTGAGATGCTCCAGTGCCATTTTAATACCACCCAGACTGGAGGCTGCCTCCTTTCTGCGTTCAAAGGGATTGACCGGAAGCATATATTCAGAAACCGGTTCCAATTTGTTGAGTACAAAGTTGGACATCACCTTGATATCGGGCCTGATGCCCGAAAGAATCTTTACAAGCAACATGCCATCAATGCCTCCAAAGGGGTGGTTGGAGACCGTAATCATGGCACCCTCTTTTGGGATCATGGCCAGTTCCTCTTCGCTCACCTCAAACTCCAGCTTAAGTTTGTCGATCAGGGCATCAATAAAGTCAAGTCCCCTGTGATGGTTGATCTCTTCATAGAGCTTATTAATTTTATTGATGCGCAGTACGGTCATCAATACTTTGGCAGCATGGCCGCCGCCTCTTCCCTTCTTCAGCCTTGCCGCCTTAATAAACTCGTCTGTCTCGATCAGTTTCAAACTATCCGGATTGTAGGTGTGAATTACAAAGATACCTTTTTTGTATCTTTATGGATCTCAAAAGTGAGGCATTAAAAAATGAAACCCATTCACAGGATCCTGCTGGCACTGCTGTCGGCATTGTTATTCTCCATTCCCTTCTTCACCTGGGGCACAGGATTGCTGCTATTGGTGGCCTTTGTTCCCCTCCTTTTGGTGGAGGAGTCCATCAGGTCGGCAAAGTCCAAGGTCCGGAGTGAAACTGAGGTCAGGCCGAGCTCGAAAAGAGCGCAGGCCGAGTCAAAGTCGAAGGCCGGAATTACAAAGTCAAAAAAGGGATCGCGGAGACGCAGATCGGGCTCCATGCTGGGTTATGCCTTTCTCACATTTGGTCTCTTTGTGCTGTTAACCACCTGGTGGGTTTACTGGGCCACCTGGACGGGCACGGTGGCTACGGTCATTGTGAATGGCGGCTATATGACCCTCACTTTTTTGGTATTTCACAAGGTGCGCCAAAAGCTGGGCGACCGGCTGGGATATGCCTCTCTGGTGGTCTTCTGGCTGGCTTTTGAATTCCTCTATATCCGGGCCCAGATTAACTTCCCCTGGCTGGTGCTGGGTTATGGCTTTGCCAACGACATTGTTTTGATCCAGTGGTACGAATGGACCGGGGCGCTGGGGGGATCGCTCTGGGTGCTTGTTATGAATCTGGTGGTATTTAAGCTGGTGAAGGGATGGATGGCCGAGCCCTCTTTTGCTGCCAATCGAAAACGGGTAAGCTGGGTGATGGCTTTCCTGGTGGTGCCCATTCTATTTTCCCTGGTTCGATTCCTCACCTATGAGGAGAAGGAGGACCCTTATGAGATGGTGGTGCTTCAGCCCAATGTGGATCCTTTTGAAAAGTTCGGAGCCATTCCTCAGAGTGAACTGACCGAAGACCTTCTGCAGCTGGCCGATTCTCTGGTGACTCCCCAGACTGAATATATCATTGGACCCGAGACCTTTATCAACGACGGAGTATGGGTTTCCCAAATTGAGAAACATCCGGAGGTGATCAAATTACAGGACTTCTTAAAGGACTACCCCAGAGCCAAGCTGGTGATTGGATCCTCCACCTACCAGCTCTACAAAGATCCATCTGAATTCACTTCATCCAGTCGGCTCTACAGCAAAGGTCCTTACCGCTACGATTACTTTAACAGTGCCATACAGCTTGATGCTTCGGGTGAGATTCCCATCTACCACAAATCCATGCTGGTCACCGGGGTTGAGAAGATGCCTCACAAGGAGATCCTTGGATTCCTGGAGAATCTGGTGGTGGAACTTGGAGGAGCCATGAGAAGCAATGGGACCCAGGAGTTCAGGGAGACCTTTGCCTCTCCGCAGGACGGAACGCGTGTGGCACCGGTGATCTGCTGGGAGTCTATTTTTGGCGAGTATGTGACCGATTATGTGGGAGAGGCGGGAGCCAACTTCCTCTTTATAGTCACCAACGACGGCTGGTGGAAAGACACTCCGGGTCACCGCCAGCACAACGCTTATGCCCGGTTGCGGGCCATTGAAACCCGCCGAAGCGTGGCCCGGAGTGCCAACACCGGCATCAGTTCACTGATTAACCAGAGGGGCGAGGAGCTGGCCCGCATCGGTTGGTGGGAGCGGTCGGGACTCCGCGGAACCCTCAACTCCAACGATCACATCACCTTCTATGTGAAGCATGGAGATTTTCTCGGCAGAATTGCGGTCTTGCTGACGGTAATCCTGCTGCTCTATTCCATATCCATTCGCTATATCAAAAAGAACTAGGATTTATTTCCACTTTAAAGTGCACTTTCGAACTACTTCCGAAAGCCGGGAAAGTGTTATCTTAGATCTAAGAAACCGTTCACTTTGTAAAAAACAGATTATGCAAGAATTCCAGAACATCCCCCCCACCGAGATTACAGACAATACATTTAAACTCCTGGACAAGGACTGGATGCTGGTGACGGCAGGGAACCTGAAGCACTTCAATACCATGACTGCCAGCTGGGGTCACCTGGGCATCATGTGGAATGTGCCCACTGCCATTATATATATTCGGCCCCAGCGATACACCTACGAGTTTACCAATAAATATCCCGATTATACACTCACCTTTTTCCCGGCGAAGTTTAAGCCCGCCCTGCAGTTCTGCGGATCGCGTTCGGGACGCGATTTCGATAAGGTGGCCGAAACCCACCTGACCCCCTTAGAGACAGAACGGGGAAATGTAATCTACGAGGAGGCACGAATGGTACTGGAGTGCAGAAAGATCTACGAGGACGATCTGAAGAAGAAGAATTTCCTTCTGCCCGAGGTGGCCAAAAAGAACTATCCCAAAAACGACTTCCACAAGTTCTATATGGGGGAGATTGTCAATGTTCTGATCCGGTAGAGGATCAGAACGTTAATGGGGTAATTGGTTAATGGGGTAGGTTTGGCAGGTCCTGCCTGGGAAATATATAATCTTCTCCCACTATATATCAAACAGGCTGAAGGAAGGATATTCGAGGAATATTGAGACCATTTCTCTTGATAAGCTTGCCGAATCCGGAGGCTATATACTGGTTAATAATGATCTGCAGGATCAAACTGCACAAAAACTCAGGGAGAAGTTCAATCTGACAAGCACTGATCGTTTGCCCGGTTTTTTATAATAATGAGATTAATCGTGTGATTATTACCGGGGTGAACCTGGTTGATGACTCCATGCATCTGGATCTGGACCACCAGGATGCCAACATCAATTGAAGCAGTAGCCATCCTGATCTCCAGTTACCTGCGAAAAATTGAATTGGTCAAACTCTATGAAACCGACCGGATCAAGACGGAATTTGTATCCAACCTCTCTCACGAATTCAGGACACCCCTGACCCTGGTCCTGGGTTTGTTGGAGGAACTGAAAAAGAAGTTCATGCTTGAGATGCCGGATGAGAACCTTGAGGCCATCGAAATCGTTACAAAGAATGCATTCGGATCAAACAGCTGATCGACCAGCTGCTGGATATTTCCAGGCTGGAGACAGAAACCGAAAGCCTTTCACTTAAAAATTGCGACTTGGCTGAACTGGTCAGCAGAATTTCAAAATCCTTTTCCTCATTGGCCCAGAAGAGCAGGCTGTCTTATAATTATTCCTTCAGTAGCACTTCAGAAGATACCTGGTTCGATGAGGACAAACTTGAAAAGATCATCACGAATCTTCTTTCCAACGCATTTAAGTATACCCCAAAAGATGGTAAGGTTGAATTTCGCTGTAAACCTGGATCGCTCAGATCACGGATTATTTGCCACATTCTCGGTAAAGGATAATGGTCCGGGCATCCCTCCCCTGGAACAGGCCAGGATCTTTGAGCGTTTTTATCAGGTTAAGAGTAACGGGAGAATGAAGGCAGAAGGAACAGGGGTGGGTTTGTACCTGGTGAAGAAACTAACTGAACTGCATCATGGTACGATAGAACTCAAGAGCAAGGTGAATGCAGGCTCGGAATTCATCATCTCCCTTCCAATGGACCGGGATGCCTATACTGAAGAGGAGATGTTCACCCACATGGATGTTCTGCCACCCTGGGAATGGCATGCTGTCAGAAAATGGGATGTTCTCAGAAGAGGAGATGCTTCTCTCCGTTCAGGAGAGGCTGTTATGGAAGAGCGACCCTACATATTAATTGTAGAGGACAATGAAGATCTGAATGCTTTCATAGCCGCAAATCTTTCCAAAACGCTTCCTTATCCTCAGTGCATTCAACGGAAAAGAAGAGCTTGAACTGGCAGAGACTCATATTCCGGATCTGATTATTACCGATGTGATGATGCCAGAGCTGGATGGGGTCGAGATGAGCAAACTGATTAAAAACGGCGATAAAACCCGGCATATCCCCATTCTGATGCTCACAGCAAAAGCAGATAAGAGAAGCAGATACGAAGGGCTTGAATGTGGGGCAGATGACTACATTATCAAACCCTTTGACTATTCCGCCCGAATGGTATCCACACGATTGGACCGGGCTGCCGATCTAAAGGTATTTTCTATATTCCATGGGTACATCCAGGTATTTCTGATACTTGGCTGCATGGGGTCCGAAAGCTACGCCGGATCGGTCCTTTATCTTATAGGTACAATGTTCCCCAATGATGTTCGAGATATAGATCTCCAAATCTTTTCCATCCCCGTCTGTCATATGCACCATCACCAGGTTAGGATTGTCCTCCTTGTTTAACTTGGCATGGCATACCGGACAGTAAAACTTGTACTCTACCCCTTCTTCCAGCTGAAAATCGGGATGGGTTGTTTTTGCATAGTTACCCAGTTCTGTATCCAGAAACAGCAAACCTCTTTTACTTGCAGGGGATTTTGCAGAAAAAATCAGGGAGTTTCCGATGTTCATGTTGCTTTTGCAGATGGGGCAAAAATAGTTGTTGCTCATGGTCTATTATTTTTTTTGGTTTATCTGTCTGATGATCCGCTCAGCACTCTTCTGTACCGGGGGAGAAAGCTTTTCCCCGAATTCGGTGCTTTGGGGCTGAATTCCAAGGATGGATGCGGGGCAGTTGAAGAACTCTCCCAGGCGGGCCAGTGAAATATTGTGTGTATTGAAGGTGATGTCTTCCACATCATCCATGGTAAACAGGCGGCAAGTTCCGGGGGGGGATCCCATCTCCATGCAATCCAGTATCATAATAGCCTGGGGATCCAGGGAATTGATCTTTCCGATATAGTTTTCAATGCTTACCTCCACGGTAAGGGCTAAATTTTGATCTGTCTCTTTGATCTGCCGGCTGATGACCACCCCCACGCCATCGTCGCTTTTCAGCACATTTCCCACACCCACAAACAACATCTGGTCTCTCTTTTCCAAAATATCTGCCAGCCCGCTATCCATGGCTTATATATATTTTACCAGGACCGAGCGGGTGCAATCGGGACAAAGGAGGTTGAACATATCCTTTCTCTTCAATCCGTCTCTGATCTCTACTTCGGAATCTTCCTTCGGGCTAAGCTGAAGTTTTTCATGGAGCAGGTTGAGATTGAGGGTGGAGGCAAATGCCTTAGCTCCCAACTTCTTATGCAAATAGTGTATGTGGTCTTTGGTGGTAATAATCGCTTTACAGTGTTTACAAACCACCAGTTCTCGCTCTTGCTTTTCTACAATCTTATCTCTCTCAAAAACAGCCAGGTCATATATTTTGTCGGAGAGTATCACCCCTTTGCCGGTAATGCAGTGCTGCTGACACATTCCGCAAAAAATGCACTTTCCAAAATCCCTGGTAATGATTCGTTTTCCGCTTTCCCCATCGTCCCGAATGGTAATTGCATTGGAGGGACAAACGTTTGCGCAGGTTTCGCAGCCCACACAATTCTTTTCATCTACTTCGGGCTTACCCCTGAAATTCTCAAATGGAACATGGGCTTCATGGGGAAACTTCGTGGTGTAAGCGGGGGTAAGCAGTGAAACCACTGCCTCCTTTAACTCTCTTATTTTAGGATATTTCATTTTACAACATCTTTATAGTCGTCCCTGACACTCTTGTCACCCAGCTTAATCCCAAAGTGGTAAGCTCCTCTTGCCAGTGCATGAGCAGCCACTGTGGCGCCGAAAAACAGAAGAGGAATGGCAATAAGTGCTTTTATTCCAGCCTCGGACCACCCAAAATGAAAGAATGCTCCGGCAAGGATGCTGCAGGTCCCCAGCGTTCCGCATTTAGTGGCCGATTGCAGCCTGTTATAAACATCCGGAAGGCGGATCAGTCCTATGCATCCAAAGAGGTTGAAAAGTACTCCAACGATAATGAGAATTGTTGAGATCATCTTATTGGTTTAGTTTTTTTCCACTTAAATATTTTGCCAGGGTAAGCGTTCCGATAAAACTGAGGATGATCCAGGCAATCCCAATATCAAGAATGAAACCACGCTGGGTGCGAATGGAGAGGATGGCACAAATTCCCACCACCAGCACTCCGAAAATATCTATGGCCACCATCCGGTCGGCTATGGAGGGACCGCGAATTATCCGGTACAGGCACGAAGCACTGAGCGCGATCTGCAGGTATAGAAGTATTTCAAGTAGCTCCATTAGTCAAAGGTCTTTTTAATGTATTTTTCAAAACGTCCGGAGATCTTTCGTCCATACTGATCCGGATCATCTGTGCCCACGTAGATCCAGTGTACATAGAGATAATCATCAACGATATCAACGGCAATGGTCCCGGGTGTCATGGTGATGGAATTGGCCAGCATGGCACGGGCAAAATCTGACTCCAGTCCAAGCTTCACCTTTACAATCCCGGGTTTTATAGGCATGGCGGGATGAAGCACCCGATAGGCCACGTCGAAATTGGCCTTGAGACACTCCCAGATTAACACCCCCAGATAGACAAGCAACCAGAAATACCTTTGTGGCTGCAAAAATTTGGAGATGCTTTTCAGAAAATACCGGGCAAAGATCAATGAAGTAAGCAGAGCGGCGCACCCTCCGGCGATCAGGTTGGCCGCAGAAAGGTCGAATGTAAGCAGCAACCAGAATAAGAATGTCAATACAAACAGGGCCAGGTGTCTCATTTTACAGTCCTAAGAGGGTAAAGGAATAAAGATCAGATTGCATCAGTACTTCAATGGCGGGTTGCAGCAGTGTCTCGTTGACAGAGGGAATGGCCAGCAGGCTTAAGGCCAGGCAAAGCAGGGCAAGGAACACCATGGAGAAAGACATGGAGAAGGGTACCTCTTTGATGTGATCCAGAGATGAATCGGGGCTTTTGTTAAAGAAGGCAAAGCGTTGAAACTTCAGAAAATAGGCCAGTGTAACAATACTGACCAGCACTGCAAGGGCAGCCAGGAGATAAAACTTGCCGTGAATGGCCGCGATAATAATGAAAAGTTTGCTGAAGAATCCGTTGAATGGGGGGATCCCGGAAATGGACATGGAGGCCATAAAAGAGGTGGATGAGGTAACAGGCATGCGAGAAGAGAGTCCGCCCATCTTCTTCAGATCTCTTGTATCCAGCCGGTGTTCGAGGGCTCCTGCATTGAGGAAAAGCAATCCCTTAAACACCGCATGATTGACCAGGTGGTACAATCCTGCTCCAATGGCCAATGCCGCCACCGGCAGATTGTCCCCTTTCACCATAAGGATCATGCCCATGCCAAAGGCCATCACCACATAGCCAATCTGGCTGATGCTGGAGTAGGCCAGCATTCGTTTGATATCCCATTGTTTAAGGGCCACCAGTGCACCCAAAAGCATGGAAATCGTACCGAGTGCGGTAAAAACCACCGCAATGTCGTGGCTGAAAACAAAGAGGTTGAAAAAAAGGCGAATCAATACATACACACCCACGGCCTTAATAAGGACTCCAGAGAGCATGGCTGAAATGGGAGATGGGGCCGAAGAGTGCGCATCGGGCAACCATGCATGGAAGGGGACAATGGCTGCTTTCAGTCCGAATCCCGAAATAAGCAGCACCTGGACAAACACATAGAAGGGTTTGCTGTATCCCGACTCAAAAACACTTCGCACATCTGCTATATTCAGGGTTTTGGTTTTCCAGTAGATCAATCCGATGGCCAGCAAGATCAACATGGAAGCCAGTCCCCCCAGTACCTGGTATTTGAATGATGCCTCCAGTTCAGTTTTCCCCACTCCAAAGGCCACCAGGGCGTAGGAGGCGATTACCGACACCTCCAGGAACACAAAGAGATTGAAGAGATCGCCACTGAGGACCACTCCATTCATTCCGGCAATGATCAGGCAAAACAGGGCGTAGTAGTTGCCTTCTGCCGTGTACTTTCGCATGTAGGAGAGCGAATAGATCAAGGCAATACATCCAATGAGGTTAATGATGCAAAGCATGATGACCGAAAATCCATCCAGCACCATAAAAATCCCTATGGGATATCCATTTTCAATACCCCACCCCCCCACTGCATAACGGAGGGTGGATTGCCCCAGGTTGGCGTATTCATAGATGGCCAAAACAAGCAGAGAGAGCAAGGCAATGGGGGCAAAGAAGCGGTGGAAGCCCTTTATCACTTTACTCAGAAGCATAATCAGGAAAGCCGAAATCAGGGGTATGGCCACGAAAAGGGGGATCAAAGCATCCATTTTTTATCCTCTTAAGTTTTTAATTTCCCGAATATCAAATGTTTTATACTTCCGGTAGAGGCGTATGGCAATGGCCATGAGCATGGCCGTTGTGGCCAATCCAATCACAATGGCAGTTAATACCATGGCCTGGGGCAGAGGATCCACATATACCGGATTCTCCCTGCCTGAATCCAGGATGGGGGCTATACCGTTTTCGATGTAACCGATTAATACCAGGACCAGGAATATGCTAAACTCCATGATCGAAAGGGAGATGGCTATCTTGATCAGATTTCTGCGGGTGAGGACCCCGTAAAGGCCCACCAGGAACAGGACAAAGCATAGAATATAGACTGTCATTTTGAACTCTCCTCTTTAAATATGACCAGCGCCAGGAAAATGGTCAGTATGGCTCCTGCCACTTCGATGCCAATAAACAGGTTATACAGAGGGATCACTCCGGCGCTCAGAAGTTCTCCCAGGGTTCCTTTGGGCAGAAAGTTGAAAAGAAACACTTTTGTACCAAACAAGAGTGCCATCAGGGCCAGAATGGTGACCAGCAGGATGGCTATACTTTCGGTATTGGAGCTTCCTGCCACCTCCTTCTTCAGGTTCAGGGCACTGCTGCCAAAAGCCAGGATCAGAAGGATAAATGCCCCGGCAATAATGGCCCCTCCGGCAAATCCGCCTCCCGGGGTGAGGTGTCCGTGCAGGATGATATAGATTCCGAACATAAAAATGAGCCCGGCTACCAGCTGAGCGATCTTTTTAACGATGGTGGACATTCCTTCCATGGTACACTATTTTTTTCCTTTCATTCTCAAAAGGGTAAGGACACCCAGGGCAGCGGTATAGAGTATCACTGCTTCTCCAAGGGTATCGAAAGCTCTGAAATCAAAAAGTACTCCGGTCACCAGATTGATACTACCGGTCTTCTCTGCTGCCCCAATTACATAGGATTCTGACATTCTCAGGCTATGGGCACCCAGCGGGTCCAGGTGGGCAATGGCCAGCACGAAAAAGTAAAACAGTCCGGCAAAAACTATAAATCCGACCATCCTTTGAAGAAGAGCCTGGCGATCGGGTTTGACAGGGATTTCATCCCGGGTACTGTCCAGCACTACAGCGATCATAATCACCAGGGTGATGGTTTCCACCACGATTTGGACGATGGCCAGATCAGGGGCTTTTAGCAAAAGGAAACAGATCACCAGACCATAACCTACGATACCCATGGCTACCACTGCAGATAACAGATCTTTCGCATGAAGCGCATAAATAGCTCCGATGATCATGAATCCCAGTATGATGGAAATTGTTAATTCCATGTTTCAGTATATTAGGTTATCAGCAAAAGCAATAGCACAACCAGTCCGGCAAAAACCCAGAGGGCATAATCATGCAATATCCCCGAATGTGCTCTGCTAAAGAGCTTTCCAAGCCAGGAAAGGAGGCGCCCACTAAGATCATAGAGATCAAAGCTCTTTTCCCTGGCCTTTCGGTACATGTAGTTTAGCCACTTGAATTCCTGAAAGCTTTTATAGAATTCAAGGGTGGAGAAGGAGGTCTCGTCCTGTAAGGTCTCCCCCCCGATGAAGCTGTCGGAGGTGCGGAAATTTTTAATGCCTCCCAGCCAATAGATAAGGATACCCAGAGCTATGGAAACAACAATAAGCAGACCTACCGTGGAGGAGTCCCAGATCCCCGTATAGGTAAAGACCCCGGTCACAGGCATAAATAGCTTAGGAACTACATGGCCGCTGGCAAAGACTCCTAAGCCTATGCATGCAACAGCAAGGATCACAATTGGGATCCACATCAGGGGTGATACCTCCCGCAGGGATGCAAATTCCTCCCTCTGTCGACCCAGGAAGATTCCTCCCAGGAATTTTATAAAACTGGCCAGGGTGAGTGCGGAACCCAACACGGCCAGTCCAAGCCAGATGAACCAGAGCTTGTTTGCAATTTCGGCACCTTTTCCAAAATCAATGATTCCCTGATAGATCATCCATTTGGAAGCAAATCCGTTCAATGGAGGGATCCCGGAAATGGAGAGGGCAAATATAAGGGTGGCCACAAAAGTGAGGGGCATCACCCTGGATAAGCCTCCCAGATCGCCCATATCTTTCTTCCCGGTTTGTTGCTCCACCGCTCCGGCAGATAAAAACAGCCCTCCTTTATAGATGGCGTTGTTGACCATATGAAAAAGGCCCGCTGCTATTCCTATGACGGAGCCCAGGCCAAATCCCACAATCATATACCCAACCTGCGATACGGCATGGAATCCCAGGAGCCGTTTGTAGTTGTGTTGCACCAGGGCCATCATAACCGCCGTGATGATGGTGATGACTCCCAGGCTGAGAATCACCAGCCGCATCCACTCCCCCATGGCAAACAAACCTGTGGTGATCCTGGCCAGAAAGTAGATGCCCAGGAGTTTATCCAGCGAGGCAGGCATATAGGCCGATGAGGTGGCCGGAGCACTCTCTGTATAATCGGGTACCCAGGTATGGAAGGGGAAGGCTCCGGCTTTTGTAAAACTACCGCACAACAAGGCCAGGAAAGCCACGGTTCGCACCGCATCGCTGGTGGGCAAAGAAATTTCATCCATCTGTAAGGTGCCGCTTATCCTCCAGAGAATGGCCACTCCGATGATCATAATTCCATCGGACGCTCCAATAAGGATCAGGGACTTTTTGGCCGCAGCACTGCTCTTCTCATCTTTTCCACGTATAAGCATATAGAGTGTTATTCCCAGGATCCCCCAGCAGATCAGAAAGAGCACGAGGTTGTTGGACAGCACAGCACCAAAGGAAAATCCAAGGGTAATCAGGAACCAGGCATGGTAATTCCGCATGCCCTTGATGGACTTACAGACCAGGGAGTAAACTGCAATAAGCAGGGACAAGAGGCCGATAAAAAGTGTAATCAGCCTGCTTAAGCCATCCAGGGAGAAGGAGCAGAAGGTCTCAGAACCGGAAAGGACCCCCAGGGACCGGGCCTGCCAGCCCATCTCTTTGAAGCAATCGCCCATGGAAAACAGCAAATCACCGGTGCCAAAGAGCTTTATGGCCAGGTAGCCGGTAATCAGGCATGTGCCGATGCTTATGAATCCCTTTATAATCCGAAGGCCCGGTGGAATTAGAAAAAGAAGCAGTCCGATCAGAATGGGCAAAGCGATGATATTTAGGGTCTGGATCATGGAATGGGCTTATTCATTGTTTTGCAATCGCTCTGTAAGTTGTCGGCTTTGCTCAATAATTTCTTTTGCATTCATTATTCGCTGACCACTTTTGTGATCAAGGGCAACAGCCAGCCTTTCTGTACAGCAGTAGCAGGGATCCACAGCAGCCAGTGATATGGTGGCATCGGAGATGCTTTGTCCCACACACGATTTTTTAAATGTGGCAATGTTGGTATAACTGGGGGCCCGGATCTTATGACGTGCCGGAGAATTGGATCCATCGGAAACCACAAAATGAAAGACCTCTCCCCGGGGCGCCTCGGCATGACCGGTTCCAAAACCTTCTGGAATGTGACTCACTTTCACATTGATATCCCCCTCCTTCTCCTTTTTCAAACCATCCAGGCACTGCTCAATGATGGCGATCGATTCATACATCTCCAGCAACCTGACTTCCGCTTTGGCAAACACATCCCCTGCCTGGGCAGTAATCACTTTCCAATCCACCAGCGGATAGGCGGCATAAGGGTCGTCGCGTCTGACATCTATATCCACACCCGAAGCCCTGGCGGTGGGACCTACGGCAGCGAAATTCAGGATGTCTTCCCTGGTGAGAATTCCCACCCCCTTGGTCCGCGCATGAATCACCGGATCATCCATCACTGCCCCCACAAGCATATCGGTCTTCTTTTTTACCAGTGCGAGTACCTCCTGGATGGCGGGAATCTTGGCATTCTCTATGTCCCGCCGCACTCCCCCTATCTGGAACATGGCATAGCTGTTCCGGTTGCCGGTGATCATCTCGAAGAGGTCAAGCACCGGTTCCCGGTATTTCCAGGCCCACATAAAGACGGTGTTATACCCCAGAAAATGACCGGCCAATCCCACCCACAGAAGGTGGCTATGCAGTCTTTCCAGCTCTCCGATGATGGAACGGATGTACTTGGCCCGGTCGGTGATTTCGATATTCCCGATCTCCTCCACACTGTTTGCAAAGGCAAAAGGGTGTGAGGTGGAGCAGATGCCGCAGATTCTCTCCACCAGGAAAAAGACCTCATCGTAACTCTTCTTCTCACTTAGTTTCTCTATACCCCGGTGGTTGTAGCCGGTTTCCCACTTCACATCCTTCACGATCTCGCCCTCACAGTAGAGCTTAAAGAGCTCGGGCTCTTCCTGCAGGGGATGGTAGGGTCCCACCGGTATCAGTGTCTGTTTCATGCCTCTACCTCCTCCTTTGATTTGAAATTTTTCCGGTAGGGATAGACCCCTTTCGCCCAATTGCCTTCTGAAAGCAGTTGATCCAGGTTGGGATGATTGAGAAAATCGATACCAAACAATTCATGCATCTCTCTTTCGATCCAGTTGCTGGCCTCAAACATATTTGAAAGGGACTCCACTTCCGGCTTATCCTCATCCAGGATCACCAGTAGATTCAAGACGAGCCCTGTACTGTCGAGACTGAAGTGGTAGAATATTTCGAATCCTCTTTTTGTATGAAGTGCCGATGCGATAATAAAACGGAATCCCAGAGTTTTAAAGAGGTATCCGGCCATCTGAACCAGTGCGTCTGGCTCTATGGTAAGGGTTACCCTCTGTTCATTTTTAGTGCGAGTATCCAGGATCTTCTCCCCGAATGGTTTTTTCAGTTCGTCAAGCACCATGGTTCTCAGTTTTTACCTATCAGTTTCACCACTCCGGCCAGGATGGCTTCGGGTTTGGGCGGACAGCCGGGGATGTATGCGTCCACGGGGATGATCTGATCCACCGGACCGGCGAAAGTATCCCCTTCTGCGAAAATCCCCCCGGTACAACCGCATGCTCCTATGGCCACCACAAGTACAGGTTTGGGTGCCTGGTCGTAAATCTCCAGCAGGCGCGGCTTGTCCTTTTTATTAATGGATCCATTTACCAGGAGTACATCGGCGTGCCTGATGCTCCCAACCAGCACCATTCCAAAACGTTCCACATCATATTTTGGGGTCAGGCAATCCAGTATTTCAATATCACAATTGTTGCAAGAGGCTCCTCCAAAGTGAAAAAGCCAGAGTGATTTTTTGAAACAGAATGTTTTAAAACTCACAGTTCAGTTTTTTATAAGCCAAATATTGCCAGCACAATAGCGATAATCGCCAGAAGATTCATCCAGACAAAGAAAAAGCGTATGGCCTGTTTGATCTTTACCCGGGGATTGGTATTCCGGATCAGTGTGAGGAGCAGCACGACAGCTAAAAGCTTCAGAACAGCCCACAGAATATGGATACCTTCCAGCCTGAAACCGCTCATCAGCAGGGCGATCACAAAAGCCGGGAGGATAAAGAAGAGCATGTACTTTGAGAGCCTGATCATGGCATAGGGTGTCCCCGAATACTCAATAAAAATGCCATCGGAGATCTCGGTCTCCGCTTCGGGCATGTCAAAGGGAACCAGTGCAAGTTTCGCCTGCAGACAGAAAATGGCGACAATAAAAAGAAGCACTCCGGAAAGACTGCCCATAAATGGCGATCCCTCCTGTTGCAAGAGAATGATCTGGTAGAGGTCGATGCTCATTCCCGATTTGATTATGATCCCAATCAGAACCAGCATAAATGTGAGTTCGTAACTCATAATCAACTTCATCTCCCTGGATCCACCTACTGCCGCCAGTGGATTTCCCGAAGAGAGCGCACCCATCACAAAAGAGAGGGAGGGGATGGTAAGCAGGTAGAATATCACGATCAGATCGCCTCGAAAACCGGTGGTGATATTCATCAAAGGAAGGAGGATGAAAACAGCAGCCATGGAAGCTCCGAGCAGCGCCAGAACAGGAGCTGCCAGGAAGAGCCCCTTTGCTCCCCTGGCGGGAAGGATGGTCTCTTTTACCAGCAGAAGTTTGAAGAAATCATAAAAGGGCTGCAGGAGTGGCGGACCCTTCCTGAATTGAACCCTTGCTGTGATTTTCCGGTCAAACCACGATAGAAAGGCACCCACCACAGCCACAAAAAGAAAACCCGGGTAAATGAGGAAATAAAAGAGATAGGCTCCCATAAGAATCGGTTTACAATTTGTCACTTTTCCACGCTTGCTCTTTTACAAGTATGTGGTCATTGAGTTTGAAAATGTGCTGCTTTGGATCCTCATCCATATCCACCACCCGAACAGCACCCTCGGGGGAGTTTTTTATCAAGAGTTCCAGCTCCTTCTTATCCATCACATCGTATAGCTTCTCCTCATCCCTGTGATAGGAAAAAAATCCGTTCATCATGGTTCCAAAGGGACAGATAACCACACAGGATTTACAGCCGATGCAGAGGTTTATGGCGCGGCTGATATCACCTGCTTCGTTTTTTTCAAGTGCCCCGGGTGAGCACGCATCAATACAGGGTGCATCACTGCACTTTCTGCAGGAAAACTGAAAAACTGCCAGCTCAAGAATACTTTTCAATCCCGAACCATCATCCATGCCCCTGAAGATCCCGTCGGACCAAGTTTCGTTCCTGCTCTGTCCATTGTAGGATCTGAATTTTTCGAGATCGAAAAGGATCTTTTCTGCCATGGCTAATTCCAGATATGGGGTTGATCTTTTATCTCATCGTAAGTAAAGACCGGCCCATCTTTACAAACCAGGTATTTGCCCATCATGCAGTGCCCGCATTTGCCCAGGCCACAGGACATATTCTTCTCCATGGATAGGTAGAGGTCAGATTCGGGATAGCCCATTTCGAGCAACTTCAGGGCCCCGTATTTCATCATCACAGGAGGCCCGCATACCACAGCCACCGAGTTTTTGATATCCATATTCACATCATCCAACAGGACTGTGACTACTCCCACCCTCTCGGTCCAGTTGGCATCTGGCTGGTCCACACTGCGCAATACTTCAAATTTCGGAGTTTGCCTTAATTCCTGGATATAGGGTTTGTAGACACAATCTTCAGGAGTTTTAGAACCATAGCAGAGGGTGACCTTCCTGAGATTATCGGAAATGGCAATCAGGTTATAGAGAAGTGAACGGATGGGGGCAAATCCACACCCTCCCCCCAGGATAAGGACCTCCTTATCGTGGAATTTCTCCAGGGGATATCCTCGTCCGAAGGGCCCCCTGATCCCCATCTGCTCGCCAGCTTTCATGCCATGCATGTAATCCGTTACATATCCTGTTTTCATGACGGTGACCTCAAGCTGGTCCTTTCGAAGGGGTGAAGAGGATGGGGTAAAAGGAGCCTCTCCCATGCCATCGATGGTCAATTCAATAAACTGTCCTGTGGCAAATGAGAACTCCTCCTCGGGCTTCAAAACAAAGGTTTTGATCAGCGGAGACTCATCAATTACCTTAATAAGTTCTGATTTAAAGGGCTTGTATAGATTTCCATTTTCACCCATGATCGACTATTTGGATAACTCTACAAAAAGTTCATTCTTATTGATTTGTCCGATGCAGCTCTCAATACAACGGCCACATCCTGTACAGGCACTGAGGGGATATATCTCCGATTTCCACACATATTTGCACATATAACGGTTCTTGAACCTTTCCGATAAAACAGCGAGGGAATCTTCACCTCCGGCCACACGTCCAAATCCGGGATATTGACAGGTGTCCAGCTGTCGGATCTTTTCGAATCCGGGTTTATCAAGAAGCAGAAAGCAGGAACAGGTGGGACAGATTGCACTGCAGGCTCCGCATGAGACGCAGTCTGAAGCATATTGCCTCCAAATGTCATCCCCGGCCTTTGCCACCAGCTTTCCTGTGATCTGAAGGTCTGGCAAATCCCTGTTTTGTTCCTTAAGCTGGGTCACCACCTTTTCCTGCATCTTTTTCAGGGAAAGCAGCTGCTCCTGTCTTGGATTCAGGGATGTGATTTTACCCAAAGATTCTAAAAACGCCTCTCCTTTTTTACTCTGAATAGAAAGAAGGATATGGTCTTCAACCAAAGCGAGTGAGATATCAGAATGTTCTTTGCCTGCCGGGTCGATCCCGTAGGTGGTGCAGTGACAATGCTCGTGGATGTTCAGACAGGGAGCGGAGATGAGGGTGGTTTTATCCCTCCTCTCCTTATATACAGGATCGGTATACTCCTGATCCAGATAGATGCCGTCCAGAAAAGCCAGGGCTGAAACATCGCAATTGGATGCACCCAATATGATGATCGGTTTGGCCGGGTGCAGGTCTGAAGTCACATTCTCTTTGAAGGGAAGGAAAAATTTCTTAAGAGGAGTAACTGGTTTGGGTCTGTTATAAACAATGTCGGCCACGTTGTCTACATCCACCTTTTCATAGTCACAACAGAACTCGTTTTCAATGGGGGCATAGACATCAGCTGATAAAAGAAGCCGTGTCAACGCCCCATCCCATTCATGCTTCGGGATCGAGATCTCGCTCATTTTATGTGAAATATATAACTATAAAAATATAACTGGCTTCAATATCAGTCAAGCCCCAAATATGGAACTTGTGCTGAAAAACATAATAAATATATTTTTAATGCCTGTTTTTCAGGTTTTTATGAAATTTGATTTTTCGATATTTTTTTCTTTATTTAGTCTAAGAAAGTAGAAAATATTTTTTTATTGTGAATAAAAACACAAAATGCCCCCTTAGAAAGAGTCTTCGAAGGGTCCTCCTTTACCGGGGTATCCTGCTCAATCTACAGGCCCTTGGTGTGAAAAAGGTCTACTCCTATACCCTTGGATCTGAGACAGGCATCTCTGCAGAACAGGTTCGAAAAGACTTTTCAGAGTACCGGATCAAAGGCAACCAGAGGGGGGGATATCGTGTGGATGATCTGATCCATGAACTGGAACTGATCTTCTATAAAAATGGACGTCAGAATATCGTTGTGGTAGGCAGGGGCAATATTGGATCCTCACTATCCAATTACAACAGTTTCATCCAGCGACAAATTAATATTGTAGCCTCCTTTGATATCGATCCTTCCAAACAACAATTAAGGTCTGATATTCCTGTTTACGGTTTGGAGCGCCTGGGAGAGGTAATCAACAGGTTTGACGTCCGGACAGCCATTATTGCAGTACCTGCCATGGCTGCACAGACAGTTTGCGGTCAACTGATTGACTCGGGCATAGAGGGGATTATCAATTTTGCTCCCGTAGTCCTGAAAGTTCCCGAGGGAGTGATCGTAAACAACATCAATCTGAGTGATGAAATTGAAAGTGTGATCTATTGCGTTTCACACTCCAAACCCTGCGATCCAAATCCTGAATTGTCAGCAGATCCTGGACAGTTAGCAGATCCTGTAAAGTCAGAAGGTCCTGGATAGTTAGCAGATCCTGGATAGACGGAAAGGTGGAATATGCCATTGGTGACTTTGATGGCTGGGCAGGAATCTGAAACGTATAACCGAAATAGCCTGATCAGATCATTGTCTTAGTATAAAACCGTTTCAGTGGCTTACAGCACAGCCCGGAATTCTTTCCGGGCTGGAGCTTAAGAGGCTACTCAAATCGAAAGGTCTCTACCGGATCCAGGCGGGCGGCTGCCATGGTCTGCCAGGTAACGGCAATCATGGCAATCACAGCAATGCTGATTCCGGAAAGGACAAAAATCCACCAGGGCATGTTGCTCTGATAGGCAAAGTTCATCAGCCATTTTTTCAGTGCCCAAAGGGTGACAGGAAAGGCAAGTACACATGCCAGGCCTACCCATTTCAGAAATGTCAGGTTTAGCAGTTCTATAACCTGAGTGGTGCTGGCTCCATGGATTTTACGAATGCCTATCTCCCTGGTTCTTTTTCGGGTCAGGTACATAGAGAGTCCGTATAAACCGGAGATGGCAATGACGACAGACAGGAGGGCGAAAAGCCGGATGATGCTGGATAGGTTATGGGATGACGCATATTGTTCTTTCAGGGTATCCTCCAACAGGAAGGGAGCGATAGTCTTTCCAGGGAAGTGGGCTTCCATCATCTGGTGAAGCGCCTTCAAAGTAGCTTCCGACTGACCATCCCTGAAACGGACCATCAATAACCTGTTATGGTGGACCTCCTGATCGCGCATGACAAAGGCAAAATTCCCGATCTGACTATGCAGGGAATTAAAATGGAAATCATTCATAACCCCTGCAATTTCAAATTGATTATTTCCTTCATCTGGTTCAACGAAGCTCAAAGTGAAATTGCTGGCAGCTATATCTTCGGGTGAAAAATCCAGGAGCAGCTCCTTGTATAAGGATTCATTAATAACCCATCCATGCAATTTACCTGTAGGGGAAGTAAACCTGTGAATGAGGTTTATCTCCAGGGTTTCAAAGATCCCTTCATCGACTATCTGGAAACCAAACTGGTACCTTTTATCCCCGGGTGCAAATTCCATGCTCTGAAAGGCGTCTCCCGGATGGTATTGCGCCGTATAGGCACTGACTACTCCTGCTTGCTTCTGAATCTCTTCCACAAGTAAGCTTCCTCTGATATTTCGTCCAGGTATCTGGGTAACGATTAGATTTTTTTCCGAATAGCCAAGATCCTTGGCGTCCAGGTAAGTGATCTGCCTGTTGATCATTATGGAAAAACCCACCAGGAGGATCACAATGGCAAATTGAAAGACCGTTAGTACACCAAAGAAGCCGAAACTTTTCCGGCCGGATAAGGAAAAATAGCTTCCCAGGGCAGTGATGAGAATCACAAAAAGTCCTGCACACAGGCTCACAAGGATTAATTGCTGGCTCAGGGATTGAAGCGACCAGTTGCCTCCGAACATGGTTTTAAGCCTGGAATCTGAGAGGGCAATGATCACCCAGGTCAATAAGAGGCTCAAACTCACAAGGATGGCAATCTTCAGCAGTGACAGGCGGAACAGATCCATCCTGGTGGCTCCCATGATTCGCATAATATAGGAGGCCCTGCCCTGCTCGTTGGATTGAACGATGACCATGGAGATAAAGTTCAGAGTCATTAACATAAGGATAAGGAGCCCTACGCTTAGAAGCAGGTATAGCATGGATTTGCGGGTCACAGGTCGTGGCTCCCGGTTGATATCAGGGGTGAAATGAATCTCGCGGACCGGCTGCAGTTTTGCGTTGAATGCGTTCGTGGGGGGGCCATTTGCGCCTTCCAGGTAAGGAACCAGCATATCGATAAGCTCAGTTTCAAGCTCTGTGGCCGAAGCTTCATTGAACAGCCTCACATACACATTGGCCGCTGAATACTTATTCTCTTTCAGCTGTTTCATCCGTCCGGAGAAATGCCCCTGCTGGGAGACAACCATTTGGAAACCGAAGTGCGTGTTGTCTGGTAAAGGCTTGAGCACCCCTGCTACCGTATAATAACCAAGGCTGTCATTCACCCCTTGAAATTCCTGGAAAAAGAGGCTCCGGCCCAAAGGATCTTCACCGGGGAAAAAGGTGGCTGCCAATTCCTCGGTCAAGAACAATTTATTGGGCAGGCCCAGATCCTGCTTTCTTCCTGAAATCAGCTCCAGTCCGAAAAAGTCAATAAAAGCGGTATCGGCCACCACCGATTCAGCGATGGAAAATTCGGATTCGCCAATAGTCACGATGCTGTTTGCGACCTGAATAAAAGAGGTGTAGTTCTCCACCTGGGTGCAGTTTTCCAGGGCATCCGGGTAGCAGGCAAAAGTGCGGGCCCAGTAGGTACCTTCCCCTAAACAGGAAATGATCCTGTAGCTTCTTTCAGCATCGGGAATGTGCTTATCGAAGCTTATTTCATGAAAATAATAGGTGAGAACAACAATGGATGACGCCAGGGCAGTTGCCAGTCCGGCCAGGCTTATGAGTGAAAAGGACTTTTGCTTCAGCAGGTTCCGGATGGCCAGTTTTAAGCTGTGATTCTTCATGGGGGTCCTGATTAAGATTCAAAGATAGATTTAAATATTAGTTCATGCAACTTATTTTTAAGTTATTTAACTTATTTATAAGTTTTAGCAGATATTACTTCTGTATTTCATAGGTCTGCCCATGGGCCAATGCCTTTTTCAGTTAGCATGTTAGCTTCGATTTTAATAACTTACTAACCCAATAACATACTAACCTGCCCGGGTTCCATGCAACCCGGGCATATTTTATCTGTCTTTTTGAATTGAAAGCATAATACTTTGACGACTAAATACGAGGACATACACAGGGATGTGATTGAATCGTGCATGCGAGGGGATGTTCGTGCGCAGTACCAATTATACAGTCTTTATTGCAAGGCCATGTATAACGTCTGCCACCGGATGATGAACCAGCAGGAAGAAGCGGAAGACATGCTTCAGGAGTCGTTCTCTTATGCTTTCAGTAAACTGGGTTCTTTCAGGTTTGAGTCGTCCTTCGGGGCATGGTTGAAGCGCATTGTTGTAAATACCTGCATCAACCACCTTAAAAAAAGAAAGGTGGACCTGGTTTACACGGAACAACAAAACGATCCCATTCCCAGTGACGAATTTGTGGATTATGAAGAGATCAAATTCAAAGTGGAAGGCGTCATGAAGGCAATGGAGAAGTTGCCAGAAGGGTACAGGGTCGTTTTCTCTCTCTACCTGCTGGAGGGGTACGATCACAAAGAGATCGCCGAAATAATGGGGATCTCCGAATCGACCTCCAAAAGCCAGTTTTTAAGAGCCAAGTTGAAAATTAAAGAAATCTTGATGAGCGATGAGTGACAGATTAGAAGATTTTGTAAAGCAACAACGGGAGCAGTTTGATCTGCATGAGCCGGATCCATCGATCTGGTTGAAGATCAATCCTGCCAATGTACCCGTGGTAAAGGAGCGCAGACCCATGCGCTGGCTCAGAGTGGCAGCAGCTGTCGCCATGATTTTTGGTGGTTCAGCAGCAGGTATATATTTCCTTACAGGGGAAAAGGCCGAAACAAACCAGTTAAGCAACGAGCTCTACCTGGAAATTCAGGAAACTGAACAGTACTACAGCCAGATGGTATCTCAGCGTTACGACGAACTGAAACCTTTCCTTATGGAAAATCCCGGTGCACAAAGAATGCTTGCAGACGACATGGAAGAGTTGGACAAGGTGTACCTGGAGCTAAAAGAGGATTTGAAGGACAATGTTTCCAACCCGGAGGTAATCGAGGCCATGGTCCTCAACTACCGGGTGAAACTGGAGATCCTGGAAGACCTGCTTAATCAATTAAACGAAAAGGAGAATCAAGATTATGAGAACGATGAATCATATTCTCTTTAGGTCCGCGAGGCTATTGTTCCTCTGGGCTCTGATGCTGGGCACTACCCTTGCTTCGGCTCAGAACCTGACGGACAGCCGCAGCGTGAGCAAGAGCTTTCCTGCCTCCAGGGAGACGACCCTCGAGGTGGTGAACAAATACGGAAAAATCCAGCTAGTCACCTGGGATAAAGATTCCGTAGCAGTGGATGTGGATATCCACCTCACCGAATCGAGCACCTCCAAACTAAAGAAGCTAAAGGAAGATGTGAGCATAGACTTCACAGGCACCAAGACCTATATCATAGCAAAAACAGTGATCGACAGCGAGAGCGGTCGCATTAAATCGGAGCTTAAGTCCATTGGAAACACCATATCGGGGAGTAACAAAAAGGTAGAGATTAACTATATGGTCTATGTACCTGCCCATATGGATGTGGTCCTGACCAATAAATTCGGAGACATCTATATGGACGACCTGGAGGGCCAGGTGGACATTGATCTCTCCAACGGCGTACTGAAAGCCAACCACCTGAAAGGGAACTCCTCCATCTCATTGAGTTTTGCCAATGGCATGATCAATTCGCTGGGATCCAGCACCATGAAGCTTTCCTATTCGGACCTGGTACTGAATGAGGTGAGTCAGCTGGATTTGGACAGCAAGTCATCCAAGCTGAATGTGGACAGTGTGAATGTGGTAAAAATCAACTCACGCCGCGATAAACTCTACTTCAAGAAGGTGGAGTACCTCTATGGCCAGAGCAACTTTTCCCAGGTGTGGGTGTATGACTTCCTCAGGGAGAGTGATATATATATGAAGTACGGAAAGCTGACCATCGAACACATTGTGCCCGGATTCACCAAGGTTTTTGTGGAATCGGACTATACAGACATCACCCTGATGTTCGATAAAAAGGCAAGTTTTGCCTTTGACATCCTCCACCACCGAAAATCGGTATTAAGGCTTCCCGAGAGTAAATCCCTGAATGAGGAATCATTTGATGGGGACGAACTCTACAAAACCGTGGGAAAACTGGGATCGGGTGAACCTGGCGGACAGGTGAATATAGATGCCCTTCAAAAGTGTTTTATCAACATCTCTTATAAGTAGAAGAATATGAAAAAACTATACATCATCATACTTCTCTGCTTACCCGCTGCACTGTTTGCGCAGCCAGAGACAAAAGAAGTGGGCATAAGGCTTGGTTACACCTCAGGGGTATCATTCAGGGTGAACCTGGCGGAAGACCTCTCCTACGAGGGTCAGCTGGGATATCGTGACAAGGGAGCCATTTTTACGATCCTCAGATTAGAGCAAATGGAGATGGGAATGGACCGGCATGGAAACTGGGATTTTATCTATGGAATGGGTGCACATACCGGTTTCTATTTCACCGACAGCTATAAGATATTCTTTAATGAGGTCTACTTCGGAAGAGAAATTTTTACACCGGTCATTGGATTCGATGGCTATGTGGGCATAGAATACAAGCTGGTAGAGACACCCGTAACTTTTGGGGTCAGTTACCAGCCTTTTATGGAGATTTCATTGAAACAAATTTTCGGAGTGAACTTTTGGGACTTTGGGTTTAGTGTAAAATATAGATTCTAAATAAATAGCAACAGACATGAAAAAGATCGCAGCAATAATCGCAATCATCGCACTGGCCATGCCAGTAGTTATGGGACAGGAGGACGAAAGAGAGTCCCCGGCAGAAAAACAGAAAAGGCGCCCCGGAGAGGTGCAAACCGTATTTGATCAGAGCTCAGGGAGTGGAGGTTATGGAGCATTCTCCATTGGATATACCCAGATTAATGGTCGCGACGCCCTGCTTATGGGTGGCCGGGGTGAATGGGTCGTAGGTCACGGATTCGGTCTGGGGCTGGGTGGATATGGATTTGTAAATGATCCGGTCTACAACACCACCAATGATTTGAATTACTCTGTAGCAGGAGGATACGGTGGACTGGTGATGGAGCCCATCCTCTTTGGATGGTTCCCGGTGCATGTGGCCTTTCCTATTCTGATAGGTGCAGGTGGGGTCTCTTCCTTCTCTTATGTGACCGACTGGAACGATCCCTATGAGTATTACCCGGCAAACTTCGAGGAGGCTGTCGCTTTCTTTGTGGCCGAAGCCGGAGTGGAGCTTGAGTTTAACCTGGTCCGTTTTTTCAGGCTCGCCCTCTTCGCCAACTACCGGTATACCCCCGACATTAATATGGTCTTTGCCAGTCCGGATGCATTGCGCGGCTGGAGTGGGGGGATGACCTTCAAATTTGGTAGCTTTTAGGCTACCAAATTTGAGGTTAACTGCTGCCTTCGGCAGCGTTAGTGGGGTAATGGTTAGTGGCATAAAACAAGAGGCCAGAATCGGGGTGTAATCCTCAGGTTCTGGCCTTTGGTTTTGGGGACAGGGAATCTATAATTCAGATATTTCTTATCTTCGAATTGACCTCACTAACATCATCCTGTCATGAGCAAGAAGATCCTGAAAGCACTGATGCAGCTGTTTGCCATTATTTCACCCCTTGAATTTGATGATAAGAAAAATCGAAGACTCGCTGTTAAGACATTCCTGGAGAGGCAGTTGAACCAGGAACAGGTTTCCTCCTTCCTGGAGGTATTTGATGCCTACTATGAAAAATATATATCGGAGGTACAGGCCAGAATTGCCAGGGCAGGTGACCAAACCCCTGAGGAGTTGGATAAGCTGAAACGAAGACTACTCTCCCGCAGGGCCGTAAAAGTGCTCTCCATTTGCATGACCATTAACGAGGAGCTGTCACAGTCGCAAAAAACAATCTTTCTATTCCAACTGCTCGAATTTATTAAGAGCGACTCTGAGCAGGTGAGCGAGCAGGAGCTGGCCTATGTGGATACAGTGGCAGAGACATTCAACCTTCCCAAAGAGGATTACCAGCTGGCGCGCAACTTTGTACTTTCCGATCAGAAATTGAATGATGCCCCGGGCTTCCTGATTGTGGATGGACTTGCAGAAAAAACCCATGGCAAACGGATCAAGCATCTGAGCAGGGAAGGTCTGCACGGGGAGATCCGGGTGGTTTTTCTGAAATCAACCGGTCAGTATTTCATCAAGTACCTGGGCCATGACGAAATATCTATGAACGGCCAGCTTCTGAAGACCGTTCAAACCTATCCCTTCACCTCTGGAATCTCCCTGCGGGGTCAGCAGATCGACCCCCTCTATTATAGCGATGTGGTCTCCTCTTTTGTAAAGGACAGGGTGAAATCAAAAATCGTATTTGAGGCGAAGAATATCAGCTATAAGTTTAAGAATGGAGTCAAAGGTCTGAATGATGTAAGTTTCAATGCACAATCGGGACGAATGGTGGGCATCATGGGTGCCAGCGGTTCGGGAAAGACCACTTTGATGACCGTGCTGAATGGGGCTGCAAAACCCAGCGAAGGAGAGGTCCTTATCAACGGAATCGATATTCACGCAGAAAATTCCGGGATTGAAGGGATGATCGGATTTGTGGCACAGGACGACCTGCTTATTGAAGAGCTGTCCGTCTACCAGAATCTCTATTACAACGCGAAGCTCTGCTTTGATAACTATTCTGAAGCAGAGCTGGTAAATACCGTGGATAGTACCCTGGCCAACCTGGGGCTTCTTGAAATTAAGGATACGCAGGTGGGATCCCCGCTGAATAAGAAAATAAGTGGCGGACAAAGAAAACGACTGAATATTGCCCTGGAACTGATCAGGGAGCCGGCGGTGCTTTTCCTGGATGAACCCACCTCCGGGCTTTCCAGCCGGGACAGTGAGAATATACTGGACCTTCTTAAGGAACTCTCCCTGAAAGGCAAGCTGGTTTTTGTGGTCATCCACCAGCCCTCCTCCGATATTTTTAAGATGTTCGATCGCTTGCTCATTATGGATACCGGCGGTTACCTGATCTACAATGGCAATCCCATCGATTCCATAGAATATTTTAAGTCTAAACTGGGCTATCCGTCCAAGAATGCGAGCAATTGTCTGACCTGTGGGACTGTGAATCCGGAGCAGATATTTAATATTGTGGAGACCTGTGTGCTGGATGAAGATGGGAAGCTTACCCACACCCGGAAAATATCTCCCAAAGAGTGGCAGGACCTCTTCAGGAAAAAACCTGTCAGACCTTCCCGCAGGAAGGCTGGTCTTGAAGATTTGCCGGAAAATTCTTTCAAGATCCCGGGCAAGTTTGGCCAGTTCAGGGTATTTCTGAAACGGGACATCCTGAAAAAGCTGAGCGACAGGCAATACCTGGCCATCAATCTGCTGGAAGCACCTCTGCTGGCTTTCCTGTTGGCCTTTATTATTAAGTACTACCACACCGGTGCTTCAAACCCCTATGGCTACACCCTGGCCGGGAATGCGAACCTTCCCATCTACATCTTTATGTCGGTGATCGTGGCACTCTTTATGGGATTGACAGTGAGCGCCGAAGAGATTATCAAGGACCGGAGAATCCTCAAAAGAGAAGCCTTCCTCAACCTGAGCTGGTCGGGATACCTGCTTTCAAAGGTGGCCGTTCAGTTTATCCTTTCGGCCATTCAGGCCATTACCTTCGTGATCATTGGCAACACCATTATGGAGATCAAAGGGATGTACCTGGTATACTGGGTTGTGCTCTTTTCTGTGTGGGCATCATCCAATTTGATGGGACTGCTTATTTCTGACAGTTTCAAAACCGTGGTCACCATCTACATCCTGATTCCATTCCTGGTCATTCCCCAGATTATTTTGAGCGGGGTTCTGGTAAAATTTGAGCACCTGAATCCACAAATCTCTTCTCCCAAACGCATTCCATTCTACGGGGAGGCCATCACCGCCCGCTGGGCTTTCGAGGGACTGGCTACCTATCAATACATGAACAATTCGTACCAGAAGAAATTATATGACTGGGAAAAGGTCCGAAGCAATGCGGTATTCAAATCCAACTTCCTGGTAAGAGAACTTCAGACCAAACTGGAGTTTATTGAGAAAAACCAGAGCAATCCGGACACCCTATCAAGATTAGAATCAGACCTGAGAGTGCTTCGAAATGAGCTGGAAGCTGAATACAAAGAGCGATTGAATATGCATGGATATTATCCTTCCACCCCCACCTTCTCCTACCCGAAGAAGTACATGGAGCAGCTCTATCCGGACAAGCTCAATGAAGAGCTTTTTGCCTATTCAAACACATATTTAGACTCCCTGCAGGTATTTTACCAGCAAGCCAACCAGGAGTCCTTCAAGGAGTTGGATGAGCTCACCAAGAGCTTCGATAAGGAGGAGTTAATGGAATCGGCCAGGAACCATACCAATAAGAGCCTTGAGGAGTTTGTGACCAATAGAAGTGCGTTTGAACACATGACCGAGTATGAAGGAGATCTGATTCAGAAGTCTGGCCTCATCTATCACGATCCCACCAGCAAGTTTTTGAAGGCTCATTTTTATGCCCCCAGGAAGATGATATTCGGCCAGTTCGTTCCCACCATCTGGGCGAATGTAATGGTCATATGGGCCATGACCGGGGTGCTCTATATCATGCTTTATTACAGGGCACTGAAGAAGTTGCTGGATTTTTTTGAGAGAATCTCGACGCGCTGATATGTAGAACATAGGTAGTATCAATGATGTAGAGAGGGAAATATTACTTCAAATGTTTCCTTTTGTGAAACTATATTATTATTTTTACATCGACCAGATGCGCATTGACTCTCCCCGCATCAAGCTGCGGGGAATCATCGATTAATACATTATTTATTTGTGCTCGCTAACCCCGAATTAGAACTTCGGGGTTAGCGAGCGTAATTCACCTGGTAAAGAAACGCAACATAGATCTCTTTGTAGAGAATCATAGGCTGAGTAGTTCTGCATTCTACAACTGGCTTGCTCAACTGAAAAGGAAAACAATATACGGTAAGACAATTCTAATGCAGGTAAATGACTAAATTAAGATATACTGTCATAAAAACAGATGAGCAGTATTTTAAGTACTGTAACATCCTGGAGAAACTGGTATTCTCCAATAACCCTTCATTCAATGATGAAATCGAGCTGCTCACCCTTTTGATTGAAAAATGGGACGAGGATCACAATACCCTGGACGATCTGGATCCCGTAGAATTATTAAAACACTTAATGAAGGAACACGATCTTAGAGCGGTGGATCTTTCTGAGATCTTAGGATTAACCAAGGGCACAGTATCAAAGATGCTCAACTATCAGAAAGGCTTTTCGAAGGAAAGCATCAGGAAACTGTCAAACCGTTTTAAGTTGCGTCAAGATGCATTTAACCGGCCTTACCCTTTGGTGCGAAATGCCTCCTGAGCACCTCTACACTTCATACTTGCATACTTGCTACCTGCATCCTTTGACTCGGCCTACTCACTTCTCACCATTCACCTCTCACCACTCACCAATCACCAATCACCTATCACCTCTCACCTCTCACCTCAAATGGCTCCTTTCAGCCAGCTGAGATAAGATTGAATATCTAAGTCTGTGCCTTTAGGCTGACCGATTACATTTCCATCGGCATCCATAAGCACATAAAGGGGAATGGTGTTGGTCTGGAAGTTTTCGATCTCGAAGTCGATGTTCTGCTGACCGATGGTCTTTTTCACCTTCCCATCCACCCTGGAGGTGTACCACTCTTCTTCGGGGAGCTTGGTGCGGTCGTCGGTGTAGAGGGCCACAATCACAAACTCGTCGCGGAGCATGGCCAGCACCTGCGGATCCGACCAAACGGCCGCCTCCATTTTTTTGCAGTTGCTGCAGAAGTGTCCTTTAAAGTCCACCAGCACCGGCTTGCCTGAAGCTTTGGCACAGGCCAGTCCCTCCTCCAGGTCATAAAATCCCTTCAGTCCGAAGGGCATATGGAACATATCCGCATACTTAACAGGGGTGCATTCCTCCTGCTCGGCCCCGGTAGCTGCCGGAGCCCCACTGTATACCGCCCTCTGGGTAAGATCCAGTCCGTTGGGCGATTTGGGGGGAAGCAAGGGGGCAATGGTTTTGAGTTCATATCCAAAGAGTCCCAAGAAGAGGAAAATCACAAAGGAAAATGAAGCCACACTCAGCAGGAGCCTGGGCACCGATACATGGGGCAGGTCGCTGTCGTGGGAGAATTTGATCTTGCCCAGGAAGTACATGCCCAGCATAGAAAAGAGTACAATCCATACGGCCAGGTAGAGTTCACGGGTGAGTATCTTATTGGTGGGATCCAGTGCCAGCAGGAATTTCATACTGAAGGCCAGCACGATAAATCCAAGCACCACCTTCACGGCATTGAGCCAGCCACCCGACTTGGGCAGTCCCTTTAACCAGGATGGGAATATGGCAAAAAGGGTGAAGGGAATGGCAAAGGCCAGTCCAAATCCAAACATCCCCAGGATGGGTTTCAGGGCCAGTCCTCCGGCAGCCTCCACCAGCAGGGCTCCCACGATGGGACCTGTGCAGGAGAATGAGACCAGTACGGTGGTCACGGCCAGGAAAAAGACTCCGCCCAATCCGCCTTTATCCACCTGGCTGTCGGCCTTGTTCGACCAGCTGGCGGGCAATACCAGTTCGAACATTCCGAAAAAGGAGAAGGCAAACACCATAAAAAGTGCAAAAAAGATCAGGTTGGGGATCCAGTGTGTGCTCAGTGCATTGGCTGCATTGGGTCCCACATTGGACACAGATACGATCACACCCAGCAGGGTATAGATGGCCATGATGGAGATTCCGAAAACCAGTCCCCGGAAAATTCCCCTGCCCTTGCTCTCGCTTCCCTGCATAAAGAAGCTGACGGTCATGGGGATCATGGGAAATACACAGGGAGTAAGCAGTGCCAGCAAGCCCAGTCCGAATGCCAGCCAGAAAAAGCGCCAGAGCGACTTCTCATCCTCCAGGGCGGGCACACCGGATAGGGTATTGCCAGAATCTTTATCAGCGGCCGCTACCTTGTCCGGAGCAGCTGCATCCGTGGCAGTTTCGTCTGTGGCTGAAGCTTCGGCCGCAGGAGCCGTTTCACCTCCACCCACATTAAATGAGAACTCCACATATTTGGGGGGCAGACAGGTGGCATCGTCACACACCTGGAACTCAATCTCGCCTGTAATGGTGGCTGGACCTGTACCGCTCAGTTTTATCTTCTGCCTCAACTCGGCCCGGTTGGAGATGGTGCCCACGTCCATCTGGAATCCTTCGTCGAACTTAATCTTGGCCTTGGTCACTTCAATCAATTCCCCCACCAGTTCGTACTGGTCAGATTCGTTGAACCAGGGCTTGGTGGCTATGGGACCGCCTGCAGGTAAAAATGCGGAGTAGAGGTGCCAGGGAGGATCGATATCGGCTTTGAATACAAGCTCGGCTTCCTCGCCATTGATATTCTCAGTGGTGAAAGTCCATGTCACCGGATCGGCTATCTGCGCGTGGAGGGAGGTAAGCCCCAACAGGATAGCTATGGCTATTGTGAATAATTTCTTCATCTTATAAAAAATTGAGATACATAATGTATAACGTATGCAAAATTACACGCTTTGTGCTTATCTGCAATGCTAAACAACAGTTTGGTCGGAAAGCTTTAGAATTACTTACTTGGATTTGCGCTGAATCTCTTCACCTTCGGCATTAATCACCTTGTACTCCATAAAATGAAGTGACTCGGCAGACTGGATGTTGATCTTGCATCCCAGTTCCTTTCTCCACTTGCGCTCCTCTGAGAAAAATCCTTTCTTCAGATAGGCTGCAATAAAGGGATGGACCATCAGATCGATCTTGGCGGGCTGGTGTTCCTGGATCAGGAGGGACACTTCGTTCTTCACCATTTCGGGGAAGAGAATGGCAGGCTGTGCTTTGCCGGTTCCGTTGCAGGTGGGACAGTTTTCAGCGGTCTCGATGTGCATTTCGGGACGAACGCGCTGCCGGGTGATCTGCATCAGTCCGAATTTACTCAGGGGCAGAATGTTGTGTTTGGTTTTATCCGCACTCATGGCTTCCTTCATGCGATCAAACAGTTGCTGCTTGTGCTCATGCTTGTGCATGTCGATAAAGTCCACCACGATAATGCCTCCCATATCCCTCAGGCGCAACTGACGGGCGACCTCATCTGCAGCAGAAAGATTCACCTCCACGGCATTGGTCTCCTGGTCGCTGCTTGAGCGGGAACGGTTTCCACTGTTCACATCCACCACATGAAGTGCTTCGGTGTGTTCAATGATCAGGTAGGCACCCTGCTTAAAGGAGACGGTCTTTCCGAAAGCTCCTTTGATCTGCTTCACAATGCCCAGCTTATCAAAGATGGGCTCTTTGCCGGTGTAAAGCTTCACAATCTTCTCCTTCTCGGGAGCCACCTCACGGATATAATCCTTCATTTCGTTGTACACCTTCTCATCGCTGATGTGGATGCCATCGAAATTTCCATTGAGGTGATCGCGTACCACAGCCGATTCGCGGCTTAGTTCGCTGACTACAAGTCTGGGTATGTTCCGGGTGTTGACCTGTTCGAATGCTTTTTCCCACTTTTTCACCAGGGAGCGCAGTTCGGTGTCGAGTTCGGCTACTTTCTTTCCTTCGGCCACTGTACGAACAATGATGCCAAAGTTCTGGGGCCTGATGGCTGTAAGCAGATTTTTCAGACGTTCCTTCTCTTCCTGAGATGAAATCTTGGAGGAGATAGATATCTTATCGGAGAAGGGCATCAATACGATGTTCCTTCCCGCAATGGAGATCTCAGAACTCAGTCTGGGTCCTTTGGTGGATATGGGTTCTTTTGCAATCTGTACAAGGATGTATTGTCCCTGCTTGAGAACCTCGTTGATCTTCCCGTGCTTATTAATGTCGGGTTGACGCTTAAATTTACTGATGGACAGGGGTCTGCCCTTCTTGGTGATGGCCTGAAGCAGGTACTTATTCAGCGAACTGAATTGGGGACCCAGGTCCAGGTAGTGAAGGAATGCATCCTTCTCATAACCCACATCGATAAAGGCAGCATTTAAACCGGGCATGATCTTTTTGACCCTGGCCAGGAAGATGTCTCCTACCGAAAACTGCTGCTTAAGTGATGATTCATTTAATTCAACGAGCTTACCATCTTCAAGAAGTGCAATCGAAACCCTATCATTGGCGGAATTGATTACCAGTTCACTGCTCACTATATGCGCATTTACGAAGATTAAGCTTAATGATATACAGAAATAAACCTAAAGCCCACAATAGGTACCTTAGGTTTAGATCGTAAGAGAGAAAAAATAGTCTATTTCCTCTTCTTGTGCCTGTTCTTCCTCAAACGCTTCTTGCGCTTGTGGGTTGCCATCTTATGTCTTTTTCTTTTCTTACCGCTTGGCATAACTTACTTTACTTTACGTTGGTCTTTACCTTGCTTACGAAAGTCTTTGCAGGCTTAAAAGATGGAATGGAGTGCTCAGGAATAATAATGGTAGTATTCTTAGAAATGTTGCGGGCAGTTTTCTTAGCCCTTTTCTTCACGATGAAACTTCCAAAACCCCTCAGGTATACATTCTTGTTGCTGCTGAGTGAATCTTTTACTGTTTCCATAAAAGCTTCAACTGTTTTCTGCACAGTTACTTTTTCTATTCCAGTGTTCTTGGAAATCTCGTTTACGATATCCGCTTTAGTCATTTTAAAAAACCTTTAATTATCAATGATTTACATTAGTTTCTTACTTGCGAGTTGCAAATATAAATACTTTTGTCTGAATATGAAATTGATTTGAATTAATTTTTATTTTAGTGCCCTAAAAATAAGTGAATTACCCTAAGAGCGGGGCGAAGATAATGAAATTAGGTGGAATAATTCGTGAATGGTATAAAAAAAACAAACGTGACCTTCCCATGCGTTTGACTTTTGATCCCTATAAGATATGGATTGCCGAGGTAATTATGCAACAAACCCGTCTCAATCAGGGCCTTCCCTACTACCACAGATTTATTGAATCCTTCCCAAATGTTCAAGTGCTGGCCTCTGCTTCCGAGATGGAGGTGCTCAATCTGTGGCAGGGCCTCGGATATTACAGCCGGGCCCGCAATTTGCAGGAAGCGGCAAAGGATATTGAAGAACGCTTTGAGGGCCGCATGCCCTCGGATTACGAGGGCCTGCTAAGCCTGAAGGGGGTGGGGAAATATACAGCAGCTGCCATAGCCTCTTTCTGTTATGGTGAGCCGGTGGCTGCGGTGGATGGGAATGTATCCCGGGTGATCGCACGTCTCTTTGGGGTGGAAGAAGCCATCAACACGTCGGCCGGGGCCAGGCAAATCGAAAAATTGGCAGCCGAGCTCTTAGACCCGGAGCATCCGGGAACCCACAACCAGGCCATGATCGATTTGGGAGCCATAATCTGCGTCCCGGTTTCGCCCCGCTGCGCGGAGTGCCCCCTCTCCGGACATTGTGAGGCCTTTGGAAGCGGACGCGTGGATCGGCTGCCTGTAAAGATACCCAAAAAGAGGCCGGTGGACCGATGGATCTGGTTCTATATATTAGTAGGTGAGGGGGAGATCGTTTTGATCCAGAGGGGAACAGACGAAATCTGGAAGTCGCTCTACCAGTTTCCCGCCGAAGAATCTGATACCCCCCTATCGGAAACGGGAATGATGGACCGGGCGGCCGCCCTCTTCCTTCCGGCCTTGCCCCCTGCGCTCTCCCTAAAAAAAATCTCCCCTGAAATCAAACACCAGCTCACACATCTCACCCTTCATGCGCGATTTATTCACCTGGAGGTGGGGAGATGGCCAAAGACCCTGCCTGAGCCATGGATTAAAATTTTTCCGGTGCAGATGGACGATTTTCCAGTGCCTCGACTCATTAACAGGTACATGGAATCATTCAATTTTTAGTATCTTTACATCACATTTCTAATCACAACTTATGTCAGTAAATAAAGTAATCCTCATCGGGAACGTAGGTAAAGACCCGGAAACCCGGTATCTGGATGAATCAACGGCCATTACAAAATTTCCCATGGCCACCAGTGAAACCTACAAGAACAAAAGTGGGGAACGTGTTTCCACCACCGAATGGCACAATATCGTGCTCTGGCGGGGATTGGCCCAGGTGGCTGAAAAATATGTAAAAAAAGGGACCCAGATTTACATTGAAGGACGGATCAAGACTCGCTCCTATGACGATGCCGACGGGAATAAGAAATACATTACCGAGATTGTGGGAGACCAGATGACCCTGCTGGGCAGAAAGCCCGAAGATGGACAGGGTGGCGGACAAAGTCAGGGTAGTGGACAAGCTCAGGCAGATGGACAGAGCCAGGGCGGACAGGCACAAAGCGGCGGAGAGGCTCCGGCAGACAACCCGGCCAAACCGCAAGCGACGCCCCAAACGACGCCCCAGAATTCAGCAGCCCAACCGGGAGATCCTTTTGACGGGGGCGACGATGGTCCCGACGACCTCCCATTCTGATAGATCAGTTAACCTTTATCTCCAGTTTTGGAACCGGCGTTTTTTAACATTTTACTTCAACCCATATGGATGCCCCTCACATCAGGGGTTATCTTTGGCATGGTGGTGGTGGTTTTCCTGCTTTTTTGTTCGGCCATGATCTCTGGATCCGAGGTGGCCTATTTCAGTCTGAGCCCTCAGCACATCAAAGCCTTAAAGGAGCAACCCACCAAAAAAGAGCAGATGGTGCTTAAGCTGCTTGAAAAACCAGAAAGGCTCCTGGCCAACATTTTGATTACCAACAATTTTATCAATGTGGGCATTGTGATTATCGCTGCCCATGTGACCAGCTCGCTGCTTGATTTTTCAAACAGTCCGGTGCTGGGATTTGTGATCCAGGTCGTTGTGATCACCTTCCTTTTGCTGCTCTTTGGAGAGATTATTCCCAAGGTATATGCCAACCGTTTCGCGGCATCGTTTGCCAGAAGGATGGTGGTGGCGCTTGCCATACTCGACCGCATTTTCCACCCTCTGATCATTATTCTGATCAGATCCACCCGGGCGGTAAAAAGGAGGCTGGAGGGAAAGGGGCAGAATATCTCTATGGAAGACCTCTCAGAGGCACTGGATCTGACCACAGGTGTGGTGCAGGACCAAAAGGACATGCTGGAGGGGATCGTAAGGTTCAGCAACCTGGAGGTGTCTGAGATTATGAAGCCACGGACCGATGTGGTGACTGTGGATATTGAAACCGAACTCTCTAACCTGATCGCAGTGATTATCGATTCGGGATACTCCCGGATACCCGTATATGAAAAGACCTCCGACAACCTGAAAGGGATCCTCTATGTGAAAGATCTTCTTCCACATATTAATAAAAAGGATGCGTTCAAGTGGCAGGAGCTGATCAGGGAACCGTTTTTTGTGCCTGAGACCAAGAAGATCAATGACCTGCTCAAGGAGTTCCAGGAGAAAAAGATCCACCTGGCCATTGTGGTGGATGAATATGGAGGGACCGAAGGCATTGTGACCATGGAGGATATCATGGAGGAGGTGGTGGGTGAGATCACCGATGAGTCGGATGAAGACGAGGAACTCTACCGACGGATCGATTCCGAAACCATTATCTTCGACGGGAAGACCCTGCTGAATGACTTCTACAAGGTGACTGAACTGGACGATGAACTTTTTGACAATGTGAAGGGAGATGCCGAAACCATAGCCGGACTGATCCTTGAGCTGAAAGGGGGGTTCCCCCGGGTGAATGACCTCATTCATTGCCTGGGTGTTGATTTCACTGTGCTTGTGATGGACAACAGACGGATCAAAGAGGTCAAGGTCGTGCTCAAAGACAAGCCCTATGACTAATCTTTTTCATATAAAATATACTTCATCTGCGCGATTGATTGTAAGGGTCTTGCTTGGAATGGGGATGGTTCTGATGGGGATGGCCTGCGATCGCTCCTATACCCCCAAGCCTGTCAGGGTACCTGCGAGTCGATTACCCGGAGAAAACCTACCGCCTGTACGACGATCAGGAGTTCTACCAGTTCGAAATCCCCACCTATGCGGTGGTGGAGATCGATGGGAAAGGAAATTCAGAAGCGGGATGGGTGAACCTGCAGATCCCCAGCCTGAATGGCACCATTCACCTGAGCTACAAGCCGGTGAAAGATAACCTGGTGGATTACATCACCGACAGCAGGGATCTGGTCTATAAACATACGGTGAAGGCGCAGGGCATCGAAGATACCCCTTTTATTCAACGCGAAGAGAAGCGATTCGGGATGGTCTATGACCTTAAAGGAGATGTGGCTTCAGCTGTGCAATTCTTTGTAACTGACAGTACTAAGCACTTCCTGAGAGGCTCGCTATACTTAAATTGCCGTCCCAACAGAGACTCACTTAACCCGGTGATTGAGTTTCTTCGTGAAGACATCATGCACATGATTGAAACCACAGAATGGAAGTATTAAGTCAAAATTTGTTTAACTTGTCACTCCCTTAATGGGACCTCAATAGAGATAAAGTGGGAGTATTTTTGAAAACAGAAATATTGCCTGAGTGCCATCTGGGCGTGTGGGAGATAGCGGAGGATTTCGATACCCTGTACAGCATGGTGAATCTGGCTGCGGTGGAGAAGACAAAGCTCAACAGCTTTAAGAACATCAGCCGTAAGGTGGAGTGGCTCAGCGTTCGTGCTCTGGTGAAAACCATGTTGGGAAAGGACACCCGAATTCTCTATAATTCTGAGAACAAACCCTTCGTCATGGGCAACACCCACAGCATCAGCATCACCCATTCCAACAATCTGACCGCTGTAATTATCTGTAAGGACAAGCGTGTGGGGATCGACCTGGAGTTTATGTCGGGCAAGATCAGCAAGGTGGCTGATAAATTCATGAATGAAAAGGAGAATGTCACCTCAGATCCTGAAATGAAGAAGTACCACCTCTACCTGCACTGGTGTGCCAAAGAGGCCCTTTATAAGATATGCGATAAGCAGGATATCAATTTCAGGGACGGACTGACCATCGCACCCTTCGACCCGGAAGAACATGGCTTTATGAATGGACATGTGGTCAATGGCAGCGGCGAAGAGGACTTTGAACTGGAATACCTGCATCACGATAACTATGCACTGGTTTGGTGCGTGAAATAATAATTGGCGCGTGAGACAATGAGAGGCGCATGAGACAATGAGAGGCTTTAACGAACAAATACAGGACAGAAGCAAAAAACGCTTTGCACTGCTGGTGGATCCGGACAAATACAACGACCGATCGCTGGACAAGCTGATTAAGCGCATTAACCAGGATCCACCCGACCTGCTGCTTGTGGGAGGAAGCATCCTGTTCAACCCCATAGAAATTACCATCACCGCCCTGAAGCTGGGCACCAAACTTCCCGTCTTTATTTTTCCCGGGAATGTCATCCAGCTTTCCGACAGAGCAGACGGAATCCTTTTCCTCTCTCTGATCTCGGGACGCAACGCAGAATTTTTAATCGGAAACCATGTGCTTGCAGCCCCACACCTGAACCGCTCGGGGATTGAGGTGATTCCCACCGGATACATGCTGATTGAGAATGGACGCTCCACCTCTGTGGAGTATATGAGCAATACCCGCCCCATTCCAGACAGCAAACCCGAAATTGCAGTGGCCACAGCCATGGCCGGCGAGATGCTGGGCATGAAAACCATCTACCTGGAAGCAGGAAGCGGAGCCGCAAGACCAGTGGGACTTGACATGATCAGGGCCATCCGCAAACAGATCTCACTTCCCCTGATTGTGGGAGGAGGAATTTCTACGGTGGTGGGCGCCAGAGAAGTCTACCGTGCCGGCGCGGACTTGATTGTGGTGGGAACTGCACTTGAGAGAGATCCCTCGTTAATTAAAGATTTTTGCTCCCTTAGAAATCAGCTAAATAGCTGATTAGTTAATGGTTATTGGTTAGGGGTTATTAATAACATTAACCAATAACTATTTTTCATTAACAATTAACCAATAACCACTAACCTATTTTACCAAATCCGTGATCACGGTACCGGTTGCATTCTCGGGCATGGACATCTCCAGGAAAGAAGCAATGGAGGTGGCTATATCGGTGGGAGAAACCTTGTAGGGGATGGTGATGCGATTCACTTTCCACCCATAGAACATCAGGGGTACATGGGGGGCATACTGAAACTCGGCAAAATTTCCGCCTCCCATATTGCTGTGTTCCACATATCCCGGGGTGAGGTAAAGGATTACATCGCCCGATCGTTTCTGGAAATAGCTATTCTGAACCTTCTGAAGTACCCCCTCGCTGAACTGGTTACGTTGCAATACATAGGACTGAACAGCGTTGGAGACCCCTCCCATCTGGATCATAAAGCGTGCTACCTGGTCCTGCACCTCCTCCAGGGAGAGTCGTGAATCCTCAATAAGCTGGTGGTTCAGGTAGATCTGCTGGGCATAGTAAAACGTAACCCAATCTCCCCTGCCATAAATGGCATTGAGATAGGATTTCAGTAACGAGATGCTGGTGCGATAGTTAAAGAAACCTGATGGAATCCGGTATTCAGCCAGGTATCGCGGGTCAACGGCCAGTGCATTTTCAGCGGTCACATACACCAGAACGTTCTCCAGACCCAGGTGGTCGTCTAAAAAAGTGAGCAGGTGTGCGATATCCTGATCCAGCCGCAGGTAGGCATCCTGAATCTCTACAGACCAGGTGGAGTACCTCTGAGCCAGGTATTTGGTAGCATTGAACCCGATATGAATCATATCGGTGCTCTCCCCCATTCCCAGTTCTTCATTCACAATGGCCGCAATGGCCATGTCTTTGGTATAGGTGTTGCCCCATGGAGTGGACAGCAGGGTGGTATAATTGGGCTCACTGCCGGTGGCGCCACTGATCCTTGCCAGATCGTAAGGGAAGGTAATCTGATCGTCGAAACCGATCTCAAAGTCGTTATTGTCCAGCATGCTTTCCGTATACTCCGAGATGGGCCTGAGTGTCTCCCACATGCGGTTCAGGTAGAGATCGCGGTAATTTTTCTCATTGAATTCATTCACCCACGTGGGCAGAGAATCCATGTAGTATGAGCTGGTAACCCACGAAGCACGGATGGGATCCAACCAGTAAGCTCCTGTGGCCGTATGGCCTGCCATCAGGATGGAAGCCTGGGGATCAATGGCCACCCCAATGGATTTGGATCTGAATCGACTCTTTATCCTGATCTCATCGGAGAGGGTGCGGTTGTGCATGGATATGGGCGAATAGGCCCCTGTTCCATAAGATCCTCCAATGGTGGTTTGCTCTGGATCATCCAGGCTGTAAGCAATCTCATTGGAGAGTCTGTTGTACCAGTAATCAGACACAATCCCGTGTTCACTGGGATTGGCCCCGGTGGCAATGGATGCATATCCCACCGAAGGTTCGGTAATCAGGTAATTGAACCGGGCATTTTTACAGTTGGCACCACTGGTGGCCATTCGCCTGAATCCATCGTCACCGTATTTATCCCAGTAGACCGAGAGATAGTCGTACATCATCCCCGAAACGGTGACCCCCACGATCAACTTGGGTTTCTGGGCAGGAATCCTCTGACCCCACACCCCAACAACACCCAAAGCAATCAACAAACATATACCCCCAAAACGCTTCATCATCACAATACCTTCAACTAACCCAATAACTATTAACCACTAACTTTTACAACTACCTCCTAACTACTAAACCCCTAACATTTCAATTACCTGCTTGTACACATTCTCTCCGGTAAATCCAAGTTTCTCGTCCAAAACGGTGTAAGGTGCTGAGAAGCCAAAACTCTCCAGGCCAAAAACGGTACCCTTGCTTCCCACCAGTCCCTGGAGGGTAACGGGCAGACCGGCGGTCATCCCGAACACAAATGCTCCCTTGGGTAAAACACGCTCCTGGTACGCTTCATCCTGATCTCTGAATACGCCTTCTGAAATGGCAGATACCACCCTGACCTTCAAACCTTTTCTCTCTTCCAGCAGGGGGGTCCCTGACAGCAGGGTGGACACCTCTGAGCCTGAAGCTACCAGTATCACATCGGGTGTACCTTCACACTCTTTAACCACATAGGCGCCTCTCTGGGCCTGCAGGGCATCGGTATACCTGTCAGATCCGGGAAGAGCTGGTACTGATGGAATTCCCTGCCTGGAAAGGATCAATGCCGTGGGTGTTTTTGTATTTTCCAGGGCCATTTTCCATGCAACGGTAGCCTCATCGGCATCGGCCGGGCGAAGCACCATCATGGAACGCTGGCCATGGTGATTTCTTAAATGTTCCAGCAACCTGATCTGGGCCTCCTGCTCTACCGGTTGGTGGGTAGGTCCGTCCTCACCCACGCGGAATGCATCGTGTGTCCAAACATATTTCACCGGAAGTTCCATCAAAGCAGCCATCCGTGCAGCAGGCTTCATATAATCGCTGAAGACAAAGAAAGTGCCGATCACCGGGATCACCCCGCCATGAAGGGCCATTCCATTTGCGATGGAAGCCATGGTAAGTTCACAAACACCTGCCTGAAGGAATGAACCACTGAAGTCCCCGTTGGTGAAGGCTTTGGTTTTGCTTAAATAGCTGTCGGTCTTATCGCTGTTGGAAAGGTCGGCTGAGGCCACAATCAGGTTCTCTACCTTTCCGGCCAGGCTTGCCAGAACGGCTCCGGCCGCACCCCTGGTGGCTGCTCCTGATTTCTGTTCGATGGCGGCAAAATCGATTTCTGGAAGGTTTCCGGAAATGAAGCTGTTGAACTTGGCCGCCAGCTCGGGATTCTCCTTTTCCCATGCAGCGTGGATGGCCTTTTTCTCGGCAGCATCCTTGCGTTTTTTATCCAGGATCTTCTTGTAAGCCTCTTTTACCTCGGGAAAAACCACAAAAGGATTTTCGGGATCGCCTCCCAGGTTGGCTATGGTTTTTTCAAATGAGGCACCTGCATCCGATAAAGGCATTCCATGGGTGGATGTTTTTCCTTCAAAGCTGGCTCCATTGGCATCCAGGGCTCCTTTACCCATGGTGGTTTTGCCTATAATAATGGTGGGGCGATCTTTTTCTTTCTGTGCAGCAAAAAGCGCATCGAAAATCTGCGAGGGGTCGTTTCCGTCCACCGTAAGTACAAGCCAGTTCCAGGCTTCATATTTTTTTGCGGTATCCTCTGCTGTCACCTCTTCGGTGCGGGTGGATAACTGAATGTCATTTGAATCATAGAACATCACCAGGTTAGAGAGTCCCAGGTAACCGGCAATACGTCCTGCGCCCTGTGAAATCTCTTCCTGCACACCCCCATCCGAAATAAAAGTGTAGGTTTTATGGGCCATCCATTCACCGAATCGTGCCACCATAAAGCGTTCTGCAATGGCAGCTCCCACGGCCATGGTGTGACCCTGGCCCAGGGGACCTGATGTATTCTCTACCCCTCGAGTCACATCCACTTCCGGATGACCGGGGGTTGGGCTTCCCCACTGGCGGAAGTTGCTTACCTCTTCGGGGGTATAGTTTCCTGTTAGCGTAAGTATACTATACAACATGGGTGACATGTGTCCCGGATCGAGGAAAAAACGGTCCCGGAGGGGCCATGACATATCGTCGGGATCATAATTCAGGAAATTGGCATAGAGCATCTCTATAAAGTCGGCTCCGCCCATGGCACCGCCAGGGTGACCTGACTTGGCTTTTTCAACCATGGCGGCTGAAAGAATTCGAATATTATCTGCTGCTCTGGTGTGATTCTTAGGATTCATATTGCTGTTGTTTCGGTGTATAAAATTCAGTCAGAAATTTAAGAAGCCCAAAATTACCCATTAATAATTAAAACAGGTCATAAGCAGCTACTTCTTTTTTCGTAATTTTGGGCCAAATTTTACACAATATGGCACTAAAATGCGGGATCATCGGGGTAGCGAATGTGGGCAAATCCACCCTTTTTAATTGCATGTCCAATTCAAAGGTTGAAACATCCAGTTTTGCCTTCACATCCAGCAAGTCCAATGTGGGCATGGTGAATGTTCCCGATCCCAGGTTATACAACCTGGAAAACTTCCAGCCCACCGAGAAGGTGATCCCTGCCACGGTGGATATTGTAGATATCCCGGGGCTCACAAAAGGGGCCAGTCAGGGTGAAGGCGTGGGGAATAAATTTCTCTCCGATATCCGGAATACCGATGCACTGATTCAGGTGCTGCGTTGTTTTGATGATGAGCAACTTCCCCATATTGATGGTTCGGTAAATCCGGTGCGGGATATTGAGACCATCAACCTGGAGCTACAGGTGAAAGACCTGGAGTCGGTGGAGAAGAAGATGGAACGCCTGGCAAAGCTTGCCAAGACAGGGGACAAAGATGCACGCAGAGGACTGGAGGTGATGGAGCTCTATAAGGCTCACTTTGAGGATTTTCAAAATGCTCGTACCCTGGAAATCAGCGAAAGTGACAAGAAGCATGTGGAAGATCTTTTTCTGCTGACCAACAAACCGGTGATGTATGTTTGTAATGTGGAGGATGAGGCGGCCATCAATGGAAATGCCTATGTGGATCAGGTGAAAGAGTACCTGGCCAACGAGGATATGGAAATTCTGGTGCTGGCGGCCAGGTTGGAATCGGAGATCGCTGAACTGGAGGATGAAGAGGACCGTAAGGAGTTTCTTGCAGATGCAGGACTGGAAGAACCGGGAGTAAGCAAAC
This sequence comes from uncultured Bacteroidota bacterium, assembly GCA_963783435.1. Taxonomy (GTDB): domain Bacteria; phylum Bacteroidota; class Bacteroidia; order Bacteroidales. The sequence goes on along the minus strand of CAWANQ010000005.1, from coordinate 373,328 downwards.
TGGTGCGTTCGGCCTACTCCATGCTGAACCTGGTCTCCTTCTTTACAGTAGGACCCAAAGAGATCAGGGCATGGACCATCCGTAAAGGGGCATCGGCTCCCGAAGCTGCCGGGGCGATTCACTCTGATCTGCAGAGGGGTTTTATCCGTGCGGAAGTAATGAAATATACCGACTTTATCGAACTGGGATCGGAGCAGGCCTGCAAAGAGAAAGGCAAACTCGCCGTGGAGGGAAAAAACTACGTGGTGGAAGAGGCTGATATTTTACATATCCGTTTTAACGTGTAGCATGTTTCGGGGGGCTATGCTATTCAGACCCCTGTGGCTGGTGGTGCTCGCCGGTCTTCTTCTGGGCTCTCCAATACTTGCCCAGTGGCAGGTGCAGGAGTTCGATGACAGCGACATGGCACTGGATCTCACAGAAGCCCTTACATTTAAGAAATACCCCACCTATGACCAGTATGTGGAGATGATGCAGAAATTTGCATTGGACTACCCACACATCTGCAAGCTCGACACCTTTGGCATTTCCGTGGAGGGTCGACTGCTTCTGGCGCTGGAGATCAGTGACCATCCTGATGAAGAGGAGCCGGAAGCTGGTTTTTTCTATACCTCTTCCATGCATGGCGATGAGGTGGTGGGAATTGTGCTGCTGCTTCGTCTGGCCAACCAGCTTCTGGAAGGCTATGGAACAGATACGGAGATCACCCGTCTGGTGGAGGGCCTGGAGATCCGGATCAACCCGGTGGCCAATCCCGATGGAAGTTACTCGGCTGACAACGGGGAGTCCCTGACCCATGCGATCCGCAACAATGCCAACGCAATAGACCTGAACCGCAACTATCCGGCCCCCATACAGGATCAGCCCGATGACACCACGGGCAGGGAGGTGGAAAACCGGTATATGATGACCTATCTAAAGAAGCATCGTTTTACCATGTCGGCCAATATACACAGCGGGGCCGAAGTGGTAAACTATCCCTGGGATCACACTTTCGATTTACATGCCGACGACGATTGGTACAGGTTCATAAGCCGCGAATATGCCGATGAAGCCATGGCTGTGGACCCCGACTATATGTTTGGCTGGCCCGACAAGGGGATTACCAACGGAGCAGAATGGTACCTGGTGCATACAGGGCGGCAGGACTATGTGAACTACTACCTGGAAGGCAGGGAGATAACCCTGGAGCTATCAAATATCAAACTACTGAATTCCAGGTACCTGGAGGAATTCTGGAACAAAAACAGCCGTTCCCTGCTCAATTATATGTCCCAGTGTCTGTATGGAATTCGAGGACTGGTAAGCGACAAGGAGAGCGGTTCGGCGCTTGGCGCGTTAATCCATGTTCTGGATCACGACAGCACCTACTCGGAGGTGCATAGCTCGGCAGATTTTGGGGATTTCTACCGGCTATTGAAGGAGGGAATTTATGACCTGGTGGTCTCTGCACCCGGATATATCAGCGACACGATATTTGGGGTGGAGGTGACCGATTACAAGGCCACAAAGGTCCAGGTTGCGCTGTTGAAAGATCCCAAAACCGGACTAGAGCAGCTTCACGTGGAGCCAGAATTGAGACTCTATCCCAATCCGGCCAGTGAGAGACTCTATGTAGGGCTACCGCAAGGATCGCTTCAACCTGGAGGGAAGGGACTTTTCCAGGATCAGGTGGAGATCAGGGTCTACTCCTCCCACGGTGTCTTATTTCTCCTTCAGGAGCTCAAACCCGCCCAATTCCCATTGCCAGTATCCATTGCCTCCCTGCCAAAGGGATTTTACATTCTGAACATCAGTTCCGGCGATTATACCCGAAGCATGGGATTTGTAAAGCAATAGGTCGGTAAGCTCCATCGGACCTCAGGTTTTGCCTGACTCCTGAAATTATCCCTGTACCTAAATTTTCGAATGTGCAATGTAACAGATATGTTACATTAAATCTAGTCGGGAGAAAACAGGATTTATGCGGTATGAAATTACCATTCAGCGATTTACGGAATATGCCCTGAGAAATTAACCCAAAGCTGGATGTAACAAACTTGTTATATCGTGTTTTCAAAAAAACAACCCCCTATGGAACTTCCGCATACCCATTGGTTTTGCCGGGCTCGCAGGCTCGTTTCCCTGCTGTTTGTAACTCAACGTAACTTGTTGACCCTGATTTCGTACTTTTAGCTGAGAACCTGCGTTATCTATAGTAAGCCGTAACAAAGATCATGATCCCAGTAAATAGAGCTATACATCCTGGAATCTGGCTCAGGGCCGTTCTGGCTGGCTGCTTGCTAACGCTGGTTTTGTCCCTGAATGCACAGCTGGTTACCACAGGGTATGAACCCACCACCCGGATCCTTTTTATTTTTGATGCATCCAACAGCATGGCAGGGCAGTGGGACGGGGAGCGGAAGTTCGATATTGCCCGGGACATTCTGCTGGAGATGGTGGACAGTCTGGAGCAGTTGCCCAATGTGGAGATGGCGCTGCGCGTGTATGGCCACCAGAGTCCGGTCCCTCCCCAGGATTGCAGCGACACCAAGCTGGAGGTCCCTTTTAGCGCCACCAATGCCTCCCGAATCAGGCAGAAATTGAGATTTATCACTCCAAAAGGGACCACACCCATTGCGCACTCCCTGGCCCTTTCGCCCGATGATTTCCCCTCCTGTGGAAACTGTAGAAACATCATCCTGTTGATTACCGATGGAGTGGAGGCCTGCGACGGCGATCCCTGTGCGGTCTCCAGAAATCTTCAGAGGAAAGGAATCATACTGAAGCCCTTTGTCATTGGGATTGGCACCGATCCAGGATTCAGAGAGACCTACAATTGCATCGGGGAGTATTATGATGCCCCGCACAAGAAAGATTTCAGGGAGGCGCTTAATGTGATCATCACTGAGGCACTGAATGCCACCAGTGCACAGGTGAGTCTGATCGACACCGAGGGCAATCCATCCGAATCGGATGTGAATGTGGTCTTTTACGACCGGTTTTCGGGGGTGGTCCGTTACAACATGATTCATACCCTCAACAACAAGGGGAATCCCGACACCCTCGCTCTGGACCACATGAGTACCTACAACGTTGTCGCCCAGACCATTCCTACCTCCAGACTCGACAGTGTAAAACTGGTGAACGGCCGGCACAACATCATTGGGATCGATGCCCCCCAGGGCTACCTGCATGTGCGCACCACCCGGGGGAAGGCTTACGATCGCGAGAAGATCCTGGTCAGACAGGCCAACACTTCCGAAACCATCAACATTCAAGAGATTGGGAATGTGGGTAAATACCTGGTGGGAACATACGATCTGGAGATCCCCATCTACCCGCTTATGCTCATCGAAGATGTAAAGATCCGGCAGAGCTATACCACCACTGTGGAGATACCCAACCCTGGTTATGTTACCTTTAGTGCACAACAACCTGGATCGGGAGCCCTCTACCAGATGACCCCTGAGGGTAAACAGGTGTGGGTGATGAATCTCCTTGATAACATGAAGAGTCAGGGTTTCTATCTGCAACCGGGCTCCTACCGTGTGGTATTCAGGCGGGCCGATTTTAAATCCACCACTTTCAGCCTGGTAAGGGACTTTGAAGTGGATCCGGGTTCCTCCGAGTCCATAGAATTCTATTAAAGAGGGCGGGCTTTCACAAATAAATTAAACCTTTACCGCAGCAGATTGTCAAAACAACAAATTGATCAGGATCATGCCTGAGTGGGATGACAGGGAAATCATAGAAGGGATACAGAATCCTGATAAGGCTGATAAAGCATTTGGGATGCTTCTGGAGAAATACCAGGAGCGACTCTACTGGCATATCCGGAAGATTGTGATCGGTCACGATGATGCGGACGATGTACTTCAAAACACCATGGTTAAGGTGTGGCGTTCGGTGGGAAATTTTCGCGCCGAATCGGGCCTCTATACCTGGCTCTATCGCATTGCCACCAATGAAGCACTCACCTTTCTGAAGCAGAAAAAGAAGCGAATTTTTGCCCCCTGGGTGGATGTGGAACAGAAGATCAGTGAAACTCTGGAATCGGATGCCTTGTTCGATGGTGATGAGATTCAGCTTAAACTTCAACAGGCCATCCTGAAATTACCAGAAAAACAGAGAATTGTTTTCAATATGAAATATTTTGATGAAGTGAAATACGAGGAAATGTCAAAGATACTGGGCACTTCGGTGGGAGCTCTGAAAGCCTCTTATCACCATGCAGTTAAAAAAATAGAAGCCATGCTGGGGGATGATTAAACCTTTCTCCCCCTACAGGGTCTAACCAATACCTAATAAGAAGATGAACAAGGATCGTAAAAAAACGGATTTGCAGCAGGAGAAGCTGAAACAACACCCATTTGTTGTGCCGGAAGGCTATTTTGAGAACTTCGCATCCCGGCTGCAGGAAAGGATCAGGGAGGAGGATGCTTCCCATGTACCGGTCAGGCGTATAGCTGGCGGTGCAAAGTTTAGGATCGCCATGGCGGCCGCGGTGGTGGGCCTGGCTTTAATCTCTTACTCCATTTTTAAAGTGACCTCTGTGGAAAATGGCTCCAATGCCAATTTTCCCGAAATGGCTCTGCTGGAGCAATTGCAGGTATTTGATGATGATCGCTACCTCTACGACTTAATCGATGATGTGGAAGAAGAGATGAATGAAGAGGAAGCCTTTGCCGTTCAGGCCATTGAATACCTGGCCATAAACGATGCAGAATTGGTTCTTTTATTTGAATAATCAAAAGAGTTTGGATCATGAATAAGAATATCACCCGATTTTTAACAGGCACTTTTCTCCTGCTTTTTTTTGCAGGACTGGATCCCTTGATGGGACAATCAGAAGAGCAGATTGAAAAATTTAAGAAGGAGCGTAAAGCATACTTTACCGAAAAGCTGGAACTTACAGAAAACGAAGCGAAGGCTTTCTGGCCGCTCTATGATGATTTCTCCAACCGGAAAATGAAGCTGGTGGAGGATGAGAGGAATACTTACAGTTATGCCCATAAAAATGCCGAAAACCTGAGTGACCAGGAGATCCTTGACATCCTGAAAAAGGTGAACAAGCTGAAAGAGGATCAGTTGAAGCTGGAGGCAGAATACTACCAGGATAAATTTATGAAAGCCCTTCCAGCCAAGAAAGTATTAAAGCTGGGCAAGGTAGAATGGGATTTCAGGCGTCACCTGATGCGTGAACTCAGAGGTCAGGGTCAGGGTCATCGAGATCAGGGCAAAAAGGGAGGCGGCCAGGGACCTTCAGCCATGCCACCCCCACCCATGGATTTTTAATAAACAACCATCTATTTCTAAAAAACGGCCTACTGCATGTCTTCCGGGGAGTAATCCCGGTACATCATCAAGTCCTCTGGCAAGTCAAGCTCTACCTCCTGCAGGAATTTTACGCTGGCTTCAATGTCGTGGTACATCACCTTATCATCGGTTACAAAAGATACTTTTTCCCTGTAAGCTTCAAGGAATTTCTCCAGGTAGGGACTGGTACGGGCAGGCCGTCTGAATTCGAGAGCCTGTGCTGCATTGTAGAGTTCAATGGCCAGAATCCGTTCCAGGTTGGTCATCACCCGGTAGGCTTTGGTGGCCGCATTGGCCCCCATGCTCACATGATCTTCCTGTCCCTGAGACGATTCGATGGAATCCACCGACGAGGGAGTACATAGTTGCTTATTGTGGCTCACCATGGAGGCGGCGGTATACTGCGGGATCATAAACCCGGAATTCAATCCTGAATTGGCCACCAGGAACGGGGGCAGACCCCTGCTTCCGGAAACCAGCTGATAGGTACGCCGCTCTGATATATTCCCAATCTCACTCATGGCAATGGCCAGGTTATCCAGGGCCAGGGCCAGGGGCTGACCGTGGAAATTTCCGGCCGAAATGATCAAATCTTCCTCCGGAAAAATGGTGGGATTGTCGGTGACCGAATTGATCTCATTCCGAAATACATAAGCCACATAATTAATTGAATCTTTGGAGGCTCCATGAACCTGGGGAATGCATCTGAATGAATAGGGATCCTGCACATGGGCCTTCTGTCTGTTGATCAGCTCGCTTCCTTCCAGAAGCCAGCGTACCCTTCGTGCGGTGACAATCTGCCCCTGGTAGGGCCTGATTTGTTGTATCAATTCATGGAAGGGCTCAATCCTTCCGTCGAATGCTTCCAGGGATAGGGCCGCGATTACATCGGCCAGTCTGGAGAGTTTAAATATCCTGAGGCACAGATAAACCCCGTAGGCACTCATAAACTGGGTACCATTGAGCAGTGCCAATCCCTCTTTGGACTTAAGATCGATGGGATCCCAGCCCATTTCGCTCATAAGCTCTGAGGCTTTTTGGCGCTTTCCTTTCACATCCACATCGCCCATGCCCAGCAAGGGCAGCGACATATGCGCCAGGGGGGCCAGGTCGCCTGATGCGCCTAACGATCCGTAAGTATATACCACCGGCAGAATATCGTTGTTATACAGATCTGCCAGTCGCTGGACGGTCTCTACCTGTACCCCGGAATGTCCGTAGGAAAGCGACTGAATCTTTAAGAGGAGCATCAACCTGGTAATCTCCTTGGGGACCTCCTCTCCCACTCCACAGGCGTGCGACATCACCAGGTTTTTTTGTAAGAGTCCCAGGTTCTCCTTGGAAATCACGGTATCGCAAAGAGAACCAAAACCTGTATTGATCCCGTATATGATCTCATCCTCATTTTCCAGCCTTTTATCCAGGTAATTCCGGCAAGTGCTTATCTTTTCAATGACCTCACCGGAGAGAACAATTTTAGCACCCCCCGATATGATTTCTTCAAATTTCTTCCAGTCAATCTGCTCTGTGGTAACAAGGTGTATCTTTTCCATATCCCCTTATTTAAGGAACCAATTACAGAAAAAAAAATGAACCTGTAGAGGTTTAAGAAATGTTATTGGACAGCCGATCTACCAGTTCCTCCGGGGTCAGCCGCTCCTGCTTGCCAGTCTCCATCTCCTTAAGGGTAAGCACTCCATCCTGCATCTCCTGTTCTCCTAACAGTGCCACGAATGGAATCTTCCGGTTGTTGGCATAGGTCATCTGCTTTTTCATTTTAGCCGCATCGGGATATAACTCCGAAGCAATCCCCTTGGATCGCAGACTCCTGAGTATGGATAGAATATAGTTCGCTTCCTTCTCCCCAAAGTTCACAAAGAGCAGCTGGGTGTCCATTTCACCTTCCTGGGGGAACTTTTCAAGCTGAAGCAACACATCGTAGATCCGGTCGGCTCCAAATGAGACTCCCACACCCGATACATCTTCCATTCCAAAAATACCCGTAAGGTCATCGTACCTTCCACCTCCACATATACTCCCTATCTGAACCTCCAGGGATTTCACTTCGAAAATGCTTCCGGTATAGTAATTGAGACCCCGGGCCAGGGTCAGGTCAAGCTCTATGGAGGAATCGATGGGATGCGCTTTCAGGAATTCAAAGAGCTTATCCACCTCCGAAATTCCTTCCATTCCCATGGGAGACTGATCCAGGTAGTCCCTGAGGAAATCGAGCTTCTCACTGGTGGTCCCTTCCATTTCAAGAACAGGCTTGAGCTTATCCACGGACTTTGTGCTCAATCCTTTCTGCTCCAGCTCGGCCACCACCTTTTCCATTCCGATTTTATCCAGCTTATCTATGGCTACGGTGATATCGATGATGCGATCGGGTTCCCCAATCACCTCCACAATGCCGGCCAGTACTTTGCGGTTGTTTAGTTTGATAAGCACTTTCAGTCCAAGGGCAGTAAAGACCTCGTCCATAATTTGGATCAGCTCAAATTCATTGAGCAGTGAATTGCTGCCAATCACATCCACGTCACACTGATAAAACTCCCTGTAACGACCACGCTGTGGGCGATCTGCCCTCCAAACGGGTTGGATCTGGTAGCGTTTAAAGGGGAATGCAATTTCGTTGCGGTGCTGAACCACAAAGCGGGCAAAGGGTACCGTAAGATCGTATCTGAGTCCCTTCTCCGAAATCAGGGTCCCCAGTTTGCCAGCCGGGGTTTCCTGAAGTGTTCCCGGATCCAGCTTTGCCTTAAAATCTCCGGAATTGAGGATTTTGAACAGGAGTTTATCGCCCTCCTCTCCATACTTACCCATAAGGGAGGAGAGATTTTCCATGGCAGGGGTTTCAATGGGCAGGTAGCCATAAGTCCTGAAGATCTTGCGTATGGAGTCGAAAATATAGTTCCTCCTGGCCATCTCCAGGGGATTGAAATCTCTTGTTCCTTTTGGAATGGAGGGTTTGTCTGCCATAAAATAGGGTAGCTAGTTGGCCTTGGCCAGTTTCTTAAAGTCGCTCTCCAGAAATGCATCCGGATTTTTGGTGTTGACTTTGTGGTAATCAAAATAGTAAAACTTTCCATCCGCGGCACCAATGAGGATCTTGTAAACCCGGGCATTCATCTTCTTTCCTTCGGGCCCCACTTTGTGCAGGAAAACCGCATTTTCATCCCCGGCCATGATCAGTTCCTTGATCTCCTCGGGTTCCACAATTTTCACCGCATAGGGGTAAACCTGCCTGATGCGGGCTTCCGAAGAGACCGGTTTATCGAGCTCTTCCTCCAACATGTAAAGGGTTTTCTGCCTGACATCGGCCATATTATCGTTGTAATGCTTATAGACGTTTTGAGAAACCATACCGGGATTTTCGGTAATCAGCCTGATGTGATCCTGAAGAAATTTAACCATGGTTCCCAGTTTATAGGTATACCTGTCTTCATCTACACCATGGTAACTAAGTGGAAGGTTTGCCACATCCTTCATGTCATCGATGGACACATAGTCGCCTCCCAGTGAAACACATAAAAATTGATACCGGGTGTGTGATTTGTCCTTCTCGAAGTTCACCGCGGCCACATATAGAAATGAAGCGTTCTTATCGGCACTTTTCTCACCAAATTCATCAAACTTAATGAACTCATATTCAGTGATGTTCCAATACTTCTTTACGGCATCCTGGATCTCAAAGTTATATTCTGCAATGGGATTGTCGCTAAGAACCACATAGGTTTTGGTGGTGTGAAAATGGTCAAGATCTTCAGGAGTGGGCAGATACTCCCTTTGTGCATAAACCTGGACAAATGATACGAATGCAACAAGAAGGACAAGGGTATGTTTCATTAAGATGGATTTGTGGGTTAATATTTAATTTTCAAAGATTATTTTGGAAAATAGAGCGGGTGCTTCTCATTGTACCTGCGGATAAAGACAAATTTCATTTGCTTTTTCTTTCGGTTTCTGAGGGCCAGAAATTCGTCGGCCAGTTCAGGATCTTTCATCAGAAGAACCTCCACACTCTCGATGTCGTACTCAAGTACCTCGCCGGATTCAAAATCCAGCAGATATTGCCTCAGCTCAGTGCTGGTGGAGTTGGACTGCGGCTGTGAATAGCGGTTATAATAGTATGCGTTGGAGTAATAAGGGTTATAGTATGGGTCGTAGTAGTTTGAAGAATAAGTGGTTATGGAAGCTACAAAATGAGAGATGCTCCCCACAAAACTAATCCTGTGAAAAGTTGAACCAATATTTATATAGAGGACCCCATTGCGGCCATATCCCCAGATATCCTTGGTTTTCATCTTCTTCTTCACGCCGTTATCGTCGTAGATTACGATCTCCTTCTGGTCTGTGATCTTATCGTAAAAATCCCTGTCGTTCATATCCACATCAGATACGATCCGGGCCGGAGAGAGGGGTTCATTGGCTTTTACCATTTCAAAATTGGCATATATCCCGTTATTGAACTCAAAACCGGGGGAATGTTTCACCAGTGGTGCTTCGTCCCCCTCCTGGGCTTTCAGCAAGGGGTTTAAGACAAATAATAGCAGAAGACCAAAAATTCTTATCCACATAAACTTTACTCCTTCAACTACAAAATTACTACTCTATCGGGTATATAATACAAAAATAACGCCAATATTATTCTCGTTTGTTCATTTTTCTCTTTCTTTACCGGAGAAAGCCATTTAAGAATACCCATGTTTCCCCATTTACTGCAACGGATCATCTCATTCGGTACAAATGAGAAGATGGAACAGGCTATTGTAAACCGGATCAGACAGATCAATATTTTCTATCTGATTCTTTCAGCCATGTTGTGTTTTTCTCTTGTCTGGGCTACAGTAACCGGTATCCGCATACTGGTAGTGGAGAGCAGCATTTCTCTGCTGGTCATCCTGGGCGCCTATTTTTTGTTTCCTCCCGGTCGGAGGCCAGAACTCAGCAGCTTCCTGGTGCTGGTAATCTGCGCCACGTTGTTCCTGACCAACTACCTGTTTGACCTGGGGATAGATGCTTCACTGATCATGGCATTCTACCTGCTATTCCCATTGGCGGCGGTCACCATCAATGGCCGGTATGGGATTATCGTGCCTGTAGTTCTTGGGGTTATTACCCTTATATTCAACTCTTTACCCTATGATAACCAGGGAATTCATCTGGATCTGTTCAATTCACTGATATTCTTTGCCGGCTATGTACTGGTGATTTTCATCTCCATATTTATTGAGCGTTCGAACCGGGAACTCTTTAGCCGTCTCAGCAGTTCCAAGAACCAGGCTGAAAGTGAGATTGTGGAAAAGGATGAGTTTATCTCCAAGTTGTCACATAAGCTCAGAACCTCTTTGAGCAACATCACCCTGATTAACAACCTGGTGCACGATGACCGACTCTCCTCCGAACAGAAAGATCTTATGGAGACCCTCAAAGCCTCCACCAATAATCTGATTCAGGATGTGAACAACATTGTGGAGATCGCTTCTCCGGGGATTATTGACTACAAGAAGAGCATTATCTCTTTTGATTTGACCCGGATACTGGAGGAGGCTGAAGGCATACTGAATTCTGGACTCCTCCGATCGGAAGAGGTGAAAATCGAACGATCGGATCACATCACGCACTACCTGATTGGTGATCCCGGTCTGCTGAGGAGCCTGATGGTGAATATTGTAAAGGGACTGAGCATTTATAAGCAGAATGAAGAGCCAGTGGAATTGAAGATAGAAAACCTGAGGGAATCACCCAGCCAGGTCCGTCTGAGATTCAGCTTCAGGGTAGAGTCGGAATTGGGTTCCGATCTGGTTAAATACATTGAAGAGCTTAACCGCTCCAGTGGACATCAATCCTCCAACCTGTCCAATGCCCACAACCTGCTGGTTGAGAGCGAAGGTGTGCTTACTGCCAAATCCATTGGCCATGCGGCTGTACTCTACTTCTTCCAGGATTTTACAAAAGATCCCACACGGAGTGTGGTGGAACCAGCCCAGGAAACCCAGAGAGACTCCATCCCAAAAAAGGGAATCGCTCTTAAAAGTGCAAAAATCCTTTTGGTGGAAGACAATATTATCAACCAGAAAATTGTATTGCTGAGTCTGAAAAATCAGGTAAATCACATCGATGTGGCTGCCCATGGAAAAGAGGCCTTGGAGATGTTTGGACTGAAGCAGTATGACCTGATTCTGATGGATATTATGATGCCGGTGATGGATGGAATCGTAGCGACCAAAAAGATCCGTGAAATTGAATCTACCAGCGATCAGCACATCCCCATAATTGCGGTTACAGCCAATGCGCTGGCTGGTGACAGGGAGAATTGCCTGGCTGCAGGGGTGGATGATTACATCGCCAAACCTTTTTCAGCTGAAGTGCTCATCAAGAAGATGAAGGACTTACTGGCCTGACCCCTATCACCGTCTGGTCGTCGATCTGATCATTTACAGCTCCCATCCACTCCTTCATATTTTCTTCCAGTTTTTGTAGCTGTTCCGGCATGGGTAACTTGTGAATGGTCATCAACATGTGACGGAATCGCCTGTACTTAAACTTCTTTCCTTCGGGGCCCCCAAACTGGTCGGGGTATCCATCGGAAAACATATAGAGCACATCCTCTTCCTGTAGTTCTATCCTCTTATTCTCAAATGTCCCCCTCTGCACTCCGTAATCAGGCCCTACAATAATTCTGTCGCCCTTGACCTCAATGATTTCGTTGTTCCGGACCAGGTAGAGCGGATTAAAAGCCCCTGCATACTCCAGAATCCGGGTTTTAGGGTCATAAGCACAACATCCCAGGTCGATGCCATCTTTAAGCGCAAGCTCATCAAGGCTTCCAAATACCTGATGGAAGTGGAAGTTCATCTCATTCAGGATGCTTGCAGGCTCTACAATGCCTTTCCCCAGAACAATCTGTCTGAAAAACTCTATTCCAATCAGCGACATAAATGCTCCGGGAACCCCATGACCTGTGCAGTCGGCCACTGAAAAAATAATCTTTCCTTTTGTCCTTCGGGCCCAATAAAAATCTCCACTAACGATCTCCTTGGGTTTCTGGTAGATAAAGGAGTCGGGGAAGAGCTTTTGTAACTGCTTGGGTGTGGTAAATACAGCTGTCTGAATCCTATGGGCATATTTAAGGCTGTCTTCAATGCTTTTGGTCCTGCTCTGAAGCAAGTTGCGCTGTTGAAGTACCCGTTTCGATTCCTCCTGCTTAATCTTCAATGCTTTGTTGTCTCTGCGCAGCAAACGGGTCCTCTTATTGATCAGCAGAACATGTGTAGAGAATGCAAAAAGTCCACCCATCAGAATGACCGCAGTGAGTTCGTTAAACAGGCCCGTTATGGCTAGGAGAATCCTTTCCATGGATTGGACAAAAGGGTGGTTTGATTACATCAATAGACCAAATATAAGGACTAATGGATCAAATTATTACACGAAGGTGAGTTTTCTTCAGGGTCCCAAATTCGCAGCTTAAATCTGTTAGTGGAAAACGGATTGTAGGCTGCTCATTTTGAAACCCTTACGGAAACCGCACAAGTATAAAAATTTAACGAGGGTGAGGAGGGGGTAAAAAAAAGAAGGCTGTTGCTGGAACGCAACAACCTTCTTCAGATCATTATACTAATTTGCCTATGGGGTGATCAGATTACATATCCTTGCATCCTTTGGACTTTCCTCCATCTGCTTCGCGCGCTTTCATGGCGATCTTTTCGAGCATTTCGGTGGTAACCGATTTTGGTCTCTCCAAGGGATATCCCAGCGCTCTGTCCCAGATGATATTTGCTGTAATTCCAATAGAACGGCCAATACCAAAGAGTACCGTATAGAACTCATATTCGGTAATGCCATAGTGCCAGTGAATGATACCCGATTGGGCATCCACATTGGGCCAGGGGTTCTTTGCCTTTCCCTGCTCAAGCAGGATGGGTGGAACCACTTTGTATAACATGTCGGTGTACTTGAACAGAAGATCATCCTTCATGTGGGTCTGACAGAACTCTCTTTGAAGGGTGTAACGCGGATCGGTCTTACGCAGAACGGCATGACCAAATCCAGGAATTACCTGCCCCGAGTTAAGTGTATCCCAAACAAACTGCTTCATCTCCTCTTCGGTAGGTATCTGTCCGTCCATCTTCTCTACCAGATCCTGTAACCACCGGAGCACCTCCTGATTGGCCAATCCGTGTAAGGGGCCAGCCAATCCATTGATCATGGCTGAAATACTGAGGTAGATATCAGAAAGTGAACTGGCCACCAGGTGACCTGTGTGGGCACTTACGTTTCCACTTTCGTGATCGGCATGAATAATAAAATTGAGCCTGGAAACATCGTCATAGGGTTTGGGAATACCCATCATATGTGCAAAGTTGGCTCCCATGTCCAGGTTGGGGTTGGATTGAATTCTGTTTCCATCCCTGTATAATTTAGCATAGATATAGGCTGCTACTTCGGGCAACTTAGCCAGTAAATTCAATGAATCTTCAAAGGTCGGATCCCAATAATCCATTTTGCTGATTCCTCCCTGGTACTTCTTGGCAAAGAATGACTCGCGTTGCATGGTCAGTATGGCTGCCGAAAAAATGGCCATGGGAGGCGAAAATGAGGGAAATGCGTCGATTACTTCGTATACATAACGAGGTAGTATCCTGCGCTTGCGGAATTCATCCACCAGGTCGGCCACCTCACTATCTGTAGGAATATCTCCTGTTAGCAGCAAGAAATAGAGTCCTTCCACATACGGCATCTCGGCACCGACAGGCTTTGGGAGCTTTTCAAAAACTTCGGGCAGCGTATAACCCCTGTACCTGATTCCCTCCTGTGGGTCCAGATATGATATATCTGTGACAAGGCTTTTAAGCCCCCTCATTCCTCCGATTGCCTGGGCAACGGTTACTTGATCGATCACCACATCGCAGTAATCTTTCATTAATTTTTTAGTTCTGGGCCTATGCTCTTCGATCTTCTGATGGAGCCTCTCTTTTAAGACTGACATATAATTTAGGTTTTACATTAGATAATAATTAGAATAGGGTCATACAATATAAGATATAATTACAGTTATTTCAATCACAATACAGCCTTAAACACCCTATTAAAGCGTGAAGCCAATACAAATGTGTGGGATTTTTCAGGGTGCACCGGGTATTATACTAAACACCTGTTCCTCGTCTTCTGTTCACTAACATATCGTTAAATGAGAAAGGGCCGCTCCTTCTGGAACAGCCCCTTCAACTTTTTTTCAATACTCGGGGTTAGAAACCTTATAAGTATTCCTCTCTAATAGCCATAAATGGCAGTACTTCCCAGTTCCTCTTCAATGCGAAGCAGCTGGTTGTACTTGGCGATCCTGTCGGAACGGCTTAATGAACCGGTTTTGATCTGTCCTGAGTTGGTGGCCACTGCAATATCTGCGATGGTTGAATCTTCAGTCTCCCCGGAACGGTGCGAGGTAACGGTCGTATAACCGGCCCTGTGCGCCATCTCAATGCAATTCAGGGTTTCGGTCAGGGTACCAATCTGGTTCACCTTGATCAGGATGGAATTGGCGCAGTTGAGTTCAATCCCCTTTTTAAGATAATCAACATTTGTAACAAAAACATCATCACCAACCAGCTGACACCTGTCGCCAATCAGTTTGTTCTGTACAACCCATCCATCCCAATCTGCTTCATCCATACCATCTTCGATGGAATCGATGGGATACTTGCTGATAAGCTCTGCAAGGTAAGCAGCCTGCTCTTCTGATGAACGCTTGGCTCCACCATCTCCTTCAAACTTGGAATAGTCATACACCCCATTCTCAAAGAATTCGGATGCAGCACAGTCCAGTGCAATGGTAATTTCCTCTCCTGCCTTGTATCCGGCATTCTCAATTGCCTTAAGGATACTTTCAAGTGCATCTTCAGTACCTTCCAATTTGGGGGCAAATCCACCCTCGTCTCCAACTGCCGTGCTTAATCCCCTGTCTTTCAATACTTTTTTAAGAGCATGGAATACTTCAGCACCCATTCTTAGTCCCTCTTTGAAGCTGCTTGCTCCAATGGGACGTATCATAAACTCCTGGAAAGCGATGGGAGCATCAGAGTGAGATCCTCCATTGATAATGTTCATCATAGGAACGGGCAGGTGCTTGGCATTGGTACCGCCGATGTAGCGATACAATGGCATGTCGTGATACATGGCTGCTGCTTTGGCTACTGCCAGTGAAACACCCAGCATGGCGTTTGCACCCAGCTTACTTTTGGTCTTTGTGCCGTCAAGTTCAATCATCTTCTGGTCGATGGCCACCTGGTCAAGTGCATCCATTCCAACCAGTTTCTCAGCGATTACGCTATTCACGTTATCCACTGCTTTTTGTACACCTTTCCCCAGGTAACGGTCCTTATCTCCGTCCCTCAATTCCAGTGCTTCATTCTCACCGGTAGAAGCACCTGAAGGAACGCCTGCGCGACCTACAAAGCCGCTGGCCAGAGTTACTTCCACTTCTACTGTTGGGTTACCGCGAGAGTCAAGAATCTCACGTGCATGAATATCTACGATTTGTCCCATGATACTTAAAATTTTATTGGTTTGTTATTTGTTATTTTTCGGAGGGATATGTTATGAGCAAACTGGGATTGGCTTCGCCGAGCTCGCAGGCTCGGTTTTTTGCGAAATCAAATAACCACTTTGCGAATAATAAATCCCGAAGAAATCATATAAAAAAAGGGGACAAAGCTATAAAAGAACTTTATCCCCGATGTTTTTTTAGAAGATGTCACGATGATATACTATCAGTCTTTTTTGTCTTCTTCCTCTTCAGCTTTATCTTCGTTCTTCGCGTCGCCCAGATCCTCCGGTTGCTTGTCTTCAGCGGATGCCTCTACCTCAGCTGCGGGCTCCTCAACTACCTCTTCAACTGCCTTTTCAGCTACGGGCTCCTCAACTACTTCTTCAGCAACTGCTTCCTCAACTACTTCTTCAACAACAGCTTCCTCAACTACCTCTTCAACAACAGCTTCAACTACCTCTTCGGCTACCGCCTCAGTTCCTTCGGCTGCAACAACCTCTGTAGTGGCTGCTGCTGCAGGTGCTTCTTCTGTCTTCTTCTTGGCACCGCGACGGCGACGTGAAGTGGCTTTCTTGGTAGCTGCTTTTTCAGCCAGTAAGGTCTCGTTAAAGTCAACCAGTTCGATGATACACATATCTGCATTGTCACCCAACCTGTTTCCAAGTTTTATTATGCGGGTGTAACCACCCGGGCGGTCTCCCACCTTGGCTGCCACATCGCGGAAAAGCTCAGATACAGTCTCCTTGTCTTGCAGGTAACTAAACACCACCCTGCGGGCATGTGTTGAATCGTCCTTGGACCTGGTGATCAATGGTTCTATATATCTCTTAAGCGCTTTGGCTTTGGCTGTGGTTGTCTGAATCCGCTTGTGCTTGATCAGCGAACATGCCATATTGGAAAGCATGGCTTTTCTGTGCGCAGTCTTCCTCCCTAAGTGATTAAAACTCTTCTTATGTCTCATTGCAATTAATCCTTGTCCAGTTTGTACTTACTTGTATCCATCCCAAAAGTCAGGTTCATGTTGACAAGAAGTTCTTCAAGCTCGGTGAGCGACTTCTTACCAAAGTTTCTGAATTTCAGAAGGTCGTTCTTATTGAACTTCACCAGGTCGCCCAGGGTTTCTACCTCTGCTGCCTTCAGGCAGTTAAGGGCTCTAACAGAAAGATCCAGGTCTACCAGCTTGGCTTTCAGAAGCTGACGCATATGGAGAACTTCTTCATCAAACTCCTCGTTGGCGAATTTTTCATCGGTATCGAGGGTGATCTTCTCGTCGGAAAAGAGCATAAAGTGATAAATCAGAATCTTGGCTGCCTCTTTCAACGCCTCCTTGGGATGAATAGATCCGTCTGTCTCAATCTCTACAATCAGTTTCTCGTAGTCGGTCTTCTGCTCTACACGGTAGTTCTCAACTTTGAACCTCACGTTTTTAATAGGAGTGTAGATGGTGTCAACAGCAATGAGTCCAAACTCAGCCTCGGCTGGCTTATTCTCATCAGCAGGTACATACCCGCGTCCTTTGTTGATTGTAACTTCCATTTGAAGTTTCACATCCGGCTCCATGTGGCAGATGACAAGTTCTGGATTCAGTACTTTGAATCCACTGAGAAAACGTTGCAGATCTCCTGCTTTGAAATCTTCCTGACCGGTGATGGTAACAGCGACTTTCTCGTCGTTTACATCATCAATCTGTTTTTTGAAGCGTACCTGCTTCAGATTCAATATTATCTCTGTAAGGTCCTCGATTACACCGGTAATGGTTGAGAACTCGTGCTCCACGCTATCGATCTTAATATTGGAGATGGCATACCCCTCAAGGGAGGAGAGTAAAATACGCCTGAGGGCGTTTCCTACGGTAATACCATAACCAGGTTCGAGAGGGCGAAACTCAAATTTCCCATACCTGTCATCGGCTTCGAGCATGATGACCTTATCTGGTTTTTGAAAAGCTAAAATGGCCATAATACAAATGTGATTATATTATTTTGAATAAAGTTCTACGATGAGCTGCTCTTTTATGTTTTCCGGAATATCCTCGCGCTCAGGGCGATTTAGAAATTTACCGGTCATAGAAGCCTCATCAAATTCGAGCCATGACGAAGATCCGTACCTGGCAGTGGAGATTGAATCCATAATCACCTCAAGTGATTTTGAACGCTCTCTTACGCCAACGGCGTCGCCTGGTTTAAGGGTATAAGAAGGAATGTTAACATTTTCCCCATTTACGGTGATATGCCTGTGTGTCACCAACTGGCGAGCACCTGCGCGGGTGGGCGACAATCCCAACCTGTAAACTACATTGTCGAGCCTGGATTCCAGCAACTGAAGGAGTACCTCACCGGTTACACCTTTACTTCTGGAAGCCTTATCAAACATATTCCTGAATTGCTTCTCCAATACACCATATGTATATTTGGCCTTCTGCTTCTCTTTTAACTGAATACCATATTCAGAAGCTTTGCGTCTTCTTTTATTGTTTCCATGCATTCCCGGGGGATAGTTCTTCTTTTCAAAAGACTTGTCCGTTCCGAAAATAGGATCTGCGAACTTGCGAGCAATTTTGGTTCTTGGACCTCTGTACCTTGCCATTTATCTATTTTGTTTTAAAATTAATATTCCTCTTCAGCTTGGTTCTAACCTTAAGGCTGAATTATACCCTCCTCCTCTTGGCGGGACGGCAGCCGTTATGCGGCAGCGGGGTTACATCTACGATCTCGGTAACTTCGATACCTGAAGCGTGAATGTTACGTATGGCTGATTCCCTTCCGGAACCGGGGCCTTTTACATATACTTTCACTTTCCTGAGACCCAGGTCGTACGCCACTTTGGCGCAGTCCTGTGCAGCCATCTGTGCTGCGTAGGGTGTATTCTTTTTTGAACCTCTGAAACCCATCTTTCCGGATGAGGCCCATGAGATCACCTGTCCCGCATTATTGGTCAGCGAGATGATGATGTTATTAAAGGAAGCATGTATATGTGCCTGTCCAATAGCTTCAACCTTAACTGTTCGTTTTTTTGACGATCCTGTCTTCTTAGCCATAACCTCTTAACTATTATTTGGTTGCTTTCTTCTTGTTTGCTACAGTCTTCTTCCTTCCCTTACGGGTACGGGCATTGTTCTTTGTACTTTGTCCGCGTGTGGGAAGACCAATACGGTGACGGATGCCCCGGTAAGAACCGATGTCCATCAGACGTTTGATATTCAGCTGTACTGATGACCTAAGTTCACCCTCAACCTTATATGCTTCAGTTTCATTAATTACTCTCCTGATGCCAGCAATCTGGTCATCATTCCAGTCTTTCACCTTGATATTGCGATCTACACCTGCAGAATCAAGAATGGATTGCGCACGGCTGCGACCAATGCCATAAATGTAGGTCAGGCTTATTTCACCTCTTTTGTTTTTGGGCAGGTCAACACCAACTATTCTAGCCATAATGCTTCTATTGTTTTATTATAAAATCTTTATCCCTGACGTTGTTTGAACTTGGGATTCTTCTTGTTAATTACATACAAGCGTCCTTTTCTTCTGACAATTTTGCAGTCAGCGCTACGCTTTTTTACAGATGCTCTAATTTTCATAACTTATATCTTAATATTCTCTTTTCCTTTTCCTAACTATTAACCTGCTACCCTTCTAACTGTTCGCGCAGCGAACCTATTTGTAGCGAAAGCTGATCCTTCCTTTTGACAGGTCGTAAGGTGACATCTCCACCTTCACCCTGTCGCCGGGCAGCAACTTGATATAGTGCATTCTCATTTTTCCAGAGATATGGGCCGTAATCACGTGTCCATTTTCCAGCTCCACCCTAAACATCGCATTTGACAACGCTTCGGTGATTACACCGTCTTGCTCAATTGAAGTCTGTTTTGCCATTTACTTGCTCTCTTTTTGTAACACTTCATCAATATATGAGAAGGTGGACAGCACGTCTGCCTTCCCTTTATCTATTGCCACTGCCAATTCAAAATGGGCAGAGGGCAGATTGTCTGCTGCGCGTATGGTCCATCCATCGGGATCCTGCTGGATTTGCCTGCGCCCCATGTTTATCATGGGTTCGATGCAAATAACCATTCCCTTCTTCAGCTTCGGTCCGCTTCCCCTTCTTCCGTAGTTGGGTACCTCTGGTGCTTCATGCATATGACGCCCCAATCCGTGTCCAACCATCTCTCTCACTACTGTGTAACCGTTGCTCTCTGCCAGAGTCTGAACTGCATGTCCAATATCTCCGACCCTTTTCCCCTCTACTGCCTGCTCAATACCTTTGACCAAACATTCGCGCGTTGTGGTTAATAAACTACGGACTTTGTCACTCACCTCTCCCACTTCGAAGCTAAAGGCTGTATCGCCATAAAACCCTTCCATGATCACTCCACAATCCACCGACAACAAATCTCCCTCCTTCAAAATCACTTTCTCAGAAGGAATCCCATGCACAACCTCTGAATTGATAGAGGTGCAAAGTGTTTTGGGATAACCCTGGTATCCAAGGAAGCCGGGTTCTGCTCCATGATCACGGATGAAGGCTTCTGCTATCTGATCCAACTTTTCAGTTGAGACCCCGGGCTGAATGTATTTTGCCAGCTCGGCCAGTGTCTTCGAAACAAGCTGATTGCTATTACGCATCAACTCAATTTCTTCCGCAGTCTTAATTAAAATCATCAAAGAACGTTCTCTTCTTACTATAAAGCAGCTGCACTGCCTGCCCGACCCTTAATCCTGCCAGACTTGGTCAATCCGTCGTAATGACGCATCAGCAGGTGACTTTCAATCTGCTGCAGGGTATCGAGGATCACACCCACCATAATCAGGAGGGAGGTTCCGCCGAAGAACTGAGCAAAACTCTGGTTTACACCGGCCATCATTGCGAAGGCAGGCATAATGGCCACGAAAGCCAGAAAAAAGGATCCTGGTAAAGTGATCCTGGACATAACTGCATCCAGGAACTCAGCGGTCTTACGTCCCGGCTTCACGCCAGGAATAAATCCACCATTCTTTTTCATATCCTCGGCCATTTGCGTGGGATTCACGGTAATGGCTGTGTAAAAGTATGTAAACAGGATGATCAGCATGGCACTGGTGAAGTTGTACCAGAATCCTACCGGATTGCTAAATACAGCTGCAAAACCAGATGCTGCATCTGCTTTGGCAAATCCTGCCACGGTAATGGGAATAAACATAAATGCCTGGGCAAAGATGATGGGCATTACACCTGCAGCATTCACCTTCAGGGGAATGTACTGGCGAACTCCACCATATTGCTTGTTACCCACAATACGCTTGGCATACTGCACCGGTATTCTCCGGGTCCCCTGTACCAACAGAATGGTTCCCATAAATACCACAAACATGATCAATATTTCCACAAGGAATGAAACAAGTCCGCCTCCCTGGTTACCCAACTTCTCCATAAACTCCATACCCAATGACTGGGGCAGACGGGCAATGATCCCGATCATAATGATCAGGGAGATTCCGTTTCCAATTCCTTTGTCAGTGATCTTCTCACCCAACCACATAATAAACATGGTACCTGCTGTCAGGATAATCATGGCTGACATCCTGGAGAAGTTAGGTGAGAAAGCCTCCTGGGGAAGCTGGTAACGCAAACTGGTGATATAACTTAAACCCTGTGGGATCAAAATAGCAAGTGTAAGATACCTGGTGATCTGGTTGATCTTCCTTCTTCCGCTCTCTCCTTCACGCTGCAACTTCTGGAAATAAGGAACTGCAATACCCAACAACTGAACAACGATGGATGCAGAGATGTAAGGCATGATTCCAAGACCAAATATGGAGGCCCTTGCAAATGCTCCTCCTGTAAAGAGATTCAAAAGATCAAGAATGCCTGCTCCCCCCTGGTTCCTGCTAGCCATTTCGGAAATGATCACCGGGTTGATTCCTGGAAGTACAATGTGTGTACCCAGGCGGTAAATCAAAATAATTCCGAGCGTATAAAGAATCCGACTTCTCAGGTCCTCAATCTTCCAGATATTCTTTATTGTTTCTATAAACTTTTTCATAGCTGGTTTAATCAGATTACTTCCGCAGTACCTTCCAGCGCTTCAATGGCTGTAACTGCTGATTTGGAAAATGCATGAGCTTTCACATTTAATTTGGTCTTCAGCTCACCATTTCCAAGAATCTTTACAAGAGAGTTCTTTCTCGCCAGACCGGCTTCGATCAAAAGATCCACATCGATCTCTGTCACTTTTCTCGCTTCGGCCAGCTCCTGAAGTGTACTTACGTTGATTCCTTTATACTCCTTGCGGTTGATGTTTCTAAAACCAAATTTAGGAACCCTGCGCTGCAATGGCATCTGCCCACCTTCAAATCCAGTTTTCCGGGAGTAACCGGAACGGGATTTCTGTCCCTTATGACCGCGTGTGGAGGTTCCTCCGTAACCGGATCCTTCTCCGCGCCCGATCCTCTTTTTACTCTTGGTAGAGCCTTTTGCAGGTTTTAAATTACTTAAATCCATCGTATATATATTTTTCTTTTTCCTACTTACTAGTTACTGAGTACTACCCACTGAGTACTATTTAACTTCCTCTACAACAACAAGGTGGTTTACCTTCGCAACCATACCCAATATCTGGGGAGTAGCTTCAACCTCAATGGTCTTGTGTAGCTTCCTGAGTCCGAGTGCCTCTAAAGTTCTCTTCTGCCTAACTGTATGCTTGATGGCACTTTTTACCTGGGTAACTTTGATTTTTCCCATTGTATTATAAATTATCCGTTAAACACTTTGTTCAGTGAAACCATCCTTTGCTGAGCCACTGCTTTGGCATCCCTCAGCTCGAGCAATGCATCGAAAGTAGCTTTCACCAGGTTATGGGGGTTAGATGAACCTTTACTCTTGGCCAGTACATCCTTCACACCAACACTCTCAAGTACCGCGCGCATCGCACCACCGGCCTTTACACCAGTACCACTGGAAGCGGGCTTGATGAATACTTTGGCTCCACCATATTTCCCATACTGTTCGTGGGGAATGGTACCTTTGATGATAGGCACTTTGATCAGGTTCTTTTTGGCATCTTCCACACCTTTGGCAATGGCAGTGGTTACCTCATTGGCTTTACCCAGACCATGACCTACAATCCCTTCCTCGTTTCCAACCACAACTATGGCTGAGAAGCTGAAGGTACGTCCACCTTTAGTCACCTTGGTTACACGTTGAATGCTTACCAGACGGTCTTTTAACTCGAGGTCGCTCGTTTTAACTTTTCTGATACCTGTTGACATATCTTTAATTATAATTTAAGTCCGCTTTCCCTGGCACCATCTGCCAAATTCTTTACCCTGCCATGGTATAAATAACCATTCCGGTCGAAAACGACGTTATCGATTCCTTTTTCTTTTGCTTTTTCAGCGATCCGCTTTCCTACCAGTTTAGCCTGTTCGATCTTGTTCACTTTCTGGGAAGCAATCTCTTTCTCTTTGGAGGAGGCAGATGCCAGTGTCTCACCGGTTAAATCATTTACCAGTTGAACATAAATCTGCTTGTTGCTGCGGTATACAGTCATCCTTGGACGTGCATCACTACCGGATAGCCGCTTGCGGATCCTGTACTTAATTCTCTGCCTTCTGTCTTGTTTCGTTAATGACATTTTAACTGTCTTTATCTGTTTTTTTATTCTTCTTCTTATTACCGGTCTTTTCCGGGTAGTTGTTAGTGGGTAGTAACGTAGTGGGTAGTACTGAGTACTAGTTACTAGTTACTAGTTACTATCTACTAGACGGAAGCAGCTTTCCCTGCCTTCCGGCGTAATTGCTCACCTACGAACTTAATGCCCTTACCTTTATATGGCTCCGGCGGACGGAGTGAGCGAATCTTGGCTGCTACCTGACCGATCAATTGCTTGTCCACACTGGTCAGTGTAATGATCGGATTGGCGCGCCTCTCAGTAAGTGCTTCCACCTTCACTTCGGGGGGCATCTTAATGAGGATATCATGAGAGAATCCAAGGGCCAACTCCAAAACACCATTCTTAACCTCGGCTCTGTAACCAACTCCAACAAGCTCCTGCTTAATGGTATATCCTTCTGAAACACCTATCACCATATTGTTAATCAGCGAGCGGTAGAGACCATGCTTTGCTTTGTGGTCTTTCTGCTCGGTAGACCTGGATACTTCCAGTTTGCCCTCTTCCACCTTCACGGCGATGTTTTTATCCACCTGCTGTGTCAGCTCACCTTTGGGCCCTTTTACGGTTACCAGGTTGTCCTTGTCTACCTCTATGCTTACACCTGCTGGTAAATCGATGGGTAAAATTCCTATCCTTGACATGAGTTATTCTCCTTAATCAATTAATATACATAACAAAGTACCTCACCGCCAATGTTCAGGCTACGGGCTTCCTTATCGGTCATCACACCCTGGGAGGTTGATAAAATCGCTACACCAAGTCCGTTCAGGACCCTGGGAATATTGTTTTTATCCACATACTTCCTCAATCCGGGCTTAGAGATGCGCTGGATCGATTTGATGGAGGACATCTTAGTCTCCGGGTTATACTTCAAGGCAATCTTGATGCTTCCCTGAGGACCTTCCTCTTCAAATTTATAGTTTAGAATGTACCCTTTATCAAATAAGATGCGGGTCATATCCTTCTTTATATTGGATGCAGGAATTTCTACTACCTTATGATTGGCCATAACGGCGTTTCTGATTCTGGTAAGGTAATCTGCAATCGGATCTGTCATTTTATTTCTTTTTTTCTTTTTTGACTTTACTGGTTACTCCAGTGAGTTTCATTTTACTGAGTACTACCTAATGAGTACTATCCACTACCAACTGGCCTTCTTGATACCGGGGATCAATCCTTCGGAAGCCATCTCCCTGAAGGTAATCCTGCTGATACCAAACTGACGCATATAACCCTTTGGACGGCCAGTTAACATACAGCGGTTATGCAATCTGATGGGATTTGAATTGCGTGGCAACCTGCTGAGTCCCACATAATCACCTTCAGCTTTGAGTTTTGCTCTTTTCTCAGCGTACTTTTCAACAAGTTTCTGACGCTTTACTTCGCGAGCTTTCATTGATTCTTTGGCCATGGCTCTATTTTTTATCGTTTTTAAACGGTACCCCAAACGCCTTCAATAAGGCTGTTCCTTCTTCATCGGTTGGTGCAGAAGTCACAAATGTAATTTCCAATCCCATGATCTTGCTGATCTTATCGATATCAATTTCAGGGAAGATAATCTGCTCTGAGATACCCAAGGTGTAGTTTCCACGTCCGTCGAATTTGGATGCGATGCCTTTAAAGTCACGTATCCGGGGCAGAGCCACATTAACCAGTCGCTCCAGGAATTCATACATCCGCTCACGGCGCAGTGTAACTTTCACACCAATAGGCATGCCCTGGCGCAATTTAAAGTTTGAGATGTCTTTGGACGAGATGGTCTGAATTGCCTTTTGTCCGGCAATTTGCGTAATCTCTTCCTGGGCAACCTCAATAAGTTTCTTGTCAGCAATGGCCTGACCAACACCGCTGTTGATCACGATCTTCTGAAGGCGCGGGGCCTGCATCACGGATGAGTAGCCGAACTGCTCCATAAGCGAAGCGACGATCTCATCGGTGTATTTCTTCTGTAATGTAGGTGTATATTGCTTGTCCATCTTACTTGATCTCCTCACCTGATTTTTTAGCGAATCTCACTAATTTGTTTTTGTCATTAAGCTTCCTTCCAATCCTGGTGCCTTCACCGGAAGAAGGATCTATAAGATTCAGGTTGGAAATGTGAACAGCAGCTTCCTGCTTGGTAATTCCTCCCTGTGGGTTAGTGGCATTTGGCTTGGTGTGCTTGGATACCATGTTCACACCTTCCACGATGGCACGGTTTTTATCACGGTTCACATTCAGTACCCTGCCTTTTTGTCCCTTGTACTCGCCTGAATTGACGATTACCTGGTCTCCTTTTTTAATATGTAATTTCTTCTGCATGGGAATGATCATTTGAATTTTTACAATACCTCCGGGGCCAATGAAACAATTTTCATATAACTGTCACGAAGTTCCCTTGCGACAGGCCCGAAAATACGGGTTCCCCTCATCTCGTCAGCGTTGTTGAGCAATACGACCGCATTGTCATCAAACCTGATGTAAGATCCGTCTTTACGCCTGATCTCCTTTTTGGTCCTTACCACAACTGCTGTGGATACGGTGCCCTTTTTTACTTCACCTGAAGGGATGGCACTCTTAACGGTTACAATCACCTTGTCTCCAATGGATGCATAACGCTTTTTTGTACCACC
The DNA here is from genome assembly GCA_963783435.1 of uncultured Bacteroidota bacterium. Classification (GTDB taxonomy): domain Bacteria; phylum Bacteroidota; class Bacteroidia; order Bacteroidales. Next base: position 347,221 of record CAWANQ010000005.1, on the reverse strand, counting down.
TAGCACACGGATGACCAGAACTGTTTTGGCTCCACTGTTGTCGGCTACGGCTAATCTACTCTCTTGTTGTACCATGATTACTTAGCTCTTTCGATAATTTCTACTAATCTCCACCTCTTGCTCTTGCTCAGGGGCCTGGTTTCGCTGATCTTCACTGTATCTCCAACATTGCAGGTATTCTCTTCGTCATGTGCCATGAACCTGGAGGTTTTGTTCACGAATTTACCGTAGATGGGATGCTTCACCTTCTGTTTCACAGTGATTACAATGGATTTCTCCATGCTGTTGCTTACCACAACACCCACACGTTCGCGTCTTGTACTTCTTGCTGTTGTTTCCATATTCATTCTTACTTTTCAGACTGCTCTTGATTATTCCTGGCAGTAAGCTCAGTTTTCAGCCTGGCAATGTCCTTGCGTGTTTCAATAATCTTATTGGGATTGTCCAGTGGTGAAACAGCATGGTTCATTTTCATGCGAACCATCATGCTCTCCTCGCTTTCAAGGCGCTCCAGCAACTCCTCTTGTGTTAATTCTCTAATTTCTGAACTCTTCATGAGTCTATATTTTTTACCGCTTTCTATTAACTTCTAACTATTAACCCCTATCCTTCCACATAATCCCTGCGAACCACGAACTTGGTGGTGATGGGGAACTTCTGGGCTCCCAGACGCAGCGCTTCTTTGGCTACATCAAAGGGTACACCCTCTAATTCAAAAATAACCCTGCCCGGAGTGATGGGATAAACAAATCCCTCCGGAGCACCTTTACCTTTACCCATCCGAACTTCTGCGGGCTTCTTTGTAATAGGCTTTGCCGGGAAAATACGAATCCAGAGCTGTCCTTCCCTTTTCATATGACGGGTAATGGCCTGACGGGCTGCCTCAATCTGACGACCGGTAATCCATGCAGGCTCAAGTGCTTTGATACCAAATGATCCGAATGCAAGTTCGGCTCCCCTCTGAGCGTTTCCCTTCATGCGCCCCTTTTGCATTCTCCTGTATTTGGTCTTCTTCGGTTGTAACATTGTATAAGTTTTTCCAGTTTATTCTTTACGATCCAGTGCCTCTTAGTCTCTGCGGTTGTCTCGCCTGTTGTCTTTTCTTGGACCTCTTCCGCCCTTAGGCTTCACATTGGATGCTCCAATGTTTGGTGAAAGGTCACGCTTTCCAAAAATCTCTCCGTTCATGATCCACACTTTGATTCCGATCACACCTACTTTGGTATGGGCTTCGGCCAGCGCATAGTCAATATCGGCACGGAGTGTGTGAAGTGGAATTCTTCCATCTTTATATGACTCGGAACGGGCCATTTCAGCTCCACCCAGGCGGCCACTGATCAGCACCTTGACACCGTCAGCACCCATACGCATGGTAGAGGCAATACTCATTTTGATGGCTCTCCTGTAGGAGATCTTGCCTTCCACCTGGCGGGCAATGTTATTGGCTACGATGGTTGCATCCAGTTCGGGACGCTTCACCTCGAAGATATTGATCTGTACCTCCTTCTTGGTGATGTTCTTCAATTCCTCTTTCAACTTATCCACTTCCTGTCCGCCTTTACCGATAATGATTCCCGGACGGGCTGTGTTAACAGTAACGGTGATGAGCTTTAAGGTACGCTCAATGATAATCTTGGAGATACTGGCTTTTGCCAAACGGGCATTCAGGTATTCCCTGATCTTGTTGTCCTCAACGAGTTTGGTAGAGTAGTCTTTTCCACCATACCAGTTTGAATCCCATCCTTTAATGATTCCCAGACGATTACCAATTGGATTTACTTTTTGTCCCATCTATGCTTGATTTTCTTGTTCTAATACAACTTCGTTTTCCTCCACCTGATTCCTGGTGTCGATCACCACGGTTACATGGTTTGAACGCTTCTTGATTCTGTGGGCCCTACCCTGTGGGGCAGGCTGAATCCTCTTAAGGGTTCTGGACTGATCCACATAGGCTGTTTTCACATAAAGATCTACATCTTCAAGCCTGGTTCCTTCATTCTTTGCTTCCCAGTTGGCGATGGCCGAACGCAAAAGCTTCTCAACTTTGCGGGAGGCCTCCTTGGTATTGAACTTAAGCATATCAAGCGCTTTGTTCACCTCAACACCTTTTATCATATCTGTAACCAGACGCATCTTGCGGGGAGAAGTAGGGCAGTTGCGCAATACTGCATAATACTGGCTCTGCTTGGCTTCCTTATTCTGATTCGCTCTATTTCTTTTTCTAGCACCCATTTCTTCGTAGGTTTTAAATATTATCGCTGCTTTCCACCGTGTCCCCTGAACATGCGGGTAGGTGCAAATTCGCCCAACTTGTGTCCCACCATATTCTCAGTTACATACACCGGGATAAACTTGTTGCCATTATGAACGGCTATGGTATGGCCTACAAAATCCGGAGAAATTACAGACCTTCTCGACCATGTTTTGAGAACTGACTTCTTCCCGGAATCGTTCATTTCCAGAACTCGCTTCTCCAGCTTGAAATCGATAAATGGTCCTTTTTTAAGTGAACGGCTCATACTATCTTATTTTTTTGATTTCCTCTTCTCAACAATGTACTTATCTGAATACTTCTTCTTGGCGCGGGTCTTGAAACCTTTAGCAGGCATTCCGTTCCTCGATCGTGGATGTCCTCCCGATGCGCGGCCTTCACCACCACCCATGGGGTGATCAACCGGGTTCATGGCCACACCACGTACGCGGGGACGACGTCCCTTCCAGCGTGACCGACCCGCTTTACCTGATTTTTCCAGTCCGTGATCCCCATTGGAAGTAACTCCGATTGTGGCACGGCAGGTGGTAAGCACCATCCTCGATTCTCCGGAAGGAAGCTTTATGATCGCATACTTTCCATCGCGTGATGTAATGGTCCCGTAGGATCCGGCGCTCCTGGCAAGCATTCCGCCTTTACCCGGCTTCAGCTCAATGTTATGAACATCAGTTCCCAGTGGAATATTGGCCAGTGTCATGGCGTTTCCATTCTCTGGTACCACCTTGTCGCCAGATATAATCTTTTGACCCACCTGAATTTTATCAGGAGCAATGATATATCGCTTCTCACCATCCGCATAAACAAGCAGTGCAATCCTTGCCGAACGGTTTGGATCATACTCAATGGTCTTCACAGTGGCTTCCATGTTATCCTTATCCCTCTTGAAGTCGATTACGCGATACCTTTTCTTATGACCGCCACCCAGGTAGCGCATGGTCATTTTACCAGTATTGTTACGGCCACCACTCTTTTTGATGGGCTTGAGCAAGGACTTCTCCGGAGTTGTTCCGGGGGTGAGATCATCATAGGCTGAGATCTCCTTAAAACGTTGACCCGGCGTAGTGGGTTTATACTTCTTAATTGCCATAATTCCTTAAATGTTGCTGTAAAAATCAATTACTTCACCTTCAGCCAGGGTAACCACTGCCTTCTTGTAGGAAGCGGTCTTACCAACGGAAACACCACTTTTGGTATGACGCTGCTTACGCTTACCCGCATACCTCATGGTATTGACTTCCGATACTTTTACATCGTATAGCTCCTCAACTGCATTCTTGATCTCCAGCTTGTTGGCGCTCTTCTCTACTATAAAACCGTACCGGTTGAATTCCTCCCCCTGGGCAGTCATCTTCTCGGTTACTATGGGCTTAATTAATATATTCATGACCTGTTCGATTCTAAACGATTAATCATTCTTCTGCAGAACGTCAAGTGAACTCTCGACAAATAATAGTGCCGAAGCTTTCATTATTTCGTATGTGTTTAATTCTGAAAGAGTTATAACCTTCGAATTCTGCAAATTACGCGACGACAAATATAAGTTTTTATTTCTTTCGCCGATGACGAATAGAGACTTTTTGTTGTCGATCTTCAGATTTTTCTGAATGTTAGCAAATTCGCTGGTTTTAGGAGCTTCCATGGTGAAGTCTTCAACCACCATCAGCTGCTTATTCTGTACCTTATAAGTAAGGGCTGATTTGCGAGCCAGCTCTTTCACTTTGCGGTTCACTTTTCCACCATAACTCCTGGGCCTTGGACCGAATGCGCGTCCACCACCTCTGAAGATAGGGTTCTTGATATCACCAAAACGTGCAGTACCAGTTCCCTTTTGACGCTTGATCTTCTTGCGGCTACCTCTGATCTCACTGCGCTCCTTGGCTTTGTGAGTACCCTGACGGTTATGGCCCATGATCTGTTTCACATCCAGGTAGATGGCATGGTCGTTGGGTTCAATCCCAAAGATCTCCTTGTTCAGCTTGACCTTCTTCCCGGTGCTTTCTCCGGATATTTTAACTACATCTAATTCCATCACTTCTCAATAATTAAATATGAACCATTTGATCCGGGAACAGAACCTTTCAGAATGAGCAGATTGTTCTCAGGAACAATTTTCACCACCCTCAGGTTCAATATCTTCACCTTCTTGTTTCCGGTCTGTCCGCCCATACGCATTCCCTTGAATACCCTGGAAGGATAGGAAGAGGCACCCAGTGAACCGGGAGCACGTAATCTGTTGTGCTGACCGTGGGTTGCATCATTTACACCCTTAAAGTTGTAGCGCTTAACCACACCCTGAAATCCTTTACCTTTTGACATTCCGGATACATCCAACCATGTGTCATCGTGAAAATAGTCCACAGTGATTACATCACCTGGTTTCCAATCTTTCACAAATCCCTTCAGCTCGATCACCTTTTTCTTAGGTGTGGTATTCGCTTTTGCAAAGTGGCCCTGTTCGGCCTTGGGAGTGTTCTTCTCCTTCTTTTCATCAAAAGCCAATTGAACTGAGGCATAACCGTCAGTATCTTGGGACTTCACCTGTGTTACCGTGCAGGGTCCAGCCTGTATCACCGTACAGGGGATGTTTTTTCCATCTTTGTCGAAAACGGAAGTCATTCCGATTTTCTTACCAATTAATCCTGGCATTGTATTTTGTTTTTACCTGTGTTAGACTTTAATTTCAACTTCTACACCACTGGGCAACTCAAGTTTCATGAGTGCGTCGATGGTTTTAGGAGTGGAACTGTAAATATCCAGCAACCTTTTGAATGAGCTTAACTGGAATTGCTCCCTCGACTTCTTATTCACGAAGGGAGATCTCAATACAGTGTACACCCTCTTGTGTGTAGGCAGCGGAACGGGTCCACTAACCACAGCACCTGTGGATTTCACTGTCTTTACAATCTTCTCGGCTGATTTGTCAACCAGGTTGTGATCGTACGACTTCAATTTAATTCTAATCTTCTGACTCATTATCTATCTGATTATATCTAAACTTTTCCTGTTGCCTTTTCAAGTACTTCTTTGGCCAGATTATTGGGCATAGTCTGATAGTGACTGAACTCCATGGTCGAACTGGCCCTTCCCGAAGAAAGTGTTCTCAATACGGTTACATATCCAAACTGTTCGGAGAGGGGTACCTTGGCTTTGATCACCCTTGCACCGGCTTTGGAATCCATTCCTTCTACCTGTCCGCGTCGCTTATTCAGGTCGGAGATTACATCTCCCATATACTCTTCAGGTGTAACCACCTCAACTGCCATAATGGGTTCCAGCATCACCGGACTTGCCTTGGAAGAAGCATGCCTGAAGGCTTGCCTGGCACAAATCTCGAATGAGAGCTGGTCTGAATCCACTGCGTGATAAGCTCCATCCAGAAGTTCAACCTTCAAATTTTCAATGGGAAATCCTGCCAGCGGTCCATTGTGCATGGCATTCTTGAATCCCTTCTCCACGGATGGAATATATTCCCGGGGAACTCTTCCTCCCTTCACTTTGTCCACAAATGTGAGGCCCTTGATATTGTCCTCGGAAGGACCAATGGTTACTTCTATTTCTGCGAATTTACCACGTCCACCGGTCTGCTTCTTAAATACCTCCTTGTGTTTCACCTCAGAGGTAAGTGCCTCTTTGTAGTTCACCTGTGGTGTACCCACATTGCACTCTACTTTGAATTCGCGCTTCAATCGGTCCATCAGAATCTCCAGGTGGAGTTCACCCATTCCGTTGATGGTGGTCTGACCAGAATCGACATCACTGCGAATCTGAAAGGTAGGATCTTCCTCTGCCAGTTTATTCAAAGCTACACCCAGCTTGTCAATATCAGCCTGGGTCTTTGGTTCAATGGCAATTCCTATCACAGGCTCGGGGAATTCAATGGCTTCGAGGGTCATGGGTTTCCCCACGTTGGTAATAGAATCACCTGTCCTCAACTCTTTGAGTCCAACCACAGCACAAATGTCACCCGCACCAATCTCCTTCAAAGGATGTTGCTTGTTGGCATGCATCTGGTATATGCGGCTGATGCGTTCTTTCTTCCCTGTACGGTTATTCAGAACCATCACACCTTCCTGGAGCAAACCTGAATAGACCCTTACATAGGCCAGTCTCCCCACAAAGGGGTCGGTGGCAATCTTGAATACAAGACCGGTTAAGGGCTCGTCATTGTTAGGCTCCCGTGTAATCTCTTTTTCTGTCCTGGGATCAATACCTTTAACTGCGCCTTTGTCCAGGGGACTGGGCAGTAAATCGGTAATGGCATCCAGCAAACGCTGTACACCCTTATTCTTAAATGCAGAACCGCAGAGCACCGGTACAATATCCATATTGATGGTGGCCCTGCGGGCATATGACATAAACTCTTCAACCGAAATGGAGTCCCTGTCTTCCAGGAATTTATTGAGCAAGGTATCATCGGAGACACAAACGGCCTCTACCAGCTTCTCTCTCCACTCTTCTACTTCGTCAATCAGGTCCTCTGGAATTGGGCAATACTCGTATTTCATACCCAACTCTTCGTCCTCTTTCCAGACAATGGCTTTGCGCTCGATCAGGTCTACGATGCCTCTGAAGTTCTCTTCTGATCCAATGGGAATCTGCATGGGTACAGGATTGGATCCCAGCTTATCTGCGATCTCCTGAACAACTCCGAAATAATCGGAACCCACACGGTCCATTTTATTAATAAAAGCCAAGCGGGGAACCTTGTATTTATCAGCCTGACGCCAAACTGTCTCCGACTGTGGCTCTACTCCTCCAACTGCACAAAATACAGCTACGGCACCATCCAGAACTCTTAACGAACGTTCAACTTCAACGGTGAAGTCAACGTGGCCCGGAGTATCAATAATATTGATCTTGAACTCCTGGTCGTTGTGTTTCCAGAAAGTGGTGGTGGCTGCTGATGTGATGGTGATACCGCGCTCTTGCTCCTGTACCATCCAATCCATTGTGGCGGCTCCGTCATGGACCTCACCGATGCGATGGGTGATACCTGTATAGAACAATACGCGTTCTGTGGTGGTAGTCTTCCCGGCATCGATGTGTGCCATGATCCCGATATTTCTTGTATGTTTTAAATCTGGGTTCATAAGTGTCACACACTTACCTTGCAATAAATGCTATTTCAATAATATATTAGAACCTAAAATGGGCAAAAGCCTTATTGGCCTCGGCCATGCGGTGCGTATCTTCTTTCTTTTTATATGCTCCGCCTTCGTTATTATAACCTGCAATAATTTCTGCTGCTAATTTCTCTGCCATCGATTTACCCGGACGTTTGCGGGCAAAAAGAATCAGATTCTTCATGGCGATGGAGGTCTTGCGATCTGGCCTTACCTCCATGGGTACCTGAAAAGTGGCACCACCCACCCTGCGGCTCTTTACTTCAACCTGGGGAGTAATGTTATCCAGAGATGCCTTGAAAATTTCAAGAGCTGGTTTCTCTATGTCCTTGGTGCGCTGTTCTACCAGGTCCATGGCTCCATAGAAAATATCATAAGCGATGCTCTTCTTACCACTGAGCATCATGTTGTTCACAAATCTTGTTACATAAGGATCTCTGTATCTTGGATCGGGTAACAGTATTCTCTTCTTTGGTTTTGTCTTCCTCATTATATATTATATATAAACTTCTGAGTACTGTACACAACTAAGTGCGCACTTTCTACTTTCTATTTCTTCTTAGGTCTTTTTGTTCCGTACTTACTTCTACGCTGAGTTCTGCCTTCAACACCTGAAGTATCCAGAGCGCCGCGAATCAGGTGATACCTTACACCTGGAAGGTCTTTTACCCTGCCCCCACGGATTAATACAATGGAGTGCTCCTGGAGGTTGTGACCCTCACCGGGAATGTATGCGTTGACCTCCTTCTGGTTGGTCAACCTTACCCTTGCCACTTTACGCATGGCTGAGTTTGGCTTCTTAGGTGTGGTGGTGTATACACGAACACAAACACCGCGCCTTTGTGGACATGAATCCAGTGCGGGAGCCTTGCTCTTATCGTTCAATTTCTTTCGGCCTTTACGAACTAATTGTTGAATCGTGGGCATACTGCTATTGATAAATTGTTTATAATCCTCGTTAATTTCGGTTCGCAAAGGTAGAATTTATTTTCAAAAAACAATAATATTTTAATGAATAATTAGCCATAATCGAGCGAGCCTCAGGGATATTAGAAATAATAAGGGTTTCGGGCAGGCTGCCCATCTGTTTTTTTTCACCTCTCCAGGTTTTGAACAAGTGAGCGGACCCCCATTTTTGGAATAAAAAGCACCTTTTTCTAATAGGCTTTCCCCTTTTTTATCAGTTGTTTAGATTCAAAATTTTATTACTTTTGCATCACTTAATCTCAGGCTATTTGAACAGAATTTATTAGATAACTTATTGAATACCTATTATTTATTACCTGATGAAGACATACAAAACCAACCAGATCAAAAACATTGTCCTGCTCGGTAACTCCGGCGCAGGTAAAACGACCCTTGTGGAGTCCATGCTTTTCGAAGGAGGAGCCATCGCCCGCAGAGGTGACGTGGATTCTAAAAATACAGTTTCTGACTACAACCAGATTGAACAGGAAAATCAGACCTCCATGTACTCCAGCATTATGCACGCAGAATACAATGGAAAGAAGTTAAACATCCTTGATGTTCCGGGTGCTGACGATTTTGTGGGCGGAACCGTCTCAAGTATGCACGTAGCAGATACAGGGGTTATCGTCATCAACGCCCAGCACGGGGTTGAAGTGGGTACCGAGATTCATAGCCGTTGGTTGAGTAAATTTAATAAGCCAGCCATCGTTGTTGTGAACAAGTGTGACCATGACCATGCCAACTTCGAAAAAGCTTTTGATTCCGTCAAAGAGAGTTTAGGGGGGAACGCAGTACTGGCGCAGTATCCTGTGAATGCAGGTCCCGGCTTTGACTCTATTGTCGATATCATCCTTTTCAAATTGTTCAAATACCCCAAGGACGGTGGCAAGCCTGAGATCATTGATATACCCGATTCAGAAATGGATCGCGCCGATGAGCTCCGCAATGAGCTGATTGAAAAGGCTGCTGAGAATGACGAGGCGCTCATGGAACTCTTCTTCGAAAACGACGGTCTTACCGAAGATGAGATGAGAACTGGCATCACTGCAGGAGTAGTTGCCCGCGGCATGTTCCCCGTTTTCTGCCTGTCAGCAAAAAACAACATGGGTGTGGGTCGCTTTATGGAGTTCCTTACCAATGTGGCTCCAACTGCACCAGAACTTGGACCGGTAGCTACCGTTGATGGGACAGAGGTTGCATGTGATTCAGCCGGCCCCACCTCGATATTTGTATTTAAAACGACCGTTGAATCCCACATCGGAGAGATCAACTTCTTCAAGGTGATGTCAGGAGAAATTAAGGAGGGAGTTGACCTGACTAACAATACCACACGAAATAAAGAGCGTTTTTCACAGATCTTTGCTCCGATGGGAAAGAATCGCGAAAAAGTATCTTTCCTTTCAGCAGGTGATATTGGCTGCACGGTAAAGATGAAAAACACCAAAACAAACAATACACTTACTACACCTAATGTCTCCTATGAATTCGGCAAAATTCCTTTCCCGGATCCCAAATTCAGGACTGCCATCAAAACTGTGGTTGAAGGTGACGAAGAGAAACTGGGTGAGGCGCTCACCAGGATTAACCAGGAAGATCCCACTGTACATGTTGAATACAGTAAAGAACTAAAACAGATCATTATTTCGGGACAGGGTGAATACCATCTGAATATTGTGAAGTGGCACCTGGATAATGACTTTAAAGTGGAGACTGAATTTGTAGCTCCCAAGATTCCATACCGTGAAACCATTACCAAATTTGCCCAGGCCGACTACAGGCATAAGAAGCAGTCTGGCGGCTCCGGACAGTTTGGTGAAGTGCATATGATCATTGAGCCTTATACGGAAGGATCGGAGCCCAGGAAGATGTTCAAATTTGGGGGTAAGGAGCAAAAAATGGCCAACCGGGGTGTGGATACCCACAAACTGAGCTGGGGTGGAACGCTGGAATTTGTTAACTGTATTGTAGGTGGATCCATTGATGCTCGTTTCCTCCCTGCCATCCTCAAGGGAATCATGGAGAAACTGGATGAAGGACCACTAACCGGATCTTACGCCCGCGATATTCGGGTATATGTATATGATGGCAAGATGCACCCGGTAGACTCCAACGAGATCTCCTTTATGCTCGCCGGACGCCATGCGTTCAGCCAGGCCTTTAAGGCTGCTGGTCCCAAAATTATGGAACCCATTTATGATGTGGAGGTACTTGTACCCGGAGATTATATGGGGGATGTAATGAGTGACCTGCAGGGAAGGCGTGCCATTGTTCAGGGAATGTCCAGCGAGAAAGGCTTTGAGAAGATTACAGCCAAGGTACCTCTTGCAGAGATGAATAAATATTCAACCTCTCTGAGCTCAATAACCAGCGGACGTGCCATGTACAGCATGAAGTTCGACGAGTATGCACAGGTACCAGGTGAGATACAGGATGAACTGCTGAAGGCGTACGCTGCAGAACAGGAAGAGGAGTAGATAAATTGTCTCAAGGTTCTTTTAACCGGTGCTGAACCGGATGCAAGCATCCGCTTAGGCACCTGCGTTAAAAAAACCTTTCGACATCGTTACTCCTACAGCTGTTCGAAGCGTACTGGAATAAAATATAAGGTAAAGGGCTGCCCATTTGGGTGGCCTTTTTTTTTGCTAAATAAAAAGCGGTTTTATTATCTTTCGGATTGTGTTTTTCGTAAAGCCCCCAACGATGCGCTGCCTTCTGATTCTGGCTGTTCTGTTTCAGTGTCATACAAATTTACATGCCCAGGCGCTGCCAGCCCTCAGAACCGGCAACCCTCCTCTCCTGGATGGTTTGTTGAATGATGAGGTATGGAGCCAGGGTGAGGCAATAACTGGTTTTGTAAGCTATGATCCGGATTACGGTTTGAAGATGCCCTTCGAAACCCGGGTGTGGCTGGCATATGACCATGAGAACCTCTATTTTGCCTTTCATTGTGAGGATCCGGAGCCTGCGAAAATTAAGGCTTCGGTGGATAGCCGGGACCAGATCGTCATGGACGACTGGGTTTGCATCAACCTGGATACTTACAACGATCAGCAGGTACTCTCGGCCTTTTATATCAATCCCTACGGCATTCAGATGGACAGCAGGTTTGCTGCAGGAAGGGAGGATCCTAGCATCGATTTTGTCTGGTACTGCTCGGGGGTGATCGATTCCTCCGGCTATTCCGTCGAGGTAAGTATCCCGCTTAAAAGCCTCCGCTTTCCCAAAAGTGATTCTGTGCTTATGGGAATGATCCTGGAGAGAAGAATCAGCCGACTAAGCATCTCCGGGACCCATCCGGCCCTGGACCCGGATCAGGGGATGGCCTTCCTGAACCAGATGATGCCGGTCAAATATGCCGGAATAAAACCTGCTACCCTGCTTGAAGTCATGCCGGCCCTTACCTACTCACGCAAAGACCAGCAAAAGGAAGGTAGCATGCAGAACATTGAGAGCAGGCTAAATCCCAGCCTGACCCTGAAATACGGCATCACCCCACAACTTGTTCTGGATGTAACAGCCAATCCTGATTTCAGCCAGATCGAAGCAGATGCGGGACAGGTGGATGTGAATCTGCGGTACCAATTGTATTTTCCAGAGAAGCGCCTCTTTTTCCAGGAGGGTAGTGAACACTATAAGAATGGAGCCACCCTCTCCTCCACCCTGGATCCGGTCCGGTCTATGGTGCACACCCGGAACATCGTGAGCCCGGTGGCTGGAGCCAAACTTTCGGGGAGAATCGGGTCCAAAAACAACATCTCGCTGCTCTATGCGGCAGACCGGGTTCCTGAAGAGGAGCAGATGAACGGCGGAGAGCTGGAACATATACCGGTACTGCGCTACAAAAGATCTTTGAAAGAGGATGGCTTCCTGGGTGGCATATATACTGGAAGGGTCTCTGAGGGAGGGAGCAACCACGCCGGAGGAGTGGATGGCCAGTGGAGAATTAACGGATCCACCCTGATGGAGTACCACGCCTTTGGTTCATCCTCTGCAGACAGCCTTGATGCCAGAACGGGAGGAGCCCTGGGGCTTTACCTGCACAGCGAAAAGCGTGACCTGGACTATGCCCTTACAGGGAAGCATGTTTCGCAGGAGTTCAGGAACGATAACGGCTACATTACCCGTAAAGGAATCAGCTATTTAACCGGCCTGATCAAACCCAAGTTCTACCCCGAGTCAAACACTTTCAGGAAGTTTGAATTCGAATTTTTTTCCGGTCAGTTATGGGATAATATCTATTCCATGTGGGAGACCTTTAACCACATCTCTGTGCTCACGGTGCTTGGCCGCTCCAATTATGCCAAAGTAAAATACTCTTACTCCACTGAGATATACCTGGGTGAGAAATTCAATACGGGGGGCTATCACCTAATGTTCGACTCCCAGATAAGCAAAAAACTAAGCGCCGGAATACTCTACCGCAGAATCGGCTCCATATACTATTCCCTGGATCCTTATCAGGGTAAAAGCAACAACATAAGCGCCGGGATTACCTACCTGCCTTTCGATAAGCTCCATACAGATCTTAGCCTGGTGTTTCAGGACTTTCACCGCACCAGTGACGGTGAGTTGATATACAGCTACCTGATCACCAGGGGGAAGATCACCTATCAGGTGAATAAGTACCTCTTCTTCCGTGCCATTCTGGAGTACAACAATTACAGAGAACAGCTGCTGAGCGACTTTCTGGCATCCTTCACCTGGATCCCGGGTACAGTTTTGCACATCGGCTATGGATCCATTTTCAGGCAGGTGGCCTGGAATGGTAGTGAATATGTGGATGCCGAGGGGTACCTGGCAACCGACAGGGGCATCTTCCTGAAAGCCTCCTACCTCTATCGCTTCTGAAATTGGCAAAAGGAATGCTTGTACAGAGATTAAAAGAATCCTACTTTAGGAAGATTAAACAATACAGCTTCAATGAAAAAGGAAATTCCCTCTGACAAGGAGCTTAGAATCTGCATTGTGGGACCGGGTGCCATTGGTGGTGTGGTTGCAGGCGTTCTGGCTCGTGAGGGCTTCAATATTCATCTGGTGACCAAGTATGAGGAGCTGGCGAAAAAGATCAGCACTAAGGGTTTTGAGATCAGTGGACATTGCGGGACCTTTACACAGGTCATCCCCTCGGTGGCCAGTTGTGACCAGCTGGACGGAATTTTCGATTATGTGCTGATTGTAACCAAAGGGCAGGCCATGGAAGAGGCAGCCAGAGCTGTTCTTCCCTTACTGGATGATCACTCTCGGGTGGTCTCCATGCAAAATGGCATCTGCGAGGAGATGCTTGCCGAGGTAGTGGGGGAAAAAAGAACCATCGGAGGAGTGGTGGGCTGGAGAGGCATCTTGCATGCACCCGGGAAGGTGGAGATGACCACGGGAGGCGAATGTGTGTTGGGGAACTGGAACCGGGAGCCGGATGAAGAGCTGGAACAACTTGCCCGCATTTTGGGGAATTTTATAGAGACCCGTGTAAGTGAAAACATTCTTTCTGAACTCTACTCCAAGCTGATTATCAATTCGTGTATTACCTCCCTGGGGGTATGCAGTGGCTAACCCTGGGGGAGATTTTGAACAGAAAAAGGGCCAGGAACATCTTCATTGAAATTGTAAGGGAAGCCATAATGTGGCCGGGGCCATGGGGCTTGAGGTGGCACCCGGAGCCAAGGTAAACTTGATTATTATAAGTTCATTGCACCTGGGATCCTTAGCAATCTCCAAAAGTCACCTGACCATCAGGGTGATCGGAATCAAATACCGCAAACATAAATCCTCCAGCCTTCAGAGCCTGAAAAGGGGCCGGAAAACCGAAATCAATAATTACAACGGGTATATCGCCTCAAAAGGGCGTGAGTTTAACATCCCTACCCCGGTGAATGAACAACTTACACAGATGGTCTCATGAAATTGAAGAGGGCAAAAGGCAAATCGGGGCACATAATTTTCAGGGATATTGAATTAAGCTAAACCCTTCTTAAACCATTTCAGATCTTTTGCGTTACTCTTCTGAACTTACCAAACCCATCATAATGAAACACCTCCTTAGCCATGTAATTTTTCTGCTTGCTGCGATATCCGTCGCCGGACAGAATGCAAAAGAATCCTTATCCATAGATGCCATTCTATCGCTGAAAAGCGTCAGGGATATACAGGTGAGCCCCAATGAGCAGTGGCTTGCCTATACAGTCTCCGCCATCGACACGGCCAAGGATAAATCCTTTAATCAGATTTGGATGGTATCTACCGAAGGAGGAGATCCCGTTCTGATGACTGCCAAAGAGACTTCAGCCACTAAGCCCAGGTGGAGTCCCGATGGAAAATACCTCTCCTTTATGGCATCAAAAGGCACAGATGCCAAAACACAGGTTTGGAACCTGAATCGTCTGGGTGGAGAAGCACAACAGGTCACCAAAGTGAAACAGGGAGTATCGGGCTATGAATGGTCACCCGATGGCTCGCGCTTGCTCCTGTTGATAAAGGACCCAAAACCTGCCGAATTGACCAAAGACACCAAGGACGATAAGAAACCTTTGCCCCATGTGATCGACCGGATTCACTTCAAGCAGGACTATTCGGGATACCTGGACCGCAGAAGAACACACCTCTATACCTTTACGCCCGGGGACAGTGCAGCCATCCAGATTACTTCGGGTGATTATGACGATTCTGCTCCCAAATGGAGTCCCGATGGAAAATCGGTGGTCTTTGTGAGCAACCGCTCTGAAGTCCCGGATCTCAGCTATGATACAAACCTGTGGGTTGTCTCGGCCGACAACAACGATAAGGGATCTACCCTTCAGCAGTTAACCACCAATCCGGGTTCGGATGATTCGCCCCAATGGAGTCCGGATGGAAAATGGCTTACCTACACAACGGTAACAAATGTAAAAGACATGCCCTTCTCGATGATCTACCTGGCGGTGATCTCTGCGGAGGGGGGAACTCCGAAGATTCTGAGTGAGGACCTGGACCGAAGGGTCTCTTCACCGAAATTCTCAAAAGATGGAAAGACCATTCTCTTTGGAATCTCGGATCAGGGCGAAAAGCAGCTGGCTTCAGTCCCTGCATCTGGTGGCGAGATTAGCCGCCTGGTAAAGAATAAAGTTTCTGTTTCTGATTATGTAGTTGGAAAATCGGGGTTTTACACCCTTCACGGATCGGCCACCGAGACCCCGGAAATATACAGGTGGAAGGAGAACCAGCCCTTGAAGCTGACTACGGTGAACGACTCTGTTTTGACAAAAGTTCAGATGGGAAGTGTGGAGAAGGTGACCTTTAAGAGCAAGGACCTTACCCCCATTGAAGGGTTTGTGATCAAACCGGCCGATTTTGATCCCGCAAAAAAGTATCCCCTGATTCTCTGGATCCACGGAGGACCCATAGGTCAGTACAATTACAGCCTTCATACCACTGGTCAGCTTTTCGCAGCCAATGGTTATGTGGTGTTGCTGGTAAATCCCAGGGGGTCTACGGGCCACGGAGAGGAGTTTACCAAAGCAATATTTGCCGACTGGGGCAACAAAGATTTTGAAGATGTAATGGCCGGTGTGGACCATCTCATCGATGAGGGGTATATAGATGAAACCAGACTGGGCGTGGGGGGTTGGTCCTACGGGGGAATCCTGACCAACTATGTGATTACCAAAACCACCCGCTTTCATGCAGCCATCTCGGGGGCAAGCCTGGGTATGGTAAGGGCCAATTTCGGTCACGACCAGTATATAAAGTGGTATAAAGCCGAATTTGGAATGCCCTGGGAGAACCAGGAGGTTTGGGAAAAGCTTTCCCCCTTTAATGATATTGAAAAGATCACCACTCCTACCCTTTGGATTGGTGGCGCAGTGGACTGGAACGTACCCATTATAAACTCGGAGCAGATGTACCTGGGAATGAAAACCCTTGGGAAGGAGACCCAGCTTGTGGTCTACCCCGGCGAGCACCACGGGATCCGCAGACCCAGTTTCCAGAAAGACCGCTTTGAACGCTTCCTGGCCTGGTACGATAAGTACCTAAAATAGACAGCCCATTTCTAGGGAATATTTGGCATAGGTGCCTTAGCAAATGTGAAACATACGGTCCAGCACCTGGATAAATATTCCCGAGAAAAGATGTGATTCTATTTAGGAGTATGCATCGCTATTTAAGAAACTCTTTCAGTTTGTTATCCAGATATTCGCCCCGCAATCCTTTGGCCACGATAATCCCATCCCCGTCGATTAGAAAGTTCATGGGTATGCCCTGGACTCCATACATGGCAGCAGGGACCGATTTCCAGCCCTTCAGATCGCTTACGTGGGACTCCCAGACCAGTCCGTCTTTTTCAATGGCAGCCACCCAGTCCTCCATGCGTCTGTCCAGGGAGACTCCGTACACAGTAAATCCAGATCCATTAACAAACTCTTTGTCCTTAAAGTGATTGTAGGTCTTCACCAGGTTGGGATTCTCTATCCGGCAGGGAGAACACCAGGCTGCCCAAAAGTCGATAAGAACCATTTTTCCGCGTTGGGAGGTGAGGGAGATATTCTTTCCTTCCGGCGATGGAAAAACCAATTCGGGAGCCCGCTCACCGATATTGATACCGGTTTTTACTTCGCTCTGTTCCTCGGAAACGGTTTGCGACTGAGCGGTATTTCCACTCTTTGAGTTACATGACCATAAGAACAGTGCAACAAACAGGATGTAAAAAATCTTTTTCATGAGTGAGGTTTTAGGGTTCAGGATTCGCGACGGATGGAGGCACCCAGCTGGTTAAGTCTGAGGTCTATTTGCTCATATCCGCGGTCAATTTGTTCTATGTTATGAATGGTGCTTGTTCCTTCAGCCGACATGGCTGCAATTAGAAGGGCTACACCTGCTCTGATATCGGGTGAAGACATGGCGGTGGACCTGAGCCTGATGGAGTGGTCAAGACCAATCACAGTGGCCCGGTGTGGATCACATAATATAATCTGGGCCCCCATATCTATCAATTTATCTACAAAAAACAGACGGCTCTCGAACATCTTCTGATGGATCAGCACGCTGCCCTTGGCCTGTGTGGCAGTAACCAGCATCACGCTGAGCAGGTCAGGCGTAAGTCCGGGCCAGGGTGCATCTGCGATGGTCATGATGGCACCATCAATAAATGTTTCGATGGCATAGTGTTCCTGTGCCGGAATGTAAAGGTCGTCTCCTTTATGCTCCATGGCTATACCCAAACGCTGAAATGAGGAGGGGATAATGCCCAGTTGATCGTAGGCCACATCTTTTATGGTCAGCTCCGAACAGGTCATGGCTGCCAGGCCAATAAAGCTCCCTATCTCGATCATATCCGGCAGAATGGTGTGAACGGTACCTCCCACCTGCTCTACGCCATTTATGGTCAGTAGATTTGATCCAATTCCGGAGATCCTGGCCCCCATCCTTACCAGCATATTACAAAGCTGCTGGATATAGGGTTCACAGGCTGCATTGTAAATGGTGGTAGTACCTTCTGCCAATACACTGGCCATGATCACATTGGCCGTACCTGTAACTGAAGCTTCATCCAGGAGCATATAGGCTCCCTTCAGATTGGAAGCATTGACCCGGTAAAAATTCTCGGCATGGTCAAAGTCAAAGGTGGCTCCCAGCGCCTGAAACCCAAGAAAGTGGGTATCCAGTCTGCGTCGTCCGATTTTATCTCCTCCGGGTTTGGGCAGAACAGCCTTTCCAAATCGGGCAAGTAAGGGGCCCAGGATCATCACCGATCCACGCAGTCCAGCTGATTGGCTGATGTATGCTTCGGTCTGAAAATAGTCCAGATCCACTTGAAATGCACTAAATCTATAAGTAGTCTCTTCCAGTTTCTCCACTTTCACACCCAGGTCTTTTAGTAGCTGAATGAGAAGAAGTACATCTTTAATGCGGGGAAGGTTGTGAATGGTAATGGGTTCAGGAGTCAACAGGGTGGCACACAGAATTTGTAATGCCTCATTTTTTGCACCCTGGGGAGTAATCTCCCCATGGAGCCTGCGTCCTCCTTCAATGATGAACTTACCCATGGATCAGGAATGTTGTTTCTTCTTCCCTCCTCCTTGTTTTTTCTTGGTGCGGTTTTTGGCGAGGATATCTTTGGTCTCGGGAAGTTTCAAATCTCCTTTTACCTCAAGTTTCCCTGCTGAAAGCGTCTTCATATCCATAAAGATCTCTTCATCACTGACCGCTTCCCTGTTCCAGGTGAGGTAAGATTTTTTCATGTGATAGGCAATCATTTTCACCAGATCGTCCTTCTCTTCGCCCGGCTCCAGCGCCACTGCCTTATCGATCATTAACACGATGGATCTTCCATAGTGCTTCTTCCGGATGGAATGCTGGGAATAAGGCACTTTATCGGGCTTGCTCTGTAGCGATTCCCGCTCTGGCCATGGATAAGGTGAATCAATATCCAGGTCAAAATCAGAAATGATGGCCAGGTGATCCCAGAGTTTGTGCTTGAAATCATTCACATCCCTCAGGTGGGGATTCAGATTTCCCATCACTCCTATTACTGTTTTTGCCGCTTTATTTCTCTCATCACGGTCCTCGATGGTCTTTATGTGGTTCACCATCTTCTGTATATTTCTGCCATATTCGGGCAGGATCAGCTTGTCACGGCTGGAGTTATAATCGTATGCCATTGATTGGATTTTTTACAAAAGTACTTCTTTTAAATCAGGGCGACAAATGGGGATTATTCAAGCACCCTCAGTTTGGCAAATTTTAGCAAAAGTTGCTTGGTTCCCACCGGAAACTGGACCGTGGCTTTGATATTGGAATCGGCTCCCTCCAGCTGCACCACTTCTCCAATTCCAAAGCGCGGGTGTTCCACCCTGCTACCCTCTTTTATAAGGCCGGGATCTGAAGGGATAAAATCCTTGGGGGGGTGTGAAGCCTGGTTAACATTGATCAGCTTGCGGCCTCCCACCTGGATTTTTGTAGCTTGTTTACGGCTTGACATGGTTTTCCGGTAGGCCTCAGGAACAAACTTCTCTTTGGGTGGTTGATTGAACCCGGTTCCTGCAACGGACTCCGCCCCTGGCAGTACGGGGTAAAAATCCGGGGGAAGGTCCAGGTATTTGGTGTCGATCTCCTTGATAAACCGGGAGGGCGAACAGGCATTTTGTATGCCCCACTTATAACGAAGGGCGGCATAGGTAATAAGCGCCGATTTTTCGGCGCGGGTAAGGGCCACATAAAAGAGTCGGCGCTCCTCCTCAAGGTCTTTAGGGTTGTCTATGCTTCTCTGTGAAGGGAAGAGTTCCTCCTCAACTCCTGCGATCACCAGGTGCTTAAACTCAAGTCCTTTGGCCGAGTGAATGGTCATGATACTCACCTTATTCCGGTCCTCGTCCTTCTCATTATCGGCGTCGGTCATCAGGGTCACTTCCTGCAGGTAATCTCCCAGGGTGATGTCGCCCTCCTGATCGGAATTGTCCGTAAAATCTTTGATTCCATTGAGGAGCTCCTCAATGTTCTCTGAACGACTCACATTTTCTGGGGTCTGATCTGATTTCAAATCCTTGATGATCCCCGCTTCATTGGCTATGGTATAGGCCATGTCGAAGGCCACCATTTCATGAAATCGCTTCTGAAAGCCCCTTATCAACTCTACGAATCCCAGCAATTTGCTTATGGTTCCCTTGTTGAAGCCCAGGTTCAGCTGGTCCAGGTGCACCAGCACATCCCAAATGTGAGAGTCCAGCTTTTCGGCATAGCCATTCAACTTATCCAGGGTGGTTTTACCAATTCCCCTCATGGGATAATTGATGATGCGCTTCATAGATTCATCATCGCGGGGATTAACCGTGATCCTGAAATAGGCCAGCAGGTCCTTGATCTCCTTTCGCTGGTAGAAAGAGAGCGATCCATACACTTTATAGGGAATGTTCATTCGCCGCAGGCTCTCCTCAAAGATCCTCGACTGGGCATTGGTTCGGTAAAGAATGGCAAAGTCTTTGAATTCCAGCTGCTGACTGAAACGTAGGTCAGAAATGTGACCGGCCACCAGGTAGCCCTCCTCCCGGTCGTCCTTGGCCTTCACCACATGAATGGGCTCACCGCTCTCATTCTTTGAAAATACCTCCTTGGCAATCTGACCTCGGTTCTTCTTAATGACACTATTGGCGGCATTGACTATGGTCTGGGTGGAACGGTAGTTTTGCTCCAGCTTATAGATTCTATAGTCGGGATAATCATTTTTGAAATTGAGGATGTTTTCAATTCGGGCACCCCTGAAGGAGTAGATGCTCTGCGCATCATCCCCCACTACACAAAGGTTCCTGTGGATCTCCGAAATCTTCTTAATAATTAGGTATTGAGAATAATTGGTATCCTGATACTCATCCACCAGCACATAGTCGAATGCTTCTCTGTACTTGTCCAGCACCTGGGGAAAATCCCTGAACAAGAGGTTGGTCTGAAGCAAGAGGTCATCAAAATCCATGGCCCCAAAATGCTTGCACCGTTTCACGTATCTGTCATACACCTCTCCCAGTCGGGGCCTTCTTGCCATCTGGTCCCTGACCTGGTACTCCCCACTACTCAAATAGACATCGGGGGTGGCCAGGTTATTCTTTGCAGCTGAAATCCGGCCAAATACCTCGGCTGGTTTGTATATTTTTTCATCCAGGTTGAATTCCCTGACAATGGTCTTGATCAAGCTCCTCGAATCAATGGTATCGTATATGGTGAAATTGGAGGGGAAACCGAGAATTTCCGCCTCTCTTCTGAGTATCCGGGCAAAAAGTGAATGAAAAGTGCCCATCCAGAGCGACCTGGCCAGGTCTGGAGAAACATGGGTGGCAATGCGCTCTTTCATGGCACTGGCTGCCTTGTTGGTGAAGGTCAGGGCCAATATTCTTGAAGCAGGAATTCCCAATGACAAAAGGTATGCGATCCTGTATGTCAGCACCCTTGTCTTTCCCGAACCCGCTCCGGCAATCACCAAAGCCGGTCCCTTATGGTTCAATACTGCCTCCTGCTGCGCCTCGTTTAATTCCTTCTTAATTGCTTCCACACCCTCCTTTTTTTTATTCAGGCCCGCTAAGATAAAAACTATTATTGCACAGTTTTTCTAAAAGTTGCAATTTTACGCACTTTCTAATCATATAATATTTCGACAATAATTCGGTTATAGAGTAAACACATTTAATGTCACCTTTGCGAACGGTACATATCAGAATTCTGGCAGGCTTGATCCTGTCTCTGTTTTCATATCAGATGACACAGGGGCAAATCACCTCAAGCACCGCCGACAGGCTGGATTCGGTGGCTTACGAAACCCCTACCGCAAAGGATCCTCTATTTGTATTCCATCAGCTGAACCAGGTGTTCAAACCTGGAAGCCTAACGGCCACTCTGCCCGGCTCTGAGGTATATAATTTTGAATGGAGCAAATACAATCCGGATATCAATGGCTTTGATCCACCATTCAGCACAGACACCGATGAAATGTTTTCAACCGCATCTGACCTGGAGGACGGGGGTTACCAGGTAAGGATCTGGGATGGGGCAGCTACGGATACGGTGATGACCGCATGGGTGATGCTGGACCAGTTCTACGCTGAAGTGGAGAAAAACCTGGACGACATACTTCCTTCATACAAGTTTACCTGCGATTTTCTGGTTCTGTCAGGCTTTGTGACTCCCGATACGGTCAATTATTATGATCTGATCTCCCACAATCCCATCCAACGGATTTCAGATTACAAGTTTAAGTGGACCTCCGACAATGACGAAATAAGGATCCCCAACGATACCATCATTCTGGATCCCAACATCACCTTTCAACCTCCTTATGAGGACACCTGGTACATCCTGACTGCCATCGATGAATTTGGAATGACTGAGGTCGATTCTGTTTATTACGAGAGTATACAGACCAAGGCCGAATTCACCGTGGAGTATTATGATAAAGTCACCGGAGAATATGATCCTGAGCTAACAGGCGAATGGAGTAATCCCACAGATGAGAATCCGGTTGGCAGTACAGATGCGATGCTGACTGTTCGTTTTATAAATAAATCCAGAAACGGGGCCAATTTTGAGTGGGTCTTTCTCGATACCATCGGCGGGATCAAGCAGTCTGAAATCACCTATGACACTGCACAGCGCACCGAAGTCACCTATGAAAGGGCCGATGAGTTTTACTACCCCCATATGGTCTCCACCAGCGATGCCGGGTGTGTGGACTCTTTTATGCTGGATGAACCTATTTATGTAGAACCCTCTCAACTAGATATACCCAATGTATTCACCCCCAATGGCGATGGCAACAATGATGTATTTATTTTCAAACACCAATCGCTGGAGAAATGCCAGATTGCCATTGCAGACCGCGGAGGGAAGATTGTATACAAAAAAAAGATAGAGAATATTTACGACTGGGAAGGCTGGAATGGTAAAATACACGACAGCGACAGAGAGGCCCCTGAGGGACAATACTACTTTGTGGTGGAGGCCATGGGATATGATGGGATCGAATACAGGGATTCCTATTTTTATGAAAAGTGGAAGATCTTTGGCGGAACGGGGAATAAGGATCCGGGGTCTGGCAGCGGTGGCACCGATCCCGATGCTCCGGAAGGGACCACTGGCACCAGATACACCGGCTGGTTATATCTTTACCGGCATACGGGAACATACTAGTAACTAGTGCTCAGTGGATAGTAACTAGTGCTCAGTGGATAGTAAATAGTGCTCAGTGGATAGTAAATAGTGCTCAGTGGATAGTAAATAGTATGCAGGGATAAAGTAGGCAGGTAAAAAGTATTAAAATCTAGAGTGTGAAGGCGCTTCGGATCATCATCGTCGCATTTATTCTGATCACGGTTGGAATCTTTATATATCTGACCGCCGGGACCGATGCCGAGACCCTCCTCTTTGACCGCATCCGGTTACCCGAGCAGCGCACCATGCTGCTGATTCTTTTGATCTGTTCTTTCACTTTGTTGAGTACCCTCACGGGACTGCCTATCCTCTACCTCTCTATCGCACTGGGATTTCTGCTGAATCTTGCCCCGGCACTATTGCTCAGCTGGGCAGTGAACTTTATTTCGGTTATTGCCACCTTCTATCTGGTCCGGTTTGCATTTACCTCCTATTTCAGGGAGCGTTATGGGGAAAAAAAGCTGATCCAGCGAATCAATACCCGTATTCAAAAATATGGTATGTGGACCGTGGTATTTAGCCGCGGTATCTACATCATTCCCACCAATGTAATTAATTTCAGCTTCCCTCTCAGTAATATTTCCGTCCGTTCCTATCTCCTTGGGACCTCCATCGGTTTGCTGCCTGAAACAGTACTGAATGTGGTCACCGGCTATCTGATCAAGCATGAAGTGATCCTGCTTTCTGCTCCCGAAACCCGCACCTGGCAAGCGTTGGTGATTGGAGGTTTTATCCTTCTATTTGTCCTGGTTATTGTCATATTGAAGGTACGTCAGCGTCGAAGGAAACGTTTTAAAGCCCCGGACCCGATCCCATACGACTAGTGCTTCCCCTCAGGAAGCCCCCCTCGGGATTCATGCAATGGCCACTCAAAAGCACCTGTAAGTCCTGTAACATATCGCTTCACTCCTCGTCTTATATTTGTAACTATTCCACAACGACATGAATACAATCAGCATCAGGACCTGCGTGGCAATATTCTATTTGTCGACCATTTCAGTGGCAGCTCACAATCCGGCTTCGGAATGGAAAATGGAAGAACATGAGGGGTACCGGATTCATTATCAGGTAGCTGAACCTGAGGAGATCTCCACCTACCGAAATTTAATTCAGGCAGGGGTAGAAGCTGTAGAGACATTTATGCAAAGTGAGTTTTTATCCCCCTTTCAAGTTTATATCCACCCCAACTGCTTATCCATAGATCAGACCTGGCAACAGGACTGGGACTATCCCTGGTTTAATTCGGAAACAGAAAAAACCAGCCGACTGATCACCCATGAGTTGTTTCATGTCTACCATGGACAACGAAATGCCAGTCCCAATTTTAGTGATTTATGCGGATTGGATTGGTTTGCAGAAGGATTTGCCACCTATGCATCGGGGCAATGTGACACCGAAAGGATGGGTGAAGTGATAAAAGCCATTAAAAATGGGAAAGCTCCTGAAAACCTGGACGACTTCTGGATGGGTAGCCTTCGGTATGGGCTCTCCGGTTCCATGGTGATGTATATTGATCAAACTTATGGAAGGGAGAAACTTTCAAAGCTCCTGGTATTCAATCAAAAAACCGAAGTGCTTGAATCTCTCGGTACCACTGAAGAAAAACTTCTTGAGGACTGGAAGGTCTTTTTGAGGGACTATGACTACTGAAAATAATCTGAATAGGGATTGCAGTCTGCAAAGAATTTCCTGGGCGACAAGCCCGATAATTTCTGAAAATCGGCAGTCATATGTGACTGGTCGTAATAAGCGCATTGATAGCTTAGCTCGGTGAGGCTGAGGCTCTTTTGTAAAGACTTTTTATGGATGGCATGCTGGAACCGCACGGTTCGCAGAAATAATTTTGGAGTGGCTCCCACATGGGTGAGAAAGGTGCGTTCAAACTGCTTCCTGCTGAGGCAGGCTTCAGAAGCGAGCTGGTCTATTCCCACATCCCCCCGGGCTCTGTTTATGATTCCAATGGAATGGGAGATCCGGCGGTGTTCATGTTTTTCACCTGAATGGGATAATCTTTTTAGGAGGAACTTTTCAATCACCTTTTTTCGCGCCAGAAATGAATCAGCATCTGACAGTCGATCTTCCAGCTCATGTGTTTCATTCTTCAGCAGGAAATGAAGGGGGACGGCCTGGTCAAAAAACTCCTGGGAAGGGAGATTGAAAAAGAGCATCAGGCCAAGAGGTTTAAATGTGATCGAGAATAGGGATACGCGACCCTGAACCTTTATATCATAGTGGCTTTTCTGTTGTCCGGTCAGCATGGCGGGATCTGGAAATTGTTTCTTTTCATCAAGAGATTGAGGAAGATCACCCAGGTAGAAAGTGAGTTCTGTCAGACCACTGGGTATAATTCGCTGTTGGTGCGTTTCACCAGCAGGCATGTGATTTTCCAAACCCCAATAGCTTTTCACAAAGGGAGATAAAAGATTGGATGGATGAGCCAGAAAAAAATTCATGCTTTAGAGTTCAGGTGGCAAAGATAGGATTTCGGCTCCAAACATGGAAACCGCAATCCAATTCATTGGTCTAGGAATCCCCGTAAAGACCCACTCTGTTCCCTTCAGAATCCAGGACGAGTGCAAAGTACCCGCGGCCTTCAGCCTCAATCTTCGTTTTTGGTTTTAAGATTTCTCCTCCCATCTCCAAAAGGGCTGACAAAGCTCGATCCAGTCCATCTTCCATGTTCAGGCTCACCAAAACCCCATCCCTGGAAGGAAAAAAATCAGGAGCCATGGAGATAGCTCCCTCGTCATTAGGGAAACAGGCCATCTTCTCGGTTCCGAAATCCAGGATCTCCAGTTCCAGCTCTAACAACGCATTGTAAAATGTGACGGCCCGTTCCATATCCTCTGCAGGAATCTCAACCCATGAAATTAATTTTCTCATTGCTTTTTGATTTTAAAGTTACACTGCAAAACTATAACATGGTCAAACCATAAACTTGGAATTTTGCGACATGTTAAAGTTAGGGGTTAGGGGGTAGGGGGTAGGGGTTAGTGAAGGAGGGTATTAGTTACTCAAACTCAATGCCTGAATAAGGTTGACTAGCCACTACCCCACTCACCACTCACTACCCACCACTCACCACCACCACTCACCACCCACCTATCACCACCCACCTATCACCTGGCGAAGCCAGATGTAACCTTGCTGCGCAGCAGCATTATATAACCCAATTGCGCAGCAGCGTCATGACAAATTGTCAAGTTCACAGCAATGGCTCAATATTTGACCTATCAGGTTCAAATTATTGAACTGATATATTACATAAAGAAATGGCAAAAAAGTCAATTAAACCTGAATACCAGGAAGATACAAGCTTTGAGAAGGAAGAGAAACTGAATGAAGAGCAGGTTCAGGAAGAGGTCGAACAGGAGGATGGCGCTGAGGAAGCTGAAGAAACAGTGGAAGAGGAGCCAAAAAAGGAGCCTACAGTTGAAGAAAAGCTGGCAGAATTGCAGGACAGATACCTGCGACTGACAGCCGAATATGACAACTTCAGAAAAAGGACCCTTAAGGAGAAGATTGATTTGCAAAAGAGTGCAAATGAAAACCTCCTGCAGGCGCTGCTTCCCGTTGCGGATGATTTCGACAGGGGACTACAGTCTGTTAATGAAGCGACCGATATAGAAGCTGTAAAAGAGGGCCTTCGACTGATCTCCGGGAAATTTAAGGGATTCCTTACCCAGCAGGGAGTGAAAGAGATCGATGCAGTCAAAAAGGAATTTGATACCGATTTGCACGAGGCAATTACCAAGATACCGGCTCCCACCAAGAAACTAAGGGGCAAAGTCGTTGATGTGGTTCAGAAGGGCTATCTATTGAATGACAAGGTTTTAAGGTATTCAAAAGTGGTTATAGGGGAATAAGCCAAGCGCATGGGTAAAAAAGATTATTACGAAGTTCTGGAGTTAAACAAAAATGCTTCTCAGGAGGAGATCAAAAAAGCCTATCGGCAGCAGGCTCTGAAAAACCATCCGGATAAAAATCCGGGAGATCATGCTGCAGAGGAGCGTTTCAAAGAGGCTGCAGAAGCCTATGAAGTGCTCTCCAATAATGAGAAACGTCAGAAATACGACCAGTTTGGTCACGCTGCATTTGAGAATGGAGGCGCAGGTGGTTTTGGCGGCGGTATGACCATGGACGATATCTTCTCTCAATTCGGGGATATTTTTGGTGGATTTGGTGGATTTGGCGGATTTGGTGGATTTGGTGGAGGTTCCAGGGGGGGAGGTGTCACCAAAGGATCAAACCTGAGGGTGAAAGTGAAGCTGAATCTTCAGGAGGTGGCCAATGGCGTAGAAAAGAAGATCAAGGTCAAAAAATATGTGGCCTGTGATTCCTGTAGCGGATCCGGGGCTAAAAATGGCACAGCCAAAGACACCTGTCATACCTGTCACGGAAGTGGCCAGGTAACGCGTGTTACCAATACCTTTTTGGGTCAGATGCAGACTGCTTCAGCCTGTCCCAGCTGTCACGGAGAAGGAACAACCATCAGTCAGAAGTGCGAATCCTGCTATGGTGAGGGGATGGTGAAAAAGGAAGAGGTGATCAACATCAATATCCCTGCCGGGGTTGCAGATGGAATGCAGGTGAAGATGAGTGGCAAGGGAAATGCGGCCCGCCGGGGTGGTGTAAATGGAGATCTGCTGGTTATGATCCAGGAGGAGAAAAACCCGGAGTTGACCCGTGATGGGAGCGATTTGGTCTACAACCTTTACCTGAGTATTCCGCAGGCCACATTGGGCGCTACCGTTGAGATCCCTACCGTAGAAGGCAGGGCCAAGATCAAGATTGATGCGGGCACCCAACCTGGAAGAATTCTCCGTCTCAGGGGAAAAGGGGTTCCGGAAGTGAATGGGTATGGACGCGGTGACCTCCTGGTTCAGATCAATGTTTGGATCCCAAAAACACTGGATAAAGAAGAGCGTAAGATGTTTGAAAAAATGGAACAATCAGATACCTTTACTCCCCAACCCGACAAAACAGATAGCGGGTTCTTCAACCGGATGAAAAACTTTTTTGAATGAACCGAGCCTACGAGCTCAGCGGAGCAAATCTTCTCACTGCCCATGATGTTGTCAAAGATTTTAGTGGACACCGGGCACTGAATAAGGTATCCCTGAAGGTTCCTGAAGGCAGCGTATATGGTTTGCTGGGACCCAATGGAGCCGGGAAAACCACCCTCCTCCGGATTATAAATCAGATTACTGCTCCTGACTCAGGAACTGTCCATTTTGAAGGAAGTCCCATAGGTCCCGAGCACCGTTCCATGATTGGATACCTTCCCGAGGAACGCGGACTGTACAAAAAAATGAAGGTGGGTGAACAGGCACTCTACCTGGCCCAGCTTAAAGGATTGTCCAAGCAGGAGGCTATGAAACGCCTGAAGGTTTGGTTTAAGAAATTTGAAATCGGAGCCTGGTGGGATAAGAAGGTGGAAGAGCTCTCCAAAGGAATGGCCCAGAAAGTGCAGTTTATCACCACGGTATTGCATGAACCCAGGCTGCTCATTTTTGATGAACCTTTCAGCGGATTCGATCCCATCAACGTTAATTTGCTGAAACAGGAGATCCTGCAAATGAAGGAGCAGGGAGCCACCATCATTTTTTCTACCCACAACATGTCATCGGTGGAGGAGTTATGCGATCACATTACGCTGATCAATGAATCGGAAACCATCCTTGAGGGAGAGATGTCGGAGATCAGGGAGAAATACAAGGCAAATACCTACAGCGTGCAGTTCTCAGGAGACCCCGATAAACTTGTCAGAGGACTTCATTCCAGGTATGAATTACTTAAAATGGAGGAAAATGGGTATGGACCTCAGGCCACCATTAAAATTGTGGAAGGAGAAGGAACCGGCAATCTCATCCGGAATCTGGTTGAGTTGACAGAGATCAGGTCCTTCCAGGAGATTCTTCCAAGCATGAACGAAATTTTTATTCAGGTTGTAAATGATGCCTCTCAAAAAAAATGACCTTCCCCAATGAGTAAAATCACATTGATCATAAAGAGGGAGTACCTGACACGGATCAGGAAGAAGTCCTTTATCATTATGAGTATCCTGGGGCCTTTTATTTTTGCGGCCTACATCATCATCCCCATGTATTTTGCCACTCTGGAGGATAAAGATGAGAAGACCGTGGTGGTGATCGATGATTCTAAACTATTTACAGAGTATGGACCCGAAGGACCGACCTTTGCCATTCCCGGAACGGAATACCTGAAGTTCCAGGTTGTGGAGGGCGTCCCCGTGGAGACCTTCAAGCAGGGTTTCGAAGAGTCGGGATACTACGCAGTACTCTTTATTCCATCCAATATCCTGGCTTCTGAGGTCTCGCAGATCTACTCCTCCAATCAGACCTCTGTGGAGGTAAGCGGTTATATCAAGCGAACCATGGAGAATGAAATTGAGCACCTGAAGCTGGCCTCACACGATATAGAGGGTATTGAAAAAATTATCGCCGAGGTGGAGACCCGTATACAGGTACATAACATCAAGTGGACCAGGGATGGCGAAACCAAACAGACCAATACGGGAGTGGTCATGGGCGTGGGATATCTGGGAGGAATGCTGATCTTCTTCTTTGTTTTCTTTTTTGGATCTCAGGTCATGCGCGGAGTCATCGAAGAGAAGGTGAGCCGAATCATCGAGGTGATCGTCAGCTCAGTCAAGCCCTTCGAACTCATGATGGGCAAGATCATAGGTGTAGGTCTCACGGGACTGACTCAGTTTGTGGTGTGGATCTTCTTTTCTGCCATTCTTATTACCGGGCTAAAAGCTGCATTTTTTCCCGAATTGAACCAGACTCCCACCGAGCAGGTGGTGGCCTCCGACCTGTTTGATCAGAACGCTGGTTCGGCATCCTTTGATGCTGACCAGGAGGGAATTGGCAATGATGACCTGGATAAGGCCCAGGAGATTTTTGCATCCCTGAAATCCATCAATGCAGGAGTCATGATCGGAGCTTTTTTCTTCTATTTTATATTTGGTTATCTGCTCTATGCAGCCATGTTTGCAGTGATCGGCTCGATGGTGGATAATGAGACGGATACCCAGCAGATGGTTCTGCCGGTAATTCTGCCCTTAATCCTGGGGCTCTATGTGATGATCAATGCGATCAACAATCCCGATGGGGCTCTGCCCTTCTGGTTTAGCCTGATCCCATTTACCTCTCCGGTGGTGATGATGGTCCGCATTCCTTTCGGGGTCCCCTGGTGGCAGATAGCGGTCTCTGCCTCACTCCTGGTAGGCACTTTTTTGGGGATGACCTGGGTGGCTGGCAAGGTGTATCGCACCGGCATACTGATGTATGGGAAGAAGAGTACTTATAAGGAGGTCTGGAAGTGGCTCCGCTACAGTTCCTGACCCATGACTTTTGCCATTCTCGATTTCGGGACCAACACCTTTAATCTGCTCATTGCCGAGCGACAGAATCACAGTTTTAAGATTATTCACAACAGCAAGCAACCAGTTAAACTGGGGCGAGGTGGAATCCAGGTTAATCGAATGACTCCCGATGCCTTCGAACGTGGTTTTGTGGCTATTGCCAACCACATGGAGACCATCAGGAGTTTTGAAGTGGATGCGATCAAGGCCTTTGCCACCTCAGCCATCAGAAACGCAGCCAATGGGCAGGAGTTTGTGGATGAGGTGAAGGCACGTTTTGGAATCAGGGTTCGCGTGATTCCAGGTAAAAGAGAAGCTGAGCTTATCTATAAGGGTGTGCGGCAAGCCTTACCCATGAAAAAGGAGAAGATGATGATCCTCGATATTGGGGGTGGAAGCAATGAGTTTATCATTTGCAACCAGGACGGCATCATCTGGAAAAAGAGTTTTGAGATTGGGATGGCAAGAATCCTTGAAAGGTTCACCCTCTCGGACCCCATCACCCATGAAGAGGTCAGGGCGCTTGAGTCTTACTTCAGGCAAGAACTGGAACCTTTGATGGCGGTGGTTAAGAAAGAGAAGCCCGTGGCACTTATTGGGGCTTCGGGTTCATTTGATACCTTTTACGCCCTGATCAGTCACAAACTGGGATTAGAGGCGGACAGGATTAATGGCAGGGAGATATCCCTGAAAGATTACCGGAAACTTCATAAGGAACTGCTTCGTTCTTCCCTGGAGGAGCGAAAAACCATGCCCGGTATGGAGCCCGTAAGGGTTGAGATGATTGTAGCCGCAACGATTTTTGTTAGTTTTGTACTGCGTGCCTGTCACATCAATCACCTCTACCATTCTGAATTTGCATTAAAAGAGGGAGTAATCTCCGAACTGGCAGGTCTTTAAAAAACAAAGAAAAATGGCACACATCCTGGTTATCGACGACGAAAGAAGCATTCGCAATACCCTTAAGGAAATTCTTGAATACGAAAAGTTTACTGTAGACCTGGCCGAACACGGTTTAGATGGACTGGAGAAGTATAAAAATGGCTCCTATGACATTGTACTCTGCGACATCAAGATGCCCGAAATGGACGGACTTGAGTTGCTTGAGAAGTTATCCGGCGAGGAGGGAGATGCCCAGGTGATTATGATCTCGGGACACGGAAACATCGACAATGCCGTGGAAGCCATTAAAAAAGGGGCCTACGACTTCATCGAAAAACCCCTGGATCTGAACCGTTTGCTGATTACCATTCGCAATGCCCTGGATAAGTCCACCCTGATCACTGAAACCAAAGTACTCAAGAAGAAGGTAAGCAAAGGGCTTGAAATGATCGGTGAATCAGAAGCCATTGAGAAGGTAAAGGAGATCGTAGAGAAGGTAGCTCCTACGGATGCCAGGGTGATGATCACGGGCTCTAACGGAACAGGGAAAGAGTTGGTAGCCCGTTCCCTGCATGACAACAGCACCCGTGCTTCGGGTCCCTTCATTGAAGTGAACTGTGCAGCCATCCCTTCCGAATTAATCGAGAGTGAGCTTTTCGGTCATGAAAAGGGGGCGTTTACCTCGGCCATCAAACAGCGAAAAGGTAAGTTTGAGCAGGCCGACGGAGGCACCATTTTTCTGGATGAAATAGGCGACATGAGCCTTTCTGCCCAGGCCAAGGTGCTCAGGGCACTGCAAGAGAATAAGATCTCACGGGTGGGAAGTGACAAAGACATCAATGTGAACGTACGTGTGGTGGCTGCCACCAATAAAAACCTGAAAGAAGAGATCGACAAGTCGCAGTTCAGGGAAGATCTATACCATCGGCTCAGTGTGATCCTGATCCATGTTCCATCTCTTAACGAACGACTGGATGACATTCCCCTTCTGGCCGATCACTTTAACCAGCTTATCTGTGACGAATATGGAACCTCTCCGAGGATCATTAAGGATGATGCCATCAAAGAGTTGCAGAAAATTAACTGGACCGGAAACATCCGCGAATTCAGAAATGTTCTGGAACGCCTGATTATTCTCTGTGAGAAGGAGATCACCGGCAAGGATGTGATTGCCTTTGCCATGCCCATATCGAAATAGTGAGGGTGAGTGGTTACATCGGCTGCGCTGGGTTACATCTGGCTGCGCCAGGTTAAAGGATATCTTCCAGTAGCTTGTTGTAAATATCGTAGTTATCTATGCCATCGTCTTCCATGATTCGCTGGAAGAAATAGATTTCGTAAAGATACCCGCCCAGCACTGTAAAAGGCTCTTTATCCCTGGTTACGTGAATCAGTTTAAGTCCCTGGTTGTTCATTAGATTCTCCAGAGGAAGCTTGCCCTCATTTGGACTGAAATGTGCATCCCAGATCACAATCTCTCCTTCTTCCACCTTGGTTTCAGGATTGGTCCTGTTGTGCACAAACTGGTGAGAAAGGGCATCATCGTAGGGATCAATTTTCAGGAAGTGGGGGAAAAAGGGATTGTAATAAAAGAACCTGTTCCCGGCATACTCGGACTCACTTAACCAGTCGGTGGCCATTTTTACGATCCGTTGTTCACCCACAAGAGGTACGGGTATATCATAAACCTTGTGGGGAATAAGAATCAGGAAAATGCAAAACAAGCCAGTGGCCAGCTGTTTGATCCAGTTATGAACCGGTATCCACTCCATAATCCTGCTATATGCAAAAATCCCCAGCAAAGCTACTGAAGGCAAAACAGCGACCATCACACGTATCATACCCACTGAATTTCCTGCTCCCTTCCACCACACATAGCTATGCGCAGCCAAATAGACCATAAATGGCATATATGCCACCAGCGACTCCAAAATCCACTGTTTTGGAGGCTTTTTTGGTTTCACCATCGGATCGAGGATCCATAGAACCAAGTCCGGCCAGGATCAGGACCGATAGACCCGATCCAATTATATATTTTGAAGCTTTTACATAGTGTAATAATTCACCGCTGCCATATATACCCTGTGCATTGCCTTTATAGGGCATCTCGTTTACCACCCATAGGAAATCGTCATAGTAGAATCCTCCCACAATGCTGTAAAAGATAAAACCAAAAGCAAGGAAGGGAATGGCTTTCCATTGTTTAAGCCAAATAAGTGCAACAAAAAACAGGGGAAGGATCACCAATGCCTCATTTCTTACAAAAGGCATGAAGGAGAGTACAAGAGCCGACCAGATGTACTTTTTTTTAAAGAAAAGGAAGATGGAGAGGATCAGCACCAGGCTTCCCAATATCTCAGTCATACCACTCAGCATAAGCACCGTGTATAGAGGCGAAGAAATGACCAGGAAAATGGCCAGGACCGGAAACTTAAACTTCAGGAGAATGGCGGTTCGGTAAGTATAGTAGGCTGCAAGGGTTCCAGCAAGCACATTAAAAATGCGTATCCCTTTGAATCCAAACTGGGCGAAGGGAGAACTAAGTGCTGTGAAAAAGGGTTTGCCCCAGTGGTAGAGAAAAAACTCCGGAAACTGGAAGGCGTATCTCGACCTGCGATAGTGCCCAATGTCATCGGCACCCCCATGGGTGCCCTCTGATATGATGGCAAGGATCGCATAGGAAATTACCAGGATCAGAAGGATGGCAGGGACCAGGTACTTCTCATACTTTTCGATTCTGGACCTCATTTAAACACCCTTTTATTGAATACTCCGTACTTAAAGATGCAATAGATGGCCCTGAATCCATCTTTCCAGTTGATCTTTTTTCCTTCGCTGTAGGTCCGCCCGTAATAGGAGATCCCCACTTCATAGATCCTGATATCGGGAATCCTGGCAATCTTGGCAGTTACCTCCGGCTCAAATCCAAATCTGTTCTCCTGCAGGTGGATCTTTTTGATTAATATCCGACCTGAACATCTTGTAACAGGTCTCCATATCGGTCAGGTTCAGATTGTTAAACATATTGGACAAAAACGTGAGCAGCTTGTTGCCAAGGGAGTGCCAGAAAAAGAGGATTCTGTGGGGATTGGACCCCATAAACCGGGAGCCATAAACTACATCTGCCTTATCGTTCAGCAGGGGATTCAGCAAGTCTTTGTATTCACGGGGATCATACTCCAGATCAGCATCCTGAATGATCAGGAAATCCCCACTGGCTTCCTCGATACCCCTTCTGATGGCTGCCCCTTTTCCCCTGTTTTTTTCCTGGTCGATCAGTCGAATGGAGTCCCCGGGGTGCGTGCTGATGTAATCGTTCACCAGTTCCCTGGTTCCATCTGTGGAGCAGTCGTTGATAACCACAAGCTCAATCTTCATCTCCTCCAAGGTCCACCCGAAGGATCTGATCGAGAATCGACTGAATGGTCTTTTCTTCATTAAAGGCAGGGATAACTACAGAGAGGGTCTGGGTCATTCTATCTATTTAATTCTGTGATGGCCTTATTTAAGGTTTTGGGGCAGTTAGCCTGAAAATTTCTGTTTCGCCTGATCTGACCAATCTTCTCCCCAGTAACTGATCCAGATTCTCCACCTCCTTATAGGCTTCTCTCGATCCAAGGATCACATATTCAATCTGATGTTGTTTCATCTTCTCCAGGCGTTCCTCCAGGGAAAGGTTCGATAAATCGGAATAATCGGTAAGTCCTTTCCGGTTACAATAATAGAGGGAAATATTTATACTTCGATCGGGAGTGCAATAGACCTTACAGGTGCGATCCA
Organism: uncultured Bacteroidota bacterium; assembly: GCA_963783435.1. GTDB lineage: Bacteria > Bacteroidota > Bacteroidia > Bacteroidales. The sequence goes on along the minus strand of CAWANQ010000005.1, from coordinate 312,144 downwards.
CACCTATTTCATTAAGATAGTCCTCAATATCATACATCTCTATGGTCTTGCTGGAATCGACATAGTACCAATCCCGCTCGCTATTTCTGAAATCCATCCTGTCATTACAATGTAAAAACAGGAGAAACATCACCACCGCAACTGCCGCCTTTGTCCAGATGGAATGATAAACCCCCGGCAATGCATTGGAGAGAATGCTGAAAAAAGTGAGGTATATGGTTACAAGCAGAAAGAGATTGTTCATCTGATAGTAATCGTGATTGCGCATGTCAAAAAAAAGAAAAGTAAATGAGACTGCTCCAAGAAATAGCAGGATATTCCATCTGGCAAGAAAAATGTTCGCTTTTCTTATCCAGATCAATGTTGCTATAAAAACAAATATAGTAAACGCTAAGGAAAATACTTTGCATGATAATAACCAGGTGAAAACCAAAACTTCATGGCGATAAAGGTATCCTTGATGGTTTGCTTATCCATCAACCAGATGGGCCTGATCTCCACCGGGGAAACGGATCCACTATGTGCATATCAGAATAGATCCTTGCATAGAGGTACCAGCCAAAAATAAGTACCAGGACCATGAAGAAAGATGCTATGTATTTAAAATTGAATTGAAAATAAGAGTCTCTTTTCTCTTTCGCATGACCAGATCCAGTGATGGCCACTCCTCCCAGACCAAAAAAGGGCAATAAGGAAGATGTTTTGATAAGCCCGGCCAATGCAAAAAAACCCATGGATATCAACCAGGGTCTGAACCTCTCTTCCTGCGTAGACTTCATAAAAAAATAGAATCCTGCAAAGGTGAGGGACAGAGCTACTGCATCCGGAATAAAATTGTTAAGGTAAAAGGCATAAATGGGAGAAGTAAAAATAATCAGGGGGATGATTCCGGCATAGATACCAATTCTTTGTAAAATAATTGCTCGCTTTAAATAGATATATTAAACCCGTAAAACCAATGAATACCTGAAACATTCTGTGCCAAAAGACATTGAGGCCAAATACCCTGTAAAAAAGAGAAATAATATAATAGATAAGTGGAAATTCAACCACCGTCACATCAGAGGTGAAATTGATCGGCCAGCAGGGCATTGGTTTGAGGAGTAAAAAAGTTGCCTCCATAGTAATAATTGACCGGAAATGAAGCACTCACACAGTTTCTCCAGTTATGAATACCCACTGGTTTATAAAATGCAATCTCGTGGTAATTGTAGATGAAGTCCGACTGTCATCAGGATCAGGAGAAAAATCAATTCTGGCGACAACCATTTTGGTTTGGTCAGCTTCATCAATTGAGATCTAATGGGAAGTTCATTTAATAATTAGGGTTCAGTAAACATAAATATTGCGAATCTAATAAAATATTGGTCTAACTTTGATATAAACATGCGCGAGAGGAGAAACTATTCCTCCACGAATTATACTATTTTTGCCTGACAAATAATCCTTAAGCTCATTATGGCCATCAAATCAACCACCATTGTTATTCCTGCATTTAATGAGGAGGATGTGATTCATGAGTTACTAGAACGCATTGTTGAAGAGGGACTGGATAAATCGTATGAAGTTCTGTTTATTGACGATGGTTCAACCGATCAGACTGCAGAAATCATTGGACGCTATCCTGTGAAGCTGCTCAAACACCATGTAAATAAAGGATATGGTGCAGCCTTGAAAACAGGAATTCGAAATGCCGGGGGAACATTTGTAATCATGATGGACAGTGATGGGCAGCATGATCCGCAGTACATTGGCAAAATTGAAAGCATGCTGCAGGAGCATGACATGGTCATTGGAGAAAGAAGTGCCGCTTCGCATCAGGTGAGGCGAAGAAAGGCCGGGAAGAAGCTGATCAAACGGGTTGGACAATACCTTGTGGAGCAGAAATTGCCCGATTACAATTCGGGTTTCAGGGGATTCAGAAAGGAGATTATCGCGGGAATGCTGCACCTGATGCCCAATGGATTCTCATTCTCAACCACCTCCACCCTGGCTTTCTTAAAAGAGGGATACAATGTGGGAACTCTCGACATTGAAGTGAGTGAACGCAAAGGCCGAAAAAGCAATGTAAAAATGGTAAAAGACGGATCAAAGACCCTCCTGCTACTTTTCAGAATCATCATGCTGTTCAATCCGTTAAAAGTCTTTTTCCCTGCCAGCATTATCACTTTTGTAGTTGGAGTGGGCTTTGGGATCACCGGTTTTGTTCTTTACGACCGTTTTTCAAATGGTGCAGTGGTTCTCACCATGATGGGGATGTTCCTTTTCTTCATTGGGCTTATTGCCGACCAGATCTCCATATTAAACAGGAGGAAGCAGTAGCATGAATCCGAAAATCCCCCGGAACAACTGGAAGGATAGTGATGTGGAGGCCCACTGGGATTCAGTGGCTTCGGTATATGTGGAAGAGAATAACCGGGTCAAAGATACCCACGATCAACGATTTGGCGAATCGCTTCAATACCTTCAGCTGGAAGATGGAGAGTCGATCCTGAATATCTCCAGCAGGGATGGGGAAGCAGCCGACCATATATCCCGAGCCTATGGGGCTTGTAAGGTTATCAATGCGGAAATCTCCTCACGACTGATGGAGGTCGCCTCCGAAATCAGGCCTCACATCCATCAGAAGAAGATCGACACCTATTCAAATCTTCCCTTCGGCAATGGTGAATTTGAGAGGGTCCTGACCCTGGAAACCCTGGAGCATGTGGAGGATCCTGTACTATTCCTGAAGGAACTGCACAGGGTATCCACCGATAGAGGCCATCATGGTGCTCAGTTGTCCTCCCGCCACCAGCGAATTCCCTTACCAGGTTTATTCCCTGATTTTCGGGGGACATGGAGAAGGGCCCCACCGATTCCCTCCCTCACGCCGGGTAAAAAAGATGTTGGAGATGAGCGGTTGGAACCTTATTGAAGCACAAAGGAACCGTACTTTTTCCGGTAGGACCTGCCTGGTTCAGAAGATGGGGAGAGTGGATTATCAATCGTTTACAAAACACATTTATTTCGGAACTGGGAATCCGGCAATTTTATGTCTGCAACAAACAGTAAGATAGAGCTGCAACGGGTCATGCGATCGGAACTTTGTAACCGGTGTGGTACCTGCGTGGGTTTGTCGGAAGGACACATCCGTTTCAGGGACCGGGAAGGAATATTTCTGCCTGAGGTGGTGAAAGAGCTCTCCGACCAGGCGTATGACAGGATATGGAATGCATGTGCCGGTAAGGAGTTCAATTTCCCAAACCACAGGACCCATTTCTACCCCAACACGCCTCACTTTCATACCTATACGGGGGCATACAGGGACCTGTTTATTGGTCATGCTGAGGAGTCCATATTAAGGACTTCGGGGGCCAGTGGGGGAATTCTCTCCACCATTCTCATCTATCTGCTGGAAAAGGGGAAGATCCAGGGAGCTGTTGTCACCCGGATGTCGCCCACAAAGCCATGGCTCACGGAACCTTTTATAGCACGCACCCGGGAAGAGATTCTTGAAGGAGCACAGAGCAAATATATCCTAACTTCGGTCAATGAGATCCTGGCACAAAGCTCAAATTTCAAAGGGGTGCTGGCCTATGTGGGGCTGCCCGGACAGGTACAGTCCATCAGGAAGCTTCAAAAGGAAGGAGATCCTGCAGTATCTAACATCGAATATATTTTTGGCCCTTTTTATGGAAATACGCTGCATTTCTCCTCGGTGAAGAGTTTTTTGCGTTCACATGGCGAAAAGGACTACACAAAAATCAGGAAGCTCTATTTCAGGCATGGGGAATGGCCCGGAAACATGCGTGTGGAGATGGAATCGGGACGGATTATCGAATTGAAGAAGTTTCATGCCAATTACCTTATTCCTTTTCACATTGTACGCAATAGCCTCTATTGCAGCGACTTTACAAATGAATTTACGGACATTTCAGGGGGAGATGCCTGGGCACCTGTTTACGAGGAGCGAGGGAAAGGATTCTCCCTGGTGGTGGGCCGTTCGACCCGAGGATCTCAGCTTCTTGAGGAGATGAAAAGGGAGGGATGGTTGAACCTGACACCCATTTCTGAGAAGGAGTGCATCGATATGCATTCGCATGGATACGACTTCAAAAAAAGGGGCGCATTTATCAGGATAGGTTTCCGCAGGTTCTGGTTAAAGCCTGTCCCTGACTACGGATACGTTCAGAAGGGTTTCTCTTTCAAGAGATATCTGATGGAGATGGTAATCAGTCTTCTTTTCCTGGTATTGGGAACCAGGCTTGCGAGGTGGAGTGTGGAGCAATTCTCACCCCGGTTCATAGGCAATATTTTTGAGAAATCGAGAACCACCTGGAAGCGCTCCACCCATAACATTAAGAGGGATGAACTGAGTTAAAATGAATTGTAAGGGATGTCAAAGCTAAAACCAATCACCAGGAAATGGATCTTCGCAGGCTTACACATTGTGGGATTTGTGCTGCTTTGGTTTGTACTCAGGGATCTTGAATGGGACACCTTTTTCGTTTTGCTTAAGACCATACCCCTGTGGAAATACCTGGTCGGACTGGCTGTACTTTGCATGGTATATGCACTAAAATCACTGCGCTGGCACCTGTTGAACCGATCTTTCGGCATTGAAACCACCTGGAGAATGGCGCTTGTATTCTATCTTTCGGCTGGATTCTTAAGTGTGATTACCCCGGGTCGTCTGGGAGAATTTGCCAAAATCTATTTTCTGAAAAGGAAATATAAGATCAGCATTCCCTCAGCTACCTCCTCTGTATTTCTTGACAGGATCTGGGATGTCCTGGTCCTGAGCCTTGCCGCTGGCATTTCGGTGGCTGTTTTGCTGTCCGATACGGGGGGTGAATGCCTTTAGTCTGATTCTGATCGGATTGTTGTTCCTGGTTTCCCTGATGGTCATCCTGGTGCCTTCCCTCCTTTTCACCCCCCTGCTCTTTCTGCTGAGGCGCTTTTCCAGTATTCATGATAAACTTCAGGAGGTGTTCAGGTTATGGAAGGAGAGTCGGTTCCGTAATTTTGCAAGCTCTCTGACCCTCACCTCTCTGGCCTTTTTGATGCTTGCCGCCATCCCTGTACTGTTCTCCCATGGAACAGCATACCCCATTCGCTATCAGTCGGGAATAGGTGCCATCTCCATCTCCAATATCCTCTCATTCTTACCGTTAACCATAGCAGGATTTGGTACCAGGGAACTGGTTTTTACAGAAGTCTGGAAACTGTTGGCCATCCCAAAGAGATTGCTCTGTCCATTTCCACAGCCTATTTCATGGTTACTTATGTTGGATCATTGCTGATGGGAGGAGTGGTCTACCTGTTCAATTTAAACCACCTTTACCGTCCGGCCGAGATCAGGAAAATGACTGCTGGAGAGTAGGATCAGAGTGCGGTCTTATGATCGTACACATGCGATCAACCACCATTTCCAAGGCCTCCTCGTGTGAGATTTCGGATCGTTTGGCGTGCTCTGCGTCATCTGCTTCTGACAGCTGCTTGTCTTCCAGAATCTCGTTTCGTGACTCACCCCCTTGCCTTCGTCAGTATCCATGGCCCTAATTTCGGTGATAGTCATCGCCGGTATGGTAATCATAGTAAATCCCAAGCCTGGCCAGCATTGGTATCGGGAATGGCCAAGCATCTCCCAGAACCTTCCATCGGACTTAAACCTCAGGAAATTGAGCATGTAGGACTCCTCTTGTGGTTCCAATGAAATGAATAACCCCAGTGGTGTACTGATGGTCTGGAACTGATTTACATAGAGAAAAAAGCCAAGAACCGAAACAGTGGCAACAGACACATATCTTTTCGAATTGAGTGAGGCATCTATAAGGGCAGCCAGAGGCAGTGCCATCAATCCATATATATCCACAAATGATCTTAATCCAAAACTACCCCCGTTCCACCAGGACCACCAGCACGACAGAAGGTATATCTGCAGAAGCAGCATGATAGAGATGGGCCACAGGCCAGCTTTACATTTTCTTCCAAGGAAAAATAGCCCAAGGGTGGCTACAAGCATAACCGGGGTATAGAGGTACCATCCACTTCTAAAGCTGAAAAGCAAGTCGATGATATGAGGTGAATTGAGAAAAAAACTACTGCCTGAGGGTCCGTAGGAATTATAGAAGAGCAATCCTGTCACTGATTTCCAGTAGATCATCTGTGGCACCCATGGGAGAATAAAAAAGAAAATCATCAGAAGCAACATCTTATAGTGCTTCAGAAGCAGTAAAATCCTCGCCCGAATGGCTCCTGGCCCACGGACTCCCCAGCCCAGGAAGAGGACCCCCACCAACACATTGGAAGGCCTCACCAACACTATCAGTCCATACACAAGACCCAACAAGAAACTTCGCTTGTTGGAGGGCTCTTCATACCATTTGATGACCAGGTAAAGGAAGAGGGTAATCAGGGCAAAATTATAGCTGTGAGACATGGGGCCTTCATGAACGGTATAAAAGAAGAGATTGGTCCCCAGGGCCACCAGCAGCAAGGTGATGGCTGTGGCCTGTTGAGAATAGAATCTGAGCAGAATGCGCTTTAATATCATCAGTCCCATCATCACATAGAACAGACTGGATAAGACCAGGAATAGCTGGTATATGGAGCTATACCCATCGGGAGCCTGGTTGAAGTAAGGGGCCAGACCATGCGCGATAAGAAAGAAAGGAGCTGTAGAGGAAAGAAAGCCCCATGGAGGTTCGGATGACCCGGTTCCCATCCTCCATGGTGTAGTACCAGAATTTATTGTCATTCACAAAATCCTCGGGGGGATTATCCAGAAATCCCAGTGTTACATCCCCATAAATGAAAGTGGCAGGCAGGTAAGCGTAATAGGAGATCACATCCCATTTGATCACTCCCTTTTCACCCGGTTTTCCATATGGTTTCCAGATGATGGTAGTATCCGCATGGCTGCCATCATGAAGACCAGGATGAACCAGAGTGCAATGGTGGATAAGGAGGTTTTCGTTTTCATTGGAGGGACAAAAGTAGTGAAATGATCAGAACTGGAAATAGATAAAGGGTTGCAGTTCGGCCGACCATGACTGGTAGATAATGAAAACAACCAAAATAGTGATCAGTACCTTGGCCCAGATGGGAGTGGCGATGAAACGATTGATCAGGTTTACCTTCCATGTCTGGGGAACCCAGTGTGTAACATATCCCAGGGCCATGACGGCGAAAACCAATCGGTAACTCCACAGGACCTCTGGAATAATCCTGACGTGAAACTCCTGTGTGATCTGGCGCAAAAGCTGATTGGCCTTCTCCATGGATTCGGAGCGAAACCAGATGCGGGTGAAGGTGATAAAAACGAAAGTGTTGAAGATTTTCCAAAACCGCGCCAACCAATGTTTGCTTTTCTCATAGGGCGAGATCTTTTTCCATTGTTTATATACAAGGATTCCCACACCATTTAATCCTCCCCACACCAAAAACTGCCAGCTGGCCCCATGCCACAAACCACCCAGGAGCATGGTGATCATAAGGTTTACATCGGTCATGAATCTTCCTCGGCGGTTTCCGCCCAGGGGGATGTATACGTAATCCTTTAGCCAGCTGGAGAGTGAGATGTGCCATCTCTTCCAGAAATTCCCCACGTTGGTGGCTTTATAAGGAGAATTGAAATTCTTGGGCAGCCTGAATCCCAGCAGAAGTGCCACTCCAATGGCGATATCGGTGTATCCCGAGAAGTCTACATACACCTGCAAGGAGTAGCCAAACAGCGCAGCCAGGTTCTCAAAACCAGAAAAACCAGTTGGATTGGCAAATACCCTGTCTACTAAATTAAGGGCGATGTAGTCGCCGATAAACATCTTCTTAAACAAGCCCTTCAAGATGATGAACAGGGCATATCCAAACTCCTGATAAGAGAGGCTATACTTTTTGTATAGCTGGGGAATAAACTCCGAAGCACGCACAATGGGTCCTGCCACAAGCTGGGGAAAGAATGAGACATAGAATCCAAAGTCCAGAATGTGCCTCACCGGATCGACCTTTCCCCGGTACACATCTACCGTATAGGAGATGGTTTGAAAGGTGTAGAATGAGATGCCCACAGGCAGCAGGATCATGCTTACATCAAAATGGGTACCGGTGAGGTGATTGGACCACATGGCCAGGTGGTTTACCACTTCAATGTCCAGGTTAAAGAGTGAGTTCACCGTATCCACAAACAGATAGGTATACTTAAAGTAGGAGAGCATAAAGAGGTTAATCACAATGCTCATCACTACTCCAAATTTCTTCCATCCCCTCTTTTTGGATGCATGGATCAGATTTCCCAGGTAGTAATCCGAAAAGGTGGAGAAGACCAGAATAAGGAAGAAGAGTCCGGATGTTTTCCAGTAAAAAAAGAGACTGGCGCCAAAAAGGAAAGCATTCCGTACTGCCCTTTCCTTATAGAGCCCTGAGTAAATCAGCAGCACCACAGCATAGAACCCCCAGAAAAAGAACCGGGTGAAAATAAGCGGCTTCTCAGGATTAAAGAGGAATATATCGGATAGTATCTGACTCAATTAATGCTGTATTGGGTGGTAAATTGACTGTACTCAAGCATCAAGGCGTTGTAGAACATCTCGGCCACCAGGTTGGCCCCTTTCGGAGTGAAATGAATGTAGTCTTTGGAGGCCAGGGGCGGATCGGCCTGAACAAATGAAGGCATTGAATTTGTTCCCCCCATGGCTTCGTACAGGTCCCAGAATGCAAATCCACTATCCAGTGTGGCCCTTTTAAGTGCATCCCTGATGGGTTCAAGTTCCGGATAGGTTATAAAATTTCCATTCTCACGGATTGACATATCAGCCGGCCCGATTACCACAATGGGGATACCGGGACAAATCTCTTTGAAAAATTGCAATTCCCTTTTAAATACCCTTTCATAATATCCCGGGTTCATATACGCCACCACATTTCCACCATATTGTAACAAGATCATTTCGGGAGCCAGCCGCTCCATCATCTCTTGTTGCTGGTTTTTATTCATCCTGCTAAAAATCAGTCCGGAACTCCCCCTCATGGCTATGTTATCCATATGCAGGCCCTGCTCCGATTCAAATGAAATTCCGTAAATTCTGCCTCCTTCCGGCAGATCCAGGTATATTTTCAGATCTTTCACATAGGTATGGGGCGTCAGATCTACCTCGTTAAAGCCACCCGATATGGAGGTAATGGAGTCGGTAATGGTATCATTTACCTGGAATATAATGGTTCCACCCTGGGCATAAGAGTGCAGGAACACCCTGACGCGATTGCACTGACCGCTCCTTCTGGAAGTGTTGAACCTGTAATTGAGCATGGGTAATTCATCTTCCTGAGCCTGTGGAACTGAAGTGAATGCACCCATAATTCCATAGGAATCGTGGGTGATGGTGGTATCGCGTTTCCCAAAAAAGGTATACCTCATCCACTCTCCTTCCTGGGCCTGCCTGTAAGCCATGCTGCCCGAGTAAAGCGGAATGGCCTGAACCAGTCCCGTTCCAGTGCCTCCAACCAGCTTCTGCAGACGGTACCTGATCAGCGAAGTCATCCGGTCATTTTCAATCTGAGAATCCCCAAAATGTAGAATCCGGCTTTGATTGGTCCGTCCCGATCCCACATCCTCCAGGCTTTGAAAAAAGGGATCAAGCAGTTGGCTTCTTCCCTGGGCAAATTGAATTCTGAATACCGAGCTTTGCAGGCTGTCAGAATTTGCCGGAGCGAAAACAGGTTTGGTATTCAGGTGTATTCCATCGGAAGGAAGGAAAAGACTCTTGCTTGGATCAGTTTCCGGATCTTCAGTGACCATGGATCTGGAAAGGAGCTTCTCCACATCCACTTCACTGGATAAGGTATCGACTCTGTTTGGGTCAGGAAGCCTTAAAAAGGTAAGGCGCGTCCCTTGGCCTATTCCTATTCCCTTCTCGGGAATAAAGAATGCCATAACAAAGAGAAGCAGCATTACTGCTGCATAAAATATGAAGATCCTGAATGGCTTCATACACAAATATAGTCCTCCCTAAGGGATTTACAAATGTCACTCATCCCTTCCTTTTGATACGGATTACCTGTCCGGGCTGTATCTTTGACGAATTCGTCATGTTATTCAACCTTGCAATATCTGACTCGGAAGTGCCGGGATATTTCTGTGCAATCTCCCAAAGCGTATCTCCCTGTCGAATTGTATAGGTAATGTAGTCACCCGAAACAGAGGGGGAAGACTGAGCTGTGCTTGGTTTGGGGGTTGAGGAGGAAGAGGAGACAGTTCTCCCTGCAAATTTTTGTTTCTCCTCAAAGCTCATGTTGCTTACCTCCTTGTAACGGGCTGATTTTCCCTTGGGTTTGTAAACAACCAGTTTTTGACCGGAGCGAATGATGTTTCTATTGATATTGTTCCAGTAACGCAGGTCTGAGGCCCTTACATCGTACCAATCGGCAATGAAACCCACATTGTCGCCCGATTTTACCGTGTAATAGAGTTTGTCATATTTATCCGGAGGCAGATCCACCTTGTAGGCAGCAGAATAGTGCTGAGGCGACGCCACCAGCTTGCCCTTGTCAAAGAAAACTGAATCCTTATAGGCAAAAATTGAATCCTGAAGGTCGATAAATGCTGCCGTTTGATCCAGAGGAATCTTTATAGAATACGCCTGTTTTGCATTAGCCGGTACCACATCCTCCCGGTACTGGGGATTCAGGTCCCGAAGCTGGGCTATGGGAATATTCAGGACTTCCGCCACCTGCTTCAGGTGGACAGCCTCATGGACCATTATGGTATCGGTATGACGGGGCAGTTGCAGAGGAGCTTTGCTTATGAGATGCTCCTCATGGAAGTTCATGGTATAAGTAGCCGCAATAAAGGCCGGCACGTAACCACGTGTCTCCCTGGGCAGGTAGTAAAAAATATCCCAGAAATTCCGCCTTCCGCCCGATCTCCTGATGGCCTTGTTTACATTGCCAGGACCACAGTTATAGGCTGCAAGTGCCAGGGTCCAGTCGTTATAGATGTTGTGAAGATCCAGCAGGAATCTGGCCGCCGAATGCGTGGCTTCGATGGGATCCCGGCGTTCATCCACCAGAGAATTGATGGTCAGTCCATATTGTTTACCGGTGTAATACATAAACTGCCAGGTGCCCACAGCCCTCGCCCTGGAAACCGCCCTTGGGTTCAATGCCGATTCTATAATGGCCAGGTACTTCAACTCATAGGGCACTCCGTAATAATCAAAGATCTCTTCGAAAATAGGAAAGTAATAATCAGACAGGCCCAGCATAACCCGCACCTGTTCTCTTCGTTTGCGGGTATAGACGTTTATGTAGTTTTTGACAATTCGATTGTAGGTAAGATCGATGACTGTGGGGATCTCCGACAAACGTTGCATATAGATCGAGTCGGAAAAATCGGGCATCAGGGTATCGGCCTCGGGATTGTAATCGTCCACTGCAGATTCGAGAGACTGGTTTACATACCACAGGGTAAGCAGGCTGTCCAGGTTATCTCCGGTTCTTAACTCCAGTTCACCCTCCATGGAGAAGGTATCCATGGATGTGATCTGTATCCTTGGATCTACTGCAGGGGCAGGCAGGGAATCGCCGGCAAAAACTTCAGGAATATCCTGACCATCCACCTGAATGGCCACCGATACAAACAAACACATCACCAGCAAGATTCTCAATCTCCAAAAATTTATCGTAAGCACTCCTTCTCTTTCCATCATTTTATATTGCTCTCTCTTCATCTTCCTCTTATATTAAAACTACATGTAAGGCCGAACGATTGGCCTGTTAAACTGGAGGGTGCCAGTAAGGGCTGCAATGAGGGAGATACTCTGAGTGACAGGTTGTCATTCACATCCCAGGAATAGAGCAGGGCGTCCACATAGGCATCCAGTGTCTGCAGGGCGTAGATGACTATCATTGCTATATAACTGAGTTCCATATTTCTTCTCCACCACTCCAGGTAACGTTGATTGGTTTCGTCGGGAATCTGGGCGTAATCATTGATGGCCCCTTTGTATTCCTTGGTATTATAAAAAATGGCCCACCCTGCCACTCCCATGGCGCCCCATACAATGGGCATTTTCCAATATTTCTCGTTATAACCCTGCCCAAGTCCGGGGAGTACCAGTGCGTACATCAGTGCCCTGGAGGGAGTTTTGACTTTCGGGCTTGCCGCCAGGGCCAGGGAATCAGCCATCAGTGAATCTGTGAGGGTTGAATCTGCGTAAAGGGAGTCTGAAGAGGCCATTCGGGCAGCATACATTTCAGGATCACTGGCTCTGTAAATAGAATCAATGTCCTTGAACCTATAGATTGAATCCTGGGCAATAACCATTGAATCCTGGGCAACAACCACACTATCTCTTTCCTGACTAAATGCGGCAGAGCTTACAAAAAAAACAACTAGAATCGTCTGGATGAACCTGTTCATTTACCCGGTTTATCGAGTACACTTACAATTCGCTGCAAATCCTCGTCCGATTTAAAGGGAATAACGATGTGGCCGTTCCCTTTATTGCTTCTCTTAAATTCGATGTTGGCACCAAAGTAATGAGAGAGATGCTCCCTGAGATCCTCATAGTCGGAGCGAATGCTATCCACCTCAGGAGTCTTAGCCCCTCCCGTGGTCCTGGCCTTTTTGGCCAGACTCTCCACATTCCGAACCGAAAGATCCTGGGAGAGGATTTTACTAAATACCTCCATCTGATAATCAATATCCTCGATACCTGCCAGAGCTCTGGCGTGACCCATGGATATTTTCTTTTCCCGGATGGCAGTTTGTACCTCGGCAGGAAGGTTCAGCAGGCGCAGGTAGTTGGCTACGGTGGCCCTCTTTTTACCCACCCGGTCTCCCAGGCCCTCCTGGGTAAGGTTGAACTCTTCGATAAGACGCTGATAGGAAATGGCTACCTCAATGGCATCCAGGTCCTCTCTCTGAATGTTTTCAACCAGCGCAAGTTCAAGCATGCTATCGTCTCCGGCCTCCCTGATGTAGGCTGGAATCCTTTTTAATCCGACTTTCAGGGCGGCCTTTAAACGGCGCTCCCCGGTAATCAGCTGATAACTATTATCTGCAGCTCTTCTGACCGTAATGGGTTGAATGATTCCGTGTTCCTTAACCGACATGACCAGTTCATTGAGGGCCCCTTCATCAAAGGAGGTACGGGGTTGAAATGGATTCACAGAAATACTCTTAATAGGTATTTCATTCACGGCAGAGGGTGAATGAAGCAACTGGCGGTCCTGTTTATCTTCAGGCACATCTATCAGTGCTCCCAGTCCTCTTCCCAAAACGTTCTTTTTTGCCATTAATTCATATTTGTTAGTCCATTACTTTTTCTTCCTGCTTCAGCCGGGTCTCTTCATTCTTTTGCAGGATCTCTCTGGCCAGATTCAGATAACTGATTGCTCCTCTGGATTCTGCATCATAAAGCACTACAGGCTTCCCAAAACTGGGGGCTTCTGTGAGCTTAATATTCCGCTGAATGATGGTTTCAAACACCATTTGCTGAAAATGCTTCCTCACCTCATCCACCACCTGGTTGGAGAGCCTCAGACGGGTATCGTACATGGTTAATAAGAAACCTTCAATTTCCAGATCGGGATTGAGTCCGCGCTGGATAATATTGATGGTATTCAGCAGTTTACCTAAGCCTTCAAGGGCAAAATACTCACACTGAACCGGCAAAATAACCGAATCGGCAGCCGTAAGGGCATTTACTGTGATCAATCCCAGGGAGGGTGAGCAATCGATCAATATGTAGTCGTACTTATCGCTCACCTGTGCAATGACATTCCTCAGCATATACTCCCTCTCATTCATGTTCAGCATCTCAATCTCAGCTCCTACCAGGTCGATGTGAGAGGGGATCAGGTCGAGTCCTTCAATTTCGCTGTTGAGTATAATCTTTTTGGGATCGGCATCTTCAATGAGGCACTCATAGATACTGGTCTTCACCTTCTTGATATCAAATCCAGTCCCTGAAGTAGCATTGGCCTGGGGATCTGCATCGATGATCAGCACCCTTTTTTCAAGTACGGCCAGACTGGCTCCAAGGTTGATGGCGGTAGTGGTTTTACCAACGCCTCCTTTCTGATTCGCTATTGCGATAACTTTACCCATGGGCCTCTTAGATTTATAGTGGTTGGATGATTTAAACGGGCTTCAAATTTACTATTTTGTAGAAGCCCTCAATTTTCACCCATTTAGTTATTGTAAACAATGATTTTTCCTTTATAAACACCTTATCAACATTTTTCACTGATAACTTCATAAGGCATTTGCTACCAACGCCTCAAAGATAGAACAAAGAATGACAACCATCAGAAATTGCTTATCTTTGAAAACAGATCGAAACTGAAAGATGACTAAATCCAACTGGATAACCATTGTTAACAAGACTGCAGGAGGTGGAAAAGCTGAAAAAGAGTGGCCACTGATAAGTCAATTGCTTCATCAACATCAAGTCCCTTTTGAACCCCATTTCACCAACCGGAGGTTGCATGCCTCTATCATTGCCAGAAATAAGATTAAGGAGGGCTATTCAAAAATTATTGTGGTTGGGGGTGATGGGACTATGAATGAGGTAATTAACGGGGTTTTTGCCCAGAGGAGGCTCAATACCACTGAAGTGATGCTTGGAATGATCTCGGTGGGTACAGGAAACGACTGGGCCAGAATGTTCAATATCCCCTCTGATTATGAGGGTGCCATTCAGACCATTAAACAGCAAAAGTCCTTTATCCAGGATGCCGGACTGGTCAATTACCGGAAGAACGGCAAGGAGTGGAAACGCTATTTTATCAATATTGCCGGATTGGGTTTTGGAGCCAGGGTGGTGGAAAGAAGTAACCGAATGAAAGAGAGAGGAAAGAGCGGTCCAATGCTTTATTTTTATAATATGTTCTTAAGCCTGCTCAGGTATAAATCCCAGAAGGCAGATATCGAAATCGATGGTACCTGTTTCGCCAGCCGCATTTTCGCCCTGAATGTGGGTATAGGGAAATACAACGGGGGAGGTATGATCCCGCTACCTCATGCAGTGGCCGATGATGGGTTTTACAGCATTACCCTGATCAAGAAAGTGGGAAAGCTGAATATCCTGGCCAATATCAAGCGCCTTTACAATGGGAGCATCTCCAAACATTCTAAAGTGGAAACCTATTTGGCTAAATCGGTTCAAATCGATAGCTCACCCCGTTTGAAGTTGGAGACCGACGGAGAAACATTGGGCCACGGGCCGGTAAGCTTTCAGATTGTTCCCAGAAGTATAAGGGTGATATCGGGTGAGATGTCGGCCTGACCTACCTGGAGATCGTCTCTATTTCAAACAGTTTGGGCCATCGCTTCCCGGTAACAAATAACCTGCCCCCTGCCTGGTCCCAGGCAATGCCATTTAATACATCTGTATTTGTTTTCCGATCGGTGGCCTTAAGGATTCCTTTCAGATTAATACGGCCTTCCACTTTCCCTGTTTCAGGATCAATGATCACCACCTCATCTGTATAGTATCGGTTGGCCCATATTTTGCCATCAATGTACTCCAGTTCATTCAGGCTATCGGCCAGGCCTTCGTTGTGATATACCTCCAGCTGCCGAATCACGGTAAACAGTTCCGGGTCGAGGAAATAGATCACATTCGTTCCATCGCTCATGATCAACTCTTTTCCGTTATGGGTAAGCCCCCACCCTTCCTGATTTTGATAATAGACCTTCTGTATCTCCTCAAAACTTGATTTATCGTAGATGAATCCCACCTGGGACTTATAGGTCAGCTGGTAGATTCGTTCACCGAACACGGTAATTCCCTCTCCAAAAAGTGACTGATCCAGGTTCCGGATTTTCTCCACTTTACCGGATTCAAGCTCCACCCGCCTCAAAGAAGAGGTCCCATAGTTCCCGGTTCCTTCATACATCCATCCATCCACATATTGCAATCCCTGGGTATAAGCAGATGGATCGTGAGGATACTCCTTGATTACGCGGTAGGTATACTCAGTGGGTACGATGTCGGAGAGAAAAGTAATTTGCTGGCTCTGATTCTCACTTATTCCTCCCTCTAAATAGATCCGTAACCTCAGTCCTGACTTGCCGGTCTTTTCACCTGTTGTAGGCAGATTAAACTCCACCATGCCAGAAGTTAGTGTGGCTGTCCCGCCCATGATGGATCGCTTCAAGGCCCCTCCCAGAAAAACCTGGATGGAGTCAAAAGCTACACTATCGGGCAATTGAAGCTTCACTTTTACCTCCTCTCCTATGGGGAGAGTCAGAGGGCGGGCGGGTTCCTGCAGGATAGTCACCCTGCTTACCCTGGGAGCAGCGGGTGGCACCTTATCGCCGTTTACCTCTTTATTGGGACCGCATGAATGGTTGATAATCAGAAGAAACAGGATCAGAAAAGCAACCGTTTTTTGTATCATGGGGAAGGATTTCGGGAGTTTGATTGCACCTATCTTCTCTTAAACAGAGAACGCTTTTTAGTAGGTAGACTCTTCAATTCATCTTCCAGAGATGGTGATTCTATTGGATTTATCATCTGGTAGATTTCACCCCAGGGAATCATCCCGCCAATGTTCCTGTCGTCAATAAAAATATCGGCATCAATCTTCCGGCTGGCAAAATCCTCATCAAACTCCTCTTCAGGATAACTGGCATTGACAGCATAAAACTCGACCCCATTCTGACGACAATATTCTACGGCATCATCCAGCTCTTTTCCTGAACGGTAGGTCCACAAAATAAGCTGGTGTTTCTGCTTCTGGAGCGCTTTAATGGTTTCAAATGCAAAAAGGATCTCCTTCCCTATTTCGGGATACTTATGCTCGACTATGGTACCATCGAAATCGATGGCAATTTTTAATGGTACATCCATATTCCTACGTGGCTGATCTGTTCAATATCGCTCAAAAATAATAAATCCTCTTAAAACAGATCATTCACCGATAGATATCTTTCACCTGTATCGTAATTAAATGTAAGTACTGAGGAGCTGTGCCCCGCCTTTTTAAGCATTTGACCCACAGCGGCCAGAGAGGCCCCCGTTGAGATTCCGACAAACAGGCCCTCTTCCCGTGCCGCTCGTCGGGCATAGTCAAATGCCGCAGCTTTCTCCACCTGAATTACTTCATCCAGCAGGCTTGTGTCCAGGTTGGCAGGTATAAAACCTGCACCAATGCCCATAATCCCATGAGGCCCCGGTTCTCCTCCGCTGATCACCGGAGATTCGGCAGGCTCCACCGCAACCACACGTATGGAAGGCATTTTCTGTTTCAGAATCTTCGCGACTCCCGAAATGTGTCCCCCGGTACCTACCCCTGTCACCATGTAATCCAAACCGTCCGGAAAATCCTCCAAAATCTCCAGGGCAGTGGTCACTTCATGAATGGATGGATTAGCTGGATTGTCAAACTGTGAAGGAATCCACGCACCAGGTATCTCTGCTGCCAGTTCGCTTGCTTTTTCCATAGAACCTTTCATTCCCCCCTCCCTGGGTGTCAGTTCAATCCTGGCCCCATATGCCTTCAGGATATTCCTCCGTTCCACCGACATGGACTCTGGCATCACCAGGATGATGTCATACCCTTTTACAGCGGCCACCATGGCCAATCCAATCCCCGTATTCCCGGAAGTGGGTTCAATGATGGTGGACCCGGATTTCAGTAGTCCCTGATCTTCAGCATCATTTACCATGGCTAAAGCAATTCGGTCTTTGATGCTTCCTCCCGGATTGCTCCTTTCCAGCTTTACCCAGATGTTTTCCGATCCCGGGAATAAATTGTTTAATCTTAGATGAGGTGTATTTCCTATGGTCTCCAGTATGTTGTTATATTTCATTTGATGGTGATTAGTGATTGGTGATTGGTGAATTGGTGATGAATGGTTTGGGTTACATACGGCTTCGCCGTGTTAGAGGTTTGTGATACATCTGGCTGCGTCATGTTACAATATCTTATTTGCTATCTATTAACTATTAACCTGTTAACTATTAACTATTGATTTTGCAATCTAGCCCTAGCTAGATTACAAAATCAATCGGCATTTCAAAGCTCTTGCTATCCTTGATTATCACCCGGTGGTTCCTGAAAACCACTGAATATGGCAGGATGCTCTCTGTAATCCAGGTGTTTCCACCTATCACAGTGTCATGACCAATCACCGTGTTACCTCCCAGTATGGTGCTCCCTGCATAAATGATCACACGATCTTCAATGGTGGGGTGCCGTTTTGTATTGGCCATCCCTTTGTCAACGGTGAGTGCCCCAAGGGTGACACCCTGATAAATTTTCACCTCCTTACCAATCCGGGCAGTCTCACCGATCACAACTCCTGTTCCATGATCGATAAAGAAAGGCGAATCGATGTGTGCGCCTGGATGTATATCAATCCCGGTTGTTCCGTGTGCATATTCGGCCATAACCCTGGGAAGTAGCGGAACATCAAGCACATAGAGTATATGAGCCAGGCGATGGACCGATATGCAATAAAAACCAGGATAGGAAAGAATAACCTCCTCCACACAGGTGGAGGCAGGATCGAATTTTGTAACGGCTTCGGCTTCAGAAGCCAACTGCTCGAATACTTCCGGAACCCTGGCAAAAAATTCTTCTACCAACTCTTCGGGAGATTGCTTAATCGTGCTCCTGATAGAGTATAGCAACTCTTTCAGCTTAATGGCACATCGGTCCATTTCAATGGCTATCTCTTCCGGTTCCACCATGCAGCTGCGCTTAATAGGAAAAAGCGTTTGGATCAGGTTATCCACAAAGTCGTGGGTCTGCAATAAGGATGGAACCTCTCGGCAGTACCCCGAATTAAAGTCGCTTAGCCGTCTTGCAAAAGCGTTGCTTTCGTTCATCATAATATCAATTATTTGGCAGGAAGATGGATCTCCCCTACTTGGAAACCCGGGTCTGGAGTAAAAGGTTCAGTAGAGAAAGTAAAATATAAGTTAAAATTACCAGGGAGAGTCCCGCCAAACCCGTTAGAAGCAAGATTATCACTGCCGAAACCAGTATCAGGTAGCGAATCAGGTTCCCCCTAATTTGAAAATTCTTAAACTTCAGAGAGTACATGGGGACCGGAAGAATCATATGGAATGCCATGATCCACATGATGGCCCAAAGAAAAAAATGGTTCATGGGAGTCCCAAACAACAGTCCATCCTGCATAAATTGCCAGAAGATGCCGGTCCAAAAGAGGGCATGAGCTGGTGTAGGAAGACCTGAAAAGAAAGGTTCATCTGACTCATCCGTGTTAAACCGGGCCAGTCTGATGGCTGAAAAGGCAGGAACAATCACCACTGAAACCAGCATGATCCAGTAGAGTGTACCTCCTCCTCCATTGACGGAAGAGATCGATTTGAAGATGGTATAGATGAAAACTGCGGGCAGAACCCCGAATGTAACCATATCGGCCAGTGAATCCAGTTGTTTACCGGTTTTGCTGTAGGAATTCAGTAATCGTGCTGCAAATCCATCCAGAAAATCGAACAGGGAGGCTGCCAGAATCAGGTAAACTGCCCACTGCCACTGCCCTTCAAGGGTAAGTACAATGGCTGCAGTTCCGCAGGCCAGGTTCATCAGAGTCAGCAGGTTGGGGATGTGCCCTTTCATTCTTGAGTCTCTTCGGCTACCTTTTTTTCAAAACGCTTTAAGGCCCACCGGACCGCATAATAACTGACCACGATCATAAATGGCCAGGAGAGGTATCCTATAATTGCTCCTATGTACATAGTGATTGGTGATTGGTGAACCGAGGCAAAGCCGAGCTCGATGAGGCCAAAGGCCGAGTCAATGGTGAGCCCCACAGAGTACTATCCACTACCCACTGAGTACTATCCACTACCCACTGAGTACTAATAAACATGATGTTCCTCCTCCATCTCTTTCTCATCGATCTTCTTTTTATTGAGTGCCCGCCAGGCAAAAACAATATATGCCAGGACGAAAGGTACAAATAATGAAACCCAACTCATAGCCACCAGGGTGTATTGACTGGAAGAGGCGTTCTGTATGGTCAGGGAACTTTGTAAATCATGGGCCGAAGGATAAAAGGCAGTGTTGTTAAACCCGGCCAGTAAGAAGAGGGAGAATACCACCAGAACAGTACCCGGTCCGGTAAACCAGATTCCACGGCTGGTGTTCTTCAGGAGAGATAGCCCAATACCCGCCAGGACAAGCACTACACCTCCAAGAAACATCCACAAAACCGGGGGCATGGCCAGCAGGTTATGGGCGTATTTGAAGCGCTCCATAAAAACTTCCCCGGTATCCGGATTTACTGAATATCCCTCTCTGAGCATCAGCCAGATGGCGAACAAAAGAAAGAAGCCCACAAAGGGGATGGCATTGCGAAAGAGCTCCTTTCTGCTGCGCGTTATGATGTTCTCGTTGTCAATGGTATTCATAAAATAGAGCAGTCCGAGTACCCTGGCCAGAAAGAAAACGGTAAAACCAAGCGAAAGGTTAAACAGATTAAGTGCTGCCTCCAGTCCCCTTGCATCGTTGGCCCAAATTACCCCATTCATTTCATCCAGGGAGAACTGGGATCCTGAAAAGAAGGTGGCCACAGCCACTCCCACCAGGAAGGTCCCCAACAATCCGTTCACGAACAAAAAGCCTTCATAAACCTTCTGTCCGAGGAAGTTGTTCGCCTTGGTCCGAAACTCATAGGAGATTGCCTGGATCACAAAGGCAAACAGGATGGCCATCCATACCCAGTAAGCTCCACCAAAGCTAGTGGCATAGAAGAGTGGAAAGGAGGCAAAGAAAGCCCCTCCAAATGTAACCAGTGTGGTAAAGGTGAACTCCCACTTCCGCCCCAGTGTATTCACGATAATGGTTCGCTCCGCAGGAGATTTTCCAATCCGGAAAATAAAGGTCTGTCCTCCCTGTACAAAAAAGAGGAACACCAGCAGTGCGCCCAGGAGGGAGACGATGAGATACCAGTACTGCTGTAGTTCTAAGTAGGATAGATTTCCAAACATGGCTATTTTCCTCCAGGACCTTTTTTAATTTGTGTAACAAGGATTTTAATCTCCGCGATGAACAGGAGGGTAAATGTGGCCAGGAAGATCCAGAATGTAGCCTGGACTGCACCCGGCTTCAGTCGGGAGACGGCCGTCAGGGTGGGCATCAGATCATAGACCACCCAGGGTTGGCGCCCCATTTCAGCCACCAGCCAACCTGACTGACTGGCGATCCAGGGCAAGGGAATGGTAATCAATGCGACCCACATCAGCCATTTGTGTTTCCCCCACTTATTTTTCAAACTTAACCACAATACAAGGAGGGTAAATATCACAAAATGAGCACCAAGAATGACCATGACATGGAAGGAGTAGAAACTGAGCTTCACATTGGGAATGAGTTCTTTAAGTTCCCTGTCCTTATAGTAGCCATACCCGAAATATTTGTAATAACCTTCCAGCCATTTGGGGTCACTGAACTTCTTAAGCAAAGCAGCATAGGTAGTCTCATCTCCCCTCTCTTTGGCACGCTTCAATTCCTTCAGGCTTTGAATAGCCACTGCTCCGCGTTCAATCTTCTCCTGGTAGGAGATAATTCCCTGCTCTTCATTTCCGTAAACCAGATCGGATATTCCGGGAATAAATCCACTGGGCGTAAGAAAGACCATATAGGAGAGCGCGCTGGGAATCTCAATTTTAAATATAAAATCCTGCCGGGGATTTGGAGATCTGGTGGTATCGGTTCGCATGGCTCCAATAGCCACCAGGGGAGCATGGGTCCGTCCCTCATAAAGGGCCTCCATGGCTGCAAATTTCATAGGTTGTTCTCTGGCCACAATTCGGGCTGAGGTGTCACCTGTGGCTACGGTAGCGATGGCGGAAATCACTCCGAAAACGGAGGCAACAATCGTACTCCTTTTGGCAAAAAGCACTTCCCGCTTCTTTAACAGGAACCAGGCACTGACACCGATCACAAAAATAGAACCCAGCAGAAAACTGGAGGTTACCGTGTGTAAAAATTTATTGACAGCCACTGGGGAAAAGATTACCTCCCAGAAGTTTGTCATTTCGTTGCGGGCAGTTTCAGGGTTGAACATGGTGCCCACAGGGTGTTGCATCCATGCATTGGCCACCAGAATCCAGACGGCTGAAAGGCTGGCACCAAAAGCGGTGAGCCAGGACGCCGCTAAATGAAAACGCTTGCTCACTTTGTTCCATCCAAAAAACATGATGGCTATGAAAGTGGACTCCATAAAAAAGGCCAGAATGCCTTCAATGGCAAGAGGTGCTCCAAAGATATCCCCCACAAACCAAGAATAGTTAGACCAGTTGGTCCCAAATTCGAATTCCAGGATGATTCCGGTGGAAACCCCAATGGCAAAGTTGATTCCAAATAGTTTCATCCAGAATTTTGTGATTTTCTTCCACTCCTCATCCCCAGACCGCACATAAATGGTGTGCATAAATGCAACAATGAATGAGAGGCCGAGGGTTAGGGGCACAAAGATCCAGTGAAACATGGCTGTCAGCGCAAATTGACCTCTCGACCAATCCACCAGTGACATATCAATAGATTCAAGCATATTGCTATGGATTAGTTAATTGTTCCAATACGTGGTTGCTGCGTTCTTCGTCACTTTCAAATTCCTTTTGAAGTATATCCGGAAAAAAGAAAAGCCGAAGGATGGCAAACATGATAAAAAGCTTGATCAGGATGATGCCCCAGAGCTTTCTGCCCCAGGTCATGGTCTTGAATCCATCGCGATAAAACCTGAAAATCCTTTTTAACATGATATAAAATTGGGTAAAAATTCGAAACGAAAGATCGTTGTTCAAAAATATTTATTTGTACCATTTCTAAATAAACAAATATTTTACATCCAAACGCTGGGAAATCCATCAAATTCAACGGATATTTGTTATTATACCTATGCCATCCTGAAAAGGACGACTAATTGACCTAAAACCCTAAAACTAAAGGATGAAATTTTCAGTACTAACGTCACTGTTTCTTCTGGCTTTTATCAACATCCACCCACAGTCTGATGCAGATGTAGAGATCGGAGTAATTGAAAAACTCAACACCTATATCCCCATGGATGCCATGCTCATCGACGAGCATGGAGACACCGTGATCATCGGGGATCTGATCGATAAACCAACCATTCTGAACTTTGTCTATTTCCGTTGTCCCGGAATCTGCTCTCCCCTGATGGACGGACTGGCCGATGCCATGGACGGAACCGACCTGATCCTTGGTGAAGATTACCAGGCGCTTACCATTAGTTTTGATCCCAGAGAAGGGACCTTTCTGGCCGTTAAGAAGAAGAATAACTACCTGAACCTGATGAAAAAGAAGGAGCAGGCTGAGAAAGGATGGCTCTTTTTTACAAGTGACAGCACCAATGTTTCAAACCTGACCGAGGCCACTGGTTTTAGATACAAACCCACCGGGAACGATTTCATTCATGCCGCCACGCTGATTATCGTGGATCCCAAAGGAAAGATCACCCGCTATATGAATGGGATCTATTTCCTGCCCTTTGAGCTAAAGATGTCCATTCTGGATGCCGCAGACGGCAAATCGGGTCCCACCATAAACAGGGTTCTGCAGTATTGCTACTCCTATGACCCGGAGGGCCAGAAATATGTCATGAATGTCACCAAGGTAGCCGGAACCTTAATCATCTTTATGGGTCTTGTCCTGTTCCTGGTTCTGGTTTTTGTAAAAAAAAGAAAAAAAGCATAGCATATGACTTCAAACGATTCTGAAAAAAAGGTTTATAAATCCTACCTGGAGGAGGACGGAGGAAGAAAAGGGATCTTAAAATGGATTCTTTCCACCGATCATAAACGGATCGCCCTGCTCTATCTCTACTCCATGATGACCTGGTTTACCGTTGGGGTGGTACTGGGATTGTTAATGAAACTTGAGTTGATTGCACCGGGACAAACCATCATGGGACCACAGTCCTACAATGCCACTTTCACCGTGCACGGAGTAATTATGATCTTCCTGATTGTGATCCCCGGACTCCCGGCCGTTTTTGGGAACTTTATGCTACCCATTCAGATTGGGGCCAAGGATGTGGCTTTCCCCAGGTTAAACCTCTTCTCCTGGTACATTTATGTGCTGGGATCGATACTGGTGATCCTCTCACTCTTTGGAAATGGCGCTCCCGACACAGGATGGACCTTTTACGCACCCTATAGTTTCAAGACAGGAACCAATATGTTGCCCGCAGCCCTGGGAGCCTTTGTACTTGGGTTTTCC
The DNA here is from genome assembly GCA_963783435.1 of uncultured Bacteroidota bacterium. GTDB lineage: Bacteria > Bacteroidota > Bacteroidia > Bacteroidales. The sequence goes on along the minus strand of CAWANQ010000005.1, from coordinate 287,934 downwards.
TCGATCCTTACAGGGCTGAACTTTATTGTGACCATCCACCGCATGCGTGCACCGGGCATGACCTGGTTAAAAATGCCCCTGTTTCCCTGGACCCTTTATGGTACCGGATGGATACAGTTACTGGCTACTCCCATCATAGGAATCACCCTGCTGATGGTGGCAGGTGACCGCATCCTGGGTATAGGTTTCTTCGATCCTGCTAAGGGTGGGGATCCTTTGCTCTATCAACACCTGTTCTGGATCTATTCTCACCCTGCTGTCTATATCATGATCCTGCCGGCCATGGGCGTCATTTCTGAGATCATCCCCACTTTTACAAAAAAGACCATATTCGGATACAGAGCCGTTGTCATTTCAACCCTGGCCATTGCCTTTGTGGGTTATTTTGTGTGGGGGCACCACATGTTCACTTCGGGCATGAGTGGAACCGCCCTATATGCCTTTTCCATTCTGACCTTCCTGGTGGCCATACCCAGTGCGATCAAAGTATTTAACTGGATCTCCACCATGCACCAGGGATCCATTACCGCCGATATCCCGTTTCTATGGGCAGCCTCATTTATTTTTATATTTCTGATTGGCGGACTTACCGGTCTGGTGCTGGGCGCCCTGGCTACCAATGTACATCTCCACGACACCGCCTTTGTGGTGGCACACTTCCATTTCATTGTATTTGGAGGGGTGGGATTTGCATTCTTTGGTGCTATACACTACTGGTTCCCGAAGATATTTGGCCGCATGTATGATAAAAGCTGGGCCAAAACCGGCTGGATTACCTTCTTTATTGGTTTTGTAACCCTTTACGGCCCCATGTTCTATCTGGGGATCAAAGGGATGCCCCGCCGCTATTTTGATTACCTGGATGAATTCCATGGTCCCAATATTATCTCCACACTGGGGGCCATGGTGATGATTGCCGGTTTTGTAATCATCCTGATCAACCTGATCAAAGGTGCCAGGCATGGAGAGAAAACAAGCGAGATGAACCCATGGGGTGGAACCAATCTGGAGTGGCAAATTCCCACACCTCCTCCCCTGGAGAATTTCGATGAGATACCTGTGATTGATAAAGCAACCTATAAATACGATTAATCCAATTTCTATGTCATCTACAACTGCAACACATGACGAACACAGGGATGATCTTGGTTCCAAGCTGGGTATGTGGCTCTTTATTTTTACAGAGCTATTGCTTTTCGGGGGACTGTTTGTCACATACTCTGTGTATCGTTATAGCCACTCCGGCGCTTTCCACCTGGCAGCCCAGGAACTGGATGTGACCATGGGTACCATCAATACGGTGATCTTACTTATCAGCAGCATGACCATTGCCATGTCCACCACGGCCATTCAGAAAAAAGACAAGAAGACCACCCTGTTTCTTATCGGGATCACCGTGGTTCTGGCCCTGGTCTTCCTGGTGAATAAATACTTTGAATGGAGTTCTAAAATCGGTCATGGGATATGGCCAGGATCACCGCTCCTTGAGGAACTTGGACGGGGTGACACCCTCTTTTTCGGACTCTATTTCTTTATGACAGGCCTACATGCGGTTCACATTATCGTGGGTATGGTTATCCTGATTGTGATCTTTTTTAGGGTCCGGAATGATAAACTCACTTTCGATAATTTCCAGTTACTCGAAAACGGAGGCCTCTACTGGCACCTGGTGGACCTGATTTGGATCTTTCTTTTCCCACTCTTCTACCTAATCACTTAATAGAAACCTTATGTCTGAAACAACCCATCATATCGTACCTTACCGCACCTACGGGCTTATCCTGGTCTTATTGCTGGTATTAACAGGCGTTTCTGTGGCGGTTACACAGATCGAACTTACCAAGTGGTCTACGGCGGTTGCCTTGATTTTGGCTTCCGCTAAGTCGGCCTTTGTACTGGCTATATTTATGCACCTGAAATTCGACCAGAAGATTTTCAAAGTGATGGCTTTATTGATCATCCTTCTTCTGGCTGCTGTTATTATCGTTACGTTCCTGGATTACGCATTCAGATAAACCACCTTACCCATGTATACTGCAGATCCACAAAATGCTTCTAACTTTGTCGCCGGTGTCGACCTGGCATTTATGATAATTCTGGGAATCTCCTTTTTCTTCTTGATTGCACTGACCATCGTGATGCTTGTTTTTATATACAAGTACAAGAAAAAAAGGCATCCCAAAGCCATCCAGAATGAAGGCAGTAACAAGCTGGAGATAATATGGACTGCCATTCCTCTGGTGCTGGTGCTGGTTATGTTCTACTTTGGATGGATGGGCTGGAAACCCATGAAAAATCCTCCGGAGGATGCCATGCGGGTAAAGGCCATCGCCCGAATGTGGAATTTTAGTTTCCAGTATGAGAATGGAAAAATCACCGACACGCTCTATGTGCCCATTAATGAACCGGTCATCCTCGACCTGGTGGCCCTTGATGTATTGCACAGCCTCTATGTGCCTGCCTTCAGGGTAAAAGAGGACATGGTACCCGGACAGGAAAAGGTGATGTGGTTTGTACCGGGAACAGAAGGTGAATTTGACTTATTCTGCACAGAGTATTGTGGCCTGGAACACTCCTATATGTTTACAGGGGTAAAAGTAATGCCCAAGGATGAGTTTGAAGCGTGGATCTTAGATACCACCGCCCTTGCTCCTGTGGTGGATACAGTAACCTCGCTGGCAGACCAGGGCTGGGAAGTCTTGCGCCGGAATGGCTGCAATGCCTGTCACTCGGTGGATGGAAGTAAGCTGGTAGGGCCCTCCTACCTGGGCGGTTGGGGAACAACCCGAACAGTGACCACCGGACGTGATGAACGGGAAGTGCTTGTGGATGAGGAGTATATAAAACGCTCCATCTACGATCCCAATGCCGATATAGTGGAGGGATACAACAAAGGATTGATGCTCTCCTACGAAAACATGGTTACTGAAGCGGAAGTAGAACTAATTATTGAGTATCTGAAGGCATTGAATGAGTAAGAAATCCCCCGGCTTTATTGCTTCCGCCTATTTAAGGCTGGGAAAAGTGACTATCTCTGTTCCGGTGGCGCTTACCGGATTTCTGGGCTATTTTCTATATAAACCGGAGTTGGACCGGGGAGCTCTTCTGACCATTTTTGGTGTTTTTCTTCTCTCCATGGCTTCGGGATCTCTAAACCAGATTCAGGAGCGGAAGACCGACGCGCTTATGAAACGAACTGCAGGCAGACCTATTCCTGCAGGGGTAATTTCCCTTAGATCGGCCGTTCTGTTTTCTATTCTGTGTGCCCTTATAGGAACCTCTCTTTTGATGCTCACGGGATATGTCCTTGCGGCAGCCCTGGGCCTGTTTACCCTTGCCTGGTATAACCTGGTCTACACTCCTTTGAAGCGGATCACCGCCTTTGCCGTTCTTCCCGGTGCACTGATTGGAGCCCTGCCCCCCTTAATTGGATGGGCAGCAGCAGGTGGGAATCCCCTGAACATGGAAATTGTAGCTGTGGCCTTCCTGCTCTTTGTGGGCCAGATGCCTCACTATTGGCTCCTATTGCTAAAAATAGGAAGTGAGTTCCATGATGCAGGCATGCCGGTGATCACCAGCCTGTTTGATCCCAGGCAGATCAGGAATCTGAGTTTCATATGGATCGCAGCCACAGGAGTGGTCGTAATGATGCTTCCTGCCACACCCATTATCAGAAACAGGGGGATCTCCCTGGTCCTGATTGCGGCAGCGGTTCTGTTCCTGATCAGGATGTTTCAACTGACCTATCGGGGCGATTTGATCAAACATTGGAAAAAGGCATTTATTACTGTAAATTTGTTTTACCTGGTGATCATCCTGGTACTGATTGCCGACCGAATCTTTTGAACCTGTTATAAAACCCACAAAAACTACCATGATGAAAAAAGTATTTGCACTCCTTTTAATTCCCATGCTGGCATCTGCCTGCATTCGTGTCAACAATGTCCCCGATGAATCTCAGGAGACCTCAATCCGAAGCCTGAAACCGATGGCGCTTTTCTTCATATCAGCAAAGGATCGGGAGACACCCACGATGTATTGATGGCCCTGATGCTGGCCGACAAATTCTCTACCTCCAACGATGTACTGGTCTTTTTCGACAAGGAAGGGATCGAAATGGTGGTAAAGGACGCACCAAACCTTGAGATGGATCCCTTTGACTCTTCGGATGATATTTTTGAACGTTTGGTGGATTTAGGTGTTACGATATTGGCCTGTCCCGCCTGTATGAAAGTTTCGGGATATGAGGAGAGCGACCTGAGGAAAGGAGTCAAAATGGCTGAAAAAGAGCAATTCTTTGACTTTACCAAAGGAAGAATTCTCACGCTTGATTACTAGAATATTTATTGTATTCCTAAAGTGTAATTAGATATGAAAAAAATTATGATCGTCCTGGCAGCAGCAATCCTGTTTGCCTGTAACAGCCAAACCAAAAATGCTGAAACCAAAGTAGAATCGGTAAATCCTGAGTGGATCGAGGTGGTCCTTAATGTGGAGGGTATGACCTGCGATGGTTGCGAAAACGCCATCAAGGCCGGAGTAGAGTCCCTGGATGGAATTGATGTGGTAGAATCATCATTCGAAGAGGGCTGGACCAAAGTCAAATTCGATCAATCCCTCACATCGGTGGAGGACATCGAGAGTAAGATTACCGATACCGGTTACGTGGTAAAGGGTGAAAAAAACCGGGTGAATCTCTAGCTTACATGCCTTTTTACTCTCCCTTTAAGTAATGTTTTAAACCACCTGAGCTGCTCCCACAGCACATGCTCTATGCTTTCCATTGACCTATAGCCGTGGTCCTCGAATGGGAGGAGCACCAGGCGGGCAGTACCGCCCGATCCACGTACAGCCTCGTAGAAGACCTCTGACTGGAAGGTGAGGGTTCCCGGGTTGGAGTCGTCGTTCCCATGAATAATCAGCACCGGCTCGTTGACCTGATCGGCGAAAAAGGTAGGTGAAACTTGTATATACACATCCCTTGCCTCGAACAGGGAGCGGCGCTCGGACTGGAAGCCAAAGGGCTGGGTGGTCTTGTTGTAGGAGCCACTTCGGGCAATGCCGGCTTGAAAAAGATCCGTGTGTGCCAGCAGGTTGGCTACCATAAGTCCTCCATGACTGTGGCCAATTACGCCGACCCGCTTTGGGTCTGTACACTCCCATCTCCACCGCCTTGGCTACTGCAGCCTCCGCATCGGCCACCAGTTGGGGCACAAAGGTATTGTAGGTGGTTTCCGGATCGCCGACCATCGGCATAGCGGTCTGGTCCAGCACCGCATAGCCCTGAAGCAGGAAATATAGGTGGGTAGGTCCCCTACAAACGCTCATGAAGCGCCGGGTGGATCCCCTGACCTGCCCGGCTGTGCTTGCACTTGCATATTCCTGGGGATATGCATAAACAACAGTGGGCAAAGCGGTGCCTTCCTTGTATCCGGGAGGAAGATGCAACTGGAAGCTGAGGGGTACCCCATCTTCCCGCTCGTAGCGTACAATCCGTTTTTCAATCTTCCGCAATTCCGGGTGGGATCCTCAAAGTCGTGTGACCGGCTCCCGCTTCAGAGTTCCTGGTGGCTTCCCCTTCCTCTGCTTTGATCTTTTTCCCCGGTGTAGCCAGGTAGTAATTGGGTACATCAACCGGAGACTCAGAACGCAGTATGAAGTTGTCCTCATCACCAGTAAAGGCTACAAATGACTCATAGCGATTCGGATCACAACGGAAAAGTCGCTGTGGACTTGCCACTATCAAGGTTCCGGAGGTCCAGAAAGGGTCTGTCGCCCTGTTCTGTGGCCCCGCTTCCCCGGAAATATACCCCATCCTTTTTCTGATGCATGACCCAGCGCCCATTGGGCAATTGCTTCTCTGACCGGATTGCCCGGATTGTTGTAGCGATCGCTCTCATCCATATCGAACCAGAGCCGTGAGGTGCCCTGGTCCACATCCAGCAGCCAGACATAGCGCCAGCGACGCATCCGTTCGTTTTCAGTCAGCATGAGCATGCCTCCTTCTTCCGCCCATACATTCATCCAGGGCTGTATCCGGTGCTTTGCTTTGAAAACCTCCTCGGCATCACCCTTGAAAGGGGCTTCCAGTCGCATGAGCCGGTCACGGTGAGGAACTTCGGCCATGGGATCCCCCCCATCCAGTGCCTCCACCCAGTACAGGGTGTGGGGTGCCGTGGGCCGCCAGCTAATCGAACGCGGGCCCTTCGGGCTCTCCATGGATAGGGACCGCATCGGCCAGCGGGTAGGAATAAAGACCTGCCACCTTTTCCCCTTGATCGTTCCATACTTCGGCCTCGTAGGCAAAACGCCACCAGGCCACCTCGTGCGACCATGGACCCACCAGGCGTTCTATAAGTATATACTCTTCCATCTGGTGAAAACTCGGCCATAATATAAGGAGCGGGCTCGCCAAGAACTTTCATCTTGCCCGTTTCCGGCTCCACAACAACCAGCTCACAACTGGTATAGTAGGAAAATAGTTCATCGTCGTAGGCGGTCTCCAGCAGATTGCGCGCCTCATAGGTGGAGCGGGCAGTGGCCCCTTCTCCCTGGCGTATTTCCGGGCCTGCCGGAATAACCGGTGCCTGTGGGAGCAGGTCCACGGTCTGGGATCTTCCATGCTAGTATACGTTCCTGATCAGGCAACCAGGTAACAGGATTTGCCATCAGGGGATTAGATCTTCACATTTTCGATCTTGCTTATTATTTCCATCCACAGATCCAACCCACAATTCAAAGCCATCAGGGAATTCAAGGGTGAGGGCAAAGCGCCAGTCCTGAAAGGTGAGGGATCATTAAGGATTGGCAAAGGTGGCCCGGGGAGATAGGTGTCTGATGTTCTGTTCCAGAAGATTCCGATTCTTTCGTATTCTATCCGGCAGACTTCTTCCAGGTGTTTCAGGACCTCGATGAATTCCGGGGTATCGCGAATGGACTCAAAGGTGGGCCAGTATTTCAAATCATTTACATAGCCCAGATCCATGGCCTTTCGTTCTTTCAGGTAAGCCAGGTACTCCAGTGCCTTTGTATCTTCTTTAAGGACGGAGTATGTTATGGAAATAAAAAGGTGAGTCTGGTATCTCTGTGCCTGCGGAGTATGGTATTCAATATTCTTAAACAAACTGGACAAGGAACCATACAAATGATATTCGGCTTGTTCGCTTCTTCCCATCAACATATAGGCATAGCCCAGCATGCCAAAGGGGGGAATGTCGGTACCCACTTCTCCTCTTTTGGCGTGAAATTCCTCAATGATCCGGACGAACCTGAATCCATTCAGGGTATCATTCAGATACATATAATTTATCAGTAAGGTGCTGGCGCTATATTGTATGCTTGTATCCAGGTTCCAGGCTTTCAGGCCATAATCAATGGCAGCCTCATAGTCAGCTTTCCAGTTGCTGATATTTACCAAATTTAGCAAGTAGGCCACGGAATCATTACTCAGTCGGTACATCTCTCTGGCAAAATGCCCGGCCTGCTCGTAATAGCCTGTATTCCGGAAGCACCTGTACATGGCATAAAGGGTCTGGTTAGGAGTAAGTACATCTGTGGGTTTAAGATCCAGGTAGCGGAAGTAGCTCTCAATGGCATGGTAATAATCCTCATACTCCAGGTACCTGTATACGGCATCCTCATAATACAGGTAGGTTTTATGCTCATTGGCAGATAGCTTATCCAGGATGGGCTCTGCCCTGTGGTGCATCCCTTTTCTCTGGTAGTAACTGGCCAGTGCATAAAGTGCCACAGGATTGTTTTGTTCCAGCGCCAGGGCCTTTTCCACCATCACCAGACCAGAGTCAAGGTAGGCGTATGCTTTATCAATGTCCCGGTACATCCAGGAAAGATGGTAATTATCAATGTAAATATCTCCCAGCCATGCCAGGGCATTTGCAAAATCCGGGTCCAGTTCAATGGCTTGTTCCAGAAGGCGTTTTGCTTCCCCTATCTCTTGGGGGTTATTGCTGTTCTTGTATTTCGCAATTTGCATGTAGTTCCTGGCATGCAGATACAGGTTGGTGGCTGCTGTGTTTTCGGTCGGCTTTTTTATGATCTTTTCCTTTTCTTCCGGTGTCAGGATGGCTTTCAGTTCGCCGGTCACCGCCAGGGCCACTTCTGTCTGAACATCAAAGAGGTTGTCCAGGTTGATTTCTCTCTGGAAAGGACTGGACCACAAATGGCGGTCCGATTCGGTTTCGATCAGCTGCAGATAGATCCGGGTGCTATTATTAATGATGGTGGCACTGCCTTCCAGGATGTAGTTGACCTGAAGTTCCTTGCCAATTTCCCGCATACTTTTGTCGCTGTCACGGTACTGCTCAATGGAAGTTCGGGAGACAACATGCAAATCTTCCACCTTGGCCAGGTTATTCAGGATGGCCTCCAAGAGTCCATTGATGATATAATCGTGTTCATGGTCCGGACTGTCATTGCGGATCGGCAGAACGGCGATGGCGAGGTTCTGCTTTCGTTTCCTCAGCGTACCAGAACCCCCGAAGATGTTTAAAAGGATCAATGCGACAATCAGCACCAGGCTGATATAGGTGGCTTTCTTCCACAGACTTGAGCTAACCGTTGACTCCTCTCTGCTTTCATGACCAGGCTCCTCTTCTCCACTGACAGAACTTGGGGTACGAACCAGTCCGCCCTCCGGATGCCTGTCGAATATCCAGGATAGGATCGTTGCAATGATAAACCCGGCAAAGAGCAGTATGATCACCAGGTTCAGAGTCCATGTGGGCAATCCAAGTGAAGGAGCTACAATGGAGGTCAGCTCAAGTATCACAAAAGCCGCTGCCGCATAGACAGAGATCACACGAACCACCTTTCGCCGTTTGAGTTCTTGCCAGAAGCGGGTCATTTTGTCAGGGCTTTCAGGAGAAACAGTCATCAGCGACAGCGGGTGGGTGATAGTGTCTATAAATATACCATCTTCCATGCTGGGAATCAAATCACTCCCGCTGGCTTAACGGATCAGCAATGTCAGGAATCCCATCCACAGTACTGCATCGGCTGTCCATCTGTAGTATTCGTTCTTCCTGAAATAGGAAGGCAAAAAGAGCACGATCAACAGAATGGTGGCCATGCCTGAAAGAATCAACGCAAATTGAGCATACCGGTCCAAGCCGAAAACAAGAAACTGTAAAACCGAAAGCAGGTAGACGGATATGCCAGTAACCACCAGCATTTTCCTGGTGGTATTTCTGCCCAGCGAATGAGCCAGGGAGGCGATTCCCAACCTGGAATCCAGCTGGATGTCATACAGGGAGATCACCCCCAGGTTCATCAGGAGAACAGCAGCAAAAATAAGGGCAATCAGAGCATTCGGAGATCCAAATTCAACTTGCCTGGACACAATGGGTCCCAGCCACGTGCCAGCCATATAGAGTATGAGTACAAAAGATTCTCCCGGTATTTTAAGGATCCTGTTTTTCTTGAAAAGATGACGCATGGCGTAAAAAACGAATACCAGTCCGGCCAGCGTAAGGGCATACTTCAGGAAAGCCCTGTCCAATGAATTAAAGATGAGCAGGATATCCACAATGGCAATGATCCCCATGGCATAAAGCAATAAACGCCTATTCCGAAAGATGAAATGATGCAGCTCCCTGTCGCTCTTCTTTCTGTGTCTCCATGCATCCAGAACGTGGTCGCCCATATAGAGAAGCCACACCGTGAAAGCCAGGGTAAGCCACCAGGCCCATCCGGGATTTGAGCCAAGCAGTCTGGCTGCCAGACAGGAGGAGGCCAGTGCACCAGCTACAATATCAAGACTCAGGAAATGAAACCGGCGGTATACCTTCATTGCACGTGATTGGGATCAGGTATGATGATTCTTGCACTCTTTAAGGTAGGGATGATTTCCCGGGTAGAGATTGGCCCGGCTCAGCACATAACCAAAGACCAGCATAAAAAGCCCGGCAAATCCAATAAAGGTCCCGATCTCCTGGAATCCAAGAACCTGATCGCCCACGGTCCCCGGAAAGATCTGGACATAAAGGTCGATAAACTGACCTATAATCAAAAAGGGGATCACAATTTTTAAGACGGTTTTATTCTTTGAAGTTGATTTCGGCATGAGTAATACAAAGGGCAGGAACCAGTTAATGGCAATGTTGGCAAAGAAAAAGAACCTCCAGCCTTCTCCCCTGGACCCTGGGAAGGAAATAGGCGGTCTCCTCGGGAATGTTCGCATACCAGATCAGCATAAACTCCGCAAACCAGAAGTAGCCCCAGATGATGCAAAGCATGAAGATGTAACGGGAAAAATCGCCCAGGTGACTTTTATTCAGAAAGGGGAAATAACCTTTTTGATTCATCAACAGAACAACAAAAGTGATCACAATGGCGGCATGGTGAAAGGCAGCTACAAAATTCTTGATGGCAAAGATGGTGCTGTACCAGTGTGCATCGATGGACATGACCCAATCGATCATGGCGAATGAGAAGGTAATAATCACAATAAAGATAAAGACCTTGGAAAGGTGTTCCAGCTTCTTAAAAGGCTCCAGCCCCCCTACAAGATCTTCCTTGAGGGACATACGCCGAATCAAAAGAAACATGAGGATCCACAAAGCAAAATATATCACCATTCGAATGATCCAGAAAGGCATGTTCAGATAGGGAGCTTTATGTGCCAGCAAGGGATCGTGGGCCACAGCATCGGCATGTGACCAGTGGTATAAAGATTGTGCTCCCCCTATCATAACCAGGAATAAAACAGCTGCCACGGGCAGATATCCAGCCATGGCTTCAGGAATGCGCTGGAATCCTGCTGACCATCCCGAATGGGTCACCCTCTGGAGGGAGAAAAATAGCAATGCGCCCGCAGAGAGGGAGACAAAGTATACATTGTTAAGCAGGTAATTGGCCCAAGCCCGTTGAGGATCTCCGGTGAATGCCACAACCATGGCGGCAATACCCACCAGGATCATAACCGAGGTGGCTATGATATAGGTGCGGGATAACTTAAATTTCTCTTCCATTGTTAGATGTTTTGGCCAACTACTTTTGCAGGTTTTCACGTATATGAAGGATAATTTTCCACCGGTCATCAGGTCGGATCATACCGCCGTGTGCACCCATGATTCCATACCCTACTGTAATGGAATGGTATAACGCTCCATCCTTCATCTCTTTTACATGGTCCATAAGCAGATCTGCGGGGGGATAGGGATATCGTTCACTAGTAAAGAGATATCCCATCCCATCACCCTGAACTCCGTGACAGGAGAGGCAAAAGATGTCATATAACTCGCTGCCCTGCCTTAGATTCTCCTCCGTGCTTTCCCAGGGATTAAGCAGTGCCTCTCCTGCAGAAATGCGGTCCTCATCGGTCTTTTCCCAGGCAAATGGAACCATCTCCCTGGGTACGGTTCCCTCCACAGGGGTGCGCATGGTCAGATTGTCTTCGAAATTGGGATTGGAGGTATAGGATTCATACGCATTGGAATAATACATGTCGGGCATGTAATCCCATCCCGTGCTGGAACGGCTCCGGTCGCACGACACAAAGGCCACCAGAACAACTGCGAATATTATGGATCTTCTGCTCATTTCTTGCAATTTACTTTTCAATAACTTCAATGGCTCCGGTCTCTTTCATTACCGAAGTGACTTTACCTGTATCTACCCTCTCCTTCTTTACCAGGATTACAAACTTATCGTCGGTGGCTCCCTCATGATAGATTGGTTTTTCATTGCTGGGCCAAAGGTTGGCTCTCCATGAGAAGGTAAATAGACTGAGGATGGTAATGCTGAAAATGGTAAGGATAATGGTGATGACAATAAAGGAAGGAAAAGCATTGCTGGGTTTTCCTCCATAGTTCATGGGCCAATCGATCACCGCTGTATAGATCAGGAAAGCCAGTACTCCCACTGTGGCAAAAAATCCATAGAACCATCCCACTATGGTTATCTTCGACTTTTTCCCATGGTTTTCCAGAACCTCATGGACCGGATAGGGTGTAAAAACATCTTCGATCTCCAGTTCTTGATCCTTCATTTTTCTGAAGGCTTTGAGCATGGGCTCTTCCGAATCAAATACCCCTAAAAGATATTGTGTTTCCATATCAATTACTTTTCTTAGTTCCCTTGACTTTCCCCTTGCTTACTTTCCCCTTGCATACCTTTTCCTTTTACCTGATATTTATTCACCGCCTTTACCTCGCTAATGGCTATTACAGGAATGTACTTGAAAAAGAGCAATACTCCGAAAATGAAAATCCCCAGGGTACCCAGGTAGACCGAGACTTCCACAAAAGTCGGGGAATAATCGGCCCAGGCTGAAGGCAGGTAATCTTTTGTTAATGATGTAATTACAATATTAAATCGCTCAAACCACATCCCTACATTGATGCCAATGGAAATGAAAAATACAATCAGCAAATTGCTCCTTATTTTCTTAAACCACATAAGCTGCGGGATGATGGCATTGAAGATAAACATCCCCCAGAACTGCGTGGTAAAATCCCCGGTGATCCGGTTGTGGAAGAAGGTGAAGATCTCATACTCGTTTCCAGAATACCAGGCAACAAATATTTCAGTCAGGTAGGCTGTTCCCATAATCAGGGAGACAAAAATCAGAATCTTGGCCACTTTATCCAGGTGTGCATTGGTTATATAATCCTCCAGTTTGTAGATCTTTCTCATGATAATCATCAGGGTCATTACCATTCCAAAACCGGAGAAGATGGCCCCCACCACAAAATAGGGCGGAAAAATGGTGGTATGCCAGCCAGGCTCCACCGAAACCGCAAAGTCGGTTGATACAATGGAGTGAACAGAAACCACCAGGACTGCTGCAATACCTCCCAGGATATAGCTGAGTCCTTCGTATCGCTTCCATTCTCCAACCGAACCTCGCCAGCCCATGGCAAAAAAGCCGTAAGCTGCCTTTTTAATTTTTGATTTTGCATTGTCGCGAATGGTTGCAAAGTCGGGTACCATGCCCAGGTACCAGAAAGAGGCCGAGATCAGCAGATAGGCAGAGATGGCTATAAAGTCCCAGAACAGGGGTGAGTTATAGTTGACCCAGAGAGGTCCCCGGGTATTGGGATAGGGGAAAATAAAAAAGAAATTCCAGATCCGCCCCATGTGGAGGGCCGGGAAGAGCGCAGCACAGCCTACAGCCACAACTGTCATTGCCTCAGCGGCACGGTTGATGGACGATCGCCACTCCTGTCGCAGGATCAGAAGGAATATGGAAAAGGCCGTCCCGGCATGACCGATACCGATCCACCAAACAAAATTGATAATGGCCCATCCCCATCCAACGGTATTGTTCACTCCCCAGGTACCGATCCCGGTGGAAATGGTCACATAAATGGCCCAGGCTCCAAACAGCATCAAAATGGAACTGATGCCCAGTCCCACAATCCACCAGAATTTGGGCCGTTCATAGAGCGGTGCTGTAATGTCAGTGGTGATCTGATTCAGGGACTTGTTTCCCAGAATCAGCGGTCCCCTTATTTCGGTATTATACATAGATCAGTTTTTATGCTATTAACCTTGGTGTTCATGTCCCGAATGATCTTCTGCTTCCCCATCGGGTTCCACATTCCTGACTTTAGTCAGGTAGCCTACGGATGGAAGGGTATGAAGTTGTTCGAGCAGGTGATAGTTACGTTCCTCTTTTTTCAGTTTACTTACTTTGGATTCCGGATCATTCATATTTCCAAAAACCAGGGCTCCTGAGGGACAGGACTGCACGCAAGCCGGCTGGACCTCTCCGTCTTTCAAAGGCCTTCCCTCCAGCTTGGCTTCCAGCTTTTTCTCCTGGATCCTTTGTACACACAGGGTACACTTCTCCACCACTCCCCTTTCACGCACGGTTACATCCGGATTCAATACCAATCTGGAGAGGTCGCTGTTCTGGTTGAAATCGAACTTATCGTTCTTAAAATACTTGAACCAGTTAAACCTTCTCACCCTGTAGGGGCAGTTGTTAATACAATATTTGGTACCAATACACCTTACATAGGCCACCTGGTTAAGCCCCTCGTTGCTGTGCATGGTGGCTGAAACGGGGCATACGTTTTCACAAGGTGCATTGTCGCAATGCTGACACATCACAGGCTGATGGAATACCCTTGGATTTTCCGGATCCTTGCTGAAGTAGCGGTCGATGCGCATCCAGTGCATGATCCTTCGGTTTTTCACCTCATCTTTCCCGACGACAGCCACATTGTTTTCAGAAGTACAGGCTACCACACAGTTATTACAACCGGTACACTTGTTCTGATCGACCACCATTCCCCAGTGATATCCATCAAATTTGGCCTCGGGATAGAGGGTTTGGGAATGGGCCTCAGCCTCCAGGTGAAAATGGTTTCCTGCAGAGGGATCCTTCTGAATCTCCTTCAGAGTTGTCTCCCTGACAATGGGTCGGCCCTCCATGGTGTGGTGCGTCTGCGTACGAGCCAGAGGATAGGTTTTTTTTGTGAGCTCCAGTTTAATTCTGTCGTTTATGTAGCTGCGGTTTCCGTCCTTATTTTCGACCCAGCGAAATGCATTCACTCCCACCTTCTCGCCTACCTTTCCTGCCTTGCTACGTCCATATCCCAGAGCCAAAGAGACCGTCCCTTTTGCCTGTCCCGGTTGTAAAAGCACAGGTACATCTACCCTGTCGATCATTACCACCATCTCGTCTTCCAGTCCAAGCGCAGCAGCATCGGCGGGTGAAACGGACAAATAGTTATCCCAGCAAACTTTCGAAACCGGGTCGGGCAACTCCTGAAGCCAGGGATTGTTGGCATAACGTCCATCATTAAGTGCCACCGTGCTATATAGGGTAAGGACCAGGTCCGACTCAGCAGGACTAAGGGTTACTTCCGGGGGTGTGTAACTTGTAGAAGCCGGCATGGGTTCAACAGGAGAAAGGTAATGGCCGGCCTGAAGGGTCTTCACCCACCAGTTCTCATCTCCTCTAGCCTCTATAGGTGCCATGTTATTCTGCCACCAAAATTTGACCAGCTCGTCATAACTCTCCTCTTCTCCGGCCCATTTTAACAGTGAGTCCTGGTAGGCTCTGCTGTTAAAGAGGGGATGAATACAGGGTTGCTGCAAACTGTAAGATCCATTTATTGGTTCGGCATCTCCCCAGGCTTCCAGGTAGTGGTGATCGGGACAGATTAGCTGACAGGCACTGGCGGTTTCATTGAGAGCCGATCCAATGTATGCCGTGAAACCTGCTTTCTTCATGGCTTCAAATCCACCCAAACTGTAGATGGGATTCACATTGATCAGGAAGAGGTTATCCACTTCTCCCTGCTTAAGGGAGGTGACAAATTCTTCAAATTCACGGTCATCACCCTGCTTAAGCTGTATGGTTCTCTTCAGGTCGAGGGTGCTTGTGTAGTTATCCAGCATCAAGTTGATTCCGGCCACCAGTTTCTGGGTGTCAGGATCATTGGATCCGCTTACGACCAATGATTTGCCCCGCTTGTCCAACAGGCTGGAAACGAATTCATCCACCGGAATAATCGAAGGTGCGACTGAAATGGGATCAAAACCGCTGGCTCCCGCAATGGCATTGTATATATTTCCCAGGATTAAGAGAGATTCTCTGGGTGTGACCGGAAAACGCTCATCGGCATTGGATCCTGTCATGGATAGTGCAGATTCAATCTGAACATGCTTGGACATATGCGGATGTGCGGTAGTCACTTCCCGGGTGGAAGCATAGTCACGGGCAAATTCCACCGGTGCAATCCAGGTACCCAGGAAATCGGCATCGAAAGAGAGAATGTATTCTGCCTGATCAAAATGAAATCCTGGAATCACACGGGCCCCAAATAAGGACATGTGCGCTTCACGAATTCCAGATGCCGACATTTCATCGTACTGAATCCATCGTGAATCTGGATGCGCCTGTAAAAATTTACGCAGCACTTCCCTGGTGGAAGGACTGATAATGGTAGGAGTAACAAGAACCGTATTCCCCCCATCTTCAAGTTTGCTGGATACCCAACGGTCTACCTCTTCCCAGGATATGGTATTTCCACTTAGCACAGGCTCTTTAAAACGGGCATCGTCGTAAAGGTTCAGGACTGAAGCCTGTACCCGGGCACTGGTTCCTCCCCTGGAAACTGGTGACTGATGATTGCCTTCAATTTTGATGGGTCTGCCGTCCCTCACTTTTACCAGCACACTGCAATACTCTGTGCCATCAAAAAAGGTTGAGGCATAATAGTTGGCCTTCCCTGGTATTACCTCTTCGGGTTGTATCAGGTATGGGATGGCTTTCTGGACTGGCTTTTCACAACTGCTAACCACTGCTGCGGTTGCAAAGCTGAATCCAAATAACTTCAGGAAATCACGACGGGATGCGGGTGCTTCTATTATTTTACTGTCCAGTACATCAAGCACTTCATTTTTGTGCTTCTGTTCTTTCTTTATCTCTGAAGTAAGGTCCCTGCCGTTTTTATATTCTTCTATACTTCTCCACTGTTTTTCCATGGGTGCTTTGGGGTTTAATAGTGACACTTGGAGCATTCAGTTCCACCGGTTAGCTCGGCAGTTACCCGGTCAATCTCACCTGATTTCATTTTCTTTTGTAGCTCCTCATATTGTGCGTAGAATGCATTGTCAAAAAACTGCACCTCTGTATCTCGATGACAGTTAATACACCACCCCATGCTCAAATCAGATACCTGCCTTACCCGGTCCATTTCCTCAATGGCCCCGTGACAGGTGGCACACTCAATTCCTCCCACACTCACATGCTGAGCGTGACTGAAAAAAGCATGATCCTGTATATTGTGAATCCGAATCCACTCAATGGGCGTCCCGTTTTCAAAAGCATCAACCACCTTAGATATCTGGTGTTTTCCTGAATGGGTGCCTTCTCGAACAATGGAATGACAGTTCCAGCAAACATTGACATCGGGAATTCCAGCCGACTTGGAATGACGAACGGTGTTGTGGCAATACTGGCAATCAATCTGGTTATCGGCCACATGAACCACATGGGAAAATTTTATAGGTTGATCCGGTTCATAAAGTTCCTGACGTCCCAGTGCGGTTCCCGCTTCATAGACCAGCTTTACCTGCCAGCCGACTGCTCCAATAAAGAGGATCCCAAGGATATACCTTTTTTTCACTTTCTTAAAAAAGAAGATGTCCAGGATGATCCAGGTGAGAAATACTCCCAGCAATATGAAAAGGAAGATCTTATTAATAATGGGTTTGCTTTTGGTAAGCCCCTTATGTTCAAAATCATCCAGAAAGAGCTTAATCATCTCCACATCCACTTCATTGAGGTTGAAGGTCTTGTGCATCTCGGACATGGTTTCGCCAGCCGGATTTAATACAGCCCTCTGAAAATCTTCCAGGCTTTTGTCCTTGAATTGATGGGCAATCTCCCAGGCACTGGGATTCCAGTTAAAGGTGTCTATCTCTACGGTGTTATGGCAGTCAGCGCATGCTTTGGACTCGAACTTTCCGTCGATCAATCCATAGAAGAGGCGTTCACCGCGCATCAATCCCTCTGTAGAATGCTGATCATCATGATCCCCGCCCTCTCCGGATGCCGGAAAAGCTATAAACAGGGAAAAAAACATGAGGATTAGAAATGAATTAAGGCGTGAAACTTTAATCATGAATGGTTCTGGTTAGTTTAGATCACCTATTTTGCATGGTGATTATGCAATTTAAAGTGAAAGACGTAAAATAGCAACTGAAGTTCGATCTACATTAACATTTAGGTGAGATAAACGTTATTTTTAATCGGTTTAAATTATTTCTCCTAACTTGCATACTATGCACTCCCTTTTTACGGATTATTTTCTTCCGGTCACACTGGCCATAATCACCTTAGGCATGGGATTGTCCCTTACCGACCGGGATTTTAGGAATATATTCTCCCAGCCGAAAGCGGTAATAACCGGTCTTAGTTGTCAGATGATCCTGCTACCTTTGATCGCATATCTGATTGCGAGTTCCATACACATCGACCCGCTCTATAAGGTGGGATTAATGATTATAGCTGCCTGTCCCGGAGGCGCCACCTCAAACCTGATCACCTACCTGTTGCGAGGCAATGTGGCCCTATCCATCTCCATGACTGCTATCAACAGCCTGATTACCCT
Source organism: uncultured Bacteroidota bacterium (assembly GCA_963783435.1). Taxonomy (GTDB): domain Bacteria; phylum Bacteroidota; class Bacteroidia; order Bacteroidales. Next base: position 269,842 of record CAWANQ010000005.1, on the reverse strand, counting down.
GATCACCATACCCATAGTAGTCACTATTTCGCTGGAGGCTTTTATTCATACCGATGCGGATATTCACCTCAAGGTGGGAGAAACTGTAGTAAAGGTATTCCTGATGACCCTGTTGCCTGCATTTGCTGGAACCAGGATCCGCAAGCGCTTGCCCGAATTTGCCGAAAAACTGGAGCGGCCCCTTCGGATTATTCTCCCCCTGCTTTTGCTGGTTGTTTATTTGGGCGTCCTTTTCATTGATCATGGAACCGCTTCAGCTACAATATCTGATTTCTTTGAGATCTTCCCCTATACCCTATTACTGAATGCTGCAGCCATGGGCGCAGGCCTGTTGATTGCCCGCCTGATGAGGCTTGGCGTGAAAAATCAATATACCATCTCCATTGAAGTGGGGCTTCAGAACTCTGCCCTGGCCATTTTTGTGGCTGCTACGCTTCTTAAAAGCAATGAAATGGCGCTGGTGCCAGTAGTCTATGGATCATTTACTTTCTTTAGTACCCTCTTATTTGGTTGGATGGTTAAAAAGATAAGCTGGCACCCAAAGCTTATCTGAAGAGATGGATAAATCCTGCTTTTTCGTAAGGTTCTTCCTCTCCCTGCTCTTCTATAACATAGTAGTATACCCCTTCTGAAAGCTCCTGGCCCCCGATGCTATTGCCATCCCAGAAAATACGGGGAGAAAGCGAATGGTAAATCCGCGAACCTGACCTGGTAAATACGGTAAACTCATATACCGTTACGCCATTGGTCTCCACATCAATGTAATCGTTTTGTCCATCCCCATTGGGAGAAAACACATTGGGAATGCTCAATTCGGTATCGGAAGTGTCGGCTGCCATGGTTTCAAATTGCTGGAGCTGCTCTGCTGCCAGTGCCGTTGTGTCTATGGGGGATTCCAATTGCTGTCCTGTAAGCACTGCGAACAGGATAAAGCTAAAACATATGGAAACAATTGATCTCTTAATGGTCATATCTTTTCGGTCAGCTTCTGAACCACCCTAAAGTTATTAAAAAATTCTTTGGCAAAAACCCTGATTACCGTATATGTGGGAATGGCCAGGATCATGCCTACAATTCCGGCCAGGCTTCCCGCCATCATAATCACAATAAAAATCTCAATGGGATGTGCATAGACGCTCGTCCCAAAAATCATGGGTTGAAAAAGCATGTTATCTGTGAGCTGCGTAACTACATAGACAATAAGCATGTAACCCATCAAAGGCAGAAGTGCCACTGAGGGATCGAGAGAAAGATGTGTAGCCAATCCAAGAAGTATCCCAAGGGCTGCACCAATCACAGGCCCGAGGTAAGGGATAATATTCAGAACTGCGGCTACCAGTCCGATCACCAAACCGTGCCTGAAACCTACTCCGATTATGGTCATTCCCAGAGTTACCAGGGTAAGAATCCCTGTCATTTGTAACAGAATCCCAATGAAATACCTTCTGAGCAGATGTTTTACCGAATCCAATGCATGCCGAAAAGCCTCCTCTTTCTCTTCAGGAAATAAGGTAACTACATATTCCGTAATCAACTTCTCCTCCCTGAGCAGAAAAAAGGTAAGGAAGGAGATGGCAAAAAATGCCCAGACCAAATTGCCAAGAATGGAGGCCGCTGTGGTCAGTAAATCAGTGATCAAATCAATGTTCAGTACAGATCCAATCCAATTCTGCAACTCCACTTCCAGAGAGATAGGTTTATCCCCCCCAATGGCCAGCTTGTCGAGCCAAAGCTCCAGGCTTTTCAGGGGTTTATCGAATTCTTCAATAACCAGGGCAGCATCCACATTGGAGAGCTCCTGAGCCTCGCTGGCAATAAGTGGAATAAAGAGACGAAAGAAAGTGAAAAATAGGATCCAGATAACCACCAGTGTCAGCATAGCCCTTATGGATACAGGCATCCTCCACCTTCCTATCCTGACCCTGCCAAAAAACCTCACCAGAGGCCGGGCCATCAGCGACAATACAGATGCAATAAGGATATAGGCTACAATATTGGAAAACCTCCACACCAGGAATCCAAACAGTATTGCGCCGGCAAGGACCAACAGGGTGCGGGGTGTAAGCCAGTTTTTCTTTCCCATAGATTACGGTAAAGATAGTGAAATATCTATTTGATTCCTGTGGCGAGAGTAGCTCAGGATGTTGATAATTTTTCCTTTTGATTTCTGGGTCGAATGGCTACTTTTACCAGCCATTGGAGAGGAGAAAATATGAAGCAGTATCTTGATTTATTGTCCCATGTGCTTGAGGGCGGGACCAGGAAGGAGGACCGGACAGGTACCGGTACAATAAGCACTTTTGGATACCAGATGAGGTTCGACTTGTCTGATGGATTCCCATTGATGACCACAAAAAAACTGCACCTTAAATCGATCCTTCACGAATTGCTCTGGTTCCTTAATGGCGATACCAATACAAAATATCTGAATGATCATGGGGTGCGGATCTGGAATGAGTGGGCCGATGAAAATGGAAACCTGGGGCACATTTACGGATACCAGTGGCGTAGCTGGCCCACACCTGATGGCAAGGGCATTGACCAGATATCCAGAATCGTTGAATCGATCCAGGCAAATCCCGATTCCAGGAGGCATTTGGTTAGTGCCTGGAATGTGGGGGACCTGGACCGCATGGCTTTGCCTCCGTGTCACATATTGTTCCAGTTTTATGTAGCAGAAGGGAAACTCTCCTGTCAGCTTTATCAACGCAGTGCCGATATTTTCCTGGGTGTTCCGTTTAACATTGCCTCCTATGCTTTCCTGCTTTTGATGGTCGCACAGGCCACCGGACTTGAGCCCGGAGAGTTTATTCATACCCTGGGGGATGCACACATCTACCTGAACCACCTGGATCAGGCCAGGCTTCAACTCACCCGATCGCCCAGATCATTGCCTGCGGTCCGGTTAAACCCGGATATCAAGTCGGTATTTGACTTCACCTTTGAGGATTTTGTTGTTGAGAATTATAATCCACATCCACATATAAAGGGAGCAATCTCTGTCTGACATGGAAAATAAGATCCATCAGAATATATCTATCATTGTCGCCATTGCACAGAACAATGCCATTGGCAAGGACAACCGCCTTCTCTGGCATCTTTCTGATGATTTGAAGCGTTTTAAAAAACTGACCACCGGACACACCCTGATCATGGGCCGCAATACATTTCTCTCTCTGCCCAATGGAGCTTTGCCCAAGCGCCGCCATATTGTGATCTCTGATGTAAGGTCGGATCGTTTTGAGGGTTGTGAAATGGCCGGCTCTATCGATCATGCCGTACAACTGGCTGGTGAATCGGAGGAGTGCTTTGTTATTGGCGGAGGGATGGTTTATACCCAGTTCCTACCTATGGCTGGCAAACTCTACCTGACCCAGGTAGAGGAGACCTTTGAAGCGGATACCTTTTTTCCCGAAATTGACTTCGCTCAATGGAGTGCCGGTTATTCTGAGAAAGTGGCTGCCGGGGATAAGAATGAATACCCGCACACCTATACAGAATACACAAGAATTTGACTTCAACATTGTAGTTCACCTTCGAATTGACTATTTTTCCAATCGAAACTAAAACTCATCCCTATGAAAAAGAATTTGTTTACCGCTATTGTAATCCTCTTTGTGCCTCTGTTTCTGCAGGCTCAGGCTACTAAAATTGAAGGCACCTGGTTCAATGAAGAGAAGACCTCCACCATTGAAGTGACCAAAGGGTCTGATGGAACATACCATGGACAAATCAACTGGCTGGAGGAGCCCAATGAAGATGGTGCACCCAAACTGGACAAAGAAAATGAGGATCCTCAACTGGCCAAACGTCCTGTGATGGGATTGGTCATTGTTGAAGGATTCGTGTATGATGCGAAAAAAGAGAGATGGATAGAAGGCTCCATCTATGATCCAAAAAATGGCAAAACCTATGATTGCTATGCCTGGTTTGAGGATGGTGACTTTGACAACCTTTACATCAAAGGTTATGTGGCCGGAATTAAGGCCCTTGGCCGCAAGACCATCTGGGAAAAGAAAAAATAGCCGCTTGGCAGCCAGATAAAAGTAGAAAGTAGAACCGAGGCGAATCGGAGCAAAGCAGAGATCGGCATAGCCAACCCGAGCTCGGTGAGGCCGAAGGCCGAGTCAAAGTGGAAAGTAGAAAGTTCTAATGTGAGGGCCGGAGTGATTGCTCCGGCTCTTTGATTTAAAATCGCCCGAAAACGTACACCGGATTCCCAAAACCGTTCACTTTTATGGGACAGAGTGAATAAACATTCAAACTCTATCTATCTATTTAAAAGCTTTTTGCATGTTTTGGCACAACATATGCATCATTTAAAGTGAAAACAAATCTTACGTCCTTTTACATTTCACACTTAACGGGTGATACAGTAAATTTCTTTTTTAGGTTTAAGTGGTTAGTTTAAAAGGGGCCTTTCCGGGCCCCTTTTGCTTTTGTGGTGATCTTAGTTATGCAACAGATCGGCGATAGCCACATACTCTGCCAGGGCTATGCCTTTTGAGGCATCGGTAAGCTTGAAATAATTCTTCATCAAAGGATTATCTTTTACATCTTTCACTCCATATTCGAAGGACCAAACTTTACTGGTGAACTCAAGGTGATCCTCAACCTGGCTTATGGTTACCGGATCTTTGATCAGCTCCAGTAACATCTCCCTGAATTTTTTCGATTCCACCGCAAAGTTGTGACCACTTCCGTTGTCCACGATGGCTTCCCTGCCGGCAACCCTGTTATCCTTTGCCTTGAGATCAGCTATTTGAATTCCTGGCTCATTGACAAAGACTTTCATTCCTTCTTGCATCTCTGTGATCATTACCTGGAGCCCTCTCGCCTGATCGTGAATCTTTATAATGGTCTGCAGCTTATCTTTATAAGTGCTGTCCTGGGCCCAATTCATCAGTTTGGTGGTCCGAAGCTGAACTTCCTCCACCCTTTGTTCATTGGCTATAGACTCCTCCATATATGCATCCAACACATTTTTGGACATATTTATATTGGAGAAAAGCATCACAATAGAGATCCCCACCAGAAGCATAACGATATAGGGCAGATTGGCCTTCTCCTTTCCGCTCTTCTGGAAAACATTAACTACATAGAGCGGAACAAAACCGATCAGCAAAAATCCGACACTTGCATAAATCACCATACCAGCGCCTGGCCAGTGCATGATTTTGAAGACAGCTCCCACCAAGAGCAAAGCCAGGGTCAGATATCCCACAATGGCATATATCGGACTCTTTTTTTCAGCGTCTTCCTTATAATTGGTGATAAAATAGAGAGGCAGGAATACAAATACAATGAGCATCATACCCACAGTGATCAATATCCCGGCTCCCGGCCAGTGCATTTTTTTGAAAAGTGACCCTACAATGGTAACGATGGCTGAAGTCAGCCCGAATACATATGTGAAATTTTTCATGCGTTGATATTTTTTGTCAAGGTTTAGTAGTGTTTGATGCTGGATCTCAGTAAGGCTTTTTTCACCAATGGTTTCAAGTACCTGATCGTAGGAAGTTTCAAAATCTTTCCCATGGCTCATAAACTCCTCCACCATACAGCATACGTGGTCCAGCACATCATCCATAAGCCGGTCGTAGGTTAGTCCCCGACTAACCAGGTCGTCCCTGATGCGTTCGTAATTGTCATCAATGGTTGCGGCAATCATCTCAGGCAGGGGTCGGCTTTAATACGTAGGTTAATGTGTTTACAAAATCAAAAAACTCATCCACTTTCTGATCCGTCCACGACCTTCCTGTCTCAGTTAGAGTATAGTACTTCCGGACTCTTTTCCCAATGTATTCTACTTCAATCCCAATGTGTCCGTCAGCTTCCAGTTTATGTAAAACCGGGTAGAGTGCGCCAAATGTGAGTTTAATCTTACCTGTGGAGAGCTCTTCCACCTTTTTGGTAATCTCATATCCATACATTCGTCCGTTGTCGGCCAACAACTTTAAAACAATTGTTCTCAAGGTACCTTTCAATAAATCATTTGCTATCATAACGACAAATATATAACATTATTATATATAACCAATTTATATATATGTATTTTATATATAAGGTATTTTCATATAAGTCTCAAGCAAAATAGTTATCCAGCCACTTTGTGACCTTGTGAGTCACGATGGGGAAACTTCAAAAATGAAGTTAAAAATGGCTAAAGCATGCGAAGAATGTCAACAACTTGCCCTTATAAATGTTATATCCGAAAGAGATCTCTCATAGAAAATTAAACCATGCTTAAAATATTACTGATAACCATAATACTTGTTGGACTGGCTTTTCTTGGCCTGGCCATTCGTCTCCTAATTGACCGCAAAGCCGAATTCAAAGCAGGAAGTTGCCAGGCCACTACGGAAGGTCTAAAAGATAAAGGCATCACCTGTGGTTGTGGTGGAGGAAGCTGCGATACCGAAAAATAACCCTGCATTAGGTTCTTGATTATACGGTGTCCCGTGATGCCTTTATTCCGGATAAAAGAACAAGTCTGCAGTAACCTGGCCAGATGAACACCGTTCTTCTGCGCAAATATAGCCAAACCAACATGTATAAACCAGTTATCATTTCTGTTTAAATCTCACGATAGCCACATTTGTCCGACTGTGGCCTCGTGAGCCTGGGGGGAGACTTCAACAAATAAAACCGCCTGATTGCTTCGCAATCATGGTCGGCTTTTCCGCGCAGCTTTTGTCAGCGAGCTGACAACGCTGCACGAAAAAACCGCCAGGCTTTCGCAAGGCGGTTTTTGTTGGGTGGATGACCGGGTTCGAACCGGCGACATCTGGAACCACAATCCAGTACTCTAACCAACTGAGCTACATCCACCGTTTGAGACTGCAAATTTATAAAATTTTTTAACCTGAGAATCTATTGAAGAAAATTATTCCTGGAGCAGCTCCAGAAAGAGTTTGTTGTACTGCTTCATGACGCTGTCTCTGGCCATATCTATCCATGGTCTGTTTCCTGATCTTCTGCTCTGAGAACTCATTGATCCTATGAATCATATTCTCCATGGCCTTTGCCAGTTGCTCCGCATTTTCAGTGTCAATCAGGATCCCGTTGTCGGTATTCACAATGGCTATCTGGCCCCCCCGACCGGGTAGCAATTACTGGCAATCCTGTGGCCATGGCCTCAATGAGGACTGCTCCAAAAGCTTCATAACGGGTAGGTAATACGAAACAGGCGGCCATCTGCATCTCCTTTTGCATCTCCTCCCTGGAGATGCGACCCAGGAAAGTGACCACATCAGTTACTCCCGCTTCGCTTGCCTGCTTCTCTAAATCATTTTGAAGCGATCCTTTACCTGCCAGCCTGATGAAAAAGTTATCTGGTCCCTGATCTTTAAGAATTTGAGCTGCCTCAATTAATAGATCTACTCCTTTCACATGCTCCAGGCGCCCTGCCCATAGAAATACAAAAGGATCCCTGTTGCGGGTCACGGCAGGGGGCAGAAACATATCCTCCCTGATCATATTGGGAATGGTTATGGTTTTCTCCTCAATCCAGGGCAAAAGCTCCTTGAGTCCTGTAAGAAGACTCTCCTGAAACAAGAACAAGCCTGGAACAATTCCTGTAGGCCTCTTCAAAAAATGGCAAGTAGTAGGGTTTTACCATGTTGCGGGCTTTTTCGGTACTCCAAACGAAAAAGCTCCGGTGCTCTACCACCACATAGGGAATGCCATATAGTTTTTTGATCAGGGAGGCTGCAAAGCCGGCCCAGGTAACACTATGGGTAAGAATCAGGTCTGGTTTTCCGAACTCTTTCTCATACCTATTGTAGAGCCTGGCAGTTCCTGCAGCCCATTTTTGAATGTTTTTTTCTTCACTCCCAGGTATTTTCAGGTAGACCGAGCGGATTACCCGGAGTCCGTTCTCCATCCCAACGCTATATCCTCCCAGAGCCGACCGTCCCTGTTGCAGGATCTTTCTGATCCCCACCACTCTGTTAACAAGCACATCGACCTGCCAACCCGTGCCCAGGATGGCCTCGCTGTGTTCTTTGAAGAAATATCCCCCATCGGGCGGATACCAGGATGGAATAATAAGTATACGGCCGGGACTTTTCATGGAATATCAAATTTTTTTACGGTTCAGCTCCAGGGTATAATACTCTTCCGGAATTTCGGGAAAATCTGCAGGCCTGGATGGGAAGCTCTTCCCTGTATATATGGCCGATTTGGTATGGGCCACATGATATACCCTGTCGGCTCGATCAGGCCCCACTCCATCCAGAATGGCGGCCATCACCTCAAACCTCACCTGGTCGGGATGAAATCCATAATCATGCCAGACCACGATGGTCTTATCGTGTACCAGATTTTCAAATATCTTCTGGGTATCGCTCCTAACAAAATCATAGTGATGATCCCCATCGATAAATATCAAATCAAATTTTTGATTCAGACCTTTAAAATCAAAGCTCCTGGAATCACCTCTAAGCTGAACCACATTCTCCAGGTCCTTTGAAAACAGGCGATGCGATTCGATGGTCTTTTCATGCATCCCCAACTTCCTCATTTCAGCATCGGTCAGACAGAGGGTGTGGCAGCTTTTTGTTCTGGATGAGAGAGTGGTCACACTTTCACCCCTCCAGGTACCAATTTCAAAATAGGTACAATCCTTGATTCCTTCTGCCAATCCTGCCAGTAACATCATATCGGTGGGAAGTGATCCCCCGTCAAGAAAGGTCATGGGTCCCAGCGATAAGGATTCGGATTCGATCAGCTGGTTCATTTCCACAAGAGGAAGTCCGTTTGGCAATCCATACCTCTTATTTACCTCTTTTTGCCATGAGTCTTCATCACTAAGCACCCTGTTTAATAATACGGGTTTCCGTGCGATCCACCAGAGTGCTTTGAAAGCTTTTCCTATTTTACCCATTGCTGCTTTTTATATACGATTTCTGCATTCCCTCCCTGGCGGGTGACTTTTCACCAGACGAATATACCATATGAGGCTATAAGCAATAACCAGTGTACTTAATCCACTGTAGAGAATAAGACCCATATAGACACTCTCCAAAATAACGCCTACTGCGAGCCCACCTAACCTGGCCAACAATTTAACCCCGTCGATGATCATGGCCACCCGTTGCTTTTTATAAAGGTCAGGAATAAATGAAAGGGGCATGACCAGGCTTACCATAAAAATCCAGGGAAGCAGGATCTGCGCATACCGTCCTGCCTCCACCCAATCGGAACCAAAAATAAATCCAAAAACCTGGGGAGCAAAAAATCCCATCAGAATAAATGGAATGATTAATACCTGGAAGGTACGTTTGATAAAGAGCTTCACTTCATTTAGAATGGAGGCTTCCTGGTGTTGCTTTTCCACAAAACGCTGAAACATCACCTGGTAAAAAGCGCTGGCCACCAGGCTAACCGGCCGGTATAATATCATGTAACCAAAGGTATAAATACCCGCTATGGCTGTGGAAAAGAAAGAACTGAAGATAAATACCGGAAGTGCCCCTGAAAAGTTATTGATCAATCCCTGCCACATATTGTATTTTGGGAAAAGGCTATACTGTTTGCCAAGCCTCCTCATTTCTGATAGTTTTAACCAGCCTGCTTTTTGCCTGTTAAAGCGAAACTGGATGGCAATAAACACCAGGAATCCAATGAGCTGACCAAATATAACCCCAAAGATCAGTCCGGTGGCCCCTGCAATTAAAAGGCCCAGAACCAGTTTCATCAGGGAGTTCCCCAGGCTCTGCCCAATATTGGCGCCTGCAATAAGTTTGTAACGCTTTTCGCGGTTAGAATAGTTACGGAAGGAGGTAAATAATCCCACAAGCAAGGTGGACAAGGGGATGAAATAGAGCCATGTGGAGATCTTTTCACTTCCCAGCAGTTTACATATCTGTGCATTGAAGGGGATTACAATAAGCAAAAGTAACAGACTGACCACTACACTTATCAGTCCTGACAGGCCAAGTAGATTTACCGATTCCCGATCGCTCTTGGGAAGCAGAATGGCCAGTTCATATTTGGCCGTGCTGAAAATAATGGTGATATTCAGGATGTTCATATAGAGCCCGAATACTCCAAAATCCTCTTCAGAGTATATGCGGCTGAGAAAGATGTATATGACAATGGAAAAGGCCTGTGCAAATGTGGTTCCTGAGATAAGGGTGGCCACATTTTTAAAAAAGTCATTCTCCCAAATATTACGCAGGGCACGAATCATGACCAAAAGTAAGAATTTAACTGCAATTCTGTCAGAATTTGACCGCTGCTATTCTATGGCATAGGTTTTGACAACACCATTCCTGATAAATAATTTATATTTGACCCAAATTTAGAGTAAATGAGAGCAATGAGATCATCCAATCCGGTGATGACCGGGAAGATATATGAGAGAGCAGGCGGAGTAAGTGCAGGGACTTCTGTGATGACCATCAACGGAACCATTAATAAAATCGGACTGATGTTGATGCTGGTCATTGGTGCAGCAGCCTATACTTGGAAAATAGTGATGGGAGAGAATCCGGGCAGCGCCGGAACTCTGGCGATTGTGGGAGCCATTGGGGGGTTTATCATGGCCATGATCACTGTTTTTCGTCCACAATCCTCCGCCATCACTGCCCCCATATATGCCATTCTTGAAGGCTTGTTCCTGGGAGCCATCAGTGCAGTGATAAATGCAAGATATCCGGGAGTAGCTTTCCAGGCGGTACTGCTGACCATAGGAACCCTTTTCACCATGCTTTTCCTTTACAGGTCGGGTTATATAAGGGCTACACCAAAATTCAGACGGGGCGTCATGATGGCTACCGGAGCTGTTTTTTTCGCCTATCTGATTAGCTGGATTATGGGTATGTTTGGAATGAGTGTTGGTTTTATGCACTCCAATGGTCCTTTGGGAATCCTGATCAACCTGGCGATCATCGTTGTTGCAGCATTGAACCTTATTATGGATTTTGATTTTATTGAAAAGGGATCACAAATGGGTGCTCCCAAGTATATGGAGTGGTATGGAGCCTTTGGGCTTATGGTAACACTTATCTGGCTCTACATTGAGTTTCTAAGGTTGCTGTCCAGATTTGCCGGAAGGGATTAGGTAAAGTTAGTAGGTAGTGGTTAGTGGTTAGTGGGTAAGGGTAATATGAACGATGTGAGTAAATTAGAAGAATACTTTAAACCATTCCGAAAGGGTATCATAGGACACGATGCCACCTTTGAATCGCCATATGGCACCAGGCGAATTCTCTATGCCGACTGGATTGCCAGTGGAAGGCTCTATGGGCCCATTGAAACCAAACTCCAGCATCAGTTTGGCCCTTACGTAGCCAATACCCATACGGAAACCACACTTACGGGCACGCTGATGACCAAGGCCTATCACCGCTCTCATCAACTGATCAAGAAACATGTGAATGCGGGTCCAAATGATGTGATCATCACCGCCGGGCACGGAATGACCGCTGTAATTAATAAGCTGATGCGCATTCTTAACCTGAAAGGGTGCGGAGGAGGTGACCGGGACTGCGTAAAGAGGGATGAGAGACCCGTGGTGTTTATCACACATATGGAACACCATTCCAATCACACCTCCTGGTTCGAAACCACTGCCGACGTGGTGATGATTGAGCCTTCAGACAATCTGAGGGTTGATCTGGATGATTTACGTGCGAAACTGGAGCTGTACAAAGACAGGAAGTTCAAAATCGGTTCTTTTACTGCATGCTCCAATGTAACTGGTGCAAAAACACCCTACTATAAGCTGGCCAGGCTGATGCATGAATATGGCGGACTGGTCTTTATTGATTATGCAGCAAGTGCCCCTTATATGAAAATGGACATGCACCCGGAGGATCCCATGGAGAAACTTGATGCCATTTTCTTCTCTCCTCACAAGTTTCTGGGTGGACCCGGGTCTTCAGGAGTACTGATCTTTGATAAGGATCTTTACAAATCTGAGGTACCCGACAATCCGGGAGGAGGAACTGTGGACTGGACCAATCCCTGGGGCAGATACAAGTACATAGATGATATTGAAGTGAGGGAAGATGGAGGCACACCTGGATTTTTACAGTCCATTAAAGCTGCATTGGCCATGGAGCTGAAAGAGCAGATGGGTGTGGAAAATATCCTCTGCCGGGAAGAGGAATTATTGCAGATCGCTCTGCCGGGATTGAGAAAGATTGAAGGAATAGAGATCCTGGCAGACAATGTGGATAACAGGCTGGGAGTGATCTCTTTCTACCATCCGGATATCCATTTCAATCTATTTGTCAGACTCCTGAATGACCGCTTTGGCGTACAAACCAGGGGTGGGTGCGCCTGTGCAGGAACCTATGGCCATTTTCTGCTGGAGGTGTCCTACGATCAGTCTGCTGAGATCACAGAAAAAATAAACAACGGGGACCTGACCGAAAAGCCAGGTTGGGTGCGATGGTCCTTACATCCCACCACCACCAACGAGGAGGTTTATGCCATTCTGAATGCAGTAAATGAGATTTCAATTCACCACCAGGAATGGATTAAAGACTATATATATCTTCCAAAAAAGAATGAATTTGTACACCAGTCGCAGAAAGACTCTCCACTGGAAGATGAAATGATGAAAGAGTGGTTCTCACTTTAATCCCCTAAAATTCCACTGCATTTAAGATGCGAATTATCCCGGTTAACAACAGGCAGACGGAAAGGGCATTCCTGGAATTGCCAAGGAAGCTCTATCGAAACGATCCCAACTTTGTGATGCCATTTGATAAGGAGGTCAAAAAGGCATTTAACAGGAAGATCAATCCCTACTTCGAACATGGCGATGCCGCTCGCTGGATCGCCCTCAACAGCAAGGACCAGGTGGTAGGACGTATAGCCGCCTTTTATGATGAGATAAAAGATGAATCGGACTATGTGAAAAGTGGCGGTTGCGGATTTTATGAAGCCATCGAAGACCGTCAGGTGGCCATTTTGCTTTTGGATGTGGCCAGGGATTGGCTTAAAGACCATGGATATGAAGCCATGACTGGCCCCATAAACTTTGGGGAAAATGACACCAATTGGGGTTGTCTGGTCCATGGATTTGTGCCCCAGGCCCTTGGAATGACCTATAACTTCCCCTACTACCGGGATCATTTTGAGCAGTACGGCTTCAAACTCTACTATCGGCAATTCAGCTTTCATCTTGATCTGGACAAACCTTTCCCGGAACGGTTCTGGAAGATCGCAACTTGGATCAACAAAAGGGAAGGATACACTTACAAGCATTTTAACATGAAGCAGGTCTCCAGTTTCGTTGATGACACGGTAGCCATCTACAATGAGGCCTGGCCCTCTCTTAAAGAGGATTTTACTCCCATGGATCCGAAATCGCTCTATGACGAACTCAGAAAAATCAGATCCATCATGGATCCGGAGTTAATCTGGTATGCTTACTACAAAGGTCAACCCATTGCTTTTTTTATGCTTCTTCCCGATGCCAACCAGATTTTCAGACATCTGAACGGGAAGCTTCACCTGCTCAATAAGATTCGGTTTTTACGCTACAAAAGGAAAAATACCATTACCAGGGCACGCGGAACTGCAGCTGGAGTGGTGCCCAAATTTCAAAACTCAGGAGTTGAATCGGGAATTTTCTACCAGCTTCGCAAAGTGATGGATGAGAAGCCCCACTTCAAACAGCTTGAGTTGTCATGGGTGGGTGATTTTAATCCCAAGATGATTGCGCTATATGAAGCTACAGGAGCCTATCATACCAAAACACATCACACTTACAGGTTCCTGTTCGATGAGCGTGTGCCTTTTAAAAGATACATGGAGGAGGCCCTGGACCCATCAAAACTGCCTCAAACTCCATAATATGAAACAGATCGGTATATATTTAGAGTAAATGTTTTGATCTTGTAAATAACATTTTTATCTTTGCAATCCGTTTTGAAAAAAGCGATGATTTAGAAAACATTAAGATCATGAAAAAAGATATACATCCAACGAATTACAGGCTTGTAGCTTTCAAGGACATGTCCAATGAATTTACATTCCTCACCAAGTCAACTGCAGCCTCCAAGGAAACCATTAAACTTGAAGATGGGGTTGAATATCCGCTTATCAAACTGGAAATCTCCAGTACTTCCCATCCATTCTATACCGGAAAGATGAAGCTGGTGGATACCGCTGGACGTGTGGATAAATTTATGAACCGCTACAAGTCACACCTGGACAAGAAGAAAAAATAGAAGGAGATCCCTCCTTTGTGAAAACCGTCTCATAATTGGGACGGTTTTTTTATTTCACCGTTAAAAACATCCCGAAAACCTATCAGGGCTTTTTTGTACTTTTAAAACAAAAACATGACTCTTATTCTCTTCGATGATCCTTCTTGGGATAACCTCTTACCCCTCACCTTTACACGTCCAGCCGCCGAGTTAAGGATAGGCATATTAACGGTTGCAGAAAAATGGAAAGATGAGATGGGGATGCCGGTTTCCTATCTGACAAGAGAGCACCTGTCGGGGAAATATCCCTCCCATTCCGGAGAAGACAACCTGCTGATCAATGGCACATTGCTTCCAGACGGCCAGGTAGTATCTGCAATCAGGTCCCTGAAGGAGGAGAGTGCGCTGGTTAAAGACGGAATCCTTTTGGCTGTCAGGACAGATAAGGAGGGAGCAGACTCATTCAGGACCGATTCATGGTCGGGACACCTGACCTTATACCCAGACGAAGTAGGGCAGGTGGATTTTCCATGGAAGGTATTTAGTCTGAACGGAAAGGAAATAGAGGCAGATTTAAAACGCATAAGCCGGGGCAGAGAGAGTGAGACCTTAAGTGAAACTGTAAAGGTCATCGGGCCTGAAAATGTATTTGTGGAACCGGGATTCAAGGGGGAGCATTTCACACTGAACGCCTCTTCAGGACCCGTATACCTGGGTCGTGACAGCGAAATTATGGAGGGAAGTGTAATTCGCGGACCTTTTGCCCTCTGTGAAGGATCGGTGGTAAAAATGAGCGCAAAAATTTATGGTCCCACCACCATAGGTCCGGCCAGCAAGGTGGGTGGAGAGATAAACAATTCTGTGATTCAGGCCAACTCAAACAAGGCCCATGATGGTTTTCTTGGAAATGCGGTTATTGGGGAATGGTGTAACCTGGGAGCCGACACCAACAATTCCAACCTGAAAAACAACTATTCTGAAGTAAAGATCTGGAACTATCCCAAAAAGCGGTTTCAAAAAACGGGGCTTCAGTTTTGTGGTCTGATTATGGGCGATCATTCAAAATGCGGGATCAATACCATGTTCAACACAGGGACGGTGGTAGGGGTTTCTGCCAATATCTTTGGTTCTGGATTTCCCAGGAATTTCATCCCCTCATTCAGTTGGGGGGGGGCGGGTGGATTGTCCACCTATCGAATGGACAAAGTGCTGGAGACCACATCACTGGTAATGGAACGCAGGGGAGTGGAGCTTTCAACAGAGGATCGAAATATACTGCAGTATATCTACGACCAGACCGAAGGATTCAGGAAATGGAATTGAATGGTTTTATGAACCAGTTACTGGTCCAGAAGCTCGTCAAAATCCTCCACCAATTTCTGGCCTTTTTGCCAGTCGTAGAGTGTTAGACCCCTTAGATCGTAATAGTAGTCCCAGAAATTTCTAAGTTCCTGGACATATCCCCTTCGGGCCACATCTTTTTCCTCAAGGGCCACATTCAGGTCAAGCACATCGATCTTGCCTATCAGGAACCTCTGTTTGGTGACCTCATACCTCAGATCGGCAATGGCATCTGCTTTGGAGGCAATGGCCACCTGATCGTCCTGCAAGTTAAACTGCATGACCTGAAGAAAGATATTCTCATTGAAATCGATCTGAGACTGTTCCACATTGGTCTTGACCACCTCTTCAGCCGATTGTGCCATCCGGTATTGACCCTTTCCAAGACCCCAGTCCAGGATAGGAACCTGCACCCCTACTTCCACACGCTGATTGTTATTTGGATTCTGGTAAACCATATCGACTCCTTCTGCGGCCTGACTCAGACCAAATTGAGCATAAAGATCGGCCCGTATTCCCTTCTGAGAGCGGGCTTCGGCCACCCTCTGCTGCGCTTCAAGCAACTGTCGCTCAAGGTTCATCAATTCCGGATTGTTGTCCTTTGCTTCCTGCAAGGTGCGGCTATAATCCATTTCAATTATAGGTACCTCACTGGGAAGGATCAGCTGCAGACTCACCCTCTCATTGAATCCCAAAAAGGACCGAAGTCTTGATTTCCGAAGTTCCAGATCAATGGTGGCCGCGTTGCGGGAAGCATCCGAATTCAGAAAACTTAACTCCATCTGCAAGAGTTCATTCTCTGCAATGGTTCCCAACTGGTAACGTCCTTTAGCAATCTGAAACAAGGTGTCGGTATTGGCATAATTCTTTTCGGCTACCTCCAGGTTTATCTGGGCCAGTGTGAGGTCGAAGAAGTATCTTACAGCCTGTCTGCTAACCCTTTCCAGGGCATTCACATAGTCCAGCTTTGCCTCCTCATACTTCATGGGTTCAATCTTTCGATCCCACTTAAGTGCATTGTAGCCATTGATGGGCTGCAGGAACCCGATGGTTACAGGGTAGGCTAGGTAACTGGTAGCAGAACCCTCATCCCCAAAATTGTCGTTTCTCTGAAGTGAAGAGGTTACAAATACCTGTCCTCCTGTTAATCCAATATTCTGGTTCAAACGCAAATCCAGAGAGGTTTGCATGTTGGATTTTTGCACAAACTCTTCCGATCCATCGGGCTGGGTTACACTCTCGTAACTGTTATTCAGAGAAGGAATGGTGGCATCCAGCATCAATCCTGGTCTGAACCTGGCCAGGTGTGTCCTGTACTCCCAGTAAGAGCTTCTGAACTGATGCCTTGACATGAGTGCCATCAAGGACTGGTCCCTGGCAATTTCAATTACTTCCGGAAGGGTCAGGACCTTCAACTCTGTTTCATTCTGTGCGTAGCTATACTCCTGAGCGCTGAAGGCCAGAAATATGCAAACAATTGCGATGCGATACATATTATTCATACCTTAATGATTCGATGGGATCCTTTTCAGAAGCCCTTTTAGCGGGAGAGTATCCAAATATTACTCCCACCGATGCGGAAACAACAAATGAAATGATTACACTGATGGGTGTCACAATGGTGGCAATATCGGCAAACTTGGTAATCAGCCAGGAAGAAACAATCCCGATGATCACCCCAATCACACCTCCGATCACACTGATCAGGACTGCTTCAGCAAGAAACTGGACCACAATATCCTTCTTCTGTGCCCCAATGGCCAGCCTGGTTCCAATCTCCTTAATGCGCTCCATCACCGTGGCGTACATGATATTCATGATTCCGATGCCCCCTACCAGCAGAGAAATGCTGGCGATGGCTCCCAACACAACGTTAAAAACATCCTTGGTTCGTTGCTCCTGCTTCAGCAAGAGCTCTGGTACAGTCACTTCAAAATCTTTCACATTCTCATGTCGCCTCATTAATAACCTGGCCAGCAACTCGGTGGAGGGTGACAACTCTTCAGAATCCTTCACCTGCACGATGATCCGGTCCAGCTGATGATAATTGGATTCACTATTCTGCCCTGCATTGAAACTGATGGCCATGCCACGTCCAAAGAAACTGATCCCTTCACTTCCCTTGATCCGGGAGGCCACCAGGGCGCGATTCTGATATCTCATCAGCATGGTCTTAACAGGCACATAGATGTTGTCATTCATCACATTGACCCCAATGTTTTCAAACCTTGTCAAACTCACATCATTTTTTTCCAGGACTCCCACCACTTTAAGCCACACTTTATCAAACTTAATGTACTTGCCAATGGGATTCTCCTTGCTGAAAAACTTATTCTTGATGTTGGCACCAATGACGCACACAGGGATTCCGTTCTCCTCCTGGTATTCATTGAATGGTACCCCTTCCTGGATGGGTAAATTGAAGATCTCGAAATATTCACCAGAGACGCCCAGGAGCTTGGCAGTGGCTCTTTTCCCTCCCTTGATCACATGACTGCTTAGGGTGATTTCTGGGGAGGCCATATTCACTGTGGGCAGCACCTCTTCGATGGCTTCCACATCTTCCAGGGTAAGTCCGGGGGAAAACTTCTTGGCCTGCTTCTCGCCTCCCTCATCTGAGTCCTCAGAGCCACTCTCCACAATGGGAGTGATAATGATGTTGTTTACACCCACCATTTTGATCTGTTCCAGGATCTCCTGCTGAGCACCTTTCCCAATGGCCAGCATTGCAATTACAGCTGCCACTCCAAAAATGATGCCCAATGCAGTCAGAATACTACGCATCTGGTTTGCCATAATGGATTCAATGGCAATGACAATGTCATGAAAATATCTTTCCATGGCGCTATCCTTGGCTTTTTCTTACCTGTCCACCACTGCCCTGAAAACCTGGAGGTCTCTGTTGCTGCTGCTTCATCCGCTCCTGGGCTTCCTCGCGCTTTCTTTGCTCTTCAGCCTTTCTCTTTTGGATCTCCTCAACCAACTCAAGTCCGGTATAAGCCATGGATTCGGGATTAGAAGGAATGGAGAGATAGAGTCTATCCCCCTTGTTCAAGCCCATCTCTACAACGATGTTGTTTTCATTGGATTCACCAAGCACCACAACCTGTTTTTTACCCCCTCTGGTATATACAAAGGTGAGACTGTCATTGGCATGTACAGCCTCTAAGGGAACAAATAGTACACTATCCAGTACATTGGTGATGACTTCATTGCTGGTGGTCATGGAGGGTCTTAAAATGGTATCACGTTCGTTTAGTGCAATGCGCACTTCAAATACCTTGGCATCCGTATTGGGCAATTGCTGGCCAATGTTGGCCACTTCTATGACCTCACCGGTAAATCGTTTCTCAGGAAATGCATCCACACCAATCTTTACCTCCTGTCCCTTATTCAGTTTGCTGATATCGATTTCGTTCACGTAGGTCATGGAGATCATGGCCGAAAGGTCTGGAAGTGTGGCAACTGCCAGGTCCCAGGTGTTGATCTCCGAACCAGCGGTCCGTTTTTGTCCATTCCAGTCCTTTTTGTATATCACCATACCCGAAGCAGGAGCCATGATATCAAACTCTTCCATGACCGCTTCCATTTCGTTCTTGCTTCTGCGGTCCCTGGCCAGGTTTATCTCGGCCTCCCTCATCTCGGCTTCAGCCTGCCTCACTTTCAAACTATAGTTTTTACTGGCCTGTTCATAAGCCCTGGTGGCCTTTTCCAAAGAGATCTCGGCCTGTCGGATGGTAGCAGGAGGTTCAAACTGGGATTGCTCCAGGGTAATTTCCGCCTCCTCCATGGCAAAATTAAGATTGATCAAATCGTCTCTCAATTGTCTGAGCTGCATGGTGGTATCCAGCTTGGTTCGCATATACTCAGATTCCTGTTTCTCCAGGTTATCCAGGATATCTTTCAAGGAATTATCTGCTTCTGAGCGATCAAGCGTGGCTACCCAGTCGCCCGAATCCACCACGGTACCCTCAGGAATCAGGTCCTGGATTTTTACCCTGTGAATACGCAGGTTCCGACTCCGCAGGGAGGAGGGTGCCTTGATTTCGGTCTCCCGAATGGCCTGTAACTCGCCTGTGATCATCACTGCAATATCGAATTGTCCATATTGAACTTCCGTTTCCAGCACGATCTCCTTATCCTTGCCTGATAGCACCGAGTAGAGTACCAGCGCAGCAATAAGTGCAACCGGGATAACTATGGCTATAAGTGTTTTTCTTTTCATGATTGAGTTATGAGTATTCTGTTACAACAATTTGTCGATTGATTTTTTAGCCTCTGAGGCAATGCGTTCAGCTTCTTCTGGACTATTGGCCTCTGCATAGAGTCTGATAATAGGTTCCGTGTTTGATTTCCTCAGGTGTACCCAGCCCTCAGGCATGTCTACTTTCACTCCATCTACGGTATTCACCTCCATGTGGGCATACTCCTTTTCAAAAGCGGCCAGAAGCTGGTCTGCATCAGCGCCTTTAGGAAGTGTGATTTTATTCTTCGAAATATAGTAATCGGGGTAGCACTTCCTCAGGTCACTACAGGACAATCCACTTTCAGCCAGATGTGTGAGGAACAAGGCAATACCAACCAGGGCATCTCTTCCATAATGAAGTTCGGGGTAAATAATACCACCGTTGCCTTCACCACCAATTACACAACCCTTAGCTTTCATCTTTTCGACCACATTAACTTCACCCACTGCAGATGGATAATAGGATTGGTCATATCCTTCCGTGATATCACGAAGCGCCCTGGTGGAAGATAGGTTGGATGCAGTATTTCCAGGTGTTTTAGATAGGATGTAATCAGATACGGCCACAAGTGTATATTCCTCGCCAAACATTGTGCCATCTTCGCAAACAATGGCCAGTCGATCCACATCCGGATCTACCACGAAACCTACATCGGCCTTTTCTCGAACCATGGTCTTTGATATCTCAGTAAGGTGCTCAGGAAGAGGCTCCGGATTATGAGGAAAATCGCCGGTGGGTTCACAGTATAATTCAATCACATCTTCTACCCCCAGACTATTTAACAGTTGGGGTAAAACCACTCCTCCCACAGAATTAACACAATCGATTGCCACCCTGAATTTCTTAGACTTTATTTTACCTACATCTACCAGGTCCATATTTAGGACCTTTTCAATATGTTTGACATCCATTCCTGCCAAAGGTTTAATTTCCCCCAATTTTTTTACATCTGCATAGCTATAGTCGTTGGACCTTACCTTCTCAAGAATGGACTCTCCATCTTTGGCTGAAAGGAATTCCCCTTTACCATTAAGCAGTTTCAATGCGTTCCACTGGGCCGGATTGTGGCTGGCTGTAAGGATGATACCTCCATCTGCGTTCAATTCGGTCACTGCCACCTCCACCGTAGGCGTAGTGGCCAATCCAAGCTGAATGGTATGTACCCCCATGGCTGAAAGGGTGGCTGTAACGAGCTGCTCTACCATGGGACCTGAAATACGAGCATCACGGCCCAGAATCACAGTGGGTTGATCCTTGCCAGATTCGGCGATTAACCATGAGGCATATGACGATGAAAACTGGACTGTATCGATGGGAGTTAAACCTTCGCCCGGAGACCCACCAATGGTCCCCCTGATGCCTGATATTGAAATTACTAGACTCATTTTATATCGGATAAACGTGGAACAATTGCCTGATTTTTAAAACGGTACCAAAGTTAAAATTATTATTCCAAGAATGTATCTTAATTAGCTGTATCTTTGTACCCTTTAACAAATATTAAGAATCTGAATATGAGCGACCGGCAGGGTGGAAAAACCCCACCTAAAAAAAACGAAAGCCAGAGGGCAAAACTTGAAGGGGGAAGCCGGAAATTTGGGGAGAAACCATATGGGAACAAAACAGCCGGAGAAGATTCATTAAAACCAGCTAGCAAAAGTTCTTCAAAACCCGCCAAACCTTCAACAGGGATAAGACCCGATAAACCTTCAGCTGCAAAAAGACCTGTAAAACCTTCCACAAGGAGAGGGCCCTCAAAATCTATTGCCGGGAAAAAAGGAACAGCTAATGAGGACCTGGTCCGTTTAAACAAATATATTGCCGCCTCGGGCATCTGCTCCAGACGGGAAGCAGATGAACTTATCACAGCGGGGGTAATTTCGGTCAATGGAGTAACCACCACGGTTTTGGGAACCAAGGTAAAGCATACCGACGAAGTTCGGTATAACGGAGAGCGGCTCCGCAATGAGAACAAAGTATACGTGGTTCTTAATAAGCCAAAGGATTACGTGACCACCACTGACGATCCCAAAGAGCGGAAAACCGTCATGCTGCTGATCCAGGATGCCTGCAATGAAAGGATCTATCCGGTGGGTAGATTGGATCGAAATACCACAGGGGTATTGTTATTCACCAACGATGGAGAGTTGGCAAAAAAGCTTACCCACCCTTCCTACAACAAGAAGAAGATTTATCATGTATTTCTGGACAAGGCATTTACGGCCGGAGATATGAAGAAGCTTGGTCAGGGAATTGAACTTGAAGATGGTTTTGCGCAACCCGATGCAATCAGCTATGCAAGCAGTGAAAATAAAAAAGAGATCGGCCTTGAGATCCATTCAGGCAAAAACCGCATTGTAAGGAGAATGTTTGAATCCTTAGGGTACAAAGTGAATAAGCTGGACCGTGTCTACTTTGCGGGGCTAACCAAAAAAGATGTACCCAGGGGAAAATGGAGGATCCTCACAGAAAAGGAGATCACCCGATTGAAGATGAATGCATATGAGTAGTCCATCAGAACATAAGGCAGGATATGTCAATATCGTAGGGAAGCCCAATGTGGGAAAGTCCACCCTGATGAATGCCATGGTGGGGGAAAAGCTTTCTATCATCACCTCCAGGGCTCAAACCACTCGCCATAGAATTCACGGGATCTTGAATACTCCCGAATACCAGATTATTTTTTCGGACACCCCTGGAATACTGGACCCCAGCTACAAGCTGCAGGAAAACATGCTCAAGTCGGCCCGGTCGGCTCTGGTGGATGCAGATGTGCTGATCTACCTTACCGAGGTGGGTGAAAAACCTGATCCGGAGAGCGCCTTTATACAGAAGGTGGCCGGAACCCGGGTCCCTGTGCTGCTGGTGATCAATAAAATTGATTTGAGCAATCAGAAAGAGGTGGAGTTGTGCATGGAGCGATGGAATGAGGTCCTTCCTTTATCCGAAAAAATCCCTATTAGTGCGCTGAGAAACTTCAATATAGAATTGATTTTCAACCGAATTCTCCACTACCTCCCCGTAGCTCCGCCCTACTTTGCGAAAGATGCATTGACCGACAAGTCTGAAAGGTTCTTCACCGGAGAAATGATCAGAGAAAAGATTCTGCTCTATTACAAACAAGAGATTCCTTATGCCGTTGAGGTGGAGATTGAATCATTCAAGGAAGATGAAAAATTGATCCGCATCCGTGCTTTGATTTATGTGGAAAGAGAAAGTCAGAAAGGGATTCTGATTGGGAATGAAGGCAAGGCACTAAAAAAGGTAGGCAGAGAATCGCGCCTTGATATGGAGAAGTTTTTCCAGAAGAAAGTGTTCCTCGAATTGAGGGTCAAAGTGAAAAAGGACTGGAGAAACAACGAGAGATTCATTAAAAATTTCGGATACCATTAAGCATTAATTAGTATGGGAAATATTGTGGCCATCGTTGGAAGACCTAATGTGGGGAAATCCACTTTTTTTAACCGACTGACCGAGACAAGGCAAGCTATTGTGGATGAGGCGAGTGGAGTGACCCGCGACCGGCACTATGGGAAGGTGTTCTGGAACGGTTTTGACTTTAGTATTATCGATACCGGAGGATATGTAACAAACTCCGATGACGTATTTGAAGAGGAGATCCGAAAGCAGGTGATACTTGCCATAGAAGAGGCTGATGTGGTGATATTCCTGGTGGATGTAATTTCGGGAATTACCGATCTGGATGAAACAGTGGCCGGGATACTTCGGAAGATTAAAAAACCAGTCCTGCTGGTTGTAAATAAGGTGGATAATTCGGAGCGAATGTATGATGCCTCGGTTTTCTACGGTCTGGGACTTGGGGACTATTATCCTCTCTCTTCCATCAATGGAAGCGGAACGGGCGAAATGCTTGATAAACTTACCTCCATGTTCGATAAAGAAACGGAAGAGGAAGAGGGAGAGGAAATTCCAAAAATCGCCGTGGTTGGCAGACCCAATGTGGGGAAATCATCCCTGGTAAATGCACTTATTGGAGAGGAACGAAACATAGTCACTCCCATCTCAGGCACCACGAGGGATTCCATCCATACGAGGTATACCAAGTTTAACCACGACTTCTACCTGGTAGATACCGCCGGTCTTCGAAAAAAAGGAAAGGTAAAGGAGGACCTTGAATTTTACTCGGTTATGCGTTCGGTTCGCGCCATCGAACATGCCGATGTATGTATCCTGCTCATCGATGCCACCATTGGCATCGAAGGACAGGATGTAAATATCTTTCACCTGATTGAGCGGAACTGGAAAGGAGTAGTGGTACTGGTTAATAAATGGGACCTGGTGGAGAAGGAGACTATGACCATGAAGGAGTTTGAGAAGCAGATAAAGAAACGCCTGGAGCCCTTTACAGATGTCCCCATCCTATTTATATCAGCACTTACAAAACAGCGCATTCACAAAGCACTGGAAGAGGTCATTAAGGTTTACGAGAATCGCCGGAACAGGGTTCCCACTTCCCGTCTGAATGAAGTGATGCTAAAGGCAATTGAGGACAACCATCCACCGTCGATAAAGGGCAAATTCATGCGGATCAAGTATGTCACTCAGTTGCCCACACATGCTCCGGCATTTGCCTTCTACTGTAACCTGCCACAATACATCAGGGAACCCTATAAGAGGTATCTCGAAAATCAGCTACGAAAGCATTTTAACTTCAAGGGAGTTCCCATCCGGATCTTCATGCGGAAAAAATAGGCAAGATTTTTGTAGTATTGTAGAACGTATGAGGAAGATTAAATACATCATAGGATTCGTGCTGGCTCTCCTGGTTTCATGTGAGGAGATTGATCCTGAATACCCCATTGAGCCTGTGATAGACTATCAGTCCTTTGGTTTTTTCATCTCGGTGGATGAACTTGGGAATAAAAATCTGGTGGGCAGGTTGACCTTTGAGTTTACCGATGGAGATGGCAATGTGGGACTCTATCCGATCTCAGATACCTTCTCCGTAAACCAGCCGGATACTGTAAAATACAACTTCTTTTTGCAGGTTCATGAATTAAAAGGGTTTGAATATGTACCTATTCCTGATGAGGAGGGAGGGATTCTTAAATACCGGATTCCATACCTGGATAAGCAGCCACTAAAGGGCACCATGGACCTGGATATCTTTTATCCGGTGATCGTAACCGATACTTTTTTCTATACCTTCTATATCTACGACAGGGACTTCAACCGCAGTAATTTAGACACCACCGATGTGATTGTATTAACCGGGATCGACCTTGAAGAGTCTTAGATTTAGATCTTAATACCCATAAACAATACGTCATCCACCTGTTCCAGGTCCTCCTTCCAGAGAAAGAAATTGCTTTTGATGTAATTGTATTGTTCATCCATGGGTTTGTCATGAATATCCTTGAGCAGATTCTTTAAACGAACCATCTTAAACTTCCTGCCCAGCGGACCGCCAAACTGATCGGGGTAGCCATCTGAGAACATATAGACGATATCCCCTTTCTTCAGGTCGAACTCCTGATCTATGAAATCTTTCTCCACCCGGTCTTCATCCAGTTGACCACCAATGGAACTCCTGCTCCCCTTCACATAGATCTGCTCCCCGCCTGAATAGATGATCACCGGTCGCATGGCCGAACTCACCACAAACTTGTGGGTTTTCATATCCACTTCGGCTACAATGATATCCATTCCATCATTGGAACCACTGGTCTCCATATTCTGGTTCAGAGCCTCACGGACCTCATTGTCCAGCGTGGTTAATACCTGTGAGGGTTTTCGAATTCCGGAACGCAGGCAAATATCCTTGATCAGCGTAGTCCCAATCATGGACATAAATGCACCCGGAACCCCGTGCCCGGTGGAGTCGGCACATACCACCATAAACTTATCTTCGCTGATCTGCTCATACCAGTAGAAGTCTCCACTTACGATATCCCTGGGCTGATAAAAGACAAAACTTCCGGAAAAGGCATTGTTTAATTTCTTAATGGGGGGCAGTATACTGGCTTGTATTCGCTGCGCATAGTTGATGGAATCAGTGATATCCCGGTTCTTGACTTCAATCTCCTCCTTCTGCTGAACCACTTCACGGGTTCTTTCATCAAGCTGTCTTTGCAGGTATTCCTGAATGGCTTTCTGGTTGCGTTCCCGTATTTTGAAAATGACAAATATGGCAGCCAGGACTAAAAATACACCTGACATAATAAACCACCAGGCTTTCCAGACCGGGATCTTCACTGTGATATCCACCGAAACTGGTGAGCTTGCACAATTGCCATTGCCATCACAGGCCTTTAACAAGAAAGTAAAGTTGCCATCCTCCACCCTGCTGTAGTAAGCATAGGTATCAGACCCGCTTGAGATTTCCCTCCATTCATCTTCATATCCATCCAGTTTATACTGGTAGGTTACCTTATCGGGATTACTCAGGTTGATCCCTACAAAATCGATGCGAACCCTGTATCTGCCATATTTAAGCCTGATCTCCTGGGTGGGGTCATAGGGTACATCGGAGATTACCACCGATTTCAGGCTGAGCCTTGGTGCTACCGTATCTTGCCGGGCCTGAAATGCGTCATATTGTATGATTCCTTCATTTGTACCAAAAAACAATTTCCCTCCTTCTGTAGTGATTGCTGCATTCTCTCTGATATCGGCCGTAAATCCCGACTCTGTGCCCAGGGTGCTTATGGTTTCTTTTACGGGATCAATGCGACTTAGCCCCATCCTGTGTCCAACCCACACAAATCCATTGGGGTCGATCCCAATCGCATAGGTATAATCTGCTTTAAGCCCTTTATCGGCATTGTACCAGGCCAGTGACTCATCATTAAAGTCAAATTTAAAGACCCCACGCTCTTCGGTTCCCGCCCAGATAACTCCTTCTGCACCTTCAGAAAGGGTTTTAAACTCCAGCTTTGGCTTTCCTTCAATAAGGAAATTCTTTGTGGAGTTCACACTCACCAGTCCACTGGTTAATGTGGCCACCCAGGCCACTCCCTCATGATCTACCAGTACATCATTTATCTTGTTGTGAGGCAGCCCGTTTGCTGTATTCCTGGAGGTCTGCATACCTGTGCCGGGATTGTAGGTATAGACTCCATTGTTTGTGGCGACGAAAATACTATCTCCATTGCCATCTATGGCATTTACAATATTTTCAAGGGAGTTTCTGGAAATGAAAAGAGGTTTAACCACATCACTTCCCGCCTTCTTCACATAGAGCCCGCTATGGGATGTCCCCATATAGAGGGTGCCATCTCTGTCTCTGTAAAGGGCTGTGATCCGGTCATCTGGCAATCCATCCTCAAGCCCCAGGTAGGAAATCTGTTGGGAAGCTATCCCTGAAGAGTAGGCAATTCGACCCTGACCCCCAAACCAATATTCATCTCCCGCACTGACCATCGAATTAACATCGGGGAAGAGCTCAGTCTCCCATGGATTGAAAAATGTAAAAGCCTGATCCCTCAATACAGAGATTCCGTTTCCCTGGGAAGAAAACCACTGGTTTCCTTCTTCATCAATAAAAATCTGACTGATGTACTCATGGGGAACTCCAGATTTTACATCAAACAGGATGGATGTTTGGAGGTTCCCACTTTCATCAAGTTCGAACCTATGGATTCCTTTGCCAAAATCATTGATCCAAACCCGCCGGCTTCCATCAAATACAATGGATGAAATGTTTCCATAATCGAGTCCCTTTCCCACGCCCAGTTTTTCAACTGTATATCCGTCCGGATCATAACCCTCTCCGCTTAGCCGAAACAGTCCCTCATCCTCAGTTCCTACCCAGAATTCATTTTCCTTAAGTCCGGGTACCAGTTCCTGTACACCGAGGTACTGAAAATCCTCTATAATCCCGGTCTGGATATAGGTTTCCAGGCTTTCGTCATACCTGTAAATAATCAATCCTTCGTTGGTACCCACCAGGAGTTCTCCAGCGCTTGTTAACTGAAAATCGTAGAGAAATTTCCCTGCAAAGGGATCGTCCGGATCAGCCGGATCTCCCGAGTGGATAATTTGTAGCTCCGGATTAAACACCAGCAGGCCTGTTTGCTGGCACATCACCAATATATTCCCAGAGGCATCCTCTCTGATAGCCGAAACTTTAGAACGTAGATTGTCCCTGAATTCACCTGGGTCAATCAGCTTGAACTGGTCATTCTCCAGGATGGAAATCAATCCGTTTTCGTGGCCAAACCAAAGCCTTCCCCTGGAATCCATCAAACTGGCATGAGCTATGCTTGCAGGAATGGAATCTCCTTTAAACTCTTGCTCAAATACCTTTCCATCAAACCTGCATAATCCCAGTGAAGTTCCAATCCATAGGAAGCCCTGTGAATCCTGGTTTATGGTATATGCAAAATTGTCGCACATACCTTCCGGGATGCTGTAATTAAAAAACTGATAAGACTGAGCAAATCCAAAGGTGGAAAGCAAAAGAAATAAGAACAGGACCGGGAATCGTTTCACTCGATATGGATTAGTTAGTGATTATTCGATGGGTATAAACTCGACTTCACCCTTGTATTTTGGAACTCCTCCAATGGGCGTGGTGTAGAAGGGCATGGCCTCATCAAACTGATTTCTTACATTGACCACCACATTGTTGTTTCGAACCAGGTTTTTAGATTTCACAAACCTGAAGTCGAATGAGGTACCAATTTCTTCATCCTGAATGGTCAGCCTTCCTTCTGTCCAGTGATCTTCTCCGGAGACCTCCATAGATTGACCCTGCCGCTGAACGGATATGGCCATGATATCCCCATCTGAATCCCAGTCAAAGTTCATGACCTTTACCCAGATGGTTCCTTCCTCCACATAGGGATAAATGTGGGCAACCTCCTGGTTGTCGTTATGCATCCTGAAGGAGTACTCATAGGCAAATGCATTGGATCCTTCAATGGGCCTGTTTTCGTTGTCTTCGGTGCTCAGGAAGTAGCGGTACATATTTCCATCATCCCCTGATACTCCCTCGCAGATAATCTTAAAAATATACCCTTCATAATAGTCTACATATTCACCCTGGGCCGGATTGAATGGTCCGAATGAATACCAACCATTGTCATACCGGGGATTCGCGGTAAAGGCACGGGATGCCAGAAGGGTTCCGCTCTTATAATTGCCATAAGGATCGGTCTCCTTGGCATCATCGTCGGTCCAGGCACCCTCTCCACCAAACACTTCATAAACACATCGGGTGTCAAACTCCCCGGCAATCTCATCCACTTCTCCTCCGGTATCCGGATCAAAAACCCGAATAAAGAAGGGTTGGTTATAGGCTTCGGGGATCAGGAAAAAAAATGCCTGAGAAAAGTCGTCATCTCCCCAGCTGGTCTCTGCTTTTAAACCAAATGTCATCAGATGCGGTATGTTCTCCTCCACATTTGGCACAGGTTGCGAAAACCCCAATGTGCTAATTGCTAACAATATAACGATATATAAAAACTTATTCATCTCTTTAAATTTTGGATCCTGATTAAAAATATGCAAAATCCATGCTACTTTTAATAAGAGTTATTAAACCTGCATGCTTATCACAATGGAAAAAGACACAGGAATATCTAATCTGGTTGCACCACAACCACATCTTTATAATTCACCTTGAGATCGGGTACATCTCTCCGATTCTCCTTTCGCTCCTCCACACCAAGAATTACTCTGTATTTCCCTGGATAGTAGTATGTATGCGTTGTATTTACACCTTGCCCAAAGGTCCCATCCCCAAACTCCCACAGGTATCTTCCCACATTGTATCCGGGAAGGTAGGTCTGCGATCCATCAAATATAACGGGCGTATTCACCAGTATCGTATCGGGACAGGTAATTACAGCCTGTTCGTTCAGGTTGATGTTCAGTGTCTTAAATGTCTGCGGCTCAAGCAGGGTGTCAAGCTGAATATCAAATACCTTGAGGGTCAGTTGATAGGAACCCGGCTTGGGAAATTTATAAATGATATCATGTCCGGGTATCTCCAGGGTATCGTTGATGACCCAGGAGTATCTGAACAGCTCGGTATCCACAGTATCCAGCTTGCGGTCGTAAATACGGTATTTATAATAGGTCTTTTTGATGGGTTCAGGAGAGTCGAAAGCGGGAATATCGGTATTAAATTCAAAAATATCCTTGGAACCACTCCCTTTGTTGCTGGTGAGGTACCCGCTTTTAAAGTCCTCATTGAAATAAATATGGTACTCATCAGACAGGCTGTTGAATGGAGCCCCAAGTTTGATGGCATTTGACCATTTCCCCTGCACCATGGCGGTCTGAAAAAGATCAAAACCTGCCACATCTCCATCGTGCCCATCAGACGAGAAGTAGAGTCTGCCCGAAGAATGGATGTAGGGATACAGTTCCTGCCCCTCTGTATTAACGGCCGGTCCCAGGTTTTCAGGCTCACTCCATGAACCTCCTTTTAATTGAGACCTGTAAAGATCAAATCCTCCAATGGCATCCTCGAAATTAGCTGAGAAATAGAGGGTCTTGCCATCCTTTGAGAGGGCAGGTGAAAAGAGCCAGGCAAATGGATCGTTGTGCTCATAGGCCCGAATGTTGGTCCAGTTGTCGTCCACTTTTTCCGCAAAATAGAGACCCAGGGGATCATAATCCCTGTTCTCACCCGAGGGGCGTTGCTGTGAAAAGACCATGGTTTTGAAATCGCCTGAGAAGGAGACGGGTCCGTCGTGCCGTTGTGAAACAATGGCCTCCAGGAAGGTCTTTTTCTGGTTGCCTTTTGGCTTATATTCAAATATTGTAAACAACCTGCGGCCCCGGGCATCGGAGGGACTGCTTGGGCCTACACTGGTTGATTCGGTGATATAGACCACCCCATCCTCATAGGGAACAGCTGCAGCCTCATCCATCCCGGTGGAAATCCGGTTTTGCTTGCGAACCTTATAGTAATCCTGTCCCACCGCCAGGGGCAGCAGAATCAGAAGGAATCCTATGGTACATGCAAGTTTTCTCATCCTCTAAAAATAGAAGGGATCATCGGGTATGGTTTTTATGACTGGCTTCAACTCCCAGCGAAGCACCACTTCATGGCTTCCTCCCAGATACTTACTAACAGGTCCGGTATTGAAGGTGTAGGCGTACCCTATGAGCCACTGCCGGTTTACCTGGAAATTGAGAAGTGCTATGGCAAAATTGGGATGGTCGTAGGCTGCTCCCACATAGACTCTGGCATCGAACAATCCCACATTAAGACTGGCTTTAAAGGACGAAAATGCTTTGTTGTAGTCGATCATGACCGAAGGTTTCAACTTGAAGTCCCTGCTGAAATCAAAGAGATAGGCACCTGAAAGAATAAGTCTGTAATTATCCGTATTCATGGATCCAATGGATTCATTCTCAAGAGGCACCGAAAGCAACTCGGGTACGGACAATCCCACAAAATATTTATCGGTGTAGTAGAGCACCCCGGTTCCGAAATTTGGGAACCACCGCTGATAGTTTTCCGATGTAAAGAGAGGGTCGCCCTGATCCCTTAAGGGAACCCCCGTAAGGTTGCTGTTTATACCATACATACCGGCTGACAGGCCAAATGAGAGCCTTCCACTGCCCAGGTAAATGCGGTAGGCATAGGTGGACATAATGGAGTAAAGGTCCTGGGAAGGCGGAGTGTTGTTGTAGGCAATAATGCCCCCAACAGCTACTTTTGAGTTTCCCACAGGTGAATGCACATTCAGCTGCATATCTTTGGGTCCCAGCTCTCCATAGAGGGAAGATCTGTAGATTGAACTTGCAGAAATCGCATCTCTGAATCCTGTAAAAGCCGGATTGATGGTGGTCCAGGTCAGGTGGTAGTTGCTCACAGAGGGCACAAGGGTATACTGTGAATAGCCGGTGAAAGCCATCAGAGCAAACAGGTATATGAGTAAAAACCTCCTCATGAATTAGTCCTTTAAAACCACCACGTAATCTTTATACGGATAGTCGTTACCGTCTTTGATGTAATGCACCACGTAGTAGTACGTACCACTGGGAACCATGGTTCCATTTTCCGACTTGCCATCCCATACCACAAGTTCATCCTCACGTTGATCCATGATCAGATTGGGATCGTATTCCACCTGATCGATATTCTCATTTGTAATGGTCCGCACCGTATTCCCCAGTGAATTAAAGAAGGTCACTTCGTAACTATCTGCATACATAAGTCCCTGCATAATGAAATATTCATTATCCATGTCCCCGTTGGGTGAAAATCCCTGGTATGTTTTACTTCAGTGCGAATAACGACCTTAAAGTCACTGGTGTCAATACATTCTCCCTCATCTTCCCCATTACGCACTGTCCATGTAAATATATTATTCCGCATTCAGCTCCATATTTCGCGCCATGGTGACGGGTGAGTCTTTGTCCTCGATGATCGGTCCGGGTGGAGTTCACCGTCCATTCCCCGTAACCCGCCGTGGGCTCACTGGCTTTCAGCTCCACTTCATTGATTAAAAAGATGCACTGTATCCTTGACACCCTACATCAGGGTCTTCTGGTTGTTGGAAGTAATAAAGATCGATGGAATCTGCTCCGGAACATACCCCGGCAGTACTGGTAAAGGTGGCGCTGTAGGTTCCATATGCCTCAGCGCTTCGGGGATGGATATCAGCATATGTTTCCTCGAACTCTGGGAATCATTTATATAGTTATCTGGACTCGAAGGATCCAATTCCCATTTCCACGATCGGCCATGGCGTTCAGCTCCACTGGTGGTGCCACAGACTTTCGAAGCTCTCCCTGGCTGCTCCATCCATGTTATTTGTGGCTCGGGGGTGCGGTATACCATAATAGGTACTTCACCTGAAAGCTGGTTCTCCGGAGCCACACATATATAACGATCGGTGACTGAACTGTAGCTTATCTCCGCAATAGAATAGTTAAATTGGGTGCTATCTGCATCGGTATTCAGAGTCACTTCCACCTCACCATCTTCATTCAGGAGGTAGGGTCCATCCAAGTTCCCATTCACATCGTTCTTCAGGGTCACATTCCAGGGAAGAATATATTTATCGAGTCCCTCCGTGCTGAGTGCAACATCCAACAAAACATCCGTTTCGCATGATCGTGAAAGATCAGCTGACAGCAAACCTCCCGGTAATTGCATTACGGTGATCAACATGGTGTTAGATGTATCTGTACAGGCACCAATTTGCACCTCGCGTTCGAACTGGTAGAGTTGCTGTAACCTGAAGGTATCCGAATAATACTGTCCCTGTATCCCTGGAAGATCTGCTCCGCTTACCGCATCTCTCCATGTATAAACCGGGATAAGCTCGTCCTCACCAAGCGGAAGAGTTCCCAACACCTCTTTGTATGCGTTGAAACAGGTCGTATCCAACGGGTCGATGGTATTCTCAGTGATCCCCGTATGAACCGTCACATGAAGGGTATCGGAGAAGTCCTGGCACTGGTTCTCAGGTCCACTGTATATGCGCCTTCTGTACCAACGATCATCATCGCCATCCAGGACGGGCTGATCTGTGTAGTCAATGGCGGTGGCACCTGTAATATCACCCCAAACGCCCGGTTCATCTGCCCCTGTGGCCACCTGCCACTGATAGATCCAGGATCCGTCTCCTCCAACAGGCGTAGAGCCATTGGTGGGATCCTGTGTTAGCCACTCCAGCAAATCATCCTCACACTTCACGCTATCTGAAGTCGTAATCAGGTTGTTGTCGATGGGGGGCAATACATGTATAGTATCCAGATTGCTATAGGAGATACAAACATTCCTGGCCACTCCACCGGCACCTACTACCCTCCGGTACCAGGTGGTATCTCCTGCCATTACCCCCGGATCATAATCAATCTTACTAAAACTAGAATCTACAGTCACCCATCCTGAAGTTTTAGTACTGGCTTCCCAGGTATAACTAAACTGAACATCGTCCAATCCACCGGTGGGATCCGAACCTGTGAGTGTTTCCGCATCATCGTCCGTACAAACAGTTTGAGTCTCAGAGATGGTGTTATTCGCAATTAAGTTAATATTTAGTATCTCCTTGTAGTCGCTGGTATCCACACAGGCATTGTCACTTCCCGAAAGTACAATTCTGCTGTAATAAGTGGTCTGGGTTTGTTCTTCTGGCTGATATGTCTCAGATGTAGCATCTTGGATATCTGACCAGGTGGTTTTGTCCAATGAAGCGATCCACTGGTATCTTATATCCAGGGTATCACCGTTTTCAGGGGGTAAGCCCGTCAAACTGGTTAACTCTCCGGCTAACTCTGTATTATAGCAAATGGTATCGTTATCCGTTATCTGGTAATCCGTATGATTCTCCCATACCTGCACAAAAACTAGCATTGGATGTATCCGCACATACACCCGATCGGGCAATCCGATAAAAATCGGAGGATGTAGTTAAACCTGGGGTTTGGTAGGTTGAATCTGCGATTGCACCACCGTCTGCATCTTCAAGACCACTGCCCACAAACTCGTCTTTCTGCCATAGGTAGGTGTAACTCCCCTGCCCGAGTCCGCCTCCTATTGAAGCCGAAGGAATAAATAATTTGGCAGATTCCCCGGAGCAAACCGTATCAGGAGCCGAGATGGTATTGTTCTCAATGGCCTGGTGCACATAGACTGCGATCCTGAAGCTGGTGTCGGTAAGGATTGAATCCGGATTCACAATCCGCCTAAAGTAGGTGGTATCGGCCAATGGGCCGGGAAAAGCATAGTTTTTAAGGTTATTTGGTTTTCCCGGTCCTTCAGGAGCGGGCAACCAGGAATTTTGAGTGCTAGAGCTATCCACCCATAAATAGGTGTAGGTTTCTGGTCCGTCTCCTCCCTTGGGCTCAGAAGCCACTATATCCTCGGGAACCTGGTCCGAGCAAACTGTATATTCTGTGGGTACAGGGTTAAAAATAAATCCCCTGATGGGGGCATACAATCCATACTTATCGCCCGGATCTCCTCCATCGCCAGCCCCATAGGGGATATTAGATTCCCCGGCGCGACCGTTATCTCTATTCATATTGAGGACCGAATGATCACCAAAACTGCCTGACATCCAGTAAACACCACCACCACCACCACCACCGGGTCCGGTGTTCTCGGTAGCGTTGGTATTTCCGCCATCACCTCCTTTGGCGGAAAGGTTCAATGCAGTTCTGTATCCATTTACATCCAGAATGATGCATCCGCCACCACCACCACCACCTGCGGCACCATTCGCGTCCAGGGCATCCTGCCCATCAGCAAAAATGGTGTTTCCATTGCCGATAATGCTATCAGCTACGATCACCACCAGTCCCCCTCCATCTCCACCATCTGAGGTAGTGGAGCCGGGCTTTCTTGTACCGCTACCACCCCCTCCTCCAAAAAAGATGCGGTCATATCTATCGAAGGCAATATCTAAGTCATCGAAGTAATTCTTGTAATAAAATTCCTCCAGAAAAAACCCTCCTTCTCCTCCTGGCTCTTCTATGCCCGAGCCACATAGGCTGGACTCATCACCGCCGCTTCCGCCTCCGGTAAAGTTGGCTCCTCCTCCACCTCCAGAAAAAAGGCCATTCCCACCACCTCCGCCATTGATGTTCTTAGCTCTTCCACGCATCCAGTCAAAGCGCGTATCCGTGATACCATCTCCCTTCTTACCCGCACTGTAATTATCAATGTGAAAAAACAGGCTGTCCAGGTCCTGGGGATTGTCCGATATGCAATCATACAAATAATCCTGATCTTCTCTGGCTCCCCATAAGCCCTTTCCGGATGCATTGATGGGCCCATCTAATCTCAGCACGTTCGCAAAGAGGGTGATCACACCTCCGGAAGAATTATCCCATGCTTTGGCAGTCAAACCAGCAGGTGTCACTTCTGCATATCGATAGGAAGGCACCCTGATCAACTGGGCCCTCTCTCCTTCACCCATGGCATTAATGTGAGGAGTGACCTTATTGTTAAATACCACGTACTGCCCATCAATCTCATTGATGATCAGGAAGGCATATCGACCTGTATTCCTGGGATTTAAGGCGTCGGCTCCTAAATCTTTAAAAACTGTGGTGTCTGTAACGATTTCGGATCCCTGTACACAATAGATCATCACCGTATCACCCTCGGTAAAAAGACTCGCATCGGAAACAAGCACCGAATCCACATCATTTTCAGCTCCACAAAGGATCTCTTGTACAGCTGTGTATTCATTGATGGTCCCTTCAATTAGATCATAATCCTGGGACAACCCCGGCTGAGAAACCAGAGCAATTAGCATAGCAATCAGGTATATACTTCTTTTCAAGTACAAGTCGGGCGGTTCAGTTAGAAATATTGCTGCCTAAGTTAATCATTATGGACCTTCACATATCGTCCTACAATCCTTTTGAACGTAAGATTTTTCAAGAAGTTCTATCTTTTTTCAACCGATCGCGGAAGCTCCACGTAAAAAGTGGTCCCAGTACCCAAAATTGTGTCATACCAGATCCGTCCTCCAAGGGACCTGATGATGTTGTAGCTGATGGCCAGTCCCATACCCATTCCACCCGATTTGGTGGTGAAGTTGGGCTGGAATAATTTATCCCTGATCTCCTCCTTAATTCCTTTCCCGTTGTCACTCACAGTGATCAGTGCCTTCCCCTCCTCAGGGGTTTCAAGTTTAATCTTTATCAAACCCTTACGACCCTCGGGGATAGATTGCAATCCATTCTTTACCAGGTTTATAAGCACCCGCATCAACTGCTCCTTGTCGGCAAACACCTCCACCCTCTTAGAATCCCCAAGATCAAGGGTGATTTTAGCCCTCTCGGAGGTCTCAAATAGCTGGAGCAGGCTCTTAAGCTTTGAAACCAGATTGACCCTGGCGTTTCTGGCCCTGGGCATCTTTGCAAAATCGGAGAACTCATTGGCAATGGCTGAAAGGGAATCGATCTGTTCGATGAGGGTGGCTGATATGCGGTCGACCATATCCGGATCATCCTTGCCCTCCGCAATGGTTCGCTGAAGGTGCTGTACATTCAGCTTCATAGGCGTTAAGGGATTCTTAATCTCATGGGCAATCTGTTTGGCCATTTCACGCCAGGCTGATTCGCGTTCAGACTGGGCCAGCAAGCCTGCACTTCGTTCAAGCTCCTTTACCATATAATTGTATTCCTCCACCAATCCCCTGATTTCATCGCTTCGATTGTAGTGAATCATCTCATTTTGTTCGCTTAGACTTACCTGGGCAATGCGGCTTTGAATCATTCTAAGGGGCTGAGTAATGCGATCGGCAAGAATCACACTCACAAGCAGAATCACCAGCATCAGGATCATGTAAATATTTATCACTGCCACCACCAGGTTGGTCACATCCCGGGTAAGTGCTCCCGATTGTGTGAAGTAGGGAAGATTCAGGTAAGCAAGGAATTTATTCTCACTATTGAGTAAAGGTACGTAAGCAGAGATGTATTTCATCTCCCCAATATGTTCATTGTGAATAAACTCTGAGGCGTTGCCTGCCGACAAATTTTCAAACACCAACCTGTTCATCCGGCGGCTCAGCAATTGCTGGTTAAAGATCTCCGGACGTGAGGTGGCCAGCAAGTTTCCATCTTCATCATAAAGATTGATATCTGAATAAAAAACATTGGAGAACTTGATCAGCAGTTCATCCAGGTTATAATAGCTATCGGATGACCAGTTCCTTAGATCCTCTTCATATTCTACCTTATGAATCAGCTCAATATATACCGATCGCATGGTATTTCGAAGGTTGTCGTTGTGCTTGACCCGGTACTGAAGAATGATGAAATAGATGGTCCCTGAACAGATCAGCACAAAAGTCAGGAAAAGGATCCCGATCATGGAGTACTGAATTCGGTTTTTAAAATTCCAGTTAATGGTGGGATTAAATATCCGAATGGTTGTTACCAGATATGAGATAGCCAGAAGCAGGAAAATCAGCGCAAAAATATAGGAGAAGGAGATCAGGCTGTCCACTGCTGTTACGGTGGGGCTCCCTACAATGATGGTGTTTAATTCGTCCACATTATATATGGTGTGGTCGTATTTATCCAGGGTGATCTTTTCAAAGACCTCTTCCCCACTGGTATAGAAATCACAGGTTCGCCTGTAAGGAAATTCGCCATCCTGGGTGACGAGATTTCCCTCATGGTACTTGGCAAAAGAGAAATCGGCATTGGTAAAAGATCTAAAATCATCATCCAGCAGAAGTTCGGGGTAACCAAGCTCCTCTGAAAGTATTTTAGAATCGAGCTCTATAAATACCCTGTGCTCGCTATCTGCTCTGAAGTAGGGAATGGAACCCAGGTAAGATATTTTCCCGTTCAGGTTATCCAGGAAATAAAAGTCAGATCCAGCTATTTCGATGCCACTTTTCAGAATCATCTCCTCAAAGAATGAGAAACATTGGTACTTCTCATCCACCGGAGGTTCCACATAGAGGCTGTCCGCAGGGCGACAAACGGTGACCCGAAGGTCGTATTTGGACCAGTAACCCGAGAGGTAATTCCGGCGTAAGCGCTCAGCGACCTGTTCGATGGCAATGTAGGGCCGGTTCATGTATTGCGCAAAAACTGTATCGTTTCGAATGGCCATGGACATCTCGGCAAAAAGCATTTCTGCAACGGGATCGTGTTCAGAAGAGAGTTTTACCAGTTCAACCTCCTTATGTCGTTCTGTTTTGGTTCGATTATAATGTTGAAAACGGAGGGTCATAAAGACCGATATAAAAAGTAACAGAAAAACAAACTTTGAGAAGGTAATCTGGCCTTCAGTGTGGTATCTCACGTAAAGTTGACTTCCCAGGATAAGCAAAATAGCCACCCAGCTGGTCCAGGACCCATACTCTCCCGGTAATACCATTGCTCCTAACATCACGAGCGACATGGAAACTGATCCAGTAATAAAAGTCTTCTTTGAAACTCCCGACCCGATAATGATGGCCTTATCGATAAGCAGGCCGAGTATCACAAACCATATAATTATGACCAGCAAACCTGCAGCAGTATAAGCTGTAATGGTGGTCACCCGATGGGCCTCAAAAGAGATGCTGGAATCAAGGATCAGAACACTTATCAGTTGGTCGATGAAGAGCAAAAGAAGCGCCGATCCAACATAAAACAAGATAGCCAAAAGAGCTTTAATTCTCTGGGTCCGGATTCCTTCAAAATTGCCATGCAGGTAGAAAAGCGCCACCAACGCCAGAGCCCATATGGAAAAAACGATCAAAGCACCCAGTGATGGAATGAAACGGCTTGCAAGCAACTCAGGTTGAAACAGATCGGACTCTGTTAAGAGCGGTGGGAAAGAATACTTGAGTATGGCAAAAACACTGCCGGTAATCAATAGTGAAATCAGTCCAATCCACCTATACCTTTTCCTGGCAGGGGACTGTTTCAATATTGCACAAAATGCAGCAAACTGAAGTAAAACAAAGAGAAGAAGGCTGGTCACGGAAATGGCTCTGAATCCTTTATGCACCAGGCCCGATTCACTGAAATCAAGAGAGAAGAGGTAAGCGCCCTCTTCGTTGTATATGGGCTCAGAATCCTCCCCTTCCAGGAATCTTATGGCCACACCATCATCCAACTTAAAATCGTGCTGAAATCCATTGATCAGCACCTCATTCTGGAAAGGAAAATGAGTCTTTATCTCAATCATACCTACCAGCAAACTGCCGTCTATCTGCTTAAAAACAGTTACATAATCTGCATTCCGTAAAGATGTGAAGGGAAGATTGTATCGGGGCCTCCAGCGATTTGAAACAGGAACAGAATGATCGGACCAGTAGTTGAGAAATCCATGGTCGTAATAGAAAATGGAAATTCCCTGGCTTGTGGCCAGCTCCTGATATTCAGAGGATTTTTGGTCCAGTACCACCGTGGGAGCATCCACCGCAAAAAGTGCTTCAAGCTTCTGAAATTCATCCTTTAACAATCGCTCTTTTTTGTGAAGTATCTTCTCAAATTTTCTGGCATCTTTCTGGTTATAGTCCTTATCCCTGAAACGGTTGCCCGATAAGATTCCTGAAACCAGAAAGATCAAAGCAAGTACCTGCAATAGAATACTGCGGTAGTTTTTAACATCTGTTCCTTTATGTTTCCCTTCTTCCATTAATCGAAGTTAAGCATGGTGATAAGGCTCTCCTTTCAGGATGGTGAATGCCCTGTACAATTGTTCCATGAACAATAATCGAACCAACTGATGCGAAAAGGTTAGTTTCGACAAAGAAAGCCTGGCATCGGCTCGATTATATACACTCTCCGAAAAGCCATAAGGCCCCCCTATCACAAATAAAAGCTGGTTTACACGACCTTCCAGCGAATTAAGATGCTCGGCAAAAGATATGGAGTTGTACTCCTTTCCTCGCTCATCAAGCAGGATCACGTAATCGGTGGGTTTGAAACGCCTAAGTAATAATGCGCCTTCCTCTTCCTGAACCTCTTTCATGGTTTTGTTCCGTGTATTTTTAAGATCAGGGAGGGTTTCGATTTTAAATGGCACATAACGGACTACCCTTTTTCTGAAGAGCTCAACTCCCTCTTTGATAAAGGGGTCTCTGGTTTTTCCACTTTCAATCAGAGTAATCCGCATCTGGCGTTTTTCAACAGGTTTTTTGTATCTTGCAGGCCTCTGCCGTATTGGCCTGAAAGTTGTGGTGATATACAAACTTAATCGTTATTTGGATAAAGTGAGAAAGAGGTTAATAACAATTTTGCTGATCAATTTGATGGTCCTGTTGCCTTTGCTGGCGCAAACTGTTCCTGCCGGGTTGTCGCAAGCTATTGCAGAAGGGAATGCAGTAGCCATGTCGGTATTCTTTCACCAGAGCCTGGAGATGACCATTCTTGAAGAAGATTATGAAGCCAGTAAAAATCAGGCTTCCCGGATCATGGAGAATTTTTTCAAAACGCACCAGCCCACGGGATTCAAGATTTCATTCGAGGGAACGAAAGAGCAGTCGAAATATGCCATAGGCACACTTACCACCGAAGAGGAATCGTTCAGGGTCAATCTGTTTTTTATGAATAAGGAAGACAAGCGCCTGATATATTATCTGAGTATTGAAAAAGAGTCCCAGTATGAACTCAATCCATGATCTAGATGAGGCCATCGACAGGTGGTTTGAGGAAGATATACATGACGGTGACCACACCACTTTAAGCACCATTATCTTCGACGCGAACGGATCTGCAGAACTTCTGGTTAAGGAGAAAGGAGTCCTTGCGGGTGTTGATGTGGCGGAACGCATCTTCAAACGTTTTGACCCAAAAGTTGAATTTAATACTTTTATTCCCGATGGCGCCCATGTTACACCTGGAGATGTGGCATTTAGGGTGTCGGGCAGGGTTCACTCGCTACTCCAGTGTGAAAGACTTGTATTGAATGTGATGCAACGCATGAGTGGAATTGCCACCACCACCCATTCCTATGTAAAATTGCTGGAAGGTACAGGGACGCATATCCTGGATACCAGGAAAACCACCCCGGGTATTCGCATGCTTGAAAAATATGCGGTCAGATTAGGTGGGGGAGTGAATCACCGCTTCGGGCTCTATGATATGATCATGATCAAAGACAATCACATTGACTTTGCAGGGAGTATTGAGGAAGCCATAAAGGGCACAAAGGAGTACCTTGCCAGGAAATCTCTGAACCTGGAAATCATTGTGGAAGCTCGTTCTCTGGAGGATATTGAAAGGGTGATAGCCCAGGGTGGCGTTCGCAGGGTCCTACTTGATAATTTCTCTGTGGATCTGACCAGGGAAGCCGTTCGTCTTGTGAACCATCGTATAGAAACAGAGTCTTCCGGAGGGATTACCCGGGAAACCATCAGGTCCTACGCAGAGTGCGGGGTGAATTATATCTCTGTGGGAGCACTGACACACCAGATCAGCAGCCTGGATCTGAGTTTGAAAAAAGTGGATGGGTAGTGAGTAGAAGGGTAGTGGAGTAATGGTGGTGATGGTGTAATGATGTGAATGGGGAAAAGTGAGATGAGTGACGGAAGATTTTGGTGAGATACGAAGGGAGTACAGCAGGGAGCAGATGGATGAATCAAAACTCCCGGAAGATCCGCTTGCGCTTTTTAAACTATGGCTTGATGATGCCAGGAGTTCAGGAAATTTGGATCCTACAGCCATGACTCTATCTACCGTAGACCAGGATGGAAATCCTTCCTCCCGAATCGTACTCTTAAAAAAAATCGAATCCCGACAATTGCTGTTCTTTACCAGTTATGGAAGTCGGAAAGCCACTGAAATAGGATCAGGATCAAATATTGCTGCTCACTTTTTCTGGCCTGAAATGGAACGCCAGGTGCGGTTTGAGGGCAGGGCTGACAAAATCTCAGAAACAGAATCGGACCTCTATTTTCAGGAAAGACCGTTTGGGAGTAAGATTGCGGCCCGGGTATCACCTCAGAGTCGGGAGATACCAGACAGATCCTACCTGGAAGAAGCCTACCGGGAGGAGTATAAGAAGTATAAATCAAGCGATCCCATCCCCCGGCCTGCAGACTGGGGTGGGTATGCCATTGATCCTGTGCGAATTGAGTTCTGGCAGGGCGGAAAACACCGTTTACATGACAGAATTGTATATACCCTGAACGGGGATCGGTGGAGCCGGATCAGGCTTGCGCCTTAAACTTTTCGATCTGTGCTTTAAGCACTCCTGCTTTTACCTCTGCATCGTCCAATTTCTGCCTCTCCTTTTCCACCACCTGGGCTGGAGCATTTTGTACAAATCGCTCATTGCTCAGTTTTTTCTTTACACTCTGCATAAAACCTTCGGTATATTGCAGCTCCGACTGCAACTTGGCAATCTCCTCTTCAACATCCACCATATTTCCCACCGGAACGAAATATTCCACGTTCTTAACAATAAATGAGATGGTATCCCCCGGGTCATCAGCTACCTGAATGACCTGGGACAGGTTGGCTAATTTCTTGATCACAGGCTCCAGGCTCTCCTCATATTTGTCATTCTCCGAGCTGCGAATCATTAGTTCTAATAATTCCCTGGGGGGAATGTTCTTGTCCTTTCGGATGCTCCTCACGTGGGTTACCACCTCTTTCAGATCTTCAAACTGTCCGACCAGGTTCTTGTCATAGCTACTGGGGGTGGGCATGGATGAGACCATCAGACTCTCTCCTTCACTCCTTTCGCTGATAAGCTGCCATATTTCCTCAGTGATAAAGGGCATAAATGGATGCAACATATGGAGCAAGCGATCGATAAATCCAATGGTACGCTTGTAAGTAAGCCCATCTATGGGTGCCTTATATGCAGGTTTGATGGCCTCCAGGTACCAGGAACTGAACTCATCCCAGAATAGCTTATAAACGATCATCAGCGCATCGGAAATCCGGTATTTCTTAAACTGATCCTCTACCTCCTGAAAAGCCCGGTTCAGTCTGGCCTCAAACCAATCCCCCGCCTTCAAGGAATGGTCAGGTTGTTCTATTTCGGAATCCACTTCCCAGCTATTAATGAGGCGGAATGCATTCCAGATCTTATTGCTGAAGTTGCGCCCCTGTTCGGTAAGACCTTCATCAAACAGGAGATCATTCCCTGCAGGTGCACATAATAGCATACCTACCCTCACTCCGTCGGCACTGTATTTCTTCATCAATTCAATGGGATCGGGTGAATTTCCCAATGATTTGGACATTTTC
Source organism: uncultured Bacteroidota bacterium (assembly GCA_963783435.1). Lineage (GTDB taxonomy): Bacteria > Bacteroidota > Bacteroidia > Bacteroidales. The sequence goes on along the minus strand of CAWANQ010000005.1, from coordinate 226,485 downwards.
CGGCGCTTGCTATCACGGACCATTCCTGTGAGATATACCGAATTAAAGGGCTTCTCATCCCTGTACTCATAGCCGGCAATTATCATCCGGGCCACCCAGAAAAAGAGAATGTCTGGAGCAGTCACCAGGTCATTGGTGGGATAGTAGTAGTTGATTTCCTCGTTTTGGGGAAAACGAATTCCATCGAAAACCGAGATGGGCCATAACCAGGAGGAGAACCAGGTATCGAGTACATCCTCATCTTGATTCAGATCAGCGACTGTTAAGGAGATATTCCCGGTCTTTTCCTGAGAAAGGACCAGGGCTTCCTCGGCCGACTCGGCCACCACATAGTCGTTGGGCCCATCCCCATAGAAATAAGCTGGGATGCGCTGTCCCCACCAGAGTTGTCGTGATATACACCAGTCCTTCACATTCTCCATCCAGTGGCGATAGGTGTTTTTAAATTTTGAAGGCTGAAGCTGAATGGTATCATTCATCACCTGCTCCAGTGCAGGGCCACTTAACTCTTTCATCTTCAGGAACCATTGCAGGCTGAGTTTGGGCTCAATCACCGCATTGGTGCGCTCAGAATAACCCACTTTGTTCATATAGTCTTCAGACTTCACCAGGTTCCCGGCTTTCTCCAGTTCGGGAACAATCAGATCCCGGGCCTTAAACCGATCGGTCCCCACCAACACCTGAGCAGCCTCATTTAAGGTCCCATCGTCATTAAAGATATCGATGGATTCCAGGTTGTGCTTGAGTCCCAGTTCATAATCGTTAATGTCATGGGCAGGGGTAATCTTCAGAGCTCCGGTACCAAACTCACGATCTACATAATCATCCACAATGATGGGTACAGAGCGGTGGATCAAGGGCACGAGCACCCTCTTCCCATGGAATTTACTGAAACGTTCATCGTCGGGATGAACACATACAGCAGTATCTCCCAGGATGGTTTCAGGCCTCGTGGTGGCTATTGTAATAAAATCATCGGCTCCTTCCACCTGGTACCTTACATAATAGAGTTTGGATTTAACTTCCCGATGGTTCACCTCTTCGTCGGAGACTGCCGTTAATGCCTGGGGATCCCAGTTGACCATCCTGACGCCCCGGTATATCTTTCCTTTCTTAAACAGATCCACAAATACTTTGATGACACTTTCTGAGAGGGCCTCATCCATGGTAAATCGGGTGCGGTCCCAGTCACAGGACGCGCCCAGTTTTTTTAGCTGCTCCAGGATGATCCCCCCGTGTTTCTCTTTCCACTCCCAGGCATGAGCCAAAAATTCTTCCCGGGTAAGGTCGGTTTTTTTAATGCCCTGTTCAGAAAGTTTATTGACCACCCTGGCCTCTGTGGCAATGGAAGCATGGTCGGTTCCCGGCACCCAGAGGGCATTTTTTCCCTGCATTCGGGCCCTGCGAATAAGCACATCCTGCAGTGTATTATTCAGCATATGCCCCATATGCAGCACCCCTGTTACGTTTGGAGGAGGGATTACAATGCAATAGGGTTCACGCTCATCGGGTGTACTGCTAAAAAATTTCTGCTCCATCCAGTAGGAATACCATTTATCCTCCACATGGACAGGGTCATATTTGGAAGGTATGTTTATTTCGCTCATACAATAAGTGCTTTCACTCCAGTTTTAATCGAGTGCAAAAGTAGTAAAAATAAGTCTCACGGTAATTTCACCGACCCAGAATTACCGTTCACCGAATTTTACTGAAAATTCTCTCTGAAAACTAAGAAAACTAAAAAAGTTTTCATATACTTGCCCAAAATTTGGAGGTTGTGGAAGTACAGGAAAGAATCATTGTTGAATCGGGACAGCTGTTTGGTAAATATGGCATCAGAAGCATGACCATGGATGCCCTGGCTGAGAAGATGGGCATATCCAAACGAACCATTTACGAAAAGTTTAAAGACAAGGACACCCTGCTCCTGGAGGTGATAAAGTACTATAAAAAGCAATCAACCGACCAGGCGCACCTGATATTGGATGAAGCAGACAATGCCATTGAAGCCATGTTCCGAATCATGAAAATGACCATCAGCCAGATTGAGCAGATGAATCCTGTTTTCTTCAATGATTTCAGGAAATATCATTTAAAGGTATTTCAACAACTGGCCAGTGGGGGAGTCATAAGAGATTATTCAATTACCCGAAAATTGCTGGATACCGGGGTAAAACAGAAAGTGTTTAGAAACGAGCTCAACATTGAGATTGTAAATCTAACCCTTCACCAGTTATTTGAATTATTTGGTCATGAAAGCAAATTGGTGGATGCCGGGTACCACCGCAAAGAGATGTTTGATCACATTATGATACCTTATTACAGGGGCATTTCTACAGATAAAGGAATAGCGCTCCTTGAGGAGTGCAAAAGTATATTGGATTAAAAGAGAAACTGATATGAAAAACAGAATGTATAAAACCATATTCACCCTACTCCTGACCCTTGGAATTATTCTCCCCGGCGCAAGTCAGGAACCTCAGGGGGACCTTGTGCTGGACCTTCAGGGAGCCATTAGTTATGCACTGGAATACAATAAGTCGCTTAAGAATGCACGCATGGAAGTGGATCGTTCAGCTGCAAGCATCAAAGAGGCCATTGCACAGGGTCTTCCCCAGGTAGACGGTGCCGTAGATTTTATGACCTACTTCAATTATGAACTGGAATTCTCATTTGGAGGAGGGGAGGCGCCTGACTTTTCAGATGAACAGCTACAGATGGCCCTGGACCAGACCCTGGCAGCTTTCCCTGGAAGCACTCCCAATGATATATACATGCACACAGCGGGTACCTTCTTTGATGGAGTACTTAATTCAATGTTACCTCCTTCCACCATCTTAATGAACAACCAGTCCACTGCCAAGCTGCAATTGTCTCAACTTATATTCAGCGGTCAGTACATTGCAGGTATCCAGACTGCCAAGCTGGCCAAAAAGATCTCCGAACAAAATCTGGATTTTAATGAACTAACTACCAAGGAGACTGTGATTACCGCCTATTACCTGGTACTGATCACTGAGGAGTCCCTGGCCATTGTGGAGCAAAACCTGGAAAACCTCAAAGAGACCATGCGGCAAACAGAAAATATGTTTAATGCCGGGATGGCCGAGCAGACAGATGTGGACCAGATCAGCATCACTGTAAATCAGCTTCAGAATTCTAAAACGGCATTGGAGAGAAACGTGGAGTTAAATTACAACCTGCTGCGATTCCAGCTGGGACTTGAGCCTGGAATAGGACTGACGCTTACAGATGATTTGAGAACGCTGTATTTCACCCTTCAACCCGAAACGGCGCTGACCTCGCCCTTTATTCTCAACGACAATGTGACCTATCAGATCATGCAAACCCAGGAGGAGATCAATAAAAAGCTGGTCGACCTGGAGGAATGGAATTATGCCCCTACCCTGCTCGGTTTTTATAACTACAATGCCAAGATACAGACCACTGGTTTTGATATGACTCCCAACCACCTTGCAGGCCTCTCCCTGGCCGTGCCCATCTTTTCCAGCGGCATGCGAAAAGCAAGGGTAAACCAGGCAAAAATCGATTACAGCATGGCCCAGACCAATCGCAGCATCATGGAGGATCAATTGCTGCTGCAGGAGAAACAGTTTAAGTACAACCTTCAGAGTTCCCTTGATAACCTATTGTTACAAGAGGAAAACGTGGAAGTGGCCCAACGGGTATTTGACAGTTACCAGCGGAAATTCGAGCAGGGAATGGCCACCAGCCTGGACCTGACTCAGGCCAATGGAAACTACCTCGACGCAGAGAGCAACTATATCCAGGCGATCATGGAGGTGCTCAACGCCAGGTTGCAACTGGACAAATTAATGAACAACTTATAATGCCAGAAATAGAAATGAAAACTATATCCACCATGAAAACAATAAAAATTATCCTGATGTCGGCCATCCTAAGCGCTGCAGTAGTCTCTTGCGACATGAAGCCCCCGGGAGCTGCCGCTGCAGAGACCACAACCGCAGTGGAGAAAAAGGCCCAGCCTGTTAAGGTAATGGATCTGGCCTATAAAAACACTGCCGTTGAACGTGAAATTACTTCTACCGTAGTTGCCTTTGAAGAGACCCATCTTTCACCCGCTCTGCAGGGCCGGATCAGGTCGGTAAAAGTAGATGTGAACGACCATGTAAAAAAGGGTCAGCTTCTGGTGGAAATGGATCGTTCTCAGTTGGATCAGACCAGGCTTCAGTATGAACAGTTGAAGACCGATATGGCCCGAATGGATACCCTGTTGCAGTATGGGTCCATTACCGAACAGGCCCATGACCAGATGAAATCTCAGGTTGAGACCACCGAACTGATTCTGAAAAACCTTGAAGAGAACACATTATTAAGGGCGCCTTATTCCGGAATTATTACCGGAAAGTACTTTAACGATGGTGAGCTTTTCTCTCCCACACCCAATACACCGGCAGGAAAAGCAGCATTGGTTTCCCTGATCCAGATTAACCCTGTGAAGTTGATGGTAAACCTGAGTGAAAAATCCCTCCCCCTGATTCAAAAGGGAATGAAGGCATCAGTGATCACCGATGTCTATCCGGGAGAAATCTTCCAGGGAACTGTATACAGGATTCATCCCACCATTAGTGCGGCTACCCGCACCTTTGTAGCCGAGGTAACCATTCCCAATAAGGATGAGAAATTACACCCTGGCATGTTTGCCCGTGTAAGCCTGAAGCTGGGAGAGACCGATGCCCTGATTGTACCGGCCATTTCAGTGATGCAACAAACCGGAACCAACGAAAGGTATGTGATGCTTCATGAAAACGGCAAAGCTAAAAAGGTTGTTGTGCAGATTGTATCTCGTCATGACGACCAACTGGAAATATCCTCAGCCTCAATTAAGGGTGGAGAGGAGCTGATTTACGCGGGTCAGAGCAGGCTGGAAAACGGTGACCCTGTAAATATAGTGGTTAATTAACCCAAAAAAGCCTTGAGATGAGTATATACGGAAATGCGGTCAAGCGACCGATTACAACAATAATGATCTTTGTGGGGCTGATGGTTATGGGGTTTTACTCCCTGAACAGGTTGCCCATCGATTTCTATCCCGATATTGACTTCCCTGCCATATCGGTAATCACCACGTATTCGGGAGCCAGTGCGGCCGATATTGAAACCAATGTAACCCGCACCATAGAGGACCAGTTGAATGCAGTGAATAAACTGAAGGATATATCATCCACTTCCCGGGACAACATGTCTATTGTGGTGTGCGAGTTTGAGTGGGGGACCAACCTGGATGAGGCTTCGAATGAAATGCGTGATGCCCTCAGCTTTGCGGAGCAATTTCTTCCGGAAGAGGTGGATAAACCCATGCTGTTTAAATTTAGCTCCAGTGCCATGCCTATTCTCTTCTATGGAGTGACAGCCGATGAAAGTTTCGCGGCCATTGCCAACATCCTGGATGAGAAGATCGTCAACCCCATCAACCGGATTGACGGAGTGGGATCAGTGGGATTGATGGGTGCACCTGGCAGAGAGATCCAGGTGGATATTGATCCCCGCAAGATGGAGTCCTACAATGTTACCGTGGAGATGATCGCCGGAGTGCTGAATGCGGAGAATCTCAACCTTCCTGCAGGGAACCTGGAGATGGGGATGATGGACTATCCCCTGAGAATCAAAGGGGAATTTCCCTCAAGCGATGTGCTGGATGACATTGTACTGTCAAGCTTCAATGGTCAGACCGTCTACCTGAGGGATGTGGCCAACATTAGAGACACTCTCCGGGATGTCTCCCTGGATGAACGGCTGAACGGCAAGACCGGGATGCGAATTATCATTCAAAAACAGTCTGGTGCAAACACCGTTCAGGTGGCCCAGGACATCCAGGCACTTATGCCTGAATTGATTAAGGCCCTTCCGGAGGATATTGAGATCACCACCTTCTGGGACTCTTCCACCTTTATTGTGGATTCCATAGATAACCTGTCAAGTACCCTGATGTATGCAGCCATCGCCGTCATCCTGGTGGTGCTGTTCTTCCTGGGAAGATGGAGGGCCACCTTTATTGTTATCCTTACCATACCGATTTCCCTGATCGTATCCTTTATATACCTCTACATAAGTGGTAGCTCCATCAATATCATAGCCCTGTCCTCTTTATCCATAGCCATTGGGATGGTGGTGGATGATGCCATTGTGGTGCTGGAGAATATAACCAAACATGTGGAACGGGGAGCAAGGCCGCGGGAGGCGGCCATTTATGCCACCAATGAGGTGTGGCTTGCCGTTATCGTCACCACCCTGACCGTTGTGGCTGTATTCATGCCGCTGACCCTTATAGGGGGAATGACCGGAGAATTATTCAGACCATTGGGCTATATTGTGACCATCACGGTGGTTACCTCTACAATTAGTGCCATCTCTCTGACACCCATGCTGGCGTCCAAACTGATGAAGCTAAGGAAGAAACCGAAGAAGGTCCGAAAAATGAGTTATGACAACAGCATCGGACGTTTCCTGAACTGGATGGATAGATTCTATGGCCGTTCATTAAAGGTGGCCCTTCGTTTCAGATGGGGCACATTGATTGCGGCTATTCTCATTTTCGTTGCATCTATGATGATGGCGGGTGGAATGGGATTTGAGTTTATGCCTGAAGCCGATCAGGGATCCATGACTGCCGCCATTGAGTTGCAAACCGGGCTCCGTGTGGATGAAACCACAAAGGTAGCCCGTAAGATCGATGCTTTTATTGCAGAGAATATGCCAGAGGCCAAATTCTATTATACTTCTGCCGGATCGGATGACCAGGGGGGTATGATGTCGCTCTTTATGGAGTCGGGCTCCCACCGAATTAATGTCAGTTTCACCCTGACCGACCTGGGAATCAGAGCACGGGATGTTTGGGACCTTTCAAATCTACTGACCGAATTCCTGGAGACCATCCCAGAGATTGTGAATTTTGACGTGGTTCCTAACGGAGGAATGGGAGGGACCACTGAAAACAATGTGGTGGTGGAGATTTACGGATACGATTTTGATGCCACATCCATGATTGCCAATGCCCTCGCCGACAGTGCGAGAACCATTACGGGTGCTACCAATGTGAATATCAGCCGGGATCCTTCCAAACCCCAGCTTCAGATTGTACCCGACCGGCAGAAGATGGCACAACACGGCCTCAATACCTTTACCATGGCCAACGCAGTCCGCAACCGGGTGGAAGGTCCCTATATGAGACGTTACCGCGAAGAGGGCGATGAATATGATATCGTGGTTCGGTTTGTGGAGGAGGAACGAAACTCACTCTCCAATCTGAATGACATTGCACTTATGAACATGCAGAACCAGATGATTCGGCTGGGCGAAGTAGCTGAAATAGAGGAGAACTGGTCGCCTCCCAACATCGAACGTAAAAACAGGGAAAGAATGGTGACTGTATCCATCACTCCCTATAAAGTGCCTCTGAATAAGATGGCTGAGGAAATACAATCCAAGATCAACAACATGGATATTCCATCCGATGTGAATATCCAGATGGGGGGAGCTGTGGAAGATATGCAGGATTCCATGAAAGATTTGAGTCTACTCCTGCTTCTTAGCCTGATACTTACCTACCTGGTGATGGCCAGTCAGTTTGAATCCCTGAAAATGCCTTTTATCATTATGTTCTCCATCCCCTTTGCATTTACAGGTGTTATGCTGGCGCATTTGGTGACCGGCACCACCATGAGTGTGATATCTATGGTAGGTGGTGTGATGCTGGTGGGTATTGTGGTGAAAAATGCCATTGTTTTGGTTGACTACATCAATCTTATGCGTGAACGCGGTCTTGAATTGAACGAGGCCATCGTTGTATCCGGTCAATCCAGACTTCGTCCGGTTCTGATGACTTCGCTGACCACCATCCTGGGTATGCTACCACTGGCTATGAGTACAGGTTCAGGATCCGAAATCTGGAGCCCCATGGGGATCGCGGTCATTGGCGGACTTATTTTCTCCACCATTGTAACCCTCGTCCTCGTACCCGTAATCTACCACATGATGCTTCGCAGAAGTGACAAACGCAAAAAGGTGGTTGAGTATGATTTTATGAATGGAAACGGGGAAGAACTCCCTCAATAACAGGCAAAGATGAAAGCAGTATTTATCGTATACAATCAGTCGCAAACCGAAAAGGTAGAGTACCTTTTTGATAAGCTGAATATCAGGGGATTTACAAACTGGGCCGACCTCACAGGACGGGGCAGCGTGGATGGTCTCCCTCACATGAATACACACACCTGGCCGGAACAAAATGCGGCCAGGCTCGCCGTGGTGGAGGAGGAAGCAGTAGCCTCCATTTTAGAGGGAGTGAAACGTCTCGATGAAGTGAATAAGGATGTGGGCATCCGTGCTTTTGTCTGGAATGTGGAAGTAGCTTACTAGGTTACTCCCTTGGGAGAACCTTTAACTTCTTACTCCAGGTTACTGTATCGGAAAGGTTCTCATAGCACTCTATGAGAATCTCCTTATTGTATAAACTGTCTTGCATTCCTGAACTGTCTACCTGTGAATATGGAGGTGGGAACTGGATACTTAAATCTGAGAACTCCCCTGGTGTGGTAGAGGTAAAGGTCTGAACACTACTCTCAGAATCGTACTTGGAAACAGTCCAGTTTACTGGACCTTCCGGCAACACCCGGTAGTACCAGATTCCTCCCGACAATCTTACTTTTACATGTGTTCCTGAAGGTAAATCAACTGCGAGGCTGTAATCCGTACCTCCAATCACACTTTTTTGATCAGGGAAAAGGATATTGATCCCATAGGGACTTAACTCAGGGTAAGCAATGGTGGAAGTGATTTCAAAATCACTGTTTTCAATAAATGTCAAGATGTATTTTTCGAATTCAGGCAATTCAACATCAAGTCCGGTTTCTTCATAGCGTGCTTCAAGGTTCTCCCTGATGCGGGATGTATTAAGAAGAATTGCATGATTAATCAAAGCAGAACCCACTGAGGAGGAGTTTATTATGCCATCCTCTCTAAAATCTGAATTTATATTGGCAAGTAGTTCGGATAGTTCTGCCACTGAGCGATGTCCCTGCAGAATCACAGAGATTGCCAACAAAATAGCATGGTCATCTCCCTGACTGGTTATACTTAAGGCTTCGGATTCCTCCATATCCGGTTTCTCGATGGAAAATATCTGCAATACCTCCTGCTGAGCCTGTTGTTTGGCTTCACTGAAGGAGATTCCCTCTGAAATTAGTTGAGAAACCCGGTCTTTTTCCAAGTGAGAGATCAAGTTTACATTTAAGCTGGTTTTATCGCTCAGATTTGAAAGTGCAAATAGTACCAACCTTGCCGAAGAAGGGTTGCCTGTTATTTCATTGAAATAAAAACCATCCGCTTTGAGCTGTACGAATTGAGAGGATAACTCGATTTTCTTCAACTCAAAATGCCCCCGGTTATCGGAGATCTGGGTATTATAGTTTCTACCAGTCTGTATGAGTTCAGAGTTCAATTCAGCTACATCAACCGATGTACCATTCATAAACGGACCTTTTTGAACCAATCCTGTCAAATTTTCTTTGTATACTGATTGGGGTATATCAGGCTCTTTTTGCTCACAAGATATTATCAGTGCGAGTATTGCAAAAAGACTTGAGGTGAGGGCTTTTCTCATGGCTGTAGGATGATTAGGGTGAGTGCTATAGCAATATACATATACGAATCCGAATGGGAAATGTTTTTAATCATGTGGGCCTTCAAGAAATTCCAGTAATTTTAGGACATTAATAAACAGTTATGCGGAGAAAAAGTATAGGATACCTGTTAACCGTTTTGTCATTGACAATCCTAATTTCTGGGTGCTCAGAAAGTCCTGAAGCTACGGCTAAGAAAAAAGGACAGGAACTCTGGTTCGATGAGTATCTCCATGACTATGGACAGATTGCAGTGGATAGCGATGGTTCCTGGACCTTTAGTTTTAAAAATATTGGAGCGAATGCAATCATCATAAACCGGGTAAGAAGCACCTGTGGCTGCACCGTACCAGCCTGGCCAAAGGAGCCCATAGAACCTGGATCCACCGGTGAGATTACTGTTAAGTATAATACAGCCACAAGCGGGACATTCTTAAAGTCTCTGTTTGTATACTCAACTGCAGCCAACTCTCCGGTTAAATTACAAATCAAAGGCAAAGTTGTAGCTGAGGAAAAATAGATTTAAAAGAGAAAAATAATATGCCAAGCATTTCAAAAAAAGGTCATTCCATGCCCGCATCCCCCATCCGCAGGCTGGTTCCTTATGCTGAAGAAGCAAAGAAAAAGGGAAGAAAGGTATTTCACCTGAATATTGGACAGCCCGACATTAAAACCCCCGAGGTGGCTCGTGAGGCGGTAAAGAACATGACCGAGAAGGTGATAGCCTACAGCCATTCGGCAGGAAACGAAAGTTACAGGCGTAAACTGGCTGCTTTTTATCAGGGAATCGGCATCCAGGTAGACCATACCGAAATGCTGGTCACCACCGGAGGTTCAGAAGCCATCACTTTTGCATTGATGTCGACCGTCAATCCCGATGAAGAGGTCATTGTACCCGAACCCTTTTATGCCAATTACAATGGCTTTTCAGTAGCTTCCGGTGTAAAGGTCGTCCCCATCACCTCAAGCATTGAAAGTCAGGTTTTTCTCTTCCCCCCATTGAAGAATTTGAGAAAGTGATCACCCCTAAAACCAGAGGCATCATCATCTGCAATCCTAACAATCCAACCGGATATCTCTATTCACGTGAGGAGTTGGAAATGCTGGGTGAAATCGTCAAGAAACATGATCTCTATCTATTCTCCGACGAGGTTTATCGGGAGTTTTGTTATGACGGGGAATCACATTTCTCGGCCATGAACCTGAAAGGTCTTGAGCAGCACGTGGTGATGTTTGATTCGGTTTCCAAGCGGTACAGCATGTGTGGCGTTCGGGTAGGCGCGCTTATCTCAAAGAATAAGGAGGTAATCTCCACAGCCCTTAAATTTGCTCAGGCCCGACTGAGTCCGCCCTCCTACGGTCAGGTGGCTGGTGAAGCAGCGCTGGATACGCCCGACAGCTATTTTAAGGAGGTGTATGATGAATACATTGAAAGGCGTGATTTTATGGTGGAAGCACTGAATAAAATGCCTGGGGTGGTCTGTCCAACTCCCAAGGGAGCATTTTATACGGTGGTCCATTTACCAGTGGATGATGCAGATATATTTGCCCAATGGATCCTCAGCGAATTTGAATATAAAAACCAGACCGTCATGATGGCTCCCGCCTCTGGTTTCTATTCCACACCAGGACTGGGGAAACAGGAGGTCCGCATTGCCTATGTATTAAAGAAAGCAGATCTGGCTCTTGCCATGGAAACCCTGGCCGAGGCATTGAAAGTATATCCCGGGCGAACCATTTAACACCCAGTGTGTTTAGTGTATGGGTAGATGCTGAATATTTGACTACCTTTGTGTCCGTATTAATTAAGAAAGGAAGATATTGAATTTTAGTGATTTTGGCTTTGATTCTGACCTGATGGAAGGCATCGAAGCCATGGGTTTTGAATCACCCACGCCTATACAGGAACAGGCCATCCCAGCCATACTCCAGGGAAATGATATCATAGGAGCAGCTCAGACAGGAACCGGAAAAACAGCAGCTTTTTTACTGCCTGTTATCCAAAATATTGTTGCATCGAAAGAGGCCAATAAAACCCGTGCACTGGTGATTGTCCCCACCCGGGAACTTGCTCAGCAAATTGATCAGCAAATGGAGGGTTTCTCCTATTTTACGCCGGTCAGTTCAATTGCTGTCTATGGAGGTGGTGACGGAGCCCTTTTTGCCAAAGAGAAAAAAGCGCTTACAGAGGGAACAGAAGTAGTAATCTGCACCCCCGGTAGAATGATAGCCCACCTGAATAACAACTATGTGAACTTCGATGGCTTGAAGTACCTGGTGCTGGATGAGGCAGACAGGATGCTGGATATGGGTTTCTTTGAGGACATTATGAAGATTGTGCAGTACCTTCCAAAGAAGAGGCAGAATCTGCTTTTTGCAGCCACCATGCCTGCTGAGATCAGGAAACTGGCCAAAAAGATCTTGCATCAACCTGTTGAGATAAGTATCTCCATATCCAAACCCGCTGAAAAAGTGCTACAAGTTGCTTATGTGGTTTATGAAACCCAAAAACTTCCGCTGGTTACCCATCTGTTAAAAGGCAGAGATCTGAAAAGCGTGATTGTATTCTGCTCCACTAAGCTGGCAGCCAAACAACTGGGCCGACAGTTAAAACGAGAAGGATTGCTGGCACAAGATATACACTCAGATCTGGATCAGAAGCAACGGGAAGAATTTATGCTCCAGTTCAGAAACAGAAAGCTCAACATCCTGGTGGCCACCGACCTGCTGTCACGAGGAATCGACGTGGATAACATCGAATTGATTATAAATTACGATGTACCCCATGAAGGGGAGGATTATATCCACCGCATTGGGCGCACTGCCAGGGCTGAATCCGATGGAATTGCCATCACTCTGATCAGCGAACAGGAGCAATCCAAATTTGCCAGGATAGAGAAATTACTCGAACAGCCGGTTATCAAATCTTCAGTTCCGGAAGAGTTTGGAGATACACCCGAATATGATCCATCGAAATACCGCGGAAGGCCTCAGGGTGGCCGGCCACCCAGAAAGGGATCGGGAGGAAAATATAAAGGGAAGCGAACTGGTGGGAAATCCGGAGGCAACAACTACAAAGGATCACAAAATCGTCAGTCGTAAATCAGGTATTTTTCTCTTATTTCCAGAAAGCTGTTCAGGTCCTTTTGCCAGCTTGCCCTGATTTTTGATTCATCCCATCCTGCTTCAATCTGACTCCTCAGTTGTTTGGTTCCGGTAAGTTTTTCGAAATAGGGAATAAAAAATTCTGACTTCTCCGGAAATTTTTCATAAGCATCCAAAAGCCATCCCAGATAGATTCTGGTCCATCCATCTGGAGGAATAAAATCTCTTAAATCCTCCCCTATACACAATTGATCCCTGAATTTTGGATTTCCCGAAACTCCCGGTATTTCAATGGGTGTAAAACTAAAGTCTCCCTCAAGATCGGGATGCCCGTAAACCTCAAAGGGCATCAAAGTTCCCCTTCCTTCACTCAAAATGGTGCCTTCAAAAAAACAGGTGGATGGATAGAGGCGAATGGCATGGTCATTTGAAAGATTCGGCGAGGGAGAAACAGGCAGGGAATAGGTGGTAGAATGAGAATAATTGTTACAGGGAATCACTTCAAGTTCACACCTTACCCCCTTACTCAACCATCCTTCCCCATTGATCATCCCCGCGAGCTCGCCAATGGTGAGTCCATATACCACCGGGATCGGGTGCATCCCAACAAATGAGGAGTAGGCCGGTTCCATCAGGGGTCCGTCCACAAAATTGCCATTGGGATTGGGCCGGTCGAGGACCAAAAGGGGCACTCCGTTTTCTGCACAGGCCTCCATGACGTAATGCAGGGTGGAAATGTAGGTGTAGAACCTGGCACCCACATCCTGGAGATCGAAGATCACCAGCTCTACGCCCTCAAGGTCGTCAGGGCTCGGCTTTTTATTTGCTCCATAAACGGAGACAATGGGAATTCCGGTTTCCGGATCCGCAGAATCGTTTATGAGCGAACCAGCCGCTCTTTCTCCCCTGAAACCATGCTCAGGGGCAAATACCTTCAAAATCTGATCTTTCCGAACACCCCTGCTGAGCAAGGTGTCCACCAGGTGGGTTCCTTCTATCAAAGAGGTATGATTAGCCACCAGGGCTATAGGTCTTTCTCCAATCATTGGCAGATATTGCTCCATCCTATCTGCGCCACATATGATGGGTCGATCGCCATTGCTACATGCAACACCCATGCAGAAAAGGAACAACAATGTGGATATCAACAAGCGCCTCATCCCATAAAAATAGACAAAAGATAACTACATTTGATGGAGCAAATTCAGAATTATTGAACACTGAGCTTTTTATCGTACGCCGGATGATCGGCAGCAGGAAAGGAGGACGCAATCTATCCAGGTCTATTGTGGGGATAGCCATATTTGGCATCGCTCTGGGCCTTGCTGTAATGATTGTTTCGGTGGCTATTGTGACAGGTTTTAAGAATGAGATCTCAGACAAAGTGACCGGGTTTGGTGCCCATATCCAGATTCTCAATCTTGACTCCAACCTCTCATATGAAACCCTTCCCATTCCGGCCGGACTCGAAAGTGTGGAGAGCCTCAGGGTGGTGGAAGGAGTAAAAAATATTCAAGCATTTGCTATCAAAGCAGGAATCATAAAAACAGGGGATGAAATTCACGGAGCAGTTCTAAAAGGAATTGACCAGAGCTATAACTGGGATTTCATTAACAAATATATTACCCAGGGAGAGGTCCTGAAACTGGCCGATAGTGCGAGAAGTAACCAGGTTGTACTCTCCGAAAAAATGGCCACCCTTCTTAAGCTTGGAATTGGAGACCGGTTTACCATGTACTTCATACAGGATCCACCCCGAGCCTTCACCTTCACCATTCAGGGCATCTTTAACACAAGCCTGGAGGAGTTCGATCAATTGTATATCTATGCCGACATCAGACAGTTGCAACGGCTCAACAACTGGCACGAGGCCCAGGTAAGCGGATACGAAGTGCTTCTGGATAATATGAATGAATTGCAGGCAATGACGGGTTTGGTGCGCACCACAGTTGGGAATGATTTTCTGGAGGACGGAAGCCGATTGAAGGTCGAGACCATTGAACAAAAATATTCCCAGATATTCGACTGGCTTAACCTACTGGATATGAACGTCATAGTCCTTGTGATCCTGATGCTTGTCGTGGCTGGTTTTAACATGATCTCAGGATTGCTGATTCTGATCCTGGAACGGACCAATATGATTGGTATATTGAAGGCATTTGGAACCAGGGACAGCTCAGTTCGGAAAATATTCCTCTATCAATCAAGCTATCTTACTTTGCTGGGACTTTTATGGGGAAACCTGTTTGGACTGATCATTTGCCTTGCTCAAAAGTACCTGAACCTGATTACACTGGATCCCAGCTCCTATTATCTGGATACTGTACCCATAAACCTCAACCTATGGCATGTATTGCTCCTTAACCTGGGAACCATGCTAATCACTTTTCTCTTCCTGCTTCTTCCCTCAGCCCTCATTGCAAAAATTTCACCTGAAAAAAGCATCCGGTTCAATTGATAAAAAATGATGATATTCAAATGAAGGAATTGATTAACAGAGAAAGATGGAGGGCAGAACTCCTGGGAAGCTTGCCCGGTGAAGAGGCTCAAAATCGAATGGCTCCCTCATTTCGAGGTGATTTTTCACATGTATCAGATCCTACAAGAGCAGCAGTAATGGCTTTGATGTACCCTTCAGCAGGAAAAATTCATATGGTCTTTATCAAGAGAAATGAATATGATGGCCCTCACAGTGCCCAGGTAAGTTTCCCGGGAGGAGCTTGGGAAAATGGGGATCGCAATCTGCAGCAAACGGCCATCAGGGAGACCCGGGAGGAGTTGGGCATTTCTGGCGAGCTTGAAATCCTTGGGGCGCTAACCGATCTGCACATCCCGGTGAGTAATTTTCTGGTTACACCTTTTGTTGGATGGATGGATGAAACACCTGTATTCAAACCCGATCCTACTGAGGTACAATATGTCATCGAAGCTCCTTTGCAAAGCCTGCTCTCCTCCTCCAACATGGAGATGGAGCTCATGGTGAGACATAACCTGGCCATTCAGGCACCTTGTTATAAAATTGGAAAGGAGAAAATCTGGGGGGCTACTGCCATGATGCTGAGCGAAATCCTGGAACTGGCTTCCAGACTGCCATTACGTCGCTGTTAACTATGTTTTTATAGTCCTCATAGCGTCCCATGATTTCCTTCACAAAATTATACGTTTCGATCCCTCTGGCATAACCATGCCTAACCACCTGATCGGTATAGTATTTCGGATCGGACTTATTGAGTAACCACTTCTCTACACATCCATACCATACATTGGGATCTTCATCATACAGTTCAGCCAACCGACGGGCATCCTGTATATGACCGTATCCGATGTTGTAAGAAGCAAGCACAAATTTTATCCTTTCCTCCGGATCAGGAACCTCCTCTATAAATCTATTATCCAGCCATTTAATAAATGTTGTTCCCGCCCTGATCTGAGCTTCTGGTGATGAGCTTTTGGTAATCCCATAGTTTTTTGCTGTTCCAGGCATGAGTTGCATCAATCCAAATGCACCGGCCCAGGATTCGGCCTGGGGGTTAAATCTGGATTCCTGGTAGATCAGGGAGGCCAGCAAACGCCAATCCCATCCGATTCGTTCACTCTCCTTCTTTATAATGTCATCATAGTTACTGATCTTTCCACTTCCCAGGGTATAGTATTCACTGTGGATGCTACGGTATGAGTGTCTGTTCTTAAAATATTTGTTGTAGAGTATTGCATAACTTCTGGTCTTCTTATATTTTTCCAACCATTTATTAATCTCCACCCTCAGGCTGTCCGAATCGGGGTGAACAGCCCAGGCCACATGCTGGGGAAAGGAGATGGCCGTACCCACATCCAGCTGGGGGAAATAGGTGGAATTGACCAATCCTACATTCTCGTCACATATGGCGTAGTCGATCTCACCCAGTGCAACCCTTTGAACCAGTTGCTCCGACTCAAGTTGTACTTCATTGATCTCTATTCCACCCCCGATTTCACTGGAGAGAGAACGAAGCCTGTCAGCATACACCGATCCTGCCTGAACATATACCATCTTACCTGCCAGATCCAGCTGATTTCGAATCAGGCTGTTTTCAATCTGTTTCGAATTCATTTTCTCCCACTGCTTGGGCTTTCTTTGAGTAAGTACCTGTCTGGTCTGGAGAAGTGGAACAGTAAATGCCACCTCTTCCTTTCGTTCGGAGGTGATGGTCAGACTCATGGCGATTAAATCCACTCTGCCCTCTTCCAAATCCAGAAAGTTTTGCTCCAGGTCATTACTTACACTGACCTCCAGTTCAAGATCCATGTGTTCCGCCAGATCCCTAAGCATTTCATATTGGAAACCAAGTGGCTGTCCCCTGTAGATAAAATAACTAATGGAGTTATATTCGGTCACTACCTTGAGTATTCCCTTTTCTCTGATCGTTTCAAGGTTGGAAGTCAGCTTCGGTTGCAGGCTCTCTACATCCCTGAACCTGGGCTGATCCCGTCGGCTGCAGGAGGATAAAAGCATGAGAATGGCTGCAACCATCCCCAGAATGATGACCTTTTGTTTAAGGTACTTCTGCATATCTTTTTTGCCCGAAATTCATATCAGTCATAAAACGTCCAGACCAAGCCCAACCGCATATTCCTTGGCTTCATAGGATAACGGTAGCTTGTAAAATAGTTGTTGCCCAAAAATTCAACGCCGGCAAAAATATTATTGTATGACGCAAAAATTCGGGTTCGTGCAATACGGAATGAAAAAAACACATCCAGAAAAGGGAATCCTCCTACCTCACGTTCATCCTGTAGAAAAAATGCTCCCGTTGCTGGCATATAAGCACTGGCACGGTAATTTGTGAAATAGGAGACATCAAATCCCAGGTCTGCAATCAAGGCTCCTTTAAACAATGACTGTTTCCAGTAATTCGATGAATATATGGTGGCCAGGGGCAGTCTAAGCACCTCATTTGCTGTAGTGTATTGAACCAATAATTTATTGTCAGAATGCCATCCAGATAATATAAAATGCTTGGAAAAATAGCCCGATAAGATCAACAGATCGCTCTCATAAACCCTTGGAATTGCCCCCTGATCCCAGTAGACATAGTTGCTGATATAGGCAGCGCCCGCACGGATATCCATCTCCAGTTTTTCGCTTTTCACAAATGCCTCTCCTTTGATCCTGAACATGGATGGAAAATCATTTTCCCACCTGAAGAAGGAGGAGGAGTAGCGGTTTGTGAAGTAGTGAGGTCTTTTGAGGTCTATGCTTCCTCGCAAACCCAGATCGGCTTTGCCCAAAATCTCTCTCGAAAAGGTGGCGTTGACTTCAAAATTATTCTGATAATATCCCAGTAAATAATACTTTCCAGCCACTACCCAGTCCCAAATTCCCGTGGTTGGTCCGGCCAAATGCAATCCAATGTATACATCATGGTAAAACTGATCATTGAACCTGGCTACTACTGTATCTCTGAAACTGGAATCTGCCTCTGGTGGATCTGTGTCGGTGGAATCTACCTCCCAGTAAGAGTACTCATAAGGCGAAAGCATACCAAATCGCCTCACCTCATATCCCGAGTATACCCGGGCAGATAACTTATCATAATCGGGATCACCGAGGATCACCTGAAAAACATTTGAAATCTTATCCTCTGAAGCTGAGTCCTTTGCAATATCGGTTAAGTAATAGTAGTTGTTATAGACAGGGGATAAATCCTCCATATTCACCTCATCGTAGTAATCCTTCATATTCCTCTCCACCAGAAGCTGATGGGACAATGAAAGGGTCTTGCCTGTAGTGGTGGTATTGCCCAGCGAATCGGTATGGACATGCCTTTCCACCAGGTTGTATTTTTGAGTCAGGAAAAGTGAGAGGTTCCGATATTCCGTTTGTGCATTGAGCAGAGCCATTTCATATTGCCAATCATTTTCCAGGACACCGTTCTTAAATCCATCAAGATCAACCAGTCCCCCATTTTCACCCAGCTTAAATCCATTGCTGTAGAAAGAGCCAAAGATGCTGTACTTGTTTTTTGCGTGACTGCCAAATAGTCCCACCCTGGTTACACGCGTCTTCAGGTTTTCATAATAGGGCTTGCCAGATAGGATATTGAAATATATTCCAAAATTGGTAAAGGGCGAGGCATTCTGAGTGTGTATGGCCTCAATGGTTTCTTCAGGGGTCTGATTGATGAAAAGATTGGTGGAATAATTGATGGAGGTAAAAGGAGTTTTGGTATTAAAAAAAATAGTTCTATCTGCGGTTTTAAGATAGGGATCCCAGGCTCTACCAAATAGAAATGCATCTGTCTCTGGCCTTAAGAAAAAGTCCACATGATTTAATGCATGACCAAGATTACCGAGTCTTTCATAGCTGAAACCCTGTTGAAGTGCCGGATTATACTCCTTTTGAAGCTGATGCATATTTGTATCCAGTGATACTTCTTCAAACCTGGTGTAGTTATGTTTTAACTCCCAGGTATTAATAGCTTTGGTTGTGTCAATCACCTGTCCGGTGGCTACCACCGTTAATGTTAATAAGCAAGAAATATATAAATAACCTTCTCCTCACCTGTTGGCGCTCTATGAAATACTAAATTAAGAAACAGCTTGGATTTTGAGGTAAAATGGGGGGGATAGAAATTAACAAACTGCGAACAAAATGGGGAGGTACGGATTTATTGTCAGCGCTGCTTAAAATCATTGTAATTCAATGATTTATAGGCAGCTTCTCCAACAAATCCTCCCCAATTTTGTTTAAAAAAAGAGGTAATAAAAAATCCCACCCGGAAACCGGATGGGATTAAATAAGATAGGCAACGACCTACTCTCCCACAATACGCAGTACCATCGGCGCAAATGGGCTTAACTTCTCTGTTCGGAATGGTAAGAGGTGGTTCCCCATTGCAATAGTCACCTAAAATCTTTATCCGCCTTAGCCAAGGCTATGGCGGATATAATAAGATTGACATATCGGAAGAAGTATCTTTTAATTAGCCTTGAAAAAAGCTCACGGGCAATTAGTACTGCTCGGCTATGACATTACTGCCTTTACACCTGCAGCCTATCAACGTTATCGTCTTTGACGGCCCTTAAGGGATATCTCATCTTGAGGCAGGCTTCGCGCTTAGATGCTTTCAGCGCTTATCCCTTCCAGACGTAGCTACCCTGCAATGCAGCTGGCGCCACAACAGGTACACTAGAGGTCTGTCCAACACGGTCCTCTCGTACTAGTGTCAGGCCCTCTCAAATATCCTACGCCCACGACAGATAGGGACCGAACTGTCTCACGACGTTCTGAACCCAGCTCGCGTGCCACTTTAATGGGCGAACAGCCCAACCCTTGGGACCTTCTCCAGCCCCAGGATGTGACGAGCCGACATCGAGGTGCCAAACCGCTCCGTCGATATGAGCTCTTGGGAGCGATCAGCCTGTTATCCCCGGCGTACCTTTTATCCTTTGAGCGATGGCCCTTCCATACGGAACCACCGGATCACTATGCTCTACTTTCGTACCTGCTCGACTTGTCAGTCTCACAGTCAAGCGCCCTTATGCCATTATACTCTACGCATGGTTACCAATCATGCTGAGGGCACCTTTAGAAGCCTCCGTTACTCTTTTGGAGGCGACCACCCCAGTCAAACTACCCACCAAACACTGTCTCCCGCAAGGGATTAGACTCCAGATAAATGAAGGCTGGTATTTCAAGGTTGACTCCACGACTCCTAGCGAAGCCACTTCAAAGTCTCCCAGCTATCCTACACATCATTTACCCAAAATCAATGTTAAGCTATAGTAAAGGTGCACGGGGTCTTTCCGTCCCGTCGCGGGTATCCGGCATCTTCACCGGAACTACAATTTCACCGAGCTCATGGTTGAGACAGTGCCCAGATCGTTACACCATTCGTGCAGGTCGGAACTTACCCGACAAGGAATTTCGCTACCTTAGGACCGTTATAGTTACGGCCGCCGTTTACCGGGGCTTCGATTCAGAGCTTCTTCCCGAAGGAATAACCCCCCCTCTTAACCTTCCGGCACCGGGCAGGTGTCAGGCCTTATACATCATCTTTCGATTTCGCAAAGCCTTGTGTTTTTGATAAACAGTCGCCTGGGCTATTTCTCTGCGGCCATCTTACGATGGCACCCCTTCTCCCGAAGTTACGGGGTCATTTTGCCTAGTTCCTTAACCATGAATCACTCGAGCGCCTTAGGATTCTCTCCTCGACTACCTGTGTCGGTTTACGGTACGGGTACCTTATACCTGAAGCTTAGGGGTTTTTCTTGGAAGTCTGCTTAGGGTCACTATCCGCTTGCCCGAAGGCTCACGGTACTATCAGTTTCAGCATCTTCAAGCTATTAACCCGAAGATATACCTACAACCTTTAACGTGCTATTCCGTCAGCACGCGGACCTTTCACTACTTCGTCATCCCATCGCAGTATAAGGTAGTACTGGAATATTAACCAGTTGTCCATCGACTACACCTTTCGGTTTCGCCTTAGGACCCGACTAACCCGGATCCGATTAGCGTTGATCCGGAAACCTTAGTTTTTCGGCGAGCAGGTTTCTCACCTGCTTTATCGTTACTTATGCCTACATTTTCTTTTCCAGACGCTCCAGCAGAATCTTACGGTTCTCCTTCGACGCAGACTGGAATGCTCCCCTACCACTCATAACTTAAGTCATGAGTCCATAGCTTCGGTGATATGCTTAATGCCCGATTATCATCCACGCACAATCGCTCGACTA
>CAWANQ010000005.1:0-202500 GCA_963783435.1 uncultured Bacteroidota bacterium | reverse complement strand
CCCAATAAATCCGGATAACGCTTGCATCCTCCGTATTACCGCGGCTGCTGGCACGGAGTTAGCCGATGCTTATTCGTACAGTACCGTCAAGCTTCTACACGTAGAAGTGTTTCTTCCTGTACAAAAGAAGTTTACAACGCGTAGCGCTGTCATCCTTCACGCGGCATGGCTGGTTCAGGCTTGCGCCCATTGACCAATATTCCTCACTGCTGCCTCCCGTAGGAGTCTGGTCCGTGTCTCAGTACCAGTGTGGGGGACCATCCTCTCAGACCCCCTAAACATCGTAGACTTGGTGAGCCGTTACCTCACCAACAATCTAATGTTACGCATGCCCATCTTTAACCGCCGGAGCTTTAACTATAAAAAGATGCCAGTTCATAGTGTTATGGAGTATTAATCCGAATTTCTTCGGGCTATTCTCCAGTTAAAGGTAGGTTACAAACGCGATACTCACCCGTGCGCCGGTCGTCGCCTGTCCGAAGACATCGTTACCCCTCGACTTGCATGTGTTAGGCCTGCCGCTAGCGTTCATCCTGAGCCAGGATCAAACTCTTCATTGTAAAAAAATTTAATTTGCTCAAGGATTCTTCACTCCTATAAATTCATTTTGGAATTTTAGGTGACTTCTTTACCTTATTCTTACTTCAATATTTTCAAAGAACTATGTTCCGTTTTTTGCGGATGACAAAGATAACAACTTTATCGATTCCCTGCAAAATCTTTCTTCACATTTTCAACCTTTTTTAGAACACTGCTTTCTTTAAAAGCGGATGCAAAGATAAGGTTTTTAATTTTTGATCTCCAAATGTTTTTTTACTTTTTTTGAAATTAAATTTCATTTGGTTGATAATCTGTAATTATACAAAAACCCTTTCAAAGAACCCCGTTTTCTCAAACGGCCTGCAAATATACTGCTTTACTTTTACCTGCCTAATAAATTCTTCAAAAAATGGTGTAATTTTGTTCTTTTCGACAATTACAATATGAACGAACGACTGGTCATAGTACCCACTTATAATGAGATAGAGAATATCGACAAGATTATTGCTGTGGTAATGCAACTGCCCATCGATATAGATCTATTAATCGTAGATGATAATTCGCCCGATGGAACCGGGAAGCGAATTAAAGCATTACAAAATGAATACAAAGACAGGCTTCACCTGCTTGAGCGATCCGGAAAACTTGGATTGGGTACCGCTTATATACTGGGATTTCAGTGGGCCATGAAGAAGGGATACCTATATATATGCGAAATGGATGCCGATTTTTCCCACGATCCCAATGACCTTCCCAGGCTTTTCGAAGCATGTAGCCACCAGAAGGCTGATATGGCCATCGGTTCCAGGTATGTATCCGGGGTCAATGTGGTGAACTGGCCCATGAGCAGGGTATTGATCTCCTACTTTGCTTCTGTATATGTGCGGCTGGTTACCCGAATGAAGGTAAGAGATGCCACCGCAGGTTTTGTCTGCTACCGCAGCGAGGTTCTTGAAGTAATTAACCTTGACAAAATCCAATTTAAAGGATATGCCTTTCAGATTGAGATGAAATTTAAGGCCTGGAAATATGGATTTAACGTGGTAGAACTTCCTATTATATTCACCGATCGCCGGGAAGGGACCTCAAAAATGTCGGGTAGTATTGTAAGTGAAGCTATCTTTGGAGTTATCAGGTTAACTGTGGCCAGTTGGTTCAGAAGCTATAAGCGCTAGCGCTTACAGCGTGAGTGGTGAGTGGTGAGTGGTGACCGGTGATATCGCAAAATTGACTAACTTTGAGAAAGCTAACTACTATCTATTAACGTTCACACAGTGAACACACTAACTACTCACGAAGTGAGTTATACATATGAATAACTACCTGATCAGGAATGCGAAGATTGTAAATAATGGCATAGTAACCCATGGCTTTGTTCTGGTTCGGGGAGGAATCATTCGAGCAGTAGCTAAAGGTGAGCCCATTGCAGATCAGGATCAGGTGGAGGTGATTGATGCCCGTGGCAAATACCTGATTCCGGGAGTTATTGATGACCAGGTGCACTTCCGTGAGCCCGGATTAACTCACAAAGCTGAGATTGCCACCGAATCAAAAGCAGCTGTGGCTGGAGGGATCACCTCTTTCATGGAGATGCCCAATACCAAACCGCAGGCCACTTCCATTGAGGAGCTGGAGAAGAAATATAAGAGAGCCTCAGAGGTCTCCATGGCCAACTACTCCTTCTACCTTGGTGCGACAAATGACAACATTGAAGAAATAAAAAAACTGGATCCAGGCACCAACTGTGGAGTTAAGGTCTTCATGGGATCTTCCACAGGCAATATGCTGGTAGATAATCCCCAGGCTCTTGATGAGATTTTTGCGGACTCACCGGTATCTGATTGCTACCCATTGCGAAGACGAGGCCACCATTCAAAAGAATACCCAGGAGATTCGAAACACCTATGGGGAAGATGTACCCATGCATCTTCATCCCCAGATCAGGAGCGAAGAAGCCTGTTTCCTCTCAAGCTCTCTGGCAGTAAAACTGGCAAAGAAACACAACACCCGCTTGCATGTCCTCCATATATCAACCGCAAAAGAACTGGATCTGTTCCAGCAGGGAACCGACTTTGATAAAAAAAGGATCACTGCAGAGGTCTGCGTTCATCATTTGTGGTTCAGCGACAAAGATTATGAAAGAAAGGGTACCCTGATCAAGTGGAATCCAGCGGTAAAAACTGAGCATGACAGAGATTCGCTGCTGGCTGCATTGCTAAATGACAAGCTGGATGTGGTGGCCACCGATCATGCACCTCATACCATTGAAGAAAAGCAAAGCAAATACTTTCAGTCCCCCTCCGGAGGCCCATTGGTGCAGCATTCCCTGGTGGCCATGCTTGAATTGGTATACCAGAACAAGATAAGCCTGGAGAAGGTGGTGGAAAAGATGTGCCATGCACCTGCCAGGCTATTTAATGTGAAGGAGCGTGGATTTATTGAACCGGGATTTAAAGCCGATTTGGTACTTCTGGATATGGAACAGGAGTGGAAGGTGGCCCATAAGAACATCCTGTATAAATGTGGCTGGTCACCCTTCGAAGGAGAGACCTTTCATTCAAAGATTACCCACACCTGGGTAAATGGCAAGCTGGTCTATATGGATGGGATGTTCAATGAAATGATCCGGGGCGAAAGACTAGAATTTGAAAGACAATAACTTACTAACCAATACCCTACTAACCAATAACCTTTACCCCATGAATAAAAAGATTATCGCGTTATCAAACTTTCCACTCATCTCGGGAATTTCTTTAATTGTCGCCCTGATCATTCTGATATCAGGATGTAATTCAGGCAAAAAAGGCAATCCATCGGCCGAGCAGAAAAATCCCAAATGCAAAGTGGAGAAATCATTTTTCGGTTTTATGCCTGAAGGAGATTCTGTGATGCTTTATACACTTAAGAATGAAAAAGATATAGTGATTAAGATCACGAATTTTGGTGGAATCATCACGGAAATCCACACTCCGGACAGAAACGGGAAACTCGGCAACATTGCATTGGGTTTTGATAATCTGGACCAATACCTGGCAGGTCATCCATATTTCGGGGCTCTTATTGGACGGTATGGCAACCGGATTGCCAATGCTCAGTTTACCCTGGAGGGAGAAACTTATCAGCTGGCCGCCAATAACGGGAACAACTCGCTTCATGGCGGATTGAAAGGATTTGATGATGTGTTATGGGATCCTGAGGTGATTTCGTGCAATGAACGCGCCGCTTTGAAACTGACCTACATCAGTCCAGATGGAGAAGAGGGCTTTCCTGGAACCCTGAAAGTGGAAGTAACCTATGAGCTGCTGATGGACCAGCTATTTATTACTTACGAAGCCGCAACCGATAAGGCCACACCGGTGAACCTGACCAATCATTCCTATTTTAACCTGGCTGGTGAAGGAACCATTTTGGATCACATCCTATATATAAATGCCTCAAAGTACACTCCTGTTGATGAGGAATTGATACCCACCGGAGAGCTTGCCAATGTGGAGGGAACCCCATTCGATTTCAGGAAACCCTTTGTAATTGGTGCACGAATTGATGAAGTGGGTGGAGATCCGGGTGGTTATGACCACAACTTTGTACTGGATGGTTCCTCTGAAGATAAAGTACTGGCAGCCAAAGTAATGGATCCAAAAAGCGGAAGATTTCTTGAAGTGACTACCACCGAACCAGGGGTTCAGTTCTACACAGGCAATTTTCTGGATGGAACGCTGGTCTCCGGGGATGTGACTTTTGTGAAAAACTCAGGCCTGTGTCTGGAAACCCAACATTTTCCCGATTCTCCCAATCAGCCAGACTTTCCCACAACTACTTTAAGACCGGGTGAAAAGTTTGTCTCCCAAACCATCTTCAAGTTCGGGGTGGAGGATTAGCCCCTTGAAGTAAAACAAATAAGCACCTGTAGTGTTACACCATAAACCTCAACAATGGGCCCCGATCATCTTTTTTCCCTGTTCACTTTCGAGAAAGAACTTCTGGATGAAATTGAACATTCAGAAATCATAGAGATCAATCCAGGTACTGTAATCCTTAAAGAAAATGAGTTTATTAAGGTAGTACCACTTGTTCTTGAAGGGTCGATTAAGCTTAGAAAGCTAGATCCCAATGGCCGTGAAATCATATTTTATCACATTGAACCGGGTGAAAGTTGCATCCTATCCATTACATCCTGTTTAAATGATAAGGAGAGCCAGGCAGAAGCAATTATAGAGAAGAAGACCCGGCTGGTTGTGATTGAGGCTGAGAAAATCAGATCCTGGATGGACAGATTCCCCAGCTGGAGAAAATTTGTGGTTAAGCTGTACTATAATCGAATGGCTGAGCTGATGACACTGGTAGATCTTGTACTCTTTAAAAGTGTCGATGTAAGGCTAATCCAGCATCTCAAAGATCATGCAGTTAATAGCGAGGTTGAAACTACTCATCAGCAACTTGCAGGAGAGCTGGGAACTGCACGAGAGGTTATCTCCAGGCTGTTGAAACAGATGGAAAGAGATCAATTGATCTCTTTGGAGAGAGGCAAAATCAAAATTCTCAATCCATTGTAACCCAGGTCACAATTTCCCTTCGTATCTTCACCCTATATTTGGACTAAATAAAAACAATTTAGTTATGGGAAAAAATATAGGAATTACAGACAGATGGATTCGCATCGTTGCGGGCTTGCTAATTGGCGCCGCCGGACTTTATTTCAAATCATGGTGGGGATTGGCCGGATTGCTGCCCTTAGCAACCGCACTTATTAGAACATGCCCTTTATACCTTCCATTCGGAATCTCCACCAGGCGAATCAGGCAATTGTAAGGGACTGAATCATATAAATCATAAAATCTCATGCCATGAACAGAAGAGACTTAATCAGAAACATCGCTGCCGGAACGGCAACGCTTTTTATTGTGCCCTCATTTGTTACCTCTTGCGAGGACGACCCTGAAGATCCCAATACAGATCCTGATACACTTACTATCGACTTAGCCGATAACAAATACAGTAGCCTTACAACTACAGGAGGCTCGCATATTGAGGGTTCTATAATTATTATCAATACAGGAGATCAATTCCTTGCCCTTTCCAGTGTTTGTACACACCAGGGTTGCGAAGTATCATATAATCATGGAAACAGCAATCTGCCCTGCCCCTGCCATGGATCGGTGTTTAATACAACAGGTGCTGTATTACAAGGGCCGGCCAGTTCTCCGCTTAGAAAATACGAAGTTACCCAGGAGGGCGACATTCTGAGTATTGCCCTTTAACTTCCAATAAATTATTATTTTAAAGTCATCTCAGTTGAGGTGGCTTTTTTTTATTATTCTTGCTGAATGATCATATTGTCATCCATATTAATCACATTGGCTCTGGTATTTTATTCTACAGGAATCTGGGCAGAAAGATTGGCCCGATTCCTGAGACCATGGCACGTGGTAATGTTCTGGATAGGATTCACATTTGATGTTTCCGGGACCCTTTTTATGCATAAGATGGCCGAGGGAAAATTTGACCTGCTGGATTCTCATACCCTCACAGGACAAATTGCATTGTGGCTGATGCTGGGCCATGCCATATGGGCCACTATTGTTATCAGGAAGGGAATAGAACCTTTACGCACAAAATTTCACAAATTCAGCATTATCGTGTGGCTTATTTGGCTGATCCCATACTTTGGTGGGATGTTCCTGGCCATGAAACATTAAAACATGTTCCTGCGAATTAAAAGAGAGGATGCCCATATGAGCACCCTCTCTCCCTCATGAAACAAATCATTCCATTACTTCTTCACAAACCGGCTATATTGTAGCTGATTGTCTTCTGTTCTCACCTCAATCAGATAGATTCCTGGGGTGATTTCCTCAAGAGATATTCTGTGTTCCTTGGCCTGAATATTTGTTGAAGTAGCAATCCTCACACCTGCAAAATTCAGGAGGGAAACCGTTTCAATAATTTCTTCAGACACCAGGGTCAACTCATCTGAAGCTGGATTGGGATACAACTCCAGTGAAACCGTCGAACTGAAACTTTCCACAGAACTTATCACCGGAGCTTCCAGTCCCTCTACCGCAACCGGCCATACTCCCGGACTTGGAACGGAAACACCAGTCGCATCACCCCTCATGGACTCTTCTCTAAAGTAATATAGAGGCCAGCCTTTGTACGTTAGCTGAGATCGACCAAACACATCAATGCTTCCAAATAAGCTTCTGTCCAGGGTGGATGCCACCGACTGGAGTTCCACTTCATAGATGGGCCACACTCCATTGTTGCTAAAATCGGAAGCAGTAAAGTTGTTCTGATTATAGGTGTCGTTAATGAAAATGTAGATCGTCCTTCCATACTCATCCACGAAGTATTGGACTATCTCTTCTCCTGGTTCATAATTGCTGCTGTATGTAACACCATCCGCTCCAATAAGCAATCCGTCCATTAACATGATGCTGTAATCAGGTTTTGCCACAAACCAGACATTCCCTATAGCTTCTCCCTTGGTTTCTCCTGGATTTAGGTCATTCACCCAGTAGTAAAGGGGCCAACCTTTGTAGGTAGTTTGCATTCCTCCCTCTGGATGCTCAATTACACCGAAGTCAGCCATATCAAGTCCATCTCCCATCTCAGGATTCTCCACATAAAACAGGGGCCAGTTATCCACACATCCACCCGTGCAAAGGGAAGTATCGGGAAGTGCATCTTTTGTGAAATAGTAAAGCGAGTATCCCATTCCATCGGTCAGGATCATTCCCAATTCGGGATCGTCCACCAGGAGAATATCGGGTCCGAGGGAGCTGCTGATATCCGTGAAATTCGTGTTGTGCTGGAAATCCAGATCCACATCACCCATGGCTTCTCCGGTTTCTATCCTCCACGCATGATCAGCCGGAGGGGCATCGTACATGCCATTGCTGTTGTGATCAGAATAAAAGTCTGCCACATAGCTTCTTCCAGCTTGAATCACATAGGATTTGAGATCAAAGTCTGCCTCTTCAATAACCATAACTACAGTGTCCATGGTTTCCCTTGTGCTCAGATCCTTCACAAACAGGGTAAGCTCCTGGCCCAGATGAGGGGTCATTCCTGAGAACCTAACTCTGAGCCTGTGTTTCCACTGGATATCAGTGAAATTCGTATTGTGCACAAAATCCAGAGTATCGTCACCAAGGGCACTGGATATTTCAAGCCTCCATGCATGATCCGTTGGAGGGGGATTATAATACCCATTGTCATTATGGTCTGAAAAGAAATCCACATAATAAGATTTACCCTGCCAGAGTTCGCTTAACTCCACGGTGAATGATTCTTCCACAATCTCACTTTTCCTGTCGAC
Organism: uncultured Bacteroidota bacterium; assembly: GCA_963783435.1. Classification (GTDB taxonomy): domain Bacteria; phylum Bacteroidota; class Bacteroidia; order Bacteroidales. The sequence continues at coordinate 194,642 of CAWANQ010000005.1, read as the reverse complement.
TACTTCCCCTGTTTCAACGTCGATCAGTGCAAAATATATTTCCTGCCCGAGGTGGGGAGTCATTCCGCTCAAATTGACAACCGCACGATGTTCCCATTCAATATCTGTGAAATTCGTATTGTGCGTGAAATCCAATACCTCCCCGGGACCTGCATCTTGAATTTCCATCCTCCAGGCGTGGTCTGTTGGCGGCGGGTCATAATATCCATTGGCATTATGATCTGCAAAGATCTCTACTGTATATGAGTGTCCGGCAACAATTCCCGGAACCTTCAGGGTGAAATTCTCTTCAATGGTTCCACTTGACCTTTCAATCTCCTCACCACTGTCATTATCGGTTACCATCAACCATCCGGTTTGTCCAATGTGTGGAGTCATGGCATTCATATTAATGGTCAGCGTATCGGGAGGATCCTCCATCACAGCTACCTGCCCCACCATGCCAAATTGCACATGAGGATCACACTGATAATCATATACGCCAGGGATCGTAAAGACATGACTGAATTCCCAGCCACTTCCCACACTATTTCCAAATGACTCTGGATTATCAGGAAACTTGGACTGCAATCCATTGACATTGTGACGTCCCTGGGAGTTGGTCCATATTACTGTATCCCCCACTTGAACGGAAACAGCATCGGGTGTGAAAAGATTATTGGTCACATCCACCACATGAGATGTCTGAGCCAAAGCTGCCATATGCATAACAGCTGTCAGCAAAAGAATCCATATTCGTGGATTCCGGATTGATTGGGTAAATAGTTTTTTCATCATCTATCACTTTTGGTTAAAAATTTGAAAAAGGGTCATCACTATTATAGCGATGTGTGGAAAGATGATTACCGGAGTATATAAATGTTAATGAAGCAAAGATATTTTCTTAATGTATACTGCCAATGTAACCAGGGTCACAATGGCTTCAGTGAAAACTGTTAATTTATTGTTAATTAGATTTTTATAGGACTCCCTGTGACCCTGGTTACAAAAGAGTCTCCTTCTAATTATTTAATTTTACCGTTGTCACTACTTTCAAGTATCATTCTCCAGGCTTTGATCCTGTGAGTCACTTTTGAATGAACCGCCATGAAGAAACACATCATTATTCTTCTCACCTGGATTGCAGTTTACGGATGTTACTGGGAGAGCGAAGAATCCTTCTATCCCGACCCCGCATTTTGTGATACTGCTTTTGCTTCCTTCTCTGAAGATATCATTCCGATCCTGACCAATAACTGCTTTACCTGTCACAGCAATGCCAATGCACCGGATTATGCCTTTGGTATTGCCCTGGAAGATCACCAGGATGTTTCTGCTTCAGCGAGCCTGATCATAGGGGCTATAAATCACAGAGAGGGTTATCCACAAATGCCAAAGAACCTTGAGAAACTGGACACGTGCAAGATAAATACATTCGAGGCATGGGAAAACCAGGGCAGCCTTGATAACTGATCAATCCCAAAACAGATGCAATGATCAAAAAAAACTTCATATTATTCCAGGGTCTATTCATAGGGCTGGCCTCGCTTCAAGTTTCAGGGCAGGATTTAGAATCTCTGCTTGAAGAACAGGTGAAGGAGACCACAGAATATACCTTTGCCACCTTCAAGTCCACCCGCATACTGAATGGACATTCGGTGGAGCAACTTGAGGAAGGCCAGCTTGATTTTCGAATCTCACACAGATTTGGGCGAATCAACTCTGGTGCCTATGAGTTTTTCGGACTGGATCAGGCCCACATTCATTTAAGCCTTGAATACGGGATCAAGGATTGGATTATGGTAGGCCTTGGAAGGGGAACCTTCGAAAAGACAGTGGATGGATTTACGAAATTCAGATTGCTCAGGCAATCAAAAGGAATCCGGAATGTACCTGTTTCTATATCGCTGATGTCAGGGATCTACATCAATGGCCTCCGCTGGGAGGATTCTGAAAGAGAAAATTACTTCTGGCAACGATTGGACTTTGCACATCAGTTAATGATTGCCAGGAAATTCAGCCCGGGATTTTCATTACAACTTACCCCCTCATACCTGCATCGAAATTTTGTTGAAACTAGCCAGGATCCCAACGATATTTTTGCCATTGGAGCAGGTTCCCGTTTAAAGATTACCAAAAGGCTATCCATCAATGCAGAGTACTACTACCTTTTTAAACCAAACAATGATTTGCTATCCACCGAAATATACAATCCCCTCTCCATTGGCCTCGATATTGAGACCGGCGGGCATGTATTCCACATCATCGCCACAAACTCTGTAGGAATGCGTGAAAACGGATTTCTTGGCCATACCACAGGCAGGTGGCTCAATGGGGATATTCACCTGGGATTCAACATCTCCAGGGTATTTCAGCTAAAAGAATAGATAACACCAGATATGAAAAAAACTATTTTAGTCTTAGTCGTAACTCTAGCTTTGCCCTTTGCCGTTCAATCACAGGGAAGATATTTAACAAATAATGGGGTCATCAGCTTCTATTCTCATACTATCGTTGAGGATATTACAGCCGTGAACAATGAGGTGGCAGCAGTCATTGATGGACAATCAGGCGAGATTGCTATTATTCTGAAAATGGTGGATTTTCAATTCAAAAAAAAGAAGATGCAGGAGCATTTCAATGAGAATTATGTGGAATCAGAAATCTTTCCCAAAGCCACTTTTTCTGGATCTATTCTTAACAATATGGATATAGATTACAATTCTCCTGGCTTGTATGAAGTAAATGTGAAAGGGGAAATGTCCATACATGGTCAAACTCAATCTGTATCTGCAGAAGGTACCGTCAAGGTAAACTCTGGAGGAATAGTATGCAGAACAAAATTCAAGCTCAATCCAGAGGATTATGAAATTAAAATCCCACGGACGGTCCGAAAAAACATATCCGAACAGATGGAAATAACCGTAGAATTAGCCTGCGAACCTATTTAAAGGCCTTTGAACTTATTAATCGAATGCCCATGCCTCATAAATCAGGGGTAAGCCATACATGGATCTGAGTGATCATCCCTGTTCTTCTAAAAATCTGACTGCTATTTAGCGGATCTATGCGGTCTCCCTCTATCTTCTTTTCAGAGCCGTCTTTGAAGTACAGTATGATCTTTTTTTCCTCAGAAAGGTGGTATTTAACAGGAACCTGACAATAGGTGAAGGCCAAAGTGCCCTTTTCCAGGGGAAGCACATTTTCACTCCCCTCCAGATCATAGCAAATAAACTTATTTGCTTTTATAAGAAATTCTTGCCTCCTAAGGAGGATGGGCTGAAATTGAATGGAGCCCTCCCGGATCTGCACCCCCAACTCTCTCCACCTGCCCAGGATATCTTCCTTGACCTGGCCAGTCATGCCCGGTTGCTGCGCTCCCTTGCTTATGGGAGTGTGAGAGTAGGGATCGGTAGGAAATGCACCGTATAGATCAGGATTCTTATTTAAACCGATGCCGGCCCGGATCGAATAGTAGTGTTCGGCCAATCTGCCCAGTAACTCCCTGTTGCCTGACTCTGAATGCGCTTTGAAACAGTTCTCGCCCACAGCAAGCAACAATTTTGAAACCATGTGCCAGTAGATGCTCCCCAGACCCTCATACCCGTAGAAGGTCCCCGATCGGCCGGTGAATGATTGGTGATCAAAAACCTCCTCATAGATATCCAGGACAAGCTGAGACTCTTTTGCTACCAATGAGGTATAGGCTTCGGGTAACTTTTCCATGGCCCTCTTCAGGAGATTTACATTTCTTAAATCTCCACTAAAATGATATACTCCTTTTAAATCTCTGATCAGTATCTCACGGTTGGATTCTTCTACAAGTTTTTTCAATAAGACAGAACCCTCCACCAATTTTGCCGGGATCCTGTTCTTCTCCAAAAATGTGGGAAGAGTGCGATTGGGATAGAGGATATAACTATACTGATCCTCCCGGTAAAGACTGCTCTTTCTCAATGAATCGAGCAGCTCCAAAGCCTCCTGAACCGATAAAAAACCAGAACTCAATACGGCCACCTGACCCTCCAGCATCTCGTATAACCTTCTTACCACAAGTCCTTCTCCATCCTTACTTATGAGGTTGTAAGAGTGGTAAAGGTGATCGCCTCTTAAATTGGAGGAGATGGTGTGCTCTGTGAGTTGAAGTGCACTCTCCAAAAATCCATGGATTTGGTCTACACCCACAGTCATCCTCCTACCTGAAAATCCCTTCATGTAGATTCTCTGGCGGTATTCACTTCCTGCCTCCCCAAGCAAATCCATGCATGCTTTCGCTTCTCTAAGTAATGAGTCAGATTTCTCTAATTGACCCTTAATAATTTCACCCATGGCCATGAGCAAATCGGTCACCTCTTCTGAAAGGGACACCCCTTCAGCTTCATAGCTTTCAAAAAGTTCCATGCAAAATCGCAGGAATGCCCTTAAATAATAAGTTGTCACCATTGAAACACCCGACCCCACCAGTGCATTATTGGCATCGTTCCACTCGGGCCGCTGGGTATTCATCCAAATACCTGCTCCCGGAATAAAATTGGAGATTTTGGATAGCAGTGTTACCAGCAACTTTTCCGTAAGGTTTACATGCATCACCTGATCACTCTTATCCCAGACCAGTTTTCCGTCAAAACCCAGGGAGCTCACCCTTTGTCTGATCTGATCCTCGAGATCTGCATCAAATAAAATGGTATCACGGGGATCCTTTTGGAGCTCCCCGTAGGGCTTGATCCTGTATGGAACATTGGCATAGCTGAACAGGTCCTGAGATAGAAGTTGGTGCAGCCTGCCTGGATGATGATCCACAGATAATTCCAGAAATTTTAGCAGGTAGACAAGCTGGTGATCTCCCCAGTATCCAATGTTTGACCATGGATCGGAAGGATCGGGAACCTCCCAGTCTATTCCATTTCGCGTAATCCGGTAGGGATTGTATCCATCGGGAGTGGAGGCATTTACAAATTTACTGATGATGCTCTCGATATACCCCGGAAACGAAAGACTTAGTGCTTCCCAGTTCTGAAATATATCCCTCCAGTTTCCCTGGAAGTCCAGGTTCTTACTGCCATCCTCTCTGCGGTTTTCAATGGAGAATTTGTTCCATGGCCGACTGGGATCACCGTGACGACGGCTAAAGGTAAGCGGCAGATATTCGTAGCAGAGCCTGGTCAGGGCAGGGTCGTCCTGATTGCCTGCCATTTCAAGAAGTTCGAGGTAGAGGATTTCCTGGCCGGAAGATCCCAACATCACTTGTGCTGCGCGAGTAAGGCCTTTATTGGCCCGGGCAATAAAAGCAAAAAAGTCAGGTACGTCGACCTTATATCCTTCGGCATAAAGCCCTCCCCTCATCACGTTGAACAATACGTTGGTAAGGTGTCTGGAGTTGCTTAATTCATCCTGTGTGGTTTGCAAGGCATCAGAGGAAGCAAGGATTTGCCTGAGCTCTGATGTACTCTGATTGATTTGGTCTTCTAAGAGCTGTTTTAATCCTTTCCCGCCCTCGAGCACATGCAATAATCCGGTTAGGTCAGCTGCATCCTGGTTCACTTCTGCCACTATGTTCCAATCCTTTGCCTCTCCTGCTGGCAGTTTAATCGAAGCATTTAGAAAATAGGCCCCTCTTTTGGCTTTTATATCGTGCTCAGTCTGAATCTGAAATCCCCTTTTAAAAGCATCCAATTGAAGGCTGGATAGCAAAATGCTTGCCCCTTCCAGTCCCTCTGACCATACCGTATTTACCCTTAGAGCCTCACTGGGTTCAGCTGTATCGGAAGGCACCGAACTCAAACGGTAAATGCCAAGTGCCACATGGGGAATCAGTTCCTGTCTCTTATAAGCATCCAGCAGGTTACTGGAACTGGATTGAAGTGCGCTATTCACATCGCAGGGCAGGATATTCTGTATTCCGTCAAGCACATCCACCTCAACAGAGTCTGAGCCATGGTTGGAGAGCCTTGACTGCTTTACAAACCCAAAGTGGTCACAATTGGTCCACCCATACCTGAAAGTGAGGGAAAGATCTTCATTGATTTCTTCAAAGATTAACTTGTTGCCAAGCCGGTTTTTATAGAGGTTTCTCTTTACTGAATAGACCTCCTGGCTTATTCCCTGGAAGGGTTCCCACAACTTATAAGCCCCATCCCGCTTTACAAGAATGAGGGTTTTATTGCCCGTAATATCTTTATAATCATGAATTTTATCCTCCGAATAGTAGGGGAAAAGTGCACCCTCCGAATTCTTCCGCCCTGCCGACAAAGAGCCATTGCTTGAGATAAACATCCATAGGTCTGAAGCACTTACGATGCTCATGAAGAAATCGGGCATGAGATCGAAGTTGGTAATCTTAAAGTACCTCTCTCCATCCAGGTCCACAAATCCTCCTTCTACAGGAGCTTGATTTACTTTAACCGGAGTGTTCCCCAGGAAAATTTGACGGTGCTCCATATGAATTACCTCCGTTCATAAACACGTACATAATCAATCACTACCTGTTGGGAAGTCAAAGACTCATCCATGCCCTGGGCTCCGCCCCAGCCTCCACCCATGGCCAGGTTCAAAATAATGTTCTGAGGATCATTGAATGGCCAGGTCAGTGTATCAGAAGTATCTTCGTAGGTGAAATAGTGATTATCATCCACAAATGCCTTGATGTAATCAGGAGTCCATTCAATGGCATATAAATGATATTTACTATTCATGGATTTAACTTCGATGATGCCTGTGGGCTGGTTATTGAGTTTGAAATAGTATGCCCCACAGTGCACCGAAGCATGGTGAAGTCCATCGCCGGTCAAATCATCAATCTCAAATCCAACACACTCCATAATGTCAATCTCCCCGCAATAGGGCCACGACAACTCATCCACATACTTATCACCCAGTGTCCAGCCGGCTGTCCAATTTCCCTTCCCCACGGGCACCTTTGCCCTCATTTCGATCTTTCCGTATACAAAGCTGGTCTTTCCCCTGGTGGTTAACCTGGCAGAAGTCCACATCTCCCCCGTTTGGTTTTTATGAGCCTCAATGATCAGGTTCCCGTCTTCGATGCGGGCATTCTCTTTACGGCCCTCTGTATAGTATTGCAATTCGTTGTTTCCCCATCCCCAATCTCCGATATCGTAGGTCCACTTTGCAGGATCGGGCAGATCTCCCTCTTCAAACTCATCGGACCACACAACCACCCATTCATCTCCTTCTGTTTTTTGGGTTAGCTTCTCGGGGGAACCCTGGTGCTCCTTTAGCAGCGTGAAGTTAATCCAGTCCACACTGGCTTCACCCCCCTGTATGTGCAACTTCATTTTATGGATTCCACTGTTCAGAGGTGTTCCATCCACGTGGCCAATGCTTAGCTGGCCCTTTTGAGCCGATGCGGGGAACCCTATGGATCCGGTGACGTTATAGGCACGACCATCCTTGTTATCGATGTAGTCTTCCAGCCAGCAGGTCACAGGGGCCTCAGTTCCGGCAGCAAGACGGACCTCTGTCTTATATCTTCCAGGGACCTGGATGGGTACATCCAGGGAAAGCCAGCCATTGGCGGGCACCTTTATAAGCTGATCACCAGACTCCAGGGTTATGGCCTCAGCCCCGGAACTTGATCCCGAATAGTTTTCCAATTCAACCCTGATTTCTTCGGGGGATTTCTCGGTGGATTTCTCGGTGGATTGAGACTGGTTGCAGGAAAAACCCACGGCAGCAATCACCAATATTGCACAAAGTGTGCTTGTAGATAGCGTTTTCATATGGACTATAATTTAAGATTTTGATTTAACAAGAATCTTCTCTAACTCTTCCAGGGACTTCCCTTTGGTTTCAGGAACAACCATCACAACAAAGATCAGTCCGATGGCCCCGAATATTCCGTAAATTAGAAATGTTCCGGCAGTTCCCAGGGTAGAAAGTTCCCAGGGAAAAACCAGCTGCACAGAGAAACTGACCGCTGAGTTTATAAAGCCTACGAAAGAGATGGCCAGACCCCTGATCCAATTGGGGAAAAGTTCCGAGAACAATACCCACATCACTGGGCCCAGAGATACAGCAAAGGCTGCCACAAATCCAAGGATTCCTATCAATATAAGAAGCGGATTGCTGTCAATGGCCCCGGCGATCAACTCAGATTCATACTCCTTCATCACTGAAGGTTCCAGGATTTCAGTCAATTTACGCTTGAACTTCACATCGCTGTCAAATTGCTGATCCTGGATGGAGTAGAGGGCTTCTTTATCCACTTGCTCTGGCATTTGCTCTATGGTGTCCGCAGTGAGCTGATAGGTAGCCGAATTAAATCCATAAGCCAGGATAAACATAAAGATTGCAATTCCTGCCAGTCCGATCCCAAGAAGGGGTTTACGTCCCAATTTGTCAATGAACATGATGGCCACCACAGTGAAAACCAGATTGGTTAGCCCCACAAGGATGGCCTGTGAAAAAGCAGCATCGGTTCCAATTCCTGATTGCTCAAATATCATAGGGGCATAAAAGAAGACCGAATTGATGCCTGTGATCTGTTGCAAAATGGCCAATCCTACCCCAATAATCAGTACCAGCCTCAATGCAGGTTTAAACAGTTCGCTGAGCGGAACTTTCTCCTTTTTGGTGGTGGATTGGATGCTTGCTTTAATATTTTCGAACTCAATCCTGGCGTTATCCTCCTCATTGGCCCTGACCAAAACGGTCATGGCCTCATCGGTTTTCCCTTTTAACATCAACCACCTTGGACTCCTTGGCACAAAAAAGAGGGCGACAAAATAGAGAATAGCCGGCAGGGATTCCAGCCCTAACATCCACCTCCAGTTGTGCTCACCAATACCCAGTTTAGATACCCAGGCAGCCTCAGAGGACCCCAGCCTTAGAATCAGATAGTTGGTGAAAAATGCCACTGAAATACCCAATACGATATTTAATTGGTTAAAAGAGACCAGTCGGCCCCTCATCTTTGGTGGGGATATTTCAGCAATAAACAGCGGAGCGATAATCAAAGAAGATCCCACTCCAATGCCGCCTATCATTCGAGCAATTACCAGGAGGGTAAAATTGGGTGCAAGTGCAGAGCCCACTGCTGATATTGCAAATAGCACGGCGGCCCATTTAAGGACGGTCCTTCTGCCAATTCGGTCACTTATGGGACCGGCTGCCATCATAGAAAGGGTGGCCAATAATGTAAGGCTGCTTACCGACCAGCCCAGCTGGATCTTAGTCAGGTCAAACTGTGGCTCGATAAATTTCACAACACCTGAGATTACCGAGGCATCGAATCCCATCAGAAATCCTCCCAGGGCAACCGTCAAAGCGACCCGGATGGTAAAGAGCTGATTCTTTTTCATTTGATAGTTTTAGTTATGGTGGATAAGAGGCAAGGTAAGAAAAATGTCCTTTTTATTATGTCTATCTTGTTAGGGTAAAGCCATAAGAGCGCATCTTATTCAATATCGACCCCTCAAAATTCCCGTATATGAAATCAATCCTATCGATTCTGGTCCTCCTGATTCTTGTGGTCACCTCATGCAATCAAATTGCTGAAACCGACCCAAACAAGGTAGCTTTTCCGCATCTTTCAGGCCCATACCTGGGACAGCAATTACCCGATTCTATCCCGCAACTTTTTGCCCCTGGGGAAGTTTCCACAGGCATGTTTACAAGAGATATGGCCATTTCACCCGATGGAAAAGAGATCTACTACTGTGTCTCCATCGGTAGCTACACTTTCTCTACCATTCTCTGTTCCAAGGAGGTGAATGGAGTGTGGCTGCCCCCTGAAATAGTCTCCTTTTCGGGCGGACCGGGGGTGATGGATTTTGAACCTGCTTTCTCGGCTGACGGCTCCAGGCTATATTTCCTGTCGACCCGTCCGGATGGCGATGAGCCGGTGGGTGATCAGGATATCTGGTATGTGGATCGAATTGCGGATGGATGGGGCCTTCCTAAAAACCTGGGTGAGCCCATCAATACGGATGGGGGAGAATTTTTCCCGTCGCTGACCAGTGACGGAAGCCTCTATTTCACACGCAATGAAAAAGGAAGCCGCCTGAACCAGATCTATAGAAGCAGATGGGAAGAGGGTGCTTTCCAGGAGCCTGAGTTGTTGCCCGGGCAGGTTAACTGCGGCAGCAATCGCTTCAATGCATTTGTGGCTCCCGATGAAAGTTATATGATTGTTCCTGCTGCAGGGATGGCCGATGCCTTTGATGGAGTGGATTATTACCTTGTATTCAGGGATAAAGATGATCAATGGTCCGAGCCGGTCAATATGGGAAAGCACATCAATCACGATAATCCAGGCGGTTGGTCACCTTATGTTTCTCCTGATGGTAAATACTTCTTCTTCATGGCGAAACGCACAAAAGAGATTGAAGAAGCAGATTGGAACTATCAAAATCTGAAATCCTTATATAACTCCCCGGGGAATGGGAATGCCGATATTTACTGGGTAGATGCCGGATTTATTGATAAGTTGAAGGAAAAAGTAGTGGGTGACTAAGGAGGAAAATATTACTTTTGGGAACCAATCCCAACAAAAGTGCATATTCGAAAAATTAGCTTAACCGCTTTCATTCTCTCTTTTTCCCTGATTCAAGCTGCAAGCCAGTCCAAGATCAATGCCGTCAAGTTTGACACGGCCCCAATCATTGACGGGATCATCAGCGAAGAGATCTGGATGAAATCTTCGCCCGTTACTTCATTCATTCAAAGAGAGCCCCAAAATGGTCAGGCATTCACCCAGAAGACAGAGGCCTATTTTGGTTTTGATCAGCACAACCTTTATATCGCATTTCGCTGTTATGGAGATCCGGAAAATATCACAGCCAACGAGCTGGCCAGGGATGTAAGCCTGGGGAATGACGACCGCATCCAGATCATCCTTGATACCTATATGGATAAACGAAATGGGTACTGGTTTCAGGTGGGTCCCCGGGGGTCCATCGGAGATGCCATCGTCAGTGAAAATGGGGCAGCCTTTAACAAAGCCTGGGATGGCTTATGGACGGGGAAGGCTCAGATCCATTCTGAAGGCTGGGACTGCGAAATGGCCATACCCTTTAAAACACTTGGATTTGCAAAAGATACCGACCAGTGGGGTGTAAAGCTGATCCGGCACTATATGAAAAATCAGGAGATTGGCTACTGGCCGGTAGCCAACCTGAACTCACATAAGTTCCAGGTCTCAGACGCAGGAATCATGGAGGGACTGGAAGGGATCAGTCAGGGTGTAGGTCTGGATGTAGTTCCCTATGGATTGGCTGGAACCGATTATACAAAGGAGGAAGGCAAAGTCACTCCAGTGGCCAATGCCGGTCTGGAAGCCTACTATAACATCACCTCCAACCTGAAAGCAGCCATCACGCTCAATACAGATTTTGCCCAGACAGAGGTGGATGATCAGGAGATTAATCTGACCCGTTTCAGGCTTTTCTACCCGGAAAAACGTGACTTTTTCCTGGATGGGGCCAACTACTTCAATTTTGGGATCACCGGGGAGAGGGCAAACGCATACAGTACCAGGCTCATTCCCTTCTTTTCGAGGCGAATCGGGCTCGACTCCACGGGCAATCCCATCCCTGTCTTATATGGGGGGAAACTTACAGGACAGGCAGGAAAGTGGAATATTGGTGCCATGTATATGAAGGACCAGCGGCAGGATTGGCAAAACTCAAATTTTGTGGTTTCCAGGATCTCCCGCAATTTTGGGGACCAGTCACAGGTGGGGATGATTTCCACCTTTGGGAACTCTATTAAAGATACTCCGAACTATTTGCTGGGACTGGATCTCAGGTTGGGGACCTCAAAATTTATGGGAGATAAAAACATGGCTTTTACCCTTTATGGACTCAAGTCTTCCACCCAGTTTGCAGATCCGGATGTAGAGAATCAGGGTCGCGAGCTAGCCTTCGGGGCAGAATTTGTCTATCCAAACGATCTGCTCTATTTCCGCCTGGGTCATATGCAGATCCAGGAGAACTTTGTGGCAGGAGTCGGTTTTGTACCCCGTCCCGGAGTCCGCGAGAGTTACGGGGAGGTGAAGGTGGGTCCCAGGCCCGAACGCTGGGGGATCATGCAGATCCAGGTGGGAACGGGCATTGATCACATCGCCGGCTTCGACAACCAGCTGCTTACCCGCGAGTGGACTGCATCTCCTTTCCTGGTCAGGTTTCTCACAGGCGACCAGGTAGGTTGGGATATGACCTCATCCTATGAATACCTTTCAGAGGCCTTCTCCATTTATGAAGATTATGTGATCCCTGCAGGAGAATACAGCTTTTTCTGGCAGAAGGTGTCTCTCCATTCTGCACAGCGGCGCAAACTTTGGGGAACCCTGGATTACCGCTTTGGAGGTTTTTTTAACGGAACCAGAAATGAGATCAGGCTGAAAGCAGGTTATAAAGTAGTGGTCCCTGTGTTTGTGGGTGGTGAGCTCATTAGAAACAAGGTAACATTCACGGAGGATGATGGTTTTATTGCATACATATACAGGGTTAACCTGAATATCCTGTTTAGTCCCGACATTACCCTGTATAACTTCGTTCAATACGACAACCAGTCCAATCGAATGGGTTGGCAATCCAGATTTCAGTGGATCCTCAAGCCAGGCCGTGAAATCTTCCTGGTATGGAACAGCATTGCAAGTGATCCCTACGAACGCTTTCAGATGGAAGAGGCCAATGCGCGTCTAAAAGTCAAGTTCACCATCCGCTTCTAGCTCTCCTTTTCCTGCATACTTTATACTTTTTGCGTTACCCCGCTACTCATAATGCAAGGCCATCGCAGGATTGATTCGTGCAGCCTTTAAGGAGGTGATGGTTACTGTGACCATGGCAATAATAATGGCCAACACTGCAGCTGCCAGGAAAAGCAGAGGTTGAAATCCAACATTGTAGGGAAAATCTCTTAACCAGTCCTGCATCATAAAATAGGCCGCCGGCATGGCGATTAATATGGCAATACCCACCGCATACCCCACACTTTTCGAGATTACTGCAATGATGTTCCCCTCGGTGGCACCCAGGACCTTCCTCAGCCCGATCTCCCGAATTCTTTTCTGTGCATTGTATAGGGTAAGTCCGAAGAGCCCCAGGGAGGCAATAAAGATGGCCAGAATGGAGAAGATCATGGTAATGGCTCCTGTTCGCTTCTCTTCTGCATAGTAGTTTTCGAGCTGTTCATCCAGGAAAAAATATTGTAGCGGCTCATCATTGGTAAATGCTTTCCAGGTCTTATCCACATGACCCAGGGCGGCCTCAATATTCTCCCTTCCTCCCGCTATCCGCAGCGTAATATACCCATGCCAGTTCCAGGATTGTGGTTTGAGCATGATAATCTGGGCGCCAATCTCATCTTTAAGGCTGGAGAAGTGATGGTCCTTTACCACTCCGATGACCCTCAATTCTTCTGTAAAACCCTCATCACCCGGCTCCATAAAAATCGTATTCAATGGGTCTTCCAGGTTGTATTTCCTTACGGTTGACTCATTAATCAGACAGGCAGATGAGTCACCCGGAAACTCTTCCGAAAGGAATCTGCTATCGGGAGTGGCCAGGTCAAACTTAAAGGTCTCCATAAAATCCTCATCCACATTGTAGACAAACATCATGGCAGCCTCTTCTGGCGGCCTTCCTTTTATGGCATAGGTACTGTTATTGTTGGTGGTTCCCAGGTAGGCTGTGGAGTTAGTCGCTGTAAGTATGGACGAATGATTGGTCAGTTCATCTTTAAATACCTGAATTTGTCCGTCAAGGGGATGCAAACGTTCCATCACCACCAGCTGCTCCTTGTCAAAACCCAGGTCTTTATTGGTCATATACCTGAACTGCCAGTATATCACAAGCGTTCCGGCAATGATAATGATAGAAATAGAGAACTGAATGATTACCAGCGCATTCCGAAGTGCAGTGGTTCCATTTCGAACCGAAGCATTCCCCTTCAAGGCAAATATGGGTTTAAATGAAGCCAGTACAAAGGCTGGATAACTGCCGCTGAAAAGGCCTACCAGTATAGCAAGTGCAACAAAGGCCAGAATCATATACCAGCTAAAAATATCTCCAAACAGAAGATTCATTCCCACCAGGTTATTAAATGGATTGATCAGGACCACCACCAGAATAAGTGCAATAATAAGAGAGAGGATGCTCATAAAGACACTTTCAAACAGAAATTGCCTGATCAGCTGCCTTCTGTTAGAACCCACCACCTTTCGAAGGCTTACCTCCTTGGCGCGACTCAGCGATCTGGCGGTACTCAGGTTCATAAAATTGATGGATGCAATCACCAATACAAAAAAGGCGATCACCCCAAAAATCACCAGGTAACTCCGGTTTCCAAGGGGACGGTAACCTCCCTCCTGGGGTAAGTCAATGTCCTGATTCAGGTGAATATCCAGTAAGGGTTGAGCATACTGTCCGTACTCTCCCCCACTTTCCATAAACTCTTCCGGTGAGATTCCCATGATCTGTTTTAACTGTGAACGGATGTTCTCTATCAGAGAGGCATTGATCTTTTCATTGAGCACCTCCACGTCGGTGCCTGGCCTCACCAGGAAATAGGTCATCATCCAATTGCTAAACCAGAAGGTACTCTTGCCTCGTTCATCCGAAGAGTAGGAAGCGATAAAATCATAGATAAAATGGCTGGTCCTGGGCACATCCTCCACGATCCCGGTAACCGTGTAAAGGTCCGATTCACTGTTCATGGCGATGGACTTTCCTATGGGATCACCCTCCGGGAAATACTGGGCCACCTTGGATTCGGAAAGCAGGATGGTTTTGGGTTCATCCAGACATGTGGCCGGATCACCCTCCAGGAGCCGGATGGAGAATATCTCAAAAAACGTAGAATCGGCAAGCAGTATAGTCTGCTCCAGATACTTCTTGTCAGGTTCTGCCCACATCAACATATTGTTATAATAATCGAATCTGCAGAAATTTTCGATTTCCGGAATCTCTTCGTAAAAGGTGGGCCCGGCGATGGGTGCGTTCCATGCCCCGGTAAACTCCTCCCCTGCCATTTTTCCCTTGATGTAGAGCCTGTAAATATCCTCTGCTCTATCGTTAAACCGGTCATAACTGGTTTCACTCATGATATAGAGAATAATAAAAATGGCACTGGCCAATCCGATGGCCAGTCCCGATATATTGATCACATTAAAGGCCTTGTTCTTATTTAGGTTTCGTAGCGTTACCCTGATGAAATTTCTCCACATAATCCTATCCTTTCTACTTTCTACTTTCTACTTTCTACTTTCTACTTTCTACTTTCTACTTTCTACCTTCTACCTTCTACCTTCTACCTTCTACCTTCTACCTTCTACCTTCTACCTTCTACCTTCTACCTTCTACCTTCTACCTTCTACCTTCCATTATGAGTAGCCCTGCTACTCATAATGTAACGCCATCGCCGGATTGATTCGTGCAGCCTTCAGTGATGTGACCGTGACCGTGACCATGGCGATGATGATGGCAAGCATGGCAGCCAGAATAAATAACAGGGGTTGGAATCCCACATTGTAGGGGAAATCCCGCAGCCAGTCCTGCATCATAAAGTAGGCCACCGGCATGGCAATCAGAATGGAGATTCCCACTGCATACACAACGCTCTTTGAGATCACAGCGATCACATTGTTTTCAGTGGCTCCCATCACTTTGCGGATGCCAATCTCCCTGATCCGCTTCTGGGAATTATATAGAGTAAGCCCGAAAAGTCCAAGCGAAGCTATGAAGATGGCCAGGATGGAGAAGACCATAGTTACCGCTCCTGTCCTTTTCTCCTCCGCATAATAGGAGTCCAGCTCCTCATCCAGAAAAAAGTATTGCAGGGGCTGGTCGCTGGTAAATTCCTCCCACTTTTCATTAATATGAGCCAGTCCTGCTTCAATATTATCTTTACCACCAGCGAGTCGAACGGTAAGATATCCTGACCAGTTCCAGTTCCTGTCCTTTAAAATGACAATCTGGGCCCCCACCTCGTGCTTCAGGGTCAGGAAGTGGTAGTCTTCCATTACCCCAATAATCCTCAATTCCTCAGCATTTGCGGGGTCATCTATCCCATTCATGATGGACTGGTTGAGTGGATCCTCCAGGTTGTACTTCCTTACGGCTGCCTCATTCACCAGGCAGGCTGAGGAATCGGAGGAAAACTCCTCGGAAAAATAGCGGCTGTCGGGTGTGGCCAATCCAAATTTGTAGGTCTCCATAAAATCCTCATCAGTCCAGAAAGTATGAAAGAGCACTGCCTCCTCTGGTGGTCTGCCTTTTATAGCATAGCCATTGTTATTATTCGGGGCACCCAAATATGCGGTTGAGTTGGTCGCCGAAAGGATGGCTGAATGGGTCAGCAACTCCTTCTTAAAGGTCTGTATTTCGTTTCCGGCACCCAGGGGATGTATCCGCTCCAAAACCACCAGCTGATCCTTATCAAATCCCAGATCCTTGTTGGTCATGTACCTGAACTGCCAGTAAATGACAAGGGTTCCGGCGATAATGATAATTGAGATGGAAAACTGTATGATCACCAGCGCGTTCCTAAGTACAGTGGTGCCATTTTTTGCACTTGCATTTCCCTTCAGGGCAAAGATAGGTTTGAAGGAGGCCAGCACAAAGGAGGGGTAGCTCCCACTGAGCAATCCCACCAGTACGGCCAGTATAATAAAGGAGGGAATCATATACCAACGGAAGATATCGCCATACTCCAGGTTCAGTCCCACCAGATTGTTAAAGGGAGTCAGCAGCACACTTACCAGGGCAATGGCTATCACCAGCGAGACCATGCTCAGAAATATGCTCTCAAAAAGAAATTGCTGAACCAGTTGTTTGCGGCCCGAGCCCACCACTTTTCTAAGACTCACCTCTTTGGCCCGACTCAGGGACCGAGCCGTACTCAGGTTCATAAAGTTGATGGAGGCAATCACCAGCACAAAAAAGGCAATGACCCCGAAAATAACCAGGTAAGTACGGTTGCCATTGGGGCGATACCCGATATCACTTGGTACCTCAATGAACGAATTCAGATGGATATCCAGCAGGGGCTGGGGATGGTATCCATACTTTGCCCCCGAAGCCAGAAACTCCTCGGGTGAGATACCCATGAACTGCTCAAGTTCGCCTCCAATGTTTGACATAGTTGTTGCCTGCAGCTTCTCATCCAGCAGATCCGGATCGGCTCCCGGGCTCACCATCAGGTAGGCCTGCATGTGGTTGTTAAACCAGGTGGTACGTCGACTCGATTCATAGGTGGAATAGGAGCAGATGAAGTCGTAATCGAAGTGGGAGGTTCGGGGAGCCTCCTCAACCACGCCGGTCACCCGGTAGAGCGTGGAATCATTGTTCATGGCAATGGACTGCCCTATGGGGTCTCCTTCGGGAAAGTATTGTTCCGCTTTTGATATACTTAGCACTATGGTATTGGGCTCGTCCAGGCAGGTGTGTGGATCTCCCTCTAAGAGCTTTATGGTAAAGAACTCAAAAAAAGTGGAGTCTGCATACAGGATTTGATTTTCCAGGTATTTATTGGCAGGGTCGACCCACATCAAACGATTGTTGGCCCAGTCGAAGCGACAGAAGTTTTCAATTTCCGGTATCTCTTCGTGGAATGCCGGCCCGCATATGGGACTGACCCAGGCGCCGGTAAATTCCTCCCCGGCCATTTTTCCTTCCAGATAAAGCCGGTAGATATCGGCCGAACGCTCGTTAAAGCGGTCATAACTGGTTTCACTGATGATATATAAAATAATAAAAATGGCGCTGGCCAGACCGATGGCCAGACCCGCAATGTTAATCACATTAAATGCCTTGTTTTTACTGATGCTTCGTAAGGTTACCCTGATGAAATTTTTCCACATAAGTTTTAGTTTTGCCATATTTATCCAGAAACTGTGCCACTATTTGCAATTACCTGAATATCATGAAGTTTAAAATTATTGCCAGATACTTAATAGCACGATTTCGTACAGGGGTGTTCTATATCGTACACTGGAATTTTCAACTCTTTTGTCTTATCTTGGTTATTTCCAGTAAGACGTACACTTAGCAAATATGTTACTATGAAAGCACAATCCGTTTCCCGTCGCGAATTTGTAAAACTATCCGCAGCTGCAGCTGCCGGGCTTACCATCCTGCCCGGATTTCGATTTGGTCTGGACCAGCTTCCTGCTCCCATGAAAAGGACATTTGGAAAAACAGGGTTTGAAGTGACCACCTTGGGACTGGGTGGACAGGCCTCTCTCCAGTGGACCCCTGCAGATGTGGATCCCATCCCCATCATACTGAAAGCTTTCAAAATGGGAATCAATTATTTCGACACTTCCAACCTCTATCTGGGTAGCCAGCTCAACTACGGGAAAGCATTTGAGGTCCTGAATCTGATTCCGGGAAAAGAGGGCTATGATCAAAAATTGCGTGATTCCATCTTTCTGACCACAAAGACACATATACGCTGGGCAAAACCAGGATTTTCCGACACCGACGAGGTGAAAAACTGGACCCAGGGAGATCATGGCGAAGGAGCCATTGCCGACCTGAAAAGATCACTTTCGCAGATGTTCGGCGATGGCAAGGGGAACTACCCTGAAGGAGCCTATGTAAATATGGTGCTTATGCACAGTCTGAATAATACAGATGAAGTGGATGTGCTTTATAAGGGACTGGAGACTCCCCTGAATAAGGAGGATAATTTTGGAACCCTGGTGGCCATGCGCGACTACAGGGATGGAACCAATCACACGGGATTAAATCCAAGGATGGAGAAACTGGTGCGCCATATCGGGTTCTCCGGTCACCTCAATTCACCTGCCATGATCGAAATGATCCAGAGGGACGAATATGGCATCCTGGACGGCATGCTGGTGGCCATCAATCCCAATGACAAACGCTACCTGAACCATCAGTACAATGTGATCCCGGTGGCAAAGGCAAAGAACCTGGGCATCATCGCCATGAAAGTATTTGCCGACGGAGCCATGTATACCAAAGAGTCGAGGTGGTCGGGTACTGCTAAGGATGTGGTTCGTACCGTGGGAAGTAAAGAACTACCCAGCAAACCATTGGTTGAATATGCCCTGACCACCCCAGGAATTCATACCGCCATCATTGGAATCGGACAGATTTCGGATGACCCCCTGAAATGTCAGCTGGTGCAGAACTACTATGCGGCTCAGATCGATCCCGAATCCATGAGTGAGGAAAAAAGACTTGCGCTTGAAGCAAAAACAGGAAGGGTAAAAGAGGGTCAGACCAACTGGTTTCAGCTTCCGCGAACCGGGCTTACTCCCCCTCAAAATATAAAGATCGACAAGAAAGAGAAATTGGAAATCACCTGGGATACAGCCTATGCCGCAGATGCACCCCTGTCACATTATGAAGTCTTTTATGGAGAGGAAAAGTTGGCAACGGTTAAACATCAACCACAGCTTACCAAACAACCCTTTGCATTCAGGCATGGTCTAAATGAGGGTGTATACAAAATAGTGACCGTCGATAAAATGGGCAACAGGGCAGAGAGTGCGGGAATAAGTGCATAGCATGGATCAGCTTTTGCGTCAGCTCTTATTGAATCCTTTGCGTTCCATTTTCCCCCAGTTATTCCGGTTAAATATTTTATCCAGGTTGCCTTTGATAGACATCAACATCACCAGGGGATGATAAAAAATGGGTTCCAGGAAGGCTGTTCCGATGAGTCTGAGAACATCTCTGCGCCTTTCATACTTATGAAAGGTCATCTCCTCAAAGAGGACAGACCAGACTGAAAGTGAGATGGCAAAGAAATAGACAAATCCGAATAAGAGCAGGAAAAAGGGCCAATTGAGATTTCCGGTAATCGCCAGGAAAATAAACCAGAGAATACCCAGGAATTCAATAATTGGGGCCAGGTATTCGAATACCAGCCAGTAGGGATATCCCAGCATTCCCAGTTTCCCGTATTTGGGATTGAGAAACAACTTCCTGTGGGTAAAGAGGGTTTCCATGGTTCCCCGGGTCCACCTGCTTCTTTGTCTGGCCAGCACTTTCAGGGTGGTAGGAACTTCAGTCCAGCAAAGGGGATCGGGAATATAGACCACATCATAACCCATGTTATTATCGGTCATATAGCGCCTCATGCGAACCACCAGTTCCATATCTTCCCCTACCGTATCGGTGTGATATCCACCCGCCTTTATGACCACTTCGCGATCGAACATTCCCAGGGCACCTGAAATCAAAAGGAGACCATCCAGTTCGCTCCATGCCATTCTTCCCATAAGGAATGCACGGGTATACTCCATGACCTGGGCACGGGGAATAAACTTTTTTGGAAGGTTTACCTTATTGATATGCCCACCAGAAATATCGCATGAATTGGCAATCCGGATCACCCCCCCGGTTCCAATCACCTTCTTCTCTTTGGCCTCCATAAAGGGTTTAACCATCTTTAGAAGGGCATCAGGCTCCATGATCGAATCTGCATCTATACTTACCACCAAATCGTTTTTGCATACGTTCAGTCCTGCATTCAGCGAATCTGCCTTGCCCCCATTGATCTTATCGATGACCGTGAGCTTTTTAAAGGATCGGTTTCTGGATTTGTATACTCCACGAATACGCTTGCAGGGCAATCGGTAATCGAAATAGTAATTGACTTTCTCCAGATCGTAGTTCTCTATCATCTTCTCCATGGAGTCGTCTTTGCTTCCATCATTGACCACCACTACCTCAAAGTTGTTGTAGTATAGGGAGAGCAGGGTTCTGATGTTATCTACAATGGTCTGACTCTCATTGAATGCCGGCGCAATTACGGATATAGAGGGGGCCAGTGGGGATGAGACGATGGTGTTGTAATCCACATAACTGTTTTTGCGAAGGTATTTCCGCAATGAGATGGCCGAAAAGATGGTCAATACCAGATAGGTGGTGAAAATCAATGCAGTGATCATAAAAACTGCATTCATTACAAAAAATTTCAAGCCATTAAGTAGTCCGTCCATCGTTAATAGATCCTTCCATCAAGTACATGCCTGATGATGATTTGATAGTTTTTATACTCCGATTTGGATTTCATCAATTTAATGAGCATGGAGATACCCGGTTCATCTGTGTTTTCCATGGCTTTTGTAGCCTGAATCTGCAGTTGCACATCCTCCTCTGTATCGAGCACCATTTTCAGGAATTCCAGGTGTTGTTCTTCGGGAATCCTGGCGAAGGCCGCCAAAATCTCCAGCTTATTCTTATAGGTCTCGTTTTCATAAACCTTCTTCATGGCCGGCAGGGCATTGGCGAATTCGATCTCACCGCACACCCTGAATGCTGTATTTCTTACATTTTCATCCTCATGTTCAAATAAGTCAATTATTGCATCACCCGAACTCACCTGTTTGAACCAGGCGGTCATCTCCAGGGCAAATATCACCACACTCAGGTTTTCTGACTTAAACCAGGCTTCAAATGACGGAACTTCCAAATTGTGCTGGATCAATAATTCGTGAAGGGTTACTTGTTCCCAAAGAGCCAGGGGTTTTTCCAAAAAGTCCAGGAATTGGTAAGGATTTTCATCAGAAAGCCGCACCATGGCAATCTGGGCTTCCATCCTCACAATGTCATTGTTCGAATTCAGGCTCTCCAGAATTTTTTCTGATGCCTCCCTGATGTTCATATAGGCCAGTTCTCTGATGCCCTTCACATGCTCATGCCACTTTTTACTGTGGATTTTTTTCAAAGAGTCTTCCTTGAGTCCCAGATTGAGGTACAACACTTTAATGGTCTCCTTGACCTCTCCCTTCAGGTTGATACAGAGATCGATCATCTGGTCGATTAAGAGCTCGCGGTCAAACCTGTTGGCTGCAATCTCCTCCAGATCCTTTTGGACTTCATCCCGTTTCTCCTCTTCAAACAGGTAGTCCATGAGTTTCAGCTGATAAACCTCTTTCAGATAGAGTCTCTGCTTCTCTTCCCTCCGCAACCTGTTTCTGTTCAGCAGAATAATGATGAGCAGTACCACCAACGTCACAATGGAGTAGAGAATCACCACATAGAGGATGGTGAGGAAGAGGGGAGATTTATCAAAGCGCTCCTCGGCTAGTTTTGAATAGCGACTCAGCAGAGTGGGTGAAGCCGATGCTTCAGCGATGGAATCCTGCACCACATATGCAGAATCCTCAGTCTGAGAAAGCGTATACTCCTGGGCACTGGAATAGTCCAAGCCGGATAGCACCAGAATCAGAACCAAGCACAAAGCTTTATGTAAAGCTGAAGTTCCCATTACTTGATCTTGAAGTAAAATCCGGTCCTGAAATCATACCTGTTCCGGTACAGCTGATCGGCATACTCTTCGTAGGCATATCCAAGGGTAACATCAAAACGCAGTCCTGGATTCAGTTGCCTGGAGTACCCCAGTTTAAAAGAGAGAGCATTAAGCCGGTCCAGGTCTGAGACTACCACCAGGGGTTCATCTGGGGCTGTTCCATAGCCAATGGTTCCACTTAAATAATCGTGTTTGCTTCCCAGATATCTTCTGCCATGCAGATACCAGGAAGTTGAGATTCCATAATCTTTACTAAATAGATAAGTTCTTAGTGAAATCCACCAATTTCCCACATACTTCTCCCCGGACAGGGTATAAAATAAAAAATGATCCTTCCAGTAGAAATAGCGCAAACCAGCCGAGACGCCAAAGCCCTTTGGCAATACCCTCCAATACTCAAATGCTGCCCGGTGATTGGGCAGAAAATCCACATTCCCCGAAGGAGAGAAGCCATACCCCGCAAGCAGGGAATTTTTCTCTCCCAAAAGGATGTAGGCATCCAGGTTAAACTGGATATCGCTGGATGGACCTTCAAGTCCGGGCTGATACCCTGCATTCACATAGGGATTATAAGTGACCACCTCGGTGGGAAGAATGGCTCCGGCCGTGAGCATGTGCCAGTTCCGCACATAAGGAACACTAAAATGATCGTAAGAATAGGCTGCCAGAATTTCAGGTTTGTCCACTGTTCTCACCTCCTGTTGTCTGGCCAGTAGAAGTTTCTCCTGGACCTCTGGCAAATCGGGGTCTATCTCCAAAGCCTGATTCGCATAGTCTTCCATCTTATCCCAATCATTCTCCCAGTAAGCCAGGTCGACGCCCACCAGGTAAGCTTCCAGCAGAGTAGAGTCTTCGGCCAGTACCTTATCCAGAATAACATATGCCGAATCGTAGGACGATTCCCACCCAAATATCCTAACCAGATAGAGGGAGACATCGTGGTATTTTGGATTCTCTTCCAACAACTCAAAGCCAGTTTGCTTGGCCAATGCATACTGCTGTTCAGCTGCCTGCTGCCTCATCAGTGCAAAGCCTTCTTCGGGGGTTTTATAAGAGCTGGCAGGTTCCTGGTTCCAGGCCGGAACATGAAGCATCATTGCAGAGAGGATCAGGATTAGTACCTTATGCATCATGATAATTAATTCTTGGGGATGAAGGAGTTTACCATTTCCACCAGTACATCAAGATCAAATGGTTTGGTCAGGTATCCTTTTGCGCCAAGCTCCAGGGCATGATCCTTTGTCTCCTGCAGTGTAATGCCTGAAATAATAATCACCGGTATCCTTTTTTCAAATTTGGTATCTACGTACCGCACCAGTTCCAGCCCCTTGGTGTATGGCATGTTGATGTCAGTTATCACCAGGTTGATCTCCTGTTCGTCCAATATTTTGATCCCCTGATCCCCATCCACAGCTTTAAACACCTCATGTCCCTCCTTCTTAAGAGAGAACTCCAAGGTCTTAAGGGTCATTATATTATCTTCACAAACAAGGATCTTCATGAAACCTCCGATGATTATTACGTAAATTACTGAATAAGGATACGATGTTGCTCCCTAAATTGATCAACCTTCACATTAAAGAGATAAATACCAGGCACCACATCCTTCATTTCAATCCATGTGGATGAACCTTCAAGATCCATTTCCATGAGAGTCCGGCCCATCAGATCAACCACCTGTAAAGAGGCGTTCTGATAGGTGTCCCCGATTTTAATGCAAAACCGTTCTTTCCCTGGATTTGGAAATACCGAGCTAAACAGGTGCCCTTCCTTTTGAGGCACGCTGGTAGGGAAGCCCACCTTCAGAAAAACCGGGATCAGCGAAGAAAATGTTTGCCCATCATCCAGATAGTACATGAAGAAGTCATCGCCCATATAGCCCGAGTGGGGAATGTAGTTAAAACTCCCATCGGGATGTAGGTAGAGATTCCCATTCTCGGTGGAGCTCCCTATGGGTAACAGTGCTTGTAATTGATTGCCATCCAGATCCATATCATTGGAAAGCAATCCATCCCCCACTCCCACATCAAAGGGATCACCCGGCCAAACTTCAAAGGTATCCGCGATACCAATGGGAGGAGAATTAAATAAGGGAAGCATCTCCTTCAGATAGTAAAACGATTGTTTCTTTCGTTCGATGGGTGGATCATTGAAAATCTTCTCATGATCCCACGGAGCCCATGTATAGCGCTCAGTCTGGTAGCGTTCCTCACCCAGGGATGCTGTGACTGCAATTCCATCGCTAAGGGTATCCCGCTGCTCAATGACCAGGTCATTCCCCTCCATATGTGAGACATAGTGCATGGCCCGGCTTACTGTGGGAGCCGTAAAATTAATCAGGGTCCACGGAATTCTGATCTCAAGGCTGTCGTTGAAGATGGTCACCGCATTGAGAAACTCATAGGGATCATTAATATCGGAGATGCTTAGCTTTCCAATATATTGAGTAATGTTATAGTGATAGCTGGTTTTCCATCTGACAAGGTTCCACAATCCATTGTCGACTTTACTCGAAACAAGGGTATCGAGTCTGTCAAGGGCTTTAATCCCATACACATCGTAAGATGGGATGACAAAGAGGTCGGCCCTTGAGCCAGTCATGGGAATCTCCAATGCAAATTCAGCCCGCAGGGTATCCAGCCCCGATCCTAGTGACGCCCCATTGGGAAGGATGGATTCTCCCAAGGACTTATCATAGGTGTCCAGTGCAATCCAGAGGGTGTCGTTTTTGTATTTTTCAGTGTCCATATAGATCCTTATCCTGAAATAGGTATAGTCTGAATGGACCTTGATCCTGTTCACCGATTGATTGGGAAAATTCCCTGTCTCTGTATAAGGAGCCGGAGGGGGCGTATAGGAAAGAATCCCGAAATTCTGTTCGGGAGATGTGATGTTATGCCACAGGTGCCTGTAGGATCTGTCAGAGTATGGATTGGTAATCCAGGTTTGCTTAAACCACTCGTCAATCAGAGAAAATTGGATCCCACCGGCACAACCGGCTTCCCGAATGTTATCCAGCATCCGTATGGTATGCCGGCCCTGTTGCTGTTCTGAGAGCCCTCCATGATTCATTCCTGAAGGAGTCTGATGTCCGCTCCCCCAGCTGCTGGGAACGCCAAATTCGGCAATGACCAGCGGGATATTCCTGTAATGGTCTTTTAAATCTTTGAGATAGCCCAGGTAGCTGTTGGGGCCAACTGAATCGCTTTCAAATCCATATCCCGGATCCTGAATGATAAAATCGGGATAGTAAGGATAGGCATGATAACCAATAAAAAAGCCTCCGGAAGACTCAGATTCCTCAATGTTAGCCAGATCGATCTTTTCCTGGTCCTCCGAGCTGTCAATGTTATACTGTTCGGTGGGATGGGTAATGGGATCCAGGGTGGGCCATGATGAAAACCCGGTGGGTCGGACCGACTGGTAATTCATCTGTTCATAAATCATCAGGCTATCGAGCCGCTCGGCAAGCCATGCTTCCACGGGATCTCCTTCTGCCAGAGAGTAGAAAGTGCCGGTGTAGCTGCTGACATCCATGTGATTCTGGTTGGTAAGAGCCACCTCACCCGGAAAGATCTCCCTTCCTGCAAGAAAGCCGAGTACCCAGGGAGAGATATCTGTAGAAAAGGTACCATAAGCTTTCCCAAAGCGGTGGTCTAATTCCAGATCTCCATGAACCGCACTAACCACCTCCCTGATCTCCTGGCCAAATATGGGCGTCATTTCATAGAGGTCCCTGGCGCCTTCGTTCTCCTCAAGCCAGATTCCCTGAATAACCAGCAGGGGATTCTGAGGATGATCCTGATTGTAAAGGGCAAGTTCTTCATAAAACCTGGGAAAATGAAGGGTATAGAGTCTGATGGAATTGTAGCCTGCATCTTTTATCAGGCCGAACCAACGACGGTAGTCTTCCCGGGTTGCAGCCAGATTTCCGGGTTGTGTTCCGGGCAGAGATATACCCAGATTTATGCCCTTTACAAAGAGCGGAACATATGTCGATCCATTCCAGATGGCAAACCCGGCATCCTTAATGGTATAGGTTCCTTTATAAGGGTCTTTCGCTTCAACCTGCAGCTTATCCTGGCTAAATCCAGGAGCCGCAAACATGGGGATCAAAACGACAAGCAGGAATGCGAAATTTCGTTGGACTAAATTCATTATGTGGACCCGACTACAGGTAGATATAAGATGTTGCACCAAAGATTATTAGTATCTACGTACATAATGGCAAAATGTTACCTAACTCTTATCCGATGTCCTTGATAAGTAATTCAATATTTTGCACTCCGCGTTGCTCCATGATCAACTCCTTATTAATCATCACCCTGTCGATGGTGGATTGGTCAAAGTACCGGATGGTAACCAGCTCAAGGCCTGTCTGGTAAACCACTTTGTACTTCTCTTCCAGGTCATCCACCACGAGTCTGAGTCTCCGTTTGTCGTTGTTGACAATCATTTTAAAACTGATGGCCGAATTTTGCATCAGGTTTATTCTCATCCCATGCTTATTCAGGATTCCAAAGATCTCCTCAAGGTTGTTTTCATTGATAAAAGAAAAATCGAGGGGTGATATTCGAATCAATACCTGGTCCATCTTAAAAATGAAGGAAGGAATCAGCTTATCATAAGAGAGGTTTCCCACCAGGGTACCCGGAGCTTCCGGGTTAACAAATGATTTTACATGAAGGTTGATGTTCTTGTTCTGTAGAGGCTTAATGGTCTTTGGATGTATGACACTGGTGCCGAAGTAGGCCAGCTCAATGGCATCCAGGTAGGAGAGTTTTTCAAGCAATACCGTATCATCAAAGTATTTGGGATCGGCATTTAATACGCCTGGCACATCCTTCCAAATGGTTACACTTTCTGTTTTAAGCATATAGGCCAGGATGGCCGCGGTATAGTCAGACCCCTCCCTTCCCAGTGAAGTGGACTGGTCGTTGATGGTGGATCCCAGAAAACCCTGGGTGATCAGGATACGTTCTCCGTTGAATTTAAAGTGCTCATTCACCAGTTGGGAAGAGAGCTCCCAATCCACCCTGGCTTCCCTCCAACCGTTATCCGTCTTCAGGGACTTCCTTATATCCATCCAACGCGTGGGAACATCAGACAGATTTAAATAATGGCTGATGATGGTGGTAGAGAGCAATTCGCCATAACCGATCAACTGATCATAGTCATAGTCATAATTGAGTGTGGGATCTTTGGCCAAGCGGGCATCAAAGGCCTCAAACAGGGTCTCCACATCTTTATATACCATGTGATTCTTTTCCGGGAACAATCCACCAACAATTTCCAGGTGATAAGACTTCAGGGCATCAAACTCCTGCCTGAAGCACTCTTTGTTCTCCCCCACATAGCAATCTATGATTTTCTCCACCGCATTGGTGGTCTTCCCCATGGCTGAAACCACAACCACAATCTCCTCTGAATCGTACCGTTGAAGTATCTCCACAATATTTTTTACGGCCTCAGCGCTTTTTACAGAGGCTCCACCAAATTTGAACACCAGCATTCTTGAAATCTATTTTTTCGTAAATTGAATGCAAAAATAGCAATCGCCTCGATCATAATAAAATAAGATGAAGATTATTATCAGATTTGCCACTTATGAAGTGGAAGCCGAACTGCTGGACACTCCTACAGCTCAAGCCATCTATAAAGCTTTACCCCTAAAGGAGCATGTAAACCGATGGGGGGATGAGATTTACTTCGGAATCCCGGTTCAATCACAGCTGGAATCCTCAGCCAAAGCCGAGGTGAATGAAGGAGATCTGGCTTACTGG
Organism: uncultured Bacteroidota bacterium; assembly: GCA_963783435.1. Classification (GTDB taxonomy): domain Bacteria; phylum Bacteroidota; class Bacteroidia; order Bacteroidales. Next base: position 166,632 of record CAWANQ010000005.1, on the reverse strand, counting down.
CCTACCATGCCAGCTTTCTGCATTTTCTTCGGTCCCACTCCAGTGAGTTCAGGAAACAGACCAAAGGCTGCCAGTCCCGTGAATGTGTTTGGCAAAATATCCTCGCTGGATAGGGAGGAACTTAAAAAGATTGAGGATGGGGAAGTGGTAAGCCTGGAGCGAGCCGGCTAAATATTTAGTTTCAGGAATCTGCCTATCCGTTCCCCGGTGTTTTCCAACAATTGCTCTGCATTGGCCAGGGCAAAAGCTAAATCCGCAGGCTTTTCCATGATGGGCAAAATCACATCAAAGCCATGATCATAGAGAATTTCCGCTCCCTTTTCAATGGTTCCTCCAACACCCAGAACAGGTATTTTATGTTTTCTTGCCAGCTGTGCCACTCCAAAAGGAGTCTTCCCATACTGGGTTTGTGCATCTATTTTCCCTTCACCTGTAATCACCAGATTGGCATTTAAAATCTTCTTTTCAAGTTGGACCGTTTCTGCGATCAAATCAAAACCTCTGGTAAGTTGAGCATCCAGAAAAGCCATTAATCCAGCACCCAGGCCCCCTGCAGCTCCGGCTCCGGGTACCTTATCCACTTTTTTTCCCAGCTGCTCTTCTATAACTCCTGCAAAATGCGCCAGATTGCTATCCAGTTTTCTCACCATTTCGGGATCTGCACCTTTCTGTGGGCCATATACTGATGATGCGCCTTTGGGCCCCGTGAGGGGATTGCTTACATCACAGGCCACCAAGATCGAGATATCCTTAATCCTTGGATTCAGGCCCTCCATCCGGATCTGATTCACCTCCCCTAGGGAACCTCCTCCACGGCCTGAAGATCTGTGATCACTGTTGGGAAATCTTACCCCAAGCGCCTCTGCCATTCCCCTTCCTCCATCATTGGTTGCGCTTCCTCCAATACCCATCAAAATCGTTTTAACTCCTCTCTTCAGGGCATCCGCGATTAACTGACCGGTTCCATAGGTGGAGGTGATCCAGGGATCTCTTTCTGAGGGAGCAAGCAGCTCAATACCTGAGGCCGATGCCATCTCAATAACAGCTGTGGAACCATCGCCCGTGATGCCATAAAACGAACCGATTTCGCGCATCAGGGGATCCATCACCTGCAAATGGACCAGTTGCCCCCCGGTGGCATCAATAAGCGATTGTACGGTACCTTCACCGCCATCTGCCATGGGAGCAATCTGAAATCCAGCTCCGGGAAGGATTCTCTCAATTCCTCTCTTGATGGCCTCTGCCACCTGGCGGGCACTCAGGCAGTCTTTAAAAGAATCAGGCGCAATCAAAATATTCATGGTATGAATGTGTATGAATGTGCAATAAAAGTAACATAAACTGCACAAATTGGAATATTTTAAATATTTTACATGCAACAACCAAACCCTGCCTTATTATGTCTGCCGGATTACTTGCCCTGATCGCCTCACTGCCCATCGTAGCTATCTTTGTATTTATGGTTGGATTCCGATGGCCTGCCACCAAAGCCATGCCAGTTGCTTTTGTGATTGCCCTAATTCTGGCACTGACCGTTTGGAAGACTCCCACCAACTGGATTTTTGCAGCCTCCGCCAATGGGCTGGTCATAGCTATGAAGATTATTTTTATTGTCTTCGGGGCCCTGCTGGTCCTGTTCACCATGCGTGAGAGTGGAGCCATCGAAGCCATTAACCGGGGCTTTACCAACATCTCCACAGACAAGCGTGTGCAGGCGATTATTATTGCATGGTTATTTGGAGGATTTATTGAAGGCTCGGCAGGATTTGGGACTCCAGCTGCCCTGGCTGCCCCACTGTTGCTCTCCCTGGGATTCCCTGCTCTTGCTGCAGTGATGGTGGCTCTCATCGCCAATGTAACCCCGGTCTCTTTCGGAGCAGTGGGCACACCCACGCTGATAGGGGTGCAATCCTCCCTGGATATTCCTTCCGTACAGCAGGCCATTGCCGAATCGGGAATGACCTATGCCGAATACATTCAGCAGGTAGGAGTCTGGACAGCCGCGCAACATGCAATCCCCGGGCTGATCCTCCCACTGATTATGGTGGCCATGATGACCCGGTTCTTCGGGGAGAAGAGAAGCATACGGGATGGACTGGCCATTTGGCCCTATGCCCTGTTTGCCGGATTCTGTTTCGTAGCTCCCTACACACTGGTGGCTCTCTTTCTGGGACCCGAATTCCCAAGCCTTCTGGGAGGCCTCATTGGTCTGGCCATTCTGATACCAGCCACACAGGCAGGATTCCTGGTTCCAAAAAAGAGCTGGGACTTCCCGAAAAAGGAGTCATGGGAAAAAAACTGGATGGGATCCATCAGCATGGATTCGACCTCGGAGAATGGGAAGATCTCGATCTTTAGAGCGTGGAGTCCATACGTGATCATCGGACTGTTACTTGTGCTCACCCGTGTGAGAACCCTGCCCTTTGGAGGCTGGGTGAAATCGGTGGCCATTAACTATACCAATATATTTGACACCACTGTGAGTGGCTCCATCGATCCCCTCTATAACCCCGGAATTCTGCCCTTTATCGTGGTGGCGCTTCTTTGTATTCCCATCTTTGGCATGAAAGGCAAACAGGTGGGCGCTGCCTGGGGAGAGGCGGTGAAACGTATAAAAAATCCCCTGATCGCCATGGTCTTTGCCGTGCCCATGGTGCGGATTATGATGCAATCGGGCAACAATCCGGAAGGAATTGTCGGAATGCCCATTGCCATGGCTACAGCCATGACCAATCTATTTCAGGGAGCCTGGCCCCTTGTGGATGCGTTTATAGGTGCTCTGGGTTCCTTTATGTCGGGTTCAAACACGGTATCAAACATGCTTTTCTCACTGTTCCAATACTCGGTGGCAGATCAGTTGGGAATCTCCACCATTCTTATCGTAAGTCTTCAGAACATCGGAGGTGCCATGGGCAATATGATTTGTGTACACAATGTGATTGCTGCATGTGCCACGGTTGGACTTGTGGGAATGGAGGGCCTGTTGATCAAGCGAAACCTGCTTCCCATGACCATTGTCGGAGGGGTGGTGGGCATTATAGGTCTGATCCTGGTCTACACCATCGGAAGTGGTATGTTATAAGTGGATAGTGGATAGTGGATAGTGGATAGTGGATAGTGGATAGTGGGTAGTGGATAGTGGATAGTGGATAGTGGATAGTGGGTAGTGGATAGTGGGTAGTGGATAGTGGATAGTGGATAGTGGATAGTGGATAGTGGATAGTGGATAGTGGGTAGTGGGTAGTGGGTAGTGGATAGTGGATAGTGGATAGTGGATAGTGGATAGTGGATAGTGGTTAATTACTGATTAATAGTGAAATGTAACCAAAACGCGAACGAAGTGAGCATGTAACCCAAACACGAGCAAAGCGAGTAAACTATGGAATACAAAGAGACAATTGACGGACTTCTGGCTGATTTCAAGCAAGGGAGATTCATCTATGGAGAAAACTGCATGGGAGAGGTAGGAGATGCAGTTGCAGCATATGGAACAAAGGCCATCCTGATCAGGAGCCAGTTTCCCGGAATCGGGCCTTTTGTGGAGGCTCTTCACTCCTCCCTTCAGTCGGCCGGGGTGGAACTGATCGAAGAGAGTATTGATATTATTCGTCCCAACGCGCCTGAGGAGGATCTGCTTAAAGCCGTCGAAATCCTGAAGGCTACCCAGGCCAATGTGGTAATTAGCATGGGCGGAGGCAGTACCATCGATGCTGTTAAAGCGGCCATTGTACTGGAAAGGCTGGGAGGAGAGATCGAAGATTACTTTGGGGTGGGACAGGTCTCAGCTGCGCTTGAAAAGAGCGGAAAGACCCTTACCCCTCATGTGGCCATCCAGACCGCTGCCAGTTCGGCGGCACACCTGACCAAATACGCAAATATTACAAATCTGGATACCAACCAGAAGAAGCTAATTGTGGATGAAGCCGTGGTCCCACAGGTACCGGTATTCGACTATGCAGTTACCTATGAGACACCACCCGACCTTACCCTGGATGGCGCCCTGGATGGGATGTCCCACAGCCTGGAAGTCTATTTTGGTTCGGTTGGGAAACCGACTTATGACCTGGCCTGTGAGATTGCCTCTATCTCCATATCACTGGTGGTAAACAACCTTCCCAGGGTTATCAAAGATCCTTCGGATCACAGCGCCCGGAATGCGCTCTGTGCCGCTACCGACCTGGGAGGTTACGCCATTATGATTGGAGGAACAAGTGGAGCTCACCTGACCAGCTTTTCCCTGGTGGACCTGCTGTCCCATGGCCGGGCATGTGCGCTGATGAATCCCTATTATGCCGTCTTCTACGCCCCTGCCATCCAGGAACCCCTGAAGGTACTGGGATCCATCTATAAGGCTGCCGGATACAGCACAAAAGATTTCAACACGCTGGAAGGCAGGGAGCTGGGCATTGTCTTTGCAGAAGCGATGATCTCTTTTGCAAAAAGCATAGATTTTCCAACTTCATTGAGTCAGATTGATGGATTTGGAGAGGTGCACATCCAACGAATTCTATCGGCTGCCAAAAATCCCCAGCTCAGATCCAAACTGGAGAACATGCCTGTCCCCTTAACTTCAGAACTGGTGGACGAATATATGGGATCTATTATAGAGGCCGCCGCAACGGGCGAATTAGAAACCATCAAGAGCCTGTAAATGGAAATTAACCTGGCATATGGCAAAACCGGCCTGAAGGTTAACATCCCCGACCACATCCATACCGAGGTGGTTGAACCCAGATTTATTGAGGGATTGGAAGATCAGGATCAGGCTGTAAGGGATGCACTGGCCCATCCCATCGAGCATCCCTCTTTGACGGAATCCGTAAAAAAAGACCAGAGGGTGGCCATTATATTTAGTGACATAACCCGGGCCACCCCGTATGATGTTCTTGTTCCAGCATTGCTGGAGGCTCTGAATCACATTCCCGATGAGGACATTGTATTTTTCTGTGCCACCGGTACCCATCGACCCGCCACACAAGAAGAGTTGGTTACCATTTTGGGTTCGGAAATCGTGGAACGCTTCAGGATTGTTCAAAACGATGCCGGAGTAGAGGCCCAGTATAATCACGTGGGCACAACTGCTTCTGGAAACCGGATCCAGCTTAATAAAGAGATCCTGGAATACGATCTCAGGATTCTAACGGGTTTTATTGAACCTCATTTTTTCGCTGGATTCTCTGGAGGGGGAAAAGCACTTATGCCAGGGATGGCCCATGTGGAGACTATTCGCTACAACCACTCCATCCAGAACCTGGAGAATCGGCACTCCAGGTGGGGTTTTACCTACGGCAATCCCCTTTGGGAAGATGTCATGGAGGCAGCTGAATTTGCAGCTCCACTATTCCTTCTGAATATAGCCTTAAACAACGAAAAGAAGATCACAGGCGTATTTGCTGGTGACCTGAGAGAGGCCCATAAAAAGGGGTGTGCCTTTGTGAAAGAAACTGCCATGGCTGGTTTGGATCAGGCTTTTGATGTGGTGATTACCAGCAACTCGGGCTATCCGCTGGATCTGAATGTATATCAGTCGGTAAAAGGCATGAGCGCAGCAGAACAAGTGGTCAAGGAAGGTGGAACCATTGTAATTGCTGCAGAATGCTGGGATGGAATTCCTTCGGGAAGCGATTATGAAACCATTCTCAGATCGGTGGAGGATGTGCCTGCTTTGATGGAGTTTATCAAAACACATGAGAAAGAACTGAAAGATACCTGGCAAGTCTATTTCCAGGCCATGATCCAGATGAAGGCAGATGTCTGGTTATACAGTGAGCTTGATCCTGAAGTGGTAAAAGGCACCCACCTGAATCCGGTAACGGATATGGATACACTGGTGGAAGACCTGGTGAAACGATACGGCCCGTCGTGCCGAATTTGCATCCTTCCGGAGGGTCCGCAGACCATTCCATATCTCAAATGATACCTTTTTAACCTGGCATTTAAAGGATTCGATTGCCCATGGATTGAATCTGCATGGTCTTTTTTTTTACTAAGTTTGCCCACACAAAAGATCATGATCGCAAATCCATATCCAGCTCATCCTTATTTCCCGGAATTGATCGGGGCTCTGGAAGGAGAAAATACCGGTAAACAGCACCTGGAAGGCTTGACGGGATCCTCCAGATCAGCACTTATTCATGCCTGCCTGAACGAGCTGAAGGGGCCACATCTGATTCTGTTCAGTGACAAGGAGGAAGCTGCTTATTTCTACACCGATCTGGTCACATTGGATGGATCCCCAGACCGAACACTCTTTTTTCCCTCTTCATACAAGCGTTCGGTGCAGTACCAGCAAACCGATGAAGCCAATATAATCACACGTACGCAGACCCTCAGACGGCTGTCTGAGCGAAGGGTAGCAAGCTTCATTATCTCTTACGCCGAAGCTCTGGTGGAGTCTGTAGTGACAAAACAGCAGCTGAGTAAGACCACCCTCGAATTAAGGCAAGGTGAGAAAATCGACATGGCATTTCTTGAGGAGATGTTGCAAACCTACGATTTTCAACTGGTCGACTTTGTAAATGAACCTGGTCAGTATTCCATTCGTGGAGGCATTGCGGACATTTTCTCCTTTGCATCCAGTCATCCCTGCCGCATCGACTTTTTTGATGATGAAGTGGACTCCATAAGGATCTTTGATGCAGATACCCAGCGCTCCATTGAGACGGTAAAAAAAGTGAATGTAATACCCAACATTCAATGGGAGCACGAAATGGGGGAAAAACGGATCTCATTTCTTGAGTATATTCCTTCTGGAACTACCCTGTGGGCAGATAATCCGGAAGTGATCACTGATCTGATTCAGTCTCTTTATGAAAAGACTGAGTTTGACCCTGATTCTGACCGTGCCATCGACAAAACCAAATTTCTGAAGAGCGGTCAGGAAATCAAAAACCAGATGGAAAGGTTCCGGCAGGTATTGTTTGGAATTTCCTATAAAGGAACCGAGAGGAAAACCTGGCGTTTTAACACAGCGCCTCAGCCTGCCTTTCAGAAAAATTTCGACCTGCTCACCCTTCATATGAATGAGTCAGCTTCCGAGGGTTATACCAATTTTATTTCTTCCGACAACGAGAAGCAACTGGAGCGCTTACGTGCCATTTTTAACGAAATAGATCCTGAACTCCAATACCAGGTTGTATCCCAGACCCTTCATGAAGGATTTATGGACCACGATATGAAGATCTCCTTTTATACGGATCATCAAATCTTTGAGCGTTACCATAAATTCAGGTTCCATGACCGGTTCAACCGAAAGGAATCGGTATCTGCAAAAGAACTGATGGGGCTCAATCCTGGCGACTACGTGGTGCATGTGGACCATGGTATCGGAATTTTTGGCGGATTGGAGAAGATCGATGTAAATGGCAGGATCCAGGAAGCCATAAAACTGGTTTACAAGGATAAAGATGTATTGTATGTGAATATTCACTCCATGCATCGCATCTCCAAATACAAGGGCAAGGATACGGGTGCACCGAAAATATATAAACTGGGGACCGGCGCCTGGCAGAAGTTAAAGAGTAATACCAAAAAGAAAGTTCAGGACATAGCCAGAGAATTGATTCTTCTATATGCCCGTAGAAAAGAGCAAAAGGGATTTTCCTTCTCGGCAGACACCTATCTGCAGAAGGAGTTGGAATCATCCTTTATCTATGAAGATACACCAGACCAGCTAAAAGCCACAGCCGATGTAAAAGAGGGAATGGAAGCAGGCTTTCCCATGGACAGACTGATCTGTGGGGATGTGGGATTCGGTAAGACAGAAGTGGCTATAAGGGCAGCATTCAAAGCGGTGACTGACAGCAAACAGGTGGCCATCCTGGTCCCAACCACCATTCTTGCCTTACAACATCACAATACATTCAAAGAGAGGTTAAAGGGGTTTCCCTGTACAGTCGACTATCTGAGCAGATTCAGAAGCGCTGCAGACCAGAAGCAGATCGTCTCCAAACTAAAGACGGGTGGGATTGACATCATTATTGGCACCCATAAACTGGTGGGAAAAGAGATTGAATTCAAAGACCTGGGTTTGCTTATTATAGATGAGGAGCAGAAGTTCGGTGTGAGCGTGAAGGAGAAACTAAAACATATCAAGCTGAATGTGGATACCCTTACCTTAACGGCCACACCCATTCCCAGGACCCTGCAATTCTCATTGATGGGATCCCGGGACCTCTCCATCATCAATACCCCGCCCCCTAACCGTCATCCCATTATCACTGAACTGCACTCCTTTAACGAGGAGATTATTAAGGAGGCCATATCATATGAGGTGAGTCGGGGGGGACAAGTTTTCCTGATCCACAACCGGGTTCAGAATATCATGGAGATTAAAGAGATTGTAAATCGACTTCTCCCGGGAGTCAGAGCCGTTGTGGCCCATGGTCAGATGGATGGGAAAAAGCTGGAATCTGTGATGCTGGATTTTATGCAGGGCGATTATGATGTGCTCATCGCCACCACCATTATCGAATCTGGCCTGGATATTCCCAATGCCAATACAATAATTATCAACAACGGTCAGAACTTCGGATTAAGTGATCTGCATCAGCTCAGGGGCAGGGTAGGTCGTTCCAATAAAAAGGCCTTCTGCTATATTTTTGCACCCCCCATTACGCTGCTCTCCCAGGAAGCCCGAAGGCGCTTAAAAGCGGTTGAGGAGTTCTCGGCCCTGGGAAGTGGCTTTAACATCGCTCTTCAGGATCTGGATATCAGGGGCGCAGGGAACCTGTTAGGGGCCCAACAGAGTGGTTTTATTGCAGATATGGGCTTTGACACCTACAACAGGATCCTAAATGAAGCCATCACAGAACTCAAAGAGACAGAGTTTAGCAACCTATACGACACCAAGCCTTCTACCAGCCCGGAAGACACCCGGTTTCTATCTGATTGTCACATCGATACCGATCTCGAACTGTTGTTTCCTGACAGCTATATCTCCAACATCAGTGAACGGGTCGAACTATACAGAAAACTGGATGCCATTAAGGATGATCAAGGCCTGGGCGAATTCCGAAATATGCTTCTCGACCGGTTTGGGAATCTTCCTGCTTCCTCAGAAGAATTATTAAAAGTTGTAGAGCTCAGATGGCTGGCCCAGCGCAGTGGTGTTGAAAAAATAGTGTTGAAAAAGAGCATCCTGATCACGTATTTTGTAAGCAATCCTGAATCTTCCTTTTACAGTTCTACGAAGTTTAAAGAGGTGATCGGGAATATTCAGGCAAATCCTCGCCTATTTCGAATGCGAGAGGATCAGGAGAGACTGAGCCTGAGAAGCGACCAAGTTAATTCTGTACAGGAGGCCTTTGCCATACTGCAGAAATTAAGCAACTGACAACGCCAATGAACCTCGTTCTTGACCTGGGAAACAGTTATGGTAAAATTGCAGTATGCGATGATAAAAAAGTTATCGAGTCTGCTACATATGAAAAAATATCAAGCCGCGAGATTGCCTATTTCCATACCCGATATAAGGAACTGACAGGAGTTATAATTTCCTCAGTAGTAAACTATTCCAGGGAAATTATCGATTACCTGGGCAACCTCTATGACCTTTGCATAGAATTAGATCAATCTACCTCTATTCCTCTTGTTAACCGATACCGCACACCCGATACACTGGGTTATGACCGAATTGCTGCTGCTGTGGGGGCGTATACTATTTACCCAAAAACAAACGTTCTGGTCATAGATGCCGGAACGGCCATTACCTATGATATTGTTACATCTGAAGGCGAATTTATAGGGGGAAACATCTCCCCGGGACTGGAAATCAGGTTTAAATCACTGAATAAGTATACAACCCGCTTACCTCATCTGGAGCGCCCCGATGAAAAACCACCTCTGGTGGGTAGCAGTACAAAAGAAGCCATTCAATCGGGTATCGTAAACGGATTACTGTTCGAAATGGATGGGTTTATTGAAACAATCAGCCAGGAATACCCTCAACTGCAGGTCGTATTGACTGGCGGAGATGCAAATTACTTTGTTGGAAAGCTAAAAAGTAGCATCTTTGTGGACCTTAATCTGAACCTGATCGGACTTAACAGAATATTGGAACACAATGCAAGCAAAGATATATAGATATTTATTTGTTACTTTTTTTGTCGCTTTCTCTATTACTTATGACCTTCATAGCCAGTTCAGTACCTATTCACCCTATACTCGCTTTGCACTGGGAGACCTTGCAAAACCAGGACTGGGCCAGAACCAGGCCATGGGAGGAACCGGACTGGCCATACACAATCAAAACAGGATCAATCCAATAAATCCTGCTTCCTTCGCGGCATTGGACAGCACATCGGTATATTTTGACTTTGGATTCAATTCATTTCACAATCAGTACAAAACTACCATATCATCCAATGAATGGTGGAACATGAACCTGCATCATGTGGCCTTTGCAACCTCCATGGGCAAGTACATGGGATTTTCTGCAGGGATACTTCCATACAGCAGCATCGGATACAAGGTCAAGGGCGAATTCAATGATTATTTGAACGGTGAGGCATTGGACACCTACTACAGTGGGGAGGGTGGAATCATGAACTTTTACGTGGGAACTTCTCTTAAACTTTGGAAAAGTTTATCGGTAGGGATTACCATGAATTATCTGATGGGAAAACTGACCAGGGAAAGAAGTATACAGTTTCCCATGAGCTCTGCATACTCCAGCGTCTCTTCGGAGGAAAATTTTGACCTCAGGAAACCGGTCTTCACCCTGGGTCTTCAATACCATGAAGTCTTCAGCGATGATTTTTTTCTGACCCTGGGGGGAACCTACGATTTCAAGGCCAATGCAGGTTCAGAGCGACAATACACGGTAAACAACTCGATTCTCCCCTTCGAATCAGCCTTTCTGAATGATTCGGTTTTAATCAACCCGAATTATGTGCTTGGAGAGGATACCACCTTGAGCAAATTCATCATACCCCAAAAGGTAGGCCTGGGATTTGCCGTGGGGATTCCCAACAAACTGACCTTTACCGGGGATTATTATATGCAGGATTGGACAGGCTCGTCAACAGGTGAAAAACATTACACGACTAATTCCAACTCCATGCACCTTGGAGCAGAGTATATACCTGATCATCAAGCCATCAGGGGCTATCATAGACTCATCGCTTACAGGCTGGGAGGATACTATACCAACTACTACTTAGCGGTTAATGGATATCAGCTAACAGACTATGGCATAACTTTTGGAGTAGGACTACCTGTAAGAACTTTAAAGTCAAGCATTAATCTAGCTTTCACTGCTGGCACCAGAGGTACTACAGAGTACAATTTAGTGAAAGAAAATTATGGAATTATTACATTTAATGTAACTTTACATGATCTGTGGTTCCGGAAACGGAGATTTGATTAAACCATGAAAATTTTGAACGGTATGAATACGAAAGCCCTCAAATCCATCTTATTGGCAACTTTTTCTCTTTTGGTTGTCCTTCCTGCTATTTCGCAAAAAGGAATCGATAACGGTACAAAATATGGGAAGGGGCAGGACAGTATAAACTGCATAAAAAACCTTTCTCTCTACCGGGAGTTCTTCAAACACAACAACTACAAAGATGCCATCAACCCATGGCGTGGTGTATTTAGTGAGTGTCCTGCTTCCAGTGAAAAGATGTTTGTGGAAGGAATTACCATGTACCGCGTATTTATTGAATCAGCCAGCGATGCAAAGCGTAAAGAGGAGATGATAGATACACTCTTGCTGATCTATGACAGGCGCATGGAATACTTTAACCGCCGGGCAGGAAGCATCCTGGGACGCAGGGGCATTGACCTTTTGCGTTACCGCAGGGTGGATGAAGAAGGAAGGCTTAATGTGGAGGCACTTGAAGAGGGTTATGCAAACCTGAAAGAGAGTATTGCCCAAGAAAAGAGTAAATCCAGGGATGCTGTGATGGTTACTTTTATCAACGCAAGTATCTCACTTAACAAATCCGGTGTGGTAGATGACAATCAAGCCATTAAGGATTATTTTGATGTAACAGCAATCATCGATCCTCTGCTGGACAAGAGCTCCAGATGGCCCAAAGCCAAAGCAAATATCGATGAGCTGATGATTAACAGCGGTCTGCTCACCTGTGAAGCACTCAACGGATATTTTGAACCGCAGTTTGAGGCCAACAAGGAGGACAAGGACTTCCTGAAGGAGGTTATCAGGTTTTATACCGCCTCTGGTTGCGACAGGTCGGATCTTTATGTGGCAGCTTCTGAACAGATGTATGTGATTGATCCAGGCCCAGAATCTGCCCACCAGCTGGCCATTCTGTTTATCTCTAAAAGCGATTTTCAGAAAGCCGCCTCCTACCTTCAGATGGCAGTAGTGGGGTCGGATATTGACAACGATACCAGAGCCGAATGGTATTATGAACTGGCTGTTGTGAGCACTGCCAACAAAGACTATTGTGACGCCATTGTATGGGCCAGTGAAGCCATAGCACGCAAAAGCAACCATGGAAAAGCTTATCTTACCTGGGGTGATGCCATTATTGCATCCAGAGATAACCTGGGTGACGATTTTGAAAAAAGGACCGCATTCTGGGTAGCTGCCGATAAATATACAAAAGCGAAATCTGTTGATCCCTCTGTGGCTGCGGATGCAAATAAAAGATTAAGCGACTATGCATCTCAGTATCCCAACAATGAAGAGGTATTCTTCAGGGACATGAAAGACGGTGATTCTTACCAGGTAAAGGGATGTATTAACGAATACACCACCGTTCGCTCAAGGAAGTAAAAGCATAAAAACATTCATTCAAAGAGGCTGTCTCAAAAGGGGTAGCCTCTTTTTCATTTCTCCGGGTCCTCCAGATGGAGTGGCTTTTTATTATCTTTGCAACCATGTATCGCTCCATAGGATACCGTGTCGGAACTTTATTGATGTTAACCCTCCTCATTCTGGGATGTGAAAACGACATTGAACGCATCAATATGTTAACTGACCAGACGGAAACACCCATTTTGAAGAGCAAAAATATTGAGGTGATCTACAGCGACTCAGCAAAAGTCAAAGTGCATATCATTGCTGCTGCATATCAATCCTTCCCTGATGTGGACCCTCCTTATGATGAATTTCCTGAAGGGATGGAGGTCTATTTCTACAATGATTCCATGAAAATCGAGTCTGAAATCAGGTCTGACTACACCATCTATTATCCAAAGGAACAACTCTGGCACGCTACCGGCAATGTGATTGCAAGGCGACTTGACAATGGGGATGCACTCTATACCGAGGAGTTGTTCTGGGATATGGAGAATGAGATTATTTATTCAGACTCCTACACCAGGGTGCACAACGAAGAGAACATCCTTTATGGGAAAAGGGGATTTAAGTCCGATCAGAATTTGTCCAACTGGCAATTGATTGGATCAAGTGGAACCATAAATGTTCAGGATGAAGAATAATATTTCAGGTTTTTTTGAAGTGGTATGGTTTGTCCTTGGAGGGCTTATGTTATTTATGGCGGTGGATGTTACTTTAAGTACCGGATTTGGGGATAGTTGGTACTATTTCCTTTTTTCAATTCTTGCATTCTTAATGTACTATTTCAGAAGACGAATGAGAATCTCACGACGCTAGATTATGAATACGCTCATTCTCATTATTCTCATACTGGTTTCTATGCTCTTCTCAGCTTTCTTTTCTGGTATGGAAATCGCTTTTATATCGGCCAACAAGCTGAGAATTGAGATCGATAAGAAACAGAAAAAAATATTTGCAGGTATTGTCAGCTATTTCAACAAATACCCATCACGATTTATTGCCACTATGCTCGTGGGCAATAACATCTCACTGGTGATCTATGGAATAGCTTTTGCCATGCTTCTAAAAGATCCCATCCAGAATATCTTAGGAGATGGTTCTGAAGCCCTGGTTCTGCTGGTTCAGACTTTTATATCCACCTTGCTTATCCTGCTAACCGCAGAATTTTTACCCAAAACCCTCTTCAGGCTCAATCCCAATAACTCACTTCGGCTGCTGAGCATTCCGATCATGGTGTTTTACACCCTTCTTTTTCCCATTACCCTTCTTACCATAGGCATCTCAAATTTTACCATGAAATACCTTCTTCGAGTGAGACCTGATATCCAGTCAAGCGAACCGGTATTCGGCAAAGTGGACCTGGACCATCTGCTTACCACAATGAAGACCGAACAAAATACCGATCGAGTGGAAATCGAAGAGGTCAAGATATTTAAGAATGCACTGGAGTTTTCAGGCCTGAAAGTAAGGGACTGCATGATTCCCAGGACAGAAGTCATTGCGCTGGAAATTGATTCTAGCATGAAAGATTTGTCCCAGCGGTTTATCGAAACCGGACTCAGCAGGATTCTGGTTTACAAAGAGACCATCGACAATGTGATTGGATATGTGAATTCCAAAGACCTGTTCATGAAGCCAGATATCATCAAATCTCATTTAAAACCCATTAAGATAGTTCCTGAAACGCTGCCAGTAAATAGTTTGCTTACCGGTTTTATTAAAGATGGCAAAAGCATTGCCCTGGTGGTGGATGAATTTGGTGGTACTTCTGGATTGATTACTACCGAAGATATTATTGAGGAGATCTTTGGTGAAATTGAAGATGAACACGACACAAGTGATCTGGTGGAGGAGAAATTGGAGAATAATAAATACCTCCTATCGGGTCGCCATGAGATCGATTATCTGAACGATAAGTACTTTCTGTCTATCCCAGAGTCGGAAGAGTATGATACCCTGGCAGGTTATATCATTTTTCATTACGAAAGTATACCTGAAAAAAATACCGCCGTTGAACTGGATAACTTCCTGATAACCATAACAGATGTGAGCTCAAATCGCATCGAAGAGGTTGAGCTTACAGTGATCCATTCCTGATAAGGTAATTTTCATTCATTCTATTTTTATTAAACCTCTAATTATTACTATATTCGTACGCTCAAATTTTAAGGTATACAAATAGTTAAACAGTTACATATAAATGGCCACATTACAGAATATTAGAAACAAGGCAGGAATTTTGATCGCCATCGTAATCGGACTGGCACTTTTTGCATTCATTCTTGGAGATATGATGGGTTCCGGTTCTCCCACACTTGGAAAGCAATCCGTTGCGGAGATCAATGGCAAAGGGATTGGACCGCAAGAATATATGAACCGGGAACAAAGTCTGCGTGAGTTTTATCAACTCAACGCCGGAGGTCAATCCCTGGATTCGGAGATGGAAAAACAGATTCAACAGGAGACCTGGAGAAGACTTCTCAGAGAGACCATTATGGAGAGCTCCTACGAGAATCTCGGAATCTATGTAAGTGCTGATGAACTGAAGACCATGGTCACAGGCGACCAGACTATGGGCTTAAATGGCAATCCGGCTTTAAGCGAGCCACACCCGATTATTCGTCAGATGTTCTCCAATCCGGAAACCGGACAATTGAACCGTGCAGTGATGACCAACTATTTCAACGCACTGGACAATCCCCAGTTTGAGCAGGAAAAAAAGCGCTGGTTGTTTATCGAGAAAGAGATTGTTGACGAGAAGATGAACCAGAAGTACTTCAACATGGTCAAAAAAGGCATGCAACCCTCTTCACTTGATCTGAAAGATCATATGATTGAGACTGGTAAAAGCGCTGATTTCTCATATATCTCAAAGCCATTTACTGAGGTAGCTGATGAGGAGATCACCTTTACCGAATCAGATATAAAGGCCTATTATAAAACTAACCAGGAGAACTATAAGCAAGGTGCCTCAAGAACTCTCCAGTATGTAGTATTTGAAGTGGTACCCAGCGAAAAAGATATTGAAAACGCCAGGTATTATTCATCGCAAACAAAAGCTGAGTTTTCCAGAATTAATGGCGACGAAATACCCAGGTATGTCAATGGAACATCAGATGAACCCTTCGATGCCAGGTTTTATACCTATGAAGAGCTTCCCCAAATTATCAGGGATTCGGTATTCAACGCCTCTGAGGAAACCATATTTGGCCCCTATGAGGAGAATGAATCCTTCAAACTGGCACGTGCATACAATGCACAGATGCGACCCGATTCAGTAAGGGCAAGACATATATTGCTCTCGCTCCAGGCCTATGGAGGAAACAGGCCGTTGATGACCAGCTTGGCTGACAGCCTTAAAGGAGTTATTGAAAATGGAGGAAATTTCAACCAGATCGCCCTGGAATATTCAGCAGACGAGAGCAACCGTGCCATTGGAGGTGACCTGGGTTGGTTTAAAGAGGGGAATATGGTGACTCCCTTCAACAATGCCTGTTTTGAAAACAACACAGGAGATCTGGTTTCGGTGGAAACCCAATTCGGAACCCACATTATTCTTATTGAGAACCAGAGTCGCGAGGTACGTAAGATACAGGTGGCCAGCGTAGTTCGAAATGTATTTGCGAGCGACGAAACCAACCAGGACTATTATAACCGCGCTGTCAAGTTTAGAGGCAAAGCGACCGATCTGGAAAAATTCACAGAACAGGCACGCGAATTTGGCCTGGATCCCAGATTTGCTCCCAATCTTACCAAAGATCAGCAAAGCATACCTGGTATTGAAGATCCCATTCAAATTACAAAATGGGCTTTTGGAGCTGATCTTAATAGTGTGAGCAACATATTCAGTCAGAGTGACGACAAGTATATCATTGCCGTGCTTACTGAAGCAAGGGAAGAAGGTTATGCAAACCTGGAGAGTGTTCGTGCAGAGATCACACTGGCAGTAAAGAAAGAGAAAAAGGCAGAAAAGCTGGTCAGCATATTAAATGAAGAGCTCGCTGGTGTAACCGATCTGACACAGTATGGCATCACCAACGGTGAAAAGGTAGGAGAGGCCACCCAGGTTAAGTTTGCCAATACATACGTTTCAGGAATTGGTCTTGAGCCCTATATTGTGGGTGCAGCCATGTACCTTCCCGTGAACCAGGTTTCACAACCACTGGTCGGAGAGAGTGGTGTATTTGTGATCTCAGTGAACGATCGCACAGAGCCCACCACCCCCGCGGAAGATGAGAATGCAGTCAGAGCAAGGCTCAGGTACAGCATCGAATCCAGGAGCAATTTTGAAGCATACAATGCACTGCTGGATGCAGCCAATGTAAAGGACAACAGATTGGACATGTTCTACAACTAGCTACAGGTTATCGTGTTCTCGCTGAACCCAGCTTCGCTGGCTAAGGCTTCGAAACCCGATAACCTTCCGCATAACATAATTCGTTAATAGAAGGGGCCCTATCCAGGGCCCTTTTTTTGTGCTTGTAATTAGACGGGATTTTTACCGTACTTTTACATAACGATGACACGATTCATTCAGATCCAACGTAATTTTGCTGGTAAGCAAATCACCAAATACGGAGGAAACAAACATGAAAAAATCATCACACATTTTGCAACTTTCCCTGGCACTCGTTTTGTGCCTGGGCCTCATCTCCCCCTCCCTGGCTCAGGAATCTGAGAAACTGTATCAAAAAGGATTGGTGAAGGAAGAAGGAGAAGGATCCCTTCAGGAGGCCATTGAAATCTATACCCAGGTAGTGGATGATGCGTCTGCCGAACGCAGCCTCAGGGCAAAGGCCCTGCTGCACGTGGGGATCTGTTACGAAAAACTGGGGCAGGAAAAGGCCAAAGCCAGCTACGAGAAGCTGATCACAGAATTTGCCGATCAGGAAGAAATTACTGCTATAGGGAGGAAAAAACTTGCTTCGCTTGACTCAGGTTCTAAAACAACACTAAGCGATGAAATGATTATCCGTGAGGTCTGGGCCCCTGGTGGAGACACCTATGGAGTTTCACCCAACGGCAGGTATCTGAATTATATAGACTGGACAGCCATAGAGTTGGCAGTAAAAGATCTGGAGACCGGTAAGAGCTGGAACATTACGAGCAGGGGGACCTGGAATGATCCCGTTCAATTTCCCGACATATCCATTTGGTCGCCTGATGGAAAGCAACTGGCATATTACTGGTTTAATGGAGAAAATACCGAAATCTGGATCGCCAATTTTGATGGAACAGAGGATCATCTGGTCAGTAGTGATGTAATGCTGCCCTGGATTATCGACTGGTCTCCCGACGGGAAGCATCTCCTGGCCATAAATAACGTATCAGATCCCGAAAAGCCACTTGGACACTATGATCAGCTTGTTCTGATCTCGGTTGTCGACGGGTCACTAAGCATCTTGAAATCTTTCGATGAGCTGCATACCTGCCACATGAAATTTTCTCCCGATGGGAAATATATCGTCATTGATGTCGGGCACTGCCAACAAGGTGGGAACGGGGACATCTATTTGCTTGCACTGGATGGAAGTTCAGAGGGCTGGCTTGTCACTGATCCGGCCAATGACAGGGAAGCTATGTGGTCACCTGATGGCTCAGGGATCATCTTCCTGAGTGACCGGCGGGGCTCCACAGATCTGTGGTCTTTAAAGGTGGATCAAGGTATACCTGTAGCAGAGCCCGAACTGATCAAATCTAATCTCGGGGAAAGATCCCAGCTTCTGGGGATCACCCAAGATAAGTCCCTGTTTTACAACCTTAACAATGAAAGAACAGATCTATTTCTCACCGAATTGGACTTGTTCAAGGGTGAAATCATCTCCCGGCCAGTCAGGATCTCTGAAAAGGACGGGATGAGAAATGTCAATCCTGCCTGGTCGCCCGATCGCAGGTACATAGTCTATTTGAAAGATGGAGAATTGGACTACCAACTTGGGAACAAGTATGAATTTATCATTTACGATACAGAGACCGGGAAGCATCGAAAACTGGAAACCGATCTCTATGGAATTCCTCATGAATTCTGGTGGCATCCGGTTTGGACCTTAGATGGAAAGAGCATCCTGGTCAGTGGAAGTAAGAAGGATTTTATGAGAGGCCTGTATTTCGTGGATGTGGAAAGTGGGAAGGCAACCCCAGTAAAGGTTTCAGAAACAACATCCAAGGAATACCGTGCCACTGAAATACTACCCAATTTCTCCAAAAGTGGAAAAGAGGTATACTATATGAGCAAGGATAAAACCACCATCCTGAAGAGAAACCTGGAAAGTGGAAAGGAAACCCCGATTTTCAGCAGTAAAGATCAATTATGCAATTACAGGATATCCCCGGATGAAACACAAATAGTTTTGGGATTCTGGTTTAACAACAGGAGAAAATTATATACCGTGCCGCTTAAAGGGGGAGAAATTAAGGAGTTGGTGGAAGTAAAGGAAGGACAGCAGCCCGTAATACTTTCCTGGACTCCCGACAACGAGCATGTAATTGTTCTTGCAGCCACTCCCGATGATCGTGCAACTGATGAGATTATCCGTATCCCGGTCAGTGGAGGGGATCCTGAACATGTCATCCTGATCAGAGAGCTTTTTGCCGATGGATTTATCAGGTCTGTCAAGATAGGTCCTGATGGCAGAGAGACGCTTTTCGTTGTTGATATGGGTCCTGATTCGGGGGTATGGGCCCTGGAGAATCTTTTTAAATGATGGGTTTTGTCGTAGATTTGAACAAGTAAACCAGGCAAGCAGGTGAAGAAATTCCCCAGATCATCCTCCAGGCTTATTCTTATTTTCATCCTGACTATGATCATTTCGGGAGGGATCCTTACTTACCTGAGTGTGAATAGCATTTCCAATTTCAAGGAGCTGACCGAAAAGAGAATCAGGGAGGAACAAATGTACCTGGCCGGGCAACTCTCCCTGGAATTTCAACAATTTGTAGAAAAGATAAGCACTGAATTCAATCCTTTACTTCCAAAATCTGACACTCACATTGAGTATCCCTTCGTGGTGAATAAGGATGGGCAGTTCCTAAAGCCCTGGTATCTGGAAAACCTTGGATCGGGCACTGAAACATTTTCAAATCCGGATTGCCAGAAGTATTTTGAAATTGCTCAGCGAGCGGAGTTCAGGGCTAAGGAGTACCACTTAGCCTTAGAAAATTATCGCAGAGCCTTTTCAAGTGCCTCTTCCAGAACTGATTCTGCAAGATCTCTTAATGCAATAGGACGGGTGTATATGAAGTCACTGGATTTCACCAATTCTCATTCCACCTATTCAAGGATACTATCGAATTACGCCCCGGTCCTGGACAACAACGGATATCCCTTTGCCAATTATGCCCTGATTAACTTACTGATCATCCAGGAATCTAACCATACCCAGAATATCCGAAAGGATGTGAGATCCTTCCTGGAAGATATGAATTCAGGAATCATTCCATTGAACAGAAGTACCTCAGATATTCTGGACAGGATCTCCCTATGGAACCAGGATGTCGGACGTGAGGAAAGCAATTATATGACAGAAATGAAAAAGAACATTCTGTCCATCCAGCGGAAACTTGCTTTTATCCAAATCTATACTGCTCCTATCAAGGCATCACTGGAAAGTTGGAGAGCCGATGAATTCCAATTTCTGTTGGGAAAATACATGGTGATTCCTGAAAACACCTTTGATCCGGGCAGGGCTGTATTAATCGATCCGGGGCCTGAGCAAGCAGCCGGTTTCAGCATTCATCTGGATTCCCTCTGGCCGCAATTCATGAAAACTGATTTCTCCGGCAGCACTGTATTCAAATACGAGATCCTTTTAATCAAGAAAGGGATGAATGGAATCCGGAGTGATCCGGGACTTACTTTTACCACTGAGATCTCTCCCGTTTTTCCACAGCACGAAATCCGAATCGGTCTACAGGATGAGAACCTGGTGCACAGTTTTGTTCAAAAGCGACGCTGGTCCTATGGGATAGCCCTCTTCCTTTTACTCGGGGCTATGCTCCTTGGGATCCTGCTTATCCTTCGGGATATTGCCAGGGAAAGGCGTCTAAGTCATTTAAGATCTGATTTTGTATCAAACGTGAGTCATGAATTAAAGACACCGCTTACCTCCATACACGTTTTTGCTGAATCGGTATTACTCGACCGGGTAAAATCTCCCGCTGATCAAAAAGAATACCTTAAGATAATACTGAAGGAAACTGAGCGACTGAAACGGATGATCAATAACATTCTTGATTTCTCCAGGAGGGAGAAAGGGAAAGTAGAATACCAGGCCAGACCTGTTGATGTCAGCGCTTTATTGAAAGCAGCTATCAGTGACCTCAGCTACTGGCTGGAGGAGATGGGCTTCAAGGTTCAAACTGAAATTGAAGAAGGAGTTCTTACCTCCGGGGATCCTGAAGCCTTGAAACAGGTAGTGATCAACCTGCTTGATAATTCCATCAAATATTCCGACAAAGTAAAGGAGATCTGCGTCAGACTGCGAAAGAAGGAGAAGATCCTACGGATTGAAGTGGCCGATAGAGGGATGGGGATCCCGAAAGAACAGGCAGGACACATTTTTGACAAGTTTTATAGGGTGAATAATTCACAAGTGAAAGGGATAGCAGGAACCGGACTTGGACTTACAGTGGTAAAGGATATTGTAGAAGCTCACGGAGGCGAAGTCCTGGTAAAAAGCGATCCCGGGAAGGGCAGTGTTTTTACAGTTATATTAAACTCCATGTAAATTTCGATGATATGGAAACGGCTATTTTAATTATTGAGGACGATGTAAGCATTCTTAGGGGATTGAAAGACAACCTGCTATTTGAAGGTTATTTTGTGGAGACCGCAATTGACGGTGAGGAGGGACTAAAGGTTGCTCTGGGGAAGCACTTTGACCTTCTACTGCTGGATCTGATGCTTCCGGGATTAAACGGCTACGAAATATGCAGAAGGGTTAAAAAGGAGAAGCCCGGCTTGCCGGTCATCATGCTCACCGCAAAGGGTACCGAAATGGATAAGATTGCCGGCCTTGATATGGGAGCTGATGATTACATTACCAAACCCTTCAGCATACCCGAACTGCTGGCCAGGGTGCGTGCGGCCTTGCGCAGAGCCAAACCTGAACAGAACCAAACAGATAGCTATTCTTTTGGCCATGTGACTCTTGATTTTAAAAAATTCAGAGCTTCCATGTTTGATCAGGAAATAAAAATCAGCAGCAAGGAATTTGCCATCCTGAAGTATTTTACTCAACATGAAGGAGAAGTAGTGTCCCGGAACGAACTCCTGGAAGCCGTATGGGGACATGAAGTAATCCCCGATACCCGGACCGTGGATAATTTCATCCTTGATTTGAGGAAAAAGTTAGAAGAGAAGCCCTCAAAACCCAAACACCTGATAAGTGTCAGAGGGGTGGGTTACCGCTTTACTGCGCACCCTTCGGACAACTAGCAATCATCAGCCATGCCTAATCCACATTGTCATGCAGGTAGCTGTTATCAGACTTAAGCTTTGGTCCTCCCTCTCCATCACTTCCCTCATCGGTGAGGCGATAGCGTGAAACTTCCTGGTCTTCAGAGTGCTTCTTTTGCTCAATGGGAACTTTCTTCCGCACGTAAGCGGGGACATTTTCAAGTTCCTCAATCTCATCATCCCCCCGGCTGCTCAGGTATCCGCGCTCCCTTAACTTCTCATGGGTTTCCCGCAGGTTCTTTACCCGTTCTGCCATTTTCTTCTCCTTATCTTCAGGATCGATATCCTCAGATTGATCCATCAGTATATACTCTTCGGAATCTTCCTTATTCTTCACACCGAACTCCAATGAAGATTGAGAAGGAATCACATTGGAATCAGACTCTTTGATCCCGCGCTCGGGACCCGCGTCCCGGAGAGGTACAAAATGCTTCTGCTTCTTGCCCACATAAAGTTCAGGAATGCTATTCATCCTGAATCCGGTGGCAATGATGGTCACACTAATCTGTTCGCCCAGTGAATCATCTTTGCCCATTCCCCAGATCAACGTGGTGTCGCGGGAAGATGCACTCACCACATAATCGGTAATTTCAGAGATCTCATCCATGGTGATCTCCTCTGATCCGGAGGTGATATTCAACAATACACTCCTGGCCCCAGTGATGTCATTGTTGTTAAGCAAGGGTGAGGTGAGCGCCTCTGCTATAGCCTCTCCTGCACGATTCTCTCCAGTGGCGGTGGCCGAACCCATAATGGCCACTCCACTGCTACTCATCACCGTCTGCACATCTGCAAAGTCCACATTTATATACCCATGTACGGTGATAATCTCAGCAATGCCTTTGGCCGCAATAGCCAGTACATCATCGGCCTTTTCAAAGGCGTTGCTTACCTTCAGGTTTCCATAGATCTCTCTAAGTTTTTCATTGTTGATTACCAGCAGAGAATCCACATGATCTTTAAGATCGTTAATGCCCTCAATGGCCTGGTTCACACGATCGGGACCTTCGAAGCGGAAAGGGATGGTGACTATGGCAACAGTCAGGATTCCCATCTCCTTGGCTATGCTTGCAATGACCGGAGCTGCACCCGTTCCGGTACCACCTCCCATACCGGCAGTAATGAAGACCATATTGGTATTGCTGGATAATACCTCTTTGATCCGGTCCATACTCTCTGTGGCAGCTTCCCGTCCAATTTCAGCTTTACTTCCTGCACCCCGGCCTTCTGTGAGCCTGTCTCCAAGTTGAAGTTTTACAGATACAGGGCTGTTATGAAGTGCCTGAGAGTCTGTGTTACACACCACAAAATCTACATCCTTGATGCCCTTCTTATACATGTGGTTCACTGCATTGCTTCCACCTCCTCCAACTCCAATCACTTTGATTAGGGATGACCGCTCTGGCGGCAGATCAAAAGTTATTAAATCTTCCATGGTTCTTTATTTTGCTACATTTTCACATCTGTCTCGTCAAAAATATCGCTCAAGGTATTCTTCAGGCTCTCCAGGATTTTACCTTTCCTCATGCTCTTCTTAACTTTTTTCTCTTCTTCTTGCTCAACAAGTTCCTGTCCAGGTTCGACCTGATCATCTACCTCCACAGCTGTTTCCTTGATAACCATCTCCTCATGCCTCTCTTCATAATAATCGAGTCCTTTTAGTAAAAGGCCCACTGAGGTTGAGAACATGGGCTGGTTGATCTCTTCAAGGGAATCAGCAGCCATTTTATCGCCCGGGAAACCGATTCTTACATCCATTCCTGTTTTGAACTTCACCAGCTGATTTAGGTGTTTAAGCATGGATCCGCCCCCGGTAAGTACAATTCCGGCGCTGAGCTTATCCATATAACCGGAATTCTCAATTTCGAAGCATACCGCATCAATAATCTCCTCCATACGGGACTGTATGATGTAAGCCAGACTCCGGAAACTGATTTCCTTGGGATCTCTCCCTGATATACCCGGGATGGTTACGACTTTATCCTCCTGGGCCAGGTCACCCAGGGCTGATCCAAACTGGAGTTTCAGGGATTCGGCCTGCCGCTGGAGTATGGCACAACCCTCCTTGATATCCCTTGTAATCACATTGCCTCCGAATGGGATCACAGCGGTATGCCGGATCACATCATCATAGTATACAGCCACATCGGTGGTACCCCCCCCGATATCTACCAGTGCCACACCTGCCTCTTTCTCATCATCGGTCAGCACAGCTGCACTGGAAGCCAGAGGCTCCAGCACCAATTGCTTAACATCCAAACCCACGCGGTTAATGCATTTCTCAATGTTCCTGGCCGATGAAATCTGGCCAATCACAATGTGGAAGTTGGCTTCCAGACGTTTTCCATATACGCCCACCGGGTTTTTTACACCTGTTTCATTATCCACAATGTAGCTCTGAGGAAGGACATGAATAATCTCCTCTCCCACATCTACAGGGATTTTATACATATCGTCGATCAGGTGCTGTACATCCTCCCTTGTAATCTCATCGTCATAGGAATCCCTATTGATATAACCCCTGTTCCTTACCGATTTAATGTGTTGTCCGGCGATCCCCACAAACACCTCATTGAACTTAATTCCCGATTGCTCTATTGCATCGGAGGTTGTGGTTTGGATCGCATTTACTGTCTCCTCGATATTCAGGACGACCCCTCGTTTAACGCCTTTGGAGGGGGTCTGACTGATTCCCAGGATTTCCAGCTTTCCCAGGTCATTCAACCGTCCTACCAGGCTTACGATTTTGGTCGTGCCGATATCAACCGCAGCTACGATTTTTTCATTTGTTGCCATAGTCTTAACGTTTAGTGCATATAACTTGATTTGTATATTTTAAATTGATGGTTCCGTAACTATTCCATCCATACCTGGACAGACCCTGCTTGTAAAGCAGTTCAAGATTCCTCAGTTTTATCTCCCAATTCTCTATTCCTCCCATCAGAATATGATGAGCACCTACCCTGGGAATCAATTCGTATTCACCTGACTTAGTTACATATATCTGAACAATTTGCTCTTTCCATAAAGGGTGCTCCGAGAGATAGGTGCAGAATGTGAATAGCTCTTCCAGCTGCTTATTTGCTTTGCTATTCTCCTCCGGGAAGGGAATATTTCCTGATGCAAGCAGAATCAAAGGGGTATACTGGTCTGAAATGGGCAGCATTTCACCTTCAGTATCCAGATAGTATCCTCTTTTCCCATAGGGCATGATTCTCACCAGGGGTACCCGCTGCTCCACATTTACCTCCAATCTTCCTGATATGTCGGTACTAAGCTCTGCATTTTTGATGTAGGCATTTTTCTCCAGGATGGCCTCCAGCGCCCTGGTGTTAATTTCATCTATGGGATAGCCCTGTATTTGATAATCATCCTTTTCCAGCATATTTCGTACATCGGCCCGGGTCACAAAACGATGAAGAATGGTATCGGACAGAATCACATCCATTCGATTGCATAGCACCTGGTTCGATTCCGAAGAGACAAAACCCAGCACTACCACAAACCATGCGGCAATCCCAATCCAGGCGGCTATCTTCAATATCTTTTTCATCATCGTCTTAAAAACCACTCTTTTAGCGGTGTTACAAATTGATTAATATCCCCGGCTCCCATGGTAACCAGTAATTCAGGGTTTCGCTCCTGCACCACCCTTAAAAGCTGCTCCTGTGAGACAAGGACCTTCTCTTTCAGATTGACTCTTTCCAGAAGCATCCCGGCAGTCACTCCTGGAATAGGCTCCTCCCTGGCAGGATAGATCTCCATCAGAATCAATTCATCCAACATCTCAAGGCTCCTGGCAAACTCATCTGCAAAATCGCGCGTGCGGGTGAACAGGTGAGGTTGGAAAATCCCTGTAAGTCTTTTATGAGGAAATAAATCTTTCAGTGAACTTAGAAATGCCCTGATCTCTGTGGGATGATGGGCATAATCGTCGATGTAGATGCGGTCCCTGGTTTGAACCTGCACATCAAACCTCCGCTCGACTCCCTTGTATTCTAACAAGGCCCTGGCGATGACTTCCGGAGCAAGTCCCAGCTGATGTGCGACTGCAACTGCTGCCAGGGAATTTTCCACATTAAGCAAACCCGGGAGAGGGAGCTCAAGCTCGGGAATAACCGAATTGGGAGTGACCACGGTATATTTATATCCCAGCCCTTTGGCTTTAATATCTCTTGCATAAAAATCGGCCCGGGTATTATCAAGGGAGTAACTATACCTTTCCACGTGATCGGGGATCAGGGGATCGAGTCCGTACTTATGAATCAATGTACCCTTATCGCGAATCTGTGAAATATAGGATTCAAATCCCTTCTTTATATTTTCCTCGTTGTGGTAAATATCCAGGTGATCGGCATCCATGGAGGATAACACAGCTATTTCCGGAAATAGGGTCAGAAAAGAGCGGTCGTATTCATCTGCTTCAGCCACAATCACATTAGATGCAGGATCGAGGTAGAGGTTGCTGGAGGTGTTTTTACTGATCCCGCCCAGAAATGCATTACATCCAAGGGAAGAACTATGAAGAATGTGGGCCAGCATGGTAGAGATGGAAGTTTTTCCATGGGTTCCTGCTACTCCAATGCCTTTGCCTGTGTTAAATACTTCACCTAAGGCCACCGAACGTTTGATAAGCCGGAATCCTCTTCTTCGGAAGTAATTTAGCTGCGCATGGCTGTCGGGTATGGCAGGGGTGTAAATGACCAGGGTTCGGTCTGGTTTCCTGAAAGCAGGTGGGATTAACTCCTCAAGGTCATCAAAATGAATGGCAATCCCCTCCCTGCTCAGGGCATCGGTCAAACGGGTAGAGACCCTGTCATATCCGGATACCTCTTTCCCCTGGCTCACAAAGTAGCGTGCCAGAGCACTCATCCCGATGCCGCCAGCACCTATAAAATAAACACTATCCAGGTTCGACCAGATCATTGCTGTTCAATAATTTTAATTACCTCGGCTGCGATCCTCTGGGATGCATCCTTGATGCCGAGTTGTTTTATATTTTCAGACAAGCTAAGCTGTTCCTCTCTATGATCCATAAGCCGGAGCATCTCATCCACCAGAAGTTCACCTGCCTGGCTGTCGGGCACCATTATTGCTGCCTGGTGCGATACCAGCGCCTCTGCATTTCGGGTCTGGTGATCCTCGGCCACATTGGGTGAGGGTACAAGAATCACAGGTTTGCCTACCAGACAAAGTTCAGAAATGGAGATGGCTCCTGCCCTGGATACAATCACATCGGCAATGCCGTAGGCCAGATCCATTCTGGAAATAAACGGGAAGACCCTGATCTGATTCAATCCACTGGATCGCACCTTCCCTTCCACCTCCTGTTGATAGTACTTTCCGCATTGCCACAGCACCTGTATATTACTCTTAGCCAGCTTCCCCAGGCCTTCCATAAAGGAGTGATTGATGGTCCTGGCACCCAGACTTCCTCCCACAACCAGGCAGACTTTCCGACCTTCCACCAATCCAAACTCTTTGCGGGAAGCTTCCTGGTCGCTGTGCAATTCCACCATCTCTTTCCGCACGGGATTCCCTGTAAGTACAATCTTCTGTTCGGGAAAATATCGATCCATCTTTTCATAAGCTACACAGATGGTGTTTGCGGAACGGGCCAGTAGACGATTGGTAACTCCCGCATATGAGTTCTGTTCCTGGATCAGGAGCGGCACTCCCTTCCGGGCAGCTGCTTTTAGAATGGGTCCACTGGCATAACCTCCCACGCCCACAGCTACATGCGGATCAAATCGTTTTATGATGCTCCGGGAACGCCTCATACTTACCAGGAGCTTGTAAAAGAAGCTCAGGTTCTTTAAAGTAAGTCTCCTCTGAAAACCAGCTACCGGCAAACCCTCGATGGTGTAGCCCGCTTCCGGAACTTTCTCCATCTCCAAACGTCCTAAAGCACCCACAAACAGGAACTCCATATCCGGATTCTCCTTCTTCAAGGCATCGGCGATGGCAATGGCAGGAAACACATGTCCCCCTGTGCCCCCTCCTCCAATGAGGATCCTGTATGGTAAGCTAATTCCCATTTACTTCAAATTCAACCTTATGTATATCGGTTTTCTGATCTTTCTTTATAGGTTTGGTTTTTCTCTTTTTTGCTTCAGGAGGTGATTTCAGAGGGTTCTCAAGCTTTGTTTCATCAGGCTCCTCTGCCTTTACTTCCCCTCCAGTGGTGGCCATGGCTTCTTCTTTCGTACCCCAGCTCACAGAAAGAATCATTCCGGTAGCCAGGCTTGTAAAGAATATGGAGGAACCTCCCATGCTTACCAGGGGTAAGGTTTGTCCGGTTACCGGAACCAGCCCCACTGCCACTGCCATATTTACAAAGGCCTGCAGAACCAGCCCCATGGAGAGGCCATAAGCCAGGAATGCCCCATAGGTACTTTTGCTCCGACGAACAATTAATCCCGCTCTGAAAAAGAGCCAGAGGTATAGTGCCACCATTAACACTCCTCCAATCAGACTTCCGTATTCTTCAATGATAATGGCATAGATAAAATCTGAATAGGGATGAGGAAGCAGGTTTCGCTGTGTGGAATTACCCGGACCTTTTCCAAACATGCCTCCCTGTACGATGGCCACCTTGGCCTGATCGGCCTGGTAATTATCACTCTCACCATCCATATAGGCCTCAATGCGGTTCTTCCAGGTGGATATCCTACCCTCTTTGTTTAAAAGAAGTGCTCCACCCACAAATATGGAGAGGGCAAAAATGCCCGTGAAAACCAGCAGAGCCAGGTATTTGACCGGAATCCTTCCTACAAACATAAGGCTGAAGGCCGTGACAAAAACAATGGCAGCTGTGGAAAAATTAGCGGGCAAAATCAGCACACAGGTCCCCACAATGGCCAGGGAAATTTTACCAAATACCCCCCTGAAGTCTTTGATGTTGTTCTGATTGATGGATAGAATCTTGGCCACATACATAACCAGTGCAATCTTTGCAAAATCAGAAGGTTGTATGGTGAGGCCGGTCCCCGGAATCTGCAGCCATCTGGTGGCCTCATTGATATTGGTTCCTGCTACCAATGTGAGAATCAGTAGTGGGATCGACAGATAGAGCGCAAACACCGATATCTTGCTGAAAGCTCTGTATGGAATAAGGTGAACAAAATAGATAATAAGTAATCCCAGCAGAATAAACTTTAGCTGCCGAAAGAGGTAATAGAAAGTATTCCCCGAGCGGTGCTGATAGGCCAGCGATCCGGTGGAGCTATAAACCGACAGGAGCGATATGACCAGCAGGATCAGGATCACTATCCAGATAACCCGGTCTCCTTTTATGTACCTTCTATACTTCACTTTCCACTTTTTACTTTTTACTACCTACTATTTACTACCCACTATTTACTACCCACTATTTACTACCCACTATTTACTACCCACTATTTACTACCCACTATTTACTACCCACTGAGTACTAGTTACTAGCTACTAAAGCCGTCTTACGGCTTCCTTGAACTGCCGGCCGCGGTCCTCAAAGCTTTCAAACAGATCAAAACTTGCACAGGCCGGAGAAAGAAGTACCGTCTCGCCATCCCTGGCCAGGTAGTATGCCGCCTTAACCGCTTCATCCATGCTTTGGGATTCAACAATCGACTCCACTTTTCCTTGAAATGCCTTGATCACTCTCTCGTTATCCTTGCCCAGGCATACGATGGCTTTCACCTTATTTTCCACCAGATTATTCAGTTCGCTATAATCATTGCCCTTGTCTACCCCCCCTACAATCCAGACCGAAGTACCCTTTACACTTTCCAGTGCATACCAGGTGGAGTTTACATTGGTGGCCTTTGAATCGTTAATGAAATTAATCCCGTGTACCCTGGTTACCGTTTCCAGGCGATGTTCCACCCCCTGGAAGTCCATAAGGGCCTCCCTGATCACATCGTTACGGATCTTAAGTACATTGCCGGCAATCCCGGCTGCCATGCTGTTGTAGGTATTGTGCCTGCCTTTTAGTGAGAGCTCCTCTACAGACATGGAGAAATCCACATCATCAAACTCAATGTGCATATTTATTTCATCATCTACCCAGGCCACATCCTTCTCCTTTTTCTGATAGGCAAATGGAAGTTGTTCTGCCCGGGAGACAATTTTCTCAAGCTCCTTGATGGTAATTTCATCGTCGGAGCAGAATACAAAGTATTCCTCTTCAGTCAGGTTCTGGGTTACCCTGAATTTTGAGTCCACATAGTTCTGAAAATTATAATCGTAGCGATCAAGATGATCGGGCGTAATGTTTAACATAATGGCGATATCGGCCTTAAATTCAAACATCCCATCCAATTGAAAGCTGCTTAGCTCGAGTACGAAATAGTCGTAGGACTCAGTGGCTACCTGAAAAGCAAAACTGTGACCCAGGTTCCCGGCAATTCCCACATTCATCCCGGCCTTGCGCATCATATGGTGAATCAGGGATGTGGTGGTGGTTTTTCCATTGCTTCCTGTGATGCAAATCTTCTTGGCATTGGTGTATCTTCCTGCGAACTCTATTTCGGAGATGATCCTGATCCCTTTTTTCCTTAACAACTTGATGATCGGGGCACTTTCGGGGATCCCGGGACTCTTAATAACTTCGGTGGCATTTAAAATTAAGCGCTCGGTATGCCCTCCGGACTCATAAATAATGTGATACTCATCCAGCATGTCGCGATAAAAGGGTTTGATCTTACCTGCATCTGTAACAAATACATCAAATCCCTTAGACCTGGCCAGTATGGCAGCTCCAGTTCCACTTTCTCCAGCTCCGAGGATGACTATACGTTCTCTGTTTTCCATAGGGTTCGTTTAATAACAATTATCTGATCTTCAAGGTTACAATGGTTATCACCGCCAGCATTATTCCCACAATCCAGAACCGGGTTACAATTTTTGGTTCCGGGTATCCTTTTTTCTGATAGTGGTGGTGAATGGGAGACATCAGGAATATCCTCCTGCCCTCCCCGAATTTTCTTTTGGTTTGTTTGAAATAGCTTACCTGTAAGATGACCGAAACACTTTCCAGCAGGTAGATGCCGCAAAGGATGGGAATCAACAATTCTTTTCTGATAATCACAGCAAACACAGCAATGATTCCTCCCAGAGCAAGACTGCCGGTATCTCCCATAAAGACCTGGGCCGGGTAGGAATTATACCACAAGAAACCGATGGTGGCCCCAATGAATGCACCGGCAAATACCACAAGCTCACCTGCATAGGGTATATGCATGATATTTAGATAGTTGGAAAAGATGGCGTTGCCCGATAACCAGGCCAGTATGCCCAGGGTAACGCCAATGATTGCCGCCGATCCTGTCGCCAATCCGTCTAATCCGTCCGTAAGGTTGGCCCCATTTGACACGGCAGTCACTATGAATATTACAGCCAACACAAAAATGACCCACACCAGGTGGTCGGCATACTTGCCTGAAAACCAGACCAGCCATGAGTAATCAAACTCATTGTTCTTTACAAAGGGGATGGTGGTAAGGGGCCGCTTGTGCTCCTGCATGATATAGAGATTCCCTCCTTCATCCACCTGCATCTCTTCAGTCCTGTATTCCTGAAAATTATCCTCGGTGATGGTTACTCGTTCACGGATTTTTACATCATCACTCATGTAGAGGGTAAGTCCCACAATAAGCCCCAGCCCAATTTGCCCGAAAATCTTAAACTTCCCTCTTAATCCTTCCTTATTCTTCCTGAATACCTTGATGTAGTCATCCAGAAATCCAATCAGACCCAGCCACACCGTGGACACCAGCATGAGGATGATATAGATATTTGAAAGATTGGCGAATAAGAGCACTGGGATGACAATAGCGGCCAGTATAATGATCCCCCCCATGGTGGGTGTTCCCTGCTTCTGAGCCTGTCCTTCCAGTCCCAGGTCCCTTACCGATTCACCAATCTGCTTGCGACGAAGCATGTCTATGATCCGTTTGCCAAAGATCATGGAGATGACCAGTGAGGTGATCGCTGCAAAAGCCGCCCGGGAAGAGAGGTACTGAAACATCCCCGCTCCCGGAAAATCAAATTGGTTCAGATATGTAAAGAGATGATATATCATTATGCCCCTGTTAGCGACTGTTTCAGTAAACTCATGTCATCGAATGCCAATTTCTTCCCGGCAATCTCCTGCGTCTTCTCATGACCCTTTCCCGCCACAAGGATGATATCTTTCTTTTTAGCAATAATACAGGCCGTGCGAATGGCCTCTTCCCGACTTGCAATGCGCATGGTCTTCGCCCTGAGTTCTGTCGGAATTCCCTCCATCATATCATCCAGGATAGACTCCGGATCTTCATCCCTTGGATTGTCTGAAGTAAGTATCAGTTTATGGCTTGCCTCTGCTCCTATGCGCGCCATCTGGGGTCGCTTCCCCCTGTCCCTGTTTCCTCCTGCTCCTACCACGGTGATAATTTCCCCCCCGGAAACATTTACCTCCTCTATGGTTTCAAGTACATTTTTAAGGGCATCGGGTGTATGAGCATAATCCACAATTGCGGTGATTCCCTTTTCTGAATGAAATGCCTCAAACCTTCCTGGAACCGGATTTACCTGACTCACTGCCTTGAGGATATCCCCTGAATGGTGTCCCAGGAGGATGGAGACCGCATATACACACAGCAGATTGGAAGCATTGAAACGTCCTGGTAGTTTGACCCAGACCTCATTGCCATCAATGACCATGGAGGATCCTTCCAGGTGCATTTCAACCAGCTTTCCTTTAAATTCACAAAGGGACCTCAGACCATAGAGGTGAGCTTCAGCAGGAGAGTTCTGAAGCATCACTTTTCCATTTTTATCGTCGCAGTTCACCAGCGCAAATGCCCCCTTGGGCAGGTGATCAAAAAATCGCTTCTTTGCTTCCAGGTAGCTTTTAAAATCCTCATGGTAATCGAGGTGATCACGGGTCAGATTGGTGAAAACGCCCCCATTAAAATCAAGTCCCTCAATGCGGTCCTGGTCGACGGCATGGGAAGAGACCTCCATAAAGCAATACTCACAGCCTGCATCGACCATTTTTCTTAGATATCCGTTTATCTGTATGGGATCCGGGGTGGTATGTGTGGCTGGAAGTGAGTCCTTTCCCATCAGCACCTGTATGGTGGAAAGCAATCCTGCTCTGAATCCCAAAAGCATGTGGATCTCATGTAGCAGAGTGGCTATGGTTGTTTTTCCGTTGGTGCCTGTAATACCAACCAGTTGCAACTCCTTTGAAGGGTGACTGTAAAAGGTCGAGGCCATCAGGGCAAGCGCCCTGCGTGAATCGGGAACACAAACACAACTTACGGACTGATTTTCGCAAAGCGGTTTATCCTGAGCTACAACAGCCACAGCCCCCGCTGAAATAGCCTTTTCAATAAAGCTGTGGCCATCTAGCTCTGTTCCTCTGATGGCCACAAAAAGATCTCCCTCCACAACTTCCCTTGAGTCGAAAGTTATCCGGGAAATATCCAGGTTTTCATCTCCGTATAAACCGGCGATTTCCAATCCTTCTATGATCTTTTTAAGCTTCAATTATCCTTCTTTAATACTCATGTCTAATCTGACGGAGGTGCCATTTCGCACCTGACTTCCAGGCAAAATGGATTGCTTTTTTACAGTTCCTCTTCCTTCAACCAAAACTTTCAAGCCCTTGCTCTCCATCAGGAATAGGGCATCCTTTAAGCCCATACCCACCACATTGGGAACCAACTCATAGGCAACGGGTCTGGAAGAGAGGGCCACCCCGCCGGGGGTACTTTTCGTGGTTACCCACTTACTGCTTTGCTCCTCTTTTAGCAGTGGAAGTGACAGGTAGTCGAAAGCCGCCTCAAGGGCTTCACTACTGCCACTCTTGGAATAGGGGGCCTCTACCGCCTCACTGGCCAGGATGGCCGGGCTATCATGCATCTCAAATTCACGGACGTAGATTCGATCCGTAATTTCTCTGAAAATGGGACCAGCAACCAGGTTCCCATAGTATATCTGTTTCGATTTGGCATTCACAACTACGATGCAGGAGTACTTGGGGTTGTCGGCTGGAAAATATCCTGCAAAAGAGGCCATATAGAGTGCTTCTGTATACCCTTCCTTATCCAGCGCCAACTGTGCGGTCCCTGTTTTTCCGGCAATTTTGTAGTGGCTGTTGGCCAGATTCCTGGCTGTACCGCTCTCCACAACACCTTCCAGCATGCTCCTTATCTGAGCCAGGGTTTCGCGGGAGCAAATGTGATTATTCAGGACCTCAGTGTTGTATTGCTTAACTACTTTCCCATGGGCACGGGTTTCCTCAACAAAAATGGGTTTTACCACTTTCCCGTCGTTGGCAATGGCATTGTAAAAGGCAAGTATTTGCAGGGGAGTCATCCTTACTTCGTATCCGATGGCCATCCAGGGCAAAGAAACTCCAGACCAAAGATCGCTATCGGTATATTTGATATCGGGGGCTCCTTCACCCTTGATTTCAAGTCCAAGCTTCCGGTTTAATCCCATCTCATAAAGCCTGTTCACAAACTGCTCGGGCTTTTCTTTATAGCTATCGTAAACAATCTTGGAAATTCCCACATTGGATGAAGCTTCAAATGCACGCTGCACAGTGATCTCACCCAAACCTTTTCCTCCGCTGTCTTCCATCTTCTGGCCATAGTAGTATATCTTGCCATCGCCTACATCCACAATGTCCTCCGGCTGAACGTACCCATCTTCCAGCAAAGCAATCATAGAGGCCAGCTTGAAAGTGGAGCCAGGTTCGGTGCTTTCCCCAACGGCAAAATTGTAGTCCTCGTTATAATTTCCCTTCTCATCCACGGCCAGATTGGCAATGGCCCTAATCTTTCCAGTCTCCACTTCCATCACCACCACAGTTCCGTGATCGGCACCATGCTTTTCGAGCTGATTGTGCAAGGCATTTTGTGCCACATCCTGCAAATCCACATCAATGGTGGTGATCACATCATAACCATCGTTAGGCTCTATTTCATTGGCATCATTGATGGGCATCCAAACATCGCCCCTGATCTTTCGCATGAGCCTGTATCCCTCAATCCCCTTTAAATCTTTATCATACGCCCCTTCAATTCCCACTACGGAATTAAGGTTCCCACTCATCGTATATCCCACAGTTCGGGCTGCAAGCCTCCCATAGGGCATAACCCGCCGGTTCTGCTGCACATATATAACTCCTGACCTATACTTTCCCAGGTTATAGATAGGAAATTGCTTTACCTTCTGCAGCTGTGTGTATGTCACATTTCGTTTTACCAGGAAGTAACGGTTCCCACTTTCCCTGGCATTCACCAGATCTCTTTTGTAGGTGCTCCAATGTCTGTCCTGGAAAAGATTTGAAAGCGCTTTAGAAAGCTCATCCACGCCTGAGTCAAAGATCTCGCGGGTAAAGGATTCGGATAAAAAATCCATGCGGATTTCATAAAATGGCACCGATACAGCCAAAAGACGACCATCCGAAGAGTAAATATTTCCGCGGCTGGGCTCGATCACCTTATGGCGAATGGTGCTGTTCTCCTCCATGCCCCAGTTGTCCTGTTCGAATACCTGGAGGTGAAGGGCCTTCCCCACTATAGATAATCCCATAAGAAGCACACCCAGGTAGACCAGGGAGGAGCGTATCAATATGTCGCGTTTAAGGGACATGCTACTCTTCGTTAACAATCAATTTATTAGGGGGCTCCAGGTTCTCCTCAAGCCCCAGGTTATAGCGGTTTACCAGACGAACAACTTCAGATTGCCTGCTGATTTTAACCAGATCTGAGG
This sequence comes from uncultured Bacteroidota bacterium, assembly GCA_963783435.1. Classification (GTDB taxonomy): domain Bacteria; phylum Bacteroidota; class Bacteroidia; order Bacteroidales. The sequence continues at coordinate 130,648 of CAWANQ010000005.1, read as the reverse complement.
AGATGGAAATGGATTTGGCCCGCATCTCCTTCACATCACTTTGCAATCTGTTCAACTGAATCACTGTCTTCTCAGCATGATTCCGATTTGCAATGGAGAAGAAAGCAATGAGCACCAGCAGAAGGATAAACCGGGACTGCTTCAGCACCGATTTCCGTGTCAATACGTTCCCATCCAGCAGGTCGCGAAAGGACAAACTCTTCTCCTTCTCCTCTATGGAGGGATCGAATTCTATGCTTTTCTTCTCTCTTGCCATCACTCTGTTCGTTCTGCAATTCTTAATTTGGCACTCCGGGCCCTGTTATTCAACTCGATCTCCTCGGGTGGCGGGGTAATCACATTTCGGTTCACCAGCTTCCAGGGTGACTGCACATTGCCATAGAAGTCTTTCTCTATTTCTCCTTCCAGGTTACCCGATCGCATGTAATTTTTCACCATCCGATCCTCAATGGAATGATAGGTGATTACCACCAGTCTCCCTCCCACATTCAGCCAATCTGCAGTCTGGATCAACATCTCCTGCAAGGCTTCCATTTCAAGGTTCACTTCAATTCGCAGTGCCTGGTATACCCTTGCCAGGAATTTACTGGGCTGACCTTTGGGAATGAATCTAAAAAGTGCATTCTCAAGGTCAACTGTGGTCTCCAGCTCTGCTTCCTCTCGTTTCCTCAGAATGGAATTGGCCAGTGCGGATGCGTTTTTCAATTCCCCATAGCTCCTTAAAACCCTTACCAGACCTTCATAGGTATAACTGTTCAGAACCTGCATCGCCGACTTCTCGCTTCGCTTATCCATACGCATGTCAAGCAATGCATCTGATTTGAATGAAAAACCCCTTTCCGGACGGTCGATTTGGTGTGAAGAGATACCCAGGTCGGCAAGTATTCCATCCACTTTTGTGATCGAATAGTATCTCAGGTAATTTTTTAAATATCTGAAGTTAGCCCCGACGAAGATAATCCGCTTATCATCCGGAACATTGGCCTCGGCATCCTGATCCTGGTCAAAAGCTATAAGCCTGCCATTTTTACCCAACTTTTTTAGAACTTCCCGAGAGTGTCCCCCTCCTCCAAAGGTCAGATCCACATAACAGCCCTTTGGTTTAATATCTAGTCCGTTTACGCTTTCATGCAGTAATACCGGCTTATGGTAGCCCATTATATATCTGGTTCATCAAGAGATCCTCCTAAGATTTTTTCAGCCATGGCTGCAAAGTTTTCATCTGTTTCGCTAACGCTGCCATAACGATCAGAGGACCATATTTCAATTTTTCCTGACTGACCCGCAAGCACAACCTCATTCTCAATTTTTGCATAATCGAGCAGGCGCTTGGGGATTAACATCCTGTTGTTCGCATCAAGAATAACCTCCGCGGTACCCGAGAAAAACATCCTCAAAAATCGGGCATGCTCCTTGTTGTAGGGATTGGTCCTGGCCTTGATCATCTTATTCTGCCTTTCCCACTCTTCCATGGGATACAAAATGAGACAGTTTTCAAACACATCGCGCTTCAATACAAAACCAGCCTGCGCAGCCTCTCTGATCTGCCTTTTAAAAGCAGCCGGAAAGGAGAGACGCCCCTTTGAATCAAGCTTTACCGTATAGTCTCCTATGAATGTCGTCATCAGGATTTTGCGAGTTTGATCGTAAAAATAGAATTTTTTCACCACTTTGCACCATTTCATCCCACTTTTTCCCACTTTGTTAATAACTTTTGTGCAACCCACGGGAATCCTGATACCCATGCTGTTCGCCTGTTTTTTTTTAATACTTTTGTATTTGCTTGTGCTTATCGAATCATGAGAATCGGACACACATGGATGAAGCCACCCATAAAAAAAACTTTAAACCCATCAATATCAGAGACTTATTCATGGATAAAAGTCCGTCTCTGGCTCCTTGGATTCCCGGTTTCGTCTACAGGTTCCTATCAAGGATCCTGAGGATTGATTTTATAAATGATCCCATCCTCTATCATCATGGTTATAAGAAAAATGTGGATTTTGCCAGGGCCACCATCGAGGTGTTTAATGTGACCCTGGACGTAAAAGGGAGAGAAAACCTGCCCCATGGAGGCAGATACATTTTTGTGGCAAATCATCCTCTGGGTGGATTTGATGGCATGATGCTTATCAGTGAGCTTTCAAAATCCTACCCCCATCTTAAAGTGCTTGTGAATGATTTACTAACCAACGCAAACAACATGGAGGGCATGTTTATACCCATCAATAAACATGGGGCACAGGCCATTGAAAATGTTAGGCGGATCAATGCGATATTTGAGTCAGACGAACAGGTAATGACCTTTCCTGCAGGCCTGGTATCCCGTCGCAGAAAAGGAGTGATCAGAGATACCGAATGGCAAAAAAGCATTATCACCAAAGCCAAACAAACCAAACGTGATTTGATACCTCTGCATGTAACCGGCAGATGCTCCAACTTCTTCTACAACCTGGCTAATCTGAGAAGGTTTCTGGGCATAAAAACGAATATCGAGATGTTTTTCCTGCCCAATGAATCCTACAAACATCGAAATAAGCATTTTACCATCACAGTGGGTAAACCAATCCCTTACGAGACATTTGACTCGCGATTCAACCCAAAAGAGTGGGCCGCTCTGGTACAGGACTATACCTATTCAATTGGAGAGAATAATGCCCTCACATTCAGTTTCACCAACAATTAATAGTGTCAGCCATGCCCATGAAAGAAATCATACCCCCTGTCCCCCTGGAAGCCCTTATGGAAGAGTTAACAGCCGATACTTTTATCCGTAAAACGAACAAGGCAGGAAATAAAATATATATCGTCAACGCAGAAAATTCACCCAATACCATGCGTGAAATAGGCCGGTTGAGGGAGTTGTCATTTCGTAACGCCGGTGGAGGCACAGGGTTGGAGTGTGATCTGGATGAATATGACACCGGGGAGAATTCATACCAGCAGCTAATTGTATGGGATCCAGATGAAGAGACTATTCTGGGAGGCTACCGCTTCCATATTTGTGAGCCTGACCAGTGCTACAAAGATGGGCAGATACGACTTGCGACCTCCAAGCTATTTAACTTTTCCGATGAATTCATTTCTGACTACCTGCCACATATGATTGAGCTTGGGCGCTCATTTGTTCAACCCAAATATCAATCCTCCGGCCTCAGAAGGAAAGGGCTCTATGCGCTTGATAACCTCTGGGATGGATTGGGTGCACTTGTGCTGGACCACCCCGATAAGAAGTACATGTTTGGGAAGGTTACCATGTACCTTCATTACAACCAGATGGCCAGGGACCTTATCCTGTTTTTCCTGAATAAACATTTCCCTGATAGAGAGGAGCTTGTTACCCCAAAGGAGCCATTAAAAATGGCTACAGACAGGGCAAAACTTACCGCCATCCTTACGGGCCGGAATTATGAAGAGGATTATAAGATCCTATCCAAAGAGGTAAGGGCCTGTGGTGAGAATATCCCCCCGCTGATCAATGCATACATGAACCTCTCCCCCTCCATGAAAACCTTTGGAACTGTGTTGAATAAGGGATTTGGAGATGTGGAGGAGACAGGGATTATGATCACTGTAAATGACCTCTATAAAGCAAAGGTAGAGCGTCATGTATTGAACTACGTCCCCCAGCAGTTACAGAAAATAAAGAGCATTAGGAGAAGAGATCTGAAAGTCCAGAGGCTGATCAAAAAATTCAAATTTACCAGGCGCAGCTAATACGCGCGTGTATTGATCCCATGGATATAGTTCAGGAAGGATGTACTTACCACCTTGTTGCCACCCGGTGTGGGATAGTCCCCCGTAAAATACCAATCGCCCAGATCATCAGGTACAGCTTTATGTAGCGCATCAATTCCCTGATAGACAATCTTCACTTCAGCTTTCACACTTTTATCGGTAAGCATCTCTGCTATCTTTTCACTGATCTGATCTGGTGAAAAGGGCTCATAGATATCTTTCACATAATTCACATAATCCTCCTTGGGAAGGTCTTTCTGCATGCTGCACTTCTTATAGACCTCGTTGATCACATGCTCCATCTCATTCTCCTTAAGAAGTTCAATGGCAGCCTGAAAAGCGGTAAAGTCGCCCAATTTAGCCATATCAATGCCATAGCAATCGGGGTACCGGATCTGCGGAGAAGAAGAGACCACCACAATCCGCTTGGGTTCCAGTCTGTCGAGTATTTTAATGATGCTCTGTTTTAGGGTAGTGCCTCTAACAATGCTGTCATCGATAACAACCAGGTTGTCTATTCCCGGCCGAATGGTTCCATAGGTGATGTCGTAGACATGACTTACCATATCCTTTCGCCCCTTATCCTGTGAAATAAAGGTCCGTAGCTTCATGTCTTTTATGGCTACCTTCTCGATCCGGGCACGTTGATTCATGATCTTCAGCACCTCGTCATGACTGCAGTTGCCATTAAATGCTTTCAGTTGAGCCCATTTCTTCTCGACCATGTAAGCCTCCACCCCTTGAACCATGCCATAAAAAGCAGATTCGGCCGTATTGGGAATAAAGGAGAAGACTGTATCTTCCACCTCATAATCTATGGCCTTAAGTGTTTCGGGAACCAGTAATTCACCCAGTTTTTTTCGTTCCCTGTAAATCTCTCTGTCGCTTCCCCTGGAGAAGTATATTCTTTCAAATGAACAGGATTTCTTTACCTGCTTTTCACGAATTCGATCAATGGACAATTCACCACTCTTTTTCACAACCAGTGCATGGCCTGGTGGTAACTCCTTGACCTGATCAAAGTCCACATGCATGGCTGTCTGAATGGCCGGACGCTCGGAGGTGACAATGACCACCTCTTCATCGTGATAATAAAATGCGGGTCTGATCCCCCAGGGATCGCGCATGGCAAAAACATCTCCATGCCCCATCATTCCGGCAACGGTATACCCTCCATCCCAGCGCTTGCTGGCTCCTTCAAGTATTTTTGTGATATTCAGGCGGTCACCTATCTTGTCGGTTATGTCCAGGTTGGTATATCCCTGGGTTTTGAACTTGTCAAATAAACGCTGGTTTTCGTTGTCCAGGAAATGGCCCACTTTCTCAAGCATGGTAACTGTATCGGAATACTCTTTGGGATACTGTCCCAACCCAACCAGGATATCAAATAGCTCATCCACATTGGTCAGGTTAAAATTACCGGCCATCACCAGATTTCTGGTCCTCCAGTTATTTTGCCGCATAACCGGATGCAGGTTGGCGACGTTATTGGATCCAAATGTACCATACCTAAGGTGGCCCAGGTAGGCCTCTGCCACAAAAGGCAGGTTTGCCTTTGCCCAGCTGGCATCATTAAAGGCACCTGCATTAATTTTTTCAGCCTCCTCGTATTTGCTGTAAATCCTTCTGAATATCTCATTGATGGCGGTATCCCCGGATTCGCGCTGCCGGCTGAAATACTTCCGGCCAGGGGGTGTATCCATTTTTAAACTCACCACACCAGCTCCATCCTGGCCCCTGTTTCGCTGCTTCTCCATGAGCAGATAGAGCTTTTCAAGCCCATACCTCCAGGTTCCATGAGACAACTGATAATGCTCCAGCGGCTTAAGCAGCCTGATCAGTGCTATACCACACTTGTGTTTTACGTCATCGGTCATAAGTCAGATCTGCTATTCTGCACTGGTTTGATTTATATAGTCAGGTACGATAATGGGATTTGGAAATTTGTCCTTAATCTCGTCGTATAATTTAAGAACCTCGCTTTTCGTCCTGCAATCACCTACATAAACCTTAAAGAAGGGTTCATCATATTTATGATATGCATCGATACCCGGAAACTCTGAGAGGAACCTGGCCCTCATCTGTTGTTGTTGTTCTTTAGCTCCCAATCCACTTTCAGAAAAGATGCGGATGCGGTATCCTGGAATTCCTTTTATACTGCTATTCTCCGTTATCAGTTTATAATAGTTTGCAACCAAAAGACTGTCCACCTCAATATAGACATGATCATCATTTTCTTCATCGGTCAAAACCTGAAGAATATCTCCCCGGGAACCAGATCCCTGTTGTGCTTGTCCAAATGCAATCAGGGGAAAGAGCATTAAACAAAGAAATGAGATTGAGTATCTTGCCATCTGGAAATTTTGTGGCAAAATTAATCAAAAATGCAATCTCTCTGTCATGGAAATGATAAATTGATTACTTTCACTTTATGCAGAAGGAACCGAGGAGCAAACGTAGGCGAATGGAGGTGTTTACCGGGCTGATTATCAACCTCGTAGGATTTAGTTTTATATTTTCCATGCTTCTGGATTTTGATATGGGGAGTCCATATTCCACCCTTTTGGATGACCTTTCCTACCTCTCCGACCAATCATTGAATCAGAAAATCAGCGCCTGGGCGTGGCTTACGACTTCCTTTATTACCCTTGTTTCAATTCCCTTTTACCTGATTGTTTTTCACAAGAAACTTAAGTTTCTTCATTATCTGAACGGCCTATTCATGCTTGGGGCAGCAGCCGGAGCGTTTATGATCGGACTGGTAGGATTGGAATTGAACCAGATTCTGACTCAGGATCTGGTAGATGGTCTAGAACAGACTAATGAACAGATGAGAATCGGTATCCTACAGCACTTTAAAGAAGAGAGTTTCTATACCGGAATTGGGGGCAGTTGTGCCGCACTTTTCACTTTTGGACTGGGATTTACCAGGTTCAAAGTAGCACGTTTTCCAATGGTTTCTACCATCCTCCTGATGATATCGGGGCCCATGTTAATTTTCTTTAACTGGTACAACCCCGAACACCTGCTTAAGACAGTGGCCATGGCCGGCATGATGATCGGCCTGATTATCTTCTGTGTGAAACTAATTAACAAAGGAATGTAAAAGCCTGATGGCTCAATCACCCATGGCTTCTGACACCTCATCCGTAACGTTCAGATTGTGCGATACAGCCTGTACATCATCATCGTCTTCAAATTCTTCAATAATTTTCATAATCTGAATCGACTGTTCGGTGGTCAGGTCCAGGGCATCGTTGGGTATTCTCTGGAGCTCAGCACTATCGGGCTCCAGGCCCATCTCCTGTAACTTCATCTGCACTGTGTGAAAGTCCTCCATGGGAGTGGTGATCATAAAGGTTCCCTCTTCCAGTTCAATCTCCTCTACACCCGCATCAATAAGCTCCAGTTCGAACTCCTCAGGGTCTATTTCTCCCTGGGAAAGGCTGATCACTCCCTTACGTTCAAACATAAAGCTCAGCGACCCATTGGTTCCCAGGTTTCCACCGCGCTTGGTGAATATGGCCCTCACGTTACTCACGGTCCGGTTCCGGTTGTCGGTGAGACAATCCACAAATACACCCACGCCGTGTGGGAGCATTCCCTCAAAGGTCAGTTCCAAAAAAGTGGAATTATCCCGATCCGCTTTATTGATAGCCCTCGTGATGGTATCCTTAGGCATATTCATGCCTTTGGCATTTTGAACAGCTGCCCTAAGGCGCGGATTGGTTTCGGGATCGCTGCCTCCTTCAGAGGCTGCTACGGTGATTTCCTTAATAATTTTAGTAAAGAGTTTTCCCCTTCTGGCATCGTTGGCGCCTTTCTTGCGCTTGATGGTCGACCATTTGCTGTGTCCTGACATAGTTATTTTGCAATATTTCCTGTAAAATTAGCAAAATGCGGGGTTTCTTGAAAGTCTTTAACGCCTGATCACCTGAACACCTCCAAAAACCACATCAACCTTGATGTCGATTGAGGCCGAATCGGGCGACCAGGAGTCGCTCTCGTAAACAGTTGTACCGAAAACGGCTGTTTGGCCTTCTGGCAGTTCAGCTCCTGCGAAAACAGCATCGGCCTTGATCCGGACTGGTTTGTCACGGGGAATGATAATCTGTGTCCCTCCGAACACCGTACTCACCTTCACATGAAAGTTGCCTTTACTCAGATCCACATTTGTGAAGTCATAAACTCCTTTGGCAAATAGAACGGTATACTCTTTACCTGATTCAGGATTGTCGTATACCCTCTCATTAAATATAGTATCCTCAGGCTCAAAATGATGAGAAGGAATCAGAACCTTCCCAAAAAGCACCTTGATGCCAAGCAGCACAAGAAAGACACCCACCAGCACCTTAAAGATGGGGAAGTCAATATTAAAAACCACTTTGATAATAAGTGCGATACCAAGAATCAGCAAGAATGCTCCCCAAAATAAACCTGTTCCCATTTTCATAGTTTTAAATTTATAAATATTTCTATCTTTTTTTCTACTGTAAAATTATAGAGGTGGCGCCCTCTTTGAAACAACAAATCGGCAAACGTACATCAATTGTCGGTGAATGGTCTTTTTTCTACCTTTGCCTCCCATGAAATTCAGGAAATTATATATTGAAACCTATGGCTGTCAGATGAATGTGGTAGACAGCGAAGTGGTGGTTGCCATTCTTCAGCAAAATAATTATCAACTGACTGAAGATATGGAGGAAGCTGATCTGGTGCTGGTGAATACCTGTTCCATTCGAGACAATGCAGAACAACGTGTAAGATCCCGTCTCAATGAGTTTAAGAGCCTGAAGAAAAGAAACCGTGGGGTCTCGGTGGGGATTATTGGCTGCATGGCTGAAAGGCTTAAGGAAAAATTGTTGGAGGAAGAGGAGCTGGTTGACCTGGTGGTTGGGCCCGATGCTTATCGCGAACTTCCCTCCCTGATTCAGGAAGTAGGCAGCGGGCAGAAAGGCATTAATACCCTGTTATCACTGGAAGAAACCTATGCCGATATCCGTCCGGTTAGAATGGATCGGAATCACGTGACCTCCTTCGTCTCAATCATGAGAGGTTGTAACAACTTTTGCGCCTATTGTGTGGTTCCTGGTACAAGGGGCCGTGAACGGAGCCGCGACCCGGAGACCATTGTCCGTGAAAGCACCGAACTATTCCAGAAAGGGTATCGCGAAGTGACCCTGCTGGGGCAGAATGTGAATTCGTACCGGTGGGAAAAGGGCGGAGATATGCGTTTTGAGAAACTGTTGGAGCGGGTGGCAACAATCGACCCAAAACTCAGGGTGAGATTCGCCACATCCCATCCAAAAGACATGTCGGATAGCCTGTTAAAAGTTATGGCTGCTTATCCCAACCTTTGCAGATCCATTCACCTGCCGGTGCAATCGGGCAGCACATCTGTACTCAAAAGGATGAAGCGAAAATACACCCGTGAGCACTATATGAGCAGGATTGAGGCCATAAAAAAGCACCTTCCCGGCACCTCAGTTTCCACAGATATCATTGCTGGATTTTGCGGTGAGACAGAAGAGGAACACCAGGAGACTCTCAGCCTTATGGAGTGGGCGGGTTACGATTTCTCCTATATGTTTAAATACAGTGAACGTCCCGATACATTCGCTGCCCTTAAATACAGCGATGATGTGAGTGAAGAGACCAAAACCCGCCGCTTAAATGAAATCATAAAGCTACAAATGAAATTGTCGCTGGAGAGCAAAGAGCGAGATGTGGGACGCATCTATGAAGTGTTGGTGGAGGGAGTATCTAAAAAATCGGAGGAGCAGCTGTTTGGACGCAGCTCTCAAAATAAAGTGGTTGTTTTCCCAAAGAAGAGCTTTAATCCCGGCGACTATGTGAATGTCCGCATCAACAGCTGTACATCAGCCACGCTCATTGGTGATTCGGTGTGAATCTACACACTAGTCCAGCACCACCAGGATCTTCTCTTCGGTATGCTGGCAGGAGCAGATGCTAAAACGACCCTCCAGATCCAGAAGGACAATCAACTCCCTTACATCGTCGGAGATATTGCATAATTTAAACTGGCTTCCTGAGTGGTAAGCCCGTTCGGATATTTCAAGCAAAACATCAAAGCCGGAGCTATCTATAAACCTGATTCCATTAAGGTTAAAAATAACAGAAACTCCCGGTTCGTCCACCAACTCTGTGAGTTGTTGCTTCACAATCCCGGAAAATAGGGTATTGAGCTTGTTAACCTGGAACAACTCTACCCTATACTGGCTCTCTTCTTTCGCAATCTTAAGCATCTCTATGGGTCACAATAATTCTAGACACAAAGTAAAGTGTCTGTATTAATTCTGGATTAAATTCGATGTGAAGATATCCACAAAAAATAGTGAATTACGCCAAAATTGAAACGAAAGACCTAATTTTTAACTTTTCTAATCATGGGCGGGCCCTGCCAACCGGGAAACATTCCGGATACCACTGAAGTGCATTGGAGTAAAAAATTTTCTTCAATACCTTTTTATCCAAATCGAGACCCACAAATGGGGTATCTAAACTTGGAGATTCCATCTCCTCACCGGTGGCAAAATAGCTCCAGTCCGACTGCCACTCATTTTCGAGCCACTGGATTCTTTTTTCCAAATCTGCCCCTTCGGATATCCCAAAGTCGGTGGCATAGAGGATTCTATCCTGGTATTTGATGCAAAAATCCCGGACCTTCTCTCTCTGCTGTACCTGCAGATGGCATACCCGGGCTGCCAGGTCCACCGCAAAATTGGGATAGCGGTCCAGGCACTGGGCCACTTCATCCACATCCCACTCCAGGCTTCCCAGGTGGGCGCCCACCATATTCAGTCCCGGGAAACTGGCCAGAACGTTATTTCTGGACTCCATGAGCCTTTCATGGGATGGATACTCGGGATGCAGGTACATGTGATACTGGGGATTATTCCTGAAGTAACTCTTATCATTATTTACAGTCATCGAGTCGATGGGAAGCCAGCAGTTTTTCGGTTCCCCGATATGTGTGAGCAGGGGCTTTCCGGTGCCGGCCATAAACTCGAGTATGGGTTCAAACAAGGGGTCGTCCAGAAATACAAAGTGGTCCAGACTGTCCCGGAAAGTCATGCCGATATCTTTCCAGACTTTGAAACCGTCTGCCCCCTGATCCAGGTCTTCCTGGAGTTTCTGAATGACTCCTTCTGCCCAGCCGGGATCCTCGAAGTTTTCCATGGAAAAGGTGGCCAGCCAGGAGATTCTATGGGGGTATAGCTCCTTCATTTTTCGTGCAAAATACTTCTGGCTGTTTATGTTTTCCTGACTATCCGAACGGGTGTTAATGCTGATCAGGCTGAAGCCTTCTGAGGCTGCATACTCCATGATGCCCGGATCCTCTGTACGGATATGGACATGGGAATCAATCTTGCTTAGCTGTTTATAAAGCTCAGCCTTATCAGGGGTGCATGAGGATAGCAGGCTACATAAGGCTAGGACTGGAATCACAAGTTTTCTGTACATCTTCCAAGGTTTTTAAAGCGCTTAAATTCGGATATATATCTTCTTCTTATTGAGCCAGTAACACAGGTACCACAACAAGAACAGAACAATTCCACTGGTCAGAATGGATGCAGTTAAAGATCCCATCCAGCCAAACAGCAAAAAGGCAAATGGGTGGATGATATTTTCGATAAGTCGTGCACCGCCCACATGGGCAAAGAGGTAAATAAATAGGGGATTCAGTCCCACCACCTGTAAAAACGCGGACCACTTCTGCCGCTTCTTTATATCAATCAGCCAGTATGAGAATGCCAGGGTCAGAAAGGCCCAGCCACCGCTTACGATCACAAAGGAAGAGGTGCTTATTCTCTTGATGATCGGAGTGATGGGATCGAGTCCATAGCCTACAATCAGACCCAAAACACCAGCACCCATAAGGATCTTCAGCTTTTGATGAGCTTTTCGTTGACTCATCAGCAGCTGTCCGGCAAGTACCCCCCAGATGGTATGCGCAGTGGTGGGAATGGCATTAAAGGATACCCAGTGTCCATTCAGATCTGCTCCCCCATATTGCAGATCAAGCCAGGTGCCAAAATTCTCATTGGCCACAAAGGCATGGTTATAACCCTCCACCGGGAATCCCCTGTAGATGATTTCGGTCAGTGCAAGAAGCAGAAAGGAGAAGCTGATTTGTACCCAGGCTGGTTTTTTCATAAACAGAAAGGCCAGCAGGTAGGTCACTGAAAGCTGTGCCAGTACATTCTGAAAACGAAACTCAATTCTTCCCGGATCGATACAATATAGTCCCCAACCCAGAATAAGCAGCAAGAAAGCCCTCTGAAATGCATGCCGGTTTATCTGAGCATTGGATTGACCGCGCTTTTTGCGCTTGGCCAGCGAATAAGGCATGGCCACCCCTACAATGAACATGAAGTAGGGCTGGATCAGGTCCCAGAATCGCAATCCGTTCCAGGGATGGTGGTGGAACTGCTCGGCTATCGCATAGATAAAGCTGCCTTCAAGGGCCGGATCGTGAAGATAGGAAAATAAATGGGTGAATTCAGCAATCAGTAAAAACATGGTTGCTCCACGAAAAAAGTCAAGCGACAATAATCGTTCCGAGCTTTGTTGGGCCATAGTATCAGTCTATTTCAGATTCACCTTCAGGCTTAGCTCATCCAGTTGTTCCCCGGAGATGGCAGAAGGCGTATCGATCATCATATCGCGACCGGCATTATTTTTAGGAAAGGCTATCACATCACGGATAGAGTCAATCCCTGCAAAGAGAGCCACCAGGCGGTCAAAACCAAAGGCGATCCCCCCGTGAGGAGGTGCCCCAAAACGGAAGGCACTCATCAAAAATCCAAATTGCTTGCGGGCCTCTTCCTCTGTAAAGCCGAGGTTATCAAACATTTGTTTCTGCAGCCCTTCATCATGGATTCGAATGGAACCACCACCAATCTCTACCCCATTGATAACAAGGTCGTAAGCCTTTGCGCGTACTTTGCCGGGATCCGTTCGGAACAGCTCCAGGTCCTCTTCATACGGACTGGTAAATGGATGGTGCATGGCATGGAATCGTTGGGTTTCCTCATCCCAGTCCAGCAATGGGAAGTCCACCACCCATAGCGGTTTAAACACCTCTGGATCGCGCAGCTCAAGCCGGTTTCCCATCTCCAGTCGAAGTTCACTAAGTGCCTTCAGGGTCAGTTCCCGATCCCCTGCCAGTACCAGGATCAGATCGCCTGGTTTTGCCTCAAATAGCTCCGCCCACTGCTTAAGGGCTGCTTCATCATAGAATTTATCCACCGACGATTTCAGGCTATCATCTTCATTGTATTTTACGTAAACCAGCCCCTTCATACCAATCTGTGGTCGCTTCACCCAGTCGGTCAGAGCATCCAGTTGTTTTCGGCTGTAAGCTGCACAAGCTGTAGCACAAATTCCTCCCACATACTCCACCGAATCGAATACCTGAAAGCCTTTGCCTTTGACCAGGTCCGACATCTCACTGAGCTCCATCCCAAAACGAATGTCTGGTTTGTCGTTTCCAAACCTGCTCATGGCATCGGCGTATAACATCTTTGGAAAATTACCTTCAATTTTGACCTCTTTGACGGACTCAAACAGATGCTTGGTCAGTCCCTCAAAGGCACTCAATACATCATCCCTTTCCACAAAGGACATTTCACAATCAATCTGTGTGAATTCGGGTTGGCGATCAGCCCTCAGATCTTCATCCCGGAAACATTTTACAATCTGAAAATACTTATCAAATCCAGCCACCATCAGCAGCTGCTTAAAGGTTTGAGGGGATTGAGGCAATGCATAGAACTCCCCTGGATTCATCCTGGAAGGGACCACAAAATCCCGGGCACCTTCAGGTGTTGATTTTATCAAAACAGGGGTTTCTACCTCCAGGAAACCCTCATCACTTAAATACTTTCTGATCTCAATGGCCATGCGGCTCCGCAACTGAAGATTCTCTCTGACTACTGCTCTTCGCAGGTCCAGGTAACGGTACTTCATTCGCAGGTCGTCGCCGCCATCGGTATTCTCTTCGATGGTAAAAGGAGGAGTGTTTGAACGATTAAGGATTTCCAGTTTCTCCACCAGAATTTCAATATGACCGGTGGAAATCTGCAAATTCTTATTGCTTCTCTCAGCAACCATTCCTTCCACCTTTAACACAAACTCACGACCCAGCTTTCTGGCTTCTCCACACAATCGGGCATCCGATTCCATATTAAATACCAGCTGAGTAAGGCCGTAGCGATCACGGAGATCTACAAAAGTCATCCCTCCCAGGTCTCTGGACTTCTGAACCCAGCCTGATAATATGACCCTCTCCCCTACATTCTCCATCTTAAGCTCTCCGCAATTGTGTGTCCTGTACATAGAATTGTATTTTTGTTGTATTATTTGCTGCAAATTTAGCAACTTTTGAAAAGGAACTGTTAAGAAAATTCAGATAGATGACATACCCGGTTTTCTCCGATGAATATTTTATGAATGAGGCCCTTAAACAGGCCCATGAGGCACTTCAATCGGATGAGGTGCCCGTAGGAGCGGTCATTGTGAATCAGAATCGGATCATTGCCAGGGCACACAACATGACCCAGCAGCTCAACGATGTGACTGCGCATGCAGAAATGATCGCCATAACATCCGCATCTAACTACCTGGGGTCCAAATATTTGCACGGATGCTCCCTCTTTGTGACCCTGGAGCCCTGCCTGATGTGTGCTGCTGCCCTTAAATGGGCACAACTGGACAGAATCGTTTATGCAGCCTCAGATCCCAAAGAGGGCTTTTCCCACATGGGTAAAGAGGTACTTCATAAGAAAACTGAAGTGGTTCCAGGAATTCTCAACGACCCGTCTTCTTCCTTACTGACACAATTTTTTATGAAACTGAGACCTTGAAGCCTGCCTTCAACAGGTCGTCCCAGTAAGCAGGGTAAGATTTTGTAACCACCCCCGGATCTTCAATGGCAATCTGGCCATACCCAATGGCCAGGGGTGCAAAAGCCATGGCCATGCGATGGTCATGAAAGGTTTGTACAAGCGGATCGCTCAGGGGTTCACATTGGGATCCATCCCATCCAATCCAGCTCCCCGACTCCTCGGAGCTCAGTAAAAACCCGAATTTTTTCAACTCCGACTCAAGGGCTGCAATCCGATCGGTCTCTTTTACCCTGAGGGTACGGGTTCCGCTAAACCTGAAAGGGATGCCCATGGAGCAGAATGTAACTGCGCAGGTCTGCACCAGGTCGGGGCATCCGGTAAAATCATATTCAAAACTCTCCGGCTTAATTATGGATTGGGAATTAAGGAAAACACCATCCTTCCGGAACTGGCTCTTCACACCCAAGGTTTCGAAGATATCCACCAGAACCGCATCTCCCTGAAGGCTCTGTGGTCTTAGATAGGGCAGCTTTATGGAAGATCCAGGGAGCAGAGCCGCAATCTGGTACCAGTAGGAGGCTCCGCTCCAGTCTGACTCGATGGAGAGTCCCTTCAGTTTGTAAGCTTGTTTGGGAACAATGATTTGTTTCCCATCGAATGAAGCATCAATTCCGTTTTGCTTCATCAGTGAAAGGGTCATCTCGATATAGCTTGCCGAAACAACCTCCCCTTTAAGCGTTAGCTTCAGGCCCCCTTCAAGGACAGGTCCAATCATCATCAGTGCACTGATAAACTGACTGCTGATCCCGGCTTCTATTTCGATGCTTCCTCCTTTGAGGACTCCTCCGCCAATTTGCAATGGAGGGCATCCCTCATTCTCGCTGTATGCAATTTGCGCACCCAGTTGCCGGAGGGCCGTGACCAGTGATCCGATAGGTCTCTGCTTCATTCTGGGAGAACCTGTCAGAAAAAACTCGCCTGGGATTGCAGCCAGGTAAGCGGTGAGAAATCGCATGGCAGTGCCGGCATGACCCACATCTTTTACAGCCTCATTTTTCTCCAGCGCATTTTTTAGAACATATGTATCGTCGCTGTCTGAGAGGTTTTTGAGCTCCAGAAATTGTTTTGACAAAGCCCTGATAATCAGCATTCTATTTGAAATACTCTTAGAGGAAGGGATGCAGATCGTTTCCTGGATCGGTTTTACAGGTCCGGAGATGACATTTTTCATACTTCAAAGATAATAATTAGCATATATTGGCACCCGAAATAGATGTTACAATGAAATTACCATGATCAAGATAAACTTTGAAGATACCAGAACCGCCTTCAGCATTAAATCCAACAGGGACCTCCGGCGGGCGTATATTCTGTTTAAACTTATATCGTACCCTATTCTGGTAAAGATCGGGAATCCAGTGATCAAGGTGTGTTCTGCACTTAGGATTCCCATAGGTTGGATCGTAAAACCCACCGCATTCAAGCATTTTGTGGGAGGAGAAACCCTGGAAGATTGCGGGCCTGCAGTTGATAAACTGAAAACGGCCAACGTCTATTCAATTCTCGACTATTCTGTAGAGGGAAAGGAGACTGAAAAGGCCATCGAATCGGCTCTTCAGGAAACCCTTCGTGCGGTGAAGAATGCGGGGAGCAATCCCAATATTCCCTTTGCAGTTTTTAAGCCCACCGCTTTTGGAAAGCACCATACACTTGAGGTTCTGAGCGGCAGGGGCACAACAGATGAAAAAATCCTTAAAGAGGGTGAAGAATTCAGAAACAGGATCGGTCAATTGTGTAAAACTGCCCATGAAAATGACATCCCCATCATGATCGATGCGGAGGATACTTATATTCAGAACTTCATCGATCAGGTGGTGATGGATATGATGAGGAAATACAACAAGGAGAAGACCATTGTATATAATACTTACCAAATGTACCGGCACGACCGCATTGGCATTCTGGAAGCTGATATTAAAGCTGCCCGGGATGAGCAGTTTTTCCTGGGAGCCAAATTTGTAAGGGGTGCCTATATGGAAAGAGAACGGGCCCGTGCCGAAAAAATGAATTATCCAGATCCCATTCAGCCCGACAGGGAAAGTACAGACCGGGATTATAACCTTGCACTGAAAATCTCCATGGACAACCTGGATGTGGTCTCCATATTTAATGGAACACATAATGAATTCAGCAGCATGTACCTGGCCGAATTAATGATTGAGCAGAAGGTGGATCCGGCCGACAAACGAATCTGGTTCTCCCAGTTATATGGCATGAGCGAACACATCAGCTTTAACCTGGCTTCAGCTGGTTTTAATGTGGCAAAATATGTACCTTACGGTCCGGTCAGGTTTGTGCTTCCCTACCTCATGCGCAGGGTGGAGGAGAACACTTCCGTGAAGGGGCAAACCGGCCGTGAACTCTCACTCATTAAAAAGGAGCGACAGCGCAGAAAGGCCAATAAGATAAATTGATAATTACTTATGACCATTGACAACAAAAGAAATATCTACCGCATCTGGCTCAGCAGGCTGGTGATGACCGTGGTTTTTGCCCTGGTTATCCTGGTACTGATTTTTATATCCTGGTTTGACGACCTGGCATCTGGGATTACCAAATACCACTTAATTATCCTGTTTTCTGCGATCTATGTGGTGGTCAATTGGGTCAATTTCCTGAAACGCCCCTACTTTGTATCCTACAGTGACCAGGGGGAGATGCTGGTGGTCAGATACTATCCCGTGAGCATGTTCACAAGCCGGAAGAACTCCATCGAGATTCCTAAAAAGCAGTTTGCGAAATTTGAACTCAAGAAATTCTTTTTTGGAACCCAGCAAAAACTGATCCTCGTTCAAAACTTCAGAGGCAAAGAGGCCAAATATCCCCCCATCAGTCTCTCCGCCCTTGACCGGGAAGATCGGGAAAAGATGCTTGAGTCTCTGGGGAAATACATCCACTCCTAAATCAGGCTTCCGCAACACCGAAATTTCAATAACAGGCATCGATAAAAAGGGTTGATATCACATTAACCCAGAAAAAGGCATGCCTCAGAAGAACCGGGAGGAGCTAAGCTACCAGATCGCATCTGACCATGGCTCCATCCATAGGTCCAATAACTGCTGGGAAACTGCTCGATAAAATTGGATCGGCAAGGACCATATTTAATCAGTCCGCTGACTCCCTTCAAAAGATTCATGGGATCAGCCCCCATTTGACCAAGGCCCTCAAGACACCCGGACTTCTGTCCAGGGCAGAGAAGGAGATCGGGTTTCTTGAGAAGCATCACATTGAAGCACACTACTTTCAAGATCCAGACTATCCGGGATTGCTGAAGGAGTGCGTGGATGCTCCAATCCTTTTGTACAGTCGCGGCACAAATGGACTACATTCATCTCGAAGCCTGAGCGTGGTAGGTACCAGAAAAGCTACCAGCTATGGGCGAGTTCTCTGCAGGGAGATTATCAGGGATCTATCGTTACTCACGCCAAAACCCGTCATCGTAAGTGGGCTTGCCTATGGCATTGATGTAATTGCACATAGGGCCGCACTTGAATTTGGTTTGCCTACGGTGGCAGTTTTAGGCCATGGGATGGATACCATCTATCCATTGTCGCACAGGGAAACTGCTGTTAAGATTTCAAAACAGGGGGCGCTTGTTACCGATTTCCATTCCGGCATGGGACCGGAACGCAACAATTTCCTTCGCAGGAACAGGATCATTGCGGGTTTGTCCCAGGGGACGCTGGTGGTAGAGTCTGCAAGAACCGGGGGCTCCCTGATTACCGCAAATATGGCTTTATCCTACCACAGAACTGTAATGGCAATACCAGGTCGGGTGGGAGATAGCAGGTCCTGTGGATGCAACAGGCTTATCACCCGGGAGATGGCGGCGATCACAGAATCTGCTGAAGATATCATCAGGTACCTGAATTGGGATGTTCCCATGGCAGCAAAAAAAATTCCTGCTCCTGAAATAAATCCATCCGACCAGGAGATGAACTTGTTGCTTTCTATGCAAAGCAATGGGGTAAATACACCTGATCTTCTTAGTCAGCTAACTGGAATTCCTGTTCATACCGTATTGGCAGCTCTTTTGGAGATGGAGCTGAAGGAGTGGATCACGGTAGAACCGGGCAATCGCTACAAAATGAGAATTTCGCTTGAATGATTCGGGGGGATATGTTATTTGACAATGTTTAATGACATATGTATCGCATGATAAAGGACATATCCGGCTCTACGAAATAATTTTAGTTTTACGTCAGTCGAACCCACTAAAAAACCGATATGGATCCAAAAGTTGAACAATTCATGGCCCGTATTAAGGCCAAAAATCCAGCAGAACCAGAATTCCACCAGGCAGTGCATGAGGTAGCCGAATCATTGATCCCGTTTATCGAGGAGAATCCAAGATATAAACACGCTAAGATTCTTGAGAGAATAGCTGAACCTGAAAGGGTGATTCTGTTCAGGGTGCCCTGGATCAACGACAAGGGAGACGTGGAAATAAACCGGGGCTTCAGGATCGAGATGAACTCGGCCATTGGCCCTTACAAAGGGGGCCTGCGCTTTCACCCCACCGTAAACCTGGGTATACTCAAATTCCTTGCTTTTGAGCAGGTTTTGAAAAACAGCCTGACCACACTCCCCATGGGAGGAGGAAAAGGAGGATCTGATTTTGATCCCAAAGGGAAATCAGATAATGAAGTGATGCGTTTCTGTCAGAGTTTTATGACAGAATTGTGCCGGCACATTGGTCCAAACACAGATGTACCTGCCGGGGACATTGGTGTAGGTGGACGAGAGATTGGCTATATGTTCGGACAGTATAAAAGAATCAGGAATGAGTTCACAGGGGTTCTGACCGGCAAGGGGCTTCAATGGGGTGGCAGCCTGATCAGGCCTGAAGCCACAGGATATGGAGCAGTATACTTTGCTGAGGAGATGCTTAAGAATAAGGGTGATTCTCTCAAGGGTAAGGTAGCTGCTGTTTCAGGTTCGGGAAATGTGGCCCAATTTACCGTACAAAAACTCACAGAACTGGGTGGGAAAGCGGTGACGCTGTCCGATTCTGCAGGGACCATATACGATCCCGATGGAATTGATGCCGAGAAGTTGGCCTGGGTAATGGACCTAAAGAACATCAGGAGAGGTCGAATCAGGGAGTATGCGGATAAATTTGGCTGCGAGTATTTTGAAGGCAAACGCCCCTGGCATGTGAAGTGTGACGTGGCATTTCCATCAGCTACCGAGAATGAGATTGATAAGAAAGATGCCGAAACCCTGGTGAAAAATGGTTGTATGGCCATAAGCGAGGGTGCCAATATGCCCTCTACCCCCGATGCCATAGAGGTATACCTGAGCGCAAAAATCCTTTACGGACCAGGGAAAGCAGCCAATGCGGGTGGTGTAGCAGTATCGGGACTGGAGATGACTCAGAACAGTATGCGACTACCCTGGTCAAGGGAGGAGGTTGATAGCCGCCTTCAAACCATTATGAAAAATATCCATCAGACCTGTGTAGACCACGGGACACAATCAGATGGGTATGTAAATTATGTAAATGGTGCCAACATTGGTGGCTTCGTAAAAGTGGCTGATGCAATGATGGCGCAGGGTGTTGTTTAGAGTCCATTTCCCCTTGCGCATATAATCAGTCGCTGCTTAAATTTTTGCTAGGCAAATAATTGTAGGCAGCTCCTGATTACACGCTTCAGGGATTAGGAACCGCAAACAATAATAGAAATGAATTAAAGGGTATTTGGGATACTGAATACCCTTTAATATTATACTTTTGTAGGCTTGTAAGAATCATGTACACCGACTCACATACCCATCTCTATCTGGATGCTTTCAAAGATGATCGCAAAGCCATGATCCAAAGAGCCATTGAGTCTGGTGTGACCCGCATGTTTCTTCCCAATATTGACAGCCACACCATTGAGGCCATGTTCCGGCTGGCAGATCACTTTCCCAACCACTGCTTCCCCATGATGGCACTGCATCCCACTTCTGTAAAGGAAGACTACCGCGATCAGCTTGCAATTATTGAGCAAAACCTTGGTGATAAGCGTATAGTTGCCATAGGCGAGTCAGGGATAGATTTGTATTGGGACACTACTTTTTTTAAAGAACAGGAGGAAGTGTTCAGGACGCAGATTAATTGGGCAAAGGAGCGAAAACTGCCTCTTGTGATCCACGCACGGGACTCTTTTCAGGAGATTTTCAATATTATGGATGATGAGGGAGGAGAAGGACTTAAGGGAGTATTTCATAGTTTTACCGGGACCCGGGAAGAACTAAAAAAAGCCCTCTCTTTCAATTTTATGATTGGGATTAATGGAATTGTGACTTTCAAAAACTCTGGCCTGGCAGAAGTGGTACAGGAGATACCTTTGGAACGATTGCTACTGGAAACCGATTCTCCCTTCCTTTCACCGCATCCTTACAGAGGGAGAAGAAACGAAAGCAGTTATCTTGTGGAGATTGCCGGGAGAGTTTCAGAAATTTATAACTTGACAAAAGAAGAGATCGGGCTGGTTACAACAAAAAATGCATTGAATTTATTTCAATTGACCCCACAAAATGGCTCCTGACAAAACATCCATACTAATCATATATACCGGAGGAACCATAGGCATGATTGAGGATCCCTCCAATGGTTCATTGAAACCCTTCGATTTCAGTAAAATCATGCGACAGATCCCGGAGATCAAAGGCCTCGGGTTCCATCTCGACGCCATCAGTTTTGATCCCCCCATCGACTCATCAGACATTGCCCCCCCCACCTGGACCAAATTGGCTGAAATCATTGAAGAGAACTACAGGGAGTTTGATGGCTTTGTGATCCTGCACGGGACAGATACCATGGCTTATACTGCCTCTGCTTTAAGTTTTATGCTTGAGGATCTGACCAAACCAGTGATCTTAACTGGGGCTCAGTTACCCATAGGGGCTTTGAGAACCGATGGCAAAGAAAACCTGATTACCTCCATTGTACTCGCAGGCGCTAAAGAGTACGGAAAACCGGTTTTTCCGGAGGTCTGCATCTATTTTGAAAGCAAACTATCCAGGGGAAACAGAACCACAAAGGTCAATGCAGAACATTTCAACGCTTTTCAATCGGCCAACTATCCCTACCTGGCCAAGGCTGGTGTACACCTGGTGTACAATCGTGAATATGTGAAGTATCCGGGCAAGTTCAGACAACTGGTCGTTCATAAAACTTTAAACAACCACATTGCTATACTTAAACTTTTTCCGGGAATAACTCCCGGTTTCCTGGACTCAGTTCTGGAATATAAAGATCTTCGGGGCGTAGTACTGGAGACTTATGGTGCCGGAAATGCTCCCACCGGTTCCTGGTTCCTGGATCGAATCAAAAAAGCGGTAGACAAAGGGATTATCATTTTAGACGTGACGCAATGCAGCAGGGGGAGTGTTGAAATGGGCAGGTATGAAACAAGCAGACACCTTTTAAATGCCGGAGTAGTAAGCGGTTATGACATAACAACTGAGGCAGCCACCACAAAATTAATGGTGCTGCTGGGACAGAACCTGGAGGAGGATGAAGTTAAAATCCTTTTAAATAAATCACTTAAAGGCGAAATCACTTTGCCATGATTGCTTGTATTTCTAATTTTTTTCGTATTTTTCGCCGCGAAATTCAGCCTAGTGTTTAGGCACATACAGATGCTGGAATAGTTCTTATAAGAAGCTGAAGACAAGAGGGTTTGAGTGTAAGGGTGAAGGAAGGAAGATAATTCGGAGAGGTGCAGGAGTGGTTGAACTGGCACGCCTGGAAAGCGTGTGTACCCCGCAAGGGTACCGAGGGTTCGAATCCCTCTCTCTCCGCAAAGTTCTAAATAATACTGGAGTAGTTTGCATAGTGGAGTTTGGGTTCGAACCGAGCCCAGAGGGCGAGTTCACGAGGAACCGGAGGATACGAGTAATCCCTCTCCCGCAAAGTTCTAATAATACTGGAGTAGTTTGCATAGTGGAGTTTGGGTTCGAACCGAGCCCAGAGGGCGAGTTCACGAGGATCCGGAGGATACGAGTAATCCTCTCTCTCCGCAAAGTTCTAAATAATACTGGAGTAGTTTGCATAGTGGAGTTTGGGTTCGAACCGAGCCCAGAGGGCGAGTTCACGAGGAACCGGAGGATACGAGTAATCCCTCTCTCTCCGCAAATTTTTTGCTATATTTAAATAAGTATAGCTTATCTTAGCAAAATATTAATGACCTAATAAAGGAATATTCACGTTAAATCATAAAGTAAAACAAACAAACAACACCATGAAAAAATTATTTGCATTGATAGCCGTATTCGGGATGCTTTTTATGGGAGCATCGATCTTTGCGCAGGATGGAATGTCTGCCGAAGATACTACAGAGGTTACTGAGGTTGCAGTCGCAGAACCCGCTGCTCCTGTTGTAGCTGCCGAAGAAGAAGGTGGAGGACTCAAAGTACTGCACACAACCCTGAAGACAAAATTCATCGAAGGTGGTGCCGGTTTTATGGGCGCCGTACTTTTGACTTTAATCTTTGGTCTGGCGCTGGCATTTGAAAGGGTTATTTACCTGAACCTTTCTTCAACCAACACCGACAAGCTCCTGGGCGCAGTTGAAGACGCTCTGGCAGACGGGGGAGTAGAAGCTGCCAAAGAGGTATGCCGCAACACCCGGGGTCCGGTGGCCAGTATTTTCTACCAGGGTCTCGACCGTGTAGATGAAGGTATTGACGTAGTTGAAAAATCGGTTGTAGCCTATGGTAGTGTCCAGATGGGCCTTCTTGAGAAGAACCTTTCCTGGATCGGACTTTTCATCGCCATTGCTCCAATGCTTGGTTTTATGGGAACAGTAATTGGTATGATCGAAGCATTTGACACCATTCAGCAGGAGGGTGATATTTCACCTGCTATTGTGGCTGGTGGTATCAAAATCGCCCTTATCACAACTGTTACTGGTCTGATGGTCGCAATCATTCTTCAGATTTTCTACAATTACCTGGTGTCTCAGATTGACAACATCGTCAATAAGATGGAAGACGCTTCCATCTCTCTCATAGACATGCTGGTAAAACAAAATCTTAAAAAATAAGAAGCTATGGCTTTTTCGAAATTAACAAGAATCATATTATATGTGGTGGCGGGTATTTCGCTACTTGTGGTTCTTTTCTTTTATGTGAGTCCCAGGACGGTCGATATTGACGCACTTGAGGCTCGTGTAGACGGAATTATGAACCCCGTAGATCTGACTCCTGTTGCCCCGCTACCTTCTGTTAGCGATTCTACAGCGCAAGATTCAACTGCTGTTGAAGCTGTGGAGCAGGAAAGCAGTGCCTTCGCAACAACTGAAGTGATTGATACTTCAGAAATAAACCTAAAGGATGAATTGTCGGGTTATGAATACCTGGTATGGTTTCGTACAGACATAGCACTTATATGGGCATATATTTTGGTATTGGTCACACTGATTGCTTCAATCGTGTTCCCGTTTATTGCTATATTATCTAATCCTAAGGGCTTAATCAGGTTGCTGGCAGTGTTTGCAGGTGCAGCTGTTCTGGTGGTAATCGCCTACGTACTCTCAAAAGATACAAGCATTGAGATTATTGGGTATTCAGGGACTGATAACAGTGATCCGGCAACCCTGAAGATGATTGACACAGTCCTCTTTGTGACATATATGCTATTTGGATTGGCACTTGGATCAATTCTCTATGCAATTGTTTCAAAAGCATTTAAGTAAGAATCATTAGAAAAAACAAAAACCGATGGCAAGAGAAACACCGGAAGTAAATGGAGGATCACTGGCGGATATCGCCTTTCTCCTATTGATATTCTTCCTGGTTACCACTACCATGGACATCGATACGGGAATCACCAGGCTTCTGCCTCCCGAACCTGAAAAGGATCAGGAGACCGAAGTGAAGGTGAACAAACGTAACGTACTTGTGGTACTTCTCAACCGAAGCGATCGCCTGATGGTTGGTGGAGCAGAAATGAACCGTCTTGATCTTAAGACCAAAACCATTGAATTTTTCACCAATCCTATGAATAGCGAAACACTACCTGAGATGGAAGAGATTGAGGTTCAGTTTCCTCTGGGAAGCTCTCCCTTATTGCCTGGCGATGGCATATGGAGGGGGAAAACTTCCAAAGGGGTAATCTCGCTTCAAAACGACCGTACCACCACCTATGGAGCGTACCTTCAGGTACAAAATGAGCTGGTGGCTGCTGTTAATACGCTGAGGAATGATTTCTGCAATCTTTACTTTGACATGGATTTTGATGAACTTAACACTACCAATCCAATCGAAGAAGAGATTTATGATGGTATCCGGAAGATTTACAAGATGAATATATCCGAATCGGACCCAAAAAGTATAGGAGGGCGTAACTAATGTCAAAATTTAGAAAAAAAGAAGGGAAAGGTCTTCAGAAGATCAATACCTCTTCGCTTCCTGACATTGTTTTCATGCTTTTATTCTTTTTCATGGTGGCAACAACAATGCGGGAAACTGAAGTACAGGTGAGGGTAAAAGTACCCGAAGCCACTGAGGTGAAGAAGCTGGAGAAAAAATCTCTGGTTAGCTATATTTACATTGGTCGTCCTGTGGCACATGTGGCACGGATGTATGGATCAGAACCTTTGATTCAGCTCAATGATAAGCTGATCAGTGAAGAAGGAATCCCTTATGAGTCGATTCAGGATTACGTGTTGTTTGAAAGGGAAAAACTCCCTGAAAATGAGAAGAACAGGATGATCATGTCCCTGAGGGTCGACGAAAATATTTCCATGGGTAAGGTGGATGATGTAAAGCAGGCACTCAGGCGTGCAAAGGCTTTGATCATCAACTACTCGGCCCGGAAGGAATACAGAGAGCAGGGAAGACAAAGGTAACTGTAAATAATACACTGTTATATAGAGGGCATTCCTGAGGGATGCCCTTTTTTTTATGTATAAAGTGCCGAGTAAACCTGGTCAACCATTTCCTGAAAAGTCTCTGGCGTATCGAATACCGAACGCTTTCTGATAAAGCGCTCCGTATGGTAGAAAAGCTTGGTCTTTTCAAATCCTGTGAAATCTTCAATCCGGCTATGAAAATAGAGTTCTCCAATGTTCTTATCATAAAGCTTCTTCACCGAATTCCCGATTCCAAATAGAAGATAATACTTTGAAATGGGTTTTGATGGGTTCTCATAGTCGCAGTAGATCTTATCCACATAACTCCCGTTCTCATAGATCACAACCTCTCTTACAAAGCCTTCATACGTATAGAAGATCCACTCTCCATGACGTTGACGGGTCTTCTTAAATCCCTGGTATTTAATGGTCCCATCATTGTAGTATTCCATCTCAGGAATATAAAATTTTCCACTGGGGGCCTTTACCTTTCCATTAATCAACTTCCGATCTTCAATCCCGAAATAGCTTAGGTAGGGCATCTCGCCTATGATCTCTTCAGGCCGGGTCGACTCTTCAGGCTTTTCATAATTGGCACCTGCAAAAACCTCCTCTGCATGCTCCACAAAAATTTCCTGCTCATAGATCCCATCCTCAAAAGCTTTGCGATCCCGTAATTTAGAAATCAAAACTCCCATATCGTTATATACACTTGCACTCAGGTCATAGAGACTCATGGATGTAATAACAAGCTCTTTCTCATTGCGAAAAAGACATGTGTTGAGTTTATCGTGATAGAGCATCCTCAGGTTTTTAAGGTCCTTATACCAGCGTTGCCCTTTTATTTGATTTCGCTCTTTTCCATAAAGCAGGGTGATGCGTACATTTCTCTGATCGGCCTGTTGAAATCTTAAGATAATGCTTTCCTGCAATTTAAGCGTGGGGGTAAAGAATACAATTTCATTGCTAGCCTCGGAAATAAGGCGGTCAATCTGGTAGGAGGCACCTACAGAAGAAAGAAATTCAGCAGCCATGGACCGTTATATAAATGGTTGTAAAAAGAGTTTACTGAAAATAGTTAAAAAAGGTTCTACTTCTTTGACGAAATATCAACAGCCATTTACCGAAGCCTGCTATAGCAGGATAGAATTATCCTTCTCCTGTGATCCCTACAGGCTTATAGGTGATTCTTTGTATATTTGAAACTTAAATTTTATGCAGAAGTCTAATCAATTCAACCATTGTAAACCCATTTCCTTAACATACAAACAGTTATAAATGCTTTTTAATACCATTGACTTCGTAATCTTCTTACCGATAGTCATCATCATTTACTTCTTATTGCCGCACCGGTTTAGATGGGTCTTGCTTCTGGCTGCCAGCTATTTCTTCTATATGAGCTGGAAAGTTGAGTACATCTTTTTAATCATCGCCTCCACCCTGGTGGATTATGTGAGTGGGATTATGATGGAAAAAAGGTCTGACAGAAGATCCAGGCTACCATTTTTGATTCTAAGCCTGGTCACAAACCTGGGTTTGCTGTTTTCTTTTAAGTACCTCAACTTTGCCACAGAAAATATGAACCTTATATTTCATAAGATAGGTTTTGCCAGGGAAATCCCTGTGGTTCAGCTCTTACTCCCTGTAGGAATTTCGTTCTATACCTTTCAAACTTTAAGCTACTCAATCGACGTTTACCTTGGGAAGCAGAAGGCAGAGAGACACCTGGGTTATTTTGCTTTATATGTATCATTCTTCCCGCAGCTTGTGGCAGGACCTATTGAGAGATTTTCGAGATTAACCCCCCAGTTAAAAGCAAAACATACATTCTCCTACGAAAACCTTGTGAATGGTTTAAGGCTCATTCTGTATGGATTATTTATCAAAATGGTCATTGCTGACAACATTTCCGGAATTGTGGATCAGGTGTACGAGAATCCTTCTCAATATGCTACATTGGATCTATTAAAAGGAATCTTCCTTTATTCCTTTCAGATCTACAGCGATTTCTACGGGTATTCCATCATCGCCATAGGCAGCGCACTGATCATGGGGATAAGGATCATGGATAACTTTAAAACACCCTACCTGGCCAAGAATATTGCTGAGTTCTGGCAGCGATGGCACATCTCACTATCCACCTGGTTCCGCGATTACCTCTACTATCCCATGGGAGGTAACCGGGTGTCAAAGGCCAGATGGATCCTCAACATTTTTGTGGTGTTTGTGGTCAGTGGACTGTGGCACGGAGCAAACTGGACCTTTATCATTTGGGGAGGATTGTTTGGAATCATCTATTTACTGGAGAAAGCAAGCGACAGGATCATAAAGATTGGGATCTCCACCACACCCTACTCGTTGGGACATATTTTTCTTGCCCTTAAAACATTTATACTGGTTTCATTTATCTGGGTGTTTTTCAGAAGCCAGAGTTTTGAAGAATCGCTATTGCTATTCAAATCGCTTATCAGGAATTTTCATCTCTCCTCGGAGGCTTTAACCATTCCTCTGAGCACCTGGCTATTTCTGGGGGTATTTATTATAAGTGATATTGCCCTCTATAACAAGAGATTTGATACCTGGACTGGTAAATTTTCATTTCCTATTCGGTGGCTTATCTATGGATTCCTGATTTTTGCCATCATCGTTTTTGCGGGGACGGAAAATTTTCCATTTATCTATTTTCAATTTTAGGCGATGGGAAATATGTATAAAAAAATAGCTGTAAGACTGGTCACCCTCCTGCTTGTATTGCTTGCCTTAAACCTTATTTACAAGAAACTGTTTTATGAGCACGACCTCCAGGAGCATTCAGATATTATCAATCTGGTCCGTGCAGTTCCTATGGATGCAAACATTGTCTATCTGGGCGAATCCTCAAATACGAATGCTCGGGACGACGATAAGGATAAACGTTCCATCTCATCTTTTATTTCTGATCACTATCCGGATCTTGGAGTATATGATATTACAAAGCCCGCAGCTCATGCCGGAACATATAAAGCTCTTCTGGAAAATATCCCCGATGAAAGCAGCCTGGAGACTGTGATTGTAACACTAAACCTGCGTTCTTTCAATGCCCAGTGGATATACTCAATCCTTGAGACTCCGCTTCAAAAAAGCCTTGTTCTTATAAAGAAAAAACCGCCACTTTATAACAAGTTTCTACTGTCATTTAAGGCCTATGAAATTAAAACCGATGAAGAGCGGGAGGAGCAGTTTAAAAAGAAGTGGGAGGAGGATCTGCTTGTTTTCCCATACGATTTCCCGCATAGCAATGTGGCTCAATGGAATTATTGGATGGCCATTCAGGGCATCAAAGATGAGCTTGGAAATATCGATTATGCCCAGACCGAATTGGCCTGCCACTATATTAAGGCATATGGTTTTCAAATAGATACCCTTCAAAATCCAAGGATCGATGATTTCAATGAGATTGTGGACCTGGCCAGAGAGAGGGGATGGAACCTGGCCTTTAATTTATTGGCTGAAAATACAGAGAAGGCCGAGCATCTGGTGGGTAAGGATCTTCTGTTTGTTATGAATGAAAATGCAAGGATCCTGAAAGCGTACTTCCAATCCCGGGGTGTAATGGTAATTGATAACCTTCACGCGGTTGAAAACGAGCAGTTTACAGATCAAAAATGGACCACTGAACACTATGCTGAGAAGGGAAGGAAAACCATTGCCAGAAATGTAGCGTCTGCCATTAAAATATGGCACCCCGATGCGTTTATGGATATAGAAATATCGAACTCCTTTTCAACTGAGTTCTTCAATGATTGTGACCACGATCAGATCTGGGGTCAGATGCAGACTGTAACGGAAAAGCAGGCTTTTTCGGGAACGAAATCATCCGGTACCGGAGCCGGGCACCCCTATAGCATCACCTTTGAATACCCACTCAAGGCCATACCAGATTCGCTGTATAATATCCTCACTATCCGTTTTAAACTATACCAGGAGGTCACTGGATCAGCAGCAAAACTGGTGGTTGAAGCCCGGGGTCTGGACTTTGAGCCTTACTATAATGACATGGATCTGGAGAATCAAAAAAGAGAAGCAGGGACCTGGCTAGATTACCAGTATGTTATTCCTGTTCCGGATAGTATTAAAAGCGCTTATCAGCTAAAGGTATATGTATATAACCCATCACAGGAGAAAATATACATCGACGATTTCGGGGTGAGCTTTGAAGAGTAGTGACTCCAGGAGGACTGCCTCCGGCTCACTACGCTCACCTTCGGCCTTCCCCCAGTAATCCGAATTCCGAAAGCTAAGCCTGGAACCTTTGGTTCCTGTATTTTTATGCTCCTGACTCTCGCTGATGCACCAATTGCATCGCTTGGTCAGGGCAAAAAAAGACCGTTCTGCCCAATGGCAGACCGGCTTAGCTTTCTTAGTGACTCCAGGAGGACTCGAACCCCCACCATGGGAACCGGAATCCCACGTTCTATCCAGTTAAACTATGGAGCCATAATCGGTTCGCAAAGTTAATAGATTTTTATAATTTCGCACACTGTATCAGAAGCTAAGAGAATGGATTACAACTTTAAGGATATTGAGAAGCGGTGGCAGGACTACTGGGAAGAAAATAAAACTTTCAGAACCGAGGACGATTACTCAAAACCTAAATTTTATGTGCTGGATATGTTTCCCTATCCGTCCGGATCGGGATTGCATGTGGGTCACCCTGAAGGTTATACAGCCACAGATATCGTAGCAAGATACAAGCGGATGAAGGGTTTTAATGTGCTCCACCCCATGGGCTGGGATGCATTTGGATTACCCGCAGAGCAATATGCCATAGAAACCGGCACCCATCCATCGGTGACTACTCAGAAAAACTGTGAGAACTTCCGCCGTCAAATTAAGGCACTGGGCCTGGGTTATGACTGGGACCGGGAGGTAAATACCACAGATCCCGGCTACTTCAAATGGACCCAGTGGATCTTTATCAGACTCTACAATACCTGGTTTGATGAGAAGCAGCAAAAGGGCCGACCTATTGAGGAGCTTGAAATCCCGGAACAGATAAGCAAAGAAGGCAAAGCAGCCATTCAGGACTACAGAGCCGACCGTCGTCTGGCTTATTATGATGACGCACAGGTATGGTGGTGTCCACATTGCAGGATTGTTTGTGCCAACGAAGAGGTGTTGAATGACGGGACCCATGAGAAGTGTGGAAACCCGGTGGAGAGAAAAAATCTAAAACAATGGATGCTTCGCATTCCCCAATATGCAGAACGGCTGCTGGATGGCCTGGATGATCTGGACTGGCCCGCAGGAGTGAAAGATATGCAACGCAACTGGATTGGTCGATCTACTGGTGCTGAGGTGGACTTCCAGATAGAGGGGCTTGAAGCAGCCCTACGTGTTTTCACAACCCGTCCCGATACGCTGTTTGGTGCTACCTATATGGTGGTTGCACCGGAGCACCCCTTGCTTAAGGCACTCACAACGGACGATCAAAAAGATCAGGTTGACCAATATGTGGCCCAGTCAGGATTGAAGTCGGAACTGGACCGCTCTGACCTCTCCCGGGAAAAAACCGGAGTTTTTACAGGCAGCTATGCCATCAACCCGGTCAATAATCAGCAAATACCCATTTGGGTTGCCGATTATGTGTTAATGGGCTATGGTACCGGAGCCATTATGGCGGTACCCGGGCACGATACCCGGGACTTTGAATTTGCAACAGCATTCAGCTTGCCAATCCTATGCATTATGGATCCTGATGGAGCCGATGAGGAGCTCCGCAAGCAGGTTCTGGCAGGAAAGGCATGCTGGACAGAGGATGGAAGCTATGTAAATTCAGTTCATAAAGAAACCGGACTCGATATCAATGGCCTGTCCAAAGAGCTGGGAATCTCAAGGACCATAGAGTGGCTTCAGGAGAGAGATCTCGGAAAATCTGCTATAAACTATAAAATCAGAGACTGGCTCTTTAGCCGTCAGCGTTACTGGGGTGAACCTTTTCCCGTCATTCATTGGGAAGATGGTGAAATTACCTTGCTTGAGGATTCAGACCTCCCACTGGAGTTACCAGAACTGGAAAAGTATGAGCCTGGAAGCCATGGGGAATCCCCCCTGGCCAATTCTACCAGCTGGCTGATGGTAAGCGATTCTAAAGGACGTAAAGGCCGCAGAGAGACCAATACCATGCCGCAGTGGGCCGGGTCATGCTGGTACTACCTTCGTTATATTGATCCGGACAATGACCAGGAGCCCTTTTCAAAAGCCAAGGAGAACTACTGGATGCCGGTGGACCTCTATGTAGGAGGAGCCGAACATGCAGTTCTACACCTGCTCTACAGTCGATTCTGGCATAAAGTATTGTTTGACCTTGGAGTCGTTTCAACCGATGAACCCTATAACAAACTCTATAACCAGGGAATGATTCTGGCTTTTGCCTATGAGACCTCTACAGGTGCCAAGGTACCCAGCGATCTGGTAGAAGAAAGAGATGGGGCCTTCTTCCATACCGAGACCGGGGAGGCAGTGAATCAAATTGTGGCAAAAATGTCCAAGTCGCTTAAGAACGTAGTGAATCCGGATGATGTTGTGGCCGCATACGGCGCTGATGCCCTGAGGCTCTATGAGATGTTCCTGGGACCCTTGGATGCTGTGAAGCCCTGGGTGGAGAATGGTGTGAAAGGAGTATACAATTTCCTGAACCGGGTTCATAAATTTTTTGCCGACCCGGCACATTACATGGAAGGTAAAGAGGATCCTGAAGTTTTAAAGTCTTTACACGCCACCATTAAAAAAGTGGGAGGTGATATTGAGGCCCTCCATTTCAATACCTCCATTTCCCAGATGATGATCTTCACCAACCTATGCATAAAGAAGGGGAAGGTTAACAGGGAGACTGCCAATACGTTCATCAGGGTATTAAATCCATTTGCGCCACACCTGTCAGAGGAGATTTGGAACCTGCTAAATAATGAAGGTTCAGTTACAGAGGCCGTCTGGCCCGATTATGATGAATCTTTTCTGCAGGAAGACTCGTATGAATACCCTGTGATGATTAATGGGAAGCTGAGATTTAAGGTAATATTGCCACTGAACCTGGAAGAGGATATAATTAAGCAACAGGTCCTTGGGCACGAGAAAGCTCAAAAATGGACCCAGGGGAGTGAGCCAAAGCGCTTCATTCATGTTCCCAAAAAGATAATAAATATTGTCGTTTAATGAAGAGTAGGAGAAGATCGGAAGGGATAAGGATGTTTGTACTGGCTTTGGTCGTAGCTGCAGTGAGCCTCCCTGCTTGCCAGACTACTGCGGATGAAAGTCTAACTCCAGTTGCAGATACTTTAAGGGCCGAACCTGTAGTTCCGGACAAATTACTTTACGGGATTCCTGTGGACCGCTATGAGGTGAGCTATGGCAAAGTAAAGAGAAACGAATTTCTGGCAGAAATTCTCTACCCTTTGGGGTTTTCTGATCAGGATATTTATAAAATCACGCTACTTCCCGATTCGGTGATCGATGAACGTAAGATCAAACCAGGTAACAAGTATGCCTGGTTCTCCCCTCTTGATTTGCTCCAGGGCGGCGCCGGTTCCTATTTTGTTTATGAAAAGGACCCTTTAAACTATGTGGTTGTGGGTATTGATGCAGATTCCATCTGGGCCCGGAATGGACAAAAACCCATTGAGCACCGGGTGAAGCATGCATCGGGAACCATCGAAACCTCACTATGGGAATCCATGCAAAACATTGATGCCAATCCCATGCTTTCTGTTGAACTGAGTGAGATTTTTGCATGGACCATTGATTTCTTTGGGGTACAGAAGGGTGATATGTACAAGGTGATCTATGAAGAATCCTATGTGGATTCTCTATCGGTGGGTATTCACTCCATTCTTGGAGCCTGGTTCTATCACAATGATCACGATTTCTGGGCAGTGCCTTTTATCCAGGACAGTGTAAGAAGTTTCTTTGACGAAGAGGGCAATAGCCTGCGTAAGGCTTTCCTGAAGGCCCCGTTGAGGTTTTCCAGAATCAGTTCAGGGTTTTCAAACTCCAGGTACCACCCCGTCTTAAAAATACGAAGGCCCCATCATGGAGTGGATTATGCCGCTGCCAGAGGAACACCGGTATATACCGTTGGAGATGGAAGGGTTACCAAAGTGGGATACCAAAAACGGGGTGGGGGCAACTATGTGAAGATTAAACACAACAGTGTCTACTCCACCACTTATATGCACTTACATGGCTTCGCTAAAGGCATTAAGCAGGGTGTTTATGTGAAGCAAGGAGACCTCATTGGTTACGTAGGGTCCACCGGTCTGGCTACCGGTCCACATCTCGACTTTAGATTCTATAAGAACGGCAGTGCCGTAAATCCATTGAAGGTGGAGGCTCCTCCTGTGGAACCTGTACATGAGGAAAATCTTGCATCTTACGGGATGATAAAATCCATCACCATTGGTATGCTAAAGCTTCTTTAAAAGAGCCTCAACCGCCTTAGGAAAGTGCTCATATTCCAGTTCGTGGATCTTTGAAGCCAGGCTATCGGGTGTATCATCAATTTCCACTTTACATCTGGCCTGAAGGATCACATCGCCCTCATCATATCTGCTATTTACATAATGTATGGTGATACCCGACTCCTTTTCGGCATTTGCGATAACTGCTTCATGCACAAAATGGCCATACATCCCCTTTCCTCCATACTTTGGCAACAGGGCTGGATGTATGTTAACCACCTTATTATCATATAGTTCTAATAGATTGTCAGGGACAAGCCACAAGAATCCGGCAAGGATGACAAATTCTATTCCCCGTTCAACCAGCAAATCTACCACTTCATTTGTATTGTAAAACTGCCGGCGATTAAATACAATACACTCAATATCATTTGATTGAGCCCTCTGTATTACACCGGCATCGGGACGGTTTGTAAGCACCAGACTTACCTGCCCAAATGGGCTCGTTCGAAAAAAATGAACTAAATTTTCGGCGTTTGTTCCTGATCCGGAGGCGAATATGGCTATGTTCTTCATTATTTCTTTGAAAATAGTCGAATTTTGTATTTCTTTGCAGCGTTAAAAATAACCAATATTATTAATTAAAATTTATAAGTCATGTCTGACATTGCATCTAGAGTAAAAGCAATCATCGTAGACAAATTAGGTGTTGATGAGAACGAAGTAACCATTGAAGCCAGTTTCACAAACGACCTTGGAGCAGATTCTCTTGACACAGTTGAGCTTATCATGGAATTTGAAAAGGAATTCAACATGGGTATCCCCGATGATCAAGCTGAAAGTATCTCAACAGTAGGAGAAGCAGTAAAGTATATCGAAGAGAACGCCGAATAAGCGTTTTCTTACCTCAAATATTAGTGGTATGAGACGGGTTGTGGTTACAGGATTGGGAGCATTGACTCCTCTGGGAAATAATGTAGAAGATTTCTGGAGCGCAATCATCAATGGTAAGAGTGGCTCTGATTTAATCACCCGTTTCGATACCGAGAAGTTCAAAACCAAATTCGCCTGTGAGATAAAAAACTGGGATCCACTGGAGCATTTCGACAAAAAAGAGGCGCGAAAGCTGGATCCGTATGCACAGTTTGCCCTCGTGGCAGCTCATGAAGCCTATCTGGATGCCGGACTGGATAAAGCTGAGATTGATAAAGAACGTTCAGGGGTCATCTGGGCATCCGGCATCGGTGGCCTGGATACATTTACCAAAGAGATTGCAAGTTATGTCGAGAGTGGAAGAACTCCAAGGTTCAGCCCTTTCTTCATACCAAAAATGATCTCTGATATAGCTGCAGGCCATATATCCATGAAATATGGTTACAGAGGACCCAATTACGCCACAGTATCTGCATGTGCCTCTTCAACCAATGCCATCATCGACTCATACAATCTGATTCGTCTGGATATGGCAGACCTGTTTATCACAGGTGGATCGGAAGCTTCTGTGGTTGAAGCCGGAGTGGGAGGATTTAATTCCATGCAGGCACTATCCACCAACAATGAAAATTACAAAACTGCCTCCCGGCCATTTGATGCCACCCGGGATGGGTTTGTGATTGGCGAAGGGGGAGCCGGACTGATCCTTGAAGAATTGGAGCATGCCAAAAAACGTGGGGCAAGGATTTATGCCGAAGTGATTGGAGCTGGCCTTTCAGCAGATGCCTATCACCTGACTGCTCCCCATCCGGAGGGAGAGGGTGCAAGACTGGTGATGACCAATGCATTGCGGGATGCTAAGATTAAACCTGAAGCGGTGGACTATATCAATGTTCATGGAACTTCCACTCCATTGGGAGACCTTTCGGAAACCAAAGCCATCAAAAAGGTCTTTGGGGAACATGCCTACAAACTGAACATCAGCTCCACCAAATCGATGACAGGTCACCTGCTGGGTGCTGCCGGCGCCATCGAATCAATGGCTGTGATTTTGTCTATTGTTCACAGCATAGTGCCACCTACCATTAACCTGAAGACCCTTGATCCAGATATTGATCCCAAGTTGAATTTAACTGCCAACAAGGCACAAAAACGTGAGGTTAACATTGGCATGAGCAATACCTTCGGATTCGGAGGACACAATACTTCTGCAGTATTCAGGAAATATAACGACTAAGCCATTGAAGAGCCAAAGGTTCTATGTGGATCTGGTGCGAATGTTGGGCTTTATTCCCCGCCGTACATCCTATTACAAACTTGCATTTATACCCAAATCTGCCTTACAAAAACATCCTTCCGGGGTTCGTCTTAACAACGAACGTCTTGAATATTTGGGCGATGCTATTCTGGATGCCATTGTGGCTGACTACCTCTACAAAAAATTTCCCGAGGGTGACGAGGGTTTTATGACCAAATTGAGAGCGCGTATCGTCAAGCGTAAAACTTTAAACCAGGTGGCTGTTGGACTGGAAATTCCAGGACTGATCGACCAGATAGGATCCCCTGGAAACAAATCAAAACACCTTTATGGGAATGCTCTTGAGGCATTGATAGGAGCCATATACATAGACCGGGGTTACGGCGCCGCAAAAAGGTTCTGCATCCGCCGGATCATGCAAAAACACATTGATTTGATACAGCTGGTGGAGAAAGATCCCGATTACAAAAGCCGGGTGATTGAATGGGCCCAGAAAAACCGGGTTGAGATTGAATTCGAAAGCCTCGTGGAACACGCTTCAGGTCAGAAATCCCCTGTATTTGTTTCCACCATATCACTTGAAAGAGAAGCCAGAGGCAGCGGCAGAGGAGGATCGAAAAAGGAAGCTGAACAACAGGCTGCCAGGAAGGCACTTGAGTATATTAAAACCCTTTAGCGATATGGCTGTAAAAAAGCATAAACTTGAAATGGCCATTGAGGAGGACTTTTGTCTTCTTGGTGTTGTTGCAGATGAACCCGATTATAAATTCTGCTGGATGATCAACCGGGAGCTTGAGATCAACTTTGAAAAGCTTGACGACCTGGATCTCTATCACCCGAAACTAAATGTAGATCAACAGTTTTCTATTTTTGCTTTTGATGATGAAGACGCCATGGTCACATACAGGATCATTAAAAACAGGTCGGATAAGGGTTATTTTCTGGATGAGCTAAAAAATCTGGATTTCCTGGTACACATTCAGGGTGAAATCTACAAGGATCAAATCAGCACTTTTATGCAATCTGTGAACACCATTCCCGCAGTACTGATGTGTGTTCCGGTTGATCTGGCCAGGCTTCGCAACAAAGAACGACTTTTCCTCTGGTAATCACATCGAAAAGCTGCCCTTAGAATATCCACTTCAAAAGAGGGAAAGCCACTGAATAGACCGGTAATTCCTGGTAATTCCTGTACCCTTCCTTATAAAGTGAATCAAGGACGGCTCCCTGTTTAAACATGGGGCGGAACAGACGCTGGTAAAAAGGGAAAAGACCCATAAGAAGGTCAAAAAACATATCCAGCAGAAAAAGGAGCCCTGCCACGGCAATATAGATATAACCGGTGGTCGCTATATTAAATCCCGGGCCTACAATGCTTATTTTAAAGAGTGCAACCAACCAGACACTCCCCTTAATAAGCAAACTGGGCGTAAGGAGGTAGCCTACCCTGGAACGTACGCCCGCCAATGCCTGCATAATCATGGATAATAACCCTCCAATAAGCATTCCTGCTATAAATCTCCACAGCGGACTCTCCAGAGGAAACAGGATCAGGCACAGGATGATGGAGGTCAATTTAAGGAGAGTGGCCATCCTGTGAAAAAACTGAGCCCGGATACTCCTGGGGATCACCACTCTTTTAACCTTGTTCTTATACTTTGCATCATGATTAAGCGCCCCATATGACCTGATTTTAATATCCAGGGTCTTTATCAACTCAATCCGGTAATGCTGGCCATTGGCCATGGCCTTCCGGCAATAACAACAATGGTCTTTGCTTTTCTTCCCCGAATCCATGGAAAAGAAAGCCTTTACATCTATCAGGGAAGTATTTAACTTCCCCTGGCGAAACCAGGTGGATCGTTGCTGGTAGATGTAGACCATCAAAAATACACCAATCACTATAAAAAAAGAGGTGCCGGCCAGGCTGGCAGGATCTCCAAAAATGGCCAGTAGTATTGGGAAAATAATAGCCACTGATGCAAAAAGAAGTGCAAATACACGTCCCGCATATTTTAGCAGAAGCAAGGGGTCGTGCCACTCAGGGCGATTGAAATATTCTTCCTCCCTCCTCTTCTTCTCCCTCCTGGCCCTGACCTGAGCCTGCATCCGTTCCCTTTCTTTACGAATCACCTCATTGGCCATTCTATCTTCATAGGAGGACGCTCGATATTCTTTACGGTAGGGATGCTCCAACAAGTAATCGTAAGCAAGCGTGATTTCGTGGAATTTACTTTTGGCTCCTGGAGCCGTGTTACGGTCAGGGTGATACTTCAGTGCCAGCTTCCGGTAAGCGGTCTTGATCTGCTTCTCTGAGGCCCCCGGAGTAAGGCCCAGAACCTTATAGTAGTCTTTCTGCGACAAATGGGGTGCTTTTCCTGCAAGTTATCGATTCTCATCAAACCCACAAAAGAAAGCTGCCCGCCGGGAGGACGGACAGCTTACACCAATAAACCCTAAAACTAAACTAAACCACTTGCTATTGCTACTACTTATTTCTTCTCTTTCTTTTTGACCACTACTTCCTGATCTTCATCATGATCTTCATCATGGTCATGGTCTCCACCTTTCTTAATCACAATCACCTTCACATTCTCCCCATCACCATGCTCCTTGATAATTTCCTCAATCTCCACATCTATATCATCGCCATCTCCTTTGATCACATATACATTTTCATGTGCTTCGTGAAGCTCATCTCCTGAAACGATCACTGTAAGCTCTTTCTTTTTTACCTTCTTCCCGTCTTCATCCTCATCAATCAGAATATCAAAGGTTTCTCCATCACCCGATTTTACTACAACTACATGTTCTCCATGGGGATGATCCTCTTCTGACATCCATACCAGAGAATCCCCGTCAAGGTGTTTAATTTCAGTATGCTTCCCATCTTCAGAAATGAAAACCATGGCTTTGGAATGGCCTTCGCCCGAGTGGGCCATGGTATATTTATAGTGTTCCATACTCTGAATGGCATGCTTTGCTTCAGCTTCATCTTCAAACTGATAGGTAGTGTCCTTAACCACTTTCCCATCCTTCTTCACCTGTACAGTGACTTCTGTCTTCTCCTGAGCCATCAGGCTCATCCCAAAGACAAACGTAAGTGCAAGGCTGGCAAATATTAAGGGTATCCTGTTTTTCATATGCTTGCTGTAAGTTGTTGTGACAAATCTATCGCAGAATATCGTTAGATAGGTTTAAAGGAAGTTAAAGAATGTTAAAACACTCTGTGTGAACCAGTGAGGAGACCTATATTTGAACCATGAGCAGGACCATTCTCTGGATTATCACCATATTTTTAA
Source organism: uncultured Bacteroidota bacterium (assembly GCA_963783435.1). Taxonomy (GTDB): domain Bacteria; phylum Bacteroidota; class Bacteroidia; order Bacteroidales. The sequence continues at coordinate 91,204 of CAWANQ010000005.1, read as the reverse complement.
GCCTGGCTATGGTGGCCATGGTAGGCATTCAGGCATACTGGATCAAACACTCCATGGAAGCCGAAGAGAATCAGCTCGATCTGCTGGTTCACCAGGTGCTTTCTGAAATTTCCGATGAGCTTATCAGGAATGAGACCATGATCACCATCCTGGATGAGATTCGTCCACCGCTTATACAGCAACAGACTCAGGCCGTATGGAATTTTCACATCGACGCACGAAGCGCCTATGATGCAAGCGAACCGGAAGAGCTTCAGGCCGAACCGGAAGCTTATTATGAAGAAGCAGATGATATACATGTGGAATCAGATATGATACGCGTGGAGTCTGAGGAATCTCCAGTAGATGTGGAAGAACAAGTATACATGTATACTTCCCCTCACCACACCTTAAAAAACCAGACCGTAGAGCTAATCAATGATTCGGTGCTGGTCATTCTTGGAGAGGATGAGTTGATGCAGGATACCATTCTGGTTTCTGCCATGAAACCAGACCAGGTCAGAATGGAACTGAATAAACGAGTAGAGGAACAGGGAGCCTTTGTAGACAGGATCGTACGAAACATGCTGTTTGACGAAGGGGAAATCTCCGATAGAATTTCAGGAAATCAGGTGCAATCACTTCTAAAGGAAAAGTTATCGGGCCGTGGCTTAGATATGGATTTTGAATACGCGGTATACGAAGAGGGAAAAAAACCCATATTCCAGTCCGATGATTTTAACGAATATGAGGATTGCAGCTATTTCCGGGCTTCCCTCTTTCCAGGCAGGGTCTTCAACAAAACAACCCTGATCAGTCTCTATTTCCCCAACGAAAGGGAGCATTTGCGTAAATCCATGGGAGTAATTGGGGGATCCTCTCTGATCATCACCATGTTCATCATCGCCATGTTTACACTGGCCCTCTATATCATTTTCAAACAGAAGAGGCTGTCGGAGATCAAAAATGACTTTGTAAACAATATGACCCATGAATTAAAAACCCCCATCTCGACAATTAGTCTGGCTTCGCAGATGCTGAATGACCGCTCCATTCCAGAAGAACAAAAGAATCTCGCGCAGATCTCGCGTATTATCCAGACAGAGAGCAGGCAACTGGGATTTCAGGTGGAGAGGGTCTTACAAATGGCCATTTTTGACCATGGTGAATTAAAATTAAAACAGGAAGAGATTGACCTTCACGATATTATTGAGACTGTAGCTCAGAATTTCCTCTTGCAGATTGATAAGAGGGAGGGAATGCTGGAGTTTCTCCCAGAAGCAGACAATACAGTGATTCAGGGTGATTTGATGCACATTACCAATGTGATCTCCAACCTGCTTGAGAATGCCATGAAGTACACAAGGAGCACTCCGGAGATCCGCATTGCCACGCGCAATGAAGCCAATTCGGTGATTGTATCTGTTATCGACAATGGCATTGGAATAGGGAAAGAGGATCAGAAGCGAATTTTTGATAAGTTTTACAGGGTTCCCACGGGTAATATTCATAATGTGAAAGGATTCGGACTTGGATTGAGTTATGTAAAACTGATCGTAGAACAACACCAGGGAACCATCACATTAAAAAGTGAACCCAATAAGGGTTCTCAGTTCGATATTCACCTACCTTTAGGGTAAGTAAATAATTAACTCCTATGAATGAAATAAAAAACAGGATTCTTCTGGCAGAAGATGATGAAAACCTGGGGTCCTTACTCCAGGAATATTTACAGGCAAAAAACTATGAAGCCGATTGGGTTACTAATGGAGAAAAGGCTTTCAGGCACTTTGAGCAATTTCATTACGATCTCTGTCTGCTGGATGTGATGATGCCTGTAAAAGATGGTTTTACCCTGGCTTCAGAGATCCGGATTCTAAATAGCCAGATTCCCATCATTTTTCTGACTGCAAAATCCATGAAAGAAGATGTATTGGAAGGCTTCTCACTGGGGGCCGATGATTACATCACCAAGCCTTTTAGCATGGAAGAGCTCTTGTTCAGGATTGAAGCAATTCTCAGAAGAACAAAGGGAAGCAGAGGTGGAGATAAAGAATCCTGGGAGGTGGGGTCTTTTACTTTTGATGCAAAGAAACAGTTATTAACCGGTGGGGATACATCGCAAAAACTGACCACAAAGGAGTCGGAGCTTTTGAAACTCCTCTGCAATAATTTAAACCAGGTACTGGAAAGAAACTTTGCACTAAAGGCCATATGGATTGATGACAACTATTTCAACGCCAGAAGTATGGATGTATATATAACCAAACTTCGGAAATACCTGAAACCCGATCCTAATGTGCAGATCATCAACGTACACGGCAAAGGATACAAGTTGGTAGTAGATAAAGATTGAATCGATGAGTGACTATCAACCTTTTTTAATGGAGCGCTTCATGTCCGCCTATGAGCAAGAGGTGGATTACAATCTATCCGAAAGCGGTGTTTTTCCCTTGACTCTTCGTGAGTTGTTGGACCTGGGGCAGGCTCCTATTGAAGATCTGCTTGAAACCGAGATTAACTATCCCCATGTAAATGGCATACCCGAGCTGAGAAATCGTATCGCAAGCTTGTATGACGGCGCCGGTCCGGAAAATGTTCTTGTAACGGTGGGGGCCATTGAGGCAAATTATAACAGTGTCAGAACGCTTTTGAACCCGGGTGACGAGATCGTCACCATGCTTCCCAACTATATGCAGATCTGGGGAGTGGCGAAAAATAAGGGTTACAAAATTAAAACCTTCCAACTGCTTGAGAAGGAAAATTGGGCTCCGGATCTGGCTGAGTTGAATGAAAAAGTAACTGAAAATACCCGAGTGATCGCCGTATGCAATCCCAACAACCCCACAGGTTACATACTTAAAGAAAGCGAGATGGATGAAGTGGTCCGGATTGCCGAGAAGGCAGGAGCCTGGATTCTTGCTGATGAGGTCTATTCCGGGGCTGAACAATTTACGGACCGGCAAACCCCATCCTTTTATGGAAGATATGACAAGGTGATTGCGGTGGGTAGTATGAGTAAAGCGTATGGCTTGCCCGGACTAAGAACGGGATGGCTGGTGGCTCCTCCAAAGATGGTGGATCAGGTCTGGGCCAGACACGAATATACCACCATCAGTGCCACCATGCTCTCCAATAAGCTAACAGCCCTGGCTCTATCCGAAAATGTACGGCCGGCTATTATAGAGCGAACCAGGAGGTATATCAGAAAAGGATACCCGGTGTTGAAGGAGTGGATGGATCAGCAGGGAGATACTTTCAGGTGCATTGCGCCACAGGCGGCAGCCATCGCATTTATCAAATACGACCTGGATATCAATTCAACTGAGCTGGCCATGCGCCTGATCCGGGACAAGGGGGTGATGATTGTTCCGGGTGACCACTTCGGAATGGATAAATACCTCCGCATCAGCTATGGACTGCCAGAAGATTATTTAAAAGCTGCCCTCAATCGCATTCAGGAGCTTATCAGTACCCTATAATCCCATGAAGATCCTTACCCGCCAACAGATCGGACAGATTCTTCCCACCTTAGATCTTATCCCGGAAATTGAGAACGCATTTCAAGCCTATTCTGAAGGGAAAGCCATTGTCCCTCCCATCGGTGAAATGATTTTGGATCAGGGAGAGGTTCATATTAAGTATGGCTATCTCAAGAACGGGGAGAATTATGTGATAAAAATAGCCTCGGGGTTTTATGATGGGACCGGTTCCGGTCAAATGCTGAGTAATGGCATGATGCTCCTGTTCAGTCAACAGTCGGGCCAGCCGCTTTGTGCACTGCTGGACGAAGGTCACCTGACCCATATCAGAACCGCCATAGCAGGAGCCATTGTGGCGAAATACCTGGCACCTGCTAAGGTCCATAAAATTGGGATCGTTGGGGCCGGAACACAGGCTCGCTTGCAGCTCTCCTACCTGAAGAAAGTAGTGAATTGCAGAGAGGTGCTTGTGTGGGGAATCAATAAGGAGGAGGGCCAATCCTACAAGACCCAAATGGAAAGAGAAGGCTTTGTGGTAAAGGTTACAGATGATGTGGAAAAAATCCCGGACCAGTGCAACCTGATTGTCACCACCACCCCATCAAATAAACCCCTCCTGGATGTTAAACATCTCAAGAAAGGGACCCACATTACCGCAGTGGGATCTGACACCCCTCAAAAACAGGAGCTCGATCCAAGGATTTTAAAGTCTGCCGACCTGCTTGTGGCCGACAGCATAAAACAGTGTATGGAGCGGGGTGAGATATTCAAGGCCCTTGCGAACGGCTTTATTGAGAAAAGCAGGCTGGTTGAACTGGGACAGATCGTAGCAGGTAAAGTGGAAGGACGAAAATCTGAAAAGCAGGTCACAGTTGCCGACCTTACCGGAGTGGCTGTTCAGGACATGGCCATTGCATCGGCAGTTTACGAGGCTTCCCTTTCACTGTAAACGGATAGTTAGCTTAGTCCAGCTTAAGCACGGCCATAAATGCAGACTGCGGAACTTCTATATTTCCCACCTGTCGCATTCGTTTTTTTCCTTTTTTCTGTTTCTCCAGAAGCTTCCTCTTACGGGTAATATCACCTCCATAACATTTGGCGGTCACATCTTTTCGAACAGCCTTCACAGTTTCCCGTGCAATAACTTTGGCTCCAATGGCAGCCTGTATGGCAACTTCATATTGCTGACGGGGAATCAGCTCCTTTAATTTCACGCACATTCTGCGACCAAAATCATAAGCGTTGGAGCGATGTATGAGCGTAGAGAGGGCATCCACCATCTCCCCGTTAAGCAGTATATCCAGTTTTACAAGATCGGCTTTCTGATGATTGTGCGGATGGTAGTCAAATGAAGCGTAGCCCTTGGAGATGCTCTTCAGTTTGTCATAAAAGTCGAAAACAATTTCGGCCAGGGGCATTTCGAAGGTCAGCTCAGCCCTGTTGCTTGTCAGGTAGACCTGATTTTTCAAAATACCCCGCTTTTCCAGACAAAGGGTCATAATTGAACCCACATACTCTGACTTGGAAATCACCTGGGCAGTAATGTAAGGCTCCTCAATGTGATCAATGGCTGTGGAAACCGGCAGTCCAGATGGATTATGGACCTCAATCATTTCTCCTTTGGTAGTCAGTACTCTAAACGAAACGTTTGGCACCGTGGTGATTACATCCATATTAAACTCCCTGTCGAGTCGCTCCTGGACAATCTCCATATGCAACAAGCCCAGGAATCCACATCTGAATCCGAAACCCAGTGCCGCCGAGGACTCAGGAACGAATGTAAGGGAAGCATCATTTAACTGCAGCTTCTCAATAGAAGCTCTCAGGTCTTCATAGTCATCCGCATCCACAGGGTAGATCCCGGCAAATACCATGGGTTTTACATCTTCAAAACCTTCGACGATATCCCCACACGGACGATGCACATGGGTGATGGTATCTCCCACTTTTACCTCCCGGGATGTTTTTATCCCTGAGATAATATAGCCCACATCCCCTGCTGCCAACTGTGCCCTGGGTTCTGGTCCCATCTTCAGCACTCCTATCTCATCGGCATCATACTCCTTCTCTGTAGCTACAAATTTAACCATCTCTCCTTTTCGGATGGTACCTTGCATGATTCTGAAATAGGCAAAAATTCCACGATATGAGTTATATACCGAATCGAAGATCAATGCCTGTAAAGGGGCATCCGGATCTCCTTCAGGCGGTGGAATACGGTCAATAATCGCCTTAAGTATCTCATCTACACCGGCTCCGGTCTTTCCGCTGGCTTCAATAATCTCATCCCGGTCACACCCAATCAGGTCTTCAATCTGATCCTTTACATCATCGGGCATGGCACTATCCATATCCATCTTGTTAAGCACAGGTATGATCTCCAGATCGTGATCGATGGCCTGGTAAAGGACAGAGATGGTTTGCGCCTGAATTCCCTGGGTAGCATCTACAATCAGCAATGCTCCTTCGCAAGCGGCAATAGAACGACTCACCTCATAGGAAAAATCCACATGACCCGGTGTATCGATAAGATTCAGTAAATAATCCTTCCCCTCATAAGTATGCTCCATCTGGATGGCATGGCTCTTGATGGTAATTCCTCTCTCACGCTCCAGCTCCATGTTATCCAGAACCTGATCCTGGAAATCCCTTTCATGGAGCGTCCCCGTCTTCATGAGCAACCTGTCGGCAAGGGTACTCTTGCCATGGTCGATGTGAGCGATGATGCAAAAATTGCGTATTTGATCCATAAGGAACTCTAAATTTTCAGAGTGCAAAGATAGTAATTTAAAAAGAGCCTGCTCCCGAAGGAACAGGCTCTTGAAATATATAGATGTAAATTAGACTACATCATACCACCCATTCCGCCGCCTGGGCCACCAGCTGGCATTGGAGGCTCTGGCTCAGGAATGTCCACAATGGCACATTCGGTAGTCAGGAACATTCCGGCGATAGAAGCTGCATTTTCCAGTGCAATACGAGTTACCTTGGTAGGATCGATTACACCTGCTTCGTACAGATTCTCGAACTTCTCGGTGTGGGCATTATACCCGTAGTCACCTTTTCCATCACTGATCGCTCTAACTACAACAGATCCTTCCAGACCGGCATTCTCCACAATCTGGCGAAGGGGCTCTTCAAGTGCCCTTCTTACGATGGCAATACCTGTATTTTCATCGTCATTGGCACCTTTGAATTTCACCAGCTTTTCAATGGCACGGATATAGGCCACTCCTCCACCGGGGATAATACCTTCTTCAACAGCAGCGCGGGTAGCACTGAGGGCATCATCGAACATATCCTTCTTGGATTTCATCTCCACCTCTGAGGCTGCTCCCACATAAATAACGGCAACACCTCCAGCCAATTTGGCCAGACGCTCCTGCAGCTTTTCACGATCGTAATCAGATGTGGTATTATCAATCTGCTTCTTGATCTGACCAATCCTGGCTTCAATCATGCTCTTCTCACCGGCACCGTTCACAACAATTGTGTTCTCCTTATCAATGGAAATCTTTTCAGCTTGTCCCAGCATCTCAAGTTCGGTAGCTTCAAGCTTCAAACCTTTTTCATCTGAAATAACTGTACCGCCTGTAAGGATGGCTATATCTTCCAGCATCTCTTTCCTTCTGTCGCCAAAACCGGGCGCTTTAACAGCAGCGATTTTAAGTGATCCGCGGAGTTTGTTAACTACCAGTGTAGCCAATGCCTCTGCATCCACATCTTCGGCAATGATCATCAATGGACGGCCAGCCTGTGCCGTAGTTTCCAGAACAGGAAGCAGATCTTTCATGGTGGAAATCTTCTTGTCGTGGATCAAAATGTAGGGATTTTCCAAAATAGCTTCCATCTTTTCGGTATCGGTCACAAAATAAGGAGAGATATATCCCCGATCGAATTGCATACCTTCCACTACATCCACATAGGTGTCGGATGACTTGGATTCCTCCACAGTAATCACACCCTCCTTTTTAACTTTGGACATGGCCTCAGCAATAAATGTTCCAATGCTGTTGTCATTATTGGCTGAAATGGAAGCTACCTGCTTAATCTTATTGTTGTCATCACCCACTTCTTTGGTTTGACTTTTCAGGCTTTTTACCACCTCGATCACAGCTTTATCAATTCCCCTTTTGAGGTCCATTGGATTTGCGCCGGCAGTTACGTTCTTCAGTCCTACCTGTACGATAGACTGAGCCAGAACAGTTGCAGTAGTTGTACCATCACCTGCGTCGTCGTTGGTCTTGGAAGCAACTTCCTTAACCATTTGTGCACCTACATTTTCGAAGGGATCTTCCAGATCAACCTCTTTTGCTACGGTAACACCATCCTTGGTGACCTGGGGGGCACCAAATTTCTTTTCAATAATTACATTACGACCTTTGGGGCCCAATGTTACTTTGACAGCGTTAGCCAGTTGATCAATACCGCTCTTAAGCTGATCACGGGCTTCCATGTCAAATTTGATCATTTTTGCCATTTTTATGCTCTTTTAAATTGGTTACTTGGAAATAAATAAAATGTCACTCTGTGAAATCAGAAGATAGTCTTCATCTTCAATGCTTAGCTCCTGACCTGCAAATTTTCCGTAAAGAACCTTATCTCCCACTTTTACTTCCATGGGTTCGTCCTTCTTGTCTGCTCCGACCATTACAACTTTTCCATTCTGTGGTTTCTCTTTCGCTGTATCGGGAATAATGATTCCACTAGCGGTTTTCTCTTCAGCTTCAGATGGCTTCACGAGAATTTTGCCTGCAAGGATACTACCTTTTAGTACTGCCATTTTTTTTTGGTATTTATAAGTTCGACATTATCAAATTCGCTTTCTCTTTAACATAATTTGTGCCAAAGGGAATAAACAAAAAAAAAGTGTCAGTAATATGACATACTGACACTTTCAATTTCTGAATATCTTAGGATTTCTTACTCTTCGCCTCCCTCTGTAGGCTCTGTGCCAAACGATTCGGGGAGATCAATGGTCTGTGCAGGTTGATCCATGATGCTTTCATCAAATTGACCTTGAAGACGCGAATTGGCAGCCTCTCCCCCTTTTGGCACTGTAATACCTGCCAGAAGGCTGAAAACAATCAGAGCAGCACCCAATGACCAGGTTGCTTTTTCAAGAAAATCAGCAGTCTTACGAACGCCCATATATTGGTTCGATGATGAAAAGTTGGATGCCAGTCCACCTCCTTTTGAATTCTGTACAAGTACGATTAAAATGGTAAAGATGCAGGTTACAACAATCAATACCGTAAATACTACAAACATGTTAAAGCCTCTTTATGAATGATTTATATTCTTAACTTTCTCAATTTGAGCTGCAAAGTAAGCACTTTTTTCCGGATATTTCAAACTTAATTTCTCGTATGCGTATATGGCTTTGGCAACCAATCCCTGCTTCACATAAATCTTCGCCAGGGTATCGGTAATAAATCCATCATGCTCACGGATCGATGCCCGGGAGACATCCCCTTTCAAAGTGGTTTTCCTGTCTGCCCTGATGGGCCCGGGATCGCCCTTAAGGAAATTCTGGATCAGGTGCCTGCTTTCGGATAGGGGTGTTTCTGAAACCTCCACATGCGGCTCTTCCATTTCTGACTCATCCTTTACCAGCTCCTGAATCAGAGTTTCTGAGGATAAGTCAGGCTCTGCGTCATCCAATACAAATGCATCGTCGGTAAGCTCTTCATCCTCCAGTTCAAGCAGGTCTGCATCTGATTCTGGAACTGTATCTGATTCAGGGCCCGCATACGGAGCATGCTGCTTAATAATAACATCTGCTTGCAGCTCAGGCTCATCTGAAAAAATAATCTCATCTCTTTCTGCAGAATGCGGTTCAGGTATCTGATCCAACACATGCCTTGATGTGATCTCAGGTTTGACTTCTTCGCGGGGTTTTGATGCTGTTTCAATTTCTGATTCTGAGCCGGCAGCCTGATTTACCCCTGAGATCAGTTTGTATAATTTAAAACGGTCGCTGGAATAGACCGCGGCAATTTTCAGATCCTTCTCCTTATTCTGACCCAGCGATTCCATAATTCGCACCTTTAGCATATGGGCCAGGTTAAACTCCGGATAATTCCGGCACAAGTCTTTCACCTCCTCCAGGTTGGCTGGAGCGTAATGCTGAGTGCTTAGGAGTCGTATAATATCTGAAGGATCCATATCGGGTTCGGTTACCAGGAAACAAATGCTCGGTTAAAAATATCCTCAACCAAGTATTCAACAATCAGTTCAATGAGTTCGTTTTCTACGTCAGAGAGGTTTGCAGATGAATCATACTCTTCATACCTTGAAAAACTGGTGTCAAAGTCCAGTTCGGGCTCCATCAGGTTGGTATATTTCACCCTTACCGAAATGGTGAGCCTGTTACGTGCCGATACCTCGTCGCTGGTAATGGCAGTTGGGCGCGTCTCATATCCAGTGATCTCACCGGAAAACTGAACATCTCCCCCATCGGTATTCATGTTCAAACTTGTGTTTCCCTGAATTTTATCCATCAGGGCATCTGTAAATTCCTGACTTAACTGTGCCTGAACCAGGGCTGCCCGGTTGGGAAAGTACTCCACAGAATAGGTCTCAACATCTTCAGAAATATTAACCCCGCTAAATGAATAGCCGACTTTGCACTGCTGTAGAGTCAGCAACAAAATAATGGTGAATAGTGAGTAGTGAATGGTGATAGAAGAAAATCTTCTGACCGGGTACCCTATATGTTTGAAGCTCCAACTCATGGTCAATCGATATCGTATTCTTTTATCTTTCTATACAGGGTACGTTCGGAGATACCCAGATCCAATGCGGCATATTTCCTTTTGCCATTGTGCTTCTCAAGGGCTTTAATAATTAATTCTATCTCCTTGTCTTCAAGGGAAAGGGACTCCTCTACAATCTCCTCAGTATCCAGGATATTCTCTTCATCCCTGCCCGGTTTGGGAGGCATATTGCGGCTGATCCGGTTATCCACATCATCATCCAGATCATCCACTGTGGCATATAACCTTTTCATAATCCCTTCATTCTCCCGCTCAAAATCGGAGGACTCGGTCCCCTTATCCATGATTTGGGCAACCAGCTTTTTCAGATCGTTCATATCGCTCTTCATATCGAACAATACCTTGTAGAGAATTTCTCTTTCCGAATTGAAGGTATCTTCATTAACCTTACCCTTATCAATCAAGGCTGGAAGCCTGGTCTTATGATAATCAGGTAGGTAATGAAGTAGTATGGGTGCAGTGATCTCACGTTCCTGTTCAATAATGGAGATTTGTTCGGTCACATTTTTCAATTGTCTCACATTTCCCGGCCATTCATAGTTTATCAACACCTGGCGCGATTCTTCATCGAGCCGAATAGTAGGCATGCGATAACGCTCCGAGAAATCAGCTGCAAATTTACGGAACAGAAGCAGGATATCATTGCCCCTCTCCCTGAGGGACGGAATCTGGATGGGAACCGTATTCAATCGATAGAACAGGTCCTCCCTGAACTTGCCTTTCTTAATGGCTTGGGTAACATCAAGGTTGGAGGCTGCAACGATCCTGACATCCGTTTTCAGCACCTTGGAAGAACCCACCCTGATATACTCCCCTGTTTCAAGTACCCGGAGCAACCTCACCTGGGTAGAAAGTGGCAATTCTGCAACTTCATCCAGAAAAATAGTCCCCCCGTTTGCTACTTCAAAGTAGCCTTTCCTGGTATCATGGGCACCTGTAAAAGCACCTTTTTCATGACCGAATAACTCCGAATCGATGGTGCCATCAGGGATGGCACCGCAGTTCACAGCAATATAGGGACCATGTTTGCGGACACCCAGGGTATGAATAATCTGTGGGAATGCCTCTTTGCCGGTGCCACTCTCTCCCGAAATTAAAACACTGAGATCAGTGGGAGCAACCTGCATGGCTATATCAATGGCTCTGTCGAGACCGGGAAAATTCCCAATGATTGCAAAGCGTTGTTTTATTTGTTGTAGATCCATTGGCTTTCTGACAAAATAACCTGAAAGTATGACAAAATTACAATTTTAGTCGGATTCAAAAAGGTTTCTCCCATTAGTTTCCTATTTTTGGGACAAAAAGGTGGCCGAATTTCTAGGTATCATACCAGCCAGATATGCTTCATCGCGTTTCCCGGGCAAACCTCTCGCCTTGCTGGGGGAGAAACCTATGATTCAATGGGTGTATGAAAGGGCATCGAATATATTTGAACATCTGGTGGTAGCCACAGATGATGATCGGATTCTGAATACAGTTTTAGATTTTGGTGGGAAAGCACTGAAAACAAGGTCAGATCACAACACCGGAACTGAACGTTGCGCAGAAGCTCTGGATCTCTACAGGAATCAAACCGGGCTCACCTTCAGTCACGTGGTGAACATCCAGGGAGATGAGCCCTTGATACAGACCGGACAGCTGCAAACATTGATGGATTGCTTCCAGGTCCCCGGCACAGGGATTGCCACACTGATCAGGAAGATCCCCCAGGAAGAAGATGCACAGAATCCAAATCTGGTAAAAGTGGTGGTGGACAAATCACTCAAAGCACTCTATTTCTCCAGAGCTCTTATTCCCTATATAAGGGGTCCTAAACCAGATGGGTTTACCTATTACGCACATTTGGGGCTTTATGCTTATCGCTCAGATGTGCTGGAGAAGGTCGTGAAGTTACCTGCCTCCGCACTGGAACAATCTGAAATGCTGGAACAACTGCGCTGGTTGGAACATGGTATAACAATCCAAACAGACATTACAGATCTACCCTCCATTGGAGTGGATACTCCCGAGGATCTGGAAAGAATTACCCGTGCAGGTCATTTCTCTTCTGAATAGGGTTCTATTCATAGTGAAGGGTCTGGGCCGGATTGGACGTGGCTGCCCTGTAAGCAAGTACAGACACAGTAAGCAATGAGATGGCCATGGCTGTAAGGGCAGATATGACATAGATCCAAGGTTGAAATCCAATATGAAATGGAAATCCTTGCAGCCAGTTCTGCATGAAAAAGTATGCTGCGATCCATGCCAGCAACACTGAAGCACTCATTAAAATGACAATTTCCCTGGATACCACCAAAACCACCTCAGTGATGCTTGCACCCATAGCCTTCCGGATTCCGATTTCCCGGGTTTTTCGATGGGTATTGTGAAGGGTTAGCCCAAACAAACCCAGGCTGGCAATAAAGGTAGAGAGAATGGCAAACATCAAAGAGAGTCGGCCGGTACGCCTCTCCTCTTTGTAATAGCTATCCAATTCTTCGTCCAGGAAAAAGAATTGAAATGGTGCTTCATTGGACATCTCCATCCACTTCTTCTTAATGCGATTCAGGGTGATGGGAATTCCCTCTCCAGCCACACCCAGTCTGACGGTGATATATCCCGACCAATCAAGGTCCTCATCTTTAAACCGAATCATATAGGGTTCCACCGGTTCGCGCAGGGAGGTGTGGTGAAAATCATCCAAAACCCCGATGATCTGAAGCTGGTTGGTATCCCCCTCCATGGTAGGTTCAAGGATAATGGTATTTAAAGGATCTTCAATGCCAAATTCTGAAATGGCTGCTTTGTTGATCAGCACAGCCGATTGATCTGAGGAGAATTTGGGATCAAAGAACCGGCTTTCCGGACCATCCAGCTCAAAATTATAGGCTCGCATAAATTCATAATCCACGTAGTTGGTGGCGAACAAATAGTTCTGGGAGGCTTCTCTTCCTTTGATCTGGTAACTCTCCGTACTGTTATTAAATCCCAGATAGGTGGTTGAATTTGTGGCTGCAGCCACTCCTGGTATCTTCTCTATCTCCCTGCAGAAAGTTTGAAGACTGGATTCCAAAGGATAGATTCTTTTTAAAACCACCAGTTGCTCTTTGTCGTATCCCAGGTCTTTATTGAGCATATATCGCAATTGATTGGATACGATTAAGGTTCCCACAATGATGGCTACTGAGATGGTAAATTGGACAATCACCATGGTACTTCTGAAAAAACCAGCCCTCCGTCTTCCCATAAAATCGCCTTTAATTCCATCCACCGGTTTGAATCTGGCTAGAAAAAGGGCAGGGTATGCTCCGCTGATGAGCCCAACCATAATGGCCAGCAGAATTACCAGTGGCAGAAGGTAGCGTTGTTGAGATGCCTCCATCCTAAGGTTCAGGTCCATGGTTTGATTGAACAGGGGCAAAGATAACTCCACCATGATCAGCGCGATGGCCAGGGCAATGAGACTGAGAACAACAGATTCGGTGAGAAACTGTCGCACCAGCAGGGCTTTGTTGGATCCAACTACTTTTCTTAAGCCTATCTCCCTGGCCCGGGTAGCTGATCTTGCTGTGGACAGGTTCATAAAATTGATGGATGCTATCACCAGGATAAAGAAAGCAATCAGTGCAAAAATGTGAATATAGAGCCGATCATTCACAGGACGAAAACAGATCTCCATGCCCACCTCAATTTCAGGCTGCAGGTGAATATCAACAAGAGGCTGAAGAAACACACCATACCTGTTCCCTCCGGCTGCCCACTCTTCAGGTCCAACTCCCAGAATGGCTTCTATCTCGGTGCTCACATTTCTGGCCATCACTTCACTCATCTTTGCCTCCACCTCTTTCGGATCTGCTCCCGCTTGGAGCAGAACATAACTGAATATGGAGTTCTGGAACCAGGTAGTTTTATCCTCCCAGTCGATGGTTTCCATGGATGCAATAAAATCTGCAAAAAAATGAGAATTATCGGGAAATGCTTCAATCACACCCGTTACATAGTAGTAATTGCTATCGCGATTAACGCTGAGAGGTTGACCCAGGGGATCTCTGTCCCCAAAATATAGCCTTGCTTTTTCCTCCGTGATAACCACCGTATTGGGGCGTGTGAGGGCAGTAGAGGGATCACCCCTGATAAACCTGATGCTGAAGATGTCAAACAGGGTCGAGTCGGCAAACAGGAAATGATCTTCCATATGCTTCTCGCCGTCATACCAGATCAAGCGCTGGTTATACACATCGAACCTTACAAACTTCTCAATCTCCGGAATCTCTTCAGTGAATGTGGGAGCCATGATCATGGATGTCCAGGCCCCCTTGAAGGATTGGTCGCTCATCACCCCATCGATATACAAGCGGTGAATTCTATGACTCTTTTTATGGTAACGGTCAAAACTCAATTCCTTGTTAATAAAGAGCAGAATGAGAATGGAGCTGGCCAGACCAATGGCCAGACCTGACACATTGATCAAAGTAAAAACCTTATTCTTACTGATATTTCTGAGCGCTACAGTAAAGAAATTTCTCCACATTAGATTGCCGTTAACTGTTTTAAAAACAGTAACCGTGCCATAAAGTTTAAGATGCTATAAATAAATATATTGAAATACTGGTTTTTACATTAGTAAATGCCAAAAGTGTTCGAAAACGAACCGGGGTGCACGGAATGGGACATCAAAATATCAGATCGGAAAGATGATCCGGAAGGTATAGAGTGCGTAGTCTTTGTTGAGATTTTCAAATGTGTATTCCAGTTTATTCCCGGCTGTTTTGGCCATCTCGATAAAACCAAGTCCTGCTCCTCCGCTGGCTGAGAATTTACCATTTGCAATGATGTCTAAGTAATGCTCCTTTAACTCTGCTGAATTTCTGCTATTCACATCATCGATCCTGGCTTTCAGGAGGTCCACATCCCCCTTTTTCACTGGATTACTTGTGATCAACTCAATGCTGGAGGCATTCTTGCTGATTTGACATGAGGGGCAAAATCCAGAGGAAATATCTGTCTCGCAAACAAACTGATCGCTGTACTTTGTAATGTTCTCCAAAGCCTCTATCATGATGTAAATCATCTTCTTATAGGTCTTGAAGGGGATTTCATGATCCTGTGCCGCCAGTTTAAAATCGGACAGCAGGGAGTCTATGGTACTGAAAGAAAGCGGACCCTGATAGGACAGGACAGACTTGCTTAACATTGCTTATCAGCTTATTTACCGAAATTTAAGAAAAACTATCTAACGTTTCATCGTTGTTATTCACATACCCCGAATCAATCTTTAAATCAGCTGCAAAACTGGCTTCAACAGCCAGTTGGTCGCAGCGCTCATTCTCAGGAATATTTGCATGCCCCTTCACCCAGACAAACTTGACAGAGTACTTCCTGTATACCTCCAGAAACTTGATCCAGAGGTCTACATTCTTCTTATTCTTAAATCGTTTTGCCTCCCAGCTGAAAACCCATCCTTTGTTTACTGCATCGGAAACATAACGTGAATCGGTGTAAATCGTCACTTTCAGATCCTCCCGCTTCAATGCCTCCAGGCCCCTGATCACTGCAAGCAGCTCCATCCGGTTGTTGGTGGTTAAACTGAACCCTTCCGCAATCTCCTTCCTGTGCTTGCCAAATTTCATCACGACACCCAGTCCTCCCGGACCCGGATTGCCCCGGGCAGCTCCGTCGGTATAAATGACTATATCACCCGGAGTTTTGGTTGCATCACTGGACAAGAGTCATCTCCTTTATCAAATGACCGGCCCCTGCATATTTGTCTATTACAAACATTACATACCTGATATCCACGTTAATACATTTCTGCAGTTCGGTCTCAAAAGCAATATCTCCACTCATGGCTTCCCAATTGCCATCAAAGGCAATCCCAATCAATTCTCCATTGGCATTGATAATGGGACTTCCCGAGTTACCCCCGGTAATGTCGTTGTTGGATGTAAAACATACATTCAATACCCCATCTTTTCCGTAAGCACCAAAATCCTCTGCTTCATAGAGCTCTTTGAGTTTATCCGAAACCACAAACTCATAGTTGTCCGGATCTTCCTTCTCCATAACTCCCTTGAGTGTGGTGTAGTGCGCATAGAGCACAGCATCTTTGGGATAATAGTCCCCAACCACTCCATAGTTCATCCGCATGGTAGAGTTGGCATCGGAATAGAAATCTCTTTCGGGAAACATCTCAATCAGTCCCTTCAGGTAAAGTCTGCTACCCTTGCTTACTCCGGAATCAAATTCTGCCAGTCTGCCCATCACTTCAAAATACTTCTGTGATGCCATTACAGCCTCATAAGCCGGATCCTTCCTCAATGCTTTCAATGAGGGGTTGTCCATAAATGCCATAAACCTTTCTGGATCGGTCATAAATGATTTCTTAAAGTACTTGTCAACATACTTTGCGGCGTCCCCTTTATATTTACTCTTCACCTCAAGGATATTTGAAGGAAGGTATTCATCATCCAAGTCCTGTATAAGCAAATTGATCATGGCTGTCATCACCTTTTTGTCGGTGGGTGGATTGTAGTCCTTGTAAAATTCAGCTGAATATGCTTTCAATCCATCTGTTACCTTCTTGATTTGATCGGCCTCAGGTTCAGGATCGGCCAAAACCATCTCCAGCTCCCTGAGGTTCCGCCCAAACATCACAGTCTCCATACCAAAGAATACGCACTCCATCAGATACTGCGCTGCATTCTGTAACTCCGCTCTCCCCTCCACAGATTCCTGGATATTTTTGAGTGCCTCTCCATAAAGCTCTTTGCGCTGTTCATCCTGACTCACCCAATTTGTAAATGCCTCTTCCTCCTTTTGCTTTTTACCCAGTACATTCAGGTTTTTAAGCCCTTTGCTCTGTCCAATGGAATACTTCCAATAGTTGGAAGAGCGCGAATATTTGGAGGAGTACTGAATCCTTACCTTTTCGTCGGCCATCATATCTTCCATCTGAATGTCCTGCTTTATGCCCCTGATCTTTATCCGGTTGGGATGTTCAATATCCAGCAACTCCTGGATTCCCCAGGAGGTCATGTAACGATCTGTGCTTCCCGGAAAACCCATAACCATGGTGAAATCACCTTTTTCATATCCCTTGAGGGAGATGGGAAGGTAGTGCTTTGATTTCAGCGGAATGTTATCAGCACTGTATTCGGCAGGCTTGCCCTCGGGATCTGTATACACCCTGAACATCGAGAAATCACCCGTATGACGGGGCCACATCCAGTTATCGGTATCATGACCGAACTTACCTATGGATTCGGGGGGTGCACCTACCAAACGAACATCCAGGTAGGTTTCTGTTATAAAAAGAAAAAATCTGTTTCCATTGAACATGCTCCTTACCCTGGCATCAAAGTGAGTTCCTTCGGTAGCCTCAGAAGTAACTGTTTCGGCGAGGGAGCGGATCTTCGAGTTACGCTCTTCCACACTCATCTCCTCGGTGAGTTCAGGAGCAAACTGGTCTGTCACTTCTTCCATTCGCACCAGAAAGGTGATGGTTTTTCCTTCGTTGGGAAGTTCTTCATCCCTGGTCATGGCCCAGAATCCATTCTTCAGGTAGTCATGCTCCAGGGAACTGTGATTTTGAATCTCACCATATCCACAATGGTGATTTGTAAGTAGGAGACCATCTGGCGAAACCAGCTCTGCAGTACAGGATCCCCGGTCCAGGGCCCCTACTGCATCTTTCAGGCTTGCCTGGTTCACACTATATATCTGTTCAGAAGTTAACTGCAAGCCCAGCTCGGTCATTTCATCCATATTGACCTGTCCGATCAGGCTCAGCAACCACATCCCTTCATCTGCTTGCACCCTGGCCTGGAGTGCGAATACAAGGCCCAGTATTAACAGAAATGTTTTTTTCATGCGCTTAAAAGTATTGGAATGATTAATAGATATTTGAAAGTAATTCTTGCAAAGATTGCAATTTTCTTTTGTTTAAGAAAAGTCGAGTCTCATCTGGTCATTCAGTAATTTAAAAGATCGTCTGTGGTAAGGAGATGGACCAAATTTAAAAACAGCCTCTCTGTGGACCCGGGTTGGATAACCCATGTTGTTTTTCCACATATATTCAGGGTGCTGATTGTGAAGTATTTCCATAAATTCGTCCCGATGGGTTTTTGCCAGAATCGAAGCTGCTGCAATGGAAGCATATTTTGCATCTCCTTTCACTATGCAGTGAAAAGGGATACTTCCATAGGGCCTGAACCGGTTGCCATCAATAATAAGATGTTGTGGAACAGGCAATAGTTTTTCTAAGGCCCTGTGCATGGCCAGAAAGGAGGCATTCAAAATATTAATCTGATCTATCTCCTTTTCGTCCACCAGAGCTACTCCGTAGGCGATGGCTTCAGATTCAATCACCTTCCTTAACAATTCCCTGTTTTTTGCTGTAAGCTTCTTGCTGTCGTTTATCTCCGGATTCTGAAAATCAGATGGAAGAATCACTGCAGCAGCAAATACAGGTCCGGCGATACAGCCCCTTCCGGCCTCATCACAACCTGCTTCAATGAATCCTTCTGTATGGTAAGATTTAAGCATTTTCAGCCAGTACCTTCTCAATAGAGTGCCAGAGCTTCTCTGCCGTATGATCCCAGCTGAACAACTCCCTCCGCTTTCGGCCCTTCTCTATCAATTCCTCTCTGAGTCCGGTTTCACGAACGATCCTGATCATTCCATCCCTGATGCTTCCGGGACTTTCAGGGGAGGTGAATATGGCAGCATCACCTGCGATTTCGGGCAGGCTGGTCACTTTGGAAGCAACCACAGGGATGTCACATTTCATGGCTTCCACAATGGGGATCCCAAATCCTTCAAAATAGGGAACAAAAGTCATGGCCCAAGCTGCACCCAGCACATTGTTGAGCTGATCTGGAGGGAGCCGACCGGTAAAGATCACGTCGTCGCTGTTTTTCATCTTCTCCAGCTGCTCTTCCATGGGTTTTGTGAGAAAAAATTTCTCTCCCACCAGCACCAGCTTAAAATCGCCCCTGATCTCATCCTTAAAAAGCTGGAATGCTTTAAGCAGGTTGGTGATGTTTTTCCTGGGGTGCAGGCTCCCCACAAACACAAAATAGGGTGCTCCCGAGGTGTACTCTTTTCTAACCTCTTCTATACGGTCCTGGGTTAAAGGAACAAATCGATCATTGGCCCCGTTATAGGCCAGGTCTATTTTGTCCTCAGCAACATCATATTGGTTGATAATATCTCTTCGGGAATATTCTGAAACTGTTACAATCCGTGAGGCCTTACGGGCAAACCTGGGAAAGAAGTACCTGTAGTACTTTCTGACCAGGAAGGGAACATCCCCGGGTCGGTGTTCAAAGTTAATATCGTGGATCACAGCCACAGAAGGTGTTTTTGCCCCCAGGGACAAAAATCCGTCAGTACTGAGAAATAGATCAGGTTTAGCCCTTCTTAAATATCGCCTTACCTTGCACTCAAACCAATAAACCCATAGAAAAGGATGCCTGGTGGGTGGCCAGAGTATAACAGGTGTCACATTTTCTCCAAACACAACTTCTTTGCTGTACATCCTGTCGAATAAGAATATAAAGTGTATTTCGGGATGAGAAAGTGAAATCCTTTTGAGCGTCTCATAAGTAAACCAGCCAATACCATCAAGCTTTCCCGGCATCAATAAACGCGTATTCACCGCAACCGTTTTCATTTTTCTTTCCTGGTCCAAATGGGACGTTGACTTTTCTGGAGCGAACTTATTACATTTGTACTGAATTAAAAAATAAATTAACTGCCATCTATTGAAAAAGCGATTTATTACCAACCTGGCACTTCTGGTCCTTCTCAACCTTCTGATTAAACCCTTCTGGTTTTTTGGGATTGAGGTAGGAGTTCAGAACCAGGTGGGTGAAGAGATGTACGGATTCTATTTTTCGCTTTTCAACTTCGCCTTTATTCTAAACATCTTACTTGATCTGGGCATCAATAATTTTAACAACAGGGCAATCGCCAGGGATAACCATCTGCTTCAGAATCACCTGGCTGCCATCATTCCACTTAAACTATTTCTTTCCCTTATCTATGCAGGAATAGTTTTGATTGCAGGGAAACTTGTGGGCTATTCGCCAGAACAGTTTAAAATGCTCTGGATCCTTGTGATGAATCAGTTTCTGGCATCATTCATTCTCTATTTTCGAACAAATATCAGTGGCTTACAGTTTTACCGCACAGACAGCCTGCTTTCGGTGATGGATCGCAGCCTGATGATCCTTTTTACAGGCCTGTTGCTCTGGGGGAATTTTACCAGTGAACCATTTAGAATTGAGTGGTTTGTATATGCCCAAACCGCCTCTTATTCACTAACGCTGATCACCTCAGCTGTGATAGTCCGTTACAGGGCGGGCACTTTTTTCAGAAGAATCAATCTGCGAAACTCATTGCGAATTCTTAAACTGAGCTATCCTTTTGCGCTACTCATTTTGTTGATGTCCCTCTTCAACCGTGTTGACTCGGTGATGCTTGAGCGTTTACTCCCCGAAATTGGCAAAGAGCAGGCCGGAATCTACGCCCAGTCATTCAGGATCTTTGATGCGGCTTCCCAGTTTTCTCTCCTGTTTGCCATGTTGCTGCTACCTATGTTTTCCAGAATGATCAGTCGGGATGAAAATGTGAATGAATTAATCAGGATTGCCATGCCTCTTCTGATGGTAGCTGGCCTTACTGCAGCCATCTCTTGTAACTACTATAAAAAGGAGGTGATCGATTTATTATATGTGGCGCATTCTCCATACAGCTCAAAGATTTTTGGGATCCTGATGATTGGTTTTCTGTTTATCTCCACCAGCTATCTCTATGGTACACTGTTGACTGCAAATAACAACCTGCGTCAACTCAACATTCTGGCTGCTTCAACGGTTGTGATCAATATCGCTCTTAACCTGATCCTGATTCCAAAATACCAGGCATATGGTGCTGCCATTTCCAGCCTGATTTCCCAGGGCTATTATGCCATTGTCCAGGTGATCCTGGCTGTCTACCTGATAAGGATTCCCATTAATGGTGACATTCTGATCAGACTGGGAGGCTTCCTGGTCATCAGTCTTGTTGCAGGATACCTTACGCTACTTATTCCAGGTTGGATTCCTGGATTTATTATTCTCCTTGGGGCCTGCCTGATTAGCTCTCTTGCACTGGGTTTGATTAGGCCCGCTGAGCTTTTAGCCATCCTGAAGGAGAAATAGAATCTCGTAAGCATGTTAGGAAGTTGTTGATTGTAAATCTGCTCTGGAGACCCCATTTTGTTGTGCTTTGGTTATTTTTAGCCAAACCAATTCAATCAACCAAGGTGGATCAGAAAAAAGACGAAAAACTCAAACGGACCCATAGGACAGCCATCCTGTTTAACCAGAGAGAACAGGAAGCCATTAACCTCTACTGTGAGAAGTACAAGATCCGGAATAAATCAAAATTTATGAGGGAAGCCATTCTGACAGAGGTCCTTCAGAGATTTGACGAGGATTATCCCACGCTGTTCGAATTTGAAAAGCCCAACCTTTTCTACACAAAAAAATAGGGGCCTATCTAAATGATCTCCATAGAATAGACGATCGCTTCAATTTGTTTTAGCTTGACCCTCTTCTTTGAATTGGGATGGTAAATGTATCCATCCACAGTAATGATGCGGTTTCGTTTGGCATCATATACCGAATGACTGATAAAAGGGCCCCCCATAAAACCATTCTCCAGATCCCATAAGCCACGTACCTCAATCACATCCATGTTGTTATTCTTCAAATCGTAGGCAATGGGTTCAAACATCCTGGATATGGTCATGTAAGATTCTTCCGTGGGACCCTGAACGTAGGATTTCGTAATGGCATTCCTCTGCTCAATAATCTTTGATACTGTGAGGTCCCCTGGACCGTCCACCGGGTAATCATAGATTTGGATAACCTGAGAGAGGTCGGATGCCTCAATGGAAACCGAGGTGTACTCGTCCTTACTGAAATCCAGGCTGTATCCCCTGGGGATGGCCAGGCGCACCTGATGGTGGCTTGAAATCTCCTTCTGCAGGGTCGGATCTTTCGATCCTTTATAAAGGTTGGTTAATCTTGTTCTGTCGTACTGAACTAAAAAGCTTTGAATGCGATCCTCATTCTCAGTGATTAATTGCTTTAATGAGGCCCCGTTAGGCGCTTCAAGCTGAATCATAATCTGAGGTCTTGCCCATACATTCTCTCTGAAACGAATCCTGGGTTCCAGCCCCGACTCTACAGTGGTTAACACAATGGAACGGTGAAACTGGTAGAGGTTATCCAATGAGGCAGCGGTGATGTGCAGAACATCAAACAGTGGTTCTGACTGCGGAAGCCCGGGATACTCCTCCATGAGTATATCCTGAAGCAATTCCCCTGCAGAACCCTCCCAGTTGGGTTTATCCATGACCACCAGCACTTCGCCGGCACCTCCGGTAATGTTAGGCAATATTCGTCCCTTGGCCCCACCCTGGTTGTTCACTGTATCGCAGGAAACTACGAGCATCAGCAGACTCATAGAGACAAAAAAGCCTGCCGGCAGTTGCAGACAGGCTTTATATTTTCTTTGGATATTACTCCTCGCCATCTTTGATCTTTTTGGCTTCCTTGGTATCATCCACAATAACTTCATCATCATCTTCGGCTGTAGCTTTCTTAAACTCTTTCATCCCCTGCCCGACGCCGCGCATCAGTTCAGGAATTTTCCTACCACCAAACATTAACAGTACCAGCAATACAACAACAACAATTTGCCATACACCGATCGCGAGGGTTATAAATGCTTCCATTTTTATCTATTATAAAGTTTGTTTTACAAAAATAGCTAAATAATTGTTCTATTTATTAAATAATCCAATGATGTCGTTCAAATTGGCATAGAGCAGAAGGCTAAGCAACAGAACCATTCCAACAATTTGAGCATATTCCAGGAACTTGTCACCCGGTTTTCTACCGGTAACCATCTCAAACAGCAGGAACATCACATGTCCGCCATCCAGAGCTGGAATGGGCAATATATTCATGATGGCCAGGATAATGGAGAGAAAGGCAGTCATATTCCAGAAGCTTTCCCAGTTCCATTTGGAAGGAAAGATGCTGCCAATCTTAATAAAGCCTCCCAGCTCTTCGTATGCTTTTGTCTCTGGCTTAAAGAGCATCTTAAGTTGCTTGAGATAACTTTTGGTGATGTCAACTCCCCGATTGATCCCCGCAGGAATGGATTGAAAGAATGAATACTTCACCACAACAGTCTCGTAAAAGTCCAGGTAGTGTGCATTGTAAAAACCAAACTTACCGTCTTCACTGGTATTAACCACCACGTTCAAGGTATCGGCCCCGCGCAACAAACTCAATTCAAATTCCTTGTTAGCTGAGCTACCGGTTAGCTTCATAAATTCATCGTAAAAGATCACCGGCTGACCATCCACTCCAACAATTCTGTCTCCCTCTTCTGCCCCAGCCTTAGCCAGTCCGCCATCCTCAGCCAGGGAAGCAATTTCACATGGAATCCTGGGTGCAATGGCACCTTCCACTTTTAACAACTTGGAGGTCACTCCTTCAGGCATATTGATATCAATCATTCTGCCATCCCTCTTCACCTGGATTACCTGGGGTTCATTCACCACGATGTCGTGATGAATGGAGGTCCAGCGTTCTATGGGTGCTCCATCCAGCGAAATGATCTGGTCTCCATTCCGGAGTCCCATATCCACTAATTCGCTTTGAAACATATAACCATCTACAATCCTTTCCGGGGGAACATACTCTTCACCCCAGCGAAAGAAGACAATAATGTATATAAAGAGAGCCAATATGAAGTTTACAATCACTCCGCCCAGCATAATCAGCAGTCGCTGCCAGGCCTTCTTAGACCTGAATTCGTAGGGTTGGGGAGGTTTTTTCATGGCTTCCCGATCCATGGATTCATCGATCATTCCGCTGATCTTCACATATCCCCCCAGGGGCAACCAGCCTATTCCATACTCTGTATCCCCGATTTTTTTCTTAAACAGAGAAAACCCTGCATCAAAAAACAGGTAAAACTTTTCCACCCTGA
Source organism: uncultured Bacteroidota bacterium (assembly GCA_963783435.1). Taxonomy (GTDB): domain Bacteria; phylum Bacteroidota; class Bacteroidia; order Bacteroidales. The sequence goes on along the minus strand of CAWANQ010000005.1, from coordinate 66,930 downwards.
CCTTAAAGAGTCTGGCCAGGGTAAAGTGTCCCAGCTCATGCAATACAATGAGTATAGACAGACTCACTAACAACTGGGCTATTTTTACAAATACTTCCATTCTTGCTTAAATTTGTTCTTTGGCAACCCGCCTGGCCTGCAGGTCTGTATTAAAATAATCTTCAAGTGCCGGAGCCTTAATAAACGCAAGATTATCCAGAGTTTTTTCAATTACATCCGGGATCTCAAGGAATCCGAGTCTCTTCTCCAGAAAGGCCTCCACAGCCACCTCATTGGCAGCGTTCAAAATACAGGGCCAGTTTCCTCCCTTTCTCAGCGCTTCGTAAGAGATTGCAAGATTACGAAAAATTTTTGTATCCGCCTGTCCGAATGTCAATTCAGGATAATCTGCAAAATTGAACCTTTCAAAATCGGATTTGATCCGATCCGGAAAGGAGAATGCATACTGAATGGGAAGCTTCATATCGGGCAGCCCCATCTGGGCTTTGATGGATCCATCGGAGAATTGCACCATGGAATGTATGATCGACTGAGGGTGCACAACCACCTCGATTAGCTCGGGCTTTACTCCGAATAGCCAATGGGCTTCGATCACCTCCAGGCCTTTATTCATCAATGTTGCAGAATCAATAGATATCTTCGGCCCCATGCACCAGTTGGGATGACATAGTGCCGCTTCCGGAGTTACCTTCTCCAGAAAATCAACATCCTTGCCCCTGAATGGACCACCAGATGCAGTTAGGATCAACTTTTCAATCTGGTTATGACCTTCCCCAATGAGGCACTGGAAAATAGCGGAGTGTTCAGAGTCGACCGGAATAATGTTCACCCGCTTCTCAAGGGCCTCTTTCATGATCAGCTCTCCGGCAACCACCATGGTCTCTTTATTGGCAAGGGCAATATTTTTACCCGCTCTGATGGCCTCGATGGTGGGCTTCAAGCCACTGAATCCGACCATGGCGGTCAGAACCAGGTCCACCGCATCAAATCCCACCACCTGGGAAATGGCCTCTTCTCCTGCATAAACTTTAATGGGATAATGTACAAGTGCTTCTCTCACCTTTTCATAATGATCCTCATTGCCAATGACCACCACATTGGGTGCAAAGCGCATGCTTTGCTCAATCAACAGATCCGTATTGTTAAGGGCTGTGAGTATCTCAACTTCAAAAAGGTCGGGGTGATTTGATATGACATCAAGAGCCTGGGTCCCTATCGATCCGGTTGAACCAAGTATGGCAATTCGTTTCTGCATGGATTAAAAGACAATAAATTCTGCTGGATTCAGGGGGACGCGGTCATGCCATAATTCGAAATGAAGATGTGGTCCAGTGGTGAGTTCTCCTGAATTGCCCACAATGGCAATGGCATCGCCGGCAACCACCTTCTCACCTACTGTTTTAAAAAGTGCCGCATTGTGCTTGTAGACCGATATCAATTCATAATCATGCTGAATCTGTATCACATGACCCGTCTCCAGGGTCCATGCCGACATAATTACAGTTCCGTCCAATGCTGCCTTAACCACCTCGTTGGGCCCCGCAACCAGGTCGATTCCGAAATGACCGTCCAGTGGATTGAATGACCGGGTAACTATCCCAATCACCGGGGTGAAAAAGTGCATGTCGTATAAATTCCGACTCACAAGGTCGGTATCTAAAGCACTTAACCTGAATTGCTCTTCTGCTTCCACCTTTTGTCTCAGCAGAGAATCATTGGTGGATCGGAGCAGGGTAATTTCTCCCCCTTCCATGCTCCCGGAAGTATCGTTCATATGACTCTCGGGTACCTCACCGGAGATGATTCGGTTCAGATTATTAAAGTACTGGTCTCGAATGGCCTGTTCATATTCAAGGGAATCCAGCTTCATGGCATTCTGTCGGATGTTCTGACGCATGGCTGCATCGGGATAACCAGGTATCCACTCTCTGATGTTGGTATAAGCGATGATTGAATAGGTAATGGCCACCAGCAGGATCAGTAAAACTCCCCCCAGGGCAATCATATTCAAACGAGTTAGCCTGATGTTTCCACGCTCTTCGAATGTATCCTCATTCAGAAGGACCATCCTGTACTTATGGGTAAGTTTCTGAAAAAACTTACCATACTTCTTCTCTGACTTATTATTCATTGGGACGTGCTACCGTAATGGCACAAAGATAGCACCTTTACTGGAAATCAAACATAGGAAGAATTTCCCGGCGAATGTATTCCTGACCTATCTCCTGCTGCAGGAATCCATTCCTTACCATGGCTTCATCTTCAGTGACGAAAAGCTCCATATGGATCAGGGTCCAGGGCCTGAACTCGAACAGCGGATTCTCAGTTTCCATCACATTCATGGTGATCATATAATCCGTCAGGCTGGTGGTGTAACCCACGTACAGTTTGTCATGCGGGTATGAATAGAGTACAAATACTTTATAACTCATGCGATCACATCATTAGGTCCGTAATTTCAGGTTTAGGTCCATGGGCTATTACAAAATACGTGAAATATGAAAAATGGTTACTTCCAACTGAGGTATCTGCGCAATTTTACAATGAAATTTACTTTCGGGATTTAATACTTAATGCGGATACGCTGCATGGACCGGATGTGTGCAACCAGGTCCTGGCGCTCCTTGCCGGTAAGCTCCGGATAGTTCTCCTGACCATAACCCCATGAGGGCATGGCGGTTCCATTTCGTCCCAGGGTGATGGTGGCCATAATAAAGCCGTTGGAAGCGGCACTTAAGAACTCCTGGTTATTCAGGGCCGGCCCTTTTACTCCCTCTCCGCCATCCCCATGACACTCGGCACAGCGTTTTTTGAACAGTTCTGCACCTGCACCACTTTCTCCGGGATTGCTACCCGAATAGATATAGGTAAGAGATTCCCTGGAAGACTCCCTCATGTATCCTACGATATTGGCAATGTCCGCTGCTTCCAGTTTCTCCTGGTTATAGACATCTGCCGACCATCCAAACATGGCTGTATGTTCACGTCCCCGGGCGATGGTCTCATAAAGATACCTGTCGTTGGCTGCTTCCAGGAAGTCCCTGTTGATAATAGCCGGGCCCGTCTCTCCCTCTCCAAACTCACCATGGCAGCGCGAACAGAGAAAATGGTATTTCAGGGCACCCTCTTCTAAATCTGCCAATCCCAGATTTAGATCAATTGATGAAGGCATTGTATTACTTAAGGAACGAAGGAAGACCACCAGGTCGATCACCTCTCCGGCCTCCAGGTGCGACCATCCAGGCATGGCGGTATTGCCCCTGCCCTTCATCACTGTATTATAAATAAAGGCATTATCTGCCCTCCTTAGAAATCCATCCTGGTTAAGAGCAACTGCCACCCCCCCCCTGGCATCGGTACCATGACATGCCTTGCAGTAGCTGTTGAATAGCGTCTCACCCCTGATTTGATCCCCATCCGCCATCCTTGGAATATGATTTTTCCTACCATCGGTTTTCTGCTTCAGATGTTTGGTCAGGCTGTCCAGTTCCACAGGTGTAAGACCCGAGATCCGGCCAGACCAGCTTCCCATCTGCCGCAGGCTTCTCCCCTTTTCGAGCGTGAACCTGATATACTCCCTGGAAGCCACACGTAGAAAATCATTGTTCCCAATGGAAGGAATCCCAGTCTGGTAATCTTCATAACTTTTCCCCTCTCCCTGCTTTCCATGGCACCCTGAACAGAGATATGGATAGCTTACACTGCCCCTCATGGGCTCCCTGACTCCCTTGAACTCGTTAAGTGTGGCCATGGAGAAATAGTCGAAGGGGATATCAGGTTTTGCCAATCCCATCACAAAGATGGCCAGGGCCTCCAGTTCCTGCTCCTCCAGGTTTATTCTGAGCATCTGTGATCCGGGGGAAACCATCTCGGGATCTTTAAAGTGTTCTTTGAGCCAGTTTGATACGCTTTGTTCACCCCGGACATTCTGAAAGCTATATTCATGTTTGGTCTTCTCTCCCTGCTCGGTGAGATCGGGACCCACAATCCCTCCTACTCCCCTGGCCTGGTGGCAACCCAGGCAACCTTCCCCGGCAAATATCTTTTTCCCTCTCAGAAATACATCCATGCCCTCCATGGTCGGGGATAATCCCTCTTCAGTGCTATCAAAAATAGCCAGGTGGCACTTTCCACAGGAAGCCTGTATGTAGGGCTGCTCGAGGAGTGGGTAGGGCCAATGCGTTTCGGGCAGTCGTCCGAAAGCCTCCTCCCTGGACAGCGCCCTTCCCTGTCCACCGTGACAGATGGTACAACCATACTGCTGAACCGGATGGTCGCTTAGAAATTCACCGGGGTGGCTGGAGTGAGGCTGAGGTACATCTGTCATGCGGGGATCCTCCAGACCATGGTGACAGGAGATACAGCGATCGACCCGTTTAAAATGCGGCAGGTCTACCTGAAAAATACCTTTCTCAAACACGTCGGTCTCCTCAATCCCTTCCGATAAAGCCTTCTTTTTAAGCACTTCTTCGTATTCTTTCTGGCTTTTTCTCCACTCTTTGTTAAGTCCCTCACTGATCCAGGCTCCGAACAGAACCAGCAACAGGAGTCCGGCTCCAATAAGAACCAGCCACTGCGCCCTGTATGTATATTTCTGTTCGTTCATTGCCAATTCCTTATATCACGGGCCATTGATTTACTGACCAGAAGAACTCCCAGTTGGGCCCCCTGAACCAGATTCCCACTGCAGTGAAGATCACCAATGCCACAAATGAGCAGGTAAAGAGTGTCAGAGCCGCCATGCGGGATGATCCACTTCGACGACGGACGACCTCTGTAACAAGGATAAAAAGCATGGCAGTGACGGTGGCTGGATTAAAGAGCAAAACAAACCATTGTGAAATTCCGGGAAACCAATTGCGCAATCCCCCGAATTTAACCGCGATAAAGAGCTGAAGAATCACCAGAAAAAATGCGAAACCAGCTGACCAAAGAACCACTTTTATCCCCTTCTCTCCTGAGAACCATACACCGATGTATTCATCCTCCCGGTCGCGATATGGAATGGAAAAGAGAAAAACCAGGTAGAGGACCGGCACAAGCAATCCGCCCGAAAAGGCAGAATAGGAGACCAGCTCCTGGATACCCAGAAAGTACCAGGGAGATTTTGCAGGATTCTCAGGAAATGCCGGATTGGCCTGCTCCAGCAAGGGAGCATCAGCCAAAAGAGCAATAAAAAGCACCACCAAAACCACCCCGATCAGGAGCCCCAGCTCGGTCCACATGAGCACCGGCCAGGCCAGCCATTTGTTGGTGCTTCCCTTGTCATCTGCATAGGTTTTGGGGCGGCTTAAACCCCCATCTTTGCGGATTCTCCAAAAGTGCACTCCAAAGAGAACCAGCATGGTCATGGGAAGAAAGATTACATGCAGGGCAAAAAATCTTGAAAGGGCCGGTTGTCCCACACTCTCCCCTCCAATAAGCATTTTTTTCAGGAATCCCCCCGGATCAAATAAATTGGTGATTCCCAGGAGATCGGTGAATTCCCTGGCTGATGCAGCAATGTTGGACCCGATGGTTACTGCCCAATAGGCCAGCTGATCCCAGGGCAAAAGGTAGCCGCTGAAATTGCTCAGCAGGGTGAGGATTAACAGCACCACCCCTATGACCCAGTTCAGGCTTCTGTTGCCCAGGTAGGAGCCGGTATAAAACACCCTCAACAGGTGTAGAAATACCACAATCACCATTCCCTGGGAGGCCCATCGGTGCATGTTTCGGATGATCCGTCCCCCGGGCACCACATTCACAATGTCCTTTACCGACTGGTAAGCAGTTTCCACCGAAGGAGTGTAATAGATCATGAGAATTATTCCCGTAAAAACCATGATCAGAAAAAGGAATCCGAGCATCATGCCCAGGCCAAAGGTATAGGTGGGCTTCATGGAAAAGGTATGCACCCGGGTGGCATGAATATGTAAAAAGAAGTTCTGGGTGATCCTGCCCACCCGATTCTTTCTATCCCTATTCAGTTGCTCTTCCATGATATATCAGGAAGTAAGGTATTTATCAGTGGCTGAGACTATGGTACCCGGATCGATCACCACCTTCCCGTCGGCCGCACGGCTTACCCTGTACCAGGAGAGGTTGCGGGGAGCAGGTCCGGATAGCACCTCCCCATGGTCGTTATAGCATGAACCGTGACAGGGACATTCAAATCCATCCGTACTCTTTTCCAGGATACATCCCAGGTGGGTACAAACTGCTGAGACTGCTTTCACTCCTTCGTGATCCCGGTAAACAAACAGGTTATGTTCCTCCAAAAAGGTATAGGTATCTACGGGAAAATGTGCGGTATTCCCCAGGGGGATGCGCCTTTTTTCACCTGCCAGCCTGGGAAAGAACTGTCTGAGGTAACTTGCCACGACCACCACCCCGGCCAGCGAGGCCAGACTTACCGCAGTCTTCCTGATAAAACTCCTTCTTTTCATGGGATTCATTAGAAGCACTAAAATTATATAGATTCTTTTTGAATAGACCCACCCAAACAGTCGATTTCTCTAATTTATATACATTTGAAATTATATCATTACGAGTTGTTTAGCTATGAAGAAGGGTTTTGTTCCAAGGGTATTGGTCGGTGCAGTGGTGGTGGCTTTTACACTTTTAACAGTAATCAACTGTAAGCGTGGTGATTCAGATCCCGGTTTGGCCGACACTTCTGAGACCGAAAAACTCACAGCTCAATACATTGGACGGGAGAGCTGCAAAGAGTGCCATGAAAAAGCGTATAACCTCTTCCAGGGATCGGACCACGACATGGCCATGGATGAAGCCAATCCTGAGACTGTGCTGGGCGATTTCAATAACACGAGCATTACCCACTATGGGATTACTTCCAGGTTTTTTATGCAGGATGGAAAGTACATGGTCAATACGGAAGGTCCGGATGGTGATCTGGTCAATTACGAGGTCTCCTATGTATTTGGAGTAAGGCCCCTTCAACAATACCTGATTGAATTCCCCGGAGGCAGGTACCAGTGCCTTCCCCTGTGCTGGGATACACGTCCGGTCGAAGATGGAGGACAACGCTGGTTTCACATCTACCAGGACGAACCCATACCGGCAGGAGATGTGCTGCACTGGACCCGGGTTACCCAGAACTGGAACTACATGTGTGCCGAATGCCACTCCACCAACCTGAGAAAGAACTATTCCTACAGTGAAAAAGCCTATCACACTACCTGGTCGGAGATTGATGTGTCCTGCGAAGCATGCCACGGGCCTGGCTCAGATCATGTGGACTGGGCCGAGAAGGTGGAAGCCGGTAGCAGTCCCGATATCTATCCCGACATGGGCCTGGTGGTTCGCTTAAAGGATACCGATAATGCCACCTGGGTGTTCGACCCCGATTCTGTGACAGCCCGGCGGTCGGTGCCCCGTGAGTCAGATGAACTGGTTCAGATGTGCGCGCGTTGTCATGCCCGAAGGGCCGTAGCCACGGAAGACTACTACCATGGAGGCTCCCTCCTGAACACCCACTGGCCTTCACTGCTTGAGGAGGGACTCTACTTTGCCGATGGCCAGATCCTGGAAGAGGTCTATGTCTATGCCTCCTTCCTGCAAAGCAAAATGTACCAGGCCGGAGTGGTCTGTAAGGACTGCCATGAGCCCCATAGCGGCCAGGTTTATGTGAATGGAAACGCGCTCTGTTACCGTTGCCATATGGCCACCGAATATGGAAGTCGCGAACACCATTTTCACGATCCTGCCAAAGAGGGAGCCAGCTGCTTTGAATGCCACATGCACGAACGCACCTATATGGTGGTGGATCCCCGTCGGGACCATAGCATTCGGATCCCCCGGCCCGATCTTTCAGACAAACTGGGCACACCCAATGCCTGCAACCAGTGCCATACCGATAAATCGACCCAGTGGGCCACCGATTATCTAAAGAAATGGTATGGACAGGATCTGCTGGACACCCCCCATTATGGAGAAACTTTCTGGGCAGGACGCCAGAACTATCCTGAGGCGCAGCCTGAACTCCTGCTTCTGGCAGGGGATGTAGAACAGCCTCCCATGGTCAGGGCCACAGCCATCTCTTTGCTGGGTGGCTACCCCAATCAGGCCACAGCATCTCTTTTGCAACAAACCGTTTCGGATCCCGACCCCCTGGTCAGGTATGCCACCCTCACTGTGGTACAGTTCTCAGAACCTGAATTCATCAGGGACCTTGCCGTACCCCGCTTAAATGATCCGGTCAAGCTGGTTCGCCTGATGGCTGCAAACTCACTCACTGCGGTCCCCCGGAATCAGATTCCTGAAGGGGCCATGGCTAGCCTGAATGCAGCCCTTGAAGAGTACAATGAATCACTGATGATCAATTCTGATCACCCCTCCACCCATCTGAATTTCGGAAACCTCTATCTGAATACAGGAGATCTTGAAAAAGCAGAGGCCTCCTATAAGGAAGCCATAGAGCTTGAACCCGGACTGGTGGGCCCCTATATTAATCTGGCTGATCTTTACAGGAGAATGGAGCGGGACGAAGAGGGAGAGAAGATTCTGAAGAGTGCACTTGAAAAGTATCCCGATCTGGCAGCCATTCACTACTCCCTTGGATTGTTGAAGGTGAGACAGGGCAATCAGGAAGAGGCCCTGGTTTACCTGGCAGATGCCACAAAATATGATCCCAATGACCCCCACTACAGTTATGTATATGCCATTGGTCTGAACTCCCAGGGAAAACCTGGAGAGGCATTGAAAGTGTTGCAGGAAGCTGTAAAAAGACATCCCTACGACCGGAATATACTCTACAGTCTGGCAACCATTTCAAGCGAGAATGGTTATAAAGAAAATGCTTTGATGTATGCACAAAAACTGGTTGAGAACTATCCGGAAGATCCTAACTATCAACAGCTTTTGAGTTTTCTTTCAAATTAATGGCTTTTGCCTTAGCTAAACCGAATGGCCACATCAAAAAAAAGACTCTCGTTTCTGGACAGGTACCTGACACTCTGGATCTTTGCAGCCATGGCCCTGGGTGTGATGGCCGGACACTTTATCCCTGCCATTGCTGATTTCTGGGGTGGCATGAGCCGAGGAACCACCAACATTCCCATCGCCATCGGATTGATTGTTATGATGTATCCACCCCTGGCCAAGGTAAGGTATGAAGAGTTGGGTGATGTGTTCCGCAACCGGAAGATCCTGATCCTCTCCCTGGTTCAGAACTGGATCATTGGTCCCGTATTGATGTTTTTGCTGGCTATCATCTTTCTAAGAGATTATCCTCATTACATGGCGGGATTGATCCTGATTGGTCTTGCCCGCTGCATTGCCATGGTGATTGTCTGGAACGACCTGGCCGAAGGAGATCCTGAGTACGCAGCCGGACTGGTGGCATTTAACTCCATCTTCCAGGTACTCTTCTTTTCTGTGTATGCTTATGTCTTTATTACCGTCATGCCCCGTTGGTTTGGTCTGGAGAGCTTTGTGGTGGATGTGACCATGGGAGAGATTGCAAAAAGTGTCTTTATCTACCTGGGTATTCCTTTTCTTGCAGGTTTCCTGACCCGATTTATCCTGATTCGGGTGAAATCCAAAGATCGCCAGAAATCAAAGGAGTGGTATCACCAGAAGTTTATTCCCAAGATCAGCCCCCTCACCCTCATCGCCCTGCTCTTTACCATCTTTGTGATGTTCTCCCTGAAGGGGGAAACCATCGTGGAGATTCCCATGGATGTCGTGCGGATCGCTATCCCTCTGATTATCTATTTTGTGGTGATGTTCCTGGTCTCCTTTTTTATCAGCCGGGCCATGGGCGCCGACTATCCCAAAACCACTACCCTTTCATTTACGGCAGCCAGCAATAATTTTGAGCTGGCCATTGCAGTGGCTGTGGCCGTGTTTGGAATTAGCTCGGGCGAAGCCTTTGCCGCAGTAATCGGACCCCTTGTGGAAGTGCCGGTGTTGATTCTATTGGTTGGGGTGGCACTGAGGTTTCGAAAGCGCTACTTTTCTGAGTAGATTTTAAATTTTGAGAATCGCCAAAGTTGCACTATATTTGCATCCGCTAATAAATTATTAGCGCCGTTCTAACAAGACATTAAATACCAAACATATATTGCGGGGTGGAGCAGTTGGTAGCTCGTTGGGCTCATAACCCAAAGGTCGTAGGTTCAAGTCCTACCCCCGCTACTACCAGAAACCCGGTGCAAAATTGCACCGGGTTTTTTATTGCCCTGGCGTCAGGAGCTTGCTCATGTAAGCCAAGGGTAAGAAAAAAGCCGATACGAGCGGAGCGAGTACGGGTTTCTGGTAGTAAAGCATCCCATATTCGGACTCGCAAGGCTGCAGAGCAGCCGAGCAACACTGCCCCCGCTACTACCAGGAAACCGGTGCGAAAACGCACCGGGTTTTTTTATGATGGTTCCATTCAATCCCATCTCATCTCTCTATCCGAATATTCGAACTCAGCCTTCCCTGCTTTTTCATGCCAGGAAATGGCAGCCCTGTTTGCCTTTTCAATCAGCTCCAGTGCTTCCAACCTCGGATTACCAAAAGGATCAAACAAGCCTGTCTGCTGCTTGCCGGTTTCGTCCAGGCTGCCTCCTCTCCACTGTTCCAGGTAGCCGCAATTGTGCCATCCCACCATAAACGGAAGGTTCATTATGCCTTTCAGGTAGATGCTGTATTCCTCCCCGACAGCCCTGTGACTTTCCACCTGCAATCCTTTGGATGCTTGCTGTTCTTTTACTGTAAATGCATATGAGGCGTCCCCGTTAAGAACAGGTTTGCCGGACAGCCGGTGTAATCTCTTTAATTTTTCAACATGAGAAGGTGTGAACATTTCATAGTCCTGTATTAAGAGAACATCGACATATTTACCGGCAATCTCATATACCCAGTCCGGGTGTCCCTGTCCATGACAGAATATCTTGTCCCCCAGGATCAGGTGGTTCGGATCGTATTTTAAGATAACTTCCCGGTTTGTTTTAAGCCATTGCTCAACAATACGCTTGTTCATTTCTTCCTGGTCGATCAGCCATTTTTCTTTTTCATTGGGCTCGGGCCAGACTGACACCTCGGCTATTTCCTCCCAGTTTTTCAATTCAAGATTGTAATTCTCCGATACTTCTTCAGGTGAGCTATAGTGCTGCTTTAGTATTTCCATCCATACTTCTTTTCCCAATGTCATTCCCTCGGTATTAATAATATCTGCTACCCATGGATGGTATTCAAAAGTGCTCTTGTTTCTCATGTACCGCATCTTATAAACGGTATATTCGTAGGAGGGGAGGTCTTCGTAGGTATAAGCCACCAGGTATTTGTTGTCTTTATGTCTTGTGCAATATTCCCTGGCCACTTTATCTGCATGCGCTGCAAATTCATTGCTGAACACATCGGGGAACTTGGCTGTTTCCGTAATTTGCTTAACCCGTTCTGCATGAATAACCGCGGTCTTTATTTTTCCTAGATAGAATATCCCCAGTTCTTCAAAATATTCGTCGGGCAGGTTCAGGGAACGATGGAAAGGGATGGTTGTAAAACCATAATCTTTGTGGTCTTTTACGGTTTGTTCCATCCACTTTTTTATTTCAGCCTCCGCATTTGAATTGAAATATCCATCAATGAGTATGTTTTGACCAAATCTTTCAGCCCAGTACTCCTTATTGTATGGAGCAAAACGGATATTTTCCTGCATGTGATTCATACCAGTCGAGATGAACTCATCTCCATTTCCATCGACCAGCCACCATATATTGTCTGTCTTTTCAAGATGAACAAAATCCTTATTTCCGACAATTTCAGCCTGGTGGGGGCTCTCCGAGCATCCATGGAATATATAGCCAAACAATACCAGTAGCAGGATCTTATACAGGTTTTTAAAAATCATACTTCTCTTAGTTTATAAAAGTTACTTGTTAAGTTGCTCTTTGACCCATTCTGTCTGCTCCATGTTAACCTGTTTTATTCCCTGTGTTGTTGGTTCTTCCCTGTCATGCAGATCCAGCAATCCATACCTTCTTGCATTGTTTTTTATATAGGCACCACAAAGATGAAATCCCAAGCACTCAGGAATCTTGCGTAGGGAGTGCATGATTTCTCCATAGGCTTCCTCATCCTGTGTCCGGTCATACTGAGGTGGCCAGCCATGTGCCCCTTCTTTGTTGATCATGCTATCTGCCAGAAGTATTGGTCTTTTAAGGTATTGAGCCCAGTAAGACATCTTTTCCGAGATATTTTCTACTGTCCCAAAGCACTGGAAACTGAAAATATCCACATAGGGCAATGCCGCTTTCAACACCTCTTCAGATATTGGGGCATTTGCTTCATATCTGTCTCCACAGATCAGGTGGTTGGGATCATACCTTCTTATTGCGTCAACAATGGTTTTATAATAGATGGTGGCTGTATCAAAGATTTCTTTCCTGCCGTTTTCCGATTTTTCCATTTCAGGATCGAATATAGGAGCTTTCCAGCTATTCCCTTCACTACTGTGTATCCAGGCAGGGCAATCAGTAAAAAAGTAGCCTACCAGTTTAGGATCATCTCTGAACCTTGCGCAGCGGTCCCTCGCCACATAATCGCACCATTCAGCAAAGGCTTCTGATTTGATATCGGGCAAGCGGGTTTCCCATTCCCACTGGTGTGATTCAATAAATGGTAGCAAGTGGAAATAAGGCATGTCCAGCCACTGGTATTCCTCAAATGTGAAACTGCGGGAGTGCCGGTGCATCTTAGGTTGAATTATTACAACCTCCTGGTCCCACCCCAGGCAGTTGAATCCCCAGTCAGAAAGATCTGCTTTTACTTTAGGAAGCCATTCCTTCATGCTGTTTCCATATTTTTCTTCCCATATACTGTTGCTGGAAAGATATCTTAACGATGCGGGATCGATATGGTTTAGTCCAATACTGAATATATAATCCCCTTGCGGTGTAACCAGCCACCAACGGCCGTTCTTTTGTGCGATACTGAAGAAACTGTCTTCATTTTTTCCTGGTAATCCTGAACAACCAAAGGGGAGAAGTAAGCCAGCCCCTCCCACAAACAATAAGGAATTTAAAAAATGCCTGCGATCAATTTCATATTTCGCCATTATCAATTCATTTAATTTACTTCATGAAGTGCAAGTTATAGAATGAAAATCATAATTACCTAGATTTCTGAAGCGGAGGAATTTATCTTCTGCTCAAACAGATCACAGAAACTTCTGGTATAAAAGAATCACTTAGTATTATATAGAATATCAATAACTTCCACCAGATCCTTCACCAATTCAAGGTTAGATATTTCAATCACCTTGTCTACTACGAAGGACTCCTCATCAGAATTGATGGGGAGTTTTTAATTTGTACCCTCTGAAGTACTTTTAAATTGTGACTTGGAGAGAAATAAGGAATTCACTTTCAAGGTTAGATATGCCCGGTTTTTAGTATCGACGACAATTCCTTCAGGAAATACCATTTCCTGTATCTTCCTTTTTTCTTCAAGAGTCCCTAACTGTCAGATTAAGTCGTAGCTTCTACACATGAGCGGAGTGAATAACACTACCCCCGCTACTTTTTAAACCTTGAAGGCATTGACTTTCAGGAGACTCTCTTTTTATGCCGGGTAATTATTTCAGAAATAGTCAGGTGTCTACTCAGAATATCACACCCTAAAGGAGCTTCTTAGATGTGAATTTTCCAGTATCCGGTAGTTTCACTATCTCTTGAAATAAAGCCTTTTTTCTTTAGGGAATCGATGTGTTTTTGGATGGCCGAAGGATTGATTGCAAGTCTTTCAGATAATTGTTTTCTCGAAATAGCCGGATTGGATTTTATTAGCTCCAGAACTTCTTGTTGCCTTTCTGTCAAATGTTCAGCTTGACCACCTACCTGACCACCAACTTGACCACCAACTTGACCACTTTGAGTTGGGAAAACCATCCGTAGAAAGTTTTCCGAAAATGTAAAGCATTCTTTTCCGTAACTCTCCAAAATCCTTGGTACCCCAGACCCAAGTTGCTCAACCATTCCAAGATCTTTGAATATCCTCATAAGTTCTTTGTTCCTCGGCACTGAAAATCCCAGGAAAAACTCTTCCTGACTTAAACCTTCAGGTAAACCTCCGGCTGATGTGATCTCAATCCTGTCAGGGAAAATCTCAAATTTCGGAGGAACTTCCCCGGTGAAATCATTATGTACAAATGCATTAATGACAGCTTCCCGCAGGGCGATCATATCCCATAAATTTTTATCGATCCTTTCTTTCGAGGTGATCCTGGTCGAAGTCGGATTTTCTAATTCGATTTTATCTAGAACCCGTTTCGCAGCCCTGATTAAACAAGCATATCCATATTCATTGTTTTCAATAAGATCAGTTCTGGATAATGAACCGTACTTAGCCACTTTAATTGAGGTAGAATTACTGTCTGAAAGCAGGTAAGCAATATAATTGTACTTGTCAGAGTCTGCTAGCAATTCCAGATTTGCAGCAAAGTTTTCATTCAAAGAGAAGCCTGATTCTTCATAGAAAATTCTCAGCTGTTCAAATCGCAGATCCTGTTTTCGGCTGATTATTTTTCCTAGTGAATTTCTGGTCCGCTTTGCAAACAGTTCCTCAATCATTTTCTGTGGCATTGGTTCAGATGCAGTGCCAACCCTGATGAAACTGCCTTTCTCTGTCATGCCATATTTTCTCTTGAAATATGGTTTCTCCGGCCCACTGGCAATAATTATCTTGACCAGGTATTCCTCACCTCTTTTCTCTGCTTTGACATCAAACAATCCCAGACAGGAAGGCTTGATATTATTCTTCAATCGGTCTTTGATCTTTAAAATGTCAGAATCCACATTCTCAACTCCTGTAACTGATCCGTCCTTATCGATCCCGATAAATATTATACCGCCTTCATGATAATTGAGGAAAGCAATGACCTCCTTCTCGATATCAAGAACCTTCGTGAGTTCCCGCTTATACTCTATCCGATTTGTTTCTGACATGTGTAACTAAAAGAAGAGGACCATATCAAATAAAGACTGCTTTGGTTTACTGCAAATTAGCAATAATCCTCATGAAATCTTAAACTTTCAATCAATAAAATCCAGCAGATCATCGGGGTTTAGTATGTTCGAATTGCTGACAAAAAGGCGATACTTTAGGTGAACCCATGAATACCCGATAAATAAAGGCGCTCAATGCTAAAACTTGCTGACAAAATGGTGAAATACTGCAAAAGTGCTGACAAAACGATATTTGATTATCAATTACTTAGCTCATTTGGGAAGTCCTACCCCCGCTACTAGAGAAAGCCTTCCGAACAGAGTTCGGAGGGCTTTTTGCTTAAAGGGCCGTCAAGAACTTGTTCTTGTAAGGGACTAAAGGTAAAAAGCCCGTAGTGAGCGCAGCGAACAATGCTTTCACTAGTAAAGCCCCCCTCCTGGACTCGCGATCCGCCGCAGGCGGAGAGCAACACTACCCCCGCTACTACGAGAAGCCCGGTGTACGAAAGTGCACCGGGCTTTTTTATTGGTGCACGTTGAAAGCTTGCTTTCATATGGGGAACGATAAAAAAGGACGTGTGAGCATAGCGAACAAAGGCTTTCTATAGTAAAGCACCCCTCCTGGACTCGTGAGGCCGCAGGCGAGACAACCGAGCCCGAAGGGCGAGCTCATGAGCGGAGTGAAAACACTACCCCCGCTACAAGAGAAAGGCGTACTATCCACTGTTTACAAGGATTTGCGGTATTTCTCTATTGAATCAACTACATTAAAAGTTTGTCAAGTTGGCTGGCTTTTCTATATACAGTAGTAACGGCATTAAACATGTCCAAACTTAATTCCTTTGACTTAACCAGACAGGATATATACTCTTTTGAATGAGTAAGGAATTCTGGGCTAATTTTAATTAAATCATTGAGTTGTTGGATAGCATGGTCATGCTGTGAAAGCTTCTGAAAGGAAATCAATTTCAGCAATGGACTCCAATAGAGATCCTTAGTGTCAAGCATATTTGCCTCCACAAGCATATTGTTGTAGTCTCCTTGATCAAGATAGAATAAAAAGGTTCCAATATGCAGCCATTTCGGATATTGAAAATCGATTTTCATGTATTCACGGATTAATTTGAATCCGGGATCAAATTGATTCATCAGACAATAAAGCCATCCGGTATTACCTGTTAAATTAGATGTATTCCGATTTAACTTGTATCCAAAATCTAAATGCTTTTCAGCCTCCGCTAACCGATTTGCCGCTATCAGGGCAAAGGCATAATGTAATTGACATAATTGATTTTTTGCCTGGAGCTCAACTGCTTTCTTACCATAATCCAGTGCAAGATTTAGATTTTCGCGATCCAATCCAAGTACATAGGCATCTGTATGAACAGCAGAAAGAACAGCAAAACCTGGTGCGAATTCCGGTTCCCTTTGAATAATAGAGCTAATTCTTTCCAATACTTTTCTGGCATTCCTTTCAGATGGGTTTTTGCTGTATTCATGGTAATGCAAGAAAGCATCATATGCTGATAGATCACGAATATTATCCCAGTTGGATTCCGATTTTAGCTTCTCGCAGATTACTCCATTAACATCAGCTATCTTCTGTGCGATTGTGCGGGCAGTATATTCCTGCATCTGGATCAGATCACATTCATTAAGATGAAATTTCTGCTGATCCGACCATAGTATTTGATGGTTTTGATTGTCTGAGACTTCCACAGTTATTTTGATAGAATTTGTTCCAAACCGGATGGAGCTATCCATAGAAAACCTTGAGATGGACAATTTTGTGTGGTCAGTATGTTCTTTTCTAAGGTGTATT
This sequence comes from uncultured Bacteroidota bacterium, assembly GCA_963783435.1. Taxonomy (GTDB): domain Bacteria; phylum Bacteroidota; class Bacteroidia; order Bacteroidales. The sequence continues at coordinate 50,175 of CAWANQ010000005.1, read as the reverse complement.
ACCTGAATATGTGAATAGCGTGATAATTCCAGCAGTAGTTCTTTTGAAAATCCCTCTACAATATACTGCCTTGTATTGTCTTCACTTAAGTTTTTAGTGGGATATACGCCTATCGAACCTGAATTAGATAATTGAATGTTGTTGGGTTTATCAATGAACTTTTTAATAGAAAATTCTGGAATATAACTTCCTTTGGGCAGTACAATACTCACAGGATCATTTTCTCCTTCCTCCTGAAAATATAACTCAAGATTTCTTCGTAACCTGCTGGCTTGTATCCTGACAATGGGATCAGTTGTTGCATCAAAATCGGGGTTTCGACCGAAGGCATTAATTGCAATACTGTATTGTTTGATTCTGGCTGCATTATCATTAATTGCTTCCTGCACAATAAATGATAAAAAGTTCCTCAACATCTCAGAATTTCGAAATACCTGACTTCTCAAAATCCTGGAAAGTTGATCTAGTATTTCTGTTTTGGATGGCAGTGATAGCTCTTTCAATCCAGTGTTTCAGTTTACCGTAACTTACTCAAAGTTACTTTTCCTGCACGGAAAGTTCAAATATGTTTGTAATAACTTTTTCGGATGGATAATGGATGAGTCAAAAAGCACGGTTGAATTACAGGCCCTATTTCTTCGAGAGTTTCCCGATTACAAATCTGTGTTCCATCAATTGGTAATTCACAGGGAGTTTATCGAAATTCTGAATGATTTAAAAACTTGCGAGTTGGTATTAATGAAAAATAGCAATAAGCAAGAGACGATAGATAGTTACATGGAATTGACCATTGAACTAAAACAGGATATTCAATCCTGCATATCAAGACATCTTGGGAACCAGTACTCAAAGACTTTATAGATTGAAACTTTTATGAATTTAAGTAAACAGACAGATTAAACTTCAATATTATGAAAATCAAATTCTTTTCAGCACTTCTTTTTGTCTCGATCATGGGATTTATTCAAATACGAGCCCAGGATAACATTAACCGTGAGATACTACCCATTGTTGAGCCAGAACCTGCCACTTATTCTGAGCTTGATGTGAAGAATACCAAGCCACCTAAACGTTTTGAGGTTAAAGCTCCTGAAAACGCTCCTAATGTAGTCATTGTCCTAATTGACGATTTGGGAATGGGAGCAACATCTGCATTTGGCGGGCCAATTAAAACACCAACAATGGAGGAGTTATCAAATGCTGGGTTAAGATATAACAACTTTAACACCACCTCACTTTGTTCACCAACAAGAATGTCCATAAAAACTGGTAGAAATCACCATACTTGTAATACTGGTTCTATTATGGAAACATCTACTGCATATCCGGGTAATACTGGTGCTTTACCTGCTAGTGTAGCGCCTCTTGCAGAGATGCTTAGACTAAATGGGTACAGCACTGCTGCTTTCGGTAAGTGGCATGAAACAGCTGCTTGGGAAACAAGTGTGTCAGGTCCCTTTGACCGTTGGCCAACGCGCCAGGGCTTTGATAAATTCTACGGATTTATAGGGGGTGAGACCGATCAGTGGGCTCCCCTAATTTTTGATGGAGTTAAGAAAGTAAATCCTCCTGAAATGGAGAACTATCACTTTACTACAGATATGACAAATCAGGCTATTAACTGGGTTAAAGCTCAACAATCTTTGACTCCAGACAAGCCTTTCTTTGTGTACTTCTCTACTGGTGCAGTTCATGCTCCTCATCACGTGTCTAAAGATTGGTCGGATAAATACAAAGGTCAATTCGACAAAGGTTGGGATGTTGTAAGAGAAGAAACTGTGAAAAAAATGAAGGCTAATGGAATAATTCCACAGAACACTAATCTTGGACCAAAACCAGAAGCTATTAAGGACTGGGACAAATTATCGGATGATGAAAGGAAATTGTTTGCCCGACAAGCTGAAGTTTTTTCAGGATTTGTGGAAATGACAGATTTCGAAATTGGTCGCTTAGTTGATGCCATTGAAGAAATAGATGAATTGGATAATACTTTAATCATTTTCGTTGCTGGAGATAACGGTACGAGTGCCGAAGGTGGTATGGTTGGTATGTATAATGAAATGACTTACTTCAACTTTGTCGAAGAAAAAGTTGAAGACTTAATTCCTTTGATGGATGATTGGGGCTTAGAAAATACCTTCCCTCATATGGCAGCAGGTTGGGCCGTGGCATTTGATGCTCCTTTTACCTGGACAAAACAAATTGCTTCAGATTTTGGAGGTACACGTACAGGAATGATTGTACATTATCCAGATAACATAAAGAGTGGAAAAGGAATTAGAGGCCAGTTCACACATGCCATTGATATAGCTCCTACAGTTCTAGAAGTTACTGGTCTTCCAGAACCCAAAGTAGTTAATGGAGTACCACAAACACCAATTGAAGGTACCAGTTTTGCATATTCATTTAATGATGAAAAAGCTGCTGAGCGTCATACCATTCAGTATTTCGAATTATTTGGAAATAGAGCGCTGTATTACGATGGCTGGTTTGCACGCACATTACATAGGGCACCTTGGGAAATGACAGATTTCAAGCCTCTTGAAGAAGATGTTTGGGATTTGTATAACGTTCGTGAAGACTTTAGTTTGACTAATAACCTGGCTTCTGAATACCCAGAGAGATTGAAAGAAATGCAAGATCTTTTTATGGCTGAAGCAGAAAAGTATCATGTACTTCCTATAGATGACCGTGTTGTTGAAAGAACGAACCCTGCTATTGCAGGTCGTCCTGATATTATGGGTGGAAGAACTTCTTTAAAACTATACGAAGGCATGGAAGGTATGATGGAAAATACCTTTATCAACATCAAAAACAGATCTTTTAATATTGTTGCCGAGGTGGAAATTCCAAAAGCTGGTGCTAACGGAGTAATCTTAACACAAGGTGGCCGATTTGGCGGTTGGAGTTTATACATGAAAGATAATGTACCCATGTTTACCTACAATTTCTTAGGCTTAGAGAGATTTGTGATCTCTACAGATAAAAAAGTTAAACCTGGAAAAACAACAATCACTTTCAAATTTGAATATGATGGTGACGGAAATGGAAAAGGTGGAGACGCTACTCTTGAAGTAGCTGATGGTTCTTCTGGAAAAGGAAGAATAGAAAGAACACAACCAAATATGTTTTCTGCTGATGAAACTGCTGATGTCGGATTAGATAATCAAACACCAGTAGCAGAAGGAATTGGATATGGACCTGCAGAAACTAAATTTACTGGTAAAATTGATATAGTTGTTGTTGGAATAGAATAGACGGCATCAATACTATATGAAGAATACGTAGATGACCTTGCAACCCCCAAAAAGGAGCCTACTACCTCAGGGTCCTGTCAGATGAAGCGGTTTGGTCAGAAAGGTTAGTGAAGTATTAATGAACACGATCACTTCCGCTACCCCCATTAACAATTCAAGGTTAGATATTTGAAACGTATAGTCTACTACGCAGAGTGCCAAACCCTTGCAATTCGGTGAATTACAAGGGTTTCATTTTTTTATGCTGACAAGTAGGCTTTCCTGACGCTACAAATTCGCAGCAGAAGAGTTATTTCCTGCTAAAAATGCATACCTCCAACGCTTATAGGGATTGTCAAATCTAACCTTATCAGGATCAAAACGCTTCGGATTCCATTCCTTCCCTGCCCAGGTCCGCATATCTTCATAGTCATCATGGTCGGGATCAGATAAAACTTCTATTACGTTGTAATAACCATCTACTCCTCCGCAGTCCTCTGGTGGACAGGCATGCTTACCCTCCATACAGATTGGGTACTTAGTCCCTTTCTCCTTAAACATATACCCCTCAAGCTTCACCGTATGAAGCCAACCATCTCCATAATCATTTTCATACACGGCTTCCACTCCAAGTGCATTGAAATATACAATCACTGCTATTTCCCAGCCTGGAAATACTTCAGGCAAGTCTACGATTCCATCGAAATCAGGAATGCCAATACGAACTTCTTTCCTTTTGCCTTTGCCTTTTATTTCAAAATGGTGCAGGTGATAATCCTGCCAGCCCATGGCATCCTGAATGGCTACATGCAGATCCCAGAAATTGTAATCAGATGGAACATGGATCCTTCGCCAGATTTTAGGTTCAATCCCTTGAAGTGCAACTGAGAATTGAATAACCTGATTTTTCAATGAGGAATGAAGAGACAGTTTCTCATATTTCAATAAATATCCTTTATCAGTGAAGTTCTTTTCGAATCTGCTAGCCATTACTCATTGGTCCTTTTTTAATTCCTCACCCGCATTTGTCAATCTGTATCTCTGATTTCGGCTATTTGGCTTATTAGGGATAGTCATTTCGACCAGATTCAGCTTTAAGGCTGGAATGAGGTAGTTAATATTAAAGTTTCTTTTGTCAGATAAACGCAGTTTTTCTTGTATCTCTAAACGAGTCATTTCCCCTGATATGTTAGAAATGAGGGACTTTACTTGGGGGGTAACTTGGGGGGTAACTTGGGGGGTAACTTGGGGGGACAAACCTTCTTGAACAGGGAAACTCATTCTAAGGAAATGATCTGAGAATGTAAAGCATTCTCGTCCGTAACTCTCCAAAATCCTTGGTACCCCAGACCCAAGTTGCTCAACCATTCCAAGATCTTTGAATATCCTCATGAGTTCTTTGTTCCTCGGCACTGAAAATCCCAGGAAAAACTCTTCCTGACTTAGACCTTCAGGTAAACCTCCGGCTGATGTGATCTCAATCCTGTCAGGGAAAATCTCAAATTTCGGAGGAACTTCCCCAGTGAAATCATTATGAACGAATGCATTAATGATAGCTTCCCGAAGGGCAATCATATCCCACAGATTTTTATCGATCCTTTCTTTCGAGGTGATCCTGGTCGAAGTCGGGTTTTCTAATTCGATTTTATCCAGGACCCGTTTAGCAGCCCTGATTAAACAAGCATATCCATATTCATTGTTTTCAATAAGATCAGTTCTGGATAATGAACCGTACTTGGCAACTTTAATTGAGGTAGAATTACTGTCTGAAAGCAGGTAAGCAATATAATTGTATTTGTCAGAGTCTGCCAGCAATTCCAGACTTGCAGCAAAGTTTACATTCAAAGAGAAGCCTGATTCTTCATAGAAAATTCTCAACTGTTCAAATCGAAGATCCTGTTTACGGCTGACAATCTTCCCAAGTGAGTTTCGGATCCGCTTAGCAAACAGTTCCTCGATCATTTTCTGCGGCCCACTGGCAATAGTTACTTTGATCAAGGGTCTCTCACCTCTTCTCTCTGCCCTGACATCAAACAACCCCATACAGGATGGCTGGATATTATTCTTCAAACGGTCTTTGATTTTTAACATGTCGGTATCCACATCCTCCACTCCAGTAACTAATCAGTCCTTATCGATCCCGATATATATGATACCGCCTTCATGATAATTGAGGAAAGCTATGACCTCCTTCTCGATATCAAGATCCTTCGTGAGTTCCCGCTTATGTTCTATCCGATTTGTTTCAAACATGTGTGACAATAAAAAGACCTCTGTGATTCACTGCAAATTAGCAATAATCATGATGAAATCTCATCCTTACAGTCAATAAGATTCGGCAAATTTCAGAGGCAGGGTTTGTTGGAATTGCTGACAAAAAAGCGATACTTTAAGTGATGCGCTGAATACATTATGTATAAAGGAGTTCAGCGTTAATACCTGCTGACAAAATGACGAAATGTCTCAAAAGTGCTGACAAATCTATACTTGATTATCAGTTACTTAGGCCTTTCGGATAGTCCTACCCCCGCTACTACGAGAAGCCCGGTGTACGAAAGTGCACCGGGTTTTTTATTTCCCAAACGTCAAAAGCTTGCTTTTGTAAGGGTTGGGAAATAAAAAGGACAATGCGAGCGCAGCGAGTTTAGGCTTTGTTTAGTAAAACACCCCCAAAATGGACTCGCGAGGCTGAAGGCCGAGCAACACTACCCCCGCTACTACCAGGAATCCGTTGCACCACACATTCATCGATTTTTTCATTCTCTGATGTCAAAAAATGAGTCTTGATAGCGGTTATGGAACATAAAGTGGATGTCCAAGGATTTGATTTACTCCACCTTTCCCTGCTGCTTCTAAACTGTTAAATATATGGGGCATACAAAATAAATACGTTGCAATGAACTTATTTGGCGATTAAGTGTCCTAACTTTCAAAGATTATTATTTGTCTAAATTTAATTATATTAACTATGAACAACATCTTTACCATTCTTATTGCCTTGTTTGCAGCTGTCGTTTCGACATCCGCTCAAACAGCCCGTGTTCAGGTGATCCACAACAGCGCTGATGCAGCTGCTGCCACAGTGGATGTATACCTGGATGATGCCTTACTGATTGATGACTTTGCTTTCCGCACAGCATCTCCCTTTGTGGATGCTCCTGCCGGAACGGAGTTTACCATTACCATTGCCCCTGCCAACAGTGCAAGCAAGGATGATGGTATCTGGAGCAAAGCCTATACCCTTGAAGAGAACGAGACTTATATAATTATCGCCAGCGGCATTGTGAGCGCAAGCGGATACGATCCTGCCACTGCCTTTGACCTGTATGTGTATGGCATGGGCCGTGAGGCTGCTGAGACTGCCGGTAAAACCGATGTGCTGGTATTCCATGGTTCAACCGATGCTCCCATGGTGGATGTCGTCGAGGTTAAAGTGGGCGCAGGAACTGTAGTCGATGACATCTCATATGGTGAATACCAGGGATATCTCTCACTGGATCCTGCTGCTTACAGCCTGCAAATCCAGACTACCGACGGAACTCCGGTGGCCCAGTTTGGCGCCGACCTGAGTACGTTGGGCGATGCCGCTCTTACAGTAGTGGCTTCAGGCTTCCTGGCTCCCGCGAACAACAGCGACGGAGCCGCGTTCGGACTCTTTGTGGCCACACCCGCTGGAGGAGCGCTGCTCGAACTGCCGGCTGAGGAAGTGACTCCGAAAACTGCAAGGGTGCAGGTGATACACAACAGCGCTGATGCAGCTGCTGCCACAGTGGATGTATACCTGGATGATGCCTTACTGATTGATGACTTTGCTTTCCGCACAGCATCACCCTTTGTGGATGCTCCTGCCGGAACGGAGTTTACCATTACCATTGCCCCTGCCAACAGTGCAAGCAAGGATGATGGTATCTGGAGCAAAGCCTATACCCTTGAAGAGAACGAGACTTATATAATTATCGCCAGCGGCATTGTGAGCGCAAGCGGATACGATCCTGCCACTGCCTTTGACCTGTATGTGTATGGCATGGGCCGTGAGGCTGCTGAGACTGCCGGTAAAACCGATGTGCTGGTATTCCATGGTTCAACCGATGCTCCCATGGTGGATGTAGTTGAGGTTAAAGTGGGCGCAGGAACTGTAGTCGATGACATCTCATATGGTGAATACCAGGGATATCTCTCACTGGATCCTGCTGCTTACAGCCTTCAGATCCGGACCGCTGACGGAATCACCCAGGTGGCTCAGTTTGGCGCGGATCTGACTGGTCTGGGCGATGCAGCTCTTACAGTAGTAGCTTCTGGCTTCCTGGCTCCCGCGAACAACAGCGACGGAGCCGCGTTCGGACTCTTTGTGGCCACACCCGCTGGAGGAGCGCTGCTCGAACTGCCGGCTGAGGAAGTGACTCCGAAAACTGCAAGGGTGCAGGTGATACACAACAGCGCTGATGCAGCTGCTGCCACAGTGGATGTATACCTGGATGATGCCTTACTGATTGATGACTTTGCTTTCCGCACAGCATCTCCCTTTGTGGATGCTCCTGCCGGAACGGAGTTTACCATTACCATTGCCCCTGCCAACAGTGCAAGCAAGGATGATGGTATCTGGAGCAAAGCCTATACCCTTGAAGAGAACGAGACTTATATAATTATCGCCAGCGGCATTGTGAGCGCAAGCGGCTACGATCCGGCCACTGCCTTTGACCTGTATGTGTATGGCATGGGCCGTGAGGCTGCTGAGACTGCCGGTAAAACCGATGTGCTGGTATTCCATGGTTCAACCGATGCTCCCATGGTGGATGTAGTTGAGGTTAAAGTGGGCGCAGGAACTGTAGTCGATGACATCTCATACGGTGAATACCAGGGATATCTCTCACTGGATCCTGCTGCTTACAGCCTTCAGATCCAGACTACCGACGGAACTCCGGTGGCTCAGTTTGGCGCGGATCTGACTGGTCTGGGCGATGCAGCTCTTACAGTAGTAGCTTCTGGCTTCCTGGCTCCCGCGAACAACAGCGACGGAGCCGCGTTCGGACTCTTTGTGGCCACACCCGCTGGAGGAGCGCTGCTCGAACTGCCGGCTGAGGAAGTGACTCCGAAAACTGCAAGGGTGCAGGTGATCCACAACAGCGCTGATGCAGCTGCTGCCAAAGTGGATGTATACCTGGATGATGCCTTACTGATTGATGACTTTGCTTTCCGCACAGCATCTCCCTTTGTGGATGCTCCTGCCGGAACGGAGTTTACCATTACCATTGCCCCTGCCAACAGTGCAAGCAAGGATGATGGTATCTGGAGCAAAGCCTATACCCTTGAAGAGAACGAGACTTATATAATTATCGCCAGTGGCATTGTGAGCGCAAGCGGCTACGATCCGGCCACTGCCTTTGACCTGTATGTGTATGGCATGGGCCGTGAGGCTGCTGAGACTGCCGGTAAAACCGATGTGCTGGTATTCCATGGTTCAACCGATGCTCCGACCGTTGATGTAGTCGAGGTTAAAGTGGGTGCAGGAAACATTGTAGATGACATCTCATATGGTGAATACCAGGGATATCTCTCACTGGATCCCGATGTTTACAGCCTTCAGATCCAGACTGCCGACGGAACTCCGGTGGCTCAGTTTGGTATCGACCTCAATCCATACCAGGATGCTGCCATGACGATTGTGGCTTCCGGCTTCCTGAACCCGGCCAACAACAGCAGTGGACCCGCATTCGGACTGTACTTGGCGGAGGTCACTGGTGGACCCCTGCAACCACTTAATAAAGAGGATATTCTCAAGCCAACCGCAAGAGTGCAGGTGATCCACAACAGTGCTGACGCTGCAAATGAATATGTCGATGTGTGGATTGATAATCTTCTAATGTACGATGACATAAAATTTCGTGAGGCATCTCCCTTCAATGATGCTCCTGCCGGAACCCCATTCGATATTACGATTGCGCCGAGAACCAGTCTTGGACCCTCCGACGGCTTCTGGAGTAAGTCTTTTACCCTCACGGAAGATGAGACCTACATCCTGATTGCCGATGGAATTGTCAGTCCAAGCGGCTACGATCCTGCAACCCCCTTCGATGTCTATGTCTATGACATGGGCCGCGAGGCTGCTGAGACTGCCGGAAAAACCGATGTGCTGGTATTCCACGGATCCACCGACGCGCCAACTGTTGACGTAGCCGAAGTAAAGGTTGGTGCCGGAACCATCATTGATGATCTGTCATACGGCGAATTCGACGGATATCTTTCACTCGATCCCGCTGTTTACAGCCTCCAGATCCAGACTGCCGACGGAACTCCGGTGGCTCAGTTTGGTGCCGACCTGAGTACCCTGGGTGATGCAGCCCTTACTGTAGTGGCTTCAGGATTCCTGGCTCCCGAAAACAACAGCGACGGTGCCGCTTTCGGACTCTTTGTGGCTACTGCCGCTGGCGGAGACCTGCTCGAACTGCCGTCTGAAGAGCTGCCAACCTCGGTATTTGACAGGTTTGCAGGAAACAGTATCGATGCGAGGATCTATCCGAACCCGGCCAGCAACTATCTGAGCATTTCTTATGAAATGGAACAATCCGGAGAGGTGACCGTTGAGATCATTAACATCACCGGTCAGAAAATGATGCAGAGTGAACTCGGTCAAAGAACCAGTGGGACTCATGTGGAGACCATCAGCCTGGATGGTATGGAAAATGGTGTTTATATGATCCGAATGACCACAGGAGACTCCATGTATACATCAAAGATCAAGATTGCGAACTGATTAGAGGTCCTCTGATATAGTCCAGAAGAGACGAAACAGATAATAGGACTATGATAGCTTGATTACTAACCGCATCAGGTTTTGCCCTGGTGCGGTTATTTCTTTTTGAATAGCTGATTCTTATTTGAAACTTTTAATCCTTCTGGATTCTCTCAAATGCAAAGCATTCATCAAGAGTATTCAATTCCTCTTCCAGCTTTTGCTGAAACTATACAATTCTCTGTCATATGTTCCTTTTTCTGGGGGGGGGGGGGAGCCCCAGTCGGAATCAGCATGATTTGAACATATCTCATTGATATTTGTTTTTTACAATCGAAACTCAAACGAATAAATAATGAAATCGACCTTATTCCTTATTGCCATTGCTATCGCAACACTTACAACCACCGGCTGTGCCTCCACCTCAAAGGCCTCCGAATCAAAAAAATCAGAAGCTCTTACCTTTGAAGCCCCCGCAGACCGTGGTTCCGTATTTCTCTACCGTACCGGAAGGATGGTGGGTGCAGCCGGACAGCTTCAGGTTAGGGTGAATTCCCAGGCAGCCGGAGGAACAGGCCCGGGGACCTTCTTTCGCTGGGACCTGAAACCAGGTACCTACACGTTATCTTCGTCCACCGGGGAGAGCAGTGCAGTTGTCCAGATAGAAGTTAAAGCTGGTGAACTCTACTTTGTCCGGCAGGATGCCCGGATGGGTATTGAGAGTGGAAGGGTAAGCATGAAGGAGGTGGATGATAAAAAGGGGAAAAGCGAAGTAAGCAACTGCAAGTTATTGGTCAGTTCCTATGTGCCTGAATAACACCTTCCCGTGCGTTAATCTGTTAAATGAAAGAGGATCGAGATTAAAAAACCAAAAAAAAATGAAAAGAGAATCGCATCCCATGAACCTTCGAAGCGTATTTAATGTATTCTTTCTGCTTGTGATCATGTTAAGTTCATGCAAAGAGGATGAAATGGAGGATATCCAGATAATGGCCAATGCAGGTCCCGTTCAAAATGTCAAATTAAATAATTTGGTTACTTTAAATGGATCCGCATCATCAGGTCCTGAAGGAATGACATACTCCTGGACTTATGAAGGTGATGTTCCCGAGGCAGATATCAATTTTCAGAATAAGAATTCGGAAACACCAACTTTTACTCCTACTGAAAACGGAGCTTACATTTTCACTTTAACCGTTAGTGCAAATGGAATTTCGGATACTGATCACACAACAGTAGTAGCCGAAGGAGTGCTGGCAAGTGCCGGTGAAAATCAAAATGTAAAGACAAATGCGGTGGTTACTTTGGATGGTTCTGAGTCAATTGGGCCTGAAGGGGTAAGCTATTCATGGACCTACCAGGGAGAGGTGCCTGAGGCGGATATCAATTTTCAAAATAAAAACACAGAAAAACCTACTTTTACACCACCACTAAGCGGGGTGTATAATTTTACGCTTACGGTTAGTGCAAATGGGATGACCGATACCGATAATACATCTGTTTTTGTGGAAGGAGCCTTCGAAATAGGGGGAATCATTACGGAAGATTTGATATTGAAAAACATAGCGCCCAACGCCGGAGTTCCTGATTATTTGGTTACCTCCGACCTGATTATACCCAATGGATTAAAACTTGCAATTTTTGAAGACGAAGTGGTCATAGAATTCCAGCCCGGAACAGGGATTATTGTGGAAAAGGGTGGATTAATAACCAATGTTACCGATGAACAGGATTACACCTTCAATACCGAATTCAGAGGAGATAACTGGAAAGGGATCTGGATAAACAACGGTTCGGTAAACATTGAACAGGCCATTATTGTGAATGCAGGAAAAGAAGCATTTGAGGGCATGGAACCTTCGGCAGTGGTATTCTCCGGTACAGAAATGGAACTTATCAGTTTTAGCAACAATGAGTTTGTGGGCTCCAATATGCATGATATTCTCGTTACGGATAAATTCCCTGAAGCTATTTGGACCGTAAAGTCAAATAAATTATCGGCAAAGGTACCCATAAAAGCGCCCATCACATTTATGAATACCTGGGCTGGAGGCCTTGAGCAACCAAACATTATGCCCGATACGTATGACTACATTCATTTAATACCGGGAGGTGCTAATGTAAAGGATGAAATTGTTGGAGATAATGAGTTCTATTTTAGTCCAGCGGGGGCGAAATTTTATATCGACGGAGATTTTTGGTCCGGCTCAAGAATTCTTTTATGGGAAGGAACCACGATATATATGAAAGAAAATTCCGGGATTATGTCCGAAGGTTTCAGTAGCACAAGTCTGGGCAGCCCAGATAACATGGCTACCATTACCGGGCTTGATGGAGCGCATTGGAAAGGGATTTATTTATCTGAAGAAAACAATCCATCCTATTATGCAAGTATTTATTATGCAATCATTGAAAATGCCGGCTATGGAATTATTTCTATGGGTGGAATTACTGCAAAAGAGGAAGCTTCCATTTATGCAAATAAATTAAGAATAACAATCAATGACTCTGAAATTCGCAACAGTGGTGGGTATGGAGTATATAGTGAGCGGGAGCAATCATTTGTTAATTTGGATATCAAAAGAACAACTTTCAAAAACACAAGCGATGCAGCCATACACATGCTCATGGCTTCAATAAGTACTAGCTTAAGAAATTCTGAAAATGTTTACGAAATGAATCCCGGCGTGGCAGCCATTGAAGCAGTATTGGCCGACGGAATTATTATAGATGGAGATTGGTACGATTTAGGAAACGATAATTATTACCTGATGTCAGGCAATCTTTTTCCCGCTGGATTACGCCTAAATCCGGGTGTTCATCTGAAATTCAAATCAGGAACCTATGTAAAAAATCCTTTCAATAGTTATCTTTATATCAGAGGCTCTGCTGAAAAACCGGTTATTATTGAAGGCGAAACGGACACCCCCGGATCGTGGGGTGGTATGTATTTAACTCATTATAGTGTGGAACATCTGATTATTAAAAATGGAGGTGGGATGGTTATTCCTGAAGCCACCGGACCTGCCAATATTATTTCCCATTATCAAGGTGGGGAAATTCTACCTCCAACATTCAACAATGTTTCGATTATGAACAGTGCAGGGTGGGGTATGTACGTATATCAGGGATCCTGGGAGCCTGACTTTGAAAATCCGGAAGTCAATATTACTTTTTCGGGGAATGCAAGTGGCGAATATACTTATTATTAGTAGTGTAATCTCTCCTCACCCTCCAGACTTGGCCGTAAGAAAGCCATTAACATCTAACCAATGTATAAAGGCATCAAACCAACGATTGCTGGTGCGATTGGGATTTCCCAGGCCGAAACCGTGACCACCATTTTGGTATAGATGAAATTCAACGGGTATGCCTGCTTCGTACCAGGAATCGATGACGCCAAACTGGCCCCTGAAGAGAAAATCGTCAGTGGCTATAACATTGAACATGGGTGGCGCATCCTTTGGTACCACTACCGGACCCATTCCTCCATAAATAGGACCAATGAAGGCCAAGTTCATGGTTTGGGAGTTCAGCGTTGAGTGCATTGTGAGGCCTGCACCGGCCGAAAAGCCAATCATGCCTATTCTGCCCGTATCGACACCCCACTCTTCAGCTCGCTTAACGATCATGGAATAGGCGGCCTCAGCATCCTCGAGCTGGTTGGACAGGTCTCGTTGCGGTGAAGTAGATGGTGCTGCGTCTTGAGAAGCATCAGAAGACTCAGCTGGTGGAGTACGTGGACGATTCATCCAGGCTATAAAATCATCAAGCGACTCTGGAGTGGGATGGAGCCGGTACTTTAGCACAAATGCAGCGATCCCCTGCTGTGCGAGTGCCTCTGCGACTTCCCAGCCCTCGTTACCCATCGATAGCCATCGAAAGCCTCCCCCGGGTGCCACAATCACAGTCGCACCGTTGGCCTTACCAGGTTCCGGCAGAAATGGAGTGAGGGTTGCAGTGGTGATGTTACGAGCCATGGGGTCGCCCCACTGACGGAACCAAGTCTCCGAGGCGGGCTGGTCATCGACACCACCCGTGCCAAGCGGTATAGCATTTGGTTCGGCTGGGGTGTTGAGTGGGTAGATTGTTCCATCTTGGGCCAATGAAGATTCGGCATAGAAGAATAAGAAAACCAAAATGGACGTTTTAGCCAGATTTTTAAGTCTATTAAACATAATAAGGTGATTTTGATAAGTTAATATCGAAATATCGTGTATAAATTACACTTATGCTAATATTTCAATTTCACCTTCCAGGGTGCGTAGAACATGCATTCTACTACCAATTCCTTCATAATATGGAATCTTAAGCAATGTAAAAAATTACTTTCTGTATCAGCAACCAAAAGCGATCCCATCCAAACATCAAATATCAATTTCTTTTCATTCTATCATGTTAAAAAGTTCGCTACCTAACCGATGATTACTCTTTCATCACATAAAGATGTATTATGGAAAAGAGAGAGCAACAAATCCAAATCCCGGAAACCCTCGTCACAAGCAAGATCTACATCGTCCGTGATAAGAAGATAATGCTTGATAGGGATTTGGCCGAGCTGTATGATGTCGAGACCAAAGTCCTCAATCAAGCAGTTAAAAGAAATAGCGATAGGTTCCCTGAAGAATTTATGTTTCAACTGACAACTGAAGAGTTTGAAATCTTGAAGTCCGGGTAGAGCGGTTCGTTACCTCCCCGCTCCCCCGCAGATCCGGACGAGCGGCTTTTCCGCATCCGGTTCCTCAGCATTTAGATTTGCTATAAGGACCTGTAAGAATGTTTGATAAAGGGTGGCAACAGAGGAGTCCATTTACCAACGTAATCTGAAAAAACATTCCAGTTCAGTTTAATCTTTCCCCCTCTACGATTAAGCCACTTAAATAAACTGTATTTCACCATCTTGTAAAAGCCATCAAGGCTCCTACTGTTAAAGGTGACCCCATAGTAATTATAGTGCCCCCGCAATTTGATGTTTAATGCAGCAATTAAGTCCCTGAGTTTCATATGACGATTCTTCTGTATGTAATTACTTACATTCATGATAGCCCTGGTCAACCGTTTGGAGCTGGTCTTACGCTTCAGAACCTTGTTCCCTTTCTTGCTCTTACTCAAAAAGTGAGTAAAGCCAAGGAAATCAAAGCTCCTACCATTGCCACCTCGTTGGCTATTCAGGTCTATCAACTTCGTCTTCTCTGCATGTAATGTCAGTCCGTGTTTGGCGAACCGTTTCGGTAGAACTTCCATTACTCTATCTGCATCCGACTTGTCTGAAAATCCCAGCACAAAATCATCCGCATATCTCACTATAAAACTCTTACCCTTTAACAATGGCTGGATTTGTTCCGAAAACCACTCGTCCAGCACATAATGTAGATAAATGTTGCTCAGCAGCTGTGATATCACCGATCCCTGCGGGGTCCCTTCGTTGGGATAACTGATGTTACCCGATTCCATGATCCCCGCCTTCAGCCACTTATCTATCATCTTTCTTATTACTCCATCCTTAACCCGTTTGTCTAAAAAGTCCCGGAGCATCCCGTGATTGATCTTACCAAAGTAGTTCTTGATATCTGCATCTATGATATAGTGCATCTTACCAAAACTTACTTCTCTAAACAGATATTCAATCGCTTGATGTGCTGAACGTCCAGATCGAAAACCATATGAGAAAGGTTTAAAATCTTCCTCATAGATAGGATTAAGAACCCTCCGAACGCTTTCCTGCATAACCTTATCCTCGATAGTCGGGATACCCAACGGTCTGCGGCTATGCTTATCTTTCGGTATGTACACCCGCCGTATGGCAGGGGCTTTATACCGACCGGTTCTGAACTCCTCCAAAAGACGATCTTGTCTTTCTGGTAGTTCTAACCCGTATTGCTGCCACGTCTTTCCGTCTACTCCCTTTGCACTATGCCTGTTGAGCTTGTTATAGCTCTCCCGTAGCATCGTTGCATCTATAAAAGGATACAGACTGTGTAGTGCTTCTCCTTTGAACTTCCTAGCCCTCTCGGCTATCTGCAATTCTACTGTTGACATCGTTTTCATGTAATTGATACATTAATGTTTCTAAACCGCAGTTCTAAATACTGGCATCTCCCTTCCCTAATTACCGGCTTTCAGCGGTCCTGATTTCCCGGCTTTCCATCAGTACTATGAAGATGCTAAGACTGCCTTCGTCCTTCTCCTTCCCTTCAGTTTCCCTCGGTAAGGATACCACTTAACCCCTGTTGCTTGTTCTTAACGTCTGTCCAGGAGCAACAAGTTTCCTGACGGACCCGGTCTATTGATCAAGCGGTCGACCGTATATCCCGCGTTCTTTCGTGTGGAGACGGTAGGCTCTCCCGTGTTCCCGCGTTTCCCTTATCCGTCTCTTATATGGTCTCCGACCCCGACCAGACTTACACAGCTCACCATTGACGCTGCTGCAGTGTTGTACAGCTTGCAATATATTGCAGACGAACTTTTGGAAAACGGAGCTTCTTTATCTGGTTTAGATAACAATGGACGAAGTCTGCTTCATAATGCTGTAATTGGAGAGAATATAAAGTGGGTAGAGTTGCTTTGTGAGAAAAATATTGATAGCAATACAGAGGATATTTTCAAGAGAACACCTTTGCATTATTCCGTAGAATCAAATCAGCTTGAGATCACAAAATCATTAGTAAAAAACGGTGCGGAAATAAATTCAATTGATTACACTAACCGCACACCTTTGACTATAGCAAAAGGTTTAGGGTACGTTCAGATTGCTGATTTTTTGGAAGATAATGGAGGACAGCTGTCAGAGCCTAAGGTTTTTAAAATTGCAGGTGATAAGGAAGAGCAACAGGAAGTAAAAGTTACCTATATCGCTAATATGGGGGTGCTAATTTCCTCTTCTTCAAAAACAGTATTAATAGATGGACTCTTTAATAATAGTTTTAACACTTATCCCACCACTCCGAAAAATATAGTAGCTAAAATAAACAACCTGGAACCTCCACTCGCTTCTCTTGATTTACTATTAGTAACTCACAGTCATGGTGACCATTTTTCAGCGCCCATGATTGCTGAATATTTAGCTGTAAATAAATCCGTAAAGGTAATATGTAATCATAAAACGTCTTCAGCATTAAAGGAAAGTATTGGTTTAAGTGCAGATACTGCTCGCATAGTTGGTCTAACACCTGAATTATGTAACTCAACTGACACATTAGTGGACGATATTCATTTAAAAGTTTTGAGGTTAAGACATAGTGCTACAGATGGACAAGGTGGAAATTTAGGTTTTATAATAGAACTGGATGGTGTTAAAGTGTTTCATTCGGGAGATTCTGGTGGCAAATTCAGGCAAGGCGATGCATTTACTGAAATACAAGAATATGATTCTATTGGGATTGAAGAAATGGAAGTGGATTTGGCTATTTTAAATAGGAGTTTTCTATGGAATACTGACAGGCCAGGCTTACAAATTCTAAAAGACCAAATGAAACCAAAACATATTATTCTTGCACATTTTTCTGAAAATGACAAACAAGGTGAATGGAAACCAGTTGATAATACGATTAAAAAATACCAGGATATATTACCAGAGATTACATTATTTAAGTCGCCAATGCAAGAAATTATAATACAAAAAGGAGGCAGATATGAATTTTAAATCAAAATTTGTTATTACATCTTTTATGCTGTATGTTATTAATATATCAGCCTTTTGTCAAATAGATAAATATAGTTCTTACAAAGAACTTGTTTCAATAGCAGGGAAATACTTTCAATCAAATAATTTAGATTCTGCAATTGTTGTATTAAAGTATGCAAGGAGTAAATTTCAGGAACATGATAAGGATGCAACTTATAAACTTGATTATTTATTCTTAATAATTAAAGTTTCGCACTTGTTATCAAAGCACATGATTTCAATCAATTACGATTTGACTTCATATGCTATATGATTAGTAATTCAACATTTTATCTTTTCCATTTTCGGTTATGCTACATTTTTCAGGTCTGGTTCCTGAGGAAGCATACGGCTGATCATCTCATATGCCCTATCATCCTCAAGGATCCTTTGCAGGATATCCATCTCATCAACATCATCAAACAACACCTCCAGAACCCTTATCAGTTCTATGAACAGACCCCATAACCTCTCATTCAGACGGGATTCGATAATCCCCTCCCTGATATGACTGAACAATGCTCCTTTGGTCTCGTAGTGCTCGAAGCGGAACTTCAGGGTCAGAAGGATATGCTGGATCATGGTAATGGTCGTATCTGCAATCTGAGCATCAAAGTCATTGGACTGGCACCGTCCCAGACCCAGCAGCTGTTTTGCTTCCTTGAAAAAAACCTCCACGGTCCAGCGGATCTGGTAAATCTCAATCATTTTAATGAAAGACAAACTGGTATCGGTAGTGATAAACACCCGCCATTTACCCTTGCTCCCCTTCTGACTGAAGAACATCTTAATGGGCACTCCGTTGTATTCTACCATTGCCTCCTTGTAGTGGAGCTTCAATTTCCTGCATCGCTTAGGATTCCCCAGCTTGTTGCGGATCTGGCTATGTGTGAGCCGCTCTCCATTAAAGGTGAACTTGGTCTTCGGGGTCTTATACATCCCTATCAGATGAACCGTTTGCTTCTTTACCCGCCTGACCGCTTTGATAAATGCCTCACAGGTAAACCAGCTATCCATCAGAAGGTAATCAACCTTAATTCCCTGGGATATGGCTCGCCAGAACATCCTCAATGCACTATCGATTTTCGTAGAGTCTGCTTCCCGGGAACGGTCCCAGGAGTGGGTTCCTTTCTCCCGCTTCTTACGGTACTGCTTCCTGTACTCCTTCTTCTTCAAACCAAAGGGTTTGTTCGCATTCTTACCCCTCTCCCTGTGCAGGGAAAAATCCAGGGGTATAAACGAAGAACCATCCCAATAACCCATAGCCAGGAGCTTATACCCGAGAATAAAACGCTTGGATACATGATCATAAATCCGGGATACCTTCTCGATATACCGACCTGTCTTGGGAAGATCGCTATCATCAAGGACCAAGCACTTGGGAGAGTTACTATCTTCCCCTCGGGAACCAGCCAGCTTTATGAACTTCATACCAAACATCCACAGGACATTCCGCCAGCAAATCCCAGAGTTATTCTTCAAGCGGTAGAACACATCCTTTTTTGCCTGGATATGTGTTGTCAGGGCACTGCCAGTAAAGGAATGGACGGTCTCCAATCCCAAAAACGGCAGGCTGATCAGACAGGAGAAAACCGACTCGAAGCTATAGCCTCTTTGTTTAAATGGGTTCAGGTGTTTGCACACAGCCGAAAATGAAAAACATGTCAATGAACTTAAAATGAAATCCGGCTCAAGCCACCTGGGGGTAAAACCGTTTTTCAATTCTGCTATCTTATTGATATCTTTACTCTGCAGCATGATTGTTGTGTTTGGTACGACATAGTTAATATACTCAAAAACAGTATATTAACGTAACAATCCTGCTGCTTTTTTCTTCTATATCTTGTTAGTTTTCAACATTTAAGAGAACTGCGAAACTTTAGTTAATATTGATAAGAGTGGAGCAAATAAAGAAGGAATTAAGACTTTCAACAAGCGAAATTTTAAGAATTTGAAATGGCGGCAGTGCAAGTATTTAAACAATATTGTAGAGCAAGATCATCGAAATGTTAAAAGGAGAATAGCAATCAACACAGGATTTAAAGATTTTGAGTCCGCACAACGAACCCTGGCAGGAATTGAAATAGCAAAAATATCATTAGAAAGAATCAGATTACAGATCCAAAATCCACTAAATATAAAACATTCTATTCTTTGGCAGCATAAAGGACATTAACATCTAGTTTTGAAAATCAAGTTCGTCTAATGCGACAGTACCATTTAGGTTTACTTAACATATTTTCCATTGGTAATTGCTTCATAATAAGCAAATTTAAGTAACATATTAATACTTTCCTCAAGTTTGAGTATATTCCTGAGTAAGCCGACATCCCTTTCGTTGTAAAGCACCCCCCATCAGGAAAAAGCCGAGCCCAGCCAGGCTTAATCCTCCCTGATTTACGAACACTGAACATCGATTTCCGATTTTTGCGCCATTTCCTTCTTTTCGCAATTCTATGTAGCATTACTGCATAATTCACAAATATTGTCTAAATTTGTGAAATATCACATCGATTTATACAAATGCAAAGTGTTAAATATAAAATAGAAAAGACTATAAAGTCTAAACCCAGAGGTAGTTTGTTATTTCCTGAAGATTTTAGTGAAAAAGGATCTGCTGAATCTGTGCGCAAAGCATTGCAAAATCTAAAGGAAAAAGGAGTTATTAAATCGGTTGCACATGGCATTTATGTGCGTCCTGTCATTGATGAATACATTGGTGAGGTTCTCCCAACAGCAGAAGAAGTAGCCAAAGCTATAGAGAAGCGAGATATGATAAAACTGGTTCCAACTGGGGCATATGCTTTACATGCATTGGGGCTGAGCACACAAATCCCTTTAAAACTTGTTTTCTTAACGGACGGTACTTCGCGTACTATTGCTGTTGGGAACAGAACAATTAAGCTAAAGAAAACAACGCCACGAAACCTAAAAGCACGAGGGAAAATCAGTTCTTTGGTGATACAAGCTTTACGAGAAATTGGAAAAGGCAATGCAACAGAAGAAGAATTGGAAAAGATTACTGAATTGTTACAACAAGAAGATCAGTCGAACCTGAAATTTGACATTTCCTTAGCTCCGGAGTGGATACGAAAAATAATGAAATTAGCTGTCAATGATTAAGTTTTACAAAATACCTGACGAGACAAAGAAAAGAATATACAAGAATTCTGGGGAGAAAAATAATTTGCCAGCCTACGCTATTGAGAAGGATTGGTGGGTGGTCCAAACTTTGTCAATACTTAAACATACAGAAATAGGTGAGCATTTGGTTTTTAAGGGGGGCACTTCTTTGAGTAAAGCTTGGGATGTAATTGAAAGGTTTTCCGAGGATATTGACTTGACTGTTGATAGGAAGTTTTTCGGATTTGAAGGTGACCTGGGAAAAAGCCAAAGAACCAATCTAAGAAAAGCAGCAAACAAATACATTTCAGAGACTTTGTTTCCGGAACTGGAAAAGACATTTGAAGAGGTAGGCTTTAAGGGCGTTAAAATTGAATTGGAAGAAATAAAAACAAGTGATCAGGATCCTGTTATTATTAGCATATATTATCCTGCCCTGATAGAATCACCGGGCTACATCCAACCGAGAGTACAAATTGAGATTGGCTGTCGCTCTTTAAGGGAACCTTTTGAAGAAAGGCCTATCCAATCAATTGTAGATTCAACATACCCCAAAGCCGACTTTAAGCAGGACCCATTTATTATACCTACCGTACTACCGGAACGCACTTTCTTGGAGAAGATATTTTTATTACATGAAGAATTTCAGAGATCGAAAGAGAAGATCCGGGTAAATAGAATGAGTAGGCATTTGTACGATATATATCAAATATCAAAAACAGACACAACCGATAAGGCATTAGGAGATAAGGATTTGTATGAATCAATTGTAAAACATCGTCACAGGTACACTCGTGTTGGAGGTGTTGACTATAATCTGCATCAACCTCAATCAATCGACTTCCTGCCATCGAAAGAATTGACTCCAGCATGGAAAGCAGATTATGCAAAAATGCAAGAGCAGATGATTCACGGAGTTTCTCCAAAGTATGAGGATTTGATAAATTCCTTGATAGAATTGAAAGAAAAAATCAATGCAATTGATTGGAAGATGGATGCTAAATTTCCGCCAAATCCCTCACCAAATCAAGGTTAGATATTTCAATCATATAGTCTACTAGAAACCCCCTTTACACGCTGATTTTAAGGGGGTTATTTATTTGTAGTGGAGAAATGCTGCCCAAATTGCTTTCAAATCAAATAAGCGTCAAATAAGTATCCGATTGATTATCTGTGCAATACGCGTTGATATGTAATTCATGAAGTATAGTTATCAAATAAACTATGCCCAAAAAGGAATATACTTCGCATATTTTCTTGGTTTTACTTTCCGGATCATCTTCTTTGATTAACTCAGTTATCAATGTATCTTTAATGATCCTTGATGCAATGGCAGCATTATGCTCCTCAATATTAAATCTTTCCCGAAGGGCAATCATATCCCACAGATTTTTATCGATCCTTTCTTTCGAGGTGATCCTGGTCGAAGTCGGGTTTTCTAATTCGATTTTATCCAGGACCAGTTTAGCTGTCTCGTCCTGAAATAACGTTACACAATAAGAAGCGAATTGAGCTTGCGAGCTTTTGAGGCATGCCCCTCATTTCCCACTAGCCAGGAATACTAAATTCTGTTTGAGATACATTCCTTGGATTTCTAAATATTTAGATCTACTTTTGGATTGGATAACTAAATTTCATGAAGAGATATGCATCAATAGATTTGAGGGACTGGCTAACCAAACCCAGGAGAAAACCTTTGTTGCTGCGGGGAGCAAGACAAGTCGGTAAAACCTGGTTGATCGATGAATTAGGTAATCAAGAATTTAGTAACTACATCAAGATTGACTTTGAAGAGAGTCCCGGATTTCGATCATTATTTGATGGCGAATTAGATCCGAAGCTTATATGCTCCGAACTTGAGATTAGAACGGGAGTTGATATTGAAGCAAGAAAGACGCTTTTGTTCTTTGATGAGATTCAGGCCTGCCCCAGGGCCATTATGGCTCTCAGATATTTCTACGAAAAAACGCCAGATCTTCATGTTATTGCTGCAGGCTCCCTCCTGGAATTTGTATTCAGTGAGATTTCATTCCCGGTTGGAAGAATTCAAACCATGGATATTCAACCTCTGAACTTTTCAGAATTCCTCCTTGCCGCCGGTTATGCCAAAGCAGCGGAAATATGTAACAGTCCAATCGCAGAAGTATCAGATGCCACACATGAATTCCTGATTGAACAACTCAGAATATATTGGCTTGTGGGAGGAATGCCCGAATGCGTGCATGTATATACCACCACGAACTCCATAAAAGCAGCAACAGAGGTTCAGGATGAGATCATTGAAACCTATCAACTGGATTTCAATAAGTATCGGCCAAAGACAGATATCAGCTGTCTTAAAGCTGTTTTCTCCAGTATTGCAGCACACGTTGGAAAGCAGATAAAGTATACAGGACTAGCAAATGATTTTTCGATCCCAACCATAAAGAAAGCTTACGAGAGCATACAATTGGCCAGGATTGCTGCAAAAATAAAGGCAGTTGGTAGTCCTGGAATACCTCTGGAAATCCATGCATCTGAAAAGAAGTTTAAGAGTGTTTTTCTGGATATTGGCCTGATGAATCGTACAATAGGACTGGAATATAATGAGGCTTTTGTTCACCACAATTTAATTGCAATTTACAAGGGGCAACTAGCCGAACAATTTGTCGGCCAAGAATTTGAAGCTTTAGACAGAAGACAGCTCTACTATTGGGCCAGAGATGCAAAAAACAGCAATGCCGAAATTGATTTCCTGGAGGTTCGCGATGGGAGATTTATTCCGGTTGAGGTAAAAGACGGTCCTTCAGGGAGGCTCAGAAGTCTCCATTTGTTCAGGGATCAGTACCAACCTCCATATTCCGTTGTTTTTCATTCAGGACCAACAGGAATCTTAAAAGATGAACTAATCATATTTCTACCTCTTTACTTCGCTGGTTCTTTTGCTCAATTCGAATTTGATCTGGACAAAATCAGTAATCATTGAGTCTTGTAACACGGACGCAAGGAATTGGAAATGCTGACAAAAAAGCGATACTTTAAGTGACACCCTGAATACCTGATGAATAAAGGGATTCAGTGGCAATACTTGCTGACAAAATGATGAAATATCATAAAACTGCTGACAAATCTATATCTGATTTTCAGGCACTTAAGCCTTTTGGAAAGTCCTACCCCCGCTACTAGAGAAAGCCTTCCGAACAGAGTTCGGAGGGCTTTTTTCATTCAGGACTATCAAGAGCTTGCTCTTATACGGGCCTGGAGGGAAAAAGACCATTGTGAGCTAAGCGAACAAGTCTTTCACTAGTAAAGCACCCCCAAATGGTACTCGCGATCCGCCTTGGCGGAGAGCAACACTACCCCCGCTACTAGAGAAGACTCCTCATCAGATTTGATGGGGAGTTTTTTATTTGAACACACTGAGCCCATTTAAATTCTGACTTATCGAGGAACAAGGAGTTTGCTTTTGAGGTTAGATATTTTCGGCTTACTGAATCAATACGGATTCCTTCCGGAAACACCAGCTTCTATTTACTTTGTTTCTGATCTAACCTGTTATCAGATGCTTATTTATGAAAGTTTCCATGCCACATGCTATAATGTTCTCTGCAATAGGATATTCCTCCTCACACAGACATATTATGAAATTCTTTTGAGTTCCCAGATCTTCTATTGAAGTTCTAAGTCCTTTGCTTACTTTGGGAGCTGATGTGTATTTTATTTCTACCACGATCTCCGGTTTGTTTGCAATGCTCAGAACAAGATCGCATTCAGCTCCCTGATGTGTTCGGTAAAAATACATTTCATAATGATCCTGTACATGTAAGCTAATCTGTTCGATCACATATCCTTCATATGAGTTACCTTTCATAGGATTGCCTTCAAGCATTTCATAATTGGAGATCACAAGTAACTGGTGTAAAATACCGGTATCTCGGATATATATTTTTGGAGATTTAACGAGCCGCTTTTTTATGTTAATATGGAAGGATGGTAAAATTCGAATCAAATATGCTTCTGACAAAAAATGAATATATTTCTTGATTGTAGGTCCTGTCACTTCCAGTGATTTCGATAACAATTCCATATTCATTACACTGCCATGAATATGTGCAAGCATTAGCCAGAGCTTCCTTAAAAATGTAGGTGCTGCCTGCAATCCTAATAATGGAAGATCTCTCTCAATATAGGTTTGAATGAAATTGTTAATCCAACTAATTGAAATCCGGTCAGAAGGAGCAAGAAAAGAAAGCGGAAATCCTCCCCGAAACCAGTGTAAACCTGAAAATTTATGATTGCTAATCTCTAAATAATTAAATGGTGTCAGCTCTTTGTAGGCTATGCGTCCAGCCAGAGATTCTGAGGAGTCCCTGATTAACTCGGGCGATGCCGATCCTGTAAGAATAAACCGTGCAGGTATGCGTTTTTTATCAATTACTGATCTTAGAATGGGGAATAATTCAGGAATGCGCTGGATTTCATCAATAATGATGCACGCATCTTCATTTTTCTCAAAATATAATGTTGGTTCAGACAATTTAGAAAGGTCCGTTGGATTTTCCATGTCCAGATAAATTACCTCCTTGTCAATCTGTCTTGCTAAATCTTTGGAGAGTGTAGTTTTTCCTACCTGTCTTGGGCCTGTTATGCCCAATACCGGGAAGTATTCAAGAATTTCTATCAGGTCATTTGTTCCTAAACGGGGTATCATATATCATGAATAACTAAAATTGAAATTTAATATTTCATGGTAAAAATAGGTTATTTTCGAAGAACAAACTAATTATTGTTAGAATAGAAGGACAAATATGCAATCAGATTGAAAATATGTCCATAAAAATCATGAAGTGTGCGTTGATATATGAGCTCAAATAGAATTGTGACGAAAATCAACTACTGCTGCCAGATCTTTTACCAACTCGAAGTTCGATATTTCTCTATCCCCGCTACTACAAGAAACCTTGCACGAACCGAGCTTGCGAGCTCACCGAAGGTAAAGTGCAGGTTTTTTTTATTTCAGGGCGTTAAGCTTGCTTATAAGCCCTGGAGTAAAAAAGCACTGAAGGAGCGCAGCGAACAAGGCTTTCACTAGTAAAGCACCCCAAATATGGCACTCGCGAAGCCGCAGGCTGAGCAACACTACCCCCGCTACTAAGAAGAACTCCTCATCGGAATTGATGGGGAGTTCTGTTTTTTATGTCCTGTTTTTCCTTTAAAAATGAACCCTTTACAGTGAATAACGCATTGACTATTGTAGTTAGATATTGATATCCTGAGTCAGGCAGAAACAGTTCAGTTACATTAATCTAATTCGATCTACTGTCATTAAATAGGAAAACGGTAATATGTCAGTTATTTACCGTTTGAATTCATGCCATTGATATATTTACCGTCAAAATCATAGCAAACGGTATATTTACGCATATATACCGTTTACTATGATTATTATAGTATATTTGTAAAAAAGAATAATATGCCTGAAATTTTATACCAGATTAATCCAGATAGAACAGTTCCCTGGAATGATCTTCCACCGTTACCAATTAAGAAAGAACTATATGAAACTGTAGACATATTGAAAAAGCTTGGAGATGCAAAGGCGTCATTAGCTAAACTTCAAGGAAGAAGTGTAGTTATTCCAAATCAGGCTTTACTAATTAATACAATTAGCTTACAGGAGGCAAAACTGTCAAGTGAAATCGAGAATATCTTTACAACAGATGATGAACTTTATAAAGCGTATAGCGATCAAAATTCTGAATCAATCGGAGCTTCAAAAGAAGTACTTCGCTATAGAGAAGCACTTTGGTCCGGATACAATTATTTGAAAGAGGGAGCGACATTTAGTCAGGAATATTTTACCAAAGTATTCCAAGAAATCAAACAAACAACGGATAAAATCCGCCCACCATTCATAGAAACCACAATTAAACAAGGCAGCTCTGGACCTAATGCAGGTCAGATAATTTATACGCCTCCAAGAAGTAAAGGAATAATAGAGGAAAAACTTGAAAATTTAGTAAGCTTTATTAACGATGATGAGCACTTTGAAATCGACCATTTACTAAAAATGTCAATTGCACATTTTCAATTTGAAGCTATTCATCCGTTTCGTGATGGAAATGGTAGGACCGGAAGAGTATTTAACATTCATTATTTGACAGCTAAAGGTTTATTGGATTATCCAATACTGTTTTTGAGTCGGTATATTTTAGACCATAAGGATGATTATTATCATTGTTTACAAGGAGTTTCACAGAGAGGAGACTGGAAAGCATGGATATTATTTATGTTAAGAGCTGTTGAGCATACTTCAAACATAACTTTCCATATAATAAATGAAATTGTTTCAGTAAAAGATTCTATTTTAAACCATGTGAAAACTGAAGGAAAGTTTTTAAACCCCGAGAGTCTGATCGAATTTATTTTTACTCAACCTTTTACCAAAGTAAATCATTTAGTTAATTCTGGTATGTATGCAGAGAAAACTGCTAGAAAATACCTGAATGATTTGTGTGATATGCAGGTTTTGGAGAAAAAGGTCCTGGAAGGGAAGCATTACTATTTAAACCTTGAATTATATAGGATATTATCGGAGTAAGACTAGTCAACTTCGCAGGAAGTTACAAGATAATCAACAACTTCCACCAAATCCCTTAACAAATCAAGGTTAGATATTTGGCTTCCGAGCTAAAGGTTCAATCGTATAGTCTACTACGAAGGACTCCTCAATAAACTATTCGTAGCGCAAACTTTTAATAGGATTCTGATTTGCTGCTTTTTTTACGATATATGTTATTGTTAAAATTGCAATAGATGCTGCTATAACTGATGCTAGTATAAATGGCGTAATATTTATATTGGTTTGATATGCAAAATTATTTAACCAGTTTTTAATAAATAAATAGCTTAATGGCCATGAAATAAATGTTGAGAATAATACATTTTTAATAAACCCAAATAGAAACGACTATACAAGTAAAAATTTGGTATTATATATGATACTGACATGCAGTTAATATGTATTTCACTACCTGCGTCAAGCTAATAGAATCATATTTGATACTATTTACTTGTTTTTACTAATAAAACAGTTTACTTTTACAAAATAATATCATATATGATACTTGAAAGGAAATAAAAATGACAAATGAAGAAATAATTAAAGTAATTAAGGATAGAAAAGATATACTTGGAATTAACCAGGAATATCTTGCAGATCTTTCTGAGGTTGGGCTGGCAACACTAAAGCGCTTTGAGAGCGGAAAAGGAAACATAACCTTGAATAACCTTCGCAAAATTGCAAGTGTTTTAGGATTGGATATTAATCTTGAAATAAAAAAGCCTAACAAATGAGACGTGCGGAAGTATATAGAAATAGAGTCTTAGCAGGTATCTTGTTAGAAACTGATAGTGGTAGTTTTACATTTACATACGATTCAGGGTATTACAACGATAATTCAAAACCTGGCATTAGTTTAACAATACCCAAAACGCAATTAACATATACTTCTGAATACCTGTTCCCCTTTTTTTTTAATATGCTTTCAGAAGGGACGAATAGGGCACTTCAATCGAAGCAATTAAGGATCAACGAAAAAGATTTTTTTGGCTTATTGCTGGCCACTGCTCAATATGATACCATAGGTGCCATTACAGTTAAACAGATAGATTAGGAAGACTCATATGGAAATAAAAAATTGCCCTGGGTTATTATCTGAGGGATTTTCAAAATACAGTCCTCGTTTCCTTCGAAGAATGTTTAATGGGAAAAAGGTAAGTCATATTTTACCATATAATGCCCCAGAAGTTGATGAAGCGGATCAAAAGAAGTTCATGCAAAACCAAAGAAGAATTTCTATTTCCGGTGTACAGGAAAAGTATTCAGTGCTACTTGAAAAAAACAATCTACGATTAACAGAAGAAAAAGAACAAGGCACTTATATACTTAAACCTAAACCCCATGGACTACAAAGGACAAGCATGGTTCCAGCAAATGAGCATTTAACAATGCAAATCGCCTCTCAAGTATATAAAATCCAAACTGCAGAAAACGGAATAGTTTTTTTCATCAATAATGAACCCGCATACATTACAAAACGATTTGATATCGGTCCAGATGGATTCAAATGTGGAAAAGAAGATTTTGCATCCCTGGCAGGTAAAACAGAAGAAAATGCAGGAAAAAGCTTCAAATACAATTATTCCTATGAGGGTATTGCTGAACTTATTAAAAAACATGTAGGAGCCTGGAAAGTTGAGATGGAAAAATATTATCGTGTAGTAATCTTTAATTTTTTGTTCTCTAATGGGGATGCGCATCTAAAAAATTTCTCTCTATTAGAAACCATAGATGGGGACTATGTTTTAAGTCCTGCATATGACCTATTGGACACAAGAATTCATGTTGATGAAGAAAGTCCATTTGCATTAGAGGATGATCTTTTTAAAGAATGGCATTGGTCCAATTGCAGAATTCAAAATCCAGATCACCATCCTTGCAAGGAAGATTTTATTGAATTCGGAAAAACAATTGGAATAAACGAAAGCAGAGTAATAATAATACTTGCCCCCTTTCTGAGAAAACAACCTGAGGTAGAGAACTTGATTAATAGATCTTTTCTGGATAAGGAAACCAAGAATCTTTATAGAAACCACTATAAAGAACGATTGGTGATGCTTAATTTGGTCTAGCTAATATATATCTACTGGAATCATTCAGAAAATCAACAACTTCAGCCAGATCCTTCCAAAAATCAAGGTTAGATATTTCAAACGTATAGTCTACTAAAGAAAGCCTTCCGAACAGAGTTCGGAGGGCTTTTTTCGTAGAATCATCCTTCAGTTAAATAAGTCCTTCAAGTAATTTTATTGCATATAGTGGAATATTAACAAAATTACCTGATTGTATTAAGTTCCTTGGAGATGTTCTGAATATTTTGTCAGGATTATTCTTTGAGGCATAGCTCTGAAGACTTTTAGTATTTCTGCTGGTTCCGCTCTTCACTTCCAACGGGAATATTTTCTGATTGGATTCTAACAAAAAATCAATTTCAGCATCACTTCTTGAGGTCCAGTAAAACAACTGATTTTTACCGGACGATGCCAACTCCTGTGCAATGAAATTTTCAATGAACGCCCCGTTAAATTCTCTGAACAAAGCATCCGGCATTACAATCTGATCAGAAGAAATATTCAGTTTTGCAGCTAGCAACCCAACATCATGCATGTATACTTTAAACTTGGAAAAGTCTGCATATCCTGATAAGGGTATTTTGGGAGTTTCTACATTGTACGCTAAATGAATCAGTCCTGCTCTTCTTAGCCATTCGATAGTTTGTTCATACATAATTGAGCGAGCAGTTTTTTTAATATCCTTGTATTTAAATTTTTTGTTCTCTCTTGCTAATTGGTTTGGAATGGAATTCCAAAAATCAGATGTTTTAATAGCTTGATTTTTCGCCGTATACTTCGAGAAATCTTTTTCGTAAGCATTCAGAATATCTGTTTGAATACTTCTAACGCTTACAATATTCTTGTTTTGGCTGTAATCATTTATTACTTCTGGCATTCCCCCAAGAAAAAGATACATTTTTAAATGGGACAGCATTTTGTTATGAATGCCATCGGGGAAAGGTGCGGGTATTTCTAATGAACTTAAACTTTCTAAAAATAGATCTTCTCCAACCTCTGTCAGATATTCGGAAAAAGACATGGGGTAAAGGGTAAGAAAATTTACCATTCCGACCGGGAAACCACTTTCTTTTCCTATGCTTACCCCAAGTAATGATCCTGCAGCTATTATATGGAAATCGGGGGCTTGCTCTTTAAAATATTTTAGGGAGGTTAGTACCCTTGGAGCAATTTGTACTTCATCAAAAAATAGCAATGAATCATTAGCTATAATATTTGTCCCAAAGTATAGATTGATATTATTGATTATAACTTCCGGATTTAAAGAATAACCGAAAAGGGAGGCAAGGTTTGGGTCTTGTTCGAAATTCAGATAATACAAATTTTTGTATTCCCGCTTTCCGAATTCCTTTACAAGGTATGTTTTACCAACTTGACGCGCTCCTTGAAGAACAAGAGGTTTGCGGTTTATATTGTTCTTCCAGGAAATTAGGTCATTATATGCAATTCTTTTCATAATACTAATATTATTAAGTGTCAATCCACTTTCAGTATCTCCAATAATATGTTGTAAACATACAAATACATCTCCATTAATATGTAATCTTTTTATTATTTATCTCCATATAAATGTGTGTTTAGTATTATTAATTCTCCTAAAAAGTGTTATTAGTTAGGGTATTTGAAAATAGCAGATCGCCTTAAACCATTAATAAACTGGTTACCGCAACCAAATCCTTCACCAAATCAAGGTTAGATATTTAGCTGCGCTGAGCTGAAGGTTGGCTTCCGAGCTAAAGGTTCAATCCTATGGTCTACTAAAGAAAGCCGAGCAACACTACCCCCATTATTGAAGATTTTTTACTCCAATCTTAAAAGCCAAGCTTTGAGAATGGGATTTGTGATCTTATAGCTCTCAGGTGATTTATATATGAGTCCTTTCTTTTGCAATGCCTTCAAAACCTCATTAAGAGAAGAACTAACAGGAAGATTATACAGATTCCTTACTGACTCCGAAAATATACCTGCATCATTTCGGTCAGCGATAACCTGAAGCACAACCCTTTGAGAGTTGGTCAACTGATCAAAGATATCCTGAAATACATCTGACTGTGGAATGATGATTCTTTCCATCCATAGCTGCGTGAAATCTTCATCCTGTTGTTTGTATCCGGCATTGATAAGATCAAATACAACAGAAGCAAAATATTGTGTGAAGTGAGGTTGGCATTCCGATTTATCAAGAATCGAATCAATTGTCTGTTTGCGTATTGGAAGTGCGTTTTTCTTATAATTCTGCTCAATAAAACGAAACAACTCATCCCTGCTTATCACCGAAAGGTTCATTTTCGTAGCAAACTCATAGAATGGGGATTTAGCGGATGTGAAAATTTCTTCCATCAACGATTGCTTGCTGCCCAGGAATATATAGGAAATTTCCCGGTGTCGTTGAAAAGATGATCTCATCCAATTTAACATGAAAGGATCGATCCTCCTGATCTCCTGAAATTCATCGAAAGCAATACATATTCTTTTCTTTGTACCAAGAGAAACTTCATTTGGAACTTCCAGGATGGTTTCAATATCCTCTTGCTTTTCTATTCTATGGACATTTAATGAAAAGCTGGGATTCCCAAATTCATCAAATGAAATCGTAGGTGAAAGCTTACTGAACGCATTCGAGAATCTTTTTGAAAGAACCTTTATATCATCCTTCCAGTTAAAAAGCTCCCGCGCAACAATTTTTGAATATTTCCTGCAGAAATCGTCTTTGGAGCGAATATTATAAAGATCAACATAAATGCATTTTGTATCTTTTAACTCCCTGAACACCTTTTCAACCAGTGAAGTTTTACCAAATCTCCTTGGCGAAAAGAGCCAGGTAGAATATCCATTCTGAATTTGAGTTTTCAGGTAAGATAATTCCTCCTTCCTGTTGCAAAATGCACTGTCATCTATTACAACTCCAAACTGAAAAGGATTTACTGTATGGTTGTTCATCTTATTTGCGATGTCGTATTATTACGTGTCGTATTATTACGTGTCGTATTATTACGTGTCGTAAATATACGGAACTGTGTATTGAAAAGCAATATAATCAACAACATTCTTCAAATCCTTCATCAAATCAAAGTTAGATATTTCCCTCACATAGTCTACTAGAAGAAACCTTGCACGAACCGAGCTTGAGAGCTCACCGAAGGTAAAGTGCAGGGTTTTTTTAATTCCCATACGTTAAAAGCTTGCTTTCAAAAGGGCAACGATAGAAAAGAACCTTGTGAGCGCCAACGAACAAAGGTTTTCTTTCTTAAAGCATCAAGTCCACCCCACATATTAAAATGTAAATCTCAGGTAGTGCTCAAGAAATACATCATACATTCTCAAGGCTCCTTCATCTTTAATGATCAGCTGCTTATCTAAAAGTGAGTTTATGGCTCTGT
Organism: uncultured Bacteroidota bacterium; assembly: GCA_963783435.1. GTDB lineage: Bacteria > Bacteroidota > Bacteroidia > Bacteroidales. Next base: position 17,370 of record CAWANQ010000005.1, on the reverse strand, counting down.
ACATGCTGCTGGAGCTACGTATATTTGAAATATTCATGAAATCTGCAGATGTAGGATATTCCACAATTCCGGATTTTGCTATCCCTTTGAGAACCGAGAATTGCACCTTAGTTAGTCTCTCTGGCAATTCACTGTAGAAGACACTCTTTTCAAAAATAAAATCTCTGTATAATACATCAAATTCTGGAGTGCTTTTTGGTGCTTTTTCCAGACTGAAAAGGAAATTTGATATTGCCTGAACATAATAAGTATGTAAATGTGAAATCTCAAGTATATGATTTACGATTTCAGAACTCACTTCCTTTTTTGCTTTCTTAAAATGTCTTGTTATGAATTTTAAGTATTCACCTCTCTCAATTTTCCCAATGGATACCGTCCTGGTCGATTGGTAAAAAGGCATATTGTATTCATTGAAAATCTCATTCAGCAAATGTTGTTCACTTCCACTGTACAGAAAAACTACATTATTACTTTGTTGTGTTAGCGCTCTTAGCTTACCTTCGAAAGGAACTTGATTGTCGTATTTTTTAATCTCCTGAAATTCGTCTATTGCTAATAGAATCGAAATATCCAGTTGATTAAGAAATTTGAATAATTCTTCCAGGCTCCTGAAGTTCTGATTGCGATCATTGTATATAAGATCGACAGATGGCAAGCCATCTATCCCTATGCTAAAAGATGCGCCAATTGACTTCAGCAGGTTTAACAGCTTATCAGAGAATTTTTGCTTTGCAAATACTCTGCTGGATATAATTCCATTTACCAGTTCCTTGGTAAACTCCTCAATACTGCTTGTGCCCCAAATATCTGTGTAGATACAAACAAATTCCTTCTGCAATTTGCGAAAAACATGATGAATTAATGCAGATTTTCCAAATCGCCTGTGCCCAAAAAGTGTAATATCCTGGTTGTTTCTTATTGCGGATATCAGAATGTCACTTTCCTTTACCCGATTGCAGAAATATTGTGGACTATTATAGCCTTTAATGAGAAATGGATTCATCTCGCTCTTTTTTGCTAAGATATCATTTTTAAACAAATTTCGCAACTTGCGAAACGCATATTGCGAAACGCGCTCTGCGAAAAAAGATTGATACAACCATTAATCATTTCTGGCCGTCAACACAGAGCCAGATCTACAGGACACTCAAAGAACTAGTGACAGACGGGCAGGTGGATATGAGACTGGTATACCAGGACGAAAAACCAAATAAGAAGATCTATTCCATTACACCAACGGGAAAAAAAGAGATGGAGAACTGGCTTAAAACCGAGATTGATTTACCCAATCACAGAAATCAGTTCCTGGTGCAGCTCTTTTTTTCCGGCAGTATGAATAAACAGAACATCATCAGAAATCTGGAACATTACCGGTCGGTCCAAACACAACGGCTGAACTTCATCAAGGCAAGAATGCCAGACACTCCAAAAAACAAGTTATACAGGGTAATTGCTCAGAACGGGATCATGGCCCTGGAGAATGAATTAAATTGGATAGCATATGCAATCAGTGAAATGCAGGAATAAGATTAGGGTAAAACTGGTAGTCATTGTATCTGCTTTTTTCATAGCAACAACTGCTTTTTCACAGGAATACGGTAGTAATATGGAAGCACTAAGTATAGAAACATCAAAAGGAAACATAGAATACACGGATCAGGGAGCCGGAAAAGCTATAGTAATTATACACGGTGGCAATGATAATTGTTTTACCAATATCAGGCAAGAACACCTGGTCATCAACGGATACCGGGTGGTGGTCCCCTCACGCCCTGGATACGGGCATACATCCCTGAATTTTGGGAAAACAGCTCAGCAACAGGCCGATTTTTGTCAAACTCTTGCTGGATTCATTGAAGATCAGCAAAGTTGCAGTTATTGCCAATTCGGCCGGAGGTGCAGTGGGCCTTGAATTCACCCGGGATTATCCAGAACATACAGCCTGCCTGATCATGGAAGAAGCCATTTCGAAGACCTGGGTGCCCAGGTACAATCCTGTTTATGACGGTATGAAGTATATGCTGCATCCCAAGAGACAGGCAAAGCTCTGGGAAAAGCAGCGGTCCGAGTTTGAAAATGAGCAGTAAAAGCACCTGAGCAACCTTTGCAAAAGATTTTCGACTTTAAAGACAGAGCTTGTATTAAGCGACTGGGATGAAGAAGATATTGCATTTTATGCAGAGATGTTATCGAGGCTGAATTCGGGAGATGGTTTCTATTACAATGTGGACCATAAAGCAAAGGATATCCATGAAATATCTGTTCCTACCCTGGTCATCCATTCCCCTTTCGACAAAAATGTCCCGTTTTCCCATGCTTTGTATACGCACAAGATGATTAAGGGCTCCCGGCTTTTTATTGCCCCTGCAAAGTCGCATTTGATATATATGGGGAATGATTATGAATGCATCTTGACTAAGAGGATGGCTTTTTTAAAGGAAAATGAATGGTAATATATTCGATGATTTCCAAAATACACCTTCTAAGATCGAGGTTCGATTTTTGATCTACCCCCACTATTACCAGGAACCATAATCCCATGTGATTTAATCGATTACAAGGTTTTTAGTATATTAGGTGTGGCGATAGGTGCGTAAAAAGAAAATAAAACTTTGACATCCTCCATCACCTAAAGGAAATGGATTCCATTGACTTTAACAAGCTGTGGGCAGTAATTCCTCACGGTTTCCTGCAGGTTCCTGCTGCCGACCACTAATGCGGTTCGCTTCACAGGCCATCCCCGTCTGCCCGACGGTTTTAATATTCTTTGCAGCATTTATATCTGCGTTTTCCTCATACCCACAGGCCCGACATCTGAATAGAGCCTGTGACAATCTGTTCTCTTTTGCTATGTGTCCACAACATGAGCATCGCTGTGAAGTGTGCCGGGGATTCACTTCAACCAGCATCCCTCCCCTCCAGCAGAGTTTGTAATCAAGCTGCCGTCTGAACTCAAACCATCCCTGGTCCAGGATCGATTTATTCAATCCTGCCTTTGCTTTGATATTCCTGCCTGGCTCCTCTATGGTTCCCCGGGCTGATGCACTCATATTTCTGATCTGTAATTCTTCCACATATACCTTTGCTTGGTTTTCGCTTATCTCGGTACTTAATTTGTGAAGGTAGTCTGATCGTACATTTGCAATGGTATGATGTAATCGTGATATGATTCTCTTCTGCTTCTTCCAGTTACTCGACCCTCTCTGCTTCCTCGACAACTTCCGCTGTTCCCTGGTCAGAATTTCTTCATGTTTTCTGAAACTGTTCACTCCCTCGATCATCGTTCCATCTGAGAGGGCTGCAAAGCATTCTATTCCTGCATCAATCCCGATCTCTGAATCAGATGAATGTTTACCGATTTCTATCAACTGCTCAACCTGGATAGATGCGTACCAATGTCCGCCTTGGTTGGTAATGGTAATATTCTTTATGGTGCCGGTAATAGGACAACTCTTGTAAAAGCCTACCCAGCCTATCTTGGGAAGGAAGAGCCTGCGGTTATCAATCTTAAATCCCTGTGGGAAACGTATGCCCTCATTCAACCCTCTCTTTTTAAACACTGGAAGGCGCTTCAAGGGCTGGTTTTTGTCAAAGCAATCCCTGAAAGCCCTTTCCAGATCCTTCAACTTCTGCTGCAATACCTGTGAAGGGCATTCTTTCAAAAAACCGTACTCTTCGGATCGTTTCCAAATGGTAAGCCAAAAAGCCAGTTCGTTGTACCAGAGTATGGATTGCCTCTTCTCCAACCGGTCCAAATTCATAGCCAGGCATTTATTCCATAGAAATCTTGAGGAACCGCAATATCGAGACCAGTTTGTTCTCAATATTATTATTGGTCTTTAGCCTTACTTTATATGCTTTTTGTATATTTGGCATTAGACATTAATATACGAAATATCTACATTATATGCAAGATTTACGCACTAAAAGACATGTTGTTTATTCACTACATCTGCATTTGGTCTTTGTAACCAAATACAGAAAGAAAATCTTCACTGAGAAGATCTACGAAAGGCTACATTTTCACTTTGACAGGGTGTGTAATGACTTCGGATGCAAGCTTGTTGAAACAAACGGGGAGAAGGATCATGTCCATCTCCTGATTGAAACCATTACCACATACCACACCATCCAGACTGGTGAATAGCCTGAAGGGGGTTTCTTCCAGATTCCTCAGACAGGAATTCCCAGAACTGGAAAAGCACTATTGGAAGGGGGGCTTATGGTCTCCCAGCTATTTTGTCGCCTCCTGTGGCGGAGCACCGCTTGAAATTGTCAAAAAGTATATCGAAAACCAGTAAGTTTGTCCTTATAGCCACTACCTGAAGAGAGGTGGTTTTACGGACTAGTTTGATAAATCGCAATGATCAACAAAAGATTGTTTAACGTCCGGAACCCGGATAGCCTAAAGTTAAGAGACAGTTTTTTTATAAAAAAGCTGATTCAAATTTGGACCGTAAGAATGAATTGTATTTTTGTCATAAAGAAATGAATAAACCGAATAGATACTATGAGGACAAAATTAATCCTAGCTTTTATCGCTTTCTCAGTCATTCTTAAAGCTCAGGATGAAATACCTGAATTAATAACCGATAGGCCTGATCAAACAGAATCATCAACGGTTGTACCACATAAATCATTACAAATAGAGACTGGTTTTGTATTAGAAAACAACGAAACGGATTTTTTTGAACAAAGATCTTTTGTCTACAATACTACATTGTTACGGTATGGTTTACTAGAAAATTTTGAATTACGTTTGGGCATGGAGTATTTAGGAGAAGAAGTGTCAATAAAAAATACTGACACCACCAAGACTTTTTCTGGATTAAGCCCCATTTACGCAGGTTTTAAGGTTAAGATTGCAGATGAAGATGGCTGGAAACCAGAAATAGCTTTTCTTGGTGGATTGGTTTTACCTTTTAGCGCAAATGATAATTTTAAACCTGAATATTCAGCAGTAAATATCCGATTTTCTTTTGCTCATACTCTTTCCGATAGACTTTCACTTGGATATAACCTTGGTGCAGAATGGGATGGAGAAACTGCTGTGCCTGGGTATTTCTATTCTCTCGCTTTTGGAATTGGCTTAACAGATAAATTAGGGATGTTTGCGGAAGGATTCGGATTGATACTAGAGGAAGGTAATTCAGAACATTTATTTGATGTTGGATTTACTTATCTTGTATTACCTAATTTTCAGTTAGACATATCTGGTGGTATCGGAATCAATGACAATGCAATAGACAACTTTTTCAGTACCGGATTAACATATAGAATACCTAAATAACCCTGACTATCTTCTTTGATTACCTTATAAATCCGATTTTACAGAAACAAAGTTACGTAGCGTAAAGCAGGTTAAGTTGTGTGTTACTAAGGGCATCACAAATAACCTGGTAGTGCAGTCTATTTAAATTGATAACCAGACTCATCGCCTCATGGATAATTTGATTTGTTGTTTCTGAATTTGTACCGTTCCAGGTATTATGACATAGCTGCTGAAGGCAGTCTGGATGGTTGTTAGTCATTTGAATCATTAGCCTGACTTGCTCTTCACTAATAAGCTTTCCGGTTTTTCCGGAATTTTATCCATTATAAAAAGATCTCCAGATCTATAAAATGCCCTTGATTCATTTTTATAACAATTAATATTCTACCATAGGGTATTATACCCAAGGGTATAAATGATTTTATATAAAGTCAAGATATTTGATAACTTCCTCCAAATCCTTCATTAATTCGAAGTTCGATATTTCACCGTCCCCGCTACTAAAAAAAATCAATCAACCGAACATCGAAAATAAGCATCGAGTAAGGTGGGATTTTACTACCGGTACCGTTTTTTCCCCAAGCCAGCTCCCAGGGAATAAAGAACTTGTAACGCGCACCCTTTTTCATTAACTGAATTCCTTCCTGGTAACCTTCAATTAATTCTTTCACTTTCACTTCCGAAGTTTCGTTTTCGCGGTAAGTATCTTCAATTATAGTTCCGTTGACTAGCTGACAACGCTGGTGTACTGTTATATTGGCATCGGCATCGGGGCAATCGCCTTCACCTTCTTCAAGTACCAAATACTGTAAGTTCGATTCAGTTTCTCTCACTCCCTCTTTTCTGCGGTTCTTTTCCAAAAAGTCTTCTCCCATTTTACGGTTATTACCCGCCGATCCGCGGCTTTTATTTCTTTTTTCGCGTTTTGCCATAGCCTCATATTTAATTGATGCGAAAATACAACTACTGCTGTTAAATCCTGCAGCAATTCCAGGTTAGCTATTTGAAACTTATAGTCTACTAGAGAAAGCACCCCCTCCTGGACGCGTGAAACCGAAGGCTGAACAACACTACCCCTGCTACTAAAAAGGACGATTCGTCAAATTTTGATGGTCATCCTTTTCTTTTTTCTTCAATTCCAGATGATAGAAAAAGAATAATCCCAAACAAGGGGATTATTCTTAGACGTTCGATAACTGAAAATCCAATTTTTAAGTAGATTTGTACATTAGTAGGACATAAATATTATCTAAGACAGATTATTATGAAGAATTTAAAAACTATTTTGTTTCTAATTGTTTTCACAGTAGCTGGTTTTACTACTGCACAGGCACAACGCGTTGAAAGTGATTCGGATCTGATTGGCAAATGGGACCTTACCATAAACATGGACGAGGATCAATTAGAGAATCTCGGAATTTTCAGGCATGGATTAATGGCATCCGATGGTTTCCCGGGCTGGTTACAAGTTAAATTATCAGGTTTATCAACGCTTGTTGGATATTATGTGGGTTACGAGGGAAGTGCACGACCCATTGCCGAAGTTCATTATGACGCCAAAAAGGACATATTCCACTTTACCATACCTCCCCAATGGATGGATATTGATGATATCTATTTTGAATTTACCTTAAAAGACAACGAGCTTTCGGGGTATCAAGTTCTCGATGGAAATAAACTTAAATTTACAGGTGTTCGTGCTCCGAGTTTAGAAAGAAAAGTTCCGCCGGTGTGGGGTAATCCTATTAATCTGCTTACCGACAATATGGATCGTTGGATTATTCCGGAGAATAATAAATTTGAAATGACAGATGGTATATTGGTGAACCCGGAAAAAGGTGGCAACCTGATTACCAATCAAAAATTTGATGACTTTAAGCTAAGCATAGAATTCAGGTATCCGGAAGGGAGTAATAGCGGAATTTATCTTCGTGGCCGTTATGAGCTCCAGATTGAGGATTCGAAAGGAAGAGCCGATCAGGTAAGTATCGGTGGCATTTACGGATTTATTGCACCCGCAGTTAATGCCGCTAAAAAACCAGGAGAATGGCAAACATACGAAATTACACTGGTTGGTCGACATGTAACGGTGGTACATAATGGAATTGAAGTTGTTTCGAACCGTCCAATCCCGGGCATTACCGGCGGATCGCTTGACAGTAAAGAAGGTGAGCCTGGCCCTATCATGATTCAGGGAGATCATGGCCCTATTGATTTTCGTAAATTTGTTATTACACCGTCAGTGAACTAAAGGATTTCTTATTGATTCTAACTAAGGTTTGCAGATTTTAGCAATCAGGAGCGTATTAAAATGGTCAATCAATGCCTTGTAATTCTCTTCGCTTGAAAATGCAATCACGGCTTCAAACGCTTTCTAATCAGAGGCCTGGAAAAGACAGAAATCGAAGCTGGAATGAAGAATGTGATACTTCAACTTACACGCATTAATCATTTGACCCTGATAGTGGGTCTCTATTTAATGAGCGCAGGAATATTTCTGGGGGTGTATGGGCCAATGAATCATGGGGACGATACTGGGGGTGGGATCCCAAGGAGACATGGTTGCTTATCACAGTTCTTGTTTATGCATTTGTAACCCATATGTACAGAATCCCCAGTCTGAGAGGGAGATTCGCTTTTAACCTGGCCTCATTTGTCACCTATAGTTCGGCATTGATGACCTACTTTGGAGTAACCTACTTCCTTGGTGGAATGAACTCCTATGCAGGCGGTTCATCGTTTAAGCTCCCGCATTGGTCCTATCTTGTTGTAGTAGCCCTGCTTGGATTATCTCTTTACGCTTACTGGCGGCAGAGGAAAATGTTACCTAAAGCTTCTGGAAAACCAAATTAAAGAATTATGGGATTAGTTATATACCGGGGTATTTCCTGCCAAATAGTAGGGATTACCCCCAATTTATTTCGGAAGCTTCCCTATCCATGGCAAGACAGCCATGCATACCTTTGTAATAGTATATCAATACTTCAAGGTAAAATGCAAGTGAACCAGGAGAATGCCAACCCTCAGATAAGTCAGGATATCCTGATTATTGCTGACTGCATTCATGGAGCTGAAAAAGCCGCCTCGTTTGCATCAAGGAATTTGCACCTTGACGACTCAAAAATGGTTCTGCTACAGACTTTTCAGAAGCAAGCATATGGCCAGAGTACGCTCAGAAATATCACACCATTATTGGAGAAAACCGCTCGTCGGGAACTTTCTGAACTGAAAAATCGGATAGTCAGAAACAATGGTGTAAATCCAAAAAGCATTTCGAAAGTAGTAGTGGAGGGAAAGTTGCTTTCAGTGCTGAAGCAAAGGTTTGGGAATATGCCAGATACTGCAGTTGTCCTTGGATTTGACCAGGGAATGCTCAAACCAAATACTTACTGCAGGAAACTGATAGTTTCCGTATTAAAATCAGGGATAAGACCATTGTATATTATAGGCAATGGCATAACCCTGATTAGTAAAGATAGAGTTACCTTTTTCTCCGGAGAAAAAAAATTTCAAGATGGTGCATATTACCAGTTTTTAAATAGTATTTTTATCGGACTTGGCTTAAAACAATCGATTATGGTTACCAGTGCGGACTCTCTTTTGAAACCAGATAATAACCAGGTAGACTACCTGGATTTTAATAGCTGGAAATTGAAGGATGAATATCCCGTGGCTGAGAAATTATTCAGAAGCCTGAAAGAAGGAAGAGATGATATTGCCATACAAACAATTAAGCTATCCTAGCATGGAATATTCAGCTCAAATAGAACGAATACTTGTCCCGGTACCCTTAAACCGGAATATGATTGCACCCATTAATCAAGCCATCTATTTCCATGAGAAATTCGGGTCAAATATCGTCCTGCTCCACGTAGAAAGTGGGTTGCCGTTTCTTCAAAAATGGTTATCATGGCGAACACAGAAAAAACACCGGAAGAAGGCTTTGAAGAGATTTCGTCGTCAGGTGAAGCATTTTTTTCCTGGGAATCCACTTTTAAAGCAGTTTGATTATCAGCTAGCAATTGGTAAGCTTATCCCCTCCATTCTGAAGGTGTCAAACAGAAGAAAATCCGATTTGATTATTATAAAAAAGGCAAGAAGAGCACAAGGTAAAGCAAGTATTTTCAGGAAGGAGAATGCTGATAAACTTATCTCCGATTCCAAATGTCCGGTAATGACCATGTTTAAAGAACCTAAAATCAAAGGAATCAACCGTATTTTGCTTCCAGTTGACATCACGAAGAATACAGATAAAAAGGTAGCATGGGCAATATCCCTCGCACAGAAATTTAGTGCTAGCATCCATATTGTTTCCGTTCAGCACCTGGAAATTGAGAGTGTGCATAGTCTTTCATACAATAAAGGAAGAAGGATTGAGCGGGATATTAAAAAGCATGGGATTGATGTGGATCTGGTACTCTTAAAAGCGGAAAAAAGAACAGCAGATGAAGTTGTACTCGACTACGCGGAAAAACTCAAGCCTGACCTTTTGTTGATCATGACACATCAGGAGACGATCCTCTTTGATAATTATCTTGGAGCTTTTGCCAGGGAGATAGTCCACAAATCCAGCGTTCCGGTCATCAGTGTTGTCCCCCAGAAGGACAGCCTTTTCCTTAACATACTTGAATCGATGGAAGCGCGGGAGGCCGGCTCTTGAGTAGAGTACTACTACACAATTATGATTGATAAAATAGTAGAGCGAACCCAAAAAATCCGAAAGGAAGGATATTGGAGTGGGAAATAGCTTATATTGACAAATCCTTCGTAAACAGATTTTGCGAAGTATGAGTAAGTCAAATTAGGGAATTGATAAAGAACTTAAAACAATAAGCAAAGTGGCAAGAGAGAATAGTAAGCGAACAGCAAAATTGATATCCATCCAGGACTCGCTGGTAAGGGCGCGTTTTCATGGGGATGTGGTGATGGGTGAAACCGCCCAGATTTTCGTAGATGGTCAATCATTGCAGGCAGAGGTACTGACCATTTTCCCCGATCCCAAGAATGCAGATGCCGGGATCGTGGAGATGCAGGTGTTTGAGGATCTGACCGGGGCCATGATCGGAGACCAGGTTGAGTTTACCGGAGATCCCCTCTCCGTTTTGCTGGGTCCTGGATTACTGACCAGTGTCTGGGACGGCCTGCAGAATCCCCTCTACAAGCTGGCGGAGCAGAACGAGTATCTGACTCCCGGAATGAAAGCTCCTGCGCTGGATGAGGAGCAAGTCTGGGAATTTACTCCGTCTGTTAAAGTGGGTGATGAGCTCAGCGGTGGTGACGCCATTGGATCCGTCCCCGAGGACAGGTTCGAGCACAAGATCCTGGTGCCCTTCAGACTGGGAAAATGCAGGGTGAAAAGCATTATTGCCAAAAGCAGCGTGAACATTACTCAGCAGGTTGCCATTGTGGTGGACGAACTGAACAAGTCCCATGAGCTGAAGCTGGCCTTCCGTCAGCCTGTGAAACAACCCATCCCCTTCAAGGAAAGGGCCATTCCGAGCAAGGCCATTTCTACCGGCGTACGCGTCATTGACCTGCTCGCCCCTGTTGGTTACGGGGGAACCGTAGGAAATCCGGGACCTTTTGGTGCAGGGAAAACGGTGATGCAGCATACCTTGTGCAAACATGCCGAGGCCGACATCATCGTCATGGCAGCCTGTGGCGAACGTGCGGGTGAGGCGGTGGAGGTTTTCAAGGATTTTGCTTGTCTCAGGGATCCGACTACTGGAGATAATCTAATGAACAGGATGTGCATTTTCGGGAATACCAGTTCCATGCCGGTGGCAGCCCGTGAAGCCAGTGTATTTATTGCACTGACCGTTGGGGAATACTACCGCTGCCAGGGATTCAATGTGATCATGCTGGCCGATTCCACTTCCCGTTGGGCCCAGGCCCTGCGTGAACGAAGCGGACGGCAGGGGGATATTCCCGGACCCGAGGCCTTCCCGATGGATATCCCGGATCAGATCAAAGGCATGTACCAGCGCGCCGGTGTGGATCTGGGAACAGGTGGTTCTCTGAGCTTTATAGGAACAGTTTCTCCAGCAGGAGGGAACTTCCAGGAGCCAGTCACACAGGCCACTATGGACGCCACTGGAGGTTTCTGGGGGCTGTCCCAGGACCGTGCCGATGCAAAAAAGTACCCGGCCATCGATCCGCTGGCCTATACCACCTCGGTGTATGATGGATTCATTTCCTGGAAGGATCGCAGGAAGATCCTGAGCACCCTGGAGGAAGCCAATGGCATCGATCAAACCATCAGTACCATCGGATTAAAGAAAGTACCAGTGAACAGATATGTACTTTTCCAGAAAGGACAGACCATAGATTTCTGCATCTTGCAACAGGATGCCTTCCACGAACTGGATGCCTGTACACGGCCTCCACGACTGGCCATTTTGAATAATGCCGTTCAGAAGCTGATCGAAAATGATATCAAATTCTCATCCAACGGTATGGAAGACGAAGAATTGAAAGAGGTGGTGAAAACGAAATTCGACGAACTGCGACAGTGGTGGAAAGAATGGAACGGTAGTGCTGAGAGCGAAGAACAGCTGGCTGAACTGGGTCAGAAGATCGATCAATTTATCGCACAAGAAGATTAAACATTATGATGATACGCAAAGAAGTAAAACGAATAAGTGAAGTGGGGAAAGCCCTGATCTCGGTGGAGGGCAATCCTGGTGTAGCACTGAACCATGTGGTGGAGCTGCTGGATGCTGACACTTCTCAAAGCCTGTCCTTCGCCAAGGCCATCAATATCGGTGAAGACTCCACCCGCTTCCAGGTGTTCAATGGTACCCAGGGTTTGAGTACTAAGACCCGCATCCGGATGCATGAAGTGCCCTTATCAGCAGGCTTTTCGTACAACATGCTGGGCCGGAGTTTTGACGGTGCCGGTCAGGTGGCAGACGGAGGTCCCGAGGTCATTTACGAAAAGCAGCTTTCCACACGGCTGGATACCCTGAATCCTACGGTCCGTCTGGTGCCCAAGCAGCCCATGTGGACTGGTATCCCCATGATCGATGTATTCAATACCCTGGTGAAGTCCCAGAAGATTCCCATTTTTGCGGGCCCCACCGAACCTTATAACCGTTTGTTGTCCCAGATTGCACAAGGGGCACAGATCGATGTGATCATCTTTGCCGGTATCGGACTGAAATACGATGAATACCATTATTTCAAAGAGCAGCTCTCCCAATCAGGGAATATGGGCAAGACCATCATGTTCTCCCACCTGGCCGGTGAATCACAGATCAAAGGCCTCATGCTGCCGGATGTGGCCCTGAGTGTGGCCCGGGAATTCGCCGATGAGGGCAAGGATGTACTGGTGCTGCTGACCGATATGACCAACTGGTCCAACATCCTGCGAAACGTGGCCAACTACCAGGATATGATTCCCTCCCTGCAGGGTTATCCGGGATCCCTTTATTCAGAGCTGGCCAGGCGATATGAAGTGGCAGCTGATATCGATGGGGCCGGATCGATCACCATCATCGGAGCCACCACGATGGAGTCACTGGAAGATCCTGTACCTGACAACACCGGTTACATTACCGAAGGCCAGTTTTTCCTGGAGAACGGGAAATTGAAACTCGCCCGCTCACTCTCACGTCTAAAGCAGCAGGTAAACGGAAAAACGCGAAATGATCATCGCGCGATCATGACAGTGATGGCTTCCCTGCTTGCCGATGCAGAAAAAGCCCATGAAGCTTCTGAGGTGGGGGCCGCCAATGATCCCTTCTCACAAAAATTGCTGCGCTATCGGAGCGATTTCATCGAAAATGTGGAAGAACCTTTTGGCGATCCGGTGAACCTGGAAACAGCGCTGGATTTATGCTGGGATATCCTGCACAGGCATTTTGAACCAACAGAAACAGGCTTGAGCAGAAAATTAATTGAAGAGTACTGGAATAAATAAGTGCTTATCGTAAAACGGAAATCAAATGAGTAACAATAAGGAAAATCTGGAAGGACTTGTTTCAAAACTGAAAGAGCAGGGTATCAGCGCTGGCAACGAAGAGAAGCAGCGCATCATCGATGATGCCAAGCAAGAGGCCACTGCGATCATTTCCCGTGCGGAGAAGCAAAGCGGGGAAATCGTTGGGGAGGCCGAAAAGAAAGCTGCACAGGTGGAAGAGAATGCCCGTACTTCCATTGCCCAGGCTTCCCGTGATGTCGTTGAGGCGACCCGGATGGCGGTTCTGGCGTACCTGAAAGATGTCTTTAGGACCCAGAGCGAACAACTATTTACCCAGGATCAATACCTCAAGGAATTACTGAAGGCCGTGGTGATGGCCATCCCGGGAGACAAAACAGTAACCGTGCCGAACGAGGCCTTGAAGGCGATGGAGGCCTTTTTCATCAAGCAATCCCTTTCGGAAAAGGTTGACCTGAAACCCCTTGGTGAAGAAAGTACCAAGATTGTTGTTGAATCCAATGGTGCGGGAGATGTTCAGTTTGTGCTGAGCGCACAGGATATTGAGGACGGTCTGTTCTCCCTGCTGAACAAAGAGCTTGTCGAGCGAATCACCAAAGGACAGGGGGAGTAATCATGCTGAGCGAGGTATATCTCATGTGCAGCCTGCCTTCATTGAGTTTCGGGCAATCCCCGCCCATTACATTTGAAGAGTTTAAGGACATGGCCAGGAGCCAGTTGTCTGCAAAGCAATACAGGATGCTTGAGCAGATGAGTATGCAGGAGATGGAAGAAGAGGGCAGGAAGCCCAGGCTCAAAAGTGTGAAGGATATGCTGGAGGGAATGAAGAAGGACCTGATCGAGATCCGTAAAGCCAGGGCTGCCAGGCGGCAACCCAAACCAGACTACTTGCCCGAATCGGTGTTGGAGGGAAATCCCCTGGACCGTGAGCTTCAGATCCTGCGGTGGCAGTGGGAAAAGCTGGATTCCATGGCGGTGGGTAAAAACTTTACCCTGGCCGACGTAATCGTTTACAAAATGAAGCTTCAGCTTCTATTCAGGATCCAGTCTTTCAAGGCTGAAAGGGGGGCCGCTGTGATGGCATCAGTGTTTAAACCTTCAAAAAAGAAGGAGGAGTGATGGCGAGTATCAAGATCAAATACACGAAAACGGAACGAGCCCGCCAGAAGAAGATTCTGAAGGTTTCAGAAAGGATGCTCCCTTTGTTTGAGGCCATGGAGAAGTCCCTGATGTCCACCATTCTGACCATAGCAGAGAAGATCTGCGAAATACGCGAGCGCATTGAAAAGAACCAGCAGTCTGCGGAGCCCTGGATTGCAGTGATGGGTGATGAATGGGTGAATATAGGAGAATTCATCTCGGTCAATGAAGTCATTACCCGGCCCATGGATGTGGCAGGGATCCGGGTTCAGCGTTTCGACCATGTAGATTTCAATGAACTGCCCGTCCATGATGATACGCCGCTGTGGGTGGATGATGCGCTTGAACTCATGCGGGAGCAGCTCCAGTTACTGGCGGAGATTAAAACCCTGGAAGTACAGATTGAACTCCTGGAAGAAGAATTGCTCGAAGTGCGTGCGCGTGTCAAACTTTTTGAGAACCGCCGCATTCCGAATGCCAAGATGGCTATCCGGAAAATCGGGCAGAAATTGCAGGACGATGAACGGTTGACCATTGCAACCGCGAAAGTTATGAAAACAACTTTGAACAATAGTTAGCTGGATGATTGCAAAAATGAAAAAGGTCCTGCTATGCACACCTGATTTAGTTCAGGATGTGGATACCGACCTTACCATATTGGGGAAGCTGGGTGTGGTGCATATCATGCCCTTTCAGCCTGCACAGGATGAATCCATCGACTATGTGCAGGAACGCATCAGTGAGATGAAAATGGCCATCACTGCGTTGGAAGGCCTGGAGGAGGAATCCGGACATAAGGCCCATGTCCAGCTGGATACGGATTTCTCCGCCCTGGAAAACGGGGAGATGATTCTCATGCAAGAGGTCTTAAGTGCCAAGAACCAACGTATCCAGCTGGAACAGCTGCTCTCGGAACAGAGGGATGCCCTGGACTGGTACCATAACTGGGGTGAGGTCTCTGGAGATGACCTGGAAGAACTTGGGAAAGCAGGAGTGTACATTCGCTTGTACCTTCTGGGCAGCAAGGAATACAAAAGTGTTTCCGACCGCCGGGATATTCATCAAGCGGGGATGGCAGGTGAGAAGCATCAGGTAGTACTGGTTTCCGAGTCACCTGAAGGCCAGCTGGCTTTCGATGAAGTCACCCTCCCGCAGTATGCATTTGACGGTCTTGAAGCGCAAATTGGTAAAACCAGGGAACAACTTCGTGACATAGAAGGCAGGCTGAAGCAATTTCTGGCCAGCAAGAACCTCCTCCTGGAGGCCCTGGAGGCCCTGACCCGGCGCTACGATGTGCGCAATATTCAGTTCAGCGGACTGGTCCTTGAAGACCAGGTGCGCTGCTGGAAAGGATATATGCCTGAGGATGCTGTGGATGCATTTGTGCAGGTGGCAGAGGACAGCAACTGGGGTTATATCATCACAGACCCCTCCGCGGAAGAGGCTGAAGAGGTGCCGACCCTGATAAAGACACCCCGGTGGGCCGAACGGATTCGCCCTGTGATGAATTTCATGGGCCTGGTCCCGGGATATAAGGAGATGGACGTTTCCAGGATCTTCATGCTTTTCTTCACCTTCTTCGCGGGTATCCTGGTGGGTGATGCAGGGTACGGCCTGATATTTTTATTGTTGACGTTCTTTGTGCATAGCAGGCAAAAGTTCAGGAAAAAGATCGAGATCGAACTTTTCTATACCTTGTCGTTCTCCATCATGCTATGGGGTATCCTGACAGGTACCTATTTCGGATCCGAGGCCATTGCCGATGTCTCTTTCTTCAGCAGGCTCAAGGTCAAATCGCTGGCTAGTTTCGGTGGGGATAACCTTGCCGTTCAGAAGGTGATGTTCCTTATCGGGGCGGTGCACCTGAGCATCGGTCACCTGCAAATGGCCATTAAATACAGCAACAGTGTACGGGCCATCGCCCAGCTGGGCTGGATTGCCATCATATGGGGACTGAACCTGATTGTCAATCAGATGGTATTGGGCATTCCCGCACCCGGCGTGATGGTCTGGCTCTTTGCCGGCGGAGCACTGCTGATCGCACTGTTCTCCAGCCCAGGTAAAAACTTTTTCAAGGGAATGCTTTCTTCATTGACCGGGCTACCTTTGAGCATTATCAACGGATTCTCTGATATTATTTCCTACATCCGACTTTACGCTGTAGGGCTTTCCACCGTTTTAATGGCCGCCAGTTTTAACCAGATGGCCATTGGAGATGGTATTACTACAGTAGCCTCGGCCATCGGAGCCGTCATCATACTGATCCTGGGTCACACTCTGAATATGATACTCGCCGCAATGGCGGTTATTGTGCATGGTGTGCGCCTGAATATGCTGGAATATGCCGGACACGCTGATGTGGAATTCTCAGGAAGCGACTACGAACCCTTTAAATTGAAACAAACAAAACAATAAAAAGTAGAAATTATGACTTTATTGACAGTAGTTAACGGTTTTGGCGGACACGCCATTGCATTAGGGATAGCAGGAGTAGGTTCTGCCTTTGGAACAGGAATTGCAGCCATGGGTGCCATGGGACTCTGGAAGCAATCCATCAAAGACAAAAAGAAACTCCCCTCTCTGGCTCTGGTAATGGTAGGGATGCCCCTGAGCCAGGTCATCTATGCCATGATCTTCATGAACGCCATGATTGGGGCCAATCTCAATCCTGATTCTTATACCAACCAGATGATCTGGTCCTTCTTCATCGGTATTGCAGTGGCTGCTTCAGCCATTATCCAGGGAAGGGTAGGCGCCGCAGCATGTTCAAACCTGGCTGTCGATGATAAGCAGGGAGCGGGTATGTATATCGCTGCCATGGGTATTATCGAAACCGTTGCACTGCTGGCCATGGTATTCGGTATGGGAGGAATCCCGGGATCGTAGCAAGGTGCAACTTTGGATGCTGGAAAAACTGCCGGTTGGGGCGCATGCCTACAACCGGTTTATTTATGCAGAATGTTCATCTTTTGTGGAGCATATCGGAATCGAAGCGATGATCTCTTGCCTGCCAGAAACA
>CAWANQ010000004.1:0-1148419 GCA_963783435.1 uncultured Bacteroidota bacterium | reverse complement strand
TCCGTAGGGGAATCGAACCCCTGTTACCAGGATGAAAACCTGGCGTCCTAACCCCTAGACGAACGGACCGTATTGTTTAGAACTCGATAATTATTTTATCGGAGTGCAAAAATAGAAGCAAATTTCTTTTTTACCAAGGAAAAAGTGTAAAATTTAACGTGCAACGATTTCCTCTGCCAGTTTATGAAGATCTAATCCCGAAAAATTGCCTGAAGTCATGATTAAAAGCAGGAGATTGTTTTCGTCCAGTGACTTGAGGTTTTGAACCAGACGTTCGGTGTCGTTGTACACAGTCAGACCCTCCTTATTGAATTGCTGCCTGACTTTCTCCGGATCCAGGACGGGTAGTTTTTTACGCTTAACGGCATTGGGATTGAAATAGACAAAAGCCTGATCCGATTCATTCAAAGAATCCTTGAATTGGGGCAGATACTCCATGCTTAGATTGCAGAAGGTGTGAAGTTCAAGGCATGCGACCAGTTTCTGATCCGGGTATGTTTCCTTAAAAGCTCTGATTGTGGCATCTACTGTGGCAGGAGCATGGGCGTAATCCAGGAACACAGACCTTTGCTTACCTGAGCTAAGCATTTGTTGGCGCCGATCTGCTCCCTTGAAGGTTTGGATCGATTTGTAAAAGTTATGGTCCTCAACGCCCAGCTCATGGCAGAGCAACATGGCACCTGTAAGGTTTTGCATGTTATGTCCGCCGATTAGGGCCAGGGGAATAGATCCATATTTCGTATCCAGTATGAATCGTCCACAATCAATGGTATGGGGATGCTCGTTGTAAGGAATCTTTAGCAGGGACCAGTGGCTTTTGTCTACTACCTCACCAAGTACTGGATCTCCATCGTAATAAAATACTTTGCCTCCTCCAGTGGCAATCCTCAGAAATTTTTGAAACTGCTTTTTGTAGGTCTCAAAGGTGGGAAATACGTTCATATGGTCCCATGAAATACCTGAAAGAAGGGTCATATGGGGATTGTACTGATGAAATTTTGGTTGCAGGTCCAGGGGTGAGGAGAGGTATTCATCTCCTTCAAGGATAATCAATGGGGCATCGTCAGTCAGCTTCACCATGGTGTCGAATCCTTCAATTTTGGATCCCACCATATAATCGAAATCCATCTGTTGATCGCGTAGCACATGCATCACCATTGAGGTAATCGTGGTCTTACCGTGACTGCCTCCGATCACGATTCTTTTTTTGTCTTTGCTGTGTTCATAAAGGTATTCAGGAAATGATGATACCTTAATACCCAATTCTAATGCCCGCATCAATTCCGGATTGTTTTTCCTGGCGTGCATTCCAAGGATAACCGCATCCAGGCCGGAATGAATCTGGTCGGGATTCCAACCCGGATTTTCTGGAAGAAGCTTGTGTTCTTCAAGCCTGGACCTGGAGGGTTCAAAAATTTCGTCATCTGAACCAGTAATGGTGTGTCCTTTTTTGTGAAGCGCGATGGCCAGGTTATGCATCACTGCTCCTCCGATGGCTATGAAATGGTATTTCATATGGATGGGTTGAGGATTCAATTACGCAGTCGGGATAAAAATAGGGTATAAATGATATTACTTAAGCTTCAATTTATGGAACTTATTAACTATGTGCGGCTTAATATGCCGCACTTTTATACTTTTGATCAGTATGCAAATCCATATCCTACATCTGGGATTCTTAAGAGCCAGGGCGGTGGAGATGATCAAGCCTCTCACCCAATCAGAAATTGGGCGGAGGTATGAGGTTGATGCTGAAGGATATATTAAGCTTTCGCTCAATGGATTGCTTGTCATTGAAGGAGGTCATATCATAGTTATCGATCCGGGCTGTGCCGAATTCCTGCCCTCCCGCATCATGAATGAATATGGCTTAGAAGTTCCGGAATCCATAGAATCCATTTTGCAGCAAAAGGGAGTGAGTGCTCAACAGGTAACAGATGTTATTTTCACTCACCTTCATTTCGACCACGGAAGCGGCGCATTTATGAGGCAGCCCGGAAAAATTGTGAAGAGATTTTCAAACGCCAGGTATCATGTATTGAAATCCCATTATGAGTATGCCCTTAAGCCTCATCCTTCAGAATCCAACTCCTTTTTTGCCGGATTCTTCAAATACCTGGATAAAATTCACTGGTTAGAGGATTGGAGGGAGGATTGGCTGAGCTACAAAGTATTCAATGGCCACACCAGGGGAATGGTGGTTCCTGTCATACAGTCGGAAAATGAAGAGCTTGTCTATCTGACTGACCTGGTTCCCATGAAGGTTTTTCTTGATAAAGATCTGTATAGTGGTTATGACCTGGATCCTGTATTGGCTCGAGAGGAGAAAGAGAATTATCTCAAATCTTTAAAGACTCCAACCCGGTTTGTATTGTTTCATGATCCACTCACTGACAGTCTTTACTACCCGTAGGATTCAAGTAATACTTTAAGAATACTCTTTCCTGCTTCAGATACTTTTGATCCGGGTCCAAAAATGGCCATTACCCCGGCCTGATAAAGATATTCATAGTCCTGGGCCGGGATGACTCCACCCGCAATGACCATGATATCTTCTCTACCCAGTTTCTTTAACTCTTTGATTACCGCAGGTATCAGGGTTTTGTGACCTCCTGCCAGGGAAGAAATGCCCAGTACATGAACATCATTCTCCACAGCCTGCTTGGCAGCTTCGGCCGGAGTCTGGAAGAGTGGGCCGATGTCCACATCAAATCCGATGTCGGCGTATCCGGTACTTACCACTTTTGCTCCCCTGTCGTGTCCGTCCTGCCCCATTTTTGCAATCATTATACGGGGTTGGCGGCCCTCTTTTGAGGCAAATTCTCTGGCCAGTTCCCGGGCTTCACTAAATGCCTTGTCCTGTCCCGATTCAGAAGAGTATACTCCTGAGATGGATCGAATCACCGCCTTATACCTGCCGGAAACAAGCTCAATGGCGGAGGAGATCTCACCCAGAGTTGCGCGGTTCATGGCTGCTTCAATGGAAAGTTCAAGTAGATTGCCTTTTCCGCTTTTTGCGCAAGTAGTTATAGCTTCAAGTGATGCACTTACTTTCGATGAATCTCTTTCAGATTTGAGCCTGGCCAATCTGTCCAGTTGGGATTGTCTTACTGCTGTGTTATCCACCTCGAGGATATCCAGGGGATCCTCCTTTTTGAGGCGGTATTCATTGACCCCAACAATAATGTCCTTGCCGCTGTCTATCCTGGCCTGTTTACGGGCTGCAGCTTCCTCGATGCGCATTTTCGGCAATCCGGTCTCTATGGCTGCGGCCATGCCACCCAACTCTTCAATCTCTTCTATGTGTTCCCATGCACGCAGGGCAATTTCATGTGTTAGTGTCTCCACATAGTGGGAGCCGGCCCAGGGATCCAGGGATCGACAAACCTCGGTCTCTTCCTGAATGTGAAGCTGTGTGTTCCTGGCGATTCTTGCTGAGAAATCGGTGGGAAGGGCAATGGCTTCATCCAGTGCATTTGTATGGAGCGATTGTGTATGACCCAATACAGCAGCCATGGCCTCAATGGAAGTCCTGGCCACGTTGTTAAACGGATCTTGCTCGGTAAGACTCCATCCCGATGTCTGTGAGTGAGTCCGCAGCGCCATGGATTTGGGATTTTTCGGATTGAATTGCTTTACCAGTTTTGCCCAGAGCATGCGGGCGGCCCGCATTTTTGCAATCTCCATATAGTGATTCATTCCAATGGCCCAGAAAAACGAGAGCCTGGGTGCAAAGGCATCGATGTCGATTCCGGCTTCCACACCCGTACGAAGATACTCCAGCCCGTCTGCCAGGGTATAGGCCAGTTCAATGTCGGCTGTTGCCCCTGCCTCCTGCATGTGGTAACCCGATATACTGATGCTGTTAAACTTTGGCATATTGCGGGAGGTAAATTCGAAGATATCTGCAATGATCTTCATCGACATGGCGGGAGGGTAGATGTAGGTATTCCTCACCATGAACTCTTTCAGAATGTCATTTTGAATGGTACCACTTAACTCTTCAAGGGTGGCACCCTGCTCCAATCCAGCCACAATATAGAATGCCATAATGGGTAAAACTGCGCCATTCATGGTCATAGAAACTGACATTTCATTTAAGGGGATCTGGTCAAAAAGAACCTTCATATCAAGGATCGAGTCGATGGCCACTCCTGCTTTTCCCACATCACCCACCACACGCTCATGATCAGAATCGTAACCCCTGTGTGTGGCCAGGTCAAATGCCACCGAGAGTCCCTTCTGTCCGGCGGCCAGGTTTCGCCTGTAAAAGGCATTGGACTCCTCTGCAGTGGAGAAGCCGGCGTACTGCCTGATGGTCCAGGGCCGCATGGCGAACATGGCTGAGTAGGGGCCTCTTAGAAATGGGGGCAGGCCAGCTCCATAGTTCAAATGCTCCATATGCTCCAGATCGGTCCGGCTATAGGAAGAATTGATTTCAATATGTTCTGGAGTCTCCCAGGGTGTGGATGCCGGTGTTTTCTCAACTGGAATCTTTATGTCGCGGAAGTTGATCTGGCTAAAGTCTGGTCTCATGGAAGGTGAAAGTATAAAGTATGCTGTATAGTATGCAAGTATAAAGTATGCAAGTAAAAAGTTACTTGAGTAAGATGGAGTTGAACTCCTTCAGGGTTTCCAGCAGATTGCTTTTCACGTGTATGAAATGGTTTATTCCTGCCTCCTTTAAAGAATCAATGGCTTCGGTGGGATTGCCGGCGATCACCACCATGGCCTTTCCGGCAAAAGCTTTGGCTACAGAGGGCCCATAATCTGCATAGTCATTATCAGAACTGCAGAGTACAATCACATCCGCACCGGAATTTTTGGCTGCCTGAATGCCCTCTTCCACAGATGTAAATGCGGGTTGGTCCAGAATTTCATAGCCGCTGCAGGCAAAAAAGTTACCTGAGAAAGCAGCCCTGGCTGTTACCCAGGCCGGATTCCCGTACTTGAACAGCAGCACCCTGGGTCTTTTATCGCTTCGTTCCGTCTGGAGCCTGACCTGTTCAAAGAGGGAGGAGATTCGGAAGGGATTAAGCGGAGTTACCGCACCCTCAATGGGGGTCTCTGCCTCTTTCTCTTTAAGGGTATCCAAAATCAACTCATTGAAATTGGGAAAAGCGTTTGTTCCCAGGAGTTTTCCTTTACCAGAGGAGGTAGCCTGGATCTTTTTGTCCCTCGATTCCAGGATTCGCTCCTGCACCCATCCCGACTCAAAGGATTTTCTGAAACCTCCTTTAGATTCAACTTCGCAGAAAAGCTCCCAGGCTTTTTCGCCCATTGAATCGGTCAGGTTTTCAATATAGTATGAGCCGGCAGCCGGATCAGATACCCGGTCAAAATAGGCCTCTTCACGCAAGATGATCTGCACATTGCGTGCAATCCGCTGGGAAAATTCTGTGGTCTTTCCATAGGGATAGTCAAATGGCAATACACTTAACATATCGCATCCTCCGATAATGGACGACATGGCTTCGGTGGTTCCCCTCAACATATTCACATAGGGATCATAGAGGGTCATGTTCCATTCTGAGGAGGTGGAGTGGATTCGTATCTCACGATTTGCGGAGTCTACTTCATAGGCTTCAGCGATCTTTGCCCAGAGGATGCGGGCAGCTCTTAACTTGGCGATCTCCATAAAATAGTTGGAGCCAGCTGCAAGGCTCAGCTGAAGGCTATTCTGAGCTACTGTCGGATCAATATTCTGGCTGGTTAGGATGGCCATGTACTCACTGGCCATGGCCATGGCAAATGCAAGCTCTTCCGTCAGGGTGGATCCTGCATTCTGTATCAAGGCCCCATTTACTTCAATCACCCTGAAGTCAGGTGAGATTTCACTGGCTTTTTTTACCAGTTTCCCCAGGTTTTCCATACTGGCCACGGGGATACCCATCCTCATCATTTTCCCGAGTGGATCAGCACCCAGGGAGCCTCTGAGATGGGAGGCCTTAATTCCTTTTCTTGAAGCCAATTCGATCAACATCTTGTAGAGGGCATCGGCATTCAGGCATCCTTCAAAATGAATTTCAGTTTCACCCAGGGGAATTTCATCAAGCAAGGACTCAAGCGTCTGAATATCTGGCAGCGGACATTTTTTTAGATGGATCCGGATGGCCTGCGCACCGCCTTTCAAGGCAGTTTTAATACGTTGATTGGCTCCGGCTACATGGCTGTCAGGAAAAACATCCTGGCATATGATCCAACTGTTGGGTGTACTGCCTGTTTGCCTCAGCTGGCCCACATTTCCCAGGTAATCCAGTGAAGCCAGGTCCTCCTCGCGATAGTATGGTTTCACCTGGATTCCTTCGTCGGTTTTCCATACCAGCTTTCTATTATAGTCGGCACCTTTCAAATCGGTCCTGATCTTCTCTTCCCAGGCTGCAGTGGTGATTTCGGGGAAATCAGCAAACAGTGGTTTGTAATCCTCTTTTTTCATGCTTTTAGACTGAAATGCAAAGAAAGTACATTGCAAACACCTATTCAATGTTTTACAAAATATATTTTAATGGAAGTAACTGTCAGGAAGGACCTACAGTGATCCGGTCATTTTCGCCGGATCAACCCAACTGTCAAACTCTTCGCTGCTCAGATAACCAAGCTCCAGTGCTGCCTCTTTCAGGGTGCTTCCTTCCTTATGGGCTTTCTTGGCAATTTCTGCAGCCTTCTCATACCCGATGTGGGTATTCAGGGCGGTCACCAGCATTAATGAGTTGTTCAGGTTCTGTGTAATTCGCTCCTGGTTGGGTTCAATTCCCACTGCACAGTTCACATTGAAAGAGTTGCAAGCGTCGCCGATAAGTCGTGCCGACTCCAGGAAATTTGCGATCATCATGGGCTTGAACACATTCAGCTCGAAATGACCGTTACTGCCGCCAATATTGATGGCCACATCGTTGCCCATCACCTGGGCACAGGCCATGGTAAGGGCTTCAGCCTGCGTGGGATTCACTTTCCCGGGCATGATGGAAGAACCTGGTTCATTGGCTGGAATGATGATCTCACCGATGCCACATCGGGGTCCTGAGGCCAGCATCCTAATGTCATTACCAATTTTCATCAAACTGACTGCCAGAGTCTTCAGGGCGCCATGGGTTTCTACGATGGCATCATGAGCAGCCAGGCCCTCAAATTTGTTGGGTCCCGGTAATAAAGGGCAGATCTGTGAACCTGGCAATATGCCGGGCTACCAGCTCCGAATAACCTTCAGGTGTATTGATTCCTGTTCCCACAGCTGTTCCACCCAATGCCAGTTCGGTCAGGTGATCCAGACTGTTTACCAGGGATTTTAAGCCATGATCCAACTGAGAAACATACCCGGAGAATTCCTGCCCCAGGGTCAGAGGGGTTGCATCCATCCAGTGCGTGCGACCAATCTTTACTACCTCCATGTTTGCTTCAGCCTTCTCCTTGAGTGTATCTCTGAGATCCATTACACCAGGAATGGTTACTTCGGTAAGCATTTTATAGGCTGCAATATGCATGGCCGTAGGGAAGGTGTCATTGGAGGACTGCGATTTGTTCACATCGTCGTTGGGATGAATGAGGGTTTTCCCTTCCCCCAGATTATTTCCCTGGATCACATGGGCCCGGTTGGCCACCACTTCATTTACATTCATATTGGACTGGGTGCCCGATCCGGTCTGCCAAACCACCAGTGGAAACTGATCGTCCAGCTTGCCCTCTATAATCTCATCACACACCTGCATGATCAGGTTGGCTTTCTCCTCGGGAAGCACTTCCAACTCAAGATTTGTGGCTGCAGCTGCCTTCTTCAGATAACCGAATGCTTTGATGATTTCAATGGGCATCCTGCCATCACCTATCTTGAAGTTCTCTTTCGAACGCTGGGTTTGAGCACCCCAGTACTTATCTGCTGGCACCTGGACTTCGCCCATGGTGTCTTTTTCAATCCTGTAATCCATTTTTATCTAATTTTAATCAAATATAATTAAAGCTTGTCAATGTTTTCCACCGGATTGCCCACTACGGCTTTGTATTTTCCTTCCACAATGGGGCGGTGAATGAGCTTCGGATTTTCCACCATCACCCTGATCCACTCCTCGTCATTCAGCTTGAGCCCTTTTAACTCTTTTTTGTAGACCTCTTCCTGGGTCCTGATCAATTCAAAGGGCTTTATATGGAGCTTCATAAGCAGTGCACTTAATTCGGCTTCCGAAAGAGGATCTTTAAGGTATTCACGTATCTTGAAATCTACTTTCTTTTCGCTGAGGTAGGCCAGTCCATTCCGGCTTTTGGAGCAACGGGGATTGTGATAAATGGTATACATCTGCAGTTTGTTTAATGGTGTTTCAGTCAGCAAAGTTTTACTCTTCTTTTTTCTTATTTAAAGGATCTGCGTCCAGAATGAACATCCCGCGGCCATGGGTGGCGATGATAATTACATTCTCCCTGGGATGGATAGCCAGGTCATGGACATAGGTGCAGGGCAAATCGCCTAACACTTCCCAGTTCTCACCGGCATTCTTTGATATGTAAACTCCCACATCGGTTCCCAGGTAGAGTATGTTTTTGTCTTTGGGGTCTTCCCGGATTACATTCACTGGTCCGGCTGGTATATTGGCTGAGATATCTTCCCAGGTAGTACCAAAGTCCGTGGAGCGCCATACATAGACGGCGGCATCGTCATCCCTGCGACCAGTTTGGGTCACATAAACGGTTCCGAAATTGTACTCAGAAGCTACGATTCTTGATACCCATCGGACGGGCAGCGGATCTTTTCTAATGTCTTCCCAGGTTTCACCTCCATCCTTGGTACGCCAGAGCCGGCCATCATCGGTTCCGGCATATAGAAGATCAGAATTAAATTCAGATTCCTCCAGTGCACTGATGGTCTGGTAACTGATGTCGCCCTGCTTTTCGGGATCGTTGTAGGTGAGATCCGGACTGATCTTCTTCCATGTACCCCCTCTGTCAATGGATTTTAATACATGCTGAACCCCATGAAAAACAATATCGGGATTGTGAACCGATAGGAGGGTAGGAGCAACCCACTGTCCCCTGAATTCGGCCTCCTCGGGAAAGGTTTGTGGGAGCACCCATTCCATATCTTCAGGATAACCCTCTACTGTGGCTTTTGCCAGTTTTCCATAAAAGAGCGAAGCAAAAATGGAGCTGTTATCCCTGTGATCCACCACATGGGTACTTCCTTCGGCACCGAGTGTATAATCCCACTCAGTGGGTCTTACCTTATCTTTTCCCCGTGACAGATCCACTTCGCTGTAAAAACTATGGTGATCCTGAATGGATCCATATACCCTGAAAGGTTCAGCCATGTCATACTCCACATTGTAAAACTGGGCCATTGGGAGCTCCTTAATAAAGCTTCGCCAGTTTTCGCCCTTGTCGTAGGATACACTTATCCCGCCATCATGTGCTGCCAGGATGTAGTTGGAGTTGTCAGGATCGATCCACATGCCATGCTGGTCGGCATGGATCTTTCGCCTGATGGGTTCAAAGGTGGCTCCACCATCTGTAGAAACATTGATCCAGAGACCCATGGTGTATACCCGGTCTTCATCATTGGGATCTACTCGCATCTGTGCGAATACCCATCCATAAGTACCTGAGTGCCCCGACATATATTTCTTTGTCTCTTCGGTCAGACCGCTCACCTGCTTCCAGCTGGCACCTGCATCGTCAGATCTATAGAGCGTGGCTCCTTTGATTACATCCTGTTTGGGTCTGTCGTAGGCATCCAACTCGCCTTCTTTCGCTTCGAATGCAACTTCATAATCATCTACAAAGGCATAGACCACGTCGGGATTGGAGCGTGCAATATCAATGCCGGTCCGACCCATAAATTTAGAAGGCGGAAGGCCCTCTGATAGTTGTTTCCAGTTTTTCCCTCCATCTGTAGTTTTCCAGATGCCATTGTTTTTATGGTTTTCATAGGTTCTTGGATCGTTCCATTTTAACCGGGTCCGTTGCCAGGTTGTGGCATAAAGTACTTCCGGATCCCTGGGGTCCATGACCAGATCGTTCACCCCGCTTTCTGCTCCCTTGTACAGTACCTTCTCCCACGATTCGCCTCCATCTGAATGTTTTATACAAACCCCGATCCTTATTCTCCGTCCATTCATGACCCGAAGCGGCCACATATACGATATCGGGATTTTCAGGGTGAATCACAATCCGCGAGATGGTAAAGGTCTCCTCAAGCCCCATGTGCTGCCAAGACTTACCCCCATCGGTGGTTTTCCAGACGCCGCAACCCGGATTGGATGATCTGAAAATATTAGCCTCACCGGTGCCTACCCACACAATTTCCGGATTCCCTGGAGTTACTGCCAGGTCCCCAATGGTTGAGGTTCCCTGGTGTTCAAAAACCGGGTCGAAGGTCACTCCCTCATTCACACTCTTCCACACTCCGCTGGATGCTGTGGCTACCCAGATGGTGTAGTTGGCTCCTTTGGGCCCCACTGCCTCCACATCTGTGCATCTTCCACTAATGTTTGTCGGACCCAATAAACTGCCATTTCAATTCTTTAAAAGCAGAGCTATCTCTCATTTGTTCATGGCTCTCATACATGGAGAGTTTCTCTGCTCCGCTTAGCACAGGTTTTTTAATCTGCGCGAAGAGGATGGAGGGGAGCAGTAGAATACTAATCAGCAAGATCCGAGGTCTCATGGTATTGTGGTTTGGTTTGCAAACCTAAAAGTAGCTATTTTTTGTTCTGCTTCGAATGTTGTATATTATGCAGAGGCAAAAATGTGAAATTTTAAACACTAGCATATGAAAAAAATCTATGTAATACTTATGATTGCTTCATTGGGAGTAATCTCCATTCAGGCACAGATCCACCTCTTCCTTGAGGAGCAGGTAGTCGATCTGGGTGATTCCAGGTCTTCAGCCTGGGTATTTCCAGTGGCTCACGATTTGGACCTGGCCATGGGAGATCTGCAGGATTACTGCAAAGACCGCAGCGATGTAAAGTTGAAGAAGGAGGGCGACAATATTTTAATGGGAGAGAAAAGTTTCCATTCCGACCATTGCCACAAAAAGAGGCGATCTTATTGGAAAGGGCTTTATTACAGAGACCTACTATGGGGTGGCACTGGTTTTTCAACTGGGATATGATATATCGCTCAATAGTGTCGATTTTGCACCTGAGATGAAGAACTTTAGAAATTATGCCAAGGAGTTTATGTCTTACCATTATGAAAAATCTTTTACCCGCAGGATTGTAACTGTAGAGAAACAGATCAGTGACCTTGAGAAAGAAGTAGGACAGGGAGATAATAAGATCAATAGCGCAAATAAAAGGATTCAGAACCTGAATAAGAAGGTTGCAAAGGAAACAGATGAATCAAAAGTAAGTCTCCATAAAGCTGAAATTGAAGCAAATGAAATGGAGATAACAAGCGTATTAAGCAGTAATTCTAAATTGCAGGAGCAGATTGATCAGTTAAACGGCGATAATGAGAAGCTTAAGGAAGAATTGAATAAATTTCAGGCCAATATAGCCGCCTTTTAAAGAGTTCTCGGCATAAGCAGGACCTTAATTGCTTTTTTATTAATTTGCGCCAAAACCGTTCCCATGCATATTTTGATTGTGGAGGATGAATTGCCGCTTATGGAATCCATGGTTTCTTATCTGGAGATGGAGGGATTCAGATGTGAGCAGGCCAGCAGTTATCATGCAGGGCTTTGCTCACTGGACAAACATGACTATATCTGTATGTTGATTGACCTTAACCTGCCAGACGGCGAAGGACTGGATTTAGTGAAGCTGGCACGTCAAAATCAAACAAATTCTGGAATCATTATTGTTTCAGCCCGTAATGCACTTGAGGAGAGGGTGAAGGGTTTGAGTATGGGAGCTGATGACTACCTGGTGAAGCCCTTTCACCTGTCGGAACTGGTGGCAAGAATTCAATCGGTGGCCAGGAGAACTCATACCCAGGGGGATGAGATTCTTAAGTTTGGAGTAATCAGGGTGATGCCCGAGGAAAGAACTTGTTATGTGGAAGACAAACAGGTAGACCTTACCAGGAAGGAGCATGATTTACTGCTTTACCTGATGGCCAATCGCAACCGGGTGATTACCAAAGAGAGTATTGCTGATTACCTCTGGGGTGAATATGGGGGAGGATATGGATCCTATGATTTTGTATATACCCACCTGAAGAATCTGAAACGTAAATTGCTGGATGCGGGAAGCCCGGATTATGTTCAGAATATTTATGGGGTAGGCTATAAATTTACCCTGGAATAGCAACCCATGAAGCTCCTTACCAAAACCACGTTGTACATTGCAACACTTTCTCTATTCCTCTTTTTCTTCATGGGGATTATATTCTTTAAGGTACTCAAGAACATGAGTATTTCGGATTTGAACCGTGAATTATTAGGAGTAAAGGAATTGGTCGATGATGTTTTCCCTCATTTCCTTGGCGGGCAGTTGAAGGGCTTACCTGGGATTGATTCCATCTCTATCAAGCATGCCTGGCCGGGAATGGAAGCTGAGGATCAATTTAGCGATACCCTGATGTTTGATGCGCGGACCCATCAATTCAGGACATTCAGATCCCTCCGGTTTCAGTCTGAGCATGGAAATATTAGCTACGCTGTGGAGCTATATAAATCGACCACCCCGGCAGACAAACTTGTGGAGCAGGTGACCCTTATTGATGACTGTGATGGTGATCCTATTCCTCGCAGGTATATTTTTCCTGAACAGGTTTATTTTTGCCAACCTCTGGAAGGATTTTTTCGATGCCCTGGAAAAATTGAAACAGTTTGACACTATAAAGGAGCCCATGGAACTGGGAGAACCAGATGTGGAAGAGTTTATAGAATTGAATCGGGTACTGGAACGAATGACCATGAGACTGTCCAGCGATTACAGAGAATTGCGTGAATATACAGACCATACAACCCATGAGCTTCAAACCCCGCTGGCAGTCATTAAAACAAAAATCGAGTTGCTGATGCAATCAAGTAACCTTGGCTCAGATGAGATGCAATTGCTCCAATCCATCAGTACAAGTACCAATCACCTTTCCAGGCTGAATTCCACACTGGCTCTGATCACCAGAATTGAGAATCAGCAATATACCCAGAAGGTAGAGATCAGCCCGTCAGAACTACTCGACAAACACCTTGAAATGTTCCAGGAGCTGGTGGAATTACGAAATATTTCGGTGGAGCGAAGCTACTCAGGCAAGGAAAGGCTCATTACCATGGACAGTGGCCTGGCAGATATATTGGTCACCAATTTGCTTAAAAATTCCATCGTACATAATGTGGAGGGGGGTAAGATCCTTATTGCAGTCAATGATGGGGCCCTGAGTATCAGTAACGATGGGCCAGCACTCTCGTTTAATGAGCAGGATCTATTTAAAAGATTTGTCAGGGATACCAAGAGAACCGGAAACTTTGGCCTGGGGCTGTCGCTGGTGAAGAAGATTTGTGATTATTACAGTTTCGAGATCAGCTATACCTATGAAAATAGCCGGCATATCTTTAAAATTGTTTTCTTTAAATAGTTTGAATCAATTCTTAATAGCGATATAAAACCCTCATTATTAATATGATAAAGGCTCCTTCCTGTGTGGTTTTGTCAATTTGGGAGATTTCTTCAGAATGTCAACAGAATTAGGGTATACTTTTACTGTCATAGCTAAAGAGATTTTAAAAGAAGGCCAACTTAGATCGCACTGAGTTGGTCTTCTTTTTTCTATATTTATCTCCAAATCCTTTCAGGAATGCTGTATACAGTTGCGTTTAAAATCCATATCTACATCAGTACCATTACGCTGCTGTCGGGAATTCTAACCCTCATGCTTTCTATTCAGGGATGGGTGAAAAAGCGGGATTATTCTCAATTGGATCATTGGTCCTCTGTGATCTTCAACATCGGGCTATATTTCCAGCTGATCCTGGGATTTATTATCTATTTTACCCTGAGGACCGCCCTGGAAGGGGCTTTGTGGGAGGTGCCCGATACTGAGAACGATGCATCCCTCAGGTTCTGGGCCATCGAGCATATTGCACTGATGATATTCGCGCTGTTCCTTACTCAACTTGGAAGATTATTTATCAAAAAAGCCAAACAATCCATCCGGATGTTTAAAGCTTCTGTTTTTTACTATGGCACCTCCCTCTTGTTGATCCTTTTCTCCATCAGCATAGCCCTCTTCTTTAGATAAAAGCTAAGCTACCTCTCATTAAAATCAGTCATAAGATTTTGAAAAAAAGCCAGGCCCGGATCCACTTCTAAGCTTGAATCGGGAGAATCATTTTGAAGAAATTCTTTGGTGATCAGGCTGTAAACCGAAAATGAACTGTCATACAGAAACCCAAATCCGTCATTGTAAGTATAATATGCAAACGACTTTGAATCTTCTGAAAAGAGATCTTTGCTAAATTTGAAATCTTCGGATGGCAAGTCAAGTTGCTTAAGAAGTGTGAGTGGAATATCTGTCTGCGATCCGATTTTGTGGATGATTGTATCGCGAATATTTAGCGCACCTCCTAACCAAAGCATTGGAATATTAAATCGTATTTTTTCATAGGAGGATAGATTTCCAACCCTGCTCCCATGATCTGTCACAAAGACAATCAGTGTTTGATCCCACCATTCTTTTGTTTTAGCCGTTTCAATGAATTCTCCCAAAGAGCGATCCGTATAGTATATGGAGTTTTTAAAATTTGTGAGTCGATCCGTTCCCTCGAAGACGGGCTCCATGGGCACATCAAAAGGATAATGACTTGACAGGGTAAGCAATACATGAAAAAATGGAGATGTGGCATTGTCCGATTCTTCTGCCAGACTATTGAAGAGATGATGGTCCGGAACGCCCCATTTGGAAGTTGACAGTGTACTGGGAAAGCTATTGTCTGATATGATATTTTCAAATTCACCCATCAGAAGGAATGATCGAAAATGACCAAAATCTATATCTCCTCCATATAAAAATGAGGAGGAGTATCCGGCCTTTCTCAGGGTTTGATTAAGCCTGGGAAGTTCTTGACCTTTGCGTTCATCGCTTATTATTGAAGCACCCGGCGGGCTTGGGTATCCGGCAAGGATGGCGCCAAGAGCACGGTCTGTTAATGTTCCTGTAGCATAGAAGTTTTTAAAGAATATGCCTTCCTTTATTAAAGAATTAAGATTTGGAGCAGCAGATCCATCCCCGCCTAGTTCAGTGATAATAGGCTGTCCAAAGCTTTCAAGAATAATAATTATGACATTCGGCCTTTTGGTGTTGAGAACATTCAAACTACTTTGATCGTCCTCAAATAAGTCATTCATAAACTCCTTTACCTTAAGATCTGGATAGTATTGATCAGATGCGGAAAATTTGTCTTTCACTGTGAGCGCGTGACCAATACTCCATAAGGGATTCACGGCGGCATGATTCAAAAATGAAATCTGATGGAAATATACGGATCCTACATTGATGGGAGAGGTTCCAAGTCCACCCCTCATAGGGATTATTGTCGCTGGAAATAGCAGGAAAAAAAGGACCATCCCAAAGACGGATTTATTCGGTGGGATCACAATGGGTTTACTCACCCATTTCCTGTAAATCTGAAAATATAAAGCGTAAATGGTCAAACCAATCATCAGGAATAAGGCCACTAAGCTCCAGGTTGAAACAGAGGCCAGCATCTCCTTGGGTGTGGATAAGTAATCAAAGATGGAATCGTCAGCCGGTGTTCTCCAATATCTGTATAGTACCAGATTTGTAAAAAAACCAAGAACAAGAATGATTAGCATGATAAGCGAGTAGACACCCATGATATTCTTAAAAACCTGTGATTTAATCAGCGTATAGGGAATTAGAATAAGGGTGGGGAAAAGAAGGATGTAACCCGTAATCGAAACGTCAAGCTTCATGCCATAGGCAAGAGTCATTAGCCAATCCTGAATTCCGGCATCTCCATCTAAATCCTTATAAACAATCAGAAAAATAATCCTGAATGCCATTTGGATCAAAAGGAAAAAGAGAATGTACCTGATATAAAAATAGAAGTAGGGTTTTAGATTTTGCAGATTTATTTTCATCATGAACTCTAACAAATATATTGACCTATTGTTTCAATGCAGCCTTGGTGAATATGTATTCCGGTATATCCTGGTCAAACTTTGCGCTGGTCATCCTGAATTCAGTGCCTTTGCCATCCTTCAACATGTCCTTATAGACCATGGTCATGGGGAACCAGCGACCCTGAACCTTTTGAACATCTGAAAGTTCAGTGCGCTTCAGAAGCTGACCGCTTTTGGCAAACATCTCTTGCTTCAAAGGAACAAATCTTTCGCTATCCACCCAAATCTTCTGAGAATGGTAGGCCACATCATCCACGTTGGCCACCAGGTCCAGCACATAGGTATCCCTGTCCTCTATCTCCTCGTGTCCTGCAAGGGTGGCGTCATAGATATCGGTGAGCTTTCTGTCGTCCATCATATCCTCGTAGGAGAGGTCGGAGCCCATTACCGACTGACGCAACATATGTCCCGAAATCTGGATGATGCGATCTGTGGAGGGAGAATAGATCCATAGTTTGTCCTCCTGCTTCAACATTTTGGTTCCCTGTTCACGGGCAGGGGAGAGGTATTCGGTAAAGGATTGTTTGTCCCCTTCCGAATAGGTTCTTGAAGTTACCGTCCGGCTCGAACGGCGACCATGGATCACCATGTCTGATTCAAATATCCGGTTTTTGGATGACATGTTTTTATCCACTGTCTCCAGTATCTCTTTTGCATCCTGTGCAGCCAGCGACATGCTTATCGATAGCATAACCACTGTATATATTCCTGTTCTCATCTTTTTATTTTTTTATTTTTTTACTGTTCACTATTCACTACTCACTACTCACTATTTACTACTCACTAATCACTACTCACTACTCACTACTCACTACTCACTATTCACTACTCACTACTCACTATTTACTAATCACTACTCACTATTCACTATTACACTTCCAATTCCTTGAACAGTTGTGCAGTTTTTCGCTTGTAGATGGCAAAGCCTGCCAGAGCGCTTCCCATTACGGTGGCTATTACTCCGGGAATAAATCCTACTACATACATTGAAGGAGTAACGACTGCTCTGAAAACGGTGGGCATCATTACTCCCAGATTGTCCATCATACCTGAGAAATCGATGCCATGGGACTGTAAGCGATAACTCAAGGCCAGCCCCAGAATGGTTCCTACAGTCGATCCGATTATTCCAATAAAAACCGCTTCCCACAATGTGGTTCGGTAGATATGCTTCTTCTCTTCCCCCAGGGCCAGTCTTACTCCAAACTCACTGTATCGACGCAGTCCGCCCAGTAAGCCTGTATTCCATAAAACAATGGACATGGCAATAATGAATATAAACACCATCATGCCCACCATGTTTTCGGCAATGGCCAGGTAATCTGCCATGCCTGCGGCTTCGGCCAGGCGAATCATCTTGGGAGAGAA
The DNA here is from genome assembly GCA_963783435.1 of uncultured Bacteroidota bacterium. GTDB lineage: Bacteria > Bacteroidota > Bacteroidia > Bacteroidales. The sequence goes on along the minus strand of CAWANQ010000004.1, from coordinate 1,130,975 downwards.
TTCGTCCTCTTCAAGGCTGTATTTCTCATTATAAGAAAAGGCCAGTGCCATGGCCTCTTCATCGATGTAGGGTTGATTATTGAAATAACCCAGGATCTCAGTGGCTCCGTCTTCCATATCCATGGCCAACTGGGCATCTTTGAGATCAATGATTATGGCCCCCCTGTCAAGCAGGGTATTCCCAAAGCGAATGGTGCCGCTGACCGTGAAGGTATAGAACATCATACTGCCATTCATGGTTGAACCAAAAAGGGTTACCTCATCGCCAGACTGCTACTTCAAATTTTTCGGCAAAATCGTCACTGATTAAGGACTCTCCCGGCTGGTCGGGAAGTTCTCCTTTTACGATGGCGTCGGGAATATTCATACGCTCCACTTCCCTGCTTTCCGGTGAAAGAAGGTCTATGGCCGTAACCATGGCCGGGCCCTGTCCCCTGGTTTCCCCGTTCTCATCAGGTACGTCCAGAAGTCCTCCGGAACGAATTCGCTCCACCCATTCCATATCGGGATACTCGGCATGCAGCTGTTTTTTCATTGCAGCAACATCCAGAAGTGCCAGGTCGAGTGGGGCCTGGTCGGAATTTTCATCGTAGGCCCGGGTCATTATTTTCACATGTCCTGATACAAAAGCGGGCATTCATGTCGATCATGTCTCCCATGATTCCCTGGAACCAACCACTCATAAATACGGTTAGAAATACACCAAGGGCTACCACGATAACCGGCAGGAGGCTCCGGCTTTTGTCTCTAATAATTCCTTTAAACAGAAAGCGTATCATTGTAGTTTTCCTTTTAATGCTTCAGTGGGTTTCATTTTCGATATTTTCCTGGCAGGGAGATAACTCACTATGGTGGCTGTAATTACCACAATCATAATGGTCATCAGGATGAGCCGGAAACTATAATAGGGGAAAATGGCTTCTGCAAGCGGAATCTCGAACGCCATATCTTCTGCATAGCCCATGTCTATCCCGTTTTTATTTAGCAGGAGGAGCAGTGGGATTCCATAGACGGCTCCCAGCAGTATGGCCAGGATGCTGTGAGCACCCCCTTCAACGGTAAAAATGCCAACCACCTGAGCCCGGGTCAGACCCAGTGCAATGTAGGTGCCAATCTCTTTCTGCCTGCGAAAGATGGAGAGGACCTGGGTATCAAAAATGGCGATCAGGGCAATGATCAGAAGCAGGCCCTGCAGGACGGATCCCCCCACCTTTTTCGAGTCGATGATTGCCTGAAGATCTGCCAGCAGAAATTCATTGTCTTTGAAATCCCAGCCTTCCAGTTCACGCATTTCGAATGCTTCCCCGGCTACCAGCAGGGTAGCCTCATTTTCCATGGCAAGCATTTCCTGGAGATTAGGAAGGGCAATATAAACCTGCCCATTGTCGACTGCCGGAACATTGCATTTGAAAACATCTGCAATTTCCACTTCCCGGGCATCGAAGGTGCCATTTTTATCTCTCCATCGGAGCAGTAGTTTATCGCCCACATCCAGGTTGGCTGAACGTGCCATGCTCTTTCCGATAATGGCATAGTCAGTGCCGTTTGACTGTGGTAGTTTAGAAGAGGGAAGTTCCAGGATTTCCTGTTCCGGATCAATCCCCCTGAGGGTCACACTCATGGCGCGACCCTGCGGATAGGCTGTTGCCTGAGAAATAAGAACCGGTGCGAGCGTTTTATTTTCTATCTCTTTCAGGATATCCTCCGAAATGGGAGCATGAGAGTCTTCTATGGTAAAAGGATCATATTTGTCATAGGCAGGATGCCAGAATTGTCCTGCGCCAATTTCCCATGCAACAGTATCCCTTTGCGCCTGCCGGTTCCAGCCATCTATCATCCCATTATAAAATATAATGAGCACAAAGGCAAATGACAGGGCAAGTACATTGAGCCAGGTTCTCAAACCTGCACCCAGTAAATTTTTAAATGCCAGTTTTAATGAGAGCATGATTTCAATTTTTTGAATTTTTCAAAAGTTCATCCTTTACGATCTGCCCATCTTCAAGTGAGACCTTCCGGTTCAGATATTGCATCACCTTTTCATCATGGGTGGCAAATATAAAAGTGGTATTTAACTCCTTATTCAGGTTCTTCATGGTATGAAGAATGTGATGGGAATTTTTTGAATCCAGGTTGGCAGTGGGTTCATCAGCCAGTACAATTTCGGGTCGCTTCACCATCGAACGCGCAATGGCCACTCGCTGACACTCGCCTCCCGACAGCATGGCGGGTTTTGATTTCACCTTATCGGTAAGGCCCACCCACTCCAGTGCATCCATCACTGCTTTTTTGCGGGCCCTGGATGAGAGTTTCTGCAGCAACAGGGCAAACTCCACATTCTCATAGACCGTATAAACAGGCAGCAGGTTATAGGTCTGGAAGATAAAGCCAATGTGCCTGTTCCTGAGTTTAGACGATTGCTTATGACTCAGGGATGCAATGGACTGATCCAGCACGGTCACCACTCCCTCGGAGGGTGTATCCAGGGACCCAATTATATTCAGTAAGGTGGTTTTGCCCGATCCGCTGGGTCCCACCAGGCCTATAAATTCGCCTCTCTCAATATTGAGATCCACCTTATTCAGTGCAGTAAATTCCGACTTCCCCACGGGAAATCGTTTGATCAGCTTTTCAATTTGAATGATTGAGGAATTTTCCATTGTATGATAATTTAATGATTCAGTACAAACATGATTTGAATGCCTCTGCCGGCATAGAGGTTTTGTTCCATTTCCTGGGTGGGGATCCTGTAATCATCCGGATTCCAGTAGGCCATCAGGTATAGTGAAAAGTGCCTGAAGTCCCTTTGCAGGTTGATAAAATTATAGAGCTTGCTGTTTTCCCAATCGTAATACACAATGCCCTGGATATTGCTGAACAGGCCCAGGGGATAGGATAGAGATGTCAACGAAAAGGTGCTGCTATTTTGAAAGTGAAAGGCCTCCTGATCATAGGCAACCAGCAGCTGTTCAAAGATTACATAAAGACCACTGCCAATTCCAAAAGTATAATCCACTCCCAGGTTAAATAGCTCCTGGTTGGTGAAATGCCCAGGTCTTCATTGCTATTTATCCAGGAGGCCTCCAGCCAGGTTCCCACCACCAGGTCGAAGCGGGCATCAAATCCAATGCGGTTTTCACGAACTTTGGGATACTCGGGCAGGCCACCATTTACCTCCCTGGTATCGGATACGCGATGGTGATAGGAAATAGCTACTTCTCCGGCAGGGATGGGTGATTGGAACCGACCTCCAAACTCTGGAATACCCTGAGCTGTGCCTGCAAAATCCCAGCCTCTGGGATCTTCATTTCCATAAAGACTCCACAAGCCAGAGATTGGCATTGTTCAGAAAATAATAGCGGGCCAGCACGCCCCATACCCCGTCTGTAAGGCCCAGGGGATCGCGGGGATCCACCTCGTCAAACCACATGAGGGGCCTGAGCAGGTTGGCAGAGCCAAAATTGATTTTCTGCAGTCCGACTCTCACTTCCAGCTGCCTGGTTGAGTATCTGCCCCAGAGGCGATAAGGTTTAATTGTTCCGTATGAGCTGATGGTATCGAATGGGTTAAATCCAAAGTTTCCGTTGATATTGGCGGAGGCTTCAAAGTCGATCTTACGGTCATTTTGCAATTGAATCTCATAGTTAAGTTGTGGAATATAGCGCCCCCCCATATAGATGGGCAGGTCAAGACCTCCATTGTAGAGGGTCCATGCGGATAGCTGACCTTTAAATCTCAGGCTGTCTTTTGCCTGGGCAAGGAGTGTTCCCGGGATGACCAGAAACAGCGCAAAAAACCCTATGGACCTGAAGCCATTCATGTCTTTAGTCGTGTGGTGAAATTCCGTAAATAAAGAGGTTGGTGATCTCCATAATTAATTCCTGGGATGAGTCGAAAAATTGCATCATCTGCTTATCATTGGACAACGTGACCAATTTTTGAGAAAACAGGATAAGAAAGGGTATGTTCAAGTCTTTTCTGACCCATCCTATCTCCTTTCCATGCTCGTATACCTTTTTGATCTCTTCCAGCATGGACCTGGTGTTTTTTCCATGTAGGTTTTCAGTTCAGGGTCCGGATTGGTATAGAGATCTTTGATAAACTCCTCGCTGATTCCCTCGGAAGCCTCTGACTTAAGTTGTAAAAACTTCTTAAAGGTCTTTTCAGCCGATTCATGCTCGTTGTCGATCTTTCGGATCTTCACCAGATTATCTTCGAATACCTCATCCATGATGTTAACAGCCAATTCCTGCTTGTTTTGAAAATATTTGTAGAAGGTCATTTTACTTACCCTTGCTTCCCTGCAGATCTCCTCTATGGTCACTCTTTTAAAGCCAAACTTCCAGAAGAGTTCTTTTCCGGTGGAAAGGATCTGGGATCTTTTTGGATTAGACGCTGTCTTCATAAGTATACGTAATAAGTAAAATAAGACTTATATCGTACAAATATAAGATAAAAGTATTCATTTGTCAAGGATTATGTAAAATTTCTCAGATTTTGTAACTTCCCTCTATGGACGGGTTTGAATATACCAGCAAGATCTTTTACGGCAAGGAAGTTCTTTTCAGAAGCTTTGCAGGTGAACTCACTGCCGAGGCTGAAATTCGAATGCTTCAGTATGCCGTCGATATAGGGCTTATCAATGACCGGGTAACAGGGATGGTGATCGATGTGAGTAAGGCCAGGTTTAAAATGGAACCTGGGGATGGCTTGAAGATCATTGATTATGCGGCCAGCGTTCCCATGCTTGCACCTCTTAAATATGCCATAATTGTGGATACGCCTGAGAAGATCATATTCCCTCTTCTGGGGGGCATCAAGAGGGAAGGAGCCAAATTGAGGCCCTTTTCCACCGAACAGGCAGCTATCAAATGGATCCTGACCTGAAAACAGAATCCCTGTCCGGATTACCAGGGATAATCTGAACAGGGAACTCTGATTTTGCTTTGTTAAATCTACTCTCCGCTTTTGCCATAGTTGGGAAGAACCCTGGCACTGGGATCATTTACATCGCAGTTCTCCCACTCCTTATTGGGCATCCAGAAGTCGGCTACTGTTTCGGAACGTCCGGGAAAATGACTCTCGAATATATCCCGGTACATCAGCGATTCTTTGGAGATGGGAGTGGCATGCTGATATTTGTATTTGGCTGTAGCCAGATCATCATCACTGTACATCTCCTCTGCATAAGCTTTAAGATTATCTACGCAACTATGACCTACTGCATCTGAAAAGGCAGCTTTTTCGCGGTAAAGAATATCGTGTGGGAGGTAATCTCCTTCAAAGGCCATACGAAGCAGGTACTTGCCCACACCTGTATAGTTCATCTTTTTCTCGGGTGGGATACTCATCACATACTCCACGAAGTCCAGATCACCAAAAGGTACCCTGGCCTCGAGCCCATTGGAGGAGATGCTCCTGTCGGCTCTCAGTACGTCGTACATATAGATTTCGGTGAGTCTCTTCTCTGCCTCTTTCTGAAAGGCATCGGGTGATGGGGCGAAATCGGTATACTTATAGCCAAAAATTTCGTCACTGATCTCACCAGTCATCAATACCTTGACATCGGTATTTTCGGAGATGTACTTGCTCACCAGGAACATCCCCATGGAAGCCCTGATGGTGGTAATGTCATAGGTTTCGATGTTATAGATCAGGGTACTCAGGGTATCGAAAATATCCTGTTTTGTGAAAAGCACCTCTGTATGATCGGCACCCAGGTAATCGGCAACAATCCGGGCATATTTGGTATCGATGGGATCCTTATCAATTCCCACTGCAAATGTTTTAATGGGTTTATCCATCATGCGGGCAGCAATGGCGCAAACCAGGCTGGAATCGAGTCCGCCACTGCAAAGAAATCCTACGGGTACATCTGCGTGAAGTCTTTTCTCAACTCCTTTTGTAAGCAGCTCATTGAGTCTCTGAAATACCTTTTCCGTATCGTCATCCACAAATTCTTTGACCTCAGCGATATCCCGGAAGCATTCAAACTTCTCTCCGTCATAAATATATCCCGGAGGAAAGGGCTTCACTTCCTGGCAAAGTTCACTAAGTGCCTTCATCTCACTGGCAAACATGATCTTGCCGTCGGATGCGTAGCCATAAAACATGGGGCGAATTCCCACGGGATCCCTGGCGGCATAATACTTATCTACATCTGCGTCGTACAGAACACATACAAATTCAGCATCCAGTCTTCTGGCAGTCTCTTTCATACCCAGTTCCTTAAACATGGGAATGATGACTTCACAATCACTTTCTGACTGAAATTCATACTTGTCCTTGTACGCTTCCATTAAATCCTGGTAGTTATAGACTTCACCATTGGCCACCAGGTGAAGGTTACTGGATATGAGTGGCTGGTTGCCATCGTCAGAAGTGTCAATGATCTTTAACCTGTGGAAACCCATCCATCCTTTGTCTCCAAAGTCGGCTGCCACAGTGTTGTCAGGACCTCTGTATTTAATCTTTTGAAATTCACTGGCTACGCTTAGCCTGAGCATTTTGTCGCCTCCCGTATAGACTGAAAATCCGCACATAATTCCTTGGTTTTATTACAAATTCATACAAAATAGGGTTCAAATATATGAAATTATAATTAAAACCAATAAAAATGTAATAGAAACCTCAATAAACAGCACCTTGAGTATTAGATCGTAACCTCACTGTTATTTTGGTAACAATAATTTGGAATCGAGGAAGGGATTTTTCTATAGTTCGAACTCCAGTCTTTGGTCTTTGGCTTTTAGGGATGAATAATCCACAGCTATGCTTCCTTTACCAGAAATCAGGAACTGGTATTCTACCTTCCCAAATCCTGGCATATGGATGAATTGAATCTGGGGCTTGTGTTCTTTATATAAGGCCTTATTCATATGCGCATCCTTTAACTCTCCGCCAGCCACAACATCTATGGAAGCTCCTGATACTTTCAGGATATCTTTTCGATGGGACTTGTTTTTAAGCGACTGGTAGGTCAGGGTAGGAATGGCATTGTCGTTTAATAGCCGGATGCGAACCTGATAAAGATCTTTCCCAATTTTCTTTTTCTCCATGAGCTCCATTTGAATTTCCGGTGTTTGAGCTGCTGAGAAGATCACCGAGCTGGCATTGCGATGCACCAGATCCTGAAGCATGAAAGGGTGGGGTAGCCTGGAACTCATTTTGGTCCAACCGCCAATCTCAATTTCTCCATACAAAGGATGATTAAATGAGGTCCATGGCTTATATAGCTCACCCTGGGCCACATGGTCATTAAACTTCAGGCGTTGGTGATTGGAATCGTCGGGTCCCGGTTCCCGGTTGCGTTCACCTGGTTTTTTCAACTCCTTGTTAGAGGTGTAGGTCTCAGATTGAGATTGGAACAATTCACCCACAAATCCATAAGATCCAATGATGTTGCTTGTAAATCCTGTAAAGTCCCCATAGGTAGAGTAAAGGTCTTTCCATACCAGTAAATATCGGTATCCGGGAGTGATCATCTCGCTGTTTTCTCCCAGGTAGTCATACACCTTCAAATCGGCTGAAGGAAACTCTCCTTCATCTTTGGTGGAGGGGCCCCTGAGGAACATACCCCCTGAATTGTGAAAGGCCCAAACCATAATCACATTGGGCCGCTCCAGCAGATAATCTGCTATGGATTTCAATCCAGTACCTGAAAGAGGATAGTATCCCGCTCCCCGCTGAATATAGTTGGGTTTCCAGTTATAACCCCAATTTCGGTTGGGGTCCACATATCCCTCGTTATCCTCATTGATTCGGCCATCCCCATCGTTATCAATTCCCTCTCTTCCAAGGAGAATCCATTCGCCTTTCTCTCCGGGTTTCACGCGGACCATCAATCTGGGATCATAAGGATCGGTGCGGTGGGTTCCGTTGGGATCCCTTTTTCTCATGTCACATATATTGCCGTCGCCATCCAGATCGTCATAAGGATCTTCATCGAATAGTCCGTCTTTATCATCATCTTTTGGCCTGCGAATGCTCCTGCTGGAACTGGAGGTATTTGCATCTGTAAAGAAATGGTATCGTCCATCCACATTGACAGCCGGAATGATATAGAAACTATTCTTATCCACCAGGGAAGTAATTTTTTCATTTTCCCCGTAGCTGGTGAGCAGTTGGTTGGCCAGGTAAAGACAAACCTCTCCGGCCTGTACCTCATTGCCGTGAATGTTTCCATCCACATAAACACCGGGTTTGGACAGGTGATCGCCTGTGGAGGGATTTGTAATGGTGAGTGCATAGATGGCCCTATCCTCCTCGCTGTGTCCCACCAGGTCAAGTGTTGTGAGGTTTGGATATGCATTGTGAAGTGCCTGCATGGCTTCAACCAGCTGGTCGTAATCGTAGTATCGGTCGAACCGGAGTGGGACATCCTATATCCTGTGCCGGGATGGATCCTGAAACAATAATTCCCAAAGCGAATAATAATATGAAGCTTTTTTTCATGATGTTATCCTCCTATTTTTATTGTTTTAAGATCGTGGCCTGCAGTCTTGCTACTAAGTTTAAGGGTAATGTTTCCTGGTTTTTCCATTTGTATTAACAGCGTTGTTTTCACCCTCGATTTTCCGGCCACACGGCCAATGGGGGTCCTTTTATAACCTGAGATAAATTCCATCTGCTCCCCTTCCAAAGAAAGGACTGCCGGAGCAGGCTGTCTGTTTCTGCTGCCCATATCCGTAGGGAAGGGAATAAATGCGCGGTTTTCGACCCAGATATCCAGTTGATAGACTCCATTTCCCCTGGAGGTGGTATTAATTTCATAGATGTGCAAATCTGGCAACTCTTCTGCCAATTTCAGAATCCAGGGAACCTGGAGCTGCAAAAGGGAGTCAGCCCACTCATAGGGGGGAGTGCTGGCCAGGTAAGGTACAAACCCTCCAATCTCCAAAGCACCCAGTGAGGGGTGATCAAAAGGCTCCCAATCGACAAATCCCTTATTTTCGGGATTGCTGTCGGCATATGCCAGCAGTGCTTTATCTGATTCCATGCTATCCTTTTCAACGCCCCAGAGATCCATACTAAATACCGGGACTCCCACCTGGAAGTATCCCCAGAGCTCAAATGAACCATCAAGTGCCGGGGCGGGCTCGATTCTCTCCTTTTCAACTCCCTGCTCCTTTAGAAAGGACTTATATGCCTTGGCATATTTCTCATAAAAAAGAAGATCCCCTGCTTGCGGATTTAATGCTGCGCCCAATCCCAGATAGCCAGCGATCATGCTTTCATCCACATTCATTCCGGGATTCTCGGCTTTGATTATTTCAACCAGCTCTTTTATGCTATATATTTTTGCAGGGTCCAGATTAAATTGCCGGGCCTGCCTTTCTGAGAGCCTGATCTTATTAAGATCGGTCTCACCTTTCCTTCCACCCTTTGGGGGAGTGTAGCACCAGTTGGTAGACCCAAAGGAGACAATCATGGCAATGTCGGGATGCTCAAAAACAAATTTCATAATGGCATAGGATTCTGGCGCAGATCCAGGAAAGCTACCCCCGCTTGCGGTAAAGTGCTTAAACAGCTGTGGAAAGTTTATCCCCACATTGGTTCCACCTGGTCCATCTTCATTGTATTTTCCATCGTTGTCGTCGTCCGTTCCTTCAGTGTATACCTTATAGATACCCTGCTCCCCTTTCTTGGGATCGGCTTTCTGCATAAGCCGGGGATCCGCTTCAGATACAATCCACTCTCCGGCGGGATGCTTTACACGCATTTTAGTAATCCAACCATCTCCGTTCAGATCGTTCACTCCATCTTCATCGGTCTGATCATCCCCGTCATCATTTGTAGGGAGGTCGTTTCTGGAATCCCCGTAAAGCGGACTCTGGAAAAACCTTGCTGCCCCATCGGGGTTTCCCAGGGGCAAAATGTACCAGGTCAGTGAATCGAAATTTGTTGGATCAGAGAGGATGGTTTCGGCCAGAAAGATGGCACCCTCAGTGGTCAGGGGCCGGTTTCCTTCCAGGTTTGCTCCCACAAAAATGGATGGATTGGCTTCTATTGCAGATTCTGAACTCTTCCCGATTCTAATGACCTGAACCGGTCTTTCCCCTGGTGAGATTGCAATGTTGTAGGAAGCAAGTGCTTCGGGATTTTTAGCCTCGATTTGCTTGATCCAAGTGCTCACCTGGTCAGGTGTTCTGTATCCAGTTGACTGAGCCTTTGAAGCGGGAGGATTGATCAATAAAATTACAAAAAGAAAAAAACTGAACTTGAAGAAAGATCTTTTCATTGCATGGGATTTAAGCGCGTGAAGCTAGTAAAAATCGAAGAAAAACAGGACCGATTTAACCAAATTCTGAGATGGACTTTAAGGTATCCATATTGGATACCTGTATGGTTTTCCCATATATCTTCAGGATTCCATCCTTTCTGAATTCACTCAGGGTGCGGATCACATTCTCTGTAGTCATGCCCACATATTCGGCCATCTCTTTTCGTGTAATGGGCAGGTCAAATTCAGAAGAGTGGTATATATCCTGCGAGAAATAGATCAGAAGATAGGCTACCCTTCCCCTGAGGTGTTTCTTTCGAATCTCAAGAGAATCAAGGATGATCTGGTCAGCCACCAGGCTCATCTTTTTAAGGAGATTGAGTGCAAGCTTTCCGTTTTTCAGAACCAACTGGTTTATCTCCGCCATATCGATGTTGCAGGTCACCGAGTCTTCAAGCGCGGTTACAGAGTAATTGTAAGTTTCATTGGAAAATACACTTAGCAAGCTCACATAGTCAAAGGGTTTGGCAATGGTTATTATTTGTTCCTTCTCACCCATATCACTCCGGAATAATTTGACCAGACCGCTTTTCAGGTATACAAAGTCATTGATTTGCATACCCTCCTTTATGATGGCTTCGCCTGCGGCATACTCCTTTTCTATTTTCGATGAGCAAATGACATCCAGGTGCTCGCCATCCAGGGTTTCAATAAAAAGCCCTTTTAATTCGCAAAGTTCACAACTGCAACTGAGATCCATTTGTATCCATCTAAATGCTGATCAACATATCCTAAAATGATAGTTGTCATGTTATGATAATTATCATATCGTTATTAAAATCACACCCTTCAAATTGGTGTTATGTTTGTAACGCCAATCACAGGAATATGTTTTCCATTAGGTGATACATTCTAAAATAAACAGTAATAATATGAAAAACATTTTAATATTAGGGGGTGGTACAGCAGGCACGATGATGGCCAATAAATTTTTTAAAGCCCTGGATCGTCAGGAGTGGCAAATTACCATTGTCGACCAGCATAAAACCCATTATTATCAGCCCGGATTTCTTTTTATTCCTTTTGGGATCTATAATAAATCTGATGTGATCAAACCCAAGGGTGATTTCTTTCCTGCAGGTGTTAAAGTAATATACCAGGAGATTGATAAAATTAATGGGGAAGAGAACAGGGTATCGCTTATGGATGGTACTTCACTGAAATACGACTACCTGATTATCGCTACCGGAACTCAGACCCGTCCCGATGAGACCCCCGGGCTCCTGGGCAAGGAGTGGAGAAAGAGTATTTTCGATTTCTATACGGTTGAAGGTGCAGTGGCATTGCAACAATTCTTCAAAACCTGGGAAGGTGGAAAGTTGGTGATGTGTATTGCCGAATTGCCATTTAAATGTCCGGTGGCACCCATTGAATTTGTTTGTCTGGCCGAAGCTTACTTCACTGAAAAGGGGATCAGAGACAAAGTGGATATTACCTATGTAACTCCCCTGGCCGGAGCCTTCACCAAACCCATCGCAACTAAAATGCTCAGCCAGCTACTGGATGAGAAAAACATCAAGGTGGTTCCTGATTTCTATCTGGAGAGTGTGGACAATGATAAGAAAGTATTGAAATCCTATGATGAGATTGAAATTCCTTTCGATGCGCTGACCATCGTACCCATGAATATGGGCTCTGAAATGATTGAGCGAAGTGGACTGGGTGATGATATGAATTATGTGGAGACCGATAAGGAGACCCTGCAGTCGAAGAAGTTTGAGAATATCTTCGTACTGGGTGATGCTGCAAACCTTCCCACCTCCAAGGCTGGTTCAGTGGCTCACTTTGCAGCAGAAATTCTTTTTGAGAATATGATGAATGCATTCGAGAACAGGCCTATGACCGCCAAGTTTGACGGACATGCCAACTGTTATATTGAGACAGGTTACGGCAAAGGAGCCCTGATCGATTTTAATTACGATACAGAACCCTTGCCCGGAACATTTCCCTTGCCTGGAATCGGACCCTTTGGACTCTTAAAGAATACCAAGATCAACCATTACGGGAAGATGATTTTCCGCTGGATCTACTGGCACATCCTTCTACGTGGCAAGGAGATGCCCATTGAGGCTCATATGACCATGGCCGGAAAGAAAAATTCCATAGACTAATCGAATTTCACATGGCAGAAGATACTTCAAAACAGATTGCTGAATTGAACCAGAAGGTCGACACGATCCTGGAATATGTAAATCAGCAACGATTAAAATCCCAGGCGATAGATGACCTGGTCGCCGATGCATCAATTATTGGCAAGGACGTATATGATACCACTGTAAAGGCGCTGGACGACCGTGAGGTTGTACTGGATCCGGATGAGCTAAGAGAGCTTGGGATCAGGGTGGCACAGAATGTGGGAAATTTCAATATCATACTGGATACCCTGGGTAGCGCCATGGATCTTATGAAGGATGTAGGACCAATCGCCAATGAGGTGATCATCGATACCACCAAGACACTTCATGAATTTGAGCAGAAAGGCTATTTTGAGTTCCTTAAGGAATTTGGACAGATCATCGATAACATTGTGACCCACTACGGAGTTGAGGATGTTCGGATGCTGGCCGACAATGTGGTGGCCATGCTGGATGTGCTGAAGAATCTGACCCAACCTGATATGCTTAAATCCATTGACAATGCAGTCAGGATATTCGCTAGCCTCGAAATGGACAATATTCCAGAATACTCCATTTTCAAGGTGATGCGTGAAATGAATAAACCGGAAATGAAGAGAACACTTGGATTCTTTATGACCTTTTTAAAAAATATGAGTAAAAATACAATCAATCAAGAACCTATAAATTAGAAAATTATGGCACAAGTAACATTAGCAGGACAAACTGTTGAAGTAAACGATGAAGGTTATATGACGGACGCTTCCCAGTGGAACAAAGAGGTTGCAGCTGAAATGGCAAAAGAGATTGGCATTGATCTCACCGATAAGCATTTTGAGGTATTGGAATTCCTGCGGGATGCCAGTGCAAAGGGAGAGACTCTTACCATTAGAAAAGTGGGCAAATCAGGCATCGTGGATATCAAAGGATTATACCAGTTATTTCCAGGAGGCCCCCTGAAGTATTCATCTAAGGTTGCAGGCATTCCCAAGCCAGCAAGTTGTGTTTAATATCATTAAAAACTAAAAACGATGGCAAATACTGAAACACCGTTAAAAAAAGTATGCATCATCGGTGCCAAGGGCACCATTGAAGATGTTTATGCGACTCTGGTTATGGCTAATGGTGCTGTTATGGAAGGGATCGAAACAAAAGTATTCTTTACTTTCTTCGGGCTTGATGCAATCACCAAAAAGCAGATGAATAAGCTTAAGACAGCAACAGTGGGGAATCCCGCCATGAGGGCCCCAGGTGGCTTACCTTTTCCTACCATTCTGGGAATGATTCCGGGAGTGGAAGCTGGCGTATCATCCATGATGAAGAGTTCCATGGAGAAACTGGATATCCCTCCTGTGGATGAGTTCCTGGAGATGATCACTGCAGGTGGTGGCGAAATCTATGCCTGTAAACTGGCTATGGATATGTTCAAACTGGAGAAAGAAGACCTGTGGGATGAAGTAAAAGATGTCCTTACAGTGGGCGATTTTTACGCCATGTGTGGAGGGGAGAACACACAGATCATCTTTACCTAATCCTTCGCAAATGTGATAGCGCTGCTGAACCGTATGCTGCGCATCCGCTAAGGCAGCTAACATCACATTCGCTTCGGATAAAAGAATTGCCTGCAGGTAAATTAGAGAGAACATAACCTGAATGTAACGAAGAGGGGGTGGTGCCTAAGTGTACTGCCCCTTTTTCTTTTTCCCAATGTAGAGGATGGAGTCGCCCTTCTCAAATTCTTTGTAGAATCTGATCAGCACAGGATCAAATCGATCTTCGAAAAGGGTCCTGATACCTGTCTCTGTGTGATAATTCACAAAGAGGTCGTTGTAGATTTCAGAATCTTCGCCTTTCCAGAAAGTGTGGCAAACAAAACCTCCCGGCTCAAGTATCTCAGACTGTCTTTTGACGGAGGCTTCCAGGTCTTCATCTTTTAGGTGATGCAACACTTTGTTCGAATAGATCCCATTAAAAGTCCGGTCGGTCTTCAGGGTAGTGGCATCCAATTCGATGAACTCTCCTGCTGGGTAAGTTGCTCGCAAATGTTTCAGGAACTCTTTTGAGAAATCAGAACCAAGCACCCTGTAAAACTTATTTAGAATTTGCCAGTCTGTTCCTGGTCCTGAACCGATTTCAAGTAATTTGGAGTCAGAGGGTAAGAACTCTTTCAACAGGGCAATGTTTTGTTTGCCATTATAGCCTTTGGCCAATCGGATATACTCCTCTACCGAATCTTTGGTATTATAATATGTGCCCATGGTATTCTGCCTGCATAATTTTATTTCCCCCCGAACTCCATCAGGAAAGCCTTGATGAAAGGATCCAGGTTCCCATCCAATACCGACTGAACATTTCCTGTTTCCTGATTGGTACGCAGGTCCTTTACCAGTTTATAAGGATGCAATACATAATTCCGGATTTGGGAACCCCATTCGATCTTCATCTTGTTGCCTTCGATCTGTGCCTGTTTCTCACGCTTCTTCTGCAATTCAATTTCGTAGAGATGCGATTTCAGGATGCGCATGGCATTCTCCCTGTTTTTATGCTGTGAGCGGGTTTCTGTATTGTCTACGGTAATTCCGGTGGGAAGGTGTCGGACCCTTACACCGGTCTCCACTTTATTTACATTTTGTCCGCCCGCTCCACCCGATCTGAAAGTGTCCCATTCAATATCGGCAGGATTGACTACAATCTTGATAGATTCATCAATGACCGGAGTTACAAATACGGATGCGAATGAGGTATGCCGGCGATTGGCGGAGTCGAATGGAGAGAGCCGAACCAGTCGATGAACCCCGTTTTCGCTTTTCAGGAAACCGTAGGCATAATCTCCTGTGAACTCCAGGGAAACAGATTTTATTCCTGCTTCATCCCCCTGAACCATGTGAAGCTCTTTCACCTTATAGTTATGCTTCTCCCCGTAACGAAGGTACATGCGCATAATCATCTCCGCCCAGTCCTGGCTCTCTGTCCCACCTGCCCCTGAATTTATTTTCAGAATGGCCCCCAGGCTGTCGGCCTCATTGCGAAGCATGTTTTTCAATTCCAGTTCTTCAGTGAGCGTTAATGCAATGCCAAATTGGGCATTTACCTCCTCCTCGCTTGATTCTCCCGCCTCAAGGAATTCTGAAAGTACATTGAGGTCTTCAATGGCAGTTTGAACCCCATGATAACCTTCCACCCAGCTTTTTAGCCGGGCAATCTTTCTTAATTGCTCCTCAGCAGTTTTTGGATTGTTCCAGAATTCGGGGTCGTGCGAACGTTGTTCCTCCTCTTCGATTTGGATGGTTTTGCCATCTACGTCAAAGATGCCTCCTTAACGCATCCAGGCGCCTGTTCAGATCTTTGATCTGGTCAGTTGTAATCATAGTTCGATAAATTTAAACAAAGTTAAAAAAGAATTTAACTCAGGATCCGATGAATCAGATCAGACTCAAAGCCCCTGCCGGCGGCAAACCTGAATAGCTTTCCCTTTCGTACATAATGGTTGGATTCGTTCAGTGTGGCAGATTTGGTTTTAATCAGATCGGCACAAATCTCCTCATACTCCTTCATGTCAATCTCGTTAAGGGCTTCTTCAATAAGCGAATTTTCAATCTTCTTCTGGCGAAGCATGGCGGTGATTTTGACCTTGCCCCAACGATTCAGCCTGTACTTGTCCCTTACAAAGAACTTTGCATACCTGAGGTCATCCAGAAACTTCTCCTCTTTCAGTTTCTGGATCACCCTTTGAGCTTCATCTGTGTCCACTCCCCAGGTCCGCAGCTTTTCCAGAATAGTTCCGGTGCACTGCTCCTGATTGCTGCAAAGGGCAGCAGCCCTTCTTAGCGCATCTTTGTAGGATGAGCTGTTATTTTCTTCCATTGACGAAGCGCTCTTTTCCATGGATATCTTTGATAATGGCCACATGCTCAAATCCTGCTTTGTTAAATAAGCGGGCAGTTTCTTTTCCAAATCTTTCATTGATCTCTACCCAGAACAGGCCGCCTGACTTCAGTTTATTCATGCAGAAAGCTGCGATGGACCTGAAATAGATCAGGGGGTCACTATCATTAACAAAGAGTGCTGACCCGGGTTCATACTCAAGTACGTTTTTTTTCATCAATTCTCTCTCACTTTTCAACACATAGGGGGGATTGCTGACCACCAGGTCAAAATCAGCTTCTGTTTTCAGCAATTCAGAATCCAGGATATCCCCGTGAAACCAATTGACATTCAGCATATTGAGAGCTCCGTTTTTGTTCGAAACCTCTAGCGCCTCTTTGCTCAGATCAACTCCGCTTACATCAGCCTCAGGGAACTGTTTTTTGAGGGCAAGGGCAATGCATCCCGAACCTGTCCCCAGATCAATGATTCGCTTCCCCCGGGGACAAAACTCGGTGCTGATATTGAATACCATCTCCTCTGTTTCGGGCCTGGGAATCAGGACGGATTCATCCACCTGGATCTTCATTTCACAAAAATATGTATAACCCAGGATGTACTGAATTGGTCTACCTGTATGAATATCGCTTACAATTTCCGTAATTTGCGCTCTGGTAGCTGTTTCGGGAATCCTGTTTGGGTCATGTAAATAGACCGATGAAGGATAGCCCACATGCTCTAGGATCAGTCGGGCAATGGAGGAGGATTCATTTTCAGAATAAGTATGCTGAAGCTCTTTTAGGAGGTAAAGCCTGATCTGCGTGATAGTGGCATGATTTTGGAACATAATCAAATGTAATAATAAACTGCATCTTGCTTACAGAGAAAGATAACATATACATGCGGCGTTGTTTCGAGCTAGCTCGGAAAGGCTTGGGTATGACAAAAACGAATCCCCTGGTAGGTAGCATAATTGTACATAATGAACGGATCATAGGGGAAGGATTTCACCACGAATTTGGAGGCCCGCACGCCGAAGTCAATGCCATACGATCTGTAAAGGATCCCACACTTTTGCCTCAGTCGACTCTTTACTGCAGCCTGGAACCCTGCTCCCATCATGGGAAAACTCCCCCCTGTTCCACGATGATCAAACAGAAGGGGATAGGCCGGGTGGTCATTTCAAATTCGGACCCATTCCCCAGTGTAAATGGACAGGGGATCAGATTTATGAAAGATTCAGGAATAGAGGTGGAGACCGGCTGTCTGGTTGAAGAAGGATATCATCTGAATCGTCGATTTTTTCGTTATCTCACCAGCACACGTCCCTATGTAATTTTGAAATGGGCACAGACTACGGATGGATTTATTGATCTGGAAAGAGAGCCAGGTGAATCTGAGGGGCCCAGGTGGATCACCGACAAGGTGAACCGAACCCTGGTTCATAAATGGAGGTCAGAGGAGGCTGCGATCATGGTGGGAACCAATACGGTAATAAGCGATAATCCTAGCTTGAATGTTCGCAGGTGGACCGGAGAAAACCCCATTCGGATCACCATGGACCGATCTGGCAGATTGCCCGATGGTGCACATATACTAGATGGGAAGCAGGATACCATGATTTTTACCGGGGTACCTGGAAAGTATTCAGGAAAAACCAGAAGCATTCATATTGACCCCTCCTATGAGCTGGGTGATGTTCTGGAGGAGCTTCATGACCAGAAGGTGATTTCCCTTTTTGTGGAGGGAGGAGCCAAATTGCTGACCTCTTTTATAGAAGCAGGTCTTTGGGATGAAGCCAGAGTTTTTACAGGGAAGATGGCCTTCAGTCAGGGAGTTGGTGCTCCCCATTTGTCCATTGCTCCGGAAGAGACACTCTATTTTAGTGATACCAAGCTTGAGATTTTTAAAAATCAAACAAGTTAAAGAAGTAACTTTATGAGAACCAGTTACGTACAAATCCAAATAATAGGGTGTACAATACCGGGAATAATTTAATACAATGAAGAGAGTAACATATATTTTTATCCTTTTGCTCGCATGTACAAGCACTGTTGTAAAATCTCAATCGGCCAAGCAATATTTTAAGGCCGGTGAGGATTTCTCCAGGGCCATGAACTACAGTGACGCCATTGAACAGTTTAGTAGAGCCATAAACCTGGATCCGGATTTTGACAAAGCCTATACGAATCGTGCGGATGCCTACTCAAAAATTGGCGAACATGAGAATGCCGCAAAGGATTATGACCGTGCCCTGGTATTTGACCAAAAGGAGGCTGAACTTTACTATTTTTCTGGAAAGGAGTGGCACCTGTTTGGGGACAACGAACTGGCAGCTGAGAAGCTAAGTATGGCCCTGGATTTAAAAGGGAATTTCCTTGAAGCCTACCAGATCAGGTCAGTGGTGTATATGGAACTGCTGGAGTATGAACTGGCCCTGGAAGACTGTATTAAGTGCTTGAAAATAAAGGAAGATGAAACAGCTTATTACAACATTGCACAGGTCTATGAAAAGCTTGAGATGTACGATGATGCGGAAGAGGCTTATAAGCTTTCTATCAATGAGAACAGGCGAATAGTTCAGACCCACTTCGCCTTTGCACATTTGCTTTATACAAGAGGAAAATACAGTGAGGCCAATACATCTATAGTGCAGACACTCCAACTCGAGCCTACCCATCTTGAGGGTATGTTGCTTCAAAGCCAGATTTTATCCGCTCAAGGGAGTTTTCCCAAGGCCATTGAAGTGCTCTCCATGGCTTCCATTGAATATCCCGAAGAGGCCAGGATCTATATCTACCGTGGAGATATCCATAACCTGATGAATCAACCCAGCTATGCGATTTTAGATTATGGGAAAGCCATCGAACTTAATCCGGACAGTGC
Organism: uncultured Bacteroidota bacterium; assembly: GCA_963783435.1. GTDB lineage: Bacteria > Bacteroidota > Bacteroidia > Bacteroidales. Next base: position 1,111,829 of record CAWANQ010000004.1, on the reverse strand, counting down.
CGAGGTCTATTACAAAAGGGCCGGAGCCTATGAAGCCACAAGGGAATATGAAATGGCCCTTGCGGATTATGGAACTTTATTAGCCATGTCAAAATATGATGTTACTGCTCAGAGGCTCTATGAGGAAGCGAACCAGCGTATGTTCGAGATAAACAGGGAAGAGAATAAACCCAGGGTTACATTGAAGGATCCGCTATCAGGTGAAGGAAATATCGTGGATGTTTCCAAGGAGATCATGGTGATCAATGTAACCGGGCTTGTGGATGACCAGAGTGAAATAAAATCGCTCCAGGTAAATGGGTTTACAGTACCCGTTGAAAAAACCGATGAAGGTTTCCTCTTCCTGGCCAGTGTGAATCTATCCAATTCCAATCAGATTATCGTTCAGGTTTCGGATGTTTATGACAATACCGAAACAGCTATTTTTCCTATAAGACGTACCGAGGTGGATCCTCCCATTGTAAGGATGATTGCTCCCTATGGTTCTGAGAATAACATTCTCTATCTCGATAGCGATGAGCCTTACATTTATATGGAGGGAAAGATTGAGGATGAAAGCAAAATCACCATGATTTACGTGGACAGCGTTATGGCAAGCTACATTCCCAGTGATCTGAATCCTTCCTTTACAGCGCTGGTTAAGGTTCAGAATAAGAGCAGAATTGTTGTTAAGGTGGAAGATGAGTATGGCAACTATGCCGAAATCGAATATACCCTGAACAGGGACGCACAGACTTTTGCCGGAAATCCGATGGGTAAAACATGGGCTATCTTCATTGAGAATTCAGATTACGACTCTTTTTCCAGTTTGGATGGTCCTCCTAAAGATATCTCACTGATGAGAACAGCATTGGCAAAGTACCAGGTGCATAATGTGATTCATAAAAAGAACATGTCCAAAGTGGAGTTTCAGAAATTTTTCTCCATCGAATTAAGGGATATGATCAGAAGCAACAGGGTGAATTCTATTCTGATCTGGTACGCGGGTCACGGAAAATATATAAATGAGAGTGGTTACTGGATACCGGTGGATGCATCGGGTGATGACGAGTTCTCTTTCTATAACATCAACGCGCTTAAAGCTTCCATGCAATCCTATCCCGACTGTTTGGATCATACCCTGGTTATTACTGATGCATGTGAGTCCGGACCAAGTTTTTACCAGGCCATGAGATCAGAAATTCAGGAGCGCAGTTGTGATGATTGGGAGTCCACCAGTTTTAAATCATCCCAGGTGTTTTCCTCTGCCGGATATGAATCTGCAGTTGACAACAGTCAGTTCACCAGGACATTTGCCAACGTATTGGTAAATAGTCCAGGCAGTTGTGTGCCCATTGAAAAAATTGTTCTGAAGGTTATGTCAGCAGTTACGAATGCGAACCAACAAACGCCTCAGTTTGGAAAGATCGCAGGTCTTGAAGATGAGGATGGAACCTTCTTTTTCATCCCCAAGGACTATTAGCTCTAGAGAAGAGCTTCCAGTTTATTGACGATGGTACTTTTTGGAACCGCGCCTACCTGCTTATCAGCCACATCTCCATTTTTAAAATAGAGAATGGTGGGAATATTTCTGATCCCATATTTAGCAGTTATCCCGGGATTGCTATCCACATCCACCTTCGCTACTACAGCTTTACCTTCGTATTCAACTCCAACCTCCTCAACGATAGGTCCCACCATGCGGCAGGGGCCACACCATTCAGCCCAAAAGTCTACAATCACAGGTTTGTCTGCGCCCAATACCAGTTCGTCGAAATTGCTATCTGTTGCTTCTATTGCCATGTCTTACTTTTTATGTAATATAAATTGTTGGCACAAAATTATAAAAAAAATGCTTACGTGAGACTGAATTCAAAAGCAGTGCTGTTTTGAAGGTAATTCACGAACTCATCTGTAATCAACACATGTTTTTTACGCGAAAATAGGTTCAATTTCATCTTGGTCTCGGGGTCATTGATGCTAATTTTCAGGAGCTTTCCACTTTCAGTAACCGTATGGCGTTCTATCTCATCAATAAGTTCAGTGGTGATTTTTGATATATCCAGGGTGAGATTTACGGACTTAACCAGTTTTTCACGCACATCTGCCAGCATATACACGGCTTTGAGTTTGAGGGAATAGATCTTGCGATTGGGCTCCTCTCTGGGGCTCCACTCGTTTACGGTAGCTTTGATCATCAATGCCACATCGGGAAGGAAATATTGTTTGAAATTGACATAATCATCGTTTTTAAGTCTCAGGTTATAGGTTTCGGTATAATCCTCCAGCTGGGCCAGCATATATGGTTTATTTCTCCACTGATCCACCCCGTCCTTTACGGTTTTTATCATTCCGCAAAAGACCAGGTCTCTTCCTCTGAATTTTTGCAGATCTGAAAGCTCATGAAGTGTATTGGGACAAAAGGAGTCAATCTCCATTTTGTAGCGGTCAAGTGGATGGGAGGTCAGATAAATGCCTATCAGTTCCTTTTCTCTCTTGCACTTGGTGGCGTCATCCCACTCGTTAACCTCCGGTGGAATTGGTTTTGAGATGGCAATGGCACTGGACTCACCAAACAGGTTTTGTTGAGGATTTTTTCTCTCGTACTGGATCTTGTTTCCAAATTTGATCAGTTGTTCGATGAATGTAGCCTCATCTTCCTCTAAAGTATCCAGATACTGGCTTCGTGTGATTGGGCTAAAACAGTCAAGTGCACCAGAAACGGCCAATCCTTCAAAATTTTTTCGGTTTACCTGGTGCAGATTGTTGCGCTCCACAAAATCATAAATATCTTTAAAGGGTCCGTTGGAGACCCGCTCCTCAATGATACTTTGAACAGCATTTGCGCCCACCCCTTTTATGGCACCCAATCCAAATCGAATATCTCCATTGTCGTTCACAGTAAACCTTAACCTGCTCTCGTTTACATCGGGGCTAAGCACAGAAATTGACATTCTCCTGCATTCATCCATAAAAGTCCCGATCTTCTTAATATCGGTAATATTTCTACTTAAAACGGCAGCCATAAACTCGGCAGGATAGTTGGCCTTAAGGTAACCGGTTTGATATGAAACATATGCATAACAGGTGGAATGGGATTTGTTAAAGGCATATTGTGCAAATGCTTCCCAGTCGGTCCAGATCTTTTCGATCTTTTTGATTGAAAAGCCATTTTTGGTACAGCCCTCCACAAACTTGACCTTGAGCTCATCCATCATTTTTTTGATCTTCTTTCCCATGGCCTTTCGAAGCGAATCTGCTTCACCCCTGGTAAATCCGGCCAATTTCCTGGACAAGAGCATCACCTGCTCCTGATAGACTGTAATTCCGTAGGTGTCTTTCAGGTATTCCTCCATTTCTGGAAGGTCATACTCAATCTTCTCTTTTCCATGTTTACGGTTGATAAAGCTTGGAATGTATTCCATGGGGCCCGGCCTGTAGAGGGCATTCATGGCGATCAGATCTTCAAACCGGTTGGGCTTGAGCTCTTTCAAATACTTCTTCATTCCCGGAGATTCGAACTGAAACAGTCCGGTTGTCTCCCCATTTGAGTAGAGATCAAAGGTGGTCTTATCATCCATGGGGATTTGGTCAATATCGATATCAATACCCCTGGATTCTTTAATATTGGCCACGGCGTCTTTAATAATGGAGAGGGTCTTTAATCCCAGGAAGTCCATTTTTAGCATACCCACATCCTCAACAAAATGCCCGTCAAATTGCGTGACCAGTAGCTCAGAATCCTTAAACTTACAAATGGGCAAATGTTGTGTAAGGTCATTCCGCCCAATAATAACACCACAGGCATGTAGACCTGTTTGCCTGACCGAGCCCTCAAGTCGCTGGGCAATTCGAAGTGTATTGGAAATGAGTGGATTGGATGAATCGCGTTCCGCTTTTAATTCGGGAACCTCCTCAAAGGCTTTTGCAAAGGTAGTTCCAGGTCTTTCGGGAATTAGTTTGGCCAGTCTGTCGGCCTCCGGCAGTGGTAATTTTTGAATGCGGGCCACATCCCGGATGGCCATTTTTGCGGCCATGGTACCAAAAGTGATGATGTGGGCAACCCGTTCATGGCCATACTTATTTACTACCCATTTCAGTACCTCTTCCCGTCCATCTTCGTCAAAATCGATATCTATATCAGGCATGGAGATCCGATCGGGATTCAGGAAGCGTTCAAAGAGCAGGTCATACTTGATGGGGTCGATATCTGTAATCGCCAGACAATAGGCAACGGCTGATCCGGCTGCTGATCCCCGTCCGGGCCCAACTGAAACGTCCATCTCCCTTGCGGCAGAAATGAAGTCCTGTACAATCAGAAAGTAACCTGGAAATCCCATGCGTTGAATGGTTCCCAATTCAAAGTCGATCCTTTCCCTGATGTTTTCTGTAAGCTCTCCATACCGCCTTGTGGCTCCCTGGTAGGTAATATGTTTGAGGTATTCATCTTCGTTACTGAATCCATCCGGAAGAGGGAAATAGGGCATGACTGGATTTGTGTTCAGTTCATATTGCTCTACCTTCTCTGCTACTTCAATGGTGTTGTTAAGTATACCGGGCAGGTCAGAGAATACCTCTTTCATCTCATCCCGGGTTTTGAACCACTCTTCCCGGGTGTACCTCATTCGTTTAGGATCATCCAGGTCCTTCCCTGTATTCAGACAAATGAGGTGATCATGGGCCTCCGCATCTTCCATATCCACGAAATGCACATCGTTGGATGCCACACATTTGATACCCAGTTGTTTCCCGATTTCAAGTAGTGTGCGGTTCACAAATACCTGGTCGTTAAACACCAGCTTATTCATCCCTGGATCACTGGTTTGATGTCGCATCAATTCCAAATAAAAGTCATCCTTAAATATCCTCTGATATTCAAGTGCAATTTGCTCTGCTTTTTCTACGGTTTGATGCATAATGGCCTGGGGAATCTCCCCTCCAAGGCAGGCCGAGAGGCAAATGATCCCTTCAGAATATTTTTCAAGTAATTCGCGGTCAATTCTCGGCTTGTAATAAAACCCTTCAGTCCATCCGAGCGATATTATGGTTGTCAGGTTGTTATAACCTGTGGGGTTCTTCGCCAGAAGTACTACGTGATCGAATGCATCTAAATTTTTATCTTTCTTAGTATGCCTCTCCCTACGGGCAATGTAGGCTTCACAACCCAGAATTGGTTTTATGCCGCGCTTGCTGGCCTCATTATGGAACTCTTTAACTCCGAACATGTTTCCATGATCGGTAATGGCCACAGCGCGCATGTCATCTTCAACTGCTTTTTTCAGCAGATCGGGAATGCTGGCAGCACCATCCAGGATGGAGTATTGTGTATGCACATGAAGATGGACAAAATCAACCTGCTCCGGAGGATCCTCCTGTGTTTCAATCTCCAATGATTGTTCGGGCTTCTCGCTGGGATCTAATTCCTCCTCCCAGTTGGATTTATGGGTGAGTCCATATTTCCCAATCCGGCCCTGGTTTTTCGCAATAAATGAGCCATAATGCTCAGCAGATAGTTGCAACAGATCGGGTGAAATAATCTTTCTTCTGAGTAGCTCAAAAAAGATACGTGTGGTAGCCTCCACATCGGCTGCAGCATTATGTGCTTCCTGAAACCGTTCTTCAAACAGGTACTCATATAATTCCATCAGTTTGGGTGGCTTGAATTTACCACCCCTTCCTCCGGGGAGTTTCAAAAAATCGGTACTGGACCACATGGTACACACCTCTTTCTTTTCAAAAAATGTGGTATCAACTGCTGCCCTGATAAACTCTGCGCCCAGGGCATTGATGTCGAATTTTACATTGTGGCCAATTAGAAAAGTAGTTTTTGCCAGGGATTCGTTAAACCGGTTGAGGCCCTCCGCAAGAGCTACGCCATGACTCAAGGCTTTTTCAGTGGAAATCCCATGAACCTTCTCGGCTGAATATGGAATTTCAAATCCATCAGGTCTGATTAACAGATTGAAATGTTCGATCAAATCTCCTGTTTCATCGTGCAGCTGCCAGGCTATTTGTATAACCCTTGGCCAATTATCTACTTCTGAAATAGGTGCATTGTCCCTTTTGGGCAATCCTGTTGTTTCGGTGTCAAAAATTAAAAACATGGGAAGTAAAGTTAGGTGAAAATGTAAATCGATTCACCCGTGTTAATAATTTCTTGGCAGGATTTTTGTTTTATTAGCGGCGATGAAGACAATTACCACATATCTACTGGGATTTCTTATGATCGGAATCCTGCTTACGCAGCCAACAATTGCTCAGGACAAGAATGTACAATTGGACGAGGAACTAAAGATTTTTCCAAATCCTACCGATGGCAAGTTTCAGCTCACACTGAACTATGAAGGAAATGAGAAAGTAACAGCCAAAGTGTATGATATTACGGGAAAGGTTATCGAGGACATTTCCGATGAGCTGGTCAAAGAGGAGTCCTCTGTTACGGCCCATGTGGATCTCAAAAATCCTCGTTCAGGTATCTATTTCTTAAGGATACAGATGGGCTCCAAACTGCTCACTAAGAAAATTATTGTCAAATAGGATTCTTAAGTTCGCTCCTTACTATCATTGAACTTATTGAGCATCTCAGGTGATTTATTCTGTTGCTGAAGTGGTAGTAACAGGTACAAAAACTTTCAAGCGGCAACCCGATTGTCAGACTTGTAACTATACACAGCTGAGAATGAATGGCCTGAGCGGAGGTTATTCCCAGATCCTGAATAACGGGCGACCCGTTTTCAGTTACGTCTTACCTGGGGGACTGGTTTCAGGGCATCACAGCCATTTGATTCGGATATGCACATTGCTTTTGCAGCTGGTAGAAGAGCGTTCTAGCAGCCTTAGCGGTTCTGTGAAGCTGCGTGGAAACTACAACAAAAAGGTGCAGCTGGAAGCAGGTTTTACACTGCAAACCAGCTTGTATGATGAACCCGTAGCGTATATTGAAGGGGAGGACCCCAGAAGGGAATTTCTCAGAACGCCCAATCATTATGGCTGCCTGACTTTGTCTGTTACCCCGGGAGACCGCTTCAATGCTTCTCTGAATGGAGTATACACGGGCCCCATGGAACTGGCTCACTATGCCGGTGCCCCAGAGCAAAGTGTAGATGCCTTTGTTACATCTGATGCATTCTTTGAATTTGGAGTAAAACTTGGCTATACCTTTAAATTCCCACTTTTGGATTCAGGCCTCAAGCTTTTCGGAGGAGTGAAAAACCTGGCCAATGCCTATCAGGATGACTTTGATACCGGAAAGAACCGCGATAGCGGTTATATCTAGGGTACCGCCCTACCCCGCACCTTCTTCATTGGATTAAGGTTGCATTCCTTTTAAAACCTTTTAAATCTTTGCATATTATCCGATTAATGCTACCTTTGCGACGCTAAAATTATAGGTATTAATTAAGTTAAATGTAAAAGAGTATGCCAGCAAAAATCAGATTACAAAGACAGGGTCGCAAATTTCAGGCGATCTATTCTATTGTAGTTGCTGATAGCAGGGCGCCACGTGATGGTAAATTTATTGAATCATTGGGACAGTATAACCCCAATACCAATCCTGCTACCATTGTTTTGGATTTCAACAAAGCCTTAGAATGGCTGCAGAACGGCGCTCAACCTACAGATACCTGTAGAGCTATTTTATCCTACAAAGGAGTATTGTACAAGAAACACCTTCTTGATGGTGTGAAAAAAGGAGCTTTTGACGAAGCTGAAGCTGAAAAAAGGTTTCAGTCCTGGATGACTGAAAAGGAACAGAAGGTTCAGGCCAAAAAAGACCAGATTCAGTCTTCTAAAGATAAGCTCGATATGAGCCGTCTTGAAAGAGAGACTAAAATCAAGGAAGAAAGGGCACTGGAGATTGCAAAGAGAAGGTCAGAGCTTCTGGCAGCTGAAGAAGCAGCCAATGCGCCAGCCGAAGAACCAGCAGTCGAAGAACCAGCAGTCGAAGAGCCTGTAGCTGAGGAGCCTAAAGAGGAAGCCAAAGCTGAGGAGCCTAAGGAGGAAGCCAAAGCCGAGGAGCCTAAAGAGGAAGCCAAAGCTGAGGAGCCTAAAGAGGAAGCCAAAGCCGAGGAGCCTAAAGAGGAAGCCAAAGCCGAGGAGCCTAAAGAGGAAGCCAAAGCTGAGGAGCCTAAAGAGGAACCCAAAGCTGAGGAGCCTAAAGAGGAACCCAAAGCTGAGGAGCCTAAGGAGGAACCTAAAGCTGAGGAGCCCAAAGAGGAACCTAAAGCCGAGGAGCCCAAGGAGGAACCTAAAGCTGAGGATCCCAAAGAGGAACCTAAAGCTGAGGAGCCTAAAGAGGAACCTAAAGCTGAGGAGCCTAAAGAGGAACCTAAAGCTGAGGAGCCTAAAGAGGAAGCCAAAGCTGAGGAGCCTAAAGAGGAACCTAAAGCTGAGGAGCCTAAAGAGGAAGCCAAAGCTGAGGAGCCTAAAGAGGACAAGAAAGAAGATTAAAACAATCTAAAATGTGGGTTCCAGGAGGAGCAAAGGCAGGAAGGATTTCCAAGCCCAACGGACTCCAGGGGAATGTGAACTTGATTCTCAGCCCTGAAGCCGGAAAACACATTGAAACTGATAACCCGTTGTTCATCCAATTGGATGGGCAACGGGTTCCTTTTTTTGTGGAAGAGTTCGAGCAGATCACCGGGGATCTGGCTATTATAAAATTTGAATTTATTGAAGATTTAGAAGCAGCCCGTAAATTGACAGGCTGCGAAGTATTTCTGGATTCCACCCTGGAGTTTCCATTGGAAAAGAGCTCTGATTATACCACCCTCATAGGCTATCAGGCAATGGATCTGAATTTGGGATATCTGGGTCCAATAAAGGATTACATAGATCATAAAATGAATCCGGTTTTCTTGATTGATTACAAAGGAGATGAACTTATAGTGCCTGCTGTTGACCAGTTCATTGATCATATAGACCCTACGGGCGAATCTGTCCACTTTGTCCTGCCGGAAGGTCTCACTTCATTGTAACATTCTTTTTTTGCATACGTCTTTGGTTTGAATATTAAACTAAAGCGTATTGATATGAAAAGAGTTATTTTTTCCCTTGCCGGAATACTTTCAATGTTATTTATTACCGGTTTTACATTCCCTGATAGACCTATGGAAGATGTCCGTCAGCTGGATACATTTACAGGTATAGGGATCAGCATAAGTGCAGATGTTTTTTATACCACAGGGAATAGCCATGAGATAAGAATAGAAGGAAAGGATAAGGATGTAAACGACCTTATTACCAAGGTAAAGGATGGCTTTCTTCAGGTAAAATATGAAGACTGGAAAATAAGCCGGTCCAAGTTGACCATCTACATTACATCGAAGGAACTTGAGGATGTTAAGATGTCCGGATCAGGCCATTTTTTGGCAGAGAATCCTGTCTCTTCCGAGGAGATGGGACTGGCCATGTCGGGCAGTGGTGGAATCACCTTTGCTAAGCTGCAGGCCGAGGAGGTGGATGTAAAACTGTCAGGATCGGGATCAATCTCTCTGGATAGCGGGAGTGCTGAAGAGATGGATGTAAAGCTAAGCGGATCGGGAAAAATTAATGCAGAGCAATTCGAAGTATCTGAATTCTCAGCGGCCATTAGTGGATCCGGTAATGTAAGGATCGACTGCAAAGAGGAGCTTGATGTAAAAATATCAGGAAGTGGAAAAGTCTACTACCATGGGGATCCCAGGATCAACAGTGTTTCTTCAGGCTCTGGCAAGGTAGTATCGTTGTAAAAATACGGAGCACCCCATCCTCAAGGAGGAAGGGGATTACAGGAGCGGTTGTTTATAGCAACCACCTGCAGGCTGTCTGTTCATTCAGGCAGCCTGTTTTTCTCGATGGATGGAGGAAAGTGGGGAAGAGGGCTAGGGACGAAGCACAAGGATGTTGCCCTGCTTGCTGAGTTTAATAATGGCCGATGGGGTGGAGGGCTCAGTCTCCTCCTGGCGCCACTGAACCACACCTGTTTTCGTCACTCCTTGCACTGCACTTAGTTAAAGTGTATATATTCAATGGAATAGATCTGCGATTTTGTCTTTACATGGTGTCCCGTGATCTTATAATGGGTTTGGATAGGATAAATAGAGATATGGGAGGACGGTAAGTTATACAGACCACCAGTTGATATTAGAAATTTCATCCCCACTTTCGGGTTTTGACAAGCTCCCTACCAATACCAACAGGTAGTTGACAAGAAATGTACCCATTCTGGACCATTGGCGTGCCTGAAAATGGTTGTAGGTAATTAATATGTTTCTATTGGTGTTATTAAGCTATTACGGATTATAAATTAACTTGTCAGGGATAAATATTAATTTTCTATTGGCTGAATAGTATAATCATCTGCCAATTCATATCTTTTCTAAGATGAAGTGGGCGATCATTAAGAAGTTATTTGCCAAAAACAAGAATTTTTTTCGCCTTAAGGATGTTTTGCGGAATTTCCTGAAAAGGATCCCAGCCATCTTTCCAAAGTACTCACCTCAATGGTAAACATGGGCATTTTAACGAAATCATACATGGATTTGTTTCTCTCCAACATTCTTGAATTGGAATGGACAGCAGAAAGTCAAAGAATGCTTAATGATAGCTGTGCAAGCATTTCACTGATAAATCCCACCATGTTTGTTCAAGCTTGACCATTAGAGTTAATCGATTACAATTGAAGTACCTCGAAGCAGAGCTCGAGGAATCTTCGATCCAATTATTACTTTATTTGTGCTCGCTAACCCGCGCAGCAAAGCTGCTGGGAACCGAGTTTACGAGCTCGGCGGAGCCAATGCGCGAGCGGGATTCGACAAAGTGTCCCAATGACGAAGTCAGGAAAAAATGAATGCCTGAGTTTCTCGGTGGATGGAGGAAAGTGGGGAGCAGGGCTAGGGACGAAGCACAAGGATGTTGCCCTGCTTGCTGAGTTTAATAATGGCCGATGGGGTGGAGGGCTCAGTCTCCTCCTGGCGCCACTGAACCACATAATCTGCCTTCTCGAGAATCTTTTTCTCGATGTGACTGAAAAGAGCCGGGGACAATGCTCCGGAGATATTTGCTGAGGTGGATACGAGGGGCTTTCCCGTTTGTTCTATGAGTTGCTTACAAAATGGGTCAGCGGTTATACGTATACCCACTGAACCATCATCGCCAAGCAAATTTGATGCGAGGTTTTTGGCTCCCGGGTAGATAATTGTGGTAGGTTTTCTTGCGGAAGCAAGAATCTCTTTAGCCTGTTCCGGCACACTTTCCAGGTAGGTTTCAAGCATGGAAAGGTTATTTACCAGAACCAGCATGCTCTTGTTATCAGCACGTTGCTTGATCTTATAAATTCTTTCCACCGAGTTTGGGTTTGTTGCATCACATCCTATGCCCCAGATCGTATCTGTGGGGTAGATAATTACACCGCCGGAAGCGATGTATTCTTTAGATTTGCGTACTTCTTCAATCATTTTTCATGCATTCAAGGTATACATTGTAAAGTGAGGGAATGGTCTGTTCTTCCCTGAATTTTAGAGCATGCGCACCCCCTTCGCGGATAAGGCGATCTCTTAAAGCGGTATCTTCCAACACCAGCTTAATGGCTTGAATCATCTCGTCTCGATTGGAAGGATTGATCAATATCCCCCCTTTGCCTGCGGTCTCTTCGAGACATCCCCCTGAAGAGGTGATCACAGGTATACCCGAATTAAGAGCCTCAAGTATTGGGATCCCGAATCCTTCATAGGATGAGGGATAGATAAATCCACGGGCACCTTGATAAATAGCGGGTAGATCAGCGACCTGAACCTGATCCAGAAAATGGATGTTTTGCAAACCTGTTTTTTCAATAAAACTTTTGACCTGATTGTAGTACGAAGTCTTACGTCCCACAACCACCAGTGGAAAATCAATCTTTCCATGATAAAGAGCCTCAACGATCCTGAGTAGATTCTTACGTTCTTCAATGGTCCCTACATAGAGCAAATATTCAGATGGAAGTGCAAATCGTTGACTGGTGAATTGAAACCTTTCTTCACTCACCTTGTGATAAAATTGTCCATCGCAACCCTGGTAGACCACACTTATTCTTGATTCCTCCACCTTCAGAAATCGGACAATATCCTCTTTGGTCTGTTCACTTACCGCAATGATCCTGGAGGCCACATCTGCAGCATACTGGACCTTCTTCTTGTATATATACCTGTCAAAAGGTTTATAAAGTTCAGGATGTTGCAAGAATATGAGATCATGTATGGTGAGAATGGATTTGGTTTTTCTCTTGTGTATCCCAAATGGCAACTCGTTACTTAATCCGTGATAAATATCTACAGCGTCTTTTTCCAGCTGAAAACTCAGCCTGAAACTACGCCAATAGGAACTGGTATTCCTGCCAAAACGCGTTCCGGGGAGTTTAATCTGGTTGTTTTCAGTTAACTGAAACAGATCCTCGTCAGCTATGGAAGGAGTATATAGCAGGCATTCATTCTCAGGATAGAGCCTGCAAATATTGGAAATAATATACCTGCTATAGTTGCCAAGCCCGCTGTAGTTGTTAAAGGCTCGTTTGGCATCAAATCCAATCCTCATCAGACGGCCACATTGTATTCTCTGAGTGCATCATTCAGAGAGGTTTTAAGATCGGTGGAGGGTTTTCTCTGGCCAATGATCAATGCGCAGGGTACCTGGTATTCCCCGGCGTTAAATGATTTTGTGTAAGATCCGGGGATCACTACAGAACGAGCTGGAACCACACCTTTCATCTCCACAGGCTGTGCTCCTGTTACATCAATAATCCTTGTGGAGGTTGTAATAACCACATTGGCCCCTAAAACTGCTTCAGATTCGACCCTGACACCTTCCACTACGATGCTCCGGGATCCTATAAAACAGTTGTCTTCAATGATCACAGGTGCAGCCTGTACAGGTTCAAGTACCCCACCGATTCCAACTCCGCCACTCAGGTGTACATTTTTACCGATCTGAGCGCAGGAACCCACTGTGGCCCATGTATCCACCATGGTGCCTTCATCTACGTAAGCGCCAATATTGATATAAGAGGGCATCATAATGACACCCCTGGAGATATATGCACCGTGCCTGGCCACGGCATGGGGCACCACTCGGATCCCCTTTTCTTTGTAACCCCTTTTCAGGGGAATCTTGTCATGAAATTCAAAGGGAGGAACTTCAATGGTTTCCATCTGCCTGATGGGAAAATAGAGAATAACAGCTTTCTTAATCCAGTCGTTAACCATCCAATTCTCTTCCACTTTTTGTGCGACACGAAGCTGCCCTTTGTCAAGTTGTTCAACCACCTCATGAATGGCATTTTTTACTTTACCTTGATTTAGCAAGGAGCGGTCGCTCCAGGCTGCCTCTATTGTTTCTCTCAGGTTCATATACTTGATTTATGTTTTTTTTCAAAAATAATAACTTTAATGAGTCGTGCTGCCAGGTACATAAGCACTAAAGTGAATATGATGGTTGCACCCGAAGGAATATCCAAATAGTAGGAAATGAAAAGACCCATAAGTGAAGCAAGAAAGCCCACAATGATGGAACCTATTATAATTTTATCGAATCGGTTGGTAAACAGGTTAATGATGTTCTGTGGGATGGTTAAAACTGAAAGAACCAGGATGATTCCGGCTGTACGAATACTTAAAACAATGGTGAGGGCTACCAGAACGATTATCAGGTAATTCAGAAGCATCACCGGGATCCCCCTGATTTTGGCAAATTGTTCGTCGAAAGCCACATACAAGATGGGTTTGTAAAGGAATAGGAAAACCAAGGATACCACGATGACCAAGGCAAACATAAGCCATAGGTCGGTTTGGGTTACCGTAATGATGCTTCCGAAAAGAAAACTCATCAGGTTGGGAGCATACCCGGGCGTTAAATATATAAAGATGATCCCGAGTGCCATCCCCAGAGACCAGAGAATGGCGATGATAGAATCGTTTCTAAGAATCTTTCTTCGGGTGAGATTTTCGGTGGTAAGGGCTGCCAGAACGGCAAAAAGGGCTGCTCCTGCAAGAGGCGGGAAACCAAAAAAGAATCCAATCCCCACTCCCCCAAAGGATGCATGGGTAATGCCTCCACTGATAAAAACCATTCGCCTGGCTACAATGTAGGTACCCGTAATCCCACAAGCCACAGACATAAGAAGGGCAGCCAGGATGGCATGCTGAATGAATGAATAACTAAGCAGGTTTATAAGATCCATGGCTTCAGTGCTTGTGTTCCTTCATAACCCTGTGGGGTATGGTTCCGTGAGAAATAATCTCAATGGGACAGTTATATACCTTAAGCTGTTCAACACTTATTTCGTTAGATGAATGGTAATGAAGGTTTCTGTTTACACAAGCGATTGTTTTTATATAGGGTGAGATGGTTCCTATATCGTGAGAAACCAACAGGATGGCCATGTGTTCATTTAAATCCTTCAGCAGTGTGTATAGTTCCAGTTCAAATCTATTATCCACATGGGTATCCGGTTCATCAAGAACCAGTAACCTGGGATCGGAAATAATGGCCCTCGCCAGCATGGATCGCTGGAATTCTCCACCTGAAAGCTCACCTATGGGCCGTTTGGATAAAGAGGCCAATCCGACTCTTTCAAGCATTTCACTTACTTTTTTCATCTCATTTTTTCGCAATCCCCTTCCAAAAACCAAACCGTGTTCAAGCCCGGAGGCAACTACTTCCCTAACCGTTATGGGGAAACTCTCATCCACCATGTTGCCCTGCGGAAGATATCCAATATCTGACCTCGCAATGGTGTAATTAATGGTCCCTCGCAAAGGTTTAAGCAACCCAAGAATGAGTTTTATAAGGGTTGTTTTTCCTCCTCCGTTTGGACCAATGATTCCAATATAATCACGGTCATTGACGGTGAGCGAAACATTGGTGAGTATGCTCTGATGCTCATAGGCAAAGTCAAGCCCTGTTACCTTTAGGAGAGGTTGGTTAGTCATCATAAGCTCGTAAACTGCTTAGCAATATAAAGCATTTGTTTATCCCACTGTTCGTCCAGTGGATTAAATGGAATTATTTTGGCACTAATTTCATCAGCCAGAACTTCTGCATTCCTCCGGTCGAACTGACTTTGTATAAAAATGGAGTTGATGTTTTCTTCACGCCCCAGGTCAATAAGCTTCTTCAGATGAGTCGGAGAGGGAGTTTTTCCCTCAATTTCCAATGGATACTGATTGAGCCCATAATCTCTGGCAAAATAGCTAAGTGCAGGATGGTAAATAAGGAAGCTTTTCTGCTTTAGTTCTGCCAGACTATATGTGAGGTGAAGGTGCAGTGAATCTAGTTCCTGTTCCAGAGCCAGGTATCTTATTTCCAGAGAATCCTTATGATTGGGTAGCATCAGGATCAACTCCTGATATATGTTATTTACGATGGTTTTGGCATTGATTGCCGACATCCATATATGTGGGTCAACTCCTCCATGGACATGTCCAGAATGATCTTCTCCATGATTACCCTCTTCATGGATCATATCTACCCCTAAAGAAAGATCAATAATTTTCATATCAGGATTTACTGATCGGATCCGATCCATCCAACTTAGCTCGAAACCGATGTGACCTATTCTCATGTATACATTTGATTGATCCAGTTTTGTAAGCTGTGTCAGAGTAGGTTCGTAGGTGGCAGGACTGGCCCCCGGAGGAATAAGTACATTGACCTCTACATATTCACCAGCAAGTCTTTCAATAAAGAACTTTTGGGGCAGAATGCTCACACTTATAATGGGTATATTGTTGTGGGTTTCCCCCGGTTGGCATGAGACCAAAGCCATTGCTATGAGTGCAATAAGCAATAATGGTGCACTTCTGATCATTTCTTTCCTGACTTAAATGTTTTGTAAAGTGGAGTTCCCCTGGGAGGAACCGGATCGTGACCGTGACCACCCCAAGGATGACAACTCAATATCCGTTTTGTTCCCATGATTAATCCTTTAATTGGACCATGAATTTTCAAAGCCTCCAGGGCATATGCTGAGCAGGAGGGGTAGTATCTGCATGTTCTTGGGAGAGCAGGAGAAATGACCCACTGATATATCTTTATGGGGATAGTTAAAATGAAAACCAGTATCCACCTGATCCACCTGATCAGAAAGAAACTGTTAACCCGATCCCACATAACACCAGTCCTGTTCATATCCAACTGAAATTGAAGCAAAATTAGCAATAAAAGCAGACTAATTTAGACCATTTCTTGAAAGGATATAATATCAATTTTGTGTAATTTTGCGGCTTATTTTTACGATTACGTTAAATTCAAGTACATTTTAAATAAATCTATTATCATGAAAGAAGCTGTAGCCATACTTTGTGCGGGAGGACCTGCACCCGGAATAAATACTGTAGTTAGTTCGGTCACCAAGATATTCAACAACAACGGATACAATGTCATTGGAATAAACGGGGGATATAAAAGTCTTTTCGCCGACGAACCTGCCTTTGAATTCCTTGATTTTGACTATGCTGACCAGATTTATAGCCGGGGAGGATCTGCACTTAAGATGAGCCGCTATAAGCCCAAGGATGATGAGTTTAATGTTGATTTTTTCAAAAAGAACAATGTTAAATTGCTGGTCACCATTGGGGGAGATGATACAGCTTCCACCGCCAACCGGCTGGCTAAATACCTGGCCAAGCAGAAAATGGATGTAAAGAACATTCATGTTCCCAAGACCATTGACAATGACCTTCCTTTACCAGAAGGCACCCCCACATTTGGCTATCATTCTGCAAAGGAAGAGGGTGTTCGCATATCCACAACCATTTATGAAGATGCACGCACAAGTGGAAACTGGTTTGTGGTTAGTGCCATGGGACGTGAAGCGGGCCATCTTGCTTTCGGAATTGGAACGGCCTGTCACTACCCGATGATTATCATTCCTGAAATGTTTAACAAAACCAAGATTACCTTTGATAAGATCACCAGGATGGTTGTTTCATCCATGGTGAAGCGCAGGCTACTGGGTATCGATTATGGGGTGGCAATGATCAGTGAAGGGGTATTCCATTTTATGAATGATGAGGAGATCATTGATACGGGAATTAATTTCACCTATGACGATCACGGTCACCCTGAGCTTGGAAATGTGAGCAAGTCCCATATTTTCAATATGCTTACCCAACAGCATCTGAAAACCCTGCGCATCAATGTGAAGAGTCGTCCTGAAGAGATTGGATATGAACTTCGTTGCTGCAGGCCCATAGCCTATGACCTCTCTTATGCAACCCGTTTGGGACTTGGAGTGTACAGTCTGTTTATAAAAGGAGAAACAGGATGTATGACCACCATTGACAGGGCGGGAAATATCACTCCTCTTTACCTGAAAGATGTGGAGGATGAAAACGGCAAAGTAAAACCTCGCCTGGTTAATATCGATTCTGAGCAGGTGCAGGTCATATTCAGAAACAACCTCCACTATATCACCAAGGAGGATTACAGGGCAGCAAAGAAATATGTTAAAAATCCCGAAGAGTATGATTTCTTTAAAATCCTCAAATGGGATGAGTAATTAGCGTTAGAACGCATTGATAAAATGACCGGCTGAGAAATGAATTTTCCAGCCGGTTCTTTTTTGCAAGTGATCTGATCAGATGTTAATCTTATGATCAATTCCATTCTCATTCTCCAGACACATTGATTTATTACAAATATTGGCTTATTTTTAAAGAAAAAACGATGGCACAGGGGATCAAGAGAAAAGGGACAATAGGAATTTTAACAGGCGGCGGTGATGTACCAGGTCTTAATCCGGCCATTCGCGCTGTAACAATCCGGGCACTTAGAGAAGGTTATCAGGTGATTGGTTTGCGTAAAGGTTGGTCTGGCATCACAGAGATTATCCGTGATAAGAATGCCGACAACAGCGAACATTTTGTTGTTCTGACCGAGCAAATTGTAAATAAAGCTGGAAGGACAGGTGGTACTTTTCTGCATACTTCCAGGGTTAATCCCAGCCGTGTAAAAAAGGTGGATGTCCCTTTGCATCTCAAGGATACCTACAAAAAGGAGGTCAATGACCTTACCCCCGATGTGCTCCAGAATCTTGCATTTCTTGGGATTGAGTATTTGATCCCCATTGGTGGAGATGATACATTAAGTTATGGAGTACGTCTCTACAAGGAGGGTTTCAAAGTCATTGCCATTCCCAAAACCATGGACAACGATGTACCGGGGACAGATTACTGCATTGGATTCAGTACCTGTGTAACGCGTACCATTAACATGACCAACACCCTGCGCACTTCAGCCGGATCACATGAACGAATTCTGGTCCTGGAGGTATTTGGGAGGTATGCCGGTTTTACCGCCATGATTCCCACCATGGCGGGAGCTGCCAACAGATGTGTTATTCCGGAACATCCCTTTGATATTCCACATCTAACAGAATTATTGGTTGAAGACCGGTTCCAGAATCCAAGCAACTACTCGGTGGTTCTGGTTTCTGAAGGTGCAACATTCAGAGGGATGGAGGATATGATGTATAGGGATGGGGAAAAAGATGCTTATGGTCATGCCAAACTGGGAGGCATTGGTAACGCAGTCTCAGCGCAGATTAAAAAGGAATCAGCCCAATTCAATAATGGAGTTCCCATAAATGTTATCAATCAGCATTTGGGCTACCTGGTCAGGGGAGGGGATCCCGATGCCATCGATTCAATCGTACCCATGGCATATGGCAATCTGGCATTGGACCTTATCCTTAAGGGTATCCACGGCCGGCTTGTGGTATTGAGAAATGGCAGGTATGACAATGCTCCAGTGGATGTGGTTACCAGCACCAAGAAACTTGTGGACGTGAAAAAGCACTATAACACCGAGCGATTACGTCCTCATTTCAAGAGCTTTGAGTTTCAACCTCTCTTTATCATGAGTGGGACTTGACGCAAAATCTCCAGAAGAGATTTTGCGTAGATATTGTACTAGTAAATAGTGGATAGTAAATAGTGCTCAATAATATCTAGAACCATACCTACTACCTACTACCCACTAACACGAGCGAAGCGAGTTATTCTATATATATCCAGGCATCTTCAATCACATTTTCCCGAATGGTGCCCAGCTCATTAATGGCAGCCTGTATAGATTCATAGGAGCCTGAACTTACCAGATTAAACTGATAAGGACCGGCCATGATCTTGCCATCATATCCATTGGTTTTCATCTCCGCTGAATACTCGTCTGCATAAGCAGAATTCTTAAATGCGCCTACAATGATATGAACTTTTGAATGGGCAGCTTCCTCACAAGCTGCGAGTTTAAGCATGGCTTCATCCATCTGCATGCGAGATAGTGCCAGTTGATCCTCAAGTTCTGTGCAAGCAGCAGCCTGTGTTTTGAGTGCCTGATTTTGTGCAACCAGCGCGTCAATTTGTTCCTGTGTCAAGGAGGTTTTATCAAACAAACTGCACGATGACACCAAAAATCCCAGCAAAACGATTCCGACTAATTTCTTCATAACTACTACGTTTTGGTTCTGTCTGATTAAAGATAGTGAAAATAGATGACTCAGACAGCAAATGAGTTTTTATGGTTGCGGAGTTGTGCTTTTCCATCACTGCTTTTGTAAGGTATAATAAAATGTGGCGACAAAGCTTTTAAATATACCTGACAATGAGAATTACAGGATTTATGACAGCAGCTTTTTTGCTGCTTATGGGAACAACAATCTGGGCTCAGGAGCCGGATTTCAGACTCCGGGACCTTGATAATCAGTGGAAAGAGTACTCCGATCTCAAAGGAGATCAACTTACTGTAATCGATTTCTGGGCTACCTGGTGTCAGCCATGTATCAGGTCCATTCCTTTACTTAACGAGATGGCCAAGGAGTTTGAAAGCAGGGGGGTGAATTTTATCGGGGTGAGTATAGATGGACCTAGAAATCAATCTAAGATCCAGCCATTTTTGCAGTCAATGGGAGTGGAGTATCCTGTGATTCGGGACATGGACAGCGAATTAATGTCTGATCTGGGTGTTACTGCAGTGCCTACCCTCCTGATGTATGATTCAAGTGGAGATCTTATATTTTTTCATGAAGGATTCAGGCCTGGCGATGAAGATGTAGTAAGAAGTCACATCGAGGAACACTTGGATAACTGAGATGATTAGGAAGGGTTTGATCATACTTGTGATTGCGGGGACCGGATCGTCTGTGTTTGGACAGCTCTCAGGCACCAACCTTTTTGAGTACCAATTGGGAAATCTTCCCTATACCGATCCCGCCGATCTATCCTCACACTATGATCAGTTAAATCTTGGATACAGGTATAAAGGGCTAAAGGCGACCCTCCGGTATGAGCACTTTCTGAGCCAGAACGAGGGGAGCTCCTATGCAAGCCTGAGCCAGTTCCAGATCCAATACAGAAAGGATAAGCTTGAACTAAAGGTTGGAAACTTCAATGAAACACTTGGAAATGGTCTGTTGGTAAGGGGGTATGAGATTGCAGGTTCTGTTTTTGAAGAGGAAGCTTATAGAACGAGATATGGCTTTTACAGGGATATGCTTGGTTTTTCTGCCAAATATACAGGCGACATCTGGTACTTTCAGGCCTTACGAGGAAAATCACTGGTTAATACCATACCTCCCACAATTCCCATGGACGAACGTCGAATTGACCTGGTTGAAGGTTTGGAAACGGGGATTTCATTTTTTCATCAAACACTGGGTATCATCCTGATGCGTAATAGCAATTCATCGCAAAAGGACAATTTTTATTCACTGCTGTTTTCGGGTTCCGTGCCCGGGTTTATATCGTATAATTTTGAATTTGCCCATG
The DNA here is from genome assembly GCA_963783435.1 of uncultured Bacteroidota bacterium. Classification (GTDB taxonomy): domain Bacteria; phylum Bacteroidota; class Bacteroidia; order Bacteroidales. The sequence continues at coordinate 1,091,067 of CAWANQ010000004.1, read as the reverse complement.
ACATTGCCAACGACCTCCCCCTCTTTGGTTTAAATGATCAAAGCAGATATGGTATGTATGGATCTCTTAGCTATAGCAAGGGCTCATTTGGATTGAGCTTAGAGTATAAGAACTATCATAACATGCTTATAGGGGCCGGGATCAGTGATCCTCCGACTGCTGTAAGAGAGCACAAATATAAAGTGCTAAACAGAAGTATACACGTACCTCAGCTGGTAGATGAATCGGGAATTCAATTGGAAGCTTATTACACCTTCAGGAACCGTGAGCATCTGGTGATTAATTACACCTACGCTTTAAACGAATTATTTGAAAATTACAGGTTCAATGAGTTTTTTCTTGAGTATAGCTTTTATCCCGGTGACAAAAGCAATGTGACCCTGTTTGCAGATTATACCTCAGATGAATTTAAATTTGAGGATACCCGTTATGCGGCAGGAGGCATCTGGGAAACCCGGATTATTGGAAGCTGGTCGGCTCAACTACATCTCGAATATCAGTATATAGAGAGAGAATTTACCGAGGTGCAAAAGATGCACAATGGGGTAGTGATTCTAGGTGTTTCAAAAGCATCCGATCTCAACCTCTCCCTGGTATGGGAGATAAGCAGCGACCCCTATCTTACAGATCGGCCCGATACCCCTGTGTCCGAAACTTCTATACGTAACTGGCCGGGATTGGAAGCCAGTTATCGAATCAATCCCACCAATACCATTTCGGTATTTGCAGGAAAGAGGAGGGGTGGGCCTGCTTGTACTTCTGGAATCTGCTATGAAGTGCTGGATTTCGAAGGTGTTGAAATCAGATTTAAAACTAAATTTTAAAAAAAACAGTTATGAAACAAATAATTAGATTGACATGGATGTTGCTAATTGCAGCATCAATTCAGATCAACGCACAGGATGTGGGAGATGCAGCGCCCAATTTCCAGGTTGGATTGCTCGGTGGGGAGACCTTCAACCTGGCCGACCATGAGGGCAAGGTAGTGATGGTCTTCTTCTTTGGAAATACATGTCCCAGCTGCAGGGCAGTCGGATCCATTATTGAATCAGAGATTTATCAGGAGTATATGGATGATTCAGGCAACCTGGTTGCAGTGGGTATTGATACCTGGAATTCAAGTTCCAATGAGAGTTCGGTGGCCGGATTTAAAAACACAACGGGCATTACTTTTCCCCTTGCCATAAAGGGAGGTGATGTGGCTGTCAATTATAAGACAACCTATGACCGGCTGATGGTTATTAACCGGGCCGGGATTCTGGTACATAAGGGCCTTGTTGTAGCCAGTAACGACATTGACAATACCATTGCTGCCATTCAGGAGAGTTTGACAGTTACCGGTGTGGAAGATCAGATCTCTGATCGCCCCAGTGTCTATCCAAATCCAGCCAATGATGTCTTGCATGTTTCGGCGGGGTCGGATTTGGTATCAGGATTCTCGCTTTTTGATCTCAGCGGCAGGAAGGTGATGGAATCCAGTTCGTTTGCAGGTCAGGCCTTGAGTGAGTTTCAGGTGGATTTACATGAGTTTGAATCCGGAGCGTATATTTATAGGATTGAGACTGAAGAAGAGTCAGTTACAGGAAGAGTTCTTATTCAGAAATAGGCTCTTCGGATAGAATCAGCCAGGTTGAGATTGGGAAATGATCTGAGTATTTAGTCTTTATTCGCTTGAACTGATAGGGAATGAATGGACTGCTATACATGATGTAATCTATTCTAAAAGAAGGAAGTTCGCCTGCATAGGTATTCCCAAATCCTCTCCCTGCATTTCTGAATGCATCCTTGATGCCTTTTCTGATTTTTCTGTAGGCATATGACTGTGGCGTGTCATTGAAATCTCCCATTGCGATTACAGGATGGGGTGATTCTTTGATGTAATTGGCGATCATCTGGGCCTGTTCGGCCCTCATGGTAAATGCAATTTTTAGCCTTGATCCAATCCTTTTTATTTCACGTATCTGATCGTTAGAGTACTTTAAACTGGCCGTGTCCATAAATGCCAAATCATCATCATGAAATCTAATGGATTGAAGATGAATGTTAAACACCCTGATCGTATCTGATCCGAAAAGGATATCTGTGTACATTGCAGCATTTGATGTTGAATTGAATGGTATACGACTTTGTTTGATCATGGGGTACCTGCTAAAGGTGGCAATGCCAAATCCTTCACTTTTCCTCTGGTCACCTGTGTAATAAACTACAGTCTGGGGAAGGGCCGGTAGTAGTTTTTGATGTGCCTGATGGGTCTCCCCCTGTTTATTTGCTGTATAGTATTCCTGGAAACAGAGGATATCGGGTTTTTGCTTTTCGATGAAACTAAAGATCTCATTTTTTGCCTGGGGATCATGGGTCCACTGGTACACATCAAATCCCCTTACATTATAGGAGAGAACTTTGAGCATTTGATCTGCACGGGATGATTCAGGGATATTGGCTTCTTTAAAATTGAGTGGCAAGGTATTGTTTAAATGGTTCCAGCCCATAAGAATTACAATTAGGGAGATAAAAATCTCCTTCTTTAATCTGATCAACCAGTAACAGATAAATAGCAGGTTTAACATCAGAATATAAGGGTAAGCAAGTCCGAAAATTGCCGGGAAGAAGATCTTCTGTGGATTTATTAGAGGTGCCAGATAAGCCAGTATCATCCCGGCAGCCCCCAGGACATTTAAGATCAGTATTACTCTGTCGGTAAACTTTCTCAAACCTATTTTTTATCACTCATTTTGAAAAGCAGTTCTTTTTCTTTGCTGGTAAGACTTTCATATCCTGCTTTTGAGATTTTGTCAAGGATTTTATCAATCTCTTTTTGTTCCTCGACTTTCTGACGCTTATACTCAAAATCGTCGGAAGATCGTTTATGGGTAACTTTCATTTTTTGCTTCCCAGGTTTAAACCAGGTAGCCATTGCATCTAGCAATCCCTGGAATCCCTTGGTTATATCTTTTCCTTTTTTATAATAATGTGCGAAAATGAACCCCATAAAAGCGCCTCCGATATGAGCTATCTTTCCTCCTGTATTTACTGAAAAGTCGACCAGGGAGGTAAAGATGAACATCACCAATGCAATATAGATAATCTTGACAGGTCCGATAAACACAAGATGCATCCTCCTTTCTGGATTATAGGTGGCAGTAGCGACCACAATAGCCATCACCGAGGCTGAAGCTCCCATGGCTATAGACACTTCTCTAACGGGTTCAAAAACTGAAAAAGCGTTGTAAAAGAAAACATATAGGAGTCCCCCGGAAAGTCCGCCCAGAAGGTAGGTGCTTAGAAGTTTTTTTATTCCCAGTTCCTGAATAAATACGGTTCCGAACCAATATAACCACAGCAGATTAAAGAGGATGTGAATAAAATCCACATGCAAAAACATATATGAGAACAAGGTCCAGGGGCGTCTGGCAAGCACTTCCAGGTTGGCGGGAACGGCCAGGTAATCCACGAAAGTGAGAAATCCTGTGCCTGAGTTTGACAGAAGAAGTACAATCCTGACAATCTGTGCCGTCAAAAAGACACCCAGATTCAAATATATTAGCTTATGCAGGATGGTTCCCTTTCGGAACGATTCTTTTATTTCATCTATAACACTCATTTAACCAAATAATTAATAGAAGTTTCTGGTAAATTTATTCCAATATTTGATGAGAATAAATCCAAATATCATACCCCCCAGGTGTGCAAAATGCGCCACATTGCCTCCCCGTCCTGTTAATCCCAGGAAGAGTGATATAGCACCTGCCCCAATAATAAGCCATTTTGCTTTTATGGGAACAGGGATGGGTATAATCATCAGAGGTGTATTTGGGAAGAGCATTCCAAAAGCCAGCAGTAATCCATAAACTGCTCCTGAGGCACCCACAGTAGGAATACTAAGGGCGCGTCCAAGTGAATTATACGGATTCCCGGGCTGCAAGATTTCCTGAAGAAGAGCCATATTGATTCTGTCTACCGAATAGGCTGATTTAAGGGCTGCAATATCCGGAGCAAGCTGAATATAATAGACCAATGTATGAACCAATGCAGCCCCCAGACCGGTAGCTAAATAGTAGATTAAGAATCGTTTACTACCCCAGACATTCTCAAGAATCTTACCGAACATCCATAAGGCCCACATATTAAAAAACAGGTGAAAAATCCTTTCATTGCTGTGCATAAACATATGCGTTACAATCTGCCATGGTTTAAAAAGTGGAGATTGCACATAAAAGATACCCAATAAGAAGTTGAGGTTGACCTGAAGAAATTGAAGAAATATCAGGCTGGCCACCCACATGACCACATTGATAATAATCAGGTTCTTAACAACAGGGGGGGTATTACTTAGAAATCCAGTTCCAAAACGACTCATAATCTTAATCTTTAAAATACTTATCCAGTTCTTCCAGCTCTACAATTCGTACAATAAGTTTACCAGAAGGAGAGTAATTGGGGTTACTGCATCCAAAGAGCTGATCAATAATCTCCTGCATCTCGATATCAGAAAGCTGCTTTCCATAGTCGATGGCAGATGCACGTGCAGCTGCACGTGCAACCCGTTCTGGTATACCACTGCTTATTTCACCCTGTAGTGCTTTATACTGTTCAATCATCATCTCTATTTTATTCACCACACTTACACGCTCCATCTCTGTGGGCAACCCGTGAATCACTATCGAATTGTTCCCAAAATCCCTGATGTCAAAACCCAGTCGCTCCAAATCTTCCATCATTTCCAGGCACACCTGGTAATCACCTGCATTCAAGCTAATGGTTTCAGGGAAAAGCGATTGCTGTGAAAGAGTTTGCTTCTGCTCCTGCGCTTCCATCATTCTCTCAAACAGGATTCGTTCATGTGCTCTTCTTTGATCCACAAGCATCAGTCCTGATTTAACAGGAGAGAGGATGTATTTGTTTTTAATCTGAAGGTTTTTATTGGTCGGGACCTGAGCCTGTGATGCGGGTTCGAATAGCTGTTCCCATCCGTTAAACCGGTCATCAAGATATGGATTGCTTCTTTTTTCCTTGCCATATGCATTCTCTCCCTCAAATGGATTGTAGGCAGGATTTGTATCGATGGATGGGGCCTTAATATCTGTATCTTTTGTGAGTATGGGGATATCAATGACCCCCTCTATGCTAAAATCAAGAGAGGGTGACAGGTTGTTTCTTCCAATAGCCTCCTTAACGGACGCAAGCAATATCTGCCATATGGATCGCTCATCTTCAAACTTTATTTCCGTTTTAGAAGGATGAATATTTACGTCAATTTTAGAAGGATCTATATTAAAATAGATGAAGTAGGAGGGGATATAATCCGGAGCCAGTATCTGGTCATAGCCACTCATTACAGCCTTGTGGAAATAGGGGTGTTTGATATACCTGTTGTTTACAAAGAAAAACTGTTCCCCGTATGTTCTCCTGGCATGTTCGGGTTTCCCAATGAAGCCAGATATGTTTATCAGTGTTGTATCCGATTCAAGCGGAATCAGGTAGGAGTTCACAGATTTTCCAAATACACCAATGATTCTTTGCCTCAGGTTGGATGGGGGTATTTGAAGGATCTCAGATTGGTTATGAATCAGGGAAAACTCTATTTCAGGATGCGTAAGAGCCACATGGTTAAATTCATTTATTACGTGGCGCAATTCGGTTTGATCGCTTTTCAGGAATTTCCTTCTGGCAGGGATATTAAAGAAGAGGTTTTTCACCTGAAAATTTGTCCCAACAGGTGTTTGCACGGGCTCCTTGAGTTCAGGTCTGGATCCGGCGATTCGCAGATGCGTGCCCAATTCATCTTCTTCCCGGCGCGTTTTCAGAGAGATCTCAGAAACAGCTGCCATGGATGCCAGTGCTTCACCCCTGAATCCGCAAGTCTGTATCGAAAACAGATCTTCAGCTTTCGTAATCTTGGAAGTGGCGTGCCTTTCAAAACAGAGGCTTGCATCTGACTCTGACATTCCCACACCATTATCCACAACCTGCACCAGGGTCTTGCCAGCATCTTTGACAATTACCCTGATGGTGGAGGCTTTTGCATCTACGGCATTCTCCATCAATTCCTTGACTACTGACGCTGGTCGTTGGATTACCTCCCCCGCTGCAATCTGGTTAGCAACCGAATCACTCAACACCTGGATTACATCTGACATTTACTTAAAGAATATGAGGTAAGCAATCAGGAAAAGAAGCGATAGAATGATCAACAGCCTGATGTTTGAATTTCGGGAAGCTCTTACTTTGGCCTTTTGCTTTGCCTGCCGGAACGAACCCCGTTTGATGGTGGACCGGTTTGGATCTGAGGGCATATCTATTCCCATCTCAGCCTTAATCTGCCTGACTCGATGTTCCCTCGCCTCTTTTTCAGGGTCCCAATAGCGTGGAGAATAATCAAACTGCTTGTAACCTGGGAGCTTTATAAACCTGGGTATTCCCATGATCTTAATCTTTAGAGGGTAAAGTTAAGGAATAATGTCTACAAACTAGAAAGTATGCAAGTGGAAAGTAGAAAGTATGCAAGTGGAACCGAGCCGAAGGCGAGCTCGATGAGGCCGTAGGCCGAGTCAAAGTATGCAAGTGGAAAGTATGCAGGTTAAAAGCGAAAAGTTCGATTCTGTTTTTTACTTTTGGGGGTATGAAAACGATTATCGAAGCCAATTTAACTGAGGCGAAAGAGGTCTTGGATGATTTTATTAATCAACCCGAAAACATTGCTTCAATTGAACGGTCGGCCCAAATTCTTATAAAGTGCGTGGCAATGGGAGGTAAAATTATTTCCTGTGGGAATGGGGGATCAATGACAGATGCCATGCATTTTGCTGAAGAGTTATCGGGGGTTTTCCGAGAGAAGCGACCTGCAATTCCAGCCATCTCTATCTCCGATCCTTCTCATATTACCTGTACTGCAAACGATTATGGATTTGATGCTGTTTTTTCACGATTTGTTGAGGGTGTGGGGCAAAGCAACGATGTGCTTTTAGCCATTAGCACCAGTGGAAATTCCATGAATATTGTAAAGGCTGTTGAGGCAGCAAAGGAGAAGGGAATGAAAGTGGTGGGCCTCACCGGTAAAACAGGGGGGCTTCTGGCAGGGATGGTGGATTCAGAGATTCGGGTGAAGGGCCGGACTCATTCGGACCGCATCCAGGAGGTTCATATCAAAGTACTTCATATTTTGGTCCTGCTTATAGAACAAGGCATCTGACAGATCAGGGCAGGGGGCTATTCAATTTTTAATGCATCAGCCGGGTTCATCCGTGCCGCCTTAAATGTCTGAGCGCTGACAGCGAGCATGGTAATTATTAAAATTGTAAAGCCACCAAGGAGATAGATCCACCAATCTATACTTACTCTGATAACAAAGGATTCCAACCATTTTTTTGCTACAAACCAGGCTATCATACTTCCTATCAGCATGCCTACCCCGAATAGTTTAATTATGCTCAGGTTCAGCTTGATCATTATACCATTGATGTCTGCGCCATAAGTCCTCCTTACGGCAATTTCTTTGGTCCTTAATTCGGTACTGTAGGTAACCAGGGCAATGAGCCCCAGACATGACAGGAATATGCTAAAAATGGTAAAAACTAATAGTCCTGATATGATTTTGCGCTCATTTTCATATAAATCTTCATAAGTCTCGGTGATAAAACCAAAATCTAAGGGCTGATCAGAGAAGGTGGCAAATTGACTTTGAAATTGTGTGAGTACTGGTTCTATGGGAGGAGTTATTTTTATATACACATTGTTTTTTGAATCGTTGTACATGAGAACCAATGGAAGGATGTCATTTGAGAGATCCTGAAAATGAAAGTCTTTTACAATTCCTATAATCTCATATGATTCTTTACCCCGTTTGATTATTTCTCCAATGGGATTCGTGAATCCCAAATAAGAGGCGAGTTTTTCATTAATAATAATTCGGCTGGAATCCGATTTTGTGGGTGAGAAAAATCTACCCTTCACCAGGGGTATCTGAAATACATTCAGGTAATCGGAATCCACAAAAAGCCTATAGAATGCAGTGTGGGTCCCTTCCTGTAAACCTTTCCAGGTCCAGTTTTCTGTGGTAAAAATCGGATGCAGATTTACCGGGGAACTTCCTGCAAAAGTGAATTCCTCAATATTGGGAACAGTTTTTAAACTGTTTCTGAGGGCTTGTACCTCACCCATCATTTTTGCGGGTAGATGTGCTCCAACTATGTTTTCTTTCTCATAACCCACTTCGAAATTCTTCATAAAATTTGTCTGCCTGAGGACTACGAGGCTGGTAATTGAAAGTGAGATGGATAGGATAAATTGACTCAACACAAATGCATTTTTTAGTTTGCGCTGAAATCTGTGATCCCTTATCCCCGAATTTTCCGATTTGATGAGTAATTCTGAACTAATCCGGATGGCCGGGTAGACTCCGGTTGCGACTCCCACGATTAAAATGGAAGCAATTAAACCGAAACCAATACTTGTAAGGAAGTAAGCTTTTGAAATAGTCACATTCACCAAAAGTTCAAAAAAATGAATTCCCAGGAGTGACAGGAGAATGGCCAGTCCCCAGGCCAGAATGGATATGAGGATCGATTCTGTAACAAAGTATTTTGTGATGTTTCCCGAACTTGCACCGTGGACCTTACGAATCCAAACTTCGCTTCCGCGTTTTAGAGAGTAGGCTGAAATAAGATTCATATAGTTTAAGCAAGCCAGGGTCAGGATAAGCAATGCAAGCCCGATAAACATATATAATTTCTTAGAATCGCCGTGTTCGGCATTAAAGAACTCAAACTTGGCACCGTACCTCAGATCTGTGATGGGAATGAATCCCACATCAAACTGATCATTATCCATTCCCTCTCTCCAGATCTGTTTAATGGATGTAAGCACTTCCTCCGGATCTGAGAATTCTGATATTTTGATAAAGGTGGCATCTGAAAGTTGCCACCAGCTTGAGATATTTTCTGATTCGGTCTCATAAGAAACGAGGAATTCGAACTGGAGGCTTGAGTTGAATGGAACATCTTGAAAAACGCCCTTTACAGTGAGCTCTTTTTCACCTTTATAGCGCAGAAGTTTTTCAATTGGATCCTCACCGGGGAATAGCTTTTCTGCAAGACTTTCCGAGAGAAATATAGCATTTGGTTCATTCAAAAAGCTTGAAGTCCCTGATAATAATGGGAAGTTAAGCACCTCCAAAAACTTTTTGTCCACTGCAATCCCAAGCTCTTCAAAGGACCTGTCGTCTAATTCGATTATTCTCCCTCCGTACAAATAGATAAATTGAAAGCTCTTATCAACCTGAGGGACCTGTTTTTCTATTTCAGCTGCCAGCGGAGCTGGTGTTTCGGGCATTCGATATACAGTACTACTGTTGTTCTGAATATCGGTGGTAAGCATGTAGATATGATCTGATTGCTTGTGAAACCTGTCAAACTGCAACTCCTGCATGGTCCATGCAGCAATAATAAATACGCTGGCCAGGCCTAAGATCAATCCAACTAAACTATACACCGTATGGCTCCTGAATCGAAGCAGATGTCTTAAAGCTAGTCTTATATGGTATAGATGCATGGGGTGCTTTATGGATCTTGAAAATTAGAGAAGCTATCCGTATTGGGGGACAGCTTCTCGTCTGAATCGGCTTATTTATCCAGGATTACTCCGAGTCGGCATTAAACCTGACCGGAACAATAACTTTAACCTTCACTGACTTTCCCCTTTGTTTTCCAGGGTTCCAGTCGGGCATTTCTTTAAATACCTCCAGGGCTGGCTTCTCAAACTCCTTGTGGGTACTGCTGGCTACTTTGACATCTTCCAGCTCTCCTGAACCTTTCACATTAAACTGAACCATTACCTCTCCGCTGATGCCTTTTTTCTTTGCAGACTCCGGATAGACAAGGTTAGAGTAGATGTAAGTTTTAAGTTCAGCCTTCCCACCGGGAAACATGGGCATCTCTTCCACTACAAAAAAGACCTCTTCACCTTCCTGCGCTTCCTGGAGTTCCTGCACCTCTTTTAGCTCCTTACTGGATTCTCCATCTTCCTGGATGATGGTAAGTGGGAGTGTTTCCATGTCCAGTTCATATGCTTCTGCCTCAAGCTCCAGAGGCTTTTTGCCAATATCAGATGCCTTCACAACCAGGCTTGCACATCCGACAAATGAGATGACAATCTCAGGATCTCCCTCCACATTGAGGGCAAAGTTACCGTCTATGTCAACCACAGTTCCTACGTTTGAATTCATAATGACCACTGAGGCTCCTGGGGCAGGTGATCCGTCTTCTGCAAACACAACCTTTCCCTTGACGCCCTTCTGTTCAGGGGTCATCCCCGTGGTCAGACCCAGGGTGACCAGGATCGCCGGAATAAGCAGTGCAATTTTAACTATCCCCATGGGGGATTTTCTTGGCTTTTTCATCATTTTAAATCTTTTAAGTGTTAAAGAATGATTAAACTGGTTGCCCAGCCTGAACACATTCACACCCAGGGTGTGATTGAGCAGTTGGGCTCTGTAACGAGCAGGATTGACTCCGGTTGTCAGTACTTGCCTGTCAGCCAGATGCTCGTGATTCTCTTTAATCATCCTGGAAATAAGCCATGAGAAGGGATTGAACCATGTGAGCAGCAAAGTGAACTCCATCACCATCAGGTCGATGAAATGGAGTTGCTGAATATGTGCTTTTTCATGGAGCAGTATGTTTTCAAGATCCTGGTTATGCTTTAGGGTATGAGGTACAAAGATTCTGGAAAATAGCGTAAACACCTCGTCACTTCCTGTAAAAGCGATGCCGTCACTATCCTTAGATTTTCGCCAGGTGAGGTTCCACTTGGTTAGGATAAAAAGGTTTTTCAAAACCATAAAAACAAGGCCGGCGATATAGGTAAAAATCAAAACCTGAACCCAGTTGATGGTGATGCCGGTTTTGGCGCCCACATCGGAAAGTGTTACAGGCAGATTTTCGGCCTCATCCAGATCAATTAAAACCACGGGGGTGAGGTTTACAAAAAGTTCCGGCCTTTGGAAAGTAATTAGAGGAAACACCCAGGCGGAGATCACCCCCAGCAAAAGATAAACTCTTTTCAGGACCAGGTTTGGGTCGTTTCTGAATAGAAAATAGTAGGGAAGGAATATGATGGCCAGTCCGGCCGATACTTTCAGCAGGTATATGAATAGCTCACTCATTGGTTCCATTTTCTTTAAGTTCGGATTCAATTTCTCCCACCAGATTTTGCAATTCACTAAGATTGAGATCATTTTCTTTTGCAAAAAAGGCGGCCAGGTTTGAAAAAGAGCCATCGAAATAGTTGGAAACGATGCCTGAAAGATATCCTTTAAGGTAGTCTTTCTTTTCAACCATCGGATGATAGAGGTAAGTGGTTCCCACAGCCCTGTGACCCACAATTTCTTTTTTCTCCAAAACCCTTACTACTGTAGATACGGTTGTATATGGGGTTTTAGGATCATCCAGCTTATTAATAACCTCTCTGATGGTGGCTTCTTTCAGCTTCCACAGTACCAGCATGATCTCTTCTTCAGCTTTGGTGAGTCTTTTTGTCATCCGTTTACTTTATAGTATAACGCAAATGTATAACTAATTATTACGTAAAGCAACTATATATACAGTAGATTAACTAAATATACAGTAAAAGAATTACAAAATATCAATTATATACATGATAATCAGCGTTATAGCTGGAACGAAAAAATTATCAGAGCCCTTAGAACTTTTGGCTTCAGTGATGGCGGTGGCCATTGAAATAAGAAAAGCGAGCCCTAATGGCAAAGATCATATTGGTTTGCATATAGTAGTAATATGCAACAGTAACAACTGCAAATGCACTGAAGAAAAATGCCAGGGTTCCCGCAAAAGTCTTTCCCTCGGCAAATAACTGTTTGAAGAAACCATTTGGTTTACTTCCGAAATGCCTTCCAAAAATGGCTGCAGATACATCACTCACTGAAAGGACCCCGATGGGAAAAACAAAATAGTGGGGCCTGTGCAGATAGAATGACACCATGTAGCAGAGGTAAATGGAAGCAAAAAAAAGATAGCTCCCTAGACTCTTCCCAGCTGTGATATGGTGAGAGGGTATCAATCCCCTGGCCCTGGTGATATAGAGTATCAGGGAAGATTGGACGGCTAAGAGCAGGACCCACCAGTGAGAAGAAAATAGCCAGGGGTAGGGCAGTGATACAATTCCTACTGCCAGGTGGGAGAAATTTCTGGACCACTCTGGTTTTAATTTAAGAATACGGTATAATCCTTCCCCGATTAATAGAATAAGGCCGTAAAGGATTGCATATAGTATGTAATATTTGATATTGTAATTCATGGCCAAAGGATGTTCAGAAGACTTAACAATGAGATTACAAAACCGACCAAAATCAGGCTATCAAAACGATCCAGAAAACCACCATGGCCAGGTAGCAGCTTGCCAAATGTATCCAGGCTTGCTTTCCGTTTTGCATAAGAAGCTGCCAGATCACCTAAAAAAGCTGAAGCCATGATCAGAAGGCTTTTAATAATAATTTCTGACCATTCCATTAAAAAGGAGTTTCTTACCAGTAGAACGGAACCAAGGGTGATCAATGTTCCTCCCACTAAGCCTTCAATGGTTTTACCCGGGCTGATTTTAGGAAGGAGCGGTCTCTTCCCCACCAATTGTCCGGCAATCTGACTTGATCCATCAAATAATACCACAATAAAAAAGGCAAAAAGAATATCGATTTCCTCCCTGTAGAGAAAGTTCCAGAATCCTACCATCACCACAACGAAGCCCATTAAGAACCAGTTTCTGCCCTCTGTTTTTTTAATGGCATTCCACCATTCCCACGAGGAGAGAATAATCAGTAAATAGCCCAGAACAATAAATATTATAGGGTACCAGATGATGCTGATCCATATCAGGTTGAACAGGACCACATAGGTGACATATTTCATCCATTGATTCTTCTTACTCTGGCCTTATCCAGTTTTCGGCTTAACAGGATAAATCCAGATGGCGCCGGAGATAAAATGAAAAGTGATGAGCAGGTATGGCCAGAGGTAACTATTCATGTGGATTCTTAGAATCTTTAAGTACCCAGATAATGCCTTTCAAATCAGATTGCATTTTTGGAATGAGTAGCTGAATGACCAGGTTTTCGATAAAGGCCATCAGACTGATGTTAACCATAAAGTAAAAATAGACAGGCTTATATCCCCAGAAGAACAAAAGGATAAAGAAGAATCCCTGGAGATAACCTGCAAATTTGATTGAGTAAAGATGAAAACTCTGAATCTTCCCAAATTTTATTAAAGGTGAAACAATCACAATCACATAACAAACCACAAAGAGATAGAACAGCCAGGCATCTGCTCCTATTTCGTCCATCTTGAAAACAATGATACCGCTGAGTGCAGTTACATACATTCCAATATCAGCAAGCGAATCGAGTCGGGCGCCAATTTGAGTCTTCTGGTTAAATCTTCGGGCAATCCATCCATCCCAGACATCTGTATTCAGACTGATAACCAATAAAATGGCAAAAGCCAGCTCATGTCCCAGAATGATCATCAATGCAATAAACGGAAAGACGAAAAGCCTGTAGAGGGAGAGGATATTTGGAATGGTAAGGGGTATCCTGGTATGAAGCAGGGTGATTTCAGACATGGGGGTTGGTTTGGAAAAGTTGACAGCCCTTTATTCTGTAGGAGATTGATGGCCTCTTTTAACTTCATGGTCTTCACATTGCCAACAGCTCCTCTGCAAAAGGGACAACCGTGATAGTCGCCTTTCACATCCATATGGAGGTAACGGTTCCCGGCCCCAAAACAACCTGTTTTTCTTTGATGGTAGCCCGGAAACTGGATAATCGGGTAAGTCCGAAATTGTTTACCTGAATTTATTTTCAAATAGAAATCAACCACAGCCTTCTGCTCCTCTGCTCTAAGCAGAATATCTTTACCTGCATAGTTCCCGGCTTTCCTGGCCTCAAGGAATCTGACAAATGGGACCTGAAGTTCTCTTGCCAACTCCATATATTTCATCAGATCCCCTTCGTTGGCCATTTCACGGGTAACGCACAAAGGTGAGATTTGGAATAATCCCGGTCTGTTTGCAATGGTCAACTGCTTTAAGGACCCAGTCAAAAGCTTCCGGATGCATGCGAAAACGATTGTGTTTCTCCCTGTCCCAATGATCAAGGCTAATGGTAGCTCCTGTCAATCCAGATTGTTTAAGGAGTGTGGCATTTTCCAGGCTTAGGCCAAAACCTGAGGTTGATAACCAGAACTCAATGCTGCCTTTGGGTAGCTCCATCAGTTTGAGAAGGTCATCCAATCTTAGCAGGGGTTCTCCACCTCCGATTTGAATGTGACGTATCTTATTGTGTATGGCATCCTCCATCACGTTTTTTAAATCTGAATATGAGAGATGCTCACCGCTGCTAAGGCCTTTCCCTTCAAAACAGTGTTCACAACCATAGCGGCATCTGCTGGAGATAGAAAGAATCAGGGTTTGTAATGGGATCTGGTCGGATCTGGTATGAAAAGCTTTTTGGATCTCTCTTTGAATGATATCATTAAAACCCTTTGATGGAAAGCCAGGTAAATAGATACTCCAAAAGTAGCGGCCATTGGAGTGGACAATTTTTTGATCTCGCTTGTATCCATGCAACCGGGGTCGCTGACTTGCTAAAAGGTTAAGCGCTTTAACAGCAAGAATTGGATTCTTTAAGGTACTGAGTGAAATTCTCAGGAGGGTGAGTCCAGCCCAAATTTTGATACGCCATGCCCGGAATCCAACAACCAATCCACTATTCCCTTTTCTTTCCCACTTTCCCATTCCGTAAAATATGTTCCGCCAGCATTTCCTGCATCAACTCATTCGAATAAACATTAAAATTCCCTGATTTCCTGAATCTCCTTCAGCGCTTTAATTTTTGGAGCACCCTTTAGGATCCTGTTAAATCTGATAATAGCCTTTGGAATGCAATACGATGGTCCTGCCCTCCCCTGTTATATTCCGGGACAGGAAAAATCAAAGTAGCCTCATTCCCGATCTCGGGCTGATCATAGTAAAGTTCATCGTCTTCCCTCAGCAATGCTGTCACATTTTCTTCAACCTCGCTTATTGCGCTCTGAATTTCAACTGATTTACCTACAAGCTCTGACTTACCGGCTATACCAAGCTCTACAAATCCAATTTCCCAGAAGTAAGAACCTGCTTCCAGTTTGATCTGGAGCGGGCCTGTCTCCTCGCTCACTTACATCCAGACTCAGGATATCTTTTTTAAATGCCATGGGTCCAACCGTATGGTAATAGTCCTGGAAAACCCACTCCCCATTAATATTTAGAAATAGAGAGAGGGGAATATTCTGACTCAAACTCCAATCCTCCATTTTCTGAGGATCCCCATCCTCCTGTCTTTTCATCCAGGCCTTGTAAGAGGCCCCAAGCATCTCCCTGAAATTCTGATAGACAAAATCCAGCCAGTAACTGTTTTTGGCCTCTAAAACCAGGTCCACCCGGTCTGTTTCTGAAGGGATATCAAATGTCAATATAATCCCATCAAGGAGTGGTGGATCTTTCATGGGATCGTCACCAATGTATACCAGATCATCCTCTGCTTCAACAATTGCAAGCACATTTTCACCTTTTAGATTGGTGGCTGAAACAGGAGCCCTGGTATCCTGAAAGGGTGTGCGGTATTCCGTATTTATCTATGAGAACATGATCATTGACAGGATGATCAAATACCATCAGCTCGAGCAAGTTGGTATGCTGAACTTCTTCCAGCTGGTTGGCGATTTTTAGTTTGTACAATCCATCCTCTTCCACAAGGTCGGGAAGTAAGAGGTAATCGTGACGTTCAAGGGGCTTATAAACTGCTCCGCTGTATATCTCTCCGGCAAATACAAATTCGGAACCATTATAGGTATATATAAATGGACATGAATTTCCGGTAAGCAACATAATCAGAAAAAACAGGAGCATAACAGCCACAAAGGCAACAGGGATCATTCCAACAGCAAATAGAATTGAGTAGCCCGTGGTATGATTCGTGGAGTGGTTATATACATCGAGTCTCTCAAGTTCGTTGTGAGCCACCACCCAGATATTTCCTTTATTCTCAAATTTTGGATTAACATAAAGGTGGACCTCGTTGAGTAAGCGGGCATCCCCCTTCTTTTTTCTATACCTTTTAGCGGAATTTGGTATGACCGGAGTAAGATCTGGGTTAGACTTATAATAGCTGGAGCCGAGGTATAGCTTCAGGGAATCTTTCTCGTATGTAAGTGAATCCAGAAATCTTGCATCATAACCACTATGTATAACCAACTTTTTGTCAAGGTCGGTTACATGGATTAAATCGTCGGTTGAAGGTTGTAGGCTTGTGGAAACTTTGTAGTAATAACAACTCACTACAAAGTTCAGCAGGAATAGAACCAAACCACCTGCCACTCCTCTGGTGATAAATTTCTGATGCTTTTTCAGGAATTTCTTCTGTTTTCCCAAAAACAACCCAACAAGAAAATCACCAAAATTCATTCCAGAGTATTATTATAAGGTTACTTCGGAAAGATAAATAAAAATCAAGATATTGGGAAGACCCCCTGATCCTACCTTTTAATTTGAACAAAGAGCTTGTATATTGCAGTATGATAACTAAGTATTTGGCACCTCTGTTTTTGGCACTTATTCTGATCTCCTCCTGCAACCGTCATGAGGATAGCCTCGATTCGATTAAGGATTTCCAACCGGAGGACAAATATTTTAAATCGAGCCTGGTAAGTCTGCATTTTGTCATGGAGACAAGCCCCATTTCAGAAGTAGATACCCTTTTTGCTCAACTGATTAAACTTTATGATTTGCCCATAAGCCCGGTGGGATTGAATGATGGTACCTTTACCGGGACCTCTCCCTATGATGCATTTGACTATAGACACGAAGTAACTTTGAAAATAGAGGATGGCAAAATCGTGGAGCTTGACTACAATGAAATTAGTAAGAAAGGGGTGGGTAAGCAGGAAGATGAGGAGTATAACGAAGAGATGAGTGTGACGGGTACAAGCCCGGCAATCGCCTATCCCATTTATGAAAAGGAAATGCTTCGAACCCAAAATATCCTGGATGTGGATGCAGTTTCCGGGGCAAGTTATTCCCTCTACAGATTCAGATATGCGGTCACCATCGCCCTTATGAAAGCCAGCCTTTAGCTTTCTTACTCAGGCTCTGAAATTTTCAATTGACTCGCTATTTGTGACGATATATTTCAGTTGGTCACATTAATCAGTTAACAGATAGATTTCGGATCATGTTGATCAAGACATTTGGCAGTGCCATTCAGGGTATCCATGCCACTAAGATTACCATTGAAGTAAATATTTCTCAGGGGATCAGGTTTTTTATTGTTGGGCTTGCCGATCACTCCATCCGCGAAAGTCAGCAAAGAATAGAAACCGCCATTGCCAATAATAATTTTGAATGGCCCAGGTTCAGAATTGTCATCAATATGGCTCCTGCAGACATTCGAAAAGAGGGGACGCATTTTGATTTGCCATTGGCCATTGGAATCCTGGCTGCATCCAATCAGGTGAATCCGGACCGGCTCAAAGACTATTTGATGATAGGAGAGCTTTCATTGGATGGAGGGGTTATGGGTGTGAAAGGGGTTTTGCCCATGACCCTGAATGCCAAAGAATGCGGTTTTAAGGGTGTAATCGTACCTGAACAGAATGCGGGAGAAGCATCGGTGGTTGATGAGTTTGAGGTAGTCCCGGTTTCTGATCTGAATGGAGTGGTCGCTTTTTTAAATGGCAGTATGGTCATCCTGCCCCATAAAGCTGATTTAATATCAGGTCTCTCCGAAAAGGGTTCAATGCATGGAGCTGATTTTTCTGAGGTAAAGGGCCAGGAAAGGGTGAAAAGAGCCCTTCTCATAGCCGCGGCTGGGATGCATAATTTAATAATGTCCGGGCCACCAGGTTCAGGTAAAACTATGATATCCAGCCGTATTTCAACTATATTGCCGCCCATGTCACTTGAAGAATCAATTCAGACAACCAAGATTCATTCAGTGGCGGGTAAAATCAAGAATAGCTCTAATCTGATAAGATTCAGACCATTCCGGTCACCTCACCACACCATTTCTAATATTGCACTCATTGGGGGCGGCTCCACTCCAAATCCCGGGGAGATTTCTCTTGCCCATAACGGGGTACTTTTTATGGATGAGTTTCCTGAATTCAGAAGAGATGCCCTCGAGGTATTGCGACAACCCATCGAAGAGAGACTTGTCCATTTGAGCAGGGCAAATTACTCCATCACCTATCCGGCCAATTTCATGTTGGTGGCTGCTATGAACCCCTGTCCATGTGGATACTATAACCATCCGGAGAGAGAGTGCAGTTGTGGCCCCGGAATGATAAAGCGGTACCTGTCGAGAATATCAGGACCTTTGCTTGATCGGATTGATATTCATCTTGAGGTAACGCCTGTTCCATTCAAAGAACTTACAGAAGTTTCGGCTTCTGAGAGCAGCGAAAGCATGCGACTGAAAGTAGTAAGAGCACGGAAAATTCAGGAAATGAGGTTTGATAAAGTCAGCCAAATAAGTGTGAATGCCCAGATGGGCCCGGGTCTTATGAGACGATACTGTTCCCTTAGCAGGGCTGGTCGATCGATTATTGGTTTGGCTATGGATAGACTTGGATTATCAGCCCGGTCCTATGACCGGATTCTGAAAGTGGCCCGAACCATTGCAGACCTGGACGATTCTGACAAGATTTCACCCGCTCATGTGGCCGAAGCTATTCAATACAGAAGTCTGGATCGAGAAGGATGGATGGGGTAGTGAACCTCAACCTGGCTCCGATCCTCCTTTTACTGCGATAAATCCGAATGGGTTCTTATATTTATCATGCTAAGTGAGCAGCAAAAAATCAGAATATTCGAATAATTTGGTATTCCTGAGAATGAGCACAGCTATGGTTTTTTGTATCATCTAGTATAATTAGACAGAGGAACATGGGAAAAAGATTTCATAATAAAACAGCAATGGTAACTGGTGCCGGATCAGGTATCGGCCGATCTTCTGCCCTGGCCTTTGCCCAGGAAGGAGCCAGTGTACTCGTATCTGATATTGATCCTCAGGGAGGTGAAGAAACAGTAAACATGATCCAAGCGTCGAAGGGCAAAGCTCATTTTTTCAAGTGTGATGTATCACAGTCTGCTCAGGTTGAAAAATTGATTGAAGAAACCATCCAAACTTTTGGAAGTCTGGATTATGCGGTGAACAATGCAGGAGTGTCAATGCGTCCAGCTTCAACAGTTGAGTTAGAGGAAGCCGAGTGGGATCGGGTAATTGGCATCAATTTGAAAAGTGTTTGGCTGTGCATGAAGTATGAGATCCCTCAAATGCAAAAGATCGGGGGAGGTGTTATCATCAACGTATCCTCTCTGGCAGGTATTCGAGGCAAGGAAGGCATCCTGGCTTATACAGCCAGTAAGCATGGCATCATAGGAATGACAAAAACGGCTGCCCTTGAGTATGCAAAAGAAGGCATCAGAATCAATGCTATTTGTCCCGGACTTACTGAGTCAGGTATGACTGCTGGTTTGGATCATCATCCCGAAATAGCACAGAAATTGATTGCTCAAATACCAATGGGTCATATGGGCCAATCCCAAAATATTGCGGACGCTGTGGTATGGCTATGTGACAATACCGCCTCTTTCATCACCGGTCATGTACTTGTCGTAGATGGAGGCCAAACCATCAGGTAGCAAAAGGGCTGATGGCCTCTTTCAGCATAGGATCAAGTAGTGCTGTATAAACCTATTTTAAAAACTTGCATTTGTCGAACTGGAATGAAAGGCTATCCTGTTTCAAACCGAGAGGACCGGTTTCGGTTTGACTTCCATGTAGTTCGGACATAAGCAGCATCCCCAAACCTCCTAAACAACCCATGGTTTATATGATGAGACCTCAGGATAATTGTTGGAATTCTTTGGATTCTGGACTATCTTGTATTAAGTTGCCATGCTCTAAGGTCCCTTGATCTTAAAGAAAAGCCAAATTAAATCTGATTTGATAAAAAGATTTTTCATACTGTTACTGGGATTGGTATCTCTTGTTGGGTTTGCTTTTGGGCAGGATTATACTCTTACGGTCATCCAGGCAGGTAGCGGAGGTACAGTTACGCCCACTGCAGGTAGTCATACATATGTGAGCGGCACTTCGGTCCCAGTCTCCGCAGTAGCGGATGCAGGCTGGACCTTTACAGGCTGGTCAGGAGATTTGACAGGAACGACTGCGACGAGCATCACCATGGATGGTGACAAGACCATCACCGCGACCTTTACAGAGGATACTATATACCTTAACGGTCATCCAGGCAGGTAGCGGAGGTACAGTTACGCCCACTGCAGGTAGTCATACATATGTGAGTGGCACCTCAGTCCCAGTCTCCGCAGTAGCGGATGCAGGCTGGACCTTTACAGGCTGGTCAGGAGATTTGACAGGAACGACTGCGACGAGCATCACCATGGATGGTGACAAGACCATCACCGCGACCTTTACAGAGGATCCCATATATACGCTTACGGTCATCCAGGCAGGTAGCGGAGGTACAGTTACGCCAACTGCAGGTAGTCATACATATGTGAGTGGCACTTCGGTCCCAGTCTCCGCAGTAGCGGATGCGGGCTGGACCTTTACAGGCTGGTCAGGAGATTTGACAGGAACTACTGCGACGAGCATCAGCATGGATGGTGACAAGACCATCACTGCGACCTTTACCCAGGAGAGTTATACCTTAACGGTTGTTCAGGTGGGACTGGAGGTACTGTGACACCAACTGTGGGTGGGCATACCTATCTGAGCAATACAGTAGTAGGAGTCTCCGCAGTAGCGGATGCAGGCTGGACCTTTACAGGCTGGTCAGGAGATTTGACAGGAACGGTACTGCGAATCGCGCAGATCACCATGGATGGTGACAAGACCATCACCGCGACCTTTACACAGGATACTTATACCTTAAGATCATCAGGAGGTAGCGGCAATGGATCCAGTTTCGCCATCCGATGTAGTCATACGTATGTGAGGAGGAACCTTATTGTACCAGTCGTCCGCAGTACCCCGATCCAGGCTGGACCTTTACAGGCTGGTCAGGAGATTTGACAGGAACGACTGCGACGAGCAATCATGCATGGATGGTGACAAGACCATCAGTGCGACCTTTACCCAGGAGTAGTTATACCTTAAACACGGTAGTCAGGTGGCAACTGGAGGTACTGTTACTCCATCCGTGGATCGACGCATACCTATCTGAGGAACCTTATTGACTCTTCGCAGGCGACCCCTGATGCAGGCTGGACCTTTACAGGCTGGGGCAGGAGATTTAAGCGGGAATGGTACTACAAATCCTGCGCAGATCACTGATGGATGGTGACAAGAGCATTAGTGCGACCTTTACCCAGAGGATACATATATACCTTAAAGGTCATCAGGCAGGTCAGCGGCAATGGATCCAGTTACGTCCATCCGATGGATCATACATATGTGAGGAGGAACCTTATTGACCAGTCGCGGCAGTAGCCGTGATCCGGGCTGGACCTTTACAGGCTGGGGCAGGAGATTCAAGCGGGAATGGACTACAAATCCTGCGCAGATCCTGATGGATGCTGACAAGACCATTACTGCGACCTTTACCCAGGAGAGTTATACCTTAACACGGTTGTTCAGCTGGCACTGGAGGTCCTGTGACTCCATCCGTGGATGGACGCATGCCTATCTGAGGATACATTAGTAGAGCCATCCGCAGGCGACCCCTGATGCAGGCTGGACCTTTACAGGCTGGGGCAGGAGATTCAACAGGAATGGACTGCGAACTGAGCAGATCACTGATGGATGGTGACAAGACCATTACTGCGACCTTTGCAGAGGATCCCATATATACGCTTACGGTCATCAGGCAGGTCAGCGGCAATGGATACTAGTTACTCCATCCGCATGGTATCATACATATGTGAGTGGAACTTATTGACCAGTCTCGGCAGACCCCGGATGCTGGCTGGACCTTTACAGGCTGGGCAGGAGATTTGACGGGAATGGTACTACAAATCCTGCGCAGATCCAGCATGGATGGTGACAAGACCATCACTGCGACCTTTACCCAGGAGTACTTATACCTTAAACGGTTGTTCAGCTAGGCACTGGAGGTACTGTGACACCATCCGTGGATCGAGCATACTAGCTGAGGAATACCTTATTAGACCCTCGCGGCGACCCCTGATCCAGGCTGGACCTTTACAGGCTGGGGCAGGAGATTCAAGCAGGAATGGTACTACGACCGCGCAGATCACTGATGGATGGTGACAAGACCATCAGTGCGACCTTTACACAGGATCACTATATACGCTTACGGTCATCAGGCAGGTCAGCGGCAATGGTACAGTTACGCCACTCCAGGTGGATCATACATATGCGAGTGGCACCTTATTCACCAGTCTCCGCAGAAGCCGGATGCAGGCTGGACCTTTACAGGCTGGGTCAGGAGATTCAACAGGAACGACTGCAACCGAGCAATCACTGATGGATGGTGACAAGACCATTAGTGCGACCTTTACACAGGATCCCATATATACGCTTACGGTCATCAGGAGTTAGCGGATGGTACAGTTACTCCATCTGAGGATCATACATATGCGAGGGGAACCTTAGTGACCAGTCTCGGCGACCCGCGGATGCAGGCTGGACCTTTACAGGCTGGGGCGGAGATTCGACAGGAACGACTGCGACGAGATCATGCATGGATGGTGACAAGACCATCACTGCGACCTTTACCCAGGAGTAGTTATACCTTAAACGCAGGTGTTCAGTGGGAACTGGAGGTACTGTTACTCCATCCGTGGGTGGGCATACCATCGAGCGATACCTTATTAGGACCATCGCGGCAATAGCGGATGCAGGCTGGACCTTTACAGGCTGGGGAGGAGATTTGACAGGATACGACTGCTGACGCAGATCACTGATGGATGGTGACAAGACCATCACTGCGACCTTTACAGAGGATCACATATATACGCTTACGGTCATCCAGGCAGGTAGCGGAGGTACAGTTACGCCACTGCAGGATCATACATATGCAGTGGCACCTTAGTGACCAGTCTCCGCAGTAGCGGATGCAGGCTGGACCTTTACAGGCTGGTGCAGGAGATTTGACAGGAACTACTGCGACGAGCATCATGCATGGATGGTGACAAGACCATCAGTGCGACCTTTACCCAGGAGAGTTATACCTTAAACACGGTTGTTCAGGTAGGGACTGGAGGTACTGTGACACCAACTGTGGGTGGACGCATACCTATCTGAGCAATACAGTAGTAGGAGTCTCCGCAGTAGCGGATGCAGGCTGGACCTTTACAGGCTGGTCAGGAGATTTGACAGGAACGACTGCGACGAGCATCACGATGGATGGTGACAAGACCATCACCGCGACCTTTACAGAGGATCACATATATACGCTTAACGGTCATCCAGGCAGGTAGCGGAGGTACAGTTACGCCCACTGCAGGTAGTCATACATATGCTGAGTGGCACTTCGGTCCCGAGTCTCCGCAGTAGCGGATGCAGGCTGGACCTTTACAGGCTGGTCAGGAGATTTGACAGGAACGACTGCGACGAGCATCACCATGGATGGTGACAAGACCATCACTGCGACCTTTACCCAGGATAGTTATACCTTAACGGTTGTTCAGGTAGGGACTGGAGGTACTGTGACACCAACTGTGGGTGGGCATACCTATCTGAGCAATACAGTAGTAGGAGTCTCCGCAGTAGCGGATGCAGGCTGGACCTTTACAGGCTGGTCAGGAGATTTGACAGGAACGACTGCGACGAGCATCACCATGGATGGTGACAAGACCATCACTGCGACCTTTACAGAGGATCCCATATATACGCTTACGGTCATCCAGGCAGGTAGCGGAGGTACAGTTACGCCCACTGCAGGTAGTCATACATATGTGAGTGGCACTTCGGTCCCAGTCTCCGCAGTAGCGGATGCAGGTTGGACCTTTACAGGCTGGTCAGGAGATTTGACAGGAACGACTGCGACGAGCATCAGCATGGATGGTGACAAGACCATCACTGCGACCTTTACCCAGGAGAGTTATACCTTAACGGTTGTTCAGGTAGGGACTGGAGGTACTGTGACACCAACTGTGGGTGGGCATACCTATCTGAGCAATACAGTAGTAGGAGTCTCCGCAGTAGCGGATGCAGGCTGGACCTTTACAGGCTGGTCAGGAGATTTGACAGGAACGACTGCGACGAGCATCACCATGGATGGTGACAAGACCATCACTGCGACCTTTACCCAGGATCCCATATATACGCTTACGGTCATTCAGGCAGGTAGCGGAGGTACAGTTACGCCACTGAGGTAGTCATACATATGTGAGTGGCACTTCGGTGCCCAGTCTCCGCAGTAGCGGATGCAGGCTGGACCTTTACAGGCTGGGGCAGGAGATTTGACAGGAATGACTGCGAATCGAGCATCACCATGGATGGTGACAAGACCATTACTGCGACCTTTACCCAGGAGTAGTTATACCTTAAACACAGGTTGTTCAGGTAGGCGACTGGAGGTACTGTGACACCAACTGTGGGTGGGCATACCTATCTGAGCAATACAGTAGTAGTGAGTCTCCGCAGTAGACCCGGATGCAGGCTGGACCTTTACAGGCTGGTCAGGAGATTTGACAGGAACGACTGCGACGAGCATCACCATGGATGGTGACAAGACCATCACCGCGACCTTTACAGAGGATCCCATATATACGCTTACGGTCATCCAGGCAGGTAGCGGAGGTACAGTTACGCCCACTGCAGGTAGTCATACATATGTGAGTGGCACTTCGGTCCCAGTCTCCGCAGTAGCGGATGCAGGCTGGACCTTTACAGGCTGGTCAGGAGATTTGACAGGAACTACTGCGACGAGCATCAGCATGGATAGTGACAAGACCATCACTGCGACCTTTACCCAGGAGAGTTATACCTTAACGGTTGTTCAGGTAGGGACTGGAGGTACTGTGACACCAACTGTGGGTGGGCATACCTATCTGAGCAATACAGTAGTAGGAGTCTCCGCAGTAGCGGATGCAGGCTGGACCTTTACAGGCTGGTCAGGAGATTTGACAGGAACGACTGCGACGAGCATCACCATGGATGGTGACAAGACCATCACTGCGACCTTTACCCAGGAAAGTTATACGTTAACGATCCTTCAGGTTGGAAATGGTACAGTAACTCCATTATCTGGAGGGAGTTATCTGAGTGGTACAACAGTGCCGTTATCAGCAGTTGCCGATGCAGGCTGGAGCTTTAGTGATTGGTCAGGAATTGGATTTAGCAGTACAGATCCGAGTGAGAGCATCCTGATGGATGGCAATAAGACCATCACAGCGACCTTTATCCAGGAAAGTTATACGCTAACGATCATTCAGGTTGGGAATGGCACAGTGACTCCAGTATCTGGAGGGAGTTATCTGAGTGGCACAACCGTGCCGTTATCAGCAGTTGCCGATGCAGGCTGGAGCTTTAGTGATTGGTCAGGAATTGGATTTAGCAGTACAGATCCGAGTGAGAGCATCCTGATGGATGGCAATAAGACCATCACAGCCACCTTTACCCAGGAAAGTTATACGTTAACGATCCTTCAGGTTGGGAATGGCACAGTGACTCCAGTATCTGGAGGGAGTTATCTGAGTGGCACAACCGTGCCGTTATCAGCAGTTGCCGATGCAGGCTGGAGTTTTAGTAATTGGGCGGGAACTGGGTTTTTCAGTATAGATGCTAGTACGAGCATCCAGATGGATGGCGATAAGACGATTACAGCGACCTTTACCCAGGATAGTTATACGCTAACGATCCTTCAGGTTGGAGATGGTACAGTGACTCCGGTATCTGGAGGGAGTTATCCGAGTGGCACAACCGTGCCGTTATCAGCAGTTGCCGATGCAGGCTGGAGCTTTAGTGATTGGTCAGGAATTGGATTTAGCAGTACAGATCCGAGTAGAGCATCCTGATGGATGGCAATAAGACCATCACGGCCACCTTTACCCAGGAAAGTTATACGCTAACGATCCTTCAGGTTGGGAATGGTACTGTGACACCAGTATCTGGAGGGAGTTATCTTTCGGGGACGGATGTAGATCTGACCGCTACACCATCTACAGGTTGGAGTTTTAGTGCTTGGTCGGGAACTGGATTTAGCAGTACAGATGCGAGTACGAGCATCCAGATGGACGGCAATAAGACCATCACAGCGACCTTTATCCAGGACAGTTATACGCTAACGATCATTCAGGTTGGAAATGGAACAGTCACTCCAGTATCTGGAGGGAGTTATCTGAGTGGCACAACAGTGCCGTTATCAGCAGTTGCCGATGCAGGCTGGAGCTTTAGTGATTGGTCAGGAAGTGGATTTAGCAGTACAGATCCGAGTGAGAGCATCCTGATGGATGGCAATAAGACCATCACAGCCACTTTTACCCAGGAAAGTTATACGTTAACGATCCTTCAGGTTGGGAATGGAACTAGTGACACCAGTATCTGGAGGGAGTTATCTTTCAGGGACGGATGTAGCTCTCACTGCTATACCATCGCAGGCTGGAGTTTTAGTGATTGGTCGGGAAGTGGATTTAGCAGTATGGATGCGAGTACGAGCATCCAGATGGATGGTGATAAGACCATCACCGCAACCTTTACCCAGGATAGTTATACGCTAACGATCCTACAGGTTGGGAATGGTACAGTGACTCCAGTATCTGGAGGGAGTTATCTGAGTGGTACAACAGTGCCGTTATCAGCAGTAGCCGATGCAGGCTGGAGTTTTAGTAATTGGGCGGGAAGTGGATTTTTTAGTATAGATGCGAGTACGAACATCCAGATGGATGGCGATAAGACGATTACTGCGACCTTTACCCAGGATAGTTATACGCTGACGATCCTTCAGGTTGGAAATGGAACTGTCACGCCAGTATCTGGAGGGAGTTATCTGAGTGGCACGACAGTGCCGTTATCAGCAGTTGCCGATGCAGGCTGGAGTTTTAGTGATTGGTCGGGAATTGGATTTAGCAGCACAGATCCAAGTGAGAGCATCCTGATGGATGGCAATAAGACAATCACAGCGACCTTTACCCAGGAAAGTTATACGTTACGATCCTTCAGGTTGGGAATGGTACAGTGACTCCAGTATCTGGAGGGAGTTATCTTTCGGGGACGGATGTAGCTCTCACCGCTACACCATCTGCAGGTTGGAGTTTTAGTGACTTGGTCGGGAAGCGGATTTAGCAGTACTGATGCGAGTACGAGTATCCAGATGGATGGCAATAAGACCATCACCGCAACCTTTATCCAGGATAGTTATACGCTAACGATCAATCAGGTTGGAAATGGTACAGTGACTCCACTATCTGGAGGGAGTTATCTGAGTGGTACAACAGTGCCGTTATCAGCAGTAGCCGATGCAGGCTGGAGTTTTAGTATATGGGCGGGAAGTGGATTTTTCAGTATAGATGCGAGTACGAGCATCCTGATGGATGGTGATAGGACGATTACTGCGACCTTTACCCAGAATCAGTATACCTTTTCAATCACTACTGTGGGCAATGGTTCTGTAACTCGGATTCCGAGTCAGGCGACCTATGTTTATGGAGATGTAAGTAATACTTACTGCGGCAGCCGATCCGGGATGGACCTTCGCTAGCTGGTCGGATGATGCAAGTGGAGTGAGCGCTACCACATCTGTTACCGTAGATGGAAACATGAATGTTACGGCCAACTTCACTCAGGATCAATACTCACTCACCATCAATACTGTGGGCAATGGTACAGTCACTAAATCTCCAAACCAGGCGACCTATGTATATGGAGATGAGGTCGACCTTGAAGCGGACGCTATTCCGGGATGGACCTTTGCGGGTTGGTCGGGCGATCTGAGTGGAAATGAACTGTTTGAGAGCATAACCATCGATGGGGATAAGACGATTACGGCCACCTTCACGCAGGATACCTATACCCTGACCCTTAGTACCGTGGGAGATGGTTCAATAATTCGTGATTTGGTTCAAGCTACCTATTTATATGGGGATGTGGTCAATCTGGAAGCGCTAGCAGATCCGGGCTGGACTTTCAGCAATTGGTCCGGGAATGTTTCTGGAAGTACGAATCCGACCTCCATTACGATGAATGGTAACAGGAGTGTGACAGCCATCTTTACCCAGGATCAATACTCACTCACCATCAATACAGTGGGAAATGGTTCAGTCACCCGATCTCCTAACCAGGCAATTTATGTTTATGGAGATGAGGTCGACCTTGAAGCGGTGGCCGCTCCGGGCTGGACATTCTCCAGCTGGTCGGGCGATGCCAGTGGGGGTTCCAATCCAACCACCATTACGATGAATGGCAACAGGGTTGTTACTGCGACATTTGTACAGGATATTTATCTGCTTACGATCAATGTGGTTGGCAGTGGTTCAGTAACCCGATCTCCAAATCAGAGCTCCTATCTAAGTGGAAGTGTGGTGAATCTTGCAGCCCTGGCTAATCAGGGTTGGACATTTGGTAACTGGTCTGGTGATCTCAGCGGAACCAACATTTCAGCGATTATTACCATGGATGGTCCTAAAACCATTACAGCCACCTTTATCCAGGATATTTATACCCTTTCGATAGATATAGTTGGAGATGGATCTGTGACCCGGTCGCCTGACCAGGGAAGCTATTTGAGTGGAAGTGTAGTGAACCTGGAAGCCATCGCCGATCCGGGTTGGACCTTTACAAATTGGTCGGGAGATCTGGGAGGAATTACTACTACGGCGATAATAACCATGGATACTGATAAGTCCGTCACGGCCAGCTTCCAGCTGAATACCTATCAGGTTTATTTGCAAACAATTCCTTCAGGTGCCTCATCAGCCATCTTTACACCTTCCTCTCCTGTTACGGTGAGCCATGGCATAGAACAGAATATATCGGTTGCAGATCCTTCGGGTTACAGGTTCCTGGAGTGGACAACAAGCTCTCCCAATGTCTCCATCGATGATCCAAATACGGCACAAACGTCTATTGTAGCCACCTCCGGGCCATCAAATGTGTTTGCCAATTTCGAACGGATATATAACCTGACCGTTACTGCTTCAGTGGCAGAAGCCATACTTTCACCCAGCGGTACAGTGGTGGTAGTGGAAGGAGTGCCCCAATCGATTTCGGTGAATGAACCTGTAGGTTACCGGTTCTTAAACTGGACGGTTATTACCGGTTCTGCAAATATTGACAATCCTGGCTTGCAATCCACCGAAGTAACACTTAATTCGGAAGATGCCACAATTAGAGCCAACTTTGAAAGAATTTACACATTAACCCTTGAATCAGATCTGGCCCAGGCTGTATTTAATCCACCCTCACCTTTGATCGTGGCTCATGGTACAGCCCAACCAATCTCAGTAACCATTCCTGAAGGGTACAATTTTGTCAATTGGAGCGTAACGAGTGGATCTGCATACATTGTTGATCCTGAGTCGCCAGCCACCTCTGCACTATTGACCAACGGTGATGTGACCTTAAGGGCCAACTTCGAACTAAAGGAGTATCAGCTGGTGCTTGTTGCCGAAAGTGTTACTGAAGCAGTATTTACGCCTCCTTCTCCCATTATAGTTCAACACGGCGTCAGCCAGACCATCTCCGTATCAGCTCGCGAAGGATACAGCTTTGATAGTTGGTTAGTTGAGTCCGGAATTTTGGATATTGTTAATCCTGGATTGGCAACCACCTCAGTAACACTTACTACTGGAGACGTCACTTTAATAGCCAGTTTTGAGAAGGTAGTGGAGATAAGTGATATTTCCATCCCCAATGCCACCATGAAGATTGGAGATGTTATCTCAGCAACAATCACCGTAAGCAATGATGCTGGCTTCTCATATTCATTGGTTTCAGGCCAGGTTGGCGGATATCCCTTAACTGGATTTCAACGGGTGGATGAAACTACATATTTGGCAAACTTCTTGATTACAGAAGGAGGGAACAGCTATCTGGCCAATGAAAATATACCGGTTTCAAATCTGGTTATCTCCGATGGTACCATTGAGAGTGCTCCCTATACAAGAGCGATCAGACAAAACAATGATCTATTGGATGCCAATCTGCCTGTCATATACGAAATGACAGTGGCTTCTGGAGGTATGAAGGTTGGTGATGTGGTCTCACTTAATATTCGAGCCGATGGATTGGGATATTCGTTGTTGCCAACCTCCTCGATGAATGGAATCAGCGTCTCTGAGCCAAATATGGAATTCCGTGAATTGACGGGAGCTAACTACTTGCTAACTTATACCATCAGGGAAGGTGACCGGGATGTGGATGCAGGAGAATTGCTGGCCAATATTATACTTGTGAAACCGTCAGGGAATGTTGGGCTTTCTACTTTCCAGGTAGGTAATTCAGCAAATTTGACCATCGATGCCAATTCACCACTTATTTCTCAGGTAGAAGTTTCTCCGGGTGAATTTGGAGTCGGTGGAATAGTAAGGATAGCAGTAACTGCAGATGAAATTGATTATACTGCAGTGTCGGGAACCGTTATAAATGGAATTGCATTAAGCTCTGATCAAATTTTATTTACTGAGCGCTCTGGTGGATTGTATGAATTGTCTTATACGGTAAGAGAGGGAGACTCTGATGTTCTACCAGGTAACCTTCAGATTCAAATTGTTCTGGCTGATCCAGCAGGTAATCAAAGTGTGCCGCTAATAGCTGTGGATTCCAATGAGGTTGAAGTATATACAAGTCTCCCCACTGCAGTGATTGCTGGCACACCTGAGGTTTGTCAATGGGAGAGTGCAGCACTCACCGTATTCCTGAATGGAAGAGGCCCATGGGAATTTGATCTCTATGATGGCGATAGTACCATAACTATTGCAGATGTGGAGTCAGCCACCTATTCTTTCGATGTTACTCCTTTACAAACTACGTCATACAGTATTCTTTCGGTAAGGGACAGAAACGGTGTTGTGAATAGTGGCAATGGGAATGTCGAGGTAACAGTGAATGAAAACACCTTCCTCGAATTCATCAACCTCCTTTCAGGATATAGCGTAGATGCTGAGCCTGTTAAACTGGAGGCGAATGTGGAGGGCGGTGTATTCTCTGGCCCGGGAGTAATCTCGGCAACTGGATACTTTGATCCTGGGTTAGCGGGTACCGTCAACTCGCCTCATATTTTACAATACACATATACCAACTCCAATGGATGTACCAGTTTAGCCAGTACACTAGTTTTCGTGCTTGGGGCTGAGGGTGATATTTATATTCCGTCCGAAATTGTCTGTACCAATGAAGAATCTTTCGCCGTAAATGCTTCAAACACTTCAGGGGTTGATGGATCGTTCCGTTTGTTGGACTCAAATTCAGAAGATAGTAGATGCAATTATCGATCATGGAGATAATACAGCCGAAATAGATCCTTCACTTCTTATTGATGGAAACTATACCATCGAATATCAATACGTGGATGTAACTCCCTTCTTCCTTAGAAAAGAGTTTCTGGTAGAGTCTGTGTCAGTGCCAGAAATACTGAACCTTCCTGATACCGTGTATTGCCAGAATGTTGAAGCCATATTGCTTGAGACAAATGTGGAAGGTGTTGTCATTGAGGGTCCGGGCGTGGTCCGTAAAATTGATGGTTACTTCTTTATCCCGGCAGAAGCAAACCCTGGAGAGATCAGTATTACTTGCACAAATCAATCTGAAAATGGCTGCTCTGAAAGTGCAATTTACAAACTGCATATTAGAATTGCCCCAGCTGCCTCATTTGAAATGTCTGCGGCTTGCATTCCAGCTGAGGGAGGAATGGTATCCTTTATGAATACAACCGGCGATAAGCTAAATGTCGAATCCTGGGAATGGAATTTTGATGATCCCTCCAGTGGAGAAGAAAATGTCAGTTTTGATGTGGCGCCTTCTCATATGTACTTTGGAATGGGAGCAAGGCAGATTAGCTTATCAGCCACCAGTGTGGATGGATGCGTTGATAGCTATGTACGTGAGACATTCATAGGAATTGACCCGGATGCAGACTTTAGCTGGGTAAGCAGCTGTTACCGCGACGAGTCTGGTGTCGAGTTTCTTAACAAGTCCATTACGGCTGATTCTTTGGTCTGGACTTTTAAAACCTCCCAGGGTGTTATTCTTGACCAGACAGTGAGCTCTTCTGACACAGAAACTGTTACGTATAGTTTTGCTTCTGAAGGCAATTACCTGGTGGATCTATATGCTTATAGTGCAGGCGGCTGCTCTGATAGTATTTCCAAAGAAATTGATCTGTCTACTACCATCAGTCTCGACAAGGCGGGTTATGCAGAGAGTTTTGATAGCCAGCTTCAAATGTGGACTTCTGGCTCTCAGAATGACCTGAATAGCTGGATATTAGGCGAGCCTGATTTTACTGGCTTTGTGCCCCTTGCTGGCGATAAGGCCTGGTTTACTCAATTACCTAAAGAAGCCATTGATTACAAAGAGGAGTCCTGGATCGAGAGCCCCTGTTTTGATTTCGAAGGGATAAACCGTCCTATGATTCAGATGGATATTTTGCGCAGTTTTATTCCCAACACCAATGGAGCTGTTCTACAGTATATGGATGTAGAGGAGGAGGGTTGGAAAAGTTTGGGAATTAATAATCCCGGAATAGGATGGTACAATGTCTTTGACCTGGCCAATAAGCCTGGTGGCAGTAGTATTGGATGGGGTTTGAATGTGTTTAATCCAGATAGTGAATGGGTCAGGGCTGCCCATGACCTGGATGAATTGGCAGGTAAATCTGGTATCAAATTTAGAATTGCACTAACCAGCACAGGTGCTCAGGGAATAGGCAATCAGGGATTTGCCTTTAACGACCTGTTTATATCTGAACGCTCGAAAGTCTCCATACTTGAGCATTTCACCAATTCATCAATTGAAAAATCGCAGTCTGCCGACGATTTAATAGATAGTCTGGCCGAAAGGTATCCTAAGGATGTAATCAATCTTCAGTATCACATGGATTACCCAGGATTTGATCCCATGGGAGAGAGTAATCCGGTTCCGGCTACCACAAGATCATTCTATTATGGAATACGCAATGTCCCATTTGCTATTCTTGACGGGGGTGTATCGGAGATGTTCCGCTACGGCTTCACTGATCTTAAAACCACGCCTATTCTTGATTACATAGGTCTTGGATCACTTGATAGACCAGAATTTGCGATTGATTTGAAGGTAGAATGGAAGGAAGACAGCCTTCATACTTTAACCAAAGTGACGTGCATATCTGAGGGATATCCCGAATACCTCCAATTGTACCTGGTGGTATTTGAATCTTCAGTAACGGCCTTTACCGGCCTGAATGGAGACCAGGAGTTCAGAAACGTGGTATTGGATATGCTTCCCACTTCTGGTGGTAAACTACTTAAAGGAGATTGGGAATATGGAGATACAGTGGTTCGGGAAAACCAATGGGAGTATCAAACCTATGTTGAAGACATCCTGGATCTGGGTGTAGCTGCCTTTGTTCAGGACCGAAATACAGGTAAAATCCTCCAGGCCACAGTGATTCATAAAGACATCAAAGTAGATATTGCTGAACCGCACGAACTGCCAAAGATGCACCTCTATCCAAATCCGGCCAGAGATGTGGTATATATAAACCTGGGAAGTACAACAGAAGAGGAGGCTGTAATCAGGTTACTTGACATCAATGGAAGAGTAGTCCACAACGAAAAAATGCCAGCAGGCCACCAGATTTACCAGCTGAATGTCCATGATTTGGTACAGGGAATGTATGTCCTGCAATGGATAGAGTCAGGGCAGATCAGGGCGATAGAAAAAATTGTAAAAACCAGATAGAGTTAACCGAGTAGTCTCCCTTAATTAGCATCCTCCCTGTACCCTTTTCTTCTGGGGCCGGGGTGCGATTTTTGGCAATGCAGGTGCAGCCTGACTGGAATTGGTTTGTACAGCAGCTCCTCCGCCAAGTGCTTGTCCGGCACCTTTTCTGAAGTCGTATTTAGCGATCTCTTCGTTGGGACTAGTAGATTCGGGAGGGGTTGGATTGAGGATGGTTTCAACCCAATAATTTAGTCCTCCCTGCAGCACATAGTTGTTCTGATATCCCAGCTGTCGGGTCAGCATCCATGCCTGGTTGGCATTCACCGTACTGTTGGAATAGAATACATTGTATCGAAGGTCTTGGTTGAGATAGTCCTTCCATTGCTCTTCAAGTAAAGAGGAGAGAGGAATATTGATGGCCCCGGGAAGATGGTATTTTTCATATTCATCTTCATTTCGTACATCAACCAGCAGCAAAGATGGATCTTTACTTACAATCATATGGGCAACTTCATCTGGAGAGAAGTATTGCATCCCACTGTTTACATGCTCCAACAAATCTTTTGGAGAGAGCTTATATGGATGAGTAGTATTGGCAGGAACAGCAGCAAGAATGAGTCCCAGAGGGACAATAAACAGGGCTAAATATAGTCTTGGTTTCATAATGATTTTGTGTAATTCAATTCTTCAATTAATAAACGAACAAGTAAAGAATAAGTTTATACTTAAGCTTAGTACTCTTTCCTGGGGAATTTCTTTTCGGCCCATTCACCTACCCAGAACATGGCAAGGGCAGCAAAAATGATACCCAGGACCACCACCCCATCTTTAAGTCCGATGGCCTGGCTCAGAGTGGGTGTTCCCCGGAATGAACCTTTATAGAAATTTTCAAGTAAAGGGTAAGCTTCTGCAAAGATCAGCACTCCCAAAAACATCCCGGCAATAAAAAACATGGCATCGATTTTCCCGATGGAAGCTGCACAGAAACTTGTGCCCGGACAGAATCCACCTATGATAAATCCAGCCCCCATGATGATTCCCCCGATGATGGTAGACCAAAGATAGGTTGGATTGATATAAACCAGATCAAGATCTATCCAGTTGAATAGACTCATAAAAAGCATGCCCAACATGGCTACAATGGCCGCAGTAAAGAATACCTTCAGTACAACCGTATCGTACCCATAGAAAACTCCGGCCAATTTCCGGCTGGATGAAAACCCACTGCTTTCGAGGACAAATCCGAATCCGATCCCAATGATAAAGGCCAGAAAGAAATTTGTATTCTGTGTGATTATATCGTTAACGATTAATGGTCCCATTTTTCTGATATGTATATGTTAAATCCAGTTTTTTCTGAAGAACCAGGCCAATGCAAAGGCGGTTCCAAAAATAAATGCCATGGAGATAAATCCACCCAATGACATAACTGCCATCCCACTTAGGGCAGAGCCGCTGGTGCATCCCCTCCCCAATTGTGAGCCGAAACCGAAAAGAATCCCTCCAAGAATGGCAAATATGATCCTTCTTTTAGAAGTGATTTTTGGCGAGTGTTCAACTTTGAACTTTAGTCGATTGAAAACCGCACCTGAAAGAAAAGCTCCCACAATGACTCCAAGCATCTGAAATACCAGCCAGGCTTTCAAAGGCCCCTCTGGATGAGATTCATTGTACTCTTTGAAAAAGGGTGCATTTTCTGCATGGTTCGGGCTTACAGTATTGACTGTTGCCACAATGGCACTCTTGGCAGCCCCGCTGGCTCCCAGCCCTCTTCCAGATACGAAATTAGCTGCAAGCAGGACCAGACCAAGCAATACCCCTCCCAGGTAAGGATTGATATAGGGCCTGGGTCCCCGTTTCGATTTATTATTTTCACTCATATCTCTAATAATTTCATTTTTTACTACCCTTCTACCTTCTACCTATTAACTTACTAATATAACCATCTACTTTCCTGTCCTGCATAAGAAATCAGGAACCTGAGCATGAGACTTCCGAAAAGAACAAGCCCTGCAGGAATTGCTACCGGTATTCTAAATTTCCTGAGTTCCAGTACCTCCAGAAATACCGGTACGATCATTCCCAGGATAACCACAAATATCCAGAATGGGGCTGTCCAAGGTCCGCCAAGAAAGAGCTCGGCAGCATTGATCTGAACCTGTGTGCTAGCCAGAAATCCCATAAACATGTGGATAATCAGAAACAGCTCCACCACAATGATCCCAATATCTATTTTTGCAAACATGGCTCTCTCTTTATGTTTCTTCGAAAAGAGCATGATTACCGCTGCACCAGCTGATAATCCGGATGCCAGGAATAGTGGACCCAGGATCGAAGTGTTCCAAAGAGGTCTGGCATTAAAAGCCGAGAACAGAATTCCGGTATATACCCCAAGGATAATAGAGGCTATACCCATCACCCAGGCGATGGTTTGCTTTTGTTTGGTGAGAAATGTTTCAATCTCCTTAAGGAGGTTAAACTTCCAGTCCCAATTGGGAAAGATCTCTTTGATGTGTATGGCAGACCACACAAATGAAAGGGGAGTAACCAGCATCAGGACCCAGGCGCCCCACGACATGGGCGATTCAAGGCGGATGGTGGTATACAACCTCCAGAAATAGAGTTGATGCTTAAGATCGAGCAATAGAGCAAGCAAGCCTAAAACCAGGATCCACGGAACAATATGTGGGGCGATTTTTACCGCAGCATGATACTTATTCTCTTTGCCCATCAGGGTGAAAAATGCTGCAAAAAACAGAATCCCCGCTGCCAGTCCCCCCAGAAAAAGGTATAAGGGTATCTGCCAGTGCCAGATATGCAGGTGTGGATCAATAAGATAGTTGTTGCGTCCGCTTACAATGATTTCTTCTCTCATGTCTGATTAAATAAGGAAGTATAGCTGAGGATCGGTCCCGGCCTCAGGTATCAGGGTTTTAAATTTTCTTACTTTCAGGATCTCCGACACCTTGCTATTGGGATCATCAAGGTCGCCGAAATACATACATTTGGTTGGGCAGGCAGAAACACACGCAGGTTCGAGACCCTTTTTGATCCTGTGTATGCAGAAGGTGCACTTATCTACATATCCATCGGGATGAGAATAGCGGGCATCGTAAGGGCATGAAGTGATACAGGCCCCACAGCCGATGCATTTATTGGGTGTGACCAGAACGATTCCACCCTCGGCATAATGACTTGCTCCGGTGGGGCAACACCTTACACAGGGAGAGTTATCGCATTGGTTGCAGCGTTCAGACCTGATCTCAATTTCAAGCTGAGGATAGGTCCCATCTGTGACCTCCACCACCCAGTCGCGACAATATCCGATTGGTACATTATTTTCAGTCTGGCAGGCCACAACACAATCGCTGCATCCTACACATTTTTTGGTATCTACGGCCATTGCATATCTCATGATTCGGCCTCCTCTTTTATAGCTTCAAACTTAAAAGTGACAAAATTCCCTCTCATACCTGTTCCTCCCATGACCGGGTCCACCAGGACCTTGGTAATTAATTCAGAATCGCTGGCTCCTTTGCCATAGGCCCGGGAAAGTTTTTTATTGGTATGCCCAAATCCATGGACCATATAGACACTATCCCAACGGATTCTTTCGGTCACCCTGGCCTTGATGGGGAAAGAGGATCTAATGCCATCCTGATTTTCCAGCCATATGTATTGGCCATTTTCGATACCCCAGATTCCGGCAACTTTGGGATTGATCCAAACCGTATTTTCCTCCATGAGATCTTTTAGCAAAGCATTGTTTGCAGTCCTTCCAAATGTATGAGATGGAGCACGTCCATAATTCAACCGGTAAAAACCTTCGGGGGGTTCTTCGTGGGGTGTATAAACGGGCAGTGGATCAAATCCTTCGGCAGCCAGGGCTGTACTGTAGAGCTCTATTTTGCCCGAATTGGTAAAGAATTCCATATCCTGATCTGGTTGGAAATAGAGATCATCATAGCTGCGATCAAAAGTTTTTACTCCAATGCGTTGCATCTCCTCCAAAGAAGTACCCACCTGTTTGAACTGCCAATCCAGCATCTCTTCGATGGAGTTCCAACTGAAATAGTCTTCGAGGCCCAGTCTTTTGGAGAGCTCCTTGGCCATCCAGTAAGCAGGTTTGGTGTTGTAAAGTGGCTCTGCGGCTGGCATCCTTAATGCAATGGCTGGTTTTCGGTGTGGACCGTTTCTGATGCTATCATAGCGCTCCAGGTAGGTGCATTCTGGCAAGACCACATCGGCCCATCCGGTGATGGCCATGGGCATGGTGTCGATTACCACCAGGAGATCCAGGTTTTGGATGGCTTGCACCACCTTCCTTGAATCGGGAATGGTCTTCAGTAAATTGGTTCCATTGACTATCCAACCTTTGAAGTTACAGGCGGGACTAAGTTCTGGAATGGTTGCGTCACAAATCCCGGAAGCAATGGTTTCATAAGCAAGGTTATATTGACCCGGGAATGCATCCCTCCAGCTTTTTCGAGGAGTGGGATAGGGTGGATGAGGCCATGAAGGGACCTCTACGGTTTCGGGATTATAGAAACCGCCCCTTCGTCCCCAGGAGCCCAGTAGTGCATTTAGTATGGCCATAGCCCTGCTGCGTTGCGTATCATCTCCATACCAGGTAACATGTCTTCCTGGATGGATGATTACGGCGGGAGAAGCATCGGACATCTCTTTGGCAGACTTTCTGATCAGATCAGGTGTGAGGGTTGTGATTCCATATGCCCATTCCGGGGTTTTATTTCGGACATGCTCTTTCAGTTGCTCGAATCCATAGGTATATTTCTCAACATACTCCTTGTCGTACCACTCTTCGTAAATAATCACATGTATCCAGGAAAGCAGCAGGGCCAGGTCAGTGGCTGGTTTAATGGGCAACCAGTATTTTGATTTACTGGCTGCAATGCTAAAGCGTGGATCTACAGTAATGATTGAAGCTCCTTTATCAATGGCATCCGACATCTCCTGTACCTGGCCATTGTGCATGTTTTCACCCAGGTGAGATCCAATCAGTACCAGACAATCCGTATCTCTGATGTCTGTTCTTTCCGGACTTCCCACCCCTTCACCGAAGGTCATGTGATAGGCCACTTCACGGGGCCCCCGGCACTGGGCGTATGAAGGCGCAGCAATGCTGTTGGAACCAAATGCCTTAATCAGATTTCCAAAGTATTTACCTCCCGAGCCATGAGTAAGGAGAGCCATGCATTCCGGACCATGTTCCTCAGCTATGCTTTTCATTTTCTCTGCGATGTAGTCAAATGCTTCATCCCAGCTTGCTTCCCGGAATACCTGCTTCCCTCTCTCCTCGGTTCTGATCAATGGTGTTCTCAGTCGATCCTCATCATAATACATGCCTGGACCTCCTGTACCCCTGGGACAGAAACGACCATTGCTGTGTTGATCTTCATCATTTCCGATTACTTTCCAGATCTTCCCCTCTTCATTTTTATAAACCCAGCCTGCACACTTCCAGAAACAGATTTCACAATAGGTCGGGGTCCGGGTGGTATCGATACTTAGTTCATCTCCTGAGGGAGGTGAAGCCAGAAGGTTGTTGTATACACCTAAACCCGAAGCACCCACTGCCAGGCCTCCAATCCCTAATCCGGATATTTTAATAAAATCTCTGCGATTTGCCATTGAGAAATACGCTTTTATTTCAAGATTTCCACTCAAAATGAAAACGAAATTAATTCATTGTGAATTAAAAAACAATGAGTTCCTGAGTCAATACATATCTAATTATCTAGATATTTAGTAACAATCAGTGGATCAGTAGTATGCAGCTATTTAGAATGGAATTAAATTATAGTTTCATCTGTTTCTGATAGCTTTCTAACCACAGCTGAGCTTCAAAAATTAAATTGGTAAATGACCTCCATGGGTTCCTGATAAAACCTTTTAAGTTTGCCGAACGGTCGAGCATAACCGGGAGGGAATTAAAGGCTAGGGAGAGCGCAGCATAGGCATTCCCAAATCCCAGACCAATTAATTTATTGGTTATACGGGGATTTCTGATTTCCACAGAAACGGCAGAAAATGCCGAGACAATCAGAATGGCTCTAATGCTCATTTCCAGACCCACCAGAAATCCATTCCCAAATTTGAAATTGCTTCCATCTGGCGGATGCCAGAAAAGGCCGGCGATAAGCGTCATAAGCACCAACTGACTCCAAAAGACAGGTTTTTTTAAGCGCCCAAGGATTCTTTTATAGTAAAAGAGGAGCAGGGTGATATAGAGCCCAACGGGAATCATGGAGATGGGATGAAATCCAAAACGATTGATGAGAATTAGTAAAATGGGAATCATGAACAGATGAACAAAGAGGAGCACAATTCTGAATGGCTGATCCGGGTCGGTATTTTGCCAGGAGGATTGAAAGGGATCTTTAGGATAATCTGGCGAATCGCTGGACTTTTGAGCCCCAATAGCGCGCTTTCCCAGTAGCATGCCGGCTATGGCAGCCATTGCTCCCACAATGATATAGACGAGTAGGATTCCGGCAATCAGGTCCCTGGGGTTTGCTTCGGCTATACCCAGCTGCTTCTTCAGGAAATTAAACAGGTTGATATAGATGGTTACCAGATCGGTTCCGTATAAAATAAAGAGACTGGCCAGTTTGTGAACAATGGTGCTTAGAAGTGCTGTTATTCCCGCCAGCATGTATCCCAGCAGATTAAATCCTAGCAGATAGATAAACAGGTCCATAAACATGGCTTCCATCATGATACCCGTCATAGGTCCAAGGATTACTGCACTTGGAGAGAGCGACTTCATAAGCCCGCAGATGAGCCCGGCACGCCAGATCAAACCATTCTCCTTCCATATTTGCAGGAATGAGATCATCAGGATCACTGAGAATGTTGCCAGAAATGTACCTGAAAAGGGCAGGTGAAGGTTATGGAGCAAACTTCCTACAATAATCTCAAAGCTGGCCCACAGGCCACCTGCCACTGCTGCTTTTAGCCATATGGAATTCAGTTTAGGATTCATTTAAAAGGCCCCATATGAGGTGGCAGTTTCTCCAAATCTTCCGCTTTGTTCACATTCAGGAACATATCAGGATCCCAGAAATTCATCTGGTCATTTAGTTGAATAATCTTGCTATTTCCCTCCTTGATGGCTTTGTGGACTGCAAATTTCTTTTGGGAGATCAATTGTTCAAAAATGCGAACTGTCTCTTTCCTGTATATGCCACAAAGAGGCTCCGGCTTATCCTTCTCAAGGGCCGGTAAAACGATCTCATAGGAGTGGCTCTCCCCAATCAGATGGGATATCAAGTCTTCATTTACGAGGGGCATGTCATATGACAGAATCACGTTTATCTCATTGGAGGATTGCTTCAGGCAGGTATAGATCCCACCCATGGGACCAATTCCCGGTATTTCGTCACAAACCAATGGATGTTTCTCGAAAAGCAGCCCCTCTTTGCAGGTACTGATCAAAACCTCATCACAAAGATTCTCCAGCACCTGAAGGGCGTATTGGTACAAATATTTTGGACCGATCCTTATAATCCCTTTCTCCTTTCCCATCCGATGGCTCATACCCCCCGCCAGGAGGATGCCGGTAATTTTATTTTTTTGGGTATGCATTTATCTTCTTAAAAATCCTCCAAAAGTAATAACGATATCATAAATTAGAGAATTAATCTCAACCAACACCCCATGACAAAAACAATTCAATTGAAAAAAGATGAGC
This sequence comes from uncultured Bacteroidota bacterium, assembly GCA_963783435.1. GTDB lineage: Bacteria > Bacteroidota > Bacteroidia > Bacteroidales. Next base: position 1,049,461 of record CAWANQ010000004.1, on the reverse strand, counting down.
TTAGCTCAAACTTTTCAGGGAAAGAAAAATATGACCTGATCATTATCGGATCTGGATTGAGCGGACTCTCTTCAGGCTTAATGTGGTTGAAAAATACGGAGGGGAAGAATACCCTGATTATAGAGAAGAACAGTTACCCGGGTGGGTATAGTACGGCCTATGAAAAGCGTGGGTATGTATTTGAAACCACCCAGCTTTTCCCGGATATTATTGATATACTGGATTACCTTGAAATAGATCTTAAACTGAAACAGTACGAAGGCAATTTTATGCGCCGTCTTGTGGTGGATGGCGATCATGTGGAGGAGTATAAGATCCCCGCAGGATCTGATAATTTCACCTCTTATCTGGTTGAAAAATTCCCGGATGATGCAGCAAAAATCAGGGCATTGATGGCCTATTCTGTGGATATGTTTAAGCAGGTAAGAAAGTTGAAGGCAAATTCAAGGCTTCAGGACAAATTGCTTATTCCATTCCAGGCTCCCAAGGTAGTGGCCAATCTGAACCGCACTTATTCAGGGCTTCTTGATAAATTTGAAATCACCAATCCCAAACTCCGGGAGGTGATGGAGACTTTTACTTCATTCTCAGGAGTTCCTTCAGACAGAGCTTCTGCAATTTTAGCCACCGGGGCAATGCTTTCATCCATGACCCGGTGTTTCAGACCCTATGGCTACTTTGATGAGTTCCCGGCCACCATGGCACAACTTTTCCAGAAACGTGGAGGGGAAATTCTTTTTAAGTCGGAAGTGGAAAGAGTTCTGGTGGAGAACGGAAAGGCGACAGGGGTCAGGCTGTTGGGGAAATCTGAACCCATCTTAGCGGAGAAGGTAATCACCACGGTAGATCCGATGCTTGCCATGCGAAAACTTGTGGGTGAGGAACACCTGCCTCCCAGTTATGTGGAGAAACTGGATAAGATCATTATGTCGACCTCATCGATCAATGTGGCATTGGGCTTAGACGATAAAATCGATTTACACTCCATGGACCTGGACTACCCTTACAATGTGGTTTCTACCGGTTTGGGTACTGCTGAGAAGCTATTTGATGGATTCCTCGCAGGGAACCATGCGTTCTCAGAAGATTGTTTCCATACGGCAGTGATCTGTCCGTCCCTTACCACCAGGTGCAAAAAATACCATTACCATCAGATGTACTCCATTTGCAATAAGTAAATGGACCGAATGGAGAGAGAACGACTACAAAAAATACAGAGCGGAGAAAGAGCGCTGGGGAGACTTCTTCATTGCCATAGCAGAGAAGTACTTTATTCCCAATCTTTCTAAACATATAGTGGTGAAAGATATTTCAACCCCTGCCACCTATGCCAGGTATTCGGGATCCCCAACCGGCAGCCTTTACGACATGGCTTCTCTGGTTACCCAGTTCGGACCCAAGAGACTCTCCATGAAAACACCGGTCAGAAATCTCTACCAACCCAAGTTTTCTCATGGATTATATGGTACCATGATGAATGGCGTTCAGGTGGTAGACCTGTTGCTTGACCGGAAATTCAACAATGGGAACTCACTTTTTGCTCCAATTTCAAGGTAAGTGATTATATTTAAGAAACTAAAACTATCAGCCATGCCTACCAATCGAAGAGATTTTATTAAGAAGACTGCAGCAGCCACAGCAACCATTGGGATTACCTCCCAGTTCCCCACCTTGCAAGCAGGTATCCTGGGTGCCAATGAGAAGCTGGTCTGTGGTGCCATCGGGGTCAAAGGGATGGGTTTTGCTGATCTGAAAGCTTTTTTAAATCAGCCCAATACCGAATGTGCCGCGCTGTGTGATGTGGATGACAATGTATTGCAGGAACGGATAGCAGATGTAAAAGAGATTCAGGGGAAGGCCCCTAAAGGTTATAAAGACTTCAGAGATCTTCTGGAGCACAAAGGTTTGGATGTGATTATCATTGGAACACCTGATCATTGGCATACCATCCCATTTGTATATGCGGCCCAGGAGGGTTATAGCATCTACTGTGAGAAGCCACTGGCCAATACCATTGAAGAGTGTAACATCATGGAGCAGGCGGTTGCAAAGTATGGAACTGTAGCTCAAATCGGGCAATGGCAACGTAGCGATAAGCATTGGCAGGATGCCATCAAATATGTACACTCAGGTAAACTGGGGAAAATCCGGACTGTAAGAGCCTGGTCCTACCAGGGTTGGATGGGATCGGTCCCTGTGGTAGCAGACTCACCCGTGCCGGAGGGTGTGGACTATGATTTCTGGCTGGGGCCAGCTCCCCAAAGGCCTTTTAATAAGAACAGGTTCCATTTCACCTTCAGGTGGTTCTGGGATTATGCCGGGGGCATGATGACCGATTGGGGTGTTCATATCATGGATTATGCGCTTTTTGGAATGAATGAGTATGCGCCCAAAATCGGTGATGTCCCTGGGTGGAAAATTTGCTTATCCTGATGATGCTTGCGAGACTCCTGATACCCAGCAGGCGCTGTATGAGTTTGATGACTTTACCCTGTTATGGGATCATGGGATTGGTATTGATGGAGGATATTACGGGCGGTCGCATGGAGTTGGTTTTGTGGGCAATGATGGAACCCTTGTTGTGGACAGGGGAGGGTGGGAAGTGATTCCTGAACCCAAAGGAGGCAAGCCTACCCTGGATAAGGTAGATTTGATTGGTGGTGATGGTCAGGGCCTTAATAATCACATGATCAATTTTATCGATGGAATTAAAACAGGAGCAAAGCTCAATTGTCCTGTTGAGATTGCAGCCGGCGTGGCCAGAACCTGCCACCTTGGCAATGTGGCTTATAAAACCGGAAGACGGCTTTACTGGGATGCGGAGAAAACTGAATTCATCAATGACAGCGAAGCCAATAAATACCTACATCCGCAATACAGAAAGCCCTGGGAATTGCCAAAAGTATAAAATATTTACTTAACTAACTTTATGCGCATCACGTACATATCTGCTGTCATATAAAGATATTGATTATCTGAGTCAAGGGTGCAATTGGAGGTGGCCTGACCCGTTTTTACTATTCCAAGATTTTCACCTTCCGGAGTAAAAATCCACACGCCACCCGGACCGGTTGCAAAAATAATCCCGTCATTTCGCACCACCAATCCGTCAGGAGCTCCCCGCAGGGAGTCAGAAGCTACACTGGCGTCATGAAACACCTTGCCATTGGCCAGGGAGCCATCCTCCGCAAATTCATAAATCATCCAGATGGATTTTTCGCCTCCACCTGAGTTGGCTACATATAGATTTTTCTCGTCGGGGGATAACCCAATGCCATTGGGTGCACTCAATTGATCAGTCAAAAGGCTAATTTCTCCCTCGACACTAAACTTAAAGACTCCGGTAAAATCCATTTCACGTTTTGGATCTTTAAACCTGAACTCCATTCCATAGGCAGGATCTGTGAAGAAGAGATCGCCCCTCTTACTGAAAACTGCATCATTTGGAGAGTTAAATCGCTTTTTATCCCAGCTCGAAATGAGGGTTGTGAATTCAGGTGCAGGGGCATTCAGGGGTGCATCCATAATGGCCATCCTTCGGTCTCCATGCTGGCACAATACCAGTTTACCTTTGGGGTTCAGAAGCAGTCCGTTGGACCCTGTTTCTCCCCCTCTGGGAATAGAATCTGTATATCCGGATGGCTTTAGGTAAAGCTTTAAGCTATCTTTCTCAGTCCACTGATATATAGCGTTTTTGGGTATATCTGAGAATATCAGCATTTCCTGTTTGGGAAGCCATAAAGGGCCTTCCGACCAATCAAATCCTTCAGCAATAATCTCTGGCCGTTCTCCTGGAGCTACAATCTTATCCAGGGAGGGGTGAAAACGATCCACCGAACCTGTCTTTGGGTATTCGTGAGAACTTTCTTGTTGCCCGACGCTGCATCCATAAAACAGGATCAGAGCCAGGTTCATTATCGGCACGAAATGCGATTTTTGTTTCATAAAAATGGTTTTACTTGTTTGCGATAAGCCATTTCACAGTATGATCTATCCCCTCTTTGGCATTTATAGGGGAGTATCCTAATTCTTTTATTGCTTTATCCGAGGAGACCACCCAGTTATGCGTGAGTTTACGAACCCAGCTGGGTACAATCAGGGGTGGTTTACCCGTGATTTTGGACAGGAAAGAAAAAAGCCCTGCGGCCATAAACAGAAGCTGAACAGGAATATGATAAAGTCGTTTTGATACTCCACTGGAGGTGCGAACAAAATCAAACAACTGGTTGTATGAGATATCTTCACCACCCAGCACATATCGCTCCCCTGACTTCCCTTTTTCCATGGCCAGCAGGTGTCCCGTAACCACATCCTCTACGTATACATAATTGCCCATCCGTTTCCCATCACCGGGGATGAACCTCCAACTCCCGGCAATGTACTTTTTTATCATCAATGACATTCCATTGGACTTGCTGAGAAATCCGGGGCCATAAACCCGGGTTGGATTGACAATGATCACGTCAGGTTTAGTATTAAAATAATTTTTAAGTTCTTGTTCCATATTATATTTGGAGTCTTCATATAAAGTAAAAAATGAAGAGGGTGCCGGACTATTTTCATTTACAGGTTCTTTTTCAGAAGGACCGAGAATCCCGGCGGTAGAGGTTACCACCACGCGATCAATTCCTGTCAGGCGGGCAGCCTCTATTACATTTAGCGTTCCATCCACATTGAACCGATTAAAAAGTGTAGGATCTTTAGACCAGACTGCTGCGTAAGCTGCCACATGATAGGCCTGGCTGCAACCTTGCATAGCATTTGAAAGGCACCGCTTATCCATAATATCCCCTTTGAAAAGGGTGACCCCTTCGATCCTTATCAGATCGGCTTTGGCTTCTGTCCTGTATAGGGCATGGACCTTATTTCCAGAATCAATGAGTCTTTTGACCAGTTGGATTCCAATAAAACCTGTTGCACCTGAAACAAAAACCTTCTTCATTTTGATTTTAGGATGACCCTATTTTTTGTGTGCCTTTATGGACCACCATTCGTTAGACAATGCCATCACAGAATGTATACCCACTGCGGTCCATATATTGCCAGTGAGTAAGGTGAGATAACATAGCAGAATTCCCACAGGAATGGCTCCAAAAGTCTCGCCAGGGCCCTTGTAGAGATGTGCCAAGGAATAAATGGCGCAGTTCAGGGCGATGGCAGGCCAAACATCCATAACTGCCAGTGAAGCAAATAGCAGGAACCCTCTGAAAAGGAATTCATAGCCCAACAGAAAAACCACCCAGCTAAGACCACTGAGGGCCAGCAAGCCTGAGGTCCATTGCTGATGTCTGATTTGAGGGTACATGGCCAGATTCCCCGGTTGTTTAGCAGAATAGAACCCTGCAATTAAAATGATAAGCAGAACCACCAATACCCACCAGGGAGGCGCCGTTTGCCAGGAACACCCCAGTCCGAGGTCCTTCAGGCTCTTTTCAGGGAAAAGTAATATGAAAATGACGGGAAAAACACCCAGGAATATAAAACCCCACAACCTCTGAAGCACGATCTCCTTTGCCTGTGAATTAAGGTTTGGGTTGGCCTTCCATAGCTTTTTAGCTAAGGATTTGTTCTTTGAAAGGAAAATGTAGGTCGAAAAACCAACTGCACTCCAAATGACTGCTACCACAAATAGCAGGATTTCATTATCCCAACTAAAGTTTACCATGAACAGATTATTTGGTATCGGCTTCCTGGGCCATGTCCTCAACCATTTCCGTTACGGTCCGGAAATCGATCTTTCCAGTCCCCATCATTGGAAGCTCTGGGATCACAAAGAATCGCCGGGGCAAGGATATGTTGGGCAGCTCTTTTCCCATCTTCCTGAGTATGGCTACCTTATTGATATCCTGTGTAATCGCGGCAACGATGGTTGCTCCTTTCATTTCGTCTGGAATCTCAACAATGCAACAAGAAACCCCTTCAGGCAGGTGTTGCTCCATTACATTTTCAACTTTTACAAGGGATACCATCTCTCCACCGATCTTCACAAAACGCTTGAAACGGCCCGAATGCCATAGGAAATCGTCCTTATCCAGAAATCCCATATCCCCTGTATTATACCATCCGTCGATAATGGCTTCAGCGGTTAATTCGGGTTCATTCAGGTAACCCTTCATAATAAGGTCACCTTTAACCAGAATTTTACCCACTTCTCCTGTTTTACACTTCTTCCCGGTCTCCAGATGCTCAATTCTAACACTCACATTGGGTATCACTTTCCCAATACTTCCGGGTCTGTTGTGTTCGTGAGAATTGACAGATACCACCGGGGAGGTTTCTGTGGCGCCATAACCCTCCAGCAAGGTCACTCCATGTTTTTTCATATATCCTTCACGTAGCGCATCGGGGCATTTATCAGCCCCAGCAACCATGATCCGGATTGATTTAAAGTCTCCGGGTTCAGATTTTTGGAGATATCCCCAGAAAAAGCTGGGTGTACCCACCATAATGGTGGGCTTCTCATCCCGGGCTATATTGCTAATGGTTTGGAATTCGGTAGGATTTGAATAGGTGACCATGGTCATTCCTCTCACAAAGGTGACCCAGAGATTCACGGTTAGACCGAAAATATGGAAGAAGACCAGGTTGGCCAGAATCACATCGCTTTCATAGATGCCCACATAGTCGCAGAAGTTCTCAATGTTTGAGGCCAGGTTTTTATGGGTTAGCTGAACCACCTTGGGTTCTTTTTCACTGCCACTGGTAAAGAGGATGGCTGCATTGTCATCCTCTTCACCTTTATGGATAGAATTCAGGATCATGCCCACTGGCAGTTTGGTTTTCAGAGCTGCCTTTAGCTTATCTCCGGTGCTTACTCCTTTCATTATATCCTCGATCATAACCATTCCTTCAATCACCGGACAATCTATCTTCTCAAGCAAGGCCCGGGAGGCGATAATGGTCTTGAAACTGCATTTCTCCTGTGCATACCGGGCATTGTTTTCGGCTCCGGTGGAGTAGTTTATCATCACCGGTACCCTTCCACTCATCAGTGCCCCCACAGTGGCAAGTGCGCAGCCTGCGGAAGTGGGTATCATAATTCCAATATACCCTTCATCGTAAGGTTCGAATTTCTTCGCCAGGATAAGTGCTCCAATCAGTGCCCTGCTGTAAGTGACATCGCTCTTGGTAGTTTTGTCTTTAATGGCAAGCTTCTTGGAGTGCTTTTTGGCCATCTTGACAAATTGTTGATGAAGTAGCATAATGTGTTGGTTTAGATTTAAAAGGGTATTTTAGTTGGATAAATATAAGAAAATGAATGAATCTTGAACTTATATCCAAAACATATTAACCTACTGGTAGTTATCCTGTTTGGTATATCCCTGAATGTGGCAATCGGACAGGAGAGAGGCGTGGTCAGGGGGCTTGTGCTGGATGATGACAGCGGTAATCCAATGCTGGCGGTGAATATAAGTGTCGACCGTCGAACAGGAACAATTTCCGAAGAGGATGGGAAGTTTTTGCTGGATTTAAGCACAGGGAAGCATACCATTGAGTTCTTTTATGTGGGATATGAGATGGTGCGGAAAGAGGTCAATGTTTTGGCTGGAGACCAGACTTATCTTGAAATTCGACTCAAGATAAAGAGCAGGATGCTGGATGAGGTGGTGGTGAGTGCAGGGAAATACGAACAGAAAATTTCTGATGTAACCGTATCCCTTGAGATAATCAAGCCGCACCAACTCTCCAATCAAAACATTGTTTCGCTGGACAACATCCTGGAGAGAACTTCCGGTATCAGTATTCTGGATGGTCAACCCAGCATCCGGGGAGGAAGTGGTTTTAGTTACGGTGTAGGAAGCAGGGTCTTAATGCTTGTGGACGATTTACCTATGATCTCAGCCGATGCGGGCGATATTAAATGGGATTATATGCCTGTAGAGAATCTGAACCAGATTGAGGTGATAAAGGGGGCCTCATCAGTTTTGTATGGATCATCAGCCCTGAACGGGGCCATCAACCTGCGTACCCGGTTTCCGGGAAATGAACCTCAAACCGAAATAACCATTTTCGGTGGAGTATATATGGATCCCAGGAGAAAGGAGATGGTATGGTGGGACCGGAATCCCCTGATGAGAGGTGTTTCAGCTTCACACCTCAGGAAAATAGGAAATCTGGATCTGTCGGTTGGGGGAAACTATTTTAAAGATGAAGGCTATCGGACTGGCGACTATTCACACAGAATCAGGGGCAATCTTGGATTGCGATATCGATTTAAAAAGATTGAGCGACTTTCGGCAGGTATTTCTATGAGCGGAATGTATCTCGATCAAGCTGATTTCCTGCTGTGGCAGGATGCCGATTCCGGGATCTACATTCAGAATCCTTCCACTGTGATACAACTTACCGGACACAGATATAACATTGATCCGTACATAGAATATTTTAGCAAAAGCGGAGATAAACACTCCCTGAAAACCAGGCTCTACAGCCTGGGGAATGCCACATTGGATGTATCCAAAAATAGTTTTTCCAAACTCTGGTACGCGGAGTACAGGTATTTGAAGAAATTCGGTACGAGGACCAACTGGACCAGCGGCATGTCTTTTTCACGAAATACCATTCTGGCCAATTTTTTTGATGATCATAAAAGTTCAAACACCTCTGTCTATACACAGCTGGATGCGCAGGTTTTTAACCGCATGAAGGTCTCGACAGGAGTGCGCTGGGAGCTAAATTCTCTGAATGGGGATTTCTTTTACTCCCTCCCGGTAGTTCGGGCCGGGTTGAATTATCAGGCTGCAAAGGCCACTTTCATAAGAACATCTTTTGGGCAGGGATACCGTTTCCCTTCTGTAGCCGAGAAATTCGCTGCTACAGAGTTTGGGGGGGTACATATTTTTCCCAATCCTGATTTGGAACCAGAGCGTGGTTGGAGTGCTGAGCTGGGTGTTAAGCAAGGCTTCACTCTGGGGAGCTGGATGGGCTATGCAGACCTGGCCCTGTTCTGGACGGAGTATGACAACATGATCGAATATACATTTGGTGCATATCCCCCCGATTCTGTTGAAATACCTGGAATTGAGGATGTGGGTTTCAAGGCCCTGAATATTGGGAATGCCAGGATCAATGGAGTTGAATTCACCTTAAATGGAATGGGAAACATGGGACGGGCAGTCTTGAGTTTCACCGGAGGATATACCTTTATGAATCCGGTGGATCCTTCCCTCATTGAGGAATTCGGGAAAGATGAGGATGAGTCCTATGTCCTGAAGTACAGACGACGTCATCTGGTTAAGTTTGATATTGAGGCAAGTATATGGACCCTGTTTGCTGGAGTAAATCTTCAGTACAACTCCAGAATGATCAATGTGGATGAGGTCTTTATCGATCCGACCATTGGTAATCTGTTACAACCGGGATTCCCAAATTACTGGTATGAGAATGCAGGGGGATATACCCTGATCGATTTTAGATTGGGATGGAACATAAGCCAAATGTTCAGAATCAACACCATCCTTAAGAATGCATTTAATATGGAATTCCTTGGGAGACCTGGAGATATCGGTCCCCCCAGAAATTTAACTCTCCAGGCTAAAATCACCTTCTAAATCCTATTTGGTTTTAATGAATTTTCCAGTAAACAGGTCGGACTTGTTCGCCACGCGGTAGAAGTAGGTGCCCGGATTTAGGCCACTTCCATTAAAATCGAAATAGTTTTCTCCGGGAGAAGCCCCATATAACTCTTCATGCATTAGTTCTCCCAGGATGTTGTATACCTGAAGTTTGACATGGTCGTCAAAGGGGGTATAGAATCCAAGCCTGGTGATTTCAGAAAATGGATTGGGGGCATTTGGGAAAAGATGAAATTCATTGATTTTATAGGGATCAATTCCTGAGGGCCAGCTGACAGAAAGCGTCACCGCGGTGCTGTCCACGAATTGACCTGCTTTAACTATTAAATCTAATCCAGCATTCACAAAGGCACTGACGTAGATTTTCAAAGGGAATTTGCCTGCTTCGGAAGGCGTCCCGGCTACCTGGATGCAATAGGCTGAGTCGGGGTAGAATTTTTCAGCATTGGCGGAATAATTTATACCAGGAGGTAGATTTAAAACGGAGTCCACAATAATGTAGGCAATACCGATTTGTATAATACCCAAAGATGCTGTGTCCGGGGCGATTACAGTTATTACTTCATCGTAGGCTTCATTCAAAACAGCATCAGGCAGATTTGGAGGACAAATCTGCCCTGGATCTCCTGTATCCTTGCAGTTGACTGTATCCGGTTCACATTGTGCATTGATATTAAGCGATGCAAAAAAAACCATCGCGAGTACGGCAAGAAACCTGCTTAGATATTTCATAGCTTCACATTTAGGTATATACAAAGATAACAGCAATTCTAACGATTGTCAATTCCTTATTTGGGTTGTCAATTTAATGTCATTCTAAAAGCAAATTCTCTATCTTTGCTGCTTGATTTAAACTAAACACTTAAATAGTAGAGTTATGACGAATATTTTTGCATTATTCTGGTTACTTCCGCTGGCTGCTGTAATAGCACTGGTTTTCGGTTGGTTCTTTTTTAAGAATATGATGAAGAATTCAGAGGGAACAGACCGGATGAAAGAGATTGCACAATACGTTCGCGAAGGCGCCATGGCATACCTTGCGCGTCAGTACCGTGTTGTGGGTATGGTTTTTGGAGTCTTACTTATTATCCTGATTGTGCTTGCCTACCTGGGCGTACAGAACCCCTTCGTGCCAGTGGCATTTCTTACAGGTGGTTTTTTCTCTGGTCTCTGTGGTTTCCTCGGGATGAAAACTGCCACTTTTGCATCTGCCAGGACTGCGCATGGAGCTTCTCAATCCCTGAATAAGGGTCTGCAGATTGCTTTCCGAAGCGGTGCTGTAATGGGACTGGTTGTTGTTGGATTCGGTCTGCTTGATATCACCGGCTGGTTCTGGGTTTTGAATAAATTTATCTTCTCCCCGGAGCATATGGAGCAGGGACTTCATTGGGCTGGCCTTACCTTTGTGCATGCTGGAACTACTCCTCATGAAAAACTCATTGAAATTACTGCCGTGATGCTTACTTTCGGTATGGGTGCCTCTACACAGGCTTTGTTTGCACGTGTGGGTGGTGGTATTTTCACCAAGGCTGCTGATGTGGGAGCTGACCTGGTAGGTAAAGTAGAAGCTGGTATTCCTGAGGACGATCCTCGTAACCCCGCTACCATTGCCGATAACGTAGGTGATAATGTAGGTGATGTAGCCGGTATGGGTGCTGACCTCTATGAATCTTATTGTGGTTCCATTCTGGCCACTGCTGCACTTGGAGCTGCCCTTCCGGGACTCTCTGGTGCCGAGCAGGGGATGGCCGTGGTGGCGCCCATGATTGTTGCCGGAGTAGGTATTATTCTATCTATTGCAGGTATATTTATGGTACGCGCTAAAGAGTCTGCTACACAGAAGAACTTACTTAATGCCCTGTTGTTAGGAACTGGAGGAAGCTCTGTTCTGATCCTTATTGTGATGGCGATTATGGCCACACAGGGATGGGTAAGCTGGGGTATATTTGGAGCAGTTGTCGCCGGTCTTGTTTCAGGTGTAGTGATCGGACAGGGAACTGAGCTTTTCACTTCAGATGAGTATAAAGCCACTAAAGGGATTGCTGCTGCAACCAAACAGGGACACGCAACAACCATTATTGAGGGTATGGCAGTTGGGATGTATTCCACATGGATTCCGGTTGTAACAATCGTACTGGGAATTATTGCTGCCTATGGATTTTCAGGTGGATTTACTGATTTCGCTAAAGGTGTTTATGGAATTGGTTTTGCTGCTGTAGGTATGCTTTCCACACTGGGTATTACACTGGCTACTGATGCTTTTGGCCCCATTGCTGACAATGCAGGTGGAAACGCTGAAATGGCTGAATTACCCGCTGAGGTTCGTGAGCGTACCGATGCACTTGATATGCTTGGAAACACAACTGCTGCCACTGGTAAAGGATTTGCCATTGGTTCTGCTGCCCTTACTGCCATGGCCCTTCTTGCCGCCTATATGGAAGAAGTAAGGCTCTGGTTAGGCAAGATCGCCGACAAAGCAGGTGATGGGATCAAACAAGTTGGAGACACCATCTTCTATACGGATAATGCACCTGCTGCTGCGGATGGCTTGAGAGTCGTTGAACTTAGCAGTGCAAACATTCAGGATTTTGTAGGTGCCTACAACCTCTCTATTTTTAATCCCATGTTGTTGGGCGGTATCTTTTTGGGTGCCATGATGGCCTTTGTTTTCTGTGCCATGACCATGAAAGCTGTGGGACGCGCCGCCGGTGCAATGGTTGATGAAGTACGCAGGCAGTTCCGCGAGATCCCTGGGATCATGGAAGGAACAGCTACTCCCGAGTATGCCAAGTGTGTGGCGATTTCCACCAAAGGTGCTCAGAAGGAAATGTTGTTGCCATCGCTGCTGGCCATTTTCGTTCCAATAGCCATTGGATTATTGCTTGGTGTAGCTGGTGTTGTTGGTCTGCTGGTAGGTGGATTAACCACAGGGTTTACCCTGGCTGTAATGTTGAACAATTCAGGTGGTGCCTGGGACAATGCCAAGAAATACATTGAAAAAGGCAATTTCGGAGGTAAAGGAAGTGAAAATCACCATGCAGCTGTGACAGGAGATACAGTAGGTGATCCTTTTAAAGATACTTCAGGACCTTCCCTGAACATCCTGATCAAACTGATGACCATGGTTTCTGTTGTAATGGCAGGTTTAACTGTGGCTATGGGACTGTTTAGCTAGGGTTCCTGTACATAAAAAATAATGGAGGATGTCTCAATCGGGGCATCCTCTGTTTTTTTATATTATTGTTTGATGATGGAACCCTGGTCCTCCAGGAACTTTTTCAGATGGAACTCTTCCCCGTCGAATACTCCATAGGTAAAGTTGCCTATCCAGTCGCCGAGGCAGATTACCCTGCTATTCTCGGCAATTTGAATGTCAAATGGAATGTGCCGGTGACCAAAAATGAAGAATTCAATTTCAGGTTTTTCTTGAATTTCTTGTCTGGCGAATTGAATCTGATGTTCATTATCTACCCCCAAAAAAATTCCAAATTCTCCATGCTTCATGCGACTCTTTTTGGACCACCATTGGGCAAATGTAGTAGTTCCATTGGGGTGGAGCCTGGCATAGAGCCATTGGACCATGCCGGTTTTTAAATACCCCCTGAAGCATCCTGTATTTAAAATCGTTCTTATGGAGGCCGTCTCCATGCCCCAGCAGGAAGAGGTGGTTATTCCATGTTTTCATCAGGGATTTACGGTGAATTTCCAATCCGATCTCTTTGATCAGATAGTCAAAAGTCCAGATATCATGGTTTCCCGTAATCAGATGGATCTTTACTCCCTGATCGCTTAATGAAGCAAGTTTACCAAGGAATCTTGTAAATCCCCTGGGCACTACTTTGCTGTATTCGAACCAGAAATCAAATATATCCCCAAGCATCCATAACTCACTGGCATCCTTCCCAATCTCCTCCAGCCACCGAACGACCAATTTTTCCCTCCGAAGGCTTTGCTCCGGTGAAGACATGCCCAGATGCAGATCTGATATAAAATATATGCGTTGTTTATGAGACATCCTGGTTTATATGATGTTATCAAGCCATGTTTCCAGCGTCCTTCCGAACAGGTTTTTTACCACAATATCACCCTCCCTGTTAATCAGGAAAGTGGTAGGTACTGCCGACACATTGTAGAGGAGGCTGGCCCTTGATTCGGGGAAAGAGAGCTCCGATACATTGATCCACTCAAATTCATTGAAATCAATGGCATTCATCCAGTTTATTTTGTTGTTGTCCAAAGAGATTGCATAGATTTCGAAACCCGAGCTGTGATATTTTTTATAGGTGGATCGAAGTTGAAGCAGCGCCTGAATGCTCTCTTGACTTCGGGATGCCCAGAAAGCAACCAGGATCACTTTCCCCTTCAAAGCCGAAAGGCTAATCTCCACCCCCTCCCTGTCGGGAATGGATAGCTCCATAAATCCGGTTTCCCCATCCGCCATTTCCAGCAATTGGTTCAATTGCATGGCCTTATTGAACTCAGATTCTCTCTGTTGAATGTCGGCCTGAAGCGATTTTGTAAGTGAAGAGTTGGGATAGATTTGGTCAAGCGAATCGGCAACCGTTTTAAAATACTGCAGGTCACTTTCCGAACCCAGTATCAGGGATTGCTCATCGTATTTTTGGTAGAGGGCGTAAACACTGGAGAGTGAACTCATGTGCTCAACCAGGTATTTGATGGTGAATCTTTTTTGCTTAATAATGGTCTGTGCATATGCACTTCGAATCAAGCCCATCTGGGGACTTTCAGGATCGTCAATTGAGTCAACAAGCAATAAGAGAGAGTCTAGCTCATGTCTGGTCTGGTTTAGATGGTCAACCAGTAAGCTGATCCCTTCCGATTCTTCAGAGCCACTCACCTGATAGCCGGTTCCAAAGGTGTTATAGTCAGTAACTAAGCTGATGTCTTCACCGGGCGACAACAAAAGATTTATGATCTCGCCTTCGGGGTTCTTAATCACAAAGAGTTCTGCTTCGTCCTGTTGAGTCTTAAAGGAAAATGAATCATCTTTCTTTATCAAAACAGAATCAATCAATGTGGTTCGGTTGACATCCAGCCTTTCAAGGGTAAGCGTTTTGTCTGCGCCGCCTGAAACAATGCCCTTAATTTCCGCTTTGTTATTGCTACAGGCAAATCCTGTAAGCATCATGATCATTACAATCGTACCCTGTATCCCTCTTTTCATTCTAATATGTGAAAATATGTTCAAGTTCTTTTATTAATTCAGCTCCAAATAGATTCGTTTCCATGATCCTGCCTTCAGGATCTATTAATACCATGAACGGAATTCGGTCCACTCCATAAAGATCAACGACCGGGGTATCCCATCTATTCAGGTCGCTCACATGATCCCATTTCAATTGATCCTCCTCAATGGCATCCAACCAAACCTTGCGGTTTTCATCCAGAGATACCTGAAGGATTTTCAAATTCCGATCTCCATAGGTATTCATGGCCTCCAACAATGAAGAATTTTCATCCCTGCTCAATTGACTCCAGCCAGCCCAGAAATTTAACAGAACGTAGTTGCCTCTAAGGTCGGAAAGAGCCAGCTCTTCCCCTTCAGGGCGCGAAGATACAAAATCAGGAGCGATCTTCCCTTTTTCAAGTGGCTCAATTGGGTGATTTTCATCTAATAGCTGTTCTGATTCTATTACCTGAGCATGCAGTAACTGAACAGCCTCAAAGTCACTGTAATTGACCATAAGCACTGAATCCACAAAGCTGTATATGCCAAAATCCATTCCCGGATCAAATACCGGGAGGCCTTGTCCGTAAAGGTTATAGAGAGCCACCAGGATGGCCAGGGATTCTTTGTTCTTGTGTATATATTGCAGGGAGTAGGTCCTGAATTGGGCTGTAATGGAATCAAATTGCCTGTCAAACTCCATCTTCATTTCAGGATATTCTGGCGAAGACATATACTGCATGTTTTTTCGGGAAATCTCACCAAGGGCCTTAAGGGCTCGCTTATGTTCGATGTTGAGTGTTCGGAGCAGCTCTGAGCCTGGAGAGCCGTCCACATTGTAATTCCCAAATTGTTCATTGGTGCCTGCAAATTCAACAGATTCACCTGGTTCCATCAATAAGGTTATGTATCCCGATTTTCCAAATCGAAGCACATAAAATGCGGTTTGATCTGCCGTAAATGAGATTTCGAATGCTCCCGATGCATTGCACACTGCCGTATCGAGGGGGATATATTCCCGCGCGCCCATCTCTTCAATGATTATATTCTCTCCGGTACAGCCTTCAATTACACCCTTTAGTTGCACTTGAAGATCATGGTTCGCGGCCAGGTTTTCATTGGGCCTGTTTCGATGGCAACTCATTGAAATAGTGAGGATACATGGGATCAGGAAGAGGTAGATTCGGGTCTGCATTTTAATTTTTTTTTACTGTAAAAATAGTAAGAATGGAATATGTGCTAATTAGTTTCTAAATTTGCATCACAAGGCTGAACTTCTACTACTCTTCTTTGTTAATCATTTACTCATTTTATTCCGGATAACTGATTTCTCAGGTCTGGCAATAAATGAACGTTAAAAAAGAATGAATATAGATATTTTTGCAAGCTGTTTTTTGTAATTTACAAACTAATTCCCCTATAAATGAGTTACCTGAAGTTTGAAAAATCCGAACTGGTTAATCTGGAATATTCCCTGTCCAGGGAACTGATCAGATCAAACCGTGCAGGTTCTTATGCATCCACCACCATTATTGGATGTAATACTAGGAAATATCATGGTCTGCTGGTTTGTCCGCTGGAAGAAATGGATGGTGAACACCATGTGTTATTATCGACCCTCGATGCAACTGTCATTCAGCACGAGAAAGAGTTTAACCTTGGGATCCATAAATATGAAGGGGATAACTACCTCCCAAAAGGACATAAGTATGTCCGGGACTTTGATGCTACAAAAGGGTCCTATCTGGTTTACAGGGTAGGAGGAGTGGTCCTTTCCAGGGAGATTCTGTTGGTTTCAAAAGCTGAACAGGTACTTGTAAAATATACCCTGATTGACGCACATTCTGATACGACCTTAAGGTTAAAGCCATTTTTGGCTTTTCGAAACTATCACGCTTTGAGTAAATCTAACCTCTATGCCAATACCCGATATCAAAAGGTTAAGAATGGAATAAAATCAAAGCTTTATGAAGGATATCCCAGCCTGTTTTTACAATCCTCAAAACCTGCAGAGTTTGTTCCGGTTCCTGATTGGTACTATAATGTGGAGTATATGGAGGAGCAAAAAAGGGGATACGAATTTAAGGAGGATCTCTATGTGCCTGGTTACTTCGAAATGCCCATAAGTAAGGGGGAATCTGTGGTTTTCTCTGCTTCTACCGCTGAGATCAACCCGGATGGACTTAAACGCAAATACAACTCCGAAATAAATCATCGGATTCCTAAAGATGGCTACAGCAACTGCCTGTTGAATGCTGCTCAGCAGTTTATTGTTCGAAGAAAAGAGTTTACAGAGATCAAAGCCGGATTCCCATGGTCAGGGATATGGGGGAGGGATACCTTTATGTCACTTCCCGGTCTTACGCTGACCACCGGAGACCTTTCAACAGCAAGGAAGGTGTTTGACACCATGGTTTCCCGCTGTAAGAATGGCATCTTTCCCAATACAGTTTTTAAGGGAGTCCCTGTCTATGATGCGGCCGATGTATCGCTATGGTTTGTTTGGGCCCTTCAGCAATACGCAAAGTATGACCCCGAATTTGATATTTGGAAAAAATATGGGAAAGTGATCAAGGCTGTACTGGAAAGCTATCGGGATGGGAGCTCAGGGATCATGCATATGATGGACAATGGATTGGTTCATGCTTCCATGGATGGGACTGCACTTACCTGGATGGATGCAGTTGTCGGAGACACTCCTGTTACACTTAGGGATGGATCCCCTGTTGAAGTAAATGCACTGTGGTACAATGCAATTTGTCAGGCTCTGAAATGGGCTGATGGCAGGGATCAATCATTCGTAAACAGCTGGGCGAACCTGCCCGCGCTTATAAAAGGATCCTTTAACCTGCACTTTTGGAGCGAGGAGAAGGGCTACCTGGCAGATTATATAAATGACTCATATAAAGATTTTTCAGTCAGGCCCAGCCAGGTGATGGCTGTGGCTTTGGATCACTCACCTCTTACCCTGGACATGAAAAAATCTATTTTGGATGTGATTGAAGGAGAGCTGCTTACTCCAAGGGGATTAAGAACCCTATCCCCTAAGAATGAGGCCTATAAAGGAAGTTTGGAAGGAGATCAGGAGAAGCTTAGCAGGGCTTATCATCAGGGTGCAGTCTGGCCATGGTTGCTGGAGCATTTTGCGAAGGGATACCTTGAGGTGCATAAAAAAACCGGACAGAATCTGGTTGTCAGGATATATGAGGGATTTGAAGAGGACTTGAGTAATTGGGGAATAGGAAGCATATCAGAATTGTACGATGGCAATCCTCCCCACTTGGCTCGTGGTGCAATTTCACAGGCCACTGGTATAGCAGCGTTGTTGCGAATTGGTGAGATGATTGACCACTTTAACTAATATTTCAATAGCATTATGGTATGAGGGTACTAATGTTCGGGTGGGAGTTTCCACCGCATATTTCCGGAGGATTGGGTACAGCATGTTACGGATTAACCCGCGGCATGTCTTCCATCCCAAGTCTGGAGATCTTGTTTGTGGTTCCAAAAGCATATGGCGATGAAGATCAGAGCCGTATTAAGCTTGTCGGTGCAGGCGATATATCTGTGGATATCAGAAGGGTGAAAGAGAACCAGTACCTGAAAGACCTTTCATACATTGAAATTAACTCAAACCTGGTGCCATATACCTCACCAGATGAGTATGAGGAACTGGTAAATAAGGCTGAGCACCAGGGGAAACGTTTTGTGGAGACAAGCATGGGTGGGAAACTTAATTTTACCGGTACCTATGGCAAGAACCTTTATGAAGAGATAGCCAATTATGCGGTTGTGGCTGCAGAGATCGCTCTGAAGGAGAAGTTTGAAATCATTCACTCGCACGATTGGCTCACCTATCCGGCAGGTATTGCCGCGAAGAGAGCATCGGGTAAACCACTGGTGATTCATGTGCATGCCACCGATTTTGATCGCAGTGGAGGAAAGGTCAACCCCACAGTTTTCGAGATTGAAAAGACCGGCATGCACCTGGCCGATAAGATCATTGCTGTCAGCAACCTCACCCGTAACACGGTGATTGAAAAGTATGGGATTCATCCTGATAAGGTCGTCACCGTTTATAATGCAGTAGATCCCATAACTGATCATGAGAAGGTGAAGTTAAAAAGAGGCATTAACGATCAGGTGGTCACTTTCCTTGGTAGGATTACCATGCAGAAGGGGCCGGAGTATTTTGTGCAGGCTGCCCATAAGGTATTGCAGAAAATGGATAATGTGCGTTTTGTGATGGCTGGAAGTGGAGATATGATGGAGAAGATGATCCAGTGGACGGCGGCCCTGGGTATTTCTGACAGGTTTCACTATACCGGGTTTCTAAAAGGCGATGATGTATTCAAGATGTTCTCCATCAGTGATGTATATGTGATGCCATCCGTGTCGGAACCCTTTGGTATATCTCCTCTGGAAGCCATGCAATCCAATGTTCCCTCCATTATCTCTCACCAGTCGGGCGTAGCGGAAATTTTGAAATATGCTTTCAAAGTTGATTTTTGGGATGTGGATGCCCTGGCCGATGCCATCTATGGACTGTTAAATTACCCCTCTCTATCAATTATGTTCAAAAAGCATGGAGTGAAGGAGGTGAATGACATGAAGTGGGAGAATTCAGGGAAGAAAGTACATGCTATTTATAAGGAATTTGTTTCGTAATTTATTTCTTTTCATATGAGAACCATTTGTCTATATTTCCAGGTCCATCAACCTTTCAGGTTCAGAAGATATCGCTTTTTCGACATTGGAAACGATCATTACTATTATGATGATTATTCCAATGAGTCGATTCTCAATAAGGTGGCGCAAAAATGTTACCTGCCTGCCAATGAGTTGATGCTTGAACTGATCCAGAAGCATAAGGGGCGGTTCAAAGTATCCTACTCAATTTCAGGAATTGCCATGGAACAATTCCGATTGTATGCCCCAGAGGTTCTCGATAGTTTCAAGAGGCTTGCAGACACAGGCCATGTGGAGTTTCTTGCTGAGACTCATGACCATTCTCTCAGTTCTTTAAAAGGAAAGAAGGAATTTGAACGTCAGGTGAAGGCTCACAAGGCGCTGATTAAGGAAAATTTTGGTCAGGTACCAAAGGTATTTCGAAATACAGAACTGATTTACTCCGACGAGATCGGAGCCATGGTTGCCAACATGGGATATAAAGCCATGATAACCGAAGGTGCAAAACATGTTCTGGGTTGGAAGAGTCCAAATTATCTCTATTGCAATGCCATTAATCCGAAATTGAAATTGCTGCTGAAGAATTTCAAGCTGAGTGACGACATCGCATTCAGATTTTCCAATCAAGGATGGGAAGGTTATCCCCTTACGGCCGAGAAGTATGTGAGCTGGTTAAACAAAACACCTGCTGAGGAGGAGGTGATCAACCTCTTTATGGACTATGAAACATTTGGTGAACACCAGTGGAAGGAAACGGGAATCTTCGAATTCCTAAGAGCTTTGCCGGGTGCGGTATTAAAGAATTCACCCTTTACTTTCAGTACTCCATCAGAAGTGGCTGAAGACCTTCAGGTTGTGGCTGCTGCTCAGGTGCCGAATCCCATTTCCTGGGCCGATGAAGAGCGAGACCTGACAGCCTGGTTGGGCAATGAAATGCAACAAGAAGCTTTTGACAAGCTTTATACACTATGCGACAAAGTAGATTCAATCGATGACAATGCCATAAAACAGGATTTTGATTACCTGCAGGTTAGTGACCATTTTTACTATATGTCGACCAAGTTTTTTTCAGATGGTGAAGTACATTCATACTTTAATCCCTATGATACCCCCTACGATGCATTTATCAATTACATGAATGTATTGAGCGATTTTGAGATCAGGGTAAATGCTGCCGTTGAGGCAGGAGAAGATGATGATGTAGCACGTCTGAGTAAGATTATTAAAGAGAAGGAAGAACAAATTGAAAAGCTTGAAAAGCGATTAACAGCCAAAAAGAAATCTACTCCAAAAAAGGCTGGACAAAAGAGTTCCCCTGCGAAAAAGAAGAGTTAAAATTTCAGAAACATAAGAGAAGTATGAATAGACCTGATTATTTATTTGAGGTTAGTTGGGAAGTATGTAATAAAATTGGAGGGATCCACACGGTAATCTCTACCAAAGCACTTTCTGTTGTAAAAGAATTAGGAGACCACTATATAACCATTGGACCCGATGTTTGGAGAGAAAATATGGAACATCCCGAATTTGAGGAGGATCTGACGCTTTTTTCCGATTGGAGGGAAAGTGCGGTTAAAGAGGGGATCAGGGTAAGGATCGGCCGATGGAAGATTGCCGGCCACCCCATTGCTGTGGTCCTCGATTTCACCACCTTTTTCAATCAAAAAAACGAAATCTTTAAAAGCCTCTGGGAGACTTATAAACTGGATTCAATCAGTGGTCAATGGGACTATACCGAACCGGCCCTTTTTGGATATGCTGCCGGTAAGGTGGTAGAAAGCTTCTCCCAATTTTACGATGTAGCCAGCAAAAATATCGTGGCGCATTTTCATGAGTGGCAGACCGGCGCAGGGCTTCTCTACGTGGAACAGCATCAACCCAGGGTGGGAACCGTATTTACCACGCATGCCACCTCAGTTGGACGATCCATTGCGGGTAATAAGCAGGTGCTGTACAGCAATATGAGCCAGATGAATGGCGACCAGAAAGCACGGGAGTTAAATATCACCGCAAAACATTCGCTTGAAAAACTGGCTGGTACACATGCCGATGCATTTACCACGGTAAGTGAACTTACTGCGAAAGAGTGTTTGCAGTTCCACCAGAGAGAGATTGATGTGGTGCTTCCCAATGGATTTGAAGACAGTTTTTTACCTGATGAGAATGAGTTTGAAAACAAAAGGGCTCAGGCAAGGGAGCGCCTGATCAGTGTGGCCTCAGCCTTAACAGGAGAAAAGGTGCCGGAAGATACACTGTTACTGGGTACCAGTGGAAGATATGAGTTCAGGAATAAGGGAATGGACCTTTTTATCGATGCCCTGGGAGCGCTAAATAAGAATAAGGATTGTCCCGGGAAAGCCATTGCATTTATTCTTATACCGGCCAACCATTATGGCCCGAGAAAGGATTTGCTTGATGCCATGAGTCAGGACACAAGCGTTGATCTGGATGAGAAACATCTGACTCACAACCTTCATTATGCGGAGCATGATCAGATTTTAAATCGCATTCGTGAAAATGGACTAACGAACGGAAAGGATGACCCTGTTAAGGTAATATTTGTCCCTTCATACCTGAATGGCAGAGATGGGATATTTGACCTGGCATACTACGATGTTTTGATTGGATTGGATCAGACCATTTTTCCTTCCTACTATGAACCATGGGGCTATACTCCCCTGGAGAGTCTTGCTTTTAGCATTCCCACAGTGACTACCACGCTTACTGGTTTTGGACTCTGGGTGCAGAATGAGTACAAAAAGGAAGTAGAAGGAATCACTGTAATTCCCAGAGACGATTTTAACGATGGTGAAGTGGCCAGGGGCATAGGTGAGGCCATCATGAATCAGTGTAAATTGTCTCAAGAGTCCAACGAAAGAGTGCGCAGCGGGGCACATGCCATATCCAGGATTGCCCTTTGGAAGAACATGATCGATCATTACTGGAAGGCGTACGACATTGCCATTGAGCGGTCTTCTGTTAAGGAATCGGCCTACTACGAGAAGGAGCGTGTTGAAAAGCTTCCCGAAACCGAGCAGGCCCTGGTGGATATCTATCCCCACTGGCGGAGGGTGCTGGTTCAACAATCCATTCCCGACCGGCTGAAACCCCTGGACGAACTATCAAAGAACCTTTGGTGGTCCTGGACCCAGGATGCCGTCGATCTTTTTGCTTCCATTAGTCCCGATTTGTGGGAAGAAGTAGGGGAGAACCCGGTGGAACTGTTGGAGCGTTTGCCCTATGAAACACTTCAGAAACTGGAAAAAGACAAGGCTTTTGTTGAGAGTCTCAGGAAGGTTCACGACATGTTTGTCGCTTACATGAATGAGGAGCCAAAAAGCGGAATGCCTACCATTACCTACTTCAGCATGGAGTATGGGCTGCACAACTCTTTGAAGACATTCTCAGGAGGACTGGGGCTGCTTGCAGGTGATTACCTCAAGGAAGCCAGTGACTACAACATCCCACTCACCGGAGTGGGTCTGCTCTACAAGTATGGTTATTTCACCCAGGTTATATCGGCAGGAGGCGAGCAGGTGGCATTGAGTGATGCTCAGGATTTCTCCCGTTTGCCTGTAACCCCCGTGCGAGATGAGAATGGAAACTGGAAGAGTGTTCAAATTGTTTTACCGGGTCGAACCCTCTCTGCCCGCCTGTGGAAAGTGGCAGTGGGGAGGATTTCACTCTATCTTCTGGATACAGATTATGAAGCCAACCACGAGGGAGACCGGGGTATTACTCATAATTTATATGGAGGGGACAATGAGAACAGGCTGAAGCAAGAGATCCTTTTAGGTATTGGAGGTATCAGGGCCCTTCGTTCCATAGGGCTTGATACGGATTTATACCATTGCAATGAAGGCCATGCTGCTTTTACCAGCCTTGAGCGATTGCGAGAGTACATTCAAGATGCTAAAATGACTTATCCGGAAGCCATGGAGGTGGTCAGGGGCTCAAGCTTGTTTACCACCCATACCCCAGTGCCTGCAGGACATGATTCTTTTGAAGAGGATCTGCTCAGGACCTATATCGCTCACTATCCGGCACGTTTGCAGATTACCTGGAACCAGTTTATGAACCTGGGGAGATTTCATCCCAATAAGGTTCATGAGAAGTTCAACATGAGCAATCTGGCAGTGAGACTTTCACAGGAGGTAAATGGAGTCAGCAAGCTTCACGGGGAAGTTTCCCGCGAAATGTTCACCGGTCTGTGGCCGGGTTACATGACCGAGGAGCTACATATTGGTCATGTGACCAATGGAGTGCACCTGCCTACCTGGCTTGGGCCCGACTGGAAAAAATTATATGAAAAAACATTCGGAGCTGACTGCTTTGTCAGGCAGGAAGATCGCAAGATGTGGGATCAGATAAAACTTGTGCCGGATCATGACATCTGGTCACTGAAGTCTGATGAACGTGAGGAGCTTATCGACCATATCAAAGAGCGATTGGCTGAAGCCTCCAATCACATCATGGATAATCCCGGGCAAATGCTTGAGATTGCTACCTCGCTCAATAGTGATGCCCTGACCATTGGTTTTGCCAGAAGATTTGCGACCTATAAGAGAGCCCATCTGCTCTTCAGAGATCTGGAGCGCCTGGCGAGGATCGTGAATAATCCTGAAAAGCCTGTTCAATTTGTATTTGCCGGCAAAGCGCATCCCCGCGATATCCCTGGCCAGGACCTGATTAAAATGATTGTAGGGATCTCAAAACGTCCCGAATTTATTGGGAAAATTGTATTTCTGCAGAATTATGACATTCGTTTGGCCAAGCGTTTGGTTCGGGGTGTGGATATATGGTTGAATACCCCCACCAGACCCTTAGAAGCATCTGGTACCAGTGGTGAAAAAGCAGTGATGAACGGAACCATGCATTTCAGTGTACTCGATGGTTGGTGGGCAGAAGGATACCGGAAGGATGCCGGTTGGGCGCTTCCCATTGATCGTTCATTTGACAACCAGGAGTTGCAGGACGAACTGGATGCTGAGCGCATATACACACTTCTTGAGAACGAAATTACCGAAACTTTCTACAAGCGAAACAAGGAAGATATCCCCGAAGATTGGGTGGGTATGATCCGGAATAACATTGCACATGTGGCTCCTGAGTTTACCATGAACAGGATGATAAGGGACTATATTGACAGATTCTACCTGAAACTCTATAGCAGGACCCAGTTACTTAGGAAAGAAGACTATAGAATCCCCAAAGAGATAGCTCACTGGAAACTCAGGATTCTGACCCATTGGAAGGAGATCAAGGTATTGGAGTATGATATCCCGGACGTAACCCGTGAGGAGTTTTTGGTAGGAAAAACCTATTCAGGAAAAGTTGTTCTTGACCTGGGAGAATTAAGTGCAGAGGAGATTGGGGTCGAAATGGTACACAATAAGACCGGTGGAGGCTTTGATCAATCGGTCTTCAGAGGTACGGAGAAGTTTGAGTGCACCCGCATTGAAGGGTCCATTGCTGAGTATACTTTCAATCAGGATGTGAAAGAGACCGGACTGTTTGACATAGGTTTCCGAATCTATCCAAATAATGAACTGATTCCGCACCGAATGGATTTCCCACTGGTGCGCTGGATCTAGAAGCTCAGAATCAGGGTCGTTGATAGTTTCCCCGGTAGGGCCGTGCAAGCAATTCTTGTGCCTTTGGGTTGTTGACTATTGATTTGCTTGTGGCATCCCACACTACTTTGCTGTTGGTATAGTAAGAGGCCATGGCCAGCTGTACCGTGGCAGTGGACTGAAATGCGTCTTCAATGGGGCAACTAAGCAAGCTCCTGTTTTTGTTCTTTACTGCATTGAGGAAGTCGGCCATGTGATTTTCCTGGCCCTTGTTGCTTGAAAAATTCATCTCTTCCTGCTCCTGGTTCTTGCCAGCTGGCATGACAACAATTTTGTTGTCCGAAGCAAACAGGGTTGCCTTTTCGCCATAGAAGAAAATCCCATTGTTGAATTGGGTGTTCAGATCACCTGTCCCCCAAAGTCTATGCTCCCACATCACTGGACATGGATCAAAATAGAGGGTGGCATTGAGTGTATCCGGGGTTGTAATTTTCCCTTGTAATTGAAGTAATCCGCCTTCAGAGTCAAATGCGGTGGGCATGTCTAAATCCATGATTGTTCTGATGATATCGATGTGGTGAATACCCCAATCCACCAGGTGCCCATTCCCATACTCTTTTTCCAGCCGCCACGCTTTATGACCAATACTTGGACGGTACTCCAATTTAGGTGCCGGTCCACACCAGGCTTCCCAATCCAGGGTTGGTGGAGGATCCTGCACCCTGTAATCTTCAAGGTTGGGATTGTAATGAATCTGTGCCCCTATCTGGTGAACTTTACCGATCTCTCCCCCTTCAATGAGCTCCTTTGTCTTTTTATACGAATCGGATTGCCTCCTCTGAAAACCAATCTGTACCATGTTGCCAGCTAACTCCGCAGCCCGAACCATGGCTTCCCCCTCTTTTACATCATAGGCAAGAGGTTTCTCACAATAAATATCCAGACCCTTTTCGCAGGCTGCTATAAACTGCAGGGCATGCCAGTGAGGCGGAGTGCCAATAAACACGGCTTCCAGTCCCTTGGCATCCAGTAAATCCCGATAGTCCTTGAATTCTTTTGGCCGGCTTCCCTGGAGTAACTCGATTTCGTCGGCGCCACTTTTGAGGTGGTCGGTATCCACATCACACACAGCAATTATGTTGACTCCTCCCACTTCCAGCGCTGCTTTTGTAATCACCAGTCCGTACCAGCCACAACCCATCAGCCCAATGTTTAGCTTTTTGTCTTGATTAAATGAAGGGATGTGAAAGGTGGATACCATTCCCATTGTGCCCAGGGATGCTTTTTCAATAAAGGATCGTCTGTTCATTGCCTAAGTTTTCTATGTTTTACCTGATTCGTGGAATATCTTTGCGCAACAGGACCAGGGCACTTCTGGCCGGGAGGTATAATTTTAAATTGTGCTTCAGACCAAATGAGCGTTCGACCATGGATCTGTGAGCGGTATTCATATCTACCCGGTTGAACCCCCCGTATTCCGCCTGGTCGGAGCATAACAAGGTATGGTATTTCCCTGCATCCACAGCCAATCCATAATCGGTGTAAGACGCTACCGGATGGAAATTGAAAACAAAAAGTAATCCTGCCCGTTCAAAGGCGATGATCAGGTCGGCCTGGTCGGTCTTCACATGCATACAGGACGATGCATAAAGTTTATACTTGTGGATGAGCCTTACCATGGCCGTGTCGAAATCGGCCAGTTGATGGTACCTGAGTTCCTTATTTTTAATCAGGCTCCACTGACGGCGAGCATACTGGAAGGACCAATCGTTTCCTTCCCTCGGAAAGTCTATCCATTCTGGATGGCCAAATTCATTGCCCATGAAGTTGAGGTATCCATTTCCTGCGGTGGCTGCTGTGATGAGCCGTATCATTTTATGCAAAGCCATGCCACGGTCCACAACAAGGTTCTCCGATCCCTTTTGCATACTCCAGTACATCTCTTTGTCAATCAGCCTGAAGATGATGGTTTTGTCACCTACCAAAGCCTGGTCATGAGATTCCGCATAACCAATGGTTTTTTCATCGGCCCTCTTGGAGGTAAGTTCCTGGAAGATCTCCTGCATATTCCATTGCTCGTCGGACCGTTCTTTGATGCACTTTATCCAGTAATCCGGGGTTCCCATGGCCAGGCGGTAATTGAATCCCACTCCACCCTCCTCTACAGGAGCCGCAAGTCCCGGATATCCACTCATATCTTCTGCAATGGAGATGGCCCCGGGCCTGATCTCCTGGATCATTTTATTGGCCAGCGAGAGATAGGCAATGGCATCGTCATCCTGTCCCCCGTCGAAATAAAATTCATAGCTGGTAAAATCCCTCTCCAGGCCGTGGTCATAATACAACATGCTGGTCACCCCGTCGAACCTGAACCCATCAAAACGATATTCAGTGAGCCAATAGTTCACATTGGAAAGCAGGAAGTGTGACACTTCATTTTTGCCATAATCAAAGCAGAGTGAGTCCCATGCCACGTGCTCTCTACGGGCTCCCCCATGAAAGAACTGGGCCGAATCCCCGTCAAACTTACCCAGGCCTTCAAGTTCATTCTTTACGGCGTGCGAATGGACAATATCCATGATCACTGCCAGGCCAGAACCGTGGGCTTCATCGATAAGCGCTTTCAACTCTTCAGGTGTTCCAAACCGGGAGCTGGATGCAAAGAAATTAGATACATGGTATCCAAATGATCCATAATAGGGATGCTCCTGGATGGCCATAAGCTGCAAGGTGTTGTACCCATTTTTTACCACATGAGGGAGCACCTTCTCCCTAAATTCCACATAGCTTCCTACCCTGAACTCTTCGGTGGCCATTCCAATATGGGCCTCATATACCAGGGGTTGGAAATCAGACAGATCGGGGAGGGGATTTTTCCAGATATAAGCTTCCTTAGGATGCCAAACCTCAGCATTAAAAAGTTTGGATTCGGGGTCCTGTACAACACGGGTGCACCAGGCAGGGATTCGTTGACCCTCACCACCTTCCCATCTGATCAGCAATTTGTATTGGTCCCGGTGTGACAGGGCATCGAGGGGCAGTTGAATTTCCCAGATTCCATGATCAAGTCTGCTGAAACAGAACCGGCTTTCAGTTTCCCAATTGTTAAAAGTGCCTAAAAGGAATATCTCTTTGGCATGAGGAGCCCACTCCCGCATGATCCAAACGTTGGAGCTCCTGTGAAGTCCAAAATAGAGATGTCCACTGGCAAAGGACTGCAGTGAACCTTCACCGGCTAACTCTTTTTCACGAGATAAGGCGTTATTCAGGCGTCTCTCTATAACGCCTTTATAGGGTTCCAGCCACGGATCGTTGGTTATGAGATTGGGTTCCTTCATAAGAGCTCCTTAAATTTATTAAATTTGAGCGTTATATTCACTATGCCTCTATGAAAGTAAGGTTAATTAATGAGACCATTTCAATCATTCATCCTGTGGCTACCATTGGGATCTTCGATGGAGTGCACTCCGGGCACAGGTTTATCCTGGATGAACTGATTCAGCAGGCAGAGATGCATGGGGGAGAATCTGTGGTTGTGACCCTATGGCCGCATCCCCGTCTCATCCTTGATACAGACATTCAAAACTTCAAGTTGTTGCACACCCGTGAGGAGAAAATACGACAATTGGAAGGTAGCGGCATCGATCAGCTGATTTTTATCCCTTTCGACAAGGAGATTGCTTCCCTTACAGCGTGTGAGTTTGTTCAGAACTACCTGGTCGACAGATTGGGAGTTGAACTATTGCTGGTAGGTTATGACAATAGATTTGGGAGGGACAGGAAAGGAGACCCTGATGGATTGGCCCGGTGTGCCAGCCAGAATAAATTCAGAATAAAGAAATTAAGCGAATTTAATCCTGAGCTTGGAAAGGTAAGCTCCACCTTAATCAGGGAGGCAGTTCAGCAAGGAGAGCTGGAACAGGCGGAGAGGATGCTGGGATATCACTATTACCTGTCGGGAAGTATTGTGGAAGGAAACCACATCGGACGACAGATGGGATTTCCTACGGCCAATATTCATCCCGACAGTCCTTATAAGCTGATCCCCATGAATGGGGTATATGCCATCAGGATGGAGCTAAAGGGCAAGCTTTATAAGGGTATGTTAAATATTGGTTTCAGGCCCACCATCGATAGTTCATCGGCCGTGAAAACCATTGAGGCACATCTGTTCGATGTATCGGGCGATTTTTATGATGAACCTGTGGTAATCCATTTTGTGAAACGGGTGAGAGATGAAATGAAGTTCAGTGGTTTTGAAGCTTTGAAGCAACAACTCGAAAGAGATAAAAAACTCATACAGACAATCCTGTAAATTTGAACCTTATCCAGGCCTTTGTTGTTCCACAGCAGGAGTTTTCCATCTCTGGTTTGGAGGAAGCCATTATCCTTCCTGAACATGAATTGGGATTTAGTAGTGTAAGATTTAAACTGGGACTTAGCATATATTTTTAGAAAAGCTTACTTTTGCAGTCCAAAATAGAAATTATGGAGACAATGACGTATAAAGAAACACTTCCTTATAAGGTAGCAGACCTGAGTCTGGCCGAATTCGGGAGGAAGGAGATTGAAATTGCAGAAAAAGAGATGCCCGGACTGATGTCCATCAGAAAGAAGTTAGCAGGGGAGAAACCATTGAAAGGATCCAGGATTATGGGTTCTTTGCATATGACCATTCAAACTGCAGTGTTAATCGAGACACTGGCCGAACTGGGAGCTGATGTTCGATGGGCCAGTTGCAACATATTTAGTACCCAGGATCATGCTGCAGCAGCCATTGCGGCAAGTGGTATTCCTGTATTTGCGTGGAAGGGAGAAACCCTTGAAGAGTACTGGTGGTGTACTGCACAGGCACTAAGTTTTCCAGGCGGCCTGGGACCAAATCTGATCGTGGATGATGGAGGAGATGCCACCCTGCTGATCCACAAAGGATTTGAGGCGGAGAAGGATGCATCGGTACTCGATGTGGTCGCTTCAAGCCGCGAAGAGGAGATTGTCTACGCCACCCTTAAGGGTATCCTGAAGGAGGACCATGGCAAATGGAATCGCATGGTTCCGGGAATCAAAGGTGTTTCAGAAGAGACCACTACCGGGGTACACCGGCTTTATCAGATGATGGAGGAGGGAAAACTTCTGTTTCCTGCCATCAACGTAAATGACTCAGTGACTAAATCTAAGTTTGACAACCTCTATGGTTGCCGCGAATCCCTGGCCGACGGGATTAAACGTGCCACCGATGTGATGATTGCCGGCAAAGTGGTTGTGGTGGCTGGATATGGGGATGTGGGTAAAGGATGCTCTCACTCCATGAAGAGTTATGGTGCCAGGGTGCTGGTCACCGAAATCGATCCCATCTGTGCGCTTCAGGCAGCCATGGAAGGGTTTGAGGTGACCACCATGGAAGAGGCGGTGAAGCATGGAAACGTTTTTGTTACCACCACCGGGAACAAGGATGTGATAACAGCCGAACACATGGCAGCTATGAAGGACCAGGCCATTGTATGTAACATAGGGCATTTCGACAATGAGATCCAGGTGGAGCAGCTTGAAAATTGGAGTGGCATTCAGAAGGTCAATATTAAACCTCAAGTGGATAAATACCTCTATGAGGACGGCCATGCCATTTTTCTTCTGGCTGAAGGCAGGTTGGTAAACCTGGGATGTGCCACCGGGCATCCCTCCTTTGTAATGAGTAACTCCTTTTCAAACCAGACCCTTGCTCAGCTGGAACTGTGGAAGAATGAGTATTCCACCGATGTCTACATGTTACCCAAACATCTGGATGAGGAGGTGGCTCGTTTGCATCTGGAACAACTGGGTGTGAAATTGACCACTCTGACACCTGAACAGGCAGAATACCTGGGCGTGAAGCCGGAAGGTCCCTACAAACCCGACCATTACAGGTATTAATACCCCTTGGTTATTTATCTAGTTGAAGACATGCAGAACATCTCCGCGGATGGAGGTGCGGTATTCCTGCAGGGGGTAGGTGGCCGGGCCAGAATTTGGTTCGGCGCCATTCATCAACAGGAAGGTTGATTCGCATTCCGGGCATCCAAATACACCAAAGAAGGTGCTGTCCTCTACCACCGCTTCTGTATGTTCAGGCCAGAGGGTGCAGGTTCGGTCATAAGCAGTAAACTCCAGGTCCGAAACCCGGTAGAGTACGATTCCATTGACACCGTGTCCGTATATCACTTTTGATGATCCGATACCCATACCTGCAAGGTCGGCATAGAGAAGCAGGTATAGATCTACCTTCACATAAGGTATAACCCGACCCGGGTTGGACTCACAAGACGGAGTAAGCATCCCGGGAAATATCAGGAATAGAAAAAGGGCAATAATGAATTGAAAACGACGCATACTTATGCAAAAGTAAGAAAACCAGCTATTTTTTGTATTTTTAACTCTGCAAACCCGTAAATATTGCTTCACTCAAGTTAAAAGATGGATTTTGATATAGGAAATATTCTCTACGTTGTGATTACACTGGTTGCAATCATCGCCGGATTACTGGGGAAGAAGAAAAAGCCAGCAAATCAAAGTCCTCAGGAGACCGAAACTGAATCCCGACCTGGTTTTATGGAGAACATAGAACGGATCCTCAGGATGGGGCAAGAGAATCCTCAGGTTACAGAGCTGCAAGATTATGAAGAGGAAATTGCTTATGAAGAGGCCGAACCTGCGGTTTCGCTTAATTCAGAGGTGTCCTCTAAAACAATAGTTCCGTCAAGGTCTATTTTGGATGACTATGACCGAATTATGAACAGCATGGACGGCGTGGAATACGATACCAGTTTCACAGATGGGGATCATCATCTAGATGAATCACTGGAGGTTATTGATATGGATCAGGAAAGGAAGACCAACTATTTCGATATTGTAAAAGATTTCGATGCGGGAACAGCCGTTGTATACTCTGCGATAATCAATCGTCTTGATTATTAATAATTTTTTGTAATTTTACATGTGAAGAGTTCCGGATTATGCGGAATTCTTTTTGTTTTTAGAACTATAACAGGAGGAATTTGATATGGCACATGCTTCATATATGACAGAGGAAGGACTGGCCAACTTGAAGAAGGAATTGGAGCAGTTGACTACTGTGGAAAGACCAGCCATTTCGCAACAAATTGCAGAGGCAAGGGACAAAGGTGACCTTTCTGAAAATGCAGAATACGATGCAGCGAAGGAAGCGCAGGGTTTGCTGGAGATGAGAATCAACAGGATGGAGGAGATGGTGGCCAGTGCCCGAATTATTGATGAATCTAAAATCGATACTTCCCAGGTACAGATTCTCAATAAAGTGAAGATCAAAAACACCCAGAACAATCAGCAGGTAGAATACATGCTGGTATCGGAAAGTGAAGCGGATATTAAGCATGGAAAAATTTCCGTGGGAACACCCATTGCCAAAGGTCTGCTGGGTAAGAAGGTAGGTGATGTGGTCAGCATCAAAGTGCCATCTGGTGAATTGTCATTTGAGATCCTTGAGATCTCCTTATAATCAAAAATAATGGCTGGTATATTTTCAAAAATCGTTAGGGGAGAGATCCCTTCCTACAAGATTTGTGAGGATGAAAATTATTTTGCCTTCCTCGACATCAATCCGCTTAAGGAGGGTCATACGCTTGTTATTCCCAAAGTGGAAACAGACTATATTTTCGATCTGAATGACGATCTGCTGGGTGGGATGATGGTGTTCGCTAAAAAAGTGGCTTTGGCCATCGATCAAACCATCGATTGCAAAAGGGTTGGAGTGGCTGTGCTGGGATTAGAAGTGCCTCATGCTCATATTCACCTGGTGCCCCTCAATGATCTGCACGATATTGAGTTCAGTAAACCAAAGATGAAGTTTTCTGACGAGCAATTCCGTGCCACAGCCAAAAGAATTTCATCTGCGATCCGATAAACAAAATTCATAGCTTTCTGTTTTCAACGGCCAGGGGATTCCTGCAAAAAGGCATTGCTGATTAAGCAATGTCCATGGGGATTGTTTATGATTTTTCGTGTTTCTTTGTATTAAATTACTTATCATGAAAATTCACTCCATTCTGATAGCCTTTTTTCTGGTGCTTTCCATACACTCCTGCGAAAAAGAGAATCCTGATCCAGTCTCCCTGGATATTCAAAAACCCTCTGAAGTAATGGAGACTAGTTTTCAGTTGAATTGGACTGTCAGCAATCTCAATTTCCAATCCATCACCATTGATCTTTCCCTGGATAGAAATATGGAGGTCATTGAAGAAAGTGTCTCGATTTCTGATGCAACACAAAATAGCTACAACTTTACCGGCAAGAAGGGGGCTACGAAATACTATTACAGAATTTCACTGGTCAGGGATGGTATAATACAAATAGAGAGCGATCTGTATGGTGTGCAAACTTCATATGAAACGCAGGCTGTTTCCCTGCTTACCTCGGATGATAAGAACCTCATGGGTTCCCTGGCTTATCTAAAATCCAATGCAGAGACTCGTCAGGGAATTATTCTGATGCATGAACTGGGGGTGTTTGTAAATCCGTGGATTGATTCCCCACTTTTAAAACGCCTTGTATCTGAGGGATATGTGTGTCTCACATTCTTTTTCAGGGGGCATGGATCGTCATCTTCCGTGGAGGGTGGCTTGATGAGTCTGATCGAAAATAAAAGTCTAGTGGCCAGAGACCTTGAAGCTGCCATATCTTTTATGAGCGATAATGAGTTGGTTACCCGGGACAGCCTTGGATTGATTGGGGCATCACTTGGCGGAATTATGGCGCTGGCAGGTAATGGGTATGAAGAGGTGATAACATCTGTTTCGCTTTCAGCACCTGCAGATGGTGTGTATGATATATTTCCCAATATGACCCTTTCATCTGTATTTTTTCTGGCGGGTGAACTGGATATAAGACCAGACATCAATTCTGATATTCCAAGAGATGCCCAAGTGCTTTATGAAACTTGTGAAGCCCCAAAAAAACTTACCATAGTTGAAGGGACATCTGATCATGGGACCAGTCTGCTTATTAGAGACGAACTGAATGAGTCAATCAAGGAGTGGATTCTGGAAACGCTGCCCTTAAATTAGATAAGGGGCTTTTCTTTCAGAACCCAGCACTATTTTATTCTGCCCGGATTTTTCTTGATAAAAGATTCCCAACTGCTGGAGCCCGATTTGTTAAGGGGCGCTTTACTCTGGTAGAAGTGGCAAACAGCTGCGGCCAGACCATCGGTTGCATCCAGGTTTTTTGGCATCTCCTTGAGATCAAACATTCGGAACAGCATCCCTGCCACCTGCTCTTTTGACGCATCCCCAGAGCTGGTAATAGCCTGTTTGATCTTTCTTGGAGCATACTCGAATACAGGAATGTCCCTTGAGAGCACTGCTGCCATGGCTACTCCCTGAGCCCTTCCCAGCTTGAGCATGGACTGGACATTTTTACCAAAAAAGGGAGCCTCTAAAGCCACTTCATCCGGCAGGTATTTTTCAATCAGCCCAATGGTTTTCTCATAGATCAAACGAAGCTTCATATAGTGATCCCCACTCTTTTTCAGATCCACCACACCCATATCAATATAACCGGGGTCTTTCCCACTAGCTCTAATAATGCCATACCCCATAAGGTTGGTGCCAGGATCAATCCCAAGCACTATTTTTTCATGGCTTTTGAGCATGCTTCCCTTTCATATTTTGAATCACAATACCAGAAATGAGTAGTAAAAGGCCAAAAAAAGTTGTCTTGTATATACTTTCATCCAATACAATATTTACAATAAGCAGGTTCAGAAATGGAGCCACATATACCAGGTTGCTGATCCGGTCTGTAGCAGAAGCATATTGCATGGCCAGCAACCACAATACAAATGTAATACCCATTTCGAATATTCCCACATAGATGGCGATTAGCCATCCTTCAGTGGATGGAGGCAGACCTTCTCCCCTAAGCCACCCCCCGATTAACAGGTAAACAGAAGCAAACAGGAAGTTTAAAAATAGCCTGATAACCGGATCTTTCTTGTCCTTTGAATTGTAAATGAAGTAAAAGGCCCAGAGGATCGATGTAGAGAGGGCCAGAAATATACCAAGCCGATTCCCGGCGTTCTGGCCCGCGGCTCCCCCCTGGTAGGAGATCAGAACCACCCCCGTGAAACTTATTCCCATGGCTGCAATACTTTTCCATCCAATCCTTTGCTTGAGCAGAGGTATGGAGATCAGCACCAGAACCAGTGGCCAAACCATATTCAGAGGTTGGGCCACCTGGGCAGGCAGAAGGGTGTAAGCCTTAAATAGAATCAGGTAGTAGGCAACCGGATTGAGTAGTCCCATTAATGCAGAAAATCCGAGATCTTTCAGCCCCAGCCTCCTTAACTGACCGATTTTACCCTGGATGATAAGAATGATGCCCAGTACCACCAGGGATGCCAATGAAGCCCCGGTAAGCAGCTGGTAGGTATCCTGAACTTTCAGACCAAGCTTGAAGGCGGTAGGTGAGGTGGACCAAAAAAGCACAGCCAGGATGGCAAAAAAATATGCTTTCCTGGCTGGTTTACCATTCATCTGGTGAGCGACTGATTATTTAATGATTTCATTTCCCGGACCCATGTACCTGTGAAGTACTTCCGGAACCTCTATGCCATCAGGTGTCTGATAGTTTTCCATAATGGCAGCCATGATCCTGGGCAGCGCCAGTGAACTTCCATTCAAGGTATGCGCGAGCCTGGGCTTCTTTTCACCGGGTTCTCTGTAGCGAAGCTTTAGCCGGTTGGCCTGGTAAGATTCAAAATTAGATACAGAGCTTACCTCCAGCCATTTATCCTGCCCGGCCGCATACACTTCAAAATCATAGGTTAAGGCCGAAGTAAAACTTAAATCACCTCCGCATAGTTGAACGATCCGGTAGGGCAGTCCCAGGTTTACCAGAAGCTGTTCCACATGATTCAACATCTCTTCAAGAGCGGCATAAGAATGATCGGGGTGAGAAATCTGGACGATCTCTACCTTATCGAATTGGTGTACCCGGTTTAAGCCCCTTACATCTTTTCCGTATGAACCAGCCTCTCTTCTGAAACAGGGTGTATAGGCCGTATTTTTTACAGGGAGTTCCTCCGAATGAAGGATGACATCCCTGTATAGGTTGGTAATGGGGACCTCTGCAGTAGGAATCAGATAGAGGTTATCCTCAGTTACATGATACATTTGCCCTTCCTTATCGGGAAGTTGTCCGGTTCCAAATCCAGACTCTTCATTTACAAGCAGAGGAGGAAGGTACTCCTCATAACCAGCCTGGATATTGTGGTCGAGGAAATAGGAAATTAGTGCCCTTTGTAAGCGTGCTCCCAGACCCCTGTATACTGGAAATCCACCCCCGGTAATTTTTACTCCTAAATCGAAATCAATCATCTTATACTTGGTCCCCAGTTCCCAGTGTGGCAAGGCACCTTCATGAAGTTTCGGAGTTTTACCTCCTTCACGAATCAGCTTGTTATCGGCTTCTGTGTTTCCGCTTGGAACTGTCTCATGTGGGATGTTAGGTACCTGAACCAGCCAGTTATTCAGATCGGTGTTGGCACTCTGCAGATCACGTTCGAAAGTATCCAGTTCTGATTTTATGGAGGAGGTGCGCAGCTTTACCTCTTTGGCTTTCTCCTGCTGTCCTGTTTTAAACAGATTACCTATTTCTTTGCTGAGCTGATTCATCTCAGCCTGCAGTTCATTGGTTTTCACCTGCAGGGTACGCCTGTCATTATCGCGTTCAATAATTTTGTCGATTAGTTCAGACTGCTTGAACCTCTTAAGCTCTAATCTTTTAACAAGAAGATCTCTGTTTTCTCGAATAAAGGGAATGGTTAGCATAGGGAAAGCATAAAAAAACCTGTAATACACCTTAAAGGTAGTGCATTACAGGTGAATGATATATAGTTTGTGAATTTTTCTCTAGTTTTCTAAAGGCTCGATGGATACATAAGACTTGTTATCCCTTTTCTTGGTAAACTTAACGATTCCATCAGCTGTAGCAAACAGGGTATGGTCTTTTCCAAGACCCACGTTTTTGCCAGGATGATGAACTGTACCTCTTTGCCTAACGATGATGTTACCGGCTATAACCTCCTGGCCGCCATAAATTTTTACACCCAGACGTTTGCTTTCTGATTCGCGACCGTTTCTTGAACTACCGGCTCCTTTTTTGTGTGCCATATCTGTTGACTTTTACTTTTTACTTTACTCTTTTAACTATTTTTCCCCGGACTCCTCCTTTTTGGGAGCAGCCTTTTTAGCGGCAGGTTTCTTTGCCTCGGGCTTAGCTTCCTTCGCTTGAGTTGTTGCGGCTTTAGCTGCAGGTTTTTTTGCAGCAGCAGCTTTCTTAGTTTCTGCTGGTTTGGCCGGAGCTTCGTTCTTTGCTTTGCTCGGATCCTTCGGTTGCTTCTCTGCGGCAGCCTTGGGTTTTGAGGCAGCTTTTTCAGAAATCCCCTCGATCTGGATCTGGGTGAATTGCTGGCGGTGACCGTTCAGCTTCTGATAACCCTTCCTTCTCTTCTTTTTAAATACCAATACCTTATCTCCCTTCACGTGGGTGACAATTTTCGCATCTACCGATGCGCCTTTTACTACGGGCTCACCTACAGAAACTTTACTTCCTGTATCGATTAATAATACCTTGTCGAAAGAAACTTTTTTTCCTTCTTCTCCTTCGAGCCTGTGCACATACAATTTCTGGTCTTTTTCAACCTTAAACTGCTGTCCTGCTATATCAACAATTGCGTACATTTCTGATTACTTTTTACTTAATGTCAGAATTTTGGGTCTGCAAAGATAGAAAAGATTGTATGATTGACAAAGATTTCAAGGAAATATTTTGTTGATGTTTTTGTCTCAGTTATGTTTATATTTGTGACTAAAGAGAGTGGATTCAGGTATGGGGAAAATAAAGCTTAACGTCCTTGGGATTTCATATAGCCAGACTCAATCAGGAGCGTATGCTTTGGTGCTATCAGAGGAGGATGGGAACAGAAGAATTCCCATTATTGTTGGAGGATTTGAAGCACAGGCTATTGCCATTGAGCTTGAAGGTTTGGCCCCACCTCGTCCGCTTACCCACGATCTGTTTAAGGACTTTGCCCAATCTTATGGGATTCGAATCCTGGAAGTAAATATACACAAGCTCGAGGATGGTGTATTCTTCGCAAGTATACTTTGTGATAACGGAGATACCCAGATTACACTCGATGCCCGGACCTCCGATGCAATCGCCCTGGCTCTGCGTTTTAAATGCCCCATTTACACCACAGAGGATATTGTTGAAAAAGCCGGAATTGTACTTGACTTTGAAAAAGGTTCTGATCTGGAGGCGCCTAAAATCCCAGAGGACGAAATAATTGAGACTCCCCCTGAAAAAGTGAAAAAGCGAACTATTTTACCCAATCTGTCTGATACCCCCATGGATGAATTAAAGTCTTTGCTTGCCGATGCAGTTTCCAAGGAAGATTATGAACGCGCTTCAGAGGTAAGGGATGAGATAAAGAGAAGGTCAAAATGATCTCAGAGGCTTCTCAAATGACCAACATTCTTCCCGAAATGGCGGGATTTGATTTCAACCTGGAACGTATCTTAAGGGGCTTGCTTGGTATGGGAGTGCTTATTGCCATAGCCTGGGTATTCAGTACCGATCGAAAGTCCATTGTCTGGAAAAAGGTGGGTACCGGTTTGCTCATTCAACTGGTGCTGGCCATTGGAATTCTATATGTGCCTTTCCTCCAGGTATTTTTTGAGATGATCGGGAAAGTTTTTGTTAAGATCCTTGCATTCACCAATGAAGGGGTAACTTTTTTGTTGAGTAGAAGCGACACCGGTGAGGTGGATCCTGCCCTGAAGAATTTTGCATTTTCCATTCTGCCCACCATCATCTTCTTTTCTGCCATATCGAGCCTGCTATTCTATTTTGGAATCATTCAGTTTTTTGTGAAGATATTCGGATACCTCTTGTCCAGGGCTCTGGGCCTTTCAGGAGCTGAAAGCCTTTCGGTGGCAGGTAATATTTTTCTGGGTCAGACCGAATCTCCCTTATTGATAAAAGCCTACCTGGAAAAGATGAATCGTTCTGAGATCCTTCTGGTAATGGCCGGCGGAATGGCCACCCTGGCTGGTGGAGTTCTGGCTGCTTATATCGGGTTCCTGGGAGGAGGTGAGCCCAGTCAGCAGATTATTTTTGCCAAACATCTGTTGACTGCTTCAGTGATGGCTGCTCCCGGAGTGGTGGTGATCTCCAAGATCATTGTTCCTCAAACCGACAACATCAATAAGCAAATCGACGTTTCCAGAAGCGGTATTGGTAAAAATGCTCTGGATGCCATTTCCAATGGAACCAGTGAAGGTTTGAGGCTGGCAGTAAATGTGGGGGCCATGCTTCTTGTATTCCTTGCATTTATCGCGCTGATTAACTATATCTTTATCAAGCTGGGAGACCTGACCTCGCTGAATGACAAGATAGATACACTTACCCATGGGAAGTATGACGAACTCAGCCTTGAGTTTATTATGGGATATACACTGTCCCCATTGATGTGGTTGATCGGGGTGGCTAAGGAGGACATTACCCTGGTGGGTTCATTGCTGGGTAAAAAATTGATTCTGACAGAATTTGTTGCATACATTGGTTTATCTGACTTAAAGGCTGCCGGTGCATTTACCGAGACAAAATCGATCGTTATGTCGGTCTATATGCTATGTGGTTTTGCCAATTTCGCTTCCATAGGCATACAGATAGGAGGAATTGGAGCACTTGCACCAGGAAGAAGGGTTATGCTTGCACAACTGGGTATGCGTGCATTGTTGGCAGGAACCCTGGCATCACTTCTTTCAGCTACCATTATTGGAATTTTAATGGGTTAATGATGCCATCAAGGGGGAAATACAAATTTGATTTTTCCGGCAAGGTAATTCTTGTGGTAGAGGACAATTTGATCTCTTTTAAACTAATCTCTGCCGTATTGAGACAGGTTCAGGCTGAAGTGGTTCATGCCACCAACGGCAGAAAGGCCATTGAATTCTGCGAGTCAGATGCACACTACGACCTGGTGCTTATGGATATGCAAATGCCCGAAGTAAATGGCTTTGAGGCCACCAGGGTGCTCAAACTAATGCGTCCCGATCTAGTGGTGGTAGCCACCACTGCAAATGCCTATGAAGAAGATGAGATTGCATGCAAGAAAGCCGGGTGTAATGCATTTATAGCTAAACCTCTGAAATTTCAATTGCTCTTCGAAATGATGCAGTCATTTTTTGACCAGCAAGATTAGCCTGGCCATGTCACTCCTGGTATCAATACCTGTTTTCATTGTCTTCCTCTACGTCACAGTTATAGCCCTTTATTCATATAGACTCTCGCAGATAAGGTATTCGGGGCGTGTGAACCCAGAGGGAACTACCCGGGTATCCCTGGTAATTCCATTTCGGAATGAAGGTAAAAATTTGGGTGGACTGGTGCAGGATCTTTTGGCTCAGACCTATCCGGCGGACCTTTTCCAGGTATTTTTCGTAGATGATCATTCAGAGGATGATTCCATAAGGGTCCTTGAATCATTGACCGCTAACAGGGCTGGATTTTCCTGCCTGAGTCTTCCTGAGAATAAACATGGAAAAAAGGAAGCCCTTTGTTTTGGAATAGAAAAGGTGGAAAATGATTGGATTATTCAGGTGGATGCAGATTGCAGAATTGGGGAAAGGTTTATAAGCTCTCATATGAATCACCTGGAAAAGCATCCTTCAGATTTGGTAGCGGGCCTGGTTACCACATTCATTGACTCCAATAGATTTATGGAGACCTTTGAACGAATGGATCTGTTAAGTCTATCCGGTGTGGGCGCAGCCTCCTTTTTTTTTAAGAGGCCCATGATGTGCAGTGGGGCCAACCTGGTCTTCTCAAAGGATCTTTACAATCAGACCCGTTTATATGATCCCTCGGAGTCTGTTGCTTCAGGAGATGATATGTTTTTAATGATCGGAGCCCGAAAACTGGGCAGGTCCCTCTCTTATAATCTGGCCACCGATTCAACAGTCTGTACCACTCCGGTTAACAAGCTTTCGTCCTATTTGAAACAGCGGGTTCGCTGGGGATCAAAAACACCCCACTACAGGCAATGGGACATCCAGCTCCTGGCCCTTCTGGTGGTTCTTAGCAATGTGGCAGTTTTGATTTTTCCGGCTTGGGCACTCTCTTTTTCAGGCACCTGGCCCTGGCTGCTGGGTATATGGTTGGCGAAAACAATGGTCGATGGATCACTCATTTTCAGAACGGCCCGGTTTACCAAACAAAAGCTGCCTGTAAAGTGGTTTCTGCTGGCATCCATTGTTTATTATCCTGTATTTCTGATGATCTTGATCAGATCCTTATCCGGTCAATCTGTATGGAAAGAAAGAATCCCTAAGTAAATCTTCTTCTTTGAAGGAGCCTGTAACTGAAGAAGAGTGCCAGTGCTGCATAGACGATTACAAGACCAAGATTGAGCCAGTCAGGCAATCCTTTGGGAAGCAGATCAAGGGCAGATTCATCAATGGTCTCACTGCTGTTCATCTTCCTCTGAAAAATCTCAATAAGATCGGGCACAGGGGTAAGCTGGGTGGTGGTGCGAAAGGGCAGGTACCATTTCACCTCGTATTTTCTCAGAACCAGGAACAGTACCGGATCCACAAAAACACGCATGGCCAGGAAAGTGAGGAGCGAGAGTGCAGTATTTTTTACCAGGAGTGCGATTAGCAAGCCCATGGACATATAAGCAAAGGAAGAGATCAGGTAACGGCTCAGAACCCAGGTATTCTCCAGGGCCAATTTAAAGGTGATCTTATAACTGTATATGAGCCCCAGGGTCAGAGAGGTGAGCCCAAGCAGGAGGGTGGCAAAAACCGCGAGAACGGCAATTAGCAGCAACTTTTGAAGAAGCAATTCGGTTCGGCTGAGTCCGAAAATTAACTGGGTTTTAAAGGTATGGTTGCTAAACTCCTTGGTCGTGATCATAATAATGATCAATGCAAGTAATACATTGTAAGGCTCAGTAACCCAGGTAAGAAACATCCACACATCGGGGAACCTGAAAAGATCACTCAGGGAGATCACAGGGATCTCCTTATCCACAGCCGGATATATCAGAAGACCCAGGGTAAATGCAATGAAGTAGATTCCCAGTGTGATCCTGAAGGGATTGTAGTTTAATAGTTTTACCTGCTCAATATGCAGTAATCTTCTCATGGGCAATTTCACTCTTCTTTAACCAGTTCGAGGAACTGTGATTCAAGGCTGCGTTTTCGACTCAACATATGATAAATGACCAATTCATTGGAAAATGCAAAGGCATTAATTTCTGCAGGAGTGATGTTTTCATTCAAAGTAAGCACCAGCAGACCGTTTTCAGTCTCAATCTCTTTCACCAGTTCCGATCCTTCCAGCTTAACTTTCAACTCCTCGTTTCTGTTGCAGGAAATTTCTATGATCTCATCTTCGGCAAGCAACTCTTTTACGGGTCCATTGGCCAGTAACTCTCCTTTTTTTAAGATGGCGACATGGTTGCAGATCTTTTCTACCTCTGAGAGAATGTGAGAGGCCAGGATCAATGTTTTACCCAGTTCCACCTGTTGAATCACAATCTCCCTTACTTCGGCTATTCCTTCGGGGTCGAGGCCATTTG
Organism: uncultured Bacteroidota bacterium; assembly: GCA_963783435.1. Lineage (GTDB taxonomy): Bacteria > Bacteroidota > Bacteroidia > Bacteroidales. The sequence continues at coordinate 1,006,774 of CAWANQ010000004.1, read as the reverse complement.
TGGGTTCATCCAAAACCAGTACGGAGGGATCACCCAGCAGTGCAGCTGCAATACCCAATCGTTGTTTCATACCCAGAGACAGTGTGGAGAACCGGCTCTTTCTTCGCTCGGCCAGGCGAGCGGCCTCAAGTACACGAAGAATGTCTTTGTAGGAGATGCCTTTAATATCACATATGATCTGAAGGTTCTTGATGAGGTTCAGATAGGGATAGAAATGTGGTGTTTCGATAAGAGAGCCAATCACCTTTCGCTGGCGTGCATCGGGAGCTTTCCCGAACCAGCTGAAGCTGCCCTGGTCCTGATGGATGATCCCGGTGACAATGGAGAGTGTGGTGGTCTTTCCGCTTCCGTTCGGACCCAGTATTCCGTATGCCTGCCCCTCGCAGATCTCCAGATTCAGGTTCTGTATGGCTTTGACGTTCTTATAGGATTTGGATAGTCCCCTGATGGATAGAATTTCCTTCATTTCAGTTGGCAAGCTCAGAAAAAAACTTTATTCTGACAAGTCTTATCTCTTCTTCCGTGAAATACTCCTCGCCCAACTCGGCGAGCGCTTCATCAATCGATTCTGTCTCAGCTTCCCTGAAGTATTCATATATTTCTTCTAACTTTTCATCATCCATAATTTCATCCAGGTAATAATCTATATTGAGCTTGGTCCCTGAATTTACAATGGCCTCAATCTCCTCAATAAGATTCATCAACTCCAGGTTTTTGGCATGGGCAATATCATCAAGGCCTAGTTTACGGTCGATGCTCTGAATAATATAAACCTTAACGCCCGATTTATTGACCACTGATTTTACCACCATATCCTGTGGCCTGATAATATCCTTCTCCTCCACATATTCATTGATGACCTCAACAAATTCTTTGCCGTATTTCTTGGCCTTTCCGGTCCCCACCCCTACAATATTCTGAAGCTCATCTATTTTTACAGGAAACTGTATGGCCATATCCTCCAGTGAAGGATCCTGGAAGATAACAAAAGGAGGAAGGTTTAGCTTTTTTGCCATCTTCTTCCTCAAGTCCTTTAAAATATGAAGCAGCTCATCATCCACCGCACCTGTGCCTGCCCCTCCGGATGCGGGACCATCTTCAGTTGCAATATCAAAATCATGATCCTGTGTCAACATCATAGAATGAGGTTTCTTAATAAATTCATGACCAGCGGCAGTCATTTTTAACAAACCATAGTTCTCAATATCCTTTGTGATCAGACCTGCTACCAGAGCCTGCCTTAGCAGGGCATTCCAAAACCTGATATCCTTCTCTTTTCCAGCTCCGAAATACTCCGAATGATGGTGGTTGTAAGTCTTAACCGCACTATTCGCAATTCCCGAAAGTATGTTTGCTATGTGCTCGGCTTTGAATTTTTCCTGTACGCCCAGTATGGCCTTTAAACTTAAGAGGACTTCGGATTTACCCTCAAATCTTTCCTTGGGATGCAGACAATTGTCACAGTTATCGCAACCCTCTTCCATAAACTCGCCAAAATAATTTAACAAAAGTTTTGGACGGCATACTGCTGATTCTGCGTACCCTACTGTTTCGAGCAATAACTGCTTTCCGATCTCCTGCTCTGCCACAGGCTTCCCCTGCATAAATTTCTCCAGTTTCTGTATATCCTTGTAGCTGTAGAAAGCGATACATTTCCCCTCACCTCCATCTCTTCCTGCCCTTCCTGTCTCCTGGTAATAGCCTTCAAGACTTTTTGGAATATCGTAATGAATCACAAACCTCACATCAGGTTTATCAATTCCCATCCCGAATGCAATGGTGGCTACAATCACATCTACCTCTTCCATCAGGAACTGGTCCTGGTTAGAGGACCGGGTTAAAGCATCCATACCGGCATGGTAGGGTAAGACTTTGATACCATTTACTTTAAGCGTTTCGGCAAGTTGTTCAACCTTCTTTCTCGACAAGCAGTATATAATGCCTGATTTACCATGGTTGGCCAAAATGAATTTAATGATCTCCTTGGTGGCGTGAACCTTGGGTCTGATTTCGTAGTAGAGGTTATGCCGCCGAAAAGATGATTTAAATACCTGGGCATTCAACATGTCGAGGTTTTTCTGGATATCATGCTGAACTTTGGGAGTGGCTGTTGCTGTGAGCGCAATCAGTGGTGCATTCCCGATCTTATTGATAATGGGCCTGATCCTGCGGTACTCTGGCCTGAAATCATGGCCCCATTCTGAGATGCAGTGTGCCTCATCTATGGCATAAAAGGAGATCTTTACCTTTTTAAGAAATGTGATATTCTCTTCTTTGGTAAGACTTTCAGGTGCCACATATAACAAGCGGGTGCGTTTGTCAAGCACATCTTTTTTAACCTTGGCAATCGCGTTCTTTGTTAGTGATGAATTGAGAAAGTGAGCTACTCCGTCGTCCAGACTGAAGCTCCGCATGGCATCCACCTGATTTTTCATGAGAGCAATCAGGGGGGAAATTACAATGGCGGTGCCGTCCTCGATAAGTGCAGGAAGCTGATAACACAAGGATTTACCTCCCCCCGTTGGCATCAAAACAAAAGAATCCTTGCCATTGAGTACATTGGTAATGATGGCTTCCTGGTTTCCCTTAAAGCTATCAAAGCCAAAGTATTTCTTAAGATTTTTGTGAAGTATATCTCCGATATTCTCCATTTTCCATTTGAAAAGACTGATCAAACTAAAGATAGTATAATTTGATTTCTGTTTCAACTTGGTCAGTTTTTTTTTTGTTAATTTGCACTTCCTTAATCCAGAATGTAAAATGAGCAACAAACCAGAGGGCGAGATGTCCTTTCTTGATCACCTTGAAGTAATGCGCTGGCACCTGGTACGTTCTATAGTGGCCATAGTGATTCTTGCTCTCGTGGCATTTGTGTTTAAGGATATCGTTTTTGATAAAATCATCCTTGCTCCCAAAGAGCCTCCTTTTCCTACGAACAGGTGGTTATGTCAGCTGGGTGAAATTCTTAACCTGCAACGCATCTGTATCAACCAGGACCCTTTTACCCTGCAAACCGTTAAGATGGCAGAACAATTCTCCATGCACATTATGGTTTCGCTGATCGCTGGAATTGTGATCGCCTTTCCTTATGTATTCTGGGAATTTTGGAGATTTATAGTACCCGCTCTCTATGACAAAGAGAAACAGACCGCATCTGGTGCGGTTTTTTACACCTCTCTTCTTTTTATACTGGGAGTTGCATTTGGTTACTACATCATTGCTCCACTCTCGGTTAATTTCCTGGGAAATTATAAAGTAAGTGAAAGCGTGATCAGCGCTCCTACACTTCGTTCATACGTTTCTACCGTTACTTCAGTGGTGCTTGCGGCAGGGGTGGTTTTTCAATTACCCATCCTGGTTTATTTCCTGAGCAAGGTTGGATTGGTCACCCCTGATTTTTTGAAAAGATACCGGAGGCATTCCATTATTCTGATTGTTACCCTGTCGGCTATTATTACTCCCCCTGATGTATTCAGCCAGGTTCTTGTAGCTTTGCCCCTTATGGTCCTTTATGAGATCGGTATCGGCATCAGCCGAAGAATCGTTCGTCAGCAGGATGCGGAATTTAATGATCCGGACGCATCAGATGACAAAAAAGCGGCCCCTAAAAATAAAAAGAAAGCCCCTAAAAAAGAGAATCCAGTTGCGTCAAAGGATGAAAAGGTGAAGGGTGATATTGAAGAGATGGAGACGGGCGACACAAGTGACAGTGAGGTGACTTCCACTAAGAAGAAAGCCCCGAAGAAAAAAGGTGAAGAAGAAAGTGGTGACCCGGAATCTGATACGGATGATGAACCGCCCAAAGATGATCTGAGTTAAATCTTATATGTCATGAAGCTGCACACACACAATCTTGTCAAAAAGTATAAAAGCCGAAGGGTTGTGGACGAGGTATCGGTGAGCGTGGAGCAAGGCGAGATTGTGGGTCTGCTGGGACCCAACGGTGCAGGAAAAACTACTACATTTTACATGATTGTAGGCCTGATCACTCCCAATGAGGGCACGATTATGCTCGATGATAAGGATATTACCAAGGAGCCTGTTTACAAGCGTGCACGCATGGGCCTGGGCTATTTGGCGCAAGAAGCATCTGTGTTTCGTAAACTGTCTGTAGAAGACAATATTCGTGCGGTTCTGGAGATGTCTAAACTTTCCCGAGGTGAGCAACACGACAAGGTTGAGTCCTTGTTATCAGAGTTCGGTCTTCTCAAGATCAGGAAAAGCCTTGGAATCCAGTTATCAGGTGGAGAACGCAGGCGAACAGAGATAGCCAGGGCGCTTGCTTTAAGCCCTCAGTTTATACTGCTGGACGAACCTTTTGCCGGAGTCGACCCCATTGCTGTAGAGGATATTCAGGACATTGTCTCGAAGCTTAAAGAAAAAAATATAGGTATCCTGATAACTGATCATAATGTTCATGAGACGCTGGCCATCACCGAGAGGGCATACCTTATGTTTGAAGGGACCATTCTGAAAGCGGGTACTGCTAAAGATCTGGCCGAGGACGAACAGGTAAGAAAAGTGTACCTGGGACAGAATTTTGAGCTTCGATAATAGGCACTCACCTTTGTATTCCGAAGAAAAGAATTAAATTTGCGGGGAATTTTGCGGATGTGGCGGAATTGGTAGACGCGCTAGACTTAGGATCTAGTTCCTTCGGGAGTGTGGGTTCGAGTCCCTTCATCCGCACCAATTAAAACCATAAACCGCTATGCTATCGGGTGTTAAATTCGATAGTATTGCGGTTTTTTTTCTAAATTTGTATACTATTTTTTTATCATATGAATATTACAAAAGAGAATACCGATCAGTTAAATGCCATCCTCAATATGAAGGTGGAAGAGTCAGATTATAGTGAAAAGGTCACCGAGGTATTAAAAGATTACAGAAGAAAGGCCCAGGTAGATGGATTCAGGCCGGGAAAGGTGCCCATGGGTATTGTAAAAAAGATGTACTATACTCCGGTGCTTGTGGACGAGGTGAATAAGCTAGTCTCCGAATCATTGTTTAACTATCTGAAAGATAATGATGTAAGAATTCTGGGAGAACCCCTTCCACACAAGGACCAGGATGGGAATATTGATTTTGAGAAAGATAAGGAGTTTGAGTTTAAATTCGACCTGGGTCTGGCTCCTGAGCTCACCCTTGAAGTAAGCGCGAAAGATAAGATCCCTTTTTATAAGATCAAGGTGGATAAGAAGCAGCAGGAGGAATACAGGGATTCTACGCTTCAGCAACATGGCGAATTTACAGCTGTGGATAAGGCCGGAAATGATGAACTGATCAAGGGATTGCTCGTTAAAGTGGACAAAGAGGGACAGGAAGTTGAGAACGGGATCCGTGTGGAAAATATCTCCATGTCACTTGAAATGATGAAGGATGACGATCAGAAAATTCTTTTCAGTGGAACCAAGGCAGGTGATGAGGTGGTGTTTGATGTAAAAAAAGCCTTCCCCAATGACGCCGAACTTGCTTCACTGCTGAGGATTGATAAGGAAGAGGTTGCCATGCTGGAAGGTACCTTTAAGTGTGTGATCAATGAGGTGATGAAGTTTGAAAAAGCAACTGTGGGCCAGGAGCTTTTTGATAAGCTTTATGGCGAGGGAGAAGTAAAATCTGAAGAGGAATTTATGGTCCGTATCTCGGACGAAATTGCCAAAAATTATGAGCGTGAAAGCGAATACCGATTTATGGTGGATGCCCGCGAATCTATGATCAAGAAAGCCAAAATTGATTTACCCGTTGAGTTTTTGAAGCGCTGGATGGTTGAAGCCAATGAGAACCTCACCCAGGAGCAGGTGGAAGCCGATTTTGAGAAGTATGAGGACGATTTTCGCTGGCAATTGATCAAGGAACACCTGTTAAAGCAGCAGGACATCAAGGTTTCGGAGGAGGAAGCGCTGGAGGCAGCTAAAGGAATGGCATTGAATCAATACATCCAGTATGGAATTTCAAATGTTCCCGAAGAATACCTTGAGAATTATGCAAAGGAGATGATGTCAAAACCTGAAGAATCCAGGAAATTCTATGAGCAGAAAGGCGAAGAGAAGCTCATTGCTTACGTTAAATCTACTGTCAAACTTGACGAGAAAGAGGTCAGTTCAGAGAAGTTCCGTAAATTGTACGAAAAATAAAGCACATTTGTTATGAACCAGCAGGACGATTTTAAGAAGTTTGCCACCAAGCATTTGGGCATTAACAGCCTATCGCTTCATCAGTTTACTTCTCAATATAACAGTTATATCTCCCCTACTATTATTGAAGAGAGGCAGTTAAATGTAGCTTCCATGGATGTTTTTTCCAGGCTAATGATGGACCGCATCATCTTCCTGGGAGCTCCCATCGACGACTATGTGGCCAATATTATTCAGGCTCAGCTGCTTTACCTTGATTCGGCCGATCCCAATAAGGATATCCAGGTATATTTTAATACACCAGGAGGAGGCGTACATGCCGGACTTGGAATATATGATACCATGCAGTATACAAACTGTGATGTAGCCACCATTTGCACTGGGATGGCTGCCTCCATGGGTGCCGTACTGCTGGCTGCCGGGACTGCTGGAAAACGTTCAGCCCTGAAGCACAGCCGTGTCATGATTCACCAACCCATGGGCGGAGCGCAAGGACAGGCCTCCGACATCGAGATTACCACCCGAGAGATAGTCAAAATGAAGAAAGAGCTGTACGCCATCATTGCCGATCATTCGGGAAAAACCATTGAACAGGTGGAGAAAGACGGGGACAGGGATTTCTGGATGACAGCAGCTGAAGCCAAGGACTATGGCATGATTGACGAAATACTTTTAAGGACCAAAGAAAAGAAATAATGGACCGTTGTTCTTTTTGCGGAAGGGAAAAAAAGGATACCAACCTATTAATAGCGGGGATATCCGGGCACATTTGCGATCGTTGTATCGAACAGGCTTACAGCATAGTCCAGGAAGAACTGGGGGTGCATGGTGAGTTTGATATGGGGCAGATCAAACTGCTTAAACCCACCGAAATAAAGAGTTTTCTGGATCTTTATGTAATTGGTCAGGAAGAGGCAAAAAAATATATCTCCGTTGCCGTATACAATCACTATAAGCGATTGATGCAGCAGGAGAGCCGGGAGGAGATCGAAATTGAGAAATCCAATATTGTAATGGTGGGGGAAACCGGAACGGGGAAAACACTTCTGGCCCGAACCATCGCCAGAATGTTGCATGTTCCATTCACCATTGTGGATGCCACAGTACTGACCGAGGCGGGTTACGTGGGTGAAGATATCGAAAGTGTACTTACGAGACTGCTACAGGTGGCCGACTACAATGTGGAGGCAGCTGAGAAAGGCATTGTTTTTATAGATGAAATAGACAAAATTGCCCGCAAGAGTGACAACCCTTCCATTACCAGGGATGTATCCGGAGAAGGTGTTCAGCAAGGGCTTTTGAAGCTTCTTGAAGGTTCTGTCATCAATGTTCCGCCCCAGGGTGGGAGAAAGCATCCCGACCAGAAAATGATCCCGGTAAATACAAAGAACATCTTGTTTATTTGTGGGGGAGCTTTTGATGGAATTGAATCAAAAATTGCCAATCGCCTCAATACCCAGGTAGTAGGGTACAATGCTGCCAAGAAGGTGGACAGGGTTGATAAAAACAACCTGCTGCAGTATGTGGCGCCACAGGATTTGAAATCATTTGGAATGATCCCTGAGATCATTGGACGCTTGCCTGTACTGACCTACCTGGAGCCATTAAATGAAAAGGCACTTCGCAGAATACTCACCGAACCCAGGAATGCCATCATCAAGCAATATGAAAAGTTGTTTGAAATGGATGGTATCAAGCTTACATGGGATGAAAAGGTGTTGGATTATATCGTGCAGAAAGCACTTGAATTCAAGCTGGGTGCCAGGGGATTGAGATCCATATGTGAGGCTATTATAATGGATGCCATGTTCGAATTGCCCTCCAAAGAGAATCCGGGTGATATGAACGTCGGGATTAAATATGCCAGGGAGAAACTGGAGAAAACCAACCTGAAGCGCCTGAAGGCAGCCTGATGGGCAAGACCAAATCGGGGGTCTATTTCCTTGTGATCCTGGGCATGGTATTCTGGGGTTTTACATTTGTAGCCTTTAAATATGCCTATGAGTCTTTCCAACCGATTTCCATTATATTCTTACGCCTTTTTGTATCCATATTTTTCCTTTTTGGATTTGCCTTTGCCTTAAAAAGATTGCAGCGAATTAAAAAAAGGGACCAGGGTTGGTTCCTTTTGATGGCACTATTCGAACCCTTTTTCTATTTCCTTGGGGAAGCTTTCGGACTCACCTTGGTCACTGCTACTGTGGGAGCAGTGATAATTTCAACAATTCCTCTGTTTGTGCCGTTTGCCGCCTATCTGATATTTAAGGAGAAGCTGACCCTGATGAATCGCATCGGACTGGTCATCTCATTTGCAGGGGTTCTTATGGTGGTGATGGCAAAATCGGGAGGATTATCAGCACAGCCCAAAGGAATCCTTCTGATGTTTGTAGCTGTCTTTTCCGCAGTGGCATATACCATGGTTGTTAAGAAACTGGCCGATGACTACAATCCCATCACCATCACAGCTTTCCAGAGTTTTTACGGACTTATCATGTTTTTACCTCTTTTTGTTATTGTAGAACTCCCCACTCTGGACATCAGGGCCGCATCAACCGAGAGTCTCTGGGCGGTGACCTACCTGGGTGTTTTTGGATCGGGCATCTGTTTTATTCTGCTTACCATAGGGATCAGAGAACTGGGAGCAGCCAAAGCCAATGTCTTTGGAAACCTGATTCCGGTGGTAACCGCTATCGTGGCCTACCTGCTTTTAAAAGAATCCATGACAGCTATGAAAATTGGGGGTATCTTCGTGGTAATTGCGGGATTGTTAATGTCACAGATCAGCGGCATCGGATTAAAAAAGAGAGATGGCTAATTGTGTTTTCATTGTTCAGGGAGAGGGACGGGGACATATGTCTCAATCTATTGCCCTTAAAGAGTACCTGGAGAAAGCAGGTCATCTGGTGCAGGCCGTTTTTGTGGGTACATCCCACTCAGCTTCTTTGCCGGATTACCTTAGAGACCATTTCCCAAATACAATCCGAACATTTCAAAGCCCCTATTTTCTGGGTACTCCAAATAGAAAGGGAATCTACGTGGGTCGAACCCTCTTGTTCAACCTGTTTCGCTCGGTCATTTACCTTCGTGAAGTACGACGCATCAGAAAGGAAATCAATCTTCTTGAACCCGAAGTGGTTTTCAACTTTTATGATGTGGTTGGAGCACTGGCTTTGAAGAAGGTGAAAAAATCCATTCGGCGAATAGGGATAGGTCACCATTTCCTGCTTCACCTGAAGGGCTATTTTGGAGAGACAAAGCCCGGATGGCATCGGTTCTTATTGTCGGCGCATACCAGGATCATCATGAGCTCCTGCGACCGGATTCTGGCTCTCTCCTTCAGTGAGCAAAAGGGAAATTCACTTATTGAAGCAGTGCCTCCCCTTATTAGGCGGGACTATAGGGAGATGAAATACCAAGGGGGCGACAGCTACCTGGTATATCTTCTTAAGGAGGGTTATATCTATGATTTGATCTCCATGGCAAGACAAGATCCCCGGTTCCTGGCAGATGTGTTTACAAATGAGATACCCGAAATTGATCTTCCTGCCGGGCTCAGGATTCATTCATTGAGCGGGAGTTCATTTAAAAAAATGATGGCCACCTGCAAGGGTTTGATTACCACCGCCGGCTTTGATGTGGCAGCTGAGGCAGCATATCATGGCATACCCCTGGCAGTGATTCCGGCGGCTAATCATTTTGAACAAAAATGCAACGGGCTTGATATAGAACAACATGGTATCGGATTGCATGTAGATCGGATTGAATCTGCTATTACGAGTCGAATGAAGCCATCCAATCCTGAGGTATTCAGGAAGTGGGTGGAAAGGAGCGAAGCGCATATTCTAAATAGCCTAACTGAATAATATTGTTGACCTATGGACGTTTAATATGAACATGAGGAAGTGCACACTCAGCATCGGTTTGTTGTTTTTACTGTTGCAATTGGGGATGGCCCAGAAGGGAGGGGAGTCGACCTACAGTTTTCTGGGGCTGACCAACTCTGCCAGGGTATCCGCATTGGGCGGGGAGGTAGTCTCCTTAATGGACGACGACATTAACCTGGTATTTCACAATCCGGCCTTGCTCTCCTCAGGGATGCATAACCACCTTAATTTTAACTATGTAGATTATTTTGCGGGTGTAAATTATGGCTACGCCTCCTATGGCTACTCCAGGGAGAATGTGGGGAACTTTGCAGTGGGGATGCACTATGTGGACTATGGCACCTTTGACCGGACCGATGAACTTGGCCAGAATCTGGGTACCTTCAGGGCTTCGGAGTACGCCCTGAATCTGGTCTATTCCAGATCCATCATAGACACCTTCCTGACCGCAGGTGTAAACCTTAAGCCCATCTACTCATCCTTTGAGCAGTATAACTCATTTGGGATGGCCATGGATGTGGGAATCGCATATCACAATCCAAGGTCCATGACCACCCTGGGATTGGTGGCTAAGAATATGGGAGCACAAATCACATCCTATACGGGAACCAGGGAGAGTCTGCCATTTGAGATTCAGGCCGGAATTACCCAGGGGCTGGCACATGCCCCTTTTCGCTTTAATCTTACTTATCAGAACCTTGAGCGCTGGGACCTGACCTATCGCACTAGCAGTGACAACGAATTCAACTCAACGGGTGAGGAAGTGGAGAAGAGTGGATTTGATGTGTTTGGAGATAAGCTGATGAGGCACCTGGTATTTGGGGTGGAATTTCTGCTTGGAGATAATTTTCATATCGATTTTGGATACAACTATAAGAGAAGGCAGGAAATGAAGGTGAATGCGAAGCCTGGAATGGTTGGTTTCTCGGCAGGTTTTGGATTTAGAGTATCCAAATTTCATTTTGCCTTCGGGAGGGCTTCTTATCACCTGGTAGGTGGCACCAATCACTTCTCACTTACCACAAACCTTTCCGAGTTCTACAAAAAGCAACCCTGATCCATTTACCGCAGTAGGCAAAACACTATATTTGCGAACATAAAACTGCGGAATTGAAAAATCATAAAATCATCATTGCACTTGACGGTCACTCCTCCTGTGGGAAGAGCACCTATGCGAAACGAATTGCCAAAGAGATTGGATATGCCTACATCGACACAGGGGCTATGTACCGATCTGTTACAATGGCGGCTATGGAAAAGGGACTGTTTGATAAGACAGATGCTCCATCCATTGAATTGATAGAAGAGTTACTCAAAACGGTGGAACTGAACCTCAAGTTTAATCCAGAGAAGCAGAGAACCGAGATATTTTTAAACGGCCGCATGGTCGAAGATCTGATCCGTAGAATGGAAGTTGCCGATCACGTTAGTTACATCGCTACCATCTCCCCGGTGAGAAAGAAGATGGTGGAGTATCAGCGGAAATTGGGAGAAGAAAAGGGGGTGGTGATGGATGGACGGGATATTGGTACCGTGGTATTCCCGAAGGCCGAGATGAAGATATTTCTTACCGCATCGCCGGAGGTTAGGGCCATGAGGCGATATAAGGAGCTTATTGAGAAGGGTATGGCTGTTGAACTGGAAGAAGTACATCAAAATCTGGTGAAGCGGGATCACATTGATTCCAACAGAGAGGACAGTCCCCTTGTGAAGGCAGATGATGCCCTTGTGCTGGATAACAGCGAAATGACTGTAGAGGAGCAGATGGTGTGGTTCAGGGAGAGGTTTGACGAGATAAGGTCTGACTCATGAAGAAGGTTGAGGTGGATTCGAGTGCCGGATTCTGTTTTGGAGTGGACCAGGTAATTAAAACTGCGGAGACTCATCTCCGGGAAGGAACCCCTTTATATGGTCTTGGAGAGATGGTTCATAACAGCCAGGAGGTGTTGCGACTGGAAACCCTGGGATTAAAAACCATAACCCACAGCGAGCTTGGTGAAATAAAGTCAGGCAAGGTACTTCTAAGGGCTCATGGTGAACCTCCGGATACATACCGGCTGGCCAGGGAACACGACATAGAGATCATCGATGGCACTTGTCCCATTGTTACCCGGCTTCAGAATAAAATTTCTAAGGTCTATTCCAGGATGGATCGGGATACCCAACAGCTGGTTATTTTCGGAAAATCAGACCATCCGGAAACCATAGGTCTTTTGGGACAGGTGGATGGCGATGCCATAGTGGTAAATTCAATGAAAGACATACCTGCCGTAGATCCGACAAAGGGAATTCTTCTCTTTTCCCAGACCACCATGGATCCTGAACTTTACAAGGAGGTGGAGGAGGGGCTGAAGGCCCATCTTAATCATTCTGCAAATTTGAAGGAGGGAGGTCTGCTGCTATCCGACTGCACCATCTGTGGCCAGATGAAGAGGCGGAAACCGGTTCTTGCTGCATTTGCAAAGGATTTTGACCTTGTTCTTTTTGTCAGTGGAAAAAACTCCGCCAATGGAAAGATGCTTTATGAGTATTGCAAGTCTGTTAATCCCATAACCCATTGGATATCGGGTGTAAAGGATATAGATCCTCGGTGGTTACAGGATGTTGAATCCATAGGCATCAGTGGAGCCACTTCCACCTCCATGGATCAACTTCAGAAGGTAAAGGAAGAGGTCAAAAGGTTAAGCCTTTCTTAACACATTTTTACTTAATTTTGGTCTAAATTTTAATATGCAACATGGGGAAAATTAAGAAAGTTGGGGTGCTGACTTCAGGAGGAGATGCCCCTGGCATGAATGCAGCCATCAGGGGAGTTACCCGAACAGCGATCTATTACGGACTGGAAGTGGTGGGGATTCGCCAGGGATACCATGGCATGATCCATAAGGATTTTATCGAGTTGAAGGCAAATAGTGTGAGTGATATCCTGGCCAGGGGCGGGACCATATTAAAGACCGTCAGGAGCAAGGAGTTTATGGAACCAGAGGGTCGAAAAATGGCCTATGATAATCTGAAGGAAGAGGGAATTGATGCAGTGGTGGTAATCGGAGGTGATGGTTCCCTTACCGGAGCCAGGGTATTTTGTGATGAATATTTCGACATCCCCTTTGTGGGAATTCCAGGCACCATTGACAATGACATTTATGGAACAGATTATACCATAGGGTATGATACCGCACTCAACACAGTGGTGGAAGCGGTGGACAAAATCAGGGACACGGCGGGTAGTCACAACCGGCTCTTCTTTGTGGAAGTGATGGGCCGGGATGCTGGTTTTATAGCCCTGGAGAGCGGAATTGCCAGCGGTGCAGAGGCCATCCTTATTCCGGAGATCCACCATCAGGCTGAAGATCTCAAAGCTTACCTCGAGAAGGGTTTTAAGAGGAAAAAGTCCAGCAACATCATTATTGTAGCAGAGGGGGATGAAGAGGGAGGAGCCTTTGCCATAGCCAACATGGTAAAAGAGGATTTCAAGAATTATGATGTGAGGGTTTCCGTTTTGGGACATATCCAGCGAGGAGGGACCCCTTCGGCTTACGATAGGGTGAGTGCCAGTAAGCTTGGCTTTGCAGCCATTGAGGCCCTTATGGATGACCAGAAGAGTGTAATGGTCGGATTCCATAATTCGGAACTGGATCTTGTCCCTTTCAGGAAGGTGATAAAAGTGAAGAAGAAAGTAGATCCTGAACAAATGCTGATGGTGGAAATCCTTTCTGTTTAAAATATCTTATGGCCGGTGAAAATCTATTTGCCAGGGTAATTCTTCCACTGGCAGTTGAAGGAACATTTACTTACGCGGTACCCGAAGCACTGAGGGATCAGGTTTCAACAGGAAGCCGGGTACTGGTCTCCTTTGGCAGGAAAAGGATTTACACCGGCATCATCCAATCCATGGGTTCTGAGCCCCCGGTGGATTTTGTCCCCAAACCCCTTCTGGATGTATTGGATCAAAAGCCCCTGGTGGGATCCCCGCAATTGCAGCTATGGGATTGGATGTGCGATTACTACATGTGCAATCCGGGCGAGGTCATGAGGGCGGCGATTCCATCCGGATTGAGGCCTGAAAGCGAATCCAGGGTACGGATTAATTCGGGCTATGTGGATCAGGGGGAATTGGACAGCTTTGAAAGGTTGCTGCTGGAGGTGGTAAGGGATCAGGGAGAAGTGATCCTTGGCGATCTTCAATTGACCGGGATATCCAAAAATCCCATGCGGATTCTGAAGCAACTGGTCGAAAGGGGTGCCGTGGAACTTAATGAGTTTATTCGCTCTTCGGTTTCCAGAAGAAGAGTCTCATATATACATTTCACTTCACCGTATGAGTCGGAAGAGTCGCTCCACCAACTGCTGGATCAGCTGATGAAGGCACCCAGGCAAAAAGAGCTTGTTGAAAAGATGGTGGAGCTTACCGAGTTGGAAGGATCGGGTTCGAATCCTCTGCTTTTGAAAAAGGAGTTGCTCAAACAGGGAGCGGGACCGGGCGCATTATCTGCCCTCATAAAGAAGGGAATACTGGAACAGATCGACAGGGAAGAGATGGGTGTCTCAGGCAAGAACCTGTCCCCCCTGAGAAAGCCCTATACCCTCAATAAGGAGCAATCTATTGCCCTTGATCAGGTGCGGGAACATTTTAAAATCCATCAATCGGTGCTTCTGCAGGGAGTCACTTCCAGTGGGAAAACGGAGCTCTATATTCACCTGATCGGGGAGATGCTTAAGAATAACAGGCAGGTGCTCTACCTGCTCCCTGAAATTGCACTTACCACGCAAATCATTCGAAGGGTGCGGGAAGTATATGGAAACCAGGTGGGAGTCTACCACTCAAGGTACAGCGACTCAGAAAGGGTTCATGTATATCGCAACCTACTGGGTCTTACCGATGATGAGAACTACAGGGTGGTCATTGGAGTCCGTTCGGCCCTCTTTCTTCCTTTCAAGGAGTTGGGACTGGTGATTATCGACGAAGAGCACGAAACCACCTTCAAGCAACACGATCCGGCTCCCCGTTATCATGCCAGGGATTCGGCCCAGGTCCTTGCACTCTATCACAATGCCAAGGTACTGCTGGGTACAGCCACTCCTTCATTCGAGACCCTCTATAATGCCAGAAACAATAAATTCGGATTTGTGACCATCTCTACACGATTTGGAAATGTTAACCCACCGGAGGTCCTCCTGGCCAATATCAGTGTAGCCACCAAGCGAAAGCAGATGGTTTCACATTTTACACCCCAGCTGGTGAAAGGAATTACCGAGGCCATTGAGGGCAAGGAGCAGGTAATCCTTTTCCAAAATCGGCGGGGTCATTCCAACTACATCATATGCAACGAATGCAGTTTTATCCCAAAGTGTAATCGTTGTGATGTGAGTCTGACCTACCATCGCATCAGTGGCAAGATGGAGTGCCACTATTGTGGTGTTAAGGAGGCTGTCCCGGGGGCCTGTCCCTCGTGTTCCTCAACACACATGACCATGAAGGGTTTTGGTACCGAGAAGATCGAGGATGAACTGGCCATTGTATTTGAAGGGATTAGGGTGGGAAGGCTGGACACAGATACCACCCGGTCGGCGAAAGGGTATGAGAAGATCCTGGGTAATTTCGAAGCGGGGAACCTGGATGTTTTAATTGGAACCCAGATGCTTTCCAAAGGCCTGGATTTTGACAATGTGGGTTTGGTAGGAGTGCTGGATGCAGACAGCATGCTTAATTTCCCCGATTTCAGGGCATTTGAACGCAGCTTTCAATTGATCTCCCAGGTAAGTGGAAGAGCTGGCAGAAGGAAGAAGCAGGGTAGGGTGATTATCCAGACTATGGATCCCGATCACCCTGTGATTCGTTTTATTCTTCACAACGATTACGACGGACTCTTCAACGATCAGATGGAGGAGCGCCAGCTATTCGGATATCCCCCCTTCAGACGAATGATTCGCATTACATTCAGGCATAAGATCCCGTCTATCCTGGATGGGGCTACCGATCTGGTGGGGAAGGATCTGAGGGCTATTTTTTCAAACCGGGTTTACGGACCCCAATATCCTGCTGTGAGAAAGGTCCACAATCAGTTCATCAAGCAGATCATTCTGAAGGTGGAGCGGGAGGCATCCTATGAACGAGCCCGGGAGCTTTTAAGGGAAGTTCTGCAACGACTTCCGGCCAACGAGGTGTTTAAGTCAGTCCGCATCTCCATCGATGTGGACCCCAGTTGAGTTTAAAATTTTATCGTTCCTCTATAATGCTTTCATTTTTATTTATTAAAGTATGTAAAAATGAAAGCAATAGAAGGGTACTCCCAAAATGTTATTTATAAAGCCCATATATTGTATTCATAAATAACATTATGTACGTTTGCCCCTCATTTATTTTTGACACATGTTTGATTCCACAGATTTCGAGTCCCTGTTCAGCGAGTTTAAAAACCAGAAAGTTCTGATTATAGGTGATGTGATGATCGACACCTATCTCTGGGGCAATGTAGGAAGGGTCTCACCTGAGGCACCTGTTCCTATTGTTTCAGGCGTTATTGAAGAAAACCGCCTGGGGGGAGCTGCAAATGTGGCATTAAATGTAAAAGCCATGGGTGCTGTGCCCATTCTCTGCTCTGTGATTGGAGATGACAACCGGGGAAAACTCTTCCTAGATTTGATGGAGGAGCAATACCTTGCAGATGTTGGTCTTGTTGTGGACGAACATCGGGTTACCACTCAAAAAACCAGGATTATAAGTGGGAATCAACACCTGCTAAGGGTGGATGAGGAGATGGATATTTTTGTGGATGGCAGGATCCTGGATCAGTTCCTGGAATTGATAAATGATTTGCTGGAGAGCGGAGGGATTGATGCGATTATCATGCAGGACTACGACAAAGGCGTTCTGGCTCCAAGGGTAATCTCAGAGGTGATTGCCACTTCAGAGCGGGTGGGGGTGCCGGTGCTGGTAGATCCCAAATTCAGAAGCTTTGAACTCTACAAAAAGGTTAAACTGTTCAAACCAAACTACAAAGAACTGGCTCAAGGATTGAAGCTGGATATCCTCAAGCACGACATAGAGAAACTATCTGTAGCAGTTCAGGAATATCAGAAGAAACAGGAAATAGATACCCTGATGGTTACCCTCAGTGAGCATGGTGTTCTTTCGGCCACCAAAGATGGATTTAATCATCTTCCGGCCATTAACAGGGAAATTGCAGATGTTTCAGGCGCCGGTGACACCGTAATCAGTGTGGCGGCATTGTGCATGATTTCCGGATTAAATGCAGAACAGACCACTGCCCTGTCAAACCTTGCAGGCGGACAGGTTTGTGAGAAAGCTGGGGTGGTTCCGGTCAACGCCGAAAAGTTGCTGGCCGAGTGCCTCCAGTACTTTAAAAATTCATAAAGATTTGGTAATTTTAACATTCCAATCGGGGTATGGCGCAGCCCGGTAGCGCGCGTCGTTCGGGACGACGAGGTCGTGGGTTCAAATCCCGCTACCCCGACATAACGGAACTCTCTTCTTTCGAGATGGGCGTTCTTCTTTTTTGATAAACACCTTCCTTACTGATCCGTTCGCGGATAGCTTCTGCAACAAAACTATTCAGGGATGTATTTTCCTCCATGGCCAGCAAGGCTGCCTGCCTGTGAAGCTTGGGGGATATGCGCACGTTAAAGCTTCCTTTAAAAGGTTTCTCCGGCACAACACGATCCTGTTTGCAATCTGCTAGATAGGTATCAATAGCACCTGTAAAATCAGCTTCCAACTTTTTTCCTGTGGATCCTTCGTAAGAGATCAGTGCCTTTATTCCCAGGACCTTACCGAAGAGCAATCCATCTTCTTTGCTGTACTCAATGGTCCCTGTATAACCCTTATATTCCAAGTTTTTCATAAGCCCAATATTTACAAATTTGTTTCTGTTGATAGTGCTATTTAAAGCACGATGCATGCGAATAATGATGCTTGATCGGAATACCTTCCGGTTTCAAAAATTTAACCCTGGGTCCGGGTTTTTTGCCCGTTTCCACTTCTTCAAAATCGAAGTTCCCAGGTAGTTTAACCATCTCGTTGTACTAAAATTCAGATGGTATGCTCAGGAATCTTGTGATCAGAAAATGTTTTCTATTGATTTCAAAAGTAACTAAATATAGTTGCAAGCTCAAAAAAATCGCATTTTACATTATCAAGTATTGGATTTGGAGTAATTTTCATTGTTCAGCTATTCCGTTATCTGCGATTTGTAGAACTTTATTAACATTTTTTAAAGAAAATAGTCATATTTAATATATTTTTGTGCTATATGATAAACATTGGAAGTAGGATAACAGAATTGCGAAAGCAGAAAAAATGGTCCCAGGCTGACCTTGCAAGGGCTGTAAACGCTTCTAGGGATATCATTGGCAAATATGAGCGCAATGAAAATGCCCCTTCTATCGAGATGGCTCAAAAAATCGCAGATGTATTTGGAGTAACCATAGACTACCTGCTTGGTAAAAGTGCTATCGCCAAGTACAGCCAACAGGACATCAAGCGTCTGGAAGATATTGAAAAGTTAGACTCCGAGACAAAATCAAAGTTGTATTTTGTGATTGATACCTTTTTAAGGGATGCCAAAGCCAGACAGGCATATACAATTTAATATACCTCAGATGCAGACTATAACAATAGAACTTACAGATACCAATTCCCTGAAGGCACTACAGGAGTTGGAGCATAAGCGACTGATCAGGATCGTCAGAGAACCGGATCTGAATTCTATCGCTTTGCCAGGAAAACCTATTTCTGAGGAAGATTTCAGAAAATGGGTTGAGTATGCCGAAGGATCTCCAACTGTAAGTCTCTCTGAAGCTAAGCAACGATGGGCCACACAGAAGATAAAGCTCCAGAAGCTTATTCGTTAAGGATCTCCGAGAACGCCCTCCAAAATATTGACGATGTCACCGGCTACATCGCATACATCAAGCATCAGCCGCTAACCGCCATTAGGGTCGGTGATAAGATCTTCCAGACTATAGATCGTATTGAGAAAAATCCCCTTGCATTCCGGGAGTGTTGGGAGATCCCTACAAAAACAAAGATTTATCGGCAGGCTGTCTGTATGAGCTGGCTGATCATTTACAAGATAAAGGCATATCAGATCGTTATTCTCGGGATTATGCACACCAGCCGTAAGCCTTCTAGGATTAGAAGCCTCAGGAAAATTAAATAGTTGATTCCAATAGTAGCAACTATACTCAATGATTGCTCAAGGAGAATTCTTTCAAATGGAGTGGACCTTCTTGTTTTCAAAATAACTTGTTAGTGCAGGATAGTGTCACTTAGACTTTCGCAGCTATGCTCAGTTTGAAGCGCTAAGGTATGCTTTCTTTAGAGCGTTTTTCATTGCTCAGTTAGACCGTTATTTGCAGACCCTGCAGAACATTGGTAGGTTTCAATATTGCAGTTTAGAAAGAGCTGAAAACAAGTGCCAACAATGCAATCGCAAAATATGACATCTTCGTATTTATTTTTGATATAATTTGTTCCTGATCACCGCATGAGCAACTCTTAATCCATCTGGCAGTTTTGGAACAATCGCATTATGTTGAATTAATGTAAATTGATATGGATCATATTCCGTTATATCGACAAATACTCTGTACATCAAATGTTGTTCCGTCAAATCACAATTAAGGCTTGTCTCTTGCTTGGATAATGTTGCAGGTCCATCATTTATGAAAAAATAACCTATTAGGAGCGAATACTTGTTAAAGTTAAAATCAAAATCATATGAATTACACTCTACCAGTGTGTCAAAAGCTTCTTGGTTGTTAACTATAAAAAGCTTTGGATGAATATGAAGAACTGTATCAGTGATTCCTAAAAAACATTCTATTGAATCCTTAGATACTTCTGCAAATGTTCTAAATGGAATGATGAAGGATTGAAACCTGATGAACCCTTAAGATCAGTTGTTGGTATTAAAAATCCTGGAGCTGCGAAATCAATTTCATCACCATAATTGCTACCCAACAATGTTTCTGTATCTGCTCCGGCTGCTTTAGTAATTCTATAACCAATCTGGTTTATTGAACCGACTGCAATAGCATCAGAATTTGCTTTTGCCGGATATTGAACCGCCGCATCAGCATTACCAGTCCCGAATACTATTATACACCCTAGTCCTCCTCTTTCATTTTCAATTGCATATTCTATTCCATCATTTATTATATCACTATCGTAAATGACCAATAGCGATATGCAAATGAGGGGCAACCAAATGCCAGTAATTGGATTTACACCATAGAGCTATTTGCAGAAGCGATATGTCCTCACCTCTTTATCAATAATCCCAAAATCGCTATGTTCTAAGTCAATTCGATAAAGAACTGAAAGAAGAATAATTAGCTTTATATAAGCCCCATACAAGGTCAACCGGCTAACTGATCTGCTGCTTCAGTTTCTGGAGCTGTAATCCCACTGCATATTATAAATATCAGAAAACCCCAAGGGGAATCTATGGCCTACTTGGTAGGACAGATACACTGAACCATCGAGCTAAACAGAAATAAAGATTTGGCAAGAGCGGTAAATATTATGCTATAAAACATGTGTTTTTTGGGTCACAAATCTTTACCAATAGTAATTAAACCACAGTTCGTGGTTTATAATCATTCTAAATTTTTTCTACCAGATTCCAAAACTCTAACGAGAATCCCTGGTTTTTTACATTATTAATTTACTGCTATTTTAGTTCTGAATTCAACCAAAAGATATCTTTTTACTCTCTGATCATAAGTGCGTTACATCATTTACGCTCACGTATTGTGTTTTTGTAAACCCTCAAATTGTTTAAAATGAAAAGAATCACATTTACTTTTATTGCATTCCTTCTAATTTCTCCCACAATTAGTTATGCTCAATTGAAATTTAACTCGAGTGGTAATCTGGGGATAGGAACTACAAATCCATTAAGTGAACTTTCGCTTGGAAGTGATGGGAGTAGTTCGTATACAGCAAGCATATATAGCTCAAGTAGTTCAGTATTTAGAGGTCTCAATATACATCATTATCCTAACGATGATTCATATAATTATGGCCTTGTCTCATCAATAATTCACAATTCAGATGGATGGAAAATTGCGGGAATATACGCCTCATCATACCCGAGCTCCAATACCAATGGCATCTATACCTATGGGGTAAAAGCTCAAGCTGGCAGGGGAGCAGATGGTTTGAACTATGGAGTGATGGGAAAGTTAGTAGGTGATCGTGATGGAGCAGGAATTTTTGGTTGTGATTCAGATCACTCCGAAACTATCCTTTATGACAACTGGGCGGGCTATTTTGCAGGAGATGTGCATATAACAGGCGACCTAACCGTTGATGGATCATACCCAAATTCGGATCTAAGATACAAGAAAGATGTTCGAATAGTCGAAGATGATATTTTTTCGAAATTGGATCAGCTCCAGGCTATTCGTTTCAAACTAAAACATCCAACCGAGGTTTTGGCTGCTGCGGATACTACTGATCAGGAATTAATCACAAGAGAATTAAATTCCGAAAAATATACAAAGGATAGAATTGGTTTAATTGCACAGGAATTACAGATTACTTTTCCTGAAGTCGTTAAAGAAGATAAGCGTGGATATTTAAGAGTAGATTATACGCAGCTAATTCCCATTCTAGTTAAAGCAATTAGCCTACAGCAGAAACAAATAGATGCTCTTGAATCGAGAAACGAAGCCTTAAAATCGAGCGCAGTAGATCAAGGTATTGTTACTGGCTCATTGGTGTCAATTCAAAAATCGTCCAGTATTGCAATCCTAAAACAGAATGTACCAAATCCATTCAATGAGAATACACTTATCAATTATTATATTCCAACATTTGAGTCGTATGCGATGATTAATGTGTATGATCTAGGTAGGAGTCAGATAAAAAGCTATCAAGTTAATCAAACTGGTGAAGGTGAGATAATAATACCTGCTTCAGAACTTGATCCTGGGATATTTATTTATAATTTAATTGTTGATGGAAAAGAGATAGATTCAAAGAAACTAATGTTAACCAACCAAACATTATGAAGGAAACACTAATAGTCTGGATATTAATAATTGGATGTGCAATAAATTCTAAATGTCAGGTCTGGTATAATCTTGGAGCTGAATGGCACTTTAATAACGAACTGTTGTTAGAATATCCAGCACATGGATATGTCAAGTATACTGTCGAGCAAGATACTATGATTGAATCTCTGCCTGCAAAGTTAATAGTTCGAACAAGACACTCTTTCGTCGATGGATCAGTTTCAAAAGTAGATACTCTATTCGTCCGCGAGGAGAATGAGCAAGTTTATTCATGGAATGGGACAACTTTTGACTTAATGTATGACTTTTCATTGAAAGTTGGTGATACTTTGGATGTAGAGGTGTTACAAAGAAATTGTGATTCTGTTTCACCTATTGTGGTTGATTCCATAACAGAGTTGGAAATCGATAATACAATTTTACGTGTACAACATCTATCATATAGTTATATGATTAATTCACAGCTTGATACAACCACTAAAAGTGTCATTGAATTTATTGGACAAATTGAGGATTTTCTATTTGAGCCTGCTTGTGGTATTGATGTGAATGGTTTTGGAAATAACCTACTTAGATGCTATTCTGACAATAACATCTCATTTAAAAGCAATTGGTGGTCGCTTTCCTACCCAAATGCACCATGTGATACAGCTATAAATGGTGCAACCAGGATAGATCCGATATATGAGAACTATAATTTATCTATATACCCAAATCCGTTCGTGGACAATCTAACTATTAGTCATCGATCATCTATAATACAATCAATTAGCATTTTCAATGTATCGGGTAAATTATTGTTGATGTATTTGCCTCATGTACATTCCACTCAAATAAATCTAGTGAAACTCCAAAAAGGATTTTATCATATAATTATTAAGACAGAAGATGAAACTGTATCGAAAACAATTATAAAACAATAAAAGAAATGAAACAGCTAATATTCATAATTCTGATCTCGATTACATCTATTCAATCTACGTTGAGTCAGTTTTCTTGCGAGGTGATTCTCCCAACTAAAAAATCCGCAGGGACACTGACAGGATATTTGGATTATATCCCAGATAGCAATACGCCTATTCAATATATTAGAGTAAATTTCCATTTTATGCTCCTTGAAGATTCACATAACGATGCCCCCAGCAATTTCACAAAGGATGATGATGGAAGGGGAGATACAGATTTCACAGGCTATGATTGGATTGATGATCTGTTAAGCATTACCAATCAAAGACTTGGAGCAAATATTCAAATGCTATATCCTCTAGGTAATTCCACAAGTGTTCTTGCGAGAAAATATAGATTTGTACTCAACGGAGTATTTTTTCATAAGAGCAACACATACCATGATTTCGACAATGAACCTATGTCAACTTATTCAGAGAATCTGGGAGAGGCAATCAATATCTTTTTCCAATCAGATGGGACATTGCAATCACAAGGGTATGCGAATATGAGCGGCAATAGATACTCAGTATTTGCCAATAAATGGGATGTTTACGATGACTTGCTTGATCTCGGGCAAACCCCAGGGAACTGGGCTAACTCTGCGGGCATTATGCATGAAACTGGTCATAACCTGAGTTTACACCATACAGTAATGACGCCAAATGGATCTTGCTGTTTTTCAACCTCCTCTAATTGTGATGATCATTGCACTGACACCCCAACAAGAGAATATGTTATTGCTACAGATGGTGTTGATCCTTGTCAATCCTCCCAATGGAATAATTCACTAAATTCAAATAACATAATGGAATATAGTGGAGCAACCGCTATCACCCCCGAACAATTAGGAAGGGTGCATTGGACAATTGAAAATGAAATTGAGGAATATCTTACCTGCTATTTTTCTACAAGTTCGAAGAACATAACAAGTTTCACTGATAATGAATCTTTTATAGCTGAAACGGTGACCATTCCTTCCACTTCAAATATTGTTGTTGATGATTCTGAAGCATTATATTCAAGCTGCGAACAGTTTGTAATTGATGGAACACTTGAGGTAGAACAGGGTTCATTTCTTTTAGTGCAGTGTACTGAAAGTTGCAATTAGCCTCTACTTATAAGTATGTAGATAATATAAGATTATCAATCCAATATTCAGCTATATTTTTTTAGCCGGGCACTCCCCGGCTTTTTCCTGTTTACGTCACTCCAATTCAGTCGAATTTTTAATCCGCTGATAATCTTATTTATAGGCCTTAGATTTTGATGTTTTTGGGTGTCCCGTTATCTTGTGTGGGAATTTGTCTGGGAGAAAAAGAACAAGAGTGGGACAGTCAGCGTCCAGGATCATAGGTAAGAGTTCTGGTAGTTACCGTGTGGCTAAGACTGTCGGATTAATATGGATCAGGATTTGTTACCCGGATTTTCAAAGTTTTTTTGAATTATTTTTTGATCGATCAGTTATCTGGTTGATAATCTGATGAGATAGAGGGAATTTATATTTCTTTTATGCTTAGAATCAAAAATGAGTATGATCTATTGAAGATTAAGTTTCTCCGTCCGGTTTGCCCATTTCAAAAAACGCGCCCTTTGGGCACTCGAGTTTTTGAAAAGAGCAAAACCGTTCCTACGAAACTTTTGCCCACCCAATAGAATTAATAGATCGTTGTGAAAGGGAAAAATTTAAGCTCTTTGTCCGCCGCGGCGGACGAGGCATCTTCTATTGAAGCTCCTCGAAGCAAGCTTCGAGGAATCTTCGATTAATTGTTTACTATTTTGCGCTCGCTAACCCCGCAGCTCTGCTGCGGGGAATGCGCGAGCATAATTCAACAGATGGGATTGATTTTACATGTTATGCCGGATAAAAAATGTGGAACATTTGGGTTGATGGGACGGGGATCGTATGGCGGATGGGGCAGTATCTACCGGTTTTTATCAGGATGGAGCCGAATCTGCCTCAAAGAAGGTTCGAACTTCGTTCAAAACTGCCGACATAACAGGACATCTTCTATTCTTTTGGAGGGTGTCCTATTTTTATCTCCTCGCCTTTCTGTCATGCATGCTTTCCCATTGCCTGCATTGTAATCGAAACGGATAAGAAAAGATAGCTCATCTCATATTTTCCTGCATTTTAATTCTGATTTGGATTTTTATGCTGTAGAGCATGTGAAAAACCGGTAACAAATTGTGTTCATTCCGGATAGTACATTATAGAACTTAAAATGATTTTGATGGCATTTTATCCTAAGATAAATTGATCATACTAGTTTAAAGCTTTTCTATTTCATTTAACAGAAATATCTCTCAATAAGATGAATAATGTACCAACTTGAAAATCTAAACCTAAAACCATGAAAGACTTACTTCTTCCAAAACATTTCTTAATGTTATTTCTTGCTGTTATTGTTGCATATTCTTGCTCGCAGGAGGATGAGCTGGAATCGCGGTATTTCTCAAATGACCACTTTGTGGAGTTATCAGTTATCGAGGACATTGCGAATGGCATTTATTTCCCAACAGATGGTAGTTCAGGTCTTAAGAGCACAAAGCCTACAACTAAGATTGTAAGTAGTATTGATGAAATACTAAACAAGTCTGAAAGGACATCATATTATATCATTAATTATGAGGAAGGAGGTTTTGTTATTTTATCAGCTGCTAATAGAGTGATGCCAATATTGGCATATTCGACAAATAATAACTTTGCAGTAGAAGAGGCCTTATTCATCCCAAATTTAAGCTTCTGGATGGAAGATGCATCAGCTCAGATAGAGAAGATTCAGTTTTCGAATCTAGGGCAATCCATTGATATAGAGAAAGTCTGGGCTCGCGTTCAGCATTCACTAATTAATGAGGTTTTCTCTTTAAAGATTGAACCAACAGAAGATGATTGCTATGAACACACGGAGATGTATACTGTTGGGCCGATAACGACTCCAACATGGCAGCAACAAGGCGGTTATAATGATGAATTACCCACTATTACATGCGGCGGTTCAAGTGATAATGCTCGTGTAGGTTGTGTGCCTCTTGCAATAGCAATGGTTATGAGAACACATGAATATCCTACCAGTTACAGTTGGGTTTCAATGCCATTTGGCTCTAGTACAGATACAACGGCTGAATTTATTCTGGACGTGTGGGATGCTATTAGCAATGAGAATAGTACTTACCCAGATTATGATTGTAATGGAACTTTTGCTTATACTTCAATTGCTGTTGATGTTTTGAAAGACCAATTTAACTATACTAGTGCGAGTTATGGTACTTATAGTTATAATACTGTTAAAACTGAAATTGGAAATGATAGACCTGTTATTTTAAGGGGTGGCAATACCAATGAAAGTGCTGGCCATGCTTGGGTATGTGATGGTTATCGTATATTTACTTACTATCATGAGGATTGTACTGCAACCACTTCTGATCTTCTTCACATGAATTGGGGAAATGCTGGGCAATACAATGGCTGGTATTCATATAATAATTGGGATCCTCCCGGGGCAGGGCCATTGAAGAATATGGTATTGCCCAGGAAATTCTTATGGAAAATGCCGGTTTGGCCGCCTATTACACTATTTTAAAAGAGTTTGGAATCAAAAACAAAAACTTTGTGACCTTTTGTGGCGTTGGCCATAATGGCGGCGACGGATTGGTGGTAACAAGAAAAATTTATTCCAATGGTGGTAAAGTAACCGTTTTTATTTTGGGTGACCGCTCTAAATTCCAGGGTGCGGCAAAACAAAATTTTGATATCGTCAATAAATTGCAAATTAATGTAATTGATCTGCACGATGTTTCATTAGCATTAGAAACAATAAATAGGGCTGATGCCATTATCGATGCTATTTTCGGAACGGGTCTTGACCGGGAATTAAAAGGTAAGTATGAAGATGTTGTACAAATGATCAACGCAAGTCAGAAAGCCGTATTCAGTATTGATATCCCTTCGGGTATTCATGGAGATCCGGTCCCACAATTCATCAAGTGGGAAACTCCAGGATAATCTTAATCCCATATGGAAGAAAGGTTCAATATAAGCATCCCCTTCTATGAGGCAGAATACATGTAGCCTTTGAATTAAGGATGCCTCCCTGCAGGTGTAAATATGTATTTCAACATAGAACAATTTTAAGTTTCAGGTGTAATAGTTGTTGATACAGAATATAAAGTTAATGTACCCCTACAATGAAAAAGTATTTTGATTTCAAACACCTGAGAGGTGATATTTTTGGTGGCCTGACCGCAGGTATTGTTGCACTTCCCCTGGCGCTTGCCTTTGGTGTGAGCTCCGGGCTGGGCCCTATGGCAGGTCTTTATGGGGCGATCTTTATCGGATTTTTTGCAGCCCTGTTTGGCGGGACCAATACGCAGATAAGCGGTCCAACAGCACCTATGACAGCAGTCTCCATGCTGGTGATCGCAGGTATTGTGGCAGCCAATAACGGAGATGTCTCCAAGGCTCTTCCGGCCATACTCACTGTCTTTCTGCTGGCTGGACTCATTCAGATCGGTTTGGGAGCGTTTGGACTTGGAAAGTACATACGGTATATTCCCTACCCGGTGATATCCGGCTTTATGACCGCCATCGGGGTGATTATCATTCTAACCCAGGTGCTTCCCGCAGTGGGATATTATCCCAAAGAAGACATGGCTTATGTGGAGCAGTTTAAATCGGAAGCAGAAGAGCTCATCCTTACCAATATTCTGGAAGATGAAGCCCGGGAGGGACTGCTGGTACTGGAAAGCTTCGAAGAGACCATTGAGCGCGCCGGAAAAACAAGCGAGCAGGAGATCCTCCAGGAATCCAGGACATTGGCCGGTAAGGAGGCTTCGGGGGTGATCGGAGCACTCCGGCTAATGCCCCGGGCGGTTCAGAACATTAGCTGGGTAGAGCTGATGTTGGCTCTAGGAACCATTTTGATCATCTACGGGTTCAAACGGATCACCAAGGTGGTCCCCAGTACGCTTGTGGCCCTTATCCTCATGTCGGGAATCGCCGATCTGAGCGGTATCGACTACCGCACCATTGAGAAGATCCCGGGCGGATTTCCCTTGCCTAACTTCGAAATCTTTAGTTCCCTAAGCCTTGGCGATCTGGCGCCCTATATCTTTTCGGCCATCACCCTGGCCATCCTGGGGGCCATAGATTCGCTGCTCACATCGGTGGTGGCTGATAACATGACCCGCACCAAACACAATCCCAACCGGGAGTTGGTGGGACAGGGAATCGGCAACAGTGTAGCTGCCCTGTTCGGCGGAATCCCGGGTGCAGGTGCCACCATACGTACTGTGGTAAACATCAATGCCGGTGGTAAAACACGCCTATCGGGGATGGTGGCTGCAATTCTGCTCTTGCTCACCTTGCTGCTGCTTGGTCCGGTGGCTTCCCGCATTCCGGCTGCGGTGCTGGCGGGAATCCTGATCACTGTTGGGATCGCAGTGATGGACTTCAAGGGACTGCGCGCCATACCGGACATGCCTCGCGCCGAGGTGGCTATCATGGTGGTGGTGCTGGTGCTATCTTCACTCTGGAACCTGGTATATGCTGTGGGTATTGGTCTGGTGATCGCTTCACTTATGTTCATGAAAAAGATCGGTGACCTGGCAGCTGACTCCTCCGATGTGAAGACCCTGAAAGAGACCCCCTGGCCCGATGAGGTCGACTTCCCTGAGGAGTTGAAAGGGGAGGTATTTGTAAAACATGTGGAAGGCCCATTGTTTTTTGGTTCTACAAGCAATTTTGAGCTTCTCTCCAAACAGATTCCGGAAACTGCCAGGGCCGTGGTGATCCGGATGAGTAAGGTGCCTTACATGGACCAGTCTGGATTGTATGCCATGGAAGATATGCTCATCGACCTGGCCAACCAGGGGAAGACGGTGATTATAACCGGGCTGCAAAAGCAACCGCGTTACATGATGGAACGGGTGGATATGATCCCCAATCTCATCGCTAAAGACCAACTGAGCGATGGCTTCATTGATTGCGTGCTCAGTCTGAAAGAGAACATGGAAAAAGAGCAAGAGGCAGTGAAGGCTTAATGGCAGCTACCTGTTTGGGTGGATTAAAGAAGAGTATTACCTAAAAATTATAAAGAACAATGAGTACAACAAAAGATATTCAAACCGGGATGACCCCCGCTGAGGCTTTGGAACAGATTAAAGCAGGGAATGAGAGATTTTTAACCGGTAAAACGCTTACGCGGGACTTCAGCAGTGAATTAAAAGAGACCGCTACGGGCCAGTTTCCTTTTGCGGCCATCCTCGGATGCATCGATTCCAGAGCTACGGCCGAACAGCTTTTTGACCAGGGAGTAGGGGACCTGTTTAACGCCCGGGTTGCCGGGAATATCGTGAACGAGGATATCCTTGGTTCCCTGGAGTATGCCTGTAATGTAGCAGGTTCCAAGTTGATCCTGGTGCTGGGTCATACCGCCTGTGGTGCGGTAACCGCAGCTACTCAGAGGGTGGAACTTGGCAATATCACTGCCTTGCTCTCCAAGATTACCCCCGTGGTAGACAGTTTAGGCAAAGGGGTAGCAGTGGATAAGGTGGCGGAACATAATGTACAGCATTCAATCATACGAATACGAAAAGAGAGCGCCATCCTGAAGGACATGGAAGATTCTGGAAAAATCCTCATCAAGGGGGCCATGTATGATGTAGCTACGGGGGAAGTTCGCTTTCTGGACTGATCTGGTACTGTGAATACACTATTTATCTCAGCCTTCTGTGATTCTGGGGTTAGTTTGATGTACCTGTCCATAATACGGTAACTTGATTGCCCAACCCAGGCAAAGATGTTCTTCATACTTGCTTTGTTCTGAACACAAAGTGAAATGTACGTGTCGCGGCCAGAATGGGTTGAATAATGACCGTACTGCAGTTCAGGGTACTCTTCTCTTACCTCATCTATCATCTCTTTTCTGACCTTGAAGTAATAATTAAGCACGATTATAAGAATGGTGTATGTTTTTTCCACGGTGCCATCACTGTACCCTTTTTTACTTTCAGTATTTCTATTATGTGCTGGATAAGAAAATGGAGTTTTTTATGTTGATTCAGTTCAGATTGTTTGATGGTTTCGGTCGACCTTCAAAGAAAATCGCCCTGACCTTGGGAAAGATCCCTTTAATACAAATTAAATCCGGGCAATCCGGGTTTGCAAAAGTAAAGCCTATCAATGCCCCCTGATTCTCCTCATCATGAAGGATCTTTAAATGAATTCCCAAACCGGGATCATGATAAACGTGAAACGTTTCAAATAATCCACTACCCTGACCCCCCTCCAATTTGAGGAGCCTATTTGGCTCCTCAAGTTATTGAATTCCTGGGCTCAGTTCAAATATGAAATCATCTGGAAATCGGCTTATATTTCTTCTGACGGCCCTTTTTAACTGTTTGCTTTCTATTTCCCATCCAGTATCATAAGCTTTCCAATGCGTTTTTCGCTTTCACTTTCCAGCACCACATGGTATACGCCTTTCTCAAGCTGGCCCACCGGGAGTTGGATCTCGTACTGCTGGATTTGCTCAAGACTCATGTAGTGATGGAGTCTGCCGTCTGAGCCATAAATGGCGAGGCTTGCACGGCCCCTGATGCCGCTTTCCCCTAATTTTACAGTCACAAAATCCGTGGCAGGATTGGGGTATAGCTCCAGTGAAGTGGATGATTCATCGGGATAGGAGGGAACCCAGGTTTCCATATCCAGTACCACCAAAACCAGCCCCTCATCGCTGGCCGGAGTGATGGCATTATCCACAACGCCCACATGAAGCAGGAAGGTGTCGATACGGCTTGTGAAATAGTTGAGTCGGTCGGAATTGGCCACCCTCAGGACACCTGAGACCGGATCTATGGCAAAGGCGTCTTCCTTGTTCTCTTCCGTGAAATAGTAGCTGAGGGTCTGGTCCTCATCCTTATCCCTGGCAATCAGCGTATCGATCACTGTTCCCTGGGGCAAGTCCGGTTCAATGTGGATCACCCTGTGGTAGAAAACCGGCCGGTGATTGATCTCGGTGAATACAGCCAACTCATTTGAATATTCGCTGATGTTCCCGCAGCGGTCAATGGCCGTGATAGAAAAATAGTATTGTTTTCCTGGAGCCAGGCCAGCCAGGTTGATACTGCTATCCAGACCTGCATTGACCGGGGAGGCATCTCCGAATACCGATGCAGTACCCGCGTAGGGCCCACCACTAAGGGTGTCATAGTGGACGAAGTAGCCGGTGATGTCCTCTTCGCTGCCAGGCTGCCAGTGCAGGTGTACCTCCTCGTCCAGCATGCTCACTCCGCTTAACCAGGGAGCCTGCGGAGCAAGGCTGTCATAGACGAAAATATCAATGCTTCCCCGGGCATCGCCGACCACGCTTTCAGCTGCGATTCGCACATCTCCGGTAAGGGAATCTGCCAGGTACATGGCCTGGATCATTCCGTTCATGGCTGCTACCTGGAAGCCCTCCCTGATTGTATCTGCATCCTTACCCTCAAAGGTTCCCCTGCTGGCTGTCATGGTAAAAAGTTCTCCATTGCTCACCTGGACGCCTGTATTGTACTTTAGGTTGGCAGATTGGATCATGGATTTGGTCCAGGCGTCTTCTGTCATCATAGAGGCATCCGGCATCATAAAACCCTCGGGCATCAAGGAACCTTCCGGCATAATACTATCCAGGCTGGCCATAAGCTGAAGGGTACCGGAAGGAATAAAAGGTGCCAGCGTAAAGGTGCCGAAGGCATCGATACGCGCTTTTACGATATTATCCTCCGTATCCACCACCCCACCGATGAAGATCCACTTGTTCTGTTCCTGGTCTTCCATATACATCCTCAGGTCGCTTTCATTGATGTAGTAAATGGAACTGTCATCTAACAATACCTGCAGTTCCTCTTCGAAGTAATTGATTTCCACATCTACCTGATTATCCCCCACCGAGACACCGTAGGGCTCGAATTGGTAGAACCCACCAATTCCATAGTCCAGTTTGTGGATTCGGGTGGCACTCTTTTTCACGTATTCATTAATGGCATGCAGGGCAGGGCTGGATGCTGCTTTTTTCACTCCCGACTCTTCGCCGGTTCCGTACCAGTCCCAGTAGATGACATCCAGGCTGTCGATTCCTTCGATGGTAAATCACCGTGGAGGAATCGGCAAAGACCAATTGGCTTGACCTTGAATCCGGTCCAATGGGGATAGATGTAGCAGCCAATTTTTTGTTGAAGGGCCAGATCTTTATCTTGCGGAAAATGGGGGGTATGATCTTCCTTCTCACCTCATCCACCAGGTAGTTGGCTGAACTATTTACGATGTCCTGCACGATCAATCTGGCCTTGTACTCGTCATTATTCTCAAGGAATTCATAGCTTTCCATCGGGTATAGTTTCCAGTTATAGAAGAGGCCGTTTTCCTTCTTGTAGGTATTGACTTCCTTGTATTTGAATCCGGCGCCAAATTTTGCGGAAACCACACTTATGCCCACGTTGATGGCTAGCTTGAAACTTCCCTCATCTACCTTCTCGCTGACGGTCTTTCGGTAAGGAACAGGAGCCAGGGTAAATGAATTCCGGCTCTGCTGGTAGGCGATGGAATTCATGGGATTATTGAAAAACTTACCTGAAGTGAGGTCCGAGATATTCAGCTTAAGCAAATTGTCGGCTGAAAGCAGGGAACTTGCCAGTTCTGTACCCTCAGAGATGGTCTCTATGATCTCACTGTCGTATATATCGAAGGAGTAGGTGAACTCCCGGTTTAGAGACAGGCCTTCGGATTGTTCTAATAGCTTGCCTTCAAGCTTGTAACTGTAGCCGTACATGAATCCCAACCTGCAGGAGGGATTGCTAGTAAGGCGGCTCGTACCGAAATGGTAACCAAACATTAGGCTTCCGGAAGCCTCTGCACCAAAGAGGTCAAGGTTTAAATCTTCATTAGGTAGCGGGAAGGGAAGATTGGAATCGACCTTGTGTCCGGCGTCACTGGGCTTATTGTCATTGTCAATTCCGAAAAGTTTACCCAGGTCAAGGCCCACTGAAGCTCCGACCTCTGCTTTTATCTCACTGGAAAAGTTGAAATCGAGATCCAGGGGATATTTGTCTGAGACAGGATGCTTATGAGCACCCCTTCTGGCCATATAGGTGATATCGCCTGATATGGAAGCCGAACCTTTGATCTCTGCCCCCAGGGAGGCCTTTTCTCCTTCTAGAATATCCAGGTCTAGACTTGCCCCGGCACTGGCATAAGCATGCAGATTCATTCCGATGGCGTTGCTCAGTGCAGCTTTGTCAATGTCATCCACCCGCCTTTCCAGGGCGGACACAAAATACCTGGTCAGGGAAGCACTCATATAAGGGAGTGCCCCATCGGCCATCACAATAAATTTGGCCAGAGCCTGGGGACCGGTATTATTCGGGTAGTCGAACTTGAAATCATCTTCGAAAATATTATCCAGATTCACTCCAATCCCTGCTTCTGCACCGGCCTCCACACTTCCAAGTTCAATTTTAGCGTTGGCTCCCTGGCTTACTCCGAAGCCGACACGGCTCTGTCGCACCATCCGGATACTGTCTGCAAGGGCTCCCGAACCCTCATCCTTCAGGTGAAGATCGATGGCCGCTCCCGTTTCCTTTTGTGCTTGCACACCAGAGATCCCCACAGTGAAGAAAGTACTTCCCGACCAGATTTTACGGTATTTGTAGGGACGTACACTAACTGTGAATTTTTCCCGCTGATCAAAAGGAATATCAAGGGTTTCCAGGCCGATCCGTTCGATCTCAAATGGTTTGGTATTACCGGCAATTCCTACGGCAAACGAGGGTATGGCGACATCCACAATTCCCCGGGTATCGCTGTAAAAAGTGTCCACGCCAGGAACCAGGATCTCCACGCCGTACACCGGTTCTTTAGTTTGGATATCGATGATGCGGTAGTAGCGATGGGCGGTGCCACCTACGTCGACTATGGATTCAACGGGGTTAATTTGAAATGAGTTTCTGTCGATGGCATAGTCGATGCTTAACTCCTCCAGTTTGAAATTGAGAAGGAGGCTGGAATCGTAAGGTATGTCCACCGGGGCTATTTTTGCTGCCCTGTGGGCCTTGGCCTTAACCCCAAGTTCAAAACCTGTTCCTGATGTGATACCGGGCAGATAGTACAGCCCCTCTTTGTTGGTATACACAGTCTGGGGGCTTTTGCTGTTAAGTGTGACGGCGGCATTTGCGAGCGGATCTCCCCTGCTGTCAGTAACCATACCCCTGAGTGTGGAATAAACCAGGGGATCTCCTTTCTCCGGCTTACTCAGGAAGTCTGTAAAACTAACGTAATCGTCTACCTTGCAGCCATTCCCCTGGGTGTTCAGCTCTGGATGGTAGGGGCCCTTGCTGCTGTTCCAGTAGTTCTGCTGAGCAGTTACTTCCTCACTTCCCGGATCAGATTCCCAATGGGTTCTGATGCCGTAGCTGTCCTGATCCAGGAAAAAACTGTTACCGGTGATACTTACTGTAGCTGAACCGGGTTCAGGAAAAGGAACCTGGATCCCGTGCAGGAAAAGTTTCTGGAACACGCAAGCTTCAACCTCCCCCCATGGATTGTAGCCGATGGAGGTGATACTTCGTTTCCTGGGTCCGGTAATGTGCAGCACCGCACTCGAATCAGCTTTGATCCGGTCGTCCACGCTACTTACATATTTTCCACCGTATTTGAAGGTGGCCCCCAGCATTAAAGGCATTTCAGTGGAAATGATGCCCCAGTCCCCGGCTACAGGACCAGCCTCAATTCGCTCCGGAGGCTGAGGATCGTGTGTATAGTCGTGCAGAGAGGTAAAGATCACGTCGTTGTAGGCGTTAAGGGTTCCCGAGTTTCTGGCAATAATATTCAGGGCTTTACCGCGTATAGCTTGTGGAAGGAATTTAACCAGTGTACCTGACTCCACAAATAAATCCAGGGAATCAATAATCAGATCCCCGGTAATAAGGTAGGGCAGATCGAAATTCTGAAGCGTCGTTCCCCTGGATGGATCTTTATCATCATGGGCCTGGCGAATGGTTCCTTCCAGGGCGATTGCATTGACAGCATTGCCTTCTAGCTGATTGTTATAGTACCAGTCTATAACCGAGTTGTAATTATCGATGTCATCCCTTTTGATAAGCGGATCGATCAGATAGACGGGATACATTTCATTCTCTGCGATCAGCGTGTTTTTAAGAAGTGCGTCTGATGTAAGTATCTGTACGCCATGGTAGTTGTTGCTGACCAGGCAGTCGTCCAGGATCCCCATCCCTGCGGAGAAGCCCACACCGGCCGATTGTGTAAAATTGCACCTGAAAAAGACAATCCGTTCCTCATGCCTGCCTGACACATTGTAATCGGAAACGGCGGTCATGGGAAACAACCTTTTTTCGGTCTGATGGCCAAAGGCCCTGCCCCCTCCGAAACGAAAGGTCAGGTAATTGAGGTTTACGATGTAATTGTCCGGTTCGATAGGGTCGAAAAGAACATAACCCCAGTCCCCCGGTGCAGGGCGGGAGGCCTCTTCATCCCCGTTAAGGTCATAAGGGATATTGTCCCTCTCTGAAGTGAAAATTATGGATGGGGGAGTGCCATCGTCCTCAGGCAGGATAATCTGACTGCGTATCCGCATATAGGCCTTCCTATCTGCATGGGGATGAAAGTTGAAGGTGACAATTACTCCGCGGTCGATGCGAAGCTCCGGACCCTGGAATATAGCCGAATCAACCACCAGGTATGGAGAGTTGTTCAGAGAGAGGTACATGGATTCATTATAGATGCCCGACAAGGTCGTTTGAGACGCTATAGGAATGGTCATCATCAGAAAAATCAGCACCATCGGGAAGAAGGACTTGTATTTCATGGTGAAGTATGTTTAACATGCTGTGTGGTCAGCACGTATCGGAAAGAAAGAAGGAGTCAGTGGCTCAATTTAACAAGGCCAAAGAAAGCGGGCAGTAATAAATGGCTTTTTAACAGGAACTTAACATATGGAAGTCATGTTCATGTCAGGAGTTTTCTATTTTGAGTCACCCCTCCACCGGGATCATGAGAAACGTGAAACGTTTCGAATAATCCGCTACCCCGACAACATTGTTATAAAATTCTTAAAAATAAACAATTAGAGACTGGCTTCACTTAAAGTGGTTACAAAAGAGGAATACACTCTTTCGTTGATGTATGAGGATTTATGTCCTGGTTGCCAATTATTGTAATGCCAATCACTTTTGGTTTTGATGTAAAAAAACGCTAATGTTATGTTGGAAGGAGACTATATATGAAGCATTACATGATTAAAACTAATCGTGAACCCTGGGTACAACCAAAGTGGTCATTCCTCATAATGATATCTCTGCTTACTTTTGTTGTATGTTGCTCGTCCGAGAATGAGTATCCCCAATATGACCCACCATCAGATCATACGATTAGTAAGGACGGTGTCATGCATAAAAGTGGGCTATCAGATCCAACATTAAATTGTGTTGCTTGTCATGGCGCTGATCTCGAAGGAGGAACCTCACAAGTATCATGTTATGAGTGTCATGGAAGAGAGTGGTAGTAAAATGATGATTTTCTTTTCATTTTCTTCATACCTTCGGGAACTACTGGTACTTAATAGCCATGAAAAAGCAGGTATTAATGATGATCATCCTTTGCTCCATGAATTTGGCGGCGCAGGATATCACCATATCCGGGAGAGTCTTTGAAGGCAATACCGGTAATCCCCTCGAATTCTCAACAGCGACCATTAGCGAAATCACCTCGGGTACTTTGATATCCGGTGCAGTATGTGATGAGGAGGGCCGCTTCAAAATCATTGGTTCCTTCCAGGGGGAATATGCAGTCAGTGTCTCTTATGTGGGATTTGAGGAGCATAAAGAAAATCTTCTGGTGGGCGAGCTGAACCAGGTCTTTGACCTGGGGAACATCAGGCTCTATCCTTTATCAAAAACGCTGGAAGAGGTGAGTGTATCTGCTCAGAAATCTACCATCTCTGCTGAAATGGACAGGAAGACCTATAGTGCAGAGGACATGGTGGCCCAGGCTGGTGGCTCGGTATTGGATGCCATGAAAACAATGCCGGGGGTGACTGTAGATCAGGAAGGAAAAGTGATCTTGCGCGGAAGCGATAAGGTGGTTGTGCTGATTGACGGGAAACAATCGAGTCTCACAGGATTTGGAAACCAGAAAGGACTGGATAACATTCCGGTGGCCAATATTGAAAAGATCGAAATCATTAACAATCCATCTGCCAAGTATGATGCCAGAGGCATGGCCGGCATTATTAACATTATCTATAAGAAGGAAAGCGAGGAAGGTTTGAATGGGGATGTGGGTTTTGCCTACGGAATTGGTGCCTTAAGCAGGCCAAAAGCCGATCTGCCCACCGAACTGGGAAGCTTCAGCGCCAACTCCAAATATATTCCCAGTCTGAATATGAATTACAGGAGAAAGAAGGTGAACTTTTTCCTTCAATCAGATGCCATGTTCCTGAACCAACTGCCAAACAATGAGTTCACCACGAGATATTACGACGATGGCCGGATCACAGCGTCCCAGGTTCCCGAAAACAGAACACAGCAACACTATATTATCAAGGGGGGAATGGACTACTTTTTTAACGAGAGAAATACACTCACCCTCTCTGGCGTTTACGATTGGGAAAGCCACGTGGATACGGCCCAGGTACCCTACATTGACATGCTAGCAGGAGAGCGGTATCGCTACATAGCCTGGAATGAGGAGGAGATCACCGGTTATATGAATTTTGCGGCCAGCTATACACACAAATTTGCACAAACGGGACATGAACTGGATGTTTCGGCACAGTATACCAAAGGCTGGGAGGATGAAACCTACACTCTGCACGATAGTTCATCCATCAGGCAGGGAGAGGATGTGACCAACATCCTGGCAACCGAGCATACTTCCAACCTTCAAATCGACTATGCGAAACCATTGAAGAGTGGCAGGATGGAAGCTGGGAGTAAGATCCAGGTAAGAAGGTTGCCGGTGGATTTCACGGTCTGGCCTGGTGAAAATTCTGTAATCTATCCAGGATTGGGTAACTGGTCCGATTGGGGTGAAAACATATACGCAGCCTATGCAAATTACGTGTATGAAAAAACCCACTTTGATGTGGAAGCTGGACTGCGGGCCGAACAGACCAATGTTTATTACGACATTGATCCCAAGAACATCTACTACGATCAAAACGATGCCTATGACTATTTTGGATTGTTTCCCAATGTTCGTTTAAGCTATAAAATGAATCAGCGCCACCGCCTCTCAGCATTTTATAACCGGCGGATTGACCGTCCCGGAGAACCTGAGTTGAGAATTTTCGCTAAGTCGGACGATCAGGAATTGTTGAAAATCGGGAATCCTTACCTTAGGCCCCAGTTTACACAAGCCCTGGAAGTGGCCTACCGCTTTAAATGGGAGTCGGGAATGGCCTTCCTGGCCGGGTATTACAAATTGATTGATGATCCCTATATGCGGATTTATACGGAGGATACGACCAATGTGAACTACGATGTCATTATAAAAACCTATGCCAATACAGGCAGTGCCAAAAATGCAGGCCTGGAGCTGGTGTTCAGTCAGCAAATACTTAAAATCTGGAAGATTTCCGGCAGTGCCAATTATTATAAAAACAGCATAGATGCATACGAGGGTTCTTTGTTGTTCCCTTATCCGCATACTTTTGCGATTGTTAACTCGGTGGCATATGTCTGGGATGCCAAACTGAGCAACCACTTTAACATAAGTGATAATTTGGAGCTTCAGCTTACTGCTGTCTATTTTGCACCTAAAAACATTCCCCAGGGGCAGCAACTTTCACGGTCCTCTATTGACTTTGGGCTCACACAGAAAATCTTAAGTGGTAGAGGTGAGATTGGCTTTTCTGCCAGTGATATATTTAACACTTTTGGAATTCGCCATGAAATAGTTGGAGAGGGTTTCACCGCCACTTACGAAAATTATTATGAAACCCAGGTATTCAGAGTTGGGTTTAAGTATA
Organism: uncultured Bacteroidota bacterium; assembly: GCA_963783435.1. Taxonomy (GTDB): domain Bacteria; phylum Bacteroidota; class Bacteroidia; order Bacteroidales. The sequence goes on along the minus strand of CAWANQ010000004.1, from coordinate 967,747 downwards.
AATTTTAACCTCTTTTCTATTCTGCCGCACTATTTTTGGAAATGATAATTATCCGACAATAGCCCCCTATAGTCAGTCCGGAATTTATTAACGAAATGCTAAAAACTAGATGTAAATATGAAAATTCAGATATTTGAGCAATATTACCGTCTATTTTAAGAATGTTTTGAGATGAAGGGATTACACATAGGGGATCTGACAGTTGAATTACCAATCATACAGGGAGGAATGGGCATTGGGGTTTCGATGTCGGGATTGGCAGCAGCAGTTGCCAACGCAGGTGGAGTTGGAGTTATCGCCCTGGCAGGACTTGGGATGTTTGAGCCAGATTATGCGAAAAATTTTAAGGAAGCAAACATAAGGGCATTAAAGAGCCAGGTACAAAAGGCAAGAGCATTGACCAAGGGTGTACTTGGTGTAAACATTATGGTTGCACTTACAAATTTTGAAGATCTGGTAAAAGCTTCTATTTCAGCCGGTATTGATATTATTATTGCGGGTGCCGGGCTTCCTTTAAGCTTGCCTCAACACCTGAGCAAAGGATCGAAAACAAAGCTTGTACCGATAGTTTCGTCTGGAAGGGCGGCAAAAATATTATGCTCTAAGTGGAAAGATCAATATGATTATCTCCCTGATGCAATTATTGTTGAAGGGCCAAAGGCCGGAGGACATCTGGGGTTTAAAAGAAAGCAACTGGATGACCCCGATTTTGCCCTGGAAAAACTATTGCCTGAAGTATTGGAGCAGGTAAGATATTTTGAAGAGACCTACCAGACCAAAATCCCGGTAATTGCTGCAGGCGGGATATATACAGGAGAAGACATTAAGAAGATTATGGATTTGGGTGCGTCAGGTGTTCAGATGGGAACGCGTTTTGTTACCACAGAAGAGTGCGATGCTTCATTGAAATTCAAGCAGACCTATATTGATTCCACGGAGGAAGATATGGAAATCATTAACAGTCCGGTTGGAATGCCAGGACGCGCTATCAGAAATGATTTTATCGAAAAAATAAGAAGGGGGGAGAAGCGCCCCATAAAATGTCCTTATCATTGCTTGAGCACCTGCGATATCAAATCCACACCGTATTGCATTGTTGCTGCCCTGGTAAATGGAAGGAAGGGCAATTTTTTTAATGGCTATGCTTTTGCCGGATCGAATGCATACAGAGCCACAAAAATAGTTTCTGTTAAAGAAACAATGGAATCATTGGTAAAGGAATTTGAAGAAGCGGACCTTAAACCTTTATAAGGAGAAGCTTGGCGAGAGACATCTTGCAGTCGAGTAATCCGCTACCTCGGCTGATTAAAATTAGAGAATAGTCTATGGACTCTTTTCAGATCCGGATGACCTGTTAAAAATCATGTCAACAAGAATAATAAATCGTTTATCCTGCCTGAATTTTTCCCAGAATGGATCGGCGCGGAGAAACATCAGAGCTAATAGGTTTTTCTGTATATGCTTTCTGGAGGTGGTAGAACATTTCATCAAGTTTATTCAATCCGGCATACACAAGAGATAAGTTGAAGTTGGGGAACTTACATTTACCCTGCTCTGCAAGCTGGCCAATCAACTGGATCTTATCATACGCCAGATCAGGTCTTCCCAGTTTGGCATGCAGATACCCTGCTGTTCCATTTTTTAACTGATAACCATCCTTTTCTTCATCCACTTTGTTAAGTTCAATTTCAGCTTGATCATACTGATTTTCGACCAAATAACTCCAGGCAAGAATGAAATGAAAATACATGTCTAATTTTGCCGTTTGATGGGCCTGTCTGAAGCAGTCACGTGCCTTCTCAAAATCTTTCAGGCAGAGATATGTAAATCCCAAACGCGTATCTATATTGGGATTGATCGGATCAAGTTTTTTGGCAAGAAGGATTTCAATCAGAGAATGCTCTTTGTCTGCCTGAACAAGATTTAATATCCCATGAAGCAGCCTTACTTCTGAAGATCCCGGAGCGATTTTCAGTGCTTTATGTATGGACGATTCGAAAATTTTAAAATCCCAGTTACTGCTCCAGAACGAACTAAATGCATGCGCCACCAGAGCCGCAGGGTGGTTTGGGTCCTTATCCAGAGCTTTATGCGCATATTCATTGGATTTGTCATCGGCCAGGCCCTTGTCCATGAATCCCCATGCCCCTAGAAAGGTATAACACTTTGAAATCCCGGTGTAGGGTAATACGAAATCAGGATCGGAATCAATGGATTGCTGAAACAGCTTCAGAGCCTTGAGGATATTAGGATGAGCGCCTGTACCTAATTCTTTTCTACCCTTCATATAATAATCCAGGGCATCCACATTGTTAGTCTTGGGTGAGGAAAGAAGTTGCTTTTTCTCCAAATTGATTTTCTCTCTGAGTTTCTCGGCAATCAGCCAGGAAATATCGTCCTGGATTGAAAACACATCAATCAATTCCCTGTCAAAGGTCTCTGAAAAGATATGAAAGCCACTGAGGGTATCTATCAGCTGGGCAGTTACTCTGATCTTATTCATATATCTTTGAACCGATCCCTCCAGGATGTATACCACACCCAACAACTTGCCTATTTCCCTGATGTCTTTATTCTCTCCTTTAAATGCGAAAGAGGATGTCCTGGCCGTTACAAATAAACCCTCGATTTGGGTGAGTGTGTTAATTATTGCTTCGCTAATTCCGTCACTGAAGCACTCATTCTCGGGATCTGAACTAAAGCTTGCAAAAGGCAGTATCGCCAGACTTTTTTCTTTTTCTCCGGGTTGACTCTTGATTTCATCTACTGTGGGCACCATCAGACCTTTGTTGGAGATGGCATATACTTCCAGGGGTTTCTTGACATTTTTCAGATCGAATGCACCCAGGCTCACAGTTGAAATTTCGTGATGATTCTTTAAGTCATCGAACACCTTGTCAGAGACCAATACACTTCCAGCAACAGCAAGCCCTTCTATGCGTGAGGCAACATTGACACCATCTCCATAGACTCCTTCTTTATCATATACAATATCCGCTGTATGTATGCCAATACGCAGGGGAATATTCGGTTCCGTTTGTAATTCCTGCTGGATCCTGATGGCACTATCCACGGCTTCGATGGAGGAGTTGAATATGCAGAGCGTTCCGTCCCCGTAATACTGTAATATTTTACCCTGGTGAGATGTGACCGACTCCTGGAGAACTCTTCTGTGCCTGTCCCTGTTCTGCTTGGCTTTGTGTTCGTCTTCCTGCATCAGTGCTGTATAACCTACCATATCTGTAAACATGATAGCTGCAAGCAATCGTTCCCCTTTGCCAGTTTTTATAGTAGCTTGGAGGATCTCACTCTGTTCTTTACCATGCACTTCTGGAAGGACAAGATCATCATTGCAAATCCCAAAAATTTCAATGGGATCATCCACGTATTTTAAATCAAACGTGCCAATAGACCTGGTTTGGATGTTTGACTCCTTATCCAACAACAGTTTTACTTTATCTGAGATCAGAATACTATTGGTTATGGCGACCTTAAGTATCCGGGAAGTGAGATTAATGGCGTCTCCAAATATATCTTCACCTTCAGTAATAATCTCACCATAATGCAAGGCAATTCTCATTGGAATAATGGGATCCTCCTTAACCAAGCGCTGGATCTCAATGGAACACTTTACAGCCTCAACAGGATCACTGAAAACGCTAAGAGAATCGTCACCAAAAATATGGATGGACCTGCCATTGCAACAGGAAACGTTTTCGTGAAGGATTTCTTTATGCTTCAAGCTGATCTCTCTAACCAAACTTCCCTTTTGTCTGGTCAATTTGGTATAACCGATAATATCGGTCATCATGATAACAGCTAGTTCCTTCATAACAGCAATTAAATTACAAATTAATATCAAATGGTGAATTCCTTAGATCTCTTATTGTTTGATTTGCTTAACAAGAAGAGCAAGGAGGAAGTCCAGCCTTACAGTTGATTTTGAGGCTTTAAGCCATAAAAAAGGCTGAAAATGTGTGAATTATGTAATTTATTTTCATGATCATGTAACAATTTATACTTCAAATTGGCAGAACTTTCAGTATTGGCTTAAGTGAGCTATTAAAATGGATAACAAGGTAGCTGGCTATAGAACAACCTTCCTGGACGCATTTTTAATGCGATTCCTATTCTCAGTAATTATCGTGATACGATAATGCGACAAACCCTTTACGATTCTTTTCGCTAAAATCCGCACTCAGCAGAATCGCCCTGAAAATCAATTATTTGCAAATGGCATTCTCTAACGAAATTTTGATATTATGAAAGCTGATTATCATGTATCACCGTGGCGATTTAAGTATTTGATCATTTTGAATCTCATGTTGTGCTTTCTTATTTTTCCTGAACAGGTTCAATCCCAGGAAGCCAGTCAGGACCTGAGAATCAGTGGGACTGTTACCGATGAAACCGGAGAAGCACTCATTGGTGTTTCCATTATGATTCAGGGGACAACAACAGGAGTTATCACAGATCTAGAAGGAAATTATACCATTGAGGTAAGCAGCCCAGATGATAAGCTGGTCTTTTCATATATAGGATATGAGTCACGTACAGAACTTATTCAAGGACGTTCAGAAATAGATATCATACTGCTTGTGAGTGCCGTGGCCCTTGAAGAAGTGGTGGCCATAGGGTATGGAACAAAGAAACAGGGGGATATCATAGGTTCTGTCTCTGTGGTGCGATCGGAGGAGTTGGAAGGACTGGCCGTCGGTTCCATTGATCAGGCTTTACAGGGCAAAGCAACCGGGGTGAAAGTTACACAGTTTTCAGGTGCTCCGGGCGGAGGTGTAGTGGTGCGGATAAGAGGAGTCGGTACCATCAATGACAATGACCCGCTCTATATAGTAGACGGAATCCCTACTAAGGATGCCTTCAGTTCTCTCTCACCTTCAGACATAGAATCCATCTCCATACTGAAAGATGCATCTGCAGCATCCATCTACGGTGCTAGAGCCGCAAACGGGGTACTGGTCATTACAACAAAAACTGGGGGAAAGGGTGCTGCTCGAATTAACTACAGCATGTACACCGGTGTTCAAAATGCCTACAATCTGACTGAAATGACAAACAGGGATCAGTATGTGGAGCTTTACAATGAAGCGGCAAATGCGGATGGCCGCAATCTCATCGAACAGTCAATGATTGACACCCTTCCTGACACCAATTGGTGGGATGAGATTTTCAGACCCGCTCTGATCACCAATCAGCATCTCACGGTCAGCGGCGGGAGCGAAAAGACCAATTATCTGGTATCCGGGAACTACTTCAGGCAGGATGGTATCATAATGAACTCAGGGTACAACCGGTATTCAATTAAGAGCTCTATCTCAACAGCCCTTTCGGATAAAATAACCATGGGGGTCAACATCAATCTTTCTAAATCAATAACTGACCTGGTTGGAAGTTCCGGGGACGGATTCGGAGGTAACGGGGGAAGTGTGGTACGTTATGCATTTTTCCGAACACCTATCTATCCGGTAAAAGACCGCAACGATGAATTCATTGACTATTATCCTCAGTACCCCCAGATATTCGGTGATGGCTACAACCCGGTCGGGCTTGCAGAGAAGTTTGACTGGAAAAGAACAGAAAATCGGGCCTTCGGGAATGTTTATATTGACTGGCAGATCATTAATGGTCTCAACTTCAGGTCTGATTATGGGATCGACCTGACTATCCTTAGCGACAAAAGGTTCAATGAAAACTGGGGCTACGAGGGAAGGATCAACAATCCCAATTCCATGTCAGAGTCATCCGCAACATATGACATCCAAACATGGAAAAATACCCTGACCTACGATAAAGACTTTAATGGGAAACATAACCTGAATGTATTGTTGGGGACAGAGTTAATCGGCAGTGAGGCATCCGGATTCTCAGCGGCCGCTGAGGAATTTCCTGATCAAATTCCCAATCTCCGGTATTTAAGCAACGGCACTAAGAACGAAAAAGCAGATGGGTGGGGGGAGAATTGGTCTTTGTTCTCAATATTCGGCCGGATTGCCTATAAGTTCAATGAAAAATACCTGGCTGAATTTGTATTGCGCCGGGACGGATCCTCCCGTTTCGGAAGCAATAATCCTTATGGAATCTTTCCAGCGGCTTCAGTAGGCTGGCGAATTGATAACGAACCATTTCTTGAAAATAACAAAATCATCTCTCACCTTAAATTACGCCTGAGTGCCGGGCAGCTTGGAAATCAAGAGATTGGAAACTACAGTTTTGCTTCGGTTATTTCAAGCGGGGTTTATTATCCATTTGGTAACTCTGTGGCATCGGGTTATTCTTTGCAGAAACATGGCAATGAGAACCTCAGATGGGAAAGTCAGACCCAGTACGATGCCGGACTTGACCTGGGCTTGCTGGATAACAAAATATTTATTTATCTCGATTACTACCATAAAATAACCGATGACATGCTTGTTCAGGCGCCTCTTCCCCCCAGCAGTGGAAGTGCCGAAGCTTCCTTTTTTAATGCAGGCAAAGTTCAAAACAAGGGTGTAGAGCTGGAGATAAACTACAAAAGCCGGGCTAAAAAATTTAATTACAAAGTGGGGCTCGTATTCTCTCATTACTCCAATGAAGTTCTGGAATTATATGAGGGCAATCCGATACCCGCCGGAAGGATTGACAATGGTGTATATGCTACCCTCACCGAAGAAGGCTACCCTATCGGATCATTTTATTTATATGAGATGGAAGGCATCTTCCAGGATGATGCAGAAATTTTGAGCCATGCATTCCAGGGAAATAACATCCTGCCCGGAGATGTGAAATTCAAAGACCTCAGTGGTCCGGATGGATCCCCCGACAATGTGATTGATTCATACGACAGGCGTCATGTGGGCAGTCCGCTGCCCGATTTTACCGGGGGTTTGACTACTGTCTTTAACTACGGGAATTGGGATTTCTCATTTTTCCTGGAAGGAATTTATGGGAATGAGATCTACTGGCAGGCCGCCCATGACATTGAAGGATTTTACCGGGCATTTAACCTGACAACCAGGGTATATGATGACCGATGGACCGGACCGGGAACAAGCAATACACAACCCCGTGTATCCTGGTCGGGATCTACAAATAATAAGAAACCGTCCACCAGGTTTCTTTTCGACGGTTCCTATTTGCGATTAAAAAACCTCAACCTGGGATACACCTTTAGCAAAAATGTAACGGGTAAAATCCATGCACGAACTATTAAAGTGTATGTGAGCGCACAGAACCTGCTCACCTTTACGAAATATCCCGGATTGGATCCGGAGATGCAAACCAGTGACAATTCCAAAAATGAAGGTGACCTGGCAGTTGGCATCGATTGGGGCACCTATCCATCGGCCAGGATTTTTAACATCGGGCTCAACATTGAATTTTAATAAGCATGGGTCCAAAATGAACTGAGTATGAAAAACTTCTTTATTATCGCACCGGCTATACTGTTGGCTTTTACCAGCTGTGAAAAATACCTGGACCAGCAACCACTGGGGACTTATCCCACCTCCGCGTTTTTCCAAAGCGAGGAACATGCCATGCTGGCCCTCACATCCTGTTATGAGAAATTGTCCTTCTCGAATTCAAACAACCGCCTCTGGGTATTTGCGGAGATAGCCTCCGATGATGCAATAAAAGGGGGATTCCCCGGGGATCAGGCCGATATTGGATTAATTGATGATTTTCAGATATCTGCTGATAATGGCAATGGTGAAACTACCTGGGTTATTTACTACGAAGGGGTGGCACGTTGCAACCTGATATTAAAGAATGTTCCCGGCATTGAGATGGACGAAGCATTGAAAAGAAGGATTTTGGGTGAAGCATATTTTTTAAGAGGGTACTTCTATTTTCAACTTTGTAACATTTTTGGGAATATCCCCCTGATCCTGGAACCAAAGAATCCGGATGAAATGCAGGTACCGAAATCTTCCCGGTCTGAAGTCTATCTGCATGTTGAATCAGACTTTTATGGAAGCCCTTAATACCCTTGAATCGGCTTTGGAATTGAATCCACAGGTCTATCCTGTTTCTGAGAAAGGAAGGGCTACCCCCGGGGCAGCCAGGGCAATGCTGGCAAAAACCTACCTGTTTGAAAGGAAGTGGTCAGAAGCATTGAACATGGCACTCGAGGTGGAAGCCGAAGGATATTCACTGTTGCCCATTTATCAACACAACTTTAATGTGCTTTACGAAGACAATGCAGAATCAATCTTTGAGATCCAGCACCTTGCAAACAAGAGCCCGGTCATGGGCAGCCGTCTTAATCAATGGGTTGCCCCCCGGGCTGAGAGCGGATATGGGTTCTGTGAACCAAGTCAGCTATTTGTGGATGAATATGAGGTGACTTCACCCGGAAATGTTTACGATCCACGCATAGATTATTCCATAGGCCGCGAGGGCAAAATATGGTTTGATGATATAGTTTATGATCCCAAGTGGTCTTCCACCGGCTATAATCAAAAGAAGTATCTCCAGCCCATTTCAGAGATTCCAAAAAACAGAAGGGGCGATGCTGATCTGAATTTTACGATCATTCGCTTTGCAGAGATACTGCTTATCCAGGCGGAAGCACTTAATGAACTGGACCGGGGGAGTGAGGCTCTAGTCCCCTTGAACAGGGTCAGAAAAAGGGCAAGGGAAAGCTATTTGTTTGATGAAAACCTGGAAGGATTCGGTACAATTCCCGATGGACTTTTGCCCGACGTGGTTAACACCGATCAGAACCAGTTAAGGGAGGCCATACGTCATGAACGAAGGATTGAACTGAGCTTCGAATGCCAGCGCTATTTTGATGTGATCCGCTACGGGGAGGCATACGCAACTTCAGCATTCAGCAACAAAACTGGTTTTGTTTACAGCACGCATCAGGTGTTTCCCATTCCTCAATCAGAAATGGAGACCAATTTTAATATGGTCCAAAATGATGGTTATTAGCCTATTACAGGCATATATGTACAAAAGTATTTATTAACTAAAAACAGATGATTATGAAAATTTTTACCATGATTGCAGCAGTAGTTTTACTGACCTGCACCGGCCTTTTTGCCCAGGTAGACCTGGAAGATGGCCTGGTTGCATCTTACCCCTTTAACGGGGATGCAACGGATGTTTCCGGAAACGGGAACGATGGAACTTTAACAGCAGGCTTTGCCGCATGGGGGGCAGGAACTCCCGTCCTGACTACTGACCGTAATGATGTAGCCGACAAGGCTTACTATTTTGACATGGGTGGGAACATTGAAGTTCCTTATTCCACCATTCTGAATCCCGGCACCATATCCATATCCTGGTGGATCTATATGGAAGAGCGGACTAACAATGACTATATGATCTCCATGAACAGGTGGGATTGCTATAAAGTGAACCTTCAGGAAGCCAATAAGGTGTTCTTTACCACCAAGGTGGATGATCCTGAGGTTCCGGGAGCGTTTATATACAACGACCGGGATCAGGAGATCGACGGACTGGTTGCTGAGCAATGGTATCACCTGACCGTATCCTATGGCAACGGACATATGAAGTTCTATATAGACGGTGTAATGGTGAAAGACTGGGACAATGTTCCCAACGGCAATATTGCGGATATCAGCGCTGATCCAGTGAACCTGGTATTCGGCCAGGAGAGACCTACTTCTGCCTATACCGATGAGACGGGCGATGGTGGCTGGTTTAAAGGCAAGATGGATGATATCATGATCTACAACCGGGTAGTCTCAGATGATGAGGTGATGGCACTCTATAATTTAGCGGATGCTGACCTGGAAGAGGGACTTGTTGCGTCATATCCCTTTGATGGGGATGCTACAGATGCCTCTGGAAACGGGAACGATGGAACTGTAACCACCGGCTTTGCCGCATGGGGGGCAGGGACCCCGGTCCTCACCACTGATCGTGGCGATAGGGCTGATCAGGCTTACTATTTTGACATGGGAGGGAATATTGAAGTTCCTTACTCCACAATCCTGAATCCCGGAACCATAACCATATCCTGGTGGATCTATATGGAAGAGCGGACAAACAATGACTATATGATCTCCATGAACAGGTGGGATTGCTATAAAGTGAACCTTCAGGAAGCCAATAAGGTGTTCTTTACCACCAAGGTGGATGATCCTGAGGTTCCGGGAGCGTTTATATACAACGACCGGGATCAGGAGGTTGACGGGCTGCTTGCTGAGCAATGGTATCACCTGGCCGTATCGTATGGCAACGGACATATGAAGTTCTATATTGACGGGGTGCTGGTAAAAGACTGGGACAATGTTCCCAACGGTAATATTGCGGATATCAGCGCTGATCCTGTGAATCTTGTATTTGGTCAGGAGAGACCTACTTCGGCCTATACCGATGAGACAGGAGACGGAGGATGGTTTAAAGGCAAGATGGATGATATCATGATCTACAACCGGGTGTTGTCTGATGATGAAGTGCTGGCATTATCTGAAATGGTCGTTTCTACCGGGCCGGATCAAATCAGCAGGAACTTCGAATTGAAGCAAAACTATCCAAATCCTTTCAGCTCTTCTACGACCATTGAGTATTCTCATCAGGAAGAGGGATATACAACCTTAATCGTGTTGAACACTCTTGGACAGGAGATAGCTACCTTGGTTTCTCAGAACCAGCATCCTGGCAATTATACTTACAACTGGAATGCAGGTGAATTGTCAACCGGAATGTACTTTTACAGACTTTCCATTGACGGCATTGAGCAAACCAGAAAGCTTTATATAATCAAATAGGAGTAGTTTACAATAAAAGAGGTTGTTACAAATTTAATTTGTGACAATCTCTTTTTAATTCTTTCAATCATGACTGGTAAATTCAGATGGATCATAATTGCATTCGTGTTTGCAGCAAATCTCAATGCACAGCAGATCTCTATCCCCCGCATTGATTTGATGCCTGATTTTCCGCAACCCTTCCTGATGCGGGATTGGAAAAGCGTAGCGCAGGGTTACGATTCACTTGTTTTTGACCAGGATCAGACCGGACAATACCTGCCATTGCTCTTTTTTCGCAACAATACAATCAATTATCCCGAACATGGTAGTTTCGGTTTACATACTGCTGTGGGGACCTCTAGCCCGGGAGCAGGGGAAGGTATCAATGTGATCCCGGCGGTTGTGGGGGCTTCTCTTTCCGGGATTGATAAATCAAACCAGTTTGGACAGAACTGGGTACTGATGTGCGAGGAGTATTTTAACAAACGTCCCAGTGAAAACATCTATCTGAATCATCCCGTCAGCAGCTCAGGGAATGACTGGTGGTATGAAACCATGCCCAATATCTTTTTCCTCCAACTCAATGATCTCTACCCAAATACGGGCGATTTTAATTACCAGGTGAAGACCCTGGCTGACCAATGGCTGACTGCTACCGGTGCCATGGGTGGCAGTGCAACACCCTGGAATCTACCAAATGTGAATTACCGGGCGTGGTACATGGCCACCATGACTCCCCTGGAAACAGGCGTAAAAGAACCTGAAGCGGCCGGGGCCATTGCATGGATTCTCTACAACGCTTATTTGATCACTGGCGAACGAAAGTACATGATTGGTGCGGAATGGAACCTGGAATTTCTAAACGCTTATCCAGGGAATCCTTCCTATGAACTTCAGCTTCCCTATGGGGTATATGCTGCAGCCAGGATAAATGCTGAGATGGGTACCCAGTATAATATTGAAAAGATGGTCAACTGGTGCTTTAATCGCGGGGAACTCAGGGGATGGGGGACCATCGTAGGAAAGTGGGGGAACTACGACTGTTCCGGTTTGGTTGGTGAAGCCAACGATGGAGGAAACGACTATGCCTTCGCCATGAATGGATATGAGCAGGCCGGAGCCCTGGTCCCTATGGTGAGGTACGACGACCGGTTTGCTAAGGCCATTGCAAAATGGGTACTCAACATGGCCAATGCTTCCCGGCTTTTCTACCCCAATTATTTGCCTGATGAGATGCAGGACAATGAACAATGGGCCCAGCTGTATGATCCGGATTCCTATATTGGTTATGAATCGATGAAAGAGAAGAAAAACGGTCAGAGCCCATACGCAACCGGTGACGCCATGACCGGGGGATGGGCATCTACGAACCTGATGCTTTATAGTTCTTCCCATGTGGGCATTCTGGGAGGCATGATTGAAGAAACAGATGTGGAGGGCATCCTTCAACTGGATCTGCTGAAAACTGATTATTACAGCGACGATGCATTTCCAACCTACCTCTATTACAATCCCTTCGAAACAGACAAATCAGTGGATTTTACACTCCCGGCCGGCTCTTTCGACCTCTACGATGTGATTGCCAATACATCCATATCGTCCGGTGTTTCAGGAATTGCGAGTATCACAATTCCTTCCAAAGAGGCCGTGATGCTGGTACACTATCCTTCCGACTCACTGCTTAACATTTTTGGGAATAAAACCCTGGCTGGTAACATTGTCATTGATTTCAATAATGGCAACCCCGTTTCAGATCACCCGCCCAGAATTAAAGCGCTTGTACCTGAGCGCATCAAAATAGAAAGTGGCTCATCAACCAGGGTCTATTGTACAGCTTCCGATCCCGAGCAACAAGTGCTTTCCTATGAATGGACGACGGATGGAGAATCAACAAACGGCAATGCGATCTTTACTTATCAGCCATCAGCCCAGCCCGGTATTTATAAGGTCCTTTGCAAAGTGACCGATCCTGGAAACCAATGGGATACCCTTTCCACCCGGGTGGAGGTGGTGGAAAAGATCATGGACCCACCTCAGATTCTGAGCATTGAAGCAGATCCATTAAAAGTTCACCTGATGGGGACCATTGATCTCAAATGCCTGGCAGAAGACATCAATAACGATGCCCTAACCTACAGTTGGTCGGCAGCTGCAGGGAGTATCACTGCAAATGATGATCTGGCTACTTATACTGCTCCGGATCAGGAAGGTAACTACTTCATTACCTGTATTGTTTCAGATTCAGATCAGTTAACGGATAGCGACAGCATCCAAGTGATGGTGCGAGATCTCTCTGTTGAGCCCTCAGGCAGGCTCATGGCCCATTATCCACTGGATGGAAATGCACAGGATGTAAGCGGGAATGGGAACCATGGAACTCCCCTTGGGATCACCTGGGCCACAGATAAGGAAGAATCACCGATGAAAGCTGCTCAGTTTAACGGTCTGAGTTCTTCCATTCGTATTCCAAACAGTGATCTCCTGAATTTCCAGGATGCCCTGTCTATCGCATGCTGGATTAAGATGGATCAGTTTCTGGAACATGAACAACATCCTGTCTCTCATGGAAGCTGGCAGAATCGATACAAGATTTCAATTGGAGATCAGAATTTCCGTTTTACGGTGAATACCTCCGATGGGATCAGGGATCTGGACTCTGAGGGCACTCCTTCTCCGGGTCAATGGCACCACCTTGCAGTAGTATACAATAAAACCGATATGGAAATTTGGCTTGACGGCAAGCTGGATGCATTTACTGCGCATTCCGGATTGATAAAAAAGACGGTTTTTGACCTGGTATTCGGACAGAATCTTCCCGGAGATAATAACTACAATTTCAAAGGAAGGCTTGATGCGCTTAGTATATTCGATTATGGTCTTTCTCCTTCTCAGATTGCGGATCATATGGAAAATAGCATCAACGTTGATTTGAATGAGCAGGTGTTATCCACAGGCTTCCATTATCAGGTATATCCAAATCCTGTTACAGGATCTCTTATTCACATTGAAATGATTGCCACAATGCCCGAAACTATTTCAGTCTCACTGTTTGACCTGTCAGGAAAACAAGCCCTGGAAAGCATATCTTGGAATGCTGTTGCGGGGAGTTCAAGCTTTAGTCTGCCTCTTGGGGCATTGAAAAACGGTATTTACCTGCTTTCCATCACTGGTAAGGATTGGACGGGTGTTGAGTTGATTACGGTTTTGAGGTAGCAGGGACTAAATCAGGCCCCTGCTTGTCCGTCCTATTTGGATATTGCCACTCCCACATATGAGTCGGCAGTTCCATAATAGAGGAACCATTTCGATTTGTAATAGACCAGACCTTCCGCGAATGTTGTCCCTGATTTATACTGCCCGGTAATTTCATGCGGCAGGCTTGGTCTCAATAAATTAGTGTCGGATCTGGAAATAACCTTTTCCGGATCGTTAAGATCAAAGACCACTTTCCCCACGGAATACATCCCTCTTGGCAGGTCACTTGATGCATCATCACCATCAGAATTCTTACCATTGTAGAACAACACAATTCCCTTATCTGTAATGATGGCTGGCGGGCCGCATTCTGTAAGCTGGCTATCAAATTGATTTTTCCGGGGCTCAATAAGGGCTTTTAATTCACCCTGGTCGTTCAGCAAAGGATACCAGTCGTATAAATTCTCAGACCAGGCCAGATTGATCAGATTCTCACCCCAGTACATCCAGTATTTATCGTCTATTTTGGCCAGGACCTGCAGGGAGTCTTTCATTTTTGTAATCATGGATCCGGATTTGGACCATTGGTTTAGAAACCTTCCATCATGTGCTTTTGCAAATGCCGGACCTTTCTTTTCCCATTTTACAAGGTCTTTGGAAAAGGCAATACTTAACCTTGCAATATCATGGTTCCATGATGTATAGGCCATCACATACAGACCCTCCTCTGTTTCAACCACCCTTGGATCCTCGCACCCCCCCGGATAATCATATTGCATGAATTCTCCACTATCGGGATATAAGACGGGTTCGGGATGTGTTTTGAAATGTATGCCATCCTCGCTGTAAGCCAGGCCTATTCTGGAAGTTCTCCCACCCAGGATTGCATCAGGATTATCCTCACTCCGGACAAGCAGATATATCTTGTCATCTTTCACAATGGCTGCAGGATTAAAGACATCAGCCTTTTGCCATTGTACCTCTTCCTGCTTCACAGGACAAAAGAAAGTCAATGAAGAATCAGCTTCCAGAATCGGAGTTTCAACGGGTTTGTAGAAGCTTTGAAAATCCCACTCAAATACCGGATTTGTAGTACAACCAACCCAAATTAACAGAACCAAAAAAATCAAATATCTTTTCATAAGTCTGGTATATTATTAGATAAAAGTATATTAACCTGCCTAATAAAGTGTTATACAATTGATCTAATAATTTACATCATTCACATATTTGCGTTGCCTCTTCTAATCATCGTTTTGTGCACCAAGTATATCAAGTCGACTTTCAATACCATCTTCTAAAGGATATGATAGCCAGGTTTCAAATAAAGTGTAACAACTCATCTTATTAAAGTTAAGAGATTACCTTTGGCAAATAAAGACGATCAAATGCAGGTTACTGTAAAAAGAAAAAATGTCATATTTAACCCTGACCCCAGCAGAGTCATTGCCCGTTTTCTTTTTGCAGGGGAAAAGAGGGCTGTAAATACCATACGCACTGTTCTGGAAATGTCGGAGGAGGCTGCTTTGCTTACATTGAAACAGACCCTGAGGGATTACTCGATGCGACATAGGAATATTTCAAAGGTATTTGAGAAGCATTTTGACAGCATAGCTCACCTGTTTAAACAGTTAAATATTGATCCAGAGGCTCTCGATTATTCAAGACGAATATTGATCGGCTCCTATTTTACCATGGAATATTCCATTGAATCAGCAGCCTTCTTTAATCCTTCGATGGTTGAGCACCCCGATCAGTCCGAAACCGCTCAGGGCCAGAAGAGGGTGATCCTTAGTTTCAGGGCAACAGGGGAGGGACACATTTCTTCCATTGTTTTCCGAACCGGATTGCTTGATAAGGAGAACAACCTGAAAATTGAACCTGTGGGTAATCTGCTGGAGGAGGCTGAGTATATCCGCAGGCATGTTTATGACAAGGCTTCCTTTCAAAGTAAGCTGGATAAAATGAAAGATTTTCAGGGAATTATTCCATCCGGTTTAATCATGGATAAGCTCGGCGAAAAATTTACCTATGGCGAGCTTAGAGAATGCATTGAAGAAGATAAAAGGTCACTTCATATGGCCGACTATAAAGAGATGTTCTTTAATCAGATCATGTGGCTGGCTTCGTCGCATTACGAACTTGAATTTTCTTTAGATACCAATATATCCGAAAGGGTAATTTTTCCTGTATCCTCAAACGAGAATAATGGCGTTGAAGATGCCCGTTTTGTGAAATTTGTGGAGGATAACCAGGACGTGATGTATTATGCCACTTATACAGCCTATGATGGTACTACTATATTGCCTAAATTATTGAATACTAAAGACTTCTATCATTTCAGGTCGTTGCCACTTCATGGTGAGATTGCCCAGAACAAGGGGATGGCCATGTTCCCCAGAAGAATAAAGGGCAAGTATGTCATGCTTTGTCGCCTGGACGGCTTTAATAACTACATCGCCTATTCAGATAATATTACGATCTGGCGTGAAGCAAAATTGTTACAAGAACCTAAATACCCATGGGAATTCATTCAGATTGGAAACTGCGGCTCACCCATCGAAACGAAGGAGGGGTGGCTGGTTATTACCCATGGGGTGGGTCCCATGCGGGAATATGTGCTGGGGGCCTCTCTATTTGATTTGGATCGGCCCGAAAAGGAGATAGGAAGGCTGAATACACCATTGCTGGTTCCAAATAATGAAGAAAGGGAGGGATATGTTCCCAATGTGGTTTATTCCTGCGGGTCTATGATTCATAACGAGGATCTGATTATACCCTATGCTAAATCTGATTATGCATCGACCTATGCCACGGTTCATTTGAATGAGCTTCTCGAAGAGCTCAAAAGATCCAAGTAGCTTCATCCAGCATTTGCAGGAAACATGTGAATGATGTAACTCTTATTCCTAATTGTGTAATGCTTTATCTTATGGGGTGAGTTAACTTTATCTACATGCTGGCCATCCTTCTTGTGGCAGCTAGGAGTAAAAACAAGCGGAACGAATGAAGAAGTTTCTATTCACCTGCTTTTTTGCCATTATGGTGGTCTCAGTGGGAAATGCTCAGGATTACAAAAACGGCCTTGGACTGAGGGTGGGGGTATACAATGGGTTCACTGGGAAGCATATGCTTGGTCCCAAATCGGCTCTTGAAGGGATAATCTCAACGAGATGGAAGGGAGTTGGAATTACCGGGCTTTATGAACTCCATAACCCCTTGTTCCGTACAGATCAATTAAAGTGGTATGCAGGATTAGGAGCGCACTTAGGTTTCTATAACGGCGATCATGCCAAATGGGGAGAACCGGGAACAAGTTATACTGTGATAGGTTTCGATGTAATTCTGGGACTGGAATTCTGTTTCAGCGATATCCCAATAAGCCTGAATCTCGACTGGAAACCAGCCTTCAATTTCTGGGGCTATCAAGGAGTTTGGGCCGATGAAATAGCTTTCGCCATGCGCTATACCTTTTAATGATTTGTTAAATAAGAATATTGCCCCGTTAAATATGTAACACCATTGGAATTATGGATCGATTTTCTTCTAAAAAAGTAGCTGTGATTGTCGCTCATCCTGACGATGAGACCCTATGGGCAGGAGGCACCATCCTGAGTCATCCCGGCTGGGAGTGTTTTATTGTCTGTCTTTGTAGGGGAAGTGATCCGGACCGCAGTCCCAGGTTCAGACAGGCTTTGACGGTATTAAGATCCAAGGGGATTATGGGCGACCTGGATGATGGACCCGATCAAAGACCCCTGGAGGACAATGAAGTGGAAGATGCCATTCTGGAATTATTACCTAAACAATATTTTGACCTGGTTATTTCCCATCATCCCTCAGGTGAATATACCAGGCACCTCAGGCATGAGGAAACGGGCCAGGCTGTCATAAGACTCTGGCATAAAGGAAGTATTTCGGCCGGTGAACACTGGGTGTTTGCTTATGAGGACAATAACAAGGAATATCTACCGCAACCCATGGAAAATGCAAGCATTTATCGAAAGCTTACAAAAAGAATATGGATGCGAAAATACCGTATCCTAACAGAAATATACGGATTTGATAGCAGCAGCTTTGAAGCAAAAACAACACCCCGCGCAGAATCTTTCTGGCAGTTTAATAACACATTTGAAGCCAGGAAATTGCTTAGGATCTATGGAGCTGTGCAATGAAAGTTCTTATACTATATGATTACCCGCCTTCTCCAGGAGGACTGGCAGAGCTGGAGTGCCGCACTCTATTTGTATGCTGTGAAATGCGTTGAAGAAAAAAATACGCCCTTTTTTAATGAGATGCGCGGTCACAAGGATTGAAAAAAGGAGGTGTGGGCAATTCTAAGGTTATAATTCAATTCTGCTTGTTATTAGCGGAGGATATTCTCATATACTTCGAGGTAACCATCCACCATTTTTTGACTGCTAAATGTTGACGAAGCCCATTCGGTGCAAGCTCTCCGGTTAATAAATTCAATGCTATTCACCGCCTCCACAGCTTCTTCAACGTTATTTACCAGGAAACCAGTTTTACCATCCAGAATAAGTTCAGACATAGATCCCCTTTTGAATGCGATTACTGGTGTACCGCATAGCATCGCTTCGACCACACTAAGGCCAAAAGGCTCTTCAAAACTTATGGGATGTAGAAGTGCAAAAGCGCCACCAAGTAACTTGTTTCGATCCTCAGGACCGGAATTGCCCACGTACACTATTTCCTGACCATCAATATACGGATTCACCCTGTGGGCAAAATATTCCTGATCCTGAATCAAACCGGAAATGATCAACTTTCTATTTGAATTCTTTGCAATTTCGATGGCCTCAACAACTCCTTTTTCCGGATGGATCCTGCCAAAAAAGAGTAAATAGCTGCCTGATTCGGAACTGAAACTAAACTCCCTTGTGTCAATGCCATTATAGACGGTCCCCGTATAACTGAGTTCAGGGCTGCGATCAGAATTACTGATGGATATATAGTAACTTGTGTTATTGTATTTTTTGTAAACCGGAATAATTTTTGGAGAAGAAAAACCATGAATGGTTGTAACCATCGGGGTTTTGATCAGGCGGGAATAGCTCAGGGGAAGAAAATCGAAGTTGTTATGTATTAAATCAAACTGATTTGCCTGTTCCATTAAATGACTGATGTGAAGGCACTCTGCTACTTTGGGATCAACCTCTGGGTGTTCGGCGTAGGGTTGCTCAATTACGGAGGCCAGTTTGCCTTTGGTAATCGAATCGCCTGATGCAAATAGTGTCACATCAATACCCCGTTCAGCCAGTCCTTCGGCGATGTTTGAAGATACCTGTTCCCAGGGTCCATATTGTCTGGGCGGTGTCCTCCATGCAATGGATGATAGTATGGCTATTTTCATGATAATGATTTTTAATCAGTTGTCCTTTAAAGGGGTGGACGGGGATTGTCCAGACAATGGTCAACAAGAGCCTCCAGGTTGGCAGTACCCACACACATCACTTTGTCAGCCCCTCCCCAGTAAATTTTAACACTCCCATCCTCCTCCGGAACAGCAGCACAGCAGAATACCACATTATGAACATATCCCGTAATTTCGTACTCCTCTTCGGGTTGAAGAATCCAGTCATCACCCACAGCGATAACCTTAGACGGATCGTCCAATTGGTGTAAAGCTGCTCCAAGCCTGTAAACACACCCATCCATGGTTGGAAAAACACCATGGTAAATATGTAACCAACCCCGGGGGGTTTTGATGGGGGGCGCTCCCGGACCAATCTTCATCTCATCCCAATGGTATTGCATGGGTTTCATGATAAGTTTCGACTCACCCCAGTATTTTAGATCAGGAGAGTATGATATCCACACCGACCATGGGGAGATTTCGGAATGAGGACGGTCGAGCCTGGCATAGAGTCCGCCAAATTTTTCCGGGAAGATCACCACATTCCGGTAATCTGATTCGGTGATTAATGAATACCTTTCAACGGTTTGAAAATCTTTTGTTTTGGCCAGTCCGATGCGAACCCCATGCCTGGAATAGGCGCTGTAGGTAATCAGGTACTCGCCATCCATGAATATAATGCGTGGATCTTCCACTCCGTAAGCTTCGTATTCTTTAAAGATTCCTTTCAGGGACGGAACCATAAATGGTTTTTTGTCCACTTCAAAATGGAACCCATCATCACTCACAGCTTTCCCCAATATGCTTCTCCCATTTAGCCTGTGGGAACGAAATATCATTATATATTGATCCTGATGCTTTACCACTGCAGCATTGTGAACTGTAGCTACCGGATAAGGAACATCCTCCTTTGTTAGGATAGGATTATATGGATAGCGGCTGATGATCATTTGCACTTTTAATCTTGTTTGTGAAATTCTTCATGGGCCTTCAATACGGTTAAATGAGAGATTAAATAGGCCAAAGAGCTTTCAGCTCCCTGGTTCCGGTTTACCCCATAGCTTTCAAATCCATCGCAGCAACCCTTTGTTTCAAAATCGTATAAGCTCATTCTCAGGTCGTTTTCGCCCAAAAACCATAAAAAAGATGTATAAAGCTTATTCAGGTATTCTTTGTCTTTGGTGAGGTGATAAGCCTGGTGATACATCAACACCATGGCCATGGCATCGATGGGTTGCTGGGCAAAAACAGACCGCTCGCCCTCTTTCTTATACCATTTTTCGTTTCCGATGATCGATAGGTAATTGTGCTTCATGGTATGGGTAGTAAGGAAATCCATGGTGGTAAAGGCCACCTGGGTAACCCGATCGTCATTTAGTATGTCTGCTGCATGCAAAAGTGCAAGCGGTAAAATTCCGTTATCGTAGGCCAGTAAGGATTCAAACCAAAGCCAGTCGGGCGATTCATTCTCCTGGTAGTGTGTTATTAATTTGAGAGCCATGTTTCTTAACCTTTCGGTCATGGAATCATCGGAAGGGTTGGTTTTTAGGTAGTAGCAAATCCCAATCATGGTATTGGCGATGCTTCTGATTGATTTTAACTTCTCGAAATTGGGAGCAGCATTAAAGAACACCACACTACCTGCCTGAAAATAGGCATCATTGGGAGCATTACCAAGAAGATATCCCAGCGCCCAGATGGTCCTGCCAAAGGAATCTTCGGAACCCACTTCGTCGAGAAAGTTTCTGTTAAAACTCAGGAAGTTCCTGAAGGTTCCGTCATCATTCTGCATATAGTGAATGTAACTCAGATAGATGGGGGATAATTCAAGTGCCCTGGCGTCTTTCATTTGACTGTAAGCCATCAAGACCATGAGAAGGGCTCTTGCATTATCATCCAGACAGTACCCTTCCTTCAGGTTCGGGATACCATATTTGGCATGTTGGATGATACCTGTATCGTCTGTTAAACGATTGATATGGATCAGTGAAAAAGGAGGCAGGATTAGAAAGTCCAGCGGCGTTTCGGTCTTTTTCGCAGGCTTATATTCTTTCTCCAGAATCTTGCTGACAAGCTCAATATATTTCTCTCCGGTTTTGGGCCAGGTAAAATTCCGTCCGTACTCAAGTGCATTTTTTTTCAATCCATTCAGCTCGGCCGGATGATCCAGAAGTTCATTAATGGTGGAAGAGAGATGATCGGAATTACCAAAATCAAAAAGCCTACCTCTTCCATCTGCCAGTAGTTCTGCAGCATGCCAGTAGGGTGTTGAGAGCACAGCAGCACCAACTCCAACGGCGTAGGAAAGCGTACCGCTTGTGATTTGTGATTCATTCAAATAGGGTGTGATATAAATATCTGTGGCGGACAGATACTTGAATAAATCCTGAACATCTATGAATTGATTTAAAAACACCACATGATTTTCCAGGTGTAGGTTCTTTACCAGCCGCATTAAGAATATGCGGTATTCTTCTCCCGAATGCCTTAATACATTTGGGTGGGTTTTTCCCAATATGATGTATATCACATCAGGGTGTTTTTGAACCACTTCGGGCAAGGCATTGATGACTGTTTCAATGCCTTTATTCCGGCCAATAAATCCAAATGTGAGCAGTACTTTTTTGCTCTCCAGTTTGAATTCTTCCTTTGATTTTACCGGGTTAAACTTAATATCCGGTACTCCATGCTCTATTAAGGCAATTTTTTCCCGGGGAACATCATAAATATCCACCAGAAATTCAATGGCTTTCAGACTCATCACAATAATCTTTTGAGCCATTTTCCCAATTTCCTGTAAAACTGCCTTTTCATTGTATGTTGGCGTTTTAAGAATGGTATGCAGGGTCACTGCCAGGGGGATCTCCAGTCGGTGCAGCAGAGGAAGGATGTATATACCATTCTGGCCTCCGTAAATCCCAAACTCATGTTGAAGAATACAGATATCTGCGCCACTTAATTTTATATACTTAGCAGCTTTTAAGTAGTCTTGCTGGTGCTCCTGCCTGATGGTTAACTTTACTTCCTGGGGATAATCATAGATCATGTCATGATCGTCCACTGCCACCACAAAACCTTCATAGTTACCCTTTTTTGCTTTTTTGGATTCTAAAACTGAATCAAGCAGGTTGTTGGTAAATGTACCGATACCACATTCCCTGGGCGGGTATGTGCCAATGAAAGCATATTTCATTATGAAACTGTGTTTTTACTAGATTTTAAATTTACTCTCGCTATTTTTATCTGCGCGTTTGGCAGCTTTGTCAGCTCTTTTCTCTTTCAGGTTTTTTGCAGCTGGTTTTTTGGTGTTTTTCCTACTTTCTTTTTCTTTTGACATCTTATTTTTTTAAAAGTTAGATCTTAACCTGTCAAATAATGATTCCTTCATAGCCGCTTTTAATCACAGTTACTACCATTTTTGAGGGATTATTGGCCCTTATCAAATTTGCAGCATGTGCAGGTATCAGGATGACCTGTCCGGTTACCAGGATGGTTGAACAATTGTCAATCACAATCTCGGATTCGCCCTCAATAATCTGAATATAAGTGTCGAATGGGGAGATCTTCTCCTCCAGTGCTTCACCCGAATCAATAGCTATTGCCATGATGTTACCAGTTACTTTTTGAACAATGGTTCTGGAAACAACCGAATGGGGGACATAGTCAATTAAATCAACCAGAATGTGAGCTTGTGACTTTTCAATTCCGAGAACTTGCATTTGCCTGGTTTATATGTAGATAAAGGTATCATTACCAGGGCAAGAACATGTTATACTATTTAAGATATTCCTTACATGATTCACACATCCTCAAGGGTGCTACGTCTCTTGTTCTTTAGGTTTTTAAAGTGTGAAGGGGTAAGTCCTGTAATCTTTTTAAACTGGTTGGAAAGGTGTGAGACACTGCTGTAGTGCAGTTTGTATGCTATTTCGGAGAGATTGAGTTCATCATAGACGATGAGTTCTTTGACCTTTTCAATTTTATGGGTCAAATAAAAGGTTTCTATGGTGATGCCTTTTACTTCCGAAAATAAATTGGCCAGATAGGTGTAATCGTAATTGAGCTTCTCGCTCAGGTAGTCTGAAAGATTTGTCTTGATTTGCTCCTCTGTATAATGTACAAGTTCGATAACTGCGGCCTTAATTTTCTCCACCAGAATACTTTTTTTGTCGTCCATCAACATTAATCCCGTTTTTCTTAAAGCTATATCCAGCTGATCCAGCTTATCCCTGGGAACATCCTCTATGGTATTTACCTCACCAATTTTAACCTCAACAAAACGCACATCAAGCTTTTCGAGCTCGGTTTTTACTACCATTTGGCAGCGAATACAGACCATATTTCTGATAAATAATTTCATCACTCAAACAAACAGCCAGTTCAGACAATACTTTCTACGGTAAATCTATGAAATATTTTAAGTACCAGTCAAGTACATATTGATTTTGGACATAACCCAATAGATCTATCAATCATTAAACAAAGAGATTTTCATACAATGTCAATTTAGATGCCAAATTGAATCTTTTGGCCGCAAGTAATTCCAAGGCCTTCGAATCATTCAATTATTATAAAAGAGGGTACAGTCCAATTGAATTGAAATCATCTCCACAAGTTAATGACCAATTGCAGATCACAAAATACTATTTATAGTATAGATTAGGGAACCAAAACAATTATTGGAGGAGTTGGTTGTGAAACAATTAGTATATTGAAAGCGTGAAATTGCATAATGGACAAACATAAAGGGATTATGAAAAAGAACCTAAATATTTGCCTGGTGCTGCTGATACTATCCACCTTATATGTATCAATCATTGGACAGGAAGCGAACCCCTATCTTTCAGAATGGGACAGCTTAGATTTATCAGGAAACAGGCTGCCGGTAATGATGCCATATAACCGCATCATTGATCCAGCGGGTGAACAAATCTATTTCGGGAGTCCGGAACTTGAGAATCATGCACTTGACTGCGCGCTGTCGCCCGATAATAAAACCCTCGCCATTATGGGGCGCTTCAGGGTTCTGTTTTACGATGTAGAATCCCGAAGGCTGGTTTCCGAACTCATACCGGCCAATGAAGATGGTTTATGGGGGGCAGCCAACACCTACTCTGGAATCAAGTGGTATCGGAAGGGCGGCAAGCAGTATGTATTATGGAGTCTTGTGGTCCAGAGAACTCGATCTTATGTGATCATGGCTGAATGGGACGGGCAGCAAGCGGTCATTACCAACCGTTACCAGTTTTTGAACGTGGCTCCCTCCCCGATTGCTCTTCCCAATGAGATCGAGATCATTAAGGAAGCCGCAGGCGATTATCTTTATGTGACCCTGAACGGGAATAACCAGCTTGTAAAAATAAATATCGACAATGGCCAAATAGCATGGGAGGCAAATGTGGGCGTTGCTCCCTACGGAGTGGTGGCTGCCGGGGGAAAACTATATGTGACTAACTGGGGTGGAGGTATCCCTGATGAATCGGATACAGATGTGGCCGGTGTGCCCTGGGGAAAGGCCAAGGTCGATCCAGAAACTGGTTCTATTCGTGAGGGATCGGTTACCGTTTTGGATCCTGCTTCCGGAGATGTTTTGAGTGAAATAATTGTGGGTCTCCATCCCAACGACATTGTGAAAAGCCCTGATGAAAAATACGTTTATATTGCCAATGCCAACAGTGATTTTGTTTCGGTAATCGACACCAGAGAGGATCAGATTACTGAAACCATTCCTGTAAGGTTATTGGGTGATGAAAATCCTTTTTGGGGATCCTCGCCAAATGGTCTCGCCATTTCAGGAAATGGGAAGACCCTTTATGTGGCCAACGGGATGGATAATGCCCTGGCTGTTGTCAGCCTGGGAAGTAAGGCATCCACAAAAAGTAAAATAGATGGGAGTGTTTTACAAGGGTTTATCCCCACAGGGGCCTATCCCGGTGCCGTATGTTTGGGCAATGGGAGGGATCTGTTTGTGGCCAATATTGAAGCTGAAGGAGCCCGGATAGCCGATAATACAATTATCCCCACTGGCGAGGCTGCCTATAACTCACATCGGATGAAGGCTTCTGTTTCCCGAATACCTGTTCCAGGTAAGAAAAAGCTTGCAGCCTACTCGGAAAGGGTTGTGAGGGCTAATCTGCTGTTTCGAATGAGCCTATCGCTGGAGCCACCAAGAAATGAAATATCTCCGGTTCCTGTTCCCGCTCGTATTGGAGAACCATCGGTATTTAAGCATGTGGTCTATATTATCAAGGAAAACAGGACCTATGACCAGATTCTTGGTGACATTCCAGCTGGCAACGGTGAGCCCTCACTCTGTGTTTTTGGGGAAGAAGTAACCCCCAATACACACCAGCTTGTTCGGCAATTTACACTGCTCGATAATTATTATGTTTCGGGAAAATCTTCGGCCGAAGGACATCAATGGACCGATGCCGCAATTGTCACCGATAACATTGAAAAAAATATGAGGGGATGGTTCAGAAGTTATCCACATGTGCAGACCGATGCACTGGTTTATAGTCCGACCGGATTTATCTGGGATAATGCCATTCGCAATGGCAAGAGTGTCCGAATCTATGGCGAGGCAGCCATCCCTGTTTTTAACGACAGCCTGAACTGGAGCAGTATATATTCAGATTTCCTGAATGAAAAGCCCTTCATTTTTACCAATAAAACAACCATAAAACCTGTGGAGAAATTGCTTTCACCTTCATTCCCTGGCTATGACCATCACGCCATTCCTGATGTACTTAGGGCTAAATCTTTTATTACAGAATTGAAGGCCTACGAGGAGATGGAGGGCGATCAGTGGCCTGAATTGAGCATTGTGGCTCTGCCCAATGACCATACTGCAGGAACCCGTCCTGGATTTCCCACGCCACGTGCCATGGTGGCTGACAATGACCTGGCCCTGGGTCAGATTGTTGAAGCCATTAGCAAAAGCAGGTTCTGGGAGAATACGGTGATATTTGTTACTGAGGATGATTCACAGGCCGGATGGGATCATGTATCGGCCTACCGAACTGTAGGAATGGTGATTAGCCCTTATTCGCAAACACAAACGCTGGAAAGTACCCAGTATAACCAAACCTCGCTGGTCCGCACCATCGAGCAGATTCTAGGCCTCCCACCTATGAATATTGTGGATGCTACCGCCATGCCTATGTTCGATTGTTTTGTTTCAACTCCAGATGTATCCACCTTCACGGCGCTACCCAATAGAATACCCCTTGATGAAATGAACCCCGAACTTAGCACTTTGAGTGGCAGGGCATTGTACTATGCAAAGAGAAGCATGGATCCACAGTTTAGGCATGTGGATGGGGGTGACGATCAACTGATGAACAGGATCATCTGGTTTGCGGTCAGGGGAAAAGAGAGCTATCCCAAAGCGTATTCAGATGGAGAAGAGGATGACGATGATTAATTCTGGAAAATCAATGAAACGAATTCGATTAGCCCATCTGGCTCTATTCCTGCTCGCGGGAATCACCTTTACCGCCTGTTCAACTTCCGAAGAACTGCCAAATATTGTGGTTATTCTTGTTGATGACATGGGTTACGGGGATCCGGGTTGCTTTAATACTGAGTCGAAGATACCCACTCCCACCATCAACCAGCTGGCGTCTGACGGGATGCGATTTACTGATGCTCATGCGGCAGGTGCACTATGCCATCCTTCCCGCTATGGATTGATGACAGGTGAGTATCCATTCCGTACGGATGTATCTGTTTGGCGAAAGGAACCCACCATCAAGGAGGGACAGCTGACCATGGCCTCCATGCTCAAATCCCGTGGATACCATACCGCCATGGTGGGTAAATGGCATCTTGGATTTAAGGAGAATGGATATGAGAATCCCCTTCCGGGCGGACCGGTAGATCGTGGTTTTGATAGTTTTTTCGGAATTCGTGCATCCACCGATATCCCACCCTACTTCTATATCCGGGATGACCGGGCAGTTGATCCTCCCACAGACTATATTGAGGCTGAATCCTCCGAAGGCTGGTCACCCATACAGGGGAGTTTCTGGCGGGAAGGGGGCATTGCTCCGGGTTTGGAGCTGAAGGATGTGCTGCCCCGTTTTACAAAGGAGGCCATTGAAGTGATCAAGGGCCACTCTGCCAATGATGCACTCAAGGAGAAACCCCTGATGCTGTATCTGGCTTATCCAGCACCTCATACCCCCTGGTTGCCCTCCCCTGAATTTGAAGGAAAGAGTGGAGCAGGGATGTACGGAGACTTTATGATGATGGTGGATGCACAAATCGCCATGGTTCTGGATGCCCTGGATGAAGCAGGCATGTCTGAGAATACACTGTTGGTCTTTACTGCCGATAATGGTCCGGTCTGGTACGATGTGGATAGAAGGCGCTTTGGTCACGACTCTGCAGGAGGATTGCGGGGGATGAAAGCCGACGCCTGGGAAGCGGGTCATCGCATGCCTTTTATTGTGCGCTGGCCCGGCAGGGTGCAAAAAGGATCGGTCAGTGAACAGACCATCTGTTTTACGGATTTAGTGGCCACCTTCGCAGAAATAACGAAGGCAGTTTTGCCAGAAGGTGCGGGCCCCGACAGCTATAGCATTCTGCCCGTGTTAAGGGGAGAACAGCCCGGCGATCAGGCCAAAAGGCCCCCTGTAGTCATGCAGTCAGGCAATGGATCCATGTTGATCCGCTCCGGGGATTGGAAACTCATCAATCAGCTGGGCTCAGGTGGTTTTTCAGAACCGAGTCACATTCAAACGGGCCCAGGCGATCCGTCAGGACAGCTTTATAACCTGGCACTTGATCCCGGGGAAACCAATAATATTTATTTAGAATATCCTGAGATTGTGGCGCGTCTGACTGCTGAGTTGGAGGAAATTGTAGGGGAAGAATAAGATAATTTCCCCCAAATAGCTTCTTGGGCTGAAAGATTAATTCAGGTTCTCTCATTCAATAGCTTGAATGATTATACTTTTTTGAATGTCCTGTTGCTTGCTATTGGCAGTGCTTAATCGCATTATATAAAATCCTGGATCAAGGTGAGACAGATCCAGTTGTGCGGGCTTGGTTTCTAGAACCCGATCATAAACCAGGCCTCCCAGGGTATTGAATACACGTGCCCGGTTAAGGTCCAGGTTGGAATTGATATGAAGTATAGAGCTGGTTGGATTGGGATAAACCTTTACAGGGTTTTCCGTTAACAATTCCCGATTATTTCCGGCAAGGATTTGGTCCAGGTCTAAACGGGGAATAATCTCCCTGACCCACTCTTTGTATTGCGTTGCACTGGGGTGCAATCCATCACCTGCCACCAGAGATGGTTTAAGCAAGCCGAGTCTGGAGATGGTTGTGACATCAATGTAGGCGATTCCATATTCCGCTGCAAGCTGCTTCTTAATGGTATTGTAGTCGTCAATCTCCTTGCTAATATTAGCATTCCCTGCTCCATAGCTTGTATAGGCATAATCCGGAATGGAGAGGATAAATAGCCTGGAAGTATCCTGACTTACAATTTGAAGTGCGCGATCAATAATTTCTCTTAAGTCGGGTTCATAACTTGTTATGTCGATTCTCTGGAACTGATTATTAACGCCTATCAGGATGGAAACCAGGTTGTAGTCTTTTTCACGATCGAGCATAAATTTCATGCCCTGAATCAATCTTCTTGTGGTCCACCCGGTTGTGGCTATATAGTCGGGATAGTCCGCTTCTATTCCAAGCAATCCTAATTGATCAATAAATTGATGTGGCCATCTTTCAGCAATAGCAACGCTTTGTCCAATGGTATAGGAATCTCCAAGGGCGAGCATGGTCACTTCTTTGTCAATGGTGATTTTCTGCCCTATTGTTGTAGCGCATATGACCAAAAAGGCAAGACTATAATTTACCCTTTTCCTAAGATCGTATTTCATGCTAGAGAGTTTAATATTTGTATTCATTAAACATTTTCAGATTAATATTGTTTAGCATATAAGGTAAAAACATTAAACAAAATGAATCAAAAGCTTAATAGCAATCATGATTTAAAAATTAAACTATATGAGACTCCAAGAAACTTTGTTGAATACCCTGCAGGATAAAAGCAGTGGGATAAATGGCTTTTCCCATGATGAAATTGGGGATGATCACCTTTATACAGGAATTGAAACCCCGATGAAAGCCGATGCATTTGAAATATCAGATGATGAAAAAAAATATAGGATAGCCGGTCATTTTGCTAAAATAATGGACATTCTGGGATTAGACTTAAACGATGATTCGCTTCAGGGAACTCCCGACCGCGTAGCTAAAATGTATGTGGAGGAGATCTTTTCAGGACTCAATCCTGAAAACAGGCCCAGAGTTGCACTCTTCGATAATAAGTATCAGTATAAGCAGATGCTGGTAGAGAAAAACATTACACTTTTTTCCAATTGTGAGCACCATTTTGTGCCCATCATGGGTGTGGCCCATGTGGCCTATATTTCTTCAGGAAAAGTGATTGGGCTTTCAAAATTAAACCGTATCGTGCAGTATTATGCAAAACGTCCTCAGGTACAGGAGCGCCTGACAAACCAGATTGCTTACGAATTGATGGAGGTTTTGGACACCAAAGATGTAGCTGTTATTATTGATGCCAGGCATCTTTGTGTATCTTCACGAGGCGTTGAAGACAATTCATCAAGCACTGTAACCACCTATTATGGAGGAAAGTTTGAAACTCCTGAGAAAATAAGTGAATTGCAGAATTTCATTCACCACGGAATATAGACATCCTTATGAAAGACTTTTTTGACTTACAGGCCAGAACTCCCCAGGGCACTAATATTGCGATGGGGGAATTTAAAGGGAAGGCAGTGCTAATTGTGAATACTGCAACAAAGTGTGGATTGGCTCCTCAATTCAGGGAGTTGGAAGCATTGCATCAGAAATACAAGGATAAAGGTCTTGTGATCCTTGGATTTCCCTGCAACCAGTTTCAGAACCAGGAGCCCGAAACCAATGAATCCATGGAACAAAGTTGCGAGCTTAATTTCGGAGTTACCTTCCGACTCACGGAGAAAATCAGGGTAAATGGCAAAGATACGCATCCCATATTCGTCTATCTGAAAGATCAGCTTCCTGGAAAACTGGGGAAGAGGATCAAATGGAATTTTACAAAATTTCTGATCACGCCAGAAGGAATCCCATTTAAAAGATATGCCCCGACCGCTAAACCAGCTTCCATGGAAGAAGATATCCGGGGTATCTTACCCAACCCTTAACCCGGTTTAGCACCGAGACCAGCATGGCCATACCCCCATAGGTTTTACTTTTTAATGATCCTGACAATTTTCTCCAGTTGATCACTCTTGATGCTAATCAGGTAGATGCCTGGATTAAACCTGCTGATATCCAGCGTCGTTTTATCCAATTCTTCCATTTCTTCCACCAGAACTACCTGTCCCATGGTATTCACCACCTTGATGGATACCCGGGTGTTTTTGCTCTCCATGGCGATGGTAAGGAAATTGGCTGCCGGATTTGGATAAACCTCTACGCCCAACTTCATTCTGTCCATTTCAATTCCAGTGAAATCTACGGTATAACAGTCGGATGTTTTGGTGCATGTTCCCCGGCTTACAATGACAGCGTATTCCCCACTCTCTGAGGGTGAAAATGAACTGGCTGTCTCTCCGTCAACGATAGAGTTGTCAGCACAGTTGATCCACTGGTAGCTTCCTGCAGCCTCTACAGTTAATGTTCTTTCAACTTGAGATACCACAATTTTTTCAACTACTTCATGGCTCACCGTAAACTGGCATTGGTTGCTATTGCCACTGGCATCGCTAAAGGTATACGTAACGGTTGTCACACCGGGACCAAATGTTTCAACACCTGCATCTCCGGATCCGCTGCCGGTGGTGGCGCCCGATAATTCATAGGTAGCAACCGGGGTAGAGCAGTTATCAAATAGATCTGTTAAACCAATGGAGGCTACTTTTCCATCGCAGGTAACAACATCGGAAGGACAAGTAGCTGTGGGAGCAGTGACATCTTCAACAATTACATTTTGAGTCACATCGATGCTGTTCCCATTCCCATCGTCAAAATTCCAGGTAATTACATAAGTACCGTTGTCTGAATAGGTCGTAGGATCTGAAGTAGTTCCGGTAATGCTTCCCATACAGGCATCTGCGGTGGTTGGAGCAATCACCTCTACCGAACACTCTCCCATTACGTCTGTCAGGACAGGAGCTTCAGGCGGAGTAAGATCTGTGACTGTCACATTTTGGGTCACTTCAATGCTATTTCCATTTCCATCATCAAAGGTCCATGTAATCATATGGGTTCCTGCAGTGGTATAGGTCAGAGGATCGGAGGTGGTCCCGGTAATGGTTCCGGCACATGCATCTGTGGCGGTCGGTGCCACAGCTGTTACCGAACACTCACCAGTTAGATCTGCAAGCAGAGGCGTTTCAGGAGGAGTCACATCTGTAATGACCACATTCTGGGTCACATCTATGTTGTTTCCATTCCCGTCGTCGAAATTCCAGGTAATTACATGGGTTCCCCCGCTTGAATAGGTCAGGGGATCGGATGTAGTTCCGGTAATGGTTCCGGCACAGTCATCCGTGGCAGTTGGTACTGTGGCTGTGGCCGAACATTCGCCATTTACATCTGCAAGCACAGGAGCCACAGGAGGAGTAAGATCATTGATGACCACATTTTGGGTTACATCTATGCTGTTTCCATTTCCATCGTCGAAATTCCAGTTAATTACATGCGTTCCCTGGGTGTTATAGGTCAATGGATCGGCAGTGGTTCCGGTGATGGTTCCGGCACATGCATCGGTGGTGGTGGGAGCAACTGCTGTGGCAGAACACTCACCTGTAACATCCAATAGTGTTGGAGCAACAGGAGGTGTTAGATCAGTAATGACCACATTCTGGGCCACATCAATGCTGTTTCCATTTCCATCGTCGAAATTCCAGTTAATTACATGCGTTCCCTGGGTTGAATAGCTCAGGGGATCAGATGTGGTACCTGTAATGGAACCGGTACAAGCATCTGTGGTAGTGGGAGCAACTGCTGTGGCAGAACACTCGCCTGTAACATCCAATAGTGTTGGAGCCACAGGAGGCGTTACATCGGTGATCACTACATTCTGTGTTACATCGATATTGTTCCCATTTCCGTCGTCGAAATTCCAGGTAATTACATGGGTTCCCTGGGTGTTATAGGTCAATGGATCGGCAGTGGTTCCGTGTGATGGTTCCGGCACATGCATCGGTGGTGGTGGGAGCAACTGCCGACGCAGAACACTCGCCTGTAACATCCAATAGTGTTGGAGCCACAGGAGGTGTTAGATCAGTAATGATCACATTCTGGACCACATCAATGCTGTTCCCATTTCCATCATCGAAGTTCCAGTTAATTACATGGGTTCCCTGGGTAGTATAGGTCAGGGGATCAGATGTGGTGCCTGTAATGGAACCCGCACAAGCATCTGTGGTGGTAGGAGCAACTGCCGACGCAGAACACTCGCCTGTAACATCTGCAAGCACAGGAGCAACAGGCGGAGTAAGATCATTGATGACCACATTCTGGGTCACGTCAATGTCGTTTCCGTTCCCGTCGTCGAAATTCCATGTAATCACATGGGTTCCCTGGGAGTTATAGGTCAGAGGATCGGATGTGGTGCCTGTAATGGTGCCAGCACAAGCATCTGTGGTAGTGGGAGCAACTGCTGTGGCAGAACACTCGCCTGTAACATCCAATAGTGTTGGAGCCACAGGAGGAGTTAGATCAGTGATGATCACATTCTGGACCACATCAATGCTGTTTCCATTTCCATCATCGAAGTTCCAGGTAATCATATGGGTTCCCTGGGTGTTATAGGTCAATGGATCGGCAGTGGTTCCGGTGATGGTTCCGGCACATGCATCATTAGTGGTGGGAGCGATTGCTGTGACTGAACATTCGTCTGTTAAATCGGCAAGTACGGGTATATCTGGATCTGTCACATCGGTGATGACCACATTCTGGGTCACGTCAATGTCATTGCCGTTCCCGTCGTCGAAATTCCATGTAATCACATGTGTTCCCTGGGTGTTATAGGTCAGTGGATCGGATGTGGTTCCGGTAATGGTCCCTGCACATGCATCGGTGGTGGTGGGAGCAGGGGCAGTGGCCGAACACTCTCCAGTTACATCTGTCAGCACTGGAGTGTCGGGATCGGTCACATCAACAATGACTATTGATTGCACCTGGGTGGATTCATTTCCACTTCCATCGGTATAGGTCCAGGTAATAATAGTAGTCCCCTGTGAAGTGACAGGGAAGGGTGTGGCTGTTGTACCTGTAACTATCCCTGAATTCAGATCTGTTGCAGTCGGAGCTACCGGTGTTACGGAACACTCTCCGGAAGCATCCGGAAGAATGGCAAGGTCGGGAACAGGTGGGGTGAGATCGGTAATGACGAGTGTTCCCGTTGCATTCCCACTGTAGTTTGCTTCCTCCACATCGGCCGAAACAACATAGCTACCCAGCTCAGTGGGAATGGAGACAGAACCATCGTAGGTTACTTTTATGGTTAAACCTGCAGGTACTGTATTCACTGTTGCCTCGATCTTGGATCCCGTATACTCCTGGGTCAGATCGCTTAAAGTAACAGTGGCAGGAGCCTTGTTCACCAGTTGATGTCGCTCAAAGGTGACAGAAGAATAGGTGGCATCTCCAGCCTGTGAAGCATAAATCAGGCTCTCGCCTGCATTGTTTACTGAGGCTGTGGATCCTGAAACAGAGACCACCGTAGAATTTGAAGAACTAAAAGTAATGGGCAGCCCGGAGGATGAAGTAGCAGCAAGTGCATAATTTGCGTCTCCATAGGTTTTATCTACAAGCGCATCAAAATTGATTACCTGGGCCAGCTTCCCTGCCAATTGGAAACTGAATGATTCCAGCACTCCGGTTGATTCTGCGGTCACGGTACCTTTGGTGTATGCAACACCAATTGCATGATCGGTATCCAGGTTTGGAGAAACATATACCACAATGGTGGCGGGATCTCCCGGTTTTAATGTGCAGGAGGTCGGAGTGACATCCACGCCATCATCCTGTATGGAGAACTCAAGGTGCTTCCCGGTTGGATCAGTCATGTCACGGTCGAAAGTAATTTCAACCCTGTCCAGTTCCTTTGAAGCATATAAAAAGTTTGGAATTCCTGGTGGGGAAACGTTGATGGTATAGGTTTCCGCCGTTGATGTCCAGGTATCATCGGAAAATTGGAAATCGAAATTTCCCACTCCATTTCCGGACCCGCCACTGGCACTGTATATCAATTTGAACGAAGCGTCAGACACATCGGTGGGAACCGATGTGATTTGAGCACCCGGGATTCCTCCATTGTTTTGATATAGGCTTCCCTCAGTGGGTAGAGAGTTTACAGTGGCTGTTTTTGATCCTGCATCACCTCCTGTAAATACCAGGGTGATCACTCGTTCCTCCCCCTGTTCCAGGTAGGCAGTCTGTGGAACGGCCACCAGGGGTGGGACAGAACTGGTTTGAAAACTCCAGATCTCTGACCATGAAACAGCACCCACTGAATTTTTTGAATAGGCAGACCAGTAGTAGGTCTGATCGGCAGATAGGGGAAAGTCGTAGGAGAGATCAGTAAGGTCTGCAGAAGTATGGATGGGGCTGCTCAGATCTGAGTTTTGGGAGATGACCACAAAATAGCTGGAGGCATTGGCTGCAGCCTCCCATTGAAAAGTCACATTGTCGCCAATGGTGCTGTTGTTGGCCGGACTGATCAGGCTGGGTGTGCTGGCCCTTGGAATTACATCCTGCAACAAAACACCCTCGTATACTGCATTGTCATCAAAGGTATAGGTGCCTGCACCTGGAGTGAATAGGATGGCTTTCTCACTCTGAATGTAGTCTTCGGTATTGAAGGAGCATAATACCCCTGCAGTGCCATCTTCATTTTCCAGGCCAACCGTGGCTGAATTGCCACTGGCTCTGGCCGAGGTCAGATCCACAATGCTTCTGTACTGGGTTTGGATGTTATTGGATCCTTCATAGAGGATCACCTGGAATGTGCCTAAAAGAATAGGCGAGTTCCAGAAGGACATGTTGGTGAACTGGATCACCAGTTTTCGATTGGGAGCTGTACCAATGGTCTGATACATGATATCTCCACTTTGATGTATTACAATATCATCCCAGAATGGAGCTATATAGTTATTTGGAGTCGCGGTGTTGGGAATGGTTCTGTTTATGTAACGGGTTGAACCTGATCCAAACATGACCAATCCGTTGGAGGTCACATAAAAGTCAGTATAGGTATTGCCAAAAAAATCAAAATCAAATCCAATGGGGAAGTCTCCCCAAAAACGGTCGTCGAAATAACCTTCTGCAGCAATAGTTCCCAAATATTCGGTTTCATCCGGAAGTGCCCAGGTCAATGACATAAGGGAGACCATTGTGACTGAAAGGAATAATCTGGCTCTGAATTTTATAGTTTCCATGGCAATTTTGGGTTTTATTCTACTAGTTCTGGCTTGAAAAGGGTAGACCGGTGATCTCCTCAAGGCGTTGTTTTAAGAGGATTCCTTCCTCTTCGGTAAATACGACTTCGCTGTGTATGACTACTTTGTTGCTTACAACCCCGCTCCACTCTTTCAGAGCCGGGGATACTTCATTTAGTGAACCAGGAGTTATTGCAATGCTGTTAAATACGATTGCCCCTGGTTTTGTGGCGGCATAGATGTGTAACTCGCCGACATGCAGATTCTCAGCTGCAGTTGCAAATTGCTCAATGGCGTTTGGGCTGAATCCATTGATAAAATATACATGGGGTTGACCGCTGTATTCAGATTTGAGCTGGTCCAATTCTTCAGCTATCTCATCAACTATGATAAAAACCGGGTATTCCTGGGAAAACGCAACTGTGATCCAACACAAAAGAATAAGGGATAGGATGAGTCTGGAAAGATTCATAACATATAGTTTTATAAGTAAAAAATTACTCTATAATAAATACCGAAGCACTTTATGGAAGGTGCGACAGGTTAAAATATTCGAATTTGGCTTTTTCTCGAAACCAATGTCCGAATCTTTTCATTTCGGACAAAATGGTTTTATTAACAGATATTCCATGGCTGATCATTACTATACGTATAAAGCCCGCCAGGGTTGCTCTATTTATCCGTTACACTTTCACAAGGGGCAACTGTAAACTTATTTTTATATTTGCTAAAACCATCGCCATGAACCTTCACCGATCCGCAGTCATCCTCACTTTGCTATGTGGACTTTCCATTCAAATCATCGCACAGACCGACTACATGACCCAGTGGCCCCAGTTCCGGGGCCCTTTCGCCAGTGGCACCCTGGATGCTCAGAACCTGCCTGTTGACTGGGATATCAATACCGGAGAGAACATCAGGTGGAAAGTGAAGATTCCCGGTCTGGGACACTCCTGTCCGGTCATATGGAACGATAGATTATTTGTGACAACAGCCATCAGCGGTAGCGGTTACGATTCTTTGAAGGTGGGGCTATATGGAGACATTGATGAAGTGGGTGATCGTTCAGAACACGAGTTTAAACTCTATTGTTTTGACAAAAATACGGGAGATTTGCTCTGGGAAAGGTTGGCCATTAAAGGGATACCGAAAACCGAAAGGCATACCAAATCATCCCATGCAAATCCCACTCCGGCTACAGATGGAAATTTTATTGTGGCTTTTTTTGGATCGGAGGGGCTTTATTGCTATGATTTTCAAGGCGACCTGATCTGGAAGAGGGATTTTGGGAAGATGAATGCAGGTCCCTACAGCGATCCGGACGTGGAGTGGGGTTTTGCCAGTTCACCCATTATTCATGAGAACAGGGTGATTTTACAGTGCGATTTCCTGGGGGATGCTTTTATCGCATCTCTTGACCTGGAAACCGGGAAGGATATATGGCGCACACCCAGAGATGAGATCTCCACCTGGTCTACTCCCAACTATTATAACCAGGATGGGTACCGGCAGGTGGTGGTCAATGGATTCCAGCACATCGGTGGATATGATTTCGATACGGGGGAAGAGATCTGGAGGCTAAGCAATGGGGGAGATGCCCCGGTGCCGGTGCCGGTGTTTGGACATGGACTCATCTATATTCATGGATCCCATGGACGCTATTCCCCCATCTTCGCCATAAAACCAGAGGCCAAAGGGGACATTACACTGGATAAAGAGAGTACCACCAATGCCTACATCCAATGGAGTATCAAAAGGGGCGCTGCCTACATGCCCACCATCCTCATCTATGGGGATTACCTCTATAATTTGAGGATGAACGGAAACCTTACCTGCGCCAATGCCAGAACGGGAGATTTGATATACAGGGAGAGGCTGCCCGAGGCCCGAGGCATCACAGCCTCTGGAGTGGCATCCGACGGTAAGTTATACTATGCCACTGAGCAGGGGGATATCTATGTGGTGAAAGCAGGCCCGGAGTTTGAAGTCATCTCCAGAAATCCCATGGAGGATCTGATCATGGCCACTCCTGCTATTTCTGAGGGCACCATTTACTTCAGAACGCAACATTACCTGGTGGCGGTGGGTGATTCCTGATATAAGGGTATTCAAACCCTAAGAGATCGCATTGATGAACACTACCTGGAATACTCATTTGGAATAGATTCAGATTCTGTGGATATCATCAATGCGAACCATAATCAAGTTGTTGCTGGAACCAACCTGCACTATATCGAATTGGCCGAGTTCATCAGCACCCATGATTTAACGATTGAAACTAACTACGATTATATTAAAACGAAGGTTGATGTTTCAAGTTTGGTTGATTATGTTATTGCCGAGATGTTTTTTTCCAACTTGGACTGGCCCGGAAACAATCAGAAATTGTGGCGACCGCAAAAGGCAGAAGGCAAATGGAGGTGGATTTTCTTTGACCTGGATAAAGCCTTTAATAGTGAACCCAATATGTTTGAACAGGCAATTCTTGAAGAGAGGGAACAACCATGGGACAAAGAAGCTGTTTCCTCTTTCCTGATGAGACATTGTTTAAAAAATGAAGCGTTTAGATCATTCTTTATTGCCCGGATAGGGGAAATTCTGAATGAGGATTTTGCCCCATCAAAGATCTATCAAAAAATGAATGCCATTGTGGACCTCTATAGGGAAGAGATGCCTCAGCATATCTCCAGATGGCACTACCCTTCGAGTGTAAAAGAGTGGGAGGATGATATGGTGAATAATTTGCTCACCTTTCTGATTCACAGACCCTGTTATTTGGTTCAGGAAGCAAGCCAGTTTTTTGATTTAGAAGAATTCGGGTATGATTGCCCTACCACAGAATACATAAAAGATAATTTCATACTAGCCCCAAATCCAAGCGATGGCAACTTCTATATCTTTAATAATTCATCAAAAGGAGTACTTTGGAGTTTAATAGTCCGAGATAATGCAGGACGTATAGTTCACATGGAAGATGAGGTGTTTTTGGGAGAATTTGAAAAAAAGTACATTGATCTGGCTCACCTGGCTGCAGGGGTATATTATTTGAAGCTATTCCCCACTAACAGTTGTGAAATCCATTATAATCTACTGATCCGCTGGATGGCTTAGTTAAACCAGTAGGATAGTTTCACGACCAGTCCACGATTTTTGGTGGTAAAGCCTTCGGGGTAGGAGTTTTCGGTATAGACGATAAAGAGATCTGAGACCGGTGCAAATCGCCACTGGAAGCGCATGTTTACATTGACGTTGTCGATCTGGTTGTTGTACTGAACAAAGGTGGTGAAAAAGAGCTTCTCTGTGAAGGTAATATCGAGCCTGGGGCCCACCAGAACCAGGTCTGTACTGGTATAAGGTTCGGGCTGAAGGATTCTATGGTAAGTAGTCATTAAGGAAATACTGCCATAGGGCTGTACCCGGTAGTTAATATCTGCGCTAAAACTGGTGCGGGTTCCGTCAAAGTAGCCCCCATAACGTCCCGTTGCCATAAAAGTAAAGAGCCGCCGCATGGTAGACGTATAGGTCAAAGCCACTTCAGTCCACTTAAACTCACTGCCCGCAGGATACTCAGCACCTCCGGTGTTGGTGGGGTCAAAGGGTTCAAGGAGTTTCAAATATCCCTCCTCAAAATCGAAAGAGATGGTACTTCGATCCTGCCAGGTCAACGAATAGCTTAACTCCAGCTCTCTGTCGGTGAGTGAAAAATCAGGTTCGAAAAACAGATCTGCTGTTACTGTCGGGCCATGACTGGTTATTCGTTCCGATGCAGGGTAGAACTGGTATCCTACTGTGGGATTGGTCTGGTGATATCCCTGTCTTCTCACAAATCCCATTTCAGCCAGGTAGTTGTTCCCCACATAGGCCTGGTTCAATCCGGCAAAGAATTGTTGGGTTTCATAAAGAATCGATGCTGCAGTGGAAAATCGGTCACCGGTTGGACCGGGATTGAATGAGTAGTGGTAGAAGGCTTTTCCCGTCCACCTGTTGTCTGAGCTGGCATAGTTAAACTCTCCGCCAGCTACCCGGTTAAAATCATATCCATTATAGGCAGTATCTTCGGGGGTGGAAATCACCTGTTTATTGGTGAGAAATGCGGCCACATTGGAGCGGCTGAGAACTTTTCGCTGCAGGACTGCCACACTAAAGTTATCCGCCGAATATTGATCCTTTACAGCGGTCTGCATATTCATCAATCCCAATCGCCAGTTTTCACCGGCGTTTCCGCTAAGTCTGGCTCCAGCTATGACTGGTGAATTCAATCCAATCCTTCGAGAGAAGAATGGTCTCAGATTGTTGGCACCCAGGTTGGCAAATAGGTCACTGTTCTCCAGGAAGAACTTCCTTTTTTCCGGAAAGTAGAGTTCAAAGCGATCCAGGTTTGTTTGCTGCCGGTCTACCTCCACCTGTGAGTAGTCTGGATTGATGGTCACATCCAGGTTCATGGAGGTGGAGAGGATCACCTTGGCATCCAGTCCGGCATTGGCTTTGTATGAGATCCCTTCACCGGCTTCTTTGTCCTGGGTAGCTTTCCCCGATACATAAGGAATCAGTGAAAATCTGACACCGGGTGCCGGTGGAGGATCCTCCCAGACCAGTGTACCCGTGTAGGCCAGGTTGGCTGATTGAAATTGCCGGGGGACCGGCGCCCAGCCCGATTTTTCATTGGTCTTCAGGTCAAGTCTGCTGAAGTTTATGCCCCACTCCTTATCGCCCTCACGGTATCTGATGGTTCTGAAAGGAATGCTGAATTCGGCCACCCAGCGATCCCCGTAATGTTGCACCGCAGAGTGCCATTTGCCATCCCATTCCAGGGAAACATTCCCGCCGTTGGATTGGATGCCATCCCATTGACCACCGGCCGCTGAAACCCCAAATGCAAATCCATTGGTTTGATCGTTATAAGTGTCAATGGCAGCAAAGAAGTTATCATTCTTTCCAAAATTCCAGTCCCTGCGATACGATTCCATGGGGCGTTTACCAGGCACTGTATCGTGAAGGATAATGCCCATGTAGATATTGGTTTCATCGTAAGCTATCATCACTTCTGTTTGTGATTTGGCATAGCCCGTATCAATGGGGGTGATCCGGTAAAACGGTGTGGTCCGTTGGGCCCTGCTCCAGATGGCCTCATCCAGGATTCCATCCACCTCGATTTCCTGATCCGTTTTTTTGGCCTGAAGCCTGAAGTTATTTCGGTTCACTGCGCTATCCTGTCCCAATAGGGGCTGGGAAAGACAAATAAATATATATA
Source organism: uncultured Bacteroidota bacterium (assembly GCA_963783435.1). GTDB lineage: Bacteria > Bacteroidota > Bacteroidia > Bacteroidales. The sequence goes on along the minus strand of CAWANQ010000004.1, from coordinate 926,725 downwards.
GGACTACCGGAATCGTAGCTCTCATAGCTGTAAAAAATGGGATCTGACAGGTCCGTCAGGAGATTAAGCCACTAAGATAATCAAGAAACTGGAACATAACTTTCTGATTGGTTTCATAAAATTCTGTTCCTTTAAGGATTTCCTCTTCGCTTTGGATGTATGGACCTGATTCCAGTTCAGTCCTGCAATGATCCACCATCCCTGCTACAGATTCGGGTGTAACCTCAAGGTGAAATTGAAGGGCAATGGACTGCTTGTTGTGGATGAAGCCCTGGTTTGGGAATGCTGCAGAACTGGCGATTCGCAGGGCGCCGTCCGGGATGGGAAAAGTATCCCCATGCCAGTGAAATACTTTACGGCTATCGGGAAGATTCCCGAAAATCCTGAACTCTCCCAGTGAGGGCAGAAACTGAAGGTTGTGCCAGCCAATCTCTTTATGCTTGCCAGGGTATACATCCACACCCAGTGCAGCTGCAATGATCTGGGCCCCAAGGCAAATCCCAATTAAAGGTTTCCCGGCATCCATATACCTCTTTACCCAGGCAATTTCCTCTTCCATCCATGGATGGATATGGAAATCAAATACATTCATGGGTCCTCCCATAATCACCAGCAGATCTACCTCAGGAATTTCAGGCAAGCTCTGCTTCTCATAAAACCTGGTGTAGTCCATTTGGTGGCCCTTCTCGTGTACCCAATTTTCGATGATTCCCGGGCCTTCGAATGACACATGCATAAAGCAGCGGACCCTAAAGGGAGCATTCATCAGCAATTCTCCTTTCTGAACCTGCAGAGAATTTCACGAACCAGGTCGACACTTTCAATATAGTAATGGGCTTTTGTTGTTTTGGTTCCCACTTTGATGGTATATGCTTTTTCGGGCAGGGCATCAAATGTATATTCATCGGTCCAGTCATCCCCCGCTGCAAAGATGAAGTCATAGTTTGTTTCCCCCAACTTATAAAGGGCCGCCCGACCTTTATTGATTCCTGAGTATTTGATCTCAAGAACCTTATCTCCATCCATTATTTCCAGGTTCAGGTTAGAGGTAAGCGTCCTTAACTCATCTTTAAGTTCCCATGCACGCTGCAATCCCAGATCCGGATCTGCCTTTCGGTAATGCCAGACCAGAGAGAAGTTTTTATGTTCTATGAAGGTTCGGGGAGTCTGATCCACATAATATTCCAGCAAGGGCAGGATTGAGTCTTTCCATTCATTGTCGATCTGTTCCATCATATGCCATTCGCCTTTCGGCTCTCTTAACCAGACCCCATGCTCAGCAATAAAATGGATGTCCCAGCCCTGATTAAACCATCTTCCCAGGGTCTCTTTGTCCCTCCCGCTGATAATTACAACCGTGTTGTTCTTATCAAGGGTTAGTTCTTCCAGAATGTGGTACAGCTGTTCATCTGGTTTTGCATCTTCCGGATCTTTTTTAAACCAGGAGAGCGTTCCATCGTAATCCAGGAAAAGGATGCGTTTTTTGGACTTGGCATATTCATCCACAATCTCCCTCATTCTGGTGATGTTGATCTTCCGGGTGAGATTCACCTCCTGAATCTCTTTGACCCCTTCCAGACTTTTGATAAACTCACTGGCCCATCTGTGTACCGTATAGCGTTGAAGCCTCTGCATCATGACCGTATTCCTTCGCACCTGCTCATCAAATGGCATCTCAATGGCCTCACAGATGGCCTCTGCTATGGCATCAAGGTCATTGGGATTCACCAGAAGCGCCTCATGCAGTTCTTTGGAGGCACCGGCCAGCTCACTCAGAATTAAAACACCTGAGCCATCATGTCGTGAAGCCACAAACTCTTTGGCCACCAGATTCATGCCATCCCTGAGGGGGAGGATCAGTGCGATATCCGAAAGGGAGTAAAGGTCGATCCGCTCGTCCATGGAAAAGGTCTGGTTCAGATACCTGACCGGAGTCCAGGTGATGGTCCCGTAATTGCCGTTGATGCGGCCCACCAACTCATCCACTTTGGCCTTCAGGTTAAAGAAGGATTCGCTGGTTTCACCCGATGGGATGGCCTGAACAATAATACTTACCCGGCCGATGTACTCAGGATAGGTCTGCAAGAACCTTTCAAATGCCCTGATCCGCTGAGGGATGCCCTTGGTATAATCCAATTTGTCGATAGAGATGATTAGTTTTTCCAACATCCCCGATTCCTTAAACATTTTCATCTCCTCCTGGATAAGTGACCAGCGTGGATGCTCACCGTGTATCTCCAGGGATTTATTCCTGAACCTGTCGTAATTAATGCCTTTGGGGAAGACATCCACCTTAAGGGTACGCTCACCCAGGGATATCCTGTTTAAGAAAGAGTCCACCCCCAGAAGCCTTCTCACCGAGCTCATAAAGTGTCGTACATGATCGTAGGTCTGAAATCCAATAAGATCTGCTCCCAGCATTCCTTCGATAATCTCCTGGCGCCAGGGCAGAAGCCGGAAGAGCTCGTAGGATGGAAAGGGTACGTGACAGAAGAGACCGATGGAAATTCCAGGCTTTTGTTCCCTGATCAGCCGGGGAAGCAGAAGAAGGTGGTAGTCGTGAATCCAGAGTATATCTCCGTCTTGAATCTCAGCAAGAATTTTTTCGGCAAATAGCTGGTTGATTTTTACATAGGCATCCCATGATTCTTCGCTGTAGGTCACATTTTCTGTGAAATAGTGGAACAGGGGCCAAAGGGTATTTCGGGCAAAACCATGAAAATAGAGGTTCCTGTCCCTGGACCTTGGGAATACCGGGAGGCAATTATAAGGCTCGAGTTTGGCATTTAGTTTTTCAACCTCATCCTCTGTGAAATCGTGATTCTCAAATGCAGTAAGTCCGACCCACTTTGGATGGAAAGAACTATAAAAATCCTGAAGTCCAGCGATGGTTTGCTCATCAGATTTTTCTATTACATATTGCTCATCCTGCCATGCAATATGTACGGGAAGTAGGTTGGAGGCAAGAATGAGTCGTTTCATCGGGAGGGGGTTTTTAATAAGATGATTTGAATGCTTCTATAAATTTAGATACCTTGATGGCTAATACCAAATTTAATATCAACATTATGGCTTTTCAACCCAGATTCGATGCGGTGATTTTTGACCTGGACGGAGTGATCACAAAGACTGCACTTGTTCATGCTTCGGCATGGAAAAAAACTTTTGATGATTACATGCTTTCCCGCGAGAAGAGATTTGGAGAATCGTTTCGGGAGTTTACGCATGCAGGAGATTATCTGCCCTATGTGGATGGCAAACCCAGGTACAAAGGGGTGGCTTCCTTCCTGGAGTCCAGGGGGATTGACATTCCCTTCGGGGATCCGTCTGACGATCCCGAACAAGAGACTGTTTGTGGAGTGGGCAATAGGAAAAACATCATGTTCAACCAGGTCTTGGATGACGATGGGGTGGAGGTATACGAGACTACAGTGGAGATTCTCTATGGATTGAAGGAGGCTGGAGTAAGAATAGGAGTGGCTTCCTCCAGCAAGAATTGTAAACCCGTTCTTGAAAAAGCAGGGCTTCTGGACCTTTTTGAAACCCGGGTCGATGGGGTGGTCTCAGCCGAAATAGGTTTGAATGGCAAGCCAGAGCCGGATATTTTTACCACAGCCTGTGATAACCTGGGCGTGGAGTATCACCGTTCGGTGGTGGTAGAGGATGCTGTTTCCGGTGTGCAGGCTGGACACAAGGGAAACTTTGGACTTACACTGGGACTGGCAAGAGAGAATAATACCAGGGAGTTGCTTATCGGGGGTGCCGACATTGTGGTGGAGGATATGGGTGAGATTGGACTGGATGGGATCAATGATTGGTTTGAGAAGGGAATGGAAGAGGATGGATGGAAACTTAGTTTCTTTGATTATGATCAGGGAATGGAGCGATCAAGGGAAGCCCTGCTTGCAGTGGGTAACGGGTATTTTGGTACGCGGGGCTCCATGGAAGAGTGCCGGGCAAACAAAGTGAACTACCCTGGCACCTATATTTCAGGACTTTTTAACAGGCTTACATCCAGGGTAGGAGACCGTGATATTGAAAATGAAGACTTCGTCAATGTATCCAACTGGCTCCCGGTTACTTTCAGGATTGAGGATGGGCCCTGGTTCGAGTTCTCTCCCGAACCCAACTACAAAATTATTAGCATTCAGCGAACGCTTAACCTTTATGCTAGGTGAACTTGAAAGGGAGATGGTTGTGGAGGATGAACAGGGAAGGCAAACCCGGGTTTTTTCCCGACGTTTTTCCGGAATGGCTGATCCTCACCGGGCCGGACTCCGCTACGCACTTACACCGCTTAATTATAAGGGAAGGATTGAAATCCGATCCGAGCTGCGGGGAGACCATAAGAATGCAGGAGTGGAGCGCTACAATACCCTGAATCAGCAGCACCTCACACCTGTATCTGAGGAGATCAACGGGGCCCACATGGAGCTTGTTGTAAAAACCTCCCAATCTGATATTCACATTGCTGTTTGCGCAAGAAACCATATGCTTGGGGTTTCTAAGGAGCCCCCCGAAATTATAAAGGGTGAAGGATGGATTGGTCAGAAGTTTGTTCTGGATGCCCAAGAAGACCAGGAGGTTGTACTTGAGAAGATGGTGAGTCTGTATACTTCAAGGGATCCCGGAGTGGAGGATCCTCTGAGCGAGGCGCAAGCCACCATATCAAGTCTTTCCACGTATCAAAATGAATTAAATCTCTCCGCTGGAAGGTGGAAGGAGATTTGGGAGCAGGCGGATGTAGTGATATCCGGAGACCGGGAAGCGCAAAAATTGGTGAGACTGCACATTTTTCATATGATGGTTTCAGCTTCACCCCATCATGCCGGTCTCGATTCGGGAATTCCTCCCAGGGGACTCCATGGGGAGGCATACAGGGGACATATTTTCTGGGATGAACTATATATTCTACCCCTCTACAACCTGCATTTTCCCCAGGTGGTTAAATCGGTCCTGATGTACAGATACCGCAGGTTGGATGCGGCCCGTGCTTATGCCAAAGAGTACGGATACGAAGGAGCCATGTTTCCATGGCAAAGTGGAAGCGATGGCCGGGAGGAAACCCAGGTGATTCATTTGAATCCACTGTCGGGTGAGTGGGGCGACGACTATAGCTCTCTTCAGAGGCACATATCCCTGGCCATAGCATACAATACCTGGAACTATTTTCATACCACTGGCGACCTGGAATTTATGGAGCAATATGGTGCTGAACTGCTGCTGGATATTTGTAAATTCTGGGCCAGTAAGGCTGCCTATGATGCCAATGATGGGAAATACCACATCGATAAGGTGATGGGACCGGATGAATTTCATGAATCCTTGCCAGGATCGGGAGTGGGAGGCCTCACAGACAATGCCTATAGCAACATTATGGTCATCTGGATCATGGAGAAAGCATTCAGAATTTTGGGCCGGCTGAAGGCCAGCGAAAAAGAGAGAATTCTTAATGCTTTATCCCTGTCGGAGAAAAAGTTAGAGCAGTGGAAGCAGATCATGAAGAGCCTTTCGATACATGTGTCTGACGAGGGTATTGTGGAACAATTCAAGGGCTATTTTGGACTGGAGGAGCTGGATTGGGCCTATTACAGAGAGAAGTACGGGGATATCCATCGTCTCGACCGCATTCTTAAAGCTGAAGGAAAATCACCTGATGACTATAAATTGGCCAAGCAAGCCGACTTCCTGATGAGTTTTTACAACCTGGGAACCTCCGAAGTGACAAAAATATTGAAGGATATGGGTATTCCCATCCCCGGGGATTATCCCCTGAAAAATTTCAACTACTATATCCAGCGGACTTCACATGGATCCACTTTGAGCCGATTGGTACATGCCCGCCTTGCATGGGAGTTTGGAATGTTGGATGAGGGATGGAAACTCTATATGGAGGCTTTGAGAAGTGACCTGGTGGATATTCAGGGAGGGACCACCGGTGAAGGAATTCATTGCGGAGTAATGGCAGGTACCGTCTACGATGTGATCTATACTTACGCCGGATTGAACCTCAACGGTGAAATACCTGAACTATCGCCAAGCTTACCACCTCATTGGAAAGCCCTGGATTTCAATTTTAACTTCAGGGGCACTCATTTCCAGGTGTCTATCTCGGGAAAGAAGATTAAAATTTCGGGTAAAAATGCTGGAAAGGATAAAATAAAACTTCATCTTTGCGGGAAAGAAATTGAACTGCTGCAGGAAGTGGCTGTTGTAGAATCATTTAACTAAAAATTCGATCATGTTAGGGGATGTTCTTCTGATCAACGACATGCATAAAGAGGCTGCACAGGTCATATTCGATCATATTAAAACGGGCTGTATAAATAAGGACGAAAGATATAGATGTATTGTAGGTATATCTGGAGAATCCGGATCGGGCAAGTCGGAATTGGCCCATGCACTGGGAAAACTGCTCAAAGACAATAACATCCGGGTGAAAATCATTCATACCGATAATTACTATAAAATTCAACCCCTTTTGCGGGAAGAATGGCGACGAAATAAGGGCTTTGATAAGATCGGCCTGGATGAGTATGACTGGATCAAAATTCGTAAGACGCTCAGGGATTTTAAGGAGGAGCAGGAGTGTATGATTCCTTGCATTGATTTGATACCCGAGCAGGTAGATAAGTTAATTACGGATTTTGGCAAGGTAGACCTACTGATTGTGGAAGGTTTATATGCCATAAAGGCTCCTGACATAGACCTGCGTGTCTTTATCGACCTCACCTACCACGAGACAAAAATCAACCAGATCATCAGGATGAAAGAAGCTTTAAGCGATTTCAGGCTGACAATTCTTGAAAAGGAGCACCAAAATGTCATTTCCCTGAAGCATAAGGCCGATCTGATTGTGGATAAATCCTACCAGGTGGTCTCCATAGAAGAACACGTTAAGGATTCATAGATTGGTATCGATGTCAGAATTGCCCAAGGTTCTATATGTGGATGATGAGGAGATAAACCTTGAACTCCTGCAATTAACATTCAGGAATGAGCTTCAGGTCTATACCGCAATCACGGCGCAGGAGGGGCTTAAGATCCTGTCGATCAATCACGATATTCATGTGGTTATCTCCGACTTGAAAATGCCGGGAATGAACGGTCTTGATTTCATCAAAGAGGTTAAAAGCAGGTATGGGGATAAAGTGTGTCTGCTGCTAACAGCTTTCCTTGAATCCGAAGTGATGCTTGAAGGTTTTAACAAGGAGCTTATTTTCAGATACCTGATGAAACCATGGAACAAGAATGAGCTCTATCAGACCGTCCTTGAGGCCTATGAGCGTTAGTTTCGGGGAAGGAAGATATCAAAAACCACAAATCCACTTTTATTACGGACCTCAATCCAACCTTTGTGCTCTTTGACAATCATATAACTGATGGCCATTCCCAATCCTTTCCCTTTTCCGGTTTCATTAAGGGTGAAAAAAGGATCAAATATTTTCTTAATGACTTTTGCGGGAATGGCAGGACCATTGTTGCTGATGGTGATCCGTGTTACCGGTGATCCCTTCCTCTTTGTTTCTGAGGCCGTTATCTCTATTCTTTTAGGGTTAATTGAGTGGGTCTCTTCAATGGCCTCCACAGCATTGGATATTATATTGATAACAACCTGTTGAAGCTGTTCTTTATGACATGAAACCCGGGTGCCTGGATCTATTTTTTTATGAATGTTGATGTGGTAGGGAATCTTTTTTTCAATCGAAAGCAATACTTCATACATCAAGCTCTCCAGGTCCATCTCCACAAGATCTTCCGATCCGGGATTGGTAAAGAACTTTAAACTGGCAATTATATCCGAGGTACGCTTTACTCCCTCAAACGAATTTTCCATGATCCTCTCTATCTGTTCCAGTAATATTTTTTTCTCAGGGGTCTGGTTGAGGTCGAGCTTCAGGTATTCATCTTTTAAGGTGTTCAGGGCATGCAAGCTCCCTGAGATAAAATTCAGGGGATTGTTAATTTCATGTGCAATCCCTGTGGTAAGTGTTCCCAGAGAGGCCATCTTTTCCGACTGGATCAGTTCATCCTGTTGCTTTAAAACAAGCTGTTCATATTCGTAATTCTTCGCAAAAACCACTCCAATAGCGAGGTTTACAAAAATATAGATGATAACCGGTATCATGTTGTAATAGAGTCGATTATCCAATACGAATGGGATGATTTGCTCACTCCCGTCGCTTAAGAAAATCAGATAATCATCTATAAAAATGGCCAGAATCAGATAGAATCCAAGTGTGATGTATAAGGCCAGCCGGTTTCGATAGGTATGGAGGATAAAATGCGGGATGATCGAGAGCGCAATGGGTATGTAGGGAAACCAGAAATAGAATTCATTATCGTACAGACCAGCCAGTGGAGGTAACAAAAGGATCAAAAAAGGGGATATACTGAGTATAATAATTCGCGACAGGGTGATAAACCCCATCCTGATTAGCCATAATTCCAGGAGTCCTATCAGGATAAATGCATGATATCGGTAGGTAAGCAGGAAATTATCCTCGCCATCCAGATGCAAAATGATAGCCATCACCCCAAAGAGAAGGATAATAAAATAATTGATGTAGATAAGAGAGACAATCTCCCGCTCTTTGTCAAAACGGTAACCCAGGGAGAGCTTTTCTATGGGTAGCCGTGATATCCTCATGCAAAATTTAACTTAATGGTATAGATAAAAATAACAATATAATAGGGATAAAGACCAGCTCATTTCGACCGTTCATCAAATCCTGAGTCCTGTAACCAATGAAAATGGAATGCGTATACCAAAAAATGAAAAAGCCAAATTTCAAATCTATTCTCGGGATGGCAGCGATAGTCTTCCTGATGATCTCATTTAGTGCATGTGACAATGAACCTGTTAATGAGCGACCTGATCTTCCTCCCATTGAGAGTATGCTGATGGACTTTTCTGATTTTGAGGGCCAGCCCGGAGGGACAAAAGCCTCAGAAATAGGCTACGGTAATTTCACCCATTCCTATTTTTCAGTTCTCTACTGGAACCTGATCTCTACAGTTACCATGACGCTCCCGGTGGCGGCCTATGGCCATGCACTTCAGCAGGAAGCTGAATATGTGGGTGATCAAACCTGGGAGTGGTCCTTCGATTTCAAATATGAAGGAGTTGACTATTCTGCCGTTCTTACATGCGCCAGAATCAGCAATGAAAAGTTTTCTGCGGAAATGAAGATCGGTTTGGCTGCTTTAACCGGCCAGGGCGTAAAGTGGTTTGACGGGGAAGTACGTTATGACCATACCCAGGCCACCTGGAACCTCTATAAAGAGGGAGCTATAAAGGTACTGGAAGCTGAGTGGCATAAGAACTATGAAACCGAGGCAGGCGATTTGAAATATACCTACCTTGAACCCGAACAGGAGGAGACTGGTAGTTTTATCATGTTCAAATACATGCCACAGGAAGTTTATGATGCTGCTTATACCATTTCGCTGGCTGCAGGGACCACTGAAATTGAATGGAACATTAGCTCCAAGGAGGGTCGTGTAAAAGACCAGGTGAAATTCGGTGACACCAATTGGCATTGTTGGGACTCTCAAGGCAATGGGCTGGCGGATATGGATTGTCAATAAATGGTATTACCTGCCAATCCTGTAGGAGACCTTTAACATGAGCGTATTTTTAGGATGTATGTCCCAAATATCCCTGAAGTCATTTTCAAATTCGAAGATGCCATAAGAGTTGGAATCTGAACGGTTTTGGGACCATACCAGGTAGAGAAAAGAGCCTGGCCGGTACTCCCATCGGAAGACCATATTGGACAGAAACTCCTTGATATTAAAATCGGGATTGTCAAGGTTGTAATTCAGGCCACTTCCTGATTCGGTGATTCGGTATTGATTATCATCTTCCACATAGCTAATTTCTTCGGAACCATAGGTGTGAAATCGGTCCTGGAAATTGGAGGCTTTTGGATCGGTGATGTATTTAAATTGGCTGTAGTCGCCGGTAGCAATAAAGGGTTGACCCCAAAATTGAATGGTCAACTCGGGAGTCAGAATCAGGTCCAGGCGCAGTGAGGTACTGAAGGTTTTCTGATCGATACTACCAAAAATATAACGTGAGCTTTCCTCGAAATGCTGCTGATCCACATATTGCAGTTCACTCTGGCGGTAGCTGAATTCGGGATAAACGGAGATACTCAGGTTGCTGATGGGTTTATAGGTAAAATCTAAATCCACGCCATACCTGATTCCGGAATCTTCAAAACCTTTGTAGTAAAAGCCTGAAATTTCCCCTATGAATTTTTTCCGGGAGCTGCTCTCAACAAAGATACGGGCACTGTAACCTCCCGGAATGATCATGGTGGGCCCACCTCGCAACACGGAATTGGAGTAAGCGTCAGACTCTGTATCCATATAGAAGCCTGTGCTCCATAGATTTTTAAACTCGGCATAACCATTGAAGTTAACTCCCATGACCTGATGCTGACCGCCAAAGTCCCACACATTCCACTGGTTGACATTTAGACTGACGCTTCTGAAAATACTGAATGGCTCGTTAAACCTGTAGCCTGCCCAGCCTATCTGTATAATTTCGTCGGTTGAAGTCAGGAAACCTATGTCATTGAGTTCCAATCCTGGTGAGTTGAGAAACAGGAAGGCCATAAAATTGAACCGGCCGCTTTGTTTCCCAAACTTAAGGCTCCCTCCGTAACCTGAGAGGGATGTTCTGGTAGAGTCCAGGGTGAGATAGGTGGCGTCGGGCCGTTGAAAATAATGGACTGGCGAGGTCTGTGTCCTCACCAGCGCCTCTTCAGAACCATTTACCTGGCTCACATAGGAGGAGAAGGAGAGGACATAACTGCGGTCTGCAAAATATTGCTGGAAGTCGAGCCCACCACTTAAGGCAGAGGTATGCAGGAAATCCAGCTGAGCTTCATCAGTGAACCGGTTGGTGGAGGTGACCATTCCCCCCAGGATGGTATTTCCTTTATGGAACTCTTTTGAAACCCGGCCGGCGAAATAGTTGGTTAAGGGCTCCACCATTTCCATTCTGCGTTCTCCATCTTGATCAATTTCGGCTGTTTCATTGGCTGTTACGCTCTCCATGATTCCCACAGAAAGACCATCTTTCGTTTTGCCGGTAAGCTTGGCTGCACCCAGTATTTTAGTGAATTGGGGCATTTTCACATATTCACCCTCATCCTCATCGGGATAGTGCTGAGGCCTGCGCCCGATCCTGCGGGAATAGAACAGGTTGTCCATGTTGTGCACTGCCAGCGGATAGTCAAAGATATTTTTCCCTTCTATGAAGAAGGGTCTCTGCTCCTCAAAAAAGGTCTCATACGCGGTGAGGTTCACCTGAGAGGGATCGGACTCCACCTGCCCAAAATCGGGATTGACTGTTAAATCCAGGGTAAAGTTATTGGTAATTCCAATTTTTGCATCGAGTCCGGCGTTGAAAGTCTGATCTGTCCCATCGGCAAGAAAGGGATCTTCGGGATCGGCCTCAAACCATTCACTGCCGGCTACTGCATAGGGAGTTATCTCAGCCTGTTTCTTAGGATCGATATCCTGCAGCCCATGCAGTTCGCCCATCAGATGAACAAATCCTGGTGCCTCTTTGGACATGGGTTGCCAGAATGAGGTTTCATTGTTGCGGAAGATCACCCTGCCTACCTGTAAGCCCCAGATACCTCCGCTGCTTCTGTCAAACCGAAACTGACTGAATGGGATTTTGGCCTCCATGGTCCAGCCCTGATCATCTAACTGGGTCTCCACCCACCAGATGGGATTCCAGGTATCGTCCTCGCTATCTCCATCGTTGGACATGTAGAAGTCCAATTTCGATCCGGCGGCACTGGCCACAAAACTAAAGGCGGTTTGCAGGTCATGGTAACTGTCGAACAATATGGCTACCATATCTCCGTCCATATCATCCCGGCGGGTCAGCCTTTTTACAATGCTATCTGGTGCCGAATCAAAGGCACGCACGGCCACATAAATATTCTCCCTGTCGAAAACCACCTTAAAATCGGTTCTCTGACTGGCTGGCCTGTCATCATAAGGATCATGCATCTGGAATTCAGAATCCCAGGAAACCTGGTTCCAGGCCTCATCATTGATCCACCCGTCAATGTCCGGTGGAGTGTTTACTTCAGAAGTGTTGTAGATTTTCTTGGTATAGGTCGTGTCCAACTTTGAAAAAGAAGGCATAAAGAATCCACTCAGCACAATTAACAACAATAGTCTTCTCATCGAATATACTGTTAATGGCTTAAGTGGTGAAACAAATCTACATCAAATTCTATCGATAATGAATCAAAATTAGTGATCAATTCAATCTTGAAATTTCATAGATAGTGACCGGATCTACCAGATATTGTCCCTTGTCGGGAAGTGCCTGAATGGCCTTGACCACTTCCATGCCCCTGAAAACTTTCCCAAAAGCAGCAAAGCCCTGTCCATCCGGATTCCGGTCTCCATGATAATCGAGAGAAGGCTGGTCGCCAATGCAGATGAAGATCTCTGTGGAAGCAGTGCCAGGCTCCATTCTGGCCATGGATATCACCCCATTGGTATGTTTGATACCGGTACTTTCTGTGGTTTCATGTTCAATGAAAGGATGGCTATCGATCAGCTCGTCGTCGAATAAACCTCCCTGAATGACCTCTATCTTTACCTTGTTTTGAGCTTGATTATCCATCCGCACCACTCTGTAGAAGATAGAATTTGTATACGTTCCGGCATCTACCAGGGAGAGGAAATTGCCCGCTGTGACAGGAGCCAGTCCGGTATATACATCGACCTCTATATCGCCCAGACTGGTCCTGATAAGGACCTTCTCGGGGCCGGTCCGGCTACAGGAGAAGAATCCCAAAAAAACAATAAGTATTATGGTGATCGGGTGCTTACGCCAGTTTGTGCTTCTGAACAAATTCATCTAGTACTCCTTTCAGGTTGGGTTCTCCAATCTCCTGGAGGTCGTAATAAACCCTGGTATTGGGTTTTTTAATATGGATCAAACGGTTTAAATCGATGGGTGTTCCAATCACAACTGCATCACAATCGGTGTTATTAATGGTCGATTCCAGGTCCTTCAGCTGCTCCTCTCCATAACCCATGGCAGGCAGAAGTTTTCCGATCCCGGGGTATATTTCAAAGGTCTCTGAAAGCTTGCCCACGGTAAACGGTCTTGGATCCACAAGTTCGCTGGCTCCATATTTTCTGGCGGCAACCACGCCTGCCCCGATCTTCATCTCGCCATGGGTAAGGGTGGGACCGTCTTCTACCACCAGTACCCTTTTCCCCCTGATCACTTCAGGATTGTCTACCCTAATGGGCGATGCCCCATCCACAACTACTGCTTCGGGATTTACCTTCTCTATATTTTCCCTGACCACCTGGATTCCTTCTGGTGGAGCACTATCCATTTTATTAATGACCACTACATCAGATATCCTTAATACCACTTCCCCAGGGTAATAGGATAATTCGTGACCAGGTCTGTGTGGATCGACAATTCCAATGGTAAGGTCGGGTTTATAGAATGGAAAATCATTGTTTCCCCCATCCCACAGGATGACATCACAGCCATCGGGATCAATCTCGGCAGCCCGCACAATCGCTTCATAATCCACCCCTGCATAAATTACATTTCCCCTGACTACATGAGGCTCGTATTCCTCCATCTCTTCGATGGTACATTTATGAACAGCGAGGTCCTCAATGGTGGCAAAGCGCTGCACCTTCTGGGCAACCAGATCGCCGTAAGGCATAGGGTGCCTGATAGCAACCACCTTTAATCCTTTATCCATCAGGAGCTCGATCACCCGCCTTGAAGTCTGGCTTTTCCCGCATCCGGTTCTGACTGCACATACTGCAATAACGGGTTTATGACTGGCTATCATGGTATCATCGGTTCCCAGGAGGGCAAAATTGGCACCCGCTGCATTAACCACTGCACTTATTTGCATCACCTTCTGGTAAGGCAGGTCGCTGTATGAAAAAACACAGGTCTTTACATTCAAATCTTTAATCAGACGCGGAAGTTGATCCTCTGAATAGATGGGTATGCCTTCGGGGTAAAGTGATCCTGCCAGTTCAGCGGGATACTTTCGTCCGTCGATATCCGGAATCTGTGCAGCTGTGAAAGCTACAACATTGTATTCAATGTTCTCCCTGAAGTAGGTATTAAAATTGTGAAAGTCTCGCCCTGCAGCACCGATAATTAGAATATTCTTTTTTGTCATTGATATTTTGTTAGAGGTTCGTTTTCTCAAATTTATATGAATAAATGCCCGGGGAAACCGAATATGCTGTATAATACTTTGTGGAGTGGGAATAATTATAACATCTTAGCTGCAATTACGTAGTATTATTAATGGGGTTTTTCGAATAATTATTGCGAAATTCGAAAAAGCAAATAAATAGAGGTGAATTTTCTGGCACATACATACCTGTCTGGATGCAATGAGGAGATCATTTTGGGCAATTTCATGGGTGATTACGTGAAGGGCAGAAACTATGTTCAGTTTCCCGAGCAGGTGAAGAAGGGAATTCTTATTCACCGGGATATCGATACATTCACAGATATGCATCTGATCACACGCAGAAGCAAGCAGATGGTTGCCACCAGGTATAGCAAATATGCCGGGATTGTCATCGATATTTTCTATGATCATTTTCTTGCATCTCTCTGGGATGATTACTCCACTTTGCCCTTGAGCGAATTTGTTAACAGGACTTATGATCTGCTTAAGAGGAACTACCAGGTATTGCCCGATGCCATTAAGAATTGGTTCCCTACCTTTCTTGAGAACAACTGGATGATGGCCTATACCACAGTGGAAGGGATTGAACTTGTACTGGAGCGCATGTCAGCAAATACCTCCCTTCCCAATCACGCGGCTTATGCTGTAGAGGTTCTAAGTGATCAATATGCAGTCTTCAGGAACGATTTCCTGCAATTTTTTCCGCAGGTGGTAGAATTTCTGGAGGAGAAATATGAGATTGAGATCTCAACCCAAAGAATTGGTTATCCGGAATGTTAAGCATATTGCTGATCCACAGTTTTAAGCATATGGCCAGGAAGTTTATCCACTTTGAGCAATTTCTTGTACTCCTTTTCATAGAAGAATTCTGAGGCTCCAAAAGCCGGAACAAGGTCATCCAGCCACATGGCATCCTGATCAAAAGCTGCAAAGAAAGGTATTCCAACCCATCCTGGATCTCTGCCTTGCAAAAACTCAAGTACAAACACCTTTTCGCCCTGCAATTCCGCGGTTCCCACAATTCGAACTTTGCCCGGACTGGCCGACATGCTGGGTCCTCTAACAGTACGGCAAACTCCACTTACTTTCTGGTAAGCTTCGTTGAAAATATGGTGAGCTTGTTCGAGGGTTACTCCAAAATAGGCCTGGGCACCTGTGTCGCGAGCCACAAACATATAATAGGGAATCATTCCCAGATCCACTTGTTTGCGCCACATGCTGGCCCAGACATCGGGATCGTCATTGATATTCCTCAGAAGCGGAGACTGTGTTCTTATTTGCGCTCCGGTTTTTCTGATGCGTGCGACAGCTTCTTTAAGGGCATCGGTTTTCAACTCTGCAGGGTGATTGAAATGTGACATAAAAGCCAGGTGGATTCCCCTGTCAGTTACCTTCTGAAACAGATCCAGCATATCCTGAGCATCCGGATCTGTAATAAACCTGTAGGGCCAGAATGAAAGAGATTTGGTGCCTATTCTAATGGTTTTAATCTGTGGAAGATCAGCTTCCAGAATGGCATTGATGTATTTTGCAAATATGGAGGCCTTCATCACCATGGGATCTCCACCGGTAAAGAGAACATCTGTAATCGAGGGATTATCTTTCAGGTATGAGACCATCAGATTTGGTTGTTTCATGGCAAATTTCAGTTCATTCAGTCCGGTAAACTGCGGCCATCTGAAGCAGAATGTACAATAAGCGTGACAGGTCTGCCCCTGGGTGGGGAAGAAGAGCATGGTTTCGCGGTACTTATGCTGGATACCGGTAAGTTGTTTGCCTTGAAGGGTGGGAACATTGTGGTCCAGCTGTCCTGCCGGATGGGGATTCAGATTTAACCTGACCTCCTGAACGTATTTTGCAATCTCAGTTTTAGAGGTGTTGTCTTTTAATAAACCTGAAAGTGTTTGAAATTGTGAAGGTTTTAACATTGATTTTTGAGGGAAATTGAGGATATACAAGGGATCCTCAAGGTAATTGTCCCAATCAATCAGTTCATTCACTACGTAGTTGTTGGTTTTAAACGGAAGTACTTCAGATACAACTCTGACACTCTCGATCTGGTCCTGGCTTAAGCGCCCAAAGGAGGGGATTTTGTGAAAATTATGTCTCGCATATGCCTGATACTTCATTAGAACTCCTCCTTAGTTTAGGCCGTTGGCTTTTTGTCGGCGGACTGCAAAGATACAAAAAATCAGGAAGGATTAAAAGAATTGGAGTAGCCATAGAACACAATAATGACTGTAAGCAACATGTAATCAGTAATATAGCTACCTTAGTAATTCCAGTCGGTTTACATCCAACCTGAGAAAAATAAACAGGAACATGGTAAAAGCCCAGAGTGAAGAACCTCCATAGCTAAAGAAAGGCAGTGGAATTCCGATCACCGGCAGAAGCCCGATGGTCATCCCAATATTGATCATAAAATGCAGAAGCATGATGGAAATAAATCCATATCCAAATATCCGGCTAAAGGAGGATCGCTGTCGTTCAGCAAGCATGATCATTCGCAAAAGAAAACCCACATACAGAAGGATCACAAATGTTGTTCCCAGGAAGCCCCACTCTTCACCCACCGTGCAGAAAATAAAATCTGTGCTCTGCTCAGGAACAAAATGAAGCTTGGTCTGGGTGCCGTTTAGGTATCCTTTTCCGGAAAATCCTCCCGATCCGATGGCTATTTTTGATTGATTGACATTGTACCCAACCCCCTGGGGATCATCTTTCAATCCAAGACTTACATAAATCCTGTTTTGCTGGTGTTCTTTCAGGATGTTATTCATGGCATAATCCACAGAGACAATAAATCCCACTGAAATAACCAGTCCCAGCAAGATCTTCATTTGTGTGTATTCTTTTAAGCGATATCCTTTAATGGCCATCACTATGGAAATGGGAATCAGAGTAATAGCTCCCAAGAAAAAGAGAGACATTTCTGTTTTGAAAATCAGGTTGATTCCATAAAGTAATCCAAAAACTCCAGCAATCCAGAGCGCAGTTACAGCTCCCTTTTTGAAGGATCGGGCCGAAAACATATAAACGACGAGGATGATCAGGACCAGGATAAGCAGAAGCAGTGCTTTGTCCATGATGAGTGTGGCGAAGAAAAGTAGTGCCAGGGATGCGAGAAGGAACATGACATTTGCCGAAAAACCTTCTCTAAACAGGACAAAAAGAAAAGCTGAATAGACCAGTACAGACCCCAGGTCAGGCTGGAGAAGAATGAGCATCGGTGGAACCATTATAATGGCTGCGGCTTTCGCAAGATTCCAGAATTTTCTTAGACTATAATTGTGTGAGGTAAGCAGATTGGCCAGAGCCAGTGCAGTGATCGGTTTGGCAAATTCTGAGGGTTGAAGCTGAAATCCTCCAATCACAAACCAACTTTTTGCTCCATTGATCTCTTTCCCAAAGACAAGTACTCCAAGCAGAACTCCAATGAGGAGTAGATAGAGAAAATAGGAGAAATAGATGTAGAATTTTGAATCCAGAACAAGTAGCAGGATGGCCAGCAGCAAAGATGCACCAATCCAGATCATCTGTTTTCCAAAGCGTTGTGAAAAATCAAATACCCCACCATCGGCTTCCATAATATTGGCAGAATAAATATTCATCCAGCCAAAGGCCATCATCACCAGCCAAAGGAGCACGGAGATCCAGTCCAGATTGGCAAATATGTCATTCCTGCGCACCATTCTCAATAGGATTTTCAGATTGTTGTGTATCGCTTGCACTGGTATCCACTTTCGGAGGGGTAACCACCGGTTGGGAAAGCTGCATCACCCAGTTTTCGTACCAGGTTCGCTTCACCTCCCCGGTCAGGTACTTTTCAATCATCAAACTGGCAATAGGAGCCGCGTAGGTAGTGCCAAATCCCTGGTTCTCCACATAGACTGCAATGGCAATTTTTGGATCCTCCTTGGGAGCAAAAGCAATAAAGATGGAGTGGTCATTGCCATGGGGGTTCTGGGCGGTTCCAGTCTTTCCACATACGGTGATCCCGGGTATCTTTGCATTCCTGGCGGTGGATCCGGGTCCGCCGTTTATCACCAGGTCCATCCCATCTACGATAGGTCTGTAATGGGCAGTGTCAATGGTGGTGAAATTCTTTTCGGTGAACCTTGCCTCAATTTCGTCTGTCCCCTCTATCTCTTTAATCAGGTGTGGAGTGATGTAATAACCCCTGTTGGCAATGGTAGCTGTCATATTGGCCATCTGAATGGGTGTGATCAGAAGTTCACCCTGTCCTATGGCCAGAGATCTGATGGTAAGATAGTTCCAGTGATCTTCCCCGTAAATTCTGTTGTAATAGCCAGGCTCAGGAATGTTTCCATTAAGTTCGTTGGTCAGCTCGATCCCCAGTGGCTTGGTAAAACCCATGGAAAGAAGGTGATTGCGCCAGTGATCATATGCGGTTGCCGTATTGTTGTACTTTACATCCTGAAGCACACTTTTTAATACATGGATGAAGTAACTGTTGCACGAATTTTGTATCGCCTCAATGAGGTTTAAGGGAGAGTCATGAAGGTGGCATCCGGTGTGGATATTTCCCACATAGAATCCATAGAAGCAGTTGTGCTCTGTATCTACTGTAATCACTTCCTCCTGCAGTCCAATTAGTGCCATCAGGGTTTTAAAAGTGGATCCCGGAGGATATTGGGCCATCAGTGCCCTGTTAAAAAGTGGATTGAGGGTGTCGGTAGACATCCTCGTGTATTGAGTACCCAGATTACGCCCCACCAGCAGTTCGGGAGAGTAGCTGGGTGCGCTGATAAGCGCAAGTACTTCACCTGTAGAGGGCTCAAGTGCCACCACACTTCCCACATAGGGCGACATAAGTATCTCTCCATACTCCTGAAGATCTGAATCCAAAGTAATGGTCAGGTTATTTCCCACCTCCACCGTTTCATCCAATCGGCCTCCCTGGTATGATTCGATGGTCTGGTTATGCACATCTTTCAAGAATACATTTTTCCCTTTCTCTCCCCTTAGATAGGATTCATAGGCCTTCTCCACTCCGGAAACCCCGATGTAGTCCCCCAGTTGATAGTAAGCTTCGTCGTCGAGTATGCCCTGGTCTACTTCTCCCACATAACCAAGGGCATGGGAAGCGATGGGCCTGGCATACTCTCTCAGGGTACGTGTCTGAACATAGAATCCAGGATACTGGAATAGCTTTTCCTGAAACAGGGCAGCATTCTCATAGCTCACCTGCTTCATAAATACAGAGGGAACCCTGTAAGAGTAAGAGCGGGCAGATGCAAGCCTCTCTTTGAGGCTTTCCCTGGAGATGTTCAGCAAGTGACACAATTGGGTAGTATCAAATGGTTCCAGTTGCCTGGGGGTAACCATGATGTCGTAGGCAGCCTTGTTGTAGACCAGAATCTCCCCATTGCGATCATGTATCAAGCCCCTGGCTGGATAAATGACCCTGACGCTCTGGGCATTGCTCAGGGCATATTGTTCATAGGATTTATCCAGGACCTGTATTTGAAACAGGCGAATAATGAACACCAGGCCCAGCAGGATAATAGCAACTGCAAAAACATACCTTCTGTCAGTAAACTGGTTCATCTATTTACGGAATACAAAGTATTGGCTCAGTACGATGGTTGAGGTGGAAAGGATCGAACTCAGGATCACGCGGAGCAAAGTACTTAAAAAATCTTTCAACTGGAAAACCTCCAGGTAAAAGAGTAGAAAATGGTGGATAACAACAATAATCAGGGTATACTTCAGGAACCACAGGAACCCATAATAGTGGATTCTGGGAAAGGAATCCGTGTCATATCCATCGCGGGGTGCAAGCAGATTTAAGAGGTAGGGTCGAATGAAGGCCACCAGGACGGTGGCAGCAGTATGCATCCCTGGAGTATTTAAAAAGAGGTCGATACCCATGCCCAGTAAGGAATCCCAGAACAAGCTGCGTCCATCGTGGGGTCTCAAAAGGCATGAGTAAAATAAACAGCAGATAAATATATGGGATCATGTAGCCATTGATCATCACATTGTCCATTACCAGAACCTGGAAAAGGATAACCACCAGAAAACGGACAATATTTCTAACAATAATATACATTACCTGTTTTGGCCCTCAAGGTTTAATTGCTCTTCCTGTCTGAAATTCCGAATTACATTTACGTGAAAGAGACGTTGAAAATCAGTAGATAATCTCACTTTGATGTCATAGAAATTCCCACTTTCAAGCACAAAGGATTCAATTATACCTACCACAATTCCTTCGGGAAATATGGAAGAGAAGCCACTGGTTAAAATGGTATCATTCTCCAAAATGTCTACGTGAAAAGGTATTTCAGTAAGCATGGCAAAGAGCGGAGAATCACCCTCCCACTGAAGTATACCTGCGTAATCGTTTGATTTTATCTTTACACTCAGCCTGAAATCCCTGTTCAGGATGGGGATTACTGTAGCAAAATTCTGAGAGCTCTCCAGGACGATTCCAACCATTCCCTGTTCAGAAATTACGCCCATATCCTTAAATACCCCATCCTTTTTTCCCCGGTCAAGGGTGAGGTAATTGTATTGTTTATACACACTGCTGTGAACGATTCTGGAGGGCACAAAGTAGTAACGGTAGGGATCCCGGATCTCGCTGACTACAATGGCAGTATCCATCATAATGGCATACTGATCCATTCTGTTTCTAAGATTCAGGTTTTCTTCCGCCAGTTGCTGATTCACCTGCTTGAGTGAGAAGTATTCCCTGGCCCCATCAATTTTACTGTAAGTGAATCCGGTAATTTCACGATTCAGGCCAATCAGTTTCGATCTCTGGTAGCTGCTATCCTGAATCATAAATGCAATTGCAATTGCTTCCAGCAACAGAAACAATAAAAGGTTGGAGTAACGTTGAATAAATCTAAGTAGCGTCCTCATAAAACAAAAACAATCCCACTAAATACAACTCCGGTCCTAACGCATCAGGAAGGGATACTTATCCACATGCCTGAGAGCTATTCCGGTACCACGGGCCACTGCCTGTAAAGGATCTTCGGCTATATGGAAGGGTATCGAAATCTTATCGGCCAGCCGCCTGTCCAGTCCCCTGAGCAATGCTCCTCCGCCGGCGAGGTAGATCCCTCTGGTCACAATATCGGCATAAAGTTCGGGTGGAGTCTGTTCAAGTACGGATAAAACAGCGGTCTCTATTTTTGAAATGGATTTGTCAAGACAGTGTCCGATCTCCTGGTATGAAATTGGAATTTCAATAGGCATGGCAGTCATCAGGTTAGGCCCTCTCACATAGAAATCCTGTGGTGGCTCGTCCAGCTCAGGCAGTGCCGATCCCACATGAATCTTAATCTCTTCGGCCGTACGTTCCCCGATTTTAATGTTGTGCTGATGCCTCATGTAATCCTGAATATCAGAAGTGAAACCATCACCGGCCACACGGATCGACTGGTTGCATACAATACCTCCAAGGGCAATTACAGCGATTTCTGTGGTACCACCACCAATGTCAACAACCATGCATCCGTCGGGTGCCTCCACATCCAGTCCTATCCCTATGGCTGCAGCCATGGGTTCAAATATCATATATACATCCCTTCCACCGGCATGTTCTGATGAATCGCGAACTGCGCGACGCTCCACTTCAGTACTACCCGATGGTATGCATACCACCATTTTCAGAGAGGGAGTGAACAACTTGCGTTTGGGATTGATCATTTTAATCATTCCTCTGATCATTAGCTCTGCTGCCTGGAAGTCTGCAATTACGCCATCCCTTAGTGGACGAACCGTTTTTATATTTTCATGCGTCTTGCCATGCATCTGCCTGGCTTTTTCTCCAATGGCAATTAATCTGCCGGTGTGTTGTTCTATAGCAACAATAGAAGGCTCATTGACAACCACCTTGTCATTATGAATGATAATGGTATTGGCGGTGCCAAGATCAATGGCTAGTTCCTGCTGGAATGAAAATAATCCCATATAAATAGTTATGTATTGAAATTAATGTTTAAAATGTCTGATCCCAGTGACCACCATGGACATGCCGTGTGCATCACAAAAATCTATGGATTCCTGGTCTCGTACCGATCCTCCGGGTTGTACGACTGAAACCACCCCTGCTTTATCGGCTATCTCCACACAGTCTGCAAATGGGAAGAAAGCATCTGAGGCCATCACAGCACCCTTCAGGTCAAACTCGAAATGCAGTGCTTTCTCGATGCTTTGATTTAGAGCATCCACCCTTGAGGTTTGCCCCACTCCGGAAGCCATGAGTTGTTGGTTTTTAGCCAGAACAATGGCATTGGATTTGGTGTGTTTCACAATCTTATTGGCAAAAATCAGATCGGTTATTTGTTCAGGAGTGGGTCCAATTTTTGTTACCGGTTTCATATCACCTGCCGATTCGGTAGATTGGTCACGATCCTGAACCAGAACTCCATTGAGAACGGTCCGAATGGTCTTATCTCCCGACTGATTGCTCTTTTGAAGCAGTATAATCCGATTCTTCTTTTGCTTTAATATTTTTAGAGCTTCCTCATGATAGCCTGGAGCAATAACCACCTCAAAAAAGAGTCGGTTCATTTCTTCAGCTGTGCCAGGATCAATGTCTCTGTTGGAAATAAGGACTCCTCCAAAAGCTGAAACCGGATCGCCGGCCAGTGCATCTTTCCATGCCTCTGTAAGGTTTTCTCTGCTTGCAATTCCACATGCATTGTTGTGCTTCAGGATGGCAAAGGTAGTCTTTTCAAATTCGTTTATTAATCCTACAGCAGCATCAATATCCAAAAGGTTGTTGTAGGAGATCTCTTTCCCGTGAAGTTGCTCAAAAAGCGCATCCAAATTTCCAAAGAAGTGTCCAAGCTGATGGGGATTCTCTCCGTAACGAAGCTTTTTAGAATTTTTAACACTCATCTTCAATGCGCTGTTTTTCTCCCCATCGAAGAAAGTGAATATCTGCGAATCGTAATGAGACGAAACATTAAACGCCAGGGACGCAAACTCTTTCCTGGTTTCCAGTGAAGTTTTACCCTGATCGGCTTCCAGGAGTGAACTCAGAGCTTCATATTGGTCCCGTGAGGCCACCACCAAAACGTCTTTGTAGTTTTTTGCGGCTGCCCTGATCAGTGATATTCCTCCAATATCGATCTTTTCGATAATCTCCTGCTCAGATGCTCCTGAAGCTACCGTCTCTTCAAAGGGGTATAGATCCACAATAACCAGATCGATCTCGGGGATGCCATAGGCTTCCAGTTGTTTCTGGTCATCAGTGAGCTCTCTGCGTGCCAGAATGCCACCAAATACCTTGGGATGTAAGGTTTTCACCCGGCCCCCCAGAATGGAGGGATAAGAGGTAAGCTCTTCCACTGCAGTAACCGGAATACCCAGATCAGCGATGAATTTTTGAGTCCCTCCGGTAGAGTAGATGTTCACACCAAGTTGATGGAGTTGTCTCACAATCCTGTCGAGTCCATTTTTTGAATAAACCGATACCAGCGCATTGGAAATTTGTTTCACAGTGGTCATTGGGTTTTGTGAATACTTCTTGCTAATTTTAACTACTTTGCAAAAGAAACAGTTTCCGCTGAAATAAAGAAGTATATAGCTAACTATTTATTAAACCATACTGTATATTAATGCAGATTCTACGATTAATATGGGAAAGTCTGAAAATGGCTGTTCAGTCTGTTACGGTAAACCGACTTAGAGCCACCTTATCTTTGCTTGGAATCACCATTGGAATTTTTGCAATAATAGCGGTGTTTACCATCGTGGATTCCCTTGAAACCAACATCAGGGAGAGTGTAAACAGCCTGGGCAGCGATGTGCTTTATGTGGAGAAGTGGCCATGGGCACCCCCGGAGGGCGAGGAATATGCCTGGTGGAAGTACATGAACCGGCCGCTGGCCACCTTTGATGAATTTGAATACCTCGGGAAACATGCCCAAGGCGCAAAAAATTCTGCCTTTATCGCCTATGTGGGTCGGAGGATCGACTATGGAAATAACACCATAGATGGGGCGGGTATATTGGGTGCAACAGAAGAATTCAAGGACATCAGGTCCTTTGAGCTGGAGAAGGGCAGGTATTTCTCTCCCATGGAGGTCAAAGCGGGGAGAAATGTGACCGTCATTGGGTCCACCATCGCACAGAAACTATTTGAGGGCGCCAATCCACTGGGTAAATACGTTGAGGTCTTTGGAAGCAAGGTGCTTGTGATAGGAGTGGTTGAAAAGGAGGGTAAGGGAACATTTAGTGGTCAGATTCTGGATGATGTGGCCATGTTGCCCATGGGATTCTTTACCAACTATATAGATATCCGAAGAGAGTTTGCCAATCCCCAGATCTGGGTGCAGGCCAAACCCAGGGTGGGAGTGGAGGAACTTACCCTGGAAGTCACTCAATTGCTCCGTTCCTACCGAAGGTTAAAGCCGCTTGATGAGGATAACTTTGCCATTAATCAGACCAGTGTCATCAACAACCAGCTGGACCAACTCTTTGCGGTACTGAAAATTGCCGGATTTTTCATTGGTATCTTTTCCATTATCGTAGGGGGTTTTGGCATTGCCAATATCATGTTTGTTTCTGTGAAGGAGCGAACCCATATCATTGGTGTTCAGAAAGCCCTGGGTGCAAAGAAATACTTCATCCTGCTTCAGTTTTTGTTTGAATCCATCATGTTGTCGGTGGTTGGGGGTATCGTTGGATTATTTATAGTTTTCATACTGGCCACTGCAATCACAGCTTCCAGCGATTTTTCTGTCTACCTGACCCTACATAACGTTTTGCTTGGTATTGGAATATCAAGCCTGATCGGATTGGTCAGTGGGATCTTTCCCGCATGGCAGGGAGCCAGGATGGACCCGGTGGTGGCCATCAATACCACATTCTGAAAAAGTCTTTATCAGATGAATACACCGTAAAGAATTCTTCCCATCAGGAAGTAGATAAACAGGCCCATTATATCATTCATGGTGGTGATAAACGGCCCTGTGGCCAGCGCGGGATCAATCTTCACTTTATTGAGCAGCAAGGGGATGAGTGTGCCAAAAAGAGCTGCAAATATGATCACAATAAACAGAGAGGAACTCACCGTAAAGGTAAGGGCCAGATTATTGCTAATGAAGAAGTTATATAAAAAGAGAAGGCCCGAGAGTATCAGCCCATTAAGCAAAGCAACCAGCGTCTCTTTTCCCAGTTT
Source organism: uncultured Bacteroidota bacterium (assembly GCA_963783435.1). Taxonomy (GTDB): domain Bacteria; phylum Bacteroidota; class Bacteroidia; order Bacteroidales. Next base: position 901,321 of record CAWANQ010000004.1, on the reverse strand, counting down.
TCGATAGGTGCTTTCCAAACCAAGGCTGTTGCTTGCAATCCCCTGAACGATGATGGCTGAGGACTGGATTCCTACATTTCCGGCCATGGCTGCAATCAAGGGGATAAAGAATGCCATCTCAGGATTGATTTTAATATCCTCTTCAAATCGCCCGATTACTGCGGCAACAACGATCCCACCCAACAAACCGATGATCAGCCATGGGAGGCGGGCTCTGGACAACCTGCCCGGTGAGTCCGTAGTCTCCACATCGGCGGTAATACCAGAAGCCAGCTGATAGTCCCGTTCAGCCTCATCTCTGATCACATCTACCACATCATCAATTGTAATTCGGCCCATGAGTCGACCAATAGAATCTACTACCGGCAATATGATCAGGTCATATTTCTCCATAATCTGAGCTACCTCCTCTGAAGGAGTGTCGGTTTGAACAGATCTTACTTCCGCATCGAATATTTCTTTAATTCTGGTGGATGAACTGGCCAGTATCAGTGCTTTCAAAGAGAGAACGCCCAGCAGGACATTTTCATCGCTGACCACATATATGTAATAGATTTCATCCAGGTCTTTGGCCTGTTTTCGCATCTCCCGGATGCATGTGGTCACCTCCCAGTTCTCATTCACCCTGATCAGCTCTTTGGCCATGAGCCCACCGGCAGTATCGTCATCATAGCTCAGAAGATCGATAATGGCACCAGCCTGCTCAACATCGTCAATATGAAGCAGAACCTCCTGTTTCTTCTCTTCTTCCAGATCTCCAATCACATCAGCTGCGTCGTCCGAGTCCATGTGATCGATAAACTGACTGGCAATCACCTCTGAAGGAAGCGCTCTGAGGATTTTTTCACGATCATCGTCCTCCAGTTCCACCAGAACATCAGACGCTTTTTCGGGATCGAGTAAGAGAAAAAGATAGGTGACCTCCTCCAGGGAGAGGCTTTCGTAGATCTCAGCCAGGTCGGCTGGATGAAGGGTTTCCAACTTGGCCAGAGCGGCTTCATCGTCTCTGACGTCAATGTTCGCTCTAAGTTCGCTTATATATTCTCGGGTCAGTTCGGTACTCATGACTTTGTCAATTGTGATTCAACCCAGTTGGTTAATTTTATGAACTCTGGAACCCCCAGCTGTTCAGGTCTTTTCGACAGCAATTCAAAATCTTCGTCCAAATGTAGTAAAATTGATTTTAATGAGTTTCTGATCATCTTCCGTCGTTGGTTAAAAGTGCATTTAACCACCTTGACAAAGAGTTGTTCATCACAGGGTAAGACGGAGGTGCTGTTTCTTTTTAACCTGATCACCCCCGAAGTAACTTTGGGAGGAGGAAAAAAAGACCCTGGTTTAACCGAAAAAAGGTACTGAATTTCATAATAGGCCTGCAATAGTACACTTAGAATTCCATAGGCTTTGGATCCAGGGGGAGAAGCAATGCGTTGAGCCACCTCTTTTTGGATCATACAGACCACTGAAGGGACCCGACTGCGAAATTCGAGGACCCGAAAAAATATCTGGCTGGAAATGTTGTAGGGTAAATTACCAATCACGTGAAAACTGTCGGGGGTGTATTGATCAATATCAAGCTTTAGAAAATCCGCTTCTATAAGCAGGTCGTTAAGCTCGGGCCACTTCTGTTTCAGGTGGGTTGTAGATTCATGATCAATCTCCACCGGTAGTAGACGAATCTCCTTTTCCAGAAGATATCCTGTAAGTATTCCAGTGCCCGGTCCCACCTCAAAAACAGTCTCTCCGGAATTGGTCTCCAGTGCATCTACAATTCGTTTGGCTATGGCCTGGTCAGTGAGGAAATGCTGGCCAAGATGTTTTTTTGGCTTTACCATCTGTAGTCAAAGTTAAAATGATTTAGGTATTTTTGGCATTCCCTTAATTAAAAGAGATGATAAAGCTTAAAAATCCATACGCTGAACTTCCAGGATACAACTGTTTTGGTTGCAGTCCTCATAATCCCATGGGTTTAAAAATGGAGTTCTACAGAGAGGACGATGAAATTGTAAGCACCTGGGACCCGGAGCTTAACTTTCAAGGATTTCACGACGTCCTGCATGGAGGGATTCAGGCTACCATGATGGATGAAATTGCCAGCTGGGTGGTCTTCATAATTCTTGAAACAGCGGGAGTTACCTATCAGCTTCACACTAAATATAGAAAACCTGTAAAGATATCCAAAGGACGGATTACATTGAGGGCCAAGCTTTTAAAACAGCACAGAAGAGTTGCCACCATAGAAGTTACGCTGATGGATGGAGAGGGCAATGCCTGTTCCGAAAGTGTGGTGGATTATTTTATATTGACTCGGGAAAAAGCTGAGAAAGAGATGCATTTTCCCGGAAAAGAGGCTTTTTACAATAAATAAAGAATAATGAAGTACGATTTTAATAAGATCATTGAGCGAAAGGGTACAGAGAGTGTAAAATACGATCTGGCAGAAAAAATATTTGGAAGTGGGGATGTTCTTCCCATGTGGGTCGCAGATATGGACTTTGAGGTAGGTGAATTTATCATTGAAGCCCTTTCGGAACGAATTAAGCATCCTGTTTTTGGCTACACTTACAGGCCCGAGAAGGTTTTTTGAAACCATAGCCTCCTGGATGATTAGAAGGCATGGGTGGGAAATCAAACCCGACGCCATAGGATTTAGCCCGGGGATCGTTCCTGCACTCAATATGTGTGTATTGGAATTCACAGAGCCGGGCGACAGGGTAGTGGTTCAACCCCCTGTCTATTTCCCGTTCTTCTCTGCCGTAAGCAACCATGGAAGGGAACTGGTCTATAATCAACTGAAGCAACAGGATGGGTACTATGAAATTGACTTTGATTCTTTGGAAGCTGACTTCAAAGGAGGGGCAAAGCTGTTTTTCCTTTGCAATCCCCATAATCCTGTGGGCCGCGTCTGGAACAGGCAGGAGCTGGAGAAGGTGGCTGAATTATGTATCAGGTACAATGTGTTGGTTATTAGCGATGAAATTCACTCAGATTTGATTCTGGGAGAACATCAACACATTCCTCTTGCATCCCTGGGGAAGGAGATCGCAGATTTAACGATTACCTGCATGGCGCCAAGCAAAACGTTTAACCTGGCAGGCCTCTATACTTCCATGGTGATCGCCACCAATCCGGAGTTGAAGAATCGGTATGAAAAAGTTCTCGATGCGGTTCATGTGGGAGGTGATAATATTCTCGGGCAGGTAGCCCTTGAGGCGGCCTACACCCATGGGGATGAACTGGCTTGATCAATTGCTTGTTTATCTTGAAGGTAATTACCAGCTGCTTTATGGAATGCTGCAGTCCTCAGTGCCCGAAATTGTCATTTCACCGCTTGAAGCCACCTACCTGGTCTGGCTCGATTTGTCATTTCTGGGAATGGGTGATAAGGAACTAAATCATTTTATTATCCATAAGGCTGGCTTGGGTTTGAACAATGGTCCCATGTTCGGACCTGGTGGGGAACATCATCAAAGATTGAATATAGCAGCACCTTCGAAAGTAGTTGAAGAGGGGGTTGGACGACTGATCAGCGCCATAGGCGAATTGCGGTAATCCTCCTTCTTTTTGGCAGTCTTGTGACATAATTGCAAGGTTCTTTTTACCCAAGTAGACAATATGGCAGCAATAATTAAGTCAAACATGCCAATATGGCAGTGTATTTGCAATGGCATTTGTTTTGATCTATAGGGGGCAGAGATTAAAACAAATTTGAACTAAAAATTATAGGAGGAACTTAAAATGTTAGCAAGAATCAACAGAAATTACGTACCCGCATATTGGGACGATTTTTTTAATGACCGCGTTTTCGGTAACAATAACAATGTTCAGCGCAAAAACACATCGCCTGCAGTTAATATTATCGAAGCAGATAATGATTTCAAAATTGAAGTAGCTGTGCCTGGTCTTTCCAGAAACGATTTCAACATTGAAGTAGAGGATGATGTTTTGACCCTCTCATCTGTGGCGAAAGAGGAAAAGGAAGAAAAGATGCCGAATTATACCCGCAGGGAATTTAATTTCAGCAGCTTTAAGAGGAGCTTCCAGCTTCCCGAAACCATCGATCAGGATAAGATTCAGGCCAGTCACAAGGAGGGAGTATTAACCATTACACTGGTGAAGAAAGAGGAAGAAGTACAAAAAGCTCCCAAACAGATAGTAGTTAAGTAGTGGATATAGGTAGTACTCAGTGGATAGTAGGTAGTACTCAGTGGATAGTAGGTAGTACTCAGTGGATAGTAGGTAGTACTCAGTGGATAGTAGGTAGTACTCAGTAAAAAGAGAATAGTTTAGATAAGTGAAGTTGGTTAGTTGGGTTAGTTTGTTGAAGGCAGGGATCGTATCAGGTTCCTGCCTTTTTACTTTTAAATTTCATTTTCCCCCAGGTCATGACGATGACACCCACAATGGTGATCAGGCCACCAATCACTTGAAGCATTTCGGGTAAGATGGAGAGATATATCAAGGATCCTACCAGCACAAAAAGACTTCGGGTAGACTGAATGATCATGGTGCGGGAGGCTTCAATATACTTCAACGAAGAATACTGAGCCAAACCGGTAAGAAATGGTCCCAGCATGGAGCCAATGGCCATATTAATTGCTGCACTTCCTGTGATTAAAAATGATTCCTGCCTGATCAGCATGGCTCCAAGTGCAACCACAAGAAGAAAAACAATTCGATTGAGGGTGAGTATACCAGGATGAATATCCTTAATCCTGCTCTTGGCTGTGACAATGCTGATGGATGAGAATACCGATGAGACCAGGATCCAGCCCGAACCCTTTCCGAAGAATTCCCTAAGGGTTGTATCCCTGGTATAGGTGATTAAGATAACCCCCCCTATGGTAAGGATGATCCCAATGGCTTCTACCATGTTGAACCGTTCTCCCAGATAACGAATCCCCAGGATGGTCACAAAAATGGGAGTGAGGTTAGAGAGGAAGGAGATGGTGGTCGGATTTTCGGCCAGCTGGATGGATAGGAAGAGCAGGCTGGCTGCACCAAGCTCCAGGAATCCAATGATTGTTAGGGTGCCAAAAGATGCTTTGCTTAAAAGAGGGATCTTTCTGATAATGCCTGACAGGATTAAAAATGGCAGTACCCAGAGCAGTGCAAATCCAAACCAGTAAAACTGAAATTGAAAAAAGTTCACTTCCAGCAATGCTGCTTTTGAGAATACATAGACATTGGCCATCCCCAGGGTGGCAAGAAAAGCAAGGGTGATACCCTTTATTGTGGGATTGATGTTGGGGAAGAAATCTTTCATATGATAAAAAAAAACCGGGGAATGGCCCGGTCTTTTAACATCGTATGTGGTGATTTGTTTAGATCCTGGACTTTATCCGGGCGGTTTCCTCTTCAAATCCCGGCTTTTCCAGCAGGGCGAACATGTTTTTCTTATAAGCTTCTACACCAGGTTGATTAAATGGATTGATTCCCAGCATGTAGCCGCTGATTCCACAGGCATTTTCAAAAAAGTAGAGCAGCTGACCCAAGTAAAAGGCATTCAGTTTGGGTATGGAAATCCTGATGTTGGGGACACCGCCGTCCAGGTGGGCCAGTATGGTACCCAGCTCGGCCATCTTGTTAACATGATCGATGGGTTTTGATGCGAGGTAGTTAAGCTGGTCCAGATCTGCCTCATCGGTCGGAACCTTTACATGAAAATCTGAATTTTCCACACTGAGTACCGTTTCAAAGAGAATTCTTTCTCCCTCCTGGATGTATTGGCCCATGGAGTGCAGATCGGTCGAGTTATCAACGGCAGCAGGGAAGATTCCTTTGCCCTCTTTTCCTTCACTCTCTCCATATAACTGTTTCCACCACTCTGAAACATAGTGGAGTTTATTGTGGTAATTCACCAAAATCTCAATCTTTTTACCCGAACGGTACAGGGCATTCCGGGTGGCCGCGTACAGGGCTGCAGGATTTTCAGCAAAGGGAGTATCCGGACTGCATCTCAGGCTCATCTCTTTGGCTCCTTCAATCAGTTGTTGAATATTCACACCGCAAATGGCCAGAGGAATCAGTCCAACAGGTGTAAATACGGAGAACCTGCCCCCTACGTTATCGGGAATCACAAAGCTCTTGTATCCTTCTTCATCGGCCAGCTGGCGAAGAGCTCCTCTCTCTGCATCAGTGACTGCAACAATCCGTTTTCCGGCCTCTTCAATACCCATTTTTTCAACCAGGTGATCTTTCAGGATCCTGAATGCAAGGGCGGGTTCGGTGGTGGTACCCGATTTTGAAATCACCACAATCGAGTAATTATAATCATCAAGCAATTCCAGCAGCTCATGCATGTAATCCTCTCCAATGTTGTGGCCTGCGAAAAGCATTTGCGGGGTTTTTGCACCCTTTAGCAAGTATGAGAAATTATTGGCCAGGGCGTCATTTACAGCACGGGCGCCTAAATATGAGCCTCCGATCCCAATAACTACCAGGAGTTCGGTGTGGGGTATAATACCCGAGGCAATGGCCTCAATCTGCTCGATTTGTGGTGTGGTAATTTCTGAGGGAAGGTAAAGCCAACCCAGGAAATTACTTCCTGATCCTGAGCCTTCATATAGCGTCTTCTGAGCCTCTAAAGTCTCGTTTTCGAGGTTATTAATCTCCTCTTTGGAGATAAAATCATATACCCTGCTAATATCCAGCTTAATCTCTTCCATGCTTTGTTGTGCTATTGAATTTATATACCGGTGCAAAAGTAAATAAAAAACTTGTTCGCAACTCCACTTGATTCGTATCTCTATTTTGGGTTACTTATGCATTAAACTCCCCATCATGACCGAAATAGAAAAACTCGATCGGATCGCAATTGATGTCAGATCCCATAAATTGCTGAAGCAATTGCTGGATGAGAATCCCGAGTTTGAGAGGATTTTACGCAATTCGAAAAATGAAACAGAAGTGGTGGTGGGCGTCAGGGAGTGGATTGAGAAAAATCTGAAAGACCGGGAGAACGCATTTAAGTTTTATCATGCCCGGCATTCAAACCGGGAACTCTTTAATAAGTTGGAGTGGCATGATTTTGCCATTATCAGGGTACTGGATTACATTGATCATGCAGGAAAAGAGTACGCCGATAAGAATCTCAGAGGAGAAATTGCAGTCAGTAATCCCCTGAGATTGATCTGGCTTGCCGTAAACAAAGGAACAGGAGGGGCAAAACCCGATTTTTTCATTGACATGATTATGTTGTTCCGCCAGCTCAGGGGCGAGAATAAGCAACAAACTTTTTCTAAGGAACGTGTTCTTTCGTGGATGGCCCGTTTCCCTTCAGGCCTGGACCCTCGAATTGTGCAGGTCAGGGACGAGAATAAGCAGCGAATTATCCAGGTCCTTATGGACCTGATCGATAAAGGAGATCTAAAGAGTTCGAGGTACTTTTTTGAACCAAACCTGAGTATGAATCAAAAGTTGGATAAAATGCAAAGATGGTGGGAGGATTACCGCTTCCACCTTCGTTTTGCCATACGCTCTCCTGAACTGCTCAATGAGATGCTTGACTACTCCCTGGATCCCGATACTATGAAGGTATTAAAGGATGCAGAAGAAGCTGGAATTCCTTTTTTTGTCAACCCTTATTACCTCTCTTTGCTCCATGTGCGGGTACCCTACTTTGCTGTGGGTGCCGACCTGGCCATTCGATACTATATACTTTATAGCAAGCAGCTGGTGAATGAATTCGGGAATATTGTCGCCTGGGAGAAGGAGGACCAGGTAGAGTCCGGAAAGCCCAATGCTGCAGGCTGGTTGTTGCCCGGAGGACATAACATACACCGTCGTTATCCGGAAGTGGCCATTCTGATCCCGGATACCATGGGCAGGGCCTGTGGGGGATTGTGCTCTTCCTGTCAACGCATGTACGATTTCCAGGGAGGCCGACTAAATTTTAACCTTGATAAACTGGAGCCGTCGGAGAAATGGAATGAGAAGCTCAAAAAACTCATGGACTATTTTGAAAAGGATGCTCAGCTGAGAGATATACTGATCACTGGAGGAGATGGATTAATGAGTTCTGATAAATCACTGAAATTGTTACTGGATGAGATTTGTGAAATGGCTGTGAGGAAGGTGGAAAGAAACAGGTCCTTACCCGATGGAGAGAAGCTGGCTGAACTGGTCAGGATCCGGATTGGATCGCGACTACCGGTCTACCTTCCCCAGCGTATCTCTTTAAACCTGGTGAAGATCCTAAGGGAGTTTAAAGAGAAAGCCTCTGCCATAGGAATTAAACAATTCCTGATTCAGACCCATTTTGAGTCGCCCATGGAGATCACACCCGAATCAACCATGGCCATACAACGCCTTATTGCAGCCGGATGGACGGTCACAAATCAGCTTGTATTCACAGCGGCAGCTTCCCGAAGGGGACATTCAGCAAGGTTGAGACAGGTATTGAATGACATTGGAGTACTGCCTTATTATACCTTCACGGTCAAAGGATACATGGAAAACAATGCTGGTTTTGCTCCAAATGCCAGGGTTGTGCAGGAGCAACTGGAAGAGAAAGTAGCAGGAAAGATCGATGAGCAATATGACGATACCATCAGGCAATTTCCCGATGAGGCCAATATGATGGTGGAGAATATTGATGCCCTCCGAAGATATGCCGGCTTGCCTTTTCTGGCCACAGACAGGAACGTTTTAAATCTTCCGGGCGTAGGCAAGAGTCTAACATTCAGGGTGATAGGTATTACTCGGTATGGGCGTAGAATTCTTGAGTTTGATTATGACGAGACCCGGACTCACAGTCCCATCATCCATAAAATGGGGAAGGTGATTATCATCGAGTCCAAATCCATACACGAATACCTGAGACAACTGGAAGAACTGGGTGAGGACAAGGAAGAATATGATGGATTGTATGGATATTCCCTTGGACAGACCGAGCACCGAATTCCAGTGTATGATTACCCAGTCTATAATTATAAAACAACCGAAGCAGTGACCAATCTGGAGCTCTGACTTTTTACCAATTCAGAGAATTATGGCTATATTCAACCCGGTCATAGCGTTGTTCCTACCTACGTTTTTTTTAAATAAACCTTCGCTTCATGAAGAAAAGAAGTCTGTTCAGTATTGCCCTTGTGGCCTCTTTGTTTGTTGCTCCCATACAGGCGCAAAAGAAGGGACTGCAATCCATTAATCAGCATGATTTAAAGCAACATATGCTCTTCCTCTCATCCGATGAGCTTAAGGGGAGGGATACAGGTGAACCCGGGCTCGAAATTGCAGCCCGGTACCTGGCTGTGCAGGCTGAAGCCCTGGGACTGAAATCGGCCGATCCGGAGAATGGATATCTGCAGCCCTATGTGATCGAGGAGAAGGCTTACCTCAAGGAGAAAAGTCAAACCACCATTTTCAGGGAAGGCACAGATTCCATGGTCAACAGAGAGCCTTTCTATATTTTCCCGGCTACCAAAGGTGAAAAGACAATTATTGAGGGTGAAGTAGTTTTTGCCGGGTATGGAATCAACGATGAAGCCAACAGCTACAACGACTTAGAAGATATAGACATCGACGGAAAGGTGGTGTTGATCATGAACAGGGCCCCCATGAATGAGGATGGAACAGAGATGCAATTCGACCATCAAAAGTGGAGTGGCATGCAAAATATGCAATATAAATTGCCGGCTTTGTTCCAGGGGGGAGCCAAAGCAGTTTTGCTGGTATTTGATCCCAAATCTGGTTTTCAGTCCATTGAGGACCTGAATCCGGCTATTGCCAAATACTTAAGCAAGTCACGAACATTGAAAAAAGAGGAGGACTCCGACATGCCCAGGATGGGATCCAATATTGTCATGATTCACAGGAGTGTGGCTGATCAATTGTTGGAAGGCACAGGCAAATCCCTGGAAACCCTTCAGAAGGAGATTGATCAGACCCTGAAGCCTCAATCCTTTTCCCTTGATGGAACCCGCATTAAGGTTCAGTTACAGATGCAGACCAGCGATCTGGTGGTGTCCAATGTATTTGGCCTGATCGAAGGGAGTGATCCCATGCTTAAGGATGAAGTAGTGATCTATCTGGCCCACTACGATCACATCGGAACCGATGGCATGGGCGGCGTATTTAATGGGGCAGACGACAATGCTTCAGGGACAGTTGCTCTGATCGAAATTGCAGAAGCTTATATGAAGGAGAAAAAGCGCCCCAAAAGAAGCATTGGATTTTTATGGGTCTCAGGCGAAGAGATTGGATTATTTGGGTCCCAGTATTTTGCGGATCATCCCCTGGTGCCCAACGAGAATACCGCAGCTGTGATCAACCTGGATATGGTGGGCAGAACCAAATCACCGGAAGATACAGAGAGTTCCAGGTCGGGCCTGACCATTGTGGGAGGCGATTCGGTGAAGGTTATCGGTGGTATGCAGAGTAAAGTTTTGATGGATATCAACAAACAGAGCCTGGAGGAGATGAACCTGGTGGGAAATTATACTTATAACGATCTTAATCATTCAGAACGCTATTTTTACAGGAGTGACCATGTCAGTTTTGCCAGAAAGGATATTCCTGTTCTGTTTTACTCCACAGGCACCCACCGTGACTACCACCTGGTTAGCGATGAGGAGGTACTTATCGACTATGATAAATTCCTGAAGATGACCCGTTTTTGCTATAAAACAGGGTTTAATGTGGCGCAATACAAGGACTCCATCGTGGTGGATAATCCCATGTCGGGCTGGTAAAACAGGGCGAAGCCGGTAGGATTGATGAGGCGTTTTCCTAAAGAGGCTGAAGGTAAATATTCCTGAACTGCAGGGGTGATCCTTCTGATTGAAGGGCAATGTTCCCTTCCGTTAATGTCATTCCGCTTGCAATGTGCTGTAAAACGCCATTTACAACAACCTCAAGATCTCCATCTTTAGAGCTAATGTCGTAACTGTTCCATTCACCGGGAGCGTTTTCGCTAACCGCCTCAAATTTTGGAATCACTTTATAACGGTTTTCTTCAGAGCTAACAAAATAGGTGGTGTCTTGGCTGGTAACCCCTGATCCTTTTCCAATGAGCACCACATCACCTGCATGCTCATGCATCAGCTGGCACTCAATACACAGAGGCCAGATCATCTCTTTGCCCTGAACATGGATCAGAACGCCACTGTTGGTGGCTTCCTCAACCCATCTCCACTCCACATGAAGTTTGAAATTGTTGTAGATCTCTTTGGTGCGAATATATCCATTGGGTACACCTGCGGTATTAATTACACCGTCTTCAACCCAAAAAAGCTCACCAGGAGCTACATCCGTATTGCTCACATAGATGTCCCAGTTGTCCAGGTTTTCGCCATTAAACAGCTCAATCTTTTTCTCTGTGCCACAGGAGAGCAAAACGATGGATAAAAGAATAAACGAAAATAATTTAGATAAGGTTTTCATGGTGTGGATTTTTCAGAGTTGGTATAGGTTGTTTTATGTTTACAATGTACTAATAAACTTCCGGAATAAAGGTCTGGTCAGTAAGCGGTGGCCTTACGTACCCCTCCATGGATATGGGTGGCAAATCGATCTTTTTATGCTTTATCTCCTTATAAGGTATCAAAGAAAGGAGATGATGTATGGTGTTGAGTCGGGCCCGCCTCTTGTCATCGGCATTTACCACAAACCAGGGACAGATTTTTGTATCGGTATGGGAGAACATCTTGTCTTTGGCCATGCTGTATTCAATCCATCTGCTTCTTGATTCCAGATCCATCTCGCTGAATTTCCATCTCTTTAGCGGATCCTGAATCCTCTCCCTGAACCGATCCTCCTGTTCTTCATCATTTACTGAGAACCAGTACTTAACCACAATGATTCCGGAGTGGATCAGCATCTCTTCAAATCGTGGACATGATCTCATAAAGTCGGCATACTCCTCCTCTGTACAGAATCCCATCACATGTTCCACACCTGCCCGGTTGTACCAGCTTCGGTCGAATAGAACAATCTCCCCGGCAGATGGAAGATGGGCCACATACCTTTGAAAATACCACTGCTTTTTTTCTCTTTCGGTAGGGACGCCCAGGGCAACCACCCTGCAGATTCTTGGATTCAGGCGCTGTGTGATCCGTTTGATAACCCCTCCCTTTCCGGCGGCATCTCTGCCTTCAAAAAGAACAACTACCCTCAGGTCTTGACTTTTCACCCATTCATGAAGCTTTACCAATTCCAGCTGTAATCTTTCCAGCTCCCGGAAATAGAGCTTCTTGTCCAGGCGGGTGTGCTTTGCACCTTTATCGCCCTTGACGGACTTTTTCGGTTTAGGTGATTTAGACATTTGGAGGTTTTAAAGTAAAAATAGTCCAAAATTGATTACAAAAAAAAAGCCTACCCCGGAAGAGGAAGGCTAAAGTATCTTTTTATAAAAAATATTGCTATTTCGATTTACGGGCAATATTTGTTACCGTAGAGTGGACCAGGGATATGTATTGGTCCTGAATCTTCTGAGCGGCTTCTTCCGATCCTTCCTGGGCCACAAATGAAGTCCACCACTTGTCCACCTGTGGGCTCCAGTTCCATTCAGCAACAGCAGGTTTCTGGTCCATCTCCCAGATAACTACGAGGTCGTATTTGCCAGACTCAAACCACCTTACCGAGGTGGCGGGTATGCCTGCTGAAGTAGATGCAGTTTCGAATTTATGAATTATATCTTTCACCTCGTTAATATGACCCTTCTCAAACTCAACAAGACGAATGGAGTGCCAGGAAACACCTGACAAATTAACTGGATTGGGATCTTCGGGTGGATGAGAAAAAATTAGGGCGCTCATCAGAAGCAAGGGGAGGATTATGGTTATCTTTTTCATTGTTAAGCAGAGTCTCAAGTTGTTTCTATTTATAACAAATATAGCTTAAAATTGTTTGGCAATTGTCAATAAAATGCTATATGATCAAAATCTATTCTGAATATTTGGTGAAAGGGGTTTATTTGGCGATTGAGACTACCTTATTTTGTGCCGAAAATACGGTCGCCTGCATCCCCCAAACCGGGAATAATATATCCTTTCTCATTCAGGCCCCTGTCCAGCGAGGCCAGGTAAATTTCTACATCCGGATGATCTTTTTCGATTCGTCGCACTCCTTCCGGAGCGCCCACGATACAGATCAGCTTAATAATTGAAGCCTCTTCCTTTTTGAGAATTTTTATGGCGCTGCTGGCACTCCCGCCTGTGGCCAGCATGGGATCCAGAATAAGTACAACGGCATCTTTGATATTTTTTGGAAACTTGGCGTAATAATTCTCCGGTTCCAGTGTTTTGTGATTCCGGTACATGCCCACATGTCCTACTTTCACTGTGGGGATCAGGTTGCGGATTCCATCTGCCATCCCCAGACCTGCGCGAAGAATAGGGACCAGAACGATGCTCCTGGAAAGCTCATATGCAGCACACCGCTCCATGGGTGTTTCGATCTGAACTTTTCTGACGGGTACATCCCTGGTGATCTCGTAGGCCATGAGTCCGGCAATTTCATTCAGGTTCTCACGAAAGTCTTTTGTGCCCGTATCTTTCCTTCGAATGAGGGTGAGTTTATGTTCTATTAAGGGGTGTTCTACAATATGGAGCATGTGCTTATTTTCTAAATACAGATGGATCTGTTTCTCGCTTATTTCCTCTGAAGGCTGCCACCCAGGCTTGGTTAAAACCTGAGTTCTTACACTTGGTTCTGAAAGCATTTGCTTCATCCAGGTCAACGAATTCTCCCACTGTAATTCGGTATGCACCCTTGTAGTAATATTCAAATGTGCGTTGGGGCTTCCCCTCAATAGACACTTCGGGTCTGCTGTTTGCTTTGGTACTGGAGAGGATCTGGACCCGAAATGTAACCCTGTTGGGATCTGGCTCGCGGTCTGGCTCGGGATCTGGTTGATTTTCAGCTTCTTTCACAGGAGGCGTAGCTGTGATTGTCTCAAAGGGGGGTGTGGATTTGGATTCATCTTCCTTATCACCGATCAGAGGAGCGCTGATTGCCAGCGGATTGCCTAGTGCAGATGGGGTGTAGTTCCCGGCGGCATAGCCCGACCAGATCAGATCTTTCAAAAGCAGAGAGATATCTTTAGGTCGTGATGATCCTTCATCGGAAGCCAGCAATACTTTCTCATTCAATTTGACCATCAGTACTAAGGCATCGGAACTCTCTTTCATCACCCGGGTAAGAACGGCCAGCTGCTTATTGGGATGGATGGAAAACCCCAATTCGTCCTCCTCAGTATTTACATACTTACTTAGGTTTTGAGGACGCTCCCAGCCGGTTCCATTGAAATAGCATACAAACACATCATATCCCCCAAAACCCATATGTCCCGAGGAAGAAAAATAAAGGTTGTTGTGATAATCGAGGAAAGGGTAATACTCGTGGCTGCTGGTATTGATAACTGAACCCATACTTTCCGGCTGGCCCCACCCGTCGGAATTTCTTCTGGAGATAAACAGGTCAAGCCCCCCTTTTGAAGGGGATGCGTCGGACGAAAAGATGATGAATGATTCATCAATTGATATGGCAGGATGCAGGTAACGCGAAGGGCCGGTTGTAAAGGGCAATTGGATTTGTTCAGTGGCTTCTCCCTCGAGGATTGGCATCTCAAAGATCTTCTCTACCTGAGCTTTTCCTTCAAGTTGCACAGATTTTGTAAAATAGATTTTCTTGTAATCTCGGGTAAAGGACATTCCCGCAGGCGGATAGGGGAAATTGTCATTTGCAAACAGGGGGCTGCTGCTTTCAAGAGAGATGTAATCAAGGGGTACGAAATAGGATTTCACCACGCCAAATGTGATGTGATCAGCGATCATCTTTTGATGGTATTTAGAATCGGATAGAAATACCATGCCATTCATATAGAAAGCGATCTCACTGGAAGGCCCGTTTATTTCCAGGTCAAGGGTGTCTTTTACCAGCAGCTCTTCAACCTTGATTGAGTCCTGCTCGCGGATCTCCTGGGCTGAGGTGGAAATGATCCAGCCTGGTAAAAATCCACAGAAAACAACCAGGTGAATGATAAGGGTCGCATTTAATTTGATCCGGTTCATTTCAATTTAATTTTACCAGTGCCTGTGCTGAAGAAACTTCTGCTTTTCAAGGCCAAGGTTTATCCCAACCGAGAGTTCAAATATAATATTATCGTCATTAAGGTAGCCTTTCCAAGGGAATTCGAGAAATACTCCCGTATAAAATCTCGGAAACTGATACTGAAAGAAAAGTGCAAAAAGATGATCCGACTTCACATAAGTACCCACATAAAAGTTCTGCATGTATAGCTTGAGGTAGGGTGTAATCTTCTCAATGGGCTCAGCCATGGTAGAATCTCCAAAGGAAATAAGCAATGAGGGTTCCAGAACGATTGCTAAGCTCCTGTTTAAGAGAAATTTGTACCCGCCATATAGATGATACCTCCGAGATTGGTCAAAAATAGAGTTAACAGAAATGCCGGCAAATGCACTTGGGCCATAGTAATAAAATCCCAGGTCCATATCAGGAGTGAAGGTGGTAGAGAGGGTATCTCCCACAGTCTCGTCGGAACTTTTGGGAACCGTAAAAATACCTTTCAGTGCTGCCCCACCAGACAGATTGTGAAGCCTTGAATCATCCAGTGTGTAGTGGTATGATCCGGCAATAGAAAGCCCGGTATTCCATGACTGATCCAGCTGCTCTAAAAATGTATAGCCCCCCAATCCAAATTTAGAAAAACTGCCATTGGCGTTCATCAACCTGGAATGTGCGCTAAGCATTTGATAATGTGGGTTCTGAAGGGCTTTTGTGGTAAAAGCAATTTGGGAAAAATCTTTGCTGCCGGCATATGCTGGATTTAGCACAACGGGGTGATAAACCGGAATGGAGAGCGGACCGGAAGGTATGGCCTGCCCGAACAGGGCCAGATTCAGAGAAATCCCGGCCATCACAAACAGAGTCCGAATATTTGAGAACCGGAGCGTCATGGCTCGTTTCAATCAGTTACAGTTTAATCTAATTCGGATAAAACATAAACAGCTTCCTGGTGAAAGCCACCTTGAGAGATCAGTTTATCGTTGGAGGGATCCCCATCATTTCCAGTATCGGCATAGGCTTCTATCACACCATCGGCAATAACTATAAGCTTTTGATGGGAAGCGGTATCGGCGGCTACAGTATATACTTGAGAGAGCCCTCCTCCGCTGAAGGCATTTACATCGATAATATTTCCTGTTACTGAATTATAAATGGCTAAATCGCCGATGTATACAAACCGTATTTCCAAGGTTCCGGGTGTATTAATCTCGCGATTCACATTGATCTGTGCAGTGGCAAATATTCTTTCATTTTTTATATGTGCACTGAGGTCAACAGTTGGTGCTATGGTGAGTATGGGGTCTTCATCAAGGTTGAGGCAACTTGGGATAAGAAACAGAGCCAGCAATGGAAGAAGAAATGCAACTATTTTTTTTGTTCGTTTCATAGGACTATTATAATATGACCAAAGGTAAGGGTTTCGTTTCTTTGTACGGGATAGTTATACTATGGGTTCCATCTTTCTTACAAAGAATTGATCTTTTTTTCTCTTTTTAACAATTCTCAAGGAATAAGGCCTTAGATATCCCTTTTCGAAGTAGTATTGATTCTAATTTTCAGGGCTGGCTTCCTGAGGGCCTGACAAATAAATCAACTGGATTGAACAACTCATCGAATCACGTTGTTCTACACCCATACTGGCGCGGGGAAGAGTGCCTGTAAATGATAAAAAGAGAGACTGATATCCATATATAATTTTCAATTGATGCCTCTTTTTACTAAATTGTGAGACCGTTTTAACCTAAAAAAATGAACATCTATTAAATCTTTAACCATGAAGAAGAAACAATTCATACATTCTATATCAGTAATTTCCGGAATAATGGCCGTGATATTGCTAATTCTTTCCGGATGCAATACCAGCACCAAAAAGCAGGAAAATGTATCTTCTCCAGATTCAGACCCTGTGCCCAAAGAGGAAGTTATTAAGGAATTATCAGGTTATCCCATTCCTGATTCTTACGAAATCACAAAGTTAATTTATGAATCCGGGGCGCCCTATATCCTTTCTCTTTCAAATTCAGCTGCTAAAGCTGGTGATTATATCACCCATCGTGATAAAGTCTTAAATCTGGGAGTTTATGCAACCGACCTCTGCTATGCCACCACTTATATGATGAAACAGGCTACCATGAATTACCTGGAAGCCTCGAAAACTCTGATCGATGACCTGGGGATATCCACCACCTTCAACATCGACTATGCAGCTAGGATTGAAAGGAATATGGATAACAGAGACTCCCTCATTAACATTGTTTCAGAGTCTTTTGGGGATACATGGAATTACCTGGTTCAAAACGAACAGGATGTACTGGCCCGCCTGGTGGTATGTGGAAGTTGGATTGAAGGAATGTACATTACCTCCAACGTTTCATCAAGGGCAAGAGACAATACAGAAATACTATCCATCCTCGCGAAACAGAAGAATTCTCTTTTCGAACTGGTCAGCTTGTTAGAACCTGTAAAAGATGTAGAAGAGGTGGCGAGCATCTTCCAGGGCTTGTATAACCTCCAGGAAATTTATGAGGGAGTAGGGGATGTCCTTACTGCTGATCAACTGGAGTCCATAACTTCTCAGATCGAAGTATTGCGCAGCAGCATCGTTTAGTTTTCAGTCAGCTAAGCGCTGACCTCATATAATGAAAGAGACAGTTTTAAATGCACTGTTACAACTCTTTGCAATTATTGCAAATGTATCAGAGGATGGCGTCTCTTTCAAAGCCAGGTCTATTGTCAAGACTTTTCTCAGGCAGCACCTGAAAACCAATCTGATCCATAGATATCTGGTGGTGTTTGATCACTACCTGGAGATTCATCATCCTCATCTTTTCGCTGGAGGAATTGCGCTTTCAGAGCAGACCCTCTCCGATTCTGAAAAGCTTAAACAGATCGCTGAGGAGATTAACAAAAGCCTCTTACAGCGCGAAAAATTCATTGTTTTTCTTCGACTTGTTGAATTTATTAATGAGGATGATGTGATGACAGCAAAGGAGCTGGCGTTTATCCGGACGGTGGCCGATTCATTCAATATTTCCAGGGCGGAACATGAGAATACAAAGAAATTTGTACTCAACGCATTCGAAGAGATTGAAACTGATAAGTTTCTCTTAATCGATCGCCAAAAGAAGCCTTTTGTGGATGGCATCAAACATATTCGGGAGAAAGGACTGGAAGGTTTGATTGCTATCCTGCATCATCCCTCCACCGACACCCTTGTTTTTCGCTACCTGGGAACCATGAATCTTTTCCTGAATGGACAAAATATTATTCCTGAAAGGATCGAATTGCTTGAACAGGGTTCTTTAATTACCGGGACTCACATACGTCCTGTATATTACAGTGACATTTCCAGGAAATTTCACCATACAGAAGAGACTACCAAGATATTTTTTGTGGCCCGGGACATTGCCTATCGTTTTAAAAATAGCTCCAAAGGAATCAGGCGGTTTAGTTTTAGCAAAGAATCAGGCAACCTCATAGGAATTATGGGAGGAAGTGGGGCAGGCAAATCAACACTTTTGAACATTCTCTCAGGTAAGTTGAAACCCCAATCGGGTGAAATTTTTATCAATGGTATTAATATCCATGAGGAGCCCTCAAAAATTGAGGGTCTCATTGGATTTGTACCGCAGGATGATCTGCTGCTGGAAGATCTGACGGTTTTCCGAAATTTATATCTAAATGCAAAATTGTGTCTGAGTAACTACACCGAGAAGGAGATCATCAGAAAGATAAATCAGGTCCTTGCAGACCTGGATCTTGAGGATATCAAGCACCTTAAAGTTGGAAGTCCACTGAAGAAGCTTATTAGTGGCGGGCAACGAAAACGTTTGAATATTGCCCTGGAGCTTATCAGAGAACCTGCCATACTCTTTGTGGATGAACCCACCTCCGGGCTCTCCTCCATGGGCTCTGAAAAAGTCATGTTGTTGCTAAAGGAGCAAGCTTTAAAAGGGAGGTTGGTGGTGGTGAATATTCATCAACCTTATTCAGACATTTATAAACTGTTTGACAGATTCCTGATTCTTGACAAGGAGGGCCATGTAATATACAAAGGCAATCCCATTGATGCCATAACCTATTTCAAAGAGCTCAGTGATTATGTGAACGCAGATGTGGGGCACTGTGCTTCTTGTGGCAATGTGATGCCGGAAGAGATATTGAAGATGGTTGAGGCAAGGGAAGTGGATGAATATGGGAAAGCTACCAGGGAGCGAAAAGTTGCCCCTGAAGAGTGGTATGAAATCTACCTGAAAAGAATTGAATCAAAGCAGAAGATCAAAACCAGAAGAGCCACTCTGCCTAAAATTGATTTCCATATTCCGTCACCTGTTCGTCAGTTTCAGATTTTCAGTTTAAGGAATTTTCTGACCAAACTGGCCAACCGTCAATATGTATTGATTACTTTCCTGGAGGCACCCTTTCTTGCGCTTGTTATCGCATGGTTCACCAGGTATACAAAAGAGCTATCTGTCACAGGCAGTTATGTGTTCAGGGAGAATGTGAACCTGGCGGTATATATGTTTATGGCTATAGTGGTGGCTCTGTTCATGGGATTGATGATCAGTGCACAGGAGATTATCAGGGATCGAAAAATCCTTGAACGCGAGTCCTTCCTTCGTCTGAGCCGCCTCAGTTATCTTCACTCAAAAATCCTGGTTCTCTTTCTAATCTCGGCCATTCAAACCCTCACCTTTGTGCTTGTTGGGAATTCTATCCTGGAAATTAAAGGGATGTTTTTTCATTACTGGGCCATACTTTTTACCGTAGCATGTTGGGCAAATATGTTCGGATTAAATATATCATCAGGAATGAATTCTGTGGTTACAACCTATATTGTTATTCCCTTTATTGTTGTCCCACAGCTTCTTTTCGGGGGTGTAATGATTCGCTTTGACAGGCTAAATAATCTTGTAAATCACCCTGGCTATGTGCCTATCATAGGAGAGATGATGACCTCCAGATGGGCTTTCGAAGCCATGGCAGTCCACCAGTTTAAGGGGAATAAGTTCACCAGGGAATTTTTTGAAATTGATCAGGCCCGGAACAATGCGGCTTTCCAGAGCGATCGGATCTCCAGCATTCAACAGTACCTGAATGAAATTCAATTTGAATTCCTGGATAACAAAGATCTGCATGCGTCAGGAGAAGAGTTCGCACTCATTAGAAATGAACTTGAAAACCTGCAAGAAATGAATGTGGTCGCTTCCTTTGGGAATATCTCTCTAATGGATCCAAAATACTATAATGAAGGCGTCTACAAGGTGGCCAGTGATTCGCTCCATAAAGCCAGGGAGTACTTCAAACGGGTAAGGAGGCATAATGATATGCTGAGCGATGCCCTCTCCAAGAGTCTTATTAAGCAATGGGGTGGAGAGGAACAGTTCCTGATGATGAGGAATGCTTATTCCAATAAACGATTGGAGGAAGTCTTGTTAAACAAGGGTCAGTTTGTAGTTGAATGGAACAACAGACTGGTGAGAAAAGTATCTCCCATTTACCAGCAACCAGTTTCAAAGATTGGCAGGGCACAGTTTTTTGCTCCAGTGAAAAGAGTGGCTAACCATTCTTTCGATACTTTCTGGTTCAACCTGGCAATTATTTGGCTCTCCACCTTAATCTTTTACATCACTCTGGCGCTTGACCTGTTGCGTAAGTTTATTAATTGGAATCACAACCGCAAATTAAGTAAGAACAAATAATCCATCTCTACCAAAGTGTTATATTTGTCTAGTTGCTATCCATGAGAGGTCTGAGAAACATATGTATTTTGGGCATTTTTCTATTAGGATCATGCCAGAATCATCCTGCAGATTGCCTTCACACCGCGTTTGGGTTTCTAATGAGGAACGTGAATACCTGGGCGGTATCAGCTGGGGAGGTGAGGGATCGAATTATACAGCCAGTGTGTCCTGGTTTCTTTCCGATATACCCACTTTTATGGATGTCTATGGAAAAAAGATCAAACTACACCTGGAGATTTATGAAGAGAACACTTGTATCCCTGATCCACTCTGGAGGGTATATCAGCTTGAGTTCAGTTACTATTATTGATCGAAATTATTTATCTTGATAACCTAAAAAAACGAACCCATGAAAAAGAGAATTGCATTGATTGTTATTGCAGGAGGTATGTTTATCCTGTTTCAGTCCAACCGTCCCGATCCCGAATTGATCGCCCAAATGCCTGAAGAAGTAAGTACAGTGCTGGAATCAAAATGTTATGGTTGTCACACCACAGGTGCCAAATCAGAGGATGCACTTAAGGCTGTTAATTTCACAGAGTGGGAGAACTACAGGACAAGCAAGCAAGTAGCAGTACTTGGGGATATTTCCAATGTGGTTGAAAAAGGAAAAATGCCACCCGAAAAATATTTAAAGAACAATCCGGAGAAGGAGCTTACCGAAGTCCAGAAGAAATTGATCCTCGATTGGACCAAGGAAGCCTCGGATAAACTGCTGGGAGCCAATTAATGAAGAGAGGAATAAAGCTAGCGACGCTTCTGATTATTGCAATTTTGATTATACTGCAATTCTTCCAACCTGAAAAGAACCAGGGGAGCATTTCACATGAAAGTGACCTTATTGTGGTGGCTTCAGTGCCCGAAAGTCTTTCTAAAATCCTGATTGCATCCTGTTACGATTGCCATTCCAATCGCACCGAATACCCATGGTACAATAGGATCTCCCCTGTATCGTGGTACCTTTATAAACATGTGAGTGAGGGGAAAGAGGCCCTTAATCTAAGTGAATTTGGGAGTTTAAGCAAAGCGGAGAAAATAGGTGCGCTTTCTGACCTCTATGATGCGATCGAAGCGGGTAGCATGCCGCTGCAAAGCTATATGCTTATACACAGGAATGCCAGGATGAGTCAGGAAGAGATTGATGCCTTATTGGACTGGGCCGACCAGATGTCGCTTTCACTTATGAAGAAGTAGCATGAGTTATGTGCATGGTTATTCGGACAGGGAAACACAAAGACTTCTGGAACAATCTCTGATCCTTGAAGATCTGCTGCATAAGGGTACCCGTTTCCCACCTGGCAGTCGGGTGTTGGAAGTAGGCTGCGGAGTGGGGGCACAGACCTCCATCCTGGCCAGAAGAAATCCCGGAATTCATCTGACCTCCATCGATATTTCAGAAGAATCGGTGAAGAAAGCCACTGGATTGGTCTCAGAACTGGGGCTGAAGAATGTAAAAGTGAAACAGGCGGACCTGTTTGATCATGGATTTGCAAAGGCCACTTTCGATCATATTTTTATCTGTTTTGTGTTGGAACACCTTAAAGAACCTGCAAAAGCCCTGGGGATGACAAAAGAGTTGCTGGCCAAGGGGGGTACTCTGACTCTGATTGAAGGAGATCACGGGTCGGGATTCTGGACACCGGAGTCTTTACCCTCCCGGCTGGTATGGAAGGGATTAATTGATTCACAATGTAATCTGGGCCATGATCCAAACATTGGCAGGAGGTTGTATCCCCTGCTTATGGAGGCCGGATTTGAACCTGAGTACGTGGAACCACGTGCAGCCTATGCAGACAAGTCTGATCCGGTTTTGCTGGATGGGGTGGTCAACAAAATTATTGTGCCTATGGTAAGCTCGGCGGAGCAACAGGTGTTAGAGGAAAAACTGGTGGATCAAACCCATTGGAAGCAGGGTTTGAAAGACCTCAGTGCTGTTTCATCCCACAAGGAAGGAACCTTCTTTTATACCTGGTTCAAAGGGCTTGCCACCCCAATATATTAATTGTCAGAGGGATCTGGCCCGCTTTCCGTCACAGATTAACATACTTTCGTAAAATCCCAAATCTCTCTTCCAGCAGACCTGTGAAGTTCTGTCACCAAATAAGGTCCATTTATAAAAAATCAATGCAATAATTCGGAAAAATGCTTGTTAACGCTGGGTGTTTGGGGTATTTTTAATGAAGCTTATTGACAAAACTTAAAACCAACAGCCATGAAAAATCTAGGAATAGTAGCACTTGTGATATTGCTATCGGCAAGTTTCACCTCCTGTGAAAAGGTCAAAGATATATTCGATGTGGATGTGGAAACCACCATGTCGGGTGATCTTGATATTGATATTCCGGAAAGTGCTCTGAAAGCGGCCGGGCCTTATGAATTTGATACTTTGGTAGTGGTGGACCCCATGGACTATGGGGATGTAGCAGATAATAAGGATAGAATTGAATCCATCACTGCAGATGGGATTATTGCTACTGTGGATGCAGTCAAAATCGGTGACAAAAACATCGAAGACCTGGTTCTTACTGATGTAGCCTTTACCATAAAGAATAGCAGTATTTCAGCCACCTGGACCAGAATGGAAGCGTGGCCCATACAGGTAGGCTCAACGCTTACCCTGGATGATATAAATGATATTTATAGCAGTGTAAATGAGATACTTACATCTGTTGACCCTTTCACCATTACCTGCAAGGGTAAATCTTCCCTGAAAGGAATCTCCATTACCATTGTTGTGGATATTGACTGCACGGTTACTGGCAACCTGTTATAAGGAGCTTCGTATTATTGTTAAGATTGATTAGGGCTTTGGCTTTTCTCCATATTGTGATATTTTTATCCCTATGAAAAAGCCCCTGAAAAGAATCCTCTGGTCATCATTAGTCTTCCTAATAGCTTTTATTACATGGTTCGCCTGGCCCAGGGTGCCTATCATTACGGCGTTTGCGGCCAAGGGCATGTGCTCCAGTGTGTTCCTGGCAGAGAAGAGCCCGGAGCGAGTCTCTGCAGAGGATCTCTCTTTTTTTCCAATTAGCCTGGCCAAGTGTAACATCGATTATACGGAGCAATCCGTGACTGCCAAAGTATTTGGCCTGGGTGAGCGAAAAGCGGTATTCAGAGAGGGCTTGGGAGCAGTAATCGTCCTGGATAAACCTGAAGAGGAACTCAGGGGGGACACATTTATGATTCCCGATCCTGGATACAGTCAGGATACCATCCTCTGGCCTCTGGGTGATGTAATGCCGGAGTTGCTGCCCGCGGGAGTGGATTATGAGAAACTCAAGAGCATTCTCGATGATGCCATTGATGCACCAGGTGCAGAAACCTTAAAAAAGACCTTTGGAGTTGCGGTGGTCTATAACAATGAATTGATCGGGGAAAAGTACCTGGATGGGTATGATGCATGGACAAAGTTTCATGGCTGGTCCATGACCAAATCTGTGACCGGGGCCATGGCAGGTGCACTGGTGAAGGAGGGCAAGATGGATGTTAAAAAAACCACTGGCTTCCCCGAGTGGGCTGATGATGATCGTAAGAATATTACCATAGAGAATATTCTTCATATGAGTAGTGGATTAGAATGGGCGGAGAACTATTTCACCATTTCTGAAGCGACGGTGATGCTTATGCAGAGTGATGATATGTTAGCTTCCGTAAAGAAGAGCGAACTGTTACACGAACCAGGAAGCTACTGGAGCTACTCTTCAGGAGATGCGAACCTGCTTTCTGGTCTGCTCAGAAGTGCCATAGGGGATAGAGAAGAGTATCTGGGTTATGCTTACACCCATATTTTTCACCGCATTGGCATGTTGAATACAGTGGTGGAAACCGATGCAAGCGGACTCTTTGTAGCATCTTCCTTCAGTTATGGTTCCATTCGCGATTGGGCCAGGTTCGGATTACTCTTTCAAAACCATGGCATCTTTGAAGGAGATACTGTACTTACTCCAGAGTGGGTGGATTATATGACCACTGCAGCTCCCGCATCAAATGGCTATTATGCCTCCACATTCTGGTTGAAAGAATCAGATGAGGAGAGAACCCTGGCTGATGTGCCGGATGATATCTTCTTCGCCGACGGGTTTCTGGGACAACGTGTTTATGTGATCCCATCCAAAAAGTTGGTGGTGGTTCGAATGGGTTACAGCCTGAGTAATTTCGATGTGAATGATTTTCTAAGGGATATTATTGCCACACTGCCAGAGTAAGTGTCAACCCAGACGTTTGAACAGGGTATAGATATAAGCTCTTTCATCGCCCGATGGCATAATGTAGGCATAGTCAAAGGCTTCCTGCAGGATGAAATCTTTGCCCAGCCTCTCCTGCAGCATCTGTTGGTTACAGCGAAAAACAGGCAGTCCGCTGCAGGTGGGAGCTCCCTCCAGATTGAATGCTGCAATAATTGCATAACCACCCGGGTTGACCAGTTGTTTAAGAAGCTTAAAGTAGCTGGCCTGTTCCTGATCGTTGGTGAAGAAATGTAAAACTGCCCTGTCGTGCCAGAGATCAACTGGTTCCAGCGATTTGAGTTCACTGGGATTGATAAGATCGTCAACAATCCATTTCACCTGATCGCTAGTTTGCTTACCAAGTCTGGATTTAAGTCTATCCAGGGCTTCCCGGCTCAGATCATTGGCAATAATATTTGTATATCCAAGCTCGAGTAGCTCGTCTACAAGCCTGGTTGCTCCTGCTCCCACATTCAGGATGGAGGAGTCTTGATTCAGATTGCACCTGGCAATGAGCTCCAAAGAAGGAACAGGATTCTTTTCATACCAACCCAAGGTATCAACCTGCTTTTTTGCATATATCGTATCCCAATGGGTCTTTAGATCGACTCTCATCATCAATGTTCCTTGGCGGTTAAAATAGATCCGAAAGATATTTATTTTCCGAATAATGGGTTTGTCATCCCCTGGTTTACCGTAGAGCAAAGATATTTATCGTTAAATATGGATGTTTTGCTCGTTTGCATACAGTGCTTGTTAAAAATTTCATAAATTTCTCCTCGCCAAATCTTTGTTCTATGAAACTTCCAAAAACGTACTACAATCCACTATCACTTATTGGTAGCATCATTGCAAGCGTATGTGCGGTGATCTTTGTATTTATAATGATCGCCAACCTATTATTTGATTACGAGGGGGCCTACATGGGTATTTTCATATACATGGTTTTGCCAGTTTTCCTGATTATTGGACTTATCCTGATCCCCATAGGGATGTCAAGAAGGGCAAAGCGGATCAAAAGGGATGGAGAGGAGAGCACTTCTCGATGGACCAAGATCGATCTCAGGGATTCCCGTCAATGGAATGCCATAGCGATTTTTATCGGTGCCACCATTGTTTTCCTGATGCTGACCGGGATTGGTAGTTACCATGCATTTCATTATACAGAATCCAATGAGTTCTGTGGTACTCTCTGCCATAGCGTGATGGAACCTGAATATGTGGCCTACCAGGGATCGGCACACTCAAGGGTGACCTGTGTGGAATGCCATGTGGGATCAGGAGCTGACTGGTATGTGAAAAGCAAGCTTTCGGGTTTATATCAGGTCTATTCTGTCACATTTAACAAATTCCCAACACCCATAGAAACCCCGATCCATAGTCTGCGTCCCGCCAGGGAGACCTGTGAGGAGTGTCACTGGCCCGAGAAGTTCTATTCCCACCGCTTACATAACAACAAGCATTACCTGGCCGATCTGGATAATACAGAGTGGAACATTCAACTCAAGATGAAAATTGGATCCGAGCACAGTGCACAGGGTCTCCTTGAGGGCATCCACTGGCATGTGAATCCAGACGTGAAGATTGAATATGTGGCCTCTACTATAAAAGAGAGTATCTGCCCTGGGTGCGCTATATTAACAAGGCTTCCGGAGATACAGTAATCTACCAGGATATTTACGAAACGCTTGAACCGGAAGCTATCGATACGCTGGAATTAAGGGAGATGGATTGCCTGGACTGCCACAACAGGCCCTCTCATCAATTCCTTCCTCCTCAAAAGTTTACGGATGAGTTGATCTCATCAGGAAAAATTCCGGGTGAGCTACCTGAAGTGAAGGCTCTGGCCATGCAAGTGTTTAATACCCCCTTTACCACCACCCGTGATTCGGGAAGTATGAAAATCAAAGAACTGGTCAATGAGTTTTACGACTCCGATTATCCCGAAATTCTTGAATCTAATCCCCAATTGGTCAGTCAGGCCATCGATGGTCTTCTGGAGGGATATTCCAAGCACATCTTCCCCGAGATGAAGGCCAATTGGGATGCCTACCCCAGTCATGTGGGACATATGGAATTTAATGGTTGTTTCAGGTGTCACAATGGAAATCATGAAAGTGAAGATGGCCAGGTCATTTCCAGGGATTGTAATATTTGTCATACCATCCTTGCACAGGGTAACCCAGAGCAATTCGAAACCACATCCATAGATAGCTCACTGGAGTTCCGCCACCCTGTAGATATTGATATGGCCTGGAAGGAGATGGCCTGTGCCGATTGCCACAGGTACCTCTACTAAATTCTTACGCAATTCGTTTTGCCATTCCCCTGAATATGAAAAAGTGGAAAGGCATAAGAACATACCAGTACCAGCGGCCCAATACACCTTTTGGCCTGTAGGTGGCTACCTGCCGCAGTGTATTATCCTCTCTCATGGAAAATTCCAGCCATGCTTCTCCGGGCAATCGCATCTCTGCATAGAGAAGCAGTCTGCGTTTTTCCTTATCGGCCAACAGTACCCTCCAGAAATCCAGTGCATCCCCGGCATGTATTTCATGCAGATTGGTTCTGCCTCTTCGGATCCCGATACCTCCTGAGAGTTTATCCAAAAATCCCCTGATGTTCCATATCCAGGTGGCATAGTACCAGCCCGTTTCTCCACCAATAGACCAAATTCTGTCCATCACCATTTCCGGATTTGTAAATTTCTTCTCCTGAACATCACGGTATACCCCAAATTGCGGGACCTGGATAAAGTCATGGACATCCTTCCTTAGTCTGCCACTTATCATGGAGTCCTTCCAGGTGGAAACCACATAGTTCTGTTCAATGCGGGAAAATGCCATTCCAATGGCTTTCTTATAGGGGATAAGTTCAATTCCAAATTGTTCTGCAAGGTTGTTCTCCTTCCCGATCACTTCGACTTTCATGCTATCAACCAGGTTAGAAGCGAGTTTGTATGAGACCGCTGTGACAAAAAAGAGCCAGTAAGAAGATAAGCCTTTTGGACATAAAGGGTATGGGAATTACCATACGTTTCAATCCCCGTACCTGGGCATATTCAAGTAACATATCCTTATAAGTGAGGATGTCCGGACCGCCAATATCGTAGCTCTGATTATAACAGGATTCTCTGAATATGGCATTTGAAAGAAATTCCATCACATTACGGATCGCGATGGGCTGGGACCTGGTTAAGGCCCATTTTGGAGCCAGCATGATGGGCATCTTCTCAGTAAGGTCGCGAATGATTTCAAAGGATGCACTTCCCGATCCCACAATAATTCCAGCCCTGAGCACGGTATAGTTATAGTTCCCCTCAGCCAGTGTTTCTTCCACATTCTTCCTGGATTGCAGGTGCTTGGAGAGTTCATCCGAGTTTACGATTCCACTCAGATAGACCACATGTTTAACCTGGGTGAGGTTCATGTAGTCTCTGAAATTTTGTGCAGCCAATGCCTCTAATTCCGAAAAATTCTTGATGGACTCAGACATAGAGTGAATCAGGTAGAATGCTCCATCGATATCCTTGGGAAGAGACTCAAGGTCTGGCGGACACAGAAAATCTATCTCCAGGAAGCTTACCTTTTTTATGATTGAATCTGGCAGTGAAATGCGATCCAGATCTCTAACTGCGCATATTACCTCGTACTTTTTTTCAACCAGTCTTCGTACCAGGCGTTTCCCTATATAACCTGAGGCGCCTGTTAAAAGTATTTTCATTTCCTTCTGTCTCCTGGATTAACTAACAAGGAGATGCCTGTAATTGTTCCGATTCGAAATCAGACTACTGAGAGAACTTGCTTTGCAAGCCCATCTCCAGGTCACCCATAAACTGGTGTATCTCTTCAACAAACTCCTCCTGTTTCCTTGTTCGGTTGATGGTCAGGTGAATGACTACACCCTCTCTGGCAGGGGGGTAACCGCATGTAACAGTCCATGCCAGGGCATTGGGACAGTCCAGCATGGAAAATCTCACCCCACCCATGATCTCGTCGCGACGAAGTGTAAAATCACCCCACATGCCCCCAATGGAACATATTTCGTTTCCATCGCTTAATGGAAAAACACTTTCACAAAAGGATTCAAGATCCTGAAGCTTTAGCTTGTTTTTAAGTTCTTGCTCTGTGGCACGAATGTTTACCACTTTGAAAAATTCCATTTTCAAATATAATATATCCGGGGATTCCTATTGGGGAAAGCCATCGTCAATCCACTTTTGGAGTTGATTGATGCT
Source organism: uncultured Bacteroidota bacterium (assembly GCA_963783435.1). Lineage (GTDB taxonomy): Bacteria > Bacteroidota > Bacteroidia > Bacteroidales. The sequence goes on along the minus strand of CAWANQ010000004.1, from coordinate 872,081 downwards.
GCATCCAGGTAGCTGCTGATTGATGGGCATGGGCGAATAAGCACTTTCATACCGAATAGACCCCATCAGGCTTCCATTTTCGGAAAGTGAAACCATATCGTCGTACCCGGCGATAACAATTCCTCCTCCGGGATTCACCGCGCTGTGACATCCTGTGCAGTAGCTCTGCATCATGGGCCAGATGGTTTCGGAGAAGGTAATTTGTGCGGTATCGCAACCGTCATGGCATGCGTTGTTTATTGCACCCTGACTGATCCAGGTTCTGACCTGCTGGATTTGATCCATACTAAGGGGACTGTATGGAGGGGGAGGCATCAGGTCGTCGCCTTCATCTGTCAATGTCTCAAAAAATTCACTGTCTCCAGGATCTCCAGGTTTGATTTCTCCTGTTCTTATGATGGAAGTATAATCGGTGAGGATGATCCCGTCTCTGTGAGAAACTTTATCGTGGCATCCTGTTGTTGCACAGGAGGAGACCACCAGGGGAAGAATTGTATTTTGAAAATAGACCGTATCAGGATCACAGTTCGTTTCAACCATCTGTGGCACCTCTTTCCCCGGGCCATCGGGAAGTGCATTATCCGGAATCTGGTAGTTGGTGCAGGAGAAAGCAATAAATAGAGTGAGGATGGAAATTGTGGGGATGCACTTTCTGAAGTTTGTTTTCATGGTGCTTAAGCTTTATTAAGAACGATCTGTCGCTTTCTGTTTGAACGCCCTGTTATTATTTGATGTTTCGTAAGCCGGTGGGAAATCCGGCTAAATAGAATTCGTATGAATAAGGTACCTTTGCAACAATGGAGCGTTTTGATGTGATCGTTGTGGGAGCCGGTCCTGCTGGTTTGCTGGCAGCAGGAAGTGCTGCCGCAGCAGGAGGGAAAGTCCTTGTACTTGAAAAGATGAGGCAGGAGGGCCGAAAATTGTTAATTACAGGGAAAGGACGCTGCAACATCACCAACAATGCTGAGATAACTGAGTTTATAAGCCATGTCTACCCCAACGGGCGATTTCTGCACAGCGCTTTCAGCCAGTTCTTTTCAACGGATATTCTCAATCTACTTCACGAACATGGGGTAGAGACCACCCTGGAGAGAGGGGGGCGCTATTTTCCTTCCAGCAACAAGTCTTCGGATGTGCTATCGGCTCTTCTGGAGTGGGTTAGAAGGTTAAATGTGGAAATCAGTTGCGGCCATAGGGTGGAGAAGCTTCTTGTGGAAAATGGGCAGATTGCCGGCCTCCAGGCAAACGGAATTGAATACTCTGCAGGTGCTGTAGTCCTTGCCACCGGAGGCAAATCCTATCCGGCCACCGGTTCCAATGGGGATGGTTATGAATTGGCCAGAACAGTCGGGCATTCCATTGAGCGGGTCAGGCCGTCGCTGGTTCCCATAGAAACAACAGGGAAAGTAGCTCCACAGCTGCAGGGCCTCACTCTTAAAAACGTCAGGGCATCTGTATGGGTCAATGATAAAAAAAGAGGAGAGGATTTTGGTGAAATGATTTTCACCCACTTCGGCCTTTCAGGACCCATTATTCTCACATTGAGCAGGATGGTGGTGGATGAGTTGCACTTAAAGAATAGAGTTGAGGTTTCGATAGACCTAAAGCCTGCGCTGGATGAGCAAAAACTGGATAAGAGGTTGATTCGTGACCTGGATGAATTTGGAAAACGGAGAATCTCCAATATTTTTTCCAACTGGCTTCCATCATCGATGATTCCGGTTTTCCTGGAACTCCTTGGAATAGATCCTGAAAAGGAGGGCCACCAGGTGTCATCCAAGGAGCGAAAGCAGATCCGTCATCTCCTTAAAAATTTCCGTTTTACAGTGAATGGTCATCGATCATTTAAAGAGGCAGTTATTACCGCGGGAGGTATTCCCACTGGTGAGATCTCCTCAAAATCTATGGAATCGAAGCTGGTCTCGGGCCTCTTTTTCGCAGGAGAACTAATTGATCTGGATGCAGAAACAGGAGGCTACAACCTGCAGATTGCTTACTCCACCGGGTGGTTGGCAGGCAAATCGGCCGTTTAATACTGTGTTAAATTTGTAACTCTATATATGATGCTGCGTTTGAAAAGTAAAAGACGAGATTATTATGAAAGCATTATTTCTGGCAGCATCTATCCTATTTCTTACTGGCTATTCCTCCCAGCTGATATCTCAAACCCCCACCGAGGGTGACATGACCTTCACTGTGAGGACAGTGACTGTAAATGGAAATTTCTCACCAAAGCATGTATTGGCCATATGGGTGGAAGACAGCAATGGATTTGTGTTATCCCGGAAACTAAGGGCAGTAAAGCGCAAGCAGTACCTCTATACCTGGAATACCCAGTCAGGAGGAAATATGGTTGACGCTGTTACAGGCGAGACACTTAAAAGTCACCAAACCCATACGGTTACCTGGGATTGTAAGGATGTAAATGGAAATCTTGTACCCGATGGGGATTATACGGTGTTTGTGGAGTATACAGAAGCTCATGTGCAGGGACCATTGCGGGGAATTGCCTTTACCAAGGGGGCTGAACCAGTATCACTTACTCCTGTGGAAGATGCAAATTTCAAAGATCTGGCACTGTCATTTGAGCCTGCAATCATCGTGACAGCTGGTTATTCACACAATGCAGAAGATCTGAAAGTGACCTTCACCAATACATCCACAGGGGCCACATCTTATGGATGGGATTTCGGGGATGGAAATTCAAGTACGGAAGAAAACCCTGTTCATACCTATGCCGATGCCGGGACCTATCCTGTAATTCTGACAGCAGAAGCAGGCGCAATCACTTCAACACATCAGGAATCAGTCACTGTTTCAGCCCCTGTTGAAGTTACTGCAGCGTACACATATGTTGCTGAGGATCTTACCTTGACCTTCACCAATACATCCACAGGGGCCACATCTTATGGATGGGATTTCGGGGATGGAAATTCAAGTACGGAAGAAAACCCTGTTCATACCTATGCCGATGCCGGGACCTATCCTGTTGTTCTGACAGCAGAAGCAGGCGCAATCACTTCAACGCATCAGGAATCAATCACTGTTTCAGCGCCTGTTGGTATGGATGATTTTCACAAGAACGTACCAAAAGTTTACCCCAATCCCACCAGTGGAATGGTGGTGATCAATCTTGAGGGACAGACTGGGAGTTCCACCATTAAAATTTTCAGTCTGGACGGAAGCTTGTTATATACAGAGGTGATTTATAATCCAGGAATTCATTTGGTAAATATATCTGGGTATGAAATTGGGACCTATCTCCTCCAGGTGGATAATGATTCTCAATCAACAAGTCAAATGATTATTAAGGAATAGGGAAGGGATCACCCCTAGGTATCATCCGGTTCATCTGCCCCTTAAGTAAATTGTGGGCTGTAAGTGCAATTCCACTTCAAGCAATACTCGACAAAGCAGGAGGGATGAGACTGTTTGAGTAATCTAATCGACTACATTTCAGTATTTTGTGCGGAAAGCGCTTTTTCGGCTTCCTGAATATGCATATACCCGGTATGGCTATAGGCAGGTTTCAGATCCCAGGAATCTTTAAGCAAAGTCAGCGCCTCTTCATATTTTCCCTGCTTGTATAGGGCCCAACCTTTTGCATCCAGAGAGGGCCAGTATCTGGGATATTGTTCAAGAATCCCATCGCAAAGTTTGATTCCCTCCTCAATATTTACCTCCTTATCAATCAGGAACCAGGCAAATTCGTGGGTCCAGTAGAGATTCTCGGGATCATTTTTTATGGCCTCCCGGTAGTAGGCTTCAGCCTCTTCAAACTGTCCGGAACTTGAATAAATGGTGCCAATGCCAGAGGAAACCATGGCCTCGGTGCAATGAAGTACCTCCTGGCGAATCGACCTATATTCAACCAATATCTCCTCTGCCTTTTGTGTTTCTCCTTTTGAGAAGGCGCATATGGCCTGATGCTGCTGGATCATAATGGCATTGGGGTATACCCTGTTTCCCAGGGCCAGAATTTTCTCTTCTTTGTCGTGTTCCTCAAGTTTGTGATAAGCATCGCCCATAAGAAAATAGACATAGGGGTTCTGGTAGTCTGTACCCCACTGTTCATGAATCCTGAAGATTTGCTCCCAGCTTTGAACCGCCTGTTCATACTCAAACAACTTATAATAGGCAAAGCCCAGCTGATGCCAGTACAGGGGAATTTGGTCATCAATCTCAATCAGTTGTTTGATGGCTTCAATTTCCTCAAGCGGAGTTTCGAAAAAGTAGGCATGGAGTTGATTGAACATGAGCTCCTGTTCAGTGGTAAACTCGGCACTTATTTCAGAGGCTCTGATCACTATTTGTTTGGCTGGCCAGTCTCTTCCATACATCAGGTTCGCATAGGCTCCAAACACATAGGCATTGATAAATGTTGAATCGGTTTCGATCGCCTTGTCAAACCACTCAATGGCCGAACCCAATTCCATATATTTAAATGCATCCCATCCCCGGATATAATATTTGAAAGCTTCAGATGAATGAGTCATTATGTTCCTGGTTACCTCAGGCGCATCATAACGATCGGAGATACTTTTAATCTCAATATAGTTTTTGATCATCCCGGAAAGGGAATCAGCCAGCACGAAGAAATCATTTTCGGAATCCCCGTCGATATGGTATGTTTTATAGATCTCTTCCGTTTCAGCATCAACCAGTTGTGCATTGATTCGGATTTTAGTTCCAGCCCTTAAAAGATTCCCCAGTATGAGGGTTCTGGTATCAAGTTTGTCAGCAAGCTCACTGGCAAGGGTGGAGGAGAGGGAGGCAATATTAATTTCTTTGTTGTTGTTCAGAACATCATTTACAGCCTGATATTTTCGGACAGACAACTCTTCCGAGTTAGACAGCGTAGAAATTAACAGATTTTGAAATCCACCCTGCCAGACGTTATACAATGTATCTCCAGAAAGGTTTTCAAAAGGAAGCACGGCGATGGAAATCCTGCCGTCCTGGTCCCTGGCATTTTTTAAGGAATCTTTCGAAAATATCTTTGGATAGACCAGGATTCCGACAGCAATAACCAGGACCGCTATAACAATGTCACTTGTCCTGAGTCTCCTTCTTTCTGTTTGTTCAGAATCTAATTGCTCCTCTAAATCTTCAAGAGACGCAGTCTTTTTCACTCCTTCTGGCGTTAAATCAAAGATCCAAGAAAGGATGGCAATTACAGGGAATCCTAAAATCAGCAGAAGAATGACCACGGTTGGAACCCAGGCTGGCAATCCAAGGGGTTCTACAATGTTGTTGGTAACTTCAATGATCACAAACGCAGCGCCTGCATACATGGCTATTACCCTGAAGACTCTTCTGCGTTTTAATTCATACCAGAACCTGGCCAGGCTTGTGGGTTTATCAGACATCGGGTTTAGATTTAGGTCTTTTAAATATAAACCATCTGATTATCAAATACAAATGAGAACCTCCGCTTTAGTTATCTGCACCATACTAAAAAACCCGTGAGGTAAATCACGGGTCTTTTGCATCAATAAAACAACAAACAACTGTTTAACCACCCAATGAATCTGAGATGTGTGGCTTACTTAATGGCGATCACCGCACTGCTGGGTCCGGCCAATCTTATGCTTGAAAATTCTTTGAATCCTGCCTCACTGGCCCACTCATTAAAGTCGGCAGCAGTGAAGTCATAACCTTCAGCTGTCTCTATCAGCATATTAAGCGACATCATCAATCCAAAGGCGTTTTCACGTCTATCGTCGTCAATAATATTCTCTATCACCACCAGGGCGCCTCCCTCAGGCAATGCATCATAGGCTTTCCCGATCAGCATTTTCTTATCATCGGTCCCCCAGTCATGTAATACGTTTCCCATGGTAATCACATCTACCTTGGGAAATGAATCGGTAAAGAAGTCACCTGATCTTACTTCTACTTTGTCAGAAACACCCATCTTGCTGACATTTTCATATGCAATAGGACCAACGGGAGGCAGATCAAAAGAGATGCACCTCATATGCGGATTATGTGAGACCACCTGGGCAGAAAGTTGTGCTCCTGCTCCGCCAATATCGCACATGGTGGTGTAGTTGGAAAAGTCAAACTGGGTGGCAAAGGCAATAAAGCTTCCTGCCTGTGCACCACTCATTGCATTCACAAATTCACGGGTTTTGTCCACATCAGAATAGATCTTCTCAAACAGAGAGGCCTCACCTGTTCTTATTTCATTCTGAGGTGTTCCCCTCCTTAAGCCTTCCTCCAGGAAATTCCAGAAAGGGTAAAGGCGGTTGTTAGCCATCTCCAGCAATCCTCCCATATATGAAAGTTTGTTTTTATCCAGAAATAGATCCGAATCGGAGGCATTTGAATATACAGCAGTCTCTTTGTTTCCAGTTTTTTCTAAGAATTTCAGTGCAACCAGTGTGTCCAGAAAATCATACAGCCCCCGGCCATTTAAACAGATTTGAAGTTTGATTTCCCTTCCCGTTAATGGCTTGACTGCCAATAGGGTAAATAGCTCAAGCTTAACCGCTGTTAATAGTGTTTTAGATGCCCAGAATCCCATGCCCACCTGCATGATATTGGACGGATCGACTTTTATGGCTTCTTTTACCTGTACTGCTGAATTTTCCATGGATAAATAAGTTTTATGTGGTTTGACATAAAACAAATTACAACCCTTATCTGGAATGATTCTTAATTATAAGATAATTAACAGGTATTTAACTAAATGTAAGGTCTTTACTGCTTGTAGTGTTCCAGCAATTCAATGATCAGGGCCAGTTTCTCGCTCCCATCCATGTAGCTATACTCCCCGGTATCCCATCCCCCATGTTGCATCATGGGAATGCCCTGATCCGTGAAATTCTCAATAGAAGTGTCCATGTTCTCGATATTAAATGCAATGTGATGGATCCCCTCTCCCCTTGTATCGAGAAACTCCCTCCAGGTACTGGGTTTTTCATCGGGTTCAATAAGTTCGATGGTGATGTTATCCAATTGAAAGAATGCAAGTTTGGCTGTAGCTTTTGAAGGTTTCCCTTTAAACTGTGTGGGATTTAACTCATGCCCGGCGGCTACGGATATGTTTGGCGGATTTTCAAGCCCCAGAAATTCAGCCCAGTTCCGGGCTGATTGCTCTATATCTTCAACTATAATCCCTACCTGAACCATCTCTTTATCGGGAATCAGGGCTTCGGAGCTTTTTTTACCAATAGTTAAACCAAGCGTAAAGAAGCTTGCTACTAACAAAAAGACAAGTGTTTTTTTCATGATGTTTAAGTTGTCAATTTATGGTGCAAATCAAGTTACTAATAATCTGCCAATTCTCCATCCCGGATGGCCTCCTTATTCATTCCAAGACCTGTATAGACTGCATTTCGGTGAACAACATTTCTGCGCTTCAACTCCTGCCTGAAATATTCTATTCACTGTTGGACCTTAGTTTTTGTTGTTATCTTGAGGGATTATTCTAAGCACATCAGATGAAAAAGAGAACGCTATTTTGGATCCTTTGGGCAGTTTTTCCCTCCCTTTTTGCTCAGAGTGAGTTTGTACCTGCCAACAATGTATTCAGACAAATGGGAACCGGGTTTCACACTCCAAATGTATACAGAAATGCAGCCGGAGCACCAGGAGCCATGTACTGGCAACAGCAGGCCGATTACCAGATTCGGATCACTCTGGATGATGAAAAACAGCAAATTTTTGGGACTGAGCTAATCACTTACCACAACAACTCACCCGATGTGCTGGATTACCTCTGGATTCAGCTTGACCAGAATGTCAGAGAGAAGGGTAACCTGGGTGAGCTAACAACTCCCTCAAGCATGCCAGACAGACTGGTGGTCTCTGATGAACCAGATGTGCAGCGCTTACTGGCCGGGGGAGACGACTTTGCTTTAAAGAATGAATTTGATGGGGGTTTCAAGATCACAGGGGTTAAGGACGGAGCCGGATCAGATCTGGACTATACCATAAATTATACCATGATGAGGATTGATCTTCCCGTGTTGCTTGAACCAGGCGAGAAGACCGAGTTGGATATTTCCTGGTGGTACAACATCAACGACCAGGCCCTGAATGGGGGACGTTCAGGGATGGAATACTTTGCCGAAGATGACAATTACCTCTATACCATTGCTCAGTTTTATCCCAGAATGGCCGCCTATACAGATTTTGAGGGGTGGCAGAACAAGCAGTTTATTGGAAGAAGTGAGTTTGCCCTCACCTTCGGGAACTATGAGGTGGAGATCACTGTGCCCTCGGATCACATTGTGGGTGCCACCGGCGTTTTGATAAACGGTGAGGAAGTGCTCTCCGATGCACAGCGCTCCAGGTTGGATAAGGCTTCCAGGACTCTGGAAAAACCAGTGATTGTGGTGTCGGAAGAGGAGGCCAGGGCATCCATGAAGAAAAAGTCCGGGGAAACATCCACATGGAAATTCAAGGCGGAAGGTGTCAGAGATTTTGCCTTTGGCAGTTCAAGACGCTTTATCTGGGATGCCATGGCGGTTCCTTTTGGTGAGCGAACCGTGATGGCCATGTCGCTCTATCCCCCTGAGGGGAATCCTTTGTGGGAGCAATACTCTACCAGGGTAGTGGCCCATACCCTGAAAGTGTACTCCAGGCAAACCTTTGAATATCCTTATCCCCTTGCATGGTCCATGCACGGAGCTACGGTGGGGATGGAGTACCCCATGGTCTCCTTTAATCCGGGTCGTCCCCTTCCGGATGGCACCTATTCTGAAGCGACCAAATGGGAGATGATCGGGGTCATTATCCATGAGGTGGGACATAACTACTTTCCCATGATCGTGAATTCGGATGAGAGGCAATGGACCTGGATGGATGAAGGCCTGAACTCTTTTGTGGAAGGCATTGCTGAAAGAGAGTGGGATCATGAATGTCCGAATCCCATGGGAAGGCCCCGGGATATTGTTTCCTACATGAAGGGGGATAAGACCCATCTGGCTCCCATTATGACCGATGGCCATTTAATGGTGCAGTTCCTCCCCAATGCCTATTTTAAGCCAGCCACTGGCCTCAATATCCTTCGGGAGACCATTATGGGAAGGGAGCTGTTTGATTACGCCTTTAAGAAATACGCCCAGCGCTGGATGTTCAAGCACCCCACTCCGGAAGATTTCTTCAGAACCATGGAAGATGCTTCGGCTATAGACCTGGATTGGTTCTGGAAGGGCTGGTTTTACGGCACCGATCATGTGGATATCTCCATTGAAGATATGAAAGTATTCACTGCCAAAAGTGGCGATCCATCTGAAGAGAAGGAGGCCTTGCAGAAAGAGGCCGAAAACAGCCCGGACGAAATTGCAGTTCAAAGGAACCGTGCCGCCATACAATCGGTGGTGGAGCAGGACAGATCCATGCGGGATTTCTACGATGACTATGATCCTTACAAGGCTACATCTGCTGATAAGGAAGCATTCAAAAGTTATCTAAGTACACTAAGCGACCCCGAGAAAGCCTTCCTTAATAGCGATTCCTATTTCGTTCAGCTGGATTTCAAAAATATTGGGGGCATGATCATGCCCCTGATTATCCAATTCAACTTTGAAGATGGAACCTCGGAGCTTGTGCGAATCCCTGCCGAAATATGGAGCCGGAATAACCTGAAGACCAGTAAGGTGTTTGTTTTTGAAAAGCCCGTTAACTCGGTGGAGCTGGATCCAAACCTGGAGACAGCCGATTGTGACTTAAGTAACAACTACTGGCCCCCCAGAACAGTTCAGAGCAGGTTCGAACTTTATAAATACAACAGGCGAAACCGGCCCAATGAGATGCAGGCAAAGTAGTCATCCTTTAAGACCAGGCAGGATATGTTGATTGTGTTCGATCTCGATTTTACTTTATGGGATGCCGGGGGGACCTGGTGTGATCATACCACGCCTCCTTATCGGAAGAGCAATGATCACATACGGGATGGGGCAAACCGGGAGATTTATCTTTATCCGGATGTCCCCGGGATATTAAATGCATTAAATGAGAAGGATATAACTTTGGCCCTTGCAAGCCGGACTCATAGCCTCAGAGTAGCCATAGAACTATTAGAACTATTCGAGGTAAGGAGGTATTTTCAATACGAGGAGATCTATCCGGGTAGCAAAATTCAGCACTTTGAATCGCTACATAAAACTACCCGGATTCCCTACAATGAAATGTTCTTTTTTGATGATGAATACAGAAACATTGTTGAGGTAGGAAAAATGGGTGTGCATGCCAGTCTTGTGGATGATGGCCTGACTCTAGCAGCAGTTCAGAGAGTTCCAGGTCTTGAAAATCTGATGGCTTGATGGATCTGTATTCCCTGTTTATCTTTTCTGTAATAAATGGATGATCGAAGCATATTGCAATTGGATGGATAAATGCTGAACTTTATCATAAAAAGTAATCCTAAATCTGTCAATTATGAATTCAGTCTATTCCTTCAGAAGCTTATTAGCAATAACAGCTATCCTTTTCTCCACAATGGCTATTGATGGGAGGGTTCCCTCCTCTGATCCCCTGATCGGGACATGGACAAAATCATCCAATGAAAGAACCATTACGTTTAAAATAATGTCTGATCATACTTATACGGTAGAGTTTGTGGGTGATACGGAAATAGATGTAAAGGGAAGTTATGTGATCTCCGGAACTCAGATCACATTTAATGACGATGCAGGTGACTACAGTACTGATGAGCCGGGAGTATATGAATTTGAGGTAAGTGAAACTTCGGTGAAATTTACCAAGGTCAACGATCCGGCATATGGCAGAAGTATGTTGGTTGAGGGTAACTGGTCAAAGGCCAAATAAATCAATATCAGTCTTTCGGCAAGGGAAGGTTCATCTTTTTGAGGAGGGCAATATACCTTGGGTTATCCTTTAATTGATCCCATATACCTAAGAGATATGGCATACTTGGATGGTGAATTTCATGTCCCTTCTCGAGCCAATCCATGGCTTTGTCCTTTCTACCCCTTTTGATGTCAGATCTTAGAGCCAGGATAAAACAATGGTAAGCGGAAATCCGACAGCCAGAATAATGATGACAATGGTTGCCAACTTGTCTGGTATGTTCAGTGGCTCTGCCAGAATTGGGAAAGCTTGTTGGGACCAGGGGGCATTAAGATTAGCATTTGGTTAATTGCAATTTACTCCCTTATAGGACATGAGTCAAATAGGATAAAATTCAATATTTTGCATGCTCTTAAGAAAAACCTTTATGTTTAGAACCTTTATTTTTATTATTATTTCTGGATCGTTATTGGGTAATTCCTGCAGGAACAATTCCCTCTCAGCAGAAAATGATACTTCCATCCCATTTGAAACTTTTTCGAGCTTTGAACGAATGGAAGGAGGTGATCCCCTATTGGGATTTGAAGCTCCTGATTGGGCTGCAGCAGCACATGCCCTGATAGTGAGAGATACAATCCATTATTTCTGGAGCAAGCGCGATGGAAATAATTACTGGGACCTCAGGCACAGCTATGCCCCGGTGGATCATCCGACAAAGATCACACATGATTCCCGGAACCCGATCCTTATTCCCCCGGAAGTAGGGATGGACAGCAAGTCTATCGAGTATCCCTGTCCATTCTATAACTCCTTTGATAAGAAATATTACATGTACTATCTTGTAAAGGAGGATAAGAGTGGCTATGCGCCCAAGCAAACAGGATTACTGGTTAGTGAAGGAGATCTGGGAAAATGGGAGAGGGTGCTGACAGAACCTGTTATAAGAGCTGAGTTCGAGCATGAGAAGATCGTTGCAGGACATACTTCTGTCGCTATTGTTGAAGATACCATTCATATTATCTATACCGGGCTAACCAGTTACCAACATAAGCCTACGATCTGTTACGCAACGGCCCCTTTGTCAAGGCCCTGGGAGGTAACCAAGGATCCGGCAAATCCGATTTTTCGAGGTAGTGGTGCCGCATGGGACGCATATGGAGTGAGGGAGGCAGAACTTTTGAAGGGACCGGAATACTTCCATGTTTTTTATGGAGGAAGGAATGAGGACCGCGTGTTTCAGGTAGGCCATGTCCGCACTGTGGATTTTCGGTCTTTTGAAGCCAATCCAAATAACCCGATTGTTACTGCAGCAGGAGATGGAAGTAGTTGGGATTCAGATGGTTTATTGACACCTCAGGTTTTCAAGGCTGGAGCTGATTATTATATGCTTTATGCTGGGGTGAAAGGAAAGAACTGGGGACAAGACGGCCATTGTGCTACAGGATTGTTAAAAGTTTCGAAATAGGACTTCATTTATGTTTTCCCTGATCATGTTCATGAGGTTTAATGCTTGCGCGGGATGTCGTCGCCATTAGCATTGCAAGCATTAAAACCCATAGCCCAGATGAATCCCAACACTTACATGATAATCTCCTGGAATGAATGCCAGTCCAACGACGGGCCCAAAATGCAAGTGCTTAATCTCGAATTCGTAACCTGCCTCTAAGTGGATGGAAAAATCAAATTGTTTATCTCCGAGATCCTCGAAGGTGATTCCAGGTGAAACCATCAGCACTAATTCATGGAAAGGCCTGTAGCTTCCGGCTATACCGATGGTGTTGTGTCCGTGTTCGTCAAATATCCGCTCATATCCCAATCCATAGCCGAACTTTGATTCTCCGATATTGCGCAGAAAATGCAAATGTATTCCATAAGAAAACTCCTTGTCCGTGCCAAGAAAGACCAGGTTATTGGAGATCGCTACTTCATTCCTGTAATGGGTGTGATTGTGATCCACATGTGTATGGTCCTGTGCTTGGACTAAGACTGGAATACACAGTAGAACAATGGACAGATGAAGAAAGGTACGCATTGGGAGTGACTTAGGGATAGCTGCAACACTTTTGGAAAACGGTAAATATATGGCGCGTTTTAATTCACAAGTTCAAAATCACTTGGTCTCCAGGTCTTGTCAAACCAGGGTTCTAGGGGTCCGTAAAGCCTAAAAATGGTATTCCAACCTTTACCAGGCACCGTTTGAATCCAATTATTCTGCATCCCAACGGGAGCTTCAGGCCCAATGAAAATATCAAATGAGCCATCTTCATTCTTTACGAGACCTTCTTTATTGCTATCAATACCAGGAAACCGTTCATCCGTTTGAAGCATAGATCTTGTCTGGTTGTCATAAATGGTGAAGGACCAGAAATCTTTCATGGGTGCATCTGCTGGGACATTTACTTTATAGGTATTATTTCCATCAAAAGTATTCCCATCTATATCGGAATAGGCAACGGCATATTGAGACCCTTTTCCAATAAGTTTTAAGCTCATTGCCGGAGTAATACCGGTTGCATAAAAATGGAAAGCTCCTCTGGCATCTATGAGTCTGGCCCCTTCGTATTCAAACAAATAGCTTCTGTATGCAAGCGGATTTATCCATTGACTATTTTCGTATAAGTACATATAGTCACTTCTTGGTTTAGCCATTTGTGTACGCACTATTGCAGCCCCAATTTTTGCGGCTTCATCCAGTATCTTTTGCATACGCTCATCCGGATTAAAATCTTTTCCTTTTTGTATGCCTATAGCAGCTAAGCTGCCCAGAATTTCCTTGCTTTCTCCAAACGATGGTTCAGATTGAACCACGGCATTTATTTCATTGAAAATATCGACATCCATTCGGTGAATGGTATTGTTAATTTTACCAGACATATTCACAAAGTTCATGGCTGGTGGATTGTCTTTTTGTGACAGGGGATAAATTTTAAAGGTGGCTTTGGTTTCATCGATGGCTGGTTTTGGACTTCCGTCTCTTTGGAAACCCCTCCATATTACCCAATGTCCATGTGTGTTTGTTCTGGCCACATGGTATCCATCAGGAATCTCACCTTCATAGCTTGAGGGAACTATTAAAAACTTACCGCCTTGAGCCTTATCCGGCCCTAAACGGCCAAAATCAATGACATATTTAAACCAATGGTCATTAATAAAACCCAACACATCCGGTGGAGTTTCAATAACCATCGGTTCATCCCCAACTTCCAACCAGGAAGCCATGTATACAGATGTCGTATTGGGTGTTAACCAAAAGGCCTTAGAGTCCATTAATTCCTCAAACAGAAGCGCTGTTTTGTTTGCCGGACCAAATGCCTCAATTCCTCTTTTCAGTGCTTCCATGGAGGCAATGTGAATGCCATTTACATAGGCATTTACAGCATTGTGCAAATCGATGTAATCATAGACTTTATCCTCAGTTTCAGGGAGAGGAACTCCATCAAAGAAATTAAGCTCGCCTATTGTGCTTGAATTTAAGGTGTTTGGGGTCGAAATTCCTTCTGGAATCTCCGTTGTCATTGCCATTTTTGGAACAGCAGTTGAATGGGACTTTTCCACAGGTTGTGAACTATTACAGGAGATTAGCACCATGGAAAGTACTATCACAGTTAATAAGGCATTTGAAGTTCTCATGTATTTTAATTTGATTTTCATTTTAATGGTTGCCAGAAACGAGAAAGCGCATGGAGAAATTTGGGCATCAGTTAGCTAATTAGTATCTGGAATTTGCAAGATGTATTTCTGCAACTTATTTAACTAACAAGGATTTATACTGAATTGTTCAGGATTAGTGGGTTATATAAAATTAGAAATCCCGTTGACAAGCAAGTGACAAAAAAGCTCCAACCGGATGATTATGGCTTTTGGCCAGTTTCCCCGGCTTTTCAAACGCTTTAAGCCTATCGATTGTTTCGTAGCCTAATGCCTTAAGCGGATCCCCCCACTCCTCTGGCGCCCTGAGTCCTAGCTAAATCGAATAAGGAGTGAGCGATACAATGTGGCAAACAAATTTAGAGGACCAATCCCAGACTTAAAAAGGCATTCTCAGGCCACCCTCCACCTATCCGGAAAAGAAAATGGCCATTTGCTTTTTGGTACCTATAACCGACAGTGGCCAACGGGGTAACTGTGGTTGATACGGCAGACATATATGTGAGTCCAAAATTAAATTCTAAATGGTTATTATTTGGGCCTGTAAGACCTGTGTAGAAAGCTTTGAAAGCCAGACCCTCATCACCGAACCACTCAGCTACAATCCCACCCCCAATTCCAAGCCAGGATGAGGTAATGAATGATTCAGGATTACTGTTAATCATTCGTTCGTATGAGCCAAGTATAAAACTATAACCTCCAGGGGCCAATGTGGCGTAAAATGTATTCTTATTCATATCTAACTGAGGAGTGCTCTTGTAATATATGGTTCCTGGAATTTGCCTCATGCCCTTTTTACTTGCAGTATTGTACGCGTATTCAGATACCTTGGATAAAGGAATACTGCTTGATAATTTGCTTGAGTTTTTCCTGGCAGTAAAGAATATGTCATCTGTGGTAATGCTGTCAATCTTACAAAGAATCGAATCTGAATCAGCAGTAACAATTAAATCGAAATTCTGTCCTGATAGAATATAGCCGTTTATGGTAAGGAAAAGGAAAAATGTGAATCTTCTCATGATGAAGTTATTTGGTCGAATATGCAACAATTCTCATTGGATTATGTTTGATAGAGGACTGTAAAATAGGATCCACTGCCCGACAACTTCCGGGCTCAATCTCAGCAAATCCAGTTTCCCAGGCTTTTCAAGCTCCAGATAATCAGGCTTTTCACTTTGACTCTGCCTTCGGCTTCGTCGAGCTTGGTTTGGCCTAAGGCTTCATCTGCAGGATACATGGTCAGATGGATGGGTAGGTCACTTTTGGGATATGAGTCAAATGAGAACTCTTCCTTCATTCAAGGAAAAACGTAAATTGCATTAGTCTATTAACTAATGTCAATTCAATTTAAGTTTACTGTTATGAAAGCCCGACTAATTATCCTTTTGATTGCATTATCATTTTACTCCTGTATGACTTCAGAACAAAAAACCCATAACCTTTTCAACGGATCAGATTTAGGCGGTTGGCATGTGGATGTTCCTGCCATGGATTCAAATCCTGATACAATAAATCCATTCATCGTGCGGGATGGATTGCTGGTAAGCCTGGGAACGCCTGGAGGACATTTAATAACCAACGATGAATTTCAGAATTATAGATTGTCTGTTGAATACCGTTTTGCAGGTACACCCGGAAATTGCGGTGTATTGATCCATGCAAGTACACCTCGTGCACTTTATGAGATGTTTCCAAAATCCATGGAGGTACAGATGGAACATAATAATGCTGGAGATTTCTGGTGTATTGTTGAAGATATTGAGGTGCCAGATATGGAATCCAGGCGTGGTCCGGAAGAAAACTGGGGCATTACCGAAGGGAAAGGCCGTAATATTAAAAACCTGACAGACGATTCTGAAAAGCCGGTAGGTGAGTGGAATGCCATGGTTATAGAAGTTGTGGGAGATGAGATAAAGGTATGGGTAAACGGAGTTCTAGTTAACCATGGCTTTAACTGTACCGCTGATAAGGGACAGATCGCATTGCAGGCAGAGGGTTCAGAAGTTGAGTTTAGAAAGGTTGAGTTGAAACCGATCACCAGGATAACAGAAACCAGGTGAATTATTTGTTTGCAGCCAGATAATATCGATGAAAGTCTACCTGTCGAAATTAAATGTTTCCAGTTTTATATCGTCCATTCCAATCTTATCGAAAGGATATTCCATTTGATCCTGAATATTGAAAAGGGTGATTAATATGAATTCTGTAAATAAAACAGTGAAAAATGCAACCCATTTAGATGATTCCATTCCTACATGGTAGATGATGGTAGGAACATAAATAAGCGGAAAAATATAAATGGAATATTCACAGTAGGCTTTAAGGCTTATTATTGTACGATGTACATGAATGGCATTCAGGTTTTCTATTGACTCATGCAAATCATAGAGGAAACGAATTATTTTGACTTTATATCTTGCAGAAATTAATTCATCCTTAACTGTAATGAAGTCGAAAACTTTTTGAACCCTATCATCAATATCTTTGGTGTCGCAATCACTTTTACCAAGATGTACCGTTATTTCATTGCTGATTTCCAATAGAATATTTGTTATTTCACTCTTATCATCTTCAGTAAGTTTAGGGGAGTTCTTGAAATAATAGTTCAGTGTTAATAGAGCACTTCTAAACTGACTTAGATACTCCAAAGCCCTCTCTCTGCGTCTAAAAGCACTCCGAATATTGAAAACCAATGGGAAAATGATTGCAATACTTAATAGGGTTAAGTCGATATTGAAAGAAAATTTAAAAATATATGATAACCATAAGGCTACAAAGGCAATTCCCAATGCAATTAGGGTCCTGAAGTTTAAAACTACTAGATATTTAGTCATTTGATTTGAATACTTTGATTATCAATTGAGCTTAAGTAGGATTGGATATATAAATATAGATCAACTGCTTGTTATATTCAAATCTATGTTTATAAGGGTTATTTGCTCGAACCTTCAGGTTTCATCTGCGGGAAACATGAGAAGAAGGATGGGTATGTCGTTTGTAGTGATTGAGAAAAGTCTGGATTGGGAGAGGGGCCAAGACAAACTTGTGACAGTCAGTCTGCCATATATTTATTTAGCCCGGTCTCCTCAAGCAAAGCATTGAAACGGGGTTCGTCGGGCATGCGGTATTCGGCTGCAGGGGTTCTCATCATGAAGGGCAGGTTGAAATCGTGTTCGTCACACGCCTTTTTGAACCAGTAGAAGGCCCGGTCAAGATCCTTCGTAAGCAGATAATAGAGTGTCAGTGGTGCGGAAGGAATATAGAAGCTTACTCCTTTTTTCATGTTTTCCACCTTTTCGATTTTTTTTCGGGCTTCATCTGTTTTTCCTGTTTTGTGCAGAGTGCAGGCAAGTTTAGTTTCAGCTAAGGGACTCCCACTCGACAGTGTGACAGCTTTCTCATACGATTCAATAGCCTCTTGCAGCATACCTTTTACCTCATAAGCTTCACCAAGATGCTGGAATGCCATAAAGCCGATGGGGTATAAATCAATGACTGATTTCTGCCACTTAATGGATTCATCTGTATCTCCTGCCATAAGATAATACATCCCAATATATGAACGGATGTAAATATTAAAAGGATCCTTGTCCAGGGCATAAATGGATTCTGCAATAGCCTCATCGAATCGACCGGTAAATCTTAAATAGAAGGAATAGAAAAAGCGGTCCCAGGCTGTATTGGGATTTAACTTTACAGATTTGATATAATATTCTTCTGAAGCTTCCAGTTCCCAGTCATAAAATGACAGGATAGCAGCTAAAGTGGCATTCGCCACGGGAACGGTCTTATCAATTTCATGTGCTTTTTTTGTGTATTTTCTGGAATACTTTACCGCCTCATCGGGTGACACAAAACCAGACAAACATGCATGCAGGTAATTATTTCCCAGTATGGCATAAACAAGAGCATATTTGGGATCTTTTTCGATCGCTTTACGATAGTTATCCTGCGCTTTCTGGTTTGCCTCGGGAGTCATCATCTGATAATAATTCAATCCTTTGAGGTAGTACATATACGCGACCGTGCTTTCTGTGTAATGCTTCAGGATACCGCCTATCGCCTCTCCCAGGATATTCATTTTTAGCTTTTCCACGATTGCCAGGGATATTTCCTCCTGGATGCTGAAAATGTCTTTCAGTTCCCTATTGTATGTCTCTGACCAGAGGTGGTTGCCATCTTCCACCCTGATGAGCTGGGCAGTGATGCGTATTATATCGCCGTCTTTACGAATACTTCCTTCCAGGACATTTGCGACATCCAGTGTGTTACCTATTTCCCGAATATCCATTTGCTTGCCTTTAAAGGCAAAAGCAGATGTCCGTGCAATGACCTTTAAGACGTTTTACCTGGGTCAGGGAATTGATTATCTCTTCAGCAATCCCCTCACAAAAATATTCCTGGTCTTTTTTCGGGCTCATATCCTCGAATGGGAGAACTGCTACCGAGTTATTATATGTTATCCTTGGAACCGTTTTCTGGTTTTCATTTTCATCTGATCCTGCTGTTTCATAGGGTTGGGTCTTTTTTAATCCTTCGGGCGTGATGTCGAAAATCCAGGAGAAGATTATTGCCAGAGGAAATCCAATGATGATCAAAATGATAACAAGACGGAGTGTTCCATCCGGCAATTTGAATGGACCGGCAACATCGCTTGCAAGCCCGATTAGTACCATGGCGACACCGGCATACCAGATGAATACCTTGGTGACATGGCGTCTCCTTAACTCCTGCCAGAACCGGGATAGTTTGTTGGGCATTGGAATAGTGTTGCTTACTGCAAGTTAACTCCTTATGGGATATGAATCAAATCACTCGTAAGCCAAAAGACAAATCATGAGACAAACCAGAGACAAAAAAGCCCCAACGGGATGGTTGAGGCTATCAATTTCATTTTCTTGAGTTTTCTAAACAAGCGAAACCAACAAGCCGGCATCGGTCTTCTCCACCTTTGCAAGTTTGTTTTTAGTAAGTCCTTTTATGGCCTTGTCCCACTTCTTGTTGCTGAGTCCGGTCTGTGTCTTTAAATCATTCAGGTCAAGGGGTGAATTTTCATTCAGAAGATTCAGAACCACCTTTTCGTCATCGCTCATCTCAACATCCTCTTCCTTTTGACCCACGACTTCTTCCTTTTCACGTTGCTCGGCTTCGCCATCGCGAGCTCCGCTTCGCTCCGGTTCTCCTTTTTCCTTTTTACTCGTTTCGGGTTTCATCTGCGGGAAACATGGGATGAAGGATGGGGATATCGCTTGTTGTGATTGAGTTATTACAAGGTAAAGGAAAGAGCAGGGACAAACTTGAGACACTATCTGCTCAATGGAATACGAAAGCGCGAAATTTTTCGTACTCAAAATTGTATTAACTCAATGTAACTATTCCCAAAACTTATTGAGGCCAACTTGTTCCACCAATCCCCTGAACCGAGTTTCCTCCGGGATGCGATCCTGTGCAAGCAGTGAAACCATATAAATTGGAAGATTAAACTCTTTTTCACGAAAGGATTTTTCCATGTAGAGGTAGGCCTGGTCAAGTTCATTTGCGACAATATAATACGGGAAAATGACAGAAGCTGGCATATATTCTTTCTCCATTCTTTGCATTAGGTCCTGGATAAGTTTTTTGGCCTTTTCTTTTTTCCCTGACTCATGATATGCACAGGCAAGTCCGGATATTGTCATGGGATTGTCCCCTGAAAGTTGCACAGCCTTTTCATAGGACCGGATGGCTTCTGCCAGTTTGGATTTAGCCTGGAGAGCAGTACCCAGATGCATATGCGCCAGGAAACTATTCGGGTAAATCCCTATGGTCCATTTTTGCTTCTCAATGGCCTCATCGACCAGCCCGGCCACCAAATATGTTGCTCCTACCTCAGAGCTGATAAAGATATTATAGGGATCGAAATCAAGTGCGGATATGGATTCTGCAATCGCTTCATCGAGCCGATTGGTCAAGCGAAGGTATATCGAATAATAGAGGTGATCCCATCCCGAATTCGGACTTATATCCAGGGCAATTTCAAATTCCCTTTCTGCTCCCTTCCAGTCATAATTGTTAAACATTTTAATGAAACCAAGACTGGAGTGGGCCACGGGTATGGAATTGTCAATTTCAAGTGCTTTCAAAGTAAGCTCTTTGGTTTTCTGGTACACCAGTGAAGGAGGAAGGAAGCCAGTGTACCCTGCAGACATGTGATTAGCTCCAAGAATGTTAAGAGCCAGGGCAAACTTTGGATCTTTTTCGAAGGCTTTTGTATAGTTTTCCTGGGCTGCCTGGTTCCCTTCCGGGGTCATCTTTTGCCAGCAATACAATCCTTTCAGGTAATACTGGAATGCTTCCGTATCTTCAGTGGGACGTTTCAGGAGCCTTTCTTTCTCTTTCCCCAGTAATTTCAAATGCAGCTTTTGGACAATGGACAGGGAAATTTCTTCCTGGATGGTGAAAATATCCTTCAGTTCCCTGTTATAAGCTTCCGACCAGAGGTGGGAACCATCCTCAACCTTTATTAGCTGAGCTGTGATCCTAAGCTGATTCCCATCCTTACGGATACTGCCTTCCAGTACATTCTCAACATTGAGTATCTTCCCTATCTCGCGTATATCCATGGCAGTTCCCTTAAAGGCAAATGCAGAAGTGCGTGCAATTACTTTCAAGCTTTCAATGGGGGTCAGGGCATTAATAATTTCTTCTGAAATCCCATCACAAAAATACTCCTGGTCTTTTTGCGGACTCATGTCCTGGAATGGGAGGACGGCAATGGATCCTTTGAATTTTGATTTTTGGTCTGACACATGAGCTTCATTCATACTTGAATGCTCAAGAGCGGATGTGCGCTTAATCCCCTCCGGAGTGATATCAAAAATCCATGAAAGCACTATAGTTATGGGGAACCCAATGACGACCAGTATGAGGGCCATTCGGGGAGCCCATTCAGGCATGCTTAGAAGCCCGGTCACATCACTTGCAAATCCAATGAATACGAGAGCCCCACCAACATACATGAAAAGTACCTTGATGACCTTGCGCCTTTTTAACTCCTGCCAGAATTGGAATTGTTTGTTGGGCATTGGAATAGTGTTGCTTACTGCAAGTTAACTCCTTATGGGATATGAATCAAATCACTCGTAAGCCAAAAGACAAATCATGAGACAAACCAGAGACAAAAAAGCCCCAACGGGATGGTTGAGGCTATCAATTTCATTTTCTTGAGTTTTCTAAACAAGCGAAACCAACAAGCCGGCATCGGTCTTCTCCACCTTTGCAAGTTTGTTTTTAGTAAGTCCTTTTATGGCCTTGTCCCACTTCTTGTTGCTAAGCCCTGTCTGAGCCTTGAGCTCATTGAGCTCAATGGGGGAGTTGTCTTTCAACAGGTTCAATACCATTTTCTCATCCTCAGTCAACTGAACCGCTTTTTTCTCGGGCTTCATCTGCGGGAAACATGAGATGTAGGATTAGTACTCACTGGATATTATTGAGCTATCTGTAGATTGAAACGGAGCTGAGACAAATTTGGGACAACTACATCAACCGGATCACATAGTTAAAGCATATCATTCTCTTCAAGCCATTGCCTGACTCTTTCGTGCTCTGCTTGATTCTTTACAACCATGACATGTAGAATCTTTTGAAATCGTTCCTCACTACTGATACTGGCGTACAGGGGATCATCTTTCACAAAACTGATCAGCTGTTTCGAAAAAAACCTCAAAGTGCTTAATTCATCCAATAACTTGTAAGCTTTTTCGTTATCACCCAGGAAGGCATAAGTGGCAGATAAATCATAATGGGCATATTTTATTTGCGAATAAGATCTATCAAGTTCAATACTTTCTTCACTCATGATAATTTGTTTGTTAAAGAACTCTTTTGCTTCATCAGTTCTGCCCATTTGATGAAATATATAACCTATACGATGTGTTTGAAAGTAAATTGGTACGCCGGTTTTTTTTGAACGTTCAATCACCTTCAGCGCATTTGCATAAGCTTCCTCCATATGATTAACCTTCGGATAAATGTAAAAGTGCAGGTTAAACAAGTAGGTTGTATCTGCTTGTGATACTTCCTTCAGTAGTCTCAGAGCTTCATCATAATTCTGAAGATCAAATTCCATCCAGGCCAGTCTTTCCAGGTAAAGTGACCGATTTCCATCGGTATCAAATGCCAGTTGGAAATATTGTTTTGCTTTTTCAGTGAATCCCAGATGTGAATACCTGTTACCAAGCGTACGCAATAAAGAGGCCCGGTCCTCAATGCTAACAATAGATAATGCTTTGTGATAGTCTTCCAGTCCTTTTACATTATCCATCAGGATTCCTGAATAGAGATAAGCTCTGGATCTGTATGCTGCATAAAGATTTGGGTTTATTTTTATTGCTCTGTTATAATTACTCATGGCTTTCTCCAGGTTTCCTGTTTGCCGGAAGTATAATCCTTTTAAATAATAGGCATCATCCAGTTTATCATCGATGGACAGGGCAATATTGACCAATAACAGGCATGAATCCAGGAAATCCTCAGTGAAAAATTCCGGCCAGTAATACCTGTTGTAATATGCTCTGGCCAGTCCCGTATATGCCCTAGCAAAAGTTGAATCTGTCTCAAGTGCAAGGCTGTATAAATTAACGGCAGTTTGATAAGTACCCAGATCACGAGTATCATTATATTCCTTCTGGTAATCATTGGCTTTCAGGTACAGATCATAGGCCGTCAAACTGGTCGTAGGTAGCCTGTTCATTAGTTCTTCCTCTTCAGGCCTTATAATGGCCTTTATTTCTGCAGCTATCAGCAGGGCGATTTCGCTCTGGATATCGATCAGTTCCTCCACGCTTCCGATATTGCGGTCATATTGTTTTGACCATAGGTGCTCATCTTTCGCTCCATCCAGCAACTGCACTGTAAGGAGAATCCTGTTCCCAATTTTCTGTCCGCTACCCTCAAGCACATAGCTGACATTCATCTCTTCTGAAATGACAGATATGGGTTTTACTGTTCCCCTATACTGCTCCACTGAGGTTCTGCCTGGCACCCTCAGATCCTCTATCCTGCATAGGTTATCCATGATGGCTTCCATGGCCCCATTGATGAAGTAGGAATTCTGCTCATCGGAGCTCTCGTTCCTGAACGGTAGCACCGCAATGGATTTCTCGCAGCACTTCTGATCCCGTTTCCTGTATGGTGCGAGGAATAATATTCAGAACGATCAATGCAACAATCACCACAAAGCTGATGATACTGGCAATCTTCCAGATTCTTGATGTCACAGGTTTAATTTCCTCTTCTGAGCTAAGTGCAGGATCAGTCTTTACCATACCATCCTCAGGGTGTATGTCATAGATCCAGGAAAGTATGATTGCGATAAAAAAACCAATGATTAAGAATACTATTGTAAATTGCAGGGTCCATTCAGGCAGATTAAGGGGATCAACAATTATTGAAACAAGCTCCAGGATCACAAAAGCTGCTGCCGCATAGACAGTAATAACACGAACTACTTTTCTTCTTTTAAGCTCCTGCCAGAATTGGGATAGTTTGTTGGGCATGGGTGTGGGATTGTAATCTGCAATTTACCACCTTATGCTACATGAGTCAAATGGTGCTATAAATCAATGTTTCATTCCTGCCACAAATGACACATTATCTTGTAACCTATTCACTTATAGCTAGCTTCCTTATCCTTCCACCAGCTGAGTGACACCATCGTGACAAAATCGGATCATTTGGCCCTTTTAGGCCCCTTATTAGCTCAGTATAGCAGACAGCTATTTTCGCACAAGCCCAGGATGAGGCTTTGCCGATGGCTCCAATTTCCAAGACTCCCAATAAGTGCTGTGTCCCCTACTCCGTGAATAGAGATTAAGGTAGCAGGGCTTGGGAAATTTTTGTGGAGCCTTTAATGTGCGCGAAAAAGTGCCTCCAGTTTAAAAGGCAAATGGTATGTATAGATAAAAGTGATTTTCAATAAAAAATGGGATACATTTTATAAAGTTGAATGTATTTAACTATAAGTAGATTGATAGGATGTCATTTGGAGCAGTTTTCAAGCAGTCTAGTGCAGTAGCAATGAACCATATTCATATCTATTAACTTTGCATTTCTAGTGCAAAATATGACAAATTATTACCCTAAATCTTTTTCATCAATAATCCATAGTGAAAGCAATTTAGGGTAATAATTTATCTATACCTTACCGGTCATATGATTGCTCAGACCTTTCAATCAGGTATGTAGAAGAACGACAGGTATTACAAGCCCTTCGGGTATTTTAAAGGCTCCTGATTCTCCATACTCAAATATCCATATGACTGCAATTCCTGCAAATGATAGATTGCGATTAACATCACTAAGTTTTTGGGTATAATAATTCTTAGTCTCCTTAAGATCAGCTAATTTCATAAGTTTATAATTCTAGGTCCAGTATCATCTGTACCATTATCATTTTCTTCTGTTGCATCAGCTAATTCGCTGCCTGCTTTAAACTTAACAACTTTCTTAGCAGAAATTTTTATTACTGCTCCAGTTTGAGGATTCCTTCCAGTCCTTGCTCCCCTTTCACTAACAGAAAATGATCCAAATCCCACAAATGCAACTTTTTGTCCTTTTTTTAATGCTTTGGTAGTTACAGATACAATTGCTTCAAGCGTTCGTTTCGCATCAGCCTTGGATATATTCGCTTCAGCAGCAATTGCATCAATTAATTGAGCTTTATTCATTTGATTTGGGTTTACGTGATAAATACCAAGTGACAAACAAGGTACAAAAAAAGGCCTTGACGTTAATCAAAGCCTTCCTTTTCCAAATACCTTAAACTTTATACCAGCGAAACAAAAAGACCTGCATCGCTCTTCTCCACCCTGGCAAGCTTGTGTTTGGTAAGGCCCTTTATGGCCTTGTCCCACTTCTTGTTGCTGAGGCCGGTTTGGCCTTTTAACTCGTTCAGGTCAGCACAAGTTCTTTTCTCTCAGTAAAGTTCATTTTAATGAGATTCTTTCTTCAACATATTTCTTTTTAGCAACCAGTATAATAAGTATAGAACCGGAGGAACCAGAGGGAAAAGAAGCATAGGCAAATAACGGGAACCTTCAACAGGACTAACGGCAGCAAGAAGGTTAAAAACAATAAAACTTATTAATGCAATGATCCCCCCTAGGCCCTCCTTCCACCATGCCAAGATAAGTGCGGCAAATCCTATGCCCAATACGGCAAACACTATTATATTATAAGCCTCAAGACCTAAACCCTGGTTCTGAGAATCCTCAATCATACTGCCAATGAAGAAGATAAGACTGAATATGACGAGTAATGTCCCAATTATTCGCGCTGTCCAACGAATGATATTCATAAATGCAGTGTTTTTCATTTGTTGAGGTTTTATGGTTAACAACAATAAGCTATAGCAAAATCAATGTTGAGTCAAGAATGTGTTTGATTAACATATATTTATAAGCATATTCCCAGTGACAAACAAGGTACAAAAAAGGTCTGTGTAATGAAACACAGACCTTTATACTATAAAACAGGGATTCACTTAATACTCTATACCACCGAAACCAACAAACCGTCCTCGGTTTTCTCAACCTTAGCGAGCTTGTTTTTGGTAAGCCCTTTTATGGCCTTATCCCACTTCTTGTTGCTGAGTCCGGTTTGGCCTTTTAAGTCATTCAGGTCCATGGGTGAATTTGCTTTCAGCAAGGTTAAAACTGACTTTTCATCCTCAGACAATGCATGTTCTTCCTGAGCACTGGGCACTTCCGACTGAGTACTAAGCACTGGGGACTGAGCAATTGAAGCCTCCGGCTTCATCTGCGGGAAGAAAAGTACTTCCTGAATGCTGGTCTGATTGGTCATCAGCATCACCAGGCGGTCCATTCCCATTCCCATTCCTGAGGTAGGGGGCATGCCATACTCCAGGGAGCGGACAAAATCCATATCGATGAACATGGCTTCATCATCCCCTTTTTCAGACAGCTTCATCTGTTCCTGGAATCGGGACAGCTGGTCGATGGGGTCGTTTAATTCGGTGTAGGCATTGCAAAGCTCTTTCCCATTCACCATCAGTTCGAACCTTTCGGTGAGCTCGGGATTGTCGCGGTGTTTCTTGCACAGGGGAGACATCTCCACCGGGTAGTCGATGATAAAGGTGGGCTGGATCAATTGACCCTCGCACTTCTCCCCGAAAATCTCATCGATAATCTTGCCTTTGCCCATGGTGTCGTCCAACTCCACATTCAGACTGTCGGCCACTTCCCTGAGTCCGGCTTCGTCCTTTCCCTCAATATCATATCCGGTGGCTTCCTTAATGGCATCCATCATGGTAATACGCTTAAAGGGTCGCTTGAAATTTATCTCCTGGTCGCCCACCATCACTTTGGTGGTTCCATGCAGATCAAGTGCTACTTTCTCGATCATCTCCTCGGTGAAATCCATCATCCATTTGTAGTCCTTATAGGCCACATAGATTTCCATCACAGTAAACTCCGGATTGTGGGTCCGGTCCATTCCTTCATTTCTGAAGTCCTTTGAAAATTCGTATACGCCATCATATCCGCCTACGATCAGTCTTTTCAGGTAGAGCTCATCTGCTATTCGCAGATAAAGAGGGATATCCAGCGAGTTGTGGTGGGTGATAAAGGGCCTGGCTGCCGCACCTCCAGGTATGGGTTGAAGTATGGGGGTCTCCACTTCAAGGTAGCCCCGTTGGTTAAACAGCTCCCTTAGTGAATTGTAGACCTGGGTTCTTTTTCTGAAGAGCTCCCTGGAAGCCGGATTGACGATCAGGTCCACGTAGCGTTGGCGGTATCTGTATTCGGCGTCGGTAACGGCATCATATACCTTTCCATCTGCCTCTTTTACGATGGGCAGGGGCCTGATGGATTTACTCAGGATCACCAGCTCTTTTACATGTACAGAAATCTCTCCCACCTGGGTCCTGAAAGCAAATCCCCGAATACCAATGATATCCCCAATATCGAGCAACTTCTTAAAGATGGTATTATAGAGGGTTTTGTCTTCTCCCGGACAGAGTTCATCTCTGTTGAGGTAGATCTGGATTCTTCCAGAGCTGTCCTGAATTTCAGCGAAGGATGCCTTACCCATAATCCGGCGGCTCATGATCCGGCCAGCCAGGGAAATGTCCGGTAATGCGTTTTCATCCTGTTCAAACAGGGATTTCACCTCCGCTGATTTATGAGTAATTTCATAGGACTCGGGGGGATAGGGATTATACCCCAGTTTTTTAATTTCTTCCAGGGAATTTCTGCGGATTTGTTCCTGTTCGCTGAGCTCGGAATTGTGCATTTCGGATATTATTTTTCTGTGCACAAAGGTATAAAAAAGATTATGTTATTTTTGCAGGGTGAGGGGGGGAGTGTGCCTGCCGAATTGCTGAAAATCATGAATAGGAACTGGGTCATAAAAGCATCGGGGAGTGAAGAAATTATAGCTTCTTTGGCCCGGGAACTAGGTATTGAAAGACCCTTAGCTCAGTTGCTGGTTCAGCGTGGGATCACCTCTTTTGATAAAGCGAAGAACTTTTTTCCGGCCCGATCTGGCCAATCTCCACGATCCCTTCCTGATGAAAGATATGGATGTGGCGATTCAGCGAATCGAAAAGGCTATCATTTCAGGAGAAAAGGTGCTGGTGTATGGTGATTATGATGTGGATGGCACCACGGCCGTTGCACTGGTCTACTCTTTCTTTAAGGATCAATTCAAGGAGATTGATTACTATATTCCCGATCGCTACGACGAAGGTTATGGGATCTCACAGAAGGGAATCGATTTTGCAGCAGAACATGAGTTTAGCCTGATCATTGCCCTTGATTGTGGGATTAAGGCCGTCGATAAGGTCGAGTATGCCAGTAGTAAGGGCATTGACTTTATTATTTGCGACCATCACAATCCAGGTGATACAATTCCTGATGCCGTAGCTGTAGTGGATGCCAAACAGGAGGGTTGTAACTATCCTTATAAAGATCTATCAGGCTGTGGAGTAGGCCTTAAGCTTGTCCAGGCATATGCCATCAAGACGGGTCAACCAGCCGAGTCGGTTTATGAATTTCTGGACCTGGTGGTTGTGAGTATCGCCTCCGACATTGTACCCATTACCGGGGAGAACCGGATTTTGGCCTATTTCGGACTGAAAAAATTAAACGAGAACCCATCCATGGGGCTTAAGGCCATTAAAGAGGTGGCCGGCATAGCCAAAAAGGAGATTGATATCGAGGAGATCGTCTTTAAGATAGGACCCCGAATCAATGCTGCAGGAAGGATGGAATCGGGTAAGAAATCTGTGGACCTGCTGGTATGTGATAAACATGACGATGCAGGAATTATCAGTCAGACGATCAACAATTTTAACCTCGACCGCAGGAACATAGATACAGAAATTACCCGTCAGGCCATCGAAATGATTCATACGGATCCGGCTCTTCAGGAAAAGAGTTCGACCGTACTCTATAATCCTGAATGGCACAAAGGCGTCATAGGAATTGTTGCCTCACGTTTGCTGGATCATTACTATAAACCCACAGTGATTTTGACCTTATCCAACGGATTGGTCACTGGTTCGGCCCGGTCAGTAAATGGATTTGACCTCTACCAGGCCATCGAATCATGCAGCGATCTGTTGGTGAATTTTGGTGGACATAAATATGCCGCAGGTCTTACCATGAAGGTTCAGAACCTACCTGTTTTTATTGAGCGTTTCGAAAATATGGTGATCGACACCATCGATCCTGAGCAATTAATCCCAGTGGTTGAAATCGATACCGAGTTGCAGCTCAAGGATATCAACGATAAGTTCTTTCGTATCCTGAAACAGTTCAGGCCATTTGGGCCCGAAAATCTAAATCCAATTTTTATTTCTGAGAATGTGGTTGATAATGGATATGGCAGGATGGTTGGGTCCAATGGGGAGCATCTTAAACTTACCCTGATCCAGGAGGAAAATCCTTTTAAAGTTTTCCCGGCCATTGCATTTCACCAGGGACATCAATTCAAGAATATCAACAAAGGCAATCCTTTTGATATCTGTTACCAGCTTGTGGAGAATGAGTTCAGGGGAAGGGTAAATATCCAGATTCAAATCTCGGATATGAAGTACGATTAAAGATCCAGGCGAAGTTGCAGGGCCAGCATCCACTTCTCATTTCCCAGCATCAGATCATTTCCACTTCCCAGAGTATCCCTGTTCCTGTATGAGGTCACAGCTAGCTTGCCTGAGATGGTTAACGCCGGCTTAGGTCTCAACTTAAGTGTCGCCACTACCTTTTGACCTGAACCGTAACAGACCGGGAATGAAAAATCGTAGTAGAGTCCGGGTTCGTGAAGGTAGATCCTATGGTCCCAATCCGGGACTTCAAATACAACAAATTGAATGGCAGTTCTCAGATGCTGCCCGGCGAGGATACTTATTTGCTGAGCTACAGCATAGCCCGGATATGAATCACTGGAGTGGGATCCATAAGTGAGTATGAGACGGGATTGCCATTGAACCTGATGATCATATACAAACCTCAGGTCGCACCGGGTGCTTTCATTGGTTTTAAGTGAACGCAAACCCATGCCGTTATCATCTGGCGTGGTCTGCCAGGATTTTTTGGCGACTCTTATTCTCCACTTAAATTCAGGCGCTCCGCTGTTTTGGAAGGTAAAACCATATTTGTAACTGCTGGACGGAACAGCACATAGAAATCGGGGACCGGGGAAATGAAATAACTCTCCTGTAAAACTGAATAGAAATCGTTGAGCGGGTTCAAGCTGAAGGTACATGGCCACACCCATTTCATTGCTAGTTTTGCTCCCATAGGCATAGGAGGAGGGAAGTGATCCCCGATAATCCATGTTATATTGATGCAGAAGGAGGACTCCCTGCATAAAATCATTAAGATGCCATGAGACACCTGCCAGCAGGGCGGGCGCCTTAAAGTCTGAAAGCGCTAATTCACCGAAGATGTTCCATTTTCCCTTATGAAGGTTTCCATGAAGGCTCATAAAACTGTTCAAGCTTCTGTTTAATGTGAATCCCAGTGCATCGATCCCCTCTCTGCTGAGTCCTGTGGATTCAAACCCGAAGAGAATACCCACATCCAGTTGTTTGTGCCTGTAAAGGCCATGAACTCCCGAATGGGCCCTGTATCCCAGGGTTCGAAATGACAATTCATTGGCTGTTCTGTGCAATCCTGTCTCCCTGAAAAGTTCCATCCAGTCTATCTCTTCGTTTTGCTCGGGTTGGCTTTGCCGATCTCCGCGTTGCTCCGATTCGCCATCGCGAGCTCCGCTTAGCTCCGGTTCAGGTTTTAGTTTTGTTGTGTTAAGGTCCAGTTTTCGGTATGAAGCCCAATACAAAAGCTTAAAATTCCTCAAAGCAAGCCTGACACCCACCCCCCGTTCATACCTGGATTCACTTTTTGAGGAATAGGGTCTCATGCTCATCAAAGAAGCCCTGTTTAATAAGAAACCTGCGGGGGAGTGGAAAAATCCGGTACCGTTGACCAGGCCAAGGCCATGATGCAGCTTAAAATTTCCAAAAACCACTTGCTTTAGCTGGCGATGACCCCGATATTGGATATACCCGGACAAATATTCAGGCTTATGCTTATAAAAATAGGATTCACCCGCATCCTTTTCATAGGTGAATCCCAGGGAGAGTGAGTTTCCCAATTGGGACCTGATCCTTACATCGGTTCTGACCGGACTTCCCACATAGCCGCTGGCCGAGTTGATTTCCGGGCTATCTCCAAATCCTTTAGCCCTGGGAAATATCTGGCCTGCATTCAGCAGTATCATCTGTTTTACCCTTCCTTTGTTTCCTTTTTTTATGCAGGGTCCTGCTGTGAGGAATTGGGAAATCTTCTGCACCCGTGATACACTGAATCCTGTGAGTGAGGCCAACTCAAGAATGGAGTAGAGGTCACCATACTTCTCTCTGTATTTAATCAGGGTATGGATTTGATATGGGGAAAATAGTTCCGAATCAGCCAGTTGGTCCGGAGAAGCGCAGTTAATGTTGAGAGGTTTATTCCTTAAATCGTCATATCGTTCAAATATTTCTATGGGGATCTCCGAGTTCTCTTCCTGATAGAGAAACTCCTCCTCTCCAACATGGAGAAATTCGGGATGTTGGGCAAACAAGCTCAGGGGCACCCACAGGGAAATAATTAAAATGCCTCTGTGAAAACTACCAGGCATAGTGAATCGAGCTAGAAGGAATGGTCCCGGTATCGGTCACATACTGGAAAGCAATTTGCAGGTCATACCTCTTGTGGAGCAGGGTGATTCCAGCTGACCATGTAAAGGGTTGGTTATGAATCCCCAGCATAAAACCTATTGCCCTACGAAGAGTCCATTCAATGCCACTGGCCCACTGGATTCGTTTTCCAGGCGCCATATGCAGTTCTGAATAGACAGTGGCTGTCTTAAAGAATGAGAAAGAACATCCCGCTGATATGTTCATCGCTAAGTTGGGTAGGCCGTTTATTGTGTTATCCCAAGCCCTTGGGTGTAGTATATGGACCCCCAATACCCACTGATCGTTGATCCGGGCCTGAAGCCCCAGGGCCAGACTAATGCCCGGATGGTGAATCATTCTTTCAGGAAGGCTGTAAGCCCAGAAGTGCATTCCCAGGCCTACACTGAGAACAGATGTTAGGGTCATTCCATAGGAGACCCAGAGGGAGGATTGTCTGAGACCGGGGATCCCATATGTGGAGAAAAAGGTTCCCAACGCCCCCTTTTCAGTATTTACCTGGAGTCCCAGGGAAGAGATCCCAAGTTCCAAATAGGGATGACTGTGATTCAGGGATACTGAGTGATCCTTTACCCAACCCAGTCCCGCCTGATTCTGCATGGCACACGAATAGCCTGAACGACTCACGAATGTTCCCCCCAGGGCTGCTACAGAAGCCTCCTGCCCAATAATCTGGCCATTCAATCTCCCCAAAAAAAGAGACAAAAAAAAGACCGGGAGTAAAAATCCCGGTCCTTCTATTCTCCACGCCTGTGGAAATATCATTTTTTGCTTAGTTTGTTTTATACTTAAACTTTACAGATTTAAGCTCTTCATTTGCTTTCACAATCTTTGTGGCCAAGCTTGCTTTAAACTTGATCATCTTTTCCATAACCTCCGGGTCTGCTGTACCAAGAATCTGAGCTGCCAGTATTCCGGCATTTCTGGCTCCATCCAATCCAACAGTGGCTACAGGTATTCCTGGGGGCATCTGAAGAATACTTAAAATGGAATCCCATCCATCAATTGAGATGGAAGCTTTAATAGGCACACCAATAACTGGTAGGGGAGTAAGAGCTGCTACTACACCAGGAAGGTGAGCTGCTCCACCTGCTCCGGCAATGATGACACGGATCCCTCTATTTGCTGCATTCTTGGCAAATTCCATGGCCTGATCGGGGGTCCGATGCGCTGAAAGTGCATTAATCTCGAATGGAATTTCAAATTCATCAAATAGTCTGGCTGCTTGTTCCATGATGGGGAGGTCTGAAGTGCTTCCCATGATAATACTGACGATTGGTTTCATCTGTTTATGTTGTTTTAGATTAAATATCAGCTAACGAAATTACAAATATTTTTTTTCCTGTGGATCATTGCCTATTTTACTAAAAAATATAGCAAATGCAGAATAGAATTGTAACCGTCCATGACAAACACTTTGCTCCGTTTATTACTGAAGAAGAGATCGCGAAGCAGGTGCACCGTATAGCAAACGAAATGAACAAGGATCTTTTCCAAAAAGATCCCATTTTTCTGGGAATCCTCAATGGCGCCTTTATGTTTGCCAGCGACCTCTATAAGCAGCTTTCGTTCCCATGTCAGATTACCTTTCTAAAGCTGGCGTCCTACAGTGGAACACATTCCACCGGCAAGGTAAAGCAACTCATTGGCATCAATATGGAGCTAAAAAACCGGGTGGTGGTGGTTCTTGAAGACATTGTGGATACAGGGGTGACCCTCGAAACCATATTGATGCAGCTTTCAGGATTTCAGCCTGCAGAAATCCAGGTGGCAACCTTACTTCACAAACCTGAGGCGACCATCAGAGAGGTCAAATTGGATTATGTGGGGATGGAAATTCCCAATGATTTTATAGTGGGCTATGGATTGGATTATGACGGGTATGGCAGAAATTTGAAGGAAATATATCAGCTGGTTAAATAATGGTACAAATCTTTAGTAATTTTGGACACGTCTAAAAAAATATAAAAAAACATGTTGAATATTGTATTGTTCGGTCCTCCAGGATCAGGTAAGGGTACCCAGTCATGTAAAATCATTGAAAAGTATGGTTTGATCCATATTTCAACGGGCGATCTCCTCAGGAGTGAGGTAGCTGCACAAACTGAATTGGGTAATCAGGCCAAAGAAATTATGGAAAAAGGAGAGCTCGTTTCCGACCAGATTGTCATCGGGATGATCCGGAACAAACTCGAAGAGAATCAGGATGGACCAGGTTTCATCTTTGATGGCTTTCCCAGGACTGTGGAACAGGCCAGAGAGCTACGCAAAGCATTAACCGACTATGATGAGCGGGTGAGTGTGATGATCTCCCTTGAGGTACCACGCGAAGAACTGGTCAAGAGGCTGTTAAAAAGAGGGAAAGAGACAGGAAGATCAGATGATAACCTGGAGACCATCAACAACAGAATTGATGTGTACAACAGGCAGACCATCCCAGTTACCTACTATTACGATAAGATGCATAAGCATGCGGGTGTTGAAGGTACCGGTTCGGTCGATAAAATCTTTGAGCGCATTGTTGAAGTAATAGGATTGATTAAACAATAGTCCCTTAAGAAAAGGACCGCCATGTCGAACACCAATTTTGTGGATTATGTAAAGATCTTCTGCCGTTCAGGCAATGGAGGCAGTGGATCTGCGCATCTTCGTCGGGATAAGCTCACCGCAAAGGGAGGACCCGATGGAGGCGATGGTGGAAGAGGCGGTCATGTGATTCTCAGGGGCAACGAGCAGCTATGGACCTTGTTGCACCTTAAATACGCAAGGCATGTTTTTGCCACCCATGGCGAAAGTGGTGGGTCCTCACTTAAAACCGGAGTCAGTGGAACTGATGCCTATATTGAGGTTCCGCTGGGAACGGTTGTCAAAGACGCAGAAACCAATGAGGTGCTCTTTGAAATAACCGGCCACGGCGAAGAGAAGATTGTGCTTTCAGGAGGCCGGGGTGGTCAGGGAAATGATCACTTTAAATCGTCCACCCATCAAACCCCCAGGTTTGCGCAGCCAGGAGAGGACGGCCTGGAGGGTTCATTTATTCTTGAATTGAAATTGCTGGCTGACATAGGGTTGGTGGGGTTCCCAAATGCAGGGAAATCCACCCTGCTATCGGCCATCTCAGCTGCCAAACCCAAAATTGCTGATTATCCTTTTACTACCCTGGTACCCAACCTGGGCATTGTTAAATACAGGGACGATCGCTCCTTTGTTATGGCCGATATTCCCGGGATCATCGAAGGGGCCAGCGAAGGGAAGGGTCTAGGACATAGGTTTTTACGGCACATTGAACGCAACTCAATGCTGCTTTTTATCATACCGGCAGACAGTCAGGATATCAGGGCGGAGTACTTGGTATTGTTGTCGGAATTGGAAAAGTACAATCCCGAATTGCTGGATAAGCGCCGCTTACTTGCCATTTCCAAGTCGGATATGCTGGATGAGGAGCTGATGGAAGAAATCAAGCAGGACCTTCCCGAAATTAAGTATCATTTTATCTCCTCAGTGGCAAATATCGGATTGGTAAGTCTGAATGATCTGATCTGGACCATGCTGAATAGCTGAAGCTATGATCGAATGGCTGCAACAAATCGATTCCAGTCTCTTTTTAGTGATCAATGGATGGCACAGTGGTTCCTGGGATGGCATCATGTGGTGGATCAGCGGGAAGACCACCTGGTGGCCTTTTTACCTGCTTATTCTGGCTTACCTGGGATGGAAAAACAGGTGGCACCTGGTTTTTATGATCCTTTTTATTGCCCTGGTGATTACTCTTACCGAC
The DNA here is from genome assembly GCA_963783435.1 of uncultured Bacteroidota bacterium. Lineage (GTDB taxonomy): Bacteria > Bacteroidota > Bacteroidia > Bacteroidales. The sequence continues at coordinate 836,649 of CAWANQ010000004.1, read as the reverse complement.
CAGACCTCGGTACACCTGTTTAAAAATGTATTTCAAAGACTCAGACCCTGTCATGAACCTTCCCTGGAAGGTCTGGTGCATCTGGTAAATAACAGGTGTGGGGGCCAGTTTGGTTTTATATCATCTCATGCAGCTAACTCATTCGGGGTAGCCATGCTGGTGATTCTGTGGATGAGAAAGTCCTGGGCCACTTTGGTGATGCTTTGTTGGGCCTTACTGGTTGCATACAGCCGGGTTTACCTGGGCGTGCACTACCCCGGGGATGTCCTGGCCGGAGCAATCTGGGGTGCAGGTTGCGGCTGGCTGATTTATGGAATTTATAACTGGCTGCAGTATAAGTTAGCCCCACACTGGTGGATTGCGAAATCCCGGTAGACACGATTAAACGAATTATAGATTTGTTGTTATGCTCTGTATCACGAGTCCCTCACACGATCCATATTTTAACCTGGCTGCGGAGGAGTATTTATTGAAATGTTTTCAGGAGGATTTTTTTCTTTTGTATAGGAATAGACCGTCCATTGTGGTTGGGAAACATCAGAACACACTGGCAGAAATTAATTTTGATTTTGTGCAGGAGAAGGGCATTGTTGTGGCCAGGCGGATTTCCGGAGGGGGTACTGTATTTCATGACATGGGGAATCTCAATTTCGCATTTATTACCCATGGCAAAGAGGGAGAGATGGTTGATTACCCCAGGCATACCCAACCCGTTATTGATGCCATGAAATCCATGGGTCTGGATGTTTCCCTGGGAAAAAGAAATGAACTGTTGCTGGGAAGTTATAAAATCTCGGGAACCGCCAGCCACGTATTTAAACGTCGTTCTCTACATCATGGAACATTGCTCTTTTCATCAAGGATAGAAGACCTTTCAGATGCACTGAAGGTGCAAGCTGACAGGTTCAATGACCGTGCTGTGAAATCGGTTCGATCGAAGGTTACCAACATTCAGGATCATCTTGTTGAAAAAATGGAGCTGGAAGATTTTCAAAATCAATTACTTGGTTTTATCTTCAATAGCTTGGATAACGCATCAAGTTATCAGTATAACGATCAGGATATGAATGAGATACAACGCCTAAGTGACTCGAAATTCTCCACCTGGGAATGGAATTTTGGCTATTCGCCAAAATACGAGTTTAGTAAAAAACTTGTATTTAATTCTGGCAATCTTGCACTACATATGAATGTGGAAAAAGGCATCATCCAGAAGGTGAATTTTGAAGGTGAATTTATGACCACCCGTGATATTCATGGTTTGGAGGATGTACTTGTAGGAACCATCCATGATCCGGAAACACTGCGTAAGCGACTTTCAGGAATCAATGTGGCGGAATATATTACCGGTCTTGATAACGAGATTTTGTTGTCTGGGATGTTTTAAAGAGAGACACCCCCTAAGAGGTGCCTCACTTTCCAACTCATGTGATTATTCAAGCACTGACTTCAGTGCTTCAAGCTCTCCTTCACTGAAATTTCCACTAATCATGCACTTACCATTCGCAATGGCTGTCTGGACCTTGGGTGCAGCATAGACTTGACCTTTAAATACGATGGCAATGTCCCTTCCTATATTTTTGCCGGTTAGCACTTCAAATTTCTGGCCACCTGCCTCAGAGAAGGTAATAAGGATACTTCCATCGCTTATCTCGATCTTATTGATATCCGATTGATCCGGACTCTCATTTTCTATTTCTGGTTCTTTCAATACAAACAGACTTTTACCTGGTTCATCCTGACCCCTGCCCCAGGCAAATAAAAGATCATCCGGAAGCTTTTCCAGGAAAGCTGAACTGTGAATATAAGTCCAGGCTTCTTCCAAATTCGACTCCGGGCAAAATCCAAGCTTTGAGCTGCTCTGGACGGCTTCGCCTGTGTGGATCATTTTAAAGAATGGATCACCCGGATCAAGCTTTGAGGTGAACTCGGCATAGGTATATGTTTCCAGGAACATCAAGTCGCCCGAAGGGGCAAATGAGATTCCACTTAGGAGATTCGGAAAACTGCTTATAGATAAGGATATAAGTAATATTGCTAGTATAATATATTTGAATTTTCTCATGACAATATGGAATATTATGTTAAATAAAACTACTTTGAAAAAATGTATAATCGTCTGTATTCAGAAGTTTGTCAGGAGAGAATCTCTTTTCCGGAGAGAAGGTGCGGGAACAGCCCTTTCATGTGAAGAAGGGCCTGCATTATATCAGAGTAGACCTTTATTGAAATTTTATACTCAGATCTGATGTGATTGGAATAAATAGTTTCGTGAGGCTTTCTAATATCCACTGATACCTGGCCAGCGGAATCTTGTTCTTTGATCTTAGAATTCTTGGCAGAACTCTGGTAATGATAGGCAAGGATTCCATCACTATGAATAACCTGTTCAAGATCATCCACAGGCAGGTCCGGACTTGTCACTCTTTCCTGCTGATTAAACAGACCCAGCAAGACAAATAACACAGAGCCTATAAATAAGATCTGAAGAAAATGTTTCACCCGATAAATATATGAAAAAACGACGACTGTAATTCTACCTGACAGTCTCACTCTTCCAGCAAGGAGATTAGTGCCCCGGTTTGAAGATTTATCCCCTCTACGATGTGCGTGGCCTGGTTGTAGTAGTAATCCCGCTCCTCAAGCTTCATGTGGATAAATTCCAGCAGCTCCTGTTCTGATTTTCCCTTGATAAGGGGGCGCTCTGTTTTGGAGTGAAGCAAGCGGTGGGCCAGGGCCTCAGGTGTTAATTTGATATATACAGTGGTCCCCTTCTTGTTCATAATGCTGATCAAATCGGAATGGCAGGGAGCTCCACCGCCAGTGGAAATCACCACTTTATCTCTGTGGCTCAGCTCCATTACGATATCATGTTCCCACTTTCTAAAAACCTTTTCTCCAAGGTCATTGAATATTCCCGGGACAGTCATTCCGGCAGTTTCCTCGATAAGCTGATCCATATCCACAAAATCATAGCCAATCTGCCTGGCCAGTTTTGAACCCAATGTGGATTTTCCTGAGCCCATAAACCCTATTAGAAATATGCGGGAATCCATGTTTACCAATCCAATTTGAATTGCTGGCCCGATTCTGAATCTTTATCAGGGTCCTTTCCTTTGTTCTCCTCTTTGGGCTTCACAACTTCCATGGGAACCTCACCCGGATCCTGTTTGATCTTTTCCTGATCGGGTTTGGCAGCTGCTTTTTTAGCTCGGGTTTTCTTTGGAGCTGCTTTCTTTGGAGCGGCCTTCTCAGGAGCCGTTTTCTCGGGGACAACTTTGTTAGGCTCTGGCTTTTTTGCAGGTATTTTCTGAGCCGGAACCGTCTCACTTTCGGCCTTAGGACTTTGTTCTCCGCCTTTGGCGGATTCACGAGCTCCACTTCGCTCCGGTTCGGCTTTCGGGTTTAAGACTTGCAATGGTTCCAGTTCCTCAATGATTTTGACTTCATAGTTGGAGAGCCGTTTCCCCCGGGCTTTGTAACTTTTGATGCCTATAAATTCAGCCACTTCGATGATTTCGGGACTGCGGTCCTTGCTCTTTCCTCCAAACTTAAGTTCCAGGCGGGGATACTCTACCTCAGTGATCCGGATGAGTCTGGAGTCGGGATGATCGCCAATAAATCGGGTCGATTTTGCTCCTGCCTCCATGTGGAATCGTTTCAGGTAGTAGAACTTCTGTTCACCGTCATAATAGGCGGCCGACCAGATCTTGCCTTCTCTGTATTTTTCAATGATTTGCAGGTCGTCTTCAAAGTGATTGCTCAGGTCGAAATTGGCCGTCCGGAATTGCCCCGATTTTGTGATAACCAGAATTTTGTCTTCACCCGAGAATTCCCCCAGAAAAATTCCCCTGGCATCCACGTTCAGTCGCATCACATCCTGGTCAAACCAGATCTTGCGCCCTCCAAGGGTCGAAACGCCCTTCTCCTTCATTACGATCTTCTGGACCGAGAACTTGGTCAGGATATTTCCCATGGCTCCCCTTCCTTTGATGGCCAGTTCGGCAAAATCAAATTCAAATATGGGGTTTTTGAGTCGGGGTCTGGGTCGCAGGTATACCTTCAGAACTTCCCCTTCGCCATTGGGATTGGCGCTGAAATAGAGGATCTTGGTGTGTTTGTGCTCTTTGGCAATGTTGTAGTGTTTATCGCGGGTAATGCCTGTGACCGGAGCACGTTTCATCATCACATTGCCCGAATTCCCATCGAAATAAACAATATTGTAAATGGTACGTTTGTCATTCTTCTTAAAGACGGCACAGTGAATGATGTCTTTGCCCACAAACTGTTTTTCGGCCACTTTTGAGATGGTATAGCTACCATCCTTTAAGAATACAATGATGTCATCAATATCTGAACAATCACAAACAAATGTGTCCTTCTTCAAACTGGTTCCAATGAATCCATCTTTGGCATTCATATAGAGCTTTTGATTGGCCACCACCACTTTGGTGGCTTCGATGCTGGCAAAATTTCTTAATTCGGTTTTGCGCTGCCTGCTTTTGCCATACTTTTTCTTTATCTGCCTGAAGTAGTTGATGGTATATGTCACCAGGTTGTCCAGGTGGTTTTTTACCTCCTCCATCTCCTCTTCCAGGGATTTGATATGCTCGTCGGCTCTTTTTGCGTCGTATTTGGAGATGCGTTTGATTTTGATCTCTGTGAGCTTGATGATGTCATCGCGAGTGACTTCACGCATTAAAAGCTTCTTGTAGGGATCCAGACCTTTATCGATGGCCTCAATGACAGCCTCCCAGGTCTCACACTCCTCAATATCGCGATAGATCCGTTTCTCGATGAAGATCTTTTCCAGAGACGACAGGTGCCAGTCTTCCATCAACTCCCTGAGCCTGATCTCCAGTTCCTGTTTGAGCAACTCCTTGGTATGATCAGCATTCACCCTGAGGACCTCACTTACACCCACAAATCGGGGCTTGTTGTCATCAATTACGCAGCAGTTGGGGGAGATGGAAATTTCACAATCCGTAAATGCGTAGAGCGCATCAATGGTTTTGTCAGACGATACATTGGCCCCCAGGTGGACGAGAATTTCCACATTCTCAGCGGTATTGTCATCAATCCGCTTGATCTTAATCTTCCCTTTCTCGGTGGCCTTGATGATGGAATCAATGAGCGTGGTGGTGGTTTTCCCAAAAGGAAGATCCTTGATAACCAGCGTCTTGTTATCTATCTTTTCAATCCTGGCCCTGACCCTGATGGCACCTCCGCGCAAACCGTCGTTATAACGGCTTATTTCGGCCAATCCACCTGTGGGAAAGTCTGGATACAGCTCAAACTCTTTCTCCTGTAAGTGGAGGATGGAGGCCTCAATCAGTTCATTAAAATTGTGCGGCAAAATTTTTGAAGATAGCCCCACCGCAATTCCTTCGGCACCCAGTGCAAGTAAGAGCGGAAACTTAACGGGAAGAGTCACAGGCTCTTTATTCCGGCCATCATAGGAGAGCTTCCATTCAGTAGTTTTCGAGTTAAAGACAACCTCCTTGGCAAAACCGGACAGTCTTGATTCGATGTACCTGGAGGCAGCAGCTCCGTCGCCGGTGTAGATATTCCCCCAGTTTCCCTGGGTATCCACAAGCAGTTCCTTCTGTCCCAACTGTACCAGCGCATCCCCAATGGATGCATCTCCATGGGGATGATACTGCATGGTGTTTCCGATGATATTCGCCACTTTATTGAATCGGCCATCGTCAATGCGATTCATGGCATGCATGATTCGACGCTGAACAGGCTTCAGGCCGTCGGTAATATGCGGTACAGCCCGCTCAAGGATCACATAGGAGGCATAATCGATAAAATAGTCCTCATACATTCCTGTGAGGCGGGTGATCTTTACATCCTCCCCGGAGTGTCCAGCATCCTGATGTTTATCCAATGGTGTGTCGTCGTGTTCTGTCATCTATCTTTACACTGCTTCTACCGGATCTTCCTCTACCCTTAGCCTGCTAATGATAAAATCCTGTCTTTCCGGTGTATTTTTCCCCATGTAAAATCCGAGGATCTCTTTAATATCGTCCTCTTTTTTTAGTCGCACGGGTGTTATTCTGATATCGGGACCAATAAAATGTTTGAATTCGTCTGGAGAGATCTCTCCCAATCCTTTAAAGCGGGTGATCTCAGGATTTCTGCCCAACTTCTCGGTGGCAACTCGCTTCTCATCGTCAGAATAACAGTAGATGGTTTTCTTCTTATTTCTGACCCGGAACAGGGGCGTTTGCAAAATATAGAGGTGGCCATTTCTGACCAGGTTAGGGAAGAACTGAAGGAAGAAGGTGAGCAGGAGCAGGCGGATGTGCATTCCGTCCACATCAGCATCAGTGGCCACTACCACATTTTTATACCTCAATCCATCGAGCCCATCTTCAATATTAAGTGCAGCCTGAAGAAGGTTAAACTCCTCATTCTCATACACCACTTTTTTGGTAAGCCCAAATGAGTTCAATGGTTTTCCCCGCAGGCTGAATACAGCCTGGGTATTTACATCCCTCGATTTGGTAATGGAACCCGAAGCAGAATCACCCTCGGTGATAAACAGGGTTGACTCATTCTTACGGTTATCTTTCCCGTTATAGTGAACCCGGCAATCGCGTAGTTTCTTATTGTGCAGATTGGCCTTTTTGGCTCGTTCCCTGGCCAGCTTTTTTATGCCGGAAATGGCTTTACGCTCCTTTTCCGATTCCTGAATTTTTTTGAGCAGAATGTGTGCAGTTTCCCCATGTTTATGGAGAAAATCATCCAGCTTGGAAGTGAGAAAGTTCATGATGAAGTTCCTGACTGATGGACCCTTGGGTCCGATATCCTTGGATCCAAGTTTGGTTTTCGTCTGGGATTCAAATACAGGTTCCTCTACTTTTATGCTGATGGCTGCAATAATGGAGGTGCGTATATCCGAAGCATCAAAATCTTTCTTGTAGAAGTCCCTGATGGTTTTTACCAGTGCCTCCTTATAGGCCACCTGGTGGGTACCCCCCTGGGTGGTGTGCTGACCGTTAACAAAACTATAGTACTCCTCCCCGTACTGGTTGCCATGTGTGATGGCTACCTCAATATCTCCATTTTTCAGATGAATGATGGGGTAGAGGCCCTCTCCGCTCATGTTCTCCTGTAAGAGGTCGACCAATCCGTTTTTTGAAATAAACTTCTGACCGTTATATACGATGGTAAGGCCTACATTGAGATAAGTATAATTGCGAAGCATGGCTTCGATATACTCATCTATGAAATTGAACTTCCCGAACAGGGCATGATCGGGTTCAAATATGATCTCGGTACCATTCTTCTCAGTGGCATTCTTGAGGGGATGATTTTTAAGGAGTTCTCCCATGCCGAAATCGACGGCTTTTACTTTTCCCTCACGGAAGGACTGGATTGTAAAACTGGAAGAGAGCGCGTTCACTGCCTTGATTCCCACGCCATTAAGTCCTACAGACTTCTTAAATACCTTTGAATCGTACTTGGCCCCGGTATTCATTTTGGAGGCCACATCCACCACCTTACCCAGAGGCACACCTCTTCCATAATCCCGGATCGAGACCAGGTGCTCATTGACAGTTACCTCAATGGTCTTCCCGAATCCCATCATATATTCATCGACAGAATTATCCATGACCTCCTTGAGCAGGATATATATTCCATCATCGGGTGAAGAGCCATCACCCAGTTTCCCAATGTACATACCTGGACGTTTCCGGATGTGTTCCTTCCAGTCGAGCGTCCTTATGGTTTCGTCTGTATAATTCGCCGTCATATTTATCTCCTCATTGGCAGCACAAATATAACCAAAAACAGGGTCGGAGCATCACCCAGTTTTCAACACAGAACTCTTAAAAAGGGGTTGAAAAATAGACTATTTCAGGCCTTTCTCTCTTTCCAGGCGATCCAGTTCTTGCTCCATAATCTCCTGGACCCGTTTCATGGTGGCTTTGACCTCATTTTCAACAACCTCCCGGGCAGGAATCTCATCCAGAACCCGGATATAAATGGGTGCCTTCCCTTTCAGTACCCAGGCCCCGGGGGCAAATGTTTTTTCGGAACCTGTGTGAACGATGGGGATGATTCCGCTGCCCGTTTTTTTAGCCAGGAGGAAAGCGCCTTCTTTAAAGGGCCTCATGGTATTGGTTTTGGATCGGGTTCCCTCAGGGAAAAGCATGATGGAGCAACCCTTCTTCATCTCGGCTTCGGCCTGCGAGAGGAATTGTGCGCCGGAGCGCAGCGATTCACGATTAATCCTGATGGAGTTGGTCAATGTAAGGGCCATTCCTACAAATGGAAGTTTGAAATTTTCAGATTTCGAGGTCCATTTAAAGGGTCTGCGGAGTTTGGAAAGAGCCAGGATATCTACCAGCGATCGATGGTTGGCTACTATCACTACCGGTCGGTTCCAGGGTATTTTCTTTCTTCCCTCCAGGTGCATCTTCCAGAAGGGAATCAGAGACTGATAGTGCCAGGCCCAGAAGCTCATCATCATCATTAAAGCCACCCTTCTTTTGTCCCACCAGAAGGTGCATACCCAGACCAATAGGAAAAAAGGAGTGATCAGGAGGGAGGTACAGGCCATGGTTATCCAGGCAAGTATGGAGAAAACCTTAAGGAAGAAAAGCTGCATAACACCTATTTTGTGGGCGAAAAATACAAATTTAGAGTCAATTCATTTACAGATTAGAAACAAATTCGGCTACTTTTGCAACTCCAATAAAGGTTAGCATCCGGGCAACAAATGTATAGAGCATCATTTTTTTTCTTTTTAGCAGCGCTCCTGTGCTGGTCTTCCGGCTGTGTGGAGCGGTACTATCCCGATGAGGATAACCTTGAGATAGGTACACTGGTGATCAATGCACACCTGACCGATAAGCCCGGCACGCAGATCATCGAAGTTTCCCGCTCGGTCACGCTTCTCTACCCTTCGGCCGATCCGATCTCCGGCAGCTATGTGGAGGTTGTCAGGGAAGATGGCGAGATGAGGCAATTCAGGGAGGGACGACCAGGATATTATGAAAGCGATCTGGATGCCGAATTTCTACAAACCGGTATGTCTTACATGTTGCATCTATTGTTGCCGGATGGTAATGTGTACCAATCTGACTTTGATCAGCTACGCCCGGTTCCCCAGATTGACTCCATCTATTACCAGGTGGAGACCAACAGTTATGCGTCAGAAAGCGATTCAATAGAAGGAGTTAGATTCTATATCGACTTTACCTATGACGATGAAGATTACGACTATATTCGCTGGGACGTGGTGGAAACTTATGAATTTCACAATCCCGATATGGAGGGCTTTATCCTGGATGTGGATTTCAGGTTCAAACCTCTGACCGATACGAACAATTATAAGGTTTGTTATATCACCAATGAGCTTTCCGAAATACACAGCATGTCACTGGGATACCTCGACTTAGGAATCTATGTTAAAAAGCCGTTTGCCTTTGTGCCTAACAACCAGATGGAGCAAAAGCTTAAACACAAATACAGCCTGCTGGTGAGGCAATACTCCATGGGAGAGGCAGCCTTTCATTACTGGAATGAGTTGAAAAAGACTTCTCAGGAACAGGGATGGTTGTTTGACCAGCAACCGGCCTTACTTCGATCCAATATTCACAATGTCAATGATGAAGAGGAGACGGTCCTTGGTTTTTTCAGCATGTCCGGTTTCGTAGAAAAGCGTGCATTTGCTGATCAACCTGAAGGTTTGGATAAGAGTTTATATGAATGGTACTGTTTTCCGACTCCCAAGGGGCCTGGAGGACCAGTTTCCCGGGCGGATCTTCCTATGTTTTATGCCAGGGCGTGGCGTGATGGAGAATCGGTTCAGGCAGAGGTTAACCGACATTGTGTGGACTGCAGGTTTTATAAGAACAGCTCACATATCAAACCTGATTACTGGTAACAGAATTGTTTTTTAAGTATTTTCGCTCACTTGATGTGTATGAAAAGAAGGTTTACATTTTCGATATTTATGGTCCTGCTGGCTTTGGCCGGCCTTGAAGGTTATGGACAATCGCTTACTGATTACCTGGCTGAATGTGAGAGGAAGTATGGCAGTGATGCCGATCTGGTAAATGGGGAAAAATATTTCTATCCTTACTCCAGAACAGAAGGAGATCCATTCTTCTCCTCAGGATCGGAGAGTTCAACAATACGGATCAAGGGAAAGAATTTTGAAGAGCAATCCCTCAGGTATGATATCTACAATCATCTCCTGGTTTTGGATTATGAAGATGTTTACGGGGGAACCACCAGCCTGGTGCTGAGGAAAGAATGGGTGGAATCTTTCAGTTTTGGTTCCTTACAGTTTAAAGGGAAAACCGGCCCCGAAGGAGAACTGTTTTTTTACCAGGTGATTATGGAGGGCAGGGTCACTTGCCTCTATAAATGGAGTAAAGATTATCAACTAAACTTAAGTTCAGGGGAACAGAATTACTATTTCACCGAGCCTAAAAAGGAAGCATTCCTTTATATGGAAGATCAATTCTACCCCTTTAAAAGTACCCGGAGTTTTTTAAAAGCTTTTGGCGACGAGCAGCAGAAATCCATCAAACAATTTATCCGGGAAGCTAAAATTAAAGTGAAAAACGCACCCGACTCCCAAATGCGTCACCTCATAGAATATTGCAATTCACTCCCTCATGAAGATTCGTAAGCTGATCCTATTAATCCCCCTGCTTGTGTCTGCAGTTGCCCTGGCCCAGGAGTCTGGAACCGAGGTAAACATCCGTATGGACAATGAGAAGTTCAGCAGCTTTGTCAAGCAGGTTGAATCCCAATCTGACCTGAGGCTTTATTACCGTATGGAATGGTTCCAAGATCGGACCTTCACCTACAAGGCTGATTCGGTAGATTTCGATGATGCCCTTTTCGATGTCTTAAAAGGCACAGGATTGCATTTCAATCTAATTGACTCAACGAGGGTTGTTATATTACCCGATGGCCGGCTGAATATGCAGCTTCCGGTTTTGTCATCGGCCACCGGCGCTTACAGCGAGATGGATGCAGTGGATGATTTTATAGGTGTAAAGGCCGGGGAGTACCTCAGTGGAACCCGTCCCAAGCAGATTACCCAGACCATAGTGGTTGGAGAAGGAAATGGTACTTCCCGCCGATCCATTGCCCGGGTGAAAGGGAAGGTGACAAATATAGTGACAGGTGAACCAGTGCTGGGAGCCACCATGGTTGATCTGGAATCGGGAAAAGGAGCAGTTTCCGACCAGAATGGAAATGTAAACATGGCACTGCAGCCGGGCAAACACTCCATGCGTTTTAGTTTCATAGGAATGGAATCCATTGATCTGACACTTGATGTACTCTCGGATGGGGACTTTATTCTGGAGATGCGACCTGCCGTCATTGCCCTGGATGAAGTTCAGATCATGGGCGAGCAGTACAGGGACATCAATACCACAGACATTGGAGTGGAGCGATTCAGCATGAATTCCCTGAAGCAGGTACCTGTATTTATGGGTGAACGTGATGTGATAAAAATAGCACAGCTGTTACCCGGGATCACCAGTGCGGGTGAAGCTTCTGTGGGTGTAAATGTGAGGGGAGGAAATGTGGACCAGAATATATTTTATGTGAACCGCCTCCCGGTTTACAACACCTCTCACCTGTTCGGCTTCTTTTCGGCATTCAATTCAGATATAATAAAGGACTTTTCCATCTATAAAGGAAGTGTTCCGGTGAACTTCGGGGGACGACTCTCCTCGGTCTTTAACATTACCACCAGAAAGGGCAATAAAAAGGAGTATACAGCCCATGCGGGGATCAGTCCCATCTCGGCCCATGCTACTGTAGAAGGCCCCATCAAGAAGGATCACTCTTCATTTTTGGTCAGCGGTCGTTCTTCCTATTCCGACTGGATACTGAATCGAATGGAGGATCCTCTGATTCGTGACAGCGATGCATTTTTTTATGATTTTGCAGGATCTCTGAATTTTCAACCAAACCCTAAACACGCCTTCAACGTTTTCTATTACCAGAGTTATGATAAGTTTAAATATAGTGATCTGAGTGATTATGAGTATGCCAACCGAGGCGGTTCATTTAGCTGGGAAAATAACATCTCTCCCGCCCTAACCTCTAAAGTGACAGGAACCATCTCATCCTACCGCTTTCAAAATGTGGATAAAAGCGAAATCGCACAGGCATATTCCCACGACTACACATTAAATCACAATGAAGTAGTGGCCGACTTTTCCTGGCTGCCATCTCTTAACCACAAGGTGGATTTCGGAGCCAGTATGATCTACTACAGGCTCGACCGGGGTGCGGTGGAACCCTATGGTTCGGCTTCCATCCGAAGTGAAGTGGACCTGGGTTTCGAACATGCTGTGGAGGGAGCCCTTTTCATTGGAGATAACATTGAGATTACACCCTGGTTGAGTGTCTATGGGGGACTGCGCTATAGCTTTTACTCCTACCTGGGCCCTCAAACTGTGATGCTATATGAAGAGGGCGAGGCCATGTCTGAGGAAACCATTGCGGATTCGCTGGTTTATGGGGATTTTGAACCCATCACCTTTAATTCGGGACCCGAATTCCGGACCGCAATAAATCTGAAGACCGGCCCAAACACCTCTTTTAAGCTTTCATTTAACCAGATGAGGCAGTACCTTTTTATGCTCTCTAATACCGTTACCATTTCACCCACCGATCAGTGGAAATTGTCAGACTACCATATTTCTCCACAGTCCAGCTACCAGGCTACCGGTGGGTTTTACCATATTTTCCCCAGACTCGGGCTATCCTCCAGTGTAGAACTTTACTACAAGTTTTCAAACGACATCGTGGAGTATAAGGATGGAGCAGATTTTATCACCTCACCGCTCACTGAGACAGTTGTACTGCAGGGAGAGCAGAGTGCATACGGAGCCGAATTTATGCTTCAGAAGACATCAGGCCACCTCGATGGATGGATCAGTTATACCTATTCCCGGTCCGAGATGCTGGTAACCGGAAGGGAGGATTATGAACAGATCAATAATGGCAATCCCTATCCGTCCAACTTTGACAGGCCCCATGTCCTGAATGTGGTGGGCAATTATAAATTTAATCGAAGGTTCTCAGTGGGATCTAACCTGGTTTACATGACAGGACGACCTATAACCTATCCCAATTCGCTCTATTACATTAACAACATTGCTTACATCGACTATTATGCCAGGAATCAGTTCAGGATCCCGGATTATTTCAGAATTGATCTCTCTTTCAATATTGAAGGAAACCTGAAGGCCAAAAAATTCATGCACTCCACCTGGAGTTTCAATATCTACAATGTGCTGGGGAGAAAAAATCCACAATCCATCTATTTCACTCCACATGAATACTTTATAAAGGGTTATTCGTTTTCGGTGATTGGCGTACCCATTTTTACTGTTTCGTGGAATGTCAAACTGGGGAACTATGAGAGTCATTAGCAGCCCTCTTACACTGATCCTGGCCATTCTCCTGTTTACTGGCTGTGTAGAACGCTACTACCCTTCTGAAGATGATGTCATTATCGGAACACTGGTGGTAAACGCACACCTGACCGATAAACCAGGGGAGCAGGTGATCAGCATATCAAGGTCCGATAAGCTGCTCTTTCCAGTTTATGTTCCAGAAACAGGTTGTTCGGTGATGGTGGAGGACCAGGATGGCAACACCATGGAATTTGTAGAGACCATGCCCGGTGATTATTCGGCAGATATTCCAGCCAGGTTTCTGGAGCAGGGTACCCTCTACAGGTTACTTTTGATGACTCCGGATGGAAACAGGTATGAATCTGAGTATTCCGGATTGCGATCCTCCACTCCCATCACTTCCATTTACTATGAATTAGAGTCGATTCCCACTTCTGATCCCCAGAATTCCGTGGATGGGATCCGGTTCTATATGGACTTTGAGGTGGATCCCGATTCCTCTGAATATATGCGTTGGGAGCTTCTGGAAACCTATGAATTTCACAATCCCGATTATGAAGATTTTATATATAGCTTCGACAGGCAATTGAAGCCAATCCCCGACAGTCTGTCCGACAAGCAATGCTGGATCACGGGTTTTGTAAATGCGATTTTTACGATGAATGTTGGCAATCTGACCAGCCCGGAATTCAAGTACTTGCCTTTACACCATGTCTCCAATGAAACTCAGCGCCTTAGTTTTGGATACAGCCTGTTGGTGAGACAACTCTCTATGGACGAGTCTGCTTTTCGTTACTGGGACGAGCTAAAGAAGAACTCCCAGGAGAATAGTGGACTCTATAGTCGCCAGCCTTCAATTACTCCCAGCAACATTTGTAACTGTGATGATCCTGAAGAGAAAATCCTGGGCTTTTTCTCAATTTCGGGGGTGACTGAAAAGCGAATTTTTGTAAAAGATGTGGAAGGTTTGGAGAAATACAACGTGCTACATTGTTTTCCCGCACCCGAATTACCCAGGTTTCGTTTTCTGCAGTCCCAGGATCTTCCAGTCTATGCGTCCAGGGTGGTGTTTCCCGATTCTCTTGCCCGATTTGGTACCACCACCCATGAGTGCGTGGATTGCAGGGTGAGAAAGGGATCTGTTGGAGAACCTCCTGAATATTGGCCAACTGAATGAAAGCTATGAGAACACAACTGATAATTAGTGGATTACTGATATGCATATCCACCCTCCTGAGTGCTCAAAACGAGCAGGAACGCTTAATGATACTTACCGACAGAGGGCATTATATCAGCGGAGAGTACATCCAGTTTTCGGCACTTTATACAGGACCTGTGGAGAGTGAGGCGGGTACATGGAGTAAGATCCTCTACGTAGAGCTGGTCTTACCAAATGGGTCCAGCATGGGGCAACAAAAAGTGACTCTGGATCGATCTGGTGCGCAGGGAATCATCGGTATTCCGGAAGGGCTCTCCAGCGGTACCTATTATCTGAAAGCTTATACGCGCTGGATGCGCAATTGTGGACCAGAAGCATTCAGCTATACCTCCATTCAGGTCTATGACGCCTTTCAGGAATCCGTTGTCCCTGTTGATACCGAAGGATGGACACCCACTGAACCATCGAATATTTTCAACCAGGCTGACATGTATGGAGAGGCTCCTCTGGAATGTGTTTTGATGAGTTCCTCATTTTCCACCCGGGAAAAGATAGAGGTGGAGTTTGCCTGGATGAACCGGGATGTACCTGCCCATGCTTCCATAAGCGTGGTCAAGGCAGGATTGCAGTCGGGCCAGAATATTTACAACACCATTTGTACATTGTCGGAAAAAGAAAACTCTAAATTTTTACCCGAGTCCAGGGGAGTGTCTTTAACTGGACAAGCAGTGAGTGTTTCTGACCAGACCCCTGCCGCTTATGCAACCATCTACGTTTCGGTCCTGGGATCGGAAAGGGAATTTTTCAGCAACTATTCCGATTCGACCGGACACTTCTACTTCTCATTTCCCAACTATAAAGGAAACAAGGACCTGTTTGTTTCCACCTTCCATCCCGAGTATGATGAATTGGAGTTATTGATTGACAGGGATTTCAATAATGATCCCTTACAACTTCCATCCTTCCCGGTCAATCTTAATGATACACTGGTTGAACTCATTACCGAAATGTCCATAAATTTTCAAATCAGTCAGCAATACTTCCCACCTCAGATTCGGCAAGCTGAAAGCAAAATGTCTGAAAACAGACTCTTTTATGGCCAGCCCACTTCGACCATTATGTTTGAAGACTTTATCAAATTACCCCGCCTGGAAGAGTACTTTACCGAGGTCATTCCGCAGGTCTCTTTAAAGAAGAGCAGAGGAGAAAGACGATTTGTTGTGCTGGGTGCTCACCCCGACCTGCAGATATATCAGCCCCTGGTGATGATCGACGGAGTGGCTATTTTTGATATAGAAGCCGTGCTGGCCGTTTCGCCCAGTCTCATTGATAGGGTTGAAATTGTAAATGCACCTTATATCAGGGGGGATGTTACTTTCGGTGGAATCATCAGCCTGATCTCGCGCAATAACGATCTGGGATATATTGACCTGCCCTCATCCGGACTGCTGGTAGATTATCTGATGCTGGATCCGTGGGTATCTGACAGCATTCATCCGGTGGACCCCGATTCCAGGTTACCCGATGTTCGCAACACCCTTTACTGGAAAGCAGACATGCGTCTTCAACCGGAGCTCAAGCAAAAGGTTTCATTCTATGCTTCTGATGCAATGGGCGATTATGAAATATTGATCAGGGGGATCGACTCCAGGGGGAAATACTTTTCCAAAATGGTGCCCTTTCGGGTAGAGTGATTTTATCCGTGGTCTTTGTAATGAGCCTCTATATAGGGTTTGAACTGTTCCCAGAGAAAGTGTTCCCATACCTGTTTCAAAACCTCCGGTGTTTCCTCTGAAAACTCACCGGCTCCATTCACCTGAAGGGTGAGTAAGGTGGACTCTTCTCCTGCATCGGCCAGGGTATAGGTGCAAATAAGAGTTAAGGCCTGACCAGACAAACCCAGGGGCCCTTCCATTCTCAACATTTCACCTCGTTTGGCAAAGATCACGGTGGCATGCTTAGCTCCATCGCCCGATTCATCAAATATTTCAAAGAAACCTCCTCCCGGCCTGGCATCAATATAGAGTTTGTGAGGTTTTGGGGAGAAGGAGTGATCCCACCAGTCGCTTACATCACCAGTGAGGTGATCGTATACAAATACCGGATTACCCTGGAAGGTGAAATTCATCTCAAACTGAAAAGTTTTTGAATTCCCTGAATCTTCAGAGCCCTTACATCCGTAGAAGGGTAAAAGAATAATTAAAAGGAAACCGAGGTATTTCGTCATATCAAATCTATTTAAGGTATAACAACTGTTGAATAGTTTGGTTAACTCAGTTTAAGGATTTCTCTATATTTAGAACCAGGTGACCATTGAGAAGAAGAAAATAGCAGGAGGAATAATGGACAGCAGCTCCTTTGAGGAACTGTTCAGAACCTATTTTACCCCTCTGATGGCATTTGCAAGAAAGGTCCTAAAGGATGAAGATGAAGCCAGGGAGGTGGTGCAGAAAGTCTTTATCAGCCTTTGGGAAAAGCGGGAGGAGATCGATCTCAACACCTCCTTAAAACCTTACCTTTATACTTCGGTGCATAACCGCAGCCTGAATGTAATTCGCGACCGGAAGAAGTTTTCCGAAGAGGAAATCCCGGATGTAGCTGGTGATTGGGATGTAAGCGCCCAGATCGAAACCATGGAGTTGGAACAGAAGATCAGGCAGGCCATTGATTCTCTTCCCGAGAAATGCAGGCAGATCTTTGAACTGAATCGTTTCGATGGACTCAAGTACAGTGAGATTGCTTCTCAGCTCCATATTTCTGTTAAAACGGTTGAGAACCAGATGTCGAAAGCATTAAAAATATTGAGAGAGAAGCTGGCAAATACATGCTGCTTCTGCTATGGTTGCTAATAAATACTTTAAATTAGAAAAAGAAACATTTCACCATAGGGGTATATGGCCTTTGAGGTGTGTTAAAGTTGAAGATGAACCCCGAAGAGACACATAAGGATTTTAACAGCCTGGTAGCCAGGTATCTTTCAGGAGAGCTTACGCCTGAGCAACAGAGTGATTTTAAGGAGTTGCTGAGAAAAGATCCAAAGAAAGCATCCCTTTTTGAGGAAATTCAGAACATCTGGAACTCTGCAGGATCTGTGGGGGAGGGGGAAGCATACAACCTGGATGCAGAGTGGAGTCTGATGCAGAATCTGATTCCCGACCTGAAGCAGAAGAGCCAGGTGAAGCGATCTGAGGTGAAAACCCGTTCGCTGCTCTATTATACTTACCGTATTGCCGCTGTGCTTTTGGTCGGCTTGATTATAGGTCTCGGTTTTACCTATGGAACACGAATGTTTTATAACCAGCAGATTGTTGCCTGGGATCAACCGGTGGATGTGATTCTTGAAGATGGGACACTGATCACCATTAACAGGGACTCACGGATCCGCTTTAAGAAGAAGTTTGCCTCAGATGAGCGCAAAGTCTTCCTCAAAGGAGAGGCCTGGTTTGATGTGGCCAGTGATTCGGCCAGTCCCTTTGTGATCGATGCAGGTTCGGCCCTGGTGGAGGTGCTGGGTACCAGCTTTAATGTAAATGCCTACAGGGAGAATCCAGTGGTGGAGATCACAGTGGAGAGTGGGGTAGTGGCTCTCACCGCCAAACAGGAGAAACAGGAACAGATTGTTCTAAAAGCGGGTAACAGCGGAAAATACAATAAGCAGAAAAAAGAACTGGAACTGATTCAAAGCTCCGATCCCAATCAAATCTCATGGAAGACCAGGGACCTGTATTTCAATGGTTCTTCTCTTCAGGAGGTGGTGGATCTGGTCAACCAGGTGTATGATGCCCACCTTGTAATTTCAAATAAAGCGCTGGCTTCCTGTCAGATCACGGTCACTTTTAAGGACCAATCATTGGATGCCATTCTGAGTGTCCTTGAATTGACCCTGGATCTTGAGATCCTCCAGGAAGGCAATCAATTCAGGTTGGAAGGATCGGGTTGCAACGAATAGTTAACCTATGAAGGGTACCGGGTTCCATAAAATTTTGCCATTGATCTTACTGGCTTTCACCTTTTCTCTTGGTGCTCAGGATGGCCTCACGCTGATCACCCTAAACGCCAACCAGATCCCTTTAAGGCGTATTCTCGATCAAATTGAGGAGCAATCAGGACTTAGTTTTTCCTATGGCTCCAGGTTGATTGATGAGAAGGAGCCGGTAAGCCTTCAGGTGGTGGATCAGCCCCTGGAAAAGGTGCTGGAGCAGCTTTTCAAAAACAGGAAGGTAAGCTTTAAGGTGGTGGAGCGTCAGATTGTTCTCAAGCGGGCAATGAGGCTGAAAGTGGAAGTGGCGGCTGGTATGGTTACTGCAGGCGATCCCAATGGACCGGTTCAATTTACCGTCAGCGGATATGTGAAGGATGCAAGGACCGGGGAGGTACTGATTGGTGCCACCATCACCATTCCCGGGGGGAGGGAAGGAACCATCACCAATAATTATGGATTCTACTCTCTTACGCTTAAAGAAGCAGTGGATAGGCTGATCTGCTCTTATGTGGGATATGGCCACCTCTCCATCCCGGTGGATCCCCTGGGGAATCAGGTGGTCCATTTTACCATGGAGAAGGAGGTGGCACACCTGAGTGAAGTTACTATCATATCTTCCGAGGATATCAATATCATCCGTACATCCAGGAGTTCGGAGGCGAAAATCAGTCCTGAGTCGGTGAGGAAAATGCCTGCGCTTTTCGGAGAGAAGGATGTGATTAAATCCCTGGCAGCGATCCCCGGGATTAAATTCTTTGGGGATGGTTCTACCATTTTCTATGTAAGGGGAGGGGCCAGGGACCAAAATATGATCACCATCGATGAAGCACCGGTTTACAATCCTGCACACCTGCTGGGCTTTTTCAGCACCATTATTCCCGATGCCGTAAAGGATGTGAAAATATATAAGGGCGATTTCCCGGCCAATTACGGGGGCAGATTATCCTCACTTATTGATATTCATACCAAAGATGGAAATATGAATCAGTTTGGCATGGACGGAAGCATCGGATTGCTTTCGTCCAAACTTTCCCTGGAAGGCCCCATCTGGAAAGAACATATCTCATTTTTTGTATCGGGACGGCGATCCTACATTACCAAACCCCTGCAGCAATTCAATGAACGAATCAATGATCTGCACTTCTCAGATTTCCACCTGAAACTCAATTATCACATCAACAACAACAACAGGATCTACTTCTCTATGTACAGGGGAGTGGACAATTTTGAGCAACAGGTTAACCGTGAGACCTCCACAGGGATTAACTGGCAAAACAGCACCACTTCCCTGCGTTGGAACCACCTCTATTCCGATCGTCTCTTTTCAAATCTGACCCTCCTGGGATCCAGGTACGATTACTTCCTGAATACCCACATTGAAAGGGAGAACTACTGGAATTCTCACATCGATAATCTGAGCCTGAAATACGATTTTACCTATTTCGTAAAACCCTCCTATACCTTGCGATTTGGTCTGCTGGCAGCCGGGCACTTTCACAACCCCGGTAACTATTACCGCGGCGGGGTGGAGTTTGATCCGGGTCGCGACCTCTCTGTGAAACATACCAGGGAGTATGCCCTGTATGCTTCAAATCAGTTTATCATCAATGAAAACCTCTCCCTGAGGGCAGGGCTGAGGCTTACTGCCTGGCAAAATATCGGACCTGCCACAGAATATGAAATTGTGCCCGCCACCGGTGGAGATTTTGAAAGAGACAGTCTGGCCATTGGTGAAATTCCTACTGGCGAGATTTACCATACCTATTATTCGCTGGATCCAAGGCTAAGCATGGTTTTTCAACCAGCAGATCGTCAGGTGTTTAAATTAAGTTACAGTCGGACCAGCCAGTTTCAATATCTGATCACCAACTCCATCAGTCCCTTTACCTCCCTTGAAGTATGGCTCCCTGCAGGCCCCAATGTGAAGCCCCAGGTGGCACATCAGTTTACCCTGGGGTATACGCACAGGTTTGGTGTGCCCGGATTGCGTTTTGATGTGGAAGCATACTACAAGCGCATGAACAATTTGATCGATTACAGGGATCATGCGAGGATGTTGATGAATCCGCTTGTGGAGTATGAACTTCGTTTTGGCAAAGGGTCAGCCTATGGGGTGGAGACTATTATTCACAAAGCCTATGGGAGGCTAAATGGTTGGATTTCCTATACGCTCTCTAAATCCATTTTACAAATGGAGGAGATCAATGAAGGCGAATCTTATCCCTCTTATTCCGACCGACCTCACGATTTCTCTGCATTCCTCTCCTGGGAGATTCGCCCCCGGATCACCCTTACAGCAAATTTCATCTATATGACAGGGGTACCTTATACCACACCCACAGGGTTTTACTATTACGACAACCACCAGGTACCCATTTATGCGCAGCGTAACAACGACAGATTACCCGATTACCACCGTCTGGATCTGGCTCTTAACTGGCTTTTGAGCAGACCTGGAAAACGATTCCAGCACGAACTGATCTTCTCGGTTTACAACCTTTATAACAGGAAAAATCCAGTGGCCCTACATTTCAATAAAATAGAAGATGAAAATGGGAATTTTGTAGTCCCCTATGATTACTCCAGCGATCCGGAATTGGTCTCCTCCCAGTTTTATCTCTACGGAATTGTCCCATCCATCAGTTACCATTTTAAGTTCTAGCACATGAAACAATTCACGATTCATATCAAATGGCCTGGTTTAAAAAGAATAGTTCTGTTGGGCGGTATTCTGGGGATGGCCTTTGCATGTAACGATAAAATAGGCTGGGATCTGAATTACCAGGAGGAGAATCTGATTGTGGTGGAAGGGAAGATCACCGATGAAGCCAAACAGCATGAGGTGACCCTGACCAAACCCCTTTATGAAATGAATGGAGATCCAGAACCTGTTTCAGGACTTATTGTTGAAATCACGGATGGCCGGAACATCCAACCCCTTAATGAGGACATTAGCCGTCCGGGAACTTACTTAACTTCCGCCGGGTTTGCAGGAAAGGTGGACCAGGGCTATCAATTACGCATTCATCAGGGAGATAAACTAATTACTGCAGTCTCATACATGAGGGCTGTGACACCTTTTCAAAATATGCGGATCTACCCGGTACAGGCCAATCCGCCTCTTTTTGAAGTAAATATTGCAGACAGCGATGAACCTGCCATCGTAAGGATGGAGCTTGACTGGAGCCATGTTCCCGGATATGACACCCTTTCCTATGACCAGAATCATGCCTTGATATACCACTACACATTGGGAACCATAGATGTAAACCGGATGTTCCCACCCGAACGGGAGAATGTGAGATTTCCCCCGGGGACCCTTGTATTTCGGGAAAAGGAATCGGTGAATGTGCTATATGAAGAGTTCCTTCGTGGAATGGTATCAGAAACCGACTTTCGGGGTGGTGTATTTGATGTGCTGCCCGGTAATGCGCGCACCAATCTAACTGAAGGTGCCATTGGTTACTTTACTGCTGCCCAGGTGATTCGAGATACGGTGGTGATTGAATAGCATATCGAATCAGAATCTATAATACCACCATCAAAGTTCCGGTGATGTATGCAGCCACCCACCATATATAAGCGATTCTGGAGTAGAGGTGAAGCGGACGGGCAACTTGCACTTCGGAGCCACTCTTCATTCTAAATCTCCAGAGAAGAACGGCGTCGATAATCATAATCGTCAGTGAGGAGTATCCCAGTATTCCATGTATGGTAAAGGGACTGTTTTCTGAGACGATAATCATCATGGTAGTTGCGCTGATATCAAGGACCACACCAAGTGTTAAAAATATTAATACCAGGTTGATAACCTTCCTCTTTTTCTGTTCGGTAATGATGGCAATAGAATAAGAAATTAACGCCAGTGTGACAACGGTTGCAGCAATCTTGGCAAGTGGAAGCATAGTTAGAGTTATTTAGTTAGTAAATAGATCATATATCTATTCCGTGTTTAATCTTGCAAATTCAATGGATGGATATCCAACTTCAGAAAACTGTCCAACTCGGACAGGGAGGAACGCTAAATCTATCAATTAAATTGAGATACCTACAGCCTCACAAACTCAAACTTGGGATAGCCCTTTTCACCCAAATCGCTGTTGAAGTCCACAAAGCGGAGTTTGTAAAAGAAGCCGTCTTTATCCCGAATTACATAGTTCATGTCGGGGACAATGGTGTAGACTCCTGCATCAAAGTTGTAGTACTTCCAGTCGTAACCAATCACATCAGCCTGATCGGTAAATCCAAGTCCCATGATGTTGTCGCGGTTTATTTCTGAGAACTCGTGAATGGTATCCCTTACGGCCAAAACGGTATTTGGATTGAGTAGAACACCGGTGACCAGGTAGGGGTAGTTCTCACCCTCGTCGGTTTGTAGCATGGTGGTGTATTTGGAAAAGAGCATGCTCCATTCATTGGGCAAAGGAGCTATCTCCTTAAGTCCCGAATCAAAGGAAAAGTAGACCTGGTCCATATTCGGGTCCCTGGAAATTATTACCGTGGTATCCTTGTTGTTGTCGGTATTTGAATAGCGCATGATGTAATCATCCCCGGAAATATCAAACTGTACTTTTCTGAGACCCATGGGTTTGTTATTCTCGTTTTTGCCCCGGTCGATCAGGTAGATGTTACGATATGATTCAGCTAATTCGTCTCCAAGCTCAAACCAGGTCCCAATGGCTGTGCTGTCCGGGTTTCCATCCGATTTATCAAAGATCATATCCAGATCGGCGGTGACGATTTCATTGGTGAAGACGGTGTCTTCAGAGTTTCCGGCCAGCATAAATTTGGCCGAATTTAGTCGAATGATCCAGCCCCCTGAAGAGCTTTCAAAGGAGAGATCATATTCTGAAATCAAATGGGATTCCACCTCCACATTTGCAAGAAGGTCGTAATAGACTTGCCTCTCATAGGTAGTTCCCAATCCGACCTGCCCCTCTTCAAGATCACCCTGTTCATGGGGTGGAACCATCTCCTCCTCCTGAAAACAAGAGGGAAGCAGCAGGGCCAGCAAGAGGATATGAAACAGAATTCGCATCAGGTCTGGTATCAATATTTGGTGAAATTGTATTTTACACTAAGGAAATATGTTCTTCCCCATCCCACCAGCGAGGAGGCACCGGCTCCGCCACCGTGTCCCGAGCCTCCGCTAATACCCTGCAACTGGGTGTTGTTGAATATGTTTTTTATTCCTGTACCGAGTCTGATTTTCTGTTGCCATACCTTCACGGAGATGTTGAAGTCCATGTTGTGATAGGCTTCCAGGTAGGTGAGTGCAATCTCATCATCCGAGACATAGGTATGTACCGGGTATTCGCCTGAGTACTTATAGAAAAGATTGGTCGACGCCCGATTCTTCCAGAATTTGTAGGTAAGGTTGACCATGGCCGAGGGAGAGAAAACAAATTCATCCGACTGGTAATATGAGTCTTTTCGTCCAATGTAGGAGAAACCCCCATCCATAGAGAGGTTTCTTACAGGGAAGATCCCGAGGGTGATATCGCCTCCGAGAGATTCGAAGTGATCCGTATTCTCATTCCTGTAGTGCAGGGGGTTGTCGGGATCGACCTGAACCAGAGAGATGCGGTCTTCTATAATGTTATAGTACAGATTGGCCTTCAATTTCATGGGCCTGGAGAAAAGGGTCGTACTGTTGTTCACATTCAGGTTGAAATTATGGGATCGCTCGGCCACCAAGTCATCGTTTCCTTCGATCTGATGGTTGGAATCGTAGAACTGCAGGTATAGCTCTTTCAATGAAGGAGCTCTGAAACCACGGGCATAGGAGGCTCTGAAAACGGTTTTCTTCAACGCATATTTAAGGTTAAAACTTGGCGTGACCGGAGAATCATACTTGGTATTGTAGGATACGCGGAATGCAGGTTGAAAGGTAAGCTTTGAACTGATATGCCACTGCAGGCTGGCAAAGAGGGCATAATCTCCCAAGCTCTCTTCTCCGCCCTGCATGCGTTTTCCTCTTCCAAATTCGGTATTGATATCAAAGCCAGCCTGATAGTCTAACTTGCCGTCTTCGATGGCATGGTTAAATCCACCGCGAGCGGTGATGGCATGAAATATGGAAGTGTCGTGTTCCTCGGGGTTGGGGATCAATATGTTTTCCAGGGTGGTCAGATCCTTCAGGTATTTGGTTTTCTGACGGTCATAATAGGAGTAGGCACCCAAAAAATTGATGGTATTTCCACCACCCAGTCTCCTGTCAAAATGCAGACTGTTGTTCAGACGGGTGGTATTAAACCAGGTATCGTTTCCCTTTTCATAGTATGGAGGGAAGAGATCGCTACGATCCAGCAGGTTTTCGCGGAAGAAATCAATCTTATATCTCAAGGTGGTTTTTTCCTTCCGGAATGAATAAGCAGCACCGGCATTATACTGCTCCTTTGGTTTCCACTCCTGACTGCGGGAGGTATCTACCAGTGAATAGCCCCCGAAAAAATTTCGTCCCCCGGTAAAGGAGAGCCCGTGATTGCCGAATTGGGTATCCACATTTCCGTTTAGATTATATACCCCAACAGATTCGTAATATCCATGTACCCCTGCCTTAAACTGAGCACTCTTATTTTGTTTGGTAATGATATTGACCACACCTGCCAGGGCATTGCTTCCATAAATGACCGACATGGGCCCCTCTACAATCTCCACATGTTCAACATTCTCCAGGTTGATCTGGCTCAGGTCGATATTTCCATCCAGCCTTCCAATGACAGGAACCCCATCCACCAGGATTTTCACATTCTCACCCGAAATGCCCTGCAGATCCAGGGACGATCCAGTGGAGGGATCGTTATTGATCTTGAAATTTAGCTCTTTGGAGAGCAGTTCGGCCATGGTGTTGACTGCCTGGTTTTCGATGCGGGGAGTGCCGATAAGCTTGATGTTGTAAATGGACTTATCCACGCTCACCGGTTTATATTGACCCGTAACCACCACCTCGTCAAGTCCGAAGTATTCTGGGTTCAATCGGATCTCAAGAAACTCTCCACTGATGTCCTGCTCCTGGAAAAAGTTTTCATAGCCCATGGCGGTCACACTAAGTATCACATTCCCTGCAATGGGGACTAAAGCTTCTCCATTCACATCTCCTACCTGATACTGTAGTTGCCCTGTCTCCTTGTTCTCTACACAAATGTGACAAAAAGGCACAGGCTGACCATCAGCATCGTCTAAGACCCTGACCTTAATCTCCTGTGCCTTAATGACACATGGTAGAAAGAAAATAAAGCAAATAAGAATAGATACCCTTCCAATCACCTGATAATCAGTTTATTCCTTTATAAATCGCACTACCTTGGTTTCACCTTCTGCATCTAGTTTTAAGAAGAAGAGACCTGGGTTCAACTCCGCAATATCTAGTGTCTGGGTGGTAAAACCACCTGAGATATACCTTGTAGAATGGACCATTCTACCTGTAATATCAATCACACTCATGTTGATTTCACCCTGATGGTCAAATACCACATTAAGCTGATCGGATGCAGGGTTTGGATAAACCTCAAGCAATTGAACTGCTTGTAGAGCCTCGGTGTATACACCACCTAACTTTTCCTGCATAAAGATATACTTGCCTTCGGCCATGCTTCCGGTGAATCCTGTGAAATAGATTTTGTAATAGCTTGAATCGGTCTCCCCATAAGATTTGAGGTAATAGACTACTGTATCTGTAAGCACATAGGCAAAGCTACCCATGTCAAATTTCTTCCAATCGGATCCAATCACTCCTATCTCAGAGGTAAACTCAGACTCCTCGTAAGCGTTGTGCGTTGACTGATCCATCCCTGATTCCCTGACCTCCTGAACTAAAATGTGGTCTTCATTGGTGAGCACTCCTGTCACACTATATGGAATGGAATTATCCCAGTATTTTGAAAAAAGCAGGTCCCACTCTGCAGTTGCAGGCTCTCTTTGTTGAAATTTTGTGCTGTCAAGGGAGTAATATACAAAACTTGGATCCGGGTAGTCATTGGCATCCAGATCGACGATCATCTCTTCGCTTCCATCCAGGTTGGCATACTTGAACTGCCATTTATTCAGGGCGGAAACTTTCTCTATAATGGCCAGTTTCTTATAGTCTCCTCCTATGGTTTTAATTACATAAAGGCTGTCGCCTGTGATCAGGCCCATACCTCCATAGATGCCCCAACCATAATCCGGATGACCTGTTTCGTGCGCGCTAAATGCACCCATGTCCCATGTTTCCAGCGAATTATACATGGCTTTCCAAACCATTCCGGTGGTATCCAGGTCCGCCCAATTGGCCGTATCTCCTTTAGAATAGGTATAGAGCTCAACACCTTCCCCACCATTGGTCAGTATACTTACACTGAATACTTGGGTAATAAATCCAATATCCCAGTTGTTGCGTGGCGCAGTGCTAACGCTTCCGTTTTCAAGGCTGTAATATACGTCGTTGGCATATCCGGCGCCGGTGGTAACTTCTTTCTCTTCCTGCGCAAATAAACCGGCAGCTATCACCACAAGGGCTGCAAATAGTAAAGCTTTTTTCATAAAATGTTAAATTAAGATGTGAGTAAAAATTGGAAGTGCAATCTACGTGTCAATTTTGAAGGAATTCTGAAGAAATCTGAATCAGCTCTACCTCTGTAATTCAAAGGTATAGGTGAATTTCACTGTGATGTTTCGTTGGTCATACAGGGGTAAAGTGGGGATTTCCCTCTCCAAATAGGTATTTCTTCCCTCATTAAAGACGATGTACAGATCAGTGCCTTCCTTTGGATTGTACCTGAAGCGGACGTTTGAAATGACCTTATGAATGGCGGTGTTATATTGAATATATGCAGAAAGGGAAAGTTTTGTATTCAGCATATAAAGCGCCTTTAATCCGGCTATGTGATTTTTAAGTTCCTGGTTTCGTTCGGGAAAATTCACATAATCGAACCTGTAACTTCCTCCAAGTTCAATGGAAGCACCTATCACCCAGGTGGGCTCGAGACTGGGAGATATCCTTATCCCGTCAAAGAAGCCTCCACCTTCAAAAGTGAACATGGTATAGAGGGTACGAGACATGGGGGTTGTTAGCATCAGGCTTGTATTTACAAAACTATATGTTCCCACAGGAACAAGAACTGGATCCAGGATCTCGAACTCCTCCTCCAGTTTTTCAGTCTGCAGAATCAGGTTAAAGGATCCCATCCAACCACTCTTTGCATTAAAGAACCAGCCGGGAGTCAAATAATGCATCAGCAGGGATCCGTCGATCACACTGTATAAATTGTAGCTAAGTAGAGAGATATAATGAGTTTGTAAGGGTGACTGTTCAGGAGATATCCAGTTGTACCTCAAGTCTGCCATACCTCCGAAGTAGTCATCAAAAATCTCCAGGCCAATGCCAGGTTCAAATTCTGTTCCCGAATATGTAAAAAGAAAAGAGTAGGTAAAACCCTGCTGTTTTCGCTTTTCCCAATTAAGCATAAAGCGGGCAGGATCCAAAGAGAGGGGATTATTTGCCGAGCTGTCTTTGAAGGTCTGGGCCCATCTCACAGTGAGGTAATCGTCCCCGATCACCCGGATTACACCATCCAGGCCATAGGCCACATTGTAACTCCCATCAACTCCCAGGCGGGAGGTGATCATTCCGCCGGCATAGGAGTATTCATTGAATATTCTTTTTTTGGTGCGGAATACCCCAAAATTTTCAGAAGGTAAGTCCTCAAATGAAGCCGTCTGAAGATCCATGATACCAATATCCCAATCATTGATCCTTGTATTTAATCTTGCTCCACCATAGATGCGGACCGGGTTCCCATCGTACAAACCAATGCGTCGGCTGTAGAAAAGATTGTTGGGCCCTCCCAGGCCAAAATCAAATATGCTGCTTCGCTCCAGGAAGAACTGCCTCTTTTCGGGAAATACCAGGCTAAAGCGGGTCAGGTTAAACTGCTGGTCGTCGGCCTCCACCTGGGCAAAATCTGTATTGATGGTCAGATCCAGGGTTGTATTGGGATTGATTCCATATTTTATATCGAGCCCCGGTTCCAGTTTGTAATCCTGCTGGTAGTCATAGGCTGTTTCTGCGTCGTTTATTTCGTAAGACTGTTCAAAACTGGTAAGCAGGTAAGGGCTGACGTAAAGAGGTTTCTTTGGGCGCAATCCCTCAAACTCGACCTCTTCAAAGAGTGAAGGTTTCATAGTGCTATAAGGACCCCATTCGTTGGAGATGGCTGGAAATACAATTCCTTCATTCTTGGCTGGTATCCAGCGAAAAAAACTAATGCCCATAACGGTAATACCCTCCTGCTCCTGGAAGCGTAAACTGGAAATGGGAATGCGCAATTCCATATACCAGGCTTGATCATTGATAGAGGTCTTTACATCCCAGAAAGTATTCCAGCTGTCGTTCATGGGTTCTGAATCCATCACTGGTGTTGCATCGTTCATCACGGTGGCATCCCAGCGAAGCCCCAATGGATTGGTAAAAAACATCAGGGCATTCTCCTTGTCATTATAAGAATCGATGGAAATCCCAAAGAAGTCGCTGCTCATGGTCACCATATCCCTCTTTTTCCCAATGGCCTGGATATATTCCGGCTTGGATACATAGAGTATTGCTCCCACATATAGGTAGTCTTCGTTGTACCCCATTCTGATATCGGAACGTTCTGTGGGGGTCAGCCCAAAGGTGGGCTGGTGGGTGATGGTGGGAAAAGTATCTAAGGATTTCCAGGCCGCTTCATCGGGCACCCCGTCAAAGATTATTTCAGACTCAAGTCGTTGAATGATCCTTCGTTCCTGGGCTGCTATGTGCTTGCTCACGCCACAAAATAGTGCAATGCTCAGGGTAATTATGGAAAGTAATTGCCTCAAGTGTTGGAGTGCTAAAGGATCAGTCCTGAAAAATACAACTATTAAACACCTTACGCAACCCTGGGGATGCCTGGGGCATCTTAGTATAAAGTATGCAAGTATAAAGTATGCAAGTATAAAGTATGCAAGTGTAAAGTATAAGGTTGATGTTACAATATCGCAGCAAATTGTATTCAAAGAGAAGCAAACTTGAGGAGGGGCTGCAGGCTTATGAAAGGGCAAGTTCAGAGCCAAAGACTTTAAAAGAGGGAATCTATGGAATCCATGAGGAAAACATTAGCTATTAGAGTCATTTTCATCTTTGGATTGACCCTGTGGATGGGGGCCTGTAATAAGGAGGTATATCTAGCCCCGGAAGAGCAGCCCCTCTTTTTTGAATACCATTTTGCCAATTTTGCCTGGGGCGTACAGGATTTTGGATGGCTTTTGGATCGTCATGGAACAATCCGAAGATTTGAATTGCCAGAGGAATATCATTCCGTGATCCATGGGGAATATTTAAGCCTTGAGCAGCTTGAAGACAACCTGGGACAGGCCGATTCGGTGATTGGGGATGTGAGCCCTGCTAAACTGGAAAAGAAAATCCGGCTCATAGAAGGGGCTTCTCAGGGTGAGATTACCAAAGTCCACCGTCAGGGCGCAGATATGGGGATGGGAGTCTATGGCTGCTTCAAATACGATCCTGAGATGCAGGCATATCAATATATCCTTCTATCAGCAGATGGCGATCATCAGCAATACAATAAGTCTCCTGATGCTGAAAAGCTGGTGGATTGGCTGAAAGAATTAGTGGATTAGGAGGTCGTCTATTCCAATTTCATTCATGAATTTCCTGAACCTGGCTTTAGCTCTTTCTGCCAGGTGAACCATTCCCAAAAGGAACAATAGAAAACCAAGCAGTACCAAAAAGGAGAGAAGGCCATCAGAGGCGTTTCCCGTGCCTGCCCATAGCTTCTTCCCAGGAAATATGAGAAGAAGAATCAATAATATTTTAAGTTTTCCAGCCATTTAAAAAGCCAGTAAATCAAATACATAGGAAATATAATGAAATTTATTTCCAAAGTCAATAGGGGTAAGGTGAGTGTTGGGGTGTGCTATAAGTGAAACCAACAAAGATGGAATCACGAAAAGCCATTATAATTATTCACAAAATCTAGAAATCATGAAAAAGTTATCAATTTATTCCCTGGCAATATTACTGTTTGCTGTACTTTTTTTCACAGCCTGTGAAAATACATTTGAAGGTCCCGACGATCCGGTGGTGGAAGGAAGCATTATTCCGGAGCAACTCTCCATCGATATTCCTGCTGCTTTGTCTCAGGATGCAACAATTTTGAAAGGAGCTCCCGTGGTGGATACCCTTAAAGGAAGAGAGATTTATGGTCATTTACGGTTCTTTATTCACATGGGCGATCATGGCGGTCGGATGGTTAAGCACATCATCTTTGCGCTACGAAGGTATAACATCGACCAGGTGAAGACTCTCACCTACGAGAGTGAGGAAGATGGCCGCATTAAGAACCTGGTGGTGGTTGAGGGACCCGAATTTGATGGACGTATCTGGGAGTATGGATTAACCATCACCGATGCCGAATCGGAAGGCAATCCCGACGGTGGAAAGGCCATGCAGATTTTTTGGAACAGCCATCCCAAAGAGGGAATCACCCTGATCAAACCCTACAACCTGGATCGCACCCATGAAGGGCGTATGGCAGAAGCCATGTTCCGGATCGATTACAGTGGTGCTGGAGAGATGGGCTACGATCGTCACATGATCGTCTCAATTGCAGACATGCCAGCCATTGATCCTCTTCTGGCTCCTTTCGCCATGGATGGTATGAAAATGTTTGTAGGTAAGAAGGGAGACTATGTGGATGTGTATGGAAATTCCAGCCACCCCAATGCCAAATTTCTTACCGAAAAAGTGGGTTACAACTGGGCCTTTGTGGCCTCGGGTTCTGAGACTGAAGATGCAGCTGTAGCTGAGGTTGGACTTCCCCTGAGTACTTTGGATGCGGAAGGGCGCTCGATTCTTCTGGAGGAGTACTCCATTCACAATGTGCTCTACAATGAAGTAAAGACTGTTTGGCCCAATGCCAGCGAAAGGATACTGGAAGCTTGGCTTACCAATACAGAGGCCCCGGGATTTTTCGACGAAGGTGGATTTATTCAGGGAGGCGAGGCCCCAGCACCCGAATTTTTGCCCCTTGTTAGGCGGATCATGGGACTGGCCCCCTACAATCCCAAATCCATTGCCAACCTGGAAATAAACTTCAATTAGGTTTATACATATAGATGATCACATGTAAGATCATTCAAGAGGCTGTTTCTAAAGGGGCAGCCTCTTTACATATATGTCGCTTGAAATATTTGATGCTGGAGTAATTTCATTTAGCTGATATTATGCTTTTTCAAACATTAACATCTAAACCCTAAGTGAGTATTCGGATAGGGAGATGGAGAAGTGATAAAGAAGAACCCGACAATAAAGTTACCTTATTTGGTAACTTTCATTACCTTTGTACTGTATGAGGATCATAAAAGAAAAAACTCTCGATGATTATTGCAGGGCAGATAAGTACAAATCTGCAGCCGAATCATTAAAAGCGTGGGTTTTTGAAGTGAAGTACTCTTCATGGGACAGTGCAAATGAGCTGAAATCGAAATATGGGAATGCCAGTATTTTAAGTTCGAAAAGAGTGGTTTTCAATATTAAAGGCAATGATTATAGGCTAATTGTCGATATTGAATACAATTTGAAAATTATTTTTGTGGTGTGGTTCGGCTCACATGGGGAGTATGATAATATAGATGCTAAAACGGTAAGTTATGAAAACTAAGATATTAAGGACACTGCAGGAGTATAATAGGGCTTGTGATAGGATATATAATCTTATGAGAAGTTCGGAGAAAGCCATTGAACCTGATAGCACGATAGGCGAAGAGCTAGAGCTTTTATCCTTGCTGGTTGAAAAGTATGAACAGGAACATCACCGCTTAGAAGCGCCGGATCCCATAGAGGCGATAAAGTTCAGGATGGAACAGATGAACTTAAAACAGGCAGATATTGCTCCATTGTTTGGAGGAAAAACAAGGGTTTCAGAGGTGCTAAACCGTAAAAGACCCTTGACTTTGAAAATGATCACCCTGTTAAACAGATATCTTGGAATTCCCCTTGAATCCTTAATGAGTGGTAATAAAGAAATAAAGTTGGAAGCTGAGAAGCGCGATAAGCTCTTAAGTGTATCCTCAATCCAGGAATATTTGAAAAGCAGTCGGGCAGCAATGATATAAAATAGATTGGTAGGTCTATTCCACCCAAATAAGCTCTTTACCCCAACGCTCCTCTAAAACTTCCATGGAAGTCTGGTGTGTAATTCCCAGCATAAAACCACCCCCTGAGCCATTGAGCTTCAGGTAGTATTCATTGCTGACCTGTCCTTCGATCCATACATCCAGCATTTTCTCAGGAATCATTTTGCTGAAGTGATTGAATTGGAAGTCTGAGAGCAGGCGCACCAGCAATCCGGGATCTGCATCCCTCTCACCCAGGAGGGTTTCAATCAGTTTCTGATTGAGGGGCAGATACTCCTCTTTCATGGAACTTTTAAAACCAGGACTTTTCAACTGAGTCAGAAAGTGCTGGACCAGGGGGCCGGTATCAAATTTTTCACCGGAGTTCAGAAGGAAGAACCTGTATCCGCCCCGAATATCAGTTGGATCGAACTTAACCTTTTTAATACCTCCTGTGGCTTGGAATCTGAGTGCTGATCGGGCATGACATGTAAGGGCATCCACTCCTGAACTTTTGCCGTGAAAGTAGGATTCAATGGAAGCCAGGTCCTCTTTTTGCTCCTGAAGGGTCAGGGTGCGGGAAGCAGGAAAAAACAGGTCATAAATGGCTGCGCTTACTGCCCCGGAGCTCCCCAGCCCAAATCCAATGGGAATGTTCAGATCCAGCCAGTAGGTTTGAAGATTTCTGGCAAACTTGGTCATATCGGGAGGTGCATGAAAGGTGCCTTCAGGCAAGCTTTGAATGAACTGGTAAAGGAGTTTGATATAGTGGAGAGACTGTTCGGATTCCTTCTCTTTCCCAGGAGGAATGTCTTCAACCGATTTCACTTTTGCATGGAACCGGGGGAAAGGAATGGTGAGGGCTGATCCGCCTACAACCACACCGTATTCACCCACCAACATGATTTTGGAAGGATAAACCGGATGTTTTTTCATATCTCAGTTTTTTGAGGACCAGGTCCCATTTTATCCATAATCAGCTTTCCGTTTTCGCAATATCTCACCAGTTGGGTGTGGATAAATGCCTCCACCGCAATTGCATCTGCATCTGCATAGAGGAGGTGAACATTGGCACCGGCATCCAGTGTAAACCCGAGTCTGAGTCTGCTCTCAGCCCTGAATTCTCGTATTTTTTGAAGTATGGAAAGCGTGTTTGCTTGCATCAGCAAGTACCCTGGCTTGCCGGTCATCATCATGGCATGAAGGCTGAGGGCTTCCTCTTCCATGATGGCAATAAAACCTTCCCAGTCACCCTCGGTCATGGCTGTATGGAGAAGCCCCAGGTTTTGCCTGGCCTGTTTAAAGCGGGTTTCTGCAAAAGGGTTTGTCTCCATCAAGGCATGACCGGCACTGCTGGAGACCCTCTTTTGCCCCGATTCAACAATCAGAATGGAGTCTCTGAGGTTTAGAAAGGTTTCGTGAAATCCGGCCACAGGAATGGCATACTGGTCACTGGAGTGGTCCCATCCCTCTGCTTTTCCCCACAGCGCAAATTGGGGATATACAGAGCGTGCAGCGCTGCCCGATCCCAGGCGGGCGATGTGAGAGGCTTTTTGCCAGAATTGATCGCGCTCAAACATCCCGGTCACTTCTTCTTCCACAGAAACCAGACAAAGGGCCAGGGCTCCCATGGCCGAGGCACTGGAAGCAATGCCGGATGAGTGAGGAAATGTATTTTCTGAATCTATCTCCAGAGAGGTGTGCGACAGGATGGGGATTAGTGGTATAATGGCCTCCAAATACTTTTTGATTCGCGCCTCAAAGGCGGGATTCTCTTTCCCTTCAAACCTGAACTGGGGGCTTTGACCTTTTTTCCCGGGGTGGTATTTGTAGTTGATTTTTGTAATGGTTCTGGCCTCCGTAAGGGTCAGGCTCAGGGAGGCATTCATGGGAATCTGGATGGGCTTTTTACCCCAGTATTTGATCAGGGCGATGTTGGAGGGACAGGCCCATCCAAGGGTTCCGCTTTTGGGACTAATTACCTCTCTCTGTGTCATAAACAAGATCATTGTACCTGAATACGGTTTTGAATCCCTTTTTGTCCAGGTAGTTAAACAATGTATCAGCATTCGACTCTGTGGCAATCATTACAAAATCGCCCCCCCAGGCTCCCAACGATTTTACGCTACCGGGAAGGTCGGGAAACTGAGTCTCAGACACCCTGTCAAGTTTGATCAGCTCTGAGAGTTTGGCTTCATGCTCCTCCATCAACTGTTGAAATTCAAACAATTCAGTGGCTTCGATCATTCGCTGGGTAAGGGTGCTAAAGTGATGAATCTCGGGGTAGCCGGGATTAATTTTTTCGGCTATCTCCACCAGGTGATCAGCAGTGGGCTGTTTTTTCCCCAGCCATACAAAGTAGAGGTTATTGGCAAAGGGTGGATTGAACAAAACGTGCCGGTAATGGGGTCCGTCCTCTCTAAGCTTATAAAGAATGGGTCTTTCGGCAATGGCGCAGGCTACATCATAGCCCGATCCATCTGATACCCTGAAGTGCAGATCCAGTGGATTGATCTCGGCCCATTCTGCCATCAGTGCGATCAGGGTGGAACTGCTACCGAAGCCCCAGCTGGGTGAAAACTCCAGTGTGGTTTCCACATTCCATGTAAAAAGCTCCTTCTGGAATGAGGGATCCATTTCAATAATGGACCTGATCAAAAACCGAAGGTCCTCTGCTTTCTTCTGGTCGGAGGTCTCTATAATCCGAAGGTTGGCAGAATTGAATTTTGCACTAAACCAGAGATTGTCTGCCTCATATGCATCCCATGAGAATACAGTGCGGTCTTCAGATCGAAGTCTCTGCAGGATTTGTCCTTTGTGCAGGGGGACGGCCAGTGCCTGCGAACCATGCAGAACCATATATTCGGCGCTGATCAGGAGTTTTCCGTGTGCAAAAAATGGTTTCATTCCGGCTGATTTTGATTTCTTATTGAATCCAGGTAGGCAGATAGATCTGAATAGGAGAGGGTGCGATTGGCAAAATATTGGGTAGCGTGAAGGGACTCCTCTCTGGATGCTTTGAGTTGCCTCAGCATGTTACCCAGGTGCATTTTCATATGTCCCTGTTGAATCCCGGTGGTGATCAGAGAACGTATGGCACTGAAGTTATTGGCCAGTCCGGCTGCAGCTGTAATTTGCATTAACAACTCCGCAGAAGGATTCCCCAGGATCTCAAGCGAAGCTTTGGCCATGGGATGGACTCCTGTCAATCCTCCAACCGTTCCCACTGCAAGGGGTACTTCCAGGGTAAAACGAAAAGAGCCTTCGGACACATCCATCCGGGAGAGGCTGCTGTATGATCCCTTTCTTGAGGCATAGGCATGACCACAAGCCTCCACAGCCCTGAAGTCGTTTCCTGTGGCCAGAATTATGGCATCCATTCCATTAAAAATTCCCTTGTTGTGGGTGACCGCTCTGTATGGATCGTGGATGGCAATATCCACAGCTTGCTGAAATTTCCTGGCAAACTGATCTGCAGAAAGCTCCTGACTTATATTCTGGAACACTTCAGTTTTGGCTTCCACATAGCACTGAACCAGGCTTTCGGGGGTGTAATTGGAGAGGATAGCCATAATGATTTCCAAACTGCCTTCCGATGTGTAATGCTCCACCATCTGTGACCATTGCGAAGCCAGGCTTTCCAAAACCGTATTGATAAAGTTCGCACCCATGGCATCGGCAGTTTTGAACCTGACAAAGAGGTGATAGTGCCCGGGTAGTTCTGCATGGGCCGAATGGATCTCCATGGATTTGATGCCACCCCCGCGTTTCTCCATTTTCCGTGTAATTGGGCTTACAGAGTTAAGCAAGCTATCAACATGTTGATTGAATATGGTTTGTAGCGTTTCAGGATCTCCCGACCAGGTGAAATGTATCTGTCCCACTTTGGTGGTTCCAAGAACGCGGGTTTGGAATCCACCATGCAGGGCCCAGAATTTTGCAGCGTGGGAAGCAGCTGCCACCACCGAGCTCTCCTCAGTCACCATGGGCAGGGTCATCAGATCTCCATTGATCAGGAAATTGGGCGCCAATCCCAGCGGGAGGTAGTGCATCGATATGGTGTTCTCGCTCAGATCCTGGTAAATCTCCCGGATGGACTGATCCGGGTGGAGGTGACTGTCCATCATTTCCAAAGTATGCTGAGAAAGATTGGACTGCTTTTTGATCCACTGCAGTTTTTCCCTTCGGGAGCGTTTGGAAAATCCCTGAACGATGTGCATTTTCAGATCCTATTCTTTGAGGGTCAGATAAGCTTCAGCCATCTCAAATCCTTTTACCTGGCTGTAAACAAAGTCTCTCAGTTGGGCATAGTCCTCCCGGGCATATTTTAGAAAGGTGGAAGCCATGCCGTAGACCGAGGACAGCTTAGATTTTTTAATCAGGTAGTATCCATCCAGGAAGGTTTTTACCCCCCCCGATATAATCAATTCTTTACAAACAGGTTCCTCTTCGGCAACGATCTGGTTGATGTAGTCCACCATGTCCATCGCGCTCTCTCCAATGGTGGAAAGGGGCTCGAAGAGGGTTTGACTGGTCCGCTCGTCACGAAGCAGTTCTACCCTGGCAAAATTGGTGCCTCCGAAAGCCCCGAATTCAATGGCCTGCAAGGGAAGTCTTAGAAGTTCGCGCAGGCTTTCAGGGCCCATTCCCTGTCCCACCTCTTTTACGATAATCGGGTAGGAGGCTTTGTCCAGCAATCGCTTAAGAGTCTCCAGTGGAGGAGAGGAGAGGATATCACCTTCGGGTTGGAACCACTCCTGCATGGGATTCACATGTACGATCAGTCCGTCGGCCTGCAGCTTATCAATCAGCTGAGATGCTTTCGATAACTGGTTTTTCGTGATCAGCTCTTCAACTTGTGCAATGCCCAGGTTGGCCCAGAGTGGGAGATGATCCCCGATGATCTTTCTCATGTTGAAATCCTCAAAGAAGGTATCATCCTCCATGATAATTCTACAGGAGCCCAGCCCCATTCCCATGCCAAACTCATTACAGGCTGTCGCCAGGTTGCGGTTAATGGTCCCCGCCAACTTGGTTCCCCCGGTCATGCTGCTTACCCACATGGGTACCCGATGCTCCTTTCCCAGAATGGTAAAAGGTTTCAATCCCCCTGCGGGATGAGCACTAAGCAGAGGTTCATAATGAAATCTGGAATCCAACTCCGGTATGCCTGTTTGTGACTTAAAGGCCAGATCGATGTGATCTTTTTTTCTATGCTCGAGTTTTTCCATATGGCAATTGTTTTACCTGATGCCAATGTGGCGAGAAATGACCATTCGGAGAATTTCAGATGTTCCTTCTCCAATTTCGAGAATTCTCTGATCCCGATAGAACCGTTCTATGGGATTTTCTTTCATCAATCCATGTGCACCATGGATTTGCAGAGCCTCATTTGCGATCTCCCTTGAAATCTCAGACGTATATAGCTTGACCATGGCAGCCTCTTTCCCAAAGGGATGCTTATTATCCTTTAGCCAGCAAGCCTTGTAGAGGAGTGTACGGGCAAGCTCTATTTTTGTGGCCATGTCGGCCAGTTTGAATGAGTTAATCTGGAAGTTTTTAATGGGTCTGCCAAACTGAACTCTTTTGGTGGCATAATCCATGGCCATCTCATAGGCTCCCTGGGCCAACCCCAATCCCATGGCGGCAATTGATAATCTTCCTCCGTCCAGGGTGGCCAGCATGATCTTGGACCCCATTCCCCTCTTGCCAAGCAGGTTTTTCTCAGGTACCTCCACTTGATTAAATTCCACTTTCCCGGTATCGGCTCCCCTCCACATCATTTTGGATTGGATGACTTCTGAAAGGAATCCCGGGGTTTCACGGTCCACCAGAATGACAGACAACTCTTTCATTCCATTGCCACGATCGCCCGTAACAGCCTGTACCGTAATCCCTCCCGACATAGCTGAAGAGATGTTGGTGATGTAGATTTTTTGTCCATTGATGGTCCATTTCCCACCTTCCAGGGTAGCTGTGGTTTCTGTATTGTTGGAGTCAGATCCGGCATTGGGCTCGGTGAGACCAAAAGCCCATAATTTTTTCCCAGATGTTAACTTGGGTAAAAATCTCTCTTTTTGCTCCTCTGTTCCATAATTGACGATAGGCGCAATCCCCAGGGAGTTGTGAGCAGCCACAGTGGCAGCCTGAGAACCATCCACGCGGGCCAGTTCTTCCACGGCAATGATATAGGAAAGGGTATCCAATCCCAAGCCTCCATATGCCTCTGGTAGGTTAATGCGCAAAAGGCCCATGTCAAACATTTTGCTTGCCAGTTCGGCAGAGAATTCAGACTTTTCATCCAACTCCGCAGCAACAGGTTTAATCTCTTTCTCAGCAAAAGTGCGGACCTGCTCTCTCAGTTCCTGGTGTTTTTCATTTAATAATGGATCATTCATGATGAGCTAAAGTAAGTAATATTTGATTTGTTTGTACTTGTTGACCGACCGATACCTCTATTTGATTAACTATGGCTCGATGGTCTGACATTATTTTATTTTCCATTTTCATGGATTCAATCACCAGAAGGGCTTCGCCTTCCTCCACATGGTCCCCAACTTTTACATTGACCTGGACCACCCGGCCATTCAATGGGGCATGAATGTTACCCGGTTCTTTACTTTTTTGCTTTTTTTCCTGACGGATGTATCTGCGGTCGAGAATATCCATTCGTCTGAATTTGAACAGGTGTCCGTCCAGGTCCAGCAGAATTTCAGACCCGTCGGTAATGCCCCAGGCTTTTATAATTTGCTTATTAACTCGAATCCAGTAATGGTGGCCATTTCTTCTTTCCAGGGATACGATGCTTTCACTTTCATTGATCCGTAGCCACATTCTCTCATTTCCTTTCTGGAGCCTGTATTTTATTTGATGTATTTTATCATCCGATTTCAGGGAAATCTCCGGAAGAATTCGCCAGTGTCCGATCTGATGCCATGGGGACCCAGTTGCCACTGTACTTTCTTCCACATTGTATAGTGCAATAAATGTGGCCACGGCCAGCATTGGTTCCAATTCATAACTTTCTCTTTGCTGGTGGAGGCTATGTAAAATATCCCCGATATGTTGGTCGAGAAGCCTTGTATGAATCCTGTTTTCTTTAAAATACTCCGACCTCAGCAATCCCACCAGAAAATCCCGATTGGTGGAGAGTCCGGTGATGCGAACCTCCTTCAGTGCTTTGATCATCTGTTTCCTGGCGTCCTCACGATTTTTTCCCCTCACAATCACTTTGGCCAGCATGGGATCATACCAGGGTTCAACAAGGTTGCCTCTCCTGTATCCGCTATCGATTCGTACTCCATTACCAGGTGGGAGATCAAAACCATCCAGTCGACCCGTGGAGGGCATGAAGTCGTTGCCAGGATTCTCGGCATAGAGCCGGGCTTCTATGGCATGCCCCTCTATGGAAACCTGTTCCTGGTTGAAAGAGAGGGGTTGACCCTGGGCAATGGTGATCTGCTCCTTGACCAGATCAACACCTGTTATCATTTCTGTCACCGGATGCTCTACCTGTATCCGGGTGTTCATTTCCAGGAAATAGAAATCCTGGTTCTGATCCATCAAAAACTCCACAGTCCCTGCATTGGTGTACCCAATCCCTTTAATCAGGTTGAGGGCCATGGAAGTAATCTTTTCCCGGGTATCCTCCGAAATAAAACCAGAGGGAGCCTCTTCAATGATTTTCTGGTATCGCCTCTGCAGCGAGCACTCCCTCTCAAAAAGGTGAGCCACATTTCCATGGTGATCAGCCAATACCTGGATCTCAATGTGGCGAGGTCCTTCCAGGAACCGCTCCACATACAGATCCCCCGATCCAAAGTAATTCAGAGCTTCCCTGGATGCATCATGTGCCTCCTCCTCAAATAAGTCAGCGTTTTGTACAATTCTCATCCCTTTTCCCCCACCTCCTGCTGCAGGCTTAATTAATAGTGGGTAAGGGAGTTGAAGTCGTTTTTTTACCAGGAAATCCAGATCTCCCGTGACCCCTTCAAGCACTGGAATTCCTAATTCAATTGCCTTTTCCCTGGCATTTGATTTGTTGCCCATCATAGAGATCACCTCAGCGCCTGGACCTATAAAATGGATTCCCTTTTCTACACAGGCCCTGGCAAATTCTGCATTTTCGGCCAGAAAACCGTAGCCCGGATGGATGGCATCGACGTGGGCCTCCCTGGCGATGCTGATAATCTTTTCAATATTCAGATAGGTTTGGGAGAGATCTCCTGAACCCAGTGAATAAGCCTCATCGGCCTCGGTAACGAAAGGAAGCTCCTTATCGCCGTCGGAGTGAATCACGATAGCCAGCTTATCCAGTTCCCGAATGGCCTGGGTGATCCTTAAAGCGATTTCACCCCGGTTTGCCACCAGGATCCTATGGAATTCAGGGTTTTTCATTCCATCTGGGTTTTCTTTTTTCAAAAAAAGCGGTCATACCCTCCTGGCCCTCTGAAGAGGTCCTGTAACGGGCGATTAGCTGAGAAGTGAACTGGTCCTCCTGATCCAGATCACTTTCCCCCTCCAGATCCCTGAGCAATTGCTTCACCCCCATCAGTGCCTGTGGAGCATTGGAGATCAATTCATCTATAAGATTCTTAGTGATTTCAGAAAGAAACCCGTTTTCACAGATCCGATGGATCATCCCTGCCGCCATTGCCTCTTCAGATTCGATAAGGCGTCCGGTCATCATCCAATCGTTGGTCCGGCTTAACCCGGCCTTGCGAATCACATAGGGAGATATGGTGGCCGGAACCAATCCAAGTTTCACTTCTGAAAATGTTAAGCTGGAAGATCGTTCAGCCACCACAAAGTCTGATGCCGCCAGCAACCCTATGGCTCCACCGGGTATTATTCCTTTTACTGAAGCAATGGTCACTGTAGCAGACTCCCAGATGGTTCTGTAAAGGCCGGCAAGTTCCAGGCTCTCTTTACTGAGTTGGACCAGGGTTTGATTCATCCCACTTTGCATCCATTTGAGATCTGCACCTGAACAGAAGTTATCCCCTTTCGATGTTAACACGATGATTCTGATTTCATCCTCATTGTCAAGCATCTGGAATGCGGAGGTCAGCTGCCTGATCATCTCCAGATCCATGGCATTTCTTACATGCGGTCTGTTCAGGTAGATGGTCCCG
This sequence comes from uncultured Bacteroidota bacterium, assembly GCA_963783435.1. Taxonomy (GTDB): domain Bacteria; phylum Bacteroidota; class Bacteroidia; order Bacteroidales. The sequence goes on along the minus strand of CAWANQ010000004.1, from coordinate 794,826 downwards.
ACTGATCCCTCTCTTTCAATTATTATGGAATTTTTTTTCGTTAAAGTGGTCATCTTGTCTCTTCGAATTCAATTTACATGCGGTACACTCCTTTGCGGCGTGCTCCGAATTTTTTATTCAACGACATGGAGATGGCAAGGGCAAGGATTCGGCGGGTATCTGCCGGATCAATGATCCCGTCATCCCAGATTCTGGAAGTACTATAGTAGGCAGACCCTTCATGTTCATACTTCTCCAGGATCGGTTTTTCAATGTTTTCAATCTCTTCCTCCGAAATGGAATTTCCAGTGGCTTCCAGCTGATCCTTCTTTACAGTGGATAGTACCCGTGCAGCCTGTTCACCACCCATTACTGATATTTTTGAATTGGGCCACATAAAGAGCAACCTGGGATCGTAAGCCCGTCCTGACATGGCGTAATTTCCAGCTCCAAAGGATCCTCCATATATGATGGTGAACCTGGGTACCCTGGTATTGGCCACCGCATGAACCATCTTGGCCCCATCTTTTGCAATTCCCCCATGCTCATACTCCTTTCCAACCATAAATCCTGCGATGTTTTGCAGAAATATAATGGGCAGTCCCCGGTGATCACAAAGCTCTACAAAATGAGTTCCTTTTAAAGAGGACTCTGAAAAGAGGATCCCATTGTTTCCCACAATTCCCACCGGAAATCCCATGATTCGGGCAAACCCTGTGACCAGTGTGGTTCCATACTCTTTTTTAAATTCAGAGAATTCACTTCCATCCACCAGCCTTGCGATTAATTCGCGCACATCCATCGATTCACGATTGGATTGAGGGATGAGCCCATAGATCTCTTCCAGGTCGTAGAGGGGATCTTTGGATGGTTTAGTATCCAGCAGTTGTTTGTCCGGTACCTGAATGGTTTCGAAGATGTCCCTGCACTTCTGAAGCGCATCCTGGTCATTGTCTGCCAGGTGATCTGCTACACCCGATATGGAAGTATGTACCCTGGCGCCTCCCAGCTCTTCAGAAGTGACCTCTTCACCAGTGGCAGCCTTCACCAGGGGAGGACCTCCCAGGAAAATGGTGCCCTGATCTTTTACAATAATGGTTTCATCGCTCATGGCAGGAACATATGCTCCTCCTGCTGTGCAGGAGCCCATAACAACAGCCACCTGGGGAATACCCTCAGAAGATAGTTGGGCCTGGTTATAAAAGATCCTGCCAAAATCATTCTTATCAGGAAATACATCTGCCTGGTTGGGTAGAAATACCCCCCCTGAATCGACCAGGTAGACACAGGCCAGGTGATTCTGTAATGCAATCTCCTGTGCACGCAGGTGTTTCTTAATTGTTTCCTTAATATAGGTACCACCCTTAACCGTGGCATCGTTAGCAATAATCACTACCTCTTTTCCATGTATCATTCCTATACCGCTTACTATGCCGGCAGATGGAAACTGATCTTTGTACTGACCGTATGCAGCCAATGGGCTGAGTTCAATAAAAGGTGTGTTGGGATCCAACAAAAGATTAATTCGGTCTCGAACCAGCAATTTCCCTCTGGACTGGTGCTTTTCCCTGGCGGCAACGCCACCTCCCGTGGTCACAGATTCGAGCCTGGTTCGCAATGAATCCATGAGATCCCTGTTGGTCTTTTGTCTCTCCCGAAAAATTTCGGACGATGTATCGATACTTGAGCTCAGGGTTTTCAAAATGTATCAGGTTGTGTGTAACTCTCTAAACACTTTGAAAAAGAAAATGTTTAAAGAAATCCCTTTAAGTATTAAACAAAATATAAAATATTAATCACGATAGTCCTTATTTGGATCAATTTCTAACCAGGATGAGAGCCACTTTGTACCCAGGTAGAAGGGAATGGTGTCTACAAGGGCGGCTGTCATCTTAAAAGCATAGTTTGAGAGAATGAGGATGATTAATCCATGTGTTACTGTTTCACCAGGTGTAATGGAGATGGCATTGGAGAAAAAGTAAGTAATCAGAATTACTGCCACAGAATCCACCATCTGACTGGTGAGTGTGGACCCGTTGTTTCTGAGCCAGAGGGCTTTCCCTTTGGTTAGCCTTTTTAGGAAATGGAACACCTGTACATCAACCAGCTGTGCGGAAAGGTAGGCGATCATTGATGCCATCGTGGCCAGACTGGTCCATTTTCGTATCTGGAAAAAGGTGCGGTCGGGATGCGACAGAGCAGGCAGTCCGTCGGGTCCCAATTCCGTATGAGGAGGAAGCACTCCACCGAGCCATAAAATGAAAAGCACCCAGATGTTCAGGGCCAGTCCAGTCCATACCACCAGATTGGCTCTGCGCTTGCCGTAGAGTTCACTGATAAAATCGGTACACAAAAAGGTAATCGGGTAGGGAAGCACACCCACAAATACCACAAAGGGAATGTGAACCGATCCAATTTGAAACGAGAGATCAATCTGTCTGGATATCCCCAGAATATTCAAAATGGCGAGCGTCCCGAGGAAGAGTCCGGACAGAAATACGAAAACCAGTTCCCTTCGAAAGGCTATTTTCCTGTTAATAGGTTCTATCGAATCAAACATCATATGTGCGATATCCATAAAATTATGGAATTATTCTACAAATAAATCCACGTATTGTTCACAACGGTCAAATGTTAATTCTTTCTTGAGAATGGTATTTGATATTTCGCTTATTTGTATACTGCATGAAGACTGGTATAGGAAAACTGTTACAAATTGCCCAGGGCGACAGGCCTATGATCGGGGCTTTGTTGCTGCAGGCCGCATTTACGGGCATCTTTGTAGGTGCGCTGGAACTGGAGGCCAACGCCGTTTTCCTTGAGTCTTTCGGAGCTGCGAAAGTACCCCTGGGATTAATGATTTCAGGTGCGGCAGGGATTTTAATTACTACCGTATACAGTTATTTTAGTAAACAGCTTGGAGTCAGGGCTTTTGGAATCTGGAACCTGGTGGCTGTGATGGCCATGACAGCTGCATTGACCTTTGGATTTCTTCTTCTGGAGATACAACAGCTGGATTTTGTTGTTTTTGTAATTGCTGGTCCCATTATTCTGATCACACTGCTTGGTTTCTGGACTACAGTGAGGGGTTTTCTTTCACCAAGCAGGGGCAAACAGCTTACTGGCCTCATTGATGCTACGCTTATTGGGGGAATGATTCTCTCCTTTACCGTAACTCCTCTGTTGGTGGGGATCGGTTTCAAGCTCCACAATATTCTCTATGTGGGTATGGGCAGTCTATTCATTGCTTCAGGGGCTCAACTCTATGTGCTGAATGGAATTGGAAAGCATCACCATCGTTTTAAAACGCGTGTGCAAAGCACGGGACCTCTTCGACTGTTTTCGCATAAGTTTACAGGATTGATAGCAGCCTTCGCGCTGATGGGTATTACAGTCACAGTCCTGATTCATTACGCATTTCTTTCAGTAACCGGAAGCCAGTTCCCTGGAGGAATTGAACTGGTGACTTTCCTGGGGTATATTTTTGGCAGCATGATGCTTTTGGCCTGGTTGATGAAACGTTTCCTCTTTCCCTGGGTCAAGAGGAAATTTGGAATGAAGATGACCCTCTTGCTGGCTCCGGTTACCCTCCTTCTTTTTACGATTCTGTCAGCCATTGCGGGTGAAAGCTATGGATTTGGGGGTGAGGCCCAACTATTCACCTATTTCTTTCTACTGATCGTCTTCTCAAAACTCATGGGTCGGACACTCAAGGAATCCATGGAAGATACCTCCCTAAACCTGATTTATCAGTCACTGGCGCCCAATGAGCGTCACAATGTCCAGTCTGGCATTGAAGGGGTGGTGAGCCAGATCGGGGTCTTCACAGCGGGCCTGATGCTGGCGGCTTTTGTTGAGATCACATTTGTGGAAGTGATTCACGTTCTGTATATACTCTTTATATTTTTATTGATCTGGTTTTTTGTCGGGCGTTCCCTCTATCAGAATTACCACAGGATGCTAAAGGTATCGCTTGAGTCGGACAAAACCCGTGAAGTGGTGGATTTGACACTGGATGAAATGGTGGACGTAGATCTTCAAAAGACTGCTTTCCCGCTGGAGCTCTTAGATTTCAATCCCTACTTTTTCCATTACACTTCCAGAGAGCGGAAGATCTCATTACTCTCACACCCTAATCCTAAGGTTCGGGCCCGAATCTGGGATCATCTTTTGAATACCTCCCCCGGGTTGCCTGACCTTACCATCAGTCAGTTGCTTGTAAATGAAAGGGATCCGGACATAAAAGAGATGATTCGGAGGTTGGGGAAGCGCAAATTGCGAACAAGGTTGGGTTTGCAGGAGGCATTTATCAGGGAGCGCCTGGAGAAGTTCTCACCAGGGATGAGCAAACCTGATAATTATATTGGAGACGCTTTTCATTCCGGAGTAGGCAATGAGATTTATGCCGCCATGTATCATGTGGCTGAGGAGCACGATAAACGTTATTTACATGAGGTGATCTCCCTGTTCAGGGATAAGGACCCAAATATTCAGAGTGTGGCAATTTCAACGGCAGGAATGATCGATACCTGTGGGAATGGGGTGAAAATTATTGATTTTCTGGATCACTCACACCTCTATCCAGCGGCATGGTCGTCCCTGGTAAAGCAGGGAGAGGGTGTTTTGGAGGAGCTTGAGACCGCCTTTTCCAAGCCTGATACGCATGTGAAACTGCAGAAGCGAATTGTATCTGTGATCTCAGCCATCGGGGGTGAAAAGTCCACTCAATCGCTCCTGGATAAATTGGATTACCACCACAGGGAAGTTTTTCAGTCCGTTGTTCAAGGCCTGTATGAAAACCGGTTTAAAGCATCGGAAATTCAGGTGGCACTTATTCAAAATGCCATACTTAAGCTTGTGCAGACCGGAACATGGAACATGGCCGCCAAAATTTCAGTTCGGACTGATAATCCAGGAGGCAGTCTGGCCAGTGCCATTGAGCATGAAATATGGGATGTGAATGAGAAGATTTTCATGTTGATGGCCATGATTTATGACCGAAGATCAGTTCACAGAATCAGGTTAAGTTTGCAGGACAGGGAGAGTGCCGATCGGGGAATGGCCATTGAGTTGCTGGGTCTTTTATTAAGTGAACCCTTGAAGTCAGTCCTGCTCTCCTATTTTCATGATGTGACAGTGAGGGAAAAGATCGATAAACTTCGGGAAATTTACCCCATTGATATATTGCCCATTGGATTACTTCTCAAAAGAATTCTTAACCGGGATGGCTCGCAAATGGGCGATTTCATTAGGATCTGCGTCCTTGAGAGAATGGGTAACGTAAAACGCTTTTTTGATGAGCAGCAGATTATTGCTCAGGGATTTCACCCAAATCCTAGAATTCGTGAAACCGCAGCGCAATTATTACGTAAAAATGATCCAGAGCGGTACCACATGGTTACGGAAAGACTAGATTATCCTGATAACAGTTTTCCCGATCATGAGGATGCAGCTAAGTGGTATATGGATACCACCATGAGGCTAACCGCCTGGAAGTTATTAAGGAATGTGGGAATAAATGCCCTGTTTAAGTTGGTTTCGGAGATCGAACCTTTTTCGGAAGAATTGCTTTCGGATGGAGATTACGTGGTTCTGGCCAGATCAGCCTCAGCAGAGAATTTTAAACCTCTTTCATCGGGAATTGCGATAATTGCAGAGCACCAGCCTGAAATTTTAGAGCAAATTCGCTATCTTGCTGCCATTGAGGCGTGCGAGGTATACCTGATCGAGAGGGAAAGATTCATTGAGTTGCTTTTTGATGACAGGAGTTTATTGCACGTTTTTTGTGGATTCTTGAACCAAACCAGTCAGGTTTAGGTTTAAGAAAATTGTGATGTTGATAATGAATTGAATTATGGGTGAACCCTCAACGATAAGGACCGGCGTGCTGCAAACTAATCCATTTCCGGGAATCAGGCCATTTACCTCCATGGAGGATAAATATTTCTTTGGCAGGGATGCAGTGATCTCAGATCTGATAGATTCGCTTAGGAAAAACAGGTTCGTGGCTCTTGTTGGAGCCACCGGAAGTGGAAAGACATCATTAATCCAATCCGGTATTGTACCCGCACTCCTTTCAGATGAGAACCAGGAGTGGGTTCCTATTTCCATTCGGCCAGGGGTAAGGCCGGTTGAGAGTCTTATACGTGGATTTCAGCAGGTTTTCCCTACCAAGCTCACTGAGAAGGATGTTTTGCATTTCCTGAGTAGTTCCCAGAGCCTTGGAGATTTAGTCAATGAGAAAGGTTTAGGCAACCACAACTACTACCTGGTGATTGACCAGTTTGAAGAGCTCTTCAGAAATCAGATTTTCGGTCAGAATAAGAAAAAGAATGGCCGCAGTCCTGAGGCCAAGCGTTTTGTGGACCTTCTGATGGATGCTGTGGATGAAAAGAGACCCGGGATTTATGTGATGCTTTCAATCCGTTCAGATTTTATCGATGCCTGTGCAGTCTACCGGACACTGACTGAAAAGATGAACAAGAGCAAGTATCTATTGCCACAAATGACAAGAGAGGCTCTTTCAAAGGCAGTGCTTGGGCCAATCAATCAGGCCGGAGCCACTGTAGAAGCTGGTTTTGGAGAGTATCTTCTGGATGATCTGGAAGATGTTGAGGTAAAGCTCCCGGTTTTGCAGCACTCCATGATGCGCACCTGGGACCACTGGATGCAGCAGGGAGATATGGAACAATCTATTACCATCAATCACTACCAGGCCATTGGAACACTCAGAAACGCCCTGGGCAAGCACCTGGAAGATATTTATAAGGTCCTGAACTATGCCCAGCAGACCATTTGCGAGCAAATGTTTAAATCGATCACTTTCAAGACCGGAAGTCAGGAGGGTTTTCGCAGACCGGCTACTTTGAGCGCCATTGCCCGGATTGCCCAAAGCAGCGTTGAGGAGGTAGCTGAGGTGGTCGAACTCTTCAGAAAACCTGGTCGCGCTTTCCTCGTGCCTGTTGCAGGTGTTTCACTTTCGGCTGAGAGTCAGATAGAACTGGCTCATGAATCATTGATCGGACTCTGGAAGAGACTCCAGGATTGGGTCGATGAGGAAGCCGAATCCATTCAAATGTACATGAAGCTTTCAGAAGCCTCGGCCCTTTATCAGCAGGGCAGGACTGAACTCTGGAGGCCACCGGAGCTCAATGTAGCATTAAAATGGAAAAACACTCAGAATCCGACTCCAGCCTGGGGGGTGCAGTATAATTCTGCATTTGAAAGGGCCATGGTTTTCTTGAACACCAGTGAGGAGGAGTTCAAGTGGAATGAAGAACGAAAGATTATCAAGCAGCGCAGAAAGCTGCTCATTAATCGATCCATTGCCGTAATGATGGGAGTGGCAGTGATCGTTCTAGCCATCGTATTCTTTGGTTCGAGGAATGATACCAATGCCACCGATCCGTTAACTACTACCGCAGAACCTGTTTACAACGAGGTTCCGGAATCCAGGGAAGCGGTTACGACCATTCCTGAAACCTTAGAGGAAGAACCTTTACAAGAGTCAGATCCAGATCCAGTTCTGGAGGAGTTAGAAGATCCCCTTGCCAACGCAGCCACCACCAGATCGGAAGTAATCCGGGAAAACACTACCCGGACTCCACCTGCAAATCAGACTTCAAACTCCAGGGCCAATCGGGTTCCTACTTCTGCTCAAACCCAAACTCAAACTCAAAACCGAACAGCCGCAGTCACTGTTCCTGCCGTAAGCAGAAGCTCCAGTACCTCAAATAATGAATTCAAACAAAGGATGCTTTCCATTGCTAAGATTGCGGCAGTCCAGAGTACAGAAATATCCAGGAATCCGGATCTACAGGGACTGCTGGCATACCAGGCTTATCAATTAAACACCAGGTACGATGGTATTTATTATGAAGCAGATATCTATAACGGTCTATACTCAGCCCTTAAGAAACTGATTTCACCCGCATACAATATCTATCCGGATCTCAGAACTTCTGTGAAGGATATTGAATGGCTCAGCAGAACAGGGAGTTTACTGGTAGCCAGCAGTGACGGATCTATTAAAATCCTTTCCGGTAAATATTGCGGATAAATCCTCCCAGATCAATCTGGCAGGCACAGGTCTGAACAATGAGTGCCTCTCTGTGAGTCCGGACGAGCGAGTGGCAGCTGTTGGAACCAATGGCGGGGGTCTGCTTTTTATCGAGTTGGAAAATAGAGGAGCGATTGTACATCGCAACACAGAGCAGGGGAGTATTGTACTCTTTCTGGCGAACCTGGGGAAAACGGGTAGCTTTATTTCTGCCGGAACTGAAAACAAAATATTAAAATGGGATTATAACAGCCACACCCCTTCTACCCTGGTAAGCACCTCCGCCAGACCTTCTGCATTGGCTGCTACTTCGGAAGGTCACAGGGCTGCAATTGGAACCCGTGATGGGAAAGTCTTTGAGGTGGATGTGGTTGATCCGGCGAGTATCAGGGAGATCGGTGATTTTGGCCGAAACCATGTAAGATCATTGGCTTACAGTCCCAGTGGGCGTTATCTGATTGCTGGTCTTCTGGATGGTTCAATTCGCGTGTTATCTGGAGATAGCCGAAGGAGTGTTGCTACTTTAAGAGGACCTTCGGCCCGGGTTACAGATATGGCCTATAGTCCGGATGGAAGATTTTTGGCAGCTGCGTCCCATGATGGAAATGTCTACCTTTGGAACACATCTAACTGGGGCAATCCGCCCATGGTTTTCTCTGAGAATAATGGATTTGTCCTGGCTGTATGTTTCAGCAAAAACAGTAATTATTTTTACAGCGGGAGCGTGGATTATCCTCGCTTCATTGGCAGACCCTCAGAGCCTGCAGAAATGGCCAAAGATTTTTGTGCCCTCATCGGGCGGAATCTGACAGAAGCAGAGTGGGATGAGTATTTTGGAGCGGATATCCCTTATGAAAAAACCTGCCCAGGTTTGAATTAATAAAAGCAAGCTAATATGCGTAAATGGATCTTCATTTTTATCCCTCTGATCTTGGTGTATCTCTCTTCAGAGGCACAGCAAAATGTGGGTTGTAATCAACTTCTGGCCGATGCCAGGGAGGCCTATTCGGCTGGTATGGTAGAAATTGTACCGGAACTACTTCTTCCCTGCCTTGAGTCGGGTGGATTAACTGGTACCTCTAAACAGGAGGCATATAAACTTGTAATCAATGCCTACCTGTTTGATTATTTGCCAGAAGAGGCCGATAGCCTGATGGATCGATTTGTGGAGGAGTTTCCTCAATACAAAACCACAGATGCCGATCCGGCTGAATTTACAGGCCTGTTTGAATCTCATCTGGCTGCCCTGGGGATAACCCAGGAGGTGATTGCCGAGGAGCTCCCGGATCCTGAACCGGTGGAGGAGGAAGATAAAAGGAGTGAAAAAAAGGCTAAGATAAAGACCCCTTTTGTCTATGAGAACTCCATGGGATTTACCCTGGGTGTCAATGGATCGTTTCCACAAATCACGCAAAGGTATAGCATTGGCAATCCTGTAGGGAGTGTAGGGAGTTTTGAGATGATGCCGGGATTTCAGGGGGGCGCATTAATCAACCTGGTCTTAAACAAGAGCATGGAATCCACATTTGGCCTGGTTTATAGTCAAGCCAAGTTTCGGTTTACCGATACTCCATTTCCATTTACCTCCTACGGGTATGAAGAGACTCAATCCCATTTACAGATACCAGTCTCTTTACTCTTTAAATTAAATCCAAGGACCAAGGGTGCTTCTTTATACCTGAGGCTGGGAATTATTGGAGATTACCTCCTGTCTGCATCCGGAGAAGGAACAAGAACTTATGAGGGATCCACCGACCGGGTAGTGGTTGAGAAAACCACCATTTCAGATTCAAGGACCCGTTTAAATTTGCTGGGTAATGCCGGTCTTGGCTTGAGAATTCCTTTTGAGAATTCTTTTATGTTTATGGAAGCTGGTTTTACTGCAGGTATTATTAAAAGCAATAAGTCTGAGGAGCGATATCGCAATGATGACCTGGTTTGGTTGCTTTACCATGTGGATAGTGACTATTGGCTTATGCAATTTAATTTTTCTGTTGGAATGGCATGGAACCTTTAACCTTTTGAAGCAGATTGATATGAAATATAGAATTATCCTTATAGTTGCCATGTTGGGAGCCCTCCTTTCTTGTGAAAAGGAGATATCCACCAGTCAGGCCGATAAATTCCTGAAAAATTACGGAAACTACCTGAGCGGTGAGGCCCGTGATGTAGATGTCCTTGATGATGGAGGCTTTGCCATCTGTGGGACCGATTCCACAGCCGAATTTGGAAAACGCATGATGCTGATCGTCACCGATTCATATGGAAATATGGAAAGCGGATTCCCAAGATACTTTACCAAAGAGGGAATGGAGTCGGGAGCCAATGCGGTGGAAGCCATCCGGGGAGGCCGGAGCGGATATATGCTCTTTGGATTTGTGGAGAGTCAGATTGAGGGAAGCCTGGAAACCCAGAAGGATATGTTTGTGGTTAAAGTATCTACGGCCGGGGAGGAGTTATGGCAACGGACCTATGGTTCCATCGAAGATGAAGTCATTTTGCATGCCACTCAGAGGATCTCATCAGGTTATATGCTGGCCGGATACCAGGTAAAGGAAGGGAATTCGGATATTCTGGTCATGGGAATCGAGGAGGAGGGAGACTCCATTCCGCTTGGACTTAATTATCACAATCCATATGCCGAAAACTCGGCAGCTTCTTATATTCTAAATCATGGGGATAGCTATTTGTGTGTATGCACCTATGATAAGCTTGGGGAAGAGGGAACAGATCTTTTGATTCTGAATATTAACGAGGATATGGATGTCTTCCCTGAAAATCTGACCGATGAACTTGATGAGATTGGCGTGTGTGCCATTGAGGACGGACGCGCTGTAGTGGACGGACCTGATCGTTTCCTGGTTCTGGGAAACCGCTTGAGTGTATCGGGAAGCATGGAGATGGTAATTTATCTGATCGAGACAGAAGGTTTTAGTATCACAAAGTCACTTCAGCTTGCAACCATTTCAGAGGGTAATACAGACCTAACAGGGAGACGCTTTGTAAAGACAGATGATGGGAGGTATGCCATTGTAGGAACCAGGCAGGTTTCGGGTTCACGTGAGATCTTCCTACAGTTTCTTACGTCCGCTTATTTGGTTTCGGGGAATGTGTCCTATGGAGCTTCAGGAGCCCAGACCGGTGCAGATATTGAAATCTCTGAGGATGGAGGATTTATACTGCTGGGAACCAATGGATATAGGAACCACAGCATGATTTCCCTTATAAAGACTTCAGATACCGGGGATCTTTAGATGCTGTTGATGCTGTAATTTTTATACTATGAGAAACATTCTGGTTGCCCTGGCATCCCTTTTTCTGTTTGTACAAACTTTTGATCTTAATGGGCAGGCATTTTCAGCCTCCATTACCTCAAGTGGTAGTTCTGAGGTTTGCCTGGGTGATTCCGTTAAAGCATATATCTATTTCTCAGGAGGGCAGGAACCTTATGACGTGGTGCTTAACAACAGTGAGGGAGAATATATGAAACTGAAGTTAAGTGGAGCCAGCAATAATGTCTATACGGTATACCTTAAACCTTTAGTGAGTGATCGATTTTATATTGCATCGGCCATCGATAACCGGGGAAGAAGTGGATCCACCAATGGAGAGATTGTAGTCACTGTTAACGAATCTACCCCGGTGTCTTTTGACCTGGACCGGACCGTATTTCTCTCTTCAGACCCCGGAATTCTACTGAAATCGACTCCCACAGGCGCCACATTTTTTGGGCCCGGTGTGGCCAATGGGCGCTTTTACCCCGAAATTGCTTCCTTTGAAACTTCTCCGCATACCATTACCTGTACCCTCGAAAATGCATCTGGATGCATAAGTACCGATGAGACAGAACTCTTTGTGCTCTCCGGAGAGATAAGCCTTCACATGGTATACGAAGATGATACCCTGACTTCCATCTGTGACAAAACCAAAAGCTACACCCTGATTGGAGATAACAACGATGGTATTCCAGGATTGTTTGAACTATTTATAGATGATGTGGTAGATCTGGAACCCGTCTATGGGCATATTACTGATGAAGATACCACCGATAATCTGGCCATCCTGGATCCCATGGGTCTGTCGGGTAGCTATGAAGTATATTATACCTATGGGGTTAATGATTTTGAGTTTGCCCCCTGCTACGATGACCATTGAGATCAGTGAACTGGGAGTTGTCGGAATCTCTGGCCTTCCCGGGAAGGTCTGTGAAAGTGATACCGCCTACCTGCTGGTTCCTGAAGTGGATATAGAGGATCCGAATCCAGTATATATTTTCAGTGGGCCCGGGGTGACAGGAAATCAGGAAGAGGGCTTTTATTTCGATGCGGGCAGTGAAGATGTAATTGTGGGCAGAAACATGGTAGCACTCGACTATACCTCCTCATCTGGGTGCAATGCAAACGCAGAACAGGAAGTTACCGTTCAGTTTGCTCCGAAACTCAGTTTCTCGCTTAGTCCGGTATGCCTGCCCGCAAACGGAGGACTGGTTTCATTTGACAATACCACCAGTGGAAAATATGCAGTGGAAAGCTGGAGCTGGGATTTTGGAGATCCCGACAGCGGAGATGATAATGTCAGCGACTTGGAGAGCCCAGGTCATTTATATTCAGAACCGGGTAATGTGAGCATCATGCTTACAGCCTCGACAGATTACGGATGTGTGGCTGTCCTGACCATGGATACGGTGCTTGCCGATCAACCGGAAGCAAATTTCACCCTGCTGAACGACTGTTTTATCAAAGGGGAGAAGACCCTGTTTCTGGACAATTCCATTTCTGCATTTGCCGACATTGATCACCTGACCTGGACTTTTAAGACCAAAAGCGGGGGAGTATTGGGAACCATTGAGAGTGATTCATCTGCCGAAGTCATTGAATTCCCATTTACCTCTCTGGATCAGTACCAGGTATCACTTAGTGTGACAAATGAGGTGGGATGTTCGGGCGATGTGACCTTACCCATTGATTTAAGACCCGTCAGAAACCTAAGATATTCGGGTTACTATGAGGATTTTAATGGACAGGCTACAGGATGGGAAGCCTTATCTGCAGATGCTCAGAGCAGCTGGTTGAGGGATGAACCAGACTTCTTTGGATTTCAACCAGAAGTTGGTGACCTGGCCTGGTATACCGATCTGCCCGCACAAAGCGAGGGTTTTGTGGAGCAATCCTGGGTTCAGAGCCCCTGTTTCAGCCTGAAGGGAATGTCCGCACCAGTTATCCAATTGGATCTGATGAAAAGTTTTGTCCCCGCCATGGATGGTGCGGTTTTACAATACCAGGAACTGTCAAACAGCGAATGGATCACCATTGGTGCAAGAGAGGAAGGGCTTAACTGGTACAACCAGTCTGATATCCAGAACAGGCCCGGAGGGAGCAGCTTTGGCTGGGGTTTGGAGACCTTTGAACCTGATACAGGTTGGATCAACGCAGGTCATTCACTGGATATGCTTGTGGACAAGCCTTTTGTGAAATTCAGGATCGCTCTGGGGACTGGCGGACGCCAAAATTTAGGAAATCAGGGTTTTGCATTTGATAACATCTTTATTGGTCAACGAATCAGACGTTCGCTCCTTGAACATTTCACAAATGCGGCCAGCGCAGCAGCAGCTCAAGCCGACCAGGTAGTGCAGGCTTTTGCAGAGGAGCATTCGGCCATTATGTATGATCTTCATTACCATATGGATTATCCCGGAGCCGACCCAATGAATTTCAATAATCCCGATCCGCCCAAAATCAGGGCCTTTGGTAGAATCCCAGGAGTTCCCTATGCAATCCTCAATGGGGGTATAGGAGATGATCATCGCTACGACTTTACGAATTCTTCAGAGGAGCCTGATGCTGAAGCACTGATAGAAGCTTCACTTGAGATACCTTTGTTTCAGGTAAATACAACGGTTAATTACCTGGAAGACAGTTTAAAAGGAAATGTTGTGGTGACTTGTGCCACCGACACCTTTACCAATAACCTTCAACTCTATATAGCTGTAATCGAAAGAGAGGTCACTGCCTATACGGGAGTAAACGGGGTCACTTCCTTCCGGAATGTGGTACTGGATATGTTGCCTTCACTAACTGGCAAATTGCTGGGGAATGCCTGGGGCAGGGGAAGCACAGATACCATCAAGTTTGATTGGAAATATCCGGACTATGTGGAAGATGTGGAAGATCTGTCGGTGGTAGCCTTTGTGCAGGACAGGGACATTGGGCATATACTGCAGGCCGATGCCAAACCCCATTCCCCTGGGGTAGGTATTTCAAAGAGCCCGTCTTTGGAGATGCAGATGGTGCTCTATCCAAATCCGGCCCGTGAATACCTCTATATCAATTATGGAGAACAGATTGGGAACAAGGGAGCTTTGCAGGTGGTTGATCTTTCAGGTAAGTTGATGCTAACAAGCGCTGTTCAACCCGGTTATCAGATTCAACAGCTGGATGTTTCTCAGCTGCCGGAAGGCATGTATATGATTTACCGGATGGAGGGAGATGAAGTTAAAGGGTACTCCAAATTTATTCGAATCCGTTGATCAGACTTCCTCTTTGAGGGCCTCAGCAAACTTCACTCCAAAATCGATGAGTTTTTGGGATTCCTCCTTATTGGGGTAGAACCTGGCGGTCTGACCCTCAATAGGGACCTTGATTTTTAGGTTTTTCAGGTGGTTTTCAATCAGGCCGACTGCTTCACCACTCCACCCAAAGGAACCAAAAGCAGCTCCCAGCTTTCCTTTATCACGTATGGGATTGATTACTGAGAAGAGTTTATAAACCGGCAGCAGGGTATTCTGATTGATGGTGGGAGATCCAATCAGTAATCCATCGGATTTTACCACCAGCTCCTCCAGGTCGCCCAGCAACATGTTTTCAATATCCACCAGGTCGACTGCTATACCTGACTGCTTCAATCCTGTTGCAAGCAGCACAGCCATCTGCTTGGTATAACCATAGGCCGAAACATAAGCAACCAGTGCTCTGGAGTCCTTGGCCGTCTCTTCCATATAGCCCGAAGACAAACGTTCTGTACGATCCACTTTTTCTTTCCAGGTGGAGCGCAGAATGGGTCCGTGTCCCGGACAGATCATCTCTATGGGCAGCTCTTTTATTTTTTCGATGGCCTTTAACATAAACTTGCTATAGGGCTTAAGGATTACATCAAAATAGTAGTCAAATGCTTCGGTGTATTCTTCAAGCTCATCATCCATCATCTTATCGGTGTCGTTGGCGTAATGAGCGCCGAATGAATCGCAGGTAAAGAGGATGCCATCCTCTTCCACATAGGTATATATGGAATCGGGCCAGTGCAGATTTGGGGCTCCGATGATGCGGAGTTTTTTATTCCCCAGGTCAATTACATCCCCGTGTTTTACTTTTAGTGATTTAAAAGGTTGCCCAACCATCTCATTCAGGTAGGTGAGCGCCTGTCCACTTCCCACCACAGTGGCATTGGGAGCAAGCTCCAGCAGGTATTTCAGGGAGCCGGAATGGTCGGGTTCCGTGTGGTTACAAATGATGTATTCAAGCTCATATGGATCGGTAAGGGCCAATATCTTCTCTTTGTACTCGGGCCAGAAGCCCTCCTTTACTGTATCGATGATTGCCTTTTTCTCGGCATTAATGAAGTAGGAGTTATAAGTAGTTCCGTACTTGGTTTCCATGACGATGTCAAAAGTCACCAATTCACGATCCAAAACCCCGATCCAACTGATCGCCTCATTCACTTGCAGCACATCTTTTTTATTCATAGGAGAGCTTATATAAGGCTTCAAATATAGATAAAGTACACATAGAAAAAAAGCTGCTCTACCTGGGGTAGAGCAGCTTCTGAAAACTCACAATCTGAATGTAACGGACCTAAAGTCTTAAAGATTGAATCTCTATTTTTTACAATCTGATTTCTTTTCAGTTGAGCAGTCTGAACTTTTTTTCTCGCTGGAGCAGTCTGAGCTTTTCTTTGTAGCTTCTGTGGACTTCTTCTCAGTTTTGGCGTCCTTTTTCTTAGGATCGTCTTCGTTAAGAGCAATTACAGTAAGTGCATTGCTGTTGGCTGCTATAACTGGAGCACTGATACCACCAATAAAAAGGGCAAGTGCTAAAATGGCTAATACTTTTTTCATGATCAATTGTTTTTGTTGTTTTATGCGATTGCAATATAGCTGATCAGGGAACAGGAAGATGTTAAACAAATGTTAAAAAAGACCTCCAGGTCTTTAATTTAAGCAGCGCCACCGGGGTGAGCCCTCCGCTAACCCGTTGATTTAGCTCCACTTTAATTTGGGCATCCAGTGGAAGAAAAAGATCCAGCCGGGAACCAAATTTAATAAAGCCCATTTCATTTCCTTGTATGGCTTTTCCTCCTTCTTTTGCATAACACTTTATTCGTCTTGCCACGTAACCTGCCACCTGCCTGACCAGATATTTTCCATGCGGTGTTGAGATTCCGGTGGACAACCTCTCGTTAAGTTCCGAGGATTTGGGATGTCTGGCTAATAGATATTTTCCAGGGTGATACTTCACATAGTCTACATGCCCATCTGAAGGAAAAAAGTTGATGTGCACATCGTGTATGCTCATAAAGATGGATACCTGAATACAGGGTCCCTTTATATACTCCTGCTGGTCCACTTTCTCTATCACCACCACTTTCCCGTCTGAAGGAGCGACCAGGGTCTTCTCATCCTTAAATCTATGTCTGCGGGGCACTCTGAAAAACCTGAGCACGAGGATCAGAATCACTCCCGAAGCGAAAAAAGTGACATAGTTAACCCCGGGAGGGAAAAGCAGGGCGGAGCCCGCGATTGCAGCCAGTAGAAGTACAATAGTGATTGCTACAATGAGTCTTCCCTCTTTGTGTATCTTAATCATGACAGAATGTTTAACAATATAAACAGAATGAATGCTCCGGGGGCAACAAAAAACAGAGAATCGAAACGATCCAGAATCCCCCCATGCCCAGGTAGAATTTCACCTGAGTTTTTCACGGATCTCTTTCGTTTTAATCCAGACTCAAAAAGATCACCAAAAAGGCTGAGTCCGGCTACTAAAGTTGAAAGCGAGAACCAGACTCCCAGGTTATGGGTCCCGGTTATTTTGTAAATAATCCATCCACCCAGCAGTGAAAAAAGGTAGCCGCCCACAAAACCTTCCCATGTTTTTCCCGGAGAGAGCCTGGGTGCAAGTTTGTGTTTTCCAATTAAACTACCTGTAAGATAGGCAAATGTATCATTGATCCACAAAAGTGAGATCACTGCAAGTGGCACCTGGGCCTGATAGGAACCACTCTCTTCGATCCATCCTGCAGAGAAGTAGGATGCGAGTGGAATGGCAAGCCAAAAAAGTGCGAGGGTTGAGGTGGATTCAAATCCTTTGATCAAACTGTAAATAAGCCATAGCGCGACAGGTAATCCCAGAAACAAATAGTTCCATTTGAGTGTCAGAACCGCATAAACCATCAAGAGCATAAAAAAGCCAGGCAATGAAGCGATCCATCTTTGAGGTGAATTACCTCTGGGAAACAGCGCATAAAGCTCTCTCATTGCCAGGGTGTATACCAGCAGCATCAATCCAAGAAAAGGGATGCTGCCAAGAAGGATGGCTCCAGCCACCAGAAAGATTAGCAAAATACCGGTAAGGGTACGGAGTAATAACTCTTTCAATTTTCTTCAAATTCGCGAATAAGCATTTTTGCTCTTATTACATCATCGCGGTCTACATACACTTCAATTTCTCCAAACTTATATGCAGAATCCTGTTTGTTTACCAGGAACGCAGGGATGTTGTGATCTGCCAGCATCTGTTTGATCAATTCGGCCAGATAGGCCTTTTCTACTGAGTAGACTTGAACCAGGTCATCTCCCATCTAATCAACTTTTCTCCTCAGATGTGGAACTGGGGTTTTTCTCTGTTACAGCTTTCTTTGTCTCAGGTTCACCTTCCGCAGGTTCTTTTACCTCGGATTCCTGTGTTACAGCTTTGGCTCCGCCTTCGGCGTCACCGAGCTCGGTTTCTCCTCGGTTGGCTCCGCCTTCGGCGTCACCGAGCTCGGTTTCTCCTCGGTTGGCTTTTGTTTTGGGCTTGGCTTTGAGCTTAGCTTTGGGTGTTGTGGTCAGTTCTGCACGGCTAGGTACCAAATCATCAGATACCCAGGGCCTTTTCCCAAATATTTTTTCCAGGTCGTCGCTAAAAATCACCTCTTTTTCGAGCAGAATATCAGCAAGTTCCCCCAAACCCTTTTTATTTTTACTCAGTATTTCTTTGGCCCTTTTATACTGAACATCGATAAGGGCTTTTACCTCTTCGTCTATGGTTTCAGCTGTTTTTTCACTGTAGGGTTTGTTAAAAGAGTACTCCTGTTGACCGGAAGAGTCATAATAACTCAGGTTTCCAATCTTTTCACTCATCCCAAAATAGGAGATCATGGCAAAAGCCTGTTTTGTAACCCGCTCCAGGTCATTGAGAGCCCCTGTGGATATTTTTTTGAAAGTTATCTCTTCGGATGCCCTTCCTCCCAGGGTGGCACACATCTCATCCAGCATCTGCTCTGTGGTAGTGATCTGCCGCTCTTCAGGCAGATACCATGCAGCTCCAAGCGCTCTTCCCCGGGGAATGATGGTGACCTTTACCAGGGGATGGGCATGTTCGAGAAGCCAGCTGATGGTTGCGTGTCCAGCCTCATGCCAGGCGATGGTTCGTTTCTCCTCCTTTTTAATGATCTTATTCCTCTTTTCCAGTCCACCGATAATACGGTCTACTGCATCCAGAAAATCCTGCTTATCTACAGATTTCTTATCATTTCTTGCAGCAATCAGTGCAGATTCGTTGCACACATTGGCAATATCGGCACCTGAGAATCCGGGAGTTTGCTTGGCCAGAAAATCAACATCCACCGATTTGTCGATTTTAATGGGTTTCATATGCACCTCGAAAATAGCTCTGCGCTCATTCAGGTCGGGCAACTCCACGTGAATCTGCCTGTCAAAACGCCCCGCTCTTAACAGGGCTTTGTCCAGCACATCGGCCCGGTTGGTGGCAGCCAGGATGATCACACCACTGTTGCTTCCAAATCCATCCATTTCGGTAAGCAGCTGGTTCAGGGTGTTCTCCCTTTCATCATTGGATCCCATATTCGGATTCCTTCCCCTGGCACGTCCCACCGCATCAATCTCATCGATAAATACAATACATGGAGCTTTTTCCTTTGCCTGTTTAAACAGGTCTCTTACCCTGGAAGCACCTACTCCCACAAACATCTCCACAAAGTCGGAACCAGACATGGAGAAAAACGGAACACTGGCTTCACCGGCAACCGCTTTGGCCAGTAAAGTTTTTCCTGTACCCGGAGGGCCTACGAGCAACGCT
The DNA here is from genome assembly GCA_963783435.1 of uncultured Bacteroidota bacterium. Classification (GTDB taxonomy): domain Bacteria; phylum Bacteroidota; class Bacteroidia; order Bacteroidales. The sequence continues at coordinate 775,437 of CAWANQ010000004.1, read as the reverse complement.
CCCTTGGGAATTTTACCTCCCAGTTCGGTATATTTCTTAGGATTTTTTAGAAAATCGACGATCTCCCTGATCTCGACCTTTGCCTCTTCCAGACCAGCCACATCATGGAAATCCACCTTCACACTGGTCTCCTTATCGAAGATTTGGGCCTTTGATTTACCCACGCTGAAGATATTGCTACCTCCGGCGCCTCCGCCTCCACCCATCCGACGAAGCATATAGATCCAGATTCCCAGGATCAGGAGGAATGGAAGTACCCAGAGCATAATCTCGCCAATGTAGTTTCGGCGAGTGGCTGTGGTATAAGTAGGTCGGTTTTCACTGGGAAGATCATTCATCACCCTGTTTAACTCACCCACAAAAACATCCTGACTGATAATGGTAAAATAGTACTGTGGTACCGACTGTCCCAGAACCGTATTGGATTTCTGAGTTTTTATATCTTCATAGGCCGGATCAGAAAGTCGTTCTGGTTTGATATAGATCTCTACCTTCTCCTTATTTACAATTACAATTTTCTCTATATCACCCTCCTTAAGGACCTGGAAGAAGCGGTTAGAATCAATCTCTTTCAAGGTTCCACCTGAACTCAGAAATTGAATCCCGATCATCGCAAGCAGGATGATCCCTATGATCCAATAAGAGTTGAATTTTGGTTTGGGACCTCCGGGCTTGTTTCCCAGGTTGCCACCCGGGAAATTTCCCAGGTTATTCTTTTTATCTGCCATACTTTATTAATTACACAGTTTCTTCAATCCTTGTCACTTTGCCGTCTGCCCAGAGCTCCTCTAATCTGTAGAAAGACCTGTAGTCTTCCTGGAATACATGCACCAGGATATCAAAGTAATCCAACAGTACCCATTGACTGTTCTGAAGTCCTTCCACATGATGGGCCCTGGTCTGGGCTTCCTCTTTCATTTTTTTCTCAATGGATTCAGCAATTGCACCCACTTGGGTGGTCGATTCTCCGTGACAAATTATGAAGTAGTCACAGATGGAATTTTCAACTTCCGAAAGATCAATGGTAACAATCTGGTGTCCCTTCTTATCTTGAATTGCTTCAACAATCAACTGATTCCTTTGTTCCACCATCAATGATTCGTTTTCCTCCATCTGCCTTTTTATTGACAAAGGTAATATATTTAGATGTTAACATTTGAGCACCTAAATTGTTATTTGTGAAAGAAGTACTGACAAAAACTGTACCATGGGAAAAAGATGGATCAAACTTAGCCATGTTTCTTCAACCAATTTGCATGTATCGACCCTTCTGAGGCAGGAGAAACTTAAAGAATCATTTGTTGTATTGGCTGATTACCAGGAGTCTGGAAAGGGACAAGGGAGTCATACATGGGAAAGCAACAGGGGAGAGAACCTATTGATGAGCCTTCTTCTGTTTCCTGCATTTTTGTCAGCTTCAAGCCAGTTTCGCCTCTCTATGGTGGCATCTCTTGCCATAACTGACACACTTGACTCCCTGGGGATAGCGGCGAAAATTAAATGGCCCAATGATATTTTTAGCCAAAAGGGTAAAATCGCAGGAATATTGATAGAACATGGCATCTCAGGCAAAAACATCTCCCACTCTATCATTGGAATTGGCTTAAACCTGAATCAGGTTGTCTTTCCCGAATTTCCAGTTCCAGCCTCTTCTGTGTTGCTTGAAACAGGAGAGCAGACCATTCCCCTAGAATTGGCCGAAAAATTGGTCCGTAAGCTGGAAAAAAGATATGATGCCCTGGAGCAGGGAGAAAACCTTTCCATAGAGCGTGACTATATTGAGAAGATATACCTGATCAACAAGCTCGCCAGGTTTTTTGCTAAGGGGGAGACTTTTGAAGGAAAAATTAGGGGAGTTAATGAATTTGGAGAGTTGCAGGTGGAGAAAGAGGGGGAAGTCATGACTTTCAGTCATGGAGATATTGTAGTGGTTAGTAGTTAGTAACTAGTGCTGAGTACTATCCACTGAGTACTATCCACTAATATTCGAAGGTTTCCATTTTTTTGACCAGGGTATCCACGAATTTCTTCAGAGGTATTTTGAGCATGGGCAGCAGCATTTTACTCACATGGGGCTCAACGGTTACTTTAATGCGGGTATCGTTATCGGACATCTTCTTTAGCTGGATCCAGATGCTGAATTGATACTTGGAAAACTCGGGCCTGGAGGAGATTTTTATAAGTGAGCAGGGTTTCTTCTCAACCATTCTGAGGCCGGTGCGACCCAGCGGATCTACATTAAAGCTACACTCCTCCTCAGAGGATTCCCATCCCGTTACCTTACCTTCGGGCAAAAGGTCCTTAAAGTTGTTGAAATTGGAGATGAAACTGTAGATCTGTTGATCTTTGTATTCCGACTTGCCTATTTTGCTTTCAATTTTCACAATAGTGCTTTTTCTGAATCATATTTCTATTTGTTCCAGGTGGTAGGATCTTTCCTCCATTGCTGGAGCATCTCCACCTGTTCCTGTTGTATGTCGCCCGACTCAAGGGCTACCTCTATGAGTGTATGATAATCAGAGAGGGTAAACAATTCAATTCCTGCTTTCTTAAAATTGTCTGCAGCTACCTGGAAACCATACGAGAATATGGCCACCATACCCATTACTTCAGCACCAGACTCCCTGAGTGCTTCCACTGCTTTCAGGGAGCTACCCCCCGTGCTGATCAGGTCCTCCACCACCACTACCTTCTGCCCGGGTGAAATCCTTCCCTCCACCAGATTCTTTCGCCCGTGACCCTTGGCCGACGCCCTTACATAAACCATGGGAAGATCCATAAGGTCTGCCACCAGGGCCCCCTGGGCGATAGCACCCGTGGCCACTCCGGCAATCACATCCGGATTGGGAAATTGGGATTGAATGACCTCTGCAAAAGCCTGCTTTATGTAATCTCTTACCTGTGGATAGGAGAGAGTTATCCGATTGTCGCAATAGATGGGGGAGTGCCAGCCAGAGGCCCAGGTAAAGGGTTTTGTGGGTTCAAGTATAATTGCTTTACTTTGCAACAAGTATCCGGCAACGGTTCTTTTTATATCAGCCATCTGACAAATGTATAAAGTTTTTTTCAACGATAGAACTGTATATTTTGGGGATAATTTCTCCAGGGCTTTCATGAAAAACAAAGGCCTTTTTTACAAGTACAACAACATACAGGAGTTGGATGAATTGTTGAATGTATTCAATAAAGTATCATACATTGAAAATCTCTACATCTTTCACGAAGATATGCTGATGCTCATCGAGGAGTTCAAAGCATGTTTCACAATGTTAGAGGCTGGTGGGGGAGTGGTTTTTAATTCTCAGGGAGAGTTTTTGACCATAAAGCGGAACGGGGTTTGGGACCTACCCAAAGGCAAACTTGAACAGGGGGAGGATTTTGCTACCGCAGCTCTGAGAGAGGTAGAGGAGGAGACGGGACTTAAGAGCCTTGAGCTTATACACCCTGTGATTTCCACCTACCATACCTACTCCCTGAAAAACCAGAGAATTCTGAAGAAAACCAAATGGTTTGAGATGAAGTACCAGGGCAGTGCAGAACCTGTTCTACAGTCTGAGGAGGGCATCACAGACTACAGATGGACCCGGCCTGGTGAGACTGACTTTATCAGGCAGAATACCTACATGAGCATCATGGATGTGCTCTACTATCGATTGCTGATCTGATTAATATTTTCCTTTAAAATCAGGAGCCATATAGTGACGCCAGAACTTCATAGGGGTTGTGAAGGCGAAGAAATATTTAAATACCTTGATCCGATTCAGGTAATAGAAAACCTGATACAGAATGATCGCGCCAAAAAAGGTAAGCAACCACCAGATGGAATATTTTATGAGCAAAAATGGAATGTTTCCGATTCCTTCCAAACGATCCCACAGCCCTTCAAGCGGACCATCTGCTGCGACGACCCAGATCATTAGCCAGATGTAGAATGCTGTAAGAGGAATGGATGAATTCACTGCTTTTTGGGGACAAATGTTCGAACAGCGCATGCAGCTTTCACATTTGTATGTCCAGTAGGGTTCATTCCGGATCATCTTGATAGCTCCCACAGGACACCTTTCAGCACACAAGCCGCATGCATTGCAATTGTGATCGGCCAGGTAGGTTCTGGCAAGCATAAACCGGCCAAAAAAAACATAGCCCAGACTGATGGGGGAGACGGCTAGGTCGAGAGGCAAGAGTACGAAGAATTTGAGAGGATAGTAGCGCCTGCCCTCTTTCAGATTATTCCACATTCGGGCCAACTCTTTTTCACGGCGCTCAAATATGGATAGGATCACTTTTTTTCTAATGCCGGGATGAATACTGATCCAGTTTGAAGGGGTGTCCAATGGAACCACTGCGGAGATTTTGTATCCTTTCAGAATCAAAATGACCATGGGAAGGAGTATGGCTATTCCACTTAAACCAGGAGTAAACAGTCGTCCCATTTTCATGCCGGCCCTGTTGTTGATCAGGATTGCCTTTCCTTTGCCGGAAGGAATCCTAAACAGGAATTTCAGCATGTGCCAGGGGAGTGAGAAACCATGGGTTGGATAGACGAAGGCATAAAGGTGATCTTTTGCCCTCTGTATTAGATCTTTTCTTTGTAAACCATCCACTGCTCTGACCTCGGAAGGATGGCCATTTGCCTCCCCAAGCTCTTTTAGCTTCTGGGCTGCCCGGTATGAGTTGCCAGTTCCGGTGAAGAAGTATATATGCATGGGGTGGATTTCCTCTACAGTAGTACAGTTAATCAGATTTCGCCCCTGGACCTCATAATGCGAAACAATTGCTGTTCAAAACCATCCGAAGGAAGTGTGGATGGGGAGAGAATCAGGTTTCCGTCGCGACCGATCAGGTAGGCTGTAGGGAAGGCTCGTACCAGGTAATCGTCCAGCAATCCAGGTTGTCCTTCATAGTGCAACACTTTCCATCCATACCCATTTCGGAGCATAAAGTTGTCCAGCTTCTCCCGATCCTCTGATACCATCACAGTCACTACCTGAAGATATTCAGAGTGCTTTTCAAAATAGGACTGGAGAAAGGGATATTCCATCATACAACCATAATGATCCGGTGTTCCAAAGAAGAGGTAAACATATTTTCCCTCAAAATCCTCCAGCGAAGTTTCATGGCCAGTCAGATCAGGAAGGGTGATGGATGGTGGCGGATGGCCTGTCACCAGGCTTGAAAGCTTTTTTTCAAGCTGAGTGGTGTAGATGCGGAAGCCGGGAGAAACCGGGTCTTGAATCATTGAATCGAGCAGGATCAGGATGGCTTCCTGGTGAAAATCGCCCCTGTAGAAGACTTCCGATAACTCCTGCATTAAAACCATATCGGCCAGGGTGTCGTTCCAGATAGCGGGATGTTGCCGCAATACATACCTGGCGCTGTCGAGGTCCTGTGTCCTGTTAATATATTTTATCAGTCCATCCCCTTCAGGAGTTTGGGTAAAGTAGTAGATAAAATCTTTGAACATGGCCCTGAAGAGTTCAATGAATCCGGGATGCCACTCCTGAATTACCGGTCCCAGATAGGTTTCACTGATCTCGGCCAGACCGGTTATTCCTTCATTGAGCCTGAGCACACCATACCTGTACTTTCTGTAATCGGAGAAAAACTGCATGGTGTCGGTAGAAAAGGCAGACTCAAGACTCTGTATGAGTGAGTCTACCGGGCTGGATTTGTTTAACCTGCGGTTATTGACCACCTGATTATTCGCCATGGCAAACAGGGTATCGAACCTGGCAATTTCATAATTTACGTCCTGTTTTCCCTCCACTTCAGTACCGGTGGCCATAGAGACCCGCTTTTGGACCATCAGGGGAAGTACCAACGGTTGATAGAAAGGTGAGATCTGGTCGCTGTATGTTTTCTCCTTAAAGGGGGGGAGTATCACCTCATAATGATATCCGGGTTCCATATAGAGGTATGCCTGGTATACGCCGAATTCGAACTGAACCACCCTGGCCACTTCCAACTCTATCTGGTGCTCAAATTTCCCATTCTCATCACAAATTATACTTGCAGTATATTCGAGGGAGGTAATAAAAGGGTTCCAGGCTACAATGGTGTGTATGGTTTTTCCATTGTAGTCGGGATTAATAGCTTCAATGGAGACTTCCTGTCCCTGTAAAACCATCCAACTCCACATCAGCACCCAGCAAAAAGATCCCTTAAGATTCATTAGAGGTAATCCTTTATTTGTATGCTTTCAGGTAAGAATTGGGAGGCATCCCCCCCATTGGCAATGATTTCTCTGATGATGGTGGAGTTGACCGGGGTGTGTTCGGGTGTGGTAAGCAAGAAGACAGATTCCACTGTGGGGAGCATTCTTTTGTTAATCTGGGCGATGGCTCTCTCATATTCAAAGTCGGCAGATGTTCTGATTCCCCTCAGCATATGGGTGGCATTCACCCTTCGACAGTAATCCACGGTCAGGCCCTCAAATGAATCTGCACTTACCTGATCACAGGTCCGGAATACATCGTTAACCATTTTTAGCCGGGTTTTAATATCCAGCAGTGGTTTTTTTGTGGAATGTTTCCCAATGGCTACAATGACCCGGTCAAAGAGACCCAGGCTACGGAGTACGATATTTTCGTGCCCTACCGTAAATGGATCAAAGGATCCGGGAAATACAGCAATTTTCTCCATCTGCATTTTTATCAAAGGTAATACTTTAGTTAATTTCTTTTTTCTTATTGGCACTTACAAAAAGTACATTTCCCAATGATTCATATCCTGTAAAGAGAAGGTGGCCTTCGGTCTTCAGTTGTTCATGCCTGAATCCAATGAAAGTAAGGTCTGAGTCTACAGAAATCTGACCAATGATATCCCGGGTCTTTTTTTCCGGATCGGCACTGATCAGGTTAATATTTGCCAGTGAAATGGGAAGTCGTCCCTCCTTGATGAGCTCCTGCAACTCCTCCTTTCTCTGGTTGGCTTCTTCTGGCTGATAGATGGCAAAGATCTTTATGATTCCCTCCTTCCATTCGGGGTGACCCATAATAATATATCCCAGCAGAATCATCAGGTTGGCATTGTCGTAATCATCTGATGTAATCCAGATATGAATTTGCTTTTTATATCCAAATCCCTTGTAGGAAGTATTCAGAACACAGAGGTCAAATCCGGTGGCATAAAGGATGTCGTGGGTGTTAAGGGCCTCCTGCAATGCTTCAGGTTCTGATTGTGAGAATTCAAACAGGATCATGTTGTTGCCTTTGCCTGAAATCCCTGAAAGTTGTATGACCTGTGCGATGGCCGAAGTATAGGACGGACTGATAATGGTATCCAGGTATACCCTGTTTTTACTTCCGGCTGCCAGGTGAATCAGTTTAGTCAGAACCTCCCTCGATTCCTGATTGGTTTTTTCGGTGAGGAATCCCTTGATGTAGTGAATATAGGTGCCAAATCCATATTTCAGGGAAATCCATCTAAGCATATCAAAGGCACTTCTTCTCATAAAGGTATCCTGTGATACACAGATGGTGAAAGGTCTCCAGTGTTCATCCAGGTCTTCCCTGTCGGCACGTTGGGCTAAGACCTGCAATTGCCTGCTGGCCTGGAATACCACACCGCGGAAGAGGTTTACCAGCCCTTTCTCCTTCTTCTTATAACTGGAAACCATCACGTAAATACCTCCCATGACAATTAAGGAAAGCAAGGCATAGGGTGCATTCATTTTAAACATCAACCAGAAGGAGGTAACGGCGCCAATGAGGGATACATACCATCTGGATTTAAAGGTCGGACGGTAGGAGGGATCGGCGGCAAAGTGTTCCAGCAAAGAGATCAGGCAGATGACTCCGTAGGTTACCATAAAGAACATGGCGATAATCTGAGCCACAAAATCGATGTCACCAAAGGCAACAAATACAAATCCGATAATGATACTGATTAGACCGGAATTGGTTGGCTCATTGTCCTTCTCCTTACCCCTGGCAAGCCATGAATTCAGGCCGGCACCGGGAAAAACTTTGTCATTGCCGATGGCTTGCAGTGTTCTTGGAGCCACCATGATAGATCCCAGAGCTGAGGAGAGCGAGGCAGCCGCCAGTCCAATGGGAATAATAGGCCCCCAGAGTGCAATTTTCTGCATGATGAGCTGGTCAGAGGCCAGCTCCTGCGGTGAGGCACTAATGGCCAGTTTGTAAGCCACCAAAATATAAACTATAAAACCTCCCAGGGTAGCCCAGAGGGTTCCTCTTGGTATGGATTTACTGGGATCGCGAAGATCACCCGAAAGTCCGAGTCCCGCTACCAATCCAGTAAAGGCAGGGAAGATAATGGTAAATACGAAGAAGAAATCATCGGGATTGGTGATCTGTGTATTCAAGACAAAAGAGTGGTCTGGTGAGGTGGGTTTGCCCAGAAAGAAAAAGAGCAGGGAGGTGAATAGCAGGGCCACTACAAAATAGAGGGCCTTCATCCCGATATTGGCACCCCGGGTCAGGATCACTACAGAAAGCAGACTCATACTGGCCAGACCAATCCATCGCTTATCAATAAGCGGTGTATTAATTTCATAGTGAAGGAAGCGAATGATGGGGTCGAAGGCCTCGGAAAAGGCAATTACATAGAATGCCACACTAATGGCCTGGCTCAGGTATAGGGTGATACCAATGGCAGAACCAATGTTAAGTCCGAAGGACCGACTGATGATGTAGTAGGCACCCCCTCCCTGAACCTTCTGATTGGTAGCGATTTCTGCCACAGCCAAAGCCGTGGGAATGGTTACCATATGCCCTAGAAAGATAATCCCTATTGCACCCAGAAAGCCCTGATGACCAACGGCATATCCAAACCTGAGGAAAAGAATAGCACCCAGGATAGTAGAGATGGTGGTCATAAAGACCGGCAGGGTGCCAAAATTGGCTGTAGTTCTATGAGGAAGAGAATTTGCCATGTTTTTCATAGCATAAAAAACATTGAAGATTACAAAAAAAAATCAGAACAGAGGCCACAGAGGCTCCGTTTTTTGTCCTCAAGGGTTTTTTATACCTTGCGCCCAGACAAATATTTTTGGGAAGTCCATATGGAAGATCTGTTAAGAATACTGATCGTAGATGACGAGCCGGAAGCCCGCGAGTTGCTGAAATATATGCTTCAGGACAAGGAAAACATGGAGGTGGTTGGAGTGGCTGGAAATGTGGACGAGGCTATGGTGCTGTTGAAACAGACAGATCCTCACCTGGTACTTCTGGATATTCAAATGCCCGGGAAGGATGGCTTTAATTTTATCGAATTGGTACAGGAAACAGGCCAGGAGCCCGGGATCATTTTTGTAACAGCATATGAACACTATGCCATCCAGGCCATTCGAAACTCTGTCCTAGATTATATCATGAAACCAGTTAGACAGGGCGAATTGGACGGGGCCATTGGCCGATACCAATCCTCAAGAAAAAGGATCAGGAAGCAGGATCTCAGCCAGCTCATAGAGGCACTCAAGGAGACTTCTATCCGAAAGGTAAAGTTAAATACCCGGGCAGGATATGTATTAATCAATCCCCAGGAGGTTATTTATTGTCAAGCAGATGGGAACTACACCCATATTCTGTTATTAAATGGAGTACAAGAGACCACAACCCAGAACCTGGGGACCATTGAGGGATTGTTGAAGGGCAATAGTTTTTTTCGGGCGAGCCGGTCTTACCTTCTGAATTTGAAATACCTGACCAGGGTGGATCGAAAAAGCTGCAATTGTATCCTTGAATACGCGGGTGATTCATGTTCCATAAAGATACCGGCCCAGAAGATCAAACTGCTCGAATCCAACTTTACCTGACAAAATTGTTTATCCGTAAAATACCCCGGTTCATGAGTCAGAGTCCCCATTCCACACAATAAGTTAGAATTCCCTTTTCTTTACCTGTTTTGGTGCTTATTTTAGCCTCCAGATAAGACCCTCTTTTTAACTAAAAACTCTTAATCATGGTAGAAGTATTCAACATGGAAGGCATGCCAGTTTATAAATTACGATCTAAAGAGGAAGATGTCTTTGCGGTTTCAGATTTAGAAGGAAAGGGACTCCCATGCGGGATCTATTTTGTACGCATCAAAAAAGCAAAAGGCACTGAAACGGCGAAATTATTAATCTGCTAAGTGTTAATCAGCTAGCTGAGAATCTCCATGGGTTGATCTACCAACTCCTTGAGCAGAACAAAGCTCATTAATTCAGAAATTTCACTCACATACTGGAACTTAAGACCTTTCCTGTATATTTCATTGATCTCCTCCACATCTTTTCTGTTTTCAACGGATATCACAATGTCTGTGATTCCAGCTCTTTTTGCAGCCAGGATCTTCTCTTTAATTCCCCCTACGGGTAGAATCTTACCTCTCAGCGTGATTTCGCCTGTCATGGCAGTAAAGCTCCTCACCTTTCTCTGTGTGAAGGCCGATGTGATGGAAGTCATCATCGCCACTCCAGCCGATGGACCATCTTTTGGAATGGCTCCTTCAGGAACATGCACGTGAACATTGTATTTCTTAAATACAGCTGTATCTATTGAAAACTCTGATGCATGTGACTTCAGGTATTCCAGGGCCAGTACAGCTGACTCTTTCATCACATCCCCAAGGTTTCCGGTCAGGGTCAGTTTGCCTTCACCCTGACTTAGCGAGGTCTCGATAAAGAGAATTTCTCCCCCTACAGCAGTCCAGGCAAGTCCTGTAACCACTCCTGCATGGGTGTTGCCTGCATATTTGTCCCGGATATACCTGGGAGGCCCAAGAATCTCAGCGGCCATGTTGCGGGTCATGTTCTTCTCGTAGCTATCTTCAAAAGCAATGTGTTTAGCGATCACACGAACCAGCTTGGCAATCTGCTTATCCAGTTGTCTGACGCCCGATTCCCGGGTATAACTTTCGATGATGGTTTCTACCGTTTTGGAGGGGATGGATAGTTGTTGTTTGGTAAGGCCATGATTTTTTATTTGCTTGGGAATCAAGTGCCTTCTCGCAATTTGAATCTTTTCTTCCACTATATATCCCGAAAGATCGATGATCTCCATTCGGTCAAGGAGCGCAGGATTGATACCCGCAGTGGTATTTGCAGTCGCAATAAACATCACCTTGGAAAGATCATAGTCCAACTCCAGGAAATTATCATGAAAAGCCCCGTTTTGCTCAGGATCCAGAACCTCAAGAAGGGCCGATGCAGGATTCCCCTGAGAATCCCTTCCCACTTTATCAATCTCATCCAGTACAAACACGGGATTGGAGGATTTAACTTTCTTCAGATTTTGTATTACCCTGCCAGGCATGGCTCCGATGTAAGTTTTTCGATGCCCCCTTATTTCAGCTTCATCGTGGAGGCCACCCAATGACATTCTGACATATTTTCTATTCAGTGCATTGGCTACCGATTTACCCAGGGAAGTTTTACCCACTCCTGGAGGACCTACCAGGCAAAGTATGGGAGACTTAAGGTCGCCCTTAAGTTTAAGCACTGCCAGGTGCTCAAGGATCCTATCCTTCACTTTTTCGAGGCCAAAGTGGTCTCTGTCCAGGATTCGACTGGCCCGTTTCAGGTTGAAATTATCTTTGGTGAATTCGTTCCAGGGCAGCTCCACCAGGGTCTGAATATAGTTTACCTGTACAGAAAACTCACCGGTGGCAGGATTGAGTCTTAATAATTTATCCAGCTCTCTTTCAAACGCGGCAGCCACATCGGCATTCCACTTCTTCTTTTTGCCCTTTGCGCGGAAATCAATTACCTCTTGATCCTGGGGTGATCCACCCAATTCATCCTGGATGGTTTTCATTTGCTGATGAAGGAGAAACTCCCGCTGCTGCTGGTCCAGATCACTTTTTACCTTGGTCTGAATGTCGTTTTTTAATTCCAGCATCTGTACCTCTTTGGAAAGACTTTCCAGCAGTGTAAATCCTCTTTTTGCCACGCTGTCGGTCTCCAGCAGGTCTTGTTTCTTTCTAAGTGAAAGTTCACTGTTTGATGCCAGAAAGTTTACCAGAAAGGATGGGCTCTGGATGTTCTTTACTGCAAATGTGGCTTCGGTGGGAATATTGGATGATAGCTTTATAATTTTGATTGATAGCTCTTTGAGGGCTGCGGCTACCGCCTTGGCTTCCCCTTTAGGTTTGTCTTCTTCATCCTCCAGAGGAGTGATTTTAGCTACGTGATATGGCTTCTCTGTGAGCAGGTCATCCAGTTGAAATCTTTTTCGTCCCTGAATGATTACCGAAGTGGTTCCATCGGGCATCTCAAGTATTTTCAGAATCTGTGCCACGGTCCCAATTCTATAGAGGTCATCCAGCTCGGGGTCCTCTATGGTCCCTTCTTTCTGAGCTACAGCCCCCAGAAGTTTATTTTTCTTGGAAACCTCCTGAACCAGTCGCAATGATTTGTCCCTACCCACTGTGATGGGGATAACCACTCCCGGGAATAAAACGGTATTGCGCAGGGGCAAAATGGGCAATACATCAGGTATGTTTATCTTTTTCAGATCCGCCTCTTCCTCTTCAGAAAGTAAAGGGATATATTCAGTTTCTTCCTCTATGGGAAGCATCAGGTTATTTAAGTCATTCAAAAATCCGTCCATCTTCAATTTCCTCCTCTATTGTATTCCGTCAATCTGTCAGTCCTGCTTTTAAAAAAACAGGTCCTTCCATTAGGACAATAAGTGTGCCAGTTTTGGAATTATCAAATATACTTGATGGTCACCTCTTTAAGAAATTTTTCTTCCAACAGCCTGGCCATCCGTTTTACAACAGTTCGACGTATTTCCAGGTCTACCGGGAGGTTTGGATCCTGGTGAGCAATGTTTACCCTGGTCCCAATCACAAAATGAATCTCATCGCTCTGCTGGACCAGCTTAACAATCCGGTCTGCAGGTCCTTTACCCAATGAATAGGAGGTGGAATAATCTTTCAGTATTCGAGTCACTTTGGTAATGGTCAGGATCCCTTCAGTCACCAGATCAATTCCATCCATATGCGATACGGGAGGTAATTCCGGATCTTCAAACACAAGGCTGTCCTCAATTTCAACTCCCAGTTCCCGGGCGATGATATCGGCAGTGGTAGCCCCACAAACCACTTTTTTACCTTCAAAAGATTTGACCAACTTTCCCAGTTTCTGATCGTTCTCCTCCTCATAAGGGGGTCCGGTGACAATCATTAATTTCCTGGGTTGACGAAAATATATGCTGGCACAACTTGTATCGTCCTTTGAAATATAGCCATCGTTTCGGTGGGCCATATTGACCATTTTTGAAGCCAGATCGGAAGCTGATATCTTAGGACCATCTTGCACCAGTTTCAAACTGTAAGCCTCCATATTGTCTCTACCCCATCCCAGAGGATGCTTATCGGAACCTAATCCCGACTGGGTTATGCCATCGCTGCAAAATATGATCCGGTCTTCTTTCCTGGGTTGAAATTGGCATGAGAGAATCTCTTTGCCAGAATTTTTTTCACTATTCAATATGAGACACTGCCAGCCCGGATCAAATGGTAAGTTGTCTCTCAGGATGATGGTCTGGGGGTTGTCATATTCCAGGATGGTTGTCAGTCCACTGTGTTCAATATCCACAATGGTAAAGGTGGAATAGCTCATGTGTCGCTCACTACAAACCGGAAGGGTGTTCATAATGATATCGGCGATCTTTTCCACCTCTTTATGTTCCATGGTAAAGTTTACAGCCATGGTAGCCGTAAGTGTAGCCAGCACATTGGCCTTTACACCATGACCCATCCCGTCGGAAAGAACCACGATGGTTCTGTCCTCCTCTTTAACCTTTCGACTGATAAATACATCACCACAGATTCGTTCTTTGTCGTAATTCCTCTGTTCGCAGGCTACCTCAATATAAAAGCCATCAATCATCGATCATTCAGGTCTTTTCTGAGTTCATATGATTCAATGATCGAATTGAGCATGCGTTCGGTTTCAGCTGCTCCTTCTCCCATGATAAAACCTATCTGCTGCACAAGGCTGAGATTCTTGTCAATGGCTTCTGTAAGTCTTTTTACCACCTCCTCTTTCTGTACTTCGGGAGCCGACATATCCCGGATGACTGCTCCCACAATTTTATCCTTTTCAATCACAAAGACGCTTACATTAAGCAATTTCCCCTCATGCTGCAGATCCCTGTTGGTGATAGACTCATTGTGAGATAGAACATAGGTAAAGAGGTTGTAAAAATTGTATGGAAGCAGGGTTTTAAGATCGGCCCCGGCAAGTCCGGGAACCACTTCATTAATCTCCTGCGCTTCCTCGCCCAACATCTCAATAAAGGAGTTGTTGGTCTGGAGAATCTTCAGGTTCTGGTCACAGATCACTACCATGGACGGTAACTTATGCAACATACGCCTGACTATTTCGGAAGCTTCCCGGGCAGCCTCTTTCTCTTTCTGAGCCAGTCGTTCAGATTTCTTAAGTGCATCCTGAGCCTGAGCCAGCTTTTCATTGCTTATTTTAAGAGAATGGATGTGATCCTGCCTGTTTCTTGAAGCATAGATATTGCACATCTCAGGGATGGCCAGCCCCTGGCCAATGGCAGTGGCAAAATCGCTACAACTGGCATATCCACAGGCTCCACACCCCACATCCGCTGATTCAAGCTGATCGAGATCTTTCAATATTTTTTTCAGCCTGCTTTCGGAAAGATGCGGAAGTGATTGATCGTCAACGATGAAGTTCCGGCTAAGATCCAGATCCTTAAACTCCTCCATGGATCTCTTCCATTGCTCAAGGTCGAGAATTTTAAATCTTTTATTTACGTAGCTGATGAGCTGACTGCGCCTCAGGATCCTTTTGCCCCCCATGCTGGTTCCCCGCCCCATAAGGAACTCCTTGTAAAACAGGTTAAAATGGCACTTGATGGTACCAATATTCTCTTCAAATTCTTTAAGTGCATCGATCATTCCCTCCCCTTCAATCGTGACCACAGGAGTGGCATGTAAATGCTCTTTGATCTCGGCGGCCTGGATAATTCCATTGGCCATGGGAAAAAAGGATCCCTTGTATCCCAGGGGTTGATCAAAATCACTGTATTCCAGGTCTGTCTCATGTATGTTGGCCTCGGTAAAAAGCTCTCTCAGCTCTACAAAGGTGATGGCCAGGTCGATTTTACTCTCTCCTTCGAAGCGGAGAATCTCATCTTTACTGGCTATTAAGGGACTGATGTATACCAGGAATAACTCCTCTTCTGAGAGCTGCCGGATCACCTGTGCTGTGGCAGCGACCGGTGGAAGGATGGGAGCCAGGTTTGGAACCAGGGCGGGTTTATATTTTTCAATAAATGAGACTGTTACGGGATCGTTAGACATGATGTAGTACTTCCCTTTGCTTTTCCTGAATAGCTCTTTGTACTCCCTGGCCACTAGATCGACACCAAAAGCAACCTCCTGCACGGAATCAAATCCCAGGGTTCTTAGCATCTGCACAAATTTCCTGTAGTCAGTGATGTCGGGAAACTCGCCAGCAATAGAGGGGTCGACCAGGGCAGATACCTTCTTATTTGTCTTTAACAACTCCGTCAGATCCTCCCTGGCATTCCTGATCTCTATGGCATCCGGTCCACAAGCGGCGGCACAGCTTCCACAACCAATACATCTCTCCTGGATAATCTCAGGTTTGATCTTATCCGATGTTACCCTGATTGCTTTTACCGGGCAGGCCCTGACACATGCATAACAGGCAATACACTTTTCATTGTTGATTTTTAATAGCGGTTCCATAGTTAATCGCTTACCTTTCTCCGAATTCCTGATCGAGGATCTCCAGGATACTCTCCTGGCTCACCTGTTCATATACTTTTACACCAATGGTTAACACCGGTCCTGAACTACAATCTCCAAAACAATGATTGCCTTTCAGGATTACATCCCGTTCCAACTGGTGGTCTTTTAGGTATTTTTGAATCAGCTGGAGGGTTTGCCTGTTTCCCCTGCTAAAACAGGAACTGCCCATGCAGATTTTTATCTCTTTTCTAAGGAGTGCCATTTCTCTGGTTGCTTTCAAAGTTAATAAATTCGGATCATCAAATCCCTAATTTATACTCTGTTCAAATTATTTACTGTTTTTCAAATAACAAACTTAATCAATATCTTTGAGCGTTCTGTGAATTTGCCCCTGTAAAGTATCTAAAATCTGCAACCCGATTCAATTTTATGGCAACAGAAAACAGCAGTTTGGATGAAATCCTGAGGCGCTTCCCTCAGATAAAAAGAAATGCATTGATTCCTCTGTTGCAGGCGGTACAGGATGAATTTGGTTACATATCAGAGGAAGCCGTAGTTCGGATAGGCTCACATCTGTCCTTACCCACCAGCAAGGTATATGGGCTGGCTACATTCTATAACCAGTTCTCATTTTCACCCCGGGGTGTGTATCACATTTCACTCTGTAATGGTTCAGCATGTCATCTGGGAGGATCTGGAGAACTGTTTTCAGAACTTACAAAGTTGCTGGATATTGAAGATGGGGAGACCACCCGTGATGGACTGTTTAGCCTGGAGGTTCAGTCCTGTATCGGTGCCTGTGGTCAGTCGCCCGTGATGGCTGTAAACGACAGCTATTATTCCGGTGTGGGAGTGAAAGAGGTAAGGGACATTATTAAACAATACCGTGAGGATGCTACCGGATAAGGATTTTTTATTGAAACTGGCCCAGTCAGCGTCTTCTGAGCAAAGTCCTGAAGACCAGGAGAAGACCGGCCTGCTTAAAAAAGAGATCTTGCTTAAGCCACTGGTAATGGTAAATTGTTCCACTTCTGGAATTGTGGCTGGTGCAAGACAGACCTGGGAAGCTATTGAGAACTATGTAGCAGACCGATCTCTTGATATAGAACTGGTTGAGACAGGAAGCATAGGCCTCAGTTCAGAGGAACCTGTTGTTTCGGTTCAACTGCCTGGTCGCACAAGACTTTTTTTCTCAAAAGTTTCGGCAGACAGGGTTTCCAATTTGCTGGATGACTTGTTTCACCATGTGGTTCCCGATCAAAAGTTAATCGGACAGCAGCGCCATCCGGGTCATGAACCCTGGAGCGATCTTCCTTACCTGGATGAGATCCCGTTTTTTGCTTTGCAGAACCGCATTGTGATGGGTGATTGCGGGATTATCGATCCCTTCTCATTGGAAGAGTATATGGCAGGAGGAGGGTATCAAGCATTTTTGAAAACCATTCGCAGCTTTACCTTTAGTGAGGTTTGTGATCTGGTAGTTGCCAGTGGATTGAGGGGGCGTTCGGGGGGCGGTTTTGCCACTGGATTGAAGTGGAAGTCCGCATTCAATACCCCTTCCGATCAGAAATACCTTATATGCAATGCAGAGGAAAGCGATCCGGGTGCATTTATGGACCGTACCCTGATGGAAGGGAATCCATATCTTCTGCTGGAAGGCATCTCCATTGCAGCCTATGCCATCGGATCCAACCGTGCTTACATATACATCCGAAGTGAATACAAAGACGCCATCAGGAAGATCAACAATGCCATTCGACAGTTAAGGGAGAACGGATTACTTGGGGATAATATCCTGGACAGTGGGTATAACCTGCAGATTTCATTGAGAAAAGGTCCCGGTGCTTTTGTATGTGGCGAAGAGACAGCGCTTATTGCGAGTCTGGAAGGAAGAAGGGGTATGCCCGCTTCCAAGCCTCCCTATCCCTCAACATCGGGATATTTGGGACGTCCCACGGTTGTAAACAATGTGGAGACCCTCTCCAATTTGCCAGGCATCATTAGAAACGGACCCCAGTGGTTCAATGAGATCGGGCTGGAGGGATGCCCCGGCACCAAAATATTCAGCATCTCGGGCCGGATCAGAATTTCGGGTTTGGTGGAAGTTCCCATGGGTACCACATTCGATACCATTGTAAACGATATAGCCGGGGGAGTTGAAACAGGTAGAGAGCTAAAAGCACTCCACGTGGGTGGACCCGCCGGATGTATGGTTCCGGCTGAGATGATGGATGTCCCGGTGACCTATGAAACTTTGAAAGCCAAAGATTTGGTAATGGGTTCTGGCGGAATTCTGGTGATGGATGATAAGACCTGTGTGGTGAATACCGTGAAATATTTCATGGATTATGTGGATAAACAGAGTTGTGGCAAGTGCATTCCATGCAGGGAAGGAACCCGCAGGATGGCTGAGATCCTTGGAAGTATTACCCGCAAGCCTGCCGATGAAGAGGGGCATACCACCCTGGAGCGCTTTAAGGGGGTGATGCAGCTGGAGAGCCTGGCCGAGGTGATGAAAGATACCTCGCTTTGTGGATTAGGTCAGAATGCTCCAAACCCGGTACTGAGTACCCTAAAGTATTTCAGACATGAGTATGAAGAGCATATTTTCGATCGCAAGTGCCTTTCAAACACCTGTACCGAGCTCAGAAGCTGGTTTATTGATGTAGATATGTGTACTGGATGTTCCATCTGTGCCAAAAGGTGTCCTGTAGAGGCCATTATTGGAACGCCCCGGCATCCCTACTTCATTGTACAGGAAAAGTGTATTGGTTGTGGAATCTGTTACGAGGTGTGCAAATTCACAGCCGTGTACTATAAATAGGATAAGAACATGGGAATAAGGCTAGAGGTGAATGGACGGGCAATTGATGCTGTTAAAGGGGAGACGGTCCTGACTGCCTTGAACAGGAATGGGATGCAAGTGCCTACCATCTGCAGTATGAAGGATCTTTCACCTTCCGGAGCATGCCGAATGTGTGTGGTGGAGGTTAAGGGACGGGAAAACCTGGTTCCCGCCTGTTCTTTTCCCATTGAAGAGCCCATGACCATCATGACACATTCACCTCGTGTGCTAAGGGCCAGAAAAACCAATGTGGAATTATTGCTCTCGAACCATCCCGACGATTGTCTCTATTGCGAGCGAAATGGCTCCTGTGAGTTGCAATCGCTTTCCGAAGATCTTAACATCAGGGAGAGGCGGATTCCGGGAAAGAAGAGTCCCCATAAAATTGATAAGTCGAGTCCTGCAATTGTCAGGGATCCCGCCAAATGCATTCTTTGTGGAAGATGTGTGCGTGTATGTGAAGAGATCATGAGTACCTCCTGCCTTGATTTTGCCCACCGCGGAAATGAACTTCGCATCTCCACCACCCTGTCAAAGCCTCTCAATTTTTCCAATTGTACTTCCTGCGGTCAGTGCCTGATCTCTTGCCCCACAGGTGCCCTGATTGAACATGTACAGTTCCCCGAACTGGAAGCATTTATCCATGAACCTGGAAAAATTGTGGTGGCACAGTTTACCCCTGCGGTGGCAATTTCTGCTGCCGAGCAACTGGGATATAAGCCGGGGACCGACATGAGTGGGATCATTGCCGCAGTGCTTCGCAGATATGGCTTTGATTATGTGCTGGAAACCTCTTTTGGAGCAGAACTGATGATGATGGAACAGCTTGAGATTTTTAAGGATCGGGGAGAGGAAGAGAATGGATGGCCCCTGATGACCAGCTCTTGTCCGGCCTGGGTGCAGTTTGTGGAACAAGCATATCCGGAGCTGATGCCTATGCTTTCGCCACTTAAATCCCCCCAGCAGATTCTGGGGTCGTTAATTAAGCAATATTACCCGAAACAAGCAGGGAATGAAGATAAAGACATTGTTTCGGTACTTATCACCTCATGCACGGCTGCTAAAACTGAAGCCCGCCGTGTTGAAATGACACAATCCGGAATTCCGGTCATCGACCTGGTTCTGACCACCCGTGAGTTAGCCAGGCTGATCAAACTTAGTGGATTGGATCTGGATCGCCTGGAACCTGAACAGCCAGATGCCCCATTTTATTCCACGGGCTCGGCAGGCAAGTTAAGTGGAGTTTCAGGGGGGGAGGTTGAAGCTACGATGCGCAGCCTCTATGCTAAGCTTTCAGGCAAGGAGTTAGCTCCCGCTAAGTTACACAGGTTCCGTATTCATAAGTCGTTTAGAGAAATGGGGGTAAATGTTGGCGATAAGGAAGTAAGCATGGCTACGGTAAGCGGTCTTTCTAACACCGTGGCTCTGCTCAAAGAGATAAAGAGTGGCAAGAGAAGGATAGATCTGCTGGAGGTAATGGCCTGTCCCGATGGTTGTATCAATGGAGGCGGGCAACCTCTTCCGGTAGATGAAAAGGTGTTGCGCAATCGCTCCAAGGCTGTGTACGATATAGACAACAGCAGTAATCTTCATACAGCCCACCAGAGTCCGGCTATTCAGCTTATATACAAAGAAATTCTTGGTGAACCCGGAGGAGAAAAGAGCCAGGAGATGTTTTATACTTCTTTCACAAAGAGGGAGGTCCTTTTATAATGGAAGCGGTGATGGCAAAGAAAGGCTTGGTGTATACGGTGAAGGACCTATGCCGGGTTTGCTATACCTGCGTAAGGGAGTGTCCTGTGAAAGCCATCCGGCTTGTGGACGGACAGGCTGAGGTGATCACCGAAAGATGCATTGCCTGTGGCAATTGTACCATTGTATGCAAACAGGGAGCTAAAGTTTACTTGCGGTCTATCGACAGGGTGAATCAATTGTTGGAACAAAAAGAGGAGACCATCGCCATGGTGGCTCCAAGTTATGTGGCCGAATTTGGGGAAATCTCTGATCCCACTGTTTTTGCCGGGATGTTGAAAAAGCTGGGATTTAATCAGGTCTATGAAGTGGGGATGGGCGCTGACCTGGTAGCAGAAGCCTACGAGAAACTGATTAACAATTCCCATGGAAAAGGGTATATAAATTCAGATTGTCCGGCCATTGTCTCCTTTGTGGAAAAATACCACCCTGATCTTATTGAATCATTGGCTCCAGTGGTATCACCCATGGTGGCTACAGCCAGGTATATCAGGGAGATTCAAAAAAGTAGGGCTAACCTGGTTTTCATTGGACCCTGTATAGCCAAAAAGGATGAATCTGAAGAAGTGGATGAGGTGCTTACATTTTCTGAATTACGCAGTATGTTTACAGCCGGGCGTATCAGGAAATCCAATGTGGAGCCTTTTGACTTTACTCCACCCCTGGCGAGAAGTGGAGCAGGTTTCCCGGTGAGCCGGGGACTCCTGCAGTCCATGAACCTGAAGGGAAACAACGTGGACCAACGGGTGATCGTGGCTGAAGGAAGGGTTCACTTCCAGGAGGCAATACGTGAATATGCCTCCGGATCACTGGAATCCATGCAACTGGAACTGCTCTGCTGCGAAGGCTGCATCATGGGACCAGGCACCAGCCCGAATGGAAAGAAGTTTATTCGAAGAAAGCATGTACTGAATCACTTGCACGAGCGACTGACAGGTGAGGATTCAAAAAGTGGGGGAGTAAGAGAAGAGGGAATCTCGCTTGATCTGGTCAGAATCTTTGATCCGGATGATCAGCGAATATCAGATCCTTCCGAGGAAGATATTGAAAAGGTGCTTCACCATATGGGGAAATTCTCCCAGCAGGACCATCTTGATTGTGGGGCATGTGGATACGATACCTGCTCGAATCATGCCATGGCCATAGCCCAGGGACTGGCCGAGGAGGAGATGTGCTTGCCCTATTCTATAGATACATTGCACCAGACCATCCATAAGCTGGCGGATTCCAACCATAAATTGGTCTCTGTGGAGCAGGCGCTTAAGCAGAGCGAGAAATTGGCCCATATGGGTCAGTTATCGGCCGGAATCGCGCATGAGTTAAATAATCCCCTAGGTGTGGTCATTATGTACAGCAACCTTTTGCTGGAGGAGTGCGGGGATGATCAACAGCTTAGAGAGGATTTACAACTTGTTGTAGAGCAGGCAGGAAGGTGTAAATCCATTGTGGGCGGATTGTTGAATTTTGCCCGTAAGAACCAGGTAAGATATACGGAAACCGACCTGGAGGAGTTGATGCGGGTAAGTACTTCATCGATAATCTTTCCGGAGGGGATTTCTTACTCCCTTGAGAACAGGCTGTCCAATTCCCTGGCAGAAATTGACAGAGAGCAGATGGTACAGGTCATCTCAAACCTCTTGAAAAATGGGATAGAGGCCATGCCAAATGGAGGGAAGCTTTGGGTGCACCTTTCAGATAACCACGATTGGATAAGCATTCGTATTAAGGACCAGGGAACAGGGATTGAAAGCAGTGACCTGGAAAAGGTGTTTGAACCCTTTTATACAACCAAGGGAATTGGAAAAGGGACTGGTCTTGGATTGGCCACCACCTATGGAATTGTGAAGATGCACAGGGGACAGATTAATGTGAAGTCCAACGCCGATCCCACGAAGGGGCCTACAGGGACGGAGTTTGTTATCCAGCTTCCGAGGAGGTTAGTGGTTAGTAACTAGTACTCAGTGGTTAGTAACTAGTACTCAGTGGTTAGTAACTAGTACTCAGTGGATAGTAAATAGTACTCAGTGGATAGTAAATAGTACTCAGTGGATAGTAAATAGTACTCAGTGGATAGTAAATAGTACTCAGTGGATAGTAAATAGTACTCAGTGGATAGTAAATAGTACTCAATGGATAGTAAAAGTAGAAAGTATGAGTGAGACTAAGAAGACCATTTTAGTGGCAGATGATGATCCGGACCAGATATTTCTGGTGAAACACCACCTGGAGAAGTGGGGATATGAAGTGGTGGCAGTGGAATCGAGGGAGGAGGCAGAACGATACCTGGAGGGATCCTGTCCTGACCTGGCCATTTTGGATTTGATGATGGAAGAGGAGGATAGCGGCTTTATCCTCTCATACCGGATTAAGAAGTGCCGACCGGAAGTCCCCGTCATTATCTCTACTGCAGTAGCCGCAGAGTGTGGAATCAGCTTTGACATCAACAGTCCGGGTGGAAAATCCTGGATAAAAGCAGATCACTATCTGGAAAAGGGATTTCGAATGGAGCAGTTGCGACTGCTTGTGGAAAAGCTATTATTCTGACTATGGAGATCATTTCTGTTCTTGTGGTGGATGATGAACCTGGCATTCGCTCGGGTATCAAAAGGATTTTGTCCGGCCATGTGGTTAGTTTTCCTTTCATGGACGAAGATTATACATTTGAGTGTATCGAGGCTTCCACGGGTGAAGAGGCACTCAAAATACTGGAGAAGAAAAGGCCGGATATACTGCTTCTGGACAATAAGTTGCCAGGCATGGATGGAATGGAGGTTCTGGAGATTATCAGGAACCGAAAGATCGAGATTATGGTAGCCATGATTACCTCCTATGCTTCGGTAGAAATCGCGGCTCGAGCGACCGATGACGGAGCAAGAGATTTCATCCCCAAGCCATTTACTCCTGCCGAATTAAAGGCCAGTGTGGATTTATTGGTGAAGCAACTCTTCCTAAAGCGGATTACACGTACCATGAAGGAGGAGGGGAAAAAGATCAGGTACCAGTTTCTTTCCGTATTGAGCCATGAGTTGAAATCGCCGTTAAATGCCCTGGAAGGATACCTTCAGATGATGAAAAGCCGTGAGCTGGGTGAAGATCTGACAGACTACGATCAACTCTTGGAAAGGTCTCTTAATAGGGTGGAAGGGATGCGGTCACTTATCATGGACCTGTTGGATTTCACGAAGATCCGGCTTGAGCGCAAGGAGGATAAAGTAGAACATGTGAACCTGAAAGAACGGGCACAACTGGCACTTTCAACCATCAAACCGCTGGCTATCCAGCGCAACATCAGCGTCAGTTTTCAAGGCGATGAGTTCTATTTTGATGCAGATCCTTCGGACCTGGATATCATGTTGAATAACCTGTTGTCCAATGCGGTAAAGTATAACCGTAAAGGGGGAAGGGTTGATGTAGCCATAATGGAAAAAGGGAATCAGGTGGAGATATTGGTCAGGGACAGTGGCATTGGAATGAGTGAAGAAGAAATATCACAGCTCTTTAAGGAGTTTGTACGCATAAAAAACGCACGCACCAGAGGAATTTCAGGATCCGGACTTGGCCTCTCCATCGTGAGCAAGATAGCGGAATTGTACGGGGGGCACATTCAGGTGAAAAGTGAACCTGATGTGGGAAGTGAATTTAAAATTGTCTTGCCACAACCCTGAAGAATGAACCATATCGGTTGATTTGATGATCCGAAACTGTGATTAAATTAACAATATTTTGTACTATTGCATAATAACCTTTTGTGTAAAAAATGATGTTACCAGAACGCACCGTTGAACGACTCAGTGAATACCGCCGGTCATTGTTACAATGCCTGGAGGAAGGGAAGACCCATATTTTCTCTCATGAGCTTGCAGAACTTCACCACAATACTGCAGTGCAGGTGCGACGTGATATTATGTTTATTGGCTACACCAGTATGCAACGGAAAGGATATGATGTAAGGGAGTTGATTGACGTCATAGGTGAAATCCTTGATTCGGAAAAGGGATTAAATGTGGCGGTCATTGGTGTGGGTAACCTGGGACGAGCCGTAACTACTTATTTTATTGGAAAGCGTTCTAAACTCAATATCATTGCCACCTTCGATGTGGATACCACAAAAATCGATCGTGTAATCTCCGGGGTCAAGTGCTATCCCTTAAGCAGGTTGAAGGAGATGGTAGAGACCAACAATATTTCCATTGCCATTATGACCGTTCCCGCCGATTCGGCTCCTGAGGTTTCCACACAACTCGTGGAGTCGGGGATAAAAGGAGTTCTGAATTTCACAACTGTGCCGCTTCATATGGGTCCTGATGTCTACCTGGACGAGTATGACATGATTACATCCCTTGAGAAAGTAGCCTATTTTGTGAAGACTGCCAATTCCTAGTATGCAGATTCATCATTCATTGGAGTTTTTGCCCAAGATCCCATCCCCGGTGGTAACTGTGGGATCATTTGATGGGGTTCATAAAGGACATCGCACCATTATCCAGAGATTGAATACCCTTGCAGAAGGTGCGGGGGGAGCTTCGGTGCTGATCACCTTTTCTCCTCACCCCCGAAAGGTACTCTATCCCGATACGGCAGGGAAAAATCTAAAAATGATCAATTCACTTCCGGAGAAGTGTTTGTTGTTGGAGGAGGCAGGTCTGGATCACCTGGTGATTATGGAATTCACCCGGGAATTTGCGAGAACCACCTCCGAGGAATTTGTGAGATCCTATCTGGTTGGAAGGCTTCACGCACACACCATTGTGGTGGGATTTAACCATTTTTTCGGTCACAACAAGGAGGGAAGCTATGCTTCCTTATACAACTCCAGAGAGAGATATGGTTACAGGGTGGAGGAGATCCCCGAACAGGAGATCCAGAATGAGACTGTAAGCAGTACAAAGATCCGAAAGGCCCTGAGAGAAGGGAATATTCAGAGGGCCAACGCTTACCTGGAACATATTTTTATGGTTCAAACTCATTTGGAGAGAAAAACAGTGTCTTTCGCCAGCACTGTTCAGGATTTTTTTGAATTCAGACCCCAAGACCCATTAAAGCTATTGCCTCCCGAAGGTGCTTACGCTGTTTCCATTCTTGGTGAGGAATCATCTGTTAAAGGGCTTGTTCAAATATCTGGTTCAGGGAATTTCATGTTTCCTTTGAGGCGCAATTCTGCAATGGAAGAGGGTAGCATCACCATTCGCTTTCATAAACAAATAGAATCTGGCAAGCACTCCGAACTGGAAGATCTTTTGAACACCGTTCAGGAACTCATTTATTAGTATATTTGTGATATGGAATCCAGAATAGGAGCTGTCATTATTGTTGTGTCTGAGGAAGGTGATATTCAGCGCATTAATGCTGCTATTTCAGAGCATGCAGATCTGATTATTGGTCGCCAGGGTATACCTCTCAGGGACCGTTCCACCAATATAATCTCCCTGGTTCTGGATGGGAATACAGATCGAATAGGATCTCTTACCGGTAAGTTGGGCAGGATGCCCGGAGTAAAGGTAAAATCGGTTCTGACTGGTTAGGTAGTCCTTGTCCGACCCATTTAAATGTTAAAAAACATCCTCGATTTGTTAAATTCCGAATTGTCAAAAACATTTATCCCACTTATTGGTTAATATAGCTGGAAAGTAATTGTTGGGGTGCAAGGCAAGTTGTGAATCTTTTGAGGGTTTTAGGGAGAGTAGCAACTTGCCTTACTTTTTTTTCTTTTTCTGCTTTTCGACACTGTTCTAAGACACTCCCAATCCTACCCACACAAAAGTCAGCTTTGTTATCTTTGGATCAACCAAAGAAATGCTGATGGTAAATCGCCAACTTATTAATCCTGAGAGTATTGTAGTTGTTGGGGCTTCCAATAACCTCACAAAACCCGGCGGGAAACTATTCTATAACATTCGTACC
Organism: uncultured Bacteroidota bacterium; assembly: GCA_963783435.1. Lineage (GTDB taxonomy): Bacteria > Bacteroidota > Bacteroidia > Bacteroidales. The sequence continues at coordinate 749,240 of CAWANQ010000004.1, read as the reverse complement.
GGAACATTCAAAGGTGAACTTTATGGATTAAATCCCAAAGAGGATTCCATTCAGGGATTGCCCTGTTATCATAAAGTGGACGAGATGCCCGATACCGATCTGGCCATCCTGGCTATACCGGCGGCATTTTGCCTGGATATTGTTCGCAATCTGGCATCTTCTTGTAAAACAAGGGCTTTTATCATCGTATCTGCAGGTTTTAGCGAGGAGAACGCTGAGGGGACCGCCATTGAAAAGGAGCTTGTAGCCCTTTGTGCATCCTATGACGCAGCCCTGATCGGACCCAATTGCATTGGGGTGCTAACTCCCGCCTACCAGGGTATTTTTACCCTGCCCATTCCTAAGCTTGATCCCCAGGGCTGTGACTTTATTTCAGGAAGCGGTGCAACTGCCGTATTTATTATGGAATCGGGTTTGCAAAAGGGGCTCAGGTTTAACCATGTTTTCTCTGTAGGTAACTCCGCGCAGCTAGGTGTGGAGGATGTGCTGCAGTACTTCGATGAAACTTATAAAGAGGGCGACTCTTCCAGGGTAAAGATCCTCTATTTCGAAACCATTAAGGATCCGGACAAATTACTTAAGCATGCCACCTCACTGATCCGCAAAGGATGTGACATTGCAGCCATTAAAGCTGGAACCTCCGATGCAGGAAGCAGGGCTGCTTCATCGCACACCGGTGCCATGGCCAGCTCTGATATGGCGGTGGATGCGCTTTTCAGAAAAGCCGGAATAGTGCGTTGTTATGGCCGTGAGGATTTAACCACAGTGGCTTCAGTGATGCTCTATCCGAGGATGAAAGGCAGAAATCTTGCAATCATAACCCATGCGGGCGGACCGGCGGTGATGCTCACCGACGCGTTGGCCCACGGAAATATGGATGTGCCTCAGCTGAAAGGAGCCAAAGTTGAAGAGCTGCTTACATTTCTTTTTCCCGGATCATCCGCATCCAATCCCATCGATCTGCTGGCCACAGGCAATGCGGAGCAGATGGACATCTGCCTCAATTATTGTGAAACCATATTTTCCGAAATCGATGGTATTGTGGTGATTTTTGGAACACCCGGACTTACGCCTGTATTTGATGTATATGAGGTACTGCATCGAAAGATGTTGACCTGCATCAAACCCATTTTCCCTGTCCTTCCATCTGTAACCACTGCCAGTAAAGAGGTTGAAGAGTTCCTGTCACATGGCTGGGTCAATTTTCCCGATGAAGTTTTATTGGGCGAGGCGCTCACCCGGGTGTACAATACACCGCCACCTTCCGGGAGTACCCCTTACCTGGAGGGCTTTCATCTGGAGGCCATCAGAAAACTGATAGATGAAGCAGAGGACGGATACCTGGCTCCCGATGTAATACAGCAAATCCTGGATGCTGCAGGTATTCCCAGAGCTGCGGAAGGGGTAGCCCAGGATGAAAGCACCCTTAAGATCGTTGCAGCAGAGACAGGGTACCCCCTGGTTATGAAAGTGGTGGGACCCATTCACAAATCCGATGTGGGAGGAGTGATTCTTGGAATAGACAATGAGATCGGACCTGCTTGCTCATTTCAGTGAGATGCTAAAGATCGAAGGAGCTATGGGTGTATTGCTACAGCCCATGCTCGAAGGGATTGAATTATTTGCCGGGGCCAAATATGAGTCCTCTTTCGGACATGTAATTTTATGCGGTGTTGGGGGAATATATGTGGAAGTGATGAAGGATGTGGCCTCAGGTCTGGCTCCACTCTCCATGGAGGAAGCGAACCAGATGATCCGTTCACTGAAGGGTTATAAGATGCTGGAGGGAATGCGTGGACAGGAAGGAATTAATATACAAAGCTATGCGGAGATTCTTGTCAGACTCTCAAGCATTTGTAGATATGCCACAGAAATTGCTGAACTGGACCTTAATCCCATCATGGGTAAGGGAGAGCAGCTGGTGGTTGTGGATGCAAGAATTAGGATAGAAAAGGTATAAAGTATGCAAGTGTAAAGTGGAAAGTATGAAATCAACTCCCATACCGTCGGAAGTAGTTAATGAAGTGATTGATGCTTTTGGAGTCCATCCGGCAGGAAAGGCCACCATCCGAGAACTGGTTAGGATTGTCAATGACATCGAAGGAATTACAGGGCAGGAATTTATCCGGATGGAGATGGGTGTACCTGGCCTGGATCCGACTTTTGTGGGAACAGAGGCTGAGATGAATGCGCTCCGGATGGGTGTTGCATCAAAATACCCCAATATAGAAGGAATTGAGCCTCTGAAAGAGGAGTCGGCGCGATTTATAAAAATGTTTCTGGATGTGGAGGTAAATCCCGTTCATTGCATTCCCACCGTGGGTTCAATGATGGGGGCTATGGCTGCTTTTATGGTGGCGAACCGATCGGACAAGAATCGAACCGGCACCCTTTTCCTGGATCCCGGATTTCCTGTTCAGAAGCAGCAGTGCCTGGTGCTGGGGCATACTTATGGATCATTTGACCTGTATGATTACAGAGGCGACAAGCTAAAGGAAAAGATGGAAGAGGAGATTCAAAACGGGCATTACTCTTCAATCCTTTATTCCAATCCCAATAATCCCTCCTGGATTTGTCTTGACGATCATGAATTGCAAATCATTGGGGAGATTTCCCAAAAGTATGACATAACAGTAATTGAAGACCTGGCCTATTTTGGAATGGATTTCCGAAAGGATCTTTCCAAACCAGGAGTGCCACCCTTTCAACCTTCCGTGGCAAAATACACAGACAATTACATTCTTCTTATCTCCAGTTCCAAGGCATTTAGTTATGCCGGGCAGCGGATAGGCATGATGGTTATAGCGCCGTCACTGTTCGAACGGAAATATCCCGATTTAAAAAGGTATTACACTTCTGAAAAATTTGGCCATGCCATGATCTTTGGAGCTCTTTACTCACTTTCGGCCGGAGCATCCCATACTGCACAGTATGCCCTTGCAGCCATCTTCAAAGCAGTTAATGACGGATCCTACAACTACATTGAGGAAGTAAGGGTGTATGGAGCAAAAGCAGTGGTGATGAAAGAGCTGTTTCAAAAATATGGATTTAGAATCGTATATGACAGAGACCTTGATGAACCCATTGCAGATGGCTTCTATTTTACCTTATCATATGCCGGATTTGATGGTCCCCAGCTGGTGGAAAAACTACTTTATTATGGGATTAGTGCCATTTCGCTCGGGATTACAGGAAGTTCGCGTACTGAAGGCATAAGGGCCTGTGTATCACAGGTAAAGAAATCTCAATTCCCGGTTCTTGAAGAAAGGTTGAGCCAATTTCACGAGGATCATCCCATCCCGAAATAATTGATTTTATCCCTAAACAATGGGAATCAGCCAAACCTGTCCAAAAACAGATATGAAGGAAACTGAGAATTGCTACATTTGGTAATTGATCTAAAAAAATAGCATAGCATGGCAAAATCAAGAGGAGCCATTGTGGTTGATGTCGAAAGGTGTAAAGGATGCCAGGTCTGCCTGGTAAATTGTCCGACTGATACCATAGGAATGGCTGAAGAAGTGAATGGAAAAGGTTACCACTATGCCTATATGGAGAGCCCCGAAAGTTGCACCGGATGCACCAATTGCGCAGTTGTCTGCCCCGATGGGGTAATCACCGTGTACAGGGTTAAACAAAATTAAAAGGAGAGCTGTATGAAAGAACTGGCATTAATGAAGGGTAATGAAGCCATCGCTGAAGCTGCCATCAGGGCCGGTGTGGATGGTTACTTTGGATACCCCATCACGCCACAATCTGAGGTTATGGAATACCTCATGTTACAGAGACCTGAAGAACGGACCGGAATGGTGGTTTTGCAGGCCGAGAGTGAGGTAGCCTCCATCAATATGGTATACGGAGCTGCCGGTACAGGTAAAAAAGTAATGACTTCATCTTCCAGTCCCGGAATCAGCCTGATGCAGGAAGGCATCAGTTACATTGCAGGAGCCGAACTACCCTGTTTAATAGTTAATGTAGTAAGGGGTGGCCCCGGGCTTGGGACCATTCAACCTTCCCAGGCCGATTATTTTCAGTCCACCAAAGGAGGCGGACATGGAGACTATCGACTGATCGTACTGGCCCCCGCCTCTGTTCAGGAGATGGCCGACTATGTGGACCTTGGATTTGAACTGGCCTTTAAATACCGGAATCCGGCATTGATCCTGACCGATGGCCTCATAGGTCAAATGATGGAAAAAGTGGAGCTGCCGGTCCAGAAGGAACGTGTCAAGGATTTTGACCAATCCTGGACTACTACAGGTAAAACAGAAGATCGGGAACGCAATATCATTACTTCGCTGAACCTGGATCCTGACCTTCAATATGAGCATAACCTTAAGCTCCAGGAAAAGTACAAGCGAATGGAAGAAGATGTGATGTTTGAAAAGATTGAATGTGATGATGCCGAATTTTTACTTGTGGCCTATGGATCAAGTGCCCGTATCTGTCAGAAAGTAGTAGAGGTGGCCAGGGGCAGAGGCAAACGGCTTGGTTTGCTTCGACCACAAACTCTCTACCCATTTCCATCCGCTGCTATTGCCAAATTGGCGCGTAGATTAAAGGGGGTCATGTCGGTTGAACTCAGTGCCGGACAAATGGTTGAGGATGTGAGACTGGCTGTTAATGGAAGGGCCCCGGTATACCATTACGGAATGCTTGGTGGAAAGATACATTCTCCGGAGGATGTATTAAGTGCTGTTGAAGAAAAATATATGGGAGGATTTTAAATGGATATCAAAGAAATAATCAAGCCAGATAACCTGGTATACAAGCGCACTCCGCTTATGACAGATGCTACCCTCTCCTATTGTCCGGGTTGTGGCCATGGAACTGCCCACCGCCTGATCATGGAGGTGGTTGAGGAGATGGGGATTCAGGCAGATACCATTGGAGTTGCTCCGGTAGGTTGTTCTGTGATTGCTTATGACTTTATGGATGTGGATTTTACCCAGGCAGCTCATGGCAGGGCACCTGCGGTTGCCACAGGAATAAAGAGGTTATGGCCGGATAAATATGTATTTACTTACCAGGGGGACGGTGATCTGGCCGCTATTGGTACCGGAGAAACTATTCATGCCTGTAACAGGGGAGAAGATATCACCATTTTTTTTATAAATAATGGGATCTATGGGATGACCGGGGGGCAGATGGCCCCAACTACCCTGGAAGGGATGAAATCCTCTACCTCTCCCTATGGAAGGGACAACGCGACCATGGGTCCACCCTATAAAATTACCGAGATGATCGCTCAACTTCCAGGCGTTCACTACGTGACCCGTCAGGCCGTTCATAAACCTGGTCCGGTACGAAAAACAAAGAAAGCCATTCGCAAGGCATTTGAGGTCCAAAGGGATAAGAAGGGATTGTCTTTTATTGAAATTGTTTCCAACTGCAATTCGGGGTGGAAGATGACTCCAAATGACTCCAACATATGGATGGAGGAAAATATGTTCCCATTCTATCCCATGGGAGATATAAAGGTGGATGGGAAGTTAGTGGGTAGTGGGTAGTGGGTAGTGGGTAGTAGATAGTAGGTAGTAGATAGTAGGTAGTAGGTAGTAGGTAGTAGGTAGTGGGTAGTAGGTAGTGGGTAGTAGGTAGTGGGTAGTAGATAGTGGGTAGTAGGTAGTAGGTAGTGGGTAGTAGATAGTAGGTAGTAAAAAAATTGTAAGGTATGACGGAAGAAATTATCATTGCCGGATTCGGGGGACAGGGAGTTCTTTCCATGGGTAAGATCCTGGCTTATTCAGGAATAATGCAGGATCAAGAGGTCAGCTGGATGCCTTCATATGGACCTGAGATGAGAGGAGGAACTGCAAATGTGACGGTGATTCTCAGCGATGACCGGGTGAGTTCACCTGTATTGCAAAGTTTCGATACGGCCATTATTCTGAATCAACAATCCATGGATAAGTTCGAATCAATGATAAAGCCAGGTGGTTTGATGGTATATGATCCCAATGGCATTACCCGTCATCCGGAACGTAGTGATATCCGCATCTTCCAGGTAGCAGCTACCGCTGAAGCAGCCCGTATGAAATCTCCCATTACCTTTAACATGGTGGTGCTGGGTGCTTTTATCAAGGTAAACCCGGTGGTAGATTTCGATAACGTGATTAAGGGTCTTCGCAAATCATTGCCCGAAAGGCATCACCACCTGATTCCCAAGAATGAACTAGCCATCCAAAGGGGCATGGAAATTGTCAGGGAAGCCAAGCTCACTGCATAATGGCCTGCTCTGGAAAATAGTTTACGGTTGTTGTATATTCCCAAATGGAATGGCGATTCCCAGCCAGGGAACGGCAATAAAAGTTCCAATTTCTGCCCCTATGGGAATAAAAAGGCCATAATCAATGGCTAGTTTTTTTTGTACGCTTCTGCCACCGAAAGACAGGATGCCCACCGAAGAACCTTCTATGCCTATGTAGTAGTTTTCAGTGAGCAGGTAGCCCTTTCTGCCCACTCTGATCATCCCGCTCAGCGTCAGGGTAGGGGAATCGGCCCACTGTGAATCTGCATAGGCCCAGCCCGCCCCCAGGGTGAGATTCCTATCCCTGTTGCCCAACGACATTGCTCCGTACCCTATCCCAAACCCTGCACCTTCTCCCAGTACATAACCCAGGATCGCCCCGGCACCCACATTAAATTTATCCTTTACAATGGGAAGGGTGACTTTTGGGGTCAGGAAGACAGGAGTGGGAGCTCCGGCAAAAAGGAAAAGCGGTACCAGGCCACCTCCTATGGAGATATTATTGGTGATGCCATAATTCATCTGGTTAAACAGGATCCAGGTATTCTGATAGTAGGCTTCCCCTTTTCTTAAACCATAGCCATTGGTCATAAAGAAATAACGTGTGGCATGTGGATTATTAAACCAGTGTTCCCCTTCAATCAGGTTTGACTTCTTCAGTACACGTCTCGTTTTAATCTGGGAAATGGGGATGTGAAGCCTGCCATAGATCTCTGTCATTAAGATTAACTGGCTGTTGTCTTCACCCACCAGGGTGCCTATAAATTCATTTCCATCCTCTGTTTCAACTATCAACAAGGTAGTGCTGTCAGTAAGCTCCTGAGAGTGTAAATTTGTCTTGGGTCCGACAATAAGAAGAACAAGGATTACAGCTATACAGTGAAGTGATCTCATAGGGAAGGAGGCATTAAGGCTGCCAAGATAAGGAAACAAAAATTGAAAGCTAATATCACCTTAACGCTCATAGAAGTGCATTTCACGCATGTATTTGTATGCCTTGACAGGGACCAGGTGACGGACATCCTTCCCATCTTTTATGGCACTTCGTATAAAGCTGGAGGAGATTTCCATCAGCGGGGCATTTACCACTGTGGCATTGGGTAATTTTGAAATGGCATCCATATCTACACCTGGTCGGGGATAAATCAGCCTGTGGTAGTTCTCGACGATCAGGTTTGCATGTTTCCATTTGTGAAAGGTTCGCAAACCATCTGCTCCCATCACCAGTTGGAATTCGCGACCTGGGTTTTTCTCCTCCAGGTAGACCAGGGTGTCGATGGTATAAGAAGGGGTGGGTAATTTGAATTCAATATCTGATGCCCTGAAACGGTCGTCATCTTCCACTGCAAGCTGCACCATTTCTAATCGATGGTAGTCTTTAAGCAGTGTTTTTTTCTCCTTTAGAGGATTTTGCGGACTTACCACAAACCAGAGTTGTTCCAGCTCACTGAACTCTATCATGAAATTGGCAATGGCCATATGGCCTATGTGGATGGGATTAAAGGAACCGAAATAGAGTCCGGTTTTCATTTGCTTTGCGGTTTATTCAGGAAGTCGCGAACCAGGGTTTCGGCATTAAGCAAGGCATGTTCGAGAGAGTCATTTACCAGAATGTAGTCAAAATGAGGAGCCTGGGACATTTCATATTCGGCCTTCCCCAGCCTCTTTTCCAGAGAGCCTTTATCGTCGGTCCCCCTGGATCGAAGTCGCTGTTCCAGAACCTCCAATGAGGGCGGTTTTACAAAGATCGCACAGGCTTTGTTTCCAAATTCCCGCTTCAGGTTGATCCCGCCCATCACGTCAATATCGAAAATGGCGTGTTGGCCCCGGTTCCAGATCCGGTCTACTTCGCTTCTCAGGGTGCCATAATACTGACCGGAATAGACCTCTTCCCATTCAAGAAATTCTTGGTTATCAATTTTTTTGCGAAAGGTCCAGGGTGAAATAAAGTGATATTCTCTTCCATCAACTTCCCCTTCTCGTGGATTGCGTGAGGTGGCTGAGATGCTGAATGCCAGCCCCAGGTCAAGATTCATTAGGTGCTGGACGATGGTCGACTTACCCGAGCCCGAAGGTGCACTAAAGATGAACAGTTTCCCTTCCATTACAGTACATTGAGAATCTGTTCCTTGATCCGTTCAAGTTCATCTTTCATCTCAACCACCAGTTTCTGGATTTCAGCATGGTTGGCCTTGGATCCCAGGGTATTGATCTCACGTCCCATCTCCTGGGAGATAAAACCCAGTTTTTTCCCAGCTGGTTTCTGATCTCCCATGGTTTCCAGGAAGTATTTACAGTGGTTAGAGAGCCTTACCTTCTCTTCAGAGATGTCCAGTTTTTCGATGTAGAAGATCAGTTCCTGTTCAAAGCGATTTTCATCCAGATCCTCTTTTTTCAAGTAGGCAGCCAGGTTATTTCCAATCCGCTCCCTGATTTGCGCGATTCTCTCTTCTTCATACTTTTCGATGCTGATCAGTTTTTGCGAGATGGCCTCCACTCTCTGACGAAGGTCGGTATCCAGGGATTTTCCTTCCTGATTGCGGAACTCATTTACCTGTGCAATTGCCTGCTTTAGTGCGGCTCTGACATTGCCCCATTCGTTCTCTTTTAGCTCAGGCTTTTCATTTCTGAGGGTATCGGGCATCCTCATCACGGTGCTGAGCAACTCCAATGAAGCCTCAAGTCCCAGCTCCCCTGATATTTTATAGAGTTGCTCGTAGTAACTTTTCACCACCGGCGTATTGATGGTTCCCGATGCAGCATCCTCCGAGAGTTCATAATAAAAAGAACACTCCACCTTGCCCCGCTCAAGCTCCAAAGAGATTTGCTGACGGATCTCAAGTTCCTTTTCCCTGTAGAGGGAGGGCAAACGGGTATTTGTATCCATCTGCTTGCTATTGAGGGACTTAATCTCTATCGTTAATTTTTTATCGGGTAGTATACATTCGGCTTTGCCGTAGCCGGTCATGGATCGGATCATAGATATTTCTATTCAGTTCTGGTCAAAAGTACAAATTTGGGGTCAATTGGCCATGGGCAGTGTAAAGCTGAAGGTGGTACCTTCTCCGGGTTTGCTCTTTACTTTAATCTCACCCCCGTTTTTCTCTACAAACTCTCTGCAAATAATCAGTCCAAGTCCTGTTCCCTTTTCACCGGCGGTTCCAGTTGATTTAAACTTCTCATCAATGCGGAAAAGTCTGGACATGTTCTCTTCGGCAATCCCTATTCCTTCATCCACCACACTGATCTCTACAGCTTCATCTTTGGGAGAAAGTTTAACTTCAACCTTTTTGTTGCTGTCGGTAAACTTGACGGCGTTGGTCATCAGGTTTCGGATGACGCTGTTGACCATATCCCGGTCACCATAGGCATAAATATCCTCCTGATCAGGAGAGAGCAGCATAATTCCCTTCCTTTCAGCCAGCAGCTTATGCAGGTTGATATTTTCCTGGATCACATTGCTCAGGTTAAACCTGACTGGATCGTACTTGATACGACCTCGTTGTGACCTGGACCAGGTAAGCAGGTTTTCCAGCAGGTCGAGCAGGTGCTTCACTGATTGATTCATCTTCCTGAATCCGGCTTTGTGGTCTTCGCGGTCCGTTTCTTCAAAATTATCCACCATCAATTCGCTAATGGAGAGCAGACTGGCAAAGGGATTTTTCAGGTCATGGGAGATAATCGAAAAGAATTTGTCTTTTGTAGCATTAAGCTCCATCAGGTTTTTTTCAGATTTTCTCAGCGCTTCATTGGCCTGACTGATCTGCAGATTTTGGGATTTTAACAGTCGGTTGGTTCTGGATTTAAGTAAATAGGTGTAGATCATCACCGCAATGGATGTGAATATGACCACCTGAATAAGGATGAACCACCAGGACAGCCAGAAGGGAGGAGTGATTGTAATTTTCAGCTGCATGGGAGGATCACTCCGGTATCCATCCACATTTTCGGCCACCACCTTTAAAATGTAGGAGCCTGCCTTCATATTGGCATAGGAGACATAGTTCCGGGTACCCGCAGTGGTCCAGTCGGTCTCCAGATTTTCCATGATATAGGAGTACTTAAGTTTGCCTGGCTGCAGGTTGTTCAGCGCTGAAAACTCTACGGAAAAGAACCTGTTTTTATAGTCCAGGACTATCTCTTCCATATAGGTGACATTTTCACTGGAATAGAACTCTCCCTCTGATTCCACTATCAATCCAGGATGTTCCTCAAACTCCTCTTCAAGATCTACGGTGGCTATTCTCACATCCTTGCCCAGCACCTCAATTTTGGTGAGGGTTACTTCCGTTACATTTTTAATGGGTTCGATGGTGGAAGGATCGATTACATTCAAACCATAGACACCTCCAAAAAAGAGCCTTCCATCGTGGCCCCGGTGATAGGACCCTCCGTTGAATTCATTGCTCTGGAGGCCATCGTTCATATCAAAATTCTTCGACTCAAAAGTCTCCAGGTCAAATCGGGTGATCCCCATGTTTGTACTCAACCAGATTCGGTTCTGATCGTCGGGCAGGATCCCGTAAATGACCTCGTTGGCCAGTCCCTCGCTCACCCCAAATCTTCTGAATGATTGGGTGGCAGGATAGAACATATTCAATCCACTGTTGGTCCCGATCCAGAATCTACCCAGGTTGTCTTCGTATATCGAGAAGACGATGTTGTCAGAGAGGGTGTTGGGATCTTCTGTATCGTGGTGATAGCTTGTACAGCTGCCGTCTTCCAGATTTAGCATACAGAGCCCTCCGCCATAGGTTCCCACCCAGAGTCTATCTTCCTGATCCTGATAAATGGCAGAATAGATGAAATTGTGGGGAGGACCCTCCGGATTGTCTTCTTCCATTAAGAAATGTTCAAATGAGTTTCCGTCGGCTTTGAGCAGGTTGAGTCCATTGCGGGTGCCGATCCAGATTTTTCCGTTTCGATCTTCATAAATGGTCCTCACCGAATTATCCGATAAGGAATTGTTTCGGTCAGGATCGTGTTTAAAATGTAAAAAAGACTGATCCACCGGGTTATAGAGATCCAGTCCGCCTCCATCTGTTCCCACCCAAATCCGGCCCCGACTGTCCTGATACACCTTTCGGATGGAGGAGTGGGAGAGGGAAGATGGATCGAATGGGTTGTGATCAAAATGCCTGAAGGTTCCCAGATGCTGATCATAACAACTGATGCCATGGGCATCGGTGCCAAACCACAGGATGCTATCGCTTGTCTCACAGATGGTCCAGACAAATGAACTGGCCAGGCTGTTTTGATCGAAAGGATTGTGCTTAAAGAGCGTAAATCGGTTGGCCCTCGGATTCAGTATACTGACTCCGGCTCCGAAAGTACCAAACCACGTGGTACCCGATCGGTCCTGGAAAATGCAGTTAACGGAATTCTCCGAAAGGCTTTGCGGATCGGCTGGATTATGGATATAGTGTTTGTAATTCAAGCTTACGGGATCTACTTGATATACGCCACCGCCAAAGGTCCCGTACCAGATGAAACCATCTTTGTCTTTCATCAATGGCTCAATGGGATTCAGGGAGAGGGAATGGGTAATACCCCCTGCATCCAGTACTTTCTCCACCCCCTGGTTTTCGCCTTTATAACAGAATAGTCCATCGGCAGTCTGTATCCAGACCTGGTTCTGGTCGTCAGAAATTATTCTGGTTATAACTGTTCCGGGAGCTCCCAGATCGAGGGGGATGAATGTGTGTTCTCCTGCGAGAGAGAGGTCCAGACATACCAGTCCGCCGTCAATACCGAGCCATATACACTCATTGCCATAGGACATGGAGTAGATGGGAGTGTTTTCATTGATCAGGTTCCCTGCGGTCTCGTTGAAGAAAAGACCCGATTTTCGGTCATAGCTGAATAATCCTTCATGGCTAGCGATCCAAAATGCCCCGGATTCGTCCTGTAAAAAACCAGTGATGTGCGAAGTAAGACCCATCAGTGTGGAGTCTTCCGGTATGATGCGTTCCACTTCATTGGTAAAGCGATCCACACGGTTTAAACCCTTGAAAGTGCCTACCCATACTTCATTCCTTAAATCGGCCTCAATGGCTGTAATGGAGTCGTTGGATAGAGAGGTAGGATCGCCGGGGTCGAATTGAAATGGGGTAAAAACCCCTTTGCGGGGATTGTATTTAGTGAGTCCGCCTCTTGAGCCGATCCAGATCATCCCTGATTTATCCTCGTAGACCTGCTCCACCCACTTGTTTGCCAGGATATTGTGCTGATCGGTGGTGGCACCATATACTGTGATGGTCTGTCCATCATACTTATTGAGCCCATCTTCGGTCCCAAACCACATGAATCCTTTCGAGTCCTGGTAAATGTTGTAGACCGAACTTAGAGACAATCCGTCGTTGATGGTGATCCGTTTGAAACGAACATAATCATCCTGTCCCGACAACGGCGGAGTTAGTAGCAGTATTCCGAGGAGGAAATAATAAAACTTTTTGTTCATCCCGGCAAACGTGGTAGTGTTAGTCCCCATTTGACGCACAAATATCGAACCAAGTTACCCAATAGGAAGGGTTTAAGCAATGAAAAAAAGTTAAAGATTGTTATAAGCCCTCTACCCTGTGACTTCGACCCCTTTCCAGAACGCTACATGATCTTTAATCCCATCTGCCAAACCAGAGGGATCGGGGTAGAACCATGCAGCATCCTTATTGATCTTTCCGTTTACCTCCACATTGTAGTAGGATGCCGTCCCTTTCCAGTGACAAACTGTATGAGTGTCACTAAGTTGAAAATAATTAATCTTTATTGATTCTTTGGGAAAATAGTGATTTCCCTCTACGATTTTTGTATCGTTGCTCTCGGCAATTACCTCGCCATTCCATATTGCTTTCATGTGGGTTTAGTCGAACAGATGGAAAATTCCTTACGATTTTCTCCAGAGAGAGTTTACGAAGTAGTGACGGCTGTCGAAGAAGTTCTCTACAACCTGAAAACCGCTGGCTTTAGCCATTGCCTCTATCATGGGCAAATCATACTTCTGAGAGAGCTCCGTCTGTATGGTCTCCCACTGTTTAAATAGAATGGATTCATCGCTAATTGCAAATCTGACCTCCTGGTCTCTTGTGCTCACCAGGAAACTCCTGGCGGTCCCACTCTGGGGATCATACAAAGGGGAATGAATGAATCCCTGGAGATCGAAGTTGGCCCCCAACTCTTTGTTAAACCGTGTTAACAGGTTCAAATTAAAATCCCTGGTGTGCCCCTGAGAATCGTCGTAGGCCTTGCGGATCACTTCCGGGTCCTTTTTTAGATCGAGACCGATGAAGAAGAGATCGTCTTCAGACATTACCTGGCTTAAGCCGGATAAAAAAGAGATGCTTTGGGGATAAGTAAAGTTGCCCAGGTTCGATCCCAGAAACAAAAGCACCTTGCGATTTGGAAATTCTTTGGAAAGGTTTCCAATCATATGAAAATAGTCTCCTATGCGCGGTTCCAGGATTAAGTCCGGGAATTGCTGTTTCATAGCGCCTGCCAGCTGTACCACTGCGTCCTCTGAGATATCAACCGGGATATATCTGAAGTTTATCTTTTCCGATAACAGATCCTCAATCAGGATTTTTGTCTTGGCCCCATCACCGGCACCCAGTTCCACTAAATCCACCGTGCAGCAATCTTTACAAAAGAGAGCCCCGATTTCGCGCTTTCTGGATTCAAAAATCTCTGCTTCACAATCGGTTAAATAGTATTCCGGCATGCGCATAATCTCCTGAAAGATCCTGCTTCCTTCACCGTCGTAAAAGAATTTCGAGGAGATTTGTTTGGGAGATGATTTGAGGCCTTCTATTACTTCGAGGGCAGCATGGGTGAGCTCAAGGGTTTTTTGCATTGGGATAATTGTAAAGTTGGTACCGGCTTTTTAGACGTGCCAGGAATAGTAAACTTACAATTTAATTGCCAGATTGTTCAAGAAGGCTTTGGGAGCTAGTGTTTCATTTGCTACCTTTTACCAAATAAATAATTCGTGATGATAAAACGTTCCTTAATCTTGATTGGGTTGACTGGTCTGATCCTCTTATCATGTTCAAAGACAAATAAAATGGAGAATATCGATACAACAACCGTTGAAAGTGTGGATCTGAAAAGATACCTCGGTACATGGTATGAAATTGCCAGATTTCCACATTCGTTTGAAAAGGGACTTGTGGGAGTAACGGCCAACTACAGCTTCAGAAAAGATGGAAAAATCAGGGTGCTGAACCAGGGGTACAAAGGAACCCTGGATGGGAAATTTTCGCAGGCAGAGGGAAAAGCGAAGGTCCCGGATCCCAAAAACACATCCAGATTGAAAGTCTCCTTTTTTCTTTTCTTTTACGGTGATTACTATGTGCTTGAGCTTGACGAGGATTACCAGTGGGCCATGATTGGCAGCTCCAGTCCCAACTATTTCTGGATCCTTAGCCGAACTCCACAGATGGATCCCGGGGTATACCAAATGTTACTGGACAATGCGGAAAAAAGGGGATATGACCTGGCCCCCTTGATTGAAGTGGATCAGCCTAAATAGTGCGCCCGCGGATATAAGCGGTCCTACCTGGTGATGGTGGCGGGTTCCACCTTAACTTTGACCACGGTTTTAGTCTTCCACCTTCCGGTTTTATAGTAGATAAATGAGAGGATCATTCCAAAGCCCCATCCACTGGGTATGGCCCACCAGATTCCATCGGGCCCCAATCCAAGACCTTTTAGGGTCAAACCAAATACCTCTATGGTCTCCTGACTCAGGAACACTGCTGCCGGAATCCGGATAATCCACAGTGAAAAGAGGGTGATAAACATGGGGATAATGGTATCTCCGGCTCCTCTCATGACACCCCCATATATAAACATCCATGTGAAAAGCAGGTAGAAAGAGGTCACAATGGTTAAGTAACCACCCCCAATCTGTATAACATCCTGGTCGGTGGTAAAAAGCTTCATCAATGGATATTTGAAGAGAATAATCAGCAAGGTGATGCCAATGGCAGAGGCAGAGGACATCAGCATGGTACGATGTAAACCCTTTTTTACCCGGTCAAGTTTGCCTGCTCCTATATTCTGCCCCACAAAGGTGGAGAGTGCTGTGGAAAAGACCATGGAGGGGATGATGGCCAGGCTGTCCAGCCTTCCTGCTGCAGTAAATGCAGCCACCACATTGGTGCCAAATCCATTGACAATTCCCATGAGGGCCATCATACCCAGGGCCACAAAGGTATGTTGCAAACCGGTAGGCAGTCCGATTCGCAGACTCTGTTTAGCGAGCCCCCAGTCAAAGGCAAAATCGCGGATGTTAAATTTGATCAGTTCATGGGTTCTATTCAGGTAGAAGACGGCCACAATGAAGGCAGTTCCCTGTGCAATAATGGTGGCCCAGGCAGCCCCCTCGATTCCCCAGCCCAGCTTTACAATAAAGAGAAGGTCCAGGCCAATGTTCAGAATCGTGGCCAGGATCATAAAATAGAGGGGGGTGATGGAATCACCCATGCCTCTCAAAACCGCCGCCACACCATTGTATCCAAAAAAAACCACCAGTCCCGACACATAGATGGAGAAATAGGCATTGGCCGTGGGCATCAGCTCTTCGGGGAGTTTCATCAGGGTGAAGATCTGTTCCGAGAAGGTAAGTCCAACCACGGTCATAATCACCGCCGAGACACCCATGATGATAAAAATGGTATCGATGGTTCGCTTGACCTCTTTAAATTTTTTGGCTCCGAAAAACTGTGAGATCACAATGGTACCCCCGGTGGCAATACCTATAATCAGGGCAATCAGGGTAAAGATGACCGGAAAGGAGGCTCCCACTGAGGCAAGCGCCTCCTTGCCAAGAAAACGGCCTACGATTATCTGATCTACAAAAGTATAGAGCTGCTGGAACATATGTCCCACCAGCATGGGTACCGCGAATCGGAAAATATTCCTGCCTTCTTTTCCCTGGGTTAAGTCCTTCATCATTGATTTGAGCGATCAAAGATCGGCATTTTAAGCATAATAACAATTTGCAGTTGAAATTGTGCTCTATGAGGTGTTAATGAGCATTTAATTTCCGATTCACGATAATATTTCTTAATCTAGATACTGTTTTCATTGGATAAACCCCAATATCCCTGTGCTAACAACATTTCCATATATACCCTCATTCATTTTATTTCATAAAAATTTAACTGCTATGAAGAAATTCAGGTTACTTATTATGCTATGGGCGCTGTTTTGCCTGGTTCCGGGAGGATTCTCCCAGATTGCAGGAACAGCACATGACTTCTCTACCGAATCATGGGCCCCTTTAAACAACAGAGGGTGTGGTGTTTGTCATACCACACACCAGGCTGTTAACCTTATTAGTGCACCACTGTGGAATCATGAGACCACTGTGGTTGCGGGCTATACACTCTACAATTCTCCCACATTTGATGGAAGCTCCACCATTACCGAACCAGGTGCAAGCTCAAAGTTGTGTCTGAGCTGCCATGATGGCACTGTGGCACTTGAGAATTTTGGTGGGAATACATCAGGGACCAACTACATCGATCCGTCGGCAAGGATAGGGGGAGTGGCTGGAAATGACCTGAGTACAGAACATCCCATCTCCTTCGATTACACGGATGCACTGGCCATCAGTGATGGAGGATTGTTCCCACCTACCACCACTAACAGTGGGCTGGGGAATACCATCGACAACGACATGCTGTTCAATAGCAGGATGGAGTGTGCTTCATGTCACGATGTTCATAACAGGTATGGTGTTGCCCACCTTCTGAAAATGTCTAATGTGAACAGTGAACTCTGTCTCACCTGTCACAATAAATAGCATTACCAGTTATTAATCACCTCTAAAGAGTTCATCGCCCCATGAACCGTATTACCTCCATGGCCCTGTGTGGCCTTATTGTTCTTGCAAGCCTGTTATGTGGCTGCAACAGGAAAATGGCTGAATCACCCTCACCCGAAACACTGGTTATTTTCCCTCCTCCTCCCGATACCACCCGAATACAGTTCCTGACTCAGATTAGTTCATCGGAGGATCTGAAAGGGAAAAGGGGCGCTTTTCAGAGGTATCTTTTAGGAGAGGAGGAGCCCCTTACTATGATCAAACCCTATGGCATTACAGTCCACAAACATAGGATCTACATATGCGACACGGGATTGGCCGGACTCGAGATTGTGGATCTTAACAAAGGGACCATGGAGTATTTTATTCCGGGTGGCCTGGGACAGTTACAGCTGCCCATCAACTGCTTTGTGGATGAACAGGGCTATCTGTTTGTAGCCGATGCCAACCGAAAGCAGATTGTTGTATTTGATCAGGATAGAAACTACGTGCACGCATTTGGAGAGTTGGAAGGGTTTAAACCCACCGATGTGCTGGTCCACAAAGAGAGAATCTGGGTGTGTAATGTGCAGGGCCATTCGATTCTTGCCTACGATCGCAAGAGTTACGAACCCGCAGGGAAGGCGTCTCTTGCCGGACCTGATGAGGAGGGCTATATCAGGCAAGCTACAAATATTTCCATGCATGGTGAGAGGCTCTACGTCTCAGATTTTGGAGACTTTAACATCAAGCAGTTCTCTATGGACGGGACCTACCTGGGAACCATTGGCGGGTATGGGAATGCTCCGGGTCAGTTTACCCGACCCAAGGGAATAGCCCTGGACCTGGATCGCAACCTATATGTGGTGGATGCAGCCTTTGAGAATGTTCAGATCTTCAATGGGGAGGGCAAGCTTTTGATGCATTTTGGAGGATCTTACCGCGGAGCGGGGGCCATGGGCCTTCCAGCAGCAGTAGAGATCAGCTATGAGAACATATCCTATTTTCAACCCTATGTGGATCCATCCTTTGATCTGAAATACCTGATCTATGTGACCAATCAATATGGACCGGCCAAGATAAATGTGTATGGATTCGTTGAGCAAAAGAGAGATTCACCCTGACAGATTGGTTTGAGACAAAAAGGCAACATATGGTCGGTACTTTTAATTGTGGTGGCAGTCACTCTTTTAAACCAGTGCTCCCGGCATACAGGCCAAAGTCTGCTTACCTTCTTCTTCGATGGGGTACCTGCAGAGGATAGCCTGGCTTTAACTTCACAGGAAATGGATGATGTTCCCCAGGATACTTTACTTCTGGCTGGCTTAGTGATAGATCCGGAACCGGCGGTAAGGGTCCACTATCCCTATGAGGAGAGAGAGTGTGGAGCATGTCATGATCCTCAATCGCTGGGGAGCATGGTGGAGCCACAGCCCGGACTATGTTACATGTGTCATGAGGATCTGAGCACCAGGTATAACTATTTACATGGCCCGGTGGCCGGAGGGTATTGCACCTCATGTCATGATCCGCATATGTCTGAAAATGAGCATTTAATAAGGTTTGCCGGGAGCCAGTTGTGCTATCATTGTCACAAGGAGGAAGATGTGACTAAAAATGAGATGCATATGGATCTGGACGGAATGGAGTGTACCGATTGCCACAATGCACACGGGGGCGATGATAAGTATATTTTTCAATAGCCAGCCTTTTGACTGAGATGAGAACCAGGAGATATATCGCGTTGTTAGTGTTCACACTTATCCCTGCATGGTGTGTTTCCCAGACTGCGCATTCCTGGGGTATATGGCACCTCCGACATCTTTCGGGAGAGATCGGATTGGAAAGCCAGTACAGGCAACTGGAGAGTTCTTTTAATGAAGTTTATGAAGATCAAAGAAGTACTTATTTCCTGGGGGGGATCAAACTGAATACCAGCAGCTACCTTTGGGACAAAGATGTCCTCTTAATCGATTTGGATGGCGCATACAGCCCTGAGTCGAGGGATGAATCCTACATTAATATCCCCGATCGATCCGAGGTCAGAACCCTCAAAAAGATAGATCTGAGGGCCACTCTCTGCAACAACCGACCTCTTACCCTGCAGGGATTTTTTAATTTTGACCAGAATTACTACAACCGGGAGCTGCTGACCAATGTGAGGTCTAACAACATGCAGTGGGGCGGCATCCTCTCCTTGAACAATAAGTTTCTTCCCATATCCATTACCTACCAGAATCAGAGCTGGGACCAGGAGGAGACAGAGACTGGACGGATCTTTAACATGGACCAGGAGAACATCCAGGCAAGGGCCAGTAAGTCCTTTGGAAAGAACGACCGCCACGAACTGATCTATTCCCGGAACGACTACCTGTACAGCTATGCAGAGTTGCACCAGACCCAGCACCTCATTAACCGGGTTGCACTGAATGACAACCTCTACTTTGATTCCCAGAGGAGGTACAACCTGAACTCACGGATCGCATGGTATGATCAGGAAGGGACCACCAGCTTCAGAAGGTTTGAGGTCATGGAAGGATTGACTTTCAGGTTGCCTTATAATCTTAGGTTAATGACCAATTTTAATCTTTATAACCTGAAGGACCCGGTTCAGACCTGGGATCAAAAAGGAGTTCGGACTTCATTGCAGCATCAGCTGTTTAAAAGCCTGACCTCCAAGATCTTTTTTGAGTACAACAGGGTGAAATCCGAATCGGCTCTCTTGCATATGGAGACTGACTACCGAACGGGACTTGACCTCAGGTATACCAAGAAAATTCCTCTTGGACATCTGAACCTCTCCTACCGCTATTTCAGGCATCAGCACCTTACTGAAGGGGAGACCGGATCGGTCCAGGTGCTCAATGAGGAGCAGGTAATGTCTGATGGCGAGATTACCCTGCTGAACAAACCTTATGTGGATATAAACACTGTGGTGGTAAAGGATATGACCGGGAGTTTCATTTATCAACTCAATTTTGACTATATCCTGGTTGAAAGATCAAGTTATGTTGAGATTCAAAGGGTTCCGGGTGGACAGATTCCCAATCAAGGAACTGTCTATCTGGATTATATGTACCAGCAACCCGGGAATTACTCCTACACAGCCAACAACAACCAATTGGGTGTAAGTATCCTTCTTTTTCAAAAACTACTTGAATTCTACTATCGCTATTCGGTTCAGGACTATCCAAAGCTGGAACAGGGAGATCTGTTGACCCTCAATTACTACAATCAGCATGTTTACGGAATAAGATTGGATGTGGGTTTCGCCCGGGGAGGTATTGAATCAGATGCTTACAGCAGCAATATCATCCCTTACAAAATGTGGCGTTACTACCTCGACATGAACTGGAATTATAATTCCAAATTGCTACTTACCCTTAGTGGGAGCATTCGCGATTATCAAATGATTGCCGATGAAGTGGACCAGTTGTACGCCAATGTCTCGGGGAAAGTGGCATATCGGATACGTCCTCAGATGATGGTAAGCCTTGAATCGGGTTACCTGAACCAGTCTGGAACCAATCTGGATCTGGACCTGCTTACTGGCAGGGCAGAGTTTCATTCGGTATTTAATAAGCTTCACCTCAGGATCGGCATAGAAATGTACAGGCGTATGTACCTGAATAGCGAATTTGCATTTAATGGGGCCTATGTCCGGGTCACCCGAAAGTTTTAATTATAGACTTTTATATGGTACTGTTAATTATTGAGATAGTGATTTTTCTGACCACTCCGGCACCCTCCGATCTCCGGGGGATTGATCCGGCAGTGGAGTTTTATTTGGAAGAATGTATCGATTGTCATGGGGATAAAATCGACCAAGAAGTGAAGCATGAAGCTGTTGAGAATGGATGTGATGTTTGTCATGAATCCACTGGAGAACCTCATCCGGAGGATGGAATCGCAGGATTCAAACTGGTGGATTCCTCACCCGATCTCTGTTATTACTGTCATGAAGAGCCTGAAACCCCTGTAAGTGGTCATCGTCCGGTGACGGAGGGAGCCTGTCTCTCTTGCCACGACGTCCATGGTTCTGCAAACCAGGCATTGATCTTACAGCCCGAACAGGAGCTCTGTCTTTCCTGTCACCCTGTGACCCGGGGACAGGAGATAGTGCACTCGGCCATAGAAAATGGAGGATGTTTGATTTGCCACCAGCCACATGGGTCGCAATTCAGGGTTTTACTTACTGAGCGATACCCTGTGGAAGATTACCTGGTGGCCGGTATCGATAGTTTCGCGCTTTGTTTTTTGTGTCACGATACCGACCTTCTGGAGGCAGAAGAGACCCAGGGAGCCACAAATTTCCGGGATGGAAGTCGGAATCTGCATCAACTACACATAAACGGCCAGAAAGGGAGGAATTGCAAATTCTGCCACAACCTGCACGGATCGGATCAGAAGTTTCTAATTGAAGAGGCTGTCCCCTTTGGGAACTGGGAGATGCAGATGAATTTCATAAGCACTGAAGAGGGAGGGAGTTGCCTGCCGGGATGTCATGGGAAGGAAGCATATGCCCGACAATAAGATGATTTGGACATGACTGAGATTGGAAAGGAAAAAAGATACAAGTTAACTGGATTGCTGGTGCTGCTTATGTTTTCCGGAAACCTGGTTTTTGGACAGCTGAAAACCTCGTATGAGGTCCGGTGGGTAGGTCAGTGTCCGTCTGACCAGGAAGACAAAAGGAAAACCTTTGGGAAAAGAGTCTCAGAGGTGGTATTTGGTCGGAAGCCCCAGGAGGTAGTTAAGCCCTTTGGAGTTTATGCCATCAGTAAGGATCACATACTGATGGCCGACCAGGGCAGGGGCACCATTTATGAATTTAAGGACGGCAAGCTGGATGAAATGAAAGGGATCACAAAGGATACTCCGCCATTTCCATCCCTGGTGGGAATGACACGCTTACCCGGTGGGGAGTTGCTGTTTACCGATTCCAGGTTAAACGGGATATTCTCCATGGAAAACCACACATTCTCCTCTTTTTCAGATACCCTCTCACTGGTCCAGCCCACCGGCATAGCTTTCTCAAAGGAAACAGGGGAGGTTTGGGTGGTCGAAACCGGAGCCCATCGGATTAGCATATTGAGTGGGGAGGGGAAAGTCCTGAAGCACATTGGGGAGAGGGGATCATCTGAAGGAACATTTAACTATCCCACGTTTATTTGGATTGATGATTCAGGAAAGGTATACATAGTGGACTCCATGAATTTCCGGGTACAGGTGTTGGACCCACAGGGGAATTTTCTTTACGCATTTGGGGAGAATGGAGATGCCACCGGAACCATGGCCAGACCAAAAGGGGTGGCTACCGATTCGAGGGGCAATATCTATGTAGCAGATGCCCTTTTTCATGTGGTCCAGATCTTTGATGCCACTGGGAATTTCCTCTATAGCTTTGGGAGACAGGGCCAGGGTAAAGGTGAGTTCTGGATGCCAGCAGGTATCTATATCGATGATCAGGATCTTATTTATGTGGCAGATAGTTACAACGCCAGGATACAGATATTTCAACTGGAGAAAAAGTGAAGGATATGGGAAAAACTTTTATCATCGGCTTGTTTTTTGTTTGTTTCTTTTACGGAGAGCTAAGCGCTCAATCTATCGTAAACTCGGCACATAACCTTTCGGTGTCTGGCACAGGGGATGTGAGAGCTATTTCAGAATCGGAGATTTGTATTTTCTGCCACACCCCTCATAACAGCCACCCATCCAGTCCGCTATGGAATAAAGATGATCCGGGTTATACCTATACACTTTACCACAGCTCCACCGTTCAGGCGGTACCCGGACAACCCGATGGTTCATCCATACTCTGTTTGAGTTGTCACGATGGGACCACCGCCCTTGGAAATGTATTAAGCAGGATGACAGATATTGCTTTTATGGGAGGAGTTACTGTGATTCCCCCGGGAAATACAAATATGTCCACTGACCTGGCCGATGATCATCCCATCTCTTTCGATTATACATCGGGACTTGCAGCTGCGGATGGGCAATTGAAGGACCCCTCAGCCATAGTGCCACCAGTGATTCTTGAGAATGGAAGAATGCAGTGTATCTCCTGCCACGATCCGCATCGCAACCTTAGCTCCGACTTCCTGGTGATCACCACGCAATCTTCAGAACTCTGTTTTAGTTGTCACAACAGAAACTACTGGTCATTTTCTACACACAGCACCTCCACCGCCACCTGGAATGGAAATGGCACCGATCCCTGGCCTCGAACCGACTACCCGAATGTGGCTGAAAATGCATGTGAGAGTTGTCACAATCCACACAATTCGGGCAGTAGCCAAAGGTTAATGAATTACCTCTCGGAGGAACAGAACTGCTTAAGCTGCCACAATGGAAATGTGGCATCCACCAATATCGTTTCCCAACTGGCAAAACCCTATTTACATAATGTTTACAGTTACAACCAGGATCATGACGCAGCTGAGGATCCAATGGTACTCAGCATGCATGTGGAGTGTGAGGATTGTCACAATCCACACGGAGTAAATAGCAATCCGGCCAATGCTCCGGCAGCCAATGGATTCCTTGCGGGAGCCGTAGGGATCAATCAAGGAGGGAATCCGGTGAATCCCATACAGTATGCCTATGAACTCTGTTATCGATGTCATGCCGACAGTCCGGCAAAACCTGCAAGTCATACCACAAGGCTGATTGGTCAGAACAATGTGCGGCTGGAGTTTGATCCTTCCAATCCTTCCCATCATGCAGTAAACTCAGCCGGGACCAATCCAAATGTGCCTTCCCTGATTGCACCCATAACCGAATCGAGCATCATCTATTGCACCGACTGTCACGCCAGCAATGGAAGTGGATCGCCAGCCGGCCCCCATGGATCTATTTTCCCAGGTCTGTTGAAGTACAGGTATGAAACGGCTGATAATACCATTGAGTCGGCTTCAGCCTATGAACTTTGCTATAGCTGTCACAGCAGAGCAAGCATCCTCAATGATGAATCGTTTGGCGACCATGACAAGCACATCAGGGATGAACGAACGCCCTGCAATGCATGTCACGATCCCCACGGGATCAGTCACACACAGGGAAATTCCACCAACAATGCCCACCTGATCAATTTTGATGTGGACATTGTTTCTCCAATGAATAATGGGGCTTTCAGGTATGAAAGCACGGGTCTGTTCACAGGTCGCTGTTACTTGCGTTGCCATGGCCGGAATCACATGGGCTGGCATTATGGATATTAGCCTGGAGTGTAGCTCTGGTCAGGTGATTTTTTCCAACTCCACCGTGAAGTGCCGCATGATGGGTGCCTCATGAAGGATTTTATATCCCCGGGTGATCTTTTCCCTTCGCTGATAAACGTTCTGAAGAGCTGCGGCCACATAATCCATGTGGTTCCGCGTATAGACCCTTCTGGGAATGGTGAGCCTTACCATCTCAAGCCTGGGATATCGGTTCTCCCTGGTCTCCGGATCGCGATCGGCCAGCAGGGTTCCTATTTCCACCGCTCTTACACCCGATTCCAAATAGATTTCAAGCGCCAGGGCCTGGGCAATATACTCCTCTTTGGGTACATGGGGAAGGAAACGGTTGGCATCCACAAAAATGGCATGGCCTCCGAAGGGCTCCAGCACTGGAATTCCAGCCTCCCGCAGCAGATTTCCAAGGTAGTGCACCTGCTTGATCCTACTCTCAAGGTATTCGAAGGTAGTGGCTTCTTGCAGGCCCTGTGACAATGCGGCCATATCCCTGCCCGACATGCCGCCATAGGTGATGTAGCCCTCGAACATGATGTTGAAGGTGGTGGCCTCCCGGAAGAGTGCTTTGCTGTTCAGGGCAATAAAACCACCCATGTTCACTATCCCGTCTTTTTTACTGCTCATGGTCATCCCATCGGCCAGCGAGAACATCTCTTTTACAATATCCCTGATGGAATGCTTCTGGTATCCTTTCTCACGGGTTTTAATAAAGTAGGCGTTCTCGGCAAACCTGGCAGCATCAAAAATAACCGGGATCTCATACCGGTCAGCAAATTCACGGACCGCTTTCAGGTTCTCCATGCTTACCGGTTGACCTCCCGTTGAGTTGCAGGTGATGGTCACAATGATCATGGGAAT
This sequence comes from uncultured Bacteroidota bacterium, assembly GCA_963783435.1. GTDB lineage: Bacteria > Bacteroidota > Bacteroidia > Bacteroidales. Next base: position 724,087 of record CAWANQ010000004.1, on the reverse strand, counting down.
TCGCTCCCGGCCGTAGATCTGTATAATGTTCTCCAGTTTTCCAATGTCCACATTGCCCTTAAATGGGTGGTAAACCGAGGTATCGTTGGCTTCATCAATGGTGCAGTCAAAAGCACTTGCCTTCCTGAACTCGATATGGCCTTTGGTGGTATCGAAATGAGCATTTCCAGGAACCACATGTCCCTCCTTTACCATGACAGAAAAGAGAACATTTTCAGCTGCACGGCCCTGGTGAGTGGGAAGCACATAGGGAAAGCCGGTGAGGCTTGTGATGGTCTCATGCAGGCTATCAAATGACCTGCTGCCGGCGTAGGATTCATCGCCACTCATCATAGCCGACCACTGTTCCTGGCTCATGGCACCGGTTCCTGAGTCGGTAAGCAGATCGATATATACCCTGCTGCTTTTCAGATTAAACAGATTGTAGCTGGCCTCTTTCAGCCATTTCTCCCGATCGTTCCTTGTACTTGGGTACATGGGCTCGATCATCTTTATTTTATAGGGTTCGGTGTATGGAAGCATGGGTAGTGGTTAAAAGGTTAGTGGTTAAAAGGGTAGTGGGTAGTAGTTAGTGGATAGTGGGTAGTGGTTAGTGGGTAGTGGTTAGTGGGTGGATAGTGGATAGTGGATAGTAGTTAGTGGATAGTGGATAGTGGATAGTGGTTAGTGGGTAGTGGGTAGTGGTTAGTGGTTAGTACTAGTTACTAGTTACTATCTACTAGTTACTAGTTACTACCTACTAGTTACTACCTACTACCTACTAGTTACTATAATAATCTCTGTTCTTAAGGTTAAGAAACAGCATTTTTGGTGATATGAGATGGATGGGATCCATTGCTGCCACAAAGGTAGGGTGAAAGTATAATACTTTAGTTAACAGGGAGATGTTTTTGGGCAGTTGGGGCTTATTGCCCCCTTTCGGCCAGGTATTTTTTGTAGTAAAGATCTATGATCTCCTTTTTTTTGAGGTTGGCTTCCGCCTCCCGGTCCTGGTGGTCTTTCTTTGATTCGTTTTTTCTCCTGGGTTCGAAAAGGGGATTGGCAGATATTTCATTCCGGTAAGCCTGGTCGTAATAGCGGAGAACAAAGATCTCAGGATCTACCTTCCAACGGGTAAGATCACGCGCATAGGAGATGCTGTAAAATGACTTCCCGTCTGGATGATATACCAGGTCCATCACGGCTTCCTCATTGTCGATGAAGTTATGAATCTTTTCGCCAGTTAACACGTCCCAGAGGATCACCGACTGATCGGCCGATCCACTGATCAGGTAGCTGCCATCTGGACTAAACTCAAGCTCCAGTACCATGTCTCTATGTCCTTTTAGCAAAAAAACCAGATCTTCCTCAAGCAGGTTGTAGATCCTGACGGAATGATCTTTTGAAGCCACAGCCAGGAGCTGGCCATTGGGACTGAACTCCACATCATATACATCCTGTGCGGGTCCATGGAGGGTTTTAATCACCTGGAGGGTTTCCATGTCCCAAATCTTAAGGGTTTGGTCCTTGCTTCCACTGGCAATAAACCTGTTATCGGGACTGATGCTCACAGCCATAGTCACATCTTCGTGTCCCCTCATTTTTTCCAACACTTGACTGTTGTAAACATCCCATAGAATGAAAGTTTTATTCATTGCTGATGAAACTGCATATTTCCCATCCCTGCTAATCTCAGCATTCCAGATGGTGGTGGCATGTGCATTCCAGATGGCAATCTGTTTCCCTTGAAGGTCCCATAGCTTGATGTTGTTGTGACCGGCCGAAAGAATGAAGTCCATCTTTGGAGGCATGTCCATGGCGTTGACTGCTTTAGAATGCGCCTGGTTCACTTCCAGGGTCGGTTCAAAAGATTCGGCATTCAGAATTCGGAAGGCTCCATCGTTATATCCGGCCAACAGCTGCTTTCCATCGGGAGAAATGTTGATGGAAGTCAGGGGCACTTTGAAGATCTGGCGCTTCAGGATGTATGAATCCACCTGTGCGCTCAAATAGCTGGACAGGGGGGCACTCAGGAGCCACAAAAGGACTATACGTTTCATGGGTATTTTTTGTCATTCTACGGATTTCATGGCTTTCTGTTCCATCAAAATACCCAGATGTGGGGATTAATGGCAGCCATGCATTGCTTATTTTTGCAAATTATTGATCCTTATTGGGATTTCGTTGTTATACACTTTTGAAGGAGACATTTGGTGAAGGAGGTAATTATTTCATATCTGGAAGAGCTGGTAAGGTTGGTGAATGAGATGTCGCCTTACTTGTTATTGGGATTTCTGTTTGCGGGACTACTGAGGGTGGTATTCCCTAAAGGGATGATCACCAGGTACATGGGTAAGAGTAATTTCAGGTCGGTGCTCAATGCATCCTTACTGGGAGTCCCCATGCCTCTTTGCTCTTGTGGAGTATTGCCAGCAGGTATCGGATTCTATAAAAACGGGGCTTCCCGGGGCTCTACCATCTCTTTTCTGATCTCGACACCTCAAACCGGAGTCGATTCGATGCTGGCTACCTATTCGCTGCTTGGACTTCCTTTTGCGATCATACGACCCATTGTGGCTCTTGTAACAGGCGTTTTCGGGGGTGTACTTGGAAACCGTATAGGGAAGGATGAAGCCAGGGATTCCGAAGCTGGTTCTGAGGAGGGAAAACCTACAGAGCGGTCTGTTAAAGAGGTATTCAGATATGGGTTTGTGGAGCTGCTGCAGGATGTGACCAAATGGCTGGTCATTGGAATGCTGGTGGCTGCATTTTTATCTGTACTGATACCGGCCGATTTCTTTACAGAAAGAATTTCAAGTGAATACCTGGCCATGGGCATGATGCTGCTAGCATCGGTTCCTCTCTATATTTGCGCCACCGGTTCCATCCCAATAGCGGCTGTTTTGCTTCTGAAGGGATTATCACCCGGTGCAGCACTGGTGCTTTTGATGGCAGGTCCGGCCACCAACATTGCCACCATGGCGGTCATTGGCAATACCATGGGTAAGCGCTCGCTGTGGGTGTACCTAGTAACCATTGTGGGAGGAGCCATCTTTTTCGGAGTGATTGTCAATGAATTTATCCCAAGAGATTGGATTACCGGCGCCATCCCCATTCAATTTCACGACGTGATGCATGAACATCATACGGGTTGGATTAAGTGGGTGTCATCGGCATTGTTGGTGCTGCTTATCCTCAATGGATTAATTCAGAAATACCTGGCCACCCGCAGGGTGAAACAGCGTGATTTAAAAAAACAAGAAGAGATGAAATCAAATACAGAGAGTCTTAAGAATATCCATGTTTTTTCGGTGGAAGGGATGACCTGCAAACATTGTAAAGCGAGTATGGAGAATGGGCTTGGTCAGATGGATGTGGTTACTGAAGTGCTTGCCGATCCCGAGCAGAACACGGTTACCATACAGGCATCGGAGCTCTCAGAAGAGCTTGTGAAAGAGACTGTTGAAAAGCTTGGTTATCAATTTGGGGGTAGAATCTAGCCTTCTATGACCTTAAACAGTCTGCATACAGGTGATACTGCCATTATCACAAGGGTACGTGGCCGGGGAGCTTTTCGGAAGAGACTTACCGAAATGGGATTCATCAGTGGACAAGCTGTGGCAGTAGTCAAATCGGCCCCCCTGAAAGACCCTGTAGAATACAGGATCCTGGACAGCAATATTTCCCTCAGAAGGAGCGAGGCAAGCCTTATTGAAGTGGTCTCAGAGGCTGATTATAGAGGAGTATCCATCTCATCACCAGGAATAATTTCTGAATCACCTCTACGTGGACCCATTTTAGCCAAACCCGGCAAAACCATCGATGTGGCCCTGGTGGGGAATCCCAACAGTGGCAAAACCACCCTCTTTAACCGGGTCTCCCACTCCAGGGAGCATGTGGGCAACTATGCAGGTGTAACTGTAGATTCAAAGGAGGCCCTTTTTAATCACAGGGGATATACATTTCGCATCACCGACCTTCCGGGCACATACTCCCTGTCAGATTATTCCAGTGAAGAACGCTATGTGCGGGAGCACATCCTTAAAAACAAGCCCGATGTGGTGGTCAATGTATTGGATGCCAATAATCTGGAACGTAATCTTTACCTCACCAGTCAGCTTATTGACATGGATATTACGGTGATCCTGGCCCTCAATATGTACGACGACCTCCTGGAGCGCAAAGATAAACTGGATATTGCTTTGCTAAGTAAGCTCATAGGAATCAGGGTGGTACCTACCATCAGCAGCCGGGGTAAGGGAATCTTCAGGCTTTTGAATTCGGTGATCAAGGTTGTCGAAGGGAAAGATCCCGACATCAGGCACGTACATATCAACTATGGGGAGGAGTTGGAGCAATCCATTCACCGGCTTCAGGAGATGATTAGGGAAACCCCATCCCTCACCGACCACTATTCATCCAGGTTTCTCTCTCTGAAATTGCTTGAGCGGGATGACAATGCTTCTCATCTCATGGCTGACGCCGTAAATTTTATTGAGATCCAGGATACAGCCCGAAGTGAAATTTCCAGGATTAAAGATCTTTTTAAAGAGGAACCCGAAACCCTGATCACCGATGCCAGGTATGGTTTTGTAGCCGGTGCGCTCAAAGAGACCATGAAAAAAAGTGGGGAGAATCCGGGATTCTCAAGGTCTCAGCGAATCGACAGAATCCTGACCCATAAGTACTTTGGATTGCCTATATTCCTCGGCTTTTTGTGGCTTATGTTTCATGCCACCTTCACCCTGGGAAATTATCCCATGGGGTGGATCGAGAGTGGAGTGGAGCTGCTCAGCCAGTTTCTTAACTCCAATCTGCCCGAAGGGATTGTCAGGGATCTGCTTGTGGATGGTGTGGTTGGAGGAGTTGGAGGAGTCATCGTATTCCTGCCCAATATCCTGATTCTGTTCTTTTTTATCTCACTGATGGAAGATACAGGTTATATGGCGCGCACGGCTTTTATTATGGATAAGGTAATGCACCTTTTTGGATTACATGGGAAGTCTTTTATCCCTCTGATCATGGGGTTTGGCTGCAATGTGCCGGCCATTATGGCCACCCGTACCCTGGAGAACAAAAATGACCGGCTTCTGACCATGTTGATCATACCTTTTATGTCCTGCAGTGCGAGACTGCCGGTTTATGTCCTTATAGCAGGGGCCATATTTCCCGACCGTGCAGGCAATGTGATTTTCATGCTTTATCTCATTGGCGTAATCTTCTCCATGCTTATGTCAATCCTCTTCAAAAAGATATTTTTTAAGAATCGGGAAGCGCCTTTTGTAATGGAGCTTCCTGTATACAGAAATCCCGGGATCAGAATAATTTTAAGACATATGTGGAGCAAGGGAGCCCATTACCTGAAAAAGATGGGGGGAGTGATTTTGCTCGCATCTGTGGTGATCTGGGTACTGGGCTACTTCCCCCGCAATGTGCAGTATACAGAGGATTATGAACAGCTTATAGCCCTAGAAACTTCAGCCTCTCAGGTCACTGTTTTAAGCAAGCAGATGGAGGCAGAGAGGCAGAAGCACTCTTTGATTGGCCGCCTGGGTGTGGCCATTGAACCTGTGATCAGGCCGCTGGGATTTGATTGGAAAATGGGCATCAGCCTGGTTACTGGATTTGCAGCCAAGGAGATCGTTGTGAGCACCATGGGGGTATTGTACCAGGCCGATGATGGGGGCAATGATGCCGAGAACTCTTCATTGCAAAGCAGGATTCGCGATGAGGTTTATACCACTGGAAGTAAAGCCGGCCAGCCAGTCTTTACTCCGCTCAGCGGATTATCCTTCCTCCTGTTCGTTCTGTTTTACCTGCCCTGTGTGGCTGTGATAGCTGCTGTTGGCAGGGAATCGGGTAGCTGGAAGTGGGCAGGTTTTGTTCTGTTCTATACCACCGCCATTGCCTGGATGGCTAGTTTTGTTGTTTATCAGGTGGGTAGTTTATTCCAATTGGGATGAAATTTATATCTTGCGCCACCATAAATAAAATCATATTATGTTGAAAAAGCTTTCATTTTTAATCTCCATGCCTTTCATGGCTGTCTTGATGATTGTATTTATTGTTGTACTGGCCCTGGCCACTTTTATGGAGAGTGCCTATGATACACAGACTGCTTATGCCGTGTTTTACGGCTCTCGCTGGTTTGAACTCTTGCTTCTTGTGATAGGGATCAACCTGGTAGGTGTGGTCGTAAAACAAAAACTATACAAGCGTAAAAAAATCGTTGTCTTTCTTTTTCATATTGCTTTTATACTGATACTGCTTGGGGCTGCCATTACACGTTTTATCAGCTATGAGGGGAACATGCATATCCGCGAGAATATGGCATCCAACACCATGTTGAGTAGCACTGCCTATGTCGACGTGGTGCTTGAATCCAAAGGAGAGCGGGTGGAGACCAGCAAGGAGGTTCGACTTACCGAATTTACTGCCCGCGATTACCGGATGGCTACCCGTATTGGAGGCGAGAAGGTGAAAGTTAAGTCCACCGAGTACATGTCCAATGCCACGGAGCAGTTTATGGCTTCACCGGGAGGAAGTCCCTATCTGCAACTGATGATTGTGACCGACAGGCAGAACTCTGTGGGGATTCCTTCGGGCAGAACACAGGAGGTGATGGGAATGAGAATGGCTTTAAACAATGTGGATACCACCGCCATGCTCAATTTTATCAGTGAAGGAGAGCAGGTCTTTCTTTATGCAGCCATGACCGTTACGGAGATGCAGATGGGTGGAGAAGCAGGCGTGGTGTACCAGCCTGGTGATAAGGTTCCCATGAGGGCAAATACCCTCTATACAGCCGGACAAATGCGACTGGCCATGCAAAATTTTATGCCTTCAGCCCGAAGACAGCTGGTGAGGGCCCAACCCGGACAACGGGGAGGAATGGGGGCCGTGAGACTTGAAGTAAAATACAAAGGCATGACCACCGATCTGTTTGTACCCGGATTGGCCCGAGTGGCCGGACAGCCGGTGAGTGGGGTTATGGGCGATTTGTCTTATACCATCACCTATGGATCAAGGGAGATTTCTGTACCCTTCTCTTTGTTTCTGAAAGATTTTGAGGTGGAGCGTTATCCTGGCTCCAACAGCCCCTCTTCCTTTGCCAGCGAAGTGGTACTCCTCGACCCGGAGATGGGGATACAGGAGGAGCGGCGGATTTATATGAATAACGTTTTAAAACACAGGGGTTACAGGTTTTATCAGGCCTCCTACGATACCGATGAAATGGGTTCTGTGCTATCGGTGAATAAGGATTGGGCAGGAACTTTTGTGACCTACCTGGGTTACTTTGTGCTGATTGCCGGAATGGTTGTAGCCCTTTTTGTTCCCGGAACCCGATTTGCCATGATGGCGAAAAAATCTGCTCCAGCGGCGAAAGCAGCTTTGATCGCCCTGTTAATTCTTGGCGGAAGTATGATTTCCTATGCGCAGGAAGTGCCTCCGAAGGACGTGGCAAGGGAGTTTGGCTACTTATGGGTGCAGGACAAAGGGGGCCGATATGAGCCTATGAATACACTGGCCCATGAAGTGGTCAGGAAGATCACCAAGAAAAACACCTATGAAAGCTATACAGCTGACCAGGTCTTACTGGGTATGATTATGTATCCTGCCAGCTGGCAGCAGAAACCTCTGTTTAAAATTAAGCACCCCGAATTGCATAAACTTATTGGTTATAAGGGAGAGATGGTTAGTTTTTACGATCTGATGGACGCCTCGGGGAGCGCGTATTTGCTCTCTGACCTGGTCAATGCGGCCTACTCCAAACAGGTGACCCTTCAAACAGATCTGGACAAGGAGGTAATCAAGCTGGATGACAAGGTGAACGCCCTCTATCTGGCCCAGTCGGGCGGATTGTTGCGAATTTTCCCCGATGCTGCTTCAGAAAACCACAAATGGGCATCTGTAAGTGATGCCCGGACGGGTCAGATGGCTGAGAAAAGCGATACCATTTCCCGTGTATTTTCAAGCTACCTGAGTGCACTTCAGGCGAGCGATTACAGTTCTGCTCAATCTTACCTGAAGGTCATTCATAACAATCAGTTGGCTAAAGAGAAACTGCTGCCTTCTCACTCCAAGAAGAAGATGGAGATTACCTACAACAGGGTCAATCTATTTCCCAAGTTGGCTAAATTCTATGGTCTGTTTGGAGTGTTTTTACTGGTGCTTCAATTTCTGATTATTTTCAAACCCCGTAAGCTCTACAAGATGCTGTTCAAGGTGGGTGTGATTCATCTTTTTGTTGCATTTATCTTGCATACCCTTGTCCTGGCAGCCAGATGGTATATCAGTGGTCATGCTCCCATGAGTAATGGGTATGAATCAATGATATTTGTAGCCTGGACAACACTTTTGGCCGGACTGATCTTTGTGAAGCGTTCGGGATTTGTGATGGCGCTTACGAGCATCTTAGCTGCACTGGCTTTAATGGTGGCCGGAATGAGCAATATGAATCCCGAGATCACAAACCTGGTCCCGGTTCTTAAATCTCCCTGGCTTGCCATCCATGTGGCTGTGATTATGGCCGGATATGGTTTCCTGGGCATCGCTTCCATCATGGGACTGATGAATGTGGTTTTATATGCGAGCCTCACCCCATCCAGCAAGCTGAGGTTGGAGGATGTGATCAAACAGGTGACCCTGGTGAATCACCTCACGCTGATTGTGGGACTCTATTTTATGACCGCCGGAGTATTCCTGGGAGGAGTCTGGGCCAATGAGTCGTGGGGCCGTTACTGGGGTTGGGATCCCAAGGAAACCTGGGCACTGATTACTGTTCTGGTCTATGCATTTGTGACGCATATGCACCGGATTCCGGGACTGAGGGGACAATTCGCATTCAACCTGGCCTCATTTATATCTTATAGTTCGGTGATGATGACCTATTTTGGGGTGAACTATTTCCTGGGAGGGATGCACTCCTATGCAGGCGGATCTGCTTTTACGGTACCCGTATGGGTCTATGCAGTTGTGGGTGTATTGGCCGGACTATCGGTATATGCCTATCGAAATTCACTGAAAGTATTGCCTGACACCATTGAAGAGGAGGATCAGTAGGGGATCTGATTGAGGTTGGATCGTTTCATCTTTCCAAAATCGATGACACAATTGGTTTTGTAGGTTTTGTGTGGATAGATGGCTACGCCCACCGAGTTAAATTCTTCATTGAGGATGTTGTTGCGATGGCCCACTCCTTTGACTCCTTCATCAATCAAAAGGGAGATCACAATATCTACGGCATCTTTATAACCATATGAACAATTCTCGGCCCAGGCTGTATAGGGATTTCCCCGCAGGGGTTCAAATCGCTTGGCAAAATTTTTATGTCCCGTATGTCCTGTCCTTCCTGAGAGATCGGCATGACCTTGCGCTACAGAGGTAAGGTCTTCCTCCACCTGAAAGGGAACAAGTCCTGAAGTTTTCTTCAGATCTTTGTAGAGTGATCGAAGGTAGGAACTGTTCTCCACCTTGTTTTCGGCTACATAAGCATCCAGAAAAGTGCTTGCAAACAGGGGACCATCGTGGCGGGCCATGTTCATAAACAACACAACCTTCTGTTCCTCTTCAGTTAGGTATCCGATCCCTGCACCTGTGTGAAGGTTTCTGATTACATCAGGATCCCAGCTATCCCATACCGGATTCTGGGAGTGAAGGGAAGGGCTTATACTGAGTAGCAGAATAAAGAAAATATTTTTCATGCATGTACTTTTAGGAAACATGTTTAACCGGCTTCAAATGCTGTGCCAGGATCAAGGATCATGTATATGTCATAATCCTCAAAAACTTCAAAACCAAGGCTCCTGTAGAGATGAATGGCAGTGTGGTTTGACTTATGAACTTCCAGCTTCATGGGTGCATTTTTTTCATGGGCAAACTCCAGCGACTTTAATGCCAGTAAACGGCCCAATCCTTTTCCCTGGAGGTCGGGTCTGATGGCAAAATGGTGTAAAAATAGTCTCCGGCCATCCCAGGTAATCCATGAAGTTCCGGCCACAATTCCAGTGGGCTTCTCTTCCACGATAATAAATTTACCTCCGGATTGGTTGCAGCGATTGATTATTTCAGCTGTATCGCCTCTTTCGGCGGTATAGATTCCGGTCTCTTTCCACAGGGCTTCTACCAGGGGGAAATCTTCCGGCCTGTAATCCCTGATCAACATAGGTACTTAGGCTTTAACCACATAAACCTGCCCGCTCTCATAACGAACAATCTTTACAGATTCACCCTTTTCAATAAATCCATATACTGACATGGCATCAAAGATCTTTTCGTTGACCATTACCCGGCCAGAGGGGCGGAGAACCGTATGGGCCACGCCAGACTCTCCCACCAGGGCCTGCTGCTCTGTGTCCACAGCGATATACCCCTGGTCGACCTGCTGTTCACTTTTCAGGGACAGCTTACTGAAAGCCGTGGAGGTAAGAAGCTTTTTGGTGGTCCATAGAGAGAGGATCAGTCCCAACAAAACAGCCACCAGCACCAGACTCAGCGACTTCATCAGCAGACCAAGACCTTCTCCTGTGAATTCGGGATCTTCAAAAACTACATTGTCCACCAGGCTCAGCGTGAGGCCTGTGATCATGGCAATAATCCCGGCCACACCAGCCACTCCGAATCCAGGTATGGCAAATATCTCCACCATGATAAGGACGATACCCACAATAAAGACAATAAGCTCCCAATTCTCAGCCATGCCTTCCAGGTAGAGGGGCGCGAAATAGAGCAATGCGGCAATCACCGAAGCTGCCAGTGCAAATCCGATTCCGGGCGATTGCAGCTCAAAGTAGATACCCCCAATAATGATCATAATCAGCACCCCGCTAATCACGGGATTGATCAGGAATCCGATTACCTTGTCCATGCCCGAAGGGGTGTAAGACTTTAATTCATATTCTTTGATCCCCAATTTGCTGATGACCTCTTTTAAAGATCCTGCAGTTCCCTCACAATAGCCAAATTTGATGGCCTCCGAAGCAGTGAAGGTCAATACCTGTCCTGTATCACTTATCCCTTCCACATATAACTTGGGATCGACCATGGCTTCGGCGATGGCCGGATTGCGGTGCCACATGTAGGTGGTATCGTTCCCGGAGACCAGGGTATCTTTCCCGTGCGCCTCAGCCGTAGCACGCATGGTGGCACGCATGTAGGACTGGTATTTATCGGGTACCTGTTCGCCGGTTTGGTTCACCACGGTGGCTGCCCCGATTTTCCCGCCAGGTTGCATATAGATGCTGTCACAAGCAATGGCAATCAGTGCTCCGGCCGATGCTGCATTGTCGTCAATAAATACATGAACCGGAATACGTGAATTCAGGAGTTTGGTGCGGATAGAGTCGGCGGCGCTAACCTCTCCACCGTAGGTATTCAGGTGCAGAATGATCACATCGGCCCCCAGCTCATGGGCCTCCTTAAAGGCCTCCTGGGTAATTCGCCAGGTGGGTGCTGCGATGTTATCCATGATGGCATAGGAGTAGACCAGTATTTTATCTCCGGCCAGGCTGTCGGATTGGATCAGCTCTGTGGTGGTGGTATCATTGGCATCCGTGCCTGTGGGTGCCAAAATCTGGCTGGTGAAAACCAGTATCAGCACAGCTGATACAACCATATATATGGATCGTTTCATAATGAGGGAATCTATCATCAAAAGTAAGAATATTTTCTGCTAAATTTGTGGGGTCGCCCAAAACATGCATCCCGGGCATTTAGTTAGCTTAATATTTATCTGATGAATTTAAATAAACTTACGGCCATCTCACCAGTTGACGGCCGGTATCGATCCAAGGTTGAACCACTTTCCGACTATTTTTCGGAGTACGGCCTGATCAAATACAGGGTGATGGTAGAGGTGGAGTACTTCATAGCACTCTGCCAATCCGGAATTCCTCAACTGGAGGGTGTGAAAGCAGAACAATTTGAAAGCCTCCGGATGATCTACGCCGATTTTTCAGTGGATGATGCACAGGAGGTCAAAGAGATTGAGAAGGTAACCAATCACGATGTGAAAGCTGTGGAGTATTTTGTGAAAGAGCGGTTTAAAAAGCTGGGGATGGAAGCCTTTATGGAGTTTATTCATTTTGGCCTTACTTCTCAGGATATCAACAATACAGCCACTCCCCTTTCCCTGAAAGATGCCATGCAGACGGTTTATTATCCAGTGTTGGATCAGCTTACGCAGAACCTGGAGGACCTGGCTTCAGAGTGGGATCAAATCCCCATGCTGGCTCGTACCCATGGTCAGCCTGCTTCACCCACCCGTTTGGGAAAAGAGCTCAGGGTATTTATCGAGCGACTGGATGTGCAGCTGGAGCAGCTGGAGGAGATCCCGGTCCCGGCCAAATTCGGTGGAGCCACAGGAAATATGAATGCACATGTAGTCACATATCCGGATATAGACTGGTTCAGCTTTGGTGAGCAGTTTGTGGGCGAGGTGCTTGGATTGAAAAGATCGTGGCCCACCACACAGATTGAGCACTACGATAACCTGGCCGCCATGTTTCATGCTTTCGAAAGAATCAATAACATCCTGCTGGATCTGGCCAGGGATATATGGACCTATATCTCCATGGAGTATTTCAAACAGAAAATTAAGAAGGGAGAGATAGGTTCTTCGGCCATGCCACATAAAGTGAATCCCATCGATTTTGAAAATGCCGAAGGAAACCTCGGACTGGCCAATGCCATTTTTGGCCACCTGGCCACCAAGTTACCCGTTTCAAGATTACAGCGGGATCTCAGCGATTCAACGGTTTTGCGCAATGTGGGCGTTCCCCTGGGGCACACCCTGATTGCCATGCAGTCTATGATCAAGGGGCTGGGGAAACTCATTGTTAATGAACCGGCCATTCGTGCCGACCTGGAGCGGAACTGGGCTGTGGTGGCCGAGGCCATTCAATCCATCCTTCGCCGGGAGAACTACCCCAAACCCTACGAGGCATTGCTGGAACTCACAAGGACCCAAAAAGGAGTGACTGAAGCGACCATTCGGGAATTTATTCAGGGACTCGCAGTATCCTCTGAGGTAAAGGAGGAGTTAATGAAAATAACACCCTGGAATTATACAGGATTGTAATATGAAAAGATTTCTTAAGCTTTTAAATTACCTGGTCCCTTATAAGTGGCTGGTTTTCCAAAACGTTTTGTACAATGTGCTGGGTGCCTTTTTTGCACTCTTTTCCTTTGCCATGATCATCCCTTTTCTGAGGGTCCTGTTTGGGAATCAGCCGGTGGTGACCGAGACCATGGATTTTACACTGAGTACAGATTACTTTATTCATACCCTGAACTATTTTATGGGTCGGATCATGATTACCCATGGAAACAATGGGGCCCTGGTTCTGGTGAGCACTCTGGTTGTTTTCTTTAGTCTGCTGAAGAATGGATTTATCTTTCTCTCCAACCATGTGCTGGCCCCCATACGTGCTTATGTAGTCAGGGATATCCGTAACCAGGTTTACCGGAAGGTTCTGAATCTGCCGCTCTCCTATTTTACGGAAGCCAGGAAAGGCGATGTGATGGCTCGAATCTCCAATGATGTGCAGGAGATTGAAATCTCCATTGTGGATTCACTCTCCATGTTATTCAGGGATCCCTTTACCGTGATACTCTACCTGGTAATTCTTCTCACCCTCAGTTTTCCGCTTACAATCTTTGTTCTGATATTGCTACCCCTCTCCGGGATCGTCATCGGAAGGGTGGGCCGTTCACTGAGAAAGACCAGCTTCAAAGGTCAGCAAAGACTGGGTGAACTTATGTCGCAACTGGAGGAGACCCTATCGGGATTAAGGATCATAAAAGCCTTTAACGGAGAGGGAAAAATGGTGGAGAAGTATCTCCAAACCAACCGCCTTTATGCCATTTTGCTTCGTTCGGCTACCCGTCGCCGATACCTGGCCAGTCCCATCAGTGAGTTCATGGCTACTGTGGTACTTATGATTATCATGGCCTATGGAGGATCCCTGGTGTTATCGGGAAAGGGAGGTATGACAGGGGAGAACCTGATCTTCTTCCTGATTGTTTTCAGTCAGCTGATTCCACCGTCAAAGGGCCTTACCACAGCTTACTTCAACATACAGAAGGGAATGGCATCTGTGGATCGCATAGATGAAATTCTACTGGCTGAGGATCGGATTCCTGAGAAGGAAGATCCGGTCGATATTGAGACATTCAAGGAGAGTATCGAGTACCGGAATGTCTCTTTCAAGTACGACAAAGAGTATGTGCTAAAGGATGTTTCATTTACCATCGAGAAGGGAAAGACCATTGCGCTTGTGGGAAAATCTGGTTCGGGAAAATCCACACTGGTAGATCTGCTTCCCAGGTTTATGGATACCACCCGGGGCGAGATCTTCATTGACGGAGTACCGGTGAAAGACTATAAGATCAGCTCGTTGAGGAGTCTAATGGGTATAGTGAGTCAGCAATCCATCCTTTTTAATGACACCTTCAGAAATAACATTGCTTTTGGAAGTAGGAAGGGGATTCCTGCGGAGGAACTGGTTATCGATGCAGCAAAAGTGGCCAACGCTTATGAATTCATAAAGGAGACTGAAAACCAATTTGATGCGAGTGTGGGTGAAGGAGGCGGAAAGCTGAGCGGGGGACAGAAACAGCGGATCAGCATCGCCCGGGCGGTGATGGCCAATCCGCCTATCCTGATTCTGGATGAAGCCACTTCGGCACTGGATACCGAATCAGAGAAACTGGTGCAGGATGCCATCATCAAGCTAATGAAGAACCGAACTTCTATTGTTATTGCCCATAGGCTGTCGACCATTAAGCATGCCGATTTAATCCTGGTTATTGACGAGGGCAAAATTGTGGAAAGGGGAACCCACGAGGACCTGATCAGTAACAAGGAGGGCCTCTATACAAAACTTCACACCATGCAAATGTTCTAGAATATTGAAAATCAGCGGATTTACAATGGGCAAAAATGCCCTTAAGCTCTACTACCCCATGCGACAATCGGTGGAATCCATTCTGCCCCTTGTAGATGAGTTTGTGGTGGTCCTCGGGGATTCGGATGAAGATGATATCACCCGGTCAGAAATTGAGGCTATTGGCAGTGAGAAAATCCGGATTGTGGATACGGTTTGGGATATCGAGAAATATCCCAGGGGTATGGAGCATGCTCATCAGACAGACCTGGCCATGGAACATTGTACCGGCGACTGGTTGTTTTACCTGCAGTCTGATGAGGTGGTTCATGAGAAAGATCTGGAGTCCATCCGAAAGCGTTGTGAGCAGTTGCTTCCCGACCAGGAAGTGGAGGGACTTCTTTTTCGTTACCTGCATTTCTGGGGTGATTATGAGCATATTCAGGATGGTCATTGCTGGTGCAGGAAGGAGATCAGGATCGTGAGGAACCATCCGGAGATTCATTCCTGGGAGTCGGCACTATCCTTCAGAAAAATACCTGATTTTGATGGCCTGCATTACCGCCAGCAGACGGGAACCTATAAACTGAAGGTGGCCGAGGTAGATGCCAGGATTTTCCATTATGGATGGGTACGCCCACCGGCCGTGATGCAAAAGAAGATCAAAGCTTTCAATCTGAATCACAGGGGCAGGAAGAGGTTGGAAGAGCAGGAGGCAGCCCACCATTTTGACCGGGGATTTGACTATGGAAACCTGTCGAAAGTTACTCCATACCATGGAGGTCATCCTGCCGTCATGAAAAGTTGGATAGACAGGTTTAACTGGCAGGATCAGCTGAGGTTCAGTGGACCGGCACGCAGCCTGAATCCGGTGATATCTAAACATGATAAACCCAGATACAGGTTGTTATCATGGCTGGAGAAGAGCTTGCCGGGTGACCGCCGACTGGGCGGATTCAGAAATTACATATTGCTCAAAAGGTAGCCCTGTTTCAACTCAGCTGCTTTTTAGTTTTCCGTCCTTGGTGTACTCTTTCTTCCCAGGCATCTCTTGGCCTGTATTAAACTCTACTTCTTCCATTAACTCCCCTGTTTCATAATAGCGCTTGGTGAGTCCATGTTTCCTGTTTTGAAAAAAGGTAGTGTGTTCGTAGATCTTGCCATTCTTAAAAAACCAGATGGCCGGACCATTTTTCCTTCCATGTTCATAGGTGATTTTGGAATGGACAGTTACTCCATCTTCATAGAAATTCACTTTTACTCCATGAACATATCCTTCTTCATCTACCGGGTTCATGCTGGAGAGGGTTCCGTCCTCCCTTCGCTTCTTAACCATATTGGATTGCTCCTCGGTCTGGGAGGACTCATTCTCCTTTGAACCGGAACCACAGGAGGGAGCTAAAAGGGCCAGGCAAAGAATCAGTATAGAGATCAATGTGTTTTTCATGGAATATAATTTTGCGGCCTAAAGGTAGCTCTTTTTCAGAATTGACCTAAGCCGCTTTGTTTCATGTTTTTGAAAAGCCCATCATTTTAATATCTTTACGCACGGAACTCAACTGTGCCCTTAATTAATTTTTTGAGTGGATGAAAGCATCTATCGAAGTGGTTGACAATGTGATTCTTCGCTGTTTCAACGGTGATGTATATCTTCAGGACATCATTGATTCCTGGGATGAAACCTTAGCACAGTTCGACGATCTGTTGGAATACAACGGAATAATAACGGACTTTTTAAGTGCCAATCTTCATCATGAAGACAACAACATGAACATCCTCATCGATTACCTGAAGAAGCAGTTAGGGAGAATGAATGATTTGAAAATTGCTGTTATAATGGATTCACCCCATGTAACGAACACCATTATGCTTGGACAAAAAATGAAGCATCTTCAGATCCGCCCTTTTACCACCAGGAAAGCGGCCCTCGACTGGATTAGTGGATAAATTACTGCTTCCATTGTAAGGCTTACACCCCGGTAATTTTATATTTTAGTGTCTTAATGCGGAATTATGAGTTACGTTAGGATCTTTTTATTCCCTTTGATTTTTTTATTTGCTGGCTGTTCATCTTCTTACAATCAGACGGAGGACGGTTTAATAGTGTCAGCCGAATGGCTTCAGGAGCATATGAACGATCCTGGTCTGGTGATTCTTCATGTGGGCACCTGGGAGGTGTATGATAGCACACACATAGAGGGGTCTCAATTCATTGATCCATATGCTTTTACCGTAGGTGCAAATGACCTGCGCAATGAGCTCCCGGAGTTGGATTCAGTGATTGCCTTGTTGGCAGGCGCCGGGGTGAATGAGAATTCGAAAATTGTTCTCTACTACGAAAGTGAGGATATGATTACCCGCACTGCCAGGGTATATTTGACCCTGGATTTTGCAGGCTGGGGAGATCGCACCCATGTTCTGAATGGAGGGTTGCCCGGCTGGAAAAAAAAGGGACTGGCAAGTACTTCAGGATCTTCAGGATCTAAAGCTTCATCTCCGGCATCCATTGCTGGGAAGGAGCAGATAGTAACCATTGTAGCCGATGAACTGAACCTGAATCGGTGGAATCCGGAGTATGTGATCATAGATGCCAGGTCGTCGGATGAATATTACGGAGAGATAGACAGTACCGAGATGAAAGGTGTCAGGGGGCATGTGGAGGGGGCGAACTATCTGGACTATCACCTTCTGCTTTCTGATGAGGAAACCCACATGATCAGGTCTGACGAAGAGCTTCAGAAAGAGTTGGTAAAGGCAGGCATGGATTACAAGAAGACGGCAGTTTTCTATTGTGGCTCGGGAGTGCGGGCATCTCTCAATTACCTGGTGGCTAGGCATCTGGGCTATTCTGCTCTATTATATGATGGGTCTATAGAGGATTGGGAACTGTTGGAACTACCCCAGACTTCCCCTGTGATGGATCCTTCAAAAATCGAATAATACAAAGCGTATGAAAAATAGAGAACCTTACCCATACTGGAATCCATATATTGTAGGAGTTGGTATAGGACTTGTGATTATCCTGTCCTTTGTGGTGACTGGCAGGGGACTGGGAGCAGTGGGAGCATTTAATGGAATTCTTGCCACAGTCGTGCATGCCATTGCACCCGAGTATGCACTTTCAAATTCGGTCTATTCGGGATATGTGGCAGGAGTGGATCACCCCCTTAAGGACTGGGTGATCATTGAAATAGCCGGGGTTTGTCTGGGTGGGCTGCTTTCTGGAATTTTTTCCAGGCGCTTTAAATTTGAAGTCATTAAAGGTCCCCGCATCTCCAATGCGGGTAGGTTGATACTGGCATTCTCGGGAGGATTGCTCATGGCCATCGCTGCCAAATTTACCAGGGGTTGTACCAGTGGACTTGCCCTCAGCGGAGGTTCAGTTCTCAGTCCGGGAGCATGGGTGTTTATGTTCTCAGTATTCATTGGCGGTTATTCTATCGCCTTCTTAATGAGGAAAGCATGGAATTAGCTGCTCCATTACAATTCAACTATGAGATTCCTGAGGGAATCCTGTTGCTTTTTGCGCTCTTGACAGGTATCGTTTTTGGTATGTTTTTAGAGAAGGCTGGTTTCGGAAATGCCCGAAAACTGGTGCAACAATTCTATTTCACCGATATGGCCATGTTCAAGGTGCTTTTTTCTGCCATCGTCACTGCCATGATCGGAGTTTATTGGCTAAGCTACTTTGGGGTGCTTGATATCACACAGATTTACATCAATGGATCATACCTCTGGCCTCAATTGATCGGTGGCATCGTTTTCGGATTTGGGTTTGTCATCTGTGGGCTGTGCCCCGGAACTTCATGCGTGGCTGTCTTTACAGGGAAGTTGGACGGGCTGGCCGTTTTTGCAGGAATGTTTACGGGTTTGATCATTTTTGGAGAGATTGAGCCCTGGTTGCATAAAGCCATTAATTTTTCCTCCATGGGCGATATCTCGTTGTATGAGTTATTTAATATGAATTATGGGGTATTGACTTTTTTGATTACCCTGTTTGCATTGGGTGCCTTCTGGTTTGCCGGTAGGTTGGAGCAACGATACAGAACCCATTAAACTGGACCCATAAAATAAACTAAATAGTTACTTGTGAAAACAAACCAAATACTAGCACTTATTGCCATAGCTGCCGGACTCTTTGCTGCGTTTACCAGCCATTCGGTAAAGAACAACCTTTATCCCACCTGGAAATTTGAATCGGAGCGTGTCGAAGGGTTGAAAGTGGACTATATCTCGGCAAACCATCTGGCCGATCTGCTCTACATGAAAGAGCAGGGTATTGTGGTGCTGGATGTAAGATCCGAACCTGATTTCAGAACCTATCACATACCATCGGCAATAAGGTATGACAAAGGGGATCGGGAAGCAGACCCGGAGAAGGGTATATTTATTGTATATGGCCTGGAATCAGATGCAGAGGTAAAGGAGTTAAAAAGAAAACTGCCCGGAAAGGTTTATGTGTTGGAAGGAGGTTTGGAATCCTGGAATACCCTGGTGTTATTTCCCGATTTTAACCATTTCAGGGTCCGAAACAGCGATGCCCTGGAGCAGATCATCCGCAAATGCAGGTATTTCGGCGGAACTCCCGGGAATACGCAGTTCCTGAATATTGATGTACGTCAAACCCGCTATCGGGAGGGTTGTTAATTTCTCACAGAAAACATGGCCATGAAATTGAAAATTTACCAGGTGGATGCATTCTCGTCGGAGCCCTTTT
The DNA here is from genome assembly GCA_963783435.1 of uncultured Bacteroidota bacterium. Taxonomy (GTDB): domain Bacteria; phylum Bacteroidota; class Bacteroidia; order Bacteroidales. Next base: position 704,506 of record CAWANQ010000004.1, on the reverse strand, counting down.
CAGGCAATCCGTCAGCAGTTTGTATCCTGGATAAGTGGTTAGATGGAGATCTGATGCAAAAGATCGCCAAGGAAAATAACCTCTCTGAGACCGCATTTGCAGTACCAAAGAATGACCGTTATGAAATCAGGTGGTTCACTCCGGAGATTGAAGTGGATCTATGCGGTCATGCCACCCTGGCCACCGCCCATATTCTTTTTAACCATCTGCACCATCCATCCGATCGGGTCGAGTTTGAAACGCTAAACAGCGGAAGGCTGATTGTGGAAAAAAGCGGCAAAAAACTTACCCTTGATTTCCCGGCTGATGTCATCGAAGAAATGTTGGTGCCAGAGCTTATTGTCACCGCATTGCAAACACCCCCCCCCTCAAGGCCTACAGAGGTAAAACAGATTTTATGTTTATCATAAGAGGCCGTAAAACCACTTCTCTTCAGGTAGTGGCTATAAGGACAAACTTACTGGTTTTCGATATACTTTTTGACAATTTCAAGCGGTGCTCCGCCACAAGATGCGACAAAATAACTGGGCGACCATAACCCGCCCTTCCAGTAGTACTTCTCAAGTTCAGCGAACTCTTGTCTGAGGAATCTGGAAGAAACCCCCTTCAGGCTATTCACCAGTCTGGATGGTGTGGTATGTGGCAATGTTTCAATCAGGAGATGGACATGATCCTTCTCCCCGTTTGTTTCAATAAGCTTGCATCCGAAGTCATTACACACCCTGTCAAAGTGAAAATGTAGCCTTTTGTAGATCTTCTCAGTGAAGATTTTCTTTCTGTATTTGGTTACAAAGACCAAATGCAGATGTAGTGAATAAACAACATGTCTTTTAGTGCGTAAATCTTGCATATAATGTAGATATTTCGTATATTAATGTCTAATGCCAAATATACAAAAAGCATATAAAGTAAGGCTAAAGACCAATAATAATATTGAGAACAAACTGTCTCGATATTGCGGATCTTCGAGGTTTCTATGGAATAAATGCCTGGCTATGAATTTGGACCGGTTGGAGAAGAGGCAATCCATACTCTGGTACAATGAACTGGCTTTTTGGCTTCCCCTTTGGAAACGATCCGAAGAGTACGGGTTTTTGAAGGAGTGTCCTTCACAGGTATTGCAGCAGAAGTTGAAGGATCTGGAAAGGGCTTTCAGGGATTGCTTTGATAAAAACCAGCCCATGAAGCGCCTTCCAGTGTTTAAAAAGAGAGGGTTGAATGAGGGCATACGTTTCCCACAGGGATTTAAGATTGATAACCGCAGGCTCTTCCTTCCCAAGATAGGCTGGGTAGGCTTTTACAAGAGTTGTCCTATTACCGGAACCATAAAGAATATTACCATTACCAACCAAGGCGGACATTGGTACGCATCTATCCAGGTTGAGCAGTTGATAGAAATCGGTAAACATTCATCTGATTCAGAGATCGGGATTGATGCAGGAATAAAATGCTTTGCAGCCCTCTCAGATGGAACGATGATCGAGGGAGTGAACAGTTTCAGAAAACATGAAGAAATTCTGACCAGGGAACAGCGGAAGTTGTCGAGGAAGCAGAGAGGGTCGAGTAACTGGAAGAAGCAGAAGAGAATCATATCACGATTACATCTTAGCATTGCTAACGTACGATCAGACTACCTTCACAAATTAAGTACCGAGATAAGCGAAAACCAAGCAAAGGTATATGTGGAAGAATTACAGATCAGAAATATGAGTGCATCAGCCCGGGGAACCATAGAGGAGCCAGGCAGGAATATCAAAGCAAAGGCAGGATTGAATAAATCGATCCTGGACCAGGGATGGTTTGAGTTCAGACGGCAGCTTGATTACAAACTCTGCTGGAGGGGAGGGATGCTGGTTGAAGTGAATCCCCGGCACACTTCACAGCGATGCTCATGTTGTGGACACATAGCAAAAGAGAACAGATTGTCACAGGCTCTATTCAGATGTCGGGCCTGTGGGTATGAGGAAAACGCAGATATAAATGCTGCAAAGAATATTAAAACCGTCGGGCAGACGGGGATGGCCTGTGAAGCGAACCGCATTAGTGGTCGGCAGCAGGAACCTGCAGGAAACCGTGAGGAATTACTGCCCACAGCTTGTTAAAGTCAATGGAATCCATTTCCTTTAGGTGATGGAGGATGTCAAGAGATTTTCAGAAGATCGCATTGAGAAACTAAGCTGCAGTGATGGCAAACAAAGGGATATCCATATCTGGGAGCCCAAAGCCCCAAGGGCTGTTTTTCTCACTGTTCATGGGGGTATGGATCATGGAGGAAACTACATGCCACCAGCGCTCTATTTCAAAAAACATCAAATGGCCACAGTGGCCCATGACCAGCATGGGCATGACCGCAAAAGAAAGGTGTACATCCCCAGTTTCGAAGTTTTTCTTGACGATCTGGATCTGATGGTGGCCTGGGTGAAGAAGGAATATCCGGGCATCCCTGTATTTATTCTATCCCATTCTATGGGGGGATTGATCACTACCCATTATGGTTTAACCAGGCTGGATAGTGATCCTTTAATCAAAGGATTTATTACTTCATCACCCTACTACGTAAATGCTGTAAAAACCCCAAAAATTGTCCAGAGTCTGGCCGGGCTTCTCTCTAGCCTCACCCCGAAAATGACCATCCCCCTGGAAGACATTCTTGTGCATGTGACCCACGATCAGGAGATCTACCAGCGACACCTTTCCGATGAGCGGGACGGAATCATGGCCAATAAGGCATCGGCTCGTTTTGCCAATGAATTGCTGAAGGCTCAGCGCTGGATTCCTGCTCATATTGCAGCCTGGAAGCACCCCATGCTGGCTATTGTGGCAGGTGATGATAAGCTGGCCGAGTCAGAAGCTACCCGTAAATTACTGGGACTTATTGATTCTGATTTACTTACAGAACTCTACTATCCCGAAAATTTTCATGAGAACTTCAATGAGCTCAACCGGGATGAGATTTTTGCAAAGATCGTGGAGTGGGTAGAACCACGTATTTCACCTGAATAGTTGTGAGAAAAATTCATGGGACCTATATTTGGGCTGATAATACTTAAGGAGGTGAAAAATGGGTTTTCGTTGCGCTGTATTTTGGATCGTTAAGCTTTTTAATTTTTAACCATATATAGTATATCATGTATTATCTGATTGTACGTAACCTGGGTTCGCCCAGATGCATCGACAGGAATGAGAAGGATGTGTATGAAGATGGAATGTCGTTTGATTGTACCCCCCACCTGGATTGTAATCCAAAAGAGTTTGTAAAGGAGATTGAGATTATCTGCACGGAGCATCCTGAAGATGGTTTTGTTGCGATGGTATTCAGGGACTAGATTTACTTGTTGACTCAAACATATAAATTGCCATGAAAAAGCCACACCCATTGCTTTCTGTAAATCTATTGCTATTCGTCACAATCATGATTTTTCTTGTGAACGGATGTAGCTCTGTAAAACGTTACAAGTCTGCCTCCTGGAAGGGGGAAGACAACTCTCTGGTGAATATGGAACTTTTTGGAACCAGGCTGGAACAAGCTGTCACAGAAAAGCAGGATAGAAACCTCTGGGATCTGAGTGCGGGTGCACAAACCCAGATGATTCAGATTCTCAATGAGAGGTATCCCCATAATGAGCAGTTTATGGGGGCTCTGAGCAAGCGTTATCTTGACGGCGGATTTTCCTTGCCGGCAGATCTGACCCGTATGGATCTGAAAATGGTTTTCACAATCAGTAAAGAGCGTGACTATCAGAAATTGAATGAGTCCTCCAGTCGCTTCTCTCCAGCTGACCGGATTGAGTACTTGAAATTCAGCCTGGAGATCCCTCCTGAATACAACCTTGGTTTTTCAGGGTGGAACAGGTACACTACCGAGTATGGAGAGATTGAGATCGCCGATGTGAGTTTCTCTACCAGCCTGGATCTTGAAGCGGACGGAATGGTGAAAGAGACCGATGCAGGTGGGAAAACCTCATTTAGCAGGAATGAACAGCAGGAGGTAAAAGCCCGTTATTTGAAGCTCAATGGAAGTATAAGCGATAAAATTATTTCAGTGGAGGAGGAGGGAACCCGGGAGATCGATCTGACCGGGAATGTGATTGCCAACGTTTCTCTTGAGTTCGATGGCTTTCCCGAGCGGATCGCCTTTCCCCAATTTGCCGGAGAAGACACCCACCTTCCAGGAAAGGTTTCGCTTGCGGGTTTCAGTTTTGCCGATGTGATGGTCCCCCGAATGGAGGAGGCACCCGATACCATTACAGCCAGTCTGAAATTTGAATATGTATACAGACATGTGCAGTCAGGAGGTAAAACCTTTGTTGAATGGGACGACCATGTGGAATATTATACGGGTAAGGTGAATAAGCAGATTCCACTTTTTCTTAAGAGAGATTACATTCCGGGATTTTATTGCATCGGGTCAACATCAGATCCTGATAAGCAACTGAAAGTCAAGGAAGGTGGGAATAAGGAGTATTTGCTTCAGTTTGTGAATTACTCCGATGCCCGCAGGGTGGTGGAGTTCTTATATGGGCAGGAAGGGGCTATTCCCGGTGATCCTTTGATGGTTGGGAAAGTGACAATTCTGTTTGAGGGAAAGGCACTATCCCAAAAACAGGCTACAGAAGGAAAATGGAAGGTGATGCCTGTCTATTGATTCTGTATGGTAATCAGTACCCTGGATCCTGAGGCTCCAATATACCCCTGACTGCGGCCCAGCATGCTGTAGGTAATTGAATGCTGATTGCGGGTATTGAATAGTTTGAGGTACTCATCGAGGCACAAAAGCTTCTCCTTTTTAAGCTGGTGAACCGAGGAGGATTCGCCATCTACAATTCCGTTATCGGTGACCATGGCCAATACTCCCAATTCGGTTTTATATACAGAGACCTCTATCCGACCTCCTTCCCCATTCTGGATCAGACCGTAGGTGATGGCTTTTTCAGCAAATGTCTGGATGAGTGATCTGGGTACGACCAGCTCGGTGTCCACCTCAGAATCCACAAAACACTTCCATGACAGCTTCCCTTGATACCTGTGAGCTTCATTTTTAAGAAACTCTTTTACGATTTCAATTTCTTGGCCCAGCTTTAAATCAGTTTGATAAATCACCTTTATTTCTTATTTCTTGCTAAATAAATAAAATAGAGGTGATTGAGAAACTGCAAATGGGACTAATGTATAAAGGGTGAGGTTTTTATGATGGATCATATGACTTATTACAGGAGCGATGTCCCGCTCCTGAGTGCTTGCTACTGATATGGGGATTGTAACTATTTACCGCCGTACCAGAATCCCCTGTTCCAGGTGTGTTCACGCAATTTCAACAGCAGATCTTCAGGGAGCTCAGGAAGATCGGATACAGCTGTATTCTGCATGGCCTGATTTCGATTCCTGATTCCTGGAATTACCGTGGAGACTGCTTCATGGGTCAGGGCAAACTTCAGAGCCAGTTGGGGCATGGTGTACCCACTTTCTTTTAACTCTTCTTTAATCAGTTCAGTACGTCGAACTCCTCTGGCCAGGCGGTCGCCTGCAAAGTAGTTGCTGCGAAAATCATCCTTGCCAAAGCGTTCATCGCCTTTGTATTTTCCCGTGAGAACACCTTCATCGAAAGCTACCCTCACAATAATTCCTGTTCCAGTCTCTTTGGCCACAGGCAGAAGTTGTGCTGCGGGCTCCTGCTCAAAAATATTGTAGATCACCTGGAGCACATCAATGAATCCTTCACGCATAAGCTGCACCACGCAATTCTGGTCATGCTCGGGTGTGGAGATCCCAATTTGCTTGATGAGACCCTCGGATTTCATTTTTTGAAGAATTTCAAGGGCTTTTGGCTGGTCGTTCCAGGCCCTGGTCCAGGTATGAAGAAGGAGTACGTCAAGGCTTGAGACTTGCAGGTTGGTGAGGCGCTCCTCCACATTTTCCCGAAGGTATTTCTCCGGGTAACGCTCCTCAATCTTGCAATAGGGTGAAGGTGGCCATTTGCCAGGGACGGGTGGAGTTTTGGTGCAAACTGTAACCGCTTCAGAACGCGATTTGAGGAATTCACCTATAATACGTTCCGATTTGCCCTGGCCATATCCGGCAGCGGTGTCGATAAAAGTTACTCCCCGATCCAGGGCAATTTCAAGTGCTTCCAGAGAGTCTGAGTCTTTCTGGTCACCCCAACTGCCTCCAATGGCCCAGGCTCCAAATCCAATTTCGGAGATTTCCAGACCTGTATTTCCAAATTTGCGGTACTTCATCCTTTGATATCTTAGATTTCATTGAAACCCTATGGCTTCTGTTTGTAAAGTTATGAATTCAAAAAATAAGATTCGCTATCTTTAGATCTCTTATAGATATGAGACCTTCAAATATCCCAAAATGAAAAATTCAGGTACTCCTCCTAAGAATCCTTCCAGGCGAAACTTTTTAAGAAATGCAGGCCTGGGAACAGCCGCATTGGCGGGTACTCCATTCCTGGCAGGTAGCGCTTCTTCAGGCCTGGATCCCCGTAAGATAGCCAAGTTCTTTTCATCCGGGGATGTGGTCCTTTTCCAGGGTGACTCCATTACCGATGCAGGAAGAGAAAAGAAAAAACAGTTGGCCAACCATGCAAGATCCTTTGGTACAGGCTACGCAAATCTTGCTGCCTCCTGGTTGCTGGAGGAGCTGGCCGCTGAACAACTGACCATATATAATCGGGGCATCAGCGGGAACAAAGTATACCAGCTGGCTGAGCGCTGGGAACCCGACTGCCTGGAGCTTGAACCCAATGTACTCAGCATCCTGATCGGGGTGAATGACTACTGGCACTTCAGGAATGGGAACTATGACGGTACGCCCGAAATCTATGAAAATGACTTCAGGAAATTACTGACCAGGACCAAGGATACATTGCCTGAAGTGAAACTGGTGATTTGTCAACCCTTTATACTGACCGATACTTCCGCCGTAGATGAATCCTGGCTAGAACCCTTTAGTGCCTACCAGGATATTGCTGCAATAATGGCCAGGGAGTTTAATGCCATATGGGTGCCTTTTCAGGAAGCTTTTGATAAAGCCCTTGGGATTGCCCCTGCCGTATATTGGGCTGGGGATGGAGTGCACCCTTCCATGGCGGGAGCTCAGCTTATGGCAGAAGTTTGGTTAAGGTCGCTTGCCTGAATTAATCGGCCTTGTCGTATTCGTCCTGTAATTCGTTGAAAATATTTTCAACCGTGGAGACTGATTTAACCCTGCCCGCATTGCTGCCCACAAAAGCAAAACCATCTTTCAGGTTTCCTTTAAAAGCGGCAAGTAAAGCTTCAGAAATACAGTACATGGTAGTCTTGGGATTGCAGGAGCGTATACAATTGTGCATGCAGACAGCAGGCCTTCTCTGCCCGTCAGCTGCTTCTTTCAAAAACCTGTTGAATATGGTCCTGCCAGGCATTCCTACAGGGCTTTTTATAATTTGGATATCTTCCTCGGTGGCATTTACGATGGACTGTTTGAACTCATCCGAAGCATCACACTCCTCGGTGGCCACAAAACGGGTACCCAGCTGAACTGCACTGGCTCCACGGTTCATGATCGATTTTATATCCTGACCCGTAAATATGCCGCCCGCTGCAATTACAGGTACCTCCTTATTGAATTTCTCTTTGATCTCCTGGGCTACTTTCACTACTTCATCCACCAGGTTCTCCAGCTTATTTCCCACTTCAAATAAAGCGTCGGCTTTAAAACCCAGGTGACCACCTGCTTTCGGTCCCTCCACCACAAAAGCATCGGGCAGGTAATCGTAGTTTTGTTTCCATTTTTGAGCAATGATATTGGCCGCCCGTCCTGATGACACAATGGGAACCAGCTTGGTCTTCATTCCTTTGGTAAGGTAACTGGGCAAGTCCAACGGAAGACCCGCTCCTGAGAAAATGATATCGATACCCTCTTCGACGGAGGTTTTCACCATTTCCGAAAAATCGGTGAGCACCGCCATGATATTTACACCCAGGACACCCGGAGTCAATTCCCTGGCTTTTCGGATCTCTTTCCGAATGGCTTCAATGTTCCCATTTTTATACCCTTTGGCGGACTGATTTCCGGTGAGTCCAATCCCTACTGTGGATATGATCCCCACTCCCCCCATGTTCGCTACCGCTGAGGCCAGCTTTGAAAGAGAAATGCCAATACCCATTCCTCCCTGTATGATGGGTACATTAATCTTCAGATCTCCAATATTTAACGGTCTCATGTGTCCATACTTAAGTAAAAAGCTTTCGCTCCCAAATTTACTCTTTTAATCAACTGAAATGCCGGATCTTAGCTTATCTATACTGGGTATAAACTAGGGCTCTTTCAGCTTATTTAACATCTCTTTGGCATGGGTGTTATTGGGATTTAATTCCAGCGACCTTTCGTAGTTCTTTATGGCATAAATTATTGAGAGGAGATAGAGGGGAACTAAAATTTAGACAATTGCATTCACATTGTCAAATAGGCCTATCTTTGTGTTTTTAAGAATCTCCGGCTCCCCTTATGAAACGTCCAAGACAATAATTGCATTATTTTCACAAAAGGAAATGTAATAATTGTTTTGGTAAGTTACACTAGGCCAATAAAATAAACTAAATAATTACTAGTGAAACGACATTGTAACAAACCCTTCTCACCTTCAAGACTTCCCTTTTTTTATGGATGGGTGATTTTGGTGGCCGGCACCATTGGTATTCTGATGAGCATTCCGGGTCAAACCATGGGGGTTTCGGTGTTTACCGACAACCTGATTGATGACCTGGGGATCTCAAGGAATAGCCTGAGTCTGGCCTACCTGTTCGGAACTCTGGGTTCGGGACTAATGATCACCCGGGCCGGAAAGTTATATGATAAGCACGGTGCCAGGGTAATGGCTTTCATTGCGGGGGTGATGCTGGGTACCATGCTGGTCTTCCTGACACGCATCGACAGACTTGTTGGCGCCCTGCATAATATGAAGTGGCTCTCTCCAACCCTCGCTACCTTTATTTTTCTGGCCATCGGTTTCTGGGGAATACGTTTTTTTGGACAGGGATTGCTGACCATGGTGTCGCGAAATATGGTGATGAAGTGGTTTAACAAGAGAAGGGGAATGGCCAATGCGGTGCTGGGTATCTTTACTGCACTTGGATTTTCAGTGGCTCCCAAGGTACTCAGTCAGATTATTGAAAGATTGGAATGGAGAGGTGCATGGATCTTACTGGCCTTACTTGTGGGTATCATTTTTGCTGTTTTTGTTCTTCTTATCTACCGTGATAATCCTGAAGACTGCGGTTGTGAAGCCGATGGAAAGTTGCCATTAAAGCCACGTAGAAAAAGGCCACCCAGCTTGCCCGATCGTGATTTCAGCCTCCTGGAGGCAAGAAAGACCACTGCTTTTTGGGCCTTTACGCTGGCACTCTCCCTGTCGGCACTATATGTTAGCGGACTTACTTTTCATATCGTATCGGTTTTTGAAACAGCAGGACTTACCAAAGCCAAAGGAATCGCAATATTTATACCCACATCAATTATCGCCGTGGTGGTTCAGTTTGTGTGCAGCTATGCCAGTGATTTCATCAGGTTGAAATACTTGCTGATCTTTTTTATGGTGGGTATGCTATCCACCACATTTGGTCTTACCATACTGGGGGATCACCCTGTGTCTTATGGGGTGATCATGAGCGGTAACGGAATAATCTGGGGACTCTGGTCGGTGTTGATCGGGGTTACATGGCCACGTTTTTATGGATTGAAGAACCTGGGAGCCATCTCTGGATATTCGCTTAGCTGGACCGTAATCGGATCTGCCCTGGGTCCTTACCTTTTCAGCCTTTCGGCCGACCTCACAGGAAGCTATGACCTGGTTGCCTGGGTATGTGTAGGATTATCCATCCTGTTGCTTTTACTCTCATTTAAGGCTGACAATCCCAGCGAAATTTAGGAGACCCATTCTGTCAAAGCTTTAGAAATTAGTTGATTCCTGACAGTAATTTTGTAAATTTAATTTGCCGGATTCAAATTCTGTGAGAAGAATAAGCCTTCAATATATCATCCCTGCTGCATTGGCCCTGGTTTTAACCATAGGGCTTGTTATATTTTTTCCCTCACTGACTGCCGCGTATAAGATTGAGGAGATAAGTTCGGTAAGAATGCCTCGCGAAGAGTTTCAGACCTTCTATGACCTCAACGGAGATGGGGTTTCCGAATCAATTATTATCCACTATAATACCGCAGGAAACCTTGCCGTGTCTGTTGCAAGCATCAATTTAGCCACCATCAACCAGTTTAATCTGCCAGGCAGGCTGCTTAGCATTGGTACCACCATTGATTTTTATGATATTGACTCCAATGGGGTGGTGGATTTGTTTCTTTGTACTGAAAAGAGCGACTCCATTTATCTGACTATTATTGATGACCTGTATGGACACCCCACGACCACCAGGGAGTTTTTCCTGGATCCCATCAATCAGCATAACGACAATGGAGACTATCTTTTTGTATCAGGTGGAATCTCTGATCTGAATGGGGATGGATCACCCGAGTATGTGATGGCCATTAATGGAGGGTATTCCCTCCAGCCCAGGAGGGTATACGCAATTGATTACAAAAACGATGAAGTGATTAAGTCGCCCATCAGCGGGGCGGCTGTTGTTTCCCTTGACCTTTTTGACCTGGACCGCGATGGCCGGGATGAAATTTTACTAAATACGGTGGCCCCGGAAAACTTTAAGTCCACCATCCCATTCCGTGATTCAATTACCTGGTTCATGATTTTAAATGAGGAGCTGCAATTTTATAAAGCCCCCGTTCCATTGAGCGGTCCTCCCTCCTGGATCTCCGTGGAACCCTTTGTATATGAAGGGGATCCTTTTTTAATGACTTATCACCGGTACAAGGAGGGGGATGACTACGACGCAAGGATGGCTATTTACGACAGTTCCTTACAAATCATAAAGTCCAGGGTTTTTCGTGGTCATACTCAGACTGGACATCACATGTACAGGGCGCCAGGGAAATTCGGGATTTCGGACCTCAAATTCCTGCACGGAAAGAGTGTAGAGACCTTTGATTTTAATCTGCAGCAGATCGATTCAGTCATCAACGAGGCGCATTTTGGCTACGGTGTCGAGGAGGTGCTTGATGTGGATCGCGACGGAGAAAAAGAGTTTGTTTTCTTAGCCCTGGAGAAGGTACATGTATTCAGATCAGATTTTTCAGAGTCGGCCAGCATGGAGGTTTCCATTGAATCCCGTACTCCAAGGATCCTGATTTCGCTCATTGAGAATGGAGATGCATATCCCATCATTCACTTTCAGCTTGACGGGAAGCGTATGTCATTTATCTATCGGAAAAATGGGTGGTTTCAGTATAGGTTGATGGTCTATCCTGGAATTTTTATACTCCTTTTCGGCCTGTTTTATCTTTGGGTCATCCTGCAGAACCGAATGGTGGCAAAAAGGTTTGAAAAGGACCGCCTCATCAGTCAGCTTCAGTTGCAATCCATTAAAGGCCAGCTGGATCCGCATTTTACCTACAACGCCCTTAATGCGGTGGGATCCCTCATATACAAAGGGGAGCGCGATCTGGCCTATCAATACCTCAGGGGGCTGACAGATCTGCTCAGAATGGTTTCTGCAGATTCATCCCAGGTTACCTGGTCTGTATTAGAAGAGTTGGAATTTGTAAACCGTTACCTTGAAATAGAAAAGCTTCGCTTCAAGGAGAAGTTTAACTACACGGTGACCGTTAGTGAGGATCGGTTAAATGTGTATGAAGTACCTAAAATGAGTGTGCTTTCATTTGTTGAGAATGCCATCAAGCATGGGCTCAGGCATAAGGATTATGACCGTAAGCTGGATGTGGAAGTGCTGGCCTTTAAAAATGGCTTGAAGATCACCGTTACGGACAATGGGATCGGCAGGTCAGCTTCGGCTAAATACAGGGGCGAATCGGCCGGTCAGGGTATTAAAATGATGCAGAAATATTTCAAACAGTTTAATGAGGCCACTGGAAAAAAAGCTCATTTTGAGGTCCGGGACCTGTTTGAATATGATTTAAAAGCGTCCGGAACTAAGATTGAAATTACCATATTATGATAGATGACCTTGTGAGGATACTGATTGTAGATGATGAGCCGGAGGCCAGGGATCTGCTTACCATGCTCCTGGAGCCGGTGAAAGGGGTGAAGATCGTGGGTTACGCCGAAAATGTGGATGAGGCGTTGACCCAGGTGAAGGAGAACGATCCGGACCTGATCCTTCTGGATATCCAGATGCCCAGGAAAAATGGCTTTGACCTGGTTGAAGCTCTCCGACAGAGTGACGGCCAGATGGGCTATATATTCATTACTGCATATAATGAATATGCCATCAGAGCCATAAAGGCTGCAGCCTTCGATTATCTGCTGAAACCTGTAGATCCGGAGCTCCTCAAAGATGCCATCTGGAGGTTCAAAGAGGAGAAGCAGACAAAGATGCTCAGCGAAAGGGTCGATAAACTGCTGAACAACCTGGGTACGGGTCGGCGAATCAAGGTGAATACCCGCACCGGTTTTCTGGTCATTGATCCTGAAGAGATTCTGTGTTGTAGGGCGGATGGAAACTATACTGAAATTGTTATGTCCAATGGCAGGGTAGAGATCATCTCCAGCAACCTGGGATCTATGGAGAAAGAGCTTGCAGATGATGGATTCTTCAGGGCAAGCCGTTCGTCCCTGATTAACATCGCCTATTTAACCCATGTGAACAGTAAAACTGCTACCTGTCGACTTCAGGGAGAATCAGTGGTGGAATTGACAGTGGCCCGGAACCGCTTGAGCAAATTGGATAAAATCTGGAAAAAGTAATTACTCCTGCTACCACCACACCTCCATTTGTAAACCAAAAGAGACTCCCCTGTTTTGATCGGCATATGCTGAAGTGGCCACCTGACCCACATAAGCATCCGACCAATGTGCATAGGTAAAATAGGCGCGCAGGGCCGGACGACTCAGGATTTTATTTAGTGGTGAAATCTGGGGAGCCAGGGTCATCTTCAGGACAGTTCCGCTATCGATTCCTTCCTGCATGGTATAGTCTATTCCCACTTCGCCCACCAGGGAGAAGTACCTGCTGAAATGGTAGGCTGGTCTGATCCCTGCAGAGAACCAGTCCAGCTTATTATGGGCTGGCTGGTTGTTATCCAGTCTCTGGTACATAAGAAGGCCCAGCATGGAAAACTTTGGCCCAAAATCATAAGCAAGGTCATTGATAATCCTGAAGCGTCTGAAGCCACCCACCTCAATGACCTGTTCAGGAGTATTGGTGATCCCCATGGGTTGGGTGATTGTGGCCTTGTAGTTCTCCGCAGCCCCTGTTCCGTAAAATATATTCAACAGGTTCCTTCCCCCTTCAAATGGGATTAAATGGAACAAACCTGCCGACCAACCCATGCTGGAGTTGACCCGGTATACCCCATCGGTGGTTTCAACCGAATCGCCGTCGAAATTGGAGAGAATCAATGTAATTCCCAGCGTTCCAAGTCCAATGTCAATATCATACAGGGTGAGATCCAGGGTGGTTTTATTAAATGAGAACTCGTTCAATGGCTGCACACTTCCACTGGAGGTTAACTCGTCGATTGATCCCCCCAGATATGCCAGAGAGAGATTAGCAAAACTGCCAATAGCCAGGTCCTCAAATCCACCCCCAAAACCACTCATGTCCCTGTAGAAATAGTCATTCATATGTACATCGTAACGGTCATAGAAACGCTGTCCCGCCCAAAAGGCCATTTGAGGCTGAGATCCCACTACTCCCCTGGCACGTACAAATGCTTCCCTGACTGAGGTGGTGGTTGTAAACTGGTTGCTCTTGCTTGTAGGTGTAACAAAGGCCAACCTGAGGTTGGTCTCAAAGAGGGAACTCTTATCATCTTCAAATGAATATTTAAACAGGGCCTCTACGTAAGCTTCAGCCTCATTCCCCAGGCGGTATTTGGCTTCTGAGTTGGGAGCCTTAAATACATCATGGGGTCCGCCCTTCGCATCTATCCCAAATCCGGATCTCATGTATCCACCAAACTCAAAATAGGAACTGTCCTGTGCCAGGATTGAAGTGGGTACGAGCAGGGTCAGGATGCTAAAACTGAGAATTATTAAGAGGGTGAGGCCATGTGTTTGTTGTTGGGTCATTTAATTCCGATTTAATTGAATGTTATTCAACATCTTCCCGGGTAACCCCAGGGAGCTCCAATACAAAATCGGATCCGAAGGCTGTGGCGGGAGTCTGGTAACCAGGAGAGAATGTTCCATTGAGAATCTTTTTTACTGCTGCTATTGCGATTTGTGAAGTCCATATGAGTCCCCCCTCAGGTCCGTGTAATCGCGCAATTGCTCTGTTCCCCGCATCGTCTCTTACCTCACCCCACACATGCATGACCGTCTTTTCGCATTCTTCCATGGTGGGACCTGGTTTTACCATGTGTTTAAAAGCGCTGCGCACTGCCGCCATTTTGAACAGAGGACCCATAAGTCCAATAAATGTCATTCCTTTCTTCATGGACGGAGTAAAAAACATAAAATCTTCAATGTTAGGAATTCCTGTGCTGAACCAGGCTGTAAACACATCGCCCCAGGGCAGCCTGGTGGCCTCTACCGGTCCTTCCCCAAAATCAACCATTCGGGTTTTGACTTCCTTCCCGGGATCCATTAACTTGCCATTGAGCCTTACCCTGTTACCAAACGGGATCAATTCAAACATGGTCTTCTGTGTCCCGGGGGGCATGCCGGCTGGACCGACACTTTGAAATGCCAGCGACAGGTGAGTAGCTGATGGTAGTTTTTCTTTAAGGTGCATGGCCAGGCAATCGGTGGGAGCAACATCAAAACCCACTCCCGGCAAAAGCATGACACCCTTGGATTTTGCCTCGGCATCGCGAGTAAAGATTTCCTCATACACTGGAATTTCACCCGTGATATCAAGGTAGTGGGTCCTGGTTTTGATGCAGGAGTCTACCATGGGTTTGGCAGTATAGATATAGGGCCCGGCACAGTTTAGGACAAGCTCCACATCCTTAATCTCCCGTTTAATTACTTCTGGATCATCCAGAGAGAAAACCCTGTACTCCAATCCAAACTGTCCCGAAAGCACCTTCAGTTTCTCTTTATTTCTCCCGGCAATGATGGGCTGAAGTCCCATGTGGAAAGAGAGTCGGGCTACTTCAGCCCCCACAAATCCACTTGCTCCGTATAATAGAAAAGGAGTTGACATATTCTATTTGAAATTAACAATTCGATGTGTGCTTGGGTTCATTGTTTAAGATTTCGTATTTTACCCTTCACAACTTTCCAGATGATGACTGCCCTTGTGAAGATACAATATTCAGGATATTTTAAAGGGTGCTCTGTAAACTCATAATTAACATGAAGAAAACGCACATTTTTATTTGGCTTGTGACTGCAGGGTTGCTTATGGGCAGTTGCTCAAATGATAAGAGTGAAACCCTTGAAGAGCGCATCGGGCGAGTTTCAAGGGCTGAGATGATTGGGGTATCCGGGATGCTGGGCCACGATCTGTTTGAAGGCCGTGCACCCGGTACCCGGGGAGGGGATCTGTCGGAGGTATACTTAAAAAGCGTCTGTCAGTTTATGGACCTGCAGCCCGGTGCAGGGGAATCCTATTTTCAGCCTTTTGTAATGAAAGGCTTCTCAAATAGTGGTTTTACAATGACGGCGGGAGAAAGCTCCCTGAAATACATCGAAGATGTGGTGGGGAGCTTTACAGTGGAGGAGGAATCCCCGGAAGTAGAAGGAAATGCAGTGTTTGTGGGCTTTGGAATCACCACCGATTTGTGGGATTGGGACGACTATAAAGATGTGGATATGCAGAATAAAATAGTGATCACCCGTGTCAATGATCCGGGGATGTATGATCCCAAAATATTCGAGGGAAGTACACTTACTTATTTTGGCAGATGGACTTACCACATCGAAGAGGCGGCAAGGAGGGGTGCAGCAGGAATCCTGCTGATCCATACAGATGAGAGTGCCGGATATGACTGGAATGTGGTAAGGAATTCATGGTCCGGTGAGGAGCTCTATATCGATTCTGACCTGCAAAATAATCTGAAGTTCAGGGGATGGATTAAAGAGAGCAGCCTGAAAAGGGTACTGGAAGCTCAGAACATTAACCTGGAAGATCTATATGCCCAAAGTTTGTTAAAGGAGTTCCGACCCATGGACCTGGAGACAAAGATTCATATTGCCGGCAGGAACAGTTTCAGGGATGTAAGCATAAACAATTTGGTGGCCCAAATACCCGGTAGGACCAAAGAACGGATTGTTCTGAGTGCACATATTGACCACCTGGGCATGGATCCCTCCAGGGAAGGAGATCAAATTTACAATGGGGCCATTGACAATGGGACGGCTGTGGGTGCCATGATGGTGGTCGCCAAAATACTCAAAGAGTTTCAGTCCGATCTCCATTACTCTGTAACCATCCTGGGATGCAACGCAGAAGAGTCGGGACTGCTGGGGTCAAAATACTATGCCCAGAACACCGATCGCTCTACCATTATTGCCAATATTAATTTTGAATCGACCCCGGTTTGGGCCCGATCCAACAGCATCATGGGCATAGGAGCCAGGTTCTCAGATTTTGAGGAGATGATTAAAACCCTGGCTGCCGATCATAGCCTGGAGTATTCGTCCTTTTCCCTCACCAACCAGGGACTGTTTTACCGGTCCGACCAGTATTCATTTGCCAGGTACGGAATTCCATCCGTGTGGATTTCGGCCGGTGAGGATGAAGTGACGGGAGCAAAGAACTATACAGAGTTCTGGAGCAAGGATTACCACACAGTGAAGGATGAGTTTAATCCTGATTGGGAGCTGGAAGGGATGAAGCAGACCATCGAATATGCCCTGTTGCTGATCGACCGGATCAATAAAACCCAATTGCCTCCTCAAATGAAAAAAGATCTCTCCTTTCCCCTGGAGGATTGACTGTAACAATTGTTCAGGAATAATCTGGTTTCCCCACCTTGCCCAGAAAGACTATGGCTCCTGTTGAGTTCTCTTTAATCAGGTAGAGGAATGGCCTGTCTGCTTTGAAAGGAATGGCAGATGCCCCTCCACCGGAACTGCGAAAAACCATCTCCACAATGGTAGCTGCGGCCGCTTCGGTGCCCTCTTCCTGAACATCGATAAAGCTCTGGTGAATAACCCTTGATATCCAGACATCTGCTGATGGGGTCATCCTTGTAAAGTCTGCCTCATCAGGTGAAAATGCAACACCAAGTCCCAGGTTTATAAGAGCTTCATTCAGAAGCTCTTTGAAATCATACTTGAACTTTGGAAGATCCACCTGGACACCCGTAAACCTGGAATTCTCAAACCATTTTCCCCATTTCTCAATCTCCATCCTAGCGATCAAATCATCAAGGGTACTTCCATAAGCTGGCAGCATCACCACCATGCTGAATGCACTGTCCCCATAGGGTAGCTCCACAGCTGTGAACTCATCATTGCTGGTATACTGAAAATTGCCTGAGACCTGCATGTAATCCACCTGGTGTGAGGATCCACCTGAAAGCTCAAAGTCGCCGCTATAGGTTTTTGATTTATCAAACTCATATTTCCAGGGAGCATTAAAATAGATGGCATTGATCAGGTACATCACCGCATTGCCCGGGATTTCGTCGAGCATATCTTTGATCTTGTTATTGGTTTTACCCTCGATCCACCCATTGATTAAATCCAGGGTATTGGGATTGGAGAAATCAACTTCTTCCACAGCTGCATCAAAATACTCCTGGTTTTTTTGTATAAAGTCTCCTATTACCTCAAATCCTTCTTTGTACCAGATGCTGTTGGCTATGGAGAAATCTACCCTGTCGTCCAGGTTCAGCATCTGTGACATCAGGTCCTTGTAACTCTCATTCACTTCATTAGAGCTAAGATCACCGAAATGCATCACATCTTTAAATGCCTCCAGCGTAGTTCCAGCAGCGCCGTTGTAGGTCATCCCCAGGGCATAGGATACACTCAGGGGAGAGATCATGATATTCTCCACTGTGCTCAATTGATTTACCTCCCGAAAGAGCTCGAAAGCCAGGGCATTGTCTGCCTGAATGATCTCCGCAGCTTTTTTGTGAAGGGTGATTTTAGGGGTCTCTTTTTGTATGGGATCGGCCTTCTCGCATGAAGTGTTCAGGACTGTAATACATGCAAGGACTATGATTGGATGGATATACTTTTTCATCTGTTATGGTTGTGGATACATAAGGAGGATGCAGAATTTGCCCTAAGGGTTGGGTATAAAAACTGCATTTTGATGAAAAATATTGCCGGTAACAGAATCGTATTCCATGATTTCGCCTGCAAATGGTCCACAGAGAATGCTCAGTTGACCATTATTTCGGGGCAAAAGCGGACCGAAGACACCCGACATGCTCAGGACCTCTTTTTCCAGGGATATGGAGAACAAATCACCCGAAAAAGGCCCTGGTTCATTGTAGGGCAGTCTCCATGCCAGCCTGTAAGTCCCCGGCAGGTTGTCCATGGGGTCGGGGAGGTGGAGTTGATCCGGATAGGAAGGACATATTTCATAATTCAGATGATCCAGGTTGATGATCATATGGGTTGATTCTTCTAAGCTGTCAGCCACAAAAGATACTTTGATTTTGTCCATGGCCACCGGGGGTTTAAAGATCTTTGTAAGCCCGATTTGATCAATCCAGTGGCTAACTCTGAAATTGGTGTCACTCAGCGGGATCAGGTTTAAGCCAATTGCTCCAATCCGACCCTTCATTTTTTCATTTTTTCCCTTTACCCCCATGCTCTTTCCGTACACCATATATCTGCCTTCATACCTATTCATATCTTGTCTGCTAACTGAGATCCTTTCTGGTCTACCAGGTGATTTCTCTATGATTTCTGATCTGTCAGCAAGAACGCGATTCAGTATTTGGATGGCCATCTGAATGGATATAGCTCCGGAGAATTCTGTGCTGTTGGCCACCATGGCGATACCCAATTTCCGACCGGGAAGGATGGCAATCACTGACCCTATGCCTTCAGAGGGGCCT
Organism: uncultured Bacteroidota bacterium; assembly: GCA_963783435.1. GTDB lineage: Bacteria > Bacteroidota > Bacteroidia > Bacteroidales. Next base: position 685,465 of record CAWANQ010000004.1, on the reverse strand, counting down.
CCATCGTGCCAGACCAGTAATTCTGAATTGTTCAACCTTGTGGTCTTCCATCCCAGGCCCATGGTTTCGGGATCTTCCACCCGGCTGTAATGGTCTTCAAACATAAGACCCAGGGTAGTTTCATCTTCGAAGAGCTTGTCCTGGAATACCAATTGAAGAAATTTGGTGAGATCTTCAGTGGATCCAGATAGGTTTCCGGATGGAACACTGTTGACATCCATTTGAACCCTGGGTTGGTATTTACCCTTGTGGAATTCATACCCCTTCACCCGCAAATCTGATTCTGTGATATCTTTAGAATCAAAGGTGCTGTTTTCCATGCCCAGGCTATCGCGCAACAGAGAGGTCATGTATTGGGCATAAGCCATGTGGCGATTTTCTTCAATCACTCTGCCCAGCAGGTCATAGCCCAGGTTGGAGTATTTATAGCGGTAGCCTGTTGGAAATGCCATAAAACAATCCCAGGTGGCTATTTCGAACCTGTCCAGTGTACCACAATCGTCCTCACCTGCAGGGATTCTCAGGCATTCGTTTCTGGGCAATCCCGACCGGTGGGCCAGTATACTTTTAATGGTAATATCCTCAATCTCCCCATAAGCATTTTGAATCTTAAAGAGGGGGAGAAAATCAGACAGAGGGCGATCCAGATCCACCAAACCCTCTTCAAACTCCCTGAATATTTCTATGGCGGTAAAAATCTTTGAAAGGGACCATAGTTTAAAAACTGAATGGGTGCTTGCAGGGAGGTTCTTTTCCAGATCGATAATCCCGGTGGCTTTCTGATACAGAATATCCTGATCACTCACGAGGGTGATGGCGAAAGCGGGCAGGTGGAGCTTTTTCATCGAACGCTGAACCTGCTTGTCAATATATACGGTTGTTTCTTCCGTATTTGTTGGCCCTTCAAGCAGGAAGGGCAACACCATAAGCAGGACAACACGAAAAAAGGCCATAGCAAAAGGAATGTGTTCTGGAGAGAAGACAATCGAGGCTAGATAAACACGTAGAAGAAGGTTCCGATTATTGGAACAAAGTGTACTCGTAGGGCAAGGAATCACCTATTCGTTTTTTACCCAACTCGCCTTCCCACCCGATTCCTAAAGGGTCAAAATATCCATCTCTGTCGAAATAGACATATTCCGATTTGAAGTTGATCCTGCTCCATTTTTCTGCATAATAAATCACCAGGCTTTCCGGGTATGTCAGGAATTTAGTATCCATTGGAGACACGATCACAATATCCTTATAACCAAGCTGATCTCCGGCCGGGTTATGTATGGTAAACTTTGTGGAATAGAGATCATCGGCCCAGAGTGCTCTGAAAAAGTGCATTCGGGAACCTACGTAGGCACGTTTTCTTTTTTGCAAGATAGACCGTCTGTAAGTAGAATCCTCTTCGCTGAAGAGAATACTTCCTGAGAAGTTAAGGGCGGTCGTACGCTTATTGAACTCAAATTGATCCAGGTAATAGGTAACTTTATACGCCAGGACTTTGTTGCGTATTTGAATGGGTTCCATGGCAAAGGCCCGGAGGGTATCTTTATAGGAGTCATAGAAAAATGAAATGGCCTCTTCATTCAGAATTTCACATTTCTTGGCAATGGCAGATTCTCCCAGGAATTCTTTCCTGAAGGCTTTCAGGTTGGCTTTTCTTCTTCGGGCTGCAGTATTCCCGCTTATTTCAACCTCTCCGATCTCGTATACTTTGGGTGTGAGAAGGATGACCACCGGTTGGCCACTGGAAAAATCGGTAAGGGTATAGGAGTAGTACCCAATGGCGCTAATGGTTAGGGGCATGGAAATAAAACTTGTTACATCCATCTGAAAGTTTCCCTCCTGATCAGAGCTTGTACCCATAAAGGTCCCGGCGAAATAGACATCTGCATAGGGAACCGACTCCCTGGTCTGCATATCAATGATGCGTCCCTTTACAATCTGGCTGAATGCCAGTGTATGGAGGAGGGCAAGCAGAATTGTCAGCGTATACCTTCTCATCTTGCAGAGGGAATTATCAGGTTCCTGATATTGCCTACGTAAAACTACTCAGATGTGTATTGTAAAAGTCCTTCAATTCATCCTTCCTAATCTCGCTCAGTCCATGCCAGCGAATACCCTGAACGGCACCTTCCAGTGCGTAGAGCATGAGCAGACAAACCCTGTTGCGATCAATTGATGCCAGTTGCATGATCGCCTCTGTGCTGCCCATTTCTACAAGCTCCTCCTGGTGGGTGATCCCTATTTCCTCGAGCAGTTCAGCCAGTGTGGATCCAATATTTGGTGATTCTGTTAATGGTGTCATTTATTCCTGGTATTAAGTTTAATATTCATAAACAAGAGCGGCATGGCATTGAAATTTTGGGACAATGGCCACTATACCCTCTTCCGTGGTGGTGAATTCCAGATCTATCCCGTCGGGAATCAGACGGACCGATTTTATCTCTTCTGCCACATTCAGGACCACTTTTGTGTCGAAGATGGGAGGTAAATCCTCAATCACACGGGTGTCACCTCTTTGTATGGGTGAGCCATATAACAGGTGGGCCACATACCTCTTCTTGTCTGGTTGGAACAGCAGATTTACCCTGCCGCTGCTGGGCAGATTAACCTGAAGCATGGGTTCGGGATGCATGAGGTGCAGTACATTACTAAATAGTTCTCTGTGTACCCTGGCGCCATTGGTATTATACATCTCTGCCAGATCGGAGGCGATGTAGGCGATGTTGTCCTTTCTGATTACAGCCGGATGGTCGGCGTCTGTGAGTTGAAATGGGGTGTTTCTGTGGGAAGAATAGTGACTCAGCGTCCGGTTAAAATAGGGCTCCCGAATGGCTGCAAGGACTTCTGTACCTGGATCAGGAATTACCTTTACTGCGGCCGAATAATTGAGAAATGGTGCATCATAGAGGTTTTCCAAAAGGGCCTCGCTTACCAGGGTATAATCTATGTCGGAGCTTGCATCTCCAGCGTATTTAGCTCCCAGGTCAAACACGAATTCTGTATTTTCAGAATCCAATCCGGCTTTGTGCATAAGGATCATCTTCCCGCCATCGGCAAGGAAGTTGTCCAGCTTCACTTTGTCTTCCCCGGAAAACTCGCAGGCTCCCGGGATAAGGATTGTTTTTAGGTCAGACCAGTCTTCAAGGTTGTTGGCGATCACAAAATTCACCTGCTCTTCGAGCAGCATCTTTGAAGCGCCGCTATTCTGCTCAATGGATCCGGAAAGCCAGAGGCCCAGGGAGGATTTATGCAGAGCTCCCACTCCGTAAGATTCGATTTTCTCCACTTTTTCAAAGGCATAACCAATGTTCTCATAGGTGGCCATCTCCATTTCGCCAGAAGGGTGAAGCTGATCCCCAAAATTAGCTGAGGCTCCAAAGGCGACCATGGCAGCTGCTTCATACCATATGGCTTCCTTGCTTTTGAATCCGCCAAACTCTCCCCATGATTTATGAAATTTCCCACTCATGGCCACCACAGGTTTTCCAATGTTAGAGAAATACTTGGCACGCAAAGGAAACTTGTCATATCCTTCCCAGGTGGTGGGTAGATCCTCCAGGTCATTTTTGGTATTGTGATCGAAGAACCGGTATTTATAGGTCTCCATGGTATAGGTATGGGTGGACCAGTTGAAAAATAGCGTGGCATTGGGTTTGTGTTTTTCAATGAGGGATCTGATTTCACTCATGAACAGATTCATTTTCGCAGAGTGATAGTCCCTTACCTGTTGGTGATTATCCACATCTATCCCTTTCTGCCTCATATCAGCCACTGCCATGGGATTGTAATTGATGTCCCACACGGGGATAATGTCATACCAGAAACCGTCCAGGTCGTAATTGAGGCAGAGCTCCTCGGTCAGATCCAGAATATGTTGCTTATAGGCCCCTTCCGGGGACAACAGATCCCACCCCCATCCAAAGGGAGCATCGGGGGCCTCCTCTTTTCTCATCTCTATGGTAAGCTGGAGCCTGGTCTTTATCTTTCCAGATGATCCATTCGGGGTGCTCCCGGGCATCCTTGGCCGACCAGCCCACAGTAACATAAGCCTGGGCGGTAACACCAATTTCATGGCATGCTTCGATTTGCGCTCCCAGCAGATCAATGTTCAGGTGGGGGTGTTTCTCGCCTACTTCTGAAGGATAATAGGTCCAGCCATGATGTCCTTTGGCAAAAATATTGATGGAGTTCACATGTCCGGTTTGCAGGGCCTCCTGGAACTGTTTCTTGAAGAAATTATCACCTATACCTTCGATGACCTCTGAGGTGTGAAAATCGAGATGTACCTGTCTTGTCCCCTCCTTTTTTATCACTTCATGGCGATCATATTGGGCCTGGCTTTCTACCGATACAAGGAAAATGATCATCCCAATAATGATTGGAAGTGATGCATTGCTTGTTCGATTCATGGACTGTTTAAGATGGTTGTTTAGTGACATTTTATCAGAAGTTTACGGAATTAAGATACAAAAGCTTGCTTACTCCCCCAAAGCGATTCTATCTATGATCTATTGAATTCACTTAATCTTCCATTTTGGCATTAACTTTCCCAGCCTGTTAATGGTCTGTTTTGAACAAACGGGATATTCATATTAACTTTGCGGAAAGAGCCAGATATGCTGCCAACGGTAGAAGAGATATTAGAAGTTTTTCAATGGGGAGACCAGGAGCGGAAGGTGACATTTATAGACGCTTGTCCCATTGAACTCTTTAAGGATCTGGCACGTCAGGCTGCTGATAAAGAGGCAACTATGGAGAATACCTGCCAACTTTTGGATTTCCTTTCCAGGGGTTGTCTTGAATCAGAGCAGTTTGGTCTGTCAGAGCGAATATCTGAATCCTGCTACCTTCTGGCAAGATCAAGTTGCGACTTAAATCTGGGTGATACTTTCAAACTGAGGTTATTTGCGGGGAGAGCTACTTTAAATTGGATCACAGCGCTTCAGCTTCAAGGAGATTATAAACAGATAGAAAACCTGATTGATGAACCCCTTGCCTGGCTTAAAAAGTCTGGAGATGCGGACAACTTTAATCTGCTTAGTATTAAAAAAGTCGAAAATCTACTGGATCTGACGTCATATGGGGAGGCAAAAAAATCATTTAAGAAAATTGCTGAATCCAAACTTTCCGCGATTCAAAGGATCCAGTATCGGGCCATTGAATACCGCATTCGGATAGGGAAGAGCAAAAAGGCTCAATTGCCTATTGATTTTAGCGAATCAGAAAAAGAAGAAAGAGAATCCATATCCTCGTTCAGGGGTTTTATGGGTGTTGAGGAGGATATAATCAGGAAAAAAATACTGGATGCCAGTTACCTTCTGGCAGATCCGGTAAAGGGCATGGATCCTGATGAGATCGAGAAAATCGAACCTGATCTTTTGTACGGACGGGACTGGATGAAGGATCACAATTTTACGGCCACAGAGAATGATGCCTGCTGGTCACTCTACCTGGCATATAACAGAACGAAACGAGCAGAACTCGCTGTAGAACAACTTCAACGCATCCGATCCAATACAGAGGGCTTAAGAAGTACCATTTCAGATCCCGCTGCCAGATCCAGATTGGCTGAACGTTTCCCTTACCTGTATGCATGCCTCTGTACCTTGTTTTATGATCTGGGCAGATTTGAGGATTTATTGGAAGCGATTGAGGCCAGTAAAAGCAGGATTTTGGCTGATATGATCACACAAATAACTGAGAAACCAGCCACGGAAAGGGAATTCACAAAAGAGATAAGAGAATTGCCAAAAGTATTAGCTCGCTTAAATAGTCACTATTGTACCTTTTATGTGGATGATGAATGTGTATACAGTGTGATTCTTACAGCCACGGGTAAAATCAGGGCTTCGAAAATAGATATTAGAAGGGAGAGAATAGCCTATTATAGTTCAATCAGCAACCCCGAACAATGGGGGCCAGGGATACCAGAAGACCTGCCTCAGGAACTGAGTCCTTTCACGGATTTAATTAAATACTTATTAAAAAAGCATGAAATAAAGGAGGGTGATCATATTTGCTATTCAACTCATGATGCATTTGTTAATATTCCTTTTCAGTACATCCACTTCAAGGGAGAGCATCTGGTGGATTACTTCTCATTGTCACAAATTCCAGGTGTTTTTGCTTTGCTGAAGATCATGAAAAAAAGCGCTTCTGATCCCAAGAGTTACGTCCATGTGGAAGTGCCGTCCTTGCAGGAGGCAAAGGATAATGAAGTTTTGATGGCATTTAGGGAACCAGGAGAATCTCTTTATGAACTTTTGAGCAATGGAGTGCACCTTGCAGGTGAAGAGGCTGATATGGATAAACTGGCAGGGACGGATCTGAAAGAGAGTGTGCTGCATTTTGGTGTGCATGGAAAATTGCCTGAGAATAGGATAAAAAGAAATATGGATCCCTATAAATCCTCCGGTCTGATTTTGGCTTCCAGGAGCAAACTCCCCGACCTGGTATTGTTGGGTAAGGGAATAGGGGAGGAACATAGGATGACACCTGAAAAAATCATAAAGAGGGAACTGAACTTTTCCAACAGCCATATAACACTCCAGGAAAGCGTGGGTGGTCCTGCAGAGCCAGGGCGCGGAGGTTTTCCTCCTGGCATTGAATGGGCATTCTTACAGAATGGCGCGTCCAGTATTCTCTCTGCAAACTGGTCCTGTTCACCAAAGTCTGCAACACTCTTTATGAATGCCTTTTATAAGAACTGGCTGGAGAATGGATACAGCCGTGCCGATGCCTGGCGCCAGGCTGTGATTGAAATGAAACATTCAAAAGCCACTTCAGATCCTTCTCACTGGGCTGCCTTCTCCCTGATCGGAGATTGGAGGTGATTTGTTAACAGTTTTTTGTGTATTGAAATTAGGATTTGGTCCCTCTATTTAATATTTTTATTAGTATGTTGGAGTTCATTGTAGATAGAACCCAACAATTGCCAAAGCCTGGAAAACTCAACCTGATCGGTCGAGACTAAGACCAATTCAGAAACTCTACCCTTCTTCAGAGATATTTTTATCGCCCAATTGATGTGTGCATCGGTTTGACCTGCTCAAATTTTAGTGTTATGGATTCATCCAGAATAGCCATCAAGACGTCTAGAGGCATTGAGTTCCTGAGAATGGAGGATATTCTTTGTTGTGTAGCAAAAGGAAGGTACACCAAGATCCTTACCACAGAAGGCAAGGAGTATCTTTTAACGCGCGTCCTCAAGGAAATCGAGGATAACCTGCCTAACGATGATTTTTATCGTACGCATAAGTCATTCCTTATCAACCTCAATCACATTGTTCATTACCAGAACAACCACGAAACCCCCATCACTCTTTTGAATGATGTAAAAATCCAGTTATCCAAGCGGAGAAAACAGGAGTTTCAGAGGATGATTAAGGAAAGAGTTCAGACTATATAGGTTACACGCCTGTATGTCAGTGTGATAAATGCATCACGTTTGTTCCATCGAATTGCCCGGTGGTTACAAGGAATAGTGGCTCCATCAAATATGGAGCATTTAGCTTGACTTGGCTAAATCCATGTCGTAAATTGCTTATCATGTGGTACTTTGGGCGAAGAGGCCACATAAATTGTTGTTATTTTCACAATTGGGGTTGGTTCAGGCAGGAAGAGGCTTCTTCCTGCCTGACTTTTTAACTGTAATCAGAAATCAGTTTCCACTGTTCCGACCTGAGAATTCAGGTCCGGCAGGAAGGCGGTAGCTAAAGCCAAAAGACATAATTTGGCTGTTTCCGTAATTAAACTCTCCTGAATATGTGTACTTGGCCTGTATCATAAACTTCTGACGAAGCAAAATTCTGCCGCTTACGAAAAAGCCGGATACTGGAGCAATAACCCCGATGCGCAAACCAGAACCATTGGTCATTCCGAAACCGCTTCCCCAACTTATTTGATGGATGGGGATTGGGAACTGGGTTGGAAACTCATCCTGGAATTTATACTCCATGTCAAAGATATCATAAGGACCCACCCTCAGTTTTACATATGGAAGAATGGGAAAGGTTTTTATTCCGGTATTGATACTCCTTGCATCGAACGCTGATGCGGGCACATAATTCTGATAACCCAGACTGACTCCTACTCCCCCTCCAAACCAGCGGGAATTGAAATCTGCGTATGGAAGAATTCCCAGAGAATAGTATCTGGTTGAACCAGGGACATCGATCTCCTTCTGGATGTCCATACCCCCGAAAAGACTTCCTCCGGAAGAAACACTGTTATACCCATCCTGCTTTGTATAGTTGTAATTCAGGGTGCCCATACCAAAATCATGGGTATAGTATTCACGGGAATAAGCCGTTCCACATGAGCCTTCATGTTCATTGTACAGGGCTTCCTGCCCAAAAGATCCAAAAGTCCCACCGGCACCAAAAGTGTGATAAATCTTCCAGTTTCCTTCTTTCCCGGGGATAGACTGCCCCATAAAAAGAAGGGGAAGTAATAGGAGGAAAATCCCGGCAAGCCGGAAGCGGGGGACTGTATAAGTGATCCAGAAATGCATCCCAAACAGGATCAGGGCCGGAAGCAGTTTCAGATTCAGAACCAGTATCTCTACAGGTGAGAAAGCTTTGTGAACACTCCAGATAAGCAGACTCAGCAGGCAGATCAGGACCAATTTCCTCCACATATTCCATTGTGTATCCTGAGAAAACTTATCAGAAGAGAAAGCTTTTCTTTGCTTTCTTATGAAAAGCAGTCCGCATGCAACACTTGTGAACAGCATTAGCCACTGCATGGCCTTCAGTCCGGCTACCTCCTGCCCAAGTGCTACTGTTGCAGCAGGATCGCGGAGAAACTCAAGACCGAAGCGACCCAGGGCAAGCATGGTAATGGCAAGCAGGAAACTGCTCCCCCTTTTTTTCAACTGTGGGGAAAGAAAGATCAGGATCCCGAAAATGAGCAGGTAAAGTAATATCTCATAGAGCGGTAGCGGGTGAACCGGCATGGACCATGCCTCAGAAGCTTGAATCCCGCTCGCGCATTCCCCGAAGTTCTACTTCGGGGTAAGCGAGCACCTTTAAAAAAATATTTGGATCGAAGATTCCTCGGAGCTCAGCTCCGAGGTTCTTCAATGCTGTTGCTTATCCAGTGGTGATAATGGGCCGAAGTACCCTGTGCATACTGGATGCCCCAGGGGAGGGAGGTCGGGGTTCCGAAGCAACAACCGGCCATCAGGCATCCCACCTTTTGTATGGCCAATCCCATGGGTACCACAATAACATAGGTATCCAGAACGTATTCTCCGGTTTTCAGCCAGGACCTGCTTAATTCAATACCCAGTATGGCAAACAACAAACCCCCGATGGCCGATTTATCCCCTGTATCAGGATATACACCTTCCCTGAAGAGGCTTGTCCATTCCGCAGCTCTGAAAGTAAGCAGTTTTGTGCCGATAATGAAGAAGAGGGCCCCGCTAACAAGGATCAATATCCAGGACAGGAGTGGATAGCCTTTTCTCCATCCCAGGTAAAAGAGAACGACAAAGGTTAGAATATTGGAAACCAGATAGCTTATTGAATACCAGTTTAAACTATGCGCAGAATCGATAGTAAACACAGGTTTAGGTTTTAGGAGGATTAATAAAGGTATTTATTAATTATAAGGAAGTCAACATATTTCAGGTTACGCTCTTTGATTCAAATAAGAAAAGACACAGCCCTTTCGGACTGTGCCTTTTTAATATGAAGATTGTATATGTAGTCGATTACATGGGAGTAATCGTGATTTTTACTGCGCTGGAAACGGCAGGGTAGGTGAACATGTCATCTACGGTTCTCACATGGCCGTTTTCATCCATTCCTCCGTTTAGTCGTGCAGGTTGGTGAATCCCTACACCCGGAAGTTCATTTATTTCAGTTCCGGCATCGTAAAGCATCACTTTTGAGGTGATATCGCCGCTGAGCGGTGAGCCGCCGGAGAAGAGTGCGATTCCCATCTCGGTGGGGGAGAAGAAGAGGTCGTTGGTATGCACCAGCATGGTGGCAAAACTCAGGTAATCTCCTTCTTCTGCATCGAAGGTGAACTCATAGCTGCTTCCGGGCATCAGGGGACCGGGCCCGGATGCACCAGAAGGGGTGTTGAATGCACCGCTGCTGATTACGCCGGTCTTGCTGCCCAGCGAGGCGGCCAGTCCGCTTGGATTGCCATTCTCGGCCAGGTCTTCAAGGCCCTCTCCCAGGTCAGACGCATTGCTCATGAAAATGGGTGACACATCCGGACTGTGCACCGCCCAGGCACCGGGAGCCAGGGGTGAAACATAGCCACTGTTCATGTCAAGGTGGCCGGCCAGGCCTGAAGGATCACCATCCTCTGCCAGCCCTTTCAACCCTGATCCGAAGTCGGCCATGCCCACCTCAAACAATGGATTGTCTGTGCTATGAACCACCCAGACACCCGGTGCTACAGGCGTAGTACTGCCTTCAAGATTTTTTATGGTTACTGTAAAACGGGTGGCCCCATCATTCTCAATGGTCACCATGATGTTTTCGCTTACACTCGGGTAAGTAAAGCCATCATTGACCATGCTGATTTCGGCCACATTGCCATTTTCGGCGGTTCCCACGCCGGGACCGCCAATCATGGGCTGGTTGGGTCCATTGCCTGGCTCTTCATTTACTTCGGTCCCTGCGTCATAAAGCATTACCTGTGAGGTGAGCGCACCGCTGATGGGTGTTCCTCCGTCAAACAATTCAATGCCTTCACCCGCAGGAGCATAATAAAGGTCGTTGGATGCCACAAACATGGTGGCAAAAGAGAGTTTTGTACCAGGGCCTGCATCAAAGGAGAACTGGTAAGAGTTTCCGGGACCCGCACCTCCGGGTTCGCTTGCACCTACCGGGGTATTAAATACGCCGGTGGATAAGAAGTCTTTTTCATCCATCACATTTTCGATGGTTACTTTGAACATGGAAGCTTCTTTCATTTCGCCTTCCTCGTCCTTGTCGCACCCGGTAAATACCAGGGCCAACACAATTGCACTAAGAATCAGAGTTGTTTTCATCATAATAAGGTTTAATAATGTTTCTGATTCAAAATTCCCCTTATGGAATCACAGGGGTATCACGGAAGTCTAACAAGAGTGTAAACTTTTTGAGGGAGGGGCCGCATATCCTTGAAATATTTTTAACATAAATGGTTTGTGTGCATGATATGCGATATTCTCATTTTCAACACATAAACAGTTATAATCTTATTGTGATTTATTTGATGTAAGTAATAAATATATTACCTTTGAAATGGTAAAGTATAATGAATTATTTAGGTTGTTAAAAGAGGATGGTTGGCATATCGTCTGACAGAATGGAAGTCATGTTATTCTTCAACACAAGGAGAAGAAGGGGCAATTGACAGTACCCTTTCACGGTAGCAGAGAAGTAAAAAAGGGACTGCTGAATGCAATCCTAAATCAGGCAGATATCAAGCAAAATCGGTGATGAAAAAACGAAAAGTCAATGTGATGGTGATAAAAGAGGATGTTGGTTACAGTGCCACATCAACCATCGATAATCAGTTTATAGCCACTGAAGCGGAGACCTTCGAAAAACTTAAAGCAGGGATCCTGGATGCGTTGAATTTTACCTTCGGGGAGTTTTATACAGAATATACATTTGACGATCTCAGGTTCAAGTTCGATCTGGAAAGCTTTTTTGATTTTTACAAAGTCATCAATGCCAAAGCACTATCTGAGCGCATTGGGATGAATCAAAGTTTGCTGGCACAGTATATTAAGGGAATCAAGAAACCTTCCCCGGCACAAACAAAAAGGATACTAGAGGGTGTTCAGCAAATTGGCAGGGAACTAACTGAAGTAAGTTTTCTACTATAGATCGACCTTCTGACTGGTGTGGTCCACGGCAATTTTCCATTCTCCTTTGATCTTCCTCCAGATGAGCAGGAAGTGGCCACCAGGATTGTCCTTGTCCCGCTCGAGCTGCCAACTTCCGGTGAGGCTTATTACTTTTTTGCTGTGGCGGGTCATATCCTTAATCTGAAAGGTAAGCTTGCCCATGGTGGCTTTATCGGGGTAGCCCCTCTTATAATTGTCAAGTGTTTGCTGCCATCCTTTGGTGATGCCACTGGCTCCCCCAAACTGAAGATCTTCCGACTTCCAGTAGGCTTGCATAAAAGCCTCAATATCCCCCTCATTCCAATCGTGCTGCTGCTGGAAGAAGGTTTGCTTTATCTCCTGGAAGTCTTTTGAATCTTCCTGACCCTTTACCGGATGCCCGATTATTAAGATCAAACTGGCAATGAAAAGAATTTCAATTCTTACTGAGGTTCTCATGAGCTTACTGGTTTATAATTTCAGTTATCTCTTCTTATGGCGCTTCATGAAATTTTTATCGCCCCTGGTCTGAGGCTTTTTGTGCTTCTTCTTTTTCCTTAGATAGGATCCGCCCTGGTTGGTTTTTGTGTTTTTCTCCTTCTTTTCGTGGAAGGCCCCTCCTCCGGTGTTGCCTTTATCCAGCTCTCTTTTTAACTTAATCTCAGGCTGAAAGGGACGCTCCTCCGGGATGAGTTCATGGGAAACTTTCACCTGTGAAGGAAAATCCAAAACCTGGATCTGCTGATCCATCAATTTTTCGATGGCCTCCTTGGCGGGTATCTCTTTTTCTGTGTAGAAGAGGATGGCTTTTCCGGGTTGTTCGGCCCTGCCTGTTCGCCCAATGCGATGCATGTAATTCTCCGGATACTCCGGGGTGTCAAAATTGATCACATGGGAGATTTTTTCAATGTCGATGCCCCGGGCCATCACATCGGTGGTGACCAGGACCCTTTTTTCTCCCTGCTCAAACTGCTGGAGGGAACGGAACCTGTAGTTCTGTGATTTATTGGAATGGAGGATGCAGATCTCCGAATGAAATTTCTCTTCCATGGCTTCGAAAAGCCTGTCGGCGCCCTTTTTCCCTGAGACAAAGACCAATACTTTCTCAAACTCCTCCTGATTCTGCAGCAAAAAGCTTAAAAGATTTACCTTGGTGTGGAAGTTGGAAACCGGATAAGAACGTTGTGCGATGTTATGTAAAGGCGTGCCGCTCAACGCAATGGAGATTTTTACCGGGGATTTAAAGAAATCATCGATCAACATATCCACCTCGCTGGTCATGGTGGCTGAAAACATGATGTTTTGCCTGCGTTCGGGGAGAAGTTCAAGGATGCTGTTCAGCTGATGCCTGAACCCCAGGTCGAGCATCACATCAACCTCGTCAATCACCAGTTTCTTGATCTCCTTTAACTTCAATACTCCTTTCATGGCCAGATCGAACAACCTGCCCGGGGTGGCCACCAGAATATCTGTACCCTGTGCTACTTCCAGAGCCTGGGTATTGATATTGGTGCCCCCATAAACTCCCAGAGAGCGAACAGACATATAGGTGGTGAGGCTTTGGGTCTGCTCCACCACCTGGAGAACAAGTTCCCGGGTGGGCACCAGAATGAGGATTCTGGGATGATCCTGTTTCGAGAATTTCAATTCCTTCAAAAGGGGGAGGAGGTATGCAAAGGACTTTCCTGTTCCTGTTTGTGCGATTCCCACCATATCTTTTCCCGAAAGGACAACTGGATAGGATTCTGATTGTATGGGGGTTGGACTATCAATTCCCAGGTCATCAATGGCCTGATACAGTTGCTTTGTAAGATTCAGATTCTCGAAGGAGTTCATATGGAGGAAATAATAACAATGCGAAGGTACGTACTTATTTTTACTCTTTTTATCAACGGTTCCAGGGATTATGCATTCACTTTTGGCTCTAAAAATTATCTTTGCATATAAATTTGAATCACATATGAATAATTTATTTAAAGCACTGGAAGAGAGAAGTATAGCCTTGCCTTCAAACATTGTAGACCTACTTGAAGGTTGTAAAGGCTTCACAGTTTTCAATTCCACGGATGATTTGATGGAGGCAGCAACCCTCCATAAGGAGGATGTTGAATTTGATGTAAGCTATGAGGTCCCAGGAAAAGGAGAGGTGTTGGAGGCTACCGTACAGAGGGTGAAAAATGGAATTTCTGTCAACTATTCAGAGTCCTACATGCGAAGGCGGGATCCTGATACCATGTCCATTGCAGATGATCAACCCACGGACAAACCCCTTTTCAAAGATAAATATGGCTATGAGTTCGACGATCTGCAAAAGGAAACCTTTGATTGGATGAAAAAGCAGGAGCTGGCTGTTTTTTTCTATTTTGCCGGCAGGGTTGGTATAGGTTCCCTGGGCATTGCCATAGTTCCGGCCAATGCAGCTTTTTTTGCCATGGGGCTCTCCATGTTGCAGGAAATTGTACCTCTTACAGAATTGAAGCGGACTGCCAGGTTGAATTCTTCCATTTTTGTGGCACCCGTGTTCCGGCATACCCATTTTGAGGGCAAACAGGTGGTTGTGCATAAGAGAACTCCCCAGGTACACGAAGTATATGCATATAACCTTTATCCCGGCCCCAGTGCAAAGAAAGGATTATATGGAGTATTGCTGAACCAGGGAGAAAAAGAGGATTGGGTAACTGCGCACTGTTCAGTGGTTCAATCGGTGAGTCCCTACGACAACCTTACTACCTTTATGCATGAAGGGGCCAGTGGTGGAGGAAAAAGTGAAATGCATCAACACATTGTCAGGGAGCCCGACGGAAGGGTGGGTCTTGGAAGGAATAGCGTCACAGGCGAAGAGAGATTTATTACCATCCCCAGATTCTGTACCTTTAATCCAGTGGCCGATGACATGGCTTTCTGCCATCCAAGTTTACAGAGATCGGATGGAAAACTCAGAATAATTGATGCGGAAAATGCCTGGTTTGTGCGGGTGGATAGCGTCAAACAATATGGGGATGATCCCTTTCTGGAGAAAACCACCATCCATCCGGGCAGACCGCTTTTGTTTCTTAATATTGACTCAGAGCCAGAAGCCACAGCGCTTATCTGGAACCACATAGAAGACCAGCCCGGAAAGCCCTGTCCAAACCCCAGGGTCATTTTGCCCAGAGAAATAGTACCTCAGGTAGTGGATCAGCCTGTATCGGTAGATATAAGAAGCTTTGGGATTCGGACTCCTGTGTGTTCCGCAGAGAAGCCCTCCTATGGAATTGTTGGGATGTTTCATATGTTGCCTCCGGCTCTGGCATGGCTCTGGCGCCTGGTATCACCCCGTGGACACAACAATCCCAGCATCACCGGATCCGGGAATATGGAGAGCGAGGGGGTGGGTTCTTACTGGCCCTTTGCCACCGGGAAGAGGATTACCCATGCCAATATGCTTTTAAAGCAAATCATTGAAACACCCAGAACCACCTTTACCCTGGTTCCAAATCAGCATATCGGGGTCTGGGAGATGGGATTCAAACCTCAGTTGCTAATGCGCGAATACCTGACACGCCGTGGAGTGGCCAAATTCAAAAGTGACCAGTATCAGCCAGCCCGTTCTCCCTTACTTGGATATGAGATGAATTATCTGACCATTGAAGGTTCGAAAATACCATCCCGTTTCCTGAAAGTGTATAAGCAGGACGAGGTGGGATTGGAAGGATACGATGCAGGGTCTGAGATACTGCAAAAGTTCTTCAAAGAGGAGCTTCAGAACTACCTGCAAAAGGATCTTCTCCTTACAGGAAAACGCATCATTGATGCCTGTCTTTCAAATGCAAGCGTGGAAGAGTACAATGAAATTGTTCCCATGAGTTACCGTTATTCATTCGACAACATGAATGATTATGAACTCGGAAGTGAGCAGTCCGTTTAAGAAGCGAAGTACATCCAAAGTTCAGGAGCATATTAAACTTCCTGTTTTTTATTTGCTGCTGGCTGGTTCATTTGCAGGTTGGCAGTCCTTATACAATGTACATCTCGATAACCTGGGTTACTCCAGCATTCAAATTGGTGTATTGAATGCGATTTTCATATCCATGTCGGCCCTTGTGGTGCCTTTTTGGGGTGTACTTGCCGATAAGTTCGGGAACAACCGGGTATTCTTGTTGCTGACCTCAGTGGCCGCCGTGCTCGTTTTTTTAATTGGGCAGACCATGGTGTTTCAATGGATGGCGATCTTTATCTTTTTGATCTCTGTTTTTCATCAGCCTGGTGGTGCCGTGCTGGATGGAATGACCATGGGTTTTGTTCGAGGGAACCCGCGTTATTCATTTGGGCAATTCAGGCTCTGGAACTCCGCAGGGTATGGCCTGGCCTCCCTGGTTGTGGGTTATTTTGCCAGGTACAATACAGCAATAATCTTCAATATATCTGCAGCACTCTTTCTTTTGCTCTCTATATTTAACCTGCTTACCATGCCGGCCAGACCGGTTACAGGGGGTAACCTGGTGAATTTTAAAAGTTTATCACTCTTATTTAGTAATAGGAAATTGCTGCACTTTCTTTTGATCATATTTGTTTTCGGGATAGCCATCTCACCCCTGTACCAGTTTCTCAATCTATACTATAAGGACATTGGCTCAGGCAATGAATTCATCGGTTTGGTCTTTTTCATCCAGGCCATGTTCGAAATACCCTCATTCCTCCTGGGGGTGAGGTTAATCAGGAAAAACAGACCAGAAAAAGTCATCCTATTCTCCATGCTGGTCTCCATGCTGCGGATGGTACTTTATGGTTTTATTTCAGATCCGGTGATTGCGGCTTCTCTGAGCCCCTTCCATGGAATTACCATTGCTTTGTTCCTGATCGGAATGGTGGAGTATGTTCAGAGGCAAATCCCGGGGCATATGCGCACCACAGGACAGGCGCTTATCTGGGCATTTCATTTCGGGGCGGGGGTCGCCCTGGGGAATCTGTTGCTGGGGTATTTACGCGACCACGGAGGAATATTAAGGGCCATGCATATTCATGCCTTGATTGCAGTGGCAGTGCTTCTCTGGGCATTTTGGTTTTTTAGGCCTTACCGCTATTCGTCCCGCTGAACCCTCTCCATAGAAAATGCGGGATAACAAATGGCTCCTGACTTCGTCATTGGGACACCTTACCGAATCTTGCTCGCGCATTGGCTCCGCCGAGCTCGTAAACTCGGTTCCCAGCAGCTTTGCTGCGCGGGTTAGCGAGCACAAATAAAGCAATAATTGTGTCGAAGATTCCTCGAAGGTAGCTCTGCATCGAGGTACTTCAATTGTAATCGATTAACTCTAATGGACAAGCATGAACAAACATGGTGGGATTCATCAGTGAAATGCTTTCACAGCTATCATTAAGCATTCTTTGACTTTCTGCTGTCCATTCCAATTCAAGAATGTTGTTTAGATACAAATCCAGGTATGATTTCGTTAAAATGCCCATGTTTATCATTGAGGTGAGTACTTTGGAAAGATGGCTGGGATCCTTTTCAGGAAATTCCGCAAAACATCCTTAAGACGAAAAAGTTCTTGTTTTTGGCAAATAACTTCTTAATGATCGCCCACTTCATCTTGAAAAAGATATTAATTAGTGTTTTACCCCATATAAAAGGCCAATAGAAAATTAATATTTATCCCTGCCAAATTAATTTATAATCCGTAATAGCTTAAAAACACCAATAGAAACATATTAATTACCCACAACGTTTTTCAGGCACGCCAATGGTCCAGAATGGGTACATTTCTTTTCAACTAACTGTTGGTAATGGTAGGGAGCTTGTCAAAACCCGAAAGAGGGGATGAAATTTCTAATATCAACTGATGGTCTGTGTAACTTACCGTCCTTCCATGTCTCTATTTATCCAATCCAAACCCAGAATAAGATCACAGGACACCCAGTAAAGACAAAATCGCAGATCTCATTGAATCCCGCTCGCGCATTCACCGAAGTTCTACTTCGGGGTAAGCGAGCACCTTTAAAATAATATTTGGATCGAAGATTCCTCGGAGCTCTGCTCCGAGGTTCTTCAATATTTACACTTTAGCAAAGTGCAGTGCAGGGAGCGACGAAAACAGGAGACGCAAACCCCCGGGTATTTGCGGACCATCGGGCTGGCGCTTATCTGGGCATTTCGGTTTTTTAGGCCTTACCGCTATTCGTCCCGCTGAACCCTCTCCATAGAAAATGCGGGATAACAAATGGCTATGTATTCTGCTCCTCCCTCGTAGGGTGTACTGTACCTGACCCACTCTCCCTTTTCAGTGACGACTGCTTCATGGGCATTAATCTCTTTTGTACCCTCTCTGGTCTCTACCACAATGGTTCCCTTCAGGACCAGGGTGTACTCATCGAATTCGGGGGTTTGTCCCGGTTCGCTCCAGCCGGTGGGACTGGTCATTCGGGCAATGCTCAGGTCATCGGTGGAAGAGTTAACCAGCCCAATGAATTCTTCAATTCTTTTAGCAGGTTCACCTGCTGCTTTTATTTCGGTGGGTTTCTTAATGATTTTCATATGAATGATGGTCTGAATTATACTATTCGAAATGTTCTGGCTGACCGGTGGTTGCCAGGGTGGCATACCAGGCAGTTCCGTTTACGTCCATGGTTTTCTTTCTGCTGGTGAGCAGCTCAATAGGTACATGAATGAATTGGTTGTGAAGAAATCCAATCACCAGTCCGGTTTTTCCTGCCATGGCAGCGTGTACCGCATTGCGGGCAAAGAGATCGCAGAGAATTGAGTCGTTGGCATTGGCCGGGCTGCTTCTCACCTGGTAGCTGGGATCAAAATAGCGCATAATCACGGGAATCCCTTCTTCTCTGAAATAATCCTCTATGCGCTCTTTCAGATAAAGACCGATATCACCGATTTTTATATTGCCTGAGGCATCCCGCTCTTTAGTTTCTGCTTTCAGAAGATCCTGTCCTGCTCCCTCGGCTACCACAATCACTGCATGGGCCCTGTCCTGGATTCGCATCTTCAATACCGCCAAAAATCCCCTGGGCCCTTCCAATTTAAAAGGCACTTCCGGCACCAGGGTGAAATTAACATCCTGGTTGGCCACTGTGGCTCCCACGGCAATAAACCCGGCATGCCGCCCCATAAGCTTCACCAGGGATATGCCATTCTCCACACTTCGGGCTTCGGTATGGGCGCAATCCAGGACATTGGCTGCCTCTTCAACGGCTGTCCCATATCCAAAGGTCCTTGACACAAAGGCCACATCGTTATCAATGGTCTTAGGAATACCCACTACGGAGAGTGGATAAGCTCTTTCTTTGGCTTCCTGGTAAAGGGCATTTCCGCCTCGTTGTGTGCCATCTCCCCCCACAGTGAAGAGAATGTTGATCCCAAGATGGATTAGGTTATCCACTGCACGGGCTGTATCCACAGGTCCCCTTGATGTCCCCAGAATGGTTCCTCCATCCAGGTGGATCCCTTCTACTATTTCCGGGCTAAGTAAGAGGGGATCTCTTCCCTTTTCTGGATCCAGGCCAATGTACCCTCCGCGAAACCCATAGACTTCTTTTACTTTATAGGCATAATGCAGTTCCAGAAAGAGAGAGCGGATCACATCGTTCAATCCTGGACAGAGACCCCCACAGGTAACGATTCCGACGCGGGTTTCTTTCGGATTGAAGAATAATTTCTCGCGGGGCCCGGCCAACTCAAAGGCCAATTTGTCATCAGGCGTGGATGCCTGCCCTATAATGATTGAGTAAGGCAAGCGGTGCGTATCTTTAATGAAATGCTTTTTAGGGGATTGGTATTGGGCTTCGCCCAGAACAGTAATATCCATATTTACCTCAGTTGATTTCTAGTCAGACTAAGTTAATGAATATTACTTTGGATTGCTGATGTATCAGGCAATTTGCGCAACCGGCAGGAAAAAATTGAAAGTTGTACCCTGTCCCACAATGCTCTTCACATCGATGCTAGATTCGTGCAAATCGATGATCCTTTTTACAATGGCCAGTCCCAGTCCCGATGAACCGCCGCGATCGTCCTTTTTAAAATAGCGTTCGAAAATATGCGGCAGATGATCCTGTGCAATACCCGCTCCCGTATCTGAGATGGTAATACTTACATTCTCGGGTTCGCCAGAGGTGATCTCGATGTTGATGGTATCCCCATCCTTACAAAAACGGATGGCATTGTCGATAAGGTTTTGTAGTACCCGGTCGATTAGCAGCACATCGGCCTCCACCACGGGAGTATCTTTGGAGACAATGGTATTGATACTGACACCCTTTTTCTGGGAAAGGATTCGGTACTTGTTGGCCACATCATGCACCAGTTCCCCAATGGAGAAAGGTTCCCTGTTGAGGGTTACCTGGTTGGCCTGCAGTTTGGAAAGCTCGAAGAGGTTGGTAACAAGTTCCTGCAGGTTGTCACAATTCTTATAGATAATCCCCAGGTACTTCTCACTCTCCTCGCTTTCGATGTTGTCCTTTTTTAGAATCAGGGTTTCGGCATAACCCTGGATGGAGGCAATCGGAGTGCGCAGGTCGTGGGATATATTACTGATTAACTCTTTCCGGAGATTTTCCAATCCCTTCAGATCCTCAATATTCTGTTCGATGGTATCGGCCATGGAGTTGAAAACGGTACCAATCTGATCCAGGTCGTCGTCGCTTTTCACCTTAATCCGGGTTTTCAGATCCCCATCGCTGAACTTCTGTATTCCCCTGACAATCCGATTAAGCTTCTTCACTATGAACCAGAGGGCAAGGAGTCCCACAAGGGCCGAACCAATAAGGATGGTGATGATGGCACGAATTGAGAGCCCCAACATATAACTTCCCCTGACTACACTTGCAGCAGATGCATATTCCTGGCTGGCCAGCACGATATAGATATATCCGGTGAGCCTGTCTGCCTGGATCAATTCGGCTGCTGAGAAGATCTTCTTCTCGCCGGGATTCCTGGGATCTTCGCCATAGATGATTTTCTTAGGAGAGCCCTCCAGGAAAGACCCTATGGGCTCAAGCGAAACCCTGTCCAGTTTGACCACTTTTTCCGGAGCTACATAGCTTAATATTTTTCCTTCGGTATCCAGAAGATAGACCTCGATGCTTGGATTGATCACCATCAGGGAGTGCACCAGGTCTTCCAGTCCGGCTTCATTGATTTTCCCATCTGTCAAAAAGGGCTGCATCATCACAGCCACATTGGCAGCCAGGTTGCGATTCATGTTCTGGTTTACTTCCTGGGAATAGTTATTGGCTGCGTGTACAGAAATATATAAGGTGATGGCAGCAAAAAGAAACAGTACCACAATAAAGAGCGTGGATATTCTTCGGTAGAGCCTGCTGATTGATTTTTGTCCCTGTCTGGTCATAATAGGTCATCTTTAAATTTGTAACCCACACCCCAGGTGGTGAGGATAAATTCGGGTTCATTCATGTTCTTTTCGATCTTGGATCGAAGCCGGTTAATATGCGAGTTGACGGTATGTTCAAAGCCTTCAAAATCTACCCCCCAGACCTGGTTCAGCAGATCGAGCCGCGAGTAGGTTTTTCCCGGATTGGATGCCAGCAGTACCAGCATGTCAAATTCTTTGGGAGAGAGTTCCACCTGCTGATTGTATGACCTTACGATGCGCTTTGAGATGTCGAGATAAAAATGGTCTCCCTGAAGGATCTTATCCGGACCGCGGTCGGGATCGCTCTCCCTCTTGCCCCTGCGAAGGACAGTTTTTACCCTGGCCACAAGTTCCCTGATGCTAAAGGGTTTGGTCAGGTAGTCGTCTGCCCCGATTTCCAGGCCCAGTACCCTGTCGATCTCTTCCGATTTGGAGGTTAGCATGATAATGGGCGTATTGATCTTTTCCATCCGGAGTTTCCTACAGATCTCAAGCCCATCCATCCCCGGAAGCTTCAAATCCAGAATGATCAGTTCGTAATTGTCCTCCATGGCCCTGATGATCCCCTCTTTCCCGTCCTGAACTTTTTCAGTATCAAAACCGGTGTCGATCATGTGAATGGAGACGAGCTCGGCAATGTCGGGATCATCCTCTATAATTAGTATCTTGCTCATAATCAATATGATTGCGTAAAATTAGGCAATAAGAATCACAGAATAATCACAAAACTGTACGATGCAGTGATTAATCCGTGATGTCCGATCTTAGACGATATTTAATTGAATTCCTTACAGAACTCAGCCTTAATCTGACTGCTTATGAGATGGAATCTTAAAAAAAATGAGACTGCCCCACTGGAGACAGTCTCATTCCCAAACTAGCTATTCATTTTTATCGATCCGATTGAACCATCTTCCGGGTTTTCGAGAAATGGTCATTAGAATGCAATGATTTGCTGTAGATGGTGTAGAAATAGAGCCCTGACGGATATTCATAAGCCTTCCAGGTTACCTGGTGGGTGCCCTGCGGCATATCCTGTTCAACCAGGGTTTCCATTTCCCTTCCTGTATTGTCAAACACCTTCAACACCACCTGACTCTCGTGGGGCAGGTAGTAACGAATGGTGGTTTCACCGGTGAATGGATTGGGGAAGTTATCGAATAACTGGTAACCAGCTATGCTCTCCTCCACTCCTGTGGTCTGGCAAATATCGCCGATTCCATCGCCGTTGGAATCTTCCTGGTTTGGATTTGCTGCAAACTTGCAGTTGTCCTCCCCGTTGACCACAAAGTCGCCATCAAGGTCGTCATCACAGAGATCCCCGATGCCATCTCCATCCATATCTTCCTGGTCAGGATTGGAGGTATATGGACAGTTGTCATCCCTGTTGATGATCCCGTCACCATCGGTGTCGGCCACATCAGATTGGGCGGCTATGTTCCCCTCAATCTTAAAGTTCCATTCTACCGATTCGGTATTTACATTTCCATAGGCATCAGAAAGGCCTTCTATGGTCACACTCAATGTGTGATTATCATAATCTGTACCCGATATATTCGGGAAAATCAGCAGGCTGTTTCCATTGCATCCCATTGCAAAATCGATGGGTAATTCGCTAGTGATATCTGTCAGAGTGACCATCTCTTTGGAAATGGAGTAGCAATCCAATGGTTCGCTGAAAGCAGCTCTGATCTCGTCACCCTCCTGCAGGACCTGGTCGGCGGGCTCTGGCAGGCCAAATAGCTCGGGTGGAGTTCTGTCGATCATTCCCCGGAGTACATCCGAGTAAATTTTACCTTCGCTGCACTCCAGCACCACCCGAAGGTCGTACTCTCCGTCCTCAATCTCGTTGAGCAAGAGTGTGAGATCTGTCATGTCTGCATCCAGGTTATCGCGGTCCACCGTGAGTACCGTGGTCCATGTATTCCTGGTCACCGGCGAGAGCTGGATTTTGATATAATCCATCAAGTCTTTGTCATAATCTTCCAGCCTTACTTTCAGCCTGTTGTTATCAGACCCGGAAACAATCCAGCCTTGACCCGGACGAGTGAGGCTAATGCGACTGCACGGGCTGCTGAAATGTGTATTCAACAGCACCGTATCGGCAATCAGCGGATCACATCCCGAAGCGAATATAAATTGCAGGTTGTTGTAGTCGAAGGCCAGAGGGCCCCGTTTCACAGTCACCGTCGCCTCTTTAAAGTCGCCCGCAGGCACAAAGTATTCCACAGGGCCCTGTACCGGGCTGCCCCCGATACTGATCTCAGCCCCATCGGGGTTGCTGGCCTGGTCGAAGGAGAGGTAGTACATCCGATCCTCATCACTCTGACTGGTATTACCAAGCTGAAGCGTGAAGACTCCGGCTCCATTGGGATCCTCCACCTGCAGATTGTAGATGTCGGAAATCACCTGTACCCCCTCCCTCGGTTGGGATCCTGGTTCCCAGGGACAAGAACTGGTGCCACTCACCAGCTGAAATACCGGGGTCCCATATACCTCATCGGAGAGGATATCCACGCTGAAGGCATCGCCTGAATCGTCGTCACTCAGGTAGAAGCCCGTTTTCCTGGACTGGCTGAAGGATTCTGTTTTGGACTCCCCATATTCAAGACGGAATTTGGCTTCCACCCCCCCGCTGGCACCTATCCCACCAATTTCAAGTCCGGCTTCGACTGCTACCTGGCTTTCGATGAACATGTTGAATTCAAGGGAGCGCGACTCGGAGGTGGTCACCTCGCTATACCCCTCGTAACTGGCATTGGCACTGAAGGAACGGTTTTCGATAAAATCAGCATCCATTTTGATCTCCTGGTTGGTTTTTAATGTCTGGAGCCAGACTTTTACCTGGTCGTCGTAAATTTTGGACGAATCGTTCCCTGCACTGGTGTATAGGTCACGCAAGTAGCTGAGTTGCGGCACCAGCACATTTCTGATGTGATCTTCGGTATAGATGAAGGTGGTGGCAAAACCATCTGCACCCATACTCAGATCCACTGTTGTACTTACCTCACATGCATCGCTATCGTAAGTCACAATATCGGTCAGTGCATAGATCATATTCAGTGCCGAGCCTATAAATACATCTCCTTGTTCTCCCGTGATATCCTGGTTGTTGGAGGTCTCAAAGCGTTCCCCATTGGTGATGGTGAGGCCGAATTCGGACTGGCCCCGGATATCTGCACCCACTTCAAGGGATCCTTTCAGCTTACCCCAGATCTCTGTTTCATAGGTGACGCCCATACCCGCTTCGAACTTTACCCCTGCTTTCACCTCACTCCATACTTTAAGGCTACCACCTGCCAGGGCATGAAAACGGAAGGCAGTGTTGGTTACTGAGTTATTTTCCAGGTAACTGAAGCTGGCGTCGCCCGGAGGATCCCTGAGAATCATAAAGGGTATTTCAGGAGAGACCGTGGTAAAGGTCTTTTCCCTGGGACGATTGCCTTCAACCAGTACATCCTGGCTGTAGATCACCTCTTCATCACCCACTACAGCGACTGCCTCAAACTTATTGAGATAGGGTGAAATAATGTTTACGTCCTCAGGCACCAGGGTGTAGAAAGCCTGGCCATTATTCAGAACCAGGGTATCTGCCCTGTTCTTATCTGCCAGCAGTTTGTTGTAGATAACCAGAAATCCGGTGTCGGCCGGACAGGTACTTTCACCGAAAGACTCCTGTACTTCAAACAAGATATCGTAATATTCTCCCTGAAGCACAATGGGAACACCTTCATAGAGGTCGCCACATCCGAGCAAGTCAAAACCAGATACTTCGATGGTGGGGGTCGACCTGTAGATCATATCCAGTGTAACATCTCCATGCCTGAGATTGGCCGCCTGGGTGGTGAAGTATTCCATCACATCAGAGGCTTCCACCAGGTTTGAGTCATCTGGATAAAAGTTGATCAATTCCACCTTGTATCCACGAGCTGGCAATTCTATGCTGTAGTAGCCGCTTCCTTTTTCGGTGGTAATCAGGGTATCGAAACAGGGATTGGGTTCATTATCGGCAGTTATTTTCAGATCAGCCTGACCAATGTAGTAGTCACAGCTGGCCCTCAGGTAGCCATCCAGCGTAAAGCGGGTGGTGTCGTCAAAGAGCGCTACAATGCTGTCGTTGTCGATATAGTAGGTGCGTTCGGGTGGATCGAAGTGATGACCCTCCAGCACGGGTGTAATGGTATATTCCCCTATAAGGTCTACCGATAGGGTAAACTCCCCTTCACTGTTGGTGGAGGTTTCAGGAACTCCATCCAGCAGTATCTCCACATCAGGAACATTGCAAAGCACAGCTCCAAAGTCCTGACTTACTTTTCCTGTAATGGTAAAAGCCGATATATCGGTAAAATTGAGACTTCCTACGGAAGGAACATCCAGATCGAGTGTCCTTTCAGAGTAAGGAGGTTCAAATTCATGTGTTCCCTTCCTGGGAATGATCCTGAATTCTGAACCCTCATAATAATAGATATTAGGGATCTCAAAATACCCATCCTGATCTGTCACTGTACAATAAGTGGTGGTGGTATCCTGGGGTACTGAATCCTGTCTTACTGCACAGACCTCCACATTGGGAATGCCGGTATCAAATCCTGAGGGAGCGATAATCTTTCCCTTGATTTTGCCATTGGGCCTCATCTTTCCGGTGGCCATATCTGACTTGAAATCACCCAGCTCGAAAGGGGTCAATACATAGGTGTAGGTGTAGCCAGGGATCAAATCGTTGCTTTCGTCCCTATAGTTGGTAGTGGTTTTATCGATGTTATCGCTAAGTGTGATGGGCTGGCCGTTTGAATCGAGCCGGTCAATTTTAAATTTTTTCACCACCTTGGTTTCGTTTGCTCCCCAAATGGTCGTAGGATCTGTTACATCCTTCCAGGTCAGGATCACTTTCCCGTTTTCGTCATCAGAACCTTCCAGTCCCAGATCAAAGGTGCTGCCTGAATCAGAGACTCCATAGGAGGTGTGTCCTCCCCAGCTGGTGGTGTAGGTATAAACCGTGTAGGAGTATGTTCTGCCGGATTCTAATCCTGTATCGATATAGGAAAACTTATTGTTATAGACCGATGCAATCTCTTCTCCGTCGCGGAAAATTTTATATCCGTGATTGGCATTTGGGATATCGGTTGTTTTTGTCCAGCTAATCTTTATGCTCTGATCGGATACTCCATCGGATGCCTGTACATTGGCGGGTGCCCGAATGGCAGCTGTAGTTGCAGATATGGATCCGTTGGACTGCCAGTAGGCTCCTGAACAGGTGGCTACACAGGAGAAGATCACATCTTCGGTACCGCTGTTAGACGCATAGTAGGTCCAATTGCCAGTCTGACGGGGACCCCATCCATACCTAACCCCATATCCGGTATAAGTAAACTTGGTGGTGGAGTAGGATCTTTTGCTGCTGCCACTTAGTTTGAAACTGAAGTTCAGTTTATTTTCGCAATCGCAGAGTCCGTAAAGACCCGACCAACGGAAGTGAACGTAGTAGTCGCTGTAATATTTACCGTTGTATGAACCTGCAGTCCACCAGTTGGCATCAGTCCCTTCCGCCCCTTTTAAGGCATCGGGATTGGGATCGGTAAAGTCCGACATGCCATACTCTTCATTTTCCCAGAGCTCCTGAGCTTTTAGTGTGGGGAGGGGTAAAATAAACAGGATGCATAACATGAGGAGGAAATAGCTTGTTGAGGATTTCAATTTCAGGTGTAAATGTCTTTCCATGGTTAAGATTTTATAGAGTCAAAAAGGATAAGTCAATAATATAAGACTTCCTTGTCTTCTATTTTGTTAAAATTCACATAATTAACAGGGTGGGAGTATTAATCTGGCAGCAAGAACAGCTAAAGCCCTCGAGGAGATTATTGGAATAATAGTTCGAGATGGAGAAAATTTATACCAGGTGGAGTGCCGCTTTTAAATCTAAATCACAATTTTTCCTTTGGCCTGATTACTCCCCAGTATTGCCATTATTCCAGTTTTGTAGCAGCAAAATAGCAGCTGTTTACAACCTCGGTCATTTTTTCAAAATCAAGGGTCTCAATGGTATCTGATTCCATGTGGTAGTTTGGATTGCGAAGAAAAGAGGTGTCACTGATCATGACGGCATCATATTCGAATTCCCAGTAATTCCTTTGGTCCGATCTGCCGGCCAATCCATTTCCATCCGGAAATACAATCCTCTCCACATTGATTCCCGACTGTTCACTCATCAACCGGTGTATGGTTTCATTAAACTGCTTACATTTTTCAATTCCTACAACAACAATGTAATTGCCGGTGTCGGGATAAATTTTCGCCAGTTCAGGTACAGGGAATGTCTGTGAGCCTGGCTCATCTGAAAAATAGCCAATCATCTCATAGCATATCATTCCAACAATATCTTCTTTTTGATCAAAAACCGATTTTGCATGAATGTAACTTCCCATCTCTTTTGTTGTGAAGAACGGGGCTTCCTCAAGGCAATACGCTACGAAATCTATTCCATAGTCTAGTTCAGGATGATTCTCTGAAATCAACCTGGCAGTTTCAAGTATACCTGCAACAGCACTTGCATTGTCGTCCGCTCCTGGTTGGTCGCCGGCCACATCATAATGCGCACCGATGATCAGCCTTCTCCTTTTTTCTTTCTGCCAGGAGGCGATAATATTCTTATATTCCCTGCCTTCAGCAACCCACTTCTGTTCTTCAATGGCATAGCTGCAGGAGGCAAATTGATCTGAAATATATTTGCTTGCGGCTTCCAGCGCCTCCAAATTTTGATAATTCCTGTAAGGACGGATACGGGTCAGAAATTCGACATCCCTGTACAATCTATCTGTTTTCGCTTTTTTCATTTGAAATATGTCTGATGAAAGATACAGAAATCGTTTAGCTCATCTCCTCAAAATGATGGAATTTTGTATTCAAACCTGAAATCCATAAATTTACTTGAATTGAGGCTGATTAAACAGATAAATAATGAATATCAGGGCGTTACATGTGGCTGTTTTTATTTTGTTTTTATTTGGCCTGGTCAATTGCACCAAACAGGAACCCGTTGCCTCTTTCAGCGTTGAGAATGAGGTGGTGGAGGCAGGCAAAAAGGTGAACTTCACCGATCGGTCTATCAATGGGCCCACTGCATGGGATTGGACATTCACTGGAGGAACCCCTTTTACCTCTACCTCTCAGAATCCAACGGTTACCTATGAGCAGGCAGGAATCTTTGAGGTAAGCCTGGTGGTTTCCAATAAGGACGGATCGGATGCGGTGTCCCGTGCCAACTTCATCACCGTGACCGACCCCAACACTGATATTACTTTTATCAATACCACCTATACAGAGATTCGTATAGAAATCAATGGCTTGGAAAAGGTGATCCCCGCGGAAGGAAATGTGACTTACTTCGACCTGACCGGTAATTCTGTGGACTATTTTGCATGGACATCCGGGGAGACTGCTGGCGGCACACAAGTTGGGTATCAGCTGAACTGGGACAACACAATTGCCCTAACAGAACCAGAGATTTCAAGGACCCTGCTCATCGATAAGGACTATTATTTCCTTTACATCAAGAATGAAGGGACGGAATCACTTAATCCCCTCGAAGTGGGTATTATGAATGTGCTTAATGGTTTTAGTGTTGACCGGACTGAAGACATCCTGATTCCCAATGATGATACAGAGTACAGCATTGGTTATTACAAATCATATGCACCAACTGAATTTAACTGGATACAGATCAGGGCGCATGCAGTGGACTGGTATGCTTACTGGTCGCAGGGGGTGCAGTTTACACTGCCCGATACCAGCAACCAATCAATCCACCTTTACTCTACAGCAAAGAAAAGGTCGGCCGAAAGCAGCTGGACAGATCCAGGTGACCCGGGAACTTACCTTTACCCCGATTATGCAATCGAGCTAAAAGCCCCTTTATAAGATCTGAACATGAAAAAGTGTCTTCTACTTCTCTTTCTTATATTTCTGGCGTATGTTTTGAACGCACAGAATTTCTATGATTTTAAAGGAGTGGGGGCAAGGGCAGCCGGCATGGCATTCGCCTTCAATGCGGTGGCTGATGATGCTACAGCCATATCGTGGAACCCTGCGGGCATTACTCAATTAAAAAAGCCCGAGTTCTCCCTGATTCAACGGGTACAGGTGGAGGAGCTGACCTATGTGGATCTGCAGGACAATACAAACACAAATATCCAGGAAGGGAATCCCTATTATACTTTTGATTACCTGAGTTTTATTTATCCATTTAAAATCAAAGAGAGGGACCTTGTTCTGGGAATTGCCTTTCAAAACCAGATCAATTACAAGTTTAAACAGACCCACACTTTTCCCCACGCAAACCACGAGGGAAGCTCCAGTGGAAACACCACGGTAAATTCCATCTCTTTTTCGGGAGGATATTCTTTAACCAATTATTTGTCATTGGGAATCACCTTCAACAAATACTTTTCGCTGGGAAACAGAAATGATTGGAACAACATATACCGGAACAGTGACAATAATATCTATGTTGATATGGTTGAAGTATACTCTTTCTCGGGTTTTAACATGACCTTTGGTGCTTTTGCGGACCTGTCCACTTTTGGAGTTCCACTGAAACTGGCAGCTCGGTTAAATACCCCCCTTAAGCTAAAAAACGATTTTTCCAGCCTTGCCGATTATCATTATAAGTATCCTTCTGATGATTCTTACCACTTACAGAGAAAAGAGGGCTCAGAAACTTATCATATCCCGGTGATCATAGGTACGGGAGCATCCTATCGGATAGGGGACTACCTGACCCTTGCAGTGGATTATGATATCAAACCCTTCAAGGATGCAGAGAGGTCCATGCGATACAACTATTACAATGATCTTCAATACGATCCGCCCCTGAGTACCCTGGTGGACTCGACCGATCTACTGGTGATATCCAATGATAACCTGAACCAGTTCCGGGCAGGGGTGGAGTACATCCTGCACCCCGATTTTGCTCTGATTCCCCTCAGGATCGGATGGAAAAACAATCCGACCAATGTGGCAAACCTCGATTTTAACGGGCATCCCAACGAACAGGTCTTTGCAGCTTCATTCAATGCAGGGTTCGGGTTCATTTCTAAATATTTTTCTGTGGATTTCGCGTATGAACACTACAAATACGAACAGGAAGGGGTGAACAGTTTTAATGCAGAACATAAATTACAGTCATTTATACTTTCTCTTATAGTGTATATCAGATGATCAGATGATGAAAACCGGGGTCTCTGTATTACTATTGCTCTTTTTGTGGGTGGGTCTGTCCGCACAGACGTTTGTTGACCACTACCATAAAGGACAAAAGAATCAGAAGAAAGAGAATTGGGAGGAGGCCATTCAAAACTATAAGGATGCCATAAGCCTCAAACAGGATGATGAGGAGCGGGTGAGAACCTACGGGGTTAATTTTATTGGCTACTTTCCAAACCGTGAACTGGGAATTGTCTACTTCCATCTGAAGGATTATGACAATGCGCGTCACTTTCTTGAAAGATCAAAACGCTCTCAACCTTCGAGCAGGGCCGAAGATTATCTTTCAAGAATGGGAACTGTCAGCAACGCCAAACCGGAGAAGCACGCTGAAGCGATAGAGGCTCCGGAAGTAGCACCTGTTGACGATACCAAGCCTCCAACCATTAAAATTCTTTCCCCCTCACAGCTTGCTTTTAATGTGTTCAGCCCTGTTTCAAACGAAACCAAGCAAATTACCATTACCGGTAAGGTGGAAGACCAGAGTGGTATTTACGAAGTGCTGATCAATGGAATAGATGCCTCCATTTCCAGCTCAGGAGAATTCAGTGCCAATGTATTCTTAAGCATTGGTTCCAATAAGATCCAAATCATGGCAACGGATATCCATCAGAATCTGGAACAAAGGGCGTATACCATTGTCAGAGAGGGAATAGATGTTGCAAAGAAAGATTTATTGGGTGAGGAAGGAAAGTATTATGCACTCATTATCGGTGAAAGCGATTACAGAGATCCAAAGATAACCGACCTGGACGGATTACCCATTAAAGATGCGAATAGACTCTCCAGAATTCTGACTGAGAAATACTACTTTGATAAGAAGTATGTAAAGTTGATGGAAAATCCTACTCGAACAGAAATATTAAGGGTTTTTGACGGGTTGAGCGATGCCATAACTGACCAGGATAACCTGCTGATTTTCTATGCGGGTCATGGCTTTTATGACGAGAAGACAGAGCTGGGGTATTGGCTGCCATCCGATGCGGAGGCCAAATTTACGGCCAACTGGATTTATAACGATGTGCTGGTGGCCAACCTGAAACGTATACAGTCCAAACACACTCTGCTGATTTCTGATGCCTGTTTCAGCGGTAGCATATTTAAGACCCGCACCTTTATGGCCGAAGCACCCACTGCCTATAAAAAAAAATATGAGCTCTCCAGCCGAAAAGCCATTACCAGTGGGGTCCTTAAAACTGTACCTAACAAATCGGTCTTTTTTAAATACTTTGCCGACAGGCTCGAAAACAATGAGGATGTTTACATGTCGGCCAGCCAGCTCTTTCAGAGCATTGAAATTCCGGTAGCCAACAACAGTCCCAATACCCCCCAGTACGGTGTGATCCAGAATGTGGGCGACGAGGGGGGAGATTTTATTTTTATTAAACGGTAAAGTTTACTCTTCGAGCCTCGAAATTGTTCTAAAGTCAGATCAGCCCCTTACACTTGCATCGGGCAAACGCTTCTGAATGTCCTTTAGCTGCTCATAGCTTTCGATTCCCAGGGTAAAGTTGTCTATAAAACCGGCTCCTGTATGGAATTCCAGGCATTCGTCCTTTTTGTCGGTTAATTTGCCTGCTCCATATACCTTCATCCCGATAATGGCTTTCCCGTTATTTTTCATGCGGGTTAAGACCTTTTGTACGGTAGGTACATCTGCATCCATAGCCACTCCACCCGGATTGTACCTGGCCAGATCCACATCTACCCAGGGTTCATCAGCAGCGGTCTCCAGAGCTCCCAGAGAGTGGCAGGAGATTCCATGGGCCCGAATGGTTCCCTCTTCCTTGGCTTCGCTCAGGGCCTCCATGGCGCCTTTCATATTCGTGTTCCAGTCGGGATCGGTGACTGCATGCAATAGAACGATGTCAAAGTAGTCGGTACCGGCCTCTTTTTTGAAGCGCTCCAGGTCACTTTTCATATCTTTATAGGAGCCTGAGGTAGACTTGGTGAGGATCACCACTTTCTCCCTCTCTACTTTCTTCAAGGCCTCTTTAACGTGCGGATGTGAACCATACTGATCGGCCGTATCCCAGAAGTTAATCCCTTCATCAAATCCTGCCCTAAGCAAATCAGAAACCCCTTTGATACCCAGCTGCCGGGTCTGGTTTGAACTGCCTCTCCAGCCACTTGTTCCAGTCCCCATGGCCATCCTTGACATTTCAATACCCGTATTTCCCAATTGGACCCTGTCGCTGGGATACAACTTCTTAGTTCCTGCCAGTAGTTCATATGGAAAGGCAGTTATTAGCGCAGCGCCGGCCAGACCATTTCTGATAAATTTTCTACGTTTCATATCAATAAAACAAAGGCCATTCACTTTTTGTTTGATCTTAACTTTTCTTAACGCGGTATTTGCTAGCACTTTATTATTTTTGATAGCTATGACACTCCGATTTGTTGCCAGGAATCTGCAGAAACGCCCCTTTCTCAACCTTATAAAAGTAGCGGGACTTAGCCTGTCATTAAGCAGCATGTTGCTTATTGTGCTGTTTTTAAAGAGTGAATTGACATTTGACAGGTTTCATGCAAAATCGGAGCGGATTTACCGGTTTACAACTACCAATCCAACCTTTCTGGGTGGGAAGCATTTTGCACGTCTGGTCAGGCCTTCCTTTATCCCGGAGATGGCCGAATCATTTTCGGGAATTGAGAATTATGTGAGGCTTTCTCCTCTCAGGGGGGGTGTCCTGAAATTTAATGATGAATTTGTTTCAGTTAATCAGGCCTTCGAATGTGACAGTACTTTCTTCGAGGTGTTTGATGCAAAGCTTTTGGTTGGAAATCCAGAGAATATATTGGATGGTCCTGGATTAATGGTTATTGCTGAAAGCTTTGCGAAAAGGGTATTTGGGACAGACAATCCCATCGGACAGGTGCTGACTTTGCCCGAAGGACAATTTAATGGCATAGAAACTGACTATGCGGTGGCTGGCATTATGCAGGATTTTCCCAGGAACAGTCATTTTCACCCCGATTTAATCGCATCCCCTGTGGATAAATCTGTTTTTGAAGGCTGGGCATGGACCTATCTTCTTCTACATGAAAATGCGGATCCAGCTCCCATTACTGGGGGCTTTAAGGACTTCATTACTACTTATTATGATGTGGATGCGGATGCATTTGAAGTGGAAGCCTATCTTCAAAATATTGCAGACATCCATTTGAATTCTAAGAAGACCCGCGAAATTGAGCCAAACGGCAATATGTCCGTGGTATATTCTTTTGCCATAGCCGCATTGTTGCTTCTTTTTATTGCACTTATTAATTATGCAAACCTGAACATAGGTATGGCAGGTTATAGCGATAAATACCTTTTCGTAGGAAAAGTATTCGGGGCCTCCAACAGGATGCAAATGAATTACTTCTTAAGCGAAGGAGTGGTCATTGCTCTTGTCTCCCTGGCATGCAGTGGTATTATTTCTGCCCTGGTTCTTGTGCTTATCCAACAACAGTTTGGCTTAAACCTCTTTACCGGAAACATACTGTTTATTGTAGCAGTGGCATTGGGGTTTAGTCTGCTGGGGATTCTTGTGGGTTTTTTACCAGTAATGAGACAGTTTATTGCAAATTTGAAATCCTCCACCGATTTAAGCGGCGGGGGCAATTTAAAGAGGAGGGGGATAAGCAAGGGTTTGATCGTTTTGCAGTATACCATTTCCATTGCGCTTATTGTGGCTGTTTTTGTAATTCATAGACAAACGACCTATGCACTTGAAAGTAGTATGGGCATTGAAAATTCCAAGCTGATTTGTTTTGAGAACGTTCATTCGAATATACAGTCCAGGTTTGCAGAATTTAAGGAGGAACTTAAAAAATATAATTCCATTGAGGAGGTATCAGCCATGATGGAACCTCCCGGAGGTGAAGCAAATGATATGTTTCGATTCACCCTGGAAGGATTTGTGGAGGATGAGACCGATGAGACCGACGATTTAATTGGTGTTTTTCCTTGTGACTACTCCTTTGCAAGCATATTTGACCTGGCTTTCCTTGGAGGCAAAAACTTTTCAGAAAACCATACCGACAATGAAGGTTCGGGAGAGTACATTATCAACGAATCGGCCATGCGGAGGCTGAACTATTCAGATCCGGACGAAATTGTAGGAAAGGAGTTTGGACTTATTTTTGGAAATGAAGCCATAAGCATACCCTCGGGTAAAATTATTGGTGTGGTTGAAGACTTTCATCTCTCCACCATTAAAAGGAAGATTGATCCCCTGGTTATGTTTAAGCGGAAAGATCTCTGGTTGATCAACTTTGTAGTATCATTCAAAGCAGGTATGCAGGAGAGGGCCCTGGCTGACATGGAAACTGTTTGGACAAAGATGTACCCCGAATATCCATTTCAATACGATTATGTAGATTCCATGTACAAGGACGTATATTCAACGGAGCTCCTTCAAACCAAATTGCTGTCCATCTTTACATTTATCGCCATGTTTATATGCTCTATGGGTCTTCTGGGTCTTTCTCTTTTAACTACCCAGCGCCGCATCAAAGAGATTGGAGTAAGAAAAGTAAATGGAGCTGAGACCGTGCAGATTTTGGGTATGCTGAACTGGGATTTCATGAAGTGGATTCTAATCTCCTTTCTCCTGGCCATACCACTTGCCTATTTAGCGATGAACAAATGGCTGGAAAGCTTCGCTTACAAAACCACCCTTAGCTGGTGGATCTTCGCCCTTGCAGGTATAACAGCGGGTCTTATTGCCCTGCTTACGGTGTCTATACAGTCGTGGAGAGCCTCCACTAAAAATCCCATTGAAGCTTTAAGGTATGAGTGATTTTCGAACCAGATCTTTGTATTCGTAGGCAAAGGGGACTCCCATAAATGGAACATACTGTGTGTTTGCCTTCATCATAAAGCATCATGAGTGCTGCTGTGATGGGTTTTAATGAAGTAGATCTCACAATTCACTAAAATAATAAAAATCTGGCTCAGGGGCGAGCATTGTGTTAGTCTATTCACATTAAAAGTCAGACCACAATTTTTCTCTTTGCGCCTGGATCCTTTCATCGGAGATATAATCGTCGTAGGTCATCAGTTTATCGATGATGCCATTGGGGGTAAGTTCGATGATCCGGTTACACACCGAGTGAATAAACTCATGGTCGTGTGAGGACATAAAAACGTTTCCGGGATACTTTATCAGGTTGTTATTGAAGGCTTGAATGGATTCAAGGTCCAGGTGGTTTGTGGGGGTATCCAGGACCAGTGCATTTGCATTTGCAAGCATGGCCCTGGCAATCATACATCGAATTTTCTCTCCTCCCGACAAAACATTTACACGCTTATAGATCTCCTCTCCTGAAAAAAGCATTTTGCCCAAATAGCCCCGGATATAAGATTCATCCGAGTTGTCGGTGAACTGGCACAACCAGTCGAAAAGCGTTAGGTCACTTTTGAAAAACTCGGAATTGTCAAGAGGCAAATAGGCATGGGTAATGGTTTGTCCCCATTGGTAGGTCCCCGAATCGGCCTCTCTGAGACCATTAATAATCTCAAATAACGCAGTCATGGCCCGGGTGTCTTTAGAGAGGAAAATGATTTTTTCGTCTTTTAAGGCCTGAAATTCCACGTCTCTGAAAAGCACGGTTCCTTCCACACTGGCTTTGAGTCCCTCTACATCCAGAATTCTGTCTCCCACCTTTCGTTCAGGAGTAAAAATGATACCCGGGTATTTTCTTGTGGATGGTTTTATATCAGCAATATTAAGCTTCTCGATCATTTTTTTGCGACTGGTGGTCTGTTTTGATTTGGCCACATTGGCGCTGAATCGGGCAATAAATTCCTGCAGCTCTTTTTTCTTATCTTCAGCTCTCTTGTTCTGCACCTGTTGCTGTCTTAAAGCCAGCTGACTGCTGTGATACCAGAAGCTGTAATTACCTGCAAACATCTGGACTTTGCCAAAGTCAATATCCACTGTATGGGTACTTATGGCATCAAGGAAGTGCCTGTCGTGCGAAACCACAAGTACTGTATTTTCATAGTTTGAAAGATAGTCTTCCAGCCACCTGACCGTGTCAAGGTCCAGATCGTTTGTAGGTTCATCGAGCAGCAGGTTATCAGGCTTGCCAAAAAGCGCTTGAGCCAGCAAAACCCTGACTTTAAGCTTCCCGCTTAGATCGCGCATCATGGTGTGATGAAATTCCTCTTTGACACCCAGGTTACTCAGCAATGTAGCGGCATCGCTTTCGGCGTTCCAGCCATCCATATCTGCGAATTGCTCCTCCAGCTCCGAGGTTCTCATTCCATCGGCCTCAGAGAAATCGGGTTTGGCGTACAGGGCATCCTTTTCCTGCATCACCTCCCAAAGTGGCAGGTGACCTTTAAGAACTGTATTTAGCAGGGTGAATTCATCAAATGCAAAGTGGTCCTGATTTAATACCGATAGCCTTTCTCCCGGTCCCAGGCTAATATGCCCGGCAGTGGTATCGAGTTCCCCCGAAATTGCTTTTAAAAATGTGGATTTTCCGGCACCATTCGCCCCGATGATTCCATAACAGTTGCCTGCAGTAAATTTCATATTTACCTCCTGGAACAATACCCTTTTACCAAACTGAATTCTTAATCCTGCAACTGTGATCATAAAAACCGAATTTGTCCTGTATCTAATTTTTCGCAAAACTACACAATTTATAGTTCTTTTGGGGCATCCTGGACAGAACCTCTAAATTGGACTTATGTTAATTCGAATGTTAATTAGGCCTGATTTGGAATCATTCCAAATAAATGACCTAACTTGTTACTTAATAATAGTTTAGAATACCTTCTCGCCACCAGCAGTAAAGCATCACTAAGGCCTGCGCCCCTTTCGTTTAACCACAAAATTTCAAATGCTATGTCAAATTTAGTAAGAGATATGGATGCTTCTGCCATAGAAGCTTTTACGTCCCAACTCAGAGGTGAGGTAGTTCTTCCTCAGGATTCCAATTACAATGACACACGTAAAGTGTACAATGCAATGATAGATAAACGCCCGGGCATGATCGTAAAATGCGTGGATGTTGCGGATGTGATCTATGCTGTAAATTTTGGCAGGGACAACGGTTTACTGGTTGCTGTTCGGGGAGGCGGACACAATGGAGGTGGATTAGGAATTTGTGATGAGGGTCTGGTTATCGATTTGTCGGGACTTAAATTTGTGCAGGTAGATTTGGCTGAAAAAACAGTGAGGGTAGGAGGCGGAAATGTATGGGGCGAAGTTGATCATGCCACCCATCCTTTTGGTCTAGCCGTTCCTGCAGGTATCATTTCTTCCACGGGTGTGGGAGGGTTGACACTTGGTGGCGGAGTGGGTCATCTATCACGAAAATACGGACTAACCATTGATAATCTACTTGAAGCTGATATGGTCCTGGCAGATGGTTCATTTGTAACTGTGAGTGCCAGCCAGAATACAGATCTCTTCTGGGCCATTCGGGGTGGAGGTGGAAACTTTGGAATCGTGACCTCCTTCAAGTTTCAGGCACATGATGTCAAAACAGTATTTGGCGGGCCCACTTTATGGCCCATCGAAAAAACCGAAGAGGTCATGGAGTGGTATCATGAGTTCATTCACAATGCACCCGATGAATTAAATGGCTTTGTAGCCACCATGGTGATACCCGAGTCACCCTTTCCGGAGCATCTTCATAACAAGCAGTTCTGTGGCATTATATGGTGCTATGTGGGTGATTTAGATAAAGCAGAAGAGGTATTTGAGCCCATTCTGGCCAGGGAGCCTCTTTTCCAAATGGTGGGTCCCATGCCTTACCCATCGGTGCAAACCTTGTTTGACGGATTGATGCCTCCGGGTTTACAATGGTACTGGAGGGCCGACTTCTTTACCGAATTGGGGCCGGAAGTGAGGGCTCAGCATTTGAAATTTGGATCGCAAATACCTACACCACTTTCTCAAATGCATATGTATCCCATCAGTGGAGCTGCCAGCAGGGTTGGCAAGGATGAAACTCCTTGGGCATACCGGGATGCTAAATATGCCGGAGTGATTGTGGGAGTGGATCCCGATCCTGCCAATGCGGAGAAGATCACCAAATGGTGCAAGGATTACTATGATGGCATACATCCCTATTCATCTGGTGGAGCCTATTCTAATTTTATGATGGATGAGGGACAGGATAGGGTGAAAGCAAGCTATAAGCACAACTATGAGCGATTGACGAAAATCAAAAGCAAGTATGATCCTGATAACCTTTTCAGAGTGAATCAGAATATTTTGCCAGGTTAGCCGTGGGTAGTTTGTGGTAATCAGGCTATTAAAGATCTGTGTCAGATTTTGATGATCTTTCGGGTTGTTACGAAATCTTGTAAACTGATGGTGATGAAATAGATTCCATTATGGAAGGATGAGATGTCAATTTGAAAAGAGCTTCCTTCCATGATGGTGCTGTATCTCAGCTGACCATTCAAGGAGCTTATTTTGATGGCATGGGGGCCTGAATACTCAGATTCGATGGTTAGCAGGCCATTGGTTGGGATGGGATATATGGATAGTCCTGATTCATTGTATTTTTCAATTCCAACAGTAGCACAATCTATAAACTCCACGTCAGGACTGCCCGTTGAATAAACCACAACCCCAGATGGGAATGATGACCACACGAATACAGAACCCAGGGTTGGCATTTCCTGAATATTCAGAAACTCAATAGATTGATTAAGGCATAGATCCAAGGAGATTAATGGGTTGTAGCCGCAAATTAGTCTAATTAAAGCCCTATTATTCGATACATTTAAGCTATCAAGTTGGTTCTCCTCACATGCAAGTACTGTTAAAGCGGTATTATTGGAAAGATCCAGGCTTGTTAATTGATTTGAAAAACAATCCAACTCTGTTAAAGCGGTATTGTTGGAAAGATCCAGGCTTGTTATTTCGTTCCATATACAATCCAATGTTGTTAAAGCAGTATTATTGGAAAGATCCAGACTGGTTAATTGGTTGGCTCCGCAACTCAAGTATGTTAAAGCAGTATTCTTAGAAACATCCAGACTGTCTAACTGGTTGTCCAGGCAATTCAAATCTATTAAAGCGGTATCCGCAGAAATATCCAGACTGGATATTTCGTTGTTCCTGCAATTCAGAGATGTTAAAGCCCTATTATTGGAAAGATCCAGACTGGATAACTGGTTATAGGAGCAAATCAATTCAGTTAAAGCACTATTCAAGGAGAGATTCAGACTGGATAAGTCGTTATACCTGCAATTCAGAGATGATAAGGAACTATTATTGGAAAGATCCAGACTGCCTAATTCGTTATAACTACAATTCAGAGTATCTAAGTTGACGAAGGCCTCAATGCCAGTGAAATCAGAAATTCTGCCTTCCTCTTCTATGGGGCCGCTTACATTCAAATGCCTAATCAGTTCAGCCTCACTATAACTAATCAGGCTATCTCCATTGTTATCTACTCCCTCATTGATAAGTTTATAATTGAAGATGGTGTCGGGGATGTTTACGATGTTAGCTCCACAATCGGTTGCGAAAAAAACATTGGGGCTGCCTGTTGTGTCAATCGGGATGGTAAAGAAGTCTTCAAAAACACATACACGATGTAAAGAGGGCATGTCCTGAATGTATAATCCTGATATTTGTGAGTCAAATCTCAAATCTTCGGTTCCAAGTTTATCGTTATTAGAAACATCAAGGGTAGTGAGTTGGTTGCCTCCTAAGTCAAGATTTACGATATTAATATTTCTTGTAACATCCAGGCTAATTAGCTGATTGAGTTGGCAATACAAAAAAACCAAATCCAGATTATTGCTTAAATCCAGATTAGCTAGTTGGTTAGATTCACAAACCAGGTTTTGCAATGCACTGTTGTTTGAAACATCCAGATATGTGAATTCATTATTGGATATGTTTAAAGAAACAAGGGCCATGTTATTTGAAATATCCAGACCCGCTATTTTATTCTCCTGGCAAGAAAGAGTTTCTAAGTATGGATTTTCAGAAACTACTAAGCTGTCTAATTGATTGTTCCCGCAAACCAGTATAGACAGAGAGTCATTTTGAGAAACATCCAGACTATCTAATTCATTTTCCATGCAGTTTAGTGTAGATAGTTCGATGTTATTTGAAACATCCAGATCGGTTAAGAGATTGGTCCTGCAGTTCAAAGAAGTGAGTGCTGTGCAATTGGTGATTTTCAGGCTAGTCAGTTGGTTAGAACCACAATCCAAATTAGTCAAAGCAATGTTCTCTGACAGGTCCAGGGCAATGAGATCATTTCTATTGCAATTCAATGTGTCGATATTAATAAATGCCTCTATTCCAGAAAGATCAGTAATCCTCCCCTGATCCGGATTTCCTTTCCCGGAAATATCAAGCCTGCTGACCGCTTCTGCTTCAGCAAAACTGATCAGACTATCTTTATTGGTGTCTACACCCTCAGCAATAAGGGCATGAAGAAAGATAGTGTCTGGGATACTTACAATTTGTGAAAACACTGGTAAAGCCACTAAAAGAATGGCCATCAGCATGAGTCCAAATCGCTTCATGGCTCCTGAATTTTTGAATGAAATATCGGTCATAGTCAATATAACGAGCCATTATGTGTTTTGTTACTATTGGAAAAGTTAAATCCTGCCAAATAGCTTATTTGACTGAATAGCTATTCGAAGGCCTGTTTTTGATTGAAGCTCCTCGCGGCAAGCCGCGAGGAATCTTCTATCCAATTATTATTCCATAGGTGCTCGCTAACCCCGCCGCAAGCAGCGGGGAATGCGCGAGCGGGATTCAATCGAATCCCAGGATGGATTTTCTATTGAAATCCATATCTTGCCATGGAAGAACATCTATTTATGAAAACTCGTCAGCTTTGGATTGAAAAGGGGTATGAGCATTTTGGGCTTTACGGTCCGGAAATGTTGAGTATCAAGAAGATTGCCAAAGAGCTCTCCATTGCAAGAACGTCATTTAACTACCATTTTAAAAGCAAGGATGAGTTTATTGAAAATCTGCTGAGTTTTCATTATGAACTGCACAGTCGGTTCATTGAGGCAGGGAAACTGCATTGCAAACAGTACCTTCCTGATCTGCACCAATTACTGCTCGCGTTTCCAGATGGGCTTAGATTCCATAAGCAATTATTCAATCATTCCCATATTTCAAAATATGATGAAGTCTTTAAGAAGTGCAATGAGATATCTGCCAGGGAATTTATAATTCATTTATTTACTGATTATTACAATCTCCCACTTAAATATGAGGATGCAGCGCAATTACACAAATCGCTGGAGTATACCTGGTACTCCCGACTGGACATCAACAACCTGAGCCTTGAAAAACTTGTCGCTTCCACTGAAGAAATTATGAGAGCCTTATTGGTGTTGATGGATAACATGGATAAACGCGCTTAGGACCAGTATTACCCCAGCTCATACACTGAATTTGACACCCCTGTCAAATTTTTGATTATCAGATTTTTACAAAATTTTCCTACCTTTAATAGCTGCGGTACTTTTTGGCTGTAGAAATAAATGACACCTGCATATTATCAATTCAGGAGATAAACCTCACTAAAACTAAAAAAATGAAATTCCGACATCTATTGTTCTTGTGCTTAATCCCAGCAATATCCCAGTTATATGCCCAGGAATCAAAAGAGGACCTTTCCAAACAAGCAGCCAATCCCATTGCAGAATTAATCAGTCTTCCCTTTCAAAACAATCTGAATGGCGGATACGGAGAATATAACCGAAATGTGAATGTATTGAACATTCAACCTGTGATTCCTCTTTTTAAGGGGAAACTTATCACACGTACAATTTTCCCAATAGTTAGAATACCCGATTTCTCGAGTGAAAGCGGGAAATATTCATCGGGGCTTTCAGACATCGTTGCAACTGCTTTTTTTGTGCCAGAATCTAAAAACGTGATTTGGGGTTTTGGACCGGTACTGGAATTGCCAACAGGTGGAAGCAAACGCGGAACGCAGAAGTGGAGTATCGGACCCTCATTTTTAGCGCTCATTCAACCTGGCGATTGGACCTTTGGCGTTTTAATCAACAATGCCTGGTCGATCGCAGGCAACTCGGACGATGAAGCCGTGAAAGACGTGAACCACATGCTCCTCAATCTATTTATCGTAAAGCAACTGGGCGATGGATGGTATGTAAACAGTGCACCTATTATTACTGCTAACTGGACTGCTGATCCTGAAGACAGATGGATTGTTCCGTTGGGTTTAGGGGGGGGGAAACTCGTGTTTTTAGGTGGTAAACTTCCTCTGAATCTTCAAACACAGTTCTACTACAATGTGGTAAGGCCCGATTTTGGCCCGAAATGGCAGTGGAGGGCGCAAGCTCAGATTTTATTGCCAACCAGTTTATTTAAAGGAAAGTGAAATATATAAGACATGAAATATAAATAGTCATAATAAAAAATGAAAATGAAAACAATGAAGAAATTAGCGATAATAACCTTACAAATGAAAATCATCCTATTTGCGATTGTAATACTCTTTTTTGCTTGTAATCCTGCTCCTAAAACAGAAAGACAAAGTGAGCTATCCCCTGAGGAGGCAAGGAGCATTGCCAAGGAAGCATTTCTCTGGGGCATGCATCCGGTGGGAATCTATCACCTACGTTACACCTACGCGCAGAATGAAAAGAGCACGCGCTATGGCGGCATCAACCGAGTGAGCTGGGAACGCACGCCGATGAAGGCCCTGCCACGTATTGCCACCACCCCCAACTTCACTACGCTCTATGGAAATACGATGCTCGA
Organism: uncultured Bacteroidota bacterium; assembly: GCA_963783435.1. Taxonomy (GTDB): domain Bacteria; phylum Bacteroidota; class Bacteroidia; order Bacteroidales. The sequence goes on along the minus strand of CAWANQ010000004.1, from coordinate 642,275 downwards.
CCTTTCGAAGGAGCCGGTCGTAATCACCGTTCCCGAGATCAGTGACCGTTATTGGAGTATCCAACTCCACGATAATTATGCTCGCTGGTGGCTCATGATTGGCAGCCAGTTCAATGCGCCCGGCCCGTTACGACGGTTGTTGATAGGACCGAACTGGAGCGGTGAGTTGCCCGATGGTTTTGTTGGCGCCGACATAGTGCAGTCGCCATCCGATTTTTCCGGTGCCCTTGTACGAATCGCCCTCACTGACGATACCGAGGAAGAACTCAAGATTGTTAACGGGATCCAAGATCGCATCACCATCATGTCGCTTAGTCAATGGTTGACTGCCGGCCAGAAGGAAGTGAAAGCCGATGACGTGCCGCTAACCAAAGGCGACTATCCAACCTATCCGGGCATGGATACGATCAGTGAGCCCGCCAAGCTCAAAGGCGTAGATTTTCTGCGCTGGATTAGTCTTGTAATTAATGATCCGACTTTCACCAAGCAGCCTGATAATTGCCGGGAAGACAATGCCCTTTCGAGTTTTGAGCGTCTTGGATTGAAGGCAGGTGAGTCTTTTGATCCAACCCAATTGACGCCTGAGATCGAGGCAGCAGTCGAAAAAGGGATCGAAGATGGCAAGAAGGAAGTGCTGTCCCTGATGGCTGATGGCTTCGGCATCCCACGCAATGGTTGGGATTTTTCGAACGATATAGGCTACAAGGACAGTGACTGGCGACAGCGGTCCTTATGGGGGCTTATCGCCCTCCTTGGCCCGATTCCATCCCAATCACACACCGGCGCATTCGGTACAAAGGATTCGGAGGGTCGGCCGCTTTCGGGCGAGCACCGCTACACGATAACATTCGACCTGAACAACATGCCTCCGGTAACAGAATTTTGGGAAATGCCCCTTTATGATAACGCAGGTTACTTTGTAGACAACCCAATTGATCGCTATGCGCTCAACAGTTATATGCTCGAGCGAGGCAAGCTCCAGACTGAAGATGGAAAATTGATTATCTATGTTCAAAATGAAGAACCAACTGATCCAAATCAGAAGAAAAATTGGTTGCCCGCACCAAAAGAAGGGTTTCAGTTTGCCGCCCGCTTTTACGGCCCCTACACGCCGTTGATCGATGGCAGTTATAACATGCCGGGAGTAGTTCGTGTGGATTAAATTGACATAATAAAAAATGACAATGAAATCAATAAAAGCATATTTAAAAATCTCGTTTGTATTATCGGCAATTATTTTTTTATGTTTTGCATCAAAAGCTTACAGTCAGAATAATGACCTAAACACTCCAAAGTTGATCCTTCAAATTACAGTTGATCAATTAAGGGGAGACATGCCACGATCTGTTTATGATCGATTGGGAGATGGTGGCTTTCGCTATTTGTACGAGGAGGGTATTGTATATGAAAATGCTCATCATCGGCATGCAAATACCGAAACAGTTGTGGGTCATGCAACTTTGGCAACAGGTGCCGACCCATCTGATCATGGTATGGTGGGTAATGTCTGGTTCGATAAAGAATTAAACAGGGTTGTTTATAATATTGAAGATTCCCTTTATGCTCTTATTGGGGGAGGAGACGTTGATAAAGAAACGGAAGTCGATCCAACTCAGAAAATTGCAGGTACTGATGGACGGTCACCATCAAGCTTGCTGGTTACTACTTTTGGCGATGAGCTTACATTAAGCAGCCACGGTAAATCAAAAGTATTTGGTGTATCGGTAAAAGATCGGGGAGCAGTAACCTTTGGCGGTCATAGCGGTAAGGCTTTTTGGTTTTCGAAAAGCAAAGGCGAATTTGTTACCAGCACTTATTATTATAACGATTACCCTGCCTGGGTTAAAGCATGGAACAATAAAAAAATTCCCTTTGAATACGCCGGCACCTCCTGGGATTTATTAAATGATAAATCTACCTATATCTATGGCGATTACGACGATATGCCTTATGAGACAAATATGCCAGGTTATGGGGTGACATTTCCACATCCCTTTGGTAAAGCCGACAGCAAACTTTATACAACGCTTTTAACACTTAGTCCAGTAGGGGATGACCTGACACTTAGTTTTGCGAAAGAGCTATTGGTCAATGAGGAGTTGGGGAAAGATGCAATCACTGATTTTCTATCCATAAGTTTCTCATCAACCGATTATGTTGGGCACGTATTTGGTCCAAACAGTCTGGAAAGTGAGGATAATTTATTGCGACTTGATAAAACACTTGCTGAACTATTCTCCTTTATCGAAAAACAGGTGGGTTTAAGCAACACCTTAATAGTGCTTTCTGCTGACCATGGAGCAGCCAATGTACCCGCTCAACTGAATAGCTTCGGCATTGATGCTGAATATTTTATGGCTGACAGTTTGGATAAGGAGGCTATTATGGAAGATATCAAAAAGAAATTTGGTGTTTCACAAGAGCTTATTTCGGGTTTTCATCACCCCTATTTGTTCCTCAACCGGGAAACTATAAAAAATCATCAACTTGATATAAACGAAGTTTCAAGAGCTATTGCAGTTGAACTAATAAGACTCAAGGGTATTGCTTATGCTGTTCCAAGCATTGATATTCTTGAAGGAAAAATGCCCGACACAAAACTATATAATCAAATAATGAGTAACTTTAATCCAAAACGATCCGGTGATATCTATATCGTTTTAGAACCACACTGGTTTGTAAATGATTTTGATGGATTAACTGTTGCCAGCACGCATGGATCACCATGGTTTTACGATACTTTTGTCCCCATTATTTTTGCAGGTAATGGCCTGTTGCACAAAAATATATACAGAGAAGTTCACACAGTAGATATCGCTTTAACACTCTCCAATTATCTAAAGATAAAAGGGCCATCGGGGGCAACTGGTCAGCCACTGTTAGAGGTATTAAGTCAATAAGCACGTTCAAAATTTTTAAAAAATGAAGACCATCAAAACCAGACTCCATCAAATCAGAAATGGTATATTATTGAAATCCTGGCTACTCCTTTTGGCTGTAGGCTTTTTGTTTTCTTGCACACCAAATCAAGGACAGGAAACAGCAAAGGAATATCCTTCCGACGGCAGTGTCTTGCCCTTCCCCGAACCACCATCCGCCAGTGTTACAGGTAAAACGCTTGCAGAATCATCTCATAAATGGAGAGAAGCTCCAAACCGTTTGCCTGAGGATGCTCCCAATATTGTAATCTTCATGACCGACGATGCAGGTTTTGGCAATCCCTCCACTTTTGGTGGTCCGATTAATATGCCAACAATGACACGTCTGGCTGAGTCGGGGATTTCTTACAATGCCTTTCACACTACGGCCATGTGTTCCCCCACCCGGGCCGCATTGCTTACCGGCCGAAACCATCACCGGGTTGGTGCCGGCCAGATTGCCGAGCTGGCTTCTGACTGGGATGGTTATGTGGGTTTGATTCCAAAATCAACTTCTACCTTTGCCCAGGTACTTTCATACTATGGATATAACACAGCTGCCTTTGGCAAATGGCACAATACGCCCATAACTGACATTACCAAGCTTGGACCTTTCGACCGCTATCCTACGGGACTGGGATTTGATTATTTCTATGGATTCCTGGCAGGGGAAACATCTCAATATGAACCCGCATTATTTGAAAACACCAATCCGGTTCAGGCACCTCATGATCCAACATATCACTTAACTGAAGACATGACGGAAAAAGCCATCGAGTGGCTAAGAACCAGTAATACCATCAATCCCGGCAAACCCTTTTTTATGTATTTCACCCCGGGTGCCGTGCATGGTCCTCATCATATTTTTAAAGAATGGGCCGATAAATATGAGGGTAAGTTTGATGAAGGTTGGGACGCGCTTCGATCTATGACCTTTGAGAAACAAAAAGAAATGGGATGGATACCGGAGGATGCGGTTCTGAACCCCTTACAAAAAGGCATGCAAAAGTGGAGCGATGTTCCGGAATCTCAACAAGAATTTCAAACCAGATTGATGGAGATTTTTGCCGGTTTCTTAGAGCACACAGATGTTCAATATGGCAAAGTGGTTGATGAGTTGGAACAACAGGGGCTGCTCGACAATACCCTGATTATCTATATCAATTCTGATAATGGTCCCTCTGCTGAAGGGATGAACGGTTCAATCAGTGAACTTTTGGCTCAGAATAGCATGCCTTCCACCATTGAACAGCAGATCGATGTGCTTCATAAAGATTATGGAGGAATGGATGCTTTGGGAGGCCCCAAACTTGATATCATGTATCACCATGGTTGGGCATTTTCAGGTTCTACGCCATTTCAAAGCACCAAATTGGTTGCGGCACACCTGGGCGGAACCCGTACTCCTTTAGTCATATCCTGGCCAAAAAAGATAAAACACGATGGCAAAGTGCGTTCCCAGTTCCATCATGTGAATGATATAGCCGCAACGATTTACGATATCCTGGATATTAATCCTCCAGGTGTTGTGGATGGATTTGAACAGCTGCCCCTGGATGGTGTATCCATGGTATATACCTTCGACCAGGCTGATGCCAAAACCACCAAAACTACCCAGTATTTTGAAATCCTGGGAAGCCGGGGCATCTATCATGAGGGCTGGTTTGCCGGAACTTTTGGCCCCCGGGCCCCCTGGTCCACCGACATGGAGGGCGTCATTAACTTTGATCCCGAGAAAGATGTCTGGGAGCTGTATAACCTGAACAATGATTATTCACAGTCAAAGGATTTGGCTGCTGAAAATCCAGAAAAGCTAGCGGAGCTAAAATCACTATTTGACAAGGAGGCGACCGACAATCTCGTATATCCAATTGGGGCTTCCATGTACACCGTGTTTTTCAGTCCCAGTGAACTGCCCTCTTCACCTCTTACAGAATGGTCGTTTTATGAGGGTCAAGACCGGATTCCGGAAGCCATGGCGCCTAAATTCGCCAGCGGACGATCCACCCTGGCCGTAATTGATGCCGAGATTGGTAAAAATGCCGAGGGGGTGCTTTTCGCCCTGGGAGGTATTTCATCCGGATTTACAGTGTATATGGATAAAGGATTTTTAAAAGCAGAATACAATGCCATGACTCTGGACCGGTTTAAGATTGCTTCTGAGTCGGCCCTTCCAAGCGGAAAGGTAAGAATTGAAGTGGAAACCAAATACGATTCAAATGAGCGGATGGGGCCTGCTACCCTTACCTTGACTGTCAATGGTAAACAGCTTGGTCAGGGCCGGATCGAACGATCTGTTCCAGCAGCACATACCGCCTCTGAAACCTTTGATGTTGGAGTAGATCTGGGTTCACCGGTAGCACTGGATTATTATGATCGTGCTCCATTCAGATTCAATGGAAAGATAAATAAGATAAATATCAGGTATACGGATCAATAACAGCAGTCCACCATTCAGATATTGACCTGATTTTAAGGATTTATGTTGCGGACCTTGAGAAAATGCAATCCTGGCAGGCATCGAAAGCTGAGAAATAAATATTGCTAGATGAAAAGAAATGCCATACTTTTTTGCATTCTGTATAGTAGTTCTTTCTGCTGCATTGCACAGGAACTTGCTCCGCGTTTTTACTGGCCTTCGCCTAGGGGGACCAAAGTAGCTGTGTCCGGATACTCTCACGTCAGCGGCGATGTACTCCTGGATCCTACGATTCCATTATACGAAGTGAACTCCAGGATTAATACGTTTTTTTTCGCCTATATGCAGAACTTCAGCCTTTTTGGAAGGACGACAAATGTCCTTGTTGAATTGCCGTACTCCTGGGGAACAACAAAAGGAATCGTGATAAATACTCCGGCAGAAAGAAGGCTTTCAGGCTTTAACGATTTGGGCATCACCCTGGCAGTCAATCTGCTCGGCGCCCCTTCCATGTCTCCCTCAGATTTTCAGTGGCTCCGTGATAACCCCCGTGTCATTCTGGGCACGAGTATCAAGGTCCAGTTTCCCACCGGACAATATATGACCGACCGACTGATTAATGTCGGGACCAACAGATGGGCTTTCAAGCCGGGACTTGGAGGCTTGATTCCCCTGTGGCCTAAGTTATTGTTAGAGATTCAAGCAGGTGTCTGGTTCTTTACAAAGGATAAGGACTATATCATGGGAACAAGGAAGCAGCAGCCCATTTTCTCGGGAGAGGTTCACCTGGTAAAGCGATTTAAACCTGGATTATGGGTGTCAATTGAAGCCAACTACTTTTGGGGTGGGCGGCAGGAAATTGGGGGAACCCAGCTGGAAGATTTGCAACGAAACTCTAAAATCGGCGCGACATTTGCCGTGCCAATTCCACGTCGTCATAGTTTTAAATTTGGATACAGCATCGGTACCGTTACCGCGTTTGGGACAGACTTCAATCAGTTTCTGGTGACCTACACTGTACTTCTAAATAAGATTTAGTTGGTGGTTTGGCTTTAAGAATCTGCTCAAAATCGGTATCCGACATAGAGCGCCGATCGTCCTTCCAGAATACCGCTTTTCAGATCTTTGTCCAGTGGCATGTAATAGAAGCTGGAAATTAGCTGAAGACCAGTGAAAAAGCGCTGCCCGTTGTAGCCAATGGCATTCATGGTTTTAACTCGCAGGGCAAGCGAGGAAGAGATCGGAACGAGATTTTCTGTCCTGTAATCTCCGTCCTTGATTCCAATTCCCGGGATCAGGCCCAGGGTAATAAAAAACCGGCCTTTAATAACAAAGCTGTACATGTATCCAAAGTCCATGGTCAGTGATACCATATTTAATGCCAGAAAGTTCGATTGAGAAGTGACCGATATAGCCGGGTCAGTTGGAATTAGTGTCGAGTCTGCATCCAGGGCTGTACATATGAAAACCTATACCCGCCACAGCACTTCCTGCACTTTTTTTCTGCCGTTCGTTCATGGCAAAAGGCGCTTTCAATGAGAATTTCCCGTAATTGAAAGCGTATAAATATTGAAGTCCGAATTGGACGGTTCTGATATCCTGTCGGGTTTCGTAATCATCCATCGTTCAAACTCATATGCCTGATATCTCACTAATCTTATATCCAAGATAGTACTGGTATCTGAATCTGAGGTAATGCTTAGAAGTTAGGACGCGGCCCTGGATATCGCGGTACTTGCTGTCTGAAATTTTATCTTCGCTAAATCCCAGGCTGGTGGATATATCCAGGGCAAACCATTTATAAGCAGCACCAATCCCAAAATTCACACCCAGATCGGGCCGGTAACTTATGCTGCTATTCAGGGATTGATCCCATAGATGGAATGTGTTAAACTTGTTGAGGGCTAGTATTTTAACAGAAACCCTGTCTGCATAGGATTTGATGTAGCTTGAATCGTGATTCTGATATAAGATATAATCAGCGATTTCAGATGCGGCTGCCAGAATAGTATCTGCCTTATTAATCTGGCTAAATGTATGTGATAAAGGAATGCTGCAGAAACAGGCAATGAGGAGAACTCTTTTCATTCATTCCGAACTTTTATACTATCCTGCAACCTCTTCTGAAATTCAGGATTAGACAATAAGTAATCGTGATAACCGCCAGATTTATCACCCTCTGTCAACATATCCCCAATATCGTGTGAGGTGACACAGGGAGGTAAATTTTCAGATGGCATAGGTCCGTATAATCCCAGCCTTTTGCGAAAATTTGCAGTTTTTGAGGCTTTTAAGGGGATGTCTTTATCGTGCCAGACAACACGTACCGAATCACACATCTGGCCAATATTATGGAATCCTTTGCCTGGTTCGAAGGAATCCCAGGATGCATCACTGCCGATAAATAGTATGGTTTTGTAGACTTTGGTAAGCGGTATGCCCTCTTTTTCACGTTCAAGCAGGTACTTTTTCAAGAGCTGATTGCCCATGGAAGTACAGGTCAGGAATACGGAGATATCTTTAGGATGGGTGGTAAAGAATACGCTATCCGATAAAAAATCCTCCAGCATGTGCTGAAAGATGGCAAAATCGTTCGCCCCGCGTTGGGCAGAACCCTTTGCTCTGTAATACCGGTATGGTCTCCATTCATCGCCCCAGGCATATAATATGAATGCAGCATTTAAGTTCGTTGAATCGCCATAAAACATTTTCATGCGTCGCATAAATGTATTCATCTGGTCTTTAAAGGTGTGTGAGTATCCGGGAACAGTGATCGAAATATGCTTTATGCCTTTTTTAATGCGTAAATCGTCATAGATTTTGTAGAATATATTATTCTCCACTTTGTCAACAGGGTAGGCATCGGAAGTATTATGAGCCCTGTATTTAATCAGGATTGAATCATGATCGTAGTCATATAAACAGAAAAATAAGTTGTCGGTCTGTTTGGTAGATTTATTCTTAAACTCAAAGCTTCCTCCTTTACTTTTTCTTTTCACAGGGCGATTGGTGAAAAAAATTGAATAATTTTCTTGTGAATGACTGGTAGTATCTATCCAGTAGGTTTGTATCTGGGCTTTTACATCCCGTGGAAAAATCAAGAGAAATATAATCACAAAAGGAAACAGGAAAGTGAATGACTTAGGGAGGGTTTTCATAGGGATTATTCTCTAGTGGGTTTCAGTTTCAGGATCACCGTATTTAACTTGATACAAGTTAATAAAATTTATTTTGGCACAGAAAAGCCCAGGGATAGGCCTATTGGAAACTGCTTGCCTAGAGTATATATACCTGATTTAGAGAAATATCTAACCTGAAATCACTTGACTCAGATTTTTTTTTGTAACTTCTAGAAATCTTATCTGAGCATACATTAAAATACTAAGTCGATGAAAAAAACCACCCCAATCTTTATTCTATGTTTTCTTGCATTTCAATTCGGCAATATCTATAGTCAATATTGTAATCCCTTTGAAATTGAAGAAATTGACTTCCAGGCAGAAACCAAATTTGTAAAAGTTGATGCCCAATGGTATCCGAGCTGGCTTGAATTTCATCAGGGTGAGTTAGTATATCCCGATGCGCTTGAACCTTTGACCAAATGGAAGCACCCTTTTATGAAGGATGATTTGCCGAGTGCCATGCATGAAGATTCATACGCTTCAGATATCAGTAACATGCAGGGCCCAGTTCCGGAAAATGCGATGGTCCAATACTTTCAGGTTAAAGAAAAGGGGGAAGAGTTTTCGGGCATGTGTCCTTCATTTGCATTTGTTGATGAATCCACCATGGTTACTTTATCCTTTGGAAGAACCAACACCACCTTACTCCTTATCGACATTGGGGATACGATTAAAATCCTTGATGCTATGGTTATCCCGGGAAGAGGGCATAAAGCCATGGAACTCGCTGGAAAAAAGAAACGAATGGCTTTATTCAGGAATACCTCCGGAGGTGCATATTTTTTCCTTTCAAAAGAAAATGAGGTGATTATTCCCGGACCGGAATACACTATTTTCTATATCCCTATTGAGAATAAAAGATTCCAAAGAGACAGAATGGTAAGCTATGATATCCTGGAGGAAATAGAAAAAGGGGACCTCCTTGTGGATGGTATTACTGACAAAGAGGGACGAAATAAATTAACTGCGGTGATGCCCGATGCTCAAGGAAATATATGGTATACATCAAAAATGGGTGTGATTGGAGTCATCGATTTACAGGGTTTCAAGAAAGGAGACTATAAAGAAAAAGGATTGTGCCCAAAAACCTATTCGTTTTACATCGGTGGATATGGCTTATTAAGGAAGATTGAGCATTTCTTCGGAAAAAAATACGATAGTCTTGAAGATGTGGAATTCTACAGAGAAGGGATGTCCGATGTGGAGTACAGAAATGAAATGCGGGAGTTCTTCATGATGGATCCGGAAACCCGGGAAGAGATCCAGAACTCTTTTTCTATCGGACCTGATGGAGTATATATTATTTCAAATATTGCATTGTACAAATTCAGGTTTAACGATGAGAAGAAGGTCATAGAATTGGATCCCAAATGGCAGAAATCTTTCAGCGAGTCCGGAGACCTGATCTATCCGAATGACGGCACCCAAAAGAAGGGGCAATTAAACGATGGCAGTGGAACAACACCCACATTAATGGATGATCGCTTTGTCATTGTTGCAGATAATGATTCTGTACAAATCAATGTGAACATCTATTCACAGGAAGATGGTCACCTCGTGAATCGGTTCAGTGTATTCGCCAAGGACAGCAGTGCTTGCGAAAATTCAATCGTAGCATACAAGAACAGTTTATTTATTGGCAATACCTTTAATTATACCGATCCATTTGACTACAATGATACGCCTGGTGGAATTGACCGCTTTGATTACAATGAACAAAGCGGGAAATTTGAAAGGCTTAAGGATTGGCCTGCAGAGCATATTGATGGAAAAACAGCTACACCTAAAATGTCCACTGCGATAGGTGTAATTTATGTATATAACCGACATGAAACATCTGAGGATAAACATCATGATTGGCAGATGACAGCAGTAGACTACAAAACGGGAAGGAAAGTCTTTTACCTGCGGCCTGAGTTTGAAAAAGGGGTATTCAATGATAATATCTCCTTTCTGATGAAAGGATTTTCAATGGGTTTAAAGAATTACGACCAGAAAGTATTCAATAACATTTGGGCGACCTATACATTTGGGCCCAATAACAGCATATATATTGGGGCTTACAGAGGCTTTCTCAAGTTCTCTTCGGATCCAAAGCCTGAATAATCTAAATGATTTGCAATTCTTTGAAGATCTACACTTCAGGAAAAATGACTATTTTGCCCTGACTCTTTTCAGGGGAGATGGAAGGTAAAATACTTATACTCGGATTGGGCAACCTGCTGATGGGCGATGAAGGCATCGGGGTGAAAAGCATTGAGTATATGCAGGACTATCCTTTCCCTGAGCATGTGACACTGCTGGATGGAGGAACGGGTGGTTTTCACCTGCTTTCCCTCTTTAAGGAGTTTGAACGTTTCATCATAATTGATGCCACCATTGGCCGGGAAACCCTCGGAGAGGTCAATGTTCTTAAGCCCAAATTTGCCTCCGACTTTCCCCGCGCACTCACCTCCCACGACATAGGGCTCAGGGATCTGATGCAATCGGCCGAGCTCATCGGTGACCTGCCGGAGATCCACCTGGTCACTATTAATATTACCGAGTTCAACGAGGTCCGGATCGGACTTTCGGAAACCATAACAAAAAGCTTACCGATAGTTTATAAAACAGTTCAAAAGATCCTATAGGAAATGAATCAGAGGGTCTGATCCCCTGTCTTTTCTTTCAGAATCCACTGGATCCATTGATCCACTCCTTCCCCTGTTTTAGCAGATAGCTTCATGAACTGCAAGCTGGGATTGACCTGACTGGCATATTGAATGGACTTCTCCAAATCAAAATCCACATAGGGCAGCAGATCTATTTTGTTATAAATGCACAGGTGGGCGTGCTCGAACATGGTGGGATATTTTAAGGGCTTGTCCTCCCCTTCAGTGACGCTGATGATCACCACCCGGTGCTGTTCTCCCAGCTCAAAGAGCGAAGGACATACCAGGTTGCCCACATTCTCGATGAACAGCACGGATCCTTCCACAGGATCCAGTTTCTTCATGGCATTCATCACCATTTCGGCATCCAGATGGCATCCGTTTCCTGTATTTACCTGCACTACCGGGGCACCGGTAGACTCAATCCTGCAGAGCATCGTTCATGGTTTGCTGGTCCCCTTCAATGACCGCCACCGGTGTCTGCTCCTTGATGGACAATATGGTCTTCTCAAGCAAGGTGGTTTTCCCCGATCCCGGAGAACTCATCAGGTTCAGGACCAGCATTCCTTTTGCTTCAAAATATCCGCTATTTCGACTGGCCAGGAGATTGTTCCTTTGCAGGATATCTGTCTCTACACGGATCAGGCGCTGATCTTCATTCCCATGCGAATGAACGTGAGCATGAGGGTGATCATGATCATGCGTGTGATCGTGTGAGTGGTCATGGCCGTGAGAATGGTCATGGCCAGGGGGATGTGTATGGGTTTCTTCTCCTGGTTTACTGATCCTGATCTGGTTTCCGGGACTGCCGCATCCACATGTATCGCACATAATACTCGGTTTAATTATTCAACAAGTATGGACTTTAACTGTAGCTCTTTCCCTCTGATGACTTTTGTATTCATTTCGCCGCACCTGGGACAGTGGTTTATGAAACCTTCCGCATCAAAGACATTCCCGCACTCGAGACATTCACCAATGGCCTCGATCTTGTTGATCCTGATCCTGGCTGATTCCAGCACGGATTCCATCTTGGCGATCTCCATGGCAAAATTCAGTGCTTCCATTTCCACGCCCGATAGCGTGCCTATGTCCAGCTCAATCTCCACGATCTTCTGGGCCTGCGCCTTGGCGGCCTGGTCTGAGGCCAGGTCTATGATACTCAAGGCTATTGACATTTCGTGCATCCTGCTCCATTGTTACATCAAATCCCTCCTGGCAACTCCGATGGCCAATTGTCCAGCTGCGATCCCCTGGTCGTTCACAGGTATCCGGTTCGGCAGGAATATCCTGAATTGCTCCGCAGTCAGAAGGTCCAACAATTTCCCTGTCAATATACGATTTTGAAACACTCCCCCGGACATAACCACCCGGTTTATTTCATACTCCTTTCTCATGGAAAGCGCCATTTCCAATACGACCTGCGCAAGTGTATTATGGAATCTGCCAGCGATTTTCGGCAAGGCTGTCCCCTCTTGCAGCTCTTTCACCACCTGTCTGATCATGGGTCCGAAGGAAATCCGGTGCTTTTGAATCTCAAAAGGATATACCCCCTGTTCGGAAGGGTCGGCCAGCGCTTCCAGTTTCATGGGTGCTTCGGCCTGGTAGGTGGATCGATGAGTGACTCCCAGCAGGGAGGCCATGGCATCAAAAAGACGGCCGGCACTGGATATCAAAGGTGTGTTCAGAGAGCGATCGATCATTCTCAGGATATTCTCCACTTCCCCCGGTGCAACCGCATCAAAAAGGGGCAGAGGCAATTCCCGGAATCCCTCTCCCAGGTAGGTATATAGATAGGAAATCGCCATACGCCAGGGCTCTTTGCTGGCCATATCTCCCCCGGGCATAGGAAGGTAGTCAAAGTGACTCACACGGCGGTATTCCCGGTAGCCCGCCACCATACCTTCCGCTCCCCAAAGCTTGCCGTCATCGCCCAGGCCCAGCCCGTCAAAACTGAAACCAATCACCTCTCCTTCCAGGCCGTACTCAAGCATGGCCGAGGCCAGATGGGCATGATGGTGCTGAACTGGCACCCTGGGAATGCCCCCCTGCTCCTTTGCCAGTTCCAGGGCAAAGCGAGTGGACAGGTAGTCGGGATGCAGATCATGTACCACCAGGTGCGGGTCTAAATCTGAACATCCTGCAAAATCTATTGTAAATCTCCTGGTAAAACTCATAGGTTTCCATATTCTTGAGATCCCCGATATACTGGCTCATCAGGACCTGGGTTCCCTTGCCCATGGCAAAGGAGTTTACCAGCTCTGCACCTGCTGCAAAGATTCCCTCAGTCTTCAGGTGCGTCCTCAGGGGAGCCGGTGCATAGCCCCTCGACCTCCGCAAGATCATGGTTTGTCCCTTCACAAGCATGCTGACCGAGTCATCACAGCGGTTAAATATTTCGCGGTTATAGGAGATGATACCGGTCAGTTTTCCGCCAAATTGTTCAGAGGCTATTTTGTTATGGATCACGATGGGTTCATCGGACAGGTTCCCACTGGTGAGCACAACAGCCGTCAGTATCCAGGTGCTCGAATAGGAGGTAGTGCACAGGCATGATAGGGAAGCATGATGCCCAGGGAATTAAGGCCATCGGCAATGCCCTTTGTAATCCCTTCCCTTTCTCCTCAACAACACAATGGGTCTTTGCCAGGATTTTAGAAGCGTTCTTCCTCCCCGCTTAATCTCCGCAAGGCATCGTGCATGCTCCACGGAAGGGCACATCAAAGCAAAGGGTTTGCCGTCCCTTTCCTTGATCTTTCGTAAGCGGGCTACCGCCGATTCGTTGAAGGCATCGCATACGAGATGAAATCCTCCCATTCCTTTCAGGGCGAATATCTTGCCCTCCCTGATCCCGGCTGCTAACTCTTTCAGTAGTTTATCGAGATCTTTTGTCTTGCCCTGTTCATTTTCCAGTTCATAGACCGGTCCACAGTTGTTGCAGGCCACCGGCTGGGCATGAAACCTCCGGTCATGTACATTTTCATATTCCGACCGGCAATCCGGACACATGGTAAAAGCATCCATGGTCGTTCGGGATCTGTCATAGGGAAGGTCCCTGATGATAGTGAAACGGGGGCCACAGTGGGTGCAGTTGATAAAGGGATAGTTGATCCGGTGGGGCTGCTCCTTCATATCCGACAGGCAATCAGGACATACTGCAATATCCGGGCCGATTTCAGTAATGATCTCAGACACATCCCCACTGCTTTTTATGGTGAAGCCCTCCATCGCTTCCGGAGGTGAGGGGGAGAGGTGAACCGATTCAATATCGGCAGCTGCAGGGGCATGATCTATGAGGGATTGCCGGAATTCCTCAGCCCTCTCCCGGCTTACATTGATGCGTATTTGTACCCCATCATTCCTGTTCTCCACCCATCCAGATACTCCGTACTGAATGGCCAATCGGTATACAAAGGGTCGAAAACCCACTCCCTGCACAAGCCCCGTAACATGGATCCGGTATGTGCTGATATTTTGATTATCCGGGGCCTTCATCTTGGCAAATTACCAAAATATTCTCGATATTGCGGAAATCCGTGTAGGATAACATTTAAAATATCTATATGTTGCAATATGTAGATATTTCAATATTTTTAATGAATAAAATCTGACCGTCATGTGTTTAGCCGTACCGGGAAAAGTGATTTCCACAGACCTGTCCGATCCAGAAATGAAAATGGCCAGGGTTAAGTTCGGGGAAATCATCAAGGATATTTGTATTCAGTGGGTAGATGATGTGGATGTGGGTGATTATGTGATGGCACATATTGGTACTGCACTGAGTAAAGTGGATGAGGCCGATGCCAAATATACCCTGGATGCATTGAAAGAAATGGGTGACATTGACTATAACTCAGAATCTTAAGCTTCTGGATTGAAGCATCTTGACGAATACAGAGACAAGAGACTGGTTGAAAACCTGATCAGACAGATCGGACGACAGCTAACACGCCCATGGACCCTCATGGAGATCTGTGGAGGTCAAACCCATTCGATCATGAAATACGGACTTCTGGAACTTCTTCCAGAGGAGATCACCATGATTCACGGACCGGGTTGTCCGGTATGTGTAACCCCTGTGGAACTGATCGATAAGGCCATCGCCCTTTCCATGAGCAAAGAAACCATACTGGCCTCTTTTGGCGATATGCTGCGGGTACCCGGATCAGCAAACGACCTGCTGAGTGCGAGAGCCTCCGGCGGCGATGTGCGGATTGTCTACTCGCCCCTGGATGCCGTCAAGCTGGCGGCCGAAAATCCCGGGAAACAGGTGGTCTTTTTTGGGGTGGGATTTGAAACCACCGCCCCGGCAGTGGCCCTGGCAGTCAGCCAGGCTGAAGCCAAAGAACTTGATAATTTTTCGGTCCTGGTGGCCCATGTACTGGTTCCCCCGGCCATGAGAGCACTGCTGTCAAATCCGGACATCCGCATAGACGGTTTCCTGGCCGCCGGGCATGTATGCACGGTTATGGGATACGAGGAATATATCCCCATATCGGAGGAGTTTCAGATACCTATTGCGGTGACTGGTTTTGAACCTGTGGATATCCTGCTGGGGATCCAGAAAACGGTGCAAATGCTCGAGGAAGGAACCATCGGTGTGGAGAATGCATATCCCCGCTCGGTGAAAAAAGAAGGCAATGTAAAAGCACGGGAATTGCTTAACCAGGTATTTGAGTCAGGCGACCGAACCTGGAGAGGCATTGGAACCATTCCCCATAGCGGCTTTCATTTAAGGGATAGGTATAAACGCTTCGATGCCGGGACCCTGCCTGGAATTGATAACATTCATGCCACCGAATCCGAACATTGCATCGCCGGTGAAATTCTTACCGGAATCAGGAAACCTCATGAATGTAGTGCATTTGGTACCCTGTGTACCCCTGAAAAACCCCTTGGAGCACCTATGGTCAGCTCCGAAGGCGCTTGCGCTGCATATTATAAGTATAATCGTGTCACATAACTCAGATTTAAGCTGATTACCCATGAAATCTGATCCCAAATTCGAGTCCACCTGCCCGATCCCGAAGTCGGATTATGAGCATGTTTTGCTTGCCCATGGCGGGGGTGGAAAACTCACCCGGCAGCTGATCGACAAGATGTTCTATGCCGAACTGGGAAACGAATATCTGACCAGGGGACACGATGGCGCTTTCCTTCCTTCCCCGGGCCCTACCCTGGCTTTTACCACCGATTCTTTTGTGGTGGATCCTATCTTTTTCCCGGGAGGAAACATCGGGGATCTGGCGATCAATGGCACGGTGAACGATCTGGCCTGTTGCGGAGCGATCCCTCGCTATATCTCCCTGGCTTTCATTCTCGAAGAAGGTTTGCCCATTGAAGATCTCTGGGAAATCGTCAAATCGATTCGTAAGGCCGCGGACAAGGCTGGCGTTAGCATCGTTACCGGGGACACCAAGGTGGTGGAAAAGGGCAAAGGGGACGGGATCTTTATCAATACCTCCGGCATCGGTGAAGTGATGGAAGACACCAACATCGGGCCCGAACAATGCCGTCCGGGCGATGTGATCATTATCAATGGGACCATCGCCGACCATGGCATCGCCATCCTGTCAAAAAGAGAAGGGCTTAGCTTTGAAACAGCTGTCAAAAGTGATACCGTTTCTTTAAGTGCCATGGTGATTGATGTGCTCAGGAAATACAAGTCTGTACACGTATTGCGGGATCCCACAAGGGGGGGACTGGCCAGTGCGCTGAATGAGATCTGCGAGGCTTCAAACACGGGCATGATCCTTTACGAAGACAAGATCAGGATCAGTGAGAGTGTACGGGGAGCCTGCGAGATCATGGGTCTCGATCCGCTATATATTGCCAATGAGGGCAAGATGCTCCTGATCGTTCCCGAAGGAGGATGCTCAGGGGATCCTTAACAAGATGAGATCGCATCCTGAAGGAAAGGACGCTGCCATTATAGGCCAGGTTTGTGCCGAACATCCAGGTACAGTGCGCTTGCAAACAAACCTGGGTAGTTCACGCATTGTGGATATGATTACCGGCGAACAACTACCGAGAATCTGTTAGGAAAACAAAGGGATATGAGAGGTACTGAATTGATCAGCATTATTACACAGAACCAGAGGATGAGGGAGATGCTCAAGGTGGCCGATACGAGTGGCCGCCTCTGATTCCTCCGTATTGCTGGAGGGTGAGACCGGGGTGGGGAAGGAGATCTTAGCGGATTACCTCCACAGAATCAGTGAGCGTAGCCAGGGTCCCATTGTAAAGATCGGGCTTTCGGCCATGCCAGTCGATCTGATGGCCAGCGAGTTGTTCGGCCATGAGAAAGGATCCTTTACCAGTGCCATTGAAACCAAGATTGGGCTGTTTGAACTGGCCAACCAGGGCACGGTTTTTCTGGATGACATAGATGATGTGCCTCTGGAAATTCAGACAAAGCTACTGAGAGTGCTGGAGTCCAGGGAACTGAACAGGATAGGAGGAACAAAGACCATTCCCGTGGATATCCGGCTCATTGCTGCCTCCAAAGTCAATCTCAAGGACCTTGTGAAAGCCGGGATGTTCAGGGCCGACCTGCTCTACAGGCTCAATGTAGTAACCCTGACAATCCCACCACTTCGCGAACGGCTGGATGATGTCCCCTTGCTGGTGACACATTTTACGCAGCGTTATGCTCCTAACCGGAAACTTTCCATTTCCCATGAGGCTCTCTCCTACCTGATGAATTACCACTGGCCTGGTAACATCCGGGAGCTTAGGAATGTGATCCAACGCGCCACCTTATTCGCACACAACGAGATCACCTTTGAGGATATCCCCTCTGAGATAAGGACGAACAATCCCCTGGAAAAAATTATTACTTCATGCTCCATCTGCTTCAGTGATAAGGGCATGCATTTTAACCGCATCATGAGCTGCCTGGAACACAAGTTGCTCCGGGAAGCCCTGAAGCAGACAAATGGAAATCAAAGTCAAGCTGCCAAACTACTCAATCTGAGCCTCTCCACCTTCAGGGATAAGGTGAAGAAATATGAGCTGAGCCCTTCCGACTGCAGCGACCTTATCTAGTTGCGGAATTCCACAACTTTTCTTCGGGATTCCGCTAGCAGATGACTTATTCAATCTAAATAAACATTTCATCTTCTTTCTTTATTATACTGATTATCTGCGGAGTAAGCCCTGTTATTTAACTAACAGATTGGGAAATGCCTCTCTGGCACTACTGTTGATATAGGGACTGACAAATCCCGGTATCATGACCCTGAAACAATCCAACCGGTATAGCTTCCACTGCGAGGTGGCTGAGATGATTTCCAGAAATGGAAGCAGAATTATCAAAGCCTTGTGTACTCCGGGAACGATCATTATCGAAATCCCCGACGATGGGAAAATGCAACTGGGAGAGCAGGTACAGGTGACCGGAACCATTCAGATAGAATCCATGGAACCCATGAACACTAGCACATATACCTAATTCATACCAAAAAACTAAAGCTATGAATCAAAAGCCGAAATCCATGTATGATGAAATCCGGGAAAAGGGATATTCCCGCCGGGATTTTCTCAAATTTTGCGGTACCATGGCAGCCATGTTGGGGCTTGAAGCTTCAGGAGCGGCTCAGGTGGCCAAAGCCCTGGAATCCAAATCCCGCATCCCGGTATTGTGGATGCACTTCCAGGAATGCACCTGCTGCAGTGAGTCCTTTATAAGGTCCTCTCACCCGATTGTGGCCGATATCATCCTGGACAAGATTTCTCTGGATTATACAGAGACCCTGATGGCAGCCGCCGGACACCAGGCTGAAAAATCGCTTCACGATACCATGGAAAAATACAGTGGGGAGTATCTCCTGATGGTGGAGGGATCCATTCCAACGAAAAATGAGGGTTACTGTACCATTGGTGGCAGGAGTGCACTGGATATCCTTCATGAAGTAGCCGAAGGAGCCAAAGCTGTAGTTGCCTGGGGAAATTGCGCTTCGGCAGGATGCGTCCAGGCTGCTAAACCCAATCCCACAGGGGCCAAACCCGTTCATAAGGTGATCAAAGGAAAGCCGGTGATAAATGTACAGGGTTGTCCGCCCATCGCGGAGGTTATGGCTGGCGTAGTGGTGCATATTTTGACCTTTGACAGGATTCCGCAACTGGATGCACTGGGAAGGCCCAAAGCTTTCTATTCCACCCGCGTACACGACACCTGCTACAGAAGACCCAATTACGATGCAGGACTTTTCGTGGAATCCTTCGACGATGAGAACGCCCGGAAAGGCTACTGCCTCTATAAAATGGGGTGCAAGGGTCCCAATACGTATAATTCCTGTGGGGTAATCAAATGGAACAACGGAGTCAGCTTTCCCATCCAGTCAGGCCATCCCTGCATAGGATGTTCAGAAGCCAATTTCTGGGACAATGGTCCATTCTACCAGCATCTGCCCGGATTTAAAGGCTTCGGCATCGAGAAAACTGCAGACAAGATCGGGTTGGGCCTGGGCATAGCTACTGCAGCGGGCATCACAGCTCACGCAATATCCACAAATATCCAGAAGCGCAAAGAGATCAATCTGGGTGACATAGGAGAAGAATAATCACGAAAAAAAAATAAGATTATGGCACAAAGAATAGTCGTAGATCCAATCACACGCATAGAGGGGCATCTTAGGGTCGAAGCCGAGATCAAGGACGGCAAGATTGTGGATGCATTCAGTTCAGGCACCATGGTAAGAGGCATAGAGATCATCCTGAAAGGTCGGGATCCCCGCGATGCATGGGCATTTACCGAAAGGGTATGTGGCGTATGTACAACAGTTCATGCCCTGGCCTCGGTACGATCTGTGGAGAATGCCCTGGGCATTGCCATTCCACAAAATGCCGAAATGGTTAGAAACCTTATGTTTGCAGCCCAGTACATGCAAGACCATGTGGTGCATTTCTATCACTTGCACGCATTGGACTGGGTGGACGTGGTTTCAGCCCTGAGCGCTGATCCCAAAGCCACCTCGGAGCTTGCACAGAGCATATCCAACTGGCCCAAATCTTCTCCGGGTTATTTTTCCGATCTCCAGAAGCGATTGACCAAGTTTGTGGAAAGCGGCCAGCTTGGCATATTTGCCAACGGATACTGGGGGCATAAGGCCTACAAACTTCCGGCCGAAGTGAACCTGATCGGCGTGGCTCACTACCTGGAAGCCCTGGAATGGCAAAAGGAAATCGTGAAAATCCACACCATCTTCGGGGGCAAGAATCCACACCCCAACTACCTGGTCGGAGGCGTTCCCTGTTCCTTCAACCTCGATAATAACAATGCGATCAATGCCGAACGGCTGGCCATGGTTGGCAAATTACTTGAGGATGCACAAACTTTCATCGAACAGGTTTACATCCCCGACCTCATGGCCATTGCTCCATTTTACCTCGACTGGGGTGGAATTGGTGGCGGATTATCCAATTACCTGGCTTACGGGGACCTGCCAACCAATGGTTTTGCCGATGTGGATTCATTCAAATTCCCAAGAGGGATTATCCTCAACCGCAATCTGAATGAAGTGGTCCCGGTGGATGCCACAGATCCTGAGCAGATCCAGGAGCAGATCGCCCACTCCTGGTATGACTATGAGGGGAGTGATTCCAAACATCCCTGGGACGGTCAGACCAAATTGAATTATACGGGTCCACAACCACCCTATGATCACCTGAATGTGGAAGACAAATACAGCTGGTTGAAAACTCCCAGGTGGAAGGGCCAGGCCATGGAGGTAGGGCCCCTCTCCAGGATGCTGGTGGGATATGCCTCAGGAAAAGAGGAATTCCAGGAAGTGGTCCACTGGGCACTGAAAACGCTGAATGTACCGGTGGATGCGCTCTTCTCCACTCTGGGACGGACCGCAGCCCGGGGCCTGGAAACCAAGTTGATGGCCGGTTGGGCCATGGAGTTCTATTCTTCACTGCTCGATAATCTGAAAAACGGGACTACCAGTACCTTCACCCGAGAGAAGTGGGATCCCTCCACCTGGCCGGCAGAGGCTAAAGGAGTTGGCCTCACCGAGGCACCTCGTGGTGCCCTGGCTCACTGGATTGTCATCAATGATGGCAAAATAGGGAATTACCAGCTTGTAGTGCCCAGCACATGGAACGCCTCTCCCAGGGACAAGAACGGACAGCGATCCGCCTACGAAGCATCTCTGATTGGGACCCCCATTGAGGATCCGGAAAATCCACTGGAGATTCTGAGGACCATTCACTCTTTTGATCCGTGCATTGCCTGTGCGGTGCACCTGTACGATGAGAAAGGAACCTATGTACACCAGATAAAAACCTTTTAGTCATGGCAAGCCAAAGGATCAAAGCAAGAGACGTGGACCTCAGGGAGGTCTATGTCTGGCAGCTACCGGTAAGGTTTTACCACTGGATCAATGCCTTATGCATATTCATCCTCTGTATTACCGGCTACCTGATCGGAAATCCCCTGGCAGCCGGGGGACATTTGGAAGCATCCGAGAGCTTTATGTTTGGGACAATCCGCTTCGTACATTTCCTCTTCTCCTTCCTCTTTTTCTTCAATTTTGTGTATAGACTCTACTGGGGTTTTGTGGGGAATAAATACGCAAGGTGGAACAATTTTATTCCCTTGAAAAAGAAGCAGTGGCAGGAGATCTGGACTGTTATAAAGGTGGATATTCTGCAGGTCAAACGTAAGGATATCGACTCCACAGGACACAATGCCCTGGCGAGTTTTACCTACTTCATCACCTTCCTGATCTTCATGGTTCAGAGCTTTACCGGGTTCGGAATGTATGCCGCCATGAGCGACAGCTGGTTCCCAAAATTATTTGCCTGGATCGTTCCTCTGTTTGGAGGAGACCTGATGACCCGGCAGATTCACCATGTGCTGATGTGGGGCTTTATCATCTTTGCCATGATCCATATATACCTGGTGTTCTACCACGATTATATCGAGCGGCGGGGGGTCACCTCCTCCATGATAGGCGGATGGAAATTCGTCGAAAAGGAGAATCTGGACAAGGAAGCGTGATTACTCGGAGCAAAGCTCCTCGTGATCCCATAAGGGGAGATTACTCGGAGCAAAGCTCCTCGTGATCCCATAAGGGGAGATTACTCGGAGCAAAGCTCCTCGTGATCCCATAAGGGGAGACCTGCACAAGTACTCAAAACCAATTACTCGCAGGCTCGTAATTCGTTTTTGTTTGTCCATATCCTCGCTCAAGCAAGCTTGGCTCGGCTATAGCCAAACAAAAACCCCGATACTTGCGTATCAGGGTTTTGAGTGCTTGTGCGGAGGAAGAGGGATTCGAACCCCCGGTCCGCTCGCGCGAACAACGGTTTTCAAGACCGCCGCATTCGACCACTCTGCCATTCCTCCGGGCGCAAAATTAGTAAAATTTTGAATTCTGGAAACGGAAATTTTTATCACCCGTAGGCTGAATTTTTATAAAGTTTAAATCTAAATTAGCCAAAGTGAGTGGTGACGGACTATTCAGGCGTTTTGGTCGAAAAAGTGATTTCAATGGGGAAATGGAGCTTTCCTTGGTGGCAATTTAGGGCTGTTATCTACGAAAAGTCAGCCTTTATCAACATTTCAGCGTTTTTTTTTGGGTGGATTCTTGTGCGGGGATGAGAAAAAATTATATTTGTATAGAATTAGCTAAAAAATTAAAAACATTTACTAACCCTTAAATTTCATTTATTATGAACAAAGCACAATTAATAGATGCCATTGCTGCTGAGGCTAATCTGACTAAGGCAGATGCCAAAAGGGCACTCGACGCTTTTATTGCAACAACTACTGGTGCATTAAAAAAAGGCGATCGTGTAGCTTTAGTAGGATTCGGATCATTCTCAGTTTCTGAGAGAGGTGCAAGAACTGGACGTAACCCACAAACCGGAGCTGAGATTAAAATTGCTGCCAAAAAGGTTGTGAAATTCAAAGCTGGAAGTGAGCTTGGAGACGCTGTCAAGTAAAAATATTTGAACTTCAAAAGAAAGGGGGCTTTAAGTTCCCTTTTTTTTTTGGCTATTTTTGGGAAATGGATCGCTATACTTCAGATCTGATTGAGCACCTGTCGGGTTTTGTGACTGAGAATCGCTACTCCCTTTTTAAAAAGGTGCTCAGCCAACGGACCCGCTATATTACTGTTCTGCTGGAAGATATTTACCAGTCACAAAATGCTTCGGCAGTTCTTCGTACTTGCGACTGTACTGGAATACAGGATGTGCACGTCGTTGAGCAGAGAAATGAATATGAAATCAATCGCGATGTGGCGCTTGGCGCCAATCAGTGGTTGTCTCTTCACTACCATAACCAGGGGAAAGATAATATCTATAGTGCAGTAAAGGCCTTAAAAGAGCAGGGTTATCGCATTGTGGCTACATCCCCTCACGCAGCAGGAACCTCTCCGGAATCTTTTGACCTTGAGAAGGGGAGGACTGCTTTGATGTTCGGAACCGAATTAAATGGATTAACCGGGCGAGCTCTTGAACTGGCTGATGAATACATACAGATTCCCATGGTAGGATTTACCGAAAGCTTCAATATATCGGTGTCTGCTGCCATTACTTTATATACGTTACGGAAACGATTAGAGCTTTCCGGGATCGATTGGTTGCTGGGAGAGGATGAGCAGTCAGCCTTGTTGCTTAACTGGTTGAGGAATAGTATAAAAATGAGCCAAAAAATTGAAATTCAGTTTCAGAATAGTTATAGGGATACTTTTTAGTTTCCAATTGTAAATGTTATGGGATTATTCGTTACCTTTGATAAACAGATGTTTTTAATAGATAAGTAAGTATCTGGAGTTGACTAAATTAAATTGATTGCACATGAACTGCATGATCATTGATGACGATACGCTTTCGAGAAGAATTATTGAGGAGTTTATTCAAAAGACAGATGGGCTAGAGTTGATATCCTCCAGCGGCGATCCTGTGGAAGGGATCAACATACTGAAGAAACATGATGAGATTCATCTGATTTTTCTGGACATCGAGATGCCGGAAATGACGGGAATCGAGTTGCTTAATACCCTGAAAAATCCTCCTCAGGTGATCATCGTATCTTCCAAGGGGAAATATGCGGTTGACTCCTATGAGTATGATGTGACTGATTACCTTTTGAAGCCGGTGGATTATGGCCGCTTTTACAGGGCTGTTGCCAAAGCCTTTAAGCGCTTTGAACAACTTACAGCCGATCAACTTGGTAAGGATGAGATTTTTATCAAGAAGAATGCCACCCTGGTAAAGCTAAAATATGATGATATTCTCTGGGTGGAGGCACTGGAAAACTATGTGATCTTTAATACCTTCTCCGATAAATATACCATTCATTTTACCATGAAGGCCATTGAGCAAAAGTTACCTGGTAATAAGTTTACCCGCGTTCACCGCTCATACATTGTAAACACCAGTTGCATCAATATCATTGAAGACAACTCGGTGATCATCAAGGTGGAGGATGGCAATAAATCCATTCCCATCGGAAAGTCCTACAAGGAGAAACTGATGCGGGACATCAACCTGATCATCAAGTAATCCATGATTTCAAACAGGCAGTTGTTTCTGCGTCATGTGGCGCAGACTTCTGATTCTTCCCTTCAGTTTGAAATAGAGCGGGCAGAGGGGATCTATTTCTACAACAAGTCGGGTAAGAGATACATCGATCTGGTATCGGGGGTTTCAGTCTCTGCATTGGGTCATGGCCATCCCACTGTGGTAAATGCTGTAAAAGCTCAGGCAGAACGATATATGCACACCATGGTGTATGGAGAGTTTGTCCAGTCTCCCCAGGTGAGTTATGCCAGCTGGCTGGTGGAAAGGCTGCCCTCCTCTCTGGACAATGTCTTTTTTGTTAATTCGGGAAGTGAGGCCATAGACGGAGCCATGAAACTTGCTAAGCGGGTTACCGGAAGGGGACAGTTTGTGGCATTTAAAGATGCTTACCATGGAGGAACTCATGGGGCTCTGAGTATCCTGGGAGATGCGAAAGCCAGGTCTGGTTACCTGCCCCTTTTGCCAGGTATTCAACACATTAGATTTAACCAGGAGTCTGACCTGAACCAGATAGACGAGCAGGTAGCTGCCGTAATTGTTGAGCCGATCCAGGCCGAGGCCGGGATCATTGAGCCAAGGAAAAATTTCCTGTCAAGGATCAGGGA
This sequence comes from uncultured Bacteroidota bacterium, assembly GCA_963783435.1. Lineage (GTDB taxonomy): Bacteria > Bacteroidota > Bacteroidia > Bacteroidales. Next base: position 616,961 of record CAWANQ010000004.1, on the reverse strand, counting down.
GCGCTGCGACCAGGTAGGGGCTCTTCTTGTTTTGGATGAGATCCAGACCGGCATGGGCAGGACCGGAAAATTATTTGCCTTCGAACATTATGGAGTGGTGCCTGATATCATATGCCTTGCTAAAAGTTTTGGGGGAGGAATGCCCCTGGGGGCTTTTATTTCTTCCAAAGAGATGATGAACAAATTTACCTTTGATCCTCCATTGGGGCACATTACCACCTTTGGCGGGCATCCGGTGAGCTGTGCAGCCGGATTGGCGGCACAAAGTGTTGTGGAGGAAGATAAGCTGATGGCCCATGCCCTGCAGATGGAGAAAAGATACAGGCAAGGTCTGAAGCATCCCTTTATCAAATCGGTTCGTGGCCGGGGTTTATTTCTTGCTGTGGTGCTGGATGATGAGGTCGATCTACCTCGTTTTATCTCGAATGCACTTGAAAACGGGCTTGTGATTGACCAGTTCCTGTTCTCCGATAACTCTTTCCGGATAGCTCCTCCGCTCATTATCACCAGGGATGAGGTTGATGATTCCATTCAGCGAGTTTTAGCCACCCTTAACTGGGGGATGAAATAAGAAATTGAAGGATTTTGCGTTCATACATTGATATGATAAGATTCGTGTTTATATGCTTATTTTTTTTCCATGCTGCCATGGTATCTGCGCAGGGGCCTGAATATCTGGATCTGATTAAGTCAGAGAATCTTTTAGAGGACCTTTTTGTTCAGCTTTATTCAGACAGCCTGTCAGATCGGGAACAGGTTTTGACAACCATACTGGATGTCATGCCGGATGTCCTCGCTTCGGAGGGGGCTATGGATTTTCCCTGGAGCGGCCTGAGCCGGATTGGAGTGGTTACATCCGATGATCAAATGATCAGGACCTTTACCTGGCATGTAACGGATGATCCCGATCATCACCGGTATTTCGGTTTTATCCAGGTGGGGCAGAAGAAAGGGAAATTTAAGCTCTATACCCTGTTTGACAATGGCTTGAGCCAAAGGGGAGTGACCAGGTTGGATCAATCGCTTGAAGATTGGTATGGCAAGCTCTACTACAGCATCATCACAACCGCACATAAACGAAAAACCTATTATACCCTGTTGGGAATGGATTTCAATGACACGCGTTCAACCATTAAAACCATTGAAACTTTATCCATTCAGAGAAACCAACCCAGGTTTGCAAAGGAGATGTTCTTCAATGGGAGGGATAATCAGGACCGTTTTGTGCTGGAATACTCATCACAGGTAGCCATTTCGGTAAGGTTTGACCCCGGAATGGATATGATCACTTTTGACCATCTGGTGCCTTTTCATCCCATCTATGAGAATAATTATGAGTTTTATGGCCCCGATGGCTCATTTGAAGGTCTCCAATTCGAGGATGGGACCTGGATTCAACGCACAGATATCGATGCGAGGAATATAGACTGACAATACGTCAGATTTACCCGATTGGCATATCATTTGTCACTGTCGTGACCAGATATAACCTATAAAATATATATACAATGCAAAAAGGTAAGATCAATGTTACCACGGAGAACATTTTCCCCATTATTAAAAAATTCCTCTACTCGGATCATGAGATATTCCTCAGAGAGCTTATTTCTAATGCCGTAGATGCTACTCAGAAGCTCAAAACACTTGCTTCTGTCGGTGACTTCAAAGGAGAATTGGGCGACCTGACCGTCAGGGTGGATGTGAATAAGAAAAAGAAGACCATCACGGTCACTGATGCAGGGATAGGGATGACAGCCGAAGAGGTGGAAAAGTACATTAATCAGATCGCATTCTCCAGCGCTGAAGATTTTATGGAGAAGTACAAGAACGAAAGCAATGCCATCATAGGTCATTTCGGACTGGGTTTCTACTCTTCATTTATGGTTTCGGATAAAGTAGAGATCAATACCCTTTCATGGCAGGAAGAGGCCAAAGGTGTAGCCTGGAGTTGCGACGGCAGTCCTGAGTTCACCCTGGATGAAACGGACAACAAAACGAGGGGTACATCCATAACTTTGCATATTGATGCGGATAGCAAGGAGTTCCTTGAGGAGAATAAGATCAGTGAGCTTCTGGATAAATACTGCAAGTTCCTTCCCGTAGAGATTGCTTTTGGTAAAGAGAAAGAGTGGAAAGATGGAAAAGAAGTAACTCTGGACAAGGATAAAATCATTAATGAGACCAAACCCTTGTGGACACTGCCTCCATCTGAGGTTAAAGATGAGGATTACAATGAGTTCTACAGAAAGCTATACCCCATTGGTGATGAGCCTCTGTTTAACATCCACCTCAATGTGGATTATCCCTTTACACTGACCGGGATTCTCTATTTCCCGCGTATTAAAAACAACATTGAGATCCAGAAGAATAAAATCCAGCTTTATAGCAACCAGGTATTTGTAACCGATTCTGTGGAGGGGATTGTTCCCGAATTCCTTACCCTGCTTCACGGGGTTCTGGATTCTCCCGATATTCCTTTGAATGTTTCAAGGAGCTATCTGCAGAGTGACTCCAATGTGAAAAAGATCTCTTCACACATCACCAAAAAGGTGGCCGACCGACTGGAGGAAATTTTCAAGAACGACCGCGAACAGTTTGAAAAGAAATGGGATGATCTGAAACTCTTTATCGCGTATGGCATGATGTCGGATGAAAAGTTTCATGACCGGGCCGAAAAGTTTGCCCTTCTGAAGAATATCGATGGAAAATACTTTACCCTGAAGGAGTATGAGGAGTTGATTAAGGAGAATCAGACCGATAAGAACAAGACCCTGGTCTACCTCTATGCAACGGATAAAGCTGAGCAGTATAGTTATATTGAAGCAGCTAAAGCCAAAGGCTACGATGTATTGTTGATGGACGGACAGCTCGACACGCATTTTGTAAATCATTTGGAACCCAAATTAAAGGAGTCCAGGTTTGCGAGAGTAGATTCGGATATTGTTGAGAAGCTTATCGATAAGGATGAAGCCAGAGAGTCCAAATTGACCTCGGAACAGCAGGCCGATCTTACTCCGGTATTTCAATCACAATTGCCTGGCTTGGAGATGAGTTACTTTGTAAGCTACGAGTCACTTTCCGAAACAGATTCTCCAGTAATGATTACCCAGAGCGAGTTTATGCGCCGCATGAAGGATATGCAGGAGATGAGCGGACAGGCATCTATGTATGGAAATATGCCCGATTCCTATAACCTGGTGGTAAATTCTAACCATCCACTGGTAAATAAAATTGCAGAGCAGACCGAAAAGAAGTTGGGTAAAAAGATTGAGGAACTGCGTAGTGAGAAGAAGGGCCTATCGGAGGAGCAGCAACTGCTTGAAAAGGCCAAAGAGGGTAAAAAGGATGAGGAGATCCCCCAGAGCGAAAAAGACCAGATGGAGGATGTGAATAAGAAGCTTGGTGAACTGGAGAATAAGCGCGTGGAGATGCTTAAGAAATACGGCTCCGGACAGAAGCTGGTCAAGCAGTTGATCGACCTGGCTTTACTGGCCAACAATCAGCTGAAAGGTGAAGATCTTGCAGCCTTTGTGAAGCGCAGTGTGGAGCTGATCAAGTAAAATCCTGAATAACACAAATTTTTAAACCCCTGTTTCGGGTGGCTGCGGCTGACCTGGACAGGGGTTTTGCTTTGGGAGTGTTTCCCCGATTTTAAAGAAATAACAGCTTCACTTCCTGTTTCAGGAAGTCTACGGCAACTTGTGTGGGGGATTTGGTCAATTCGGTGAGGCGTTCCAAAATCAATTTCCCGAGGGTGGGCCCACTGGCATCGGGTTTTACCTCTTTGGCAGTCTCGTTGACCAGATTAATCACCTGATTCTTAGCAGCTTTCATTTTTTCCCAGGCTTCAGCACTAATGTAAGTCTGCTGCGCAATGTTGTGCTCAAACTCAGATGTGATATTGGATAGGAGTTCCTGTTGTAGCTGTCGTGCTGTGAAATCATTCCGGCTTATGCGCAAGATCATGGAATCGGGTGAGATTCGCTCCAGCAAAAGGATGCTGCGTTCATAGGCTTGAAGCCTGATCGGAAGAATCTCATCGGAGATATGCATGTTGAATTCACTTTTTCGCCTTTTATCTTCGTTCCTGGACCATGCTCTGAGCATGACCCAAACCGTTAGAAAAACGATGAGTGCCGGCACTGTGTACTTAAGGATTTCAAGTAAAACCTCCATGTTGATCTTTTTTTGAAACTTGGTATGCACAATATTAACGTAAATTATAACGAAAAGCGTATTTTTGATCTTCGAAATGCAATTGTCAAATATTTAAAATTTAACCTATGGAACAACTTTCAGCAAGAATTAAATCACTATCCCCTTCGGCAACAATTGCCATGAACCAGAAGGGCCGGGAATTGAAGGAAAAAGGTGTTGATGTAATCAACCTGAGTGTAGGAGAACCAGATTTTTCAACCCCTGATCATATTCATGAAGCAGCTAAAGCAGCAATTGATGGTAACTGGGACCATTATGCACCTGTGGCTGGATACCCTGATCTGCTGAAAGCCATTGTAGAGAAGTTTAAACGGGAGAATAACCTGGATTATAAACCTTCCAACATCATGGTAAGTGTGGGAGCCAAGCATTCCCTGGCGAACGTAATGATGTGCCTGATCGATAAGGGTGAAGAGGTGATTGTTCCTGCTCCATACTGGGTAAGTTATGCCGAGCAGGTAAAAATTGCCGAAGGGGTGAATGTCTTTGTCGAAACTACTGTTGAGGATGAGTTCAAAATGTCAGCCCAGCAGCTTGAAGCGGCCATTACACCCAAGACCAAAGCACTATTGCTCTGTTCACCCTCAAATCCAACCGGATCTGTATACACGAAAGATGAATTGAAGGCCCTGGCCGATGTTCTTGCAAAACATCCCAATGTGTATGTGATTGCCGATGAGATTTATGAGCACATCAATTTTGTAGGCGGACATGAGTCCATCGCACAATTTGATGAGATCAAGGATCGCTGCGTGATCATCAATGGGGTTTCAAAAGGATATGCCATGACCGGATGGAGAATTGGCTATATGGCCGGGCCAGACTGGTTGGTTAAGGCCTGTGGAAAGCTTCAGGGTCAGATGACCTCCGGAGCCTGTTCCATTGCCATGCGTGCCTCCCTTGAGGCCTTGACTGGCGATCAGAGTTGTGTAAGCGAAATGAGAGATGCATTCCTGCGCAGACGCGATTTGATCCTGGGGCATGTTACACAGATCGAAGGAGTAAAGTGCACCACTCCGGGAGGAGCGTTCTATGTATTCCCCGACATGAGCGCATATATAGGGAAGTCTGTGGATGGCCGGAAGATTGAGACAGACATGGACCTCTGCATTTACCTTCTGGAGGTAGGCCACATTGCCACCGTTCCGGGATCTGCATTTGGTGCAGATGGATGCGTGAGAATCAGCTATGCCAACTCAGATGAAAATCTGGAGAAGGCGATGGACCGATTGAAGAAAGCGCTGGCAGCGTTGTCTTAGTCTTCAAGGGTATTTATCTTGGTGCTGAACCTGCTGCTTCGCATCAGCTAAGGCACCTCGTCTAAATACCCTTGAGAATGTAAAGATCAACCTAGGAAAGAAAAATAAGAAGCCACTTCGGGAAACCGGGGTGGCTTCATTAATTCTGTAAACTGCTTGGGCCCGTTAACAGGAGGGTAGTTTTACCTGTTGCGGTGTACGTTTCCGAACACCCCTGTTTCGCTTCCGTTCAGAATTATTCCTTTTTAACATTTACGTCACATCTATGTAATAATTAAATAATCAAGTACATACAAAGTTTGGCATGTGTATTGTAAAGAGAATGGCAGAACCTTAAACAATAAAACGCAAGAGTCATGAAAATATCAAAATTAATTTTAAGCATTGCACTGGTTGCCCTGACAACCGCCGTATTCGGAAGAATTGCTGAGCCTGAGGCTGATTGTAATTGCTGTCCTGCCGATATATTTATGGAACAAGACCTAAGTGTGGAAAACTGGATGATTGAGCCTTTTGAATCAAGTGTAGAGAGTGACCTGGCGATGGAATCATGGATGTCAGTACCTTTTGATGCTTACTTTGAAAGCGAGCTTTCACTGGAATCATGGATGACTACCCCTTTTGAGGTTGTTGAGGAAACTGTGGTTGAGGAGTGGATGGCCGCAGCCTGGTTCTAAAAATATCCATGGCTTAGCGTTACTATATATATCAGGAACCGTCTCTTAGGAGGCGGTTTTTTTTGTACAGCAATCTCTCCCATGAGTCAGCCTTCGACTTTTTCCAACATCATCTGATGGCATATCAATACCTCATTTTTTTCACCATGCCAATAGTGAAGCCCGTTTCCCTGGCAATCTTCATAATCTTTGCAACTGGCACATTCTCCTCTTCTTGTCCAGCTTCGATCCCTGAAATCGGTAAATTTGGATTCCCAGATTTCAATAAAATTATGAGAATAGATGTTACCCTGGACAAAGGATCTGTCGATGTTTGGACAAGCTGAGATGGAACCATCGATAAGTATGGAGCCAATATTGATCCCTGCCCTGCAGAAGAATGGAGTATCCCTCACTTTTTGCTCATAAGGTCCCACATATCCTTCACAGCTGAATTTGATATCCAGCGCACTCTGCTTTCTAGTCTGGGAAATGAAATCCATCAGGTACTTAAACTCCTGATTGCTTAGAGAAAGCTCAGGATGATCTTTTGCCCGTCCGATGGGTGTTATGGTGAATAAGCGCCAGGCCTTTACTCCTTTTGAGACCAGGTAAGCATGGATTTCAATTAGTTCGTGTATGTTTTTTTTATGTACACAGGTGACCACATCAAAATTGATCCTGCTTGAAGATGCGGCCAGACCAATGGCTCGATCTGCGCTTTGAAAGCTACTTCCCCTATTTCTAAGCCAATTGTGTGACTCTTCCATTCCGTCCAGGCTGATGGTCAATGATCCCATTCCGGCTTTTAGCAAAGAAGATTGTCTTTCTTCTGTATAGAGAAGACCATTGCTCACCATTCCCCAGCGCATGCCCCTTTTTCTGATCTCTCGACCGGCCCTCTCCAGATCCTTTCGCAGCAATGGTTCACCGCCTGTGATAGCCACAATGAAGTGTTTTGACGGTGAAGGAATGGTATCAAGAGCCTTCAGAAAATCCTCCAGGGGCATATCCGGATGATGGCTATCTTTCTGACAGTCGCTTCCACAATGCAGACAGTTGAGGTTACAGCGTGTGGTGCACTCCCAAAAAAGATAATTCAGCTCATGGAGTCTGGTCTGGGTTTTCCTGAACTTGCGAAAAAAATGTTTCCTGAGAGAGAGCCTCATCTATTTCTCTTCCAGTTCGATTTCAAGAACCACACTATTCCCCGGATAGTTAAGGACCGTGTCCTTGCTGGTATAGGTCCCATTTTTCTCACCGTCTACATCCTCAAACAGAAGAATTGCCTGATCAACTACCTCTGAGACGAGCATAAACTCACCTTCCTCATTTGTATACTCGTATAGGGGTGTATCTTTGATGGAAACTTTGATCCCACCCAACGCTTGCCCGCTTGGTTTAGACTTCACCAAACCTGAGTAAAGGGTTTCAGGATAGAAATCCTGGGGCACGCCGTAGCAGGCTTGAAAGATGAATAATGCAGATGTAAAACTCAGACCTCCAATGAGGCCCCTGCGCCAGTTCCGTTTCATAATGTAAAATTAGGAGGATAATCTCGGCTTGTCAAGTTTGATTCAGAAAATGTAGATTCTTATTGATCTATTTGAAAACACTTTCCTTAAAGGCCAGATGTTTTAACCTGGCTTCTTCTAAGATTTCTTGAAACTCTGGCTCTTCTCTTGCTGAGTCCAGATTCTTATCCCTTGACATCAGGGGATAATTGAAAAATCCTCCATCGACAGCCCTCCTTAAGCATCGTATGCAACCTTCCGCATCTCCCAACATCCCATAGAGGAAGGAAATGAAGTACCAGGCCTCAGCATCTCCACTATCTATTTGTTCATATTTTTTGGCATATGATATTCCTAGCTTAATATTGCCTTCCATAAATGCCTTTACTATACTCGAGGAGATTGCTTGTCTATTACCGGGATCAAGGGCAATAACTTTATTAAAGCATGCCATGGCTTCACTATTCTTGCCCAGACTAAAGTATGCCAGACCCTTAAATAAAAGAATAAATTCACTTTCCTCAAAAAGGGCACCAGCTTCAACAGCTTTTTCAAACTCCCCGGCAAAGAAATAGGTAGCGATAATTGAGCGGTAACCCTGATTTTTGGAATCAAGGTTAATTGCCTTTTCCATCTCCACGATTGCTGATTCGTTCAGCCCGGCATAACGGTATATATATCCAAGGGAAAAATGAGCTTCAGCACTATTTGGATTGATTTCCAGGATCTGTTTTGTAAGCTTCACGGCTTCCATTATTCTGTTGGTCTCCGTATACGTCATGGCTAAATTGCCCAGGGCACCTATATGCTCACTATTCAGGGAGAGGGCTTTCAAAAGGGCATGTTCCCCCCTTTCTCTTTCGACAGGGCTTAAACCATAAACTGCACGCTTTCGAAGCCTATCCCCCAGCTGGTTGTATGCCGGGGCATATGTGGAGTCAAGCTCAATGGATTTTTCAAGTAAAGCGATAGCTAGCCTGTCACCCTCATTTGTATATTCAAAGGAGATGCTTCTAAGAAAATATTCATAGGCCAGGGGATCTTTTGGTACATCTTTTCGAATTCGGTTCAGCTCCTTTTGGGTAAATTGAATATTCATGCCATCTATTACCTCCCGGGCAACCAGATCCTGGAGCTCGAATGCACTCTGGTAATCAACTTCAATGGGTTTTCTCCAAATGATCTTGTTTGAAGTCACATTTATCAGCTCCACATTCAGGCGGATTTTATTGGACTCCTTCAGGTAGTTCCCTATCAGGACATAATCTACATTCAATTTTTCGCCCACCTCTTTTGGATCAATGGTTTTCTGCTCATATTGTCGTACTGAGGCCGAGGGCCGGACGGTAAGGTTTTGAAGATAGACTAGCCCCCCGATGATCTGGTCCGCCATTGCAAAACCCAGGTAATCTGTTTCAGGGTCTGACCTGTTATTGAAAAAGGGGAGAACTGCAATAAACTCAATTGATTTTTCAACAGACAATCCATTTTTTGCATTTTTATGCCTGTCCTTTTCCTGCGAACTCCAGATATGAGTGACAGTAAGAAGGATGATGGCAATCGACATCAAAAAGATAATTACCCTGTTGAGACGCTGGTTTATTTTTGGCGATTTGTTATTTTCCTTATCAGAAGAGCGGGTTTTTTTAATTCCTTCGGGAGTCAGGTCATATACCCATGAAAAGATTAACCAGATGGGCAGTCCAACAACAAGCACAACCAAAATCGTTTTCATGATGTAAGGTGGTGCTTCAAAGGAATCTAAAACGAGCGCCGTAACTTCGGAAAAGACCCAGGCACCAATTAAATAGGCCAGACCAGCCTTAAAAACATGTCGTTTTTTTAGTTCAGCTATGTATTTTTTAATACTCACTTAAGTTCCAGGATCAAATATGCTCGTGAGACAATAAGCACTTTAGGTTTATCTGTTAAAATACTGGTAGGTATAACCCTTGAACAATGATATTGTTTTTGTATAAACCAATTCTATTACTTTTGCGTATAAAGAAAATATTAATTTCTAGTGATGTTTGAAAGACGGAGAACAAAGAGAATGGGAAAGGCAGTGAAGCTGTCGATGCTGCTGGTATTCCTGGGTTTGGTGATCATGGTGATTGTGGTGTATAAACTCTATGAAAGGGTTTATGTCCCCAATGTGGCACTGAACGCCGAAGCAGAACTTTTTTACATACCCACTGGTTCAGATTTTGAATATGTAATTGATCAGCTAGAGAAACAGCGTATGATAGAGAACCGGAAATCGTTCCGTTGGGTGGCCATCAAGAAAGGATATGACAAAAGTGTAAAGGCCGGCAGATACAAAATCCGCAACGGTCAGAGCAATAACGATCTGGTAAACCAGCTTCGCTCCGGAAAGCAGGACCCGGTGATGGTGGTATTCAATAATGTTCGAACCCTGAATGATGTGGCGGGTAAAATTTCACATTACCTGGAGAAAGATTCCGCCGATTTTGCCGCCTATTTTTCGAATCCTGAGTTACCAGGCGATTATGGCTTCGAGCCTACCGATTTCACCTCTATGTTTGTCCCTGAGACCTACGAGTTTTTCTGGAATACCACGCCTGAGACTTTTGCTGAGCGGATGAAAAAAGAGTATGATAAGTTCTGGAAGGGTGAACGAGATCGCCAGGCACAGGGTATGGAGATGAGCAGGAGTGAGGTAGTTACCCTGGCCTCCATCGTGGATGAGGAGACCCTTTATGACGATGAAAATGAACGCGTGGCGGGGCTTTATATGAACCGCTTGAAGAAAGGAATTGCCCTCCAGGCCGATCCCACCCTGAAGTTTGCACTGGGAGATTTCTCCAGGCAGCGGATCTTAAATGTGGACAAGAAGATCGATTCTCCCTACAATACTTATAAATACAAAGGACTGCCTCCAGGCCCCATCTCTATCCCCTCAGTTTCAGCCATTGATGGCGTACTTAACTACGAGAACAACAACTACCTCTACATGTGCGCCAAAGCCGATTTCAGTGGGAATCATGCGTTTGCCAAAAGCTATTCTGAGCATTTAAAGAATGCAAGAGAGTATCAGAGGGAACTGAATAAAAGAAAGATATATAAGTAAAAGTTAGAAGGGTAGAAGGGTAGAAGGGTAATAACAAAATCATTAACCATTACCCATTACCCATTAACCGTTAACCTACTACATTCACTTCCCGTTCCAGCCAGATTCCGAACTTTTTATCTACTGCAACACGGAGTTGTTCTGAAAAATCAAGGATCTCCAGACCTGTGGCGCCGCCGTAATTCACAATCACCAGGGGCTGGGTGGGCCAGGTTCCCACATTGCCCACTCTTTTTCCTTTCCAACCTGCCTGTTCAATGAGCCAGGCCGCAGGGATTTTCACCTTGTTTTCAGCTTCGAGATAGCTGGGGATATGCGGAAAGTCCTCACGGATGCTCTTGAATATGGTCTTGTCGACGATGGGATTCTTATAAAAGCTGCCTGCATTCCCATAGGCTTCGGGATCGGGGAGTTTTTTCTCCCGGATTGAGATAATCGCCTCTCTCAAATCCATTGGAGTAGTCCCTGAGGCTTTCAAAAAGGCTTCTTTTACCGGACCATAATCCAGTTTGAGTTCCGGTTCTTTGTTCAATTGGAATGTAACATGAGTAATGATGTACCTGCCCCTGGATTCATTTTTAAAAATGCTGCTGCGGTATCCAAAGTGGCAAGCTTTGCGGTCAATTTGCACCATTTGCTTTTGTTGCAGATCCCATGCATCCAGCCAGGCGAAATGGTCGTTCAGCTCCACCCCGTAAGCCCCGATATTCTGAACGGGAGCTGAGCCCACCGAGCCGGGAATCAGTGAGAGGTTCTCCAGACCGTGCCATCCATTTTTTGTAGCCACAGCAAGCCAATTGTCCCAATTCTCAGAAGCACCCACCTTCACCCACACCTGTCGTTCATCCTCCTCCAATACTTCAATTCCCTTCATTCCCGGACGAACGATCAGTCCTTCAAAATCGGTCTTGAAAATTATATTGCTGCCTTCTCCCATGATCAGCATTTGTTGCCGACTGTAGTCATATTCTTCCAGAAGAGAGGAGAGGGCATCGATGTTTTCAGGCTCAGCGTAGAGAGATGTTCTGGCGTCTATTCCAAATGAGTTCAGCTTCTGAAGCGAAAAGTCGTTATACACAATGGCCATTGGTGAACATCATTTTTGTGTTGGTCAAATATAACAATGATTTGTTCTAATGCCATTACCGGTTTTTCATATCTTTAAAACCTGTGAGCTCATCCATTTGAAAAGGATTTACATAGCTGTAATCAATGATCTGGCCACCGACCAGCGAGTGCGTCGGGTGGCACATCTACTCCTGGATCAGGAGATGGATGTCACCTGCATAGGGAGAAAGCTAAAGCATAGCCCGGAACTGGACCATGTGAGGTTTAAGTACCGCCGTTTCCGGATGCTGCTTACCAAGGGTCCTTTCTTTTATGCCTGTTTTAACTTCAGGCTGCTGCTTACTCTGCTGTTTGTGCGCAAACCCGGATTGATTATATCCAATGACCTGGATACCCTTCCGGCAGCCTTTACGGCTTCAAGGATTAGAAGAGTTCCCCTGATCTATGACAGTCATGAACTATTTACGCAGGTCCCCGAGCTGATTGAAAGAAAAAGGGTGCAGACCATCTGGAAAGGGATAGAGAACTTCTATGTGCCGCGTGTTAAATTTGCACTTACTGTGAGTTACCCCATAGCAGAAATTTACCGCAGGCTCTATAAAACCAGATTTAAGGTGGTGAGAAATATGCCTGAAATGAAGAAACCTGAGCGCCATATGTGGGTCAGGAAGGAGTATGATGGAAAATCCATTATCATTTACCAGGGAGCCTTAAATGTGGGCAGGGGATTGGAGCTTATGATTCGCACCATGGAATTTATTGAAAATGCTGTTTTTGTGATTGCGGGTGCAGGTGATATTGAGATGGAGTTGCATGCCCTTGTTGAAGAAAAGGGACTTGCCAACCGGGTCATTTTTAAAGGCAGGCTTCTGCCGGAGGAATTAAGCCCGCTCACCATGTCGGCCGATCTAGGAATTTCTCTGGAGGAGGATTTTGGACTTAATTATCGTTATGCGCTTCCCAATAAACTTTTCGATTATATACAGTGCCGCATTCCTGTGCTATGCTCTGCTCTCCCCGAAATGTCGCGGATAGTGGAAACCTATGGGATTGGCATTTCTACGGGTGAAAAGGATCCGGAGAGACTCTCAGGCATTGTACGTTACATGCTTGAGGAAAGGAATGAAGGAGCCTGGAAGGATGCCCTGAATCGGGCTGCTGAGCAATTGTGCTGGGAAAATGAATCACAGGTATACCTCGACCTGCTGCATGAAAGCGGAGTTTTGTAATGGAAACTGAAACAAATGCGCCCTGCTTTCGTTTTACTGCTGTATTCAATAAAGAAGAACGATGAAGATCCAAAGACTATATGCTTTTACATTTTTAATGATACTTTTTCCATTTGTGATGAATGCACAGGTTGCTTTTGTGGAAGTAACTACGCTTCAGGAGATGGAGGCTGTGCAGAAAAAGGCCTCAGACCAGCAGCTGATGTTATTTGTGGATGTATATGCCACCTGGTGCGGTCCCTGCAAAATGATGGACCGGGACGTTTACACCGATCCGGCTGTGGCAGAATATATGAATGCTAATTTCATCAGTGTGCGAATGGATGGGGAGACCGATTATGGAAGGGTATATGCTGCTGCTCAAGAACTTGAGGGCTACCCCAGTATGTTTATTTTCAATATGAATGGGGAGCCCATAAGCAGGGTGGTTGGCTTTACGCCAGCCGAGCAGCTGGTTTCTACCTTAAAGGCAACCGTGGATGGGTATAAAGAGATTAGGATATATCAGGCAAAGTACCAGAGGGGTACCCTGGAGGAGGTAGAGTTTGCTGCATATATTGCTGCCCTGCGTTCTATGGGAAACAAGAAGGAGGCCGATAAGCTGGGTGATGAGTATTTGGAGCAGGTCATTGGAGAGAAGCTTTCCGACAACGATATCGGTGTGGTGGCCTACCGCATGGACCTTGATGATCCATGGTGGCCCGAATTTTCATCCGATCCCGATCGACTCAGAACTGTACTTGGTGACGACTATATGCTGGCTATGGAGAAGATATATAATGCATCTCTGGTAAAGGCCATTGAAGAGGAGAACATCGGGCTGATCAGTAAAATGGCCAATGAACTGGCTCCACTGGTGGAGGAAGAGACCTCATCCTGGGACCTTCGATCTCTTCCTTTCATTCAGTATTATTACTATACCAACCGGGTGGATGAGTTGATTGCTTATGTGGATCAGCGATTTGCATCTGACAAAAAAGATGATCATTTCTGGTTATATGGGGCTGCATCCCAGATCACAGACATGGACCAGCAATACCGGACCAAAGCTTTGCTCAATAAGGAGGTGGAATGGTTCGCCAAGTGCCTGGAAATGGATGAGCAATTCGATTATTATTTCTATCATGGCATGGCACTCTTGTTCCTGCAGAGAATGGATGAAGCCCGGGCCTCATTTTTGAAAGCCGAATCGATGGCCTCTACCGATGAGCAAAATGAGATGATTGGACAGGTAATGAATTTTCTAAAGAGTCAATAGCCCACCGCTTGTTGTTTATTTAGCTTGGAACAGCTATTTTTGAGTCACACACAACTAAACTGATTTCATATGAGACCTCTCTCCCTGTTTACACTTCTGGTATTTTTCTTTATCCTCTTTTCATGCTCTGGAGAAACCAATGAATTGGACAGGTTGGGACTTAAGGGCCAGGTGAAATCGATTGAAGAAGTGCAATGCGATGCCACTTATGAAGATGATAGATGGGTATCAAGCAATAATTGTACTGGCGGATACCGGGTAATCAATTTCAATTCCCAGGGTTACTATACAACTATCCTTACGTTTGACAATCGCAATGATACCATTGGAATGGCCCAAATAAAGTATGAGGCTGGAGAAATGGTGGAGGAGGTTTATTATCAAAGGATGCCTCTGACTCCTAAACATTCAAAGCTGGCTCGGGGTTCAAGAACTATAATGGACCGGGTATCTGCCGACCAGGTAAATTTTGAAGTGTGGCAAGGTGAAGCACTTGTGTTTGAAGGAGCCACCTATTTTGATTCCAAAGGTCGCATTGAGAAGCAAGTACAGGTCATTAAAAACCGTGAGGTGATGGTTCATCATGTCTATGAGAAGGACTTGCTGGTGGAAAACTACCAGATGGAGCTCGATGGAACCAGGTCAGCCACACAGCTGTATGATTATGTGGATTTTGACGATCAGGGAAACTGGACTGTGAAATTGGTCTATTTGGGAGAGGAGAAGATCTCTCCCGAAATGGCAGTTACCCGAAAGCTGGAATACTACTAGTTAAATCTCCAGCAAGTACTGCTCGGGAGTTTGCTTTCCGAAAATCATCTTAGCCGGATCTTCTATATAAGCTTTCACGGTTTTCAGGAAGCCCACCGAATCCTTTCCATCAATCACCCGGTGGTCGTAACTCAGCGCTATGTACATCATAGGTCTGACTTCCACCTTTCCGTTAATGGCCACGGGCCTTTCGATGATGTTATGCATGCCAAGAATTCCCGATTGAGGTGGGTTCAGTATGGGGGTCGAGAGCATGGAACCGTAAATGCCGCCATTGGAAATGGTAAAGGTTCCTCCGCTCATTTCTTCAATGCTTAACCGTGCTTTTCGGGCTCTTGCAGCCAGGTCAGCAATCTTTTTCTCGATTTCGGCCAGACTCAACACTTCGGCATTTCTTACCACGGGTACCATCAGCCCTTTGTCGGTTTGTACAGCTATACCTATATCGCAGTATCGGGGAGAAACCACCTCTTCGCCGTCCAGGTATGAGTTCACCGCAGGAAACTGTTTGAGTGCTTCGGTAATCGCCTTGGTAAAAAAGGACATAAATCCAACCTTAACGCCATGTTGTTCCACAAACTTCTCCTGGTGCTTTTTCCGGATGGCCATGATGCTACTCATGTCTGCCTCGTTAAAAGTGGTAAGCATGGCGGTTTCATTCTTTACAGCCACCAGTCTTTCACTGATTTTCTTGCGCAGCTGACTCACTTTGGTCCGATCCTCATCACGGGTAGCTTCCTGGGGAGAAAGCGCGGAAATATGCGGCTGATCCATCACCTTCTTTACATCACCTGCTGTGATTTTCCTTAGCCCCAGTAGGATATCATCCACCGAAAGACCTTCCTTTTCCATCATCTGGCGTGCAACCGGAGTAAGCTTTACATTGCTCTCAGCTTGTTTTTCCTCCACTTTGGCTGCTTTGGCAACAGGTGTAGATGGGCTTTTGGCCTGGGGAGCTGCCACAGCTTCTTCATGTGCCTTTGTAACTACATCTGATGGTGCATCGGGAACTTCAACACTGGTATCGATAGAGGCTACTACATCTCCCACATTTACGGTGCTACCTTCTTCTGCAAGGATTTTAAATTTTCCGGCTTGTTCTGCGATTAAGGGGAGGGTTGCTTTCTCGGATTCGATTTCACCCACCTCCTGGTTTTTGCTTACCAGTGCGCCATCCTCTACAAACCAGGAAGCCAGCTCCACTTCGGAGATGGACTCACCAGGACTGGGTATTTTAATCTCCAGGGCCATCTTTTTTTGTTTTGGGTTTTTCTTTGTCAAAATAATAGTGCTGGTTCAGAATCTCCTTGCGGGAACTTCCTATCATACACTGCAGTCCGCAATATACATTTAGTAATTCGCAGTTACACTCTCTGAATACCTTATCGATGATTTCTGTCTGACTGATTTCATGCAGTTTGAAAAGACCTGTGGCCGGACTGCCTGAAGGTTGACGGGTGACAGGGATTATTTCGGTATTTTTTGTTGCATTCCGGATGTAATACCAGGCTCCCATATTTTCTGGCTCCTCCTGAACCCAGAGGGTAAGCATGTTGTTGTGGTACTTTTTCAGGAGCCGCGTCACTTCTTTTTCCGGAAATGGAAATATCTGGTCAAGCCTTATGAGGGCAATGTCCTTTACTCCCAGTTTCTGTTTCCTGGCCAGCAGGTCGTAATAGATCTTACCACTGCAGAGCACGACCCGGCGCACCTCATCTACATCGTTATCCTGGTCGTCATAAACAGGCATGAATTGTCCCTTCTCAAGATCGTCTAAGGTAGAAATGCATAGGGGATGACGAAGCAGACTTTTGGGTGTAAATACAATCAAAGGAACACGTGACTTCTTTTTCATATGATTCCTCAGTGCATGGAAAAGGTTGGCAGGGGTAGTCGGATTGATGATGTGCATGTTGCGTCTGGCAGCAAGGCTGAGGAAGCGTTCAATACGTGCGCTGGAGTGCTCCGGACCCTGGCCTTCAAACCCATGTGGAAGGTATAATACCAGTCCGTTCATCACTCCCCATTTCTCCTCTGCACTGGAGATGTATTGGTCGATGATTACCTGGCCCACATTGGCAAAATCTCCAAACTGGGCCTCCCACACCACAAGACTCTGGGGACAGACCATGGAATATCCATACTCAAATCCCAATACACCATATTCATTCAGGGGTGAGTTGTATATCTCAAATGGGGCCTGTTCCTTGCCCATGTATTTCAGCGGGAAGTATATTTCTATGGTCTCTTCCATCACCATCCCTGCGTGTCGGTGCGAGAAGGTTCCCCGGATAGAGTCCTGTCCACTAATGCGAACAGGGTGTCCATCTAACAATAATGATCCGTATGCAAGAAGCTCTCCCATGGCCCAATCGATACGGTTCTCCTCGATCATTTTCTTGCGTTCGGATACCAGTTTTACGGTCTTTTTGAAAAAGACCAGGTCGGAAGGCAAGGTGGTTATCTGATCGGAAATCTGGTGTAATATGTCCACCGGTACTCCGGTATGGGCTGATTCTTCGAAATCCTTTGCAGTGGCATAGCTTAACCCTTCCCATCGGGTCTTCATAAATTGCTGGATGGTCACTTTGGCATCCTTCCTGGAGGCTTCCAATTGGCCCTCCAAATAGGTTTCATATTTGTTTTCCGTGGAAGTGATTTCCTGGGGAGTAAGAATCCCTTGATCTATTAGCTCTTTGCCGTAAATGTCCCTTGGATTGGGGTGTCGTTCGATGGCTTTATAAAGTGTAGGTTGCGTGAATCTGGGCTCATCACCTTCATTGTGTCCATATTTGCGGTAGGCAAGAATATCTATGAATACATCTGAATTGAACAGCTGCCGGTATTCGATGGCCATTCGGATTACATGAACCAATCCCTCCACATCATCCCCATTCACATGCCAAATGGGTGCTTTGATCACCTTCCCCACATCCGTGCAATAGGTGCTGGAACGGGCATCCAGATAGTTGGTTGTAAAACCTATCTGGTTATTGATTACCAGGTGTATGGTGCCGCCAGTTTTATATCCCTTCAGCTCCGACATTTGTACAATTTCATACACCACACCCTGGCCTGCAATGGCTGCATCTCCATGAATAATTATGGGGATTAGCTTATTCATATCACCTCCGTAAATGTGATCAATGCGAGCCCGGGAAACTCCTTCAATAATTGGAGCTGATGACTCCAGGTGGGAAGGATTGGGGACGATATTCAGAATCACATCTTTACCTGTCTTTAGGTGAATGGTATTCCCATAACCGAGGTGGTATTTTACATCGCCCAGGCTGATGTGTTGCTCATAGGATTCCCCTTCAAACTCATTAAAAATATCCTCATTGGGTTTCATCAGCACATTGGCCAGTACGTTTAAACGCCCCCGGTGGGCCATTCCAATGTTGAATTCTTCTGCTCCAAGGGCAGAACCCTGTTCCACAAGGTCATTCAGGGCAGGTATCAGGATCTCTGCGCCTTCAAGTGAAAAGCGTTTCTGACCTACAAATTTATTATGGATAAACTTTTCAAAACCAACTGCTTCCACCAGGTGCTGATAAATCTTTCTCTTTTCCTCCGGAGTAAATTTGTTTCGATTCTGTCCCTTCTCAATTCGATCTGAAAGCCATTTGACCTGTTCAGGATTCCGTTTAAACATATATTCGGATCCAATGTGTCCACAATAAGTTTTTTTCAGGTGGTCCACAATATCGCGCAGTGGCGCTTTACCACATCCGATCTCTCTGCCTGCATGGTAGGCGGTGTCGAGGCTCTTTTCTGAAAGCCCGTAATTCTCGAGATCAAGGGTAGGAAAATATTTTCTTCGAGTGCGTACAGGATTGGTATGGGTGAAAAGATGTCCGCGCTTTCTGTATCCATTGATCAGATTAAGTACCTTGAATTCTTCATCGAAAGTAAGGGATTCAGATTCCGGGTGACTGAAATCGCGCCTGGCCAGGTCAAATCCCTGGAAAAAGTGATGCCAGCTGGGATCGACAGAATCTGGATCTTTCCGGTATTTTTGATACAACTCCTCGATGGCCTCAGTATCGAGATTCTGCAAAAACGAAAGCTCGTCCATATGCAACTTGTCAGGATTTTAATAGTAACAACCAGGGACCGGTTTTGTTGAAAAAACAGGTCCCTTTAACCAATTTCACTAAACTGTTTCATAAACTGCATCCGGTCAAATGTAGCTGGATTGGCCTCATAAGCCTTACTAACCAGTCCTCTGAATTCGCCGATTGTATCGAATCCTTTTTCAGTCATCCACCGCTCCAATTTTGTTAGAATCCGTTTGACCTGGTCGGGACCGTTTTTGTAAAGTGTGGATGCTACCTGGGTAACAGTCGCACCAGCCAATAGCATTTTAATTACATCTTTTCCAGTATGTATGCCTGTGGAGGCAGCCAGGTCGCAGCTCACTTTATGGGACATGATGGCTATCCACCTCAGAGTTTCGTATTGTTCCTGGGGAGTGCTTAAAATATTTCCTCCGGTCAGTGTGATCTCATCAATATCTATGTCAGGTGTAAAAAACCGGTTGAACAATACCATGCCCGATACTCCCGATTCGGAAAGGGCTTTAACCGACAATCCCATGCGGGTAAAGTATTTGCTGATTTTGATGGATACTGGGATGCTCACTTTCTCAAGTACTTTCTCTATGATCCTGAAATAGGCTTTTTCAAATTCTTTATTCTGGAAATCACCTGGATGAAGAAACAGATTCAGCTCTATCGCATCGGCGCCAGCATCCTCAATCTTCTTTGCAAAATGCATCCAGTCCTCATTTGAAACACAGTTGATGCTGCCGATAATGGGAATCTGTACCGATTTTTTAGCTTCAGCGATTAACTCCAGGTACTTACCCAGGTTGTCTTCGCGGATATGCCGGTCGATATAGTCAAGAGTCTCTGAAAAGCTCGAGTATATCATTGGATCCTTTTCAGCTTCTGATATCTGTTTGGTTGTTTCCAAAAGGATTTCCTCCTCAAAGATCGATTTCAGCACAACTGCAGCCACACCACTTTTTTCCAGAGTTTTGATTCCATCCAGTTTTCCGGTGAGTCCAGAGCTGGCCGCCACCACAGGATTCTTCAATTTCAATCCCAAATATTCGATCGAGAGGTCTTTCATTGCTTGGGTTTTCTTGTTTCGTCGATAAAAATATTAAAATCTCGAGTGAGTCTGCCTATTTATCTTCAGATATATGACAAAATGTGCACAGAGGGTTGTTTTATACAACATGAATATGACTTTATACCGATGAAATAATTATTTTTTCATGTAATATTGGACTCTGTTTGACCCTGACGATTTATTTATGAATAAGATCATTGAAAAAGAGTATTTCTCCGACGCTGTGGTAAAACTTGTGTTGGAGGCACCAGCCATTGCCAAAAGCCGAAAGGCAGGTCATTTCGTTATTGTGAAGACTGGTGAAAAAGGAGAGAGAATCCCCCTTACCATTGCCGGTTCTGACCTAAAAAAGGGAACCATTACTTTGATTATACAGAAAGTGGGGGTAACATCTACCAAAATATGTGATCTGGAAGTGGGGGATGAGATTAGCGATGTGGTTGGCCCTCTGGGAAGAGAAACACATATCCGGAAGGTGGGTACGGTGCTGGCTTCAGGTGGAGGCGTGGGAGTGGCCCCCCTGCTACCCATTGTTGAGGCTTTCAAAAAGGCAGGAAACAGGGTAATTACAGTGCTGGCTGCCCGAACTAAGAATTTAATCATCCTGGAAGAGCAGATGAGGCAGCATTCAGACGAGGTGATTATTATGACTGATGATGGATCATATGGGCAAAAAGGCCTGGTGACCCACGGACTGGAAGAGGTTATTTTAAGAGAAAAAGTTGATTTTGCGGTAACCGTAGGTCCGGCAGTAATGATGAAATATGTCGCACTGCTCACTGGAAAATATGAGATCCCCACTGAGGCAAGTCTGAATACTTTGATGGTGGATGGGACAGGGATGTGCGGAGCTTGCAGGGTTACTGTAGGGGGCAAGACTAAATTTGTTTGTGTGGACGGACCTGAGTTTGATGCCCATCAGGTGGACTTTGACGAGATGATGCTAAGGCTGGAATCCTATAAGCCTTCTGAGGCGGAGGCCTATGAAAGCTATCTGAATAGTAAGCAAAAATCATAATTGGCAGATGGAAGGAGTTTCAGATTACTTAAAGCAGGAGAGGGAACAGGATTGGAGAGTGGCCCTTCGTGGAAACATGAAAAACAAGGAGCGAACACAACTTGAACGGGTTGCAATGCCTGAAGAGGACGCCCTTATACGCAATCAAAATTTTACCGAAGTTAACTCAGGCCTTAACGAGGAGCAGGCCAGGAATGAAGCGCGGCGTTGTCTCGATTGTGTCAACCCAACCTGTATAACCGGTTGCCCGGTGAGTATCAATATTCCGAAGTTTATAAAGCTTATTGAGGAAGGTGATATTCTCGAATCGGCAAGGGTTTTAAAAGAGACCAATGCACTTCCGGCTGTATGCGGAAGGGTATGTCCTCAGGAGGTGCAATGTGAGCAGGCCTGCTTTTATACACAAAAATTAAACAAACCACCTGTGGCCATTGGACACCTGGAGCGCTTTGTAGCAGATTATGAACAAAACAGCGGTCAGATGTCGGTTCCTCAGATTACCAGTCGCAATGGGATAAAGGTAGCATGCATTGGATCAGGGCCAGCCGGACTGGCATTTGCCGGAGATATGATTAAGATGGGATACGATGTGACTGTCTTCGAGGCATTGCATGAAATTGGTGGAGTGCTAAAATATGGAATACCCGAATTCAGGCTTCCAAACCGGATAGTAGATGTGGAGATTGATGTGTTGAAAAAGATGGGGGTGAAGTTTGAAAAAAACTTTATTGTTGGAGCCACAGCTTCCATAGAGGACCTGAAAGCCGATGGCTTTAAGGCATTTATGGTGGGAAGTGGAGCCGGTCTGCCCAATTTTATGCATATACCAGGGGAGAATTACATTGGAATCTACTCCTCCAACGAGTACCTGACACGTGTGAATCTGATGAATGCAGCTGATCCGGAATATGACACTCCGGTTATCAGCGGAAAAAGAGTGGCTGTAATTGGTGGGGGAAATACTGCAATGGATGCTGTAAGAACATCAAAAAGACTGGGGGCAGAAAGATCCATTATCATCTATCGCCGGTCCATTGAAGAGATGCCTGCCAGGGCAGAGGAGATCAAGCATGCCCAGGAAGAGGGAGTGGAGTTTATGAATCTTCACAATCCCCTGGAGTATTATGCAGATGAAAACGGCAGGGTTTGCAAAATGAAAATTCAAAAAATGAAACTGGGTGAACCAGATGCTTCGGGCCGACGCAGACCCATACCCATTGAAGGGTCTGAATTCACCATGGAGGTGGATACCGTAGTGGTCAGTGTGGGTGTTTCGCCCAATCCTCTTATCCCACAGAGCATGAAAGATTTGGATGTCTCTTCATGGGGGACCATCAAGGTCGATCCAGAATCCATGCACAGTTCTGTAAAAGGAGTTTTTGCAGGCGGAGATATCGTTAGAGGGGGAGCCACTGTGATACTGGCCATGGGTGATGGTCGAAAAGCTGCAGAAGCAATGAACAACTATTTAACTTAAGTGTTGGATGAATTGATCAACCAGGTTATCTTTAAAAAAAAATCATTGATTTATGACAATTGGAGTTCTCAGGGAAGGCGAAGGTGAAAACAGGGTTGTCCTGTTGCCTGAACACGTCACATCCCTGGCTAAAAAAAGTATTGAGGTTTTGATGGAGAAGGACGCAGGAGCGTTAGCCTTTGCCAGCGACCAGGATTATACCGATGCCGGAGCCAAAGTTGGCAGTAGGGCTGAGGTAATAAAAAACTCAGATGTAATCTTCTCAATTCAGGGGCCTTCCGATAAAATTCCGGAGGGAAAGGTGCTGATTTCAATTTTCAGCCCGCTAACCAATAAGGAGTTGGTCGATCATCTGCAAAAAACAGGAGTAACATCTTACAGCCTGGATATGATCCCCCGAATCACAAGGGCACAGGCAGTGGATGTTCTATCGTCCATGGCTACCGTAGCTGGCTATAAGGCAGTGCTGCTTAGTGCAGCTACCTTGCCCACATTTTTCCCCATGTTCATGTCAGCATCGGGCACCATCAGGCCTTCCCGGGTATTGATCCTGGGTGCAGGTGTGGCTGGCTTACAAGCACTGGCGACGGCCAGGAAGCTTGGCGCGGTGGTGGAAGTATTTGATGTAAGATCCGCAGTGAAGGAGGAGGTTCAAAGCCTTGGAGGTAAATTTGTTGAGGTGGAAGGCGCCAAAGATGATGCAGCGGCTGGAGGTTATGCGGTAGAACAGTCGGAGGAGTATAAAATCAAACAGGGTGAATTGATTCAGGAGCGTGCATCCGGAGCCAATGTGGTCATTACCACAGCCCAGATTCCAGGTAGAACTGCTCCCATATTGATCAAGAAAGAGACTGTGGAAGCCATGAAAGAGGGATCGGTGATCATCGACCTGGCAGCTTCAACCGGAGGCAATTGTGAGCTCACTAAGAACAATGAGACCGTGGTGAAGCACGGAGTTACAATTATTGGAAATTCCAATCTCGCCTCTACCATGCCCTCTGATGCCAGTAAAATGCTGGGTAACAATTTCCTTAATTTCTTCGGCCTGATGGTTGGAGAGGATGGAAACCTGAACCTGGATGTGGAGGATGAAATTGTGCAGCTCACCTGTATTACCCGGAATGGGGAAGTGGTGAATGAAAGAGTAAAAGGAGCTTAAAATTTGTTAATCAATTAATTATTAAAATATGGAAAGCATATTGCAGTTTTTCTATGCCAACAAGGAGGCCATCTTTATCATTGCCCTTACCATTTTTCTGGGACTGGAAGTGATCTCCAACGTACCATCGGTACTTCATACACCGCTTATGTCGGGAGCAAATGCCATCAGTGGTGTGATTATAATCGGGGGGATTATCCTGGTGGGCCATGCCGACCTTGAAAATCTTTCCGCAGGTTCAAACCTGCTTAACCTGGTTCTGGGTATTTTCGCGCTGCTGTTCGGAACGCTCAATGTAATAGGTGGATTTGTGGTCACCGACCGAATGCTTGAAATGTTTAAGAAGAAAAAAAAATAGAGCTGGATCATGGATACACTTAACCTAACCAACGGAGATATTATTCTCGAATTTATTTACCTGGTTTCAGCCCTCTTATTTGTAGTGGGACTTAAGCTATTAAGCAATCCCGATTCAGCCCGTAGAGGAAACCTTTGGGCTGCCGGAGGGATGATACTTGCCATGATTGGCACTATGGTTCTGCATAGGGATCCCCACGGAAGTGCCATTAAAGGAGGCAACCTGGCAATTATCCTGGGCGCCATCGCAGCAGGCGGATTGGTAGGAGCCATTGTTGCCCGAAGAATCAAGATGACGGCCATGCCTCAGCTGGTCTCCTTTTTTAATGCTACGGGGGGTGCTGCCTCAGCACTGGTCGCTCTGATTGAGTTTTCAAATCCTGAGAATCAATCAGCCCTGGTGACTATACTGGGACTGGTGATTGGAAGTATCGCTTTTAGCGGGAGTATGATTGCCTATGGGAAACTGAATGGCAATATTAAAGATATTTTTACCAAGTGGTTGACCTACATCAACCTCTTGATTTTGGCAGGTATTGTTTTCCTTGTGATCCTGGTGGCCGTTTCTGGTATGCCCGTGGAGACCAAACAACTTTTAGTTTACATACTTCTGGCAGTAGCCCTGGTGTATGGAGTTAGTTTTGTGATGCCCATCGGTGGAGCAGATATGCCAGTGGTGATCTCACTGCTTAATAGCTTTACAGGGATCGCTGCAGCTATGGCTGGATTTATCTATCAAAATCAGGCCATGATCCTGGGCGGAATCTTTGTGGGTGCTGCAGGGATGATCCTGACCCTGCTGATGTGTAAGGCCATGAACCGCTCTTTGATCAATGTGATTATCGGTTCATTTGGCGGAGGCGGAGCTGGTGTGGACCGCGAAGTGGGAACCATCAAAGAAGTTTCCCCAACCGATGCAGCCGTCATGTTAAATTACAGCAGCAAAGTGGTGATCGTACCAGGTTACGGACTGGCAGTGGCCCAGGCCCAGCATATTTGCAGTGAGTTGGATGAGCTGCTTGAGGCCAATGGGGTAGAGGTGAAGTACGCCATTCACCCGGTAGCCGGACGTATGCCCGGACATATGAATGTCTTGCTGGCTGAAGCAGATGTTCCCTATGACAAGCTGGTGGAAATGGATGAGATCAATCCCGAAATGCCCAAGACCGATGTGGTGATTGTAATCGGTGCCAATGACGTGGTTAATCCGGCCGCCCTCGACGATCCCTCCAGCCCGATTTACGGAATGCCTATTATCAAAGTTCATGAAGCCAAAAATGTGATTGTCATGAAGCGAGGAATGGGCAAAGGATATGCCGCCATCGAGAACTATTTGTTCTATGCGGATAATACCCGAATGTTCTTCGGAAGTGCCAAGGATTCACTGCAAAAACTGGTGACCGAGATTAAGGCCCTGTAACTATATTATTTCCTTCCCAATCTGGGGCTGTAGCGGTGCAACGTTACAGCCCTTTTTTTTGTCGTTCTGTTTAAGATGTATATTATAGGTATAGTTTTTTGGCTTAAAGCCCTCTTCATCCTCACTTTTTCAATGCTTGTTGATGGTTAATTGAGGTTTTATCAAGGTGTTAATTACTTGTTTAAAAAGGAGGGCCATTTCAAGCTATTTTCAGGATATAGAAATTTAACAAAAAGGACGCAACATTTAACAGACTGATCCGTACACCTAATTTTTGAACTCAGGGCGTTGTCATAGCAGGATTCCCCGTGTAAGGGGATTGCTTGAAATTATCTTCAAGCCTGGAATTCTATGTCCTCAATTTCTCCCCAAATCGAAGACCCTGGGTAAGGGGATTATTCCTACTCGCAGCAATATTATTTTCGGGCTTTTATGGTTTGGTAAATGCCCAAACTGTCGTTTGGAGTGAAGATTTTGAAGAAGCCGGGAGCAGTACGTATACAGTCAACCAGTCTACCATTCCGGCTTTATCCAATCAGTGGGAGTATAGTAAAACCGGCAATGGCCGGCTTCGAATGGCAGCCGGGGCGGGCTACTACCGCTCAGGCAACAGGGCCGCTACCCTTGATGCCAGTACTAACGGCCCACAATCGGTTAACTACCTGATTGCTACCATTGACCTTAGTGCTTACTCCCCTCTCACAAATATCGATCTGTCGTTTTCATATATGGATCATGGAGATGAGTATCAGGCAGCCGACAGGATATGGGCAAGAGCCGAACCTACCGATACCTGGATTGAGGTATATGATTTACAACCCACTGTTACAGTCGATGGCAACTGGAACGATATTTCAGGTATTGATATTTCAGGGCAACTTACCGGGGCAGGTCAAACCATTACAAATACCATCTACTTAAGATTTGGGCAACAAGATAATGCGGCGTCGACATCAATTACCGGGGGCGATGGTATTACTTTCGACGATATTCAATTGGTTAACAGGCCTCCTAGCTATGGAAATAGTCCGGGACTGGTTTTTTGGTTAAGGGGCGATGCCGGAGTATCAGGTTCAAATCCTGTAACAGCCTGGGCTGATCAATCTGGCAATGGGAACGATGCTAGTCCAGATCCAACAGGTCCTGTGGTATCGAGTTCAACCTTATTAAATAACCAGCCGGTATTAACCTTCGATGGAACAAGAGAATTGACTATACCAAATGATGCCAGAATTAATTCCGGAGGAGCTTATAATGGTAATGAGCGTAGTATGTTTATTGCCTTCAGCACAGGGGTTGATGTTTCAAGTTCAAGCCCTCAATACCTGTATGAAGAGGGAGGAGGTACCAATGGCCTGGGTGTATATATAAAAAATGGCAACCTATATGTCAATATTTACAACACAAACGGTACTAATCGCATAACCTCTTACACTCCTGTCTCAGCAAATACAGCCTATGTGGTTTCTTTTGTCTGGGACAGTGGCACTCTTACAGCCAAATTAAATGGTACAGCCTTTGCCAATCAGACATCCAATGGCACAATAAATACCTTATTAAGCCATGGAGGAGATATCTCTATCGGTTTCGCAGGAGGAAGTACCAGAAACGAAACGGGAGGTAGCCATTCAGGTCCGGATAATTACAGTGGAGAGATCGCAGAGATTCTATATTACGATGAGGCTCTTGCTACAGTTGATGAAACTATCCTGAATGATAATCTGGCCATCAAATATGGACTAAGTCAAACTCAAAATGGGGATTTATATTATTCCTATCAATCCGGAAATTGGGATGATGTGAGTACATGGACCCACGATCCCGGAGGCACAACCCAAACGGCAACAGATATACCAAATAGTGGAGACAATGTTATCCTTCTGGATAGCCGGACGGTTACCCTCGATGGCAACGTAGATACCACTGACCTTGATGTGACCATCCGTTCTGGTGGTATACTTGATCAATCGACTTTTGAGTTTTCTGGCAGGGCTTTCTGCTTTGAGGGGTCCCGGTACTCACAAACTGGCAAGTGTGAATTACCCTTCGGTAACTTCAAACGATTTTGTGAATGCCGATGGGGGTACCACGGAATATGATAATGCCACCTCCTTTACCCTGCCGCTTACACAGAATACCTATTATCACCTTCGAATTAATGCTCCTGGTGTTACAGCAACACAATTGAATAATATCACGCTAAATGGAGATTTACATATCAGTCAGGGAACATACCAGATAAACGACGCCTCTGCAAATCGCAGGCAGTTAAGTATTGGTGGGAATGTTACAGTTGATAATGGAGCCTTTCTAACCGTTGGAACTGGTAATACTACTGCTGGAGGGACAACCTCTGGAGGGACTGCACCTTTTACAAATTATTACGATACGCGAACACACCGCGTGGTGGTTAATGGTGATTTTACCAATAATGGAACGGTCCGGTTTACCAATCAGGCCTACCCGGTATATAATGCTATCACAACCCAGGGAGCTGCTACCGTTTATTTTATGGGGGCTACCGACAATGTTTTAACCTGTAATGGCGTAACGGATTTTTACAACCTGGTATTGGATAAGGGAATTGATCAGACCTATAAGTTAACCGTATACTCATCAGCCTATTCAAACTTTAAATTGTTTGGGCAGAATAACTTTCAAGGAGAAGGTGGAGGAGATAACCCGAACTTGAGGAAAGCATTATGGATACGTACCGGTACCCTGGAATTAAGTGGCTTAACAGTTATTCCATCACTTACTGAAGGTGGCGGAGGCGGTGCGGGCTCACCCAATGGAGATTTCTACATTCCATCCAATGCTTGTCTTCTGTTAAATGGTTCGGAAGTCATTGTGCTGGGGACTGCAAATGATTATGCAGAGGTGAATGCCGCATACTCAGTTAGTGGTGGTACAGGAAGTGTAAACGGAGTATCCGTTGGCGGAGAACAGGCATTTTCAATTTATGGCAAATTGCAGGTCGATGATGGATACTTTTCTACTCGCCGGTCGGGAGGTTTAATTACCTGGGCCACAGCTTCGGGCGAATTTATTGTCAATGGAGGTAATGTTGATGCACGACAAATACGATCCAGTGGAACTGTAGGTCTGGCAGCATATCAACAGAGCGGGGGTGTTGTTACACTTCGGGGCCGATATAATTTAGACCAAAATCCGAGTACAGCAGCAGATTTGAGCAGTGCTGTGATTGTAGGTGGAGCTACTAATACACAGCGATATTACCGGGCAGGGCACATTAAATATTAATAACGCCGAAAATGTGTTTAATATGTCCGGAGGTACTCTAAATATTTTGAGTACATGTACCAGCAACCGGGCCATCGACATTTATTCCGAAGAAAAGAACATTAGTGTTACCGGAGGTACAATTAATATCATTCCACAGGGTACGTATGCCGGAATTTTTGAGGTACGTACCAATGCACCGTTCTACAATTTTAACATCAATAACCAGGGAACCGGTGCCATTTCAGTCGATTTGTATAACGATACGGGTATCCCGGGTGACCTGTCTATTGTCAATGATCTGGACATAACCAATGGTACTTTCAATGCCAGGGGTTATAATGTTTCTGTGGGTGCAGATATGCTCATTGAAAACGGAGCAACTTATACCCCGGGAAATAACTCCACCATATTTGACGGTTCAGATGACCAGGTTCTGACCATAAATAATGCCGGTACAACTGCCTTTAAGAAGCTGAGAGTTGACAAACCCGCCGGCACCACGCTGACATTAGCTGGTTCGGGGACGACCCTATCGGTCCAGGATTCACTCTTGATTTACAATGCCGAACTGGCCGATGGTGGGAAAACAATTCAACTTACGACATCGGGTACTACTGGCACATCAGTTATTTATAACTCGGGGCTACATTCAGGAGCAGGTGAGATTGAAATTGCCGATGATGATCCTACGCTAATTACCGGTGATGGTACTGGAATATTTGAGAATATTGATTTGAATAATACCGATGCCTCTGGTGCACCGGTTTCCTTAGGGGTCAATACAATTATTAATGGAGTACTAACTTTTTCTCAAGCAAATAAGTTATTTAATATTTCCACCTATAATTTACTGCTGAATGCTTCTGCTACTATCACAGGAGCTACTGCAACTGAGTTTATTCAAACGGCTGGAAATGCAGGTGACGGAGGATTGACAAGAGAATACGTTTCAATAACTGCTATTGGATTTTCCCTTAGGTGTATCAGCTTATACCCCTGCATCCATTGGGTTTTCTTCAGCACCCAGCACTTATGGAACAGTAACCATTACACCGGTAGACTACGAAAATACGGCCACCTCAACGGATAATGAAGCTTTAAGACTATTTCTGGAGAGTGAGATCAAGTGGCATAACTGGCTATGCAGGAAATGTTGTTCATAGTTTCACCTATAGTGATGGTGATATAGCAGGTGTTGAAACCAACTATGTTCCTGCTGTTTATGATCTCATCGGGTCTACATGGAGCGTTGGAACTACTTCAGATGTTTCAGAGGCAACAAATACCTTTGGTGACTGGACTTCACCAACTGTGAGTGCCAATTTCTTAGATGGCGATTACACCGCAGGAGAAATAAGCGCTTTCAATGATCCCGCTCAGTTTTTTAGCAGGCAAACCGGACGCTGGAATCAAACAACAACATGGACGAACGACACACTTACAGGAAATCCAGCAGCAAGGATTCCTACAGATGGCGATGTGGTTGTCATTAGAAATACGCATACAGTTAGCTTCCAACGTGGGACTACCCGCCAACACGCAACACGCCAAACCTTGATGCACATAACGCAGCCAGTTTGCAAATTCAGGCTGCAGGAATACTGGATATAACGTATAACCCGGGTAGTAATTTTGGTATAGTTGTTTCCCATCCAAACGGGAATGGCTTAATACGTATTTCAACCCAATATAATCGTGGTGCAACATTTGCGTTTCCTGGGGGTGATTTCTCCGACTTTAACAGGAATCTGGGTACCACAGAGTTGTATCCATTTAATACGAACTCCGGTACAACCTATTGGCTGCCCAATGGTGTATTGGAATATGGTAATTTAATCCTGTCGCCGGCAGGAGGATCCAATTTAATCTTCCCGAACAACGATCTATTAATCTATGGAGATCTGATAACCCGAGGTGAAAATGCGGATTCATGGATTTGTCCAGCCTGGAATGATCTACTTATCCTCTGGCTCCCACCACTCCAATTTCAAAAACAATTACCATTGAAGGAAACTTTGATATTCAGGGTGGTTCTTTTGGTTGGTATAATAGAAATGGGATCGGTGCTTTAGATATTGTTGTTGAGGGTGATTTATTAGTAGCCCAGGGTGCCGGTATTGATGTTTGGAGAATTGGTACCGGGAATTCACAGTCGATTACTGTTGGTGGAAGTTTTGTAAATAACACAGATTATTTCAGGGCACCATTTGGAACACGAAGTCTTTGTAATTTACGTGATGTTCCAATGATTTTTGTCGGAAGCGATCCGGCTTCCATTACCAATACCGGTGGGTCGCCTGTAACCTATTTCGGTGATGTTACGGTTAATAAGGAAAACTCCCAACTGAATGTTGATATTGCCGGCGTAACAAGAACAGGAGGTTTAAATCAGGCAAATACTTTCTTCACACCCACCAACGATTGGCTTACCCTGCAAAATGGGTCATTCAGGTACCTGCGGAATGACGATTTATATATTACAACAACAGATCAATTTAATATACCTTCCAGTTCGAGTTTATATATTGATGCAACCGGTGGTGATATTCTGATATCCAATGCAAACAGCAACAACAACGATGTTTACCTGGATGGTAATTTAACGATTGTTGATGGCAATGTAAGCATAGGAACCACCAGCAATAATAATCAGGATATTGAATATTCGGGTGGGGGTGGATTCAGAAATTGATATTCAGGGGGGTAACCTATTTGTAAACGGGCAAATTCGTCGTAATCCTGCTAGTACCGCAGGAGTGTTAAAGTACAGCCAATCGGGTGGTGATGTAACCATTAATGGTAGAAATACCCTGGCCAGCAATGCCAAGCTTGAAATTTTAAATTCCGGCAGTGAGTTTAATATGTCAGGAGGAACCATGACCATTGTACGTGGTGGTGGAGATGGCACTTATGGCGACCTATACCTTCGTCCGGCAAGTTCAACAGTAACTGGTGGTGAAATAATTTTTGATCCGGGAGGTGCCGGTGATCAGGATTATTTACTGGATGCAACAGTTCCTGTTATACGACCTGACTATTAATGGCAGTGGTGGTGATGATGCGAATGTAGAACTGCTTGTCAGTCCCCTGGAAGTTGGCGGAGATCTGACATTGCAATCAGCTACCAGCTTTTTGGATGCCAATGTGGATTTCGATATTGATGTAACTTGAACGGAGATTTCACCAATAATGGTAGCTATAGGCATCGTGAGAATCATACCTATTTCACCGGAGGTACTCAATCCTTACTGGGTTCTTCAAGTACCGGTTTTTACGATTTAACGGTAAACCCGGTAACAAGCCTGACCTTAAGCAGGGATATTACCATTAATCATGATACGTATTTAAGTAGCGGTACACTTATTTGTGGTAATTATACTGCAACTGCCTTAGGCGATGTAACAAACAATGCGACTTATACCGATAATGCAACCGGTATAATTTTAAATGGTACAGCTTTGCAGTATATCGGAGGTACAGGTACCTGGGGGCAGTTGGAACTTGATAATTCAAATGGGGCCCGCTTAGTTAACTCGATAAGTCTGCAATCTGATTTCTTGCTGACCAATGGTATGCTGGATATTAGCAGCTATTTGTTAACCCTTGGCAAAACAGCGATATTGTTGGAAGTGGTTTTGACAACACCAAGATGATTACCTCCGATGGAGTGATTAGTAATGTTGGCGTTAATAAAGTATTCAGCGATACAGATGATGGAACAACTTTTACTTTCCCATTTGGAACCTCAGGGAAGTATACTCCGGCAGTATTAAATATTACGAATATTGGAACTACAGGTTCTTTCAGAATAAACAATATTAACAGCAATCACCCGGGAGTGATTGATCCAGGCAATGTATTGGATTATTTCTGGGAGGTAGAAAGTAGCGGGATATCAGGTTTCGATGGCTCCCTTGTATTAAATTATCTGGATGCCGATGTTCAGGTTACCGGCACAAATACCGAGGCGGAATATATTGCTGCCGCCCTTCTTTTACCTGGTACCACCTGGACAAAAGCAGCGACCGGCCCTGCTACTGACAGGGTTGATGAAGGGAATGATTTAATTACTTTTAACTTTTCAGGTGTTAGTTCGCTCAGCGGAGAATATACTTGTGGTATTGATCCGGCATTACCGGATAATGTACCTGAGTTTACCAGTAACACTGATGGAGATTGGTCGGTACCGGGAAACTGGACCCAAACCGGTGGAGATCCTTATACGCTTACCGGAGGTCCCAATGGTTTTATCGTTACCATTCGTTCCGGTGATGATATTACCACTGATGCGAACTATGCATCTGCGTACCGAACAACAATTAACGGAAGGCTTATTGTTCCATCAAGCACTTTTGGCCATAATCTAGGTATTGTCTCCGGTACGGGAACCTTAGCGCTTCAAAGTGGTACATTCCCTGCTGGCAGGTACGACGATTTCCTGGATTGCTCCAATGGGGCAACGCTTGAATATGGTGGTTCCGGCACATATACAATCATAGCCGACCTGTATTCCAGTATACCCAATATTCATTTTACAGGTACGGGAAGCAGGGTGTTGCCCAATAAGGATTTAACCATTTGCAACCAGCTATTGATTAATGGCCCCGATTTAGATAACTCGATCAATAATCGCCAATTATTCATCCAGGGCTCCATGGAGCGCTATTCAGGAACATTCCTGAGTGGAAGCGGATCAGGTGCCACTGTTTCATTTACAGGTAGTTCCGCACAAACCATTGGAGGTGCCCTTGGCGATTTTACCGGAACATCAGCATTTAATAACCTTGAAATAAATAATAGTGCCGGATTAACCATTAATACAGGTGGAGCCATTGAAGTAAGCCGGAACCTGCTTTTGACTGATGGTAACATTACCAGTTCGGCTACCAGTACCATAAGCATTACCAATACGGCGATCAATTGTGTGGTGCCGGCAGGAGGCTCTTCCACTTCATTTGTTGATGGACCACTTACCAAAAGTATTAACCAGGGCGATAATTTTGATTACCCTGTTGGAAAAGGCAGCACTCCTGGGAATAAGATTAATCTGTCTGCCACTCAAACAGGTACCCAAGACTGGACTGTTGAATACTTTATGCCAAATAGTACTTCAGCCAGTATGGCAAGTCCATTGACCTATGTGAATGATGATGAGTACTGGACGGTAGCTTCTTCCTCAGGTAATCAGGCGATCATTAACCTTGATTGGGATGCCTCCAGCGACTTAACCCCGCTAATGACTGAAAATGGGCTCTCAGATATGCGTGTTGCTACTTATAATACTGGGAGTTCTGAGTGGGAACAACTTAGTTCAAGTGCTTCAGGTAGCAGCTCGTCAGGTACGGTATCAACAACAAGTAGAATTGTCATTCCCGCAGCAGGCTCAAGTGATTTTACAGTTGCTTGTGTAAATGTGGTTAAGCCCCGGGCTCAGTTTACTCCTTCAGGGGCCATATGTGGCACTGCTACAGGCATCCCTGTATCATTTACTTATTCCGGGGCCATTCCTTTTGATTACACTTTAGATTATACCATTGATGGTGTGCCTCAGACTCAGCTGGACATTACATCAGGCGATGTCGTAGCAGGGGTCTACACATTGGCTACTCCTAGTGTGGGCGTATATGAGTTAACAGCCTTCAGGTATAACGATGGAGCCGATTTGGGAGTTGTAGATCCAACTACGGTTGAGGTCTACGAATTACCAACCACTGCTGATATTGGTTCGGATGGAGGTGCAGATGATGATGATATTTCCGATTGTGGCGCATCATCAGTTGCCAGTTTGCCAGGTAATAATCCTGTCGTTGGAACAGGTTTATGGTCAATTGTTTCTGGTACGGGAGGATCATTTGTTGATCCAACCGTCTATGACACCGAGTTTAACGGAACTAATGGTACTACTTATCAATTGGAATGGGAGATAAGCAATGGTGCTTGTACCTCTTCTGATTTAATGGTAGTTACCTTTCCATTATTGGCACAGCAACCAGGTGCTTTTACAGCAAGTACAACTCCTGTTTGTCAGAGTACTTCAGGTGTAGTTTATACGGTCCCTAACGATCCTTCGGTAACCTATAACTGGTCATATTCAGGGACTGGAGCCACAATAAATGGTACAGGTAATTCAGTAACCGTTGACTTCGATGCAACAGCAACCAGCGGTGATTTAAGTGTTACTGCCACCAATGGATGTGGTACAAGTGCTGCAAGAACGCTCGCTATTTCTGTTACGCCTCTTATGACCGCAGGGCTTGCTTCATTGGAACCGACCCTGTGTGTGAATACGCCACTGCCTTCTATTACGCATACAACCACCGGTGCAACAGGTATCGGTGCAGCAACAGATCTGCCGGCAGGCGTAAGTGCTGTCTGGGCTGCCAATTTAATCACCATCAGTGGTACACCCACAGAGGTTGGAACATTTGATTATAGTATTCCTTTGGCTGGTGGCTGTGGCACAGTAAATGCAACCGGTAGGATCATTGTTGAACCGGATATGATCGTTGGCGCCCGTCGTCAACGCAGACCCTGTGTATCAATACGGTGCTTACAAATATTACCCATGCCACAACCTGGGCAACGGGTATCGGTGCAGCCACAGGCCTGCCGGCAGGGGTGTCTGCCGCCTGGGCCGGTGATGTAATTACCATCAGCGGCACTCCCAGTTCAGCTGGCACCTATAACTACAGCATCCCCCTGACAGGCGGGTGTGGTATAATAAACGCAATAGGGACCATTACTGTTGATGCTTTACCGATGGTAACCTTAAGTGAAAGCGGTTCTCCTATCGCTGAGGATGGCGGAGTTTCTTCAATCACAGCGACTCTTAGCTCCTCTGTTTCATGCGATGTAACGGTGAGCCTGGGATATACGGGTACAGCCACAGGCGGTGGTGTTGATTATACAGCCAGCGGCACACAGATTATTATCGGAGCCGGAAGCACAACGGGTAGTGTGACCATCACGGGTGATGATGATGCTATTTTTGAGGGCGCCGAGACAGTGATCGTCGATATCACCAGCGTTACCAATGGCACTGAGAGTGGTAGCCAGCAGGAGACCGTCACTATTACAGATGATGACAGCGCACCGAGCGTCACCTTAAGTGAAAGCGGTTCGCCCATCGCTGAGAACGGCGGCGTCTCTACCATCACCGCTACCTTAAGTAATCCATCCACCTCCGCGGTAACAGTTGACCTTGGCTATGGTGGTACAGCTACTGGCGGCGGCACAGATTACACAGCCAGTGGCACACAGATTATCATCGGAGCAGGTAGCACAACGGGTAGTGTGACCATCACGGGAGATGATGATGCTATTTTTGAAGGCGCTGAGACTGTTATAGTAGATATCACCAGCGTCACCAATGGCACCGAGAGTGGTAGCCAGCAGGAGACCGTCACGATTACAGATGATGACAGCGCACCTACGGTTACCTTAAGTGAACTCGGATCTCCTATTGCAGAGAATGGCGGCGTCTCTACCATCACGGCTACCTTAAGTAATCCCTCTACCTCCGCG
Source organism: uncultured Bacteroidota bacterium (assembly GCA_963783435.1). Taxonomy (GTDB): domain Bacteria; phylum Bacteroidota; class Bacteroidia; order Bacteroidales. Next base: position 580,557 of record CAWANQ010000004.1, on the reverse strand, counting down.
GTAACAGTTGACCTTGGCTATGGTGGTACAGCTACTGGCGGCGGCACAGATTACACAGCCAGTGGCGCACAGATTATCATAGGAGCAGGTAGCACAACGGGTAGTGTGACCATCACGGGTGATGATGATGCGATTTTTGAGGGCGCCGAGACAGTGATCGTTGATATCACCAGCGTCACCAATGGCACCGAGAGTGGTAGCCAGCAGGAGACTGTCACTATTACAGATGATGACAGCGCACCTACGGTTACCTTAAGTGAACTCGGATCTCCTATTGCTGAGAATGGCGGCGTCTCTACCATAACAGCAACCTTAAGTAATCCATCCACCTCCGCGGTAACAGTTGACCTTGGCTATGGTGGTACAGCTACTGGCGGCGGCACAGATTACACAGCCAGTGGCACACAGATTATAATAGGAGCAGGTAGCACAACGGGTAGTGTGACCATCACGGGAGATGATGATGCTATTTTTGAGGGCGCCGAGACTGTTATAGTAGATATCACCAGCGTCACCAATGGCACTGAGAGTGGTAGCCAGCAGGAGACCGTCACTATTACAGATGATGACAGCGCACCGAGCGTCACCTTAAGTGAAAGCGGTTCGCCCATCGCTGAGAACGGCGGCGTCTCTACCATCACCGCTACCTTAAGTAATCCATCCACCTCCGCGGTAACAGTTGACCTTGGCTATGGTGGTACAGCTACTGGCGGCGGCACAGATTACACAGCCAGTGGCACACAGATTATCATAGGAGCAGGAAGCACAACGGGTAGTGTGACCATCACGGGAGATGATGATGCTATTTTTGAAGGCGCTGAGACTGTTATAGTAGATATCACCAGCGTCACCAATGGCACCGAGAGTGGTAGCCAGCAGGAGACCGTCACTATTACAGATGATGACAGCGCACCGAGCGTCACCTTAAGTGAAAGCGGTTCGCCCATCGCTGAGAACGGCGGCGTCTCTACCATAACAGCAACCTTAAGTAATCCTTCTACCTCCGCCGTTACAGTTGACCTTGGCTATGGTGGTACAGCTACTGGCGGCGGCACAGATTACACAGCCAGCGGCGCACAGATTATCATAGGAGCCGGAAGCACAACGGGTAATGTGACCATCACGGGTGATGATGATGCGATTTTTGAGGGCGCCGAGACAGTGATCGTTGATATCACCAGCGTCACCAATGGCACCGAGAGTGGTAGCCAGCAGGAGACCGTCACTATTACAGATGATGACAGCGCACCGACCGTCACCTTAAGTGAACTCGGATCTCCTATTGCTGAGAACGGCGGCGTCTCTACCATAACGGCTACCTTAAGTAATCCATCCACCTCCGCGGTAACAGTTGACCTTGGCTATGGTGGTACAGCTACTGGCGGCGGCACAGATTACACAGCCAGTGGCGCACAGATTATCATAGGAGCCGGCAGCACAACGGGTAATGTGACCATCACGGGTGATGATGATGCGATTTTTGAAGGCGCCGAGACAGTGATCGTTGATATCACCAGCGTCACCAATGGCACTGAGAGTGGTAGCCAGCAGGAGACCGTCACGATTACGGATGATGACAGCGCACCGACGGTTACCTTAAGTGAACTCGGATCTCCTATTGCAGAGAACGGCGGCGTCTCTACCATCACCGCTACCTTAAGTAATCCATCCACCTCCGCGGTAACAGTTGACCTTGGCTATGGTGGTACAGCTACTGGCGGCGGCACAGATTACACAGCCAGTGGCGCACAGATTATCATAGGAGCAGGTAGCACAACGGGTAGTGTGACCATCACGGGTGATGATGATGCTATTTTTGAAGGAGCTGAGACTGTTATCGTAGATATCACCAGCGTCACTAATGGCACCGAGAGTGGTGCCAGCAGGAGACCGTTACGATTACGGATGATGACAGCGCACCTACGGTCACCTTAAGTGAACTTGGATCTCCTATTGCAGAGAACGGCGGCGTCTCTACCATCACAGCTACCTTAAGTAATCCATCCACCTCCGCGGTAACAGTTGACCTTGGCTATGGTGGTACAGCTACTGGCGGCGGCACAGATTACACAGCCAGTGGCACACAGATTATTATCGGAGCAGGTAGCACAACGGGTAGTGTGACCATCACGGGAGATGATGATGCTATTTTTGAAGGAGCCGAGACTGTTATAGTAGATATCACCAGCGTCACCAATGGCACCGAGAGTGGTAGCCAGCAGGAGACCGTTACGATTACGGATGATGACAGCGCACCGACGGTTACCTTAAGTGAACTCGGATCTCCTATCGCAGAGAATGGCGGCGTCTCTACCATCACCGCTACCTTAAGTAATCCATCTACCTCCGCGGTAACAGTTGACCTTGGCTATGGTGGTACAGCTACTGGCGGCGGCACAGATTACACAGCCAGTGGCACACAGATTATTATCGGAGCAGGTAGCACAACGGGTAGTGTGACCATCACGGGAGATGATGATGCTATTTTTGAAGGCGCCGAGACTGTTATAGTTGATATCACCAGCGTCACCAATGGCACCGAGAGTGGTAGCCAGCAGGAGACCGTTACGATTACCGATGATGACAGCGCACCGACCGTTACCTTAAGTGAACTCGGATCTCCTATTGCAGAGAATGGCGGCGTCTCTACCATCACCGCTACCTTAAGTAATCCATCTACCTCCGCGGTTACAGTTGACCTTGGCTATGGTGGTACAGCTACTGGCGGCGGCACAGATTACACAGCCAGTGGCACACAGATTATTATAGGAGCAGGTAGCACAACGGGTAGTGTGACCATCACGGGCGATGATGATGCTATTTTTGAGGGCGCCGAGACGTTATCGTTGATATCACCAGCGTCACCAATGGCACCGAGAGTGGTAGCCAGCAGGAGACTGTCACTATTACCGATGATGACAGCGCACCTACGGTTACCTTAAGTGAACTCGGATCTCCTATTGCTGAGAATGGCGGCGTCTCTACCATAATTGCAACCTTAAGTAATCCATCTACCTCAGCTGTTACAGTTGACCTTGGCTATACATGGTACAGCTACTGGTGGCGGTGTTGATTATACCCCCTCAGGAACCTCCATCGCTATCCCAGCCGGCAGTACTACTGGCGGAGTAACCATCACGGGTGATGATGATGCTATTTATCGAGGGCGCCGAGACAGTGATCGTTGATATCACCGCGTAACTAATGGCACCGAGAGTGGTAGCCAGCAGGAGACCGTACGATTACGGATGATGACAGCGCACCGACCGTTACCTTAAGTGAACTCGGATCTCCTTTGCAGAGAATGGCGGCGTCTCTACCATCACCGCTACCTTAAGTAATCCTTCTACCTCAGCTGTTACAGTCGACCTTGGCTATAGTGGTACAGCTACTGGCGGCGGCACAGATTACACAGCCAGTGGCACACAGATTATAATAGGAGCTGGAAGCACAACGGGTAGTGTGACCATCACGGGTGATGATGATGCTATTTTCGAGGGCGCCGAGACAGTGATCGTTGATATCACTGGCGTAACTAATGGCACAGAGAGTGGTAGCCAGCAGGAGACCGTTACGATTACGGATGATGACAGCGCACCTACGGTTACCTTAAGTGAACTCGGATCTCCTATTGCAGAGAATGGCGGCGTCTCTACCATCACCGCTACTAAGTAATCCTTCTACCTCAGCTGTTACAGTCGACCTTGGATACACAGGTACAGCTACCGGCGGCGGCACAGATTACACAGCCAGTGGCACACAGATTATAATAGGAGCAGGCAGCACCACGGGTAGTGTGACCATCACGGGTGATGATGATGCTATTTTGAGGGAGCCGGACAGTGATCGTTGATATCACCGGCGTAACTAATGGCACCGAGAGTGGTAGCCAGCAGGAGACCGTTACGATTACGGATGATGACAGCGCACCTACGGTTACCTTAAGTGAACTCGGATCTCCTATTGCAGAGAATGGCGGCGTCTCTACCATCACCGCTACCTTAAGTAATCCTTCTACCTCAGCTGTTACAGTCGACCTTGGATATACAGGTACAGGCGCCCGGCGGCGGCACAGATTACACAGCCAGTGGCACGCAGATCATTATCGGAGCAGGTAGCACAACGGGTAGTGTGACCATCACGGGTGATGATGATGCTATTTTCGAGGGGCGCCGAGACAGTGGTAGTCGATATCACTGGCGTCACTAATGACACGAGAGTGGTAGCCAGCAGGAGACCGTTACGATTACGGATGATGACAGCGCACCGACCGTTACCTTAAGTGAACTCGGATCTCCTATTGCAGAGAATGGCGGCGTCTCTACCATCACCGCTACCTTTAAGTAATCCTTCTACCTCAGCTGTTACAGTCGACTTGGCTATGGAGGTACAGCTACCGGTGGCGGTGGTTATTATACCCCTCAGTGGCACCACAAATTATATATAGGAGCCGGAAGTACTACCGGCAAGTAACCATTACGGGTGATGATGATGCTATTTTCGAGGGCGCCGAGACAGTGATCGTTGATATCACCGGCGTAACCAATGGCACAGAGAGTGGTAGCCAGCAGGAGACCGTTACGATTACGGATGATGACAGCGCACCTACGGTTACCTTAAGTGAACTCGGATCTCCTATTGCAGAGAATGGCGGCGTCTTTACCATCACCGCTACCTTAAGTAATCCTTCTACCTCCGCTGTAACAGTCGACCTTATACACATACAGCTACCGGCGGCGGCACAGATTACACAGCCAGTGGCACGCAGATCATTATCGGAGCAGGTAGCACAACGGGTAGTGTGACCATCACGGGTGATGATGATGCTATTTTCGAGGTCGCCGAGACAGTGATCGTTGATATCACTGGCGTAAACTAAGCGCACAGAGAGTGGTAGCCAGCAGGAGACCGTTACGATTACGGATGATGACAGCGCACCGACCGTTACCTTAAGTGAAAGTGGTTCACACCATTTGCCGAGGACGGTGGAGTCTCTACCATCACCGCAACCTTAAGTAATCCATCTACCTCAGCTGTTACAGTCGAGCTTGGATACGGAGGAACAGCTACCGGCGGCGGCAAAGATTACACAGCCAATGACACACATGATGATTATCGGAGCTGGTAGCACAACGGGTAATATGACCATCACGGGCGATGATGATGCTATATTTGAAGGCGCGGAGACTGTTATAGTAGATATCACGGGCGTTACCAATGGCACCGAGAGTGGTAGCCAGCAGGAGACCGTTACGATTACAGATGATGACAGCGCACCTACGGTTACCTTAAGTGAACTCGGATCTCCTATTGCAGAGAATGGCGGGTCTACCATCACGGCTACCTTAAGTAATCCATCTACCTCCGCGGTAACAGTTGACCTTGGCTATGGTGGTACAGCTACTGGCGGCGGCACAGATTACACAGCCAGTGGCGCACAGATCATTATCGGAGCAGGAAGCACAACGGGTAGTGTGACCATCACGGTAATGATGATGCTATATTTGAAGGCGCTGAGACGGTTATTGTAGATATCACCAGCGTCACCAATGGCACTGAGAGTGGTAGCGACCAGAGTCCGTCACTATTACGGATGATGACAGCGCACCGACCGTTACCTTAAGTGAAATCGGATCTCCTATTGCCGAGAATGGCGGAGTCTCTACCATCACCGCTACTCTAAGTAATCCTTCTACCTCAGCTGTTACAGTCGACCTTGGATATACAGGTACAGCAACCGGTGGCGGTGTTGATTATACCCCCTCAGGAACCTCCATCACTATCCCAGCCGGCAGTACTACTGGCGGAGTAACCATCACGGGTGATGATGATGCTATTTTCGAGGGCGCCGAGACAGTGATGGTTGATTCACTGGCGTAACTAATACCACAGAGAGTGATAGCCAGCAGGAGACCGTTACGATTACGGAGTATGACAGGCCCCGACCGTTACCTTAAGTGAACTCGGATCTCCTATTGCAGAGAATGGCGGCGTCTCTACCATCACCGCTACCTTAAGTAATCCTTCTACCTCAGCTGTTACAGTCGACCTTGGATATACAGGTACAGCAACCGGTGGCGGTGTTGACTATACCCCCAGAGGCACCCCGATTATTATAGGAGCTCGAAGCACGACGGGTGGAGTGACCATCACGGGAGATGATGATGCTATTTTCGAAGGAGCCGAGACAGTTATCGTAGATATCACTGGCGTCACCAATGGCACAGAGAGTGGTAGCCAGCAGGAGACCGTTACTATTACGGATGATGACAGCGCACCGACCGTTACCTTAAGTGAACTCGGATTTCCTCTTGCAGAGAATGGCGGCGTCTCTACCATCACCGCTACCTTAAGTAATCCTTCTACCTCGGCTGTTACAGTCGACCTTGGATATACAGGTACAGCAACCGGTGGCGGTGTTGATTATACCCCCGTCAAACATCACATATTATAACGGAGCCGGAAGTACAACTGGGGAGTGACGATCATGGGTGATGATGATGCTATTTTCGAGGGAGCCGAGAAGTCATCGTTGATATCACTGGCGTAACTAATTGCACAGAAAGTGGTAGCCAGGAGGACGTTACGATTACGGATGATGACAGCGCACCGACCGTTACCTTAAGTGAACTCGGATCTCCTATTGCAGAGAATGGCGGCGTCTCTACCATCACCGCTACCTTAAGTAATCCTTCTACCTCAGCTGTACTCGAACTTGGATATACAGGTACAGCAACCGGTGGCGGTGTTGATTATACAGCCAGTGGCACACAGATTATAGTAGGAGCTGAAGCACAACGGGTAGTGTAACCATCGCGGGTGATGTGATGCTATTTTCGAGGGAGCCGAGACAGTGATCGTTGATATCACCGGCGTAACTAATGGCACAGAGACTGGTAGCCAGCAGGAGACCGTCACTATTACGGATGATGACAGCGCACCTACGGTTACCTTAAGTGAACTCGGATCTCCTATTGAGAGAATGGCGGAGTCTTTACCTCACCCCAACCTTGAGTAATCCCTCTACCTAGCTGTTACAGTCGACCTTGGCTATACAGGTTCGCGACTGGTGGCGGCACCGATTATACAGCCAGCGGCACACAGATTATAATAGGAGCTGGAAGCACTACGGGCAGTGTGACCATCACGGGTGATGATGATCCCCTTCTTGAAGAAACAGACCGTTCTGGTGGATATTACCGGCGTTACTAATGACACCGAGTCTGGCACCCAGCAGGAGACTGTCATGATCACAGATAATGATGCCTCGAATGTGGCGCCGACTGTGGTTATATCAGTGGACCAGTATCTACAGCCGAAGCGGTGGCGTATCGATGATCACAGCGACCCTTGATGCTGTCTCGGGCTGAGATGCAACTATCAACCTGGCTTATACAGGCACAGCCAGTGGTGCTGATTATACCGCTTCGTCCAGTCAGATTACCATCCCGGCAGGTATGTTGACCGGAGATGTAACGATCACTGGTGATGATGACTTGATCGATGAGGCCGACGAGACCGTCATAGTAAATATCACCACCGTAGCAAATGGCACGGAGGATCTTGTCCAGCAAGAGACCATTACTATTACCGATGATGATGCAGCACCGACAGTGTCTATAGCAGTAGCTCCGGCTTCTATCTCTGAGAACGGAGGTATCTCAACTGTTGAAGCAACACTGAGTGCAGTCTCGGGTCTGGATGTTACAGTAAACTTGGCATATACAGGCACAGCCAGTGGTGCTGATTATACCGCTTCGTCCAGTCAGATTACCATCCCGGCAGGTATGTTGACCGGAGATGTAACGATCACCGGTGATGATGACTTGATCGCTTAGTCCGACGAGACCGTTATAGTAGATATCACCACCGTAACAAATGGCACGGAGGATCTTGTCCAGCAAGAGACCATTACTATTACCGATGATGATGCAGCACCGACAGTGTCAATAGCAGTATCTCCTGCGTCTATCTCTGAGAACGGAGGTATCTCAACGGTTGAAGCAACACTGAGTGCAGTCTCGGGTCTGGATGTTACAGTAAACTTAGCTTATACAGGTACAGCAATAGGCGGTGGCACGGATTATACCGCTTCGTCCAGTCAGATTACCATCCCGGCAGGTATGTTGACCGGAGATGTAACGATCACTGGTGATGATGACTTTATCGATGAGGCCGACGAGACTGTCATAGTAGATATCACCACGGTAACAAATGGCACTGAGGATCTTGTCCAGCAAGAGACCATTACTATTACCGATGATGATGCAGCACCGACAGTGTCTATAGCAGTAGCTCCTGCGTCTATCTCTGAGAACGGAGGTATCTCAACTGTTGAAGCAACACTGAGTGCAGTCTCGGGTCTGGATGTTACAGTAAACTTAGCTTATACAGGCACAGCCAGTGGTGCTGACTATACCGCTTCGTCCAGTCAGATTACCATCCCGGCAGGTATGTTGACCGGAGATGTAACGATCACTGGCGATGATGACTTGATCGATGAGGCCGACGAGACTGTCATAGTAGATATCACCACGGTAACGAATGGCACGGAGGATCTTGTCCAGCAAGAGACCATTACTATTACCGATGATGATGCAGCACCGACAGTGTCAATAGCAGTATCTCCTGCGTCTATCTCGAGAACGGAGGTATCTCAACTGTTGAAGCAACACTGAGTGCAATCTCGGGTCTGGATGTTACAGTAAACTTGGCATATACAGGCACAGCCAGTGGTACTGATTATACCGCTTCGTCCAGTCAGATTACCATCCCGGCAGGTATGTTGACCGGGAGATGTAACGATCACCGGTGATGATGACTTGATCGCTGAGTCCGACGAGACCGTTATAGTAGATATCACCACGGTAACAAATGGCACTGAGGATCTTATCCAGCAAGAGACCATTACTATTACCGATGATGATGCAGCACCGATAGTGTCTATAGCAGTAGCTCCAGCGTCTATCTCTGAGAACGGAGGTATCTCAACTGTTGAAGCAACTCTGAGCGCAGTCTCAGGTCTGGATGTTACAGTCAGACTTAGCTTATACAGGTACAGCAATAGGTGGCGGCACGGATTATACCGCTTCGTCCAGTCAGATTACCATCCCGGCAGGTATGTTGACCGGAGATGTAACGATCACTGGTGATGATGACTTGATCGATGAGGCCGACGAGACTGTCATAGTAGATATCACCACGGTAGCAAATGGCACGGAGGATCTTGTCCAGCAAGAGACCATTACTATTACCGATGATGATGCAGCACCGACAGTGTCTATAGCAGTAGCTCCGGCTTCTATCTCTGAGAACGGAGGTATCTCAACTGTTGAAGCAACTCTGAGTGCAGTCTCGGGTCTGGATGTTACAGTAAACTTAGCTTATACAGGCACAGCCAGTGGTGCTGACTATACCGCTTCGTCCAGTCAGATTACCATCCCGGCAGGTATGTTGACCGGAGATGTAACGATCACTGGTGATGATGACTTGATCGATGAGGCCGACGAGACCGTCATAGTAGATATCGCCACCGTAACAAATGGCACGGAGGATCTTGTCCAGCAAGAGACCATTACTATTACCGATGATGATGCAGCACCGACAGTGTCTATAGCAGTAGTTCCGGCTTCTATCTCTGAGAATGGAGGTATCTCAACTGTTGAAGCAACTCTGAGTGCAGTCTCGGGTCTGGATGTTACAGTAAACTTGGCATATACAGGCACAGCCAGTGGTGCTGATTATACCGCTTCGTCCAGTCAGATTACCATCCCGGCAGGTATGTTGACCGGAGATGTAACGATCACTGGTGATGATGACTTGATCGCTGAGTCCGACGAGACCGTTATAGTAGATATCACCACGGTAGCAAATGGCACGGAGGATCTTGTCCAGCAAGAGACCATTACTATTACCGATGATGATGCAGCACCGACAGTGTCTATAGCAGTATCTCCTGCGTCTATCTCTGAGAACGGAGGTATCTCAACGGTTGAAGCAACACTGAGTGCAGTCTCGGGTCTGGATGTTACAGTAAACTTGGCATATACAGGCACAGCCAGTGGTGCTGACTATACCGCTTCGTCCAGTCAGATTACCATCCCGGCAGGTATGTTGACCGGAGATGTAACGATCACTGGTGATGATGACTTGATCGATGAGGTCGATGAGACCGTCATAGTAGATATCGCCACCGTAACAAATGGCACGGAGGATCTTGTCCAGCAAGAGACCATTACTATTACCGATGATGATGCAGCACCGACAGTGTCTATAGCAGTAGCTCCTGCGTCTATCTCTGAGAACGGAGGTATCTCAACGGTTGAAGCAACTCTGAGTGCAGTCTCGGGTCTGGATGTTACAGTCAACTTGGCTTATACAGGCACAGCCAGTGGTGCTGATTATACCGCTTCGTCCAGTCAGATTACCATCCCGGCAGGTATGTTGACCGGAGATGTAACGATCACTGGTGATGATGACTTGATCGATGAGGCCGACGAGACCGTCATAGTAGATATCACCACGGTAGCAAATGGCACGGAGGATCTTGTCCAGCAAGAGACCATTACTATTACCGATGATGATGCAGCACCGACAGTGTCAATAGCAGTAGCTCCTGCATCTATCTCTGAGAACGGAGGTATCTCAACTGTTGAAGCAACACTGAGTGCAGTCTCGGGTCTGGATGTTACAGTAAACTTGGCATATACAGGCACAGCCAGTGGTGCTGATTATACCGCTTCGTCCAGTCAGATTACCATCCCGGCAGGTATGTTGACCGGAGATGTAACGATCACTGGTGATGATGACTTGATCGATGAGGCCGACGAGACCGTTATAGTAGATATCGCCACCGTAACAAATGGCACGGAGGATCTTGTCCAGCAAGAGACCATTACTATTACCGATGATGATGCAGCACCGACAGTGTCTATAGCAGTAGCTCCTGCGTCTATCTCTGAGAACGGAGGTATCTCAACTGTTGAAGCAACTCTGAGTGCAGTCTCGGGTCTGGATGTTACAGTAAACTTAGCTTATACAGGCACAGCCAGTGGTGCTGATTATACCGCTTCGTCCAGTCAGATTACCATCCCGGCAGGTATGTTGACCGGAGATGTAACGATCACTGGTGATGATGACTTGATCGATGAGGCCGACGAGACCGTCATAGTAGATATCGCCACGGTAGCAAATGGCACGGAGGATCTTGTCCAGCAAGAGACCATTACTATTACCGATGATGATGCAGCACCGACAGTGTCTATAGCAGTATCTCCGGCTTCTATCTCTGAGAACGGAGGTATCTCAACTGTTGAAGCAACACTGAGTGCAGTCTCGGGTCTGGATGTTACAGTAAACTTGGCATATACAGGCACAGCCAGTGGTGCTGATTATACCGCTTCGTCCAGTCAGATTACCATCCCGGCAGGTATGTTGACCGGAGATGTAACGATCACTGGTGATGATGACTTGATCGATGAGGCCGACGAGACCGTCATAGTAGATATCGCCACCGTAACAAATGGCACGGAGGATCTTGTCCAGCAAGAGACCATTACTATTACCGATGATGATGCAGCACCGACAGTGTCTATAGCAGTATCTCCTGCGTCTATCTCTGAGAACGGAGGTATCTCAACGGTTGAAGCAACACTGAGTGCAGTCTCGGGTCTGGATGTTACAGTCAACTTGGCTTATACAGGTACAGCAATAGGCGGTGGCACGGATTATACCGCTTCGTCCAGTCAGATTACCATCCCGGCAGGTATGTTGACCGGAGATGTAACGATCACTGGTGATGATGACTTGATCGATGAGGCCGACGAGACCGTCATAGTAGATATCACCACGGTAGCAAATGGCACGGAGGATCTTGTCCAGCAAGAGACCATTACTATTACCGATGATGATGCAGCACCGACAGTGTCTATAGCAGTAGCTCCGGCGTCTATCTCTGAGAACGGAGGTATCTCAACTGTTGAAGCAACACTGAGTGCAGTCTCGGGTCTGGATGTTACAGTAAACTTGGCATATACAGGCACAGCCAGTGGTGCTGATTATACCGCTTCGTCCAGTCAGATTACCATCCCGGCAGGTATGTTGACCGGAGATGTAACGATCACTGGTGATGATGACTTGATCGATGAGGCCGACGAGACCGTCATAGTAGATATCGCCACCGTAACAAATGGCACGGAGGATCTTGTCCAGCAAGAGACCATTACTATTACCGATGATGATGCAGCACCGACAGTGTCTATAGCAGTAGCTCCTGCGTCTATCTCTGAGAACGGAGGTATCTCAACTGTTGAAGCAACACTGAGTGCAGTCTCGGGTCTGGATGTTACAGTCAACTTGGCATATACAGGTACAGCAATAGGCGGTGGCACGGATTATACCGCTTCGTCCAGTCAGATTACCATCCCGGCAGGTATGTTGACCGGAGATGTAACGATCACTGGTGATGATGACTTGATCGATGAGGCCGACGAGACCGTCATAGTAGATATCACCACGGTAGCAAATGGCACGGAGGATCTTGTCCAGCAAGAGACCATTACTATTACCGATGATGATGCAGCACCGACAGTGTCTATAGCAGTATCTCCTGCGTCTATCTCTGAGAACGGAGGTATCTCAACGGTTGAAGCAACACTGAGTGCAGTCTCGGGTCTGGATGTTACAGTAAACTTAGCTTATACAGGCACAGCCAGTGGTGCTGACTATACCGCTTCGTCCAGTCAGATTACCATCCCGGCAGGTATGTTGACCGGAGATGTAACGATCACTGGTGATGATGACTTGATCGATGAGGCCGACGAGACTGTCATAGTAGATATCACCACGGTAACAAATGGCACTGAGGATCTTGTCCAGCAAGAGACCATTACTATTACCGATGATGATGCAGCACCGACAGTGTCAATAGCAGTATCTCCTGCGTCTATCTCTGAGAACGGAGGTGTCTCAACTGTTGAAGCAACTCTGAGTGCAGTCTCAGGTCTGGATGTTACAGTAAACTTAGCTTATACAGGCACAGCCAGTGGTGCTGATTATACCGCTTCGTCCAGTCAGATTACCATCCCGGCAGGTATGTTGACCGGAGATGTAACGATCACTGGCGATGATGACTTGATCGATGAGGCCGACGAGACCGTCATAGTAGATATCACCACCGTAACAAATGGCACTGAGGATCTTGTCCAGCAAGAGACCATTACCATTACAGATGATGATGACGCACCAACTGTAAACTTAGGTGAGTCCGGATCCCCGATTGAAGAAGATGGTGGTGAATCTACGATCACTGCTACCCTGAGTGAAGTCTCGGGTCTGGATGTTACAATTAACTTAAGCTATACAGGAACAGCCACGAATGGTACAGATTATTCAGCTTCATCCACCCAGATTACAATCCCGGCAGGTAGCACAACGGGCAGTGTAACGATCACTGCTGTACAGGATGTCTTGATTGAGGGTCCTGAGACGGTATTAGTAGATGTCAGCAGCCTCACAAATGGCACAGATGCCAGTACCCAACAGACCATTACAATCAGGGATGATGATGTGCCCCCGGTAATTTCTGCTTGTGCAGAAGATAAAATCATCAATGTGGATGCAGCCTGCGAGGCAATAATCCCTGACCTTACTGGTGAGGTGGTTGCTACAGATGATGGAGTCATTGTCTCCTATACACAATCTCCGGCCGCGGGCGATGTTGTGACCACGGGAGTGCATACAGTCATCATCACAGTGACCGATGATGATGGAAATGAAACGACCTGTACGGCAGATGTCACCGTTAACGATGTTACCAATCCTACAGCAAGTAATCCTCTACCCATAGATGTTGAGTGTGCAGTGGATGTGCCAGCTCCTGATATTACGGTTGTTACAGATGAAGCGGATAACTGTACTGTAGCACCAACGGTAGCATTTGTCAGTGATGTTAGTAATGGCAATACCTGTCCTGAAATTATTACCCGCACCTATAGTGTTACAGATGACTTTGGCAACGCAATAACCGTAACCCAGACCATCACCATAAATGATAAAACGCTTCCGACCTTCACTGCCCCAGCGGATATCACGATCTATAGGGATGCTACTTGCGTCTATGATGCCAGTGTCACAGCTACAGGTGATGTTACAGATGAAGCCGATAACTGTGGAGTAGGGGAGGCAACTTATTCAGATGTTGTAGACATCAGTGATCCGTGTGCTATTGTGATTACACGTACCTGGAGTCTGGTTGATAACTGTGACAACAACGCGCCTGATCAAATCCAGATTATCAGAGTAGAGGATAATACTCTTCCGACATTTACTGCTCCCGCGGATATCACGATCTATAGGGATGCTACTTGTGTCTATGATGCAAGCGTATCGGCTACCGGTGATGTAACAAATGAGGCTGATAACTGTGGAGTGGGTGAGGCAACTTATTCAGATGTTGTAGACAACAGTGATCCTTGTTCAATTGTAATTACCCGTACCTGGAGTCTGGTTGATGATTGTGGTAACGCGGCAGCCACCCAGAATCAAATCATCACCGTAGAGGACAACACTGCCCCGACCTTCACTGTTCCGGCTAACATCACTATCTACTCTGATGCTAGCTGCGCTTATGATGCCAGTGTATCTGCAACGGGAGATGTTACGGATGAAGCTGACAATTGCGGAGTAGGAGAAGCCACCTTCACTGATGTCGTGGATGCTACTGACCCATGTGCAATTAAAATCACCCGTACCTGGAGCCTGGTGGATGACTGTGGCAATGTTACCACACAGGACCAGATCATCACAGTAGAAGATAACATTGCTCCAACCTTTACCGTCCCTGCGGACATAACCATCTACAGTGATGCTAGTTGTGCTTATGATGCCAGTGTATCAGCCACTGGAGATGTAACAGATGAGGCTGATAACTGCGGAGTGGGTGAGGCTAACTTTGTAGATGTTGTGGACAACAGTGATCCATGTGCAATCACAATTACCCGTACCTGGAGCCTGGTTGATGACTGTGGCAATCCAGCAGCCACCCAGGATCAGATCATCACTGTAGAGGATAATATTCTCCCCACCTTCACTGCCCCCGCCGATATTACGATCTACTCCGATGCCACTTGTGCCTATGATACCAGTGTGGCAGCCACGGGTGATGTCCTTGATGAGTCTGATAACTGTAGTGTTGGCCTGGAGGCTACTTACATGGATGTGGTTGATGCCAGTGATTCCTGTGCCATCACAATCACCCGTACCTGGAGCTTAATTGATAATTGTGGAAATGCAGCCGCTGATCAGGTACAGATTATTACAGTTGAAGATAATATCGCACCGACCTTCACTGCCCCGGCGGATATCACAATCTTTAGAGATGAGGGCTGCACTTATGATGCCAGTATAACAGCTACGGGTGATGTGACAGATGAAGCAGATAATTGCTCTGTGGGCTTAGAGGCTGGTTTTGTTGATGTGGTAGATAATACAGATCCCACCAATGTTATTATTACAAGAACCTGGAGTCTTGTTGATAACTGTGGCAATGCAGCTCTAGATCAGATACAGATAATTACTGTAATTGATATTATCCCACCAGTATTAAGTGGGTGTCCGGCTGATATTACTGCAATTTCTGACACCAGTTATTGCGGAGATGTTGTAAGCTGGATTCCGCCTGTGGCTGATGATAACTGTCCTGGAGTGGTGCTTACATCGACACACAATCCTGGAGATATATTCCCGGTTGGGATAACTACGGTTACCTATACGGCTACGGATGCCTCAGGCTTAACCGCTGAATGCTCCTTCGATGTGATTATGGCATCCACCGAACCGGTAGAAATTAGTGGTCCATCCCCTGTTTGTACTCTGACAGAGGAGACTTATACAGTTACGGATCCAGGTAGTCATACCTTCCAGTGGTCAGTTACAAATGGAACTATTGTAGGATCGGCTAACGAATCATCTGTTACGGTCTTCTGGACAGGAGCTTTACAAGGGACCCTGAATGTGATCCTTACATCGGGATCCGGGTGTACCAATACGGGTAGTGCTGACATAGAAATAAATCCCATTCCCCCGGTTATTCTGGGCGGTGATACGTACATCTGTGATGGGGATGTGTTTGATATAACACCGGAAGGTGAGTACGACTCCTATCTGTGGCATGATGGCAGTACGGAGCCTTCATACAGTACAGATCAGGAAGAATGGATCTCTGTGGAGGTTACAGATTCGTATGGATGTGCTCATAGTGACAGCATCTATCTGACTGTTGAAGACCTTCCGGAGGTCGACCTTGGTAATGATACCACATTGTGCGGAGCCGAATCGCTCCTGCTTGATGCAGGTTCAGATGGAATTTTCTACTCCTGGTCTACCGGAGATATTACTCAACAGATCACGGTCTATCAGGGACAGCAGGAGATATCGGTTGTTGTGGATGATGAAAATGAATGTACCAATAGTGATACCATATTGATCGGTACTTGCAATGTTCAATTCTACTTCAGGGATATTCCCAATGCAATTACCACAAATGGTGATGGAGTAAATGATTTCTGGAATATCGAAAAATTGGATGGATACAGTCAGGCTGTGGTTGAGATCTACGATCAATGGGGAGTCTTTGTCTGGAAATCCGAACCTGGATATCCCATGGATGGGATGGACGAACCATGGACGGAAATATGGTACCGGTAGATTCATATCATTATGTGATCTATCTGAACAATGAGGATGATGAAAGAATAATCGGTTTTGTGACAGTAATTAGATAGGAGATGAAAAAACTACCGTTGATAATACTGTTGGTGTTGTGTGGGACCATGATTAGTTCGGCTCAGCAGGCTCCTCTGTACAGTCAGTACATGTTGAATGGATTTCTGTTGAATCCTGCGGTTGCCGGATCTGAAGGGTATTCTGCATTGAATCTGACAGCACGAGAACAGTGGCTTGGTTTTGCAGGAGGTCCGGCTACTTATGCATTGAGTTTTCAGTCAAGGATTGCCAGGCGAAGTCATATATCCAGAACTTCATCAGTGAGGCGGCGGAATAACTATAATTCCAAA
The DNA here is from genome assembly GCA_963783435.1 of uncultured Bacteroidota bacterium. Lineage (GTDB taxonomy): Bacteria > Bacteroidota > Bacteroidia > Bacteroidales. Next base: position 563,485 of record CAWANQ010000004.1, on the reverse strand, counting down.
AATGGAAATGTGGGATTGGGGGGTATATATTTTCGCATCGGAATGGTGCCGTTGAAAGACTGGGCATTAAAGCCACTTATGCCTACCACATCAAATTGGATGAATCGCAGCTATCTTTTGGACTGTCTCTGGTGGGATATCAGTATAAACTCAATGAGGATAAGATTATACTGGATGTTGACGGAGATAATCTGTGGTTGGGTGCCCATAAATCGGTATTTATTCCGGATGCCGATGCGGGTGTCTATTTTACAACCAGGGATTTATGGGCAGGATTCTCTGTGGATCAGTTGTTCGAATCTGTGCTTAAATTTGGGGATGCAGGCTATGATAAGTTTGTTATGGAGCGTCAGTACTATCTCATGGGGGGATACGATTTTCGAGTGAGCCGCGACGTGATCCTTTCTCCTTCGGTGTTTCTTAAATACTCAGAGAGTGGCAGGTACCAGGCAGAATTCAGCGGCAAATACTTTTACCAGCAAAGTTACTGGGCCGGACTGACCTATCGAACCGGACAAGCATTGGTGATCATGGCAGGTGTAAGTGTAGACAGGTTTATTTTTGGTTATGCCTATGATATTGGAATCAATAGCCTTACCAGGCATAGCTATGGATCCCATGAGTTTACATTTGTAATTAAGATTGGAAAGCAAACCCGGAAGTTTAGCTGGATGAATCGATTTTAGGCCTTGCCTCTGGATCCCTTCATTTGATTTACCGATAAAATCCTACCATTTACCGATTTTCGATTCATTGATATCTCAAAGGATGTTACTTTTGAGTCAAATAACTATTGAATTATGGAAAGAGCAACCAAGAGAGTATAAAAAGTCGGGAAGAGCACATCTGCTGCTAGGGATTGTGTTGATGTTTTTAGGATTGTTCCTGATCGCGGATCTGGCTGATATTGTACCGTGGAGAATGCGGGATTTCCTGTTCACCTGGCAGGCACTGCTAATATTCCTGGGATTGATTTTCCTTTCTAATAAGGAGAACAAAGGAACCGGAGTTATCCTGATTGTTGTCGGATCGTTTTTTCTTCTGCCCAGGGTTATAGATGTTCCCTACTATTGGCGCTCTCTGTTCTGGCCCTCCATGCTGATCATCGGTGGATTGGTGGTCATTTTTGGAAGCCGAAGACATGGAGCTGCAACCTATTTCGGGGGACATAAACAGAAAGCTTCTGGTGAAGACTGGCTCGATGATGTGACCGTTTTTGGAGGAGGAGACAGAATCATTTCATCTCAACAGTTCGAAGGAGGTAAGATTACTCATATATTCGGTGGATCTAAAATCGATTTTTCTCGTGCAAAACTGGCACCTGGCAAACACTACCTGGAACTTACCCTGATTTTCGGAGGAACAAAGCTTATTATTCCCGAGGCTTGGGATGTGAAGGTGGAGGTAACTTCAGTCTTTGGAGGATTTTCAGACAAGCGGGTCAGGTCCATTGTGGTTGCAGATACAGATCGCAGCCTGGTCATCACCGGAACCTCCATTTTTGGCGGTGGAGAAATCGTGAACTACCACTAACCCATTAACCCCACCTACCTACCTACTTACCATACCCATTACCCCACTAACCACTTACCATTAACCTATTCATGAGCCATCCAATAACGGGAAACAGAAGGTCGGTACTGATCTATTCCATTGTATGGCTGCTGGTGTCAGCCCTTCAGGGATTTCTGTACTGGTATATCCTGAATTTCCCCTTACCGGTTGCGGTTACTGATGCGCTCTTTTCAAATTTTCTGTTTGGATTCATGGGACTGCTGGCCTGGTATCCTACCCGGTATATACCTTTCCAAAGGCATTCCCCATTTTACTCCATTATGGCCCACGTGGTGGCCGGACTGCTGGTGCTCTTTGTTTGGGTACTTATAACGGTTGGGATATTGAATGGAGTATTTGCTGACCATCAGGCATACATTGAATTCCTGAACAGGTCTCTTGCGTGGAGGGCAGGATTGGGCGGATTGGTATACCTGGTGTTGGTTCTAATCTATTACCTGGTATCAAATAACCAGAAGCTGCAAGAGCGTACTCAGCAGCAGGAACGTTTAAAAGTACTGGTTCGCGATACAGAACTCAGCATGCTTAAATCCCAGATAAATCCACATTTTCTATTTAACTCTTTAAATTCTATCGCTTCCCTGACCATGTCAAATCCCGATGAGGCCAGGCAAATGATCATTCGCTTATCTGATTTTTTAAGATACTCTCTTAAGCACAGGGAGAATGAATATGTTCCCCTGAAGGAGGAATTGGGTAGAATGAAGGATTACCTGGCCATTGAAAAGATCAGGTTTGGTGAAAAGCTTCAGTATATTTTCAATATCAGCAGTGAATGCGAAAATTTTCCAGTTCCAACCATGATCTTTCAGCCCCTTTTCGAAAATGCGATCCGACACAGTGTATACGAGAGTGTTGATCCCATAACCATCCGTTTTGATTGCATCCCGGAAAATGGGTTTATGAAAACGGTTGTAGCAAATGATTACGATCCGGCCATTCCCATAAGGAAAGGAACGGGTGTAGGATTACAGAATGTCCGTCAAAGAATTGAACTGGCCTACCAGGAGAAGGGCTCAGTCCAATGGATGGGTACTGAAGGAGTGTTTAAAGTAACTATTTTGTTTCCACGTATATATTCATAGCGATGAAAGCGATTTCAATACTAATTATTGAGGATGAAAAGCCAGCCAGGGACTTGATTAGGGCCTACCTTGAAGGAAATACCGGTATAAGTCTGCTTGGCGAATACGACAATGGATTTGATGGTCTTAAAGCTGTCAATGAATTGAAACCCGATGCCATTCTTCTTGATGTTCAAATGCCCAAATTAACCGGCTTTGAGATGCTGGAGGTTCTGGAGTATCATCCGGAAGTTATATTCACTACGGCTTATGACCAGTATGCCATACAGGCTTTTGAACAGAACGCAGTGGATTATCTTCTGAAGCCTTTCTCCAAGGAGCGGTTTCAGGAGGCCATTGGGAAGCTAAAATCCAGGATAGAATCCCAAAAGGAATCGGGCAAAACAGGTATTGAAAAAATCAAGTTACATTTGGCTGAAAGTGAAGAAAAACTACATCGTGTTGTCATCAAGAAATCGGGCAAGATACATGTCATATCTACAGGGGATATCAATTACCTTGAAGCTCAGGATGATTACGTGATGATCTATACAAATGAAGGCCGGTACCTGAAGCAGCAAACCATGAAGTATTTTGAGAAGCATCTGGATTCTCAGCAGTTTGTGAGGGTACATCGTTCCTATATTGCAAATATTACTCAAATTGAGCGAATAGAGCCCTACGAAAAGAGTAACTTTATACTGATATTAAAGGATGGGAATAAGGTTCCTGTAAGCCGCAACGGAATGCAGATACTAAAGGATAATCTTGATTTTTGATAGCTCAAACCGGGATAAATGATATTGCAGATTGAAGAGAAGGACCTGAACAAATTTATAGTAGTAGGGGATAGGGTATTGATCAAGCCCAAAAACCAGATGGATCGGACTAAATCAGGTTTGTATCTTCCTCCCGGAGTTCAGGAAAAAGAGAAGATCCACAGTGGTTATGTACTTCGGGTCGGTCCTGGTTACCCGATTCCGGCCATTCAGGATATGGACGAACCCTGGAAGGACCGTGGTGATGAGGTCAAATATGTGCCCTTGCAGCCCAGGGAAGGGGATGAAGCCATCTATATTCAGAATAGCGGCTTTGAGATTGAGTTCAACAAGGAAAAATATGTGATCATTCCCCACTCAGCCATTTTAATGCTGATAAGAGATGATGATCTTTTCAAGTAGGTTTTCCTGATTTCCATCTCCCTGATTTCCTCAATGCCTGATCCAGAATCCATTCAATCTGCCCGTTTGTGCTTCTGAACTCATCCGCAGCCCACTTCTCCAGTGCTTCCATTTTCACCGGATCTATCCTCAGGACAAAAGCTTTCTTTTTGCTCATTTTATTGATGCAATGTACCTGTATTTACCACTGGGCTTGGATCCTTATCACCGCAAAGTACAACCATCAGATTGCTCACCATGGCAGCCTTTTTATCATCGTCCAACTCCACAATTTCCTTTTCAGCCAATTGTTCCAGAGCCATTTGGACCATTGAAACAGCCCCTTCAACAATCTTAAACCTGGCTGCCACAACCGCAGTAGCCTGTTGTCTTCTTAACATGGCTCCAGCAATCTCCTCGGAGTAGGCCAGGAAGTTGATTCTGGCTTCGATCACATTGATCCCTGCTATTTCTAATCTTTCCCGGATCTCCATCTCAAGCTCATGGTTTACTTCGGATCCACCTCCCCTGAGGGTGATCTGTGCATCATGATCCTCGAAATTATCATATGGATAGATGCCAGCCAGTTTCCTTAGTGCGGTTTCACTCTGAACAAATACAAAATGAACAAAATCATCTACCTCAAATGCAGCCTTATAAGTATCATCTACCTTCCAGACCAGTACACAGCCTATTTTGATCGGATTCCCGATTTTATCATTCACTTTAATGGTCTCACTATCAAAATTTCTTGCCCTTAGTGAGATTTTTTTTGTCGTAAAAAAAGGATTCACCCAGAATAGTCCGTTAGTTTTAATGGTACCCTTATAAGCACCAAACAGGACCAAAACAGATGATTCGTTTGGGTTGACCACATTAAATCCTAAGGATGTAAGGAAGATTGCTACACAAAGTGGGATTCCCAGCCAGATGAGTCCAAGTATAAAACTGAATATGGTTACAATAATAGTAATCAGTAGTGCAAATAACATCAGATACCCTGACATGGCCCTGTATGATTCTTCTTGTTTTTTCATGGGGTAGGTTTTAGATGGTATTAAAATGATATCATAAAAATATCATATTTCATCCAAAAATCCAAATTGGGTCCTCAGTTTTAACTCATTACTAGTCTTCAATGCACTCCTTGTGCCTGAAGCAGCTTTCCAGGTGATCGTTTACCAATCCAGTGGCCTGTAAATGGGCATAGATGATGGTTGAGCCCAGAAAGCGAAAAACTTTCTGCTTCAAAACCCTCATATTATTTAGAACTGTTATACATTGTTATTATAATAACAGAACATATGGAGGTACTTCTCATTTATTATATCTTTGCGTTCACAATGCGGATGAATACATCGATCGGATATGTGAATAATATAACAGAACAATATATTTTTATTGAGAATGCAGATTAGAGATATTGCAAATAAGCTAAATGCCAGTGTATTAACCCCCGATCTTGATATGAGCAGAGAGGTGGTTCATGCATTCTCTTCTGATTTGATGAGTGACGTGCTTACCGGAGATCACTACAAAACGGTGCTTTTGACAGGCTTATCTAACCTGCAAGCTATTCGGACAGCTGAGATGTCGGACATCGATCAGGTAATTATTGCGAGGAATAAGAAGGTAAGCCAGGAAATGATTGATCTGGCCAAAGAAAGCGACATCGTTTTGCTACAAAGTAAGTACTCCTTATACAGAATCTCCGGGATTCTCTTTAAGGAAGGTATTAAGCCACTTTTTTAATGATCCTTAAGTATCATATAGATGGAGGTGATTTTGTGAATGCAGGGAAAGCCTCCAGTGCAGTGAAGCGGGTGCTGAAGCAGTTAAATGTGCCTTCCAGCCGGATCAAGCGTGTGGTCATTGCACTTTATGAAATGGAGGTAAATGTGGTGGCTCATGCCACTCAGGGGCAGATTGAGGTTGAGATTGAATCAGAAACGATCAGCATTCATGTGAAAGATTCCGGACCTGGAATTCCTGATTTGGAGAAAGCCATGGAAGAAGGATTCACCACCGCTTCACGTGAGGTGCGTGAGATGGGATTTGGAGCAGGAATGGGATTGCCAAATATTAAGAGGAACAGTGATTTAATGGAGATTGAAAGTACTCCCGGTGAGGGAACAAGGGTCAGGATAGTTAATGACTTAAAGGATTGAATAAGGATCAGAAACATATTGGATTTCACCATGCATTAAAAGTGGTTGATGATCTGTGTATCGGCTGTACACATTGTATGACAGCGTGCCCCACCCAGGCCATTCGCGTCAGAGATGGAAAAGCAATCATTATTGAAGAGCGGTGTGTGGATTGTGGAAACTGTTGCAAGGCTTGTCCGGTTTCGGCCATCCTGATTGAACAGGATGATTTTGAAGAGATATTTGCGTATCCCATTCGAATAGCTTTACTGCCATCGGTGCTCATTGGGCAATTTCCATCTCATATTAAATCCGAACAGGTTTACAGTGGTCTCAAAGGACTTGGATTCACTCATATTTTTGAAATCGACAGTGTGGTGGATCTGGTTCAGGAGGGCTACGATCAGTATGTGCATAAGCATGCCGATGAGAAGCCTTCCATATCCACATTCTGTCCGGCCATTGTAAGGTTGATTCAGGTAAAATTCCCATCGCTGGTGGATAACCTGGTCAGGGTGAAACCACCCTCAGATATTGCAGCGATTTATTATCGCTTAAAAATGGAATCAGAGGGTTATGCGCCCTCCGAAATAGGTATCTTTTATGTGACTCCCTGTGCCGCAAAGATCGCATCCATTAAAAGTCCGGTTGGTGAGGACTCTTCGCCGGTAAATGGGGTGATCAATATGGAGTATCTCTATAATAAATTGCTGCATCTGATTTTGAATAATGAAATTAGTGATGCCAAAAATCCTGATTCTGGAACACTCGACTCTAAAGGGATCCTCTGGAGTCTTACAGGTGGGGAATCGAAACACCAGGCAGGGCGATGTCTGGCTGTGGATGGAATGTCAAATGTAACTGAATTTCTGGAGCGCCTGGAGGAGTCAGAGGAGAGCAACATCGATTTTCTGGAGCTAAGGGCTTGTGACGAGAGCTGCGCAGGTGGGGTACTTATTAGTGGGAACAGGTTTTTAACTGTGGAGCGCTTACATAGGAGGGCATCCCTGCTGGACCATCCAGCTGATCCAAAAGAGGGAGCATCTTTTTATAATGAAGCGCTTTATGCACTGGATGAAATACCGGCTCGCTCGATGCTTATGCTGGATCCCGATCGAAAAAAAGCCATTGAGAAAATGGATAAAGTGGAGGAGTTGCTGAAAGTACTCCCGGGAATAGATTGCGCAGCCTGTGGCTCGCCAACATGTCGCGAGCTGGCTCAGGATATTGTCCATGAGAGGGCCCAACTCACATGGTGTATATTTCTGCAGGAACTCTATATCAGGGATAAAAGACTCACGATTGAAGAGGCTGACAGAATCAATGGTCAGATCTGGGGAAAAGAAAGAGATTACAGAAGTCAAAGCAAATAGAATGACAGTCAGACAGATAGCGGAAGAGTTGGGTTTAAGGGTTTTCACAGGTAAAACCAACCTGGATATAGAGGTAAATGGCGGTTATGTGTCAGACCTGCTTAGCGATGTGATGGGAAATGCCGGAGAAGGGGAGGTGTGGATCACCCTCCAGTCGCATATGAATGTAGTAGCCATAGCCTCCCTCAAGGAGCTCGCTGCTATTGTTCTGGTAAAAGGCATTGAGCCCGGTGAGCAGGTACTTGCAAAAGCAATTGAAGAGGGAATTCCCATACTGGGTACATCTAAAAAGACCTTTGAGACCGCTGGAGAGTTATATAAAATGTTAAGCCAGTAATGAATACCTATACCGCCGATCTTCACATTCATTCGGTATTGTCTCCCTGTGGTGACCTGGAGATGAGCCCGGGAAGGATTGTGGAGAAAGCTGTAGAAAAAGGACTTGATATCATTGCAGTGACCGATCACAATCATACCGGCCATGCCAAGCTGGTGAGAGAGATAGGAGAAAATAGCGGCATATGGGTTGTATATGGTGTCGAGATAAACACCATGGAGGAAGTACATTGCTTAACGTTCTTTGATACAGATGATCAGCTAGACTGGTTTCAGGAGAAACTGGATGAGACGCTTCCCAGGATAGCCAATAATACGGACTTGTTCGGAATCCAGGTTATTGTTGACAAAAATGAGCATATCGTTTCCGAGGTGAATCACTCGCTTTACCCTGGCCTGAATCTTGGGATTTCAGAAGTGGCCAGGGTGGTGCATGAGCTGGGGGGATATTTTGTACCTGCCCATATTAACCGTTCCATGAATGGCTTGTATTCCCAGCTGGGCTTCCTGCCAGAAGAGTTGGAGATTGATGCGGTGGAAATTGCCAGGAATAGCGATTTGAAACAGCTGTTGATGCAGCATCCCGATCTGGCTTCTCACCAGTTATTCAAAAGTTCCGATGCGCACTACCTGGAGGATATTGGCAGATGTACCAGTCAGATGCATATGATGGAGCAGTCCTTTAAAGAAATGGGTCTGGCTCTTCATGGATTACAGGGACGAAAAATGACCTTTGAATGAAGGAGATTGCCTTACATATTCTTGATGTAGCTGAGAATTGCATTGCAGCAGAAGCAAACCATGTACTTATATCGGTCAAACAGGAAAGCCAGCCTGGAATGTTATGGGTAGAAATAGAGGACAATGGTCGGGGCATGAGTGCAGAACAGGTTAATGTGATTACAGATCCATTTCATACAACGCGGACAACCCGCCGGGTGGGATTGGGAATACCACTGTTCAAACAGCATGCTGAATTGACCGGGGGGGCACTGGAGGTAAGGTCAGAACAGGGAAAAGGTACACAGGTGAAAGCCTGCTTTGTGATGGATCACCCTGACAGACAGCCCCTGGGAGATCTGGAAGGCTGCTGGGTTTTATTGGCAGGATCAAACTCAGCCATTGAATGGGAATTAAAATGTGAAACAGAAAAGGGAGATTTTTCCATTTCAACATCTGAAATCCGGTCAGGACTCGAGGTGGAGGAGATACGGGGGAGCGAATTGACCAGGCTCTTAAAAAGAATGATTAGAAATAATATGGAAGCCATCGGAATGGCTCCGAATTAATTGATAATAACGTACTTATATTATAATTTTATAATTCAGGAGAATCAATTTATTAAACCTATGGAAAAGATTAAAACGCTCGCAGATCTTAAAAAAATCCGGGATGAAAAGTTGTCCGGATTGCAAACCCGTGAAAAGGGAGAAGATGCCGAGAACAGGGTGCTGGTCAAAGTGGCCATGGCTACCTGTGGCATCGCTTCAGGAGCCAAAGAGACCATGGAATTTATGGCAGAGGCACTTGAAAAGCGTGGAGTTGATGCCATTGTTACCCAGGTAGGGTGCATGGGCTATTGCTATGCAGAACCCACCATTGAAGTGAAGCTTCCAGGGAGCGAAGCGGTGGTATTCGGTGGAGTGAACCAGGTAAAGGCGGATGAAATTATTGAGAAGTATATAAAAGGTGGAGAGTTGGTGGATGGAATCATCCCTGTGAACTACGAAACCATTGAATCAAAGGAGGAATAAAAATGTCAAAATACAGCATGCATTTGCTTGTTTGCGGTGGCACCGGTTGCAAGTCTCAGGAGAGCTACATTATTGCAGAAAAGCTCAAAAAGGAGCTGTCGAAACAGGGTCTTGAAGAGACTGTGCAGGTTATAATGACCGGTTGCTTTGGTTTCTGCGAAAAGGGCCCCATCGTAAAAGTGATGCCCGATAATACATTCTACACTCAGGTTAAGCCTGAGGATGCAGAGGAAATTGTGGAGGAACATGTTATTAAGGGAAGAAGGGTAGAACATCTGCTCTATAAAGATCCTGAAACAGGTAAACATGTGGAAGACTCCAAAGGAATGGGATTCTACAAGAAGCAGATAAGAATAGCACTTAGGAATTGCGGGATCATCGACCCAGAAGTGATTGATGAGTATATTGCAAGAGACGGTTACCAGGCTTTGGGGGATGTTCTTACAAGTAAAACTCCGGAAGATACCATTTCCATCATGAAGGCGTCGGGTTTGCGAGGCCGTGGGGGTGCCGGATTCCCGGCAGGATTGAAGTGGGATTTCGCCCGAAAAAATGAAGCCGATCAGAAATATGTTGTTTGTAATGCAGATGAGGGGGATCCCGGTGCATTTATGGATCGCTCTATCCTTGAAGGAGACCCTCATTCAGTGCTGGAGGCTATGGCCATTGTTGGTTATTGCATTGGGGCCGATATGGGTTATATCTATATAAGGGCCGAATATCCCCTTGCCATTGCACGATTGAAAATAGCCATCGAACAAGCCAGAGAATACGGATTGCTTGGAGAAGACATCCTGGGATCGGGCTTTAACTTCGATATTGATCTTAAATATGGGGCTGGCGCTTTTGTCTGTGGAGAGGAGACCGCGCTGATACACTCCATGGAGGGTGACAGGGGCGAACCCACCTTGAAACCCCCATTCCCAGCCGAGAGCGGATATATGGGAAAACCAACCAATGTCAATAATGTGGAGACACTGGCCAATGTACCCGTAATTCTTCTTAAGGGAGCCGAATGGTTTAGCAGCATTGGTACGGAAACTTCCAAAGGGACAAAGGTATTTGCCCTGGCAGGCAAGATTAACAATGTGGGACTTATAGAAGTTCCCATGGGTACCACCCTTCGGGAAGTGATTTTTGAGATAGGAGGAGGAATCAAAGACGGAAAAAAATTTAAGGCCGTGCAGACCGGCGGGCCTTCAGGTGGATGTCTTACAGAGAAACACCTGGATACCCCTATTGACTATGAGAACCTGGTTGCAAATGGTTCCATGATGGGTTCAGGAGGGATGATTGTGATGGATGAGGACGATTGTATGGTCTCCATTGCACGCTTTTATCTCGATTTTACCGTAGAGGAATCATGCGGGAAGTGTGCTCCGTGCAGGATAGGAAACAAGAGGCTTCACGAGTTGCTTCAGAGAATTTGTGAAGGCAAGGGTGAAGAGAGTGACCTGGTCAGGTTAAGGAACCTTGGCGATGTGATCAAGGATACCTCCCTATGTGGACTGGGGCAGAGCTCCCCCAATCCTGTGCTCTCCACCATGGAGAATTTCCCGGAGGAGTATCATTCCCATGTGGTGGATAAGAAATGTCCTTCCGGAGTATGTACCGACCTGCTGGAATACTTTATCGTGGAGGAGAACTGCATTGGCTGCACAGCCTGTGCCAGAGCTTGTCCGGTAGGATGTATATCAGGGGAGCGAAAAGAGCCACACCTGATCAATCCGGATACATGCATCAAGTGTGGAGCGTGTATGGAGAAATGTAAATTCGATGCAGTGATCTTAAAATAAGTAGAAAAGATGAGTCTAGTTACACTTACTATAGATGGAAAAAAGGTGGAGGTCCCGTCAGGAACCACCATCTACAAAGCCGCAAAACAGCTGGATATAGAGATTCCTATCCTCTGTTACATGGATCTGAAGGATCTGAATATTGAGAATAAGCCAGGTGGCTGCAGAATATGTTCCGTAGAGGTTGAGGGCAGAAGAAATCTGGCCCCATCATGTTCAACCGCTGTGGCAGAGGGTATGGTTGTAAAAACCAACAGCATGCGTGTGATTAACGCACGCAGAACCGTTATGGAGCTGATCCTATCTGATCACCCCAAAGATTGTCTCTCCTGTGCCAAATCAGGAAATTGTGATCTGCAGGATATGGCAGTCAAGCTTGGGATCAGGGAAATACCCGGACAGGAGTATGCTGAGATGTCAACCTATAGGATCGACACATCACCCTCCATTATCAGGGAGCTGGACAAGTGCATCATGTGCCGCAGGTGTGAGACCATGTGTAATGATTTCCAGACCGTTGGTGCCCTGAATGCAGTAAATCGTGGATTCGAGGCGGTGGTAGCTCCTGCTTTCGAGATGAACCTGGAGCATTCCCCCTGTACTTACTGCGGACAGTGTGTAGCGGTTTGCCCCACAGGAGCACTTACTGAAGTAGACCATACAGGAAAAGTGATTGCTGCACTCAATGATCCCACAAAAACCGTGGTGGTTCAGACTGCTCCAGCTGTAAGAGCTGCATTGGGTGAAGAGTTTGGGATGGAGCCAGGAACACGGGTCACCGGACAGATGGTAAGCGCGCTCAAACAATTGGGTTTTGATTATGTATTTGATACCGATTTTGCTGCCGACCTCACGATCATGGAAGAAGGAACCGAATTGTTGGGACGTTTAAGGAAGCACCTCGAAGGGGATGAAAATGTAAAATTACCCATGCTTACTTCCTGCTGTCCAGGGTGGGTGAATTTTTTCGAATACAACTTTCCCAAACTGAAGGATGTTCCCTCTACAGCCAGGTCTCCCCAGCAGATGTTTGGCGCCATTGCCAAGACCTATTTTGCCGATAAGATTGAAGTGGACCGTAAAGACATGGTGGTGATTTCCATCATGCCATGCCTGGCCAAGAAATATGAGTGTCAGCGAGAGGAGTTTAGTGTGGATGGCAATCCTGATGTAGATTTCAGTATCTCTACCCGTGAACTGGCCCATCTGATCAAGCAGGCCAACATGGATCTGAACAAACTGGAGGAAGATGATTTTGATGCTCCATTGGGAGAGTCTTCAGGTGCCGCCGTCATCTTTGGTGCTACCGGAGGTGTTATTGAGGCTGCTACCCGGACAGCATATGAACTCCATACCGGGAAAACACTTGAGAAGGTCGATTTTAAGCAGCTCAGGGGAATGGAAGGGATTCGTTCTGCCACGGTGGATTTCGATGGACTCGATATCAACATTGGAATTGCACATGGATTGGGCAATGCCAGGAAATTGCTTGACGACGTGAAAGCCGGAAAATCGAAATACCATGCCATTGAAGTGATGGCCTGTCCAGGGGGATGTATCGGTGGAGGTGGTCAGCCGCTTCATCATGGGGATGCATCTATTCTTCAGGCCAGAACGAAGGCTATATATGCGGAAGATGAAGGAAAAACAATCAGGAAATCCCACGAGAATCCCTATATTCTGAAGCTATATGATGAGTTCCTGGGGGAGCCTTTGAGTGAGAAGGCGCACGAATTATTGCATACGCACTATTTCGATAAGCGCAAAAAGATATTCCAGGTTTAATTGCTAATAATACAGATAGTTATGTCAAGCGTAAAAATAGAACTCAGACAGGACCAGGTGGATAAGATCCATGCCATTTGTGATACATTCGGCAACCTGGAGGGCGAACTGATCAATGTACTGCATAAATGCCAGGAGACCTTTGGCTATTTACCCGCCGAGGTACAGGAGGTTATCTCAGAAAAATTGGAAATGCCAGCAGCCAAAGTGTATGGCGTGGTCACTTTCTACTCCTTCTTTACCATGATCCCTAAGGGAAAACACCCCATCTCAATCTGTACAGGAACTGCATGTTATGTAAGGGGTGCAGAAACAGTGCTCAACGAATTTAAGAAGCAACTGGAGATTGAAGTGGGTGAGACCGACGTAAATGGGTTATTCTCACTTAGCTGTTTGCGATGTGTTGGAGCCTGCGGACTTGCACCAGTGGTGCAGGTCGGCGATAAAACTTATGGTCGAGTGGCTCCTGATGATGTGGAAGGGATTATTAAGGAGTATCTGAACTGACAGCCCTTGTATTTTGGAAGTTAATAACATGGGGGTCCTGCAGGGCCCCTTTTTTTGTGGGTCAATGGCACTGACAGATGCTGGTGTGCTGTTCGTCAACATTTTTTATTCTTTCATGGCCAGATTTGATTATAGGTAGGAAATGTGCTACTTTTGAAATGGACGTAAGATTGGAAAAAATTAAAAAATGAGGTTGAGGACATTAACCCCCGTATTGGTTATTTCCAGTCTTTTAATTACGAGTGCTTGTACAGAGGATAAATCGGCAGTGCTTATGCCGGTTACCACCGATTCGGAGTTGGCCCTTGAGCTATACGAAAGCGGAATGATGGCTTTCGATCAGATCAAGCTGAGTTTGGCATGGCATAATCTTGACCTTGCTGTAAAAGAAGATCCCAATTTTTTTATGGCTTCATTCTGGATGTATTTCATGTCCAGTAAGAATTCCAAAAAGGTTGCTGAGAAAGCATTGCAAGCCAATGCCTCTTTCAATGAAGCTGAAGAGCACATCAGGAGTGCGTTTAAGTATTTGCTAGACGGACAGGATGAGAAAGTCGTCGAGCAACTCGAGATGGCTGTGGATCTCTACCCGGCTGATCCCCATGTGCACAAAATCCTCTATATACTTCAATATCAATTTATGAAGGACTATGAAGGGGCCGTAAAGTCCATAAAGAGAGCCATTGCTTCAACAGCAGAATACCCCCTTGCCTATAACCAGCTGGGGTATGCCTATATGGAGCTGGAGAATTTTGATGAGGCTGAAAAAGCTTTTGATCATTACATTAAAGCAGCACCGGGTCTGGCCAATCCCTATGATTCAAAAGGAGACTTTTACATGACCACCAAACAGTATGAAAAAGCCTATGATAGTTACATGAAGGCTTTTGAAATAGATTCTGCATTTATTGTGAGTGAAAAGAAGGCCAAAAAGGCGAAACAGCTCATGGAAAAAATGTCACAATAGATTACCCTTCACTGTTTTATAGAAAAAACTCTTCTTGATTTCAGGCTCATCATAGGTAAATACCTCTTCCTTTTCATTCAATGCATAGTTTGTAATTGCAAAATCTCCTATGCACATCAGGTTATGGCTGAGCAGGAGGAACCCAAACAGTATGGAGTAGGGCGTTAACCAGAACAGGGCACCCATCAACAGCGCAAGGTTCAGTACACCAAATGGAAGCAGCGCCAGGAAGCAGAGTTCTTTCCTGTTTACCGGAAAGCGGTCAGCGCTAACAAAAAAGAAAAACTGTTGCAGATTTGCCCCAAACTTAATCTTCTTTGCTCCGAGAATCTTGTAAGCGAGCCCATGAAGAAGCTCATGAAATGGGATCACAATAATGCTTCCTGCTAGAATTCCCAGGATCATCTGAGTAATAAACCGTGACCAGGGGATCCATCCCGTGTAAATACCCCATATTGAAAGAATCCCAATGGAAAATAGTCCAATCACATTGATAGCTATAAATAGCCCCGACATAAGGCCCTTTTTTTTGATGTTCAACAGGACAAACGGTATCATGTCATCAAAATTCAGTTCCAGAATCTTAGTGTACAATTCCTCATTTTGCATCTGTTCAACATCAGGTACACTCGACCGAGAAAATAATGCCTTTTTTGTCATGGGTTTTCATTAATTTGGCCAGGCTATTCCAGCATCAATTTAACAAAACCCAGTGAATAGAAATCACTCAAGCGGTTATTTTTACGCTCTAGGAGCTTCCTTAGCCCTGGCTGCCTCTTTCGTATTCAGCAAATCAGTTTTAAACTACCTGACCATGGTGCAATTTGGTGTGCTCTGGTTTAGTCTGGGAGTGGTTTGGAATGGCATCTGGTTTTTGGTCAGGAAGGAGTATAGAAACCTATCCGGGTCAACCACACAAAAAATGGGGGTGGCAACAGCAGTGGCAGTTCTGGAGGGTTTGGCGACGGGCCTGTTTTATTTGGCCATCCAGGCTATGGAAAATCCAGCTGTAGTATCATTTATTGGGAATGTGGGGCCGGTTTTTGTCACCATAATGGGGGTGGCGTTGCTGGGGGAGAGATTCCGAAAGGCTCAACTTGCAGGTATAATGATTACCATAGCGGGACTTTTTGTGATCAATTACAGGGAGGGTGGATTTACCGGCTTCCTGGATCCGGGTTCAAAGTATATCATCGGAGCTTCCTTTCTCTTCGCTTTAGCCACCATAACAGGCAGGAGATACCATACCTATTTGTTGCCTGGTTTTATGTCTCTGATTCGTTCCGTTTTGCTGGCCATTGTCATGGCTGTGCTGTTTTTTAATGCGGATGGCCTTCCTGACTTGCCTTTTCATATTTGGAGGGACCTCTCTATAGGTTCCCTTTTAGAAACCCTGATCGTAATTATCCTGGCATACCAGGCCTTAAAGTTGATTGAAGCCACCAAAACCTCCTTAATTATCAGCACAAAAGGAGTGTGGACTTTGTTGTTGGCATGGATATTTCTGGGCGTATTTCCAACAGGAGTGCAACTGGTGGGTGGATTATTAACCCTGGCAGGGGTATGGTTGATCACCAGGAAGGGCAGGGTCACTCCTTGATTATAAAGCTGTAAACCGTATGATTGGAGGCCATTCGCGCATATTTTTTTGCCTGTTGATGCATCTCTTCCCGCTCGCTAATTCTGGAAAGTCCCATATAGCCAATGGCCTTATACATATCTGCAATAGGGCCAAATGATTCGGCAAGCTCAACCGTCTTAAAAAACCCTTCTTTTGCATGATTATCGTTGCCTAAGAACTGTTCCGACAGGAATGCTTTGGACATGGTTTTTATCATATCGGAATAGTCGCCTGTCTGATTATTCATGGTCATCAAGACTTTCCTCGCTTCCGTAAACTTTTATTGATGAAGCAGAACTGTTAATAGAAGGCCCTGATAGCATGTGTTTTGCGGGTATCTTTGATGTAACCTGGAGATAAAATAGAGAGCTGAGTTTAAATTGTCCTCATAATTAAGCTGAATCAAGGTCATAAATAAATAGGACTCCACTTTCAGGTATACAGTGTGGTTGATGGCATACTCCAATTGCTCCAGGCCAAGCTGTTTATCCCCTTCCTCCATGAATGAGACCAGTGGTTTGTATATGGGACGAGCTTCTGGATACGCTTCGATGTAGTAGTTATACAATCCCGTGGAGAAATAGAACTCTACAAAATCATCCTTCAGGTAAAACCCTTTCTTCGTAAGATGATACATGGGTCCCAAATCCGGAACTACCTTAAAGGGTTTTCCATTATCGGCCCAGTACATGGCCTGGAAAGCTCTGCCAAAAAGATCAAAAAATACTCCTTCCAGGTGGGTATGATCATTGTCGGTATATGCTTCTGCCATCTGGACGCATTTATCCATTAATGAAAGGAATTGTTCGGACTCTTTCTTTTCTGGGGTGAGGGGATAGTGTTTCCAATATATGATAAGAGCATCTAGAAATATGGGAGCAGGGTGGTCCGGAGTGAGATTCGATAGGTTGAGTTGTTGTTGTTTTGCTTTGGTAAAAGAAAATCCATAGGTAAGATCAAGACAATTCTCCACACGATCCAGGAGGTCAGGACGGTCCAGGTAGGATATCTGGGAAAATGCTGCTGTCCAACAAAGTCCTAAACAAATCAGCCCTGAAATTATCTTACTCATTAAGTAAAGATAGAAATAAAAAAAGGCCATCCGCAGGAGCGGACAGCCTTCCAATAAACCAGTAACATAAACTACTTCACAACCCTAACCTTATTTGCAATTTGACTGTCACCGGTGTTGATTATTATTATGTACATTCCAGATTCCAGATCATTCACCGGAAGTTCTACATTGTAACTTCCTTCGTATGAATATCCTTCATCCTGAATGCGTACTTGTTGTCCGATCATATCGTACATCTCAATGCGAATCTCACTTGGATTTACGACTTCGAAACTGATATTCACGAATTCACGAGCGGGATTCGGATAAATGGTCACATTCCCAGCAGTAGCGATCCTGTCCTCAATACCAGTGGCAGTAGGTGTGATCACAGCATCGATCACATGAACTACTCCATTGTCAGCCTCTAAATCGGCTACGATTACCTCAGCTTCATTGATATAGACCTTACCATCGGCAATGCTTACAGTCACATCAGTTCCCTGCAGGGTAGTGATCATCTGTCCGTCAGAAAGATCAGTCGACAAGGCCTTGGCATTTACCACATGGTAAAGAAGAATCTGAGCCAGTGCTCCTGTGGGATCCTGAAGTAAGTCGTCAACAGTACCTTCTGGCAATGCAGCAAATGCATCGTCGGTGGGAGCAAATACAGTAAATGGACCTTCACCCTGAAGCGCACCATCAAGTTCGGCAGCTTTCACTGCAGCTTCCAGGGTAGTGTGTATCTTCACTTGCCATAATGATGTCCCATACTGTATATTTAGGCAGGATCACAGCATCAATGACATGCACAACACCGTTGTCAGCCACTAAATCGGCTACGATTACCTCTGCATCATCAATAAAGACCTTTCCATCCATAATCTTCACAGTCACGCTATCCCCATTCAATGTGGTGATCATCTGTCCGTCTGAAAGATCTGTGGAGAGTGCTTTGGCTCCTACTACATGATAGAGGAGAATCTGAGCCAGTGCTCCTGTGGGATCCTGAAGTAAGGCATCTACGGTTCCTTCGGGCAATGCAGCAAATGCATCATCGGTGGGAGCAAATACAGTAAATGGACCTTCACCCTGAAGGGCACCGTCAAGTTCGGCAGCAATAATTGCAGCTTCCAGGGTAGTGTGTGCCGGACTTCCAACGATAATGTCCCATACAGTGGATGCAGGCAGCATAACTGCGTCGATCACATGAACCACACCGTTGTCAGCTTCTAAATCGGCTACGATTACCTCGGCCTCATCAATAAAGACCTTGCCATCGGCAATGCTCACGGTCACGCTGTCCCCATTCAATGTGGTGATCACCTGTCCGTCTGAAAGATCAGTAGACAAGGCCTTGGCATTTACCACATGGTAAAGAAGAATCTGAGCCAGTGCTCCTGTGGGATCCTGAAGTAAGGCATCTACGGTTCCTTCGGGCAATGCAGCAAATGCATCGTCGGTGGGAGCAAATACAGTAAATGGACCTTCACCCTGAAGGGCACCATCAAGTTCGGCAGCTTTTACTGCAGCTTCCAGGGTAGTGTGATCTTCACTTGCCATAATGATGTCCCATACTGTATATTTAGGCAGGATCACAGCATCAATGACATGGACAACACCGTTGTCAGCCACTAAATCGGCTACGATTACCTCTGCATCATCAATAAAGACCTTTCCATCCATAATCTTCACAGTCACGCTATCCCCATTCAATGTGGTGATCATCTGTCCGTCTGAAAGATCAGTAGACAAGGCCTTGGCATTTACCACATGGTAAAGAAGAATCTGAGCCAGTGCTCCTGTGGGATCCTGAAGTAAGGCGTCAACGGTACCATCGGGCAATGCAGCAAATGCATCGTCGGTGGGAGCAAATACGGTGAAAGGACCCTCACCCGCAAGTGCACCGTCAAGTTCGGCAGCAATAATTGCAGCTTCCAGGGTAGTGTGTGCCGGACTTCCAACGATAATGTCCCATACGGTGGATGCAGGCAGCATCACTGCGTCGATCACATGAACCACACCGTTGTCAGCTTCTAAATCGGCTACGATTACCTCGGCCTCATCAATAAAGACCTTGCCATCGGCAATGCTAACGGTCACGCTGTCCCCATTCAATGTGGTGATCACCTGTCCGTCTGAAAGATCAGTAGACAAGGCCTTGGCATTTACCACATGGTAAAGAAGAATCTGAGCCAGTGCTCCTGTGGGATCCTGAAGCAAAGCATCTACGGTTCCTTCGGGCAATGCAGCAAATGCATCGTCGGTGGGAGCAAATACAGTAAATGGACCTTCACCCTGAAGGGCACCATCAAGTTCGGCAGCTTTCACTGCAGCTTCCAGGGTAGTGTGTACATCACTTGCCATAATGATGTCCCATACTGTGTATTTAGGCAGGATCACAGCATCAATGACATGGACCACGCCGTTGTCAGCCACTAAATCGGCTACGATTACCTCGGCATCATCAATAAAGACTTTACCATCCATAATCTTCACAGTGACACTGTCTCCATTCAATGTGGTGATCATCTGACCATCAGATAAATCTGTTGACAGTGCTTTGGCACCCACCACATGGTAGGTAAGGATGCTGGTAAGCAAGGGTATATCAGCAAGCAGTGCATCCAATGTTCCTTCTGGCAATGCAGCAAATGCATCGTCGGTGGGAGCAAATACGGTAAGAGGACCCTCTCCAGCAAGAGCACCATCAAGTTCAGCGGCTATAACTGCAGCTTCCAGGGTAGTGTGTGCCGGACTTCCCACGATAATGTCCCATACGGTGGATGTGGGCAGAATTACTGCGTCAATTACATGAACTACGCCGTTGTCAGCCTCTAAATCTGCAACGGTTACCTCTGCATCATCAATAAAGACTTTGCCATCAGCAATGCTAACGGTCACGCTGTCGCCATTAAGAGTGGTGATCACCTGTCCGTCTGAAAGATCTGTGGAAAGCGCTTTGGCACCAACCACATGGTAAAGAAGAATCTGAGCCAGTGCTCCTGTGGGATCCTCAAGCAAAGCGTCAACGGTACCATCGGGCAATGCAGCAAATGCATCATCGGTGGGAGCAAATACTGTAAATGGACCATGACCTGAAAGGTCGTCGGCCAGTTCAGCTGCGATAACAGCAGCTTCAAGGGTGTTGTGATCGTCGCTGCCAACAATAATATCAACAACGGTGTTGGTTTGGGCAAATGTCATGCTTGTTATAAATATCATCAGCATGGCCATTAGAGATGTTCTAAGCATTTTGCTTACATTCTCCGGGTTCTGAAGTAGTACATTTTTTTTCATGGTTTCAATGTTTTTTAATTTCTAAATAAGAGATGATTTTCTTTGATATATGTTTAGGTTATTATTTAATTTGCTGAAAATGAACCAACGACCCAATAGCCGTTGGACATTTCAGCTAGGATAAAGTTGACTACGGAGTTTGGCATCCACCTGAGTTTGCAGCCACAGCGGGTGAAGGAATTATTACAGCATCTAATACATGTACTACGCCATTATCGGCTTCAATATCTGCCATAGTCACCATGGCTTTATCGATGTAAACTTTGCTATCCTTAAACTTCACGGTAACACTGCTGCCGTTAAGAGTGGCAATCATCTGACCGTCTGACAGATCTGAGGACATTGCTTTGGAACCCACTGCATGGTAAAGAAGAATCTGGGCTAAGTCGCCTGTAGGATCTTTTAAAAGGGCCTCTACTGTTCCTTCTGGCAAGGCAGCAAATGCAGCATCGGTGGGAGCAAATACGGTAAATGGACCTTTACCTGAAAGGTCGTCGGCCAGTTCAGCTGCTACAACAGCTGCTTCTAGAGTGTTATGGTTTTCGCTTCCAACAATTACATCCACCACGGTGGTTTGTGCAAGCGCCATGCTTGAATAGATGATAGCAAGTACGGCAATAAGTGAGATTCTAACCTTTCTGGCTACATTCTCCGTGTTAAGAACTAGAACATTTGTTTTCATGGTTGTGTATGTTTAATTATTAATATTTGAAAGTTAAACACAATAGATCTAATAATGTTTAATAATTAACAGTATATAATTAAACAAAAAATGTAATGTATTAGATTATCAATGATTTATATATTTTGCAAAATGCATCTGTTAACATATGAGATGTTGTGAAATAGGAGTCAGAACAATATTTTTTTTTGCACTTTTGTGTTTTACAGAAATGAGTATGATTCAGATTGGAGATAAAATATTAAGCAGGGAATTATTTGATAATCATTTCATTTGTGACCTTCCTTCCTGTCATGGAAACTGCTGTGTCTTCGGTGATTCGGGGGCTCCTCTTGAAGATGAGGAGGCTGATAAGCTATCCGGTCAAATCAAAAAAATCAAGCCCTATTTAAGAAAGGAATCTCAAAGTGCCATAGACCAACAGGGGAGTTGGCTGATCGATGATGATGGCGATAAAGTGACTCCACTTATAGGTCGCGAAGAGTGTGCTTATGCGGTTTTTAAAAAGGGAATTGCCTGGTGTGCCATTGAAGAGGCATATGAAGAGGGGGCCATCTCATTTCGTAAACCGGTCTCCTGTCACCTGTACCCCATCAGAGTGAATAAAATTGGGAATGGGATTGCTCTCAATTACCATCGCTGGGGCATATGTGAGCCTGCAAGGATCAAGGGGAAAGATGAAGGAGTTCCGGTCTTTAGATTTCTCAAGGATCCCATTGAAAGGGTTTATGGCAAGAAGTTTTATGAAGAGCTTGAGCTTGTTTTTAGTGAACTGAATAAGGCGACAACTGGATAAGATCTATAAATTATTATATACCTATTTAATATGGAAACAATTAAGAACTATGTAGAAACTAACAAGGAGAGGTTCCTTGAAGAGCTTTTTGATTTGATCAGGATTCCTTCCATCAGTGCCAAAGCTGAAGCGAAAGATGACATGTTAAAAAGTGCGGATTTTATAAGAACTGCGCTGATAAGCGCTGGTGCTGATTTTGCTGAGGTCAAGGAAACAAATGGATGGCCCGTTGTTTATGGCCATAAACTTATCGATGACTCACTACCTACCGTACTGGTTTACGGTCATTATGATGTCCAGCCTGCTGAACCACTCGATTTATGGGATTCACCTCCCTTCGAGCCCGAGGTAAGGGATGGAAAAATTTATGCCCGCGGTGCCGATGATGATAAGGGACAACTCTATATGCATGTAAAAGCTTTTGAGCTAATGAACAGAACGGGCACCCTCACCTGCAATGTAAAATTTATGATCGAAGGCGAAGAGGAAATTGGATCGCCAAGCTTAAAGCAATTCTGCAAGGAAAATAAGGAGCTACTTAAGGCAGATGTAATTTTGATTTCCGATACGACCATGATCGCTCAGGATATACCCTCTATTACAGTGGGATTGCGTGGATTGAGCTATATGGAAGTTGAAGTGACTGGTCCGAACAGAGACCTGCATTCAGGCTTATACGGTGGAGCTGTTGGGAATCCAGCCAATTTGCTGGCTAAAATGATAGCTTCTCTTACCGATGAAAATAACCACATAAACATTCCGGGTTTTTATGACGATGTTCAAGAGGTTTCAGACACTGAGCGTGCAGAGATGGCAAAAGCTCCTTTCAGTGAAGAGGCTTATAAGGAGGCACTTGATATTGATGAAGTTGTTGGCGAATCCGGATTCTCAACCAATGAGAGAACAGGTATCAGGCCCAGTCTGGATGTAAATGGGATCTGGTCTGGTTATATTGGTGAAGGGGCTAAAACTGTACTTCCTTCAAAAGCTTATGCCAAGATTTCCATGAGATTGGTCCCCAATCAGGACTCAGCGAAAATTGATGAGCTCTTCATTAAGCATTTTGAAAGTATTGCCCCTAAAGGAACAAAAGTTACAGCAAAGAGCCTTCACGGCGGACAGGGCTATGTAACCCCCATAGACTTTCCTGCTTACCGGGCAGCCAGCAGCGCCATTGAGGAGAGCTTTGGAAAGCAGCCCATCCCGGTGCGAAGTGGAGGAAGCATTCCCATTGTTTCGGATTTTGAAGAGGTGCTGGGTATTAAATCGATCCTCATGGGTTTTGGACTGGATTCTGATGCGATCCACTCACCCAACGAGAATTATCCACTATTCAATTTCTACAAGGGGATTGAAACCATTCCGCTTTTTTACAAATATTTTGTAGAAGAGATGAAGTAAACAATTCTTTACATATCTGAGTATTGAACCGCCGGTAAACCACCGGCGGTTTTGGTTTAATTATTCGATATTTTCATAAAACATGTGAAAAATCAAGGTGTAAATGGTAAAAAGCATAAAAAAATATGGATATATGCTAAAAAATAGGGGGTAGAATTAAAAAAAGTATATATTTGCACCATCAAACCCTATTATTCGTATTAACTTAAAAAATATATTATGGCCATCATCAGGTTTAAAGCGCTGGAACAGGTTTTTGACAGAAAACCAAATCATGTAATCCCTCCCTCAGATAAAACATCTGATTATTTTGCAATCAACGTTTTCGACAAGATAAAAATGCAAAAGTACCTCTCCAAGGATGCCTTCAATCATGTGATGGATGCCATTGATAAGGGTACACAAATTGACAGAAAGAAAGCTGACTCAGTGGCAGCAGGTATGAAAGCATGGGCCACAGAAAGGGGAGCCACGCACTATACACACTGGTTCCAACCTTTGACCGGTGGAACAGCTGAAAAGCACGATGCATTTATTGAGTCCAATGGGCATGGAGGTGTGGTTGAGGCCTTTTCAGGCGGAGCACTTGCACAGCAGGAGCCCGATGCTTCTTCTTTCCCCAGTGGTGGGATCAGGAATACTTTCGAGGCCCGTGGTTATACAGCCTGGGACCCTACATCACCCGCTTTTATTATTGACAATACCCTGAGTATACCCACTATTTTTATTTCATATACAGGTGAAGCACTTGACCACAAAGCCCCTTTGCTTAAAGCTTTGAATATGGTTGATAAAGCAGCAACAGACGTATGTCAGTTGTTTGATAAAAATGTAACCAAGGTAAATGCAAACCTGGGATGGGAACAAGAATATTTTCTGATCGATGAGGCATTGTATTATGCTCGTCCCGACCTTGCATTAACCGGTCGTACCCTGATGGGCCATGCTTCTGCCAAGGACCAACAGTTGGATGATCACTATTTTGGTTCCATACCTGAGCGGGTTTCAGCGTTTATGCACAACCTTGAATCTGAAGCCTATAAATTAGGGATTCCCGTTACCATGAGGCACAATGAGGTGGCACCCAACCAGTATGAATTGGCACCCTATTACGAGGAGTGCAACCTGGCTGTGGACCACAATGTATTGATGATGGACCTGATGAAAAAAGTATCCAGACATCATGGATTCCGGGTTATCTTCCATGAAAAGCCATTCCAGGGCATCAATGGTACAGGTAAACACAACAACTGGTCACTTTCTACAGATACAGGAGTGGTTCTGCATAAGCCGGGGAAGAATCCTAAATCAAACCTGCAGTTTCTTACCTATGTGGTAAATACCATTAAGGCAGTGTTTGACCACCAGGATTTGTTAAGAGCCAGTATCGCATCCGCATCCAATGCCCATCGCCTGGGTGCCAATGAAGCCCCACCGGCAATTTTATCATGTTTCCTTGGATCGGAAGTTTCGGCCATGCTTGATCAACTTGAAGAACAGGTAACCACTAAGAAGATGTCTCCTGATGAAAAGACAGCCTTGAAGCTGGATATCGGTAAAATACCTGAAATTCTATTGGACAATACAGACAGGAACAGGACCTCTCCTTTTGCTTTTACCGGGAACAGGTTCGAGTTCAGGGCTGTGGGTGGCAGTTGCAACCCTGCTACCCCAATGACTATTTTGAATGCTGCTGTAGCTGCTCAGCTCATGGAATTCAAGGTTGAGGTTGACAAGCTGATCGAGGGTGGTGTGAAAAGAGATGAGGCCATTTTCCAGGTGCTCAGGGAATACATTATTGCGTCCAAAGCCATCAGATTTGAGGGTGATAACTACAGCGATGACTGGCTGAAGGAGGCCGAAAAACGCGGATTAACCAATGTAACAGATGTTCCGGAAGCTCTGACAGCATACCTCTCCGATAAGTCCAAGAAACTTTTCTTTGACCTTGGAATCTTCTCTGAAGCTGAGTTGGAGGGTCGCGTGGAGGTTATGTTTGAACAGTACATGATGAAGATTCAGATCGAAGCACGCGTGCTGGGCGATCTGGCCATAAATCACATTGTTCCAACCGCTGTTAAATATCAAAACAGGCTCATGGAGAATGTGCTGGGATTGAAGGAGATCTACGGGGAGGAGTATAAATCCCTTGCTGGAAACAGGATTGAGTTAATCAAAGAGATCTCCGATCACGTTACGGCCATCAAGGTTGGTGTAAATGAGATGGTGGATTCCAGGAAGGTGGCTAATAAAATGGAGGATGAGAAGGAGAAGGCCAAAGCCTATTCTAAGAAAGTTGCCCCTCACCTTGATAAAATACGGTATCACATCGATAAGCTTGAGCTTATTGTGGATGATGAGATTTGGCCATTGCCAAAATACAGAGAGCTTTTGTTTTCTAGCTAGTTTCATCAATCAAGCCCTAGTTGTTCAGGTCCCCCGCTTGCGGGGGGCCTTTTTTATGATATGGAGGTGCATCAAATATTCGGTTGATTATTGCGTTTTATAATCATAGAAAAAAAAGGTAATTTTATCAAATTGTAAAAAAGGGTAATCGATGACCAATAAACTCATGAAATACACATTCCTGGCCCTTATGGCCATGCTTCTTTTTTCTTTACCGGCAGAAGCACAAAAGAAGCAGAAAGACTCAAGGGCACAGGCGGCTTATGATGCCGGGGAGTATTTTGAGGCCATCGATCTCTATAAGAACGTATACAATAAGGTAAAAGACAAAAACCAAAAGATTGCCATTCTCTTTAAAATTGGAGAGTGCTACAGGATACTTGGTGATGCCAGGTCTGCGGAACTCTGGTATAAAAAAGCAATCAGAGAGGATTACCAGGATCCACTCATCTATCTCAGGTATGGCCAGATGATGCTGATTAATGAAAAGTATGATGAAGCCGAAGAGCAATTCACTACATATATTGATTTAGTGCCTGATGATCCGCGTGGCTCCAGGGGAGTCGAATCCTGTGAAGCCGCTATTGTATGGAATCAGAATCCAACAGGTTATATTGTGGAGAATATGCGATACTTTAATTCGCGGCAGAGGGATTTTAGTCCGGCCTATGTAAATGAGGGATTCACGGAGGTTCTTTTCACATCGACCAGGGAGGATGCTTCCGGTAATGAAACCCATGGGGCTACGGGCCAAAATTTTGCGGATATTTTCTCCTCAAATATGGACAGGAAAGGAAAATGGAGTGTTCCAGTTCCTGTAGAAAGCCTCAATACGGAGTTTGAGGATGGCACGCCCTGTATCTCCTCCGATTTTACTACCCTCTACATCACGCGCTGTAAAAAGGGTAAAAATCAGCAACTGGGATGCCAGATTTACAGATCTACCTCAAATGGAGAAGGGGGATGGACTGAACCCGAAGTTGAATTTCAGGATTTTGGTGATAGCATAACCACTGCACACCCTGCCATCTCTCCAGACGGTCTTACACTTTATTTTGTTTCTGACATGCCAGGAGGGCTTGGAGAGAAGGACATTTGGAAAGTTACCAGGGAAAGTGAAGGAGGTTCATGGGGTTCACCCGCAAACATGGGAGAGCAGATCAATACACCTGGAAACGAGCTTTATCCTTATGTGCACAGCGATGGAACCCTCTATTTCTCCACAGACAGCAGAATTGGCCTGGGAGGATTAGATATATACAAGGCCAGGCTTGATGAAGTGGGCAATTGGAACCTGGAGAATATGAAACCGCCTATCAACTCCTCTGAAGATGATTTTGGAATAACTTTTGAAGCTGAAGTGGAGCGGGGTTTCTTTAGTTCTGCAAGAAAGGGCAGGGGCAATGATGAGATTTTTTCCTTTGTATTGCCCCCATTGGAGTTCTCTGTTACCGGAGTAGTCAAAGATGAGCGAAACGACCAGGTTCTTCCAGGTTCTACGGTTAAGTCGGTGGGTAGTGATGGAATTACCATTGAATCGAAAACCGGAGATGAAGGCACTTTCAAATTCATGTTAAAGCCATCCACCGACTATGTGTTTATTGCAAGTCAGCCAGGCTATCTGAATGGAAAGGTGAGAGAATCTACCAGAGGCCTTGATCAGAGCAAGGAGTTTGAAGTTACCATCTATCTGGCCTCCATTGAACAGGTCATTGAGCTGCCAAACATCTTATACGATTTTGCCAAATGGGACCTGAGGCCCGAATCGATGGTTTCACTTGACAACCTGGTTGAAACACTGGACGACAATCCCAATGTGACCATTGAGTTAATGTCGCATACCGACTCCAGGGGCAGCCCTGCCGATAACCAGGAGTTGTCCCAAAAGAGGGCTCAGTCTGTAGTGGATTATCTAATTTCAAAGGGAATTGCAGGCGATAGACTTCAGGCCAAAGGATACGGAGAGGCTCAGCCAAAGGTGGTGGACGATAAGGTGATATCGCAATATAATTTCCTGGAGATCGGCGATGTATTAACCGAGAGTTTCATCAATCAGCTTGATGGAGCGGAGGACCAGGAGAAAGCGCATCAGGTGAACAGACGAACCGAATTTAGAGTGCTTTCAACCGATTATATCCCGAAAAACTAAAGTTGATGAGCCATTCTTCCCGCTATCTTCAACGCGGTGTATCCTCTGGGAAGGAGGATGTTCACCAGGCCATCAAACATGTGGATAAGGGACTGTTTCCCCGGGCATTCTGTAAGGTAATACCAGATATGCTCACAGGTGATCCTGATTACTGCCTGGTAATGCATGCCGATGGAGCCGGGACCAAGTCTTCACTGGCATATATGTACTGGAAAGAAACCGGTGATCTCTCAGTATGGAAAGGAATTGCCCAGGATGCAATTGTGATGAACCTGGATGACCTGTTGTGCGTGGGAGTAAGCGGTGATATTCTTCTCTCCTCCACCATTGGCAGAAACAAGAACAAGATCCCAGGAGAGGTCATCTCGGCTATTATCAACGGGACTGAAGAGATTCTGGCGAAGCTTAGAGAGATGGGTGTTCCCATATACAGTACAGGGGGTGAAACTGCAGATGTGGGTGATCTGGTGAGAACCATTATTGTGGATTCAACCGTGGTGGCAAGATCGAAACGAAGTGAGATCATAGAAAACAGGATAACACCGGGCAATGTTATAGTTGGGTTGTCGTCTTCGGGACAGGCAACTTATGAAGATTCATACAATGGAGGGATGGGTAGCAATGGCCTTACCTCCGCCAGACACGATGTTTTTGGAAATTATCTGGCATCGAAGTATCCTGAAAGTTATGATCCGGATGTCCCCGCTGAACTAGTCTATTCAGGCAGAAAATCTCTTACTGATGTGATAGCGGGTGTTGGAGTAGACGCAGGTAAACTGGTCCTGTCACCCACGCGCACCTATGCTCCATTAATCAGGGAATTGCTCGTAAGTCACCGAGAGCAGATTGATGGAATGATTCACTGTTCTGGAGGAGCCCAGACAAAAGTGCTTCATTTTGCAGGAGAGGTTCATATCATCAAAGATCAACTTTTCCCATTGCCACCGCTATTTAAAATGATCCAGGAGGAGTCGGGAACAGAATGGAAAGAGATGTATCAGGTTTTCAATATGGGACATCGGTTTGAGATCTATACCGATGAGAATACTGCGAAAGAGGTAATTAAACTGGCTGAGAGTTACCACATAGAGGCCAGAATCGTCGGACACTGCGAGGCGGCCAGTCAGAAAAAACTGACCATCCGGGGAGATCAGGGGGAGTTTGTATATTAAGACAAAATTGAAGCATGGGAGAAAACATGATACAATCCCGGTTAGAAGGGGTAAAAGTCAGGTTCGATGAAGTAGGGCAGCTAATTACAGATCCATCGATAATAGCTGATATGCCACGGTATATAAAACTGAACCAGGAGTATAAGCAGCTTGAGCCTGTTATTGAAGCTTATGATGCGTATAGCAATCTGTTGAGCAATATAGAGAGTGCAAAAGAGATATTAGCTGAGGAGAAGGATCAGGAGCTCAGGGAGATGGCTAAGGAGGAGCTGGATTTGGATCAGCAAAAGCTAGCTGCCCTGGAGGAGGATATAAAGCTGCTTCTCTTGCCCAAAGATCCTGAAGATGCCAAAAGCGCCATTGTTGAGATCCGGGCTGGAACAGGTGGAGATGAAGCCAGTATTTTTGCAGGCGATCTTTACAGGATGTATACTAAATTCTTTGAATCCAAAGGTTGGAAAGCTTCTACCACCAGTTTTACAGAGGGCACGGTAGGTGGCTACAAGGAGATTATCATGGATGTCACGGGTACGGGTGTATATGGGGTTATGAAGTATGAATCAGGTGTGCACAGGGTGCAGCGCGTCCCTCAGACCGAAACCCAGGGAAGGGTACATACATCTGCAGCTACAGTGGCTGTATTGCCTGAAGCCGAAGAGTTTGAAGTACACGTGAACCAGTCCGATATCAGGAAGGATACCTATTGTTCCTCAGGCCCTGGCGGACAATCGGTCAATACCACTTATTCAGCCATACGTCTTACCCACATACCCACCGGGATTGTGGTTACCTGTCAGGATGAGAAGTCCCAGTTAAAAAATCTTGATAAAGCCATGAAAGAGCTCAGAACCCGTCTTTATGCAATAGAATATCAGCGACGGATGGATGAGATCTCTTCCAAGAGAAAGACCATGGTCTCTTCGGGCGACCGTTCGGCTAAGATTCGCACCTATAATTATTCCCAGGGACGAGTTACTGACCACCGGATTAACCTGACACTCTACAACCTTCAATCCATTATAAATGGGGCTCTGGGTGAGGTAATTGATAAACTTCAGGTAGCAGAGAATTCGGAGAGATTGAAAGAAAGCGGAATGCAATAATCACTGGCACATGAACGCTGAAGAACTATACCGGAATATTTTGCGCAAAAAGAGTTATTTATGCGTGGGACTTGACACAGATTATAACAAGATCCCAAAGATGCTTCTTGACAACGAGTACCCGATTTATGAGTTCAATAAGCACATCATTGACGCAACAGCTGACCTTGCGGTAGCATATAAGCCGAACCTGGCATTTTATGAAAGCATGGGAGCTGCGGGCTACATCAGCCTGGAAATGACCATTACCTATATTCGGACCAACTATCCCGATCTGTTTATCATTGCAGATGCCAAACGGGGAGATATTGGGAATACTTCCCGGATGTATGCCCAGGCTTTTTTTAAGACCCTGGATTGTGATGCCATTACACTTTCTCCTTACATGGGATTCGATAGCATCTCGCCATTCCTTGAGTCGGATGGGAAATGGGCCATATTGCTGGCTCTGACCTCCAATGAGGGATCGAAGGATTTTCAGTTGCTAAATCTGGAGGGGGATAAGCAGCTTTACGATCAGGTAATAAGCACATCGGCCGCTTGGGGGACTGTGAATAACATCATGTATGTGGTAGGTGCAACCAAGGCTGAATCTTTGTCTCATATCAGGAAGTTAATCCCTGAACATTTCTTACTGGTGCCTGGGGTGGGAAGCCAGGGGGGAAGCTTGAAGGAGGTGGCCGATTACGGAATGAACGATCGCTGTGGATTGCTTGTGAATGCAAGCAGATCCATTTTATATGCCGATGTGACCAACAAGTTTGAAGAGGCAGCCAGAGAGGAGGCAGCCAGACTTCAAAATGAAATGGAGATTACCCTTAGAAACAGGGGACTTCTTCAGGATTAGTGTAATAATTCTGGATTAATTCACCAATTCCCTTACCTTCTCTGCCGCTTCCTGCAATGTGATGGCAGAATGAACTTCGAGCCCTGATTGATCGATAAGCACTTTGGCCTCTTCGGCATTGGTCCCCTGCAATCTGACAATCACTGGTATGTCAATTTGCCCAATGGTTCGATAAGCTTCCACAACACCTTCTGCAACGCGATCACAGCGTACAATTCCACCGAAAATGTTTATGAGAATGGCTTTTACATTTGGGTCTTTAAGTATGATCCTGAATCCGGCTTCTACGGTTTGAGCATTGGCTGTTCCACCCACGTCCAGAAAATTGGCCGGTTCACCTCCCGAATGTTTAATAATGTCCATGGTGGCCATGGCCAGTCCGGCTCCATTCACCATGCAGCCCACGTTGCCATCAAGTTTAATGAAGTTAAGGTTGAACTTCCCGGCTTCCACCTCAGTGGGATCCTCCTCATTCAGATCCCGCATGGCTTTATAGGGTGCATGTCTGTACAAGGCATTATCATCTATGTTGACCTTAGCATCTGCAGCCATGATCCGGTGATCGGAAGTTTTAAAAACCGGATTGATCTCAAACATGGATGAATCGGAATTCTCATACGCATTGTAAAGAGCCATGGAAAATTTGACCATCTCTTTGAATGCATTTCCAGAGAGCCCCAGGTTAAAGGCAATCCGCCTGGCCTGAAAGGCTTGAATCCCTACCCCTGGATCTATCTCCTCCTTGAAGATCAGGTGCGGTGTCTGCTCAGCCACGGTCTCGATATCCATTCCCCCTTCTGTGGAGTACATAATGATATTCCTACCTGTTTCCCTATTGAGCAATACACTCATATAGAACTCCTGTGGCTCACTTTCCCCTGGATAAAATATACCCTGTTCGATAAGAATCTTATGGACTACTTTACCTTCAGGTCCGGTCTGGTGAGTGACAAGGTTCATTCCCAAAATGGACTTTGCGTGGGATTTTACTTCATCAAGGGATTTGGCGATTTTTACACCACCGCCTTTACCGCGGCCTCCTGCATGGATCTGTGCTTTAACCGCCCATGTATTGGCACCTGTTTCCGCCTTGATTCTTTGAGCAGCTTCGTAGGCCTGATCGGGTGTGTGGGCCACCTCACCGGCGGGTACTGAAACACCAAACTGTTTTAGGATTTGCTTTCCCTGGAATTCATGAATATTCATAATGGAAGGTATTTATTACAAAATTAGCAATTACTGGGACAGTAAAAAGTAAAAAGTAAAAGTGGAAAGTAAAAAAAATGAGTAATTTTAAAGCAAATTTCCATCCATGAGAAAAATGCCAAATGAGGAGCTTGACCGTCTGTCGATACCGGAGTTTAAACAATCAAAGAAGATCCCGGTCGTAGTGGTATTAGATAATGTGAGAAGTCAAAATAACATCGGCTCTGTATTTCGCACGGCTGACGCATTTCGATTGGAATCTATTATTCTATGTGGCATCACCTCTAAGCCGCCCCACAGGGAGATACATAAAACTGCTCTGGGTGCCACCGAGTCGGTTCATTGGGAATACCAGGAGGAGACCCCTCAAGTAATTGAGGAGCTGAAAGCAGGGGGATATCAGATTCTGGCAGTTGAACAGGCTGAAAACTCAATCTCACTTGAGCAACTCCATCTTGTGAAGGATCAAAAATATGCCCTGGTTTTCGGTCATGAGATACGCGGTGTGGATCAAAAAGTGGTGGATATGTGTGACCTGTGTGTGGAGATCCCCCAATATGGGACCAAACATTCCTTAAACATCTCCGTGGCAGCGGGCATCGTTATCTGGGATGTATTTAAGAAGTTAATGGTTAGAAGTTAATGGTTATTAACCTAACTTTATTGCATAAAAAAAGAGTGCCCCAATTGAGACACTCTTTTTTTATACTATAATTATTTTTTATTGTACGATGGTTTTGAATTCGGCCATTTCAAAAAGTTTGGCAAATTCAAGGTCTTTTGCAGCACGACCCTTAATCCAATTAGGATCTCCGCAGTTCTCAACAGCCAGTTTCAGGTTCTCGAGAGCTACATCAGTTTTATCCTGATTTGCTGCTACAACGGCACGCATATAGTAACCCATTCCACCCTTCATCTCAATTTTGGAAAGATCACTCCAGGCACCTGTGTCATTGCCAGCAAGGTACTTGGCGAGGGCAGAGTTGTAAGAAGCCTCACTACCAAAGTAGTTAACAGCAGCATCATAATTGCCTTCAATGATGTTAACAATTCCCAGGTTGTAGTTTACTTTTTCGCCAGCACCAAGGGAAGCAGTAAAAGCTTCTTTGGCTGCAGCAACTTCACCCTTCTTAAGAGCAATGGCCCCCAGATTGTTATTGATGATGTCATGGTCTTTCAGAGCTTTGGCATCTTTAAATGCGGCCTCAGCCTGATCCATTTTACCCATCTTGAAAAGGATAGCACCTTTGTTGTTATGGGCACGCACACATTTGGGAGATACCTGTGTGGCTTTGGTATAGATAGCCAGTTTGGTTTCATTATCATCTGCCAGTGTGGCTGTGTAAAGAAGCTCTTCCAGAACCAGTGTGTCTTTATTGTTGGCCCAAAGGTCTTTCAATTCAGCATCGCTCCATCCGATGTGCTCCATGCTCACGGTGAACTTGGATCTTCTCAGTTGAGGAAGAATCTCTTCTGCAATAACTTCGAAAGCTGCAGTCAGATTCTTAATCTCCTGCTCACGAACAACGGGATCTGAATGCATGCTGAGTACCCTGAGGATCATCTCCTTGTCTTGTACATCAGATGCTTCAAGAGCCGCTTTAAATCCTTCCCAGTCTTCAGGAGTGGAAAGCAGGCTCATCAGTTCGTCTGCAACCTCTACTTCAGATTTCTTAAGTTGGCCGGACAGGTATTTTTCAGCTGACATCTTCCGCTTCTCAGCAAGCTTGGTATTCAGATCAAGCTCTCCATCTGGTGAAGCATAAGCAGAGATCTCAAGTCCTTTCAACTCCAGCCTTTCGTTCTCATCGGTTGTCTTGATTACCTCGTTTAGTTTTTCAATCTCTTCCTTGGACATTTCAGCCCTGCGCACATCGGCTCTGTTAATGACATACTTGATGTCGGCCTCATAGGATTTAGGAACAATTTGCTGGAAGTGATCTTCGAAAGTGATCACTTTTGCAGTTTTGGAAACAAGCTGGGGAGTGGCAATCACACCATCAGCAAGCTTAATAGCACCAAGGTCAGCTGTTTTATCTTTGACAGCCGCAGTAGCATTCACATACAACTCTGATCTCAACATCTCATCGGCATAATCAACTGAGCCGGAGAGGCTGGCTTTTCCACCCGTTTCAAAAGTGATGGTTTTGTTGTTTTCAGTTACATCTTCGCCTTGTAATACGATAGGATCAAGAGCAGTCTCGCCTCCTTCATACTTAAGAACCGGGGTGAGTGTAACGACGGCTTTCTTATTAAAATACTTGGCGGGATAGTTCACATCTACAGTGACATCAACTTCTCCTCCATGCATTTCAAGCACTTCAGGAGTTACTTTGTAGCTCACCTGGTCGGCCTCTTTGACCATTTTGTTGAGCCCTCCGCAACTACTTAGAACTGCCGCTGCCATAAACAAAATCGCAAAAGTTTTAAGGTTTTTCATAACAATCTTCATATTTGTTTAGTACTTATTGATTTTTGTGGTTAGTTATTCACTTATACAAACTTAACAATGTTTTTCAAATTAATGAAGAATAATGCGCGTAATACCTATAAATGTTACAAAATAAACAGGTTCATCCCCTCCTTATGTTCACTTGTCAAAATCAGCTTTTTAATTTTCTCATAATCTTCCTCTTTATTTACAAAATCCAGATTGCTCGTATCAAGTACAAGAATCTTTAAATCGGTCTGGGATTTAAAGAATCCAAAGTAACCCTCCTGAACCTCCTTCAAGTAGGATTTCTGAATGTTGGTTTCGTAACTACGGCCTCTTTTTTGAATATTATCAAGTAGTTGTTCTACAGGTACATGAAGGTACACATACAGGTCGGGCTTGGGTGCTTGAAGATTGATAATTGAAAAAAGTTTTTCAAAGAGCTTCATTTCATCATTCTTCAGGTTGTGCTTGCTGAAAATGAATGATTTGGCCAACAGATAGTCGCTGATGACAGCCTGTCCGAAAAGGTCGGGATGTCCCAACTCGGTTTTTATCTGCTGATAGCGCTCGGAGAGAAAGGACAACTCTACCTGAAATGCATACCGTTCCGGATCTTCATAGAACTTGGCCAGGAAAGGATTATCGTTGAATTGCTCAAGAACCAGGCGGCTGTCTGTATCTCTGGCCAGCATGGTTGCCAGGCTGGTTTTGCCAGCCCCGATGTTTCCTTCTATTACTAAATATTTGTGTTCCAAAAATCGCAATATAGAATTCGAAAATCTAAAACTCCGGAGTAAAATCCATATTTTGATAAATGAATGCCCATATATCCGAATATTCACGAATGATCATATCGGTAGGTTTTCCGGCCCCATGACCTGCATCGGTGTTGATTCTGATCATAACCGGATTTTTGCCCGAATACTTTTCCTGCAAAGTAGCTGCATATTTGAAAGAATGCGCGGGTACAACGCGGTCGTCATGATCTCCTGTGGTAACAAGAATTGCCGGATATTTTGTATCTGAAGTAATGTTGTGGAGGGGAGAATATCCAAGCAGATATTTAAACTGTTCGGGATCCTCCGAGGATCCATAGTCCACTGTCCAGTATCTGCCAATGGTAAATTTGTGGAACCTGAGCATGTCCATAACTCCAACCATGGGAATTGCGGCGGCGAAGAGTTCAGGGCGTTGGTTTACTACTGCTCCGATCAACAATCCTCCATTTGATCCCCCGTAGATGGCCAGCCTTTTGCTGGAGGTATAGTTTTCTTGAATCAGGTATTCAGCTGCAGCTATAAAGTCGTCGAAAACATTTTGTTTCTGAAGAACCGTGCCGGCTTTGTGCCACTCTTCCCCATATTCTCCACCACCCCTGATATTGGCCAGGGCAAAAACTCCCCCTTGTTCCAGCCAGACAGCCCGTGAGATGCTAAAATAAGGAGTCTCGGATATATTAAACCCACCGTAGCCATAGAGAAGGGTAGGATTGCTTCCATCCAGCTCAAGACCTTTTTTATGTACAATGAACATGGGAATCTCAGTACCATCCTTGCTTTTATAGAACACTTGTTTGGTTTCATAGGCCGCGGCATCGAAATCCACCTCAGGTGCATAAAACACCTCTGAATCATTCTCCTCAATGTTATATTTGAAGGTCGTTGTGGGATCGCTGAAGGAAGTGAAACTGTAAAAGGCAGTATTGTCTTTCATTTTTCCGCTAAATCCCCCCAGTGAACCAATTCCGGGAAGCGAAACTTTATGCATGATACTTCCGTCTAAATTATGCACAATGGCTTCATTGTATGCATCTTTTACGTAGGAAGCAATGATTTTACCACCTGCCAGTGTTGCTGATTCCAGAACATTTTTCCCATGCTCCGGTATAATATCCACCCAGTTTTCCCTGGAAGGATTATTCAGGTCAATTCCCACCAGCCTGTATAAAGGTGCTTCATTGTTGGTCAGCACAAAGAGTGTGTTTCCGCTGTTGCCGATGGGTGAGTAGTTGTCATCAAAATCCTTATCTAACCAGGCAAAGGGAGTGTCATCCAATCCGGCTTTTTTAAAAGCAATGGCATTTCCGCTTGTACTCTGCGACACCGTCAGAAACATGTATTTTTCATCCTCAGTAACACCTAAGTTAAATCCCCATTCCGGGTTTACTTCGTCCTGATAGATCAGCAAGTCTTCTGATTGCTCCGTACCAATGCGGTGATAATAGACTTTGGCATGTGTGTTGGCAGCTTTGAGTTCATCCCCGGATTCAGGCGTTGCATAGCGCGTATAAAAAAAACCATCTTTATACCACGACATTCCTGAAAACTTGATCCACTTCAGATGATCGGCCAGGTCCTTCCCGGTTTCCACATCTTTTATAAAAAACTCCCTCCAGTCGGAACCTCCCTTTGAGATGGCATAAGCCATATACTTTTGGTCGTTGGAAATGCTTAAACCAGCAAGTGCCACAGTACCATCATCTGAAAGTTCATTGGGATCCAGGAATACTTCACCTTCATCTTCAAGATTCTTTTTCACATACATGATGTCCTGGTTTTGGAGACCCGTATTGTAGAAATAGAAATAGCGATCACCTTCCTTAAAGGGTGTACTCATTTTGGGATAGTTCCAGATTTCGGTCATGCGATCTTTAAGTGCATCCCTGAAAGGAATGGATTCCAGGTAAGCGAAAGTGACTTCGTTTTGGGCTCCTACCCAGGCTGCAGTCTCATCCGACATGTCATCCTCCAACCAGCGGTATGGATCGGGAACATCCGTGCCATGATAGTTATCGACCACATCCCCCTTTGTAGTTTCGGGGTAATCAAAAGAAGCTTGTTGGCTGCATCCCATGGCAATTGGAATTATAAGAATCAATAAAAACAGATTTTTCATGACATTGAATTTTGTTGAGTCTAAGGTTAGAAAGCTAAATTCTTAAATTACAAAATTCCTGGCAATAATAGGGCAGCAATCCGGTATAAAAGCAAAAGAGGGTGCCCTTTTGAGACACCCTCTATAAAAGTGATATTTTTCCTGATCAGTCCTTTCTTTCAGGCTTGGGAAGAAGTGCTTTTCTTGAAAGCTTGAGTTTGCCACTTCTCTCGTCCACTGAGATTAATTTGACCTCAATCACATCTCCTTCACTTAAGACTTCTTCAACCTTTTCAAGCCTCTTCCATTCTATTTCAGAGATATGAAGGAGCCCATCTTTACCAGGAAGGATTTCAACAAATGCTCCATAAGGAGTGATGGTTTTGACCTTACCTTTGTAGATAGTTCCAGCTTCAGGAACTGCAACAATGCCCTTGATCCAATTCATGGCTGCATCAATGGCAGCTTTGTCAACTGCAAATACATCAACCATACCCACATTGTCATTCTCTTCAATGGTGATGGTACTGTTGGTTTCCTTCTGAATCTCCTGGATTACTTTTCCACCAGGTCCGATTACCGCACCGATCATATCCTTTGGAATCTCTATTCTTTCGATCCTTGGGGTATGAGGCTTGTAATCTGCATTGGGTTCTGCAATGGTCTTTTTCATTTCATCCAGGATATGAAGCCTGCCATTTCTGGCCTGTTCCAGTGCCTGGGCAAGGATTTCATAAGAGAGTCCTTCTACTTTGATATCCATCTGCGTGGCAGTGATTCCATCACGGGTTCCGGTAACTTTAAAGTCCATGTCTCCCAGGTGATCTTCATCTCCAAGAATATCAGAAAGGACAGCGAATTTATCAGATCCTTTATCGGTGATCAGTCCCATGGCAATGCCGGAAACCGGTTTCTTAATCTGTACACCTGCATCCATCAGGGATAGTGTCCCGGCACAAACAGTGGCCATGGAGGAGGAGCCATTGGATTCAAGGATGTCAGAAACAATCCTAAGTGTATAAGGCATCTCATCTTCGGCAGGAAGCATTCTTTTCAATGCTCTGTGAGCCAGGTTGCCATGTCCAACTTCTCTTCGGCTGGTTCCCCTGTTAGGGCGAGCATCACCTGTGGAAAAAGCTGGGAAGTTATAATGAAGTAAGAACTTGTCATTTCCTTTTTTCATCACATCATCGATGAGCTTTGCATCCATTTTTGTTCCCAGGGTGACCGTGGTAATGGATTGGGTTTCTCCCCTTGTAAATACCGCTGATCCATGTGCGGATGGTAAGTAATCCACTTCAGACCAAATGGGGCGGATCTCATCGGTTTTTCTTCCATCAAGGCGGATGGCATCATCCAGAACAGCACGACGAACTGCTTCCTTCTCCACATCGTGGTAGTATTTCCCTACCAGCTTTTCGTTCACTTCACCCTCTTCGCCTGCTTCTTCAATAAGCTTTGCTAAAAAATCTTCCTTCACCTTACCGAATGCATCGCTTCGTGCATGCTTGTCATTATTTCCGGATTTTGCAATCTCGTATGCAGCAGTGTAAGTTTCATCCCAAACCCGCTTGCTTAAATCTTCATCTTTTACTTCGTGACTATATTCGCGCTTCTTCTCTTTTCCCACTCTTTTGGAAAGGGCAAGTTGTGCAGCACACATGGGCTTAATGGCATCATGTGCAAATTTGATGGCTTCCAGCATTTCGGCTTCTGAAACCTCACTCATCTCTCCTTCCACCATCAGGATGTTATCCATGGTGGCACCAACCATGATTTCAATATCGGCTTCCTCCAGTTGGCTGAATGTGGGATTTACTACGAATTGACCGTTTACTCTGGCCACACGGGCTTCAGCAATTGGGCCATGGAAAGGAACATCAGAAACTGCCAGAGCAGCAGATGCGGCCAACCCTGCCAATGCATCGGGAGGGGTGTCAGAATCTGCAGACATTAATGTGACGTTCATAAAGGTATCTGCATGGTAGTCATCCGGGAAGAGAGGACGAAGCGCCCTGTCTACCAATCTGGAGATCAAAATTTCGTAATCTGAAGGCCTGGCTTCACGCTTCAGGAATCCTCCGGGAAATTTCCCCAATGAGGCATATTTCTCTTTGTAATCTACGGACAGTGGCATAAAATCCACATCCTCTTTGGCTTCTTTTGCACTTACCACGGCGGCAAGCATCATGGTGTCTCCCATTCTGACCATCACTGATCCGTCGGCCTGTTTGGCGAGTACACCGGTTTCTATACTAATTGAACGACCATCTCCTAAATCAATGGTTTCTTTAATAACTTCTGGTTTCGACATATTAATTGATTAAATACTATGAATACAAAAAAAGGCAATTGGATAATTGCCTTTTTATTGTACTAAAATTCTTATTTTCTTATTTTCAGGGCTTTGATAATTGCACGATACCTCTCAATATCCTTTTCCTTGAGATAATCCAGCAATTTCCTCCTTTTACCTACTAGCTTAAGAAGCGCCCTTTGAGTGCTGTAATCCTTCTTGTTGGTCAGCAGGTGTTGGGTAAGGTGGTTGATCCTGGTGGTAAAAATTGCGATCTGGCCTTCTGCTGAACCTGTATCAGCTTCTGATTTGCCATACGTCTTGAAGATTTCCTTCTTGTTCTCCGTTGTTAAATACATTCTGTTTTTCTACTTTAAAAAATCTATTTCAATTTTCGAGTTGCAAAGGTATTTATTTTTTTTGAAATTACAACTTCGTTGAAGAAGATTTTCAACGCAACCAGCGTGCAGAAAATCAGTGGATTGGGTCAACTCCTGCCATCTGGATTCTTACGATGCGGCATCTGTAGAAATAGTCTTTCTCAAATGGATAAGTTGGGCTTTGGTCCCCAGGGCAAATAGCTGATCAGAAGACGTGAGAGTAGTCTCAGGCAATGGATTGAT
The DNA here is from genome assembly GCA_963783435.1 of uncultured Bacteroidota bacterium. Classification (GTDB taxonomy): domain Bacteria; phylum Bacteroidota; class Bacteroidia; order Bacteroidales. The sequence goes on along the minus strand of CAWANQ010000004.1, from coordinate 523,054 downwards.
CAGGTAGGATTTATCTTTCCTTTTCAAACCAATAATGTTAGCCCCGGATGTATTCCTAATATCGAGCTCAAAAATAGATTTCCCGGCAAAGCAGGCAGCCAGATTCTTGCAGGAGATCTCCTCCAAAACCACATTGTCGGCACTTTGCAGCAACAATACATCAATAAACTCAACAATATCAGGCTGCGCCACCAACTTGGCCATTCTCTGTCCTCCGATCATGTCGGGCATGATTACATTGTTAGCTCCAGCTCTTTTTAGCTTCACATCGGATTTCTCCAGGGAGGCCCTGGAGATAATCTGTAAGGAAGGATTTAGCTCTCTGGCAGTTAGCACAACAAAAAGATTGTCTGCATCATCAGGCAGTGTGGTGATCATGGCCCTGGCACTCTCCAAATGAGCTAATTTGAGGACCTCCTCATCGGCAGCATCTCCCTCCACATAAAGCTGTCCCGGAGTCTCCCTCAAAGATTGAACGATATCTGCATCCTGTTCGATGATGACAACGGGTACCTTGTGCTCAAGAAGTTCAATGGCGGCCTGTTTTCCGTTTCGACCATACCCACAGATGATGACATGGTCGGATAATTTGCTAATCTTTCTTTTCACTTGGGTGTCTTTATATGAGTTTCTGAATACACCTTCAACAACGTACCTTGTAAAGGTGGTGACCGCATAGGCAAAAATCCCTATGGAAACAATAACCAGAATAGAGGTGAACCACATTCCACGTGCATCAAGAGGATGGACCTCTTCAAAACCTACGGTAGCCATGGTGATGATGGTCTGATAAATAGCTTCCGAGGTGGTGTAGCCAAGCAATGTATACCCCACAGAGCCCATAATCAGGACAGAGATCACCAATCCCAGGGTGAAATAGGCGTGCTTCAGGCTTTTATTCTTCATTCATGGTGTCCTCTAATTATCTTTCCAATCTGACATTGCTTACAGCCTTCCTGCATGCAGTATACTTTGTAAAGCTGTATCAATGCCTGACTCTCGAAAGCATTGTTTGGTATCACTCCAAATTTAATCCAATTTTTAATAATCTGGTTAGACTCAGCCCTCATCTCGAATAAAATCTCCTTCTCGTCGTTATCGGTATGTTTTCTAAGGTCAATTCTGTCAATGGCCCTCAGGTAGGGAATAAGGGTGTTAATGATCAGGTGTTGGGCGGCCTGTTTACCCATCTTTTTTACGGAGTGAGGGGAGCGCCTTCCAAATACATAATGCGTATTCCAATATTCGCTGGCGTTTAAATGCAGTCTTTGTTCAATTTTCCCGATTGATTCTTTTTTCATAAAGTTTTCATCTAATGGAAAGTTAGAATGAATAAATGAGGCGAATTGAGCAATCCTCAGGGTAGGGAAAGAGGCAGGACGAATGCGAAGAAATTTCCAGAGGTGGGGGGCGACAGGGTTTCCAGGTAAGTCTTTTTTCAGGCGGGCATAATGTTTCAGCAATGAGCTAGAATAAGGATCCCGCTTATGGGTCTTGTTGAGTAGTCCGGAATGTCCAAAAAGGAGGGCTTCCACCAGGGGTAGTTGCTCTTTTATATCCATCAGGAGAGGCAGGGGAATCCCTGACGCCATTAATTCAAAGGGCAGGCTGTTAATGGGTAATCCAAATCCGGAGGCCAGTGCAAGAAACAGCGCTTTATCTCTGTTATGTGGATATCGGTTCAGGATGTGGGAAGCATGGTGGACCTTTTGGCTTAGTCGTTCGAAGTAAAGAGTTTCAAGCCACGGTTCCAGACTTTTTTTTGATACATGGGATAGGGATGAAGAACAGGGCAGCCAGTTTTCACAGGTGCTCAAGTCATTATGAAATATGAGTTGTAATTTCGGCGGGTCCACAACCAGGGTGGGTATAATTCGGCCCTTGCTGTTTTTAGTCAAATCATCGAGTTGACAGACCACATGAAGAATCACATTGTCATAGGCAGGATCCAGGTGATGCCTGTGATGATTCCAGAGGGATGCCCGGCGGTGCATCTCCACATTTCCCGCCCAGACTATTTCTCCAAGCTTAATTCGGGCATTGAAAAAATCAGGCCCGGCGTGTGAATTTTGTTCTCCCGGGTGGTTCACTTCCACCTCAAGACCACAGGTAGTGATCAATGAATTTTCCGGGAGCAGACGTTTTTTCCAGATATACTGGAGCCAATCTTCATGATTCATTAAGGATTAATGTGTTGTGACAAGGTTTCTCGTCGTCCAATCCTTAAATATTTGAATGGGCCCGGGAGTGGGACTGCTAAAAAGCGTAGGCCAGGCCAATGGTTAATTCAACAGTCTGCACATAAAACTCTGCATCCAGCGGGGGAACTTCGTCAGCAACATCCCTGAAAAGGTCGAAAGTATAGACGAATTTGGCCTTGGTCTGGAAATAGTCTGCTGAGAGCTTTAGCGCAAGATCTGAATTAAGATTTATCCTCACTCCGCCTCCTGCGGTGAACCCAAATCCAAGTTTGCTTCCGCTGGCGTTGGTGTAAATGCTGGTTTCGTCGAAGTTAATTCTTAAATCCTGATCGGGGGCACGAAGGACAGTCATACCCGCAAGTCCCCTGAAATCAAGATAAATCTTTTGGGTTGCCCTAATGGAAAAGTGAGGGCCTATAAACAGGTTGATATAGTTCCAGAAACCAGAGCCATATATGATTTCGGCATCTTCTGGAATGTCTATAATGGTGCTTGCATTCTCTTCCATATAAGAAACCATATCCTGAATCAGCGAATCACGCTCTGCATAGTTGGAACCAAAGGAGAATGAACCCCCAATACCAAGATAAGATCCGGGAAAGTAGGCCCCGTCAAATTTGATTGTACCCCCGGTTTTTGCGTAGCCACTGGAGGAAAGATCGCCTGTTTTAGTATAATCATTCAAGGGCATACTTGTTCCAAATGAAATACTGGCGAAGTTTTGCTGCCCGCTTACGGACAAACTGACCATGGTTAAAATAGAGATCCCTATCCACCTTATTCTTCTCATCATCTTCATAATTCTCCCAAAAGTAATTAATTCCTTTTAAACTTTTCTACTGAATGGCATGGTCATGCAACGGACACCCCCTCCCCCCCTGGAAAGTTCAGCTCCGTCAATGGTAAGAACATATTTATTAAAGGATGCAGGATCGATCTTCCCATCCAGTACATCCCGGGCTTTAATAATTTCATAACCTGATTGGTTCAGGTTCTCCAGTGTATGTACGTTTCTGTTGTAGCCAATGATTTTTCCAGGGCCTACAGCAAAGAAATTAGCTCCGCTGTGCCACTGCTCCCGCTCCTGGGTCATTGTGTCTTTCTGTCCTCCACAAAATGAGGGTTTTAGATCCATGCCCAGGGAAAACAGTGCCTTTACAAGATTCTCCACATTCCGGATGGATTTCACCTTCCCATTCTCCACATCGATCTGGATGGTCTGATACTTGTTAGATTTTAGGATCAGTGGTTCATAAACCATACAGGAGTCAGCATCGAGCAAAGTAAAAGCCATATCCAGGTGAATAAATGATTCCGGAGAGGAGGGAAGTTCCTGAACAAGGATATGGTGCTTCTCTTTTCGGTCGGACAGCATCTTTATCAGAAAATCGATACCCTTGGAGGTGGTTCGGTTGCTAAGGCCAACCAATGTAATGTTTTTTGCGGCTACCAGGAGATCGCCGCCTTCAATGGAGATATCTCCATGATTGCTTTTATCACCCGGGTTAACGGTCTGCACCCTAAACCGAGGATGGTAATCGAAAATGGCCTGCATAATAAGTGCTTCCCTGTCCCTGACCCGGTTGGCCATTCGGGCTATTAAAACCCTGTCTCCTAAAGCAATGGATGAGTCTCTGGTGAAAAAAAAGTTATGCAGGGGACGAAGGGAAAAGTGCTCGTCACTCATAAAACCGGTAAGGGTGTCTCGCTCCAAAGGAACACCCTGGACCAGATGTTTGGCCAGCTGGGTTTCGTTAAGTTCGAGCAGGCGGTCGATAAGCTTGGGGTGTCCTTCGTTGTAACATGCTTTCTTTACAATCTTTTCGCGGATCTCACTGGACCTCAGTATGTCTTTGAGCAGATCCATCACCCTGAAGGTGGGAACCAATGTTTGAAGAAGACATTCAAGCTGGTTGTATTCACGTCGGGCAACTGATAGGTTTAAAATATCACTGTAGAGTGCCCTTTCAGCATTTTTTGGGGTCATGTTTTCCACCTCCGGACCCGGAGGGTGGAGGATCACTCCTTCCAATGTTCCTGTTTCGGTATATAGCTGAATGGCAGACATACCTCAAAGGTAATAGATTTCAAGCATGTTTCAGATGGAAAAACCATTCCTGTTGTGAGTCCCGTCACAATATGGTTTATTGGAGGACCCTCCGCACCTGCAAAGGTAGATTGGTTCTTTGTTCTCAATAATCTTACCAGCCGCATTTACCACCCGAAAATTCCCTGTGATTTCAAGTGGACCTCCTTCATTTACCTTAAAAAGGGTGTTTACGTTTTTCATGATTGCAAGAATTAGCCGGTAAACCCAATTTTTCTGTGTGTCCCGTCGCAGTAGGGCATACTCTTTGAGTTCCCACATCGGCAAAAGGAAGTCATGGTGGTAGATCTCAATTCCCTGTTGTCGCCTCCAATGGCCTTAAACTGACCTTCCACCACAATGGGTCCGTCTTTCATGATGCGAACATTGGTGGGCTTGACCCGGGCGGAATTTTGTGATTCAGCATCAGGCTCCTTGCTCATCTCTGTCGAAGCACCAAGGGTATTCGGATTCTCTTCATCGCGGGTGCTTGGTCTCTGGTTTGCTATCTCTTCCTCAGAAAGATCTGTATTGTGCTTCCAAACGATTGCCTGAGTAGGACATTTGTTGGTCACCTCAATAATCTTTCTCGTGGGAGCACCCTCCATATTAATCCATGGCCTTCTGCCAGGATTGAAGACTTCAATCAACTCCCGGAAGCAAGTGGTTGCGTGAATGCATTTTGAAGGCACCCAGAAGACGGTAATCTCTCCATTGGTATATTGTCTGTTTCTCGGATCGGTCATTGAACTAAAAAAATGAACTTTGTATAGCATTTAGAAACAAACTCATCGGGCGAATGTTCAAAAAGACCAAAGTTCCTTACAACAGAATGTTAAAGAGCTACAGCCAGAGAAATATTTACCTGTTCAAAAAGTGCTATTTATTTAGAGGAAATCACTCTAAATCTCATCATAGGTTCTGATGTCAGGAACCAAATCTATAGCTTAAGTTTATTTTGAACAATTTTCCAGGAGATCTGCGTTCAAAAAACTGATCGGTCGCTTTATAGGATTTGTATATCAGTTCAAGGTCATCGTCCAGTAGATTCTCAATTTTCAAACCAAGTACCACTCTTTTCTCCTTTCCAAGTTTAACTGTAGAATTGAAGTTTAGGCTATGGAAGGGCTCTGTATAAATATCTGGTCTGTCAGCCGCACCAACAAACTCGAGAGTTGATCCCTGGACATTATAGAATAGACCTGCTTCAAAACGATTCCAGAATACATTCTTCCCTCCAGAGTAATATGCCCCTGCATTAATAAGATAGGGGGCCATACCTGCCATGGTTCTGTCGTTTTCAACGGGCTGACCCTCCCTTGCATTATCTATCCTCGACTGGTATTCCGTATCACTCATTTTTATGCTTGATCTGTTCAAAGTCACATTGGCACTTACACGAAATCCTGAGAGCTCTTCAGAGATGAAATCAATGCTCTGCCTTAGCTCCAGCTCAAGCCCATATGATTGGCCATCTCCTACGTTTCTTGGCTGAAATGCGCCCACCTGCTTCGTATATTGTACAATCTCAATTGGATTTTTAAATATTTTGTAAAACCCACTTAATGAGAACAGTTGTCCATTTATTCCAAATCTCTCCCAACGCAAATCAAAATTCTGTATATCTGTACTTACAAGGTTTCCGCCCCAGTATTCAAGCCCTTCAATGTCATCTCCGTCTTTGTGAAAACCACCAATAAAAGTTATTCCAGTGATGGGATCATAAATCTCAGCGTAGGATAACTCTTTAAAAGATGGCCTGGCAATAGTCTTCGTAAAAGAGGCCCTCAGGTTCTGTTTTTCAGCAATCTTATACAAAAGGTTAAGCGATGGAAATAGGCCCAGGCCGCTCAAAACCTTCTCATGATCGAGTACATTTTGCTTTAGCTGATCGGAGCCGGTGTAATATTGTGTGAAATCTTCAAGTCTTAAACCAAGGATGGTTTTTAGCTTGGATGTAAGGGAAAGTTCAGCTGAGATATATCCTACCATATTTATTGAACTTGCAATATACTGATTGGGATTGGTAGGAATAAATGGTGTTTCATAAGTGGTACCAACTGTAACTTGCCCATCTTTAGGCCAGAGATTTTCTTCAAAGAACAGTTCATTGGGATACCCGGTCAAAGGGAACTCTCCTCTTGGATTAATGGCAAAATTCCGGATGATGTATTCCCTATACTTATAGGTACCGAGTATTCCAAAATTTAGTTTGGATGCATTCTCTCGAAAATTGAAGTTTTTTGACATATTGAGCACACCGGATGTATTGATTTCCTTCAGATCCCTCCAGATTCTTTCGGGAAATCCAACTTCTGTACCAATTCTCACAGAATTGTCATTCAGTACCTGATAGCGGGTAAAACGAACATCCGGATCATTGAGAATTGAGTAGGTGGATGCAAGCTTCCAGTTTATCTTTAGGTTCCTCTCTGATTTATGATGATTCCCATCCAATAGGAGGTGAGCCAAAGAGCGCTGGCTATAGTCCAGGCCATGCTGGTAGGCATTAAAGTCAGAACCCTGATCAGAGCCGATATAATCAAATACTCCAGCTTTTGATTCCCCATTCTGGATATATAGAAGGTTCAACCTGTATTTAGAGTGAGATGTCTTCAGCGCCAATCCACCCAGGCCACTCCATATCACACTATTTACACCATAATCTCCAATTTGATATTCCCTGCGTTCCATTTCAAAAATGGAAGGAACAGAGAGTCCATATTTGCCATATTCAGCGTCCTCATAAAAATCTGTGGAGTTTTTGTAGTTGAAAGAGAAGTTATACCCCCATGTATGATTTTCCTTCGGTTTTTGATTTCCGTAGGAAATGCCCATATTGAAATCTGCAAAGCTCATCTGCTGCATGGCTGCCATGGTTGGATTAAATCCATGAAGGATCTTCAAGTACCTTTGCCCCTTGTCACCATTTGGATTTCCAACCACATCTGCGAATTGTGGAATATCTTCTTTTGCCGGTATGGCTCTTGTCCCATCATCGAAGCCTAAGAAGTCAGTTTTCCCTCCCTCATAGCTAAGGTATTCATTGTTAAAATGTGCATTTGGATTGTATCCCATCCCAATAGAGATAGACCCGTGTTTTTTTTCTGGAAAATCCTTAATTTCTATATCAATGGCTCCACCTGTAAAATCAGCAGGTAGTTCTGCACTGAAAGTTTTATGAACTATGATGTTATTGATAACCGCTGTGGGAAATATGTCCATCTGTATGGTATTTTTGTCAGGATCCAATCCTGGAATATCTACTCCATTCAGCAAAGATTTTGTATACCGGTCACCCAATCCTCTTACATAGACATATTTTCCCTGGGAAACTGAAACTCCGGTAATTCGTTTCATGGCGCCAGCAGCATCTGATTCACCGATTCTTTTAATACTTCCTTCAGAGATGCCATCCAGTACATTGGCGGATCTCATTTTTATAGCTACAAGGGCTGTTTCTGTATTTCTGACAGCCTTTGCAGTAATCGTTACTTCGTTAAGTGTGATGGTGGCCTCATCAAGCTTTATCTCTCCAAGGCTGGTAACTTCATCAGAGATGACCTCCACGTCTGTGAGTAAGACAGGTTCATATGAAATGTAACTTATCCTTAAGTTGTAGGTTCCCGGAGCAAGATTCAAATTAAAGTTGCCATCCAGATCTGTAATTGTACCTGTATGAGTGCTCTCTTCAAATAGGGTAACCCCAACCAAATATTCACCTGTCTCTCCATCGAAAACGATCCCCCTGATGCTGCCCGTTTGGGAAAAAGAGGCAATTGAAGTTGTGATAAGGAAAATGAACGTAAATAGAACTAATCGCATATTTCGATAATATAAACTGTATTAAAATCCAAAAACACATAGCTTGTTAGCTAGGTGTTTTTGGAATGTAAAAAGTTGGTATTCTGCTATAAACCATTTAGAGCGCCTGAAACACCTGCCCATGTCCAGCTGTCAAGAAGTGAAATATCTGCACCAACAGTGTTTGCTCCTTCAGCAACAGCAGTAGCAAAGACGTCGGTTCCATCTAGAAAGAAATCTGGTACGTTCAATGTATCTGATGGAAGTACTATCTCCAAAGCTGATGCAGTCAGATCGGGGGAGTATTCATCAAAAGTCTGCCCATAAGTGACATCTGTGAAATAGACATTATTCATGTTCACATAGGAATTACCAACTGTTCCAGCTGGGCCTTTATTATCCAGATCAACCAGTCCTTTTGCTGTACCAGCAGAAACACTTCCATGGGTAATGGTGTGCTGATCGTTGTAGTCACCTTCTCCTCCATCCAATTCAAAACACTTATCTCCTGGACTAACGATGGCAAAATTTTCCAGTTTACCTGCCCATGCCTGATCGGTATCGATGGCATCATCTCCGGTATTCCAGACAACCACGTTCTTCACGTTTACTGTTCCACCGAACCATTCAATTCCATCATCCTGATTGGAAACAATTTCAATGTTTTCGATTACTGTACCCGATCCAACACCGCCAAGTGTGAGGCCATTGATTTCATTTCCTTCTCCAATGTTTGCACCACCGTGTCGGATGGATATGAATTTTAGAGTACCCGAATTATCTGTGGCATTTGTGCCTCCATATAATCCGTTTTGATCTGATGCAGGAATCCCTTCGATCTGAGCGGGTAAAGCATCAGCAGAGATAGGTGCATTGCCCAGCACAATTACGCCACCCCATAATCCATTCAGAGTAGGATCAAGATTTGGGCTTTCGATATCACCTGGGTTAATTTCATCAGCGACTGATGTAAAAATAATGGGGCTTGCCGCAGTGCCTTCAGCATTCAGAGTAGCTCCTCTTGCAACAATCAGTGCAGTTGCATTTGGGCCTGTTCCGGCTTCACCTTTTACAATGACACCTGGCTCGATGGTTAAAGTTACGCCAGCTTCAATGGCTATTCTTCCTCCCAGCTGGTATACATTACCGGTTTTCCAAGTGGTGTTCTCACTAATATTCTCTGTTATTGCTGTATTCTCCTCCTCAGCCGGTTCAGTTCCGCTATCACAAGAGACAAAGAATAAAGCCGAAATTGTCAAAGTGAGCATTACATTCATTGATTTTTTCATTTTTCAAGTTTTTTTCGATTTCGATTTTGATTATCGTAAGCAAAAGTAGAAGGCATATCTTAAGGAAATGTTAAGCTTTCATTACCTCAATATTTACTGAAAACAAGGCCATTTTGAAGGAGGAAATGCTGAAGCTTAATCTGTTGATATAGTGAGTTTAGTATGTGTCGGAGAGAAACGTTAAGAATAGAATAGGCAAGATCTTAATCAGAACGCAATGAAAACTTAATCGTTTTGTAACAACGGCCTCTTATTTTTGGAGTATGATCGAAAATCGCAAAATATTAATCGTGGATGACGAACCCGATATCATTGAATTTTTGCAATATAATTTTCAGAAAGAGGGATTTGAGGTGAGAACGGCAAACAATGGTCAATCGGCTATTGAGGTTGCAATTAGTTACAAGCCTCATGTTATCCTTATGGATGTCACAATGCCGGTCATGGATGGCATAGAAGCCTGTAAGGAGATGAGGCAACACCTTGGAACATATAATCCACTGATTTGTTTGCTTACAGCTCGTAGGGAGGATTATTCCCAGATAGCTGGATTTGAGGCCGGAGCTGATGACTACATTGTAAAACCGGTAAGTCCAAAAGTTCTTATTGCCAGGGTGCAGTCCCTGTTAAAATTAAAAAACGGATTAAAATACTCCTCTTCAGATCAAAGTAGTCCCGATAACGATATTACGATCAACAGGGATTTTTATCTGGTTATTAAAAATAACAAGGAGATCCAACTGCCACGAAAGGAATTTGAAATACTTTCTTTAATGGCTTCCAGGCCCAACAGACTGTTTAGTAGGGATGAAATATTTAATCACATATGGGGTTCGGATAATATTGTAGGTGAACGTACCATGGATGTGTATATCAGAAAGATCCGGAGCAAGATAGGAGATCATTATATAAAAACCATTAAGGGTGTAGGTTATAAGTTCGTTCAATAAACTAAAGAAACAATCATTAAAATTGAATAAAATGAAAAAAGTATTATTTGTATTTGTGATGGCATTAAGCATTTCTGTGGTAAGTGCCAATGAACCTGAAAACAATCCCACTAAATCAACAACAAGTCAAATCGAAGGTACGGTAGCTGATCACCTTACCGGCGAAGCATTGGTAGGAGTTTGTCTTATGCTCAAGGGAAGCGATAAAAAGACTTATACAGATTTGAAAGGCAACTTTAAAATAGAGGGTGTCACTCAGGGCACATATGATATAGACATCGATTATGTCTCTTATAAAGATATTACCCTGAAAAATGTGTCCACATCCTCTCCCAAGGTAAATCTAAAGGTTGAACTTGAATCGGCATCCAATACCTTGGAATAAAAAGATATATTAAGTAAATATTATGAATTTCAGAGAGTGGTCACTGGCCTTCATGCTCATATTTATCGGTGGCGTTGCTTCGGCTCAGGTATCTATTGATGAAGACGGTCTATACCAAAATGAAAATGGAGATCTCTACACCGGAACTTATATTGAATTCCATACCAACGGTAGCAAAAGGATTGAATTGTCGCTAGAGAAAGGAGTTATAAATGGCACTGTCTCTTTATATTTTGAGACTGGAGAAAGAAGTGAAATTCGTTCCTACAAAAATGGAAAAATGGATGGCACCTGGAGCAGCTGGAATGAAAAAGGTGTTAAAATAGGGGTGGCCAATTATAAGAATAATGTAAAAAATGGGGAGTGGTTCATTTGGGATGATGCTGGGACCCTCAGATATGAAATGCATTATACAGATGGACAGAAAACCGGTACATGGAAAATGTATAACGAAAATGGGGAGTTGGTTTCTGAGGAGAGGATGGATTAGTTTTTAGATAAATCCAGCTTCAATGCCCCGGACAATGTCCTCAATGACCCGGTCCGCTTCTTCGGGATCATATTCAGCCTTAAGGTTATTCCCGAAAATCCGGGCAATGCCCTGCCAGAAGAAAGCCGTAAATCCTCCTTTAAGCTCTTTGATCACCTGGTAGGAGGTTCTGCCTGTCTCCCGGTCAATTAGCTTAACCAGGATAATCCCCTGTGACACGGTCAGCTTTTTCACCTCCTTCTCAAACTCCCCCATAATCTCCTTTTCAGCCTGATCGATATAGGCCTTTTGTTCCTTCTCATCTTTGATGGTAACGAGATGGTCGTCCAGTTCTTTAAGTCTGGTGCCGGCTATCTTTGAGTAAGGGTAGGCTTTCTTTACATTTTTTATTAAGCGGCGGTACCTTCTCTTGAGATAGAGGTACTCAAACTCCTGCCGCTGATATATCACCAGTTCCGGGAGCTCAACCATCGGGATCGTATCGTTCCCTTCCACAATACCCCTGGTGATTATCAGGCTATCGGGTTCTGCATCCTGAGCCCCCAGCTGAAGAAGAGCGCAGAACAATATCCCAATTCCCATATTTATTCTGAAAGGTTTCATCAGAGCTTAAAGAAAGCAAAAATCAAGCCCTTTTTTTAGAAGCTTACTTAAATTATGGTCAATCCATCATTTTGATCATGGCATCTACCAAATTGTTTGCTCCTTCGGCTATCTGGTCGATGGTGGCATCCAACATATAACACGGGGTGGTGATCAGGTTGTGTTCCGGATCAAAGACTACCTCTCCATGGGTGGTATATACATGTTTTGCACCCAGTGCTTCAAGGGCATCAATGGTCCCCTCGTCATCACCTATTGTGAGGTGTACCTCACCCAGAATTCTGGCAAGAAGAACAGGTGAGATGCACAATGCACCCACTGGTTTTTTCAAAGAAACCATTCCTTTGATGGCCTTTTCCACGCCGGGCAGGACCGTTGCATTGGCTTGTTCAAAGGCCCAGGTAGAGAGATTTTTTGCTGCACCAAAACCTCCAGGGAAAAGCAATCCATCAAACTCAGCGGGATTGAATTTATCCAGATCGGAGATGTTCCCCCTGGCAATGCGCGCCGATTCAATCAGTACATTCCTGGTTTCATCCATCTCTTCACCTGTGATGTGATTGATTACATGGTGTTGATCCACATCGGGTGCAAAGATTTCATAGCTACAACCTCTTTGGGCGATTGCCAGCATACTGAGTGTGGCCTCGTGTATTTCTGCGCCATCAAATACCCCACATCCGGATAATACAACTGCGATCTTTTTCATTGCTTAAGGGATTTGTTCAAATTAATACATTTGTAGAGGCTAATTTATGCAAATCCGCTGGCATACAAAATGGAACCTCAATACTATAGAACATTTATTGGAATCCCTGTGAGTGTAGGGAACACAGTTTTATGGGCCCGAAACCATTTGATGGAAGCGCTTGCAGATGAACGCATCTCCTGGGTGAATCCGGAGAATTATCATGTAACCCTAAGGTTTCTGGGAGATACCGATGTGGCAGCCACTCATCAGATCAAGGAGGCACTTCAAAAAGAGATTGAACTCCCACCTAAATCAAACCTGCAACTGAAGGGACCAGGAAGTTTTGGTCCGCGCAAAAAGCCCCGGGTAATCTGGTTGGGATTTGATCAGGATGAACCATTTCATGCATTAAAGACGAGTACAGACAGGGCACTGGAGAAGTGCGGATGGCCCTTAAGCGATCAGCCTTTCAGGGCACATCTTACCCTGGGGCGTGTAAGAAGCCTGAAAGATCCAGCTCGTTATTATGATATCATAGAAAAGATGAGTGAGACATTCACCGGGAGGGCCGAGGTAGACAGGATGGTTTTTTACAGAAGTGAATTGGGAGACAATGGCCCCACCTATACGGTACTAAAAGAGATGCGATTCTTAGCTTAACCTTTTTGAATTTCGATCATTACGTCGTCCTTCATGACCGAATCATTCTTTTTTACCGATACAGATTTGACCACTCCGCTTACGTGACTGGCAATTTCATTCTGCATCTTCATGGCCTCCAAAATAATGATGGGTTCTCCCTCCTTAACCTCAGATCCTTCTTCCACAAGGATATCGATGATCTTCCCGGGCATGGGGGCTTCTATGGAGACCGAGGACGAAACCTCTCCTTTTTCTTCCAGGTATCTTCTGCGCTTCAGGGAGATGGGGGTCTCGACGGTAAAAGAGTGCCATACTCCATTGATCATCACCGTATAACGGTTTTGATTCTTTTCAATCACATCTAGCAGGTACTTCTTATTTTTCCACACAATGTAAGAGAAACCATTGGGATCTTCATGTAGTTTAATATCTACCGTTTTCCCCTGGTACTTGATCTGTTTCTCCAGTGGCCTTTTAAACTCGTAAGCTTTATTGGAAGCGCTTAATGCAATGAGTTTGGATGATTTTTTCGTCTTTCCTTCACGTGCCATATCAAATACCTGATTTATCGTAATCTTTTGTTAAGTACCCATGGTGCAATCTCTTTGCCTTTCTCCACATAGAGAGGTTTATCTTCCGTCTCCTGTATCCCCCTGGCAAAATCATAGGTGGCAAAAAAAGCAGCCAGAAGCTCCTCATCGGGTTCATGATGATAGTGCAGCTTAAGCTCTTTGCTCAGGAATGATGTATTGAAATTCCCTTTTCTGAAATTGCGATTTTGAAGGACTGCCCTGCAGAAGGCAAGGGTGGTTTTGGGTCCTTTTATCCAGAATTTCCGGATGGCCAAACTAGACTGGTGTAGCGCTTTCTCCCTATCTTCGGCATGAACAATTAATTTGGCGATCATGGAATCGTAATAGGGAGTGATTATAGAGCCATCCCTCACGCCGGTGTCAACCCTGATGTGTTCGTTTTCGGGCCAGGAGATCTTCTCAATGGTTCCCAGGCTTGGAGAAAATCCCGATTGAACATCTTCCGCATTGATCCTCCATTCGATGGCCCACCCATTGATTTTAACATCTTTCTGGGCAAGGGGAAGCTTCTTACCTTCCGCAATGAGGATCATCTGCTCAATAAGATCGATGCCTGTGACCATCTCTGTGACCGGATGTTCTACCTGGATTCTTGTATTCATCTCCATGAATGAGAAACTGTTGTCAACATCCAGAAGGAATTCAACGGTGCCGGCAGAGTAATAGTTCACCGATTTTGCAATATTGACGGCTGCCTTTCCCATCTCTTTTCTCAGGGCATCATCCAGGGCAGGAGAAGGAGATTCTTCCAAAAGTTTCTGATGTTTCCTCTGCACTGAACACTCTCTTTCTCCCAGGTGAATCACATTGCCATGCTTGTCGGCCAGAATCTGGAACTCTATATGGCGGGGCTCACGGACAAACCGTTCAATAAATACATCCGGATTATTGAAGGCTTTTGCAGCTTCATTGGTACAAAGGGTGAACATACGTTCCACATCCTTCTCTTTTTCAACCACACGCATGCCACGTCCGCCACCTCCGGCAGCAGCTTTTAAGATGACCGGGTATCCAATTTTATTTGCAACGGTCCGGGCCTCTTCTGCATCGACTACGGCACCATCGCTTCCTCCCAGCAAGGGGACATTGTGTTTCCTGGCCAACTCTTTGGCTATGGTTTTATGTCCCATTCTGTAAATGGCATCATGGGAAGGCCCTATAAAGACAATCTTTTCCTCTTCGCAGCGCCTGGCAAAATCTGGATTCTCAGCTAAAAAACCATATCCGGGATGGATGGCGTCTACCTTATTCTTCTTGGCGCTGGATATGATGCGCTCAATATCGAGGAATTCGGGTATATTGTCATCAACAGATTCGGAAAAGTCGATGATCTCATCGGCCTCTTCCAAATACCAGGCATTGGGTTCCTTGGCGGTTTTAATCACATACGAAGTGATGCCCATTTTGCGGGCAGTCCGGATAATGCGGATGGCAATCTCACCTCTGTTGGCTATAAGTAAACTTTTGATTTTCATGGATAGTGGCTAAAGCGGAATGTTGCCATGCTTCCTGGCAGGATTGTTCACGAATTTTGTTTCAAGAGCTTCAAATGCACGGATCAATTTCATTCTTGTTTCGGCCGGATCAATTACTTCATCGATAAAGCCCCGCTCATCTGCTACATAGGGATTGGCAATTTCTTTGCGGTATTTTGCCGCCAGCTTTTTTCTCAAGGCAGCAGGATCGTCGGATTTTTCCAGCTCTCTTCTATAGAGAATGGCCACCGCTCCTTCGGGACCCATCACTGCAATTTCGGCTGTGGGCCATGCAAAATTGAAATCTCCTCCCAGGTTTTTACTGTTCATCACACAGTAGGCTCCCCCGTAAGATTTTCGCAGAATGACAGTGATGCGGGGAACTGTTGAGTCGGCAAAGGCATAGAGCATTTTTGCCCCGTGCCTGATAATTCCACTGTGTTCCTGGTCCACACCCGGGAGAAATCCGGGAACGTCTTCAAGGATCAACAGGGGGATGTTGAAAGCATCACAAAACCTGATGAAGCGAGCCCCTTTGGTGGAAGAGTTGATATCAAGTGTGCCTGCCAGTACTTTGGGCTGATTGGCAACAATCCCGATAGACTTTCCATCCAATCGGGCAAACCCAATCACCACATTTTGGGCGTAGTTTTCAGCTATTTCGTAGAATGACCGCTTGTCCACAATGTGAGTGATCACATCCTTCACATCATAAGGCTTATTAGGATCATCGGGGACGATGTCTCTCAGCTTCTCTTCCACATCCCGTGTCTCATCCTCTGAAAGCTCCATATCGGGAGCGTTTTCCATGTTGTTGGAAGGAATATAGGAGAGCAGTTGCCGCACACCAATCAGGGTATTTTCCTCATCTTCAAATACCAGGTGCGCGACCCCGCTTTTTTTGGAGTGTACCCCTGCACCTCCCAGGTCATTGAGAGATACATCTTCATTCAGTACTTCCTTTACCACATTGGGCCCTGTGACAAACATATAGCTTGTCTGGTTGGTCATAAAAACAAAGTCTGTGATGGAAGGGGAGTACACTGCACCTCCGGCAGCCGGCCCCATGATCACTGAGATTTGTGGAATGACACCCGAAGATTGGACATTGCGATAAAAAATTCCTGCATATCCGGCCAAACTGGCCACCCCTTCCTGAATCCTGGCACCACCAGAATCAATGAGCCCGATCATGGGAGCCCCCATTTTTTGGGCCATATCCTGGATCTTCATTATTTTGGCTGCATGCACCGTGCCCAGCGAGCCGCCCATAACGGTAAAGTCCTGGGCGTAGGCAAAGGCCAATCTTCCTTTAATGAGGCCATGACCTATGATGACACCGTCTCCATAAGCCTGCTGAACCGTTCCAAAACCAGTGTCGGTTTTATCAGGGGTAACGTATGCATCCACCTCTTCGAAGGTGTCCTCATCAAACAGGATTTCTATTCTCTCCCAGGCAGTAAGTTTCCCTTTGGCGTGCTGTTTTTCTTCAGCTTTGGCATCGTGTTGATTTTCGTATACCTTTTGCCTTTCAAGGAAACGGGTAAAGTTTTTTCCTTTAACATCCATGCGTTAAATCTTATTGCATATGTTTAGACCCATCAAGGTAAAAAAAGTTCTTAAGGTCTCATAAAACATGGTGCAAAACTATAAATAAATCCTAATTAAAGTATTTCCGGTCGACTTTGATGGCTTTTTTCACCCAATCCTCAGGCAGTATGGACCAGTTTTGGATGACCTCAGGACTCAGGGAATCCTTTTCAGCAAGTGAGCCCATGATGTGGTAGCGCAGGTCGATTTCTGTGGACCAGGTGATCCTTTGTGGCAGCTCCTCTGCCGGGATTCCTGCCCCTCTGGTCAGATGCCCCCCTCCACCGTTCCCACGGTAGGAATTCAGGGCCACCCGGTAGAATTCGGTCTCTCTGAATGGTTTTCCATCCGAAAAGCTGTAAATAGTGACCCGTTCACCAGCAGGTTTTGTAACATCGATGGCATAATTAATTCCCGCTGCTGAGGAGAAGTTGTAATAAGGATTGACAAGTCTGCCTGGATTGTCCTTGCTGAAATTTAGCAGGTGGTCCGATGACCTAGTCATGGTGCCAAACCACAATCCTGCAGCATATTCCAGAAATCCATCGATTTCGGCCCCGGTGAGCTCCATGGAGTAGAGCATATTCTCGAACCGGTAGAGTTTAAACATATCTGAAACCAACACGGGACCTTCATTCAATTTTGCGTTGAGCGAAAGCGGTGCTGTAAAAGAGACTTGAGCCCCCGATAATTCCATTTGTACCTGGTGTATAAGTGTCATCATTGAAGACGGTCCAAAAATGGCATCAAGTCCGTTGATCTCCTGGGTTAGCCAGGTGATGGTATCATTGAGGTAGTTGCTGACATGAACCAGCTCCTCCGAAAACTGTTGCTGGAATACCGGGGATGGCTCATAGGTGTTCATGGGAACATTCCTGGTTTTTATGTATTTTTTATCCCCTGGTCCAAAGGCAACCGTGACTTCTCCTGCATATCGGGCATGACTCCCCGGATCAACAACCAGCACGCTGTCTCCCAGACTATTGATTACCCACTGAGCAGATACCCGATGATCGTGGCCTGCAAAGATCACATCAAATCCGGGAACTTGTTCTGCGACCAGGAGTACTGCGTTTTCATTCATAAAAGATTCTGTGCTACCTCCATAGGATGCATCCGTGCCGGAATGGAACAATCCAATGAGCAGGTCGGGACCCTCTTTCTCCATGATTTCTGGCACCCACCTTTGGGCAGTTTTTACCATATCTCTGAATTCCATTCCCGGCCATAAATTGGGAGGGAGCCAGTGAGGGATTCCCGGGGTGATGAGTCCAAGCACTGCAATCCTCTTTTTACCTGCTTTTAGTATGGTGTAGGGCTCAAAGTAGGATTCCCCTGTATGGATGTCTATGGCGTTTGCTGCAAGCCAGGGGAAATTGAACTCTTTTCTGATCTTGTTATAAACCTTTGGGCCAGCTTCAATGTCGTGATTTCCAACTGTTCCCGCGCTGTAACCCAAAAAATTCATCGCCTTTGATGAGAGGTGTTGTGAGGAGGTATCCACAAAATTATAGTAATACACAGTGGGCTGACCCTGTAAGAAATCTCCATTGTCCAGCAGGAAAAAGAGGGTGTCCCGGAGTTGTCTCTGTTCCGATACATAACTATATATATGGGAAAGGGAGTGATCGGCAGCCTCTCTTTGAACCAGGTCATATGGATAGATCATTCCATGAACATCCGTTGTAGTCGCTATTCTTACAACTGTACTCTCTTCCTGGCAACCGAAAGGCAGCCAAATGGCTGAAATAAAAATCAGGATCAGGTTTCTCATAGTTTGACATGTTGAAAAGCACAGGATTGCTAACTGCCGCAAGGTCCTCGCAATTTAGACAGATTCCATGAAATAACAGATTTAATCAACAAATTGTTCTCCCTTAGTTATTTAAGATATGCATCCCTTGTGTTGTCATGATGACTGTTTCAACCCCATCGATATATATCGATTCAAATCCGATCTGAGTGTTAAAATAGGGCTGTATATTTCTGCTGTGAATCTTTGAACAATAGTTTGGACAAAGATATCTTTGAACCAAAATCTTTAAGCTATGAAAAAGAAAATAACTATGATTACCCTGCTGGGAGGATTTGCACTCTTAATTGCAGGCACAATGTTTCTCAGTAGTTGCGAAGGTCCTGCCGGACCAGCAGGAGCAGACGGAAAAGATGGAGTAGATGGAACAGCCGGAACAGATGGAACAGATGGAGTAGACGGTAATGTAACTTGTCTGGTATGTCACTCAGGTGATAATATGACAATAATTGAACAGCAATTTGCAGGATCACAGCATTCAAGTGGTGCTATTGCTGTAGATTATGCAGGTGGAAGAGGTAGTTGTGCAAAGTGTCATTCACATGAAGGTTTTGTAGCATTTGCTGCGGGATTAGCAGATCAGGATATTGCCAATCCTAGTCCTTGGGAATGTGGAACGTGTCACGGACTACATACTACATTTGAAGAAGATGATTACGCTCTGAGACTATCAGGTGAAATAAGTTTTATATTTGATGAAACTGTAACTGCTGATTTTGGTAATGGCAATACATGTGTTAATTGCCATCAGAGCCGCAGAGCAGAACCTAATGTATCAAATCCAGGAGAAACTTTTGAAATTACAAGTACCCATTATGGCCCGCATCACGGTGCTCAAGGAAATGTACTTAATGGAGTAGGATTCGCGGAAATTGCAGGTGATATATCTTATCCTGCACAAGGATCAGCGACTCATATGGGATTAAGCTGTACAGGTTGTCACATGGAGCAATATGATGTTGATGAATTCGCAGGTGGACATACCTTCAATCCAACTGTCCTTTCTTGTACCTCTTGTCACACTGGTTTAGAAGACTTCGATCTCAATGGAGCTCAAACTGAAGTGGAAGAATTATTGGTAGAATTAAGAGATCTTTTAATTGCAAAAGGTGTAGTAGAAGGCGATGATGTAGATGGGTATCATCCTGTTGTTGGTACATACCCAATGGCGGAAGCTCAAGCATTTTTCAATTGGGTTGGACTTGAAGAAGATCGTAGTTTGGGAGTACACAATCCTAGCTATGTAAACGCTCTACTCAAAAATTCAATTGCTGCACTGCAATAAAAAAGAAATCCAGGTTTACTAGTCTAAAATAATATTTCTAACCACCCGAATCAGCCAGCCTGGTTCGGGTGGTTTTTTTTTGGCTTGCCTGTATGGCACTGATTCTTGGAGGAGAAAGCCCTTTAATCATCCGGGAAGGGAACGTTTTAGCTGAAGGCAATGTTTGAGAGGCGAAGCTCCTGCTGAAGGTAGGCGAAGGCAAACAAGAGTTCTGGCTTCTACCTGTGATAATAATAAGGTCGGAGTTACCCGCCCTTTCCCTACTCGATTTATACGACTTATTAGTCTGATCAGCCCGTATCGCTAATCTGCTTCAGGCGTTCGTAATCTATAACTTCAATGACTTTCCCGTCCATCTTGATGATTCCTTCTTCGTTGAATTCCTTGAGCATCCTGATTACCGTTTCGGGACTCATCCCCGACAATTCGGCCAGCTCTTTGCGGGAGAGAGGCAGGTCAAATTCAGTGGTTTTGAATATTCGGTCAGATAAACAAATAAGGATATCTGCAAGCCGGCCAAATGCTTGCTTATAGGTAAGACAGAAGAATCTGCCATAGATTTGAAGGCTGTTGGCGCTGAGGATGTCTATGATCTCTTTGGTAAATTCGAAGTTTTGTTCCATCAGTTTCCTGAAGGCATTTACATCAATCTGCCTGATCTCAGAATCCACATAAGCCATGGCCGAATATGGAAAATTGGAATAGGCTTCAGAGATGGAGGATAGTCCCAGGAAATTTCCGTCAGGAATGATCCTAAGGACAAGGGAATTTGAACTATTTTCAAGAAAGACCTTGGCGAGTCCTTTTTCCATGTACATCACATGTGATACGAAACCACCCTGTTTACATATCATCTCCCCTTTCCGGTATTTAATGGTAACGGAATTGGCATCCAGGAATTCTTTCTGCTCAACTGATAATTTATCAAAACAACGACACTGGTGATAACTTAGGGTGCACCCCGAAAATCTTGCGGCTTCTTCCATACACGGTTTTTCAATCTGAACGCAAATATACGAAAGAATCATAATATTTATTGATCCAGATCAGTTGAATTGGCTGTTTAGATCATTTATAACATTTAGATATCGCATCTGTTTTTTCTTTCACAGCTCCTCCAAAACCCCAATCTTTACGCACAAGAACACCCCACACAGTAACTGGTTTTTTCAACTGGCGAATTACTTCCAGATTGTTTAGTTAAAACGTTGAATATAAATCGAATATGAAAGATTCAAAGATAGGAGCGGGATTAATTATTTTGTTTGTGGTCATGGTGATCTCCGGGATTTCATGTACCAATTATCAGATTCCAGGCAAGGGTTCAGGGAATGTTACCGAAAACTCCTGCGAAGGATGTCATACCGACTATGAACGACTTAAGGAAGTTCACAGTCCTGACACTGAGCCACCTCCAAGTGGTTGTGGTGGTGAAGCTCCGTATTATGAACCCTATGACAGGGTTTATTTGGGAGGAACGGGTTTTGAATCTTTTAAAGCCTCTGGTCATTATAGTGTTGGTTGCACGGGTTGTCATAATGGGAACGGTAAAACAGGAGATAAAAACGAAGCTCATTCAGGTGAATGGATCAAATCACCTTCACTGGCCCATGAGGAGAAATGTGTTGCCTGCCACAAGGATCACTCTGATAATTTTACGACCAGTCTGCATAATGGAACCGGCCAGAAAAGGAAGGTTGCGTTGCGGGCCGGAAAAGCAGGAGCAAATGAATTTGACGATCTCCCTGCGCACCAGATAGATGGCTACAATCAGAAATGTGCTACTTGTCACGGTACCTGTGGGAATTGCCATGTGGTAAGGCCAGCCATCGCAGGGGGGGGACTGTCCAAAGGACATAACTTTATAAAGACCCCAGATTGGTACAATGTATGTGTTTCCTGTCACACTTCCAGAGGCGGACATGCCTTCCTGGGGGCAGAAGCTGAGCCTGATTACCATCGCGATGCATTGGACTATACCTGTCTGGATTGTCACGATGGAGTGGAATTGCATGGAGATGGCAAACCTGTGGAACAACGCTATGCATATACAGAACTGCCTGCTTGTGAGGATTGTCATGAAGGATTAGAAAAAGAGAATTCATATCACAGCATGCATTACGACGATTTTCAGTGCCAGATCTGCCATTCGCAGGATTACAATAATTGTGGAGCATGTCACATCAAGGAGGGTCATGCCGAGTTTGAGCATTACATGGATTATAAAATCGCTTTAAATACCCTGCCTGAATTAAAAGAGCATGAATTTGCACTGGTACGCCGAACCCTGGCTCATCCCGATAACTGGGTTGGATATGGTGAAGATCTTGTCTATTCTGATTTTGATGTGCTGCCAACCTACAATTATACTACACCCCACAATATACTAAAGTGGACAGAACGTACTGAAGGTGGGACAAGCTGTTCTTCCAATTGCCACATCCGCAATGAAGGAGGAGTACTTGTCAATGTTGAGAATTATCTCTGGCTGGATTCTCTGGAGACTTTTGAAATTGAGGCCACCAGGGCTTACACTGTGGATGGGAAACTTCCCAATTCATGGTTTGTGGAAAAGAATTAACCATTTCAACGATAGAATAATGTTAAACCAAATCAATAATCAAAATGAAAATTATGACAAAGAGTAATGTATGGATGCTGGCCATCCTTTTTCTTGCCTTTTTCGCGGTATCCTGCGATAAAGATGAAGATCCGGCGATTAACGAAGCTGAGGTGCTGATTGAATGGCTTGAATCCGCCGACTCACCTTATGGAAAGTTTTATGTAAATACTGATATGGAGTCTTATACAACTGCAGAACAACTGCATGGAATGATGGCTGCAGATAAGGCCTATGTTATTGATATTCGTAAGCAGGCTGATTTTGATGCAGGACATATTGAAGGTGCTGTAAACCTGACAGAAGCAGAAGTGTCAGCTCACCTGGATTCAGAAGACCTGTCTGCGTATGACAAAGTTGTCATTGCATGTACTTCCGGTCAGACCGCAGCATGGCTGACTTGTCTGCTTAGCCTGGAGGGACATCAGAACATTTCTTCCTTGAAGTTCGGGATGTGTTCCTGGAATGAAGCCACTGCTTCAGCCTGGAACAGTAACATCAGCAACGAAAAAGCCACTTTCTTTGTATCAGATGTAACTGAAAAGGGAGCGGAAGGGGATTATCCTGTATTGAATACCGGCTACGAGGCTGCTCCGGAGATCTTTGATGCCCAAATGGACAAGGTGATATCTGCTGGTTTTGGTGCTGCTGCAGTAACGGCTGATCAGGTATATGCCAACCTGGATGATTACTACATCATCAACCGCTGGCCCAATGCAGAATACCTGGATCCGGGCCACATTGAAGGAGCTATGCAATACACTGCAAAACAGGATTTTGCTTCTGATGCTTTTTTGAAAACATTGCCCACCGACAAGACCATTGTGGTTTACTGCTACACCGGTCAGGGCAGTGGCAACCTGGTGGCCTATCTGACACTGGTTGGATATGATGCCAAAACCCTTAAGTATGGTGCCAACAGCATGATCCATGATGAGATGCCCAAAAGTGCCTGGCTCCCTAGTATGAGTAAAAATTACCCACTGGTACCTACTAAGTAAATACCTGGAAACATAGTCAATAAGGGTGCCAGCCGGCACCCTTATTGTATTTAAAACCGTTCCCTCCATCTTGCCGGAAGCATCCATTAAAAAGGCCTTGTACCCCCTGATGCTTCTGATCAAATTCATTTATAATGGATATAGATAGTGGGATTTAACTCAAATTGGCTCGAATTTTGAATCTTCTTTATTAAGAATTCGATATTTTTAAAAAAAAGATCAAAACAAACAATTTAAACCTTTAGCTATGTTACTCAGAAGAACTTTGACATTTTCCTTCATGGTCTTATTTGCATCCAGTGCATTGATGGCTCAGAATTTCAAGTATATAGGTGCGCCCAAATGCAAGATGTGCCATAATAAGCCTGACAAGGGTGAACAGTACAACAAGTGGATGGAAGGCCCTCATGCCAATGCCATGAAATCCTTAAGCAGTGATCAGGCAAAAGAAATTGCTACGGCAAAAGGTATTGCAGATCCAACAACCGATGCCGCCTGCATTAAGTGTCACTCCACCATGGGGCATATCGATGCCAAATTAGCGGCCGGTCTTAAGGTTGAAGAGGGCGTTTCGTGCGAATCATGTCACGGACCCGGAAGCAAGTATAAGAGTGCCTCTGTGATGAAGGACCGTGAGTTTTCTATGGAGAATGGATTGATTCTTCCCGTAGAGGAGGTTTGTAAATCCTGTCACAACGAGGAGAGTCCAACTTACAAGCCTTTTAATTTTGCAGAGATGTCAGCCAAAATTAACCATGACGATCCAACTACCGAGTAGAAGATACTGAAAGATTAATATAGAAATTATGAAAATCCTTTGGTTATCATGACCAAAGGATTTTTCTTTGGGACAAATAAAAATAAAGAATATGAAATTATTGAAGAGTTTGATTTATGTAGGATTATTCCTCTTGGTTATGGGGTGCACCAATAACAATAGTGGGAGTGGATTGACCACAGTGAAGGTCTTAGAAGTGGAACAGGTGGCCAATTACACCTACCTGCTTGTAAAGGCAAAGGGACCTGAATACTGGATTGCTGTGCCCACCATGGCAGCACAACCGGGTGAAACGTATCAGTACCAGGGAGGCATGCTCATGGAAGATTTTGAGAGCAAAGAACTGGATAGGACCTTTGATAAGGTACTTTTTCTGGAAGCACTTTACAGTGAATCGGCTGGTTCCCGCCAGGAGGTCCAGGAGGTTACTCCAGGGAGCCAGGTGAAAACGGAGAAATCTGATGTGATGGTGGAGGCTGTGGAAGGTACGGTTTCCATTGGAGAACTCTTTTCCAATCCAGGTTCCTATGAAGGAAAGAGCATCAAGATCAGGGGCGAGGTTACCAAGTTCAATGCAGCCATTATGGATCGCAACTGGGTCCATCTTCAGGATGGAACCGAATCTAAGGGAAAATTTGACCTGACGGCCACTTCCACAGAGTCATTTATGGTAGGTTCGGTGGTAACTGTTGAAGGTGTGGTCACCCTTAACCAGGATTTTGGTTATGGATATAGCTACGAAATCCTTTTGGAGAATACGACTCAGGTCAAATAGGACCTCATCAAAAGAAATAGAAAAGGGAGAGGCGGTCCACATGTGACAGTCTCTCCCTTTTTAGTATGCCCGGTTCTGAATTCTTAACCTGCCAGGAAGGCATAGATAATCAGTCCCACCAGGATCACGCCAATGGTTAGGGCCAGGAAGCCAAAGAAACGGACTACTCGCAGGGACTCACGTATTGGTCACTCCTTGCTCAATGCTTTGTTAAGGCGTTTATATTCAATGGAATAGATCTCTTATTTTGTCATTCGTGGGAGCCGCGTGATCATGTACGCGGTTTGAATTGGATAAAAAGAACAAGGGGGCTACGGTAAATTATACAGAGGGGGACCGGTAAATTATGCAGATCATTGGTTGATATCTGCAATTTCATCCCTTCTTTCGGGTATTGGCCACCACCCTCCCCAAAATAACATGTATTTGACAAGAAATGTACCCATCAGGGAACATTGGCTTGCGCGAAAAATGGGTTTGGGGTAATTATTAAGTTTTTGTTGGTGTTCTGATACTATTTTAGGTTAATAATTGATTTCTGAAAGATAATTATTAACTTGCTATTGGCCATTTATGTAGGCAAAACACTAATAAATATCTAATTCAAGATGAGATGGGCAATCATTAAGACCTTATCTGCCAAAAACAAGAATTGTTTTCGCTATAAGGATGTTATTGCGGAATTTCCTGATAAAGATCCCAGCCATCTTTCCAAAGTACTTGCCTCAATGGTAAGCTTGGGAATGTTAATGAAATTATACCGGGATTTGTACTTCATTATTCCGCTGAGTGCAAACCCGAAGACCTATGCTCCAGACAGTCGCCTAGTTGCCAAATGCATCATGAAAGGGAAGGGGTATTATATAGCTTATTCCTCAGCCATGTATATCCATGGCTTGACAGATCAACCGGGAACCAGAACAATGGTCGTAACTGATCGGCAGAGGCAGCCGTCCAAAAAAAATATCAAAGGGATGGAGTTTCATTTTATATACCATAGCTACAGCAGGTTTTTCGGCTATCGGGAGACCTGGATAACGACCCAGGAGCAAGCCATGGTCAGTGATCTGGAAAAGACTATTGTAGATGCAGTATCAAAACCACAATTATGCGGAGGGATCGCTGGGGTTGGGAAAGCCATATACCATGCCTGGGAAAGAACAGATCTCCAAAAGTTGTTTTACTATTTAGCCAGGAACGGGAGCCATGCTGCAAAGAAGCGTTATTTGTTTCTCTCCGACATTCTTGAATTGGAATGGACATCAGAACATGAAAGAATGCTTAATGACAGCGGAGCAAGCATTTCACTGCTAAATCCCAGCGGACCTGATCAGGGAATAATAAATTCCAGATTTGGCCTGAAGATCAATATTGAGAAAAATTCCTTGAAGGATATCTTGCAATCCTGATGAATCCCACCAGGTTTGTTCAAGCTTGAGCATTACTGTAAATTGAATACAATTGAAGTACCTCGAAGCAGAGTTTCGAGTAATCTTCGATCCAATTATTACTTTATTTGTGCTCGCTAACCCGCGCAGCAAAGCTGAGGGGAATGCGCGAGCGGGATTCGACAAGGTGTCCCAATGACGAAGACAGGAAATAGGACCTCATCAAAAGAAATAGAAAAGGGAGAGGCTGTCCGCATGTGACAGTCTCTCCCTTTTTAGTACGCCCGGTTCTGAATTCTTAACCTGCCAGGAAGGCATAGATAATCAGTCCCACCAGGATCACGCCAATGGTTAGGGCCAGGAAGCCAAAGAAACGGATGAGTCGCAAGGACTCTTTGGAATACTCCTTTTCGGTAACCAGCTCATCCAGCTTGCCAGATTCTTTTAATTCCTGATACTCCCTGGGTCTTTCGTGCTTAAAATGCTCCAGTGGCATATAACCAGTAAAGATTACGGTATCCATGGGGAATGCTTCTGGCCTGAAATGGGTATTAAAGAAGTGTACCGTGAATATAAAGCCCACAGCCAGCAGCGCTTCGTCACTATGGACAATTTGTGATACGTTGATGACCCATCCGGGTAAGAATTTGGTGAAGAAAATTGGGAACCATAGCACCAGTCCACTGAAACCGATGATGGCAACCCCCCAGAATACGGCCAGGTAGTCAAATTTTTCCCAGTAAGTCCATCTTCCATAGTTGGGTCTTGGACCTCTGCCTATGAACCATTTGATGGTGGCTACAAAGTCCAGGATATCCTGCTTATTGAACCAGAGGGAATTTTTACCAAAAATGAACTTGGTCATAGAGAGCCTTTTCCTTCTTTTCTGTTTAACCAGGTTGAGAACATGGAAGGCAAAATATCCAAAGGTGATAATTGCGCCAAATCGATGTAATACACCGGCAGTCTGTACCCCACCCAGTATACTTGCTAAGAACTTGGCCCAATCCATATGGGCGAACTTTAGCATCATTCCGGTTAAGGCCAGTAAAATAAAACTGATGATCACAAAAATGTGGGTGATTCTCTGGTTCTTTGAGAATCTTTTGATTTGCTTTTTTCCAACCTCTTTGGGAGGAGCTTTCCTCTTTTTCAGTCGCTCCTGAAGTGATCGGGGCAGCCACAGCAGCAGGTGAATTCCAAAAAAGCTGAATACACCCAGAAGCAATGTGGTCATAAAGATGTAGGCAAAATTCATCCGGGGATCGTCATGGTGGGTGGCATGGCTCAGGTATTCCGAGAAGCGTTTGTTAGCGCCCACATGACAGGCCGCACAGGTGGCCACCAGGTTTTCCTGAGAGGTCATGGATTCCGGGTTGTCTGACTTTAATATGCCGTGGGAACCATGGCAATCAGAACATCTGGCTGATTCATAGTAGCCCAGCTGGTAAGCTTTCCCATGGTAGGTTTCCATATAGGTTTCAGCAGTCTCCTCATGGCAGGCTCCGCATTGCGTGGTGACCTCAATCATAAATTTATCCTGATTAACCGCCGAAATCACATGAGCACTGTGACATTTCACGCAGGTAGGAAATTCCTTTCCGGGCAGGTCCGTTCTGTAAGCATGATCGCTGGTCATGTAGGTATCATAGATGCCTTTGTGACAGGTCCCACATGTGGCCTGGATATTGGTGGGGTGCACAGAAGATCTTTCGTCGCTTGCCTTCGCATTGAAGTGTGAGGTATGACAATCGGTACAAACCGCACTTACGGTTAAGCCTTTACTGGTGAGCCCCCTGCCATGAACGCTGGAGGAGTAGTCCGCCATGGCATTAGTCTCAAGCAATTCGGTTGAATGCGTTGCCTGTCCATCTTCCCGGTGACACTCTCCACAAAGGGTGGGTATGGCTGTCCTGTAAGTCGGGGAAGTATCGTCATACCGGGATTTGGTGCCGTGGGTGCCATGGCAGTCGGTACAATAAGGGGCATCCTCCTTTTTGTCATAATAGGCCTGACCGTGCCCACTCTCAAAATAGAGATCTGAAACCTCAGCATGACAGGAGGAACAATCCACAGGTTCATTGGTGGAACAGGGTCTTTTCAGGTGATCAGTGACGGCTGTATGGCATTTTGTACACTGGATATTCTTATGAACCGAATTTGGTATCTCTGCCGGATTCACATATAAAGATACCTGCTCATTGTCCACTGTCTTATGAATCTCCTTATCGTTATGACACTTCATACAGGAATTATCTGCGATCCTGGCCTGAATTTGCGGGATTTCATTTTTATGGGGGGGGTGACAAGAAGAACAAGCAGGAATGATAGAGGGATCCTTTTCCCAGAGCTCTCCCTTAATTACTTTCTTGTGTGTCTCTTCGATTTTGGTATGACATTTCATACAGGTTCCTGCAATCCTGCCGGGAGAAATAGAGGAATTGGGACTGGTATGTGGCAATACCAGGTGGTTGTTGTGGCAGTCGTTGCAGGTGGCAGTTACAATGAGTCCGGCTTCAAACAAGCCCCTACCGTGGATACCCTGGGTGTAGTTTTCTACAATGTTATGTTCAGATACATCGTATATCCGTGCTACTACTTCTCCTTCTCTGTGACATTTACCGCACAGAAAGGGGATATTCATTTTATAGGTACGGGAAGTAGGATCGGTATAATGGTGGATGTCATGATGACCATGGCACTCTTTGCAGCTGGGGGCATTGGGGTCATTTTTTAAAAGAGCCTGCCCATGAATCCCCCTGATGTTATTTACCATCTGATTGTTGTGACAGCTTCCGCACGCAACCGGCTCAAGTCCGCCTCCATCCATGTGGGCAAAATCATTGTCGTCTGCATCAGAGTGACAGGAGATGCAGGTGTTGTTGCTGTGCACGGAATTTGAAAAAAGAGCTGTATCCATGTACATGGAGATGGTTCTCCCATTGCGTTCTGCGGTCAGTCCCGGGTCTTCATGACACATCAGGCAATCCTCATCGGATTGTGCGTGGAGGTGTCCGGTAACAGGGCCAAGGAGAAGTAATACAAGGATCCATACGACTCTTGATAAAGCAGCAATAGGATAGAGAGTCCGGGTCATAGCATAAGAGATTCAGCGTGAGTTCAAAAAACCATGTCTTCAGAAATTGAATGATCTGAAGACATGGTTAAAATAAGAAATTATCGCGAGTGTAACCCCTGTATGTAGATGTGAATGTGTTATTTAGATCTGATCTGAATATTGAACAGAAAAAACTAGATCCTACTCATGTTCCTCGTGATATCCATTGACCATACTTTTAAACAGGGTACCCGGTTTATCTCCTAAAGTGCAGGTATATAAATGGATTAATAGAAATATGGATAGCACAAATCCCACCACCATGTGCAGCAAATCATAAAAAATGAGCCCATCTATATTGAATATTTTAAAGGCGATCAAATCAGGTATCATCAATGCGACTCCTGAAATGATCAGTAAGGGCATCCCAAAATACATAGCAAAAACATAGGAGACCTTTTGAAGTGGATTGAATTTCTGTTTCTCATTGATAGGGAAAGGATGAGGTTCTCTTTTGAATATGCCTACAGCATAGAAAATAAATTGTTTCCAGAGATTTGGAAAGAGGTTCTTCCTCCACTTCCTGTAATAGTTGCCGTTCTTGGTAATGATGTTTCCAATGATAAAAATTCCGTAGTTAAAAGTGACAATGAGGGCACAGACATTGTGAATTCCCACCGAAGCTTTAAAGCCAACTAAGTTAAAATCAGCATTTGAATAGTGAAGGCTGATTCCTGTGATGATCAATAATATAAACATCAGTGCATTGATTACATGCCAGATGCGGATCCAGACTGGATAGAGGTATATTCTGTGTGTTGCCATATCACTTATTTTTCAATTTTCTAATACGCATGTAGCTGTGGAAAACGATGACCATCAGGATCATTCCGAGAATCAGGAAGCTCAATCTGTTCAGAAAGACATTCTGATTGGCTCCGATCACATAGGCATTGTTCAGAATAATGCCATTGGCAAAGCCAACCTTTCGCCCCTCTTTAATTTGGAACTTGTAAAGGGTGTGCATTAAGCGCGAATCAGTTGAATGGCACTCATTGCAATTTTTCACAGCCTCCGCTCTTGGCAAGATTTTGTGGGCAATCAGGATGGAATCACTGATAGCGGTATGACACTCAATACATCGGACGCTTCTGAAGTGGGCAATCTGATTAGGCAGCCAGTCATGGCTCTCTACCACGTTGATCTCCTCTCTGTCGGACAGCAACATAAATTGACTGTAATCGGCATGGCAACTCAGACACATTTGGTTGTCATAAAGTATGGCTTCTTCGATATCAGTGGCGTTCCTCATAAAAGCTTTGTAACTGTGAGGATCATGGCACTTCCAGCAGGTAAACTCCTCCATGTTGTGGGTGCTTTCCGTAAACTCAGCTTCGATATCTTCAAAATGATACTGGGCAAAGCTTTCATCATAGCCATGGCAATCCATGCATAGCAGTTTCTCCTCCAATCTGGCATCTATGGGGTGGGGAAACTCAAACAGATCGTAAGAGTGGCAATCGGTACAGCTAAAAGACTTATGCACCGAGGAGTAGAACTTATCCCTGTCCACAAAGCGTTCAGGATACATGGGCTGGGTTACGACTCTTCCAAAGCTGTCTTCCAATTTGAATTTCTGTTCACCATGGCACGTCAGACAACCCTCATTGTCTTCCACATAGTCATTGACTTCAAAGTATGAAGGTTTCAGCTTGACACTATCTTCCTGCTGTGCATGGAGTGCAAATGCAAAGGAGAATAGGAGGGTAAGTAAAATTGTTGTTGAGGTTTGTTTCATTTTTAGAACCTGATTGAAATGTTGAATCCAAATCTAAAATTACCATCCCATGGGTTGTTGCTGTTAAAGGCGAGGCTGGGGTTCCTGACAATGTTGTCGTAGTTACAGACAAACACCCTGAAAGAGTGGGTGCTAGTTCCGATTTCAACACCCAGGGCCAGGTTGGGATATGGTTCCTGATTTGGCACAGGGAGAGGCTGGTCATATTCAACGATAATGGAAGAGAATCCAAGCACCTGGAAGCGACCACCAAAATAGAGAGAAGCATTTGCATTGTTGTATCCTTCGGGAACAGCATTATAGTATACAAAGGTGGGAGCCAGTTGCAGGCTTACCTTATTCCCGAATCTTCTGGCCACTATTAACTGGTTCAGGTAGGACATCCTGTATGCAAATTGGTAATCCTCCGGGGGACCAAAGTACTTGTCTGCTCTTGCATCCAGTACTGCATTTCCATGATAAGAAAGGGATACCGGAATTCTTCCCGATTTGGTCTGGGTTAGAATGGCATATTTCCACTCCAGGTCCTGCAGCTTGTAGGTTCGGGTAGTTCCAAATCCGACCATCAGTTTATTGGTAATGCCATAAGTAATGCCCAAACGGGTATTGGCCGATCCAAAGATTCCATAAATATCAGAGATGTCCTTGATCTCTGCAAAACGGTGCTGGATCTCCAGTACAAATTGCCCTTTATCAGGATTGACAGTGGTCTGATTATCGATCAGAGTAAGGGTTTCGAAAAGTGCTCTTACGGGTTTATCCTCTTCTTCCTCCTGTGAGAAAGCAGGTTTAGTAACAAGCAGGGTAGCAAGGCAAACAAATGAAATTAAGTAGATATTCCTTTTCATGATTATGGTTTTTTCTTGATTTTCAATTATCCTGGGTGCCTAATCTAATTATCCTGGGCACCTTCAGTGATCCAGCCTAATATGGTTAAAACTTCATCATCGGTGGCGCGACCTCCGTGAGACCCTGAGAAAACCTGGTAGAGTTTACTTTCACAAGGGAAATCGGTATCCACATACCCGCCTTCGGTCAATTCATCATAGGCCCACCCTTCACTCAGGTCGGGTGCTTGTCCGCCAGAATGACACGCCACACAATTTGCGTTAAAAATGGGCTGTATATCACCTGAAAAGCTCACATCGGTTGGAAGATCTTCAGGACACTCTGGTTTTGGAATTTGATATTTGGTACAAGCAGACAGGATTAAAAGCAGCGCGCCTGTCAAAATAAAAATATATCTTCTCATGTTAAAAATATTTAGAATTTGCGCGTGAATCTCGCTTTATTGAGGTGCCTCAAAGATAGCTGTTATCGAATTCACGAAGAAAGAATTCAAAACGACATATAATAAGTTTTTTATCGAGATAGATCAGGATATTAGCTGAGCTATATCAGTCCGATATTTTTTTTCCGTATATTGCCACCATAAGCTATGAAAAAACTGGGGATATGAACGTGGGAAAACTCTGCAATGGGTGTGATGATTGTAATCGAAAAGCAGCTATGTTTCAGGTGCTTAACGATGAGGAGTTGGCATTGCTAAATAAGGATCGGTATTCAGTTCGTTTTCACGAAGGGGAGGTGATCCTTAAGCAGGGGACCCGGGCAGATTATTTGATCTCAGTGGTGGAGGGTTTTGCCAAGACCTGCATCGAGGGACATAATGAACGCAACCTGATCCTCGATTACATTAAACCATGGAGGTTGGTGGGAGGTCCGGCCGCGCATGTGGGAGATAAACATCGATACAGTGTTATAGCTGTTCAGGAGACCCTTGTTTGCTTTATAGATGTGAAGAATTTTACAAGGGTTCTGACAATGAACGGCGCATTCTCAGAGAAGGTGTTGGTTCATTGCTCAGGGAATTACCTGTCGGCACTGGAGCGAATGGTGGGTCTGAGCCAGAAGCAGATGCATGGAAGGATAGCCGATGCACTTATCTATCTGAGCACACAAGTCTATAATGGTCCTGTGGTTGGAGATGAAATATCCCGACAGGATATGGCCGATTATACCAGCATGTCCAAGGACAGTGCCATTCGCATTCTGAAAGAGTTCGAGCGTGATGAAATCATTGTCCTTGACGGCAAACGCATCGAGATTATTTCAGAGGATAGGCTGCGTGAGATTTCACAACGGGGTTAAGCAAAGGGGAAGTTAAATATCTATTCGACTTCTGTCCTTTCAAAGTATAGGTCCTGGAAATCATAACTGAAATCTATATCCGGAGAGATTCCTTTCATGGTCAGACTTTGTGCCATCCCTTCTTCATCCAGACCGAAAATTGCAAATGCGTCGGCGTCCATCTCTCTGTGTTCCCATTTAATGGCAAAGGAATTGGCTTTGTAGAAGAACATGGGGCCTGTAAGCTTGGGTGAACGCAATGAAGTAAACCAGAGCTGATCCCCTTGCAGGTATATTTTTATCCGGCCAAACCATTTATCTTCATAAATTCCAAGGTAATGGTCTGGATTTACGTGGTCATCATTCGATTCTGCCACAGTTTCCCAAACCTTCTCAACTACTTCCTCCGATGAACCTGATCGGGCCTTGAACCTCTCCAGGTATTTATCTGTCCAGCCAAAATCATCCAGGCCCAGGTAGCTGTCAACAATGGTTTGTGAAACAGCCTGGAAAACCCCGGCACCTCCATAGTAGGAGTTGGTCAGGACCACCACACCCAGGTCCAGGTCGGGCATCAAGATGGTTTTGGACAACATGCCTGAAAGGTCGCCAGTATGAGACACAGAGAGTTTCCCATTCATATCGCTTATCCTCCAGCCCAGTCCATAGCCTGAAAAATGGGGATTGTATCTGGGATCTGGTCTCACATCAATGGGGGTATGTATCTTCCACATTTCCCTTTGACTTGTGGAGCTGAAAAGCTGATTTTCAAGAGATTCTCCATACCTCCCTGCATTAAGATGCACCATCATCCAATGACACAGGTCATAGGCGTTGGATAGCACACCACCGGCAGCTCCGTTTATCTTTTCCGGATCAAGTTCATAGAAGGGGATGGTTCTCAGCTTACCCTGGTCAGCTAAATGCGGAGTGGCCAGATTGTCCGAACCGCTCCTGCTGGCAGGAAGGGTGAATGAATTATCCATGTTCAATGGTTTCATGATTTTCTCCAGCACAAAATCCTCCCAACGCATTCCACTTACGCGTTTAATGAGCTCGCCCGCTACCAAATAAAGAATATTATCGTAATCGTATTTGGTGCGGAAGGCAGAGACAGGCTCAAAATGACGGAAATTGGCAAGCATATCATCGATGGTAAAATCGGAACCTGAAGGCCATTTCTGAAGGTCCCCTGCACCCAGTCCAAGCCCGCTGCGGTGGGTCACCAGGTCCTGTATGTTAAAATTCTGAGTAACATAATCGTTGTACATTTTAAACTCGGGAATGTGATCAATCACCCGGTCGGTCCATGATAACTTACCCTCCTCCACCAGCATGGCAAGGGCTGTGGTGGTAAATGCCTTGCTGTTGGAGGCAATGGCAAAAGCGGTATGCTCATCCACAGGTGCATGGGTTTCCACCGACTTCACACCATAGCCGCGGGCATGAATAATTTTGCCATCCTTAACGACTCCTACGGCCACCCCAGCCACAGTGAATTTTTCCATGGCATCTTCCACAAGATGGTCTATCTCTTTGGAAGAAAGCTGTCCAGCGGTGGTCAGTGTGACAGCAAAGGCTAATATAAAAGCCAACGAACTTTTTCGGTTGAGTCTACTCATATTTTCTGCGCAAGTCGATTAGAAGGTCAAATTCATTCATGGTGTTTGCTTACTCAGGGATTCCGGTTTCGAAGGGATTATCAGGGTCACTGCTCCACCCAAACCACCCCCCGTCAAAGAGAGAAACTCTTGGCCATCCCATCAGCCAGGCGTTAAGCCAGGCTTCACTTCCCCTCCAACCGGTTCCGCAGTAGAAAGCCAGGTGTTTTTCTGGACCAATTCCTGATTCTTTCCAGATTTCGGCAGTTTCGTGGAATTCACGCATGGTGTGGTCCACATTCCTGTAATTTTCCATGTGGTAGGCATCGCTTCCACAGTTGGCAAAAACAGCCCCTGGGATTCTGCCCTTAGGTTCTATGTAATTGTACCCGCTAACCTCTCCAATGTATTCCGGGTAGCTGCGCACGCAGACCAGGTCTGCATCTTTGGATTGAATCATTGTTTTTGCTTCAGGTACGTCCACCGCAAGCTCGGGATGAAGGGGTATGTGGCTTCCAAAATCACGCACTGCCACTTTGGGAACATCCTCTGTATGAATCTCATAAGCAAAATCTTTCCAGGATTGAAATCCCCCGTTGAGGATCCTCACATCCTTCACTCCCGCATAGATCATAATAAATGCACAACGTATGGCTCCTATATGCCCGGCAGCGCTGCCAGGGAACTCATCATCGTTATCAGGGTCCATGTACTTTCCATAAAGAACCACAGTGGTGTCTGAAGTGATCCCATGTAGCTCCAGGGACGTTTTAATTTCATCCGGCGTGCGCCGGTCCCATGTTTCAGGTGCTTCCAGGGCCAGGGTATCCAAATCAATGGCCCCGGGAATATGCCCTGTCAGGTATGCATCCCGGTTGCGATAATGAGCATGGCAAATGACTAAGGGTCGGCCCTCAAGGTCTTCCGGTCTATTTCCATCAATGATTTTTTTTACCCACTCCGGGTGAACAAGCTGCCGGTATTTGGCCAGTTTTTCCATGGGCAATTGTTCATTCCCTGACCACTCTTCAATAAAATGCAAGTAAATGGAAACATCAGGATATCCAGCTTTTACAAAGAGTTCAGCTACCCTGCGACTGTCTCGTTTATCATATCCATAGACAACAAGGCGATGCCCTGGTTCAATCTGCTTGTGACGAACCACCTCAATCCAATCCATGTACTCAGCCCATTTTGCAGGAAGTGATTTTGCTCCTTTAATATGACCTCCCCTGGATTCGTTTTCCAGTTTCCATCCATTGTAAGCATCTGGAGGTCGTACATCTATGAATTTTACACCCTTGTCTTCCAGGAGGTCAACTACTTCATTAGTAGTTCGTTCATTAATGGTATTCATCCGCAAATTCTTTCCCTCAATATAGGAATAATATCTCTTGGGTTGTCCAAATACAAAAATCATATCTTTGAGAATGGCCGTAAGGAATGGGTACCCTAGACGAGCGATTATATTGTTCACCCTGGTTATTGCCGGGGAGGTCATTTTCTTTTTGCCTTTTGTACTTGCACGCATCTTTCGACCCACTTTGCTGGAGTATTTTAACATCACCAATACCGAATTGGGGACCTGGTTTTCGGTTTATGGTGTTGTAGCCATGGCTGCTTATCTTGCTGGAGGTTCTCTGGCCGATCGTTTTTCAGCACGTAAACTCATGGCACTGGCTCTGTGGCTTACCTCCGTGGGAGGTATCCTAATGGCTGCGTTTCCTTCAAACCGCTTGATGATCTGGATATATGCCTTCTGGGGATTTACCACCATCTGTTTGTTTTGGGCTGCCATGATCAGGGCCACCAGGATCTGGGGTGGACCCGAATTTCAGGGCAGAGCTTTTGGTTGGCTGGAGGGAGGAAGGGGCGCAATTGCTGCTCTTCTGGGTTCTCTTGCACTGCTTCTTTTTTCACAAATAGGACAATTCGCCTGGGTCATCCTGGCTACTTCTGTGCTTACTTTCCTGGCTGGAATTATGGTCTGGGTGCTAGTTCCCGATTTTACCACGGATAAAGACTGGGTAAAATGGAATCAGCTTGTACAAAGAAACCTTACCCTGCTGAAGATGCCCTCCATCTGGCTGTTAATCATTGTGATTATATGTGCCTATTCGGGTTATAAAATCACAGATGATTTTTCGCTTTTTGCAAAGGAAGTGCTGGGATTCTCAGAGGTGCATGCTGCCGGGGTTGGAACGGCAGCATTATGGCTAAGGGCTTTTGTGGCCATCCTTGCTGGAGTTCTGGCTGATCGTTTTAGCAGGGTTCGTGTGATTGTGGTTAGTTTTGGGCTGACCCTGGTGGGAGGTCTGATGATTGGATTGGGCTTATTAGATTCAATGCTTGGATTGGTTTTGATGAACCTCACCCTTACAGCTGCAGGAATCTACGGGGTCAGGGCACTCTATTTTGCTGTTCTGGAAGAAGCCGGGGTCCCTCTGGGACTCACGGGTATTGCAGTGGGAATCGTTTCGTTTGCAGGTTTTACGCCTGAAATCTTTGTGAGTCCACTTATGGGTCACTTACTTGACCGGAATCCAGGGGCTGTGGGGCATCATCATGTTTTTCTTCTACTTGTTGTTTTTGCAGGAGTGGGACTGGTAACCAGCCTGCTTTTCAGTATATTTACAAGTAAGCTTAAAACTAAGGCACTCAATGAAGATGAAGACTCTGCATAAAATCCTACTTCTTGTGGCCTTCCAGGGATGTTTCTCCGCATTGCATGCACAGGAAAATTTCAGGGTCTGGCCCTATTTGCAGAATCCTGCTTCGGACGCAATGAGCATCATTTGGTTTTCGGAATCTGCTGAGCCTGGTAGGCTTGCGTATCGTGTTCTGGCGAATGAACCATATATGACCGAGGATAGCCAGCCTGAGATTGCAGAGTCTCTGACCTACTCCACCTGGGAGGATACCACATTTTTTGGAGGTGAAGCACCCCTGGCGCCCTACAAGCACCGGGTCAGACTTGAGAATTTGATGGCAGGGACCACATATGAGTACAAGGTATTCCAGGGGATTGATACATTCCACTCTTCCTTTGCTACAGCTCCATCGGGAGTTGATTCCATTCGCTTTATTGTGTATGGCGACAGCGAGACAGAACCCGAGTCCACTGGCAATTTTACTTCCTGGCCGGATCCGCTAAGCGGGGATTCACGTTCCTACCTGGTTGATCAGACCACGGGCTATAGAAATAACCTGGAGGTGATCAGATCGCGGAGGCCGGATCTTGTGTTTATTGCAGGGGATCTGACCCAGCACGGAGGAGAGCAGAGAGATTGGGATGAGTTCTGGAAACATAATGCCGATTCATCTGGCAGTAAAACCCTGGCGGGGCAGGTCCCTGTTATGGCAGCACCTGGAAATCACGACTATTACGAAGGGAATTACCTGGATGGCTACAATCAACCGGGATCGGAAAGAGCCATCAGACGTTACCTGACCTATTTTGATCCACCTGCCAACCATTCTCCAAATAAGGAGCAGGAGGGACGCTACTACCATTTGAGGTATGGGCAGGTTTCATTGATTTCGCTGGATTTATGTAACAACGGGACCAATGGCAGTGATGAGGATACCAACTTTTACCTCCTGGGGGAGAGCGACCCCGGGGAGGACATGCACCTGATTTTGGAATGGGTTCTGTTCAGTATTCCTGGATGGAAACACAACTAAAAGAGGCCCAGGAGCAGAGTGTCTTTACCTTTGTGATCTTTCATCACGTGCCTTATTCCTCGGGGCCCCATGGATTTCCCGTGGGCGATGGCGACCTGATGGACGATCAGTCTGGTGTGGCCACCAGAATACTTACCCCGCTATTTTTAAAGTATGGAGTGGATGCCGTCTTCTGTGGACATGATGAGATGTGGGAACGTTCTGAGGTGTCTGGGAGTGAAGTGCTGCAGGATGGAGAAGAGCAAGACCATCTCCTGCCGTTTTTTGATGTGGGGATTGGGGGAGATGGACTGAGAGGACCTGTTGACGGCACTGATAATGCATATCAGCAATTCCTGGTTCATACAGATGCTCCTGAGATATGGGAAGGGCATACGCTTATTGAAGGAGGAAAGCACTATGGCCATCTGGAGGTGGATATCATTCCTGTAAATGAGTTTACCCATCAGGCCATTCTCACCCCTGTCTATGTACTGCCTCTCTATTCTGAAGAGGATTCGGCATACACTGGTTTTGAGCGCAGAGTCTATAAGGATCAGATCATACTGACTCGCACCTTTGCGGATACCACTGTGGGAAAGGTAGCTCTGGAAGAAACTTTTTCAGCCACACGCAGTTACCCAAACCCCTTTTATACCCAGACCCGCATTGAATATTGGCTGCCGGAAGCCGGGAATACAAAAGTGAGCATATGGGATGATCAGGGCAGGCTTGTTCGAATCCTAGGGGATCGACATTGTATGGCTGGTTCAAATACCGTTCTTTGGGAGGGTGATGACGGGGAAGGAAACCGGGTTTCGCCAGGACTCTATCTATATCGGATCGAAACGGAGTCTGGAGCAACTTTGTCCGGGAGAATGATCTGCCTGAATTTTTAAAAAGCACTTATTTTTCGAAATGAAGAAGAGCCAATATGATAGGGGGGGAGTGATCATCGGAATCGATGTGGGATCGGTATCCATTTCGGTGGTTTGTATGAATTTGAAGGGAGAGCTGCTTGAAGAAGATTATTCCCTGCATCACGGCAACATACGCTCTGCCCTGGATGAATTGCTGGAGCGCTTCAGGGATATGGATGTGGTGGGAATTGCATCTCCATCGGGGAAGGCTCGGTTTAAAGAATCTATCCAGGTATTCGATCAACAGGTATCCATTATAGAGGGAATCAACTACCTGGAGCTGAATGCAAGATCCATCATTCATGTGGGAGCTGAGAAGTTTTTTTTGATTGAACTTGACAAAGAGGGCAATTACATGCAGACCAGTCACAGCTCCTCATGCGCAGCGGGTACGGGAAGCTTTCTGGATCAGCAGGCGCTCAGACTGATGCTCAATGATACATCCCACCTGTCGGACCTGGCCATGCAGAACAGATCTCATATACCTAACATTGCTGCAAGGTGTTCTGTTTTTGCAAAGACTGATCTGATACATGCGCAGCAGAAGGGGTATGGCCTGGAGGCCATTTGTGACAGCCTTTGCAAAGGACTGGCAGATAATATCGCCGATACACTGTTTAATAAGGCAGTCCCTGAAGAGCCCATCTATATGTCGGGGGGTGTATCAAAAAACAGGTCGGTGGTCAAACATCTTCAGCGTTTTATTGGAAAAGAGATTAAAATTGATCCCCTTTCACATCAGATGCCTGCCATTGGGGCGGCGTATCAATTATGGAAGCAAATTGTCCGCGGGGATTCTCTTCCGGAAACTGATTTGAGAGCCATTCTCGTTGAAACCACTGAGCTTGATTACTATTTTGATCCCCTTAAGACTGGTGAAACTTCTTCAGAGGAAATGCAAGTGCTGGAAAAGTTTCGTTTCTCACCGGTTATCACAGACCATACCACGGGTGTACAGATCGACAGGTACTATACTCCGTCAAAGTCATCGGACAAATTCTACCTGGGAATTGATGTGGGATCCACCAGCTCTAAAGCGATTCTGCTGAATGAGCAGGGCGAAGCATTTGCCGGATTTTATACCTATACATCGGGACAACCCCTGAAAGCCGTGCAGGCCCTGTTTGAAGCCATTGATCACCTTGCAGAAAAGTATTTAACGGAGTTTTCAATCCTTGCATGTGGTACTACAGGTTCGGGCAGAAAATTTATAGGAAGCATCATCAGGGCAGACCAGGACCTGGATGAGATCACTGCCCATGCCCGGGCAGCCTATGAGCTCAACCCGCTTACCGATACCATTATTGAAATTGGAGGCCAGGATGCCAAATTCACCCAGATGAAGGAGGGGATGGTCACATTTTCACATATGAATACCGTGTGCGCTGCAGGAACGGGGAGTTTCATTGAGGAGCTGGCTGGAAGACTTGGAGTGGGACTTGAAGACTACGAAAAAATGGCCATGGGGCGTCCGGCTCCGCTGGCCAGCGATCGCTGCACCGTGTTTATGGAGAGGGACATCAACCAGTTGCTGAGTGTGGGGTATTCTGTGGAGGAGGTACTTGCTACTGTGATTCACTCCGTACGGGAGAACTACCTTAAGAAGGTGGCCAGCGAATCTCATATCGGAGACCATATCTGCTTCCAGGGAGCTACCGCAAAGAACAGGGCACTTGTGGCTGCGTTTGAGCAGCGTTTGAATAAACCCATTTATGTTTCCACGCTTTGTCACCTGACCGGGGCGCTGGGCACCGCACTTTTGCTGAAAGAGGAGCACAAGGGTGCAACCCGGTTTCGTGGACTGGATCTCTATAAAAAAAACATACCTGTATTGACAGAGACCTGTGACTTATGCCTGAACAGGTGCGCCATCAGTGTGGCAAGCATTAACGGGGATAAACAGGCTTATGGC
The DNA here is from genome assembly GCA_963783435.1 of uncultured Bacteroidota bacterium. Taxonomy (GTDB): domain Bacteria; phylum Bacteroidota; class Bacteroidia; order Bacteroidales. Next base: position 481,513 of record CAWANQ010000004.1, on the reverse strand, counting down.
TTTTTATGCGGAAGGGATTATGATACAAAGAAATTCGTGAGTGCAAACAGGTCTGGATTTGAGCTGCTAAAAGAGCGAAGAAAACTTCTGAAGACAACACTGGAGAACCAGTCGGGTAAGAAGCGAACTAAACCTGCGGTAGGTTTCCCTGCCACCCTGCACCTGATGGAGGATTTGCCATTCTGGACCAGGTTCTTCCATGAATTAAATATTCCTCTTTTTACCAGTGAAGGATTCAAGGATTCATTGAAAACTGGAAAGAAAATCGCGGGTGCTGAATTTTGTGCTCCCATAGATTCCATGTATGGACATGTGGCCTATCTGGCTGAAAAGTGTGACTATGTATTTATGCCTGTCTACCTGGAATCCAGGATCAAGCCCGACCGCACAGAACGCTACTTCTGTTATTACACCCAGTTCAGTGCTTCTTTGGCCTTTCTGGAAGGGGTCCGGGATAATCAGAAACTGGTGAGTCCGATGGTTAATTTCACCAAGAGTAATGAGCACAATGTAAAGCTACTTCTGGGCAGCCTGAGACAAATGGGATTCGATGCTATTTCGGCTTCAAATGTTTCGATGGCGTTAAAAAAGGCGCATGCCCAAACTGTAAAGTTGAAACGGGATTTTGAGTTGCTTTATGAGAACCGCTCCATTCTTGAAGGAGATGTGTCGGTGGTGATGCTGGGAAGACCCTATGTGGTTCTCTCTGAGACTCTGAACAAAGGAATTCCGGATATCTTTACCAGAATGGGTGTTACCGCCTGGTACCAGGATATGCTAAAAGTGGATGAGAATCGCGATGTGGCACTGGATCGGCTGCTAAAGAAAATTCCCTGGCACTTTGCCGCCAACATCATCCGCGCAGCCGAACTGATTTGCCGGACCAGGGAGGTCTATCCGGTATTTATCACTGCATTTAAGTGCGCTCCCGATTCATTTATCATAGAGTATTTTAAGCAGATTATGCACCTCTATGGAAAACCTTACCTGATCATTCAGATTGATGAGCACGATTCCAATGTGGGCTATGAAACCCGCATAGAAGCAGCATTAAGATCTTTCAGGAACCATTCAAGGAGTCAAAATGAAACTCCCCATCCGGACCTGGGAGGACTTTTGCCAAAGGTGGAGACCAAACTGAATGGGAAGACTCTTTTAATGCCCAACTGGGATATGTTTGTCAGCCCGCTTATTGTGGCAAACTTGCAAAGGGCCGGAATCGATGCCCGGATCATGGAAACCAATGAGCTTACTATCAGAAAGAGCATGGTTCACAATACAGGTCAGTGTCTCCCCATCAATGTGATGGCTCAAAATTTTATAGAATATATCGAGAGACACAATCTCGATCCTGCTCAGACCATTTTGTGGAGTACAGAGGCCAAAGTGACCTGTAACATCAGGCAGTATCCATTCTATATCAAGCACATCCTTGAAACGTATGGAAAGGGAATGGAGAAAGCAAGTGTCTATTCGGGTAAGATTACACATCGGGAGCTCTCCATTGAAGTGACCTACTACGCCTATTTTGCTTATATGCTGGGAGGCCTTTTCAGGAAGGTATCGTGTCGCATCAGACCCTACGAGTTGGTACCCGGACAAACAGATAAAGTTTTTGATCAGGTACAGCAGATCCTTATAAAGGCACTTTCAGGAGGTTGCTCCATGGATAGTGCCATCGAAGATGGAATGAAACTGGTGGACGGGATTGCTTATGATCACAAGGCGGCTCGCAAACCCCTGGTGGCCATTTTTGGAGATCTCTATGTAAGGGACAACGATGTGATGAACCAGGATCTGGTCGGATCCATCGAAAGGGCTGGTGGTGAGGTGCTGCTTACCCCTTACCACGAGTATACAAAGATTATCATCGAAAACCTGTTCCGCAGGGCCAGTGAACGGGGCGAACATGTGGAGACCAGTGTGAACCGTATCCTGCTGAACGTAATTAAGTTTATGGATGATAAGTACTATAAGCCTTTTAGCAAGTACCTGGGGCCTGCACCGGTGATTAAACCAAAGGTCCTTGAAAAACACCTTGGTGAATTCAATATAAGCCGCCTGCACGGGGGCGAATCCTATGACAATATCCTGAAAATTTTTTACATCGTGGAGAACTATCCGCGGGTGTCACTCTTTGTGCAGACCAATCCCTCTTTCTGTTGTGCCGCTCTGGTCACTGAAGCCATGACACGACGCATTCGTGAAAAAACCGGAGTACCCATTGTGACCATTACCTATGATGGGACCAGCGATCAGATGAATGATGTAATTGTACCTTATATCCAGAAAGCCCTCTAGAATGTGAGCAGATTCCGACCCTCTTTGATGTAATCAGAAAGCTCTTTCCCTATGTACAATACCTCGATTCCCAGTTTTTCGATATCTTCCGAAATCCCATATTGATCAGAGCAGCCCTTGCAGGCTTTTACCGTCACCCCCGCATCCATAATTTTTTTCATATATCCCTGAAGCTCTTCATCCTCAGTAAGTAATTTGGCTGAAGGTCCCCAGACCACCAGGGTGATATCGTCCCACCACTCCCGCGTTTTTGCATTCAGGGTATACATAAATACCATTTTTAAAGCGACTTCTCTGTCACCACTGGTCCAAACAATGACCATTTTCTCGTTCCCAGGGATTTCAGTTTGAGCTGATGCCATGGCTCCGGGGAAAAGGATGCATGCAAAAAAAAGCAGGGTAAAAAGTGTTTTGTTCTTCATTTGAGTTCCTCCGTTTTAGTTTGACTATTTGCTTAGAACCACTTGTGGTTCAATGATAAAAGCGTAGTGATATTCCCCGGGGGGAATGGTGTATTGTTTATGCACATGGCGGCCCCAGGAGTTATCGCCTCCCAGCCCCATCTGTTTATGGTCTATGTTCCACTGAACCAGGTTCCCTGTCTTTATATCGGCCCCATGTTTTGCCGTTACCGGGACCAGTCCGGAAGCAGATTTCCCTCCCTCTTTGCCTGCCACAAAATCCAGCTCTTCAATTGCAAATGGCCAGGTACTGGCATAAAGCAGCTGGTTATCGCTCGGGTATGCGCTTAGCGTGATCCGATCTGATTTCAGGGTCATCCACCGCACATCGCTTTTGTTTCCGGTCTCCTGGGGACGTGGATAACGATGGAACTGATCCAAAACCGCTCCCTGGTATATCCCGATTTTCCCGGATGATTTTCTATCCCAGTAGGTTTCAAAAGGCCCCCGACCATACCATTCAGTTTGACTGAAAGTGGAGGCAGGGTCAAATAGAGGCCCAGACGCGGCAGCTTTGGTAAGGAATCCATTAAGGGGGTAAATCCATATACCACCTGCAGTGCTCCCGCACCTGTCAATGTATAGTTGATGAGGATGCGGGCAGCTGAATCGGGGAGGGAATAGAGAAGTGTAAAATTCACTCCATTTTGAACCGCTTCGGGAGACTGAATAAGGGTGGACCGGGCATGCTCAGAGGCCTTCTTCCACAGGGCTCCCCACGTATGCATCCCATTGCCCAGGTCGTTATCGGTGGGTGCCCTCCAGAAATTTGGCCTTATCTCACTGCTGGTAATGAGCTCCCCGTCAAAATACCACTTAGAGATTGCACCCGTTTTATGGTGGATACTTAATGAGGTATTCGGGTTTTGTATAAGGATCTGGTCCTGCTCAGCGGTGATTTTGAAATTGGCAGGGACGTTTTGGGGGAGGGGTTTGGACTCGTAATCCTGGAGTATAAACTGTTCGAAGGCCAGCTCAAAACCCGCTTTAATCAGACCCATATCGCTAAGGGTAAAAATCTGAGCCAACAGTATATACTCTTTGCTTTTGAAGGTTGTCTGGGGATCTATTTGAAATTTCATTTCACTCCTGGCAGGAATATTTATGGGATTGAATTCCCCGCTCTCTATGGGGATCCCATCCTCCAGGAGGGTCCATTTAAGAACATGCTTATCCAGAGAAGCAAAAAAGTTCTTATTGGTCACACCGAGAGTTTGGCTTTCTCTGTTCCAGTGAAAGGAGGCCGGCTGGTATACTTTTTTCACTTCATGCAGGTGCGGATGAGGATTTCGATAAGGGTCCACCAATCCGTTGTTCAGGAAATTACCATCGGTGGGCAGATCAGGGTGGTAGTCATGTCCGTAGGCCAGGTATGGCTTTCCCTTATCATCTCTGTATTCCAGGGCCTGGTCTACCCAGTCCCAGATGAAGCCTCCCTGTAATGAAGGATAGGCTTCTATGATGTCCCAGTAATCCTGCAGGTTGCCTACTGAATTCCCCATGGCGTGGGCATATTCAATCATGATCGCAGGTTTGCCGGGATTGTTTTCTGCATAATCCACCAGTGACTGGGGTCTGGGATACATGGGACAGAATATATCGGTGTAGTCCTCTTGCCCGGCCGGTTCATATTGGACAGGTCTGGAGGAATCCTGCTCCTTGAGCCATTGATAACATGAGCGGAAGAGATCACCTTCTCCAGCTTCATTTCCAAGGGACCAGATGATAATGGAGGGGTGGTTGCGGTCGCGAAAATACATTCGCTTAATCCGTTCCAGGTGTGCAGGGTACCACGACATCTCATTGCCCAGCTGTGTGGACTCGGACAGCGCCAGGGGATGGCTCTCAATATTGGCTTCATCAATCACATAGAGCCCATAGATATCACACAGGTCGTACCAGTAAGTGTGGTTGGGATAGTGGCTGGAGCGTACTGCATTGATGTTATTCTCTTTCATCAACCTGATGTCCTGCTCCATGGATTCCCTGGAGACCACATGTCCGGAAAAGGGATCGGTCTCATGCCTGTCAACTCCCTTCATGTAGATGGCCTTTCCATTGATCAACAGCTGGTTGTTTTGAATGGAGATGCTTCTGAACCCAATGTTTTTCTGTATGAACTGATCGTTCTGTTTATCATGTGGGTTCGTCAAACCAACGCTCATCACGTAGCAGGCGGGATCTTCGGCAGACCATGGTTTCACATCTTCCACCATGGATTCAAGATCGATCACCTTTGTACTGCCGGCCTCCACTACCATCTCTCTCTCTTTGCAGAATAACTCTTTCGAACCCTGGTATAAACAGACCTTTAAGGATCTGTTTGCAGTGCTTGATGACCGATTCTCTACCCGGGTACTGAGGGAAAATTCTCCCTGTGTATAGGAGGAGTCCAGATTCGCATGAACCTGAAAATCAGCTATGGCCACTCTGGGCTGACTGTAGATGTATACTTCCCTTTCAATGCCGCTCATACGCAGCATATCCTGACTCTCCAGGTAACTGGCATCGCTCCAGCGGTACATCTGGATGGCCAGAAGGTTTTCACCCTCCTTTACAAAGGGGGTGATGTTAAACTCTGCAGGAGTTTTTGATCCCTGTGAGTATCCCAGGAACTGGCCATTGATATAAACGTACATGGCCGATTTTGCTCCTGCAAAGTGCAAAATACACTCCTGGTCCGACCACGCCTCTGGAATTTGAAAACGATGTCTGTAGGTGCCTACCGGATTGTATTTTTTAGGAGCATGGGGCCAGGAGGTGGTAAATGGGTAACGTTCATCCAGGTAGATGGGGTGCCCATAACCCTCCACTTCCCAGTTGGAAGGGACCGGGATCATATCCCAGCCAGAGTCATCCAGATCTGTTCTGTAGAATTCTTTTGTTCGTTGGCGGGGAGAGGGCACCCATTGGAATTTCCATGAACCGTCTAAGGAGAGATAACGGCCGGACTGGTTGGGATTGGCCTCATTTGCTAAAAGGGCGGATTCATAAGCGAAAAAATCGGCGCGAGGAACCAGTTTATTGACCTCAAATATCGTGTGATCGGCGTGTAAATTCTGTTTATGAAAAGTGGATGAATTGGCACAAGCACAGACCAGGCCGATTGCTAGCAGGAGCAAAGCGATCTTGAAAAGACTGTTTAGACTTTGGTTCATGATTTCATGAAATCTTCATTGAAAACCTGCCTTAAGCAAGAGAGCAGCAGGTCTGCGTCCACCCTGGAAAAAACCAGTGGGGGTTTTATTTTAATCACATTCTCATCTTTCCCGTCGGTACTCATCAATATACCCAGCTCTTTCATTCGGTTGGCCAGATATGCTGCTTTGTTTGTAAGCGGATTTTTGGACCTGTCGGTGAGTTCAATGCCCAGGAAAAGTCCCTGACCCCTTACATCCCCTATTTCGGGATAGGCTTCCCGGAGTTTTAACAGTCCGGATTTCAGGTAATTCCCAACTTCCAGTGCATTCTTCTGAAGATTTTCTTTCTCTAAAACAGACAGCACCTCTTTCCCAATGGCACAGGAGACCGGATTGCCCCCAAAGGTGTTAAAGTATTCCATCCCATTGGCAAATGCATTTGCTACTTCCGGGGTGCAAACCACTGCGGCCAGGGGGTGCCCATTCCCAATGGGCTTTCCTATGGTTACTATGTCGGGAACCACCCCATGCAGCTGAAATCCCCAGAATTTACTACCCACACGACCACATCCAACCTGCACTTCATCCGCGATGCAGATACCTCCTGCTTTCCTCACCGACTCATAGGCCCTGTTGAGGTAGCCATTGGGCAGTTCGACCTGACCCCCGCAACTGATGATGCTTTCACAAATAAAACCTGCCACATTGCGCCCCAGAGAATGGATATTTTCAATCTGCTCCTGGATGTGGCTGGCATAAGCAATTCCTGTATCATCTCCACGGTAGATACCCCTGAATGAGTCGGGCAGCGGAACAATGTGGGTATATTCAGGTGCACCCTTCCCTCCCTTCCCATCGAACTTATAGGAGCTTACATCCACACATCCGCTTGTATTTCCATGATACCCCACCTCCACGGCTATTACATCCCTTTCCCCGGTGCATGCGCGCGCCATCCTTAAGGCCAGTTCATTGGCCTCGCTACCAGAGTTTACAAAATGAACCACAGAAAGCTTGTCAGGGAATGTGAGAAGCAGGGTTTTGGCAAATTCATTGATGTTGTCGTGCAGGTAACGGGTATTGGTATTCAGTATGGCCATCTGTTGCTGGCCGGCTTTCACCACATCCGGATGTTCGTGTCCCACATGGGCCACATTGTTTACCGTATCCAGATACCTTCTGCCCAGATGATCTATTAAGTAAGCTCCGTCACCACGAACAATTTTCAATGGTACTTTATACGCCAGGCTCAGGCTTTTGCCCAGGTGCTCTTTCCTGTATTGCAGGGTATCGCGTATTGTGGAAACAGTTGCGGGCCTCAGATCTTCGATCTTAAAAAGCAGGTTGGGATCCGGACAAATACTCCGCCATACCTCCAGTTCACCCGGGTAAGCTACCCCAGGAAAGTCATTTTCATAGTCCAGTGTGGAGAGCATAAGCTGAAAATGCAGGTGGGGTGCCCAGTTTCCATTCTCAGGGAAATTGCCGATTTTTCCGAAACACTCCCCCTGATTAATGCTTTGTCCGACCGTTACGAGATCGAGGCTCTCCGGCGAGAGATGTCCATGTAAAGAGAAAAACTCAATTCCCCGGGCCAGGTGTTTTAAAATGATCAGTCCTCCGTACTCTTTATCTCCCTTATCGTTTACCGCAGTGACCACCTCTCCGTCAAATAGGGCATGTACAGGTGTACCCGGAGGGACCCATAGGTCAATGCCCAGGTGCACGGTTCTGCTTTCGGTCCCACTGTTCCCAGGTTTGTCGTAGGCAGGGGAGGTGTAAGCAGTTCGGGGTTCCAGGTATCCCCCTGCGATAATCCGGTGGGGTTCCTGGTTTTGCAAAAGGCTTAATTTATATTGAAAATGCTCCAGGTCGGCCAGTTCCCATTGATGTCCCACCCAGAGACTGGATATGCTCAGATCCAGTGGCAATATCAATTCTTTACCGAGAGTTGGGAAAAGTGAGGAAAGCTTACATTGTTTTTCACCTGTCCATTCCAGAAACCTAAGCTCATTGGGGTGAGCCGGGAAGCCACATGCATGTCTGAAACAGAAATGGGCATATTCCAATCTTACCTGCTTCCAGCTCTTCAGGAGGTTCCAGGCTGCTTTTTCACTGATAAGCAGGTAGGTGTTGTCCGGTTCCCTCTCTCTGTTGATGGCCGATTTGGTAACACTGATCACCAATCGCATGGCCACCAGGATATAGAGGAATTTTAACTCTTTTTCCAGCAAAGGACACTTTCGGTGATACCCTTCTACCACTGGAAGAGCTGCACTCAAAGGATCAGGTTTGCCCATCACTGCATAGGCAATGGTTATGGCCAGGTCATTGATCACCTGGGTATGGATGGCATCCCCAAAATCGATGATGGCATTTACTGTAGGATCAAGCAGGTTTTGGGAGACAATCACATTGTTATCGTTGGCATCATTCTGAACCACACTTTTTCTTAATTGACCATATTCCTCCTGAAAAGCCATATAAGGTTTTTGAAAGAATTGAACAATCTGTTGTTGTTCTTCAGAGAATAGGTGAATATAGTGGGAGGTCCAGGCAGCCTGTGCCAGATCCCAATCAAGAGCTCTGCTTGCCAGGGGGTGTTTGAAAGCCCTGAAGTGCCTGGGAAAGTCCGCCTGCCTGCTCACCCAGGCTTTTTAAGAGAGGCCGACGAATTGGATTAACCTCCGACCAGAGCCTTCCTTCTACCCAGGATAACAACCTGACCAGACGTTTGCGTCCTGCATCATCTTTTATTTCACTCATTTGATTTCCCTTAAGATCCGGAATGGGAAGGGGTGAAGTGACCTTGTGATTGCCACCGGAAATATGGTTCAGAAGTGCTTGCTGATAACTGAGGTAGTCCCTATCCACGTCGGGACGACTTACTTTCAGTATAAAGGTATCGGCCTCGGTTTCTAATCTGAAATTGAAATCAAGTTCTCCCGGCAAGGCCTTGATCATCCCATCTAGCCCATACAATTCACGGGCAATCTGTCCTGCATGTTCAGTGGTGATCTTCAAGGAAGTGTATTCGGGATTCATTGCAGTAAGTTATTAAAACCTAAGCGAAAGACAGCTTAAACCCCCATCCAGTTTTTGAAATTCGGAGACATCCAGAATAAGCGTTTCGTATCCAGCCTGCTCAATTGCTTTCCGGGTTTTAGGAAAACCGGCTGGAACCAGCACCCGATTGTTTACCCAGAGCGAATTGGCTGCATAGCTTTCTTCGGGGTCAATTTCAATTTTCTGGAAGTTTTCAAAGGCATGCTGATTTTTGAATTCGCCAGCCACAAGCAGCAGGTTCTTTTCCAGGTAGGATACTCCACTCTTCAGATGAAGCATCTCCTTTAAGGGAACTTTCTCCCCTGTATGGTCGTTTTTTTTAAAAATATCAATCAGCTGATCAGCTCCCTGTTGATTTGTACGCTCTGAGAGGCCAATATAGAAATGCTTGCCGGTTTTCATTACATCCCCTGCATCCAGGGTCCCGGGCGCTTCAATGGAATCGGTGCTGTCAAAAATGGTTTGGAGCACACTCCTCATTCCAATTCGTTCCCCGTTTCGTGACGGGGCCCCCGGATTGGTAACAATGGCAAATTCGGAGGTGCATAAGGCCACATCCTCTACGAAAGTAGAATCGGGAAAATTCGAATCAGGGTCCAGCACCAACACCTTCACTCCGCAGGAACGTAGTGCTTCGATATAGGAGGCATGCTGGTCCATTGCTCTCTGATAATCAGGAGGTCCAAGTGAAACAGAGCTGAGCCCGTGGACCATTTCCGGACAGGGTAAGCGTACAATGGCGTGCTTGAACATGTGCTTGAGATTACAAGAATGAGATTTAAATCATAACAATTTGAAAGGTGCATATTTTGCATTAATGATCCAAATGTCTTTACTTACAGTTTAAACTTTTCGCCATGAGAAACCTTAAGAATTTCAATCTGAATTTTTACCTGACCTGGTCTGTTTCATCTCTTATATTGCTTGCATCATGCAGCCAGAATGGAGAAAAACCTGCAGAATCTTCCGCTCAGAAAACCTCTGGACAAGCCATGGCAATCTATAGCAGTTCCTGTGCATCCTGTCATGGCCCTGAATTACAGGGAGGGAATGCGCAGAGCCTGATTGATGGAATCTGGCAATTTGGGGATGGGGAAGGTTATGTGAGACGAAATATCAAATTCGGCATTCCCCACCTGGGGATGCCCTCTTATGAAGCCACTCTTTCGGAAGAGGATATAAATTTGCTGGTGGATTTCCTCTATGAGGCGGAATCCCGTGCAGGAGTTGTTAAGCCTGATCCTCCTGAAAAACTGGAGAGTTTAGATTACACCATCAAGACCGATATCTGGCTGGAAGGTCTGGATATTCCCTGGGCCATCGTTTTTCTAAACAGAGACAGTGCTCTGATTACCGAAAAACCAGGAAGTTTAAGGGTGGTTGTGAATGGAAAACTGGTGGAAAAACCGGTATCCGGAACTCCGCCTGTCCTGAACGAGGGACAGGGAGGATTGATGGATGTGAATGTGGATAGAGAATATAAGAAGAATGGCTGGGTTTATTTGTCATACAGCCATGAAATAAAGAAGAGGGAGGGAGCGGATAGGCCTCCCGCAATGACCCGTATTGTTCGTGGCAGGATTAAAGATATGAAGTGGGTGGATGAGCAATTGATCTATGAAGCTCCTTTTGAAACCTACCGAACCACCAGGCACCACTATGGAAACAGGATTGTTTTCGATCAGAAAGGATATCTCTATTTCAGCATTGGAGATCGGGGTGCCCAGGACCAGGCCCAGGATCCTTCCAGGCCCAATGGGAAGATCCACCGCATCTACCCCGATGGTACCGTTCCGGGGGATAATCCTTTTAAGGAGCAGGGTCTGTCCACTCTGTTTACCATTGGAAACCGCAATCCCCAGGGAATTTCGGTGCACCCCGAAACGGATGAGATCTGGGCTTCTGAACATGGCCCCCTGGGTGGCGATGAGCTTAACCTGATCAGAGGAGGTGCCAACTATGGATGGCCTGTGATTACCTACGGCAGCAATTACAATGGAACCCCTGTTTCAGAAATTACCAGAAAAGAGGGATTTGCGCAGCCAAGCATCTATTGGAAGCCCTCCATCGCAGTGTGTGGCATCGAATTTTATCAGGGAGATGAGTTTCCCAAGTGGCAGAATAAATTGCTTGTGGGAGCTCTAAAATTCGAAGAGGTCATTCTGCTGAATCTTGAAGAAGACAGGGTCATGCACCAGGAGGTGATTATGAAGAATTATGGCCGTGTGAGAGATATTGGATTGGATCCGGACGGCAATGTGTATGTGGTCGTAAACAGGCCCGACCGGGTGATCAGGTTATCATCCCTTGGAGAAAGAACGGGACAGTAGGGCTAAAATCACGGGAGGTCGCTCTCTACTATGGCATAGTGGTAATTATCCACCCATTCCCCTCGAATGGGAAGGATTTTTCTTCTTAATCCTTCTCTCTTCATTCCAGCCTTTTCCAGTACCTTGATCGAACGTTCATTTCCCACTGCCACCCCGGCTTCCACCTTATGCAAATTGAACTCTTCAAAACCGGCTGAAATGAGCTTTTTGGCCACCTCTGTGGCATATCCCTTTCCCCAGAATTGAGGATCGAGCTTATAGTAAATCTCACCCAGCCTAAACTTGTCGTTGGAGAGTGTGATCCCGGCAAGGCCAATAAAATGGCCCCCCTCCTTTAATCCAATTTTCCAGGTATAAGATGATCTCTCCACATTCATCTGAGCCTCTATCTCCCTTCCCATAATTTTTTTGGTCTCTTCGACAGAGGAAGGTATTCCAAGGGTATTGTATTCATCCACTTCAGGAATGGAATGGAGCTTATGCAACTGGTCCAGGTCGTCCCATGAAATTTCCTGCAATTGCAGACGATCGGTCTCCAGTTGTAAACTGCCTTCCTCCTGAATTTTATTCCAGTTGCTGGATTGTTTGCCACTCAGGGAATCTATGGTAAGTTTCAGGATCACCACTGCCTCCAGGTTCTTTTCTTTGAAATCGGTGAGTTCAGGAGCTCCATGCTGTGCCATGATAATCTCAAGACCCTCTCTCTTCTTATGGAATTCAGTGATAATTTCAATCTCCCCATAGCCGATTACCGACCGGTAAAGGGTTGACCAATCACATGCCTTAGGTCCTTTGATTAAGTCGGTTTTCTGTTCTACCTCAAAGCAGACTCTGGGATGGGCTCGCAAAACATCTATTTTCTTACCTTTTGAAGCGGAATGGATGTAGATGCAGTTGTCTTTATACCCATAATTGAAGGGCAACAGGTAGGGCTCACCCTTATCAATCATTGCAATCCTGCATATGGTAGACTGGGCAAGGACTTCCTCAATGATCCGCTTATCTGTAATTTCCTGGTTGGTCTTTCTCATCTGTCTACGGCAAAGATGCTAAAGATTATAACACAGCCATGCCATTGCTTCGTCGAAATTATCAAAAGTTCTTACATCGAGGCCTTTGTTTTTTGCCGTAATCTCATAAAATTCGATTTCCTTGGTTTTCTCTTTCACCAACACAGCTCTTTTCCAGCTCCTGTCAAATTCCTCCACAGCCGCTTCGGCTGAGGCGTAGTAAAGATCAGCAATGGACAACTTAATCTCTGCTTCACGCATGTCGTTCAGGAATCGTTTGCAATCATGAATTCTGGCAAGTTTTAAAATTTCCTGCACATACTCCCCCACATGCTTAGGTTCCATGGTTCCAATAAATTTACCAACCAGGCAGTTATGAACTTGATTATATTCAACTATAATTTTCATTGCTACCTTAAAGTTAATGAATCAGAACCTGTTTACCAATATGCCCGATCATATGTTTTGTTGAGTAACATTTCATATCTTGTATTTGAAATAGTTATAGTCATCATCTTAAAAAAAAGTTCTCATGAAACGCTCAAATCCTTTGTTCCTCATCCTGGTACTGCTTACTTTTTGTACCTCCCTGCTTGCCCAAAGCACTCTGACCGAGATATGGCGGACAGATGAAGTGTTAAGTACTTGCGAATCGGTTCTTTATGACGAAGACCTTGACCAGCTTTTTGTGAGTTGTATCAATGGAAGTCCAGCCGAGAAAAACGGCAAAGGATTTATTTCAGTGCTTAAACCTGATGGAACTATAAAATCATTGGATTGGGTTAAGGGATTAAATGCTCCAAAAGGCATGGCGATCCTTGATGGCAAGCTCTATGTGGCAGATATCGACCAGCTGGTGGTAATCAATATCAAAAAAGCAAAGATTGTGGAGAGGATTCCGGTAGAGGGAGCTACTTTTTTAAACGATGTGGCAGTCAGCCCCGATGGGAAAGTATATTTTACAGATTCAGATACGGGTTACATATGGATCTATAGCGGTGGCAAGTTGCAAAAGTGGATTACGGAAGGATTAGAAAGGCCCAACGGACTCTACATTGAAGAGGATCGGGTATTGCTTACCTCCTCGGGCAGTCAGGACCTGAAAATTATCAATCGATCCACCGGTGAAGCAAAGGTGGTAACCACCGATATTGGTCATGGCGATGGAATTGAATTCACCGGCACAAAAGGCTTTTATATCACCTCAAGCTGGTCTGGGGAAGTATTTTTGATCTCGCCGGATTACAACAAACTATCATTGTTAAAAACATCCGATCAGGAGATTAATTCTGCTGATATAGGATTCAACATGAAGAAGCAAGTGGTCTATGTGCCCACCTTTTTCGACAACAGGGTGGTGGCCTATAAGCTAAACCTCAATTAGTCCCATTTTAAATTAGCCCGGATAGACCCAGAGTTGTGACAATTTTAGGCATATTTGAAGCCTAAGTTGCATTCTATGAGAAAAGTTAAGCTTGCGGTTGGGCTTTTTACATTGTTAATCCAAGTAAGTCCGAATCTGACAGCTCAGGCCCTAACAATCCCCGATGGACGCAGGCTACGGGAGATTGTGGAAGAGAATTTTCCGGAGGGGAATTTATTGATCGGAGGCCACCACTGGCTCCTGGGGATTTACAAATCCCGTCGGTGAGATCATGGACAGGGAATTCAGTTATGTAACCCCCGAAAATGATTTTAAACAACAAGTCATACGCAATGATCCCAATAGGTGGAACTGGTCCAGAGCCGATGCCTGGCTCCAACACATCATCGATCACAACCAGGTTTTGCGTATCCATGGCCCCATCTCTCCCCAGTGTTCAGATTGGGCCAAGGCTGATATGAGGACAGCAGAAGAGTTGTCGGAAGAACTGGACACCTTTATGACTGCTTTATGCCAGAGATACAATGGAGTAGACGGTATTGCCTATTTGGATGTGGTCAATGAGATTGCACTGCAGGATGGCAGCTGGCTTGGTCCAAAACCCGGAACAGACACCTGGGAAAACCCCTGGCTAAAAATTGGACAGGATAACGATCCAAACCATACTCCGCTTTATGTGAGCCAGGCATTTGGGATTGCCAACGAACATGCACCTGACCTGAAGCAAATACTCAACAACCATTGCCACCCGGGTACGGCAGGTATGGAGAAAGTAAAAGAAACCATTCTCTATTTGCGCGACCGGGGATACCGGGTGGATGGCCTGGGATGGCAGGCACATATAGATGCGGGTTGGGCAACGGAGGCAAACCTCCAGCATTTAAGAGATGTGATTGACTGGTGCAAAGCGCAGAACCTGGAGTTTCATATCACCGAATTTGATGTGTGGATCTACAATTCTAATACCCAGTTACTTGAAAAACAAGCTTACACCTATCAGGCTATTATGGATGTACTGGTAGAGAAGGTGGATGGTATAACCATAGGCTGGAATACCTGGCACATCACCGATGCTGTCCGGCTGGTACCCTGAACGAAAACCCGCTGTATTTGATGAAAATTATCAGCCCAAGCCTGCATACTACACCCTGCAGCTTGCCCTTGAAACCAGAGGAGATTATACCACACTCCATGAGGTAACTTTTCAAGTTAGAAATACGGAAACCGGTGATTTACTGAATGACTGTGAGCTTGTTTTTAATGGCGAGATCCAACATACGGACTTGAATGGTGAGGTGACCTTTTCTTCCTTTGGTTCCGGCAGGTATATCATGGAAGTCCGGAAAAATCATATGGAGGACCTCCGGAAGGGAATCAGCATATACAAAGATACGCTGATCACCTTTTGGATGAATCCGGCTCTTTACGATGTCACCTTTCACACTCACAGATTTAAAAGGAGGGATGAACCTGTCGACTGTTGAGGTGGTCAATCGACACCCTGATTTTTAATTCAGATCTGACTGGCCATGCGACTTGCAGCCTGAAAGCAGGGAGCTACAATGCCAGCTTCACCAAGCCAGGATACAAGAGCCTTCAGTTGGAGTCGCAGATTCTTTCCGATACCACCCTGGAAATCCAGATGGAAAAAACCCATGGTACAATCAAGTTCAGGGTAAAGAATGACCAGGTCCCTGTAAATGGTGCATGGGTTGTCCTTCAGGAGGACACATTGCTTACCAATGGATTGGGCATCTGTTCATTTGAATCACTTCCACTTAATCAAACATATGCCTACTCGGCAGCCAAAGCCCATTACTTTCCTGTTATCGGTGAGGTGATGCTGGAAAAGGATACCACCATAGACCTTCAGTTAAGCAGATCTGTAGCACATCTTGGAATTTCTATTGGATGAGGCTTGCCAGGATGCCAAAAGTCCGCTATTGATTTTGGAAAGTGACACAGCCTGGTTCAATGGTGAAGGGAAATTGAAGTTCTACAATATTCCACGATACCAGGAACTCACCTACCTGGTCCTGAGCGATAACTATCCCACTTTCAATGGCACGCTTATTCGTTAACAGAGATACCACCATCAATGTTTCACTTGCAACTATGGGAGTGGGAAAAAGCTCTGGTCAAAAGGATATCAGAATCTTTCCAAATCCGGCTTCCGATTTTCTCTTTATCAGCTCTTCAACAGTACTTCAATCGGTTCAGATAGTAAACTCTCAGGGTGTTGTTATTCGGAGAATCCATGCCGAATACCCGCTACATATCAATTGAATGTTAAGGAGATGCCTTCCGGTATTTACTGGCTTATTTTGACTGATCAGGATGGATCAAGGGAGGTCAAATCTGTGTTTGTAGAGTAAAGAGGTGAATCCCATTCTCCATTTGGTTATTAGATGGGTTCCAGATCCACACGCCGGAAGAAGATTTCGGCACCTTCAGATTGAATTTGTATCCGCCCTTTATGTGGTAGGACATTTTCAGCACTATTTACCAGGTGGCCATTCAGAAAAAAGGTCAGACTATCTCCCTTTGCAATACATTCGAGTATGTTCCACTCTCCCAACGCCTTCTCCACATCATTTTTGCCTCTGTAGCCCAGTGTGTCTTTCCAGCCCGGATCCCGTCCGTACCAGTTGATCCGGCCCTCTTTAATGGTCGCCTTTTTTCCATCGGGATCAAATACAAAGGAATGGTCTTGTTTTTCTGCATGGACTTTGCAGGTGATTTGAAATTGATCACTTCCATCTCCCACTACGATGAAATCACCTGTTCCTCCTTCAATAATCTGACACTCAATGGAATGAATCCAAATCCCCTGGGAGCTTCCATCCTCTCCCCGGGAGTGCAGCAATACCCCACTATCTCTGGCTCTCTCCACTCGGGGTTCATAGGTGAGATCACCCCATTTAAATTCAATCAGAAGCCTGTAATTCTCATACTCTTTATCAGTGGTGATGCAACCCCACTCTTCTCCCGAGATTCTGATCATGCCATCCTGCACGGTAAATACCTTTTTTGGATCATTGTTGCGCCCTCTGTCCTGAAGGTAGGTGTACCATCCAGTTAAATCGGAGCCATTAAAAAGCGCTATGGATTGTTGGCTGGAGCAGGCAGAGGACCCAATAAGTAGGATTAAAAGTCCTGCAAAAGAAAAGAGTTTTCTCATGATTTGATGTTTCAAAGGAAATTGGTAGGATAAGTTAGTGAATATTAATAGATAATTCTGTGACCGGGATATTGCCTTTTGCTTGTCAACGGCTATATTTATATCGACTAACTCAAATCAGCCCATATTATGAAGTACCCCATTATTTTATTGCTAGCCTTCATGGCACTCGCATGCCAGACCTCAGTAAAGCCCGAAGTCGCAGTTGTGGGAGAATTGTTACAGTGGCATAAAGTTACACTGGAAATTCAGGGCCCTGAGACTTCAGAATACGCCAGAGAGAATCCTTTTTTGGACTATAAGCTGGATGTGATTTTCACCAATGGATCGAAGTCTTACAAGGTCCCCGGATATTTTGCAGCAGATGGAAATGCAGGAGAAACTTCAGCCAGTGAGGGAAATATATGGAAGGTTCATTTCAGACCAGATGTTACCGGATCGTGGAAATATCAAGTCTCTTTCAAAAGAGGAAAGAATATTGCTATAGTGGATGGAGACGATCAGGGAGACCCTGTGGGTCCTGATGGCGCGGAAGGAACGCTGGAGATTGATAAATCGGATAAAACCGGCTCTGATTTCAGGGCAAAAGGCAGAATTGTGAATGGAGGGAAAGGCTATTTCAAGTTCCAGGATACGGAAAAGATCTGGATCAAGAACGGGGCAGACAGTCCGGAAAACTTTCTGGCCTATGATGGTTTTGACCAGACCTCTCGTTTTAGCCTGAAAAGTGTGGTCAAGGAAGGAGAGGCAGATCCCAAGAAGAGTCTGCATCGCTACGAAACCCACATTGCGGACTGGAAGGATGGCGATCCATCCTGGATGAATGGAAAAGGAAAGGGAATGATTGGAGCCTTAAATTATCTCTCAATCGGCTGGAGTGAATTCGGTCTATATGCTCACCATGAATATTATCGGGGACGGTAAAGATGTCTGGCCTTACACAGATTACAATGAACGTTACAGGTTCGATTGCAGCAAGCTGGACCAGTGGGAAATGGTCTTTGATCACATGGAAAAATTGGGCATTATGGCTCATTTTGTATTGCAGGAGACCGAGAATGAGTGTCTGCTGGATATGGGATATACAGGTGTTCAGCGAAGGGTTTATTTGCGGGAGATGATTGCCCGTTTTGGTCATCATCTGGCTGTCAGTTGGAACCTGGGGGAGGAGAATGGACCTGCTCACTGGACCCCCATTGGTCAGACCGATGAGCAGAAAAAGGCCATGGCTAGTTATATCAAGCAGGTTAATCCTTATCCATGCAATGTAGTTTTACATACCCATGCAGATGACGGACATCAGGATAAATACCTTATCCCCATGCTTGGATTTGAGGCTCTTGATGGTCCTTCCATACAGGTTGGAGATCCGGCAAAAGTTCACGAAAGGGTAAAAAAATGGGTAGATGAGTCGGAAGATGCCGGATTGAGATGGATTGTTAACCTGGATGAAATCGGACCTGCCTGGAAAGGTGCCATGCCCGATTCCCATGATGCCAATCATGACACCATCAGGGAACAATGTCTGTGGGGTGCCCTGATGGCCGGAGCCACAGGTGTGGAGTGGTATTTTGGTTATCGCTTCCCTCACAATGATCTGGACCTGGAAGACTTTCGCAGCCGGAACAACTGGTGGAAGCAATCCACCATTGCCACTCAGTTTTTAAGCCAGTTCCCCCTTGAAGAGATGCATTCTGCCGATGAAATGGTGAGATCTAAGGGTGCATTCTGCCTGACCAAACCAGGTGAATTATATGTGGTATATCTTCCTGCAGGTACAGGACAGGCCAGGATTCGCATCAATTCAGACAAGTCCATGGCAGTGAAGTGGTTTAATCCCCGTGAGGGGGGAGAGCTACAGGAGGGAAGTGTGCCAACCCTGAGCGGGCAAGGAAATTTTAACCTGGGCAATCCTCCTGCAGATCCCATGAAAGATTGGGTGGTGGTGGTTCAGTAAAATAGACCCATATGCACTTTATGCCACAAAAAAAGCCTGTCAATAAATGACAGGCTTAGCAATACTTTAAAGTCAGAGTGTCTTATTATAGCAAAGTGACGTTTGAAGCGTTCAGTCCTTTTGGACCTTCTTGAACATCGTAGCTAACTTTGTCTCCTTCAGAGATTTCGTCGTTTAATCCGCTCTGATGAACAAATACATCTTTACCTCCGTCATCGGGAGTGATGAATCCAAAACCTTTAGTGTTGTTGAAAAATTTTACTGTACCGTTACTCATGATTTCTTTTTTTTATTAAAAACAGCATTTATAAATATTACTTTTTATTGTCATCTCAGAAAGGATAACAACAGCGATGCTAAATTGTTCCCCTTTAAGAAATTATATGCAAAAGTACAACTTCTTTTTGAACAATCAGCAATTTATGCCCTAAGATCATTATTATTATTTGGTTATATTCGCCTCAGAATGAAACTTCTTCTTATCAGCCTGGTTGTTATGCTTGTCAATATTCCCTTCGGATACTGGCGCGCCAATGTGGATCGATTCACCTTGCAATGGTTTCTGGCGATACATTTGCCGGTGATAATTGTGGTCGGACTTCGACTGGCCTCACACCTGGGTTTTGCATGGTTTACTTATGTGGTTCTGGTCACTGCATTTTTCCTGGGACAGCAGTTTGGTGCATTGATTATCAAAAGAGTAAGGCGTATTTGCGATCATGCCACCTCCTGTCTGGTGATGGACCTTATGAGGTGTCGGAGGCAATCAAGTGATTAGGATATTTTAGGTCAAAAACCCTCAATTTCATCTTCAAGCAAGACGATTAAGCTTTCTATTTCGGCATCCAGCGCTTGTCTGTATCTGATCACACCATGGTTTAATGACAGGAACCTCCATTTCCACATTCCATATCAATTCATAGAAAATGGAATCGGAAAAGAACTCTGGGGACAATAACTGCTAGGGTTTCAAATCCATATCTGAACCAGTCTGACCTTAAGTGCTTAAAAATTCTCATATTGACAGATGGAAGTCTTTATAAAGTTGTTATCTGGATTGGACTTTCTCAATTAGGTCGATTACTGATCCTATCTCTCCAATCAGGGATATATTTTCATTTGTATTATACATAGCCGCATTTTTAATCCACTGGAGGTGATTAATGAACACTTGATCGTCGAACAAAGCTGTGTAATTATTTGGCATGGCACTCTCTCTCCAAACCAAAGGTTCTATCCTTTCAAGGTGTATTTTATATGTGATGTGGACGTGATCTTCACGGAAATAGTTATTTGATTTTAAATTGGAGGGTAGGTACTGATTATATAGTTTAAGGATCTGATTCCTCAGTTCAACATTTGAGATTAACTCAACACCCCTTGAATTACGCAGCGCATTCCCCGCTGCTTGCGGCGGGGTTAGCGAGCACAATATAAAAAAACAATTAATCGATGATTCCTCGCGGCTTGCCGCGAGGAGAGTCAATTCAAATTGGAAATCGCAGCTGTGTTATAATTGAACACTTGAAATTCATTCCATTGGTCGAAGTGGATTTTTAGGGAATCATGAAAAGGAATCCTATTTTTTAATTGATCGACCAAAACCTCACAAGAGTAAATGGTTTTTTGATACCAGAAATTCACTTGGCCTATGGTTTCAATATCTGTCTGCAGATCAGTTTGAAATTGTGTGAGAAGCTCGTGCTCCAATTCTTTCATCTTACGTTCATCGCTCCAGTTGTCAATCTGTAGAGCAAGTAAGATGCCAATCATTACCAATGCGATTTCTCCAGTGGCATATAGAAGGTAGATGCTATAGCTCTTCTCTGAAAGCAACTTGTGCCGGATTTTTCGAAATAGCCGAATCATAATTTCGCAGGATTAAAATAGCTTACTCGTCTGTTGGATAATTGGTTAGAATAGTTTATAAACACCTTCAAATGCAATATTGTTTCCTCAGGCGTTTAATTCTGTATGTCTGATTTTTCTAAGGAGTCAATCCTGGATGAATAATCTGATTTTACTACTTCCCTGATTCCATCTACATAGGAAACAGGCTTGAAATTAAATTTGTTATCGAACTTTGCACTGCTGAACACATAATCCCGATCATACTGATACATCATCTCGGGCATCTCTCGCATCACGGGTAAAAATAGCCCCATGGCTTTTACAATCAATTTGGTAGCTACCTGGTACCTGGGCTTTACTCCCATTTCTGAAGCAATTGCTTCAATCCATTCTTTTCCGGTCATGGGATTGGCAGCCGTAGGCAAATGCCAGACCTGATTGAAAGCATCTTCACTATTTCCAAGAAGTGCTGTGGCGCGGCCTGCATCCGGTGTATAGGTATAGGAGTGTTTATAATTCACCGAACTCATCCAACTGGCTTTTTTCCCCAGGCTGAATGGTTTAAATACAGTTTCTGTGAGCACGCTGGTGTTTTGAATACCCGGTCCATAAAAGTCGGCCGATCTGGCAATAAGGGCTGTTATGGTACCCATATCTATCTCCTCCAGAATTTTGCTGGCAATTTCGGCGCGAACCTCTCCCTTTTTACTTGGGGGTAACACAGGAGTTTCCTCGGTCATGCCATTAAGGAAGTTGGGATGGTACATGTAGATATTGTCGAAGAAAACCAGCTTGCTACCCTCTTTTTTACAAGCCTCAATCACATTGTCTATAAATATGGGCCAGCTGGACCTCCAGACTTTCAAATTGTAAGGAAATCCAACGGTCACATAGACGATGGATGATCCCTTCATAGAGTTTTCGAC
The DNA here is from genome assembly GCA_963783435.1 of uncultured Bacteroidota bacterium. Classification (GTDB taxonomy): domain Bacteria; phylum Bacteroidota; class Bacteroidia; order Bacteroidales. Next base: position 459,906 of record CAWANQ010000004.1, on the reverse strand, counting down.
TTCCGACGGATTTAAAAGGTCGGCGGAGATAAGTTCATCTGTCGGATTCACTTTGGAAGGATTTCTGCTTACCAGCCTGATCTTACTTGTGTATTTTGGCAATGCTTTTGCAAGTTCAACTCCAATAGCTCCTCCCGATCCCAGTATGGTTTGTATCATCTTTCTTGTATAGTTTTCTTCTTCAGTTAATTCAGGAATTCATTTGATCTACCATGTCCTTTACGGTTTGTTCTAAGGGGATGTAGTTGAGGTTTAGCTTCTCTTTACTTTTTGAAGCATCCAGGCTAAAAGGGATTCCCACATTGTTTTTCACGAATTTAGGGCTGAGGCCAAATAGTCCCCCAATTATACCAAGCAACCATTTTGGAAGGTATGATTTTGGTAACTTGTATTTGTCGCCATAAAGCTTTCTAATCATATTCACGAAGGAAAGCATATCCGATACCCGTTCTGCGAGGATGTGCCGGCCCGATGCCTCGTTTTCCACACAATAGATATGTGCTTTGGCTACATCCCGAACATCCACATAAGCCATGTACAATTCGGCAGTACCCGTTTTTTGTTTTCCAGAAAGCAAATCAGTCATAAACTTAAGGCTTTCCGATTGAGAGCTTGATGTTAAGGAAGGTCCCATTACAAAGGAGGGATTCAGTACGATCAGCTCCCATGCAAACTGCTGTTTGGCCATTTCCCAGGCCTTTTTTTCAGCTTCCACTTTTGAAAAAGAATAGGGTTGATGTTTTAGTGAACTGGAGGTATTAAACTGTTCTTCTGTAAGAACTGATAAATTCTGATTTTTCATATCTATATTATCGCCATATATGGCCACAACACTGGAGGTTAATACAACCTTCTTAACAGATTTTGATTTGTTTGCAGCCTCCAGGACATTCCTTGTTCCTATAACTGCCGGATCCAGCAGGTCCTTCTTTGCATCTTTTACATTCAGGATAAATGGAGAAGCAATATGCACAATGGAATCACAGCCCTTTGCCAATTCATCAAAACTGCCCATTCTTAACAAATCAGCTTCATGGACTTCCAAAGATCCTGCGGAATTTTGGGCCAGATCGTTCAGGAACTGATACTTCTCTTTCTGTTTTTTATTTCTGACCGTCAGCTTTACGGTATGGCCATTTTCCAAAAGCCCTTTTACTACCCAGGAACCAATGTACCCGGTTCCCCCTGTAATTAAAATTGTCTGTTTCATGTTTGCAGATAAATCACATCGTTGACAATGATGAAACATCTGCCCTCTGGAATTGTTTCCAGATTTATTATCTGAACGCGGGATTAAGTGAGTATTAGGAACTCAGGATGCCTCTCTGACCCTGTCATTTATGAAGTTCTGCTTACTTTGGCTGTCCTGCTCTTCCTTAATAAATCTGTGAATGGCTTCACTGGCATTGTTCTGAAATGTAGCATTCTTCAGATCTGGAAATAGGGTGCTTTGATCGACTACCGTCCCAACCAGTTTATTGGCTTTGCTGGCATAGAAGACACCACTTGCATAAGATTCATCGTTTATACCCTCTACAAATCGTTTTGCACCCTTTTCTACTTTATGGACCATCCCTTTGAGAGGAGCCACAATAGGCAGCATGATGTACTTAAACATCAGTCTTTTCGCAGGAGGTAAATCATTCATCACTGCCGTACCGCTGGTGAATCCTGGGCTCATAGTAAGGACCCGCAGATTTGGATTTTTCCGGGCAACAGCAGACATCCACAGTGCAGCCATGTATTTTACATAGCCATATGCTTCCATGGGATCCATATCCTTGTTGAAGAACGATCCATCAATCACAGATGCAAATTCGTTTGCAGAGGAAGTTTTCAAAGCGGGACGATTCATTTTCATTTGTTCCACACCCCTGGCTCCTTCAGAACCTGCATATAAGGCTACCCTGGTGAGCTTTTTTGTTTTGATGAGTTCATCCAATAAAATAACATGTCCCAGCAGATTGTGCGCAAATAAGGAAGTTACGCCTTGGGAGGTTAATTGCATCGGGTTTTTACCTCCCATTCCACCGGCATTCATAATCAATGCGTCGATGGGATTTTCCAATCTGGCAACAGCCGATGTGACTGAATCGGGATTGGAAACATCCACAATCACTATTTCAAAAATGAACTTTCCTGTAGATTCTTCCAGGGATTGTTTGGCCTCCTCGGCTTTGCTTAGATTTCTGCATGCCAGATAGATTTTCTCTGTTCCTTTTATCATGGCAAGTTGACGAGCGGATTCTTTTCCCAATCCACTATTGGCTCCGGTAATTAAAATGCTCTTATTCATAATAGTTTTCGATTTTTGTTTGATACAAATATCATGAATAGGAATATCCTGAACGTCTCGTTTTAGCTCAAAGACGTCTCACTTTAGCCCAGTCGATATTCTGAAGGCGATTTTCCGTACTCAGCCGTAAAATTTCGGTTAAATGTGGCCAATGAATCAAATCCCACATCATAAGCCACATCAGAAACACGCAGACCATCGGTTCTCAATAGTGCCGCTGCTTTTTCAACCTTTTTCTTAGAAATATATTTCTTAGGACTGGCATTGAATGACTCCTTGAACTTTCTTTTAAAAGACGATGTGCTCAGGTGGCAAAGCCTGGCCAATTCATCTACGCTCAGGTTTGAATAGAGATTGTGAAGTACAGTAGATTTGAATTCAATATCCAGGGGTTTGAAAAGAGCAGACAGAAAGTCCAATTCGGAAGGGGCCTCCTGGGTTTTGGCCATCAACAAAACAAATTCTTTGAGCTTGGTTTTAATGATGCTTTCATCAGCCAGTTCAGGATTGTCAAGCAATATGTCGATGCTCTCCCTGTAATTTGCCAGCAAGCGATCTACTTCTACTTTTTTGATGTTGTAGTCCAGGGTGTAATTGGACCTGGAGAGGTCAAATTCAAATAATTCCTCTACCAGCGCAGGGTAGAGTATTACTGCAATTACTTCAAGACCTTCACCGGATTGCTTTTGCTTGTTGCTGGTTTCAAAAAAGTAATTTAAGCACTTGGCGAGAACGGCATGGTGATTGTCTAAGTCCAAAAAATCAGTTTGAGCCCGAACCGAGACCTCACCCTGGTTTACAAATACAAAACAAGCTTCGTCTTCAAAATATTGTTTTGGTATTCTGTCAAAATAGGGCATAGACTGTTTGCCAAAAACAATCCGCCCCTTATACTTTAAATACTTTTCCTGAGAGTTCACTTATTCTGAAAAACGATTTAATGGCACTTCTGCGGGATGAAAAATCATGTCTAAATCTTGTTTCGCCAGGTCGTTTTTGTAGATGATCTTCGCTTTGTTCTCAGGAGCCTGAAGGTTTAACATCCTGGTTATGTCAGATATTCTGTAGCTTTCGCTTGCGAGCAGATAGTTTTTACCATGGATGCCCTTGGTGGTTGAAGACTTGAAGATCCCTGTTGCGACATCTTCTACGTCCACTATGGCAAAATATATATCCTGGTCGTAAAACATTTGAATAAAGGGATTTGGGGCGATTTTATTTTTGAAGAGAAATTGCAGCCCTGTAGAAGTTGAATCTTCTCTCTGTGAGAGAGATTTGCCCATCACGCCCACTGGAGAGACTGTGCTTATTTCAAAGCTTATATCGGGGTGATCGGTAATGAATTTTTCTACGGTTTGATTTGCAATATATTTGGCCTGGGTATACGGATGGTCCTCATCACTTAAGGAAGGAGCATCGGCTTCACTGATCTGCTCTCCTTCTTTTTTATTTGAGGGAGGAAAAGGGAAATTGGTATTAAGGACTCCCACTGTAGCAATGAAAACAACCTTTTCAATGCCGCTGGTTTTTTCTACCGCCTCAAGAAAGTTCTCGGTCCCCTTAATAGTAGGATCAAACAATTCTGTTTTGGGCTCCTTCACGTCAAGCTGAAAAGGTGTGCCGCCATGCACAACAATGCTGCACCCCTCCAAAAAATCTTCCAGCTCTTGTTTTTTCTCCACGTTTAGCTGAACGATTTCCAGATTATCAGAGTTTGGCAATCCCTTCAGATGGTCATACTTCTCATTTTTTGAAATATCAGAGGCAGATACCCTTACCTGATATCCTTCCTCAAGGAATTTTTTGGTATTGTAGCTTCCGATGAAGCCCGATCCTCCAATGATGCCTACTTTTTTCATATTGATGTGCTTAAATGTGCAATAAGTAGACAATAATTATTCTAAAATGTTTTAAATGAAAATGTTAAGAATATCATAAAGAACATATCCATCCCCTTGTAGATATACCTTTGTAAGCAAATCATTCACCTTTGGCAGGAGAAAGATTAAAACTTAAATTCTCCAACAGCTTTTTCACATCCTTCCCAGTTTATTTGGATATTCGATTCGTCAAGCAGCAGATCTTCGGGGATCAATAAATCCGGGAAACCTTTCCATCCAGCAACTGGACCATAAAAATCTCCCGACTTGGCCTCTTTATCCATGCTTGCACGTATGATTCCTGTAGCACCGTCTTCAGCTGACTGTGCCTGATTCATAAGATCACTATTGCCATCCATTCCACCGTCAGCCGCCGTTGTGACCTGCAAGCTGGTTTGAGCAAGACCAGGATGGGCAAGAAGCGGGATAACATTGGTAATGTTCTTTTCTTCCAGTTTCTTTTTTAGCCCATAGGTAAAGGTTGCATTGGCAAGCTTGGTCTGATGATAACGTTCCCATCTTGGTCCCTGGAAGCTGAGGTTTTCCTCCTCGGTACCGTTGCCTCCTAAATTGCCTCCTTTTTTCTCAAAGTAATTCATATTGAGTGGCCCACCTAATCTTGCCATTGATGAGTGATTCACTATTCGAGCTTCTGTGCTTTTTCTCAAAAGTGGAAATAATTCTTTGGTAATCAGAAAGTGAGAAATCACATTGGTCTGCATTTGTATGTCATAACCATCAGTCGTGGCTTGATCTGCCATGGCCATAACTCCCGCATTATTAACCAGCAAATCGATCTTTTCGTATCTTGACTTGATCTCTTCTGTGGCACTTCGAACACTGGCAAAACTTTGAAGGTCACAATCAATGGGATCGAAAATTCCTCCTGGAACGGATTCAAGCAACTGCTTATGCGCCTGGTTGGATCTTTCACTTTTGCGATTAAGGAGAATGACAGTGGCCCCTTTTTTTGCAACTTCTCTTGCACAGACAAAGCCTGTTCCGCTGGTTGTCCCGGTTATAGCAACCACTTTGTTGGTCATGTCTTGTGAGTGATTTTCTATCACATGGTCGAGGTGAAGGGTTTTGATATGATTTGTCATTGTATTTCTATGTGTTAATATAGTTTCAAAACAAAGTTCTAAGCAAAAGGTTAAGCAAGGCCGCACCGAATGCACATTTTTAACATAAAAGGCAGAAAAATTAGCAACTTTTGAAGGGGGTCATTTGGAATCCCTTATCTTCTTCGTATTGTTATAGATTTGCCTATACATAAGGTTTGTAATAAAAGGGGTGAATTTGCTCAGAAAAAAAAGTAGTTTTCCAAAGATTGAATGATATACCCTGGGCCTTCTATTTGCAATTTGATTCAAGATTATTTTCGCTGTTAATGAGCGGGGCCTGGTAATCAATTTATTGCGAACGGGTACCTTTTCAAGCTTTCCATCATGAGAAAGAGTTCTCTTTCCTGCATCGTTCTCTGTGAACCCAACATATGCAATTCCAACAAATACCCCAGTTTTTCTATTTTCAATCCTGAGGCTTTGAGCAAGCGCTGTAAGCGCCATTTTGGATAGTGAATAAAGTGAATATGCAGGGACCCCTTGAAAAGCCGCAGCACTTGAAATAAATATTACAGAACCTTTTGTCTCTATTAGTTTTGGAATTGCCGCCATGGTTGGGAATAACGCTCCCTTTACATTGGTGTCAATTATTTCGTCGACGACTTTGTCAGTGATAGTTTCTAACTCACCAAAATCGGTCGACATACCCGCATTGTTTATCAAGACATCAAGTCTGCCAAAATGGAGAATAATTTTTTCGATAAGTCCAACTACATTTTCATAATTGGCGACATTCCCTTTATGGATTAGTAATTTTTCTGAATACGCCTGAAACTCTTCCTGTGCAGCCAGAAGCCTTTGTTCATTGCGTCCGGTAATCGTAACTTTTCCACCATATTGAAGTACTTGCGAGGCCAGGTCTTTACCAATACCCATAGATGCGCCTGTAATCAGGACCACTTTATTCCTGTAAAATTCAGATGAATTCATTTTTGATATCCATTTCGTTCAAATCAGTCGATACTCGGCTAAAGTTAGGAGATACTTTTTTAAAACGAAGGATAGTTTTGCATCAAAAATGAAGGTGTGAAATGAATAGAGGAGTAGACAAATACTTATAACGTTAACCAGTTGCTGGAATGATGATATTCCTCAATTGGGGTAACCTTTGTTTCGAATTTATAGGAGCTTACCAATGTTGAAACCTCATGCTTTATGGTTTCAATGCTATTTCTGATTAAATCCTGTCTAAATCCTTTTATCCCCAGTTCTGCAACAAAATCGGCAGAGATGATTCTGCTAATTATTTTCCCCAGATCAACATTTTTTCGCTGTGTAATATTTAGGTCAATTTTGAAATTCAGAATCGATTTAAAATGATCAGCTACATTTTTCGTCAATTTGTAATTCATTAAAAACTCTGACAGATTCATGTTTTTTTGGCTATTCATTTGTTTTAGAACCATCTCCGATATTTGTGTGTATAGCATTTCGTTTGAACCTTCAAATATTTGAAATGGTCTGGAATCAACTATAGCTCTGGAACCAAAGCTTTCAGTCTTATAGCCATTTGCTCCGCTTAACTGCGCTACTGTTTGGGCCGATTCCTGCATTAAGTCGGTTATGTATGCCTTCATACTGTTGGCTTCAATACCCATGAAGGCTAATGCGCTTAGGTCGCCATGAATTTATCGAAACAGGGAGGCGGAATTATTCCTGTTTGATCAGGTCGGCAGGGTTTTGCCTGACAGAGCGCCAAATTGCACTCATGGTAGCCAGGCTTGCTATGACCAGCGCAAGTATAGCAGGAACAATGAATAGTAAGGGATCCAGGTGAATCTGATAGGCAAAGTTTCGAAGCCACCGGGGGATCAAAGTCAAAGACAGGGCAATGGCCAGGATCAGGCTGATCCCGATTCGGCTCACCATGCTGGTATAATACAAGGCCAGAATATTCCAGATGCCGGCCCCGAATATTTTCCTGATTGTGATGACCCTGGATAGTTTTTCCACGGAATAGAAGGCCAGACCATAAATTCCCAAACTTGAAATGGTAAGGATAAGGAGCGCAAAAAGTCCCAGGATCCGGCTCATGTTCTTGTCGATGGTGTACAGTTGTTTGATATCATCCTCCAGGAAGGTATAGGTGAATGGGAATTCCGGGGCGAATTCCTCGCATGTGGATTTAAGATACTCCAGGGTTTCAGCTCTTTTACCGGTCTTCAATTTGACGAAAATATACCTCAGATTGCCGTAATTTGAAGGATGGATATTAAATACGTGTGGAAGGATCTCCCTGTGGAGTGATACATGATGGAAGTCACGGACTACCCCTATGATCTCACCCGGTCTGCCCCACATGTTCAGGGTTTGTCCAACCGGATTATCCAATCCCCATGTACTGACAGCTTTTTCATTGATGATGTATTTATCCACATCCGACATAAATTCATCTGCATAAGCTCTGCCATCCGTTATGACCATCCCAAATACTTCCAGGTAATTATTCAGGCAAATGGAAAACCTGCATAATCCCAAGGATGGATCTTCCATGGTGGCCCATTCAACATTCGTTTTAAAGTCTTCGTTGTAAGGGTAAGCCTGACCGGCTGTTACCATCTCAACATCAGGATTGGATTCCAACCGTTCCAGAAATCCCAGAAAATTGTTGTCCAAACCCCGGTTCATGGGGATGCTAAGCACATTCTCAACTGACAATCCCAGATCGGCTTTTGTGGCAAAACGGGTTTGTTTGATGACCACCAGGGTAGAGATCATTAAAGCGATGCTGAATGTAAACTGTAAAATGATGGTGATAAGAATCAGCACACTTCTCTTTCCGGCCGGATTGGTTGTCCGGTGAAGTACCCCAACGGGGCTTCCACCTGTAAACAGAACAGAGGGGTAGATAGAGGCCAGGGAGCCCAGCAAGACTGTAATTGCAAGCATTGCAAACAGGACAAGCGGTTCATCCAGATAACCGATCTCTATTCGTTTCCCAAACAGCGGAGCCATCGCCGGCAGGATCAGTTCGGCAAAAAACAGGGCGAGGAATAGGGCTCCAATGGCAAGAATATAGGTTTCCATGAAAAAATGCACTATCAATTGTCCTCTTTTGGCACCCAGTACTTTGCGTATACCTGTTTCCCGCATCCTTCCGGTATAGTTGGCAGTGGTGAGGTTCATATAATTCAGGGATGCCACAAAGAGCAGCAAAAGCGCTACGCCGCTGAAAAGCCATAATTTTCCCTTGCCGCCGAAGTAAAGATGAGTTTTATAAATAGGGATGGTGCTTACATGGAAAACGCCTGGAAGCGGACCGGGGTAATTATCATTCATGTATGAAGAAATTTTCTCATTAAAACTGTCTATATCAACATCGGAGCTTAACAACAGGTAGGCAGGATCCCTCCAGTTCCAGTCGTTGGACAAGTCCTCAAATATGGGCAGGAAGAAATCAAAATGAAAAAATGTATTTTCCGGAATATGAACAACTCCTGATACGGTGAGCAATTGAGTATTGTTAATCAATATAGTCTGGCCCACAGGATCCCGGCCAGGATAATATATTTCAGCGATCCGGGAACTGATGACTACTGCGTTCGGCATTATAAGCAAATTACTTCTTGACCCGTATTGAAGCGGAAAATCAAAAATATCAAAAAAGGTCCCGTTGACTTTGACCACAGAAGATTCATATGCCTTAGACGGCTCAATGGAGTCCGGACTGAAAACAAATGAGCTGTTTACCCTTGACTCCATTCGCATCAAAGTGCTGAAGGATTCAATTTCCGGGTATTGATTGACCATTTTCACCGCCAGTGCATAGGGGACATTGGGATCCAAATCACCTTTGGGATGCTTTATGGTTAACTGTACGATCCTGTTTTTCTTTTGATGAAACCGGTCATAGGATAGTTCATCCTTCACCCAGCTCAGGATGATGATAAAACTTGCCAGCCCGATTGTTAATCCTGTAAGGTTGAGAAGGGAGAATCTCCAGTTCCGGAGCAAAACCCTGAATGCTATTTTAAGAAAAGAGAGCCACATTTTACATTTTTCTCAAACTAAAACAAGCAACATGCCATAGTTTATATAATATTGTATATCAGTAATATAAATATAATTATTAAATGGGCAAGTTGTCAAAAGTGTATTAATATTGTACAATATAAAATTATTCTGTAAATTTATTGCAAATATGTAGTAAAATAATACATGAAAGAGGGCAATATTCTGCTGGTGGATGATAATCCCAATGTGATCACAGCGCTTTCGGACTTATTGGAGTCCGAATTTAACCAGGTACTTGCAGTAAGCGAACCGGATTATATTCCTGGTATTCTTGATTTGAAAAGTATTGACGTGATCTTGATGGATATGAATTTCAGGCCCGGGGACAGCAGTGGTGAGGAGGGGATGACCTGGCTCAAACGGATTTTCAGGATCGACAGAGACATTGTGGTAATCATGATGACGGCCTATGGAGAAGTTGAGCTTGCTGTCAGGGCGATAAAGGGCGGAGCAAGCGATTTTATCCTGAAGCCCTGGAATAACGAAAAACTGATTGCTACTCTAAAGACTGGATTGCAGCTCAGGCAATCGAGGACCATGATCCGCAAGCTTCAGAACAAACAGGTCCATCTGAACCAGGAGATTTCCGATAAACATTCAAGCCTGATTGGCAAGTCAAAAGCGATGATGTCCCTCAGGAACATGATTACAAGAATAGCCGCCACCGATTCTTCCATCCTCATCCTCGGTGAAAATGGTACAGGGAAAGAATTGATCGCCAGGGAGATCCACAGGCAGTCCCACCGGAAGGATGAAGTCTTTGTGCATGTTGACATGGGAGCCATCAGCGATTCACTATTCGAAAGCGAATTGTTCGGGCACATGAAAGGGGCCTATACGGATGCTGGAATGGACCGGGCGGGCCGGTTTGAAATCGCTTCGGAAGGAACCCTGTTTCTGGATGAAATTGGCAATTTGTCCCTGAATCTTCAATCAAAACTGCTAAACGTGATTCAAAACAGGGAAGTCTACAGGCTGGGGTCAAACAAGCCTGTATACGTAGACTTCAGGTTGATCTGCGCCACCAATCAGAACCTGGAAGAGATGGTTCAACTGAATGCCTTTCGGGAAGATCTCTTTTACAGAATCAACAGCATTGAGCTCGTCTCGCCCCCTTTGCGTGAGAGAGATGATGACATCCTTCTTCTTGCTGACAGTTTCCTTGAGGAGTTTAAAAAGAAATACGGAAGGGAGGATCTCTATTTTTCAATGGCATTTAAGCAATTTCTGATGCAACAGGAATGGCCGGGCAATGTAAGGCAACTGAGGAACCATATTGAAAAAGTGGTCATCCTCTCAGAATCGGCAAAAATCAATCCTGATGATTATTCAAAGGGCTTATCGTCAGATCATCCGGAAACAAAGCAAGCCAGTACGCTTTCTTTCTTTCAAAAAGAGATCGTGCTCGACATCCTCCATAAGAACAAAGGGAATATCTCCCGGACAGCGGAAGAACTCGGGGTGGCCCGTTCAACGATCTATAACAAATTGAGAAAGTACGGATTCAAAAATCCTCGAAATGATCGGTAGGAAACTGTTTATTAATATCATATGGCGAACGGCTCTGCTTATACTTACGGGAGCCGGTTTTATCTTATTGGTTTTCAGAATTCAAGGACGGGAATCGGTCTTTACCCTTGCGGTAGGAACCATAATAATTTTGCTTCAAATATATTTTCTCACCCGCTATGTACTTAGAATCAATAATACCCTGATCAGTTTTATTGAATCGGTCGGATTAAAAAATGCCTCTGAATTGCATTTTCTGGCAGAGGATCCATTGACGTCGGGACTGGAGGCGAGCCTGAACGTGCTTAAAACAGAAATCAGCAATAGCAGGTTGGAGGAACAGAAACAAAAAAGCCTGCTTGACATCGTTTTAGGCTCCATGGATACTGGGATCATCTGCATCAACCAGGACCAGGAGATCGTATTTTCCAACAAAGCTGCAGATTCCATTTCCAAACAGCTAACTGGTGCTCATTTCAGAGATCTGGAACTCGAAAATCCTTTCCTGGCGGGGGCATTTGAAGGCTCCAGGTCGGGTATCCCCAGGATGATTGACCTGCCCCAGTTTAAGGCCACGGTCAGGTGCAATAATTTTGTGCTTGATAAGCAGCACTATTCCCTCTATTCAATTCATAACATACAGCGGGAGATCGATATCCAGGAGAGTGAATCCTGGCATAAACTAATCCGGGTATTGACCCATGAGATCATGAATAGCATGGGCCCCATCCTCTCTCTTTCAAAGTCCCTTAAAAAATCAGCAAACCAGCCGGAAAAAATAAGGTCGGGTCTATCTGCCATTGAAAGCACCGGAGAGGGACTCATGCATTTTATTAATGAATACCGTAAATTATCCAACCTGCCCCGGCCTGAAAGGAGAGTTTTCCCTATTGCAGACCTGTTTAAAAATATTCAATCCCTCTATTCGGAGGAATTCAGTAATAAGCAGATTCAATTCAGAATGCACCTTGAGGATAAAGAGTTGCAGCTGTTGGCTGACAGGGGGCAGGTAGAGCAAATCCTGATAAACCTGGTAAAAAATGCACTTGAGAGTTTACAGGCCTCAGCCGGTGGGATCATCGAACTCCGGGCCTATTGCGATGCTTTAAGGACCTTGATCCAGGTTGAGGATAACGGGCCGGGAATCCCTGAAAGTATTAGTAGCCAAGTCTATATACCTTTTTTTTCAACCAAAAAAAATGGAACAGGAATCGGTCTGAGCCTGACAAGACAGATTATGAACTACCACGATGGCTCCATCCATTATTCAAGCAGACCTGGTGAAAGGACCATTTTTACACTGACCTTTTAATCTCAGCAATTCCTCCTTCTGAACGAGAGGGGAAGGCTTTGGGGCTAAGTTCCCACAGTCAAGGGTTGAAAATATCACGATTGGCAGAATAGGGTAAATATATTTATGCTTTTTTATTTTCATTTTATGGAAGATTATTACATTGCCAGTGTTGCCAATAAATGGAAGAATTGTTCTTTCTGAAATCACAAAATGCGATATAATTTTCAGTAACAATGGGTGTGAATAGAAGAGTCTTTCTATATTTTGGAGGAGTAACTCTGGGTCTGATTGTCGTGGCTTTTTTAGTGAAAATGAGTGTTGATGCTAAGACCACCGCCCAAATCCCGGACCTGTCTGATACCCAAACCATATCTGAACCGGTACTGATCCAGATTTCAGAAGCCCTGGAGAATGTCAGCAGGCATACCTCTGCTGAAAACCTGGGGAAGCTTGGAATGGTCTATCATTCCAGTGCGAATTATAAGGAAGCTGGGAAATGCTATGAACTGGCCATAAAGAAAAGCAAAACGGATTGGGTATGGAACTATTATCAGGGTTATTTGAGCATGGAAATGGGTGAATCTGAAGCTGTAATTGAGAACTTGAGTGCTGTAATAAGGAAGAATCCAGATTTGACCATGGCCCTTTACTATCTGGGCGAAGAGTATAAAAATAAAAGAGATTATAAATCGGCCGAAGAGTCATTTGGAAGTATCCTAACTCAGAAAATTACCACTCCGCTTCCTGGTGAGGCAACCCGCGTAGATCATTTTCCCATCAGCACCTATGCCAGATTCCAGCTGGCCAGGATATATTTTGAAACTGATCGCATCGAGCTGACCGAAAAAACATTGAGGGAGATCATAGAATCCGATCCTACATTCGGTCCGGCCTACAGGCTACTGGGAAATGTCTTCAGCATGAATGGGGAGGATCAGTTAAGTGAGCGTTATGGCGTGCGGGCAAATGACCTGGTAGCCTATGCTCCTCCGGTAGATACGATGGTTGACAGATTGATTCTGTTATCCAGATCTGAATTGTACCTGCCGAAAAAGATTGATGAAGCGGAAAGAAGCATATATTCTGCCTGGGCCCTGAGACTGCTGAATAATGCAATGCAATACTTCCCGGAGAATAAATATCTGATCTCAAAAGCCATAAGAATCTATTTATGGGTTGAATTGGATCAGAAGGCCATTGCACTTATGGATCAACACATTGACTTTTTTAAGGATGGCTTTACTGAAATGAGCAATAAGGGGAACCTGTTTTATCAGAATGGCTTATATCCACAATCGATCATCTATTTCAATGCTGCGTTGAAGATTGAGCCTGAAGATGTTGAAATCCGAAAAAAGTTGGCCATCTGTTACTGGTATTGGGCGCTAAACAGAAATCACAGGACCTGTTGGACCAATTGGTTGAGGAGCACAGAGGCAACTCAGAAGTGCTGGCGGATGTTGCAGATATTTTGTTTTTTAACCTGAAAGATGAAGGGAAGGCAAGCCGATATTTGAGCCGTTTGAAGACCATGGCTCCGACCCATCCCAAATTATATAAAGTTTCCGCCGGTATTGCCGAGGAAAAAGGGGATTTCAGCAAAGCCATTCAATTGTATGATTCCTCCTTCAGGGGCGATCCGGAGGATCTGACTACCATAAAGTTTCTTGGCAATCTACTGATGGATCAAAACATGTGGACCAGGTCCCTCGAACATTACAGTAAAGCCCTGGATTTTCACCCAAACGACTCTTACTTATTGGAACGTTATGGCACCCTGCTGGTGGGATGTCCCGATTCAACACTTAGAAATATTGGAGAAGGAATAGAGTATCTGGAAAGAGCTTTTATTCATAAATCAAGTCGACCCAACACACTTGTTTATACTGGAAGAAGTCTTTCTTTTGCTTACGCCAAGAATGGAGAGTCCCGGAAAGCTGTTTCGACCATTCAACAGACCATAGTTATTGCCCGCCGTGCAAAATTCTCTTCCGCTTTTATCGCAGAGCTCGAAAATATGTCAGCACAATTCCAATTATAAAGAGCTCTCGTCTGTAGCTGGCAACCAAAGAACATTACCGCGATTGGTTATTGGTGATTCTTTGCTGATTATTCGGGTCTGAGCAGATCTGAAAATTTAGTCCTTATATGGCACTCTTATAACTGCTTCGAATGCAGTTTTCGGCAAACCGTTCCTATCGAATAACAGAGGGTAGTTGGTCCGGTCAGGGATTGGGTAACCATTTTTCCAGGAATATCCATCATGTGCACCCCAGAATGTGATCCGGTCAATTTTGTCCCGCTTATTGTAGAATATCCTGAATAACTCTTCGTATCGTTTATTCAGCTGCTCCTCAACAGCGCCCGGGAGACCCTCTTTATAGGGGTCCAGGAATAATTCGAATTCTTCCAGTTGGAACTGAGGGTGACTCATTCCCTGTCCAATAACCTGGCCTTCCCGTGTCAGCGGAAGTACATCCACATCAAGTTCTGTGATCATCACTTTCACTCCCAATGAGGAGAAGGTATCGATCGCTGCTTCGATGTATTCGTTCTTTGGAAAGTTAAGTCCCCAATGGGCCTGTATACCCACGCCATCAATGCGGATGTCTGCATCCTGTAGCATCCTGACCAATCGTGCAATTCCATCCCTTTTTGATGGTCTCCAGGCATTGAAATCGTTATAATACAACTCAGCCATGGGTGCATATTGACTGGCAAAGGTAAAGGCTTGTTTTACGAGTTCATCTCCGCTTCCAATGCTTTCTACCCAGCTGGTGGGTCTGTACGAGCCATCATCAGCGATCACCTCGTTAACCACGTCCCAGGCGTGTATCCTTCCGGCATACCGGCCTGCAACTGTTTCGATGTGATTTCTCATACGTTCGATCTGGTCTTTAGGGCTGTTCGGATTTCCTTGCCCATCCGTGAAAAACCATTCTGGGGTCTGGTTATGCCATACAAGGGTATGACCAACAATAAACATGTTGTGCTTTTCCCCGAATTTAATTAAATCATCCGCTGGGCCAAAATTGTAGACTCCGGGTTGAGGATTTATGGGGCCAGCTTTCAATGCGTTTTCAGTAGTGATTGTATTGAATTGCCTGATTACGAGTAGGCTGGTTGCTGAGTCCTGTCCGGAACTGATCCGGGGATTTATGGCGACCCCGATCAGGAACGCCTTTTCATATGCTTCTTTAAGGGTGTTTGTTCTGGTCAGCTCCCTTTCCCCCTGTTCACAGCTTCCCAATAGCAAGATGCAGCAAAATACATAGATTGTCTTTTTCATGGTTATTCGCAATATATCACATAAGTTAACAAAATAACAGATTCCAGGTTAGCAGGGAATGAATCTTTTAAAGATATCTAACCGAGATCCACTCCCCTCATCAGATTAACCCCTATAACCAAATCTTAAGCATTATGAAATACGGAGTAAACAGGGTAACACTCGTCGGAAACGTGGGAGAGGTGCCCAGGGTATAAGAAAAGGAAGGGGAGGAGATTTCGAAAACAGAATGGCACCAGATTGTATATTTGTCTGGAACATTTATTTCTATAGTTCATGTTTGGAAAAGCCGCGATCTTCTTGTAATTTTTAAAATCAAGATAATTCATTACATTTAGATCTAATGGGTTATAATTTTGATTTACCATATTCAGCAAGGCTAGGTATTCCATACTTTATTAAGATAAATCGACTGTAAATTAAACAGACGTATAATCAGTGATAATTAATAAGATAACAAAAAGCCTATGGCTTCTCAGGATAAAAGAAAGATCATTATAATTGGAGGGGGTCTGGGGGGACTTTCGGCTGGGATTCGTCTTGCCGTCAAAGGACATGAGGTTCATATATTTGAAAAACGTGAGATGCTTGGGGGGCGTGCATATCGATATGAAATTGGCGGATTCAAATTTGACGGCGGTCCGACCGTTATTACGGCTCCGCATTTCATTGATGAATTATTTACGGTTGCAGGCAAAAAGAGGGAAGATTACCTCAACCTTGTGCCTTTGAAAACATATTACCGTTTTTTTCATCCGGATGGGAGATGGCTGGATTATACGGGAAGTCTGGATGCCTTGTCCAGGGAAGTTGAAAAGTTTGAACCTGGAGATGTAGCTGGATTTAAGCAATTTTCAAATCAGGTAAAGAAAATATTCGATTTTTTCAGCTTGTTTACAGAAGCGCCTTTCAAAAGTATGTCGGATATGTTAAAAATCCTCCTCCCATCGTACAGGCTGAAGGGACATATAGGGACATATAGGCTGGTATCCAGGTACATGAAAAATCCTTTTCTGAGGGAAGTATTTTCTGCCCATCCGCTTTTAATCGGTGGAAGCCCAATAGATACTCCAGCGTTTTATACGCTGATTGCACAATTCGAGAGGGAATGGGGATTGTATTATTCTATGGGTGGAACCTACCAGATCGTAGAAGCATTTGAAACTTTGTTCAGGGAAAATAGGGGGCATGTACACCTGAAATCCGAGGTGAAGGAAATTTCATTTTCCCGGAATAAGGCAAACGGGGTTGTGCTAGAAAGCGGGGAGCAGATTCCTGCCGATATGGTCATTTGCAATTCCGACGTGTCTTTCACCTACCTGAACCTGATTCCTGAGAAAAATAGGCGGAAGATGCTGAACTGGAGAATCCGGCACATGAATTATTCTGTTTCTCTGTTCGTTTATTATTTCGGAACAAAGAAACGATATACAGAATCCAACCTTCAGCATCACAATATGATTATGGTTGGAGATTACCGTAAATACATGCGAAAGTTATTCCACGGCAAAAAGATCCCGGAAGATCTGTTTCTGTATTTGCATATGCCTACCCGCACCGATCCCGGTATCGCCCCTGATGGCAGGGAATTGTTTTATGTGCTGGCCCTGGTGCCAAATTTGAGGGTGGATGCAGACTGGCAGGCCATTGGTCCCGGATACCGAGACCGGATCATTGACTTTCTTGAAGAAAAATACCTGCCCGGACTGAGGGAAAATATTGAAGTGGAACATTACATCGATCCATTTCATTTCAGGGATACCCTGAACAGCTATAAGGGGGCGGGGTTTGCTATGACTCCTGTTCTGAGTCAGACGGCCTACCTGCGTCCCTTGAATAAATCCAGGCGATATCAAGACTTGTATTTCGTTGGGGCAGGCACACATCCGGGGCCAGGAGTGCCTGCAGTGATCTCATCGGGAAAAATTGTGGCAGAAATGATTGATCCATCCATCCAAAACAAATGAGAAAAGCTTTCCAAATAGGATTCGGATCCACCAAAACAGAGCTAAATATTGATAAACTCTCCATTCTGGGCACATTGCCTGAATGGTTGAGTGGCGACCTAATACGAAATGGGCCGGGAACTTTCATTGTAGGTAATGAACAATACAGACACTGGTTTGACGGCCTTGCCATGTTGCACCGCTTTTCATTTGATTCTGGTGAAGTTGCTTACCGGAACAGATTCCTGGATTGTAAAGCCTACCGCGAGGCTATGGATAAGAAGCAAATCCGGTATTCTGAGTTTGCCACAAATCCGCATTTCTCATTGGCAGATAGGTTTAAGATGATTTTTCAATCGCCAATGACTGACTCTGCCAAGGTCAGCGTGGCAAAGATTCGGGAAAAGGTCCTGGCCCTGAGCGAAACATCCAAGCAAATCCAGTTTGATCCAGAAACACTGGATTTCATAGCTGATTTCAGTTACGATAGCAGAGTTAATCGGCATGTGACCACGGTTCATCCACAATATGATCGTTTTAAGAAATGCGATTACAACATAACAACCCGGTTCAACAGGATCAGTCGATACCGGATCCTGCAGGTGGGTGAAAACCGCAAACCTAAGCTTGAAGCTTCCATCCCGGTCGGTGAGATTTCTTATATGCATAGCTTTGGGATGAGCCCGAATTATTTCATCCTCACTGAATTTCCTTTTCAGGTTAATCCCCTGAAAATTCTCTTTTCCAAGAAACCTTTCATTGAAAATTTCAAGTGGAAACCCGAGCGAGGAACCAGGATTCACGTGGTAAACCGCGAGAGTGGGTCCGTGGAGAATACCCTGGTAAGCGACCCTTTTTTTGCTTTCCACCATGTGAATGCCTTTGAGAGAGATGGACTGCTCTTTATGGATATTGTTTGCTATCCGGATGCTGAGATTATTCAATCGTTCTACCTGGACCGCATATTTGAAGAAAGACAAGCTCTGCAAGTAGGAGAATTCAGGAGATATAGCATTAACCTGAGAGATTCTACAGTCAGCTACGAAGTGCTGGGTAACGAAGGCCTGGAGCTGCCAAGGTATGATGAAAGCGCATTAAGTTTGTCCGGCCAGTATCGATATGTTTACGGGGTAGGGGTGAGCGAACAGCATCCGCAAAGTTTTTACAACCAGTTGGTTAAACTTGACATTGAATCCCAAAAGTCCCTGACCTGGTATCATGATGGCTGTTATCCGGGCGAAGCTGTATTTATTGGTAAACCAGAAAGAAAGTCTGAAGATGAGGGGGTGGCAATTTCTGTCGTTCTGGACGAAAAAAAGGGAAATTCGTTCCTGCTTGTGCTGGATGCGTCTGATTTCAAAGAGCTTGCAAGAGCCGAGCTACCTCACCCGATATTGTTTGGCTATCATGGCAGTTATTTTGATACTGCCAAATGATCCCCTTTCTCCAGAGCATTGGGCCGCGAGAACCCGGTGTGTCTGAACAGGAACAGGAGTCCATGTGCCATTTAATGCCTCTTCTTTTGGCCAGTATAAACGCATGGTTAATTCAAAGTTTCCCTCTGCAGGCGCGGGCAACCAATGAATTTTATTGGAACAAGGAATGGGAGGCGATTTCCAAAACAGAATGGCACCAATCAGTGGTGGATGTTGTAAGGTTTGCTTAACAGATAAATGCCTATGTAAGACTTATTGGTCGTTGCAAAATTTGGATAGATTGAAGCTGCGCGGCTATCTTGCTATGTTGGATCTCTACTTGAAGACTTCCCCACAACTTAACGAACCGCTGTATACGAGACCCAAACGTAGAGTGGTGTGAGAGGTGCACTGGCGGTCTTTGGACAGTCAGCCGTCTACTCGATTAGCCTTTCGTTATTATTTCTATTTCTTTACGAACGTTAACAGCGCTAATTAATAACTCTTTGTATAATTCAATCATATAGGTGGCTCCAGCATTTCTTGAATGACTACCTACCACGGAAGGATAGTGAAAAAATCTTCGTAATTTATCAAAATCCTCATCTGTTTCAATGTTCCCAATCCCTTTCTGAACTATTGTCTTGATTGGTTGAACAATGTTATTTTTATATATGTCAAATTTCATCTCTTCCATAAAATTGTTCAGGTATTTCTCTTCAGTTTCCATTTGTTCTACTAAGCCGTAATATTTATCAATTCGTTTCTAAAGTAGTCTGTTGGATTTTACTTAAAAATCCTGAGTTTTCAATGCTTCAAATCCACTGTTATTAGATTGGAAATATTTATCAAGCCATGGATTGTAACTGAAATATTCAAAGAAATAAATTGAATATTGTTCTATTAGCATATTTTCCTGCTCAATTACTTTCAGAAAATACTTCGAGCTAATGATTGAACTGTCTCGGAAAACAGCCATTTTTTCAAGATTTGCTTTGTCCAGTTTTATGTTTTCAGCGATGTTATTCAAATAGCCATTTAGAATAATAGAGTCTTTTTTCTCTGTATTGAGATTGTTTATGTAAAGAGCAATTAAAATTCCAATGACAACAAGAATAATTTCCCCAATCGCGTAAAGTAAATATTTACTGAATTTATTTTCAGAGAGTAGTTTTTGTCGAATTTTTCTAAAGAATTTTATCATTTGTTAGTAGTTGGTAATAATGAAGGCTAAAGTGAATATATGCACCTGGTGCATTTATAACCCCTGAGATCTGACTATGTTCGTCTTGACAACAGAATCACCCTTCGCCCAGACCTAACTGACCGATATCCCCCCCCTCATCACATTAACCCATGTAACCAAATCTTATTATTATGAAATACGGAGTAAACAGAGTAACACTTGTGGGAAATGTGGGTGAAGTACCCAGGGTATCGGAAAAAGAAGGGGAGGCTTTTGTGGCTAATTTCCCTCTGGCAACCAATGAATTTTATCGGAACAAGGAAGGGGAGGAGATTTCGAAAACAGAATGGCACAGAGTTGTGGTGTGGAACAAGGCTGCTGACATTGTGAAGCAGCATGTAAAAAAGGGGGATGCCCTCTATGTGGAGGGGAAGATCACCACCAATTCATGGGATGATAAGGAGGGAAATAAGCATTACAGTACAGAAATTGTATGTGACAATTTTCTCTTTCTTTCACCCCGGAATGTGAAGGAAGCGGTTGAGACTGAATAGGACTCACTTTTCCTGTTCATCCTGTTTCTGACGCCTGGTATAGAATATGGAAATTCCCAGTGAAACGATCGAAAGGAAAAGCAATGCGACAATGCGGTAACCCAGACTGATATTCTGAAGGTCCACAATAAAGAGATAGAACACGGTGATTACCATTGTAATGATGGCCAGCCAGCGATATTTCATATTTTTTATGACTATGCTCAGGACGAAAAAAAGCAGACCTGTGAGTGCCCAGGATACAGTTACCCATTGGGCTGGAAGGGCATGATGCAGGCTGTACAGGATCATCGTAAAACCGGTGATAAGGTAGATGTTCCTGATCAGCTCAGTTCGTATTTCCAGTCTCTTCTTCTTCCAGTTCATGATCCTGGCGGTGACCAGCGCTACCAGGGCAAATGAGAAGTTGATGGATATCAGGGTATCACGGGTTGCCAGGTAAGTGATCAATAATCCAATGTAAAGAATGGTGTTCATGATCACTATAAACCGTGAACGGAACCAGAGGGCCATGGAAACCACCAGCAAGCTTTGTATCGATAGCAGGAAGTAAGCAAGCGGGAAGTGGTAGATCCCTGCTATGGAGATACTGAGCGATACAAAACTGTATATGGCATAAATGGCAGCAATGGATTTCCAGACTCCGCGGGACTGGAGTATAATGGAATAAGCCATGCAGAATGCAGCAATGAATCCAAAATAGATATAATAGGTTTCTGTAAAGAAGGCCAGGACCGCCAGGGTTAGTATAAATGAAAAACCGATTCCGTTCATAATTATTCCCGCAGTCAGAAAGTTTGCGGGGCCCCTTTCGGATTTTGGAAACAGAGCAAGGGATGAATAGGCTAAGGCGCATAAAAACAGGTAAATATACCCATACTGATGCTGAGTGATGATTTTAAACGACCCGCTTACAAAAGGGTCGCCCGTGATCCATATCAGAAAAGTGAAATAGACAAGGAAGATGGAGATGCTTAATCCGATCCACCATCCATTTCGGGATGCAAAAAAGATGGAAGATCCTGCAATGACCAGCGCAAGTGAGAGCATCAGGTGGGTGGAATTGCTGTAGAAGGCGGTAATTACCGCCATGATCCAAACGATCACGGCCAGTACCTGGGACCTGTTCCTGTATGCGAGATATATCAAAGCCACAATCACCAACAATGCAATACTGTATCCTATAATTGCACTTTCGATGATCCGACTTCCGGAAAAGACATATATGCGCATGGAAACCACATAAAGCATGATGTGGCCATTGTAAGTGAATAGCTTTGACATATAGGGGTAGGCACTTTTTGTAAAATAACCCGCCAGATAAATACCTGTCACAGATACAAAGCCAAAGACCAGGGAGAATAGGGCATGATCGGTATTTTGAAGGTATTGAGTCAAGAAGAGGATCCCGAACAGGAGCACTATATTGCCAAGCCAGGCCATTCCAAATTCACCAAACCTGGACTCTACGGCTTCCCCCCGTACATTAGAAGTTTGAAAGAAAGTAAATTCGGGATAATCATCTCCTCCAAGATCACTTTGAGGGTCTCTTTTCTCCGGAGAAGCAAGGTTTTTTTCCAGCCTTGTTAATCTTTTCTCCAGCAAACCAATCCTCTGTTTGAGCTGGTCAATCTCCGAAGGGGTAGGTTTTGGGTTGGTTTCCATTTAAGGCCATTTTATGATACAGCATCCTTCTTCTTCCAGGGGGGCATCAGCCAAAGTAAAAAGGCCAGAAGAGCCAATGGAAGTAAGATCCATATGATGGTCATCAGCAGTCCTTCAGAACCAATTAATCCAAGTTTAAAGTTGGTGAATCCATGAAAACTTTTAGAGAATAACTGTCCCCCGATCACCACATTCCATCGCATAAAAAATATGCCTGTGAGAACCATGACTCCTGTGGACAGGTAGATCACTTTCCGAATACTCTCCTTTATTTTAGCTACTTGCAGGATCCCAAGGCTTATGAGTGGAATCAACATTCCTACGATAATTTGCATGCCAAACAGGGTAATATATAGCTTGCCGTTTACCAGGACATGCAAAATATCAAAGGATTCTTCCGCCTCATAGATCCGATGGACCTGGTCGAGGGATTCAAGGCTGAAATCGAGGATCAGCATATAGAACAGGTATTTTCCTACTGTATCGAGGCAAGGCATGTTAATCTTCACCTTTCGGATATGGGATACGGCCATGTACAATACCATCACAAGTGCAATTCCGGAAACCATGGCAGAAAAGAGAAAAATCACAGGCATAAGAACCGTGGACCACCAGGGATTGGCTTTGATGGATCCAAAGATAAACCCTACATATCCATGTAGTAGAAATGCCGAGGGTATGCCAATTACCGTGATGATATGACCCAGGCGTTCATCCCATTTCAACGCTTTGGGTGAGATATCTGTTACACCCAGGGTAAGGATCTTGTATATGATGCGTTTGAATCCTTTCTCTTCCCTGGACCAGATCACAAAGTCGCGGCGGTAATCAAACCAGATCTCCAGTAACAATACGACCATAAGATACCAGAGATAGACGAATCCAAAAATGGCCATGGCAGAATTTCCATTGGGAGTGATCATGATCTCATAGAATCTTCCAGGCTTTCCCAGGTGAGCAATCAGAGGAAGCGGGGCACAAATAAGGTAGGCTAGTGCAGTGATCAGGGCCAGTTGATAGGTAGGTCCAAGCACCTTTATTTTGAATACCCGTTCAAGGGAGGCCAGTATAAAAGCCCCTGCAACCAACCCGGTAAGGTAAGGGTATAAAACCACCAGGATTCCCCATTGCAGTTCAATTTCATTGGGATAGATGTATCCATCTACCTGAGAAAGCATATCATAAAGGTGAGTTTCCATATCAACTTACTTCTGCACTTAAGGCATTATAGAAAAGTTTTGCACCGGTATTCAAATGGGGTTTTAGAACCTGGGTGATGTTTTCTTTCAGGTACTTAACCAATTGACTCTCTTTGTCATTTAAATCTCCATAGATCCGGGCTTCAGTTGGGCAAATTTCCATACAGGCCGGCTTCAATCCCTTTTTTATTCTGTGGTAGCACAGGGTGCATTTGTCTGCTGTCTTCTTTTCGGGGTGGATATACCTGCATCCATAGGGACAGGCCTGTACACAGTATGAACAACCGATGCAATACTTTTCATCGACCAATGCTACTCCGTCCGGGCTTTCAAAAGTTGCTCCAACCGGGCATACCTGGGTACAGGGTGATTTTGCGCATTGGTTGCACATTTTAGGGACAAAATAGGTTTTAAAGATATCTTCATCCTTAACCGATTGCTCGAATCCATCTATACCTCCATTGGGAGACTCAACCTTAACTGTTCCGTCATTGAGAATTGTATACTGCTCCACCCAGGTGCGGTAGTAAAATGGCTCCTGAGGAACTTTATTCTCCAGTTTTACATGCCTTTGCACATAATCCGCATCCAATGCATTTGCTGATATCTATTCCCACGCCCCACCAGGGTCCCTCATTTGCTGGACGATCAGTGGCGAAAAGCAGAATGCCGTAGGGTGCAGCTAATGAGCTTACCGCAATGGCTCCGGCCAGGCTCGTTGATCTTTTTAAAAAGGTTCTTCTTGAAGATTTCATTCCATAGCCTCCCATACTTCGTGTGGATTATGACACTCAATGCATTTCTCTTCCTCGGTGTGGTGGGTCGCAATGTCGACCTGAATAATTATATCTGATGACCTGGCAGCATGGAGTTGATGACATCTGCCGCAGAACACTCTATCACCTTCTTTCTGAATATTTGCAGCTTCCGGATTATCCACATGTTCAAGTCCGGGCCCATGGCAAATCAGGCAGGAGAGCCCGGCATGCACATCATTTTCAAGTTTCTCCTTAATATCGTCATGGCAGTCGAAGCAATCCTCTTTGCTGGCATGGACCCTCTCTTTGGAAGAATTATCCAGAAGGGCGTCTCCCCGGTAATGTCCATACTGGCCAAAGGTATCCGGAATAAGGAAGTGTCGGAGGATGAGAAATAGTCCAATGAAGACAATAAACATGGGAATGAGTCTTCTTAATTGTGGTGGCATGGCGATATCTGTATTAAAAAATACGGAATTAATGCAAATAATAATACAGATAATTTTTATATTTACCCTATCGAAAGCTTGTTAAATAGCTGGAAACCAGCTTATTTTTAAATTGAATAAATAAAAATAGTATCATGGGCGAAGTGATAATTAGAAAAGCAGACCCAGATTCCGGTAGCCCTGTATATACTTTGAGTGTAGCTTCACAGCTCTCCAAATATTCCTGCCCATTCAATCAGGCAGTACATAGATAATGGATTGCTGATTCCATTTAAACTGGATTCTAAGCGCCATCTCTTTTCTAACGATGATATCCGGAGGTTGAAACACATACAACTATTAATCCACCAAAAGGGTTTCAATATGGCAGGGATCAGGGCCATGATGGCCATGCTTCCATGCTGGGCCATTCGTAACTGTTCTGAAAGTGACAGGAAATCATGCAATGCGCACGTTGAAGATTCCTATCCCTGCTGGGAAGCGTCGGAAAAGGGGAGGATGTGTAAAAATGAAGACTGCCGGGAATGTGCTGTTTATAAAAAGATAAGTCGGGAGATTAGTCTGAAATCTGTGATTTGTGAATTGATCTAAAGCTTAATTTTCAAGGCTTGCAATGGCCTGTTCCACCATTTCAATGTGGGAAAATAATTCAAAGCTGTACAGCTGGTAAAGGTCTCTGGCATTGTAAAGATTAAACATCGCATCTTCAAGGTTGCCCTTCATAAAATAGCCATAGCCCAATCCGCTTGCTTACTCGCGGTAGGCTTCAATGGGAGCACAGGAACAAACCAGGTTCCGGTCGCCATATCCATCGTTTATCCGGCTTACTGAGGGCCAGAATTTGTTCTCCGTGACCCAGGGCAGCGGGAATGCAGCTTTTTTGCGCGAGTAGCTGCGGTTCCAGTCGTCAGACATAAGGATGTCAGCAGTGTGTGGCGAATTCCTCAAGACACTCTCTTCCACTTTCACCTTTCCATCGGAAATATTCATGATATCTTTATGTATATCAATCATGGCTTGGATAAATCGATCCAGTTCGGCTTTAGATTCACTTTCGGTGGGCTCCATCATCAAGGTTCCATGTACCGGGAACGACAGGGTAGGGGCGTGGAAGCCATAATCCATCAATCGCTTGGCAATATCGGCCTCGGTGATATCAGCCATGGCCTTAAATTTCCTGCAGTCCAGGATCATCTCATGAGCCACAAATCCTTCTGGCCCCGTATAGAGGATATCATAATATTCCTTTAGAGAGCTTGCTACATAGTTGGCATTTAAAATGGCAATCCGGGTAGATTCTGTGAGCCCTTCTGCTCCCAGCAGCTGAATGTATCCATGAGAAATGGCCAATACACCGGCACTCCCGTAAGGTGCAGCAGAAACGCTGCTGATCCCTTTAACACCCCCTGTCTCAATCAGGGGATGTGTGGGAAGGAATTCCACGAGGTGGTTTGCCACGCCTATGGGTCCCACACCGGGACCTCCTCCTCCGTGAGGTATGGCAAAGGTCTTATGAAGATTCAGGTGGCAGACATCGGCTCCAATGTGTGCCGGATTGGTGAGGCCTACCTGTGCATTCATATTTGCACCATCCATATAAACCTGTCCTCCATTCTCATGTACAATGCCTATGATTTCACGGATGTTATCCTCAAAGACTCCATGGGTGGATGGGTAGGTAATCATAATGGATGAAAGCACCTCCCTGTAAGTTTCAGCCAGCTCTTTCAGGTGGGCAGTATCTATATTGCCATATTCGTCACATTTCACCACTTTAACTTCCAAACCGGCCATTATGGCGCTGGCGGGATTGGTTCCATGGGCAGAGGCAGGTATCAGCACCACCTTTCTATCCAATTCTCCCCGGTCCTTATGGTAGGCCTGGATGACCATCAAGCCTGCGTACTCACCGGCGGCTCCGGAGTTGGGCTGAAATGAGATTGTCTCAAATCCCGTGATCTCCTTAAGTGCAAACTCAAGTTCATTGATTAACTGATGATAGCCTTCGGTCTGATTAATGGGCACAAATGGGTGTATGGAAGCAAATTCAGGCCAGCTAACAGCCATAAGCTGAGATGCTGCATTTAGCTTCATGGTACAAGAACCCAGGGAGATCATGGATTGAGTCAGAGAGATGTCCTTTCTTTCGAGCATCCTGATGTATCTCATCATCTCTGTTTCAGACTGGTATTTATTAAAAACCTCCTGTTGAAGGATCTCTGTTTTTCTTTTAAAATTTTCAGCAAAGGCTATTGTACTGTGCAGGGAGTCCTCAAAGTGAATCCCTCTTTTTACAGAAACAGAGAAAAGTTCAAGGATTTCGTTAAGTCTTTCCTCAGTGGTAGTTTCGTCTGTGGAAAACTGAACCAGATTTTTATCAGGGTAGTAGAGGTTAATCCCCTTTTCTTCAAAAAGGTCTTTAAGGATCTTAGAGGTAATGCCTTCTGGAAGTTTCACCAGCAATGTGTCAAAGAAATCCTTATGAACGATCTCATATCCCAACTCATTCAACTTGCCAGCCAGATAGGCTGCCCCGGTATGAATATTGGAAGCAATTCGCCTTAGTCCCTCTGAACCATGATAAGCCGCATACATGCCGGCCATACTTGCCAGCAGGGCCTGTGCCGTGCAGATGTTGGAAGTGGCCTTTTCTCTTTTAATGTGCTGCTCCCTGGTCTGGAGCGCCATCCTGAGTGCTGGCTTCTCATTTACATCGATTGAAATTCCGATGATTCTTCCGGGGATATGCCTTTTATAGCTCTCCCGGGTAGCAAAGAAGGCTGCATGGGGACCGCCATAAAACATGGGGATCCCAAAACGCTGTGTAGAACCTACCACCACATCGGCGCCCCACTCTCCTGGTGGCGTGATCAGCACCAGACTCATCAAGTCGGCAACCACAGCTACTGCCAGTCCGTTATTATGGGCCGAGTCGGCAAATCCGGAATAGTCCCTGATCTCTCCATCGGCCGCCGGATATTGTATCAGGCAACCAAATAAAGAGGCATCAAATGAGACATTCTTATAGGATCCAAAAACAAGCTCGATGCCCAGGGGTAAAGCCCTGGTAATCAGCACTGACTTTGTTTGAGGAAAGATATTCTCATCCACGAAAAACTTCTTTTTCCCCTCTTTCACATCAGCCCTGGAGCGTGCATTAAAAAACATGATCATGGCTTCTGCCGCTGCTGTGGATTCATCCAGAAGGGACGCATTGGCCAATTCCATCCCTGTGAGTTCCATCACCATGGTTTGGAAGTTTAGCAATGCTTCCAGCCTCCCTTGTGAGATCTCGGCCTGATAAGGTGTATAGGAGGTATACCAGTTGGGGTTTTCAAGAATATTTCTCTGAATTACCGGAGGGAGAATGGAGTTATAATAGCCAAGCCCCATATAGGTGTTGAAGGTTTTATTCTTTGCTGCAATAAAACGCATTCTCTCCAGGTAGGCCTGTTCGCTAATTCCATCGGGCAGATTCAGAGTCTCCGATTTTAATATGGAAGATGGGATGGTTTTAGAGACCAGCTCATTTACTGAGTTGACTCCAATTTTTGTGAGCATTTCAATTACCTCGGGCTGCCGTGGACCCAAATGACGTTGGACAAACTGATCAGATTTCATAGAGGGCAAATATAAGCAAACGGAGGATTAATTTTATTGAGAGAAATCATGTTATATAGCCATGGAAAGAAATGGATTTCCAGTGGCTTCCTCGCCTATGGTTGAAGGGTCTCCATGTCCAGGATAAACAGCGGTTTCGGGTGGTAGTATCAGCAGCCTTGTCCGAATGCTGTTTATGAGCGTATCATAATCACCTCCAGGAAGATCTGTCCTTCCGATGCTCTGTTGAAATAAGGCATCGCCGGTGATCACAAATTCTCCCTCTTTGGAGTAAAAGGCCAGGCTGCCGGGAGAGTGTCCGGGAACCAGAATTGCTTCCAGGGTATGATCTCCAAGGGTGATGGTTTCATGGTCCTCAATGGGCTCGTCGATACCCGGAATGGGTTCAACACTTAAACCGTACATATCTCCCATCAAGGGTGCATTGCTAACCAGTCCGGCTTCTTTTGAATGGGCCCGGAAGGCGCACCCATAGGTGGACTTTACATGCATAACGCCCAGTACATGGTCCACATGACCGTGGGTATTTATCTGCCCTGAAATTTTTAATCCCTGCTCAGAGACATAGGCATCAAAACTCCTTGTCTCCTCGGTGGAGTAAAATGCCGGGTCAATAATCAGACAATTCCCGTTTTGGTCCCTGATCAGGTAGGTGTTTACCTGGAAAGAGTTAAAGACATGTTTCTCTATTTGGATCATCTTAGCTGTTTTTACCCTTTAACATGGGGACGAAAGAGAAATATCCATGTTCGGAGCGCTGGAAAGAATCTTTAGATTCCCTGACTACCTTAATCATCTTTTGGCCCGACTGGTCTCCTTCAGGTACCACCAGAATGCCTCCAATGGCCAATTGATTTAAAAGCGTTTGAGGGATTTCCTGAGCCGCTGCAGTGACCAGAATCCTGTCGAATGGGGCATAAGAAGGAACTCCTTCATATCCGTCCCCATAGAAATAGATGGGTTTGTAGTTTAAAGGAGCAAGGGTTTTTTGAGCTTCAAGAAAGAGCTGCCTTTGCCGTTCGATGGTATAAACCCTGGCCCCAAGTTCCAGCAGCACAGCTGTCTGATACCCGGATCCAGTCCCAACCTCAAGGACTTTCAAGTGCCTTGTTACCTCCAGTAACTCGGTTTGGAATGCAACGGTGTAGGGTTGGGAGATGGTTTGACCAGCAGCAATGGGGAAGGCCTTATCGGTGTAAGAAAAG
The DNA here is from genome assembly GCA_963783435.1 of uncultured Bacteroidota bacterium. Lineage (GTDB taxonomy): Bacteria > Bacteroidota > Bacteroidia > Bacteroidales. The sequence goes on along the minus strand of CAWANQ010000004.1, from coordinate 430,502 downwards.
TTAATAAAACTGCTGTCCATAAAGAGGTGCCTTGGAACTCTTCCCATGGCATCCAGCACTTCTTCGTTACGGATGCCCTTGTTCCGGACTTCCTCTATCAACTTCTTGCGCAGCCCCTTATGCCTATAACTCTCTTTCTGGTTCATTTGAAAGCATAAATATAGTTTATATTCTTGAACATATATGTCCATTTTTTTTAGCAGGTGATGCAATTATTCTGGTACGTTTGCAGTTATTATATACAGAGGTCGACAAATTTAATGAAGAACCACAAGAACCAACGATTTCTCTACATAGCATTTGACTTCCTCGCTGCCCTGGTGGCGTGGATACTCTTTTACTTGTTTCGAAAGGTTCAAATTGAACCCCAGGTGTTTGGTATGGATATCCCCATCACATTGGGTTCCCGATTCTGGGCAGGAGCCATTGGGCTTCCTTTTGCCTGGATCATGCTTTACTATTTCACAGGTTTCTACAACAGTGTATTCCGTCGTTCCAGGCTGGATGATTTGATTCGTACGTTTATGACCTCCTTGATGGGGGTGATTATCATCTTTTTTCTATTAATCCTCGACGATACCATTGTTGATTATACCAACTACTACAGCCTCTTTTTCACTCTTTTTCTACTGCATTTTGGCATCACCCTGGTGCCTCGAATGCTTATCACCACCGGCACGGTGCGACGGGTTCATCAGCGTAAAATTGGTTTTAAAACTGTGATGCTGGGTAGCAACGAAAATGCGGTGGACGTATATATGGAAATACTTGATCAGAGGAAATCCAGTGGTCATGAGATTTTGGGCTTTATCAATGTTCACCAAAAAGTGCACTACCAGCTACAGGATCACATTGCCCAGTTGGGTGGCTATGAGAACCTGGAGTCGATTCTAAGGGAACACGAGGTGGAAGAGGTCATCATTGCACTGGAACCCTCCGAGCATGGAACAATTGGTGATCTGATCAATAAGCTTTCTTTGCTGGATGTGAGAATCAGTGCAATTCCCAGCATGACTGATATTCTAACAGGAAAGGTGAAAAGCACCACGATTTTTGGGACCCCTTTGCTGGAAGTCACCCATGATTTCATGCCAGCCTGGCAACAAAATGTGAAACAACTGCTTGATTTGATTCTGGCTGTTTTGGCGCTGGTTGTGCTGATGCCCCTGAACCTTTGCCTGATCATTGGGGTGAAGCTCTCATCACCAGGCCCCATCTTCTATAAACAAGATAGGGTGGGCAAATATGGCCGGCATTTTAAAATCTACAAATTCAGGTCTATGTACCACAATGCAGAAGAGAATGGGCCTGAACTATCCTCCAAGCATGATCCGCGTGTGACACGCTTTGGACAATTTATGCGCAAACATAGGCTGGATGAGATCCCAAATTTCCTGAATGTATTGAAAGGGGATATGTCTCTGGTTGGACCAAGACCCGAACGGGAATATTTTATTGAGAAGATAACAAAGGAGGCCCCCCACTATATCCATCTTCATAAAGTCAAGCCTGGAATTACCTCCTGGGGTCAGGTCAAATACGGGTATGCCGAGAATGTTCAGGAGATGATCAAAAGGCTCCGGTACGATATTCTCTATATTGAAAATATGTCTCTTTTTGTGGATCTGAAGATCCTATTCTATACGGTTATTACGATTGTAAAGGGAAGGGGAGTTTAATCCAAACCTCGTCCTTTCAGCAATGGATCGATGGTTGGTTTCTGTCCTCTGAAATTCACATACATCTCCATCTCGTCTACCGAGCCTCCTTTTTCCAGTATATTCTCCCTGAAAGCAGTGGCAGTGGTCTGATCATACAGGCTGGTTTCCAGGAAGGCATTGAAGGCATCCTTATCAAGGACCTCTGCCCAGATGTAACTGTAATACCCTGCCGAATAACCTCCCGCAAATATGTGAGAGAAATAAGTGGATCGGTAGCGGGGTATGATCTCATCAATGAGTCCGATCCGGTTCATTGAATTGGCTTCGAAAGCTTCCACATCCAGTTCGGAAGCTGCTCCCAGGGTGTGATAATCCATATCAAGAATAGAGGCTGCCACATATTCAACGGTGACAAATCCCTGGTTAAATTTACTTGCAGCTTCCAGTTTTGCAATCAGCTCATCGGGAATATTCTCTCCCGTCTCATAATGCTTGGCGTAAGTTTTAAGAACATCCGGATGGCCGCCCCAATTTTCCATAATCTGGGAGGGGAGTTCTACAAAATCCCATGCCACTGAAGTGCCTGAAGTGGTCAGATATTCACACTTTGTAAGCATGGAGTGGAGTGCGTGTCCAAATTCATGAAAGAAAGTGAGGGTCTCATCAAAACTTAAAAGTGCAGGTTTCCCTCCGGTGGGTCGGGTAAAGTTCATTACAATCATATGAACGGGGCTTACCCACTCACCCTTTTCCATGTGGGCCCGACGAATGCTGGTGCTCCAAGCTCCACTTTTTTTACCTGGTCTGGGATGGAAATCCATGTAGAGGATACCCAGGTGAGATCCATCCTTCTCCTTAACCTCATATGCTTTGGCTTCTTTATGATATGAAGGCAGGTCGTCCCGAAGTTCAAAAGTGAGTCCATAGAGATTATTGACTACGCTGAAGAGACCCTCTTGTACGGCTTCAAGACTAAAATAGGCCCTTACCTCCTCCTCATTCAGGTCGTATTTCTCTTTTCTGATCTTTTCAGCATAGTACCACCAGTCCCACGACTCCAGCCTGAAATTCCCTCCTTCGCGGTCGATCATTTCCTGCATCATGGCAGCTTCTCCAGTGGCCTTATTTAAGGCAGGTTCCCAGATTTTCATCAGCAGCTCATAGACATTTGCTGGCTCCTGTGACATCCTTTCCGTGAGTGTGAAATCTGCATGGGAGTTGTATCCCAGTAAATTGGCTCTTGAAATCCGAAGGGCAAGGATCTCTTTAATATTTTCCTTATTATCAAATTCATTTCCTGTATTGCTTCGCATGAACATGGCTCTGTAGATCTCCTCCCTGAGCTGGCGATTTTCTGCATACTGAAGAAATGGAATCCAGCTTGGTTTATGAAGGGTAAACATCCATTTGCCCGGATAACCTGCTCCTGCTGCAGCATCTGAAGCCGCCGATAGTACCGATTCTGGTAGGCCTGCCAGATCAGATTTGTTCTCTATCACCAGCTGATATTGATTGGTCTCTGCAAGCATGTTATTCCCAAATTCCATGGAGAGCATGGAGAGTCTTTCATCGATCTCCCTGATGCTGGCTTTGCCCTGCTCATCCAGGTTTGCACCATTTCTGACAAATCCCTTGTAAATCTTCTCAAGGACACGGGTCTGCTCGGCATTGAGGTTCATGGATTCCTGGCTGTCATAAACCAGTTTTACTTTTGCAAAGAGGTCAGGATTAAGCATCATATTGGACTGGTGGGCGGAGGTAATGGGAACAAGTACCTTGGCGATGGAATCGATTTCGTCGCTGGTCTCTGCTGATCTCAAACGGTAAAATACGCCCCCCACCTTCCTGAGGACTTCACCACTCAAATCAAAAGGAGTAATGGTGTTTGCAAAAGTGGGAGCCTCTGAATTATTAATGATGGCCTCAATTTCGGCTTCCTGCTGTTTGATCCCTTCTTTGAAAGCAGGTATAAAGTGTTCGTTTTCAATAAGATTGAATGGAGGCACCTCGAACGGAGTACTGTACGTTTCCAGGAATGGATTTGTATTCTGGTTCTCTTTCATGTTGCAGCTACTGAGTATGGTCAATACAACAAGGACGGGAGCGATAAGTTTTTTCACAATTCAGATTTTGATGTTAAAAGAAGTCTACAATATATGGTATATGTGCTTTATATTAGATGAGCTAAGTCATGTCTTTGTCAGTCACATAGTGGAGAATAATCGATCCTGCCTCTGTAAAGCTTTATCAGTCCCTTCCTCTCCATTTGTTTTAATAGCCTGGATATGACCTCTCTGGAAGTATTTAGTGCCATGGCCACATCCTGATGTGACCCTTCAAAAAGAGTCGATCGGGTGGATTTATAGCGGTCCGTAAAAAACTTTTCAAGCCTTTCATCCATTTTAAGAAAGGCAATGCTGTCCAGTACATTGAGCAGCTCATCAAACCTCATCTGTACGGAGCGCATCACATACTCTTTCCAGGTTTGGTAGCGTGTCATCCAACTGTCGAGCAGCTCCACCGGGACCAGGATGGCCTCAGATTTATCTACAGCAGTGGCTTTCACCCTGCTCCGGGTGCGGTCCATACAACAGGTAAGAGATACGGTGCAAACCTCTCCAGGCCTCAGGTAATAGAGAAGCAATTCATTGCCTGACTCATCCGTTCTGCATACTTTAATAAGCCCGGAAAGGACAATGGGGAAGGACCTGATGTACTGATCTTCCCGAATAAGTTCCTGTTCTGCCTCAAACTCCGCAAAGCTTCCTTCAGAGCTTATGGCAGACCTGAGTTGGGATTCAAAAAACGGGAAACTCTTCTTTACAATCTCCTCCAGCATACTGAAATTTTCTACGAAGTTAGAAAGAATGATCAGATTAGTAATACTTACCCGTTTGAAGGTGAATGGTGAGCTTGTTATCTGTCGGGGGCAGGTCATTGGTCAATCCCTGGATAAATCCTTTCCTGAAGAGGATCATGGCGCGTCCCCAGAGGGAGACTCCGTCAAGGCTGATGGCCGGATTCCTGGCTGGTTCGTCTCCCAGGCAATGTTCGGAAAACAGGGTGCCAAGCTGAGTGGCCAGGTAGTCGGCATCCTCCGGGTTAAGCTTATATTTTAACATTGTTTTTGCTGCAATATCTGAAGCTCCCTGGCCGACCGACTGCCTGGCATATTCCTGGAGGCCATTTCCCAGGGAGGGGATGGACAGAATATGTTCCGTATTTATTTCCATGCTATCTCCCCTGAGTGTGATTTTTCGAATGGGACAGGGATAGGTAACAAGCGATCCGGTTTCAATATCAAAAAGGAATGAGCCATCCTGCCATTGGTGAAGGGTAATATCATTGGCGTGGAAATGCCCGGTAAATACCGTCTGAACACCCAGACTGGCCAGCCACATGGATCGTCTCTTGTGATCTTTCACCACATAGTCGCCAAAATGTCTTTTTTGAGTCTTAAAGTGCTCCAGGATGCCATGGTGCATAAGAACAACTTTGGTTTTCTGGGCTGCAACATCCGACTGAAGAATGGACTCCAGCCACTTGCGTTGCGCTTTGCCAAGTTCTCCCCCCGTTTCAGAGTGAGCAATGGAATCGTTCGAAAGATAGAGGCAGTCATCCAGACCAATAATCCAGAGTCCTTCCACCGGCTCTGCTATATAGCTCAGGGACCCTGAATCTTTGAATATGGCATCGTCATATCCATACGGACCATATATCTCTGAGAATTTGGATGGTTTCACGTTTGGAACCCTCTCTGTCTGATCTCCCTGAAATGAATAGGCCCTGCCATTGTTCACATCGTGGTTCCCCGGAACAACAAAGACCTTTACCCCATTGGCCTTCAACTTCTCAAGATGATCTGCCATTCCAAGATGAGATTTGAGGGCTCCGTCTTTGGTGAGATCGCCAGGAATCAAAACGATACCGACATTGGATGTGAGTATATGACCAATGGCTGCTTCCAAGAGTTCGGCACTCTCGCTTATGAGTTTTCCAGCACTGTTCAGGTCGGATTCCAGGGAATTCCCTGTTTCCCCCAGAGCGGGATCGAAAAAATGAGGATCGCTGATTACGGCCATGGAAGCATAGAGCCCGGGAGTTGCAGCTTCCTGTGCTGAAATCAAAGCCCCCGATAAAAGAAGAGAGAGTAATGCCTGCGTGAATGCCATGGTCGCCCTATTTATAAGGACGTTTGGTTCTGATCTTTCCAGCCGCTTTATAAATAGGTTCAGATTTTTTCCGCTGAAGCATTCTACCATAAAACATCATCAGAATTCCTGCCAGGAAGGGTGAATAGACCAGCCATGGAGGCAGACCGGTCCGGATGATCCCTGTATTGAAACCAATGGTGATTAATAGTCCGATAACAGCCAGAATTAATCCGACCCGGTGAAATTGAGAAGCTTTGGCAGTGTGCCGGTTCTCAGTTTCTGACTTTAATACCCTTTCGTCCACCTTTCGGATTAGTGCCCCGATCTCCTCCGGCTTCTTTCCTTTTGCAGACAGCTCGGCGCGTATCTCACTATAACTTTTTCCATCCAGTTTTTGATGGTAAAGTTCTTCAATCATCTCCTCAGAAAATTCACTCATAGGTTTCTACTCTTGTTCCTCTACTTTTTTTAGATACTTGTCCAGAAACTCCAGGACCTTCCCGTATCCTTCTATCTGGTTTTCTTTTTTCAGAAATCCATGCCCTTCATCGTCAAAGATTATATACTCCACCGGGACACCATTCTTTTTAACCCCTTCAACCATCTCATCAGATTCAACCTGCAGAACTCGTGGATCATTGGCTCCCTGAAGAACCATCAGTGGTTTGGTCACATTTTCAGCATGGAAGAGGGGACTTATTCTGTAGAGTCTAATGGAGTCTGCAGTGAAAGGATCTCCAAGTTCATCGTAAAGTGCTTCTCTGAAAGCCTCCCAGTAAGAAGGGATGGATTTGAGGGTCCGGAGCCAATTGGTGACTCCAAAAATATTCACCCCTACAGCAAACTCTTCAGGTTGGAAGGCCAGGGCGGCCATAACCATATATCCTCCATAGGAGCCACCCATAATTCCTACTTTCTCCATATCGATGTAATTCAGGCTTTCCAGGTAATCTTTTGCTTTCACACAATCCATCAAATCGTCGTCCCCGTGACGCTGGTTGTCCAGGTTATAGAAAGTTTTTCCGTAGCCCGAACTGCCCCGGTTGTTCACGGCCAGAATGGCATATCCATGATTCACAAAATACTGGATCAGGCTGCTGAAACCCAATCGGCTCTGTCCACCAGGTCCTCCATGAATCCAGAGCATGGCCGGCACCTTGTTCTTTGCACTTGCTTCATGGGGTTTGAATAGAATAGCCGGGATCTCCAGATTGTCGAAAGAGGGATAGCGGATCACCTCTCCAGCCACCAGGTCGGATTCATTGATCTCAGGGTTCAGGGTCTGAGTAATCTGTACAGGGGCTTTCTCACCGAAATCGTGAACATATAGATTCCCGGGGGAGGTGGGACTCCCGGCTGCCAGGCGAATCAGATTCTCTGAACGGGATATGGATACACCCGTGATGTCTCTACCTTCAAAATGAGGTATTTCCAACTCCTTACCACTGGCCACTTCAATTACTTTTACCACGGTTCTGGCATCCTCATTGATCCCGATAACCTGGTATTTTCCATGAAAAGAGAAATAGGCATACCACACATCCCAATCTGCTTTGAAGGTTACCTCTTTCTTACCGGATTCCAGGTGGTAGGAGGTCACATAGGTAAATTCACTCCCTTCATTGGTTAAATAGTAAAGATAATCGTCATTCAGGGAAAAGTCAGCTGGTGAGTAGGTGGCATCTCCCTCATGTTCAGATATGTGATTAATATCGCCTGTCTCTATATCAAGCAGGTACATTTCATTATTGGCAGTGGTCAGTTCCCTGGTCAGAACCAGGTATTTTCCCGTGTTGGAGAAACTCACCGGTGTGAGATTTTCCTTATTTTCATAGATGATCTCTGAGGTAAAAGTCTCGATGTCCATTTTATATGCATCGAAGAAACGGGAGTCGCGTTTATTGGAGGTGAAATAGAAATATTTAAAATCACGTGTCCATCCGGCGAACTGAGAGACAGCACCTTCCCAGGGAGTCAGATCGGTGCTTGTTCCATCAGGTTCCTGCATGTAGATGTGACTGATCTCATTTCCTCCCTGGTCGCTTGAGTAGAGAAATCTATCATCTTCGGGGAAATAGGAGATGGCGAACATGGACTCTTGTTCAGAAAAGGTGAGCTGTTTTTCTCCGCTTCCATCCGCGTTGAGGGCAAACACATTGTAAATTCCTGTCTGGTTGCTTGAGACCAGCAGCCTGGATTCATCTGCTGAAAAACTACCTCCTGCAATAGAAAGGTTATCAAAGAACTGTTCAATGGTATAGCGGGTAGGCTCTATCGGGGTGGGTGCGCAGGCCACCATTGCGATTCCGAAAATAAGTATGGCAAATCTCTTCATGCTTGTTTATTTAAGTAATTTGTTAAAGGTAGTGCAGAAGACCAAAAAAATCAATAGCTCTCATTCTTCGATCTCCTGACGGTTCTTCTCCAGTTTGGAGATGGATTCAAGTAAGGAGGCTTCTGGTTCAATGGTATTGTGAATTCCCCAGAACAGAGGATCAAACTGGAAGGGTTCATCAGATAATACAATATGAGGCCTTACCCGTTCAGCCGGATTGATTCGCAATCTCTGGTTGGGTATCAGATCGGTGATAGCCATCTCAATGGATATGGTGTACCTGGAACCCATCCATTTCCTTCGTTTTCGTACCTTCAATTCCAACTCACCACGGACCTGACTCACGTAATGCTTCTTCCCTATAGCTCTGTAATCCACATGGTACTTTGCCTTTATGGGCCTGATGTGTATTTTGGGAGTCCGGCTTACAAGAAACAGGTCGGGTTCTTGGTGAATGAGATCCGGATTAAATTCAAAATCGGTGGCAAGGATGGCCAGGCTCTCCTGTTCCAGATAGAGTTGCCCCTTGAATAACAGCTCAGGAATGGAGCTTTTTTGTTGAAAACTAATGACATACACCAGCCTGTCCCCATAGGTCATCAGGTCGGTAAATTCCAGATCATATCTGTCAAAAAAATCATTGGTAAGAAAATCAGGCCGGTTTTTTATCACATCCAGGCTCAGAGAGGTGAAAATTCCCGAACGTAGTTTAATCATCACGGTATCCTCGGCGGTGACATCGGTGATCTTTCTTCTTTTCTGAATTCGGACCTGGTCATTTGGAGCGTAGGTGGAGTAGGGCCCTTTTGCCACATCAAGAACTGCCTCGGAATAGACCATGCAGTGATCATTTCTCTTCACCGATTCCCTGTAGAATGCCGTCATGGTGGAGTGATCATCCAGATAGTTTTCGGGGATTCTACGTATGGCTTCAGCCACCAGAAGCACGGGGTCGGTAAACCTGATAATGACCTCCTGCAGTGAAATAACATCTTTTTCGAGCCTGATCTCGTGGGCGTCCGCTAAGGGATAGCTGATGGGCAATAGCAGATTTTTATATCCCATGAAGGAGACAACCAGCATGGGATCATTCAGATCTGTTGGGATTTTAAAGGAGAATTCCCCCGATTGGTTTGTTATGGAACCCAGGCTGGTGCCGAAAAGTGCTAAGGTCGCGTAGGGCAGAGGTTTTCCCGATCGGCTGTCCATCACCCTGCCTTTGAGCAAGGAGCGGTTTATCTCTTCATTGATGGGTATGGGGAGGGTGGTGTTTTTTTTATAAATAACAATGTTCTTATCGATCATCCGGTAGTCGATGTGGGGATCTGTAAGCAGCGAGTCCAGCGCTTCCTTCAGCAGTAAATCACTTACCTTAAACTGAACCTTCTGCTTGCCACTGATTAATGCCGAATTATAGGTAAAGTAGAACCCGGTTTGAAGGGTAATTTCATCCAGTATCTGATTGATGGACTCATTCCTGGCCGAAATTGAGACCGTAATCAAGGGGAGGTTGTTCTGACCTAACAGGGGGGTAAACGTACAAAATAAAAATAGCAAAAGAGGAAACGTCAGGCGAGCTTGGCCAGACATTGTTTCCCTTTTGCTATTTCCCATCGCTTCTCTAATTGGTCAGATAATATCCTTCATCCTTGTTGCTCACTTTCATTCCAAAAGCAGCCCCAATGGTTTCCAGGATGGCATCAATGGATTGTTCTTTGTAAGAGGTGGTGATCTGCATATCAGTCAGTTCAACACCTTCGGTGTGAATAAGCACATGATATGATTCTTCCAGCTCGCGCAGTACATCCTTTAAATCCGCATCTACAAATTTAAAATCTTTTGTCTTCCACGAGATATAATTTGGATCTTCCTGCCGGGTTCTGCTTAGATTTAACGCTGTTGCTTGCCCCATCTCTTCAGGCTCCAAAGTGATAAACTGGCCCGATTTTTCCAAGGCCATCCTTACTTTCCCGGTCTTCACGTATACCTCCACGCCGGAAGCCGAAGTCTTTTGTTTTACATTGAAAGAGGTCCCCAGAACCGAAACAACTACTTTGCCCGACCTGACTGTAAATGGATTTACAGGATCTGACATGACTTCAAAGAAAGCTTCCCCCTTCAATTCTACGGCTCGTTCCTGCTTAAAAACAGTCGGATAGCTGATTTCTGCGCCTTCATTGAGGAAGACCCTGCTTCCATCGGGCAAGTCCACTGTAGTGACACCGGAATTTGAATATTGGCTTTTTACGGGTGCTCCATCATTATTTTTAAGAACTCCATAGTAGAGGGCAGGAATCCCAATGGCCAGCACCAAAAGAATGGAAGCTGCAACCCTGAGAAAGGGCAGAAGATGCCTTCTTTCAGGAACTTGTCCAGGTATTTCAAGGAGACCGTCGGACTGAAGCCTGGCGGTTAGTTGATTCCAGCCTTCACCAGAATCCCATTTTTTCCCCGAAGGATTGTCATCAAAATATTTCCAACTTTTCTCCATTTTCTTTAATTCAGTGTGTGCCTTTGTATTGCTTTCTATCTGATGCATAAAAGCAATCTCCTCTTCCGTACTCATTTCTCCGGCCAGATAACGGGCCATAAGTTCATCTCTATTTCTGTTCATCTCTATTCCTGCTCATATTTTTCCATACTGGTGCGCAATGCTTTAAGCGCTTTACCCATATTTGCCTCTACAGTCTTTACCGAAATGGCCAGCCTGTCGGCAATTTCCCTGTATTTTAATCCTTCCTGACGGTTCAGGTAAAAGATTTCCCTGGTCCTTTCCGGCAATCCTTCAAGGGTTCTGGCGATCAATTCCGACACCTCGTTCAACTGCAGGGCCTGTGAAGGATCTGGGCTGTCCACAGCCCGTTCTGTTGCAATCCCGTCTCCAAAGAAAAACTCCCGTCGCATCTTCCTCAGATACATCATAGAGTTGTTGTAGGCCGACCGGTAGAGATAACTTTGCAGGTTTCTGGTAATCCTTAAAGTCTCTCTGTTTTTCCAAATATTATAGAACACATCCTGAACAACTTCCTCAGCAATCTCTGGCTTTCCCAACAAACTCTCAGCATATCCACAAAGTCCGGGATAGTACTGGTGAAAAAGATGTTCAAAGGAATCCAGATCTCCTTTTCGAATCTTTCTTAGTAGTTGTTGTTCCTTCAGGACCATTTTAATTTTTAAAAAGCACTGTCTGTGTGTGTTTTGTATAGGGACGGTAAAGTTACACAATTCGAACAGACAGTGCTTTGATCAATGAATGATTTGATATCAGCCGTTTCGCTTCAGGTATTTTCTGTTTAATCTGTTAATTGCACTCTGGATCGACTGATCGGGTTCAATGACATTGTATCCTTCCCAGAAACCCTGGTCGAAGAAAATGAATACTTTTTCGTTCATTATATCATTGGTTTTAAACCTCTCCTTAGAAGCAAACTTTTCAATTCCTTCAGAGGTCCTGTCTGTAATGGCCAGCTCCGACATGGTGGAGTAGGTGGTATTGAATAGTTTCTTCTTCCAGTTGACTTTAAACTTTACCTCGGCACGTGCATAGCTGAAATACCACTTATTGTCCTCAATGGTATATTTGGCACGGTAGACAGCTCTTTCGGGAATAATGGACATGCCCACCGGTTTCCTCTGAATGAATAGACGAGCAGCCTCTTCTTTATTGGATACATCCAGTTCAAACTCAGCTTCTGTAATTGCCAGTTTATCCATATCTATATAGAGTTTCCCAATGTAGTATGGATCATCTACAAAGGATTTCTGTTGAAATGAAACCACATAGTGCAACCTGTCATCGATCGAGATCACATCACTGAGTTGGAAGTTGTAGATATCATAATACTCTTGTGAAAGCAGAATGTAGGGATTCTTCACCACATCGAGCAGAATGGCCGTATTGGGACCTCCCTGTACTTTAAAAAGTACGGTATCCATTTTTTCCACATCGGCACTTTTGCGTCCTTTGAACAGTTTTACCTGGTCAACCTGGAAATCATTGGCGTAGGCACCCTTATATACGTCCACCACTGCTTCTGAAATGGAAACGTAGTTGCGGCCCCGTTGGATGGTTTCCCGGTAAAATCCACGCATCATCATGGGATCCTTACTGTAGTTGTCTTTGATCCCGCGGAGGGCATCCATGATAAGTTCTATGGCATCCTCGGGCCTGATGGTGATCTCCTGGAGCTGAACAGCGCTTACCTCCAGTCTTATGGCCATGGAGCGATTGTCCTTGAATTCATTCAGAGGAATTGTTTTATTCTTAAAACCAATGTAAGAGATTTTCATCTCTGTGATGTCAGATTCTTTGGCGATTTTGAGGGTAAACTCCCCATCAATGTTGGTTACTGTGGCAATGTTACTTCCCAAAGCTTCAATGGTTGCAAACGGAAGCGTTCGTCCGCTGCTTGCATCAACCACCCTCCCATAATAGGCCTTGAAATTGATGGTGTCATTCAGCTCGTCATCTTCTCCGGTGAATGCATGGGCAGAGGCGCCTATCAATAGGGCCAGGGCCATGATCCAAGCTTTTTTGTAAATGAGTAAGTTTTTCATCTCTTGTCTATTTTATTAGTGTTAATTTTGAGCTCTTTGTATGAAAGATGTTTCAGAATGGAAATACCCTATGAGTGAGCATAAAAAAAACGGCAAGTGGACTGCAAAGGATATCCCCTTACAGACCGGTCGTTTGGTCATAGTATCCGGAGCAACTCACCGGAATGATTATTCCCGTTTGAAATGATAGTCACTAACATGGCACAGAATTTGCATTTTTTGAGGATAAACAGATGACACTATTCACACCATATAAACTTAAGCAAACCACCTGGATCATTTTACTGTGGGCAATTTCATTGGGATTTCTTTCCGGCTGCGGGCCCTCGGTCAGAATCTACACGGACAAGGATGAATCTGGCCGATTTGATCAGTATGCCACTTACAGTTTTTTGGATTTCACTGAGGGAAATAAAAAGACCATCAGTGAGATTGAGTTGAATCGAATCCGAACCGCGTTTGCCAGAGAAATTGAGAGCAAGGGCCTCAAGTTTACAGAGAAGGAGAGGGATGGAGATGTATCTGTTCAAATCACGGTATTTCACCGACAGGCCATGGATAACGATTATTACTCTCCTCGTCGTTATGTCTATATGGAGAGGGCCCTGGCAGTGGATTTCTATGACAATCAGACCCTGACTCATGTTTGGCACGGTGCGGCTGTGGGCGAATTGGTGTATGATCCCACGGAGCGGGCCGGTGAACTGCCCACTGTGGTTGCAAAGATTTTCCAACGTTATCCCTTGTAATCGACTACCCACATTTAGGTATATTAGTCTAAATAGGATGCGGGCTACATAGGTCAAAGATCAGATTTCCAGCGTGCTGCTCTGATTTATTATTTAGAATTAGTCTAGCCTTACTGATTGATCCTTCATTCCAATTTCTAATTGCGATAGCTTTGTAGCATTAAGTGAATTAAACTAATGTTATGAAAAGATCGCAAAGAATCGTTTTGAGCGGGTTATTTGGCCTGTTCCTTCTAAGCACCCTTACCCAGGGTCAGGAGTTGAATACAGCCAGTCGCATGATGCAGGATGAAGACCGGTTAACTGTGGGTGGATATGCGCAAATTGATTACAATCAGCCCATTTCAAGTGGAGCCTATAGCAATGGCAACCTGGATGTGCACCGCATGGTGCTCATGTTTGGTTATAAGTTTAATAAAAAGGTCCAGTTCATCTCAGAAGTGGAGTTCGAACATGTGAAGGAGGTTTTTGTGGAGCAAGCCTTTTTGCAGTATGAGATTACACCCTGGTTGAAGTTCCGCGGAGGATTGATGCTGATCCCCATGGGAATTATCAACGAATACCATGAACCTTCCACTTTTAACGGAGTGGAACGTCCCAACCTGGATAAGTACATCGTTCCAACAACCTGGCGTGAAATTGGTGCCGGGTTTGCAGGTGTTTTCCCCACAGCAGCCCTCTCTTACCAATTGTATGTGGTAAATGGTTTTAAGGGCTATGATGGAGATCCCTACCTGAGTGGAGCCGACGGATTCAGAAAGGGCAGGCAGAAGGGAGCTGAATCATTTATGAGCACACCCAACCTGACCTTTAAGGTAAACTACTTTGGAATCAACGGGTTGCAACTGGGATTATCGGCCTATACAGGAAATACACAGAGCACCCTTTACAATGGGATAAATAAATCTGATACGGAATCTATAGCCCTGGCTGACTCATCGGTGGTGGGTCTCACCATGTTGGGTATGGATGCCCGGTACAATTTGGGAGGACTCCATTTAAGGGGCCAGTTCAATTATGGGTGGGTATCCAATTCGGCATCCTACAATGAATTTACCGGAAGTGACCTGGGCAGCTCTCTGGGCGGTTGGTATGGGGAGGTCTCCTATGACTTGTTTCATGGGGTAGAACGGTTCGAATCGGGCCTCATTCCTTTTGTGAGGTTTGAGCAGTATAACACCCATGCAAGCGTGGAACCATCCACCTTGTTGAATGCGTCTTACAAGCGCAGCGATCTGACCATTGGGCTTGGATGGAGAATGGTAAGAGGAGCCATGCTAAAAGCAGATTATCAGGTTTTTAACAAGAAGGATGAGAGCGAATCCAAACAACAGTTTAACATGGGCGTGGCTGTATGGTTTTAGCAAATTCATTCCTTAGAATGGGCGTTTTGTCCCTCGTCCTTTGCCTCGCTCCTTTATCCACAGCCATGGCACAGGATCATCACACGCTTTCAAAGAAAGAGATGAAGGAAGTCTCCCGGATTTTTGAGGGGGAGGTGGAGGTCTTTGAGGTGATCCTTGCCGATATTTCTACATCCACCGGGGAAGTGTTAAGAGAGGGTGACCTGCTCTTTGAAATTACGGAGGAAAATGAGAATCGGGGATATGTTTTATCCACTGAAGCCAAGGGACGGTTTGACTATTTTGAATACAGTGTGTACTATTCGGAGGAGTTGGTTGTTAAGGGAGTGATTGTGACCGTTTATCGCTCAAGCCATGGAGCAGCCATCTGTCAGCGAAAATGGCTGAGTCAATTTAATGGATATGATGGGGAGGCGCTGACACTGGGCAGGGAGATAGATGCAATTTCAGGAGCTACATTCTCGGCAGAGTCCGTGGTGCAGGATATTCAAAGGTGTTTTGCCCTGATGACCGGTTTAAAAGATGATGGGATTATCCATTAAGCCATGGGATAAGTGATCAGTTTTCGTCCTTTTTCCCAATCCTGAAGTCGCGTTTTACAAAATTGATAAAATCCCTATTCAATTGTCGGCTCTCCTCCTTGGGCATTCTTAGGAAACGTTTCAGAAGCAGGTTGTCAATGAGTTCGGTAATAAGGAACAGCTCACAGAGGGTGATGTAGAGGTCCTTCAGATCAAAAGTGTAAAAAGGCTTGATGGTGATGTAGTCCAATGATCCCCCCCAAAAGGCATTGTCAATCAGATTTGCAGCCAGCCCAGCCAGGAACAGGTGTATAAATCCGTTGATCCAAAAGCTATTGCGTTTCCTGCTTACATAAAAGCGCCATATTTCGATAAAAACAACACCTATCATACTGAAGAGGATGATGTTCAAAAGATGAGATCCTTGCTTGAGGCCCAGCAAAACCCAGAGGTAGGATCCAAGGGTATTTTGAGTGGGCTGAATATAGAATACAGGTTCGATCAATGGAATGGAGATAGCCTCCCAGTTCAAGGAAAAGAGATAAGCTTTGATGCCCTGGTCTATTCCCACTGCAACTGCCAGAAAGATCCAGTTGATTCCGGGTCTGACCTTGAAAGAGTGCTGAAGCGTGGTGGCCACTGCAGCTAAAAAACCAAGAAAGAGGGCTGGTAAAAGGAAGAATTTCCACAGGTAATCCAGATCGGTCACCTTATGGCTGATTGAATAAATCACCATGACAACCAGCCAGATAACCATGAAGACAGCAATGTTTCTGAAATACTTTTTTGCCATTGACCCGACGCTTTTGGGAGGCGAATGTAATGAAATTTGGATTAATAGAAATCTTTCCTTTATTTTGGACTTCATTTAAGATTAAAGAATGACAAAGATTCGCACAAGCTGGTGGTGGCAACTCTATTTCCGAATAGCCGGAGAGTAGGATTTGCCCCATTGTGTGTTACAATATAAAAGGCTTCCACTTCGGCGGAGGCCTTTTTTTATGAAACAAATTCAAAACAAAATATCATGAAAGTTCCGGTAAGGATCGAACAAAGGAGAATACTGGCAGATATCATTACCCCTGTAAGTATATATTTGAAAATCAGAGATATATTTCCCAATGCACTGCTTCTTGAGAGTTCTGATTATCACAGCAAGGAAAACTCATATTCATTCATTTGCATGAAGCCAATTGCCGAGTTCAAGGTGAATCTGGGAAAGGTAACCATCGACCTGCCAGGCCAGGATCTCTTTCAGGCTGAAGTGAGTAAAACAAACACAGTGGTGAATTATCTCAATAGCTTTATTGATTCATTCGATATCCAGGCGGGTGAGGATGATTTGATGGTGGATGGGGTTTTTGGGTATTCTACCTATGATGCGGTTCAATACTATGAGGATATACGTTTCAACTCTTCCCTCCCTGAGAAGGAGCAAATTCCAGAGGTAAGGTATAATTTCTTTAAGTATGTACTGGCCGTCAATCACCTGACCAATGAGTTATTGTTGTTTGAGCATATTGTAAATGGAGGGGAAAGCGAGATTGATAATGTGACTTCACTTCTGCATAACCGAAATATTGCCACCTACAGATTTGACATTCTGGGAGATGAATTATCCAACCTGAGCGATGAGGATTACCGTCAGATGGTCACCAGGGGAAAGGAGCATTGCTACAGGGGAGATGTATTTCAGATTGTACTCTCCCGCCAGTTTAAACAGTCTTTTACAGGAGATGAGTTTAATGTGTACCGGGCCCTGAGATCCATCAATCCGTCACCCTATCTTTTCTATTTTGACTATGGCAGCTACAAACTCTTTGGTTCATCGCCTGAGGCCCAGATAGAGGTAAAGGGCGGGAAAGCTTATATCAATCCCATAGCCGGGACCTTCAAGCGAACAGGGAACGATCGTGAGGACCAGGAACTTGCACAGAAGCTGGCTAAGGATGACAAGGAGAATGCCGAACATGTCATGCTGGTTGACCTGGCCAGGAATGATCTGAGTCGGACCACTACCAAGGTAACCGTAGAGGATTACCGTGAGATTCAGTTTTACTCACATGTAATTCATATGGTTTCAAAAGTGTCAGGTGTGTTGCCTGATAACGCAAACAGCATCCAGATCATGGCCGAGTCATTTCCGGCTGGAACATTGTCAGGAGCTCCAAAATACCGGGCCATGGAGCTAATTGATCAATATGAGGGAAAACGAAGGGGTTACTATGGAGGTACCCTGGGCTTTATCAGGTTCAATGGCGATATTAACCATGCCATCATGATTCGATCCTTTCTGTCGCGCGATCATATGCTATACTACCAGGCAGGAGCCGGAATTGTATCTGAATCCACTGAGGAGGGTGAGTTGCAGGAGGTCAATAACAAACTGGCAGCATTGAAATCGGCCATTGAGATGGCCCGGACTATGAACCATGAAAATTAAGAAATGATGAAGATTCTGGTACTGGATAATTACGACTCATTCACCTACAACCTGGTGCAATACATTGAAAGGATAGTGAAAGAGCCCATTGATGTCAGAAGAAACGACCAGATTTCCCTTGAGGAGATCTCTTCCTATGATAAAATTTTGATAAGTCCGGGACCGGGAATTCCGGAGGAGGCCGGGATCACACTGGAGTTAATCAGACAATATGGTGCAACAAAAAGCATTCTTGGAGTCTGCCTGGGTCATCAGGCCATTGCTGAGGCCTTTGGAGGTTCTATTTCCAACCTCTCCACCGTTTATCATGGAGTGATGGGGCAAATGAAACAGACAAAGACCGGGGACTATCTTTTTGAAGGTGTTCCCACAGAATTTGATGCCGGCCGCTATCACTCCTGGATTGTGGAGCCAGAAACATTTCCATCCCAGCTGGAGGTAACGGTCGAAAATGATGAAGGATATATCATGGCGCTCAGACACAGGGAATATGATGTAAGGGGGGTTCAGTTTCATCCCGAATCAGTTCTTACCGAGTATGGGGGAAGGATGATTCTTAACTGGGTGAAAGGGTAGAAGGTAGAAGGGTAGAAGGGTAATGGTTAATTGGAAATAGTTAGTGGTTAATAGTTAATGGAAAAAATATGAAGGAGACTTTACAATATTTGTTTGATCATAAGACCCTGGGAAAGGCCGATGCCAAAATTATTCTCAGGAACATGGCAGAGGGGAAATACAATGATTCGGAGATAGCTGCCTTTATATCCGTATACCTGATGCGCAGCATTACAGTGGAAGAACTTTCCGGATTCAGAGATGCCCTGTTGGAACTCTGTACCCCGGTGGATCTGGCTGAGTTTAATACCATCGATGTTTGCGGTACAGGAGGTGATGAAAAGAATACCTTTAACATCTCCACCCTGACTTCCTTTTTGGTAGCCGGGGCTGGGGAGAAGGTGGCCAAGCATGGTAACTACAGCGTTTCCTCGGCCTGTGGTTCTTCCAATGTGCTTGAATATTATGGGTATACCTTCAGCAACCAGACCGACAGGTTGAAAATGGAAATTGATAAATACAACATCTGTTTTCTGCATGCACCCCTATTCAATCCGGCCATGAAAAATGTAGCACCTGTCAGGCAGAGTTTGAGAATAAAGACCTTTTTTAACATGTTGGGCCCCATGGTGAATCCTGCATTCCCGCAAAATCAGCTGGTGGGGGTTTTCAGTCTCGATGTGGCCAGGTTGTATAACTACCTGTATCAGGAGTCGGATAAGAAATATTGCATCATTCATTCACTTGATGGATACGATGAAATCTCCCTTACAGGTGAGTTTAAAGCGTTAACAAGGCAGACCGAACGTTCATTTGCACCCGGTGACCTTGGATTGAAACAGGTGTCAGCAGCCGATATTCATGGGGGATCTACCGTGGCGGAGGCCTCAGCAGTCTTTCTTCAAATCCTGGAGGGTAAAGGGACCCAGGCCCAGAATGATGTGGTGGTTGCCAATGCTGCACTGGCACTCTATAGCATGGATGAGTCCAGGGGACTGGAGAATTGCATGGGAAGGGCACGGGAATCCTTAGATTCAGGAGCCGCTCTGACCACTTTTAAGAATCTGATAGAAAGTAATTAACATGAATATCCTGGATACCATTTTGGAACATAAGAGGGTGGAGGTGCTTACCCGCAAACGAAAGAAGCCACTTAGTGAGCTGAAATCGTCTCCGCTATATACCCGCAAAACCAACCTGATGGATCTGCAAAAACTGGAGGAAGCTCCGGGGATCATCGCCGAGTTCAAAAGACAATCTCCCTCAAAAGGGTCTATCAATATGCAGGCTGATCCCGTGGTTGTGGCGGAGGCTTACAGTAACGCCGGGGTATCGGCCATGAGCATACTGACGGACCGGAAATTTTTTGGAGGATCGTTTATGGACCTGAAAAGGGTGAGAGAATCAAATCCTGGAATGGTACTGCTGCGAAAGGATTTTATCATCGATGTTTACCAGTTGCATGAAGCACTTGCTTATGGTGCTGATATGGTATTGCTGATTGCCGCAAATTTAGAGCAGGGTGAAGTGGCCGATCTGGCACTTGAGGCGCGTTCACTGGGACTCAATGTCTTGTTTGAGGTACACTCGGAGGATGAAATGGAGAAGTATCATCCGGCCATTGGATATGTGGGTGTGAACAACCGCAATCTTAAGAACTTTAATGTGGATACCGGGCTGAGCCTGAAATTGATAGGACAGATGCCCGAGGGAGTTGTACCTGTTTCAGAAAGTGGATTATCCGGTGTGGATGAAATATTGAAGCTGAGCAAGGCAGGTTATAAGCTTTTCCTCATGGGAGAAGCCTTTATGAGAGAAGCAGACCCGGGTCGGGCCAGCGCCCTTTTTTTGGAACAGCTTAGAAAGGCCATTTAAGACTCCGATGATGGATAATCCAATAAAAATAAAGGTGTGTGGGATGCGTGAGCCAGAGAACCTTGAGCAACTCTGTTCCATCGGGCCCGACTATGTGGGTTATATTTTCTATTCGAAATCTAAACGTTTTGTGGGCGTCAATCCAGATCCTGCACTCTTTAAGATTCCTCCCGCAGATATTTTAAAAGTGGGAGTATTTGTCAATGAAGAGATGGACCCGCTTACTCAGATGGTGGAAGCGCATCACCTTGATCTGGTTCAGTTGCATGGAAATGAGTCTCCCGCATATTGCAGAAAGTTGATGGGCCTTGGGATTGGGATCATTAAAGCAATAAGCTTGGGTGACGGTGCACCTGGCAGCAAGCTTAAGCCACCTGATGCTGCAATTGAAGATTACAAGGAGGTGGTTCAAACCCTGCTTTATGACACCCCGGGACAAGGGTGGGGAGGAAGCGGTCAGAAGTTTGATTGGAGCTTACTCAACAAGCAACAAGTAACATTACCCTATATCCTCAGTGGAGGGATAGGCCCTGACGATGCCAGGGCCATCAGGGAGTTAAAACAAAAGAATCTCCAGGGTATTGATTTAAACAGCAGGTTTGAGCTATCTCCTGGAGTGAAGGATATAAGATTGCTTGAGAAATTTTTTATTTCATTACGAAAATAGACCAATATGGGATTTGAAATAGATCACAATGGATTTTATGGGGAATTTGGTGGTGCCTATATCCCCGAGATGCTCTATCCCAATATCAAAGAGCTGGAGGAGAATTATCTGAAGATTACCAATTCGGATCAGTTCAGGAAAGAATTTGGTCAACTCCTAAGAGATTATGCCGGAAGGCCAACTCCCCTGTTCAAAGCCGAACGTTTGTCGGCTCACTTCGGTACGAACATCTATTTGAAAAGAGAGGACCTGAATCATACGGGTGCCCATAAAATCAACAATACCATAGGGCAGATACTGGTAGCCAGGTACCTGGGAAAAAAGAGGATCATTGCAGAGACTGGAGCCGGACAGCATGGGGTGGCCACAGCCACCGTCTGTGCACTCACCGGTATGAATTGCATTGTTTATATGGGAGCCCTGGATGTGGAGCGTCAGGCGCCAAATGTAAAGAAGATGAAGATGCTGGGTGCCGAGGTGGTGCCGGTCCACAGTGGGAACAAGACCCTGAAAGATGCCACCAATGAGGCGATCCGCGACTGGATAAATCATCCTGTCGAAACCCACTATATCATTGGTTCGGTAGTAGGGCCACATCCATATCCGGATATGGTGACCCGCTTCCAGTCAGTGATCTCAGAAGAGATTAAATGGCAACTTTCAGAGAAAACCGGAAGGGACTACCCCGACTACCTGGTGGCTTGTGTGGGTGGTGGCAGCAATGCAGCAGGGGCTTATTTTCATTACCTGAACGATGAGCGGGTGAAGTTGATTTCGGCGGAAGCTGCCGGACTGGGAGTAAACAGCGGATCCACAGCCGCCACCTCACTGCTGGGTACTACAGGGATAATCCATGGAAGTAAAACTCTTTTGATGCAAAATGGGGACGGACAGATAGAGGAACCTTATTCCATCTCGGCAGGACTGGATTATCCGGGTGTGGGGCCCTTGCATGCATGGTTGGCTAAATCGGGAAGAGCCACTGTGTTTGCTGCCACTGATGATGAGGCCCTGCAGGCTGCCTTGCTCTGCACCAGAATGGAGGGAATTATCCCGGCCCTGGAATCGGCCCATGCGCTTGCCATTCTGGACCGAATTAAGGCAGGATTGGAAGAGAATGTGGTGGTAAATCTTTCAGGAAGAGGGGACAAGGATATGGAGACCTATATAGATAAACTTGGATTATAAAGTAAGATCATGAACAGAATTGACCGCTTATTCAAAAACAAATCCGGAGAAATTCTTTCCATATACATCACAGCTGGATACCCGGACCTGAATGATACAACCACCCTTATCGAATCATTGGCAAGGCACGGTGCAGATATGGTTGAGATCGGGATTCCATTCTCAGACCCATTGGCTGATGGACCTATTATTCAAAAGAGTAGCCAGATTGCACTTGGCAATGGGATGAGTTTGGAGCTGCTTTTCGATCAAATGAAGGATATACGACAAAAAGTGGATATTCCCCTGGTGATGATGGGTTATCTTAATCCGGTATTGAAAATGGGTATGGAAGTTTTTCTTAAGAAGTGTCAAAAAAGCGGTATTGATGGGGTGATTATTCCTGATTTACCCCCAGGGGAGTATTCCTCTGTTTACCGGGACCAGTTTCAATCCCATGGGATTTATCATCCGCTCCTGATTACACCGCACACCGAGGAGGGAAGGATAGATTGGATTGCAGGATTATCCACCGGTTTTATCTACCTGGTAGCTGATTCGGCCACCACCGGATCAAAGTCTTCGCTGGGCGGCCATCAACTTGAATATTTTAAACGTATACAAAATATGGAGCTTCCTGTGCCCTCATTGATTGGATTTGGAATCTCAAACCACGAAACTTTCAAAACTGCATGTGGTTTTGCCCGAGGAACCATCATCGGGAGTGCTTTTATTAAAGCCATCGATCCCGAAAAAAGTGAGACACTTGATCAGCGTGTGGCGCATTTTATAAAAGGTATAAAGGGTGATCGGTGAGCCCTATTTAATCCAGATAATTCCCTTAATCCCAATACGCCACCCGCTCCAGTCCGTGGTCAAAACTCTCTGTCTATCGTTTGAATCCAGCAACTCATTGCCCGTTTCCCGATCTTTTAATTTGCCAGGTAAATCAACCAGGTATCCCCCTTCGATTCCAATGGCGGAATCTTTGAATTTATAGAGAAATTCAAGTCCTGCTGATCCATTTGGACTGATGGAACTATAGGGGTATTTACCAATACTGGTACGATCTAACACATAGACGGTGGAGGTAATATCCATGCTGGAATAGTTTGCATCCACGCGTCCATAAAGCGACAGATCCAGACGGTCTGTTCCAATCAACGAATAGTTCAAGGAAAGACCAAGCCGATGAGATACTATGAACATATCTGTACTGATACTGCCTGAATAGTCGGTATAGTTTGCCCTGGCCCCTGTGCTGGTATAGGTGTAACCGGCTCCGGCCCGCAAATGCGGATAAAATTGGTGAAAAACGTTTACCGATCCACTGAAATAGGGAGGAAATGAGGTGATGATGGCTCCTTCCACCGGGTAGGACTCCAGGATAATATCCATGAGATATTTCATGTCATCCATCTTCACGGTGGCTCCACCCAACATGACTGATACGCCGGTCCTTTGAGCGCTTAATCCAGCAAAAACACTCACCAGAAGGGCGATCCCCATACCGTATCGTCGTACGCGCCTCATTTTATGCTCCAATTAAAGTCAATGGCATATTTGAGACCCAAGTTCCGGGCTTCAATCCCGAGTTTGTCGGCAAGGCTATTGGTGTTACTCGAATAGTAGATAGTCATTCCCAGGGTATCGATTCCGGGAAGTTCAGAATCATAGGCGTATATCCAAAATGAACCGTTGGTGGTATCAGATTGGTACAAGGATTCGTTGCCCAGAGTAACGTCGAGTAAATATAGTTCTCCATTCTGGATGGAAATAGCATATTCCACTTCCAGGCTATCTGTAATCACTGGATTCTCCATGGAGTCGAGGCTGGTTGTAGCCCATACCACGGGCGGATCGTCGGGGACGGGATCAACCCTATATATGCCATCATCTGAGTAGGAACAGGCATTGATTAAGCAAACAATACCCAAAACCACCGGTATGAAAATTCTGTTCTCCATAAAGGCTCCTAAAGTAGCAAAAAATGTGAAGACTGTGAATAGCAATGAGACGAAGCAAGCGGGAGTGCTTAGTTTAGTTTATCGTCAACGATCTGCTGAAGTACCCCTTCCATTTTCAATCCGGCTTTTTCCACCTGTTTAGGAATGATGCTCTCTCCCGTCATACCGGGTATTGAATTTAATTCAAGGAAGTAAATCTGGTTGCCCTTAATAATAAAATCGGCCCTGATCATTCCAGAACAATCTGTCAGGTCATAAATTTTCTTGGCAAGTTCCTTGCACTGACCGGCCAGACCAATAGGAATGCGGGCGGGGGTTATCTCCTCTGCTTTCCCTTCCGTGTATTTGGCTTCATAGTCGAAAAACTCATTTTTCGGAATGATCTCTGTGATGGGAAAAACTGTGAATTCTCCCCCTGTTTTCATCAGTCCGCAGGTCACCTCTGTGCCTTTTATATAACGTTCTACAATGGCCTCATTGTCTTCAAGGAGTGCCTCATCCAGAGCAGGCTTCAGCTCTTCGAATCGGACCACTTTGGCTGCACCAAAGCTTGATCCCCCGCTATTGGGTTTTACAAAACAGGGAAATCCCACCACTTCGGCGATTGCTTCCAGATCGGGCTCCAGCTTCCTCTTCACCAGGCATGCTTCGGGGGTAAGCACCCTATGGTACATCAGGAAACTTTTACATGTATATTTATTAAAGGTGAGTGCCGATGAGAGGTGATTGGAACAACTATAGGGAATCTCTGCCATGTCAAAGCATCCCTGGAGCTTGCCATCCTCACCTGGTGTCCCATGGATGGTATTCCATACAAAATCAAAAGAGATTAATTTCCGATTCAGCTTTACGCTAAAACTATTCTTATCCAGAGGCAGCCTTTGATCTTCAAACAAAACGGTCCAATGACCCTTTTTTACTTCAACCAAAAAACAAGAATGCCCCACCAGCTCGAGCCATTTTTTTACCTGGTTAGCACTCTTCACTGAGATTTCAAATTCTGATGAATCTCCTCCGCAAAATATGGCTATATTCATGATCTTTGTTCTTGAAGGGTTCTCCCCATCTAAATTTAACACCTTTTAGACAATTCCGTGTAATGGCAAG
The DNA here is from genome assembly GCA_963783435.1 of uncultured Bacteroidota bacterium. Classification (GTDB taxonomy): domain Bacteria; phylum Bacteroidota; class Bacteroidia; order Bacteroidales. Next base: position 405,380 of record CAWANQ010000004.1, on the reverse strand, counting down.
CCTATCAATTTTGACGAATGGGATGATACATCCATGAACGTACTTAAATAGTAGATCTTTAAATCTCGTTTTCTGTACGCCCCTGTATATAGTTACGCCATTTATCCAGCATATTCTGAAAACCATCTGGAAGGGGGGCCTCAAAAATCATCTCTTTGCCTGTGGTGGGATGTTGAAATCCCAGGGTCCTTGCGTGTAAAGCCTGTCCCGGAATAAGATCAAAACAATTTTGAACAAATTGCTTATATTTTGTGAAAGTAGTTCCTTTTAAAATCCTGTTGCCACCGTATTCAGGATCGTTGAACAGTGGATGTGAGATGTATTGAAAATGTACCCTGATCTGATGGGTCCGGCCCGTTTCCAGCTTGCACTCCACCAGGTTCACATATCCCAGCCGCTCAACAACCCGGTAATGGGTAATGGCGACCTTACCCTGGTCCCCTTCAGGAAAGACATGCATCTGTTTCCGTTCTTTAGGATTTCGACCAATGTTCCCTTCAATGGTGCCTTCATCGGTTTTCATATCTCCCCAGATTAATGCGTTGTACGTCCTCTTGGTGGTTCTGTGAAAAAATTGACTGGCAAGTTTATTCAGTGCAAGTTCATTCTTTGCCACCACCAGCAATCCTGAGGTGTTCTTGTCAATCCGATGTACCAGTCCGGGCCTCTCTTCTCCACTGCTGAACAGTGGATTATCCTTCAGGTGAAACATAAGGGCATTGATCAGGGTGCCCGTATAATTCCCATAACCTGGATGCACCACCATCCCTGCGCTTTTATTAACCACAAGTAAATCGCTGTCCTCATATACAACCTCAATGGGGATATCTTCGGGAATTAGTTCAATTTTCCTTGGAGGGTGAGGAAGTACAATGGATATGGTGTCGCCTGGTTTAACCCGATAGTTCGGTTTTATGGGCTGTGTATTTACCAGGATGTTCCCTGCTTTGGCAGCCGCCTGAATCCGGTTCCGGGAAGTTCCTTCAAGCCGATTAAAAAGAAACTTGTCGATCCTCAGATGGGTTTGACCAGGATCGACTAAAAATTTGAAGTGTTCGTAGAGTTCGGTATGGTCGGAGGATTCCAGTGACATGGCTTACGGATTGATCAGAAGTTTTGAATGATAGATGATCGATCCTGATATGGTACGTATGTAATAGATTCCCGGGCTAAGGTCGGAGATATCCAGACTTCTGGATTGGGTTTCGATTTGCCGTATTTGCCGTCCGGATGCATCAATGATTTCAATACGCAGATTTCGGTTTTTATCAGCTTCTGGAATCTTAAAGTAGATCACGTCTTTTGCTGGGTTGGGATAGATCTGAAGGGAAAAACTGGCTTCATTTGAACTTGCAACTCCGGTAGTTTCATCAAAGATAAAAGGCCTGAACATCATTACGCCAGGAGACTCTGAAACCTGCCAAATTCCTGTAATGTTGTAATGCATAACGGGACCTGAAAGCTTCTGATTCAGATCGATCCCTGCATTCAGGATGTATTGGTTGTATTGCCTCCAGCCCACATAGAAGGGTCCGTCGACTGGAACGGGTTCTGAAAATTCGTATTTTACAAATCCCGGATAAGTAGTGGGATATTCAACTTTATAGTCCTTATCATCTTCCCAGATGATTGATCCTGGCTGGCCTTCATTATCATCCCAGACCACCAGCTTAAAATAGTATCCAAGATTTAAAGAATCATAAACCTGGTTAAAGGAGATGTTTACCCCTCCAAGATAGTCAGGTTTGTATGAGTAGTATTTCATGGCCACCAGTCCCCCAGAAGAGCCACTTCCGCGCAAACCATATCCTGCTTCTGCAGTTCCGTCATCATAAGCATAATAGTCCTTAAAAACCTGATCATGAATTACGGTATCATTCACTTTCGGATCAAACTCATCTGTTCGCAGAGCAGCCTTAAACCTGAGCAGAGCAGACTTTCCCCGGTCGAAGTCAAAGGGATAAATAAAAGGAAAATTGACCACGGTATCTTCCATCCCCGGTAAATCCTGGGCGGTGGGAACTCCAGGGTTGTGTGTGTCCCCATAGGCTGGTTCACTAATCGTGAGTGAACGTGTTACATTTCGGCTAATGGAATCGTTGTTTTTGTAACGGCCCGATACAATAGGAAAGAAAACTGTATTGTAGGCTGGTCTAAAATGGGCCCAGGGCAAGGAGGTCAGGTCCTTCAAAATGGAGTTAAGTGGTGAAACAAAGGCCACGTCCCGAAGAATGGTATCAGACGCAACCCGGTTGCCATACAACCTGATGTAATCCACATGCCAGTAATCCACGTTGCTCCTCATATCAGGATAATCGTTATTTTTAGGCAGGCTTGCCCTGTTCCGGAACCTGAACTTAAATCCCTCCACCAGGAACCCACTCGACCTAATGGGTATCATTGCATGCTGGAAAGATTGAAGCTGACCTCCGGGTACACTCCATACGTTGACCCACCTGGCAGAGTCTACTGCATAGAAATCGACCATCAGCGAATCCCCTTCCTCAGGAAGGTCACACAGGCCACCAGGCTGATAAACAAAACTGAGATAGATGCTGTCAGAGGCAGGATAATCTAAATTGATGGGATGGCTGGTTAAATGATCTGCGACAAAGGTATTGGGAAAGATAACGGCGTGACTGTATATGTTACCCGCAGAGTCCAGTGCATCCAGGGTTGCTACTCCGTTGGAGACGGGATTGAGGCAGAAGTTGTTATTCACAAATGCACCGGCATCGCTCCATCGCTCGGGATTGGGTAATATATCTGAGTCCGAAAAGTCTTCAAATAGAGGCAGCTCCAGCAGGTTAAGCTGAGCTGATTTTTTATTTGTTACATGGGATGGGTGCCCGCCGGGAGCTCTGGGATTATTGAAGAGAGGTGTAATCACTTCCTGTGCTTCAACCCCCGAAAGCCAGGTAAAACCCAATAATAAAATTGCTATAAATCTACAGGGATTCCTCATGCAAAATTTCTGTGTCATCACCAAGGAGGATAGAATCGGGTTGTGGCAATAAAGTGGAGTCAATGGACAGCCAGAGATCCACCTCCATCCCCATGTTCATTCTGCTGAACTCTTCAAATTCGGGATATTGCCTCCATATGAATGCAGCCGAACTATCTTCAGCATTCTCCATGCTTTCATCATAAGTAATGGCTCCTATATTCAAATAGTAATCTGCAATCATATCTGTGGCAGCCTCAAGTCCCACTCCAATCAGATCAGGTATCCGGGTTGTTTCACTGCTAGGGCCCATACCCAAAACCAAATCGATTACGGTTCCTTTGGTAATTTCTGTTCCTTCATTAATAACGGAGCCAGCGTGCATTTGTTGTAACACATTGTTCCTTGCATAATCGGGTTGGTAACTGATATCCCCAAGGATTAAACCCGCATTCTGCAGCGCCAATCTGGCCTGACGATTAGACAAACCTACCAGTGCGGGCATGGAGATCATTTCCGGATTTATTGCATTCATCGTAAGGAAGATCTTCCTGTTCTTCTTTACCCTGGAGTTCGCTTTCGGATTTTGTTTCAAAACAGTTCCCCTGGGTAGCTCATTGGAGAATACCGAATCAACCACTTCATACCTTAGGTTTCTGGAGGTGGTTACATCTCCAACTTCCTCTGTAGTTAGAGCGGTCAGATCAGGAACAGTGATGGCCTGACCATGATGCGTGTATATCCTGAGCCACAGCAGAATGGCAATTATCAATATGATTCCCAGGGCTATTGCAATACCCAGGTGACTAAAAAACTTCTTTGAGAGGAGAAACCTAAGAAAATCCATTTCAAAAACTTTGTATAAAGGTAAGGTTTATTCAATCATTTCTATGAGCTCTGGGTGGCAAGACCCGTTTTTGTGATGACAGACGATTCCTGGTATACCTCATAGTCTGTATTAATCGCCCAGAGGTCATGACCAGCCCCATCCAGGATATTTTCTGACACTCGCATTCCCATCAGAATGCTGTGATCCTGGTTGTTATATTTATAGGCCCCATATCTGCCAATTACATGCAATCCGCCAACCGAACTCAGATACTCTTCAACAGGTTTCATTACCTCACTGTATCCTCTGAAATAGACCGGGTAGCAGCGTGGCAGTCTGACTACCTCTCCCTCTTTTACATCCCCTTCCCCGACGAGTCCGGTGCGAACAATCTCATGGGTCGCTGATTTCACGAGCTCTCCCGGATCCTGGCTCCAGATAGGATCGTCGAAGTAGCACCAGTATTCCAGACAGAGTATAGATGAGGCTGAATCTCCATATAAGCTGGGTAGCCAGTTCCTGAAGTTGGTTACCCGGCCAACCTCCACAGAAGCGTCATGCACATAGAGCCACTGATCGGTAAAAAGATCTGTCCTGTCTATCTTGAGATAGACCAGGATGGTATTCCTGAAAGTAAGTTTCTTGGATAATTCCATCACCCGCTTGGGAACTTCGGGCAAACGTTCTACCAGCAGGGAGATAGGCATGGTGGAGATTACATGATCATAGGGTAAAACCTCTCCATTCTCAAGTTGAATCGAAGTCGCTTTCCCTGCCGAAGTGAGCACTTTTTCTACCCCCGTGTTGACATAAACAGTCGCACCACGGGATTCCATCTGCACCTGCATGGCTTCATATACAGCCCCTGTTCCCCGCGCAGGATATGCAAACTGATCCACCAGGGTCGCATGCTTGTTACCCTTGCCCTGAAACAGTGCATTTTTTATGGCTTCAAATAAGGAAAGTTTTTTAATTCGCTGGGCTGCAAAGTCTGCATCCAGATCGCTGCATGAAATGCCCCAAAGCTTTTCAGAATATGTTTTAAAGAAAATGGTATAGAGCCTCTTACCGAACCTGCTGGTCACCCATCCTTCAAAAGTTGAGGTGTCACGTGTTGGAAACAGGCGCTCAACCATGTAACTGAGCAAGCAACGCATGGCTTCAAAAATACCCAGGCCACGAAGTGCATTAAAAGCCTTAATGGGATAGTCAAAGAAGCGTTTCTTATAGTAAATTCTGGTTTGCCGATTTACAATGTCGTAGTTCTCACCAACGACCTCAAGCCAGAGTTCGTTAATACTTCGGTCCTGGCTAAAGAAACGGTGCGGACCCAGGTCGACCCTCTGATCCCACAGATCAATGGATTTTGATAATCCGCCCACTCGATTGCTTTTTTCATATAGATCAAGAACCGTTACTTTGTTTCCCAGCTGTTTAGAGAGCTCATACGCGGCTGTCATACCGGCTGGTCCGGCTCCTATTACGGCAATCCTCATTTAATTGTTTTTTGAAAAAACGTCATTGAATCCTTTTTAATTGTGCCCTTACCCGATCGGCTTGTTCTTTATCGCCATTGTAATCATATATTTCGGCCAATTTCTGGTAGGCAGCTACAAACCTCCCATTGTAACGGATGGACTGCTTTAAATTATAAATGGCATTGTCCATATCATTTTTGAGGCCGTAACAGATCCCCAGGTTATAGTAACCCGAGTAAAATTTGTAGTTGGATTTAATGGCCATGTTGATATACATAATGGCCTGATCCAGATGGGTATAATCTTTGCTAACTTCTGATTCGATAATGTATGAATATCCTTTTAGATTAAGAGCTTTGTCGTAGTCGGGATATAGCTGTAATAACCTGTCCATGGCGGCTCTTGATTCATTAAACCGGAAAAATGCATTGTATGCATTACCCAATTCAAGATAGGCTACTTCGTTGTTGGAATCATAAGCGATGGCACCTTCCAGCAAAAGTATAGCATCTGCCAGTTTGCTGCCATCTTGTTCGCTGATGCCTTCTGCAAGCAGGGTGGCACCCCTATAATCTTCCCTATTTTTTCGTTCAACGATTGCTGCCACCACCACGTCATCCACCTTGATCTCTTTAATGGTGTTTTTAGGTGGCCACAATCCATTGTTCAACTGATAAGGATGCAAGTAGTTGCAATACAAAATGGCATAATCCCAGTCATATTTTCCGCGGTCGTAATATCGACTGTAGAAAGCGTCCACCTGGTCGGTGTGGTTTCTGAAATAGTATCCAATTGCCGAGTTGCTTACTATCCGGATCTTTTGATCAGGACTGGTCTTTATGCCAGGGAGAATCTCCTTGATAAAACAGTCCGTAGCCGGACCCAGGCTATTGGCATAATAGTCTGTTTCGAAAGTCCCATAGGTTTTATTTATTCCTCCCGACCATTCGTTAAAATAGATGTATTCATTGGGGTGATTTCGAATGATGTGACTGAGAGGATGGTAGAGCCCTGCAGCCATTACTGCAATAATCACATAATTGACCCACGCGGGTTTTGTGGCTCGAAGGAAATATGAAACAGCCATGGCTGCGAGAGCAAGCATGGAAGGGTATATAAACATCATGTGCCTCCAACCTCCATAAACATTCGATTCCCTGTAAATAATGAAGATCAGCGGGAACAATATTGTAAACCAAAGCATAAAATAGAAGTATCCCTCTTTTCTTTTGCGATCCAGATACCATACAAGTGCTGAGGCCAGAAAGCTAACCAGGATAAGAACCGGTACACTGATCCATATATTTTGCGGGATATAATGCCAGGGGAGGTTGTCAGACCAGTGAATAAGGCCGTCATACAATACCCTTATTGAGACCTGGATGTTGGTCATCACCTTAAATGCCTGGATGGGGTGATTTATAATATCCTGCAAGGCATAGGGCCAGGTAAGCAAGCTAAGTATATAGCCTGCAACTGAGATCACAACCAGTGTAAGCAATCCCCGGAAGGCAAATCGCCACCATCCTGGGGAGAAAAATTTCCATGGCCATTTGTGGATGAATAGGTACAATCCTGCAAACAGAAATAGATAGGGGATCAGTAGCAATCCCCCGATCCTTATTCCATTTGACCATCCGATCCCAACTGCGATCCATAAAGCAGACCGGGTGCTGATGCGGGGTAGCTTTTTAAGAAAAAGAATGAGGTGATAGAGTGTGAAAATATTCCCAAGGGCAAAGGGCACATCCATGGGATTGTTAAAAGCATGACCCAGGAATCTGGGAGAGAGAAACATAAGCAAAAGCGCGATCCACCCCCCCGAATACCCGGCAAAGAGTTTGACCAGCAGACCGGTAAAGAGAATGCATGCTGCTCCGGTGAGGGCTACCATCACATGTCGGGCTTCATAAGGGTTTTCCTCCAGATTAAAAAGCCTGATAACCAGATAGGTAAAATAATCAAATGATTGTCCGTAGTAGTTGAGTTTGTATTTGGGATCAGTTAAAGCCGAGGGATCGTCCTCTGTAAAATATCGGAAAACTTTTGCAGCATGGTTATAGTGTTTGCTGTCGTCACCCGAAAGACCGGAGTCAAGACTCAGTATGGGGAGAATAACAAAAATGGCCAGTGCAGTTGCAAAAAAGGCCACACGAAACAAAGGATTCTCCTTAATAGGGAATAAGTTCCGAAAAGAATGGTCCCGAACTTCTTTGAAAGGGATTGTTGTATTCCATGACAGGTTTAGTTTTACTTTCTCCCAGAAGACTCTTGACCTGGAAGGGGCCTGATCAAAGGGGGAGTCCTGATGCAGGGTGATCTGCCGGCGAAGAAATCCCATTTTTTGAAGGATCGCGCCCACAAGGCCTGTGTCCAGATGGTTCTTATCATGCAAAAGTGTGACCAGATAGTTTAGTACCTGAACAGGAACAATCAATCCAGCGTGGGAAACGGTCTCTTTTCCCTTAAATGAGAATTCATGGTAAACTTTAGGGTCAGATTCTTTGGAGAGCGGCAAGCGGGAAAATTCATTGGGATTAAATTGTCTTGAAAATGAGCAGTTTGCCATAAGTATGGCATACCCTCCCTTCTGCATGATTTCACCGAGCTTCTCCTTGTCTTCCACAAACAGGTTGTGGATCTGAGGGTGTGCGGCTGTTTCCTGATTTGCCTTTTTGTGTAGGCAATAAACTGTTGTTCTTGGAGAATTCTCGCTGTTAATTTTACTGGCAAATTCAGCTATATACCCTGGGTCTGGCTTGTTTGTCCCAAAACCAGTGAAGATAAAATGCAATTCATTCCTCTCTTTCTGGGCTTGTGGATCCTTATGTTTGCCTTTTTTATGGGATATGTTTTTAGCCATAATGCCTGGATGAAGACCGTGTGAAATTACAAATATTCGGTAAAATCAGGGCAAAAAAATAACCAACCGTATAAAGGTCAGTTATTCAGGACATATTGTTTAAGCTTTAACTAGCTTATGCCTTGTGCCGTGGTTCGTCAGAAACACTTAATTTCTTGCGCCCTTTTTTCCTTCTACCGGAAATAATGCTGCGTCCACTGGCAGTTGACATCCGCTCCCTGAAACCGTGCTTATTCTTTCTTTTCCTGTTAGATGGCTGAAATGTTCGCTTCATAATAAACTATGTTTGAGGGTGCAAAAGTAGTTATTTTTTTAAATATACAATCATTTTTGTGGAAAAAAATGACTCTTCAAACCATGTGGAGATGGGGAACTGCTCCACCCGGTTCTTAAAGGATTTTAACTCCTCATTAAGATCTCCTCCCTTTAGAGAAATCAATCCATTGGGCATCATGGGGGAGCCTCCGGGAAGAATAGATTTCCTGGTCCACTGATATAATTGGGGAAAAGAGGCGACAGCTCTTGAGACCACATAATCGGCTCTGAGATCCAAATTTTCCATTCGGCCCCTGATGGTTCTTGCATTTTTTAGTTCCAGATGTGCCAGGACTTCATTGACAAGGCCTATTTTTTTCTCAATTGAATCCACCAGGGTAAAATGTGTTCCAGGGAATAGAATTGCCAGTGGTATTCCGGGAAATCCACCTCCTGTGCCCACATCAATGATTCTGTGATTGTTTTTAAACTGAAATTGTTTGGCGATTGAGAGTGAATGTAGAATATGCTTCTCCTCCAGGGATCCGATATCTTTCCTGGAAATAATATTTACCTTTTCATTAAGCAGGGGGATAATCTCCATAAGTTTAAGGAAACGAGCCTTCTGCAAATGACTAAGGTCGGGGAAGTATTTCTGGATCAGGTCCATGGTAAAAATAAGTCCCTGCTTTAAGGTTTCTCCGGGGACCGGTTGAGGATATTGAGAAGTAACTCACGGGCCCTGAAAAGCTGTGCCTTGACCGTTCCGATGGGTATATCCAATTCGACTGCGATTTCGTCGTAAGAATACTCTTTGAAATATCTGAGTTCGACCAGTTGCCTGTATCTTGGTTTCAGACGTGCGACAACTTTGTGCATGTGCTTGATCTTTTGCTGATTAATCATGGATGATTCAGGATCAAGCGTATCTGATTGAATCAGAGAAGAAGGGGAAAGCGAATCTTCTCCATCAATGGTTTGATCAAGGGAGACATGACTGGCACGTTTTTTCCGGATAAAATCGATACAGTTGTTGGTGGCAATTTTAAACAGCCAGGTTGAGAATGCAAAGTTTGGTGTGTACTGATCTATATTCTTAAATGCTTTCCCAAAAGCTTCGATGGTAAGGTCTTCTGCATCCACCGGACTGTTGACCATTTTCAGGAGCATAAAATAAATTGCATCACGGTACCTGCCCAATAATTCACCATAGGCCAGCTGGTCACCTTTCTTGGCTTTCTCGACCAGTTCAACGTCCTTTTGCGCCTTAAGTGAAAGATTAGAATTCAATTCCATGTTTGATACTTTGTTTCAAAAAATGTGCTAAACCAAATGCCCCCCAAAATAAGGGGTAGGATTGGATCAAACAGCAGCAAAAGTAACAATAAAAACCTCTCGTCCAAACGGCGCATATTCAATTTAAAAACGATCAGTTTAACCACAAATAATATGGCAATAATTAGGGTGGCAACAAGGTACCAGGTTGACAAAATGCATATGGCAATAAATGTAGCATAAAGAAGCATGCGGCTTAAAAGTTCCCCTGCAATTCTGATTTTTGAAGAGGGTTTATAATACTTTCCTGCCGACAGGTGTCTTTTCTTTTGTTTGATCCACCTTCGAAATGTAGTTTCAGGAATGGAGAGGGTATGGCTTTCGGGACTGAATTCTACTGCCGTATTCTCTTTTGTAGCTGTTTCATTCACAAAAAGATCGTCATCACCTGATGCGATGTGGTAGTGTTTTGCGAATCCCTTATTCTTGAAAAAAAGCTCTTTTTTATAGGCCAGGTTTCTTCCTACGCCCATGTAGGGTGAACCTTTAATGGCAAAAGAGAGGTATTGCATGGCTGTGAATACCGTTTCATACCTGATCAGACTGTTAAGAAAGCCCTTCTTCTGCTCATATTTGCCATAACCTAATACAATCTCATTCTTCCCTCTAAAATGAGAAGCCATTTTCTGGAGCCACTGATCGCTTGAAGGATAACAATCTGCATCAGTAAGCAGCACAAAATCATGTTTAGCGGCTTTGATCCCGATGGTCACCGCCAATTTTTTGCCATGAAGGAATTTTTCATTGGATGGGATGGTGGTGAAGCGCAATTGCTTATACCTGGAAGAGAGTTCGGAAAGGAGCATCTCTGTTTCATCGGTCGAACAGTCATTCACAACGATGACTTCAAAATCGGGATAGTCCTGCTCAAGGAGCTTGGGCAGAAAACGTTTCAGGTTATCTACTTCGTTTTTCGCACAGATGATTATAGAAACAGGTAGCTTGGATTTTTCCTTTTCCACCGGCTGGTACCGTGGAATTCTCAGGAAAATCGTCAGATAGTAGCCCACCTGAATAATAAAAAACGACATAAGCAGACCTAACAAGATCCAGTCTAGGAGCTTTAGACTTTCAACGATTTCCATTATATCCATGAGATGCAAATTTAGTCTCCTAATGGAGAAAAGAAAAAGCAGGTTTTCAACAATTGCTTATCTTTGGCTGATCTCAGACCTCCATGAAATTTGAACTTCTACATAAGGATAGTGCAAGTAATGCAAGGGCAGGTATTCTCACCACTGACCATTCGGAAATTCAAACGCCTGTGTTTATGCCAGTTGGGACTGCCGGCACGGTAAAAGGTGTTCACCAGCGTGAGCTGGAGCAGGACATTGATGCTCCCATCATCCTGGGAAATACCTACCATCTCTACTTGAGGCCCGGACTGGATACCATAAAGGGAGCGGGTGGATTGCATGGATTTATGAATTGGAACCGTTCCATTCTTACCGATAGCGGGGGCTATCAGGTGTTTTCCCTGGCGGCTAACCGGAAACTAAAGCCTGAAGGAGCATGGTTCAGTTCTCACATTGATGGATCCAAGCATATTTTTACACCCGAGAACATTGTTGATACCCAGCGAATTATAGGAGCTGATATTATCATGGCTTTTGACGAATGTACTCCCTGGCCTTGCGACCTAAAATATGCCAGCAATTCCCTTGAGTTGACGCATAGTTGGCTGGATCGTGGATTGAAGCAGTTTCATTCCACTGACCCCTTATACGGTCACAGTCAGGCCTTTTTCCCCATCGTCCAGGGTAGTGTTTTTAAAGATCTGAGGAGGGCCTCTGCTGAGTTTGTAGCCAGCAAAGATGCAACTGGAAATGCGATTGGCGGTCTGTCAGTTGGGGAACCAGCCGAAGAGATGTATGCCATGCTGGAAGTGGTAAATTCAATATTGCCGGTGGATAGACCCAGGTACCTGATGGGTGTGGGTACCCCTGTGAATATCCTTGAAGCCATTGCCCTGGGAGTGGATATGTTCGATTGCGTGATGCCCACAAGAAATGGTAGAAATGGAATGCTCTTCACCCGGGAAGGGATTATAAATATTAGGAATCGAAAATGGATGAACGATTTTTCACCCATCGATGAAGGAGGAACCAATTATGTGGACAGGCAATATTCCAAAGCCTATCTGCGTCATTTAATTATATCAGGAGAGATGCTGGGAGCCCAGATTGCCACTCTGCATAACCTGGCATTTTACCTCTGGCTGGTCAGAAAAGCATTTGAGGAAATCAAAAGTGGAACATTCACTACATGGAAGGAAAAGATAATACCGGCATTGGGCGCAAGATTGTAAGGTTCTTTGGCCTGAAGCTTCTGGATATATATATAATCAGGAAATTCCTAAGCTCCTTCTTTCTGGCTATAGCCTTGATCCTTTGTATAGTAGTAATATTTGATCTCACAGAAAAAATAGATGATTTTATTGAGAGTGGTGCAAAATTTAAAGTGATCCTATTAGATTACTACATGAATTTCATTCCCTATTTTGCAGTGCTGTTCAGTTCCTTATTTGCATTTATTGCAGTCATATACTTTACCAGCAGGATGGCCTACAATACAGAGATTATTGCCATCCTGAGTAGCGGGATGAGTTTCAGACGCCTGCTGGTGCCTTTTATGCTTTCTGCTGCATTCATTGCCAGTATGTCTTTCTATTTAAGCGACCAGGTGATACCAGGTGCCAATAAGGTCAAACTTGATTTTGAAGAAGTGTATATTAAAAAAAGGCCCATTCGCTTTGCATCCAAAGACTTCCACCGTCAGATTGAACCAGGAATATACATGTATCTTCAGAGTTACAGCAATGTATCAAAGGTAGGTTACCAGTTTACCATCGAGAAATTTGAGGAGGGGAAGTTGGTCTCCAAGATGTTCGCCGATCAGATCAGGTGGGACACTACCAGCAACAAGTGGAGAGCCAGAAGATACTATATACGTACCATAGATGGATTGAATGAAACCCTGGAAGAGGGGAAGTTCATTGACACTACCCTTGCCATTCATCCGGATGATTTTAAAATGCGCTTAAGCATAGTGGAAACCATGAGTATAAAGGAACTGGACGAATTTATCGAGAAGCAACTTATGCAGGGAGAGACCAATGTAACCTCCTACCAGATTGAGAGGCATAACCGGATTGCATTTCCATTTTCCACCTTTATTTTAACTTTGATTGGCATCGCTGTCTCATCAAAAAAGATGAGAGGTGGGATCGGTATGCAGATTGCCATAGGGGTATTAGTCAGTTTTGTCTATATACTTTTTAGTCAATTTTCGAAGCAATTTGCCATAGGAGGAATGCTGCCAGTTGCAGCAGCCGTATGGTTGCCCAATGTGTTTTTTGGGATAATTGCTATTTTTTTGATGCGCTTGGCACCTAAATAATATGGTGACATTCACATCCATGATTATATTTTGAAACAGCTTTACAATCAGCGTGGTTTTTCGTAAGATTGTACCGCAAAACAAAAACAGACACAATGGCCTCTACAAAAAAGGTTCAGGAATTAAAGAAGCGAAGAGAAGAAGTGCAACAGGGTGGGGGAGAGAAAGCCATTCAGAAACAGGTTGCCATGGGGAAAATGACCGCCAGGGAGCGGATCATTAAAATTCTGGATGAAGGTTCTTTCAATGAGTATGATATGTTTGTTGAGCATGAAGCCAGGGATTTTGGGATGGAGGCTAAGATACTGCATGGAGATGGAGTGATTACTGGTACCGGAACCATTGGAGGTAGACCCGTTTGTATTTTTGCCCAGGACTTTACAGTGGCAGGAGGGTCGCTTGGTTCTATGCACGCCAGGAAGATCACCAAGATCATGGACCATTCCCTGAAAATGAGACTTCCCTTGATCGGAATCAATGATTCGGGGGGTGCACGAATCCAGGAAGGAGTTAACTCACTTGCAGGTTATGGTGAGATTTTTTTCAGGAATACCCTGGCCTCTGGAGTGATCCCCCAAATTTCCGTGATCCTGGGACCGTGTGCAGGGGGAGCAGTTTATTCTCCAGCTCTGACCGATTTCGTATTTGTGGTAGACAGTATCTCCAAGATGTTTATCACAGGTCCCGAAGTGATTAAAACCGTTTTGGGTGAGGATATTTCCATGGAGGAACTTGGTGGGGCTCGCGTACATAGTGAGATCACCGGAAATGCACATTTTTTTGCTGAAACAGAAGATGAATGCTTTGGACAGATCAAATCCTTACTCAGCTACCTTCCAAGGTCCAATACGGATGTCCCAGCACAAAAAGAGGTAAAAGAACCTCTTAAGGAATATAACATATCGAATATTGTACCTTCCGAGAAGAGGCAGCCCTATGACGTAAGGAATGTGATCAGAGCGGTTACAGACGGATCAGATTTTATTGAAGTTCAGGAGAACTGGGCAGCAAATATTGTGATTGGGTTTGGAACCATGAACGGACACACTGTGGGCTTTGTGGCCAACCAACCCCTGGTATTGGCCGGAGTGCTCGATGTGGATTCTTCTTCCAAAGCAGGCAGGTTCATTCGCTATTGCGATGCCTTCAATATTCCAATCGTCACTCTTGTAGATCTACCTGGATATCTTCCTGGTGTAGACCAGGAGCATGCCGGGGTGATCAGGCATGGAGCCAAGGTCTTGTATGCTTACAGCGAAGCCACTGTTCCTAAAATTACAGTGATTCTCAGGAAAGCTTATGGAGGAGGCTATATCGCCATGAACTCAAGGCACCTGAGGGCTGATTTTGTATTCGCCTGGCCAGATGCAGAAGTGGCGGTTATGGGACCCGAGGGAGCTGCAAATATCATTTTCAGGAAGGAAATCGCCGGTGCTGAGGATCCCGATAAGATGAGGGCCCAGAAAGTATTGGAATATATAGAGAAGTTTGCGAATCCTTATGTGGCTGCGGCCAAAGGGTTCATCGATTCTGTTATCGAACCCTCAGAGACCAGGAAGTCTTTGTTACATGCTTTAGAGGTGTCCGGAGAAAAAAGTGTAGGTATGCCTGCCAAAAAACATGGGATTCCCCCATTCTAAGAAGCGATCATGAGCAGTACAGATAAATCCCAAAAGAAAAAGAGTATCCCGGAACCTCCCATGGAGCAACTAGAGATAGGCAATGTCATATATCAAACCAGACTTACCTCAAAATTCAGGAACAGAGTGATCTGGCAAAGACCCGATGTGCGTAAAGTGGATTCAATCATTCCGGGAAATATACAGCGCATCATGGTGAAAGAAGGCGATGAAGTATCACCAGGTACCCCCATGCTGATTCTCGAAGCCATGAAGATGAGGAATGAGATTTTATCCCCATTGCAGGGGATTATTAAAAAAATCTATGTTTCAGAAGGGGATATGGTCCCTAAAGATCATCTAATGATTGAATTTGAGTAGGTCCTTCCCAGATCACATACTTCTGTAAACCCTCAGGAAGAGAGGGCTCTTCTTTAAATATACCGTAGAGTGACGAGCCGCTGCCACTTAGTGATGCATAGGTCGCCCCACTGCTGTATAACTCCTGTTTTAAAGAACCCAGGCTTGGATAGCGGTTAAATACTGATTTCTCGAAATCATTCTCAATGAGTTCCTTCCAACGACTCAAGGGTTCTTTAATCAGCTCTTTCAATGGTTGAGGCGGAATGGCTGGATTCACTCCGGCGTAAGCATCCTGAGTGGAAACATGGATTTCCGGGAAAAGCAGAACCAGATATATCTCCTCCATACTCAGAAAAAGAGGAGTCAGGATCTCACCTCTGCCTTTCATCATCATGGTCCGCGGATCTAAAAAGAATGGACAATCACTTCCAAGGATTTGAGCCAGTGCCTCCAGCTGTTTCATAGTCAGTGGTTTATCTGCTAATGCATTTAAGCCAAGCAATGTGGTGGATGCATTCGACGATCCACCTCCAAGTCCGGCACCCACCGGTATCTGCTTATGCAAGTGCATCTGAACCGGAGGAAGCGGGGTCTCCTTCCTGAAAAGCTCCAGGGCTTGAAGGCAGAGGTTATCCTGCTGATCGCCTTCAAAACGGATCCCGCTCTGACTAAAAAGGAAAGTTTGGTTGGCAGAAGGTAAGGTGTTAATTTCAAGAATATCACAAAGCCCAACCGGATGCATGACTGACTGAATATTGTGATATCCATCTGTCCTTTTATTTAGGATTTGTAATCCTATATTGATCTTGGCAGGTGAAAAATATATCATGGATTACAAATATATTTCATTTTTCAACATTTGTTAATTAAAACTTTGGAGGGGGTGTGCAAAAGTATAGATTAGGAAAAATCCCCATAGGAACTGGATGACTACCTTTATGCTCCAAATTTGTACTTAATGGCCAAACAACAATTTAATTCGCCTAAAAAAAATTCAGGAATTGCACTCGATTACGGGAAGATCCCCCCACAGGCACTAGATCTGGAAGAGGCAGTCCTGGGGGCAATCATGCTGGAAAAGGATGCCATCCTTTCTGTTCTGGATATTCTTGAGCCAGGAAGTTTTTATAAGGAGGCAAACCAGCAGATCTATGAGGTGGCTCAGTCCCTGTCACAGGGGGAGAAACCCATCGACCTTCTTACCATCACAGAAGAACTGAGAAAGCTGGATAAACTTGAAGCGGTAGGTGGTGCGGTATATATCGCCCAGCTGACCTCAAGGGTAGGTTCCGCAGCTCACCTGGAGTATCATGCACGCATTGTGGCGCAAAAATACATCCAGCGGGAATTGATCCGGGTATCTTCAAATATTCAGGAGAGGGCTTTTGATGAAGGGAGTGATGTGGATGATCTTCTGGACTATTCTGAAAGAGAATTGCTGAATATTGCTGAAGGACACATTAAGAAGGAGACCATTAAGTTAAATAACCTGCTTAAGACCGCCATCGAGCAAATTGAAGAAGCGGGGAAGAGAAAGGACAGCCTGAGTGGAGTCCCTTCCGGATTTACCAGGCTTGACAGGCTCACCTCGGGCTGGCAGAGATCCGACCTGGTGATTCTGGCAGCAAGGCCTTCTATGGGGAAAACGGCATTTGTCCTCTCCATGGCGCGCAACATGGCTGTGGATCACAGCAGGCCGGTGGCATTCTTTTCTCTGGAGATGTCATCCATTCAGCTGGTGAATCGTTTAATCATTGGGGAGACACAACTGGCATCTGACAAGATCAGGACCGGTAGGTTGGAAAATTATGAATGGGAGCAATTGGAGTATAAGGTAAAGGACCTGGAACAGGCTCCCATTTATGTGGATGATACCCCAGCACTCTCGATTTTTGAATTTCGGGCCAAAGCTCGAAGATTGAAGCAAAAATATGACATCCAGGCAGTAGTCATTGACTACCTGCAGCTGATGACTGGATCCAAGGATTCGGGCAGTCGGGAGCAGGAAGTA
Organism: uncultured Bacteroidota bacterium; assembly: GCA_963783435.1. Classification (GTDB taxonomy): domain Bacteria; phylum Bacteroidota; class Bacteroidia; order Bacteroidales. The sequence continues at coordinate 388,284 of CAWANQ010000004.1, read as the reverse complement.
AGTAATATTTCCCGCTCATTAAAGAGTGTGGCCAAAGAGTTGGATATCCCCATTATAGCGCTTTCACAGCTAAACCGTAGTGTGGAAATGAGATCGGGAAATAAGAGACCCCAACTCTCCGACCTTCGGGAGTCTGGAGCCATTGAGCAGGACGCTGACCTGGTCCTTTTCATACATCGTCCTGAGTATTATGGCATCGATGTAGATGAAGAAGGAAATTCATTGAAAGGAATTGCAGAAATTATTATAGCCAAGCATCGCAACGGGGCGACGGGGAATGTTCACCTGAAATTTGTTAGAGAATTTGCAAAATTTGTAGACCTGGATGATACCCTGGCCATGGGAGAGGATGATGAGAATGGATTTACTATCCCGTCAAAAATGAATAAGGATGAAGCTGGCATGGCTACCAATAATGATATTGGAATGAATAGCGGTTTTGATGGACCGGCTCCTTTTTAGATCCACGAAGATGACATCCAGTCTTCAGTACTTACTTCATCCTCTGCATTTTCATTTCCAAAGGGAAGGGCCATCCATGATTCCAGACTTATCTCCGACTCGTGTATTTCATTATCAAAAGGGACTGCCATCCACGATTCTAAACTCATTTCCAAGTCTTGTAACTCAAGGTCAAAAGGGACTGCCATCCATGATTCCAGTACCAAATCGTTCTCAAAGTCATTTGCTAATGTAGAGGTTGAAGAAAGCAGCATCCCAATACTAAACATTAGAAATCCCAAACTTAAGGCTGGGCGTGCGACGAATACTTTAAATAGATCTTTCATATTAATTACGTTTAATTTTTCCTTTCCATATGTTAAACAAGGAAAGCCTATAAAATGTTTAATGAAAATACATAAAAATTAAACAAAAAATATTAAAGACCTGTATAAGAGTGTATTATAAAATATAAATAGCTTGCAAAAATAGCTAGATCCAGGGAGCAGTCATCCACGATTCGATTTTTATTTCTTTTTCATCCAGTTTACTTTCGAAGGGTGTACTCATCCAGGATTCAATCTGCATATCAGGCTCCATATAGCCATTTTCAAAAGGGACGGTCATCCAGGGTTCTACAACAGGAACACCTTCATAGCTTGCCTCAATTTCTCTTGCAAAATAAGTTCGTGACAAAGTGTTGGGCTTATAAGCTCTGTGAGCTGCATCACTAAGCCTTCTATCCGGCAAATAACTTAACCAGTGTGTAACCCTGCCACTCTCTTCATTGTATTCGGTTGAATAAAATAACAATTCGGCACTGTGGTCAATATTTTTACTCAGATTGAGATCAGATTCATTGAAGGAATCAGGGTGGGAAACCAGCTGACCAAATGAGATGGTGGCCAGTGTCACACCCAAAATGCTGAAAATAATTTTTATTGCTTTCATGATACCTATTTATTAAGTTTCCTACTCTCTAATAATACCCTTCCACAATGTGTGCCGAACTTATCAAGTGGTATATAATCAGAGATATAGGGTATAATTTTACGAATGTTAAAAAAGAATAATTATGAACGAAAGTATGACAGTTATGTTCGCTTGCGTACACAAATGTTAAGAGTTATTTTTCCAAATAAGGACTTCCCTAATTTTTTTTGGATGGATCGATGCATCTTTTAAGTACGGAATTTGTCTATTTGATTAAGGAAGTACAGTTTGGTTTAATTAAAGGCATGAAATAATGAAAAAACTATTGGCTTTTGGGGTACTCATTTCCCTGGTATTAATAACGGGCTGTTATTATGGACCATGCATGAGCGGATCGGGAAAGGTGATCACGGAGGTAAGGGATTTAAGCGGGTTTTCAGAAGTTAGAAGCAACGGGGATTTTGAGGTTTATGTTACCCAGGCTGATGAATTCAGTGTGGAGGTAGTTGCATATGAGAATCTATTGCCCATTATTGAGACCTATATATCAGGGAACTCCCTGATTGTTGAAACAACAAACAACTCCTGCTACAAATCGGGTCCGCCCATAGAGGTCTATGTGTCCCTTCCCGAACTGAAGTTGCTTGAGCTTAATGGATCAGGTAAATTGATTGCTGGGATTTCTGAAGGGGAATCTCTTGAGTGCGGGAACAATGGATCGGGTTATCTCTCTCTTGATACGGTATATGTGGATTACTTATACCTTTCCAATTCGGGCTCTGGCCACATAGAAATAGAAAAAATTTATGCCGGTGAAGTTACAATGGTACAGTCTGGATCAGGAACCATCGACAATGAAGAAATATACGAGTCGGAAGAGATAACTATTAAGCACAGTTCTTCGGGAAATATCAGATCGATTGTAGTGGGTGGATTGAATGTGAATGCCATACTCAGTGGATCAGGAAGGATTGATCTTTCTGGAGATGTTCATAAAGTGGACTATACGCTCAATTCTTCGGGTCGAATTGACGCCCTCGATTTAATGTCTTATGATGCCAGGACCACAAGTTCGGGATCGGGATTAATTTTTGTGTGGGCTACCGAGTACCTTGAAGCCACTGTCTCAGGGTCAGGAAATATATTGTACAGGGGCAATCCGCAAACCAGTTTCAGGGTTACCGGATCTGGAAGCATCAGGCCCTATTAGTGGTCTGACCCTCCAACAACAATAACAATTTCACCCTTTACGGTACCCTTGCTGTAGTGTTGATGAAGTTCCAAAAGAGTGCCTCTGATGTTCTCTTCATGAATTTTTGTAAGTTCCCTGGAGACAGATGCCCTTCTATCGGTCCCGAAATGCTCGGAGAGTTGCAGAAGTGTTTTGGCTATTCTGTGAGGGGATTCATAAAAAACCATGGTTCGTTTCTCTAAAGAGAGCTCGGTTAATCGCTTCTGACGTCCTTTTTTAGGCGGTAGGAAGCCTTCAAAAACAAATCGATCTGATGGCAATCCTGAGTTTACAAGGGCAGGAATAAACGCGGTCGGACCTGGTAAAGATTCTACTTCAATATGGGATTCGATACAGGCTCTGACCAATAGAAAACCGGGATCAGAAATCCCTGGAGTACCTGCATCAGTAATTAATGCCATGGATATTCCGGATTGCATCCTTTGAATCAGTGATTCAAGGGTACGGTGCTCATTAAATTTATGGTGAGACTGAAGAGGCTTGCTGATGTTGAGGTGTTTAAGAAGGTTGCCTGATTTACGAGTATCCTCTGCGATCACCAGATCAACCTCTTTCAAAGTCTCAATCGCTCTTAGCGTGATGTCTCCCAGGTTTCCTATGGGTGTCGGAACAAGGTACAGTTTGGACATGTTATGAATATAAGTACTTACGCTTAATCAATCCCGCAAGAATCCCCACTCCATCGTGATCCAAACTGTCTGCAAATTGCTTGTTTAAAATCCCAAGGGCTGCCTTGTAATTATCAGCACCATCCAGGTTAGCCACCAGCTTGCTAAACTCTTCCGAATTACCAGAAAACAACTCTCTGATGATTAAAAAACGATCATTGATCCCTATGTTACGGCTAATGCTTTCAATGGATTGCCCAACGACCTTTGATTCCATATCGGTTTCCCTCTTTCCGGCCATGTTCTCATTGATGCTGGATTCGGTTGCAAACTTATCGGCAACGATCCGGGCATCTCTTAATTGTTTAGAGGGAGGAGATGGCTCTGGTTCCGGAATGGGTTCTGGTTTCGGCTCAGGAATGGGTTCTGGTTTCGGCTCAGGAATGGGCTCTGGTTTCGGCTCTGGTTCTGGAATGGGCTCTGGAATGGGCTCTGGTTCCGGCTCTGGTTCTGGAATGGGCTCTGGTTCCGGCATCAGTTCCAGAATGGGCTCTGGCTCCGGCTCAGGATGGTACGTTTGCACTGGTTCTTGAGTCGGTTCTGTCATTTGACCTCTTTCGGGATGGATAAGCTCATTCAGACGGTCTGCTTTGATCATGGTGAGTATCTCGTATACATTTCTCATTTTGGACAAAGCAAGATCGAGTTCGATGGCTGAACCATCCTTATTATTTTGGAGGTTCCCGACCAATTTTTCTATATCTTGTATATCTTTAGTCAGGATTTCTATGGTGTGTTTTATTTCCATCATGTTTCTACATTTTCCCAATAGGGTTCATACAAAACTAACGATATTCTTCATATAATCTTATAACATGTTTCTTGAAAACACGGTAGATAGAGCCAGTGGACAGGGTTGGATTGAAGTGATAGCCGGATCCATGTTTTCAGGAAAGACAGAAGAATTGATCCGGCGCTTGAAAAGGGCGAAATTTGCAAAGCAGAAGGTAGAGATCTTTAAACCGCGCATTGAAGTCAGATACTCTGTGGATGAGGTGGTTTCGCACGACGACAATGCCATACATAGTACCCCGGTGGATTCTGCAGCAAATATTATTCTTCTCGCCAATGAAGTAGAGGTCGTAGGAATTGATGAGGCTCAATTTTTTGATACCGGGCTGGTTGATATTTGTAATCAATTGGCATATAATGGGATAAGAGTTATTGTGGCTGGGCTGGATATGGATTACAGAGGTGCCCCTTTCGGGCCAATGCCACAATTAATGGCCATTGCCGAGTATGTAACTAAAGTCCATGCCATTTGCGTAAGGTGTGGAACGCTGGCACATTATACCCATCGCTTATCTGAAGATGATAAGTTGATTGTTCTGGGTGAAACAGATATCTATGAACCCCTTTGCCGGTCGTGCTTCTCAAAAGCCAATCACAATAAATAACCTGGATGAGAACTCAATGGAAATTAAGCGATATCGGAACCCGGCTGAATGGAGAAATCTATGGGAACGGTGATATTACTATTTCTACCCTGGCCATAGATAGCAGAACAATAGCACGCTCCGATTCCACCCTTTTCGTGGCACTTGTAGGCGATCAACATGATGGCCATGACTACCTCAATGAACTTTACCATCGAGGTATCAGAGCGTTCTTGGTATCTAAACCACCGGATTTCACTGCCTTCCCGGGGGCTGGATTCTGCCTGGTGGATGATTCTCTCTCTGGTTTGCAGAGCTTAGCCATGGAGTGGCGCAATAGGTATGAAGGCAAGGTTGTTGCCATCACCGGAAGCAATGGGAAGACCATTGTGAAGGAGTGGATATACCAATGTATGGGTGATACGCTGAATGTACACCGGAGCCCCAAGAGTTACAACAGTCAGGTGGGTGTCCCGCTATCGGTTTGGATGATTGGAGATCATCATGATTTGGCGGTGATTGAGGCTGGAATATCTCACCCCGGAGAGATGGATAAACTGCAAATGATTATTAAACCTGATGTGGGAATCTTTACAAACCTTGGGGGAGCACACCAGGAAAACTTCGCCGGTTTTGAGGAAAAAATAAGAGAGAAGCTGAAGCTTTTCAGAGATTGTAAAAAAATTATATGCAGGGCTGACGCCATGGCGGGACCCATACCCCTGCGCAACTATTTGCAGGAGCTCGGCGTACCGATTGTGGACTGGAGTGTGAATGGGGAAGCTAGCTATTCATATAAAATACTAGAAAAAAGCACGGTTGGCACCAGAATGGCGATTATTTTTGAGAATAAGGAGATAAGCTTCAAATTGCCTTTTGCGGATGATGCTTCCATTGAAAATGCTTTGCATGCACTTACATTTTCAATTGATTTTGGACGTCCGGTCCAAACAGCTGTTAAAAGTATTGAGCATCTTGAACCCGTATCTATGCGACTTGAAATGCTTCAAGGCATTCAGGGCAGTATGCTTATAAATGATACTTATAATTCCGATACAGGAGGCCTTCAGGCAGCACTAGACCTGGTGGGACAACAGGAAAAGAAGAATGGCAAGGTGGTCATTTTATCTGATCTCCTGCAAAGTGGAAGGGAGGAGCAGGCGCTGTATGCAGAAATAGCCGGGTTGCTGTTGCAAAAAGAGATCTCCCTCTTCATTGGGATTGGCCCTGCATTGATGCAACATAGGGCCTTTTTTAAGGAAAACTCACTGTTTTTTAAGGAAACAGATGATTTTATCAAGAGGATGGACAGGACCCTGTTTGTGGATAGGATTATCCTGATTAAGGGCTCCCGGCGATTTGGATTTGAACGCATTACAGCTGAATTACAGCTTAAAACTCACAAGACCCGTTTAGAAATAGATCTGAATGCCATGGTTCATAATCTGAACTATTTCAGATCGATTTTAAAAAGTGAAGTCAAGACCATGGTTGTGGTTAAAGCACTCTCTTATGGCAGTGGGAGTGTGGAGATTGCCAATCTTTTACAATTCCACAAAGTGGATTATATGGCTGTGGCATTCATTGATGAAGGTGTGGAGCTACGCAAAGCAGGAGTGCATACGCCCATTATGGTTCTTAACCCTGATCCATCTGGTTTTGGTACCATGGTGGATTACCAGCTGGAACCTGAAATATATAGTTTAGGAGTTGTGAAGGCCCTTTATAATCTGGCTCACTACAGGGGAATCAAGGAGTATCCAATTCATGTGAAACTGGATACCGGTATGCACAGACTTGGTTTTCAAGAATCCGAACTGGAAGAACTTATCCCCTGGTTGCTCCATGCCGAGTTTCGAGTGGCCAGCGTATTCAGCCACCTGGTGGCCAGCGATCAGCCTGAACATGATGACTTTACATTGAAACAGATCGCTTCATTCAGAAATTGTGCCAGGGTGATTGGCAATTCCATTGGGGAAATATTTGACCTCCACATTCTTAATTCAGCTGGTATTGAACGCTTCCCTGAGGCACAATTTGATATGATCAGACTGGGAATTGGCCTGCATGGAATCGGCCTTTCACCTCAATTAAGGCCGGTGAGTTCATTTAAAACCACCATTTCTCAGATCCGAACTGTACCAGCAGGTGATTCGGTAGGCTATTCAAGGAGTGGCGTGGTTAAACACATCAGTCAGATTGCCACCATTCCCGTAGGATATGCCGACGGACTGAACCGGAGATTGGGCAATGGAATTGGCAGGGTCTATATCAATGGAATGGCCGCACCCACCTTTGGGAATATTTGCATGGATATGACCATGATTGATGTGACCGGGCTAAAAGCTGCTGAAGGGGATACGGTTGAGATATTCGGAAGTCAACAGACGGTAAAGGAGATCGCCAGTATTTCAGGAACAATTCCTTATGAAATTCTGACGTCGATTCCGGAGCGGGTGAAAAGAGTATATTTACAGGAGTAGCTATGAAGGTACAGATTTCAGCTGTTGTAATTACTTTTAATGAGGAGCGTAACATTAAACGTTGCCTGAAATCTCTTATTGGAGTGGCCGATGAGATTGTAGTGGTGGATAGTTATTCCACCGATCGGACAGAGGAGATTTGCCGATCATTTAATGCACGATTTATCAAGCATAGGTTTGATGGTCATATTCAGCAGAAGAACTGGGCCATTTTACAGGCCTCCTCTCCCTATATTCTTTCTCTTGATGCAGATGAAGCTCTCTCTGATAATCTGAGGACCTCTATTTTAAGAGCAAAAGAAAACTGGACACACGACGGATACTATTTTAACCGATTAACCAACTATTGTGGCAAATGGATCCGTCACACTACCTGGTATCCTTCCAGAAAGCTTAGACTCTGGGATGCCAGGAAGGGAAGCTGGGGTGGATTCAATCCCCACGACAGGTTCTATTTAAATCCGGGAGCATCACAGCATCTTCTGAAAGGAGATTTGCTTCACTATTCCTACTATTCGATAAACGAGCATGTGGCTCAAATTAACTCTTTCTCATCCATTCTGGCCCGATCATACTACGAAAGAGGAAGGCGAGTCAACATGTTTACGATTATGTTCCGACCATTCTGGCGGTTTATAAATGATTTCCTGTTGCGGGCTGGTTTTATGGATGGCTACTATGGTTTTGTGGTAAGTGTAAATTCTGCCCATGAGGTTTTTCTGAAGTATGTAAAACTCAAGAGGCTATATAAGGAAGAGTCTCAGCTTAGCCATACAGCAATTTGTCTTTTTAATACCCAGAGCTCATGGGGTGGTGGTGAGAGGTGGCATCATGATGTTGCCTCTTATTTGGTGGAACAAAAGATAAAAGTAATTTACGTTTCATCTCGCGAAAGTCCTCTTTCGGAAAGAATGAAATCATTGGGGATCCCTGGATACCAGATCCATGTAGGAAACATGAGCTTTCTGAATCCTATAAAGATGATCAGAATCATTGGGATCTTCAGAAAGGAGAAGGTGGGTGTACTGGTGACCAATTTATCGGATGATATGAAGATTGCGAGCATTGCAGCCAAATGGGCAGGTGTACCCAGGATAATTTTCAGAAGAGGGAGTGCCATCCCCATTAGGGATTCGCCCATGAATCGTTATCTATACAGGAAGGTGGTAACCGGTATCATTGCCAACTCATTGGAGACCAAACGAACCATCCTCGCCCTGAATAAAGAACTTGTACCTGAATGGAAGATTCGTGTAATCTATAATGGCATTGATTTGAAAAAGTACAATCCACTAATCGAACCCCTGTATTTAGCCAAGGAAGGTGAGATTGTATTAGGCGCAGCCGGGCGTTTGTCGGAAGAAAAGGGTCATATTAATCTTCTGGAGATGCTAAAAGATCTGGAAAGTAGAGAGGTGACTTTTAAACTTCTCATAGCCGGGGAGGGGAAATTACTGCGAACCTTAAAGAAGCACGCAGAAAAAATTGGAGTGGATCAGAAGGTTGAGTTTTTAGGTTTTGTGGAGAATATGCCGGCTTTTTTCAATTCGCTTGATGTTTTCCTGCTCTCCTCAGAATATGAAGGATTTGGATATGTGATCACGGAAGCCTTGGCCAGTTGTAAACCCGTGGTTGCATTTGATGTCAAATCTACCTCAGAGATTATATCGGATGGAGAAACAGGTTTCATTACAGGACAAGGCAATATCAATGAAATGGCAGACAGGATTATTGAACTGACTGAAGATCCTAAACTGCGTGTTTCAATGGGTAGGGCAGGGAAGAAGCGTGTTGAAGAACTGTTTTCATTTGAAAAAACCCAGGGAGAGATCCTTGATCTTTTTAAGGGATTCAATGGGCCCTAATTCTTCTGGTCCTTGCGATTATTAAATTTCTCCAGGTCGTGTTTCCATCTTCGGTGTGACCAGAGCCAATACGCTGGTTGTTCTCTAATCAGGTTCTCAAGTATCTGAACATGCCTGTTGGTTATCTCAAAGGGCTCCAGGTCGTTTGGATCCATGCATATCAACTCTATATCCACCTCATACCTGCCTCGTTTTACCTTCAGTATTTTTAGGAAAACCACAGCAGCATCCAGTTTCCTGGCCAACTTTTCGGTGCCAAGGTAGAGAGGTGTATCCAGACCCATAAACTTGGTCCAGTACTGAATATTCTTCATCAATGGGCGTTGATCAGCAAGAAAAATGGTCATCACCGGATCTTTTTCTTTGTGATGTTTGATCAGTTTCCTGGTGATCTTTTCCATGGGGGATACCCTTACACCAAACCGGGTTCTGTTTTTTTTGATCATTCGATCAATCGGCTTGATATTTAATGGCTTATATATTGCTTCCACCGGGTATTTACTGGCCAGAGCAAGTGTGTTGAGGTATTCCCAGTTTCCATAATGTCCTGTAACTGCCATCACAAGCTTACCAGTCGCATAGAGTTCATTAAGCAGCTCGGGATTTCGATAAGTAATTCTTTTTAAAGCTTTTGATTCAGTGAAGAAGTGGCATATACCGGACTCCAGAATTAAATCTGAAAAATGGTGGTAAAACTTCCTGGTTATGGACCTGATTTCGGCTTTGTTGTATTCGGGGAATGCCATTTGAATGTTACCAACCACTACTTTTTTTCTGTATCCAAACACGTGGCACATAAGAAAATAGAGAAAATCGGAAATCCTGAAAAAGAACCAATCGGGCAGCAGGTGAAGCAGCCAGACCAGGCTGTAGAGAAAAATATATAACAGATAACCCATTCCCTAACCTAGCTCACTAATGCGTTCCAGTTTGGGAAGGTCGAGAATTCTTATTTTTCTGCCGTCGATGGCAATTACTCCCTCCTGGGCAAAAGTTGACAGGGTACGGATGGCATTTGAGGTCGTCATGTTGGACAGGTTGGCCACATCTTCTCTCGACAGGTATATTTTAATGGTTTTGTGATCGTCCTCATAGCCGTACGTGTCTTTCAAAAAGATGAGAGACTCAGCAAGCCGTCCCCTGATATGTTTCTGGGTTAGGGTTACTGTACGGTCATGAGAAAAGCCAAGTTCCGATGCAAAAGACTGAATCACACTCATGCTTAAATCTGCATTGTTGCGCATCACTCTGAATACACTCTCTTTATCCACGATACATGATACGCAATCTTCAATGGCCACTGCTGTTGCCGTATGGTTCTCTTCTGCAAAAAGTGCCCGGTAACCAATAAATCCAACTGGTTTGGCCATTCTTACAATCTGTTCCCTTCCGCCTACACCTTCTTTAAAGATTTTTACTTTTCCTTCAGCAAGGATCATCAATCCCAGGGGTTTGTCGCCCTCCTTGAAAATAATCTCACCTTTTTTATAGAATGCACAAGTATAATTTTGCTTCAGGAATTCTTTTTCTTTGGGAGTAAGTACTGTAAATACAGATTTTGGATTGTCGATACAGTCATCTGCATTGTAGTTCCTTTCCTGCATTGTATTTTAAGTTATTTAGTCGTAGTGTGTTGAATAACACACAAAAATAGAAAAAATTATCAACTTCTGACTAATATTTAGCCACCAGTGGAAGGCGCCTTCCCACCCCGAATGCTTTGGAGGAAATTCTTAGTATGGGCGGTGTCTGATATCGTTTATATTCATTCTGATTGACCATCCTTATGATTCTTCTAATTAAATCCGGATCAAATCCCATTTCCGCTACTTTTTCGATGGATAACTGCTTTTCGATATAGGCTTCAAGGATCTGATCCAGTTGGTCATAGGGTGGCAGTGAATCCGTATCCTTCTGCTCGGGACGCAATTCGGCAGAAGGAGGTTTGGTAATTATGTGATCGGGAATGATCTCTCTCTCTCGATTAAAATGGTGAGCAAGTAAGTAGACATCCGTTTTATAAACATCTCCAAGCACCGATAATCCTCCGCTCATATCCCCATAGAGGGTTCCATAACCTACTGCCGTTTCACTCTTATTGCTGGTGTTGAGAAGGATATTTCCAAATTTGTTAGAGAGTGCCATAAGCAGGGTTCCCCTGATCCTGGCCTGGATGTTCTCTTCTGTAATATCTTCCGGTAGTGCTCCAAACAGGGGATGCAGAGATTCTCGAAACTGGTTAAATACAGATTCGATGGAAAGAATATCCGATTTGACTCCCAGGTTTTTCGCAAATTCCAATGAATCGTCCACACTGTGAGCTGATGAGTATTGGGAGGGAAGTAAAAGTACATGAAGATTTTCCGGTCCAAGGGCTTCCGAGGCCAGTGCAAGGGTGACTGCCGAGTCTATTCCTCCCGACAGACCCAGGGTAGCACTTTTAAAATTCAGCTTGCCAAAGTAGTCTCGGATCCCGCAAACAAGGGCATGAGCCATTGATTCGATACGATCTGGAATTTCATCCGGCTCCAGGCCTATTTTTTCTAAGCGTAGATCATCCAGATCAAAAAGCTCAAAATCTTCCTCGAAAAACTTTAGCCGCCTGGCCACTTTCCCTGAAGGACTTACTGCCAGAGAGCCCCCTTCGAATAAAAGTTCAGTCTGTCCCCCCACCTGATTGCAATAGAGCAAAGGCAGTCCATAGCGGCTTGCCTTCCCTGTAAATACAGATTGTTTCACCTCCATTTTTCTGTGGGAAAACGGTGAAGCAGCCAGGTTAATGATCAACTCCGGTTTTGATTCCATCAGACTCTCCAATGGATTTGTAGTGTAGAGCCTGCTGCGGGAAAATTCATTTTCAAAGGGTTGCTCATCCCATAAATCTTCGCATATGGTAACCGCCAGTCGTCTCCCTTTGAATTCCAATACCCTGAATTCACTGTTGGGCTCAAAATATCTGTACTCATCAAAAATATCGTAAGTGGGCAACAGTGATTTCCGAAATACCTGCTTTATTCGTCCATCATTTAGAAAATAGGCAGAATTAAATAGCAGTTTTCCCTCTTTGTGAGGATTGAACTCCGGTCCCCCCACAAGAATGCCCATTTCGGGGCCCGTAATTCTGGCCAGCTTTTCAATATGGAGCCTGCAGGAGGTAATAAAATCTTCTCTCTCCAGAAGGTCAAGAGGTGGATACCCGCAGATGGAAAGTTCTGAAAAGACCACAAGGTCGGCACCTTTTGAGGATGCCTTCTGAACTGCATCCTCCATTTTGGACAGGTTGCCCTGGAAATCCCCAATGTAATAGTTAAGTTGTGCTAATGCAATTTTCATGATTCTCAGAAAAGAACTCCCAGGTGAATAGATATGGCTTTGGTAGTGATTGTGGCATCGTCGTTGCTGCTTATATCGGTCAGTCCGGATGTCCACCGCACCCCACCAATCAGCGCAGTACTGCCTCCCAAACGATACTCAATTCCTAAACCCGCATGATAACCCAGATTAAAAACATGAACACTTTCACGAATGTTTTCGTTATCGTATGTTCCATCATCTGAGGTGGCCAGAGCCCCGATATTGATCATGGGATTAAACCCTATTTGTAAAAAGAAAGTAAGGTATCCCAGCTCCTCAGTTTTTAACTTGAGCCCCAGAGGAATATCAAGGTATTGAAGCTTCTGTTTAACTGTTTGTCCGGGTTCGAACCAGAGGGTATCCCCTTTGGAAATGAAACTTGTTGAGTCGGTATAGAATAGATTGCCACCCAGGTTATTTACTCCAAAACCCAGGGTAAAGGCGTAGTTCTTATCAAAGTAACGGTCCATTTGAAGTCCGTACTGAGCCTGAAAAACAGATCCGCTGTTTTGTATATGATTCTCATCAGAAGCAAACCAGGCAAATTGTGGATCCACATGTACACTAAATTTTGTGACCCCCTGTCCACTCAAAGCAATGGTTGCGCCCAACAATAAGATAGAAGCTAATATTCGCGTCATATTTTTTACATTTGTCTAACCAGATCAGGGTTCAAATTTAACTATTATGATGATACCTATTCAACGGAAGATCGTTTTTCTGATATGCATTTCACTAATGTTTGCCGGATGTCAAAACAATCGATTGAATGTGGATATTTCGAATATTGAGATAGATGTGAGGTTGGAACGATTCGATCGTGCACTTTTCGAATTGGATCCGGATTCTATAAACCAGGCCATAGGAGTCCTTTATTCGACTTATGGAGATTTCTTTGATGTTTTTAATGTGCATGTAATCCAGATTGGACAGGCATCTTCCAGGCATTATGCATCTTACCTCTCTATGTTTATTAACGATCCTACCAACAAGGAGGTATTTGACTATACCAATAAACTCTTTTCTTCAACTAAGGACATAGACGACGAGCTGACGGAAGGATTCAGGCACTATCAGTACCACTATCCTGATTCCGTCGCACCCAGGGTGATTGCTTATGTGAGCCGTTTTAATCAGGGATTATTTACAGTCGGTAACTTTGTGGGCGTGGGCCTGGACCAGTACCTTGGTGCCGATTGTAAGTACTATGATCAGATGGGTACGCCGAGGTACCTCCTGAAGAATAAGAGCGCAGCCAGGATCCCGGTGGATGTGATGTATGCCTATGCCACCAGGCTATATCCATATAACGATTCACTGGACAATGTTCTATCCAGAATGATTCACCATGGACAGATGCTCTACTTTGTGGATGCCATGCTACCCGGTTATAAGGAGGAAATGAAGGCGGGTTTCAATGCCGAACAGATGAAATGGTGCAGGAACAACGAAGAGCAGATGTGGACCCACATGGTTGAGGAGAAACTGCTCTTCTCAACCGATCCCCTGGATATACGAAAGCTAATAGAAGATGCACCCCATACAAGTTTTTTTACCACAGAGTCGCCAGGAAAAGCTGCTGTCTGGCAGGGCTGGCAGATCGTACGGGATTTTGCCCGCCGAAATCCAGATTTTTCCCTGCACCAGGTGATGTCTCAAAGAGATTATCAGGAGGTTCTCAGGTTGTCGCAATACAATCCCTAAGAGGTATTTTTTCCCCGAGCCAGCGAAGCAAATACACCCAGGGTGCAGAGAATCACAAAGATCAGAAAAGTGGTTCTCATGCTGGCCAAAAATCCGGCTGAGTGTTGAGTTGAAATGGGATCGTTTCCAATGTAGAGTTGAAGGATCAGAGTGGCCACTCCCATGCTGATCATTTGCCCGGTCAATCGCATGGTACCCACAGTGGCTGAAGCAACGCCCAGGAATTTTTTATCAACCGATCCCATAATGGCATTGGTATTGGGTGATGAGAACATTCCAAAACCAAATCCTACGATGGCAAGATTCACCACCAGGTAAAAGATCTGGGTCTGCGCTGTGAGCAGCGTTAACATCACCAATCCCCCTACAATAACAGCCATTCCAAAAGAGGATAGGATCCGGGGGTCATAGCGGTCAGATAGTTTCCCGGATATGGATGCCACCAGGGCCATGATTACCGGCTGGGTAACCAGGATCAATCCTGCATCGCGGGGTGAGAGCTGAAGGATATATTGCAGATAGAGACTTAGCAGAAAGGTAATGGCAAATGTGGTTGCATAGTTGATCAATGCAGCCAGGTTCGAAAATGCAAAGAGCCGGTTCGATCTGAACAGATCGATGTTAAATACCGGGGATCTTGTTTTTTGCTCCTTTATTACGAAAATTACCAGGCCCATTAATCCTGCTGCAGCCAAAATGATGGCCGGTGGGCCAGGCAATTTGGAAAAACCAAACATAAATGCCGACATGGCCAGCACATAAATAATAGATCCAGTCAGATCAAATTTCTCGCCCCGTGCATCGGCCCACTCTTCCTTTATATACCTCCAGGTTATCCATACCACCATCAGTTCAAATGGAATGGTGATATAAAATATACTCCGCCATCCCAGGTATTGCGTAAGCATTCCGCCCAGAAATGGAGCCAGTGAAAGGCCAATATATACCGATGTCACTGTGATACCAATGGCTTTCCCTCTCTGGTTGGGAGGATATACAGAGGTGATTATGGCCACCCCGGTTCCAAAGACCATGGCGCTGCCAATTCCCTGTATGGCCCTGAATGTAATAAGCATCCCTCCCGAACCAGAAAGCGCACAAAAGATGGAACTGGAAGCAATGATCAGATTTCCCACAAGGAAGACCCGTTTCCTGCCCCTGATATCTGCTAGTTTCCCCAGGGGCACCAGGAACACGGCTGATGAGAGAAGGAAGGCCATGGCAATCCAGCTCATCCCTATGGCGCCTAAACCAAACTCATCGCCAATTGCAGGCAGGGCAATGTTGATGGCCGCACCCAGAAAAGGATTGATAAATGAGGTAATAACGATAAGCCACAGGATTAGCCTCCTGGATGCCGGACTTTGCCTTGACATGCCCCTACCGGTACTTTTCTACGCGTTCATCATTAATCACTCCACTCCAGTTCAGTCCATAAGCAAAGTCATAAACATGGCCGTCAGCATCTGTGTAGCACTCCATATCCCGGGGAACATCTTCGAACTGCTCTTCCACTGTCTTCATATTTGCAGGCATCTGGAAAGGAAGCAGTGCAGAGGGTTCCACTGAACCCGATATCAGATCCATCAGTGCTTGATCCTGCACACCCATATGTACCAGGATGGCATCGGCTGCTGGCTCAATCTCAGCAAATACCATGGGCTTGGATACATTGACTACCACCACCACCGGCTTATCACCCATTAGTTTTCTGGTCTCAAGTACCAGATTCATATCGGGGATATTCGAAGCTGTTGTGGTTTTATCTTTGTAGGTCCGGTTGGTAAAGTCCTCGAAGGGACTCCCCCCTGCAATACTGGTTTCGCGGGCATGTTCTGCCTTATAGGGGCCATACTGAAGGGAAATGGGAACGTAGCCGTTGCCTCCCTTCTCCAAATCACTGCCATCATAACCTACTCCTCCATTGGGATTCTGGATTGCCAGCAGGGCAAAATCGGCTTTTTCCGGAGTCTCTACCAGGACGAAATATTTAGATACAATCTCTTTGCTGAATCCATCTACCCACTTTTCCGGGCTTGGTCTTCCAAACCAGCTGGTACTTGCGGGGATATAACGTTGAGGGATATAGACCTTTAGTTGCTTCTCCATGGGAAGGATCTGTTGCTGATTCTTTAACAAAACCACGGTGCGCAATTGTGCCTCAAAACCGGCCTTCATATATTCAGGGTTCCCGACAATTTTAGCTGTTTTTCCTGGATCCAGGTATGGATTCTCAAAGAGACCCACCCTGAAGATATTGCGCAGCAGCCTTATGGCGGACTTCTCAAAACGTTCTTTCATATAAGTTTCTCCATGTTCATCCACACCCATTTGATACGCTTCCAGCACTGGTCCCATGTCGTTGTTTCCACCGAACTGATCTATTCCCGCATCGATGGCTTTGTAGTGTCTTTCGGCCACACTAAGGGATTCCACACCAAAGGAGGTGCCTCCAAATGTGTCTACACCGCGGGAATCATTTGTGATGCCCCAGTCGGAGCAAACCACACCGTCGTATCCGTACTTTTCGCGCAGCAGGTCTGTAATAATATACCTGTTATAGGAATTGCCCACATTCTCACCGTTCTTGGTATCGATACCCGTCGAAATGGTATAATAGGGCATTACTGCGGAGGCCATGCCTGTGGCTCCATTCAGTTTAAAGGCTCCTTCAGTGAAGGGCTGCTTATGATCTTCCAGATTTTTACCCGGGTAAACCGCATAGGCTCCATAGCCAAAATGAGCATCCCGTCCCCCCTCTTCCGGGCCCCCGCCGGGCCAGTGTTTGACCATGGCATTCACGCTTTCATATCCCCAGCCCCCAGAAATCTCAGAATCTCCGGAGGAGGTCTGGAAACCATCCACATAGGCGCGGGCCAAATCGGTGGTCAGATCAGGATCTCCTCCCATGGTGCCGCTGAAGCGGCTCCAGCGAGGCTCTGATGCCAGGTCGATTTGTGGGGAAAGGGCGGTTGCGATTCCCAATGCCCTGTATTCCGTAGAAGCAATCTGTCCAAACTGTTTCATCAGTTCGGGATCAAATGAGGCAGCGATACCCAAGGAGGCTGGCCACATGGAGATATTCCCTCCGGAGCCAGCGTTATACTCTGTCTCGGCCCTGCTCCTGTGTCTTGGGTCAGAACTGGTATTTACCGGAATTCCCAAACCCAGGCTTTCTACCAGTTGTTGCGCATTATTATTCCATTGAGCAGCATCTGCAGGACTGGACACAGAAGTGATCAGCACATGGCGAAGATGGTCTTCGGAAAGGAATTTTTTCTGCTGGTCTGACAGATCGGAGGGAGCAGCACCACTCTCCTCGAAAGGTTTGTCTCCATAGGTGCTTGCACCAAAAAAGCCACGGCTGCCCGAAGGGATAGACTGGTGTGCACTGTATAGCATCAGTCCGGCCATCTGCTCCACCGACATCTGTCCTACCAGGTTGCTAATTCGTTCGTCCACAGGCAGACGCCAGTCTTCATAGGCATCAAGAGTACCGTTCTTGTTGAGGTCCTTAAAAGCGTACCCATTTTCTTCAATAAGCGCAACTCCTGAACCGGGAGCATATCCAAGGGTTTGGCCCCCCTTATTATTAATGATTGAGATACCATCGAGTTCTTCAATGGTATATTTTGGGCCACATCCGGTGAGGAAAAGAAGGAAGAGTCCGGTAAACAGAAAAAGGAAGGTGTTAGTTAATTTCATCAGTTAGTTGGCTTTGGTTAGAGTTGGCATTGAAACAAGTATGATTAATAGACTTTGGAAAAGGGTAATGGTTTAAAGGAATTCTTGATCCCCAGCTACATTTTGTTCAGGATAACTCCGAATCCTACTGAACCAACTCCTGTAAAGTGAAATCGGGAATCATAGAAGCTAAATCCGGGCCCAACATCAAAATTCCAGAACCAGCGTTTGCCGAAGGTGCACTGGAAACCGATGGTAGCTCCCAGTGAATATTGCAGATCAGAAAATCGAATGGCAAAGGGCATGCCCACAAACCATCCCGAATAGTAGTCTGTTCTTTTTCCCCTTGCCTGCCGGTCGGCCAGGTTAAAATAGTATTTTGGCTGAAAGGTAAAGCTGGGTGAAATGGTGGGATTGTATATGGTTTGATCATATTCATTGGTTGTCCATAGGGATGTATATAACCAGAATCCTGTGGTAAGTGTGAAAAAGTCAGCAGGGGCAAACTCCACCACCAGCTTGGGAGCGATAAAGCTTATTCGAACAATGGCAGGGGGCGTTTGAGCCTGAATGGATAGATACAACAAAATGCAGATGAAAGCAAAGATGATTCGTTTCATGGTTTATAGTTTGTTCCCGCAAACCTTGCAAAAGCTGGCATCGGGATCATGCGAACTGTGCTTGCAGTTCGCACATACATTTGTTTTTGTTTTCCTTTCTGATTTTACAGCTTTCCCGATTTCCACAGAAATAATTCCTGTGGGGACAGCGATGATGGAGTATCCTGTAAGCATAGCTACAGATGCCAGGATCTTTCCCATTACAGTTACAGGAGCAATATCGCCATAACCTACTGTGGTGATAGTTACTATGGCCCAGTATACACTCTGCGGGATGGAGGTAAACCCATTTTCTTCCCCTTCAATAAGATAGAGCAGCGATCCAAGGATCAGAACCATGGTAAGTACAGCACCAAAGAATACGACAATTTTATGTTTGCTTAATTGGAGGGCTCGGGCAAGAATTGTAGCCTCTTTTACATACCTGGCCAGTTTCAATACCCGGAACATGCGCAGCAACCTCAAAGCCCTTATGATAAGAAGGAAGGTGTATTGCTCGAAAAATAGTCCCAGATAAGTGGGTAAGATAGCCAGCAAGTCGATCACCCCATAGAAACTGGTCATGTATTTTATGGGGTTTGGAGAGGAGTAAATCCGCAGCAGATATTCGATGGTGAAGGCAATTGTAAATATCCATTCAGCAGTCACAAAATAATCGTGGTATGCCAGCCGCATGGAGGCAACGCTTTCCAGGATGACCACGGTAACGCTTAGTATGATCATCCAGAGCAAGATAACATCGAATGTCCTTCCTGCCGGAGTATCCGTTCCGAAGATGATCACAAATATTTTTTTCCTCAACTTCACCTTATCCAAAGTTAGGACTTTTGAGGTGACAAAAAAAAAGACCGCTCGATTTGAGCGGTCTTAAATTTCGTCAGTTGATTCTGACCCTATTCAGGGCTGATTGCTTCAACGGGACATACATCAGCACATGCGCCGCAGTCGGTACACAGCTCAGGATCAATTACATAGATATCTCCTTCGGTAATAGCCTCTACCGGACATTCATCAATACAAGTTCCACATGCGGTGCAATCATCAGAAATTACGTAAGCCATATCTTCAAGTTTATTAGTTCTAAGCGGCAAATTTAGTGGCAAATTTCTTTAAACCAATTTTATGTCGGAATTTATTTTTAAACAGCTGTTGATTTAAGCAATTCGATGGAAAGATAGGTCAACATGGTGATGCCGGTCTTTAATGCAGATTCATCCACCCTGAATCCGGGTGTGTGAAGCGGGAATACCTGGTCAGTCCCCGGTTCTTTCACGCCAAGGCGGTACATCATTCCGGGAATGGTCTGAGCAAACCAGGCAAAATCTTCAGCGGTCATTCTGATCTCCATGTCCTCCACCCGATCGGGTCCCAAAATGTCGATGGCCTTTAATTTCGATTCAAGGGTAATCTTTTCATGGTTGTGCAAAACGGGATAGCCACTTCGAATCTCCACATCACAGGTGCCTCCCATGCTTGAAGCAATTCCTGATGCAATCTGTTTGATCATTGAATGTGCCTCTTTTCTCCAGGGTTCATTCATGGTACGAAATGTACCTTCCAGGTGTACCTGATTGGGTATTACATTGACCGCTCCTTTGGCCTCTACCTTACCAAATGAGATCACTGTGGGTACATTGCCCGGGGATTTCCGGTTTATTTCCTGTTGAAGAGAAATTAAGATGTGAGACGCCATCAGAACTGGGTCATTGATGTGCCTGGGCAGTGCTCCATGTCCTCCTTTTCCGTTTACAGTGATGTAGATTTCGTCTGAAGAGGCCATGTATATTCCAGGTTTAAATCCCACATGGCCTGCATCCATATCGGGCAAAACATGCTGTGCAATAATCAAATCAGGAGGCTGGTCTTTAAACAAACCCTCTTCCAGCATTAATTTGGCACCCCCGGGAATCTTCTCTTCTCCAGGCTGAAATACAAATAACACTTCACCTTCAATCCGGTGCTTCATTTGATTCAGAAGCCGGATGGAACCCAGAAGCGAAGACATATGAACATCATGCCCGCAGGCATGCATAACACCCCGATGAGTTGATTGAAAATCAAGGTCCGAATTTTCTGTGATGGGCAAAGCATCCATATCGGTACGAAGGGCGATTCGTTTTCCGGGCTTATCTCCTTTGATTCGGGCCAGAAATCCCGTTTTTACTATGGGAAAAGTATATTCAATATCCCAATCATCCAGCAATTCCCGAATATATACCGATGTATTATACTCCTCGAATGAGAGTTCGGGGTTTTGATGCAGATGCCGGCGTATCTGAATCATCTCAGAAAGCAACTCTTCTGTAAGAAGCTCGTCTATTTCTATTTTTAGATTCATTGCTATTTAAAAATCGAGGCTTAGTGAAAGATAGAACATTCGCGGTTGCACCATCTTGTTTTCATAGCCCCATGCCCAATCGAGACGAATGAAGTAACCCAGCAGCTGAGCGCGCACACCAAAGCCATATCCTGCCACTATAGGATCCCTGTTGGCATCCAGGGTTATGGTCATGGGTCCATTGACGATGACTTCCGTATCCCAGGCATTCTCACCTGAATAGGGATGCAGGCCGGTCCAGGCGCTTCCCACATCAGCGAATCCAACCACCTGAAAGTTATTGAGGAAACCGGAAGAAAGGGGATGTCCGGCCAGGTATCTGAAAATGGGCCATCTGAGTTCGGTATTGAAAACAGCGAAGTTGCTGCCATTTCTGATGTTTTGTGAGAAGCCCCTTAGATTGGTGGCCAGTGCCTGGTAGGCATAGTTCTGTGTATAGTCAATGGCTACAGATTCGTTAAAGGTGGGTACCCTCGACTGGTTTAGATTTATCCAGTTATCCACGGATCCCATGTAGTAAATCAGAGGACTTCTCCCAAAGGAAGTACTGGCAGCAAATCTGTTTGCCCAGATCAGTGTGCGATGTATCCGGATGTAGTAGCGGATATCTCCCCCAAGTACAAAAAGATCCGATTTGGAGGCATTGATCTGACGGTAGGCTTCTCCGAAGACTTTCCAGCGCAAACCGGAGTAGAGGTTGGTTCCCAGCACCCGGGTGTTGTCAAAAATAACCTCGGCTTTAAGCCCGCCCCATACCTTGGCAATATTTGGCTTATTCAGGTTATCAAGATCTGTGGACAAGAATACCGTATTGTCGTGGCGAAAGGATGCGGTCCCCTTCACAGCTAGGGTCTGATTAAAGGGATACTTCAGGGAGCCCAGGAATTCCCGACTGTAAGTTTTTATTTCACTTTCAAAGAAGCCGTTCGCATCTGTAATGTAGTTCTTAAATACCTGCCTGTGAAATAGCAGTTGTTTGTCAAGCCGGCGTTTCAGGTTCTCGAAACTGAGGAGGTACTCATTGCTGTCAAAATCGATGGCAAACCTGACACCTCCAATCAGTCGGTAATCCTCAAAAAGATCGTTGGCTCCCACCTTAAACAGCAGGTTTAGTCCAGGATTAAAATAGTATGCCCCTCCGGTAAAGGCCTGGTAAGATGCATTCAAAAAGCTAAAATCAATTTGATTGACCAGTTGATTGGGGTAGAAGGCTGTGGAGTAGTCAATATACATCATTCTGCTGTCCTGGACGGAGTCGAGGACCAGGTTCAGATTCATGCTTCGAAGCTGGGTATTGTAGTAGTTCAACTTCTCTCTTTCAAAGATGTAATTGTTTATATCAATCTTGAATTTTTGAAGAGGGATGGTATCTCCATCGTGCACCAGGGAGTTGTTGGCAATATCCTTCATGGAAATCACCTTTTTTTCCACGTGATGAATAGAATCCTCACGCAACAGCCTGTTCACATGCCTGTCCCTGTATTCTGTAGGTTCAAGTTCTTCTCCAAACTTCTTTTCGAATTCCATGGGATACTTGTACATGTGGTACCTGGAGTCGTTGTAAACAATTTCTGCGATCTCCCCTGTTTCGGGATTGATGTCGTGTGAAAGAATATTGCGTTTATAGTTGGAAAGCGGAAAGCTATTGGCAAAATACCTGTAGTGAATTGTTGTATCCACCAGGCTAATGGTGCTGTCGTACCTGGCATAATAGCGGTTCACAATGCCATTCTTATCACTCAGGTAGAAAAATTCATTCCGGGCGGGGGAGAGGGGTTGGGTATGATTGATATAGTTTCCTTCTGAAATCTTCTGAAGCCTGCTGTCTTTGGTGATATAATCGTAAACATAAACAGCAAAGGCGGTGGTGGTATTGTTCTCCGGATCATTCTCCATAAACAGTGTATCCAGCCGCCTGTTGGATACAAATGAGATGTTACTCATGTTGTTGGTGAACCTGGGATTAAAATCGTCTGCCAGATCATTGGTTATTCTTTCATTGGTGGAGGAAGCGATATCGAAAACCCATATGTCGGTCTGTCCATCCGCCACGGCTGAGAAGACCAGTTTCCTTGCATCGGGAGAGAAGCTCATATCCAGGACCTTCTCAAAATAGAGCAGGTTCCGGGTGGTTATCTCACGGGTTTCAAGGTTGTATATATGGAATTTTAGCATTCCCTTTTCCTCAGTTATAAATCCCAGGATTTGTGAGGAGGGATGCCACGCGGTTTCAGGAAAAGAGTAGTCGTTGATTTGATCAAGTTTCTGGCCTCTTTTATAGATTTTCTTCTTCTTCCCTGTGGCTTCGTCATGGAACCAGATTTTATACTGTCCTTTCTGATTGGTCACATAAGACAGATACTCACCGTTAGGACTGATCCTTATGTTCTGATAAACCCTTTTTTTATTAGGCCTCTTAAGGACCTTTCCCTGATTTGGCAGATCGCCTTTTTCTTCCTGGGAGGTAAACATTCCCAGGTAATAGGAGGTCCAGTCAAAAGAGAGCTCCTTTAGCTTGCTTCCAAGCACATACTGGAATCCGCTTTCTGCATTTTTATTGATTTTGGTAATGTAGATGATTTGTGGAATGATAGAAGCCCCATACATGTCGGCTACATATTTCCAGAAGGAGTGACCCGCATACTGTGCATCCTCATCCTGGAGGTTGACAAAATTGCGATACTTTCCTGAAACAATCCCGTCCTTCACCCGGTTTTCCATCTCATAATCCCAGGGGTTGGATACGAAGGATTTTAATCCTTCCAGGTACCATTCCGGGAGGTTAATCATGGTTGAATTGGTCAGGTTCGCCCTTACGCCGTTTCCAAACATCATCTCGGTAAGTAGTACTTCGGCAATGGCAGCCCTGATCTGTCGCTCGAGTTTTACATGATCGCCCTCAAAATAGAGGAATACCTTATTCTGGATAATTTGTGTGGTTCCACCGATGTTATACTCTTCTGCTTCAGAAACCAGCCCTATGTTGCTCTGCCTGAAATCCGACATTTTATTATAGGTGAGAAAGATCATCCGGCGTTCAATATCATAATCAAAAAACCGTTCGATAAGTTCCATCTCCTTCTCTATGAAATCGGCTACATATAAAGACAGATCCGTGCCATTTTCATAGGAATAGACATCGAAGCGGTCGAATCTGTAATATTTCCAATACCTGTCGTTGTATTGAACCCGATTTTTACCGAAGTCCATCTGCATCCCGTTATAAAACTGGGCAGACAGTCTGGTTGAACAGAATGCCAGCAGTAGTAAAATTCCTATTTTAAAAATGCTTTTCATATGCTTAGACAGCGATATAAAAGTAAACATTATTAGCCATAATTGGACCTATTAATCCCGGCCTGATATTTGCAGTCAAATTGACACCTCAAAAATTGTGCAACTATTTATTCATTATTTACGTTAATTTTGTAGTTACTAGTATAATTTGTTCTCAGATTGTAAATCAAAAAATAGACAGAAGATGAAGCAGATATTGGTATTATTCTGTTTGGCCGGCATGCTGGTTCCTTTAAGCTCGCAAACTGTTGAGCCTAAAATTTCATTCGATAATCAAGAACACGATTTCGGTAAATTCAAAGAATCGGATGGCAAGGTGACCTATAAATTTGAATTTGTTAATACGGGCGGAAGTGATCTGATTGTGCAGAATGTTACAGCTTCCTGCGGGTGCACGGCTCCTCGCTGGACAAGGGAGCCCGTGCCTCCTGGAGGTAAAGGATATGTGGCAGCAACCTATAATCCGGCAGGTAGACCCGGTACATTCAGGAAATATGTAACGGTGATTTCCAACTCAAATCCCGGGAGTGTGCGGCTCACCATTGCGGGCGAGGTGGAGCCCAAGCCCCGGACTGTGGAGGACGACTATCGTTATGCCATGGGTCCCATGCGACTTAAGTCCAATCATCTTGCTTTTGGTAACCTCAAAAATACCCAGACCACCGAGAAGCAATTGGAAGTTATCAACACCTCGGCGGAAAAAGTGGATCTTGAATTTGAGAGGATTCCCAAGCACATTGCCATCAGGGCCGTACCCGCTTCTTTAAAACCTGGTGAGAAAGGAATGATCATAGCCAATTACAATGCACCTGCAAGAAATGACTGGGGATTTGTGATCGATCGGATGGGATTAAAGATCAATGGGGTGTCTGAAAGGAACTATTCCCTTGTTATCAGTGCGAATATCGAGGAAGACTTCTCTGCAATGACCACCGATCAACTTGCAAATGCACCTGTTTTAAGTGTGGATGATGCAGAATTCAAATTTGGTAAGATCAGTCAGGGTGACAAGGTGGAACATACCTATGTATTAAGCAATTCAGGTAAAACGGATCTTCACATTAGAAAGATTAAAGCTTCCTGTGGATGCACCGCTGTCCAACCGGAGAAAAATGTGGTAGCTCCCGGCGAGTCTGTAAAGATTAAAACCGTTTTTAACTCGGCCGGCAAAGTCGGAAATCAAAATAAGACAGTAACCATTATTACCAACGATCCTAAAAAGAGTAAAATGATCCTCTGGGTGAAAGGGGAGGTTGTGAAGGGGTAAAAGTTAGTGGGTAGTAACTAGTGGGTAGTAGGTAGTCAGGTAGTAACTAGTAACTAGTGGGTAGTAGGTAGTAACTAGTAACTAGTGGGTAGTAGGTAGTAACTAGTGGGTAGTAGGTAGTGGATAGTAACTAGTGAAAAAGGAATTGACCAAATAATAAGAGCCGGCGCATTCGCGACCGGCTCTTATTTTTTCACTACCCACTGATCACTGATCACTACAACAGTGCTTCTATCGCTTCTCTTAGTTCATCTCCATGCAGGTTCTTGGCAATGATGGTTCCTTCACGGTCGATAAGAACGGTGTGTGGAATGGCAGGTACTCCGTAGAGTTCGGCTCCCTTGCTGTTCCAGAATTCCAGATCTGATATTTGTGGCCATGTGAGTTTGTCATCCTCAATGGCTTTTTTCCAGCTGGCAGCATCTTTGTCCAGTGAAACGCCCAGTATTTCAAAACCCTGTTCATTATATTCAGAGTAGATAGCCACCACTTCGGGGTTTGCCCGGCGACAAGGGCCACACCAGCTTGCCCAGAAATCGATGAGCATTACATTTCCCTTATGGACCTCTGAAACTTTTAAAGATTTTCCATCAGGAGTGGGCAATTCAAAATCGGTATAAGGATTTCCAATGGCTACTGCTTTCATTCGTTCCAGCTTACCGGCCATGTATTGATACTCCTCCATCTCATGCAGCGGGGCATCCAGGCTGGTAAGAGCGGTTTCCAGATCCTCACTATCCAGCATGTAGAAGGTGCCCCTTAATGCAAGGACTGATGCATATGAGGATGGATTCTCAAGGATGTAAACTGAATCGATGCTGCTTTTTTCGTCATTGAGTGCGTAGTAAGCTTCCAGAAGGCTGTCCCGTTTGGCTTCATTTTCTCCACTTCTCAATTTACTTGCAAGTACGGCCATTTTTTCATTGATGGTCTCAATTTTCTGGTTGTAAGCATTCAGGTCATTCTGTGCCTTGCTGCCGGTGGAAATTTCTGGGTTTTCCATGGTCCCTGTAATTTCGTAGGAACTATTCTCAATCAAAAGTGTTACGGATGCCTGCATACCTTCTACTGTCAGGTGCATGGTTTTAACACCATCTACATGCTTTGACAAGACAACCGGGGATTCAGTTTCCACCCTTACTGAGTCAAAAGTCATATAGTTTCGATCTTCCATGGCCATCAATCTGATCCATTTCCCCTGGGTCCCATCCAGATCTACTTCGATGGTATAACTGTCACTTTTCATGCTGCAGGAGGTCATGGCTAACAGAATCCCGAGCAGATAGATAATTTTTTGCATATACACGTTTTTAAAAATGAATGCGCAATAATACAAACTATTATCCAACAGGGAAATAGCTTAGGTGGTTTTGTCCATAGATTTATACTTATTCAAAATAATCGATGCTGCCATATGGGAGGTCATTTGACCCTGAGAAATTTCAAGCTCATATTTCTCAAGCTCCTTTTTCATCTCGGAATTATTAAATACCTGATTAAAAATCCCCTCTTTAATGGTTTCATACATCCAATATTTTGCCTGTTCCTCCCTGCGTTGCTTCAGATAGCCGTTTTTAGAAGTCACGGATCGATATTTACCGACCATCCCCCAGACTTCCTCAATTCCGAATCCATACAGCGCCGAACAGGTATTAACCTGAGGTGTCCATCCAGAAGCTGAGGGTGGAAACAGGTGCAGGGCATTGGCAAATTCTGCCTGTGCCCTGCGTGCTTTTTGCATATTGGAGCCATCGGCCTTATTGATCAGGATGGCATCGGCCATCTCCATAATTCCTCGCTTAATTCCTTGCAACTCATCACCGGCACCGGCTATCATAATCAGAAGAAAGAAATCCACCATGCTATGGACCGCTGTTTCAGATTGTCCTACTCCCACAGTCTCCACAAACAAGGTGTCAAAACCGGCAGCTTCACAAAGGATTATCGTCTCTCTTGTTTTTCTGGCTACCCCTCCAAGGGTACCCCCGGACGGGGATGGCCTGATATAGGCTTCAGAGCGGCCTGCTAAAGTCTCCATGCGCGTTTTGTCACCTAAAATGCTTCCTTTGGATCGTTCGCTGCTTGGATCAATGGCAAGCACCGCCAGTTTTTGACCCCGGTTGATAAGGTGTAAGCCCAGCGACTCAATGAAAGTACTCTTGCCTGCACCAGGAACTCCTGTTATACCCAGTCGAAAGCTTGACCCAGAATAGGGAAGACATGCTGCAATCAGTTCCTGGGACATGGACAGGTGTTTAGGAAGAGAACTTTCGACCAGGGTAATGGCCTGACTGAGCATGGCGATGTCTCCTTGCCGGATCCCATCGAACAACTGGTCGGTGCTGAACTGCCTCTTCTTGGATTGCTTTAATTGGTTAACCGCATCTCGGTTAATGGAGTCGGGCTGTGCGACTCCTTCAGAGACCGATAATGCAGATTTTTTCTTAGGGGTCCCGGGCATAATAAATTAAAAATGAATAGGTGCTAATCTGGATTGGAGATCCATGAATCAGGGTTTTTCGATGTGGCTGTAAATGCTATGGCATGGTGTATTTATTCTTGAAATACTCATAAGTGGCTACCTGAGACCTGATGTCTGGCCCTTTGGTAACAATCCTGTTATTCATCAGATTCTTGTCTATCTCACACGCTTTCACATTATCCGACAGCTGAATATTCAAAACGTCACGTAATTCCTTTTTAAGATCAGGATCGTAGACAGGGAAAATGCACTCTACCCTTCTCCGTAGGTTTCTTTTCATCCAGTCGGCCGAACCCATATATACCTGGTGATCCCCATTATTGAGAAATATAAATACCCTGGCATGTTCGAGGTATCGGTCCACGATGCGTATTACCCTGATGTTTTTGCTATAGGGTTGACCTGTTTTAAGTGTACATACCCCCCTGATGATCAAATCTACCTTTACGCCTGTCTCACTGGCCCTGTAAAGGCTGTCAACCATCTCTTTATCCTGCAGACCGTTCATTTTTAGAAGGATGTATCCGATCCCCCCCGCTTTCGTATTTTCAATTTCCTGGTCAATGAGTTGAATAAAGGTCGGGATCATATTAAATCCGGGCACCAGAATATGCTTGAATTCTGGCCTCAATGTTTGATCTTCAAGGTGTTTATACAGGTCCTTTACTTCCCGCACGACTTCTGGATTGGATGTGAATAATCCATGGTCGCCATAAAGCCGTGCAGTCTTTTCATTAAAATTGCCTGTGCCCAGATAGGCCTGGTCTCCATGCTTGGAACCCTTTTTTCTGAGGACCAATGCAATTTTAGCATGGACTTTTAAATTGGGAATGCTATATATGATCCGGATACCGGCCTTGGTCATCTGATTGGCCCATTTCAGGTTAGCCTCTTCATCAAATCGGGCTTTCAATTCCACAAATACGGAGACTTTCTTTCCGTTCTCGGCTGCATCAATCAGCGAATTAACCACTACTGAGTGATCAGAAACCCTGTACTGAGTTGCCTTAATCTCCTTTACTGTTGGGTCAATTGAGGCCTCCCTCAGGAACCGGAGGTAATGCTCAAACGGTTGATAGGGCATGCTTAACAGGTAATCTTTTTTACTGATCAATCCTGCAATGGGCTTCTTAAGATTAGCCAGTGCGGGAATAGGAATGGGAGGTAGTGATTCAATCTCCAATTTAGGGTAGATTGGATTTGGGAAACTGAAAAAATCTCTGAAGTTGTGTCGGCTTCCCCCCATGACCAACAGGTCCTTTGAGATATGAAATGAGGTGGTCAGGTAATCCAACAGTTTCTGCGGCATGGACCGGTCAAACTGGAACCTGTTGGGTTCACCCACTGAACGAGCCGATCGTATCCGGTCAATGGCATCGATCAGGTCATCCCCTTCATATTCGTCATAATCCATATCGGCATCCCTGGTGAGTTTCAAGGAGTACCAGTTTTTTACACTGTAACCCGGAAAGATGGCGTCGATATAGCGCATGATGACATCTTCCACAAACATAATATAGTGTTTGCCATTTTCGCCAGGGAGCTCTATGAATCGGGAGATGTTGTGGTCGGTGGGAATCTTTATGATGCCATATCGTCTGATTTGTGTATCTTCTTTGCTATCCCTACTGACCATCTCCATGGCAAGGTATGGGTGTCCTGTCTTAAGAAATGGGCGAACTTTTTTTCTTACAAGAAGCACAGGCTCAACGGATGTCAGGATGGTGGAGTGAAAAACATCGCTTATATATTTCAGGTGAGACTCTGATAATTCATCATCCTCATTAACCACAATGATGTTATTCTGTCTCAGTGCAGGAAGTATCTCATCCTCAAATATCAGGTGGAAGATCGATTGTTGATTGGTAACTATCTCATTGATCTGCCGAATGATACTTACGGGATCGATATCTTTAAAATGCTGTTTAGGAAATTCCTTTTCGTGGCGCAGCATGTGTTTGTAGTAGCTGACCCTTACTTCGTAAAATTCTTCAGTATTGTTTGAATAGATGGCCAGGAACTTAAGCCGTTCATAGAGAGGCAATGTTTTATCCATGGCTTCCTGAAGTACTCTGAAATTGAAAGACAGCCAGCTGATGTCCCGATTGGTGTATTCGTATTTGCGCATATGATACAGTTCCTGATCCTTATACAAAGGTAAGGATAGTTTAGTAAATGTATCACATGTTCAATGGATAACCTGTGTTTTAATAGGTGTCATGGCCATTGGATTTGTGATCATTTTTTCTTAATTTAATCGCAAATCACCTCATCATGGAAATCTTATCCGATCCTGCAGTAGTCTGGTTCCTGGTTGGACTGGGTTTACTGCTTCTGGAGCTTATAATTCCCGGACTGGTCATCCTTTTTTTTGGAGCTGGTGCATGGGTAACAGCACTGGTTTGTGCCATTGCCAATATTAGTCTGAATGTTCAAATTCTCATCTTTCTGGTAGCGTCACTGCTGGGACTGGTCCTGTTGCGCAAATATTTAAAGAATAGATTCTTCAGTAAGAAAGATGAAGAGGCTCAGGATCAGCTTGAGGAGTTTATTGGGAAGAAAGCAAGGGCTGTTGATACATTTAGCAATGGAGAAGGCAAGGTAGAATTCAAGGGCACACGCTGGTCGGCCCGGTGCAGTGATCCTGTGGCCAAAGCGCAATGGGTAACCATTAAGAGTAAGGATGGACTCACACTCAATGTGAAACCTAATCAGTAAATAGTAATTAGTGGGTAGTAAATAGTAAACCACTAACTACTAACCATTAACCAATAACCATTAACCATTAACCAATAACCCAATTTACTAACCCCTAACTAATAACTTCTAACTTTCTTATCATGGACATGAATGCTTTAACCCTCGTATATGGCGGCTTAATCCTGCTGGCACTGATCTTACTACTTTCTTCCATAAAGGTGGTCCCACAGAGGCGGGCCTACATTGTTGAACGACTGGGCAAATACCGCGCTACCCTGATGGCCGGATTTAATGTCATCGTTCCTTTTATTGACAGGGTCAGGTATAAGCATACCCTGAAAGAGCAGGCCATAGATGTAGCCTCACAGATCTGTATCACCAGGGACAATATATCCGTGGAGGTGGATGGGATTCTCTATCTTCAGGTAATCGATGCCGCGAAAGCCTCTTATGGAATAGATCACTATCAATTTGCTTCCATTCAAATCGCCCAGACCACCATGCGGAGTATCATCGGGAAACTTGAACTTGACAAGACTTTCGAAGAGCGGGAAACCATTAATAACAGCATCGTGTCGGCGGTGGATAAAGCCAGTGATCCCTGGGGGGTTAAAGTAACCCGCTATGAGGTTAAAAATATTATTCCTCCTCAGAGCATTAAGGATGCCATGGAAAAGCAGATGCGCGCAGAGCGAGAAAAGCGTGCGGTAATTGCTGAATCAGAAGGAGAGAAGCAGGCCAAGATAAATGTAGCTGAAGGATCCAAACAGGAAGCCATTAATGAGTCGGAAGGCGAAATGCAAAAGCGTATCAATGAAGCTACCGGACGGGCTTCTGAGATAGAGCAGGTAGCCACAGCCACAGCCAATGGAATCAGGGCCATTGCTCTTGCCATCAATGAGGAGGGGGGAAAGATGCCGTCAACCTCCGGATTGCTGAACAATACCTGATGGAATTTGGTAAAATGGCAAAAGAGTCCAATACCATGATCCTGCCAACCAACCTGGCGGATATCTCAGGAATTATTGCGACAGCCACCAAGGTGTTTGATGCCACCAAGAAGTCATGATGTGTTAATACTTTTCTGTTTGAAACTTCTATTATTATAATTATAGTTATACTTTTGTTCCCTGGAATTTATTGAGGAGCAGAATTTGAAGAAGAAGAAGCATCACCAGAGGTTCTCCCTGTTTTTTATTCTGGTACTTGTAGTTTCTACAGGTTCCATTCTATTTACAAAAGGGACAAGAGCCCTTGAGACCAAAGAGAGTTTGATCGCTGCTGTAAATGCAGTGCCGCAGGTGGCTGTCCTTAGCCCCAGTGAGCGACCCATTCCTGAACTCCCGGCTTTCAGGGAGTTTATATCATTTATGGCCAGAGAACTGGATAGCAGTAAGACTGTTGGTGCTGCTTATACCATTGTTCATAATGGGGATGTGGCCTATACGGGGACATTTGGAAAGCGTGAATATGGAACCGATCTGGAGGTGGACAGTCATACCCTTTTCAGGCTGGCCTCGGTCTCCAAAGGATTTGCGGGTGCCCTGGCTTGTTTTCTGGAACTGGATGGAGCATTCTCCCTGGATGACAGGGTAGTAGATCACTATCCGGGTTTTGCACTGAAAGATTCGGCCAGCACGGCTGAGCTCACGATCAGGCATCTGCTAAGTCATACCTCCGGCCTTGTGCCTTATGCCTACGACAACCTTGTTGAAGCCGATCAGAGATTGAATGATATTATTGCACGCCTGGATGAGGTGGACATATCTGCTCCTCCCGGGGAACTCTACGGATATCAGAATGTGCTTTTCAGTATGCTGGATCCCATTGCGAGGAGGACCACCGGTGTACCTTACCAGGTATTGTTGGACGAAAAGATCTTTAAACCTCTTGGGATGAAGGATGCATCGGCCGGACCCATGGACCTGGATAAAAATCCAAACCTGGCTTTCCCCCACGTTAAAACAGGAGCAGGTTATGTCTCCTTAAATCCGCATGAAGGCTACTACAATGTGATGCCTGCAGCGGGGGTCAATGCCAGTATATCAGATATGGAGCAGTGGCTTTTGGCTCTGCTGGGACAAAAGCCAGAGATGATGCCCGATACAATACTTACTTCTTTGAGTACACCTGTAATCTATACACCTTTGAAATGGAGATACACCAGGTATTGGAAACCATTTCGTGAAAGATATTACAGCCTGGGCTGGCGCATTTATAACTACCAGGGGAGGCAAATTGTCTATCATGGTGGATACATTCGAGGTTACAGGGCCGAGATAGCCTTTTGTGCAGAGGAAAACGTAGGTATCGCCTTCCTTCAGAATTCACCCAATGGCCTTGCCTCCCGCTGTGTCCCCACTTTCTTCGATCTATATTTCAAATAATTATAAATATAGTTGTATTACTATAAAAATAGTTATAGGTTTGTTATATGAAGGAATTGACAAAGGCTGAATTACAGGTCATGCATTATATTTGGGAACAGGAGAAGTGTTTCCTTAAAGACATTGTTGATGCTTTCCCTGAGCCAAGGCCTGCCTACACCACCATATCAACTGTGATCAGGGTGCTGGTAAAAAAGGGAGTGGTGGGTTTTAATACCTATGGCAAAATTCATGAATACTATCCTGAGATATCCCGCCAGGTTTACTTCAGAAAGCATGTAAAATCGATTATCAATAATCACTTCGAAGGTTCTGCGGTAAGTTTTGCTTCCTTCTTCACGGGTGATGATGTGGTTGACCTTGGAGAACTGGAGGAAATCAAGGCGTTAATTGATCAAAAAATTGAGTTGCTAAAGGGGGACAAGCGATGAATGGGTTGGTCTACTTGCTCCAGGTTGCTATGGGTCAGGTAATTGGACGTGTCGGTAATACAGGTCAGTCCACAGGCCCACACCTCCATTATGAGGTTCGGAAAGACGGAAATCCCGTCAACCCGTCCGAATATTACTAAAAAGTGTAAACCCTAATTCGTTTTGGTTGTTATAAACTCGTAAATTCGCGAATAATCTTAAACACAACCAGAATGAACTTTAATCTTTTAGTAATTGGCAGCGGACCGGGAGGTTACGTTGCAGCCATTCGGGCATCCCAACTTGGATTAAAAACTGCAGTGATAGAGCGAGAATCCCTTGGAGGGATCTGTCTGAACTGGGGATGTATTCCCACCAAATCATTATTGAAAAGCGCACAGGTTTATGAGTATTTCCTGCATGCAGCCGACTATGGGATTTCTATTGACGGTACCGTTAAACCCGAATTTGATAAGGTGGTTGGAAGAAGCCGCACGGTGGCTGAAGGAATGAGTAAGGGGATCGAGTATCTTTTCAAGAAAAACAAGATCGAAGTCATAAAAGGCACGGGGAAACTCAAATCTCCCGGGCTTGTTGTCGTTACTGATGCCGACGGCAAAACCACAGAGGTAAAAGCCGATCATATTATTCTAGCAACAGGTGCCCGCTCCAGGGAGTTGCCCAACCTGAAGCAGGATGGAAAGAAGGTTATTGGTTACAGGCAGGCCATGACACTGCCCAAGCTGCCTAAATCCATGGTGGTCGTGGGATCAGGTGCCATTGGAAGCGAATTTGCCAACTTCTACAACACCATGGGTACAGAGGTAACTCTTGTGGAGTTTCTTCCCAACGTAGTTCCTTTGGAGGATGAAGAGGTTTCTAAGCAACTGGAGCGCTCATTTAAGAAATCGAAGATGAAGGTGATGACCTCCTCTTCGGTTGAGTCGGTGGATACAACTGGCGATTTGTGTAAGGTTTCAGTAAAAACTCCAAAAGGAATCACAGAGGTGGAGGCTGAAATTGTGCTTTCTGCGGTAGGTATAGCACCCAATGTGGAAGGAATTGGACTTGAAGAGTTGAGTGTGGAGATGGATAAGGACAAGGTGAAAGTCGATCCCTATTACCGTACCAACGTGAAGGGCCTGTATGCCATAGGAGACATCGTAGGGGGACCTGCTCTTGCACACGTTGCCTCGGCAGAAGGAATCACCTGCGTGGAAAAGATTGCAGGTCATGATCCGCAGCCTGTGGATTATGGAAACATTCCTGGTTGTACCTATACCAGCCCCGAAGTGGCCTCAGTGGGTATGACAGAGAAGGCCGCCAAAGAGGCTGGTTATGAATTGAAAGTAGGTAAGTTTCCCTTTACTGCATCAGGCAAAGCTTCAGCCGCCGGAGCCAAGGATGGATTTGTAAAACTGATCTTTGATGCCAAATATGGAGAGCTGTTGGGAGCACACCTGATTGGGGCCAATGTCACAGAGATAATTGCAGAGTTGGTTTTGGCCAGGAAGCTGGAGACGACCGGTGAAGAGATTATTAAGGCAGTTCATCCACATCCCACCATGTCAGAGGCCGTGATGGAAGCAGCCGCAGCCGCTTACGGGGAGGTTATTCATATTTAGTTCGCTGCGCGAAGGTTAATATGCTTGCTGTGCAAGCGTTATTAGTTAATAGTTAGTCATAAGAAGGTTCAGAGACCTTTCCCATAAATATGATGGATTTGCTGCTGTTTTCGGTGATGGCAAAGAGATAGGGACGGTCGAGACGGATCCCGTTTGCGGGTCCGATCGATGTGGTTTCAAACACAATGGCAGTAACTGCAGCAGCTTCAGTGCCTTCCTCATTTACATCAATATAGGTTTTGTGGATCACATCCGAGATAAGAAGGGCTACAGGACTAATCCCTGAAAAGTCCGCCATATCCGTAAAGGCCACCTCCAGTCCCATGGATTTCAAATCCTCGGCCAGGGATCGTTCATACTCAAATTTGAATTTGGGCATGGTGACGGTGAATTTTTCACGCTCGGCAAATTCCTCCAACCAGGACTTCCAGGATTGACCATCAAGCATCCCCGCAAGCTTTTCAAGGCTTGAACCCTCAGAAGGAAGGAATAGGTACATGCTGAACTTTTTGTTTTTATAGGGCAGTTCCACTGCTCCAAAATGATCTGTAAAAGCCACATTAAAGGTGCTTTTCAGCTCCATCATCTCCACCTGTCCATAAAGGCTTTTGTCCTCCCTGTAAAAGGGAAACTCTCGGGTGTCTTCCGGATCAAATTGCACCTCCCAAACACAATTGAAATAGATGGCGTTGATCAGGATCATCATCATTTCAGGATCGATGGCATCGATGATTTCATCGATTTTCCCTTGGGTGTTGGCACTTACCCAATCGTTAATGGTTTTAACCGCATTGGCTTTCCGGAAATCAATCTCCCGAACCTCGGCATCGTAATAGTTGCTATTCAAATCAATAAAATCCTGTTCCACAGGAAATCCCTGGTCGTACCACATGGAGTTGGCTATCTCCAGCAGATTGCCTCCCACATTGCTTACAAGGACATTAATTAACTCCCTGGTAATCTCATTTATCTCTTCACGGGAGAGTCCCTCGTAGTTTAAAACTTGTTCGAAGGCATCCCTGGTGCTTGTTTCAGCTCCATTGTAAGCCATTCCAAGTGCGATGCTCACCGATGCAGGAGAGATCATCAGGTTTGGAGACTTGTCTTGTTCCAATACCTTGTTAAACAGTGTAAGCCCGAAGTCGTTGTTGGTTTCAATGACTCTGGCCGATTTGAGGTTGTAGTCGAACACAGGATCGTCAATGTGCTGACTGCAAGCTGAGCCCAGGCCTGTTAACATGAGTACCAGACCAATCATATAAGTAAGTTTTTTCATAAGCATCGAAATGTGTTGTTATCAAAAGATCTCAATACAAAGACGCATAAGTAGGCCCTCAGGTTGCGTCTCCCATGTAGAAGAATCAATCTTGTGGCGCAACCTTTTTTGCTCTGCTTGCATCATAGCTTTGTATACCAAGGATGTAATATCCTGCCAATTTGCATAAATTTGTCATTGGAGGAAAACTGGATTGGCAGAAAAGCTGGATATATTAATCAAGGGGTGTAGAAAGGGGAGACCTAAGAGCCAGGAAGAGCTTTACCGGAGGTTTGCTTCAGCCATGTATGGAGTCTGCCTTCAGTATGCTTCTGGTGAAGAAGATGCACAGGATATACTCCAGGAGGGGTTCATTAAAGTATTTGGTAAACTGGATCAGGTGAAAACCCCTGCTGCTTTTCCGGGTTGGATCCGAAGGATTATGATTAACACCGCATTGGAAAAGTACAGGAGTCAGGTGCTTCTGCAAAGGGTTGATGATGTAAATGACGAGAATCTGAAGATTAGTGGAGATGAGGTGTTTAATGAACTTACATGTGAAGAATTGGTAGCGCTTATACAAACGCTCTCACCAAAGTACCGCATGGTATTTAACCTTTATGCAGTTGAGGGTTACAGCCACAAGGAAATAGGTGAGACTCTGGGAATATCAGTGGGGACTTCCAAATCAAATCTCTCAAGGGCACGGGCCATTTTACAGGAAAAGATTAAAAATATCTATGGATCAGCAATAGTAAGATGAGTGATCAGTCAAATAGCGGAAAAGGATTTCTTAAGGAGAAGCTTGGGTCGTACCAGGTGCATCCTCCGGAGAGTGCGTGGAATAACATCTCGACCTCGCTTGGTGGTAGAAACAGAAAAAGAACATTTGTAATTTTATTTGCCACTGCCGCCTCTATTGCTTTAGCGCTTACAGTGGGCATAAGCTACTTTGGATCCCGACCGACCATGCAAATAAGTGAGGCTGAGGCCCCATTTGAATCTAAAGATGGATCAACAACCATTGAACGACCTCTACTTGAACCAGAACCTGGAAAAGATACGGCAACTGATATTACACTGCCAAAGCGTGGAGAGAAGCTTCAGGATAGAGTAAGCAAGACCATGGAAATGATGGCGGCTGATATTCCACCGGACAATGAAGATAAGGAGGATGTAAGCATTGCATATCAGGAGCCAGAGTCCGATACAGAACCTGAATCCCTTCGCACATTTGATATTGCCTCAAGTGATAGTTCCCAGCTTGCGCTCCCTCAAGAAGCGGATACCATAGTTTTCTTAACACTTGATGCCGAAGCGGACCTTCCCCTGGATCCCTTTCCGGAATTTGATGCAGCTAAAAAGAGAGATCCAAGGTGGATGCTGGGTGCTGTGATGTCCCCACTTTATAATTATCGGGATGCCGATATGGAAGCCATGACAGGTGGTTCCGAATATGAATCCGGACTGGTCACCTATGCCGGGGGAATCAATGTGAGTTATCGGGGCAACTCCAGACTGGCCATTGAATCGGGTATACACTTTAATAAAATGGGAATCTCAATCGGTGCACCGGGGATTTCACTATTTGGAAACTCTTTTGATTTGGTCCCCAATCGTGAGGTAGCCAGCAGCCCGGAAATGATTGCCATTACCAATTCGGTGGGTAATATCGTCACAGAATCGGGTCAGGTAATTGTAAATGGATATAAATTAAATGCTGAGTACGGAGCTGACGCGATCACAAACTCAGAGGTAGCGGACCTTAGCCAGACTGCCGAACAGGGCATAGAGCAGCACCTTGATTATCTTGAGGTGCCTTTTAACCTGAGGTACTCGGTGGTGGACAGAACCTTTGAATTGCAACTGGTGGGGGGGATCAGTACCAACTTCCTGGTCAATAATTATGTGACCATGGAGACTGCTTCCGGAACAGCCGACATAGGTTACCTGACAAACATCAAAAGCGTGAACTATTCAGGCAATGCAGGCATCGGTATGATATATCACATTCACGAAAGATTCAGCCTTTTGCTGGAACCCAGGTTCCGATATTTCCTTAACTCGGTTAATGATTCAAGCCTCCCGTCGACCAGGCCTTATGCAGTGGGATTATATACCGGGATCAGTTATACCTTCTAATACCTTTCCAAGACATTTGTTAATTAAACAACTATCTTGTTTTCAAGCTCAATGGTTTGGAAACAAATCTTAATTTTGTGTTTTTTACCTGATTGTCGTAAATATTTATTAAGAGATTATGATAAGTGTGAGAAATCGGAAAGGCGTTAAGCTATTCTTTTATTTAGTGGTGATTTTGGCTGTCATCGTACTAGCTGAGTTTGTGTTTACCACAGCTTACTCCGGAAGTAAAGATGACCCTGTAAGTGGGATTGAGAAAGAGGCATATTCTGTACAGGGAGTGCCTATGCCAGAACAGGTCACATTTGCCGGTGAATCCATGCCTTTGGACCTTTTTGATGTAAAAGAAGCTCTGGACCGTGAATTACTCTCCAATGCCTATTTCCACTCCCAGACCATCAGGCTAATTAAGCTGGCCAACCGTTATTTTCCGCAGATAGAACCCGTGTTGAAGAAGAACCTGGTTCCGGATGATTTTAAGTATCTGGCAGTGGCAGAGAGCGGTCTTTCACAGGCAGTGTCCCCGGCTAAAGCTGTGGGATTCTGGCAATTGCTTAAAGGGACCGCAGGTGATTACGGCCTTACTGTAAATGCAGAGGTGGATGAGCGGTATCACGTGGTTAAATCCACGGAAGTAGCCTGCAGTTACCTGATCGATTCTTATAAAAAATATGGGAATTGGACCATGACGGCAGCTTCATACAATGTGGGAAGAAGGGGAGTGGATCGTCAGATTGATCGTCAAAAGAAAGAGAATTATTATGATTTGCTGCTAAACGAGGAGACCGCAAGGTACCTCTTCAGAGTGGTGGCTTTTAAAATGATATTCGAAGATCCTGCTGCCTACGGATTCAACCTTAGTGATGCAGATCTCTATCCGGAGATTCCAGTTTATTCAGTTGAGGTGGATAGCGCCGTTGCGGATTTTGCGGATTTTGCAGCCGACCATCAGACCAACTATAAAATTTTGAAGTACCTGAATCCTTGGTTAAGAGACAATACACTGACCAATTCAGGACGGAAAAAGTATGAAATCCTATTGCCTGAAGAGGGATATCGAAGGCCCGATGCATGGGAGGTGAATTAAGCCCCATAGCCTTGTAGAAGAAGTGAAAAAGGTACAAAAACAGATAGAGGTCCTTGGTGCCCGTGAGCATAATCTGAAAAACATTGATGTTTCTATTCCGAGGAATAAGCTCACAGTAATAACCGGTTTAAGTGGCAGTGGTAAATCATCCCTGGCTTTTGATACCATCTACGCCGAAGGTCAGCGAAGATACATTGAGACTCTTAATGCTTATGCCAGGCAATTCCTTGGAAACATGGAGCGCCCCGACGTAGATAAGATTACAGGATTAAGCCCTTGCATCTCTATTGAGCAGAAAACCACCAATAAGAATCCCAGGTCTACCGTAGGAACGGTTACGGAGATTTATGATTTTCTGAGGCTTTTATATGCCAGGGCTTCTGAGGCCTACTCCTATGTGACCGGTGAGAAGATGGTAAAATATACCGAAGAGCACATCCTTGAAATCATCCTGGAGAGTTTTGCGGATAAAAAGATTTATGTGTTAGCGCCTGTGGTGAGGGGACGAAAAGGACATTACCGAGAGCTGTTTGATCAGATCAGGCGCAATGGATATATCTACGTTCGTATCGATGGCGAAATTGAGGAAGTGGTACCAGGAATGCGCTTAGACCGGTATAAGAATCATGATATTGAAGTGGTTATAGATCGACTATCGGCCAGGATAAAGGATCGGGAAAGGTTGAAAAAATCGGTTTCCACCGCCATGAAGCAGGGCAAAGGAGTGACCATGATCCTTGAAAAAGATGGAGAGGAACCCCGTTTTTTCTCCAGTCAACTGATGTGTCCGACTTCTGGAATCTCCTACAATGAACCTGCTCCACACAGTTTTTCATTTAATTCCCCCCAGGGAGCCTGTCCCCACTGTAACGGTCTGGGCACAATCAATGATGTGGATGTTAGCAAGATCATCCCAGACGATACCAAAAGCATTCGTAAAGGCGCACTACAACCTGTGGGAGCATATCGGAATGCGCTCATATTTTGGCAGATAGAAGCAATTTGTAAACGCTACAACTTTACATTGGATACCCCGGTAAGGGATATTCCTGAGCAGGGTATGCATTGCATCCTGTTTGGTTCGGATGAGCCATTGAAACTGCAAAATACCCCTCTGGGCTCCACTTCCAATTACCTGCTTAGCTTTGAAGGGATCATCAACACCCTCCAGAACAACTCAGCAGAATCCAACGGACGAAATGGCAAACAGCCCCCCCGTCAGTTTATCAGAAAGGTAACCTGCCCACACTGTAAGGGAGCGCGCCTCAAATCTGAAATGCTCTATTTCAGGATCAATCAAAAGAACATATCAGAGCTTGTATCGATGGATATTGGTCAATTGGCAAAATGGTTTAATAAGATTGAGGCCAAGCTAAATGACAGGCAGAACCTCATTGCCCGGGATATTCTTAAGGAGATCCGAAGCAGGCTGGGATTCCTGCTTGACGTGGGATTGAATTACCTCTCCCTGGAGCGGAGTGCACGTTCCCTGTCAGGCGGGGAAAGTCAACGCATCAGATTGGCCACCCAAATTGGTTCACGACTGGTGAATGTGCTGTATATCCTGGATGAACCCAGTATTGGTCTTCACCAGAGAGATAACCGAAAACTGATTGCCTCGCTCCAAAGCTTACGTGATCAGGGCAA
Organism: uncultured Bacteroidota bacterium; assembly: GCA_963783435.1. Classification (GTDB taxonomy): domain Bacteria; phylum Bacteroidota; class Bacteroidia; order Bacteroidales. The sequence continues at coordinate 347,267 of CAWANQ010000004.1, read as the reverse complement.
TACGGTCATAGTGGTTGAACATGACAGGGATATGATCCTTTCCGCCGATCACATCATTGATCTGGGCCCCGGTGCAGGCAGGTTGGGTGGCGATCTTGTAGCAGAAGGTTCCCCCAACCAGATATTAAAAGGTCATTCACTCACAGCCGCTTACCTGAATCATACAAAGGAGATCAGAGTTCCTGAAAAAAGGAGGCCTGGAAATGGGAAACAGCTGGTACTGAAGGGTGCTACAGGCAATAACCTAAAGGGTATGGATGTGTCGTTTCCCCTGGGTATGTTTATCTGTATTACAGGAGTGAGCGGTAGCGGTAAGTCCAGTCTGATCAATGAAACTCTTCATCCCATTTTAAGCCAGAGGCTTTACAGATCTGGTAAAGCTCCCCTTTCATATGGCTCCATCGAAGGGCTTGACCATATTGATAAGGTGATTGAAGTGGACCAATCTCCGCTGGGTAGAACACCCAGGTCCAATCCAGTGACCTATACCGGAGTGTTTAGTGATATACGCAAGCTCTTTGAGCAAACCCCTGATGCAAAAATAAGGGGATACAAAGCAAGCCGGTTTTCGTTTAATGTAAAGGGGGGTAGATGTGAGACCTGCGGTGGTGCAGGTCTGCAGACCATTGAAATGAATTTTTTACCGGATGTCTATGTGAAGTGTAAATCCTGTAATGGGAAGCGATATAACAGGGAGACTCTGGAAGTTACTTTTAAGAACAGCAACATCAACGATGTGTTGAAGATGACCATTAACGAGGCAGTGGAGTTTTTTGCCAGCGTTCCGTCCATCCTGCGAAAGCTGAAAACGCTACAGGATGTGGGACTGGGGTATATCCGCCTTGGTCAACCCTCAACCACCCTGTCCGGAGGTGAATCACAACGTGTAAAGCTATCTGCCGAACTGGCTAAAAAGGATACTGGTAAAACACTCTACATTCTGGATGAACCTACCACAGGACTTCATTTCGAAGATGTAAGGGTATTGCTGGAGGTCATCACCAAGCTGGTGAACAAGGGAAATAGTGTATTGATGATCGAACACAACCTTGATGTGATAAAGGTGGCAGATCACATCATTGACCTGGGTAAGGATGGTGGCAGTAAGGGTGGTTCGATTTTAACAACTGGAACACCTGAGGAGGTGGCTGGAGCTGCCCATAGCTATACCGGGAAATTCCTGAAGGAGGAACTTTCTTTGGACTAAATTGATTAACTTAGGTTAAAATAGAACGGATCATATGAGCGCAAGTGAAGACAAGATTAAAAAGGCATTCAAGCAGAAAACCTGGAATGAGATAAAGGCTTCTGATTCCTGGCAAATATTCAAAATAATGGCCGAGTTTGTGGAAGGATTCGAAAAGATGGCGTCCATTGGGCCATGTGTCTCCATATTTGGTTCAGCCAGAACCGGACCAGACAATATCTATTACAAATTAGCCGAAGAGATTGCATTTAAGCTTACTCAGAGTGGTTACGGCGTGATAACCGGGGGAGGTCCGGGGGTTATGGAGGCTGCCAATAAAGGAGCTCTGCGGGGTGAAGGAATTAGTGCGGGCCTCAATATCCAATTGCCCTTTGAACAGAGTTCAAACCCTTACATTGATGCTGATAAGCTAATCACCTTCAAGCATTTTTTCGTTCGTAAAGTGATGTTTCAGAAGTATTCCCAGGGATTTATTGTTTTGCCCGGAGGATTTGGAACTTTCGATGAATTTTTCGAATCTGCCACTCTGATTCAAACAGAAAAGATTGGGAAATTTCCCATCGTGCTGGTCGGGAGAGATTTTTGGAAGGGCCTGGTTGAATGGATTGAGTTGGTGGTTCAACAGGAGCAAAAGAACATCAGCCCAGAGGATATGGACCTTTTTAAAATTGTGGACACCCCAGATGAGGCTGTAGGGGTTATAAATGAATTCTACTCGAAGTATTTGTTAAGCCCGAATTTCTAATGTACCATGCTCTGCAAGTGTTAGTAATTCAGGAGCTTTTGTTTTAAATTAATTTGTATTTTGTGTTAAATATTAAGCTGTTCTAATGATGAAGTATCTTATAAGCTGTCTCGTCGTGGTTTTATTTTGCCTTGGTGTTCCTCTCAAAGCGCAAAGTGTAGGGATAACCATTGATCATCCAAACCAGGTAAATGCGGGCGAGGAATTTACGGTTGCAGTGACAATCACCAAAGGAGGGCTCACTGATTATTCGCGTTTTTCTCAGGATCTTCCACTTGGATTAACAGCGGTGAATGTGAGTTCACCAAATGCAGATTTCAGTTTCGATAACCAGCGAATCAGGATTATTTGGCTTAAGTTGCCTGAAGGAGATGAAGTGACTGTTTCCTACAAAATCAGAGTGGATGAAAGGCTTAAGGGATCATTTGCGCTTGGAGGTGTCTTTGCCTATGTGGTGGAAGATGAAAGGAAGTTTTTAAATCTTGATCAATCCAATGAGATCTCAATTATACCCAGCTCCACCCTTGATCCAGCTTTGATCGTTGATATAAAGAATTTTAAGGGTGGCAAAGCCATCACTCCCCTGACAAAAGAGCAAACCCCATATGCCATGGCGGTCAGACAGCCACCCATTCTTCAGAGTTCGGGTGCATATTTAGTTAAGCTTATTGTAACTACCCCTGTAGGAAGCAAGTATCTGAAGATTGAGGAAACCATTCCTTCCGGTTATCTTTTTGAGGAGGTGAACTCTTACAATGGCATTGCCACACTTGCCCCTTCAACCATTAAATTTATATGGATGACTCTACCCAAGGATCCGGTATTTGAAATTGAGTATAAATTGGTTCCCATAGATAGCCAGCCTCAGGGAGCGATGACTTTGACCGGGCAGCTTACCCACACATCGGGGGACCAGAGTGTGACTAATCCTGTAAAAGAGGTTGATGTTAACTTTGATGACCTGGATATGGATGAAAGAACTTACCTCTTACAAACAGGTGAGATTCCTAGTGATGCAGGCCGTACGGTCCAGAAGGTGGTTCAGCAGGAAACTCCTGATCCGGTGGTAGAAACTTTACCTGAAACCAAAACCAGTTCAGATACGTATATCCTTAACACCAAGGTCTTGAAGGCTGAACCGGGTTTCTATTACAGGGTTCAGATCATCGCTGTAGAGACAGCGTTTGATGCAAAAACCCAATTCAGAAAAGAAGGAGTGGACCGGGAGGTAATGGTTGAAGAGCAAGGCGGAATGTATAAATATACCGTTGGTACTTTCAGGAATTACAGCGACGCTGAGGCTTACAGGAAGAGAATGGAGGGTTTTGAAACAGTGGATGGGCCTTTTGTGGTGGCATACCGGGATGGCCGAAGGGTTCCTGTCCCCTTAACAAGATGAGACCCTTATAACTATTAATGCAACCTTGCATCGCACACGCGCATACAGATTTTTAGTAATGGTTTCCATCCTGGTTCCTGCACTTGTGTTTGGCCAGGAAGCACAGAAGGACTCTCTGCCACAGCTCTTTGATACCATAGAGCACGCAGTCTACAAACCTGTGATTTCACTTTCCTATGGAGTTTTGAATTTTCTTGGCGATGTACAAAACAGCCAAAAAACAGCCTCCATAGGGGATCAGGCTGTGATGGTCGGAGTATCTACCTTCCTGGATCAGAAGCACAATTTTGTGGCGAATTTTAACTATTTCCAGGGCCAGATCAGCGGAAACTCATATTCATATTCGGACCTGAGCCGCAATCTGAATTTCAAAACCAACCTCTCCTCTTTTGGTTTCAATGTGGAGTATAGGTTTGGTCATCTTTTCTCAAATCAAGCACTGGTCAGGCCCTACCTCTCCCTGGGCTTGGAGACTGTTATTTTTAGTCCCAAAGGGGACTTGACTGATGCCGATGGAAATACCTACTACTACTGGTCGGATGGTACCATCAGGGATGCGGAGGAAACAGCGGGCACGGCAAACCTCTTATACAGGGATTTTGAATACGAAACAGACCTTAGGCTCAGGGAGCGTGAAGAGTTTGGCCTGGGCAACTACAGCCAGTGGACGCTTTCTGTGCCTGTCTCTGCTGGATTTCATTTCAGAATTGACGATCGGGCATTTTTTAGTCTGGGTGTATCCTATCACCATGCATTCACAGATTTTATGGACAATGTGGCCTATGAGGGGACCAGTATCCAGGGGGATAAGAGCTACGACAGCTACCTCTATACCCATCTGTCGGTTCATTTTGACCTCTTCTCCAAACCAGCCGTGCGAATGGTGGATCTGCTCTATGCCGATGTAGATTTTGATCCCCTGTTTTTTGATGATGAGGATGGCGATTTAGTCCTGGATGTCTTTGACCGTTGTCCGGGGACCCCCTCAGGAGTTGAGGTTGATTCTGCCGGATGTGCTTTGGATAGTGACCTTGATGGAGTGGCCGACTACCTGGACCAGGAAGCAAATACCGCCCCGGGATCATGGGTCGATGACGAAGGAGTTACAGTCACTGAAGAAGAATTCGATAGTACCATACAACATAGAAATAACGCCATGCCCCGCAGTGAGGTGGATGCCTACATGACCCTCATTGTAAATAATTACAGGCTCGCCTCTTCTTCCGAGATTCCGGAACGCTATAAGCCCCTGGATGCGAATGAGGATGGGTATATATCCTTTGAGGAACTGTTAAAAACCATCGATCAGTATTTCGATTTTCAACTGGACCTGAGCCTGGATGAGTTGAGGGAAGTCAATGAGTTTTTCTTTTCCCAATAAAATAGTAGGTAGTAACTAGAAGGTAGTAACTTGTGGGTAGTGGATAGTGGATAGTGGGTAGTGAGTATAGTGTATAGTAGATAGTAACTAGTGGGTAGTGGGTAGTTAGTGGATAGTGGATAGTGGGTAGTGGGTAGTGGGGCTATTTGATTTTGTTAAGGCGTTCCATCTGCCGCTGGGTATCTTTTCTCTTAATGGTCTCCCTCTTATCATACTCCTTCTTACCTCTGGCAAGTCCAATCTCCAGTTTGGCATAACCTGAGCCGGAGATGAAAATACGCAGAGCAGCAATGGTAAGACCACTTTCGCGGGTTTTGCGCTTTAACTTCTTCAATTCATGCTGAGTCAAAAGTAGTTTGCGGTCCCTGCCAGGCTCATGTTTATTAAAGCTTCCCCATGCATAATCGGATATTTGCATACCTCTCACATAGAGCTCCTTGCCTTCGAAAAGGCAGTATGCTTCAACCAGGCTCACTTTTCCCATGCGAATGGATTTTATTTCCGTTCCAAGTAATTGAAGACCGGCTACATATTTTTCCAGGATCTCATAGTCATGGAAAGCCTTTTTATTCCTTATGTTGATTTGATTCGACATGCTTAATTGCGGGGTCAAAGGTATAAAAATCAGCTTGTGTTTTATAATTTCAAATCTAGGGGTATATTTGATTCATGGAGAAGAAGCCATTTGACCTGATTGCGATCCTGGGGCATACTGCGGCCGGGAAAACGGCACTTGCTGCAAACCTGGCTTTTGGTGTGGGTGGTGAAATAATAAGTGCCGACTCCAGGCAGGTATATCGGGGTATGGATATTGGGACGGGGAAGGATTATGCCGACTATTTGGTTAAGGATGTCCGAGTCCCGGTTCACCTGATTGATCTGGTGGAAGCTGGTTATGAGTACAATGTATATCTGTTTAAGCACGATTTTTTAGCAGCTTATACAGATATCTCAGACCGGAATCTGACCCCGGTTCTCTGTGGAGGAACCGGACTCTATCTGGAATCCGTGCTGCGAAATTACAAAATGATTGACGTACCCGTAAATGAACCCTTGAGGGCAGATTTGAATCTTAAGAGTTTTGAGGAGCTGAAAGGGATACTCAGGCTTTACGGGCCATTGCATAATGTGACCGATACCGGGAATCGAAAACGAATGATCCGGGCCATAGAGATTGGTATGTTTCAGGCAGGTCAGCCCGAGGAAGAAGAAGGGGAGAGGGAATTGAATCCAATCATACTGGGAATCAGATTTGAGCGGACCGTTCGAAGAAAGAGGATTACAGATCGCCTTAGAGACCGGATGGATAATGGCTTGGTTGAGGAGGTGGAGCGTTTAATGGGAGCGGGAGTCTCTGCAGAGAAAATGGAGTACTATGGGCTTGAATACAAATGGGTCAGTAAATTCATTCTGAAGGAGCTGACCTATGAGGACATGTTTAATAAACTTAACACGGCCATTCACCAGTTTGCCAAGCGCCAAATGACTTATTTCAGAGGAATGGAACGCAGAGGGCTTACCATCCATTGGATTGATGGACAGCTTTCTATGGAGGATAAGGTGAACCTGGCCATGAAGATCATCAAGCCATAGAAAATCCACTGATCGGAGACTACTTAAATTGCCAGGGCATATCAAGAATGAACCATATCAGCCCAATCGAAATCAGAATATTTAATGCGCTTACCACATAATTGTATGTGACTCGCCAGCTGGATATTCTCCTGCGGATCATAATCCCAATGTTGGGAATGAAAAATGCCAGTACGCTGAAAATGGTTAGCAGGTTTAGAATTCGCTCTTCGTCCACATCTTCCGAGGGCTCGGTGGATGCAGAAAAGAAGAGGATCAAATAAGCCATAAGCAGGAAACATGCCAGATAGAGCAGGTAACTGGCTTTAAGAAAGATTGTGGACATGGGGCGTTTTCGGTGGATCCGAAATGGTTTCAAAATGATGATAGCAATGATATATATCAGAAGAAACGCCGCAATAAAAATGAAATGAAGCAAAAAATTCATGCCTGCTACAATCTTGGGGGTTCATCCCCAAGATACAAAAAATCAATTATATGCACGGATACTACTTAACAGTACCCGTTATGGCTGCTTTAATTTTGGCTTCGATCTCCTCGGAAAGCTCAGGATTATCCCGCAGCAGGTTCTTAACAGCATCCCTGCCCTGTCCCAGCCTGGTTTCTCCATAGCTGAACCATGAACCACTTTTTTTTATGATTTCCAACTCCACACCCAGATCGATTAATTCTCCTGTTTTAGAGATGCCTAGTCCATAAATAATGTCAAATTCTGTCTTACGGAAAGGTGGAGCCAGTTTATTCTTTACCACCTTTACCCGGGTCCGGTTCCCCTGAATATCTTCACCCTCCTTGATCTGACCGATCCGCCTTATATCGATGCGAACCGATGCATAGAACTTCAATGCATTTCCACCCGTAGTGGTTTCCGGATTCCCAAACATCACCCCAATTTTTTCGCGGAGTTGATTGATGAAAAAGAGGGTGGTATGGGTCCTGTTAATATTGGCTGTAAGCTTTCTGAGTGCCTGAGACATCAGCCTTGCCTGTAATCCCATTTTGGAATCGCCCATCTCTCCTTCGATCTCAGCTTTTGGGGTAAGTGCAGCTACGGAGTCGATTACAACGATATCAATGGCGCCTGACCTGATGAGGTGATCGGCAATTTCCAATGCCTGTTCCCCATTGTCGGGCTGGGAGATATATAGGTTTTCAATATCCACTCCCAGTTTTTTGGCGTAAAAGCGGTCAAAGGCATGCTCGGCATCAATAAATGCGGCTATTCCTCCAGCTTTCTGGGCTTCAGCAATGGCGTGAATGGCCAGGGTTGTTTTCCCAGAAGATTCAGGCCCGTAGATTTCAATGACCCGGCCTCTGGGGTATCCTCCTACTCCCAAGGCCACATCAAGGCCTATAGAACCGGAGGATATGACGGGCACATCCTCAATGGCATTATCTCCCATTTTCATAATGGTTCCCTTGCCATACCCTTTTTCTATCTTGTCCAGAGTCAGTTGAAGCGCTTTCAATTTTTCCTGGTTGTTTCCATTGGTATTTCCTTTACTCATGTTATTTTATGGATTAATGTGATAATTCAGAAAATATCTGCCTGCTGTGTTCCTTTGTTTTGACCTTTTCAATAATTTTTTCAACATACCCTTTCTCATCGATAATGTATGTTTTTCGAAGGATCCCCATGTAGGTTTTACCATACATTTTTTTTTCGCCCCAGGCATTATAATCCTGCAGCACTTTTTTATCCACATCAGAAATCAGTCTGAAAGGTAAATTGTATTTGGATATGAAGTTCTGGTGCGATTTTTCACTATCTGCACTTACTCCAATCACCTCAAATCCCTTCTCTAAAAACTGTGAATAGTTGTCTCTCAGGTCACACGACTCGGCAGTACAACCGGGAGTGTTGTCCTTGGGATAAAAATAGAGTACGATTTTTTTACCTCTGTATTCTTTTAGGGTGATCATTTCACCACTCTGGTCCACTGCCGCTATGGCAGGTGCCAGGTCTCCTTCTTTCAATTCAGGCATAGCAAATTAATTTTATAAATGTACAAAGTTTGACTCAATTGAGCAGTCTTGGGACGGCCCTGTTTATTAACAATCAGGCCTCCCGGATTGCTTTATTTTATTGTTAGATTTGAATATAAAACAGCTCTGATTGCATTATGTTTACTCCAACAGTAAGAACCCTTATTTGTCTCACAGGAATCCTGTTGCTGATTAGTGGAAACCCTCTTGTCAGTCAGGATGCTGCATCGAACCTGCAGCAACTTGAAACCAGAGCCAAAAAAAGTCTGAACGAAGGCAACTTCCGATCAGCTCTGTCTGGTTTCAGGGAGCTGATGGAGGCTGATCCCGAAAATGCACTGCATTCTTATCACCTGGGCATCTGTCTGGTCGAACTGAATCAAGACCTGAGTGATGCCATAGAGTATCTCTATGGGGCTTCCAATAGGGGTGTTCCTTCGGATGTGAATTACTACCTGGGGAAGGCATATCATCGCAATTACAACTTTTCGGAGGCCCGAAAGTACTACGGACGTTTTGAGATGGAAGCCAGCCGGCAGGAATCAAAGGAGTACAATCCGTCTCACCTGATGGAAACCACCCGAAGTGCTGCAGAGATTACGGCTACCTATAATCCCTATGACGTGATGAATGTTACCTTCATTGATCTTTTTGATTCCCTGCAATTCTCTCAGATCAAAATGAAGGGAGGTCAGTTACAACGTAAGCCTGCTGCCTATTTTCATGCCAATGAAGACCCCGATGGGCTGACCAGCCTGGTATTTGTACCTAAAAATTCTGTCCGGGGTGACCATATTTACTATGCAGGATATAACAGGAATCAGAAGGGAGGAACACAGCTCTTCAGGGTGAAAAAAGGTTCAGGAAATTCATGGGGAGATCCCGAAGAGATCAAGACCTTAAACAGTGATGGGGATGAATTGCTTCCCTATTTTGATCCCATCGAAAACGATCTCTATTTTGCCTCCGATGGGAGGCCGGGCGTAGGGGGATTTGATCTCTACAGGACACATTATGACCAGGAGCGAGATCAGTGGTCGGAACCAATTAACCTCGGCTTCCCCGTAAACTCTGCAATGGATGAGTACCTGCTGCTTCCGGGCTCAGACCTTGGGATGGTGATGTTTTTTTCCACCCGGGAGGGCACCGACAGTACCATTACAGTTTACAGAGTGCATTTGGTTGAGCCTAAGAAAAAAACGGCTCCTAATGATTACAAAATGCTACAAGAGATCGCCACTCTGGGAGGAGCTGCTGGAGATATCCTGGCTGAGATTGAAGAGATGAAGGCCCATGAAATTTCAGCAGAATCGATTTCAAAAGAACAGGAGCGTGTTCCTCCTGTCATTACAGAGGTGACTGTTCTGTCGGAAGAAAGGGTTAAATCGGAGCAAAAGTACATGCTTGTAAAAGCCCTTAGCCACCAGTCAAATTCGGATTCTCTGAATAACCTGGCCTCCAATGCACGCTTCCTGATCGAAGACTCCGACGATCCGAATGACCGCTGGGTATGGCAAAAGCAGATTATGCTATGGGAGAAGAAAGCGCGTGATGAGGAGTTAATGGCCGAAAAGCTCTATTCAAAAATGGAGGAAGAGCGAGAGGCTCTTAATAGATTCTATACAGGAAAAATCCCGGAAACAATTGAAGTGGATACCATACTGGGAGATCTGACTATCTACAGATACACGAATACCGATACGTCCCCGACCCTGCTAGGTTCTCCCAGCGATAATTTAGATATTCACCTGGCCAATTCACTTCCTCCCATGGTCTCTGAAGATCCACATCCAGAGGAATCTCCCATTCCCAAAGGAATTGAAATCCTGGATCATTCACCCTACAACACCAGCAATCCATTCCCCATGGATGTACCGTTGCCTTCAGGACTGCACTACCGGATACAGGTTGGAGCTGTTGGCTCTGCTGCGGAACCTGACGCATTTAAGGGCTTAAGCCCCATAACAGGGATGAATTTGACTGAACGGGGTATCGTGAAGTATTACGCAGGGAAGTTTTCTAAATATAACGATGCGTTTGCTGCGCTTTCCATGATTCAGACCTACGGCTTTGAGGATGCATTCATTGTGTCATGGTACAATGGAGAAAATGTATCAATACCAGAAGCAAAAGTGCTTGAGTGAGTGACAATAAAAGATTATTTTCATATATTTGATCGTTAGAGTCATCATCGCCTTATGGATAGTAATTTTACCAGTCGGCCGCAAAAAATTGGTTCTGAGCAAACAAATAGCCAGAACCAGGCGATTCTTGTACTTCATAACGACAATATCAATACCTTTGATTACGTGATGGAAACGCTGGTAGAGGTTTGTGACCATTCGATGACTCAGGCGGAGCAATGTGCTACCATTACGCATTATAAGGGAAAGTGTGAAGTAAGAACTGGCACTTTTACCGAAATGAAAGAGCTGCGTTTTCAGCTAATATCCAAAGGGCTGAAGGCTTCTGTGGATAATTAGGATCCGAATATGACTGTAATCATTATACTTATTGTTCTTGGAATTCTACTGTTTGTAATTGAGTTCCTGCTGGTCCCCGGTGTTACTATTGCGGGGATTGGAGGGCTTGTGCTTACAGTTTTTGGTGTATACAAAGCATTTAATGATTTTGGATCGACTGTAGGTGCCTGGGTTTTGATAGGTACCATCTTGCTCAGTGTATTTGTGATTGCAATGTCGCTCAGGGCCAGAACATGGGACAGGTTGATGTTGAAGACAGATATTCAAGGGACGGTTGATAAGGATTTAACTCAGGAACAGGTTAAATTGGGTGATATGGGTACATCACTTACCCGACTGGCCCCCATGGGAAAAATACTTGTGAATGACCTGGTCAGGGAAGCCAAATCCACTGAAGGGTATATTGATGAGCATTCCGAAATAGAAATTGTCTCCATTGAAGGGACTCGAATTAGTGTGAAACCAGTAAAAAAATAGAATATTATGGAATTTAGTTACTCCTGGATTGTCATTGTAGTTGTCAGTATAATCGGCCTTTGGATTATTTTGTATTTCATTCCCATCGGACTGTGGTTCACTTCACTGTTGTCGGGGGTCAAAATGTCCCTCTTACAATTGATTTTAATGCGATGGAGGAAAGTCCCTCCAACGGTTATTGTCAGATCTATGATCGAAGCGTATAAAGCGGGCCTGGCTCAAATTAAACGGGATGAACTTGAGGCGCACTACCTGGCAGGTGGTCATGTGGAACAGGTGATTCATGCGCTGGTATCAGCCAGTAAAGCCAATATTGATCTGTCATTCCAGATGGCCACAGCCATCGATCTGGCAGGTCGTGACGTACTAGAGGCCGTGCAAATGTCGGTGAATCCACAGGTGATAAATACACCCCCGGTAACTGCTGTTGCAAAGGATGGCATCCAGTTGATAGCCAAAGCCAGGGTCACTGTCAGGGCCAATATTAAGCAATTGGTCGGAGGTGCCGGAGAAGAGACCGTTCTGGCCAGGGTGGGGGAAGGAATTGTTTCCTCTATAGGTTCATCAAAGTCCCACAAGGAGGTTCTGGAGAATCCGGATTTCATCTCTAAGATCGTACTGGAGAAGGGACTGGATGCAGGAACTGCCTTTGAAATATTATCTATTGATGTGGCAGATATAGACATCGGAAAAAACATCGGTGCTGTTTTGCAAATGGACCAGGCCAATGCGGATAAGAATATCGCTCAGGCGAAAGCCGAAGAGCGAAGAGCCATGGCTGTTGCAACCGAGCAGGAGATGAAAGCAAAGGCCCAGGAAGCCCGGGCCAAAGTAATTGAAGCAGAGGTTGAAATCCCATTGGCGATGGCTGAAGCGTTCAGGTCAGGAAATTTGGGGATCATGGACTACTATAAATTCAAGAATATTGAGGCAGACACCACCATGAGAGACTCCATTTCCAAGGGTACTCAACGGCCTACTGACACCGGCTCAAAGAATAAGGATAAATAGGTAGTTACTTTTTGCGTTTGTATCCTCCCGATGGGAAGCTCCCTTTTACACCCCGGGATACTCCACCCTCAATATCCTGATCTTCTGGAGTTATCCACTCCTTAAGGTCGCTTATGGACTGATCACCCATGGGCGGTTGATCCGTAATCAGAAATCCACCCAGTAAAAAGGAGAAGGGGTCCAGATCTTTAAAAGCGGTGAGGTGATTCTCTGTGTGCTTTAACAGGGTTGATCCTTCCAGTCGGGTCATGATCAGCTGGTTGTCAATGCTGCCCAGGGCAGGTTTAAGGGTGTAAGAGACCATAAAGTCCTCACCCTCTTTCATCCATTTTGTTTTTTCGTTGGGAAGAAGTTCCATCTTTATTGCCATTGGATGTGTATGGCCATCATCTTTAAGCAGATACTTAGAAATATCACTGATTGTATATTCAAACCACCCTTCATTGTCAGTAGTAGCAGTGGTGTCGATTTCAAATAAAATCTTATAATCCCCTTCCCTGCTAAGCTCAACTGACAGGTCAAAGGATTCATTGCCGATAGCCTTGCCTTGAATATCGGCAAGTTTTCCAGCAAATTTCATCTCGTAAATATGCTGACCGCTGGCAGTTGCCAGAATAAGCAAATGTGCCAGTAACAGGGTAAATATTCTGTGTTTTATCAGACTCATGGTGGCTAGTTAGTTTAAGTAAATTTACAAATTTTAATCAAAAGTTGCAGGTACGTGGACGACGATATGCATCTCTTGATGTTCAATTAGATATATGAACACCTGTTGATAGATCAAGCTCATTCTTATGCAGCGCAGTACTGTAGTAAGATAGCAGTTATTAACAATTTGTTAATAACCATTGTGCGTTATTTGTGAATAGAGAATAGCCGAACTTCCTTGACTTGTTCTTAATGATCATCTATTTTTATTGGACCGAGTAAGAGATAACAGGCTGCTCGAAGTTTCGTCCGATGTAGTGAACCATTCCGAAAGGAATCGGGTAGCGAACCGGCCGGCCAAGGGATAAAACCCAAGCCGGAGATTCATCCAGAGCCAGGCATATACCTTGAAACAGTGTTTCCAGGAATATTCAATCGCAGATCCCTTCTTGGATGGTCTTTAAAAGGTTGATCCGAAAGGCTGAAGAGCCAAAAAGAATCCTTGCGGGTTCCACTAAGCATTCTCACTCTGGCAACGGACAGATCGTTAGAACCGGACGTTGCAGAGGCCTTCAGGAGCCAGTCCCGGAAATTCAGTGCTTGTCACTGGGTGAAAGGACGGTAGCAGGTCAGTGTTCTAAGGAACACGGGCTGAGAACCAGGGCTTGCCGAATACAGATTCTTGGGGTCGTATCGGTGGAGCCAGCCAGAATAACTGTAGCTCGGCACTGATTGATGGCTATGGGTGTCATTCAGTGAAATGGGAGTAAACTTCGAAGTTTACTCCCATTTTGTATTATGATCATTTCTGCCGTCCGGTAATTTTCTTAATTTGCTCCACAACCAGCCCTATCCCTATACCTGCCATACAAAATGCAAAAGCCCAGAGCACCAGGTCTTCAGATATTCCAAACAGAATAGCCGGTACAATTACTCCGATCAGGCAAAACAGGATCGAAAGATTAACACTCAGGCGATTGATCTTTGGGGCGATCCACAATACAAGGACCAGCAATCCAAGCGACATGGTGAGCGACACAAAAAAGAAGGTGGCATCCACGATATCACGCAGCACCAGGGCCATGGAGATTCCAAGAATCATCAAAACCACCATGCTCCAACGCATGGTTTTTCTAAGCTTAGCCTGGCTGGTGAGACCCGTTTTTTCCAGAAAGTCCTGAGTTACCGAGGCTGCAGCAGTAAACATATAGGTATCGGCTGAAGAGGATACCGAAGAGTAGATAATCACCACGGAGAGTCCCGCCAAGCCCACAGGTAACAATCTGCTGAAACCGACTATCAGAGAAGTGTCGGCTTCAATGTCGGGTATGTCGGCGCGAATAACCAGGCCGATCAGAAGCAGAATAAAACCAACTACGATGTAGAATATGGAGGAGAGGAAAATACTCCGTCTGAAATGTGTTTTGTCCTTAATGGCATACACACGTTGCCAAAGTTCGGGCGAAGCCATGGGAATGAAAAATCCGGCAAGGAAGAAGCTTACCAGCTGCATAACCGGGATTTTGAAGAGATCCATAAATACAACTTCTGGTTTGGTGCTGGTGGTGCTCAGAAGATACATCATAAGCACAAAGAGCAAGAAGATCCCAAAGGTTTGAATGATATCGGTCTTTACTACTGCATCAAATCCACCAGCAATCAGGTATAGAAGGATGATGACCCCCACAATAATTACAGAAAGATCGTAACTGATGGGTGTATATTCTGAAACCAGTTTGGCACCTGCAGTAAAATTAAGTACCACCCAACCAAACATGATAATGATGGTGATAAGGGTAGCCAGGTATCCGGCAAACTTTCCTTTCAGAAAGAAGAAGAAGTCTGGCATGGTGTAGAACTTCTCCTTATCTGCAATCTTTTTAACCTTTAGTCCGAAGAAGTAAAAAACAAACAATCCAAAAACAGAACCCACAAAGTACCAGAGCGCCCCCATTCCATACATATAAACCAGAGCGGTGTATGTGAGTAAAATGGCTGCCCCTATGCGGCTGGAAAAAATGGTGGCGGTAGCCTGCATGGAGGTGAGCTTTCTACCTGAGATAAGGAACTCCTCTTTTTCCTGTTTTCGTCCTGTGAGAGCTCCAACAAGTAGGATCACAAGAAAATAGGCCACAATAATAATGTAGTCGGTTAGGATTAGCATGTTGCTTAGTTTAGGTATACAATTATGTAAATATATTAAAATATTAATAAGATGGATTTAAGGCACTTCCATGGTATTATTTGACCGTTGAGGGATGCTTGCCCCTTTTTAAATGTCATTGACCCCTCATAAGATGAAGTTATTTGTGAAAATGCCTTTAATGATCAGTCAAGGGCGCATAAAACACCCCTTAACTGCAGGTTCGACCCGGTGAACGGATTAAAACAGATTTCAAACGGCCGAATGACCGCTTCAAGCAGCCATTGCTTGATATAATTAGATTTCCACATTGCTTTCTGCTTTCTTGATTTTGAAATTCTATCAATAATCAATAATCTAAATCTGAATCTATGAAAAGAGTACTAAGCTTTTTGCTATTTATGGCGCTGGGTATCCTGACTCTATTTGGTCAGGCCAGGGAGGTCACCGGTACGGTGGCCAGCGCTGAGGACGGAGCACCTTTGCCAGGTGTTACTGTTGCTGTAAAGGGAACTTCTGTAGGGACCATTACAGACGCCAACGGCAGATTTGAAATCAATGTACCACAGGATGGCGATGTGCTTGTGTTCACTTTTGTCGGGCTCCTGGCGCAGGAACTTGAAATAGGTAGCAACAGCGTGATCGATGTGGTGATGGAACAGGACCTGCTGGAGTTGGATGAGGTGGTTGTTACCGCACTCGGAATCTCCCGGGAGAAGAAAGCCCTGGGCTATTCTGTATCTCAGCTGAGTTCTGCTGACATTGAACAAAAACCAGAATCTGATATCGGGAGAATACTCAGTGGCAAGGCAGCGGGAGTGAGGGTGACCTCAACTAGTGGAGTGTCGGGAACAGGGACCAATATTACCATTCGGGGCTACTCCTCCATAAAGGGGAACAACCAGCCCCTGTTTATTGTGGATGGAGTAAGGTTTTCCGGGAGTACCAATTCGGGTACCGACAATGAACAAGGGTTCCTGGAAGGAAACCAGGCTACATCAAGCCGTTTCCTGGACATTGATCCAAACAGTATTGACAACATATCCATACTAAAGGGACTAAGTGCCACCACCATTTATGGGGCCGATGGGCGAAATGGGGTGATCCTGATTACCACCAAGAATGGATCGGGCGGAAAGGGACCAGACGGAGATCACTTTAATCAATCTGTTTTTGCGAACAATGTGAATCTTCCTGAATTTCAGAATTCCTATGGGAATGGGTGGCAACAGCAACATGGATTTTTCTACAGTAACTGGGGTGCAGCATTTACAGACCCGGCCACACTTGTGGACCATCCCTATTCGAAATTCCATGATCCGCGCTCTGATTGATGCATTTCCTGAGTATCAGAATGGAGCACAATATGAGCTCAAGCCCTATAAAAATGTAACTGAATTCTTCAGGACCGGGATCTCTTCCAACACTGCCGTAAGTATGCGGGGTGGATCGGAGAAGAGCAGTTTTAGTGCCAATGTGAACTATCTGTTCGATCAGGGATTTCTTCCTGAGAACGATTTAAGCAAATTCAATATTGGCATCGGCGGGCGAACTGAGGTGGCCAAAGGACTTACCATCAGTGGTACCATGAATTTTGTGAAAACAGATATGAAGACTCCCCCCATCTCTTATGGAGATGGAAGTGGCATTGGGGGAGGAAGCGGTATTTCAGTTTTTGCCGATGTGCTGTACACCCCCAGGTCAGTAGACCTCATGGGACTTCCCTATGAAAATCCCATTGATCATCGCAGTGTCTACTACCGGTCTGCCAATGATATTCAAAATCCCATCTGGACCACCAAGTATGCCTCTTCCATCGACAATGTGAACAGGTTTTACGGGGCTTCAAACATCGAATACGATTTCACCGACAATATGAATGTTCTCCTACAAATTTGGAATTGACCATTTCTCTGAACAACAGGAGTATCAATTGAATAAGGGATCGGTACAGAATGACAATTACCTGAATGGACTTTATCGGACCAGGAACATCCTGAGCACCATAGTGGATCAATCTCTGCTTGGTCCTGGCAATGGACCTGGGCCAGAAAATGGTGCACTTGATGTACTTCTTAGGAGGTGCTGCGGTGAGGGAGATGGGAACCGACCGATGGAATGGAGAGTGTCAATCAGCTGGTTTTTGGGCAGATGAATCACAAAAATTTCAGTGATCATAGCACCTACAACAGCTTCAATCAACTCCCGCTTCAGACTCATGGAGAGGCCAATACCCTTGGGTTATTTGGACAGATTACAGCCAGCTACGAGCAATTATCTGTTTCTGAATCTTTCTGCCAGGAACGACTGGTTCTCCTCACTACAAAACGAGCACAGGAGCCAGTTTTATCCAAGCGCCAGTCTTTCATTCATTGCCTCTCAGTTATGGGAAGGTCTGAAGACAAAGGCTGGATTTGATTTGTTAAAACTGAGGGTCGGATATGGGACCTCTGCAGGATTCCCACCTCTCTATGTAACGGAGAGCGTGCTGGCTACAAACGCAAGGGGTTTCGTATCCAGAGACGGCACAGTAGTTCCCACCAATGGAGTAATTTCTTTTTGGGCAATCCCGATCTACAGTCGGAGCTGCATGCAGAAACAGAACTGGGATTGGAACTGGCCATGTTTGAGAATCGCCTTGGAGTGGATTTTACCGTCTATTCAAAGAAATACGAAGAATCTGATCACAGATGCTTCTCTTGATCCATCAACAGGTTATTCCCGCACCTATGTAAATATCGGAGAAATGACCAATCAGGGTCTTGAGATTGGAACTCTATCTTGACTCCGGTCCGAACCACCCACTTTAGCTGGACCATCGACTGGATATTCACCAAATATCAAAGTACGGTCAATGAACTGGGAATGGGTCTGACCAAAGTACTGATCAATGGATTTACAGATCAGGGTAATTACGCCATTGCAGGAGAACCTTATGGAGTAATGTTCGGATACGAGCGTAGCACGCGATGACAATGGCAATTTCATGGTGGATGGAAATGGGAACTTCCTCCAATCAAACGAAGCCCAAATCATTGGAAATCCCCATCCGGACTTCGAGACCAGCATTGTCAACCGTCTTCTTATAAAGGATTCTCATTTAATTTGCAGTTTGATTATCAGCCAAGGTGGGGATATCTTTTCCGAGACTGTTAACACCCTTCTGGGTCGGGGAATCACCAAAGACACCGATTTAACAGGCTGGAGACTTTTGTGATGCCTGGGGTAATCGATAATGAAGGCACTCCGAATACTCAACAGACCACGGCCACCAATGCCTACTTCAATAATTTTGGATCACAGGCTCCAGCTGAGGTTAATGTGATTGATGGAACCACCTCTGAGATTAAGGGAAATTTCCCTTAGCTACTCGCTTCCAAAAAAATGGTTAGGAAATAGTGTATTTAAAAGAGTTGATATATCAGTGATGGGACAAAATATCTGGTTTAACGCGATCAATTTCCCCAAGTATATGAATTTCGATACCAATACACTTAGCCTTGGAGTAGGGAATGGACTGGGATTCGATTTCATCACTGGCCCCAGTTCCACCAGGTATGGGGGCAGTATTAAAATTATGTTCTAGATCAATAAACATAAGAATTATGAAAAGATTAATCATACTTACAGCAGTAATTTCCCTTCTGGGACTGCTTGGTGGAGCCTGTGATATGTTCAACCTGGATTTGACACAGGATCCCGATGCAGTTGCACTGGAAGATGCGAATCCTGACTATGCGCTCAATGCCATGCAGGTGGATTTTAAAAACTTCCTTAACGATGATGATCCTGCCAACTGGAATGGGGTCAACAAGTTTGGAATGGAGGTAGTGAGAATGTTCAATGTATGGGGCGGAACCTATGAAAATGCCTATAATCCTCAGAATTTTGATGCACTGTGGGGATATGCCTACGAAGGTTTGCTTATGGATGCCCATACATTTATTCCCATTTATGAGGAGTCTGAATGGTGGATTCATGCAGGAATTGCCAAGATTCTTCAGGCCTATACCCTGGTCACGCTGGTGGATTTCTTTGGAGATGTCCCCTGGACCGAGTCTTTTGATGTCACCAATCTCAATCCTGCAGTAGATGCAGATGCTTCTGTTTACGATGTGGCCCTTGACAAGCTAGACCAGGCCATTGACGACCTGGGTAAGGAGGCTCTGGCCACTCCATCCAATGACCTGTTTTACGATGGAGATCCGGATGCATGGGTCACCCTGGCAAACACCCTTAAGCTAAAATTCATCTGAATCTTAGGCTGGTGGATGCATCGGGTTCCACTGCGGCCATCAATAGCCTCATTGCAGCTGGGGATTTAATCAATGAATCTTCCCAGGATTGGTATTTCGCCTACAGCCGGAATACGGATAATCCGGACAGCCGCCACCCCTACTTTACATACAACTATCTGAATGGGGGCAACGACTATATGGCCAACTATTTTATGTGGACACTCTATGAGGAGAAAAACGTTGGTGGATCCCAGGATGCGCTACTATTTCTTCCGGCAGACCCTTGAATCTTCAGAAGATTACCAGGAATTGCCTTGCTATGGTCTAGAAAGACCTCCGCATTATTGAGATGAGCTGCCATATTGCACCCTGAGTGATGGGTACTGGGGTCAGGGATCACATTGATGATGACGGAATTCCTCCAGATAATCGATTACGGACGCTATGGGGAGTATATCCTGCCGGTGGTGAATTTGACAGTGACATTGGCTTACCCGGCAATGCAGCATCCGGAATGCAGGGTTCTGGTGCAGAGGTGATCATGCTGGATAGCTATGTGAAATTTATGATGGCCGAAGCAGCGCTTACCCTGGGCACCTACGGGAGATCCCAGACAACTTTTACTGGATGCAGTAAGGGCCAATATAGACCATGTGATGGCATTTGGTGAGGAAATGGCTATTCAGGAATTTATTCCCACCACAGAGGAGATCGATGCCTACGTAGCCGAGGTGGGATCGCTGTATGACAATGCCGCCTCGATGAGGCATAACTGGAATGATTGCGAAGGAATACTACATTGGGCTCTTTGGGAATGGTGTAGAATCTTACAATCTGGTAAGAAGGACGGGTATGCCTGGCAAACTGCAACCCGCATTGCTGGAAAATCCTGGGTCTTTACCCGAACATTCAATTATCCAGCAAATTGTGTCAACTCTGAATGCCTCGATTCTCAAAAGGAGTCCAATGCTGTACAGGTATTCTGGGATACAAATCCAGCTGGAATTATTCAATAACTTAAAGCAATTTATCATGAAAATATAAAATATATATCTTTTGTTATTCTGGTTTCCGTTGCTTACTCCTGCGAGAAGGCCATGCTGGTTCCACCGGATAGTGTGACCAAGGGGTGTCTTTGTGACTGTGGTCCTTGAGAATACCAACATTAACTCTGAGGACATTGAAGCAACTCCCATTGCGGGAACATTCGATGTCCCGGCAAGTAATGTGGTCATCTCACGACATTAGTGTGAAAAGGATTTACGATCAGGGAGAGAGCGAATCAGAATATTTTACATCTGAAGACAGTTACTGAATTTCCACATGAATTCTTCATGATGGGAATCGAACTTGGCAGCAATCTTTGGAGTGAATGTTGAGGATACCTATGGGAATTTCTACGAGTTTGACTGCGAAGCTACTGGCACCGAGTGGTTCGGTGGCCACATATGCCGATCTGCACAATGATCTGCTTGGGAGTCCTGAACAGTTTCAGGGTTCCGATTCACAGGAGCTGTGGTCTGTCCATCCGATCCCAGTGTGATTGTGGGAACTTACTCTTCACTGACTTCCGGGCTTTTCCCTGGTTTGGATCCCTCTCATCGGTCATCCCTATGGAGGTGACCATCACAGATCGGATGCATGAAGGATTCTATATCCTGTCTGACTTCTCCTTTGGCACTTATGATTTTCTTTATGGACCTTGGTATCGGTGGAGGAACCTTCCTGGAACAGTTCAGGATGTATGTGGATCATACTTTTTATCACCATACACCAGATCCATGGAATGAAGTTGTATCTGGTGATTTTACCATTAATGACGACGGCACCATTACCGTTGTTGCCGAGAACCACATGGGGAGACCAATGGACCACTGTGCTTAACAAAAAGTAGTAAGTGTTCTAATAGCTAGTACTCAGTACGTCATAGCTTAGAAGATGGGGGTGCCTGAACAGGCATCCTCATCTTTTTTTTGGGCTGTGCCCAGATTTGTGGTTCAATTCTTGTAAGTTTGGCTCAGTTTTTGGAAGGAAAGGAATCCATTTAAAGAGTCTGAAATTGAGAGGAATGAAATATCTGATACGAACCGTACTTTACATTTTATTGGTGTTGAACCTCTCCTGCAAGGAGAAAGAGAATGTTCCCCCCACCTGTGAAATCCTATCTCCGGCAGATGGAGATAAAGTGATGCAGGGGGATCTGGTGAAGATTTCCGCAGAAGGACACGATAGCGACGGGACCATTGTGGAGATTGAATTATTTATAGGAGGAGTTGAGATGGGAAACACCGCAGGCTCCTCTTTGGAATATGAATGGAATACAGAAAATACTGAAGAGGGGGGGTATATTATTACTGCAGTGGCCAGAGATGACGGAGGCGGAGGTAAGGCAGATAACATTACTGTATTGGTGGATATCCCCGGTGGTTTAAACCCCGACATTAGCTATGGAGAATTGAAAGACAGCAATGGTAATAGCTATGCGACCCTTGAGATAGGTGATCAAACATGGATGGCAGAGAACCTGAGGGTCACTCATTATGCCGATGGAAGCGCCATCCCAGGCGTTGAGGATGAATTGGCATGGGGGGAACTGGAATCTACACAAAAGGCCTACTGCTGGTATGAAAACCTGGAGGAGAATGGGGATGTTTATGGAGCACTCTATACATGGGCCGCGGCTCTGAATGGGTCCACCGGGGGTGGTGACAGTTCTCAGCTTATTCAGGGAGTATGTCCCGATGGCTGGCATTTGCCGAAAGATGCGGAGTGGAAAGAGATGGAGATGTTACTTGGTATGAGTCAGGACCAATCGGATAAGCTGGACTGGCGTGGGACCGATGAGGGTGTTCAGATCAAAGAGAGGGGATTTTCACACTGGGAGGCGTCCAGAGAGGGAGGCACGAATTCAAGTGGTTTCACAGCTATACCCGGAGGATTTCGCACTACAAAGGGTGGATTCTACAGCCTTGGAAAAGATGCCGCTTTCTGGACTGCAGATGAGGTAATTGGTACAGAAAGGGCGTGGTATCGCACACTTAATTTTGAAAAAGAAAAGATCTACAGGCATTACAATGACAAGAAGCAGGGTTTCTCGGTTCG
Organism: uncultured Bacteroidota bacterium; assembly: GCA_963783435.1. Taxonomy (GTDB): domain Bacteria; phylum Bacteroidota; class Bacteroidia; order Bacteroidales. Next base: position 324,854 of record CAWANQ010000004.1, on the reverse strand, counting down.
TTGTGTGAAAGACCCTATTTGATCACAATCTCCTTGCCTGTTCCCCCGGATATGTAGCCATCTCCAAATGACTTCGCAAAATAATCGATCGAGTGATCGCCGGTACAGTGTGTGGGACAGATCTGCTCTATCCCCATGTTCTTTAGGGTGCTGGTTATCTGTGATAATTCATTGTCCGAACTTCTCATCAAATGCAGTCCTCCGATAAGGGTAGTGAATCTCGATTCCCAGCTCCTCTTTCGCTACCTCTACCATTTCTATGGCTCCAGGGTGTCCACATCCGGTAAGAAGTACACCTCCCTGTTCAGTCTTAATGACCAGGCCCTGTTCTTTAAAGGATAAAAAATCATCCCCTGTGGAGTAAAAGGGACCAAAAAGATGTGCGGGTTTAGACAAACCAAGGCTATTTTCGGGAAGTATATCCTTCGATCGAAGATCATTGGCGTAACTATCGGGAAGATAGCATATTACCGATGGATTGATTGAGGTGATCCATGGCATTCCTGCGGTATGATCGCCATGCTCATGTGAAATAAACAGGTATGGGATCTCCATGGGATTAATTTGTAAAAGCTCCATGTTCTTTTTATACAGATCGGCCCTGCGGCCTGCATCGAACAACATTTTATTTCCCTTGTATTCCACCAGGCAGGCAAATCCCCAATCGGACTCCAAAGACTCATCAACCTGGTAGTTGTCATAAATAATCGTTATGTGTAGCTCATTTTCGGGTGTGCTGCACAGGGGAAATAGGGGTTCCCTGGCGCTTAATATTGAGAGGCATAGGAGGATCCCTAAACCAGCCCATCGGTAGTTTGTTGACATGCTATATTTCTTGCTTATAGTGAAGTGCACTAAAGACCTGATTCTTGTAATTTCGTCCAATTCTCAATTTGGCATTCTCAAGCTCAACAGTGGTGGCGTTGAAAGCCCTGATCTTAGGGATGGAGATGATATAGGATTTGTGTATCCTAATAAACTGCTCTGAAGGTAGTTTACTCTCAATGCTCTGCAGGCTACTTTTCACCACTACCCTGCGGTTGTCGGTGTGTATCCTGATGTACTCATTCAATCCTTCAATGAAATGGATCTCCTTCAGGTAGATTTTTATCACTTTTTTATTCTCCTTCACATAGATGAAGGCATCAGAGTTTACTCGGTTCCCATTTTCCAATTCAACACTTTCAGGGCTACCCGATTGAAAATATTTATTTACAGACTTAAAAAAACGTTCAAATGTGACAGGCTTCATCAGGTAATCCACCACATCCAACTCGAATCCATCCAGTGCATACTGACTATAGGCGGTGGTAATAATCACTTTAGGAGGTCTTTTGAGTGTCTTCAGAAAATCAATACCCGTCATCTGGGGCATTTTGATATCCAGAAACATCAGATCTACGTGATGATTGCGTAAAGCTTCCATCGCCTTCATGGCATTATCACACTCATCCACGATCTCGAAATTTTCAAGTTTCAAGATGTGTCCTCTGATTAATTCACGTGCCAGGGGTTCATCGTCAACGATCAGGCATTTTGTCTTCATGATTAACATTTGTTTGATGAAATAGCATCACTGAACAGCAAAATTGCCACTCCATTGGGGTTAACTACATACTTTACATGAAAACAGTCTTACGAACCTAGTTTCAACATAGTAAATTTAAGCGCTTTTATTAAATGATTTCAGCAAACGACCTATAAATTTGGGTCAAATACTATAAAATGTCAGTCAAATGACATTATATCGGTTTTGAGCCGGAATATGGGATCAAACCGGTCGCTGGTTGATAATAAATGGGAATAAAAGCGGTCCTGACTACATTTAGGCCATGTATAAACTTTTGGCAAGCCAAAAACCATTACACAAAGTAATCAGACATCTTTTATTATTCATGTCGATGGTGCTGCTATTTACATGGGTAGCAAATACGCGTTCTGAGGAGCATGAGAGCTTTCTGAAAGAACTTGTCATGGTGTTTACCAATGCTCTTTTTTTCTTTGGCTATGCTTACCTGACAGTGTATCTACTAATTCCTAAGTTCTTGTTGCGCCGAAAGGTAATCCTGTTTATGATGCTATTCCTGGCAGTAGGCATGGCCCTCTCCTTACTTAAGTTTGTATTCTCCGACTTTATTTTCTTTCAGGCCATTGCACCAGAGAGTGCCACCGCGGGAGGTAAGCTTTCACTTTCAGCCTTACTGATCAATACAAAGGATATGACTTTCATTGTGGCCATTTTCGCCCTGGTTCGATTTGCAAGGGATCATTACATTCTTGAATCAAATATTTTAGAACTTCAGAAGAAGAGTCTGGAAGCTGAGCTGAAATTAATTGAACATCAAATGGATCCTCATGTGATCTTTAACAATTTTAATAACCTCTATTCCATTTCCATTTATCGCCCCGAGTATCTAAAATCTACTGTGAAAAAACTCAAATCCCTTCTTCATTACCTGTTTACCGATAGCAAGAGCAGTGAAGTATTGCTATCCAGGGAGGTGGAAATGATTCGGAATTATATGGGAATGGAAAAGCTCAGGTACGGTGAAAGGCTAAACAGTACGATTCAAGTGGAGGGGAAGTTGGAGGGGCTCACCATTGCACCTCTTATTCTATACTCCTTTGTGGAGAATTGCTATGTACATGGAGCAGGGGAGGATCCAAAAAACTCCTGGATTAGGATTGAGGTGAAACTACTGGATTCGAGACTCACATTTAGGGCAGCCAACTCTGTATCTGAACAACATGGAGCAAGAAGATCCAATGGACAGAAGGCAACCAGTGAAAACAGTGTGCGAAGACTCGAATTACAGTATCCCAACAGCCACCGGCTGACCATTCGAGAGAAGAGAAATGAACATATAGTTGAACTGAGCCTGAGCCTGTAACATGATAAAGCAGGGATTCTCCATAATTGAACAAAACAGGTCCATCAGACATATCCTCTTCTGGATTTGTTGGGTGCTTGGGTTTACTTTTCTAAAAAGCTTAGGAAAGCCATTCGAGGTCTATCTGGGTTGGTTCTCATACTACCTGCTTACCCTGCCCATTTTTGTCGTTCATACTTACCTGGTGGCATATGTATTGATTCCCTACTTTTTCTCCCGGAAGTATATACTCTTATTTATTGCTCTCTTTCTGGTATTGTTTTATGGATTTTCGATACTTGAACTGCTACTTAGCCATGAATTCATTTTTAAATGGTATCCCACAGACACCATCTTGCTGGATGATTATCTTGCGCCTGGAGCGGTGATTGTAAGTGGACTTGGGAACCTCTATATCATGTTGGTTTTTCTCGCAGCGCGCACCGTCCGGCAATGGTATATTGCGAGTCTCAGGAAACAGGAACTTCAACAAGCAGAACTCAAGCTTCAAATGGAGAGCACAGTTACAAAAATGCAACCCCTGATGCTGCTATATGCCATTGATCAAATCGACAGGATGGTGGAGAAGTCGTCAGAGCAAGTAACCCGGGCCATAGCACTCACATCAGAACTGCTCAGTGATGTGATGATCTATTACGAAGAGGATGAACCTCTGTTTACAAAAGAGATAAGTCTTGTTAAGAAACTGGTATCTCTGGTATCTCTTTTCAGAGAGACTAAACCAGATGTGGAGTTCTTTATTTCAGGGGATCCCGGACAGATCCGACTACCCACGATGATCCTTTTCACACTCATAGATATGATTTTTAGGAAATTTGCTGATGAGGACCAAATTCCAGAGCTAAATATTGAGGCTTCCGGATTTTCGGATATGATTTCGGTGCAGGTACTGAATAACAATGGGGTTGAGAAAGACAAAACCGGCGAGGATTGCATGGAAACCCTGGAACAACTCCAATTAATATACCGGGAAAAGGCGACCATTTCTGTTGAGTCGCATACTTATGGCTGTTCTGTCATGATCAGTAAAAGCTAGTTTTCGAAAGGGAATACCATTTACAGGTCACCTTATGCATTATACAGGCCAGAAGTTGTTGTAAACTGAATTAGTTTTTTTCAGGCCATCTTCTGTTCTACATTTGACCTGACTCTATGCACATCAATAGCAAACTTGCCGCCAGCAGTCTTACTTCAAAGTTTTAGGTTTAATAAGTAGCTTCCCCGGCGGCAAGTTTTTTTCTTCCAAACACGATTTTCCCGATTTAAAATCCTGCCGGTAGCTTAAAAGATGCCATTTTAGCAGGCTGAAATCTAAGCTACCCACTACGGATACTGGAAAAATTGTACTTAAACGCACAATGTCTGTACAATTCCGAACGATTTTAACACAAGCAATATCCATGGGTAAATTTGTTAAAAATCACATGGCCAAGCAAATAAGTGATGTGGCATGAAACATGATATAAGTCATGTAAGTTAATGTGGTTTGTACAAGGGACGGTACAAAAGGAGGAGGAAAAGCATGATCATAAATCAATATTTGGTTTCAAAGAATATTCAAAGACAAGCGGATAGCCGGAATAATCTGGAGCTATTCAAAAGCTTGTTGCAGCCTCATTTCCTCTTTAATTCACTTAACAACCTCTACGCGCTTTCTGTCAGGAAATCTGATCAGACTTCGGAAGCCATAGCAGGTTTATCCCATTTATTAGAAAGGGTCGTTTCTTATTCCAGGCAGGAAAAGATCCTGTTGTCTGAGGAGATCGGACTCATTGAAGATTATATTTCACTGGAGAAGATCTGGCTCGGGGAGTGCTCTTTCTTGTTGGACTTCCAGGTAAAAGGTGATACCACTGGGGTATCGATACCGCCTCTTACCATTTATACACTCATCGAAAATGCTTTCAAGCATGGAATCCGGAAATGCGAAAACAACGGATGGATTACCATTCACCTGGTCGTAAAGGATGACAAGATTTTGTTAAAGGTGAGGAATTCTGTCCGATCCTGTGAAAATTCAGAACAGCTTGCTCAAGATTCTCATGTCGGTCTCGGGATTGAGGCTGTCCGAAAACTTCTGGATGACTCTTTTAAAAAGAAATATTACCTGGATGCCAGACCCATTGGTGATGTTTATGCGGTTGACCTGATTATAGGTCGGGTAGCAGCTTAAACCAGGTCACTGTCATTGTCACGTATTTACAGGTAGTAAACATTCTCTTAACGGTAGTTGGTTGATCATATTTGAGACTTGCTGTCATTTCACATACATTTAGTTTATAATCAAATAGAAATCGCTATGAAGAGGGTTAGTTTTTTGAGACGACTGATGACCATGGTCATCACACTGTGCGTCTTCTCCGTTTTGGCCTTTGCCGATGGAGAGACTACAGAAGTGTTCCTGACTGGTACTTCAAACTCAGCCGCTGGAGATTTTGTGGTGCAAACCACCAGTGATATGTTTCACTTTCAGGGAAGAGAGTATGAAGTTTACCGGGTATACTACGATAATCCTGAAATGAACATGAAGATTGCAGTGAACACCGAAGGCAAGTGTACCTCATTTGTGGCCTTTAATGGTGAGTTTATGTTTTTTTACAATTGCAATAAGCATGGTTTTGGCGTAAGAAAGGTAATGTTTTCAAATCCCTGGGTTAAAGATTCATTTGATCCTCAGCAGTTTCACGATCAAACCGTCCTGATGAAGGAACGCAAGGTCGAGAAGAAGCAGGCTGTGGGATTAATTGCATCATATGTCCCCCAGTTAAAAGAAGGATAACCACTTGAACTAGCCTGGTATTTTACAGTACGATTTCACCTATAATGGGCTGACGGGTAACCGTCGGCCTATTATGTTTTATAACATTCTTAACATCAGATCATTAACAGGTGTTCGTATTCATCCATTTTCGGACAGAAGTGTTCATTTTCGGGCGAAAATAGCCATGGGTACATTTCATGAAAAACACACATAAACACCAGTAATACAATTATATACAAGCTTTGGCACGTGAATTGTTTCTCTTTTAGCATAATCTACTATTAGTTAAACACAAAACTTTGATAAAATGAAAAACACAGCAAACTATCTGAAAAGATTCGCCGCAGTTACTTTAACTCTATTATTTGTCTCCGTAGCCGTTTTCGCCGATGGTGAAACCTCCGAGGTCTATCTGAGTGGTACAACCAATACTGCTGCCGGTGATTTTGTAGTAACCGGAACCGATGCCGTTTACCATTTCCAGGGTGAGGAGTACAATGTATACAATGTATATTATGACGATCCTTCTCACAATATGAAGATTGCCGTAGTGAATGAAGGAGACTGTAAGTCATACATCGCTTATGCCAACGGATACTGGTTTATGTACAACTGCACAAAAGAGGGATTTGGTGTAAGAAAGTCTATGTTCAGAAGTGCCAGTATCAGGGATGGATTTGATGCCAATGAATTTCACGATCAAACTATTCTGGTAAAGGACAGGAAAATTGAGAAGGACCAGGCTGTTCGATTAATTGCCTCCTACCTCCCCAAGCTGCAGAGTTAACATTCACATAAATAGGATCATAGATCCTCCGTTCAATATAAAACGTCCACTTCGGTGGACGTTTTTTTTGTTAGGTTGAAGGGATACCCATCCGATGCTTAAATCCCTTGCACAGTAAACGATTGTAGGCATATACGCTGAGCATCCCTTTACACAAAAAAAGAATAAACCCCGGGAGCAAGACTTCACAAATGAGGGCTTGTAGAAATGGGACTAATTATTTACTTTTGTCAGGCTTTGAAATGAGCAAAGCACTATTAGGCAAACTCCGGAGAGGTGGGAGAGTGGCTTAATCCACCAGTTTGCTAAACTGGCGTACTCGATTAGGGTACCGGGGGTTCGAATCCCCCCCTCTCCGCAAAGCACAAGAAACCTCAGCGAAAGCTGGGGTTTTATTATTTAAGGGCATCCGGAACAAGCTTGCTTGGAACAGGATGCCCTTAAATAATAAAAAGATTATGCGCAGCATAATCAGGTTTTTGTGCTTTGCAGGTCTCCCCTTAAGGGATCACGCAAGTAATCCCCTTAAGGGACCAAAAGCGAAGCGATTAATCTCTTTTTCTTATTTTTACGCAACGCCACCCAAATGAACCGGGGAGGTGAGGGATTTAAGCCAGTTGATCTTTTTTGAATTACGCGAGCGCATTCCCCGCTGCTTGCGGCGGGGTTAGCGAGCACAATATAAAAAAACAATTAATCGATGATTCCTCGCGGCTTGCCGCGAGGAGAGTCAATTTTTAGATAAAAACACACTAAACAATTTTATTAATACCAATTGAGAAATGAAAAATTGCATCTTACTAGTCGCCTTATTGTTCATTACCGTTAACGGATTTGGTCAAAAAAATTACTTAGACGAATCAGAAGCCGATTTCGCTCAACGAATGAAATGGTTCACCGATTCAAAATACGGAATGTTTATTCACTTTGGTCTTTACAGCCAGTTGGGTGGAATCTACGATGGCAACGACGAAGGTCGCTATGCGGAATGGATTCAGGCCAATCAACAAATCCCAAAGTCGGACTACATAAAGCTGATTGACACCTGGAATCCAAAAAATTTCGATGCCAATAAAATTGCTAAAATTGCCAAAAAAGCCGGGATGAAATACCTGGTTATTACCTCAAAACACCACGAGGGATTTTGTTTGTTTGAATCGGAATTTACCGAATACGACATTGCTAACTCACCCATGGCTGGCCGCGATTTTATGAAAGAGCTTTCGGAAGCCTGCAAAAAGCAAGGCATTCATTTTGGAACTTATTACAGTATTATTGACTGGAACCACCCCTCACATGATATTCCCGATGCAGATGCAAAAGAAGTTGATCGTAAACGCTGGCAAAATCCAACGCTTCTTCCAGGAAAAAAAGCGGAGTATGTGCAATATATGAAAAATCAGGTAAAAGAGCTGATTGAAAAATACGATACTGAAATTCTCTGGTTCGATGGCGATTGGGCTGATTATTGGACACTGGAAGATGGCGACGATATGTACCAATACATTCGTGAATTAAAACCCGATATCATTATCAATAATCGCGTTTCAAAACGAAAAATATTTAAAAAGGATTTTGGTACTCCTGAGCAATTTCACCCCGATTCAGAACTAAAACATTATTGGGAAGCCTGCTATACCATGAACGATTCCTGGGGATTCAAAATTAAGGACACTGACTGGAAAAGCTCCGGACGAAGTATATGAAAAGTTGCAGGACATTAACAGCAAAGGTGGGAACTTCCTGCTCAATGTGGGTCCTGACGGAAACGGCGAAATCCCCAAAGAATCGGTTGATATTCTTATGGAGGTTGGAAAAATGAAGAAGTAAGTGCTTATTTCCTTCAAGGCCCTGACCTTATTGCAGTGCTTTTTTTTAATTCATACATTAGCAACAACTTAAAAATTGTGATATGAAAATCATTTCCTTATCAGAAGTAGAAAAGAGAGAAGTTCATATGGAGGGTGCCGTCGGTGCCTGGAGGCAACTACCCCTGGGAAGCGATGACGGAACCCCCGTCTATTCATACAGGGTTTTTACCGTTGAAGCCGGAGGACATACTCCTTTCCACAATCACCCCTACGAACACATGAATTACGTGATCGAAGGCGAAGGAGCCCTGGTCAATGAGGCAGGGGAGGAGACCCTGTTAAAGGCCGGAGATTTTGCACTGGTAAATCCCAGCGAAAAACACCAGTACCGCAACAAGGGTGACAAACCGTTCAAGATGATCTGCGGGGTGCCGAAGGAGTTTGAATAGTTATCAATCGGGATCAGAGGATTACTTATAATGATGCTTTCCTCTGGCTTGTTACAATAGTATTTTCAATTATTTAGAATTCAAATTCCTATTGAAAAAATCTGAAACAACGGAAACTTGGTTTCCCCAGTGTTTACCACCATGTCCGGTATTGTCGAGCAAAATCAGTTCCGAGTCAATATGATTGGCTTTCAGGGCATCGTGCAGCAAAATACTTTGCTGGTGAATAACCGTCCTGTCAATTTTCCCGTGCATTATTAAAAAAGGCGGGGTCTCTTCAGAAATATAGCTTATGGGATTAGCTTCCCTAACTTTTTCAGGATGTTTCCTAATATCCCCTCCAATGAGCATTGATTCAGGTGAGCTCTCACTCAGGTGCACCATTGATTCCTGGAAATCGTCCATTTTTAGAAAATCAGTTGGTCCGTACCAATCGCAAACCGCCTGAACAGCGCTGGATTGGTCCAGATTTTCACCAAGGTCCCATTTTTTTAAGGTTACCGGAAGTTCCCATCAGAGCTACTAAATGTCCTCCGGCAGAAGAGCCCCATACTCCGATTTTTTCAGCATTGTAATTATAATTACCGGCATTGGCGCGTAACCATCTGACAGCGGCTTTACAATCCACAATCTGTGCCGGGAAAATCTCTTCCTGGCTTAAGCGATAATTTATGCTGGCTATAGCAAAGGCATCAGCCAGCAGTTTTACTGCATATCGCGGGTTATTCTTACTCCCTCCCCTCCATGCACCTCCATGCACCCAGATTACAAGTGGTGCTTGTTTAGTATTTGCGGGGATATACAAATCCAATAGCAGCTTTTCCCCATCGATTACAGCGTAAACAAGGTCCTTTCTTACTACGGCGTCTTCCGGGATACCAATTGAATTGTTATTGTCCTGACAAACTCCGCTGAATCCAGTCAGAAACAAGACCACAATTAAGATGGATTGTATTTCTTTTTTCATCATTATCTTTTCCTCCATTCTTCCATTTCCTGATCCTGTGGAACAGGCTGTTAATTATCAGGCAGTGGCTCGGTGACAAGTTTTCTCAATTCGCCAACTGGTTTTCCTTTTTCAATATGTTGATCGATATTTTACTTAAAATCATGTTTAAACTGGTAAAGGGTTTTTTGTCCGATGATACCATTGTACGCAGAAGACTTCCATTTTCCGGTTTTGAAATTTAAGATCTCAACCTGCCCGTACTTCATGCCATCCCACTGAACGGGTTTATCTCCATAGTTCCAGATCCAGGTATTGTCCCCATGCTTATCCAGAATATGCATTCCTTCACACATTTCATCAGGCATTTCCATGTCAGCAAGCACTGCATGAGCATGCTTCAATACTTCACGTATCATGCAGTAAACCGGGAAAAGCACCAGGTTTTCCTCCTTATTATGCGTAGCACCTGGTTCTAATACTCCCCTTTTGCCAATTGTTTCAAACATGGAAACGGCTGCGCATTTTTCCAGGGCACATCTTTTCAGTGCCCCTAATAACCAGAGGGCAGCAAATACTGTATTCTGGCGTTTATCACAGAACTGTTCCTGCTTTGCAGTTTTGTCATCATCGTTGGTGGCAACAAAATTCATCCGCTGTTCCAGGGTTAACGCATTCAGTTGAATACTCTTCCCAAATTTAATTTTTGCATCCTGAAGCACATAGGAAATACCTTCCAGATTCTCAATGATTGACAGATCATCAAAGGCATGAACCTGTGGCGAAACAGAAAAAGCCATGTAATCGACCGAATTATATAGTTTCTCTGCCCGGTTCAACTCTGCATAATAAGCAAAGGTACCCCCACCTAATTTCGCATCAGGTATTCTCTCTTTTAGCTGATTCATAGCCTTTTCGACATGATTACCGCTGCATAAAAATGTAGACTCGTCGAATATTTCAAAGCTTTCCACCCACTTATTGTTCTCTTCGATCATATTCAACAAAAGAGGTGAGACAGGTTCTTTTTTTAAGAGCGTAAAGGAGATGGCAGTTTTTTTACCGAGCTGCGTACAGCACCGAAAGTGCTCTTTTAGCCTGGCAATTTCCTGTTCAGAATTATTTCTCAGATGTATACTTAAAAAATGAATATTCAGGGATTTCAGAGCTTCAATTTCTTTGGGCAGATATCTCCGGGGAGTAGTAACTGCACCCAAGCCGAGTGTCGGCACAACACCTTTTTTGTTGTGTACACCTGGTTTCCGGTAAGCTGCATTTTCCTGATTTTTTATGCTAAGTCGGATACTCTGCGTGATAGTATCTCCGGCAAATACCTTTACCGGGAAAGGCAGGTCGAGGGGTGTGGAATATAGTTTATAGGAAGCATCTGTCCAGTTGCGTTGGTCTTCCATCTCAAAAACATCTCCTTCGAACGCGATGGAAACAGTGGTCAAGTTCGTATCAGTATACTTAATTTCTTTCAGATTTTTTATCGGTTGAATTGGAGAAATCTCTAGGGGGAAAATCCCTTGCTTCAACTTTTTTTCAGTGTTTATAGCTTTAAAGTCCTGTCCGGCAAGGGTATCAATCGGTAACAGCACATTCCATCCAATTCGGTTTCTATAAAAATCGGTCTCTGCCTTTCCTTCGAAATTGAATTCCCATTCATTTTCAGCGATCTGGTCTACTGTTATCTTAGCAATAAGCTTAATTGAACCCTGGGCATACGTCAGCTTCTCTTTAATCAACGGCCCAACAGATGAAGCAGGTTTTAGATTTTCTGTCTGCACGCAGGGAACTGTTCCCCAATCCTGATCACGAACGGCAGGGTATATTCCACGTAAAAACTCGCAACTATTCAGAGTAAACTTTCGAAAAAAACCCTGATGGTAGATAAGGGAGATTTTACCCATATCGATTTTCTGGTATCCCTGTGCCATATTCAATTAAATAAACTCATCAAGAAAAACAACCTTATTTACGTTTGCTGATTCATAAGATGCCCATACCATGCGCATGGTCTCCAGGTTGTCATCGCCCGTGTTTTCCGCTTTGGATTTTCCATACATATCATCCAGGATATTCTTATTGATATCCACGATACTTGGGGGCTCCGGAATCAGGCGATCTGTTTGCCATCTAAACTTTTTCATGGGCACCTTTTCTTTTTGGGTTCCTTCCCTGGTGGTAAGGCTGATCATAAAATCGGCATCGAGGCGAACACTACCCTTATCCCCTTCAACTATCATGAGTGTTTGTGGAAAAACCTCGACCTCGAGTGGCGAACTGAACGAAATTTCCTGTGATACAACCATGCCGTTTTTCATTCGAATCAGGCTCGTAGCAACATCTTCACCTTTGATTGTTGGATTCACAGTCTGCTTTTGGGTATACACTGAGATTGCATCTCCAAATAAATAACGAACTACATCGAACTGGTGTGATCCCTGGTCGGTCAGGGCAAATTGCTTTAATTCAGCCAGAAAGGGCTGGGTTTCGAAGACTGGGAAAGCAGTATTCCACCATGTTCTGGCCCTGAAAGGATTTCCAATAACACCTGAATCCAGTATTTCTTTTATCCTCCTGATTTGAGGTTGCCAGCGATAATTTTCATGCATGTAATAGCTCACCCCGGCTTTCTTACATACATTCACCATGTTTTTAGCCGATTCCCAATTGGGTGCCATGGGCTTCTGACAGATGACATCAACACCATGCCTGGCTCCAAGTTCCACAAATTTCTCATGGGTATCCACATCGGTGATAATATCAATGAAATCAAGTTGATGTGCCTGCATCAGGGCATCTGCATCATCATATGCATGTGCAACATTAAATCTTCTTCCCAGATCCTCGGCTTTTGACAACGTGCGATTATACAGGGCAACACATTCTACCCCTTCCAGCTCCTGCCAGGCACCCAACTGGAACTGCGACCAGAAACCAGTACCAAAAATTGCGAACTTTAACGTTTTCATCTTTTGCTTATTTTATTCTGTGATATCCCTGATCTGTTCCATGACATTTTCGGGTTCGAAAACCTGCTTCCAATCCTTATTGATCAACAGAGGTTTTCCTCGTACGATGGCTTTGTTTGCTGCATCGGAAAATACGGCACCGGGAATCTGGTTATAGAGCACTGCCAGTTGGATATTCATATGTCCCAGCAGAAATTCTTTGGCAGCTTCTTCAGGAACTCCTTTTTCAACCGCCACATCCAGTGCTTCCCTGACGATCACCTGTAAGGTAGAGCATAGTGTTTCCACCAATGCCGGTTCAAGAATTCCCATTTGTTCTGCAGTAATTTTAAACGCCTTAAAGACTGGAGCATACATTTTTTTTGCAAGTTTTTCTCCCATCTCATACTTCGCGGGATCTCCTTTAAACAAAGCACACACTACAGCTTGCTTTGCCAGTGTTCCACCAAAATAATCTTTCTGGGCTTCTTCGCTTGGTTCCCAGTTAAAAACGCTTGGATGCGATGGATGAGCAATAAAATATGTCAGATCATCGCGGTGGAACAATTTCCCTGCGAGTGCACATGCCGGATCAAGCGTGTACACCATCGCACCACTTTTTATTTTCGGCACGATTTGACTTGATACTTTTCCCAGCAGCGTGTCCGGTACAGCAAGGATTACGACATCTGCAGCAGAAACAGACTCTTCTGATTGATCTACTGCCACACCCATTTGCCTGAGTTTCTGAATACCAGGCTCACTTACTTCCAGGTAGCTCATCTGATAGTCCCCGGCATCTTTCAGGTTATGTGTCAGGCGCAATCCCATTTTTCCACCGGCGCCAACTAAACTTACTTTTGTTTTCATAACAATTTACTTTGATTGTAGTTTCTAATTTCCTGCTCAATTTCTGAAAGCTCAGCCTCCTCAACAGGTTTTACGGAAATGACGATTTGCTGCTGGGCCCCGGGCAAAATCGATGGTTCATATGACACAGAACCATCGGTGTTTTCATCATGGTCAAGTGCACTTGAACCAATCTCAATTCCCTGTCCGTTCCAGGATTTTTCGAAAAGGGGTTTTCCATCACGATAGGTGAATTCCTTCGAATTGGCTCCTCCATTACAAAACCAGCTCTGGGTATACGGGGAGGGGGTAAATGAGATCAGCACACCGTTTGTACTTTCATGCTTTTGCAATACCCGGCATAGTTTGCCCATGCTCGTTTCCCATGTCTTTAGTTCTTTGTGAATGATTCCTGTTTCGTTTCGGACTATTTCCTTCTCGGCAGATGTCCAAGTATCAATATCCTCAGGAAGCTTATCGCTCCCGCGGCATTCAATCCTTTTTGAAGGTATTAGAAGTTTCGAATGCTCTTCTGGTCTGAGTGTAATGTGATACCCCCAGTCAGGAGATAAATCCTTTTCAGAGATATTGACGATCCTGTCCACCAGAACTATTTCCCCACTACTTTCACTAATTCCCACTCTTCGGTCAATCCGAAACAAAGGTTCACCACGCAGATACCATGGCGTGGAGATGTCACCCAGCATGCTCTTGTAAACAATGCTTACAGAAAGAGATATTTTATCAGCACCTGTTTCGACTTCAACAGTGTCAATGGGAATATTGGAGCTTTCACCATGTAAGGGTAACAGGCGACCATCAATCTCTTCCCGAGGCATTCCCCAGTTTTTTAAACCATAAAGTTCAATTCCGCTGGCAAAGGTTTTTAAAAAAGAGAAACCTTTGGCCGGAGCTCCATTGATGCAAACATCCTCTGATAGTGGATCCCAATCATTGGGATCGATCAAACCAGTGGGAGCATCCCAGAATATTCTCTGACCTTTGTAAATAGCCTGTCCAACTGAAAAACCTTTAGATGGTAGCAATTCAATGTTCCAGTTGATTGATTCCAGTGTCAGGCGTTTAACCCCTGGAGCATCTCCCGGAACATGATTTTGACGAAGATTCCAGCCGTTGTGTGAAAAACTACCATCAAAACCATTAAGAATAATTGTCTTACTATTGCCCATTTTGGATCACAAGTGATTTCAAATAATGAAGACTCTCTTTCACCCATTGGTCTTCCTTTTTAAATGTTTCCGGCCATGTTTTCGAAGGAGGCATCCATAGCTCAAGATTTGCCGTCTCGCAGCTGTCAGGCATAAGCGATATAATCTTTTCAAGGGGAACAATTCCCTGTCCAAATGGAACACCATCTATATCAAATCCCATCATGTGTCTCTTCCTGCTAATCTGGATATCTTTCAGATGAAGATTTATAGCGTGAGGAGCCAGTAGGTCAACCGTTTCAAAAATGCTTTCACCAGCACCAATGGAATTGGCACAATCTAGACAAATGCCAACCTGTTCATCTGCAACTTGTTCCATCAGCCATACAAATTCATTTGCCCGAAAGCGGTCGTGATTCTCAATGGCTAAACGAATCCCACGCTGTTTTAGTTCTGGTATGACATTCCTGATAAGATCTGTAATGTTTTTAAGGCTTGGTTCATAGCCTTCAGATCGGTCATCAACCACAAAACGCAATATTTTTGAATTAAAGAACTCTGCAATATTGAGGTATTTATTTAAGCGTGGTTCAGAAAGTCCCTTTGCGCCAATTTCAAGTTCAACATGTAACCCTGCAGCAAGCTCCTTTAATGAAAGCAGATGCTCATCACTGAAAGTATGCAACGGGATATTATCAGCAATTTGCAGGAGCGGTAGGTTAAGCTCAGAGGCTTTATGGATTAATGCAGCCGCGTTTATCACAGGCTGATAATTAAAACCACTTATTCCAATTGACCATGTGTATGCGTAACTGCTAATTCCTATTCTCATCTCATTTTATTTACTTTCCCCTCCCGGACTTTGAAATCCGGATAATGCATTATCAAGGACCAGGACCCAGTCCATACCACGGCCACCCTTACCTGGAATATTATACGCCTTTTCTCCTTTCGCATTCACTATTTCATATTCAACTACTTCACCTGTTCTGCAATTGAACCACCAGGTTTTAGCCTTCTTCCATTTTAAAGCAGAAAGATCAACCCTGGCCTCCCAACCGGTTGGAATATAGATAAATGCATAATCATCACCACGACAGGCAACTATGAAATCGTTGTCAGTCTGGTAATCATTGAGAATCAATTCCTGTGCAGGCCGGCGATCAAAGAATGGACGTGATTCTATTAATTTTCTGGCATGAATTACATCCCATGCTCCGGGTAAATCCATTACATCATACCAATTATTTCGAACCTTGCCAATGGGGGCTTCTTCCGGGGTCTTCATTTGCCAGATGGGATGACAGCCATAGGTATGGCCAAAACCTCCCGAGAATAAGTCCCAGTAGAGCGCCTGACGAACATCTGCATCATCGAACCAGCCCAGTACCTCTGGATTCCAGTTTACAGGATGGTCTTCATAGCGTGGTTCTCCATCAAAGGTGGGTTTAACAGGTTTCTTTGCATAATCTTTAAGCATAAGTCGCTTATAAATGGCATACGACCTTTCACCATGTCCTGTTTGCATCATGTTGAAATCGAGCCATTCAGCATCATGGAAATATTGCGATGAGCTTCTTCCTCCCCATGGGTGAAAAGTCATCAAATGATCTTTATCAACGCTGCTAATTCCTTCAGCAAGCGCATTCCAGACCGCTTCATTCCCATCGCCACCACTTCGGTCACCGCCATTTATCCAGATGATATTAAACTGGTCTTTATAACGTTCTCCAATCCATTTGCCATAGGAATAGGCATTTTCAGGATTAAAGACAACCGGTCCAACACCCCATTTTAAATCCACTTTGTCGCCCCATGTTGGTAACAACCCAATAAAAAGACCTTTTTCCGCAGCCCTCTCAATGATCCAGTCAACATGCTCCCAGTATTTTTCGTTTGGCTTAGACAGGTCCATGTCTAAGAAGGGAACCTCTCCGTAGGGATTTGGATCTTTTAAACCATTAAGCTCAGCGAGAGCAACCGCCTGAATAACTGTAAATCCTTTTTCCCTTCTGTTTTCGAGATACTTTTCAGCATCCTCACGATTGAGCCTATGGAATAGCTCCCATGCGGTATCTCCCAGATAAAAAAACGGAGTTCCATCTTGGTGTCTTAAAAACCGATTATTTTCCGAAACACAGAGCTGTCCGTGATTGAAGTCTACAGCCTTCCCGCTCCATGTAACTTCCTGACCAATAGACGGAAGAATACATAAGAAGAAAGAAATCACCCAAATAAATCGTTTCATTTGATCCATACTCTTAGGAATGGTAGTTGTAATAGTCAAAAGCATTTTTCCCATGACCCCTCCACTGAAAAACTATACTATACATTTGAATAGGTAATCATGACCAGTCCGATAATATAAAGAATAAACATTATTGCAAGCAGTGCATTAGTTCCTTTAGGTGCGCCTTTAAATTCTTTCCAGATAAAGACTCCCCAAATAATGGCTATCACCGGAGCAGCATTACTTAAAGCATAGGCAATTGCAGGGTTTGCAGCCCCAACAGCCATGAAACTGGCTACCATGCCCAAACACCAAATTAATCCGCCCAGAATACCAGCCATGTGGGTTTTTAAAGAGCCACTAAAGAATTCCCGAAAGGTGCCGGGAACACCTACTTTCAATGGTTTCATGAAAAATGCGAAAAACAGGACAGTGCAAACAATCACTCCAAGCGCCATAAACACTATTGCTGTTGAAGGAGTTAAGGTTCCCGTTCCTCCATCCACAAAGCTCCTGTCTAGTGATTTAACAACGAATCCATAGTAGAAGGCAATAAACAGACCTCCAAAAACAGAGAGCATGATGCCCCGTCTGGATGGCTTTTTCTGCTTATCTGCCAGTTTCTTGTAGGATCGACTACTTAGAAAAATGGCAACAATGATCACAAGAACACCCGTCCACAATAGCAGCGGGCTCTGACTGGGGACTTTTCCTGCCATAATCACTACCATGTAGTTGACGAGAATACCTACAATCCAGGCAATTCCGCCACCGATAGGAAAGGCAACTGACATTCCTGCAGTGGCAATGGCAGCTACTAGCAAAAGGTTTCCGGCATTCCACAATGCGCCACCAGCCATGGCATACAAAATACTTGAGGCATCGGCCTGATGTAAATCAGTTATGAATGTCCGGCCGCCGCTTCCCAGGCTTCCGATTGTGAAAGCAGCAAGAAGAGACATAATAAGAATACCACTGATTTTATCCCAGTAATAGAGTTCAAAACGCCAGTTTTTTTCAGCCATCTTCTGGGTGTTCGCCCAGGATCCCCAGCAGATCATTGCCAGGATAGTTAGTAGTATGGCCACCGAGTAGTTTGTTACAATAATCAAAGCATCTGTTATTAATAGTTATTATACAAATATAATCATTGTAATATACGGGCAAAATTTTTTCTTATTTTTGTCTATGTTTACAACGTATTCAAGGAATGATCAAAAAAGAAGACATACAACACAGCTCAAGTACGCCGCTGTACCTTCAGCTTGCAAATCATATCACTAATCTGATTGAAGCTGGTAAATTATCCAAGAATGACAGATTACCATCAGTAAATAAGTTGTGCGGAATACTTGACATTTCCAGGGTCACCATTGTCAATGCATACGACTACCTCAGGAAAAGCGGGGTGATTGTATCGAAGCATGGAAAAGGATTTTATGTGAGCAACGAGACGAGCTTGAGAACAAGGCGGATTTTTTTACTTTTTGATGCCATGAATGGCTATAAGGAAGTACTGTACAGATCATTTGTTGATGAGCTTGGAGAAAATTATTCTGTTGACATATTTTTTCATTATTACAATAAGAAGCAGTTTGCGCGTTTTCTCAAGAACAACATTGGAGATTATCATCACTATGCTGTTCTGCCGCACTTCAATGAGGATGTATCAGAGATTCTCAGAGCAATTCCTGCTTCGGACCTGCTCCTGATTGATAAGGATGTTCCTGCATTGCATGATGTTGCTGGTATATATCAGCAGTTTTATTCTGATACCAGGTCTGCACTCTTCGAAGGAGAGGATTTGATTTTGAAATACAAGAAACTGCATTTGATTGCGCTTACTGATTTTCAGTTTGTGCCTCAGGGAATCATTGAAGGTTTTCTTGATTTTTGCAAACAGACGGGCATGAAATATGCTATTGACGATGGACTTTCATTAAGAGATATAAAGAAGAACGAGGCATATCTTGCGATCTCCGACAAGGATCTGATCAGCCTGGTTCAATTTGCAAAGAACAATCAATACATGCTGGGACAAGATCTGGGTGTTATTTCTTACGATGACACTCCATTGAAGTCAGTACTTATGGATGGAATTACAACTATTTCAACAGACTTTTTTCATATGGGGAAGATGGCGGCAAAAATGATCAAAGAAAGTATCCATAGCAAAATTGAGAACCCCTCAAAGCTCATTGTTCGCTCATCGCTATAAAAGCAAAGACGACAAATACATTTTGTTATTTATTCCTGATTTACAAGTAAATATTGCACTGAAGGTTAAATTGCACATGAATTATGTTATTGAAGGCTCAGGTGCACTGGTGAACGAGAAAGGGGAGGAGACGGCCCTGAAGACTGGTGACATCGATAAAATCCAGTCCATGCCCGGATTGTTCCGCCAAACTCTGATATGGTACTGAGCTAGAAAGGCCTCATGAAACTGATATAATCACCACTCCGGTAGAGATCACCGGGAGGAACATACAGGTATTTACCCGGCATTCCGCTTGCCTTTGAATAGGAAGGATCCAAGGCAAGTGCTTCTCTTTTCATCGTTTCTGCACCTTCCTGATCCCCGCTGAAGCGCTTGATGTTGGACAGGTGCCCCTTCACCCAGGCCTGCATGTAGGAGGGCGGAGCCGGTGAGGAAGCCATGTAGTTCTGGTAGGCTTCTTCGGCTTGTGGCAACTCCTCATCAGCCTTATCACGGTGCCACATGACCTGGTACATGTGGTAGCGCCCCAGTTGTGCCAGGAGGTAGTTGTACCCGGGATCCTGATTGACGGCAGCTTCAAGCAGGGGTGTGGCTTCGGCGATATTATCTTCAAGCAGGTAGGCCATACCCAGCTTCACGGAAATCCGTATATCCTTCTTATGAGCCTTCATTTGTTCCTTCCAAAAATCCACCCGGCTCAAGCTGTCGGGAAGCATGGCATCTCGGGCCAGCATTCCGAACCAAGGATCCTGGTTTTCCAGGTAAGTCGCATACTTCCCGGCTTTCCCCGGGTTTCCTCCCATGTCTTCGGGCAAATGGGCATAAATTTCTACAAGTTTCACACGTATCTCGTGGAAATCGGGGTCCATGGCCAGCACCTTTTCAAGTTTTTCCACACAATCGCCCACATCCTCTGCAGCAGTATTACTTTCCATCATCATCGACATGTAGGCCTTGTTAAAGCGGCAATTTGCATCATGGACCACGAAGACCAGGTTGTTCGGATCCATCTCAACAGCCCACTTCGACAGCCCAATGATCGTTTCAGGTTTAATCCATTCGGCACCTCCATTGCTCTGGTGTTCCCTCAACCTGGCCATTTCATATGGCACCAGGCCATTTTCATGTTTACCCTGCTGCATAAGTTTTTCCAGCATTGCAGCTGCGTAGAGGATATCCCCCTGCATGCGCAACTCGTAGGCCATTCGGGCCGATTCTTCC
The DNA here is from genome assembly GCA_963783435.1 of uncultured Bacteroidota bacterium. Lineage (GTDB taxonomy): Bacteria > Bacteroidota > Bacteroidia > Bacteroidales. Next base: position 304,562 of record CAWANQ010000004.1, on the reverse strand, counting down.
TTGAATTGTGCATGTAACTCTGTAAGTGTAGAGGATATTACAAACACACAGAGCATGACAGGGAATGCTTTTACAAATACACTGTTTATGAAATATTTCTTCTTTTTCATGGCGGACTTGTATTACTGAAGGTGTTCAAAAAGGAGGATGGCCAGGGGGGAAAGCGAAATAGGGAATAGCCCAGGCAGGCAACCAGGAAGAATTCCACATGGCAGTTGTACAAGTTACAAAATTAGCAGCCATGTGTCAATGACATGCAGGTCCTAGTATACCCCAATAGTACCCAGGGATATTCCTGGATTGTAAGCTGGGCTGGGAGCTCAAGCTGATTACGGGCTCATGGAAAGTTGGTCAGTGGATACAAGAAAGAAAGACTGCCCCTATAACAGAACAATCTTTCTCTTCTTTGCTATCTAAACCTTCTTTCCGATATAGAATACATAGCCGTAATACCCTTTATACTTGTGGTATAATTGAGTTTCGTGCCGCTGATTTGCAATGAACTCTTTGGCGGTTGTATTACCTGCATGTTTCTTCAGGAAGGCTTCCTGAGCCGGAATCTGCGGAACATAAAAATGTTCTGTCCAGCAGTATTCAGGCAGGATGAAGCTGGCTACAGGAATATATCCAGCTTTTTGCATCTGGGCGACCTTAATAGGAATGGTGTCTATCCCAGGATAGGCATCCTGCCAGAATTCATCGATCTCTGCAGGCCGTTCTTCAGTAAACCAGGATGCCTCTGAGACGGCAATATAGCCTCCTGTTTTCAGATATTTCCGCCACTCTTTCAGACCTCGTTCAAAACCAATATTATAAATCGCTCCTTCCGACCAGATCAGGTCCAATTCTTCATCCAGAAAGGAAAGTTGGTCCATCGAACCGACAACACCTAAGGTTCTATCGTGAAGATTCAGTTCAGCTGCATTGGAGTTGAACAGGTCTATAAAAGTGGGAAACAGGTCAATACCGGTAATAGTCCCTGGCGCATTCTGAGCCAGTACCATGGTCTGTCCACCTGTTCCGCAGCCAATATCGGCTATACGGGATTCGTCAGTAAGATTATCCACAAAGCTTAAAGCTTTAATGGTAACCTCCGGGCTCCCGGGCCCCTGGCGTTTTACACTCGCGTAATACTCGCATATAAGATTTAAGTCAAATTCGTGAATTGATTTAATATCCTTACTCATGATGATTACATTTTATGCTGATGCCTTGCCAAGAGAATGCTTTTATTCTTTGGTCAGACATCTGACTGTTAGAACTACATTTTTTTAATATGAGATATACCCAGGCATGAACATGCTTGAGTGCAACAAGGGATAATCCAGAGCAGATCGCCAGGGATTATTTACTTCACCAGATCCTTATTAATTCTATACATCCAAGGTTTTTAGACTGGATAAATATAGCTTTTTTTGATGTAATGACTGCTGTCCTGACCGAATTATTCCTGATCCATTCAGATATATAGCTTATGATGATTCCCAGGCAGATTCAAGCTTCTCATGAACTATGTGATCGAAGGAGTTTGAGTGATTATGCCTTAGAGATAAGCGACTTTTCAGGCATTTATTCATCGTTACCGTCCAACTTTTGGGTAATAAATTTTAATAGTTCTTCCTGGCTCTCAGAAAAAACGTAGCCAAATTCGTGGTCATTGCCAAATTCAATAAATTTGGCAGGGATCTGAGAATCTTCCAGAACAGATAGGAATTCCTTATTGGCATCAATTACGAAGCCCGCAGTCAGCAAAATGGAAGTATCTGGTTTCTCAATAAGTGCTTTGTGGTTTCTTTTCACCCATTCGTAAGGGCTGCCGTATTCATAAAAATAATCAGAATCGCTGATAATATCAGGCCTTCCGCCCGTTCGACTGAGGTAATCTTCATAGCGCATAATTGCTCCGTCCAGGGAGATGGCACCAGCAAATAATTCAGGATGTTTCGTATAAAAGTACATGGCCCCGTTTCCTCCAAGTGAATATCCCATGGTCAATCTCTTCAAGGGATTTGTGCGATAATTTTTATCCAATTCGGGTATCAGATAATTCACTATCTCTGTTTCGAGAAGGGGGGCACCATCATAGTGGTCCATCCAATATCCCTCCCCTCCATCAATGAAAACCATGATGAATTCCGACAGCTGCGCTTCCTTAAATTGCTTATCGAAGAAGGAGGCAATCCATTGCGCTCGTGGACCTGCATAATCACGGTTCATTCCATGCATATAGCAGATCATCGGATAAGACCGGGAGTCGCTTTCGTAGGATGGAGGGACCATGACGCCGAACTTTATGGTGCCGTGTTCATCCGTTGAGGGGATGACACTTTGCTTTATCAGGTGGGAATCCTGTGCACATAATGATGCGGTAAAAACCAATCCCAGTGCCAGGTAACTGAACAATTTGGAACGACACTTCATTTTTTGATATGATTGATTTATACTAAATTAAGCACTTTTAAGATGCTGGTCAAATGAATTTTAAGTCACGATTACCAAAACAAGGGAGACCTGCCTTTCAAGATGATTTGCGGGGTGCCAAAGGAGTTTGAATAAGCGGCTCATTTTGCACCATAGTGACCTATGGCAGAGACTATGAGAACAATGACTCTCTTTTCGTAAACCTTATAAATGATACGATCCTTTATATTGATTCGTCGGGACCAATAGCCTGAAAGTTCATACTTGAGTGCTTCCGGATTCCCAGTTCCTTCATAAGGAGTATTGGACAATTCCAGGAAGATTTGTTCAATTTTTCTTATTACTACTTTGTTACCCGAATTGTAATGCATCTGTAGTTCCTTCCTGGCTTTGGAGGAAATCTCTAAAGTATATTTTCCCATATATTGCCAGGATCTCTGATCTGGATGGTCTTGTTCTTTGAGTATTCTGCTTCTGCTTCCTGTACTGTTTGGATCAATTGATTATTGACCGATAAGCGATCTACATCATTAAGCGGTACAATTACATAGGCTTTATCTTTGCCACGCTGAACAATAACCTGTTCATTTTGATCCACCAGGTCAAAATACTTTTTTTGCTGGTCCCTGAATTCCCTGCTGCTGATAATCATCATATCACAATATATGTACCAATTTGGTACAAATATACGTAATATTTGAACTCAAATATTCGTTCAATTTATGTTTTCTAATCAAGGTTATATCTGACAAATAAACCGTAATTGTCTTCAAAGGTTTTAAAAGGCCCGTACTGATCGAGGTTTGCACCCAGCCCAAACATGATGGATTCTCTTTTTACCCCTGCCCGCAAATACAGATAGCTGCGATTGTGATTTCCCTCCTTCAGGCTGGTATTATAGATAAATTGCAATCGGGAGTAGAATGACCATTTTTCGTTTATGGGGGGCTTATACTCATACAGTCCAAAGATCTCAAAATCATTTTCGGTATTGAGGTAGAGCGAAGCTACCGTTACAGCAAGGATTTGCCTGGAGGCAAAGATGTGCTGAAACCCGGTATAGGGAGAAAACCCTACTACGGAATTGACGGAGCCCCCGCCAGTCACAGAGAGCCCTTTCCAGAAGGTGTAGTAAAGATGAGCCGGTATGGTGATTTCCACATTTGTCAAATCATTATATTTAGCACTAAAGGTTGCCACCGAGAAAAATCCCAGCCGGCTCTCGGGAGCAAATTGCTTATTCACCACCATTTCAAAGCTTAGTTGTTGATCTCCAAAAAACAATTCGACCGGTACCGGGACTTTATGAGTCTGTGCCTGCAAAGTGAGTGGCAGGTTCACCCCTGTCATAAGAAGGATAAGAATGACAAGACTTTTCATACTGGGTTTTTTGGGTTTATTCATTATTTCGATTATTGTGATTGGTGTTGTGACTATCATTTATGCAATTAGTTTAATTTACTATAGATCATCAACCTGTCCTTTGTCGAAGATTCCTTTGCAGATAATGATTTCCACCTTGCCGTCTTCCTCTATCTCGGTGGATAGCAAATTCTCGATATGTCTGTCGCGAGCCAATAAAACTGGTTTGCTATTCATACATTGATTGTATATCTTTGCAATATACAATTATGAAAGATATTTTTGCAGATTGTATTGGTTTTGATTGGGATGAAGGAAACTCAGAAAAGAATTGGATTCTTCATCAGGTGAGCAGAAATGAATGTGAGCAGGTATTCTTTAATGCTCCCATCATAGTAGGTGATGATATATTTCATTCACAATCTGAGAACATAGGTGGTTTCTTCTAGGCAAGACCGACAACAAGCGCCAGTTGTTCATTGTCTTTACTATTAGAGAAAAACTGATACGTATCATTTCAGCAAGAGACATGAGTAAAAAAGAGAGGAGGATATATAATGAAAAAAGCAAGTAAAATACCTATTTTTAAAAATGAAGAGGAGGAGCGTGCTTTCTGGAGCAAAAATGATTCCTCTGAGTATGTTGACTGGGATGTCTCGGAAAAAGTCGCTTTTAGTAATCTGAAACCTACAACGAAAACCATCTCACTACGTCTGCCCGAATATATTATTGATGAACTGAAAGTGCTCGCACACAAGAAAGATGTGCCTTATCAATCGTTGATAAAGATCTTTTTAAAGGACAGAATTGATCAGGAACTACGGCAGGCTCTGTAAGTTTATTCCACCTGAACCTCATCGGGAGGATACCAGCTGCCATGATGAATAACCTGATCACGGAATTCGAAAGGCAGGTTCATGAAGTCGATAATGCGGTCTTTCGCAGGGAACAGGCCATGACAATACCGGGGGAATACATGGTCGGGTACGATGCCTATATAATCTTTGCCCCGGACCATGTCCAGGATCTCTTTCCCGTCCCGAAGGTAGAACGGGATCCCATTCCTGTAAAGAGCGGCAGCCATTCTGGCGGTCTCTGCTACCCTGACAACACTGGATCCAGCCAGTGATAAGATCCAGTCTTTTTCCCTGGCAGACAACATAAGGGAAATGTGTGTGGAATTCCCGCCGCGGCATATTTCCCAGGGATGTGCTCCCGCTTTTTGGCCGCTATGGTACCAATTCCGGAAGGCCTCCGTGGAATCCTGATCGATCTCCGTCAATCCCCCATGACGAATATCGGCCATTCTTCTGTACTGGTCCATGGGTGAGAGAGAGACAGGCTCATTTCGGAAATAGTCGTTCGCCTGGTAACAGATTTCGCATAAGCGGAGGAATCCGGAAGCTGTTATATCCGGGATCCCAGGTGTTCTATCATAATCTATGCCCTGTTCAAGTACCTTCTCGAGATCGCTGACCACATCCGGAGGTAATTCCTTATCCAGCCTGACAGTATCATCCCCTACGATCTCCCAAAACGTTGATCTTAATATTTTTCCGGTACGTTTCTCGTAGGGCAGGTTTATCTCCAGGAACCTGTAGTATGCCACAGGATCCTTTCTGATCAGGGTGATTTCTTTCGAGATCTCTTCACATAGCCAGGAGAGGAATGTGACCAGTTTGCTATCTGCATGCTGGTAATGCCCTTGTTCCGGATTGGGGGTGTATTGCAGGGCCAGTTTGTGGTCGAAATATACAAAATGCTGATCCTCATATTGTGAGGTTGCAATATGATACCATTTTACAGGATCCGGATATTCAAAGTGCCAATGTTCTTCAAATTCATTCCGTGTTTCAACAATTCCCTCTTCCCTGAATTCTTCGAACTCACCATAATCCTCTATGGTACCACGTTTTGCCCGAATCCAAATCTGGCGCACCTTGTCTTCACCTACCGGGCTGACGGGTCGGATCGATTCAAATAAATCAGGAAGTGAGGATTGCATCTCTGGCCCCATGACCACAGGCCCGCTGTGGAAACGGTAAAGATGCATGTCAATCCAGGGCGCTGTTGCTTTCAATTTCTTTTTTGATGGCATCATTGATGTATTGATTCAGAGAGATGCCCTTCAGGGTTGCATTGTATGCTGCCTTCTTGTGCAGATCAGGTGATAAGCGGATGTTAAGATTTCCTTTATAGGATTTCTCAACCGGAATATTTTTCTTACTGCAGTCTTCGATATGCTCCTCCACCATATATTTAAAACCCTCCTCAAGTTCATCAACAGTTGAACCCTCAAAGGTTATCAGATCGTTGATCCCTTCAAGCTTGCCATAAAAGACCCTGTCCTCATTTGCATAATGCACTGAGCCGATAAATCCTTTATACTTCATCACATCCTTCATGACAATCTGTTTGCTTTTAACTCTTTATTATCAAATCAATCTGATATCTTTTCAAAATATTGCCCTGATGAGGCGTATGTAGTTTAATTGAGTGCTTGATTCTTTTATTGCTAAAAACAGCTCTTGATCCGGATCCTTGTTCTTCGTGATATCCCAGGTTTCTCAGCTCTGATCATACTATGATTCTGCTACAGGTAAAGATACGAAATGGCTAATTTATTTGCAACTAGAATGTAGTGGCAAATAAATGAATAAGCCTTGAGGTTAAAGTGCCAGTGAACTACATTATAGAAGGCTCAGGCGCACTGGTAAATGAGGCAGGGGAGTTGACCCCTTTCAAAGCAGGGTACCCAAGGAGTTTGAGAAGTTTCATATTTACAGCAAGTAAACAAGTATATTTGCGCAACAAAACTTTAGAAGATGAATAAATCAGCTACTTTCCTAGTAACATTTCTGGCCTGCGTGACAATTACAACAGGATTGCTAACTGGCCAGGAACCCCTGGCAGGAACCATCACCTACCAGCAGGTCTTGCACTACTCTTTTGAGAACATTGAGGAAGCACATGGAGACAGCCAGGAGTCACAAGATTGGCTTTCAACACTACCCAAGGAAGGGCTGGCTGTTCAGGTGCTAAACTTCAACAGCAAGAAAGCACTTTTTGAGGAGGATGAGTCGGAAAAGGAAGCTACCCCTCCCGGGCTCCAACGGGCCCTTATGTACGAAAACTCACTCAAACCAGCCCGGCCGGTCGTGCATAAGGTCTACCATGATTTTGACAAGAACCAGAGGCTGGAACAACTGGAATACATGACCCGAATCTTCCTGGTACAATCGGAGATTGAGACAGTGGCATGGAAGCTTGGCAGCGATAAGAAAAAAGTGCTGGAGTATACCTGCATGAGTGCTACTTTGACCCTGGACAATCAGGAGATCGTGGCCTGGTTCTCTCCGGAAATCCCGGTATCATTGGGGCCTTCCATTTTTGGCGGATTGCCTGGTCTGATCCTGGCCGTGGAACGCAATGGAGAAACCGCCTATGTGGCCACCTCGGTGAAGCTCAGTCCTCCTGCTGAAGAGTCCATGATGAAGCCTGACAAGGGCAGCAACGTGACTCAAGAGGAGTTTGAAGCCATCCAGGAGGAAAAAGAGAAAGAGCGGAAAGAGAATCCACAGGGAGTGAATCCACATAGATAGACTGAATTACACTGAATACATGAGGCATACCCTACTAACCCTACTGCTTCTGGCAGGAACATTGCTTGCAGCAACTCAGGTACCCCTGGGCGGGACTGTTTTGTACACAAGGACCACTACCTATACCCTCAATCCCACAGGTAACCCAGAGTGGGATGCCTATGCCAAGGGCCTACCCACTAAAGGAAAATTTGAAAAGACACTCTTCTTTACGAGCGATGCATCCCTTTACGATGAAGCTGCGCTGGAAAAGGAAGAAGTCTCCATACCACAACAAAAGGCGATGTTTTTTGCCAACTACGGGAAGCCCCCGAAGCCCTCCCTAAAATCACTTTATATTGATTTCAAGGAAGAGAGAAAGACCGTCCTTCAGGAGTTTATGACCCGGGAGTTCCTGGTGGAATCAGAATTGGAAAATATAGGCTGGAAGCTGGATCCCAGCCGGAAAAAAATCGGGGAATATGTCTGCATGAAAGCCACCATGAACCTGGAGGGCGATACGGTGACCGCCTGGTTTGCTCCGGAAATTCCGGTGTCTGCAGGACCTGCTGAGTATTATGGATTACCAGGCATTGTGCTGGCAGTGGAGCGCTTTGGTGAAACCATCCTGCTGGCTACCTCCGTCGATCTGACACCTCCTCCGGCAGAGCTGCTTGTAAAACCTGATGCGGGAAAAAAGACTTCTCCCGAAGAATTTGACAGGATCGTGGAAGAGAAGGTAGCAGAGTTTAAGAAAAATGGCCAATCCAAATCTGAATATTATTACAAATAACATAAATATTACCCTCCTGAATAAGAGACTTGTACTGATTCTCCTCTCAGTGGCACTGGCTGGCCCGCTATTTGCCCAGCATGCACTGACCGGAACAGTGAGCGACCAAAAGGGGGAAGCCCTGGGTTATGCCACGGTGGCACTGTTGAATCCCTCAGACTCCATCCTGAACTATTTCGGTGTCACCGACAGCGAAGGGGCTTTCCGGATCAGAAATATCAAAGAGGGTGACTACCTGCTGCAATACTCCTTTGTGGGCATGGAAACCCTATTTAAGAACATTTCCATTCCTGTTTCTGGTGGGGAGGACCTGGGGACACAAATACTGGCCCCCAATTCCCTGGAAGAAGTGACCATTATTGAGGAATACGTTCCCATCACCTTTAAAAGTGATACCGTAGAGTTCAATCCAAACGCATACAATACCAAGAGCCATGCTGTGGTGGAGGACCTGTTAAAAAAGATGCCTGGCATCGAGGTGGATGAAGCAGGAAACCTGAAGGCCCTTGGCGAGGATGTGGTTAATGTAAGAGTCGATGGCAAGGAGTTTTTTGGTAAAGATCCCAAGGTGGCTACCAAGAACCTGCCTGCCGATGCCATTATGAAGGTCCAGGTATATGACAAAAAATCAGATGAATCTGAGTTCACCGGGGTGGATGACGGGATCAGGGAACGGACCATCAATCTGATGCTGAATGAGGACCACAAAAAAGGCTATTTCGGAAACGTGGAGGCAGGATTAGGAACGGATACCCGATACAGTGCGGACGGGAAAATTTACCGCTTCTCTGAGAAACTTCAAAGCGCCCTGCTGGGCATGGCCAACAACATCAACGAATTTGGATATACAGGAAATCATGGAAAACAATGGGGGACCAGTGTGGAAGGTGAGAACCAGTCCATGGCTGGCGGACTTAATTTGAGTTACAATGCCGAAGGAAGCAACCGTTATTTCCTCAGCTACCTGGCCAGCACTAACAAAAAAGAACTGAAAGAAGAACGGACTACAGAGAACTATTTACCAGAGGGAACCTATTACCAACAATCCATGGTAAATGAAGAGGAGAGAACCACACCCCACAAGCTAAACCTGGGAGTTCGGCACAAATTCAATGAACAGCATAACCTTATTCTGGATGGAGACCTGAGCATTTCTTCAAATAAGTTGTCCAGTGAAGGGCTCACCAATACTGGAATTGAAGATGCTTTGATCAACACGCTAAACAATACCACCAGCTCAGAATCTTCAGTAATAGATACAGATGCAAAGGGAAGTTATGTGTACAAATTCAATGAGGGAAAAACACAGTTCAGAACCCAGGTGAGTGGCTTTTACCATCAGGATAACTCCCAGCTGAATTGGATTGATACCATCTCTCTGTACAATCCAGACAGCATGGATCTCTTTATACAGTACAGGGATGAGTATACCGACCGGGCAGGATTGGTCGTAATCCCGGGTGTGGTCCAAAGAATAAAGCAATTCTGGTATCTCGAAGCAGAGGTAGAACTGGGAACAAAAACGGAGCAGCTGGACTGGCAGCAGGAGATAGAACACGCAAGTGGGGAGTCAATGGATACCATTTTGCCCTCCTTCTCCACCCAGGAATTATCAGTAGGGCCTAAACTCTCCCTGAAACGTAACTCGAATAAATCCCAGATTGAGTTTATCCTGAAAGGAAGCTGGAAGCAGTTAGATAAGTTGCAGGACGAAGTCAGCCTGGAAAAACCGACCTATTTTTATTTTCAGCCTGGATTTAATTACGAATACAAATACCGCACCGGCCGGAGAGTCAATGTACGTTACAGTACAGACGTCAACATGCCTTCGGTCAATCAGCTCTATCCGGTGGCCAACACCCTCAACCTGCTATCCATCTACCAGGGAAACCTGGAACTTATACCCGAATACAGCCATAATCTTTCTGCTTCCTGGTGGTATTTCGACCAGTTTTCCTTTACCTCACTTTTCGCCAGACTCGGAGCAGGCTATGTAAAAGATAAGATTGGCTGGTCACAAACCACCAACGAAGAACTGATCACCCTCTTAAGCCCCATCAATACCCCGGACCATCGTTCCGTCTATTCTTACATCTCCTTTTCCACTCCCATCCGGGCACTGGGTATGAAATTGAGCCTGACCTCGCATGAAAGCTGGAACAAGGGCTTGAGCATTATTAATGGAGAGGACAATACCCAGTCCAATTTCATTCATTCCCTGGGCCTCAGATTTGAAAATCGAAAGAAGGAGAAATGGGATGCAGCCCTGGGAGGAAAGTTAAGCATTACCGATGCCAGGTTCTCCATCTCCTCCATGAATACGGTCTACTATAATACCACACTGTACACAGATATCCGCTTTACTCCCAGCGATAGATGGAGTTTCGAGACCCTGGCCAGTGTGGTCAATTACAATTCAAAGAGCTTTGATGAGGCCATGATTATCCCGCTGCTCACTGCAGGCATCAGCTACTATTTCCTTCGGGGTGAAAGAGCCTCCCTTACCCTGCGCGCATACGACCTCCTGAACAAGCAGGTGGGTTTTGAGCGGATCTCTCAGACCAACTACCTGATGCAGCGGGAATGGAACACCATAGGCCGCTATGTGATGCTGGAGTTTCACATCCGTTTAGGGCGTTAAAGACTTCAGAACCATTATTTAAGCATATACCCGCTCGAGCATTTGCGTCATATAGCCGATGGTAAATGCTGTTTGACAACCATTTTCCATTCTGGGTATGTGGTCGGCAATGATCACACCATCAAAATCAACATCGGCCAGAGCCTTCATTATTTCGTACATATTGGCATAACCATTGTCGAGAAAAGTCTCCACAAAATAGGGCAGGGGCTGGTTTACATTTCGGAAATGGACCTTAAAGAGCTTCTTTCTTTCCCCAAAGTATTGTATGGTTTCAATACATCCTTACCCATCAATGGCCCTCCTTCCAGCCAGCAGCCCACACACAGGCAAATGCCAATATTCGGACTGTCGGCAATTTCCAGTGCCTGTTTATATCCATCGAAGTTGCTGAATATGCACCGGGGCACTCCTGCCAGTGAAGAAACCGGGGGATCATCGGGATGAATCCCGATTCGTACATTTGCTTCTTCTGCCACCGGGGCAACCTCCTTGATAAAGTATGCAAAATTCTCCCATATTTCATCATTTGTGTACTCACGTTCGTGGCTCAAAGGCATTGAATATTCCTGACCTGCCCACGTTCCAGTGGTGGCTTCATCCAGGTTAAATGCACGAGCCGAAGCACCACCGCGAATTTCCTCACGTTCTGTGCTCCATATGCCATTGGCCATATGCGCATAGGTGGTATACCCGATCCCTGCCTTGCCCAGATTTCTAATATGTGTTTTGTATTCCTCGACTTTCGCATCCCTATCTGGAAGGTTAAGTACGATCTTGTCCTGGTTATGAACACTACGATTACCGAAGCCAAATACATTGATTCCTGCATCTGCATAGATTTTACGTCGGCTTTCATAGTATTCGGAACTTGCTTTTGAAGCATCGGTCCACAACACCACCTCATCCAGCCCCATCTGCTGTATGATTTTAATTTGATCTTCGGAAGGTTCAGTGGAGGCTTGCAGGGCAATTTTCATTTGTGGCTTATCCTGTGGAGATAGCGATTTGTCTTGCCTTTGATCTGCCGGGGTATTCCCCATATCAAGCAGATTGCTTCTTGTAGCTCCCAAACCAGTCAGGGAGAGCATGGCTAAAGCTGATCCTTTTTTCAGGAAGTTTCTACGAGGATTTTTCATGGGTCATGGTTTTGATTATGTAATAATCTCAGAATTTACTTTTTTTCTGTGGAATTGGATGCGTTCAGCCTGTTAATTTGTCCTATCAAGGGTAACATGTTAGATAACTGCAGGTAAAATGTATTTTTCGATCAGCTTATACAGGGTAGATTTCTCGGCATAATTACCTCCGGTAAAAACCACCACCATATGGAGAGTTGGGAAGACCATAATGGACTGTCCCCCCCAGCCCCCGGCACGATACATGGGGATGGGTACACCCGATTCTTCGAATTCACTGGTCCACCAGGTATAGCCGTAGCCATTTTCCCCAGAATCTTCACCGGGGATATTAATCCCCCAATTGTTCGAGAAAGATCTTAGAGCTCTTTTCAACCCAGTGGGAGGAAAGGATCTCCTCACCATTCCATAATCCTTCGTTCAGATAGGTGATCCCCAACTTCATCATGTCCCGGGGGATAAGTTTCAGGGAACCGGCAGCATCGATCATTCCATTGGGATATCGGGTCCATTCAGTGGATTCAATACCCAGGGGTTCAAAGAGGTACTTCATGGAAAACTCATCCAGGTTCATGCCCGAAGCATTTCTAATGATCTCCCCCAGGATCACTGTGCCCCCGCCATTATAGGTAAAAAAGTCTCCGGGTACTGCCCACCAGGGTCTATCGAGCACACATCTTACCGGATCATCGCAATCGAAATAGAGCATGTCAATATCATTGGCGGATGAACCGTGGGCTGCCGCCCACTCATTCCAGGCCAGACCGCAGGTCATGGTTACCAGGTGTTCGATGGTGATGTATTCTCTATTGTCGGTTTTCATGTCCTGATGATCGGGCAGATAATCAAAAATGGATTGATCGACACTTTCAATATATCCCAGGTCAATGGCAATTCCAATACAGGCTGAAGTGAAACTCTTGGATACAGACATGACGTTGTGAGGCATATCCTTATTCCATAAAACATGATCCCCATGGTAATTCTTCGCATCCCACCGGTATATATGCCCGTCGTAGTACCCTTCAAAAACCAGCAAATTATCCTTGTAGATAAGCATGGAATGTACTTCGTTGTGCTTGTTCGCGTGAATGCGCCCATTGGCCTGCAGGATGAGTTGTGAGTCAATACCCACTTCCTCGAGTGTGCCCACATCCAATCCGTCATTAGAAAACACCGGAGGATCGTAGGGATGGGATTTTCCTAAATATGTATCACAACTGATATTCAGCAAGGATACGAGCGATAGCAATAGTATTGTTTTCATGGTGTGTTTTTTTGTTGATATAAAGGTCGGGAGAACACTGATGCAGCATGTATCATGGATGGTTCAGAATTTATAAAGTATGCAGCTCTTATGTAAATTATGAGGAGGGAATATAAAAAATGAAGCTTGCCTTCCCTGGAAGGCGCAACCGTCTTTTTTATCGCGGTGATTCACGCGGCCCTGGAGGAGACGGATGTGGCCCTGCATTGGCTCACAGTAGCTATTGATGACCATGAAATGGAGATCCCATGGCTTGTTACTGAACCACAGTTTTCTCAATTACACGAAAACGAAAACTTCGTTGCAATGGCTAGAAAGGTGGGATTTCCTGAATGGTAATTCTGAGCGATTGACTCTATTTTTTCAGCGAGAAAAGAAACTCCAATCCCTTCTCCTTATCCTGACGTGCAGAGATGCTTCCTCCATGAAGCTGAATGGCATTCTTGACTATGGCCAGACCCAGGCCTGTTCCTCCTGTTTTTCGCGACCGACCGTCATCGATGCGGTAGAACCGCTCAAAGATGCGTGAGAGGTGCTTTTCATCAATCACACTGCCTGTATTTGAGAAGGAGAAATAATAAAACTTGTCGTCCTCTAAATATTTGGTCAGGTTGATTTCAATATCTGTACCTCCATACTTGATGACATTGTCGAACAAGTTGTAGAATACAGAGAAGAGGAGGGACTGGTTGCCATTTACCATCAGTTTTTCGGGAAGATCTATGTCCAGGCCCACCTGGTTTTTATCCAGCTTCTGCTGCATATTCTCTACCACTTCGCGGGCAATTCGCCTTAGATCCACCTGCTCGAAGGCATACTGTTCGTGTGCTTCCTCAATTTTATTCAGGGTGGAGATGTCTTCAATCAGTTCTGAGAGCCGTTTCGCCTGTGCAAATGCCTTTTCAATGAAGTATTTCTGTTTTTCTGCGTCCAGGCTGTTCTGTTCAAGGGTCTCCAGGTAACCCAGTACAGTGGCCACAGGTGTTTTCAGTTCGTGCGAGATATTGGAGGTCATCTGCTGCTTGATCAGTCTACGCTTCTCCAGCTTTGTAGTATCTGCGATCACAATCTCAAAACTGTTGTCCTGGAAGAACACACACTTCACATTAAAATAGCGATTCTCCCTTTGAAGGTTTACCTCAGCAATGGGATGGTCGCTGGATGTATTCCCTGCCCCCTCTTCAAGTTGCTGGTCGATAAAGCGCACAATGGGTTCCAGCGAGGCAATTTCAAAAATCTTCTCTGCGGATATGGTAGAAGTATCCGAAATCAGATTCAGGTTCTGAATAAACTGGTTGTTGGTCAACACCCTCTTTTTTTCAGGGGTAAAGAATGCTACACCTTCGTTCAGGGCGTTTAGGTGGCTGAACAGCTTTTCCTTCTCCACATGGATCTCCTCCTTTGCATTCAGGAGCTCTTCATATATCGTTGTGATCTGGGTTCCAATATCTCCCAGCTCATCATCCGGAAAGGCAATGCTTTGGTCGTATGTCTTCCCGCTGCCAAGTCTGATGGCAAAGTCCTTCAACCTGGTGATGGTGGCCGAAAAACGCCGGGTCATGATCATCAGCAGGAGGGAGATAAACAGGAAAAGTGACAGGAGATAGATGATAAATAGCTTCTCCACATGAAGAAAATCCCTGACCCGAATATCGTAGAGGGCAGCTGTGCGTATAAAGTAGTCTGAATAGAACCTGGCATAATAGTAATAGCTGCTTCCTGTGGTAGACGACTCCCTGATATTGGCCCCAAAATCAGAGGCCACAGAGCCCCGTACCTCTGGTCGTTGCAGGTGGTTCTCCATACTTTGGTAATCGGCCACCTCGCTGTCGTAAAGCACTACTCCTTCGGGATCGATAACTGTTACCCGGATATTCTGAACAGGAAAGATCGCCATCAGCGAATCGATCGTTCGGAACTCTACTTTTTCTAAAATCTCATTGCTCTGAATGTAATTGTGGGTCAGCACTGTCATTTGGTCAAGCTGACTTTCCATCTGACTTTTCCTGAATCCCTTCTCCCTTTGAAACTGAAAAGCCAGCACCAGTATGGTGAATATGATAAAGATGACAGAGAAAGAGAGAAAGAGTCGCTGTCTGAAATTCAATTTTAGGTTCATAGCTGATTCAATAATTATTTAGCAGGTTGTTCAAATGCATATCCATATCCCGGCTTGTTCCTTAAATATTTTCCATAAGAACCCAATTTCTTCCTTAGCCTGGTGATGTGTACATCGGTAGTCCGGTCCGATACGATGATGTGATCATCCCAAACCCGTCGCAGAATCTCTTCCCTGGAGAATATAACCCCCTCATTCCTGAGAAGAAGGGCCAGGATCTCAAACTCCTTTTTGGTCAGTTCAACTTCCTTCTTTCCGATATAGAGTTTCCGTTTTTTGAAACTAAGTTTCAATTCATCCACCTTTATAGATGCGTCACTTCGGATCTCCTGATCCGGAGCTCTTTTAAGCACCGCTTTTACCCTCACAATGACCTCCTTGACCGAAAAGGGTTTGCTGATGTAATCGTCGCCACCCAGATTAAATCCGGTAAGCAGATCATCCTCGGCGGTTTTGGCCGTTATAAAAATAATGGGGGTGGACAAGCCCTTTTCCGAACGAAGCTTTTTAGCAAGCTTAAATCCCGACATTTCGCCCATCATCACATCCAGCAGGATCAGGTCAAATGATCGCAGATCCTTGGTTAATGCCTCCTCAGCAGAGTGTGCCACCTCGGTGTCAAAGCCCTCACCTTCAAGATTAAATTGCAAGATCTCGCAGAGATCCTCCTCGTCATCTACGATCAATATTTTGTGGGTGTTTATCTCCATGATATTAGGGTCATGTTTTGCATTTATAAGATAACACTAATTCTCTGTTTTTGGATTCTGGTGCCTGACAATGGTTCCTGTCATGGAGTAAATGGATGATTCGGCAATGTTGGTGGCATGGTCGCCTATGCGCTCCAGGGACGAAATGATTGATCTTACATCCACCAGGTTGTTAAGGATCTGCTGGCTCTTTTTAGGCAGTCCGGCCGATTTGATGTTCTTTTTCAGCAGTTTCCTGTTCAACTCATCAAACTCCATATCCTTGTTGATTGTCCAGTTGGCGAATTCTGTATCGTTGTTGATAAAGGACAACAAGGCCCTGTTCACCATTTTGGAGGTGATCTTCAGCATGTTCTGAAGCGTGGAGGCTGATTCAGCCTGAAGCGAACTGTCTTCTATTTCCAGGTAGGTATTTGTGATCTTTACCACCAGGTCACCCACCCTCTCCAGATTGATGGTCATGTGATAAATGGCAAATAAGCGTCTCAGGTCTGAGGCGAGCGGGTGATAGAGGACCACGACCTTAACGATTTTTTCATCCAGATGAACCTCATATTTATCAATATTCTCCTCGTTGGACATCAGTGTTTTCAGGAGTTCTTTCTGTCAACCTCCACGTCCCTGTTCAACAGATCCTGAAGCAATCTGAGCTGTTCAAGGATCAGGTTTGAAAGTTTTTCAAACTCCCTTTCGATTTTCTGAATGGCCAGGTCTTTGTTTGTAGTCATAATCTTAGCTTATCAATTAACTAAACTTTCCTGTAAGATACTCTTCTGTGCGCTTATCCACCGGATTGATGAACATATCCTTGGTTTTTCCATACTCTATCAACTCACCAAGATACATGAACATTGAATAATCTGAAATTCGGGCGGCCTGCGACATGTTGTGGGTCACCAGGAGGATGGTATAGTGTTCTTTTAGTTGTATCAGAAGCTCCTCCACCTTTTTTGTGGCCACCGGATCGAGGGCCGAAGTGGGCTCATCGAGAAGAATCACATCGGGACGAAATGCCAGAGCACGTGCAATACAGAGCCTTTGCTGCTGTCCTCCTGACAAGAACGTTCCCTTCTTTGTGAGAGAGTCTTTCACCTCATCCCATAATGCCACATCCTGAAGTGATTTCTCAACAATATCACTCTTGTCACTCTTTTTCAGCCTGATCCCATTGAGTTTGTATCCGGCAATTACATTGTCATGAATGCTCATGGTCGGGAAAGGATTGGGGCGCTGAAATACCATGCCAATCTTTCGTCTTAGCATGATGGTGGACATGTCTGTGGTCTCCTCCCCATTCAGAAGAATGTCACCCTTGATATCAATATTGGGATAGAGATCATGCATCCGGTTGATCGCTCTCAGTAAGGTGCTTTTGCCACATCCTGAGGGTCCCATGATGGCAGTTACTTTGTTTCTTTTGATCCCGGCGCTTACCTCCGTAACGGCCGATTTATCTTTGTTGTAGGAAACCGATAAGTTCTTGATCTCCAGCACGGGATCATTTATATGTTTGATCAATTCACTCATTGTTTAACTTCTTTTGGCAATAAGCTGTTTCGATACCAGGTTGAGCAAGAGCACAACCATCATCAGAAACAGGGAGGATGACCAGATCAGATCAACCATATTCGGATCGTTGTAAAATTCCCAGATCAGCAGGGAACAGCACTGGTGGGCTTTGTCATATTAAAATTCACCTCCATGCTCCCAAGTGCGGTGAGCATCAGAGGTGCGGTCTCCCCGATAATTCTTGAAATGGCCAGCAGAATGCCAGTGGCCAGTCCGCTAAACCCGGATGGGATCAGTACCCTCAGTAATGATTTTGTGATAAGGAACACCCAGTGCAAAACCTGCCTCCTTGATGGTATCAGGAATCATTTTCAGGGTCTCCTCAGTGGATCGGATAATCAGAGGAAGCATCATGATGGCAAGCGCTGTACTTCCTGCCAGGGCCGAAAAGCCGTTGGTAATATTTTTCACCACCCAGAAATAGGCAATCAGTCCCAGGACAATGGAGGGTACTCCCTGGAGAATATCCACCACATCTCTGACAATACCAGCGTATCTTTTCGTTTTCTGATCATACAGGAAATATACCAATTAGTAATCCAATGGGTATGGCTATGAGCTGAAGCAATCAGAACCATAAACAGGGTTCCGGTGATCCCGTTCAGAATACCACCAGGAATTATCTCACCTGCATTGACTGCCACCATGGCTTCATAGGTGTCGGGTGCCTTTTTTGAGAAAAAGTCGAAATTGATCTGCCTGTAGCCTTTAGAAATCAGCTTATAGATGATCAGGACAATAGGGGAGATGGTGACCATTGACATCAGAAAAACCCCGCCGGCAAAAAGCTTGTCCTTTACAATGCGACTACCGGAGGTGCCTGCTTTTTCCATTACACATTGTATTTTTTAATAATCAACTTGCCAATGCCATTGATGATTCCGGTAATTACAAATAGCAAGAGTCCGATGGCCACCAGTGCACTCAACTTAAGTCCGTCTGCCTCCCCAAACTGATTGGCTATCACACTGGCCATGGTATTTCCACTCTCGAAGATTCCTTTGGGGATGACATTTGAGTTCCCGATGAGCATGGTAACAGCCATGGTTTCCCCCAGGGCCCTTCCGAAAGCAAGTACATAGCTGGTAAAGATTCCTGAACGTGCATTGGGGACAATCACACTGAATATAACTTCCCGGCGTGTGGCCCCAAGCGAATAGGCAGCCTCCTTCAGGTCGTTGGAGACCATCTTGATGATCTCCGTGGTGATGGATGTCGCATAGGGAATGATCATAATGGCCAGTACCACTCCGGCAGTAAAGATGCTGAATCCCTGGGCGCTCCAGCCCAACTCTACAATCAGTGGTCTCAATACATAGAATCCCCACAGTCCGTATACGATGGAAGGAATTCCAGCCAGCATGTCCACCATGGTACCAGTAATGGAGGCCATTTGTGTCCCCCGGTAATATTCCCCGATAAAAAGAGAAGTGGAGAAGGCCAGGGGGAAGCAAAGGATGATGGCAATCAGGGAGGTAAGCACGGTGCCCGTTATAAATGGCAGGGCCCCATAGGCTTCACGTCCCTCAGTAGGGTTCCACTCAGAGGAGACGATAAACCTTGCTCCAAACTCTTTAAAAACCGGAATGGAGCCACTCATTAAGGAGTATACCATTCCGGCTGTAATAAGTATAACCAATACAGAAGCTCAAACAGAACTACTTTTACAATTCGTTCACTATTAATCTTCTGCAGGCTTGCTATCATGAATGCTGGAGTATATAAACAGGATGGCTATTTTAACAGAGGCTGTCCGTCATATACGACAGAACCCAGCAGTTCCCTGGCCTGTGCCACGGTCTTTTCCGGCAGCGGTGCATAGTTCACCTGCTGAGCCAGTGCCTGTGCCTCTTTTTCAATGATCCAGGAGAAAAACTTTACAGTTTCTTCTGCCTGGGCCTTTGATCTTTTGTTGTAAGCCTGTTCTTTGTATAGAATCAACCAGGTGAATCCACTGATAGGGTAAGCATCCGGATCGGAGGAGCAGGTGAGCATCACCTTGGTGTCGCCGGGTATTTCTCCTTTTGCAGCAGCGCTGATGGAGGCAAGGCTGGGCATCACATATTTTCCGGCGCTATTTTCAACCTGCGCTACAGGTATTTTCTGGGCAAATGCGAATTCTGATCCGATATATCCAACCGCACCATTGGTTTGCTTGATGGTACCTGCCACACCAGGATTGCCCTTTGCACCCAATCCAACGGGCCATTTCAATGACTTGCCTTTGCCAACTTCCTTCTCCCAGTCAGCACTAATTTTACTCATAAAATCGCTGAAAATATAGGTGGTGCCACTTCCATCGGAACGGTGTACCACCGTTACTGCCAGGTCGGGCAGGGTCGCACCAGGATTGGATTCCTTGATCCTGGATCATTCCAATTCGTGATTTTACCCATAAAGATGTCGGTTAGATTCTGATTTGATAATTTCAGCTCCTCGATTCCGGGAAGGGTGTATGCAATGACCACTGCACCAATACAGGTGGGTATGTGTACAATTCCTGCAGGCATATCAGCCTCCTGGTCTGCATTCAGAATATGCATCGGTAGCACCAAAATCAACCACCTGGTCTCTCAGGTTTCTGATTCCGCCTCCCGATCCAACTCCTCCATAAGTAAGCTGGGTGCCTGCCTCCTTTGAATAGTTTTTGATGGCCAGGTTGTAAAAGGGCAGGGGGAAGGTGGCCCCTGCTGCTGTAAGACTTACATTTTCAGATCTGCCTTCGCTGTTTCCATTGTTACTGCCACTGCCACAGGATGTAAGCAAGATGGCGACTGTTAAAATTCCAATTATTGATTTTCATTTTATATTTTTTTTTGAGTTGTGTTAAAATCGTACTTCAATACTTAAATAAGCTGAATGTGCTGTTCCACCTGGCATTTGCCGGGATCCAGGCCTGGTAATTGGGGGTTACTATTAAGCCTCTCACGGGCCTGAATTCCACACCCAGCGATGACCAGCTGACCATCTCTGTCATAGTTCCAGGGATCGGTATCGGAGCTTAGCGTGGGAGAGGCTAACATGTCATAACGGCCAAACATCCGAATCTTTTTCATTACATAGGACCCATATAGTGAA
The DNA here is from genome assembly GCA_963783435.1 of uncultured Bacteroidota bacterium. Classification (GTDB taxonomy): domain Bacteria; phylum Bacteroidota; class Bacteroidia; order Bacteroidales. Next base: position 283,882 of record CAWANQ010000004.1, on the reverse strand, counting down.
ATACCGGAACGATCGTGCCCATTGATTCTTTTATAGTTTAACTGATGGTTGTATTCTGCCCCTATGGCCAGTTTGTCCTTTGTATATCCCAGGTAAAAGGCCAGAGTCTGCTGGGCTGAATCTTGCCCCATATGGTCATAGGACGCCCGGAAGTCAAGCCCTTTGTAAGGATTTATAGTCGTTCCAATGCTGTATTTCAATGCTGTATCTGATTCCAGTTTCTTATATCCTTCTCCGTTGGCTACGGTCAGATCCACACTTACCTTCTCATGAATCTCATAGGACAAATATGCTCCCAGATCCGCACTGGGCCCGAATCGATACTCATCCATAAATGATTTATAGAGGTATCGGCCGCCCCATAGATCTTCCTGCATTTTGAACTGCATAAGCCCGATCATTCCAATCATGGCTCTAACCCGGTCCTTCCGGTACTGCACATAGGCATGTTTCAGGTAAGCGGTCATTTCAAGCTCTCCAAAATCGGGATCCCCCACGTCGAGAGTTAGTCTCCCCGATATATAGGGGCTTAATTGGTAATTATACCCGAAATAGGCCCGTTGTATTTCAAAAACCTTATTGGCTTCCCCATTGGTCCAGGTGCTGTGATAATTCGTATAGATCCGGATAAAAGCTTTCCCGCCGGGTTTGAAATCGGAGGACTCCTCCTGGGCAAGAATATGACCTGCAAACAGTGTTAAAATAAGTGCAGTCAGAAAAATTCTTAAATCTCATAATTGTTGGTTTTAATTCAAGACAAAAGAATCGCTAAAACATTACATAACCATTAAGACCATGTTAAGAAAATGTTACAAACAGGGGAGGGGACCCACAGAATCGATCTGCCAGTAAAATCGTACTTTTGATCTTCAACTGAATTACCTGTTTTATGGAGAAAGTGCGGAAAACACTGCAGGACTCAGCCCTGGCACGCTGGGGAGTCCTTTTCCTGGTGGGATTTGTTCTCTCGGCCAACTACTATTTTTATGATGCTTTTTCTACCCTGAAGGATCATCTTGTCAACCAGTTCGGTTTTAGCAATACCCAATATGGGCTGTTTGTCTCCTTCTATGCCATACCCAATACTTTTCTGCTAATGGCTGTCATTGGTGGAATGATTTTGGATCGACTGGGAATCAGGCGGACCGGGTTTATGTTTGTCTTTTTTATGGCTTTTGGTGCCATTCTCACGGCTTATGGTGCCTCTTCCTTCTATTCCGGCGGAGGGCCTGGATATGGTGTGATGCAATCCTTTCTTCCCAATTATTCTCCTGAATTGAAGATGATGTTGCTGGGACGGTTTTTCTATGGCCTCGGTGCTGAAACCAGCATTGTGGTCATGAGCAAGATATTGGTGAAGTGGTTTAAGGGAAAGGACCTGGCCCTTTCGTTTGGATTGAAAGTGGCCTTTGGAAGGCTGGGAACTTTGCTGCCCTCCAGATTTCACCTGCCCTGGCCCACGAGGATGGATCCGGTCTTTCAACCGCCATCTGGTTTGCGGCTATGCTGGTTCTTATTGGATTGCTGGTATTTATTGTCTATATGATGCTGGATCTGAAAGTCGATCGGGAGGGTGCAACCACCAAAGGAATGTCTGAAAATGAGAAATTCAACATCCGTGATATCCTCTCCATTTTGACCAATCCAGCCTATATTTTTATAGCCCTGCTCTGTGTTACTTTCTATTCGGCGGTCTTTCCCGTTCCTGGCTTTTGCTCCAGACTTCTTCCTGAATAAATTCTCCATGACCACCCTGATGAGTGGACGGATTACCTCACTTTTGCCTCTGGGAACGCTGTTTTTTACGCCGCTTTTCGGCATTTTTGTGGATAGAAAGGGGAGGTCTGCCACCATGATGATATTCGGAGCTCTGATTTTGTTAATCGTACATCTCCTCTTTGCCCTTACCTCCATTCAACCCTATGTTCTGATGATCATGCTGGGTATAGCATTTTCACTGGTACCCGCTGCCATGTGGCCCTCCATGGTAAAACTTGTAAAAGATAAGCAGATTGGGACTGCTTACGGACTGATGTATTCCATACAAAACCTGGGACTATGGGGTGTCCCACTCATAGCGGGTATTATACTGGACAGAACAAATCCCGGCGACCCTGAGGTACTAAATTATACCCCCACCATACTTATGTTTGCAGGATTGGGAATGGCGGGACTGCTATTTGCAGTTATGCTGAAGGTCCTGGATGGCAGAAAAAACTATGGCATTGATATGCCTCTGAATAAGAACAGGGGTCATTAATAAACTCTTCATGAAATGGCAGCCGTGCAAACAGAGGGAATGACTGTCACTTCAGGCTAATGATCGCAATAATTGGCAGAGAATAACAGACTCTTTTCCAGGTGTCCTTTTACAAGCTCTTCGGGAGAAAGTTTTGGGGCTCCCACAAAGACATTTACTCCTCTTACATTGAAAAGTTCGATAGCTCGCTGTCCCATCCCGCCGGCAATTACATCCGTAACTCCTCTTTCTGGCAACCATTTGGGAAGTAATCCGGGTTGATGAGGAGGTGCATCTAAATAGGAAGTTCCTACGATGGTTTCACCCTCAGTTTCTACCACTGCAAATTGTTTGCAATGTCCAAAATGAGTGTCCAGCACGCCGTCACTTATGGGTATGGCAATCTTTTTCTTCATCTGGGGTACAATTTTCAAATCTTTCATCATTTTCTTCCGGTTCGATTTAATCCTGGTATAAGTCACTTAATTTTTTGAATGATTTCAGCTATGGTCAGAGAGTCATCGGGAATGATCACCATCTGAATATTAAATTTGTCAAGCACCTCTTTGGCTTTGGGCCCAAAATCTCCGGAAATTACCTTTGTGGCGCCCTCTTCAATCACTGTTTCGGATGCCTTGGTCCCCGCTCCATGCGTTGCGTCCTGATGCTCATTCTTAAGAAACCTGGTTTTCCCAGTTTCCTCATCAAGCAGACAGAACCACTCAGCCCGGCCAAATCTAAGATCGAACTGAGCGTCTGTCTTGTTTCCTGTAGAAGAGATTATAGTTTTCATTGTGCATCAGAGATTAAATGTGTTTGATTGGACCTACAAATGGGGCAGGTTTGCTGATGGAGAGTGGCCGGTATGGTGAACCTGGAGTGGCAACTGTTGCAAACATACCAGGATTTATCCAGCCAGGCATTCCCATATACGGACCGGATCTCTCGGGTTTCCACCAGCGCACTGGCAATTTTTCTTCGTGCGCTTTCATACACCCTGGCGAAGGTAGCCCTGGATACGCCCATTAATTCTGAGGCCTCCTGGTGGTTCATGAGATCATAATCGGCAAGTTTAATGGCCTCATACTCTTCATATAAGAGGTCTACCTGTTCTTTGTTGTTGAGCCTGTTTCCATAAGGTTTATAACCCTTAAATCCCGGTGGCGCAACCACCTTTCTCATTCTTTTTCTTCTGGGCATAAGCAAATATTCCCCGCAAATATAATGAGAGTATTCTCATTATAAAAGTGTAATGGATTATTTGTGACTTTTAGATGTGAATTTGAAAATCCTAGAGGTTCGAGATTAGCAGCTTGCCTGAAGCGGTTTTCTGATTCTGAATGATCCTGTACACATAGATCCCCGGATCATGAATGCCCGTTTCCAGGGTATTGTTTCCACTGGACAACTGAATGCGACTGGAAAAGAGCCTGGTTCCTGTAATGGAGAAAACCTCTATGGAACATAATCCTGGATCACCAGGGTTTGAAATAACAATGCTATTCAAACCTGCTCCCTGATAGACTTTCAGTTCTAGTCCGGTATCTGCTATTTGAGGAGAAGAGGTGGCAGCCTGATAATAGATTTTAAGCTTGGGCCACAGATTATTATCTGCATGGTCCTTGCTTGCAAACTTCACTGAAGTCTGGGTATTGATTTCATCCCCGATGAAGATCCAACCAAAGTTCTTTGTGGGTTCCTGTAGCCAGAATCTGACATCCTCAGTAATGCCCGGAGAGCTGAAAACTGCATCTGAACCCAATATAACTGTGGCGGTATCGCTCACTGTAAAAGCAAAATCACCTCCTTTTTTTACCCAGCGGTCGGTAGGGAATTTGGAGAATGTCCAGGTGGCGTCATTTTCTTCCGGGACATCCCCTTTCCCATCACCATCTTCTGCTGCCGAAGCCCCTTCTCCCCATTCAGTACCCAGCATAAATACTGAAATTAAGGTACTGCCAGGTTTGACTTTTGTTGGATGCATGATGAGACTGGCGCTATCCACAATTGCATCCTCGGGTAGTTTCGATTCAAGGTCAAATTGAACCAGCGCGCGTTTCGTTACTCCAACCCTGGTGGTGCCGGTAAAAATGTATTGACCTGCACCATTACTCAGTTCCAGATCTTTAAAAATGGTATTGTCGATGGTAGCTGAAACCTCCACCTCGGTTGATTGAGACAGTGCACTCACGGACACCAAAATCACCAATGCAAATATCAGGTAAAACTTCTTCATGTTCTTTTTTTATTATAACACTCCAAAACAAAAGAATGTTTCAAAAAATTATCTACATTTGCACCTCGAAAATCACATTTTGTGATCCATTCGATCGGGGTATAGCGCAGTCCGGTTAGCGCACCTGCTTTGGGAGCAGGGGGTCGGGAGTTCGAATCTCTCTACCCCGACATAACAGGACATCTTCTTCTTTTTGGGGGGTGTCCTTTTTCATTAACGCCCCACCGGCAGCACCTACCTCCCCTCCGATCCCCCGCCGGCTGCGGTATTCAGAGATCATACTAAATGGAGGCAGCACTTTAATATGAACCTCCCTGTCCAGCAAGCAGCGGTTCGACCCGATTTTTCTGATAAAGTATTTAATCTCGGATAGATCTTGAGAGGAAGCCAGCTTTCCGGCCTGATGAGCAGCCTCCAGCCACTCCCTGACCGGTTCGACCCAGACCAAACCCTTTTCCCCAAAATCATCCAGCTTTTCCTGAAACTCCACCTTTCGTTCCAAAAATTCATTCTTCTTTCTGAGGAATGTCTCTTTACCGATAAGTCCTTCCAGGTATGTATTGATCAGTTTATCGATCTTTGAATCCAGATCAGTGATCCGATGCGTAAGATTTTGGGAAAAAGAGTGTTGTTCCTTCTCCTCTTTTCGCATCATGCTCTCTATTTCAGCCTGTATGATTTCAGCCCATTGGTCGGGCAGCGCGATGGCCTCCAGCTTTGCCTTCAGTTGTTTCTCGAGTGAAATGCTATTCACATAGGGCTGGGTACAACGGCCCCGTTTCTTTGAACAGCGGTAGTAAATGTACTTCCCGGCCTTGGCATACTGGGCTGTAATCATGCACCCGCACTCCCCACACTCGAAAAGACCTGTAAGGGGAAAGTTATGTCCTTCCTTAGTCTTCCTTGGCTTAGACCGGCGTTTCAGTTCCTTCTGAACCCCATCCCACACTTTCTTTCGCACAATGGGCTGAAATGTCCCTCTGTGCAGCTCACCTTTATGGGGAATCAAACCAATGTAGACAGGATTGGTGAGCATTTTGTGCACAATCCCTTTTACCAGAGGCTTTCCCACGCTGCTCATCAGCCCTAAAAAATGCAGGCGGTGCCTCAGCGATTCAAGGGAGTGTCTGCCCTCAGCGAATTCTTTAAAGCCCCGATTCACGATCCGTGATTTGACCGGATCGGGATCAATGTTCCTGGTGCGTGGATTGTTTACGTAGCCAATCGGTGCCCTGGTAGCCCATTCTCCCCGCCTGATTTTTTGGCGAATCCCCCTGCGCACGTTTTCCGACAGGTTGTCGCTGTAGTATTTGGACTGTCCGAAAGCTACCTGTAACATAAATAAACCTTGCGGTGTGGGCTCGAACCAGAAGGTGGGGAATTTCAGTGACGCGATCTTCCCCATATCGATAAGATAAATGATCTGCCCCCCATCCACACTGTTCCTGGCAAGCCGATCGGGATGCCATGCAATAATCCCTACAGGATCCTTTTTCTCATGAATGGCGGATATCAGTTTATTGAATACAGGCCGTCCAGGCTTTTTAGCACTTTTGCTTTCCTCGAAGATCCTGGCAATGTCCAGGCCCTCCCTTCGGGCAAAATCATTTATCTCTGCCCGTTGTGCTTCCATGGACATGACCTGGCGCTCTTCATCATCTGTCGATTTCCGGATATACACGAAGTATGTCATACCGCAAGCTTTATTTATTTCTTTAATCCAATACTCACCATTCCCGGATTCGCTCAAATCTGGCACATCCTGTCACGTGCTCCACCTCACATCCCTCTCTATCACACATTATTAGATTTTGTCACGGTTTTCGCCCCACCCTTCAATTGCACTTTGCTTTTGCATAGGAATTATGATTCATATCTAAGGTAGGCAAAAGCAAAAAGCAAATCCAGCCCCTCAATGCAAAAACCTGCGCCAAAATCTAATAGCTTCCCTTCAGTGGGCAAAAGCATTCAACATCCCCTTCCCAAGATTTTGTCATATTTTTTGAGCTACTCTATTGTATTTCAATATTGACAGAAAGAAGCGCCAACTGATCTATACTGACAGATAGGTCTTATATATTGAAAACCACCAATTCGTACTCAGCATAAGACTCCTTCTATGAGGATCAAAAAATCCACCAAAATCAGGTACGGGAATGCTTAAGCATTTGCCCACTCCATGCCGGTAAGCATAAAGGCAAATTCACGAATGTTTTATCAACTGAATATTGGTGTTCAGTTTGCTTTTATCCTTACCTGACTCACCGGCCACCATTTCAAATTGATGAGAAAAATCGACCATAACCGCACTATGCTGGACAAGGAGGTGCATTTTAAGGTGCCACCTCCATTTAGTATGATCTCTGAATACCGCAGCCGGCGGGGATCGGAGGGGAGGTAGGTGCTGCCGGTGGGGCGTTAATGAAAAAGGACACCCTCCCAAAAAGAAGAAGATGTCCTGTTATGTCGGGGACTACTAGACGAAGTTCGAACTCACTTCGAAGGAGGAATTGGGTACCCATTCTAATTTGGAGTTGGTTTTGGCCGGATATTCAAAGAGAATCGCCCGATTCGGTCGCGATCCTCTTGAAGTTGAAGCTTTTTTGCGCCCTGCTCCGCAGGGCGGGCGGGGCGGCAGGTGTTCGGGGGGGGGCTGCCGCCCCGCCTTTAATGCTTTAATTACTCCTTTTATTCGATGCAGAACGCAAAGCAGGATCTCCTTGCCGGTTGTTCTTTACCCTGCTCCGCAGGTCCCACCTGGTCTTTGGAAGTCCCGACATACCACTATTTTTTTCCACTATTTTTCCACCCTCAAAATTTGACACGTGCCTTGCATAGTGATACTTTTGACTTGGTGATAAAATGGCTGGCTAAGCACATCCAATAAATTGTCGTAAATTTTCATTTAAATAAGATGTATGAATTATGTATTCGAGTGGATGGGTGACAATCCACATGTAGCATTCTTCGGGAATATTGATTTTGCCTTGATAAATGAGGCTACTGAACGGATCTATGGTGATCAAAGATTGGATAACATGAAATATTTGATCTGCAATCTTGAAAACGTGGAAAGTCTCAGCCTGGATCCGCAGGAAATGAAAATTATCTCAGTCCTGGATCGATATATTTATCCATATAACCAGCAATTGAAAATTGCTGGCGTTGTAAAAGATCAAAAGATTCGGGAAATGATTTTGAAATATATGGAAGAAATGACGGACTTGAATTGGAAATTAAAAATCTTTTCAAGTTTTAATGATGCCCTGGCCTGGTGTCAGGAATGAAATCTTAAGTTATACATGTAAATGGATTCATCTTTTGATCAAGGCAATGGCAGTGAAGTTCTTCCCGGGGTAACTTATCAGGATTTGTTGGATTCCGTGCCCGGACGTGTGGCTGTATTGGACAGCCGGGGAAAGATCGTCCTAGTCAATGACCGGTGGAATGATTTCGGGCCTGAAAATGACATGGATCCCGGGATAGAGTGGATCGGTAAAGATTACCTTGACATATCCAAATCAGTTTTGGGTTTTTCCATGGAAGCAGCCAGTATGGCCTACGAAGGGATCCAGCGGGTAATTGCAGGCAAACAATCCGGTTTTGAACTTGAATATCCCCGTTATCGCAAAGGGAAGATGCTATGGTTCAGTATGTCTGTCTCTGGACTTAAGTGGGGCAAGGCAAAATGGGTGAGTGTTATCCACAAGGAGATTACGGAAAAACGACAGGCAGAAAATGAACGCCTTCATAATGTATTGTCGATGCGTGCCACTTTTGAACAGGCAGCGGTGGGCATTGCCCATGTCACACCTGAAGGCAGGTTTATTCGGATCAACAAGAAGTTTTGTGAAATTGTGGGTTACTCCCATGAAGAGATGCTTACCCTAAGTTTTCAGGATATTACCCATCCGGATGACCTGGAGACAGATCTGGTCCAGGTGAACCTTTTGCTGGAGGGTAAACAGGATAGCTATACCATGGAAAAAAGATATTTCCATAAAATGGGCCAGGTAGTCTGGGCGAGGCTGACTGTTTCCCTGGTCAGGGACCTTTCAGGCAGACCATTGCATTTTGTATCGGTCATTGAGAACATTGATAGATGGAAGCAGGCCGAAGAGGCCCTCCGGGAAAGTGAAAAGAAATTCCGGAGGCTCATGGAGCAATCGCCAGTGAGCATACAGATCCATACTCCGGATGGCAAGCTCCAACAATGCAATGCTGCTTATGAAACACTCTTCGCCCTCAGCAAAGAATCCCTTGCGGGACTTTATCAGAAATACAATGTGCTGGAGGATCAGCAGGCTAAAAAACTGGGACTGATATCCTACATCAGGAAGGTTTTCCGGGGGGAGATGGTATCCTTCCCGGAGTATGAATATAATGGCATAGATACCCTGAAGACCCTGGATGTCAAAAATCCTGTATCCAGAAGGTGCTGGGTGAAAACCAGTGGGTTCCCGCTCATGGATCATAGTGGCAATGTGACCCATGCGATATTTATGAGCGAGGATATCACCGAGCGAAAGCTGGCCGAGATCAAGCTCAGGCAAAGTGAAGCGTTTAGCCAATCCATATTAGCATCACTGCAGGATCATATAGCGGTGTTAGATCGAGAAGGTAACATTTTGGCGGTTAACGATGCCTGGATGCAGTTTTCCCGGGAAAATGATGCAGAATATTCGGGGCGAGTTGGACCCGGCGTGAATTATCTCGATATCTGCCGGGAAGCCCTGGATAGCAGTGACGAAACCGCAGCGAAGGCTCTTGAAGGCATTCGCTCCGTAGTCAACGGTTCTTCAGGTCTTTTTAAGATAGAGTATCCCTGTGATTCCCCGACTGCGAAACGCTGGTTCTTGATGACCGTTTCCCCCTTCAAAGAACGGGAGGGCGGAGTGATCGTGACCCATACCAACATCACGTCACGCAAGCTGGCGGAGCAGGAGCTTTTACAGAGCGAGCAGCGCTTTCGTGGTCTTATGGAGCAGTCCCCATTGGCTATTGAATTATTGACGCCTCAAGGTCAGATCGTTCAGGTGAATTATGCCTGGAAGCGGCTCTGGGTCTTAAATGATCACGAGATCGCGCAAATTTTGGCCAAATACAACATCTTTACAGATAGAGAATTTGAGGATCGTGGACTTATACCTTTGATTAAAAAGGCCTTTGTTGGGGAACCGGTGACTCTACCCCCGATTGAATATGTGGGTAAGCGCACGGCCAAAGACCTCCGCCTAGAGCATATAGAGGTAAAGGCGATCTGGATTCAATGCCACTTGTTCCCTATTAAGAATGCGAATCAAGAGATTGCCTTCGTTGTTAATACATACGAGGATATCACCGAGCGAAAAAATGTAGCGGACGCGCTAAAAGCATCAGAACAGCAAAAGTCTTTAATCTTGAATAGTACGAGTGAAATAATCTCTTTTCACGATGCGGACCATAGACTCCAATGGGTCAATAAAGCATACCTGAAAGCAACCGGATTATCATTATCAGAGATCAGTGGAAAGAAGTGTTATCATGCATGGGGACTCGATAGATCCTGCACAGGCTGTCCTGTCTCCTTGGCGATGAAATCCGGAAAACACAGCGAAGCAGAATTAACGCCTCAAAACCAAAAACACTGGCCAATTAATCAGGGTAGCTGGAAGGTAAGTGCAGACCCTGTGAGAAATGATGACGGAGACATTGTTGGCGCAATCGAGGTGGCTTCTAACATTTCCGAGCGCAAGCTGGCGGATATAAAACTGAATGAAAGTGAGCAGAGCTACCGCTCATTAATTGAACAGGCCCAGGACGGGATTGCCCTCATACAGGAAGGCCTTATCATGTTCGCTAATTCAGGCATGGCTGAATATTTGGGATATTCAGTGGGTGAACTAATGAAGCATCCTTTTGAGGAATATATTCCCGATGACCAGATCGAAAAAGTCAGGGAATACTATCGAAAGAGAATGAATAATGAACCGGTTCCCACTATTTACGAGTCAGCCATCCTCCATAAGAACGGGACACGCCTGGAGGTCGAATTCAACGCCGGATTAACCACCTACAGGGGAAAACCCGCAGTTCTGGTGATCGTCCGTGATATCAGAGAAAGAAAGAAAGCAGAAGAAGAACGCGGCAGGCTTTTCAGGTTGTCCTCGGATCTGATTGGGATAGGAGATTTCGATGGGAATTTGATACAGTTGAACCCGGCCTGGGAGGCAGTACTGGGATATTCGTCAGATGAGTTTTTGGCGAGACCTTTTCTGGATTTCATCCATGCGGATGACTATAAAAAAACCTACGCTGAAGTTGAAAAACTTTCCGCAGGTCACAGGACAATTGATTTTGAGAACCGTTACATCCATAAAGACGGGTCGGTCAGGTATATTTCCTGGACAGCCACCCCCTTGCCTGAAGAAGGATTGTTTTACTGTATCGGCAGAGACATTACCCAACGGAAAAATACCGAGGAGCAAATCCTCAGTTACCAGCAGAGACTAAAGGACCTGGCAGAGCAATTAACCCTTTCCGAAGAGAAGCAAAATAAGCTAATCGCCACCAACCTGCATGATCATGTAGGCCAGCTGCTGGCATCCTCCAGGTTACAGCTTGCTGCCCTGCATGATGACATGAGTAAAACTAAGATCCTCTCAAAAACAGGACAGATTTCCAAGGGACTGCTGCAGGCTATCCAGGCGACCCGTGAGGTCATCTTTGATCTCAGTCCACCCCAGCTGAATGAGATCGGCCTGTATGCGGCCACATCAGACTGGATGGACGAGGAGGTCGAAACGAAACACGGGATCAAAGTTCGGATCACAGGGGATGACCGGGTCTATAACCTAGACGACAATATGCGTGTATTGCTCTTCAGGAGCATCCGGGAATTGCTGATGAATGTGGTGAAACATGCCAGGGCAAACCGTGTGGATGTGAACATCAGTGAAACGGCAAAAGACCTGAATATAACCGTTAAGGATGACGGTAAGGGATTTCGTTACAATCCCGAATTGTTGCGCCTGAAAGGCTCCGGATACGGTCTGTTCAGCATACAGGAGAGGGTGGCCAATTACGGGGGCTATATGAGCATTGAATCATCCCCAGGGAAAGGTACTGCTATTACACTGAGTTTCCCTCTTTCCGGTCAGCCCCGGCAGGCTGTGAAATCATAAATATGAAAGAAATTGCCCCCCCACTTTGAACATTTGACCATTTCATAAGTTATCAGTACATGTATTTTTATGGGTTGTTAAATTTTTTGAATTGATAGAAATAATTCAAAAAATCTTAGTAAATTTATTATAACCATATGCTAACTAGCTCTTTTTAAACTGCTATTACAATGGCTATTAATGTTATCATTGTAGATGATCACCCGGTCTTTCTGGCAGGCATTCACAGCATCCTGGAAGCCAATGAAGAAATACATATCAGCGGTGAAGCTAAGGATGGGCTTGAAGCCATCAAAATGGTGAAGAAAAAGCATCCTGACCTCGTGGTCATGGACATCTCCATGCCCCAGCTGGATGGCATACAGGCCACCAAACAGATCCGCAGCACTTATCCCGATACGAAAATACTGGCCCTCTCGATCCATTCAGGGAAAAGGTTTATCAAAGGCATGCTTGATGCGGGAGCCTCAGGATATTTGCTCAAGGACAGTGCCCCCGACGAACTGGTGACAGCCATAAAGAAAATTGTAGAAGGTGGCATGTACCTGAGTTCCTCTGTAACCAGTACGGCATTAAGTGATGCGGGAGGGGAGGATGAACCAGAGATTCAAAACATCCTTCACACCAAACTGCACAGGCCCTCTGGTTTCAACGATCTCATCATCCGTTCTGAGATCATCGATCGGCTTGAGAGGAATATGTATAATCCGCTGACGCTTGTCTCAGCTCCGGCAGGTTATGGTAAATCTGTTCTGATTAGCCAATGGCTGGAACAGACCAGGGCTCTTTATACCTGGATCTCCATTGATGATGACATGAACGAGCTGCGTGTTTTCATGCTCTATATCCGGGCAGCCATAGAAAAGATACTCCCTGGTGCACTAAACAGAACATATCAACTGCTAAGGTCGCACCAACTACCTCCCTTAAGGGTATTAACAAATTCTCTGTTGAATGAACTTGATCAGCCTGAACAGGATTATATTTTAGTATTGGATGATTATCACCTCATTCATGAAGAACTAATAAATCAATTGATCGATAATATCCTTCGATTTCCTCCTGAAAAAATGCATCTTGTTTTAATAACAAGAAGAGACCCTGCATTGCGATTGCATGCATTCCGTTCGCACAAAAGAGTCACGGAAATCAGGACGCAAGACCTTGCCTTTAATGAAAGCGAGCTCATTTCACTATTTCAAAAAATGGGGATTTCTGAGCTGGATCATAAATCATCGCAGCTATTGCTTGAGAAAACAGAAGGATGGATCGTTGGATTGCGATTGGCTTTAATGAGCACTAATAATCAGAATGATTTAAAACAAACGATTCAGAATTTAAAAGGAGATACTCACCTGGTGTCTGAATATCTGATGGAGGAAGTGCTTGCCCGGCAGCCTGCTGAAATACAGGAAGTACTGCTATATGCCTCATTACTGAACAGATTCTCACCACAACTATTAGACCTTCTTATTGCTCAGGGAGAAGATAAAGGCACACAGGAGCTAAGCGGTGAGGAAGTAATCCAATACCTGATTAATGCAAACCTGTTTATTATTCCATTGGATGCAGAGCACACATGGTTCAGGTTTCACCATCTATTTCAGGATGTACTACAAAAGAAGTTAACTGGAAGTATACAGAAGGATAAAATCAAGCAACTCCATTACCAGGTATCCGAATGGTTCGAGAAACAGGGTTTCATAAGTGAAGCCATTCAACAGGCCACAAAAACTCAGAATTTTGACCTGGCAAAGAAAATAATTGAGAAATATTGGATATCGGAGCTGAATAAGGACCATTGGTTCACAATTACTCAATGGCTTCCTCTAATACCTGATGAAATGGCAGATAATTCCATTTCATTATCCCTATGGAAAGCACAGGTGTATTACCTGCAAAACAGCATTGAGAAAATCCCTCCAATACTGGAGCGTATTAATGAAATAGATGAAAGCCCCTCTGATCTTTTAGTCGGATTCATAGCCTGCCTTAACAGTATTTTTAGCTTTATTGAAGGGCGGCTAGATGAGGCTATTCAATTGGCTGAAAAAGCACTAAGCCTGATTCCGAAAGAATACCATCATTTTAGGAGTGACGAGTATACCTGGCTGGTATTATCTTTGCATATGACCGGCAAGGGTGATCTGGCATTTAAGAAAATTAATAAAGCCATCAGAGTTTTGGATCCCCCTGGAGAACCCATCCAATTGTCCAGGTATGTTGCTCAAAAAGCGTTTTTGAATCTTCTGAATCTTGATTTTGAAAAATTAATAGAAAATGTCATTGATTTTTCAAAGATCAAAAACCTCAATCCTTATACCCAAACATTCCTGGATTACCTGAATGCCAGCATTCATTGGTGGTCATATCATCCGGATGAAGTGATCAGGGGATTTGATCCGGTCATTGAAAATCAATACCAAGTTGAAGCGCAACTGGGTATAGATGCTTTCATTGCCAAAGCGCTTTCACTGCAGGAACTTGGCAGAACGGAGGAAGCAAAGCAGTTGATGGACCGGGCCCTGGATCTAGCTGAAGAAATGGGCATTGAGGCTAATTTGGGAGTGATCAGATCTGGATATGCCCGATTAGCCTTACTCCAGGGGGATATAGTGTCAGCTGAAAACCATATCAGCACCATGCAGAATCCGGGCATCAATCCCTTTAACTTATTCTGGATCGAAATTCCTGCTTTCACCATATGCCGTGTAAAAATTGCTTCAGGTTCTTCAGGCGATTTAAGACAGGCATTGGAATTACTTTCGGGCTATCGTGAAAAATTTGAAGCATGGAATAACAAACTTAGAACTGTGGAAATTGCCTCTCTTCAGGCAGCAGCCAGCTTCAAGCTCGGGGAAAAAGAAAATGCATTTAAAGATTTGAAATATGCCATTGAAAATGCTGCACATTCAAAAATATTGAGACCCTTTATGGAACTGGGAAGTCATATTAAGGAATTATTGATCACCCTGAAGGATCAGAGCACTGAGGCAGTTTTTGTGGAAAGCATTATCGAATCAATATCAGCAGAAGATCACCAAAAGGAAGTGGTTCATAAGTCTTATTCTGATAAAGATAAATTTGTCAGCCGAAGCGAATTAGATGAACAATTATCACCCCGGGAACAAGATATCCTTGTCCATGTTTCCTCTGGACTCAGAAATAAGGAAATAGCAGATAAATTATACGTGTCAACCGATACGATAAAAAAGCACCTGTATAATACCTTCCGGAAACTACAGGTGAACAACCGGATTGAACTGGTGAACAAGGCGAAAAGCATGGGATTGATTGAATCCTGACACTAAGATTGAATTTATAGTAATTCCCCCTATTCTACCACTTTTTTAAGCCTTTAGTGGAATTGACAATTCCACTATACCCACCCTAATTTTATTCGAATGAATTGTAGTGCATCTAAAACTTTATGCTATGAACAGATTTACGCATTGGAGCATCCCCGGGATTGTCAGGTACCTCGACAGGGATTTGGTAAAGAATTCCAAGAACCTGTTGAACTTTCTGAATGCCATCGGGCTTGCGAAGGTCCAGAAGGGTCCTAAAAATCTGATTTATGAAAAGCTTGAAGACAAGGACGGCCCCTGGTACCAGTTTATTCAGAACATGAAACATAATTTGAATGATAATGCACGCCGTAAACTGATCGGGAATTTTTTACTCAGGGCCGGACTGTTTGCCAAGCCGAAAAGGGACAGGCTCCGCAGGGACCTGGACCAGCAGATACCATTTACAGTTCTGATGGATCCTACCTCGGCCTGCAACCTGGAGTGCATCGGATGCTGGGCCAATGATTACGCCAAAACAGATTCCCTGTCTTTCGACCTGATGGACCGAATCATCCAGGAAGGCAAGGAACTCGTCATTTATGTTTACATACTGTCGGGAGGAGAACCGCTTGTCCGCAAAAAAGACATCATACGCCTTTGTGAAAAGCATCCGGACTGCTTCTTCCTCGCATTTACCAATGGGACGCTTATCGATGAGGAATTTGCCAGAGAGGTGGCCCGTGTGGGGAATTTTGCCCCGGCCATCAGCATTGAAGGATTTGAGGAGATGACGGATTTCAGGAGGGGAAAGGGTACCTATCAGAAGGTCCTCCGGGCCATGGATATCATGCGCGACCACGGGAACCTGTTCGGTTTTTCCGCCACGTACCACCGGCGCAATACCGAGGTGATGTGCTCGGATGAGTTCATAAACCTGATGTATGAAAAAGGAAACAGTTTCGGGTGGTATTTCACCTATATGCCTGTTGGAAGCGATGCACGGCCCGAACTGGTCGTTACTCCGGAACAGCGGGAATATATGTTCCACCACCTGAGGGCGGCCAGGAAGAAGCGCCCCATGTTCCTGATGGATTTCTGGAACGACGGGGAATTTACCAAGGGCTGTATTGCAGGAGGAAGGCAATACATACACATCAATGCACGCGGTGATGTGGAACCCTGTGCCTTTATTCACTACTCCAATGTAAATATCAAAGATACAAGCCTGGTGGAAGCACTGCGTCAACCGATATTTGAAGAATACAGGCAAAGGCAGCCTTTCAACCACAATCACCTCAGGCCCTGTCCCTGCCTGGATAATCCAGAAAAACTAAGAAGTATTGTGAATGCCTCCAAGGCTCCTTCGACACAGAAATACGACAATGAAACGGTGGAAAGGCTCACGGCCAAATGCGAGGAACATGCCTGCGGCTGGTCCCCGGTTGCGCAGGCCCTGAACAGTGCTTCGGCTGAAGAACTGGTTCAACGTGCTTCAAAAATCAATGGGAAAGTCGTTGAGAAAACCAAAAGTAATGTGAAAGTATGATTTTTTCCGACCTGGTATCCAGGTCTTTTATTGCCGGGATATGAAATTACCATTCTGTCTGATAGTAATTCTTTTTGGATTCAGCCTTCTCCGGATACATGCTTTGGACATCGTAAGCGAGAAGGCCGACAGGGCCCTGTATGAAATTTATGATCTCAGGACCAAAACGGCCCAGCGTATCATAGATGAGGAGCGGAAACGTGATCCGGGAAATCTGTATTATGAGTACCTGGAGAACTGGAAACAGGTCATTGAATTACTGGTTTACACGGATGATGAGAGGTATCAGAGCTATCTGGAATCCCTGGATAAGAGGTTGAAGCGGATCATGGAAGAAGGGGATAAGGCCTCCCCGTCCTATCATATCCTTCTGGGTGAGATATATGCACATGCCGCCATGGCCCATGTCATGTACGGCGATCACCTGCCTGCATTCAGGAAACTGCTGAAGGCCAAGAGGAACGCCTATAAAAACCTGGAAGAACATCCCGGCTACTGGCTTAATGATAAACTGGTCGGGATCATGAATGTTTCCTTTGATAAAATACCCACCGTATTAAGATGGCTTACCGCACTGTTCGGCTTACGTGGCGATGCGGATGCAGGGTTCAGGATGATGGATCAATATCTCAGCCATGTTCAGGAGTATCCGGGCTTGAAATCTGAAATTGTCATTTATTATGTGTTTGGCCTGAGACTTTCCCGGGACGAGGATATTGCATACAGTCTTTTTGAAAGGGAGATGGCCAGTTATCAGCCCCCGGTGCTGAACATATACCTGCAGGCCAGTTTTATGTATATGATAGGTAAAAATGAAGAAGCGCTGAACCTGATGTTTTCCTTCCCAACGAGCGCATGGAGGTTCCGTTCAGATTCGTGGATTTCCTGCGTGGAAAACTCAAGCTAAACCGGCTCGATGCGGATGCTGATGTGTATCTGCTTGCTTTCCTTGAACAGTCCAAATTCAAGAATTATAAGCGGGAAGTAGCCATGAAACTGGCATACCATTATTATTTTCAGGGAGATACCCGGAAATATGTTTTCTATAAGAATCTCTTGGATACCTATCCGGAGGCTACTACCAATAGGGACAGGGAAGCAGATATAGAACGCGAACGACCCTATGAACCATATCCGGAAATCCTGAAAGCACGTCACCTGGTCGCGGGAGAGTACTTTGCAGAAGCCAATGATATAATCAGCAGGGTGGATACCAATGATCTGGATCAGGAGGCCTACCTGGTTGAATACTATCTGTTAAAGGCAAAAATCAAATCAAAGCTGTTTCAGGATGATGAGGCCGTGGCCTTGTACAACAAAACCATATCCAGGGGATGGGACCGAAGTGAGCATTATGCCTCTGAGGCTGCACTATATGCGGGAATTTACGCACAATCGAAAGGAGATCTTCTAACAGCAAATGACTACTGGGAACTGGCCCTGAAGATCAAAGGAGAGAAAGATGTTTACATCGAATATATACATGACAAGGCAAAAAGCCTGATTAAACGGAATGGATACGAAGAACTGACAGCAGAAAGGTATTGATGGAGCAAATTGAACTATTAATTGTCGATGATCAACCGGTTTTACTGACCGGTCTGTATGCTTTGTTGCAAGATCATGAAGACATCAGGGTGATTGGTGAAGCCAGGGATGGCCGGATGGCCATAGAGGCTGTTCAGCAGAAAAAGCCGGATCTTGTGATCATGGATATTTCCATGCCCGGGCTAAATGGGATCGAGGCGACCCGGGAAATCATGAGGCTTTCCCCTCACACAAAAGTGCTAGCTTTTTCCATACACTCCACAAAAAAAATTGTAAAGGACATGCTGGATGCCGGTGCAGCCGGTTTCCTGCTTAAAGACATTGACCCTGATGATATAATGATAGCCATCCATAAGGTGATCAAGGGCGGTATGTACATTGATTCATCCATAATTAGCACAGCATTGAATATGGATGAGGATCTGGAAAAGCCAGAGGTTCCAAATATTCTTCATACGAGACTCCATCGTCCGCCCCTTACGCCAGATATCATCATCCGGCCAAGGATCATTGATCTGCTGGAACGAAATATTGAGAAACCCTTCTCGCTGATCTCAGCACCTGCCGGATATGGTAAGAGCATGGCCGTCAGCATGTGGCTTGAACAAACAAAGGCCTTGCATACGTGGTTTTCGCTGGATGACGATCACAATGATTTGCGCATCTTCCTCCAATATTTTCAGGCGGCCATAGAAAAACTATTCCCCGGATCCCTGGAGAAAACGGCGGGTTTGCTGCAGGCCGCCAAATTACCCGACACCAGGGGCATAGCCCTTATCCTGATCAATGACCTGGACAGGATTGAACATGATTTCATCCTGGTTCTTGATGATTATCACTGCATCCATGAGAAAGAAGTCCACAATTTGATTGATGAACTTATCAGGTTCCCACCGGAACATATGCACCTTTCCTTGATAACCAGGAGCGATCCCTCCTTAAAGCTCAAACCATTATCAGCTTATGATCGAATGACCGAGCTGCGGATGAGAGACCTGTCCTTTAACGACAGTGAAATATCCGAACTGTTCCTGAAATTACATCAAGGTACCCTGAAGCCGGGTGTGGCAAAGTTGCTCAAAGATAAAACCGAAGGATGGATTGTTGGCCTGAGGATGGCTTTTGTTAACAGTGAAATCCCGGAGGATGCCAAAAGCATCCTCCGCGACCTGGAGGGAGACAGCCAGCATTTATCACTTTTTCTCCTTGAAGAAGTGCTTGTAAAACAGCCTGAAGAAGTGCAGGAGTTAATTTTGAAAACGGCAGTGCTGGATCGCTTTTGTGGAGACCTGATTGCTGCCATCGGCCTCGAAGCAGAGGATACGAAAAAATCACCTGGCGGGGAAGAATTTTTTCACTGGCTGATCCAATCCAATCTTTTCATAATCGCCCTCGATGATCAGGGAAACTGGTATCGATACCATCATTTAGTCGGGGACCTGCTCAAATTAATCCTGGAAAAAAGGAAAGGGGCTGATGATCTCTCCCGTATCCATTTCAGGGCCAGCCAGTGGTTTGAACAACACAACTATATTGAGGAGGCCATCCAGCATATGCTTGCTGCCGGTCATCCGGCCGAAGCCTGTGATATTGTGCAGCGTTATCGTATGGCTGAACTGGATAATGACAGGTGGTATGTGGTGCAGAGGTGGATTCATAAACTTCCCGAAGAAATCATAAAGCAAAGACCCGAACTTTTGCTCGCAGAGGCATGGGCTGCCTATGAGAATTTTCAGCTGGAAAAACTTCAGATGCTGCTGGGTCAGGTCGATTTGTTAATAAAGGACAATGAAGAAGCTAAACATTTTATGGGGGAGTTCTACCTGATGAATGGTTTGATCTCTCACTGGAGTGGCCAGGGTAAGGGAGCACTGCAATATTTCCAGAAAGCAGTAAAGTATTTGCCTGAGAACCGAAAACTGCTAATGGGAATGACACAACTGCATATTGGCCTGTCCAGCGGTATTACGGGTAAAGGGGAGTCGGCGATCACTAATCTTACCAGGCTTTTATCAGAGGAGGAGGGTACAGCCATATACACGACCCGCCTGCTTTCAGGCTTATTTTACCTTAACCTGTTTGCAGGTCGATTGCTCATTGCCAGAAAGGAAGCCAGGCGTTTACAAAGGATAACGGAAAAGCATAAACTTGAATATACCAGGGCCATGGGCATATGCATGGAAGCTTGTTCCTGTTTTAACTCATACGAGCTGCATGATGCACTGGATCTCTTTACATTGGCCTTTGAGTATCGATATATATTGCATCAGGCAGTAGCATTGGATGCTATGGCAGCCCTGAGCATTACTCACCAATTGTTGCAGCAGCCAGACGAAGCAGATAAATCACTGGCTTTTTTGGAAAGCTTTGAAAAAGAAGTGAATCAAAGCGAAGACTGTCCCATCAGCCTGTCATGCCGCGCCCGGATATCCATACTGCGAAATGATATTGCCCCTGCTCTGGCATGGGAAGAAACAATCAGGGAAAAACCAACTTTTGCCGGATTATTCGTTTGGCTTGAAATTCAGACCCTGACCCAGATAAGGGTCCTGCTTGCATCCGGAACGCCTGAAAGTCTGGCCAAAGCTGATGATTTATTGGCCGAATTCCTGAATGCCGGCAGGGAATACCACCTCATCAATCAAACTGTGGAAGGGATGGTCCTGAAATCCCTGCTGCTGGATAAACAGGGATCCACTGAGGAAGCACTTGAAATCCTCACCGAGGTGATCAGACTGGCTGAGCAGGGTCCTTTTATCCGTCCATTCCTTGAGGCAGGAACAGGTATGACCGATATGCTGGAAAAATTACGCAGAAAAGGGAAGGAATCACATTTCATTGAAATCATACTGGATGCCCTGAATAAAAATAAGGATAAGGCTCATCTTACAGGGGTGAAACAAAAAGCCGGGCCGACACCTGTTCTGCACGGGGAATTGTCAGGGGCCAGCCAAAGGATCTCAGTGCGTGAGCAGGAAATCATAGGCTTATTGGCTGGTGGATTAAGAAACAAGGAGATTGCAGACTTACTTTTTGTTGCAGAGGGCACTGTAAAAAAACATGTATATAATATATTCCAAAAATTGAATGTAACCAATCGTGTTGAGCTGATCAGCTCGGCCCTGCAATCCGGATTAATCGAAAAGAGTTAATCCGATCCGTGCAAAATACTTGTTTAAACCTTCCATTCCTTCCTGTAATTCCACTTTAATTAAACTAAAGTTTATTGATTCCTAAACCTGTATGGGGGTACCTTGCACATGGTACTTCTAACTATAGTGATGGAATATGGATCAGCTTAAACATAAGAAATTAAAATTTAGCGAGCCCGCTGTTTATCAGATCATGGTCCAGGGAAAACTTTCCCCGGACTGGCCGGATCGGCTGAGGGGGATGGATGTGGAAGTGAAGTACGGGAAAGACAGGCACCCGGTATCCATACTGACGGGTAAGATCAGCGATCAGACCGCTCTGGCCGGCATACTTAAAAGCCTGTATGAAGCTCATCTGCCCGTAATCAATGTGATAAACCTTGGCGATTTAGAGATGCTAATATCCACATCAAAAAATAAGATGAAATGAAAACAACAATGAAAACTGTAAAAACTTTACTGGCCTGCCTGGTATTGACCGGCCTTATGGTAAGTGCACAGGCACAGAGCAATGAAAAGCCCAATGTGGTGATCATGCTGGTAGATAATATGGGCTACGGTGACCTTGGGTGCTACGGCAGTGGAGGAGAGATGCGGGGTATGCCCACGCCGCGAATAGATAAACTGGCCGATGAAGGCCTGATGCTGACCCAGTTCTTTGTGGAACCCGGCTGCACACCCTCACGTGCTGCACTTTTGACAGGCCGCCACTCTCCGCGGGCCGGGCTGGGCAGTATCATCATCGCAGGTACGCCGCTGACCCTTCAGGATGGCGAGGTGACGATCGCCGAGCTCTTCAAGTCGAAAGGCTACGCCACGGGCATCGTCGGCAAGTGGCACCTCGGTGGGGAGAAGCAGAGCCTGCCGGTTAACCAGGGATTTGACGAGTACCACGTCGGCATCCTTGAAACGACCGATGGCACCTTATATCCTGAATCCATGCGTCGCAGCGGCATGCCGGAATCGGCCGTCGCAGCCAAGCAGCCCTGGATCTGGGAATCGGTTCCGGGAAGCGACGAGTTGAAGAAGATCCGGCCGTATGACCTGAAGTACCGGCGGCAGATCGAGGGTGATATCGCTGAGGCGTCGGCGGACTACATCAAGCGCCAGGCGCGTGCTGACAAGCCGTTTTTCCTCTATGTCGGCTTCTCACAGGTGCACTACCCGGGATTGCCGCATCCCGACTTCGAGGGCAAATCAGGCGCCGGGCCGTTTGGCGATTGTGTAATGGAGCTCGATTATCGCACAGGACAGGTACTCGACGCTCTTGCAGAGGCCGGCATTGAGGATAACACCATTGTTATCTGGCTTTCCGATAACGGACCGGCTCAAACCCAGGCCCACAACACCGATTTCATGGGCAGTTCACCCGGGCCGTTCCGGGGGGAGGTCGGTGACGCGCTGGAGGGCTCTCTTCGTGTTCCGGGCATGATACGTTGGCCTGGTCGCATCCCGGCGCGCAAGAGCAACGAGATGGTGTCCATCCACGACTTCTTCCCGACGCTTGCCAACATCATCGGGGCAAAGGTGCCCAATGATCGGCCCATCGATGGTTTCGATCAAAGTGATTTCTTCCTGGGCAAGAGCAAGGAGTCGGCCCGCGAAAGCCTCATCACCTTCCTCGAAGGTGAGATTGCGGCGGTCCGCTGGAAAGAGTGGCGGATCTATCCCAAACAGTTCACTGCCTCTTCCGGCACCCCTTCAGCCATGGGTGTCAGTGCCTATCGCGTCGACGGGGTCGGTTTTCCTGCCGTATTCAACATCGAACGCGACCCGCGCGAGCTATGGAACGTAACCGGCTTCGAGGCGTGGGTCCTCGGGGAGTACATGCGGGTGGTAGGTGAATACAATAAATCGCTGAAAGAATATCCGAATCCTCCGGGATTCAGTATGACCAAGTTTAAGTAATAAAATCAATAATTTTTAATTGATTAATAATCAAAGGAGGTAATTATGAAAATTCTCATTAGTTTACTAACAACCATATTGTTACTTGCGGCAAGTAATACCTTTGCGCAAGATAAAACCGGTACCAATCCGATAGACTTCACATACGACTACAGGATCTATACGGAGATGCAGCAATTCAAGAATGACGCCGGTTCGCAGATCAGAAATATAATGGAGTTCAGGTTACCCCTTGGAAGAGATATGGCAAATGTCATTGGGCAGGAAGAAGGGGGTTTCAGAGATCTGGGGAGTAAATTTCAACTGCGTTTCCGTGGATATTACAATCACCTGAGTATAAACGATAATTCAGCTGCCCTCGGGGCCTACAACGTTTCAGGGATTGGTGATATGGATGCACGCTTCCTCTGGATTCCGAAAGTCACCAAAAGGTTGGGCCTGGCTGTCGGGCTGGAGGCTTTCTTCAACACCGCTTCTTCTGAATATCTTGGTGCCGGTCGGACAAACCTCGCACCGATTGTCTTCGTTCCGATTTTCAATATACTGGGAAAAGGTAGCATTTTTGCACCCGGTTATCAATACGTTTTCAATGTTAACGGGGAGACCACCAACCGAAGCCAGATCGACCTTTATTTCGTATGGGGTCTGGCCAAAGGAAAGAACTGGCTGATAGTCAATCCACAGATCGTTATTGATCACGATGCCAAAGCTGAGTTTATGGTTATCGATGCCGAATGGGGCTTTATGATTGCACCACAATCCGGAATCAGCGGATACATACGCCCGGGTCTTGGCATCGGTGCAGACAGACCCTTCAACTATAACCTGGAGTTCGCAATTAAATTTGTTTGGAAATGACAGATTTAACAATCTAAACCTGGACCTTGAATGATCTTGAATTAATTGAATAATTAACATACGAACTGAAAAATATTGAGATCACTCTTACGGATGCAGCAGTACGAGTAATCAACATACGATCAACTAAAAAGCTCCGGGATGAAAAAAAAAAGGTATGATAATAAGAAAAATTATGGTAGCTGGCGGAGGAACCTTAGGTTCTCAAATTGCCTGGCAAACAGCTTTTAAAGGTTTTGATGTTACGGTTTACGATGCCTTCGATAAGGGATTGGAGGCGAGTAAACAGTTTCATAAGCAGTTTGCCGAGTTATTTGTAAATACCCGGGGAGCAACACAAGCAGAAATAGACCAGACCATAGGCCGACTGAGCTATACAACGGATTTAGAATTAGCAGTAAAGGAGGCAGATCTTGTAAGTGAGTCGGTCCCCGAGAATTTGGACATAAAAAAAAGTTTTTATCTGGATCTTGCTAAGGTAGCGCCTGATAAAACCATCTTCACAACAAACACTTCTACCATGCTGCCCAGCAATTTTGCCAAAGAATCAGGAAGGCCTGAAAAATTTCTTGCACTTCATTTTGCAAACGGGATCTGGGATGCCAATATCGGTGAAGTCATGGGACATAAAGGAACAGACCCTGTCATATTTGAACGGGTTATAGAATTTGCCAAACAAATAGGCATGGTTCCTATTCCCATTCATAAGGAGCAGAATGGTTATGTGATCAACACCCTGTTAGTGCCATTGCTTATGGCCGCAGGCGATCTTTTGATCAACGAGATTACGGATTTTGAAAGTATCGACAAAACATGGATGATCAGCGTAGGAATGAAAATGGGGCCTTTCGGTCTTATTGATATGGTAGGTATAGAAACAATTTATAATGTGGAGAAACACTGGGGCGAACAATTAAATGACAAGGCAAGGTTGAATAGAGCTGATTTTTACAAGAAAAATTACATCGATAATGGCAAGTTGGGAATGAAAACAAAAGAAGGCTTTTATAAATATCCAAATCCAAAATATCAGGATCCTAATTTTTTAAAAGAATAATAAACTAACGAAAATGAAAACAATAAAAACATTCCTGGCCTGTCTGGTATTGACCGGCCTTATGGTAAGTGCGCAGGCGCAGCAACTTGGTGAAAATGTAAATATGTTTCAGTAATAAAACCAACAAGATGGAACAGGACAATAAAGAAGAAGTAAAACAAACACTTCAGGAAGAACTAGGAAAATGGCAAACCCAATTTGATGAGCTTGCCGTGCAGGTAAAGCTTGGTTCAATGGAGGCTAAAGAAAAGTTAAAAGAGGAGCATAAGAAAATTGCAAAAAAACTGGCTCAAGCTAAGGTCGATTTAAAACTCTTTGATGAAGCTACCGGAGAAGCCTGGAAAAACATTAGCGATGGTCTTAAAGATTCTTTTGAATCGATGGAAGATGCCTTTTATAAGGCTAGAAAACACTACGAATAAATATCTGCCCAGAACGAGCTATGGAATGTGATGGCTGTTGAAAGTTGGGTTATCGGAGAGTACCTTAAATAACATTAAAATTTAAAATCATGGATAAGTATGTAGTATGTGTGTTTGACAATGACAAAACCGCCTACGATGCGGGTAAGGCAATTATGGAACTTGATAGCGAGGGCAGTCTGACTCTTTTTGAAGGGGCGATCGTGTCAAAAGATGAAAAAGGTGAAGTGCGATTTTTGGATTCTGTAGAAGATGGTCCGGTTGCTGCTTTACCTGGTTTCCTTTTGGGCAGCCTGATTGGTGTAATTGGTGGTCCGGTGGGAATGATGGCTGGAGGACTTGTGGGAAGCATGGGAGGATTCTTGATCGATATCAAGAATGCTGGTGTGAACGAGGAATTTCTTGATGAAATCACACAGATGCTCACACCCGGCAAATACGCATTGGTAGCAGAAATATCAGAAGGATGGACGACACCTCTTGATACAAGAATGGAAGAACTGGGAACTACTGTTCTGCGTAGTTCGCGTATTGACGTTGAGGACCAGCAAATCCAGAAGGATGTTGAAGCTTCCAAGCAAGAGTTGAAGGAGCTGAAAGAAGAATGGAAACAAGCAAAAGCTGACGATAAGGCGAAGATAAAAGCCAAGGTAGATGCAGTGAAAGCTAAGCTGGAGAAGTTTGAAGAGAAAGCCAAGAAAAAGATATCTACTCTGGAGAAGGAGTCGGCTAAAAAATTAAAGAAACTTGACAAACAGATTAAAAAGGCAAAAGATGATTCAAAGGCTGCATTTAAAAAAGCTCATGAAGATTTAAAGGCCGATTACACAAAGCGTATCGATAATCTCAAAGCAGCCGTCGAAAAGGCTAAAAGTGCAAAGTCTGCTTAAATAGATGACACCAGTTTTCTACTTAAGGAGTAATGCTAATTTCAACTTTATGGTTGTAGCTTTAGATTATAATCATCTACTATGAGACATTTAATAGCAATTTTTTCGATAAGTGTCTTCCTTCTTGGAATATCAGCTAACATAAAAGCCCAGGAGGGATCAGAGGGAAGCGATGCAGCAGAACTGGCCAAACAGACAGCCAATCCACTGGCCAATATGATCTCCTTGCCCGTTCAGTTTAATTTTAATTTTGGCTTGGGCGAGTATAACCGGACCCAGACGCTGATCAACCTGATGCCGGTAATCCCCTATCCCCTGACCAAGAAGATTAATGTGATTAACCGGATCATTCTCCCCATACTTATTCAACCGGATGTGTCTCAGGAATCGGGCAGTACATTCGGCCTGGGGGATATTAATTATTCCATGTTTTTTACACCTGCCAAAGCGGGGAAATTGATCTGGGGGATTGGCCCGGCCTTGAATATTCCCACTCGAACCAATAATTTGCTGGGAAGTCCTGAGTTCGGAATCGGACCATCATTAATTGCCTTAACGATGCCTGGAAACTGGGCTATTGGTCTGACCGCCAACAATGTTTGGTCCTATGCAAACAGCAACCTGAGTGCGCTGTTTTCGCAGGTGTTTGTAGTATATACCTTCCCAAGCGCCTGGTTCGTACAGATGATGCCCACCATAACGGCAAACTGGAACGCTCCGGAAGGGCAACAGTGGTCCATACCACTTGGAGCCAACATGGGTAAGGTGGTCATGTTTGGAAAGCAGCCGGTAAAGTTTATCGGAGGGGGCAGTTACTATGTAAAGGCACCTGATAATGGACCCACCTGGCAGCTCTTTTTCCAGACCGTATTCCTCTTTCCTAAAAGAAAGGGATAGAAAGCAGTTAAGATGCCTCATCATGGTTTGAGGTTTGGGGTGGATCACCGCCGATGTGCTTACTGGCATGCCGGCGGGATCCTGTCCAAAAACTCCACCATTCTTCTACTTTGGGGGAATTGACATTTCCACCAATCGCGTACTAATATTGTACAATAACTAGCGTGGAGGAATAAAATGAAACTATCCGTCTTCTTAGTCCCGGTCCTTTTCCTTCTCAGCGCCGGTTGCGGATCAATCGGACCGAACAAGGTAACACGCGACCGGGTTGACTACAGTCATTCACTGTCAGATTCATGGAAGGAGCAAATGCTGCTGAACATTATCAAGGTACGATACCTTGACTTGCCGATCTTTCTGGATGTTGGGCAACTGGTCACCAGTTACTCGCTGGAGTCCAGTGTCAATCTGGGTGGGACGCTGACTTCAGCGGGGGGGATTGGTACCCTGGGTGCACAGGGCCGTTACACAGACAGGCCCACGATCACCTACAAGCCCATGACCGGGGAAAAGTTCCTGGAAGGCTTCCTTACTCCGATACCGCCTTTGAATGTATTTGCTCTTGTTCAGTCAGGTTATGAAGCGGATTTCATACTGGAACTCTGCCTGGATTCTTTCAATGGCCTTTTCAACCGGCCCTCCTCTATCGCTTCCAGGCGACAGCCCGATCCGGAGTTTTTTCAGGTCCTCTCATTGATGCGCGAGGTTCAGGATGCAGGGGCTTTTGGCATGAGGATGGAACAACCTGAGGACAGGGATTATGCCATCGTTTTCTTTTTCCGCGACCATAATGTATCCGAAGAAATAAAAGCAAAAGCGGCCGAAGTAAGGCGCTTGCTGGATGTGGGAACTGACCAGATGCAGTTCGAATTGGTCTATTCCCCAATGCATGGCGGGCCGGGAAAACTGGGCATTGGCACCCGTTCCCTGCTTCAGATGCTCCAGGCTTTATCACTGGGCATAAGTATACCGGAAGCCCACCGTCAACTGGAACTGATTCCTCCTCAGATGGAAATCAGTGAGAATGAGAGCGCTCTCCTGCGTGTGTACAGTGGTCCCAAAAAGCCAGATAATTGTTTCGTTGCTGTTCCATATGAGGGCCAGTGGTTCTGGATCGCTAATAATGACTGGAAATCTAAAAACACCTTCAGCTCCATTTTATTTCTTTTCACCCTGTCGGATTCGGGCGGGGAGGGGAACCTTCCTACCATCACCATTCCAACTTATTAACCTGCTGATGCAAGAAAGGATTATACAGTTACGATATATTATCATAGTGACATCGGTGGTGCTTACTCTGCTTGCACTGCTCTTACTTCCCCGTCTAAAGGTGAATCCAAACCTGGATAATTATGTTCCGGAATCCATAGAAAACAAGGTATATCTCAAGAAACTGGACAGTATTTTCGGGGGCAGTGAAATGATACTGATCATGTTGCATGCCGAGGATGTGGTTAATGCTTCAACCCTTGAAAGGTTGCGATCCATGGCCGGTGATCTGGGACAGCTGGACGGTATTGACCGTTGCGTTTCCCCTTTCGAAGCATTGGAGATTTCCTATGAGGATGGTTTCATGCTGATGGATCCTTTTCTGGAAGCATTTCCGAATAATCCGACTGAATATGAATCCATCAAAACCAGGATTACGGCGAACCGCATGGCCAGCAGGTTCTTCTCTGATGATTTCAGCCTGGTCTCGCTCATTCTCAGCAAGAACCAGCAGACTCAGGATACCATTGTAGATGAAATAAAAAATGTGATTGCCGCATATCCCGGTGAGGAAGAAGTGCTGATCGGAGGCCTGCCATTTATCCGGTACTCGATTTCGGGAAATATCAAGAGTGATATGATAATGCTGATCCCCCTGGCCATGCTGCTGATGGTGTCTATGCTGTATTTCTCTTTCCGTGAGTGGAAAGGGGTATTCATGCCTTTTATCATTGTGACCATGAGCATAATCCTTTCTTTCGGGGTCATGGCCTTATTGGGATGGCAGATCTCACTGATCACAATCCTGTTGCCAATTATGCTCATTGCCATTGCCAACGATTATGGCATCCACCTGATCGCCCGGTACCAGGAATTATCAAGAGGTCCCGGATCACTCACGATGAAACAGATTTGCAAGCAAATCTACCTTGACCTGAAACAGCCCATTGTGATAACCGGTCTTACCACCATGGTGGGTGTCCTCGGTCTGCTCTCCCATACCATGATACCTGCCGCCCAGCTGGGTGTGTTGACGGCCCTGGGCATAGGCTTTGCACTGATGTTAAGCATCTGGTTCCTGCCGGCGATGCTTTCCTTTTTTAAGCTACCGAAACCCCGGACCGGCAAAGGGCAGAACAAAATGGCGCTGGCAGATCGCTGGCTCAATCGCTTCAGCCGCTGGGTAACCTTTCATCCAGTTAAAATTATTGGGATATCCGTCACGATCGCTGTGATTGGAATAACGGGCATATTCTTCGTAAAGGTAGACACCAATATCGAAGGCTATTTTCTGGGGAAATCAGAGGTGCGCCGTTCAACGGAACTCATCAATGACAGATTCGGGGGATCTCAATTCATCTCGGTCCTTTTTAACGGGGATGTACTTCAACCGGAATTATTACACCGGATGGAGGGATACGAGAAAGAGATCGTAAAAGATCCAGCGGTAGGGCATATTAGTTCACCGGTTACCCTGCTAAAAGAGTTGAGCAAGGGTTTTTACCATCCAGACGAAGCGGGATATAATCAGCTTCCTGCATCGGCTGATGAGGCCTACCAGTTCATTGAGGTGTTCGCCATGGGCGGCAACGAAGATGCGGTGGAACAATTCATAGATTACAACTACGAGTATGCCCGCATCCTTATCAGCCTGAAAGACAACAGCAACAGCACCGGGAAAAAGCTGCAAGAAAAGCTTCAAAACCTTACCCGGGACGATCCCAATGTGATGTTCACTACAGGTTCCTGCCTCACGAAGATTGAACTCGCAGACATGGTAGTTTCCGGTCAGTTAAAGTCATTGCTGTATGCCATGGTGGTGGTGTTTATCCTTTTGAGCATAGTCTTTCGCTCCCCCAAGGCCGGTATCCTTTCCAGTTCTCCCCTTTCGATCGCCATCGTGGTACTCTTCGGCTTGATGGGGATCCTGGGAATTGCCCTGGATATAGCCACCGCATTGCTATCATCCATCATGATCGGGGTGGGGGTCGATTATACCATTCACTTCCTGTGGCGTTTTAAAGCAGAGCTTGCCAGGGGATTGGATCATAAGGAGGCCGCGCATGTTACACTTTGCACCTCCGGCAGGGGGATCTTCTTCAATGCGGTTTCGGTCATTGTCGGATTCCTGGCCCTCTCACTTTCCAGTTTTGCACCCATGCGGTTCTTTAGCGCGCTGGTGGTCATTTCGATTGCGACCTGTCTGATCAGTGCTCTGCTGCTGGTGCCTTCCATTGTTATCTTAACCAAACCGAAATTCCTTGAAAATAAAATATAAAACCAATTACCATGAAAAAATTAAAACTGCTCATTTTCCTGGCTGTCTTTTCCCTGCCATCAATGGGACAATACGATGCCAGGGGGATATTGGAAAAAGCGATCGATCAATTGCTTACCGTTAACATGGCAATGTCCATGGAGGTTGAGGAAACCGATCCCAGAGGTAGGGTTAAGGAAAAAAGCTTTGACATCCTAATGGCAAAATTCGGTGAGGTTGAGAAAACCAGGATGACAATGCAGAAGCCTGACCGTGCCAGAGGGATTACCATAGTTTTTACACACCTGCCCGATGAGGTAGGTATCATTGAAGTGTTTACTCCTGCCAACGGGAAAACAAGAATGATGAGAGCCACGTCTGCCAATATGGACAGGGTGGGCTCCAATTTTTCGCTGTCAAATTATGCGTCCACGGACTATGACGATCTGGATTGTAAGCTTTTAGGGAAGGAGGAGATCGACGGAAAATCCTGTTACCGGCTGGAGGTAATAGAGCAAGCGGACAGTGTGGATTTAATGGCTGAATTCATGGTCGAGGAAAGTACTTTCCATATCGTACAGATCCAGTTGTTTGACGAAAATGGAATTCAGACCAGCACCACAAGACTTTGTAATTTCCAGCCAATAAACGGATTGCGGAACAAAATTCACCCCATGCTTATACTGGCTGAGGACATGGCAAGCAGCAAGCAGACCAGGATGCAGGTATTAAATGTATCTCCCCGCCCGGATCTGAAGGAGGAAGATTTCTGTATTCAAGGTGCCATTGAATAGCCTGGTCATGTATACCTGAGGAATATAAGCCATTGCCATTTTCTTTTCCGGGGAATAAGAGCGCGAGAAAGAGCAATATGTGAGTGTCAGCCTGCTGAATTCCACTTTTTTACTCCATTTGTGGAATTGACTATTACACCATTACATTGATATGTTTGTGAGAACAATGATGAGGGATTACCTTGATATAAAAAATAATACTAAACCTTTTTCCAGGCCGTATTTCTCTTTCCCAAAGAGGAAGCTTTTTACGCGATTAATCGTGATATTCTTTTTATGCATCCCCTATAAGAGCCTGTCGATCACTAAGGAGCCTAAGTATACATATGGATATCATTTTATGCAGTTTTTTTATCATACGGGTATAAATTTTGGTCCCACCAGATACTTAAAAGACCAATACACCTGGGGGTCCAGGGCCTATGAATTGCGTTTTGGATTCCAGTCAAAGGGCGATGAATTATGGCAACAGTACCATCGTTTGCCACAATACGGATTAGGCATTCATTTTGCTGACCTCATTGCCAATAAGGAAGATACCACCATTGGAAATCCGATCAGTGTTTTTATGTTTTTCAATGCCCCTTTTATACGATGGAGCAAGTTCAAGCTGTCAGCTTCTCTGTCTTTAGGCCTGAGCTACACAAGTAAATGTCATGATCCGGTTAGAAATCCATATAATGATGTAATTGGATCATGTGTAAACTTATATTTTGATACAAATCTGAACCTGGACTATTCTATAAGTCGCAAAATAAATCTTATTACGGGTATTGGATTGACCCATTATTCCAACGGGGCGATAGACCGGCCACAAATGGGAATGAATACCCTCCGGATAAATATGGGCCTGAGCTATAACTTTTGTGGCGACAGCAAAGGAACAGATAGGGATTTCAAGCTAAATAGCAGCTGTGTAAAGCAAGTAAAGAGGAAGAGGGATTCACATAATATAAGTACCCATGAGACACTTCAATTTATGTTCTCCATGGGGATTATTGATCAGCAAAAAATTGGTGAATTAGAAGGACGGCGGTATACAAGTTCTTCGTTTACGGCTGACTATGCCTTCCCTCTAACTCCAATTAACAATCTCACCTTTGGATTGGATCTGCTGTATAATGAATCCCTGAACAGGACCTATCCAGGGCTCTCTCCTGAAGAGGTAAGCTTTATCCAAAAATCTTACCTGGGATCGCACATGGGCTTTCAGGTGATCATCCAACGTATTACCCTGCTGATCAATCTGGGGACTTATTTCAGGCAATCATCTTACGTTTCGGGATTCTGGTTCCTGCGTGCCGGGGGGAGAATCCGAATTACTGATCACTTGCATACTCACATTTGCGTAAAATCGAAAGATGGTATTCGGTCCGATTGGATCGAATGGGGCCTGGCTTACCATGTAAGAATTAGAAAGCCTCTGTAAAATTAAAGTAGAAGCCGAAATTGTCACGGCCGGCGCCGAAATCGAACCGGACATTCATCCGTGGTTGCACTGCAAACCGGTAGCCAATACCAAAATTGGGTAGAAAATTATTTATTTGAGTCACATCTTCCAGGATGGATCCACCAGCCAGCCAGGCTACAAAGCCATGCTTTCCTCGCTCACCAGTGGCACGTTTCTTAAACATGTGTCAGTATTCACCTATAAAATAGATCATGGATTCATCCCTGAAACGGCCCCATGTGTAACCCCTCAGATCAGTTGGTGTCCCCAGCTGTGACAATTCCGCATAGGGAACATCCTTTGTTGTGAACCGTTCCCTGATTGTCCAGGCAATAGTTTGTCCCTCAGTTTTACCTACTTGTTGATAGTTTCGAAAGTCAATATCCAGCAGGTAATAGTAATTATTGCTCCCCAGGTAATTGCCATAAATAGTTCCCATTACTTGAACTAAAGTTCCATGGTATGCATTCACAGGAACGTCTCGGGAATCGTACTGTAAAATAGTTCCGGCTCCACCATTGTAGTTCTTTGGGCCATATTCCTGGTAGTCGGGATCGGCCAGAACGCCTGGACTTTCCTCACTTCCCTTGGTATAGTTAAAATCCAACACCGGTCCGATATAAAAGTCCTCTTTAACCCGGAACAGAATTCTGGGAAAGACCTGCCAGTACAAGCGGTCATAGGCTGTGGTGCTGTCGCTTTTGGGCCTATTCAATCCAATATTATATCCTACACCCCAATAATTGTCAGGTATCTTTTTAAAGTTGAGATTACCCAACAACCGGATCTTATCCTGTTTCCAATAAGAGGTAAGAATTGCCCTGCCTGTTATTCCACCAGTGGATGTTACGCCAAAACTTCCATTTACAGAGGAGCGTTGGATCAGGCTGTCTTCCTTGTTGGTCTTGAAGGTGTATAAACCACCCATGGCGATGATAAGTTTCAATTCCGGAGTATAGCCAGGGCCTCCTAATAACGAAAGAATTCCTTCACCAGCTTCGATTTTGGCAGCCTTTACCGAATCCTTTCTTGCCGCCCGGTCATTTTTTTTTTTGGCACCCAACTCAGAATTGAATGCCAGGGATATCACCAAAACCAGCAGGATTATGCGCATAAACGAGTTCCGGGTTACCGGAATAGTAATGAGTACATGTACGTTTGTTTCGATTTGACAGGTATTTTATGTTCATTATTTGATAGGTAAATCAATTCATATCATTTACAATCAACTACATATGCTACTGACAAAGTTAGAGAGCAGATGGTTTAAGTATCAATACTACTTAAGACTAAAAAAATGTGTCAGCTTCTCTTAAAAGTCAGTATTACAGAGCTGATGGAATTCTTTAAGTGTAAGTCACCTCAATTCGCGAGTCAACTTCACCCATGATTCCTAATGAATATAACCCACTGCCATTTTCATTTCCGGGGAAAAAGAGTGGGAAAAAGAGCAATAAGTGAATATCAGGCCGAATCTTCCACTTTTTTCCCCCATTAGTGGTATTGACTCTTATACCAAATACATGATAATTTAATGCAAACTAATGAATAACAATTATTTAAATCAATACTATAATTATTAAAATTAAAAAAATGGAAAAAATTAACATTGTCAGAAGTGAGGAGTTGAGTATGGCTCGCATGGAATCAAAGAACAGCATTGCTATAGGCGTATTATCAGTTGCACTTGGAATGTTGGCAATCATGTCACCGGTATTTTCTGGGATTTCAACGACAATATTTATTGGAGCCATACTACTGGTAACCGGCATTTTAGAAATTGTATTTGCTTTTAAGCAGGATTCATTCGGAAAAGGTGCGCTGAAGTTCTTATTAGGAGGGCTTAGTATTGCTGCAGCTATCGCAATATTTGCTTCACCTGCTGAAGGAATGGGTGTTCTTACAATAATACTTATTGCCTACTTTTTTGCATCAGGTTTACTCGGATTAGTGATCGCCTTTCAGGTTAAACCTGAAGAGGGCTGGGGATGGATATTGTTTAATGCTTTATTCACAATCTTGTTTGGGGTTTTGGTTATTGCGAATTGGCCCGTGAGTGGTGTATGGCTACTGGGATTCTATGTAGGTATCAAGATTTTGCTGCTTGGGATTGTTTTTATTCTGACAGGTCGAACCGGCCAGGAAGCACTTAAGCTCATGCAGGATTCAAGAATTGAATTGCTTGAAGTACTTACTGTTAATGGTGCCCAGATGCTAAAAGAAATGCAGGTAGCCCAGGTAGAACATGCTGCGTTAATTGCCGCATTAGGTAAGGAATTGAAGACTAAAGTGTCGTCTTCAGATGTCGATCCGGCAATGAAAGAGCTGAATAAGGACCTTGGTGAAGCAAGAGAATTGATTCAAGATGTAAAATCGACGACAATGGAGGCGTGGGAAAAAGTACAAGATGAATCCAGGGAAGATATAGAAAAGCTTAAGCAAAAGGCAGAAATGCTGACAAAGGACCTGAAGAAATCATTAGGATTGGATAAGAAGTAGTAAATGAAAACAACGATTGATAAGGAGGAAATAAAAAAGCAGGATCGGCGGTTAATCAGGCTGTTCTTTAAAACGTCTCCTGATAAGTTAACTGAGGAGGAGTTGGCCTACTTCATGGACCATCCGGATATGATTGATAAGGTTACTACTCCTGTTGGTATGCGTAAGCTTTTTTTATGGATAGGAGCAGTCCTGGGTACCCTGTTTGTTGGCTTTTCCAAATGGATCAAGTTTACTCGGCATCCGATGCTTTCTGAAGGCCTTATGGAGTTTTGGGTTGATATTGTTTTTGAGATTGGTGTGGCACTAATCGGTGCTGCAGTTACAGCTTATATCCTGGAAATCCTTCTTAACAAACAGCAGGAAAATGCCGCACACTGGCGGTCCGAAATTCGTCGAAAAATTGAAAACATTGATAAAAATTAATTCACTAAAAGTTTAACAATGAAAACAATGAAAACTTTACTTGCCTGTCTGGTATTGACCGGCCTTATGGTATCACTGCAAGCGCAGCAGAAAACCTACAAAATGACCTCGAAAATTCCGGAAAACATTATGGCTCCGGACAAACTGGAAACCTCTATTGGCACCATGAGCTTCTTTGATGGCGTGCCCGATGAAGCTTCGGTTGATAAAGTGTATGATTATCTTGATCGCTCCCGTGCCGTTGAAGCTTTTCTTAACTGCATCCCGGCCATGTCGATGTACTCCATACGGGAAGGGATGAAAGAATTTGGTATCGATGCTTACAATAAGATCGTGATATATGATAAGTTGCTGGATTCAAAGGCCCTGTGGTTAACGGCAAATACATCAACCATGTATGCCATGGGATGGATAGATTTAAAGGAGGGTCCGTTAGTTGTTGAGCTTCCGGAGCGTATGCTGGGCATTATTGATGACATGGCATTCCTTTATATGACAGACTTAGGTATGGCAGGTCCTGACCAGGGGCGAGGAGGGCGCTTTCTGATATTACCACCAGATTATAAAGGAACGGTTCCTTCTCAAGGTTTTCATGTGGTAAAATCAAATACCTATGGAGCCTGGCTGTTTATGCGGGGTTACCTGGATAAGGGTATTGAAGCAGCTTCAAAGAATATCAGGGATAATCTTAAAGTGTATCCACTTGCCAAAAAGGATAATCCGGCAAAAATGGAATTCATCAATGGCACCGGCAAGGAGATAAATACTGTACTGCCAAATGATTTTTCTTTTTTCCAGAATGTACATGCTATTCTTCAGGAGGAACCGGCAGGCTTTCTTGGTGCTGAGATCACCGGTCAGCTGGCTGCCATTGGCATCGAAAAGGGCAAAGCTTTCCCGTCAGATAAAAGGATGACGGATATCCTGGTAGATGCAGCAGCTATTGGAAATACTGCGGCACGTGCCATCAGCTTCTCACCACGTCACCCGGGCCTCTATACCTATGACATGAACAGCGGCTGGTACCAGCCTATTATCGGGGGTAGTACCGTCTACATGGACAACGGGGCGCGCGTTCTCGATGGCAGGGTGTATTATCATTTCGGCTATATCTGTGTGTCTCCTGCCATGTCGAGCAAGGCGGCCGGAAAAGGTTCCGACTATTCCATGGGCATGGTCGATTCAGAAGGACGACCGCTGGATGGTTCAAAGACTTACAAATTGCACTTGCCCCCGAACATCCCTGTGAAAGATTTCTGGGCACTGACCATGTACGACACACAGACCCGTTGTCAGTTACAAACCGACCAGCAGTTCCCGACTTTGGATAGTTACAAAGAGGGGATGAAAACGAATGCCGATGGTTCTATCGATGTTTATTTTTCTCCAAAGCCACCCAAAGGACAGGAAAGCAACTGGCTGCAGACCATTCCCGGGAAAGCATGGTTTGTTGCATGGAGAGTGTATGGTCCGCTGGAATCATGGTTAGATCAAAGCTGGCGAATAGGAGAGATTGAACTTGTAAAATAAGTAACGAATTGAATCATTGCTGTCACCCCAGAGGGATGACAGCATTAAACCCAAAAAAATTGTATCATGAAAAATTTAAAACACATCGTAACATTACTGCCTCTGTTGCTGATCAGCCTTATGGTAGTTGTCAGCAGCTGCCAGACAGGCGATACTAAGAAAGAAACAACACAGGCAGAAAAAGAGAAGGTCGTCGCTAAAAAGTACAAAATGACTACGCAGATCCCGGACAATGTACTCATACCGGATGAATTTGAAACACGGCTGGGAACCCTGGAATTTTTTGATGGAGTTCCAACCGCCGAAACGGCTCAGAAGATTTGGGATAACCAGGATTTCTCCAGGGCTGTAGAGTCTATGATCATGTGTACTCCTGCGGCATCTCTTTCAGGTTTTAGAAGAGGGATACGTGAATTTGGACCAGATAATGAAACAGCCATTATCTGGGAAAGTCGATTGGATTCTAAAGGCCTTTTATTAACTGGTAATACAAGTGTAATCTACTTGTTTATGTGGATTGATACTAAGCATGGCCCTGTAGTGATGGAAACACCACCCAACATTCTGGCAATTGTAGATGACTTCTGGTTTCATTATGTAACTGATATTGGAAATGCCGGGCCAGACCGTGGTAAAGGTGGTAAATACATTATTTTACCTCCGGATTATGAAGGTGATTTGGAAGAAAGTGCATTTGTAAAAAGATCAAATACCTATGGTAACTGGTTTTGCATCAGAGGATTTCCAAAAGGAGATGACAATGCAGCAGTTGTTAAAAATATTAAAGACAACCTAAAGGTGTATCCTTTAGCTGAAAAAGCAAATCCAAAGCCTGTTCAGTATTATGATATATCGGACAAGTACATCAATACGCTGCATGCTCAGGATATTACAATCTTCCACGAAATCAATGAAGTGGTTCAGGAAGAACCAGCTGCAGCATGGTCTGCCGAATCATTGGGAATGCTTGCTTCTTTAGGCATAGAAAAAGGGAAAGAATTTAAGCCCGATGCCAGGATGACCAAAATATTATCTGAGGCAGCAGTGGTAGGTACTGCAACGCAACGTTCCATTATCTGGCGTAACCGCAACGAGAATGTTAAGATCTGGCCCGATAGTAAAAGCTGGGAAATTGGTTTTGCCGGTGGCAGCCATGCTTTTGAGCATAACGGAGTTCGCCTGATCAATGAACGTACCCGCTTCCATTACTATGCAACAGGCATTACACCTGTAATGGTGAAACCACCGGTTGGTGCAGGTTCGCAATATGTAATTGGTTTGCGTGATTCTGAAGGAGAAATTCTGGATGGTGGTAACACCTATAAATTGCATATTCCTGCCAATGTACCTGCCAAACGTTTTTGGGAAATTACGGTGTACGATAACCAGACCCGTTGCATGTTACAGACTGACCAACGTCTGCCTGGAGTAAGAAGCATTCAAAGCGATATTGTGCAAAATGCGGATGGTTCGTATGATGTGTATTTCGGACCTGAAAAGCCTGATGGAGATGTCAACTGGGTACAAACCATTCCGAATAAAGGCTGGAACGTACTCTGGAGAATCTACAGTCCAACCCAGGTCTGGTATGATAAAGCATGGCGTCAGGGTGAAATAGTAAGAGTGAATTAATCAAATTAAAATAAAAACAATGAAGCTATTGAAATCATTAGCAGCTTGCGTGCTTATCACCGGGATTTTGTTCCCGGTGCAGGCACAGCAAAGCGGTGAAAACAGAAACCTGTTTAAAACGGCAGGTGAAAAACAGACCAACGAGGATTTTAAGCCTGCCCCTGATAAGATCAAGACCCGTTTTGGCACCCTGGAATTCGAGTTGGAAGCCTTTCCCACCGAAGAATCGGTGCAAAAGATCTATGATGAAATGGATCTGCAAAGGGCCTCCCAGGCGTATCTGGATTTCATGCCTGCCTTGTCTGTTTATGGTATTGTGAAATCCCACATTCGTGATTTCGGATTCAAAACTTCATCAGACATTGTGGTGGCCGCGGGCCCCGGATGGAGCCCGAGAGAACTCTACCTTACCGGCAATAACAGCACGGTTTATGCCTGTGCTTCACTCGACTTAAAGATTGATGGTCCAACAGTGGTAGAAATACCACCGGGTATGTACGGCACTGCCGATGATGCCCGTTTTGAGTACCTGGTAGATTTTGGCTTTGTGGGCCCCGATAAGGGCAAGGGAGGCAAATACCTGTTTTTGCCCCCCGCCTATGATGGAAAGGTACCTGATGGCTATTTCGCTGTAAACTCTCCGAGTTACCGAATATGGGTGATGATGCGCGGTTTTGGTGAAGTTGGAACGGGCGACCAGGCTGTTAACTGGTTCAGAAACAATTTAAAAGTTTATCCGCTGGCAACAGGTCCACGTGATGGAAACTTTAGCAATGGAACCGGGGCTGGAACCAATTCACTGGTACCGGAGGATGGTTCTGCCTTTGAAATGCTCAATGAAATTATTCAATACGAACCTAAAGAACTGTTCAGTGCCGAACAATTAGGTCGTCTGGCTACGCTTGGTATTGTTAAAGGAAAACCTTT
This sequence comes from uncultured Bacteroidota bacterium, assembly GCA_963783435.1. Lineage (GTDB taxonomy): Bacteria > Bacteroidota > Bacteroidia > Bacteroidales. Next base: position 243,952 of record CAWANQ010000004.1, on the reverse strand, counting down.
TGCTCCGGACAAGCGGGGGCAAGGTATATTCGACCAGGCTGCCAAACAGGGTGTGGCTATGAGTCGCGCGATTCTTTATGCCTCGCGCGAAAAAGATATCAAATACTGGCCGGAACGCAACTGGGAAAAAATGTTCCTGTATAACACCACTTTCGAACGCGATGGAATCAATGATATTGATGCGCGTACACTCTGGCATTACCAGGCCATTGTGGTATCACCCAACCTGGTTTCAACCACACCGGGTGCAGGTACTGCCTATCTGACCACATTCCGTGATAGTAAAGATCGCTTCCTCGATGGTGGTAAGAAATATCGTTTGCGTGTCCCCGCAAACCCACCCACAAAACGTTTTTGGGCGATTTCGGCTTATGATCCGACTACCCGAAGCCTGCTGGATGTTGGGGGGAACAAAAACAAAACAGTGGGTAGTAACGAAAATCCGGAATCCAATCCTGACGGCACAGTGGATGTTTATTTCGGGGCCAGGGCACCTGAAGGCAAGGAAAAGAACTGGGTGCCCACTAATCCTGATAAGGGTTTCTTCCTGGTGTTCCGTTTTTACGGACCAACAGAAGGGTATATCGACAAAACCTGGACCTTGAATGATCTTGAATTAATTGAATAATTAAAAGACTACCAACTGACAAACAACGATGGATAAGGAGGGTAAAGGCATAGATTCAAAATTGCTAATTGCAGGTTTTGTTGGAGGAGTAGCAGGCTTGATATTGGGAGCCTTCATTTGGGGTAATAAGGATGGTGAAAATCCTATTTCAGATAAATTGAAATCGATTACATCAGCTATTCAACAACTCGAAGGAATTAATACGAATGAGGCTAATAGTCTTATGAAAAAGTTGAAAGGCTTGTTACTGGATTTAAATGAAAAGCATGAGAAATCTGAAGAATAATATAGAAGATCTTACTAAAGATGGAGAGAATTTAGTAAACAATTACATAAGACTTTTTGGGATTAGACAATCGCTAAGGTTAGCTGATTTATTCGGGCTTATATCATCGGTTTTTATTCTCTCAACCTTGCTGTTAATCGTAATCATTTTCGGATCATTTGTACTTGCCGACTTTTTAAACTCATTATTCGATAGCAGGTATTTAGGTTTTTTAATAATCGCAATTCTATATGTATTGGCAATTGGAATTTTGAAAATGAAAATGCAAAAAACAGGGAGGCCATTGTTTACTAACCTGTACATTAAATTCATCCTACCTCTTTTAAATATTGAGACCAATCAAGATCCGAATGTTGAAGGTTTAAAGATTGAACAAGAAATTGTAAAAGAAAGAATTGAAAATGAGAAAAAAGTCCTGAATGCTCATACGCAATTGTTTAAGTATGTTTTGTTCGAAGATCTTTTAAAAGAAATAGTAGGCTTGTTTACTTCAAAAGTAAATCCAGTGCAGAAACAAAAAGCACCTGTTAAAAAAGAAACAAATAATAAAAAAAATCAAAAATGAAAACAATGAAAACTTTACTCGCCTGTCTGGTATTGACCGGCCTCACGGTATCACTGCAGGCGCAGCATAAAACCTACAAATTGCACTTGCCCCCGAACATCCCTGTGAAAGATTTCTGGGCACTGACCATGTACGACACACAGACCCGTTGTCAGTTACAAACCGACCAGCAGTTCCCGACTTTGGATAGTTACAAAGAGGGAATGAAGGTCAATGCTGATGGTTCCATCGATGTGTACTTCTCACCCAAGCCACCCAAAGGACAGGAAAGCAACTGGCTGCAGACCATTCCCGGGAAAGCATGGTTTGTTGCATGGAGAGTGTATGGTCCGCTGCAATCATGGTTGGATCAAAGCTGGCGAATCGGGGAGATTGAACTTGTAAAATAATCTAGATAAACATTTAAATCTAAAAATTAATTCGCTTAAAAATTCAATAATTAAAATCTAAAAAAATGAACAAGTATGTAGTTAGTGTTTTCGATAATGACAAAACAGCCTACGATGCTGGGAAGGCAATTATGGAACTTGATAACGAGGGCAGTCTGACTCTTTTTGAAGGGGCGATCGTGTCAAAAGATGAAAAAGGTAAAGTACGTTTTCTGGATTCAGTTGAAGAAGTTCCGGTTGCTGCTGTGCCTGGTTTCCTTTTGGGCAGCCTTATTGGTGTAATTGGCGGTCCGGTGGGAATGTTGGCTGGAGGACTTGTAGGAACCATGGGTGGATTCTTGATCGATGCCAAGAATGCTGGTGTGAATGAGGATTTTCTTGATGATATCTCAAAGATGCTAACACCTGGCAAATACGCATTGGTAGCAGAAATATCAGAAGGATGGACAACACCTCTTGACAGAAGAATGGAAGAACTGGGAAGCACTGTCCTGCGCAGTTGGCATATTGATGTTGAGGATCAGCATATCCAGAAAGATGTCGAAGCTGCCAATCAAGAGCTGATAGACCTGAAAGAAGAATGGAATCATGCAACAGGTGACGATAAGGTGAAGCTAAAAGCCAAGATAGATGCAATGAAAGCTACGCTGGAGAAGTTTGAAGAGAAAGCCAAGAAAAAAACATCTCACCTGGAGAAGGAGTCGGATAAAAAACTAAAGAAACTTAGCAAGCAGATTGAAAAAGCAAATGATGATACAACAAAAGGTGCATTTAAAAAAGCTCACGAAGATTTAAAGGTCGATTACACCAAGCGTATCGGAAATCTGAAAGCAGCTGTCGATATGACTGAAAATGCATTGTCTGCATTATGAAGCTAAACTGATAAATAACTGGATCCAGAACATTCCGAATAAAGGCTGGAACGTACTTTGGAGAATCTACAGTCCAAACCAGGTCTGGTATGATAAAGCATGGCGCCAGGGTGAGATTGTGAAAGTGAATTAATAACAGGCCATTACCATTAGTGAATCCTCTCAGATTGGGAGGGCTCACTTTGTAATATTATTCAGAGTCAGTTTCTCGAAAATCAGGGTTGAAAAGAACATGCTACACAGAATATCAAGTAAAAGGAGCCCAAAAAGGATGACTGTGCTTGGCTTGTGTATAGTTGTACTTTGTACCATCCAAATACCTTTTATTGGCCTTGCTCAAACCAGGGATTCAGTTTTAGTTATAGAACCTGAAATCCAATCACTGGATGTGGCTCAAATTCCTGAATTCGCCCAGAAAACAAGAAAACTTATAAGTGATATTCAAAGAAAAACTTCTTCCGACGATAATCTCACAGAAATTTCCCTTGGAACATTAGAAGTCATAAACATCCTTGACGAAAAAGATTCTCTTCTGAGTGATTCACTCTATTTGTATGGGATGGACCATTTTGACAAAGAAAATCGTCAATTGTCCCTGCTTGATACACGAATGAAACAATGGAAAACTTCTGTTGAGGATATTATCAGTGATGGCCAGGAGAAAGATTCAATGGCTTTAAACGTGATCGGGGTTTGGCAGCTAACCCTTGATTCAATTATTGCTGTCCAGAAGGCCAATGCTGGATTAAAGAAAAGGTTAGAAAGTTCTGATGATCTGAAAGCTGAGATAGAAAGTTTTATTGTCGATATGCAAGCATCCCGGGAAAGTCTGAGTACTTATCTGGATACAGTGAAACAGGTTCGGACAGAAATAGTTATTGCAGAAAACAAATTAGGCAATATTTCTAATATAATTGAAACGAGGAGAGCGGACTCAAAACAAAACATCTGGGTTAGAGAATCTCCACCAATTTGGAAAGTTAAGCGTGATACGATTGATAGCGGTGAAACGCATAATTTTTCAGAAAATATTAAGTCCGATTGGAATATTGTGAAGGCCTTTTTTAAAAACAAACCAAATCTACCCTATCATTTTGGTATTTTCTTCATACTTATTTTTGGAGCCATTTTATATTTAATTCCAAAAGCCAAAGCGCTGTATGCCAACTTTCCGGAGGAATTTAAAGAAGCTGCAATAATTTTAAAATATCCCTTCCTAGCTGCACTTTTAATCACATGGTTTAGTCCCCTGATCTTTTCATATTTTCCAAAAGAACTCAGCAATTTTGTAGCCTTAATCATGCTTTTTCCCTTGCTATTTATGCTATCAAAATTAATTCCGGACTGGAAATGGTATTCGGCAGTATTGTTTTCCTGTACTTATTTGCTCTTCCTGTTTTTGTATGGGTTTGACTATACATATTTACCTCAACGCCTGTTTTTAATTATTGTCAATATCCTTGCGATAGCATTATTCCTTTACTATAAGAAACTTAATCAGGTTGAACAATTGAATAAGGCCTTATTCGGCACTTTACCATTTATCATCAAGCTTTCTATTCTACTGGGGATTATCTCTTTGCTTGCCAATGTTTTTGGTGCCATACAACTGGCAAAATTGCTGGTACATGCAATTCTTGGAATAACCCTGACCATATATGTATTAGAAGCAGTGATAAGCCTGGTCCAGAATTTTTTGTATTTAATACTTATGGGACCGCTTACAAGGTTTTCAAATATACTGAAGGAGGATGGCAAACTTGTCCTGGAGAAAATGAGCAAACTTTTCAGATTTATCGGTTTCGCATCAGTGCTATATTTTATCCTGGAATTACTGAAAATCAGAAAAGATATTTTCAAAGTAGTCGGCTCTATTATCAAATATCCACTAACGGTTGGTGAAATGAGCATTTCACTTGGTAATCTTCTTGCCTTTTTTATTACCATTCAAATAGCTGTCTGGATCTCTTCCTTAACGAGATATGTATTGGAGAGAGAAGTGTTTCCCCGAGCCAACCTTAAGCATGGCGTCCCCAATACCATTTTGATTATGACCAAATTTACTTTCATCGTACTGGGTGTTTTACTGGCCTTTTCTGCAGCTGGAGTTAAAATCGATAAGTTGGCCATTGCCATGGGAGCGCTTGGTGTTGGAATTGGATTTGGCCTGCAGAATATCATCAGCAATTTTGTGTCAGGAATCATCCTTGCATTGGAAAGACCAATAACCATCGGAGATCTTGTGGATATTCCTGATGTAAGTGGTGTAGTTAGGGATATCGGGCTCAGGGCAAGTACAATCCGGACATGGCAAGGATCAGATGTGATTGTGCCCAATGCAACATTGCTCTCTAACAAGCTGACAAACTGGACTTTTTTTGACAGGCTCAGGCGGGTAAAGGTAGATGTCAGGGTTCCCTTCGACTCCAATATAGAAGAGGTTTCACAGTTGCTACTCAAAACAGCCAATGAGATTCCGGAAGCCATGAAAAAACCAAAACCCTATTTAAACTTAAAAAATATTGGGACAAGCGCTATGGAGATCAATCTGTATTGTTGGATAGACGATAGCGACAAGATTTTCAGTTATGGAACCGCAATTAGAAAAGCAATTTATGAAGCTCTCAAAGAGGAAGGTTATGATATACCTGTTCCCAAACAAGATATAATGATAGACTCCGAAACAGTAAAGACCAATAACTGACATGTGCAGGTGCACCAATTAAACTAAGAAGAAATGAAAACACTAAGAGAATTGAATATTATACCAGTATGCCTATTTATCATTGGCATAGCAATTCCAATGCAGGCCCAGGAAACCGGGGAAAACAGAAACCTGTTTAAAACGGCGGGTGAAAAACAGACCAACGAGGATTTTAAGCCTGCCCCTGATAAGATCGAGACCAGTTTTGGTACCCTGGAATTCGAGCTGAAAGCCTTTCCCACTGAAGAATCGGTGCAAAAGATCTATGATGAAATGGATCTGCAAAGGGCCACCCAGGCTTATATGGATTTCATGCCTGCTCTGTCTGTTTATGGCATTGTGAAATCCCACATACGTGATTTCGCATTCAAGACTTCCTCAGACATTGTGGTGGCCGCAGGCCCCGGATGGAGCCCAAGAGAACTCTACCATACCGGCAATAACAGCACGGTATATGCTTGTGATTTAATTGACTTAAAGATTGATGGCCCAACCTTGTTTCAACCACACCGGGTGCAGGTACTGCCTACCTGACAACATTCTGCGATAGTGAAGATCGCTTCCTCGATGGTGGTAAGAAATATCGTTTGCGTGTCCCCGCAAATCCGCCTACAAAACATTTTTTGGGTGATTTCGGCTTATGATCCGACTACCCGAAGCCTGCTGGATGTTGGGGGGAACAAGAACAAAACAGTGGGCAGTAACGAAAATCCGGTAGTTAATCCTGACGGCACAGCAGATGTTTATTTCGGGGCCAAAGCACCTGAAGGCAAAGAAAAGAATTGGGTGCCCACAAATCCCGACAAAGGTTTCTTCCTGGTGTTCCGTTTTTACGGACCAACAGTTGAACCAGATCCATGTCCTCTCGCAAATCAACGGGATGGGTGATGGATTGATGTGTTTCCGATCATCTCCCCGGCGCTATAACCAATGATCTCGCAAAAACTCTCGTTGATTCTGAGGAATTTACCCTCGGCAGAAACTTGTGCAATACCTGACACTGCGTGGTTAAAAGCGTTGCGAAAAAATAACTCTGCGGGATCCAATTCAGGGTGTTGCATCCTTACCGGGATGCTAATGGGTTTAACTACTAAAGATAATCTTTATATGCTTCGGCACTCAAGAATCAGCTGCAAAATATTGTGTGACAGGGAAATCTGGTTTTCAATTTGAAAAATGCTCAACCAAAATGATCCCACGATATAGCGACAAGCCCCCAAAAAAGATCAGGACAAGCATGAGAATCAAGACCCTGTTTCTTAACAACCATACTTTCATCTTTGGGAATACATGGTCTGCATGATCTCTGAAAAGCAGGAAAATGGTATGTGGAAGCAAAACCCCCAGGGAAGCAATTAAACAAAACAGGAGCAGCACAACCAGTTCCTGGTAGGAGCTTAGTCCGACCCCACTGATTGAAACAGCGCCTGTGGCTACCATGGCGGCATTCTTAATATTGGGACATGAAAATATAAAACCAATGATCAAAGCCTGAAAAAAGCCGCATGAGTCCACTTTCCCAAGCCATCTGGGGGGAGCTGGTCGCTCCCACTTTTTGGGAATATTCTTTGCAATGAATAAACCATACAGAATAATGGACGATCCAAGGCTGATACGGATCCAACCCGATAAGAGTGTCGTATCCCCGCAGAGTTCATTCAAGCCAGGACTATGCAAAACAAGGGTGCCTACCAGCATCAATCCGATAAACCAGCCCAGAAGAAATGAATAAGAATTAGGAATGGCCCTGGGTGTCATAAGCAGGATCATGAGTGCTACAATTGGCCCGGGGCTGGCAGCAATCCCTAATGCTATGGGCAGTGATATGCTAATGGCTTGAAACATATGGCAGGACGAAATGTAAAGAATCTTGCCGGTCAACCGTGGTCAACCGACAAGAATTCAACCGCATCACCAACTATACTTGCACTAACCAACTATTTTTCTAAAATTCCTCCAGCGTGGTAGTGGGAACCTCAGTATGTACTTTGGTATGGTTTACCTTTTTCCCTTTTGAGGTATCCTTAAGTTTATCTGCCAACGGGGCCCATCCGCAGGCATGTTCTTCGCACTTGGCCGTGAGACTCTCCACGGTTTCATTATCGTATTTTTGAGTAGAAGGAGCCTTGGCATTGTTGACCATGCTTCTGAGTTTCTCCGGATTATCCAGACAGGGACAGGGCCTCAGGTGATTGTGATTAAAGGGCTGGTTCTTCCGGTACTCCTCAAAGATGGGTTGACGCAAAGCTTCCAGCAATGTTGTATCCTTGATGTTCACGTTGGAATAATGGATAAATGCACAGGGTTCCACATCTCCATTGGCATTGATATGCAGGTATTTTCTGCCACCTGCCACACATCCCCCGGAAAATTCTCCATCGTTCCAGAAGTCCATCAGAAACATGGGACGTTTTTTCCTGGCGGCCCGCAGGGCATGATACATAAACTCGCGCTGCTCGGCAGTAACAATAAGATCAGGACGTGCATCGCTACCCACAGGCATGTAGGTAAAGTACCAGCCAAAGCGACAGCCTTTTTCTTCCATCAGATCGATGAATTCATCCGAAGCCATCACTTCTGTATTGAGCCGATGGTAGGTGGCCGAAAAACCAAAGAGGATTCCGTGAGTGCGCATGATGTCCATGGCCTTGATTACCTTCTCATAAGTACCCTTACCCCTTCTGAAATCTGTCATCTCTTCAAAACCCTCAATACTCATGGCAGGAGCAAAATTACCCACCCTGGCCACATCAGTTGCGAATTTTTCATCAATCAGGGTGGCATTGGTGAATGCCAGGAAATAGCAATCCGGATGTTTTTCACAAAGGGTTAATATGTCTTTCTTCCTTATCAGGGGTTCGCCTCCTGAATAGATATATAGATAGGTCCCAATTTGCTTGCCTTCGGTAATGATCCGGTCCAGTAGTTCAAGCGACATAGAATCCGTTTTGGCATATTCATTGGCCCAACATCCAATACATTCCAGGTTGCAGGCCGAAGTGGGATCCATCAGTATGGCAAAAGGGATTTGTTGCTCCAACTTCTTTATCAGCCGGTCTCTGGTAATTTTCCCAAATAATCCCGCCCTAAAAAGAAAATTACCGATCATCTTTTTTCGGGCATTTTCATTGAGATCCTGCTTCATGTTCCTGATGAAACGGTGCCAGGGATTTTCCGGATCCTCCAATATTTCATTGATCTGTTTTCGACCATCTTTCTGAACCTTTATAAACTTTGTAGTACTCATAAAATCCAAAGCTCTTTTAGGGTTTTTAATTAAATCTCTGTCCAGGAAGTTCGTCAGGTGTGGAATAATAAAGTTTACAGGTCTTTTCATAGCAAGAATAATTTAATTTAATTCAACTTCATATCAAGGATAAAATTAGAACCCAAAGGGTGGAATAGTCAATACAACTTTGGTTGAGAAAAAGTGGAAGAAAAATTGAATTTTTGAGTCAAACCGGGCATTTCCGGCTTATGTAGATAGGATGTCCATGGACCTGGCGATGCCGATGAGCTCCATCCGGTTTTTGGTATTCAATTTTTGAAACATATTGTAAAGGTGTTTCTTGATGGTTGCTTCCGAAACGAAAAGAGCATCTGCGATCTCTCTGTTTGTCATTCCCTTGTTCACGTATGTGATAATTTCATTCTCTCTGAGGGTCAGGAGCATCTGGTCCTTTTTTCTGGGCTGAACCAGCCAAGTGGAATCTCGTGACCAGGCAGGTTTCAAAAGGGAAGTGTCAGCAGGGTCTAAGCTGACATCCAGGTGTTTTAGCAGCATTTCCAGAAGGTCAATACCGAAGGCCTGACGAATCCTGACTAAGTTACCAGATACAATGCTTCCATCTTCTACTTTTTTACACCTAAAGGAGTATTGATTCTTATACTCCTTCTTTGATAATTTTACGATTATGAATTATGAATCTACATGGAGATGTCTCATCGTCAGATATATTCTGATTCTACTTCCCCTTTTTGGCTTGAGCTTTCCAGTTCAGGGGCAAATTGAATTTTCTGAAGCCTGCGATATAGCCCTGTCAAAAATCCTGGATCTTCAGACCGTTTCCGCCCAGAAGATCATAGACCGTGAAAAGCAATATCCAACACAAAGTTTGTATTGCGACTATCTGGAGAACTGGAAAATGGTCATCGTTTTAATGACCCAGAACGATGAGGCTTTGTATGACAAGTACCTGGATGCACTGGACAGGCGCCTAAAAAGGATCAAAGAGGAGGAGGACCCTTCCAACCCGGCCTACCACATCTTGTTGGGCGAAATTTATGGACATGCCTGCATGGCCCAAATGATGTTTGGAGACTACCTCTCAGCCTTTAAAAAATTGGTGCAAGCCAACAAGCATGCCCAGAAAAACCTGAAGGCCCATCCCGATTACTGGTTGAATAATAAGCTATGTGGAATTATGAACATAAGCTTCGAGAAGATACCCACCATTTTGAGATGGCTGACCAATTTGTTCGGATTGCGGGGGGATGCTAAAACAGGTTTTGCCCAGATGGATCAGTACCTGAGTGATGTGCAGGATCGGCCGGGCATGACCTCAGAGGTACTTCTTTACTATGTCCTGGCCCTGCGTATGTCCAAACAGGAGCAGGTCGGGAATGAGCTCCTGGCCAAATACAATAAGCCCGGATCCCCCAGGTTGGCCCTTTTCCTTCAAGCCTCCTTTTTGTACATCACCGGGCAAAATGAGGTGGCCTTAAGCACCCTGGCCTCCATTTCAGATGATCCACCTGAGGTACCCTTCGATTTTTACCGGTATTTGCGCGGAAAACTGAAATTAAACAGGCTGGATGAGGATGCTGACCTGGATTTACGCTTTTTCCTGGAGGAGTCCACTTTTAAAAACTACAAGCGCGACATATGCATGAAACTGGCCTATTATCATTATATGCATGGCGATTACAGAAAGTATTGGCAATACAGAGACCGGGTTGAAACCTTCCCCAAATCAACCACCGACAGGGACAGGGAGGCAGATGTGGAGTTGAGCCGCCCTTACGATCCACATACGGAGATCCTGAAAGCACGTTTCCTGGTCCACGGGAGCTATTTTCCGCGTGCAGAAAGCATATTGGTGAAAATAAATCCGGATAGGCTGTCAAATCAGGCCTATCGCTGCGAATACTTCCTGTTGCTTGCGAGAGTGGAAGCAGATGCAGGCCGGCATAATCGTTCCATGGACTTGTTTCAAAAGGCCATTAGGATTGGCCTTGAACTGGAGGATTCGTTTGCTGCAGAAGCTGCCCTTTTTGCGGGCATTGAGGCGCAGAATCAGGGTAAATACCGTACCGCCGTCAAATACTGGAACATGACCCTGGATATTAAGACCAGGGATAATATTTACATTGAAACGTTTCAAATCAGGGCGAAAAACCTCCTGGAAAAACAAAAAGAGTTAAACCTGGCCTTACACTAGATAAATCATTAGTGGGCAATAAAGATTAATAATCGTTCTTTGAAATCCTTTATTTATTGTATTTGTAGAGCTTTTTTATAGCGTTATGATTTAAATTGAAATGTGAATTTTTGCTCTGTAACAATCATCAATCCATGAATCAAGGCAAATATATCTTCGCTCAACTTACAGATTTTCTTCCTCGTAGAATCTTCGATCGAATCGTAGCAAAACATGATGGAAACTAGTATGTAATATCCTTTACCTGCTGGAACCAGATGCTTTGCATGGTCTTCGGTCAATTGACTGTAAGAGACAGTATGCGAGATTTTGGTTTTGAGCCCGGAAGGTCATCAATCCAAGTTTTATCACCTTGGATTTGGATCATCTATTTCAAGACGTAACCTTGGTACAGCCAATGAAAGACTTAGTTACAAAATCTTCGAAGAATTTGCCTACGTTTTAATCGATGAAGCCAGATGCGGCTGCTACAAGACCGACTTTGAAGTCAACGTTGATGGAAATGTGTATGCCTTCCGGCTTATCCGGATTGTGATCATCCTGGCAGGCATAATAATCAGTTATCCTTTTCTGCCCGGATCCGGGAGCGAGATATTCAAAGGCTTCTTCTTGTTTATCGGTGCGGTGATAACTTTTCCAAACGGTCAGGTTCTGGGCAGCAGCATAGTCAATCTCAGTTCATTGGCAAAAACAGAGGGATTGTTTGTGAATGCATTCATCGGCATTAGCTACGATGTGGATTGGAGGAAAGTTCATGAACTGATGAGGAAGGCGGCCATGAAGACCACAGGCGTACATTCAATACCGGAACCCTTTGTACTGGAAACCGATCTTGGTGACTTCGCCGTGACTTATAAGGTGATGACGAAGATCACCGAGCCCAAAAAGATTTTAATCATTGAAGCCGAATTGCGGAGGAATCTTCTCGATGTATTTAATAGCGAGGGTTTGGAGATCATGTCCCCGTCTGTCACCGCAATCCGCGAGTCAACATCTCCCATGATTCCAATTGAATATAATCCCCTGCCATTTTCTTTTCCGGGGAAAAAGAACAATAAGTGAATATCAGGCCGCTAACATTCCACTTTTTTTCATCTATAGTGGAATTGACAATTCCACCATAACCATGATAAGTTTGTAGGGATGAATAAACGGAGATTATAATTGCGCTGACACCACAAAATCTGAGACTGAAAAATCAATGTCTTCTAAAACGGCTCGGCCAAAATACGAAATGACTACCAGTATCAACAGCTTAAGTGGAGAGGTAAAGGAGAATAAATATGGTTCTATTGAATTTCTGTAATCATATTATAAATCAATTCTAAAGCTAGAAAAATGGAAAAAATTAACATTGTCAGAAGTGAAGAGCTAAGTCTGGCTCGCATGGAATCAAAGAACAGCGTTGCTATTGGTGTATTATCAGTTGCACTTGGAATGTTGGCAATCATGTCACCGGTCTTTTCTGGGATTTCAACAACAATTTTTGTTGGAGCCATACTACTGGTAACCGGCATTTTAGAAATTGTATTTGCTTTTAAGCAGGATTCATTCGGAAAAGGTGCGCTGAAGTTCTTATTAGGAGGGCTTAGTATTGCAGCAGCTATCGCAATATTTGCTTCACCTGCTGAAGGAATGGGTGTTCTTACAATAATACTAATTGCCTACTTTTTTGCAACAGGTTTACTCGGATTAGTGATCGCCTTTCAGGTTAAACCTGGAGAGGGCTGGGGATGGATATTGTTTAATGCCTTATTCACAATCCTGTTTGGGGTTTTAGTTATTGCAAATTGGCCCGTGAGTGGTATATGGCTACTGGGATTTTATGTGGGTATAAAGATTTTACTGCTTGGGATTGTTTTTATTCTGACAGGCCGAACCGGTCAGGTAGCACTTAAGCTTATGCAGGATTCAAGAATTGAATTGCTTGAAGTACTTACTGTTAATGGTGCCCAGATGATAAAAGAAATGCAGGTAGCCCAGGTAGAACATGCTGCGTTAATTGCCGCATTAGGTAAGGAATTGAAGACTAAAGTGTCGTCTTCAGATGTCGATCCGGCAATGAAAGAGCTGAATAAGGACCTTGGTGAAGCAAGAGAATTGATTCAAGATGTAAAATCGACGACAATGGAGGCGTGGGAAAAAGTACAAGATGAATCCAGGGAAGATATAGAAAAGCTTAAGCAAAAGGCAGAAATGTTGACAAAGGACCTGAAGAAATCATTAGGATTGGATAAGAAGTAGTAAATGCAATCACCAGTGTCCGATTAACCGGGCACAGGCGAAATGCAACTGGTGCTGAGGTCCTGGAAACCAAATATGAAATAAACATAAAATGAAAAATTCCAGTCTGATGATTAAATGGATTTGAGATTAAATGAAAACAACGATTGATAAGGAGGAAATAAAAAAGCAGGATCGGCGGTTAATCAGGCTGTTCTTTAAATCGTCTCCTGATAAGGTAACTGAGGAGGAGTTGACCTACTTCATGGACCATCCGGATATGATTGATAAGGTTACAACTCCAGTTGGTATGCGTAAGCTTTTTTTATGGATAGGAGCAGTCCTGGGTACCCTGTTTGTTGGCTTTTCAAAATGGATCAAGTTTACTCGGCATCCGAAGCTTTCTGAAGGCCTTATGGAGTTTTGGGTTGATATTGTTTTTGAGATTGGTGTGGCACTAATCGGTGCTGCAGTTACAGCTTATATCCTGGAAATCCTTCTTAACAAACAGCAGGAAAATGCTGCACACTGGCGGTCTGAAATTCGTGGAAAAATTGAAACCATTGATAAAAATTAATTCACAAAAAGTTTAACAATGAAAACAATGAAAACAATGAAAACTTTACTGGCCTGTCTGGTATTGACCGGCCTTATGGTAAGTGCGCAGGCACAGGAGGATAATACAATCTTTGAATTGGAAAAAGGGAAAGTCCATCAATCATCAGAAGATTTTGTGCCTGCTCCTTCAAGGATTTACACCGATTTCGGAACACTGGAATTTAAAGGTGGTGGATACCCAACACCTGAGACAGTGGAAAAAGTGCAGTATCAAATGGATTTGCAACGGGCAACACAAGCCTACTATGATTTCATCCCTGCCTTGTCGTTGCATGGTATTCTGAAGGCGCAAGTGCGCGATTATGGTGTCACCAACTCATCGGATGTATTGATATTTGCCAACAGAATGGACTCTGACCCGCTTTGGCTGACAGGAAATGCCAATAGCATTTACGCCATGTTGACCCTCGACCTGAAAAAAGATGGCCCTCTGGTGATTGAAGTGCCTGCCGGAGTGATGGGACCATTGGATGATGCCTATTTCAGATTTGTGGTTGATTTTGGCGCTACAGGTCCGGACAAAGGTAAAGGAGGTAAATACTTACTGCTTCCCCCTGGTTATGAAGGTAAAATCCCTAAAGATTATTTTGTGGCAAGATCAACCTCCTATCGTCTATGGGGCCTGATGCGTGCCAACCCCGGTGAAGGAGAAAAAGCAATGAATTTTTACAAACAGCTTAAGGTATACCCACTTGACAATCCTGGACGCAAAGGAACGTACACTAATATCAGCGGCGTACAGCTCAATTCACTTGCACCCGAAGATGGGGAGGCCTTTAGATGGCTGCATGAAATTATCAGCTATGAACCAACTGATCTTGTAAACAAAGAACTATTGGGACGATTGGCTTCTTTAGGAATTGAGAAAGGCAAGCCTTTTAATCCGGATGCCCGCATGCAGCATATTTATGAGCATGCAGCAAAACTCGCCGTGGCCATGGCAAGAACCAATGCTTTTGACAGCAGAGACCCTGATATAAAGGTATATACCGACAGACAATGGGAAACTGTTTTCATAGGTGGCAGCTCTGAGTTTGAAAAAAATGGATATAGAAATCTGGATGCCCGTAGTTTGTACCATTATGGAGCGATCGTAGTTACACCAGCTATGGCTGCACCACTGCCCGAAGGCGTAGGCTCAAAGTACCTGTTTGGATATAAAGATGCAGAAGGTCAATACCTGGACGGCAGCAAAGATTACATCCTGCATATTCCACCGGATGTGCCGGTAAAGGACTTTTGGTCAGTTACAGTATACGACCCAGCTACGCGCTCCCAACTGCAAACAGATCAGAAATATCCAATGATCGGCAGCCAGGAGTTGCCTGGTAAAAATCCGGATGGTTCGATTGATATTTATTTTGGGCCTAAACCACCTGAAGGGAAAGAGAAGTTTTGGTTACAAACAATCCCGGGTAAAGGATGGTTTGCTGTAGTTCGTTTTTACGGGCCAATGAATGCCTACAACAATAAGACCTGGAAACCAGATGACATTAAGTTGGTTAAATAGGGTGATTTAATTGAAATGTAAAACATACTTAATTAAAAAATTAATAAAACGGGATCCTCTTCATTGTACAGTAATAGTTTGGGAGGAATAGCTTATCTCTCAGCTTTGTTAAATAACAAGTATTAATAATTAAAATTTCAAGATTATGGCAAGGTTTCTGAAAATAGTAAATAATGCTGTTAAACACTGGTATATACTCTTGATCAATGGTATAATCTTTCTAGGAATGGGTATCGTGGCGTTTATTACTCCGATTGATTCTTATCTTACCCTTTCAATCATCTTCAGTGTTTCATTCCTAATAGCCGGTCTGCTTGAAATTATTTTTTCCATTTCAATCCGTAATGAGCTCGAAGGATGGGGATGGCATCTTGCATTGGGAATAGTCACATTGCTGGTCGGGATTATGCTGATTGAAAATCCTGCCATCACAATGGTAACTTTTCCATTCTTTATAGGTTTCGTGGTTGTGTACAGATCTATCATGGCCATCATCACTTCCATGGAGTTGCGCAACTATTATATTCTTGACTGGGGCTATCTGTTCGGTCTGGGGATCCTTGGGACCATTTTTTCATTTATGCTGTTATTCAATACTTCATTTGCAGGTTTATCTCTGGTCATATGGACCGGTCTGTCATTTATAATACTCGGCGTATACAGCGTTTATCTTTCGCTTAGACTAAAAAGGTTGAAGGATTTTCCCAAAACGTTATCTGATGAATTAAAAAGGAAATGGGATCAGGTACAAAATCAAATTAAGGAAGAAATGGAAAATCGGTTTTCATCTACATAAAATTACATCATGATGCAATCAATAAAGGTATTTGGAAAAGGGAAATGGCTGGTCTTAATCTTTTGCTTTTCAGGAAGTGTTTCCTCTGCGCAGGAGCCACACATTGCTGAATTGGCTAAAAAGAAAAAAAGTGCTATCTCAAACATGTTCAGCACGCCAAGTCAGAACAATACCGATTTCAGCACAGAACCCATCAGAGGGAAGTGGCTGACCTTAATGATTTTGCTGGCGGGTAGTATATCCATGGCACAAGAACCTGGCGATGCAGAATTGGCAAAAAAGGCCCAGAATCCCATCGCCAACATGATCAGCGTGCCCTTGCAGAACAACACCAATTTCAGCATAGGGCCCTATAACCGGAATCAGAATGTATTGAATATTCAGCCGGTACTGCCCGCCAGTCTTGGAAGCTGGAACCTGATCAACCGTTTCATAGCTCCAGTGGTTTTCGGTCCGGATATTAGCACCGAATCCGAGGGCAAATTTGGATTGGGGGATCTTGTCTATCAGGGGTTTTTTACCCCCAAAGGTAATGGTAAGGTAACCTGGGGGATCGGGCCGGTATTGATCATGCCCACAGCAACCCATGAGTCACTGGGATATGGAAAGTGGTCTGCAGGCCCGGCAGCCATAGTGGTGGCATTTGTCGGGAAATGGGTATTGGGTGGGGTGGGTTACAATGCCTGGTCCTTTGCCGGGCAAAGTGACCGACCGGATCTCAGCCAGGGGGTAGTCCAGTACTTTGTGAATTATAACCTGCAGAAAGCCTGGTACATAACCAGTTCACCCTTGATATCGGTCAACTGGAATGCGCCGGAAAACAATAAGTGGATTGTTCCCTTCGGGGCCGGTATGGGAAAGATATTTGCCATTGGGAATCAAAAGCTGAATGGGCAGGTCAGTGCCTACTGGAATGCGGTAAAGCCAGAAGCTGCAGATGGTCCTGACTGGTCCCTTCGGGTTCAGCTTGTATTCCTGTTTCCCAAATAACTCCAGTTTTTTTTCAGCGTGGTGGAATTGACTCTTCCACTGTTTGTTTCATAAGTCTGTTGGGAAGCGAAATCAACTATTAAAACCTTTATGTGATGAACGATTCCAATATCAAAAAACTAACCCCGACAGCGGTAGGAGTGGCTGCATTTGTTGTCATTCTTGCAGGAATGAGTCAAGCGGAATCTTTCCTGAATCCATTATTGATGGCCTTCTTCATAAGCATTATTTGTGCCCAACCGGTGATATGGCTGAAGAAGAGAAATGTGCCATCAGGATTGGCTGTTTTGATAGTGCTCCTGGGATTGCTGACCCTGTATTTAGGACTTAACTGGTTGGTCGGATCCTCATTGTCTTTGTTCCTGAAGGATGTTACAAAGTACCAGGACAATTTAAGGGAGCTGACAGATTCTGCAGCAAGGTTTTTTAGCGAAAAGGGAATTCATATCGCAGTTTTTGGAGGCTCCGGATCGATGGATCCGTCAAAGGTCATGCAGCATACGGAAGCGGTCATCAAAGAGATTCAGGCGATTGTGAGCAAAGAGATCACCTTTATTTTCCTGACCATTTTTTTGATGACAGAAATCGAGGTAATTGGCGCGAAGTTCAGGGTCCTTGCAAAAGGCTCCGAAGCTACGGTTGAATATTTAAGGCGCATCGGGCGAAGCATCCGCCATTATCTTTCCATTAAGAGCATGACAAGCCTTGCTACGGGGGTTCTCGTTGGATTAAGTCTGGCCCTTATTGGTGTGGATTATCCCATCCTGTGGGGCATGATTGCCTTCCTTCTGAATTACATACCGACCATTGGATCCATTTTGGCCGCCATCCCCGGGATAACCTTTTCCATGCTTCAGCTTGGTTTCCCGGCAAGCTTCTGGACTATTGGCGTTTACATTTTTACCAACGTGGTCATTGGCAGTGTGCTGGAGCCCAGGATCATGGGCAAAGGTATGGGCCTTTCCACTTCTGTCGTGTTTTTTGCACTGATATTCTGGGGATTTGTATTGGGACCAGTGGGCATGTTCCTGTCTGTGCCCATTACGATGGCTATAAAAATAATCCTTGAATACAATCCAGGCACCAAATGGATCGCCATCATGCTTGGCAACAAGGATGATACCCGGGCGGCACTTGAGGAATAGCCAGGATCAACATTGCGTCTACTGAATTGCTTTGATATGATAGATACGCTAAGCAATTGCTAATTGATTTTCCTGTCTTGCTACTGTTACAGGTCCAGGTATGGGACTGGATAGCCTGGCAGAAAAACTTTGTCATCTCGTGGGTGAAGTGGAAAAGTCAGACCTGCGTACATTCTCCTGGGCAATTTTTCTTGGGATATTACTGGGAGCATAGTTTGTGCTTCGGGAAACGAAGGAAAAGACCAAGCGTTTCCTTTCCGAGTTATCCACTTATTTCTATTTGGATTCCACTTTTTTTCCACTTAAGGCTTATTGACAATTCCACCATTTGCGGGGTAGTTTAGCTGTGTGATTCAAGGATGCTTTTTAGCTACATAAACACATAAATACAATTAATATGAAATCTCACAAAAGAAAAAAAACCTTTATCTGGATCCGTGCAGCAATTATGGTGCTTGCCGGTTTTTTGGTTTCCGTTGACACCGCCAGTGCCCAGGCTGTATCACCCTTTCAAACCGGGGCTTATATGGCAGCATTTTCCAATGCCCGTGATATGGCTGCAGCTCCGGCGGGTTTGTTTGTCCTGATGTACAACTACTATGCCTTCACAGACACCTATGTGGACCAGAATGGGACCAAGTATAACTCCATTCCCCTGGATATGCTTGATCCGGGTTTGCCGGAGGATGTTGATCTGAGTATAAAGATGAATACATATGCGGCAGTCCCAGCCTTTTTCTGGGCCTCTCCATTCCAGTTCCTGGGCGGTGCCCGGTGGCTGATCGGAACCACCCCCCTGTATTCCACCTCAAAGGTCTCACTGATCACCGAGCAGGGAGATGGAAGCATCGATTCGGAATATAATGCTTCTGCAGATGCCAGGGTGTCGGGCTTTGGCGATTTATTTGTACAGCCCCTGGGATTATCCTGGGCCTTCCCACGGGTAGATGTAACACTGGCTTATGGCTTTACAGCTCCTACGGGAAGATACACTACCGGGGCAGACGATAATGTGGGACTGGGCTTCTGGACCCACCAGGTTCAGGCCTGGGGAAACTTTTACCCCGTTGAAGACCAATCAACCGCCCTGGTGCTTGGACTTACCTATGAACTGAATGGGGAGCTGAAAGATGCAGATTTTAATCCCGGCAACCGGCTATCACTGGAATGGGCCATTAGCCAGTATGTCTCGGATCGCATGGAACTGGCGGTCATGGGCGGACATAACTGGCAGGTTACCGATGACAGAGGGAGTGTGGTCGATTGGGACACCAGTTTCCATGACAAGAAGAGCACACTGTCATTCACAGCAGGCTACTGGGTCTGGAATCAGCGCATGCAGCTTACGGCCAAATATGCCTTTGATTATGCTTGTGCACAGCGTTTCAAGACCAATTTCTTCATGCTGAACCTGACTTTCCTGACAAACGCCTTAACAGGCAGCAACTGAAACAAATGATCTATTACCCAAATCCTAATATGAATAAACCATGAGAAAAACAGAAATTACTTTATTGATTTTTGCAATTGCAATAATTGCAGCGCTGCCATCCTGCCAGGCCCCGGGTGAAAAAACCGGGCAGGCGACCACCTACCAATTGCCTGATGTTTCCAATACAATGGACATCAGTTCTTCAGCTGAAAGAGCCAGCATGGACATCTATTCCCTGGCGGGGAGTGAGCCCAGCTCTAATGTGAATTACAAAGCAGCTCCCGATAACATCAACACTCGGTTCGGGAAGCTGGAGTTTCCGGGTGGCTATCCAACCGATGCAACCATTCAAAAAGTATATGACGAACTGGATTTGCAACGTGCCACACAATTGTATTTGGATATGACTCCTGCATTATCCATGCACGGCATGTTAAAAGGAAATGTACGTGACTATGGCGTTAAAAACAGTTCCTACATAGGTGTAACTGCCAACCGACTGGATTCTAAAGGCATGTATTTAACCGGAAATACGGAGAGTATTTATGCTTTTATCGTGTTAGATCTTAAGAAAGACGGGCCAACGGTTGTAAAGGTGCCCCAAGGGGTTATGGGACCAATTGATGATCATAACTTTTTATTCCTGGCCGATGTTGGCCCCACGGGAAAAGACAAAGGGCAAGGTGGAAAATACTTAATTCTTCCTCCGGGTTATGAAGGTGACATTCCAGAGGGATATTTTGTACAGCAATCGAAAACGTACAATGCATTTTCATTTTTAAGAGCGAATACGGCCATTGTTGGAGAAGGCGAAAAAGCCATGGATTTTATTCGTGAAAACCTGGAAGTTTATCCCTTATCCACAGGTCCAAAAGAAGGAACCTACAATAATGTTTCCGGGGTGGACATGAACTCCCTGGTGCCTGAGGATGCCTCTGCTTTTACCTGGATGCATGAAATTATCAATTATGAACCTGCGGAGGCCTTTGGCAAGGAGCTGCTGGGTCGTTTGGAATCTATAGGTATCCAGAAGGGAAAAGATTTTAATCCGGATGCCCGTATGGTGAACATACTGAACCAGGCTGCACTGGAGGCGGTGGCCATGTCGCGCGTCATTGCTTTCAACAACCGCGATGAAAATGGGAAAGTATACCCGAATAGAGAGTGGGAGAGCCCATATATCACCAATAATTCAACCTTCTATGAGAACGATTATATCGATATAGAGGCACGTCATGTATTTCACTTTACAGCCGATGGCATTACACCTGCCATGGCTGCCAGAATGCCTGATGGCCTGGGATCCCGTTACCAAACCACCTACAAGGATAAAGACGGGAAATTCCTGGATGGAAATAATACCTACAAGCTACACATGTTGCCCAATGTTCCTGCTGCCATGTTCTGGTCGGTTACGGTATATGATCCCTATTCACGATGTGAGATTAAAACAAGTCAGCCTTTCCCCAGTGTAAGCAGCCAGAAAGTACCGGCGCCTGTGGAAAACGGCGATGGATCGGTAGACATCTATTTCTCCAATGATCTTCCGGAAGGAATTGCAGAGCAAAACTGGGTTCAGACCCTTCCCAATCAGGGCTTCTTTGTGTACATCCGTTATTACGGACCAACAAAAGAGTTTCATGAGAAAACCTGGATACCCAATGATGTGGAACTGGTGAATTGAAAATTGCCTGGAAATGAGAACCTGGAAAGTTTGTGTTTTGCTACTGATCATAATAGGGGGATTTGCTGAGCTAAAGGCCCAGCAGGATACCCTTATTATGCATAGTGGCGAGGTTCTTTTGGGAGAGCTTAAATGGTATGATAATGGGGTTGTCATTGTTGAAACAAGTTACAGTGATTCTGATTTTAAGATAGAAGGAGACAAAGTGGCACAGCTCAGCACCTTTCACCAATATGTGATTCTGACAGCTCATGGAGATCGCTATTATGGCTCCCTGGCTTCTGACAAGGATGATCCCTCCATTGTTGTGATTAATGATGCTGAGAAAGGCAGGACGAAAGAACAATTTCTGGATATCCTGTTCTTAAAAAAGATCGATCCGACCTTCTGGAGCCGTGTTGACTTTTTGATATCAATCGGATATACCCTGACGAAGGCCAATAACAACCAACAATTTAGTGGCAATCTTAAAACAGGCTATACGTCGAGTAAGTTCAAATCCGATTTAAGCATTGGAGCGATCAGGACTTTTCAAGAAGATGGTGAGTATACTTCCAGAACCAGTCGCACAGATGCCGGATTGGGCTTCCTTTACTTTGTTGTTAAGGACTGGTTTGCAGTGGCCAGGACAGATCTCCTGCAAAGCTCAGAACAGCAGCTTAATATCAGAGCCATTACCAAAGGGGGTATTGGGAATTTTGTGCTAAAAACAAATCGGATGAATTTAGGCCTGGCAGGTGGAGCAGCCTGGAACTATGAGAATTATAGCGAGTCCACGGCAAATGACAAGAATAGTGCTGAGGCATTTGCAGCCCTTGAGTACAACATTTTTAATATTGGGGATCTTGATCTCCTGACTAAGCTTGTTGCCTATCCCAGTTTAACGGAAAAAAAGCGTTTCAGGAGCGATTTTTCCATTGACTTGAAGTATGAATTCAAAAGGGATTTTTTCATTAATCTGGGACTCGATGTCAATTATGATAACCAGCCAGCTGAAGGTTCGTCCCCCTTTGATTATGTTCTTAAGACCACCTTTGGGTGGGAGCTATAAATAGTAAACTAAAAACATATATACACATAATAACTTCTTACAAAAACAACTAAAACAATGAAAACAATGAAAACATTACTGGCTTGTATAGTTTTGACCGGCCTGATGGCAATGGCATTGGTCCTTCCGGTCCATGCCCAAGAGAAAAGTTTCTTTAAGCTTGCCGGAGCAGAAACAAAGTACACCCCGGGAGACTTCAAGCCGGCGCCTGAGAATATGAAGACGCGATTCGGGAACCTTAAATTTCCTAACGGCTACCCAACGGAAGAAACAGTGCAGAATGTCTATGATGAAATGGATCTGCAGCGAGCGACCCAGCTCTACCTCGATATGTATCCGGCCCTGTCGGCGCATGGCGTCATGAAGGCATGGGTTCGAGACCTTGATATGAGCGACTGCTCACACATTGGGGTAACCGCGAACCGTCTGGACTCGAAGGCCCTTGGCCTGACCGGTAATACAGAGAGTCTTTACGCATTCGCGGTGTTCGACCTGAAGAAGGATGGCCCTACAGTGTTTGAGGTTCCTCCGGGCGTTATGGGACCGCTGGATGATCACAATTTCCTATTTGTGGCCGACATTGGCCCCACCGGTAAGGATCAAGGACAGGGCGGCAAGTATCTGCTGCTGCCACCAGACTATGAAGGTGATGTGCCCGACGGATATTTCGTTGTGCGGTCAAAAACCTACATGAACTTCTCCTTCATCCGGGCAAACGCTGCTGTGGTTGGCTATGGCGACAAGGCTCTAGAGTACTACCGCAAGCATGCCAAGGTCTACCCGCTGAGTACCGGCCCACGTCCACCGATTGTCAAGAACGTCACCGGCATACCCTGGAACTCGCTTGCGCCAGAGGACGCCAGCGTGTTCCAGTGGATGCATGAGATCATCGACTACGAGCCTGCCGAGGCCTTCGGCAAGGAGCTGCTAGGCAGGCTAGCTTCGCTGGGAATCATCAAGGGCCAGCCCTTCGCACCTGATGCCCGGATGCAGCGCATCTTCGCCAAGGCTGCCGAGCAAGGCGTCGCTATGTCGCGCGTGATTGCCTTCGAAAGCCGTCAGCCCGAAGCACAGGTCTATCCGAACCGGATGTGGGAGAGTCCCTTCATCGGCAACAGTTCGACCTTCGACCCACAGGGTTACTTCAATCTTGAGGCACGGACAACCTTCCACTTCACTGCCATTGGCATAACACCCGCCATGGCGATGCAGATGCCTGAAGGCAAAGGCTCTCGCTATCAAACGACCTACAAAGACGCCGATGGCGACTATCTTGATGGCAGCAAGACCTACAAGATGACGATGCCGCCAAACGTACCGGTGGCGCTATTCTGGTCTGTCACGCTGTATGACCCATGGACTCGCTGCGAGCTGCAGAGCCGCCCGTACCCGAGCATCTCCAGTCAGCGGACGCCAGCACCGATTGCCAACAAAGATGGTTCCATCGACATCTACTTCGCTGCCGAGAAACCAAAAAGTATCCCTGAGCAGAACTGGATACCAACCCTGACGGATCGCGGTTTCTTCGCGTACATCCGCTACTACGGACCGCTCAAGGCCTACAATGAGAAATCTTGGATACCAAATGATGTTGAATTGGTCGATTGATAATTAATAATAAAGGGCTGTTAATAACTGTAACAGCCCTTTATAAAAAAGCATAAATAAAAAGGAGAAAAAAATGAAAACAACAATGAAAACTTTACTGGCCTGTCTGGTATTAATCGGCCTTATGGTAAGTGCGCAGGCACAGCAAACCAAAACAAAAATGATCACCCAGCAACCGGTGTATGAAATGACCACACCGATTCCTGAAAATATCACCACGCCCGATAAGGTGGAAACATCAATCGGTACTCTTGAATTCTTCGATGGAATACCAACACTTGAAACCAAAGATGCATTGTATGACTATGTTGACCGAGCACGTGCAGTGGAAGCCTATATCAATATGCTCCCGGCAGTATCACTGTATTGGCTACGTCAGGGTTCACGTGATATGGGTCAGTATAATAGTAACCAGATTCTCATCTGGGAGGGACTTGCAGATTCCAAGGCATTGGTTTTAACTTTTAACAACACCTCGCTTTATACCTGGGGATTTTTGGACCTTAAAAAAGACGGGCCTACAGTGATCGAAATACCGCCTGGAGTTTTGGGGGTATTGGATGATGCAAATTTCAGGTACATTACCGACATGGGTGCCGCAGGTCCCGATAAAGGAAAGGGTGGAAAATACCTCATTTTGCCTCCGGGTTATGATGGGGATGTACCTGACGGTTATTATGTATTCAAGTCAAAAACTTACAATGTTTGGAATTTTATGCGTGGCTACACAAAAACAGGTGTGGAAGCTGCTGCAAAAAGAATCAAGGAGAACCTGAAAGTGTATCCGTTGGCAAAAAAGGATAACCCGCCTAAAATGGAATTTAAGAATATGACCGGGGTTTATTACAACACCATTCCACCCAACGATTATACTTTTTTTGAGGATTTAAATCAGGTTATACAGGAAGAGCCACAGGATTTTTATGACCCTGAAAATTTAGGTATTTTGGCATCTCTTGGCATCAAAAAAGGCCAGGAGTTTAAGCCTGATGCCCGTATGAAAAAAATAATGACCGATGCCGTGGCTATTGGCAACGGATATGCCCGGGCAAACACGGTTTATCCGCGCGACCCAGGAAATTATATCTATAAAGATCAAAAAAGTGAATGGGTAATGGGTTTTGCTGATAAAAACTCGACATTCATGAGTGATGGTGCCCGCCGAATGGATGCCAGACTATGGATGCACTATAATGCTGTTGTTGTTACACCGGCTATGGCACTTACGAAACCCGGTGCCGGCTCTGATTATGGAATAGCCGGACTGGATTCCGAGAGCAAGCCTCTTGATGGAGCCCTAACATACAAATTACATTTGCCTCCAAACTTTCCGGTAAAAGATAACTGGTCGGTTACTATTTACGATCCACAGACACGCTCCATGCTGCAAACCGATCAGCCACCTGCAGGAATCAACAGTCTAAGTGGAAAAGTTAAAGAAAATAAAGATGGGTCTATTGATGTAGTTTTTGCCCCAACCTTACCTAAAGGTGTTAATGAAGGAAATTGGATTCAAACCATTCCGGGTAAAAGCTGGTTCATCATTCTCCGGGCTTATGGGCCGCTGGCACCATGGATTGACAAAACCTGGCGACCAGGCGAACTGGAACTGGTTTCAAAATAAGTGAAGGGTATGTAAGGATAGAAAACAGAGTGTAGTGTTAAGGCGATATGTGAGGTGGGTTTAGTTTTAGTAGGCTTCCTTGCCGGTGGGGCCCGGCCCTGCCGGCGAGGATTGCCGATAACAATTAAGAAATGATGGACAGAAAAATTATCCAAGTCAAAAACAGCGGGATCCATGAGATCAGCTATGATGATTTACATCAACAAAAGCCGGATAAATCTTCTGTCTATCTGTATGATATCATGATTGGCAAGAGGGAGGAAGCCCTGGAAGAACTGAGCCTCTTTGGTCTGGATGAGAGGATCCTTCAGTATATCCTTGAACCCTCAGAACATATACGTTTTGAGCACATAGGCACAGCTACTTACGGCGAACTTGGCCATTTCTCACCCGAATCGGACGATCCGCTCAAATATATCGGCGTTATTATTCTTGGCAACATCCTGATCTTCATATACGATGAAGAGGAGGACCTTCTTAAGGATTTTACAGATTCTTTACCCGATTTTTCCGGTAAGAATGAATCCAGCTTAAACGTTCCATATTTGTTATATATACTGATCAGTGAGGTGCTGGCTTCCCATGGCGGACAGATTTTATCCTATCGGGAGGAAATTGAAGATTTTGCCAAGGAATTCCGGAACCAGGATGATATTGATCCCGATGAATTCCTGAGGTCAAAATCAACCTTATCCGATTATACCAGGGCCATTGAAAAACTTCATTTTACCCTGAGCTTCCCTCCGGTGAAAAACATCGTTAAGCAGGAAAGTGCCTACAGGATGTATTTCCAGGAACTCTTAATAACTACGGATTTCTTAAAGGAATCACTGAGGCAGGCTGGGCAACGATTGAATGCACTGCATGATCACTACCACCTCCTGCTGCAGGATAAATCAAACAAGCGCCTGAACTTCCTGACCATTATACAGGCCATTTTCGTTCCCATCACCTTGATTACCGGCCTCTACGGTATGAACTTCGTGTTCATGCCGGAACTGGAGCTCAAATATGGGTATTACATGGTACTCGGGCTTATGGTCATAATCGTTGCCGGCTTTTTAAGGTATTTCTATAAGCATGGATGGTTTGATTAATAGATACGAAAATAGAAGATTAAGATGATTTTAGCAGCAGTAATAGTAGTAGTCATCCTCATCAGAGCTTCGCAAAATGATGCGCCGATTCCCAGGGGCAAACCGAAAGAAATGCTGCAAAAGGCATTATTAAAACTGAAAAGGATCTGCATAAAATAAGATCAATATATACAATTGAAGAGAGTTATCATACCAATGATATTATGTTCAGGGTCAGAGTGTATTACAAACTTAACTAAACGAATATGAAACAGACACACAAGCAGATCTTACGGGTGGGAATGATATTGATCCCGATCCTGTTTATTTCAGGTCTAATTTCTCTGGCTCAGGAGAAGGAAGTAGAGGAAACAACTATCCCCATTATCAAAGGGGACAGCACTAAAAAAACCTCTTCTTTTAATGCCTACCCTTATGTCTACTACACCCCTGAAACAAGCCTGGCATTTGGTGCCGGCGGGATATTCGTATTCTATACGGGTGACAGCCCTGAGCTCAAACCATCAAAGCTCGGATTTGGTTTGATGTATACCATTTCAAAACAATACAGGATTGGCCTGAATCCAAAGTTCTATTTTTTCGACAGCAAACTTTACATCGAAACGCCGCTGAGCTATGGCTATTCCATTGATAAATTCTTTGGTATCGGACCCGATACAGAATCGACCGGAAGCGAGAAGTTCACCAAAAAGTACTTTACCGCTTCCCTCACCCTGCAGGTACCTCCTGTTATTTTTGCTGCTGACCGGACCGGCATCATCCTGGATTATGAATATACCGAGATTACGGATAAAATGGAAAATGAACTCCTGCTTAATGATGAGGTAACAGGCAGTAACGGTGGAAATATTTTTGGTATCGGGGGCGATCTGGTCTGGGATTCCCGGGATAATATATTCTTTCCCAATACAGGCGGTTATCAGTATTTTAAAGTGGTCGTATATCCTGAGATTGATATTTCTGCATTCTCTTTCATGGAACTGGATGTGCGGCAGTTCTTTGCATTTCGACCCGACATCGTGCTTGGAGGGAATTTTTACGTGGCTTCTACCACGGGGGATGCCCCTTTCTACAGGCTACCTGCCCTGGGTGGTCAGAAACGGATGCGCGGATACTTCATGGGAAGGCACCGTGATAATTTCTTTATGATGCTTCAGACTGAATTCCGGCATATGTTTTCGAAAAGATTCGGTTATGTGTTATTCGGCGGTGTTGGGAATGTATCAAACAGCATGATGGAATACAGTTTCAACAATGTAAAATACAGCTTTGGTGGTGGCCTGAGGTTCAGGTTCAACCAGAAAGAGAAAGTAAACCTGAGAATGGACTTCGGAATAGGTCCGGACAAGAACATGGGTATCTATTTCGGAATCGAGGAAGCATTTTAATACACAGTAGTAAAGATAATTTCATATGGCTAATCAAGAAATGAATAACAGCTTTCAGTTTAGCAAACCTGCCATATATAAGATCATAGTGAAAGGGGAATTGAATGAGGATTATTCCATGCGCCTGGGCGGTATGCAGATTACCTCAGAGCAGAAACGCGGCAGATACCCGGTTTCTGTATTGATCGGAAAGCTTTCTGACCAGGCAGAATTATCCGGGATCCTCAATGCCTTATATGAAATGCATTTGATGGTACTGTCGGTGCAGGCCATGGGAGAAATGTATAAGGAAACGAACTGAAAACATAAAATGCGAAGTGCACGGAAAGTGAGATATTTCTGATGTTCGCATAGAAAAAGCAAATGAATTTACTACAGGAATAATAATACTAAACTAAAAACAAACAACATGAAAAAGTATTTTCTTTCAGCAGTTCTCCTGGCCTCTGTGGCCTTGACTGCATTTTCTCAAACGAATGTTGAAGAGGTCGATTTTTACCAGTCCGTCTTTGGCATGGCAAAGAGAACCATGGTATCGGATTTTATCGATCTTGGAAATTATCCGGAAGCTGATTTCTGGCAACTCTATGATGCATATGAGGTGGCCAGAAAAGACCTGGGAAAGAAAAGGCTGGAGTTACTGGATACCTATGCCAGGGAATACATGAGCCTGAACGACACCAGGACAGAAGAGATCATCAAAGACATGGCAATCCAGAAAAAGAGCCTGGATAAGTTGATATTCAAGTATTACAAAAAGATGAGCAAGAGTGTCGGAATAAAACCAGCCGCTCAATTTTACCAGCTGGAGAATTACCTGCTCAGTGCCATTCGCCTGGCGATCCTGGATAATATCCCTTTCATCGGAGAGATCTGAGATGAGGTGCGAGGAGGGGGCAGAATTATCCGGGATCCTCAATGCCTTATATGAAATGCATTTGATGGTACTGTCGGTGCAGGCCATGGGAGAAATGGATCAGGAAACGGATTGAAACAACGAAAAAAATCAAGAATGAAAAAATCGAACATGAAAAAGTCAAAGGATTTGGTTTTTGCTCCCTCTATCTTATTCGCCCTTTCAATGATTATGTGCGGGTGTTCTGTAACCAGCATGAAATGGAGAATAAAATGGGATAAAGACAAAAAAGAAGGAAAGGAAGTATTTTTTGCTGATAAAGCATCAGGTGAACATAGTCAGAAGCCTCCCAACATCATTATTTTACTTGCCGATGACCTTGGCAGGTATGAGGTATCTGCGTATGATGGAGTGGATCATATCTCCACACCCAACATTGATAAAATTGGGGCAGATGGTGTTGTGTTTGAAGAAGGTTATGTAACTGCGCCAACATGTGCACCTTCACGATGCGGCTTGATGACAGGGAGGGTCCAAAACCGCTATGGTTTCGAAACCCAGATCATGGAGCATTACCCAACCAATACCATCGAGTATCTTTCCGGAAAGTACATGGTGAATACAGGATCGTTTGTGATGAAAGCCAAGCCCAGCTTCCCGGCAGAATGGCAAATTCAAAAACAAGGGGTTCCTCCAACCGAAATAACCCTTGCTGAAAGACTTAAGGCCATGGGCTATCATACCGGGATTGTTGGGAAATGGCATTTGGGAGTTTCTAATAATCATTTACCCACGAAGCGGGGATTTGATTACCAGTATGGAATTTATGGGGCACATACTTTATTCACGCCTGAACGAAACTGGAGTCGTGTCATAAATTATGAGCATCAGTCATTCAGCGCACAGCACCAGTGGAATATGGGCAGGTACGGAGAAGCTGCGATTCGTGAAATGGAAAAGGAAATTTATGAAGAAAAATACCTCACTTTTGCATTCAGGGATAAAGCAATGGAGTTTATGGAGAATAACAAAGATGAGCCCTTTTTCCTCTATTGTGCTTTTACTGCACCCCACATCCCCTTCCAGGCACCAGTAGATTATTACTGCATGTATGATCATGTGGAAGATGAAAACAAACGTGTTTACTATGCCATGATCTCAGCGCTCGATGATGCCATAGGTGAAATACATCAAAAGATTAGAGATCTGGGCATTGAAGACAATACCATTATTTATCTGCTCAGTGACAACGGTGGTGCTGCCTATACAAAAGCAACGGAGAACGGTCCTCTGAAAGGCGGAAAACTAAACCAGTTTGAAGGGGGTATCAAGGTGCCTTTTATGATGAAATGGAAAGGTAAAATCCCTGCCGGAACGCGTTACAAGTACCCGGTATCTTCGACAGATATATTTGTGACTTCTGTATTAAACGCCGGGGGAACTTTACCGCAGGACCGGGAATATGATGGTGTAAACTTGCTACCCTATGTTCTTGGTGAAAACAAGGATCGTCCGCATCAACAGCTGTTCTGGAGAGCTGACCATATCTGGGTAATTCGAGACGGAGATTATAAATTGATCTTAAGTACCCGCGACGGATGGGCTGAATTGTATGATATCAAAAAAGACATATCGGAAAGCTACAACCTGAAGGAGCAGATGCCTGAGTTGTACGAACAGTTATATAACACTCATATGCAATGGCAGGAAAATAATTTGCCGGAAAAACCGATGTGGCCGCGCATCATGGATAAGAAGTTTGTGCTTGATGGTAAGGAATATTTATTCCCTGCGTAAATTAAAAATTCATGAGTTATGAAAAGGATATTTCTAATATTACTTATCGCTGTGCCTCTGGTTTCTTATGCCCAACAACCAAAAATGCATATGAGACTATATGGAGGATTAAACACAACCACCTTTGCTTACAGGATTGAAGGCGTAGATAAGGACGTACTGGCAGGCTGGCAGGTAGGCGGAGGCTTCAGAGTTATGCATCGAAAATCCTTCCTGGGAATTGATGCGGCCTATAAGAATTTTGGAATTACTCTTGCTCCCGGAGATGATCCCACATTTGATTTTGAAGAACCTATAACGATCAGGATGCAGGCTCTGGAATTTCCGCTTACAATGGGTTATGTACCAGTTAAGACACCGGTTTTTAAATGGTTTTTGTATGGCGGTCTGTCAAGCAGGTTCAGCTTAAAAGGGAAATATGAATACGAGGGTGAAACCGGGACTTACAAGCCCTCAGAAATAAATCTGAATATTTATAACCTGGGAGCAAAGTTTGGCACTCAAATAGATATAGCCATGTTCAACTTTGATTTTAGTTATACAATTGGAGTCACCAATGCTTTTAAGGAAAGAGCAAGGACCAATACCCATGGACTAGAGCTAACAGCGGGATTAGTGTTTTGATGCAAAGTACGAGTAGGATTTTTTGGCTTCAGTTGAAATCATCCATGCTTTCCGTTTTTAATATTTAAGTCATGAAAAAACGCAGATGGATATTTTATCTGAATGGTACCAAACTGATATTTTGCTTGACTACAAAACAGGAGGCATTTACTCAGGACGGACACTACTGGACCGAACAATAGGGAACCCGATCCATTCTGATGAGCGGCTCGGTGATCGGAGGGGTGGAAGACCTGGGAGCGGTCTTATACAATCCAGGGTGCCTTGCCCAGATTGAGAATCCTGCCTTCATGCTGAGCGCCAAGCTTTACCAGCTAGAGAGGTTAACCTTCCTGAATGCCCTGGACGAGGAAAACGACCTTCAGAAAAGAAAATTCGGGGAAGTGCCCGGACTGGTGGCGGGGACATTCAAGATAGGATTTATGCCCAGGCATCATTTTGCATATGCGCTGCTCACCCGGCAGAACATGGATTATGATTTTTCGACACGCGCCGAGAAAGAGGGTGATCATTTCCAAGAAATTTCAGGTGAGGATGTCTTTACCGGGCGCCTCAATCTTGCAAGCCGTTACAAAGATGAATGGACAAGCCTTACCTGGTCTTATCCGCTGAAGGAAAACCTTAGCATTGGGATTACCACAGCTTATGTAGCATCAAGTTCCAAACGCAATATTGAAATGATGCTGCAGCTGTTGTATGATAATAAGAGCGAAGTGGTACAGATGGTCGGGACCCGTACGATCAGTTTTAATGATCACGGATTGCTATGGAAATTTGGAATGACCTGAAGCCTTCCATGGATGGACCTGGGCCTCACGCTTACCACACCCAAGATACACCTGGCAGGTTCCGGCGATTTTGTTTACGAGGATTTTCTTTCCGGACTGCCTGATACCGTGAGGATCCCGTATTTTAAGTCGAGCATTCAGAGCGAGCTTGCGGCCAGGAGCAAATCCCCATTTGCCATCGGGGGAGGGATGAGCTTCAAGCTATTCAATAAACACCTGCTCCACCTGAGTGGAGAATGGTACAACAAGATTCCGAAATACACTTTAATGCAGCCCACTTCTTTTATTGGCCAAAGTACAGGTGAGGAAATCAGTTTTGCGCTATATGATCAGCATGAACCAGTATTCAATTATGGGGCGGGAATCGAGATTATTACAGGCAAGATGTGGTCATCCTATCTTAGTTATGCCATGGACAGATCTTATGTACCTTCTGATGTTTCAAGGTATACCGATTTAGATGAGGAAGCAGCAAATTCCAATTTCAGGGCGGATTTCAATCATGTCGGTATGGGCGTTATCCTGAAAATGAACAGAGCTGATATTACACTGGGTGCCACCCATGCCTGGGCCCGTGAATTAATTCCGCGGCCCATTGATTTTCCCGATGAGGGAGAAGACGATGAAGGAATTTTTGACTCTGATGATGACACAGAGATAAGGTGGAGCCGCTGGCGCTTCATCTTCAGCTTCTCCTTTCCTTTTCTGAAGGATATTGAAAAGAAGATGAAAGGCGACGACAAATGAGCAAAAGATATTTAAGCTTTGGAAGACCCATCAAAAAGAGGTCCTATTAATCTGCCAAAGGCGGTAAATGCCTGCGGAGCGGGGTAAAGAACAACCGGCAAGTAGATCACGGTGTGCGTTCTGCATCGAATATCAGGAGTAAATAAAGCATTAGAGGCGGGGCGGCAGCCCCCCCCCGAACACCTGCCGCCCCGCCCGCCCTGCGGAGCAGGGCGCAAAAAAGCTTCAACTTCAAGAGGATCGCGACCGAATCGGGCGATTCTCTTTGAATATCCGGCCAAAACCAACTCCAAATTAGAATGGGTACCCAATTCCTCCTTCGAAGTGAGTTCGAACTTCGTCTAGTAGTCCCCGACAAAAGAGAAACAGACCACCAAACGCGAAAGCGATTGGTGGTTTTTTCGTTTCATGGCCCGTCAGATGCTTGCATCTGTAAGGGGCAAGAAACGGAAAAACAGCACGTAGTGCTATGGTCTGTTTCTCTTTTAGGACACCCCCCAAATGATCATGAGCGAACTTTGTGAGCGAATAATCTCTACCCCGACACTGAAAATCAAGCCTGGCAATTTTGCCGGGCTTTGGTTTCATTGTCGGGAACTTCTGAACGAAGTTCGAACCTACTTCGAGAAAGAAAATGGGTGCCCAGGCTGATTTTTTGCTGTTTCTGCCCAATTCTGTTAATACTGTCAATTTCTGTGGATTGGTCCGGCCTTGGTGCATATGGCCGCAAGCCTTTTAATTTCATTTCCCCGGTAGTTTGCTCCATCGTCAGGTGGTCCTGGGGGCTGCCGCCCCGCACGTCCTGCACCGCAGGGCGCAGAAAGGCTTCAACTTCCAGGGAACTCGCTCTAATTCCGGGCGCTTCTCTTTGAAGATCAGACTGATGCCTATTTCGGCCGTATCTTCCTGGAAAATGGTTTGGATCCCGGGAAAGATCCCTTTCAAAAAATAGAACAACAAGAGTATTCCGGGCTTATCCAGGCACCTCAAAGCACTCCGTAAATTTCTTGATTTCTTCGCCACCGCTTTTTTTCCACCCCAGCTTTACATTTTGCATGCATAGTACCCGAGCAAGCAAAAAGTAAAGCCCTACTCAGTACCTATAATACTCGTAAGTGGTTCTTACTTTTTAGGCTAAAATTCATTATTGAAATATCTTACTAAGATTGTTATTTAGAAGCTTGTGGTCGATGTTAATACCTGTATCAGGGTCTATTTGGCGAAGTCGTTGAAACGAGTAGATTGAAATTCTTTCTTAAAATCATTTGAAATCGACCTTGATAAAAAGACGCTCAGTGATGATTATTATACCGGTCTGTATATCTGTGGAAAGAACCACCAGCCTATATTTGTTAACAAGCACACGTACAAGATACCTGAAGGAAAACACTTCCTGCTCCAACACTGTCGGTTCATCATCAACAAATAATATTAATAACTAAAACGTTTTTGCTAATCAAATTAATCGAATATATTTGTTTGGCTGGAACGTTTCCGGCTTAATTCGAAGTATCTGATGTCCAGACGAAAAACAATTACCGATATCGCCAATAAACTTGGTGTGTCCGTTACACTGGTTTCTTTCGTGCTCAATGGAAAAAGCAAGGAGATGCGGATCAGTAAGGAGATGACGGCAAAGGTACTTGAGATGGCAGAAAGCATGAATTACCGGCCCAATTATCTTGCAAAGAGCCTGAGGACCGGTAAGTCCAGAACCATCGGTGTAATTCTTGCCGATATTTCCAATCCCTTCTTTGCCAGCCTTGCCAGGTTTATTGAGATAGAGGCTTTTAAGCACGATTACATGGTAGTATTCAGCAGTTCGGATGAGAATAAAACAAAATTTACTGTCCAGCTGAATATACTAAAAGAGAGGCATGTGGAAGGATTGATTATCACCCCGCCGATTGGAAGTGAAAAACTGCTTTCGGGTTTAATAAGAGATGGAATACCGTATGTGATTCTTGACAGGCTTTTTCCAGAGGTCAAGGCTTCCTCGGTAAATATCAATAATCACACCGCCGCTTATGATGCAACCGTTAGACTCATTAATTACAACAGAAAACGGATTGCACTTCTCAATACAAACAGACAATTGGTATCTATGCAACAAAGAGCAGAAGGATATGCCGATGCCCTGGTACAGCATGGAATTATTCCCGATCCGTCCATCATTAAAAATTTGAAATTCAGTCACGAAAAAAGTCCCATCATGAGGGCCATTAAGGGAATCGTGGAACAAAAAGCAGATGCAATTCTTTTTACGACGAATAAATTGGGGATCACCGGTATTGAATGTATCAGGGAGCTTGGACTCTCTATTCCTGAAGACCTGGCTGTTATCAGTTTTGACGATACAGATGCTTACCGGATATCCTCCACAACAATTTCTGCCATAAAACAGCCGCTCGAAAAAATGAGCAAAGAGGCCATTAGAATACTATTTTCAATGATAAAGGATGACAAACCAGACCGCGAACCAGAAAGAATCCAATTAAAAGTTGATTATATTTCAAGAAATTCTTGCGTTTAATTTTTTTTTGTCATTAATTTGCTAAAACAATTTAGCGCTTGTGTCAAAGAAAAATGAAAAAGTTGATCCACTAAGGAATTTTTATTTGCCAATATTGCTAAAACCATTTAGCTAATAATGACTGGATTCACGAAAAAGGACTATCAGCTTAAAGAAAAGTCCCGGACAAAAGGAGCAGAAGTATTAAAATCACTGGCTGTGATGGCCATATTCGTTTTGTACTTTGCCGCCACCGGATGGGCCCAGTCAAATGGAGCAATTATCGGCAAGGTATCGGATGCTTCAACGAAACTGCCCCTGCAGTTTGCCAATGTCTCTATTCCGGGCACCACCATTGGGACCTCCACCGATCTGGAAGGGAAGTATGAGATCAGCGTGAGACCTGGAACATATACCCTGGTTGCCTCCTTTATCGGGTATAACTCCCTGGAGAAGCAGGTTGTGGTCAATAGCAATCAAACGGTAACTCTGAACTTTGAACTGATTGTTGGCGAAGTACTTGAGGAGGTTACTGTAACTGTACAGGTTTTGGGGCAGAATTCGGCGATCAGGGAACAGGTGGCCTCCAATAAAATTGTCAATGTGGTATCTGCAGAAAAAATGGAGGAATTACCAGATGCAAACGCTGCAGAGGCAATCGGTAGACTCCCGGGTATTTCTCTGCAAAGATCTTCTGGTGAAGCAAATAAGATCGTAATCAGGGGGGTGTCGTCTGCTCAGAATAATGTAACCATTGCGGGAGTAAAAATGGCCTCCACAAATGCTGGAGATAGAAGTGCCGACTTGAGCATGATACAAAGTGAGATGCTATCTGGTGTAGAGGTTTCTAAAACACTGCGCGCGGATATGGATGCAGGTGCTATTGGAGGAACGGTTGACCTGAGGTTGGCAACAGCGAACAATAAACCTGGTTTAAACGCTATGACAGAAGTCGGATATAGCAATTTGTTCTCAAATATTGGCGATTCCAAGACATCACTTGGAGGGAGTACGCGTTTTCTTCAGAACAGATTCGGGATTAAAGCCCAGGCAACTTATGAGAGGAAACAGCTTTCTTCCCAACGTTTCGGAGCCGGGTATTCAGGTCCCATTATACAGCAGGAGCTGGATTCCACAGGCAATTTAACAGGTGAAGAATCTTTTATATCAAGGACACAAAGCGCAAGCTTATCCCTGGTAAACACCAACCGTGAGCGTATTGGTGTAAGCATGGTGCTGGATTTTAAGAGTGATTTTTATGATGTGGCTTTCCTGAATCTTATCAATAGAAGTACAGATGATGTTATTAACAGACAGGAGAACCATAACTTTTCAGATCCAACATATCCATTCAGACTGAATGCTTCATCCGGGGAAAATGAGCGCATAAATTCCACCCATTTATTAGAGAACAAATTGCGATTTCTAGGTACGGAACTGAACTTGAGTCTGTCTTATACCCATGTCAACACGGATGGCATTACTCATCTTTTTCCTTTCAGAGAAGTCAGTACAACAGGGGAGGATATAGATCAGGACTGGTTAATATTCAGGGAGCCGGAAGAGGTGCTGGACCTCTATGGAGAAACCAGCATTCCTGCTAACAAACTTCAAACAGATGATCTCAACAATTCAGAATTGACAGATAAGAACTATGATCTGGATTTAGAATGGCGCATTCCCTTTAATCTTGTAAAACTAAGAACAGATGGCGTTTTATCAGTGGGAGGGAAATACCATTTATTGGAAAGAGTTAGCAATTCAGATGCTATTTATGTGGATTACCGTGCTGGCAAGGGACAGGGAGCAAAATCCACATATCTATCTCTATTCCCCTGGGTAGATTGGCCTGACGGGGATCAAACCGGGATAACTGCAACAAACTTTGTTGATCCGGATTATGATCCGGGGGAATTTCTCGATGGGAAATATGCCCTGAATTGGTCGCCGGATATAGGTTTGATGAAAGATATGCAATCCCAGCTCTATGCCAGTTACCCTCTTTTATATAATGCCAGGGGCTTCGAAAGTTATACGAACGACTATAACAATAGGGAAGAACAAATAGCAGCCTATATCATGGCTGAATTAAATATTGGGAAGCTGCTGTTGGTGCCTGGAATACGCATGGAAAAAGTCAATACCCAATATGATGCCTTTGCCATAGTAACGAATAGTGTGAACGCAAATGGACTTTCCGGGGTTCCTGATTCGGTATCGGTAGAACGTGATAATCTTTTATTTTTCCCATCTGTAAACGCAAAATATCAATTTGGTGAATCTGTCGCTTTGAGGGGAGCTGTTTACAAGAGTGTTTCCCGCCCGGGCTTTCTCCAGTTATCTCCTAAAACCATTATCGATTCGGATCAGGCTAAAACCGTATTTACATCAGCCAATCCTTTTCTGGAACCATCCACTGCCTGGAATTATGACATCTCTTTAGAGGTGTACAACAGTAAATTTGGACTTTTGACTGTCAATCCTTTTTATAAGCAAATAGATCATTTTATATCTCATCTTCCCAACTATTTTCCGCTTCGAAACGATAGAATTGTGGAGGCCCCGGATGGATTTGTAGGATCACTGCCAGGAACTGATTTCTACCCTGTAGATGATTTGACGAACTCGAGCAGTACAGGAATACCCATTAACAATCCTGAAAAAGCAGAATACTATGGAGTGGAGTTGTCCTATCAAAGGAATCTTTGGAGTCTGGGTAATGAATGGCTAAGGGGGTTTGTATTAGATGTGAATCTAACATTTATTAATTCCAGAACGAAGTACCCATATTTTGAAAATGTAGTGGTAGGCGTTGACAGTTCTGGTTTCCTGCCAAAAGATATCATCGGGTATCAGTACAATACCAGGGAAGGGAAGATGGTATCTCAGCCCAGCTTTATTACGAATGTTATACTGGGATGGGATTACAAAGGATTTAGTGCCAGGGTGTCTTACCGTTTTCAAGGAAAAACACTCAGCGGACTGGATGCTAAATACTCTTTTGCAGATAATTATGCGGACAAATTCCAGTTGCTGGATATTAGTTTGAAAATGCGGGTTTACAAAGGTCTGTACATATATTTTAATGCGACCAACCTGACCAATCATATTGACGAAGACTATAAAATTTATTATGGAGATGTGCGGTTGCCGGTAAGCAGTCAATATTACGGCAGCAGATTTCAATTGGGAGCGGGTTATCGGTTTTAACTTAAAATACCATAAAGCAGCAGCAAAAGAAGGGCTGCCAACTTTTATTCATCCCTTCTCATGTTTAATTTAAATAAAACATTATGAAAAAGAGAACTTTACTTTTGATTGTGGCTTTTATTGTGGCGATAACAACCACAATAACTTACGCGCAAGTGCCAGCAGACCAGGACACCATCGTTATTGCCAGCGGCCCGGAAAATGCAGGGCTTCTGGAGACTACCATTAACGGAGACAAGGATGGAGACGGTAACCGTATTCATCCTGACAGGGTTTACAAATTAGAGGAAGGCTTTCACTTTGTCAAGTCAGCCATTAATGTACAAAACGATGGCGGCACCATAAAAATAGTGGGAGCTGAAGGGGGCAAGAAACCCGTTATTATTCCTGTGGTAGATAATGGTGTTGAACCGGGGCAAAACAGGATAACTTCCAGCCTGGAGTTAAAAAATCTCCATATACAAGGCCGGAATGACGAAGGCGGCTATTGGAAAAACTACTTGTTTATATTAATAGGGAATGACAGGAAGCTGACTGTTGAGGATTGCCTGATCGAATTTGCACAGAGAGGTTTCAAACTGCAGGATGTGCCTCAGGGCCTTGAAATAGAAATGAGGAACAATTATTTCAGGGACTTCTTTAATGGAGGTCAACTGTGGGCCGGGAATGTCATAGATGCCAAGTATGTCCCTGTAGAAAAACTGGTATTTGAAAATAATACAGTATCCAACGGACAATGCGTGTTGCTCTTACAACAGCAATTTGTGAAATATGCCCTCATTAACCATAACACATTTATCAATACAAGTACATTTTTAACGCTGAACCATTATAATTACGAGTCATATATTACCAATAATGTGTTTTATAACTGCAACATGATCGGCGAAGATTTTAACATTATTCAGGCGGCTCCGGATAAAGTATCTACACCTATTATACCTTTTGATACCCTTGATATCAAGATAGGGACGAAAGCTCTTCCCGGATATGCCATGAATGCCGATTCAACGGCCCTGTTAGCTCCATATAATGATATAAACAACTATAAAACGTATGTGGCCGACAATATCTATTTCAATGAGTCCACATTGGATAAGTATTACAATGGAGAATATAATGCCATAGCCGACAATCCTGTATCATACATTAACTGGTTTGGAACAGCCGGCCCTCATACCGTAAATGTGCCCGCAAACTGGATGGCAGAAAGAGAAAATGCCTTTTTTGCCAACTACAGCGGAATCAAGGAAGAGAATAACATTCTTGGCCAGGATCCACAGCTGGCAACAGAGGGGATCTCAGAAGCTGCAGCCGAACAACTTGCTATCTGGATGCGTAAAATGTACGAAGTTGCGGAAGAAACAGGGACTCCGGATTTCAGTGGCTACTATTTTGGCGATTTTGATCCGACCACCATACCGGGCGTAGAAACGGAAGATGGCGACGGGATTACCCAATTCTCAGACCTGATCGAAGATTTTTCCATCGGAGCAAGCTTTAAGTCAGAGAGCGACGGATTCTCGATCGGTGCATTGCACTGGACCAGTGAAATTGATGGTTTTGATTCTGAAACTTCATTGAATGCGATTCTTCTGGCCTACAGCACCCAGGCAAGCCAGGAGGACACCATCGTTATTGCTAGCGGCCCGGAAAATGCAGGGCTTCTGGAGACTACCATTAACGGAGACAAGGATG
Organism: uncultured Bacteroidota bacterium; assembly: GCA_963783435.1. Lineage (GTDB taxonomy): Bacteria > Bacteroidota > Bacteroidia > Bacteroidales. The sequence goes on along the minus strand of CAWANQ010000004.1, from coordinate 203,669 downwards.
GAGACGGTAACCGTATTCATCCTGACAGGGTTTACAAATTAGAGGAAGGCTTTCACTTTGTCAAGTCAGCCATTAATGTACAAAACGATGGCGGCACCATAAAAATAGTGGGAGCTGAAGGGGGCAAGAAACCCGTTATTATTCCTGTGGTAGATAATGGTGTTGAACCGGGGCAAAACAGGATAACTTCCAGCCTGGAGTTAAAAAATCTCCATATACAAGGCCGGAATGACGAAGGCGGCTATTGGAAAAACTACTTGTTTATATTAATAGGGAATGACAGGAAGCTGACTGTTGAGGATTGCCTGATCGAATTTGCACAGAGAGGTTTCAAACTGCAGGATGTGCCTCAGGGCCTTGAAATAGAAATGAGGAACAATTATTTCAGGGACTTCTTTAATGGAGGTCAATTGTGGGCCGGGAATGTCATAGATGCCAAGTATGTCCCTGTAGAAAAACTGGTATTTGAAAATAATACAGTATCCAACGGACAATGCGTGTTGCTCTTACAACAGCAATTTGTGAAATATGCCCTCATTAACCATAACACATTTATCAATACAAGTACATTTTTAACGCTGAACCATTATAATTACGAGTCATATATTACCAACAATGTGTTTTATAACTGCAACATGATCGGCGAAGATTTTAACATTATTCAGGCGGCTCCGGATAAAGTATCTACACCTATTATACCTTTTGATACCCTTGATATCAAGATAGGGACGAAAGCTCTTCCCGGATATGCCATGAATGCCGATTCAACGGCCCTGTTAGCTCCATATAATGATATAAACAACTATAAAACGTATGTGGCCGACAATATCTATTTCAATGAGTCCACATTGGATAAGTATTACAATGGAGAATATAATGCCATAGCCGACAATCCTGTATCATACATTAACTGGTTTGGAACAGCCGGCCCTCATACCGTAAATGTGCCCGCAAACTGGATGGCAGAAAGAGAAAATGCCTTTTTTGCCAACTACAGCGGAATCAAGGAAGAGAATAACATTCTTGGCCAGGATCCACAGCTGGCAACAGAGGGGATCTCAGAAGCTGCAGCCGAACAACTTGCTATCTGGATGCGTAAAATGTATGAAGTTGCGGAAGAAACAGGAACTCCGGATTTCAGCGGCTATTATTTTGGCGATTTTGATCCGACCACCATACCGGGTGTAGAAACGGAAGATGGCGATGGGATTACCCTATTCTCAGACATGATAGAAGATTTTTCTATCGGAGCAAGCTTTAAGTCAGAGAGCGATGGATATTCGATCGGAGCATTGCACTGGACCAGTGAAATTGATGGTTTTGATTCTGAAGCTTCATTGAGTGCCATTCTTCAGGCCTATGAAACGGAAGTTTCAAATAAAGATGCAAACCTGACAGCCTCCGGAAATCCCGGATTAAAGACTTATCCGAATCCATTTAAATCTGCAGTCCAGATTGAGTTCTCGATGGAAAATCATTCACATGTAACGCTAGAGGTTTATAACTCAATCGGGAGCCTTGTTCAGGTATTGGTAGACGAGGAACGAAGTGAAGGATTGCATACAGTAATCTGGGATGCAAGCCATATGCCTGCCGGAATCTACTATTGTAGCTTTATGAATGAAGGCCAGATCAGCACTTCAAAAATGATCCTGACAAAATAAATCAGAAGCGAAAGAATCATTTTTGATAGTCTGGTACATGAAAATCTGGGAGCCATGGCTATTTAGTCATGGCTCCTTTTTCTCTGGTTTTAAAGGACCATACAGGGAATCGTGCTGAGTGCATTACCCATTGAAAAAACGAATAAACAATAGTCTATGTCGCAATTAAAAAGCAATTCCGTTAAGGTTATGCCTGTTTTCATGGTATACATTGTTATGGGTTTCATCGACATCGTTGGGGTTTCCACCGGATATATTAAGAATGATTTTGGATTGGAAGATAATGTGGCCCAGTTTCTGCCTTCAATGGCGCTTATCTGGTTTTTCCTCTTTTCCGTTCCGGCCGGTTTATTGATTGAACGTTTCGGCAAGAAGAATCTAACCAATATCGGTATGCTATTGACCGGATTGTCGATGATAGTGCCTTTTGTGCATTATTCATTTGCGACAATGTTAGGTGCCTTTGTTGTTCTTGGTATTGGAAATACGATCGTGCAGGTTGCAGCAAATCCTCTGCTACATGATGTGGTAGCGAAAGATAAGTATTCCAGCTACATGAGTCTAAGCCAGTTTGTTAAAGCAAGCAGCTCATTGCTTGGGCCCGTCATCGCCGCTTTTATGGCGGTGCGGTTTGGAAACTGGAAATTGGTTTTTGCCGTTTATGCGGGTGTTTCATTCTTAACTACTTTGTGGTTATTCCTGACTCCAATTTCCGAAGCAAAACTGAAACAAAAACCGGCGACTTTTCGCTCCTGTTTCTCCTTGTTGGGAAACCGGACAATTTTACTCCTGGTAATCGGCATATTCATGATTGTCGGAGCTGAGGTGGGAATGAATTCAAATATTGCCAATTATCTGCAAAATAGGTTTCATTTAACCCTTGATAATGCCTCTTTGGGAATTACCCTTTTTTTTACCGCAGAAATGATTGGCCGGTTTATTGGAGCGATTTTCTTACGATTTATCAAAACAAAGAATTTCTTCATACTATCGGCAATTTTAGCAACCGGAGGTATTGTTTTATTGCTGTTTGCACCCAGTGTCTGGATAGCACGCATCGCAATTTTCGGAGTTGGATTGGGAGCGGCCAACATATTCCCAATGATTTTTTCTCTTGCAGTCGAAAAACTTCCGGATCGTGTGAATGAAATCTCAGGACTGATGATTATGGCGGTGGCCGGCGGTGCATTCATCCCGCCATTAATGGGATTTGTAAGTTCAAAATTTGGAGTAGTGCAAAGCTTCATTGTACTGTTAATCGTGATTTTATATCTGCTGATCATAAGCTTGTATATGAAATCAAAATCAGGAGACAAACGCAAAAGTAATTCAGATGAAAATAGATAGCTATTATTTGGGAATTGATATAGGAGGAACAAAATGTACGGTTCTTGCCGGAACCGAAGAAATGGAAATTTTGCACCGGATTCAATTTGCTACCCATACAGAAAAAGGACCCGATTATGCCATTTCAAAAATAGTAGAAGGAATTGCTGAATTACAAAAAATATTTAAATCGCGGAACCTTAAAGCGATTGGAATTAGTTGCGGAGGACCCTTGAGCAGTAAAACCGGCATCATATATTCACCTCCAAACCTACCCGGATGGGACAATATCGCCATCGTAGAGATAATCAAAGAAAAAACAGGAATACCAGCTTTTATACAGAATGATGCAAATGCCTGTGCATTGGCCGAATGGAAATTCGGTGCAGGGAAGGGGGTCGAGAATATGGTGTTTTTAACCTTTGGGACAGGATTGGGAGCAGGTTTAATCCTCAATGGTCAGCTGTATACCGGAACAAACGATAATGCGGGAGAGGTGGGGCATATACGCCTTGAGGAAGATGGACCTGTCGGTTATAACAAGGCTGGTTCATTTGAAGGATTCTGCAGTGGTTCCGGAATCACCAAACTGGCACAGATAAAGGCCGAAGAAAAACTAACCAGCGGTGAGAAAACCTCGTATTGCCAATCGCATGATGATTTGAACAGCATTACTACAGCAAAACTGGCAAAGATGGCCAACGAGGGCGATGAAGATGCACTGGAATTGTTCAGAATATCGGCTGAGAAACTTGGAGAAGGCCTTTCAATTATCATCGATATAATAAATCCTGAACGGATTGTTATTGGCAGTGTTTACGCCAGAAATCCACAATTATTTGATGACTTGACAACAAAAGTAATTGAAAAAGAAGCCTTAACAGGTGCATGGAATGTGTGCAAAATTGTCCCTGCAGAATTGGGTGATAATGTGGGCGATTATGCCGCTCTCAGCGTAGCAATTGATGGATATTCCCACATAAATACATTAGTCAATGAGGACGGAAGAATTATTACAAGACCTTTTTAACCGCCACCCGGAGTTATCCCTGGCTGCTACGGATATTGCCAGCGGATATGAAATAATACGATCTTCCTATGAAAAGGGGGGGAAACTTCTGGTGTGCGGGAACGGGGGTAGTGCTGCAGATGCCGACCATATTGTAGGTGAACTCATGAAGCAGTTTTCAAGAGACAGGTCAATCCCTGACTCTGTTCAAAGTTATTTGGTCAAAGAATTCGGCGAACGGGGTGAATATTTAGCTAAGAACCTGGAAGGAGCCTTACCTGCAATTTCGCTAAATGGCCATAGTGCTTTAAGCTCAGCCTTTGCCAATGATGTAGATGCAGAATTGATTTATGCACAGCAGGTTGTTGGTTATGGCAATAAAGAAGATGTCTTACTTGGAATATCTACGTCAGGTAAGGCAAGAAATGTTATTGCAGCAATGCTTGTTGCCAGGGCGAAAGGAATGAAAGTAATTGGGCTTGTTGGGCGCGATGGTGGTGAATTTAATACGTATTGTGACGTATTGATTAATGTGGGTGGAAACTCAACTCCCCAGATACAGGAACTTCATCTGCCTGTATATCACACGCTTTGCGAAATGCTGGAATATCACTTTTTTGCGTAATTAAACTAATTTTTTATGTAGCTATAAGGTATATTTCATTGATTGTCAGAATTAAGAAACTATGGGAACAAGATCAATCCTGTTAATAATTGTTTTTTGCTTAGGATTTTTTGTCTCATGCACAAAAAAATCTGACATTTCTTTAGCGCCATTATTTCAGGATAATATGGTGCTTCAACAGCAAAGCAATGTCCCTTTATGGGGATGGGCAAATCCTGATTCCAAAATAAAGATCCATACCTCCTGGAATGATAAATCTATCGCTGTAATAACAGATAATACCGGGAGGTTTACTGCATATATTGCAACAACATCTGCCGGGGGTCCATTTCAGATCGAAATTTCATCTGCCAATAACATTATTATTAAGAATGTTATGCTTGGTGAAGTTTGGCTGTGCTCGGGTCAGTCAAATATGGCAATGCCATTGAAAGGCTTTTTACCAAAAGACTCAATTGCCAATTCCTTAAAAGAAATTTCTAAGGCTAATTTTCAGAATATTCGATTGTTTAAAACACAACGTGAAATGGCACTGTCTGCTCAAGAAGAATGTGATGGCTCATGGAAGATATGTACACCCGAAAATGCAGGTGAATTTTCTGCAGTTGCCTACTTTTTTGCCAAAAATTTAACTCAGGAATTAGATGTTCCCATTGGATTGATCCAATCTACATGGGGAGGAACTCCGGTTGAAAGCTGGATGCCTGTTGACTTTGCAGAAAAAATTGAACGCTTCACCAATATTCGTAACGACATTAGCACTGATGAACAAAGCAAAATTAGTTATCAGCACTGGATACAGGGAATGGAGAAATACGATTTCTCAAACCGGTCATACAGTCAGATGAATGACTTGATGGATTCAATTTTACCAGTATTCAATGGTTTAGATGAAGATGATGCAGATTGGGAACAGCACGAAATTCCAAATGGATTTGAGGCTCAATTTGGCGACATTGATGCAATAGTCTGGTACCGTAAAGAATTCATATTTAATGGTGATATCTCAAGAGAAGAATACAAATTATTTTTAGGTCCAATAGATGATTTGGATGCCACCTTCTTAAATGGAGTCAAGATTGGAGGAAAGGAAGGTTGGCAAACTGATAGAGTTTATACAATTCCTGCAGGATTGTTAAAAAATGGTCGAAATGTTGTGGCTGTTCGGGTAATGGATAATGCAGGTGGTGGAGGCATTTACAAAGAAGAATCGAGCATCAGAAATGGAAATAAGCTGATTGTTTCGTTGAAAGGCGATTGGAAATACAAAATGTTGGGATGCTTTGAAAATCCATCAACCTTTCGACTTTTTAATACTATTTTAAATTTAGAAAACAGACCAAAATTATTGTTAAGTCAAAAAAGTCCAACCGTACTTTACAATGCAATGATTGCCCCACTTATACCATATAAAATAAAAGGCGTTATATGGTATCAGGGTGAAAATAATGTAGCGAAAGCCGAGGAATACGCCAAATCATTCCCCCTTATGATAGAAGCTTGGCGCAGCAATTGGTCTCAAGGCGATTTCCCATTTTACTATGTGCAGATAGCTCCTCACAATTACGGTTCAGGAAAAGCGCCAATTTTAAGAGAAGCACAGCGCTTAGCCTTAAAGTTACCTAATACAGGAATGGTCGTAACTTCTGATATAGGAAGTTTACAGACCATTCATCCAGCTAATAAGCAAGATGTAGGCAAGCGATTAGCATTATGGGCATTGAACAAGACTTATGGCAAAAGTGATATCGTCTACTCAGGTCCTCTCTATAAAAGTATGTGTGTTGAAGGAAACAGCATAAGAGTTAGCTTTGACAATGTAGGTAGTGGTTTATACTCGCCAGACAAGGGACTAACATTTTTTGAGATAGCCGGCGAGGATGGAAAGTACCATCAAGCTATTGCTGAAATTGACAAGAATAATATAATTGTCCACAGTCCTGAGGTTAAGTCTCCGAAAAATGTACGTTTTGGATGGACGGATACCGCGATCCCAAATTTGTTTAATGAAGAAGGGCTTCCGGCGGCTTCGTTCTGCTCAGAGACAATAAAATAATTAAATCATAATAGTAAGAACGTATTAATGGGTTAGTTACATGAAAAAGAAAAATATATTATTAATCATTTTGCTGGTAAGTATTATCCTATCCGCTTGCAATAAAACACAGAACTCCATACAAGCAGGTGACTGAGCCCAATATTCTATTTATTGTGACCGATGATTTAGGCTGGGCTGACCTGGGCTGCTATGGTGCAGAACTTCACGAAACTCCCCAATATCGATCGGCTTGCAGAGAAAAGCATGGTTTTTACCAGCAGCTATGCGGCAGGCCCTGTATGCTCGCCAACCCGGGCATCGATAATGACAGGCAAAACCCCGGCAAAGCTAAACTATACCGTATGGAGCGAAGCGGCAACGGCAAACGCAGAAGGAAAGAGAAAAGAGACATCTCAATACCTTCCACCCTTAACCCTTGAAAACCTGCCCCTTGAAGAGACAACTGTTGCCGAGATACTTCGCCAAAAAAATTACCTGACTGCTCATGTGGGTAAATGGCATATTGGAGATTACATGCACTTTCCTAATACACAGGGTTTTGATGTAAGCGTAGCCTCAAGTCAACGAGGTGCTCCGCCCACTTTCTTCTACCCTTATACGGGTATTGTTTATGACGAATTTCGCTTCGTTGGCGATTTAGGGATGGGTGCCAATGGAAAATATTTCACCAATAGAGAAGGTGAATACCTCACAGACAGGTTGACGAACGAAGCTATGAAAATGATTGAAGATGCCGGTTCTCGCCCGTTTTTTCTTAATTTATCTTACTATAATGTGCATGTACCACTAGAGGCAAAAGCCGAAGACATTGACTACTTTAAAAATAAGCTCTCACCGGAGTATCATCATCAAAACGAAGTCTATGCGGCTATGGTGAAAAATGTGGACGACAATGTGGGTCGCTTACTCCATAAGTTGGATGAACTAGGTATTTCAGAAAATACAATAATAGTGTTTACATCAGACAACGGAGGAGTCATTCAGAAATATAAGGGCAAGGTTGTTACCGATAACTTCCCGCTAAGGGAGGGAAAAGGCTCTTTGTATGAGGGAGGGATTCGCATACCAACCATGATTTATTATCCCAGGAATCCGGGTAAGGGACAACAAATTGATATTCCAATTAGTACAATCGATTATTTACCCACAGTGTTGGATATTGCAGGCATACCTGATCATTTGGAGAATATTGAAGGGAAGAGCTTCTTGCCTTTACTGGAAGGGAAAGAGGCGAAAACTCTTGAAGACAGGGCTTTGTTCTGGCATTTTCCACATAACTATTATGAAACGAGGCCGGTCAGCGCAATACGTGATGGCAACTGGAAATTACTGGAATACCTTGAGGATGGACATATCGAATTGTATAACCTGGCCGATGATATAGGAGAGGAAAATAACCTGGTGGGTACCGAGCCACAAAAAGCGGAAGAGCTTTTAGGCAAACTCCACAAGTGGAAAACCGATGTAGAGGCAAAAGAACTAAGACTTAATCCTGATTATAAAAAACGGTGAGTTTTCACCTCTCTAATTTAGTATGAATATGAGGCCTGCAAATATAATTAGTCTGAAATCCTTAGCATTTTTAATGATAGCGACCTCTTTTCTTTCGTGTACAAATGGGAGCCAGAGTTCTTCTGATCTGCCTAACATTATTTTCATTATCACCGATGATCAACAATGTGGATTAACTGGTATTGAAGGAAATCCAGTTTCAAAAACTCCAAATATTGACAGAATTGCGGCAGAGGGGGCGACATTTGAAAAATTCTTTGTAGCTACACCGCTATGTTCACCAAGTAGAGCCACTTTTCTTACCGGACAGTATGCGCAACAACATCAGGTAACAAACAACGACCGCGTAGGCCTCGATGTAATCAGCCATACCTTAATGACATGGCCACGGCAATTACGCGAGAACGGTTATAAAACTGCATTTATTGGTAAATGGCACATGGGGCTTGATGATTCTCGTCGTCCCGGATTTGATCGTTGGTTAAGTTTCAAAGGACAGGGAATTTTTGTCAATGGCGTAGTTAATGATGAAGGGACTATCAAACAAATTGATGGTAATATGACCGATTACCTTAATGAGCAGGCTGTGGAATTTCTAAAGAAGAATAGCAAAAATCAACCCTTCGCGATGATTCTTTCACATAAAGCGGTTCATGCCCCCATAATACCGGCTGAGAGACATGATGCTTACTATGCTGATTATGCGTACGAATCACCGCTTGTCAACGAAGGTAATATCGAGAGTAAGCCTGTATTAAAAAGGGATGTGCCATGGAAACCCAGTTATGAATATGAGAGCATTGTTCCTGAGCCGGGTGAGCCAAGACGAGGAAGAGGTAACGACAGAACAAGCATAGTTGCAGACCAGATGCGCTGTTTGTTGAGTGTTGATGAAGGTGTTGGGGAAATATTAAAAGTACTTGAAGAAAAAGGGCAGCTGGACCATACAATTATTGTTTATACCAGCGATAATGGAATGCTTATGGGAGAACATAATAGATTCCATACAAAGCGGTGGGCTTACGACAATGTATTGCGCGTACCATTTTTCATTCGATATCCAAAAATAATTGAAGCAGGAAGTAAAATAGATGAAATGGTGTCAAATATTGATTGGGCACCAACTGTATATGATGTTGTAGGTGTAGAACCATTGATTCCTGTACATGGAAAATCATTTTTGCCGCTGTTTAAGTCAGAAGAGGTCGAATGGAGAACGTCTTTTTACGCAGAATATTTTCACGAAAAAGTAGCACGAAACACACCATCGTGGCAAGCTGTGAGAACGAAGGATTGGAAATATGTCAAATATGTTGGCCTGGATACCGATGAAATGAATGAATTGTATGACCTGAAGAATGATCCGGGTGAAGAGTTTAACTTATATAAAAATCCGGCTTATAAGCAACAGCTTGAAAGGATGAAAATTGAGTTGCAAAACAAACTCTCAGAAATTAACAAAAATTAAAACACCATGAATATGAAGCAAATGAGAGCTAAAATATTTTTGTTTTTTATAGCTTTTTTCATGTTCTCCTGTACACATGAAAAACCCAATGAGAAGCCCAATATATTGCTCATTATTGCAGATGATATGCGCACAGAACTCAATTGTTATGGTGCTGAATATATTCATTCTCCCAATATTGATAATTTGGCAAAGAATGGAGTGCTATTTGATAATGCCCATGTACAACAAGCTGTTTGTTCTGCTTCCAGAGCCAGTTTCCTGAGTGGATGTCGCCCCAATACTACAGGTGTGGATTATCCGTATAGCAAATATTTTATGAATGAATTTTGGCCTGCTCATCCCATGTTAGCTGAATATTTTGAACAAAATGGTTACTACACACACACCTTTGGGAAAATACACCATGGACCACCTGACATGCTCAAAACAGAACATTATATGCCTAAGACAGGCCTGAATACCGGAAAGTATTATGCACTTCCTGAAAACATTGAGAAAGGAGGAACGAGAGGGCGAGGAAAAGAAACTCCTCCTTATGAATGTGCTGATGTGCCGGATGAAGCTTATCGTGACGGATTGATTGCCAAAGAGGCTGTTAAAATTATATCGCAACAGATGGAAAATGATAAGCCCTTTTTCTTAGCTGTTGGATTCAAAAAACCGCATTTGCCATTTACTGCGCCAAAGAAATATTGGGATTTGTACGAGCAAAGTGAAATGCCTCTGGCACCAAACCAATATCATCCTGAGAACTCTCCTTCTTATTCGACTACGCATAACTCTCTTGCGAATTATGCTGGTTTGAATTATTATAATTCTCCTGATCATGTATTGCCGGACGATTACCAGCGCAAATTAATTCATGCTTATGCCGCCTGTATTTCTTTTGTTGATGCCCAGGTAGGTAAGTTGATTGAAAGCCTTAAAGAGACAGGCAAATATGATAATACCATTATTGTATTTATTTCCGATCATGGCTGGCATCTGGGACATCAGCAAAAGTGGGGAAAAACGACTAATTTTGAGAATTCAACACGAGCTCCTCTTATTGTTTCAGCTCCAGGTTATAAGAAAGGGAAACGCTCAACTCAACTTGTAGAGTATGTTGATCTATATGCTACTCTTTGCGACCTGGCAGATATTGAAATTCCGGAATACACAGAGGGCACCAGTTTCAAACCTTTGTTGGAGAATCCGGATAGAGAATGGAAAACTGCTGTGTTTAGCCAGTTCCCCCGGGGAAGAAAGATGGAAGGCTATAGTATACGAACTGCTGATTATCGCTATACAGAATGGAGATTCTCAGACGGGAAGATCGATTCTATTGAACTATACGATCACAGGAAGGATGCCATTGAGAGTATAAATATTGCTTACAAAAAAGAGAATGAATCCCTTATTAAGGAATTATCCCAAAGAATAAATGCGGGCTGGAAAGATGCATTACCCAAAGGAGTTGTAAATAATTCAAATAATTCTGTTGCACCACCTCATGTTGGTTATGTAAATGAGAAGGGACGGGCAAAACCAAATGAAGAAGAAACCCTATCATTTACCACCGGAGATTTGGATGAAAAGTGGGAACAAGCAGATGGTTATCAATTATCTGTAAATAATGAATTGCTTTACATTGACATTGAACATCCCGCTAATTACTGGCAAAAGGTTAATATCAAGGGTTTAAATGTCAGAGCGCATGAGAATTCACAACTGATATTGAATTATAAGACAATGGATAGTACCCCGATGTCATTTGGTTTTATTGCTATTTCAAATGGTAATTGGACGGAATGGTCAACAACAGAATTACCGGCTACCCATGGAGAAATAAAAGAGCTGTCCATTGACTTATCTGAAGCAATGGAGCAATATCAAAAAGCGTATGAGCCGATGGAATATATCACTCAATTTGTTTTTTGTGTTAATCCGCAGGAAGCGTATAAAGGTTCTCTGGTTTTGGAATCATTAACCTTTAAGTAAATAAGTTAGGTGGCAAAAAATAGAAATTGGCAAAAACTAACGTTATATCAGAATGAAACGAATGGTATATTTTGTAATTATTGTAATAGTTAGTGTCTTTTCTACTCATGCGCAAAAGATGAGTGAGTCAATTAGCAAATCTTCAGCAAAAGAGGCCATATCATTAAATTCAGCTGAAAAATCAAATATTAATACTGATAGACCTAATATCATACTAATCCTTAGCGATGATCAGGGATGGGGCGATGTGACTTCAAACGGAAACAGCATTATTTGTACTCCCCATATAGATCTTCTTGCAGCAAATGGTGCCACCTGCAACCATTTTTATGTCAATCCCTCCTGTGCACCTACGCGAGGTGCACTGCTTACAGGTAAATATTCTCATAAAGTAGGCGTACATGGAGTTTCTCAAGGATATGAAAATTTACCCACCGCGGAAATTACAATAGCTGAAATTTTAAAGGAAAATGGCTATACTACCGGTTGTTTTGGAAAGTGGCACACTGGCAGACATTATGACCAGCATCCGCTTCGTCAGGGATTTGATGAGTTTGTAGGGTTTAGGGGTGGAAACCTTGTTAATTATTTTGATGAAACACTTGAACGTAACGATAACCGCAATTATCCAACAAAAGGTTACATTACCGATGTGCTTACTGACGAGGCAATTAGCTTTATGAAAAGAAATATAGACAAACCTTTTTTTTGCTATATCCCTTATAATGCTCCACACTCACCCTTCCAGGTCCCTGACAAATACTATGACTATTACGCAGACAAAGGATGCACTCCTGCCTTAGCAAGTATTTATGGCATGGTGGAAAACCTTGATGATAATCTTGGCAGAATATTCGATTTTATGGAACAAAACAGCTTGTCAGATAACACATTGCTCATTTTTCTTTCAGATAATGGTCCGGGAATACTGGATCGCTACAATGGTGGTATGCGGGGCCGTAAAGGCTCAGTTGACGAAGGTGGGACCAGGGTACCTGCATATATTTATTGGAAAGGACAGATTTTGCCGGGTTCGAAATTAAATATGCTGGCCGCCCATATCGACCTTTTGCCAACCTTGGCTTCCATAACAAACAGTGATATTCCTAAGGGGGTTGATGTGGATGGAATTAATGTTCTGCCTTATATAACACAACAAAAAAAATCTATTGAAAGAGAGATTTTTACGGCCAGACAAATCAATAAAAACACACCATCCGACGAAATGGAATATTCTCTCAGGACGGATAAATATAGATTAGTTAAACGAAAAAATCAGATTGAGCTGTATGATATGGTAAATGACCATAACCAATCCATTGATATTGCATTGAAATATCCTGAAATAACAAATGAATTGAGAGGCAAAACAGAAAAGTGTTTGTCCGAGATCAATAAAACAGATTTTCAAAAACCATTATGCCCAATCGGAGACAAAGAAGCAAAAATACACGAATTATATGCAGATGAGGCTCATTTTTCCGGGAATGTAAAATTTGCAGGTTTAAAGGGATTTAATCCAGACTGGTTAACCAACATTAGCAGTAGTGAAGATTTAATTTGGTGGGATTTAGATGTTAAGAATACCAACACATACACGGTATTGCTAAAATATGCATGTACTGAGGACAATATTGGATGCAAAATTAATGTGAAGTCTGAAAATGATAAGCTTTCATTTACAATGAATCAAGCTTATGACGAAGGATACCTTAATGTGCCTAACAGGGGCAAATCTGAGCCCAACGCATTCAGTTATAAAAAGTTTAATACGATAGCTATTGGCAAACTGAAAGTTTCTGAGGGGACCAACAAGATTACTGTTCATGTATCGGATATCACAAATGGGAGTTCAATAGATATGAAAGCTATAATTCTAACGAAATAAGCAACAATAAAAACTATATCAGAATGAAACGATTATTATACTGTATGATTATTGGAATGTTTAGTGTCTTTTCCATTCATGCGCAGACGCTAAAAGAGGTGAATAGCAAACCTATCTACCAAAGAGATCATATCATTAAATTCTACGAAATCGTCAGAGTGGACACTGTATTATGGTGTACAGGACAAAAATGCTCCGCAAACTCCTGACGAATTGTTGCAATCTGAATTTAAAAACATTTCGGCGACTGTTCCGGGTAATGTTGAAATTGATCTCGAAAGAGAAGGTATTATTAAGGATCCAATGCTTGGAACCAACGTTTACGATTTAAGAAAATTTGAAGCTTATGATTGGTGGTATGTCAGGGAATTTGATGCCCCGCAGCTGAAATCCGGCGAGCGTGTTGAACTGGCTTTCGAGGGTATCGACTGCATTGCGGATATTTGGTTAAACAACCAAATGATAGCTTCGGTTGAAGATATGTTTGTTGAACATCACTACGATGTAAGCGATTTATTAAAAGAGGAAAATACGCTAAATGTGCATATTAAGTCAACAGAGTTGGAAGCGCGCAAATACCTCCGTAATAATTTTGGGGTGCGCTACGACCAACTCGGTGAAGCATCAAGTGTAAGAAAAGCACCTCACATGTTTGGTTGGGATATCATGCCTCGTTTGATGAGTGCGGGAATCTGGAAAGATGTGAAGTTAGAAATTATTCCGGCATCTTATTTTAGTTCGGTATACTGGGTTACGAAAGAGGTTTACCCTGACGTTAAGAAAGCCAATATGTATGTCGATTGGCAATTTCATACCGACAGGCTTTATATTGATGACCTGACCATTTCGTTCGAGCTGGAACGTAATGGAAAATATATTTTAAAGAGGGAGCTTCCTGTTATTACAACAATTGCCCGTGAGCGATTGTGGGGATTGGAAGAAGTGGATCTGTGGTGGCCCCGGGGTTTTGGTGAGCAGGCGCTGTACAATGCGCGATTACAACTGAAAGATGCCGATGGGAATGTCCTTTGTGAGAATAATCAAAAAATAGGAATTCGCAATGCACAATTGATCTTAACCCCCATCAATACGGAGGAAGAACCCGGTGACTTTCATTTTGAAGTGAATGGCGAATACATCTTCGTAAAAGGAACCAACTGGGTACCACTTGATGCATTGCACAGCCGCGATATTCAACATGTGGATGAAGCTGTTGGCATGTTGGCCGATTTAAATTGCAACATGATTCGTATGTGGGGTGGAAATGTTTACGAAAGTGACCGCTTCTATAACTTATGTGATGAAAATGGGATCATGGTTTGGCATGATTTCACCTTTGGATGTACCACATATCCACAGAATGATGCGTTCAAAAAGAAAGTGAAAATTGAGGCAGATAAAGTGATCAGAAGATTAAGGAATCATGCCTCAATTGTTCTGTGGGCCGGAAACAATGAAAATGATGTCTCGCTCCAATGGGGTGGTGACCAATCACATATTAATCCCAATACCGATGTAATAAGCCGTCAGGTTTTACCACTTGCAGTTCGCGAATGGGATCCCAAAACTCCATACCTGCCTAGCTCACCATTTATTAGTGAAGAAGTATTTAAGGTTCATAATAAAATTAGTCCGGAATTGTCTCCTGAAATGCACCTATGGGGGCCACGTGGCTTTTATAAAGCGCCATTCTATACCGAAAATAACGCACGCTTTGTAAGTGAAATTGGGTATCATGGTGCGCCGAATGTGGAAAGTCTAAAGAAAATGATGACCAAGGAAAATGTTTATCCATGGGTAAAAGGTGCAAAGGCAGAAACAGAAGATGTAGTCACAGTAATTGGCGAAGTTAAAAAGGCTGAACAGTTAGTTTGGAATGAGGAATGGCAATGTAAAGCAACCAGGTCAAATGCTAATTCACAAACGAATAAAGAGCGTAATTTTCTAATGGTTAATCAGATACGTGAAGTTTTTGGCGAGTGCCCAATGGAATTGGAAGATTTTGTTACCGCTTCTCAAATTGTACAGGCCGAAGCTAAAAAATATTTTATTGAATTCTGGCGCATGAATAAGGGACAACGAAATGGCATCCTTTGGTGGAACCTGCGTGATGGCTGGCCCATTGTTTCTGATGCTATTGTAGATTACTACGGTGGTAAAAAGCTGGCATACGACTACATCAAAAATGTACAGACTGATGTGTGCGTTATGGTAGGTGATATTCGTGAAGGAAACACCGGTCACCCTGTGATAGTAGTTAATGACACCAGAAGCAAACAGAAAGTGGAAATCACCATTAAGGACAAAGATTCAGGAAGGACAATTCTGTCAAAGACTGTGGAGGTGGACACCAACGGAAAATTAAAAGTGGATGAATTGCCAAAAGTTGCGAAAAACGAACTATGGATGATTGAATATAAAGTTGATGGCCAAACTTACAGTAACCACTATGTAGCATATACGCCTCCTATGAAGTATGAAAGGTATAAAACGTGGTTAAAGGATTTAAGGTAGCATTTGAATATTAAATATATACTCCCTAACATGAAAATTACTTTTCTGGTTTTAGCCGTAGTTGCATTCATTACATCTTGCAACCCGAATAGCACGAATACAAAAGAGCAGAAAGAACAACCCTACAACGTACTTTTCATAGCCATCGACGATCTAAACGACTGGACCGGATTTGCAGGAGGACATCCGCAAACACTAACGCCCTCTATGGACAAGCTTGCACAGCAGGGTGTTGTTTTTGAAATTGCCAATTGTGCTGCTTCATTATGTAATCCCTCGCGATCTGCATTAATGAGTGGTTATCGCCCATCAACTTCAGGGATTTACGGAAATGCCAATGAATTACGTGATTCGCCGGTTTTAAAAGAAGCTCTGACTATTCCGCAGTGGTTTTCAAAACATGGATATTTTTCTACTGCCCGCGGAAAAATATTTCATACTGCAAACGGTCCACAGGCTGACACAATTTCATGGGACAAGTGGGTAAAACAAATCGGAAATTATGGAAATGTAAAAAAAGAGCCAGGCTTTATGGCCAATGGAATACCTGAAGGCGAAGCCGATGATAATTTCGAATGGGGGCCAACCGATGGGGTATTTGAAGAGACTCCCGACTACCTCAATGCCAAATGGGCTGCGGATCAACTTCAAAAAGACTACGATAAACCATTTTTTTTGGCATGTGGCATTTATCGCCCTCATTTAAGATGGCACGTTCCAAAAGAGTTTTTCGATAAATTTAAGGAAGAGGAAATGCTTATTCCCGAAATAAATGAAAACGACCACGATGATATACCAAGCTCAGCTGTAAGACCGTCAAAAAACTATTATGCAGCCAAAAAATATAAGAAGCAGCAGGCTGCTGTTCAGGCGTATCTGGCTTGTATTAATTACGCCGATTCTTGCGTGGGAGTTGTACTTGATGGACTGGCAAAAAGTAAATACGCCGATAATACCATTGTAGTATTATGGGGTGATCATGGCTGGCATCTGGGAGAAAAGATGCGTTATAAGAAATGGACATTGTGGGAGGAAAGTTGTAAAATGCCATTGATTATAAAAGTGCCGGGACTTACACAAGCAGGCTCACGTTGCTCAAGTCCTGTTAATTTATTAGACCTGTATCCTACGCTTTCTGAATTGTGCGGAATTCCTATAAATCCTGAAAATGAAGGAAATAGTATTGTTCCTCTTTTGGAAGATGTAAATACGAATTGGGAGATTCCATCATTGACTACCATGGGTTTTAACCGTCATAGCTTACGTAGTAAAAAATGGCGTTACATACGTTATCAGGATGGACAGGAGGAACTGTACGATCACGACGTCGATCCTTTGGAATGGACTAATCTGGCAAATGATCCAAAATATCAGACTGTCAAAGATGAGTTTAAAAAACACCTTCCTTTAGTAAATGCTGACCCGGTGGAAAAGACATATGTGGGTAAGAGGTATTAAGAAAATTGTAGCTCGAGTATGTTCACTCTTTCTCTCGGGCTACTTTGAATAATTCATAATTCAGAGTTTGATCGTTTGATTTTACAGAACTTTTAACAGAGTTGTAGGACATTAAACAATCGACATTAGCTAAACGAGTAAATAATAATAAGATATGAATGTGAAACGTATTACACAATCTATTATTACGACGACTTTATGTCTGGTTTTTAGCTCAAATGTCGAAGCTCAGGATAAGTGCCTGAATATTGTGCTGATATTGGCAGATGATTTGGGATTCGAGTGTATAACCGCAAACGGAGGTACATCTTATCAAACACCAAATATAGACAAACTTGCATTGCAAGGTATGAGGTTTGAGAATTGCCATGCACAACCAGTATGCACTCCTTCAAGGGTACAGATCATGACAGGTATATACAATGATAGAAATTACACGCAATTTGGCGAACTTGATAGAAGTCAGATAAGTTTTGGAAATCTTTTTAAAAATGCAGGTTACAGAACTGTTATAGCTGGCAAATGGCAGTTAGGTAAAGAAAAGGATTCTCCCCAACATTTTGGCTTTGAGGAGTCATGCCTTTGGCAGCAATCATTTCCAAGAACTGATACTGCTGGTCATGATACCCGATTCTCAAATCCAATTTTGGAATTTAAAGGTGAAGTAAAACACTTTAAAGATGGCGAATATGGTCCCGATATTGCAAGTGATTTCATTTGTGATTTCATTGAAAAAAACAAAAATCAATCTTTTTTCGCATACTATCCAATGATGCTTACACATTGCCCTTTCAGTCCAACACCCAACTCGAAAGATTGGGATTCACAAAGCAAGGGCGCAACGGATTACAAGGGAAAGCCAGTTTATTTTCCTGACATGGTTTCCTATATGGATAAGCTGGTTGGGAAGGTTGTTTCAAAAATTGATGAATTAGGGCTTGGTGAAAACACACTTATTATTTTTACTGGTGATAATGGAACCGACCAGCCCATAGTTTCGATGCTTAGGGGCAACAAGTATCCGGGAGGCAAAAAATACACTACTGATAATGGCACTCACGTACCTTTAATAGTGAGGTGGGATGGTACTGTTGATGCCAATATAGAATGCTTCGATTTTGTTGATTTTAGTGATTTTTTACCAACAATATGTGATGCAGCTAAAATTGAGATTCCATCTAATCTTCATGTTGATGGAATTAGTTTCTTCCCTCAACTTCTTGGAAAGACGGGAAATCCCAGAGAATGGATTTATAGTTGGTATTCCCCTCATGGTAGAACAGAGGAGTTAATAGAATTTGCCAGGAATACAGAATATAAACTATACTCTACAGGTGAATTTTATAATGTGAAAGATGATTTTTATAAAAAAAAATCGCTCGTTATTGAAAACCTTAGCAAGGAAGAAAAACAAGCATACAGGTCATTAGAAAAAGCACTGACTATATATTCGGATCGCAGTAAAAAACAATTAATTCCATAAGACTCCATTTGAGTTTTAACTTGAAAATAAACAAATGAAGAATCTTGTTTTATTGATTTTAACGGGTTTACAATTATCAGGGCTTTGTCATGCACAGAAATCAGAAAAGCCCAATATCATATGTATTTTAGTAGATGACCTTGGTTATGGAGACCTATCAATACAAGGTGCCACCGATATGCAAACCCCGAATATTGATAATCTGGCCAAGGAAGGAATCACTTTTACACATTTTTATGCAAATAGTACGGTTTGTTCACCAAGCAGGGCATCTCTTTTATCAGGACGATATCCTGATATGGTAGGTGTTCCTGGAGTTATCAGGCAGAATAATAATAATAACTGGGGACACTTATTGGAAGATGTGACTTTTATTCCAACGGTGTTGAAAGCCGGGGGGTATCATACAGCAATGATTGGAAAATGGCATTTAGGGTTTGAAAGCCCGAATACTCCTAATGGAAAAGGATTCGATCTTTTTAAGGGATTCCTTGGAGATATGATGGATGATTACTGGACTCATCTAAGGGGTGGTGTTAACTGGATGAGATATAATGACAAAGAAATTAATCCGAAAGGCCATGCCACGGATATCTTTACTGATTGGGCAATTAACTATTTAAATAAACGAGAGAATGAAGACAAGCCGTTTTTTCTGTACCTCGCTTACAATGCCCCTCATTTCCCAATACAACCACCCCAGGAATGGTTAAATAAGGTAAGGGATCGGGAAACTGATATCACTGAAAAGAGAGCTAAAAATGTAGCCTTGATTGAGCACCTGGATTTTAATATAGGTCGGGTGATGCAAGCACTTAAAGAAAACAAATTGGAAGAAAATACCTTAGTGGTATTTACTTCTGATAATGGCGGTGCACTTGCCTACGCTCAAAGCAATGGTTTGTTAAGGGGTGGAAAACAGGATATGTATGAAGGTGGAATTCGGGTGCCAGCTTTCTTTTACTGGAAAAACAGAATTGAGCCGGGTACTGCAAGCAATAATTTTGCAATGCTAATGGATTTATTTCCCACATTTTGTGAAGTGGCAAACGTTGAAAAGTTAAATGAAATTGATGGAATCAGTATTTTACCAACTTTACTGGGGAAGGAACAAGTTACCAGCGATCGATATGTGTTTTGGGTTCGCAGAGATGGAGGAATTTATTATGGAGGACAAGCCTATTATTCAGCTCGCTATCAGGATTTCAAAATATTGCAAAATACACCCTTTGAGCCTATTCAATATTTTAATATAAAAAATGATGAATTTGAAAAAAGCGCTTTGAATACTTCGGGTGAAGAGGTGTATAAAAAGCTACGAATCCAGTTGCAGGAACACATTAGGAAAGCCGGTACAATTCCGTGGCAAAAATAGAACCAGATGATGAAGTAATTACTATTCATTTTCAGAAGGGATTAACAAGCTTACTTTCAATGTGTCTGAAATTAACAAATCAATAGATTTAAAAGCATTAATTCTAACAAAAGAAAATATGCACTTTTGAAACAAAATTAATAATTATGAAAATCCGCAAAATCCTTCTTATGATAGTGATATGTGCTATCTGTCTTGCGTGTAATAAAATCACAGGTCAGGAGAAACCTAACATCATTATTATGATGGCAGATGATCTAGGGTATGGAGATGTGGGCTGTTTTGGTAATAAAATAATCGAGACTCCAAACATTGACCAATTAGCTTCCAATGGAGTTAAATTTACTCAATTTTATTCAGGTCATCCTACTTGTTCGCCAAGCAGGGCAGGTATGATGACAGGTCGTACTCCTTTTCGAAATAACATCTGTACGTTTATTCCCGATAATTCATGTGTTCATTTGAGGGATGAGCAGGTAACACTGGCTGAAATATGCAAAAAACAAGGTTATGAAACTGCTTTTTTTGGTAAATGGGGGCTAATAGGTGATATGGAGGATAAGTCACAGCCATTTCCTAACGATCAAGGCTTTGATTATTGGTTAGCTACACATAATAATGCAAAACCTTCGCATAAAAATCCGACAAATTTTTATAGAAATGGTAAGTCAGAAGGCAAAATAGAAGGGTACAGTTCACAGATTGTTATTGATAATGCCATGGAATGGTTAACTAGTAGAAAGGATAAATCAACACCTTTTTTTCTGGTACTATGGTTTCATGAACCACATCGTGTATTAGCTCAACCAAAATCTTTTACAAAGAAATATGAAAAATATGGCGAAATAGCAGGTGAGTACTATGCCAACATAGATCATATGGATTTCCAGATAGGTAGATTTATGAATTATTTAAATGAAAACAAACTAGCTAATAATTCATGGATAACCTTTACCTCTGACAATGGTCCAAAGAATTTAGAAGGTCGTTCTACTAATGGACTAAGAGGAAGAAAAGGTCAATTATATGAAGGAGGATATAGGGTTCCTTCTGTTATGTATTGGAAAGGAAAACTTGAAGGAGGTAAAACCATAAATGAACCCTTAGTCTTTTTTGATTTTGTACCTACTTTCTACAACCTTTTTGGGATGGAGCCTATGAGCCAGGACCCACTTGATGGTGTAAGTATGCTTCCTGCAATTGAGGGAGAAAAGCTGAATCGTGAAAAACCTCCTGTTTGGATGGCTGTAAAACATATGGCTATTCGTCATGGAGATTGGAAAGTGTATGCTTATTTTGAAGATTATACGCCCGGAACATCATTTCAAGCTTACCTAAAGACTCGTAAAATAAAGACTTATGAACTTTATAATCTTATTGATGACCCTAATGAAACAAAAAATTTGGTAGATGAAAATAAAGAAGCCCTTGAAATGATGAAACAGCTTGTTAATAACCGGAGGATGGATGTTCAAGAAGACATGATTCCATGGAAAGGACAAAGGATTCTACCTTATAATGTAGCTACATGGTTTAATGAAAACATTCCACCTGCCACTGTCTTTAAACAATTGCCAGCTAATAAACAGGACTTATTAGAAGATGCTATAAAGTAATAAAAGTTCCTCCGCCAGGTTTGCCCATTTCAAACAACGCGCCCTTTGGGCACTCTTCTTTCTGAAAAGAGCAAACTCAGGCTTTGAAACTTCTGCCCGCGCGCAGGAAATCAGGAAATTTACGGGGTGCTTGAGGTGTCTGGGCAAGCGCGGAATGCTCTTGTCGTTATTTTTTTGAAAGGAATCTTTCCCGGGATCCAAACCAATTTCAAGGAAGTTCCGGCCGAAACCGCCCTGTAACCATCCGGATCAACCTTCTTCTCTCTCGAAAAAGGTTGATCGGATTGGTTTTTTGGAGGCTTCAGCCTGATCTTCAAAGAGAAGTGCCCAGAATTAGAGCGAGTTCCCTGGAAGTTGAAGCCTTTTTGCGCCCTGCGGCGCTGGGCAGGCGGGGCGGCAGGTGTTCGGGGGGGGCTGCCGCCCCGCCTTATTCAAACTACACTATTGTTTTCTCAAGGGCAATAGCTTGGAATTAATCTGTTTTCATTTCTGACAGTTTGGGGTGATGGTATCTCTCAATCTTCAATACCCAGGCGTGATCGCAGGGTTTCTCTTCGGGTAACACCACCCTAAGGCCTTTGGGCGTGAGTTCCCATTCCAGTTCCCTGCCATCGCCAAGCATTGTTATCCGTTTGATCTCCTCCTTATAAAATCCGGGATAACTTTGTACACCGGCATCGGCTTCTATTTCAAAATTCACCCCGTCATAGTAGGCCTCGAAGTCATCATCTTCGATGCCGATCCAGATCTCTGTTCCTTCCTGCTCATATTCAAAGATTATACCTTCTCCTGCAATGCCTCCGCAGACAAATCCCTCACCCTCAGCCTTGAATGTAAAGGTATATACATCCCCTTCCAATTCTGCCGAAATGGTTTTACCTTCTACTTTCCTGTCTTCAGCTGTCAGTTCTACCAGCAGTTGGTCCTCTTCTTCATCGACTTCCGCTGCCTCCCGGACTCCTCTCAGGGTAGTGATCAGGACCATTTTTCCTGGCCAGTCCAGCAGCGTTGCATAAAGATTGTCGCCTTTCATGGTAAAACGTATATCCCTGGCAGTATATTCGACACCAGATTCATTAAAGCCAATGTCTGAGGCTTCGCCCAGGTTCACCGGACCCTCACCCGCGATGATCCAGGGAGTTGTTTCATAGATTGCCTCGCCGTTTATCTCAAGCCATTCACCCATTGCGAGCAGTACTTCCCTGGCGCCTTCGGGGATGCTTCCGTCCGGCTTTGGGCCCACATTTAGCAGGAGGTATCCGTTCTTGCTAACCCTGTCGACCAGGTTATCAATCAGTCGGTTGGGAGTTTTAAATGTTAAGTCCTTGGCCCATCCCCAGGCTCCCCGGTCATCCACCGAATTGTCGGTTATCCATTCGTTATAGGTTAGTCTGGGTTCCTGTCCCAGCTCAAGGTCACGAACACCAGAAAAGGGAACAAGGTCGTGTCCTTTATAAGTAACGACAACCTCTTTGTTGTGATCCAGTGCATGATTATAGTAGTAGGCCAGGAAATCTTTGACATATCCTTCAGGTATTTCATCCAATGCAAAGTCGAACCAGATAAAATCCGGACTGTAATTATCGATCACTTCGATGATTTTTCCGTACCATTCATCCAGGAAATCCTGGTTCCGCTTTTCTCCTTCGAGGTGGAATTGCCCGTACAATCCTGAGTTTGCAGGATCACCGGTATCATAACGTTTATCCCAGACCGGAAAGAAGAACCAGTTGGCCGCGTGGTGAAAAGCGGTCACATATTTCATTCCACGCTTTTTTACAGCCTGTTCAAGTTCTGCCACAACATCCCGTTTCGGTCCCATCTTAGCTGCATTCCACTCCGACCATTTTGTGTCCCACATGGCGAAACCGTCATGATGTTCTGCTACCGGACCGGCCCAGCGTGCACCGGCTTTCTGAAAAAGCTCGGCCCATTCATCCGCATCAAAGTTTTCCGCGGTGAACAGGGGGATGAGGTCCTTGTATCCGAATTCAGGGGTTAGTTTCCCGAAGTTCTCCTCGAAGTGCTTTCGTTCTTCCCCGTCCTCGTTTTTATACAACTGGTAAGAATACCATGTGGTGTTCTCGCCATAGGCATGAACTGCATAGGGCCCCCAGTGCGTGTATATGCCAAATTTTCCATCCCTTAGCCATTTCGGAGTCGGATTCTGCCTTACCGATTCCCACGTGGGCTCGTATCTTTCTTGTGAACCTGGCTTTGTATTGTCCCCCGTACACGAGAATAGTAAAACAAGTACCGGCAAAAACATGAACTTTCTAAAGGCTTTCATAATCAATGGGATTAATAGCTTCTTTTAAAGGATTTAATTCTTATTTTAGCAAATATATGATAACTTTCATAAGTTTAGAAAGTTTTTGCAATATTTAAAAAATGACTTACGTGGAAAATGATATGCCCAAGGGTAATGCGATCTATATCAATCGTTTAAATAAGATTAGTGTACTGGGTTTAATACGAGATCACGGGATTCTTTCCAGGGCTGATCTGGTAAAGAAATCCGGGCTGAGCGCACCTACAGTCACCCGCATCGTTGACAGCCTGATACGTCAAGAAAAGCTAGTCGTATCCCTTGGTAAGGGCACCTCGAGCGGCGGAAGACCTCCTGTGCTTTTGAAATTTGACGGTAAAAGGACTTATGTAATTGGTATAGACCTGGGGGCTACTACTACACGCGGAGTCCTTTCAGACCTTGATGGCAAATTCATTACCGAGATCGAGTTTCCCACACGGCTTGACGAGGGGTTTGATGCGGTGATATCGGATGTTGCCAAACTGATCAAGCAGTTGTCTGAAAGTAAGAGCAATGTGAAGAAAGAGCGGATATACGGGGTGGGAATTGCTGTGGCAGGACTGGTTGACCTCAATAAGAAGATCGTTGAATACTCCCCGGTCTTTGACTGGAACAGGGTGGACATCCTGAAAGCTCTTGAAAGCAGGGTGGATTTCCCTATTATCTTTGACAATGTGACCCGGCTGATGGCACTTGGAGGCATGTGTTTTGGGAAAGGGCAAACGCTGCAGAACTTTATTTGTATCAATGTCGGGTACGGGATCGGTTCCGGTATTATTGCAAATGGAAAACTTCTCACCGGAACGGACGGATTCGCCGGGGAATTCGGGCATATTACGATAGACAAAGACAGCGATATCCAGTGCAGCTGTAAAAAATACGGCTGCCTGGAAGCATTGGCATCCGGAAAGGCCATTTCGTTTACAGCACAGAGCCGCCTGGCACGGGGACAGGAAAGCATTCTTCAGGAGATGTGTGGCGGTGATTACAGCAAGGTAACGGCCAAAATGGTCGCGGATGCGGCAAAACAGGGAGATGAAATGGCCCTGAACGTTTTTACTAGGGCTATGGAATATATCGGCTTGGGAATATCCAACCTGATCGGGATATTCAATCCCGACCTGATCGTGATCGGTGGCGGTGTATCCATGGCCGGGGATATCTTTTTTGATAATATCCGTGCTACAGTTCAGAAAAACAGTATGCACCCCACCGCTCGACAGGTTCAAATTCTGCCTGTGGAATTTGGATTAAATGCCGCGATAATGGGAGCCTTTTCGTTGATACTTAATAAGGTACTTAATTTCGAACTTCGCTAGGATGCGGGGATTCCTGCACTGTGAAAGTGAAAGGATAATTATTCGATTTTACATGGGTATTATTTCGATCGAGGTTTTCCTATTTGCTTTGTAATTCAGCCAGATGACAAGGTCTGTACCCATTTTTCCTTCTTCGTAGCCTTTACGGTATTCTTTGCCCTGCTTGAGTTCCCTGCCATTGACCTTAATTGCCAGGTCAGACCTTCCCCAATCGGGAACAATGAAGGCTGGATTCACGATATTGACCGGGATTAATACTTCCTCTTCGAATTTTTCCGGGAACCCCAGTTGCAGAGCTATCTTCCGTGGACCATTTTCTTCTCCCGGAATAATATATGCCCGCTGTGCCTGGTCATAGGATGCCTGGGTATACGATACTTCATGACCTTCCATGAGTAGCCTGGGATAGTTCAGCCAGGACTTTGCCAGTGGCAGCAATTCCTTTCCCGGATCTTCAGCGTGTATCATGCCTGAAAGGTATACCTGTTCCAGGATTGTGTCATTGCGCCTGTAATGCCACCAGTTCAGGGTATGCCCGAGTGAAACGGAGTATCCCTTATCTCCTGGATCGCTGGGCCAGGTCTGGAAAACATGAGGCGCTTTGCCTTCAAGAGGGTAGGGCTGATTCTCCAGGCCATAGGGGATGAAGATCGTGTAGGGTTTGTAGTCCGATCGGGTATTAACCACCATGATATTGGCCATGGTGAAATCTCCAAAATCACTGGGGTAGGGATCAAATGAAAAGGTCCGTGTGCTGCCGTCCATTTTTATAAATGTCAGGGCTTCAAGGTCAATATCGTCTCCCGGGATATGTCCATCCTGGCCGAAGATGAATTCTTCATGGAATTCATGCACTACCGTTGGAGGAATTTCCCTGATGGGTCCCATCCTTTCGAATTGTTCATCGGTTACTGTCAGGCTCTGCCCGGCCAGACCTGTATAGATCCTTACGTGGCGGGTGTGCATACCGTCCGGGTATATATAGTACCATTCGTCTGTCCAGTCGCCCATTCCATAGGGTGATCCGCTGGGAATGTAAGAATGTCCGATATACCCGTCCGGATCGGCTATAGCTGCCCTGAAGCGCACAACAACCCGTGCGGGGTTCTGACTTTCGATCCACATCCTGGCTGTCCGGGCCTCATTATCCCATAGAATCTCACAGGAACTGGAGGCTTTTGGATCATAGGTTTCGGTCCAACCGCTGGAATAGTGAATGTTGTTCTCTGTGACCATGCAGGGATAGCAGGGCATGCTGAATCGCATTTTTGTAGGGACCAGGTCGAAATACACTTCACAGGCTATCTTACTCACTTCGCGCGGGACCTTAAAGCCAGGTTCCATGTACTGAACCAGAGTATCTGTAAGCCCGACTGCATAGAATGAGTCTGCAGGATGCAGCAAGGTTTCAGTTACCCTGGCCTCTTCCCCCTTATTTCTACTGCACGATGCCAGCAAAATGCATATCAATAAGGGGTGAAGTAGTAAACGCAGATTTGTTTTCATATCCTCTTGCTTGATCTAATGTATTCGGGCTTACTTGTAGCGCACCCTGAAGCTCCAGGCGTGCTCACAGGGCAGCGGATCGGGTATGTTCTCGATGACCAGGAGCTCTTCCTCCATGTGCCAGGGAAGTGCCTCTTGGCTACCCAGCATTACAATCTCTGATCCTTCAGAAGGTTTGAGCCCGGGAATCTTAAAAGGCGCTTTTGGTTCGATACTTTCTCTATAAAGCTTAGCATCTTCCACTTCCATGATCTCATTGCCCAATTCTATAGCATAAATAAAATCCCCTTTCGCGAGGAATCGGATTGTACCAGATTTCCAAATATCGGGTGCACCATCAGTAAAAACAGGGGGTTTAGCGCCATGCAATGCCTCCTTATTGATGGCCATCCACTTTCCCAGTTCCTTTAGTCCTTCAACCTGGGAGGGTGGGAGGGTTCCGTCAGCGAGTGGTGCCAGGCTATATAGGGTTACTCCATTCTTACTCTTTCTCTCCACGATTTCATCTATGATCATGTTCACGGGTCGGCAAATGGCATCGGGTGAATAGGCCCAGGAGTGATTATGGCCCAGGGCGATATCGGTTTGCCAGACTACTTCGCGGGGTGAATCGAGTTCACCAGCTTCAATATCCAGGACCGAACAATTCAGCGGAAGGTCATCATCTTTGCGCGTAACCACCACTTCCTTGTTTTGTGCCTCAGCCGTATTGAAGTAGTGTGCAAGGCTTGCTTGGACATAGTTCTCGCCAATGGCATCCGGATCGCTGAAGCCGATCTCAAACCAGAGCTGATCGGGACTGTATTTGTCGATGACTTCTGCTACACATTTGTACCATTCCTCCTGGAATGCTTCAGAAATGGGTTCGTTTTGCCATGGATCTTTAATATCCCTCACCGGCCCGTACAATCCTGAATACTTCGGATCATTCACATCGGTTTTGAACGGACAGAGCATGCGTCCGGGATTGAAGTAGAACCAATTTGTGTAATAATGAAAGGATGCAAAGGTTTTCATGTCCTGTTTACGGACGGCCTCAAGAATCTCCCCGGTGATATCCCGCTTAGGGCCCATATCGCCAGAATTGTATTCGTGGTGCTCGCTGGCCCACATGGCAAAACCATCATGATGAATGGCCACCGGACCTGCAAAATCTGCCCCGGCCATTTTAAACAATTCTGCCCAGGCGTCAGGATCCCAATTCTCGGCTTTGAACATGGGGATAAAGTCTTTGTATCCCCATTCCAGGCCGGGATCACCGTATACCTTCTTCACATAGTCGTAGGTATTTGCGTATTGATCTTCTATGTGTCCCCAATTCTCTGAAGTTCCCCCATCGGGCATGTACATGTTCCTTCCTCCCCAGCAACCAAAAGCGGGCACGGAATACGGGCCCCAGTGCCAATAAAATCCCAGTACCGCATCTTCGAACCACTGGGGTGTTTCGTGGTTCGCAAGTGAGCTCCATTCGGGTTCGTAAGCCCCATCGAGATATGCTGGTTTTTCTCCGGTTTTGGTGGTGCAATTCACCACCAGGATCACCAGAATCAATAGATAAAAAAACTTTTTCATGACAGTCCTTGTTGGTTTTTAATTAATCCCTCACACAGCGAATATAAAAGCCTGTTGCCTTATTGTAATTGTTCCTGCCCACATCATTGTCATTGAAGTGTATATTCCGGAACCAGGCGTTATTGGTATTGTACTCAGAAGCACTCCAGCAGTCAAAGTCTTCACCCATACTGACGAAAGTACCATCCTCATTACGGTAGCCACCCGGAAGGGCTGTAAAGCCGGTTTTGTTGCTTGCTCCTTTATTGGGGCTGTCCCAGTGATTCGTGCCTGTTTCTTTTAGTTTACCACCGGCAACACGCCTGCCTAAATGATCTGTAAGCGCTGTCCATTCTGCATCGCTTGGTAAATGCCAGCCGCTCGGACATACCCCCTGTACAGGGCTTGGGTTGGCTGTGCTGCTTGCAGTTTCATTCATAGCTGCAGGCCAATTGTACAATACGCCGTAGGTTGCATAATTTGCATTGGCTTTGGCGTCACTTACACTTGTTCCGTTATAGCCATACACATAATAATACGGTTTTGTTTCTGAACCCGTTCCGGGACCTGCTACCCCTGGTAGATATTTCAGGTTTTCCGCCATCCATACCTGTTCGCCAATTTTTACTACACCATAGATATTGCCATCACGAGAATCTCTTAGATCGTTTTGGGCATTTGCATTGCCTACTAACACAAACATAAGTGCTGCAATAAAAATCTTCTTTATCATTGTTTTATACTCCTTCTTGCTATTTCTTCTGCAATGAGAATTTGCCTTCCTCTTCTGACTCCATGCGCAGCCAAACGATCAGGTCACGATTGTCGAGCGACTCCCGCAATCCATATCTGAAATTCTTTCCCCGCTCTATTTTTTCTCCATTCACCATGATTTCAAGGCCTGCATTGCCCCAGTTTTCAATTACGAAGGCCGGATTCACGATTGGTGAATCTTCGCTGCCCTTTAGTGTGAAATCCAGGCTGGATACTTCACCGGAAAGATTGATGGTATAGGCCTTTTCTTCGGGTGTATAGCTTGCACTGTGACTTTTCTCAACCAGGATGATATCGGCAGGATTTGACCAGGCTTTTACTACAGGAATGAGTTCTTCAACCGGTTTATTGGTCATTCCGTTCAGCATCAATTTCGTCATGGACCGGTCCGTTACCTTGTACGGGTCCCAGAGCCAATGTGACACCGATGCATGCGCTGCACGGTCCTCGAACATTGCATAGCGTCCATCGGTTGGCCGAGGGGCCACGGGCC
Source organism: uncultured Bacteroidota bacterium (assembly GCA_963783435.1). Classification (GTDB taxonomy): domain Bacteria; phylum Bacteroidota; class Bacteroidia; order Bacteroidales. The sequence goes on along the minus strand of CAWANQ010000004.1, from coordinate 173,735 downwards.
AGTGGTTCCACCAGGGAAAAACATCTACATCTCTGCGGATCTCTCCGCTGTAAATATCGATCCCAGGATCATCCTGCGGTCTAAGCGCTGAGAAAGGATGGTATTCCGATTTTGTATTGACCACCTGCACCACCGGCTCTTCAGGATAGGGCGGGAGATGGGGCGGTATTTCATGCTCCCAGGAATAGGTCTTTGATTCACCCTTGATATTTGCCAGGGAAAGTGCCTCAAAGTTCAAAACCTCGGAGGGGCGTTGACCCGGGGCAAGGACCATCATGCTCTCCTGCCATTCATGGGCTGCATTGGGCGCATTGCTCAGCAGGAGGTCTTCACGCACTCCAACCATATCCGGGTAAATAGTAAAAGTCTCGTTGGTCCAGTCACCCCATCCGGTAACCGGATCTTCAAAAGCGAATATACCTGTTACATCCACCAGCGCGTAACGCCACTGGACCACCACGCGTGCCTCATTGCTTTCAACGATCTTTACACTGGAATATTTCGCCTTTTTATCAGACATGGGCTCACAGCTTCCATGTTCGTTCCAGCCCTCATTAAATCCATTGTTGAACCAGATATTATTCTCCGTCACCCAGGAGGGAATATAGCTTGTTCCATGCCAGAATACGAATTTGCAGTCTGTTTCATCAAATTGTACAACGATATCTGCATTGTCATGGATCGCCCAGGGGGCATCCCACCCTTCGTAATACTTCAGGCGTGTATTCACCGCCCGGAATGTTCCTGGTGACTGGGGCCCCGATGGGAGAATACGTTTGGGAAGTTCAGGTTCGTCAGTTATTCGCTGACTCTTGTAAATCTCAGCAACCTGCTTATCACCAAGTGCTGCTTCATAAAGTTTCAGTTCATCCAGGATGCCGTCAATAAAAGTGAAGGACGTCTCTGTACCTTCGGGCCTGATGGTTCCGTAGGGCCGCATGGCTGCCCTGCTCTTGCCGATGAGCAAAGATGTAAAATGCCAGTCTCGTGCAGTTGGCTTGAAAGCCTCTCTTGCAAAGGTTTCATCCTTTAGTTCTCCATTTACATAGACTGCCAGGCGCCCCTTTTCTTTTGAGTAGCTGGCAGCCAGATGCGTCCACTCGTTCAAAGGGATGGTCTCATGCGACATGGCTATTTCATATTTGCCTTCAGTGGCAACCTTCAGTACAAGGCGCCCCATGGCATCCATTTCCATGCTGTAACCATTGTAGTACCCGTCTGCTTCATCTCTTCGGTTATCAAGGATCGGACATATATTTTTCGGGTAGGCTCCCAGTGCGACCCATGTTTCAATGGTGAAATCTTCTGTAATGTGGGGTATGTGGTCCCCCGATGATTGATCGTTTTTACCCTGGCCCATCTGTAATTCAAGGTAGGCTGTATATCCATCCAGCAGGGCTGCATTTCCAACCACACCAGGCACTGCCTTATAGTATACACCATGCAGTTCATTTTCCTTTCCGGAGACGGATTCCTTTACGTAGGCAAATACTTCTTTGGGCACATAGGTTTCTCCCCGGACCATTTCAACAGTTTTCCGCTCTACTCTAATATCATCAAAGGTCCAGTGAGCTAAAGGTTTCTGTGCAAAAACCGTACTTATCCCTGTCAAACAGGCCAGCAATACAAAACTTAGTTTTTTCATTTTCCGATTAAAGTTTGGATTAAATTCTATGGTTAATCAGTATCATTGTCGCGCAGTATAAGTGTTTTACCATTATAGGTCCCGGACAGATTGATCCCTTCTCCGCTAATTATTACCTGCTCCCCCTTATGAATAAATAGCGCGTTAAAAGTATATGGATCCTCTTTGTTGGTATCCTCCGAGAGAACCACTTCTCCCTCATCTTTGAAGTGAAAAGCAAGGGCTTCCTCATCCCGTATTTTGATCGTGATTTTTTTTCCTGACAAGCTGCTTTCCTGAGGCAGTTCAAAGAATGGTGCTTTATTGGCAAGGTCTTCCAGTGTTCCACTATAAATGGCAAGGCGAATGTCACAGTCCACCCTGTCGAAGCCATTCCGGGGACTGGAGAACATCAGGAAGAGGTCATCCCTGACTTTTAAAACTTCCGAATCATGCCCCTTTACCAATCTTTTATTCTTTGCCTCCCAGTGGATCCCGTCTGTTGAATATGCATAGCGGGTGATGCTGTTCGGGCAATGGGGTTGAACAAAATTGGAGTAGAACATGTGCCAACCCATTTTGTCACGTAACACATGTCCGAATTTTTTCATGTAGGAATCGTCTCCCTTGATCCTGACAGGGATTTTTTCATTGAAATTGAATCCTGTCTCGGTGGGTGAAGTGACCAGATAGAGCCCTTCCGGTTCATCCCATCCATACCAGTAGTACATATAATAAAGGCCCGATTCAGTATCGAAAACCACATGACAATCTTCCACTCCGGTGGGATTCCCGATCCCTATCAATCCCTGTTTATCGAAATGTGTACCATCGGTAGAGGTGGCATAGGCCCATCCCAGATTAGGCTGGCTGCCACCGCCTCCCCCATACCACATTTTAAAGACCCCATCCTCATACAAGACGTAGGGATCCCATACGCCCGTGTAGTCAAAGTCTGCTTCTCCACCGCTTTCAAGAACAGGATTTTCGGGATCTTTGTTCCAGTTTATAGCATCGTGGGATATTGCATGTCCCACGGTCAAAGATTCATATTCATCCGCATCCCATTCGGCATCGGACCGCACTCCCCAGGTTTCGTAGTATAGATGAAAAACACTGTCAACGAGAACTACAGTCATAGAACCCAGTGCTCCTGCATCGAAAGATCCTTCGGGTCCGGTGGCCAAGACCGGATTAGCCCCATAGGGTTTAAATCCTTCAATGGAACCGAGTTCTTTGAGCCCCTCAATTACCAGGGGATCCAATTCGATGCCTGGATTTGCCCTGGTGCAGGCAAGTGTTAGAAAAGCCTGAATTGTCACTACAGAAATAAGAAGTGTCTTGTTGTTTTTCAGTATCAGCATATTAATACAGGTAAATATAAATCTTAATCCTTCCTTAGCACAGAATTATCTTCCGTAAAAAGGGGAGAAGCTTCCGGATAATGGAGTTATTATAGCATTCCTAATGGGTAGAAATCAATAAAAACCAATTTGGTAATGAGCTTGATTGTCTCCCGTTAAGAATAGAATCAGGGCCTAAGGATTGGAATTTCACAAACTGCAATTCTGGAAGTATTTCCTATTAATCCGGAAGATAATTCAGTCTTATTGAAGAAATTGGGTCTATTTTTATATACAGCTACAAGCCAATCTTTTAAAATTGAAAGTGCTTTAACAAAGGTAAAGACCAAAGCAATGAAAACAAGCAACCGGATCTCAGCATTTAATGGAATAAAGTTGTTTCTGGTATTTATTTTCATCTCAGCATGTGATTTAAATGCCCAAACGGTGCTTTATCCTGGCGATGGATCGATCACCGAAATCCAGGCAGCAAAAGAAGTAAGAAGATACATTTTCCTCCGCACAGGCACTGCTCCGGAGATCGCTACTGCTAGACCAATATGCCAGTTTACCTGAAGGTGATGTAATCATCGTTTCGGAAGATAGTCGGGATATTATTACAGAACTTAAGCAGGAATACGGAAATGTAGATGCTCCGGATAGTGATAACAGGAAGGGCTATCTGATAAAATCGGTGAATAAAAATGATGGAAGAGATATTCTGGTCATTACAGGAGCGGATACAATAACCACCCTGAATGCGGCCTATAGATTTGCAGAATTATTAGGCTGTCATTTTAATCTGGCAGGAGATGTTATTCCTGATCAAAAGTTAAGCTATCCAATTCCCTTGAGCGGGTATGATGAGAAATCACAACCCTTGTTTGAATTGCGAGGTAGTCTGCCCTTTCATGATTTTCCAACCGGACCTGATTTGTGGAATACTGAAGATTATAAATCATTTATTACGCAACAGGCGAAGATGGGTTTTAATTTCTTTGGTCTCCATTATTACAACCAGAATGGATTTAAAGGCTCACAGGAAGGACCGGAACCCTCCATCTGGATAGGTCATAAAAATGATTTGAATGATGATGGCACGGTTAAAGAAGAGGCTGCTTATAAATCATACTGGGCAAGTTCTTTTCGTAAGGGTGATTTCTATGCGGGTAATCCTAATGAAGGCATATGGGGGTATGCTCCTGTAACAACAAAGGAATTTACCAGTGGGGCCGACAAACTATTTGTCAATGATTATGTTGCTTCCGAAGCAATAGGTTCAAAAGAGCCCGAAACTCCTTCAGAAAAAGCAGCAAACTTCAACAATGTGGGATTTATGTTTAAGGATGCGTTTTCACATGCCCGCCAGCTGGGTGTTAAAACGGCCATTGGGACAGAAGCTCCGATGGGCTTTGAGCCAGGTAATTCCAGAGCACTTAGTTGAAACAGACTGGATCCACTCTTGCCCACCGGATGTACAAAGCAGAATGAGAGATGTTCATGGCTTTACCTTACCAACAGAAAGAGGTTCAGTAAACGAGGCTTTCACAAAGGCACTATATGAGGGAGTATTTACACGTATAATGAAGACTCACCCTCTGGATTATTTCTGGCTTTGGACCTACGAAACCTGGACCTATCTCGGTCACAGACTCTCAAAACAGCAAATTGAAGCCGTTGCAGATGATTACAGATATTGCAATGAAGTAATGAATGAGATGAATACTCCCTTCAAATTAGCCACATTTGGATGGAGAGTGGGAACTGTGGGAACTAAACAACCAAAAGGAAAGGGCCCATTAGAGTTTCATGATGATTTACCTTTGGATGTTCCATTTGGCACACTCTGGGACAGGGCTGAAGGATTGAAGCCGGTTATTGATGCGGGTCGTGAGGCATGGTCTTCGTGCTGGTATGAAGAAGATTGGGGTATGATCCAACCTCAGTTTAGAGTTACAACAATCTGGAATGAAGTAGGAGCTGGATTAGATATCGGAGGTGTGCAGGCTCTGATAGCCAAACATTGGCGTATTAACTCAGTAGCACCTGCATCTGCAGCTCATGCACAATTAGTTTGGGAAAACAGGGAGATTGTTTCAAATGAATTGCGATGAAGAACAAGCATTTTCCAGAAGTAGATATCTTCCAGAGAAATACCGAGGAACAAGACTCAGTGTATGTAAAATGGATAACGGAATTTTATCAGAATTGGGCAAAAACTAATTTTGGACCGGAAAAGTCCGTTGAGATTGGAAACCTATTAGCTTCAATGGATAGAGCTGGAGAGCCAAAACCTCCTATGGCAGGAGTACCAAATGCCATACCAACAATCTCAACATGGGAACCCGCACCAAGTGTAATAAGAGCAAGCGATCCGGACAGAGGTGAACCAACGACATTTACGGGCAAGTTTGCTGAAGCTTTTGATATATATAATCAGTTCTGCTCCTATAAGAATGACATTGTGGGTACCGGGAACAAAGACCGCTATATGTATTGGTATCATTTTTTTCAATCACAAATAGAAATGGGCAGATTCGCCTGTCATCGTGCGCAGCTGCAGAAAGATGGGATGACCAGCGTAGAGAAAGACAGCCTGATAGCTTGTTGGGGGAGAATTATGAAACATGAAATACAACGCGTAAGAAATATATCAGAATTAGGAGTAATCCTTCAATTACAGCAGGCTACATGGGATAATATATGCAGAGATCGCTATGGAATTACTGATTTGAATACTTCCTATGAGGGGGAAAGTGCAGTTAGAGCCATGCCTGAAATATCGCAGATCTATGAAGATGAGTCCTTTGAACAAAATGTAATATTCCTGGGTAATGGCAATATAACAAATCCGGTTATGTATTATCGGGAGATTGGAACTGACGGCTCGTTCTCAAGCTCAGCGCTTACTTCTGTTGAAAGCAGTACTGCATGTCATGAAAATCCAATCTGGATAATCCGGGTTATGATTTTGAATATTACATACAAGGTTCTATAGACGGAGAAACGGTAAGCTATCCGGTAACGGGTGGAAATGATAGCGATAACATTAATAAAACCGTCATTACTGTTGAGAATGTCGACTTCTGATCCTTATGAAAACAAGAAAATTATTCATATTAGGCTTTTTACTAATTGCTTTACTGAATATAATAACACCAGTAAAAGCCCAAACCGGGACAAGCATATCACCAGAAGCGATTGAAGCTGCAAGGATAAAAGCAACAAAACTTGTTTCACAAATGACACTTGCTCAAAAAGTCTCCCAAATGTCTCATCGGGCTCCTGCAATTGTCTCAACTGAACCACCAGTTCTGGAATATCAAGATTCAGATGGTTTTGAAGAATCGGACGGCTGGTGGAACGAAGCATTGCATGGAGTGGTTGAAAAAGATCGTGCAGCTACTGTCTTTCCTGCGCCGCTTGCAATGGGCTGCACCTGGAATCCCGAATTAATTCAGACCATGGCAGATGCTATTTCTACAGAAGCAAGAATACTTCATAACCAATATGGAAAAAAACTCAACTATTTTTCTCCAACCATTAATATACTTAGAGATCCTCGTTGGGGACGTAACGATGAGGGCTACAGCGAAGACCCTTATTTAATGGGACAAATGTCATTAGCTTTTTGTCTGGGTATGCAGGATGCAGGTAATACAAACTATTTGAAAACAGTAACCAACCATAAACATTTTGTGGCCAACAATTATGAATCAGTTCGTCAAACAAAATTTCCTAAAGGTAATTCAATAGTACCTGAAAGGTGGTTAAGAGAGTATTATTTCCCGGCATACAAAACTTCTGTTGAAGAAGGTCCAACATTTGGAATTATGAGTGCGTATAGCGGTTTAAATGGTGACCATTGTTCTGCCAGCAAATTTCTTTTAACAGATGTATTACGTACGGAATGGGATTTTAAAGGTCTTGTGGTTTCTGACTGCGGAGCCACTGAAGATTTAATTTATGAGCATGGTATGGACCCCGAAGAAGCTGTTGCTCTAGCTGCTATGGCTGGATTGGATTTGTCATGTGCAGAAGCTCAGGGCTCAGAGCAGGGTTTGGCTTATAACACCTACTTGGAAAGTGCTGTGCAAAAAGGGATTCTAGGCATTACCCCGGAAGATATCGACAAAGCTGTTATCCGTTTATTTACTGTTCGTTACCTCCTTGGAGAGTTTGATGATAGTACACCATATGACAATATTCCTGATTCCCTATTAAATTCTAAAAAACACCATGAAATATCTAACACAATTGCCAAAGAAGGAACTGTACTATTAAAAAACAAGGTGTTACCACTTGATAAAAGCGCTTTAAAAAATATTGTTGTGCTTGGTCCTTTTGCTAAAGAAAATCTATATGGAGGCTACTATGGTATGCCCGATGAAAATAATGTTATAACAGTATATGATGGGATAAAAAATAAAGTTGGCCCTGAAACAATGGTTTCTCATTACAATGGGTATACAGAATGGGAAAATAGAAAAGCAGACGATTATCAAACAGCTGTTAAGGCAGCAAATAGTGCAGATGCAGCTATTATAGTTATTTCTGACGAAGGTGCAGGAGAAGGTAGTGACTTGAAAAAAATAGAGATGCCTGCTACATATGTCAAATTATTGAAAAATATCACCAACCCTAATACAGTTGTTCTTTTAATAAGCTCTCATGTGCCTCCTGTGCCATCAAACGTGCACTCATTACTCTTTCTAAGCTATGGTGGTCAAGGAATAGGTGAAGCGCTTGCTGATGTTATATTTGGCGATTACAATCCGGGCGGAAAACTTTCACAAACAGCTTATGCATCAACTAAACAGCTTTTCCCTATGAACGATTACGATATTTCTAAAGGAAGAACCTATTGGTTTCTTAAAGAAGAACCGCAATTCCCATTTGGATACGGATTGAGTTATACAAGCTTTAGCTACGATAACCTGAATTTAACATCAACAAGTTTAAATGCAGCCAACTTTTCAGAAAAGCTATCTGTATCTATTCAAGTAACCAATACAGGTGATCGAGGAGGTGATGAAATCGTTCAGCTTTATGTCAAAAGTCCTACTTCAGATCTGATAAAACCTTCGAAAAAACTTAGAGCTTTTAAACGCATAAACCTTGAAGCTGGTGAGACCAAATCCGTAGATTTTACATTAAGCAGAGATGATTTTACACATTGGGATACTGTTAGCTCAAGCTGGAAAGTAGAAGATGGCACTTTCCAAATTCAGCTAGGAGCCTCATCAGCTGATATAAAAAAAACAGCTTCTATAGAGCTGTCTTCAAGTAATACTATAACATATAATATATCAACCAATACAATTGGACAAGGCAGCATTACTATTAATAAATCACTTAGCAGCTTTACCGCAGGAACTGACATAACAATTGTTGCTATTCCAGAAGAAGGATGGAAATTTGATAGTTGGAGTGGAGATCTAAATGGAAGCAATAATCCAAGAAAAATTTCTGTAGACACAAACAAATTGTTAACCGCAAAATTTATAGAAGAGAATAAGTAGATCTATGAAGATGAGTCCTTTGAACAAAATGTAATATTCCTGGGTAATGGCAATATAACAAATCCGGTTATGTATTACAGTGAAGGGAGTCAATATCTAATCTATCCCTGCAAGCTCACAAATTGTTGGAGTTGGTGGCTGGATATTCAGCTCCTGATAATTCGGAAGGATTTCCTGTTATTCCGGAAAATAGTTCAGCAATTAGCAAGGGATCAAAATTAAATTTATGGTGTGGTATAAATCAAAAAGTCCACGTAGCTGATTTAATTTTTCTTATCTAAATTAAGGCAATATGAAAAAGAACCATCACCTCCCGACCATACATGCATTACAGTTTTCGCTGGTTATGATCATTCTCTTCTCTGCCTCTCAATTAGGAGCCCAAACAATTGTTTATCCGGGCGATGGATCAAAGACTGAATTACAGGCTGCCAAAGAGCTAAGGAGGTATATCTTTCTTCGTACCGGAACAGCTCCGGATATCGCTACTGCAGACACATATAATAGTTTACCAGAGGGAGATGTTATCGTAGTTTCTGGAAACAGCCGCGAGATTATTACTGAGCTAAAACAGGATTATGGGAATGTGGATGCTCCAGCTTCTGATAAGCGCAATGGGTATATAATTAAATCAATTAATAAAGACGGTAGAAATGTACTGGTACTCGTCGGTGCTGATACGCTGACTACCTTGAATGCAGCATACCGGTTTGCCGAACTTATTGGTTGTCATTTTAATCTAGCAGGAGATGTTATTCCTGATCAGAAATTGACCTTCCCGCTGGATATTGGCAATTTCGATGAAAAAGCCCAACCCTGGTTTGAATTGCGTGGTTGTCTTCCTTTTCATAATTTTCTAGCTGGTCCGGATCTTTGGGAGACAAATGATTATAAATCATTTATTTCACAGCAAGCCAAAATGGGTTTTAACTTCTTCGGATTACATGTATATGGTGAATATGACCAATATGGGCCGCTTGGAGTAGACGGTGACGGTGAATTTATAAATTATTCAAAGGAAGGGCCGGAACCACATTTATGGGTTGGTCATAGAGATGATGTCAATAGTGATGGAACTGTAAAGCCAGAGGCGGCTTATGAATCTTATTGGGCCAGTACATTCCGGGCGAATCATTCATGGAGTAATGAACCCATAAAAACAAGCGATTTCACCAATGGAGCGGATAGACTGTTTCCATATGATGAGGCAGCATCTGAGGCTATTGGTTTTAAACTACCGCTTACTCCAGCTGAGAAAGCGGCAAATTTCAATAAAGTGGGGGAATTATTAAGAGAATCGTTCACACATGCCAAACAACTGGGTGTAAAAACAGCATTGGGCAGTACTGCTCCAATGGGTTTTCTTCCAAAACATAACAGAGAGGTTTATCAAGACAGAGTTCACTATACACCTGTTGATGTGCAAAACCGGGCACAAGAGGTGCATGGATTAACCTTGCCTACCTCAAGAGGATATACCAACGAAGTGTTTGCAAAAAGAATGTATGAAGGGCTGTTTACCCGAATTGCGCGTACCCATCCGTTGGACTACTTCTGGCTTTGGACTTTCGAAACGATGACCTATGGGGGTGATCGAACAAATGATGAAGCGATTGAGGCTGTTGCGGATGATTACAGGTACTGTAATGAAGTTATGACTAAAATGGAAACGCCAATCAAAATGGCCACCTTTGGCTGGAGGGTTGGAAGTGTCGGATACGGGTCTTCACTGGAATTTCACGACGATTTGCCCTTAGATGTTCCATTTGGAACATTATGGGATGATGCTCAGGGAATTAAGCCGGTTATCGATGCTGGTCGTGAAGGGTGGTCTTCTGTTTGGTACGAAGAGGACTGGGGACTTGTACAACCTCAGTTAAGAGCTATGGATGCTTGGTTTGAAGTAGGGGCCGGTTTGAGAGCTGGCGGAACACAGGCACTGGTTGCCAAACATTGGCGTGTTAATTCTATTGCCCCAGCCTCTTTGGCCCACGCAAAATTATCCTGGGATAACAAGGCTACCGTGGATGGTGATTTACTTAGTATTGCAGAGGGAGCTGAAAAATACCGTTTTTTTGATAAGTGGGATGCTCCGCTGGAGAGTCAGGATCCCAGTTTTGTAAATTGGATTACTAAACATTATCAGGACTGGGCAAAGGCTAATTTTGGTCCTGAGAGATCAGATGAGATAGGGTCGCTTCTGGCCATGGCCGACAGATTAGGAGAATCTCATCAAATACGGAGAGGATTAAAAGGGGGTATTCCAAAGGTGGCGAGATGGCTTCCAAGTTCAATTACTGAATTTTGGTTGGACGACGGTGATATTGTAGACTATACAGACCCGACCTTTATTGACGCCATGTATGTATATACCCAGTTTTGTTCATACAAAGACGATATTGTTGGAACGGGAAATATAGATCGATACCTGTATTGGTATCATTTTTTTCAAGCTCAGCTTGAGTTAAGTAAATTAGTAGTTCATGAATATTTTTATAGAGCGGAAGATCGCACACCTGCCAGAAAAGATAGTATAATAAAAACCTGGGCCAAGGTAATGGAACATGAAATAAATCGCGTAAGAAATGTCTCAGAGCTTGGTGTTATTGCCCAATTACAACAGTCTACCTGGGACAGATTATTTAAAGGAGAGTATGATATTACAGAACGTGATGTGACATTTGAAGCAGATAATGCAGTACGGGCTTACCCTGAAATTACCCAGATAAATGAGAATGAAAACTTTGTGCAGAAAGTAATCTTTATGGGTAATGGGACCGTCGCAAATCCAACTATGTACTATCGTAAAATAGGTGCATCAGGCCCATTTTCTTCAATATCACTTACTCCTGTAAATAACAGCAGCTACGTTATGACGGCTTCATTGGCAGATCCCGGATATGACTTTGAATACTACATTCAGGGCACTTTCGGCTCAGACTCGGTTACATACCCGGTAACGGGAGGTTATGAAATCAGCAGTATTAATAAAACGGTAATTACCGTTGAGAAAATTGGTTTCGAGCCTGAAGAATTAGCACCAGTTGGCACAATTCCCGACTACACATCAGTTTCAGAGAATAAAGGAAATAGCGCTGTATTGATCTATCCTAATCCTGCAACAGATCAAATCAGAGTTGAAGCTAGCGAAGGGATTGAAAAGATCCGGATCTATAGTATGGTGGGTGAATTACTGCTCACCGATAAGAATCCGACAGGTTTGGTAAGTATGAGTGATTTCCCGAATGGTATTTACATTGTCGAAGTAAAAACCGGGGGGCAATCGGCCAAAAGAAAGGTTGTTAAACGCTAGTAGGCCTGATTTGGCGATCATTAAACAAGTAAGTATAATGAAAGCAATTTTCATTTTTACGATCGGGTTATTCATGGTTTCATGCCATACCAACAGCCGGATTCCTGAAGATCCTAACCGGCCCAACATTATTTTTATAATGACCGATGATCATGCCTACCAGGCGATTAGCGCATATGGCAGCAGATTAATCCAAACTCCGCATATTGATCGGCTTGCTCATGAGGGCATGTTATTTACCAATGCCTGCGTTACAAATTCCATATGTGGTCCTTCGCGGGCAACCATACTTACCGGCAAGCATGCCCATGTTCATGGAAAAATCGATAATGATCATACCCTGTTTGATACAAGTCAAACAACATTTCCCATGATCTTTCAAGAAGCAGGATACCAGACGGCCATGTTTGGGAAATTGCATTTTGGGAATAATCCGAAGGGTATTGATGAATTTAAAATCCTACCCGATCAAGGATTTTATATTAACCCTGATTTCAACACCAATAGGGGTGATACGACGATAACAGGATATGCTACTGATATTATCACAGACCTGTCGCTGGACTGGTTAAATCACAGGCGGGAAGAAGATAAACCCTTTTTACTGTTTTACCTGCACAAAGCACCCCACCGACCCTGGTGGCCAAGGCATGATAAATTCAGGGAATTTAGCCGCAAATCCTTTCCTGAACCTGCCAACCTCTATGATGATTATGCAAACAGAGGTACTGCAGCCAAGGCGAATACGATGACCATTTTCAGGGACATGTTTTACCGTCATGATCACAAAATATGGCCTGAGACGATGGAAGAGATGGAGGATGTTACTCCGTTTATCGAGGAATGGTGGGATTCCTTTAGTGAACCTTTTTCCGACCGGGTAACTGAAGAGCAGAAACGCCTGTATAAACCTACGATCGATTCAATTAGTCAGTTCTTCAAGGAGAATTGGCCATTCATGACCGATGAAGAGAAACTGAAATGGAAATACCAGCGGTATATGCAGGACTATCTGGCCTGTATCTCTTCAGTGGATGATAATGTAGGCCGATTGCTGGATTATCTGGATAAAAATGGCTTGGCCGAAAATACAATCATAGTTTACACCTCTGATCAGGGCTTCTTCCTGGGTGAACACGGCTGGTTTGATAAGCGGTTTATCTACGAGGAGTCATTTAAGACACCTTTGATAATCAGATGGCCTGGAGTTGTGAAGGAAGAAAGCACCTCGGATGAAATGGTTCAAAACCTTGACTTTGCGCAAACACTCCTGGAAGCAGCAGGAATTGAATTTCCCGGGGATATGCAAGGAGAGAGCATAGTCCCTTTATTAAAAGGTGACACAGCCAGCTGGTCACGGGAAGAGGTCTACTACCACTATTATGAGTATCCTGGCGCACATGAAGTTAAACGGCATTACGGGATTGTTACAAAGAGATACAAGCTGGCCCATTTTTATTACGATATTGACGAATGGGAGTTATACGACAGGGAGAATGATCCTCATGAGATGATAAATATTTATGATGATCCGGGACATGCTAAAACTGTCCTCGATTTGAAAGTGCGTCTTCTGGAGTTAAGAGAGAAATATGGAGACTCAGATGCACTTGACCAGAAATTTATTGAAATATATGAGGAAGAAGATGAAGAGTAAACTGATATTATTCTTATTGAATGAAACCGTTAATAATCGTATCTCTCTTTTCAATTGGTAAAAACGCTCTGTGCTCATAACCGTCTGCAAAGAAGGGGTAGTTATCCCAGGGAGATTCATTCTTCATTCTGGGATCTCTTGTTTCTGTTAGGTATTCGAACAACTCCTTCCTTAACTCCTCCTTTATATCGGCATATGCCGAATTTTCAGCCAGGTTATTCATTTGATAATGATCCTTTGAGATGTCATATAATTCTTCCTCTGGCCTTTTGCCGAATGAAAGTTCAAAGAGTTTATTCACGTCTGGAAGATCTTTGTTATCAAGCATGAATTTCCGGGAGAGACCTGCATCAACATCTCCGTATACCTGACCTGTGATGGAAATAAAATTTGGGTGACCAGCAGGATATCGATCAGGTTCAAAATTCATGATATAGGTCCAGTTGCCTTTTCTGATGGCTCTTGATGGATAGGGTAATCCTCCGGGACGGCAATAAGTATGCCTTTCAATAGCGGTTACAACCTTGTCGCGTTCAGGATCTATCAACCCTTCTTTTGATGATTCAAGAATTTTCCTGAGGCTTTTCCCCGTAACTGCTTCAGGTATTTCGGCTCCAACCAGATCCAGAATGGTGGGAGCAAAATCAGCAGCAACTGTAAAGTCTTCCACTACTCTTCCCCCTTTTATTTTATCTCCCCACATGATGGCCAATGGCATATGGGTTCCGTATTCGTATAATGTTGCTTTTGCCCGGGGGAAAGCCATCCCGTTATCGGAAGTAACGATGACAATGGTGTTTTCCAGTTCGCCTTTTTCTTCCAGCAGAGCCATCATGGCAGCCAAATGCCTGTCGAACCATTCAATTTCGAAAAGGTAATCGGCTACATCGGTTCTTGTTTCAAGATTATCAGGCAGGAAAGCTGGTACAATAACACTATCGGGGTTAATACCATTTTGTGCACCAATTCCCTCATAAAAAGGCCTGTGAGGCTCTAATCCTCCATACCAAAAGAAGAAAGGCTTTTCAGATTCCCTATTCTCTTCCAGGAATACCTTAAAACTCCTGGTATAGTCCAATTCCATGATTTCTACCGGAACATCCATTTCTTCTTCCCAGTATTCTGTCCCTAAAATTTCTGCCTCGTTCCAGTATTGATCATCATTCATATTACCAGGGCCATAACCCTTACCTGTATATCCAACACTGTAGCCATTCTTTTCAAGCAAATCGGTGAATAAGACCATTTCTCTGGGTATACCTCCAAATAGCAAACCACCTTCTTTAAGATCATATATATGACGACCGGTCAAGATACTGGCTCTTGATGGGGCACAGGACGGGGCAGAACAGTATGCATTGTTAAACAGGACCCCTTCTGCTGCTACTCTGTCGAAAGCAGGAGTTTTTAACTGAGGAGTACCCATATTTGATGTGTGTATCCAGCTTTGATCATCGGAAATGCAAAACAGAATATTTGGTTGTTCTATCGGTTTTTCAGATATGCAGCTTTGGAATAAAACACTTAAGCCAAGTGCCCCAATAAGAAGTAATCCTATGTTTTTCATTGCGTCGTATTTTTATTTATTCTGTTGTTTTTTAGGATAGAGTGAAATTGGTACACCAACAAATACATGTTCTAGTTTAAACTGACATCTACTTTCTCACCGGTGTACTTTATTACTTCATCAGGATTTTCAGATAATTCCAAACCAGCTTCCAATCCAAGTCCAGTCCATGTATGAAGTTTTGACCTTTTCTTGTATAAAACTATACGAAATGTATGCTCAGGATTCATCCCCGGATATTCTCCCTCTATATCATGAATGGTCAGGATCTTATTTGTGTCATCCCATGTAAATTTGATTTTACTGAACTCACCATTTTTGTAATTGTAGGTCTCATTATCATCTTCATATAGTTCAAATTCTCCATCAGCACCTTCAAAAATTCGAATTTCAATCGGGCCTGTTTTTTCTGTGGCATATTGCACATCGGGACCCAGGGGTAAAATTGAACCTGATTTTACATAGAGTGGAATAATATCGATGGGAGTTTGTTCTACAATGGTCTGTCCGCCTGTCAGGTAGTTTCCATCCCAGAAATTATACCAACCGCTTCCTTCAGGAAGGTATATGTTTCTGTGGTTAACCTTCTCTTGAACTACCGGACTAACCATAATTGCAGGGCCAAACATGTACTGATCATCAATGTCATAAACCATCACATCATCCTGGAAGTCCATGGCCATCCCACGCATCATGGTATAATGTTCAGTGGTGACTTTATTTGCTGCGGAATATATGTAAGGCATAAACCTGTATCGAAGATTTATCATTTTTACAATAGCATCGTATGCCCAGGTTCCGTCTTCGCCAAAACGCCATGGTTCCCTTGGAAAATCCGTACCGTGAGAGCGCATTTGAGGACAGAATGCACCGTATTGAATCCAACGGACGTAAAGCTCTTTATACCCATCATCTTCAGGCCCATGCTCATAATCTCCGCCACCGAGATAACCGTTAACCTCAGGTTTAACAAAAAATGCACCGATATCATTCCCCCAGTAGGGTATGCCAGTCATACAAAAATTCAAACCAGCCGCTATCTGCGTTTTAAATACATTCCATGTTGCCGATATATCCCCAGACCAGCAGATAGTTCCATACTTTTGTTGTCCCGCATAGCCTGATCGTGTTAAATTAACCAGTCTTGCTGAACGACCGGAATTCATCCAGTTCTCGTAAATGCCTTTTGCATGCATTAAAGGGTATGCATTAAAATAGCGCGTACCAGATCCGAAATTTGAACTTAGCTTGGTTTTATTTTTGTCATTGTCATTATCAAGGAAGCCGGGTTCTGGTTCCGAAGAGTCGCACCATAAACCGTCAAAGCCATGTACCAGGATTCCTTCTTCAACCTGCTGCCAGTATAATTTTCTTGCTGCTTCATTAAAAGCATTATAGATAATAAACCCATTTTCATCCGGATCAAAGGATTCCATTGGGAAGTGAAAATCTTCTTTATCAATAAACTCATTATAATCGGGGCTGCCCTTCTCTAAATTCGGCCAGATCGAAATAAGCGTATGGGCATTAAGTTTGTTGTTCAATTCATCGATCATGGCGTTCGGATCGGGAAACAGGTCCTCTCTCAGTGACTTCTGGCCCCATTGTCCCTGTTCCCAGTAGTTCCAGTCCTTAATAATTACATCAAATGGAATTTCTCTGCGACGTAATTCTCTGGCAGCATACAATACATCTTCCTGACTTTCGTAATTTTCTCTTGATTGTGTATAACCGTATGCCCATTTCGGAAACATGGGTGCAGGTCCTGTTACTTCTCTGTAAGCTGATATTACTTCATCTATGGTAGGTCCGTAAAAGAAATAATAGTTTAGTGCGTCGCCCAATTCAGATGTGATAAAAGTTTGTTGTTTGTCTACAAATTTGGTAAACGAGTAATTATCCCAAAGCATTCCATATCCCCTGGTTGAAACAAACACCGGAACAGCAGTACCGGTATTCTCCTGCTTTAGTTCGGCAACATGACCTCTCCAGTTCATAATACCACCTTCGTACTGTCCCCAGCCATAGATAGCTTCATCAGCACGAAGTTTGAGATTCTGCTTTATTTTTACTCCTGAGTCATTTGCTAATGTTACCGCTTGTAAAGTCCTGCCATTCTCCTGAAGCAATACTTTCCCCGATTTATCGAGGTAAGTAATTATGCCTTCCGGCATGCTAATTTCAAGTTGAAGATCTTTGGTGTTAACTAAAATATTGTTGTTGCTTTCGGTGACCTCAAATTTAATTGGCGACCATTCTTTGTTTTCAACACAGAGGCTCAAAGGTTCTTTTCGGTCATCGCCTGGGAAAACCAATACCTGAACAATATCATCGGAAATGAATTTTAATCGCATCGAAGAGGCACCTCCTGATATTGTTTTATCAAGCTTTATTATGATACCATCCTGAACCATTTCAAATTTCTGAGCAGAACAACTCAAAAGAACAGAAGTAACTAATGTTAATATAAGAAGTAATCGCAGCATATTTTTAGATTTATAGTAAGACAAGAAATTCTACTCTCTATATGGATAGTTAAATGGCACTTCTTTAATAACCCTTGCATCTTCTTCGAAAGCCTAAGCCCTATTTGGAGATGCCGTGAAACTATACGAATTGTTTCCGAAGCTCAAATCAATATTCCTGGAAACTGAGTCGATGCCTACCAAATCTATAACCGACCCATCTAAATCGGTTTTTATTTTAGCTCCGGCGGTACATATAAAGAGTATGTTGTCATTCACTTTCCCGGACAGAACATTGTCTTTTTGATGCAGGGTATATATTTTATCACCGATAACCTGTGTGTATTCGTATTCTTCATCCATGGGCTGCGTTTCCAGAAATACAAAGGGGTACACGGCACCTTCAATCATGAATCTGAACTCATCATTATACGATATGATGTTTTCTACAACCTTTACTTCAGCTGAGTCGAATAATTCCTGTAAATCCGCATACCCAGTGGTGAAAGAGACGTCTGTATTTTGAAAGCTTCTGGCAACTTGTTGTTCACTTTTTGATCCACATCCGTTCAAAATGAGCATTAAAACGATTCCGAGACCAATTGTTTTTGTCATAACGATTTGCTTTTAATCAAACTCCTATTGGTGAAGGAGTATATGGCTCCATCAAAAATACAAATCAATCCAGGAGCATGAAGTATGCTTCATGCAAATTCGGAAGACTTTCCCTTTTTTCCGGAAGATATTGCATTATGAAAAGGCGAAATTGGGGATAGATTTGTTCAGAGCTTAGCTCTTACAATTATTAACAATATATTATGAAAAACACAATAATAGTATCTACTTGCTTCATTTTACTATTCAGTCTGAAAGCAAATACTCCTGTTGAAGGCAGTGAAGTGAATGCAGATTTTTATGTTGCAACAAACGGGAATGATACCTGGTCGGGTAAGCTCGAGAGTCCCAATAAGGATAATTCCGATGGTCCATTTGCCACTTTAGAAAAAGCCAGGGATGAAGTGCTAAAACTCAAGCAAGATGAAGGCAAAGGGGATATTTCTGTTTTAATAAGAGGCGGAAGGTACTTTTTAAAAGAGACAGTTGTTTTTGGCCTGAAGGATGCTGCCGCACTAGGTCATACAATTACATATGCTGCTTATCCGGGTGAGGAACCAATCTTTAGTTCAGGTGTAAAAATTGAAGGATGGGAGCAATATAGTGAGAGAGGTTGGAAGCTATACCAGGAATCAACGAGTGAATTACCAGAGATGGCCAAGGCAAAAGTTTGGGTAGCGGACGTTCCTGAAGGGCTCGGCCCATTTCGTACTTTATATGATCATGACAAAAGACTGCCCAGATCACAATCCCAGGCCTATGTAGTAGATGATGAGCATAAATCCATCAAGAATCCTCACAGGGAATTTAAATTTGAAGAAGGCACCATTAAAAATTGGTCAAATCTGAAAGAT
Source organism: uncultured Bacteroidota bacterium (assembly GCA_963783435.1). Classification (GTDB taxonomy): domain Bacteria; phylum Bacteroidota; class Bacteroidia; order Bacteroidales. The sequence continues at coordinate 154,775 of CAWANQ010000004.1, read as the reverse complement.
GTTGAAATTATAGTGCGCCGATTGCACTTTACAATCACGATACTTTCTCTTGAGTCTGTTGACGAGGAGAATTTAGTGGCCAGAACGGATATCCATAACTATGGGAAATTACATACCATTACAAACCAAAGGCCCCAGGCAATCTCCGAGGGCGAACCAGCTGTTTGGGTTGAGAACACCCTCGAAGCACTTGATTGCCCGGGAGAATGGGTCTTAGACAGTAAAAAAGGCAAACTTTACCTCTGGCCTTATGATGACCAACCAGGTGATAACATTTTTGCACCATGCCTTACGGAACTCATCCGTGTTGAAGGGACCATAGACTTCGAAGGCCCTGAAGATAAACCGGTGCGAGGGATTGTTTTCAAGGACCTGGGCTTTACCCAGGCCGACAGGGGGAAGGTAAAAATCGATGATAAGTCCATACAGCACGATTGGGAGATGATCGATAAAGCAGATGCACTTCTGCGTTTTCGGGGAGCTGAAAACTGTGTGGTTGAAGCCTGTAAATTTTATAATAGTGGGGGTTCCGCGATCCGCCTGGATCTGCACTGTCAGAATAACAGAATCTATAACAATGAAATCAATCACCTGGGTGGTGCGGGAATCCTCTTAATCGGATATGGCCCGGGCATAAAAGATGTGAATAAGAAGAACGAAGTGGTGAATAATCATATTCATCATAACGGAGAGATCTATTGGCACTCGCATGGTATTGTTTTGTGGCAAAGTGGCGAAAACCATGTGGCGCATAATACCATTCACAATATGCCACGAAAAGCAATCTGTGTGACAGGAGTTCGTCCTCAATTCTTTGATCCTGATGATGAATTCCTGAAACATGCACATCCCCCCTTCCGGGAAAATGCCCCTTCCATTCGCTGGTATGAAATAGAAGACTCTGCAGCCTGTACAGAGAGAGCTGCCAGCATGCCCTGGGGCAGAGTAGATGTGTGGGAATGGCCCGAGATCACTCCTTATTTGCATACCCGTAATAACATTGTTGAATACAACGAGATATACAGGGTTGGAGAAATTATGGGAGATGGATCTGCGTTAAATATCAGCGGGGCAGGAGAAGGGAACATCATCCGCCGCAATTATCTACATGATATCTACAACCCAATGTTGCATAGTGCCATTCGTATTGACGACTATCAGCGGGGAACCCTAATTGAAGAGAATGTAATATTCAGGACCAATACCTTTTGCGGAGTTCTTGTAAAACATGAGAATTATTGGATCAATAATTTTATCGTGGATGTTACACCCAATCAATATATGATTGTTGGCCGACGTTATGTCGATGGAACCCGTATCGAACGCAACATACTTTTCGAACCGGGAGCGAAGCAACAATTCTATGTATTTGAGCTCCGGGAAGGTCATGGAGATGAGACCCCTGGATTATACGAGTACTTTGATAAATGCACCGTAGATCAAAACCTCTATTTCAATGCTGAAGCGCCAGGTAGTAAAGACATCCCGTTGAGCGGATTAAGAGCAGAGGGACATGACAGAAATGGCCTGTATGCCGATCCTATGTTTGTTGATTGGGAAAATGGGGATTTCAGGTTGAAGCCTGAATCACCAGCACTAAAAATGGGAATAAAGTCAATTGATGTAAGGGATGCGGGACTCAGGGATGATTTTCCTGAGAGATTCAGATAACGATCAATCAATAAAACACAAATTCAGTATATAATCCATCCTTCTTTTTAAGGATGTTTTCTGCTTGATTTTTCTTTCATTTCATTTTTTTTTTACTATTCTGATTCAACAAATTTTCAAGCGTTCTGCTTTGGAAGGATTAATAAGCTTTCTTACTTTTAGAAAATAAGTAATTAATCTTGCCAGTATGAAGAATTTACTAGTATCTCGCTGTATGAGACTACATCACCTTACAATGATCAGAGCTATATTTTTTCTGTTTGTGTTTTCAATACCTGTTAAGAAATTAAGCGCTCAGGACGGTCAGCTCATAGTTCAATGGAATTTCGATGAAGTTGAGAATAACAGAACCCCCGAAGAAGTAACTGGTTTTTCTGATATCATTAAGGGTAACTACAAACTGGTTGAAGGCATAAAGGGTAAAGCTTTAAAATGCGATGGATTTTCAACACGTATTTCACGCGATGGTTATGAAGCTCCATGTATTAGTGGACCATTTACCATAGAAGCATGGGTTGCTCCACAGGCTTATCCATGGAACTGGTGCGCCATTTATAACCAGGAATACCATCATCAAAGAGGAATATTTTTTGGTATTGACGGAGAAGGTAGAATAGGTTTACATGCAGCCATCGCACGTCAATGGAGAGAATGTGTCAGCGAAAAGAAAATCCCCTTTATGGAATGGTCCTATATCGCGGCAACATATGATCCTGATAAAGGTATGGCCGTATTTGTTAACGGGGAACAAGTTGGTGAACTTAATGTTGTTGGCGATCTATTAAATGACAGGTATTTTGAATTACAAATAGCCAGGAACCATGAATTAACTCCGCCTTCGTCCTTAAACAGGGCTGGTTTTGTAAGAGAACCTGCTTCTTACTCTTTTGATGGAATTATTGATGAGTTAATAATTACACGTCAGATTAAACCTCAGATGAGTTATTGGAAACATATAATGAATTAAAACCAGACAACGAGCCAAAGCTGATCTGGCGTAAATTGCCTGCAATAAATACAAATAAGAATGAATTCGGAGCCTTTTACACCAAATTAAAATATGACGAAGATTGGGATGTTTTATGGAGAGATGATCAATATCCTGATATCGTGGTAACATTCCCCAATGAAGACTATTCTATGGTCTTTTGGAAAGGCACGAATTACAATATGAACCTGGTGACAGAAAATGGCAAGTGGGTGGCGGACCAGAGTGCTGAAACCTTTGGAGAATTAGGATGTATGGAACATATGTCTGACAAACAAAACCGTTACAGCCACATAAGATTAATTGAAAATAGTAGCGCTCGGGTAGTTGTGCATTGGCGATATGCTTTAACGGATATAAAATACCAAATAGCAAACACAGACCCTGTAACAAATTGGGGAGATTGGGCAGATGAATATTATTATATCTACCCCGATGGAATTGCTATTCGTCATTTTTTAGTACATGGATTAGGCGAATATAGCCGAGAACAAATTCAAAATTTTGATGCATCAGATCATATAGAACTCCAGTACAGTATTACTGAACCAGCGATGTTAAGTAATCCGGGAGAAAAACCTGAAGACAACATCAATTTACAAGCTGTCTCCCTGGCTAATCTTAAAGGAGAAGTCAGTCATCATACATATGAGAAATGGCCAGCTGACAGTGATGGTAGATTTGCTGGTGCCATAGAGAATGAAATCATCACCTTCATAAATATAAAATCCGCGGCTAAGCCATTTTACATTTATGAGCCAGGTTCGTATATAGGACCCTATGGTGGAGGTAACCGGGAAGTAGATTACAGATTGTCAAAATTCCACTGGCGTAATCATTGGCCCGTAACACAAATTCCAAGTGATGGAAGATTTATCCTTGCAGCGGATAGAATTAGTAGTTCAGCGATTACTTCGGCAATTCCATTCAATAGACCCAGGAAAATTGATGGTGCCTGGGAAGGCCGTTTTATAATGGGCTTATCAAATGATCCTATTGAAAAAACTGTTCCATTTGCTAAGTATTGGATTAATACTCCAAAACTTAATCGAGCAAGCAATACATATTCCTATGAAGGTTTTAGCCGTAACGAAAGAGCATATCTGTTAACCAAATTGGATTCGTCTGAAAGCACATTAAGAATTAACATTTCAGCTTCGGCAAGCTCGCCTTTGATTCATCCGGTATTCATCATCAAAAATTGGAATAGCAGTGCCTTAAAAGTAATGCTAAATGATAAGGAACTTGTCCAGGGAAAAGATTATGAATTCTCTATCAGAAAGTCTCTTGATTCAGATGACTTAATCGTATGGATGAATATAGAATCTGAGTCCAATACTAATATTGGCCTGATTTCTAACGCTGGAACCTCTAACTAATCAATCTCTTAATGGACAACTATGGGCTCATTAAAAAATAAAAAGGCTTTAGTAACTGGGGGTAACCAGGGAATTGGACGTGAAATATCGAAAGGATTGTTGGAGTCAGGATGCGATGTTTACATTCATTATTTCTCTACTACTGAGGGCAAAAACGAATTAGAAGAAATTGCTCATAATAATGATTGTAAAATAAAGTTTCATCAGGCTGATTTGACCGATGAACAGCAGGCAATTAAATGTGTGAAAGATGCTGTCGATTATATGAATGGCCTGGACATTCTGATTAATAATTCAGGTGGACTTGTTGCAAGAAAAATGATAGAAGAACTGGATCAAAAATTCTGGCAAACTGTGTTTGATTTAAATACTACATCAATGATGTATGTTACCCGAGAAGCAATACCGGCATTGGAAAAAGCAGGTCAATCGAGCATTATAAATATTTCTTCTCTGGCAGGGAGAAAAGGAGGACATCCGGGTTCTTTAGCCTATGCAAGCAACAAAGGAGCTGTTCTTACCTGGAGCAGGGCTTTGTCAATTGAATTGGCAGAGAAAGGAATACGTGTAAATGCTATTGCTCCTGGATTAATTCTTGACACCAAATTTCATAATACGCATACTACGAAAGAATCTGCCCAAAAAACCATTGAAGGAATTCCTTTACAAAGGGGTGGGAAGCCGCAAGATGTGGCCAGGGCAGTTATCTATTTGGCATCGGAATATGATGGTTTTATCACAGGGGCAACACTTGATATTAACGGTGGCGTATACTGCGCATAATTATAGCACAATAACAATATTGGGACCAGGGTAGCGTTGGACAGGCATTTTTCCTGTTAATGCAAACCGCGTATGCTGAATTATAATCAGATGAATTCAAATTATTTTAAAATGAGTTTGTCGGTTAGCGTATTTTGCTTTGATTCAACGGAAAGAAAATAGATTCCTTTTTTTAGTGAATTTACATCAATTGCTTGTCCACTTCTGTACTCTGTTATGGTTTTTACTTTCTGCCCCAGGGTATTTACTATAGAAATGCGCTTTGCATCAACATCCAGAAAGATATGATCAGAAGCTGGATTCGGGTAAATCTTGAAGGTGGTATTTGAGTCAATGGATCTGTTCGTGGCAGATGTTGGATTAATACTATTTACTTTAATTTTCACATAATTGGAATGCTCGCTTCTCACACCAAAATTGTCGGTCGCTACTGTGTGAATGGTATAATCTCCGGCTGCTGTGGGGCGCCAGTCAAAAGCGTAAGGGCTTTCTGTTTTAATGTTTAAGGGAACATCATTAATATAAAATATAACACTGGCGATTGAACCTTTTTCATCTGAGCTCGCGGAAGCGTTGATGGTAATGATATCTACTTCACTTAACTCAGCTCCATTGGATGGGGATGTTATGCTGCAAATGGGAGCAGCTGGCGTACCCGATATTGAAATTATCACTGTATCGGAATGCTCACTGGCAATACCATCATTATCAGTTGAAATTGCGTAAATGGTATGTGCACCATCTCCGCTTGCAATCCAATTGAAGGTGTAAGGGCTATCTGATATAGATTTTACCAGTACATCATTGATAAAAAATGAAACACTGGTGATGGAACCGTCCTCATCAAAAGGTGTTGCAGAAAAAGTAAGTGTATCTCCATAAACATGAGAGGCTTCATCCATTGGGTCAGTTAATTCGATGGTGGGAGCCATGTATTTATTTTCTCCCCCTTCTATGCTTAATTCCACAGCACTTGTACTTTCTACATTTAGATATATCACAAGGTAAGCACCCTCCATACCATGTTTAAAATCAGTGCCGTCAACCAAAGCGCTGCCATTCATTGTAACTTCTGGAACATTCAAAGTTCCCCAGTTCTGAACTACAAAAGAGGGTCTGATTAATGGATTGTCTGCACTTGCATCAATTGTAACATCTAAGGAACTACCGGCTTCTGTCTTTTGAAATACATAACCACGTTCATGTTGTACATAGCTACCCCCTGAATAACCGGGAGAATGAATGGAGAGTGCTGGAGCATTTACCCATGAATTAGCTAAGCTGGTTAAGTCGCTGACTTGCTCGGAGGATTTGATGTTACCGGAAAGGTAAACATTGGATATCATATTGGATTTGTTCCATTTGTAGTGTTTGAAGTTTAATACATGTCCAATGGGTGTGGTAGATCCCCCATACCCGTCGCTCCATACATTTGGATAACACCCGGTTTCCACAGTTTCACAACCATCCGGATAATATGGTTTTACATGCACACTGTCCGGTAAGGCAATTACAAAAGGGTCGTACTCGGCATTTACATTAATTAGCTGAATATTAGCATCGTACCAGCCTGGGTAGTCATCTCTCATCAAAGGATCAAAACTGATATCTGTAGATTCACCACTCATCTTTACCAATGTCACGGAGCTTGCCTCTACATAATTTCTTAAAGCTCTGCCTATATCAAGAAAAACCAGTCCTTCATTGAATTCGAAAAAGGGATCATAATACTCCAGACCACCCAATTCGAGGGGCTCATGAAAAGGTGCTGCCCACTCCGTTAACCGGCCAGAATATATTCTGGCATGCCTGGTATGCATTCCATCAGGGTAAAAGGTATAGGTCTCACTTGCCCAGTCTCCCATTCCCGGGCGGAGGTCGGATCCGTAATCTGTACCATTTGGCAAATCATCGTGCGCCAATCTGTATTCTCCCTGCAGGTTTCCTCCCAAGCCTCCCATTATGCGGGCTTTGATTCTTGCATCATTCTGGCTTTCAATCCATATTTTTATGGTTTCAAATGCTTCATCTGAAATTAATTCCCAGGAAAAGGACACCTCATCAATATTTGCAGGGTGATCTCTGTCTCCGGTCTCACAATAACCAATATTGTAGTGAATCCCATTTTCGGATACCGTGGAAGGCATTGCCGGAGTCATAAACCGGAATTTTGTTGGAGTTTCTTCAAAGGTTATTTCTACAGGAACGTACCTGTTTGGATAGTGATGCGACACGGGTTCAGCAGGTCTTGTGAGTGAATCGCTTATTCCTGTTGCAGAGAAAGAAGAGGTTGTGAAGCTCCAGATATCTCCTTCATTGATTCTCCAATAATAAGTGGTCCCGGCCTCCAGGGGTCCCGGATCAAAAGTGTTTTCAACTGTTGTTCCCGCCGGTAAAGGGGGATTCGAAGTCCCCAGATATATTTGTTGTGAACCTGTGCCATTGGCCTTTGTCCATTTTAAATCCTCTTCTTTAAAAACGCTATTTGCTCCATCCAGTGGATATGGATTGGCAGCAACTGTGTTGCCGGTACCAATATTGAACTTTACCTCAGCTAAGGCCAGTTGTGAACCTCCCCAATTATCACGGATCGAGATCATAATATATCGTGCATTAATTCCGTTGAAGTCGGCACCTTTGAATCCAAAATTCGGTTGCGATGGATCGGCATTTTCCCATTCAAACCGACCCAGTTCAGTCCAATTTAAACCGTCTGTGGAATAATCAATAATGATATCGCGCAGCCCCATTTGGGAATCATCTCCATAGCCAAAGTTCCAGGCCCATAGTTCGGCCAACTGATAAATGTGACCCAGATCAAACTGAATCCAAGTACCTATATCACTTCGATAATCAATGGGTGAGATAACAGGTTCTCCGCTTATCCAGCTGTATTGCATATAATTCGAAGTAAGCTCCCCCGATTCTGACAAACCTGAGCCATCCACTAAACGGCTGGGAGACGCCAGTAATTCTGTATCTGTGCTGGATGCCGTAACAACCACATTATCATTATGTCCGGCTCCAATATAATCGGTATATTGAGCATTCACACTTATTGCAGATGCTGAAAACAGCAATTGCAGAATTATCATTAAACCTGATTTCAGTCTGTTTTTTGTCATAGTTTATTCTCTTTCACTCGCAGGTTTTTGATTTAAAAGGGAGCATTTAGAATATCATAACCAACTCATTATATTTATTCTACCACTAATTTTGCATTTGCAGTATTACTATTTGTCTTAACTGCTAAGAAGTAAATCCCTTTACTTAATCCTCCTACAGCCAATGTTGTGGTATTTCCGCTAATATGTTTTTTTTCATTTATGACAACACGGCCATGATTATCTACTAAATCAATTTCTACTAATCCTCTAAGCTCTGTGAATTTGATTGTTATGTGGTTTCCCTTATTCGGATTTGGATAAAGGAAAAGCTTGTCGGATGAGAAAGCCGATTCATTTGTAATTCCAGTCTGGTCAGTTTCAATCTCAAAGGCATCCAGGTAGAATTCTTTAGATACTGTTTCAATTCTAATGGTGTGGGAAGTATCGATCAAGCTTTTGTTTTTATATGCAATATACTTCCCATCATCACCAGCATTAACAGTTATGGTTTCCATAAATGCTTCATCTATAAAGACATCAAACTTTTGTCCTAATGGATAGCGCCAAACGTAGACATTGATATTATTTCCTTTGAATGTCAGACTTGCAGTTGAATTAGCTGCTTCTGCCAGATGGGCATCACCATTTACAGCAGGTCCGGCACCAACTTTCTTCCAATCTCCATAGTATGAGATATAATCAGTTTCAGAGTTATTTATTATACCAGCGCCCACTACTGTTATGCTATCAAATTTCGCCGTAATAATCGAATCTGAGTCAAGATAAATGGTAAAGGGATTTGATGATTCGTTAAGATTTGGAAACCATCCATTGAAGCGGGAACCTTCATCGGCAGAAGCCGTAATTTTTACTGTACTTCTCTCATCATATGTCCCACCAGGTGGATCTAATTCTATTGATCCGCTTCCACTGCCATCGGTTGAAGTAGTTATTTTATATTGCTTGAAAGTGCCGTCGCTAAAATGCGCAGTTATATCTCTATCGCACCACATTGTAATTGCAATACTATTTGCCGTATCACTTACATAGCCGGTCCAATCTCTGAATGCAGCATCTGAATCTGGATTAGCTGTTAAAGTAACCCTGGTGCCTGCCTTGTATGTACCTTCAATAGCAGGCGGATCAATAGAAATTGTTCCACTTCCATTTATTGTTGTATCAAGTTTAAATTGCGATGTAGCATCGCATGTTACAAAATCTATAAAAACAGTATCACGTAAGTAAATATCTTGTGATGAATTTCCGATTTGAATTTCAAATTCACCGGGTTCAATATACCATCCATTGTTTAATTCGCTCCAAAACTCAAAGTCATCATTGGTTATATGAAATGAAATTGTACTTGTTTCCTGACTATCAATGCTTACTCTTTTAAAATCCCTTAGCTTTTTGAAAGCTTGAATTTCTTTTGATTTTAAATCTTTAATATACAATTGCGCTACTTCGTCACCTCTTAAATTGCCTGTATTCTTCACATCAAATGACACATTTAAATCAATGCCATTGGCAATATTCAGAACACTGTCACTTAATGCTAAGTTGCTAAATTCGAAGTTTGTATAGCTTAATCCGTCGCCAAAGGGGTAGAGAACATCACCCTTAAAAAACCAGTAGGTTCGTCCTTTTGTAATATTATAATCTCCTATACGAGGTAAATCATTTTCATTTTCATAAAATGTAACAGGTAATTTCCCACCTGGATTATAATCGCCAAACAACACATCGGCAATAGCATTGCCTTGTTCCTGCCCCGCGTACCATGCGTAAACAATCGCAGGTATATTATCGTTTTCCCAGGTCATGGTATGTGGGAAACCACTGACTACTACAAGAACAGTATTTGGATTAGCTGCATAGACTGCCTTAAGCAATGTTTGTTGATCGGCAGGAACATTTAAACTCTCAGCATCTAATTCCTCCATTGCCATGTCGCTATCGGTACCAATAACTAAAATTGCCACTTCAGCTGATTGAGCTACACTCGCCGCCTCACTAATATCATTTTCAACAAAGGAAACTGTTGCTCCTGGCAATTTTGATACAACACCATCTAATACAGAGACTTTATATGAAGGACTGCCACTGTATTCTCCCAAAACAGGAGTATTTGCATAATGCCCGATAACTGCTATTGAAGAGAGGTCCTTGCTGAGGGGTAATGTATTATTATGATTTTTTAATAAAACCATAGCTTCCCTGGCTGACCGTAATGCTAAATCTCTATGAGATCCACAATCTACCGTATCCAGGGATATATCTCTCCATGGAATACTATCTTCAGGATCAAACTCCCCAAGTTTTATCCTTGCCTTCATTATATGTAGTAAAGCTTTATCTATATCTGTTTCCTGAAGTAAACCCTGATCAATTGCCTTTAGTAAGTTTTTGGCAAATACCCACTCTTCTTCTCTGCAGCAAATTCCACATTCCAGGTCCAGGCCTGCCTTCACGACTGCGGCAACTGCATGAGGCCTGTCCGTGATAATCTTATGACGCGTAATAATATCGTCTACTGCGTTACAATCTGAAACCACAAATCCATCAAATCCCCATTCATCTCGTAGAACAGTTGTCAGTAACCACTTATTACTGGAAACAGGTTCTCCATTTACGGCATTATATGCTGACATGATTGAACCCGCCTTACCTTCCGTAACACAGGTTTTAAATGCAGGAAAGTAATATTCTCTCAACCAGCGTTCGCTGATGTTTGAAGAGCCATCGTGCCGGTTATATTCCGAATTATTAGCTACAAAATGCTTTGGAGTAGTATTCGTTTTTAGGTAGGTTGGGTGATCTCCCTGCATTCCTTTTACAAATTCAACTCCTATCCTTGACATAAGATAAGGATCTTCACTATAGGCTTCTTCGTTCCTGCCCCAGCGTGGATCCCGCATCATATTAATATTCGGACTAAAAAAGTTTAATTCCAGAGCACCGGAGTTATTATATGCTCTTGCTTCATCGGAAATAGCTGTTGCCACTTCAAACATAAGTTCCGGGTTCCAGGTACTCCCCATAGCGATAGACTGAGGAAAGGATGTTGCGGTTCCTTGAAATTCCATCTCACCAGCCGCGATACCATGCAAAGCTTCATTAGCATAGTTATAATTGATTAATCCTAACCGGCTAATACCTGGCGTAAAATGCATCATTTGCTTAATTTTCTCATCCAGGGTCATATCAGACACCAAATCTGCAGCTCTTTCTTCGGGAGTAAAGCTGGTATTAAGATAATCTTGTGCAGAGCTTATTAATGAAATACCTAATGCAAATAATAAGAGTAAAAATGAGTGGATCTTCATGATACCTTTTATAAAGTTATTTTACCTTTTCCGGAACCGGGCATATTCTTTATTGAATGACCAACCTGGCATTCTTAAGAAGCTTATTGGAAGACACCGATACAATGTATATCCCTTTTGCATAATTTTCCAATGGGACATTCAGTACTTCATATTTACCATTGGGTTTTTCCATTTCAAGCACTGTTCTACCATTAATATCTATAATCCTTATCCCAATTTCTTCTTCCCAACCGTTTAGTTGAATATGAATAGCTCCGCCATCTGATGGATTTGGGTATATCATGATATCTTCATAACCAGATTTGTGTTTTGAATTTAGCGGGTCGGTAACAGTAGCGGGTTCCGGCCTTAGGTATGGCACTTCATTCGGCAATGAATCTGATGTTATGACTATGGTGTCATTCATATTCATTGAAAACGTTTTTTTGTAATCGTTATATTTCAAAGTGAAAGAGGTGTTTCTGTTTGCAATTAATTCAACAAGGTGAGGTATACTGTCCCTCCATTCTAAATTAACAGTTACTCCGCTCCGGGTTTGGATACCAGAGACCTTTCCGTCTGACCATTCATGATAGTATAAGGCCGGCAATATGTGAATTGTGTCATGCGCCGACTGTACCAGCATGTCAGTCACAAGCGCTGGAAAGCCACCGCTTATGTCTACATTAAAAATCCTGAATGGATCATGATAGGAATTAAAGGCTTTATTCCAGAATGTCTCACTTAATAATTCAACACATTCATAGGCGAGTTTACCGGCAGATATATGTGCGGCAGCCAATCCTTTTTGAAATATTCCATAGGACATTATTCCACCATCCCACTCTCTGCGATGTTCTAATCGCTTATCTATACCTACCATCAGCGCATTCAATAATGCACTGTCATTTATTATTTTCACATCCGGTTCATACCATAGGGGATAAAAATGGGATGCATGACGGTGTTCATTTTCGTTACTGTAACCATCCCAAAGCCATTCTTTAAATTCATTATTACTTTGTATTTGATAATCAGGCAAACTATCAAGATAATTCCACCATAGGGTAGTATCTGCATTTTCTAAATATCCCTCGTGGGATAAGGCGAGCAAATTGCTGGATAATTGTCTGAGGGCAGCAACATCCATGGTAGCATTAATAGCTAATTTGAAATCTTCACGAGGGCCTTGTTCAGGGGAATATGAAGGTATAAATGCATAATTATCCTGGTTGTCATAAGTAATAATTGATTTATAAAAATCCATGGAAGCCATCATAAACGGGATCGCCTTTTCCGTAAGAAATGCGGAATCACCTGTATACTGCCAATAATCATAAAAATACTGTGCTGCCCACGCGCTGCCGGCATACCAGCAAATCATAGGATAATCCCTGTTAAAAACAGGAAAAAAGCCTGTGTTGCTCACCCTTGATGGGATCATAATTCCAGGTGTATCATATAATCCCCTGGCCAGGTTTTCAAAATCGTCATAAAATTTCAACATCAGGTTTATGTACGATTCGGTTAATTCAAATAAATTCGTGTTGAAACCACTCGCGATGGCAGACTGAACATTTCCGTTTAGCGTGAAATCGCTTGACCATTCTGGTCGCCAGGTTCCACCCCAGATACCTTGCAGTGTTGGAGGATTATCGCCAGTGCTTGATATTGAAATATAACGAGATGCTTCACATAGCTGGTTAACCAGATTGTCGGTAAAAGCATTGGCTCTGTTCCTGGCAATTATGTCTTCAGCTGTTAAATCAGGATTTATCCCATCTCCAATCTGCAAACTGAAACGGTTGAACATCTCAGCATGAATATTTTCATGATCTTCCAGCAGTTCGGAATAGGAGCCGGATACATAAGGAATATGCTGAGCGGGTTCAATGGGTAATGAATGCGATAATTGAACATCAAAATAAATTATAATTTCGCTGGCATCACTCACTGTAATCCAGCCATCCTCAGTTCTGAGGCTTCCATCAGTATTTTTAATTATTGCTGCAACATGATATCCTTTTAATGAACCATCCCACTGGAATGTGAAAATGGTATTATAATAAAGGCTGTCACCTGCAGCGCCACTTTCAAAGGAAGAAACTTTACCTTCCTGAGCATCTGGCAACTGTTCAAGCCTGAATCTAAAGTCCAATGAATTACCGGATGAGCCTAAGCGAATAACACCTACACTATCAGTTCGAGAAATAAATATGGTCCGGTCAAAAGTCTCATTATCCTGATTATACGCAACCCTTGCTTCGCCTGATTCATAATTTATCCCCCGCGTATAATTCGAAGTGGAATTGGTATTTAAAGATTCCATTACAAGTTGACATGCTGGAATTAATGGATCAGTAAATAACAAATCTTCTTCAAAATCATTATACCCGCCGTCTCTACCGGCTTGAACTAATAAACTGCTTGCAGTATTATGGTTACCTGACAGGATGTTTTCCCGAATACCAGTAAGGTGATTTTTTATAAGCGGTGCTGTTTCATATGGATATCTATCCGGCATAAAAAGGTTTTCATGGCTGATAATAATGGTTTCATCCAGTGGATTGCCATAAACCAGCGCACCTATGGTACCATTCCCAACCAAAAGGCCTTCTTCCCATTTTGATGCATATTGGCGACTTACAAAACCGTGGGCAGGTTTTTCAAACAATAACGAATCCTGTGCTTTCAAAACAAATGACAAGGAAATCATTATCACTACTGAAATAGAGATATACTTCTTCACGATTGTTATTTACAGACTAATTGATAACCAATTGCTCGTTTAAAACGTATTCATCAAGTTTCACTAACACAACATAAACTCCTTTTCCAAGCATATTTATAGATAATGGAAAAGATTCACCACATTCTATAATCCCTGTTTTTTTAATTATTATACTGCCTTTAACATCTATTACTTCAATTTCTGCTATACCTGCAGTCCCATTTAATTCGATCGCAATCTCGTCGCCGTTGGCTGGGTTTGGATAAATATTAAGTTGCTGTTTTTGAGGAGCTTTTTTATACTTATCAGAGCTGGTATTTACCTTCTCAAATGATGCAGTAATGCTTTTATCTCTATCCATAATAAGCATATCTGATTTACTTGTACCGCTCAAATCCCCGTTCCAGAAACTAAATGCACTACCATCACTGGGTGAAGCTGTTACTTTTACTACAGTTGCTGAATCAAAAACTGTATTTAAAGGTTGAACAATGATATCACCACTTCCATCGCCCATTGCACTGGTTGATAATGTGAATTGAGTAAGCCTTTTAAAATGGGCTGTAATTGATATATCAGCATCCACAATCAAACTTTGAGCTGTGCTATCTTCATTTAAATCCCCGGTCCAACCGGTGAATCCAAAACCAATTGCAGGCCTGGCAACAATTAAAACGGTATCGCCAGTGTTGTAATAAGCACCGGCTGGAATCATTTTTATCGAACCATAATTTTCATTATTAAGTGCAGTAGAAATATGATGCAATGGATCACCGCCGGGTGTTGAAAGTTTTATATCAAGATCGGTGGAATCGTGATGTTCCATCCAAACCACCAGATTATTGCCCTCAAATCCCACTTCATATTGCCCGTTAAACGGAGATCCATTAAGGAATAGTTCGGTACTATCAGTTCCCCAGCCATCAATAACAAATGCCGGATTATATACAGGGCTGGCTGAATCTGCATTTATTGTAAAAGACAGATTCGTTTTTTCTCCTGTAACCCTCTGAAATTTATACGCACGTTCAGTTTTTTCATAATTACCGCCCTTAAATGCTGAGGTATCAATCATAGTAATTGAGGGAGCGTTGTACCATGAGTTACCCAATCGTATTAATTCACTTGCTGAAGTAGTATCGTGACCCCAGCCATGTAGGTACACGTTACTTAATATTCCAGGAATATTAGCTTCCCGATCGGGTGCCTGAACTTCATATTGCCTCCAATGAATCATGTGTCCGATTGGGAATAATACATTGGCTTTTATGGTTTGTCCCCGAGGAGTATTTGGCCATGTGATAAACGACGAACAGTTTTCAAATAACCCACCAGGTAACTCCGGTGAATCACAAAAGCACTCATAGGGTCGCACTTCACACTCCGTTGGTATACCAATGACAAAAGGATTGTTCATGGATTCTACCATATTCAGCATCATTATATGGCCATAACGTAATGATTCATAACCATTGGCTACATCCATACAACCCGGATTTTCTGGTTCATAAGAAATCCATGCACTCTGGCCAACGGAATCAACAAGAAACAGGGTTTTTGTTCCTTCTACTATTTCATTAGGACGTTTACCACCTACTACATCCACCCATAATTCAAAAAATTCGAAATTATAGTTGGGTGGTTCACGATGGCCACCAAAAGCTATTGCTCCAACTGAATGTGCAGTATATACTTTTGAATACCTGGTATGAATAGCATCTGGATAGATATAATATGTTTCTTCTGCCCAATCACCGTAGCCCCACGCTGGAGCTTCAGAATCAAGGAAATCATCTAAATATTGAGGCCCCCATGGTGAACCACTCCAGTTGTCTACATGTGCTATTTTTTTGCCCAGAGATAAAGCTCCTATAAACTTTACTTTGATTCGAGCCGGGTTTTGGCTTTCAATCCAATTCCTGTTATAATACGCTGAAGATTCATCACTGGCAATCTCCCATGAGGTCCATGCATCACCATTAAGGCGCTCAGGATCATAAGTTTCGAGGTATCCAAAATTTAGTCGTGTACCTGCAGGTTGATTAAAATATTCACCGTATTCTAAATAAGATAAGGTGGCTCCTTTAACCTGATTTGTATCGAACGTAACAACGGTATTTCCAAAGCTTCTATCCGGTATGGATTCAATAGAGGAATATCCGGTCGCCTTAAACTGTGCATTTACGTGGCTGGAAATGAATAAACATCCAATGATTAATTTCAAGAAAAATATTTTCGCAATTCTGATGTTATATTTACTTTTCATTTTTCAAGCCTGTTTTAATCAATAGATTAAAACGAATGTATAGGTTTGAAATAAGCAGGAGTATAATAATCAATTCAAGAAGTTGTAAAATCGAACCAACAGCAGCTTCTTTCTTAGAATGCAAGTTCTAAGCTTTCACCTTTCTGTAAATCAACAACCCGGGACGCTCCGTTAATTAATAGAGTTGTTTTATTTCCAAGCAGTGATTTAATGCGAACGCCCACAGGCAGACTGTTTTTCCATGTCATGTCAATTTCAAATCCCCCACGGCAGAGTACTCCTTTGATCTTCCCCTCAGGCCATTCACCGGGTAATGCTGGTAACAGCTCTATTTGGTCTTCGGATGATTGAACCAGCATGTAGCTGACAACCGCGGGTAAGCCACCACTGATATCCATGTTGAAAATTTTACCCGGATCATGATAGGATGTAAAAGAAGGCGACCAGTAGGATGAGCTTAACCATTTCACACATTCATAGGCATGTGCTACATCCTTTAAATGTGCCGCAGGAGTTCCAAGTTGAACAATCCCAAATGCCATTTCCGCGCCATCAAGCTCTCTGCGGTATTTTAACCTGCTTTCAATGGCTTTTTTTGCCGCTTCTTGCAGTTCGGTATTATCTGTAAATTCAGGATCAATTCCATCAAAAAGAGGATAAAGATGAGAAGCATGCCGATGTTGATTATCATTTTCCATGCCCTCCCATATCCATTCTTTTAGTTCGCCATTATCATCAATTGCATATTTTGGCAGATTATCTAAGATATCCTGGTACTCGTCAACCGGAGCATTTTCGATATATCCTTCCTCTGCAAGTTTTATCAGATTCCTTAAAAATCTCTTCATCATTGCCACATCCATGGTAGCATTTATTGCAATGGGATGTTTGTCCAAAGGTCCGATTTCCGGAGAATAAGAAGGGATGAAATTATATTGTCCATCGTGTTTAACCAGGATCTGTTTTAGAAATTGGTATGCATCCAGCATAAAAGGAATTCCTTCAGTTATTAGTAATTCATCTTCACCCGTGTGTAACCAATAATCGTAGAAGTAATTGCATGGCCATGCTGTTCCTGCCCACCAGAATAGCATCGGATATTCACGGTTAAAAGTGTAACAGTTGCCCATATCACTTCCACGAGACGGCACATAAATACCATCCATCCCAAATAATTCTGCTGCATTCAGCTTGAAATCGTCATACCAGGATGTCATTAAGTTCAGATATGCCCGTGTTATTTCCGGAAAATTTCCAATTAAGCCTGCTGCAATTACAGAAGGTACATTGCCATTCAAAGTGAAATCACCAGACCATGCCGGCATCCAGGTTCCGCCCCAGATCCCTTGAAGGGTAGGGGGAAGCTCACCGGTACTGCATATATTGTTATATCGACAAGCTTTCATTAATTGAACCAATAGATCCTGGTTGTAATTTTCAAAACTTGAGGAAGCTAATAGTTCTTCAGATGTGATATTAAGCTTATGATCCTCACCAAGATGAAAACCGAATCGATTAAACATTTCACCATGAATCAGCTTATGTGGCTCTAACAGATTATTGTAATCTGATTCAGCCTGATGTAGTTTTTCTGCTATTTTATTTTTCGGATGAGCCTCTGATTCATAGGCCAGCTCTATAGTTGCCAGCAATATTATTTCATCAGCATTTTCTACTTGGATCCATTCATCAATAACTCTTAGCGTGCCCCCGGTGGGGATAATCTTAGCGATTGTTGAATATGCTTCAAGCGATCCTTTCCATTTCTCTTTAAATTTCACATGATATGACAAAAGATCATTTTCAGCATGTTTATCCACAGACTCCAAAAATTCTTTGGGATCATATCTGAATTCCTCAGATGCATTGTCAACTTTGCTATTCTGCACTGGTAGTTCATTTAATCTGAACCTGTAATTAAGCTTAGCGTTGTTTGGACTGCTAAACCTTACCACAGCAAGGTTATTTTCTCTTGAAACAAAAGCATCTCTGTGAACAATAAGCTCATCATCGCTGAAAGCAACTTTTACTTCTCCAGTTTCATAATTTACTGTTCTTGCATAGGATCTATTTTCAATGGGTATTAAGGATTCAAATTCTAATTGACATGCCGGAATATGCGGGTTGGTCCATACAAAGTCCCTTGTGAATCCTGCTTTCAAGCTTTCTTTTTCAAATAGATCGGCTGCAGCATCAAAATCTCCTTCCAATAATACTTTCCTTGTCTCCTCTAAAATATTTCCCAGATCAGGGCCTTTTATGGGAGGAGTTCTTGGTAAAAAGATCCTTTCATGACTTAATACGATTCTGTCATTATTTACATCACCCGGAATTAAAACACCAATGGTTCCATTTCCCGAGATTAAAGATTCTTCCCAGATGCTGGCAGGTTTTGAACTAACAAAGCCATGTTTGGGGTTTTCAATTTGAAGTTTGGCCAGCAGTTCCTCAAATGTTATTAATTCCTTCTCCGGTCTGCATCCAACAAATAGTGCACAGCAGAAAGCGAGTACGATTAAATGCCGATATCTCATGTGTTGTTTTTTAATCTGTTAACCCTGGGATCAATCCACCACATTTACAATTTCCCGAAGTTTAATATCCTGAGATGAAGCCCCGATTTGTAATTCAAACTCACCGGCCTCGATATCCCAATCCTCTTTGGATTCATTCCAGTATACAAAATCTTCTTTGTCCAGAGTAAAGGTGACCTTTCTGACCTCCCCATTTTCCAGGCTAACACGCTTAAAACCACGCAATTCTTTTGAGGGTTGAATGACCGTAGACTCCAGGTCCCTTATGTAGAGTTGTACCACTTCGTCTCCCCTCATTTCACCGGTGTTGCTTAATTCGATACTGACTGTAAATTCTATTTCATCAGCTTTGCTAACTTCGTTTTTATCTAAAGCAAGATTCGCATATTCAAATGTGGTATAGCTTAGACCATAGCCGAAGGGGTAGAGGACTTCTCCTTCATAGAACCAATAGGAATGTCCTTTAGTTATGTCGTATTCATCAATGGGGGCAAGGTTTTCGAAATTCCGATAAAAAGTAACCGGTAATTTGCCCCCCGGATTATATGCACCAAAAATAGCTTCAGCTATAGCTGTACCTCCTGCCTGTCCGGGATACCATGCTTCAATAATTGAAGGCACATTTTTATCAAGCCAGTCGATTGTTAAAGCCATACCATTAATGAGCACTACAACCGTATTTGGGTTAGCCCGATACACTTCTTTCACAAGTTTAAGTTGATTGCCCGGCAAGTCTAAATCAGATCTGTCAAAATGTTCGTTAGCGACAGTCAGGTTTGTACCCACAAATAGGATTGCCACATCTGAATTCTTAGCTAATTCAACCGCTTCTTCAATTGACTTGCTTTCATCTACTTTACTGGTAACATTACATCCTATTTTGTATTGCACAATGGCATCGTCACCCAGATGTTGTTCCACTCCCATTAATGGAGATATTTTAACTGCAGGCATCCCGCTGTAACCACCCAACTCGCAAATATTGGCATTGGGGCCTATAACCGCCACTTTTTCAATTTCTTCTTTGTTTAACGGAAGTAATCCATCATTCTTAAGTAATATCATACTCTGCCGGGCTACTTCAACGGCCAATTCTCTGTGTTCATCACAATCCAATTTTTCTCTTGGAATTGATGTGTAAGCTACATCTGCAGGTGGATCAAATTCTCCAACCATCATTCGTGCTTTAAATAACCTTTTTACCGCAATATCAATTTCGTCTTCTGTTATGTAGCCTTTTTCAAACGCACCAAGCAGATATTTATCATACAAAAACTGCTCAGTTTCGCATGTTTCGCATTCTAAATCTAAACCGGCTTTAACAGCCATAGCTACTGCTTTTTCAGGATCGGTTTCGTATTTGTGCTGATGAACAATATCACTCACGGCCCCACAATCGGAAACCACATATCCTTCAAATCCCCATTCGTCTCTCAAAACATTTGTAAGCAGCCATTTATCAACTGCCGTTGGGATGCCATTTACAGCATTATAGGCATTCATAACAGAAAAGGCTCCCGCTTCCATTATTGCATATTTATATGCCGGGAAATAATATTCTCTTAAAAAACGCTCACTTACATTTGAAGAACCATTGTGCCTGTTGAATTCAGAGTTATTCGCCACAAAATGTTTAATGGTCGCAATTGTTTTAAGGTATTTAGGATCATCGCCCTGCATACCTTTTACTACAGCAACTGCCATTTTTGATAGTAAGTAAGGATCTTCACTAAACGATTCTTCATTTCTGCCCCAACGCGGGTCTCTTAAAATATTGATTGTTGGTGACCAGTAAGACAGCTTTTTCCCATAGACATTGCTATGGATTCTTGCTTCGGTACTGGTTGCATCAAAAGCCTCGTGGACAAGATTTGGATTCCACGTACTGCCCATTCCAATGCACTGAGGAAATGATGTCGCTAACCCTGAACGTCCCACACCATGTAATGAAGAACTCCACCAACCCCCATCGAAGCAGCTACCATCTACCCAGTGATCATAATTCTCCCATGCCCGTGTTTCTCTCAATCTTTGATGTTCTTCAGAAGTGTAATCGGGGTGTCTGCCTTCCAGGAGGGGATTTTCAAAATTAGGTTCATAAGGAATAATGTCCAGTCGCTCAATTCCAGGAGCTAAATGGCTCATTTGTGAGATCTTCTCCTCGACCGTCATCCGGGAAACCAGATCCTCGACACGTTCATCGAAAGACAAAGAGGTGTTTTTATAAGCAGGCTGCACCGAGCATCCATAAGATACAGCAATACAAATACCAAGTATCATCAATTGTTTATTCATAATAGTATGTGTTTTCTATTTCGTCAATTATTTTGATTTTCATATCGCTTCTCTAAAGAACCTTGCTCCACAGATTTGGCAAATATTGATTTCAATTCTTCAACCTTTTCCGGGTGATTGTCAATCATGTTGTTTTGTTCCGACAAATCTTCATTCAAATTGTATAATTCTGTTGCATGAATAGAAGTAAGCTCTCCAGAGGAATTCTGTTCGAATGAGAATATCATTTTCCAGTCTCCGTGGCGTACCGCCATACCAAGCTGAATCAAGGTCTCCCTGATGGGCTTTTGATAGTCTTGGCCCAGCAGAACAGGAGAAATATCATAACTGTCTGAGGCAATAGTATCAGGTAAAGGGTATTTTAATATTTTGGCAAAAGTTGCAAATAAGTCTATTTGGCCAATCAGTTCATCACTTCTTGAATTTGATTTTATTTTACCTGGCCATTTTACTATAAAAGGAATACGGTGCCCACCTTCATAAATTGATCTTTTATAAGCTCGCAGATGTCCTGAGGATTGATGCCCGTTTTCACCTTGCCGGGGTCCATTATCACTTGTAAATACAATAATGGTATTTTCTTCAATATTTAGTTTTTTCAAGGTTGCGACTAGTTTTCCAACACAATAATCAGCTAATGCAACCAAGTCGCCGCGAGGCCCTGCACCTGTTGTGCCTTTTACAAATTCTGCTGGTAACCAGGGTATATGAGGCAATGACAACGGCAAATACACAAAGAATGGCTTCTTATTTGCTACCTGGTCTTCTATAAATGCAATGGCCTTATTTGTAAATATGGTGTCGGCTCTTTCATGAGCCCAATCTTTTGAGGCTAATGGCACCTCCATTTCTTCAATTTCACCCGGGCCTGCAAGCATTTTAACCTTCTTTTTTCCCATAGGAAGCCCAATTATTTTCCTGTTTTCAATAAAAGCAAAAGGTAAATCATCACTGGTGCACCCGGATGTTCCAAAGTAATAATCAAAACCTTGATCAATTGGCGTATATACTAATGGGGAAACATAGTCAACTTCTTGCCAGTTTTGAGCCATTTTGCCATCTTTCAATTTCCAAATCATACCGAGATGCCATTTTCCGATGGCAGCAGTTTTGTATCCGCATGTTTGAAAAAGGTTTCCTAAAGTCATTTCATGTTTCTTAATCATGGGGCGGTCAAAACCTCCATATAGCATTGAGGTGGCTTTAGATCGCCAACAATAATTCCCTGTTAATAAGCTATATCGGGATGGGGTACAGAAAGATGCAGCACTATGAGCATCTGTAAACATCATTCCCTTGTCTGCCAGTTTGTCTATATGAGGAGTGCTTATCTTTGAATCATGATTATAGCATGATACATCTCCATATCCTAAATCATCAGTATAGATGAGTAATACGTTTGGTAATTGCTCAGCTTCATGTTTCCTGGAATATTTATTGTCACTATCCGATAGCATACAACTGGATGCAAATATCACAGTGATAAAAAATCCACTTGATTTGAGAATTGTTTTGTTGACCTTTATCATTATTTAGAATTCATCATACATAACCTGCTTTTCATTAACACCATATTTATTAAGCATTTTCTTACAAGCCTCAATCATAGCTGGAGGGCCACACAAGTAAAAGTCTATGTCTTCCACAGATTTGTGTGAGCTCAGATATTTTTTCTCAAACACATCATGAATGTATCCCGTCAGAAAGGGAGCACTATCCTCAGCAGAGATGTCGGATAAGGCTACATGAAAATCAAAATTTTCATTTTTTATGCTAAGAGTATTGAAATATTCCGCATAAAAAAGGTCATATTTTGTACGTGCACCATACCAATAACTCAACTTGCTTTTTGTCTTTTTTGTTTCAAGCAAATATGAAATATGAGAACGTAGCGGAGCCATACCTGCGCCGCCTCCTATGTAAACCATTTCCTTTTCAGAATGATTTCTCACATGAAAATCACCAAATGGACCATAAGCCTTAACCATATCACCCGGCTGCAAACCAAACACATAGGAAGATCCTATACCGGCACTTACTTCACTCGCAGATGGTGAAAATTGCATGCGTACATTAAACTTCAGCAAATTGCTTTTGTATGGATTTGTAGCAATGGAATAATTACGGGTGGTAATTTCATGATTTTGAGCAAACTGGGTGAAATAGTTCTGCTCTTCCCACTTGGTTTTAAAAGACTCATCTACCTTAATGGTACTAAATGTTAAATTGTAGATAGGAATTTGCAGCTGAACATATTCTCCACTTTTGAAATTGAAAGATGTATCAAGGGGTTCAAGAACAAGTTCTTTGATATCAGTGGTTAAATTAAGATTACTTACAACTATGAAAGCTGTTGTTTCATTCTTTTGCTTTTCTTCTATGCTCTGTATAGATTCCAGGCTTAACCATAGTTGATCTTTTTCTTCTTTGACCTTATAGGTATTTAATCCTATGCATACCGGACTTCTGCGTGGAGATCCATCTTCAAGATTAAACCGTCCGTTATGTTTTGAGCATTCGATTACATTCCCTATAAGCATTCCATCGGATAAATGCGAGTTTCCATGTGTGCAAAAACCATCCGTGGCGTGATAATCTCCCTTCATTGTTTTATATACTGAGTAGGTCCTGCTATCATAGTCAAACCTTTTAATATCAGAAGGAAGAAAATCTGATGTTTTACAAATTGCAATCCAGCCTTTCTCTATTTTATTCTGGTCACCTTCAATTGTTTTATCTGATTTTTCTTGTACGGAATTATTTGAATCGGGCAACTTTATATGAATGAAGTATGAAGGGTCCTTTTTCTGCTTTTTCCATGCAGGTAATATCTCACGCCATGCAGAGAAAAGATTGTCATGAGGCTCAGGACAATCGTTTCTAATGAGCTCATGAAGATGTGGCAAGGCATGATAAGGTACCAGTGGGAACATATGGTGTTCCATGTGATAATTCATATTCCAATAAATAAATCTATGGATGCGGTTCATGTAAATAGTTCTGCAATTGATTCTGTGATCAAGTACATTCTCATTTAATCCTGAGTGTTGTGTAAGACTATATACAGGCATTAACCACGCACCGTATATGCTGGGCAGGCCAACATACAACAGAGGCAAAATACTATCGAGCCAAATAGACAAACCAATAACAATGAAATAAATAATAACGATGAGACGCGCCCCAAGTATTAGCTTCTTAAATTCAGACTCAGGCAGCAGATCCCGATCTTCTTTACTTACTTTACCCAAGAAATGAGTTGATACCTTCTTTATATAACTCCCCCAAACTTTCAGGTTAAACATGTTGGCGAGATGAACCCATATCCTGGGTGGACGCTGAGCTGCAATCTCGGGATCTCTTCCGGTAATTAAGGTGTCGCTATGATGTCTGATGTGAGTCCAGCGCCAATAAACCGATTCACGTACCACCATAAATGAAGCGATTTCATATAATACCCTGTTCATCCAGTCAGATTTAAAGGCCGTGCCATGTAATGACTCGTGCCACCTTGAATCACATGCAGTGCCATACAAAACCCCATATATAAAGAAAGGAAAAATTGCCCACCACGTACCCCAGAGTGAAAATCCAGCTACTCCGGAACCAATTAACAACCCGAACCAAAGCAAGGTATCCCTGGTAGCCGGGCCATTCTTTCGTTCAAGTAATCTCAACATATCTTGTTTGTCTACATGGCATTGATACCAGCTTGCATCTACAAGCTCCGACTCATAAGCTCGTTTAGAATCCGCGCCAAACAAACTGTAATCTGGGAATCTAATGTTCATAAATTCATAGCTTATGCAAAATGGACCCACAAACCGATAATTGTCAGGGCAATGAGTATGCTCATAGTGATGTTGACAATCCTCCAGACCCGATTCACAGGTTCCCTGTCAGTCTTTGAAAGGATCAAGGTTTCCTGACTGTCTTTAAGCTCTTCCCGGAATAGCAGGGTGACCCCAAACATGATCGAAACACAAATGACAAAGAGGATGATACAGAAATTCAGAAATGCAATATTTGCGATCTGGTTCAGGAAGTCCCATTTGAACTCCCCGCTTTTATAGAGCAAGTCTATAATAAAGCGCATGGCTCCAAGTATACCCCCGGTTATCAGGGTGGACAGGGCCGCTTTTGAGGATGCTCTTCTCCAGAACACACCCATGATAAATACAGCTGCTATCGGCGGACTTATATACGCCTGAACCGATTGCAGGTATTGATAGATCTGATTACTCATGTGCTTTATTACCGGGATCCAAAGGATACCGATAAGCACGATCCCCAGTGTGAATAACCTCCCTGCCAATACCAGTTGTTTTTCAGAACTCTCTGGCCTGATTTTTTTATAGATATCCATGGTAATCAAGGTCGAACTCGCATTAAATACAGAGCTTAAGGAAGATACCAGCGCTGCCAGCAGGGCCGCAATCATAATACCTGCCATGCCGTTTGGCATTAATCGTGTGATCATGAGGGGAAAAGCATTATCAGGTGCATCTTTTAATTCGTTTGGCCAGAGCGACATGGCAATCAGACCTGGCAATACGAATAAGAATACCGGTAGTATTTTCAGTAAAGCTGTCAGGTTGATCCCCGCTTGTGCCTGAGACAGGTTTTTGGAAGACAAAGCCTTTTGAACGATAAACTGGTCGGTTGACCAGTACCAGATACCCAGTATGAATATTCCGAAAGTGGTTCCCGTCCAGGGATAACTTCCGTGGTTTGCTGGCCTGATCATAGTAAAGAAATCAGCAGGTAGAGAGGCTCGCAAACCCTCAAACCCACCGACTTTATCCAGTCCGATAAGTACTATTATGGCGGAACCTATTATCAAAATGATCGATTGGATTACATCAGCAAATATTACGGCTGAAAGTCCACCCAGCATGGTGTATATTCCTGTAATACTGACCAGAATGATGGCTGAGACAAAAAAATCCCAACCTACAACAACCTTCAATAAGATGGCTCCGGCAAACAGGGAAACGGATATCTTGGTAAATATGTAAGCCAGTATGGAAACAGTTGAAAGATACCACCGGCTTCCGGAACTAAACCTGCGCTCGAGAAACTCGGGCATGGTAAATACTTTGCTTCTCAGGTAATGTGGTACAAAGATCCAGGCTAACATGAACAAGCAGAAGGCGGCAACCCATTCATAGGCTCCCACAGCCAGGCCTACGGCAGCACCTGAACCTGCCAGACCGATTAGATGTTCACTGGATATATTCGCTGCAAAGATGGAAAGGCCAACCTGATACCATTTGGACTCTCGGTTCGCCAGAAAATATTGTCCGGTACTTGTTTGTTTTTTCGAAAAATAATACCCGATGTAAAACAATCCCAGAAAGTATAATCCCAGTATGACCCAGTCTATGTTGTTTATGACCATATATTACTTCTCTAATATCTTTTATCAATTTCTTCCCGGGCAATTTCACACCACCGAACTGCGTTATGGGGATTCTTTCCCAGGGTGTGGTTGTCTTTCATAATAAGCTCGATGTTACAACCCATTGAATCATCCAGTTTATCGGCTAATTCCTTTCTGACAGCCTCTTCATTCATCTTCTCAGTTGCCAGTGGGGTTGGAGATGGCTTTAAGGACATCACGTAATTATTGCCCAGGAACTCTTTCATTTTCTTTACATCTGCCCACGGAGATACGGAAACCCGGCGTAATCGGGGTATACTTTTTACAAATTCCCATCGCTGATCCAGGGGTTCACAACACCCGTAGCAGTTTAATCCGAATCGATCCAGGATCGTCTTTTGATAGGGAAGAATCATATCATTGAATGTGTTGGGATCAAGGCCTATGGTTTCCTGGCTTTCTCCGAATCCCCACATATCAATCAATCTGACGTGCTCAGGATTATAGTTCTCAGAAGGGAGTTGTTCAGTCCACCCAAATCCGCCGGAGCCCACATATGTACCTTCTGTATTCAGCGAAAGCAATTTATTGGCTTCTAAATAATCCAGCCTCTTATGGAACGCTGTGCTGAGGAACTCCATGAGCTTGTGTACCCAATCGGGATACATCAATACATCAAGCATGAGGTTTTCTAGTCCCCGTAGCTTAATGTATTCCCATGTCATTCCCAGGGTCCACCACCACGACCCTTTTAGTCGGACTTCCAAAATGTTATCAAATATACTCCTGGCCAGATTGAGGATTTTATGTGTTGATTCAAAATCAACAATGATTTCCGGGTATTTTAGCTTATGAAAATCTTTTTCGTAATCTCTGATGGGATGCTCGTAAACGAAAGAGCCGTCATTCTCTCCTCCAATTTTCTTTTCACTAATACCATAACCGGTATCTGTATAATTGTAAGCCACATTAAAATAGGGCTCAATCACACGATCGTCTTTCATCCCTTCAGCCCAGAACACCTCTTTTCTTAGCGCCATTTCCCATACACGCGCCAGCTTATTCGTACATTTCAGCTGATCCTGGCCAATGATCTCATTCCATCCATTTTCAGGGTCACAAAAAACAAGTGGCTTTCCGGCATTCAGATCATTCAGATTGGTCCAGCTTTTGCTCTTTTCCTGCTCAATCGGTCTTGCTGCAAGTTCAGCTACTTTTTTAGCCAATTCCTGAAGCAACTCAATTTCCTTCTCCTGAAATGATAGATTGGATTCTAATCCTCTGGTATTTGTAAGTCCTGCAGGAGCATGCTCCATTGAAAGGTCTCTCATATCCTATGGTTATTTGATTACCACAAATTGTTTTACATATGTATGGTTATCACTTGTTATTCGCATCGTATACACTCCATCAACCAGATGTATTGCAGATATTTCTGTTTGGAAGTCCTCGAACACCTTTAATCTGTCGGAAAAAACTTCAATACCCTTAGAATTTACAATGCTTATTTGAGCATTTCCTTCAATTCCAGATAATTGTAATCCTATAATATCATTAACCGGATTTGGGTTTATGATGAGATTTGCTGAATTATTCTCAGAAATTACTGTTGATGTAGACTGATCCGGGTAATATTCAAAGGCGTCAATATGTACTTCTCCTGATCCATAGCTAACAAGCAAAGTATGATTTCCATTACTTAGTACATTGCTTTCATATACCTGCACACTGGTTCCGGAACCTCCACCGGATTGATTTACATTTGAGGATGATCCTCCATCTATTGATACACTTACACGTTGAGCAAATTCTTCTTTCCAAAGGTATAAACGAACCTGTGTTCCTGTAAAAGCAAATGAAACACTTGCTCCACTTGAAGCTGTGAAATGTGCATCATCTTGATAGCCTCCCGGAGCAGATACTGAATCCCAGGTGCCAGAATATGTTGCAGCATTATCATTATCATTTACTTTTATCCACCTACCAGTCCCACCACCAGCGTTAAAAATAGCGTTAACAGATTTATTATTGTTCATGGTAATGGCAGTTGGATTTGTACTTCCGCTTAAATCACCACTCCAACCAGCAAATGTACTTCCTCCTGTTGGGCTTGCTGCCACGGATACTACAGTTCCTTCATCATATGTTCCGCCAGACGGACTTAATGAAATGTGACCTGTTCCGGGACCTGAAGTACTTGCAGAAAGGGTGTACTGAGCAGGTCCTCCTGAAGTAAAGTTAGCAGTAACATGTTTACTATAATTCATGCTTACATTTGCAGGATTAGAAGCACCACTTAAATCTCCACTCCAACCTGTAAAATCACTATTTGCCGAGGGTATTGCGGTTATTGTGACAACAGATCCGTCATAGAACGTTTCACCTGGTGGGCTTACTAAAATATTACCTGCTCCCGCACCTGCAGTGCCTGTAGAAAGGGTATACTGAATAGTTCCTGCTGAAGTAAAGTTGGCCGTAATATGTTTATGGCCATTCATAGTTACATTTGCAGGATTAGTAGAACCACTTAAATCTCCGCTCCAGCCGGTAAACGCACTACTATCTGAAGGTGTTGCGGTTAATGTAACAACTGATCCTTCTTCATAGCTTCCTCTTAATGTACTTACACTTCCCGTTCCAGAGCCAGCTGTACCGGTGGTCAGTGCATATGTATTTGGAACACTTCCTTTACCTACAGTAAAACTTTGGGAAGCAGCAGCATTCATAGGAACATAAATTACCATAGTCTCGGTCCCATCTGTATCATAAATTAATCCCTGGCTAAAGTTTGAAGTTGATGAACCGTTCATTTCCAGGGTTGCCGTTTTTCTATCGCCCCAATTTTTAATTACAAAACATGGATTTATTAGTGGGTTGTTGCTACTACCATTTAAGGTGAATGATAATAAAGCATCACTCATGATTAAGTTATATTCCCTTTTTTTGATATTGTATCCCTGGCTGCTGCCACCCGAAACATTGCTTATGCCTGGATTGCTG
Source organism: uncultured Bacteroidota bacterium (assembly GCA_963783435.1). Classification (GTDB taxonomy): domain Bacteria; phylum Bacteroidota; class Bacteroidia; order Bacteroidales. The sequence continues at coordinate 125,330 of CAWANQ010000004.1, read as the reverse complement.
CGCCATGCTTTTACAATGGGTATCACGTCAGCCACATTTTGAGATGTAATGCTTCCCTGATTGGAAAATCCATATAAAATAACATTGCCGCCACCACCAGCGGTTAAAGCAAAAGAGTTAACGCGACCATCTCCATCGGTGGCGTAGCGTCCATCAGATACCATTCTGCTTACCGGCCAATGGTTCCAGGGGCCTGCAAAAGGATCTGATGTATTTGGAGATTGTTCATCTGCTCCCCATGGACCAGTTAGCGCTCCTGATGTATACCCCTGGAATGGTTTCCAATCTGATTTGTAATTGGCCATCAGGATTTCATCTTCACCACCTGGTACTCCATTTGAGCCGGTCCATGTTAAATTTTCGACAGAACCACTGGTATTGGCCAGTGATGCAGCCTGTAAATTAACAACATCGCTTGCAGTTAATCCTGAAGGAGTGAGTCCCTGAAAATCGGAGTATGTTATTTCTTCGTTGGTTGTCCAGAAGTAAGTAGTTCTTAATAATGCTCCATCAGGATATATCGTATGGTATTCATCAACGAAGTTCCTGGGATCACACTGATCATACATGAGATCAACCACCCCATAGCGCCAGTGAACCACAACCCTGGCAGGTGTATTTTCTATCACCCTGACATGTGAATACCTTGCTTCTTTATCAGACATATGTTCCGAAAGGCCATTTACTCCTGAAGGATTGGGTGGGAACGGTGAATCTCCACAATATATCTCAACACTTTGATCAGACATCCAGAAGTTATTCTCCGTAACCATATTCACACCGTGTGTGGTGCCACGCCAGTAGACATAATTTGTTGGTAATTTGTCGAATTTTACCACCACATCCTCGAATGGAACTGTTCGCCACATATTGTCCCATAAATCATGAAATGGTAATCTGGTATGGCTTGCTCCAAAACTGGCTGCTGTTCCTGGTTGGCCTGGTAATACTCTATAATGAATCGATGGATTATTTATTATAGTGGAATCTGGTTTGAAGCTGTCATATGAAGTTTGAATTTCTCCGGAACTTAATTTTGAATTGTATATTTTGACTTCATCAACCAATCCCTCAAATCCAAAAATATAGGGATGGTTATGCGTTGGACGCACTGGATCTGATGCTTCAGCAGGAGAATTATTTAATCCAATCAGTAAATCACCACCGGGTTTGTCGGGAGTACCTGATTTACTGGCACTACCTTGCTGAACCCCATTGATATAAACTTCCATTGATCCACTTCCATAAGCCCCCGCAATATGGACCCATTGATTGAGGGGTAATGGATCTGATGAAACTGCAGCAGTGCCATTCACCTTTAATATGGCTTTACCTGCGGCATTAACACCTAAATAATAGCCACTACTGCCTGTATGTTCAGAGTGATGAACAATTGGTACTTCATTCACCGGGTATGCTCCCAGAACAATCCAGGTATCAATCGTAAAACTGCTACCAAGTGTGGGCGCTTGGGCAGACGATACACTGACATTGGAGAAATATCCGTCAAATCCCAGGGCCGTTCCTGAAACACCCTTTTTCCAGAGGCTTTTGTGTCCATTGATAGTGCCATTGGGCGCTGCATTGTTACCTTGTCCTTCATCAAAGTTCCAATTTGTTGCTGGATCACCTGCTACAGGTCCTAAAACTGGATTTCCTGCAATCCTGGCAGGTGGTGAAAAGGAGCCAGCAATGGCTTGTACATTTGAGATTCCACTTGCAGTCAGGTTAAATGTTTGAGTAGTTTTATTGTTTACATCTAACCATTCGTCAATGGAGGCCGTACCCGCTTTGTATTCTCTTGTAACAGAGCCATCACTATGGATATAATACAATTCATGAACAACGGCAGCAGGGTCCAGGTCATCCAGATCCGGGAAATATCTCCAGTGTACAATGACCTGGGATGAATTGTTTTGTATAATTCTGGCATAGGCATATCTGCAGCGTGAGTCAAAATTACCAAAGGTTGGTCCGTCGCCATTTATGCTGGCCAAGTGATTTACCCTCTCGGATCCACCGTTATACACCCAGTTTGGGCGAAAACTATATTCTCTCGAGAATTCCAATTGCCCCAGATCGCCCACTTTCACTACAACATCGGCATATTCCCCGGAGATTTGTGAAGTATACTCATTATAGCTGTTGCGGGTGTAATAGGCTGACAATTCCCCTTGAGGGGGTTGGCCACAGCTGGCAGTTATGGTGTTACTTGTTGCAAAAGATGAATGTAAACCATCGTTTTGCGCCCTGACACGGTATTGATAAGAATTCCCATAACTTACGCCATTGTCAGTATAGGATGTTCCTGTTAAACTGGTGCTTAAGTCCGAATAAGATCCACCGTTAACACTTCTTTGCAATGTATAATCATCTGCACAATCAGGGGCATTCCAGGTAATGGTTGAGACGCAATTGCTTTCACTTACTGATACATCGGTTGGTGATGGTGGCGGTGTGCCTGTACAGGGATCGGTTCCATCTCCACCAATTGAAATAGCTACAGGGGATGTTGAATTATATTCCATCCAGACAATCAGGTTGTTACCTTCAAGTCCCATTCGGACATCGGCAGGGGTAGAACCATTGGCAGTAATTTCATTGGTGGCAGGAATAGAGGTGCCCCAATCTTCAATTACAAAAGCAGGATTTCTTACCGGATTACCGGAACCAGCCTGCAAAGTACAGGTAAAGTCAGAACCGGTAGTCTTTTTAACTTTATAAGCACGTTCTACAACACTATACCCATTTGCAGGCAGGAGTGCATGTTGTTTTCGATCAACAACGCTTCCAAAGCTAAATCCGCTGCTGGTAATCTGCATATCAGGGGCGTTCCACCAGGAGTTGCCAAGTTCTGCCATCTGAGAACCGGTAACATCATCACCCTCCCATCCATGGAGGTAAATATTGGATAATACACCTGGGACGTTCGATACCTGATTGGCCCGTTGCCTTTCATAGGTTTCATCATTAATGATATGACCAATGGGAAACAATACACCGTTTGGAACAGGTTCTCCAAGAGCGGTATTCGGCCATGTTACAAATGATTCACAACTTTCATATTGTCCTCCCAGTTCAGGCTCATTACAAAAACATTCGTACGGTTGTAGTGTAATGTTTTCTGGCTTGGCAATGATAAAAGGATTATTGTTTGATTGCGATACATTCAGCATCATCATATTTCCATTGCTAAGGCTGCCATAGCCTGATGCTAAAGCAGCATCCGGAGGTGAGACACATCCCGGGTTCTGGTTTTGATTACCAAGTTCTACATAATCAATCCAACTGCTTTGCCCGTTGAGATCAGCAAGGAAAAGGCTTTGATCATTATCTACGAGGTCTGTCGGTTTTAATGGATGAAAGTTTACCCACAATTCGGTAAATTCAAAGTTATAATTGGGTGGGATGCGATTGCCCCCGAAGGCTATTGCTTCGTGTGCATGTGCACTATAGACGATACTATACCTTGTATGCGTGCCGTCAGGATAGATATAATATATTTCTTCTACCCAGTCACCATATTGCTGAGGTACTATTTCCTGCCCCTGAAGCGTTAACCATGGTTCTGCTGTATAAATCGGAGAACCGCTCCATTTATCTGCGTGTGCAATTCTTTTTCCGATATTATCATTGCCCTCCTGCAATACCAGGGCACCATGGAAGATTACTTTTATTCGGGCCGGATTTTCAGTATCAATCCAAACCCTGTTGAAGCGTTGTTCGGCCACATCACCAACTGTTTCCCAGGAGAGAAAGGCATCACCTCCCAGGTTATCGGGGTCATATGTTTCCAGGTAACCAAAACTGACTGGTGCATTCAGGGGTTCACTCTCGAAATACGTTCCCTCTCCGTTAAATCTCAGCTTAACTCCTGGTATCTTATCAAACCTTACATCCACCTGCCCCCAGGTGGAAGGATTTGGTTGTGCTGGCCCTGTGGCGTCAAATGATTGTGCATGTACGCTGGAATAAAACATCGCACAGTGAATCAGAATGACGGATGTGAAAACAGATCTATACCAATGGTGTTGTGCCATAAAAATTCTTTAACTGCCTATTACCGACTATGATCCTGTATGATAGAAGCAATTACCATTTCATATTGGAACAAAACTTAGATTGAACGAAGAACAGAGTAAAGCGATGCTTTCTTTCTTATATGAATATAAGTTTTCTGAAATCCCGGGTTTTCAGGACCTTTTAGGAAGCTAAATATTAGTGTATAATAGCCTTATATTCATTAAGTTATACTAGTATCCCGGATTCTGATCCAATGTTGGATTTATACTTCTTACACCATCATATGGTATAGGATATACATATAAATCTTCTGTTGGATTTGCAACCCCTCTTTCCATGGCAATATCAAGTAATTTACCATGCCTGATAAGATCTAATCTGCGGTGGTTCTCAAAATAAAGTTCCCATCCTCTTTCTTTTAAAATATGGTCATTTAATAATTCCTTGCTTGGAAAATCTGCTAAAGAAACAGGTTTGTCAGGTTCAAATGCCCTGGCTCTGACGGCGTTTATTAAATCTATTGATTCCTGATTTGGTCCCTGTAATTCATTAAGAGCTTCCGCTCTTGCCAAATAAATATCAGCCATACGAATTATACCATTATCTGTTCTGCCAAACCATTCTGCAGCATCTAAATCTGGCTCCCATTTAACAACAACAGCTCGGCCATCTTCAAATGAATTCGTGTCATAATTAATGTCAATCCATTCCCGTAATAGCCCTTCTCTTCGTATGTCAAGTGGATCGAAGGTATCGTAAAAGTCTGATTGGGCATACCACCATCCAATTCCACTAAAAGGAAATGAATCAGTAGAATCCCCTCTAACAAAATATCGTTGAAAAGATTGAAACAGCGCATTTGGAATAAATGTACCAGCATCTCGAAGTCCGTCACCACTTATGACTACAAGTAATTCTTTGGCTGGTCCTGGCAAAGAATTATCTACCGCAAACAAATCAAAATAGTCACCTTGATATAATTCGTAATTTGGATTTTCAATTATCTCCTTAGAAATAGCAGCGCATTTATCCCATTGTTTAAGATTCAAATAATATTTTGCCAGCATTGCCTGAACGCCAGCTTTGGTAAACCTTCCATAGTGTTCAGTCCCAGCATCGATATAATTAACATCAGGGATGTTATTCAGGGCTTCTAAAAGATCTTTTTCGGCTTGCGCTGCAACAAGTTCTTTTGAAGATTTTTCTGAAAAAGCAAATAGATCTTCAGGTGATTCAGAAATAATAGGTACACTTCCCCATGTGTTATGCAATACACTGTACATCAGGCCCCTCATGGCATAAGATTCTGCCAGTACTTCCCTTATTAACGATTCACTTGCCTGTGATGCATTTGGCACGTTTTCTATAAGACTGTTAGCCACAGCAATAGCCTGATAGCATGCTTCCCAGTTATTGGTAAGAATCGAATTTCTTTCCTGTATCTTATAAGTGTAAAACTGATTACTCTTGTGAGATGGATCCGTTAACCAATTATCTCGCAGCTGAACAATGTCAGCTTGTGCTTCTTCAGCAGCAAATAAGGCGTTTTCTCCACCAAGCATAAATGTATGCCACCCATTACCTGTCATGCGTGAATACAATCCAACGAGTCCTTCATATACCTGGTCATCTGTCTGATAATAATTTTGTAATAAAGCACGGTCGTACAATTTTTCTTCAAGCTGCTTTTCGCAAGAAATCAGAATGAAACTTCCTGTTATTAGTATTAGCAGTGGCTTGAACTGAAATATTTTAACTAGTCTGTTCATATCCATGACAATTAAATTCTAAAAACCTAAATTGATTCCTAAAGTAAACATCCTTGTTCTGGGGTAGGCATCCCCGGTTTCAGGATCCAATCCTGAAAATTTGGTAAATGTTAATAGGTTATGCCCATCAATATGTATGGTGAGCATTTTTGAATACTTTGCCGCGCAATTTTCCACCCAGAGCATATGAAAGCGTTATATTTCTAAGACGAATAAATGATGCGTCTTCTACTGTAGCAGAATTAATTTCGTATTCAGAGAGCCTTGTATAAGGTATTCCATTACTTAGCTGACGTGAATTATTGTAATCAAATTCCCCATTTGCGCTAATAAGTTCATCATATTCTTTATAGATAGATGGTCTGTCATTAGCATTGGTCAATACATTTAAACCACTATTGGCAAAAATACCTAATCGTTCTACACCTATAACTCCTTGCCAAAAGAAACTCAAAGTAAAATACTTGTAACGAAAAATATTGTTAATGCCGAAGGTCATTTCGGGTATTGAAGAGCCTAATAAGATCCTATCTTCAGTGGTGATAACACCATCCTTAACACCCCAGTCTATACCACTGGGATCAGTATTATCAGGACTATTTATATCTCTATATTGCCATTGTCCAATCATTGCATATTCGGCCATCTCACTATTTGCTATTTGTTCCTCATCTGAAAAAACTCTTACAACATCGTATCCATAAATAGCTCCTTTTAATGCATTTGCTTCTTGACCCGGATGTGGCAATCCGCCCCTGTCTTTCCATTTGTTCTTATTGTAAGAGAAATTAAGTGAAGTTTCCCAATTAAAAGCACCAGAGATGTTGTATGTGCGAAGTTCAAGTTCTACTCCATTGTTTTGAGTAGCACCCATATTGGTTGTAGCTTCCCCATATCCATAGGTTAATTCCAATTCTCTTGTTGCTAATAAATTATCGGTATACATGCTATAGAAATTTACTAAACCGGCAATTCTGTTGTTAAAAATTGCATAATCAATTCCTATTTCAAACTGGTGGGTTGATTCCCACTGAATATTTGGATTAGCAGGATATTCAGGTCTTACATACGTACGCCCCACTCCGCCTAATGGATGCAAGGCTGAAGTACCAGTGGTGGCAAGTGATCTATAATTACTCAATTTCCTGGTTTCCCACAACTCCATAACTTGTTCTTAACTTTAATTGGTTTAGTTTCGAAAAACTTTCCATAAAGGGTTCATTGTGAATTTTCCAGGCAAAGGCCCCTGATGGGAAAAACCCCCATTTATTACTTGCTCCAAATCGAGATGAACCATCGGCCCTTGCAGTAAATGTGAATAAATATTTATCTGTCAGGTTTAAGTTTGACCTTATGAAAAAAGAAATTAAAACGTGTTCTTCTTTACCCGTGAATGGAGGAGAATTTACAGTACCACTGGAAAATGCATATTTAGCTATAGACTCATTTTTATAATTTATCCCTCTCATTTCAAGGAGCTGTGTATCAAAGTCTTGGTAGGACCCTCCCAGCATAACATTGAAGTTACTTCCTTTCCCAAAAAGTGATTCATAGTTTAATAATGCGTCAACAACCTTGCTAAATCTTTTTACATTACCTTTTTGAACTTCGTTATCAAAAGCTCTATGACCGTTGAATGCAGCTACATTTGGTTCAAACCTTGTTCTGTCAGCCTCTTCTCTATCAAGCCCACCATTCAGTCTCAATTTTAAATTATCAAGTATTTTGTACTCGGCCCATGAAAAAATTAATACCCGATCAGTTTGCGTTCTATCTTCAATTTCCAGTTTAGCAACAGGATTACCCAAACCAAAAGCATCATGCTTATAATAGTTCCCTAATGTATCGTATACCGGATAAATTGGTGCCCATAAATCAGCTGAAAACACTCCGTTATAGCCAAATTCCGCATAATCACCAAATTCAATTTGGTCATCAATTATGGAACTACCTGTAATCTTAACTCCGATTTCTAACTTGTCACTGGGATTTGCAACAATATTCGATTTTATAGAGTATCGATCGAAACCGGTATTCTTAACGATACCCTCATTTCCATAATATCCAAGGGACGCATAAAATGAAATATTGTCGGCTCCGCCACTGGCGCTAATCTGATGATTTGAAACTTTACCATTATCTCTTAAAACTACTCTTTGCCAGTCAGTTCCGTTTATGCCTACCTGATTAATATAATTTGTAGAGTCCTCAGGCGAGAATATTATTCTATTTCGAGCCGATCTGCCAAGATCGGGCCTGTAATTTGCATAGCGGTTTACCAGGCTTATATATTCCTGGGCATTTACGTAATTATGTAATTTATCAACAAATGTGTAACTCTGTGAACCATTATAGCTAATATTCATTTTGCCTTTTTGGCCTTGTTTGGTTGTCACAAGTATAACTCCATTTGCTCCCCTTGAACCATAAATTGCGGTTGCTGATGCATCTTTTAGTATTTCAATTGATTCAATGTCCGCAGGATTGATAGAGTTTAATGCACTTCTTTCCTCACTAACTGCCTCCATTCCAGGCGTACGCACTACCAAATTCAAGAGGAAATCCATCAATTACTATTAATGGCTGATTTTCAGCTTGATCGGAAGTTTCACCTCTTATCCTTAATATGTATGCTCCTCCCGGTTGAGAACTACTCTGTTGCAGAAAGACACCCGATGTAGTACCCAGCATCTGTGAAGTTATGTTCGGTAAAGGACCGGTATTCATATCTTTTACATTAACTGTACTAACCGAACCTGTTAAATCACTTTTTTTTGCGGTACCATATCCTATGACTACTACTTTTTCCAAGGAGGTATATTCTGGTAAAAGTTGAATGTCAAGAACAGTTTTATTCCCAACAATAACTTCTTCCTGCACATATCCCACAAAAGAGATAATCAGTATCGTATTTTCATCAGGTACTACAAGGGTGAAATTGCCGTTAGCATCTGTTATCGTACCTTGCTGGCTTCCTTTAATCAAAATATTTGCCCCAAGCAAGGCCTCTCCATTTTCATCAATTACTGTTCCGGTAATTTCCCTTTCTTGCGGTGTGTTGGCTTCGACACTGCCATTGCCAGCATTAAGAAATACATTGGCAGAAATAAGAAGTGCAACAAGAATAATTGCTTTCTTAAAACTTCTTAATACAATTTTCCGAAGAAAATAATGCATGGTAAGTTTTGCTTTCATTATTACATAGCTTAGATATGCGTAGTATTCAAATGACCACTGCTAGTTTAGTGAGAGACTGATTAGAGAAACTTAGGAATTAGTAGTGCTAGATCCTATTGTTTTTGCAGATCAATAATGGAGGATGCCCTAAATATTTACTTTTAAATGGGTCTATTTTCCGATTTAGGGCATCCTGCACTTAACTAACTACTTCACTAACTATCCAAAAACTATATTTCTCTTATTCAATCATCAGTTTACCTGTGTATTTTCCATCAGAAACAAAATATAAACCACTTGCCAATGAGTGAATCGATACAGGCTGACCACTTTTATAATTATTTACGGTAATTACTTTCTGGCCAGTAAGATTAAAAACAGAAACAATTTCTGCATCATCATTCAAATAGAATTCACCAGATGCAGGATTAGGAAATAAAGACATACTTGAACTGGCTTCGTAGCTTTCTACAGGAAGAATTGTTGAGCAAGATAATACTTCTACATCACCCAAAGTAATATCTTTCATTACAAGGTTATTGATATTTACCGGTGCAAAATACAGACCTGTAATTTCATCGGCCTCAGAAATAGTAGCGGTAACAGTCACCTCTTGCCATTCTCCTGCTGCTATGGCATCCTCGTCAAGATTTACCCACTCTTCTTGTGTAGCTATAAAAGGTAATTCTATCCAACCATTTTTTGCAATAAGGGCCATTTCTATGTAATAGAAATTTTCATAGTTTGGATCAAAACTATATAGATCGGCACTTTTAAGCTTAAATTTAAAATCAAATGTACCTTCAGTAACAGGTATCGTTTTAGTAGTATCCAGTGAAAGGGCAATTTCAAACTCAGCAAATTCCCCATTGTCATTAATAATTAATTGAATTGCGACTCCTTCTGCTTCATCTTCAATAAACTCAACACTTCCGTCATAACCCCTTATCAAAGAATCTGTCTCAATAATCTTAGTAAAATCATCGAAACTGCAAATATTGGCTTGCCATCCTGGGGGGTCATCCACAACTGTCCATGAATCATCAAGGTATTGACCAAATAAACTAGCTGTAGCTAAAACAACTGCAAATAATGTAAAGATTCGTTTCATAATAAGTTGGTTTTAAATGGTTATAAATAGATTTACATTAACTCTCCTCAGCAAATATCTGTCAATACCATTTTTTAGTGTGTAACTATCAGTTCAAATAGTTGTAATTTGAATTCAAGGACGGATTTCTCGACATTAGCTCAAGGAAGTAAAACTACTGCTGGTAATTCTTTACATACTCTGAGGGTGATGTTCCATATTGTTTTTTAAATGCTTTTGAGAAATAACTAACGCTACTGTATCCTACCCTGTATCCAATTTCTGAAATATTCATATTCCTTATCCAGGATTAATTTTTCAGCTTCATTCAGACGAAGTTTTGTAATAAAGTCTGAAGGCGATAGGTTGGTTAAATGCTTTAATTTTCGATACAACGAACTCTTTGATAATCCCAATTCTTTTGACAATTGAACTACATCGAATTCAGGATTATCCATGTTTTTATTAAAAATCTCATTAACATCCTTCATGAATTTAACATCCAAAGTATTCGCTGAAAGTTTTTCAGGTTCAAACACATTTTGGGTTTTAAATTTTTCATGTATTAATTTCCTGGAATCAATGTGGTTCTTTATTTTAAGTTGCAGAATTTTGCTATTAAAGGGTTTTGTGATGTAATCATCAGCCAGGGTTTCCAATCCTTCAATTTCAGATTCTTCTGTTGCCTTGGCAGTAAGCAGGATTATTGGAATATGCGAAGTCTCAATATTAGTTTTAATTAATTTACAAAACTCTAAACCATCCATTTCAGGCATCATAATATCACTGATAATCAAATCATAATCATTTTCAGTTGCCTTTATTAGTCCGTCTTTTCCATTCTCTGCTTCTTCAATAGAATAGTCTTCGTCTAAAAAAGAGCCTATATACTGCCTGAGGTCTGCATTATCTTCAACAATAAGAATTTTTGAAGATTTGCTTAAAGGAGATGGGTCATCAGAAACTGTTAAGCTTGAATCTTCATTGGTATGGCACATCCTTTTTAGTTCTTTTTATTATTTGATCATCGACCTTTTTCTCCTTACTACCCTCGATCTCATCGTCAGTAAAATTCTCTTTCCCGAGAGGTAGTGTAACTGTAAATGTGGTTCCGTATTGAAGTTTATCGGAATCATCCGTATGAGCTTTTGTTCCTTTTGTTTTGCTTTGAACACTTATGCTTCCTTTATGAAGCTCAACTAGACTTTTTGTAAAAGCCAGGCCAATTCCAGATCCCTGTGAATTATCATCAGGAGCATACTTAGCCCTGTAAAAACGTTCAAATATTTTACCCAGTTTATCTGCAGGTATGCCTGTTCCGGTATCGGATATGGAAATAATCAACGTTTTATGATCCTTTACTTCGCAGCGTAAAATTATCCTTCCATTATTCGGGGTATATTTAATAGCGTTTGATATCAGATTGGTTATGATCTTTTCAATTTTATCCGCATCAAACCAGGTGGTAAGAGAATGAATGGAAGTTTCAAAATAATAATGGATCTTCCTCTGCTCACAAAAGCTGGTAAATGATTGATATAATATCTCAATGAATCTTATAATGTCTCCTTCAGAAACATTCAATTTTAGATGTCCGGTTTCCAGTTTTCTAAAATCCATTAATTGATTGATCAATGCCAATAGCCGGTTTGTATTCCGGTGCATCAGCTTGAGGTCAGATTGAATCTTAGTTCCTAAACTATCCATGGATAACAGATTCTCAAGCGGACCCAAAATCAAGGTTAAGGGAGAACGTAGTTCATGCGAAATGTTGGTAAAAAAACGAAGTTTGGCCTGATTTGCTTCCTTCACTTCTGCAGGTTCTTTCCTCCACAAGTGCTTCCAGTTCAACATTCCTTCTTTCAATAGAATATACTCTGTACCTGAAATAGGCTGCAATTGCCAGTAAAACAAAAAGGACAATCATAACTTTAAACCACCAGGTACTCCAGAATGGGGGAATGATAATAATATCCAGTACAGTTTCATCACTCCATTTAATGCCATTAGCAGAGGCTTTAACAGCAAACTGATAATTACCCCCGTCCAGGTTCGTATAGGTAGCCATGTGGTTATCCGAACTGGTGAACTGCCAGTTATCATTAAAACCGTTAAGTTTATAGGCATAAACCGTATTAGTCAGACTATTATAGTCGGGAGCGACAAAATCCAGGGAAAAACTCTTGTTCTTATAGGTCAGGGTAACACTGTTTGAGATATACGATATCCCTGTCCAGTATTAACCTTCCGTGATATTTTTCACCTACTTCAATGGACTCACCAAATATTTTCAGATCGACAATTCTAACGTGTTGTATGTTATTTGATTGGTCAATATTTTCCGGATGGAAGGAAACCAGTCCCTGATTCCCTGCAAACACTATTTCCCCTTTTTTACTTTCATAACTGTCATTGCATAAATATTCATCAAATATGAACTCTTTCAGGAAATTAATGACCTCAAATGATTCATCCGAAATATTAAAACGGACCACCCCATGTCTGGGTAATGTTAGCCATAAATTGCCCATCTTATCAGGAACTACCGAATAAATTTCACTGTTTTCTACAATAGGTGCATCGTAATATGTTTTTAACGATATCTTGTCTTTTTGCCTTGGATCCATAATGATATCATATGGATTTCCGTCAAACGTCACTTTTACAAGGCCATTTGTGGTTGCAAGCCAGTAAGATCCCGAACTATGAGCCGTGTTGTTGATGAAATGCCGCATTTGTATTTCACCGGTTAAATCAACAGGTAAAACAACTTTGTTTGTTTGATCGACCAAATACATGGTATTTCCTGAGATCCAAATATTCTGATCCTTATCAATCATCATATTTTCCATGATCTGCTCATCGAACAAAGTAGAAAGTTCCTTCTTAACAAGAACCGGATCCATCTTTGATAATCTTCTATCCAGGTAAAATATTTCCCCATCTTCCGTAATCAGATAAACATCTCCATTCTTTGCCTGAAGAAAAGATTTAGCTCCTTTGTTAAATTGATGGATTTTATTTCTATTCTTGAAATCAAAAACATGACTGGTATTCACGCATCCTACAAATAACCTGTCCTCTTCATCACAAAAAATAGTATTAATTTCTTTTAAGCCCGGATCATCGCTTCTACCGGTAAAATCCAGATAGCGATTGGACTCTTTATCGAAAATTTTCAATTGACTACCAGAGGCAATTACAAAGTGACCCGTATTATTTTCACCAATTCCAACAACGTTGTTTTCAGTTACACCAGGTGATGACTGGATACTTACAGGGTAGAAATTGAACTTCGCATACAAAGAAATATTTGTAAAACTTAAACCTTTTTCATAGAAGCTACTCCATAGATTATTCTGGTTATCAATATAAAAACCAATATCGTCGAAATTATGTAATGTAGGTGGTGAGTAAGGATGATTAATATAATGGGTTTCATCAATAGAAGCAGCAGCAATCACATACATTCCGTTTTCTGCCATGCACCACAGATTGTTATATTGATCAAGGGCTATCCTGCACACTTCTAGGGCCTTATCGTTTTTGTGATCAGGGATTTGAATGCTTGAAAGATCTTTGGTATCTGTATTGATCTTAAGTATTGTGCTGAACAGGGTATAATAGTAATTGTACTTATTGTCATTGATAATTGGATAGGCAATCCAGTTTCTGGTCACTTCATCAAAGCCAATTCCGGGATTAAGCCTATTTTGGGATACATATTCCTTATGAAAGTAGTTGTATATGCTTTTATAGATTACATTAAACTTTGGATTGTTTGAGTATTGATTTATAACATCAGGTGAGAGATCTTTGAATAAATAATGAAGGTATAAAAATTGGTTATTCTCATCAAAATCAACATTCTGTGAGGAATGGTAGAGAATTTTCCTTTTATTCTTGTAGTAAAAAATCTCATCATTAATCCTGGTCCATATCAGATCGTTCTTATCGCAATAAATTGCATATGCAAACTGGTCTTCATTATACCTGTCATCCAACCTTTCAAATTTGTCCCGATCTTCATTGTATTCGTATATTCCAAATTCTGTTTGCGCTATAATTTCGTTTTTTGAATTGTTAACCAGCGACACAATCAGGTTGCTATTGATACTGGTAGTGTCAAATGGAATGTGCTGATAGGTTTTAAATTGAAACCCATCAAATCGGATAATTCCTTGAAAAGATCCAAGCCATATAAAAGAGTTCTTATCCTGGGCAATGGAGGTAACGGTATTACTGGCAATATTACTGTTTACCACATTGTAATTCCTATAGTCTAATTCATATTGTTGAGAAATGACAGGTTGAAGGGTTGCCACCAGAAATAGCCATATGGAAATCCTGATAATTTGAGATTTCATTTCAATGGATATGATTGAATACGTATCCATAAGTAATCAGTGATCATTTACCAAATCTAGTAAAGTTTCCTAAGTATTAAATCCAGCCTCATTGATACCTGCATCCTGTCCAGATGTATATCCTCCAAACGCGCCATCTGGGTTCATCTAAAAATTTCATTTATTAGTCCTGCCACTCCAGGCTAATATGTACAGGATCAGTATTTTCCATCCTGAACCAGACCACAGTCTGAAGCTGGCCTTTTTCATTCTGCTCCTTTCCGATCCTCAGGTCCATGCTTTTCTTAGGGCCCTTGCCGTTTAGCTTAACAGTGGGGGAGCCATCCGGACTTCCCGTGATCACCAGGCAAGGATTGACCAAGGGACGTGATTCTGAGGCTTGTATGTTGAATGTCAGCTTATTGCCCTCGTCTCCAATCAGGTGATAAGCTTTTTCTGCCCGGTCAAATTTTTCATAAGTTCCGCCCTGGATATTCTCAATCTTTGGTGCATCTTGCCAGTATCGCGTCCTGTTTACAAGGGATTCAATTCCGTCCCTGGTAAATCCGTAATGCACTATGGCTTCCTCGCCTGCATCGCCCGCACCAACTGCAAAATGGGTAACTCTGTCAGTGTTTACAGCAAATCTTCCATCTGACGGAACCACGCTCACTGGCCAATGATTCCATGGTCCTGCAAAAGGGTCGTCGGTATATGCGGACTGCTCAAAACTCCCCCAGGTGCCGATGCCGGGCTCGGGATAGAGCGCATAGATTTTCCAGTCAGCACGGATATTCAGATACTGAATGGTCGCTTCTCTCAGCTCGGTCTGGGGATTCCGGTTGGGCATTTCCCATATTAATTCATCGGTTTCTCCGTATATATTGCCGACCGTGACAGCATTCAGGGGAACCACGTCCAGTGCTGTTTCACCTGGATTGGTAAAAAACTGGATATCCTGGAATCCAGGTGTTACTGCAGTTGCATTATTATACACTACCTTCCGTATTCCCGTTCCATCGGGGTATATGGTATGATACTCATCCGTCCAGTTCTTCTCATCGGTACACACATACCCTACATCCACACAGGGATACCTCCAATGGATGATAACACGGGCATTGTTGGATTCGATGATCCTGGCATAGGAGTGCCGAGCTTGTTTATCCGACATGTGCTCTGAACATCCGTGGGCGCTTACTATCTCTGAACTCTGATCGGCCATCCAGCGGTTATTATCGGCAATCCAGTTAGCAGCAAAATTAGTACCCCTCCAGTAAACTACGCTGGCCGGATTATCTTCGAATTTGACCACGATATCAGTGCCTTCAGCCGTTCGCCACATCCTGTCCCATAGCTCATGGAAGGCCAGGGTTTTATAGCTTGCCCCAAACTTTTCGGCCATACCGTTCTCACCGGGTAGCACAGCTTTAGGCAGCGGTGAGGCCAGGTCATCCGGTCCGTAAGCTTTGTATAGTTTATTGACCTGTTCAGATGAGACAGCCTGGCTATATAGTTTAACCTCGTCCAGCATACCTCTGAACCCTGCAAAAAAGAGGATATTTTCGTCATAACCGCGGACGTAGTCAGTGGGTCTCGATTTTTCGGTGTTTAAACCCATTGAAATGGGAAGTCCCTCCGGCAGCAGGTCCCCTTCTACGCTCATCCTGCCTAATTCCTTACCGTCCAGGTAAAGAATAGCCTCACCGTTTTTTACTGAAGCCATAGCATGCTTCCATGTATACAGGGAGAGTGTCTTATCAGATCGTAACTCTTGCCCGTTTATCCGAAGCATCAATTTTCCATACGGATCAACTCCTAAATAAAATCCTTCTTTTCCAAAACGCTTTGAACAGTGGATCAGTGGAGCCTCATTGAAAGGAAAGACATCAAGTGCGAACCATGCTTCCACACTCATTTCAGTGCCAATATCGGGATGTTCCTTCTCGTATGTTACTGCAGTATAGTATCCATCAAATCCAAGTGAGGTTCCAGATACTCCTTTTTTAAATAAGGCTGAATGACCCTCGATCTCGCAGGATTCGTCCGTAAGCTGTTCCCGGGTGGAATAAATAAATTCTTCCATAATCCACCAATCAATCTCTTCTTCCGGGATATCAAGCCGGTCATCAAAGGTCCAGGCCAGGGCCGGCTCTGGCAGACCTTGAGTGTTTATGATCGCCTTACCCTGGATTTGATCCGGCATTTCAAGTATTCTGCTTCCCCAGGTTACGGGTCCGTGTTCAATACCTTCCTCAAGAAGCCTGATTTCCTGCATGTGGGCATAATCCTCCCTCACCCAACTTTCGTAACGAGAACCGCGGGCATCCATGACCTCTCGGTTCACTCGGCCATCGGGGTAAATGGTGAAGGTCTCATAGACAGCCGCAGTAAATCCTTCCATGGCAGTAGGCTCAAGTCTGTCGTTAGCTTCATCAATGCTCTGAATATCCGGAAAATATCGCCATTGGACCACTATACTGTCCGGTGTTTCTTCTATCAGACGCACATAATTATAATCAAGAGTCGGATCGCTATCCCTGTCAGGAAAGAATTCATCCACCATGAAGGCCCCCCCGGGGCATACCCACCGGGGTAGGTATTGGGTTCTCCGGGTGAATTCCAGCTGCCGGTCCTCGTCCAGAACAACGATCAGATCGGCATATTTCCCAAAATAGTCGGTGGAGGTATGTGCCAGCTTGGTATGGTAAGCATAGAAGCTTTGCTGTCCTGAAACCGACAGAAAGGCCAGGAAGCAATATGCCGCTGCGATAAGTCTGATATTCATAGGATAAGGTATATTGTTTCAACAAAATAAAACCTTTTACAAAGGTAAAGCTCTTTTTTAAACTTCCTAACGTTAAGAAACTAACATATTTATTTTATATATTGCACACAAATTAAACCCCTCACAAGAACAAACCAATGGATATAAACCGGATACCATTATTAACGTACTCATACCTATTTGCGATGAAGAAACACTGTTTACTGATTATCCTTTTCCTTATTTTTATCCTGTTCACGGATAATCTCTATGCCCAGAAGTTCGAGGCCATCGGTCCTAAATATCCTGTAAAGCAAAAACCGTCAGAGATTGGAGCGGTCCGGGTCAACTTTGACCTTCTGCCTACGACCATGTCATTTGACCTTCCCTGGACATACTGTATGGTAACTGAGAACAACATCAAATTATCAAACCTGGCAGCCGAAACCTATGATCCCCGTGATTTCGATGGGACAGGCGGATTGGCTTCCTTCGAACCAGGGATGGATGTTGAAGGCCGCTATGTGAGGGCCTGGATCGAGCACCAGTCGGATGCCCGCATTGTGGTGCGGGTCCGCTATGCCCTGGCCAACAACCTGTATGATATTGCACATCCCGATATCCCCAGTGGATCTCCTTATGGTAAAGGGGACTGGACGGATGAATGGCATTACATCTACCCGGATGGAACGAATATCCGGCACATGAAAATTTATACCGGACTGGCTCCTGTAAGCCGGCCTTTCGGGTTTGACCGCGAACCGCCTTCAACTGTGCACGAATTCATGGAGTCGGTGGTTATAGGTGAGCCGGGACATATTCCCACCGACGATATCGAGACAGATGCCCTGACCCTTTTCAAAATGTTCGGAGGTCATTCTGAAGACCTCATTGATGAGGGTATCAGCACCACCATCTCCTTTGATCCTTACCCGGATGATTATGGTGAGTTCCGGGATGCCAACATCGTGCTCTTCAACCTGAAGTCGACCTACAAACCCTATATCATTGGTATGCCCTATGGTGTCAGGATGCAGCCCTATATGCCTGAAGACGATCTGCCATTTGTATTTCAGACCTGGGGAAATCCTCCTGAAGATGGTTATGCCTCAGCATTCGGGCACATTATCAACTACTGGCATTACAGGCGTACAGACAATGTGCTTGAGCAGATCTACCTGAGCGGGATGACCAATAATCCGGATCCCCAGGAGGAATTGCTTGCTCTTGCATGGTCCTGGATCACTGATCCACCTCTGCGCATGGATGGGCTGGAAGATGAATACGGGGTGTATACATATGATCCTGCTCAGAAGGCCTACATTGTGCCCAGGAAGAGCAGGGGACCGGTAATGCTTGAATGGATGCTGGACAAACCTGATGACGGTCCTATGCACATCATAAATCCCACGTTCATAGTAAAAGACTGGGACCGGGAAGGATTTGAATTAAAGATCAACGGAAAGCTGGTAGAGCCTGGCAGTGACTTTCGCGTGGGTTATGAAGATACATCCACAGGAAGCGACCTGGTCCTTTGGATCAAGATGCATGTTCAGGAAGCAGTTGAATTTGAACTTTCGCCGCTCAATGAATAGCTAGCGAAAATGAATCAGCATACTATCGGTCAACTCTTAGCAATTCTGTTGATTCCCTTTCTGTTCAGTCCGTACTCTTCCGGGAAAGCAGTGGAAGCGGAAGTGGAGAAGCCCAACGTGATCTTCATTTATGCCGACGATTTGGGTTATGGTGATCTGACCTGTTACAATTCGGAGTCAAAAATCATAACTCCACATATTGACAGGCTGGCAAATGAGGGAATGCTTTTCAAAGATGCACATTCATCAGCCTCCATATGCACTCCTTCACGCTACAGCCTCCTGGCGATGAGCGCCCTTTCTTTATATATCTGGCTCTCTCCCTTCCTCATATACCATGGAAGCCTGCCGGATTCGTTAAAGGGACAACCGGAGCTGGACCCAGGGGTGATCTGGTTGCATTGGCAGATTATTGCGTTGGTCAAATCGACAGTGCCTTAAAGAAATTAGGAATCAGAGAGAATTCGATAGTTGTGTTCAGCAGCGATAACGGTCCTCGTGAGGGAATAAACGGTCATAATTCAGCTGGTCTGTTAAGGGGATACAAAGAATCGGTCTACGAGGGAGGTCATCGGGTTCCACTTGTTGTCAGATGGCCAGGAGTAGTTCCAGCAGGCAGTGTTTCGAATGAGACTGTTTGCATGACTGATTTTATGTCCACATTCGCAAACATACTTGGAATTGAAATCCCTAAGGGAGAGGTCGAGGATTCATACAATATACTTCCAGTATTACTTAAAAGTGCAGGGAGGGTTCCTGTCCGATCTTCCACAGTACATCATAACCGCCGGAAATCATTTGCTCTTAGAAAGGGTGAATGGAAACTGGTCTATCCTGAACTTGCATACGGTATTGATCCTGCCCTGAAATTGGAATGGCCGGAAAACGGGGAGCTGTATAATCTGGATGAAGACTCTAACGAGAAATTTGATGTCTCAGCAGAATACCCTGAAAAGTACAGGGAGATGGAACTGCTATTGTTCAACTACCTCTGGAATGAAGAATAGAAAGAAACCTGATTAATTCGCCACATTTATTGTTCCCCGGAGTTGTATGTCTTGAGATGAGGCACCCACATGAATCTCAAACACACCCGCTTCAATTTCGAATTCTCCCGTGTTCTCATTCCAGTAATTGAAATCTTCATTTGAAAGGGTAAGGTTTACCGTTTTAGTTTCTCCGGCAGCGAGGCTCACGCGCTGAAATCCCCTTAGCCTCTTCTTTGGTTGAATAACTGAAGATTCAACATCCTTAACATAAAGCTGAACAACCTCGTCTCCGTCCATGTCCCCTGTATTGGTTATATCAACCCTCACTGTTATTTCAAGGTCTTCTGAATTACTTACCTCCGTGTTGTCGATAGTGAGATCAGAAAAATCAAAGCTTGTATAGCTCAATCCATACCCAAAGGGATAGAGCACTTCCTTATCGAAGAACCAGTAGGTTCGCCCTTTGGTAATGTCATAATCACCTATGTGCGGCAGGTCATCTTCCGATTTGTAATACGTCACAGGCAGCTTCCCGCCAGGGTTGTAATCACCGAACAAAACATCTGCAATGGCATGTCCCTGTTCCTGTCCTGTATACCAGGCTTCTACGATTGCAGGAATGTTTTCTTCCTCCCAGTTTAGCTTGATCTGGAAACCTTTCAAGGTAACGAGTACCACATTTGGATTTACTTCATACACTTTTTTAATCAACTCTCCTTGCATTCCTGGCCAGTTAAGGTCTTCAGCATCGGCCTCTTC
Organism: uncultured Bacteroidota bacterium; assembly: GCA_963783435.1. Taxonomy (GTDB): domain Bacteria; phylum Bacteroidota; class Bacteroidia; order Bacteroidales. Next base: position 104,815 of record CAWANQ010000004.1, on the reverse strand, counting down.
ATTTGAAACAAATCTACTGGTTCCCATGACAAGCACAACCTGATCAACCTTTTTTGCCAATTCAACAGCCCTGGCAATTAATACTTCATCCGACTCTTTTGTGTTATCAAGATAATCGTCATAGAGCATTTTAAATTCAATCTCTTCCACAGCGGTAGCATAAATTTGCTCCTGGGATACTTCATCTTTTCCCTCTTCAGGATCGATCCACTCTTCAGGACTGAAATTGATCTTATCCTTAAAGGTGATATTGCATCCTTTTTCATGGTAAACTTCGATCTCATCCCCAACCTTTTCCTCTATTCCCTTCAGGACAGAAATCTTCCTGGTGGGGATACCGCTGTAGGAACCCAAACGGCATTTATTGGCATTGGGACCGATTACCGCGATGGATTTAATCTTATCTTTTGAAAGTGGCAAAGTATTTCTTTCATTTTTAAGCAGTATGATGGCCTCCCGGGCAGCCTTCAGAGCTAATTCCCGGTGTTCATCACTCTCAATGACCTCAGCACCAATGCTGCTATAGGGTACATCATCGGGTTCTGCAAAAAGTCCCAGTTTGAATCTTCCAAGAAAGAGCCGCTCTACGGCCGTGGTAATGTCCTCTTCCAGAATTAAACCCTGATCAACGGCATCCAGGAGTGAACTTAAGTATACAGGTCCACAATTCAACTCACATCCTGCCTTTACTGCAAGTGCAGCGGCCTCTTCACCCGTCTCAACATATTTATGGCCTTCAACCATGTCCATGATTGCACCGCAGTCGGAAACAACAAATCCTTTAAAGTCCCATTCATCTCGCAACACGGTGCTTAACAGCCATTCGCTTGCGCAGGCAGGAACTCCGTTAACCCTGTTGTAAGCACACATTGATGAAAAAGCACCACCTTCTTGAAAACATGCTTTATAGGCGGGGAAATAATATTCCCTTAGCCATCTTTCTTCCACCAAGGAGTTGCCATCATGCCTGTTGTATTCAGAGTTATTAGCCACAAAGTGTTTTGGAGAGGCAATGGTCTTTAAGTAGGTGGGATCTTCTCCCTGAATACCCTTCACGAAGGCCACTGCTATCCTGGACATAAGATAGGGATCTTCACTATACGCTTCATCATTTCTCCCCCAGCGCGGGTCACGAAGCATATTGATATTAGGACTCCACATGGATGGATCTATCTCACCAAGATTATCGTAAGCACGGATTTCATCCGATACAGCCGTAAAAACCTCCTTCATTAAGGCAGGATTCCAGGTACTGCCCATGGCAATGGATTGGGGGAACGATGTTGCCCTTGAAAGCACACCTCCGGGTGCTTCAGAAATTCCATGCAAGGCCTCATTATGATAATTAAAATCCGGCACTCCTAACCGGGGATAGAGGGGGCAGTACTATTCATTTGGGCTACTTTCTCCTCCAGGGTCATTCGCGAAACAAGATCGATGACCCGCTCTTCAAAGCTAAGTCCGGCGTCTTTAAATTTAAGCTCATTTTCTTTCTGTTTACAGCCGAATACTATAATTGAACAGAAGATTATGAGCACAAATGGTGTTTTCATGTTCGTAATGTTTGTAGGTTGTATTTTGATTCAGGAGGTCACCTTTTTATCTCCATTTTTTCTCCTGTGTAGGTAATTACCTCATCAGGCTTTGCATTTATTTCCAGACCCATACCATGTTCTCGCGTTACCCATGTGATTTGGAAAGTACGCTCTTGCAGCATACCGGGAAATGTACCCTCTCTCTTTTCAATGGTGAGTTTCTGAGCTTCTTCGTTCCAGACAAATTTTATCGTAGCATAGACTCCTTTTTCGTAGTTGTAGGTGTCATTCTCGTCTTCATAGAGCTCAAATTCGCCATCAGCGCCCGGATAAATTCTTAGCTGAACCGGGTCGGCAGGCTTTTCATCTGAATATTGAATGAAGGGACCCATGGGAACAATCGAACCGGCCTTAACATACAGAGGTATCCTGTCGATAGGCGCATCGACTGTGATCTCCTGGCCTCCTTCTACGCTTTTTCCTGTCCAGAAATCAAACCAGGTGTTATCTTTCGGAAGATAAAGAGTTCCGTAACGCACTATTCTCATCAGCATTTTCTCGTTGCCCCGGTGTTATCCAGTACAATTCATTGAATTCTCCCTCAGCGCAATAGTTCAACGGCAATTTTGTATTTTGTATTTGCCTTAAGCTTATCAAGGTTGGCTTTTTCCCCGGTTTCCAGCTCTTCAACAAATACCTCTACGTTAAAAGGAGAAAGGATCACATCGCCTCCGAATTTGTTCAGATATATTTCATAGGAACCCGCCTGTTTTGTAAGTATCTGGCCTGAAAGCCTTGTGCAGCCCATCGCGAAACACTCCCCCCATTCTTCCCAATTTCCAGGATGTTCTGCTGCACTATCTGCATCTTTCATAAAATCATCCTCTTCTTCTTCCATATCTAAAGGCTCCACCTGTAACAATCCTTGCTCGCCCTGTGGACTGAAGAAGTTGTTGGAGGGAATGGGTATTGGCTTTATATCCTTACCCAAAACACTTTCCAGTACCGGATTAACAAGGAATGCATCTCCAAACATAAATTGATCAGTGATCTTGTGGGTTTGGTCATCCCCGGGGAACACAAATGGCAACCCCCTCATTATGGTATAACCCTCGTTGGTTACACGCCATGCGAGAGAATATATATAGGGCATCAGTCGGTAGCGCAAATTGTTAGCTTTCAGCAAAGCATCGATAGGGCCATGATCCCGGTTCACCAAAGCGCCATACCTCACGTGGGTAGAACGTGCCATGGGAGCGGAATAGGGGGCAAAAAGCACCATATTGGAACCACCTTACGTAGAGTTCCTTATATCCTTCCGGAATATATTCCTGCGGGGATCCTTCAGGTAGGAATTCCTCTGCAAAGAAGCCGCCAATATCCGATGTCCAGTAGGGCAGGCCACTCATACACAGGTTCAATCCGGCAGGAACCTGGTATCGGAGTACTTCCCAGGTCGAGTTTATATCACCCGACCATATGGCGGCCCCATAGCGTTGTTGTCCTGTAAATCCGGAACGGATAAGCATAAATACTCTTTTCTGATCGGTGACTGCTCTCTGATTGCGGTAAATGTGGCCCGATTCCACGAGGGAAAAAGGATTGAGGTACCTTCTGAAGGTGCCCAGAGTGTTCTGCACGCCGTTGTTTATGAGTTCATGCTTGATGCAGTAGGGGTAGAATTCATTGTTCACGGCAGGTTCTGTTCCATCCAGCCACCATGCATCCACCCCCATGTCAAAGAGGTTCTTTTTCATATGGCTCCAGAATATGTCACCACATTCTTCGCTGAACATGTCGCAGATGAATCCACCATCTGCAACGATATTGTCATAGGCATAACCGGCATCTTTTATTTCTTTATAGATGGCTGTTTTCTTATCAGATCCGGGCCAGATGGTGATCATATAGTGGTAATTGAGATCGTGGATCTCCCGGATCATTTTTTCAGGTTCAGGGAAGAATTTCTTATCGAATATCATGGCATTCCAGCCATTTTCCCCCCAGTATTCCCAGTCCTGAATGATATTGTCGATGGGGATCCTGCGTTTTCTGTATTCCCGTGCTGCGGAAAGTATCTGCTCCTGCGATTCGTATCTTTCTTTGCTTTGCCAGTACCCATAGGCCCATTTTCCATACATGGGAGCATGACCGGTTAGTCTTCTATATTCGGCTATAATTCCATCGCTGTTTTCAGCATGTATGAAATAGTAGTTTATCTCATCTGCAACCTCCGATCTGATAACCATGGTATTGAGGTCGGTTTCATTGTCAAATTGGGTTTCAGAATAATTATCCCACAGGATCCCATATCCCTTTGTGGAGAGAATAAAGGGATTTACCGCATGATGATTGGTTTGCATCAGCAATTCTTTATGTCCCCTGTAGTTCATTACACCGTTATTGATCTGGCCCAATCCGTACATAGCTTCGCTGTCGCTCAGATTAAACTGCTGTTCTATGTTGTAATACTTGTCCAGGGGTGCTTCAACGTAATCCATGAAGCGTTTCTTCTCTTGTAATATGGGTTTTTGATCCTTGTCAAAAAATTCGATTATACCGGTTTCAGTATCTACTTTTGCAGTGACAAGTGATGTCGAGATTGTGATGGTATTTGAATTCTTTGCCACACTGAAATCAACAGGATCTCCAGGCTGTTCAATTACTGACAGGCTTGCCCTGGCTGAGTATTCACTCGTAGCTGATGCAAGAACCTGAATAACATTTGGGGAAATGACGTTTAGCTTAATACTTTGAATTCCTCCTGTTTTGGATTCATTCAAAAATATCGTTACGCCCACTTCGGTTTTTTTATAATTTGTTTTACTGCACGAGGCAACAAAGACAAAACATATAAAACAACTGATCAGAATACTTTTCATTACCACGATTGAATTAGCTAATAGAGATGAATCTCAGTGGGTGAGGTAGCCGAGAATCTGGTGAAAACCACCAGTGTTTCTTTCCCGTCCGTGTCCGTAATGATACCCTGTCGAAAATCCTTACCTGAAGGAAGGCTTTTCCCGTTAATCTCAAGATTCGCTTCTGCATTTCTCTGCCAGTTTTTAATAACGAAGCAGGGATTTTCTATGGGATGATCTTCAGCACCCATTAGAGTAAAGGAGACATCCTCTCCCGTGGTATTTATTGCATAGGCTCTTTGCGACTGATCATATCCGGAAGATTCACCTCCGCTTATATCGACCAATTCCGCCGGGTGCAACCAGGATCCGGCCAGGATCCGGAGTTCATCGATAGACATGGTGTTCATGCCCTCGAGCATGTGCCTCTGGGCCCAGTTCCGCCCTTTTTTATCACTGCCTTCAAACATGAGATGCGTATAGCCATTGCTGGAGGTCCTGTCCGCCTTAATGGCCCTCACTCCATCTGAGGGTAATTGTCCAATGGGCCAGTGGGTATATACCACCATCTTTGAATAGGGTGCCCGGCGGCCATCCGCATCACCGTAAAGTTCTCCCCCGCTGAAGTTTGCAATGGTGAAGGGTTTATAATCCGACTTGTAATTGATCTGCTGGATATTCAGTGGAGTGGTTTCCCAGTCAGCCTCAAGCACTACAGGGCTTTCTTCCGACCAATCGTAGGACTTGATGGTTTCGAAGTTTGCCAGTGTGACCGTGTTGTAATACACATCTGAGATGCTTTCAGGTGTCTGTCCGGGCCCCATCACCCCGATGGATTCTTGCCATTCATGTGATTCAGGGTTGTCACTGGACCAATGCACCATTCTTTTACAGGCTACACCGTCCGGGTAAATATAATAGTACCAGTCGCTCCAGTCACTCCAGCCGGTTTTTCGGTCAAGGTTCTGCTGGGTACCGTTAATCTGGATCTGGGCATACCTCCAGTGAATGACTTTTCGGGCAGGGGTATTTTCGATCAAACGCACGTGCGAGATATTCGACTTCTTATCGCTCATGGGTTCACCCCAGGAACCCCCGGGATCCCAGGATTCATTAAACTGGTTATTATACCACTGGTTCTCGGGATTGGTAATCTGAGGAATGAAAGACATGCCTCTCCAGAAAATGAATCTGGTGGGGTTTTCATCAAACTCCACGACAATATCACAATGCTGGCCGAACCTCGAAAGGTTGTCCCAGGTATCATAATAGGGCAGATGTGTATAGTTGGCTTCAAACTTTCCTGATCCCGGACCGTTGGGTAGCTTTCTGCGATCCATATCCGGATTATTCACGATCTCAAAGCCAGGAAAAGAATTGCGGAAGCCCTCCTCAATTTCGGCTCCCGTCAACGCCCTGTCGTACAGGGCAATTTCATCGATGAGGCCATCCAGGCTATACAAAGCGGGTATATGGCATTCGTGGCAATAGATTCTTACCGGATTAAAAGGTTTGAATTTCTGAGTATTACGTCCGATGATCAGGTCACTGCTTGAAAAACCTGGCAAATCAGCGGCTTTCATCGATCCTTTTTCTTTTCCGTTGACAAAAATTTTCATGGAATTTCCGTCATAGGTGGCTGTTACGCGGACCCATTGCCTGAGAGGTAGTTCGTAGAGTGTGGTAAGTTCTTTCCAGGTTCCGGACTGGAGCTTGAATCCTATTCTTCCGGTGGCATCGACTCCCAGGTAAAATCCTCTGGCCCTCCAGTCGGATTGATGTAAAATTGGCGCCCAGTGATAGGGATAGGCACCCAGGGAAACCCAGGCCTGTAGGCTAAAGTTGTCCAATGGGGGGATTTCGGTGGAAGGAATCCGGATCTGTGATTCATATCCATCAAAGGCAAGTGCCGTGCCTGAAACACCCTTTTTCCAATAACTCTTGCAACCTTCGATCAGATAGCGATTGGATGTCTCACTTTCTAAAACCTGATCGCCAGCACCCCTGTCAAATTTGAGATTCAGAGCAGGGGAGCCTTTATCAGAGTCAAGAATCGCATTTCCTTGTACATGGGCAAAGGTGCTTCTTGATTGAACAAGTAATTCCTTGCGATTATGAATACCGTTGGAAGCAAGCGTAAAAGTCTCCTTTCGAGTGTTTTTATCATAGATCCAGTCATCGATATTTGGAGTTCCCTGCCTGAAGGTCCTTTCAACACTACCATCGGGGGAAATGATAAAATCTTCCTCGACGAATTCCAGGTGATTTACATTTCCTTTTGGGTTTCCTTCTGAGAATGTGGGCAGGTAACGCCAGTTAATCCAGACTCTATTCTTCCCCGATTCTATGATCCTAACGCTGGAGAATGTATTATGATCGTCGGGGCGGGAGTCCGGGCCATCCCCATTTCTTTGAATGAGTTCATCCACGCTCCAGCTGCCCTCTTGAGTTTCCCACAATGGAAGATAACTGGTCCCCCTCCAGAATACCAGCTTTCCGGTCGCCAGTTCAACGACAATATCCGCGTGTTCGGTAGTTCTCGATTCCTCTTCCCAGGATTCTCCCTTATATACTTTGGTATAGTAAGCTCTCAGGCTTTCCTTTGCGGCGAGCTTTTCGGTGTAGGTGCAGCTTTGGGTATGCTGAATTATGGGCTGGGAATCAGTTCGACTTGTGAATGAAACAAGAATAAGCATGCACAGACAGAATCTAAGACTCTGAAACATAGGCGTTTTATTTGTGGGTTTCAACAGAATTACAGAAAAAAAGCCCCCTGCAGGAGGCTTTTTTTACCAATCGGTATGCTACTACTTAACCAACACTTTAAAGGTATCGCTAACATCCTTGGATGAAACCCGGATGAAATAGAGTCCAGCTTCCAGCGAGCCAATATCAATCTGCTCCTGGTTCTGCACGCTCAGCATATGCTGCCCGACGGTATTGTAAATGGCAACATCGAACACCGGACCTGCATTGCTTATCCGGAGATAATTGTTGGCAGGATTTGGGAAGACCTGAATACCGGTTCTATTGACAGCATCGATCACTTCCGTTGAAACCTCAATATCCCCGAACACCACATCATCGATGAGGACGCTGCCACCACCAACACCATCTAGGAGGATTTGAAGTACCGCCACTTTGTCGACTTGGAGATCCTCAATCGTAAAATCCGCATCTACAGTAATCCATTCGTCTGATCCATAGGTCACATCATCTCCTTCCAGCCAGATATCCCCTCCAAAAATCAATTCTCCGTCGCCATAGTTATTAGGTAGTTGGCGACAAGGGCAACACCTGCGGGTGAAAGGTTCTTATACTTGTATGTGAGATGGATTTTGTTTGAGATATCAATGGTCTCCATGGCATCCGGACTGATCAGGAAATTGGCTATGGCATAATCCCAATAGGATGCCTGCTCGATTTTCAAAGCCCCGTCAACCCAGGATATTTGGGCTGTATCACTTTCCTAATTCTCCAATGTGGCCGAAATACCAGCCCGGTGCAACAAAGTCGTTCATTACATCCTCCTCCGTATCGAAACTATTGGCAAGTCCTGTCCTAGCAGCATTGACATAGGGATTTGCAGAGACTGTATAATCTCCGAACACCACATCGTCGATGAGTACGCTGCCATTTCCAATCCCGTCAACACCAATTTCCAGCAAGGCCACTTTATTGATATTCACATCCTCAATGGCAAAATCCATGTCAATGGTAATCCAATCGTCTGATCCATAGGTCAGGTCCCCTCCTTCCAACCAGACTTCTCCTCCGTACAGCAACTCTCCGTCGCCTGTATTATTCCTGAAGCTGGCAACAAGGGCAATATCAGCAGGTGCCAGCATCTTATATTTGAAAGAGATATGGATTTTGTTGGAGATGTCAATGGTTTCCATGAGATCGGGACTGATCATAAATTTGGCCATGGCGTAATCCCAATCATATTTAGCCTCTATTTTCATGGCCCCGTCTACCCATGAAATCATAGCGGTATCCCCTTCAGTTCCAATCTCATTGAATTGCCATCCAATTCCCACATAGTCGTTAAATACATCCGCTTCCGTATCGAAGCTGTTGGCAAGTCCTGTCTTTGCCGAGTTCACGTAGGGATTTTGTGCCATCAGTGCAAAAGCACCTGCAAATACTAAAATCAGTGTAAAGATTTTTTTCATAATAGTTGAGTTTAGATTAGTACTAAAACAGTTTAAATAAGTTTACATGTAAAATTAAGATCTGACCGGTCAAGGCTTCAGTAGAATCTTCCGAATAATCGGGAATATCTTACGGAAAGCCTAGTAACCGGGATTAGAGGTTAAATTGGTATTTACCTCCCGCTCCGCGAGCGGTATATTGACCCATCGGTCTTCTGATGTCCATGTTTCAAAATTCGTGTCGTTCTGATTGTTATTGTTATATAATCCCCAGCGCCTTAAATCAAAGTACCGCACACATTCTTCTGCCAGCTCCACAACGCGTTCATGCTGCAGCTGTGTCAGGAAACCGTCCCTGCTCAGTCCTGGCTTCGACACTGATAAGGGAGACATATTCGAACGCTCACGTACCATATCCACATAACCATAGGCTGTATTACCCAGCTCATCGGGCACCTCCGGCCCGTTGTGAATCTCATTGAGGGCCTCCGCCTGAAGCAGCAAGATATCCGCATACCGTATCACGATGAAATCTGTCTGCCCGATTTTGAACTTCTCGGTTACAACGCTATCCCCGGAAAGCACAAGCCCTTCCTGTTCTGAGTACTTCATGAAGGATGTGGTGATTTTTTTATCATAAAGCAGATCGATGGTTCCAAAGTATCGCCACTCTTCATAGGTTAGGCCATAGAACAGGCGAGAAGTACTGTCATGGAAAAGTGTTACATCCAGCCTGGGATCGAAATTCCCGTCAATATCCTTCTCCTTTTTAAATGATTCAAGGATAAATGGAGTGGGGGCAATATCTGAATAAATGCCCATTCCTGTCATCTCCCTTAACCCGTAGCCCCTGTGTATACCGTTTTCGTCGTCTTCTCCCTGGGGACCGTTGAGGGTGAAATTGACCAGGAAGATGGCTTCCTCATTTGCCGTGGCCCCATCATTAATGAAATTATCCGCATAATTCTCCAGCAACCTGTATTGCCCACCTTCAATAACATCTGTGAATTCCTCAATGGCCAAATCGTATTGATGGGTCTGCATATACAGTTTTCCCAGTAAGGATTGGGCCGCTCCCCGGGTGGCACGCCCATATTGATCCAGGGGGTTATTGGATGCTAAAGGCAGAACTTGCATGGCTTCTATCAAAAGGCTTTCTATCAGTCCGGTGATGCTAAGGCTGTCTCCTCTGGGTGCATTATCGGAACTTGCATTCAGCTCACTATCCACATAGGCAATATTGTACCCGTACATCTGAATAAGATTATAATAGGCCAGCGCAACCAGGAATTTGGCCTCTCCCACCAAGGTCCGGATGTTTTCAGTGTCTCCAATGCCGGCCGATCTGTCGATCACCTGGTAGGCCCTCGAGATCAGTTTATAGGACCCGTTCCACCAGTGGAATTCCCAGGGTTCTTCGATGAACCTTGCCACATTGTATAATTCACCGCTTTTGCGTGTGACGGTTCCCATATCTGACATCGTAAGGCTTACCTGAGTTGATACGGCCACCTCCGTAATATCTGTCCTGGAGAAGAGCATAGGCTCCCATCAATCCCGTATAAAGATCACGCTTCCGTTTTCCAGAAGGATTCCACGGTGGGTGCATTCGGATTAAACTGATCCAGTTCCATGCATGAGGCCATCACGATCAATGAAACAATTGTTATGTAAAGTCCTATATTTTTCATCGTTCTCAATTTTTCCGTTAGAATGTAAGGCTTATTCCTGCACTATAGGTGCGCAGGTTTGGAAAGGCTTGTTGATCTACTCCGGGGTCAAACATGGATCCCTCCAGCTCAACATCCAGTCCCCTGTATTTTGTAAGCGTGAACAAGTTTTGGCCGCTTAAGAATACTCTGAATTTGCTAACCTTTTTGAGTGGGATATTATATCCGATCTGGAGGTTTTTAAGACGGAAATATGCCCCGTTCTCAAGATACCATGTACTTGGCAATTTGCTGAAATGAGAGAAACCGAACACTGCCCTGGGATCGCTTCCTTCTCCATCCAAATAGGGATCATAATCGGCCGGGTAATTGGAAAAGTCATTGGTGATCAAATATTCATACCAGGAATTGTATACATCCCATTTCGTAACCCCCTGAAAGAATATGGTAAAATCGAAATTTTTATAGGAGGCATTGAAGCTGATTCCATAGTGCATGGGATACACATTCCCATAGGGTATCCTGTCATATTCGTTGATCTTCCCGTCCGGTTCTCCGGCGAATTCACCATCTGGGTCAGAACCATGATCGATAAACTTGGCATCGCCAACACGAGCGATCTGATTGTATACTGTAAATCCATCAGGAAGGGCATCGATATCTTCCTGAGAATAAAGTCCATCCATTTCAAAAAGATAAAACTGTCCGAGGGGTTCATTCAAAAAGGACCTTGTTTTAATATAGTTGGCATCATCTGTATCACTGATGATAAGAATCATTGACCAGTTCGTTCAGGCTGCTTTTTACATAGGAGATATTTCCGCTGATGTCGTAGGTAAAATGACCGGCCCGGTTCCGGAATATGGCGGAAAGCTCCCAGCCATTCCTTTTTATTCCCGCATTGTTTTCAATAATAGAACTTTGCTCAGCTCCAACGGAAAGGGGCAATGGCCTCTGGTAGATCAGATCGTAAGTTCTTCCGCTAAAATAGTCGAAGATGATCTCGAGCTTAGAGTCGAACATACGTAGATCAGCTCCGATATTCAACTCTTGCAATTTTTCCCATTGAATAAAGGTATTTGCCAGACGGCCTCTGGTGGCACCCAGTACTGCGTTTCCTGGAGGCCCCAGGTTATAATTCACCCCACCGATTGATCTAAGGATCAGTTCTGATTGATAGATATAATCTGCCCCAGTGGCATTACCCACCAATCCGTATCCTGCCCTTAACTTGAAGAAGTCAACCAGGGGAACAGAAGCGAAAAAGTTCTCACTCGACACGATCCATCCTCCTGAAATCGACGGGAAGGTACCCCAGCGCACATCTTTCAGAAATCTTGAAGATCCGTCGTGCCTCACCATCATGTTCAATAAATATCTTTCATCATAGCCATATGTTACTCTTCCCAGGTAGGATTCAATGGCATAGGTATTTTCGTTGCCTGCATGGCCGTAACTGGTGAGTGGAGCTGTTGATGCATCTATGACCCAGTAATTTTGCCCATCGAATGTATAGCCTCCGGTAATGGACGTACCATGTACACGACCGTTTTCTTGCTGCCCCACATAGGAGGCCATAGCAGAAAAGGAGTGTTTTCCTATGGTATTCTGGTATTGAAGTTTATGTTCAATAAAATAGGAGTGGAATTCACCATCCTCTTCTGATAGTCCGGATGGAAGGGTCGTAAGCCAGGCAATCTGTCCCTTTTCATTGTACCTTTTTGTATGGGAAATTTCCATATTATAGCTTGCATTTAATTCATATTCCAATCCTTTCAATATTTTGAAATTGAGGAATGCATTCCCAAGAAGATGATTGCCCGTTGTCTTATTATATATCAGATCTTGAATCGCTTGTGGATTTGATGCGTAGGTGCGTGCCTTGGTATCATCCCCATATCCGTAACCACTTGGATTATCCTCATCATACACTGGGACCACTGGCAGCATTCCATAAATTGCCCCAAGAGAACCATTATCCTGCGATAATGTGGTCTTACCGACCGTTAGACTCTGTCCTATGGTCAGCCTTTCACCCAGTTTTATTTCAGAGTTTATCCTCGCGTTAAATCTTTCAAAAAGCGGATTACCGATCACTCCCTCCTGTCGGGTATTGTTAAAGGAGAAATAGATGTTACTGTTTTCAGTGGCTCCGGATACACTCAGGTTCAAGTCCCTGATAGGTGCAGTCCTGGTCATTTCGTTTTGCCAGTCCGTATACCGGTTCGGGTCATACAGACCCGTTGCTGAAGTGTCCGCATACAGGTCCGGTTGTCCGCCGGCATAGATCGCCCTGTTAATCCTGGCCCATTGCGCGGTATTCGCAAGTTCGATCTGATCAGGAATTTGCTGCATACCGAATGATGTACTCAGGTTTATAACCGGTTTTCCGATTTTCCCTTTCTTTGTGGTAATTATGATAACCCCGTTCGCAGCCCTGGATCCGTAGATGGCACTGGAGGAAGCATCCTTCAAAACCTGAACAGATTCAATATCATTCGGATTCAGGAACCTGTTGTCATCCGTCAGGACTCCATCGATCACGAAAAGGGGCTGATTTGCATCTCCACCGCCATCCACACCGGTAAACACATTTCCCCTTATTCGTATCCTACCAATAGATCCGGGTTCACCGGTGCCAATAACCTTCACTCCCGGAACAAGACCTTGCAATCGGTTCGTAATGTTCGTAGATTCGCTTTTTTCCATTATTTCAGTATCAGCGATGGCGATAGAACCCGTAATATCCTTTTTCCTTTGGGTGCCGTAACCAACCACAACCACCTGGTCCAGTGACATGTATTCAGGAGTCATCTGTACGTTTATTTCGGTAAGGGTTCCCACTTTTACTTCCTGGGTATTGTAGCCCACGAAAGTAAATATCAGAATCACTCCGGTATCCTGAACCGACATGGAATAGTTGCCGTTATCATCCGTAATGGTTCCCGCAGAAGTTCCTTTTACAGCGATGCTTGTACCCAGTAATCCTGCGTTGTTTTCATCGCTGACTTTTCCGCTGATATTGATCTGTCCGTAGGCTGTTTGCGCTTGTAGGCCCGCAACCAGGATTATAATTGCGATCAGAATGAAATACCGGGGTAGCTTGAAAGGGATCAAATTGTCCATTGTTTAGCTTGTTTAAATTAGTTCAAGGTTTAAGAGTGGTAGTGAATCCAGGTGCAATTTACTGGAATTAACTGCCATGCTGAGAGTAATATCTTCCTGAAAACAAGGAAAATCTTAGGAAAGATCGAACAGTGCCAAAGACCGACTATTCAGGGTGTTGCCTCTGGTTTATATTTATAGATGCGGATTCACTAGTGAATTTGGAAGGAACCACCCCAAAATGCTTCTTAAATGACTTACTGAAATAGTTAGGGTCCAGGTAACCGACTTCCATGCTTATTTCTGAAAGGTTCAATTCACTTGCCAAAATAAGCTCAGCAGCTTTTTTTAGCCGTATGGATGAAATGAAATCGTTGATGGTTTTTCCGGTCAGGCTTTTCAGCTTTTCATAAAGAATGCTCTTACTCATCCCAACCTCTTGAGCAAAAAGCGAAACATTCAGATCGGGATTTGAAAGGTGTCTTTCAGCCACCTCCTTTACTTTATTCAAAAGCTTTATATCTAGAGAATTGGAGGTTATTTCTCTGGGATTAAACACCAGCTGATTATTGAATCTCTCCCATAATCTTTCTCTAAGCAGGATCAAATTGCCGATTTTCTCGGTCAGGATCTGTGAATTGAAAGGTTTCGTGATATAATCGTCAGCACCTGTCTTTAATCCGTAGATCTGGGATTCGATGTCTATCTTCGCGGTTAGAAGTATTACAGGGATATGTGATGAGTTCAGGTTTTCTTTCACATGCCTGCAGAATTCAATTCCATCCATTTCAGGCATCATCACATCGCTGATGATTAGCGATATATTATTACTCTGAAGTAACTCCAGTGCTACCTTCCCGTTTTCAGCAGTGTGAATCCTGTAGTTACGAATTAAGACACCTCTTATGAAATCTCTCATATCCGCGTTATCCTCCACAATCAGGACCTCGGGTCGATATTTATTGTCTGCCGACTCTGGATCCGGATCCTTAAACTGTATGTCCGGGTTGGTGATATCCAAGAGGATATTTTTATGCTGGGAAACAGGTTTGTCCGGAATGGTATCCCGGGTAAGCCGTTCGTTCTCTGAAAAATATTCCTTTCCTACGGGCAGGCTAATGTTGAATTGTGTTCCGCTCTCGGAATCTTCTTCCGAAGCCACTTTGCTGTTCACTGAAATTCTTCCTTTATGCAGTTCAACAAGTTCCTTGGTCACGGCCAGGCCTATTCCGGCACTGGTCACTTCCAGATTGCTGATTTCAAAGGCACTGTAGTACCGCTCGAAAATGTGTTTGACTTTCTTCTTCTCGATGCCGATACCTGTATCTGATACCAGGATATGAAGCCTTGACTGCTGATCGAAAGGATCATTTTTCAGACTCAGCGTAATCCCTATTTTCCCACCCTCTGGTGTGTATTTAAACGCGTTTGACAACAGATTCGAAACGATTTTTTCGATTTTATCTGTATCATACCATATAACTAATTCATCTACCTGACTGTTGAATTCATAATCAATTTGTTTCTGCTTGGCAAGATTGGAAAAGAGCATAAATATCTCCTTCAGGAACAGGATAATATTTCCTTCAACAACAGTTAATTTCATATGCTCTGTTTCCAATTTCCGGAAGTCAAGCAGCTGGTTGATCAGCTTTAGTAACCTTTTGGTATTCCGTTCCATCATACCCAGTTGATCCTTGACGTAATTGGACAGTTTAGCATTGGAAAGGATGCTATCAATGGGACCCAGTATCAGGGTTAGAGGCGTTCGAAGTTCATGAGAGATATTCGTGAAGAATTTGAGCTTGGCCTGGTTGGCCATTCTGACCTTCTTATTCAGATCCTCCAGTTCGGATTTTTGTTTCACCAGCCGTGCATTGATCACCTGCAATTCTTCAGACTGGTCCTCCAATACTCTTTTATTTTCCTCAAGCTGCTCATTCTTCAATGCGATTTCCCGGGTCCTTTGGTTTACCTGCGATTCAAGCCTCAGTTTCTGATGCTGTATCTGGTAAATACGTACAAAATAGAAAGCAATGAATGAGCCGATAATAAAAGCCGATCCCAAAATCCTGAACCACCATGTCTGCCAGAATGGAGGCTTGATCCTGATGTCAATTGAGGCTTCCTGGTCATTCCCGTATCCTTCATTGTTGGTAGCCTTAATCTTGAGGACATAATCTCCTCCAGGGATATTTGTAAAGGTAACGACTCTTTGATTTTCTAAATATATCCAGGCGTCGTCAAATCCTTCCAGCATGTATTCATACTGATTCTTTCTTGAATCTGTGTAATCAAGTGCAATGAAATCCAATGAAAACACCTTGTCCTTATAAGACAATTCTATGTTTTCAGTTGCTGATATAGACTGTGATAAGATGCTTCTATCCCCATATTTCCCGATGGGTACCGACCGGTTGAAGATCTTAAGATCAGTAAACAAAACGGGTGGACGGTGCATGTTCCCTGGAAAACCTTCCGGTGTAAAACTTGTAATCCCATTGCTGCTTCCCAGCAGGATCTCTCCGCTGGAAAGTTTTGCCGCACACAGGTAGGATATATGGTTGTTGGTATAACAGCCAATGGAATTGGAGGCAATTCCATCCAGGGTAAAAAAGTTTGTGAACTTACTGTTAGGTATATTTCCCGCATAGATGGAATCTGGATAATTGTTCAGCTTTGATAAGCCATTGTTAGTGGCAAACCATAAGTTTTCCTGTTCATCTTCGAGTATCCTGAATACAATTTCATCATTCAGACCGTCTTTCAGTGTATAAGAATCAAAACGCAGTTCATCTCCATTCGTGTAGCTGCTGATAGTTGTTTTATTGACTCCCTTGTTTGTAGCGATCCACAGGTTTTCCTGTTTGTCGATGTGCACATCCCATAAAATATTGCTATTCAGGCTATAAGGGTTATTACTATCATAACCGTAATCATGGCATATCTTCAAATCTGGGTGGAGCACAAAAAGCTTTCCGGTGTTACCCGTAATCCAGAAGTTCCCTTTGTTATCTTCTCTGATCGAAGAGGCATACTGAATCTGGGAACAAGCTTCATTTCTTATCAATTCCATTGCCTGGTAGTCGACCTGAAATAATCCTTGACCGATCAGCCATAAACGTTTTTTGCTATCCTCGAAGAAGAGTAAGGGCGTATCGAAAGGGTCACTGTTATCCCGAGCATGCTCCTTGAAATCGATGACTTCGAATCTGCTGGAGCTAGCGCTTTTAAACAATATTTCACTCTCCTTATTTTCACACCAGACATTCCCTCTTGAATCACAGAATATACTGTTAATGAATACATCCTCCAGATAGGAAGTGATTTCTTCGCGGCTAAGGTCCCATTTATTAACCCCCCGATCTGTACTGATCCATACTTCATTTCTTAAGGATTCACTGATTCCGGTAATCCTTTCGCTAATCAAAGAATTCTCAGTGTGAGTATCCATATGCTGGAAATTCTTGATGTTATACATACCTGGCATAATCGACTCCTCCGCCGTCATGACCCACCCAGAGAATCTCATGGTCGTTCATAAAGATGCTGGAGATATAGTCATTGGATAAGCTGTGTTTCTCGGTGGGATTATGGGTATAATGATTCAACAGATCATGCTCCGCATCATAAAACAGAACCCCCGATTCGGAGGCAAACCACAGGTTGTTATCCTCATCTTCGAATATATCTTTTATGTTTACATCCTGAAACCTGGGATGGAAGGTCCCGGATATATGATGAAAGAAACCCAGCTGATTATGATTGAGGTTGAACCAGATCCTTTTCTCAGAATCTCTGTATACAAATGCTTCAGGAAGCTCTTCCTGAATTTCAAAGCGGTACAATTCATGGAATTCCCTGCAACTAAACAAGCTTTTATGAGTAAGCTCCGGTAGCATAATTTCGATGAGGCCAATTTCAGGCATAAAACCTACCAATTTGTCATTTTGATCAAGGAAATAATGCTCTGCCTGAAGAGGTAGATTAGAAGGATTTTCGCATTTAGGATTACTTGAGAATCCAATTCCATCGAATACAGTATTCAGCGCTTCGTATACTTCAAACTTGTTATTCTGATCATTGTAGATATACTTCTCCCTGTGTGTCATCAAAAGGGTGAAGTTGTCATTACTGAGAAAGTAGGCCTTCTCCAGATCGTCTATCTGATCGTACCTGAGTATAACCCGGAATTTCTCAGTTTTCAGATTAAAAGCACTTACAATTGTGGGATATACGCTTGCAATGAATAATTCATCACCCCTGATGCAGAGACTCTGTATTTCATCATTTGCAAGTGAGGTGGAATCCAGTTCATCATTCCGGAATATGGTATAATTCATGCCATCGAATTTTGTCAACCCGTTTTCAGTGGCAAACCACATGAACCCATGAGGATCCTGTAAAATGTCAAGAACTGTATTCTCCGATAGTCCTTGCTCAGTGCTGATATTCCTATATTTAAGGACAGGCTGCTGGGCATCGCCGAGGAGATGTAAAGTGAGACATATCCCTATGAGGAGAACTCTCATCTTACTAACCCGGCTAAAACAGGCATGCAAATCATATGAAAGAGAATCATGCATGTTACAGAATGATATAATTTTGCGCGTAAATATATTGAATTGCTTTCTTTATACGTCTGGTGTCCATTTAATAATTTCTCCGGCCTTTGTTTCTATCTCCCAGGTCTGATCCTTGAAGACGACCGTGAGCTTACCCGTTCTGTGAGCTTTCAACTGAAGACTCTTCGGAACTCCATGATTCCAGTCAAGATCTGCCGTTACTCCGCTGCGGGTTCCCACTCCTTTGATACTTCCTTCGGACCATTCTTCTGGCAGCGCTGGAAGCAGGATCAGCTTTTCTGCTGAGGATTGTATGATCATCTCGCTAACCACTGCTGGTAATCCTCCCGCAATGTCTACATTGAAGATTTCACCGGGATCATGATAAGCTGTCTGCACCGGTGACCAGTATGAATTGCACAGCCAGTCAACGCATTCTAATGCATGCTCCTTATCGCCAATATGGGCTGCAGCCAATCCCTTTTGAACAAGTCCGAAGGCCATCTCAGCTCCTTTTTTTCCCTTCTGTACTCCAGGCGCTTTTCAATCGCAGTCTTTGCCGCATCGATCAGTTCGGGTCTGTTAAGGAATTCAGGATCCACTTCATAGAATAAGGGATAAAGGTGAGAGGCGTGCCGGTGACTGTTGTCGTTTTTCAGACCAGGCCAGATCCATTCATTCAAATCTCCTTCCTCATCAATGCTATATTCGGGAAGTCCATTCAAGATAGATGTCCATCCCTCTGCATCAAACTCAGTGAGATATCCTGAAGAGTTAAGATATAGGAGGTTCCTGATCAACTGTTTCAGGGCCGCCACATCCATGGTTGCATTGATCACCACGGGATGATGGTCCAGAGGACCTATCTCGGGAGAATAGGAGGGTATAAAATTGTATACCCCATTCTTGGTTTTCACAAGGATGTGCTGGTAAAAGGCAGCGGCATCCAGCATGAAAGGAATGGCTTTTTCGACAAGAAAAGTGTCGTCACCAGTATATTGCCAGTAGTCAAAAAAGAACTGGGAGGTCCATGCCCCTCCGGCATACCAGAAAAGATGCGGATAGGGTTCTGCATAATGATAGGTCTTCCCGTCTGAACTGGTCCGGGAAGGCACGAAAATCCCCGGAGCATCATAGAGATCTCGGGCATTGTCTCTAAAATCGTCGTACATAGAGTACATATAATCCATGTATGCTTCCGTTACCTCTCTGAAATTTGTATTTAGTCCACTTGCGATGGCTGAGGGTACGTTGCCGTTAAGGGTGAAATCGCCTGACCAGGCTGGACGCCAGGTCCCTCCCCAGATCCCCTGGAGAGTAGGAGGGATCTCTCCAGTGCTGCTTATCAACAAGTACCTGGCTGCTTCACATAATTGATTCAGGTATGAGAGATTCAGATTGCCGAATGTAGAGGAGGCCTTAAGATCTTCTGCAAGCAGGAAGGCTTGGCCGCCCCCGACTTCCAGGCTGAACCGCCTGAACATCTCGCCATGGACAGCTGAGTGAGTTGATAGCAACTTTTCATAATCAGTTATTTCAAACCCTGAGAGTCCGGTGCTTTCGGGAAGAGGCATATCGTAGGAAAGCAGGATCCTCGAAAGAACTAATAGTTCGTCAGCCTTTCGAACATAAAGCCATCCATCTTCAGCCTGCATGGTACCACCTTCTGGAATTACACGGCTTTCTACCACATAACCTTTGAGCGATCCGTCCCACTTTTTCTTGAATTCCGTGGTATAGCTAAGCCAGCCCACCTCATTCACTTCCATTTCTACATCCTCAATAAGCTCCTCCTCCATGAAATCATCTCCTTCATGTTCCATCTCTTCATCACTTTGCGGAAGGGTTGCCAATCTCATCCTGATATTCAGGTCTGATTTCGGAGCCGACATCTTGAAAGCAATGATCTGGTCCGGCCTGGAAGCAAAGACTCGTCGTTCAAAAATCCCGGCGGAAGTTTCCCACGCAGTAATTGCCTCACCAGATTCAAAGTCTACCGCCCGGGCATAATCGATTATCTCCTCTGGTTCAATTGACTCGATCTCAAGTTGACAAGCTGGTATCAATGGATCAGTCCAAATCAGATCCTCTATCCCGACCTCTTTGCCCATCTCAACCGCGAACTTTGCAGCTTCCTCTCCTTTGCCATCAAGAACCCATTCTCTGATCCTGTCCATATGGCTGGCAAGATCGGGTGCCTCCGTGGGCGGATATTCCGGCATAAATAACTTTTCATGACTTAGAATAATCCTTTCCTTCAAAGGATTACCGGGCACAAGGGCTCCCAGTGTTCCGTTCCCACTTACAAGGGATTCTTCCCATTTCGTTGCTTGTTGTTTTGATACAAGACCGTGTTCGGGCTTATCGAGCAGCAGTTTTTCTTCTCCCGTGACTGAGCATGCCGAAGCCCCCAGCATGCTAAAGCCGATGATCAGAGCGAGTATGCGATGATTCGTAATACGCATTTTCATTATTTTCTGGTTTACTTTCTAATTTTAAGAAAAAAAGATTATTTTCGTGCAATATAAAGAAATCTATCTAAGATTGCCAATTTTATTAGGGAATATCTAAAATGCGGAAGGTACTTTTAATAAAACACTGATAAACAATGCAATAATGCCGAAAATGTTATTCAGTTATAGCGTATTAAGTAAAAATACGGCAGCACCTGATATGTCAAATGCAGCTAATCTTTTGTTCTTGCTGAAAGTAATTATAAATAGGCCTATGAAAAAGACTAGATCAGCAATCCTTATCCTTGGCGCTCTGACTATTTTGAGCGCCACCTCATGCAGAAATAAAGTGGTGGAGCCCCGGACGAAGGATGTAAAAAGAGTGGGGATGGTGATTAAGATCAAGCCCGAATTCATTGAAAAGTACAAAGCACTACATGCCGATTCCAATCCAGGAGTCAGGGATCTGCTCACGGAGGCCAACCTGCGTAATTTTTCGATCTTTCTGCATCAGCTTGACGACGGGAACTGGTATGAATTTGGTTACTACGAGTATACCGGGGATGATTTTGATGCGGATATGGAAAAGCTGTCTAAACACCCCAGGAATATTGAATGGCTGGAGATCTGTGATCCCATTCAGATCCCCCTCGAGGGCAATGACGGATGGGCTGAAATGGAACAGGTATATTACAACAAGTAAAACGAAAGAAATGAAAGAGATAGGTATTATCAACCGGGATATCGCTGCAGTAATTTCCGAACAGGGGCATGGGGACCTGTTGATGGTCACCGATGCTGGATTTGCCATTCCTCCTGAAGTGGAGGTTGTTGACCTTTCTTTGTCCGAGAACGTACCCATGGTCCTGGAGGTACTGAAGGAATTGGAAAAGTACTTCTCCGTGGAGAAAATTTACATGTCCGTTGAAACACGGGAAGTTAATCCAGGCCATTTTAAAAAGGTATCCGCTGTCTTTGGATCCGGGATCCCGGCTGAATGCATTCCGCATGAAGAATTGAAAAAGTTAAGCGTAGATGTAAAAGCGGTGATCAGGACCGGGGATTTCACAGCCTATGGCAACGTGATACTGGTATCGGGAGCCGGGCATCGCTGGTATATGGAAAAAGAAACAAAGTAAACACCACTAGCATGGATTTGAACATTAATACGATCGATCTGACAATCATAGTCATCTACCTGGTGGGCATCCTGCTGGTTGGGATTTTATCGGTTAAACTAAGAAAAATGACCAGTGAGGGTTATTTCCTGGCAGGAAGGGGACTGGGCTGGATGATGGTTGGAGCGGCACTTTTTGCCTCCAATATCTCAACCATTCACCTGGTGGGTCTGGCCGCTTCGGGTTATAACGAGGGACTGGTCTGGGGTAACTTTGAATGGCTTGCATCCATCACTCTAATATTGCTGGGCCTAGTATTCGCCCCCTTCTATTTCAAAAGCAAGATTTCGACCCTACCCGAGTTCCTGGAAAGGAGATACGGATCCACTGCCAGGACCATCCTTGCCATTATAGCAATAATCGGCGCTTTGTTTGTGCATATCGGGATGAGCCTCTACGCAGGGGCAGTGGTATTCAAGGCCTTTTTCGGGATCAATGTGTTTACCTCTATACTGGTGATCTCTGTGATCACGGCTGTTTATACCGTCCTGGGAGGCCTGAAAGCGGTGGTTGTAACCGAAAGTGTACAGACAGTGATCCTGATACTTGGGGCGATAGTTCTCACAGGTTTTGCCCTTGCTGCGCTGCCCGATCATGGTGTGACCACCCTGGCAGAACTGAAGGCCCAGCTGAAACCGGGGCAGCTAAACATGCTTCATACGAAGGAAAGCCTGGGATTGCTGGGAGAGGGAGGATTTGAGTCGGGGCTTACCTGGTATGCCTGTTTACTGGGTTATCCCATACTGGGATTATGGTACTGGTGTTCCGACCAGACCATCGTACAGCGCGTCCTTGGAGCCAAGTCCAAACAGGCAGCCCAGATGGGACCCATCTTTGCCGGATTCCTGAAAATCCTGCCGGTTTTCATTCTGGTCTTTCCCGGTGTCATAGCCTATGTTCTGTTCAAAGATATTATCGGTACCAATGCCAACCAGGCCTTACCTGTAATGATCGATCAGCTTTTACCCACCGGGCTCAAAGGGATCATGGCAGCGACACTTCTGGCAGCCCTGATGAGTACCATCGCTGCAGCGCTGAACAGTTCCGCCACCCTTGTGGCCGTTGATATTGTTAAAAGGATCAAACCATCCACCAACGATGCACAGCAGATAAAGTTCGGAAGGATCGCTGCAGTAGTGGTGATGCTTCTGGCCATGCTCTGGTCCACCCAGGGAGATAAGTTTTCCAGCATTTTTGAGGCCATAAACAAGATAGCAGCAGCCATAGCGCCACCTGTGGCCACGGTATTTTTATTCGGAGTATTCTCCAAGAGAGGAACTAACAAGGCTGCTATTGTCACCCTAATATCAGGTCTCGTTCTGGGGATCACTGCCTTCTGCCTTGATTTTGAGCCTATCAGTGGTCATATGTACATTACCAGGGGATTGCACATCCCCTTCATGATGCAGGCCTGGTGGCTGTTCGTGATCTGTACGATCATTTATTTTGTGGTTAGTTATTCCACCCCCAGACCTCCCGCCGATGTGATTGAGAACTATACCTGGGAAAATCCCATATCGGTGATCACCAAAGGTGAATTCAAAGGAACCAGGGATGTGCGGCTCTGGGCCGGTGTGCTGGTGCTGACATTGATTGTTTTATACATTGTTTTCTAAAAAAAGGAGAGATAAATATGAGACAGGCTGTAATGGTATCCCCGGGGGAAATAAAGATACATGAGATCCCCAAACCAGAAGCGCTTGGAGCCAAAGAAGTATTGCTTAAGATTCAGAGAATTGGCATTTGCGGGAGTGATATACATGTGTTTCATGGAGAGCACCCGGCAACACCTTACCCGGTGGTACAGGGACATGAGTATTCTGCTGTGATCAAAGAAGTTGGAAAGGGTGTCGTCAAGGCTAAACCGGGTATGAAGGCAACGGCCAGACCTCAGCTGGTATGCGGACAATGCGGCCCTTGCAAACGAGGCCAGTACAATGCCTGTCAGAAACTGAAAGTGCAGGGATTTCAAGCTCCGGGAGTTGCTCAGGATTATTTTGTGGTGACTGAGGACCGCTTAGTCCTTCTTCCGGATTCGTTTTCTTTTGAACAGGGTGCAATGATAGAACCCGCAGCAGTTGGAGCGCATTCCACCAGTCGAACAAGTGGGATAGAGGGTAAGAACGTGGTTGTATCCGGAGCTGGGACAATAGGAAATCTGGTGGCCCAGTTTGCGATAGCCCGAGGGGCAAAAAAGGTACTGATCACTGATATAAGTGCTTTCCGCTTGGAGAAAGCCAGGGAATGTGGAATTGAAAATACGCTGAACGTATCAGAAACGGCTTTTGAAGAAGGAGTGAAGAACTGTTTCGGAGAAGAAGGATTTCAAGTGGGCATGGAAGCTGCCGGTGTTCAGGCCTCACTGGATGCCTTAATGGCAAATGTTGAGAAAGGGGGTGATATTGTAATTCTGGGAGTCTATGCGAAGAACCCTACCGTCAACATGTTTTTTCTAGGCGAACATGAACTCAATGTGTTTGGCTCAATGATGTACAAGCAGGAAGATTATGAAGCTGCTGTTGAAATGATCGGCAGTGGAAAGATTCGTCTGGAGCCCCTGATCTCCAATCACTTTCCTTTTAAGAAGTATTTGGAGGCGTACAAATACATTGAAAAGCAAGGTGATAAAACCATGAAGGTAATGATTGATCTTTAAGCTTTCAGTATGAAAGAGATCCTGAAAGTAGTTGGCATTGGAGAGCTGCTCTGGGATGTATTGCCTGAGGGTAAGAAACTGGGTGGAGCACCGTGTAATTTTGTGTATCATGCTCAGAAGCAGGGAGCCAGTGGCCTGGTCTTAAGTGCAGTAGGCGATGACGATCATGGGAGGGAGATATTGGAGATCTTAAAAACCAAACAAATTTCTGCAGATCTTATTCAGATCAACGATAAACCCACAAGCACGGTGGACGTTCTTCTCAATGCTGAAGGTATTCCCGATTATACCATTCATGAGAATGTAGCCTGGGACTTTTTATCCCTGAACGAGGCAACGGGAAAGGCAGTCGTAGAGGCTGATATCCTATGCTTTGGAACTCTGTCACAGCGAAGTGCGATATCCCGGAATACCCTTGAGAAATTGTTGGCAGCTTGTAAGCCTGAAACCCTGGTGGTATATGATATCAATCTTCGGCAGCAGTATTACAACGCGGAAATCATACATAAGTCCTTACAATATTGCAATGTGTTAAAATTAAACGAAGAAGAATTGCCCGTTGTGAAGGATCTGCTGGGATTGGTTTCAGAAATTGAGGAAGTTCAGATTCGCGAATTAATAAACATATACCGATTAAAACTGGTCGCACTCACCAAAGGAAGCGAAGGTAGTTTGTTAGTGACACCTGCCGACCGGAGTTATGTAAGTACACCTGAAGTTGATGTTAAAGACACCGTAGGGGCAGGAGATTCCTTTACTGCCGCAATGAGTACAGGCTTCGCAAAAGGACAACCTTTGCAAGTTTTACATCAAAAGGCGGTTGAAATATCAGCATTTGTTTGCACCCGGGACGGGGCAATGCCCGAGTATAGTTAATACGAACACAAAAAACAATACAAAAATGAACGCATTGAATAAGCAACTGGAACCGATTGATCCAAATCATGTGACACAACTCATTCTCCCTGACGGAACAAAGATGCCCCAGGCTGCAATGGGAACCTTTCACTCAGATAATCCCGACCTCATAGAGATGATGGAAGATGTGATCGTAGAGGCCATTCGTCTCGGCTATCGTCACATAGATTGTGCTACGGCCTACCAAAACGAGGAAGTTGCTGGAAAGGCAATCAAACGTGCCATTCTTGAAGGACTGGTAAGCAGGGAAGAGTTGTTTGTTACGACCAAACTCTGGAATAAAAACATGATTAAAGGTCAGGTTATTCCGGCATGTGAACTTTCCTTGCAATTGCTGGGATTGGATTATGTGGATATGTATGTGGTACACTGGCCGTGGCCCAACTTTCACGTGCCCGGGGCATCCGGTGATGCAAGCAATGAACACGCAGTGCCTTATATACACGAGGAGTTTATGCAGGTTTGGGAGGAGATGACTGAGCTGAAAAAAAGCGGTAAAGCAAAAAATATCGGCACCTCCAACCAGACACAGAAGACCATGGAGCTTTTGCTCAGAGATACAGATGACTTTAACCGTCCCGTGTATAACCAGATGGAGCTGCACCCCTTGTTTCAACAAAAAGAGCTGGTGAAGTATTTGATTGACAACAAGGTAGTTCCGTCAGGTTACATGTCCCTGGGATCTCCCCGGCGTCCCGGGCGAGACCGCTTTGCCGAACACCAGTCAGATATGCAGCACCCTGTTATTTTAAGCGTAGCAAAAGAAACAGGCCTAACACCTCCCCAGGTATGTTTGGCTTGGGCGCATCAACGCGAGAACAACCAAGTAGGATATGTATCCATGGCAGAACGTTCTGAATGGATTAAATCAAACCTGGGGGCTGCCACCGAGAATGTACTTAGCAAAGAGCAGTTTGAGGCTATTGATGGAGACGGGACTGAGGAGAATCCCGGGATCAATACCAATAACCGCTTGATCTGGGGGCAAGTGTTTTTCTGGCCCGAGGCCCGCGTACTGGGGCACGACAGGGATTTGCTTTGGAATGATACCCAGGTTTTTGAGACCAGGGTAGACTATGACAGGTTCAGAAAAGCGGTTGTTGAGTTTTATCAAGTCTGGAAAGATACGGCCGTTGACCTGCCTGTCAGGTACCTCCCAGGTGAATGAACACACCATACAGATTCATTCCAGGCTATTGCCCCTGAGAAAACAATAGTGCAGTTTGAATGCGCATCCTGTAAGCATGGGCACCCATTTTCTTTCTCGAAGTAGGTTCGAACTTCGTTCAGAAGTTCCCGACACTGAAAATGAAGGAGTTAGGCTATGTCTGGCTCCTTTCTTGTTTTAGCAGGGTGAAGCATAGGTGAAACAATAGCCTTCTATTCGGGATTTTAGATAAATCTATTGTACAATCAATCTTCCGAACAATCATTTTTCCTGGCTCCAAACAAGGCCACTGAATAATCTTTAGTTTTCGCGGTACATGCTTCCAACCGCATGGTTCATGATACGAAGTGAAGTTCTTCTGGGCAGAATTCTTGTCAGCATAAAATAGGTGAGCTTATTTCTAAACCCGGGGATAACAAAAGGTCTATTGCCCAGGGATTTCAGTGCAGATTCCACGACAGCTTCAGGCGTCATTGTGGCACGTTTTTTTGCCTTTCCGGGGGGGAGAGAGGCAAGATATGCCGGTGTGGATGTGGCTCCGGCAATACAAGCCAATACATCGAATCCCTTTCCCTTCAGTTCATAATGCAGCGACTCGGCCAGAATTTGATTAAAGGCTTTGCTTGCTCCATAGGGTGCCAACAATTTAGTTCCCCAGGAACCAGCCAGTGACGACATCAGTAGGATTCCTTTTTTGAGTTGGGGATTTTCTGCGTGAAATTGACAAAAACCATGGATCAGTTGGATAGGGATCCTGGTATTTACCTCTATATATTGATCCAGCATATCGGTATCATTTTTCAAAAATTTCTGTACCCTGCTGAAAGCAGCATTATAGATCATCAGGCGGCAATGGGTCTTACTGATGGCCTCCATCATGATTTTCACCGAATCCACAGAGACAAGGTCAATAATCAATGTAATTGTCCGGACCCCGAAAGAAGCTTCTAATTTGCGGGCCAGGGAATCTAAGCTGTTCTTCTGCAGATCCACCATGATTAAATTCATCCCCTGCTCAGCAAGTGCAGTGGAATAGGCTTCTCCAAGTCCTTCGGCAGCACCTGCAACCAGGCACCAATCACCATATTTCTTATTCAAATCACCTGTCATAGAACAGCATTTTTACGCAGATTCGTTCATAATGAATTGCCTTTACATAGATAGTTAAAAAGGTTCTTAATTCTCTTCCATTTGTAATTCTGAACCAATCAATAACCAGTTTGTTATGGGTATATAATATAAATCAATTATCTAATTATGAAATTCCTAAAACTGGTAACTTTTGTTGCCGCTGCATTTATAATCTCCTGTGCTCCTATCCAGCAGGAAGAAACAAAGGTCATGGATCCTTTGCCCTCATGGAACGAAGGGGAGACCAAAAGCTCGATCATAGATTTTGTAAACGAGGTGACTGATCCAGCAAGTGAGAATTTCATTGAAGTGGCCGACCGGATAGCCGCCTTTGACAATGACGGTAACCTCTGGTCGGAACAACCGGCCTACTTTCAACTCTTTTTTGCCATAGACCGGGTGAAGCAATTGGCTGATGAGCATCCCGAATGGAAGACTCAGCAACCTTTTAAAGCGGTTCTGGAAGATGACCTTAAAACCCTGGCAGGCTTTGGGGAGCATGGATTAATTGAAATCGTGATGGCCACCCATGGAAATATCACTACGGATGAGTTTGAGACCATTGTTAAGGAATGGTTGTCTACTGCAAAACATCCCCGTTTCGACAGACCCTATACCCAGCTGGTCTATCAGCCTATGTTAGAATTGCTTGACTATCTGCGAAGTAAGGATTTTAAAACATTTATTGTATCGGGCGGAGGGATAGAATTCATGCGACCCTGGGTGGAAGAGGTTTATGGTATTCCCCGCGATCAGGTGGTGGGAAGCAGCATAAAAACTGAATTTACCATTCGGGATGGAGAACCAGTCATTATGCGTCTGCCCGAAATGGATTTCATTGATGACAAAGAGGGTAAGCCGGTGGGCATTCATCGTTTTATCGGACGCAAGCCGGTATTTGCTTCTGGAAATTCCGATGGAGATTTACCCATGTTGCAGTGGACTGCCTCTGGTGAGGGTTCAAGATTTATGCTCTACCTCCATCACACCGATGGGGAACGCGAGTGGGCGTATGACAGAGAATCCCATATCGGCAGGTTGGACAAGGGGCTTGATGAGGCCAGGGAGAAAGGTTGGACTGTGATCGATATGAAAGAAGACTGGAAAGTCATCTATCCATTCGAAAGCGTAGAATAAATTATTAATTTCGTTCTATGCAATACAGAACTTTTGGAAAAACGGGGATAAAGGTATCTGAACTGGGATTTGGATGTATGCGATTCCCCATTCTTGGACAACGATAAGACCCAAATTGATGAAGAACAAGCGATGGCCATGGTCCACCATGCCATTGAGGAGGGAGTGAACTACTTCGATACAGCCTACCCTTACCATGCGGCAGATTTCTCACAGGCAGGTACCAGTGAAACCTTTCTGGCAAAAGCTTTAAAAGACGGGTACAGAGAGCAAATCTACCTGGCCACCAAACTACCATGCTGGTTGGTAGAGACCAGGGCGGATATGGACAAATTCCTGAATGAGCAACTTGAACGCCTCGATACCGGGTATATCGATTTTTACTTGCTGCATTCCCTGAACAGTAAGACCTGGGATAAAATGCTTCAACTGGGTGTACTGGAATTTTTACAAAAGGCCATTGAAGAGGGAAAGATCCGGTTTGCAGGATTTTCATACCACGATGAGGTGGAGCTGTTTAAGGAGATCGTGGATGCCTATGACTGGTCATTTTGTCAGATCATGTACAACTACTTTGATGAGCATTTTCAAGCCGGGAGAGAGGGGCTTAACTATGCTCGTATGAAAGGATTGGGAGTCGTAGCCATGGAGCCCCTCAGGGGAGGTGCGCTGGTAAACGGACTTCCTGAAGAGGCGAAGGAGGTGCTTCACCGTGTTGCCCCGGAGCGGAGTGAAGCGGGATGGGCGCTGGGCTGGCTGTGGAATCAGCCTCAGCTTAGTGTGGTACTGAGCGGAATGTCGACCATGGAGCAGGTTAAGGCATAATCTGGAACTGGCAGATAAGTATTGGGAGAATCCGTGGACATCCTCGGACCAGGAGGCCGTTGAAGAGGCTACCCGGATCATCAAGGACTTGCAAAAAGTTCCCTGTACAAATTGTGGGTATTGTTTGCCCTGCCCTGAAGGAGTCAATATTCCCCGGAATTTCGCGCTCTATAACGACCACCATATGTTAAGTGATCCTGCTGCTAAGGCTCGTTACAAAGGACTTCTTGGAGAGGCAGAACGGGCTTCCAACTGTGTGCAATGTGGCGTTTGCCTGGAGAAGTGCCCCCAGCAAATTCCCATTCCAGATGAACTGGAACAGGTTACTGGCCTTTTCGACTCCTAATCCTCAGTTTTTGGGCCAGATTATTTCACATCCTTCTTTTTATACCACATATTAATCCCTACTTTGTAGTATTGGTCCGCCAGGTCAGGATTTGCTGCCAGTTCCTGATCAGAGTAGGGGACATATTTCATCAGTACATCATCCCCTTCTTCCCAGTTTGCTGGAATTAAAACCTGGTCTCGTTCAGAAGTTTGAAATGCAACTATAATGCGTTTTATCTCTTCCATATTCCTTCCGATATTCATGGGATAGAAATTGATACTTTTAATTTCATTCTGGGGACTGATAATAAATACTCCCCTTACATCCCTGGTAGTATTCTCCCAGGCATGAAGCATTCCATATTTATTTGAAATATGGGCATTGTTGTCTTCAATGAGTGGAAATTCAATTTTGCTTGGATGCCCGCTCTCAATGAGTATATCTTCCATCAGTTGCTTCCACTGGAAATGGGAATCAAGTTCGTCAGTGGAGATGATTGCAAGTTTAACATCCAGCGCTTCGAATTCATTCTGCATTTGGGCCAGTTTTAATATCTCAGAAGTACACACCGGAGTGAAATCCTTTGGATGACTCAGTAAAATTTTCCAGCTGTTTCCAAAATCTTTGGGGAATTCGAATGTGCCATTGGTAGAGTTTGCATGGAAGGCGGGAGCGGGTTCTCCAAGCATTGGGATCCTGCTTTGTGAATGTAAAGAAAGCGAACAAAGCACAACTGCTAACATTAAAACTACGGTCTTCATCTATCCTGTTTTTTTGATTCACAGTAAGTTATGTCTATTATTTAGAATGAGTCTAAAAACGAGCGGGTTTAACAGGCATTTAACAAGCTGCCTGATAAAGCTTGGCATTCAGGACCATAGGAAATGATTTTGGTGTGAATGTTTAATTGATTTTGAGGCTGACATTTCCTAATTTGTGTAGTCATTGTATGCTTATCGCCATTTCCATGAAAAGTGAGCAATCTTTCAGTTTTATCAGGGGTCTGGACAAACTTCTGTCCTATAAAGGGATAGATGAGGGAGACCTTCAGTTTAAGAGAACGCTCTGGTTTACAACTTTTGGGATTAGTTGCTTTGTATCAGCCATGTTTATTCCTGTTCTTCTTTTTCAGGTAAAAACCTTGTTGCTTTTTGGGATTCTTCTGTTATGTATCTATATCCCAAGCCTGATTCTGATGTTTATTCTTCCCTACAAGAACAAGGCAATCGTTCATATTTCCCAACACCTTACCATACTGATTACTTTCTATTGCATTGTAAAATTGGGGGGGCTTCACCAGAGCGGAGGAATCATCTTAGCAGGATTAAGTATGGTCATTACGTCAGCAACTATGTTCTACAGCAACAGATGGTCTGTCTGGTACTTCTCACTTTATATGGTTTGCACCCTTGTAGCGGCCGGAATTCAGATGAAATACAAGTTCCCTCCGGAGATGCCCTTTCATGTGAACCATATTTTTTCACTGATAAATACCCTGTGCATTTCTGCCTATACACTTGTAATTGTTTTGGTATATATAGAACAGTACGCGCAAATCGAGAAAGGAAAAGCAGATCACTTGCGTCACCTTGATGAGGTAAAAACAAAGCTTTATACCAACATTACCCATGAATTTCGTACCCCTTTGACGGTGATCGAGGGAATGGCAGATCAAATTGAATCTCAACCTGACAAGTGGTTAAAAAGGGGATTAGAAAAGATCAGGCAGAATAGCAGGAATCTCCTCCATTTGGTGAACCAGATGCTGGATCTCGCCAGACTTGAGGCCGGAGCTTTGCCAATGAAAATGGTTCATGGAGATGTAATTAAATATCTAAAGATGTTGTCCGAATCCTTTGATAGCCTTGCAGAATCAAAAGGGATCTCTTTAAGGTTCAGTTCAGATATAAATTCTTATCACATGGACTACGATGCGGATAAATTGGAAAAGATTTTAACAAATCTGATTTCCAATGCCATAAAATACACCGCTTCAGAAGGAGTGGTTTCAGTAAATCTTTCTATAGTTGATCGCAGTGGCAAGAAGTTGATTCTGGAATTTACTGATACCGGGACTGGAATAGAGAATGAGAAACTTGGAAAAATTTTCGATCGTTTTTACCGGGTGGAGAAAGAGGAATATGAGAGTCGAGAAGGTTCGGGATTGGGTCTGGCTATTACCAGGGAACTGGTTCAGCTGTTAAATGGCCAAATAATTGTAGAAAGTACGGTGAATAAGGGTACATCCTTTATAGTAGAATTACCGGTATCGCATAAGGCCCTTGAAGAATCTGCTACTGAGGAGCTGATTGTATTAGATAAAATCTATGAAATCGGATCTGATCCCTTGCCACAGAGCAAGGCTCTTGATAACGATTCTCGTCTGCCCATCTTGTTGATCGTAGAGGATAATCAGGATGTGACAGAGTACCTCATATCAATCCTTGAAGAGACCTATCATGTGGAAGTGGCAAAAAACGGAAATGAAGGATTTGCGAAAGCCCTTTCTCTTGTCCCTGATATTATCTTAAGCGATGTGATGATGCCTGAAATGGATGGCATAAATATGTTGGGTATGCTGAAAAAGGATATTCGGACCAGTCATATTCCGGTCATCCTTTTGACTGCAAAAGCAGATATAGAATCGAAGCTGTTGGGTCTTGGAACAGGGGCGGAAGCATACCTTGAAAAACCCTTCAATAAAGAGGAACTCTTTGTTCGGCTCAAAATGTTAGTTGAGCTTAGGAAAAAGCTAAGAGCCAGGTACTCGACCTTTATTTTTACTGAACCCGGAAAGAATATCTCGCTTCAAAACGAAGACAATTTCATGTACAAACTTCACGAAATATTCAGGAACCACATTGGCGATGAAGATTTTGGTTCAGAGCAATTATGCGAGGTTCTTGCCATGAGCCGTGCACAATTATACAGAAAGTTTAAGGCCCTCACCAATCGAAGCATAATTGAGTATCTGCAATCCTACCGATTACATATTGCCCACCAGATGCTCCTAAATTCAAATCTGAATGTGACCCAGGTAGCTTTTGAGGTAGGCTTTAAAAACCTTTCACATTTCAGTCATAGATTTCATGAAGAGCATGGAATCAGGCCCAGTGATGTGAAAAAGCATCGAACTGAAATCCTCAGATGAGACTATCAATAAACTATTTGAGACTGCCAGCAAAACAATGACTCTATCAGGGATTTAAATTAGTTATCTCAATTTGGGTACTAATTAAAATCTATGATATGGAAAAACTGATCTTCGCTATTCTAGGAATTGCCCTTTGTTTTCTTACTGCTTGTTCAGATGGTGATGAGACGGATTTATCCAAGCCATCTTGTCTGGATGGAATTCAGAATCAGGATGAAACTGGCGTCGATTGTGGTGGGAAATGCATTGAGTGTTTCGATTGTTTTTCGGTTTATTGCTCATACCTGTCGGGAGGAATTTTCAGCGAACCAACCAGGGAAACCACATGGAAGTGCACCCTATATAATGGAGAACCCTTTGTTCCAGACATGGGGGATGTGACACAGGTTATTCTTTCTGTCTTACGCTATACTTTCGGGAATAAAGGGACGCTGAATTTCATCAGTACCGGGGTAGACCGGGACGGAAGATGGGAGTTTGATAATCCGGAAAATCCCAAGATGATCCATTTCAACTTCCCGGATACCACCTACAATTTCCGAAATGACATAGTCAGCCTGACTGAAAATACACTTGAGATATTATGGTATGAAGATGTTGTGGCCACCTTAACGCCAGAGCAGTAGTTACAGATAAGTATTAACTAACAAAAAATTGAGATCATGAAAACAACCAAGTTAATTTACGCATGTTTTGCCGGCCTGCTTCTGGTATTAAGCGGTTGCTCCAAAGAGTATCCTGAAGATTTGTTATTGGGGGATACCAGCACCGATCATAAAGAGCTACTTGCACTTCTTGAGAGTTATACCTATCCCGGTGATCTGCCTGAATTTACATTACATCTCAAAGGTGCCGCTGTTACCAAGACTATAAAGTTTAAAAGGGTGTCAGGCATTTATCATAATTATGATCCTGGCCTCATTGGTGCTCCTCAGAAATACATTTCTGGTCAGGGCATTGCATCTCATCTTGGGAACTTCTCGGTGGTCAATACCATTTTATTCACAGGGGAGCAAAATTCTGATGGAAGTCCGGTGTATTACATATTTGGTACCACTACTGCTGCCAATGGAGATGAACTAAACTCAGTAATGATATGGGTACAGCCAGTGGATGAGATGATGGAGTTTACCTATAAAGTCCTAGGTGGCTCAGGGCGATTCGAAGGAGCAAGCGGGTCCATTGTTCTTCAGGGTTATTTGTATCTTGATTCCTGGAGTCTCTCAGGCGAAGGAGAGATTACTTTCTAGAATACCAATTGAAATGCTTGCTGGCGACTTAACGTCAGCAAGCTCCGATTCCGAATAAGGAACATATTTCATCAGTACATCATCCCCAACTTCCCAGTTTGCAGGAATCAAGACCTGATCTTGTTCGGAGGTTTGAAATGCAAATATGATACGTTTTATCTCTTCCTTATTCCTTCCTATAGTGATGGGATAGAAATTGATGCTTTTTATTTCGTTACTGAGATTAATAATGAAAACACCCCTGACATCCCTTGTTGGATTTTCCCCGGCATGAAGCATTCCACACTTATTTGAAATCCAAGCCCCATCATATTCTATAAGAGGAAATTCAATTTTCTCCGAGCTTCCATTCTCTCTCAGAATAATTTCCATGAGTAGTTTCCATTGGCTATGCGAGTCAAGATCATTCGTTGAGATAATGGCAAGTTTAACATCCAGCTCTTCGAATTCACTCTGCATCTGGGCCAGATTAATCAATAGCCAAAGGTTTCAAACCAGACTTTCCACTCTGTGTCGATCCTCTCCTTAAGCTTGTCGCCAATGGGTTTAAATTTGTTTTTCTTGTAACCTTTTACAGAATCAAGGTAGGCTGAGATAGCGGGTTTTGCATCTCCAAATCCAGCTATTCCCAGTTGGTCATAGACAGATGCTACCGTCTCCAAAGGTGCTGCTTCCAGTTGATCGAATCCAATTTCCACCAGGTTGCCACTGGGGATCAGTTCTCTTTCAGACAAATATTTTTTAAGGATGCTGGCATTGTTGTCTAGAATCAGTTTTCCTATCTCTTTCTGACTGAGGAACTGCAAAAACTGGCTGCCGATCATCTGCATGTAAAGCTTCTTGGTGGACCTGTACACCGTATAAGGATCGCGATGAATAAATATGAATTTTGCATCGGGAAACAGTTCCAGCAGTTCTTTCACGCGACCCGTATTGTGTGGATTTTTAAGGAGCAACGTCTCTTTTTTGCTGTAGACACTGATGTTTTTCAGAAGGAAGAGATACTCCTCCTTCCATTTGGACTTTTCTTCCTCCCCGATCCCTTCAAACAGGTGGTACTTTCTGAAGTATTCCTGGTTTTTTGGAAAGAAGAAAGAGTGAATGCTGCTGCGGGTGGTCAGTGTACTGAAGGGTTGCTCTTCCTCTGCAGGATCGTCAAGTGTGAGCCGGACGTTATCCTGGGGACGTCTTTTGGGGACAAATACATTAAGGATCTGATTGAGCCTGTTAAAGCTTAACAGGGAAAAATTAAAGGTGAAAGCCTGGTGATTATTCAGGTATCCAAATTGCGGATCCTTGGACATCATGTAGTGAAGGAAGGTAGTCCCGCTGCGCCACATTCCCAGAATAAAAACAGGAGGATTATTGTGGAATGAAACCTTCTTGATCCGGTTTGAGAAGAGTATTCTTTGCAGGCCTGTGGCCAGGCTGAGCGCCAGACTTGTCCATTCTATTTTTCGTGCCCGGAAGGAATATACCGGGTCAATCTCATTTTCCTGTTTCAGCTTTTTCCATACAGAGCGTTTTACGGTATAGAGCTGATGCTCTCTGACCTTGAGACGCTTTTTTCTTGCAGGCACAACTTAAATCTATACGCTATTTTTTAGGTTTAATGGGAAACTTGTACATTAAAGCACCCACATTCTGAGGGATGGTCTTTTCTCGCTTGGCAGGGTTTTCGTTGACTGTACGAGTAACAATTCCCTGCCAGACCTGGTCCCCGGATTCTTCATCGAAAACATCCATTACCAGTATACCCTTCAGATAATCGCTTTCAGAATAGGTCGTTGTTGAGTACCCGCCGCCCCATCCGTAGCCATATGGGCTGTATCCGGCCATAACCCATACCGCCATAATGATCGGTATATGCAGTCACACTGGTCTCTTTACTTAGCACCAGGTAAAGTGAGACCGCCATATCTCCACCCTTTTCCACAAAACTCAACCCCCTTTTAGTGAACTCCTCATCAAAAGATTTATACATCCTCTCTTTGTCAAACTTATTCAGAATCTGGTCACTGTTTTTTTGCCAGCCCAGAAAACTGTATGTTTTGTATTTGCTGAAATCGGTGTTTTCATCCTGGTCGGCTACTACCTTTATACCTGAACAAGCTGACAGAATCAGACTGATCAATAGGGTGCTATACAATGCTAATTTCTTCATAATTAATCTGTTTGGCTTGCTATTTCTTTGTGGCTTTTATAGGGAACTTACTCATTAATGCATTGACTTTTTTCGGTATGGAACCCTTTCTTTTGGCCGGGTCTTTTGTGATTCCTGAGGTCATGATCCCCTGCCATATCTGTTCCCCGCTTTTCTCATCAAAAACATTCATGATGACAGTGCCTTTTTCAGTTTTTTTCTTGGCAAAGGAACCGCTTGAGGTACCTCCGTAACCATATCCATATCCATAGGTGCTGTAACTCCCGTATGCGCCGCTGCCGTAGTAACTGCTGTATCCCGAAACACTCAATTCATCATTGAGCACCAGATATAGTGAAATGGCCATATCTCCCCCGCCTTTTACAAAGGTCATATCTCGCTTGGTAAATTCCTTATCAAATGCAGCATACATCCACTCTTTTTCTTCCGGGCTAAAGAGCTTTTCGCTGCCGTTTTGCCAGCCTAAAAAACTATAGGTTTTGTATTTACTATAATCGGTTGTTTTTCCCTGGTCAGATGTCACCTTGATTCCCGAGCATCCTGCCAACAATACACCGATTATCACGATGTTAAAAACTACATATCTATTCATCCCTGGTTTTTTTAATAGTGGTTCTTATAAGTTCCTGCAAAATTACCATAATTATCGGGCCTGTAATACCCGGAGGGCAGAAATGGAGTAAAAAAGAGCCCCCTTGTAAGCGAAGTCGTTGCCAATGGAAGGTGCGGCTCAACATCTCCCACATCGGCTTTCACTGAATTAAGTACATTTGCAGTTCAAATTGATAAAATGAATTACCTCTCAGCAGAGAATATTTCTAAATCCTATGGGGATCAGACCCTTTTTGAAGGGATCACCTTCGGCCTGGCTCGCGGGGACAAAACTGCTATCATAGCCAGGAATGGAACGGGTAAGACCACCCTGCTTCGCATTCTGGCCGGACAGGAGTCTTCCGATACAGGAGAGTACACCTTTCGAAATGGAATCAGAGTGGCTTTCCTGGAGCAGGCGCCCGAACTGGATGGATCACTTAGCATTGATGCGTTGATCCTCTCGGCCAACACTCCGATCCTAACGGTCATTCAACACTATGAGGAGGTGCTCAGGAAGAACACCGAACAGCATAGTGTGGAAACAGAGAAGTTGCTTGAGGATGCCAATGCGGAGATGGACCACCTGCATGCCTGGGATTATGAAAGGAGGTTGAAGCAATTGCTGGATTTGTTCCGGATCACCGATACCACACAAAAAGTCTCCCTGTTATCGGGTGGGGAGAAGAAAAGACTTGCCCTGGCCCTGGTACTCCTGGATGAACCCGAGGTGCTTATCTTAGATGAACCCACCAACCACCTGGATATCGATATGATAGAGTGGCTGGAGCAGTACCTGTCACAGACCAACCTGACCCTGCTGATGGTGACGCACGACAGGTATTTTCTGGACCGGGTTTGTAACAGGATTATAGAGCTGAGCATGGGTAATCTCTTTCAGTACCAGGGAAACTATGAGTATTTTCTGGAGAAGAGGGCCGAAAGGGAGGATAACAGGCAGGTGGAGGCTCACCGGGCCGGACAGTTGATGAAGCAGGAGCTGGAGTGGCTAAGGCGCATGCCTAAAGCCCGAACAGGGAAGTCAAAGTCGCGCATTGATGCATTCCAGGGGATCAAAGAGAAGGCCAATCAGGTAAAGCTTGAGGCCGAGTTAAGACTCCAGGTAAAATCGCCCCGCCTGGGAGGGAAAATTCTGGAACTGGAGGGACTGAGCAAGAAGTATGGCTCACTAAGCATCCTGAGCGATTTTAGCTACAAATTCGCCAAAGGTGACAGGGTGGGGATGATTGGAAGGAACGGAACCGGGAAGACCACCTTCCTGAATCTAATCACGGGACTGGAAAATCCTGATGCCGGAGAGATCGATATGGGGGCGACTGTTGTCTATGGGCTACTACCGGCAGATGGGACCTCAGTGGAAAGAGGAACAGAGGGTAATTGATGCGGTCAAAGAGATTGCAGAGGTGGTTGCCCTGGAGAATGGAAGCACCATATCGGCCTCCCAATTCCTGGAACACTTTATGTTTTCACCCGAGGCACAGTATAAAATGATCTCCAAGCTGAGTGGGGGTGAACTAAGGAGATTGCATTTACTCACCGTACTGATTAAGAATCCCAATTTCCTGATCCTTGACGAACCCACCAATGATCTGGACCTCTTCGCGCTCAATAAGCTGGAGGATTTTTTGCTCTCGTTCAAGGGCTGTCTGCTTATTGTATCGCACGATCGCTACTTTCTGGATAAACTCACCGAGCATATATTTGTGTTTGAGGGTGAGGGCTTGATCAAGGACCACTATGGAAGCTACTCTGCCTATCGCCGGCAGAAAGAGTTGGCGAAGAAACCCGAAAAGAAGGCACCTAAGCCTCAATCGACCCCTTCCGGCGAAAAGGCAAAGAAGACAAAACTCACCTTCAAGGAGAAGCTGGAGTACGATAAACTGGAACCCGAGATTGAAGCTCTGGAAGATGAGAAATCGACCCTGGAAGCAGAGCTGAATACCCCTGATCTCGGATTATGAATCTCTTGAATCAAAAGTCGATCCGTGTGGCTCAGCTCATCGAGCTCATCGATGAAAAGATGCAGCGCTGGCTGGACCTGGGCCAGTACGTTTAAATCAGAGGCAGCATCAGGGTAAAAGTCCCTGGTAGCTGATCCCCTCACGGGGTTTGGCCATCCACTCTGCCACCTTTACCCTCCAGGTCAAATAGTGCGCGGTCTCCTTGTGAGCTGCAGCATCCTCGGCACTCTCATAGGCCTCATAGAGCGCAAACTGTAACTGGATTTTCTGTCAATTGCAGCACATCAAACCGGAGATTCCCGGGTTCTTTTACCGATAAGAGGTGGTTCTCAGTGGTGGCTTTGATAAAGTCATCCACATGTTCGGGTTTGACTTCTACATGTACAATGGTCACAATCATCTTTGAAATTTTAGGTTCAGAATATTCCTTCCACGCTATTTCCCCTGGTATGGAACCCCGGTTTTGATCCATTCTGCTGCCGGTTCACCCTTCAGGTAGTGGTCCAGGTACTCTTTGAACCTGATGGTATAATCCAGCTTATTGGCGTACTTTTTCGGATGGTGGGGCTCGTCCCGGTATTGTAAAAATACACAATCCTTGCCAAGCCTTCGCATGGCCAGGTAAAGTTCAATGCCCTGGTACCAGGGTACTGCATCATCCACATCTCCAAACATGATCAACAGGGGCGTTTCAATGCGATCTGCAAAGAACACAGGGGAGTTTTCAATGTACTTGTCCCTTACTTCCCACAGATTGCCTCCTATCCGGCTCTGTGATTTTTCATACTGAAACTGTCTGGCCAATCCGCTACCCCACCTGATCCCGCTGTAAGCCGAGGTCATGTTGGAGACAGGAGCCCCGGCAATGGCACAGGTAAACAGATTGGTTTGTGTAATGGCAAATGCAGTTTGATATCCACTCCATGAGTGTCCATGCAAACAGATGGCATCCGGATCGGCCACTCCCATATCGATGATCTTCTGAACACCAGGCACCAGGCATTTGGTGGCTGAATAACCCGGATTGCCCACATCGAACCTGATATCGGGAAGGAAAATGGCGTAACCATTGCTGGCATAGTATGGGAAGCAGGGCCTGTGATTCACAGCCACTGTATTAAAGTCATAGAGGCGGTTGGTAAAAAAACGATAATAGTAGACCAGTACGGGGTATTTCTTTCCCGGGTTCATAATTGCCTGGCTTAATCAGGATTCCCTGAATGGGGGTCCCGTCGATGGAGTTCCACTCCACCAGTTCCGCATCTCCCCATGCGAAATCTGATACCTGGGGGTTCACATCCGTAAGCTTCAAAGGCTTTTTAAACTTTGCATCGCTTACCCACAGATCGGGAAATTCTGTATAGGATTGTCGGGAAAAGAGGATCTGATCCGCATTTCTGGCTTTGGCGATCAGGCTGTATTTATGAGCTCCTTCCATGATGGGTGTAACTCCCGGAGCACCTGCCTTCATGGAATAGAGTGCCGTATGTTTTTCAAGGTCATGATAGGCCGTTACCAATACCTTTTCACCCGATTCAAGGAAGCTCTTTTCTTTATCAAGGATTCGGATGCGGAACTGATATTTCTCAGCCCGGCCCAGCCCCTCTGTGAGGCAAACAGGCTCTCCACCGGAAGTTGGAAACTGCCAGATATCATACTTGTCGTAAATCAGCACTGCTTCTGATCCATCGAGCCATTGTCCTCCCCTGTATCCGGGAACATCAGCCGGGTAGTCCCAGTCCTCATCAGCAAATGGAACCTTCAGGTCTTCAGTAAGATTTCTTGAGTTTTGGGTGGAGGTCTCCACCAGGTACCAGTGGCTGTCTTTATAGTAGACCAGGAATTTACCATCGGGTGAAAGCCTGACCGAATGCTCCTGTTCTTTAATGACCAGCTTTTTTTCGCCGGTATTAATGTCCACCAGGTAATAATCGCTATACCTGCCGTCCCATGTGGTCCTTTTTGCATAGGGAATGCTGGAAGATCCCACCAGGTAATTATCTGCTTCTGAGATACTCAAATCGGGCATCTCCCGAGAAGCGAGGGGTACAAATCTGTCTTCTCCCGGGTAATATACCCCCATGTAGGTTCTGTCTTTTTCTCTCTTCCATCTAATCTTCTGGTTTGGATTGATGTAGGGATCATTCCAGTGCCATACATCCACCGTGCGTTTAGAGAGTATATCCTCCTCGCTGAAGATATTTACCAGGGAATCGGCTTTCTCCTCCTCTGCAGGGATAATTTCGGAAGAGGGCTTTATGCCCAGGAACAATCTTTTTCCATCTTTGGTCCAGTGAAGTTTGTTGGTATGATATACAGTCCAATCTGCTTCCAGGTCACTGTTATTCAATGCTACCTTGGCGGACTCTGCGCCAGGACTCCAGAGGAAGAGCTCTGCATCCGCTTTTTTCCCTTTTTCATCGCTGGTCCCGCCAAGAAATGCCAATTGACCGCTTCGATTGTTCCAGCTTAGATAGTCTGCCCAGACTCCGCTATCGGCATAGAGTGTGGAAGGACTGAGATCCTGATCGCTTAAATCCACAGAGAAAACTCCGTTGCCAACCTGGTTGGTATCAGCCACCACGTATGCCAGGTGTTGGGATAGGCTATCAAGGGCATAGCTGGTCACAAATGCCAGTGTATCCGTAACATCCTTCTCAAGTGACAGCAGTTGCAGAGTGGTTCCCGGCTTGGCTCCATCTCCGTTTTTCTTATCTCCCTTCTCTTTTTTCGAAACTTCTGTTTCCTTCGAGCTCAGGGAGATCAGCCACGCTCCATCGTTGCTGAATGTGAAAGATTTGATGTTTTCATAGAGGGTTTGATCACCTGTTGACGTGTTTAACAGGACCATTCCTGATTTCAGATCACCGGCTTTCCCGGGCTTTGCTTTTAGAAGCTTTTCTGCAGGAACTGCGTGAACCGCAGCCACCCAAAGCCCATTGGAGGAGATCACCGGACTCTTTCCCTGAGGAATCAGATATTTTTCCTTCCCGTTGGCTGAATATACCACCACTTCCGGATCACCCCGGTCAGGCACCGCTGCAAAAGTTACCCACTTGCCGTCTTCTGAGATGGAGGGCGATTGTATCTGCTTGAATTTCATTAAATCGGTTAGTTCCAGGGCCTTCTTATCCTGCGCATTCAGGGTGGCGAAAGGAAGTATTGCGATCAGTCCGATCAGCAAAAAGCTTCTTCTAAAGTTCATACAGTTCAAGGATTTTAGTTTGTATAAAGGTATTGTTTTTTGAATTTCCATATTGAAATCCAACTATATTTGAGACTATTCGAATTGATGGGGTATAGAATATTTGTTAAATTTACTGGATACGCTAAAAAACAATAATATGACAACCGCTGAAAAATCAAAAGGACAGAATCAAATATTATGGGCGACCTTGCTAAAGGGCGTATTGCTTATTGTGCTGGGTATTTGGATGTTGAGGATGCCCAAGGAGAGTTTTGAAACCTTGGCCTTTCTCATAGGGCTTATTGTGGTTCTTGGAGGTGTGGCGGAGTCCTTCTTCTCATACAGGATCAGGAGGGCGCAGGGAGAGTGGGGATGGAATTTCTCGGGGGGTATCATTGATATCATTATTGGGATTTTTCTGATGATCAATCCCATGGCCATCCTGGTATTGATTACCATTTTTGTCAGTTTCTGGCTTATCGTATTCAGTGTATTGATTATTAGAAAAGCCATTACCATGAAACAACTGGGAAGGAAAAACTGGATTTTGAACCTTCTGTTTGGAATTGT
Source organism: uncultured Bacteroidota bacterium (assembly GCA_963783435.1). Taxonomy (GTDB): domain Bacteria; phylum Bacteroidota; class Bacteroidia; order Bacteroidales. The sequence goes on along the minus strand of CAWANQ010000004.1, from coordinate 62,233 downwards.
TCTCCTGCTTCTGGCCATTGCATTGATATGGCATCCCCAGGCGGTAGGTTTAACCATGGTTTTCTGGCTGGCCTTCTCTTTCCTGAGTCTTGGAATATTCAGAATTATACTGGCATTTCAGGCGGGGACGCTCCTAAGAAACCGGAATATTTGACATAATATAGTCCACCCAAGGAAAATTAGGGTTATCTTTGAAACATCACCAAAAATCAAATCATATAAATGGGAAGATCGCAGGAATCATTCAACAAAAAAGAGGTAAGAAAGAAGAAAGAGAAAAAACGACTGGACAAAGAGAAAAAACGACTGGCCAGGAAAGACGGAGAGAAGACAAACAAACTTGACGACATGATCGCCTATGTGGATGAGAATGGAAGACTTACCGATACTCCCCCTGATCCTGCACACAAGAGAAAGACCAAGGTTGAAGACATTGAGATCAGCATTCCCAAGCAGGATGAATCTATGAAAGCAGATCCCATTCGAAGAGGAAAACTCACCTTTTTCAACGACTCAAAAGGTTACGGATTTATAAGGGATTCTGAAACCCAGGATAGCGTATTTGTCCACATTAATGAATTCCAGGACGATATCATGGAAGGCAATGTGGTAAGCTTTGAGGTTGAAAAAGGACTCAAAGGACCTGCTGCTGTAAGGGTGAAGCTGGCCAAGTAAGTCCCCTTACGTATATTCAATTTACCACTTAAGGTATAAGATCTCAGGTCCTTCTAGGATTCTGACATATTTTCCATATTTTAGGCGGTAGATTTCTCTATTGGACTAAACTCACTGGAAATGGATCTCTCTTCGAACGGACTCAAAAAGCTTACGATTACCATTATTCGGGTTGCCATTGGATGGCATTTTCTTTATGAAGGCATCTCCAAGCTATTCATTGAAAACTGGTCGTCTCAGAGTTACCTGGCCAATGCCACAGGTTCCTTTCCGGGTTCTATCAATGGCTGGCTGGTGGTGAGTCCCTGGTAGGAGTGATGGATTTCCTAAATGTTTATGGCCTGATCCTTATTGGGCTGGCCCTTTTTATCGGGATATTTGTCCGGTATTGCCTCAGGTGCCGGAATCCTTTTGCTGGTTCTCTACTACTTTGCCTATCCACCATTCGGAACTTCACTGTTCGGCACAACTGGAAGGGCATTTTTACATCGTCAACCGCAATTTTATCGAAGCATTCCTCTTGCTCTGGTTTGTGATTGAGCAAGCAAATGGGCTATGGCATTGATCAGTTGTTGCAATTACGATCGGCTCGGAAGAAATCAGAAGGATAGCCGGACTTCTGAATATCGGAGACGGTGAAGCGAACTCCCGAAGAGAAGCTTGAAGAACCTGGCCACACTTCCGGTTCTGGGAGCCATGGGATGGGGAGCATTTCGCCATCAGAGTAAGGATGTGGATGTGATGTCGGGTGCCACCATTCAGTTGAATTTTTCTTCGCTGGATGAACTTAAGGGTGAACTTCCCAAAGGAAAAATTGGGGACCATGAGATCAGCAGGCTGGTGGCCGGAGGGAACCTGGTGGGGGGATGGGCCCATGCCAGGGACCTGATTTATGCCTCCTCTCTTTTCAAGGCTTATAATACAGAGAAGAAAGTTTATGAAACCTTAATGCTTGCAGAACAGGCCGGGATCAATACCATCAATATAGGCTTCCCCACCAATGCTTTGATGGCCAAATACAAGAAAGCCACAGGAAGTAAAATAAAGGTGATCTCACAGATCGCTCCCGATATGAAGAATGAGGATTACTTTGTGAATATCGATAAAGCCATCGATTTTGGGGTGGATATTGTTCAGATCCAGGGAAACCAGGTGGACTGGCTGGTAAGGGACAACCGGATCGATGTGGTGGAGAAGATGCTGGATCATATACGAAAACAGGGATATATGGCCGGACTGGCCTCCCATACCGTGGATGCCCTGATTGCCTGTGAAGAGCATGGGATCATTCCCGACTACTATATGAAGACCATGCATCACGACCAGTACTGGTCGGCACACCCCATGAAAACCGGGTTCCTTTTGAAGTGGATGGCAAAAAGTACCTGGATCACAACAAATTCCACAATAATTGTTTCTGCCTTTTCCCCGACGGACCGTGGAATTTGTTAACCGGGCCACTGTTCCTGTCATGGGATTCAAAGTGCTTGCAGCAGGAGCCATCGATCCAGCCGACGGATTTAACTGGGCCTTTGAAAATGGCGCCGACTTCATCTGCGTGGGCATGTTTGATTTCCAGGTCGTAGACGATGTAAACATCACCATCGACGTGCTCAACAACCTTTAAGGTCGCACCCGGGAGTGGTATGGTTAATTGCATTTAATGATATAATTGTTTTTTTTACTTACTAATCCATACATGTTATGCATCACTTAAAGCGAATCAGAAATAGTCTTGGGAGTTGGATTTATGGTATTTGTTGGAACTACTCAGTCTCATGCACCACAGAAAACTGGAACCAATTCAGGGGACCCGACAACAACATGGTTCTCACGGGAGAAAATCTTCCCACAGAGTGGGGAGAGGATAAGAATGTGGCATGGACCTTTGCGGTGGAAGGGGAGAGCTGGTCATCGCCTATAGTCTGGGGAAACAAGGTTTTTATAGCCTCCTCGGTGGCGGAGAAAGTGGTTCCTCCGCCTGAAAGGGTGGAAGGTGAGCCAAGGCCCGATCCTGAGGAGGATAAGAGCTACCAGGAGGATGTATACCGCTGGGAAGTGACCTGTGTGGATTTGGAAACGGGTGAAGAGATCTGGAGAAAGGTGGCACACAAAGGGCCCCAAGGATTAAAAAGCACAGGGCACACAACTATGCAGGTGAAACCCCGGTAACCGATGGGAAGCGGTTGTATGTCTATTTTGGAATGACCGGACTATACTGCTATGACCTGGAAGGTGAATTGCTATGGGAGAAAGATCTGGGAGCCTTTAAAACCTTAAGGGACTGGGGTACAGGTTCTTCACCTGTGGTCTATAATAACATGGTCTATGTGCAGGTTGATAATGAGGAACAATCATTCCTGGTGGCGCTGGATACCAAAAACGGAGAAGAGATATGGAGAGTTAACAGGGAGGAAGCAACCAACTACAGCACTCCCATCATCTGGAAAAACAGAATTCGTACCGAGCTTGTGACAGGCGGGAAAAAGGCACGGGCCTATGACCCGGTCACCGGAGATCTCCTATGGGAACTCCATATGGCGGGTCATTATAACATCCCATCAGGGGTTTCCACCAAAGACTATCTGTATATGGGAAATTCGGGATACCGGGATGTTCCTTCCACGCTCTTTTGCATTCAGGCGGGGGTAGACGGAGATATTACTCCGGATGAAGGAGACAGCATTAGTACAGGAGTGGTGTGGTCCATTCCGGATGCACCTTCGGGAAATCCTTCTCCACTGCTTTATGAAGGATTGCTTTATCTGATAAGTAGCAGAGGGGGAGAGATAACCTGCCTGAATCCTACAACAGGTTCCATCATCTACCAGGAAAAAGTGGAAAAGGTGGGAGCCTGCTGGGCCACACCCTGGGCTTATGATGATAAAATCTTCTTCTACGATGAGAAAGGGCTTACCAGCGTTTTTAAAGCCGGAAAAGAGTTTGAGTTGCTTTACCAGAACAAGCTGGAAGATAAATTCTGGGCTTCCATTGCAGTTAAGGAAGACGCACTTCTTATCAAAGGCGTGGAGAAGCTGTATTGCATCAGGAATGCAGAATAGCGGGTTCACTCTAGGTTAAACATTTTCTGAATCGCATATTGGTCTCCGGCCTTTAGCCTTACCATATACCCTGTTTGCCTGGGAGCAAGAACCAGCCTGCCATGGAGATCAAAGAGGTAAACTTCCACCATGCAGATGCAGTGAGGTCAAATTCCAGCGTAGTGTATCCGCTGGTGGGATTGGGATAGAGTAGCATATTGAAATGATTGGAGAAAATGCTTGGGCCGGGGAATCCAACCGGTCACTGCCTGATTTTTAATATATTTGCCGGATAAAACTTACGCTTTATGAGAAAGAGCTTGATTCTATGGGTCATGATTCTGGCGGGCCCGCTATCACTGGTCGCTCAGGATTGGCAGCTTGTTTGGGAGGATGAATTTGATGACAATGAGCTGGACACCACCAAATGGTCCTATATGACCGGTACCGGTGCAGAGTATGGACTCACCGATTGGGGGAATAACGAGCAGCAGTATTACAGAGAACAAAATGTGACTGTCAGTGAGGGGATGTTGCATATCACTTCAAAGCGCGAGTCATATGGAGGAAAGGGCTATACCTCGGGAAGGATCAGATCCATAAACAAAGGGGACTGGACCTATGGACGTTTTGAGTTCCGGGCCAAATTGCCAAGGGGCCAGGGATTCTGGCCGGCCATTTGGATGCTCCCTACTGACGAAGCCTATGGGGGATGGGCCGCCAGCGGGGAGATTGATATCATGGAAAACGTGGGCTATGAACCCTCTACAGTTCATGGAACCTTACATTTTGGAGCATCATGGCCAAACAATCAATCTAAAGGAGCCCCATATGAGACCACCGGGTGGCCTTTCTGGAAGGTATTTTACGATTTTGCAGTGGAGTGGGAAGAGGGGGAAATACGCTGGTATGTCAATGATCAACTTTATCAGACCCAGGGTGAGGGTGATTGGAATTCCAGGGGCTACGATTTTCCAGCCCCATTTGATCAGCCTTTCCATCTTTTGCTTAATGTGGCAGTAGGAGGGAACTGGCCCGGGATGCCCGATGGATCTACCGAGTTTCCGCAAGAGATGACCGTAGAATATGTAAAAGTCTATAAAGATGCTTCCACAGGCGTGGAGAAGAATGCCTCCGGATTCCTTCTGAAGCAGAATCGTCCCAACCCGGTAAATGGGCATTCGGTCATTTCTTTTGCCCTGCCCACCCGAGAGCATGTTACCCTGGTTCTGTATGATGCAGTGGGCCGAAAAGTGAGGACCCTGGTAGATCAACCATGCGATCAGGGATCACATCAGATCCAGGTAGATTCAGCTACACTTGACTCGGGATTGTACACATACAGAATTCAGGCTGGAGACCATTTTGACTCCAGACAGATGATTATTCTTTAAGGCATTGGTGTATCAAGTACATGACCGACTTATAATCAATTCCACTGTTTCGTGACAGACCAATCTCGCAGGTCCGGCTGTTGGAATATCCTGCTTTATGATCGCTCACTTGTAATTTCAGGTTTCTCAGGGCCCAGCTATTTATTTCGGGTTGGAAAAAACCCTTATCGCCGGCAAATCCACAGCAGCCCACCTCCTCGGGGAAGTGAGGGTGTTCGGCACAGGCCCGGGCCACCTTTTCGAATTTATCCTGGAGTCCCATCTTGGTGCTGGTACAGGTCACATGAAAGGCCAGTTTTTCGGTACTTCGTTTCAGCTTCAGCTTATCCAGGAGGTGATCATGAATAAATTCCACCGGCTCATACAATTCCAGTTTTTTTGACATCACCCTGAGCATTCGATGGGTGCAGGGGCTTGTGTCGCAAAGCACGGGAATACGGCCTCCGTCACTGGCTTTTAAGAGTGCTTCTTCCAGCTCTGTTGATTTGGCATCAGCAAGTTCATTAAATCCTTTGCTTTCCCAGGGAGTTCCGCAGCAGAGTGAAGCCATATCCTCGGGGAAAATCACCGAGTAGCCTGCTTTTTCAAGCACTTCAATGGTGATCTCTATCAGGGGCCGTTTCTCCTTGTCCCGTATGGAGGTCCCCATACTCTGGTTAATACAGCTGGGGAAATAGACCACCTTAAGATCTCCGGTGTTTCCGGCCGGTTGGGCCAGGTGTCTTTTGCTCACAGGCCGTGGCATATGTCTGTCCCAGATCCATATCTTCTTAAAGGGCAGGATCTTACCTGCCAATGCTGCTGTTCCCAATCCCAGGTTCGCAAAGCCATGTATGGTTTTAAAGTGATTGGCCAGCCAGGTAGCTGTAGGGTTTGAGGGCCTTTTTTTCGCATTTTCAGCACTCCGAAGGTGCTTTATCATCTGGCCGGTATCGATACCCAGGGGACAGGATATGGCACAGAGTCCGTCCCCCGCACAGGAGTCGTTCCCCTCATACCTGAAGGATTTTTCCAGGTTCCGGAGTCTGCCGGGATTTTCACCACTCTTTTGTAGACCTTCGATTTCCCTCTGGACCACAATGCGCTGGCGGGCCGAAAGGGTGAGTCCGTTGGTGAGGCAGTTGATTTCACAGAATCCGCATTCAATACACTGATCCACCGACTCATCAATAACCGGCATGGGTTTGAAATCTTTCAGGTGGAGCTCGGGATCATCCGACAGCATCACCTCTGGATTCAGAATCCCCTCAGGATCGAAGGCGGCTTTAATCTCCTTCATGTACCCATATAATTCATCTCCCCACTCATAGGCCACAAAAGGTGCCATGTTGAGACCCGTTCCATGCTCAGCTTTGAGCGAACCATTGTATTTGTCTACAATCATCCGGGTGAGCTGGAAGATCATATTCTGGTATTTCTTCAATTCCTGTGGATTGTGAAAATCCTGTGCGAAGATAAAATGAAGGTTGCCGTCCAGTACATGCCCATAGATCACCGCATCTTTATAGTCCAGTGAATCGAGCCACTGACGCATTTCCATCACAGCCTCAGTAAGATGTTGGGCAGGAACAGCCACATCTTCTATGATTACGCTTGTTCCGGGCTTTCGCATCCCGCCTACCGAAGGGAATACCCCTTTTCTTACATTCCAGTAGTCGGCGATCTGACGTGTATCGCTGGTGACCTCAAAATCGCGTACCAGCTCAAACTCCTTTAAAGCCACTTCAGTGGCTAATATCATGGTTTCCAGTTCCTTCTGGCTCTCTGCCTCCAGGTCAATAAGCAGGGCAGTTACACCGTGTCCCAGCTCACTGAGGTAGTCCGGTATTCCGGCATTCCCTTCCACCGATCTCAGTGCCTCCCGATCCATGATCTCAATGGCAGGAATTTTTATCTCCCTTAGTGGAGGTACAGCCTGGCAGGCCGATTCCAGGTTTGTAAAGTAGATCAGGGAGGAGGCCCTGAAGGGTTTAACGTTTACAGTCCTGAAGGTGGCTTCGGAAACAAAGCCCAGGGTTCCTTCAGATCCCACCATCAGATGCAGGAGGATTTCAATGGGATCGTCAAAATCGAGAAAGGAGTTCAATCCATATCCCGTGGTATTTTTGATGCGGTATTTCTCTTCAATTTTTGCGACCAGTTCGGATTTGGACCTGATTTGCTTTTTCACCTGGTTCAGGGTGGCGATCAGATCGGGTTTATCCCGGAGAAAGTCAGCGCGACTTTCCGGGTCTCCTGTATCCAGCAATGTGCCATCGGCCAGTATGATCCTGGCCGATTGGATGGTGGCATAGGAGTTGGCATGTATGCCACAGCTCATTCCACTGGCGTTGTTGGCAATGATTCCTCCCACCATGGCCGAGTTGATAGAGGCTGGGTCGGGGCCAAATTTTTTGCCGGTGGATCCAAGCACCTGGTTCAATCGGGTGCCGGTGATCCCTGGCTGGGTCCTGATCAGTCTGCCCTCCTCCAGGATCTCATAGTGATTCCAACAATCACCCCTGGCCTGAAGCAGTACCGAGTCGGATAGGGATTGACCCGACAGGCTGGTTCCGGCAGCCCGGAAAGTAACCGGGGTCCGGTTTTTGTGAAGAATCCGGAGCGATTGAACCACCTGCTCCTCATCGACCGGTTTTAGAACAATTTTGGGTAACTTCTGATAACAACTGGCATCCGCTGCAGTGGCTGTCAGAGTGAGGTTGTCATTATAAACCTGCTCATTACCAATCGTTTCAACAAGCTGCTTGTAGAGTTTAATCATTCCCGAAAATGTCTGTATACTTTGCGCCTCCTGTGATGCTTTGTAAAGTTAAATATTATCTTTGTTTATCAAATTCTCACCCATATGAATAGGAGACTGAGACAGGTCTTGCTGTTGTTAATTGTATTGCTTCACACTGCATTATCAGATGCCGATGCACAGGTAAAAACGGGGATCGATGTGCTCCGTGAAAATGGCTTTGAACTCCTTCAGGGAAAAAGAGTGGGACTGGTTACCAATCCCACCGGGGTGGACAGGGAGTTAAACTCCACCATCGACATCCTGCATAGGCATGTGAACCTGACTGCCCTTTATGGCCCAGAGCATGGGGTTCGGGGAGACTACTCTGCAGGCGACCATGTGAGCGACCAGGTGGACCCCCAAACGGGAGTCCCTGTTTATTCCCTCTATGGCAAGAACCGTAAGCCCTCAGCCGAAGTGCTTGAGAATGTGGATGTGATTGTTTATGATATCCAGGATATTGGAGCCCGCTCCTATACCTATATAAGTACCATGGGCCTGGTGATGGAGGCTGCAGCCGAGCTTGGCAAGGAGGTGCTTGTGCTGGACAGGCCCAATCCCCTGAACGGATTCCGTGTGGAGGGACCCCTGGTGGAAGAGGGGTATCACTCTTTTGTGAGTCAGTATGAAATACCTTATGTCTATGGTCTCACCTGTGGAGAGCTGGCTTTGTATCTGAATGCCGAAGGATTGCTGAAGGACGGATTAAGATGTAAACTCCAGGTGGTTCCTATGGAGGGATGGAAAAGGGAAATGACTTTTGATCAGACAGGCTTGCAATGGGTTCCCACCTCGCCCCATATTCCCGACTACAGGACTGCTTTTTACTACCCGGCTACAGGCATTATAGGAGAGCTTGATCCCAACATGATCGGGATTGGCTATACCCTCCCGTTTCAGCTGCTGGTCACCGACTCAATTGATGCCGCTCAGCTCACAAGAGCTTTGAATGGTCTGAACCTGGAAGGTGTTGTTTTTCGCCCCATATTTATTAAGCCTTACTACATGCCCAAGAAGGGACAGGCCCTTCAGGGAGTGCAGATCCACATCACCGATCTTTCCAGTGTGAAGCTGACGGAGATACAATTCTGGTTTTTGCAGGAAGCCCATAAACTGGATCCATCTTTCAATCCCTTCAAGGGAAAGGAGAACAGGTACCAGATGTTCGATAATGTGGTAGGCTCGGATGTTTTCAGAACTGCCTTCCTCCGGGATTTCAATTTTGCATCCCTCCAGGACTACTGGTACCAGGATGCAATGCTATTTCAACAAAAATCGTCAACCTATTATCTCTACAAATAAGATATGCAGATACCTGTGCAGTTTAGAAAGTGGCTTTTGGCGGGGACGGGGATACTGCTTCTCACAAATGTCGCAGCTCAGAAACCTGAATTGCTTAGCGATTCGGCTCTTACCAGTCGTGTCACCCAGCGCGCAGATTCCATCATGAATGGACCCTGGTTCAGGGAAATCACTGGATATCACAAACAGGACTCCACGATCATCAAAAGGGTGGAGGTATTGAGAAAACCTGACAGAATCAGGGTCTATGCCGATGCACAGCTGGCTTATGCCCCATTCAGGGAGGTGGTGGTGGATAGCATAGAGAGAAGCCTGGCCAATAGCCTGGGAGAGGCATATGTGAAATTTGGATTTGAACTCTACTCCGGGAAAAAGAACATCAGGGAGTATATCCCCAACTATTTCAGGAGCAGTGGAAAAAGTATCGACAAGATGCGATCTCCGGGCAAGTTGAAAAGAAAATCACCTCCCCTGGTCCAGAATCTCTCCCGATCGTTCGCCAGGGAATCGAGCCTCTATAACATCCATATTGCCCTCTGGCACAGCCACGGTTGGTACTATGAACCCAAACTGCACAGGTGGGAGTGGCAAAGAGCCCGTATTTTCCAGACGGTGGAGGATATCTATCCCATGTCCTACACCCTGCCTTTCCTGGTCCCCATGCTGGAGAATGCAGGGGCCAATGTCTTTATCCCCAGGGAGCGCGACTGGCAGGTTCACGAGGTGATTGTAGACAATAACGGAAGTACGGGAAACAGCCTCTACCTGGCTGCCGAAAATGTAAAAGAGAGTGAGGATAGTACTGGATTTGCCATGGGAACACCTCCCTATATGGATGAGAATCCCTTTCAATTGGGGACCTACACCGAAGTTGAGGCTCAAAAGGAGGCCTCCAGCTATATTCAGTGGGTGCCCGAGATACCCAGGCAGGGAATGTATGCAGTTTATATCTCATTTCATTCCGATCCTGACAATGCAGATGATGCCCATTATGTGGTCCATCATGCGGGAGGAGAAACTCATTTCTCCATCAACCAGCAGATGGGAGGAGGGACCTGGATCTACCTGGGGAGGTTTAAATTCAAGCAGGGCCTTCATCCGGGTGATTCGAAGGTTGTCCTTACCAATGAGAGCAGCCAGCGGAAGTCAAAGGTGACTGCCGATGCCGTCAGGTTTGGGGGAGGAATGGGAAATATAGAGCGAAATGGACTGACAGGTAAGAGACCGCGCTACCAGGAAGCAGCCCGCTACTATCTTCAATATGCAGGGGTTCCCGATACCCTGGTTTGGAAACTGAATGAGTCCAACGACTATAATGACGATTACCAGTCCCGTGGAGAGTGGGTAAATTACCTGATGGGTGCTCCCTCCGGTCCAAAAGTCGATCGGGGAGCCAAGGGATTGGGTATTCCTGTAGATCTCTCTTTTGGTTTTCACACCGATGCGGGGATCTCCCAAAACGATACGGTCATCGGAACCCTGGGGATTTATAGCACCAATACCGACAAGGGATATTTCCCGGGAGGACTATCAAGAATGGCTTCCCGTGATCTGACCGACCAGATCCAGTCCCAGATTGTGGAAGATCTAAGGGCAAGCTATGACCCTGCATGGACACGACGCGGGATGTGGGACCGTGGATACAGTGAGGCATTCAGGCCCAATGTTCCGGCCATGTTGCTGGAACTGTTTTCCCACCAGAACTTCCTGGATATGAGATTCGGGCAGGAACCCATGTTCCGATTTCATGTAAGTCGGGCCATCTATAAGGGCATGTTAAAGTTCCTGCAGGCACAATATGGGATCGAATATGTGGTTCAACCCTTGCCGGTTGATCACCTCTACTCGGAGTTCCTGGCCGATGGAGGTCTCCGTTTGGCCTGGAAACCCAGGTCCGATCCCCTGGAACCCACTGCCGAACCTGATGCCTTTATGGTATATATCAGGAAAGGTGCAGCTGGATTTGACAATGGCAGAAGGGTGGACACCTCCGAGTTTATCCTTCCTTCTCCCGGTGCGGATACCATCTATTCTTTTAAAGTTACTGCACTGAACAGGGGTGGAGAGAGTTTTCCTTCGGAAATAATTTCGGTCTGCTCCACCAGCAATTCCCGGGGGACTGTAGCCATCCTGAATGCATTTGACCGGACATCCGGCCCGGCCTGGTTCGAGGATGAAAAGCATGCTGGTTTTATGAATATGGTGGACCAGGGAGTCCCTTATATGATGGATCTCCATACCGTGGGCGACCAGTTCGATTATGTGAAGAGCTCACCCTGGCTGGATGACGATTCCCCCGGGCATGGAGCCTCTTATGCAGATCTTGAATCAAAGATAATCCCGGGGAATACCTTTGATTTCAGTTCCATCCATGGAGCATCCATTCAAAAGGCAGGGTATTCATTTGTCTCGGTCAGTGACGAAGCGGTGGAAGCCGGATGGGTCGACCTGACTGGGTATCCCCTGGTTGATTATCTGGCAGGAGAGGAGAAAAGCACCTATATGCCTAAAAATGATTCAGTCCCTCACTACCAGGTATTCAGTGACACCATGCTTTTTCTTCTGGAATCCTACTTGTTGCAGGGGGGGAATCTCTTTATTTCCGGGGCGCATATCGCCACAGATATGCATCAACTGGGCCAGGATTCGGTGGTGGAAAAGCTGTTAAAATATAAATGGAGGACCAGCAATGCCTCCCGGCAGGGTAAGTTCTATTTTATGGATGCTGAGATGGCCGGAGTGAACAGGCAATTTTCTTTTAATACAGGAATCCATACGGATATATACACCGTAGAGGGGGCCGATGCACTGGAGCCCGCAGACTCAAGCGCCACAACCCTTCTCAGGTATTCAGAGAACAATATGAGTGCAGGGGTTGCCTACAGAGGAGATTATGGGGTGGCAGCCTTTGGATTCCCATTTGAAACCATTGCAGATCCGAAGGAGCGGGACTTCATATTTAGAAAGATCCTTGGCTACCTGCTAGAACCAGATGAAGATGAGTAAGATAAATTGTTATATACCCACAGGCAATCCCATGGGGATGCAAAAAACCATTTCAGAAATGGTTTCTCATCCTCTGGTCACCAATGTGTTTTTAATGGGGAAGCAGGCGCCTGACCTTCTGCCCGTAGGATGTGTTTTTTTGGAAACAGATGGGGCCTTCAGCACCGAAGTCATCAGAAAAATTGCAGCGTCTTCCGGCGATGCTGAATTCAGCCTGATTATCACCCAGGAATCACAAATAAGCTTTGGCATGCTTGCCCTGGAAAGGTTGATGGCTGTCTCGACTGACACGGGTGCAGGGTGGGTCTATTCAGACTATTTTGACCTTCTGGACGAGAAGCTGACTCCTCATCCGGTCATCGATTACCAGAGTGGAAGCCTTCGGGACGATTTTGAATTTGGACCTGTGATCTTTTTACGGAATGAGGCCCTGAGAAAGGCTGTAGAAGGAATCAAGGACTCCCTTAAATTTGCCGGGCTCTACCAGTTGAGGTTAAAGATATCGGTGGAGACCCTTCCTTTAAGGATACCTGAGTTCCTATACAGGGTGGAACCCTTGGATACCCGGGAGTCGGGCAAGAAGATGTTCGATTATGTGGATCCCAAAAACAGAGCGGTGCAGGTGGAGATGGAGAAGGCAGCCACCATGCATTTAAAGGAGATCGGGGGCTACCTCTCCCCTGAATTTGATTCCATTAGATTTGAGGAGGGCAACTGGCCGGTGGAAGCATCGGTGATTATCCCTGTACTCAACCGGGAAAGGACCGTTGGCGATGCCATTGAATCGGTGATGTCGCAGGTCACCTCATTTGAGTTCAACCTGATCCTGGTGGACAACCACTCCACCGATTCAACTACTACCCTGGTTCGGAAGCTGGCTGAACAATATGACAAACTGATCCACGTGATTCCCGATCGTTTTGATCTGGGTATTGGCGGATGCTGGAATGTGGGAATCCACCATCCCCAATGCGGGAAGTTTGCCATACAACTGGACAGCGATGACCTTTACAGTGGACCAGACACCCTGCAACAGATCGTGGATGCATTCTATGAGCAGCAGTGTGCCATGGTTATAGGTTCTTACCAGATGTGCAACTTTGACCTGGAACAGATCCCTCCGGGAATTGTGGATCACAAAGAGTGGACCCCGGATAATGGGAGAAACAATGCCCTGCGCATCAATGGACTGGGAGCCCCACGCGCCTTCTATACTCCGGTGCTAAGGAGGATCAACATACCCAATGTAAGTTATGGAGAGGATTATGCAGTGGGACTGGCCATTAGCAGACAGTTTCAGATTGGTCGGATCTACAACCCCGTCTACCTCTGCAGAAGGTGGGAGGAGAATTCGGATGCATCATTGAGTGTGGAAGCTCAAAACAAGCACAACCTCTATAAGGATCGCTTAAGAACCTTTGAACTAAGAGCAAGGATAAACCTGAACCGGAGCAGGAGATGACCACACAGGAGAAAGCAGACGCACTTTTTGAGGAGCAGAAGGTTAACTGGCCCCTGATGCAAAGCAACTGGAATAAACTGGAGGATGTGCGACTGAAGCAATTTGAATTCGATGGCTTCAGCATCCGGATCCAATGTAATCCCAGGCGCATTGTCTCCTCAGCTGCAAAAGTCGACAGCGTTTCCATTAAAAACAGGAGTTGCTTTCTTTGTTTGGAGAATCGCGTTGCGGAACAGAATCATGTCTGGTTTGGAGATGATTACGAGATCCTTTGCAATCCATTTCCCATCTTCAATGAGCATTTTACCATTGCCAGGACCAGTCACACTCCACAGCTTATCGAACCTGAATTTCTAAGTTTTCTTGATATAAGCAGAGCACTTCCCAATCTGGTGGTTTTCTACAATGCTCCCTCCTGCGGTGCCTCAGCTCCCGACCACATGCACTTTCAGGCAGGCAACCTGGGTTTGATGCCCCTGGACAGTGAGTTGGAAGCACTCAAAGAGAAGTATGGCAAGTCCCTTAAGAAGGATCAGGATTTAAGCATAACAGCCCTTGAGGATGGACTGAGGCGATTTGTAGTGATGGAATCATCTGCAAAAGAGCCGCTGAACAAGGCATTCTCAACCCTCTTTGGTTTTATCCAGCAACTTCAGGGACAGGAGCCCATGATCAATATGCTCTCCTATTATCAAAACAGGTGGCAAATTATTTTGTTTCCCAGGGAGTTGCACCGTCCCTGGCAGTACTTTGAAGAAGGGGAGAAGAACATTTTACTCAGTCCGGCCTCGGTGGATATGGGGGGGGCCTTAATTACGCCCATGGAGAAGGACTTTGAAAAGATCACCAGGGAGGATATCCAGGATATTTTTTCCCAGGTAAGCTTCTCTGCTCCACATTTCAGTTTGCTTACGGATTTTATCAAATCTGAACTATGAATACCAGCTCAAAAAACAGAGTCCCTGAAATAGAGGTGGGAATCCTGAAAGGGGAGGGGATCAGATTCAGCCTCCATGGATCTTTTGATATGGAAGGTTCGACCTTGCAGGGAGATTGGGAAGCGCACGTTTCCGGAGAAAAGATAGCGTTAATTCAGGATGGAAAACCTTTGGGAGCCTGGGAGCAGATTATTTTACATCCTGCAGATGATGCCCTCAATAGATTTGTAATCAGGGATGTGGTCATAGGAATTGGATTTCACTGGGAGCAAAAGGAGGACCAGGAGTTTCTGGGAGCCTTAAAACTGATGGTCTTTGACCAGGAGATTCAGGTGATCAATGTGGTCTCTGTGGAAGACTATCTCATCTCTGTAATCTCTTCCGAGATGCGAGGTGACAGTTCCCCTGCGCTATTGGAAGCGCATACCATTATTTCGCGCAGCTGGTTGCTGGCACAGATTGAAAAGCAGAAAAGACTGGGTCAGAAAGGGGAGGCCTATGAAATGACCTACCAGACGGAAGAGGAGTACATTCGCTGGTACGACCGTGAGGACCACCGCCAATTTCATGTATGTGCCGATGACCATTGTCAGCGTTACCAGGGGATCACAAGAGCCCACAATGTGGAGGTGGAAAAGGCTGTAAATAAAACCCGTGGGCAGGTGCTGGTCTATGGGACCCAAATATGCGATGCACGTTTTTCCAAATGCTGCGGAGGAGTGGTGGAGGAGTTTGAATATTGTTGGGAACCGGTTGCTCACCCCTATTTGAAACGGGTGGATGACAACCCGCCCGGGCACAGCATCAACACAGCCGATCTGAAGATAGAGACCCATGCCGTTCGGTTTATCGAGAGCTCTCCCGAGGCCTTCTGCAACACAAAGGATGCCACGCTTTTGCGACAGGTATTGAACGACTACGATCACTCCTTCACCGATTTTTACCGATGGGAGCTTCGTCTGAGCCAGGAGGAGATTGCGGCGCTGATCCTCAAGAAGTCGGGATTCGATTTTGGAACAATTTTGGATCTGGTACCCATTGAGAGGGGAGAGTCGGGACGACTGGTCAGGTTAAAGGTGATTGGGTCGCTCCTTACCCTTACCGTAGGGAAGGAGCTTGAGATCAGGCGGTGGTTGAGTGAATCACATCTCTACAGTTCCGCCTTCACGGTGGAGAAGCAAGAAATTTCCAATGGAGTCCCCGGCGTGTTTGTCCTTCGCGGTGCAGGGTGGGGCCATGGGGTAGGTCTCTGTCAGATCGGTGCAGCTGTCATGGCCAGCAAAGGGTATACCCACAAGGAGATCCTGGAACACTACTTTTTAGATGCCAACCTAGAGAAACGATATGAGTAAACCAGCTTCCAATCAAAAAGACGCAAACAAGAGCTCAAGGCCCTGGTTGTGGGTGCCCTCACTCTACTTTGCGGAAGGAATACCCTATGTACTGGTGATGACCCTTTCGGTGATCTTCTACAAAAGAATGGGAATCTCCAATTCCCAGATTGCCCTCTATACAAGCTGGCTCTACCTTCCCTGGGTCATCAAACCCCTCTGGGGACCGGTGGTGGATATTCTGCGCACCAAGCGATTCTGGATACTGGTCATGCAGCTCTGTATCGGAGCGGGCCTGGCTGGCGTGGCATTTACCATTCCGGTGGATCGATTTCTACAATTTACCCTGGCCTTTTTCTGGCTCCTGGCTTTTAGTTCGGCCACACACGATATTGCAGCTGACGGATTCTATATGCTGGGCCTTTCCAAGGGAGATCAGGCCTTTTTTGTGGGGATCAGGAGCACTTTTTACCGCATAGCCATGCTAACCGGACAGGGATTGCTGGTGATCCTGGCGGGTTTCTTTGAAGCAAAAACCGGTCTGCCTCCCGTAGAATTGGATGTTTTTGCCGTGGAGGGACCCACTGCATTGGAGTTTGACCCTGAGCATGTTTCCATTCCGGATGGGGAGGGCGAAACCTATTTCCTTACTCCTGAAGAGCTGCGGATTGGATTGGAAGGCATTACAGAGGCTGAAGCCTCAGAATTTACAGCCAGGGTCGATGCTTGGAACAGCTCACATGGGTTCTATCCGGCCCGGGAGGAAAATGGAGGTGAAACGCCTGGTGAGAAACTTACAGGAAATTTGGGCTACACCTGGTTCAGACTCAGTAAAAAGCCTGAAGCCGATGAGAGCATTGTGTTGAATTTTAGTTTCGAAAGGGGGGACAAGAGCATCGGACTGGTGCAGAGTTACCGTTTCGATTTTAATGAGAGCAACTGGGATGTTCCTGCATTTGCAGTCTTTAAGCTGGATCCCAAGCTAACTAAAACCACCTTTGCCTCTTTCTCGGGCCTGAGCGGGAACATCCGCTTTGCATGGTCCATGGTATTTGGCCTTATTGCAGTGGTCTTCGTTGGATTTCACATCTACCACCGCTTTGCCCTCCCCAGGCCCCCCGACGATCAATCGAACCGCTCGGGTGAGGGGAGTTTCTTTAAAGAGTTTCTTGTGACTTTTGCAGATTTCTTCAGAAAGAAGAACATTGGAGTCATCCTTATTTTTCTCCTGGTCTACCGGCTGGGGGAGTCTCAGCTGGTCAAACTGGCCTCTCCCTTCCTTCTGGATTCAAAGGAGGCCAATGGATTGGGTCTTACCACAGGGGATCTGGGATTGATCTATGGAACCATAGGGATCATTGCCCTCTCCCTGGGTGGCATTATCGGAGGAATTGCTGCATCCAGAAGGGGTCTCAAGTACTGGCTCTGGTGGATGGTGGCTGCCATGAACCTTCCCAACCTGGTCTATGTATTTCTCTCCTACCTGATGCCTTCTTCCCTATGGGTTGTGGGAGCATCGGTGGCAGTGGAACAATTTGGATATGGTTTCGGCTTCACCGCTTACATGCTCTATATGATTTATGTATCTGATGGCAAGCATAAAACTGCCCATTTTGCACTTACCACAGGCTTTATGGCACTGGGAATGATGATCCCGGGAATGGTCAGTGGCTGGTTGCAGGAACTGATCGGTTACCAGCACTTCTTTATCTGGGTAATGATTTGCACCATACCCAGTTTTGTGGTGATCCCCTTCCTGAAGATAGATCCGAAGTTCGGGAGGAAGGAAAGTTAAAGTGCTTTTTCCTCCAGAATAATCTCTGCAGCCATCCGGACAGCCATCCGGACCACCTCGCTGCAGTGCTCGGTGGCTCCTGCATTCTGGAATTCCTGCAATTCAGCCGGATCGGTGAGGTGATAGCATTGTCCGAACTTCACTTCCTGAACCCCGTGGCAGGTGGTGGTTCCAAACTCTTTTTCAAAATGGTCAAAGAAGCGTCCGGCCGGCACAAGGGATTCCTGGTACTTATCCCAGTCATCCATATGGAGTTCATCCCTGCCATAGATAAGGCCCAGGGCCATAAGGGGTCCGGTTACAGCTCCACAGGTTTCACCCCGTTCGGCAATTCCGGGAAGGGGTGTCAGGGCCTTGATTACCTGGTCACCTTCCAATCCGAATTGCTCTTTCAGGGCCATAAAACTGCTCTGGGCACAGTGGTGTGATCGCTGCATGTCCAGATCCACCTTCTGATCCAGCATGAGCCATTACCAGCTCTTTGGGCATCTGTCGGTTTCTAGCAAGCTCTTCCTGATAACCAGATTCCAGAGCCGGAGAGCTTTCTGCCTGCCTGCTGCGAATGCAACTGCCCAAGAGGGGGGCGGAGCCAATCGCAAGGGTCAATGCGGCTAAGAAAGGTGCGCCGGTCAGTGTTCTTTTTCATTCAATAAAGTTAGGAAATCCTTGTCAATCAAGTAGCATGAATTTTTTGTATCTTGTGATGGATGATCATAGATATATGGATATGAGGACGAGAGTCATTGCACTAGCTATTGTTGGGTCTGCTTGGCCTGTCGGGACCCGGATGCAAACAGCAAAACAATGAAAAGGCAGCATCGGCCGAAGAAATGATCTCTGCAAAAACGCTTGGTCTGGCCTATCTGGAGGAGAACCAGCTGGAGGATGCTGAAGCTGAGTTTCTGAAAATCATCGACATGGATTCGGAATGAAGTCATGGGCTATGCCAACCTGGGGATTGTCTATCTGCGGATGGGCGAATTTGAAGAGGCAGGAGATTGGCTTTCGAAAGCCATCAAAATGGAGCCCGAAGATCCCGATGTGAGACTGATCCTGGCAAAAGTGTATGAGATGAGTGGGAACTCCGAGAAGGCCATTGAGGAGCTTGAGAAGATCATGCAGTTTCTCGCCGGGACATGTGAAATCGTTATATAACCTCACAGAACTATATGCCACCATGCCAGGGGAAGAATCCGTCCAGAGGCGACAGGATTATACCAAACGAGCTGGCTGAAAAGGTCCCGGCCAATATAGTGCCACGGTTAAACCTGATTGAGATCCTGATCATGAGAAGATCAGGCCGATCCGGCACTGGCGCAGATGGAGGAGATACAGCAGATCTTTCCGGAATTTCCCAAGGAGGCAGTGGAATATTATGAGCCAGTCCCTGGCTGCTTTACAAGCGTGATCGGACAAGCGGCATTCGCTCTCATTTATGATTTTCCATAACTACCTGAAAGTCACTACCCCTTACCAGGCCGGGATGATGGATCTGAAAGGTCCGGGCGGATCCCTGGTGGGATCACCGGTGATTACCTTTGATCAACAGCAGATGGGATTTCAGGCGGCCGACTGGGAGGAAGTGCTTGCGGCCATTAAATTCACAGATATTACTTCCACCGCAGGACTAGACTTTTTGCTCGAAAAGGGATGCAGGGCAGGGCGGAAGCCAGGGGGCAAAACCCATATTACGGCCTGCGATTACAACGGCGATGGGGACATCGACCTCTATGTAGGCACTATGATCCCAAGCCAATCTTACAAACACTACCTCTTTAACAATGATTGGGGGATTTTCAGGATGTATCCTGGAATCGGGTATTACCCACCAGGGAGATGAGTAATCGGCCCGGTTTGCGATTACGACAACGATGGACTTCCTGGATCTTTATTGTGACTCAGGAAAGGATCCAATCTCCTGTACAGGAATAGCGGAGGAGGAGAACTTTGAGGATGTTTCGGGCAGCAGCAAATGTGGTGAGACGGGTGCCGGGAGATGGCTCCCTCGTTTTTTGATCACGACCATGATGGGGATCTGGACCTCTATGTTGATCAAGAGGCGGACCCAACCTGCCCTGCTCCGGAATAATTCGGACGGGACCTTTCTGGATCAGCCGGAACCTTCCGGACTTTCCGGAGAGCAGACTTTAGAGCAGCGATGCGGCTTTTGGCGATTTTGATGAGGATGGGGATATTGATCTGTGGTGGTCAATAGCAGATGCATCCATACAACTTTATTCCAACCAGCGTCAGGGCGTGTTTAAGGATATTGCGGTCGAGGCCGGATTGTGACGTGGAGAAGGGATCCAGTGCAGTAGCCGTGGGGGATTATAACAACGATGGATTTCTGGACCTGTTTGTCGCCTCACTGAAGAGGTGGGCCAATCAGCCACTTTTACATGAACCAGGGGAGATGGAATCTTTCAGAGGATCGACTGGATCTCCGAGGAGCTGAGCAAGAGCTATGGAGGCTGTAAGGGCTCACGATGCCAGTTTCTTGATTTTGATAACGATGGCTACCTGGATCTGCTGGTGGTGGGTGAATCCACAGAGAAGGGGGAGCAGTGGGGTCATTCTCTACCACAACGACGGAGCGGAAAATTCTGGCTTTCTCCCGGAATCTCCTGCCGATGATCTCAGCTTCGGGACAGAAAGATCACTCACCTTTGACTACAACGATGACGGGGACCTGGACCTGGCGCATTAGTGGTCTGGATGGGAGGTATCCGGCTTTTGCGCAACGACGGAGGAAATAACCATCATTTCATCAAGATGAAGCTGGTGGGCCTCAGGGCCGGAAGTGCCAAGAATAACTACTACGGAATCGGAGCCAAGGTGGAAGTCCGCTCAGGCAGTCTCTACCAGTCCATGGTAGTGACCGAACCCAATATTCATTTTGGACTGGGCTCACGGGAAAAGGCAGAGGTAATCCGGATTCTCTGGACCAATGGGGTTCCCCAGAATATGTTTTTCCCGGCCACCAATCAGGACCTGATTGAGGAGCAGCAGCTGAAAGGCTCCTGTCCCTTTCTTTATACCTGGAACGGGGAGGAATATAGCTTTGTAAAAGACATCATGTGGAAAAGTGCCCTGGGCATGCCCCTGGGCATTATGGGTGAATCAAGCACCTATGCGCCCTCGGATGCTTCTGTGGATTATATCAAGAATCCCGGGAGACTAATGCTTAAAGATGAGGAGTCAAATACTCCGTGCAGATCACTGGAGAGCTGTGGGAAACCATCTACATGGATAAGCTTGAGCTGGTGGTGCTCGATCATCCAGCATCAGTGGAAGTTATATGTGGATGAGCGCATGGGTCCGCCCTCCACTTCGGGCTATACACTCTACCAGGTGGAGGAGAAACGACCGCCCGTTGCAGCCACGATCAATATGGAACCAATCTGTTACCCCAGATCAGCCATAAGGATGACCAGCTATACCTCGGGTTTCAGTCAGGGAAAATACCAGGGAGTGACTCGAATGAGTCGGAGATCATTCTTGATCCCGGGAGAAATTGATCCATCCAGAGGAATCTTTTCCTCTATCTGTATGGCTGGATCTTCCCCACCGATGCCAGCATCAATGCCTCCATTTCCCAATCGAATGATATAAATGAGTCCCTCCAGTAATGGAAGCTATTAATGAACAAGGGGAATGGGAGCCGATCGTCGAGAACCTGGGTTTCCCCATGGGGAAGGACAAAATGATCGTGGCAGATCTCATCGGGAAAGTCTCCGCCTCAGATCCCAGGATACGGATCAGGACCAACATGCAGCTGCACTGGGACCAGGTCTTCTTTACCCAGGACAAATCCCAGGCAACCTGTTCATTCCTACAGACTTAAGCCTCCTCAGCCGATCTGCATTACCGGGGTTTCTCCATGCCTTACAGGAAGGGAGGCAGGTACGGGCCTCACTGGTTCGATTACAGCACGGCTACCACTGATCCCAAATGGAGGGATCTGACAGGAAATTATACCCGCTATGGGGATGTACTGCCCCTGCTTCTGGAAGCCGATGATATGTATGTGATTAAAAATGCAGGAGATGAAACCACCATTGAATTTGATGCGGTCCATCCCTCCCGAAGTGCCTGAAGGCTGGAAGAGGGATTTCCTGGTACACAGTGTGGGCTGGGTAAAAGACGGGGACCTGAACACCGCCGAAGGTCAGAAACGTGGAACCCTTGCCCTTTCACAGAATGTCCAGTTACCCTTACGGGCCTGAGGAGACCTATCCATATGATTCTGTGCATCTTAGATATCTGAGGGAATACAATACCAGGGTGGTGAATACAGAGCTGTTTACCAGAGCAATCATTGGAGCAAAAGAGTAACTATATTAAAACTTATATTTCGATATTTTTAACAAGCAAATAGAGAGCCGCATGACTACAACCACCCCAATGAAAAAGAGAAGCAAGGCGCGTATAAGGAGCACGTTTACATGGGTGGTCTTCTTATTGGCTCTGGCGGGGGTACCCTAACATGATCCTAAGTTACCAGGGCCGTAAAAGCGGAATGACTGTGAAGGAGGTGGTTCAAAGGAAATTGATCAAATCGGACGCTTCTAAACCTGGAGATGAACCAGGCTCTGCTGTGGTCACTGATGGGGAGAAGATTGATTTTCTGGTCCGGCAGCACATCGGGATTGAACTATGAAATGGCCCCCATGATTTCACATGTTGTGGCCAATGATCTGCGATGAGGATGGACTGCTGGATGTGATTGTGAGTGATGCCAATGGATAATTTTGTCTCCTGGGTCAGGCAATCGCCTGAGAATGTCTACTCAGAAGAGTGCTGGCTTCCGAATTGATCGCCCCTGCTCATGTTCAGGTTTTTGATTTTGACCTGGATGGAGACAAAGACCTGCTGGTGGCTGTACTCGGTCTGCTCTATCCTTCCAATGATAAGATTGGATCCATCATCTTTCTTGAAAATGACGGGGACTTTAATTTTACCAAGCATACGATCATTGATCGGATAGCAAGGGTTTCGGATGTAAGGGCTGGCGATTTGGATGGGGATGGGGACATGGACCTGGCTGCTGCCCAGTTTGGATATGATGACGGAGAGACCCGATGGATGGAGAACCTGGGTAACGGGGAGTTTAAAACCCATATGCTCCAGAGCCTATCAGGGCCCATTAATGTGGAGATAGTTGATATTGATGGGGATAATGACCTGGATATTATTTCACTGGTGAGCCAGGAGTGGGAAGAAATATATTGCTATGTCAATGATGGGACCGGGAATTTCCAAATGAAACTTTTATGGGGATCAGACAATGAAGATTTTGGTTCAAGTGGGATTTACCTCTATGATTTAAACCTAGATGGGAGGCTGGACATCCTCTATGCAAATGGAGATGCTTTTGATTACATACCCCCCGCAGGGAAAACCATGGCATGGGTTACAATGGTTTGAAAATAAAGGGGACCTGGAATTTTGAATACCACCGCATATGTGATCTGGTTGGCGCGTATAGCTTGCGTCCTGCTGATGTGGATAAGGATGGAGATCTGGATCTTTTTGCTGTAAGTGCATTTAATCTATGGGAAGATCCGGAAGCGCAGAGCTTTATTTGGTTAGAGAATGTGGGGGAGATGCAATATGTGAAGCGCAACATCACAAATGATCCCACTCACCTGATCGTGATGGAGCCGGGAGACTTTAATAACGATGGACTGATGGATTTTATAACTGGCGGTATGTATCCTTATCCACCATTTGACAGAATGAGTCGGGTTACCCTCTGGATGAATGACGGTGCATTGCTTCCAGAGTTATAATCGAACAATACAACTATTGCCCCATGCAAACTTTAAGAATAAAATACCTTGCCATATTCCTCTCCTTGCCCTTATTAATAAGCTGTTCATCTAATCCTGTAAAGAATCATTCTGGTGAAAGGATGGAGGATATTGATGGCAACCAATACCATACAGTGACCATAGGAAATCTGGTATGGATGGCTGAAGACCTTAAAACAACCAGGTATTCAGATGGAACACCTATACCAAAGATTGAAAATTACGATCAGTGGGCAAATCTGGAGTTACCTGCCTATTGTTGGTACAACAATGATTCTTTGGGTGAAGAAGCTTACGGAGCACTATATAATTGGTATGCGGTTGAATCTGGAAAATTGTGTCCGGATGGATGGCATGTCCCTTCCGATGAAGAGTGGATTGAAATTGAAACCACATTTGGGGGAGCAGGGATTGCGGGTAATGCTCTGAAAGAGTCTGGGACTATCCATTGGAAAACCCCGAATATGGAAGCATCTAATGAAAGTGGATTTTCTGCTCTGCCAGGTGGTTATCGAAGTTATAACGGGACTTTTAATCTGGAACTCCGATCTGGATATTGGTGGACCGCTTCCACAAAAAGCTGGTATGGCTCTTCATCCAAAGCGGTCTACCGCAGTTTGAGGCACGACACTAAGGATGTATCCCGGAATATCGCAGAATATAACAATGGCTTCTCCGTCCGGTGCGTGAAGGATAAATGACAAAAGGACTTTTACTTATTCAAAGAATAGCTTAACACACTGTCCCTGTTCATCCCGGCAATGATTGTGGGTGCAATCCCATCCATATAAAGCAAGGATTCCACCATGCCATTCAGGATGATCCCGCTCCTTGAAGGAGGAATGAGCTCACTTAACGGATTCCCATCTTTACTTGTCAGAAGAAGACCCTTATTTGCATCATAATAACCTGTTGCAATGTCATAAGTGTGGTCATTTCCGGCAAGCAGCACATCAGGATAGGAATCATGATTGAAATCGGCTACAATGGTCTTTTTTATGGGGGATAGCTGGGCGGCTTCGGGAAGCCTCTCCCATCTGAAACCTTCCTCCTGGTTCCATAGAATATAACTGGAGGTGGTATGGGTGTAGAATGTATGGGCCACCCGGTTCATAGTGGTCGTATCGAACATTTGCGCTATTGAAGCATAGCTGAAAGGGGTATAGCCTTCGTATTTTCTGATAAAGTAATTGGATTGCCCCACGAGTTCATCCATGTAATTGATGGGGAATTCGGTCATTACATCATATTGATCTTTCCAGTACCCGGTGGAGATGGGATCCAGGGTCCCATTCAGATCCAGGTCCATGGCATAGATCCGTAAAGGATATTCCTCACTTACCGTAAACCGGTGGTTATCTCCCAGGTTCCCCACAATAAAATCATCATCCCCATCCTGGTCAAAATCCCCTGAGGTGATGGAAAACCAGGAACCGTGTTTGGATTCAATCTCCGGGATTTCCTGGGGCACAAAGCTCTCTCCATTGTTGTTTTTGAGGATCATCACAGAGTTCCATTCCCGGGCAACTATCAGGTCGGTCCATCCATCATTGTCATAGTCACTCCATGTGGCATCTGTGACCATTCCCAGGTTAAGATTCATGGCGTTTTCAGCGAGATATGCACCGCCATCATTGATAAGAATCCAGGAATCGGATGCGAAAGGAAAATGGTCCTTTTTTATTCTTGCTCCGATAAACAGGTCCATATCTCCATCCTGATCAAAATCAAAGGGACGTACCACGGAGGCAGGGAAGTGAGAAGTGGGAAGTTTGCTTCTGACGAAGCTTCCCTCCCTGTTCTCATAGAGGTAATGGATATACTCCTCTTGGGGATTTTCATATCCGCCTGCCAGAATAATCACATCGTTGTCGAGATCTCCATCCACATCCAGGATGGCCAGGTCCGATTCGGAAAATGGTTTTAGGGAGGTAAGGCCGGCAAGATCTGATTCAATGTATCTCACCCCATCACTTAAAAAAGCTTTGGTTGGTTGAATGTTGGTGGCTCCTATCAATATATCTTCCATACCATCATTGTTCAGATCCCCTTTTTGCATGCGAGGTCCAATCTGCGAAAATTTGTGAGGTATGATGGATTGGGCAAGATGAAAATCGATAAAATCCTCCTGCTGGTGTTTATAATCCAGAATCCCCGCAGTTTTTGAAAACAGGTATTCGTGGCTTTCTGAATGCCTGACCGGAGTGGTGGCAGTGGATTCATCTATTACAAGCACTTGATTGACAGGAATATCTCTGAGGGTGGTGGAAAGTCCACTGGAGGGCCAGTTAACCACAATTGAATCCACCTTGGTATGGTTTGATAGCCCAAAGTGCAGGATGGGATCTACCGAAGAGATATAACCCCTGGAGAGATGGTTTTCCTGGAACTGATAGCTGTTGCCACTCCAGAGTTCCACTTTAGCGCCATAGGCCTGTAGGTTTTCCCCTGTCCCTTTTAACTCCAGGCGGATATAATTCCTCTCTTTGTCCCGTTTGTTCACGGTTTTATTCTTGTATATGAAAGCTTCATCATTCAGGTTGTTGGTCACATAATCAAGGTCTCCGTCGTTATCCAGGTCTGCAAAAGCAGCTCCATAGGAGTAGGAAGGGGTCTTGCTGAACCACTCTTGTGATTTGTCTGAAAAACTGTATTCCCCCGTATTTTCAAAGGCAAAATTATGAGCTTTTACTGAAGGCAATCTGTTAATTACATGACGGACTCCAGCGACAGCACCAAATACTTCTGCTTTGTAGCGGGTCCAATCCTTATCGGTCATATCCTTTGGATAACCATTGGCAATGACCAGGTCTTTATCTCCGTCATTATCAAAATCCGCAAAGAGCGGGGACCAGCTCCATTCTGACTGATATATTCCCATGATTTGTCCCACTTCGCTGTATGGAACCATTTCACCATCGATGAATCCATTGTGCAGATGCATCATGTTTCTGAGGAACTGGTGTTCATAGCCATATTTCGCATCGTTGGTATAATAGATATATCCAAATCCATTAATGGTCTGTTTCTTTTTATGATAATATTCAGGCAACATATCCAATGTGTAGATGTCCGGATTCCCGTCATTGTTGATGTCAGCCATATCATTCCCCATGGAGGACTTAGTCTGGTAGGAGAGATAGGTGGCTATCTCATTTTTAAAAGTCCCATCTCCCTGATTTATATAAAGCAGATCATTGGACACATAGTCATTGGACACATACACATCCGGATAGCCGTCTTTATTCACATCCCCAAGGGCCAATCCAAGACCAAAGCCTTCGTACACAATCCCTGCCTCAAGGGTCACATTGGCAAATGTACCATCTCCGTTATTCCTGTAGAGCTGGTCGTTGCTGGCTGCACTTCCATCAATGATTTTAGGCCTGTAGCTTGCAGAGAGTCTTTCATTTACGTAATTATTCAGCAGATAGAGGTCCAGGTCCCCGTCCCTGTCGTAATCAAAAAATGCAGCATGGACAGAGTAATTGTCATCGTCAATGCCATATTCACCAGCCCTATCTTTGAAAAGTAGCTGATCGTTCTCCTGCAATCCCTGGTTGATGTAGAATTTATTTTTTCTCCTCACAGGATCGTCATAAGCTGTGCAGCTAAAATAGATATCCTGCCATCCATCTCCATTGATATCCACATGGCTTACACCACTGTACCAATTCCCATCATTCAGTCCTTCAAAACTTTCAGTGATATCCATAAATTTGAAATTTCCCTGATTCAGATAGACCTTTGAGGATACCTGGTTGCCTGTAAAAATGAGATCCTGTCTGCCATCGTTGTTAAGGTCCACCACTCCGACTCCGGCTCCATTGTAGATATACTCAAAATTAAGCACATGGAGGGAGTCAGTCTCCACCACTTCATTGGCAAAGGTAATCCCTGTGTAACCGGAGTCCAGTAGCTCAAACCGTGTGGAATCAGAACAGGAAACTGCAATGAAGGACAGAAGGAGTAGCAAGTGGTTTTTCATCTCTTCTACAATTGGGATTAAATGGCTGTCAAAGAAACAAAAAAATGAGTCTATGTCAAAGCAAAACAGGGAGCTGATATGCGATCCTTACCTGTTCTGAACCAGTCGCCCATGGGAGAGGTCGATCTGTTGCTGTGGGATGGGGAAATTGACATTCTCTTCTTCCACCCGGGCGTTGCGATAGTGTGCCAAGCCCCAGGGCATTGTTTTCTCAAACTCAAGGATCCTGTTGAGCTCAACGACCACCAGTCCCCACCGTTGAAGGTCATAATAGCGGTGACCTTCCTGTCCCAACTCCAGCTTTCTCTCAAACCTGATGGCTTTCAGGGCATATTGAGAATCAGCAAACCCCGGATAGAGCCCTATCACATAATTGGCTGCAGGGGTGATTCCATCATACTCTTTCACAAAACCTTCCGGATTTGATGCCCGGCTGCGAATGGCATTTACCTCACCGAGGCCCAGGTCATCAGATTCAGTCATGGCCTCACACTCCGCCTTAAGAAGCAACACATCGGCATAGCGGATCATCCTGTAACCATTGGCTGTATAACCCGAGGTCCAGTTGCCCACTTCGGTGTATATTCCTTCTTGACTTTTTTTGTAGACCTGTTTTTTTTGGCTGTAGGGACCAGCAAAGGACTGATCACGAATCCAATCTGAACCTGTATGCTCTCCCCAGTCCCAATAGGGGATGCCTCGTCTTCCAACCGACCAGTCCAGGCGAGGATCAAGATTCCCGGCATACTCAGTGAATGGTTGCTCAGGGGTCAGACCCTGGTCATTGGTCACACTTTCCTCGTTATAAGAATCCAGGTAGGGGAGCCCATCGGGGTTGGTTCGAAAAGAGTTTACGAAATCCTGGGTCGGTTGAAAAAAGCCGCAACATCCCGCAGGAGATCCGCCCGGCTTATAAGGGAAGTTCAATACTTCTCCTTGTCCTCCGTTCATTCCGCCCGAACCATCATTGACAGAATACTGCACGGTATAGATGGATTCCACGCAATTTCGAAATTCAACATCAAAAATCTCTCCAAAGAAGGGATGGAGGCCAGCTTTCTGACCGGCTGGATTGCACCCATTCTCTTCCACATCTGTGAGCAGGATTAATGCTTCCTCATAGCGTCCATACATCTGCATCAGTGCTTTGGCCAGAAAAACCTGGGAGACGGTCTTATTAAATCGTCCCACCTGAATCATACTATTGGGAAGCATGGTTCCTTCTGTTAGGTCTTCAATGATGCGATCCCTGATATCCCTGGTATTGGTGAGGGTCCGTTGATCGGTATATTCATCCACATAAGGAACATATATACTTGAAGTTCGATCAGCCCAGAGCCTCCAGGCTTCCAAATGAAAGAATCCTCTTAATGCCCTGGCCTGCCTGTAAAACAGGTGGTATTCATTTTCTGCAATAGAGCCCGATTCAAATGCTGCCCCGGCAGCGCTTAGGGTGGTATTGCATCTGGAGATGGCGTCATACAAGGACCTCCATTTAGCATTCAAATAGGAATTCTTGGGTCTTTCATAGAAAGTTACAATGGCGCTTAAATCATTTACCCCATCGCCCGAGTCGGTTCCTTTATTGGACTCTATTCCCCTGATGCTTCCATACAACCAGCCAGAGGTGGCGGCCTCCCAGGCAAAATCCTGGGATACTCCATCCAGCATGGAATAGGCTCCGATCAGCAGGGCATCCACGCCCTCATAGGTAGCCAGTACTGCTTCATCCAGCATCCCGTTGGGGGTCACCTCTAAAAAATCCCGGGAGCAGCCTCCTGCGCCTAAAAGCAGGATGAGAGTTAGAAGGACCGTTATAATCTTGATTCCTGGCAATGTTGTTGGAGTAAAAGAACAAGTTATAATTTCCCCATGAAAAGGGATTCTTCCGTGCAAAAAAAAAGGATTGCCCGCGAAGGCAACCCTTTTTTTTTGCAATCTATTTTGTTTTTTTACCTGTTCTGTACCAGGATACCGTTACTCACGTCAATCTGACGCTGTGGCAGCGGGAAGTTCACATCTTCAGACCCAACGGTGGCACCACCGTAAAGATTCTCTCCCCATTCCATGGTTTTCTCATAGTTAAGGATGCGATTGCATTCAGTAACCACATCACCCCATCGCTGGAGGTCATAGTATCTGTGGCCTTCCTGACCCAGTTCAAGCTTTCTCTCAAACTTGATGGCCATCATGGCTTCAGCAGCACTTCCAAAGGAGGGATATTCGCTGATCACATAATTGGCAGCAGGTGTTCCGTCGTCGTTCATCACCCAGGTTGTGGGATCAGCCGCACGGGCACGGATGGAATTTACTTCACCCAGTCCAAGGTCATCAGTGCCAGTCATGGCTTCACACTCAGCTTTTAACAGAAGCACATCTGCAAAACGAATCATGCGGTACCCATTGGCGGTATAACCGGAGGTCCAGTTACCTACTTCAGTAAGTGAACCTTCCTGAGACAGCTTGTAGACCTGCTTTTTAGGGCTATGAGGGCCCGAGTAGGATTGGTCACGAATCCAGTCCTGTCCGGTATGTGGACCCCAGTCCCAGTAAGGAATTCCACGGCGTCCCACCGACCAGTCCAGACGTGGGTCCAAGGTTCCGTCATAAGGCGTATATTCTGCATCCAGAGCAACACCCTGGTCATTTTTCACCTTTTCATCGTTGTAGGAGTAGGTCCCAGCAGCAAGGTCAATTAAGGGCAAACCGTCTGCACCTACGCGGAAGGAGTTTACAAAATCCTGGGTGGGATTAAAGAACCCGCAGCATCCGCCAGGTGAGGCTCCAGACTTATAGGGGAAGTTTAACACTTCTCCCCAACCACCGTTTCGGCCCCCTGAATTGTCATTGACCGAATATTGGACGGTATAAACCGCCTCTATATCATTTCGATTAGCCGCATCAAAGATATCTCCGTAAGAGGGAGCAAGGCCAATGTCACCGCCGGCAGGTTGCTTCCCGTTGGTTTCCACATCTCCTAATAAAGTAAGCGCGGCAGCATAGTCATTGTACATATTCATATATGCCTTGGCCAGGAATACCTGGCATACGGTCTTGTTAAAGCGACCAATATGCTTCATGTCCTGATCCAGATTGAGACCTGCTTCAATATCTGATATGATACTTGCCCTGATGTCTTCGGTATTGACAACCGTTTTTGGATCGGTAGTCTCGTCCACATAGGGTACAAAGGTATTGCTACCCCGGTCAGCCCAGAGTTTCCAGGCCCAGAAATGATATACACCTCGAAGCGCCTTGGCTTGATTCACGAAGTAGTCATACTCATCCTGGGTAACTGTTCCGTTTTCCAGCGCGATGTTTGCGGTAAGAATGGTAGAGTTTGCCCTTGAAATCCCTTCATAGGTGGCACGCCACTTGATATTCAAGTAGGGATTGGTGGATGTTTCTGTGTAGGTTTGAAGAGGGTTGATATCTGGCTGGTCACCTGAGTCTGTACCTTTATTGGCTTCCAGACCCCGAATGCTACCATATACCCAGCCGGAAGTAGCAGATTCCCAGCCAAAGTTATCGGTAACCCCATCAAGCAATGAATAGGCACCTACAAGCAGTGCATCCAGTCCATCATAAGTTCCCAGCACAGTTTGGTTCAAAGAAGCATTTGGAGTGATCTCCAAAAATTCCTCGCTACAGGAGTGCATTAGCAGAAGTCCTGTAATTACTGCGAAAACTGTTAAAAATTTTATTTTTTTCATATCTCTGTTGAATTTTTTCTTTTAACACTAAAATCCAAGACTTATTCCAAACAGGTACTGTTTTACAGCTGGAAGGTTTCCTTCGTCCACACCCTGGAAGTCATCATTGAAACTGGCCAGTTCAGGATCCAAGCCGGAATAGCTGGTTACAGTTAACAAGTTGGTGCCTTGTATATAGAGCCTAACACTCTGAAATACATTGCCCAAAATGGCTTTATCAAAGGTGTATCCTATTTGAAGATTCTTCATCCTGAAATAAGAGGCATCCTCCACATAGTAGCTGTTAGATACCGTATTGGTGGAGAAGTTGGATTTATTGGAAGCTTTCGGCACTTCTGCACCTGTATTGGAAGGTGTCCAGCTGCTAGTTAACAGGTCTGTACTTTTCTGTCCCTGGAAGGAGGGCCAGAAATCTAGCCACCATTTGTTATAGTTGAAAGCTTCGGCACCCTGTGAGCCATAGAAGAAGGCAGTCAGGTCGAAACCTTTATAGCCAAGTACCAGGTTCAGTCCAAAGGTGAAATCAGGAATTGGAGATCCCAGGTGCATCCTGTCTTCCGGATCGATAACTCCTGAGCCATCCACATCCTCATACTGGAAGAATCCGGGCTCAGCACCATCCTGAGTGGCAGCTGCATCCACAGCACCCGCGTCGGCAAAGAGACCCACTACATTGTAACCGTAGAAATCACCCATGCCATAACCCACTTCGTTGCGGTTGAAGGACCCAATCCTGGATCCGCCTGCATCCCAGTAGTCATAACCTTCAGCGATACTGACGATCTCGTTTTTGATGGTGGTGATGGTGGCATTGGCTTCCAGGCTGAAATCACCCCAAATCTGGCGATAGATCAACTGGACGTCTACACCGCTGTTCTTCATCTCTCCAACGTTTACAAAAGGTGCATCTGCAGCTCCGGCTGTACCCGGTAATTCCGGATTGTAAAGAAGGTCAGAACTTTGCTTGGTGTACCAGTCAAAATTCAGTTCCAGTTTGCGGTCGAACATTACCCAGTCAAATCCAACGTTGGCAGTTACCTGTGTCTCCCATTTGGCATCTGCGTTCCCGATCCGGGTGGGACGGAATCCCTGCATAGAGGAGTTGGTAGTACCAGTGATGTCATAAAAAGACTGACCCGGTGATCCTCCGTAGAGGAAGAACTGATTGCGTGGATCTACGGGTAACTGGTTCCCCATGGTACCGTATCCACCACGGAATTTCAGGTCATTGGTCCAGCTGGCACCCGACATAAAGTTCTCTTCGCTGATCCTCCATCCTGCAGAAACCGATGGGAATACACCAAAACGGGTTTCTGAACCAAATACTGAGGAGCCATCCCGGCGTACGGTTCCACTCAGGTAGTACTTATCGCGGAAATTATAGTCAGCACGCAGAAACTGGGATACAAGGGTTCTGGGGGTCCAGTAGCCTGAGCCTGCTCCTAGGAGCGATGAAGCTGTGCTTACGGTCCTGTAGGAGAATGCATCGGAGAAATATCCAGCTCCGGTAGCATCTATGTCACGTCGGTTGCCGTATTTTCCAGCTTCGTAACCTGCAACGGCCAATAGGAAGTGGTCGCCCATCTGCCTGCTGAAGGTTAAGGTATTGGTCCAGGTCCACTCTCCACCCATATTGGAATACTCCTGGTAGGTGGGTGTGGCTACGTTCTCAGAACTTTCATAGGTAGAACTTGTCCAGTTTGTCCCGTATGTATTGTATATAGATCCGCCGAAGGAGGTTTTAAAATCCAGCCCATCGATGATGTTTACATTGGCAAAAACATTACCCAGAATCCGGAGATTGGTCCACATATCGTCCTGGTTTCTCATCTGAGTAGCCACATAGTTGTCGCCGTTACCCAGCCTGGGGGCAATCCCCGTTCCACCGTAATCGCCGTCTTCAAAGGTATGAGACAGGCCATCAAAGGTGCCATTGTTCCAGTAAACCGGGATAATGGGCTGTGTACGGTATACACCCATCGCAATGGCGCTACCTTCTTCCCCGTTGCGGCCTGTTCCATTGTCCGAGCGGTGCACCACATTGATGTTCTCCCCAATGGTGACCCGGTCCTTGATATTAAATTCGGAGTTAAAGCGGGCACTGTATCTCTTATACCAGTTGGTGTTAACCACACCCTTCTGATCCAGGTAACCAAAACTAGCATAAAACTTGGCGTTCTGGTTTCCTCCTGACAGGGAGAGGTCGTGATTCTGGATCCCAGCATTTCTGAATATCTCGTCGTACCATTTGGTATCCGCAGCCCAGGAGGGAAGCGTAGGTGATCCAGAGGAGGGCCCATAAATCGGATGGTCCTCAACCGTTCCGTCATTTGCATAGACCAACCAGTTCAGGTCAGCATACTGCTGGGCGTTCAGCAGGTTATCAGGACCTGAGCCGGCGCTCTGGGTTCCTGCATACATGTTGTAGTTCACTTTGATGCCACCTGAAGATCCTTTTTTAGTGGTAATCACAATAACCCCGTTGGAGGCTCTGGATCCATAGATGGAGGCTGCTCCGGCATCCTTAAGTACCGACATGGACTCGATGTCATCCGGGCTCAGGGTGTTGATATCGCCTGTAGGAACACCATCTACAATATAAAGTGGATCATTATTCTGGAAGGAGCTAAACCCCCTGATCCTGACTTTACCAGATTGTCCGGGCCTGGAGTCCTGTGTAACTGTTACACCGGCCACGCGTCCCTGCATGGCCTGCGTGACGTTACTCTGGGGCATCTGAGTCAACTCTTCAGAATTGATGATCCCTACAGCACCTGTCAGGTCCTTCTTTTTCTGGGTGGCATACGCTGTCACTACAATTTCATCCAGTGAGGTTACATCGGGTTCCAGCAATACATCGATGGTGGTCTGACTTCCCACAGTGATGGCCTGTGTTGTGTATCCAATAAAGGAGAAAACGAGGATTGCATCCGGTCCGGGAACCGAAAGGGTATAGTTACCGTCCACATCGGTAACTGCTCCTGAAGTGGTTCCCTGGATAACAATGTTTACCCCAGGAAGCGCTCCAAGCTCCTCAGAAGTTACCGTCCCGGTAACCGTTCTTTGCTGAGCAAAAACTGAGCTCACAGCAAAACCAAGCAGAAGAAGCAGCATTGCGCCACTTTTCCATGGAGAAGAATTTCGCATAATAGAAGTAGTTTAAGGTTAAAAATGAGTACAAATTGGTGTTGTTATAGTTAAAAAGCCTTTAGTTTAGTGTCGGTGTTGTTCTACTCTGAGGGAGCATTACGATAACAAGTATAGTTTTTTTTTCATTTATATCCGCATAAATAATCAATTTAGATTTGATCAAAATAGCCTTTAAGGTTAATGTTTACCTTCATTACAGAGCTTGACAAGTTGTAATTCTTCGTCATTTACTCCTATGGCAAAGTACTGTTTTACACTTGATTTCAGCATTAGAATTTTTCGGGAATCTCCTAGGATTTTTAGTCCGGATACTGCAATCGGTTGCGTTAAAAATTTATTTCCCCCGGAACCCTGTAGGTACAAACCGTAGCTGGCATCCTGCCGGCCCAGGGAAGGTCTGGTTTGATAATTGTTGCCACAAATGATCAGATCTTGGAGGCCGTCCAGGTTGAAATCGCCTGATAATATGTCTTTTACAGTGGAAAACTGGGCTTCTACCGGCAGGGGAATGGCTTGAAATGTCAGGTCTCCATTGTTGACAAATAGTGTGGATTCAAATAAGACCGCTTCTCTCTTGTAGGATTGGCCGAGCTTTTCACTTCCAAATATATCCTGAGCAAGCTCCCCTCCAAAAGAAGCATAGTTGGGATACCTTTTTTCGAGGCCATTGATCTGGCTGGCCAGTTCATCCAAGGAGGCGATGGGGTAGCTTTTGCCATTGTGATGGGAGCAGATCAGCTGCTCGGGCAGGCCATTGTTATCAAAGTCATTTATATAAATCTCCACGGGCTCCTGGGGAGAAGCTTTCAACATTGAATTCAGTCCATGATTCCCGCAAATCAGGTCTAAATCGCCATCTGCATCCATATCTTCGGCCTTAATGCAATTCCACCATCCGGAAGTTTCCCCCAGGCCTGCCTCTTCAGTCATGTCTATTAAAAATCCCTTGTTGTTCCGGAAAATCATCACATTCATCCATTCCCCCACAAGCACCAGTTCGGGATACCCATCCTGGTTGATGTCTGCCCATTGTGCATCAGTAACCATTCCTACTTCCGTTAAACCTGCTGTTCGGGATCCGGAGACTTCACGAAAGCTTCCGCTTCCATCGTTTTCAAGTAAGAAATGCTGCGGAGAAAGACCGTAGGCCCAGGGCACCGATCTGGATCCCACAAAGAGATCCATGTCCCCATCCCCGTCATAGTCGGCTGGCTTTACACAGGAACCATTGTGGGTCAGGAAGGGTAAGCTTCCCTTTGGAGACTTTTGAAAGACCCCGGAACCATTGTTGATCAAGAGCCGGTCGGCCAGCATGGGGTTCCCAATAGGGTATTCGTTTCCGCCGCGCACAATATAAAGATCAGAATCCCCATCCCCATCTGCATCAAAAAGGGCTGCATCCACATCTTCGGTGAGGCGGTCTTGCAACAGTATGGGTACATGTAATGGATTAAAAGAGCCATTGGCTTGTTGAATGAAAATAGCCGATGCCTGGTTTTTTGCACCACCCACAAAGAGATCATCCAGTCCGTCACCATTCATATCACCCACTGCCAGGGCCGGTCCTTCGGCTGAGAGGTTTTGAGGAATGAGCCGCTCCCTGTCCAGATCCGAAAATGCATCTTCCCTGTGCCTGAATTCAAGACCCGGAATAGAGGCCTGAGAGAACAGCGTTGCACCTTTAGTCTCCCTCCCCAGTCGGGATGGCATTGTACCACCCTCCGCCATATCCAGCGTAATTTGTTGATCTGCTTTAATCTGATAATAGATTCGTTCTGAAAGATCGGGCCATCTCACCAACATTGAGTCTATGAGGGTGGATGTCCCCAGTCCGAAATGCAACACACCGGAAACGGCAGATAGAAATCCCCTGGTGGGAAACTGCTCGACCACATGTGGCAGACCCATATGGTATAAGGTAATTCGAGTTCCCAACCCCCTGGTATTAAGACCTGTTCCTTTAATCACAAGGGATAGATAGTGGTGATCAAGCAGTGATTCTGTATTGTTCCTGTAGATGGATGCAGGTCCATTGATGTTATTGACCACCAGATCCAGGTCGCCGTCATTATCCAGATCCGCATAGGTGGAGCCGTTGGAGAAATCTGCAGTTTCCATTCCCCAGGAGGCCCCCATTTCTGTAAAGGTGAGATCTCTGTTATTTCTGAAGATGTGATTTACATCGGGTTGCAGGGGCATCTGTTCGTAGAGTGTGCTGTTGGGCACTCTGCTATTGTCCTTTTCCGGGAAATAACGGTTCCCTCCTGTTAGAAAGCTGACATAATCGAGGTCGTTGGCCCGGCGGTATATGCCACTGGTAATAAAGAGGTCCTTCCAACCATCATTGTCCACGTCACACAGCACTGGGGACCAGCTCCAATCGCTTGCATGGATCCCGGCCAAACGGCCAATTTCACTAAACAAATTAGCTCCCCGGTTCAGCTGAAGGGTATTTCGTACGTACTGGTGCCCATAGCCATAGTCCAGTTTCATCTGAAAAAGTTCCGGATCATCCTCCCCCCCGATTGCTTCATGATCTTTTGATCGTCGGGCAACATATCCAGTACGATCACATCTAGCAATCCGTCGTTATTGATGTCTCCCACATCATTGCCCATAGAGGACCTGCTGGTATGGCCCATCATCCCGGTTAATTGTTCCGAAAAGGTACCGTCACCCCTATTTACGTAGAGATAGTCGTTTTCATGGAAGTCATTGGATATATAGATATCGGGGTAGCCATCATTGTTAATATCACTGATATTGATTCCCAGGCCATAACCAATGTGACTGCTATAGATTCCGACCTCAGGGGTCGCATCCTGAAAAACCTGTTCTCCCTCTGTTGCCTGATTCCGGTAGAGCCGGTCTCCGGCCTTTTTGTCAAAACTTAGACGCAGATCGGCACTTCCATAACTTCTTGAGCTATGTACCGAATGGTTTAAGAGGTACATGTCCAGGTCACCATCCAGGTCATAATCGAAGAATGCTGCCTGGGTGGAAAAGCCTTCAAAATCGAGACAGTATTGAGCAGCCTTTTCTTTAAAGGTGAGGTCTCCCTGGTTAATAAATAACTGGTTCCTGCCCTTCAGCCCTTTATAGTTTCCCACCTGACACACATAGATGTCCAGCCATCCATCCCCATTTACATCCGCCATGCTAACGCCTGTACTCCAGTCGCCCGTGCCGGCTACTCCGGCCCCCCGGGTAATGTCGTCAAACCTGAGATTCCCCTTGTTCAGATACAAACGGTTGGATTCCTGATTGGAAGTAAAGTAGAGATCCACCAGACCATCGTTGTTAATGTCTCCCGCAGCTACACCGGCTCCATTATTGAAATAGAGGTATTCAATCATATTGAACTCCTCGGTCTCGGTGAGCCGGTTGCTAAAATCCACACCGGTGGTGGAAGGAGGCAGCAGAGAAAACAGTGGGTCAACCGTGGGATCAGTCTGATTACAGGAAGCGATCCATAGGAGCATGATCAGGATATAAACCGGCCTTTTCATCAGTAATCATCAAGGTTTCTGTAATTCAAATATCTGAAGCGGATCATTGGAGCGTGTTACCACCAGGATTTTTCCTTGTGGGGTATTCACCTCCATCAGATCCCGGACCTCTCCCTCCAGTCTGAATCCGGATACTTTGGGGGGGATGTTGAGAAAACCTCCCTGGCCATCACCCAGGAGGAAATTTCCATAACTGGCATCGTATCTCCCCACTTCCGGTTTTACGTGGTGTAAATTTCCACCCAGCAAA
Organism: uncultured Bacteroidota bacterium; assembly: GCA_963783435.1. GTDB lineage: Bacteria > Bacteroidota > Bacteroidia > Bacteroidales. The sequence goes on along the minus strand of CAWANQ010000004.1, from coordinate 24,084 downwards.
AGATCCAGGTTGCCGTCCCTGTTAAAATCTCCCGACTCGGCAGCCATGACCGGGGAGAATTGTACTTCCACCGGCAGGGGCTTCCTTGTAAATTGACCAGTCCCATCGTTTATAAACAATGAAGTTTCCAGGAGATTTGCATTCAAAAGAATGGCATTCTTAAGCTGTTCAGGCTCGAATATATCCGTGATTTGCTCTCCTTTGTACATCTCATATTTTGGATATTTTTCTGCCAGACGGGGCAATTGCCGGGTCAGGTTATGTTTCAGGGCCAGCGGGTAGGAGGTATCCCCTTCATAGAGACATATAATCTGTTCGGCAGAACCGTTCAAATCAAAATCATTCACATACATGCTCACCGGTCTTTTTTCACTGGCCTTGAACCTTGAGTTGAGTCCATGGTTTCCGGCAACAAAATCCATATCTCCGTCTCCATCATAATCACCTGAAGAGAGGCAATTCCACCACCCGCTTGTCTGGATGTTTCCAAAGGTTTCCTTATTCTCTTTAAATAGACCCTTGTCATTCATAAAGACCTTAAGCGGCATCCAGTCACCTGCCAGTATCATATCCTCATACCCATCTCCGTTCACATCTTCCCACAACATGTCACGAAGCATCCCCACATCCATAAGTTCGGGCGCCACCCTGGAGGTGACGTTGGAAAAATTCCCCTTCCCATCATTCTCCAGGATGTAGCCATTCACAGGCACACCATACAGAAAGGGACGGAGACGGATTCCCACAAAGAGTTCTGTTACACCATCCTTATCAAAATCGCAGGCACGTACACAGGCAGTACTTTCGTATTTTCCGGCAGGAAGAACTTGAGGGGACTTTGCAAAATGGCCTTTCCCGTCGTTGATGTACAAACGATCGCTCAGAGCCGATGAACTGGAAGGTAGTTCATTGCCGCCGCTGGCCACATAGAGGTCCAGGTCTCCATCCCCGTCGGCATCAAAAAGCGCACAATCGGTATCTTCAGACGCACTGTTTTCTTCAAAGAGGGCTTTATTGACTGCTTTGAAGGAACGATCTGCCTGTTGAAGGAGCATGGCTCCTGCCTGACCTTTGGCACCACCCACGTAAAGGTCTTCAAGCCCATCTCCATTTACATCTCCTTTACAGGTCCGTGGACCCTCGGTGGACATCATGTGGTAGATCAGGGATTCCCGCCTGAAATCATCAAATTCATTTTCACTGTGTTTAAAGTCTACTGAAATCTCTTCTGTGAGCTCTTTCATCCAGGTAGGGTCTGAATCAGGCGGTTTAAGCATGTTGAGATCTGCGGGTTTTCCATCCTTCTGGTAAAGGGTAAGGGTCTGATCGGTTTGTACATCAGTCAGCACAGTGACCCGGTCGTCGGGCCACTGAATAATCAGTGAATCCGCCATTTCCAGAGCACCCAATCCCAGGTTGGGCCGGGGATCTACGGTGGATTTAAAACCGCGTACCGGCATCTGTTCCAGGTAGGCGATGGTGCCCCGATGTTTGACTGTTACTTTGGCACCAATGGCTTCCGTATTTTGCTGATCTCCCTTTAAAATGACTTTCAGATAGTGGTGGTTTGGCAATAGTTCACTGCTTTCGTTGCGGTAGATAAACATGGGCATATTCACATTATTTATCACCAGGTCCAGGTCCCCGTCATTATCAAGGTCCCCATAGGCTGATCCATTTGAATGGCTGGGTTTGTCCAGTCCCCAGGCAGCAGCCATGTTTTCGAAGCTGTACCCTCCTCTGTTTTTAAACGCATAGCTGGGGATCTTCACAGAGGGGATGGCATCAATCAGGGTCTTATAATCCACATTGTTTCCCGAAACAATGGACATCACCATATCGCGGTTGGAAAAGTACTGGATATAATCCTGGTCGGTAAGATCCTGGTAGATTCCATTGGCCACAAAAATATCTTTTAAACCATCGTTGTCCAGGTCCATGATCAGGGCACCCCAAGACCAGTCGGTGGCATAAACACCTGTGAGCCTTCCAATCTCGCTAAAGGTGCCATCCGCATTATTCAGGTGCAGCATGTTGCGGGTAAACTGATGGTGATACCCGTTTTCCACATTGGATCTGTAACTGTCCCAACTGTCGAATGTGGTTTTGGTTTTTAAGCGGGCATCGTCTTCAGGGATCATATCGGTAACGAAGATTTCAGGGAAGTGGTCGTTGTTGATATCGGCCATATCGGCACCCATTGAGGCGGCCGATATGCTGCGCATCATTTGGGGGAGCATCTCCCTAAAAGTGCCGTCCTGATTATTCAGGTAAAGGTAATCCCGTTCGAAAAAGTCATTGGAGACATAAATATCCATCCATCCATCCTGGTCTATATCTCCCACCGTTACACCAAGGCCAAAACCGATCACGCTGGCATAGATGCCTGCCTCTGCAGTTACATCCGTAAAACGGTTGTTTTCATTGCGGAATAGCATATCTCCTCCCACAGAATCCCGGATTTCTCGTTGGTTTTTCGAATGGTTGAAACTTCCAATGGCCTTGAAGGAGTTGTTTAAGAGGTAAAGGTCCAGATCCCCATCCCGGTCATAATCAAAAAATGCACCATGTGTGGAGTAGCCCCCGTTATTGATGCCATATGCTTCCGCCTCTTCTGTGAATGTGAGATCTCCCTTATTAATGTAAAGCTCATTGTGCCTTTCATCGCCTTCCACATTCCCGGAATTACAAATATAGATGTCAGTCCATCCATCCCCATTTACATCAGCCATACTGACTCCGGTAGACCATTCACCATGGCCTTGAATACCAGCCTGGATAGAAATATCTTCAAATTCAAAGTTACCCCTATTCAGGTAGAGGACATTGGGCCCCATGTTGGAAGTGAGAAAGAGATCCATCAAGCCATCGTTATTCACATCCCCAATAGCCACCCCGCCTCCGTTGTAGAAGTTGCGATAGGTATAGATATTGAATTTATTTTTCAGCTGCTCATCATAATCCAGGTGGTTAATAAAACCGGCATGGGTATGGGCTTCGTCCATCAGGGTAAAGAGGGGGATACGCGCCTCTTCCGGTGTCTGGTTATGACAGCTGCATAGCATTAACAAGGCAAGGAAAATGAGGCCCGGGAATAATCCCTGAGCTGTTTTATGCCTAATTGGAATTTTCATTTTTCTCTTCCTCAATCTGGCTCATGTCCTTGAAAAGGGCAACAACCCCCTTCTCATCTTCTGTAAAGATGGTGATCCTGCGGTTCCCCCGTATTTGAACAAATGCTTTTCCACGCTTGGGATGTTCGACCTCAATAAAATCCCTCCCGTATACTTCTTTATACCAATGTAATACATCCAGTTGCAAACTATCTGAAGAGAGGCTCTGGTTCCAGGGTGCCCATCCATTGTAAATAATTCTTACAGGCATCTCCACAATCCGGTCCCTTTCAAAACCAGGATAGAAATTCACAGTGGCGGGTGCTTTGAGTTCATCCTTCACCTGATATTCCACGGTCATGTTCGCCGTACCCTGTCGCGCCAGGCTATCACGGTTCAGATTCCAGCAGTGGGTGTAAAATTCTTTGGATGTCATTCCCAGGGAAATACCCAGGAAGAGCGAGTCATACCGCACGCCACTGGCCAGCTCCTTTTTTAACCTGCGTTCATAAGTGGCTCCCGGAGAGCAGCTTATCAGAAGTATGCCTGCAATCATCATCAGGGTGGTCCAATAATATATTTTCATCGGGTGTGCTTAATATGTATAGAGCTTTAAGATATCATTGTTTCTGCCAACTACAATGGCCTGCCGGTTATTTACGGTCATTTTTTTCAAGTCCCGGATCTCACCGCTGATCTGAATGCCCGATCTCTCAGCCGGTTCAACACCCCATGAGCCATCAGCCCTGCCTGTAAGAAGCAAACCATAACTTGCCTTGTAAACTCCTGTTTCTGGTTTTGCCCGATGGAGGTTCCCTCCCATCAGCAGATCCACATGGCCATCCTGGTTAAAATCTTCTGCAGCAATTGCAAATATGGGACTGAACTGTGCCTCAGCGGGTAAAGCCTGTCTCTGAAAGGAACCAGATCCGCTGTTGATAAGAACGCAGCTTTCAAGCGTCCGTGCCTGCAGTATGACGGATCTTTGAATAACTTCTTCCGAAAAAAGATCCATGATGGTCTGGTCGCTGTAATCCCTGAAATACCTGTATTTCTTTTCCAGGGCAGGGATCTGACCAACCAAAACATCTTTCATAGCAACAGGGTAGGAAGTGTTTCCATTGTAAGAGCATATAACATGTTCCACGCTTCCGTTCAGATCAAAATCATTTACATACATGCGCAGAGGGCGATCCGCTTCAACCCTGAACCTGGAGTTCAGACCGTGGTTGCCCAGTGCGAGATCCACATGTCCATCGCCATTCAGGTCCCGGGCGATCACCACATGCCACCATCCCTCTGTGTCTGCCAGTCCATAAGCCTCTGACTGATCGGTGAAATTCCCTCCTTCATTGATAAAGATCTTTACGGGCATCCAGTCTCCCACAATCACCAGATCCTCGTCCTGGTCGCCGTCCACATCCGTCCATGTCATATTGGTAATCATTCCCAGATTGGTCAGTCCTGGTGCAAGGGTCTGTGTCAAGTTCCTGAATCTGCCCTGGCCATCGTTGTCCAACAGGTATCCGTTTACAGGGATGCCATAAAGGAAGGGTTTAAGACGGATGCCCACAAAAAGGTCTGTATCTCCGTCTCCATCGTAATCAGCTGCCCTGACGCATGAGCTGCTCTCGTATTTGCCTGCCGGAAGAATCTGGTCAGATTTGGAAAATATTCCGCTTCCATCATTCAGATAGAGGCGGTCAGATAATAGAGAGGAGGAGGAAGGAAACTGGTTACCCCCACTGGCCACATACAGGTCCTGATCCCCGTCCCTGTCAGCATCGAAAAAAACACAATCGCTATCTTCACTTTTTTGATCCTCTCTGAACAAGCTTTCATTGGTCCGGATGAAGTGCCCCGCTGCCTGCTGTACGAAAAGCCCACCGGGGGTATCCTTGGCTCCGCAAACATAGATGTCCTCCAATCCGTCCCCATTGACATCGCTCACTGCAGCATGGGGTCCTTCCCCCGATATCATGTGGAACAGTAGGGGATCTCTCTGAAAATCATTAAAGCTGGTTTCCCGGTGGGAATAATCCAGGCCTTTTGGTGATTGTACTTTCGTAAAGAGAGAAGGACCGGTTTCGTCCCGGATCCTGGAGCATTTGATGTCTGCATCCTGTTGCTTAAGCTCCAGGAGCCTGTTGGCTTCCACACTTTTAAGCATGGAGCACTCACCAGTGGGCCACCGAACCTGCAGGGAATCGATGATCAAGGTCTCTCCCAGGCCGAAATGAAGTCGGGGGTCCATGCTTGATTTAAAGCCTCGCATGGGAACCAGTTCCTGGTACTGCTTTTTACCCTGCAGCCAGAGGGTGACTGCCGTACCAATGGCAGCTGTATTATCACCAGATCCGATAAGCCTGAGGGTAAGGTAGTTCGCGCCCTGATCCTTGCTGCTTTCATTTCGGTAAACAAAGGAGGGCATATTTACATTATTGATCACCAGATCCAGGTCTCCGTCGTTGTCCAGGTCCCCGTAAGCGGCTCCATTGGAAAATGAAGGTGAGCCCAGACCCCATTTTTCTGTGGAGTTTGTGAAGGTCAGGTCCCCATTGTTATGAAAGGCGTAATTTGAAATCCGCTCAGAAGGGATGCTGTCAATCAGGTTCATGATGGCACTCTTTTCTTTACGGATCATTCTGCGCATGATGGTTGGATCGGAATAGAGATCCAGGTAATCGCGATCCAGCAAATCCTTGAAAATACCATTGGCCACAAAGAGGTCCTTCCAGCCATCGTTATCCAGGTCCATAATCAGGGCCCCCCAGCTCCAGTCGGTGGCATCTACCCCGCTAAACCTCCCGATCTCACTGAATGTGCCATTCCCGTTGTTCAACTGCAACACATTGCGGGCAAACTGATGATGATAGCCCTTGTTCACCTTGTTCAGGTAATCATCCCAGCTCTCGAACAGAACCTTGGTCTTAAGGCGGGCATTGTCCTGGGCGGTCATTTCAGTTACAAAGATTTCAGGATGGCCATCATTGTTGATATCAGCCACATCGGCCCCCATGGCTCCCAGACTGATTTCCCCAAGCTGCTCTTCGAGAAGCTCTGAGAAGGTCCCGTCCTGCTTGTTGATATAGAGGTAATCTCTTTCAAAAAAATCATTGGATACGTAGAGGTCCATCCATCCATCCCGGTTCAGGTCGGCCACACTGACCCCCAGGCCAAATCCGATCTTGCTGCCGTAAATCCCTGCTTCGGCACTCACATCCCTGAAGTGATCCCCTTCATTTCTGTACAGTTTATTTCCCCCCAGTGTGTCCCTGATCTCCCGCTGGCCGGGCAGAAGGTCGAAGGCAGTCACCGATTGAAAAGAATTATTCAGCAGGTAGCAATCCAGGTCTCCATCCCGGTCGTAATCAAAAAAGGCCGCATGGGTGGACAGGCCCAGGTCGGCAATCCCATATTCTTCAGCCCTTTCGGTAAAGGTAAGATCCCCGTTGTTAATGAATAATTCGTTGTTGCGGTTGGGGGCCTCCGGATCGCCTGATTTGCATACATAGATATCCAGCCAGCCATCGCCGTTTACATCGGCCATGCTTACCCCGGTCGACCAGACATCCGGGCATGCCACTCCGGCCTGCTCGGTCACATCCTGAAAGTGGAAATCACCCTGATTGATATAGAGTCTGTTGTCCACAATATTCCCGCAGAAATAGATGTCGACCAGACCATCGTTGTTCAGATCCCCCAGCCCCACACCTGCTCCGTTGTAAAAATTCCTGTAGGTATAGGTATTGTATTCCTCGGTATACTCCACCTGATTCACAAATGCAATTCCGGTGTCTTCTTCCTCCAGGAGTGAGAACCTGCTGGCCAGAAGCTTATCAGGATCCCCATGCTGGCATGAAAAAACCAGCAAACCGGTCGCCACGATCAGATCCATGGGAAACCTTGCAGGGATTTTAAATTGCATCTTCATAAATAGTGACGTGTTGTGAGGGCAATATTAAGATATAGACAAAAAGAAAGCAAGCAATTATCACAATTGCCTGCTTTCCGGATATAGTAGTTATTATGCGTTCAAATACTCCTAGCTTCCCTGGTAACCCGGGTTTTGAGTCAGATTAGGGTTGGCATCCAGTTTATCCCTGTGAACAGGGTATATGGTGGTATGCTCACCGGTTTCTATCCTGTCTCCCACATTGTTGAAAGGAAGTGCCCACTTTTCAACGTCTGTCCAGAAGCCCCAGCGGATCAGGTCCTGCCTCCTGTGGTTCTCAGCAAACATTTCACGTCCGATCTCATTGAATAACTCTCCCCCAGGAACTACCTGGTTATCATTATTTATATCGAAACTCAACACGCCGTCCAGAGTCGTAAGGTCGCCAATACCCGCTCTGCTCCTGATTTCATTAACCAGCACCAGAGCCTCTCCATTCATTCCCTTGCGGAAGAGTGCCTCTGCTTTCATCAGCAGTACATCCGCATAACGGAATACAGCATAGTCGTTGCTCATGTTCTGTGTGCTTCCTATGCCAAATTCCCATTTGCCAATCCGCACACCAGCCTGCCTGAGTGCCTGGGGACCTACTTCATTGATCTGTGGCTGAGGGGGATCATGGAAGAAGCTGCCAAAATTCAGAGGTTGGCCATCGAGATCTCCCTCCTTCACTCCATCGTCCTCCACCAACACTCCACCGGATGTATACTGGTAACCGGCAATAAAATTGCCGCGCCTCCCTGCAGGGGCATCTATGGTACCTACATCCCCCTTTCTCAGGTCACCATCTTCGTAGGAATTGTAGAACTCCTCAAGGGTGCAGAAACCGTTCCACGGCTGGGCAGTCAGGTCATAGGTCATCTGGCTGCCGTAGTGCAGGGTCCTCATCACAAGATTAAATTCGGTGAAGAATACCTGGTCGTAAGGAATGGCAAAGATAAACTCACTGGAACCGGAATTGTCCACATTGAAATTGGCAAAATAGTTGCCTTCCAGTGAATATTTGCCCGAATTGATAATCTCATCGCACGCTGCGATCACTCCATCCCAATTTTCTGTTCCGGTATATACTCCGGCATTCAGGTAGAGCTTGGCCAGCAATGCCTGACCCGCATAGTAGTTCATGCGGCCGTAGGTAGTCCCGTCCACTGCATCGGATAATTTTGGTACCGCTGTCTCCAGGTTGGATAAAATAGCAGAATAGACCTGTGCTCTGGGAACAGTGCTTGGCGAGGCTTCTGCATTGGCAAAATCAAGAACCAGAGGGACGTTGCCAAATACATCGATCAACTGCCAGTAAAAGAAACCCCTAACAGTTTCAAGCTCTGCTATAAATGCATCGGCGGTGGCCTGCTCCACCTGACCGTTATCCACCAGAGTCTGGAATTGGAAGATGAGCCGGTTGGCCGTACTTACTCCACTAAATCCAAAATCCCATGCACCCCGATAAAAACCATCTTCATAGGTCCACGAGTGCAAATGCAGTCTTCTCCAGTGACCACCATCATCCCAGTCCTGTCCCCTGGTGGGAACAACCATCTCATCGGTGCTAGTTTCCTGCAACTGCCTGTGGATCATTGGAAGCAAAGTTCTGAAACTGGGTATAAGCAGCACCCAGTGCGGATACATACTCCTCTTCGGTGTTAAAGAAATTCTCGGGCGTAACCTCGCTATATAGCTCTTCGTCCAGGTTGGTACATGACTGGCTAAACCCGACCACGACCAACACGACCAGTATTCCTTTGATCAGAAATAGTGATTCTTTCATGATGTTGTTTTTTGTTGTTTTCATGTCGTCTAAATTTAGAGGGTTAAAAACCAAGGTTTACACCAAATGAAAAAGACCTGGATCTGAACCATGTATTCCTGGGATCTTGACCAGGTGCGAGTGGATTCCCATCATATTCATATCTTGGATTTGGATCCGATCCTGAATAACCTGTGAGGTAAAAGAGATTATTTCCAGCCAGATAAATCCTGAGACTTCTAAATCCAGCTTTTGATCCAATGTCAAAGTTGTAACCCAGGCTCATATAATCAAGAGAAAGAAACGAAGCACTCTCAATGTGATAGCTGGAGTAAACGGAAGCCGAGGTATTCAGAAGGGCTCCTGTTTCCGCATTTCTCAAATCTGCGGCAGTTTTGGGCAGGTTATATGAACCCATCATATTGGGAGCTTCGTAGAAAGCGCGGTACTTGTTATTGAGATCATGCCCAAGCACACTCCGGAAGGTGATATTCAAATCGAAATTCTTATATGTGAAGTTGTTGGCCCATCCGAATTCTGCATCCGGTAATCCATTTCCGATCACCTGCCGGTCCTCGGTATCCACAGTTCCATCCTCATTGGTATCCTGGAGTATCAGGTTCCCATCCCTGTCAATCTCCACAAAGGTATGCCCCCATAACTGACCTATGGGCTTACCCTCTTCCGCTCTTACAGTAGGCACATCACTTTGTCCCGGAGCGCCCATGGGAGCCAGGTCGCGAACACCGTATGTGAGCTCAGCACCATTAAAGGTCCCGGAAAGTGAAACCAGCTCATTCTTGATATAATAGGTGGGTGTGATCGACGTGCTGTAGGAGAAATCTCCGCTTTGAACAGCCCTCCAGGTGAGGCTCAGCTCCACTCCGGTATTCTTTATCTCCCCGAGATTAATCCATGCCTGGTTGAAGAGATTTGGCGGTACGGGGACTGTATACTCGAACAGCAAGTCGGTGGTGGTCCGGGTATAAAAGTCCAGAGCACCAAAAAGTGTACCATCGAATAAGGAGTAGTCAAGCCCCACATCGATCTCGCCTTTTTTCTCCCAGCCCAGATTCTCGTTGGCATTACTCACCGGTGCATAACCCGGAACAAACTCTCCGTTATAGAAGAAGTTGCCTCCTGGTCCCAGGCGAAGTATGGATTGATAACTGTCGCGTGGTTGATTTCCGGTAATGCCGTAACTCACCCTCAGTTTCAGATTGTCGATAGAAGCCGCATCAAAGAAGTTGGTTAATTCAACCCCACCACCGATGGCAGGGAAGAGTCCCCACTTGTTGCCATCGCCAAATCGCGACGAACCTTCATACCTGGCACTGGCGGTCACGAACCATGCCTGTGAAACATTCAGGTTTACCCGTCCGAAAAAGGCAATCAGTTTGGCCGAGTTCTTGTAGCTTTGCACATCACCGAGCCCGTTGTTAAAATCAAGGGCAGCACTCAGGTTGTTATATTTAAATGCGTCGGTTATGAAATCTCCTCCTTCTGCATGAAAGCCTTCCCAGAAAAATTCCTGGTAGGAATATCCTCCCAGTAGGGTCAGGTTAGCGGTTCCGATCTTTTCATTCCAGTGGACGGTTGATTCAAACAGCTGGTTGTACTCGGAATTGGACTCCAATCGAGCCAGACCATTGCGGTCTCGTCCTACCCAGTAGCTGTTTTTGTCGCGATACTGGCCAGCCATTCTGTCCATGGTTTGCACCGAATAAAAGGCATCCACGGTGAGGTCCTTGGTGATATCAAAGGCCCCTTTTATGGACATGTTAATATTCCTGCGTTGTCCTTCATTATAGTTCTGCTCCAGGATCTGGACAGGGTTGTAGTAATCAAACAGGATCTGCTGGAAGTAGCCGTCGTAAATCTCATAGGCCGGGTCATCGCTTTTGACCGGTGCCGTTGGATTGTAGACCGAGGCGTAGCGGAATGCTTCATTAAAACCAATTGATCTCTCTCTCTGACTTGCACTGATATTCAGATCTACCTTAAGTTTGTCTTTAAGGGCTCTCTGGCTGAGGTTAAGCCTTCCGTTCAAAGAGGTATAACCCGTATTGATGGCAATGCCGTCTCCGTTGCGGAAGTTGATGGACGCCCGGTAGGTGGTCTGATCAGATCCGCCCGATAAACTCAGGTTATGCACCTGCGAAAAGGCTGTTTGGGTCATTTCATCGAACCAGTCGGTACTTTCGCCGAAGTCGGTTCCCAGGCCGGTCTCCTGTGAAAGCGCCCGCCATTCCGAAGCAGTCATCACATCCGTATGTTTGGCTACCATTTCAGCGGTCACATAACCATTGTATTCAACGGAGGCGGTACCCCGTCTGCCTTTCTTGGTGGTAACAATGATCACCCCGCTGGAACCCCTGGTTCCGTAAATGGCAGCAGCAGATCCGTCCTTCAACACATCAATGGATTCAATGTCGTTGGGATCTACGTTGTCTAGGGATCCGCCAATCACACCATCTATGACCACCAGTGGTTCGGTGTTGGCTCCGATGGTGCTCATCCCTCTCAGCCTTATCTTATAGTCTTCGGCAAAGGAGGCCCCCGCTTTGGTAATGGAGAGACCTGCCACTTTACCCTGAATGAGCTGTGCGGGATTATTCACATTACCCTGAACAAATTCGTCAGATTTAACGTTGGATACTGCACTGGTCAACTCTTTCTTTTTCTGAGTACCGTAGCCGATCACCACAATCTCGTCAAGAGAGGTCACATCGGCCAGGAGCATAACATTGATCGTTGTCTGGTCACCCACAGTCACCGACTGGGTGGCGTAGCCAATGGAAGAGAATACCAGCACTGCGTCTGGTCCGGGAACATTGATGGTGTAGTTCCCATCAACATCGCTTACAGCTCCGGTTACAGTTCCCTGGATAATAATGTTTACTCCTGGAATCGGACCCTCCTCTGCGGAAGATACCAGTCCTGTTACCGTTCTTTGCTGTGCATAGGTTAAGCTCACCGCAAAACCAAATAGAAGAAGTGCCAGTGTGACACTTTTTCGACATGCAGAATTACGCATAATAGAAGTAGTTTTAAGTTAGCAATGAATATTTAAATTGGTGTTGTTATGGTATAATAAGTAGTTTCGTGTCGATGTCCGGTTTTGCAGCCCGAGATCTTAGAGAGAGGGTATAGTGTTGGTAGCAGATATACCGCATGTTTCATTTATATTGTACAATTTAAGTTTTTTAACATAGTTTATGGGTGATCTGATTTAATTTAGAATGCCTCCAAATAGCTTGACAAGCCTTTATTTTCCTAACTTTAGAGCCGGGAAAAACCCGAAAAAGTACTTCATTCAATTATGCTACAAACAGATACTTCTATGAACCATCAGTATGTAAATAGTGTGGTGGACCTTACCGATCCAGCCAAAGATATAATCTATAACATGTCCCGGGAGGAAGCATTGGGGCTTTTGAATAAAGGAGATGCCGAGGGATTAAGGAAGATTGACGGCCAGTTTGCACTTTTGAGTGTGGAAGGTAAAACCATCCGTATGGCCAGATCCATCGGGCGTCCCCTGCGATTTTTTATAGCCAAGTTAAAAGCGGGTCCGTGCCTGGTGGTGGCAGAAAGAATCGATGCCATCTATGACTATCTGAAGAAGGAAGGCTTGGATGATCAGTTTCACCCTTCTTATACCCGGATGGCTCCTGCCCATCATCTAACTACCATTGAACTATTAGGTTGTCCGGATCCGAGCCCGGTCCATGAGCGTTTCTTTACTCCGGAGCGGAACCGGTATAAGGGTACAGATGTGGCTCAGATTGGGAAAGCCTATATCGGTACGCTATATACAGAGATAAAGAAATGGCTGAAGTTCAGGGCAACAAGGGGACCCATTGGGGTTACATTTTCGGCTGGGATTGACAGTGGTTCGATATTTTTATTGACCTACCAGGCGCTGTTGGAGCTTGGTGAGAGCCCTTCCCGCCTTAAGGCCTTTACTTTGAGCGTGGATGGATCTGGAGAGGATCTGAAGCAGGCCAGAGAGTTCCTTCGGTCGGTCAACCTGGGACTTTTCCTGGAGCCCATCGAAGTGGCAGCTTCCGGCCTGGATTGGAAAAAGACTGTGAAGGTAGTGGAGGATTACAAACCCCTGGATATTCAGGCAGCCACCATGAACCTGGCACTGCTTGAGGGGATCAGGAAGCGCTACCCGGACTGGACGTATATGATTGATGGCGATGGGGGAGACGAAAACCTGAAAGATTACCCCATTGAGGAGAATCCCGAACTGACCATACGAAGTGTACTGAATAACCTGATGCTCTATCATGAGGGTTGGGGCGTAGGTAAAATGAAACACTCTCTTACCTATTCAGGTGGTCTGAGCCGCGGGTATATGCGTACCTATGCCACTGCAGATACCCTGGGTTTTGATGGATTCAGCCCCTATACCCTGGAAAATGTCATTGAGATTGCCGAGGGAATTCCCTTTATCGACCTCACCAATTGGGACCATGAGAAGCTTTATGACCTGAAGGGAGCCGTAGTGGCCTCTGGAGTTAAAGCCATTACAGGAATGGATATGCCCGTATTTGAGAAGAGGAGGTTCCAGCATGGAGCCACCAGCAGGGACACATTCAACAGCCATTTCCCCGAAAAAGAGATTGACTATCGGAAGGAGTTTCTGTCGATTTATGAGTAGATATCCGGACTTCAGAATCGATAACAGGTGGATTGGATCTTTAAGAGGAGAGAAGGTTCCGGTGGATCCCTTCATCCCCTACGGTTATTTTAATGAACCTGAGCGGCTGTCGGATGGCAGGGTGGAAGAAGTTACCACCATCCTTTTGACCAATAAGGAGTGTCCATACCGTTGCCTGATGTGTGATCTCTGGAAACACACCACCCATGAGACGGTTCCTGTGGGAGCCATCACTTCCCAGATAGCGCATGCCCTTTCCAGATTGCCATCCACCAAACATATAAAGCTCTACAACAGTGGCAGTTTCTTCGATCGGAGTGCCATTCCCCCTGAAGACTATAAATCCATCGCATCTCTCCTCAGCGCTTATGAATCTGTTGTGGTCGAGAGTCACACGGCCTTTATCGGGAATGATACACTATTGTTTAATAGCTTAACCCTCCCCCGACTTGAGGTGGCCATCGGATTGGAAACCATCCACCCTGAAGTACTTCCCAGACTAAATAAAAGAATGACCCTGGCGGATTTCGGGCATGCTGTGGATTTTTTAACGATGGAGGGTATTGATTCCCGTGCATTTATCTTATTGCGCCCCCCATTTATGTCGGAAGCTGAAGGGATTGAGTGGGCAAAACGATCCATGGATTTTGCATTTAAGGCTGGAGCTTCCACCTGTGTGATTATCCCGGTGCGGGCAGGAAATGGCTCCATGGATCTCCTGGCCAGGGAGGACTATTTTTCAGAACCAGGACTAAACGCTCTGGAAGAGGTGCTTTCTTATGGGATCGGATTGAATGCTGGAAGGGTATTTGCCGATCTTTGGGACCTGGATCGCTTCTCTGTTTGCACGCATTGTGTTAATCAGAGGAGGGAAAGACTTCAACAAATGAATCTTCAACAGCTTATTTTGCCAGAAATTCACTGCTCCTGCAAAGCATAGTCTTCCTAAAAATGATGGTGTAATGTTCCATTCCCTGGGTTTTATGCTGCAATCGATTGCATTTCCCGGAAATTTATTATAGGTTTATACTAACCACTAACCACTAACCACTAACTTTATCATGCCCGAGAAACGAGAAGTTACCATTTACGATATTGCAAAAAAGCTGAACCTCTCGGCATCTACCATAAGCAGGGGGCTCAGAAATCATCCAGCCATTAAGCAGGCAACCATCGATCGGATTCAGGATGCAGCAAAGCGTATGGGTTATCAGCAAAATCCTTTCGCCAGCAACTTAAGGAAGAACCGATCCCATACTATCGGAGTGATTCTGCCCCGCTTTGAGAGTACTTTTATGGCAGCAGTCGTATCGGGCATTGAGCATGTGATCAGTAGCAAGGGATATAACCTGGTGTTGAGCCAGTCCATCGATTCGGTTAAGATGGAGGAAAAAAATGTTAAAACTATGTTTAACAGCCGGGTTGAGGGTCTCCTTATCTCATTGACTCCTGAAACCATAGGATTGTCTCACCTGGATGTTTTTTTCAAAAAGGGTGTTCCAGTGGTCCTATTCGACCGGGTGGGTGAAGGGGCTGAATGCTATTGTACCACCGTGGTGATCAACAACAGGCAGGCGGGCTATGAAGCAACAGCACATTTGCTGGACCAGGGATGCAGGCGAATCCTTTACCTGGGGGAGAATCAAACCTGTTCTGTATTTGGCGAGCGGGCCAATGGTTATCGAGAGGCTATAGAAAAGTATAAAATAGAGTATGATCCGAAACTGATGGTCTTTGATAACCTGGATGAGGGATCAGGTTCCCGAACTCTGGAGAAGATCCTTGATATGGATGAAAGGCCCGATGGCATCTTTGCCGCCAATGATGTCTCGGCAGTTTCTTTAATGACAGAGCTCAAACGCTATGGATTCAGGATTCCACACGACATTGCCATGGTGGGATTTAACAATGGGCATGTTTCGAGGATTGTGGAACCTGGACTTACCACCATTCATTATCCAGCTGTGGAGATGGGACGGATCGCTGCCTCCAACCTGATCTCCTTATTGGACCAGGATAACCAGGTATCGGCCCAGAGTGTGATGTTAAAGCATGAGCTGGTGGTCAGAGGATCATCACTAAGACTAAAGAAGACTGAAAAATGATGATCGGGATCGTTGGTGGAGTAGGTCCATATGCAGGTCTGGATGTGGTGAAAAAAATATTTGATCAAACCCTGGCCGGAAAAGATCAGGATCATGTAGACACCATGCTGCTTTCGCTTCCTTCGGGCATACTCGACCGGACCGAATACCTGGAAGGCAGGGTAGAGAAAAATCCTGCATTTGCCATCGCCAATGTGTTAGCCAGGCTTGAAGAGTCGGGAGCATCGGTGGCGGGAATCCCGTGCAATACAGCCCATACGGATAAAATATTTGATGTTATTCTTAGCGAACTGCAGCGTGGGAAGAGATCCATCAAGGTCTTGAATATGGTTTCTGAAACGGTCTCTTTTATCCAATCCAACCATCCGCAGCTGCTGAGAATCGGAGTGCTATCCACCACCGGTACTTACAAAAGCCGGGTTTATGAGGAAGCCCTGGAAGATCAGGGCTTTCAAGTTCTGGTTCCTGAAGTGGAGATGCAGGAAACCCTGATACATCCTGCCATCTATGATCCGGTATATGGAATAAAATCCCAGTCTGATCCCATCCATCCACAGGCAAAGGAGAATCTTCAGCTTGGATTTGATTTTTTGGAAAGCAGGGGCGCCCAGGGTGTGATCCTGGGATGTACGGAGATCCCGCTGGCATTTCCGGGTCACTCCATGGGTGGGATGGTAGCCATCGACCCCACAATGTTGCTGGCCCGGGCACTACTTAAATACAGCCATCCACACAAGCTAAAGCCTTTAAAATAAGAGAGATGAATAAGAGCTGGTTTTTTGGGAGTATGTTATCGGTATTGCCTCTTCTTCTATCAGGACAAGAGCGCGGCAGGATCAGAGATTTTGGCATAAATCCGGGGATACTGAATCCCGGAACATGGAATGCCATCACCGATGTGAAGGGAGTAAAGGTGGGTCATAAAACCCTTATCGCAGGAGATTCTATTCGCACAGGAGTAACTGTTGTAATCCCCCATGCAGGAAACCTTTTCCAGGAAAAAGTTCCTGCGGCTGTCAGTGTTGGGAACGGCTTTGGCAAAGCCCTTGGATTTACCCAGGTAGTGGAGTTGGGAAATCTGGAGACCCCCATCGCCCTGACCAACACCCTGGGTGTATTCACCGCAGCAGAAGCCCTGGTTTCCTATACACTTGATCTTCCAGGGAATTCAGGAGTGAGATCGGTAAATCCTGTTGCAGGTGAAACCAATGACGGTTGGTTAAACCATATCAGGGGCAGGCATGTACTAGAATCGGATGTTCTGGCGGCTTTGACTGCAGCAGCATCTGGTCCGGTAGAAGAAGGGAATGTGGGAGCCGGCACGGGAACCCTTTGCATGGGCTTTAAAGGAGGAATAGGAACTTCATCCAGGGTATTGCCCGGAGATAAGGGCGGATACACAGTGGGTGTACTGGTACAAACCAACTTTGGAGGGATTCTTGCCATCAACGGTGCTCCCGTTGGAAAAGAGTTGAAGAATCATTACATGGCTCAAGAAATAAATCACAAGGTAGATGGCTCATGCATGGTGGTGATCGCCACCGATGCCCCCCTTTCGGCACGCAACCTGGAGCGCTTAGCCAGTCGATCTTTTCTGGCACTGGGAAGGGTGGGCTCTTTTATGTCCAATGGCAGTGGCGATTATGCCATTGCTTTCTCCACAAATCCACAGTGCAGAATTCCCCATAAACCTGAGCAGGAAGTGGTAAACAGAATGGAACTTGGAAATGATTTTATCTCTCCACTCTTCCTTGCTGTGGTGGAGGCCACCGAAGAGGCCATCTATAACTCACTGTTTATGGCAGAGGATATGACCGGATACCTGGGCCGTTTTATGCCTGCACTACCTCTGGAACAAACCCTGGAAATTCTGGATCGATTCGGTCCCTAGGGTATCGTCCTTTTTCATTATCTTACGCCTCCATGCTTAATATCGACTTTCACCCCATTGTTATGCATTTTGCTGCACGGTATGCAGGCCATAGCTATGGAGAATTTGCGTCAGATTATAAGGTGCTTGTGAAGAGCAACCTGAAATGCCTGGCCGATTTTGGGATGGATGCAGTGGGTTTGATCTCCGATCCCTACCGGGAAACAGCAGCATTTGGTGCAAAAATAGATTTTCTTGCAGAGGCTGTTCCCAGGTGCAAAGAGATCCTGGTTCGTTCCATGGAGGACATCAAATTGTTGAAAAACCCGGATGTGTATAAATCGGCACGTACCCTGGATCGGATCAAGGCAGGAGAGCTGCTTAGAGAGCATGTGGGATCTTCTGTTCCCGTCATTGGATGGATTGAGGGACCGCTGGCAGAGGCCTGCGACCTGGCTGGAGTGAATGAGGTTTTGCTTAAACTGTTTATGGAACCTGATTTTGTTCAGCGGCTTATGGATAAATCCCTGACCACTGCTAAAGATTTTGCCTTAGCCCAGGTGGAAGCCGGTTGCGATATCATTGGGGTAGGCGATGCCATCTGTTCACAGATAGATGCGGATGTCTACAGAGATCTGGTGAAGGAAAGGCACAGGGAACTGTTTGCATACATCCATTCATTGGGTGCGAAGGTGAAGCTGCATATTTGTGGCAATATCACTCATTTATTGGGCCACATCAGGGAGGTGAAACCTGATATTGTGGATGTGGACTGGATGGTGGATATGGATGGGGCTTTTGACAAACTGGGTGAAGAGATTGTAAGGTGTGGAAATTTGGATCCGGTGGCAGTGATCCAGGATCGGGAAGCTTCGGAAATCAGACTTAAAGTAGAACAGCTATGTATGCGGGAGGCTGGAAGACCATTTATCCTTTCAGGTGGTTGCGAGATCACGGTTAATACGCCGCCAGACCATCTGAGAGCCATGAGTAAGTTTTCACAATAAGCATTTAAAACATTATAAAATGAATAACAGACCCTATATCCTATCTGAATCCCACTGGGACGTGGTACAAAATCAGGAGGTCGACCTGGCCATCCTCCCCTGGGGAGCTACTGAGGCTCACAACTATCACCTTCCTTATGGGACAGACAATTACGAGACAGATGTCCTGGTACAGGAAGCGGCCAGGATGGCCTGGGAGAAGAAAGCCAGTGTGATGGTTCTTCCCACCATACCCATAGGGGTGAATACGGGTCAATACGATATCAGACTTACGCTAAACCTTAATCCCTCCACCCAGCAGTCGATCCTGGAGGATCTTGTGGAAAGTCTGATTGGCCACGATATATTGAAGCTCTTGATTGTGAACGGACATGGAGGAAATGATTTTAAACAGATCATCAGAGAGGTGGGCAGTCAGTTTCCCGAAATGTTTATTTCCACCTGTAACTGGTTCCAGTCTGTCGACAAAGATGCTTTGTTTGAAAACCAGGGAGACCACGCCGATGAGATGGAGACCAGCCTGATGATGTATACCTGGCCTGAGCTGGTATACCCCCTTGAAAAGGCTGGATCTGGAAAGGCAAAAAGATTCTCTGTCGCTGCCCTTAACGAATCCTGGGCATGGACCGAAAGGGAGTGGACCTCCGCCACCTCAGATACTGGAATTGGTGATCCCCGGAAAGCTACAAAGGAAAAGGGTGAGCGCTATTTTAAAGCGGTTACGGAAAAGCTTGCTTCACTCATGATCGGGCTGGCTAACACCGATCCGGGAGATCTTTATATATAAACACATGAACAGACGATTATTCTTGATTAACTCAGCTGGCATAGCCTTTGGAACAGTGGGTGGAGTCAGGTCATTTGCCATGGATCGGTCCGGCCTGATGCCCCTATTTTGTAAATGATCCCCCAGAGGCGACCCCTGAAAAAGGCCCTTTAGAAATGTTGGATTTCCTGGAGCCCCATATCTGGATGACCACTTACAATGGGGGAGAGTTTTATAAGGAGTTGGGATACGACTTTGATCTGTTCGACTACACCAGATACCGGAATTTGTCACTTCATGGAAAACGAAATTATGACCAGCGTAAAAATCACTGGCAACTGAAAGATCTGTCCTTTAACAGGCCTCTTGGCTTGAATAATTTTAGCTTACACATTGATTAAGAGATTCAAATTGAATACTTTTGCAATTCTCTTTTGTCACATCTATTATCAATGCGATAACTATGAAATTCGAATCGAAAGTTGAAGCAGCCTTCCACAAAATTGCAGGGTCCCCCGAGATCAACACACACACTCCCTACATTGTGGTAGATAATTTCCCATTAATGGGATTATTTACCTCTCTTCGGTTTATAGAGTGGGTAAGTGAGAATCCCAATGGGGTAATCAGCCTTCCTACCGGGAAAACTCCCGAATACTTTATCAAATGGACCACCCACATACTTGAGAATTGGGACAGTAAAAAGGTGAAGGATCTAAAAAGCAAATATGGCATTGCAGATCTTGAGAAACCTTCTCTGAAAAACCTGCAATTTGTACAAATTGATGAGTTTTACCCCATCAGTTCAACGCAACACAACAGTTTCTTCAACTATGTGAAGAAATACTACATTGAGGGGTTTGGTCTGGATCCAAAAAACGCCCTGCTGATCAATTCAGATGAGATCAGGCTGGCGGGGGGCAAGCATTTTTCTGAGATCTTCACCGATAATCGGGTGGACCTTTCCCTTCGTTACAGGGAGCCCAAGGGACACATTGAGAAGCTTCAGCAGGAATCGATATTTGCCATTGATAACTGGTGTACCGATTACGAAATGAAGATTAGAGAGAAAGGGGGGATTGGATTTTTCCTGGGCGGGATCGGCCCCGACGGACACATTGCATTTAATGTTCGGGGATCAGATCACTATTCCACCACTCGCCTGACGGCCACAAACTTTGAAACTCAGGCAGTTGCGGCATCCGACCTGGGAGGCATTGAGATTTCCAGGAATCGCCTGGTTATCACCATTGGACTGGAAACCATCACCTACAATCGGGATGCCGTAGCCCTTATATTTGCTGCCGGGGAAGCAAAAGCGTCTATGATAAGGGAAGCCCTTGAAAATGAGCCATCTGTACTTTATCCGGCCAGTGTGCTCAGCAAACTGCCAAAGGCACGTTTCTACCTGACAACCGGAGCCGCTTCCAGCCTGCAAACCTCCATCGATGCTTTCTATATACAGGGAGATTGGACCCAGGAGAAGACCGACCGGGCGGTGATCGATCTCTGCTCAAAGCTTCAGAAGTACGGTCATCATCTCACTCTGAGCGACCTGAAGAATGACCGCTACTGCAAGATGATTCCTGGCTTAAATGAGCATACAGTCCAATCGGTGATTGACTCCACCAAACATAAGTTTGAGAAGGGGATGGTTGCTGAAAAAAATCAGGTATACTACCATACCGGGCCGCACCACGATGACATTATGCTGGGCATCAATCCGCATATACACAGGCTTATGAGGAATGAGACCAACAGCAATTACTTCTCGGTACTTACCTCCGGATTTACAGCCGTAACCAATAAATTCGTCTTAGAGGCACTTGAAGATACCAAGCATTTCCTGGATGAGGGATTGATCTCCATGATACGCTATCCCGATTTTTTTAAATCTGGGTACCAGTATAAGCGGGACAAGGATGTAAACCATTACCTTCTGAAGGTGGCTTCAGGAGAGGATTATGAGTTGAGACGCGGACTGGCCCATCGCCTGGTAAGGGATATTGTGGGTCTCTATAAGATTATGAATGCAGATCAACTCCGGGATGAGATCAATAATATCATGCAGATCCTGAAAAAGAGCTACGACGGAGAGATTAATCTGCCCCACATCCAGAAATTAAAAGGAATGATCAGGGAGTTTGAGGAGGAGCTGGTATGGGCCTGTTTTGGGATTTTGACCAAGAATGTTCACCACCTGCGGCTGGGATTCTACACAGGAGATGTATTTACTGAACAACCCAAGCTGGACCGTGATGTGGAACCCATCCTTGAGGAACTCAGAGAGATTAAACCTACAGTGGTTAGCCTTGCCTTTGATCCTGAAGGTAGCGGACCAGATACACACTACAAAGTATTACAGGTAATTGCCGAGGCGCTCAGAAGCTGGAGTGAAGAGGAGGACCTCTCCAAGTTGAGGATATGGGGTTACCGAAATGTATGGTACAGGTTCCATCCTGCTGAGATCAACCGGATTGTACCTGTTTCTCTGAATGCCATGGGTGTGATGGACGATGCCTTTACCAATAGCTACCTGAGCCAGGTGGAAGCATCTTTCCCCAGTTACCAGCATGATGGTAAATTCAGCGACCTTACCAAACGTATCTGGGTGGATCAGCTTAAGGAGGTTCAGTTACTTGTAGGTAAACATTTCTTCTATCAGAATGAGAGTCCCAGGGTAAGAACCACACACGGACTTCTTTTCTTCAAGGAGATGACGCTGGATGAGTTTTTGGATACAGCGCGCGAACTGGAGAAGTCCATGGAAGGGGTTGTTCTTTAGGGATTTTTTTCAGGATTTGCAAACGTCTTTCCCTATCTCCAGTATATCCAAAACCTCGCTGAAATCCTTAGCAAGCAAAGGATTGTAGGCTTCGGTTTCGGACATACTTCCGATAGCTCAGTCCATTGCCATCCTTCCAAAAAATTAATCGCAACACCTTCTATGGGAAGGGATAAGAAAGGGGCCGTACCTTTCGATACAGCCCTTTCATATTTTTAACTCACCAGTCACCAATCACTGGCTACTATTTACTATCTACTATTTACTATCTACTAGTTACTATCTACTATTTACTATCTACTATTTACTATCTACTATTTACTATCTACTAGTTACTATCTACTGAGTACTATCCACTAATTTAAGGCATATCGGGAAGTTCCCAACCACCTTCTCTTGGTGTGTGCTTCACCAGTTCCTTGGCGAACTCTTTGGCTGAGAATTTGTCGGTCATATCCTTCTGGAAAGAGGGATGTCCATCCTTGATGGTGAAACCGTCCTTGATGACCATTTGCATCATTTCACTTTCGCCAATATTGGTAAATTCCATATTCTCTCCATCCCATTCCAGTTCTTTATTAAGGCCCTGGAGGCGAACGGCATTTACACCCATTACAACCATTTCGTTGAATGGACCCGCTTCGCTAAATGGAGATGCAGTCTGAACGCGGCTTTCGGGACTCTCCTTACAAGCTCTTACCCAGTCCATTTCATGGTTGCTTTCCACACGACGCCTGAATTTTGGAGCATCTGGTTTTCTTCCTGAAAGCAACCAGGGGTTCACGCCGTAGCAACCACAAACCAGTGTATCCTTGGTTCCATGGAACAATACACCTCCACCTGAATCATTCATATCTTTGCCTTCCGGCCACCAGTCCGGCTTCATGGGTTGCAGTCCGCCGTCATACCAGGTTACTTCCACCTCTGGAAGTTTCACATTTGGCATGGGTTTGCGCTCGGGATAAGTGAGTTTCACCATCTGAGCATTTGGAGCACATTCGGTAAGCAACAAAGTGGAGCTACCCTGAACCTTGGTGGGATAGTTCAGTTTCAACCCGACAAATACCGGGTGCAGGATATGACAGGCCATATCGCCCAGTGCACCTGTTCCGTAATCCCACCAGCCACGCCAGTTCCAGGGGTGATAGATGTGATTAAAGTCTTTCATTTCGGCCGGACCGGTGAAGAGATCCCAGTTCAGGGTATCAGGAACAGGATCTGCTGCATCGGGTACATTCAGACCCTGGGGCCAGATAGGACGGTCGGTAAATGCTTCTACTTTTGTAACCTCTCCGATTTCGCCATTGGCGATCCATTCGCAAACCAGGTTTACACCTTCGCCTGAGGATCCCTGGTTGCCCATGGATGTGGCCAGCTGGTGCTTATCAGCCAGGTTGGTGAGTAGCCTTGACTCATATACTGAGTGGGTAAGTGGCTTCTGTACATACATATGCTTATTCATGGTCATCCCGTGGGAAGCGATAAGTGCATGGGTATGGTCGGCGGTAGCAACAATCACAGCGTCGATCTCTTTGTCCATCTTATCATACATTTTTCTCCAGTCCCAGAATTGCTTGGCATCGGGGTATTTTTTAAATGTATTTTCGGCATACTTCCAGTCCACGTCGCAAAGGGCTACGATATTTTGATCCTTGATGTTCCGGAGATTGGAAGCACCCATTCCACCAATACCCACTGCAGCAATATTCAGTTTGTCGCTTGGAGCAATGTGTCCCATGCCACTAATCACGGTACTGGGGACAATGGTGAAACCTGCAGTTGCAGCAGCAGTGGTTCCAAGAAATCTTCTTCTGGATATACCACTTTCTTTTTCCTTACTCATAATAAAATGATTTTTAGTTAGGTTTATCTTGTGCTAAGAATGAAATCGCCCTCTAATTTAGTAATAAAATTTCATTGTTAAAATTCACTTACTTCCACTCACTCCAGGTCATGGTTCCGAACCGGTCCCCCGAGATGGTGGGTTCATTGTAGAGCTCATACATGGCCACTACGGGCTCATTCGCATATTGGCGAGCCACGGTTTTCCAGAATTAATATTGG
>CAWANQ010000003.1:0-544247 GCA_963783435.1 uncultured Bacteroidota bacterium | reverse complement strand
GGTATTGGCAATGGGATTTGAAAACCTTTTGTTTATCTCTTTCCCAAACTCCTTGAGGCGCTCCACATCGGCCTCTGGCATCAACCCGTCAGGTCCGGGTGTTACTCCCAAGATCAGGGTGGTGTTGCGACCCACCGAATGATAATACATATCAATTAGCTTGTCCAGCGGGTAAATGATATGCTCCCTGTCTGGATCCCAGAACCAGTCATGACCACCATGTCCCTTTAGCGGAGCATCACTCATGGCAGGCATATAATATGAGCCTTCCGGATCCCCGGTTTTTAGCAAAGCAAAATTATTGGCTGCAATCTCTTGCCTGGCGCTCTCTCCCGCCCCAATCGATGGGTATGGGAAAGTGGCCCAGCAGGGATAGGGAACTGTACCTGATTCACTCCCTCCCCCACCTCATATCAGCCCGTTGCAAATTGTGGTAGAATAGAGAGCCGGGCTGATATTTCTCAAAAACCGAAAGCACATCCGGACCACCCTGCTCCGGTCCGTGTGCCCCCCCGTCAAACCACACCATCGCCCAGTCACCATAGCGGCTGAAGATCTCTTCCACAATCTTTTCCACCATGGAATTGTAGTGCCTTTGCCTGTTCTCCGCAAAAGTATTGTCACCATGGATCCGGAAATCGTGGATCCCGTAATAGGAATTCCAGCGTGTTCCGATATAGACACCTGGCAGGATGCCGAATTTCTCACAGGATGCCTTGAAATCCCTCAGCAAATCCCCCTTACCGTCCTGCCACCGGAGCGCTTTCATGCAAAAAGGAGTGGCATCACTCTGGTGAAAAAAAAAGCCCGTTTCATGACTGACCGTGAAAATGGCGATTCTTGAATCCTGCATCCTTCAGTGACTTAACCCACTGGTCCATATCATAGTTCTGGGGATTGAATATATTATAGTCAGCCACAGGAGTGATCCTGTTTTCCTGCTGCACATATTCCTTTCCGTCGAATACATGCAGGTCATAGGATATTAATGCTGCAAGTTCAGCCTCCTGCCACTGCAGCTGTGCCGGTGAAGGAAGCGGGACATTATCCTGTGAGGAAACAAACTGGGAAATAGTTGCCATTATAAGCATTACTGAGATCCTTATCATCATAGTAGCATGTCTTAGTCTATTATTCAAAAGTAATGAAAGATTAAAAGGGGATGCTCAGTTCCCGGTATGCCGGCAGAGCACGGCATTTTCAACCATCACAAATTCAAACGTATCCAGGAGTCTGCTGATTTCAGAACAGGCCAGGATAAAAGGACCATATCCGTGAGCGGCATAGTTAGAAACTGGGCGGTGATAATAAAAGCCCGCATCAAAGCCCAGGCCGGTCCCCACACAGGTACCCTCCAATTCTCCTTCAGGATTGACTTTTGCTTCAAGCCCATTCCATCCAAGGAGGGCAATGGGCCCGAAAACGGAGGGACTGATCCATCCGCTGTTTATGGATTTAGCTATGGCATATACCATCATGGCTGAAGCAGAGGTCTCGAGGAAAGAATCAGTCCGGTCAATTAACTGGTGCCAGAGTCCCCTTCCCGATTGATAATTGGAGAGTCCCTTGCAATGTTCCCGGAGAATTTCAAGGAGTATGCTTCCCTCAGGATGAGATTCGGGCAAGGAATCCAGCAGTTCAACTACAGCCATAATGGCCCAACCGTTTGCCCGGGCCCAGGAAAAATTGGGAGAGGATTGGGTATCCCTGAACTGACCATGCCTGTAGATCCTCTTTTCAGCATTGAACAGGCGACTGTGATACCCCACCACCTGTTTCACAGCGTCCTCAAAAAATCCCTGATCTCCTGTTGGATCTACCCCGAAAAGTGGACGGCAAGTTAAGCTACCTCTAGATTAGCATAAATGAAAACCTAGAATGTAAAATAACTTTTGATTGTTTGTAACTTCCTTTTAGTTACAAACTTAAACCGGAGGGAACCAAGGTGAACTAACAAGCTACATGACGTAGAATCATTTTTTGTATTAGTCCTTGGCTCCCCATTGGTTGCAAGTGCCATTTAGAATATTAAGTACAAGACTTATTAGAGGTTACAAAAAGCAGCTATTATCGCTGGCTCAGTGAAGGGCCATCTGATCGCTGGCAGGAAAATGAAAAACTATCTGGTAGAGATCATGGATATTTTTGAAGAAAGTAAGGACAGTTACGGCAGTATCAGGATGACAAGGGAGTTAAAAGCAAGAGGCCGGGATGTAGGCCAAAACAGGGTTGCCAATATGATGCGAGCAGCTGGCCTTCGTGCCAAAAGGAGAAGGAAGTTCAAGGTTACGACCGATTCCAAACATAATTATCCTGTTGCACCTAATGTATTGGATCAGGAAATTCCGGCCACCAGGCCAGGTGAAGTCTGGGTTTCCGACATCACCTATGTAAGACGAAAAATGGCTGGCTATATCTGACAGTGATTATCGACCTTTATGACCGGAAAGTAATTGGCTGGTCGATGAGCAGGGGGCTGACCACAGAAGAAACGATTATTCCAGCCTGGATCATGGCCACATGGAACCGACCAATTACCCAGGAACTGATCTTTCATTCGGACCGGGGAACCCAGTATGCCTGCCATGAGTTCACCAAGATCCTAAAGGCAAACAAATTGATTACCCAGAGCATGAGCAGGAAAGGTAATTGCTGGGATAATGCCGTGGCTGAAAGCTTCTTCAAGACAATCAAAGTAGAGTGGATATACGGTCAGAATTACATTAACCAGGAGCAAGCTCAGCTTTCAATCTTTGAGTGGATTGAAAGCTGGTACAATCGCCGGAGGAGGCACTCAGCATTGGGGTATCAAACAATAGAAGAATTTGAGAGAAATAATATATATTTAAAAACGCAGCCTAGCTTAACTGAGCGTCCACATTAATGGGGTAGGTCCAGGAATTACTTATACTTATTTTTAGGAGAATAAATATGAAATCGATATCATATGAAATTTAGTAGATTCATGTACGTATCCTTGTCTGTTTTGCTGTTCTCCGAATGTACAGCGCAACCGACAAATACCCGGGAAAAAGAAGCTTTTGAGAAAGCAGAAAGAGCGGACTGGGAGGAAGTGTTTACCGATTCCTGTACCGGGGACTGGACAGAGCAGTGGTTCCTGGACGGCCAGGTGGCTTCGGTCAGCAACAGTGAAATGGGTATGCAGCTTACGGCGGGGCCCCAATTCAAGAATGATGCACATCACATGGTGCTCTGGACAAAGGAATCATTCGAAGGTGATGTGAGGATTGAATTTGATTTTACCCGGCTCGATTTTGAGACCCGCTGCGTAAACATCCTTTATATACAGGCAACCGGAAGCGGTGAAGCGCCTTATAAAAAAGACATTGCAGAATGGAACACCCTTCGGGAGGTTCCGGCAATGCGCATGTATTTCAATCACATGAATGCTTATCATATCAGTTATGCAGCTTTTCCCAATGAGGGGAATGATCGCAAATCATATATCCGGGCACGCCGGTATATGCCACAACTTAGTGGCCTGGATGGGACAAACCTGGAGCCAGATTATTATCCTGATGGTTTGTTTGCCCCGGGTGTTCCTCATAAGATTACTGTGATAAAAAAGGAGCGTGACTTATTTCATGAAGGTTTCCAATGCAGATCAGACGTATTACTGCCATTTTATCAATACTGATCTACCCATTATTGAAAAAGGAAGAATCGGTTTGCGTTTGATGTACACACGCTCCTCGCGCTTTGCAAATTTCAAAATTTATAAACTTTAATCATGAACCGGAATTTTAAGATTGAGTATATGATTTTTAAGAAAGCCTTTGCTTCTATTTTCCTTCTCCTGGTCATTTGTCTAATTGGTTCTCCAGCGGTCGCCCAGAGCAATACGCTGGTGCAACTCAAGTGGCTCGGTGAAAAGGCCCCGGGCATTTCCACGGGTGTCAGCTTCGGAGTACCTTTCTCTGAAGGACAGGTTCAGACTACCAGTGCTTACCTCCTGAAGGATTCCAATGGACATTCCATGGATGTGCAATCCTGGCCCATGGCCTACTGGCCCGATGGTTCTCTTAAATGGGTTGGGATGAGCACCGCAGTGGATACGGAATCAGGCTCATCCTTTCAACTTCAACCCACAGAAAAAGCCGAATCAATTGCAGGGTCTCAAACCGTAGAGGTAATCGAAACAGATGATAGGGTGAACATTAATACAGGGGTTTTACAATGTGCCATCCCCCGCCAGGGAAGCCGGATCATCTCTTCTCTTAAAATTGATAATCGTGAAGTTTCTTCGGGAGGTGAACTGCTTTGCATTCTTCAGAACGGACCTGAAAAAGATTTGTGTGCCCAACCGGAAAAAGAAAAATTAACAGGCCGCATAGAAAAAGTTACGGTGGAGCAAGCCGGACCTGTCAGGTCAGTAGTTAAAATTGAAGGCACGCACCTTTCTGAATCAGGAACCAGGGCTTTCCTGCCTTTCATCGTCCGCTTCTATTTTTATGCGGGCCAGCAATCCATAAAAATGGTTCATACCATCATTTATGACGGCGACCAGCACACCGACTTTATTCGCGGACTGGGAGTTGTTTTTGATGTCCCCATGGATGACGAATTATATAACCGCCATATACGGTTTTCAGGTGAAAATGGGGGTTTATGGGTCGAACCTGTTGAACCATTAACGGGTCGAAGAACACTCTCCCGGGAAGTTGACTATTATGCGAAGCAAATAAATGGGGAGCAAATCCCTCAGAGGGAAAGTTTTTCAGACAGGCAGAAATTTCTTTTGGATAACTGGGCTTCCTGCACTTAGCTGGCCACCCGCATTTGATCTAAGTTACTCAAATGCAGGTTTGCAAACAGCTGGTACAGACGGATTACCTCTTGGTGATTTAAACTGGTTCCCCGCTAAAAAAGCAGAATATCTGGCTAACAGGGATGCTATTTTGGATGCAATAAGAGATTCCATGGTAAATGCTACAGCGGTTTACGATCCTGAAACCATGGACAAAACTCCATTGATCACAGAAATTACTGTTTCTGTTGAACAAGCAACTGAATTGTCGAATATTTATGTGTATCCGAATCCTGCAAGGGAAATGATTTCGGTTAGCGGAATGGATCAACCGGGTGCCACCATCACTTTTTATGACATGGTGGGCAAAAAGGTCCGGTTTGTACAACTTGAAGGATTTAACACGCAGTTGGATATCAGCGACCTTGATAAAGGAGTATACCTTTACCGCATCACTACAGCGGAAAATGTCGATATTCAATCCGGAAAGCTGATGATTATGAAGTAGCATATTTCTCCTTTTTAAGAATATTCTACCATTTAAAAATAATTGGGGCCAATCTCACAGATGGCCCCAATTTTTTTTCGCGTAAATACTCAGATACATGAAATAGTACTTGTAGCCGGATCGTTGCTAATCATGCCCTTAGTTGCCATTACAGGGTAATTGATTGACTTTCTGATCCAAATCCCCTATTTCTAATTTGTCTTACCAAAACGACTCATCCAAATGTCTTCCAAATCATTTAATCTAAGACGTTTCTGGCTGGAATTAAAGAGGCGGAGGGTCATTCACGTGATCACGGTTTATGCTTCGTCGGCTTTTATCATCATTGAGTTAATCAATAACCTGTCAGAACCGCTGAAACTCCCGGTCAATCTGCTTACGATAGTTGTTATAATACTGGCAGTTGGATTCCCTTTAGCTATTATCCTCTCCTGGTTGTTCGATTTGACTTCAAAGGGTGTTGAAAGGACCAAACCCTTAAGTGAGGAGGGCCCGGCAGAAGCAACAGCTGTTCCAAGTGCCTGGAAGGTTGCCACCATTGTAAGCTTTGTAGTAATTGCTGGATTGATTGTCCTCAATATTCTGGGAATTAATAAACAGGCGCATGCAGCCTCTGTAAAATCCCTGGTAGTACTTCCCTTCAGCAATTACACCGGAGATGATCAATTGGAATACTTTGTGGATGGAATGCACTCCTCCCTTATTGGGGGCATTGGACAGTTGAGCGGGCTGAGGGTAAAGGGCGAAACCACAGCCAATGCCTATAGAGAGGGTAACAAGTCATTGCCAGGAATTGCCAGAAAAAATTTTTATTGAATACATTTAGCCAAATGTTATCCAAATGTGACAGAAACTCATAAAAAATGAAAAGGACTCTTTTTCTATTATTTTTTTCCCTCCTTTCAATTGCCTCCTGTAGAAAATCCGAAAAGGCTGTGAACATAGAACAATGGACAACCATGGAAATCGTTTTATTGGCCGAGAATGATTATCCGAACTGTTATACGGATATTGAAGTATGGGGCCGATTCATTAATGAAAAAGGCGACACTTTGATCAGACCAGCTTTCTGGGATGGGGATAGAACATGGAAAATAAGGTTTGCTCCGCCTGATACGGGATCAATCTGGGACTGGACTACTTTCTCAGATCCTGCTGACAATGGGCTCGCGGGAAAAAAGGGAAGATTGAGGTCTGTGAACTACAGCGGGACAAACGAACTGCTAAGGCATGGTCTCCTGGGAATGTCACCGGGTAAACGAAATGTGATACATGCCGACGGCAAACCTTTTCTTGTAGTTGGCGATACTCCATGGGCAATTCCCTTCAGGGCAACCACCGGGCAGGTCCGGGAATATGCCGGAGACAGGATGGAAAAAGGATTCAATACAGCCCTTCTTATGAGCGTTCAACCTGATATGCTGGCGGAAGGTCCTGAAGCACGGGATTCGGTTCTGGGATTTGACAGAGCTTTTGAGGATCTGCACGAGGGTCATCTTAACTTAATTAAACCTGACTATTTTCAGTACCTTGATTCACTTATCCAAATTCTCATTGATCATGGTATTGTTCCTGTTTATCAACCGGTCTTTCATGGATTCGGCTGGAAGGGGAAAAATGTACTTGGCCCTGTTGCCGATCCCGGGGAATATGCAAGGTACTGCAAATACCTTGTTGCAAGGTATGGCAGCATGCCTGCCTTTTGGCTTGTCAGCGGTGATGCCCACGGCCTGGATCCAGGGGTAAAACCGGGTGGAGAAATGATTGAAAAATGGGATAGCTATCAACAGCCAACCGGTATTCATTACAATCCGGCTGATGATTACATGCCTGCATGGGCACAAGGTGACAGTTCACGCTGCTTCCACTACAACCGGTCATACCAGGATGAACCCTGGCTCGATTTCCAGTGGGCGCAGACAGGTCATGATGGAGAACATCTCTATCACAAAGTGGAAAGGATGTACGAAAACAAGCCCGTAAAAGGCGCCTTAAACGGCGAAGCAACCTACGAAGGAATGGGGAACGGGAAAAACGGACTGGGATGGTGGCAGGGTGAAGACGCCTGGAACCAGCTTATGCATGGCGGCACCATGGGGATAGTCTATGGTTCTGTCTGTGTCTGGCAATGGAAAATCACTCCGGATGAACCTGGATGGTCTGCATGGACTGATGCACCAATGTCCTGGAAAGAGGCCATCAGACAGGAAGGCAGCAGATATGCCGGATTGGTATCCAGGGCATTCGACGGGTATGATTTTGCCGACATGGAGAAAAGGCAGGATTTGACAGAGGGGGATAATTTTCTGCTCGCCAGAGAAAACATCTTCTATTTATCATACCTTGAAACAGGAGGCGAAATCAGGATTAAGAGGCTTCCTGAAGGACTTCCGGCAAGGTGGCTCAATCCAAAAACAGGTCAGTTTACTGAAGCAGGAAAGAGCTTCCCCGGCCGCGCTTTCAAGGCTCCGGACAAAAACCCGTGGGTGTTGATAATAGGAGAAAAGAAATGGTAATTCATAAAGCTCAGGAGATGTGGACCACCTTTATTGCTTAATACCCCAAGCCTTTTGCAGACATATGCCTTAAAAGGTCTCCTTAACAAGAAAGGTCTCAAAAGCTTCTTTTTCTTTGGTAGGCCATTCCACTGGAATTCCAATGGGTGTAATACAGACTCGATTATATCTTTCGGGAATATTGAATGCCTTTTGTGTTGCTTCTTCGGGAATTGCATCGGTAATACAAACGCTTCCATACCCAAGAGCTCTTGCTGCAAGCATTAAATATCCTGCAGCCAATGGACCATCATGAGGATTGTAGGAAGGGTATCGACTCTCCTGATCTGTCAGTATAACGATGTAAGCAGGAGCAGTAAAGTAACCATCAAGATACCTGTTCTTTGATTTTTCCAATTCAGCTGCCAATTTTTCACCCTCCAGATTTGCCTCCTCCCTAAGGTATTTTTCCATAGAAGAGAAACATTCATTTTTCAATTTTTCAATCTGCTTCTCATTCTGCACCAGGATAAACTTCCAGGGCTGCGCCGACATTAGTTCTGGATAAAGAATTCAAATTGCGTTCAAATTGAAATCTTTTTCAACATAGGGCTCATTCAGATTGGCATACTCAATAAAAAACACAGTTCTGTGTACCTGTAGTTTTTTGTATTTTTGATCACTGGACCAACAAAAAGAATGGAATGAAATCGGCTGAGAAAAATGGCATGAAGGAGTTTGATGTAAGGGAGCAATTTCAGGAGAAGAATCCGAAACTGGCCAAATGGATACCCGGATTTGTATACAGTTATTTAAGAAAAATTACTCGCCAGGATTTCGTCAATGAGATGATTCGCGATTATGGACACCTGAGAGGATACGACTTCAGTGCGGCCATGATGAATTATTTCAACTTAACAATTGAGGTGGAAGGAGAAGAAAACCTGCCCGATGAAGGGACCTATATATTTGCCTCAAACCATCCGCTTGGCGGCCTGGACGGACATGTACTTATGTATCTGGTAGGCAAAAAATATGGCCGTGATAAGTACAAATTTCTTGTGAACGACATCCTCATGAACCTGAAAAACCTGGAGGATGTAATGATGCCTGTGAATAAACATGGAAAGCAGGGAAAATTGCTTGCCGAACAACTCGATGCCACGTTCAGGTCCGATGTGCATATACTGACATTTCCCGCTGGATTGGTTAGCCGCAAAATAAAAGGACAAATTGTAGATCTGGCATGGCAGAAAAGCTTTATCAACAAATCAAGGCAGTATCAAAGGGACATCATTCCCCTGCACATGGGAGGTAAAAATTCAAAATTTTTCTATCGCTTATATAAATTCAGAAGTTTTATAGGGATAAAAGCAAATGTTGAAATGCTCTATTTAATCGATGAAACCTATAAACACCGGAATAAGCATATAACTGTCAAATTTGGGAAGCCAATTCCCTGGCAAACTTTCGACAAATCGAAGCGGCCCTTAGAATGGGCAAAATGGGTGAAGGATTTGGTTTATAAAATGGATGGTGTTGACAATGCTCCACTGTAAATAGCTGCCAGAGACCTGTTATGAGCGGACTATCCGTAAACCGTATATCAATAGTTAAGGCTGGTTAATTGAAGTTCGCTATTTGCATAATCAACCACCTCATTGAGTTTGGCCAGCATGGAATCAGCCTGATGACTGCCCAGCTCTGCTACTCTCTCAAAATCATTCAAAGCTCCCTCCAGGTCGCCAGTATAGTACCTTGCTAGCCCTCTTCGATAAATAGTTGTTTCAGTATTCGGGCAAGAAGCAAGCGCTTTGGTGTAACTATTGACAGCTCTGTGATATCTCCCCTTTTTCAATAAATCATCGCCTTTGTTTATATTCAATTGGGCAGCCTGATAAATATTGGTCCCTTCGAACCTGAAAACAACGGTCACTTCCTTTTCCATAGCCACAGGACGACCATAGATTGTGGCTGGTTTCCACATGCCATTACTGGCTTCCAAAGCATCTATTACCGCTTGATCAAAATGGGGAGAAACACTATGGATTACCTGAAATTCTGACAGGTTTTGTGTGGGCAGGACATTCATTCGAATGACAACTGTTCCTTCGGTTCCCCAAATAGTTTGATCTAATGTAGTGCAAAGGTTTTCCTTAATAAATTCTTCAATTCCTGCGTTCTCATTTGTCCCTATAAATTCAGCTTCCACGATATTCATCAAGCCTGAAATTATGGATTCATCTTCATTCTGGCCAAAAACCAATGAAGAACATATGGCGAGTATTAATATGGATATAGAAAGTTTCATGGCTGTAAATTTTAGTAGTTAAAAAATATGATGTTCTCCTTTTGAAGAAAAATTTGGATCTTTACTTCATACGGGCCTCTATTTACTAGTAAGACGCTATGGGTTAAAAACTGTTACAGATTTATTCGCGTTTGATGGTATATGGCAGGATTAATTCGGGCTGCTTTTTGTGCCTGGAAGCTGAGTGTAAATAATGAGATCAGAAGTACAATGAAGCCGGAAAGCAAAAATATCCAGGGACTGATGTTTGCCTTATAAGCAAAATCCTTTAACCAATGATTCATGTAGAACCAGGCAATGGGCCAGGCAATCAGGTTTGAAATCAGAACCCATTTCAGTGCATCCCAGGAAAACAGGGTAACAATTTGCCATGATCTGGCTCCCATGGCTTTTCTGATCCCAATCTCCTTTGTTCTTCGTTCTGCCATAAAAGAGGATAAACCGTATAAGCCCAAACTGGACAGGAAAATAGAAAGTGCTGCAAAAATGGCAAACAGACTACGCATTCTGCTTTCAGATAAATAGAGTCTGGCATACTCCTCCTCAAGGAATCTATATTCCAGGGGGAAGGCGGGATATATTTTATTCCAGGTTCGTTCAATATTCTTGATTGTTTTCCTCACATCACTTCCTTCCAGTTTGATGAAAATATATCCGAACATTTTATCTAGTAAATGGATTGGTCATGTGCAAACAAATAGGATCTATCTCCTTATGGAGCGATTTAAAATTATAATCTTTCATTACACCAATAATTACTCCTTTCATACCCCAGAGCCTGAATTCTTCTCCGATTGGATCTTCGATTTGCATCGTCTGTATGGCTGATTCATTTAAGATATAATTGCCAGAGTCGGCTGGATGATCAATGCTGAAGTTTCGGCCTTCCACCAGTTCAATACCAAAGGTGGGAATATAATCATGGCCCACCTGATTGACCATTTATATGCAGTTTGTCCTCCTCTTGCTTCCCTTCCCACCTGATTCCATAGGTCCCACTACCATTAAATGTGGGCAGATTTGCGCTCTATGCGACTCCTTTTACCCCCGGATATTTATTTAACTCTTCCTTTAAAAATTGAAAATTCTCCCCCATGTTTCCCATAACAGGGATATAGATAACCTGGTCCGTATTGATCCCCAGGTTGCGGTTTTGAATGAAAGTTAGCTGACGATAGACCATTCCGGTACAAATGATCATCAGGATCGCAATGGAGAATTGCAGAATTACCAGTACCCTTCGAAATGATACCGGACCACCTTTATATCTCCCTTTAAGGTCCTGGCCGGGATAAAGGAAGAGAGCAAGAATGCAGGATACGATCCGGAGAGTATACCCGTAAAAACCAATATGCCAATGACTCCGAATAAAAAACGGACATTCGAATAATCGATACTAACTTCTTTTCCTGTAAAGGCATTGAAAGATGGCAGGGCCGCCTCCACAAGCAGCATGGCGATTAAATAGGAAAGTAGGCAAAGAAGAAAAGATTCACCCATAAACTGCCTGATCAATTGCCTCCTGTTTGCTCCAAACACTTTTCGAACACCTACTTCACGTGCCCTGTATTGTGGAACGGGCCGTGGAAAGATTTACATAATTGATGACAGAGATTAAGAGAATGAAAACAGCAATGATCATGAATATCCTGATGTAATGGTCTGTTGGCTCCGAATGTCCATATACATCAAAATCGAAGGTAGGATCTCAGGTGTACATCCGACTAAAGGTTGCAATAGAAATTCATAGGTCCCATGACTGTAAAGCTCTTTGGTAAGTGTGTCGATTTTGGCTTTTAGTGCAGGGTGATCCACATCTTTACTCAACAAGGCATAAGCAAAAACTGAATTGTTCTCCCAATGCCATTCCACGCCATACATCACTTCTAAAATGTCAAAATGTAAAAGGATATCAAATTGTAAATGTGCATTGGCAGGAACATTTTCAATTACACCCGAAACCGTCAGGATTGTTTTATCATCCAGACTGATACTTTTTCCAACAGGATTTTTTTCACCGAAATATTTCCTGGCAATCTCTTCCGAAATTACAGCAGAGTGATTATCCGGAAATGGATCGTGATCCGAACCATAAATAAATGGATAGGTGAAAATCCTGAAGAACTCCCCATCTGCGAATGCAATCTCTTTTTCATAAAACTTATTCTCCCCGTGGCTAACCAACATCTCTGATATAGCTGGAGATAAATCTTGCCGTTTCAACTATTTCCGGAAAGGATTCTTCAAACTTTGGGGCCAGTGGAGGGGCTGTTGCTGAAATGCGAAATTCTCCATCTGCATTGTCCCATGTGGATACGATCCGGCATATATCGTCATAATTCTCATGATGCTTATCAAAACTCATTTCATCCAGAATCCATAGATAGATGAGGACTGCAGCCGCCATACCGATTGACAGGCCCAATATGTTGTTAATTGAATAAGCTTTATGCCTTCTTAGAAAGCGTATAAAGGATTTGAGGTAGTTGCGTATCATTTGATTGGTATAAAGATATTGATTAATCGTCCGAAGTATTCTGTCAGATTGAAATTTGCAAGGAGAATGCCATATTTTCTAAACTACTCATAAAGAGCACTTTATCAGATTATCAATTTACGGAAACGTACCATTATGTTACACTATTTGTTACGTATTGATACATTTCTTACCTTCACACTGAATTCGTTAAAGCTGACCTATGGGAAAACCAGCACGTGGAAGAATCCTTATTGTGGATGATGACACCTCCATACTGAGGACCCTGAAACTATTACTTCGGGATGATTTTGACCTGGTACACACCATATCAAATCCGAAGTTCATTCCCTCGGAATTGAAAAAGCAACGTTATGATGTGGTTCTCCTGGACATGAATTTTTCCATTGGGAAACAATCCGGCGACGAGGGTCTGTTCTGGATGAAGCAAATTATCGAAATCGATCCGACACAGGTGGTGATCATGATCACCGCATACGGGGAGATAAATCTTGCCGTAAAAGCCATGAAAGAAGGCGCAACCGATTTTGTAGTAAAACCCTGGGAAAATGCAAAGTTGATAGCTACGATCAGAACCGGGGTAAAACTTTGCCAGTCGAATCGCAATATATCCAGGCTTGAAAATCAGCAGCTGATTATACATGAAGACAATCAACGTCAGTTTCAATTTATCCCCGGAAGCTCACCCGGGATGCTTGAGGTACTAAATATTATTAACAAGGTAGCTGACACAGATGCCAATGTATTATTGCTTGGGGACAACGGAACCGGAAAGGAGCTAATTGCCAGGGATATACACAACAAGTCGGACCGGCGAAACAAGATCTTCTTATCCGTAGACCTTGGATCTCTCAGTGAGAACCTGTTTGAAAGCGAATTATTCGGTCATGTCAAAGGGGCATTTACCGGGGCAGATACACAACAAAGCCGGCAGGTTTGAATTAGCCGAAGGAGGAACGCTATTCCTGGATGAAATAGGCAATCTTCCACTCTCCCTTCAGGGCAAACTTCTTACAGCCATTCAACAACGAAAAATAACACCCCTGGGTACTGCCGAGGAAAGAGAAATCGACATCCGGTTTATCTGCGCCACCAACCAGCCGCTGCATGATATGGTAAAAGACAATTTATTCAGAGAGGACCTTCTTTACAGGATCAACACCGTCCAGATTGAAATCCCTCCCCTGCGCGAGCGTGGAGAGGATATCATCCAGCTGGCTGAACATTTTCTCTTAAAGTATGCCGGGAAGTATAACAAGCCAAATTCCAGGTTCACTTCGGGAGCCCTTCAGAAACTCAGCCGGCATTCATGGCCGGGAAATGTGCGGGAACTGGAACATGCCATCGAACGAGCAGTAATCATGTCCGAAGGAAGCATACTGGTTGAAGATGATTTTGTTTTTAATCCAAAACCAGGTTTTGCGGAGGAGTCGCTGACAAGTATAGAGGATATTGAGAAACACTACCTTGTCAAATCCCTTGAAAAAAACCATGGAAAACTAACTAAAGTGGCCGAGGATATGAATCTTTCACGTCAGACCATTTACAGAAAAATGAAGAAGTATGGTTTATAAAAGACTATATATTCAGGTGATTATCCGGGTTGCCCTGCTCCTGGCCACATGCATCATATCTGGCAAGGATTCTTTTTGCACCCGGGTATCTCCATGCAAGTATTGTTGTTTCCGGAATTCTGATCTATGAGACATTGGAAGTAATCTGGTACCTGAACCGGACCAACAGGAAACTGGCTCAATTCTTTTCATCACTTCCCGACCGTGCTTCTTCGCTTAAGTTCATCGGATCTGAATCAGGGCGATTCATTCAGGGAATTGAGTCTCCGGCTTGAACAAATGAGCAAGTTATTTCAGAAAGAGCGCCGCGAAAAAGAGGCTCAGCATAACTATCTTAATTATCTGATTGAGCAGATTGGCGTAGGCATTATTACATACCGGGATGATGGAAGAATTGATCTTATTAATCCCGCTGCGAAAGCAATCTTCGCAGATAAAAATATACCGGAATTAGCAAGCCTGAACAAATACAATCCCGAGTTTGAGAAATTAATCAGAGACCTGGAACTAAATGAGAAAGCACTCATCCGGATCATTGTAAAGGATGAATTGTTCTATCTGACCGTGCAAAAATCGCTCTTCAAATTGGAAGATAAATTCTATTGGCTTATTAGTTTCCAGGATATTAATTCCGAACTGGATAAAAAGGAACTGGATGCCTGGCAGAAGATCATCCGGGTATTAACACATGAGATTATGAGTAGTATTTCACCTGTAACCTCTTTATCAGAGCATTTACAGAAAAAAATCCACGATCCTAATACGCGAGGAATTATCAAAGAACCTGACGGAAAACTGATGGAGGATCTTGCGGAAGGACTGGAAATTATTAAAACACGCGGGGAGGGACTGATGGAGTTTGTAAAGCATTACCACTCCCTTACCCACCTCCCCACACCCGTATTGGAGGAGGTTCAACTGGGCCCGTTCCTTGAGAAGATCGTGAGCCTCATTGAACCGGAATGTAAGAAAAATGATATCTCCATAAAGCTTGAGGTCAGGGAGACTGTACAAACCTCAATGGATCCTAAGTTGATTGAACAGGTATTGCTAAATCTGATCAGAAATTCCATTCAGGCACTGGAAGGGATTCCTGCCGGGAAAAGCATCTCGATCTTTGCAGGCAGCGATGTTACAGGTGTACAGATATCCGTCAGGGATAATGGATGTGGGATTGATACAGATAATATGGACAACATTTTCATCCCCTTCTACACCACCCGTACCAAAGGATCCGGGATAGGATTGAGTTTTGCCAAACAAATCATGCGCTTACACAATGGCCAGATATCTGTCAGGTCCGATCTGGGTAAAGGTGCTGAATTTATATTAAGGTTCTGAAATACTGAATAGTTTCTTTTGCAGTACCAATATCAAATTTGGCTTTATCCAACAAATGGCATAATTTGTAGGCTGTACCCCCCCTGCTTATTCACTGAAAATTAAAGCTATGTCAACCAAATCTGGGGGATTGCCCGACTGGACCATTGACCTGGCGTTTTACCTCCTGATTCTGGATCTATTGATTAAGGTTTCATTATCTGGTAGAAGGTGCCCCGGTCCTGCTCCACCGTTTCAATCTTCCCCGATTCCTCCAACGTTCCCAGGTATTTGTTGATCTCATTCACATGCATTCCCAGGATTTTCTCAAGGTCGCCCAGGGTACAGGGTCTTCTGGAAATGGTCTCCAGGATCACGCTC
This sequence comes from uncultured Bacteroidota bacterium, assembly GCA_963783435.1. Lineage (GTDB taxonomy): Bacteria > Bacteroidota > Bacteroidia > Bacteroidales. The sequence continues at coordinate 528,393 of CAWANQ010000003.1, read as the reverse complement.
TCCAGGTCGGTGCGATAGGATTTCTTCTCTTTGCGCTCCTCCGGGGGAGCGATTATCTCCACCTGCTTCAGGTCCCAATCCTTTACTATATCCTTTAGTTCTGAAGCAGTGGCAGCTCTTAATCCTTTCACTGTCCCCGGCCGGTCCAGGGTATTTAACTGGATTCGGGTGGGATTGAGCTTATACAAAACCTTCCGGATGGCTGAGAGGTTTTCTCTGTCGTCGTTATAGCCAGGCAAAATCAGGACCTCCATCCATATTTCCCCCTGAAACTCATGGCTGAAATCCAGCAGTCCCTGTATATACTGTTCAATATTGAAATTTTTAACGGGTCTGTTTATTTTGGAGAACGCATTTTGGGTGGCCGCATCCAATGAGGGAAGAACCAGGTCGGCCTGCATAAGCTCGGCCCGGACCTCCGGATTGTAAAAAAGAGTTCCGTTGCTTAGAACTGCCACGGGAATCCCGGGCCTGTGCCGCTTAATAAATCCGATAACCTCCCCAATGTGGGAGTGCAAGGTGGGCTCACCAGCTCCTGAAAAGGTAATGTACTCCGGATCGGGATGATTCTCAAAGAAATCTTCCAACTCTCTGTATATCTCTTCCACAGGCACATACTCCCTTCGCTCCAGGGTATGGGTGGTGGTGCTTCCGCATTCACAATAGACGCAATTAAGCGAGCAGATTTTATGAGGAATTAAATCCACTCCCAACGACATACCCAGCCTGCGTGATGGGACTGGTCCAAAGAGATGATTATACATTTAGCAGCGCTTTCGGGGCAAAATAACAACCATATTTTCACACTTCAAAATTATACAGTGTTGCCTGTTTGTAATAAAAGCTCTAACTTTTAGGTCTAATTAATATTGCTGATAAAGATAAGCCCTTTAACTATGAAAAAAATCGCCTCCGTTACGCTATTGTTTTTGGCCATTAATGCCATCTCCTTTTCACAATCCTCGCTGGGTGAAAAAATTCCAAACTTCACCGCCATCGATCAGGACGGGGACAAATGGGTCCTGAAAAAACAGTTAAAATCGGCCGATTATTTGGTGGTCTATTTCTATCCTGCAGCATTTACCGGAGGCTGTACCAAACAAGCCTGTAGTTACCGCGATAAGAAAGGGGAGTTGGAGGCTGTTGGAGCCCAGGTGGTGGGCGTTTCGGGCGATAAGTCAGAAACCCTGGGGCTCTTTGCGCTTGAACATCAGCTAAACTTTACCCTTCTCGCCGATGAAAATGGCGAAATTGCGGATCTGTTTGGAGTTCCCCAGAATGACGGAGGGAGCATTACCCGCGAAATTAAAGGACAAGCCCTTGACCTTGAACGTTCGACAACCATAAAGAGGTGGACATTTATTCTGGATCAGAAAGGCACCTTAATCTACAGGGATATGGAGGTCAATGCTGAAGAGGATAGCAACAAGGTCAAAGAGTTTCTCTCTTCACTCTAGTTCGTTCCCCAGAGGCACTTATTTAGATCTGTTCTAAATAAGACTGATAGTGACCCCGATACAGCTGCCAAATGGCTTTTTTTTGATATTTTGGAGTTGATAAATGTTTACGCCCCAGGCACTTAAAACAGCTATAACCACCTGGTTATGTGTGTTTTAAGCGCCCATACCACTAACTACTGAAAATGCGCCCATGAAAGCACGCTACCAGTTTGGAATTGATATCGGCTCCATTTCTATCAATACCGTAGTGTTAGACACCGACGGAAACATTGTACAGGATCGTTACGATTATTGTCATGGAAAACCTTTTGATAAGCTGAAGGAGATCCTCGACACCCTGGAAGAAAGCTACGACGTAGACCAATTCGAGAAGATCTGTTTTACCGGAACGGGTGGGAAACTGGCGGCTGAACTTGTGGGAGGCACTTATGTCAATGAGATCGTCGCTCAATCTACCTCAGTCAGCAAGCTCTATCCCCAGGTAAGAACCATCATTGAAATGGGTGGGGAGGATTCCAAACTGATCTTTATGGATGAACTTGATGACAACGCTTCAAGGCTATCCGATTTTGAATTAAATACCCTCTGTGCAGCCGGTACAGGTTCATTTCTCGACCAACAGGCCAGGCGCATTGGCATCTCCATCGAAAATGAGTTTGGGGAACTTTCACTAAAATCAGAGAACCCTCCCCGTATTGCCGGAAGATGCAGCGTTTTTGCCAAGAGTGATATGATTCACCTTCAGCAAATCGCCACTCCGGTTCACGATATTGTAGCGGGTTTATGTTTTGCAGTTGCCCGCAACTTTATCAGTTCCCTGGGCCGTGGAAAAACCATTCAGTTCCCGGTCATGTTTCAGGGTGGAGTATCTTCAAATATTGGCATGATCAGGGCTTTTAAGGAGCTTCTTGAAGCAAAGGAGGGTGATCTTCTTGTCCCGGAAAACAACACCTCCATGGGCGCCCTGGGTGCGATCTACAACCAGATGAATGAGGTCAGCAGTCAGGAGGACATCCCATATAAAAGCACCCATGATCTGGAGAGTTACATTTATGGAGAAAAGTCAAAGGGTAAGTCCTTTGAACCTCTGGTTGCTCCCGAATCTGATATTAAAAAAGAGGTTTACCAGATCCCCGAGTCAGACGAACTGTATGAGGTTTACCTCGGGCTGGATATAGGCTCTCTGAGCACCAATGTGGTGCTGATAGACAGAGAAAACAGGGTGGTTGCACGAAGATACCTTCCCACTGCCAGCAAACCTCTGGAAGCCATTCGCAGGGGAATGTCTGAGATTTTTGAAGAGGTGGGCCACCGGGTGATCGTCAAAGGAGCGGGCACCACCGGTTCGGGCCGCTACCTTACAGGTGATTTTATCGGGGCCGATTTGATTCGCAATGAAATCACCGCACAGGCCACAGCTGCCATTGCCTGTGATCCCAAAGTGGATACAATCTTTGAGATCGGCGGACAGGACTCCAAATACATCAGCATCGACAAGGGAGTTGTGGTTGATTTTGAGATGAATAAGGTGTGTGCGGCAGGAACAGGATCCTTCCTGCAGGAACAAGCAGAGAAGCTGGACATCAATATTATAGAGGAGTTTGGGCAGATGGCCCTTGATGCAGAGAGGCCCGCAGGTTTGGGTGATCGCTGTACGGTTTTTATGGAGTCTGATCTAAATGCCTTTCAGCAAAAGGGAGTTAGTAAAGAGAACCTGGTAGGCGGACTGGCCTACTCCATTGTACACAACTACATTCAGAAAGTAGTTCGCAAAAAGCGGATAGGAGATCACATCCTGTTCCAGGGCGGGGTGACCAACAACCGTGCAGTGGTGGCCGCTTTCGAAAAAGTAACTGGCAAAAAGATCCACATCCCACCCCATTTCGATGTGACAGGTGCCATTGGAGCCGCCATGCTGGCGCGTGACCATATCATTAAAAATGGATTGGAAACCCGATTCAAGGGATTCGACATCAGTAAGATCCCTTACAAAGTAGATAAGTTCACCTGCAAAGCCTGCTCCAACCAGTGCGAGATCCGAAGGGTACGAATTGAAGGCGAGAAGAAACCCCTCTACTACGGAGGCAGGTGTGAGAAGTATGAACTGGACGAACGCAAAGGCAAAGGGGAAGGAATTCCCAACTATTTTGAAGAGCGTATTGGCATGCTCACCGACGGATATGAACCCGAGTTCCAACCTGGCAGACCCACCATTGGGATTCCCCGGGGATTGATGGTTTTCTACCAGCAATTCCCTTACTGGAGCACTTTCTTCAAAGAGCTTGGATTTAATGTGGTGGTATCGGACGAGACCGACAACCAGACCGTAAAGAAAGCACTGAACATGATCGTGGCCGAAACTTGCTTCCCTGTGGAGGTGATGCATGGCCACATCTATGAAATGCTGGAAGATAAGGTGGATTATATCTTCACTCCTTTCATTATCAACTCCAAGGGAGCCAAGGACAATCCCACTTCCAATTGCAATTGCCCCTGGGTACAAACGGTTCCGTTTATGGTGAAAGCATCCATCCCCGAAGATCAGCGGGACCGGCTGCTATCTCCCACACTCAATTTCAAGTACTATGGCAAGGTGGTTGAAAAGGAGCTATATGACTATTTCGGAAAAAGATTCAGTCTGAGCAAGAAGCAGATTGTAGAGGCCATGAAGAAGGCAGACAGCAAACAGGATCTGTTTGAAGATCGGGTCAAAGCGCGTGGTCGCGAGGTAATGGCCTCCCTGCCGGATGACAAGGAAGTGCTGGTGATCATTGGACGCCCCTACAACACGGGTGATCCTGCCCTTAATCTCGGCATGGTGGAAAAACTGATCAATCTGGATGTACTCCCCATCCCCATGGATTACCTGCCTCTTGCCGAAGAGAACATTACCCTGGACTACAACAAAATGTATTGGCCCAATGGTCAGCGCATCCTTTCTGCTGCCAGGATCATCGCCAGGGACAAACGCCTCCATGGCATCTACATGGGCAACTTCAGGTGTGGACCGGATTCCTTCCTGGCTCACTTTGTGCATGAGGAGATGGCGGGCAAGCCCTACATGGAGATTGAGATCGATGAGCACGGTGCCGATGCGGGCATGATCACCCGCTATGAAGCCTTCCTCGACAGCCTCAAGGGTTCCAGGATGGGCGAAGAAAAGAAAAGAAAGGTATACGTTCCGGGGTTGATGGTTTCATCCCCCATGAAGAACAGGACCCTCTATTTCCCCTACCTAAGCGATGCCTCCCACGTAATGGCATCGGTATGCCGGAGTTTCGGCATCAATGCCGAATCTCTGCCCATGCAAGACCAGGAAGATCTGGATCTGGCCCGAAAATACACTTCGGCGCGTGAGTGTTTCCCCATGATAGCCACTACAGGTAGCTTTCTGAAGAAACTCCAGCATCCCGATACAGACCCGGCCAAAGTCAGCTTCTTTATGCCCGACCACAATGGGCCCTGCCGCTTTGGACAGTACAACCGCTTCCAGCGTGTTCTTTTCGACAGACTGGGATATGAGAAGACCGAGATCATTGCCCCCAGCAACGATGGCTCCTATGAGGATATATCGGCCGGGCATGGTTCCAAATTCCGGCTCAATTGCTGGAAAGGCTTTGTGGCCATGGATATGATCCGGAAGTTAAAACAGGAACGCAAACCCTACGAGGCCATTCCCGGAAATACGGAAAAGGTCTACCAGCATGCCCTGTCCGACCTGATGCGATGCATGGAAAATGGTGGAGATACCCTAACAGATACCCTGGCAGGGATTGCACACCTCTTTACCCAGATCCCCCTTAGCAATGGAAAACGCAAACCGGTGGTAGCCATTGTGGGTGAGATCTTTATGCGCGACAATGATTTCTGCAGCGGACACCTGGTTAGCAGGCTGGAAAAGTTTGGAGCAGAAACCTGGATCGCACCCTTTGCAGAGTGGCTCTCCTACTCCACCATCAGGTATACCCGCGACGCCAAATGGAAAGGCGATTTTAAGAGTGTGGTCAAATCCAAACTACAGGAGTATTTCCAGGAAGTGTCTGCCAGAAAGATTATCCGCCCCTTCCATGGACTTTTCGATGAGGACAAAGAGGTTTCTGTAAAGGATATGCTCAATGCCTGCGGGCCCTATGTGCACCGGCATTATGACGGCGATCCGGCACTGAACCTGGGTACTTCGGCCATCCTGGCTGACAAAGGAATTTCAGGAATTGCCAATATCCTGCCATTCACCTGCATGCCAGGCACCCTGGTGGCATCGGTATCTGACCAGTTAAGAAAAGACAAAGGCAACATTCCTTATGTGAACATTGCCTACGACGGTCAGGAGGATGCTTCCATCGAATTGAGGCTGCAGGCCTTTATGCACCAGGCCACTCAATATGCGGAGGAGAAAGGCCTGACAAAAATCCCACCCGAGAAGGTGCATTAAAGAAGGGCCTCGATACAATAGCTTGGACCAAAGCACTACATGCAGAACCAGAGCTCTGCTGGCAGCACTTGGTGGGAAACCTATAGCTCTACAGGCGAAACCAGAGCTCTGCTGGCAGCACTTTTTGGGAAACCTAAAGCTCTACATGCGAAACCAGAGAGCTCTGCAGGCGGCACGTTTGGGATACCTAAAGCTCTACATGCGAAACCAGAGCTCTGCAGGCAGCACTTTTTGGGGAAACCTAAAGCTTAACAGGCAAGGTTCTGTGGAAGGTTATTTTCTCCGGGCTTACCCTGGCCTCATGTATTCATCACTCCTTGCGCAGTGTTTTTTTAAGGTGTATATATTCAATGGAATAGATCTCTTATTTTGTCATTCGTGGGAGCCGCGTGATCTTGTAAGGGGTTTGTTTTGGATAAAGAGAACAATGGGGCTACGGTAAATTATTAAGAGAGGAACCGGTAAATTATGCAGATCATTGCTTGATGTCTCGCAATTTCATCCCTTCTTTCTGGTATTGGCCACCAACCTCCCCAAAATAACATCTATTTGACAAGAAATGTACCCATCAGGGAGCATTGGCCTGTTTGAAATGGTTGTGAGGTAATTATTAAGTTTCTGTTGGTGTTCTGAAGCTATAATAGGTTAATTATTGGCTTCTGAGAAATAATTATTAACTTGCTATTGGCCATTTATGTAGGCAAAACACTAATTAATATCTAAATCAAGATGAGATGGGCAATCATTAAGACCTTATCTGCCAAAAACAAGAATTGTTTTCGCTATAAGGATGTTATTGCGGAATTTCCTGATAAGGATCCCAGCCATCTTTCCAAAGTACTTGCCTCAATGGTAAGCATGGGCATGTGAATGAAATTATACAGGGATTTGTACTTCATTGTTCCGCTGAGAGCAAACCCGGAGACCTATTCGCCAGACAGTCGCATAGTTGCCAGGTGCATCATGAACAGGGAGGGGTATTATATAGCTTATTCCTCAGCCATGTATATCCTAGGATTGACAGATCAACCGGGAACCAGAACAATGGTCGTAACTGATCGGCAGAGGCAGCCGTCCAAAAAAAATATCAAAGGGATGGAGTTTCATTTTATATACCATAGCTACAGTAGGTTTTTCGGTTATCAGGAGACCTGGATAACGACCCAGGAGCAAGCCATGGTCAGTGATCTGGAAAAGACGATTGTAGATGCAGTATCAAAACCACAATTATGCGGAGGGATCGCTGGGGTTGGGAAAGCCATATACCATGCCTGGGAAAGAACAGATCTCCAAAAGTTGTTATACTATTTAGCCAGGAACGGGAGCCATGCTGCAAAGAAGCGTTATTTGTTTCTCTCCGACATTCTTGAATTGGAATGGACATCAGAACATGAAAGAATGCTTAATGACAGCGGAGCAAGCATTTCACTGTTGAATCCCGTCGGGCCTGATCAGGGAATAATAAATTCCAGTTTTGGCCTAAAGATCAATATTGAGGAAAATTCCTTGAAGGATATCTTGCAATCCTGATAAATCCCACCCTGTTTGTTCAAGCTTGAGAAGTAGATTTAATCGAGTACTATTCGACAAGGTGTCCCAATGACGAAGACAGGAAAGGCCTGACAAAAATCCCACCTGAGAAGGTGCATTAATGAAGAGCTCCTGTCAACGGGTTGAACTAAAGCTTAACTGTAATATATCAGCACATCGTTTACACTTTTTTAATTGAGCAAAATATCAGCAGATCGTTTACAATGACACAATTACATACAATATGATTCTTTTTAAATCCCCTCTCAAAAAGACTTTGAGGGGTTTTAAAAGAATCAAAACTACTCTATATGACATATTGACTGTCAACGAATTGCTGATATTTTATGTAAACGATGTTATGATATTTAACACTTAACATTTGGAACCAGAGCTCTATAGGTAGCACATTTGGGAAACCTAAAGCTTAACAGGCAAGGTTCTGTGGAAGGTAATCTTCTCTGGGAGTCACCCTGGCCTGGACCACAATCACCTCTATTCCCTGGCGCACAGCCTCATCCAGGGCTTTTCCATAAGCCGGATCGATATCCCGCGCCGGTGAGAACAGGTGCACATCCATTCGCTGCACCACATATAGCATGACGGCCCTCATTCCAGCCTTCTTCACCCTGATCAGGGTATTGAGATGCTTTCTCCCCCGCTCGGTCACGGCATCAGGAAAAAGAGCCCGCTCACCCTCCTTCAGGGTCACATTTTTCACTTCAATAAAACAGGGCCCCGACGCGTCCTCCCCATAAAGATCAAACCTGCTGTCTTCCCACTTTACCTCCCTTTTCAATCCTTTCAAACCTTCCAGTCCGGGTACCATTTCACCACTTACCCATTCAAAGGCCAAGGCATTTGGATTAGAGGTATTGATTCCCACCCAATCTCCACCTATCCGGATCATCTCCCAGGTAAACTTTGTTTTTCGCTTGGGATCATCCACCGGTGTTAGCCAGACCTCGGCATCGGCCTCCAGGCAACTTTTCATGGTACCAGAGTTGGTACAATGGGCTGTTACCTCACTGCCATCATCCAATTTCACATCAGCCAAAAATCTTTTGTAGCGCTTAATAAGTCTTCCATGTACCAGTTCTTTCTTAAATTCCATAATTCTTGGTTTCGGGGGCCACCGCGCCTCTATAAATATAACCATAGCCCAACGTTTTGCCAATTGATTTGAACCCGTGGTCAAAATCCGAGGTCGGATTGCCAACCCCAATCATATTGTTATTAAATTGCATAGAGTCGAACAAGTTCCTTCGATCCTCTGTTAAATATTTAAACCACTAACTCATGAGAAAGATATTCGTTTACACCTCCATGCTGGCCATGCTCCTCTCTTTCCAGGATACAAATGCACAAAGTCTCAGGCAGATGGTCAAGAAAAAAATTCTTAACGACAACCTGGAAGCCCAGGCCAAGAGGGACAGTACCCGTGCAGTGGAGGAGGGCAGGGAACCAGACAAGTCTCCCAATACCACCATGAATCATGTCTACCTGGATGCACTGGGGCTTTCCGACAATGTGGATTATAAGTCGGATTATAAATTCGATGCATTTATTCAGATGGAAGTTTCCGAGTACAAAAAAAATGAGAAACTGGATGAACAGGTGATATACGATACCCACCTCTCCAAGGATAACATCGATTATGCCATGGTTTTCAGTGATGAAAACAACAAATCCACCATTATTTTCGACCAGGAGAACAGCGCCATGCTGATTCTGTCTGATAACGATGGAGAGAAAACGGGCTTTGCCATGGGGATGGATCCGGAAGATTTTGCAGAAGCGATGGAAGATCTTCAGGAAGAAAATGAGGAAGAAGCATCTTTGGATCCCTACTCGGCCCATAAGACCGGTAAGAAGAAGGATATCCTGGGCTACAGTTGCGAGGAGTATTTTGTTGAAGATACAGCCACCGAGGTTCGAATGTGGGTATCCGAGGAATTGGGGAAGAAGGTTCGGAAAAATATGCTTAACAATCAGCAGACCTTTGGCGCAGCATTTTATCACGCTGCATACACCAATGGAATGGTAATGGAATATGATGTCCTTGAGAAAGAGGATGGAGAAAGAACCATTATGAAGGTGATTGACCTTGACTTAAATCGCTCACACTCCATTCCCACAAGGGGTTATGCGGTATTAACCATGAAAAACCAATCCTCTGATGACGAAGAGGAAGAGTCGCCCGAAGATGAAGAGGAGGAGCCCGAAGAGGATGAGAAGTAATGGACTTCCGATCCTTACTGACCAACTTCCCATCGGGAGCTGAGAAGGAGCTCTTTATATCTGAAGTGGGTGATTCGGATGAAAAGTTTTCCGAACTGCTCAAGCTCGCACTCTTTGAAAAGGACCCACTCGCCTGGAGGGCCGCATGGATCCTGGATGGAAGCGATGAACTACATCCCGGACTGGCTCTCAGCTATCGTTCAAAGATCGTTCAGAACCTGCCCCAATTAAAATCAAAAGGAAGCTTGCGCAGCCTGCTCAGGTTACTCTGTCGTTACGATATTCAGGAAGAAGACCAGGGTTTGCTTATAGACCTCTGCTTTGGATACATGGTTTCTGAATTGTATCCGGTGGCAGTAAAAGTACATGCCATGCAAATTGTCTACAACCACACGCTTATCTACCCCGAGCTGAAGGAGGAACTGATCACAGTGATTGAAGACCAGGTGGAGAATAACAGCGTGGGATTTAAATCCCGCGGAAAACGCATCATCCGGCAACTCAAAAAATAGGTATATTGCCCGTAAAATAAGCCCAATTGGAAATCCATTTCATCCTATACAGACCTTCAGTACCAGGCAATGTGGGCTCAGCTGCCCGCGCCATCAAAACCATGGGATTCAAACACCTGGGATTAATCGAGCCCTGCGATCACCTGAGTAAAGAAGCTTTGATGCTGGCCCATGGCTCCCATGACATCCTCCATACTGCTACCGTATTCAAAAACTTCGAAGAGGCCGTCGCTGGCCTTGACCTGGTCATTTGCACCACTGCCAAAAAAAGGACCGCCAAACACGACTATCACTCCAGCAGGGAATTTCGCAACTTCCTGGAGAATAAGAAAGATCCCCTTCTCAAGGTGGGCATCCTCTTCGGAACCGAAGAGAGCGGCTTGCCCAATGAGCTGATTCTGAAATCGGATATGGCCATGAGTATTCCCATGGCCGGTAATTACCCCTCACTGAACCTGGCCCAATCAGTGATGGTATGCGCTTACGAATTATCTCCCCTGAACCAGCTTGAAAAACCGGGGCAGACACTCACCAAATCGGGAGAAGGCTTGGGTGAACTCAAATACCAGGCAAAGAAACTTCTAATGGATGCAGGTATCCCGGAAGGAAGTGCGCTTTTCCATCGCATTTTGGAACGCCTTTCTACAGCAGGCTCAAATGATATCCCCCTCTTCCTCTCAGTGATCTCACGCATCAGCTCGAAGAGCTAAGCAGAATTGGATCGAGACCGGGCTAGCCATCCACAGTCCCGCTACCATGCTGCAGTCTCACTACCACTCTGCAGTCTCACTACCACTCCACAGTCTCGCTACCATGCTGCAGTCTCACTACCACTCCATATAATTGTAATTCTCTCCGTACTTGTCGATCAGGTAAGTATAGTGAAAATGATCGGCAGTAACGCCGATGTCCAGGGAGGGAGGCAATGTCCCTTTTGAATTTTTATATGCATCCATCAGAGCCACCATCTCAGCTACCTTTGAGGGATCCTTTGCATGCAGATTTACCCGTTCACCCGGATCGTCTTTCAGGTTGAAGAGAAGGGTGTCATGAGGGGCCACCCCGCTCTTCCAGTCGGCTCCATGGAAGCCCTCGAAAGGGAGCTTTAACTTCCAATCCCCATTTCTGTAACACTGAAGATCTGCCCCATCAAAGTAGAGAAACTCTTTTCCTTCACGCACTCCGGATCCATCCAGGACCTTCAGAATACTCTCCCCATCATAATCCCGATCGGCAGGCATCTTTGCCCCTGAGATCTCTGCAAAGGTGGGAAACCAGTCCATCATCAAAGCCATATCGTCATAAACCGATCCCCCTTTGATCACATCGGGCCACATGGCCAGGGTGGGTACCCGCTGTCCGCCTTCAAAAGTAAACTGCTTCCCTTCCCGCAGAATCCCGGCCGTACCCCCATGTTCGCGCATGGCCAGCCAGGGACCATTGTCGCTGGAGAAGACCACCAGGGTATTCTGGAGGACTCCTTCTTCCTCCAACTTTTTCAATACCTCTCCCACGCTCCAGTCTATCTCTTCAATCACATCGGTATAGATGCCATGACCCGACCTTCCATCAAATTCAGGAGAAGCATAGATGGGTACATGTGGCATGGAATGAGCCAGGTAGAGGTAAAAAGGCTGATCTGCATGCCGATCGATAAAATCAATTGCTTTTTCGGTATAGGTCCTGGTGGTGAAGTGCTGGTCGGGACGAAACTCCACCACTTCATTTCCCTCAATGTATACGGCACTGTGCATATCGTTGCTGTAGGGGATTCCAAAATACTCATCAAATCCGCGCTGAAGAGGCAGAAACTTCTCCCGGTGACCCAGGTGCCATTTTCCCACTATACCCGTAGAATATCCCCTTGACTTTAGCAGGTCGGCCGTAGTGATCTCTTCCAGTGGCATCCCTGTAAAAGAACGAGGGAAAAAGACAGAGTTGATTCCCATGCGCTGGGGGATTCTGCCCGTCAGCAATCCAGCCCTTGAAGGAGAACAGACCGGCGAGGCAGAATAGAATTCGGTGAATTTCATCCCCTCACTGGCCATCCGGTCAATGTGAGGAGTGCGTATCACCTCATTTCCAAAACAGCCCACATCGCCATAACCCAGGTCGTCACAATAGATGACCACAATGTTTGGTAAACCTTCGGTTCCAGCCTCTGCCCTGGGGCTGTCAGCATGGGTGCAAGACACCATCAAACCCATCAGAAAAGACAGGATTACAAAAGAGATTTTTTTCATGAAATTGGTTTATTTGAAACGTGTAATTATCTGTTTTTTCTTAATTTTTTGATTTCCTCAAACTTCTCCTTAATTCTTTTGATTTCCTCAAATTGAACATGCTCAAGATTTACTGATCTTTCTTCATCGCCCAAGCTCAAATGAATCTCATACAGATTAATCTCCACCTCCTTTATGTCACCTATTTTAATTAGCTCAACACCCTTTTGTCCGGGCAGATAATACCTGAACTCCTCCTCATTCCATTCCAGGTAATACCTTCCCGAACGAAGGTGCACAACTCCCAATATCCCCAGCATTACCCCCTGGAACAGGTATAAAACAATTCCAAGCATGGAAAACTCGGATTTGGAATCATCCATCAATAACCTGATTAAAAGGACCAATCCAAAGATGACTAATAATCCGCCAATACCCACCAGAAACCAGGCAAGTCCTTTCTTGCTATTATTTACATGATATCTCTCCATCTAATTATGTATGAGACTTTAGCGACTAAACCCAATCTGATCCAGGATTACCGACCCCTTCTCCCCAATTCCAAATTCAAAGCTAAGCGACCGAATTGAAGAGGCAACTATGGGGTCCCCCTCCTCATTCAGGAAGCCTGCCAGCGGGATGGAAACATACTGCTGAATCACCTCCGACTCGGGATCATCCCAGAACAGTCTGGACTTAAATACTTCAGGTTTAAGAGGCGGTTGCAGTTTCTGGTAATCCCCCAGCTTCACCTTAAATTCCACACCCTCCTTATCGGTCAGAATGATCGTAAAATCATAAGGTTCCTTCTCCTCATCCTCCTCCTTTTCTTTCTCTTTCTCTTTATTTTTTTCCTCTTGCTTACTTTGCTCTTCTTCGCCATCGCGAGCTCCGCTTCGCTCCGGTTCTACTTGCATACTTTTCCCTTCTTCTTCCCTTTTCCCTTCTTCTTCCCGCTCCCCTGGTTCGATCTGGGCATCGGCAGCCAGAAAAGTGAGGAATTCCGAATCCGCGATCTCAAGCGCCAGGGTAGAATCCAGATGAATGCGATAGCTTCCCGGCAGGGAGTCCTTTTTATTGTTCCAGCCCAGGAAGACTCCGTTGTTTCGATGGTTGCCCCATTTTTTAGGAATCCTTCCCTCCTTCCATAAGGATAGATCGGTGGCTCCGATGGAGTCGACCCCCTTTGTGCCTGTGGTCAGATCCAGGTCCTCATCAAATTCACAGACAATGGTGGTTGTGGATTCATGAAACTGGTTCAGGTAAACCAGACCGGGAAGCCACTCCCTGGCACTGCGATAATCTTTGAACATGGGCAGGTAGCCGGAACCCGGATTCAGGCTCTCTTTCACAAAGGCAAAGAGGTAGGCAATGGCCACCTTTTCTTGTTGCTCCACCGGGATAATGTCGGCACGATTTAGCATCAGGTAATTGGGATATCCATTGTCAAATATGCCCCAGGTCTGGTTGAATTGTCCATGGTTGGCGCCATGCACATAGAGTCCCGATGCGAAGTGATATGTTGAATCGGTGAACTTTACCCTTCGCATTTGACGCAGTCCATCGTAAGATCTCAGATCCGCATCCATGGAACCCTGTATGGTAAAGTAATTTACATTATCCACCGGAGTAGCCACCCCTCCCGGCCAATACTGCCCATCCACCGGGGCTATGGCCACCACTCCTTTTATCCCGAATCCAAAATCAAATTCCTCATCTGCATTGTCGGGATAATAGGGAAGCGTGTTAAAAAAAGAGGCAATGCTAACTGCTTCTCCTCCCCTGGAATGACCAATCAATATGACCTGATCCATATCCACCTTTCCCGAAAAAATCGTGGTGTCGGAATCATTCCAGTTACGCCACTGCTCAAGATGTTTTAAAAGAAGCCATCCCCTGCAATCATTTTCGGTTTCTAAATCACCCAGAAAATCGGTCCAGGCACCATTCAAAAAATTCTCGTCCACCGATGCAGCGATCATTCCATGGCTGGCAAAATGCCTTCCCAGGTAGCCATAGCCGGGATCAGAAAAATCGCGGTCGTTGTGGTTTCCATGGACCATAAGGACCAGTGGAAAGGGACCCTCCCCTTTCGGGAACCAGACCCTGGCGTTCAATGCCAGTGAATCGGGTCCCATCTTCCAATAGAAAGTTCTCATTTTCCCGGAAAGCTTCTCCCATCCATCCAGGAAGTTGCTTCCGTCCACCACAGGGGTGATCAGGTCTGCCTCTTCACCAAAGGCCTTCCTTCGCTTGTCCTTCCCCCATCCATAGCTAAGCGAGTCTACAGAATAAGACCCGGTCAGACCAGGATCTGCTGCATCCACTTGTGCAGGCAGGTGTAAGGTCTCCAGGGACCATGCCTTTACCTCCTCAGAGGCCTTCCCCGGATAGAGCATATAGACCCATCCCAGGGAGAAAAGAGCTGCACCTGTGAGAAGAAAGCCCAATGTAAAATATCGGCGTGTGTTGGGTAACTTATCCCATCTGCCTCCCAAAAGGTTGAAGATTCCTGCACCCAGAAATGCCCCGGAGCAAAGCAGAAAGAGGGCAAGTATCACCAGTGCCTTTGTGGGAAAACCAAACAAAGAGAAGGTGAAAAAAACAGCTCCGAAAAAGATCCAGCCGTACTTTATGGGGAATAGTTGAAGAAAACGAATTCCCAATCTGACACCCAATCCCGATAACAAGGATAGACCCACATAGAATAGAAGTGCGGCTAAAAATATTCCCGGATGCAATTCCCCCACAAAATCGATGGCCATCCCCAGCATAAACAGGCCCATGATCAGAAGTACCCCGTAAGCAGCCCAGCGCCAGTGTCCTGTAGTAAGTGCGCTCTCTTTCAAAAACCATTTTCTGAATTTTGCCAGATGACTCTTGACTTTTTTTAGGAGATTTTGCAGAAATATTCGCAGCCTTTTCATGGCAATTAAGTTAGTAATTCGGAGGTGAAAAAACTACCGGTTCTTTAGGAACTTGTATTTTTGCAGAAGATGGAATCATCAGATCAGAAATACCTGAGGAGACTCATTGCAGAGGGAGAACACCAGCAGCTTGATTTTAAGTTTGAGATTAGCGATGCCCGGAAAATTGCCCGGACACTCTCCGCATTTTCCAATACCGATGGAGGAAGGCTCCTGATTGGGGTGAAGGACAATGGGCGTATCACTGGTGTACGATCCGATGAAGAGTACTACATGGTTGATTCGGCTGCAAGCCTTTATTGCAAACCGGAAGTAAAATTTAAAAGTCGGAATATATCCATTGAGGGCAAACATGTACTTGTGATCTACATTCCCCCTGTGGACGAGAAACCGGTATATGCCCATGACGAAGAGAAACGCTGGAGGGCATACATTCGGGTGGCTGACCAAAATGCCCTGGCAGGAGTGGTTCAGTTGCAGGTATGGAAAGAGGAGGGGAAGGCCCTGGGAAAGTTGCTGGAGTATACCCGCAAAGAAGAGATCCTTCTTGGATACCTGGAAGATCAACCCGAAGCGTCACTCTCTAAAATTCAGCGTGATACCGGTTACCGCCGGAAAGAACTGGTAGAATTGATGACCAAACTGGTAAGATTCGATGTGGTGAAGATGATTTTTAAGGATGGACAAAACAGGTTTAGCCTTACAGATTCTCCGGGGGAAGAAGGCTAAATAAACTCCATGAGGGAATCGAAAATAAACCTCCCATCGGTATTCTTCCCATGGGGAAAGACAGCTCGCTCAGGCTGGGGAATAATCCCGAAAACATTCTTGCGCTCGTTGCACACTCCGGCAATATTGTCTACTGCCCCGGTCACATTAATCTCCTCGGAGATGCGGGCATTTTCATCACAGTAACGAAACAGAATCTGCTCCTGCATACGCATATGAACCAGTGCCTCTTCCTTGGCCGCATACCTTCCGTACCCTGTAGCAATTGGAATCTGGTAGGCTCCGTCATTGGAGAGCTTATGGGTCATGGCCGTATAATCGTTGTCGGGCTTAATGAAGGTATTCCGGCAGATGAACCGTTGGGTGATATTCATCCGTAACATTCCAGGCACCAACCCGGTTTCGCACAACACCCTGAATCCATTTCCGATCCCGATCAGGATCTTGCCCTGATCTGCAAACTCCATCATGGAGTCGATGACAGGAGATTCTTTTATGCATTTTGATGAATTGGATAATCCTTTACATGGAAACCCTCCAGGAATAAACAATACATCAATTCCTTTGAGGTTGGTCTCCCGATTCCAGATGGCTTTTACTTTCTTTCCATAGACCTCCGTCAGAACCGCTGTGAGTTCTACATCGCCATGTGCCCCTGGGAATATCAGAATACCGAAGGTCATACTTTCGATTTGTGTATCTCAAAGTTAAACACAAAAGGATTTTATCCAAATTTGAAGGTAAATATTAATTCGCTAGATTTACCCTATGCAGGTTGTTGGAAAGGATATACAGCACTTTCAGGAGACTGTTCGTGACCATTCTGATTATGATTTTTCACAATATTCCCATACCTCCCTCAGGCGGAGATTGACCAGGATCCTCCTGGAGTTGGAATTAGAGATGGAAGAGATGACGGAACGAATGATTGATGATCCCGTTTTCCTGGAGGCTGTGGTTAAAAAGCTTACGGTGCACACCACCGAGTTATTCCGGGATCCGGTGATCTGGACAAAGATCAAATCCACCCTGCTTCCCACTTTTAAGGATCAATCCACCATCAAAATCTGGCACCCTGGCTGCTCCACCGGACAGGAGGTCTATTCCATGATGATGCTACTGGATAGCGAAGGATTGTTGGAGAAAACAGAGATTTATGGCAGTGACTTAAATCCCGATGTGCTGGACAAAGCCCGGCAGGGATCCTACAAGTATCTCTTTAATCAGAGCTACCTGGAAAATTTCGACCGGGTGATTTTAAATGGTTCCGGGGTCCACTCCTGGAATCATAGAAAACACTGGAAAAAATATTTTCATATCGACGAAACCCAGGATCTGATTCAGATGAAGGATATCCTGCGCTCCAAGCCGACTTATAAGAAACTGGACCTGGTGAAAGATTTCAACCTCTTTCAGGTTAGTTTCGATCTGATCGTTTGCAGAAATGTGATCATCTATTTCAATCCGGATCTGCAGAACCGGGTGTTTGACCTTTTTTACAACAGTCTGAACGACAATGGGGCTCTTATACTGGGCGTACATGAAACCATTATGGGACCCTTTGCCAAACGCTTTGTAAGGAAGGATCCCTTCTATTATAAGGCGCAACCCTAATCTGGCTTAAAGTCTTTTTCCCGGCGATCTCCTGCATTCACCCCGAGAAGAAGAAGACTCCCTCCCAGGGTTGAAAACCGATTCCCCTACATAAGTTAATATTCCATATATTTATGCCTAATATGGTATTTTCCGGCGATAGCAAAGGCTTTATAAATTATATCTATGAGAGATATAAGAACCTTAATATTAAGGACATAACCCTTGTGTTTGAAGGCCAGATCACCCACCAGGTGATGAAGGCACTTACCAGTTTGGTGGAAGAACAACTGGACGAACAGGAGAATGATAAGGTCCTGAGGCGTGTGTACCATGTGATGGTGGAATCTTTACGAAACATCAACCGTCACGCCGAAGCCTATGAATACAGGGGGCATCCCTATCCGGGTATGGGACTGGTACTTGTGGCAAAAAACAAAGAACGTTTTCAGGTGACCACCGGAAATATTATCGAAAATAGCCACGTGGAAGATTTATCCATGTTCCTTGGGAAGCTGAATAACCTGGATTCAGATTCCCTGGACGATCTCTACAAAAAACAGATGCGGGAAGGGATCCTCTCGCCCGAGGGAGGCGCCGGACTGGGTTTTATAGATATCAAACGAAAGACAGGGAATCCACTGGATTACAGTTTCGTAAAAATTGATGACGAGACCTCCTTCTTTATTTTCACCTCAACCATATCCAGATAAGTAATGAATATTTCAAGCAAGCGACCTATTAATTATTTCAACCCCAATCTGACGTTTGTTTCGCCAATAAGAATAAACCATGACAAAATATTCTATCATACTGCTGATCATTACCTTATTCATTTCCGCATGCGGACAGCGAACAAGTGAAAATATAAATCTTGATGATGTCGAAATCGCCAAGATCCAGATTTCCGCCGAAACCATGAGGGATATCATCCAGGACATTGCATCACCCCTGGAAGTATCAACCCTAATAAATTCCCTTGATATTCCGTTCTCCGCCACAAGCCTGCCCAATCTTGAGAATCTATCCACAGAACTCGATCCCCTTGAACAAGCCTATCGGCTGGGGATGTTTTATACCGATCTTGGTTACATTCATATGTATGAAAAAACGGATATCGGAGAGGACTTTTTGACAAGTATCGATCAACTGACCACCTCCCTGCACATCAACCAGTACTTTGACTTAGCCACAATCAAACGGCTGGCCACCAACTCGAGTATGGATTCCCTGATGTATGTCTCCGTCAACAGCTTCACCCATATGGGCAACTCCCTGAGAGAATCCAATCACGGCGATCAGAGCGCACTTATGGTAACCGGAGCATGGCTGGAAGGCCTTTATTTGGCCACCCAGGCCACCCTCCGTGTCGATAACGAGCACCTGCGAAACATGATAGGCGACCAAAAAATGATCCTCAACGACCTGCTCCTGGTCCTGAACTTCCATAACACCGATTCCTTAATGACCAACTACATCACCGACCTGGAGAAAATCATGAACCTGTATGATGAGGTGGAGATTATCTCTGCGGTGGGAGACCCTGAGGCTGTCGAGAAAGATGGAATGCTGGAGCTGATCCAATCTGAAAGCTCTCAATTAAAGATGAGCGATGAGGTGCTTGATAAGATCACTGAGACGACGGCGCAGGTGAGGAATGCGTATTTGAGAAGCGGCGGATTTGAGTAGTGCTTATTTGAGGAACCCGGAGTTGAGAATTTCGTATGAGAGGAACATGGATTTGAGTAAGGCGAATGTGAGCAGCGCGGATTTGAGTAAGGCGAATGTGAGAAGCGCGGATTTAGCGAGCAGCGCGCATTTGGCTATGAAAACCCAGGCAAAGTAATTCAGAGATGCCTTTGAAATTCTTCATATCGAAAAGGCTATTTGCTACACTGAAGAGGATTGCTATCGTTCTGCTTGCCCTTTTGATGATGTCCATGATGGCGGGAGATCGCAAAAAACGTGTCCAGGAATGCGCCTCCAAGGCCGGCGAAGGAGCCATCTTTCTGAAGGAGTTTGTAGTCAGCATCCCCAAAGGAGACTCGGACGAACCCCAACCCACCTACCGCGAACCCGTTCTGTTGAGGGGCAATAACGTCTACCGCTTCAACATCTGCAACGACAGAGGACAAGCCATCATCAGCCTCTACGACAAGGAAAGAATGTACATCACCAGCTACCAGGCCAGCACCAACCGAAACTACAACCCCATCAACTTCCTCTGCCGCAAAACCGGCTCATACTTTGTGGTTATTAGCTTTAAAAATGGGAGGGCCGGGGAGACGGTGGTTATTATGAGTCATGTGGTAAAATGATGTTGGATAATGAGTATCACAAGTATTGGGGATCCTTGAGATATTTTTGAGTGGGACATTCAGAATGATCGGTTTAACTTAGAGATGGGTGAGTTCTTTGTACTGGACAGGGGAGTGGGAAATGGTGGTTAGTGATGAGTCATTTGGTTGAAATGATCGTCGGATCGTCACACCATTGGAGTAAGATTCTAATAACTTAAGATCAGGTATAATGAGATTTCGCTAATTGTCTGAAATCTATGATTCTAATCTTAGCAATAGAACTTTGACATGCAGCTAGAACGAGTCTATTATAAATAAGGATTTTTTTCTTGATCGGTGATCATTTAAGAGATTGATCATTGGATATATTTCGAAAATAATGGAATGTCAGATCAAAATTCCCATATTCAACTTAGGTCTACCTCTAAGTTGAGATTATACTTTCATACTTTCGAATACATCTTGGACCAGGAGTGAAAATAGTCGTAAAAAATTCTATTCAAATGAAGTATCAGTGATAATGGGATCGAGTGAATAATCATTACATTTGAGAATAAATCAAAACTGTGAATATATTCTCCTATAGAATCTTTGGATTAATAATCCATCTGAATTCGAAATTCCAGGGCTTATTCCATATCCAAGCAGAACCAGCGATGTGAATATTCAGTTCGGAGCAACCCCAAATCATCTTACCAAATTATAATCTCCTCCGGAGTCCTCTTCGAGTCATCTAAAGGAAGAATTTTTATTGAAACTTCCAAACGTGGGAAATTATTTAGTGTAAGATGCGGAACTCATGATTACTATTGATCCGAAACGCAGAGGCCACAAATGATGAAATCAGACTATTTTTACTGGGCTCTGTATTTGGGGCACTACTTTTTCAAAGAGGATTCACACCACTACATGGAAGTGCGGTTAAAGTGCATGGAAAGCATTGATTATTTTAGGAAATTCAGCCGCAGGTAAATCCACATTGTCGGCATCCCTTGTACAATCTGATTATCCCCTAATATCAGATGATCTTTCAGCAATTTCTATTGATATCTGAGAAATGTGTGATTTCACCTGGAATCCCTTTATTAAACTTTGGGAGGACACAAAAGAAAAGCTTTTCCCCAAAGAATCATTCCAGCGGGTCAGACCTCAGATTAATAAATTTAGTATCCCAACCAATGCTATTCACAATACTTCAACTGGATTAGAAATCCAGACTATTATCAATTTGAAACCAGAAATTCCAATATCATACCATACTGAACCGGTTCATGGAGCTCAAAAACTATCTGTTTTAAGAGAACATGTGTTTAGGGACCATATTTAGCAGGAATGGGTATGATGGATCACCACTTTGAGGTACTATCTCTCTTGCTAAGCAGTCAAAGATATTTAATGTAGAAAGACCCATCCATACCACTTGAGATAGAAGCTACTTAAACATTTTGTAATTAAAGAAATATTCGAAGATTGACTTCACCGAAGAAAAATATCATTTGGTTGGTTTCCTATCCGAAATCAGGGAATACCTGGGTTAGGATATTTCTGCAACATATACTTGATGAAGCTATAGAAGATGACAATGGCTTTCCTTCCCTTAAGTGATATACCGATTGCCAGTAACAGAAATTTGATAGATCAATTTCTTGGAGTATCAAGCTCAAATCTCACCTACTGATGAGATTCGAGATCTTCAACCTTCTGTTTACACGAGAGCTTTCATATCATCAAAATGGAGTCCAGCTATTGAAAGTCCATGATTCTTTTGGCACTACTTCAAGCGGAGAATCCATTTTCCCAAGTGATGTGACACGTGCTGCCATATATATTGCCAGAAATCCCTTGGATGTTGTCGTTTCTTATTCATTCCATTCCGGGAAGTCCATTCAAACGGTGATTGATCAACTCAACGATTCTACATTTGAAATTTCAAAGAATACAAACTCATTGAAATCCCAAGTGTGTCAACATTTAGGATCATGGAGTGAGCATGTGGCAGGATGGATCGAACAACAGCACATTCCAGTCATTTTTATTACCTTCGAACACTTACTGGAAAATACTCCTGAAGTATTCAGAGAATTATTAAATCGACTAAGATTCCATATAGTGAAAAAAGATTTTCCGAAGCACTTCAAACAAGCGATTTTTCGAATCTTCAATCTAAGGAATCTTCAAATGGATTTGAGAAAAACCACTCCAAGCGGAGTCATTTTTCAGGGAAGGTAAACAAAATATCTATATCAATCACCTGAGCAAATAACAAATATAAATAATATTAGATAATCATTCCGAGATGATGATAAGGTTAGGGTTTATTAATTCAATAAAATGATTACAGAAAACAGTTTAATAACAAAATCCGATGAATTATTGATGTCTGTAATCGACAATGAAGCCGTGATACTTGGTATAGAAAATGGCAACTATATAGGCTTGAATGAAATTGGCACAGAAATATGGTTAAAACTTACTCAACCTATTAAAGTTTCGAATTTGATAAACATCCTTGCAAGATTGTATGATGAGGAAGAAGCTATTATTAAAGAACAGGTGATGGAATTTTTAAATAGCTCTTTATGAAAAGTCTCTTATAATAATAATCAATGAAGTTCAATCGTGAAAATACATGGTATGCATCCCTTATTATTCAGTATTGGATCAAAAATATGATTCGTGTATTACTTCTGAAACCCTCTAATTATATAGCAGAAATGATCACTTTAGAATCTAAAAATACTCACTGCGCAAACTGAAGAATGGAACAAAGTAAAGAAAGTAATTAAAGGCGTTCATCGGATCTCCCCTGTATTTTCAAAGAAACGAAAATGCCTTATGGAAGCGCTTATCGTATATTGGACATTGAAAAGAATTGGGATTACATCAACAATAAAGCTGGGTGCAATCAAATGTCAGATGACTATTATTACAGTCTCATGCATGGGTATCATTGGGGATAAAACTATTATTGGAGGTCCAATTTTAGGATATGAAGAGTTACTTCAGAGTACAAAGAATTAATCAGGAATCTGAAAAACCCTCGTATACGACAAAATCATCACCGTCACCGTAGTTTCCATGCCCGGTCTTTTTAAATGGTAACTCAAATAGAATTTTTGGCTTTTGCCAAATAAGCTTTTTCTTTCGATTACTCATTTCAACTGTTTTCCATATTCGGCAAGGAATATTCCAATTTGGATTATCCTCTAAAGGTAATTTAGCTCTCCTCTTCTCATTGACATAAAATCAAAACGCTTCCAGTCCTGAACTAATCTATCTATTTCAAAAACAAATGTAACTAATTTATTCTTATTTAGAAACAAAAGCTTTTCAAAAATCAAGTCCTCTCTCCTGCTGGAGTCAGCCTGCATGTCTGCACCTTGTATCCCTTAACCTGATTCTTCCTTATCTCTTCTGGAATTAATTCTTTTAATCCTTGGGCCACAAGATTTCTAGTACCTTTCCGATTGTGATAAATATTAAAAGGGATTGATAAGCACAAATCTATCAGGTCTTTATCAAGGGTTGGATCTGTAATGTGCAATCCATAATATAGTGAAGCCTGCTTTTGAAGATATCCGGTATAAGAAGCACTATTTCTTATCAACATTGGCTGTAACAAATCCATTCTCATTCTTTGAAATGGATCCAATAGTTGGCCCTGTTCAATATTTCTGATAAAATCATTTGAAATATAGGTGAGTGGCCCTCGAAGATATCCAGATCTATTCAATTTATATCTTCTATAAACCTTTCGTAATGAGTTTTTTCTGAGGTCAACCATCTGCTGAGGGGGCCATGAGATGGTCAAGTTTCCCAGTTGACCATTCAGCATGGTCCCACATCTGGTCCACCGCAATCATTTGTTGCATCTTCTGTATCCAGAACTGATTAGAAGCACCGTAAACTGGCTCTCCGTAAATCTTAATGGAATTTTCAAGACTACTTATAACTGTTCCAGATTCCACTTCAACATCCCTCGACTGGATTTCTGGATAATCTCGATAAAAACTTTCAAGTAAGATGGTTTCATTGTACCGATGATTTGAAAGAAGTTCCTCTGAAAGAAAGGAAGGCTTATAACAAAATCCAAAAAGTTTATGATTTGCTGAAGAGTCTACATTGTAAGCCATAGCAGCCACTGATGTTGAATCTTTGCCTGAAGATATTGCAATTCCTATACGATCAGAATGTAAACGATTAGACACCGCATGAGCAAAAACTTCTCTAAAACGACCAAAAGGGTCCCGCAGGTTTAGAGTATCCCTCTCCCTATTGTAAAGCATACTGTAATCTGCTACCATACAGGTCCCATCCTTCACTTTGAGGTATTGGCCAGGTAAAAGTCTTTTGATTTCAGTAAAACAGGTGTGTTCGGAGCCAAGATTATTTCCTACTAGAACATCATAAACTCTTTGCAGGTGAATCTCGTTTGATTCGTTAGGAATTTTCAACAACCCGTTAATGGAATTACTAAAATGAAAATTATCTATAGACTCTCTGAAAAAAAACGCAGCACTCCCTGATTCACTGGTAATAAACCAGATTTCATTGGATAGTAAATCAGCGATAATAAGAACATACTCGCCATTCAATGTATGTAATGTTCCCAATTTTTCCTTAGAAAATCGATCTATAAGATCTAAATAGTTTTCTTCCCTAAATATCTTATGGCCAATATTATAGATGACACCATCAATCAAAAGAACATATTGTTTGCTTCTAAATTTAATTAGGTTTGAATTTGATATCCAGAGATTATCATTAAGGAATTCCTCACTACTATTAACTGGATGGACCAATTGTTGATTGATTGATTCAGTTTTTCTTAATACTACCTTACCTTTGTAATTATAATGAATCATACGATTGGTTGTAACTATCTATCCCCATACTACGTAATATTGAGTATGACTTTTCGCGCATATTACTTAATTTTAATAGATTTATTGACACAAAAATTAATAAAATGAAAAAAATACTACTAGGTATTATCCTGTTTGCTGCAATATTTCCAAGTGCTTTCTTGGACAGGGAAGTTGGTTGAAGAAACCAATGTAGTAGGGAATGGTGACGTGAAGATTACTGATCTGGAGATAGACAATGACGGGAATGCATATATGTTGGGTTGGTTTGATACCAATATTATTTCTTCAGCAGGATCAGTAACCTCGAACGGAAGCTATGACATTTTTCTTTTGAAAATAAAAAGTGACGGCTCACATGCTTGGTTGAAAAGTTTTGGTGGCACTTTTCCAGATCTTCCGGGAGGAATTGAATTCGGACCAGATAACTCAATTTATATTTCCGGATCAACCAATGGTACAGTCTTTTTCGATGAAACAACATCCATCACAACAACAAATGCAGACGCTTTTATGGCCAATTTTAACCAAGACGGGACATTAAATTGGGTAAAAATCGTTGCCGGTGGAACTAAAAAACCAACGATCTGAAGCTATGACGATTAACAATGATCAGATTATTCTGTCTGGTTTTGCTATTGACTCTGTGATATACGATACTCAACGTGTTGGATATGATGGAAAGTTCACTCATATCTCAACCTATGACTTGGATGGGAACCATCTGCTCCATAATATTATCGGTTTTAAGAATGCAGGATTTCCCACCAGTATTGCACCTACCACTGATGGATTTGTGATATCTGGCTATTTCAGGGATTCTCTATTTTTTTGATATTGATACACTCGATAATCAAAGTATCGCACCCTCTTGTGATATTTATATGTATAAGGTTGATCTTAATTTGAATGGGCTATGGGTGAGCGGACCACCAGTATGTTTGGTGAAAATTTAGCATATTCTGTTAGATCTGATGGCGCTGATGATCTTTACCTTGCTGGAAAAACTGAATCACTTGACCTTCAAATTGATTCTACAGAACAGAAAAGGTCCACATCATACGAACTTCAGGAAGCCATGAATATTTCATTTTTAACTATAAAAATTCAACTGGAACTCTGAATTGGTATACTATTGATGGATCTAACAGACCTGATGCTTTATGGGATATATTGATAATGCCCGATAGACTAGTATCTACAGGGTATATTCAAGGAGACTACCATTTTGGAAATGATACAATCTTCAATCCTGCTTCAAGGGAAATCTGGTAACAGAACACGACCTTAATGGCAATATCATCCATGCCCGTGACGCATTTAGTGATGTTCTTAGAGGTTCAGATCAAGGTTACCGACTCGGGATTACCAAGCAGGAGAAATTGTTATTGCTGGTACATACAGATCTGAGATAATCAATTTCGAGGATACGCAGTTTAGCAACATTAGCCCTGGTGATGCTGATATATTCCTAGGGACTTATGGGTGTCTTGGCGGGGGAACTGTCACTGCCACAGCCAGTGATTTAAAGTGCTATGATAACTATTCCGGAGAGATCGCTATTACTGCTGAGG
The DNA here is from genome assembly GCA_963783435.1 of uncultured Bacteroidota bacterium. Lineage (GTDB taxonomy): Bacteria > Bacteroidota > Bacteroidia > Bacteroidales. The sequence continues at coordinate 502,008 of CAWANQ010000003.1, read as the reverse complement.
GTGGTCATACCAACCCACATTATGGACATGCTTATGATGCAATGTTTGATAATGGAGACACCATTATTAACAGGAAGTTTTTTAGCCCAGCTACACTTTCTGGCTTTCCTATAGGCACCTATGATATTACTGTGTACGACAATGCCAATTGCATGATCGGGACCTCCTCAGCAGTCATTGATCAACCAGATTCGCTGATGTTTTCTTACGAGGTTATTCAACCTGGCTGTGGAGGAGATACTGTTGGATCTATAGTAATTTCCAATGTGATAGGTGGTGTTGCACCTTACCGATACTCTGTGAATTGCGGAACTGATTTCCAGGACGATACAGTTTTTTCCGACTTGATGGGTGGAAGTTATTGTATCATTGTCGAAGATGCCAATGGGTGCCAAACTATGGCTATTGATACAACTCTCACTAGTGTGGATCCAATAATTTTTGGTTTTGAAATTTTAAACGACACCTTGAAATGTTTTGGAGATACTGACGGGGAGATCCATTTTAAAAATGTAATGGGAGGATCTGGGGAATTCATGTACTCCATTGATGGGGGTTCGACTTATCAGATCGATACATTCTTTATTGGCCTGACAGGAGGCGATTACCATCTGGTGATCACCGATACCAGTAACTGTACTTCTGCCATCATTGACACTTCCATCTTTAGTCCAGATGCGGTTATGTTTACCTATGCTATTTCTGACACCCTCTGTTTTGGAGAAACCGGGAATATAGTTTTTAATACTACTGATGGAGGATCAGGAAATTATCAGTATTCCATCGATGGAGGAATGAATTATCATTAACACTGCATTTATAAATTTGGAAGAAGGAGAATACCAGCTGACAGTTATGGATGATAGTCTTTGTTCATCTGATACCACCATCGGTACAGATGATTGTTCCCGGAGTTATTTGAAATTGTGAGTTTTATAAGTGAAGTCAATCCTGATGGACCAGGCGGCACTCTTGAAGTTGAGGTTTCAGGGGGAACTGAACCTTACACGTATACCCTGAAACCCGATGAAATTATGCAAGAGGGTGATGGAACCTTTACTATAACTGAAAATGGAGTATATTGGGTTGCTATCAATGATTCACATTCGTGTGGACCACTGTTTACCGATACTGTTACATTTAGTGATAGCACAAATGCAATTCAGGAGTACAATCTCATCGATGCTTTAGTCTACCCGAATCCAACCAACGGACAGATAACGGTTACTATGAATTACGAAAAGCCTAACTGTTTAATCGAGGTATTGAGTCTGACAGGTCAGGTCGTAAAGAGCCATAAAGCTTATACCAATGGGAATAGATTGCATGAGGTAATCGATCTGAGTCACCTTTCCAGTGGCATGTATATGATCAAAATCGATGGCATGGCCTTGAAATCAGGAATAGTTGTAAACTAGATGCAATATTAAGTAAATTATTAGAGACTGTCTCATAGGGGGGCAGTCTCTTTTTTGTGTTCTACACTAGCAATCTAGCATATTAAAGGATTTGGTGCAGTCCATTTGATGCTTATTGTATGACCAAATTATTAAAGTGGTTCAATTATAGTAATTTTGTTAATGGTCACCTGATATGGTGAAATAATGCCAAAATAAAAGTATTCATATGAAGAAAATAGTCTGGCTATTAGCATTTATATTGCTGGGGAATCTGGAAAATCTTAGCCCAGTCCTGGACATCCTCAAGTATGATTTCCACATACTGGATCATTCACCGAGATAACATCTAAATTAAGTCCTGATGGAGATTTGCTGGCATATGGATATTTTAATGGCACTTTGTTTTCATCGGATAGCATATCCACTACATCCAATGGAAAAAGAGATTATTATCTCATTAAATTCCTACCCGATGGGAGTGTTGATTGGATGAAGAATTTTGGAGGTGCCGATTCTGAATATACTTCCGGAGGGATGACACTTGACTCATTGGGTAATATCTATATAAGCGGAGGATTTCAAGGATCAATCAAAATATCGACACTTGATTCACTCCATAGCCAGGGCTCTTATGATATGTTTCTTTATAAACTTGAAGCTACCGGGGAGATTGTATGGGCCAGAAATGCAGGGACCGGTCAGACCTTACAGGCCTCCACAGCCTTAGAAATCGATCCTTTTGGAGACTTAATATTTGCAGGAATTTTCCAGGATAGCATACAGATCTATGACCAGGAAATCCTATATGCCGAGAATAATGTTTCTGACTATTTTTATGGGAAGTTTGGATCAACAGCAGGGGATTTGAAATGGATAAAGCAGGCCAAATCACTCAATAAATTAAGTGGAAGTATAGATCATATTCTTACCACATCAGACTCATATCTATTTACCGGCAACTATAATGACTCGATTGCTTTTGGGAGTGATACCCTTATTTCTTTTACTGATAAATCTGACATTCATCTGATTTCCACAGATATAGATGGAAATATATCATGGATTAATCGCATCAGGGGAGCAAAGGGTGAGTATAGCCAATCTCTTGTAGAAGAGAATGAGGGAAACGTATACATTTCAGGCAGTTTTGAAAGTGATACCCTGCTTGTTGATTCCACTGATTCAAATCCTATAAGAATACCCGGGAGCAATGGGATCCAGGGATATTTTTATTGCGAAATATAACGCTTTGGGTGTCCTGGAATGGTTTCAAACAGCCGGCGGTAATGGAGAGGAGAACACCTACAATATGGAAATGGTCAATGGTAAGATAATTGTATCCGGACATTTCTCTGATACCCTTAACTGGGGAGCAAGCCAGCTCGTTTCAAGCGGAATTAAGGACATAGATATGTTTGTTGGAGAGATTTACGCAGATGGGAGATTTATTGATGCGAAGCAGTATAAAGGCAATGGTATAAGCGATGATCAGTCAAGAGGAGTTTTTCATACCTCTGACAGAATCTTTTAATTTTATGCGAACAAATTCAGATACCATTGTGGTCGGCGATGATGTCTATGACTCTGATGGAGCATCCTATATACTCATCCTTGGTATCATTGAGTGCAAACGCATTTCCATAGATAAAGTGACCACTTTAGATGTTTCTACCTGTTTTGGTGATAGTACGGGATCAATTCATCTTTATGTTACCGGAGGGTTCGGTGAACCCTATCAATATTCATTCGACAATGGATTGACCTATAATGATGATGCTTACCTTGATAATCTACCTGTGGGAGACTACAAAATTGTTGTTTCTGACAGGGAGAATTGCACTCATCCAGGGGACCTTCAGACAATTAATCAGCCCGAACCATTATTAGTAGAATTGGTAAGTTCATCGGGAACTTCCACGAATGTGGATGGAGAGATTGTTGTGGCTGCATCAGGAGGTTCTGGGCCATATACCTTTACCTTGCAGCCAGGTGGCTTAGAACAGGGATTTGGGACTTTCAGTATTGCCCCTGGTGATGAAGGATTTTATTTCGTTGAAGTGACCGATACGCAGAACTGTGGCCCTGTATCCACAGATTCCATTGGAATATTTGTTCTTTCGGATGGATTTGACTTATCCGAAAATGGGGTGAAACTCTACCCCAACCCCACCTCAGGAGTTATCACACTAGAGATGCCTTATGATGGAACAGAAGCTACACTTGAGGTATTAAGTCTCACAGGTCAGGTGTTGGTAAGCCGCCAGGTATATTCAGCTGGTGGAGTAATCCATGAAACTATTGATCTTTCTAATCTCTCCAAGGGAATGTATATGATTCGGGTGGAAGGTCAGACCCTTCGATCGGGAGTGGTTGTGAACTGATCAAATGTCACCCTGGCACGCCCATATGTCAATCGGGATCAATCAAATGGCATCTTGGGACAATCAAATGCCATCTTGGGATAATCAAATGCGATCCTGGGACAATCAAATGTCATCTTGGGATAATCAAATGTCATCCTGGGACAATGCCAAATGTCACCCTGAGCACGCCCATATGTCAATCTGGGACAATCAAGAGCACGCTAATGTCATCGGGATATGTCAAATGGCATCTTGGGATCATCAAATGGCATCTTAGGACAATCAAATGGCAGCCGAGCCTGATCAAATGTCACCCGAGCTCGCCCAAATGTAACCCGGGATCAATCAAATGCCATCTTGGGATGATCAAATGGCATCTGACACGCATCTTATAACAGCTGACATACAACTTACGGCTCCTTGCATTCATCTTACGGCCTCAATGTTCTACATAGTCAAATAGCTCAGATCCAGAGTCTGTCTACAATTGCCATGTGCTTATGTGCTCAACACTTTTGTCAGGCTGCGGTAGACTTCCCAAAGCATCCTCGAGCCAGGCAATTTCTCACCCAAGACATTTCAATCAGATCACGAGCCAATATTCACTTTTCACAAGCCAATGCAATTCATTCTGAAGTCTATCTGCCAGGACATCTTGTCTCACCACAAAGCTCACAAGGCTTTCTACACTGTACTCGAGTCTTCTGCGGACTTTTTCGTTTGAAGCATTACACTTATCTTTACGAGGCACATCAACTTTTTTGGGTGCCTGTTTTTTACTTTGCACTTTCCACTTTGCACTGCCCTTTAGTGTTCGTGAAGTGCAGCTGATATAAACCTTAGATAATACATTGTCTGGAATGAATATACTCCTTATCGGTGGCGGTGGCCGCGAGCATGCCATGGCATGGAAGATGGCCCAGAGTCCTCAACTTGAGAAGCTTTTTATTGCCCCGGGAAATGCCGGAACGGCCGAGGTAGGAACCAATGTAGCCATTGGGGTGGAGGATTTTGAGGGCATGAAGGCGCTGGTCCTAAAAGAGGGCATCGACCTGGTGGTAGTCGGACCGGAAGCTCCTCTGGTGGCTGGTGTCACTGATTTTTTCAAACAAGATCCGGAGCTGAAAAACGTACCGGTTATCGGACCTTCCAAAGCCGGAGCTGAACTGGAGGGAAGCAAGGATTTTGCAAAGATCTTTATGGCTGAGAATAGACATCCCAACAGGTCAGTTCAAGACCTTTGATGGAGTACTCATTGCAAGAAGGGAAAGAGTACCTGGCCACCCTGGAAGCCTCCCTATGTGTTGAAGGCAGACGGACTGGCAGCGGGCAAAGGGGTACTCATTATCGATAACCTGGAGGAGGCGCAACAGGAGCTGGAGAATATGCTCAAGGGAAAGTTTGGAGCAGCCTCCAAAAAGGTGGTTGTGGAGGAGTTCCTTTCGGGCATTGAGCTTTCGGTTTTTGTGATCTCCGATGGAGATGGATATGTGATTCTTCCGGAGGCCAAGGACTACAAACGGATTGGTGAAGGGGATACCGGGCTGAATACAGGAGGCATGGGAGCCATTTCGCCGGTTCCATTTTCGGATGAGGCCTTTATGACCAAGGTGGAGGAGCGCATTGTAAAGCCCACCATCAAAGGCCTCAAGGGAATCGATTACAAGGGCTTTATCTTCATTGGACTGATGAACAAGGGAGGAGATCCCTATGTGATTGAGTACAATGTGCGGATGGGGGATCCTGAATCCGAGGTGGTACTTCCCCGCATTAAGAATGATTTTGTGGAGCTGATGAAGGCCACTGCCGAGGGCAGGCTTTCAGATATCGACATTGAAGTGGATGAGCGCACCGTAACCACCGTGATGCTGGTTTCGGGTGGATATCCCGGAAGCTATGAAAAGGGCAAGGAGATCACCGGAATAAATCAGGTGAGTGAGAGTGTGGTGTTCCATGCAGGCACAAAACCGGAGGGAGAGAAGGTGCTGACCAGCGGAGGCAGGGTAATTGCTGTAAGCTCTTACGGAGCCACCATGGAAGAGGCTCTCAAAAAATCCTACAAGAGTGCTGAAAAGATTAACTTTGAGGGCAAGTATTACAGAAAAGATATTGGTTTTGATCTTAAAGTTCCAAGATCTCATTGAACTCGGAAGAAACTCATTGTAAAGCGATGTACAATTATACTAGATGATCCTGCTTAAGATATTTAAAAACGACCGGATGGAGGGGATGTTGGGACTGGGGGTTCTCACCCTGGCCCTGTTCCTGAAATCTTTTATTCAGGGCGGTGATCCGGAAGGGAGCAGGGCTATTGTTGCCCATACGGGCATGCCTTTTTACAATATGATTTTTGGGGCCATTCATAAGGCTCCATTCCTGAATCGGGTGGTGGCCATTGCGCTGCTTATACTTATTGGCTACATTTTGATCCGTATCGCAGTCAGGTATGCCTTATTGCACTACCGCTCATTGATGCCTGCCTCATTTTTTATTCTGTTCGCTGCCGTACTCCCCGGCACACAGCAGGTGAGCCCGGCGCTGGTGGGTTCTGTATTCTTTCTCCTCTGTTTTGCGGTCCTCTTTGATGTGCACGACAAGCCGGCTGATACCTTTATGGTCTTTACGGCTTCCCTTTTCCTGGTTTTGGGAAGCATGTTTTACCTGAAGTTGATCTGGTTCTTTCCCGTGCTACTGGCCAGCCTGTGGACCATTCGAACGGTAACCTGGAGAGAGATGCTTTACCCGGTCCTTGCATTTATGCTGATGGCCCTGTTCCTGATCACCTGGTACTGGGGTGTAAAGGATAACCTTGCGGGACTTACAACAATAATCAGGGATAACCTTGCATTTACCGGATCGTTCAGAGTTTTTCACTTTAGCTCCTATATCTACTATGGATTCTTTGTAGGGCTCATTGGAGTGGCCAGTGTTCATATGGCCAAACGCTTCCAGACCAGTAAAACGATGACTCAAAATATATACCAGTCCCTGTTTTATATGTTTCTGGCAGGGATTGTTTTCTTTGTGGTCATTGCCAAATTCGATCCATCCACACTGGTCTTTATAGCCATGCCCCTCTCATACATTCTTACCAACTTTTTTCACAGGCAAAACCAACACTGGAGCCACGAATTGGCCCTCTGGGTTTTGCTGGGACTCCTGATCTTTGTTCAGTTAACGGTTTAGCTCGATCCCAAGAAGGATGCGCTTCCAGTGCAGTGTTCCGGGAAGAATTAGCTTACTGTCCCAGGAAGGATAAGCTCCCAGCGTAGTGCTCTGGGAAGGCCTATTTCGTTATATAGCCTGTTTGGGGAAGTCCGCTACTGGGGATGGATCGCATGTTGTAGCCCTTTTCCTGCAAATATTCCAGGGCCCGTGGCAGGGCATAATAGAGGTTTTTACTTGCCTTATCCGAATCGTGGAAGACGATGATGGAGCCGGGTATCACATTCCTGGTTACATTCTTTAACACCCGGTTGCCCGAAAGGCGGCTGTTGTAGTCGATGCTCAAAACATCCCACATGATGATGTCATACTCGGTCCGAACGGCCTTCACCTGTCCGGGAAGGATGCGGCCGTATGGGGGACGGAAAAGTTTTGAGTCGATCATATCCGATGCCAGGTGAATGTCGTCCATGTAACGTTTGACACTCGATCTGAATCCTTTCAGGTGACTGTAGCTGTGGTTTCCCACGGAATGTCCGGCTGCAAGGATCTGGTTATAGATCTCCGGATGTTTATCCACATTCCGTCCCAGGCAGAAAAATGTGGCCTTTGCATTGACTTCTTCAAGACGGTCCAGCACCCATGGGGTAACCACCGGGGTAGGACCGTCATCAAAGGTAAGATAGACTCCCTTCTTATCACCCGAAAGATTCCAGGTCATCCGGCTCAGGGCTCGGGTAAGTACTGAAGGAGGCCTTATAATAAGCATCTAAGATCAATATCGGAACAGGCGTTCGTAATCCGCTCCGTAAGCCGAAAGTTTCTCTTCAAGCCTTCGTGCTGCCTCCATCTCTCCATATCCCATACACATGTTTCTGAGTTGGTTGATGTCCCTTACAGATGCAAGAAAATCGTTACCCGTTTTGCTAAAGCGAGACTTCTTGGTGGTGGATAATACCTTGTAATAGTCAAGTTCTGACTCCAGCTTCTGCTCATATTTTTCAACCATGGCATTTGCAGTGGCCGTATCGCCCACTCCAAAATATCCCTGAATAATGGGAGTGATGCCCGCGTTATAGGGGACTGTCTCTTCTGGCATATGTAGCATGCATTCGTCGAGCACTGCTTTGGCACTATCCAGCTTGCCTTCATCCTGAAGGGCTCCGGAGAGTACAGAAAAGGCGTAGCGATAGTGGATGGTCATCCTCAGGTTGTTCTCATCCATATAGATTCCGGGGGTATCAAGTCCGCCCCAGTCAAACTCTTCCATCAGCTTTTTGTACATCTCATCGGTGCTTACCTTACCCAGGTAGTTGGAGTTGTTAAACTCAACGGGAGCTACCCTCAATGCCATGCCCTCTCTGATAAAGAAATTCTCAAGGTTCAGGTAGTTATCGGACGATACCGTGGTGGAGAAATAGATGGGACGCTCCCAGTCGTTATTACCCATCAGATCCAGTACCGTAAGCAGGTTCTTATAGAGTACGGTTTCGGAAAGAGAAAAACGCACCTCATCAACCCTGGCATCTTCTAACTCAGCTGGAACCACCCAGTCGGCCAGTTTAGCCGGATCGGCTGGAACCACAAACTTTTTGGCAGGGATAAAATATTGTCCCTGTTTGAAGCGGGGATCCTCTGTCATTAAAAAGGCAACGGCCTCCTTCAGGGGGGCAAAATCTGCATCGATGGTTTTCACCATGCGATCCATCCGACCAAGTTCGGCTCTCATGGCCTCCTCGTCCAGGTTAATGCGACCGGCTACTTCTGCCGAACTCACAGTACGCATATAACCATAAAGGCGAAGCGGATCCATGTTGTTGCCCAGCGCCTTGATGGCGTTGTAATCATTGGCATGGTTTTGTGGAAGTAAGGAAGCGTCAAGAATATTCATCAGGTTGGAATAGATACCCGTCAACTCTGTTTCGTACTTCCCTTTGTTTAATTCATATTTCTCCTTGAGCAGTACACCTGCATTATCCACCAGGTAGGCATAATCGCGACTTCCCTGCTGATATTGCTCCCTGGTCATGCTGATGGGAAGAGCCTTTGAATCATAGAAGGTCTGCTTCATCTGCTCAATATACCAGTCAGCCGTCAGGTAACTCAGGTTCACGATTCGAACGTCGGTACGTACCCCTTCAACCTCCTGGATATACCAGAGTGGGAAGGTATCGTTATCGCCATTGGTAAACATGATGCCTCCTGGTAAACAGGAGTTCAGAAAGTTTCGGGCAAAGGCAGGGGCAGTATATCGGTGGGAACGATCGTGATCATCCCAGTTCTCTTTGGCCATGATCCCGGGGACCAGAATCAGGGATATACCCACCAGCGCTCCCGCAGTTACCACAGTCCTTTTACTTTTTGAGATCCAGTCTATCAATCCCGCCACTCCAATTCCGAGCCAGATGGCAAAGGCATAGAACGATCCCGAGTAGGCATAGTCCCGCTCCCGGGGCTGGAGTGGATACTGGTTCAGGTAGACCACAATGGCCAGTCCGGTCAGCACAAACAAAAGGCCAACGACCCAGAAATCATGATTGTTTTTCTTATAGTGGAAAAAAGCCCCCACCAATCCCAGCAACAGAGGAAGCATATAATATTTATTGTGTGCCTTGTTATCGACGATGGAGGATGGCATGGATCTCTGGGGACCCAGCCTGGTCTGGTCAATAAACTTTATTCCGCTGATCCAGTTCCCTTTGGTAAGCTCGCCATGACCCTGGATGTCGTTCTGACGTCCGGCAAAGTTCCACATAAAATAGCGCAGGTACATATATCCAATCTGGTAGCGGAAAAAGAAGCGCAAGTTCTGTCCAAAGGTAGGTATGGCTATGGGTATGGAACGGTCATAACTGTATCCGCCCATCTGATTGGGTATGGGGTTCCCCTGACCATCCCTTCGTACATCGTAGAGATCGGCTTCGTCAATTTTGGCCCAGTAGAGGTATTCATTGGCATGTCTGTCCTGTGTACTCCACATCCTTGGAAAGACTCCCTTGGCGTCGCTGTCGTAATTATATTCCCGGTTCTTATCTACAGGGTAATATGAATCTTCCCCTTTATAATAACTGGGTTTAGCTTCTTCAACCCCGGTAGGTCTGGAGTTGAAAAATGCTCCATATACCAGTGGATTGGAGCCATACTGCTCACGGTTCAGGTAACTCAGAAGCGAAAAGACCGAATCCGGATTGCTCTCATCCAAAGGTGTATTGGCTGCCGAGCGAATCACAATAATGCTATAGGATGAGTATCCGATCACAATAACAAAGAGGCTTATGATGATGGTATTCCACAATACCTTGCCTTTGCTGTGGGTATAATACATCCCAAAAATAAGCCCGCCGAACAGCAGGATGGCATAGACCACCACACCCGAATTGAAGGGCAAACCCATGCCGTTCACGAAAGCCAGCTCAAACTTGCCGGCAATGGCGGTCAGTCCCGGGATCATCATATAATTTATAATACCAAGAATGGCTACCGAAACAGCCATGGCACCAATAACCCCTTTTAAAGTGGGTTTGTACATTCTGAAATAGTAGACCATGATGATGGCAGGAATCGCCAGCAGGTTCAAAAGGTGAACCCCGATTGAAAGACCCATCAGATAGGCAATAAGAATCAGCCAGCGGTTTGCCCCAGGCTCTTCGGCAATGTTTTCCCACTTAAGAATGGCCCAGAATACCACGGCGGTAAAAAGTGAGGAGGTGGAATAAACTTCGGCTTCCACCGCAGAAAACCAGAATGAGTCGGAAAATGTATAGGCAAGTGAACCCACCAGGGCCGAACCGAAAATAGTGATCATGGCCACCGGACTTTTGGCTTCCTCCGGTGAGTAGAATTTCTTAACCAGGTGTGTAATGGTCCAGAATAGAAATAAAATGGTAAAAGCACTGGCGGTGCCTGAAAGTATATTCACGGTAAGGGCCACTTTGGTGACATCTCCACCTGCAAAAAGGGTGAAGAAGCGCCCCATTAACATAAAGAAGGGTGCGCCCGGTGGATGCCCCACTTCCATTTTATAAGCTGTGGCTATAAACTCACCGCAATCCCAGAAACTGGCTGTGGGCTCGATGGTAAGCATGTATACAATCAGGGAGATCAGGAAAACACCCCATCCAAGAATGAGGTTATATTGTCGGTACTTTTCCATTTATTCGGTCTGTATTTTGTTTAAAAACGAAGCAAAGATATAACATTTATAGTTTTAAGAGGAACCTCCATGGTACATCCTTCCAGGGTTCGCCTGCATAATCAATACCCACACGCGGACCCGTGGTATACTCCGGCTGCTTTCCACTCTCTTCAATCCAGATGCGATTGGAGTCTACAAGGTCCTCTCCATAATAGCTTTTATCCACCTGTAGCAAGCGTGTTAAACGTCCAGGACCAGGGGTCTCCCGAAGCCCTCTAAAAAGTACAGCCTGAGGTACACCCTCCCTGGCGGTCACCACATTCATCATCCAGTGCATGCCATAAATCAGGTACATATATATATAACCCCCCTCCCCAAACATCACTTCGGTACGGGGCGTTCTCCCTTTGCTGGCATGACAGGCACGATCCTCCCCACCCCTGTAGGCTTCGGTTTCACTTATAAGGAAAATTGATTTTTTACCATCGGGCCAGACCCTTACCAGGTGTTGTCCCAGGAGGGAAGGTGCCACCTTCAGAACATCCTGGTTGTAAAAATCCCTATCCAGACGATTACCCATTGCGCTTCCATAGGTTCCTGCGAAGCCATGGAAATTCAGGGCCAAACAGAAAAAGCGAATAGAAAAAGGATACAAAGGCAGCTCCGCAGGCAGTTTCCAGTGTATCTTCATTTAACATGGAGAGAAGAAACAGGATCATAAATCCCACTGCCAAAAAGGATCGCTCCCTGCCTGCCAGAGAGAGTGGACCCACCAGGGCAAAAATGCAGATAAGCAGTCCCGGAATCCCAAATGATATAAGGAATGTTAGAAACTGATTATGCGCCCGTTTTCGCCATTCATCGGACAAAGGAGAGTTGATGCTGTCATAGTGATCCTGGAAAGCCGCCCTCACATCTCCGTTCCCCACTCCGATGAGCAGGTTATTACTGGCGATTTTCCATCCTGCTTCCAGGTATAGAAAACGCTGTACTACCGATTTTTCGTTTGGACTAAACCCCATCCTGTAGCGGTCAATCTCCCAGATTACCTCATATATCCTGGGGTAGAGGCGGAATCGCTGCATGTAGATGTAGTTTGCAGTTCCAAGCTCGATGGCCTCAATCTCTTCTGGCGTCAATTTCTTCAGGCCAACTGCATCTTTCCTGTATCCTTTTGAGGTAAGGAACCTGATGAGTGTTCCCCTGATGGAATTCCCATTGGTGGTTTGTCCACCGCGGTAGTTGATATCGCTAACCTTGTTCCATTCACGCTCGAGCTCCTTATCACAAATATATAACCAGATGTAATGCCCATTTTCAACTTCTCTTTGCTTGGTATAGTTTTTATACCTGTTACCCTCCACCGTATGGGTATCCAGTTCAGAAGGAATAATTTCATCTATGTTATAGAATTTATTAATGGAGTGTCCCAGGTATATAATTGAAAACAGGGGGATCATCACCACCGGAACAAATACCATAAATCGAATGGTCTGATCGCGAATTTCAAATACAAGTCTGACCAGAATAAAAAAGGCCAGAAAAAAACCAATGATTATGCCGGAAAGAGATTTTAGCAATACCAGAAAAATGGGAAACCAGATGAGTCCCACCAGATAGAATAAACGTTCAGCCCTGGAGATAGAGTTGGTCAGAACAAAAAGGAAATAAACCACAATGAGCAGTGCAAGCACGATCATTAGCGAAAAACGAATGTGGCTCATAAAAAGAGAGAGATCCCGAAAACCCTCCACCTCACCCGGTAACCATCCCACAAGCTTCATGACCGAAGCAATGGAAGCCGCAAACACGCCCACAGTAAAAAGCAGGAGAATGAAGTGGACCTGTCTCTTTACCAAAGGAACCGAGGTGGCCAATATGATGGGCAAGCCCAGCAAGGGAAGTTTGATCTTCAAATCCTTCATCCCATAGGCCAGATCCTCCGACCAGATCAATCCAAGCACATGCAGAAAAAAAAGTAAAAGAATTGCCTGCAGAGCCCGGTTCGCTTTCGCCTTTTCCCACTTCTCAATAAAACGTCCTTCCAACAGCCAGTTCACGCCCAGAACAATTTGAAACATGGAAGTGGTATAAATGGACAAAGGAAGACTAACTGCAAGAAGAATCAGGGTATAAAAATACACCTGCTCGTGGAATGTTTTACGGGTTAGTTGCATAGGATGAACAGCAGTCCTTAATATGATAACTGAAGCGATTAGATTCTATTGTGTAAAATAATAGGTTTTTATAGCATATGTATAATGTTATATAACCACCTTTGTAAGGTGTTAAGGTCGAAGTACTTTTTTCAAACATAGACCTATTCTATCTGTCTGATTTTCAGGGCATCGAGTTTTCAACAAATTTATTGTTGATATCTTCTTGTTTTAAAAAAAATAATTGTATTTTTGCGAACCATAAAATTAGGCACAAAACTGAATAAAAGTGAATACATTAAGTTACAAAACAGTTTCAGCAAATAAATCAACCGTTCAGAAGGAATGGTATATTGTTGATGCTAAAGATGAAGTATTAGGACGTCTGGCTTCAGTGGTCGCAATGGTCCTAAGAGGAAAGCATAAGCCAAGTTTCACTCCTCATGTGGATTGTGGTGATTACGTGATCGTCATCAATGCCGAGAAGATCAAGCTGACCGGTAATAAAATGACCGAAAAGCAATACGTAAGACACTCTGGTTATCCTGGTGGACAGCGCATGCAAACTCCCGAGGATCTTCTGTCAAAGAAACCCATAGCAGTCGTTGAGAAAGCGGTAAAAGGAATGCTGCCCAAAAGCAGGCTTGGAAGCGAGCTATTCAGGAATCTTCATGTTTTTGCCGGTGAGAATCATCCCCATGAAGCTCAGCAACCTAAGACACTTGACTTAAAATCTATTAAATAATTACCATGGAAGTTATCAATACGATAGGAAGAAGGAAAGCAGCCATTGCCAGACTATATATGAGTGAAGGTAAAGGTCAGATTATCGTAAACGGCAGAGATTTTACAGATTATTTTCCTGATAAACTACTACATTACGTTGTTGAACAACCCTTGAAACTTCTTGAGGTCAGGGATAATTACGACATCAAAGTGAATCTTGATGGCGGTGGAATGTCAGGACAGGCAGAAGCTGTTCGTCTTGCCATATCCAGGGCACTTATCAAGGTTAATCCCGATTATAAACCAGCCCTTAGAGCTGAAGGTTTTGTAACCAGGGACCCACGCGTTGTTGAGCGTAAGAAACCCGGACAACCCAAAGCCAGGAAGAAGTTCCAGTTTAGCAAGCGTTAGAAATTTTCTATTCTTAATCATTGCGAAACCGGCAGGACTCCCATAAGGGGCTACCTGTTAGTTGACCAGCAAAAATTAAAAAAATGCCAAAGACAAGTTTTAAAGAATTATTGGATGCAGGTGTTCATTTTGGTCACCTGAGAAGAAAGTGGAATCCTGCCATGTCTCCTTATATATTTATGGAGAAAAACGGGATTCATATTATTGACCTGAATAAGACCGAGATTTTGCTGAACGAGGCTGCTTCAGCCATGAAGCAGATAGCCAAGAGCGGTCGTAAGATTCTCTTTGTGGCCACAAAAAAGCAGGCCAAAGATATTGTAGCCGAAAAAGTAGCTGCCATCAATATGCCCTACGTGACAGAGCGCTGGCCAGGTGGAATGCTTACCAACTTCCCTACCATCAGGAAAGCTGTTAAGAAGATGTCTGCCATTGATAAAATGGCCACCGACGGAACTTTTGAAAATCTTTCCAAGCGTGAAAGACTTCAAATTGCCCGTCAACGTGCCAAGCTTGAGAAGAACTTAGGGTCCATTGCCGACCTTACCCGTCTTCCTGCCGCCATGTTTATCGTAGATGTACACAAAGAATATATTGCAGTTCGCGAAGCCAACAGGCTGAACATTCCAGTTTTCGCCATGGTGGATACGAACTCCGATCCCCGTGATATCGATTTCCCCATTCCATCCAATGATGACGCTTCCAAGTCCATCTCACTGATTATGGATTTTGTGACCGAAGCTGTTGCTGAAGGATTGAGCGAAAGAAAGATGGAGAAGGAGAAGGACGCAGCAGAATCCAAGGCCAAGAAGGCCAAAGGTGAAGCCAAGGCTAAGGCTGAAACTCAAGAAGAGAAGCCTAAGACTGCTCCCGGTAAAAGGGAAGCCAGGCCCACAATTGGAGCTAAAAAAGCCGTAAAAGTTGAAGTTCCTCAACCGAAGGATCTGAGCGAAGCGAAGAACGAAGAAGCTCCTAAGGAAGAGACTCCTAAAGCAGAGACTCCAAAAGCAGAGGCTCCAAAGGAAGAGGCTCCAAAAGCAGAGGCTCCAAAAGCAGAGGCTCCAAAGGAAGAGGCTCCAAAAGCAGAGGCTCCAAAGGAAGAGGCTCCCGAAGCAAAACAGAGCGCCGAATAGTACTCAGGCGAAAAATTCATTGATTAATAAACGTATAAAGAATATATAAAATGGCTGATATTAAAGCTGCAGACGTACAAAAATTAAGAAAAGCTACTGGCGCCGGAATGATGGACTGCAAAAAAGCATTGCAGGAAGCAGAAGGTGATTTTGACAAAGCTGTGGATCTGATTCGCAAAAAAGGTCAGGCTATTGCCAACAAACGTGCCGATCGCGAAGCAAGTGAAGGAACCGTACAGGCAAAAGTTGAAGGCAACTATGGCGCCATCATCTCCCTGAACTGTGAAACCGACTTTGTAGCCAAGAACGAGAAATATGTAGATTTTGCAATCTCCATCCTGGATCTGGCAATGGCTCAAAAACCTGCTGATCTGGAAGCTCTGAAAGCACTTCCTTTCGAAGGCAAAACAGTGGCTGATGTTGTTATTGAGCAGTCAGGAATGATTGGTGAGAAACTGGATCTTGCTTATTTTGATTTCATTCAGGCTGAAAAGGTACAGGCTTACAATCACATTGGAAACAACCTGGCCACCCTGGTTGGTTTTAACAAAGCCGATGTGACAGAGCAGGTAGCAAAAGATGTGGCCATGCAGATTGCTGCCATGGCTCCTGTTGCTGTTGCTGAAAGCGATGTTCCTGCTGAGGTGATCGCTAAGGAAAAAGAAATTGGACGCGCAAAGGCGCTTCAGGAAGGTAAACCTGAGAACATCGTAGACCGGATTGCAGATGGTATGGTTAAGAAATTCCTTAAAGAATCTACCCTCTTAAACCAGGAGTTCACAAAAGATTCAAAGAAAACCGTAGCCCAGTATATCAAAGAATCTGATAAAGATCTTGAGGTAACTGGTTTCAAAAGATTCTCAGTGAAATAAACTGAAAATCATCAAACCTTATTAGGCTGTCTTGCTTCATTGCAGGGCAGCCTTTTTTTTTGATTATTCTACTGTTATTCAACCCGTCGCTGAACCCAGCGCTTCGCAATGGCTAAGGCTCCTCTTGATTAACAGTAAAATAAAAGACCGACATACGCGTTTGTACAAATATAGTAGTGCAGCCTATGATGGAATAGTTACTCATTGAATTTTCTAACTTAAAACCCAACAAAATGAGAAACCTATTTCTTCTTTCCCTAATTCTTAGCTTACTGATATCATGCGAAAAAGAGGCAGAACCTGCTTTAATCGATGATGATTCTCCAATATCCAGGACCGGTTATCTTCCCCTCGAAATCGGTAATTACTGGATCTATGAACATGTGAATATTGATGCTTCAAACAACGAATCCCCTGGAAATTATATCGATAGCATGGTGGTGGAGAGAGACACATTTATCAATGGGAATCAATATTTTGTGATAGAAGGAAGCAATTACCCATTTAATGGCGGACAATGGGCAATCATAGACATATTAAGGGATTCGCTGGGATACATTGTATCCCATGAGGGTGATATTCGCTTCGCTGTAGATAATTTCTCGGACACATTAGCGAAGAAAACAGAGGTCATTGACGGGGATACACTGTACATCCTCAGCTATCAGATGGACCAGTTGGGCCACTCTTTCTCCGTTCCTGCCGGAACATTTGAGGTGCTTAATTTTAAAGGTACTGCCTTTTCTTATAAAGATTTATCCGGAATTGATAATCCCAGGTATCTGAATAACCTCTATGCCAAAGGGGTGGGAAAAGTACTACAAACCTACTTCTTCTTCAATAGTCCGGTGATCAGCGAAAAAAGGTTGATCCGCTACCACGTTCAAAATTAGCAGTAGATCTAACGCTACCTTTTTGTATTTTTAAAAGAAAAAAAAGGGCAGCATATATTCCGGGGATTATCGGGTGTGGATGCTGGTTATCACCTTACCTCTAAATGAAAAAGAAAGTTTTTCTCCTGATCACTTTCACACTCTTTGCCCAACATTTGCTTCTGTTAGCCCAGGCAGACAACAGCCAATGGGATCACTACTTTACCAGGAAGATGGAAAAAGCGCATGTGCTCGGCTTGCAAGCGGCCAGCATTCAGGACGGAGAAGTGGTCTGGCAGGGCAGCTTCGGCTTGAAAGAATATAATACGCAGAAGAAGATCAACGACAGTACCCTATTTATGATTGCTTCCTGCTCAAAACCTGTGACAGCCCTCGGAATTCTACTGTTGTCTGACCAAAATAAACTTGATCTGGATGATCCCATAAATACGCACCTCCCTTTCCACATCAGCAATCCCCATTACCCCGATAGCACCATCAGCATTCGCATGTTGCTGACCCATACCTCCTCTCTCAAGGATAACTGGGATGTACTTACGCCGCTGTATACCCTACCTGAGGGCGGCGATTCTCCATTGGAGCTCTCAAATTTCGTCTCAGATTATTTCACCGAGGACGGGACCTATTACAATCCCGACTTGAATTTCCATTCTATTCCACCCCTTTCAAAATTTGATTATTGCAATATGGGATATGTGATTCTGGGATTGCTCATCGAGCAAATATCAGGTCAGCCATTCAGCGCCTTTATGAAGGAGGAGATTTTCAAGCCCCTGGGGATGCACAACTCCTATTGGTTCCTTCGGGAGATTCCCCATACAAACATTGCAAGACCTCATGAGATTTTTCCTTCCAACAAAAAAATTCCCCGGGAGCCAGAGATGCTAAACCACTATGGTTACGCCGACTTTCCCGATGGCCAGCTCAGAACTACAGTCTCAGATTATGCACAGGTAATCAAGCTTTTAATCAATAAAGGAAGGATAAATGGTGAGGAGTTTTTAAAGCCCTCTACGGTAGAGGAATTCATTCGGATCCAGTACCCGAAAGTGGCCAAACATCAGGCCATTGCATGGAACTACAACGAATTCGAAAACTTCATTTACTACCTCCTTATGCCAAGACTTCCCTCTCATACGGGTGCCGATCCCGGTGTGGCCACGGTGGTATCCTTCGACCCTGAGAAACGCAATGGGGGCATCATCTTCTCCAACTCACCTACCATCACTTTCAAAGGACAGAAGATATTTTATCAGGAAATGATGAAAAAACTTCTGAAGTAGCTATTCGATTCCAACCAATTGTTAAAGGGTGCGTCTATTAAGAGACAAATAAGCAGAACTCCCCTGAAATAAGAAGGTAAATGAAACGAATACAATTCTCCTATTTCTTTGCAACAATCTTCCTGTCTCCATTTATTGTTTTAGCCCAGCATGAAAACAAGCAACTGGATGACTATTTTCTCCGTAATACACCAAAAGCCAAGATCATTGGAATACAGGTGGCCAGCATCGGTCAAGGCGAACTGGTATGGCGCGGAAGTTACGGCGTGAAGAAGTACAAGGCAAGTGATGCAGTAAATGACAGTACCCTGTTTATGATGGCTTCCTGTTCTAAGCCGGTGACTTCGCTAGGAATCATGAAGCTCTATGACCAAGGGAAGCTGGATCTGGATGATGACATCAATGACCATTTGTCATTTAAAATATCCAATCCCAACTACCCGAAAGAGAAGATCACCATCCGAATGCTGCTCGCCCACACCTCATCGCTCCGGGACAACTGGGACGTTCTAAATCCACTCTACACCCTGCCCGAAGGAGGTGATTCACCCCTTGAACTACAGGATTTTGTAAAGGACTATTTCACAGAAGGGGGTGAATACTACTCATGGACCGATAATTTTTCCAAAGATAATCCCGGAAAAAGTTATGCCTACTGCAACATGGGCTATTCATTGCTGGGTGTTCTTCTTGAAGAGGTTTCCGGCATATCTTTCAGTGAATACATACAGAAGGAGATTTTTCGCCCCTTGAAAATGAACAATTCCTACTGGTTTTTAAAGGAGATCCCTCATGAAAATATCGCTCATCCCCATGAAATCCTTCCTGAAAAAGAGGCCCGGGTGTTGAATCATTATGGATATCCCTCATTTCCGGACGGTCAGCTCAGAACCACCGCCACAGATTATGCTCAGATCTTAAAGCTGATGATCAACCGGGGAAAGGTGGGTAACTCTGCATTCATAAAGGAAGGTATCGTCGATGAATACCTGGAGATCCAGTACCCAGAAGTAGATAAATATCAGGCCATCTGCTGGAACTACAATGAGTACAATGCCTTTCTATATAAAGTTGTTGCGCCCCGATACTTTTTTGCCAGAAAGCTGCCTGCGCATTCAGGATATGATCCCGGGGTGGATACCTATGTCTCTTTTGATCCTAAAAAGAAAGCCGGTATCATTATCTTCCTCAACTCGGAAATTATACAGATTAAAGGTGTAAGGATCTATCATCAGATGATCAAGAAGTTGTTTAAAGAGGGCCTGAATTCCCACTGATTAAGAAGATCCTTCCCCCGCCTTGATTCTTTTTACTAATTTTAGGGTAAAAGGAAATCTATGAATGCATACAATAGAGTCTTACTCAAGCTTAGCGGAGAGGCATTGATGGCAGATCAATCGCATGGCATCGATCCGAAGCGATTGAACGATTACATCGAGGAGATCATTGAGGTATCCAGCAAGGGAACGCAGGTGGGAATCGTCATTGGTGGGGGTAACATCTTCCGGGGATTGTCGGGTGTCGACGCAGGCTTTGACCGGGTGAAGGGAGATTATATGGGGATGCTGGCCACGGTCATTAACGGACTTGCCTTACAATCTGCATTTGTCTCCAAAGGGGCGAAAGCCAGGTTGTTTACAGCCATCCGCATGGAACCGGTGGCAGAGTTTTACTACAAGCCCCATGTGATTCAGGCACTGGAAGAGGGTGAGATCGTGATTTTCTCCGGAGGGACAGGGAATCCTTATTTCACCACCGACACCGCTTCCACCCTTCGCGCCATAGAGATGGAGGCCGATGTGATGCTAAAAGGTACCCGGGTGGACGGAGTTTATACAGCCGATCCTGAGAAGGATCCGAAGGCCACCAGGTATGAAGAAATAACCTTTACCGAAGCGCTTCAAAAGGAGTTGAGGATCCTGGATCTCACTGCTTTCACCATGTGTAAAGAGAATAAAATGCCCATTATCGTGTTTGATATGAACCAGAAGGGCAATCTGATGCGACTTATTTCGGGTGAAAAAGTTGGTACTTTAGTCAAAATTTAGATAAATTACGCTCGCTGAACGGAACCACACTGTCATGAATGAAGATGTCGAACTGATATTTGAAATGAGCAGGGAGCGAATGGAGAAAGCCATTGAGCACCTTGACAATGAATTGATACGCATCAGGGCAGGGAAAGCCAATGTGCATATCCTGGATGGAATCATGGTAGATTATTATGGTACACCTACACCCTTGAACCAGGTATCAAACATCAGTACCCCGGATGCCAAAACCATCGCGATACAACCCTGGGAAAAAACCATGATCGACCCCATTGAAAAGGCCCTGATGGTTTCAAATGTGGGAATTACCCCTTCAAACAATGGGGATGTGATTCGTTTGATTATCCCTCAACTCACAGAAGAGCGTCGTCGCGACCTGGTAAAGCAGGTAAAAAACGAAGGGGAGAATGCCCGGGTAAGCGTCCGGAACGCCCGTCGCGATGCCAAAGATGAATTCAAGCAGATGCAAAAAGATGGCCTTTCCGAAGATGAAACCAAGACCGCTGAAGAAGCCCTTCAGAAGCTCACCGATCAGTTCACAGAAAAGGTAGAGAAGATCGTCGAAGCCAAGGAAGAAGACATGATGACCATATAGGTAGCTGGGCACATGAAGCCTGACCTGTCCCGGATCCAGATCTCCAGAGTTACCTTTGCACTTATCCTGCTGGTTCACCTGATATTCCTTTTTAGTGCCATATTCAATCCCCCTGAACCACTGACTGATTCGGGTGATTACCTCAATGCATCAGAGAACCTCTATTCTTTGGGTACTTTGTATTGCGGGGATTTGTCTTTACCCATTCAACCCGAACAATTCACCAGACGCCCCCCTCTATACCCCGTTCTATTGGGAGTAGTCTCACTGTTTGGATCTGAAATCCCGGTATTTCTGCTTCAGATTTTGATCTCCCTGACCTCCATCTTCCTGGTCTTCCGGATCTTTTTCCCAGATTTGAAAACAATCCCTGTTCGACCCATCCATGTAGGGATAGCCACCCTCCTCCTGCTATTCACACCAGCCCAGTTTATCTATGCCAACCGCATCATGGCGGAGCTCCCATTTCAACTTTTACTGGTACTGATGACCTGGAGTGTTTACAGCTACTTCAAATACAAAGATTCTAAATACATCTGGCTGTTCAACCTCTTTCTCACCCTGGGAATGGCCACCAAACCGGTGCTCTTTCCTTTTACATTTTTCATTCTGCTTATATCCCCTCTCCTGTTTGTCAGGACCAGAAATAGGGTTTTTATATGGGCACTTTTCCTGCCCATCCTGTGGATGGCTTTCTGGGCTGTCAGAAACAATTACCAAACGGATTCATCCCAATACTCCAGCATTCAAACCGCCAACCTGGTCAATTACAACCTGCGCTATTTTCTGATGGAACAGGAGGGCAGCGATGCTGCTGCTGCAGAGGTGGACCGGCTCTATGCTGCTTGCGATCCGGAGATGGGCTACATGGAGAAGAACCGCTGCCTGCATATGGGTGTAAAGGAAAAAATTCTGGAGCGTCCGCTGAAATACGGAGTGTTCCATCTCAAAGGAAGCTTAAGATATTTTATGGATCCGGGCCGCTTCGACCTGGTTACATTCTTCAACTGGGAGCACCCCAATTCGGGCGGCTTTCTTCAGAAACTGAACCAGGAGGGCCTGAAGGGAGCTTTCGGGTTCCTGAAGCAACAGGGATTGGGTATGATAGCGCTACTGGCGCTGATCGCCTTGTTTAAACTGTTCAAGATCTCTGGATTCATTCTCTATTTGCTCAGAAATAAGGAAGAGCTTCCATTCAAAATCTTCCTGGCGATCCTGGTGGGCTACCTGGCTATTGTAACCGGACCCCTGGGAGCATCGCGATTCCTGCTTCCTGTAGAATTGTTGCTAATTGGAGCAGCTGTTCAGGGCTGGTCTTCCTTAAAGCTCAAGGATTTCAAATACTTCCGAAAGATCGGGTGAAAGAATGATTTCGGTTCTTCTGTTTTTACGCCTGGCCTCAGGTGTTTTGGCAGGATCCACCGGGAGGAACTCTCCCCTTCCGGCCACAGTTAAACGGATAGGATCGATCCCGGATCCATCTAGAATAATCCGGACAATGGAGGTGGCCCTCAATACACTCAGGTCCCAATTATCTTTTATCGAAGAGCCTTTTCGGAAGGGCACATCATCGGTGTGACCCTCAATCATGATGTTGATTTCCGGATTCCCGGCCAGAACGACGGAGAGTTGCTGTAAAGCCCGAACTCCATTGGGATCCACCACGGTACTTCCCGATTTAAAAAGGAGTTTTTCATCCAGCGACACATAGACCTTCCCATTCTTTCGGGTCACAGTAAGACCCTGCCCTTCAAATCCCAGCAAGGCCTCTGCAACCTTTTCACGCAACTCGTCCAGCACCTTGTCCTTGGCATAGAGCATCTCTTCCATCTCCATCAGCCTGGCATTCCTGGCTTCAAGCTCAGCCTGTAACTGATTTACATCCTGACGCTGAGCAGCCACATTGGCTTCTAATTCCTTTAACAGGCGCTCTTTTGTGGTCAGATCTTCCTGGGTGGTCTGCAGCTCGTTAAGTAACCTGCGTGTTTCCCTGGCATTCCCACGCAACAATGCATCATGCGTCGCCTCCAGGTCGGCATACTGCCGCTCCAGCTGTGCCGATTCCGTTTCCAGTTCAGTCACTCTGTTATGGATCCTGATGCTATCCTCCTTAAACCTCTCCTTCTCTTTCTCAACATCGTCAATCCTGGACTTCATCTCACGATTCTCAACCGTCAGCTGCTCATTTTCCGCCAGTAATTTATCCCGATCCTCCTGAATGACCTTATTCTTATCCGTAACCGTGGTGAACTCCCTGGAAGGGACACACGATCCAAGGAGGGCCGCTCCGACTAATATATATGCGATTTTCTTCATAATTATATAACGATTCAATCGTAGCAAATTACATAAATTAGGAAGGTAATTTTGCGCAATTTTTCCCCACAGCTCTTTAAGATATTAACATAGGGAAATATTTGTACCTTTGCACCATAATTTTTACCAGATGGCAGTTCCCGGCGACGCATATAATCTGCTCAATACCATAGAGGGTCCCGATGACATGAAGTCTCTGACTCCCGAACAGTTACGGGAGCTTAGTTCAGAACTTCGCCAGTTCATTATTGAGATTGTCTCCTCCAATCCGGGGCACTTTGGTGCCAGTCTTGGGGTGGTCGAACTCACTGTTGCTCTGCACCATGTTTTTAATGCCCCTTACGACCAGATCATCTGGGATGTGGGTCATCAGGCCTATGGGCATAAAATACTTACCGGCCGGAGAGACAACTTCCATACCAACCGGAAGTATGGAGGCATCAGCGGATTTCCCAAACCTTCGGAGAGCAAATTTGATGCATTTGGAGTGGGCCATTCATCCACCTCCATTTCTGCCGCACTGGGTATGGCAGCCGGAAACGACTACAAAGGTCAGGACGACCGGCAGGTGGTCGCTGTCATCGGAGATGGTTCTCTAAGTGGTGGGATGGCCTATGAGGCCTTAAACAATGCGGGTCATGCTGGTAAAAATCTGCTGGTAATCCTCAACGACAATCACATTTCCATAGATCCCAGCGTAGGGGCTATGAAGGAATACCTGCTGGATATTACAACTTCCAAAGCTTACAACAAGGTTAAAGGAGATGTTTGGAATCTGCTGGGCTTCCTCAGCAAGATCGCTCCCAATGCCAGGAACTACGCACAGAAAATTGAAAATGCAGTGAAGTCCATTGTGCTGAAGCAGAGTAACCTCTTCGAATCACTGAACTTCCGCTATTTTGGTCCGGTGGATGGCCATGATGTGATCCACCTTGCTGAAGTACTCAGGGATATGAAGGATATACCCGGACCGAAAATACTTCATGTAATCACACAGAAGGGAAAGGGATTTGCCAAGGCCGAGGAGAACCAGACCGCTTTCCACTCACCCGGAAAATTCAACATGCATACCGGTGAGATGATCCAGAAGGTGGAGGATGGACCTCAGCCCCCGCTCTACCAGGATGTCTTTGGTGAGACCATTCTGGAGCTGGCCAAACTCAATAAAAAAATTGTGGGGATCACCCCCGCCATGCCCACCGGGTCCTCCTTAAAACTCATGATGGATGAGATGCCCGACAGGACTTACGATGTGGGTATCGCAGAACAGCATGCCGTTACTTTCTCGGCTGGACTGGCCGCAGCGGGTATGACGCCTTTCTGCAACATCTATTCCTCGTTTATGCAGCGGGCCTATGACCAGGTGATCCATGACGTGGCCATACAGAACCTGCCGGTGGTATTCTTTCTCGACAGAGCCGGACTGGTGGGATCCGATGGAGCCACACACCATGGGGCCTATGACCTGGCCTACTTCAGGTGTATTCCAAACATGGTCATCTCCTCCCCGCTCAACGAAAGTGAGATGCGCGACCTGATGTTTACCGCCCAGCTCAAACCGGAAGGTCCCTTTGTGATTCGTTACCCCAGGGGAAGGGGTGTAATGGTCGACTGGAAACAACCCTTCAGCAAAATTGAGATTGGAAAGGGACAGCAACTTAAGGATGGAAATGACATTGCCATTCTCTCCTTCGGTCCCATTGGTCATGAAGCCACCCGCGCCATTGAGGTGCTGGAGAAGGAGCAAATCAGTGTGGCGCATTACGACATGCGTTTCCTTAAACCCATTGACAACAAGCTTCTGCAGAGTGTTTTCACCAGGTTTGATAAAATCATCACCCTGGAGGATGCCTCCATCATTGGAGGTTTGGGAAGTGCTGTGATTGAGTATATGAACGACAACAGCTACAAAGCCAAAATAGTCCGCCTGGGGATCCCCGACAAGTTTGTTGAACACGGCACCCAGGAAGAACTCTACAGGGATTGCGGCTATGATGCAGAGGGAATCGCCAAATCGGTCCGGAATCTCGTTCTCTCCAAAATTATGAACCGGGCTATCTAATTCAAACCGGGCTATCCAATTCAACACCAGGCTATCCAATTCAACACCAGGCTATCTAATTCAACACCAGGCTATCTAAATTTAAGTTTTCTGCGCAAGCTTTTTAACGCAACTTGGTTCTTCGCCGAGAATTCCCTCATCACATCCTGAAATGTGAAATCAAACAGATTTTTGCTTCAGCTCTTGGGAAAGAGATATTTAATATCGGGTTACTATACATTTTTGGTGCTGTTCGGATATAAAATATCTATCAGTAAATGTTTATTATCCAAACCAACACTATATCAGTTAACAAATGGATTTTTTATGTCTAATCCTGACATGATCCCCTCCTTAGTGTCGACATCTCCCCTGTTTTCACCATCAACCAGAAAAGACCAATCACAGTTGATACTACCGATCCAACCCGGAGATTGCCCAGGAGGGCTGTTCCTGAAGATTGCCCCGGAGGGCTGTTCCTGAAGATTGCCCCGGAGGGCTGTTCCTGAAGATTGCCCCGAAGGGCTGTCCCGCAGCACCTCCCTCAAATTTTGAATTATCAGTCACATCAATAGAAAAGTGAAACGCGCATGAAATTGATCAAAGCTTCCGGAATTTCTGCCAGGATTCTCACATTGATGGATGAGTGTGATGAAAACTGGTGTTAAAAAGCTCGCGCAGGGAATCGCCAAATCGGTCCGGAATCTAGTTCTCTCCAAAATTATGAACCGGGCCATCTAATCCAGAACCGGGCCATCTAATCCAGAACCGGGCCATCTAATCCAGAACCGGGCCATCTAATCCAGAACCGGGCCATCTAATCCAAAACCGGGCCATCTAATCCAAAACCGGGCCATCTAATCCAGAACCGGGCCATCTAATCCAAAATTTCTTCCCATATTTTTATAAGCAACCTTAGCGGATGCGAAGCATACGGTTCAGTTGCGTTAAAACATATGGGAGAAATAAGCTAAAAACCCCGAGAAATTACAAATCGAACTTGATCCCCTGAGCCAGTGGCAGATTGGTGCCGTAGTTGATGGTGTTGGTCTGTCGGCGCATATAGGCTTTCCAGGCATCGGAACCGGATTCGCGTCCGCCTCCTGTCTCTTTCTCTCCACCAAAAGCACCCCCAATTTCCGCACCAGAAGTGCCAATATTCACATTGGCAATCCCGCAATCGGAACCCACTCCCGAAAGGAAGAGCTCGGCTTCCCTGAGATTCAGGGTGAAAATGGCCGATGAGAGCCCCTGGGGCACATCGTTATTGAGGGCTATGGCCTCCTCTATCCCATTGTATTTGATCAGGTAGAGCAATGGAGCGAAGGTCTCATCCTGGACGATCTCATACCGGTTTTTGACCTCAGCCAGTGCAGGAACCACATACGTTCCGCATCCATATCCCTCTCCTTCCAGTACCTCTCCTCCATAGAGTATGGTACCTCCTTCCTCCTTCACTTTTTCAATGGCACTCTTAAACATATCCGCCGCACCGGTATCCACCAAAGGGCCTACCAGGATCTGCTCATTCAGTGGATTTCCAATCCGTGTGGAAACCTGCTTATAGGCTTTTACCAACCTGCTTGTCACCTCATCATACACCTTCTCATGTATAATTACGCGACGGGTGGATGTACAGCGCTGTCCGGCTGTTCCCACCGCTCCAAAAACGATGGCAGGAATGGCCAGATCGAGGTCGGCATGTTCTGATACGATGAGCGCATTATTTCCGCCCAGCTCCATGATAGAGCTGCCCAGGCGTTCTCCGACAATCCCTGAAATATGTTTTCCTACCCGGGTGGACCCGGTCACTGAAAACAAGGGAATCCGCTTGTCTGCAGCGAAATTATCTCCCATTACCGACGACTTGGCCACCACCAGGTTAAATACCCCCTCGGGAACATGGTTGTCCTTTAGAACTTTGGTAATTATGTTTTGAATGGCAATGGCGGTCAAAGGAGTTTTAGAACTGGGTTTCCAAACCACCACATCACCTGCGATGGCCGCGATCATGGCATTCCAGGCCCATACTGCCACTGGAAAGTTAAAAGCAGTAACCAGTCCCACGATCCCAAGCGGATGATACTGGTCGTACATGCGGTGTTGGGGCCTCTCACTCTGCATGGTAAATCCATACAGTTGTCGGGACTGTCCCACGGCAAAATCACAAATGTCGATCATCTCCTGTACCTCTCCCAGACCCTCCTGGTAGATCTTACCCATCTCCAGAGTGACCAGAAAACCCAGATCCTCTTTTGATTCCCGAAGGGCCAGCCCAATCTGACGAACCACCTCTCCCCTTGCGGGGGCGGGTACACTTTTCCAGCTGGAAAATGCCTCTTCCGCCTTATGAATCACTGCCTCATACTCCCCGGCGGTCGCATTGGTAACTTTAGCGATGACCTCTCCGTCAATGGGAGAAATCGAGGAGGTAACATCCCCTGTTGTATTTAGCCATTCCTGTCCGGTTGTGGCTCCTGGATTCACATTCTGAATTCCCAGCCTGTTCAGCACTGAGATCACCTTTTCTTTATACTCCTTGTCCATGATGTGCGGTTTATTTGTCGGTTTTTCGATTAACAAAATTAATAATGGATCCCTTCATAAAAGATATTTAAGAACATGCCACATTCTGTTTCAAAAGGGGCTTGGCTATTATCCCGAAAAGCATTAACTTCGCACGGCTTGATTTTAGTGCTCAGTACTCAGTAGATAGTACAAAGTACATTTAGCTGAATCGTTTTTTGATATACAGGTTTGAATGGGGGAAGCAGACCCTTTGATCGACCTTTAGTTTGCACTAATTACTTAGCACTAGTTACTATTTATGCCCAGATGGCGGAATTGGTAGACGCGCTGGTCTCAAACACCAGTGATAGCAATATCGTGCCGGTTCGATCCCGGCTCTGGGCACAATCCACAATCAAATGTCAGAACAAACCACATCCAATGTTACAAAGCAGCTGGCCATCGATAAGCGCTATCTGAGAATGGCCAGGATCTGGGCATCAAACTCCTATTGTGACAGAAGGAAAGTTGGAGCACTTCTTGTAAAAGACAAGATGATCATCTCGGATGGTTACAACGGAACCCCCGCCGGGTTCGAGAATAAGTGTGAAGACGAGAATGATACCACAAAAACTTATGTGCTTCATGCAGAAGCAAACGCCATTACCAAAGTAGCCAAGTCCAATAACAGCAGCGAGGGTTCAACCCTCTATATTACCACTTCTCCTTGCATGGAGTGTGCCAAGTTGATTATCCAGTCCGGGATTACGAGGGTGGTTTATGAGGAGAAGTACAGGATTACCGATGGGCTCGATTTACTGGAAAGGGCCCATATTATCATGGAACATATTGAGTGGACCGGAGAAGGAGAAAAAGGATGATCCATCCTAAGGAATAGAAGAGATGAAGAACAAAAAAGACAGACTAATTATATTTTTACCGGTGATTATAAGCCTGACCCTGGTGGTGGGCATCCTGGTTGGGAACTGGATTACCGGAATTCGTGTCCGTAACATAGTGACGGACGAAGTGAACAAGCAGAAGTTCTCCATTCGACCCGGCAGCCACGGGGGAGGATTTTCGCTCTCTCCCAAAGCAAATAAGATCTCCTCGGCCCTGCAATATATTGCGAATGAATATGTGGATACGGTAACCATCTCCGGCCTGAGTGAAGAGGTAATGCCCATCCTGGTGGAGAGTCTTGATCCCCACTCCATCTATATTCCTGCCAGCGATTTTCAAAGGTTTTCTGAACCTCTGGTGGGTAATTTCAGTGGCATTGGAGTTTCATTCAACATGACTGACGACACGGTGGCCATTATCAATACCATCCCCAACGGCCCCTCTGAAATGGTAGGTGTCATGGCCGGAGACAGAATTATTATGGTGGATGATTCGCTGGTGGCCGGAGTCAGTATGCCCAGCGACGACATTGTAAAACAGTTGAAAGGTCCTAAGAATACCGTGGTTAAGGTTTCCATTTATCGAAGGGCCGAACCCGAACTGATTGATTTCGAAATCACCCGGGATGATATTCCCATCTACAGCGTAGATGTGGCCTATATGGTGGATGACAAAACAGGGTATATTAAGATAAGTCAGTTTGCACAGACCACCTACAGAGAGTTTATGAAGGGTGTGGAGAAATTGAAATCACAGGGTGTGGAGAAATTGATTGTGGACCTGAGAAGAAATGGCGGAGGAATCATGGAGGCAGCTACCATGATCGCAGATCAGTTTCTGGAAGAAGGACAATTAATAGTCTATACCGAAGGCCGAAGCCGTCCAAGGGAGAACGACTATGCCACCTCAAGAGGGGTCTTAAAACAAGATAAAGTGGTCATCCTTATGGATGAATCAAGTGCTTCCGCCAGTGAGATACTGGCAGGTGCCATTCAGGATAACGACCGGGGATTGGTGATTGGCCGCAGGTCCTTTGGGAAAGGCCTTGTACAGGAAGAGATGCGCTTTAATGACGGATCTGCCCTTCGCCTTACCGTAGCCCGCTACTATACCCCTACAGGTCGCAGTATACAGCGCTCCTACGAAAATGGGAAAGAGGATTATTACCACGATTTCGCAGATCGCTTCACACGTGGCGAGCTTGAACATCAGGATAGCATCAAATTTGATGATTCTAAAAAGTTTGTAACTCCCGGAGGAAAAGTGGTCTATGGCGGGGGTGGAATCATGCCCGATGTATTTGTGCCGGTAGATACTACGGGAGCTTCAAGCTATTATAATAAGGTCCGATCCCTTGGACTTATGTACAGGTTTGCTTTCTATTACACAGACCTCCACCGGGCAGATCTTGAAGGTCTTGCTACAGCAGACGAGATTGAGAGTTTCCTTGGGGACCGCGACATCCTCCCTCAGTTTATCGATTACGCCAAAACCAAAGGGCTGGATCCAGACTATGAGGATATAAAAACTTCGGAGCTGATTCTGAATAAGACCATCGCAGCTTATGTGGCCAGAAACCTCATTGATAACGAAGGTTTCTACCCCATCATCTCTGATATAGATCATACCCTCCAGGTGGCCATTGATACCATAGCTACACTTTAGCTTAGGCTCCACATTAAACCATTTGTTGTTTTTTTCATCAAAGAGACAGATTGAATTTCAGTTTGTAACTTAAAAAATGTATGATGAAAACAAAATTGATAAAGACCGCCGGCCTGTTTCTGATGGCCTCACTAATGCTTACTTCATTAAATGCCCAGTCTTCCCAAAAGGAAGGCAGGGGAACAGGGGCCTAC
Organism: uncultured Bacteroidota bacterium; assembly: GCA_963783435.1. Lineage (GTDB taxonomy): Bacteria > Bacteroidota > Bacteroidia > Bacteroidales. The sequence goes on along the minus strand of CAWANQ010000003.1, from coordinate 471,198 downwards.
GGACATGGCAATGAACGGATGTCTGCCCATTTTTCGCTTGACCTGACTGCAGAACAGCAGGAAGCCATGAAGAGCCTTCGGGCCGACAACTACAAGACCATGAAACCTCTTAAGAATAAGATGGGAGAGCTAAAAGCCCGTGAACGGACCCTGATGTCAGAGGAAACGGTCGATATGAAGTCCGTGAATAAAGTGATCGATGAGCAGACAGATCTGACGAATAAGATGAGAAAGATTCAGGCCACTCATAAGGTAGGGGTGAAAGAGATCCTCACCGATGAACAGGAGATGAAACTTGAGCAGAGAAGCAGGTATGGCAGAAACAAAGGACAGGGCACAAATCGTGGATACAGGCAAGACAGGCCTTACCACAAGAGTGGCGAAGGTTCAGGAAACAGAGGTGGACAAAACTACCGTCAAAGAATTACAGGTTAGTAAATTCAGGTGTTGATGAAGGCCCATGCTGCGCAGATATAATCTGGCGGGGATGGGTCTTCTTTATTTTACCATCTCCACCAGTGCCCGTACAACAGGTTCGGGTTCTTCTTTATTTTACCATCTCCACCAGTGCCCGTACAACAGGTTCGGGGTCTTCTTTATTTTACCATCTCCACCAGTGCCCGTACAACAGGTTCGGGTTCTTCAATAAATCCCATGTGACCACTTTCAGAGAGCCTGAGCACTTTGGCGTGTGGCGCCAGTGAGACCAGCCTTTCAAATACTTCTTTCGGGATGTAATTATCCTTCAGTCCTCCAACCAGAAGAACCGGAATGGCCGGATCCTGCAGCACAGATGTACGGTCCGGACGATCCTTCATTCCGTTTAGAATGGCCACAATCCCCTCCTCTTGATTTTCAAGAGCTATACGCTTTGCAAACTTCACTTCGGCCTCCAGTTTCTCCAGGTTATCTTCCGCAAAAGCTTTGGGAATATTCACATTGATAATCTGCCTTTTCTTATGGCAGAGAACCAGGCTAACCTCCCTTTCCCGGTTTTGTCTCTTCTCCTCCGAATCAGCAAAACATGTGGAGTGCAAAAGGGAGTATCCCAACAATCTTTCGGGGAATAAGCTGCGCAAAAGCCATCACCACATAGCCCCCCATGGAGTGCCCCACCAGAAAGACTTTTTCCAGCTGCTCAGCCTTGAGAACTGCAATTACAGAATGGGCCAGGTCGTCCATCTGATGTTGACCTCCCCAGGTGCCCGAATCGCCATGACCCGGAAGGTCGATGGCAATCAGCCGGAACCCTTTGGGAAACTGCTTCACAAAATCATTCCAGATTTTTCGGGTTTCCAGGTATCCATGCAGCATTACAATACAGGTGCCTTCTCCATGGTCATTGTAAAAAACATCAATGTTTTTATGGGTCGTTTTCTTTTGCATATTCAACTATTTGCAGCAGGACATAAGATCCTCAATATGATCTGCTTCTATGGGAATGTCTTTCATCAAATCCACCTGACCTTCTGCGGTGATCAGGATATCGTTTTCAAGCCTGATTCCAATCCCCTCTTCCGGAATGTATATGCCAGGCTCGCAGGTAAGCACCATGCCAGGTTCAAAAGCCTGAGAGCGATCGAAAGGATCATGCACATCGAGCCCCAGGGAATGGGTGGTTCCATGCATATAGTACCTTTTCCAGAGAGGGTCCGATGCAGCTTGAGCTGCCACATCCGATGAGGTATACAGCCCTAGCTTCAGATGCTCCTCCTCCCAGAGAGATCCCACCTCCTGGTGAAAATCGGCCATGATTACACCTGGCTTCATCATCATGACAGCTTGTTTAAACACCCTGAGGGTTGCTCCGTACAACTCCAACTGTCTTTTAGAGAACCTGCCATTCACAGGAATTGTACGTGAACAGTCAGCTGCGTAATTGTTCTTTTCAGCCCCAAAATCCATCAGCACCAGATCACCATCCAAACACTTGCTGCGGTTCTGAACGTAGTGAAGAATCAATGCATTCTTACCTGAAGCCACAATGGGCTCATAAGCATGTCCTTCGGCGCCCCTCCGGATAAACTCACCCGTGATCTCTGCTTCCAGCTCGTATTCCATCAATCCAGGCTCAGCCATCTCCAATACCTTTAAAAAGGCCATATGGGTAATTTGTGCTGCTTTTTTAATCTCCTCCAACTCCTCCAACTCTTTTTTCATTCTTAAGCGGGTGATGTGGGGAGAGAGGGGTGCAAAATCCAGATCACGTTCAAATTTATCTTTCTGATCTGCATATACCACGGAGGCTGCGGGAAGCATCAATTTCAGTAATTCATCTGATTCATCTGCCCATCTTATTTCCTTAATACCGGATTGCGATTCAGCCTCTTCCTGGGTAAGGGTGGGGCCCGACCATATTTCCGATTTTGCTGTTGTTTTTGGGATGAAAAGAATCTCTCGCAGAGAGGGATCAGAATGAAACGGAGACAGCACCAGCACGCAGCCCTCCATGTTAATGCCTGAAAGGTAGAAGAAATCAGATCCCTGCCGGAAAGGGTAAAATTGATCTCCATTCCTGGGTTTGCGCTTGGCTGACAAAATCACTGCCATGGAACCTGAAGCGAGCGATCCGGCCAGCTTTTCCCGATTGCGAATAAAGAGGGAGGCAGGAATAGGAGTCGACTTCATTGGCAGAAAATCGTTTTTGTCGTTGCAGAAATTGCATACGTGTTATAGGAAATGAAAATAAAAAAATGTCAAGAAATAGAAAATCTTATATTTGTTCTATACCCTTATGCAATTTAAGTAACATATTTTAATTGTAATCATATGTCCGGATTTTTCACATCTTCCATTGGGAAGAAATTATTGATGTCGCTGGCAGGTATTTTTCTGATCACCTTCCTGCTGGTACACCTTGGAATTAATCTCCTAATTGTCATTTTTGACGACCCCATGGTCTACAACAAGGCAGCCCATTTTATGAGTTCAAACATCCTGATCAAGATCTTTGAGATTGTGCTGTTTGGAGGTATACTGCTGCATATCATTTATGCATTGATCCTACAGATCCAGAATTGGATTGCCCGACCCAGAAGGTACAGCAAAACCAATTATTCCAACACATCCTTCTTCTCCAAGTTTATGATCCATACGGCCATCATTACACTGGTATTCCTGGTGATCCACATGGCAGATTTCTATATGAAGGCCAAGCTTGGTCACGCCATAGAAATTGAAGTGGATGGGGTCTTCTACCACGATTTTGCCACTGAAATGCTGGATAAGTTTAAAATGCTGCCCTTTGTGATTTTCTATATCGCTGCATTTATCTTCCTGGGATTTCACCTGATCCATGGATTCCAGTCTGCCTTTAAGACACTGGGGATCGATAATAAGAAATATACAGCAATCATACAGGCACTGGCCACACTTTATACCGTGGTTATTGTGGGTGGGTTCACCCTCATCCCTCTGATGATCTACTTCAAGTAAACACAACAAATACTAAATATGGCTAAGCTACAATCCCGCGTACCTGATGGACCATTGGCAGATAAATGGTCCAGCTACAAATCCAATCAAAACCTGGTCAACCCGGCAAACAAGCGTAAACTTGATGTGATCGTCGTGGGAACAGGTCTTGCAGGAGCCTCTGCAGCCGCCTCTATGGCTGAGATGGGCTTTAAGGTAAAATCTTTTTGCTACCAGGACAGTCCCCGTCGTGCACACAGCATTGCAGCACAGGGAGGAATTAACGCGGCCAAGAACTATCAGAATGATGGGGATAGCATCTATCGCCTCTTCTTCGATACCATTAAGGGAGGGGACTACCGTTCCAGGGAGGCCAATGTCTACAGGCTTGCCGAAGTGAGTAATGAGATCATTGATCAATGTGTGGCTCAGGGTGTACCTTTTGCCCGGGAATATGGAGGAACTCTTGACAATCGCTCATTTGGAGGAGCCCTTGTTTCCAGGACCTTCTATGCAAGGGGACAGACCGGGCAGCAGTTGCTTTTGGGCGCCTACCAGTCGCTGAGCAGGCAGATTAAGAAGGGCAATGTGGAGATGTATCCCCGCATGGAGATGTATAACCTGGTGCTTGTGGATGGCGTAGCCCGGGGAATTATTGGCAGGGATGTAGTCACCGGCAAACTGGAAAGATTCAGTGCACATGCAGTGGTATTGGCTTCGGGTGGTTACGGGAACACATTTTTCCTCTCCACCATGGCCATGGGTGCTAACGCAAGTGCTGCCTGGCAATGTTATAAGAAAGGTGCGCTCTTTGGAAATCCCAGCTTTGTTCAGATCCACCCCACCTGTATCCCGGTCCACGGCGATGCACAGTCGAAGCTCACTCTAATGAGCGAGAGTCTCAGGAATGACGGGCGCATCTGGGTTCCGAAAAAAACAGAGGATGCAAAAAAACTTCAAAAGGGAGAGATACGGGGTTCGGATATTCCTGAAGAGGACAGGGACTACTACCTGGAGCGCAGGTATCCTGCTTTTGGGAATCTGGTTCCCCGGGATGTGGCCTCCAGGGCTGCCAAAGAGAGGTGCGATGCCGGGTTTGGTGTAAATTCTACCGGACTGGCTGTTTTCCTCGATTTCAAAGATGCCATTCAAAGGCTGGGCAGGGATGTGATTGAAGCCAAATATGGAAACCTTTTCCAGATGTATGAAAAGATCACCGATGACAATCCTTACGAGCTACCCATGATGATCTATCCCGCCATCCACTATTCCATGGGTGGGATCTGGGTGGATTACGAATTGCAAACCACCATCCCCGGCCTTTTTGCTACGGGCGAGTCAAACTTCTCCGATCACGGCGCAAACCGACTGGGAGCTTCAGCTCTGATGCAGGGTCTGGCCGATGGTTACTTTGTTCTTCCTTACACCATTCAGAACTTTCTGGCCGGGGAGATCAATACACCCCGTTTTAATACGGATGCACCTGAGTTCGATGCAGCAGAAACTGAAGTGAAAGATCAACTGGAGAAGCTAATGGCTGTGAAGGGCCATCATTCGGTGGATACACTGCATAAAAGATTGGGGAAAATTATGTGGGATTATGTAGGAATGGCCAGGAATGCCGAGGGTCTTCAGAATGCCCGTGAGGAGATCAGGGACTTAAAGGAGGATTTCTGGAACAATGTGAAGATTCCGGGTGAGTTAAATGATTTGAATCCCGAATTGCAGAAAGCCAGTCGATTGGCCGACTTCCTGGAACTGGGAGAATTGATGGCCATAGACGCGCTGAACAGGGAAGAATCATGTGGGGGCCACTTCAGGGAGGAGTTCCAGACCGAGGAAGGAGAAGCGCTTCGAAATGACAAAGATTTCACCTATGTGGCCGCATGGGAATATACCGGTGAAGAGAAGGATCCAAAGCTTCATAAAGAAGCCCTTGACTTTGAATTCATCGAAGTAAAACAAAGAAATTACAAATAAGAGAAGAATTGCCATGAATCTGAAACTGAAAATCTGGAGGCAGAGAGATCCCAATACCCGGGGAAAGTTTGTGAACTACAAACTGAAGGATGTCTCACCCGATAGCTCATTCCTTGAGATGCTTGATGTCCTTAATGAAGAGTTAGTGGCCAAAGATGAGGAGCCCATTGTATTTGATGACGACTGCAGGGAAGGAATCTGCGGTGCCTGTGGAATGTATATCAATGGCAGGCCCCACGGTCCTGACTCACTCATCACTGTGTGCCAGCTTCACATGCGAAAGTTTAAAGATGGCGATACCATCGTTATTGAACCCTGGCGTGCCCGTGCTTTCCCTGTTATCAGAGACCTGATGGTAGACAGATCTGCATTCGACACCCTGATCCAGGAGGCTGGCTATGTTTCTGTTAATACGGGGAGTGCACCTGATGCAAATAGCATCCCGGTGGCCAAAAAGTTTGCCGACCTCTCCATGGATGCCGCTGCATGCATAGGCTGTGGAGCCTGTGTAGCTGCCTGCAAAAATGCCTCTGCCATGCTCTTTGTCGGAGCCAAGATATCACACCTTACTCTGCTTCCTCAGGGAAATATAGAGGCTAAAGACCGCGTTCTTAAGATGGTGGCAAAGATGGACGAACTTGGTTTTGGAAATTGTACCAACACCGGGGCCTGTGAGGCCGAGTGTCCCAAGGGCATCACACTGACAAACATTGCACGACTGAACCGCGAATATTACAAGGCGACGGTGTAATATTTTTCCTTTATGGCATTAGGCTACCAAAGAGGTTGTCTCAACAGGGGCAGCCTCTTATATTTTCTAAGGGATACTTATTCGTAACGTGCTTATTTACTGCGTAAAAAATGCCAGGTTACTTCCTAAGTATCCCTTAGAATTGAATAAAAAGGGGAGCTTGAAAAATCTTCTGTAGGTAGCCTCATTGCCATAAATCCAAAATATAATCAGTGCCGTTCTAATAATCTAAAAAAGCCAGTTAGCCATTCATCGTCTCCTCCACCTCATCCACACTTTTGGGGATGGGGGTTCCAAGTACCCTGCTTCCGGTTTCTGTGATCAGCACATCATCCTCAATGCGGACACCTCCAAAATCGAGGTAAGAGTCTACTTCCTTATAGTTAATGAACTGTTCGAATTTCTTCTCAGACTTCCACTGTTCAATAAGCGCAGGAATAAAATAACAACCCGGTTCATTGGTCATCACAAATCCAGTTTCAAGTTCTCTGCCCATCCGCAGATAGGCAAGACCAAACTGATCGCTCCTCTTAATGGCATCGGAGTACCCCACCAAGTCTTCACCCAGTCCCTCCATGTCATGTACATCCAGACCCAGCATATGACCCAATCCGTGTGGGAAGAAAAGGGCATGCGCTCCGGCAGATACGGCTTCGTCCATATCCCCTTTCATAATGCCCAGGTCCTTTAATCCGCTTGCGATAATTTTGGCCGCCATCAGGTGTACTTCCCTGTAGGTCCGGCCAGGAATAGATTCAGGAATGGTATCCGTGTTGGCTTTCAGCACAATGTTATAAATGTCTTTCTGCCTGCTTGAGAATAAGCCACCCACGGGGAATGTCCTGGTTATATCGCTGGCATAACACATGGAGGTTTCAGCCCCTGCATCACAAACCACCATCCTGCCATCCACCAGTTCATTGCCATGGTAATGATTGTGAAGTATCTGTCCATTCATGCTCAGGATGACCGGGAATGAAACAGGTCCCCCATGGGCCAGGGCGATCCCCTCAATGGCACCGGAAAGTTCCCGCTCGAAATTACCGGCAAAACCCATTTTCATGGCTGTGGTATGCATAATCCCGGCCACATCCGCCGCCTTTTCAATTTCTGCAATTTCGTAGGCATCCTTCTTTGCCCTGAGCTTTATCACAGCTCCGATCAGAGATTCTGAGCGAAATGAGGAGACCTCTTCGCAACCCACTCCCAAATAAGCGGCCAGGGAGATTACCTGATCGCCCCGATAGGTGGGAAGCATATGAATTTTTCGACCCGTTTGGATGGCTTTTTGTAAGGTGGATTTTAGTGCTGAAAGAGAATCACTTGAGTCAGCAGCCACCCCGCTGGCCAGCTCGCTAACACTGGGCTGATCGCCCATCCAGATGATATCGTCCATGGTAAAATTGTCCCCATACAGGGTATCTTTACCCGTGTCCACATCGCACACTCCATAGAACCCGGGCTTGTTAATTCCAAAGAAATAGAGGAAGCTGCTATCCTGCCTGAAATGGTAGAAATTGGACTTATAATTCATCGAACTTTCTTCATTGCCGGGAAACAGAATTAAACCTTCACCCACCAATTCTCTAAGTTGTTTTCTTCTTTGCCAGTAGACTTCTTTTGGGAACATATGCTTGCTATTTAATTGTTAATGATTTCATTTGTGCTCTATAAAAGTAACTTTCATTTTTGACAAACGGCTAAAATATCCATGTTTATAAAGCGAGGTTTGCATGTTATTCACCATCAAGAACACTAAATTCTGGATTGATGACTATTTATACTCTCAATATGTAACCTTTTCATAACCAAAGCGTAGAAAAATGCGAATAGAGTTGCACAGTAATAATAAATTCTTATATTCGCAGTCTAAGCCACGATTGTCAACCTTTTATCAACAATTTTACTAACATGCCCTATCGCCGCCTTCCAAACACTGACTCTGCTCGTTTAAAGTCGCTTAAGTCAGCTCATGTTAAGGGTAAGGACCTCCCTCCATTTAAACTGGCCTTCAGTCCTAGCTCATTTATGAAGATAAAATCGGTACTGCCACTTTTTGAAAATGCCATTTACGAGCATAAGAATTCCCTGAATATTCAGGCGGAAAAAAACAAAGAATATCAGCACCGACTTAAGAAGGTCAGGCTCTATATTTCCCACTTTATCCAGGTAGTGAATATGGCTATCTCCCGCGGCGAACTGATGGCCAATAGTCGGGCCGACTTTGGGTTGGAAGCGGATGAAAAAAGGGTTCCTCAGCTGAATTCTGAAGAGGAGATCATTGAGTGGGGCGATAGGTTGATTGAAGGGGAACGCAAAAGGCGGATGAAGGGTCTTAATCCCATTACAAATCCCACCATCGCGGTTCTGAAGGTTCATTACGACAAATTCATGGAGTACTACAACTATCAGAAGAGCTTGAAGATGAGAAGCCAGCGCGCACAGGAACAGCTAAATGAAATGAGGGCACAGGTGGACCTGGTCATCCAGCAGATCTGGAACGAAGTAGAGGGCACTTATGGAGACCTCCCTGAAGAGATGCGAAGAGAAAAGGCTTCTGATTATGGCCTGGTTTACGTATTCAGGAAGAATGAGCTGAGCAACACTAATGTTTTTCAGGCTTCCCGTATGGAGGGGATTGGTTAGAATATCCTCCTGTCTGGTAATACCACAACAAAGCAAAAAAGGCAAACAGCAAGCAGGCTTATGAGGGCTGCCATGGGCATCAGGGCACTGGTTCCTATCTCCTCCAGCATATCATCTGCACTTCCCCTGGAATAAAAATGGTAATACACCACGCCCATGGCGTTATTCACAAAATGAGCCAGTATGGGGTACCATATTGATCTTCCGTAGAACATCAGGTAACCCAGCAGCAGGCCCAGAAAGAAACGGGGCAAGAAAGAGAAAAACTGAAAGTGAAAAGCACTGAAGAGGAGGGCTGTAAGGAGGATGGCCAGGTGGATATTCTTGACCATTCCGTAAAATAAATTCTGCAGCAATCCCCTAAAAATCAACTCCTCTCCCACCGCGGCTATGACCCCAATCATCAGCAGGTTTACCAGCAGCCCCAGGAAGGTTTGCGTGGCTGTAAATGCCAGCATAATCTCCTCAGCTTCTCCCTCCAGCATTCTCAGGAAGCGATCCACCGATTCAATTGGAAATTCCATTCTCAGATTGATCTCCGCCATATAGTTGATAAAGGGAATGATCGCAATCATCATCATAATGGTGAGAAACATGGGAACCCCACCCACCGGATCTCGAAATCGGTAATAGGAGAACAGGTCCCCTGCAAAGAGGTATGAGAATAGAAAGGCAGGAACAATAAAGGTCCCAATGGAGCCCAGAATTTGAATAAGTTTTGAGGCAGCCACATACTTCGGATCGTCGAAGGCGCCCATGGAAAGGATTTCCGAAAAACGGAAACCGTAGATCCAACCTGCCAGGAAAGCACCAAAGAACTGGAATATCAACCCCAGAATAAAAAGGATCACAACTGTTAAAAGGAATTTCTCCGCGGGTCGCAATCCGGCAAGTAATGCTTTCTTCGGCACGAAATTTTGTATTTTTGAAGCGAATTAGAAGCACAAAGAAAGTAATTTGAAAGTTTACTTCCTACATTAATTGAGCATTATGCGCATTGCCGATATTGAGCTGGGACCTCAACCCCTTTTCCTTGCACCCATGGAGGATATCACCGATCCATCCTTCAGGTTCCTGTGTAAAAAGTTCGGGGCCGATGTGATGTATACCGAGTTCATTTCGTCCGATGGCTTGATCAGAGATGGAGCCAAAAGCGTGAAAAAGCTTGACATATTTGACTATGAAAGGCCCATGGGGATCCAGCTATATGGTCACATTGTAGAGTCTATGGTGGAAGCTACCTATCGTGCCCTTGAATCAAAACCTGAGATGATCGATCTCAATTATGGGTGTCCGGTACGCAAAATAGCCAACCGTGGAGCGGGGGCCGGGATGCTGGGTAATATTCCGCTGATGATGGAGATGACCCGGGCCATCGTGGAAGCCTCCACGGTGCCTGTCACTGTGAAGACCCGGCTGGGATGGGACGAGCAGAATAAGATTATTGTAGAGGTGGCCGAGCAGTTGCAGGACCAGGGAATAAGTGCGCTTACCATCCATGGACGAACCCGGGCGCAGATGTATAAAGGGAAGGCTGACTGGACCCTTATAAAGAAAGTGAAGGAGAATCCAAGAATGAATATCCCCATTATTGGAAATGGGGATATTACCTCACCTGCAGAGGCGAAAGAAGCCTTTGACAAATTTGGAGTAGATGGCATCATGATCGGCAGGGCTGCAGTGGGAAAACCCTGGTTGTTCGGGCATGTAAAACACTTTCTTAGCACCGGCGAATTGTTACCAGAACCTACGGTCGCTGAAAAGGTGGATATGGCCAAACTTCAGTTTTCCAAATCGCTTGAAATAAAGTCCGAACCGGTGGGGATTTATGAAATGCGCCGCCACTTCTCCAATTACTTTAAGGGATTGCCCCACTTCAAGGAGAAACGACTGAAGCTGCTTACCACACTGGATGTGGAAAACCTTTTTGAGCAACTGGAAGAGATCAGGGAAAGCTATGGCGATTTTCGCCCGACGGTGGATGGCGGATTCTGGGACAAAGGATAATCCAGGTTATAATGAAGGCCCCGGCTCTCTTTCCTGGCCTGCGCCATTTTTATCACCAGGTAACCCACATTGATCAGATTCCGCAATTGGCAAATTTTCAATGAAAGTTTAGATTTCTTATAGAGGGCTTCGGTCTCCCTGTAAATAATTTCCAGCCTTACCACAGCACGTTCAAGCCTCAGGTCAGAACGAACAATTCCTACATAATTGGTCATAATCTGCTTCACCTCTTTCAGGTTCTGGGTAATCAGAACCATCTCCTCGGGATGGCTGGTACCCGAATCGTCCCAATCAGGAATCTGGCCTTCCATTTCATAGTTGGGTGCATTTTCTACCGCATGCCGGGCAGCCCTGTCTGCAAAAACAATGGCCTCTACCAGTGAGTTCGAAGCCAGTCTGTTTGCTCCGTGCAAGCCTGTGGAAGAAACTTCACCCACTGCATAGAGCCTTTTAATCCATGTCTGGGCATCCAGGTCCACTTTGATTCCTCCACAAATGTAATGAGCAGCCGGAACCACCGGGATTTTATCTTTGGCAATGTCGATGCCCAGCGACTGGCATTTCTCGGTGATATTGGGAAAATGTTCCTTCAGCGCTTCCTCCTCCATATGGGTGACATCCAGATAGACAAAATCATGCCCATGGATCTTCATCTCATTGTCGATGGCCCTGGCCACAATATCCCTGGGGGCCAGGCTTCCACGCTTGTCATATTTGTTCATGAACTTCTCACCCAACTGATTCTTTAAAATCCCACCATAACCCCGCATGGCTTCTGTAATGAGAAAGGAGGGAGTTTCACCAGGATTATAGAGAGACGTGGGGTGGAACTGAACAAACTCCATGTTTTCAATGATCCCTTTGGCACGGTACACCATGGCAATGCCATCGCCTGTGGCTATAGGCGGATTGGTGGTGGTCGAGTAGAGATGACCTGCACCCCCCGATGCCAGTAAAGTTGTTTTTGAAAGAATTTTGACCACCTGCTCGGTCTCCAGGTTCAACACATAAGCTCCGTAACACTTCACATCGGGCATGTGTCTCTTCACCAGTTTTCCAAGGTGGTGTTGTGTAATCAGATCTACTGCAAAGTGATTCTCCAGTAATTCAATCTCGGGATGTTGGCGTACCTGGGCTGAAAGCGCCCGTTGTATCTCCTCTCCGGTATTGTCCTTGTGGTGAAGAATCCTGTGTTCTGAATGTCCTCCCTCTCTGGCCAGATCATATTTCCCACTGGATTGCTTGTCAAAATTGGTACCCCATTGGATCAGTTCCCGGATCTGGGCCGGACCTTCCTGCACCACCATCTTAACCACCTCTTTGTTACAGAGGTAATCTCCTGCCACAAGGGTGTCCTCCACATGCTTCTCCAGACTGTCGGGCTCATAGGTAACGGCCGCGATCCCCCCCTGGGCATAACGGGTATTGGTCTCTTCAAGTTCCGATTTTGTGATCAGGCACACACTTCCATGCTCTGCCACTTTAAGTGCGTAACTTAATCCGCCCAATCCTGATCCAATCACCAGGAAATCATACTGTTTCTCCATAATACCCAAACTGAGATCAAAGACAAATATAGGTAAACCATAACAGAATGATTTTTATTCTGTTAATTTTGATTGCATGATTAAGCTACTGACCATTGTAGGTGCAAGACCCCAGTTTATAAAGGCAGCTGCCCTGAGCAGGGTAATCAGGGAAAGCTTTAGTGAAAGCATCACCGAAGTCATCGTGCATACCGGTCAGCACTACGATCCTTCCATGTCGGATATATTCTTCAGAGAGATGCAGATTCCCGAGCCCGGTTACAACCTGGAAATCGGCTCTGATACACATGGCATTCAAACCGGTAAAATGATTGAAGGAATTGAAGAGGTAATCCTAAAGGAGCAGCCCCATGGAGTGGTAGTATACGGAGATACCAATTCCACCCTGGCCGGAGCCCTGGCTGCATCCAAACTGCATATCCCGGTGATTCATATTGAAGCCGGATTGCGCTCCTTTAATAAGCAGATGCCCGAAGAGATCAACCGGATCACAGCAGACCATGTAAGTACATTGCTCTTCTCGCCCACCACCACAGGAATGGAGAACCTGAAAAATGAGGGGATTGTACACAGTGAGGAGCCCCCCTACTCCTTCGATCGGCAGGGAGTCTTCCACTGTGGAGATTTGATGTACGACAATACGCTCTTTTTCAGCAAAATGGCTGCCGAAGCCTCTTCCATACTTACCGACCTCTCCATCAAGGGCAAGCCCTTTATACTGGCCACAGTACACCGGCCAGCCAACACAGACGATTCCAGCAATCTCAGGAGTATTCTGGCAGCTTTAAACACCCTCTCCATTGAAAAAAGTATCCCGGTGATTCTTCCCCTCCACCCCCGCACAACTGCCATTGTGGAGCGTTTAAAAGCTGAGAATGTTCCCGAATTAAATGCTCCCTCGAGCCTGGTGCAATTGATCCCGGCAGTCTCCTTTATGGATATGCTTTACCTGGAATCTGAAGCCAGTGTGATTCTCACCGATTCGGGGGGCGTACAGAAGGAGGCCTGGTTTATGGAGAAACCCGTCGTGGTATTGCGAAATGAAACCGAATGGGTGGAGATCATCAGCTCTGGAAATGGCACGCTCACAGGTGCTTCCACCGAAAAAATCATCCAGGCCACCCGCTAATACCTGGAGGCTCCCCCTCAACTCTTCCCCCCTCTTTTTGGAAATGGCCAGGCCGCAATGGAAATTTTGAAGGTGCTTACCACCTCAGAGTGGACCTAACTCACAATTTTACTAATGTTTCTTGCCCTATTTACAATTGGTAGATGTACTTTTGTGATTCTTACATTTTTAACTAATAATTGAGTTTATGGCCCAGGAGGATTTATTTAAAAAGTTGGTTGCGCATTGCAAAGAGTATGGTTTTGTTTTCCAGTCCAGTGAAATCTATGACGGACTTGCTGCAGTGTATGATTATGGCCAGTATGGAGTGGAGTTAAAAAATAACATTAAGAAGTACTGGTGGGACTCCCAGGTCTTGCTTCACGAAAATGTGGTGGGACTGGATTCTGCCATATTTATGCACCCCACCATCTGGAAAGCTTCAGGTCATGTGGATGCTTTTAACGATCCCCTGATTGACAATAAAGATTCGAAGAAAAGATACAGGGCCGATGTGCTTATCGAAGAGCAGATGGCCAAATATGAAGGCAAAATTGATAAGGAAGTCGGGAAAGCCAAAAAACGCTTTGGCGAGGCCTTCGATGAGGATCAGTTCCGGGCCACCAATCCAAGGGTGCTGGCCAACAAGGAGAAACTGGAAACCCTTCATGGCCGCTTTGTAAAGGCTTTAAATGATTCGGACCTGGATGAACTCAGGCAGATCATTGTGGACGAAGAGATTGCGTGTCCCCTGTCCGGTTCCAGAAACTGGACCGATGTAAGGCAGTTCAACCTGATGTTCTCCACCGAAATGGGATCCACATCAGAAAGCGCCAATAAGATTTACCTGCGCCCCGAAACGGCACAGGGCATCTTTGTGAATTACCTCAACGTGCAGAAATCGGGACGAATGAAAATTCCCTTTGGCATCGCCCAGATCGGGAAAGCCTTCCGAAATGAGATTGTGGCCAGGCAATTTATCTTTCGCATGAGGGAGTTTGAGCAGATGGAGATGCAATTTTTTGTTCCCCCGGGAACCGAGCTGGAGTGGTTTGAACACTGGAAGCAGCACCGAATGAAGTGGCACCGTACACTTGGGTTTGGTGACGATAACTACCGCTTCCACGATCACGATAAGCTGGCCCACTATGCCAATGCTGCCACAGATATTGAGTTCAAATTCCCATTTGGCTTTAAAGAAGTGGAAGGCATCCATTCAAGGACCGACTTCGATCTGGAAAGTCACCAGGAGTATTCAGGGAAGAAACTTCAGTATTTCGATCCTGAAACCAATAAGAATTATGTACCCTATGTGGTGGAAACATCCATTGGAGTGGACCGGATGTTCCTGCAGATTATCTCTGCAGCCTATATCGAAGAGACCCTTACCAAAGAGGATGGTTCCACAGACTCCAGGGTGGTGATGAAGCTTCCTCCTGCACTGGCCCCTGTTAAACTTGCGGTCTTCCCACTCACCAAAAAAGATGGCTTGCCCGACAAAGCCAGGACCATCATGAATGAATTGAAGTTTGATTTCAATTGTCAGTACGAAGAGAAAGATTCCATTGGGAAGCGCTACAGGCGTCAGGATGCCATCGGAACGCCTTATTGCATCACCGTGGATCACCAGACCCTGGAGGATGATACGGTGACCATCCGCCACAGGGATTCCATGGAACAGGAACGGGTAGAAATAAGCAGCCTCTTACAGATTATCAAAGAGAAGGTGGATATGAGCAATCTGCTCAGGCAACTCTAATCGCTGTTTGATTTGAAAAGGGTTCTGATCATAAGCTATTATTGGCCTCCCAGCGGTGGAGCGGGAGTTCAACGCTGGCTGAAGTTTACCAAGTACCTGCCCGAACATGGTTGGAAACCTGTGGTCTATACCCCCGAAAATCCGGAGGCGCCCGTGGATGATCCCTCCCTGCTTGAGGATATTCACCCTATTGCAGAGATAGTCAAAAGGAGCATCTGGGAACCCTACAGCCTCTATAAGCGCTTTGTGGGAATGGGTTCTGGTGAACGCATAAATGCCGGATTCTTAAAGGAGAGTGAACAACCTGAAAAAAAGGAGGGGATCTCTGTATGGATAAGGGGAAATCTTTTTATCCCTGATGCCCGGAAATTCTGGATCAAACCCTCTGTCAGGTTTCTTTTAACATACCTCAAAGAGAACCCTGTGGATGCCATCATTTCTACCGGTCCGCCCCATAGCATGCACTTGATTGCACGTGAGCTGAAACGTCGCTTAAAGCTTCCATGGATTGCCGACTTCCGGGATCCCTGGACGGAGATCGATTTCTACGATCAGCTCAGATTAACAGAGCGATCGGATCAAAAACACAGGAGTCAGGAACAATCGGTTCTGAAAGAAGCCGACCGGGTGGTGGTCATCGGAAATCGCATGGCCGAAAGGTTTAAGGAGATGGCCGGAATTGAAGCTGCAGTAATTCCCAATGGCTACGATGAGGCCGATTTTAAGAAGGCGCCTGCAAGCACGGGTAAAGAATTCAACCTGGTGCATGTGGGGGCTTTGAATGCCGACAGAAACCATCCCATATTCTGGAAGGTAATTGCAGAGTTGATCGCCGAAGAACCCGAGCTTACATCCGGACTGAAAGTCAGTTTGGTAGGCAAAACGGATGTATCGGTGCAGCAGGATATAAGCAGTTACGGACTTTCGGACCGGGTAGAAATTGAAGCCTATCTGCCCCACGACCAGATTATCCCTTTGCTGCAGAACCGCCTCGGTACTCTACCTCTCCATCAACAATACACCCAATGCCCGGGCCATCCGTACCGGAAAGATTTTTGAATACCTGGCTGCCCAAAGGCCCATCCTGGGTATCGGACCTGAAGACGGCGATGCAGCTGAAGTGATCAGGGAATGCGATGCGGGTGAGATGGTCCCCTTTGAAGATGCAGCTAAACTGAAAGAGGTGCTGTTGGGGTGGTTAAAACTTCATAAGGAGGGGAAACTTAAAAGCTTTGATACCCTGGCTGAAAAGTTTTCCCGCAAAAATTTAACGGCTGAACTGGCAGGCGAGTTAGAACGATTAGTTAAAACTGTATGAAAATATTAATGGTACTTGAGTCGGATTATCCCCCCGACATCAGAGTGGAAAATGAGATCTCCTCCCTGCTGAGCGCAGGTCACGAAATACATGTGGCATGCTACTCTTATAAAAAGCACTTTCAGCTGCCCTCCAACCTGCCCTATACCATCCACAAAATCTATATTAATCCCCTGGTATATAAATCAAGTGTAGGAGCCCTGAAATCGGGAGTCTACTTCAGGTTCTGGCGGAAGTTCCTTTATAAACTCGAGCAATCTCACTCCTTTGATGCGATACACATCCACGATCTCCCATTGGCAAAACTGGGTTATGAGATGGGGCGGAAAAATGGGATTCCCTTTGTTCTTGATCTACATGAAAATTGGCCGGCTCTCCTGAAAATTTCTCAACATACCAATACCTTTCTTGGAAGGTTACTGAGTTCGAATTCTCAGTGGGAACGTTATGAAAAAAAATATGTGTCACTGGCGGACAAAGGATCGTGGTGGTGGATGAAGCCAAGGAGAGAATCAATGGGCTCGGTATTGATGCATCCAGCATCTATGTAGTTTCAAACACCATTAATCCTGATCATTTTGATTTCCCCGAACAGGAAAAGGACGGAGAGTACGTGACCATGGTATATGGGGGGGGAATCACCTATCACCGGGGACTGCAGACTGTCATAGCGGCCTGCCGGACATTGTCACTGAGATTCCCAATATTAAAGTATGGATTATTGGGAAGGGAAGTTATGTAAAAACCTTGAAATAGCAGGCCTCTGAGCTTGGGATGAACGACTATGTGGAATTTCATGACTGGATGCCTTTACAGGACCTTCTTAAAAGTGTAAGCAAATCGGACGTTGCATTGATTCCTCATATTAAATCAGCGCACACAGACTCCACCGTCCCACATAAACTTTTCCAGTATATGTTTGCAGGCATTCCTACACTGGCCTCCGATTGTGATCCACTTAAACGAATTCTCCTGGAAACATCCACAGGGATCGTCTTCAGGGATCAGGATCCAAAAGATTTTACTTCCAAGCTACTTATGCTGATGCAAGATTCCTATTTCAGGGAGCGCATTGAGCAAAATGGTAAAAATTGGGTAGAATAAAAAGTACAACTGGAACGCAGACGCATCGGTGCTTGTTTCAATATATCAATAAAACAGAGTGCTTCAGGGGAGGATCAGGAACCGGGATTTCGAAAAAATAGTTTCAGGAGCACTGCTTTTGCATACCTTTTCCACCAGATAAAGTGGTAATACCTGGGTATATCTTTAGCCCGGGTGGCTTTCCCCTGTTATTCACCCCATAATCATCCAGGGCTATCGATCTGCGAACAGGTAAGCCCCGCAGGTCATCATTTGACACATTCTCACCATGAATGAGTTGCAACCAGTAAGGACATTCGACGATATATGCATGGTTCTGCTTCCCTGTAAGGGTTGATTTGATAACCCTCCCCCATGGAGCGGCTTTGCCAGGCTCCCATTGACTGTGTCGCTTCAGATAGACTCCCTTCAGAAGATCCTTTCTGGTATCTTCAACCACACTCAGAAATGGAGATTTTAGGTAGAAGTAGTGTGACATAATCCCGGTCTCCATGTTTAAGGTATACCCGGAAGAGAGGTTAATGATGAATTGATCCAGGGGGACGAATCGCGATTGAATGGCAGAGATTGCATCCCTGTGAAGACAATCATCATTGTCAACCCGGGTAGTCATTAACCACCTGGTGCCCTTAGAAGGCTCTTCTGTATGGCAACCATGTGATCCCTGAAAAAAGCATCTTTCCCATTCAGAAAGAATATGCGGATGAAGGAGTGTAGTTTCAATTCCTCAATCTCAGCCATATGCTCCTTTGGAGTCTGCTCATCAAAATAGAGATGCCATTTATAGGAGGCCGATTGCTGAAGCATGGAAGGAAGACAATATTCCTTAAATATCCGAAACCGGTTCGTGTTCCATGTTTTCCACTCCTGCTCAGATTTCAAACCACCGATCCCCACCAGGTTAAAGCGGGTGAGCACGATATGTTCCACATCACTCTGCATAGGCGATGATCATCTTTTCACCCAGCATGGGTGAATGGGGTTCCAAATCGAAGAACCGAAGTACATAGCCAGGGAAATATCTTTTCAGCAGCGGGGGAATCCCGAAAAAATCTTTCCCGGTGTGGTAGGCACTGATGATAAGCAGCGGGTGGTGCTTCCGGATTGTCTGCGCTGCTCCTTGCAGTGCCTCAAGTTCAAAACCTTCAATATCCAGTTTAATAAGTCCGATCCGGCTTTCACATCCTTCTGTCAGGTGATCGATCGTTTGCACTTGAATACTCGATTCTCCCTGATCCACGATCTTGCTCCCCATAATTCCGGAGTTATCGAATGAAGCCTGGTGCTGCCGGTCACCGATTCCCAGTTTGAAGGGAACCAGGATCGACTCCAGTGCATTTTCCCTGATGGTCCTGTTCAACAGTTCAAAGTTCTTATCGTCGGGCTCTATGCACCAAATAGCCTCAGGCTGATAGGGAAGAAGTGCGATGGCTGTATCGCCGTTAAAGCTCCTCCATCAAGAAAGATGGTGCCGGGAAGGTTCTCCCTTACCTTTTCGGGCAGCCTGGGCAATCCCAGTTTATAATAGGTGGCTGAAACTTCAGGACGGGAGGAGATCCTGTACAACTTCTCTCCCAGTTTCCATGAGTAGGAACCGTCCTTACGCTCTCTCACTATGCCGGAGAGCCCCTTCTCAATCTTTAGCCCCAGATCAGGCTCGTCTGAAAATGCCTCTATGGGCATCCGGTCCACAAAGAGTGATTTTACCCTGTTCTCTACATATCTTTCAAGGGTTTCGTGATCCTCCATGGGATAATATTTGTTCAGATCCAGACTGTAATCTTCCTGGAAGCAATATTTCATAAACGAAACCGTAAAGGTATTACGCATCCTATAGTTTAACTGCTTTCGGTCACGAAGGGCCTGCCTGTAAATAAAAAACACATAGAATGGATTGATCCAGGAAAAGAGAAGGGATCCCAGCCATACCGGAAACCGCTGTTTTAACCTGAACATTGGGTCAGGTCCCCGGTATGGAGCAGGTTGTGTGATCCGGTCGACCAGGTTGAAAATATAGTCCCTGTTTATTGTTTTCTCCATCAATTTTAGTAAAGGGAACCAAAGATATGGTATTATCGTCTGATATCAAATAAGCCCGAAATCGAATCGTTGCTCCGGTCAGTTGAATTCATCTATCTTTGGCCTGCACAAATTTCACAATGCAGCTTATGTTAGGCGACAATCTTAAATATTATTATCCCTATGAGGAGAGATACAGTGATATATCCAGCACTCCCTGGCAAAAATTCAACATCGATGGTGTAATCGTTGCCATGAAACTGAGGCTTGAAAGACCACTATAAAATCAGCTCGGATATCCTCTTTCCAGAACACGACAAAAGTGATACCTACTTTCACCCGGTTTTGATTGCCAATTGCATTCTGGGAAACTTACAACCTCTACCTGGAACATCAGGATCAAAAATATCTGTATGTGTTCTGGAATAACATCCACTGGCTGGCCCATAACGGAGTACCCCATAAAGACGCACTCGTATTTCCATTCCCATACGGTCTGAATGAATTTAATCCTGAGCCAGACTGGGTATCGGGCATGTATCAGGGGCAAATCCTCTCCTGTTTTGCAAGGGCCTATGAGCTCAGTAAAGATGAAAAGTACATGGAGTTATGCCAGAAAACATGGAACAGTTTTGATCTAAAACTGGGTGATCAATATGGTTTCAGGTATGAAGATCACTATGGACTCTGGTTTGAAGAAGCTCCAAAACTGCCTGCAAATCACATCCTGAATGGCTTTATTTTTGCCATCTGGGGTATCCTGGATTATTATAAAATTTGGGGCAACAGGAACTGGAGAAGACCTGGAACCAGTGTGTTCAGACTGTGCTGAATGCCCTCAACGAATATGATCTGGGTTACTGGAGTTTATATGATCTGTCGGGCACCATTACTTCTTATTACTACCAGTCGGTGCATGTGCGCCAGATGCGCGTCCTCTTCGAACAGACCGGCCATGATACTTTTAACAGGTATGCAATAAAATGGAATCATCAGATCCAATCGAAAACATGCAGGACCCGAAAGAAAATTTATAGCGTTCGCCAGAGCATTCAAAGGGGACGATTGGGATTAAGCATCAGAAATAAGATCAAAGGAACCAGTTAGGCTGTCTTTTACCTTCTTGGTTTAATCAGGCTGAACACCCATCTCACGATTGAGTTGACCTCGGCTGAAACCCTGGTCATATAAATAAAACCCGAAAAAACAATCGCGATAAATGCACTCCTGAGCACCAGGTCGGGCCAGAATGCCATCTCCGGGATCAAATAATTTAAAGCGAGGGTTCCCCCGGCGATTAATGTGATAATCGGTATGGCAAATGAGTAGGGTTGGAAACCAAATTTCCATTTTAAAAAAGCAAACTTCACGATGGTGAGGGTAAAGGTCGACACCAGTGAAGCCATTGCTGCCCCGGGGATACCCATTGCAGGAATAAACAGTATATTGGTTGTGACGATCAGAATAATAAAGAGAATCATCCAGTAATTCTGATACCTGTAATAGGCAGATGTTCCGATAATCTGCATGCTTACCCCTGACAGCATATTCAGTAGATTGGCCAGTCCGATAAAAATGATCACTCCCCTACCGCTCTCAAACTCCTCAGGTAAAATCTGAAATACATTTCCCAGGTTTGCTACCAGTAAAATGTAGAGTAATCCCCCAATAACATACTGATTCAGGCAGCTTTTTTCTGTATATGGATTCGATGTTGGCCACATCGTTGTCCTTCCATGATTGTGCCAGAAGTGCTACCGATATTTTGGTGAGTGCCCGGGAAGGCAGAAGGATCAAAGTTCCAAAATAAAAAGCAATGGAATATATTCCCGCAGCCGATAATCCCAGGTATTCTGTGATCATGTACTTATCTATACTGGCCAGCGCAATACCACTCATTCCTGCAATGATTCCAAAAATCGCAACATCGATCATCTGCTTCCTCATGGATTTATCGATAAAGGCCAGGTTTGGCCTGAATGAGAGTATACCGTTTAAATACAGGTATAAATAGATCATGAGTGGTGGAATTCCCAGGATGGCTATAAAAAGGTATACATATGTCTGGAAGGAAATAACATCAAAGTGAAACAATAAAATAATAGCCAAATTTCCCACTCTGACCACGACCTCCTTAAAGAAAGTGCCAAAGGTAGCATTATACAAAACCCGGTTATAGGAGTCAATTAGTGAATGGGCCAGCACGAACAGGATAAGCGGAATAAGCAAATCAATGTATTGAGTAAACAGAGCAGATTTCTCAATATTTCTGTCGATCAGAAGGTCTCTTAAAAAATAGTAGACAATCAGCACTACAAGAAAACCAACCAAACCTACCATCGTCTGAATAAACAGAAATCCGTTATGTTTGTCCTTATCAGAACGGAAGTAGGGAAACAATCTCGATGTCACGCTATTGAACCCGAGTGTTCCCATCTGAGCAAATATGGTGGCCATTGAAACAAGTACCTGGGTAAGGCCAATCTGGTCAAGTGTAAAGATCTTGGGTGCCAGAATAGCCAGGTTGAGAAATCCCAGGCAAGCCCCTATGTATAGGTATATTGATCCTTTGATGGCTTGTCTTTGAATAATACCCATCTAATGAATAATCTTGGTGCAAAAAACATTATTTTTACCTGCTCACAAATGTACTAATCATTTCTGTTATGAACATTAAGCTTAGCTTCCCGAAGTTAATTCCCTATCTATCAGCCATTATTCTGTTTCTGGTAATCGCATTTGCTTATTTCCCCGAGGTATTGGATGGGAAAGAGCTGGGAGGAGGGGACAATGCGCACTTCAGAGGAATGGCCCGGGAGCTGATCGATTACCGGGAGGAAACCGGCAAGGAGGCTCTTTGGACAAACTCGATGTTCAGCGGGATGCCGGGCTATCTGATCAGCACCTCTTACAAAGGCAATAAACTGGCTTACCTGGACAGGCTGCTGCAGGCAGGACCCAGGCCCGTTAGCTTTGTATTTCTCTATCTCATTGGATTCTACATATTGCTTCTGGCGCTTCGGGTGAATCCCTGGCTGGCCATCGCAGGAGCCATCGCCTTTGCCTTCTCATCTTACAACTTTGTGATCCTGGCTGCAGGACACAATTCCAAAGCCATTGCCATAGGATACATGGCGCCTGTTTTAGCCGGAGTCCTTCTGGCATTCAGGGGGAAAAGGTTACTGGGAGCAGCTCTAACCGGAATTGCACTCTCCCTGCAGATCCTTGCCGGTCACCTGCAGATCACCTATTATACCCTGATTATTGTCCTGGTATTTGGCATAACCCAGCTCTATTTTGCCTTCAAAGAGAGGTACTTTAAGGATTTGCTGATTACCCTGGCCTTTTTAATGGTTGCAGTGGGATTTAGTATCGCAAGTAATTCGGCCAGGCTCTGGACCGCCATGGAATATGGCAAATACTCCATGCGAAGTCCGTCCGAACTAACCATGGAGGAAGAGGATAAAACCTCGGGGCTTACCAAAAGCTATGCCCTGCGCTGGAGTTATGGGATAGATGAAACCATGTCTCTTCTGATCCCCGGATTTAAAGGAGGTAGCAGCTCTGGATCACTCACTGAAAAATCTGAGACCTATGCCCTTTTTGCCCGTAGCAATCCCGCTCAGGCCAAGGAAGTGATCAAACGTTTGCCCCTCTACTGGGGTGAGCAGACATCCACCTCGGGGAACATTTATGTGGGAGCCATAGTGATTTTTCTTTTTATACTGGGCATGTTTATTGTTGATCCCAAAATTAAGTGGTGGCTCTTCTCAGTCACTGTTCTGGGGATCATGCTGGCCTGGGGGAAAAATCTGATGTTCTTCTCAGAATTCTTTTTGGACCATGTGCCTGGTTACAATAAATTCCGGACGGTAAGCATGACCCTGGTGATCCCCGCCCTGGCTATGCCCATATTGGCTATGCTTGCACTTAACAAAGTCCTGTTTGGTGAAATCGAAAAAAAGGAACTATTCAAATTCTTGAAATGGTCCGCAGGAATCAGCCGGAGGAGTAGCCCTGCTCTTTGCCCTGCTGCCCGATTTAGCAGGAAATTTCACTTCAGCCACAGATAGCAATTACCAGGAGGCGCTCAGAGAGACCCTACAGGCCGATCGCAGAACCCTGCTGCGCACCGATGCGTTCCGCTCTTTTGTCTTCGTCGGGTTGGCCGCCGGATTGATTCTTCTATATAAAATGGAGAAGATCAAGGTAAATGTTGTCATTACCCTCATGGCTGTATTGTTCCTGGTCGATATGTGGCCGGTGAACAAACGTTACATCAACAAAGAGCATTTTTCAAATAAGCGCCAGGCTGAGCAACCTTATGCACCTACCGCAGCAGATCAGTTTATTATGAGTCAGCCAGGTGAAAATATGCGGGTATTAAACCTTACGGCATCCCCTTTCCAGGATGCATCCACTTCCTTTTTCCATCCCTCACTGGGAGGTTACCATGGAGCCAAGATGCGCCTTTACCAGGATATGATCGAGAACGGAATGATGGCCGATATCAATGCCCTTTATAACGCCTTTCAGAGTCAGAACTATGCGGTGGTGGACAGTGCCCTGGCTAACACGCATGTATTAAATATGGTCAATACAAAATACATCATTCTGAATCCTGAAACTCAGCCCATCATAAATCAGCATGCCGCTGGAAATGCCTGGTTTGTGAACAAGGTCCGTGTAGTGGAAGATGCAGATGCGGATATGGCCACATTGGCAGAGATAGACCTGATCCATGAAGCAACCCTGGATCGCAGATATGAAAACCGGCTCCAAAAGAACTCTTTCCCTGAAGATCCCACCGCAACCATCACGCTGGACGAATACCAACCCAACAGAATGGTCTATTCCAGCCAATCGGCTTCCGATCAGCTTGCGGTATTCTCAGAGATGTTTTATGAAAAAGGATGGCAGGCCTATATAGATGGGGAGAAGGCCGATCACCTGCGTGTAAATTATATGTTACGGGGACTGGAGGTACCTGCCGGAAATCATGAAATTGTGTTTGAATTTCATCCTCGTTCTTACTACGCAGGTTCTACTTTTTCTTTGATCAGCTCGGTTCTGTTGTTGTTGATGTTCCTCGGAGCCATTTATTTGCAATACCGAAAAAAACCAGAAGATAAAGGCACCCTGCTCACCCTGTAATTCCCATGGATTAGTAGCGGTTTTTCCACTTATACCTTCGTGAATTGTCACCCAGTTTTACCGCCAGGGTGATTTCGTGAGAGCCGTAATTGAAATGTCCAATCTCAGAAAGGGCCCAATCAAAGGAATACCCAAAGTAGAGGCTCTCAATCTTTACCCCCACCAGGGCAATGAGGCTTTTGTTGGTTCTGTATGAAAACCCACCCCAGAAAAGGTCCTGGTAGGAAAGTTTCAGAGAGAAATCGCCCTGGGGATTCCAGTTCTCTGTGGTCTTCAAAAGGAAACCGGGCTCCAGTTGAAAATCCTCGTTCAGATCGAAAGCATATCCTGCCATCAGCCAGTAGTGCCTGTAGGTCTTAAATTCGGGCAACTCATTGGATCCAATTAACATGGTGGTCTGGAACAGGTTGCTGACAGAGAATCCTGCAAAGTAGTTGTTTCCACGATAAAGAATCCCCACATCGGCATCGGGACTGTAAGCCACTGTATTAAAATTTGAGTTCAGAATGGGATCACCATCCTCGCCAAATGAGAGACTCTCCTTATATATCCTGTACTGGAACATCTTGGCCGCCAGCCCAAAGGAGAGTTGCTGGTTATTCATGATGATGTGGTAGGCATATGAAAAGGAGATTCCTGTTCGGGCCACATTGGCATTGGCATCGTTGATAATATAGGCCCCCAGTCCCACCCGACCCTTTGTACTGGGAACAAGCTTGTTCCCATTGCTAAGAGGCTTATTTACAATTTTGTACTTCTTGCGCATCAACCGGCTTTGCCACGAGGCTGAATAGGTCTGCGGTGCCTCCTTAAATCCCAACCATTGCTGACGTGCTGTGGTGTTAAATGAGGTATACCCATCGTGACCCGCCATGGAAGGATTCATCATAAAACCATTCAGTACATATTGTGAATATATGGGCAATTGCTGACCCTGCAATCGGCCGGAACAGGCCATTGCCAGAATCAATCCTAAGAACCATATATGTCGTTTCACTTTCACTATTACGTAATTATCTCACGATGGTTATATTGCCAGTGATGGGGTCTTCACCGTTTTTAAGGTCAATAATATAGTGGTACGAATCAATGGGCAAATTGCGTCCGTTAAAGGAACCATCCCATGGATCGCTTACAGGAATCTGAGAATGGTATACCTGACTTCCCCAGCGATCGAAGATCCATATCTCCGGATTGGGGTAAAGTTCAAGTCCCTCAATAACCCACATGTCGTTATACCCATCGCTGTTTGGCGTGAACGCATTGGGAACCACCAGGCACGACATATGTTCATAACCCACATAGGCCGTATCGATGGTCACACAATTATTGAAATCGGTCACCGTGGCCACATAATCTCCCCAGTATACATCATTGAACCAATCCTCATTATCAGGCAACCCTCTGTCCCATGAAATCGAATAGGGTGGCGATCCTCCACCGGCTAAGAGACGAAGCTCTCCATCCTGCTTATCCTTACAGAATGCATCCTCTGTTTCGAATTCAAGCTGCAATGAATCGGGATTTTCAAGAGTAACCACCGTCTCCTCGAAACAGTCGTTCAGATCCTCTATCCTGATGGCATACTCTCCAGCCGGGAGGTTCTCTACATAGGGGCCCCCCAACATCTCATTATACCAAACCTTATAATCAGTAAACTGGGTTACTGTACCCCCGCTAAGCAAGAGCTCAATTCTTCCTGTGGATTCATTGTAACACAAGGGATCATCATACCTCAGGGTGTAATCCAATGGAGCCGGTTCGGTGAGGGTTACTTCTGCCGAATCGGTGCATTGATATGCATCCTGTACAATCACGCTGTAAGTACCCGCAGGCACCCCTACAAGATCCTGAGTGGTCGCTCCATTGCTCCAATTGAAGTTGTAAGGAGGTGTACCCCCAGCAATTAAAGTATCAAAAAGTATGACCCCATCCGAAAAACCAGCACACGATACAGGTACCCCATGGAAATCAGTGGCCACCATAAGGTTAACCACAAATAGATCGGCCTCACCCACATAGATGCTCGCTGTATCGATGCAACCGTTCAAATCGGTCAGGGTAAGGTAATAAAGACCAGCACGTATATTTTCCAGGTCGCTGGTGCTACCCATAGGTTCACCTCCCATAACCCAGGAATACTCAAAGTCGCCATATCCACCATGCGCCTCCAGATCGATACTGCCGGTGGGTGAGTTTGCACAGAAGGCGGGATAGGAATTGAGACTGTCAATGACAATGGGATCCGGCTGCTCCATTACATAGACAGAATCCAGCTCACAACCATTGATATCGGTCACATTTACCGTGTAGGTTCCTGCGGGCAGGTTGTCCTGATCCATTAAGGAGGTATTTGCAACAAAACCACCTGCACTAAAGGACCATTCGTATAGGTTTTGGGTTGAGTCTGCTCCACCGAATGGGGTTAATGCAATTAAACCAGAAGAATCACCTGCACAAGCGATTTCCCAAATATCACTGGTCATTGGAATATCCGCTGCTACCATAAGAGGATTGGGTTGTCGCAGTTCAAAAGTGTCATATATCATGCAGCCCAGGCCATCGGTGATGGTAAGATAATATTGTCCTGCAATCAGGTTGATCTGATCTCTTGAGGAAGGATCGGCAAAGGTTACGGTATCAGATGCCCAGGCATAGGTGTGGCTTGATATTCCTCCTGATGACAGCAACTGGATGGACCCATTGTTTTCTCCAAAACAGGCAATATTCCATGCATTTTGATATTCACTAATTATAGCCGTATCCAAGAGGATCTGAGGGGGTTCTGATAGGGTAAACTGTGCAGAATCTTCACAGAATTCGTTCACAACTTGCACTGTGTATACCCCAGGACCTAAGGTAGAATCCACCTGGATGCTATCCCCTGCATTAAGTCCTTCGGCGGGACCTGTCCAGAAGAAATCATTATTCAGATAATCGGTATGTCCACCTGAAATCTGTATATCAATCATTCCATCGCTTGCCCCGAAACAACTTATATCGAAACTGGTATCCGCCAGGGTGTGATAAGGTTGATTGACCTTGGTAAATATGATTGAATCTGGTTCATCAATGGTGATGGGATCATAATAAAAACTATTGAAGCAATTGGTGGAATCAAACGCAACCAGGTAATATTCACCCGCTGGTAAATCCGTGAATGTATCAGAATAAGATCCCCCGACAGGATTTTCAAGCGTTCTTGAATCCAAAGGAGTATAAGATTCTATAAACTCAGGGACCAATACATCTGCCGTATTATACAGATTTAATGTGTAACCCGGGAAACCTCCCTCAATATCTGAAACATATATCTCACCATTGCTGTCCCCAATACATTGAATCTTATAATTTCCATACTCTTTAAGTGTTGAGGTAATCCGGATATCTTCGGAATAATCAACCAGGTATTCGGCCCTGTATGTACACTCATTCATATCTGTTAACAGCAGATAGAAGGGTTGGCCCGGAAGACCAGTTATATCCTCGGTTTCTTTATGCCATATGCCTACAGTAGTCCACTGATAGGAATAGGCAGAGGTCCCTCCATCTGGTGTGATATCAATGGACCCATCATTCTGGCAGCTTGAATTGGTAATATCAGCCAGTACATTAAATGGAAGAGGTTTAGTGATCTCTATGGTATCGGAGGGATAGAAGCAACCCAGTGAGTCTTCCACATAATACCAGTATCTACCTACTGAGAGATTATTCTGAACTGAATCAGTAATATCCAGAAAAGCAGGATTGCCTCCTTCGGTTCCCCAAACAAATGTGTAGGGATCATCCGCTTCGTAAAATCCACCTCTGATGTTTGAATGAACAGGTAAGGATAAGGAATCGGGGCATGGAATTTGCCAACCTCCGTAATCAGCTGTGTCAGCCTGGAGGAATCCTTTTAATTCGGGGGCTACCCGGACAATAAGGGGCATCTCAGGGGTACCCACGCAATGTCCTGAAGATCTTGCATTCTCAATAACCGGAGTGAAAAGGTAAGTTACATCTTCAATGGAATCGCCCACATTGCGAACTCCACTCTGATCTAAATTAAAAATATCTGAAGTATCTGATGCCGGTACGCCGCTCACCACACCCGCATCAAAATCTACCGTATTTAACCAATACTTCATTTGTCCGGTGGTTGACTCAACTTCAGTATCTATGGTAAGGGAATATCCCCAATCGAAGCAAACTATATCCTTGCTGGATTCTGCTTCCATTACAGGTTCCGGATTGACCTTAATGATAATGGTTGTATCGGTGCCCGGACACTCCTTATATCCAATAGGTATATAGGGATGAATGGTATATAAAACGGTCTCTACTGAATCAAGGGGATTGTTCGGATTACTCACATCATTTTCATCCCACGGGGCACCTGAAAGCAAACTATCCGGTTTGGGATTAATATTGAGAAGTCTCCCCCCGGCAGTTTCATAGTCGTAGAATTGATAATATAAACCGTGGGTTGTAGATGTGATTGAGTCAATATCTATTACAAATCCCTCATTGAAACACAAGGTATCTTCTTCAAATCGCAGATCTCCTGTCTGCACAGTGTACCTCAACCTTGGGGTTGGATTCAGCTGAATCGTCAGGGTAGTATCAGTCCCATTGTCGCAATACTCATTCTCTTTCCCGATACGGGTATCTCTTAGCCTGGCCACCAGTCGGTATTCGACTATCTGTACCGAATCTGTATCGTTGGATAAATAATTGTATATATTTTGCCCTGCCGCCAACTCAATTGTATCCGAGATCAAACCCGATAAAGCACCTGTAGTATAGATGGGATATAATTGGTATACTTTATTCGCATATCTTACATAATCGAGATCATCATTCACTGCAATGTAAATCTCTGCGCTGTCGCATACAATGCTCTCTTCAATACTGGCACTCAACAAAGGAGTTGGATTTATCCAAATGGTTGTATCGAAAGATACTCCATTGCTGCAGCTAAGTTGATGTCCCACACCATCATTCAATATCAAGGGTGTAAAACGATAGGTTACTGATACGGCCTCATTTATTCAATTCTCATAAGTATCAAGTATGGATTGACCAATATCAATAGTGTCCGGAATACCATTTGGTCTTGAGTCAATATTCAACAAAAGAGGAGTTATAATTGGCGATAACCCTATATCGCTTTTTACCGCCTTTTACTATCCCCATACCATCTTCAACCACAATCTCAAGAGTTTCATTGTTGCAGAGAACGCTATCCTCAAAACTTATATATAGCCTGGGTGTTGGATTAACCCAAACCGTTACAGATATAGTTTCAGCATTCCGACAAACCTGACCATCATCACTGGACCTGATCATTGGGATGAAGTTGTAAGTCACACTATGGGCGGAGGTATCTGAATTATGAAGGAAATCCTCTATATAGGTATACAAACCACCCTCTGGAATGACCAATGAATCCTGATTTACACCTGTTATGAATCCTGAAGTATCTGTAACAATTAGGTCATACATCCATTCTCCACCCAAAAGCAGGTGGTTTGGGTTGCGTACTTCCAAAGTAATGTACTGATCATTGCAAATCACCGTATCAGGTATTGCCTTCACCCTGATCTCTGGCGTGGGATATACTATTAGCACCTTTTCAATTACCCCCTCACTATTAACACAAGGATCACCTCCATCGAAGGGCACAATCGTCGGCGTAAACCTGAATAGCACCTGGTGCGCAACTGTATCATTGTTATAAAGTCTATAATCATAAGATAAGCTCTCATCAAATGGCAGATGCTGCCTGAAAGCAGTATCACTGATCCCAGCAATAGAATCCGCGCTTTCTATTTCCAATGTATAGAACCATAATCCCTGCTCTGCTAAGTTTGGATTACGCACATCTATATGCACATCATCTCCATCGCAAAGAACTGAGTCTTCTAATGTATACCCTGACCTCTGGTTCCGGATTCACCCAAATGATAATCACCGTATCATTTCCCGGACCACAAACTTTACCTGAGGATTCTTGGGGAGTAAAATAGTATTCAACTTTATGAGCCACTGTGTCGGTATTACTTAGAGTGACATCAATGATTTTATTAGTATTGTTATAAGTCGTATCAGCAACTGCCCCGGTAATACCTTCTTCGGGAACAATGATTAAGTCATATTCAAAAACCCCATTTACGAACTCATTGGTATTAATAACTTCTATGATTGTACTCTCCCCACTACAAAGCACCGAATCCTGAGTAACTACCCGAACGGTTGGAGTTGGATTCACCCAGACTGTAATAGAAGTATCTTGTCCGTTGATGCAACTGTCGCCATTCAGAGATATAATATAAGGGGTGAATTTATAAGTTACTGTCTGCCAGGCCAGACTCAAATTGTATAAAGTATCTGATATATCATCGGCGTTATCGATAATACTTACATCGGGTAAGGTCCCATAGATACTGTCTTCTTTATCATAGGTAATTTCCAGCTTATACTTCCAGTCTCCCTCGATGACTAAATTGGGATTGGTAATATCAAGCACTACAAAGTCCTCATTACAGATGGTATCTCTGTCATCCACCACGCTAACAAAAATTTCCGGAGTTGGATTAATATAGATCGTTATGGTTGTATCTACACCCTCATTACATTCTGCCAGGGAACCATCTCCTCGTGGATCCTTGATTAAGGCTTTGAAGATATAGCTCACCGTCTGAACCTGAGCAGTCAGGTTCCGGATGTCATCCTCTAATGCAACACCATAAGCCTGATTGTCATCCAGACCTGGAACCTCATCTTCAATATGTACATCATCCTCATCATAAACCCTGGTCACACTATATACCTGTGTCCCTGTGGATGATGTTAATCCGTCGGTTACTGTAAAGCTGACCTGTGAACTATCGCAATAGATCGTCTCGGGGATGGTCACACTTAACTCAGGAGTTGGATTAACCGTTATAACAATAGTGGTATCTCCGCCCTCATTACACTCTACTATAGAACCATCACCACGGGGATCAAGTATTACTGGCTTGAACCTGTAAGTTATGGTCTGTGCTTCATCTGTCAGGTTACGAACCTCATCAGGTATCGAACCATATGCCTGGTTGATCTGCGTGCCTGGAATCTGTCCCTCAATTATAATCTTGTTCTCATCATAGGTGCGGGTCAGATGATAGGCATTAGCTCCAGTGGAGCCCAATAAGTCATCCGTTACGGTTATGGTCACTTCTGAACTATCGCAATAGATCGCCTCGGGGATGGTCACACTTAACTCAGGAGTTGGATTGATCGTGATCACGATGGTAGTATCTACTCCCTCATTACATTCTACCAGAGAACCATCTCCTCGTGGATCCTTGATTAAGGCCTTGAAAATATAGCTCACAGTCTGAACCTGAGTAGTCAGGTTACGGATATCATCCTCTAAGGCCACACCATAAGCCTGATTGTCATCCAGACCTGGAACCTCATCTTCAATATGTACATCATTCTCATCATAAACCCTGGTCACACTATATACCTGTGTCCCTGTGGATGATGTTAATTCGTCGGTTACTGTAAAGCTGACCTGCGAACTATCGCAATAGATCGTCTCGGGGATGGTCACGCTTAACTCAGGAGTTGGATTAACCGTTATAACAATAGTGGTGTCTCCTCCCTCATTACACTCTACAATTAAACCATCGCCACGGGGATCAAGTATTACTGGCTTGAACCTGTAAGTAATGGTCTGTGTTTCATCTGTCAGGTTACGGACCTCATCAGGTATCGAACCGTATGCCTGGTTGATCAGGGTGCCTGGAACCTGTCCCTCAATTTTAATCTTGTTCTCATCATAGGTGCGGGTCAGATGATAGGCAGTAGCTCCCGTGGAGCCCAATAAATCATCCGTTACGGTTATGGTCACTTCTGAACTATCGCAATAGATCGCCTCGGGGATGGTCACACTTAACTCAGGAGTTGGATTTATCCTGATTACGATGGTAGTATCCACTCCTTCATTACATTCTGCCAGGGAACCATCTCCTCGTGGATCCTTGATTAAGGCCTTGAAAATATAGCTCACCGTCTGCACCTGAGTAGTCAGGTTACGGATATCATCCTCTAAGGCCACACCATAAGCCTGATTGTCATCCAGACCTGAAACCTCATCTTCAATATGTACATCATTCTCATCATAAACCCTGGTCACACTATATACCTGTGTCCCTGTGGATGATGTTAATTCGTCGGTTACTGTAAAGCTGACCTGTGAACTATCGCAATAGATCGTCTCGGGGATGGTCACGCTTAACTCAGGAGTTGGATTAACCGTTATAACAATCGTGGTGTCTCCTCCCTCATTACACTCTACAATTAGAACCATCGCCTCGGGGATCAAGTATCACTGGCTTGAATCTGTAAGTAATGGTCTGTGTTTCATCCGTCAGGTTACGGACCTCATCAGGGATCGAACCATATGCCTGGTTGATCAGGGTGCCTGGAACCTGTCCCTCAATTTTAATCTTGTTCTCATCATAGGTGCGGGTCAGATGATAGGCAGTAGCTCCCGTGGAGCCCAATAAATCATCCGTTACGGTTATGGTCACTTCTGAACTATCGCAATAGATCGCCTCGGGGATAGTCACACTTAATCGAGGGGTTGGATTAACCGTTATAACAATAGTGGTGTCTCCTCCCTCATTACACTCTACAATTAAACCATCGCCACGGGGATCAAGTATTACTGGCTTGAACCTGTAAGTAATGGTCTGTGTTTCATCTGTCAGGTTACGGACCTCATCAGGTATCGAACCATATCCCTGGTTGATCAGCGTGCCTGGAATCTGTCCCTCAATTTTAATCTTGTTCTCATCATAGGTGCGGGTCAGATGATAGGCAGTAGCTCCCGTGGAGCCCAATAAGTCATCCGTTACGGTTATGGTTACTTCTGAACTATCGCAATAGATCGCCTCGGGGATGGTCACACTTAACTCAGGAGTTGGATTGATCGTGATCACGATGGTAGTATCCACTCCCTCATTACATTCTGCCAGGGAACCATCTCCTCGTGGATCCTTGATCAAGGCCTTGAAAATATAGCTCACAGTCTGAACCTGAGTAGTCAGGTTACGGATATCATCCTCTAAGGCCACACCATAAGCCTGATTGTCATCCAGACCCGGAACCTCATCTTCAATATGTACATCATTCTCATCATAAACCCTGGTCACACTATATACCTGTGTCCCTGTGGATGATGTTAATCCGTCGGTTACTGTAAAGCTGACCTGTGAACTATCGCAATAGATCGTCTCGGGGATGGTCACGCTTAACTCAGGAGTTGGATTAACCGTTATAACAATAGTGGTGTCTCCTCCCTCATTACACTCTACAATTAAACCATCGCCACGGGGATCAAGTATGACTGGCTTGAACCTGTAAGTAATAGTCTGTGTTTCATCTGTCAGGTTACGGACCTCATCAGGTATCGAACCATATGCCTGGTTGATCAGGGTGCCTGGAACCTGTCCCTCAATTTTAATCTTGTTCTCATCATAGGTGCGGGTCAGATGATAGGCAGTAGCTCCCGTGGAGCCCAATAAGTCATCCGTTACGGTTATGGTCACTTCTGAACTATCGCAATAGATCGCCTCGGGGATGGTCACACTTAACTCAGGAGTTGGATTTATCCTGATTACGATGGTAGTATCCACTCCTTCATTACATTCTGCCAGGGAACCATCTCCTCGTGGATCCTTGATTAAGGCCTTGAAAATATAGCTCACCGTCTGTACCTGAGTAGTCAGGTTACGGATATCATCCTCTAAGGCCACACCATAAGCCTGATTGTCATCCAACCCTGGAACCTCATCTTCAATATGTACATCATTCTCATCATAAACCCTGGTCACACTATATACCTGTGTCCCTGTGGATGAGGTCAATCCGTCGGTTACTGTAAAGCTGACCTGTGAACTATCGCAATAGATCGTCTCGGGGATAGTCACGCTTAACTCAGGAGTTGGATTAACTGTAATGACTATGGTCGTATCATCCCCATTTCCACATCCGCCCGGACTAACGGGAGTGATGGTGTAACTTACTGTTTGTTTATCAGCACTAGGATTATACAGTTGATCATTGATTATATATCCATCGGTAAGTCCCGTTTCCGGGCTAGTAAATCCAGTCACTCCTCCAGTTGCAACTACGGAATAGTTAAATGTCACTGATCCACTAGTATATACATTAGAGCTTGTAAGCAAAATATTTGTATATGAGCTATCACATAGAATTGTTTCATCAACCACAGGAATGACAATAGGAACTGGTTCTACCCAGATGATCTGTTCCTGATCGTATATGTTCCCGTTGCCATCATCCAGGCTCCATGTCCGGACGATATATCCAGCCTCATCGCACCTCTCCAGATTTGTAGAATCATTGCTATAAGTGGCAATAATTCCCACGGCACAATTGTCAGACTCATCATTAACAACTCCAGTAATCGAAGGATCAATATCCAGAGCAAAAAGGAGGAATCCTACTCGAAATGAGGCCGTTGCAAAAATAGATTGGGATCCAGGGGATTTCCTAAATAGAAATAGTCCTCCCAGGCCAGGTTTGCGTGGCAATTTTGGTGAGTTGGTATGTACGGTTTCCGATGTAACGGAGATCACCTTATAAAAAAAATTTGATCCAGACACCCAATGGCAAGGTACCCGGATTTAATATTACGACGACACTCAGTCAAGACTCAAAATGCATGAGTTTCGTTGCTTATACGCATTATATATAGGGAAGTTACTCGAAATCTAAAAAATAATAACGCGCTATTCCAATCCCTAATTGTGAAAAAATGTATGTAAAACTTCTAAGGAACGAATTTCTCCCATACCTGCCACATGGAATTTAAAATAACGTACCAGGTTGTTGAGCATGGTCTTTCGTTGTGAACCATTAAAGTCTGAATCTATAATCGACTGCATATCAAGCGATAAGTAGCGATTCCAGAGGATACTGTCCGCTTCATTTAACTGAAGTTCCGGATCTGCTCCAAATGGTTTATAGAGGCCACTGGCCAGGTTGAAATAGGTATTCCCATCCCCGTAATTATTCTGCGGATAGAATCCCAGGTGTTTGGACAGTTGGAACATAAAAAGAATATGGAAGTCCGGAGAGGCCTCTTCCAGCGCGTCAAGGTACTGGATGGTGTTAATCAGGAAATGAGCCTGCATGGGATTTGGTTCCTCCTCTTTTAATACCCTGTAAAGTACTTCAGCCATAAAGATGGCCTGGGTGCTTTTGGTGATGTCGAATGGGATGGAGTTCAGGGGGATGGCCCTGTTTACCTCCTTTACCAGCTGAATACCTGCTGTATTTTTATGGTACACCTCAAAATCAAGAATAAAAAGGGGTTGAAAAAGGTTTGAGCGGTTCTGTTTTCTGGACTTCCGAACCCCTTTAATCATGTAGGTTTGCCGGCCAGATTGTTCGGTATAGCAATGAACCACCAGGCTCGATTCTCCATACCGGGTGGTATGCAAAACAATGCCCCTGGTTTTGCGGATCATAATTAGTGTATAAAGAGCAGTTTGGTTACATGAGAAAGGGCTCCATCGGCAGAAGAGAGATAGATCATATACACCCCTGTGGCCACACGTTCACCCCTGAAGTTGGTCCCATCCCAGAGGGCCTGTCCACCCAGAGATTCAGTTTCATACACCAGGTTTCCACTCATATCCGTAATCTTCACAGTTGTTCTCTCTACCAATCCTTTAATGGCTACAGGTCCCTCATAAGTCTCCCGCACAGGATTGGGATATACAACCACCTGATCATATTGCGTACTCCCCTCGAGTGCCTCTCCCCGATATGAAATAATTCCCTTATCTGTACCGAAAAATACTTCTCCTGAAGCTCCATCCACACAGATATCGGTGATGCTGTTGGAGAGCAATGGACTGTTTGTAGCATTGAATTGCTCAATCTCTTCCTGACCGTCTTCAGAGACCAGGTAGACCCCACTGGAGGCAGTCCCAAGCCATTTCCGGTTGGCTCCATCTACTTCGATAGCTGTAACCACCTGGGTTCCCAACAAGGGATCGGCCAGACCACTGCCATCATTTCGCGGGATAAGTATCTCCTGGGCATACACCGATCCTTCAGTAAACAGCCTGTATGGACTGTAAATCACGTAGATTCCCTGGTTGGTACCCAGCCATAAATTTCCACTGCGGTCCTCCGCAAATGATCGCACATCATTGGTAATCACTTTGCCAAATTTATCCACTACACTCACCTTCCTGTACTCATCGTCGGAGGTATCGTCGATGGTGTAATTGATATTCATGGCGAACAATCCGTTTACTTTGGGAACAATGGCCCAGATATCACCCGATTGAGTGACCAGGACACTCCCCAGGGCGCTGTAGCTGCTGATCAGGTTATCGGCCTTGTAGCTTTTCCAGGTGCCATCAGCTTTTCTGACCGAGATAGGTTCAGACACACCCGTATTGGTCATCCACAAATTCCCCACAGGATCGAGCGCGATACCACCTATCCTAATGAAATCACCACCTGCAATAATGGTTTGGAGAGAGCTGTTTTCTTCGGTGTAACGAATCACCTCCTGGCCTTTAAACTCAAGTAATCCATAGCCCCATGATCCTGCAAAAACATGAAACGGATCGGCCGGGTCAATAGCCAGCGAAAGTAAATCTCGGACTTCCTCAACAAGTTTAGATTCCCACTGTTCACCGCTGAAAGTTTCTAAATAACCTTTCAAGTATTGGTTGGCCCAGGAACCTGTAACACCCCCCTGAACACTATACAGTACATTGCCCGATGCTTCCATGCCATAAACGGAGTTGGTATTGGGACCGTTGGGAATGATAGACCACATACTACCTCCTTCATTCGTAAGCAGTCCATCGCCAAAATCTGCCAACCACAGTGAACCATTGTCATCCAGGGAAGCCGAAAGTGGATTATCGCTAAACATCTCCTTGATAATCAGTCCATCGGGGTTAATCAGGTGAACTCCCTTGTTATCCACAAGAGAGAGATAATCTCCCTGGTTAAGCAATTCGTGACACAATTTTCCGGTAAAATAGGAATAGGGATTCCATCCATTGCCACTGTTGTAATATAAACGATCCTGCACACCGGATGGATCTGAAAATGCGGTATAGAGGGTATTATTGAAATAAGCAATGGCGCTGAATGCACCATTGGTATTGGGAATATCGCTTATGGTTTCCCAGGCATTAAAGTCAACCAGGAAAGGATCATCAATCAATCCTCTTCTAATCCCCTTATCGGTAGCTGCGTAAAGGTAGGTATCATCGGAGGTTACCTGGTTTACTTTTAAGGCTTCCCCATTGTCTCCAATGTAGTAAGTCTCACTGATCTCGTCCTTCTCCAGATTTAGCAATACAATTCCGAATCCGGTAGAGAGGTATGCATCCTGACCAAGGTAATAGATGTCATAGATATACTTATCGCCAGGAATCTGCTTTTTCATGATATCAGGCAGATTCACAATCACATTCTCCCTGATCAGGTCGATGTTCGAATTCTGGTAGGCCATGATCAGGGTTTCCAAATCACCGCTCCACCTCATGGCGGCTATTCCATTGTCGGATAGGCCGTCTATTTTGGAAACCTTTACAACCGAATTATCTTCCAGTTGATAATAAAAGAGCCCACCCGTAGTAGAGCAGAATACCCGGTTATTGGTAGCCTCGGCAATGTTACAGTATTTATATGGCAGGTGCGTCCTCCACTGCCCCAGTGTAATTTGTCCATGGAGCGAAGACCCCAGCCAGGCGCTCAAACCAAATATTACCCATAGTAACCTGCTCAGCATATCACACTGTTTCTATAAATACGGTTTTTTACTCCACATATTACATACCTCTAAGAAATTCTGTCAGCTTCAGGACTGCCTTTGCGCGATGACTGATTTGGTTTTTTAATTCAAGATCCATTTCCGCAAAAGTTTGATCATAACCAGCCGGACGAAATATCGGATCATAACCAAATCCTTTCGCACCGGAAGAGTCCAGGGTAATCACTCCCTCTACGATCCCTTCAAACTGGTATTCCACCCCATTCAATATCAGCGCAATCACAGTTCTGAACCTTGCCTCCCTTTCGGTCAATCTCTCCATCTCCAAGAGCAGTTTCCGGATGTTCCCTTCAGCCGGTTCCATATCCGCGAAGGTAATCTCACCCATCCTTGAATACCTGGCAGAGTAAACTCCAGGAGCTCCATTCAGGGCAGATACTTCCAGCCCGGTGTCGTCAGCGAAACAACTTTTCCCAGTCCTGTTGTAGATATACCATGCCTTCTGAGAAGCATTCTCCTCAAGGGTTTCATGGTCTTCGGGAATTTCCTCCGAGATATTTAAGTCTTTCAATCCCAGCAATTGAAAATTTCCTCCAAGCAAAGCACTGATCTCTTCTAGCTTATGCAGGTTATTTGTTGCAAATACGATTTCCATGGTACATAATTAACGAAAGAAATTCTTTCCAGAACCATAACCCGCCACTGAAATCCTTTAAAAGGCAAAGGATTGTAGGTGGCTACGTTTATGGTTCCTCTAAGAATTTAAGCCCATATATATTCCATTAAACAAAAAAGGCCGCAAAAATATGCGGCCATAAAAATATAAAATTTAATGGATGCTATGCACCTCCGGCGGCTCTGAATCCACTTGCAATTTTTGCTGGTCTTGGATTCATGCACATTACTGGAAGGTTCTCCGGGTTGGCAAGGATGTATTGTTCAGGAGCACCTAACATATAGTCGACCCAACGAATATCACGGGTGGCCATCACCAGGATAAAATCAGCGTTACGTTCCTTCGCGAAACTTACAATCTCCTTCTTAAAACTTTGGGTTCCTGAGGCAGTAACTATTTCATAATTTACATCATGCCCCTTTAGAAAGGTCTCAACATATCTTATGTTTGAAAGAATCTTCCTTCTGAAACCTTTATCCCTGGCAGCTGATTTTAGAATAATGAACTTTGCACCAAAGTTCCTTGCCAGGTAGTAGATCCAGTTGGCCGTTTCTTTGTTTTCGCCCTTAAAGTCTATGGGTAAAAGGATGGTATCAATTTTCTCTTTTGTCGGTTTGTCCTGAACCACCAGAAAAGGGATTCGAGACGAAACCACTACTTTCAGAGCTTTACTACCAAATAATTTCTGAGCACCCTTCATTCCGTGGGTCCCCATAATGATCATCTCCGCCTTCTTCTCTTTGGCAACGTCGCCGATGGAACTAAAGATGCTTCCTGCAACAACCTCAGCATGTGGGGTTCTCCCATACTCCTTCCCAAGCTTTTCTGCCGAAGTCTCCAGCTTACCCCTCAATGACTCAATATCTTTGGAATCAGATACCACATGCAAAAGGAGAATCTCCCTGTTCACATCCTTGGACATATTAACTGCATGCTGAAAAGCGTTTTCAGCAACCTCTGAAAAGTCCCACGGAACAATAATTGGCCTTTCTATCTTTTCCATAACTATCCTGTAGTTTGGTTATCAATAAAGGGTAAATATATTTTCTATATTTGATTATGTCTTACGAAGGCAGCTCATACAGAGTTACACAAGTTATGAATTTATTCTTCAAGTCATACAGGATTTGCTTGATTTTTTTTCTGTTCATAACCTTTGAATCCAGCTTCAGTTGTGGGCTTGCACAGATTCGTAGCTTGCATTTCACCCCATGGGTCCAGGAGATTAATCTTCCCTACCTGTACCATGACATCCCCAATGTCTCCTTTTACCTGGATCGGGATGGGACACTGCTTATTGGAAAAGACAATGGCCTCACCATTCTACGGGGAGAAAACTTAGATCATCTGGCACTTAATGGACCCGTTTATGTAACCGGCGATGAATCAGATACCCTCTATTATGCTGCTAAAAATGATGCGGGATATCTGATCAGGGAACAGGAACTGAATTATCGCATACTGTCGAGAAAACATCTGATCCCTGCGTCTCAACGAAGTTTCATTCCAAAGGATATTGTCAGATTCAAAAAGAGTCTTTTTATCTCTTCTGACAAAGGGGTATATCAACTATCTGACGGAAAGGCCAGACTTACTCCGATTCAGGCGGATTTAGACCGGTTCCGCATATTTGAAGACAGCCTCTACCTCTCTGAAAAGGACGGGACCACGCTAAAATGGACAGGAATAGAATTCCTTCCTTTATCGCCCGAGAGGATGAAAAGATTGCCGGAAAGTCCCTTTCCCGGTATGGAGGAATGGT
Source organism: uncultured Bacteroidota bacterium (assembly GCA_963783435.1). GTDB lineage: Bacteria > Bacteroidota > Bacteroidia > Bacteroidales. The sequence goes on along the minus strand of CAWANQ010000003.1, from coordinate 430,143 downwards.
TAAATCGTCTTACTTCAACAAGACATGTGGCACCAGGCAGTTTGCTCACCTACTATAAAGAAAAAGGAGAGATCTGGATTCTGTCACCCCACTCCCTTTTAAGGATCAACTACCCATCCCCCTTGCGCACCCTTGAGACCGATCCCATAGAAATCGGCCGTATTTTAAACAGCCTGATTACAGAGCAGGGAATTATTCTTGGAACCAGCCAGGGAGTGTTTTTGCTGAAACTGCAGGAAGGGGAGAGCGAAAGCTGGGATTTGCAGCAACTGAATCCGGGTCAGGCTGAATCGGTTCATCTTCTCTCCTCCTCAGGGTCCCAGGATTTTGCCGCTGGCCAAGGCCATTTATATCTCCTGGGGCCAGAGGGGGCAGAAATCATTGAGAAAGGCAATTTTACCGGTTTGTTTGCCCTGGATGAATTTACATTGGTCGTCTCGGGAAGCAAGGGGATAACTCTTTTTCGCAGGGACATACAGGGCTGGAATTCCACGGCAACAGATCCAAATCTGGCTTTTTCACACTCTTTTGTAAGCCATGAAGACCAACTCTTTTTTCTTTGTCAGAATAAGGTGTACAGGTTTTCCCAAAAAATGGAAAGTTTTGTACCCATAAAGTTTCATTCTGAAATTTTGCTTGAGGGCTTAAGCTCTAATGGGAAGGAGCTTCTGCTGGAAGGAACCAACAAAGTTTACAGGTATGAAAAAAACGAGGATACATTTTTACCACTGACAGATCCTGACCAGGAAGAAGGAATTGGCCCTGACACATACCCGGTCCTAAGTGAACTCGGGGATATTATTGATCTGAATTTCCGGGATAGCATCCTGATTATCATTGGTGAAAGCAAAGTATCCCTTTTTAATCTGCGGAAATTGAATGCCATTGATTTCAAGGAGCCAGTGGGTCTGGAATTGTTGTCTCAGAAAGGAAATTCCATCTCATTTCACCTTACGGGTCTGGAACTCCAGAACAGTCCGAAGCCTTTATTCAGATACAGAATACCTCCCAACGGGTGGAGTGAATGGCAGCGTGGCAGGGATCTTAAATTTATGAACCTTAAAGGAGGCGAATACAATATTGAGGTTGTTGGACTTGACCTTTTCGGAAGGATAACAGAGTCATCCCAGTTGACCTTTGTCATCAAACCTCCATTTTACAATTCATGGTATGCATTTATTGTTTATGGGCTTCTCTTTCTCATCCTGCTGTTCCTTCTCCGAAAATGGCAATTGCTCAGTTACCACAGAGCCGAATCAAGGATCTCTTTACGCGTTCAATCTAAAATCGAAGACCTGACCAAAGAGAAGGAGAAATCGGACCAACTGGTGGCTGATATTTTACCTCAAAAAACAGCCTCTCAATTGAAAGAAAAGGGGAAGGCCAAATGGGATAAGTACGAAAGAGCCACAGTTCTATTTTCAGATATACAAGGATTTACAAAGATTGCAGAGGAGATGAATCCGGAAGCACTTATCGATGAACTTGACAAATTCTTTTTCCATTTCGATTCGGTGGTTGGAAAGTATAACATTGAAAAAATCAAGACCATTGGAGATGCCTATATGGCAGCAGGTGGAATACCAAAAAAGAACAGTACAAACCCGGTTGAAGTTGTACTTGCAGCCCTTGAAATGCAATCCTACATGCAGCATCTGAAATCTGCAAAAACTGACATTTGGGATCTTCGAATTGGAATCCATACGGGCCCTGTAATTGCAGGGGTGGTGGGTCATAAGAAGGTCTCATATGATATCTGGGGGGATACCGTAAATACAGCCTCCAGGATGGAATCCTCGGGCATAGCCGGAAAGGTAAATATATCAGGGACTACCTATGGCATGGTCAAGGACTATTTTATTTGCGAATACAGGGGAAAACTTCCCGTAAAATATAAGGGGAATATTGATATGTATTTTGTAAACGGTTTACGCCCTGAACTATCGGTGGACCTTAAAGAGATTCCCAATAAACGCTTTTTTACTAAACTACAGCTCTTGCGATTAAGCGATCTTGAAGATCTGGTTTTTGAATCCATCCTTAAGAATCTACCGGACTACATACACTATAATACCCTTGAAATAGCACAGAAGGTTTACAACCAGGCCTTCTTGCTCTGCAGGGCCGAAGAGATCGATCAGGATGATCGGCTACTCATCAGAACAGCTGCACTTTTTCTCAATACAGGGCTTACTCAAACCTATAAAAATTATGAAAACAGATCAGCGGTTATTTGCAGGGAAATTCTTCCCGATTTTGAATACTCAGAGAAACAGATTGATCAAATCTGCAACCTGATACTTGCGACAAAACTGCCCTTCGATCCGCAAAACCGCCTTGAAAAGATACTGATTGATGCAAAAATGGATTATATAGGCCGCCCCAGCTATTCCAAAAAGATCAAACTCCTCCATCAGGAAATGAATGAGGCAGGCATAAAAATCAACGGTCAGCAATTTAAGAATAAGCAACTTGAGCTGCTTTTTGAATTCGAATTCTATACCCTGTCAGCCCAGCGCCTGAGAGAGGTTAAAGGCACCGACCAGATAAGCATCATAGAGCAGGAAAGGTGGATCTAAAACATCATTTTAAAACATCATTTCTTTATTGTCGCTGAAGATTGGATTGTTTACTTTTGATCACTTAATCATCCTCAACCTGCTATATCATGGAACTTGATTGGAAAAATCTGGGCTTTAACATCATAAAAACGGACTTCAATGTCAGGTCTGTTTTCAAAAATGGAAAATGGGGTGAACTGGAAGTCTCTTCTGATGAGTATTTTCCCATTCATATTGGAGCCACCTGCTTGCATTACGGACAGGAATCATTTGAAGGCCTCAAGGCCTTTACTGGAGCAGATGGCCGGATCAGGCTATTCCGTCACGGTGAAAATGCCAAAAGGATGATTCAGTCGGCCAGGGGAATTTTGATGGCCGAGGTTCCCGAACAACTTTTTATGGATGCCGTTGAAAAGGTCATTCTCTTGAATAAAAAGTACGTCCCACCCTATGGGACAGGCGCTTCACTATACATCCGGCCGCTTCTGATTGGTACCGGCCCGGAAGTGGGCGTACGTCCGGCAGAAGAGTATACTTTCCTGGTATTTGTAATGCCGGTTGGGCCCTATTTTAAAGCGGGATTCAAACCTGTAGAGATGCTGATTGTCAGGGATCATGACCGTGCAGCACCTTTGGGAACAGGACATTTGAAAGTAGGAGGCAACTATGCAGCCAGTATGAGTTCCATAGCAGACGCACATAAAAAGGGATTTGCCACCTCCATGTACCTTGATGCAAGGGAGAAGAAATATATTGATGAATGCGGTCCCGCCAACTTTTTTGGGATCAAAAACAATACTTTTGTCACACCAAAGTCACAGTCTATTTTACCTTCCATTACAAACCGGAGCCTTCAGGTACTTGCTGAAAGTATGGGTATGAAGGTTGAATGCAGACCTGTCCCTGTTGAAGAACTTTCAGAATTTGAAGAGGTTGGAGCCTGTGGAACAGCAGCAGTCATCACGCCTTTCAGCAAGGTGTTTGACGAGGACCTGGACATCACTTATACCTTCGGAGATCCTGAGGTTCCAGGCCCGGTGACCACCAGGCTATATGAGACCCTTGTGGGAATTCAAAATGGCGATATAGAGGATTCATTCGGCTGGACTAAAATCCTCGATTAAATTCCTATCTTTGCCAAGGCCATTTTGTCAGGCAATGTCAAAGAAGGAAAACAAGACATATTCCCGGAGGATTCGCAGTTCGTACATTACCTCAATCATCAGTATATCACTGGTTTTACTGTTGCTTGGATTGGTGGGTTTACTACTGATTAACGGCAGCAATATCAAAAGGCAGGTGATGGAAAGCATTGGCTTCAATGTGATCCTGAAAGAAAATGTGAAGGAAGCTGACATATATCAGCTGCAGAAGATCCTGGATGCAAGGGAATATATTTTATCTACCGAGTACATCACCAAAGAGGAGGCTGCCCTGGAAACCGAACAGATGCTGGGTGAAGATTTTATAAGTTTTCTTGGCTACAATCCCCTCCCTCCTTCTATCAGGGTGAGGTTGCATCAACCCTGGGCCAATCCCGATTCAGTCATGATGATCGAACAAGACCTGGTGAAGTATAACTCCATTGAAGAGGTGTACTATAAAAAGTCCCTGCTATATGCGGTGTATGAAAACATCCGACAGATTACCCTGGTCATCCTTGGATTTTCGGTCTTGTTAACCCTGATTTCAGTCACATTAATTAACAATACCATCAGACTTTCAGTTTACTCTAAAAGATTTATAATCAACACTATGCAGCTTATAGGAGCCACGCGGAGAATCATCCGCAGGCCCTTTCTGCTAAGAGGGGCTGCCAGTGGATTTACAGGAAGCCTGATTGCTCTGGCACTTTTGTTTGGATTGATTTATCTGCTCCAGGATGAGTTTGAAGGTGTAATCTCATTTAAGGATTACGACCTGTTGGCCATTCTTGCACTTGGGGTAATCGTGGTAGGTGTTGTGATCAATTGGATCTCTACCTTTTTTGCTGTCAACAAGTATTTAAATATGAAAACTGATAAGCTTTACTAATATAGTCGCAATGAGTAAGAAAAGCACTGGTAAGGAAAACTTTGCATTGGCCAAAGAGAATTACATTCTCTTGATAATTGGATTTGCAATCATCGTTTTGGGATTTATCCTTATGATTGGCGGAAAATCTGATGATCCTAACATTTTTAATGAAGAGGAGATATTCAGCTTTCGCCGAATTACCCTGGCACCACTGGTGGTTCTCGCAGGGTTCATTTTTGAGATTTGGGCCATCATGAAAAAACCCAGATCAAAAGGAGAGAACGAATAATACCCCACGTAGCATATGACCTGGATTGAAGCTTTAATCCTTGGACTTGTCCAGGGACTCACCGAATTTCTGCCCGTTAGCAGCAGTGGACACCTCGAAATAGGTAAAGTCTTACTGAACGTTGAAGTGAAAGAGGACCTCACCTTTACTGTGCTTGTCCATTTTGCCACTGTCCTGAGTACCATCACCGTTTTTTTCAAAGAAATAAAAAACCTATCTGTGGGTTTACTGGCTTTTAAGTGGAATGAAGAAACGAAATATGTTTCCAAGATTCTCCTATCCATGATACCGGTTTTAATTGTAGGTATTTTGTTCCATGAAGAGGTTGAATCGCTCTTTTCGGGCAACCTTGTTCTGGTAGGGAGTGCTTTACTGGTAACGGCCTTGCTACTGGTTTCCACACAATTGGTCAAAAGCGGTCAAAAGAAGATCCCTTTTCTGGATGCCCTCCTGATCGGATTTGCTCAGGCTATTGCCACAATTCCAGGAATCTCCAGATCGGGTGCAACGATCTCCACCGCCCTGTTATTGAAAAATGATCGCAGCGAAGCAGCCAGGTTTTCATTCCTGATGGTGTTGATACCCATTATTGGAGCTGCTTTACTGGACATCCTCTCCCTCACCTCCGATCCTGCCGGAGACCGAATTGCCATAAGCTCTCTTATTGTGGGCTTTCTGGCTTCTTATATCGCCGGGTATATGGCATGCACCTGGATGATTAGTCTGGTGAAAAAAGGAAATCTCTACTGGTTCGCAATATACTGTGCCCTGGTGGGAATCATCTCTATAGTTTTTGGTTAATTAAATGGATTACACCAATCCCGATACCTACATAGAGGGCAGCGTCCTCTTCATCGATAAGCCACTCACGTGGACCTCTTTTGATGTGGTGAATAAGATCCGAAAATCGCTCAAACATCACCTTGGGATCAAAAAGATTAAGGTGGGTCATGCAGGAACGCTAGATCCGCTTGCAACCGGACTTGTAATTATTTGTACCGGAAAAGCTACGAAACAGATCATGAATTATCAAGATCTGGAAAAAGTATATGAGGCACAGGTAAGACTTGGTGCTACAACACCATCATTCGATCTGGAAACGGAAGTAGATAAAACCTTTCCCTGGGAGCATATTACCACTTCTGATATTGATGAGGTGATCCAGGCTTTTACAGGAGAGTTTGAGCAAATGCCTCCTATCTATTCGGCCAAGAGTGTAGATGGCAAACGCGCCTATAACATGGCCAGGAAAGGAAAAACCATAGAATTAAAACCGCAGCTGGTGGCGATCCATCGCCTGGAGATTCTTAAAGAAAATCTTCCGGATCTTTCACTACTGGTAGAGTGCAGTAAAGGCACTTACATTCGTTCGCTGGCCAGGGACATTGGAGAAAAGCTAAATTCTGGGGGGCACCTTACGGGGCTCAGGCGCACCCGCATAGGACCCTATGAGGTGGAACAGGCCATTTCCATCGATAACTTTATAAATAAATTAGAACTTTTGTAACTTTTTTACGTTTCTTACGTATAACGATGCTCGCATCACCCAAATAATCACATCTCTAATATGAAATTATCCCAGTACAAATTCGAATTACCTCCAGAGTTGGTTGCAAAATTTCCTGCGAAAAACCGGGATGAATCCAGGTTAATGGTTCTTCATCGCGACACACAAAAGATTGAACACAAAACATTTAAAGAGATTATCGATTACTTCGACGACAGGGATGTGATGGTCTTTAACGACACCAAGGTTTTTCCTGCCCGCTTGTATGGCAATAAAGAGAAGACAGGTGCAGAGATCGAGGTTTTCCTTCTTCGGGAACTGAACCGTGAACAGAGATTGTGGGATGTACTCGTGGATCCAGCCCGAAAAATCAGGATCGGGAACAAACTATACTTCGGCGAAGATGATATTCTGGTGGCAGAGGTCATAGACAACACCACCTCCCGTGGACGCACCCTTCGATTCCTTTATGACGGTGATTACGACGAATTCAAGAAGACCCTGTTTGAGTTGGGTGAGACTCCTCTTCCAAAATTTATCGAAAGAGATGTGGAGCCTGAAGACAAAGAACGCTACCAGACTGTGTATGCAAAGCATGAAGGTGCTGTAGCTGCACCGACAGCCGGCATGCATTTCAGCAGGGAGTTGTTGAAGCGTTTAGAAATTAAAGGAATTGATTTTGCTTACATCACACTCCATGTGGGATTGGGTAATTTCCGGACTGTTGATGTAGAGGATCTCACCAAGCATAAAATGGACTCGGAGAGGATCCATATTCTGGACGAAGCTGTGAAGCTGGTCAATTCAGCCAAAGAGAAAAAAAGCAACGTCTGCGCAGTAGGAACCACTGTGATGCGAACCCTTGAAAGCTCTGTATCGACCGATGGCTTTCTGAAGGAGTTTGATGGGTGGACCAATAAGTTTATTTTCCCGCCTTACGAATTCAGTGTCCCTAACAGGATGATATCCAATTTTCACCTGCCCTATTCCACTTTACTCATGATGGTATCGGCCTTTGCAGGCTACAACGAGTTAATGGATGCCTACCAGGTAGCCATCAAAGAAGGATACAAGTTTGGCACTTACGGTGATGCCATGCTGATCCTGTAAGAAAACATACATGCCGCTGCTCAACTCCATTATCTCCTGGGTGAACGTAAAACGTCTTCATCAGATTGAGCTATTTAAAAAATATCCTTTTGATGTCCAGCAGGAGGTTTTTACCAGGCTGGTAGATCAAGCCACTAAAACCACCTGGGGGGTACAATATGGATTTGACTCCATCTATACCATAAAAGATTTTCAGCAAAGGGTTCCCATAAGTACTTACGATGATATTAAGCCCTATATCAATCGCTTGAGAGAGGGTGAACAAAATCTTTTGTGGCCCTCAGATATCAAGTGGTTTGCCAAATCCTCAGGGACGACTTCAGATAAAAGTAAATATATCCCGGTAAGCAACGAAGCCCTGGAAGATTGTCATTTCCGTGGAGGAAAAGATGTAATCGCCTTTTATACCAAGGAGAGACCCGAAACTGGAATCCTGAAAGGAAAGGCATTGACCCTCGGAGGAAGTGCCGAAGTGAATAAGTTCAGCAATCAGTCCTATTTTGGCGATCTGTCGGCTGTAATTATCGAGAACCTGCCCTTCTGGGCGCAGATTATCAGGACTCCCGCAGTTGAAATTGCATTGATCCCCGATTTTGAGGAGAAACTGGAAAAGATTACCCGTCATACAGTCAACGAGAATGTAACCAGCATCGCAGGTGTTCCATCGTGGAATCTGGTTCTCCTAAGAGCCATCCTTGATTATACAGGGAAGAACAATATTCTTGAAGTCTGGCCAAACCTGGAGCTTTTTACCCATGGTGGAGTTAGTTTCACCCCTTACAGAGAAACCTTCAAAAAACTGATCCCCTCGGACAAAATGAACTACCTGGAAACTTACAACGCTTCTGAAGGTTTCTTCGGTATTCAGGATGAACTCGACAGGGATGACATGTTACTCATGCTGGATCTGGGTGTATTTTATGAGTTTATCCCCATGGACCATCTGGATGAGCCAAATCCAACCGCTTTTACGGTAGGCGATGTAAAGATGGGTGTTAATTATGCCATGATCATTACAACCAACGGGGGCCTCTGGCGATACCTGATAGGAGATACGGTGATATTCACCTCCCTCTCACCCCACAGGATAAAAATATCGGGACGTACAAAATACTATATCAATGCTTTTGGAGAAGAAGTAATCCTCGAAAATGCAGAAAGTGCCCTGATGAAAGCCTGCACAAAAACAGGGGCCACCGTAAAGGAATATACTGCTGGGCCTCTCTATATGAGTGATGAGTCCAAAGGAGCTCATGAATGGATGATCGAGTTTGAAACCAAGCCCGACAGCCTGAAAGATTTTAGGGAGATGCTGGATCAATCCTTATGCTCCATAAATTCGGACTATGAATCAAAGAGGTATAAAAACCTCACTTTACAGGAGCCTAAAGTTGTCTCCCTGGAACCCGGAACCTTCTATAAATGGATGCAAAAGAGAGGAAAGCTGGGCGGACAGAATAAAATTCCAAGGCTGGCCAATGACCGAAAATATTTAGATGAACTTTCCGACATTTTAACCCGATAAAAGTTACTATCTTTAGTGGGTTTCTTATTATAATTCAAGAAATATGCATGTAGCTGTTGCAGGAAATATCGGATCAGGAAAAACTACACTTACCAGCCTTCTGGCCAAGCAATATGCCTGGGAGGCACAGTATGAGGATGTGGATGATAATCCTTATCTCAACGATTTTTACCAGGATATGCAACGGTGGTCTTTCAACCTGCAAATCTACTTTCTCAACAGTCGATTCAGTCAAATAGTAAAGATTCGGCAGTCTGGCAAAAAGATCATTCAGGACCGGACCATTTACGAGGATGCATACATCTTTGCACCCAACCTCCATAGCATGGGGCTCATGAGCACGAGGGACTTTGAAAACTACTTCGCCCTTTTTAACCTGATGAGTTCCCTGATTGAACCGCCTGATCTGTTGATCTATCTTCGTGCCTCCATCCCGGTTCTGGTAGACCAGATTCAGCAGCGGGGACGTAAATATGAAAATAACATCAGGCTCGATTACCTGAAACACCTGAATGAACGTTATGAAGCCTGGGTGGAAACCTATAGCCTGGGCAAGCTTCTGATTGTGGATGTGGACAATTACAACTTCAGGGATAAGCCTGAAGACTTAAGCTTTGTCATGGACTCAATCAACGCGCAGATTCACGGACTGTTTTAATAGCAAGCATTCTACCTCAATCTACAGGTTTTATAACCGATGCTTAAATCCCTTGCCAGCAAGGGATTGTAGGCATCTACGTTCTAAAACCTTTCGATTGAAAAAAATATTCTATTAAAAGAGTCCGCTCATAGATATAAAGGGGCCCTATTCAGCTGCGGCCTCCTCTTTTGGAACAAAAACCACATCCACCACATTGGGTTTTTTGTAAAACTTCTTCATTACCTTCTTCACATCTTTGGGAGTAAGCGCTTTGATGATATCTTCGTAATTGGCGGGATCGTTATAGTTAACCCCATACACATAATATTCAAAAAGGCTTCCCAGAAAATAGGCATTGTGCTCCTTGCTCTGCTCCCGGTCCTTCAGAATATTCTCCACGGTTTTGGAAAGATCGATTTCCGAGGGTCCCTCCTTGGCCAGCTTCTCCAGCTCATCAAAAACTTTTGCTTTCAGTTCGCTTGAACGGTTAGGATCACAATCGAATGAGATGCGCATAGAGGCTTTCTCAACAGGCCACACACTCAGGGATGTACCAATCCCTACTCCATAGGTGCCACCCTCCTCTTCCCGGATCGACTCCACATAACGTAAATCAAGGACATCCTGAATCACCCGCATGACCATTCGGTTGTAAGGATTATATTCCAGCTCCTTATTAATCACAATATTTACATTGGCTTTGGGTGTTTCAAGTGCCACAGGTATGGTTTTCTCCACCACCCCCTGGGGCTCATAAACCTTACGATCCACCCACATCTCATTCCGATCCAGATCCTTAATTGCTCCGATATATTTCTGCACCAATACCTTTACTTCTTCCTGCTCCATGTTACCCACAATAATAAAAAGGAAATCACTGGCATCGGCAAATCGCTCGGTATAAATCTCTTCTATCTTTTCAAAATCCACCTCCTTCAAAAATTCCTGGTCCAATACCCTGCTGCGGGGATGATAGTTGGTCTGTATTAAACTCAGCGAGTCACCCATTATTTTTTGGGGATCGTTATTCATGTTTTGCACCAGCGCCATATACCTTGACACAATGGCATCATGGGCTTCAGCATCAAACCTGGGTTTATTAAAGTGCAGGTATACAAGTTGCATCAATGCTTCCATATCCTTTGGGCTTGCTGTTCCCATCAGCCCTTCTGACAAAGTCCTAAGGCTCATTTGTAAAGAAACATTCTTTCCGGTCAGCATTTTCTGCAGACCCATGGCATCAAAGTCACCCACCCCATAGTAGCTCACCAGCGAGGTCAACATATCGGTAGTGGGTACATATGCATCCTCATAGAGGGAGCTGCCTCCCTTGCTATAGCCACGTATCTGAATCTGGTCTTTCTCAAAATCAGCCTGTCTGAAAACGACCCTGGCTCCATTTTCCAGGGTCCATTCAACCGCACTAAAATCCTCAAGCTCTTTCGTCTCTGTGATGGCTGCCAATGCAAGCTCTTCAGTGACCAATGATTCAGCCAGTTCTGCATCCTCGTAAGGTTCAATCTCCGCCAATGCCACCTGCTCAAAAATAGCCAGTGAGGCCGCCTCACTTAAATGTTCAACATCTTCCCCTTCCGGGCCCTGTATGACCAGCACCTGATTCTCTTCAGTGATCCAACTCTCAATCCTTTGATTAAAATCATCCAGGGTTATACTGGGTAAAATACCCTGAACATACATATAACCCGTCTCAGCTGCCACATAGGCATCCCCTTCCAGGTAATGATTTACATATTCATTCACATACTCTTCATTGCTGATTTTATCACGCTCTTTATAATATTTTTCCCACTGAGTCAAAATCTCTGCCTTGGCCCGATCCAGTTCCCCCTGGACAAAACCATACCTTTTAATCCGCTCTAGCTCGGTCATGATGGCAGTCAGGCCCTGAGCTTCCTGGTTGGGTTTGGGCATAACGATAGCACTTAATGCTTCATACCCCCTCTCGAAATCTCCATAATTGATGACCCCAACTACAAAAGGAGGATCTCCTTTTTGAACCAGTTCTTCAAGCCTCTGACCTATCATGGCATTAAAGAGCTGGTGAATGTAGTTCTCCCGGTAGTCCATAATGGTCTCAGGTCCCTCCTTGCTTTTCCGATGGCGAATCATGTACCTGATGATGGTCTGCGCTGCCTCCTTATCGGTCACAAGCCCATAAACCGGGACTGAGTGATCAGGTATTTCAAAGAAAGGCCGTTCCGGTGCATCCTCTACAGCGGGTATTTTTGAAAAAAGCGCAACCACCTTCTTTTCCATCTCCTCCGCATCAAAATCACCGGCCATGGCTATCGCCTGCAGATCGGTACGGTACCACTCATGATAAAAATCCCTTAGTGCCTGATATTCAAAGTTCTCAAGTACTTCAAAATCACCTATTACATCTCTTTCGGCAAATTTGGAGTTGGGATAGAGGTAAGGCAATGCTGCCTTATACATTCTGAACTGGGCAGTGCGCCTGGTGCGCCACTCCTCCTTTATAACACCCCGCTCTGCATCGATCTCTTCTTCACTCAACAAAAGATAGTTGGACCAATCATTAAGTATAAGCAGGCATGAATCCAGAATTCCGGGCTTATTTACCGGTACATCTGAGAGGTTATAGACCGTCTGGTTCTGACTCGTATAGGCATTGATGTTCTCACCAAAGGCAACTCCATGCCTCTCCAGGAAGTCAATAATTCCTTTGTCGGGGAAGTGTTTGGTCCCGTTAAAAGCCATATGCTCCAGGAAGTGTGCCAGTCCATTCTGATGATCCTCCTCAAGCAATGCACCCACATTCTGAATAATATAGAACGAGGCCCGCTCTTTTGGTTCCTGGTTGGATTTGATATAGTAGGTCATCCCATTTTCCAACACACCGGTCCGCACGCTCTCATCATTGGGCATGGGCTGGGTAGGATCTACCTGTGCAAACGAAAGGGAACAGACTGAAGCAATTAAAAGGAATGAAAATGCCTTTTTTGTAAGTTTCATATTAGGTTTTTTAGTAAAAAATAGAACAATTAAAAAATGGGAAATTGAAGTTAAAACAAAATAACAACCCAAATGCACATTTGGTTATGATTTTGGGTAGAATTCAGTGCCGGCTAACAAAAATTTCCTATTTTGACTCTGCAAACCCAATCTCAAAACTTAAATCATGCATTTTTCCCGTCGAAATTTCCTAAGAGTCTCAGGTGCCGGACTGATCGCTACCCAGGCACCCGGTTTAATGGCAGCAAATCTTCCTTCAAGCCACAAAGGACCAGAAGTCCCTTTTCAATTGGGGATCGCTTCCTATACATTCCGGGAATTTTCACTGGAGGAAACCATAACCATGACTCAAAGGCTTGGAATAAATAAGCTGTGCCTTAAGAGCATGCATCTGCCCCTGGACCTGAGTTCGGAAGAGATTCAAAGTGAGTCGAAAAAAGTGGAACAAGCCGGAATTGATCTATATGGTGGAGGAGTGATCTATATGCGCACAAAAGAGGAGGTGGAAAATGCTTTCAAATACGCAAAAACGGCGGGTATGAAAGTCATTGTGGGAGTCCCCGAACATGAGTTACTGGAATTATGTAATACCAAAGTAAAAGAAACCGGAATTAACCTGGCCATTCACAACCATGGACCGGGCGATGATAAATATCCAAGTCCCGAAAGTGCCTATCGCAAGGTGGAAAAGATGGACCCCGGAATGGGCCTCTGCATTGACATTGGTCATACAGCCCGAATCGGACTGGATCCCATCGAGGAGACTGCCAGGTTTATGGACAGGGTGCTGGACATACATATCAAAGATGTAGACAAAGCAGAGGAGGATGGAACTACCTGCGAAATAGGGCATGGAGTTATTGATATACCAGGTTTTCTGGGGATGTTGCTTAAGGATAATTATAACAAGATAGTCAGCTTTGAATATGAAAAAGATGGCGAAGATCCCCTTCCTGGCCTGTCCGAATCGGTGGGTTATGTTCGCGGAGTATTAAATATGCTTGATATGATCCGCAGTGCCCATGGAGGGTAAGCCCGGAAGAAACTGAGTATTGCGGCAAATGTTTTGATATGCGTGTATTACTTACATATCCTGAATATCCGCCTACTTTCTTTAGTTTCAAACATTCGCTTCATTTAATATCCAGGAAAGCAGCCTTACCCCCTCTTGGCCTGATCACTGTATCAGCGCTTTTACCCGCCTCATGGGAAAAGCGTCTGGTGGACCTGAATACTGCCCCCCTGTCAGCTGATGATATTCTCTGGGCTGATTACGTTTTTATCAGTGCCATGCACATTCAAAAGGAGTCGGTGGAAATGATCATCCGGAAGTGTTTGGAGCATGAAGTACAAATAGTGGCTGGAGGGCCCCTTTTTTCCAATGATCTGGATGACTACCCGCAGGTAGATCACTTTATTCGCAATGAAGCCGAAATTACCATAAAGCCTTTTCTTAAGGATCTGACCAGCGGTAAGAATCCAAAGAGGGTTTATGAGACCGGAGGCTATGCTGATATAGTGGATTCACCAGCTCCGGATTTCCACTTACTCGAAAGGAAATCATATGCATCCATGAGCCTCCAGATTTCCAGGGGATGTCCCTTTGCATGTGATTTCTGCGAGATTACTTCCATGCTTGGCAAAAAAGTCAGGTTGAAGCACCCTGACCAGGTGCTAAAAGAGCTGGATGCCCTGTATCGCTTCAAATGGAGAGGCAGTGTTTCCATTGTAGATGACAATTTCATTGGAAATAAGAATGAGATTAAAAACCATTTGCTTCCTGCAATCATTAAATGGATGCGAGAGCATAACTACCCATTCATTTTCAATATTCAGACTTCCATTCACCTGGCAGATGATCCAGAATTAATCGAAATGATGCTTGATGCAGGCATCAATTCGACATTCATTGGCATCGAAACGCCCTCAGAGCTTTCCAATCAGGCATGCAATAAAATTCAAAACACCCACAGGAATCTACTCCAGAATGTAAAAGATATACAGAATGCCGGGATGCTTGTTTCAGGAGGTTTTATCATGGGATTTGATAGCGATTCAGCTTCGATATTTGATCAACAGATTGCTTTTATCCAACAGAGCGGGATCGTATGGGCCATGATCGGATTGCTAAATGCTCCAAAAAAAACAAGATTGTATAAACGTCTGGAAGCGGAGAACAGAATTACCACCGAGGTGACAGGAAACAACACAGATTTTTCAATGAATTTTATTCCCAGAATGGATAGGGGCGAATTAATCAAAGGATATCATTCGGTTCTTCAAAACACCTATACCCTGAAACCATATTACCATAGAATTCGTCTTTGTTTGCTAAATCTTGGACAAACCAACAGGAAACTCATTAGAATTGACCGCTATTATTTGAACGCTTTCATCAAATCGATCGTAACTATGGGAATTGTGGAGAAAGGTCGTGGTGAATTTTGGAAAATCCTGATTTGGTCTATCTGGCACCGCCCACGCCTTTTTCCCTATACCATCATGTTCACCATTTGCGGGTACCACTTCAGAAGATTGTATGGATTAACAGAGTTTTGATCCTGGATGAAGGGCAAAAAAAAGCGAATGACCACTAATTGTCATCCGCTTTCTCCTGCTCCTCAGGTAGGACTTGAACCTACGACCTACGGATTAACAGTCCGCCGCTCTAACCAACTGAGCTACTGAGGAGTTTTCCAGCTCTAAAACTGGGCTGCATTAAGCGGTGCAAAAATAAATGCTTTTAACCAATAAAACAATACATTTTTAAAAAAACCTTATCGCAGCTTTCCCCGTATAATTCTCCTGTCTATGAATAATTCTATATTTGCACCTAAATTTCATGGAATATGGCAAAAATACTGGGCATGGGGAATGCCCTTGTGGATATCTTAGCGAGGATTGAAAAAGAGGAAATTCTGAAAGATTTTGGACTGCCCAAGGGCAGCATGACATTGGTGGACCTGGACACCTCTAACTATATACATGCTGAAACTGTAGGTATGGACAAAACCAAAGCTTCCGGTGGATCTGCTGCCAATACGATACATGGACTGGCTCACCTGGGAATGGAAACCGGATTTGTGGGGAAAGTGGGTAACGACGAGCTGGGGAAATTTTTCAAAGAAGATATGCAGGTCAATAAGATCACTCCCATTCTATTTAGGAGCATGCATGAAACCGGGCGCGCCATGGCATTGGTCACATCAGACTCGGAGCGAACATTTGCCACCTACCTGGGAGCTGCAGTTGATCTCTCGACCGATGATATTACCCATGATGTATTTGAAGGATATGACTATTTCTACATAGAAGGATACCTGGTTCAGAATAAGGAGATGTTCGAAAAAGCCCTGCGACTGGCGCGCAATGCCGGACAGAAAATCTGCCTCGACCTGGCCAGCTATAATATCGTGGAGGCAAATGTAAGCTTCTTCAAAACCATCATTTCAAAGTATGTGGACATTCTTTTTGCAAACGAAGAAGAGATTAAAGCACTAACCGGAATGGCCCCTGAGGCTGGAGCCAATGAGGTAAAAGCTTTGGTGGAGATCGCTGTCATTAAGATTGGAGCAGAAGGATCATTTTGTGTTTCCGACCAGGGTTCCATCAGAATTGGGGTACGCCCTTCCAATCCCATCGATACCACCGGAGCTGGTGACCTTTACGCCGCAGGCTTTATATATGGTCATATTAAAGGTCTGGACCTGGAGACCTGTGGAAAGATGGGAGCTATTCTGGCAGGCAGGATCATTGAGCTCTTTGGAGCAAAAATGGATGAATCCTCCTGGGAGAATCTAAGACGAGAGATTCATTCCCTTGAAAGCTAAAGAGCCTGGAATTTTATCAGATAACCACCGAACTTACGTATATTAATGACTCTGTTCTCATTGAAGAGCAGATACTGCCCTTTGATGCCGTTCAGTCTTCCTGAAACAAGGGGTTCTTTGTCAAAATTTAGACTCTTTATCTTCACCGGATACTCCAATACAGGATAGCTCAGCTCCATGATCTGATCGTTTTCTGAAAGAAAACCAGTCAAATCTTCCGGCATTAATCTGCCCATCCTTTCCTTTTCCCCAAGCAGGTCCACATCACCGGGCTTCTGAACCAGAAAGCATTTTTCTCCAGTTGGTCTTATCGGCTATATGAGCCTTCATGGCCACCTCGATAAGGCCTGCAGTATACCTGTTGGGAGTCCTGGCCAACTCAATGGCACGCAGTGCCCCCTGGTCGATCCACCGGGTAGGTACCTGGGAGTGCCTGGTAACCCCCACTTTCAATCCACTTGTAATAGAAAGGTAGACCACATGCTCATTGAGACAATGCTTCGTCGCATATTCCATATCCCGTGCCACTCCATCCTGTGCCCTGCAAAGCTCAGGTCGCAATACGCACTCCTCTGTTTCGGGAGCTGTAGTAAAACAGGGGTAACAAAATCCCTGTGCAAACGATTTATGGGTAGATCGTCCACACTTCACGCAGTGGATTGAACCCAGATATTCCAGGCTAATATCATGGCCAATCCACCTGTTCATCTCAACTTTATGATCTCCAAGAGGCAAAGTGTAACTGATAGAGTCCCCATAGCTGGACTCCATTTTCCTAATGTTTCCGGTCATTTCCATGGAGGAAAGATAATAAATTTCAAATTATTTTCATTTTTTTACTACTATGTATTGCATAGTATTGATTTATTTACATATCTTTGTAATGTAAAATAGCTTGCATTAACATATATCATGAGAAATATAGTAGTATATAAAACAATCTTGATGGCGGGGATGCTGATGACAATCACCATTCTTTGCGGACAGAAACCGACCATCAGCCTTTTGCCCTCTTCTCATCATTATATGCACCCCGAAGCCATGATCGATACCAGCTTCGCCAACGACTCCCTTTATAAGTATATTCCAAGTCCCCTGCCTCAGTTCATAGACATTGATACCTTAAAGGCAGACCCTGTGAAGAAAGTACGTCGTCAAATTGGCCCAAGCTTCGATTCAATTTTTAACAAAGAAGAGGCCCGACGATTTTCGGGCGGACTGAGATCAAATATATTTCTCCCGCATATAAAATATTTGAATCCCATCAAACTCTTCATTCACATAACCGCATTAAAATAGATACCTATGAATATTGAGAACGCAAAAGCACAGATGCGGAAGGGTATACTGGAATATTGCATCTTATCCATCCTGGGTAAGAAGGACCTGTATACTACTGATATCATCAATGCCTTAAAGGAGAACGACCTGATTGTAGTCGAAGGAACACTATACCCGCTATTAACCAGGCAGAAAAATGCCGGGTTGCTTCATTACAGGTGGGAAGAGAGTACCCAGGGGCCGCCCAGAAAATATTACGCACTGACCGAGATGGGGCGTAGCTATTTAAAAGAGCTGGACGATTCATGGGATACGCTCGTAAACTCCGTAAAGTCAATAAAGAACTATAAATAAGCCATATACCATGAAGAAAGCAATTAAAATTAACCTAAGCGGGCTCATCTTTCATATTGATGATGACGCTTATGAAAAGCTAAAAACTTATCTGGATACCATTAGCAGACACTTTTCCAATAAGCAGGAGAGCAAGGAGATTGTGGATGATATCGAATCCAGAATTGCAGAACTTTTCCAGGAGAAGATCTCTGAAGAGAACCAGGTGATTACTGTAAAGATTGTTGATGAGGTGATCGACATCATGGGCAATCCCGAGGACATTGCCGACTCAGGTGAGGAAGCAGAAGCAAAAGGCACCTTCCATGAAACTTACAGCAAAGGCAAGCGACTCTACCGCGATTCGGAAAACTCCGTCATAGGAGGTGTTTGTGGTGGACTTTCAGCTTATTTTAATGTGGATCCGGTTATATTCCGTCTCCTGTTTGTCGTCTTTTTCTTCGCCGGAGGAGCATCTGTTTTGGTCTATATCATCCTGTGGATCGTACTTCCACAAGCAGTGACCGCAGCACAGAAGTTGGAAATGCGGGGAGAAAAGGTAAATGTGTCGAACCTGGAAAAAAAAATTCGTGAAGAATATGACACTGTAAAAGAAAATGTCAAAGAAAATGTTTCAAAAGCAAAAGAAAACGTTTCAAAGGCCAGACAATCTGATAGTTACATTAAGACAGAAAGGGCCGCCACGGATTTTTTCGTAGTTTTGGGAAAAATACTTCTGGTGTTTGTTAAGGTCATCTTAATAATCATTGGGACCAGCCTGGTACTTGCAGGCATTGGGCTTCTGCTCGGATTAATCGCCCTTCCATTTGTTGGAGTACATGTATTTCCGTTCGAATCGTATAGTTTTTCCCTGGGTGATATTCTTATTCCCTTTACTGATCCTGTATCAGTTACCCTTCTGGTGATCTCCATCACTTTATTAATTCTGATTCCCATCGCGGCAATGATCTATGGATTGATCAAGCTGATTTTTAACCTGAAGACCCGAAACCGGGGACTCTCCATAGGAGCAGTTTCCTTGTGGGTGATAAGTCTGTTGTTCATTATTGGTATAGTGGCATTTGAAAGCAGTCACTACTCCGATTTTGGAAGAGATTCTCTCACCCAGGAGCTCAGGATAGATTCTGATACTTTATTTATTACAATTAATGAGGAGCAGCAGGATTACCTGGATGACGAATCTCTTATTGATCTGGACGAAAAATGGTACCTGCTTGAAGATGCAGATTCATTCTACGGCCGTATTAATCTTGACATAGAAAGAGCAAGTGGCGAAGAATATATCCTAGATATTGAAAAAGAATCCAAAGGACGTAGCAGGGAACACGCCAGGGAGAACGCATCCAATATTGATTACAAATTCAGGACCAGGGGGAATACCCTTGAACTGGATCCCTATTTTTCAGTGGACCTTGAACACAAATGGCGCTTCCCCAGGGTAGAGGCTGTGGTCAGGATTCCTGAAGGCAAAGTGGTCGTGCTCAATCATCAAACCAGGGACATTCTGGAGGGTGTTCGCAACGTGAATCGCCTTTCTGATTGGAATATGGCAGGAAAATCCTGGATAATGACTGAGGAAGGGTTAGAAAAAATTGCAGAATAATTTTATTATTTTGTATATTCGCACCCGGTTTTCGCAACCGCTTTTGACCCGTGGTGTAATTGGCAACACATCTGATTTTGGTTCAGAAGAGTCCAGGTTCGAGCCCTGGCGGGTCAACAGAGATTAAACAGAACGCCCTTTCTCCTGAGGAGATGGGGCGTTTTTCTTTTCGTTAGTGTAACAGCGGTGCCACATTTCCTCGTTTTGCCATACCCCTTCAAAACGAGCGTGAAAAAACACCATCTAAGGCAGCAAAGCCCTAACTTGTATACAATCGATCAACTAAACATTCTGAATATGAAAAACATTGCTTTTATAATCGTACTGGTAGTTCTCTCGTCGGCAGGGTATGGCCAGAAAGTGAATTTTTTCGGGGATATGTTTGAGAAATTTGTTTTCGATAAGCAGTAAGGCCTTAGAGGTTTGATAAATTCCTGAAGGTAGAATTGAATATTATATTAGATTTGTGAAAAGAGCTTAGCTGCAATGTTAAAAAGAGCTGTTTATCTGGCCATATTATTGTTTATATCAATCTCTGCCAAAGCACAGATTAATATATATTTGGGAGGAAATGTCCAGGGAAATTACACCTGGATCAGGGGAGAAGAACCCACATTTAACACCGGTTTTGGAGGGGGCTTTAGTTTTGTCTATTGGGAGTACGAGTATTGGTTTATTAAGGCTGGTATTGACTATCATCAAAAATCCTCCTCTATCCTGGATTACGCAGATATTTATGGGGTGCCACCACTGGAACCAGATGATAAAATCAGAATTGACTATACAGAACAAGCCGTAGGAATTCCTTTAACATTCTATTTCCGACCCTATGAAAGGGGAGAAAATGCACTTCTTTTGACAGGCACCCTGGAAACCATTGTGGTCGCCTCTTTGAAAGCTGACTCTGAGGAGTATGGAGAGCTGGTTCTCCCTGCCGGAGGTGCACGAACACTTATAAAAACCAATGTGGGTTTAGGGATTGGCTACCAGAGGCAATTTGATAAACATACCTTTCTGAATCTTGTGGCTGCATACAACATTGATATTCGCGGAACACCCACTTACAACTGCGTCACCCTTACTGCTGAACTGATATTTGGGGTTTATTAAGCAGAATGCGGGTAATACCATAATTTGATATCTCCTCAATTCTTTTCTCAGCTGCCTCGACGATCCCTCAGTAACCTTGTCTAGCGCCTCCCAAAACTTATGACTGTGATCCCGGTGTAAAGTATGTACCAGCTCGTGCAGGATCACATAATCTGAAAGGTGATCGGGAAGCATCATTAACCAACTGTTCAGATTGATGCTGTTCTTAGCCGTACAACTTCCCCATCTTGTTTTCATTCGTCTGATTTTCAAACCGGAATATTTGAGCCCATGGGCATCCGCAAGAGATGCAACCCTGTCGGGTAAATAGGCCTTTGCCTCCACAAGAAGGATCCTCCAGAGGGCCTCTTCCGCCGATTTCTCCGACTCCAACAGCCCTATTAGAGTCTTTTTACCCCGTAAAATCACCTCATCACCGGCTTCCGGCTCTTTGAACTGGCTGGCATCTTTGTTAATCTCAGCTAACTTTGCAACGATCCAGTTTTTTCTCGACCAGAGGAATTCCTCTGCCCTTCTTATACTTACGTAACCCGGAACAGTCACTCGCAACTCCCCTTTTCTATTAATTCTTATGGAAAGATTTCTGGCTCCTCTGTTCTTAACATAGTTAACCTCACCAATCTCGTTGTATCTTACAATATTTTCTTGTTTATTCATTCAGATTTAAACGGTTATACATAACTTTAGCATTCATTTTAAAAAATAAGTAATGATCCGAAAAGCAATCACACTTTCCATTATGCTATTTGCTGCTTTAATTTCCGGCAGGGCTCAGCAGGCCTGGTCGCTTGAAGAGTGCATTCAGTATGCCATGGAAAATAACATCCAGATCAAGCAATCGGTTCTGAACACCGAATATAATGAAAACCTGCTGAAACAGTCAAAGATGAGTCAAATCCCAAACCTCAACGCGACTGGAAACTACAACTATAATTGGGGACGGGTACTGGATCAAACCACATACAGGTATGAGGATAACCAGCAGTCCAACTCCATTAGCCTGGGATTAAACTCTTCTGCAAACCTTTTTAATGGCTTGCGGGTACGGAACACCATCATCCAGAACGATCTCAACCTGATGGCCAGCTATCAGGATGTAGAGAAGATCAGGAATGATATCTCACTGAATATTGCTGCTGCCTATCTCTCGATCATGTTCAACAAGGAGCTTCTTGCAGTTACAGAGAGTCAGGTGGAAATTACCGGGCAACAGGTGGAACGAACCGGGAAGATGGTGGATGCAGGAAAATTGGCCAAGGGCAATCTTCTGGAGCTGCAAGCCCAATATGCATCCGAAGAGCTAAATCTGGTCAATGCGGAGAATCAGCTGGCCATCTCCTTGCTCAATCTGCAACAAATCCTCGACCTGCCCATCGATACTGCTTTTGATGTAATCATCCCTGAACTTGCTAACCCCGATGAGGATCCCATCCTGATCAATGCCCTGGAAGTATATAGGATTGCCGAAACAAGCATGCCTGAGATAAAGAGCGCCGAGCTGAACATGGAAAGCAGCGAACAGGGCCTTAAAATCGCAAAAGGAGGGAGATCTCCCCAACTATATGTTTCGGCCAATTATAACACGGGTTACTCCGACTTAAGGCAGATTGTCACCAGTTACACTGAGGGGCAAAGAATTCCCATCGGAGAGACAGCCAGCGGAGAGGCAGTATACTCCTACCCCCAGGATATACCGGTACTGGGAAAATATCCATTCTTTGAACAGATCAGTGCCAATGCTTCTGCCGGTGTGGGGCTGGGTCTTTCCATACCCATTTTTAACGGATGGCAGGTAAATGGCAATATTGCCAACGCAAGGTTAGCCTTGGAGAATGCTCAGCTCAACCTGCAAAGCGAAAAGCTGGCACTTTATGCCTCCATCAACCAGGCCTACGCCGATGCCATCGCCGCACTAAAAAGTTTTAATGCCTCTAACCAGGCACTGGTTTCCATGACAGAGTCTTTCAAATATACCGAGAAGAAATTTGAAGTGGGTTTGGTAAATACTGTGGATTATAATGTATCGAAGAGCCAACTTACCCGCACACAATCAGATCTGCTTCAGGCCAAATATGATTTTATATTTAGAGTAAAAATCCTTAATTTCTACAAAGGAGAACCCATTACACTTTAACATCCCCAAAACACAAAAATAACACCGATGAAACTAAAAAAACTAATACTAGTTATAGGAATTATTGCAGTTGTACTGGTTGTTGTACTGGCAGTAGGTAAGAAAAAGGGATGGATTGGAGATGAAGGATATCTGAAAGTATCCATCGAAAAAGGGATTGAAAGGGAAATCGTAGAGATCATTACTGCCAATGGTAAAATTCAACCAGAGACTGAAGTAGCCATATCCCCCGATGTCTCTGGCGAAATCGTGGAGCTGGTTATTAAGGAAGGAGATGAGTTGGTAAAAGGCCAATATCTGCTTAAAATAAAACCAGAAGCATACCAGATGGCCCGAAACCGGGCAGAGGCCAGCCTGAATAACGCCAAAGCCAGGTTGAAGCAATCGGAGGCCAGACTCGAACTTGCAGGATTGGACTACCGAAGGACCAAATCACTTTATGAAGATCAGGCCATCTCAGAATCTGAGTTTGAAACAGCCTACTCCAATTACACCAGTGCCCTGGCAGAAAAAGAGGCTGCCGAGTACACAGTGAAGAGTTCTGAAGCCACCCTGAATGAAGCCAATGAAAGCCTTACAAAAACCTCCATCTATGCCCCCATGGCCGGAACAGTTTCATCTCTTTCTGTGGAACTTGGAGAACGCGTTGTGGGAACCTCGATGATGTCGGGTACTGAAATGTTGCGAATTGCAGATCTCAACCGCATGGAGGTAGAGGTAGAGGTAAATGAGAATGACATCGTACGTGTAACCACTTGGGATACTGCACTTATAGAAGTTGATGCATATCCGGATACCAGGTTTAAGGGAGTGGTTTCAGAAATACCTGTCTCTGCAAATACTGTGGGTGTAACCACCGATCAGGTAACCAACTTTATGGTGAAGATACGCCTGTTGCCCGACTCATATGAGGATAAGATTTCAGTGTCCAATCCCTATCCCCTGAGACCGGGAATGTCCGCCACTGCCGATATACAAACCGATCGCAGAACCGGAGTCTATTCCATCCCTATCCAAGCTGTTACTACTCGTTTGGATACCACGGGAACAACCACTGAGAACAATGAACAGCGAGTTGACCAGGTGAGCTCCGATGGCACTGTGAGCAGTGAAGTGCTTCCTTCTGATGACAACGCTTCCAATGATGAACCCATTGTGGTTGTTTTCATCGTTTCAGAAGGGAAAGCATGGATAAAAGAGGTTAAAACCGGCATACAGGATAACAACTACATCGAGATTACTGAAGGACTGGACCCGGAGGATGAGATGGTCATAGCCCCCTACTCTGCCATCTCAAGGCAATTGAAAAATGACATGGAGGTGGAAGTGGTCTCTCAAGAGGACCTGTTCAAGGGAGGCAAAAAGAAAAAAGATTAGCGGCCCATGAAAAACCCTTTGATCCTGCATATCGAAACAGCTACAGATATTTGCTCAGTAGCAATTTCAGAAGGGGATCAACAACTGGCGTCCGCAGAGAGTGGTCCCGAACGGTCTCATGCCACCCTTCTCAATTCATTTATCAGGAAGTGCCTGCACGAATGCAACAAGGAACTTCAGGAGATTGATGCAATTGCTGTGAGCAAAGGACCAGGTTCCTATACCGGGTTAAGGATTGGGGTCTCCACAGCGAAAGGGATTGCATATGGGCTTCAGAAACCGCTCCTCTCTGCGGGTACCCTCCAGGGCATGGCCGCAGGGGCCAGCTCTCACAATGACATCCAGGCGCTGATCCTCAAGCATGGTTCCAATTTACTCCTATGCCCAATGTTGGATGCCAGACGCATGGAGGTCTATACATGCTTCTTAAACCAGGAGCTTGAGGTGGTCAGAGAGGTGGCCGCTGATATAGTGGACGAGGCAAGTTTTGGAGAGATTCTCGAAAAGAATATGGTTTGCTTTTTTGGGAATGGAGCAGATAAGTGTGAAGAGGCGATAAAGCATCCCAATGCATATTTTATTAAGGGTTTCAATCCATCCGCTTCACACATGATTAAACCTGTTCTGAAGCGTTTTAGAGAACAACAATTTGAAGATGTGGCATATTTTGAGCCTTTCTATCTGAAAGATTTCATAGCCACTATACCTAAAAAGAAGGTGTTATAACTTCCTTTAGCAGGAAAACATTATATTAATATATTTACACTTAAAATTAGTGAGATGGCATCAACATCAGATTTTCGAAATGGATTGTGTCTTGAATATAATAACGACCTCTATACCATTGTACAGTTTCAGCATGTGAAACCAGGCAAAGGCCCGGCCTTCGTTAGGACAAAAATGAAAAGCCTGACCTCGGGAAAGGTTATCGAAAACACATTCTCGGCAGGCGTAAAGATAAATACTGCCAGGGTGGAAAGACGCCCCTATCAGTATCTCTACACCGACGATCTGGGCCTTAATTTCATGCACCTTGAAACATTTGAACAGATATCCATACAGCTCGAAATGATTGAGAATGCAGATTTGATGAAGGAGGGCCAATCGGTGGAAATTGTGGTGCATGCCGATACAGAAACCCCGCTTACAGTTGACCTGCCACCATTTGTGGAACTTCAGATTACCTATACGGAACCTGGTGAAAAGGGAAATACTGCATCGACCTCGGCACAGAAACCAGCTGAACTTGAGACCGGAGCCAAGATCATGGTGCCTCTGTTTATCAATACCGATGAGGTAATCAAAGTAGATACACGCGACCGTTCTTACTCAGAAAGAGTTAAAAAATAGTAAGCAGGACCTTTAGACATGGGCAAATTTTCTGAAAACAGGCTGAAACTTTCCACATTTAAGCTAAATGCTTTGCTGGACATCACTCTGGCCATCAACGACAATGTATCGACTACCGAGCTCATTCGCCGATACGAAAAAATGCTTACTGATGACCTTGATATTGGTAAGGTCATCGTATTGAAGTTCTCAGATAAATGGGAGTGCCTTCTGAACTCTGGTTTTGGAAATCAGTTTTTCCAAAAAATAGATATGCAAAGGGATCTCCTTATATATGATGAAATCTCTTTTATTACTTCCGAACCCCAGCACTTTCCAGAGCTGGTGGATATTGTGATTCCGGTTCACCATAAGGATGAGGCCATCGCATTTGTATTGATAGGTGACATCGAAGAAGAAGGAGAGGGCGTAAGCCCGATCATTAAGCATCTTCGATTTATTCAAACCCTCTCAAACATCATCACCGTTGCCATCGAAAATAAGAGGCTATTCCAGGAATCACTTCGGCAGGAGGCATTGAAAAGAGAGATGGAGCTGGCCAGTAAGATGCAGAACATGTTGATCCCTGCCAAGGAGAGACTTCCACACAATGAGTTTATCAATATGAAAGCATTCTATCACCCGCATTTCGAGGTGGGTGGAGACTATTACGATGTGATTCAGTTGAGTGAGGATGAGGTTGGATTCTGTATTGCAGATGTATCGGGGAAAGGTATTTCAGCAGCCATCCTGATGTCTAATTTCCAGGCAAACCTGAGGGCGCTGTTCTCTGCAGATCAGGGCCTTACAGATACACTGAAGCGACTCAATGAGCGGGTAATGAACAGTGCCAAAGGGGAGAAATTTATCACGCTCTTTATTGCCAGGTATCACTTTAAAACCAGGGAGCTCACCTATGTCAATGCAGGACACAATCCCCCCCTGTTGTATGCCCTTAAGTCGGGGGAGCTGACCACTCTGGGAAGTGGTTGTGTGGGTATGGGGATGCTGGATGAACTGCCCTTTGTGAATGAAGCTATTGTCAAAATGGATGAACCGGCCAAGCTATTCTGCTATACCGACGGATTGGTAGAGGTGATCCAGGACTCCGGCGTTGAGTTTGGAACCGAAAACCTGGAAAAGGAGCTTACCAACACCAAATCACTGGAGGAAAATATCCAGACCATTATTGATAACCAGAAGATTATGGAAGGGTCTGCAGCCATTTTCGACGATATCTCTATCATCGGTGCCGAATTTCCCGGTTCAATCTAAAATCTCATCCGGTGTATCCCTGTGGTAAACATCCATAGCCACCAGCATGGCAGTGTAGCCCCAGAACAGAACTGATATCTTATCTGTATCCAGGAAATTATTCAGCAGTCCATGAAAATAGTAGGAAGTAAGCCCTATAAGCACAGCGAGGGAAAAGATCTTGATGCTTCGCTTCTGGGAAGTATAGTAGACGCGAATTCCTGTAACTAAAGTAGATCCAATCACAAGAAGAATACTGATCAATCCAAGTATACCCGCTTCCGACAGCGGTCCAAGATATTCACTATGGGCAGTCCCCATGGTCCCAAAGTCGGTACTGATCCGGGTTTTCTCATAAGAGCGCTGAAAACGGCCATACTCAAACTGATAAGTTCCCGGCCCAAATCCAAAAATAGGTTTATCCTTCCACATTCTGAGTGCGCAGCTCCAGCGATTGATTCGCTCCAGGTTCGATTGGTCGGTGGAGATATTGGACATAGATTGAACGTGTTCAGAAAACTCTCCAGAGGATTCCACCCTGTTCTTTTCCATTTCTATCATAATCTGACTTCTTACGGAAAAGAAAAAACCCACCACAATAAGGGCTCCCACCAGCACAATTTCAAACCTGATCTTTAACTTTAATATGGCCCAGACACCCATGGATGCAATGATGCTGATCCAGGTGGCCCGTGTATACGATACCACAGTGGCAAAGACAATCAGTGAAATAAGAAGCAACATCAGGAACCGCATATTTACATCTTCTCTTTTTATCAGAAGAAATAAACCTACCAACACAGGAATTACAAACCCAAGGGTGGCACCGTAGGAAGTGTGATCCTTATAGAATGGCTTGGATACGCTGTGTGCCATCACCTGGTTATTCAGTCCATACTGAGCGTGATTGATCAATGTAAAAAGGACCACACCGGAAAAAGCAATAATGAACAACCATGCATACTGGTGCATGTTCTTCTCTTTTTTAAAAATCTGCGTAGCCATCAGGTAGAAACCCACAATAAACCACAACCTGGTAATCAGGAATTTAAATGAAACCAGAGGGTCGGTGCTGGTAAGGCTCACAATGAACAACCAGGCCAGGTGGAAGAGAATAGCCAGGGTAACGGGATGCTTTAAGATCCTGAGATCGATCCGTTCTCCCATGAGATACTTTAACATATAGAGCAAGAGCAAGCCAGCCAGCAGGGGTTCCGTGGGGAGATACATATCTATGTCCAGCCCTTCCACAAGTACGCTCAGGGGAACTGAGAGAGGTACGAAAAAAACGATTACCAGCAGGTACTTATCCACTGCCACAAGGGCCAGAATAACAACAAGCAGAAATGCCGGCAGCAGGGGGACATAAAATATCTCCATCCACAGCATCAGGGTATTTAATGCAACGAACGAGAGAAGAACTCCCCACAAAAGAGCCTTCGGATACTTTTCCTGAATTCTGGCGATCATTTTTCTTCCTGAATGGCTACTCTAGCCTTCACATTATCAATAAGTATCAGTGCAATCAATGCAAATAACAGAGAGGCAAAAGTAGAGGCAATGACGATCAGAGATTTATTGGGATATGCCTTCTTTTCAGGAACAAATGCTTGCTCCACCACGAACTTATGAGCCATCACCTGCTCCGCCTCTATCATGGCCTCCCTCAATCTCCAGTTCAATCCTACTTCAACTCCGGCCGCATTTCTTATCTGATCTGTCATCATCTGGTATTGGGCCCAGTTCTTTGTAATGGCCATGATTAAATCCTCGGTACTCCCGCCTGCATTAATCTCCTTGGTCAATTCGGAGTATACCATATTGAGGGAATCCCGGATCAAATAGAACTCATTTTCGGCTTGCATGTGCTCTTGATTAACCAGTCGCAATGCCGTGAGGATCCGCTCTCTTTTCATATCATTGAAGACCGTGTCCACAAGGTCGGAGATGTCATTGGCCATGTTGGCTGCCATTTCCGGGACTTCGTCTTTAACCGATATTTCCACAGACATAAATTCAGTAAGCCTGAAACTCACATTGGATTTATACTGTTCCATCAGTTCGGTACGGGGATATTTACTGTTGGGACTGATCCCATAATGCTTCATTAAATCATACTTTTCGATAATCCTGGAGCGCAAGGGCTCCGAATTAAGTACCTGAAGAAGTTGTTCAGCCTGCTCTTCCTCACCAAAATCAAAAACGTTGGGATGGCCCGCAAATGCCTGGACCAGTAACTCTTTTGAAACCGAAGTATTGGAGGCTGGAAACATAATCACCGATGCTTCGAACATAGGAGTGATCATCATCGATATGATTATGGAGGCTACAGCTGTAAGAAAGCTCACCCCCAGCAGGATCAAGCGCTTCTTCCACATAAAGAGCAGCAGATCGACCGAATTAAAATTATACCCAGATTGTTGTTTGTTTTCCATGACAATAAAAAAATTATGATTCTTCTACCCTGATCAGGTAATAGTTCTTTTTTCCTTTTTGTACGAGTAAATACTTGTTATTGATAAAGTTTTCCCGTGTGATTCTTTGCTCGGGACCATTAAGTTTTTGCTTGTTGATACTTACTCCTCCAGCGGCAACCATTCTTCGTGCTTCACCCTTTGAGGCAAATACACCGGTATCAACCGCCAGCAATTCAAGCACATCCTGGTCAATATCAGATGATGGTATTTCGAACTGTGGAACTCCCTCAAAAACCGAAAGGAAGAGATCTTCACGAATCTTACCCAGAGACTCTGTGGTTCCTTTACCAAAAAGAATCCCGGAAGCTTCGAGGGCCATCTCATACTCTTCCCTGGTATGGACCATCACTGTTACCTCTTCGGCCAGCCTTTTCTGCATCACACGCAGGTGAGGTGCTTCTGCATGCTCTTCCACCAGTGCATTGATGGTGGCCTGGTCCAACATGGTGAATATCTTAAGGTACTTCTCCGCATCACTGTCGGATACATTAAGCCAAAACTGCAGAAATTTATAGGGAGAGGTTCGTACCGGGTCGAGCCAGACATTGCCCTCTTCCGTCTTTCCAAATTTGCCTCCATCCGATTTAGTGATCAAAGGCCAGGTAAGGGCAAATGCCTCACCCCGCTCAATTCGCCTGATGAGCTCGGTTCCTGTTACAATATTGCCCCATTGATCGGACCCACCCATCTGTAATTTGCATTGCTGCTCACGATAGAGCACCTGGAAATCATATCCTTGAACCAGCTGGTAGGTAAATTCTGTAAAAGACATGCCCGATTTGCTGTCTGCCCCCAGTCTCTTCTTAACCGATTCCTTGGCCATCATGTAGTTGACCGTAATGTGTTTCCCAATGTCGCGAATGAATTCGAGGAAGGAGTAATCCTTCATCCAGTCGTAATTATTGACCATCAGCGCCTGATTGGATGCCACAGTCTCAAAATCCAGGAACCTGGAGATCTGCTTTTTCAGGGCCTCCTGGTTATGTCTCAGTGTGGGTTCATCCAACAGGTTTCGCTCCTGCGACTTGCCACTGGGATCACCTATCATTCCAGTGGCACCACCCACCAGGGCAATGGGACGGTGACCGGCCACTTGCAGTCTTTTTAACATCATAACACCCACCATGTGGCCTATGTGCAAAGAGTCGGCTGTCGGATCAATACCCACATAGGCAGTCACCTGTTCTTTTTCAAGCAGCTCTTCTGTTCCTGGCATGATATCATGGATCATACCCCTCCACCTCAGTTCTTCAACGAATTTCATATTCTCTATTCCACTATTCCGATAAAACTCTTTGAGCCATCACAGGCAACTTATTCTTCTTTTTAGGCACATACTCTTTCCAATCATCCTTCTTCAAATATGGGAAGATGGCTGGGGCAAATGACGAAAGCGGTTTATACAATAAGGAACCCTCTATGCGTTCAGGTTTTATGATCTGTTTCTGCGCATTCACTTCATTAATGGGCCACAATATCATACTCAATACGAATGCGGTTACCAGCAATCCAAAAGCCATTCCCAACACCCGGTTCACCAGACTTAATGCAACCGCCTTCACCAGTTTTTCAGCCAAAAATGCCACCAGGTGTACCGCAACTACAATGGATACAAAAGCCACTGCAAATGCAATTACATTCATATATTCGGGCGAGATGGTAAATAGCGAATCTAGCAATCCAGCCACAAAGGGTCTCAGTTTAATGGCCCCGAAGATACCCAGAACAAGTGCAGCCAGGGATGAAATCATATGAACAATCCCCTTCTTAAAACCCCTGTAAAGGGCATAAAGCAAGGGAATAAGAAATATAATATCCAATACATTCATTCGGCTGATCTAAAACGCCACAAATTAACGCAATTCTTTGGAAAATCGATAATGTTTTTGCTTGTGTTGGACCAAAAAAAAGCTGACCTTTAGTTATTAACGTAGAGAAGTACGAACAATTGTAATCCGAGACTTATGGAGATCCGAAAATTTCGTTCGCAATACAACCTGGAACTGATCCCTGCCTCACATGAAGGGATCTCTCTGGGAGATCTGGTTTGGGATCCAATTCTCGGTCCTCCCGATTTTTCCAAAAAAGGCATGCCCAATACCATCTTTAACGCTTTTTTGGATGCAGGTCTGATCACACAGAGTGATTGGGATCAGTTCAAAACTGAATATCAGTATTCGCCACTGATTGATGCACAGCTGGCTACCCGAACAGTGGATATTAACATTGAATCTGTCAGCGAGTTACAGCATCCCACAATTGGGAGAATCAGTGGTGGATTTACTTTCGATCTTATCCGTAAGTTCACCTTTAGCAAGCTCCAGATGCGTGAAATGACCGACCTTACACGTATTAGAATCGATGGATTCCTGGAAATGATGAAAGCCACCCGCTGGAAAGAATATGATGGAAGTATCCGAAGGGTATTTATGATCACCGAGTTATATTACGGCACCATGCGCATGGTGGTTGAAAAACAATATAGTGCCGAACTGGAGGCGGTTCTTGATAAAATTGAACTGGAAACCATCCATAGAACAGAAGGGAGTCATGCAGTGGAGTACGAGTTTTCCCACCACAATGTGCCTTTTGCCATGCGTATTGAGCGTGTTCGCTCCTTTAATGGATAATCAGTTGCAGCACCTCATGCAAAAGACCCACCCTGTAAAACCGATCTACATCCGGATCACCTTCCACCTCCTCATGAGCCCATGTGGTATGAAATGGCACATGGATGGCACATGCGCCCAGGTTTAAGGGAGGCAGGATATCAGATTTCATTGAATTACCAATCATAAGAAATTCATTGGATTCAATATCCAGATGATGAAGCAGCTTAATATATTGTTCCTCCTTTTTGTCACTCATGACCTCAATGTGATGAAAACAGGAGGCAATCCCTGACCTAAGCATTTTTCCTTCCTGATCCAGCAAATCCCCTTTGGTGGCCACAATAAGCCTGTATTTTGGAGAAAGCTTTTCCAACACCAATTTTACATCGTCCAGCAACTCTATGGGCCTTTGGAGCATGCTCTTGCCCAACTCTAAGATTCTGCTGATGGTTTGGGTTGTAACAGCATGATTTGTGAGTTGAATGGCACACTCCACCAACGATAACATAAAAGCCTTTATGCCATATCCATACAATTCCAGGTTAGCCATCTCTGTTTTGAACAGAACTGCTGCAATATCCTGCTCCACTCCATAGACTGAAATCAACTCAACAAACTGATCTTCAGTCTCTCTGTAATAAGGCTCGTTTACCCACAGCGTATCATCTGCATCAAAACCTATCACTTTTATTCCATCAGGGATCATCTCTCTATTTAGTCTTCATCATTAATTAATCCCAGGTCCCTGGGAAATATCTCCTCGTTCGATACCGTCATGCTACGCATTCTTATCCGGGAATTCAACTTATCCTGCTTTTCGACAAAAAAACCAAGGCCTGAAAGTCTGCCACTGATTGCTGAACCTGAATCGATATCGATTGAAACAATTTTGCCAGAAGCTATGTCTTTCCGAATACAGAGATCATTCTCCACAAAATGAAAATCTGTTTGACCGTTAGATGCAATAAAACGCTTTAATTTCATAATGGGTGTATGTCCGTGAACCACCAGGTAGTCCTTCCATAGCTCTGGCGAGCTGTTAAAAAAGGCATCCCGGACCCAAAGAAAAGATTCGATGGGGTCCATGCGATTTGTAAACATATATCGAATCAGACTTCGATAATCACCCATTCCTAACTGGTCTTGTATTCTAATGGATGGAGAGATCCCGGCATGGGTGGCAAGAATCTGTAGTTTGGGATCCAAAGCAATTACCTGACTCATCTTTAAGGATTGGAAAAAATCAAGGTAGTGCGGATCCAGATCGCTTTGAAAACTAAAAAAACTGGAGGAGCCAAAGGACTGAAGGGTAGCCTCCCCCCCGTTGTAGTACCATAACTCGATGGGGTTCATGCCATATCCAAGATCTTCGATGGCATTCAGCATCAACATTTCGTGATTACCCAGAAGACAGCTTACAGGTACTTCCATTCCTAAAATGCGGTCGATCACCTCTTTTGCATGGGGTCCTCTGTCTATATAGTCGCCAAGAAAGACAATCCGTTCAGGTCTGAACTTGAGTATATTTTCCAGCAATCTGTTTAGAAGGTCTATCTCCCCATGAATATCCCCGATGAACCACGTGTTTTTCATTCTTCAGCATCCATAGGCTATTGATCGAATTTACAAAAATAGCGTATTTTTAGCCCATGCATCTCACTAAGAAACAAAAATTCGGGCTTATTTCATTTCTGTTGTTGCTCCTGGCCGCCTATCTGGTTACCAAAGAGCCCTGGAAATCAAAGGGAAGCAAACTGGAAACTGCTTTGGTGAAAAGCCCTCCCTTGAATATCCGTATAAAGTGGGACAACCTGGCTGCAGGCTACCCCCTCGCACCTACGACGGACTATATTCTATCCTACACCGGTTTCGATCTGGGTTACAACGAAAAGTATGAGCAGGCTTCTTGGGTAGCCTATGTACTGACCCGCGAAGAGGTGGAATCCGGAACGATTAATCGAACAGATAATTTCAGAGCCGATACATCCATAAGCACCGGATCAGCAAACCTGGCAGATTACAGGGGCTCAGGTTACGATCGCGGCCACCTGGCTCCTGCAGGAGATATGAAGTGGAACGCTAAGGCCATGAGCGAATCTTTCCTGATGTCAAACATGAGCCCACAGACTCCATCATTTAACAGGGGAATCTGGAGAAGTCTGGAGTCCAGTGTCAGGGTATGGGCCATTGAAAAAGACAGCATATATGTGATATCTGGTCCGCTACTCGGATCCATTGACACCCTGATTGGTTTAAATGGGGTGGGAGTCCCGGATTCGTATTTCAAAGTCTTGGTGGATCTTTCTCCCCCAGACCATTCAATGATCGCCTTTATACTCCCAAACAACCGATCCTCTAAGGAGTTGATGCAATTTGCCATTTCTGTGGATTCACTTGAAATAATTACCGGATATAATTTTTTTGCCTCTGCTCCGGAAGCAGATGTGATTGATTGGCTGGAGGGGAATCTTGATCTTGACAGCTGGAAATAATGTTGTATATTGACCATATTGCTTTCTGATGGCCTACCGCAAAATTTATACTTTGCTTTCATTTCCTGTTTTTCTGGTTCTCTACTCCTATACGGCCGTCATTGTCTTCCTGATCTTGATTCTTGCCTATTTACGCTGGCGAGCTGGCATCAGAAATGTGCTGGGATTTTGGGCTAAAACTGTGTTTCCGTTGATGGGGAAAAAGCTTCATATAGAAGGCAAACAACACTTTCATAAGGGGGAAAAATATATTTTACTTGCCAACCATGGAAGTCTGTTCGACATCGTGGCCATCATGGCCTTCAATCCCGATGTATCCTGGTTTGGTCATGAACGCTTGCTACGCATTCCACTGGTCAAACAAATGCTTTTAATGACCGATTATATACCTATGAGAGTTAGTAATATAAGCAATACCCGAAAGATGTTGGAACTATTGGAAGAAAAGGCACAAACCCGAACTGTGGCCATTTTTCCTGAGGGTACTCGTACGCTGGATGGAAAACTTAATACTTTCTACAGGGGATTTATCCACCTGCTCAGGGTAACCGAACATGACATCTTGCCAGTAACCTTAAATGGATTCTATAAATTAAAACCAAAAAACAGGTTTTATATTAATTTTGGATCCCGCCTGGGTGTAGTAATCCACCCTCCAATTGAAGGTCCTGAGATGGTGCATAGATCCGATCAGGAGATTCTCAATAACATCACTCAGGTCATCGAATCTGCAAACACCGATCTTGAATAAAATGGGCGGAAAAGAAAAATGGGTTTTTATCGTAAATCCAACTGCAGGAGGAGGTAAGGGAAAACTAATGCTTCCCGAATTAAATAAACAGATTTCTAATCGTTCGCTGAAGGCAGAAGTTGTGCTTACCGAGAGTCATGGTCATGCTTCAGACCTCTCTGAGAAATTTCTGAAGTTAGGTTATACCCACATCATAGCCGTAGGTGGTGATGGAACCATGAATGAGGTTGCCAAACCTTTGATCGGGGAAAAGCAAGTAGTCACCGGGCTGATTCCTGCCGGGACAGGAAATGACTTTATTCAAATCCTGGGATTTCCAGACCGTTTTGAAAAAGAACAATGGGATCTTTTCTTTGGGCAAAACAAGATTGCCATGGATGTGGGTAAGGTAAACGACAAACATTTTCTAAATGGGATGGGATTGGGATTTGATGCCCAGGTGGCTGCTGAAAATTATGTAGAACCCGGAGAGGTCGCCAAAGGAGGTGGTAAAGGAAAATATATCTGGCATATCCTTAAAACACTTCTTTTTTACCGGGAGTGCCGCGTGAAAATTGAATCCAGGGGTAAAACCAGGGAGACCGATTGTTTTATCAATACCATATCCATTGGCCGTCGTTTTGCAGGTAGTTTTTTCCTCACACCAGAAGCCATAGCAGATGATGGATTGCTGGATGTATGCATGATTGAAAAGCTGAACCTTCTCCAACGAGTGAAAATTCTGACCATGGTTCCAAAGGGGACGCACATTGGGGATGAAAAAGTTGATTATTACCAGGTGGATACACTGAACATTGATTTTGGGAAAAAAGTGCCCTACCATGTAGATGGAGAACTTTATTTTAATACTTTTTTTAAGGTGGGAGTGTTAACTGCTGCATTGAACATCATTTACAATCCTAAAGGTGCTCATTTTTTTAATGGGGGGTAGATAGATTATGGGGATTTCAAAGAAATTCAAATATTTAGCTTTCTATGACCTGGATCGAACGATCCTGAAGGGGAACAGTGCAACGGCTCTTGTGGAGGAGGCACGGAGCAGGGGAATAATGAGCCCCAAACAATTCAGGCACGCGTTATTTCTCTCCATCCTCTATAAACTTGACCTGGGCAATCCCACAAAAATGATCAACAGGATGCTCTCCTGGTTAAAAGGGATGGAAGAAGATTTGTTGAAGCAATTGTGTCAGGATATTTTTGATAATGTATTGGCAGATACCATTCGACCCGAGATCCTGGAATCCATGGAATCCCATCGCAAAAAAGGTGGGGCTTTGATCCTTCTTTCCTCCGCCTCCTCCCTGATTTGTGAACCCGTTTCAAAGCACCTCCAGCTGGAAGAAGTGATCAGTACACAACTGGAAACTGAACAGGGAAAACTTACTGGTCGTACCCATGGAAAACTGGTTTATGCAAAAGAGAAAAAGGTACAGATGGACGCTTTTTGCAAAAAACATCAATATGAGCCGGCCGATGCTTATTATTATGGAGACTCCCATACCGATTTTCATGTGATGGCAGCGGTTGGAAATCCGGTGGCTGTGGCCCCTGACAAAAGATTACTGAGGATCGCCAGAGCAAGAAGATGGCCTGTGGTGGCACTGGACCGGTAATTCATTTTTTTGTAACTTCTGTTCATGAAAAAAATTATTGGATTACTCGTTTTGGCCGGGCTTCTGATGACTTTTCATCTTCAATCGCAGCCCACTGATAAAATCATTCTTGAGAAGATCTATGAACCGGTTCAAAAAGCATTTACCATTCTTAAACCTCAAGGCTGGATCGCCGAGGGAGGGGTCGTATTGTGGGATCCCATAGCCATGGGAGGACCAGCCAATTGCATTGAATCTAAAATAGATTTTGCACTCAAGAAAGATGAGCTTGGTACAGTAAAAATTCACTGGCTACCAGATATTTACTTCGATGATACCCGGGGTAGTCTTGCTGCTTCCATGTTTCCACCAGGAAGCAATTATAATGGAATGCCAGTTCTGTATAAGATGGATGCTTCGGCCTTTCTAAAAAATCATGTTTTTCCCTACCTCCACCCCAATCTCCAGGCATCGACAGCCGATTCACGAGAATTACCCGAGATTGAAAAGCTTTGCTACGAAACCGATATGATAAAAGAATTGGGTAGCAAATATTCTGCAGCAGTAGCTGATTTTACCTACATCGAAGAGGGCATCAGGTATAAAGAAGTGGCATTTTGTATTATTCAGGACATGGGACCGTATACGGCAGGCATGTGGAAAAACAGGAGCACTGTGGTGGCCCGGGCACCGCTTGAGTCCTTTGATCAATGGGAGTCCCTGTTTCACGAAATCGGTCAGTCTGTGGTCCTGAATCTTCAATGGGTCCATAATGAATTAATAGGTCAGATGAATCGAGGAAGCACCATGATAAAGACAATGGAAGATGTGGCCCGTCTTGATCAAGAGATTCAAAAAGAACATGCCAGAACCAATACCGAGATTAATGAGCAGGCATATTTAAACCTAACCGACCAAGAGGATTATGTAAATCCCTATACCCAGCAAGTGGAGAGAGGATCCAACCAGTGGGATCACCGATGGGTGGATGATCTGGGAAATGTGATCTATACCGATAACGAAGAGTACAATCCCAACCTCGACCAGGATTTGCAGATGGATGGATTCAAGAAAAGCAGTCCAAAAAAGTGATAATCAGACAGCTTTTAGCTAGCGATTTGTATTTCAATTGGGAGAATGTTATTTTTACTTGATCTAATTAAACTTTCATGAGCCAGGCATCAGACTTAAAATCAAAAGACTTAGTGTTTCATCCGGATAAATCTGTGGTTGAACGCGCACGCATTAAAAATTACGATAACCTCTATGTGGAATCGATCACTAAACGGGAAGAGTTCTGGGCCAGAGAGGCCCAGGAGCTATTCTGGTATAAAAAATGGGATAAGGTTCTTGATGATTCAAACAAACCCTTCTACAAGTGGTTCACAGGAGGAAAGACCAACGTGGTGGCCAATGCCATTGATCGCCATCTGGATTCGGAGACCAAAAACAAACTGGCACTGATCTGGGAAGGCGAACCCGGGGACGTAAAGACTTTTTCTTACTTTGCGCTTAACCGGGAAGTCTCCAAATTTGCAAATGTGCTTAAAGCCATGGGAGCAAAAAAAGGGGATATCGTCACCATTTATATGCCCCAGATTCCTGAAATCATCATTGCCATGCTTTCATGTGCCAAGATAGGTGCTGCTCACAGTGTTGTGTACGGAGGATTCAGTGTGGAAGCCCTTGCTGAAAGAATCGCAGATGCGCATAGCAGCATCCTGATCACTGCCGATGGTGGATTTCGCAGGGGAAAAGCGACCCAGTTAAAAAGCATTGCCGATGAGGCCATGCGCCGTTCGCCTACCATTGATGTATGTATTACCGTAAAGCGCACCGGTGAGGAGTGTTATATGGAGAATGACCGCGATTTCTGGTACCACGACCTCATGGGAATGCCCATTGCATCCTTCAAATGCGAAACGGAACAGACCGATGCAGAAGATCCCCTTTTCATTCTGTATACCAGTGGCACAACAGGCAAACCCAAAGGGCTGATACATACCCATGGCGGATATTCAGTGTATGCAGCAAGCACCTTTAAATATGTTTTTGATATTCAACCCGACGACCGGTGGTGGTGTGCCGCAGACCCGGGTTGGATCACAGGGCACTCTTATATTGTATACGGACCATTGATCAACGGAACCACCATCCTACTCTATGAAGGGGCTCCAAACCATCCCTATCCAAACCGATGGTGGCAGATGATCGAAAAGTATGGAGTGAATATTTTTTATACCTCTCCCACAGCCATCAGGGGATTGATGCGCTACGGAGCTTCCTGGGCAGATAAGCATGATCTCAGCACACTCCGACTCCTGGGATCTGTAGGCGAACCCATCAATCCAGAAGCATGGAAATGGTATTATGAAGTGATCGGGAAGAGCAAGTGCCCCATTATGGATACCTGGTGGCAAACCGAAACCGGGGGATTTATGATCACACCCTTACCCATTACACCCCTGAAACCTGGCTCTGCTACAAAACCTTTCTTCGGGAATGAAATAGCGGTAGTGGATGAAAAGGGGAAAGCCGCCGAACATGGTACAGAAGGAAACCTGGTCATTAAAAATCCCTGGCCGGGTATGGCCCGCACCATTCTGGGAGATCCGGACCGGTTTATTGAGAAATATTGGAAGCTTTACGAAAAACAGGGCTGGTACCTTACGGGTGATTCTGCCAAGATGGATGAAGATGGATACGTTTGGATCATCGGTCGCAACGACGATGTATTGAAGGTAAGTGGCTATCGTTTAGGTTCAGCAGAAATCGAAAGCGCACTGGTGAGCCATGCATCAGTAACCGAAGCAGCAGCCATTGGCCTGCCCGATAATTTAAAAGGAAATATCATACATGCCACTGTGATTCTGCGAGATGGGATCACCCCATCAGATGCGCTGGCCGAAGAGTTAAAAAAGCATGTAGATAACGAAATTGGACCCATTGCACGACCAGCTTTTGTGGTTTTCGCTGAGGCACTTCCAAAAACCCGAAGTGGCAAAATTATGAGAAGGGTGCTTAAGTCCAGGGTTTTGGGTCAGGAAGATGGAGATCTGTCCACCCTGGAGGAGTAAGCAAAAAAGCTGTGTAAAGTCACTTTGATATTCAACTGAAATATATAACTTGGATCTCCTCAAAAGTTATTTTCCATGATGAATATCATTGAACTATCGGGTGTAACCAAAACCTACGGATCGGTAGTAGCTGTAGATAATCTCTCTCTGAAAGTTCCAAAGGGAAGTATCTATGGATTTATTGGTCCCAATGGATCGGGTAAAACCACCACAATTCGCATGATCATGAAGATCATGTATCCTGACACAGGAAAACTGATGATCAAGGGTCAGGAGCACGACTCCAAGCGTCTTCGCAATGTGGGATACCTTCCTGAAGACCGGGGATTGTATAAAAAGATGAAATTGGGGGAACTCCTCCAGTTTCATGGCGAACTGAATGAAGGCAAGGACCTTAAAAAATGGATTGATTACTGGCTTGACCGACTCGATCTCAAAGAATATAAGGACAAAAAGGTAGAGACCCTCAGTAAGGGGATGAAGCAGAAGCTGCAGTTTATTGCCACCATCCTTCACCAACCAGAGCTTATAATTCTGGATGAACCATTCAGCGGGCTCGATCCGGTCAATGCTGATCTTCTGAAAGATGTGATTCTGGAACTACAGCAAAAAGGAGCCACCATCATTTTCAGTACGCACGATATGTCCATGGCCGAGAAAATGTGCGACTACATTTTCATGATATACCAGGGAAAGAAGGTATTAGATGGAACGCTGACTCACATTCAGGAGCAATATGGAAATGACACCATACAGATACAATCTGAAGTGGGGGTCAGCGCCCTGAAGGGTATAGCGGGCATTGAAAAGGTGAATGATTTTGGAAAGCTTCAGGAGGTCCGTGTCTCTTCAGGAGCGGATCCTCAAGAAATTCTCATTGAATTGTTAAAGAAAACCCGCATCTCCAGGTTTGAGATAGCCAAACCCTCATTAAACGATATATTTATCCGGATTGCTTCACCCGAAAAAAAGGAGGCCCATCATGAATAAGATATTTACCCTTTTCAAACGCGAGTACCGCGCTGCTGTTCGCACAAAAAGCTTTATTATCAGCCTGCTTCTTGTACCCCTTATGATGGGAGGGGGGTTTATTGCGGTAATTATCATGGAGAACAAGCAGGATACGGAAGATAAAAATTTTGTGGTTGTGGACCACTCAGGCTTGATGGCCGAACCCATTCGTGCCGCCCTTGAAAGAAGGAATCAAAATGAGATCCTCGATCCTGAAACAGGTGAACAGGTAAACTCCGCCTTCAAAGTGGAGTTTGTTGCACCCAGTAACGATGTTAAGGCACAACAAAGAGAGCTTTCCGACCGGGTGAAAAGCACAGAATTGCATGCTTTTATAGAAATTGGTCCCGATATTCTTCATCCCACTGAAGGCTCAGAATCTTACTTACGTTACTATTCTGAACATGCTTTTGGTGATGACATGCGCTACTGGTTCAGAAACATTATCAATGACCAGCTTCGGGTGATGCGAGTATCTGAGCTGAACCTGGAAGCTGAACAAACAGCCGACCTGTTTAACTGGCTTGAAGTGGATGGTATGGGCCTGGTGACGGTGGACAAAAAAACCGGGGAGCAACAGGAGGCGAAGGAGAGCAATGAGCTTCAATCATTTCTGGTTCCCTATGTGATTACCCTCCTCATGTTTATGCTTGTAATGATGAGTGCGGTCCCCCTGCTTACCTCGGTGATGGAAGAGAAGTCAGAAAAGATAGCTGAAGTGCTTCTGGGTTCCATTACTCCCTTTCAGTTTATGATGGGCAAAGTTCTGGGGGGCATCGGAGTCTCCCTGACCACAGCCGCGATCTATGTCAGTGCTGCAGTCTTCACCCTGAAGTACATGGGCCACGAGTCGCTGATCCCTTATGAAGTACTTCCCTGGTTCTTTGTTTACACGGTGCTTTTCATCGTCATGGTGGGATCAGGAATGGCCTCCCTGGGTGCCACAGCCAATGACAGCAAGGATGCACAGTCACTCACATTCCCAGGGATCATTCCTGTTATTCTTCCCCTGTTTATTATGATGCCCGTCATTCAGGATCCAGGTGGTCCCCTGGCCACAACCATGTCCCTGATTCCTCCCTTCACGCCCACCATGATGATGATCCGACTGGCTACTCCGGTTACGGTCCCAATCTGGCAACCCATTGTAGGTTTGATTGGAGTAATCCTTTTCACCATTTTCACAGTTTGGATAGGAGCACGGGTATTCAGAACAGCCATACTCATCCAGGGACAAAAACCCTCCATAGGAAACCTGATTAAGTATGCTTTTAAGAATTAAACTTGCGTCGCAAGTCTAATTCTTAAAAGGGTAGAAGGGTAAAGGGGTAGTAGGTTAGTAGGTAGTGGGTAGTAAGTTAGTAGGTAGTGGGTAGTAAGTTAGTAGGGTTAGTGGGTAGTGGGTAGTGGGTAGTAAGTTAGTAGGTAGTGGGTAGTAAGTTAGTACGTTAGTGGTTAGTGGGTAGTGGGTAGTGGGTAGTAAGTTAGTAGGTAGTGGGTAGTAAGTTAGTAGGTTAGTGGTTAGTGGTTAGTGGTAGGGTGCGGAGTTTGGGAATGAGCATGCCGGTCTTCTTTTTATAGTTTATATAATCCTGTCCAAACTGCTCTGCCAGAATTCTTTCCTCATACCTGGCAATCCAAATATAAAATCCAATAATCGGAAACAGGAAAAAGGCAGATGCAAGGGATAAGGTGATCAGGCTGGCTCCCAGATAAAAAAGAATGGCACCTGTATAGATAGGATGTCTTACCACCTTGAATACCCCCGAATCAATTACAGTGGGTTCTGGTCTCCGGGTTCCGAAGACTGCCTTCATACCTCCCCGGGCAAGATACCAACCGGCCATAAGAACAAGTGCCGCAGATACAACTCTGGCATAATCAGGTACCAGATCCCTCAGGAAAGTGGAGTATTGAAATACGAATGAATCGCTTACCCATATGCCCAGAAATAAAAACAGCAGGACCAGCTGGCCCCTGTCCCCAAACTTATGCTCACCTGTTAAGTGAGGATGATCGGAATGTTTTTTTGTACTCATAAGTTCTCTGGGTTCTTATCGTCTTCCGATTTTAAGATACTCTTTCAGGTTTTTAAAACCTTCGGCATAACTAACCTCAGGATTGTATCCTAAAATATCCCGTGCGCTTGATATATCAAACCAATGGTTTGTACAAATCTCCCTGATGGCAAAGCGGGTCATAAAGGGTTCCGATTTAACCCTGAAAGTCTTATGAAAAAATTCTGAGGTACCTGCGGCCAACATGGCCACCCTTTCCGGAATCTTCTTTTGAACAGGTTCATGACCAGCGATCTGAATGATGGAATTTACAAAATCCCATACCCTGGCCGGTTCTCCGTTGGTGATAAAAAAGTTTCTTCCAGCCGCCTCCGGTTCTGTCTGTAAGGATTCGGCAGCCAGCATCAATGCATCAACCATATTATCAATGTAGGTGGTATCTATAAAATGCTCCTGATCTCCTATCCTTCTTAGTTTGCCAGAGCTGGCACGTTTAAGTATTCCCGGAATCAAATGGGCATCATAGGGTCCCCAAACAAGGTGGGGCCTCAATGAAATGGTTTTTAATGAGACAGAATTTGACTCTATGATCAACTGCTCGGCCATGGCTTTGGTAGCCGAGTAGTGTGACAGGTACTTTGATGGATAGGGGTAAGACTCGTCGATTCCATCCAGGTCAGAACCATCAAAAACCACACTGGAGGAACTGGTAAATACAACCCGTCCCACACCCTGCTTCCTGCAGGCCTCAATTACATTGCGTGTGCCGGTTACATTGGTCGAATAGTAGCTGTCATATTCTCCCCAGATCCCCACCTTAGCTGCAATATGAAATACCACATCCCGATTTTCGCAGGCTTTCTCAACTGCATCATAATCAGTAATATCAGCCTGTATGCTTGCAATGCCCAGGGCCCAGTGCAGGGGATACTCTCGCCTGGAAAAGCTGGTCACTTTATGACCCTCTTTAATCAATCGCTTGATCAGAGCCATT
This sequence comes from uncultured Bacteroidota bacterium, assembly GCA_963783435.1. Lineage (GTDB taxonomy): Bacteria > Bacteroidota > Bacteroidia > Bacteroidales. Next base: position 386,205 of record CAWANQ010000003.1, on the reverse strand, counting down.
CCCATAAAACCACCACCCCCGGTAACGAGTACATTCATAACTTCAACTTAAGATTTGCCCATTCACTAAGCTTCTCTCTGAAAATTTTAGCGTTGTGGCGTGGATCAACCGGAAATCTGTGGTGAAATATAAAATGCTGGATGGATCCAGTCATGCTATTCTCAGATGCCATTGACCTTAACTCCTTATACAAATATATCTTCCTTTTTTTATTTTTCACCCGTTCGATACATATAACTGGAATTTTGTCCGTCACTTTGTCCTTTTTTACACCCACAAGGGCTGCCCGGACTACATCGGGGTGCTGGTTAAATACGGCCTCCACCGGAATGGTATAATAAATCTTCCCTCCTGAAACCACCCTGTGTGACTTCCTCCCATAAAACCACAATCGTCCTTCCTGATCTATTCTTCCCAGATCCCCGGTTCTGTGCCACACTTTTGAATCTCCATCAATTATCTTGGCCAGCTCATTGGCTTCAGGGTTCATAAAATAGGAATCCGAAACAACAGATCCGCACAGGGTAATTTCACCCACTTCATTCCGATTCAGGATTTTTGTTTTTTTGAAAGAGGATATAGGTCCGTCTGAAATAGATATGATCCGAATATCGATACCCTCTACCGGATATCCCACGCAAATGCCACTCAGATAAACATTCGTATCCCGATAAAGCTCCAGCAATTCTTTGTGAACGATGTTGGCCACTGGCAGAGCTTCTGTGGCCCCATAGGGGGTATGAATTTCAGCCTCCTCATTTAGCAACTCCCTGAAATCCCTTAAAATCGATGGGAGCACCGGAGCTCCTGCCGTCATTACACGGTTTAGAGAATCAAGTTTGATGTTGTTCTCCAATCCATATTCTGAAAGGCGTTTTAGTACCATGGGCGATGCAAACATATGTGTGCATCTAAAATCTGAGATGTTGGCAATGATCTTTTCTGGCTTCAGTCTGGAGGGATGCCCCATATCCATATCGGCAATTACAATAGAGATGCCCATACAGATAAGTAAAAGTCCCACCAGCGGAAAAGTACAGAGATCTATTTCACCCGGACCGTATCCAAAACTTTTCTTCAGGGTCTCGATCTGGGCCTCCAGCATTCTGACGCTGTATACAACCCCCTTCGGAGGGCCCGTACTCCCACTGGTAAAGAAAATGGCTGCCTCTCTTCCAGCATCTAAATGAAAAGCCTCTGACCGGTGATCTACGTAACTCATTTTCCTCAGGCTAATTCCTTTTTTGATGCAGCAGAATCCAGTGCTGAAACCATATTGAATTGTCCCAAGTTTTTTAGGGAAAAGAATTCGCAATAAAAAAGCTCGTGGAATGCCAACCATTGCTTCAGCCTCCACGCTGGCCAGGGCATTAACCATCCTGCTCAAGCCCATGCCCGGGTCAATCATCACAGGTATGGCTCCTACTCTGAACAGAGCGAAAGTAACCGCAAAGAGATCTACTCCTGGAGTAATAAGTACGATGGTTCTTGTTCCATGACCAATCCCATTTGCTCTGAATCCTTCTGCGTACCTGTCAATTTCAAGGATCAATTCTCCGAAACTCAATCTTTTCGGGTGTAGAAATGCAGCCTTATCAGGATGCGCATCTGCCACTCTATACAGATGATCTGTTATATTTCTCTGTCTCGCTTGCTCCATTCTAAGATGGATTAAGATAAAGGGCCAGGTCAACCATTATGCCAGGACCCACATTGATAAAAAGAACCTTACCGGATTTCCTGAATAAGCCGGTCGATTGAGCCTGCCCCAAGGCCAAAATCAACCCGGCTGAATAACAATTATGCTCCCCATTTAATACCACTACCCTGGTGTGGCCATAGAGATCTGCCAGGGCAGATGCAAAACCAGCAGGACTCTGGGTAGGTAAAATCAGATCTATCTCTTCTGCAGCCAGTGCCGATTCCGAGAGAAATCTGTCCATAGATTTCTTCACGCATAGCAGGCAGTGATCCAAATACCCAGGGCCCTGTTTATTAATTAGTTGCAATGCATTACCTGAATAGTTGGAATAACTCATGTACTCTGAGGAGTATTGGGTATATGTATCCTGAGAAAATTTCTGGAATCCTTCCTCTGAATGCACCCTTGCTAACCACCAGTGCTCCGGCTGCTCCGTCAAAAGGCTCCGAATCACCAGCAACCACCGCCCCAAAATCTGTCTTTCCCGATTCCACAAAGCCATTCAAAATGCTTAAAGCCATCACAACGCCACCTCCCCCGCTATGCAGATCAAATGAGAATGTTTCTGCAAGTTCGGCGCCGAAAGACTTCATTAAATCTCCCTGAATCAATGATGCGATGGCTGGTTCATGGATGTGACGGTCCCGGTACACTCCAGTGTTAATAAGCAAACCCAATTCTTTCATACCTGCTTGTGCCTGTTCCAGGCATCCTTTGACGGCTGAGGCACCCGATCCCGGATAGGAGGATCCCGTGTTTTCCGCGGACAAAAAACAGGCTTTAATGATTGCTCCCATACCTGTCTGCCAATTCGTGAATAACAAAAATCATGGCACCAATCACCAGTCCAGATGCAAAACTAAGCAACATGATCCGGTCTCCTCTTTTAATTCTTCCCTCTTTCAGAAGCTGATAGAGAGCCAGCGTGTGTGAAGTGGAGGCCGTATTGCCCAGTTTTGACAGGTTGACCACCACATGAGATGCCATCTTTCCAAAATATTGGGTGAAACAATCTTTCCCGGCCCTGATGGCAAGCTTTGAGGTCTGGTGAGGAATCAGAAAGTCGATTTGGTCCAGACTCAGTCCTGCTTCAGAGAGCGCCTCCTCTACCACTTTCGGAGCGTGATGTATGGAGGCTTCGTGAATCTCCCTCATGCTGGTTTCCATAATACCTCCGGGATGAGTGGGGCTCAGATAGGCCATACAGAGTTCTGAATAATCTGCCAGTGTAACAAACCTGGAAGAGGTGATACCCTCAGCCGGCAAGGATCTGGTAAGTATGGCAGCCCCACCTGCATCTCCCAGGGTTAGGGATGCAATTTGCGGACTATCAGGAGTATGAATGTGCTCAATGGCATTGTGAGTCAAACTGCTTATATACTCGCCACTCACAACCAGGCAATTTTCCACCACTCCCCGCTCAATAAAGTCGGAGGCCACATGAAATGCGGTAAGCATACCTGCACATGCATTGCTTATATCAAAACATATGGCCTTTTCACATCCCAGCTTTTCCTTGAGCAAAAGAGACACAGAAGGTTCATAAAGGTGCTTAAGCCCTCCCACATATCGGGTGATGGCACTATAGATAATCATCTCCACATCACGGGACTGGTATTTTGAAAATGAGAGGCAATCAAGGGCCGCCTTTTCAGCCAACACGAGTGAATCCTCTTCGGAATTACACTCCCTTCTTTCAGAAATACCGGTCAGGATTTCAAGCCTCAGGGGTTTGGAAAGCTTCAGTTGGTCCTCCAGATCTTCAGTGGACAAAATTCGCTCGGGTAAATAGACTCCCAGGCTTTCTATGCAGCTTCCGTGTCTCATGGAATCGACCTCATGAAGTTAATGATGTGATTGGCGATTTCGTGTGGAGCGTCCTCCTGAACAAAATGTCTGCCCCGTATGATCCTGTGATTCTGATCCCGTGCACCCGGAATTCTTTGCTGAATAATCTTTTCCCCTCCTCTGGTGATGGGATCTCTGTCACTAAAAAGTGTTAGAACCGGATTCTCAAATCCAGCCAGCTCCTCCCATGCTTTCTCAATCTTAGAAAAACCAGTCTGACCTCTCTTAAACGGAAGCATACGGGGCATCCACCTGATTGCCTTTTTATCCTTCCCGGAGTTGAAAGGAAAATTATATCCACGTTTCTGAAGTCGGGTTAATCTTTTGTCACTTGCCAGGCTGACCACCATAGCCACAGGTAAAACCGGCGAATACCTGGCAAAGAATCTCCAAAGCCTGAACAGGAATGGGATTTTCATACCCTCAACAGGCAACAGGCTATTGCACAAAATAAGACCCGAAAAAGGAAATTCGAAAGAGGAAGCCAGCTGCAGACCAATGACCCCACCCCAATCGTGTGCAAATAACACAGCCCTTGAAAGCTCCATCTGCCTGACAAATTCACCCACCACATTTACCAGAAAATCCATGGTATAAAGCTCCCTGGAAATGTGCTTCTCTGAAAGACCAAATCCAGGAAGATCAAGCGCCAGGACCCGGTATCCTGCTTTAACACAGTCTGGAATAATATGCCTGAAGGTATAGGACCAGGTGGGAACTCCATGCAAGAACAGAAGGGCGGGATTGTTTGTGTTTCCCTCATCAAGATAGTGAAGCCTGTATCCGGAAACATGCAGATAATGTGATTCAAATGGGTAGTCTGTAAGGGGCCACATCTACAACAATTTACCACTTTCCCCTGAAATAAGCAGCAAGTTATTGCTGAATGATTCAGTTTGAAATCGATCTGCGTGACTTATTCAAAAAAATGCTGTGTTGATATCATAAAAATAATAAATTGCGAAACCTTATCCATATTGCATAATGAAAGGCCTCCCCATCTCAAACTGCAAAGTTATCCTGCTAACTCTTTTAGTGGCAGTAGCTAAGCCGTTTTTTGCACAGGATCATCAGGCCCGGTTTGAATCCATTGATGTTTTGCATTATAGCTTTGAAATCGATCTGAGCGATTCTTCAGATGTGATCAGGGGGGTGGCCCATCTGCAAATTCTCTTTAAGAAAGAGTTGAATCACTTCTCGCTCGATCTGGTAAATCTAAACCCTGAAGGGTTTGGAATGACTATCGATAAAATCAGTGAAAAAGGGGAACGGGTGAAATATGACCATCGCGATGATCAGATTGATATTTTGGCACCACAGGGGCAGTCGGGTGAAACCAGAAATTACCTGATCCGCTACCATGGAGTACCCACCGATGGCCTGATCATTTCCGAGAACAAGTTTGGGGACCGCACTTTCTTCGGGGACAACTGGCCCAACAGGGCTCATCACTGGTTGCCCGTGGTGGATCATCCATCGGACAAAGCCACAGTGGAATTTTTTGTGAATGCACCAGATCATTACCGGGTGGTCTCAAATGGAACCCGGATCTATGAAACCAAAGAAGATGGATGGAGCTCCACCCATTGGAAAACAGAGGTGCCTCTTCCCACAAAGCTTATGGTCATTGGTGTAAGTCCCTTTGCAGTAGAGAACCTAACCAGCAGCTCTGGAATTCCTGTCTCCACCTGGGTATATCCCCAGAATCGTGAAGCCGGATTTTACGATTACAGCATTGCCACCCGTCCACTCGATTTTTTTGAATCTTATATCGCCCCCTATCCCTATTCCAAACTGGCTAACGTGCAATCAAAAACAGTGTATGGAGGCATGGAAAATGCCAGCTGTATCTTTTATCGGGAAGGTAGCGTAACGGGTCAGCAAAATCACGAAACCCTTTTCGCCCACGAAATTGCCCACCAGTGGTTTGGGGATGCGGTTTCTGAGCTGGACTGGCACCACATCTGGATCAGTGAAGGCTTTGCCACCTACCTCACCGATCTCTATCTTGAGTATACACATGGGCGGGAAACTTTTGTTGCGTCTATGCAGGATGAGAGGCGACAGGTACTCAGGTTCGCCAGCAGAAGATTGGCTCCTATTATCGATACCACCCTGCCCGTATCCATTCGCCTGTTGAATAAAAACAGCTATGAAAAGGGGGGATGGGTTTTGCATATGCTGCGGCGGGAGCTGGGCGATAAACTGTTCCAGCAATGCGTTCAGGATTTTTATAAGAAATTCGAATTTGGCAATGCACTGACGGTTGATTTCCAGGAAGTAGTTGAATTACGCTCAGGCAAGAACTTTGAAGAGTTCTTCCAGCAATGGTTTTATCAGTCAGGCCACCCGGTTCTTTCAGCCGAATGGAAAAAAAGGGGCAGAAAGACTATTTTAACCCTCACCCAGCACCAGGATCAGCATCTCTTCAGCTTCCCCCTTGATATTGAATTGGTGAATGACCAGGGTGAGTCTTTCTCAGAAACATTGTCTATAAACCAACGCTCCCATACTTTCACCCTTAAACCCTCTTTTAAGCCTAAGGAATTAAAGCTCGATCCCGATACCTGGCTTCTGTTTGAAAGCTACGAATCCCCGTAAATGGAGAGGCCAGGATAGAAGGCTGCAAATGAAAACCAGTATCCCATAAAGGAGGAGATGGTGCCCAGCTGTGAGCCGGTTCGTGGGCCATCCAGGGCCCTTCCGAAAACATCCCACTTGTTTCCTTCTTCATCGGTCATCACAATGGGATAGGCATCATCCACCGGACTGAAAGAAAGGGTGGTACCATCCCCCGGATCATTCAGAAATGAAACCAAAAAATTGTCTTTTTTACTTCCCACCACAACCACATTTTTTCCCTGCAGGTTGTCGTTTATTACAGTGATGCCATTCCCAAATTCCTCGAAGGTATAAATGCGGAAGGCTACCCTGGAACGGAATCCCATGCACCCTCTCCTTACCGGGGAGTCGATCGTCCTTATTGGCCACGGGAAAAATCAGGAGGTCATGCTCGGTACGGTAACCGCCATAGGGATATCTTCCATAACTGCGGTTGTGACCCGTATGGGTTGAAACCACCACTGTGGAAGGATACATCTCTTTCCAGGTTTTCCATGTGGTCTCCACCAGAGGAAATGTCTCCACCTCTCTTCCTTTGAGTGCACCATTTACACAATCCAGCCTCATCTGAGACCAGTTGCTGTTTGTGCTTCGATCGTAAGGAATCAGGTTGGAGTTATAGAGTAATCCAGAGACCCCAAAGGAGGTGACCTCGCCATCAATCTCGCGGTTCCAGCCTATTCCCGTTCCGGTAAGTGGGCAATAAGTAATGGAAATATTCACACCCGCTATCTGGTCGTTTATAATCTCATGCCAGTCAAGGATGTCGTGTGGATAAGCGCGGGCCTCATTGCCCACCACAAAGCCAATGACCAGGTCTTCGTCACTTAAATAGTCAGCCTCACCGGCCGCGATAAACTCAGGGTCAGCCAATGCCGGGATTCCATCTTTTCCCGGTCCGCCATCAAACACTTCATTCTGCGGAATGGCCCAACCCTCCTGACCATTTGATCCCGAAGAGGATCCGGTTCCGCTATTAAATGCCTCCTCCTCACATCCCAGAAGAAGCATGCTTGCGCATAATGTTGCTATAAATAGATTATGTTTCATTTTTGAAAATTTTTGATTTGAATTTGCCTGGTTTACCAAAAGAGTGATAGAATCCGATTTGTAACCTGAAAGTGGGGGTAAGTTGAGTTCCTCCCACATGGCTGATTAAGGGAATTTCGGGAATAATATGTAATATGGAGCGCGGGCTCAAATGCCAGCTCAGGGCTGGCAAAATATTCACCCATTGTCCTCCCGTATTGTCGAGTGGGTGGCCGCTGATCTGATCGAAGCCTGCATATCTGTATCGCAGGGATAAGGAGGGTGAAAAAACCTGCTTCCCCCAAACCAGCTGATCACCTATCCCTGTATAAAATTGAACTGAATTCCCAAATTTGTAAGTCTGCGAACCCAGGTAATCCCTATTCATCCCATTAAACCTTCCTACAATTCTCAGGGAGGCAACCATGGTGGGCCGTTGTACAAATTGTCTTGCATAATAAGCCCAGGTAATTGCATCCCAGGAACCACTCCCTGGTTGTAAATCTGCATTTAAAGTGATGCCCTGTTTATTGGTGAGATCGGAACGTCCAAGGGGTAGCTTTGGACCAAGCCCCAGCTGCAGCTCAGAACCTGTCTTTGCCATGCTTAAAAGAATAAACTTGGCCATCAATACTGCATCTCCAACTCCACTGGTTCGGACCTGGTTGATCTCCTCATTAAAAGTGATCTTCCGTTCCTGAAACACATAAGAAAAGAGCGCATCGACAGCAAGCCAGTTGGTGATGCTGTAACCAGACTTAATTAAGAGAGATTGGGTGGTTCTTTGCCTTGTTCCGTCCTCATATATTTGAGAACCCGTCTTTAATGTGGCCAGGTAATTCAGATCATAGCTAACTTCCATCTGAAGAGTTCCCTTGCCAGCCCCCTCAAATCCGATATTACCTGATAAGGGCACACCTCCCGAGCAGCAGGTCTGCGAATAGCTTGTAAATACTCCTGAAATCAGAACGCTCACTAAGAGCAGCAATTGCCCCGGTATATATCTCATATTTGCCATTGCACAGTTTTATATAACTGTATTCCAGCAAGTCTAAGAAAGCATGGTGAAGTCGCACAATTTAGTCGCAGGACAAAGTAACAACTTACAGAAGCTTGGGTGGAAATTCTTCCTTTCCATCTGTATGCAGGGCAAACCTGCCTTTTTCAGGTGGGTGCACCTGTTCGGCTTCGGGCCAGGGCCAGCCCCCAAACTGGGTCTCCTGGTATTCCTGGTAGGTCTGTTGAATCTCCTCCCTGGTATTCATTACAAATGGGCCATAATTGACCACTGGTTCCTTAATGGGTCGACCCTGCAACAGGAGGAACCTTCCCTCACTTTTGCCGTTTTCAATATGCACATCCTGGTGAGGGTCCAGGAGGATGGCCTTCCCGGCCTGCACCTGCATTTGATTGATATTAACCTGATCCCCCTCGAAAAAATAGAGGGTTCGGTTAATCCCGGCAGAAGCCATTGGTAAATCCCAGTTCGCAAAAGCCTCCATCTGGAAATACCATATGGCCAACTCATTTTCCGGATCGGCAGCCCAGGATTGCGGGGCCGGTTTGGGTGCTTTGAAATCGCCTATGGATCCGGCCACAATTTCAACCCTTGTCACCTTCCCGTTTTTATCTTTTTCCATGTATTCAGGGATCTCTTCATTCCATAACATGGCATAATGTGGGTCCACCATTTTACTGGCCCGGGGAAGGTTAAGCCAAATCTGGAATAGCTCCAAAGGGTTAGGAGCATCCTGCTTGAGCAATGGAAACATCTCTGCATGCTGGATTCCTTCTCCGGCAGTCATCCATTGCACATCGCCGTTTCCATAACGGCCGGCTCCACCCAGTGAATCTGAATGGTCCACCAGGCCTTTGCGAACCACCGTTACAGTCTCGAATCCTCTATGGGGATGAACCGGAAAGCCTGGAACTTTTTTTCCATGGTACATCCTCCATCCGTCTTTTAATACAAAATCGTTCCCAAGTTGCCTGCCTATCAGCGAGGCATTGGGACCAAACTTTTCGTTCCCTTCAGGATAAGCATCGGCATGATACACACAAAAAAGAAACGGATCTTCAGTCTCCCATGGGAAACCAAGGGGTTTCACATTAATAACCGCACTTCTATGATAATCCATAATTTTTCCTCCTTTGAAAAATAACAACCTGCCGGCCATTTTGTTAATCTGGATCTCCACAAAATGGCATGGTGGGAGTCAGATAAAATCTTATATTTATATACCAATTAACTACTATCCATATGAAGAATCATGCTATTAGAAACAACCTGGGCCTTGTGGTGGCCATTGGTTCTGTATGGGGCCTGACCGAATTTGCTTTTGGAATGGGCCTTCAGAAATGTGCAAGCCTCTATACGGGCGCCATTCTTACGGGGATTGCCTTTTTCTGGCTCTCTTTTGTCTGGAGCATAAGCCGTAAATATCTTCCCATTCTGATCATTGTGGGAATAGCGGTGTTATTTAAGTTTCTGGATGCACTGCTGTTGCCGGTGGCCTGGAACCATGGCTCCATACTGAATCCCGTTTTTGCATTTTTCACCCTGATGCTTGGATTTATGCTTTTTTCCACCCTCTTCCGAAAAGGATTCGCTTCCTTATTGAAACACAGAGTTATGGTGGGAGCGGGAGCAGCTGTTGTAGCCACTGCGCTCTTCCCACTGGTGAAATTCGCATCGGGTACCCCTGCGTGCCTCTATGCTGCCACAAATATTCCGCTGGCGATCTACACTGCCCCGGTAGCCATAGTTATCTCTATGATTACAGTCCCCCTGGGATTTAAGGCAGCTGGCTGGTACACCCAGTCGACCCTTCAGAATCAAAGCATCTCTTCTGCCACATTTATGGCAAGGGTGTGGTCGCCTGCAGTGGTGATTTGCTGCCTGCTAATTGTGACCCTAATCAGGATCATCTAACAAGAACTAACTATTGCATGAGAAGTATCTATCCTTCGATACTTGAACAGATCCATCAGGGATCAAGATGTGTCCTGGCCACTGTGGTGAGAACCTCCGGATCAACCCCTCAAAAACCAGGCAGTTCCGCTCTTTTTGGGGAAGAGGGACTGCTGGCGGGAACTGTGGGTGGAGGCTTGCTGGAAGGTGAGGTTCAGCGTTTGGCTGCTCCAATCCTGATCACCAAATCCTCAGATCTTGTCTATTTTAATCTGGATAGCAATCAGGGAGAAGAGGGAGCCATCTGCGGAGGAGAAGCCTACGTGCTGGTGGATGCCAATCCGGCAAGACATATAGAGGCGATGACGTGCCATGGAGAATTCGCTGAACCAGCGAAAGAGGGGATTCCTGCTTACGGTGGTTAACAAAAAACTGGAGTCCGGCAGGTCCATTAGCAGATACTGGATAGAGGGAGATGCCTATGAAGACATAGCTCCTGAATTAGATTCTTCTGTAAAGGAAGCCATTCCGGGACATCTCAAACAGGCTGTCAGGTATGGATTTACGGAAGTGGCACTAAATTCTGATGATGATGGTCCCACAGAAATGGCATATCTCGAACATATGAAGCCCATGCCGAGTCTGGTGATTGCCGGAGCTGGTCATGTGGGAAGAGCCCTTGCCCATTTAGGTGCACTGCTCGAGTTCGAAGTTACCGCGGTGGATGACAGGGAGGAGTATGCAAACCCCGTAAATATTCCTGATGCCCATCACCTGTTGGTAGAGGAGGTTGGGGCTGCCATGGATGGGCTTGAAAAGGGTCCCGATACTTATATTGTGATTGTCACCAGGGGACATCAGCACGATGCCGAAGCACTTAAACCATGCATGGGTTCGAATGCTGCCTATATTGGGATGATTGGGAGCAGTCACAAGGTGGCAAAGATGAAAAAACAATTCCTGGAGAATCATTGGGCCACTCCGGATCAGTGGTCCGCCGTTCATACACCCATTGGGATCGCCATAGGATCCAAGACCGTAGAGGAGATTGCCATCAGCATTGCTGCTCAACTGGTTGAGGTCCGGAGCCACAAAACCATCGCCCATGAAGGATAGCTGGGCCATCATACTGGCGGCTGGATCCTCCCGGCGTATGGGCACACAGAAAATGTTGTTGCCTTATGGGAAAAAAACCATCATTGAAACGGTGGTCGATCATGTATTGGACTCAAGCGTTGAACATGTGCTGGTAGTTTTGGGGCCCGATCCTCATAAAATCAAAGAACTACTTTCAGGCAAACCTGTCAAATTCTGCCACAACACCCTGCATGAAGAGGGAATGCTCTCTTCAGTAATCTGCGGATTCAATGCACTGCCCGATGAGGCCCAAACCGCATTGATTTACCTGGGCGATCAGCCAAACATTCCAGCCGAAGTTACCAATCGGGTTCTTGAAGCTTATAACGAAGAACTCTATGGAATTGTAATCCCCGTCTGCGAACACAGGCGGGGGCACCCCCTACTGGTGGATATGAAGTACCGTCGGGAAGTTGAAAAACTGGATCTGGAACAGGGACTCAGAACCCTCAGACATCTTTTTCCGGAAGATGTGCTTGAGGTAGAGGTAAATGAACCCGGTATTCTGCTGGATATTGATACACGCGAGGACTATGACAATGCAACTAAAACAGACGACAATGGATAAACTCATTCAATTTAACCTGAATGGTAAGGAAACAGAAATAACCATTGATCCCACCCTCACTCTGCTGTGGGTGCTCAGGGATCAGTTTGGCCTTACCGGCACTAAATATGGTTGTGGAATTGGGATATGTGGAGCTTGCACCATCCTCCTTGACAACGAAGCCATTCGTTCCTGCACCCTGCAGGTAAGTGATGTGGCCAACCGGAAAATTGTGACCATCGAGGGGCTGTCGTCAAATGGAGAGCTTCATCCGGTGCAAAAGGCGTTTATGGATAAGGATGCCCTGCAATGCGGATTTTGCACACCCGGAATGATCATGAATGCAACGGGACTTCTGCTGGCCAATCCCGAACCTACCAGGGAGGAGATCATCTTTGGAATGGAGGACAACCTCTGCAGGTGTGGTGCACACATCAGAATTATTGAAGCCATACAGGCAGCCGGTCTTGAAATGAAAAAATCCCTGTAGCCATGAAAAGGAACAAAAAAGAACAAAGGCGAAACTTAGCCACCACAAAAAATCCTTTTGAAGTGAAAAGAAGGGATTTCTTTAAACTGCTTGGTGGGGGAGTCGTGGTCTATATGAGCACCCATAATCCATCCGAATTAATGGCCCTGCCCCTGGCCCAGCGAAGATCGGTCCCCAAAGATTATAACGCCTTCCTCACCATTAAGGAAGATGGTGAGGTTATCTGCCATGTGGGGAAAATCGAGATGGGACAGGGACCCATCACCTCCCTTCCGCAGCAGGTGGCTGATGAACTGGATGTTGACATTGAATCAATCACCATGGTGATGGGAGATACCGGTATCTGTTCCTATGATGCCGGGACATGGGGCTCACTGACCACCCGGGAGTACAGCCACTATCTGCGTGATGCCTGTGCTGAAGCCAGGGCAGTATTGATAGAGATGGCTTCAGAGCACCTGGAGATCTCAAAAGAGAACCTTATGGTGGAAAATGGGATGGTTCTCGATGCTTCCAATCCCGATAAAAAAGTTTCTTATGGCTGGCTCACAAAAGGAGAGCGAATGGACAGGACCATGGATGAAAAACCTGCTGTTAAGGACCATACCCAGTTCAATTACGTGGGTCAATCCAGGCTCCATGCCGATGCCCGCTTAAAGGTAAGCGGCGAGGCTGTGTATACAGCGGATGTGAAAATACCAGGTCAGGTTTACGCCAAGGTTCTCAGGCCCCCTTCTCACCATGTGAAGCTTATCTCGGTGGATTATTCGGAAGCAGAGAAACTGGAGGGGATCCAGGTGGTGCGCGATGGAGATCTGGTGGCTGTTCTTCATGAGCTGCCCGAAGTGGCTGAGAGAGCACTTGCAACCATAAAAGCTGAATACACTGCCGATGAAAAACAGGTGGATGATAAATCTATTTTTAACTACCTGGTGAATGCTCCGGCAAGAACTCGTGAAGTGGACAGTACAGGGAATCTGGAAGAGGGCGAAAATCAGGCTGATGTAATTATTGAAAGTGAATTTCACGACGGTTATAAAGCCCATGCGCCCATTGAACCTCATGCAGCTTTGGCACATTGGGAAGGTGAAAAAGTAACAGTCTGGGCCTCCTGCCAATCGCCTTTTGGAGCGCAGGATGTGGTGGCCAGGGAACTGGAGATGGATTTGGAGAATGTCAGAATCATCCCTCCCTTTCTGGGCGGAGGATTTGGAGGTAAAATATACGATCCACAGGTGATGGAAGCCGTGAGGATCGCCAGGATTGCACAAAAACCGGTGATGGTTAACTATACCCGTGAAGAGGAGTTTTTTATGGACTTTTTCAGAAATGCCACCGTTGTGAAGATTAAATCGGGAGTGACCAAGGAGGGGAAAATGGTATTGTGGGATTTTAATCAATACCATGCCGGATCCCGCGGTGCCGATACCATCTACGATGTACCCCACTCCAAAATAACTCAGTATTCCAGCAATCAAGGATCACAGGTACACCCGCTGGCAACGGGAGCATGGAGAGCCCCCCATGCCAATTCCAATACCTTCGCCAGGGAATCCCAGATAGATATTTTGGCGGCCAAAGTGGGTGCAGACCCGGTTCAATTCAGGCTGGATAACCTTTCCGACCAAAAGATGATCCCGGTGGTAGAAGCCCTCAGAGATAAATTTGGGTACACCGCTGCTCCCGGTCCCAGTGGCAGGGGCATTGGGATGGCCCTTGGGACCGATGCAGGAACCTGGGTGGCAGTGATGATTGAGGTGAAAGTAAATGAAGAGACCGGGGAAGTTCAACCCATCAGGGCCGTTGTCTCACAGGATATGGGAATGTGTGTAAATCCCCAGGGATCCATTATCCAGGCCGAAGGGTGTGTGACCATGGGGATGGGATATGCCCTTTCCGAAGACATTGAGTTTAAAGGAGGAGATGTGATTACCGCCAACTTTGACACTTATCAGCTTCCTCTTTTCTCCTGGGTCCCGGAGGTGATCGATACGGTCATCCTGGACAGGCAGGATCAACCACCCCAGGGGGGTGGTGAACCCGCCATTATTTGTATGGGCGGAGCCATTGCCAATGCCATTTTTGATGCATGCGGAGCCAGGGTTTACCAGATGCCCATGACCCCAAAAAGGGTGCTTGAAGGCATCAAAAAGGCGAAGGCATAATACATTACTGAACAGCAGTAATAATCCCGAAGATCATAAAAGCACTCAGCAATGCGAATATGACTATCCAGAGCCACAGGTATCTCTTCTTCGCATGCTCCAGGCGTTCACTCTTTTCCAGTGCACCATGCTGAAGATCGTGGAGGTAAGCTTTCAGGGCTTTAAGTCCCAGTAAGCTGGCCACTTTATTTGATCCGTAGATAAAAAGAAAAGCGGCGATGGTAACCGTCACAAATAACACCTTGTTGTTAATGATATAACTTCCATTTTCGTTATCTACATAGAGGTTCAAATTGCTCATCAGGATAATGACCGAAAGGGAAGCCAGGACCAAAAATACCTCATATGGCCGTTTATAGAACCAGAGTTGCTTTTCAATTAATACTTGAAGTGATTCGCTATAATTATTGATTTCTCGGAATTTATAAAATATATTAATCTCAAATAAAAGTATTCCAATGCTAATGACCAGCTGGGGAATCAATATCCAGATTAGAGCCGGATTATTCATATAACCCGCCAGGTTCATGGAGATTAATATGATATTGGCAAGTTGTATCAGGCCATAAAAAATCAGATTGTTGTAGATGCTTCTGGATCCCTTTAGGGTCTTTTCATTTAAGTATTGTGCGATCATTTTTTTGTCGGTTTTTTCATCCCTGAACAGTTGGTCATTGCCTTCCTGCCACATGCCAATTAACCCATCTTTTTTCATGTTGTGGAATTTTGAAGGTTAAAAAGTTTCCTGAGTTTCTCGCGGATTCTCACCAGGCGCACACTTACATTCTTTATACTGATCCCGGTGATCTCTGCAATCTCTTCGTAAGAACACTCTTCCAGGTATAGAAAGACAATGGTCTTGTCCAGGTCCTTGAGTTTTGAAATATGTCTGTATAACTGCCCGATCCTGCTCTCTTCTTCTATTTGTTCGGAATTTTCATCCCCTATCTCCAGCTTATGATCTGATAAACTGGCATACTTTAGTTTTCGGGCACGAAGTCCCAGCAAGGCTGTATTTAAGGCGATCCGGTACATCCATGTCTGGAACCTGGAATCTCCCCTGTAGGCAGGATAGGATTTCCACATTTGATAAATGATCTCCTGTTTCAGATCCTCCCGATCTTCCTGGGACGCATAGAGGTTACAAATTTTGTAGATGATTCGCATGTGCTTAAAAATCATCTCCACAAAATATGCCTTATCAGGTACTTGCTCTCTCAATGCATTAAGATTTAGTTAACCATTGGTTACATGCAGGAGGGAAAAACTACAGAAAAGTTCAGTTTTATTTATCCAGGGCTGCAATCAGCTCCTCCACATCGCTTTCATCATTGAATACATTGATGGAGATCCGGATGTTGCTTCCCCTCAGGGAGACATAGACATTGCGGGATTGTAATTCGTCCACCAGAGCTTCCCCGTTTGTATGGGCAGGCAGTTGTAAACCCATCAGGTGATGTGCCCTGTGGAATTCGTCATCAATTTGCGCTTCCTTCTGAAGAAAATAGTTAATGAGCGGTTCACCCAATATCCGTCCATATTCCTGGATATTTTCCACCCCCCAATCCAATATCTGTCCCAAAGCTTCATCCAACATCGGCATGGAGATAAAGTTGCTGCTTTGCCCCACATCAAATCTGCTGGCCCCGGGTTTATAAGTATCCACATACTGGGTAAGCCGGTCGAATCGTTCTGCATTGGTCCGGGTCATCCACGACTCTTCCAGGGGTATCCCCTGGTTAAAATCGGCATGAATAAATGAAAGTGCCGTAGAGTAGGGTCCCATCAACCACTTGTAGGCTGCACAGATCAATGCGTCTATCTTATACTTTTTTACATCCATAGGCAGTGCCCCCACAGATTGTGATCCATCCACAATCAGCCTGGCCCCCACTTCCCTGCATCTGTTGCCAATGCTTTCAAGGTCAAACTTTGTCCCATTCATCCAATGTACCGAAGCCATCACCACAAATGCCGTTTCGGCACTGATGGCCTCCAGAATTCTTTCATTCCAGTCCCGGCCCTTCTGAGGCAAATCATCTTTGCGGGCCACCACCCTGAGTTCGGCCCCGTGGTCCTTGCACCATCGCTCAGCTGTATAGTAACAGCTGGGGAACTCCTCTGAAACTGTCAATGCATGCTGTCCCCTTTTCCAGGGGATGTTCCGAATCACACTGCTCATTCCATAGGATACCGAAGGCATTACCGCCACCTGCGAAGGATCACAGTTAACCAGTTTACCATACTTTCGTCGCACTCCCTTTACATCGGTAAAGAAATCCACTGGTTTGATGGAGATGGGATTCCGCTTTCGCTGCATGCCTTCAATCCCTTTCTCCTCAACAGATTTAAGTAAAGGGGACATATAGGCATTATTCAAATAGTGAATCTCTTCAGGCAGTTGGAACAGGTGTTTCTGGCATTTCATTGTGAAGATAATTTGGGTTTAAACTACTTTCCTTTTACCAGGATGGTGTCGCAATCGGCGGCTTTAAGTCTGAATTTGAGGATCTCCTGGTAATCCTCTGATTGATACCACTCCATGAAATCCTCCCGGCTCTCAAATTGGATCACCACAGCCCGGTCATAATCCCACTCTCCTTCCAGAACCTCGGGATCGCTATCCACAACCAGATAAGTCCCCTTATACCGGGCAAAAACTTCATCGGCCCGATTCAGATATTTCTGGTATTCGCCTTTGTCATTGATCTTGATATGCGCCAGGAAATAGGTTCTCATCAATTACAGTTCTTTTACAAACATTTCTTTATACCTGATTTTCAATTCATCATGTGCATGAAGCTGCAGGGCAAAGAATCCCTTCTCTCCGGAGTTTCGTATTTTGTGAAGTTCATCATTCAATATTCCCTCTGCATTAAAATCGGTCACCTTGTTTCCATTCACTATGGTTGTCACCTGCATCCCCTCAGCGATGATCTCCATCTCATTCCACACCTCAGGATCATCTTCATAATAATAAAGTTCTGTTAGATGGGCAGCTTCAGGAGCCTGATCAGCATTGATATTCCAATCGGGCAGAGATGGGTAGATCCACCTCCGAACCTGATCCGTCTCATCATAGATCAAGCCAGCCCTCATGGGATTTGGTCCATGGATATCTACCTGTGGCCCGTTTAACCACCCTCCGTTTCTGGCAGTGTCAGAATCATCGAAACTGCTTCTGAATTGCACCCCACTGTTGCCCGTAGATGCCTTGAAGAGTTGAAATTTCAGCTTTAGATGAAAATCAGAATATTCCTTTTCAGTGGCCAGCCAGAAATAATCATGGTCCCCATCCCCCATGGAATTCGCCTCGATGTAATCCCCCTGGGCAGTCCAATAGGGCTTTCCCCTATCCGCCGGTGTACAATACACTTTCCATCCTTCGAGATTCTCTCCATTGTAAAGAGCCTCCCACTCCTGATTGCCACATTCTGTAAAACAAACTCCTGAGGCAAGCAGTCCAAGGGCTAATAATGTCACTGGAAAAAATCGGTAAGACTTCATGTTGTTAGGGTTTTAAGGTTAATTCAATCGGGAAATTAATGTTTTCTGGCGAATTCAGAATGATATTTGGCAGTAAATCAGAATTAACCTAAATTTGTCCCCGCAATTTGAGGCATGGCTGCCTACAGGCAGCAAGCCCCGATCCTTGCAGGATTCTGGCTCCATAGTTCAAGGGATAGAATAGCGGTTTCCTAAACCGTAGATACAGGTTCGAGTCCTGTTGGAGCTACAAGAACAAACCTCGTTGCCGAAGGCATCGGGGTTTTTTATTAAGGGCTGGCGTGCTTGCACAAACAGCTAGAGATAAAAAACCCGTTTGTCCGCGAAGCGGAATTGAGGTTTGTATTTGGGCTGCGGAATAAAAGGAACGTGAGTCTGTAAAGGCAGGCGAACACTCCTGTTGGAGATACAAGTATGCAATAAGCACAATTGATATTACTACCAATGCAAGCAGTGCCAGACAGCATCCGATTAGATTAAAATAGTCGGAATCCGGATGCTATCTATGGTTTTAAAAGCAGGTTATCCACTTTCCATATTTCAGATCCTTGATCGAGCGTCGTAATAGCTATCGTTTGTCCGTTTGGATGAATACTGATAGAGGATATTGGGACTTTTGACTGCCAGACTTTAATTGGATTTTCTCCTTCTGCAGATATTCGCCACAAATTAGAACCGCCATCTATATTCTGTGTGTAATAAATATAATTCCCATCGCTTGACCAAACTGCACTGTTTGGCACTGTGGGTCCACTATCGGTAGTAGTCCGTTTCATGATTGGAATTTGTTTTCCTCCGGAAACTGGAATGATATAGATTTGATTTTCATTGCAATACAGTATATTTTTTTCGCCGGGCAAAGGATCCAGTGTGAAATTATTACTGTACAGGCTTGGATCTTTTAAAAGTATTTTCTCCTCTCCGCTTGCCCGTTCACGGCAAATAAGCTGGCCATTTTTTAGAAAATAAATGTTCTTCTGAGCAGTATTTCCTTTAGCTAACATTTGAGCTACCGTTAAGCCAATTTCCCAATCTTTTCCACGATAATCAGAAAAAGCCAGTACTTCGTTAATTTCACTCGTTTGGACATTAATTGTATACATTCCACCTGAGTAAGTTTTTTCAGATTCTCTTCTTTCATCGTTCCCTAGAATTAAAAGCGTTTTATTATCCTGTAGCCATAACAGATGTCGAATAATGAAGTTGTCCGATAACATACGTTCATTTCCGGTTTCTACATCGCGCACATATAAAGGGCGTTTATTCTCCATCCAAAGCTCTTTTATCAATGCCAATGATTTACCATCGGGTGACCATTTTGCATTTCGTACAGATCCCAATATTGGTTCTGCTAATTCACTTTTTAGTTCACCATTTGTTTGATTAAATGGTACGGTGAAAGCATCAAATTTTCGATTCATTTGAGAATAGTAAAATGACCCACTATTGGTGATGCCCATTGGAGTCGTTGTTTCCCCTATCTCTGCAAGTGCCTTTTTTGGGTTCCCTACCACTTCACCATCTACAACTTCTGCCGTCCATATATCCCATGATCCGCCCCTGTTGCTTTTAAAAAGAAGTTGATTTTTGCGAGGAAACCATCCAAGAACCTGATCATTGGCAGGATGTTCAATCAGTTTTATGTCTTTTTTCACCATCAGTAGAAACCAGATGTATGTCAGTATCTGAATTCTCACCGTTTTTAATATTTGGGAAATGATAAGCGACAAATTTATTATCGGGCGAAACACTTAAGTCCAACCAATAGAAAAAGTCAAATGTTTTTAATATTTGAACATCTCCATTTTCAACTGTAATCGCTAATATTCGGCATTGTCCTGATTTATTCAGATAACTTTTGGCATAAATTATTTTGCCATTGGGTGACCAGGCACAGGGGTAAACATCTTCATCTTTATTTGCATAAATTGTTTTTGGCTGAGGATTTTCCACATCAATAATCCTTATTTCGAAGTTATTTTTATACCAGGCGTATGCAATTTGTTTGCTGTTTGGGGAAATGGTAGAACCCGAATATAATTGCATGGGATGTTCCCATGTAGCATCACTGGTTAAAAGGTGCGTTTTGCCGGTTGACATTTCACAAATTGCCATATTGTCTTTTTCACCTGAATAGGTAAGAAACTTTCCATCGGGAGATACAGCATCGCCACCAAAATAAACATTCTCCAATTTAATTTTTTGTAAGGTTGTTGTTTTGGGAGCAAGCTCTGCTGCTTTATTTATTGGCGCCAGTTTATCAAGCGGAAGAAAATTTTCCATTACCCAGATTCTAGCATTTGATTGTTCTGTAATAGAGAAGGCAATATTTCGCCCATTAGGATGAATACTTAGATTCGTAATGAAATCCACTCATTTCCATTCCAAGTTTCTCGGGTTCTCCACCCTTTAGCAGGAATTCGATACAAATCCCATTTCTCAATCTCTTTTTTTGGGATTTCATTGAGTAAAGTATATATTTCCCATCAGGAGTCCATGTAAAAGGTGCACCGGCTCTGATATCAATTCCTTCTTCGAATCTACATAGTATCCGTGGTTCTCCTCCGGCAGAAGGCATAACGATCAAGCTTGGTATTTTATCTGGCAATCAAGGACGTTTTCCATATAGTAGGCCTGTATGGCCAACCACTTGCCATCCGGTGAAAGTCTTATATGTAAGCCACCATCAATTCGATAGATTTCCTTTTCTGTACCTTCTTCAAGGTTTTTAACAATAATTTTGGAAATATTAGTTTTTCTGTCTCTGAGCACATAGTAAATAGTTTTTCCATCATGGGAACTCTCGGTTGGTTGGGGGCCTATATTATCATCATGCAAAACAGGTGTAACATTACCTGTTTGAATATCGATCTGTTTGGATCCACTATTATTCATTTCAATAACAATCACCGAATGACCGTCAGGAGACCAACGTGGATAAACGAATCGTTCAAGATCAGGAAAAAATTCGCGTTCCTTTCCGGTTTCAAGAGAATTGATACAGAGAACATTTCCACCCAGTTTGCCATTGTGTAATCTGGAAAAATCAGTCAATGGGAATCGTTTGGATATATAGGCCAAATATTTCCCGTCAGGGGAGTAAACGGGTGTTTGGTTGTGTCCCTCGAAACGAGTAATTGTTTTTTCAGGTTGAGCAAGAATTTCGCCTGTCTCCGGATCGAGTTCAGCAATATACATATTAATGTTTTTCTGTGAATATCCGTAGTAGAAAGAACCTCCCCGGGTGAACCCCAATGGTCCTATCGCTCCCATATTGAGCTTTAATCAATTTCGCATTTCCCTGAGGTTTTCCTTCAGCAATCTGTATGCTCCATAAACTATACTCACCATTTCGGTCGCTGGCAAAAATGATATTTTTTCCATCTGGTGTGCAACCAAGGAACTCGTCGTGAGCCGGGTGTTCAATCAATGAAATTTCACTAGATCCATCTGTGGACATCATAAAAATGTCACGTTCAGAAGAACCTTCTTTTTGAGGAAAG
Source organism: uncultured Bacteroidota bacterium (assembly GCA_963783435.1). Taxonomy (GTDB): domain Bacteria; phylum Bacteroidota; class Bacteroidia; order Bacteroidales. The sequence goes on along the minus strand of CAWANQ010000003.1, from coordinate 364,744 downwards.
TCATAGATAATGTATCGCCCGTCCATTGAAAAGCACAGATTATCTGGCCCGGTTGCACCTGACACTGTTATTGGCGTTGTTTTGAGAACTCGTTCAGAACCATCGGCAATCGAAATCAGCACTATTTGACCTATCCAGTCTGTCCCATTTTTTCTATCGAAGTATGCCAGAATTTGCTTCCCATCGGGTGACCAATCGCAAGTATAGGTCCATTTTACTTCTTTATTACTATAGAGAATTCGGGGCTTCGATCCGTCCAGCCCGATAATTCGCAGTTCGCAGAAGTCATTTCCATTTTTCCAGTCATAAACAATCTGTTTGCCATCGGGTGACCATCTTGACAATAAGGCAAATTCATTTGATTCATCCCATGAACCTTTATTTGTTAAACGACGTTTCTTTCCGGTAGCAATTTCGTATATGGCCAGATCACCTGTTTCCCAATCCACATAAGAAAGGTATTTTCCGTCTGGGGAAGGTGCTCCTTCAAGTTCAGTATCAGGCTCATTCCATATTTTTTTATTGGTCATGACCAATGGAGCATTCGAAACTTTCTCAGCAATAAGTATTAACTGCTTAAGTCTTTCATTTGCAATTCGGACAAATTCGGGTTGGTCTTCAAAATTATTGACGACCTTTTCGTAATATTCTTTTGCCTTTTTATTGCCTAATTTTTCATTGGTTAATCCAAGATGATAATACGCTTCTGCTGTAATAGCCCTGTCTGTTGAATTTTTATCGGCGATTTCAAGGTATAATTTCATCGCCTCCTCCAGGTTTCCGTTAACTTCTTCCTCGTAGATGGCCTTATTGAGCATCTCCTGTGGTGTTGCTTGTCCTGAAACATTAACTATAACTGCCAGACAAAAAACCGAAGTAATTAATAATGCTTTCATAATGTTCTATTTTGAACTAAGATAAACCACCGAAAATTTGAATTGAACAAGCAACGAATGAGTTGTGTCAAGCTCAAATGAAGTTTTAAGGAGATAAAAATTTGTACCCTCTTCCCCGTATACCAATAATCCACTTTGGTTGTGCAGGATTATCTTCAATTTTTTTTCGCAAATTTAAAATATGCGTATCTACTGTTCTTGAAGCTACTAAAACCTCAGTTCCCCATACTTCATCCATTATCAGGTCACGGTTTACTACCTCCCCTTTATGATTAATAAGGAATTTTAACAGATCAAATTCCAGGGTGGTCAATAAAATGTTTTCATCACCTTTAAAACACTCGTGTTTTTGAAAATCAACTGCTATTTCTCCAAATGAGAATTTAGTTTCAGAAGAAAGTCCCGGTTTTATATTCACCCTTCGCAATACAGCTTTAACACGAGCCTGCAATTCTCTTGGGCTAAATGGTTTGGTGACGTAATCATCGGCACCGAATTCCAATCCCAGGATTTTATCTATCTCCAGGTTTTTAGCTGTCAGCATAATTATTGGAGTTTGCACATTTCTTTTGCGAAGTTCCTTTAACACTTCAAACCCATCCATTTCGGGGAGCATTATATCCAGTAAAATAATATCGTAATTTTGTTCACTCCCTTTTTGAAGACCCACATTTCCAGTATTTGCTGAATCAACCTGGTATCCTTCTGCAAGGAAGTCATCTTCCAGAGCCATACGAATTGCTTTTTCGTCTTCGATAATTAATATTTTTGTCATGATTCTGCTTTTGTATCAACAGGTAGGGTCACCCGAAAAGTACTTCCTTTTCCCGGAGTACTATCCAGAGAAACGGTGCCGCGATGTGCTTCAACTATTTTTTTTACAATAGTCAGTCCTATACCGCTCCCTGTTACGGAACGTGTTAGCTCGTTACCACCTCTGTAAAAACGGTCGAAGACTTTATGTTGATCTACGCGTTGTATTCCTATACCAAAATCCTTTACACTGATTTTTACTGAAGCTCGGGTAGATTCTACCAATATTTCAATGTTTTTTGAATTTCCGGAGTATTTATATGCATTGTCGAGTAAATTATATAAAACCTGCTGAATTGCCTCTTTGTCAATTACAAGTTCAGGAAGTGATTCGGGAATAGATGAAATAACTGAAAATCCTTCATTTGCAATACTTTTCTGAAAAAGTGATTTTACACGGTCGATCAGTTCTTTCAGGCTGGTCTTCTCAAACCGAAAAGCTTTTTCCCCTTCCTCTATTTTTGAAAAATCAAGAATATTATCAATCAGGTGGCTTAACCTTTCTGATTGCTCCAACATTATTTCGTAATACTCTTTTTTCCTGCTTTCCGTATTTATCCTTTCATTAAACAGCATTTCAGACATCTGCCTGATGGACGTCAGGGGGCTTTTAAATTCATGGGAAACGGTACTAATAAAATCGGATTTCATTTTCGAAAGCAAGAGTTCTTTATTTATAATTTGCAAGGTGAAAAACAGACCAAATGCCAGTCCAATCACAATTAACAGGAAGATATACATAAAGATACCCTGAGAAGCACTAAAAAAAGCAGTTGTAATGCTGGCTGACTCCTTATAAAGCGCCAAAGACCAGGAGGGCATATATGACGGGAATACCGAGGTGATTCTGATATCTTCGGATGATTTACCAGGTGACTGAGCGAGTAATTCCCTGCCTTCTTTAACTATTTGCCATTGAAAATCGAGTTTTTGTTTTTCAATGGGAATAATGGTTTGTGTTAACTGATTTAAAAATTGGGGGAGATTATAAATTATTCCCCATTGCCCATAATCCGATCGTGGGAATACAGAAAGATGGGTTTCCTTTCGTTCCACATTCATATACACCCTGTATTCGCTTTCAGCTGTCGGTGACTTAAAACCGGATTCTTTTAATACTATTACGTCTTTATTCAGAAGCACTAATTGTAGGTTGGTATTACCTGCGAGGATTGTTAGTTCATCCAATAATAATCTAATTTGCTTTCCCAGTTCCCGGCAGCGCTCATTAGTACAACTGTCACTTATTTTTATAATTTCATTAATTTCAGATATCAATTGTTTATACTGTGAAACCTCCAATTCCCAGTATGATTTTACAGTCAGGGAAATGAGATGATTTGTTGATTTCAATGCATCCAGGGTGTCACCCATAGTTAAATGCAATCTGCCAGTCTCCATTAATGCTATCACACCCAGGGGGATTCCTCTATTCACTCTTTCATGGCTGTACTTTTGTTCGATTAGCTTATATGTATTTATAGCAGCTGTATAGTCTAACAGTTTTTTCTGAATTCTAGCCACGGGTATTAACAGGGAAGCGATCAAAGCATCATTATTTGCCTTTTTGATAAGACCTTCATAAAAAATTAATGCTTTTTGATAATTTTTATCCTGAAATTCGTATTTCCATCCTATTAAAAAGTTGTTATTTAACTCAGATCTTGTGCTTGAGTTCAATTGACTAAAAGTCCCGTCTGGAAAATAGAGCAATCCTGACTTTAGTAATTGTATCTTACCGGAAGGTTGTACGTAAAAAATACCTTCAATCCCGGATTCCTCCCGCAAGAATTCTGATAAGATCGAATCTTCAAAGAATTCGGAATAAGATGTCGGGATACCCGTTAAAATGGTTTTTTGTAAAAATCGCTTCTCTGTTTTTGTAATAAACAGGTCGGATTCTGTAATGATTTTTTCACCGGCTTCTATAAGTTGCTGCCTGATTTCTCTTTCATTAATAGCCTGATCATTGATAACACCTCTAAAAGCAAGAGCACCAAGAATAACGCTTGGTAATACAATGGCCAAAAAAAAATAAAACAGAATCTTATTTTTGCCTATACTGATTTTCTTAAGCATCTGAAAATTAAAATATTATTTCAATGTGCAAAAGTTCTCAATTTTAAATCACATACGCGTCAAGAATTAAAATTGTTCTGTCAAGACTTTGTCAAGAACATGCTATAAGGTAATGAAAAAACAACAAAAATATTTCAAAATGACTGATGGCATCCGAGGTTTCAAAAACAGCCGGAAACTATTGTTCCCGGCTGCCTGTTAAGTGGTCTTTAAGTCTAAAAAAATATTAGTCTCATTCGCTTCATTATTGAGTATTACTCGTTTCTTCTTTTGGCAGGAAGTTTTCCATTACCCAGACATTGTATTTGGGCAATGAATATCCTGCACTTGAGAATGTGAGTGTTTTGCCATCAGGATGCAAGCTTGGAGAACTAACGCCAAGAACACCAAGTTCAATTTTCATTTTCTCGCCACCATCAACAGGGATTCGCATTAAATTCCAACGATTATCTTCTGTATTATATGGATACATGATATACTTTCCATCTTTACTCCATACCTGAGGAGCTGAGCCTCCGCCTTTAAAATCAAAACTATATAGATGCTTCAATTGCCCGTCATCGGTAGATATCAAATTGATAAACCTTTTTTCTCCTCTATTGATTGCAGAAATCCATTTACGGTCGGGTGATATCGAAATATTGAACATCCGATCCATAAAATTATCAGACTGATACCTAAAAAGTTCTTTGTCTTTCCCGGTATCCAGGTTCCGAGCCAGAATTCTTGAAACATCAGAATCTTGACTTATTTGTAAATAAAAGAGTGTTTTGCCATCGGCCGACCATTGGGGATAAATATTATAATAAGGCTGGTCTGTTGCATCGATAACAAGTGGACTAAATTTTCTTTCAGGAATATTAAATTGATAAATTGTTTGTTTATCCCCCTTTCTACACATAATCGCAATTTTATTATCATCGGGAGACCAGGTAGGATAAGAAATTGAAGTAGCAATATCATGAGGAGGAAAAATTACATCCTCAATTCCAGTTTCCAGGTCCTTAATACAAAGTACAGTTTCAGATTTTCCCTTGTTAACAATACCACGCTTGGAAATATAGGCAAGATATTTTCCATTTTGGGAATAGGATGGAGTACCATTTCTGCCTTCAAAGCGGTTTATTAACAATGTAGGTTTTTTGATAGTTTTACCGTTCTCAATATCAATTACTGCTGAGAAAACATTGCTTTGCCCGGGCCAGTCGCCATAACAGAATTTCCCATCATGTGTAAAACCCATTGGAACAATTGAACCAATATTGGATTTCACAGTTTTTGGAGAATCACTTGCTTTCCCTTCATGAACAGGAATTATCATTGCATCCACAGTTCCGGTTCTGTCGCTGGCAAATAAAATATTTTTACCGTTGGGTGTCCAACCAAGAATATAATCATGGGCCGGGTGTTTAAATAGTACATTTTCAGATTTATCTTCAATTGAATAAATATAAATGTCACTATTTCCCGATGCTTTGTCGTCGGGTAAATTATATGCAACATAACGGCTGTCAGGAGAAAGCAAGGGTTCTCCTCCCAAATAAGGATTATTAATTGTTCTTAGTATTTGTAAGGAACCATCTTTGCTTGAAATCCGAACGATTTGACTTTGCCGTTTGTTAAGCAAACTTAGTGTGGCAATCAGATAATTTCCATCATTAGACCAATTTCCCAATTCAATCCAACCAACCTGATCCGATTTAAAAAGATCTTTAGAATTAGAGCCATCAGCATCAACAACACTAATATTATACTTGTCAGTATCTCCCATTTCCCACCAAAAGTAAGCTAGCTTTTTTCCGTCGGGCGACCATTGCGAATAATAGGCCTGATCTCCCTCTTTTTTAAAATCAGTAACACATCTCTTTTCCTTTGTTTCCAGATCAATAATACTGAGATTACTATTGGCCCCCCAGTCAACGAATGATATATATCGGCCATCGGGAGAAACAGTTCCAAGAGGCTCAATTTTAGTATTGTCTAATACTTTTCTGATTAATAATTCCTTGGTTTCTTTTTTTTGTGCCAGTTTATCCAGTGGCAGGAAATTTTCCATCACCCAAACTGCTGCAACCTGGGAGGTAATGGTGTAGAAGGCGAAACGTTCCCCATCGGGATGAATAGAAAGATGTTCTATCTGGCTCATTTCTAATCCAAGTTTCTCAGGTTCTCCGCCCTCTACAGGTATTCGCCATAAACTACATTTGTTTTGCTCCGGTTTCCGCACTGAATTTCCTGGTGGTCTTATTGTAAAGAAAATATACTTACCATCAGGGCTCCATGCGATTGAACGTCCAAATCCCTCACCTTTATCTAATCTGTAAAGTTCCCGGGGTTCTCCTCCGCTAGCCGGCATAACTCTCAGTACACGACTCTGCCAATTTATAAGAACCAGCCAGTTGCCATCCGGTGAACAGAATAGGACTAACCTACCTTTATCGGATGCGAGATAGAGTTCCTTTTCTGCACCACTTCCTTTTTCCTGAACCATAATTTGAGAGGGAGCATTAAGGTTCGTACGCGCATAGAAAATATCCTTTCCATCGGGTGACCAGTCTCCACCGCCACCATTCTGCGCAATGGTGGTAACATCTCCAGTCAGAGCATCAATCTGATACATTCCCCAGCTATTAGATAAATCCCTACCCGTTACAAGAATAGAGCTCCCATCAGGAGACCAACGGGGTAATTCAATTTGTTTGAGTTTGGGATGGATTTCTCGCTCCTCGCCGGTTTCAAGTGAATGAATACAGAGAATATCACTACGCTGAATGCGCCGTATGTAAGCCAGGGATTTTCCGTCAGGCGAGAAGGCGGGGTTCAGGTTGTGTCCCTCGTAACTTCTAATTGCCCTCTTCGGCGCTACCAGGATTTCGCCTGTCTCCGGATCGAGTTTGGCGGAATAAACATCGCGTATAAATTCTCCTCCGATCTGATAATAAAATGAACCATCCATGGTGAATCCCATGGTACTAAATCGCCCAATGTCCGGCTTAATCAGTACAGGAGCTCCCTGTGATTTTCCGTCAGCAACAGCAATGAGCCATGCACCTGGAATTCCGGTCCGGTCACTGCTAAAGAGGATATTTTTACCATCCGGCGCCCAGCCAAGAACAAAGTCATCAGCGGGATGTTCGACCAGTTTAATTTCAAGACTCCCATTGGTTGACAACAGGAAGATGTCTCTTTCCGGAGAGTCTTCATTCTGTGGAGAATCATACACAATGTAGCGCCCATCCGGTGAAAAATTCATATTCTTCGGCCAGCCTTTTTTCAGTATTTTGAGAACGCGCACAGAACCGTCTTCAGCGGAAACCAGCACCATCTGTTTCGTTCCGCTTTTCCTGTAGAAACAAGCCAGAATTTGCTTGCCATCGGGGGACCAACCGTAAGTTCGTGCCCAGTCCACGTCTTCATTTTTAAAGAGAATCCGGGGCTCCGAGCCATCAAGCCCGATAATGCGCAATTCGATATAGCCTTCCTTATTGTACCAGTCGTAAACAATCTGCCTGCCGTCGGCTGACCATCTGGAATTTTCGGCAAACTCATCCGATTCAGCATATGTACCCTTATTTGTAAGACGGCGTTTCTTCCCGGTGGCAATTTCGAGGATCCCGAGGTCGCCGGTATCATAATGCACATAAGAGATATATCTGCCATCAGGCGAAGGTGCTCCCTGGCCATATAATTCATTGTCTGCCCGGACCTGCTGGAGATTAAATACCTTATCTTCTTTTCTGATAGAAGTTTCGGCCCTTGAGAGAAGGGATAGTTTTTCATTGGCCAGTTTAACTGCCTCACTCTGTTCAGGATAGTTGTCAAGCACCTTCCTGTAAGCTTTTTGAGCCTCTTTCAACCCCAGTTTCTCATAGCACACACCGATGTTATACTGTGCCTTTGCAGCGTATTCTTTTTCGTCCGGATAGCTTGTAATAAGCGACTCAAATAAGGTGATTGCCTCTTGCAGATCAGCTTTGGTTTCCATAGTGTACTTTGCTTTCTCGAAAAGGACTCTGTAATCCTGGGGTTCCTGGAAGGCCGTGGAAGGTAGGGTAGTTGCCAGGAAAAGAACCAACAGTAAAAAATGTTTTGTCTTCATGATCGCTTCCGAATTTGTTTCACAATTTTACTGTACAAACTTAGGTGAACTACATGTCGCCAATGTCAGCGAAAAGTAAAAGAATGTCACCTATGGTAACTAATGCACGAAACGATACCCTCCTCCATATACGGTGAGGATATGCCGCGGATGGTTCGGATCCAATTCTATTTTCTTTCTGAGTTTCAAAATGTGATTGTCGATGGTCCTGGTGGTCGGAAACTTTTCGTAGCCCCAAATTTTATCCAGCAAGTCGTCCCGGGATACCACTTTGCCATTTTGTTCGATCAAATAGCGCAAGACATCCACCTCCAGGGAGGTAAGGTCGGTCTCATCGCCGCCGCGAATCACTTTGTAATGCCCGAAGTCAATTTTCACGGTTTCCAGTTGAACTACTGGTGGTACTGCCTCACTGCCACGATGTTCCCTGCGGAGGTGCGCTTTCACCCTGGCCAGAAGTTCCCGGATACTAAATGGTTTCGAAATGTAATCATCAGCACCTATCTCGAGGCCAATCACTTTATCTATTTCTTCTCCTCTGGCAGTCAGCATTAAAATGGGGATATCCAACTTTTTCTGACGGAGTTCCTTACAGATCTCCAATCCATTCATCCCGGGCAGCATAATGTCCAGCAGAATCAGATCCGGTTTTTCATTCAGCGCTTTTTCCAGCCCTTCTTTTCCATTTAAGGCAAAATCCACCTCATAGCCTTCATCCGCCAGGTTTAGTTTTAAACCTTTGACCAGGTCCTCTTCATCTTCAATAATCAGGATTTTTTCGTTCATGTTAACCCCCTTCAATAGCATCAAGTGGAATATTAATCGAAAACACACTGCCCTTTCCAGGGGTACTTTCAACCTCAATCAGCCACCCATGGGCATCTACTGCATGCTTCACGAGGGTCAGACCCAAACCACTGCCCCTGGCTTCAAAATCAGAATTACTTTTCACCCGGTAAAAACGATTAAAAATATTTGACAGCTCCTCGGGAGGGATACCGATCCCCTGGTCAGCCACCACCAGGCAAATCGCATCAGGTGTATTCTTTAATCTCACCTCCATTCTTTTAGTCTTATTTGAGAATTTGATCGCATTGCTAAACAGGTTGATCAGGATTCCTTCCAGGGCATCTTTGTCAAACATAACTTCAGGAATATCCGGGTCTATTTCTTCTTCGATGATGAAGCCTTTTTTTACAAAGTGGTAACCGTATGAATCCAGGGTGTTTTTAACTACTTCGGCCAGATTGTCCGGTTTCAGGTCGAATTCTTTTCTGCCCATTTCGATTTTGGAGAAGTCCAGAATGTTGTTGATCATGTAGGAAAGGCGCTCACTCTCTTTGGTAATGATTTGCAATCCTTCTTTGCGGTCCGCTTCAGGCAGGTGTTCTTTTAGAAGCAGAGTTTCTCCATATAGACGGATCAGGCTTAATGGAGTTTTCAGTTCATGGGATACATTGTGCACAAATTCCGTTTGAAGAAGCATCGAATCCGTTTCCCGGCTGATATCGCGCAGCAATACATACACCCCAAAAAACATGAGAACAATGATAATTGCAACAAGTGAACCGTAGATAATCATTTGAATTTTTACGTCCGAATCGAGTTTTTCATATCCCGGCTGGATAGCCACCAGGGTCCAGGGAAATGGAATATTACGGAATGTTAAAGTGATAGATTCTTCAGGGATCTGTGCAGCCTCACCAGAGGAGAGATTTGTATTGTTGCCATTAACTAACAGCAGATCCAGTCCTGTTTCTTCCTCTAAATCAGCCAGTAGAGTTGGGATAATAAGGGCAGTCAAAGAATCCAGGTTCCAGCGGATTCCACTGATATACCGATGGTCAGCATCAGGGACTGACATCTGTTTGAAACTTACAAGGTATTGGGCATCGTCGGCCTGAATATAAATACGCTTTGTCTCAAGAGCTTTGTCAGAGTCTGAAAACCCGGATCTTTCCTTGATCGCCGGGATTACAAAGTCGCCCAGAAACTGATTTAATTGAAGGACTCTTTCAAACCGGGAAACTTCCGATTTAGTTTCAATATTCAGAAGTGATTCATACGCTGACTTAAAGAAGAAATAGGAAGAGGAGCTGATCAGCCAGTTCCCGTGCCTTATCAGGAGGTATGTTGCAAGCAAAGAATCATGGCCAAACACTTCCTCCCCGGTGAGCGTTCCGATGGTGTGAAGCTGAAGGGGTGCAGAAATGCCATAGGGGTGACCTCCCATATTTCCTGTCTGACTGTATTCATTTTTGAGCAATTGATAATACCGGATAGCCTGTTGGTAATTTTGACCAGCCATGTTCGACCGCGCCAGACCTTCGATGGCCAGGGCTTCTTGCTGAGCTGTTTCAGCCACACCCAGACCCGCCAGGTAATGCGTGGCGGCATTCGAAAAATTCCGCCTGGCAAGTTCTTCTGTCTCCGCCCTGCCCATATATAAGCTGTAATCAGAATTCCAGCTCCTATTGAAAGCTAATGAGTAAGGATCCCCGTCTTCAGCCGTTTCGGGATATACAACCCGAAATTCCTGATCAATGAGAAATATACCGGGGCTTGTATCGATGAGCTCAAGGCTGTCACCCCTTAGTATGCTGCTGAAATATTCAGCATTCAAGCGTTTATTTTCTATTTCAATGAATTGTGCCTCCAGCCGATCCAGTGCAGATCGTCCGGAGAGCCAGAGATTGGATTCCAATAGATTCCGGGTCGTTGTTTGCCGTTTCGAAAAGGTGTCAATACTAACAACCACTACAAAAAGAAGTGGTAACATAAAGGCGGCCACAAAGAAGACAACTCCTCTTTTCCTGCGTAGTACGCTTGGAAACAGCTTCATCCTTTTTTGCTCGATCTGAACGAATAGTTTAACAACACTATGGTAAGAATTTCTGCCCGGTCAATTGTCAAGGAATTGTAATTTATCCCGGGGTACAGTAAAACTATGACATAATGCTGTTAATAGCAATATTTTCAGATGCTTAAGGATATTCTATTTAGTTACTGGTAGGAAGTTTTTCAAGCGGCAGGAAGTTCTCCATGAACCAGAACTCACGTACTTTGCTGGTCCTGGCACCAAAAACAAAGCGTTTTCCATCTGGTGACCAGTCGAGGTGGACCACACGGTCATCTACCAGACCGGTTTTAATATCTTCAATGCTTCCGTCATCTATATTCATAATTTTTATGACCTTACCAACTGCGTCGTTAAAAGCAATCCGTTTACTGTCAGGAGACCACACCAATTCTGAATCTATACTAATATCAAGAGACTCATCAATTACCCTGATATCTCTACTTTCAATATCTATTATTTTAAGTATTACTGTATTCTTCCATGGATCTCCGTCCGTATAAGCAATCATTTTTCCATCCGGAGACCATATCAAATGTGTTGTCCAATTGCAAGGATCTGGATTCAGTAATTCCGGTTCTCCTCCATTTGAATCAATTATATAAATGTGAGAGTCACCATACATATCTTTTTTGATTAATTCTGTATGAACAAAAGCTATTTTTTTCCCATCGGCTGACCAACACGGACTCGAATCCCAAAAGTTACCTGGGGTATTAGTAACTTGGATGGCATCCTCGCCATCGACCGAAAGTTTCCATATTTTGGATGTTGGCCAAGGTACATTAATGGTATTAGTGTCGGCTTTAGTCCAGGTAGAAGTAACAATCCATTTACCATCGGGAGATACCCTGTTTCCACTCAAAAAACCCAATTGGTTAAATGTTTTTCCCTTATTAGTTCTATACTGTTTACTTTCCCCGCCTGAGGCTGACACCGAAGCCAGACTGCGTTTTGAAACATGATAGATTTGTTCACAATTTTTCGACCATCTTGGCTGCATTGCCCAGGTGTTATGTAATATTTCTACTACCTGTCCACCTTCTACTGGCATAGTATATAAACAAAATTTAATATCTCTTTTAGTTAATAAACCAATTCTATTATCGTGTGTCCATCCCGCCAACTCTGTTAATGTACCAACTATCTCAGGTGCATCAATACGAATTACTTTACCGATTGTATTTGCTGTTTTAGAAAAGGGAACAATACTAATTTGGGTATAAAGAGAATAATCAAGAAATGCAATCAGTTTTCCATCGGGCGACCATATTGGAGTTGATGCCTTACCGGCATCTGCTAATTTATATGGTGTACCACCATTCGCTTCAATTACCCATAATCCCAAGTTACCTGCGCCTCTTCCTATATTTTCATCTTTTACAAAGGCTATATATTTTCCATCAGGCGAAAACACAGGTTCACGTGCTTCCATCTCCACTAACTGCCTCGGAATTACTTTATCCACGGGCGTTGAAAAAATATGTTGCTTATTCTCTTCTACTGAAGAAAAAGCAAGGTTATTTCCATTGGTAGACAGACTTATATGGTAGTTTATAGCCTCCGTATCACGGAAATTTTCAATTACTTTTTTTGGTTTCCCACCATCAGACGACACAACATAAATACCATAATTATCACTTACATTTTCTTTATCATCCAATTGAGGATTACCGTTAAATGCAATCCATTTCCCATTTAGCGACCATGATAATGGACTCCAGTCATTCAATAAAACACCTTCTGTATTTATTTGCTTCGGTACTCCGGGGATATCAGGACCCATGTTTCCTGAAAGTGGCATAAGCCATAATTTATTAGCCGAAACCAATGCGAGGTTTTTTCCATCGGGAGATAATGCAACAAACTGGGGAAGATTGGTCGGAATATTAATTTTTGTGAATTTGGGTTCAAGGGGAGCTTTTGAAACTATTATCAGCTGCAGCAAGCAAACGTGAAAGCCTTTCCTTTGCCAAGGGCAACTTCACTACTTTGGTCCGGGTAATTATTTACAACGTTCTCGTAAGCCTTTTGTGCTTCTTGTAAACCCAACTTTTCATAACACATTCCCATATGAAAATATGCTTTTGCTGCAACTGGCCTGTTATCCGGGTATGTATCGACTATAGATTGATACCCCTCAATCGCCTTTTCGAGTTCACCGTTTACTTCTTCCTCATACACAGCTTTGCTTAACAATTGTTCAGGTTGTTGTTCCTGCCCTGTTGACAATGATCATTGTGCCAAGGCACCAAAATCAATATCAAAATAATCCGTTTCATTTGAATATATTTTAGGTTACAGTTATTATGATTCCACTTATTCAAAATTATTAAACTGAACCTGCATATATATCAAGGAATCATTGAGTTATATTAAGATTGTGTTAAGCCTCATTTGGAGGCAAATTTATAGCCGACTCCACGTATACTGATGATAAATCTCGACTGGTTTGCATCATCCTCTAACTTCTTTCTCAGGTTGGCCATATGTGTATCAATTGTACGGACGGAGACCACCACATCTTTGCCCCAGACTTCCTCCAGTAATTCATCCCTTTCAATTACCCGTTCCCTGTTCTGTATAAGGTATTTTAAAAGTCCGAATTCATGGGCCGTGAGGGCAACTTTCCTGCCGCTAATCCGGCACTCATATTGAAGGAAGTCGACTTCCAGTTCGCCCATTCGAAAAAAGTTTTCTCCCACATCATCTGGTTCTTTTTCTATTCTTCGTAGAACTGCCTTTACCCTTGCTTGTAATTCCCGCGGACTGAAAGGTTTTGTGACATAATCATCAGCTCCAAACTCCAGTCCAAGTACACGGTCTATCTCCTGTCCTTTGGCTGTTAGCATGATGATGGGGGTTTGAATACCCTGACTTCTCAGTTTTTTACATATCTCAAAACCATTCATTCCCGGAAGCATAATATCAAGAATGATCAGGTCTACTTCAGGATCAGCAGCTTTTACCAATCCGTCCAGACCATCAGAAGCAACTTCCACCTCATAACCTTCAAGGCGAAAGTCATCTTCCAGGACCATGCTGATCGATTCTTCATCTTCTATGATCAATATCTTCTTCAATAGTTGCTATTTTGAGGAAACTGGTAACATTACAGTAAATATACTTCCTTTATCAGGATTGCTTTCCACGCTTATGTCTCCGTGATGAGCGTCAACGATCTGTTTTACAATGGTCAGACCAATCCCACTCCCTTTTACACTCTGTGTAAGCTCTTCGCCCGCCCGGTAAAAGCGACTGAAAATCTTGTCATGATCCTCCTTCCTGATCCCGATTCCATAATCCCTGACGCTGAAAATAACCTTGTTTCCTTTCGGGAATAACCTAACCTCAATGGTCTTTGAATCGCCTGAATATTTGCTGGCATTGTCCATCAGGTTATGAATCACCTGTTCCATAGCTTCCCTGTCGAAAGACACATGAGGGATAGGTTCAGAGATTTCAAGACTGATTTGAAATCCCTTGTCTGCTGTATGTTCCTGGAATGATCCGACAATATCTGAAACAAGTGGAATAATATCGGTATTTTCAAATCGGAATACCTTTTGCCCCGCTTCTATTTTTGAAAAATCGAGGATATTGTCAATAAGATGGCTCAGCCGTTCACTCTGCTGCAATATCGTGTCATAATATTTCTGTTGTTTCTCCCTGGATGGGACCCTGCCGCGAACCAGCATCTCAGCCGTTTGCCTGATGGATGTCAACGGACTTTTAAACTCGTGGGAAACGGTGGACATGAAGTTGGATTTCATCCTTGAAAGATGTATTTCATTGTTGATGGTCTGAAGGGTAAAAAACAGCCCAAATGCCAATATGATAAGGATGACAAGGAAAATATAGAAGAATAAGCTCTCTCCTGGACGAAATAAAGATAAAAGCAATCCGGAATCTTCCGGGTAAAGTGCCAATGATAACAATGGCAGGTTTGATGGAAATACAGCATACACAGGAGGTATATCTTCCGGAATATAATCAGACTCAAGAAGCTCCTCCCCATTTTCACCTGTGATCTTCCAGTAAAAATTTGTCTCGTTTGCTTTCTCGAGTATCAAAGGACTATATTGTGTTCTTAAGGATAAGTCCGGGATCTATGATCAATCCCCATTGTCCATTTCCACCCACTGGAACAAGGGAATAGAAATATGGTATTCCGTTAATCCGGGTATTATATCTGCTATTAATATTTTCGCTGAATGACTCTGTAATGCCAAACACCTTTTCATTGATTCCCTGAAAGGCCAACAAGTACTCCGTTTGCTTTGCTGCATGTGATAGACTATCCATCGCTGTATGGCTTCTTTGCAGCCACCTGCCAGCTTCTTCATTGCGGGTACTTTCACAGAGCAGGAGGATATCCTCGATTTTTGAAATAAAGTTTGCTAGATGAGAGTATCCAATTTCCCACACTGACATTTGAAACTGACTCATCAGGAAACAGGCAGTTTTCAATGCAGAAACAGTATCAGTTGTATGCAGATGCAGGAGGCTCTTTTCCAGTAAGGCAACAGCTCCTAAGGGGATTTTATTCTGAATATAAACCTGTGGGTAGTCGTTCCATATCAAATCGTAGATTGCTATAGCTTCGTTATCAAGTGCCAGTTTTTTCTGAATGCGGGCAATTGCGTTTAATATCTCCCCTGCTGATTGTTCTTCAGCAACATCAGACATGATGGATTGATAATATCTTAGTGCTTTTGCGTAGTCTTTTTCCCTGAACTCAAATTGCCAGCCTTTTTCCAGGATATTTTGCGTGGTTTGAAAGCCATTTGTATTCGAAGCGGATAAGAAATCATCGGGTACATATAGTAATCCATTGTTTAACAGAACAGGAGAATTGTTGCCGGATATAAAAAAGATCCCTGCAATAGTCTGGTGATGAGCATTGAATTGATTTAGCAGGGAATCGGTGAATATTGCTTCTTTGGGACCAGGGATTGTGTCAATTAGTTCTATAAAACTAGTTTCAATTGATGAAAGATAAGCCTCAGTATCCAGAATGATTTGTTGCCCGACTTCCAGGAGGTCTCTCCTTTGCTCACGCTCCACCAATGCCTGGTCATTCTTTAGCCCTCTGAAAGCCAGAATTCCTAAAATGAGGCATGGAAGGACTATTGCAAGGGCATAATAGACGATAATCCCTTTTCTTTTTGTTTTCATAACAAAGAGAACAGCAATGCCCTGTGTATCAAATTAATAATACCTCAATTTAGCAAATATTAAGCACATATGGTTAAAGAATTGATTTAGTTCTTGTTAAGATTGTGTCAAGTATGACACATATGATTGAGTTTTGGGGAAGAGTAATTTGTACGTCTTCAGAGTATATGGCATTTCCAGCTTTAGAAGTGTAAATTATAGAGAACCCTAGACCTTTTTTATCCTGACCACCATCAAAACATTGAATTAAGTATCAGTCTGAATAATGGAAATCGAATCACGCTCCATGGGGATCAAGAAGGACAATGCAAGTTACGGTTCTTCAACAGCTCCGAGTTCGATCAATAATTTTGCCAACTGTGGATGGTAATCTTTTACCCTGGCCAATGGGGTATATCCATATGAATCTTTAGTGTTGATATTGGCCCCCTGAGCAACAAATAATCTAATAGTTTTTTCAGGAAAATGCTTAAGCTCTGCGGGATTTATTTTAGGAAAATAGTATGGGGAGATGTATTCACCTTCAACTGGGGAGCGAAACTCACCGATAACATTAATAAGTTCATGTAAGGGTGTATCTCCATCGCTGTCCGTTGCATTCACATCTGATCCTGCTTCGACAAGTACTTCTACAACCTCATAGTTACATCCCCACAAAGCAAAATATAAAGCAGTTGGATCATTGTCAGTTTTGGGATTTAGAGAAGCTCCAATAGATACTAACTTCTGTACTGTTTTATGATCACCTTCCAGTGCGGCTTCCGAGAGCAGTAAATCAATTGTAGCCAATTCCAGCTCTTTACTGTTGTAGTTCCAGAAAATAACAGAATCCAGCTTATAACTAGAAGAAGCATCTATCAGACAGGATGCAAGTGGCTGCCCCTCATAATTCACATTTACATTTGCTCCTTGCTCAATTCAGCCATAGAGCAGGGTATCATCATATGTATCTATCTCTTCTTTTTCAAATACATATATCAGTAGTGGCAGGCCCTCAACCAATTTATCGGGATCAGCTCCTTTTTGGAGCATGGCACCCACTGAGCGGTAAAAACCTCTTTCCGCTGCCAGTTCAAAAGGCGAAGGAAAACCTTCAACCTTCTGATTGAATTCTGCCCCATGCCTGACAAATGATTCAACCAACTCATCAGAATTTAATTCCGATAAGGCATACGTTAAGGGTGCAACACCTTCTTCTAACTCTACCGTGAAATTCAGAGAAGGCCCATACCTGGAAATCACAAGTGCTACTTCTTCATGATAATTAATCAAGGCATAGAACAGCTGTGTGTTCTTTTGTTTGTCTCTCGCATTTATATCCGCTCCATTTTCTATAAGAGCTTCAACTATGCTACCGGGATATCCATGATCTGCCGCACGATGTAAGAGGGTATATTTACCTTTTGTTTTTAAATTTGCCCCATTGTTTATAAGAAATACAGCCACCTCGGGATATTCCCATCCCCCATTCTCCAATACTTGTAAACTAAATTTACTAATTATTACCCTGAGCGCATCATTTAAAAGAAATTATAAAACTGACTTTCGCTCTTCTGACATATTCTTGACCAGTTTTTCAAATAGCCTGAGGAATTGTTCCTGCTCCTCTGGCGAAAAATCTTTAAGTACCGCTTCTATATAGGAATCGTTTGAATAGTTAATGGTTGAACAAACCTGTTTCCCATTATCAGTCAGGTTTATCAAGGCCATTCTTCTGTTCTCTTTGGGGATGACCCTGTCTACCAGGCTAATATTCACAAGCCCCTCCACCGTTCTGCTCACGGTACTCTTATCAAGGGAAAGCTTTGTAGCAAGTTCCGAAACCGATATTTCACTGTTCTTCTCAATCTCAAGCAGGGTATGACATTGGGAAACACTAATCCCATTGCAACAGGAAGCATTGTTCTGAAAAGAGAGTTCCCTGTCAAAAATCCTGATGACATCCCGAAAATGGTGTATGTACTTCTGATCCATCTATTCTATATTTTAGTTAACAACAGGAGGCTTCCTTACCAGCTCCACAATCACAGGTGGGTTCGGTTCCTTTAAAGAAGCCCCAGATCACTGCAGATGCACATCCAACACCCTGTTTCACTGAAAGGGCCCCTGGCATGCAATTCAGTGCACAGGCCCCACACTCCATGCATTTATCCTTATCCACGATTTCTGCCCTTTTGTGGTTCATGATAAAAACATTGTGGGGACACACTTCCACACACATTTTACAGCCAATGCATTTTTCAGCATCGTAGGTGAGTGTGGAAACGTTGCTAAGGTATCTCTGATTATCCATCTCAAACAAATTTTGAAACTACAATTGAGGCCAAACCAAGCACAATAAAAGTCATCTGAAGTGGAACAAAAAGGCGCATCTCTTTTTGAACGCCACTCAGGGAGGTGTAGGTGCTTGCCCCGGTAAAATTCATGGCCAGGAAGGAGGAGATGGCCCCCGAAAGGAGGAGCCAACCCACAAAGTAAAGGGATGGATGGCTTGCCCAGCTGATCCAAGCTATCATCCCAAATGAAGCAAATCCGGCCACCAATCCCTTCCCGCCGAAATGCCTGAAGGGGAGCCAGGGCAGTAAAACTGGACTTAGAAAAGCCCCGGTTATATAGGCTAAAGTCAAAAAAAGAGCTGAACGAATTCCCTCACTCCCCATTTCGGTGAAGGAATATCCCGTGGAGCTTATTCCTGAGATTCCCACCACTAAAACCAGGGCATACAACAAATAGCGCAAAGAATTCACCACCTCCACGGGCGCCAGAATAAGCCGGTCCCTCAAGTCAAACTTAACCGATCTCATGGCTTGATCCTTCTTTAATCCACCTGTCACGTAATCCTTTATATCCTCAGCCCTGACAGGTCCGAACTTCACAGTGAACCCGGAAGCTTCTTTTACCTTATGCCCTGAAATTCCAGGAGCTCCAAGCTGTGGGACAATCACCCGCTTATGCGACACATAGAGATCCAGTCGGGAGTCCTTGATTTGCCTGACCAGTTCATCGGTTCCAAAAGTTCCTTTACCTGCTGCACACCACACATTGATTCCATAAGTCTGCAAGACCAGAACCCAGGCATCCATGCCCTCCAGGTTTTTCCTGACCACATCAAAACTTAACTTATAATTTGCGGTCACAAAAACCTCTGCCTCTTTCCCTGGATTACCCAGCTTGTATAAGCCGGGATCGACCCGGTAGCTGTTTCTTCCCATGGACAATCTAACCCGCAAGGCTCCTCTGATATCCTCTTTGGACCAATGAGAGTCTATTCTGGGAGGAGTAACAAGGGTAAGCTTACTAAAATCCATAATAGATGTATTTCAAAACTGTTGCAATATACAACTATTGAACAAACAAACCAAAACGATTTTAATTATAATTAGCTAGTTTTACGATCTCTTTAAAACATCATTTTTGAAAACCAAAAAATTCAATGCCACATGAGAAAATCCATCCTCATCTTCATTTGCTTTATCCCACTTGTTTTACACGGCCAAGCGGAAGGAATAGCCATTGAAGAGGTGGTCATACTGCCAGAATTCGTCTATGGTACAAATCAACTGTTCATTAAGGGGAACAGCGATTCAACATTTCAATACAACTTCCTGGATATGGAGAATAACCACACTTTAATGTCAGGAAAGCTGAAAACCCTGGAACCCATGAACCGTACAGGCAAGTATATGTTCTACACACCTGATGGAGATCCATATGTCAGCGGCTTTTATAGCAGCAACATTCCTTTCAGGTCCTGGAGTATTTTTAATAAGGAAGGACAGGTCATAAAATCTCTGAACTATTCAGGGGCCATTCAGTTTTTGAACAACTATGGAAGCATCGATCTGGGTGGCGATTCTATCACCTCCCTGAAAAAGACACCAGGTTCCAGGAAAAAAGATACCAAGGTTTTTTTAGACTTCATCCGGGAGAACGCAGTTTACCCTCCATTCTCATTAATCAACAGTGAACAGGGCAGGGTTGTCTGCCAGTTTGTAATTGACAAATCAGGAAAACTGATCAATTTAAGAATCATAGAAGGACTAAATGAGGATTTTGACCTGGAAGTGATTCGTTTACTCTCCCTCGCTCCCCCCTGGAAGCCGCTTAAGGTAAAAGGTGATCCTGTGAGCGCAGTTTATACACTGCCCATTCTTTTTAAGCTTCCGGATTCCGCTTTAAGCGACGAAGGAACAGAAACAGAACCAGACTCCCAATAACTGCCAGTACCGAAAAAATATAGGCAATACTGGCATCATCCGATAATCCGCGGGCTTTGACCATCACCATCATGGCGATCAGGGCAATGGCCAGAACAACGATGAAAACGAGAAATATGGGAGCAATCAGGTAGCCCAGTTTATGATCTTTAAAGAGCAATACGCAGGTAATGATTAATCCCGGAAGTGCAAATGAAAGGTCAATGGCGTGAATGGGATTGGGAGCATAATTATTCTCCACTACAAATGCAGGAGCTTCCCCTTTTAAAAGTGGAGGCACAATATCTTTCAACCAGATTACATAGAACATGGCTGCGATAGCCAGAAGGAAGAGAGCTGTTCCTCTCACCGGAGGTGCTTTTGAAAACCAATTTTTGATATTCAGTCCGGCATTAAAATGGGCCCAGAAAATAAAAATATAAGTAGAAAGCGCCAGGGTGGCACAGTAGATCAAGAAGAGATTGTTGTGGTGAATGCCAAAGGTGTAAATGATATAGGAATAAAGGTAGTAGAAAACCACTCCAGCGAAT
Organism: uncultured Bacteroidota bacterium; assembly: GCA_963783435.1. GTDB lineage: Bacteria > Bacteroidota > Bacteroidia > Bacteroidales. The sequence continues at coordinate 344,075 of CAWANQ010000003.1, read as the reverse complement.
ATCCATGAGGCCGTCCTACTGCCCCGGTTCATTAAAAGCAGCGACACCATCAAAATCGGGCCTCCCACAAAAAGATTGACGATATCCTGGCCCACTCCCTGGGCAGCCAGTGAAGGCAGCTCCCGTTGATAGGTGCTGTCAACAAATATTCCCATCCCCGAGGCAAACCCCATGCAGATAAGCAAAGCAAGAGATAAGCTATTTAATACGCTTAATTGATTCTTTTTCATATCCTTGATATTTCATATTTATAGGCCCACGATTCCCTTCATCACCAACTGTACGCAACTTTGTTTATACGCTTCTATTTCCTGTTCAGTTAAATCGTATATCTTGTTAATTAACATAAGGTTAAATCCTCGTAGCACGGCAAATATTATTTCCGCCTTCTGATCCGAATTCTCGGCTTTTATTCCTTGATGCTGGTAACATATTTCGATATCATACTTCACATCCTGGATTACTTCTATCTGACGAGGTCCTGGAGGATAAGCTTTGTATTGCAGCAGGTATACAACGGCCTTATAGAGGTTTGGAGAAGAAAGGGCCGTTTGAATGTTAGCCATTATCTGCATTCCGAAGATCTGCTCAGGATTCGAATAGTCGAGACTCTGCTTTAATCGGCTTCTCTTCTCAAGCGTAACTGCAAATCCGGCTTCGATAATCTCCATTAACAGGGAGTCCTTATCTTTAAAATAGAGGTACACAGTCCGGGGTGAATACTCAATGGCCGCAGCCACCTTTCGGATGGTGGTTTTTTCATATCCCTCGTCTACCAGAATCTTGGCTGTTGCAGCAATTATTTTGGCTCTCAATTCTCCCTTTTCTCTTTCTTTGCGATCAGATATCGCCATTGTTTATTTAGTATACACTGTTTACTTTGCAAGTATATCACATCCAAAACACAATTCAAAACATTTAAAAAGGTAACTCCCCATTGCTTTTATTCGTAAGTTGTTTTGCCTTCATATGAAATATTTGTACCTTTGTACCAAACAGCTTCCAACAATTAGTTGCATGATCTTCAACGTACAACGATATTCAACACATGATGGAGAGGGGATCAGGACTCTTATCTTCTACAAGGGCTGTCCGCTCAGTTGCCACTGGTGCAGCAACCCCGAAAGTCAGTCTTTCGATTACAGCCTTATGTATGACCGCAAGCTTTGTAAAAACTTTGCTGATTGCGTGAAAATAGAAGGATCGGCCATCACCCAAACAGAAGACCAGGGAATTCAGATCCACAGAAAGGCATTGAGCCGTACAAAAAACTTCAGGGATGTGTGCGTCTCAAAAGCACTGACCGTATCGGGAGAGAAAAGAAGTGTGGATGAATTGCTAATCGGAATTGAAAAGGACAGGCCCTTCTACAGAGAAAATGGGGGCGTAACCCTTTCAGGCGGAGAACCCCTCTCCCAGGGCGATGAGCTTGTGGAACTTTTGAAGCAGATCAAAGAAAAGAAAATTGGAGTAAACATAGAGACTTCCCTGCATGTGAATTGGAGCAAGGTGGCCAGGTGCATCGGATATGTGGATGTATTTCTGGTGGATCTGAAGCATCTCGATTCCTTGAAATTTAAGTCCCAGACAAATGGGGATGTAAATCTGGTTTTGGATAACCTGGTCAGGCTCACAAACAGTGAGGCAAAAGTGGTGATTCGCATCCCGGTGATACCCGGTTTTAATCACACCGAGGCGGAAATCTTCCAAATGATTGATTTCCTTCAACCCTTAAAAAAGGTTCAAGAGATACACCTGCTACCCTATCACACCTTTGGGCAAGAAAAGTACAAAATGCTGGATATGGAATACAAAATGGGGGATAGAAAACAGGTGGAAGACTGGGAATTAGCTCCATATATTCAATACGCCGAATCAAAAGGATTCAAAATTAAAATCGGGGGTTAATATGATCATTGAGAAAAAGCAATCCATTGTAACAGAACGCATAAAAAACTTGCGCGAAAAGGTTCTGAGCACCAAACCCTCTGTATGTACAGAACGCGCCAGGTTCTACACCCAGGTATACAGGGACAATGAAGATCAATCGGTGATTATCAAACGTGCCTTATCCCTGGAAAAGACCTTGAAGGAAATGACTATCTTCATTGATGAGGGTGAATTAATCATAGGAAATCAATCTTCTCAACACAGAGCTGCTCCAATCTTCCCCGAATATGCTGTGGACTGGCTTCCCGAAGAGATGGATGAGCTGGACAAACGCCCTGGCGATGCTTTCTTCATCAACGAGTCTCACAAAATAGAACTGACTGAAATTGCAGAGTGGTGGAAGGGCAAGGTACTATGGGACCGGGGCAGGGCCCTGATGTCGCAGGAATTAAGAGACCTGCAGGATTCAGCCATCATCAAGGCCACAGGAAATCTGACTTCGGGTGATGCACATATTGCGGTAGATTTCCATAAGATTCTTTCGGTGGGCCTCAACGCTTACCTGGCGGAGATCGATCACTACCATGGCCAGGTGAAAAGGTATACCCAGGAGGGAGTAAGAAAGGATCAATTCTATACGGCGCTATCCATCTCTATGAAAGCGCTCCAGATCTTTATACAGAGATTTAGCAAACTGGCCAGTTCACTGGCAGTAAATGAGTCAGACCCTCAAAGGGCCCAGGAATTAGTGCGGATGGCAGAAAACTGTGGAGTTATCGCCCGGGAACCTCCCAAGAATTTCTACCAGGCCTTACAACTTGTCTACTTCATACAACTGGTATTGCAGATTGAAAGCAATGGCCATTCGGTCTCACTGGGCAGACTGGATCAATACCTTTTTCCCTTTTACCAAAAGGATATGCTCACGGGAAATATTTCCAGGGAGTTCGCTTCAGAGATACTTGAGAACACATGGATTAAACTGCTATCCATCAATAAAATAAGGCCCTGGTCACATACCCGTTTTTCTGCTGGAGGACCTCTTTATCAAAATGTAACCATCGGAGGTCAAACCACTGACGGGAAGGACGCCGTAAATGAATTGAGTTTTCTGATCCTCCAATCGGTGGGAAAGATGAAGCTTACCCAGCCCAATCTTTCGGTAAGGTTTCATAGAAACATCAATCCTGAATTTATGCTGGAGTGCACCCGGGTCATTGAGAAAGGATTTGGAATGCCCTCCTTTAACAACGATGAAATTGTCATTCCGGGTCTGTTGGAACTTGGGGTTGAAAAAGACGATGCTTATAGCTACTCCGCCATTGGTTGTATTGAAATCGCGGTCCCTGGCAAATGGGGTTACCGTTGCACAGGCATGAGCTTTCTGAACCTGATGAGGGTATTCCTTGCCTCGCTCCACGATGGTCTTGATAAACAAACAGGCAGGGTTTTCAAAAAGGGTTTAGGAAACTTCAGTGATTTCAATACCTACGAAGATGTTTTCAAAGCCTGGCAGCACCAGATCAGATACTATACGCAGAAAACTGTGGAAATTGACACAGCAGTGGACACAGCCCTGGAAGAACAAGTACCGGATATACTCTGCTCTGCATTTGTTGAGAATTGTATTCCAAGGGGCAAAACCATCAAAGAGGGCGGATCAAAATATGATTTCATTTCTGGTTTACAGGTGGGGATAGCCAACCTTGGGAACTCTCTGGCGGCCATTAAAAAATTGGTTTTTGAAGAGCAGAGAATCACAAAAGACCAGCTTCTGGAAGCCCTGGAAACAGATTTTGATGGAGTAGAAGGTGAAAAAACCAGGCAAATGCTTTTAAACTTTGCTCCCAAGTACGGGAACGATGATGATTATGTGGACCTGCTCCTGAAAGACGCATACATGGAGTATATCAAGGAAATAGAAAACTATCACACCACCCGGCACAACCGGGGTCCCATCGGATGTAAATATTATGCAGGTACCTCCAGTATTTCAGCCAATGTACCCAGCGGTGCAGTGGTACCAGCCACTCCTGATGGCCGGAAGGCTTTCACGCCTGTAGCAGAAGGGAGTTCACCCTCCTCAGGAACCGACCTGCTGGGCCCAACCGCCGTATTCAAATCGGTCTCGAAGTTACCCACCGGAAAAATCATGGGGGGTGTCCTTCTGAACCAGAAACTTTCCCCCAGGACCATTGAGAAGGATGCGGACAAATTGAAGCTGGTCTCCATCATCCATACTTTTTTCGAAGACCTGAAAGGATGGCATGTGCAGTACAACATTGTTTCGCGGGAAACCCTTCTTGCAGCTAAAAAAGAACCTGAAAAATACAGGGACCTGGTCGTGAGAATAGCTGGATATTCTGCTTTTTTCACTACATTATCACCCGACACCCAGGATGATATCATCGCAAGAACAGAGCACTCTTTAAACTTATAGTCCCATGAACAACATTTATTGTGGCGTGGATATTGGAGGCACCAAATGCTCCATTGCCCTGATCAATGAGAAAGGGGAAATCCTTGATAAAATTTATACCTGCGCCCATGTGGACAAAGACGAAGAGGAGAGGATTCATTTGCTTGTGGACCACATTAAAGAGATCATCAGTCGAAACCATCTAAAGGAATCCGACCTTCCCGGAATTGGGATTGGGTGTGCCGGACATATACGCTTTCGGGATGGCGTGATCATCACCACCTCCAACCTGAAAGGATTCAAGAACTATCCCCTGAAAGAGAAGTTTCAGGCCCATTTCGAAATTCCGGTTATCGTAGATAATGACACCAATGCCCAGGCCCTGGGGGAGTATAAATTTGGGGCCGGGAAAGGACTGGATGATATGGTGTTTGTAACCGTAAGCACAGGCATCGGAGCCGGCATCATCATCAATAAGCAACTCTACCGCGGAACTACCGGAACAGCTGGAGAATTCGGACACTCCATCGTTGAACCGGGAAGTGAACTTACCTGCACCTGCGGAAATAAAGGTTGCCTGATGGCCTGTGCCTGTGGTTTGGCCCTTCCCCAACTGTTCGAGAAAAAACTAAAGGAAGGAAAAAAAAGCACCCTGAACCTTCCTCCCAATTTTATGATGTCCCGAATGAGCGGGCAAGTTTTGAAACAGGGGCTTGACATGGGGGATCCTGTCTCCATGGAGGTCATCGCAGAAAGTGGGTACTATGTGGGACTGGGCCTCTACAACCTGTTTCAGATTTTAAACCCTCCTTTGATAGTGCTGGGAGGCGGACTCACCAACTGGGGAGATTTTTACCTGGATAAAATCAAATCCACTTTCTTTGATCTGGCACGCGACATGGTCTATGATCCCATCGAAATCACCCTATCAAAAATTGTAGGCGATGCCGGGGTTATTGGTGCTGCTGCCCTCACAATCGATTAGTCTATGCTAAATGATCGACAAAATAAGATCCTTAATATCCTTGGCAAAGGGGATATAAATTCGGTGGTATCGCTTTCCGAAAAACTTAAAGTTTCATCGGTGACCATTCGACAGGATCTGAACTACCTGGAAGGAGAAGGCCTCTTAAAACGTGTCCATGGAGGTGCGGTTTTAAAAGATGCCGATGACCTTTCAAACCGACTGGGTTATAACTATGAGCGAAAGCTATTGATTGCCAAGAAAGTGGCTACCCTTGTATGTGAAGGTGAGACCATCCTCATAGAGTCGGGATCTGTAAATGTGCTTTTGGCCCGGGAGCTCCTGAAGGTAAAGAAGGTCACCATTGTGACAACAAATGTCTACCTGGCCCGTCAATTCAGGAAGAACCAGCAGGCCAACGTCATCATACTTGGGGGGATTTACCAGCACGACAGCGAAACGCTGGTGGGAAAAATGACACGTGCCTGCATCGACCAGATCAATATCAACAAGGCCTTTATCGGAATTGATGGCTATACATCTGATACCGGATTTACATCCCGCGATATCTTCAGAGCCGAGATCTCAAACTACATCATCCAAAAAGCCCGCGATGTGTTTATAGTCTCCGATTCCAGCAAATTCGGAAAGACAGAGTTGACCAATATCTGCTATCCCACACACATTCAGCATCTGGCCACAGATAAGGAGTTAAATCCGGAATATCAGGAGGAGTTTCGCAAGGCAGGAGTCGATCTGATACTTGCCTGAGTCAAGGCCCATTGAATGCCCTACCTTTGTAACTATCAGAGGGTAAAGAACGTCTCTTTATTAGTAGGTGATTATTTTTTACCTTAGTAATGAATTGAAATGTCTCAAATGCTTCCTAACTACATTCTTGCCTTCTTTCGCCAGGCCTCCCGAAACAAAATATTCACCATCCTCAACCTTCTGGGTCTTTCTGTGGGTATGGCCGCTTTTATGCTGTTGTTGCAATTCGTGGTCTACGAGAACAGCTTTGATAAATTTCACCAGCACAGCGACAACATTTACCGGGTCCGCTATGACGATTATGTAAACGGGAAAAGGATGTTTGCCTGCGCAGCTGCAGTGCCGGCAGTTGGCCCGGCTATGAAAAAAAATTTCCCTGAGGTTCTTGAATACTCCTGGGCTTTCCCGGAATCGGGTGTGCTTACCAACGACCAGAATATCTCCTACCGGGAAAGAAAAGTCCAGATTGCCACCCCCTCCTTTCTGACCATGTTCGACTGGGAAATGCTTGCAGGGGATACCTCCGCTTTGTCAAAACCTTACACAGTGGTTGTCACCGAATCCACTGCAAAAAAGTATTATGGAAGTGAAGATCCCATAGGCAGAACGCTCCGGCTAGGTGAAGAAGCCGAATTTGAGATCAGGGGGGTCATCAAGGATGTTCCTGAAAATTCACACATCAAATTCTCCTGTGCTGGTTTCAGCTGAAACTTTACATCAATGGTCCGAAGGAAATTCACGAACAGCATGGGGATGGTACGATTTTAATACCTACATACAACTCAGGGAAGGAACCGACCCTCAGGTTTTCCAGGAAAAATTTGCAGTTTGGTTGGCAGAAGAGCGTAAGGAGGATTGGAAGGAGGGTACCTGGGAAGAATTCATTCTGCAACCCCTTGAGGATATCCACCTTCATTCAGACCTGCTTCAGGAATCGGAACCCGAGGAGCAGGGCGACGCTGATTCGGTGATGATCCTGGCTATTATTGCTTTGGCTGTGCTGGGAATCGCCTGGATCAACTATATCAATCTGTCCAGCAGCCGGGCCTTGGAAAGAGCACGAGAAGTGGGGATCCGTAAGGTGGTAGGCGGACAAAAGAAGCAGTTAATTTTACAGTTCCTATCCGAATCGCTGATGATGAATGTCCTGGCCGCCGGAATCTCCTTAATCCTGGTGGCTTTATTCCTGCCTTACTTTAATCAACTTACGGAACGATCTCTTTCACTGTCTCTTTTCGGAGAACCTCTCTTTTGGATCGGGCTGATTCTGCTGTTCTTATTTGGTGCGCTTTTTGGCTGGTCTCTATCCCGCATTTGTACTCTCCTCCTTTAAACCGGTTCTTGTTTTAAAGGGCAAATTCAGCGATCACGGACAGGGTTTTTTGATGCGAAAGTTGCTGGTAATCTTTCAATTTTCCGCATCGGTTGCTTTGATTGCCGGCACCTTTTTGGTTCACTCCCAGGTGAAGTACATGAGAAACATGAATCTTGGGATTGAGATTGAGCAAAAAATGGTGCTTCGTGGTCCGGGTTCTGTTACCGATACGATATTTCAGGAGGTATTCCGGACCTTTAAAACCGAGGCAAACCGCATAGGAGGCATCAGCCAGCTAACCTCCTCATCCAACATCCCCGGAGACGAAATCTTCTGGGCCAGTGGAATTAAACGGGTGGATGAGGAAGAGTACCGGGGGGTGATTTACGTCATTGGTATGGATGAAGACTACCTGCCAGCCTTCGAGATTGAACTGCTGGCCGGAAGAAACTTTTCACCTGAATACGGAACTGAAGATCTGGCGGTGATTATTAATCAGCGGGCGGTGGATTTTCTCGAATTTCCAAGCCCCGAGGAGGCAATCGGGAAAAAGGTCAATTTTCATGGAGAAGAGCGTCTCATAGTGGGGGTCATTGCGGATTATCACCAGATGTCGTTGAAACAGGAACCCATCCCTCTCATCTACCGCTATTTTCCGGCATTCGATGATTACTTCACCATGAAGATGGAACCGGGACAACTTGATGAATCCATGGTCAGCTTAGAGAAGCTCTGGAATCAATTCTTTGAGGGAAATCCCTTTGAGACCTTCTTCCTGAATGAGTTCTTCGACCGCCAGTACAGAATTGAAAAACAACTCAATACAGCTGTGGGCTTTTTTGCCCTGGTGGCCATTCTTATTGCAGCACTGGGACTCTTTGGCCTCTCCTCCTATACCACCCTTCAACGTACCAAGGAGATTGGGATCAGAAAGGTCAACGGAGCCAGCCCGGGCCGAATTCTTGCCCTGATCTCCAAAGATTACCTGGTCATTAATCCTCATCTCAGTATTCATTGCCAGCCCCATTACCTGGTTACTGATCAGAAGGTGGCTTGAAGCATTCCCCTACCGAGTGCCTGTTCACTGGTGGGTCTTTTTATACACAGGCGTGCTCGCACTGGTACTTGCATTGGGGGCAGTGAGTATACAGACACTCAGGGCGGCCAACAGCAATCCCACCAATTCCCTGAAGTACGAGTAATTCTCAAAGAGAAAAAGTAATTCCTCTGATTCACTATATTGTATGTGGCTGAATCTGGTTTTCTTCCTATTTTCATCCCATCAAACGAATATTTCTCATTCATGAAGATAAAACTGCTTTCAATGCGTCATGCCCTTCTAATGTTATTGATTTTTCAAATGCTCTTTCTCACTGCACAGGAGTCTCTGCGACTTAATGACAAAGAGTACTTTCATACCCAGGGTCTGGATGTAACTGTATTCAGTGATTATTATCCGGATGGCCACCAGTCCGGGGTCACCATAATCCAGCATGGAGTCAGGGTAGCAGCCAATGGAGACCTGAGACTGGAACCCTCGCCGGGGCAGTGGTCACCTGTACCCAAAGGAGGATCAAGGATTGTGGACTATGATAAGCAAAGCATCAGCCAGACCCTCTGGTTCCCTGATACCAGCAAGAACAAGCGGGGTTTTAATCCAATCATCTATCCCGACCTTACATTCAGATACCAGGTTCATGTAAGCGCACTGCCAGGGAACAGTGTCAAAGTGGTGGTGGACCTGGATCAAGCCCTGCCCCAGGAGTGGATTGGAAAAGTTGGATTTAACCTGGAACTGTTTCCCGGGGATCTGTTCGGAAAATCATTTTTGCTTGATGAGCACTTTGGCATATTCCCCGATCAACCCACAGGTGAGCTGACTTACCAGTATGGGGAGGCCATTGCGGATCCCATGGGTGCCGGTAAAACACTGGTCATAGCCCCGGAGGATGACTACAGGAGAATATCAATCCGTTCCATGCGCAGCGACCTCGAATTGTGGGATGGCCGCACCAATCACAACAATGGATGGTTTATTGTAAGAAGCACCCTGCCTGTAAATGTCACTAAGGGAGCCATAGAGTGGATCATCACTCCATCTACGGTCTATGGCTGGGAATATGAACCGGTCATTCAGGTATCCCAACTTGGATATCACCCATCTCAAAAGAAGGTAGCCTTGGTTGAACTGGATGCAAACGGCACTCCTGAGAAGAGTTTTACCCTCTATAGAATGGATGAACAGGGAAAGAAAAAGGTCCTCTCCGGAACTTCCGACCCATGGGGATCCTTTCTGCGATACAACTATCTCTCCCTCGATTTCTCCGAAATAGACGAACCTGGAATATACCAGCTTTCTTATGGAAATAAACGCTCCCACCCCTTCAGAATCGCTGAAGATGTATATGGGAATAGCGCCTGGCAACCCACCCTGGATTACTACCTGCCTGTTCAGATGTGCCACATGCGGGTCAACGAGAAGTACAGGGTTTGGCACGACCTCTGTCACCTGGATGATGCCCGGATGGCCCCACACACTCCCTACCATTTCGACGGTTATATGCAAGGTGAGGAGAACCACACCCATTTTGAAGGAGGTGATAGGGTTCCCCAACTGGACCAGGGGGGATGGCACGATGCGGGAGATTATGACCTGAGGGTTGAATCCCAGGCGGGTACGGTCTGGATGCTGGCCCTGATGATGGAAGAGTTTGGACTAGACCATGATGCCACCCTGATAGACTTCGAGAAGAAATTGGTAGAGATTCATCAGGCAGATAGCATCAACGATGCCCTCCAGCAGATTGAACATGGACTGGCCACCATCCTTGGAGGATACAGATCACTGGGCAGGTTGTACAGGGGGATTATCTGCTCCGATCTTCGTCAGTACGTGATGCTGGGAGATGCAGCTTCCATGACCGATAATATTCCCGGTAATTCGGATGATCGGTGGGTTTTCACCGAATTTAATCCCGGAAGGGAGCTTCGGGTGATACCAGGATTGGCCGCTGCCTCCAGGGTTTTAAAAACCCACAATCCTGAGCTTAGTCAGGAGTCTTTGGAAACAGCCCTGGCCCTCTGGGACCATGCCTCAAACATACAGGGAAACAGTTCTCAGAAGATCATTGCCCTGTCAGAACTTATCCTGACCACAGGCGATCAGGCCTTAAAGGATAGCCTGGTGCTTATGGAGGATGAAATCATCAAAGGAATTAAAAGCTGTGGCTGGGCACTTGGTCACGTGATCTCATCCATCGACAATCCGGAATTCGCCAGCCGTGTGGCTGAAGCGGTTAAAGAATATCAGGAGCAATTGCAGGCCGAACAGGCCAAGGACTCACCCTACGGGGTGCCCTATAAGCCCAACATTTGGGGAGCAGGCTGGAATATTCAGCGCTTTGGGGTTGAACAATACTTCTATCACAAAGGATGGCCCGAAATTACCACATCCACTTTCTATGAAAATGCACTCCATTTTATTCTTGGTGTACACCCCGGATCCAACAATGCATCCTTTGCATCAGGAGTAGGCTCCAAATCAATCAAAGTGGCTTATGGAGTGAACCGGGCAGACTGGAGCTTCATCCCGGGCGGGGTGGTATCAGGTACTGCCCTGATCCGACCTGATCTTCCAGAATTGAAAACATGGCCTTATTTCTGGCAGCAAACCGAATATGTCATGGGTGGTGGAGCCACCAATTATATGTTCCTGGTACTGGCCGTAAATGCCCTTTATAACTGAGGTATTAAATCCTGAGACTACTCCACCTCCGAAATGCGACTTCCCCTGCCCCGGGTATCGAAGGATCTTAACCTGACCGGTCCGGAAACATCCACCGGTCCGGAATAAACGGGGGAATTCATTTCAGGATCGGATCCGTCTAGTGTGTATCTGATTACCAGTCCAGGAAAATCAATATTGGCAAAAAGCTGGCCATCTTTCACCATTGCACCAGGAGGAGGAAGTCTGTAATTAAAACCTCCAAACAGGTAATCGAGCCTGGGCATCTCCCGCTGACCCACCACATTGGCAAATTCATTCCAGGCCTGGTTAAGCACCTTGTTACGTTCTTCCTCATCTTCAATGGAGCCCCAACCCTGTTGACCCGTCCAGGCCCTTTCTGCCAGTCCAAGAAATTTGGGTAAATAGAAGTACTCCAGCATCTCTCCACCTTTGATAAACTCACTCCAGAGATGGCCCTGAAGCCCAATGATATTGTCATAAGCTTCTGGTTTCAGTTTTTCCATTCCATCAAAAGCCTTATCCGTATCAATGGGTTGCCAGTACCTGTCGGTGGTAGAGGACTTGAAGAGATCGTAGGGGACAAACTCAAAAGCTCTTTTTGTATTCACCAGTCCGCCCCAATAGTGCCCGGGTTCAGCGGGATGCTGGTTATATCCAAAATCGAAATAAAAATTGGTGGCATTACAGAGTATCACAGGAAATCCGGTGTTGGCAAGGCGATTCCCCAAATCCAGGTTGGCTTCCAGGTTGTTCCACACATAGGGGAGCATATTCTTGCCCACAAAATCGGGATTGGGAACCCAAATCCCCTCCTCATTTTTCTTCATGGCGATCTCTTCCCAACCTGCCATCGTTAGATCCCTCTCCTCCAGAATCTCATAGAGACGTGCCTCGCAGTAAGCCTGCAGATTATCTGCTCCTGAAATTTCAGGATGCGCTTGCATAAATGCCTCACAAACCGGTGAACCGGTCCAGGAACCATGGGGAACCTCATCCCCTCCTGCATGCATCACCTTCATTTTCAATCCGGCCTCTTCATACATATCCATAATCTCATCCACCACGGTGGCGTAAAACAGGTAGGGAGCTTCAAGGCAAACGCAAACCACATTGTCATCGAAGTTTTGGGCCGAATTGTAGACCGATTTATCCTCGGGATCAATGAGCCTGAACATCTCTGCCTCTTCCGTCTTTCCCTCCTTGATCAGACGATCATACCTGGTCTCCATGGCATAGATGGCGGCTCTTGCATGACCGGGAAAATTGATTTCCGGGATCACTTCGATGTGGTGGTTTTTTGCCAGCTTCAGAATCTCAACAAAACTCTCCCTGGTAAGGAAACCGGATCCATGCCCTACCCCTGGCTTGGGGAAAGGACCTGAACCATAATTTGGAAGGAGGTGATCTTTATGGTCTTCCGTATGACCCCTGTAAGAACCAAACTGGGTAAGTTCGGGAAGAGATGCTATTTCCAGTCTCCAGCCCTCATCATCGGTAATGTGAAGATGCAGTTTATTCATTTTATAGTAAGCCATCACCCTGATCAGCTTTTTGATGGCATCGGGCTCAATAAAATTTCGGGCAATATCCAGGTGCATTCCCCTGTAGGCAAAGGCTGGTTTATCTTCAATGGTCAGAGCCTCTATCTCAATGGACGACTGAGGCAAAGACCAGACATTCACAGGAAGCATGCTTAACAGACTCTGAATCCCGTAAAATACTCCTGCCGGTTCACTGGCTTCTATAAGAACGATATTCGCTGCGTCAACGGACAGGCTGTACCCTTCAGGCCCCATCTCACCGGGAAGGAGGGAGAGTTCTAGCTTAATAATATGGTCTCCTCCTTCATTACTCTCCACCACGGGGGGTTTGAATCCCATCGCCCTTTCAAGCATTCCCGCCAGATGTTCGGCCTCTCCGCTCAAACCGGCTCCATGGTGAATCTTCAATCCTTCACCCAGTGTAATATTATTTTGCGAACGCTTCATATAAACAGGCCTGGGTAAAATCAAGCCCACCTCTTCAGCTTTCAGGAGAGACTGATGCCTGTTCTGCTTAAATACCCATCCCGCATCGGGCAGTGGGACTGAACTCCCTTCTGGAAAGACCTTATCCAGGGCGGGAAATGGCTTGATGGTATAACTATCAAACTGAGTAATGGTGGCGATATTGTCGGGAGTGCTGTAATAGACCATATAGGGGCCCAATGGCGCTTCATTCTCTTTAAGCACCCGTCCGGGCTTATTGTAATTGATATCAACTGTTTCTCCTGGATTAAGGATAAATTCGCTGGTTGGTATAATTTTTACCAGGTCCCCATTCACATGCTCAATCTGAACCTTTCCGGTGACCGATTCCTGTATCACTCCACTTCCCATCTGGTTAAAATAGAGCGCCCACCCACTATTGCCCAGGGTCTGGGTTCCTGTGTTCAACAAGGTAAAAGAGGCGCTGCTATTCCCCTCCTGATTGTTGTTCCCTTTGAATTCCCATTCAAGGGCAAGACCAGGGGTATCTGTGTCTTTCATAGTCTTACACGATAAAAAGAATAATGAAACCAGCAGGAATAATAGGGCTTTTTTCATGGCGAATATGCTTTTCTTTAGTAGTTTAGTGCTCCAACAAATCTACTAAAACATCCAATATAATCCACGATGACTGAACTTTCTACTCCCGCAAAACCCAAGCGCCTGATCTCCCTGGATGCACTCAGGGGATTTACAATTGCAGCCATGGTAATCGTCAATGATCCGGGAACCTGGGAACATGTTTACTGGCCCCTGAGGCATGCCGATTGGAATGGTTGTACCATTACCGACCTTATATTCCCTTTTTTCCTTTTTATGGTAGGCGTCTCCATAGCCCTGGCTTACTCAAAACGCATGGAAGCCAAGGTACCCAAGAAGAGTATTTACAAAAAGATCATCATCCGATCCATCAATATCTACTTATTGGGTCTATTTCTATGGCTTTTCCCCGAGTTTGATTTCGGTGCCATCCGTTGGGTCGGTGTTCTTCAACGGATCGCTTTTGTGTTCCTGGCATGTGCCCTTATTTTTCTCCATACAAACTGGAAACAGCAAATTAAAATTGGAAGCATTATCCTGCTACTGTACTGGATTGTTATGGCCTATATACCTGTGCCCGGAATTGGGAAACCCGATCTATCCATTCCCGGCGCCAACTGGGCCAATCATATAGATACCCTCTTATTGCCCGGGGTGATGTGGCAGAAAACATGGGATCCGGAAGGAATCCTGAGTACATTCCCCGCCATTGTGACCGGGATCATTGGAATGCTTATTGGAAAGCTCTACCTGTCGGTGAAAGATGAAAATAAAAGGCTGGTCTGGCTGTTTTTCATCGGGTTTGCCATGTTTTTGGTCGGAGGCCTCTGGAATTGGGTATTTCCCATCAATAAAAATATATGGACCAGCTCCTTTGTCCTGTATACTGCAGGGCTGGGAACCCTGGGCCTGGCTGCTTGTATTTTAATAGTGGATGTATGGGGATATACCAAATGGACCTTCCTGGGCAGGGTATATGGGGCCAATGCCATCACCTCTTATGTGCTTGCAGGGATGCTTACATTGGTTTTTTATGGACTGAAATTCGGAGGATCCTCGCTCAACGAATGGTTTATGACCGGCCTTACCCAGGTGGGATTTGACCCACGTTTTGCTTCCATGCTCTATGCGGTGACCTATATGTTAATTATCTTCGTTCCGGCTTTGATTCTGTACCGAAGAAAAATTTTCATTCGCATCTAGGGTTTCAGCATAAACATTAGTAACAATATGGGTCCTGTTTCGTATACCATGAGGTGCCCTAAAAAAATCAATTAGTGACTAAACCCGATATGAGTATGTTCGAACCTGTAAACGATCCTGTTAAACCTCAATCCCAGGTAATCTCTTGTATTGAGATACAGGGATTCCATCGCCTTGTAGAAGAAGGAGAGATTTCAACGATCCAGGTATTCTATGAGCGGGTGGCCCAGGAAATTTATAATGCCAGGAAGAAAAACTATTCATGGGGATTCAAGGTCATTGAACCAGAATTTCTCAATCTTTCCGATCGCATCTTACTCTCGTCCAAGCTCTATTTTGACGAAGATATGGCTGATCTGAACAGTGTGGTTTTTAAACTATTCATTGAGTTTAACAACATTGTCCTCTCCACGGCCTTGCATATGCATATTCCTGTGAAGGGAATCATTAGAATTGGAAATGTATATAAAGGAACTGTTACCTCAAGAAAACCGGCGCTGGTATCGGGAAAGGAGCCTCTGATTCTAAACGATCTCCTGAAAGTCTACTCCTTCGGTGAAATTTTTCCACACGGTTTTTCAAGCGGGATGATCCCAGCAGTAGAAATGCCCTTTCAGTTTGGAGAAAATCTCAGCCAATTGCAGACCGATTTGGCAAACATTGAGGCAGTGGGAATCTTTATGCCCCTTGAGTACAGAAATGAAACGGCCACAGAAGTCACCATCCTCTCCAATATGTTGACCGCTACCGAAGTGAATGGTAGGGCTCTGTTTGTTTGTAACTGGAAGGAGTGGATGAGCTCTTACCTTGAATGTTCGCCCGATAACATCCTTGCCTATGCCGAAGCTGCCGGAAAGGATGGACAGGAACCCTATTCAAAATACTGGCAAAGTCTGGTAAACTACTCTGCTGATCTCTAATTCGTCTTGACAGATCTATTGCAATCATACGACCTCACAACCCTGCAATGGGTTTTGCTGGCTCTGAGTGGATTGCTTATTGGCATGTCAAAAACAGGACTTTCAGGAGTAGGCTTAATGGTGGTTCCCATTCTTGCCAACGCCTTTGGAGGCAGACCTTCTGTCGGACTCTTACTACCCATTTTGATCTTCGCAGATATTTTTGCGGTCGCCTGGTATAACCGCCACGCTCAATGGAAACACATTCTGAGGCTTTTGCCTTTTGCAATCATCGGCATTCTACTGGCCACCATCGTGGGTAAAAACATTTCAGATGCCACTTTCAACCGCCTGCTTGCTGCCCTGGTGATCACTGGCATCGTCATCCTGATCTGGAGAGACCTCAGGTCGGAAAAGATGAAAATTCCAAAATCAAAATGGTTTGCAGCCAGTCTGGGATCTCTGGGTGGATTTGCTACAATGATTGGAAATGCGGCCGGACCTGTAATGGCACTCTACCTGCTTTCCATGAGACTGCCAAAAAACATCTATATAGGAACGGGAGCATGGTTCTTTTTTATCATTAACCTGTCCAAAGTACCTCTGCATATCTGGTCCTGGAAAACCATTACCACAGAATCATTCATCCTGGATCTGTTTATGATTCCGGCCATCGCAACAGGTGCATTTCTTGGGATCTGGGTGGTGAAGCTTTTGCCTGAAAAGGCCTTCAGGATCATTGTGATTGCTACAACCCTTTTGTCAGCCCTGCTCCTTTTCTAAACCACCCTCTGCCTGGGTCCTGTTCGCTGGAGAATTTCCCTTACCAGGGCCCATCAACTCTTCCACATAAGAGAGTAGCTGCTTCTGTGAAAAGGGTTTTTCTATCAATCGGGAGGCACCAAAAATCTTAGCTGTCTCCAGGTAGTTGTCCGCCGAAATCTTTCCCCCGCCAGACATGGCTATAATTTTTAAATCGCTGTTTATTCGCTTCATCTCCCTGATGGTTTCCAGTCCTTCTTTCTCAGGCATAATGATATCTGTGATCACCAGAACAGGCCTGAGCTTATTAAAAAGCCGCAAACCTTCGCTCCCATTTGAAGCAAGATCCACCTCATATCCTGCCCGTTCAAGCATTTTTTTAACCATCAGAAGAATATGGGGTTCATCATCAATAACTAAAATCCGTTCCATTATGAAGCTTTTTTAATATCCTGAGTCAGCACTTTACCAATTAGCTCACTGAATTCACTCAGAATAAGTGGTTTAGAAATTATATCTGAGATTCCGAATTGTTCCATGGCATTCCCGGGAATGGAATCCTGGTATCCGGTTATAATGATTGATTTCAAATCGGGACGAATCTGCCTGATCTCTCCAATCAGCTCTGTGCCCATCATCTTAGGCATGGCCTGGTCGGTAACCAGCAGATCATACTTGTTTGGATTCTTTTTAAAAACCTCCAGGGCTGTTTGGCTATCGGACTTAATATCCACTGTATATCCCAGGCTTTCCAGCATCCGCTTGCCCATGAATGTGATCTCCTTTTCATCGTCCACAAACAGGATGCTTCCTTTGCCCTTTTTTACCTTCTGAGAGACTTCGTCTTCAGAAAACAATAGTTCCGAATGCTGGGGTAAGTAGATCATGAATGTGGATCCCATCCCGGGTTCACTTTCTACAACGATTGTTCCGTTATAGTTGCTTACAATACCGTGTACAACCGACAGTCCCAATCCCGATCCCGATCCAACCTCTTTCTTGGTAAAAAAGGGTTCAAAAATCCTTTCGATGGTTCTTTTATCCATGCCATGACCTGTATCTGCAATGGTCAGCTTGACATAGGTACCCTTCTGAATTTTAGTCAAGCCTTTGACCTGACCTGCACCTACCGATTGCTTGTCCAGGCGCACTGTAAGCACGCCCCCGTTGTTCATCATCGCGTGGTATGCATTGGTACATAAATTCATGATAATCTGGTGCATCTGAGTCGAATCTGCCAGCACAGTCCCACAGCTGGTATCCAGATCCTGCTGAATTTCAATATTTGAAGGAAATGAGGCTCTGATGAGTTTCAAAACCTCCCTTACCACGTTATCCAGCTGCAAGGGTTTCTTATCAAAGTCCACCTGTCGGCTAAATGTCAGGATTTGCTGAACCAGGTCCTTACCTCTGATGGCAGCGCTGTTTATCTGCTCAATATCATAACGCAAAACACTCTCCTCCGACAACTCCTCCAAAGCCATCTCTGTATAACCCAGGATAGGGGTCAGAATGTTGTTGAAATCATGGGCAATACCTCCTGCGAGGGTCCCGATGGTTTCCATTTTTTGAAGCTGCAGCAACTGACCTTCAAGTTTGGTTTTCTCTTTTTCGTGGTGTTTACGAATTTCAATCTCTTTTTTCAGATCCTTGTTGGCCAGGGTAAGCTGGTGAGTTCTCTCCTGAACCCTTTTTTCAAGAGCGTCATTCGCTGCTTCTACTTTCTTCTGCTCTTTCTCCAGAAGAATACGCATGTAAAAATCCCTTCGAGCCGATTGTTCCATGAAATAGCTGATAAACATCCCAATTACATTGGCACTAATGAAGAAGAAGTTATTATTGATCAGTATTTCAATGGGAGTATCAGAAAGCCATATGGCTCCTACCTCATAACTGGCCACAATCGACCAGCCCACCACTGTAGCATATATAAACCTTGCTTTAATAAAGGTATATCCAATAATAAAGATGAGGATCAAACCCGCGTAATAGGTGTAGTGATCTGCCACATTGGCGGCATAAATGATCATCACGATAATAGACAGCCCAGTAATGTACATGGTGGCCGAAAGCACGGGCTGCATAAACCTTTTGAAACCCTGGGTAAGAGAGAATCCAATTACCCCCAAAAGCAGCGGAGTGATAATTCCAAATCTGATGAACCAGAACATGTTCTTAAGTTCGGGCAACAGGATGGCATCCAGGAAGGCAAAGATTGCAAAAAAGAAGACGGAGAGGATCAATGAAAACCTCATTGGATTGATGGAACGATTGAAATAGTCGTTCATGAAGTCGCTCTCATACTTCTTTATATCTCCAACAAAAGCAAGGGTAATCCTATTCAACTTCCAATCGTCCCGACCGGTAGTAGGCATCCCAAACAGATTCCCTTTGATTATTGAAGAAAGTTTCATCCTACGAGGCTGCTTTAATTCTTAAAAACAGGTTTACCCCCAGCTCTTCCATTTCAACCTCCACCAGTTCTTTAGCGGCTTCAGCTTCCAGAGCCATTCTAACCAGGTCATTCTTCGACCTGTGTACCAGATACCAGTCCGAAAGTACCTCCATCAGTCTCCGGGTCGGATTGCTATGAGAAAAATTCCCAATAATGAACTCTCCACCATCCAACAGGTATTTATAGTACTTATGGATCATATAGACAAAGTGCTTGTCCTTAAAATAGTCGAATAAGCCGGCACTCCAGATCAAATCGTACCACTGGTAGGGCTTATATCTTAAAACATTGATTTTAAAATAATTAATTGAGTCTTTAAATGGTTCATTCTGTTTTTTGGCAAAATCGATGGCGTTCTGGTCAAAATCCACCAGGTCGAACTTGATCTTGCTGTGGGGATTGTTCTGAAGGTATTCATTGACATCTGTGGCCGGACCTGAACCCAGTATCAGGACATGTTTTACCTCTCCGCCTCCCTTCTCAATCTCTGCACAACGTTTTAGGAAGTAGTCTTTCCGGTTACGCACAGCCTGAGCACCAGCCTGGTTCTGAAAGAAGCGATCCCAGTTCCCATATTTATTATCCGGGTTTACATGGACCTTATAGATGTTATGAATGATGGTGAAATCTCCGGGATAACCAAAGGGCTTCACAAATCCGTGCCCTATCAGGGTATTTTCATCGAGAGACTTACGGATCACATTTCTGAAATATTCCAATTCCTGGTCTTCCAGGTTGTTTACAATGGCTGCGAACTCGCTATATTCATGGGGCTCAGGGCCTCCTTTTTCGACCAATGCACTTAGAAAAATTCGTTCTTCTTCAGAGAGTTGGTTTAGGCTTACAGTTGAGGGCATACGTGATTTACCTTAATGGGTTCATTAATCATTTACCTATTAGAAAAAAATATAACCCTTGCTGGATTTCCCAAAGGGAGATACGAACGGGTTAGCTTCAATCTACATTCCAACAGCTTTTACGAGGGAGTATTCACATTGTTTCATTAAGAGTCAACTAAGTCGCGTAGAATCTCTTTAAATTAAGTGTACAACTGACATCTTGCTTGAATCTAAAAGCAAAATTCGCTTTCTTTAACGCTCCTGATTATGAGACTAAAAAGCGCAAAACGTGGCAGTTTATTATTGCTTACCGGAGTGATAGTGGCCTCAGCAGCTATTTTTCTCGGAAACAAGGCTGTAATAGCGACCTCCAATGATGAATTTTGTGCCTCGTGTCACATCCACCCCCATTCAACACAAAGCTGGAAACTCTCCACACATTACGATAACAAACATGGAATACATGTACATTGTGTGGATTGCCACCTGCCTCCCCATGGCGAAGGATACCTGGTAGAAAAAGTCAAAACCGGACTTCGTGATGTATATGGAAAGCTATTTAAAGATCCGGAAAGTTTCAACTGGGAGGAAAAATCACAAATTGAATACGCTAAGAACCACACCTTTGAGGCTTCTTGTAAACATTGTCATCAGAACAAT
Organism: uncultured Bacteroidota bacterium; assembly: GCA_963783435.1. GTDB lineage: Bacteria > Bacteroidota > Bacteroidia > Bacteroidales. The sequence goes on along the minus strand of CAWANQ010000003.1, from coordinate 323,583 downwards.
TATCCACTCGGATTAACTGCGGAAGGCAGGGAAGCTCACCTATACTACGAAAAACAGGAAGGAGAACTGCATTGCATCAATTGCCACATCACTGTAGGACATTACGACCCGGATCGCTTGCATGCACAAAATGCCAATTTCGGAGCTGCTGAAGTAGTGGAAACTGAAATTTACACCGAACCCGGGACCGTTGACGGCTTTAACAACTTTACCGAATACATTCCCGGATCCAGCGTGAGTTTTGAAATGATCGCCATACCTGGAGGCACTTTTCAAATGGGTAGTCCTGAAAATGAACCTTTCAGAAGTGAAGATGAAGGACCCCAGGTGGAGGTATCGGTCAACTCCTTTTTTATGGCAAAAATTGAGGTGTCGTGGGATGAATACCTGGCCTTTTTTAAACAGACCGGGTCTCTTGTTAAAACCACAGACACTTATGTGAATTTGGAGCTCGGTGATGTGGATGCAATTTCTGGTCCTACCCCTCCCTATGGGGCACCAGATCAGGGCTGGGGAAAGGGAAAGATGCCTGCCATTACCATGACCCACCATGCTGCTGAAGTATATTGTCAATGGCTGTCAAAAATTACTGGAAAATCTTATCGCCTTCCCACTGAGGCAGAATGGGAATATGCTGCCAGGGGCGGGACTACCACTCCCTATTTTTTTGAAGGAGATCCCAGGCGCTATGTGAAAAAAGGAATAAGGAATAAGCTATTTGGAGTAGATACCACAGTTATAAACAGTTATATTTCTTATAATGAAAACAGCAGAGCCAGATATGCAGGGCCAGATCAGGTAAAAGAAAATCCATTTGGATTAATTAATATGCTCGGCAATGTGGTAGAATTTTGCTCTGATTGGTATGCAGCCGATGCCTACGCTCAATATACAGGAGGAGTCTCCAATCCCACCGGTCCCGCTTCAGGTGAAGAACATGTGATCAGGGGTGGCTCCTTTGTGAATGGAGCTGACCAGGTTCGCAGTGCTTCCAGGGACTTCACTAAAACGGATTCCTGGATGAAAACCGATCCACAAATCCCTAAGAGTGTCTGGTGGTATTCCGACTGCATGTATGTGGGATTCAGGGTAGTTTGTGAAAATATTGAATCTTCTATTGGTGAATAATATGTATCTTACGTAACCTTATCTTTAAAATATTAAAGCCTGTCAAACATGGGATCAACAAACAAAACAAGTCGTCGTAGATTTTTAGAGAACACAGCTGCCATTGGAGCCATTGGAGCCATTGGAGCCAGTCAGCTTATTAAATCCTGCTCTCCAGGAGAAACCACAGCCAAGGTTGTAGAACCCTCTTTCCTGGCTACCGCGCCAGACGGCCAACCTCTTAAAGCTGGTATTGTAGGCTGTGGCGGACGTGGATCTGGTGCAGCCATTAATTTCCTGGATTCAGGACCAGGTTTAAGTGTTGTTGCAGTAGCTGACGTATTTCAGGACAGGGTCGATGGCATTCGTAAAAAACTCAAGGATGAGAAGAATGTCGAGTTGGAAGATTCGAAGTGTTTCACCGGATTTGATGCCTATAAGCGTTTAATTGAAACAGATGTGGATATTGTAATCCTGGCTACTCCCCCCTATTTCCGTCCGGAGCATTTCCAGGCTTGTGTAGAGGCCCGCAAGCATGTGTTTATGGAAAAACCGGTAGCTGTTGATCCGGTAGGAGCCCGTGCCGTGATGGCTGCTTCCAAGCAGGCTGAAGCTGCCGGTCTATGCGTGGTAACCGGTACACAGCGCCGTCACCAGTGGTCCTATAACAACCTGTATGCCCGTGTGAAGGCAGGGATGATAGGTGACATTACATCCACCAATGTATATTGGAATATGGGTAAGCTCTGGCACAAGGAGCAACTGGCTGGCTGGACCGAAATGGAGTTTATGCTTCGCGACTGGGTGAACTGGACCTGGCTCTCAGGGGATCACATCGTGGAACAACATGTCCATAACATTGATGTGAGCAACTGGTTTGTGGGTGACGTTCCTGTTGAAGCAGTGGGAATGGGCTCTCGATTGAGAAGACCTACCGGAGATTGCTACGACAATTTCAGTGTTGATTTCGTATATGATAAGAAACTGCATATGGGAAGCATGTGTCGACAAATCAATGATTGTGCCAACAGCGTCAGCGAGCACATCAGAGGTACAAAGGGGTATATGATTGCCGGAGATAATAACCAGAGTATTTGGGATGCTGATGGAAATACCCTGTATGAGTACACCTCTCCCGTGGATGCACAGGGAGAACCCCTGGAGAACAACCCTTATGTACAGGAACACACAGACCTGGTGGCAGCCATCCGCACAGGAAACCAAATTGTTGAAGCCGAAGAGACTGCCAAATCAAACCTGACCGCCATTATGGGAAGAGAGGCTGCTTATACCGGAAAGAAAGTAACCTGGGAAGAGATGATGGGATCAGGCATGAAACTGGGTCCCAAGGGAGAGATGAAAATGGGTCCGGTAGATATGGATAAATCTGTTCCCGTAGCTGGATCAGCTCCCGCTTAAATAAATCAGAGCAGCACAAAATAAAAAACCGGGGAGCCCGCTTCTGAAGCTCTCCGGTTTTTTAATGTCACTACTGCCCTAAAAACTATCTACGCTGGCATAAGCTTTAATCAAGGCTTCTTCTCCCTCCTTACCCTGGATTGAGTTCCCATGTTCCATACCCACAATCCCGGTATACCCTTTTTCATGGATGTGTTTAAATACGTTCAGGTAGTTGATCTCCCCGGTGGTGGGTTCTTTTCTTCCTGGATTATCTCCCACCTGGAAATAGGCGATCTCATCCCAGGCCAGATCCATATTGGGTATGAGATTTCCTTCATGAATTTGCTGATGATAAAGGTCGTCCAGGATCTTGCAGGCCGGACTTGCCACTGCCTGGCAAATCTGGTAGCCCTGGGGAATTTTATTCAAGAAAAGACCGGGATGATCTCTGAAGTTTAATGGTTCAAGCACCATGGTAAGTCCATGAGGTTCCAGAATATCACTGGCCCGTCTTAAAGCTTCTACTACATTCCTGGTCTGATAACCCATATCCTTACGCAAATCTACATGACCAGGGACCACAGTCATCCATTTTGCATTTACCCGCTTTGCAACCTCAACCGATTCTTCTATCTCCTTGAGAAACTCTTTCAACTTATCCGGATCGCCACTGCTTAGATTGGGTTCAGTCCAGTAAATGGAATGGGCTACAAAAACCCCCATTTCCAGTCCCAGATTAGCCATTTTGCTTGCAATCTTTTCCTGAATGTGCTTTTCACGACCCTTCATTCCATTGTCTTCCATGGCCTTGAAGCCTGTATCGGCCATAAATTGGAGCTGATCCATTAAATTCTCTCCAGCCGAATGTTTAAACATCCCAAAATGAGGAGCATATTTCAATTTAAAGCTCTGTTTTTCCATGGGATTTGGGTGAACCGAGCCATTTGAAGCATGGGCCATGCTGCCCGAAACAATTGCAGCAGAAGCCATGGCACTGCTTTTGAGAAAAGATCTACGTTGCATAGTTATCGTTTTTATTATGTTGTGATTTTTATCCACTCACCAAGTTACTAATTTAATCTTTTTCAAGCCCTCTACACCGAAAACCAGAAATTGAGCTTCAACATAAACACATTGTTTCCTTTCATTCCAAAAAGATCACCGCTAATATCTGATAAGGGATTATAGATACTTTCGAATCCCGACCGATCATGTGCCCAGACCAAATATAGCGTGGATCCGAGCTTGTACTCCCAACGGAAAACCAGGTTTGAACGAAACTGCATAAAACTGAAATCAGGATTCTGAAAACTCCAACTCTCAGAATTATGGTCAAAGGAGTAGCTGTTTTCAGCTTCATCATAAGCTACATCCACCGATTCAAACCGTGCCTCCAGATCCCTGGCCTGTGATTGATCCACCCTTTTAAAATTTTCATACTTTCCAACCGAGTAGAAAGGACTGCCGTAATACTGAAGGGAAAGCTCCGGAGTCAAAAACAGCTCTCCCCTGAATGTGAAGGAGGTGGAATTTTGATCGATTGCCCCCACAAGATAAAGGGTTTCACTGGTCCCGATCATGGTATTCACATACTGCTGATGATACTTCCTTATATCCACGGAGGCCTCTCCACTTATTCTGATTTTCCTGATTGGCAGCCAGGTGAGGCCTGCATGTATCGTCTCTCGGTGTGCATCTATTCCCTGGAAGGTCATCAAATGCAACCCGGCATTGCCCGAAAGATTTTTTGAACTGTTGGATGAAATATTCACACCGGTCATATGCTCTCCATCGATCCGCAGGGCTGGTCCTCCCCTGAGCTCCCTGATGTCTAAGTGTGTGAAATAGAAGTTGTAAGCGAGAGAGAACCTCCAAAGCTTATTGTTCACTAATGAAAAACTGCTACCTACCTCATTACCGGTGTGCTCACCCCCGAAACTCCAGCGCGCTTCCTGGAAAACCGATAAGGTATAGTTCCTGATCCACTTGCCCGGATCGTTCATTTTATAGGAGACATTGGCACTCTCTCCCAGAAAGTCGGTCTGCCTGATGTAGCCCATGTCATTCAGATTGAGACCCGGACTCCGGTATTGACCCGTCAGGTTGAAGTTGATCTTTCCTCCCTTTTTTCCCACCGTGACCAGTCCCCCATGGCCGGCCAGTTGCTCCCTCAGGCTATCCACCTCAAGGTAATCTGCATCGGGACGCTGGTAACGGTGTATGGGCCCAAGCTGTTTCATCAATATAGACTCATTAGTTCCCTGCAGCTGACTGGCGATGGTCTTCACTTCAAAAAAGTAGTTTTTATTGTTCCAATAATGTAGCAAATCTAATCCCCCACTGATGGCGGCCCTGGGTTTCAACATATCAATGGCCGAATCGGGGGAGATCCGGTTTACCAGGCTGAAAGTGCCTCCTACGATGGTGGTACCCTCCTTGAATTCCCGCTTGATTCTGCTTGAAAAGTAGTTGCTCAGCGGAGCCACCTGAATCTCTTTCTCATTCCCTCCCTCATCGGTAGCCACCGCATACTCTTCAGCGGTGAGTCCATTCATCACGCCTACCGACAAGCCTTTGCTACTCTTGCCGGTTAGCTTGGCAGCTCCAAGAATGGTGGTTCTATTGGGTATTTCTGAAATATCATAGGATTCATGGTAATTGGAAAAAAGAGGCGCACTTCCAATCCTTCTCGAATAGTAGGGAATGTCGCCATCAAGCTCGAAATCAAAAATCTCATTTCCCTCCAGAAAAAAGGGTCGTTTCTCTTCATAGAAGATTTCAAATGAGCTCAGGTTTAATACCGACGGATCTGCCTCCACCTGTCCAAAATCCGGATTGATGGTCAGATCGAGGGTGTAGTCACTGCTGATCCCAACTTTGGCATCAATGCCCCCATTAAATTTCAAGGCATTGCTTCCTTTCCCTTCTGGATAGTGCTCGTAAGAACTCAACACATAGGGAAGCAATTCAACCTGGCGGGAGCTTTTGATCTCCTCCACTCCCTTGAGTTCTCCGAAGAGATAGACCATGGCCGGAGCCTCCCGGGGAATGAATTGCCATTGATCCTCTTCCATTTTCCGCTCAATCCACCTCCACACATGCATTCCCCAGATGTGTTCCTTCTGATCGGCATATCTGATCTGGCTAAAAGGTATTTTCATCTCTGCCACCCAGGCTGTATCATTTTTGGAAGTGGCTCCATCCCATACTGCATTCCAGTTAAAGTCCCACTGGTAATCTCCGCTGTGTTTCAGGTCCATCTTCTGTCCGGCCGCACTCAGGTTAAACTCAAAAGCAGTTCTTTTATCGTAATAACTGTCGATGGCTATTCCGGTCATATCCCCGCTCAGGGCATCACGCCTGTCAAATATATCACGGATCAGATCGGGCTCCTGATCATGACAAACAATGGCCACAAAAAGATTGGAATAATCATACAGCACCTTCACGTAGGTCTTTTCTGACCCATGGGCTCCCCCCACAGGCTGCTGTTGTGTAAAATCCCCCTGCCATGTGCCCAGGCTCCAGATTTCATCATCCAGTACCCCATCAATTTTTGGCAAAGGCTTCTCGCCTATGTTCTCAGTCTGATAAACTCGCTTGTTATTAAGCAGGGAATCCAGGTTCTGGGAACGGGCCAATGGCGCGGTCAGCAGAAGAAAGGCAATGATTAATGGAAAAGATGTTCGAAATGACTTCATTGTTGTAGGATCTACAACAAAAATAATATACTTCTCTATAAACCTTTAGGAGATCAGCAAGCAATTTACTCCATCCACATATCCCCGGCTTTCCAGAAATTTCTGAATTCTCTCCCGGTTGTTCATCTGCCTGATGTAGGTTAATACAAAACATGACCCTGCCTCTGGCAGATCCTGATAGTAGATTACTTTTTTCTCAATCTGGCGACTGCTCTTGGTATCTATATAGGTTTGGATCCTGACTCCGTGCTGTTCAAGAATCCTGGCTCTTCTCCGGGAGATCCTGCTGGCCCCCCATATAGCCACATTTGGATGAAATGGATTGTGTTCCTCCAACCATTTGGCCAGGTACCTGCTTTTAATCTCATAAAAGGATTTGTCGCTGTAGATGGGATCTGTGCGGGTAAGGCGTTGCTCCGAATCGTGCCAGTCCAGCAAAATTTCAGGCAACTTTGCAATCTTCACACCCTGGTCCAGCCACCTTAACCACATTTCATAATCCTCTGGAAAATCGCCACTGAGATACATTCCATGCTTAACCATGGTCTCCCTCCTCCACATGGCTGTTGGGTTCACAATGGGCGCTTCGATAAACCGCCGGGAAGAGATCTCCTCATAGGAGGTCAGGGAGTTACTCCAATCCACAAAACGCCTGAAACCTTCTGTCTGCTGAGGCTCTCCCACATGTCTGACACGGCCAGCTACCGCTCCATACTCAGGATAACGATTCAGAAATTCAACCTGAAGTGTTAGTCTCTCAGGATAAGCCCAATCATCGGCATCCATCCTGGCCACATAGTCTCCCTGGCTTAGCTCTGCCCCCTTATTGGATGCAAACATCACCCCCTGCCTGGATTCACTCACCAGTTTGAATCTCCTGTCCCGCCCGGTCCATTTTTTGGCGATTTCGCCACTCCCATCGGAGGAGTTGTTATTCACAAGCAAACACTCAAAGTCAGCGAACGCCTGTTCATGTATGCTCTCCACAGCCCTGTATAAGGTTCTTTCTGCATTAAAAAAGGGAAGGACCACAGATACCTTTGGATGATTGAATGACATGTATCAGGATATTTAATGACAAAGTTAAACATCTATCCTCTTCTCCATAAATATTTCAATTGCTATCTTTGTATATCATATTAGAAGATAAAATGAATTTCAGTAAAACCACCTCATACGCTTTGTCAACACTAAGCTATTTATCTGACCATGAACGTGATAAATACTCAGCTAAACAGCTCAATGAGATTCTTGAGATACCCTGGCCCTACTTACGCCAGTTGCTCACAAGTTTGTCCAAAAGTGGTTTTATTGTGAGTGTACAGGGACGAAACGGGGGATTTTATCTACAAAGATCGGCCGAAGAGATCTCCCTGGCCGATATTGTGGATTCAGTAGAAGGTCTGGATGTACTTTCAACCTGTATAATGGGATTTAATAAATGTCCTTTTGAACACACCTGTGCCATGCACGAAACCTGGGAGCAGACCAGGGAAAGCATTCTGAAAGTGCTTAGAAATACCACATTGGCAACTCTGAAAAAAGGGGATCTAAAGCCTTGACTTTTTTTACTCTAGATGTCCTCAAGGGAGTCTATTCCAGGGGATCATTTCGCTTGCGTTTGATCTCTCCCCGAATCTTTTTATTTTTGATTCTCTTCTCAACGCTGGAGCGGGTAGGTTTTGTAGGCTTACGCTTTTTGGGAGGTTTAATGCTGGCAAAAATCAGGCTTAAAAATCTTTCTGTTACCTCTTGCTTATTCTGATGTTGTGACCTGTGTTTTTCAGAACCCAGAATCAGGAATCCCTCATCGGTGATCCTGGAATGCAAGCTTCGCTTAACCCTGTATTTTTGCAAATCATTCAAACATTCTGAGGATTGAGGAGACCAAAGGAGCTCCACACGTGATTCGGTCTTATTCACATTTTGTCCGCCAGGCCCTGAGGACCTGCTGGTCCTGAACTTCACCTCTTTCATCAGACACTCTCGCATGGCATAAAGGTAGTGATCAAAATCATGAATAAAATAAGTAACTTGTGGCAAATTCGAGGGTGTTATGAAAACAAGATTCATAGGTTTGGTACTATCCCTGGTTTTCACCTGGAACTTTCTGGGGGCACAGGTTATCCAGGAACAGGATTCCATTATGCCAATGGTGATTACAACCGGATGGGCCGATGAGGCTGTAACCGTAGGTTATGTGACCGCTCCCTCTGCAGTTGCGCTGATGTTCGTCGCATCCCTGTTGCCCGAATGGAATGCAAGCTATGCTGCAATTCCAGCTGGCATCATGCTGCTGGCTGCTCCTCCTGTGATATATGCCGGCGGACGATCCGTGAATATTCTGAAAGATATTTCTCATCCCAGGGCAAAGCTGGGATGGATCCTTTATGCATTGTCGGTAGTTCCAACATCCATGTCCATGTATAGTTATTCCTCTGACTGGGGAAACACTGTTCCGCTGACAATAGCCAGTGCAGTATTTGGTACGGCCAGTATTGTGGCCATGACCTCTTACGCATTCTCCAGGGCAAAAACTGCAAGGGAGATGGAAGAAGATTCGCAATCTTCTCTGGGGTTTGGAATTGCTCCCCTCAATGGAGGAGCCCTGGCTACAATAACCTATCGCTTTTAACTAAATAGTTCCAGGAGCTCATTCTCCGACAAGCTTTTCAATGGGTTATTCGCAGTAACAAAAGTCTCTGCCAACTCTCTTTTCCGAACCTGTAGCCGTTGAATTTTTTCTTCGATCGAATCGATGGATATAAACCTGTAAACAAAAACATTTTTTTCCTGCCCGATGCGGTGTGCCCTGCTCAGGGCCTGCATCTCTGCGGCAGGATTCCACCATGGATCGAGAATAAAAACATAATCAGCAGCTGTCAGGTTCAGTCCCACCCCTCCCGCTTTTAGAGAGATCAGAAAAAGTGAACAATGGGGATCGTTCTGAAATTCCGACACCGCCTTTTTTCTGTGTTGTTGATTTTGTGATCCAGTGAGATAAGCATATTTAAGCTTGTCCTTATCCAGGCGGTCCCGAAACAGGTTCAGATGCTTTACAAAGGATGAGAACATCAGCACTTTATGGCCTTCAGATATAACACTTTCAATGTCGCGGTAAACTTCTGTGAATTTCCCCGAATTCATGCCCTCCCTTTCATCCACCATATCCGGGTGATTGGCAATCTGCCTTAGCCGGGTCAGGGCCTGAAGTACGACCATGGAAGATTTTTCCAGTCCCACCTCCTCCAGGTTTTCCATGAGGGAATTCCGAGCTGCCGATTTTTCTGCTTCATAGAACCGCTTCTGATCGTCTGCCATATTACAATATCGAATCTGCTCATGAATCGGAGGTAACTCCCGTGCAACTTCCTGTTTGGTGCGTCGTAAAATAAAGGGATTGATCAGCTCCTTTAGTTTCTCTTCCCTTTTTTCATCTCTCTTTTTCTCAATGGTATGTACGAAGCTCCTTTTGAAGAAGCTCAAGCTTCCCAGTAAACCGGGATTTACAAAGTTGATTTGTGACCAAAGATCGGTAAGCGAATTCTCAATGGGAGTCCCGGTTAACACCAATTTATGATCAGATTTAAGCTCAATAATCGATTGGTACAATTTGGAAGAAGGATTCTTAATCATCTGACTTTCATCCAGTATAATGTAGTGGAAATCAAATGCCGAAAGCTGGGTGATGTCCTGCCTGACCGTGTGATATGTAGAGAGAATGAGATCATAATAGGAGAAATTGCTCAGTTCGCGATTTCTCTGGCTCCCCACATGGGTAAAGACCTTCAATCCGGGGGCAAATTTATTGCACTCGGTCTTCCAGTTGTGCATCAGAGATGCGGGTGCGATAATCAGCGATGTAAGTTTTTCTCTTTGGTCCTGGAACATGGACAGCTGGCCCTTTTTCAGGGGTGGGGAGGTGGCAATGGGTGAAGGGTCATTGTGCGCCGGATCCTTCCCTGGGTGTTGGGTCTCTTTTGATCGCAATAGCACAGCAATGGCCTGTAATGTTTTTCCAAGCCCCATGTCATCGGCCAGACATCCCCCAAATCCATGTTGCTGCAAGAAGCAGAGCCATTTGTATCCCTCTACCTGATAGTCTCGAAGTTTTGCATTCAGTCCGGAAGGGAGAAGCAAATCGGGCAACAAATTAAGCTCGTTTAACTTTTGCAAACGGGAAAGCGTATCCGAATGAATATCCCTCACCGGGCCCTCCATCATGGAAAAATGCTGCTTGTGAATCATAATCCGATCCGCTTCGATTTTTCCAAATTCAAAAAGGGACCGGTATCTCTCAAACCACTCTTCGGGTAGAATGGCCACCTCTCCATTGGGCAGTAAATATTCTCTGATTCCATCAAGAATATAATTCCTCAGCTTAAAAAAGGGTACAGAATGGGACTGGAATTTTACAACAGCATGCAGGTCAAACCAATCTTCCCGCTCTTTGGATTCCACCTTTAACTCAATTTTCCCAAGGAAATAATCCTGATTAAGCCTTTGCCTCAGAATAATTCCCCCCTCGCCCAGAAGTAATCCTGACTCATTCATAAAATTTATGGCCGCATATAGGCTGTTATTATCCTCCTTAAGATTCTTGTCATTCAGTATGAAATATTTTTGATCCCTTGAATGAAGCCCAAACTCATTTAACAGGGCAACTTTGCTCTTCTCCCAGGCAAAGTCACGTTCAAAACACTCAAATTCAGGAGCTTTTCGCTTTCCAGTGTAAATCACAAACCTCTTGAGATCACTGCTCGGATAGATGGCTACTCCATTGTAAATGAAAGAGAGAATCCACACCGCTTGCTTATTCAAACCCTCTTCCAATATCAGTTCCGCACTCTTAAGGGATGGAATCTCTTTCACTTCAAATCCTTCAATGATCGTGTTATAGTCGCGAAGCGTATTCCTGACAAAACTGGCAAAGTATTTTTCCTCCACCTCTGCGGGGATTTGCACCTCCTCTTTGACCAGGAAGGGTTTCAATTTTTTCCCGTTTATATCATTAATAAAAAAAAGGATCCCACCCTGAAGAATGATACAGGGTTCAAAACTGACAATCTCGGTATGGCTGTTGTGAAGTATCAGCCTGCTCTCGCCATGAATTATATTTAATGAGTAGGATAAACCCCCCATGTACTTGAAAATAAAAACCGGATCTGCAGGATATTTTTCAATTCTGATAAAATCTTCAGGGAAAACGTTCCTGTTGCCTTTGTCTTTAATGAAAACACTGAACCTTTGGTCACGGGCAATTTCAAGGGCGTAAAAAAGTTGCTTTTCCACATAGGGACGAATGTGATTCCGGATCGTGTCCCTATCCACACTATCCTGAAAATCCTTGACCGTTCCCTTTTTTGAGAACATCCGGTGCAGGTTTCTGTCACTATAGCTATCCACAATCCGGACCACTTCGCGCTGCATGGGAGAAAGCCGCTGAAATGCACTGGTGGATGAATCGTTCTGAATGTATTCGATGGGAATAAAGAACTCCTTTCCACTCTCCTTCTCCAGGAAAAGAGCCTGTAAAACACTCCCCCAGATTCTGTGTGGCATGTAGCCCAAGGCAAATCTAAGCTCCCTCATTCCTCAAATTTGCTCCGTCTATCTCCAAGTTTAAAGTCAGATTCAATCCCATCACTCCATACCGTTATGCTATAAAAGTTCCCTCGTTTCATCTCCTGGATCTGATCCTCCTCCCCTTTATCTTTTGCATCTGAGAGTACACTTTTAGCCGCCGCCCGGGCCAGATAGGGAGGTATCCGCACCAGATAAAGGAAGCTTTTGTCCAGGCCCTGCTCCCCTTCAATCAACATCTGTCCCAAAGAAGATTCAATGTTCATTAAGGGAACCGTGATTCTTGAATCCATTAAGGTTAATGGTAAACTGTTCTGCAAGGTGGCAAATTTAACATAATTCAGGTCCTTGTTATCGAGGTATTTTGCCGCTGCCTGGAGGGGAGTGAAATTGATCAGGGCACCATCCTCAATTCGCAGATTAAAAACAGCCGTGGTGTTGGACATATCCACTCGCAAATCTGGAGTGATAAAAATCTCAGCAAGTCCGTCGGCACTCACATGGCCGTCAAAAGTCTCCTTTAACCTATAAATGGTATCGCCCATCTGCATGGGAATATCGAGGTCATCCACATTCATATCCTTCAAATCCACCTCTGCGCTAAAGGTATAGAGGTATGGATTGGCCACATTAAACTGCCCCAGAAAAGCCATGTGTCCACCACTCCTGCCTGCCAGTGAGAGCTCATCCAGATGGAAAATCTTTTCGGTGGAAGACCTGAGGCGACCCTTCAGGTTAAAGAAATTGAAATCCCCATATCTCAGCTCTCCAATATCCACATTAAAACTGAAGGAGGGATAATCTATTTGATCCAGGCTGGGAGGTTCTCTCTTTTCCTTAGTGCTGCTTGCCGCAGCATCAGGTAGCCGGTAGTTTAGCAAACTATTAAAATCTAGAAGATCAGACTCCAGAACCAATTCCCCTTTTAGATTTTCAAACACAGTGTCGGTAAAATTTTCCAGGGTGGCCTTCATTTTTATATTACTCTCCCCAATGTTTCCTTGAAACTCTTCAATATTTAGTCGATCCCCTTCCCTGTCTATCACTATGACGAAGTCTTCAAAAGAGAGGGGATAGTATCTGAAATTCCAGCCCAGATCCCAGATATCCAGCCCAAAATCCAAAGACAAACTATCATCAATTATTCCTTCAGCCGGCATATCTATTGTACCCCCAATATGAAAAGCCTCCAGGTACTCAGACCTATAAGTTTCTGGCAAAAGGAATCCACCATTTACGGTAAAGAAATCTTCTGCACGCATCAACTCGGAAGAAATATCAAATCCAACAGTGACCACTACCGCAGAGTCCTGTCCGGAAAGAGCCCCATAATTTGCAATGTGTCCCGAAAACTCAAATTCACTACTTCCCACAGTACCATTTAAATAATCGATTGCAATTGAATCCTCTCCAAAGGATATGGCAGCATATAAATTTGAAATATCCGCATAAACCGGCAATTCAATTCCAAAACTATCCAGGGAAATTTCTATATGGGGCACTGATCCGGTATTAAAATACGCGTCCAGTTCCTGATGCCTTATCATGGCTCCCACACGGAAATGTAATCCATGCAACTCTTCCCCCAGCAATGCTGTCATGGCAGTATCCCTCAGTATAGTGGCCACACTCAGTGCCTCAGCGGAGGCAAACAATTCCGCTTTTACATCCACTTTTACACCCAGCATGTAGAACAAGAGATTTTCAGTAGCCAAACCGAACTCAAGCGGGTTGCCATTGTATTCGCCTGTAAGTAGTCCAGTTCCCAGGATACTATCCTTCAGAAAAATCTGCCCCTTAAGATTCCTTAGACTGTCTTCTCTCAAACTGTCACCATGCAAGGTGAATCCCACATCCTGAAGATCCGCTTGCAGAGATCCCCGGCTATTTAGAAATTGCTTCTTTTCTTTGTCGAATACTCCTTCCATTTGGCCGTTGAAGCTTACATCTCCCTCAAGCTCAGAAAGGAGTTCAGAATCTATCATATTATCCATCCCCAGTAGATTGAGGGCTCCATCCAGCTCAATACTTAATTGAGGGGACACCATATTAGTGGCTGTTAAATTGGCATTAACTGTTCCCTCAGGAAATGTGGCGGTAAAACCATTTACTTCCACAAATCCTTCGCTGAAGTCAAGTTTATTCCCATTGGAGGCTAACAGGTCGAATGAAATGGCAGTTACATCCTTTTGTATAGATTTTATGCGAAACCCTATCTGGTTGGCTTTCCCTTTTACATTGATTACAGGAAGGCTATCTTCGAATGACCCCCTGATATTGCCTGAAAGTGTCATGCTTCCTGAGCCAATTTGCTCGATCTCATTCAAGTCCAAAACACCTCTGAAAACGTAGTTCAACAATTCAAGCCCTTCGTTACTCGCTCTGAATTCAAAGTCGACTCTGGGTTTTTCAAAAAATTCATAGGCCCCCCAGGTTTCAAGTTCCAGGCCTGAAAACTCCATGGTGCTGGGAGCTACCTCTATGATTTTTTTCAATGGATCTATAGACACCTCGCTTTGGAATGTGACATTTCGACCTGCTTTGTCGCTATAAGTAAGATACTTGACACTATCTATATCAATATTTAATTGAAGGGATGTTTCGATCTTGTCAGGGAGGTAGCTAAGACTGCTCTGCAGCTCGTTTATCCGCAAGTTTACATGATTATCTCCGATCTGATCATTCAGAATAAACAGGATATCGAAGAGCTCAATCCGATCCAGATTAATCCTGACCAATTGCTTTTCGGAAGAGGTTTTGCTCCTGGAAGGATAGTCCTTAAATTGAATTCCCAGTGCTTTCTCAAGGTTCGTAAGCGAATCTGCATATACTTCTACTTTGAGAAATCCTTTTTCCAATCTGATCTCCGAAACCTGAATTTCTCTTCTGATCAAATCCATCACATCCAGGGTCACATAGACCTCAGTCAGGGAGAGGACCGGCTCCTGAAAAAGGGAATCGGGATGTGCCTCTCTTTCGTAGTAACTCAGGGCCTTAAGCTGTAGAGAAACATCCGGGAAGTTCATAAAGGGGATCAGGTTCATCTGCTCCATCTGGAGTTCTCCGGGTTGACTCTCATTGATATAGGTAACAGCCCGGGTCATAATCCAACCCCTCCCAAGGTAAAAACCCAGAGTTGTTAGAAGGATCAGCGTAAGAAAACTTAAGACAATCCATCCAAATACCTTAAAAACCTTAAATTTGCGTCTGGCCATATATGCTACATTCTTTCTTTTCCCGAATTTAGTAATAAGCCTGTTACCATGGGGAACCTTTTATTAAAAAGCCTCGTATATAATAATTGAATAGAGAAAGTAAATAATGAGAAAAAAAATAATTCATGTTGGAGCAGTAAGTCTATTTACACTGGGACTTCTCACCTCATGTGATTTAATCGAAGAGTGTGGTACCTGCGAACTGGTTACAGAAGTAAACGGTTCAGTGACCAATAGAGGCACGCCTCTTCCTGTCTGTGGAGATGACTTGAAAGAGAGAGAGGATTCATCACCGGTAACTGTAGGAGGCGTAACTACCTACTGGGAATGTTACTAGACTTTTACTCCGATTACCACCACATCATCCACCTGATCTGTTTCGGATCGGTATTCTTCAAATACCTCATTGATTTTAATACCCTGTTCCATCATGGGAAGATCCTGAACGGACAGAAGCAAGTTTCTGAAATTCCTGGACATGAATTTCTTCTGCCTGGGACCCCCAAACTGATCTGCATACCCATCCGAGAAGGTATAAAAGGTGTCCCCCTTTTTTAAATCGACCTCATGCAGGGTAAATGGATCCATGATTTCGTGGATAGCCACAGGCATCTTATCAGCCTTTACCACATTAAGATTTCCTTCAGATATGTGTATCAGAGGATTCTCCGCTCCACTATAAAAAAGTTTCCTTCTGGCCTTATCCAGAACACATATGGTCATATCCATCCCGTCCTTTATCTTGCTTTCAGGGTCCTGCTTCAAGGCAATAACAATCTGAGCTCTCAGCCGGTTTAGAATCTCATCGGGCTGCGTAATTCCCTTGTTGAGAATAATTTCATTGAGCAAACTCACTCCAAGCATGCTCATAAATGCACCCGGAACACCATGTCCGGTGCAGTCGGCCGCAATGATAATCAGCTTCTCATCCACCTCATCGACCCAGTAGAAATCTCCACTCACAATATCTCTGGGTTTGAATAGCACAAAATGTTCCAGCTTATCGGTAAAGAGCTCCAGGGAGGGTAAGATGGCGGTCTGAATCTTTTTGGCATATTGGATGCTATCGGTGATGTGTTTTTTCTGATATGCAATTTGGTCGCGCTGAGACCTGAGAAGGACATTTGCTCTCTTCTTGTACCTGTAATTCCTCCAGATGAAATAGACAAGACCAAACAACAAAAGCATGGCAATGACCGAGGCAATGATGATAATTTTTTGCTTCTGAATTGATTCTGCCTGAAGGACTATTTTCTCATCCTGTGCCTTGATCTCCTCCTCCTTAATAAGTATGGTTCCCTCCTTGATCTTAATGTTCTCTTCCTGATCAGATAGTATTTGCCTCTGCTGCGCCACTTCTGCCACCTGCAATTCAATGACATTCTTCTGACCCTCTATCTCCAACAGTTGTTGCTCCAGCACCTCAGATTTTTGCAAAATTTCCCTCTCCCCAGCGGCGATCTCCCTTTTCAGATCATTCAGGGTTCGGATGTTATCACTGATTCGGGCCTCCTGCGCACTTATCTCCTCTGATTGTCTTTCAATCAGGATATCTTGTTGTTCGGTGATGTTCTGTTCTGTAAATAATTCATCTTCCGTCACTTCATAAAGTGCTTCCCAATCCTCCCTTGTTTTTACAGCCTGAGCAAGGAAAAGATCATTCACATAGAGCCCCTCAGCTGTCATTAACTCCTCGTTTGCCTCAAAGTTTGGTTTGCCATCAATCACCACAAAATTGATCATGGATGATCTGAATGGGTAACCCTCTGAGATAAGCAGTGTTTTTGATCCGGTGATGGCTTTGAGTACATCTTTGATTTGATATTTCTCCAGGCTATTCACAAAAACAACCTGACTCGGCTTAAGCAATGAAAGCTCCGCACTCACCAGAATCTTTATGGGCTTCCCCTGAATCTCTTTTCTGGTTTTAGACAATCGCTCCAGCTCCCAGTAAAGGTCAAGCTCCTTCCCGAGAATAGTTATGGTAAACTCTTCCTGGTCTTGAAATGACTCATCAAACACTACATACCTTGAGATATCAAGGATATACAGTGCCCTGGTTTGATCTGTAAATCCTTCCTGGGCGAAATTATAGGTAGTAAACAGGGAAAGAAAAAAGAGGATAATTAGCTTCCTGCGCAATATCATATTTGCATTACTGTGTGGTCAGATCAGTAAATTAAGGATTTTTTTTTACTATTGCAGCTAACAAACCCAATTCAGAAGAGCAGATGGATCCGGTAATTGTTATTCTTTGTATTCTGGGGGCAATCATTCTGATTCTTCTTATCCCATTAAAAGGAGCCGGCTCATTTGCTTATAAGCCACCTTCCAGAAGGGTGCATGAAGAAGATGCAGTTCTATCAAGACGTTTGCTTAAACCTGGTACTAAGGACTACGATTTGTATTATGCCCACCATCCTGAATCAAAGATGGCCGATGACCGATCGAGAAATGCTCCGGGATTGCTTGATGAAAACTCCAGGTATTCTGACCCGGGAACCTATGCCGCAGCAAAGGCTAATTTCCATGTGATCGAATTCCTGGGTGAACTGATTCATGGGCAGGGTGATTTAGCAAATCCTCCGTCCAAAGCACTTAATCCTCAAAAAGTCACCGGCTTCATTCAAAACTGGATGAAACAAACCGGGGCCCATTCAGTAGGGTTTACTGAATTAAAAGATTACCACCTCTATTCCCATAAAGGCAGAGGACCCCTCAAGGGACAAGCCATTGAAAACAATCATGACAGCGCCATTGCGATTACCGTTGAGATGGATCATCGAATGATGCAGTCGGCACCTATGGGAACTTCAGTGATGGAATCATCAGAACAGTATCTCCGTTCGGGAGTGCTCGCCCTGAAACTGGCGGCCTGGATCAGGGAGTTGGGTTATGAGGCCACAGCGCATATTGATGGCAACTACGAAGTGATCTGTCCGGTAGTTGCAGTAGATGCGGGTCTGGGAGTTATGGGTCGAATGGGCTTGTTAATGACTCCAAAACTTGGGCCACGGGTAAGAATCGCTGTCGTAACCACATCCATTCCACTAGTTTACTCCACAGCCAAACCTGAGAAATCGACCGTCCATTTTTGCCATCATTGCAAAAAGTGCGCTGTTGTATGTCCTTCGGCTGCCATACCTGATGGCCCCCGGGAAAACATGGATGGGACCTTGCGATGGAAGATCAATTCGGAAAAGTGCTATCACTACTGGACCACCTCAGGAACGGATTGTGGCAGGTGTATTTCGGTATGCCCTTTTAGTCATCGAAACAACTGGTTTCATAACTTAATCAGGTCGGCAATCAAAAATAATTTGGTTTTCCGGTATCTGGCCATTAAATTGGATGATATTTTTTACGGCCGAAAACCTCCTGTTCGGCCACTGCCCGAATGGACAGGCATTGTTGATAAATCATGACAGTCTCCGGTTATATTGCTCTGGGTGTCATTCTTCTGATGATCATATCTCTCGTCAAGGAGATCATGCGCCCTGGTCTGATTCTGTTTTCCGCGCTTGTGATTTTCCTTGTGACCGACATTCTAACTGCAGAAGAAGCCCTTTCCGGCTTCTCCAATAAGGGGATGATCACAGTTGCTTTGCTTTTCCTTGTGAGTGAAGGAGTAAAAGAATCGGGCGTTCTAAATAAATTGGGCAGAGTCATTCTGCCCAAAAAACGAAAGCCCATTCCCAGGCTTCTCATGCAGATTATGATTCCGGTGTCGGCCATCTCTGCATTCCTTAACAATACCCCAGTGGTTATCATCTTCGCTCCCATGTTAAAAAAGTGGGCAGATAAACTGAGTCTTCCCTCACAGAAATTTCTGATTCCTTTATCCTATGCCACCATTTTTGGAGGCACCTGCACCCTGATCGGAACCTCCACCAACCTGCTGGTACACGGCATGATGCTGGACAGAGGAATGGCTGGATTGGGCATGTTTGAGCTGGCCAAGGTAGGCCTGTTCATCGTATTCTTCGGTTTCATCTACATGAATATTTTTTCCAACCGACTCCTTCCCGGAGAAAAGATCCCGAGATTCAGCTTCCCCAATGATACAAGGGAATACTATTTTGATCTCTATCTGCCCACAAATTCCAATTATGTTGGGAAGGAGATCGAAAAAAGAAGGTTACCCGGACTAAACGAATTTTCATTGAGAACCGTCATTCGGGATGGGAAACATATCAAGATCTCCAATACCCCTTTTTTACTGGAAGCCGACGACAAACTCATTGTAGCCGGAAGTGCTGAAGATGTGGGTTACCTGACCCAATCCTCAAATGTAAAACTACATGCTCTGGACAATGTAAGTCCCGATTTTCTCAAAAAATCATTGCGCCAGGTGGAAGTAGTCATTGCCCCGCGATTTCCGGGAATTCAGCGCACCCTTGGAGAATTTGACTTCTTCGGCCACTACAACGCAGTGGTGATGGCTGTTCACAGAAATGGTGAACGAATTACCACCAACCTGGAGAACCTTGAGTTCAAAGCGGGCGACAACCTGATGCTGCTAACCACCGAAGATTTCACCAGATATTGGGGCGAATCCAGGGTGTTCTACATGGCATCGGAGATTGGTGAAATGGATGATTCCAAGGACCGGCGGAGGCGATGGATTGCCACGGGACTTGTGGTTTTTATGATCGCAGGAGCCACTGCCGGCAGGTTCATCCCGATTCAGGCAAAAAATGACTTCGACATGTTTTTCTTTGCTGCAATCACAGTGGTCCTGATGGCATTGATGAAGGTATTTACTCCCAAGAAATATACCAAACCCATTAACTGGGATGTACTGATTACCATCGCCGCAGCCATCGGGGTTAGCAGGGCCCTTCAAAACTCAGGGGCCGCAGACTTTATCGCCCACAGCACCATCAATTTATCGAAAGGATTCGGACCCCTGGGGGTTTTGGTTGCCATCTTTATTATCACCAATGTCTTTACCGAAATCATCACCAATAATGCCGCTGCTGCCATTACATTTCCCATCGCCCTGGCAGCTGCCACCCAGCTGGGTGTAGATCCAAAGCCCTTTTTTATTACCATTTGCGTAGCTGCTTCAGCCAGCTTCTCCACTCCCATTGGCTACCAGACCAACCTGATCGTTCAAAGTATAGGCAACTACAAATTCAGCGATTACTGGAAAATCGGACTTCCGCTTAACATCCTGGCATTGATCATCTCTATACTGGTTATCCCCAGGTTTTGGCCCTTCTAGTAAATAGTAGCTTAGTAACTAGTGGGTGTAGTGACTAGTGGGTAGTGGGTAGTGGGTAGTGGGTAGTGGGTAGTGACTAGTGGGTAGTTGTAATATATCAGCACATCGTTTACAATGACACAATTACATACATTATGATTCTTTTGAAATCCCCTCTCAAAATGGCTTTGAGGGGTTTTAAAAGAATCTATTTTCCTCTTACATGACATATTGACTGTCAACGATGTTATAATATTTATCAGGTAGTGACTAGTGTGATCAGTTGGTTTTGATGGATTTAATTAATCCATTCAGGATTTTTGTAATCTCTACAGTTTCATCGCATAAGTTAATGTGAGCTGATTCCTCAAGGTAGTTTAGCTCCTCTGCTAAATAGAGCATTGACCGGACTTCTGCACAAGAACCTTTTGCAATATAGAGGTATTGCTTGAACTCTCGATTGGTCTGACGTTCAAAGCCCTCGGCTATGTTATTCATGATAGAAACCGACGCTCTTTGAATTTGGTCTCTAAAACCAAAATCCTTACTCATTTGAAATGCTTGATAAATATCAATTGACAAGCCTTTCGCTTTTTGCCAGGCAACGATATCTTCAAATCGAGTAATTTTCAATTCCTCAGCTCTATATCCAACACTAGTTACTACCTACTACCCACTGAGTACTAGTTACTACCCACTGAGTACTAGTTACTACCCACTGAGTACTAGTTACTACCCACTGAGCACTAGTTACTACCCACTGAGCACTAGTTACTAATACCCGGCAGCCTGTCCATCCTTCCTTGATTCCGAAGCTCCAAAGTAAACACCCTTCTCCTCATCCCATAAAATAGCCTGGTAGCCTCCGTAACCTCCGACTGTATACTGAACTTTATGGCCACGTTTCACGAGTCCCCTGATGCTTTCATAATCGATACCCGATTCCAGGTTCACAATACCTCCATCGCTCATCACTTCGCCGGTAGGTTGCGAAGAACCCCCATGACGGATTCGGGGTGCATCCCCGGCTTCCTGCAGATTCATGCCAAAATCGATCATATTAATAACGATCTGGGCGTGTCCCTGGGGCTGCATGGAACCACCCATCACCCCAAAGCTCATCCAGGGCTTACCATCCTTTGTAATAAACGCAGGTATGATGGTGTGGAAAGGCCGTTTCCCAGGTTCATACACATTGTTATGCCCCTCTTCAAGGCTAAACAATTCCCCTCTGTCCTGCAAAATAAATCCCAGTCCATCGGGACACATGCCGGATCCAAGACCTCTGTAGTTACTCTGTATCAGTGAAATCATATTTCCCTGGCCATCAGCTACAGTCATATAAATGGTATTCCCATGTTCTATCTTGCCGGCATCCAGAGAGCGGGACGCTCGGGCATTGATAAGGGCTCTTCGCTTCTCAGCGTATTCTTTTGAGATTAATTCATCTACAGGAAGATCGTTAAATGCAGGATCGGCGTAATATTTGGCTCTGTCCTCGAAGGCAAGTTTCTTGGCCTCCACAAAGTGGTGTATGTATTCATCAGAACCAAAACCCATTCCAGCAATGTCGTAGCCCTCCAGGATATTCAATATTTGAAGAGCTGCAATGCCCTGGCCATTGGGTGGAAGTTCCCATACATCATAACCCCTGTAATTGGTACCCACAGGCTCCACCCATTCGGATTTGTGACTGGCCAGGTCTTCATAGGAAAGGAATCCCCCCTGCTCCTTCATAAACTTATCAATGGTTCTGGCTATCTCTCCTTTATAAAAAACATCCCGTCCCCCCTCTGCAATTTTTTCAAGCGTATTTGCCAGGTATGGATTTTTAAAAATCTCTCCCTTGGCCGGTGCTTTTCCTCCTGGCATATAGACATCCGCCACATTGGGAAAGCGGCTCAACCCGCGCGCTCCACCAGCCCAGTAATAGGCAATTAACTCCGTAACCGGAAATCCGTTTCTTGCATAGTCAATGGCGGGTTTCAGAATTTCTTTCATCTCTTTGGAGCCAAACCTGCCGTGCAATTCAAACCATCCATCCACACAACCTGGAACCGATACGGGTAAGGGACCGTAGGCTGGTATTTTTGAATGACCATTCTCAATGAAGTACTCCCGAGTCAGAGACATGGGTGACCGTCCGCTGGCATTAAGCCCGTAAAGCTGCTCTGTTTTGGCATCCCACACAATGGCAAAAAGATCTCCACCCATGCCATTTCCGGTGGGCTCCACAAGTCCAAGTACTGCATTGGCTGCAATGGCTGCATCAATGGCATTTCCTCCTGCTTTTAACACGTCAAGTGCCACCTGTGTAGCAAGAGGCTGACTGGTACAAGCCATCCCGTGTTGGGCAATCACTTCTGAACGGGTTGCGAAGGGCTCACCCGTAAGTCTGTCCTGTGCAAATCCCGAAATCATAAATGCCATCAGGCTTAAACTCAAAACCGCTTTTCTCATGTTAGTTGTTTATGTGTTTGGCGAAACAATTATCGCAGAAAAATACGAAAAGAAAAGATGCATTTCTAAAACCAGAGAAAATGCACATAAAAAAACCCCATCCAAATCCAGGACAGGGTTATTAATACCTTTGACATCTAACTACCCACTAAGTACTATTTACTACCCACTAAGTACTAGTTACTAGCCACTAAGTACTAGTTACTACCCACTAAGTACTATTTACTACCCACTAAGTACTATTTACTAGCCACTAAGTACTAGTTACTACCCACTAAGTACTAGTTACTACCCACTGATTACTAGTTTTTTAGTTTATAGACCCTTATCCAATCAATCTCCATGGCTGATGGTAATCCGCTCTCTGAAGCTCCCTCTTTGAGGTTGGCTGAGAAGTTAAGGCTCATCTCTTCCTGGGGAACGCCCGAAGACTGGGTTTTGAAGACCTTATCGTTTATTTTCCACACCAGTTTGTTTGGTGTCCACTCCAGGGTGAATATGAAGTACTCATCGGCATATTTGGCGCCATTGGTTTTAGATAGCGATTTTTGTGGAGAGCCTCCCTTTCCCCAGAAATAGTTTGCATAGAGTTTGCTGTTCTCGAATCGGGCCACATCCACATGTGGCAGCATGGCCTCAGAATTCATCCAGAAAGACTGGGCCACAGAACCACCGGCCATTTTTACTTTGGCTTTGAAGATCCCATATTTTTGCTTGAAGCTCTTTGAGGTGCTGATCAATCCTGAGGTATAATCAAAGTCCTGCAAGACAAAGCCCTGTTCCGCCCTCCATGCCAGTCCCTCGGTTTTGGCCGCCTTGGTTACTATTCTGGCCTTTTTATCATAAAACTCAATGTTATCTCCATCAGTGATAAAGCTCTTGTCATCCTCCAGAACAAAAGAACTGTCCATGGTTTTATCTCCCCAAAAATAGCGAGTCATCCATTTCTCCCTGTCCAGACTACCTGAATTGAAATTCTCTTCAAAGGTCAGATCCCAACGCTCCAGCTCTTTAAAAGGGTACTTCTTCTTGGTCTTGTAGTACCAGATTACCTTTTCAGATTTTTTCAGGGTCTGGTATTCGGTCTCCTTTTGATACTCTTCAGTGGTCTCATACCTTTCGGCGGGCTTCATGGTTAGAAATTGCTTCTGTCTGATGAATTCTTCCGAATTAAGATGATCTTCCAGCTGCTTAATCTCATCAGATTTATCATCCCCTTTTGAACGCTTCGTAAGCTTGTTGTAGCGTTCCTCCTTTCTGAACTCCTCTGACGACTTGTACTTTGCTTTGAGTATTTTTTTCTTGCGCAGCGTGAAGTTGCTTGATTTAACTTCTTTCTCAAGTTCCAGGTAATGCTTCAATTCATCCGAATTCTCATATTCTTTATAAGATTGGAAATCAGCTCTTAGCTGGTCATCTGCAGTTTCTACCTTTTCGGTACCAGGTACCATACCAAGTAAAAAGCTTAAGCTCGCCATATTAATTTAATTCTGAAACTGGTTAATAATCAATATATAGTGACTAAAGATAAAAAAAAATCATCTCCTGTATGCTTTGCGTCTCACTTTAAAAAAGTAGACAGCCTGGGCCGAAACAATGAATTGCGGGTACTTTGAAAACAGGTATTTTACAGATACATTAAAATCCCATTTGGGTGCCATTTGTAACTCAAGTCCGGCTCCGAGATTTCCTCCAACTGCATAATCTTTTTCATCGGTAATGGTCTCATTTGCAGTTGTGCTGAGGGGCTCGTAAAAGGAACTTAAATAGGTGTAATTTCCTCCAGCCAGGGCCACCGCCCTCACAGTACCCTCCTGAAAAAAGGCAAACTGAAGATCTAAATCACCCTGGAACATATAGTTGGTCATAATGGAGTAACCTGTTTGCAATTTATATCTGTTGTATGCCGTTACCGATGGTACAATATGAAGCGTACTTGGCTTATTTATTGCGATCCATGTTTTAAATGTAAATCCTGGATTCCCTGTCTCCCCATAGTTGAACTCAACTCCCGAAGCAAAGTTAAATCCAGCACTGATCCGATGAACCTGACAGTTGGAATTCACTCCAAACACCAGGACAGCAAATAGTACCGCCAACAGGTATTTATCTGATTTGAATTTTCTCACATGTCACTATTCAGGGCACCAATTGTTTTTTCTACGTTTTATGGGCCGAATAGTTTCATAACTGGCATTATTTGATAACGATATTTTGTACACAACATTATGACATCCAAGCTCACTACTTTATGACTTTTGACTTTATAACTTTTTTCTCTTGCCGGGGACAAAAAAGTGTTAAATTTGTGTTTCCTTAATAACAACGATTCTTAAGCATAAATTATCACTGAAATGACAAAAGTAGTTGGTAAAATTATTCAGGTAATTGGTCCTGTAGTTGATGTTAGTTTTGAAGATGCCGGGGACGAACTCCCTCCTATTTACGAAGCACTTGAGATAGAAAGGCCCGATGGGCAAACTCTGATTGTAGAGTGTCAGCAGCATATTGGAGAGCACACTGTAAGAACTATTGCGATGGATGCTACAGATGGACTTCAACGTGGCACGAAGGTAGTTGCTACAGGTGCTCCCATCAAGATGCCCATTGGGGATACAGTAAAAGGACGGTTGCTGAATGTGGTTGGTGATGCCATTGACGGGATGGAAAATGTGGATAAAACCGATGGATACCAGGTACACGGCAACCCTCCAGCTTATGATAAACTTTCAACAGAATCAGAAGTACTTTTCACTGGAATCAAGGTGATTGACTTGCTCGAACCCTATTCGAAAGGGGGTAAGATTGGATTATTTGGCGGTGCCGGAGTTGGTAAGACGGTGATCATAATGGAGTTGATCAATAATATCGCTAAGAAATATGAAGGCACCTCTGTATTCGCAGGTGTGGGTGAAAGAACCCGTGAAGGAAATGATTTATTAAGGGAAATGATTGAATCGGGGGTTATCAAGTACGGTGAAGCGTTTGAAAAGAACATGGAAGAAGGGGGTTGGGACCTTAACCTAGTAGATCGTGAACAACTGGACCAATCACAGGCTACATTGGTTTTTGGTCAGATGAACGAACCTCCAGGAGCACGTTCAACGGTGGCCCTTTCGGGTTTAACTGTTGCAGAATCGTTCCGTGATGGAGATGAAAAATCTGGTGGAAGAGACATCCTTTTCTTTGTTGATAATATTTTCCGTTTCACCCAGGCAGGCTCTGAGGTATCAGCCCTGCTGGGACGTATGCCATCGGCCGTAGGTTACCAGCCTACCCTTGCCACAGAGATGGGTATTATGCAGGAGCGTATCACCTCAACCAAACGGGGTTCCATTACCTCCATTCAGGCCATCTACGTGCCGGCTGATGACCTTACCGACCCAGCCCCCGCAACCACTTTTGCCCACCTGGATGCCACCACTGTACTGAGCAGAAAAATTGCATCTCTGGGTATCTATCCGGCTGTTGATCCACTGGATTCTACCTCTACAATTCTGAAAGCCGAAGTCGTGGGTGATGAACATTATAATACTGCACAGCGTGTAAAAATGCTCTTGCAACGTTACAATGAGTTGCAGGATATCATTGCCATTCTGGGTATGGATGAACTCTCTGAGGAAGATAAGCTGGTGGTTCACAGGGCCAGGCGTGTAGCTCGTTTCCTTTCCCAACCTTTCCATGTAGCCGAGCAATTTACAGGCCTACCCGGAGTTTTTGTAAATATTGAGGACTCCATAAAGGGTTTCAATATGATCATGGATGGAGAAGTAGATGAATATCCTGAAGCTGCATTCAACCTGGTGGGGAACATTGAAGAGGCCATTGAAAAAGGCAAAAAAATATTGGCAGAAACTAAAGCTTAGAATTTATGCTGCTTGAGATCATTGCACCTGATCAGAACTTATATTCCGGGGAAGTGGATCTGGTAAAGGTGCCAGGATCAAAGGGTTCCTTTGAAATCCTGAAAAACCATGCCCCCATAATCTCTACCCTGGAAAAGGGAAAAATTAAGATTATCGATCAAAAAGGCCAAACTACTTTTTTTGATGTGGCCGGAGGAGTTATAGAAGTAAATAACAATAAAATCACTGTGCTTGCTGAAACAGACAAGACATAATAGCCGGGAGATCTTCAGACGACAGTTTATCAATACTGTTTCCATCGTTTTTTTATCCCTTGTTTTAAGCGCCTTTAATGTGGTTAAGGTGAATACCATCACCCTAAGCTCAGCCGACGGTCTGCAGATGACAGCAGATGAGTACGTCGTTTCTGATACCCTGCCCTACATACTTCTTTTCCACGAACAGGAATCGAGCCGTGGAGAATTCCAGACCATTGCACAGCGCCTGTGTAAGATGGATTACAACTGTCTGGCCGTTGATCTCCGGAATGGCGGTAACAACAACAACGTTTCCAATGAAACAGCCAAAGCCTGCAGGGAGAGCAAATGTAGCCAGGGAGTGGTGGATATTGAGAATGATATGATTGCGGCAATTAATTACATCACTTCAAAATCCAAATTTCCTGTTATACTTTTTGGAAGTGGCGCCAACGGATCCCTAAGCCTTAAATTGTCTGAAGAAAATATTCAGGTAAAAGCAGTACTTGCCTTAAGCCCAGGAGAGTATTTCCTCCCGGGTGTAAATATTCAGGAGACAATTACCGATCTTGATAAACCCGTTTTTATCACCTCCAACCAGCAGGAGGCTCCATTTGTAAAACAGCTTTCCTCAGGTATTTCAGAGGAGTATCTTACACTTTTCGAACCCCAGCTTAGCGAGGGAGGAAGAGGTTCCGCTGCGTTGTCAACTGAGAATCCTTACAATTCGGAGTACTGGCTGGCACTGATTCTCTTTTTCAAGGACCTGATATAGATGGTTAAGTACCTGGTTGTCCGGTTTAGCTCCATTGGAGATATCATCCTGACTACACCCGTTTTCCGTCATTTAAAAAATCAGGTGGAAGACACTGAAATTCATTTTCTTACCAAGTCAGCATTTGCATCTCTTCTGGAAGCCAATCCTTATATAGATCAGATTCACTCATTCGAAGGAGACATGAAGAAGTGTATCAGGGATTTGAGAGCTCTCCAGTTCGACTATATCATCGACCTTCATCACAACACCAGATCGGCACGTGTGAAGTACGGACTCAAACGCATGGATTTCTCCGTAAATAAGCTTAACAGGGAGAAATGGATTTTGGTGAACCTGAAAGTGGATCGTATGCCTCACGTACATATGGTGGACCGAAACCTGGATACCATACGAACTTTTATTTCAGAAAGGGATCAGGAGGGATTGGATTACTTTATCCCGGAAAAAGATGAAATCAAATCCTCGAAACTTCCTGAAAACTTTCAGAATGGATTCATTGGCCTGGCCATAGGAGCCCAGCATGAAACCAAAAAACTCCCTCTTGAATCACTGATCGAACTATGCAAAAAACTGCAACATCCCGTAATTATCCTGGGGGGACCCTCAGATCGGGACATTGGGGAGAAGATCACATCTGCACTGCCCGATAAAACCATTCTCAACAGTTGTGGCCAATACAACCTACATCAATCGGCTTCCCTTGTAAAACAGTCAAATGTGCTGATCACTCACGATACCGGATTGATGCATATCGGGGCTGCATTTCATAAAAAAATAATATCCATCTGGGGCAATACAGTGCCCCAATTTGGCATGACTCCATACAGAGCCCATCCCGCTTCCCAGCAGTTTGAAGTAACAGGTCTCAAATGCCGGCCCTGTTCCAAAATAGGATATCAAAAGTGTCCGAAGAAACATTTCGATTGCATGTTAAAGCAAGATATTGAGGGTATTGCCCGTGCGGCCCATCAGCTATTCAGTTCTACTGAAAGGTAGGAATTGATTTACTGCGCCACGAAAGTATAGGTAATCAGGGCTCTCTGTTTTGCGGGTCCGTTCAGCTCAATTCTGAACCTGGAGGATCGTGCTGCAGCCAGGGAAGCATCTCCAAAGCAGACCTTATCTGATCCCTCAATGGCTTGTCTAATGTCGGCGGTCCTAACCGATCCATCCGGGGCTACCGTAACTTCCACCCTGACCACCCCGGATCCCTGACACCGATAGACCGGGATGGTAAGATGTGCTTTTCCCCTGCTTTTGGGTTCCTCCAGAAATTCAAAGGTAATGGTAGTGGGTCCTGAGAATTCATCCTCATCCTCATCCATGTCTGAAGCTGGAGGTTCGTAGTCAGCGCTTGCCAGAATGGCCTGTAATTCATCCAACTTCTCCTGATCCTCCTTATCCCTGGCTTGCTCTATCTGATCCAGCAGGTCCTGTACATATTCATCTGTAGAAATATCCTCACTGAAATCATTCTCGGCATTCAGGTTGACTGCCCGGTTGCTGGCTAACTCTCTTTCCAGCATCACCTGTTCCATCCACTCGGCGGGAACATCCTCAACCTCCTCAGCCAATATCTCCTCCAGTGTCCTCTCTTCAAACTCAAGTTCAACTCCCAGCTCCCGATCATTATTCAAGCCATCCACCTTTACAAAAATAAAAACGATCAGTATCACAAGGTGAAATATCACCGTATAAAGAATAGCCACCAGGTTCTCTTTAAAGAACTTCTTGATGCCCGACCAGCCATATGAAAAAATGTCATCCACGCAGCTACAAAATTATAATTTTTGCGCTTAATACCAGTTTATATAATTACCGGAGATAGGCACGGATCAAATTGCTTTTTGATCATGATTTTAATAATATAAGGAGGTGCTACTCCCACTAAGGATACTCTTGCCTAATGACCTGGCTAATAACTTTACCTAAGTAGAAATAGAGACTTTCATTCATCTCTGTGATGAAGGCTTTTCGCCTGTACTTGGCAATAAAAATCAGATGTATAAATATCGAATAAACGACATGTAATTCAGCTCGAAAATGTTGTGTATAATATTTATATTTAGTAACTTAAGGCTTAATGTCCAATATACAAAAAGCATACAAATTTAAGTTAAAAACCAATTGGGATATTGAGAATAAGCTTTCTCAATTTTGTGGCTCATCCCGATTTTTGTGGAACAAGTGTCTGGCCATGAATTTGTATCGTTTGGAGAGAAAACAATCGTTGCTCTGGTATAACGAACAAGCCTACTGGCTCACTCTGTGGAAACGATCCGATGACTATTCATTTTTAAAGGAGTGCCCCTCTCAAGTCCTTCAGCAGAAGCTCAGGGATCTGGAAAAGGCATTCAAAGCGTGTTTTGACAAAAGTCAGCCTTTGCAGCGAAAGCCTGTGTTCAAAAAGAAAGGTTCCGGAGATGGCATTCGTTTTCCACAAGGATTTAAAATAGATAATCGAAGGATTTTCTTCCCGAAGATAGGCTGGATAGGCTTTTACAAGAGCTGTGAGATCGTTGGAAAAGTCAAGAACGTGACCATCACAAGAGGAGGAGGGCATTGGTTTGTCTCCATTCAGGTAGAGCAGATGCTTGAGATAGGGGCACACCCTTCAAAATCTGAAATTGGCATTGATTTTGGGATAAAATGTTTTGCAGCTCTATCGGATGGTACCCTGATCAAGGGAGTGAACAGTTTTAGAAAAAATGAGCAGACATTGGCCAAGGAACAGAGAAAACTATCCAGAAAGCTGAAAGGGTCAAACAATTGGAAGAAACAGAAAAGAAGAGTATCACGACAACACCATAAGATCGTAAATGTGCGTTCAGATTTCCTTCACAAACTAAGTGCCACTATAAGCCAAAACCACGCAAAGGTATATGTGGAGAGATTGAACATTAAGAATATGAGTTCCTCTGCAAAGGGTACTTTTGAGAAACCAGGCAGGATGGTTAATGCAAAATCTGGCCTGAACAAAGCCATTCTTGATCAGGGTTGGAATGAATTTAGGCGACAGCTGCAATACAAGCTTGACTGGCAGGGAGGAAGTCTGACAGAAGTTGAATCCCGGTATACATCTCAGACTTGCTCCTGTTGTGGTCACAGGGCAAAAGAGAACAGGCTACTACGAGCAGTTTTCAGATGTATATCGTGTGGATATGAAGCTCATGCTGATGTAAACGCAGCCATAAATATTTTAACCGTCGGACAGACGGGGATAGCTTGTGAAGCGAACCACATTGGTGGTCGGCAGCAAGAACCTACAGAATTCTGCGAAGAAACACTGTCCATGACTTTTTAATGTCCATGGAATCCACTTCCTTTAGGGAATGGAGGATGTCAAATACATTTACAGAACGTGGAAGTGTTTCTTTCAATTTTACTTGAATACTTACAACATCATGAGAAAATTATTCCTTTTTCCTCTTTTCCTCCTGCTCCTTAACAGCTGTTCGGTCTTTTCTGAACTTACTGCATTTAAGAAGTGTGAATTCAGGTTATATTCCTTCCAGGATCCGGCGGTTTGCGGAATAGACATGAGTGATCGACGCGACCCATCTGACTTCACCTTTCTGGATGGACAAATGATTGCAGCAAACTTATTAAGAGGAACACTCCCATTTGATATAACCATCAACATGGAAGTGAAAAATCCAGGGACAACAACCGCAGCTGTAAACTCAATTGAGTGGGTGGCATATATAGATGAACTGGAGGTAGCTCAGGGCCTGGTGGAACGGCGCATTGAAGTCCCTCCATCGGGAGGACTGGCCATTGTACCTGTAAAAATTCACGCCGATCTCATAGATTATATGGAGGGAAACAACCCCAGGACCATGATGAATTTTGCCCTAAATCTGGTGGGAAACAGCGATCAGCCCACCAATTTAAGTATGAAGATCAAACCCAGTCTGCTTGTCGGGGGAAAAACCATCCAGTACCCCGGGTTTTTCACCGTAACTCACGAGTTCAGTGCCGGGCAGTGATATCTAAGGAAGGCAAAGCTAGTCAATATCCATGGTGAATATGGCTTCAACACCTACATTCCCGGTTTCAGGTTCATAGATGAGACGGCCACCTATGGAAAGGGGAAACTGGACCCTGAAAAAGTGGAGGTCCCCTACCAAATCCATTCCGACTGTGCGGTAATTTCGATCCTCGTAATGGGCTTCCGGATGCCTGATAATCACATTGGTACCCACCATATAATCGGTCCATAGGGCTCCCCTGATTCTTTTCAGATAGAGCAGTCCGCCCAACTCCAGGTCGGGGTAGAGAATGGGAAAGACATAGTCGACACTGAGCTTTGTTAATACTTCGCCATAGATGTCATACAAACCCCTGGGAAGGGACATCAGGTTGATAAATGCGGGCCGGGACATACTCAGCGGATCCTGCTTCTGATACTGAATGGAGAGCCTGATCGTCTGATGCTTGAGAATACCAGGCAGGTAGGCGGTAGCACCCAATCGGGTCACAGACCCGTAAACCTGGCTAAATGGGGCATGATAATAGCCGGCTGTGGGGGTCAGACCCAGGCGCGGAAGAATATCTTTTTTTCCCTGCCGAAGGTAGGCAGATGCATATATGCTATAGTATAAATAGTGACCACCTGTCTGATAGTTCTCCTGGCTCTCATCATATTGAATATCTCTTCGGTAACTATAATCAATTCTGGGCTGTACAATGGAGAGAAACTTACCCGTATTGAATCTCAAAGGCACATAAGTCTGGGCAGTAAACCTGAGGTTATTGGGCAAAGAAACAAGGGAATCTCCCTCAGCTAACAGGAGTACATTGGGTGGACCGCCATAATCGAAGTAGAGATTGAACACAGGATATCGCCCCTTGAGTTTGATGCCCGAATGGAACATATGGTATCCATCGCTGTATTCATATCCCAGTTGACTCACCGCTGTACTAAGTCTGTTTTGGGAGATCAAAGAGACACCGGGACTTACAGACAGATGTTCGGGATCCAGAGACAATTCGGGATTCAGATAATCGTAATAGAGCGGTAACCAGGAATGGAATGTAAACAGATGCAGGCCTTTAATATAAGGCCTGGACTCGTAATGCGTGGTGTCGTAGGAAGGGGCACCGTCGATCACCTGCTTTTCGGTCATGGTCTGTTTATAGTTAATCTGTTCGGTATGTGAACGTGCTTCATCCAGGGGTTTCCATAAGCCCTCCTCAACAGGCATGGATGCGACTCCATATCCATTGGCCGTATAATTGGAATAGTACAATATTTTTGCATCAGCAGATAGCTGCGGGTAAAATGCACCAAAATTGACAGAAGTTACCTGGTAGGTTTCTTTCTCTTTCAGATCGAGGCAATAAATGTTATCTATTCCAGAGAAGGTCCCTCCGAAATAGATTCGGTGCCCAGCCACCACCGGGTAAGATATATCATCAAAATCCGCCTCAAACAGCATGACCCAGGACCCTGAAGAAGGATTATAGCTGTAAAGAGACTTACCTTCTTCCTCTGAAACCGTAAGGACCAGGGCCGAATCTTCTTCCATCCAGGCCGGGTGTTGCAAAAAGCGGTTACCCGGTGAAGCGATGGTTTCAAGAAGCTTTCCGTCAATCCCCAGGAGGGCCAGATTGAAGTGCTGGTCCTTAGTCTGTTCTATGGTGGCAATCTTGGATCCATCTTTAGAGAGAGAGGGTGAATAGTACCTGGTCTTTCTGCCCAGGCTATTTACTTTTCCTGTGGCGATTTCCAGGCTCCTTATCACTGAATAATTCCTGTTACTCCATCTAATATCGGGAATAAACTCATCCCAGACCACGTGACTTCCCGAAAAGCTTACCCTGCCCGAATTGAGAAAGCCCGGGCGATAAATGCGTTTTTCCTCTCCCTTCTTTCCAAGAAAAATAAACTCTGGAATCTGATCAATTCCCTTTTTCAGGGCAAATACCATAGAGTTGGAGACCGGTTGAGGAAAGGTGTAAGAAGTGTAATGACGTTGGCGGTTTTCATTCCAGTTTGCAAATGGAGAGATGGCCCTACTGGTGGCTGTTAACATCCAATGTTGCTTGTATTCATCCAGTGCCTGCTCATAAAACTGCTTCTTGGATTGGAATCCATATTTTTTCATGCTGAAATGGGTGGGGTTCAGCAGGAAAGGTTTCCGGGCCGCATATTGCTGAAAATCAATCCAGAACTTATTTCCATAATTTCTACGTCCGTGCTGCACCATAAGATAGCCCAGCTGGTAATGATTGGGGATATAGTCACGGTACGATCCCAGGGAAGCCTTAGAGAAAGAATACACCCTCCCGGTCTCAAGGATCTGAGCCTTCAAACCCATCTCAAAGGAAGGTTGTCGTCCCCTGCCCGTGTTCGAAAGCCTGGTTTCGGCATCTACAGCATCTCCCTCCAGGTACCACTGTGGCAGAAAGACAGCCATGGATCCCACCATCTGTTCGCCCCCCAAAAAATAGAGCCCCCTGGTAATACCCTGGTTTAATTTATCAATTTGAAATGCATGCCTGCCTTCATGAAGGGCCAGTTGCGTCAACCAGTCCTGATGGTAGCCATTGGGATCGGGATTGGTAAATATCTCTAAGCGCTTGGGCGCCCATACAAATACTCCGTTTGAAAAGCTCGATTCATTGTGAATGATCACAGGCATTGGACTGTGCTTGTGGTCAAGAGGTTCTCCCAGGTAAGGATAAAAATATTCCAGGCGATCTGCAAATGCACCGGCCAGGCTATCCAATCCACGGGGGAAGATGACCTTGTAATTGGGTGTTTTGAACTGTTCCCACTTCAGGGTACCCGCATCCTGGCCATACTCATAAAACTGGGCTTTGAGTCCGACTGAAAAGAACAAAAGCAGGATGATAGCCATCCTGCCTTTGCTAACTGGGTAATATAATAGGGGGTTAGTTTTCTGCAAATTTTACCTTATATCCGCAGGAGCGCAAATAAACATAAGCACGCTTCCGCACATCTCCATTTAACATGATATCATACATTTTGGATGATCCGCAAGTGTGACAAACACCTAGCAATTCCTCCTCAACCTTCCTCAAATCGATGCGTAAGCCCACAAAACCCATGATGTAAGTAATGGGAGCCCCATCTATTTTTCGCTTGTCAAGTCCAACTATAAGGGTTTGTTTATCAGGCGGTAAGGTATTGGGCTCTTTCTTATTTGCGTACTCAAATTCAAACTCGGGATAATCTGTGTAGAGGGTGTGATCCAGATCGCTCATTCCTTTCACGGTCATGACTTTTGGATTTAGTGAACCACAAATATATATTCCATTTTGATACTTGTCAACCTTTTTCAAAATATTTGTTTTTTAAGGCCTATCCTAAAAAAAGGGTTAAATTCGTGCCAGTCAAATCGCTAAGCCTATAATATCATCCAATGCAATTCAAGAAAATAAATCTCATAGGGGGTTGGGCAGCTTTTGCCATTGCCCTTATCGTTTACCTGCTTACCCTCGAACCAACCGTCAGTTTATGGGATTGTGGTGAATTTATAGCCAGTTCGTATAAACTGCAGGTGGGACACCCCCCTGGAGCTCCTTTGTGGTTGATTATTGGCCGGGTATTTTCACTCTTCACCTCCGATACCGAAAAGGTGGCCATGATGATCAATGCCGTATCGGCTTTTGCCAGCGCCTTCACCATCATGTTCCTTTTCTGGACCATCTCACATCTTCTGAAGAAGCTGATGATCTCAGAGAAAGAAGGGGATGAAAAACCATCAACGGCCAACCTTTTGGTGATACTGGGAGGCTCCTTTGTGGGAGCCATGGCTTACACCTTTTCCGACAGTTTCTGGTTTTCAGCTGTAGAAGGGGAAGTATATGCCACCTCATCGCTTTTTACTGCCATGGTCTTCTGGGCCATCCTCAAATGGGAAAATGTGGCCCATGAACCCGGAGCCAACCGATGGATCATACTGATCGCATACCTGATGGGGCTCTCCATAGGTGTTCACCTCTTAAATCTGCTGACCATCCCTGCCATTGTTCTGGTCTACTATTTTAAAATGAATCAGACCATTACCCGAAAGGGCGTAATTTATGCCGTTGGTATCTCCTTCGCCATCCTTCTTTCAATCATGTACGGAATCATTCCCGGACTTGTCAAGGTGGCCACCATTGCGGAGAAATTCTTTACAAATACCGTGGGGCTGCACTATAATGTGGGGGTTGTGATCTATGTGGCCTTGCTTTTAGGGGCCCTGATCTATGGAATATACAGGACCCAGTTTGTGAAGAAAAATGTGATCCTGAATACCATATTTGTTGGTATTACGGTCATAGTCATAGGTTACTCCTCCTATGCCCTGATTGTAATCAGGTCCCTGGCGGGTCCTCCCATGAATGAGAACCGGCCCGAAAACGTATTTGCCTTACTCTCCTACCTCAACAGGGAACAATACGGAGACCGGCCCCTGGTGCGAGGTCACCTTTACAACGCCGAACCGGAAGACTACGTATATGAAAAGCCGGTGCATATCCTCAATAAAGAGAAGAATGAGTATGAGATAGCCTACTATAAACCTGATGTGATATATAAGGGCAGCAAAGTAATGCTTCCAAGGATGTACAGCAGGGATCCCAACCATAAGCAGGCTTATAAGGAGTTTGGAACCATATCCGATCCAAATAATCCCACCTACCTGGACAACCTGGAGTTTCTTTTCCGCTATCAGATCGGACACATGTATTTCAGGTATTTCATGTGGAATTTTGCCGGAAAGCAAAATGATAAACAGGGACATGGGAATGTATTAAACGGAAATTGGATCAGTGGGATTAAGGCCTTCGATTCAACCAGAATCGGACCACAGAATATCCTTCCCGATCACATGAAAAACCATGCAGCCCGAAATACTTACTATTTCCTTCCCCTGCTTCTTGGCCTGATTGGACTCTTCTTTCAGCTGGATAAAAATGTACGGGATTTTTGGGTGGTGATGAGTTTGTTTTTTCTCACCGGAATTGCCATTGTAATCTATCTGAATCAAACGCCCTATCAACCCAGAGAGCGCGATTATGCCTACGCAGGCTCTTTTTACGCTTTTAGCATCTGGATTGGGATGGGTGTGGCAGGAATCTTCCATATTCTCCAGGCCAAACTTAAGGCAAACCTGTCTGCAGTGCTGGCTCTGACCCTTAGTTTTCTGGCTGTTCCCACACTTATGGCCATTCAGAATTGGGATGACCATGACCGGTCTGGAAGGTACACCGCCAGAGACATAGCACGAAACTACCTCAACTCTTGTGACAAGAATGCCATCCTATTCACAGTGGGGGATAACGACACCTTCCCCTTATGGTATGTACAGGATGTAGAGGGCGTAAGGGAAGATGTCCGTATCGTGAATATGATGCTATTTAATATGAACTGGTATATCGATCAGGCAAGATGGCAAAATTACAGTTCTGCCCCTCTGCCCCTGAACATACCACAGTCGACCTATGAAAAGATTCCCGGCAGTAGCGTTTATGTAAGAGAGAACGAAAGATCGATTACCCTGGATTACCTCTCTACATTTGTGGCCAGTAATGATTCCAGGACCAAGCTACCTTTAAGGACCGGCGAAAAAGTAGATTACATTCCCACTCACAAATTAATCCTGCCTGTGGATTCGGCCCGGGTGATTTCCAATGGAACCGTCAAAGCGGAAGATGCAGAGAGGATTGAGAAAAACATCAGCATTCAACTGAAACCAAACAGCCAGATACTGAAAGGCACACTTGGTCAGCTCGATATACATGGAGCCAACCAATGGAACCGTCCCATCTATTATACTTCAGGTGGATTTGACGGATCGCTGGGATTGGAGAATTATTACCGCGTCGAAGGCCTCGCCTACCGGGTGGTACCCATTTCCACACCATACAAGAGCCTCCTTGAGATGGGTGGAATTGACACCGATACCCTTTATGATCGCTTAATGAACAGATTCCAGTGGGGCAGAATGAATGAGAAGGATGTTCAGCTTGACTACTATACCATCAGAACCCTATCTGTAATTCGTTTCAGGAGTCTGCATACCCGCTTAGCTCTCAGTTTGCTGGAGGAGGGAAAAAGAGATAAAGCGGTGGAAGTTCTGGATCGTTGCATGGATCTGAGTCCTTCCCACGTGCTTCCTTTTGACCAGTACATTACAGGGATCACACTGCCAGACCGACAAGGTGGGGTTATTCATTATGAAGGCATTATTGAAGCCTATTACATGTGTGGAGAAATGGAGAAGGGCAATGCCATACTCAGGGAACACCATGATAACCTGGTGAGTGAGTTCAGCTATTTCAATGGAATGAAACCGCGGCATAAATCATCCATCCAACGAGAGATCAATGAAGTGATGTTTCAAATTGAGGAGCTAAGGATACTTCTTCAGAATTATAATCAGCAGGATTTAATGCTTGAATTGGGAGTAGCAGGTGAAACCCTTCCGGGCTTCCAGAGGTAAGATCTACTTATTCCGATTCATCAGATAGGAGGCAAAATTCGTCAATTCCACCTTACGTTCATCCGGCTTGTTCAGGTTGCTCAGATTCTTAAGTGATTTATCATAAAACTCTCTGATGCGTTTGCTGGTTATATCCTTGATTTTCAGATGATTATATATGTCCGTCACAGCAGCGACCTTCTCTTCTCTCACAAATTCAGTTTTTGTAAGCCAATCGGTGAGGGTCTTCCGCTGATCGGGTGAGGCCTTCTCGAGGGCTTTAATCATCAGGAAGGTCTTCTTATTCGCTACAATATCGGTTCCAAGCATTTTTCCGATGGTTCGCTGATCTCCAAATGTGTCAAGCAAATCGTCCTGTAGCTGAAAAGCCAAACCCAGGTTTAAACCAAAATTGTAAAGGTCGTTGGCATCGGTTTGGGAGGCCCCTCCAAGAACAGCACCAATTTTCAGGCTGGCGGCTATCAGGACCGCTGTTTTTAACCGGATCATGGTCATGTAATCCTCTTCTGAAACAGTAAGCAGCTCCTCAAAATTCATATCCATCTGCTGCCCCTCACAAACTTCCATGGCACTTTTTGTAAATACCTCATGAACCGCACTCAGCACCACGCCAGGTGATTGGTTGATGAACCGGCTGGCCATAATGGACATCACATCTCCCGACAGTATGGCCACATTTTCGCTGTACTTCACATGGACCGTGGCTTGTCCCCGCCTCATTTCAGAGCGATCCATGATGTCGTCGTGTAAGAGGGTGAAATTATGGAAAATCTCAATGGCCACAGCAGGAATCAGTGCCGAATCTACTGAACCGGCAAACAGATCACAGGCAAGAAGGACCAGTGCCGGTCTGATTCTTTTTCCGCCTAGCGACAAGACATATTTTACCGGTTCATATAACTCCGGGGGGGTATCAGGTATGGAGATATTCTGAATATGTTTTTCAACCAGGTTCTGAGCTTCAAGCAGTGTATACATAGGATAACAAGTTAATCATTTTCGATCAGGATTGGCACGGAGATTGAACAATATGTTTTAAAATAGAATCATTAACTTTGACCGTTTTTAAAATGCACCATTTAATGTCAATGTTCAAGGGACTGCTCACCATTCTGACAGGAATCATTCTACTGCTTCCCGGTTCGCTATGGGGACAGGGATACCAAATTGAAGTTCAACTAAAAGGCCTCTCGGGAGATACATTGATCCTGGGTGAATACATTACCACCAGGATGGCCCCAAAAGATACCATTGTACTTGATCAACAGGGGAAAGGAACCTTTAAGGGGGAAAAACCCTTTGTGGGGGGGCTCTACCTGGTCTATTTCGACCCAAGCCACTATTTTGATATGTTGCTCGGGGATGACCAGGAGTTTTCGCTGGTGGCCGACACCTCAGATCTTGGGGGCAGTGTTCAATTTACAGACTCGGAGGATAATCAGATTTTCCAGGATTACAAAAAGTTCCTGCAGCAGAAAAGAGAAGAATTGCAGGGCCAGCAGTCCTTACTTTCCGGGGCTGCTTCGGCTTCCGACTCAGCCGCAATCAGGGAGAAGCAGGAAGAGATCAACAACGAGATGGAAGCATATATGGACCGCATTGAAACCGAATATGCTTCACTCTTTGTCAATGACTTCATAGGTGCCACCAGGGAGCCATTGCCTCCGGAAGAGCTTCTGACCGGCCTGAAGAGAGAAGATGACTCCATCAGGTATTTTTACTACAGGCAGCACTACTTTGATCGTTTCGACCCCTTTAATGTGAGGCTTTATCATACCCCCCTTTATGAAGGGAAAATCATGAACTATCTGACCCGGGCTGTGACTCAGCACCCCGATTCATTGATTGTGGCGGTTGACTTCCTTCTTGAAGGTTCAAAAGTAGATGATGATCTTTACAGGTACATGCTGATTACCCTTTTCAATCACTTTGCCGAAAGCAAATTTATGGGTATGGACGTGGTCTATTTTCACATCGCTGAGTATTACTATATTCCAGATGCCACCTGGAGCAGTGCCGAGTTTATTGACAAGCTGAAAGAAAATCTTGAAAAGAACCAACCCACTCTTATAGGACAGAAAGCGCCTAACCTCACCCTGCGGCAGGTTCCCTCTGAACATTTTGAAATGGCTGCTTTGGATACGGCCATCAAAAGGGATCCTCACATTGGCCAGGATTTCTTATTATATGATGTGGAGGCCAGGTATACCATCCTCTATTTCTGGGAAGCCGATTGCGGCCATTGTAAGAAAGCAACCCCTGCACTGTATGAGGCCTTCAAGCGCTTGAAGGACAAAGACGTTGAGGTAATTTCTGTGCATGTAATCAATACCATAGAAGGCAAAGAGAAGTGGGCCGATTTTGTAAATGAACACAACTTGTACGACTGGGCCAATTGCTGGAGTCCCTACAGCAATGATTTCAGGGTATCGTATAACCTTCAAAGCTATCCTCAGTTGTTTATACTCGACCAGGACAAGAAGATTGTTGCGAAGCGAATTACGCCCGAACAGGCAGAGAAAATTATCAATAACCTGATCCAAATTGAATCAAAAAATAATTCATAATCAAATGAATTTCAAAGCAATCAAACTGATCCTCGAGGATGGAAACTCTTTTATCGGAAAATCATTTGGCCACGAAGGAAGCATTGCAGGTGAGGTGGTGTTTAACACCGCCATGACCGGATATCCTGAAAGCCTCACAGATCCTTCCTACAAGGGGCAACTTCTGGTTCTTACCTATCCTCTGGTGGGTAATTACGGGGTCCCTAACGAGGATGCCGAAAACGAGATGTTCAAGTTTTTTGAATCGGATCAGCTTCATATCTCGGCACTTATTATTTCCGACTACTCTGCCGAGTACTCCCATTGGAATGCCGATCGCAGCCTGGGGGATTGGCTAAAGCAAAACAAAATTCCCGGAATATTTGACGTGGACACCCGACGCATTACAAAAATTCTCCGTGAGAAAGGATCCATGCTGGGGAAAATTGTATTTGACGATCAGGAACCCGAAACCTACGATCCCAACTTAGAAAACCTGGTGGCACAGGTAAGTGTAGGAGAAAGAACCGTCTATGGAAGTGGGAAAAACCGCATCCTGCTATTCGACTGTGGGGTAAAATACAACATCATCCGACATCTTCTGGAGCGGGATACCACCGTAATCAGAGTTCCCTGGGACCATGACATCAGCAAAGAGGAGTACGACGGACTCTTTATCTCCAACGGTCCGGGCGACCCAAAGCAGTGCGACGCCACCATTAAAAGCCTCGCAAAGGCCTATCAAGCTGACACCCCCATTTTCGGCATTTGCCTGGGCAACCAACTGATGGCCCTGGCAGCAGGAGCCGACACCTACAAACTGAAATACGGTCACAGAAGTCACAACCAACCCGTACTTGAGGTGGGAACTGATAAGGCCTATATTACCTCTCAGAACCATGGCTTTGCCATCGATAACGAAACCCTCCCCGAAGGCTGGGAGCCGCTGTTTATCAACCTCAACGACAATACCAACGAAGGGATGAAGCATAACTCAAAACCCTTCTTCTCCACCCAGTTTCACCCCGAAGCATCGGGCGGACCCACCGATACGGCCTACCTTTTTGATGTTTTCCTTGAAAACATAGAAAAGAGTAAATAGCTCGAACCGGAAGGTTCTTGCTTTCTTTGTTTCTTGGTTACGGATTGCTGATTCTTTTAAAGAGCAGGCAAGAGTCTGAGTTATGAATAAGCTGGTATCCGGATACTGTATCAAAAAGCGTGTATTCCTCTTCAAAAACAGGTATTAGTTCTAAATTTTGATTCGTAGCCTTATCAAAAAGAATATACTTATCATTATTCTCTTCCGAAAAATGAAAATAACTTTCAATACTTTTTGTTTCTCCGGGGTGAAAGGCTGTGTAGTGATGGCTCCATGCTATTTCTCCACGAATGGTGAAATCTTCTATTTGGTTAAAGGCAAACGTTGACGGTGCTGCAATTTTCACATTCTTTTCCGGAATAAGAGCAGCTATCTGTATGTTGTGTTGCGTAATATCTATTCTTTGTAAAAACAGCTTTGCATTGTAATGCGTGTGATACCCTATAAATAGAAGTACAAACAGAGCGCCTGTATACTTAACATATGGTTTATTTGATCCTATAATTGCCTGCGCTCCTGAAAGAATAACAATAGAAATATACGGTAGATAGTTTAGACCATACTTGGAGGTTTTACCGTGAGAAAGAACTCCTAGGCTTACAACCAGGAACATTAAATAAAGCAAGACATTAGGATGTTCCTTTATAAGATGTTTAAAATTAAAGATTAGAGCAAGCAGGAAAATAGCACTAAACGTTATTTCCCGGGGACTATGAAAAAAACGTATTTGTTCAGTAATGAGGCCAATTACAAAGTTTGATTTTTCAGCAACATTAGGGTCCGTTTTAAACTGATATAAAAAAGCGTTTAAAGCATCAGATGTGTTAATATCAAAAAAGTATAATGCACAAAAAATAAAGGCTGTTACTGAAAAAAGGATAAGCTTCTTAAGATCAAACCTAATCAATAACAGTAAGGCGCCAGCAACACAATAAATAATACCATTTAAATGGGTAAAGGTTGTTACTCCGGCAATGGCTCCAGATAACGCAACGAGATAGTTTAAGTTTTTTGAGATACCGGATTGCAGGAAATAAAAGCTCATAAAACCGAGGCACATAACCATTATTTCGGGTCTGTACATAAAGCTATGATCAAACACCAGGTTATTATAGAGCATTAAGCTAACAAGTAATAAAAAAGAAGGAAGGGTATACTTTGGGTGATATTTCCTTAAATAATGATAGAAAAAGAAAAAGAAAACTATCGCAAATAGCAATGATATGGATTTAAAGGCATAGATATTAAAACCAAAGGTCTTGATAAATGCAACACCCGTAAGAACAAAAAGTTTGTGGTAAAAGTATTGTCCTTTTTCCCAGGCATATTCACCTTGCAGATACCCCCCATAAAGGTCTGATTTAACAAAACCTAATTGATCGTAAGAATAGGCATGGCCAGCAATTACAGCTTCATCCTCATTCGGCATACGCTGTGGCAAAGAACAAATGAACAAACTAAGGATTAGGGTGAAGACTGCGATAGAAAAGTAATGTTGACGAGTCAGAATTTTCATCTAGGATAATCTAAATCGAAAGGTTATGGTTTGTACAAGAGAAAGAATTGCAATCTTAAAAAGCTTCCATTTTTTAATGGATACTTCTCCTGTTTCTCTCATTGTAGAAGTGATAGGAATTTGCCTGGTTGGAATGTTTTTAACCGAAGCACAACCAGTAACAATTACGTTAGGGGCAAATGTATCATCGGGAATTTGTTCAAATATAGATTTAAAGGTCTCAGATTTCATTAATCTAAAAGGTACATTTACATCTTTGCTGTTGCCTTTATAAAAGAGCTTGACT
Organism: uncultured Bacteroidota bacterium; assembly: GCA_963783435.1. Taxonomy (GTDB): domain Bacteria; phylum Bacteroidota; class Bacteroidia; order Bacteroidales. Next base: position 280,120 of record CAWANQ010000003.1, on the reverse strand, counting down.
ATGAGCCTTGAAAAGATAGATATTAAGGTTCTTATTTTAGGTCGGTTGTGATGCTCGCGTATGCCAATTACAAAATCATTCTCTGCTCTGGCACTCCAAAAATCCTTGAACAAGGCAGCAGCAATTTCATTATCTGAGTCAACCTGAAAAAGCCATTCTGCATGAATATTTTCTCTGCCTTCGGCGTCGCCGAGCTAGGAGGCCGAAGGCCGAGTTAGCGTCGAAACTCTTTCCATTGCAGACACATTTTTTTTATCTCTACTCCCTGATTTGACCAGATCCGTAAATAATATACTTGTTGGTAGTGAGCTCCTTTAAACCCATGGGACCACGGGCATGAAGTTTCTGAGTAGAGATGCCAATTTCTGCGCCATATCCAAATTCAAATCCATCTGTAAAACGGGTGGAAGCATTTACATAAACCGCTGCGGCATCTACCCGATCGAGGAAAAACTGGGCATGGCTGTAGTTCTCTGTGACGATGCTTTCCGAATGTTTGGACCCGTAATGGTTGATGTGATCTACAGCTTCCTCCAGCGAGGCTACCACTTTGGCACTAATGATCAGGTCCAGGTATTCAGTGGCCCAATCCTCCTCAGTGGCAGCAATGGCCTCCGGGATTAGTTCGCAGGTAGCCTTATCTCCACGTATCTCCACATTTCCCTCAGTCAGTGATTCTCCAATTGAAGGCAGGACCTCTGCAGCCACTTTTTCATGTACCAGAATACTCTCTGCAGCATTGCATACACCCGGACGGTGGGTCTTTGCATTATAGACAATGGCCACCGCCTGCTCCAGGTTGGCCGCTTCGTCCACATAGATATGGCAGTTACCCACACCCGTTTCAATCACCGGAACGGTGCTGTTTTGAACCACAGCCTGTATCAATCCGGCTCCACCCCTGGGGATCAGAATATCCAGGTATTCGTTGAGTTTCATCATGGCCACCGCACTTTCACGCCTGGTGTTCTGCACCAGCTGTACCATATTGGGATCCAGGCCCATGGCATTAATGGCCTCATGAAAAATATTCACGATGCCATTGTTAGACTGGAAAGCCTCTTTTCCTCCCCTGAGGACGCAAACATTCCCGGTCTTAATGCATAAACCGGCCACATCGGCGGTTACATTGGGTCTCGATTCATAAATCACTCCCACCACACCCAGCGGAACCCTCTTCTTTCCAATCAACAGCCCGTTGGGACGCTTTTTCATCTCTTCAATCTCCCCAATGGGATCGTCCAGTTGAGCCACCTCCCTGAGTCCATCCGCTATTCCAACGATCTTCTCTTTCGATAAGGTAAGCCTCTCCATGATGGCACCCTTTAAGCCCATCTCCTCTGCCTGTTCAAGGTCAAGGGCATTGGCCTTCAGGAGTGATTCTGATTGCTCTTCCAGCAACTCGGCCACCCTGATTAATATCTTATTCTTCTGCTCGCTATTCAAATTGGCCAACTCACCTGTGGCCTGCTTCGCCCTCTTCCCTATCTCAATTAACTCTTCCATTTATCTATTTTTTTTACTGATTATTCCTACTGACCACTAACAACTATCCACTAGTTACTAAGTACTATCAACTTGCCAGCTAGCTAGCAAGTTGATTGGTCGCATCCGATACAAAAAATGTCCCAAGATCTTTCCCTTCTAACACATCCATGATGGTGCCAGGATCTGAACCATCGGCAATCACTACATCCACATTGTGCTCCCGGCACAACTCGGCCGCCGCTATTTTTGAAGCCATTCCCCCCGATCCCAGTTTTGAAGAACCCTCGAAATCCACATCCTTCAAATCATCACTGGCCTTCATCACCTTGGGCACTTTCTGGGCCGAATGGTGAATATGTGGATCTGCAGTAAAAACCCCATCCGTATTGGTAAGAATCAGCAGCAAATCCGCATGTATCAGGGTAGCCACAGCGGCTGAAAGTGTATCATTGTCTCCGAATTCGATTTCATCAGTGATGACCGTATCATTTTCATTCACCACCGGAATAATTCCCATATCAACCAGCTCATTAAGGGTATTCCGGGCATTTTTCCTTCTGAGGCTGTTTTCGATGCCATCTTTGGTGAGCAGCACCTGGGCCACTGTTTTGTTGTATTCATCGAAGAATTTTTGATACAATCTGAGCAAACCCACCTGTCCGATGGCGGCCAGTGCTTGCTTTTTCACCAGGTCGGTGGGCTTTTTTTCCAGACCGATCATTCCTACTCCCATGCCCACCGCTCCTGAAGAGACCAGGATTACTTCCCTGCCACTGTTGTGCAGATCTGCCAGCACCCTTACGAGTTTCTCCATGCGTTGCAGATTCATCTTCCCATTGTCGTAGGCCAGGGTACTGGTGCCCACCTTCACCACGATTTTTTTCTTGTCCTTTAAGTATTTTCTGTGTGTCATGACTTTTCAAAATAGTTACTCAATGCACTTACCACTTCTGAGGTTTTCACAAAACGAAATCCATTAAAAGCCTTGTCCGCTTTCGTCTTGATGGCTGCAATGCCGGGATTTCCTACACTTCCAAGGTGCGTATAGGTGTGGTCCCGGCTCGGCCTGTAACGCCCCTTATCTATTTCTAAAGCCACCTCTTTATAAGCATCCCTGAAGGGGATCCCCTCCTGCACCTTCTTGTTTACCTCCTCCACCGTGTAGAGGTATTGATAGGTATCATCCTCCAGAATCTCTTTATTGACCCTGATGCGCTCCACTACATATTGCATCATGGAGATGCAATCTTTCAGCTCTTCCAGCGCAGGATGAAGAATCTCTTTAAGGATCTGAAAATCTCTGTGGTAGCCTGAAATCAGATTTCCTGTGACTGCTGATATTCCAGATGGAGTCGTGGTCAAGCGATTACACTTGGCCCGTATCAGCTCGAGCACATCGGGATTCTTTTTATGCGGCATAATGGAGGAACCGGTGGTAAGCTCTGAGGGCAGGCTTAAAAAATTGAAATTCTGACCCATAAAGAGGACTGCATCCATGGCCAAACGTGCCAGGGTAGAAGCAATAGCACTGATCCCCGTACCCACATACCATTCAGTCTTTCCACGGTTCATCTGTGCATTAACCGAACTGATGTGCATATTTTCAAAAGCCAGCAGTTTTGTGGTGAGTTCCCGGTCCACTGGAAATGAAGAGCCAAATCCGGCTGCTGATCCCAATGGATTCTGGTTAACCACGCTATAGATTCCCTGCATAAAGGTGAGGTCATCGGCCAGGGCTTCTGCATAGGCACCAAGCCACAACCCAAATGAAGAGGGCATGGCCACCTGCATATGTGTATAACCGGGCATCATGACATCGCTGTAAGCCTGGGCCTGGTTTCCCAGTGTAAGGGCGAGATCCTTCACCTCACTCACCAGGTGATTGAGTTCCTCTCGGAGAAAGAGCTTGATATCTACCATCACCTGGTCGTTTCTGGATCTTCCGGTATGAATGGTTTTACCCAGATCACCCAGTTTACGGGTCAGCATCATCTCCACCTGGGAGTGTATATCCTCCACACCCTTGTCAAGCTCCAGTTTTCCCTCTTTGGCCTCTTTGAATATCTGCATCAGCTCATCCACCAGTGTGGAAGCATCTTCTTTCTGAATGAGACCCACTTCAGAAAGCATGATGGTATGTGCCATGGAACCCAATACATCATATGGGGCAAGCTCCAGGTCATAGATTGGATCTTTTCCAGTGGTAAAGGCAAGAATGCGTTGTTCGGTTGATATCTCTTTGTCCCACAATTTCATAGTACAGCTACACTTTTAGGTTTTCCAGAAACTGGCAATAGCCCTCCACGGCTTTCTCCAATTCACTTTTTAATATATACTCCCCTGCCGTATGAGAGCGGGCCGAATCTCCGGGGCCCATTTTTACAGCCGGATAAGGAATCAGAGCCATATCAGACAGGGTGGAGGATCCAAAGGGTTTCAAATTGGTCTTGCGAATAGTTTTCATTAGAAAATGACCTTCCGGAAGGCAGGAGGGCTTGAGCCTGGTGGATCGGGGCACAAGATCAGCAGTACATGCATTCCTGACAAGTTCAAGCATGGTTTCATTTCCATACCGATCGTTGCTTCGCACATCTACCACAAAGCGGCAAACATCCGGAACCACATTGTGACTCGTTCCTGCCGAAATGAGGGTGACCTGTGCTCCGGCATCAGGAAGCCACTCCGACTCTTTATCGAATTTCAATTCCTTAATTTTTTTAATCGCTTCCATGGCCTTGTAGATGGCATTCACACCCTCCTTTCTGGCAGCATGTCCGGCTACTCCTTTAACTTCCCCGTCAAGCACCATCAATCCCCTCTCAGCCACTGCAGGATGCATGCCCGTAGGTTCTCCAACAATGGCACCATCCAGGTCATCCAGCCCAGGCAATACAGCGGAGATTCCATTTTTCCCGGAAACCTCCTCTTCGGCACTGATAAGAAGTAAAAGGTCCATAGAAGCTGCCAGTCGCTCTTTCATCTCTCCATAGGCGGCCATAAGGCTTACCACAGACGCACCTGCATCGTTACTACCCAGACCAAAAATCTTATCTCCCTCCATCACCGGTACATAGGGATCCGATTCCCACCCTTCCACCGGCGAAACCGTATCCATGTGAGAATTCAAAAGAATCCGGGGTCTGGCATCCAGCCTTTTGGGACTTCCCACCAATAGGTTATTAAAAATCCTACTCACAGAGAATCCCATATCCTTGAAATATCCCTCCAGAAAATCTGAACGTAAGGCTTCATTCCTGCTCACCGCCGGAATGGCAATCATCTTCATTAATAACTCTATATAGGGAACTTTAACTGCCATTATTTCAGGTCACTAATTCCAGAATAGGATTTTACAATTCCTTTGATCATGGCAGAACTTAGTCCCCAGTGCTCCATTTCATTCAGACCCGAAATGGTACACCCCATGGGTGTGGTTACCCGGTCAATTTCTGTCTCCGGGTGGTGGTTGGTCTGCAAAAGTAATTCAGCAGCGCCCATGGCAGTTTGTGCGGCAATCTTTCCCGCTTCATCCGCATGAAAACCAATCTGTATTCCACCCTGGGATACCGCCCTGATAAATCGGAGAAAAAATGCGATGCCACAGGCCGCCAGGATGGTGGCAGCAGGCATCAGGTGCTCTTTAACGACCATGGTTTGTCCCAGGGGTGCAAACAGCTTTTCTATTTCTCCAATGGCCCGGTCATCCTCTCCGGCAATACAGGTCATGCTGGCTCCATACTCAGCAGCTGTGTTGGGCATGACCCTGACTACATTTACACCATCTCCGATCCACTCCTCCAACTCTTTAATACTTACAGCTGAAACTACGCTGACCAATATTTTATGGCTACCGGCAAAGGAAGGCTTAATCTCTTCTATCACCTCCTTGGCCTGGCCGGGCAAAACAGCCAGAAAAATGAAATCGCATTCGGCCACCAGGGTATTGTTGTCGGTGACCACAAAACCTGCGTCTTTCTCTCCAGCCAACAATTCACTCTTCTTTCGCGAAAGGTATATATCCGAAGGACTCATCTTTTTAAATGAGACAAGCCCCTTTGCAATGGCCATCCCAATATTACCTGCTCCTATAATTCCTACTCTCTTCATTTGCTATGAAAGTTTTAATCTAATTGTTCCTCTTTTCCATTTACGGCATACCAGATTCTCTGCTGGTTCCCCAGGATCCGTGTAAAACCATTTACCTCTTCGGCAGTCCAAGCCCTGTTCATCTCCCCGTAGGAAGCAAATGAGGAGCTCATCAGATCGAAGGGGCTATCTACCCCTGTTACCGTAAAGCTGTAGGGTCTTAACCTGACAGTCACCTCACCGGTCACATTTTTCTGAGACGAATCCAGAAATGATTCCAGATCGCGCATAACCGGTTCCAGGTATTGGGCCTCGTGCACAAACATGCCATACCACTGTCCGATCTGCTCCTTCCAATGGAGCTGCCAGCGGGAAAGCACATGCTTCTCAAGGGCAAGGTGCGCATCGATGATGATCCTTGCAGCGGCAGCCTCAAATCCGACCCGGCCCTTAATTCCAATGATGGTGTCTCCCACATGAACATCCCTGCCAACACCCCAGGGCGATGCCAGTTTCTCCAGTTCCCTGATTACCACAAGGGGCTCAAACTTCTCACCATTGAGGCTCACCGGTTCGCCCTCTTCAAATCCAAGGGTAATAACCTCTGTGCCTGACTTTTCCACAGGTGTGGGATAGGCCTCATCGGGCAGTTCACCGGTGGAAGTAAGGGTCTCCTTCCCTCCCACACTGGTGCCCCAAAGACCCTGATTGATGGAGTACTTCATTTTATCCCAATTCAACTCGATGCCCTCTTTCCGGAGGTAGTCAATTTCATCCTCCCTGGATATCTTCAGGTCTCTGATGGGTGTGATGACCTCTATTTCGGGGGCCAGAACCTGAATGACCAGGTCAAAACGAACCTGGTCGTTTCCTGCAGCCGTTGAACCGTGAGCTATGCATTGAAATCCCTCTTTTTTGGCATAATTTACAAGTGCAATGGCCTGAAAAGTGCGTTCAGAACTGACCGACAAAGGATAGCTCCGATTCCTTAACACATTTCCAAAAACCATATAACGTATACACCTGTTGTAATAGTCAGCCGTCACATCCAGTACTTCATGAGTAAGCACACCCAATCTTTTGGCGTGTGCACCGATCTGTTCCAGCTCCTCTTCAGGAAATCCTCCGGTATTCACTATGGCCGAGTGCACCTCCATTTGTTTATCCCTGGACAGGTATACTGCACAAAACGATGTATCAAGTCCCCCGCTCAGGGCCAATAAAACTTTTTTCTTCTTCATGTTGATTGTTATCAGGTGTGGTTAATACTTACTTTTACTCCGGCTTTGTGTGCCTCACCGTTTACTCTTTTTTTTTCAGTAGGATCCATAATCATGGCTGTGCAGAGGCAATCATCCCGCTTGGTTCTCACCAGGATGTCATAGTATGGACAAGTCAAACAACCTTTCCAGAAATCCTCGTCATCGGTCAGTTCAGAAAACGTCACCGGTTTATACCCCAGTCCGCTGTTGATTTTCATCACCGCCAGGCTGGTGGTTAATCCAAACAGCTTGGCCCCCGGGAAGAGTTTTGCTGAAAGATCAAATGCCCTTTTTTTAATCTCAATGGCCAATCCGATTCCCCTGAATTGAGGGGAAACAATCAGTCCGCTGTTGGCCACAAACTTATTGTGCCCCCAGGATTCTATATAACAGAATCCTGCCCATTTTCCTTCACTGCTTATGGCGACAACGGCCTTGCCTTCTTCAATTTTTCTCGTAAGATACTCCTTGCTTCGCACAGCAATACCTGTTCCCTTTTGTTGAGAGGCAAGCAAAAGGGCCTGCTCAATATCCGGCACATAATTGAGATGTGCCGCAGAGGCTATGGAAATGTCAATATTGTGATTCATTGTTATTTCGTATTAATTGTGATTACTGGGCAAAATCAGGCACCAGTCCGGGCATTTTAAGTTTAAGCACATTTACTACATCGGTTCTGGAAACACCATCCCTTGGAACCAGCAGGATGGTATCATCTCCGGCAATGGTCGCAGCTATTTCATAGGCCCCCAGGTTATCAATGGTGTAGGCGATCATCCCGGCATGTCCCGGGAGGGTCTTTAAGATGGCCATCCCCTGGGCAAAGTCAATGGAAATTAATCCGGTCAGTCCGGATCCGGCAAATTCCACCTCCTCCACCGAGTGCTCCTTATCGGGAAGAATATAGACGTAACCTTCTCTGTCATCTGGCATTTTAGCCACCTTCAGGTATTTAAGATCTCTTGACAATGTGGCCTGGGTTAGCTCAAACCCCTCCTTGACCAAAAGCTTCATCAGCTTCTCCTGGCTGGAGATATTCTGACTGCTGATTAGGCGTCTAATCTCCATTAATCTTTCGTTCCTGTTTTTCACCTTGTATATTTATACATTAGAAATGCAAATTTATACATTCTTTTGAGATTAATGCAAATCTTCAGCTTTTTTTTTCTATTTTTACACCCCGGAATATATGGACTCCGGAACCCCCATTTGGGTCATCCTGATCCACAAATTAGCAATCACTTAGGCCATCAAAATGAACGAATCAATCAAAAAAGTGGTGATCCTCGGATCGGGAGCACTAAAAATCGGGGAAGCAGGGGAATTTGATTACTCCGGCTCACAAGCCCTTAAAGCTCTCCGTGAGGAGGGTGTTTTTACGATATTGATTAACCCAAACATTGCTACCGTACAAACTTCGGAGGATATTGCCGATAAGATCTATTTCCTTCCGGTAACCCCCTATTTTGTTGAAAAAGTAATTCAAAAGGAGAAGCCAGATGGGATTCTTCTTGCCTTTGGGGGACAGACTGCCTTAAACTGCGGCGTTGCGCTTTATGAAGCAGGCACCCTTGAAAAGTATGATGTGCGTGTACTGGGAACACCCGTTCGGGCCATTATGGATACCGAAGACCGTGAACTCTTTGTGGAGAAACTGGATCAAATCAATGTAAAAACTGCCCGAAGTGTCGCCGTTACCTCCGAGGAAGATGCACACAAGGCAGCCGAAAAACTGGGCTACCCCATTATCATACGTGCCGCTTACACGCTTGGCGGACAGGGAAGTGGATTCTGCTACAACACAGAAGATCTTAATAAGCTGGCCAAAAAAGCCTTTTCATACTCCCCCCAGATCCTGGTAGAGGAGTCATTGAAGGGATGGAAAGAGGTGGAATATGAAGTGGTTAGGGACCGCTTTGACAACTGCATTACGGTTTGTAATATGGAAAACTTCGATCCACTGGGTATTCATACCGGGGAGAGCATCGTGGTAGCGCCATCTCAAACCCTGACCAACAGCGAATACCATAAGCTTCGAAAATTGTCCATCGACATCATCAGGCACATCGGAATCATTGGCGAATGCAATGTCCAATATGCACTTGATCCACACTCTGAAGATTACAGGGTGATCGAAGTGAATGCAAGGCTTTCCCGCTCATCTGCGCTGGCCAGCAAAGCCACCGGTTATCCGCTGGCTTTTGTAGCTGCAAAACTGGCACTGGGATTCGGTCTACATCAATTAAGAAACTCCATTACCAAAACCACCTCTGCCTTTTTTGAACCTGCACTGGATTATATAGTCTGCAAAATTCCCCGCTGGGATTTGAATAAATTTCAGGGGGTCTCTAAACTGATCGACTCCAGCATGAAATCAGTGGGTGAGGTAATGGCCATTGGACGTACCTTCGAGGAGGCCATTCAGAAGGGAATTCGAATGATTGGACAGGGAATGCATGGTTTTGTGGGCAACCACGAGATGGAGATTGAAGACATTGACAATGAGCTATCGGAACCCACCGATATGCGGATCATGGTCATTGAACAGGCCTTTCAGTCGGGCTACACCATCGACAGGATCCATGAACTGACGCGAATCGATAAGTGGTTCCTGGTGAAGCTGAAGAATATCTATGACCTGAAGCTGGAACTGGAGAAAGTGAACTCCCTCGAAAATCTGGAAGATGAATTGTTGCTTCAGTCAAAAAAAGCCGGATTCAGTGATTTCCAGGTGGCCCGGCTGGTGATGAGCGGAGATGTATCGGAGGATCTGATGACCGTTCGCGAGCATCGGAAAAAGCGAAACATTCTGCCCAGTGTGAAACAGATTGACACCCTGGCTGCGGAGTATCCGGCTCAGACCAACTACCTCTACCTAACCTACAGTGGCAGTGAGCATGATATAGAATTCTTTAGCGATCAACGCTCGGTCATTGTTCTGGGATCGGGGGCCTATCGCATCGGTTCCAGTGTTGAATTTGACTGGTGTAGTGTAAATGCCCTGAAAACAGTGAATGAAGAGGGGTATCGGTCCATTATGATCAACTATAACCCGGAGACCGTTTCCACGGACTATGATGTTTGCGACCGTCTCTATTTTGATGAGTTATCCTATGAGCGGGTGATGGATATTTATGATCTTGAATCGCCCAAAGGAGTCATTGTTTCTGTGGGAGGTCAGATTCCCAATAACCTGGCCATGAGGCTACACCATCAGAATGTTCATATACTGGGGACCTCTCCAGAGTCCATCGACAGGGCTGAAAACAGGCATAAATTTTCCATGATGCTCGACCGGCTGGGCATCGATCAACCCCGGTGGAAAGAACTTAGCAGTCTGGATGAGATCTATTCCTTTGTGGATGAGGTAGGATTTCCTCTGCTGGTCAGACCCTCCTATGTTTTATCGGGAGCCGCTATGAACGTGGTATCCAACAGGGAAGAACTGGAAGGATTTCTTACACTGGCTGCCAGGGTTTCAAAACAATACCCTGTGGTGGTCTCCGAATTTATAGAAGAGGCCAAGGAGATTGAGATAGATGCAGTGGCACGCGATGGGGAACTATTCTCCTATGCACTTTCTGAACATGTGGAATTTGCCGGTGTACACTCCGGAGATGCCACCATGATATTTCCCCCTCAAAAAATTTACTTTGAAACCGTCCGCCGGATCAAAAAAATTGCCAAGCAACTGGCTGAAGAGCTAAATATCTCGGGGCCTTTTAACATGCAATTCCTGGCCAAAGACAATGCCATTAAAGTAATCGAATGCAACCTCAGGGCCTCCCGAAGCATGCCCTTTGTCTCTAAGGTTCTTAAAACTAACCTGATCGATCAGGCCACCAAAATCATGCTAAAGGTACCCGTGGAGAAACCCCATAGATCGATTTTCGACCTGGACTATATCGGGTGCAAAGCTCCTCAATTCTCCTTTTCCCGCTTGAAGAAAGCCGATCCTGTGCTGGGAGTGGATATGTCCTCAACAGGCGAAGTGGGATGTATTGGTGACAACTACTACGAAGCCATCCTGAAAGCCATGTTATCGGTGGGTTATACCATTCCGGAAAAGAACATTCTTCTTTCTACCGGAGGGATGCGTTCCAAAGTGGAGCTGGTGAATTCATGCAGAATGCTTATTGAAAAAGGTTACAATCTATTTGCTACCCATGGCACCCATGAATTTCTAAAGTTAAATGGCCTTGAATCGGTGGACCTGGCCTGGCCCGATGAAGATCGACAACCCAATATCATGGAGTATCTGAAGGCCAAGAAGATCGATCTGGTGGTAAACATACCCAAAGACCTGTCGTCCCATGAATTGGCCAATGACTATAGCATCAGGCGAGGCGCAGTAGACTATAACATTCCACTGATCACCAATGCCAGGTTGGCCTCTGCGTTCATCTATGCCATTTGCAAGATGACGCTGGAAGATATCGGCATCAAAAGCTGGGATGAATATTAGCCCTTAAGGGCCTCTGCACCGCTTACTATTTCAAGAATCTCAGTGGTTATGGATGCCTGTCGTGCCTTATTGAACTGGAGACTCAGCTCCTTCAGCAGTTCCTCAGCATTGTCGGTGGCTTTATGCATAGCCGTCATCCGCGCTCCATGCTCCGAGGCATGGGAATCAAGTATCGCTTTATAGAATTGCAGTTTTAGGGATCTGGGGATCAATTCCTGCACGATATACTCTTTTGTGGGCTCAAAGATATAGTCCAAATTGGAAGTGTTTTCTGCTTCCTGAACAAGTTCACTCAGCTGGATGGGAAGAAACTGCTCCTCAATAAGAATTTGAGTTCCAGCATTTTTAAACAGGTTGTAGATGACATCCACGTGGTCGTACTCCTTTTCCAGAAAATGATCCATAACCATTTGAGCCATTGCGCTTACATGGTCAAATGTCAGGTCATCGAATATATCACTGCCATCGAAAATTACATTGTATCCTTTCTTACGAAGAAAATCTCCTCCTTTTTTACCGATTGCGATAAAGTCTACCTGCCTGGCCATCATCTGGTTGCCATAGTGGGTAAGTGCCCTCTGTATGCTTGCCTTAATGACATTTGAATTGAAAGCGCCGCAAAGGCCTCTATTAGACGTGATTAATACAAGTAAAATGTGCTCCTTATCCCGCTGTTCGGCATACTGATTGTCCTCATCCTCCTTCAGGCTTTCACCAACACTGGCAAGAATCTCTTTCAATTTATCGGCATAGGGCCGGAACTGTACAATGGCATCCTGGGCCTTCTTTAGCTTGGCGGCAGAAACCATCTTCATTGCACTGGTTATCTGCATGGTTGAAGCCACCGATACCTTTCGCTCCCTTATCTCCTTTAAACTTGCCATTTGGGACTGCTATTTAAATTTCTCAATGATTTCTTTTGCTGCGCTTTCAAGAACACCGGTAATCTCATCCGACAGTTTACCCTGGGCCAGGGCTGTCAATGTATCTTTGTGCTTTAATTCCAAATATTCGAGGAACTCAACTTCAAACTCTTTAACCTTCTCCACAGCTATTTCGGTCAGCAATCCCTGGGTTCCACAATAGATAATGGCTGTTTGCTTCTCTACAGACATAGGGGCATACTGACCCTGCTTCAGAATCTCCACATTCTTACGTCCTTTATCCAGAATTGCCATGGTTCCTGCATCCAGGTCAGAGCCAAATTTAGAGAAAGCCTCCAGCTCACGGAAGAGGGCCTGATCTATCTTCAGGGTTCCGGCCACCTTTTTCATGGATTTGATCTGGGCATTACCTCCTACCCTTGAAACTGAGATCCCCACATTAATGGCAGGACGAACACCTGCATTAAACAGGTTCGATTCCAAAAAGATCTGTCCGTCTGTAATGGAGATCACATTGGTTGGAATATAAGCAGAAACATCACCAGCCTGGGTCTCAATAATAGGCAGTGCAGTCAAAGATCCTCCTCCTTTTACAAGTGGTTTTAGCTGTTCAGGAAGATCATTCATTTTTTGAGCAATTTCATCAGACTTAATGATCTTGGCAGCACGCTCCAACAGGCGTGAGTGCAGATAGAATACATCACCCGGATAGGCTTCCCTTCCGGGAGGACGTCTGAGCAGAAGTGAAACTTCACGGTACGATACCGCCTGCTTGGAGAGGTCATCATAAATAATCAAAGCCGGACGGCCGGTATCCCTGAAATACTCCCCTATGCAACAACCTGCAAAAGGTGCATAAAACTGCAGCGCCGCCGGATCCGATGCGGTTGCCGAAACGATCACGGTATAATCCATGGCACCGGCAGCCTCCAGTGTTTTCTGAATATTGGCTACTGTGGATCCTTTCTGTCCAATGGCCACATAGATACAGTAGACAGTTTCACCTTTGTCATAAAACTCCTTCTGGTTAATGATGGTGTCGATGGCGATGGCAGTCTTCCCGGTCTGACGGTCTCCAATAATAAGTTCGCGCTGCCCCCTTCCAATGGGAATCATGGCATCAATGGGCTTCAATCCGGTTTGAAGGGGTTCATTTACAGGCTGGCGATAAATGACACCAGGTGCTTTCCTTTCCAGAGGCATTTCAATCATATCCCCGTCAATGGGACCCTTACCGTCAATGGCCTCTCCCAGTGTATTAATTACCCGACCCAGTAAGGGCTCACCCACATTAATGGAAGCAATCCTCTTGGTCCGTTTAACTGAATCACCCTCTTTAATCAATTCTGTTGAACCCAGCAATACAGCACCCACATTATCCTCCTCAAGGTTCAGAACGATACCCATCACCCCACTATCAAATTCAATCAGCTCATTGGCCTGTACATTGTTCAATCCATAAATGCGTGCAATACCATCTCCAACCTGGAGTACGCTACCCACCTCTTCAAGTTCAACATCACTTTTGAACCCTTCTATCTGCTTTTTAAGAATTTCCGAAACCTCGGAAGGTTTAATCTGAGACATATGCTATTTCTTTTCAATACTATTTTTGAAGTAATTGTTTTTTCATTCTTTTGAGGTTGCTGGCCACGCTGGAATCATATTGCTGGTCTTCAATCTTCAATACAAATCCACCAATCAGGTCACCATCCAACGAAGCGCTTAGCTCAACATCCGAATCAAAGGATTTTGTGATCAGTTCCCTGATGCTCTTGATCGTCGAATCGTCTACCTCCTGTGCAGTCACCAATTCAGCTGAACGAATCCCCTTCTCGGTGCGATACAAATCCCTGAAATTTCTGGCTATGCCAGCCAAATAACTTTCCCGCTTATTCTTTATTACCAGGTGGACCAAGGCCAGGGAAATGTCTGACATGTTTTTGGCGAAAATCGAACTGATAAACTTGATTTTCTGACTGGGTTGCAGCGAGGGTAATTCAAGCATGTACCGGAAATCATCCAGCTTGCAAGTTTCCGCTAGCAAATCCATATCCTTATTTACAGAATCGAGGATCTTCTTCTCAAGAGCACTCTTGAACAATGCTTTTGCGTACCGTACTGAAATTTGGCTTTCGTTCATAAATTATATAATTGATTCGCCTTTCGGCATCATCTATTAAATTATATAATTGATTCGCCTCTCGGCATCATCTATTAATAATTTATTAATTCAGGTCAGCTTCATTCACAAGCTTTGTGACCAGGACCTTCTGCGCTTCACTGTCTTCCAGATTGGTGCGCAATATTTTTTCAGCAATATCAATTGAGAGATTGACCATTTGGGCCTTCATTTCACTGACTGCGGCATCCTTCTCTGCCTGAATAGCTTCCCTGGCAACTTGTATAAGTTTTTTGGCCTCTTCACTTGCTTTCTCCTTGGCCTCTGCTATAAGGGAATCCTTAATCACCTTAGCCTCTTTGAGCATGGCATTCCTTTCGGCTTTTGCTTCGGCCAGGATCATTTTATTATCTGCCTGTAGTTTGGCCATCTCTACTTTCGCCTTATCAGCTGCATCCAAGGCGTTTTTGATACTTTCATTACGCGCTTTAACTGCTGTGAGAATGGCAGGCCAGGCAAACTTGCCCAGAATAAAGAGCAAAACAAGAAAGAAGAGCGTTGACCAAAAGATCATTCCTATTCCCGGTGTTACTAAATCCATTTTCTATAGTATTTACTTGTTTACAAAGAAAGGCCTGCAACCAACCGTTACAGGCCTGTTCAAAATTTCAACCTAGTTACTCATCATGGCGACCACGATGGCAAACAGGGCGGCACCTTCAATAAGGGCAGCTGAAATAATCATAGCGGTCTGGATTTTTCCTGCGGCTTCAGGCTGACGCGCAATGGCATCCATTGCCGATCCACCGATCCTTCCGATTCCCAGGGCCGCACCGATTACGGCAAGTGCTGCTCCAATTGCTGCTAATGTTCCAGTCATAATAAATATAAATTAAAGTGAACAATTAATCATGGTGATGCTCAGGCATCGCCATTCCAATAAATAATGCGGATAATAAAGTAAATATAAAAGCCTGCAGGAATGCTACAAGCAGTTCAATGCAATCCATAAACACCACCATCAGCATGGAGGGAGCTGCCACAAAAACGGATTTGAAAATAAATATCATGGAGATCAGGCTCAATACAATGATGTGGCCTGCAGTGATGTTGGCAAAGAGTCGGATCATCAGGGCAAAGGGCTTTGTGATCAATCCGATCAATTCTACCGGTATCATGATGGGAGCAAGCCAGAACGGTACGCCCGGTGTGTTAAACACATGCTGCCAGTGTCCCTTGTTCGAGCTGAATTGTGTGATGAAAAAAGTGCAAAGTGCCAGCACCATGGTGACCGCAATATTCCCGGTTACATTGGCACCGAAGGGAAAGAAGGGGATCAGCCCCAGCAGGTTATTCAGCAGGATAAAAAAGAATACGGTGAGCAGGTAGGGCATGTAGCGGGCATATTTCTCCTCACCAATATTGGGAATGGCCACATCTTCTTCAATAAATACAATTAGCGGTTCAATAAAACCTGCCAGTCCTTTGGGTTCGCTGATGCCCATCTTCTTATAGGATCTGGCCAGGCTCAGAAATACCCACAACAATATGATTACTGAGAGCAGCATCATAAATACATTCTTGGTAATGGAGAAATCCAGTGGCAGACCGGCTTCAACAAGTTCACCATGGGCATCCACTTCTACAATTTTTCCATGCAGGCTTTTCTCTACCGTTTCACCCTTTTTGTTCTCAACCATGACAGAGCCATAGCCCATTTGAAAACCTTCATGGGAGTGCCCGTGCGCTATCTTGCTGGATAAGAAAACATGAAATCCAGAGTGCTTGCTGTAGAGAATGACGGGAAGAGGGACAGCCACATGATGCCCATCCTTCCTGGTCAGGATGTGCCAATCATGAGAATCAGATACGTGTTCCAGGATATACTCAGGAGCATTAAACTCTTCGTCCTGGGAATCACTTTCATGACCATCTGATTCAGCATGTTGGGTATGCTCCTGCGAATGGGACTCTGTTACTTTCTGAGCTTGCTCTTCGTGATGCCCATCCTGCCCATACAATTGGACACCCGTGGTGAAAAAAGCAATTCCGATAAAAATGGTGGTAAAAGCTGCTAAAATTCTAACGCTCACAATCAATGTAATTATTTGTTCTTCAGTTCCTTAAACAGGTTCACTGCCAATAAAAAAGTAAAGACTAAATATAATGCAAAAAATGTAACGATAAACCCTTTGGAGAGATTTTTTGTTATTCCCCAAACAGTAAGAATAAATGCCAGGTAGAGCAGGAATTTCAGACCGATTCCACCCATGCTCCAAACCACCCCTTCACGGTTATGTTTATTCGCTCCACGGGCCATCACAAAAAACGTGATATAATTTATGAGCGCAATTGAGAGTAAGGATAATATAAATAAGCGAATTGATAGATCCATATCGACCCTCGAAAAAATCAGGATGCCCAGAAGTAGCAATATGGCAGAAAGGACCAGAAGTTGCCAGAGAAAACGGATATGTTTAATCATCCTTTCTGAAGATAAAATCCTTCAGGACGAGGTAGATCCCTGCAAAGACCCCAATTAAAGTAAGTATAGCTGTGTATACAGGTTTTTCATTGGCGGCCCTTTCGTCAAGCTTAGATCCCGCCCAGTAAAAAATAAGTATAATCGCGATCATCTGGAATCCCATACCCGAATATCGGGTAAAGGCACTTAAACCAGAAGATTTAGGGCTGTCCCTCTTTGGTTTTGGGGGCTGGCCCGGAATTGGTTTCTTTGCTTCCACCCATATCACATTTTCCGGTAAAGATAGCTCCAGGTTCTATGGCCAGCTTTCCGGTTTTAATTTCGCCAAGTATTTTTGACATGGAACGGAGTGACAAAAGTTCTTCCACAATAACTTTGCCTTCAACTATCCCTTCGATTTCACAATTTTTGCAACGGATCTCTCCATTAACTTTCCCGCTCTGTCCTACAAATACTTTTCCCTTTGTATTCAGGTTACCGTTCAGGTTTCCATCAAACCTTATGTTTTCACTGGAAGAGACACTACCTTCAATGGTTGTACCCACACCAATCATATTGATCTTGTTGGTACTTTCTGATTCACCTATTTTTGCCATGGCTTATTTTTTATACAAAATTAGTCATTATTCTTGTTTCCATCATAAGCCCATTTGAGATAGATGGACCCCCATGTAAAACCACCTCCAAAAGCAGCCAGAATAATATTGTCACCCTTTTTTAGCTGAGACTCCCATTCCCAGAGGCAAAGAGGAATTGTTGCTGCGGTGGTGTTGCCATACTTCTCAATATTAATCATCACCTTTTCTCTGGGAATTTCCATTCTCCTGGCAACCGCTTCAATAATTCTCATGTTGGCCTGGTGAGGAACCAACCAGTTAAGCTTTTCGGGATCAAGTTTATTCTTTTTCATGATCTCCACAGATACATCTGCCATTTTTGAAACAGCTACTTTAAAAACTGCCTGCCCCTCCTGGTAAACAAAATGTTCTTTTGCGTCTATAGTTTCATGAGAAGGTGGACTTAAAGAACCTCCAGATTTCATTTTAAGATGTTTCACACCGCTTCCATCCACTTCCAGGATTGAATCTCTTATCCCAAATCCATCTTCAACAGGTTCAACCAGAACCGCTGCGGCAGCATCTCCAAAAAGGGGACAGGTGGTTCGATCGGTATAATCAGTGATGGACGACATCATATCGGCACCCACCATGACTACTTTTTTATAGGTTCCAGCCTCAATGAAGCTAGCCGCAGTTTGAAGCCCAAACAAAAATCCAGAGCAGGCCGCGGAGATATCAAAGCTCCAGGCCTTGGTCATTCCCACTTTTTCACTGATTAAATTGGCTGTGGCCGGGAAAGGATAATCGGAAGTGATGGTTGCACAGATCACCACATCAATCTCTTCCGGCTTTGTTCCAGTTTTCTTAAGCAAACCCTCAACCGCCTTTGCCCCCATATCTGAAGTAGCTCCCTCTTTCAGAATCCTTCTTTCCTTAATCCCTATGCGCTGCATGATCCACTCATCGGTGGTCTCTACCATGGTGCTTAATTCATCATTGGTTAGCCTGTACTCAGGTAACCAAGCATGAATTCCTGTTATCCCAGCCGAAACTTTACTCATCTGTCCAATTCTTCTTTAATCTTGTTGACCAATCCTGCTCCCACAACCTCCGAGGTATGAAGGAGCATGTTTTTTATGGCAATCTCGTTGGAAATTCCATGACCGATAATCAGAGGAGCATTAATGCCCAGTACGGGTGTACCTCCAAAATTTTCAAAATTAAACATCTCAAAATAGCCATTGCCAATTGCTTTCCTGGCAATAAGCTCATAAAATGCTTCAGCCTGTTTTAACAACATGTTTCCTACAAATCCATCCGTAACCAGAACATCAGCTCTGTTGGAAACAAACATTTCGTTGGCTTCAAAATTTCCAATGAAATTATAACTTGATGACTCTTTCATTAACTGAAAGGCACTTCTGACAACCAGGTTTCCCTTGCTCTCTTCCAGGCCCACATTCAACAAAGCTACATTCGGATCCTTAATCCCATTCACCAGTTTTGAATAAATGGTACCAATGGTGCCATACTGGTATAAAACATCAGGACGGGCATCTGGATTCAGTCCCACATCAAGTAAAATCGATTTCTGCCCATCAAGGTTTGGGATTGGGGCAGCTATGGCCGGACGTATGATACCAGGAATGGAAGTGACAATCTGCATGGCACCTACAAGCATAGCTCCGGTATTTCCTGCGCTGCAGAAACCATCAATTGAGCGGTCGGCCAGTAAATGGCTCCCCAGAAACAGGCTGGCTTTGGGTTTCTCCTTAAATACTTTCAGTGGAGGATCTTCCATCCCCACAGAATCGGGGGTATGGATAATTGTGAGACTGGATAAATCAAGGTGGTTATCTTCTGCGTAGCGGCTTAATAATTCCTTGTCACCGATAAGGATAACTTCTACATTATCGGGCAAGATTTCCCTTGCAAGAATTGATCCACGTATTGTGGAACCGGGCGCATAATCGCCCCCCATCATATCGATTCCAATCCGCATGGGTAACTAAAGCCACCCTGGTGGCTTTTTGTACTAAGCTAGGTCAGCTTCAGAATCAATAACAAGTTTCCCCTTATAATAAAGGTTCCCGTCTACATAATATGCACGGTGACGCTCATGAACTGTTCCAGTTGTAGAACAAGTTGACAGGGTTGGAGCCTCAGCTTTATAATGGGTCCTTCTTTTATCTCTTCTGGTTTTGGAGATTTTTCTTTTCGGATGTGCCATATCTACTTATTTTTTTCAATTATACCTTTTAAAACATCCCATCTGGGATCTGACCTGCTATTCTGATCCAGATCTTTTGCTGTGTGAGCTTCCAGTTTTTTTAACATCGAGGGATCGCAGATACTTTTTCCGTTCTTATCCTCTGGATGCATTCGCTGAAAGGGAAGCGCCAATATGATAAATTCATACATGTATTGCGCAACATCAATCTCGTGCTCATCTCTAGCAATGATGATCACATCGTCATCAACCTCTCCGGCAACTTCTCCCAACTTAACAAAAATAGTTTGCTCTGTTTCTAAGGGAACCATAAAAGGTTCGAGGCAGCGATCACAGATCACTTCTACCTCTCCAGACAGATTAAAATGAAGTGCAAGAATCCCGGTTCTCTTTTCAAAGATAACCTTGGCCTGCACCGTTCCTTTCTCAAATTCCGGATTCTCAAATAATGCAAAGAACTGTTGATCTAACTCAAATGAAAAATCGTGATCGCCATCTACTAAACCCGAAATGCGTACTGCATATGATCCCCGCTTGCTCACAATCCTCTAATTTGGGAGTGCAAAAGTAGAAATTTATCTCATATAAAAAAACAAATTTGCCTCATTAATAAATGAGTCATAGTCCATTAAATAGCTCCTAAACGGCAATTTTGAGAAGAGGGATGATCAAGAGAGTACCTGTTGAATGGTTTCGATAAGAGAATCAATAAAGAAATCGTCCTTCGTAAGATACCTGCTGGCACCCGCTTCCATAAATCTGGT
The DNA here is from genome assembly GCA_963783435.1 of uncultured Bacteroidota bacterium. GTDB lineage: Bacteria > Bacteroidota > Bacteroidia > Bacteroidales. The sequence continues at coordinate 259,774 of CAWANQ010000003.1, read as the reverse complement.
TAGCAGACTTTCGTCTCCCTGCCCGGTAAGAATTACCACCGGAACCTCTTTATCGACCTTCCTGATCTCTATCAGAGTTTCCATCCCGTTCAGGGTATTATCTCCCATGCCCTCAAGAATATGATCCAGTACAATCAGGCTTGGTTTCTGTCCTATATTTTCAAGACACTCCTCACCAGTTTGGTAACAAACCACATCGTAATCCTGCCGGGCCTGAAAGGTGTACTCCAGCAGATTCAGGATCATCTTGTCATCATCGATAAAAAAAATCAATTTGCTCATAGGGGATAGAATCGCGTTTCAGGTGTGGTAAAAATAACAAATATATTTATACAAGCGACACTTCTAACGTCCGCATTCGAACACTCAAGCTACAATTCCGGACATATCTCAAACACTGATTTCAAGTTATACCATTGATTATGTGTGAATTGCCCAATTTGGCACCATGCTTGGACACACATGTTATTGCATAACCATAAAATTACGCTCCGATGTCCTTATTAAAAAATTACTTCCTTTCGCTGGCAAGGAATGCAGTCAGGGACAAATTCTTTACCCTATTAAATCTGCTTGGTCTGGCAGTTGGAATCACTGCCTCCATTTTGATTTTTATTTACATTCAGGATCAGGTAACCTTTGACAAGCACAATGAAAATTATGAGCGGATCTACAGGTTGGAAGGTGACTTCTTTATTAACGAAAAACTGGATCAGATAGCCATCGTACAGATTCCACTGGCACCCACCCTGAAGGACGAATATCCCGAGGTGGAAGAGTTTGCCAGGATACTCCCACAACCTAGCCTCTACTTCGAAAAAGAAGAGAATGTTTTTAAAGAAGACAGCATCGCTTATGCAGACTCCACCATATTTAAAGTTTTCACCATCCCTTTTCGTACGGGCGACCCTTCTACCGCATTGAGCGAACCCTATACCATGGTGATCAGTGAAACCCTGGCAAAAAAGTACTTCGGAAAATGGGACGTGGTTGGAGAAAGCATGAAAGCGCTGGATGGTTCTAATTATACCATTAAAGGTGTTTTCAGAGACCTTCCGACCAACGCTCATCTAAGATTCAACGGGCTGTTGTCAGCAGCAACCGTTGAAGAACAAATTGGCAGTGAGCAATTTAATGACCGGAGCGCCAATTCATTCTGGAATGTGGCCACCTATGCCTATATCCTGATGGCTGAAAATACCACACCAGATATGATCCTTTCGAAATTTCCCGAATTCTATGACAAGTACATGGCTGAATTGGGTGAACAGATCAAAGCCAGTTTCGATCTTCGCATCACTCCCCTGGCGGATGTTCATTTCCAGAAAGATGAACTCTCCTACGATCTTCCAAAAGGAAATATGAACTATGTGTATATTATGGGGATCATAGGTGTGCTGCTGATCGTCATAGCAAGCATCAACTATACCAACCTGACCACCGCAAGGGCCACAAACAGAAGCAAAGAGATTGGCATTCGGAAAGTGGGTGGAGCAGGTAAAAGTCGCCTGCGCGCTCAATTCCTTGGAGAATCGGTAGCCATGGCAATAGCTGCCGGAATTCTGGCCGCAGTAATAACCGTTCTGGTATTGCCTCTTTTCAACGACCTTACATCAAAAACATTTGACTGGAAGATCCTGCTACAGCCCATGGTCATCCTGTTTATGCTTGGAGTATCTGTTCTTACCGGGTTACTATCCGGGTTATATCCTTCCACCTACCTGGCCTCCTTTAATCCCGTATCTATTTTAAAAGGGAATGGAGTAAGCTCCTCAGACCGTGGCTGGCTGCGAAGGGGATTGGTGATCGTTCAGTTTCTCATCTCGGCTGTCATGGTCATTGGATCCATTATTATCTCCATGCAAATGCGGTTTATCCAAACCAAAGATTTGGGATTCGATAAAGACCAGATTCTTTTGATTTCGCTCAATGATACCGCTGTGGTAAACAATGCCAATGCATTTATGGAGGAGATCAAACGTCACCCTGCTGTGGAGGAAACAGCTCTGTCTACCACCACACCAGGAAGGTTTACCGGGAAACAGGTAATGACCGCCGAGGATATGAGTGGAGAGATGCAGGAAAAGGTCTTTAACAACATGATCGTTAATTATGAATACCTGGATGCCATGGGAATGTCGCTTGTTGAGGGTCGTTTTTATGACAGAGAGTTTGGATCCGATCAAACAAATTCTGTGGTGGTAAATGAAGCGCTGGTTAAGGACATGCAATGGGGAGACGAGGCCCTGGGAAAGAAGTTTATTATGGGAGTGAATATCCAGGGAGCCAATAACCCGGAAGCTGAAATCATTGGAGTGGTAAAGGACTTTAATTATGGATCGCTGCATAATCCCATAGAACCACTGGTGTTAAGGTGCCTTGAGAATACACAATTTATGAGGCAATTGCATGTAAGGGTAAACAAAGATCAATTGCAGGAAGCCCTTTCCTGGATTGAAGAGAAGCGCAATGAATTCAATCCGGCCTACCCCATACAGTACAGCTATCTAAGCGATGAACTGGATGCCCTGTATGAGGAGGAGAAAATCGTATTTGCCCTGGTCATTTCTTTCACCATTCTTATCATATTTATTGCGGCTCTGGGACTCCTGGGACTCTCAGCATTTATGACGGCCAAACGAACTCGCGAAACCGGCATAAGAAGGGTAATGGGAGCCACTCAAAACCAGATACTAAATATTTTCCTTGTTCAGTTTTCCAAATGGGTGATTATATCGAATGTGATTGCATGGCCGGTCTCTTACTTTTTAATCCAACCCTGGCTGCAAAACTTTACTTACCGCATTGCATTCCCATTCTGGACCTTTATCATATCTTTGCTGTTGTCACTAACCGTAGCTGTGATCACCGTAAGCTGGCAGGCAGTTAAAGCTTCAAGGATGAATCCGGCTACCTCCATCAGGGCTGAATGAAAACTGGAAAAATACTTGGGAAAACATTTGTAGTCAATGGCAATTCGGTGGATGTATCGGAGTTTATTCCCGATATGTCTGCTGAAATTTACTATGAGGTGGTGCGGTTGATGGATGGTAAGGTTCTATTTCTTGAAGATCATCTGAATCGGCTTCGGGATTCAATTTCCGGAACCGATTTGCAATTTCCCGGTTCCGGAGAAATTATTGAAAGTCTCAGTTTGTTATTATCAAACAACGATTTCAAGATTGGTAATATCAGAATCTGTCTCCAAACCGATGAAGAGAATCAAAGCCAGCTCCTCTGTTATTTTGTTCCATATGTTTATCCTGAAAGCTGTGTTTATCTGAGTGGTGTTCAACTTGTAACCTACCCCCATATAAGGCCCAATCCGGGAATAAAAAAATGGGATGACCAGTTCAGGGTATCTGTCAATCAGTACATCAGGGACCATGGGGTATACGAAGCACTTTTGCTGAATGACCAAAACCAGATTACAGAGGGCAGTCGCTCCAATGTTTTCTTCGTTCACAAGAACCAGGAACTGATCACTCCCCCGCAGAAAGACATATTGCCGGGGATCACCCGAAAATATGTGATTGAAATAGGTCATCAGAAAAGAGTCCCTCTTGTGGAAAGGCCTGTGAACAAAAACGAACTGGATCAGATGGAGTCTTGTTTTATCACAGGGACCTCTCCCAAGGTCCTGCCAGTCTGGCAAATAGATGGAACTCAATTTAAAGTGGATCACCCGCTGATACGAATAATAATGGATGAGTACGAATTGCTTATTCAGAATAATCTGACTCCATTGGGTGGGAATTCTGGAATTATCTGATTAACTTGAATTCAAATTAACATTTGATATCCAAAAAACCATTCTGACCATGAAACCACAAATCTTCATCTTAGTCTTTATGCTGGCATTGATAAACATCGAAACCAGCGCTCAGAATAAGGTCTACTACTCCAATGGTTTTGAGTTCATCCTTTCGGGTGCAGATGTAAAATTCAACAGTGTTGATGTAAATACAAACATGCGATTTACCCTCTTCTTTCATACCCAGCAGCATGTCAATTATGATTTTAACGATCACTTTGGCCTTTTTACAGGATTCAACATCCGAAATGTGGGTTTTATCGTAGAGGACTACTATCAAAATGTGGGCTTTTCAGACATTAATTCGGATGACCCAAACTGGAATAAGAATACCAAAATAAAACGTCGCAGCTACGCGCTCGGTTTTCCACTGGCTTTTAAGGTGGGCTCATTTGACAAGCACTTCTTCTTTTTCGCGGGAGGGGAATATGAGTGGATGTTCCATTACAAGCAGAAGCAATTTATAGATGGAAATAAATCCATTTACAAGGAATGGAACAGCAATCGGGTCAACAGCTGGATTCCCTCGCTGTTCGCAGGAGTTCAGTTTCCGCAGGGATTCAGATTGAAATTTAAGTACTACCTGGACGATTTTTTGAATCCCTCCTTCACCGGTGAGGATTTTGGAAGACCCGTTGACTATTCAGAATTTGGAAGCACCGGAATGTGGTACGTCTCCATGTCCTTCTTTATCAATAAGAAACACATGGAAAAACTGAAAGACGGAACCCTTTTTGAAAATACTGCCTACAACTATTGATTAAGGTTTATCACCTATTTTTTCTGGTACAATTCGTAGGCTTTGGTATCCATTGAAATGAGCTGAAAGAATTCTTCATCGGGTGGATTGTCCTTTAAACTGCGTATGATATATCTGGATTCCTTTAGAGGAGCACCGAGACTAATATCACAGTACCTGATAAGGTATAATTCAAGCCTCCAGTGATCTTCCTGACTTTCCATAAGATGAACACGTGTTCCTTCTTCGATGATCTCACCAAACAGGTAGGTATCATAAAGAATGTCCTGATCACGTCCTGCTTTCCCAACCTGGAAACCGGTATAAACAAGTCCTCCGACTAAAAGGGATATGCTTAATACCCTGAAAATCCTGAATAAATGAACATTCTGCGAGAATTGCTTTAAGGCATCTGCCACATATAGTGCCACAAACAAGGCAAAAGCCAATGCATAAAACGGCAGGGATGGCCCAAGATAAAAATCTCTCTGGACCAGGGTGAGCGCCAGAGGAAATGAACCGGCTACCCCCATCAAAAGAAACAAGATGATATTCCTTTTTTCATCCAATTGCCTATTAAGATTTAACTTCTTTCGCCGGGTAATATATGCGATGCCAGTAACAAATATTATGGGTAGAAGAGCCAAAAATAGTCTGAGAAAAACATGGAAATGAGAATCCACCACCGGAAGGTTATTTATACGCTCCAGTAATCTTGAGTGGTAATAAAAAGTTAAGCTTTCAAGCGCATTGTCATTCAATAGTACAAGTATATAGAGTAATACCGGAACAACTAAAAGGATCAGAGACAAGACAATTGCTTTTAGAAATTTGATCTTTCCACCCGACAACCAATAAATCCCAACCGTGGCGAGGGGAAATAAACCTGTCACCCCTTTGCATAAAGTGGCCAGGAAAATTAAAAATCCACCCAGAATAATATGCTGATATGTTTGTTTCTTGTTCTCCAGTCCTTTGAGCACGAAATATACCGATGCCAAAATAAAAACACCCATGGTATTCTCCTGGACATTCATTTGGTATGAGCGAAAGACAATGGGCATTGACACCCAGAACAAAACAGGTAACCAGGAGAGTTTTTGAATATCACTATTTCCCCTTGTAACCAGCTTCCAAATATTTGCAATTAAAAAGATGGCTAAAATGGCAGTGAACAGGCAATAGATCCTCTCCGTATATAAACCCTCTCCAAAAATCTTAAAAAATAGTCCCTGGATCGCATATACCAGTGGAGGATTTTCCAGGAAAACGTTTGAGCCCATGGAATATATATTCTGACTCCAATTCTGACTGATGTATGGAGACCAGAAAGTTCCCAGACCATTTGCCCAGTTTTTCGAAACAGCAGCATATTGAATGCCATCGATGAACATTCCATCCTGAATAAGTGATGGCAAAACTGCGATGATAAAAACAGCGATAGTAAATATCCAGAAGGAGAATTGAGAATGGTCGTACCTGCTAAGTATCTTGTTCATTAACGCTACGTTCAAATCGCGAAGATAATAAATATATATACTGCCTCAGCCAAGGTTCATCCGCATTTCCTAAAAAAGCCTTTGCCCTTATTCCACCGAATTATTATCTTTGCCTTCCCCCGGTGGAGGACTAAGGGGTGTTAGCTCAGTTGGTTTAGAGCGCGTGCTTGACAGGCACGAGGTCACTGGTTCGATTCCAGTACATCCCACACTGATAATGAGAGTATTAGAACGATTGTATCTGATACTCTTTTTTATTGGTTGCAACATGGTTGCAACTAATCAGCGTTGGTTAACTATGAAGAAGATTAGCTAACGATGATCCTCCAACAGGTTTTTCCATTAGGAGAAGAGTGCATCAGTTCTTCCTACAGGTATGATAAAACCCCAAGCGTGAACCGGGGGCTTCCCATGGTCATATGATACAATTAGAGTTTGATGATCTTCTTCGTAATTACAAATTCTTTTGACCTTATGGTGATGAAATATACTCCTTCCTGGAACGAGGAGAGTTCGATTTGGTGGGTGGATCCTTCCATTTCGGTGCTAATAACCATTTGTCCACTCAGGGTGGTGATATAGATTGAATAGTGGTCGGATCGTTCTATTTCGATGGTAAGGATCGAGCTGGTTGGATTGGGGTAGATTGATAGTCCAGTTTGAATGTAATCTTCAACCCCCACTCCGGGACAATAATCTGTTGTGAAAACTACATTTGGGCTAAACGTTGTATCAACTTCAACACCCTCAGGTGGAAATGGCAGTTCCCAGACACGAACACACTCCAGGGATGGCATTTCATCAATACTTATAGCCTTTAAGGAAGTATTATTAGTCAAATCCAGTCTGGTAAATTGGTTACGTCCAATTCTTAAATATTGTAAGGCCGTATTACTTGAAACATCCAGACTACTTAATAGATTATCTTTTAGATATAAACCTGCTAAAGCCGGATTAAATGAAATATCCAGACTGGTTAAATTATTATTATAACAAGTAAACCACCATAATAGAGTATTATTTGAGACATCTATGGTGGATAATTCATTGTAGCCCAAGTCCAAATGTGTTAACGCAGTATTATTTGAGAGATCTATGGTGGATAATTCATTAAAGGTCAAGTCCAAATCTGTTAACGCAGTATTATTTGAGACATCTATGCTTGATAATTCATTAAAGCCCAAGTCCAAATCTGTTAACGCAATATTATTTGAGATATCCACACTGGTCAAAGAATTGTAAGAGCAATCCAGCGTAATCAGATTTACAAATGCCTCTATACCAGTAAGGTCTGATATATTATGTGAAGGAATAGAAAGTGAATCTATGGCTTCAGCTTCAGTATTGCTAATGAGGCTATCGCTGTCACTATCTACACCCTCCGCAATGAGGGCATATAGGAATGAAGTGTCTGGAATACTAACAGTTTGAGAAAATAATGGAAAGGACAACAAACTAAATATAATAAGGAGTAATCCAATTCGGGTCATAACGTTGAGGTTTTAGGGTTAGGATACAACAAGATAAAGCTAAATGAAATAGAAGACAAATATTCCATTATCATTTAAGTGCCTAGTTGTTTATGGTTTTAACCCCCAATATATTGGACAATATATTTTTTTCAGTTTAGTGTAGAATCCTGTCTTTCCGATTTCGCAAATGACTCATTTTCGTCCACTTCTTTGTCAAGTGCAAGTCGAGTAGCCCCACTTTGATGACCTACACTAAAATCTATGCTTGACAGGCAGGAGGTCACTGGTTCGATTCCAGTACATCCCACACTGATAATGAGAGTATTAGAACGATTGTATCTGATGCTCTTTTTTTATTGGTTGAAACATGAGTGAGACAAAATGGATATTTGCTAATTTTACGGCTCGCCCATGCAAAAGAAATTTCTCATACCTCTCCTGATCGTTTTTTTCACCTCTTGTTCATATTTACCCGAACCTCCTGCAAAGCCTGAAGGAGTATCTATCACCGAAAAGAGGGACTACCTGTTGATAGAAGCTCTCGCAGGCTCCGCTCCAGGCAGGGCGGGATTGATCCTTTACCCGGGTGGACTGGTGGATCCCCATGCCTACCTCAGTCTCTGTTCCGCCTTTGCACTCAGCGGAGAGGGACACCAGGTCATCATCGCTAAAATGCCAGCCAACCTGGCGGTGCTGGACATAAAAGCGGCCAAAGGAATCCTTAAGGATTTTGATGACCGGGACTGGGTGATCGCCGGCCACAGTCTGGGGGGTGCCATGGCCTGTTCCCTGGTGAAAAAAGAAAATGGGCTGTTCCGTGGAATGATATTGATGGCAGCCTATCCCAGCGGATCGGCTGATCTAAGTACCTGGCAGGAACCTGTGCTTTCCATCACGGCCACTGAAGATAAGGTGGTGGAGTGGGATAACTACGAATATGGCAAGAAAATACTTCCTCCGGATACACAATATGAGAGCATTCAGGGAGGCAATCACGCAGGCTTTGGACATTACGGGGAACAAAAAGGCGACGGAGTTGCCAGTATCAGTCGGGCCGAACAGCAGGCACGGATTGTTGAGCTTATGCAAAGTTTTTTTCTGGAACATGGACTGGAATAAATTCATTATCAGCTTGTTTGTCATAGCGATCTACTGCATGGATTCAGTTTTGGGACAGTCCTTCGAAACCGGAGTAAATTATTTCCCCGGGATCGCTCACAGTGAGGGTTTTGAATCCGGCAGTAACGGCTTTAGCCTGGATGCAACCTACCTGTATGAGCTCAAAGAGAACCTATCCGCACACGGTGGTCTGGAACTTGGGATTAGCGGATGGGGTAGCCAGGTCCTGGTCCCCCTGGGTGCCAGATACGGGGAAAAACATCAGCTGGATCTGGAGCTTCTCAACGGACTGGCGTTATACCGCCAGAAAGCAGGTTATGTGGGAGGCTTCGGAGCCTATTACGTTTATACTTTTTTTGGGGATAAGAGACACCGATTGACCCTGTCTGCAGGACTGCGCTTTAGCATCCAGCCATCCTACCGGATTTACAGCAATCTCTATTATTACCTGGATCTGCCACTTCGTATTCGATGGTACATTGCCCCAGGGTAATGATAACATCAAATTGCCAATCCCAAATAGAACTAGTCAAAAACCTCCGATAAAAAACTGACAATTTCAGGGGAATTAATCATTTCGGTTCTGTTATGAGCGACGCCCTGGACATCTATTTTTTGATGCAGTGTAGTTGGGTAAAAAGTCTTCATAAAACGGAAGGCGTTATTGGCTCTTTCATGTCGATGCAAGCCCTGGTATAAATCTTCACAATCTGTGCTTTCACCTTGTCCTTCAAGATCTTCCGTACCCGTGCCAATGGTGAGCTTACGCCAGGGAAAAACTTCTTTAATACTGGAAGCAGTAATATTGCGATTATATTCGTTGGTCGATATATTGGATAAGCCATAAATCCAATCATCATAAGCAGAGCAGCTTGGAGCATTTAGGGGTATCTCAAACCTGTTTTTATCCTTATTCCATCTTTCAGGCCCTAAATAGGTTAAAGCCGAAGGGTTCATAGGCAGATATAGCACCTCTTGTGATATGGAATCAGGCAATTGGGACAGTACAGCATACCTATACACAAATTGTCCTCCGGCAGAGTGCCCTGCTAAGACGATTGTCTGAATCTGATTGTAACTTCTTAAAACATTGTTAATGATCAAGGAATCGAAAACAGCAAACGAACTGATTTTCGGCACAGCATTGATGGACTTCTTCCCATCCTTCCATGAATATTTGGTCCAGTAATAGTTGTTGCGGGTGTTAGTCATTTCATATTGTGGAGCCAAAACAATGGTGCTTGAAGCAAGTCCAGTTTGATTAATGGCGTCGATCGCGTCACCGAAATGATCAGCACCATTCAACGAAGCACCATGAACGTAAATGAGCAGGTTTTGATACTGCTCGACATTTTGGGCTTGTTGGATATCCACATCACAATAAAAAAAGAAATCCATTCCTTCCTCTATTGAAATATGCTGCAGAGAATCCTGGTACTTTTCCTCAGCACTATATTTTTCACACCCTCCCACTAGCATTAGCGCTAACATCATAATGCCAATGGCATTAAGGTTTAGAATACCAGATTTAATTTTCATCTTTGGGGGTATATTTGCCCAGATTGCTATAATTTCCCTTCTCTCTAACGATCCATTCTGAATCATCTTTTGACGAACCGGCAGAAGCTGACCAATTTGTATTTGGCCCGGAAACAGACCATTTTCTCCAGAGTACCCGATTTTTAGAAGCTCCTGCTTCTCCTGCGATATCCCATGCTCCATCCGGATCATCAGCTTCATCAAATGGTTCACCATATTGATCGATCAGTTCAAATTCGCTCCCATTCTTCTTAAACAAGCCAACAGCATCGTCTCCATTGGCTGTAAGCTGACTCCACTCATAATCAGGATCCTCAATCAACGAGGGATCTGTATTGGATCGCACAATTATGATAAGCTCTCCATGACCCAGCAGGCCATCGAAAATAAGCTGCGTTTCCGGATTGTAAACTCCATTGTTTCCATTGGAAGCGTATTGCAAAGCATAGTTAGACAAGTCAACCTCTTCTTCAGTACCGTTATACACTTCAAGGTAGGTATTTCTGTAATCTCCCTCTTCGGCAGTGCTTGTCACACGAACTTCAGAAATAATCAGATCGCTTGTGACGGGTGCAACTTCTTCAGGAATGGTAGGGTCTTCTGGCTCGAATTCAGCAATATCCGGAGAATAAGTCCCAATATTAGAATAGTCATCCATGCTTCTTACGATCCATTCAGATCCTATCGATGTTGTTCCTGCAGCCTGTTTCCAATCCGTATTTGGTGATTCTACCAACCATTTTCTCCAAAGGACATAGTCTTTTGATCCATCCTCAATGCCGGCAATGTCCCAGGCACCGTTAGGATTATTATCGCTATTGTATGGCTCTCCATACTGATCGATTACTTTAAACCCGTTTCCTGAATCTTTAACCAGGGCAATCCCGTCATCACCATTTGCTTTTAATGCTTCCCATACATAATCTGGAAAAGGAAATAACTTTGAATCTGTTCCCTCCCGAACGATAATGATCAATTCGCCATGTGCCAAAAACCCGGAAAATGTAATTTGAGTTGACTTATCCCAGCTTCCTTTACTTCCGTTAGAGGAGTACCACAAACCATAGGATGAAAGATCTACTTCTGAACCGGTTCCATTGTATACCTCTAAAAAAGTATTCCTGAAGCCACCGTCTTCACTGAAACTGGTCACCCGAACTTCAGAGATTATTAAGTCATTGGTTGTTGGGGGATCGTACTCCGGCGGAGGAGGTAGTTCCTCATCAGAAGAACACGCGACTGTGCCTATAACTAAGAAAATAATACAGATGTTCTTTAAATACATATACAGGATTTATTTGGACAAACGCTTTAGATAAATAATTGTTTAAATTAAACAACAGGATAAATGTTTAATCCCAGAGTTGTTATACAATGGAATATGGATCCAGATGGAATTATGCTTTATCTTAATTACATTCGAAGAAATAATCATCTTTAGGACAATTAACCCCTTCTTATGCCTTCAGCATTAATGTTTATCCACCGTCACAATGGAATGATTCTGCCCATTTTCCTCACTTTGTTCCTCTCCGCATGCTGGCCGGACAATCATAAATATGAGCAGGGTGAGCTTCCTGAAATCCCGGTCAACCTGCAGGATTTTAATACTGAGTATGACGATTACAACTCTACGGCACCTTCACTGGGGGAGTTAATTCCCTTTTGCTTTTCTACCAACAGAAAGAGCAAAGGAGGTGAATTTGATATCATTTATAAACCCATGAATGTTAAATTTGAAAAAAGCACCGGGGTTCTGACGGTGAGCGACCAGTATGACAACTGGGGCATCAGGGCAGAAGACTATGGGATACTCCTCCAGGCGGTAAAGAGGACCAATTCCTTTGGAAATGAGCTTGGACCCTGCCTGGTCCCGGAGTTTGAGGAGTCTACGGGTGATTTCAGTTTCACTTTACTCTATTCCACGGATAAATCTGGCAATTTTGATATCTGCTATACTTACAATTCAGATAGCACTTCGTTTTCAGATCCCATCAATCTGGGTTTTCTTAATTCTGAAAGCAATGAGCTCTACCCTTGCTTCGATCCGGGTTTCGGGAAAGTATATTTCTGCTCGGATAGAGTGCAGGGAGTATACAATATATATCATGCGGAGATGGACAACTCCGTGCAGGGACTCAATTCTATGCTATCTCACACGGAATCCCCTGAGATCGTATACAATCACATACTATCCAGCGATGGGGAAGATAAATGTCCATTTATCTATAAAAATACAATGGTGTTTACATCAAACCGGCAAGGAGGGTACGGCGGTTACGATCTTTATTACTCAAAGTATGAGGAGGGCCAATGGACCGCTCCCGTCAATTTCGGGGAAGAGATCAACAGCGAATATGATGACTACAGGCCCATCCTGTTCGATGAAGGGGTGGACCTCAACCGGAACATGATGGTCTTCTCCTCAAACAAACCGGGGGGTCAGGGAGGATTTGACCTCTATTTTGTGGGGGTACTCAAACAGTGACCTGCCCACTATAGAAGCTGCTTTCTGTTCTCGTATACTTTTTGGACTGCAGCGATGATATCATCCATATCCTTGCGTTCGGCCAGCAGCATATTCTGAAATAGCATCACTGCTTCTTCGGTCAATTGATCGGTATCGGGCAGATGATGCAGCTCTTCCCTGTACCTCTTTAGCCGCTGCTCGGAAAAGAGTCGCTTATACCCCCTGGAACCAATGGCTTCCTCAATCAATCCGTCAAAGTACTGTTTCCCATAGCCCCCATAGCTGGGGATTCCTTCCGCACGAAGGGCTTCCCTGAATTTCTCCCTCGAAAGGCCATCAAAATCCTCCTTTTTAAAGCGGAATGGGTAGAAATGGTAAGAAGATCTGGTGGCTCCATCAGATAGTTTGTAGGGAATGATTCCCGGGATCTCCTTCAGCTTTGAATCCAGGTAAAGGGCATTTTCCAGTCGCTTGTTAGCATCCTGCCTGGCTCGTCCCATCTGAGATAAGAGAATTCCGGCCTGGAGTTCGGTCATGCGTTTGTTAGAACCCCTGATCACATAGTCGGGCATCCCCACCATTGGTTGTGCCATGGGGCCGGCCACAATTGTGGTAGGCAAAACAACGGTCCACCAGCTCATCGCTGTTCCCGGCAATGGCCCCTCCCTCTCCCGAAGGTATATGCTTGGAATTTTGAAAACTGAAGCAACCCAGGTCACCCAGGGTGCCACACATTTTATGATCATATTCCGCCAGCCAGGCCTGACAGGCATCCTCAACCACTGCAAGTCCATGCTTGTTCCCAATAGCCAGGATCCGATTCATATCGGCAGGCAATCCAAAAATATGGACCGGCAAAATGGCCCGGGTACGTTCGTTGATCTTCTCCTCTATCTTATGCGGATTGATGGTAAAGGTATCGGGGTCGGTGTCGGCAAAAACCGGCAGGGCTTTCTGGTTAAACACCACATTGTAGGTGGCAATAAACGTGTATGGAGAAACAATGACCTCATCGCCCGCATCCACCCCCATGGTATGCAGCGCGGCAATTAAAGCGGTCGATCCACTCGCGGTAGCCACCACACGTTTGGCGCCGATTAACTGCGCATACTTCTCCTCAAACTCCTCACACTTATTTCCATCCCCGCGGTACCAGTTTCCGCTCCGAAGTAAATCCATCATGGGCTTTTCAGCCTTCTCATCCCATACGGGCCAATTTAACCAGCCCTCGGTACGAACCGGAGTTCCCCCCTGAATGGCCAGCTTTGATCCAGCTGATTTCATTGGCTTTCCCAGTAAGGGTAGTGTGGGAGCAAACATGGCACCTGCTGCGCCTGCTGAGGTACTGGCAATAAATTTACGTCTGGTTAAATGATTGGATTTCATAGGTCTGAGTTTAGTTAGCAACTAAATTTAAACAATATTGGCCATATCAGGCAATAGCTTATCACTCTATTACTTAAGTATGAAGCTGATGGGGAACACAAAAGTCACACTAACCCTGCGACCACTCTGAATTCCTGGTTCCCAGCGGGGCGAAGTGTTCATCACCCTCAACGCTTCATTGTCCAGATCGGGATGGACGCTGCGGATCACGTGTGCGTTTTCCAATTCGCCCTTGCTATTGATAACAAATTTGACAATGACCCGGCCACTTATGTTATTCTGGATGGCCAATTCAGGATACTTCAGGTTTGACATGATGTATCTGTAGAACTCTGTACCTGGTTCTCCCCCGTTAAATGTGGGCATAATCTCAACAAAGTATATTTCAGGTTCAGGTTCAAGTTTTTCAGGTTCCGGATCGGGGAAGTGCGAAAATGAAATCTGTGTTCCTGAGGTCACTTCAGTGCTCCAATCAATATCTGGTAAGGGGATATCCTCATCCACTAGTTTAATCAAAGGGACCAGAGGAGGCAATTCAGGTTTAGAAGGAGGTTTTATCTCATCCCTACGGATGTGATCCATCTCTTCCATATCAAATTGAATCTCAGTAGCTGCATGCACAGCCTCAAGTTTAACGGTCAGGGTGGTCCATTCAAAACTGATTAATATCAGAGAGAGTGAGATGATAAGTCCCAGGAAAAAACGTCCACCCGGCCTTTTTTCAAGGTCTGCTTTATATGATTTTTTAAGGTCCATGATATTTGGGTTTTATGTGGTTTTTTTCTTAACAGCAACAACAATAATGCCATGAACTCCTTGCCTTTACTGGGCTTGGAATAGTTGCCTCCTTTTCCTATTTTTATAGAAGCATGCCTTGCCACTATCAGATAATGATCTATTTCATCACCTAATCCTATAAGCTCATGAAACTCCTTATCCACACCACGTTTTTTACCGCACTCTATCTCATCTGTTTGGGAATCCCTGCCCTGGGACAAAACAACATAGCCGAAAAGCTGGGCTATGCCCCCGATGCCAAGCTTCTGATTATCCATGCCGATGACATTGGATTGGCCCAGTCGGTGAACCAGGCTTCCATAATAGCCTATGAAAACGGGGGGATCAGCTCAGGGAGCATCATGGTTCCCTGTCCCTGGACCAATGATTTTGCCAGCTACTTTAAAGAGAACCCGCAGGTAGATGTGGGAATCCATATTACCCTGACAGCCGAATGGGATTTCTACAAGTGGGGAGGCATCCTTCCCGCCACCGAGATTCCAAGTCTGCTGGATGAGAATGGCTATTTCTATGCTACGGTAGAGGAGGTGGGTCAACATGCCCTGCCCGAGGAGGTGGAGAAAGAGATCAGGGCTCAGATTGAACGGGCCATATCCCTGGGGATCCAACCCAGTCACCTTGATACCCATATGGGAAGCGTTCTGGCCACCCCGGAACTGGTCCAGATCTACATGAAACTTGGAATGGAGTATGGGCTTCCCGTTTTTGTCCCCCGGATGATGCTCATGGGAGTACCGGAAGAGATGAGGGAGATGGTCAAAGAGGAATTTGTCCTGGTGGACCAGTTCTTTATGTTAAATGAACAGAAGCCAGGGGTAAGCTGGCTTGAGGCATATAAAGAGATGGTTGAGAAGATGGGGCCCGGCCTAAACCAGCTGATTGTTCATGTGGCCATCGACAATGCAGAAATGCAGGGTGTAGCCATCAACCATCCTGACTTTGGATCCGCCTGGAGGCAAAATGATCTGGACCTCTTAAGCAGCAATGAATTTCGGGAATTTTTGAAAGAGCAGGACATTCATTTGGTAGGCTGGAAGGAGATAAAAAAAGTAATGCAACCCTGACTCTGGATTGCATCACAAATATTTTTGTATGGATAACGCTATTCGCCGGTATACCTGACCTCGGGTATTCCGTCTCTTAATTCCACTGCATGGTAGATGGCTGCAAAGGCTGCACTGATCCACATGATGGAGATAACAATCCCGACGCCCAGACAAATAATGCCTCCGATCACAACGAAAATGGCCATGAATCCCATAAAGAAGATCTGCCAGCCATATCCCCGGGTCATATCCCAGGAAACGCGCAGCGCATCCATCACATCCATCTCCCTGTCCACCACAAGGAAAGGAACAAAGGCCAGCCTGCAGGCAAAAATTATTCCGGGAACAATCAGCATGACGATTCCCAGACCCACAATCACACCAACCACGATGTTTGCAATTACTGCATTCCAGTAGTTCTTTTGAAATACCACAAACATATCACGGATCTCGATCCGTTCGCCCCGAACCGCTTTCAGAAATACCCAGTTTGCTCCATAACTGATGGGCCCTGCTACAAAAACACCGTAGGCAATTCCGAACATCACCATGGGGACCATGAACCAGGCGATTTTATCCACCTGAAACTGAAGGATACTAACCGGACCACTGAGCACCATATATACAATGCCAATTACCAGAAGTTCCACAAAGTATTTCCAAATCACCTTCCATCCGACAGAATAAGATGCTACAGCTTCAGGCTGAAAGTCGTATTGATCATCATTGAGTATTGTAACCATGATTTTAAGTATTTAGATTTGATACCAAAGCTACCACCCTCAGAATCTCCAACCTATAGACTTAAGTAGTGTATTTACAATTCCTACTTAAGTTGGAATCCTCCAGGGAGTCTACTTTAGTAGGAATTTCAATTGTCGGTCATTTTGAACCGGTCAAATATTGTATCTTGACAAAACCAAGCAATAAATATGGGAGATTCCTGGCGACTCATACTACTTCTTATACCTCTGCTGGCCGGAGCCATAGCCATCTTTTTTGCTTTCCAGCTGATGAAGCGTTATGGGATTCCATTTGCCAACAGCTACTTCTACTACCTGGTATTTCTCTACATTTTTGGTTCCTATAGCCTGGCAGGTTCCGGTATTCTTGAACACCTGCTCAGTCGAATGGAAGTAGATCTGAAAGTTTTACAATCCACTCAATTGTATGCCATATTTCTTGGTATTCCATTTATTGCCCTTTCAAAATTTATGCTTCTGAAAAGTACAACTGAATTTTTTGGACTGCGGCTCTCATCCCTCTTTACCATCCCCTATTTTATCATTTGCATGGGGGCTTTTGTGCTTTATGGAGTGTTTGTGGTCAGGCTTACCAGGTTCGAGCAGGGAGAGTTTCAGCTCCTGTTAGATCTTCAGCGCTGGGTGTTTATTGGTTTTATGCTGCTTATGTATATGGCCACATTTGGGACTGTTTTTTTACTCTCCAGGGGAATGACAGACCACTATGAGAAAAGATTTATCAGGATGCTTGGTTTGTTGTACCTGTTGTATATGGGTATCACAATGACTGCACTTGCACTGTCTGGCCTTCATATCATCGTGGAGCATATCTTCTTTTTCTTATTTCTCTCATGGCACCTGGTTCCCATCCTGTTTCTCAGTTTATACCTGGAAAAGTACCACGGACAGGCCTCTACAGTACAGGAAGATTTTGAGAGCAAATTAAGCTCCTTCACAGAAAAATATGAGATTTCGAAGCGAGAGAGAGAGGTGATACAGCTGATCAGCAAAGGACTGTCTAACCAGGAAATCAGTGAGAGTCTGTTTATCTCTTTGCAAACAGTTAAAGATCATACCCACCGAATTTTTGTAAAAACAGGTGTAAAAAACAGGGTGCAACTGACCAATATGATCCGGTCAGTCTAGCATACAATTTATTTAGTCAAGGATTATGTCAAAAAGCGAGAAGGTCCTCCAGTTGCTCAGCGAACTGGATATTAAATACGAGTTATACGAACACCCCCCGGTCCCCACGGTGGAGGATGCACTCCCATACTGGGATAAAATCGATGCCACACATTGCAAGAATCTGTTCTTCAGAAATCACAAGGGCAATCGCCACTACCTGGTTATTCTGAAGCACAATCGGAAGCTTAACATAAGAGATCTGGAGCAGCGGCTCAAGCAGGGGAAAATTTCCTTTGCATCCCCCCAGAGAATGGAGCGCTACCTGGGACTTTCCGGAGGATCTGTTTCGGTTTTTGGTTTAATCAACGATGAAGAGAATCATGTACACCTCTTCCTCGACGATGGTTTAAGGTCTGCAGATAAAATCAGTTTTCATCCCAACGAAAATAACGCAACCGTAGTGATCTCAAGTCAGTCCTTTATTAAATTCCTCGATTGGAGCAAAAACCCTTACGAGTTCATTACCCTTTATGAATCTGATACTTAACGGGAGTTGGTCCTCATGAAAAAAAATCACGCTATATTGTTGTTTCTAATGGTCATCGGGGTCAGTTGTTTGAAAGATCCGGATCCAGTCCCCCCCTTACCTACTCCCAGTGGATCCTATATAAACCTCTATAATTTTCTGACCGAATCCTATGATATAGCCTGGGAAGTTAATGATGTTATTGTTGAATCTGAACATACTTATGGAACAGCTCTTCTGGAATTCATAGAAATGGATAAGGAAGAGCAGAATGCGACTTTCACCGTTAAAGAATCGCAGTCAACGCTTGTAATCGATAGTGAAGTTTATGAGATGGAACAAAACCAATTCTACACAGTTTCCATTTTAGGAAATGAAAAAGATCCGCATATCTTATTTGAATCCATGGAAGTACAAAGGCCTGCCTTAGGCATGGTTAAATTGAGATTTATACATTCAACATTGGGACTTGATGCCGTGGACCTCTATGTGGGGGGGGCTGCACCCGAACATAAAGTAGTCTCCGGGCTCTCCTTTGCACAGATAACTGAATACCTTGAAGCCTCCCAGGAAGATCTCTGGAAATCAATTGTAGTTACTCCGGTGAATGTATCCCCTGAAGATTCAAGTATTTTATCGTATACAACAAACAATGTTTTTTTACCCAACAACATATACCTGGGTGGCATCGGACGCGCCACCTCTTCCGCATCCTCAGCTTTAAAATTACAAATCTATAATCAACCGGTTAACTAAGAGAAAATAAATAATATTTAAACAGTTCAAATCACAATGATCATGGAAAAAAGAAATATGAAACAGCACGTCTCTCTTGTGGGAGCACTTCATGTAGGATTCGGTATACTTGGATTATTGGGAGCCCTGGCAGTCTACCTCAGTTTTCACTTTGTTTTTGGTTTTGTGGAAGATGTAGATATTGCAGAGGAGTTAATCTCTTTCTTAGGAAATACCCTCTCGCTGATTATTCTATTTTTTAGCGCTTTAGGTATCATTGGCGGAATCGGGCTATTCTCCTATAAGTCGTGGGCCAGGATTCTGGTGATGATCGTATCTGCCCTTAATTGTCTCAATGTACCTGTAGGGACTGCAAAGGGAATCTACTCCATCTGGGTCTTGATGCAACCCGAAACCATTGAATTATTTGAAGAACAATCCTAAGAGAACCATGCGATATTACCTGCTATATTTTACCCTTGTAATCCTGGGGGTAAGTTCCTGCAACAAAGATCCGGAGCCAGGGCCTTCTCCCGATGAGGACCGCGCCTACATCACACTTTACAATTTTCTTTCTGAACCCTTCGAGGTAAAATGGGAGGTGGATGAGGTGGAACTTCCTGATAATCAGCCCTATGCAACCATTATTACTGGCAGTATATTGCTGGGCGAAGATTCAGATGAGATCCCGTTTGTGGTAAAAAACGGAGAGAGTGGTGCTCTCCTGGAGAGCCAAAACCTTAACATGACCAAAGACAAGAACTACATGGCGGTAGTGTATGGCAAAACTGAGAGTCCGTTCTTACTTATTGAGGAACTGGAAACGGTGCCACCCACATCTGGTTTCATCAATGTGAGATTTCTGCATACAGCAGTTGGAGAAGATTCACTTGATATCTACATGGGAGGGACCTCCTCTGAAAAACGGATTCTTTCTGGTCTGTCTTATGGGGATATCTCTGAATATGATGAAGTTTCTGAATATGATGCACGGGCATCTGTCATTGTTACACTTCATGATATCCTATATAAAGAGGAAAACAAACTGGTTTCATTTGAATACAATGACTTGATTCAGGCCGATGCTAATTACTTAACTGTAATCTCACCCTCATCCAATACCGAACCGTCTGAACTCACCCTGTGGCTATACCCTCAAACAAAGGAACAAAAGTAAAAAGAGAGCACCCCGTTTAGATACCCTCTTTGCGCTTATATAGTTGTATGTGTCTAATAACGCACCCTTTGGTGGTAATGGGTATGGAGTAATTCATGGGATTTATGACCCAGGGGCTCTCCCAGGAACTCCTTGTAGATCCCAATAACTTCGGGATTTTCATGCGACTTCCTGATGGCCATTGACATATCCTCAGCATAAATGGCTTCTGTCCGCTTCTTTCTGATCTCCTCATTGGTAGGAATGGGTTGTCCGCCACCCCCCAGACAACCGCCCGGACAGGCCATCACCTCAACGAAATGTACAGCCAGCTCTCCACTCTTCACCGCATTCATCAATTCGCGGGCATTGACCAATCCATGGGCCACCGCACATTTTAGCTCTACGCCATTCAGAAAGCTCCACTCCTCTTTGCAATCTTCAATCTGCACCGAAGCAAGCCTTACTCCTTCTATGCCACGAACAGCAGTGATGTTCAGATTCTCAAATGGAACTTCCCTGCCTGTAATAATCTCATATGCGGTCCTCAGTGCAGCTTCCATCACACCACCGGTTGCTCCGAATATCACGGCTGCACCCGTGGAAGCTCCCATAATACTGTCATACTTATCTTCCTTCAACTTATTGAAATCAATACCAGCCTGCTTGATCATACGGGCCAGCTCCCTGGTGGTAAGTACATAATCCACATCCTTATAACCGCTGGACCTCATTTCGGGACGGTTGGCTTCATACTTCTTGGCTGTACAGGGCATGATGGAAACACTGACCACATCTTTGGGATTCAGCTTTCGCACCTGTGGATAATAGGTCTTGACAAGGGCTCCAAACATCTGTTGTGGAGACTTGCAGGTGGACACATTGGGCAAATACTCAGGAAAGGTATGCTCGATGAACTTGATCCAACCCGGGGAACAGGAGGTGGTCATGGGCAGGGCCACCGTTGGGTCCTTATCCACCAGCGCC
Organism: uncultured Bacteroidota bacterium; assembly: GCA_963783435.1. Taxonomy (GTDB): domain Bacteria; phylum Bacteroidota; class Bacteroidia; order Bacteroidales. The sequence continues at coordinate 238,617 of CAWANQ010000003.1, read as the reverse complement.
TTTTTTAACCTGGTCAGTAACTCTGTACCCTCCTCCATAATGGTCAGGTCGGCAGTAAAGTCAGTATCCAGTACGGAATCAAAACCAAGGCGTTTTAGCGCTGCGACCATTTGACCGGTAACACGTTTCCCTGGTTCCAGGCCCAGCTCTTCTCCCAGTCCGACCCTGACTGCGGGTGCTGTCTGTACCACCACATGCTTGGTGGGATCGAGAATGGCATCCCATACTTCATCCAGGTAGGTTCTTTCCACCAGTGCTCCGGTAGGACATCGGTTAATACACTGACCGCAATTGGTGCAGATTACCTCTGCCATGGAAAGGTCTTCAAAGGTGCTGATCTTCTGGCGATCCCCTTTATGAGCCACCGTAAGTGCATTGACCCCCTGAAGCTGTTCACATGTTCTTACGCAGCGCTGACAGCGTATACACTTGCTATCGTCCTTCTGAATAGAAGGAGAAAATCTGTCGATGGTGTAGTTCTTAATGTCGATCAGATCCAGCAGCAGATGGTCCCCTACCGCAAATTCATTTGAAAGGTTTTGCAACTCACACATTCCGTTCTTATAGCACTTTGTACAATCTGCATTGTGCTCAGACAGCAGCAGTTCAATGACATGCTTTCTTGCCGCACGAACCTTAAGTGAATTGGTCAGAATCTGCATTCCTTCGCTCACGGGCGTTGCGCAAGCAGCCAAAAGGGATTTGCCTCCAAGCTGTTCCACCACACATACCCGGCAGTTCCCGGCCACACAGAGGTCATCGTGGTGACAGAGTGTGGGTATTCTGAAATTCTGTGTTTTGGCTGCTTCAAGAATGGTGGTTCCTTTGGGAACTTTCACCTGCATGCCATTTATAGATAGATGTACCATGTTATCTAATTTTATCCGATTTCCGATTAGTAAATGATCTCTTCTTTAAAATTCTCCACAATGGACCCAAAGGCATTTCCTACCGATTGTCCCAATCCACATTTAGATGCCCGCTTCATGGTTTTTGCCAGTTTAACCAATTCATCCAGGTATTTGGAGTTCTTGTCTCCCCGCTTCACAGCCTCCACTCCTTTTAACAGTTGCTGGCACCCCACGCGACAGGGTGTACATTGCCCACACGATTCCTCTGTGAAAAAATCCAGGTAATTGTGCAATACATTGTACATGGAACGGGTCGAATTAAAAAGCTTCATGGATCCTCCTGTAGGGACCCCCTCAAATCCAATGATGGTCTCTTCAAACCTCTTTCGGGGCACACAGAAACCGGAAGCTCCGCCCACCTGTACCGCTTTGGTATCTCCATCTCCAAACTCTTCCACAAATTCATCTACAGACATGCCAAGTTCCAGCTCAAAAATGCCTGCTTTAGGCGTATCTCCCGATACCGAGAATACTTTTGATCCCCTGGAATCTTTGGTGCCAAGCTCTTTAAAATGTGAGGCCCCATACTTTATGATCATCACTGTATGCACCAGGGTTTCTACGTTATTAATGGCAGTGGGCTTTCCAAACAGTCCAGAAGTCGTCGGATAGGGTGGTTTATTTCTTGGTTCTCCCCGCTTACCCTCAATGGACTCAAACAGGGCACTCTCTTCACCACAGATGTAAGCACCACTACCCAAACGGATCTGGATCCTGAAGTTGTGGTTAAATTCATCCATCATCTGATGAAATATTTTCAGGTGCTCATTGAGTTTTGGAATAAGAAATTTGTACTCTCCTCTGAGATAAACATATCCTGTTTTAGCGCCCACAGCCCTGGCTGCTATGGCCATTCCGCAAAATACTTTGCCGGGTACCTGGTCAAGAATTTCCCGATCCTTAAAAGTTCCTGGTTCTCCTTCGTCGGCATTACAAATGATATATTTTATGGGCTCTGATTCCTGAGAAGCAAACCTCCACTTCATTCCTGTTGGAAATCCGGCCCCGCCACGACCTTTCAGATCCGATTCAAGTACCTTCTGACAGATGGCATCTGGTTCCATCTTCATGATTTTTTCCAGAATTTCCCTGCATTCGACCTTCTCAAAAATAAGGTCTACCCTTTTTACATGCTTTTCATTCATGTTATGAATATTTTCGTTTGCTATTTTCTGATGTAGTCACGTAAAATTTCTGTCACCTTCTCGGGGGTCAGTTCAGTATATGGAGTATCATTAATTAACATGGCGGGTGCTTTATGACACCAGCCGATGCAATTGGCTTCCAGTAAACTGAATTTCCGGTCCGAAGAGGTCTCTCCCAGCTTTATTTTAAGGGTATCCTCTATGGTAGAGAGGATTTCATTCTTGCCCTTCATCGCACAGGAGATGGTTTTACAGATTCTTATGATATACTTTCCACGCACTTCTGTATCTAAGAAGGTATAGAACGTGGCAGTTCCGTAGACATCCGCCGCAGACATGTCCAGCTCCCTGGCTACATCAACCATATCCTGTTTAGATAAAAACCTGTTCTGAACAACCAGGTCCTGTAAGATGGGAATCAGGCTTTCGCGTGACCTTCCATGTTGGTTTGCTAGCTCCTTAACTAATTCATTTTCAATTATCGTCTCCATGGTCTCACAAGTAGTTTAGTGTATTACGCTGATTTTATGGTATTTAGTATTTATTGTTATTCCTTTCACAATTTGAAGGTTTAAAAATATAATTTTGATGTGAAAGGAATAACAACATATGACATAATTTACCCCCAGGACGTAAATTCATATTCATTCTAAATAATGTTAGCACGCTTTTTGCTGCAATAGAACCAATTAGACCACACCATTCTAAATAAGTAATTTGAGACGATGTGCTGCTATTTCATGAAAAAATGAAGAAAAATGAAAAATAACTAATGATTTAGTTGGTCAACTAAATATTTAGTTTTATGTTTGCAGTGACACTTGATCAGAACTTAGATATGATGACAACACTTACCAAAGCCGAAGAACAGGTCATGCAGATCCTCTGGGACGAGAAGGAGGGGTTTGTAAAAGACCTGCTTCAACACTTTCCGGAACCAAAACCTGCTTACAATACAGTTTCAACCATTATCCGGATTCTGGAGAAGAAGGGTTTTGTGGATCACCGCAGCTTTGGGAAGTCTCATCAGTATTACCCATTAATGAGCAAGGAGCAATACAGGAACGAGCGATTCTCCAGTCTTATGAAAGATTATTTTAATAACTCCATGCAACAGGTCCTCTCACATTTCGGGAAAAGTGGGTCCGTAAATATGAAAGAGGCAGATGAGATTATTAAAATGATGGAAGAGATAAAACAAAAAGCCGGAAACGATGAATAGTATATTTGCATACCTCTTGGAGCTGAATATCGCTCTTGTCATTCTTTTTGTGGCGTACAAAATCTTTTTCGAGAAGGATAAAAATTTCATCATCCGGAGAATCTACCTGATGGGGGTAATTATCCTCCCCTTCCTTCTTCCCCTGTTGCCGCAGGCTGTAAGAATGCCAGTGAGCGGGATTGCCCCGATTTCCATCAATATTGAAGGGGTTACCGTACTTGGATCGGGTGCTGTCCAGGAGGGCTCTACTTTCTTTTCCTTTGGGAATATTGTGATGTCCATCTACCTGCTAATTCTGGCTTTTGGATTGATGAAGCTCCTGATACAACTGGGAAGCATCATCCGAGCCATCTATATGTCAGAAAAGATAGAAATTCAAGGCACCACCCTGCTCGTAAATCCAAAGTTTCATGCAAGCTCATTTTTTAACTACATATTTATAGATCCAGCCACCACCAAAGAGGATTCCTTTGATCATATTCTAGAACACGAGAGCATTCATAAAAGGGAGTGGCACTCCATTGACCGCATCCTGGTTGAGCTCTTTGTGATGATCAACTGGTTTAACCCGGTGGCCTGGATGTTCCGTAAATCGGTGATTGAAAACCTGGAGTACCTGGCCGACTCGGCAGTACTCCGTAAGGGTACCGATCCCATGCAATATCAATTGTCTATATTAAATCAATATATAGGAAGCGCTTCAATTTCCAATCAATTCAGTAGTCAAATTAAAAACCGAATCAACATGCTAAACAAAGATTATAAATTGGGAAGTTCATGGAAACTTATCCTTGTCTTCCCCCTTGTATTTATTGCATTTTTTGTGGTTTCGTGTACCGACAAAGATGCAGGACCATTGGCCACAGAGATGGAGGCCGAGGACAATGAAATGATTATTGCAAACCCAAGTGCCTCGGATGAGATAGATGGACAGATCTTTTACGTGGTGGACAAAATGCCCGAATTCGGAGAAGGAGATTTTGTGATGAATTTCCGTAAATACATTGCCAAGAATCTAATGTATCCGAAAGAGGCTGCAGAAAATGGAGTGACCGGGAAAATCTTTATCAGATTTGTGGTAAGCAAAAGCGGTGAAGTACTTATTCCTTCAGCCGAGGATGTGGCCGACATGGAACAGAAGCCCCTTGATGAAGTGGTGGTGGCCACCTATCGCACCCTGGCAGAAGATCAGGAAAAACCTGAGCAGAAGTATATCGACCTGCTCAAGGAAGAGGTAATCCGCGTGGTCTCTTCATCACCGGCCTGGACCCCGGGGACACAGGGGGGAAAACCAGTGAGTGTCATGTATACATTCCCTGTTACATTCACTTTGCAGTAGATTTAATAACTTTAGTGACCGCTTGAGAAAATTCTGGCGGTCACTATTTACTTTCCCATGAAGCATTGCAAGATCTTTATCCTTATCGGAATTTTTTTTCTGCTCTCCTCCTTTGCCCTGTTTGCCCAGGAAAACATCCTGGATCTGTATTACTCAGGCAACTACACCAGGGTTATTGAAGAGAGTTCCGGGGCAATTTCTCAGGGTGATACCGCATACAATACACATTACCTGAAGGCCCTGTCAGAAATACAGTTGGGGCAGACTGCAGAGGCCATAAACACCCTGGAACAAGCCCGTGAACTTTTTCAGGACAGACCAGGTATTCCACGAATGCTGGCTGGTCAGTATTATGACGCAGGCTATTATGTAAAAGCATGGAACAGCTATCTGAAATTGGTGGAGGCCGATAGCACTGATGTTTCATCCTGGCTGAAAATGGCTGATATTGCCTCTTTCAGGCAACATTACAATCAGGCCATTCAGGCACTTGAAATGGTACTGCTTATCGACTCACTAAACCTGAGCAGCCTGATGATGATGGGCGAAATTCTGAACAGGCACAACAACAGCGGAGCGATTATCTATTACGAACGGGCATATCGGCACTATCCCAATAACCAGAAGGCTGCATATGCCCTTGGAAACTTGCTGATCCAGGCCAAAAAAGCATGGGATGCCATCCCCATCTGCGAGCATATGCTGGAAATCGATTCCACCAACATCAAATTCCGAAAACTTTATGGATATGCTTTCTATAAAATAGGTGAGCCACATAATGCGGTTCCCCAATTTGAGTATGCCAACATTTTTGGAGATTCAACTGCCTTTACATTTAAGTTTAAAGGCATTAGCCAATATCTGACTACAGACTTCCAGGCATCTATCGAATCCTTGCAAATTGCAGCAAAAAAGGATAGCATGGATGCAGAGGTATACTTTTTCCTGGGGGCCAGCATGGCCACAACCACCCAGAAAAAGGAGGCCATGGATCACCTGAATAAATCGCTGGCACTGATGAATCCCGATTCGATTGTGGTTTCCCGTATCTATTCAGAGCAGGGAAATATCAAACGACTGGAATCGGAATACGAAGAGGCCTATGCCCTCTACAATAAAGCCTTCGAGGCCGATAGTAGCAACCTGATGGCTCTCTATTTTATGGCCTCCATACTGGACAATAGCATGCACCTGTCGGAAGAGGCCCTGGTTGACTATCAACGATACGTTGACCACGTAGACAGGTTACCGGAGAAAAATGAAAGAAATTCCCAGGCTATCTCCATCAGGGTCATTGTAGAGGAACGGATCATCGCCCTGAAGGAAGAGCTCTTTTTCCTCGACCAGCAGTAGTTATCCCTAATGCCGGACAACCATCCCAGCCTTCCCTGCTCATCTTGGTAATTTCATATTAAATAGGTTCATTTGTACAGATTAATTCGAACCGTATGGAAACGCCCATTGTACAGCTTATTCAGGGAATGCTGGCACCCGGACTGATGATCTCTGCCTGTGGTTTGTTGCTCCTTGGAATGAACAATAAGTACAGCCTGGTGGTAAACAGGATCAGGTTGCTCAACGAAGAAAAACGAAAGATCTTTCACCAGGAGAAAATTGATGAGATTGACAGCAACCGTTTAAGTAACATTGAGCTGCAAATCAGCCACCTGATTGAACGTATATCCCTGGTTCGAAATGCGGTGTTCAGCTATTCCCTGGCAGTAGCCCTCTTTATAGTCAGCTCGGTCCTGATCGGTGTAACCATTACCTCAAGAACTCCTGGATTTGACTGGTTGATTGTGGCTTTCTTCTATGCGGGTATGTTTGCAGTTTTTGTGGGCATTGTTTTTGCTGCCATTGAAGTCTGGAAAGGATACCGGATCGTAAAAATTGAGATCTCTGAAGTCTATAAGCCTGTAGATTAGCAAGATCACTGCACCAATAGTTCCTTGATCATGTATGTCTGTCCGATGCGGACATGCACCAGGTAGATGCCCGGTTCAAACTCCTGTACCGGCAATACAATGTTTTGCTCAGCAGGAGCAAGAATCTGTTCCTCGCCCACATAGAGTATCCTCCCGGATGCATCATAAATTGTCAGCCCAAAATCGGTCCTTTTATTCAACACAAACCGCAAATGGGCTTCCTCCGAAGCTGGATTGGGGAAGAGAAGAAGGTAATCCAGGGCCTGGTCTGTGTTCGGAGGGTTGATTGAGGTCCCGGTATAGACCAAACCCTCAAGTGAACGCCCTTCCGAAAAAACCTCTCCTTCTCCATTCAGAAGATAGGCAGATACCCAATCGGGCCTCTGGGGAGCGCTTCCGGCACCCATCCTGAAATTCGCTTCCCATTCCTGATCGTTTAGTCGCTTAAAATTAGAGGTAATCTCCTGGTGAAATGAGGATACTGGCCCGACAAAAGCCATGTGTTGCCCCGGGTTACATGGGCTATCAGTCAGAAATACCCCCAAGTTGATATTTCCATTTCCCACATGCAAAACATTTCCCACAACAGCTCCAGCGAAATCGGTGGGTTGGGTGTGTACATCAGCCACTGTAAAATCCGCATTCAATCCCTTCTGCACATCGAAGAATAGTGAGTTGTACCAACCTGTGATGCCAGGCCCGGAAGCCATCACATCACTGATCATGGTTTTCAAAAAGCTTACATCTTCTTCATTAAGCTTGGTCCCTTCCAGCTCTTTGGTTGAAATAAGCTCCAATTTTCCCATGATCTCTCCATAACGGGTATAGTATTCGACAATCCGATCTCTGCTTTCCACCATTTCTCCGCTTAAGATTTCCCTAAAAAAATCGGATGCCAGAGTTGCAAAAGATTTCAGATTGCCATAAAGTTCCGCATAGGGTTCCACATAAGTTAAGGGATAGGAGCAACCCGTTCCCCCCGTATAGGATTGTTTTCCATAGAGGAGATTGTCATGCCTCAACTGGGCCCAGGAGGTTAACTGGGTATTTAACTTTTCCTGATGCCAGGCAACAGTTTGCATGAAATAGGGCAATCCGTTTGAAGAGGCCGGGGGATTCAGGCTCCGGATGGCACCCAACCAGGAATTGTATAGAGATTGCTGCCAGAATTTTTCATCATAGGCTTCAATCAGGTATTTGAGACCCGCCATTTTCCCGGCATATTTATACTCCTCCAACTCTCCCGCAAGGAGGGCTAAAGCATCTTCATTGCCCAATGCAGCCATGGCATCCAGCGGATCGGGCAAGGGTCTCCAAATCTTTTTTCCTTCAAAAATTATCCGGTCATACACCACCTCACTGAACACATAAGAGTCCACCAAAAATTTCTGTCCCAATAATTTATAGGAGACCGGCAGGTTTCCGGGATCGGCCGAATGGGGATCCACATAAAAAAAGTTGGACATGATCTTCTGTCCAAAGTCATCGGAGGCATTTAGTCCCTCCATAAACCCAAGAAAAGAGTTTTCGTCATAAAGGTCTTTAGCACCCGAAAGAATTTGATCACTCAGGTCTTTTAGCTCCGTGGGTGTCAGGTTGTCATCAGGGCCCACCATAAAGGAGATGATCTCCTCATGTTTGGTGAGATTCTCCACTTTCCCGCAGCTAAAAAGTAATTCATTGGTCAGCAGTGCGCCCAGTTGCATTCTTCTAAGCTCATTGGCTGTCCAATTGAGTTCCCAGGGATTCTCCGGAGGAGCTGTCATTAAAAAATCGATCCTTCCCAACCACATCATGGCTTTGAAATAGTTCTCAAGGGTAATCATTCCATCACGTGTATATATCTCCTTATTATAATGTCCCCTGGGGGCAAACTGGCTGAAATCAATCTTTCGGTTTTTACGCTCTGTAAAGAGGGTCATTGTTGTCATCTGCTCGGCTTCAACAGCACTCATTACTTCTTGAAATTTAACCAGAGTCCCGAATTGAGGGGGATAATCCTCCCCTTCCGCCAATGAAAGAGCCACAGAAACATAGAGATCCACATCACTCAGCACCTCCACAAAACGCCCATCATCTGAATAGCCAGTTGCCATCATGGGAAATTGCTCATACATGGCGTGAAGCAACTCCTTGAGATTCGGTTCAAGGAATTCCCATTCTACGGTCTGCAAAATGGCATCGTAGGAATTATGCAGGGTGCTCAGGATAAAATCTGTACTCAGGAACAGGGGAAGGTCATTGCTATAAATATCGATAAAAGCACTGGCCCAGTCAGGGGAAGCCAGTCGTTCCGATACCATAAAATAGTTTTGCTTCAGAAACTCCTGTTCATCTTCAGTAAACCCAAACCGCCTGTCAAGCATATCGTACCATGGAAGCTCCGATAAATTGGCAGGATATTGCCTTTCTGAGTAATAGGTAGTCTTGGGTGGATGGTCTGACAACAGTTGAGAAGCTGTATAGTCCTGGTGTGTCTCCAGGAACATCATATAGGCGTCAGGAGAGAAATTTTGTTGTGCATGAAGTGCCGCATAACCAATCAGAAGAAGTAAAACCACCGGAACAATCTTGACTCGATTTTTCATAGCTTGAGGCTGAAATTACAATATAATGAAAACATGAAGATGATCATCTAAAGGATGTGATCGGTCAAGAAAAGGTTGCGCAATGGGGTATTTCCATAAAAAGCTTTAAATTTGGTTATAACTCAAAAAACATGAAGGAATTCCGCAAATACTATCGGATAAAAGGTACTCCGGACGAGATCTATGCCGCCCTGATCAATCCATTTTCAATCACACTCTGGACCGGAGGTGAAGCAAAAATGGAGGAGAAACCAGGCACCGAATTTTCTCTGTTCGATGGGGACATCGAGGGCAAGAACCTGGAATTTATAAAAGACAGCAAAATAGTGCAGGAGTGGTATTTTGGTGACCAGGAAGAAAAGTCGGTAGTAAGCATCACCCTCAGAGGAGACAGGCTATACACCAAGATTGAACTTCATCACATCAATATTCCGGATGAAGCCTATGAGGACATGATCTATGGGTGGGATACCTACTATTTTGGTGGTTTAAAGGAGTTTTTTGAAAAGTAAACCCTATGATCAGAAAGTTCCGCTTCCTCTCTTTGCTGTTCCTTTTCCTGGCGGCTGCTGGCTGGGGCAGGTCCATTGAAGAGATCAAAAGAAGTGGTAAGATTTACATTGCCTTTACCTCCACAGACCTTAAAAACATCAACTACGACCTGGCCCTGGAATTTTCCAGATACCTCAATGTGGAGTTAATCGCGGTGGAGATCGAATGGGACGAAGCATTTATGAAGAATGGGACAATCCCCCCCGACCTGGAGACCAATTCTGATCTGGTATTTACTCCGGATGCCCTGAAAAAGGCCGATATCATCTGTTCCACCTTCACCGTGATGGAGTGGCGCAAGAGATTATATGGGTTTGCCGAAACATTGCAATCTGCTGCTCTTCTGATAATCAATAAAAATGAGGAGAGCCCGGATGGATATGAGGATCTTTCTGGAAAAAGGATTGCCTTTATGGCGCCCACCACCTTTGAGCAGAACCTAAATGAGATCAACAGATCCATAGGCGGAGGCATCGAACTGGTGCCCACAACAGGTACCGACGCCTCAAAACGAATGCTTGAGGAAAAGGAAGTGTACGGAATTGTACTTGATGCAGACGAAGCCCTCAATTTCAATGCAATTAGTGGTCAAAAATACAAAATCACATTTCCCATTAGTGACGTGAACAAATCGGCCTGGGCAGTGGATAAGAACAATCCAATCATACAGGAGGTTGAAAATTTCTTTGAAACCATTGCCAGCAATGGGGTACTTGATGAAATTTTCTTTCGCCGCTTTGGGATCACCTACACCTCCTACCTGGATCGCCTCAATAAAAACCTCAGACTGGACCGCTACCATCGCGACCTGGATGAAATTCTCAAATCAAAAAAACTGGTGGTTGCTCTGAGAGATCGCAATTTCGTCTATCATGAAAATGGCCAGAAACAGTTTATGCATGCCCTGGCAGAGGAATTTGCAGATTACCTTGGAGTCACCCTTGAATTTGTTGTCACCCCTTATTTTGCCAAATATTGGGAAGCCAAAGATGGCCTCGTTTACAGGGACTCCTCATATACACCCGAATGGTTCAACTATTTTGATCTGGCCTGCGAGACCATTGCTCCCCTTGACTGGAGGTCAAATAAGGTGAATATGATCCCCGTCTACCCATCGGCCTATACAGTTGTTGCGAAAAAGGATCTAGAAATAAAAACCGTTGATGACCTTCAGAAATTCAAAGGGGTTACCGGAGTGGAAACGGTATATGAGGATAAATTAAACGAACACGGCATATCCAATTATTACTATGAAAAGGTGAACAACTTTATCCCCGATGTGATCTCCGGAAAAGCCGATTATACCATATTATACAATGCATTCTCCGAGCTATCGGCCTACCCCGAACTGGAAGCTAAACTGGAGCTGGGTAGCCTGGATGTGAGCTGGGCACTTCGAAGCGACCAGCCTGCACTTCAAAATGAACTTGAACAGTTCATTTCCCGATCCCAGCAACAGGGTCTCATCGGTTCTCTTCTGAAAGCGCTGAGTGGAAATACCCTTCAGGCTCCGGAGGCATTTATACACAGCTACTATGAGAGCTTCCAAACAGGTCAGCTACCCTACGTAAATTACGGGGCTGATAACGGGCTTCCCCAGGAAGATATTTTCTCTATTTTCCAGGATAAAAAAGGCTACCTGTGGTTCGGCACCAACTCTGGAGCAGTCCGTTACAATGGCAGGGAAATGGTGGTCATTAATCATGAAAACGGATTGCCGGGAAACTCGGTGAGGGATATCCAGCAAGACTCCAGTGGCATCATGTATTTCGCTACCACCAGTGGCATTGCAAAGTTTTGGAGCGACTCAACCCGGGCCACCCTGCTTGAAGGCGTATCCTTCAACACTATTTTTATAGATTCGAAAAATAACCGGTGGTTTGTAGGTGACAATGGAGTATACATGGAGGAGCCTTTGGGAAAGATCAGGTTTATTAATGCCGAGTTTCCAATCTTGCCCGAGATGGTATACAGCATCACGGAGATACCCGGATCTGGCAACCTGCTTATGGCAACCCAAAAGGGTGTTTACATGTATAATCACTTTGAGAAGCAGGTAATTCAGCTAAGCAGCACCGATAGCTATTCCCTCTTTATCGATGCCAATGACAGCATCTGGATCTCTACCCGGGATGGGCTTAACATTGCCTATTTACCCGACCTGCTCAGCCTGCGGCAAAAGACTAACTTCAAGAATCTGAATGAACGCCTTCAGTTTCCCGTGAATATTATCTCAGATATCACCACCAATAAGTTCGGATCCGTATGGCTGGTCACAGATTCCAGGATCATGCAGATACTTTCTACCGACCAGGAGCCCATTGTATACAAACAGGAGATCGGGATCAAAAATAACAAAATCCTCTCCTTCCTCGTGGACCAGGAGGATAACCTATGGATCGGTTTTTCAGGAGGATTGCAACGGCTCACCAACCGAAAAGGCCTGCGAAATTTTTTTCCCGGAACCATCGACAGCTATATCTATGCCGTTTTCCAGGACAATCTGGATCGTATGTGGATAGCATCCGACAATGGGGTTTTCTATTTTCAAAATGATCAGCTTGTAAATTTCACTCCTCAGACTGGTTCCGGAAATACCAAGTTTACAGGAACACTGCTACCCAATAAAAATATTTTACTTGCCAACAATGAAGGCCTTTACGAAGTGAGCAGCATTACGCTGCAGATTGTAAGGCATGCCCCCTTTAACCAGATCGCACATAGTTTTGAAAATATTCATGTGACTTCGAAAGGCGAAATCTTTCTGCTCACAGGCATCAATGGGGTGATCTACTATTTTCCCGACTTTAATTCAAAGCCGGTTCAACTTAAGAACAGATATACGGCTAACATATTTCAATTAATTGAACTGGATGGACAGATCATCGGAGGAAACAGTGCGGGTTTTGTGGCATTTAACGGAACTGAATTTGAGCTCCTTCAGGAGACCGGTTGCAGCATCTGGTCACTTCACAAGGAAGGAGACAATGTATGGGTAGGGACCGATTGCGGTGTCGGTTTGGTTGAGAACGGCCGTTTTGACCGGATGGAACTCTCAGGTTTGGGCCGGGAGATGGCGGTCAAGTCCATCCTCCCGGCAAAGAACAGAAATTTCCTGTGGCTGGGGACCAACAAGGGATTTAGTTATTTTAATACGAACAGCAAGGATTTAGAGTTTTCCATCAATACCAAAGATGGATTAAGCGGCGACGAAATTACACCCGGAGGACTCTTTCTGGATCAAAATGATTTGTTGTGGATAGGCACCTATCACGGAATCTCCAACTTTAACATCAGGGCCAAATCAACACTTAATTATGCCCCTGTATGCTACATCGAAAAAATGTTCATGAACGGGGATCGCATCAAAGTGGAGAACAACCATACCTTCTCTCACAATGAAAATAATTTTGTGTTTGAGATCAGTGCACTCTCTTTCTCCGATGAAGCTTCTGTGGAATATGAATACTACCTGAGGGGTACAGGGAATAAATACTCTTCCTACCATAGAGGCATCGATTACAGGGCCGATTATAACAACCTGCCTCCGGGAAAATATGAGTTTATCTATAAAGCCAAGGGGAAAAATAACATCTGGGGCTATGCGGTAAAATTTGAATTTGCCATTAAAAAGGCCTGGTATAACACCTGGATTTTCAGAATTATAATTGCGGTTCTCTTCCTTGTTTTTACTTATCTCTTTTACATTATTCGGTTACGAACCATTAAAGCACAAAAGAGAAGGCTGGAGCAACAGGTCAGGGAGCGAACCCATGAATTGGAAGTGGCCAATACAGAAATTGAAGCGCAGCGCGATTTTGCACAATCCCAACGCGACCAGATTGCACTTCAGCAAAAGTCAATCATGGATAGCATTACCTATGCCCAGACCATACAGAATTCTCTATTGCCCTCAGCCAGGACACTCAAAACAATGCTTCCCGAACACTTCGTTCTGTTCAAACCCAGGGATGTGGTAAGTGGGGATTACTACTGGTTCAGTGAACATGAGAGTCATTATTATGTGGCTGCCGCAGACTGCACGGGTCATGGCGTACCGGGAGCTTTTATGAGCATGTTGGGCATGGCTTTGATGAACGAGATTGTTTCTAAAAATCCTGCCATTGATGCCGACGCCATGCTTAACGATCTGCGGCGGCAGATCATAAAGAATTTACATCAGAGAGGCGATCCGGATGCAGCAAGAGACGGAATGGATATGGTGGTTTGCAAGATCGACCGACAGGAAAACCTGCTCCAGTTTGCAGGGGCCAATAATCCGCTCTATCTGATCCGGGACGGTGAACTGATCGAATACAAAACAGATAAGATGCCCGTTTCCATTCACGACATCATGCATCCTTTCAATAGCTTGGAAATAAGACTTTTGCCAGGTGATCAAATCTATATTTTTTCCGATGGATATGCCGATCAGTTTGGGGGTCCTAAGAAAAAGAAGCTTAAATACCGGCCATTTAAGGAGTTGCTGGTTTCAAACTCAGGCAAGAAGATGCATGAACAGGGAATTATACTGGACAGGGAGTTTGAACAATGGAAAGGAGATCTTGAACAGATCGATGATGTGGTGGTAATCGGATTAAAATTCTGACCACCCCCTGTAACTTTTGGGGCATCATTCCGTCCTACTTTCAAATCAACAAAAACCAAACAAGATGAAGCGTTATTTTACACTATTGATAGCCTGTGTGTTCTATTTGCAGCTATTTGCACAGGAAGGGGATACAATTCCCAGAGCACCTGAGGTTCCGGCTGTGCCTGAAGTATCTGAGGTACCTGAAACACCAGAAGTAGCGGAAACACCTGAAGTAGCAAAAGCACCGAAAGGAGATACCGTGAATGTAATTAACCGGGTAGAGGTGATTGAAACCCCGGAGACCACCAGGGTAACTGTGGGGCAGAATGAAGTCGTGATCGTGGAAGAAAGCGGAGATACGGTCAAAGTCAAGCTGGGCAAGCGAGGGGTAAGCATTGTGGAGGGGCCAGACGGAACAGAGGTTAAAATCCTGGATATGGATGATTTTCCAAGCTCCAGCAAGCATAAGACAAAGAAGAAAAAGTTCAGACCTCATTATGCAGGTATAGAGCTCGGATTTAGTGGTTTTCTGACTCCCGATAACAGCCTGACCCTTCCCCCCGAAGATTCCTATATGGACCTGAACACAGGCCGATCCTATAATTTAGGAATAAATTTTATAGATGTTGGAGTTGGTCTGGGTACCGACAAGATCGGACTGGTATCGGGAATGGGCTTTGAGTTTATCAACTACAATTTTAATGGTCAGAACAGCATTAGAAAGGATCCCATTACCGGTGCGATTGGAGAATATGTGCCCGACTATGCCGGGAACATCACCAAATCTAAAATGACCATGTGGTACCTCACCGTACCCCTTCTGATTGAGTTTCAAATTCCTGCGGGGAGAAAGAGGGTGAATCTTTCCACGGGTGTAATAGGAGGACTAAAACTCTGTTCAAGAACCAAAATGAAATATGTAGAAGCCGGATCAAAATCCAAAGAGGTGGCCAAAGGAGATTACAACCTCTATCCCGTGCGCTACGGATTTACTGCCAGGGCTGGTTACGGATTTATGCATCTCTATGCTACCTACTATCCCACATCTCTTTTCAAGAAGGACCTGGGGCCAGTGCTCTACCCATTCCACATCGGACTTTTCTTCGCATTCTAAGATTACTCCACTACCGTGGGACCGGCTGTTCATGGGTTAATCCCAGAATGGCCGGTTTTTTTTTGGTCTTCTTGATGCATTAAAATATTAACTTTGCGGAATAATCAATGGACATCGAATGAGACTGCTTCTAATCAGTAATTCTACCAACGCAGGTGAACCCTACCTGGATTATCCCAAATATCAAATACGTGATTTCCTGGGTAAAAAGCCCATAAGCTGCCTGTTTATTCCTTATGCGGGGGTAACCATCAGCTTTGATGATTATGAAGCTCGTGTGAAAGAGCGGTTTGCTGAAGTGGGCCACAGGGTAAGTTCAATCCACCATGCAAAAGATCCGGTGGCTGCGGTAAATCAGGCTGAGGCCATTGTAGTGGGAGGAGGAAATACTTTCCAGCTTATAAAAATGATCCAGGAAAACAGGCTGATTGAACCCATCAGAAAAAAGGTGCTTAATGGAGTCCCTTTTGTGGGCTGGAGCGCCGGCAGCAATGTGTGCTGCCCGACCATTCGAACCACCAACGACATGCCCATCCTTGAACCTGAAAGTTTTAATGCCTTCAACCTGGTTCCCTTCCAGATCAACCCCCACTATACCGACGTGAATCCTCCCGGACATGCCGGAGAGACTCGTGAAGATCGAATTATGGAGTATCTTGCAGCCAATCAAAAGGATACTGTGCTTGGTTTGAGGGAGGGCTGTATGTTTTTAGTGGAAAATGATAAGATGAAACTCATCGGAGAGCGCACTGTCAGATTGTTCCGATACAACGAAGCTCCCAAAGAACTTGATTCTTCGCATGATTATTGTGAATTCCTAAAAACATCATAAATCAAATTTTACAGCAAATGAAAGGGAAGGCAAGGATCATATTTGAATACCTGTCTGCCTTTATGGTGATCAGTTTACTTCTTCTGGCCATAGGAGGAGTGGTGCTGGTGAAGTTTTATGGAGACGAACTACAGGATTTTGTAGTGGAACAGGTGAACTACCGGCTCGACAGCACCATTGATGTGGAGGAAGTATCGGTCAAGGTCTTTTATAAATTTCCCAATACCTCCATACTCCTTGAGGGCATTACCATATGGTCGAGCCATAATTTCGATTCACGCTATTTTGATGGCCAGGGTGCCGATACCCTTCTTACAGCAGAAACTCTGAGCATGAGTTTCAGTATGTTTGGCCTGGTTCGAAAAAAATTTGATGTGAGAATGTTGGAGCTGAAAAACGGGGTATTTCACCTATATACAGATCAGTCTGGAAACGGAAACTACGTCATGGTCCCCAACGAAAGTAAGAAAACCCGTAAGGACCAGTTTCTGAACCTGTCAAACCTGAGGATAGATAATTTTCAGATCCTGATAAATAACCAGGTGAAACAAATCAGGTCTGAAAGCACCTTGCACCGGCTGGATCTTAATGGCAGGTTATCAAAAAGCAACACACAGATAAAGGGCAATCTCACAGGATTCGTAAAGGAGATCTCCAATAAAGGTATTCGTTATGCCTCTGACAGAAATATTGAAGCAAAACTGAATCTGAATGTACAGGATTCACTCTTTACCATTAGAAGCGGACAGCTCAGGATAGACCGGATCATAGCAGATATGGATGGTCGGATCCAGGTACATCCTGGGAAGGGAGTTGAGTTGGATCTGTATGCCGATGCCAGGAATCTGGAGATTTATGAGGTGCTGGACCTTCTACCCAGCGAAATGAGCAACCCGCTACAGGAGATTCATGGAAACGGCATCATGCAATTGTACACCAGGGTGACAGGAATGGTCAATTCAACACTCACACCCAGGGTAGACGCCGACTTTCAAACCAGCAATGCAAACCTGAAATGGGACAGATTTCCATTTTCGGTAAAGAATCTGAACCTGAGCGGTTCCTATTCTAACGGAGGGGAATTTAACCCGGTGACCACCTCTCTGAATATTGAATCACTCAGTGCCTTGGTCGGGGAGGATCACATCAGTGGGCGGGGACGCATTCACAACTTCTATGATCCCGATTTCTCCTTTGACCTAAAAGGGGAGATCCATCCGGAGCAGTGGATAGATTGGTACAACAACATCCCTGTGCACCGCATCTCCGGCACCTTTGATACCGATCTAAAGGTCACTGGCTCTTACGACAGGCTAAAGCCCAAAGGAGAAAAATTTACTGCATTGGATCTGTCGGGTAATATGGCCATCCACCAGTCGGAAGTAACCATTCGAAAGGGCGACCTTCCGTTTTCAAATCTGAATGGCTCCATTTCCATTGATAACGATTTTTGGGAACCCACCATTTCCGGAAGCTTTGGGAAAACCGATTTTGACATGGCAGGTTCAGGTTTAAATCTCCTTTCGTTTTTACTGGGCGAGGACAAAACCCTGGTCGCTTCAGCTTCACTGCAATCTAGGCACATGGATCTGCAAGAGATTCTGGATCATTTTTCCAGAAAAAAGAAGAGGGCCGAAAGGTCCTTTTACCTGCCGGAGAACCTTGATTTCAGATTGACATTCAGGATCAATGATTTTCTAAAGAATAAGTTTAAGGCTACTGATGTACGTGGAATTGCCACGTATGCGACCCCCTCCTTTTTCATCGATTCCCTCTCCATGAAAACCATGGAGGGCTCTCTGAAGGGAGTATTTGGATTGGTCCAGGATAAGCAGGGAACCCTCACAGCCACTGCCAATACCACATTAAACAGCCTTGATATTCAGCAGCTGTTTTTTGCCCTTAATAATTTCGGACAAAAGCAAGTTACCAGCGAACACCTTAAAGGTACTGTCTCCGGGACCTCCGCATTCTCTGCCGAATTTGACACCACCCTGGCCATCAGGCCCCAGTCCATCCTCAGTGAAAACAACCTGACCATTCTCAGGGGGGAGTTAAATGAATTCGAGCCCATTATGGCTTTGTCCAGATTTGTGGAGGTAGAAGAGCTTCGGAACATCAAATTCAAGGCACTAAATAACACCATACTCATTAAAGATCAAAAGGTAATTATTCCAGCCATGGACATACAGTCCAATGCCCTTGACCTCTCTGCTTCGGGAACCCATAACTTTGACAATACCTATGATTACAGACTCAAATTAAAACTTTCCGATATCCTTTATAACAAGACCCGGAAAGCCAAAAGACAGGAATTCCAGGTGGCTACAGATGAATCTGACACCCGGACTATTTTCCTGAAGGTTTATAAGATTGGCTCTGAGGCCATCGTAGAGATGGATCGGGAAAAGACAGCTCAGAAGATCCGCCAGGATCTGAAAGAAGAGAAGAGCGAATTGAAACAGATTTTAAACGATGAGCTGGGGCTTTTTAAGAAGGATAAAGAGGTGAATGAAGAAAAAGAGGAGAAAGAAAGCGAGGAAATTTTTAAATTTGATTTCAGTGAAGATCCCGACAGCCTGGCAACGCCTCAAAATGAGAAGGAAAAAAAGCGGTGGTGGAAGAAGCCATTGAAAAAAGATACAGCCGAGAATAAACCGGCCACAAAGTTCGTTATTGATGAGTAAGCCCGTTTAATCCACGATAAATTGGACATTTACAGAAAAAAACAACGCTGGAAAAGGATACTTTTTATGGCAGCAATCCTCATTGGGGTGGGATCGTTGCTCTATACCAGCAGGCTGGTACGAGACATTGAGGCCACCGAGCGACAGAAGATGGAACTCTGGGCCGAGGCGATCCGCATCATCGATGGGGCCGATTTTGAAACAGATATGGCCTTCCCGTTTTCTGTCATTGAAAGCAATACCTATATACCCGTAATTCTCACCGACTCGGATAAGAATATTCTGATCCACAGAAACCTGGATTCTCTAAAAATTGAAGATGAAAAGTATCTGCAGCGTCAACTGGCACATGCCAGTGAAGAGAATGATTCCCTGGTGATCAATCTGGGACCTGATGAATACCAGTTGCTCTATTATCGGGATTCCATACTGCTTCGAAAACTCATCTTTTTCCCATACGTGCAGTTGGGAGTAATCTTCCTCTTTATCCTGGTCTCCTATGTGGCTTTCAGTGTTTCCAGAAAAGCAGAACAGAATGAGGTATGGACCGGGATGTCGAAAGAGACAGCGCACCAACTTGGTACACCCATCTCCTCACTCATGGGATGGATGGAGTTACTCAAGCAATCGAAGGTCGATCAGACCATGGTGGAAGAAATGCAAAAAGATACCACCCGGCTTGAAAAAATAACCGATCGTTTTTCAAAAATCGGATCCAAGCCCACCCTGAAAGAATCAAATCTCAGCAGCATTCTGTCAGATAGCCTGGATTACATGCGTATCAGGGGACCAAAAAGTGTAGAGTACCTCCTGGATATTCCGGAGAATCCCATCCTGGTAAGCTTAAATGAAACCCTGTTTGAGTGGGTGATTGAGAACCTTTGCAAAAACGCAACAGATGCCATTGAAGGGAGTGGACGTGTAATTCTTCATGCAGTTGAAACAGAAACCGGAGTGATCATTGATGTGGAGGACTCTGGAAAGGGAATTGCTAAATCAAGGTTTAAAACCATATTCAAACCTGGCTATACCACAAAAAAAAGAGGCTGGGGATTGGGGCTCTCGCTTTCCAAGAGAATCATAGAATCATACCATCATGGAAAAGTTTTTGTGCTCTCATCAGACCCCCACGACTCTACCATTATTCGCATCCAACTGAAGCGATAGATCCCTACCTGGGTACCAGCTTATATACCTTATCAGAGCGACGAACCTCCTCAGCCACCGGCAAAGAACATCGTTCGCCTTTTCGGGCCAGCTTGCAGTTCACTTCATTCACCCTCAGCTCCTCGACTGTGGTTTCAATCACTCCCGTAGTTGGGCCAATAATCAAGATCTGATCTCCTACCTCCAGCTCTCCGGATTCGATAGCCAGTTCAGCCACACCAATGCGACTGAAATAGTTACTTCCTTTCCCCACATAAACTTTACGAAGTGTGGCCTCCGAGCCATACATAAAACTCCACTCCCCCAAACGCTGTCCCAGGTAGTAACCGTCCCAGAATCCCCGGTTAAAAACGGTGGCCAGCCGGGCGTCCCATTCCTCAATCTTATGGGCATCAAAAGTACCATCCACATAAGCATAAATGGCTTCATTGTAACAGGAGGTAACTGTCTTTACATACTCGGCAGAGCGGGCCCGGCCTTCGATTTTCAAAATGGAAACACCCGCATCCAGCAGCTTATTTAGAAAATGAATGGTTTTCAGATCTTTGGGCGACATGATGTATTCATTGTCGATATCCAGTTCCACTTCCCGGTCCTTATCTGTTACTCTGTAGCCGCGTCGACAAACCTGGAAACAATCACCCCGGTTGGCTGAATGGTTATGTTCATGCAGACTCAGGTAACACTTTCCTGAAACAGCCATGCAAAGTGCCCCATGCACAAACATCTCAATTTTAAATGGGTTGCCCGAAAGGCCCCTGATCTCTTCAAGTGCAATGCCTTCCGCGATTTCTTTCACCTGTTCTAAATCAAGTTCCCTGGCAAGAACAGCCACATCTGCAAATTTTGCATAAAACTTTAAGGTTTCAATATTGCTGATATTCAATTGTGTGGAGAGATGAACCGGGGCACCTACACTGTTACAATACTGCAGAACCGACTGGTCTGAGGCAATGATGGCAGAAACTCCATGGGCAACTGCTTTGTCAATCACCTTCCGCATCTGTATCAACTCGTGGTTGTAAACCAATGTATTGACTGTCAGATAACTTTTCATTTGAAAATCCCGGGCCCGGGCTACAATCTCCGGGAGGTCTTCCGTTGTAAAATTAGCCGACGAACGAGCACGCATATTTAATTGCTCAATACCAAAGTAGATGGCATCTGCACCACCCTGGGCAGCAGCACTCAGTGATTCAAAACTTCCTGCCGGCGACAGCAATTCAATATCTTCTCTTTTCTTCATATTATGTCCCCTCTCCAAAGTACTTTAACACCAATTCTGCATTTATTGTTGAATCCACCACCTCTGAAGCGATCGAGTGATACCTGTCATGATTCTTCTCCAGAGAATGCATATAGGCCTTATCATAATAATGAAGGGTAATCATGGCTGTGTTGTAAAAATCTTTCTGGTCAATGGATTCCAATGCCGCCCGCGTTCTGTCGCCCCCCAGCTTCTTCTCTATCTTTGAAATGCATGATTTTAAGGCAAGCGCATCATAAGAAGCATAATCTACCACCAAATGCAAAGCACGCATCTCTCTGGGTATATCGAGAAAAATGATTTTACAAGCGCGCATCTGTGCATAGAGTTCTCCTGGAATTACACACTTACCGATGTTTCTGCTTTCATCTTCAATCCATATGATGCGGTCCAGGTCCAAAATGGAAAAACTCTGAAACAGCATGTTTTCAAACTGTTCTGTGGTAGGCTGCTGGTCCTCTCCGAGGGCACCAAATGCAGATCCCTTATGCTTGGCCAAACCCTCCAGGTCTACCACCTGCTCACCCCATTTCTTCAATTGATGTAAGAGATCGGTTTTACCGCTGCCGGTTCTGCCACCCACCACATTTAACTTCATGGGTCGCTCCAGAAATTCGTGCAGATAGCGACGATAGGATTTATAACCTCCTTCAAGCAGATAACAAGTAATACCCATGGTTTCGAAGAGCCAAACCATGCTTTTACTTCGCATACCGCCCCGCCAGCAGTGCACCAGCAGGGTTTTCTTTCTGCCAGTATTCTTTTCGCCTTCCTTGGCCAATTTTACCAGCTTCTTTCCGGCAAAACCCAATCCAAGATGCATGGCTGCTTCCTTATTGATCTGCTTATAGGCAGTGCCTACTTCCTTTCTTTCCTGATCATCAAAGAGCGGAATATTTATGGCGCCGGGGATATGCCCCTGGAGGTATTCAACGGGGGCCCGCACGTCAATCACAGGAAAGGAAGCCGACAGCTCCAGGAATTGTTCAATTTGAACCAAGTCGGCCATGATGCTCCAATTAGTCTCTTATCGGTCGAGAAAATTACCCAAAATGGACTGGCTCTCTTTTCTTACATTTTTACCATAGGGAGAAATGGCCTGGATCAGTTTTCTGATGGGCATGGATTGTAACCATACGGTACCCGTTCCCCGAAGGGTGGCCAGAAAAATTCCTTCACCGCCAAAAACCATGGATCGAAGATTTCCCGAGGTTTCAATATTAAAATCGATACCCGGCGTATAGCCTACCACACAACCTGTATCAATCTTTAATGATTCGTTATTCAACCTTCGCTCAATAACCGTTCCTCCGGCATGCATAAAGGCCTTCCCGTCTCCTTCGAGCTTCTGAAGTATAAAACCTTCACCTCCTACCAGACCACTGCCTATCCGGCGGTTTAGGGTAATTGAGATCTTGGTACCCTTGGCAGCGCACAGAAAACCATCCTTCTGAACTATTAAAGAACCACCCAGAATTCCCAGCTCTATGGGAACAATCTTTCCCGGATAAGGTGCGGCAAAAGCCACTTTCTGCTTTCTGCTAGCATGGTTGGTAAAGTGGGTCACAAACAGTGATTCCCCGGTAAGGACCCTGGTGCCGGCTGAGATAAGCTTGCCCATGAGGCTTTGATTGGGATCGGACCCATCTCCCATTTTGGTTTGAAAACGTACCTGGTCATCCATATACATCATCGAACCTGCTTCGGCAATAACTGTTTCCTGGGGATCCAGCTCAATTTCCACCAGCTGGATATCGTCACCCAGTATCCTGTAATCTAAATCGTGTGAGCGCATGTGCTTATATTTTTGTTGAAAATAGTTTGATCAGCAATTGCTTTATACTTTCTACCCTGGCAGGTTTCATGAGGTACTCATTCATCCCTGCCTCAAACGCAGCAGTTCTGGTCTCTTCGGTTTCATCGGCCGACATGGCAATGATGGGCTGGGTATGTCCTGCACTTCGAATCTCGCTGGTGGCCTGGTAACCATCCATTTCAGGCATGAGCAGGTCCATAAATACCACATCATAAGTGGTCCTGTCCATCATTTCCACCGCCTCCAGTCCATTTTTTGCAATGTCAATCTCATACCCGATATTCTTAAATATCGATTGGGCCACCTTCTGATTGATCAGGTTATCCTCAGCAATGAGTATAGAGAGTTCGGTAGGTAGTGCATTGATCATGGGCTCGAGACTTTTCCGATCCTCGATGCCCGGGAAATTATCATCTATGGTATCAATAACCTCTTTGGTTTCAAAGGGTTCAATCAGATAATAGTCGATCCCCAGCTTCTTGCAAATCTTATAGTTGCCAGTTTTGTCATTTGAACTTACCAGAACAATTGGATAGTGATCGGTAAGCTCCTTATTTTGCATCTCCTGTGCCAGGGCAAATCCATCCAGCTGATTCTTATCCACCAGGACAATGAGGTGATAGAGATCGGCTTTTACCTGCAGGTGATGGATCACGCTATCCACACTGCTGTCCTGGTAAATTTTTGTGGTCACTTTCAAGCCAAAATTCTCCAGCATCCGGGCCATGGTATTTCTGGAGGGATCCGACTCTTTGGTAAGTATCAGTGTACTGATGTCGTTGAGTCGGGCAATCTTACTAAAATCAAAGTTTTTGGGAATCTTTTCATTGGAATAAGCATCGATGGTAAAGCTGAATTTCGATCCCGGAAAATCGTCATTGAGTTTGATGGTAGAGGGGCTCTCCACCCAGATCTCCCCATGCATCAGCTCAACCAACTGTTTGGCTATGGCTGTACCCAGACCCGTGCCACCAAACTTCCGCTGTACAGATCCCCTGGCCTGGGTATAACTTCCAAATATCTCTTTAATGC
Organism: uncultured Bacteroidota bacterium; assembly: GCA_963783435.1. Classification (GTDB taxonomy): domain Bacteria; phylum Bacteroidota; class Bacteroidia; order Bacteroidales. The sequence goes on along the minus strand of CAWANQ010000003.1, from coordinate 214,426 downwards.
GGTCCTGGGGTATCCCAATTCCTGTATCCTCTACAGTAAACAGGATATTTACATGACTTTTGTATGACTCCATCAATGTGGCCCCAATGACGATTTTACCCTTCTCGGTAAACTTAACTGCATTGCTTACCAGGTTGGAAATCACCTGCCGCAACCTGAACGGATCTCCAATCAGGTTATTGGGAACATCAGATTTAAGATCGATTACCAGCTGAAGCCCTTTCTCCCTGGCGAGGGGATTAAACAGCTCCCGTACGAGTTCCATCTCATCCACCAGGTTAAAAGGAATCTCCTCCAACATCATTCGACCGGCCTCGATCTTCGAAAAGTCCAGAATATCATTGATAATGGTCATAAGCAGATCTGCAGATCGCTTAATTACTTTAATCTTCCCCTGAATCTCCTTGTTGGTTTTCTGCTCAAGCAGGCTATTTACCATGCCCAGGATGCCATTCATGGGCGTACGAATCTCATGGCTCATGGCAGCCAGGAAATCCGATTTTGCCTTGTTGGCAGCCACCTCCACCTTTCTTGATTTTTCCAACGGAGACACATCGATAAGGGCTATGAGCTTTAACTCCTCACCTCCAATACGGGTAACCTTCTCTGATCTGAAAATGACTGTTTCAATCCCGTCTTTTTCATAGTAGAGGTAATGGGATTCATCCCGAAATGGGCTTTGACTATCGCTTAGCAGGTACCTGTTAGAGATCAGAAACTGCTTACTGAAATCTTTGCCAACCAGGTCCTCCGTTTTTCCCAGGAATAGCATTCTCTGAGCTGCACTGTTGATATTCCGGATGATATTGCTGATCATCAATAATCATGATACCCATGGGAAAATGTTCGATGATCTGCCTGAGTATGGTCTCTGAAAGCATGAGTTTCCTCTCCACTTCTTGCCTCCTCTTTAGCGAAAGAAGCAGGTAAATCACAAGTCCGGTGACCATTAATTGAGACAATATGGCCACAATGAGGTGTCTTTGTATAAAGAAGCTGAAAAACTGACCCCGGCTTACCGTAAACATGACACCCATCTTTTTGTCATATATACTCAGTGGATAGTAGGCCGTATAGACTTTATTTTTGTCGCCATTGCCTTCAATCATATAGTGCTCCAAAATTCCATCGGCCTCGGCACCCACACTGTCCGTCAGCACCTCCAAACCCATGATTTTTATGGAATCATCAGTAAAGTTATCCATAATGATCTGTCCGTCCGATCCCAGAACCCATTGCCAGTTCAGGGTGTTTGTCCTGGGAAAAAGATGAAATATATCCTCTGTGAACTTTTGGATATCTACCTCTACGATCACGTTTCCGTTAACAACATCCTGCCCAAAGTAGGGGTAGTAGTATTTGATCACACTGCCTTCCTGTTCCACCCGGTCGCGCGGGTATAGCCTCTTCTGCCTTTTCATGGCAAAACTATCCACAACAAATAGATCCGCTTTACCAAAATTGTTTTCAGCACTAAAATAGAGGGCGTAAAAATTCTTCTGATTGTCGTAAACCGAGATCTTGGTAATCAAATTGCGGTACTTGGTATAAAACAGCCGCAGACTCTGAGTGGCGCTCTGAAATTTTACAGGATCCCCGAAAATTTCAGCATACTGATACTTATTAAGCTCCTGATTTATATCACTGGAGAACTGTAAAAGATTGGTTTCAAGATGCTCTCCGCTGAGTTTGGATTGTGAGACAAGCGTTTCATTCAGATAGTTAACGTAACGCCTGTTCACGCTAAAAATGGCTAGTCCATTTAAAGCAAGGATTGTAAAAAGAATTAATCCAGATAGAAAATTACTTCTGATCATCAGACGCTTGGAATATAAGGAGGTAAACTTATAAACTATTTTTTATTTGCATGTGATTAGGGGACCATATTTACCAACAAACATGTATGAGTATTATCTGTAGCGACCCTGATCCACCTCCATCATCATTAAATAATTAACATACCTGGTTTCGCTGATAATTCCTGACTCAACCGCAGCCTTAACACCACATTCAGGTTCATTAATATGCATACAGTTGTGGTACTTACAGAGCTTACTGGCTTTGAATATCTCGGGGAAAAAATGAAATAGTTCAGCCCTATCGATATCGATGGTTCCAAAACCCCTGATGCCTGGTGTATCAATGATGCTAATCCCGGAAGACAATTCGAACATCTCCGAAAATGTGGTGGTATGCTTTCCTGTTTGATGATGGTCCGAAACCTCACCAATCTTCAGCCTGATGGTCGGATCAAGAACATTGATCAAAGTGGATTTTCCAACTCCCGAATTGCCAGTGATTACATTGATCTTTCCTTTCATTTCAGCCCTGACCTCTTCCACTCCCATTTTGGTCTGCAGTGACATTTGCATACATCGGTAACCAGCTGAAGCATAGATTGATTTCAGATAGTCCATTTCATTCACGGCATGCTCGTCATACAAGTCAGTCTTATTAAACAGAATGATAACCGGAATGCGATAGGCCTCTGCCGAAACAAGAAAACGATCGATAAAAGGCGTCAGTGTTCTGGGAAGAACCATGCTAACCATAAGCCATGCTACATCCACATTGCAAGCGAGCAGTTGGTACTCTTTGGATAGCTTGGATGATTTCCTGATGATGTAGTTGCTGCGCTCGTCAATGGATGTGATGATCCCGGTGGTCTTGTCGTCTGACCATTCAAATCCCACATGATCGCCCACTGCCACCGGATTGGTGGCCCTGATTCCCTTGATTCTAAACTTTCCCCTGATTCCGCAAAGAACAATTTTCTTATCGGGAAGGCGAACTGTATACCAGCTACCCGTAGATTTTATAACGATGCCTTTTTCCAAGTGTTATAGCTTACCTACAAAGTAAGCAAAAAACAGGAAATTTTTTACTGAGTACTACCCACTGATTACTAGCTACTAATTAAAACCAGCCAAATTTAAAGCTAAGGAATCCACCCGGAGAGGAAATATCGGTTCCCGTATAACCATGCATATTCTCATCTACCATTGTATAGAGGTTATATGTGGCGCCAAGCCCAATTCTGAAATATCGGGTGAGGTTTAATTCAGCCTCTATGGTGGGAGCAAGAACAAATATTTTATCCCTTATATAGGGATAGTAACCGCCATATTCCATGACTCCAAATTCACCCCAGCCAATCAAGGTGGAAAATGTAACATGAAAAGGCTTCTCCCCAAAGAGGGCATAGCCTAACCAGAAACCTCCGTGACCAAGGCTCAGTCTGTCATCGCTATTCTGATTGACATAGTCAGGAATTGAATTGGTCAACCCGAGACCGTATCCACCAATGAAGAAATCATCCAGAAGAACAGCTCCTCCTCCTCCCATCATAAAGGCAAACTCCCCTGCAACAGAAGTAAATTGCATAAAAGGACCGCCCAGTCCCGAAATCCTCAGGTCCTGGTTGTCAAAAACCGTCTGAAACTCTCTATCCTGGGAAAATGTGTTCATTGAAACAGCAAGGATAATTGCTAAAAAAGTAGCTTTTTTCATGATATTGTCGTTAGTTACACCTCTAAAGACAACAACATTTAGATGAGGTTGCACATGGCTTCAAATTATTCTGATCTTTCAATGGGCCGGGAGAAAGAAAACCTTTTGGATTTAAACCTGAATCCGGAAACATCTCCACCTTCATCCCTTGCAGCCAGAAGGGACATATCGGAACCTGTGATTTTATTGAGCCCTTTTAAACCGGCATTGGCGATGGACCAAACGGATATGTCTTTCTCTTCTTTATAGCTCACCAATGCCTCCTGGACATCTATCTCACCAATCTGGGCCAGTGTCAGATTGGTAATACTGGCCTTTGTGGGTGGGATATTCAGAGGTGTAATTTGGTCATAATCAACTGTATAGACTGAAGTGGAAGGAATTGACCTATTGGCCGCCAGACGCAAAGGCCTCGATTCCAGCAATTTTGGATCCACTGGCAATAAGGTATCCTGCGTCTCTGCAGGGTTGGGGTGTTCACCTTTGCCAACAGATTCAACCGGACCATCAGTAACCTTATTTATGGAGAACAACACAGGATCATCTGCTAAGGTCAGAGACTCTTCGGTTGAGGATTCTTGCTGCTCTACAATCGATTCCTGGTTTACGCCAGAAGGAGCCTGGTCTGAGCTTTCTTCAGCAATTGGGGTCATTTCGATATGGGTATCTACCCTTAGGAAGATAAGCAATAACGCAATGGCTGCTGCTGAGGAGAGTACGCTTAACCAGATGACCCCTCTTTTTAGGCCGGTCTTTCTCTTCAATGCACCCTTTCCTTCGTATTTCACCTTATGGGCCAGAAGTCTGGTATGCCGCCATTGACTCCACTCCAGGCTTCTCTCTTCATCCTCCACAACCATCTGTTGATGATCCCTCTCCTGACTGGCGGTTAAATCACCTTCCATTCGTGCTATGGAAAAGAGATCGAAATTCGATTCTGAAATCTCTGTATCTGCGTTAGGAAGCTCCTTTTTGAGTTTATCCCGTCCCGAATAAGGCACTTCTTCGGGTTCCAGAATCCACGGCTCTGGCATAAGTAAGGAGGGAGAACAGTCGGGATTCAGCATCAGAAAGTCCCTGACCTTCTGCTGATCTGAAACAGATAACCTACCCTCCATGAGGTCCAGCAAATATGCTTCGTAGTTATTTCTGTTGATATCCATACTTATATAACTTTCTCCATGCTACCTATGTAATTCTTCAGAAAGACCCTTGCCCTGTATATATATACCTTTACCTGGGTCTCCGACAAATCGGTTATCTCAGCAATCTCCCTGTAAGAATAACCTTCATAATCCCTCAACATAACCACAGCCTTTTGATCATCGGGAAGATTCCCAATCGCCTGCTCCAGAATTTCGCTTAAATCTGAATATTGAACCGAGTGTGATGGTTCATAAACATTATTCAGATCCACATCCTTGAACTTCCGCTCCTTTCGTATATAATCAATCATGGTATGATAGGCAGAAGTAAAAAGATAGGTTTTCACTTTAAGGCCGGAGACATTTTCCAGTTTTACCCATAGTTTTTCATAGGTGTCCTGGACAATGTCATTGGACATGTGATCATCCTTCAGGTTTTTCAACACAAACCTGTACAGATTGTCAGCATACTGGTCGACTGCCTTATTATACTCCTCTACCGTCATTAATTGGAGGTCAATTGGTGCCTATAAGACGAAGGCATCAGCTGAAAGTTACAGCGAAAAATGAAAAAAAGTCAAAAAAACTTGCAAATCAACTCTACAATATATTATATTTGACTGAACGTTCAGTCATAAACTATGTCACCTCGTACACCAGAACAATTTGAAGAGATGCGCGATTCGCGACGCTTGCAGATTTTGGAAGCAGCCCTAAAGTTATTCGCCACGGAAGGCTATGGACATAGTTCCATCTCCATGCTGGCAAAACAGGCGGGAATTTCTAAAGGCTTGATGTACAACTATTTTGAGAGCAAAGAAGCCCTGCTGGAAGCTATTGTAAACCATGGCATGGCCGAGTATGTGGATCTCTTTGACCCGGATCACAATGGCATCCTGGAATCTGAAGAGCTGGTTGATTTCATACGCAAAGTCTTCACAGCTATACGTACGCATCAGGAATTCTGGATCCTCTATATCAATGTGATCATGCAGCCAAAGGTTAAAGAGCTTCTAAAAGACACTCCCCTTATTCAGTATATGAAGCAGTTTATGTCCATGCTGCTGGCCTATTTTGAAAATAAGGGCTTCGAAGATCCCTACCTGGAGGTGGTTACCTTTTCAGCACTTATTGAGGGATTCGGAGTGCTTATGATTTATGCCGATCCAGCTGTACTATTTCCTGAGGAGCTTATCAATAAGTTTGAAAAGAGAATCATCGATATGTACAAATAAGTATTATAGAAAACGCACAACATCCATCATATGAAAACCAAAATTTTCCTTTTGACAGCCCTGGCCCTGAGCATAATACCCCAGCTAAGCGTGGGACAGGAGCTTTCTCCCAAAGAGATCATTCGCACCGCTGATGAAAAATTCAATGGGGAGAAGACCAGCATTAGCCTTATGGCCATGACCATCGTCAGACCTACCTGGGAGCGCACCGTAGAATTTAAAAGTTGGTCCAGCGGCCGGGAGTATTCATTGACCCTGATCACTGCACCAGCCAAAGATAAAGGACAATCATTCCTGAAAAGAGAAAATGAAATGTGGAGCTGGAATCCCACCATAAACCGTTTGATCAAACTTCCTCCTTCCATGATGTCGCAGGGATGGATGGGATCAGACTATACCAATGATGATATTCTTAAAGAGTCTTCGGTGGTCAATGACTATGTGCATGAAATCATTGGTGAAGAAGAGATTGAGGATCGTCTTTGTTACAAAATAAAGATGTTGGCAAAGGAGGATGCCGCAGTGATCTGGGGTTTTCAGATTCGCTGGATCGACAAAAAAGACTTTCTCTTTTTAAAATCCGAACTCTACGATGAAGATGGGTACCTGATTCGTACAGAATTGGGTAAGGAGATCAAAAACATGGGAGGAAGGTTGATCCCCACTCGTCTGGAGATCATTCCAGAAGAGGAAGAGGGACAACTTACCGTTGTAGAGATAAAGGAGATCGAATTTAACACCCCCATCAAAGACAGTTTCTTCTCCCAACAAAACATGAAAAGAGTACGCTAATACCATACTTATGAATAATTTAAAGCTAGCCTGGCGGAACCTGTGGCGGAACAGGCGCAGGACCATGATCACCTCGGCTTCCATCTTTTTCGCTGTTTTTTTTGCGCTTGTTATGAGATCGTTACAGCTTGGCTCCTATGATCATATGTACAAAAATGCCATTGAATCCTACACCGGATATATCCAGGTACAGCACAAGGATTTCTGGGATGAAAAGATTGTGGACAATACCTTCGCTTATGATCGGCAACTGGAGCAGCAACTCCTTGAAGATGAAAATGTGGAGGCAAGCATTCCCAGGTTTGAATCCTTTGCCCTGGCCTCCAACGGCCCCCAAACAAAAGGGGTGATGGTTATGGGTGTGGACCCGGAAAAAGAGCGATATCTCTCCAAGGTCACCGACAAAATGGTGAAATACAGGCTTACCCCGGATGCCCTTGAAAAGATCAAACAAGATTCGAACCTTCCTGAAAAGGTTAAAGAGTTGGCGACCCTTTTTCAAAACAGCGCCTATACGAATAATTCCCGCTTGCAACTGGACCTGGGAATCGATGATAAACTTGCATCAGAAATTATGCCATCCATCGAATCGTATACAGCATTTCAAAATGCCTCTATTCAGATGGGCGAACCCGGGGTTTGGGTGGGTGATAAACTTTCGCAATACCTGCAACTGGGTATTGGCGACACCATCGTACTGATCAGCCAGGGATATCATGGCACCACAGCAGCAGGCAAATATGAGATCAAAGGAATTGTGAAGCTTCCCCTGCCCGATATTGACAACAAAATCGTCTATCTCCCCCTGGATGTTTGTCAGGAACTATATAATGCAGAAGGAAACCTCACCTCCCTGGCCCTTTCTGTGAACAACAACAGGGATAAAGCCATTGCCGAGACTGTACAAAGGATCAGTAAGCTGATATCTGAAGAGCACAAGGTGATGGAATGGCGGGAAATGAACGAAGTGATGGTCTCCCAGATGGATGCCGATGATAAGGGTGGCCAGATAATGCTGGGGATCCTCTACCTGGTTATTGCATTCGGGGTTTTTGGTACCGTGTTGATGCTGACCGCGGAACGAAAAAGGGAGTTTGGTGTTTTGGTGGCTATTGGAATGCAAAAGAAAAAACTGGCCTCCATCATGACCCTGGAGATGCTGCTGATCGGATTGATAGGTATCCTGAGCGGTGGACTGGTAGCTTCCATTTTAATCCTATATGGCGTTGAGCACCCCCTCATATTTAAAGGAGAGATGGCAAAAATGTTTGAAGAATACGGCATGGAACCAAAAATGGCATTCTGGACCATTGACACCTACTATATCTCGCAAATACTGATCGTTGTAGTTATGGTACTTCTGGCCATTGGATACCCCATGAGAAAGATTTTCGGAATGAACCTGGTAAACGCTTTAAGAGCATAATACATATAGATATGATCTGGAAAACAGCCTGGAAAAATGTATGGCGGAACAAGGTCCGAAGCCTGGTGGTAATCATCTCGGTGACCATTGGCATCTTCGGTGGAATTTTTGCCGTGGCCGTGATGAATGGAGCCATTGAACAGAGGGTGGACGCAGCACTTAATGAGGAGATTGGGCACATCCACATTAATCATCCCAACTTAAGAGATAATTTTGATATGCAACTTTTCATTCCCGACCTGGAGCAGGTATTGGAAACCGTAAACGCTACCCCGGGAGTGAAAGCAGTTACTTCCCGCACATTAATTACAGGGATGGCTAACACAGCCACTAAAAGTGCAGGTGTGCAGATTTTGGGAATCGATCCCAAAACAGAAAAAAAGGTGCTCAAGCTATATGAAACCACCATGCCGGGAACAGGCAGTTTTTTTGAAACAGAGAGCAGGCACCTACTGGCCTATATTGGTCAGGACCTGGCCAAAGAATTAAATATCATTCGCTTTCAGATCAACGATGCGGTCCTTGATTCTCTGAAAAAAAGAGAGGTTCCCGAGGAAATCCTGATTAAACTGGCTCCCTACAAAGGGCAGCGATTTAAGAGTGAAAAGTCCTTTAAAAAAGAGATGAAAAGCATTCTCACCCTGAAGGAGCAGCATGCATATGCCGTTAAAATAACAGAAGAGGCATGGTCTTTCAGGCAGAGGTCTAAAATGACCCTTACATTTATTGACAAAAATCAGGTACAAACAGGGGCTGTCTTTCGAATTGCAGGCATCTACGATATCAAAAACAATATGTTTGAGATGAGCCAGGTGCTGGTCAAGAATGAAGATTTGAAAAATCTCACCGGCATGTCTTCAAAGGAGATGCATCAACTTGTTATCTCCCTGGAGGATACGGAAATGACAGAAGAGGTAAGCACATCGCTTAAGGGGGCATTGCCTGAATTGGAAGTGATGCACTGGAAAGAGATCCAGCCCGATCTGGCCATGATGACCGATATGATTCAGAAATTCTATGGGGTTTTTATGGCCATCATCCTTGCAGCACTGGCCTTTGGAATTGTGAATACCATGTTGATGGTCGTGCTGGAGCGTACCAAGGAATTGGGTATGCTCACAGCCATTGGCATGAATAAGAAACGGGTATTTAACATGATCATGCTGGAATCAATCTTCCTTTCCCTGGTGGGAGGTGTGGTAGGTATGGTGATCAGTAAAACCATGATCACCCTGACGGCTAAAAACGGAATCAATCTAATGGGCTATGAAGAAGGATTTGAAGCCATGGGGTTTTCGGCCCACATCTATCCGGTCATCTCCACTTCATTTTTTGTTACTGTGACAATCCTGATCATCTTTACAGGGATTCTGTCATCCATATATCCTGCCCTGAAGGCCCTTAAACTGGATCCGGCGGAATCTTTAAGAACAGAATAACAGGGCTGTTATTCTGTTCTTAAAGGGTTAGTAGTTAATAGTTAATGGGTTAGTAAAAAAATAGAAAAAATATAAGTCATGAAGGTATTAGAGATTAAGAATGTACATAAAATATACAACAGCTCAGAAGTGAAGGTACATGCTGTAAATGACATTTCTCTGGATTTCGAAAAGGGCGAGTTTGCAGCCATTGTGGGACCCTCCGGATCGGGGAAAACCACCTTACTCAATTTGATTGGTGGTCTGGATACACCCACCAGCGGAGAGATCATGGTGGATCATACCAACCTGGCAGAACTAAAATCTTCGGGACTCATCGACTTCCGGATGAGAAATATCGGATTTGTTTTTCAGTCCTATAACCTGATCCCGGTGCTCACTGCCAAAGAGAATGTTGAATTTATCATGAGCCTCCAAAAATGGGATAAGAAAAAGCGGGATGAGCGCACCCTGGAACTATTGAAAGCTGTGGGCCTGGAGGACCGTTTAAACAGCCGGCCTTCAAAGCTATCAGGCGGACAACAACAACGGGTAGCTGTGGCCAGGGCCCTGGCTTCCAAACCCAAATTTGTGCTGGCCGATGAGCCCACCGCCAATCTGGATTCCAAATCTACTGAAACGCTCCTGGATATCATGGAGCAGCTCAATAGGGAGGAAGGGATCACATTTATCTTCTCCACCCACGACGCCCGCGTGGTAAAAAAGGCCAGGCGAGTGATAACCGTTGAAGACGGAAAAGTGGTCTCCGATGAGCGAAAAAAATAGTCCATTCATGTTAAAACGAATCCCCTATATTCTGGCCCTGTCTTTTTTGACATTAAGTCATATCTACGGCCAAAAGAAGATCACCATGGATGGGTATATTTCCAATACCTTTTCCTTATATGGCATTGAGGACCAGACCCTCTGGGAAAACAGTTTTATGGATCGCTTTAACTTCAGGGTCTACCCCACAACCTGGTTGACCGGGGCCATCGATTTCAGAAGCAGGATCATCACCGGAAGTACATTAAGAAAAATTCCTGGCTATTCAGATGGGCTTGGAGAAGATCCGGGTTATATGAATCTGACTCTTTTAACCAATGGCAACATGGGCAGCGATGCCGGGTACGCCTTCACCACCATTGCAGACAGATTGTGGCTGGAATTCAGCTTTGGCAACCTGGAGGTGGTTGCAGGCCGCCAAAGAATCAACTGGGGACAAACCCTGGTGTGGAATCCCAATGATATCTTCAACTCTTACTCCTATTTTGAGGTGGATTATCCCGAGCGGCCCGGAAGTGATGCCATACGTCTCCAATATTATACAGGAAATGCCTCAACCATCGAATTGGTCGCTAAAACTGACAGTTCAAAGCGGGTCACTGCTGCGGGTTATTTCCGATTCAATACCCTTGGATTTGATATTCAACTGCTGGGCGGGGTATACCAGGAGGAGGATCTTATTCTTGGTACGGGTTGGAGTGGAAATCTGGGACCTACCGCTTTCAGAGGCGAATTGTCCTACTTTCGGAATCTGAAACAATTTTCGGATACCACAGGTTACCTCATGGCCTCAACCGGATTCGACTATACCTTCTCAAATTCCCTTATGATCCAGGTAGAAGGTTTGTATTCTGCCTTTGCCAAAGAGATGGATATAAACAATTTTCTTCAGTTCTATGGCGGAAACATGGATGTAAAAACCCTGGGATTTACCCCCTGGACTTTTTTCTTAAATGTCTCCTATCCCATTACACCTCTCCTGACAGCTAGCTTTGCTTCCATGTGGTATCCCAGTTGGGATGGATACTTCCTGGGACCCTCCCTGGACCTCTCCATTAGAAGCAACATGGCCCTCTCATTGATCTTTCAGCACTTCTCAGCTGAGTTTGAAAACGCATCTGGAAGCCTTTTGAGAAGTAACAATACATTTGGATTTCTACGTTTCAAATGGAATTTCTAGGGATTTGCACCCTCTTTTAATGAATTTACCAAATTGTTAACAACTCTCTCCCCTACCCATTGATTTTTGCTGTTAATTAGTTGTAATCAACATGTTAGCAAAATAAACAATGTCATGGAGAAGCAGGAATCAGCAAGCATTTTTCCAAATACAGAGCAACCCGAGTACCATTGGAACAACAGGGTAGTGCTCATCACTGAAGATGAAGAGGTAAATTTCTTCTATCTGAAAACACTCCTTAAAAAAACCGAAGCTCGAATTTTGCGCGCAAAAAACGGGAAAGAGGCTGTAGATATTATTGCCGAATATAAAGGAGGTGTCGACCTCATTTTAATGGACATAAACATGCCAGTGATGGATGGTTATGAAGCCATGCGTATTATAAAATCTCTGCATCCCGATTTGCCGATTATTGCCCAGACTGCCTACACCCTCAATAACGACCGGCACAAATGCCTGAAAGCAGGATTCAATGACTATATTGCAAAACCCGTTAACAGGGTGGCGCTATTCAGAATGGTCAATGACAATCTTTCATGAGGGCAGTTGTTCAAAAAGTCTCAGACGCACATATTACAATCAATCATAACACCCAAAAAGAGATGGGGGTGGGATTGGTGGTTTTGCTTGGAATTGAATCCACCGACGGACCAGAGGATATTGAGTGGTTAAGTGGGAAAATAAGCAGGTTGAGGGTTTTTCATGACGCAGATGGAGTGATGAATCTGTCGGTTTTGGATGTGAATGGATCTGTTATGATTGTCAGTCAGTTTACCCTCCATGCCAGCACCAGAAAAGGAAACAGGCCCTCTTACATCAAAGCAGCTCCTCCTGAAATTGCCATCCCTCTGTATGAAGAATTTGTGAAAAAAATGGAGTCGGACCTTTCCAGGCAGGTTGTCACAGGCGAATTTGGAGCTTACATGCAGATTCGGCTAAACAACGACGGTCCGGTAACCATTCAGATAGATACAAAAAACAAGGAGTAATGACCATACAGGAAGCACAACAAAAGGTCGATCAATGGATTGAAAAATATGGAGTTAGGTATTTCAATGAACTGACCAACATGGCCATTCTTACCGAGGAAGTAGGTGAAGTAGCACGCATTATGGCCAGGAAATATGGAGAGCAATCCGAAGGTACTGCCTCCACTTCTTCGACAGATCTGGCCGATGAACTGGCCGATGTGCTGTTTGTGGTCATCTGCATAGCCAATCAGACAGGGCGCGATCTGGAAACGGCATTTAATAAGAATATTCAGAAAAAAACCTCCAGGGATTTTGACCGTCATCAACAAAATGATAAATTGAGGTTCCAAGAACCCAATGATGAAAATTCTGTCTGATTTTAATCACATTGTCGATGAGGAGGAGGTAAAGCAGCTTCTGGAGAAGATCCGGTCGAATCTGCCATCGAAAAGTGATAAGGAGCTGTTGAAGAGAATATTCAGTCTTATCGATTTAACCACACTCAGTGAACGAGACAACATTGAAAATGTGTCTCAAATGTGTGAGCGGGTAAATCTTCTGGGAGAATCCTATCCCTCTATGCCAGTTATAGCCGCCATATGCGTCTACCCCGAATTGGTTTCTGTGGTGAAGGAGAAACTGGAGAATCCGCTGGTAAGCATTGCATCGGTAGGAGGAGGGTTTCCATCATCCCAGACCTTTACCAATATCAAGATCATGGAGATTGAACAGGCCATAGAGCAGGGTGCTGAGGAGATTGATATTGTATTGCCAGTGGGCAAATTTCTTATGGGAGATCTGGAGTACGTGGAGTATGAGATCCAGATCATCAAACAGCGGATGGGACCGATTCATCTAAAGGTAATCCTGGAAACCGGGAGTCTTCAGGACTACTCATCCATTAGGAAAGCATCCCTTCTGGCCATTGGAGCAGGAGCCAATTTTATCAAAACTTCCACTGGGAAGGTCTCACCCGGAGCCACCCCCGAAGCCATGGTGGTGATGTGTGCTGCCATTAAAGACTATTATAACAAAACCGGGAAGAAAATTGGAATCAAGCCTGCAGGGGGAATATCGGACTCCGAAACTGCCATACTTTATTATGCAATTGTAAGTGAGATTCTGGGGAAAGATTGGTTGAACAGGGAGCGCTTCAGAATTGGCGCAAGCAGGCTTGCAAACTGTTTATTGGCCGATATTTTTGACAAAGGGCCGGATTTTGGTTATTTCTGACCATGATTGGTTGGATTAAATCCACTATATTTGTTACATAACACTGACGTTCTTATCACATAAAAATATAGCGGTTCGATACTACATTCCATTCTCATAGAGAGACGGGTTGAATTCCATGGCTTTTTTCTTCAATATCGGACCGCTTTTTTTTATGCCTTTTTTTTACTTCATCAGGCGATAGTGAAGATAGTCCAGCATCAGCGGTATATCCTTCTTATTGATGCCATTAGCCAGAAGCAAAGATTGATCGTCCTCCATGGTTTTCAGAAAATCTTCCATCTCAAAACTCAGGTCCCTTAGAGATTGAATATAAAGTTCAACAGCCTCCCTTTTTCTTCCCAGTGCCCATTGCAAGTGCCCATAGTTAATGTAATCGTAATACCCTGGTTTCAAATCAAATACCCGGGCAAAATATTTATCCGATTTATCAAGCTCCCCCAGCGCAAAATAGCACCACGCAATGGGACGAAGGATGTGTTGATTCCCTGGATTTAGATACTCAATTTTAAAATAGTGCTTTAGGGCTGTCTCATACTCGCCAATTTTCAGTTGGCAGAATCCGATGAGCGATTCTATGGTTTGATCATCGGGTTGCAATAGGGAAGCCCGCTCATACGCATCCAAAGCCAATTCATACTTACCCAATTTACGATAGCAGATGCCCAGGTTCTTAAGCCCCCACATGTTTTGCTCCCCGGATAAACCTATACGGGTATAGTATTCGACTGCTTTTGCATAATTACCCTCCTTCTGATAGCAATAGCCTGCCTTTTCAAGCAACTCCCTATCGCCAGGCTTATCTTCCAGCAGCATTTTAAATATATCAAGGGCTTCTTCATAATGGTCCTTCTCAAATAGATATTCAGCAATGTTTCTTATGATAGAGTCCTCTTCAATGATCTCCCTGAAGAACCAGGATCGATAAAGATCCAGCTTCCCTCCAAAGACATCCTCGAACTCGTTCTTAAAAGGTGATATCTTAAAGAACCTGTAAAGGTCTTGAATATATTGAATGAAAACAGTGCGGGTGGTAAAATCTCCTGAAGTCATTTTCTCATCTGAAATCATCTCCTGAAGCCCTTCCATCTCCATTAAAAATGCGGTGGACAACATTTTTTTCTGCTCCTCCGGCAAATACCGAAGGTTGAAAATAAAACTGTATTTATCACTGTTACAGAGGAATGGGGTTTTTTTCAGTCCATCCACAAAAATATTAGGATCAAAATTTTCACTCTTTGACCCATAGATCTCACCCAGATCGGGATTCTCATTGTGAAAAGGCACCAGCCAGTTGGTTAATTCGTTGAAGAAGGGAAACTGCTTTAGATGCGCAAAGGTGGTCATGTAAACATCAGCCCCTTCCATCTGTAACTTCATAAACTCATCCACTTTCTTATACAGGCCATCCGACTCACTGAACACAGATTCCCAATCCGGGTTTCTGCCCTCTTCCAGCATCTCATCCCGAATGTCATCCATCTTAAGTTTGTCTTCAAGCTTGGGCTTCAGCTTTGCCATTTCAGGCATTAAATCCTCTTGTAATTTCCTGCCAATTTCAAGTGTGTCTCTGGTCCGGATAAGTTGCAATGATATTTTTTCAAAGCTCTTCTCGAGCGCCAGCTCCTCTTTTAGCAACTTGAGCCTGTTTACAATGTTTGGATAAAACTCAATCCGATGGTCATGTGTATACAACATGATCATCAATGCCACCTGGGCCCTGGCAGAGACCTCCTGGTCCTCTTCACTTGCGAAATCAATTAACCTGTGTACCTTCTCCTCGTCCCAATACCTTAGTCCAGATAAAAGGATTCCACTCACATAAAGAGCCTTCTCATACCATAGAAATTCCTGGCAACTCAGAATGGCATTTGAAAGGCTGTTCTCAGCTTCATTGTATCTGTTGCTAAGCCATAAATGTCTGAAGATTTCCGCTGAAAGCTTTCTGCGACGATCTTCCGTAGCATGCGGTGAGACCTGTCCCTCATCCATCAACTCATCCAGCTCCCGCTTAAAGGAGAGGTCATCCATGGTTTCAATAACCCTTTTCCCGGTTAATGCCTGCTGTCGCTCCAACTCCTCTTTCAGGGTATAGGTATGCCAACCCGACTGCTGTACCATTAAGCGATCCTTTACCCGATCGGCCAATTCCAGGATGGAAATGAGCAACTTATTGTATACCATATCTCTCTCAGGATCCTGGACCCCCTCCAACATGTAGTTGAGCATCTGTTCATAGGTATGAGCCAGGTGCTCCTGTTGAATAAAAAAATCGCTATAACCCGACTCGCTTACCAGTTGATTTAACACATCCAGAGAATCTTTAACCCGCCTGGATGAAACCAGCTGGCAAAGCCGCTGGTATCTAGACTTTATTTGCCGTACATTGATCATTCAATCTGTTTCCTTTTTAAGTCCAAATATCAAGCCATGGACTTTCAGCAGACAGAATGGCAGTAAGGAATCAGTAAGTAAGCACATGATATCCGCTTTTGATATACGCTGTAAGAGGCACTCCCATCCCTTTTACATCGATACCCAGTGTTTTCAGATCTTCGGTAACTCCAAACATATTTGAGCAGGAGATACAAGCCTCCAGGATCACTCCATCTTCTTTCATCGCCTTTACTTTTTCCTGAAGGGCCACATCATTGGCCAGCAAATTAGAGGAGGATCCCCAGACGATGAGGACTACCTCATCAAACCAACCATTCCGTTTGGCCGCGTGGGTGTACATCAGGCAGGATTTCTCGGCCACATCCCTGTCACCCGAAACCCATAAAACGGCCAATTTCTCTTTTTTTGTCTCCAATTCCTGCGCTCTTAAATTCAAAGAAAATGTCATTATCAGTACACAAGATATTACAAACATGCGGATCATTTCTCTGATTGTAGTTTTCATTTCTATATGATTTAGTGAATTCTGCATGAAACAAATGTATGCCCAAATAAATGAGCATCAAAAAACGGTTTGATATCAGTCAGCAGACGCATCGCCTGAATGAAAAAAAAGGCAGGAATAGATGGGGTGTACTGAGTTGCAGACTTAACGATTTTTCCGAACAAGCGGGTAAATCACATAGGTGTAGACCCAGCATCCCGCGCAAAAATTCAGACCGCATTCCAAAAATGCAAAACCCACCAGGGTAGCGCCCAGGATAGCGGCAAATAGTGACATTCCCAGCATGGCCGCAAGGGTGGTTAGAAAGGTAAGAAGCAAACCGATCCTGGCCGCGAATACTTTGGGAGCCTTTGGAATAAATACGGGATTGGTTCCAATGGCTAAAACCAATTGGTTCCCCAACCAGCTAAGCGGACTGTATTTTAATTTTGTAAATGCGCGGATGTAAAAATCCACAGCCAGAAAGGCCGGGATAATCACATAGCCAGTCATAAAAAATGCGCCCATGGCAATTATGACCCCCAGAGCCGTAGCTCTCACTTGGTTCTCATCTATCCTATCCGGAGAAACCGGGCATATCATCTGCCGAAATTGTATCATGACTTAATCTTTTGTATTCATTAAGACGCAACAGAGCCATACTCCTTACAATCTTAAGCGGCCAAAATTAATCACAAGCTTATGCCGGACACCAGATCATCCCCTATTTAGCTTTATTTTAACAGCAATGGCACATTTCTACTATCTTCGAATTTTAAAAACTCGTCATGCGGGCTCATTTAGTAAATATTGATACCTCAAACATCACCATTCTTCAAAGTGATATTGTAGCCCTTCTTGGAGATGAATATGGAGCTGTGGATTCATATACCGAGGAGGTGATTGACAAAATCATTTCAGAATGTAGAAAATGCATGTCTCCCCAGGGAAGTTTTACACAGCTTAAAGCATTAAAAAATGATGCTTCTGAGAAGATTTCCATTGAGGATATGAGTTTCCAAACAGGCAGAACGATTAAAAAGATGCTGGCTGGTTCTGAAACTTATGTTTTTTTGATAGCCACTGCAGGACCTGGTCCGGAAACCATGGCTCGTGAACTTTTGGAGAAGGGTGAATTTCTGGAGGGTTATATCGCTGACCTGGTAGCCTCGGCCCTTGTGGAGTCTGTTGCCAACCAGGTTCAGGACCACATCAGGCAACTGGCTGATCAAAGCGGATTAAAAATTACCAATCGCTACAGCCCGGGCTATTGCAAATGGGATGTGAGTGAACAGCAAAAGCTTTTTCAATTGTTTCCTGAAAACTGTTGTGGCATCACCTTAAGTGAATCCTCACTTATGTCGCCCATCAAATCGATCAGCGCAGTCCTGGGTTTAGGCAGTTCGGTGTCTTACCAGGAGTATACCTGTGAAATCTGTTCCATGAAAGAGTGCGTCTACCGAAAAACCAGGAATCAGGGAATTTTGACTTCCCGCTGAGTTTCCAGAATCTTCTGAAGTTCAAAATCCATATCAAATTCGGGATTTATGGCAAACTCTACAGGCGCACGCTGATCCTCAAGCCATACTTTAAGTTTCCCAGTTAATTCATCTGTTTTATTGGTATTTAAATCCGATAAATTTTTTGATTCTCCAGGATCAAGGGAGAGGTTATAGAGCTCTTTTATTCCATCCTCATAGTAGTAGTGAAGTTTCCAGTTTCCCTCCCTGATCACAGATCCCGGACGAGTTCTGAATAGGGGATCCCTACCCCCATCATAGCCAGCCTTGTAGGCCTGGAGATAGATAGGGAAATGGAAATAGAGCGAACGATCCGGTAAGAATCTGGTATCGCCTGAGAGCAGTGGCCAGAGAGAAACTCCATCGAGCTCACTTTCTGCTTCAGAACCCCCTGTAATATCCATTAATGTGGGATAGAAATCTATATTTATTACAGCTTCTTCGCTACGGGATTGAGGTTTAATTTTTCCGGGCCAACTAAACACCAGAGGCACCCTGATTCCCCCTTCATAATAAGACCCCTTGCCTGCCCTAAGTGGATCCTGGCAGGAGATATTTCTGATTCCCCCATTGTCGGAGGTAAAGATAATCAGCGTTTTTTGGTCCAGTCCCAGCTCTTCAATCTCATTTAAAAGCAATCCAATACAACGGTCCAGATTGTCCACCATCCCTGCATAAGCCGCATTGGACTGACACCCCTGACCCCCCCTTTCAATATATTTATTTTCCAGAGCTTCTTTGGCTTGGATCGGGGTATGGACCGCATAATAGGGCAGGTAAAGAAAAAACGGATCTGCCTTGTTCTTTCTGATAAATTCCCGGGCCTCTTCGGTAAGTCGGTCAGTGAGGTATTCCCCTTCAGGAGCCTGAAGATCAGGTTGCCTGTAGGGAGCGAAATAACTCTTTGGATGCCCCCAGATGCTCCCCCCTATATTGTAATCCATTCCCTGGGTGCGGGGATCTTCCCCAAGGTGCCATTTCCCAATGCTGCAGGTGGTATATCCTGCATCGCTCAAAGCCTCTGCCAGTGTATAAAATTCTTCATCCAGCACTTTCTTGTTCTTTGCAGGAATGATCCTGCGGGATTTGGAATCTCCCCTTTCTGATGATCCCACGGTATAAATTCCGTGGGCAGTTGTATACCTGCCCGTCATCAGGCACGCCCTGCTGGGGGCACAATTCGCGGCGGATGCGTATGCCTGATTAAAAACCATCCCCTTGCCAGCCAGCCGGTCAAGGTTTGGGGTTTGATAATAACTCGATCCCATAAAACCTACATCCTTCCAACCAAGGTCATCTGCCACGATCAAAACAATGTTTGGTCGATTGGAAATCTCCTTTTTACAGGAGGTAATTCCAACTGAAAAAACTACCCCTATGAGTATGGCGATACTTTTCATTATTCACCTGGGCAGGTGACCCTCCCGAAATTAAAATCTTCAGATACTTCACGCTCATCATCCATCATCCGGCTTAATTCCTGCAGCAGGTCGGGGTGTTGATCGGCCACATTATTTTGTTCAAGAGGGTCGGTTTCCAGGTTATAGAGTTCAAGAGGCCCCCTGGGATTCTCCCTTACATTGAGCCGAACCGCCTTCCATTCCCCTTTCAAGAGAGCCTGTTTGCCGCCTCTTTCATGAAATTCCCAGTAGAGAAATTCATGTCTTGCCTGTTCCCTGCCCAGCAATTCAGGAAGAAATGATATGCCATCCGTTTTTTCAGGTATAAATCCAGTTAGTTCACCCACGGTGGGAAGTACATCCCAAAAGGCCGAGATGTGATCGGAGGTCAAATCGGCCTTCACAGTACCCGGCCAGGACACTATAAACGGGACCCTTACCCCTCCTTCATAGAGGTCTCTTTTTACACCTCTCAAACCTCCACTGCTGTTGAAAAAAGCCGGATCGGCCCCTCCCTCCATATGCGGTCCGTTGTCGCTGGTGAACAAAACCAGGGTGTTTTCTGCAATTCCAAGCTCTTCCAGCAGTGAGACGATCTGGCCCACATACAAATCAATCCGGTGGACCATGGCCGCAAATGTGGCATGTGGATTCTGCTGGCTGCAATACATGCTTATATTCATGTCCGGACCATAATCAGCTCCGGGGTTTCCCACATAGGGCTTCTCCGGATAGACCCCCAGATACTTCCCTAAAATCTCATCTTCAGGAACAACAAGCTCGGCATGGGGGATTACAATAGGGACATAGGCAAAAAAGGGCTTCTCCCTGTTCTCCTTTATAAAGTCCAGGGTTTTTGCCTGAATCACATCGGGCGCATAGGTCACTCTGTTTGTCCAGTCATTTCCTTCCAGAAAGAATTTTTCAGAGTTTTCCCAGAGGTACTCCGGATAGTACCGGTGCGCATACCGTTGGCAGTTGTATCCGAAAAAGTAGTCGAATCCCTGGTTCACCGGATCGCCTTCCGAACCCGGAAATCCAAGGCCCCACTTTCCAAATGCACCGGTCACATAACCCACTTCCTTTAGAAGCTCGGCCATGGTGACAGCAGAAGCCACAAGGGGTGCCTGACCCTCTGGTTTCACCTCCCGGTTTCCCCTGATGGGTGTATGACCCGTATGCAGGCCTGTCATTAGTACCGATCGGGAGGGAGCGCAAACCGTACTGCCTGAATAATGACGGGTAAATCGGATCCCGTCTTTTGCAAGCTGATCGAGATGGGGAGTTGAAAACTTCTCCTGCCCATAGCAGCCCAGATCGCCATACCCCAGATCGTCGGCCAGAATATAGATGATGTTGGGTTGAGCCTGGCTTTGTGCATCCCGGGATTGATTTGAACTACAACCTGCAGTGAGCAGCAAGCCTGCGAAGAAAAGTAGATGAACATGGGTTTTCATGGCGAAAAGTGATGTTTTTTTAAGAAACACAATATATGAAATCCATTTTTAGCACGAGTCGATAGCACAAAACGCTTACTTGATTGTTATTTATAATCAGTTTGAAATAATTTTGCACTGTTTTTAAGAAGAGACGAATTGTGATGAATGTGAAAGTAGACGAAGCACTTTATGTAATAGAGAGGATCAGGCATCTGACCGAATCCACATATGTATTAAGATTTTCAAGAAATGGCATGGACTTCAATCCCGGGCAGCACCTGGTGTTGGGACTTCCAGGCTCTTCGGAATTACGCGAATACTCCATTTATAGTGGCATCCACGATGATTTCCTGGAGGTACTGATTAAAGAGGTAGATGAAGGCGTGGTGAGCAAACAGCTTAAGTCCATCCAACCAGGAGACAGACTGGAAGTAAGAGGCCCATATGGTTTTTTCCTGACAGAATCAGGAATTGCCCAGCCCGCCCGTTTGCTATTTATCTCCAGTGGTACCGGAATTGCTCCCTTCCATAGCTACATCCAATCCCATCCCGATGTGGATTACAAAGTCATACACGGGGTAAGGAAGATGGAAGAGGCCTATGACATTAAGCATTATAAAAATGACAGCCTGCAGGTTTGTACCTCCCGGGACCCTGAGGGTGATTTTGAAGGTCGTCTTACCGACTACCTCCTGGAGGCAAACATTGATACAGATCGTCAGGTCTATCTATGCGGAAACAGCAATATGATATTTGATGCCATGGATATCCTGAGGGCCAGGGGAATTCCGCAGCGTCAGATCTTCACTGAAGTATATTTCTGATCCCATGCGCTATCACCTCATTACACTGGGTTGTCAGATGAACCTGTCGGATGGCGAACGCATTCACACGGTACTGAAAGAGATGGGGCTTGTTCAAACAGATTCGGAAAGCGATGCACAGGTAGTTGGAATCATTGCATGCTCGGTGAGGCAAAAGGCCATAGACAAGGTCTACAACCAGATCGCCAGGTGGAACAAAAGTAAAAATCACCGCAACCTGATCACCTTTATCTCTGGTTGCATCCTTCCCGACGACAGGGAACGCTTCCTCAAGCTCTTTGATATTGTGTTTCCCATGAGCGAAGTAAACGACCTGCCAGGTATGATCACCTCCTTCGGAGTGGCCACCCCCGCAAGTCTCAGGCTGCCTGTGAAAGGAATTCCCAGAAATGAACAGATCTTCTCTCTTTGGAACATCCAACCCGATTATCAGTCCAACTTTGAAGCATTTGTGCCCATACAAAATGGATGCGACAAGTTTTGCACCTTCTGTGCCGTTCCCTTTACACGGGGCAGGGAAGTCTCCCGCCCGTCAGGTGATATAGTAAACCAGGTGAGGGACTTAATTCAGCAGGGTTATAAATCCATCACCCTGTTGGGACAGAATGTAAACTCCTATGGCCTCGACAAAAAGGGTAAGGAGGTGAACTTTGCCCAATTGCTGAGGGAAATTGGTCAGGCCGCACTTCAGATGGATAAAATGTGTTGGATCTATTTCACTTCGCCCCACCCAAGGGATATGTCGGTCGAAGTGATAGAGGCAATTGCTGCCTTTCCACATCTGGCCAATCAGATCCACCTGCCTCTCCAATCGGGTGATGAAAAATTGCTTGTAAAGATGAACCGGAACCACTCCATGGAAAAATACCGGGAGATAGTTCATAACATCAGGAAAAAGCTACCCGATGCAACCCTATTTACAGATATCATTGTTGGATTTACCGGTGAGGAGGAAGATCAGCACCAGCATACCATAGAGGCCATGAAAGAGTTCAGATTCAACATGGCTTACGTGGCACAATACTCGCCAAGACCCGGTGCGGCCAGCTATCGCTGGGAGGATACGGTGTCAAAGGAGGTGAAAAAGAGGCGACTGCAGGATCTCAATGAAGTGTTGCAGGAGACTGCTTCTACATACAACAATCAAAAAATCGGAAAGACACTTCCTGTACTTGTCACCGGCTCCGATCGGAAACCCGGGTTTTTGAAAGGGCTCACCGAAGGCAAAATAAATATCCGCTTCCCGGCTACCCGCTCCGATCTGGTGGGCACTTTTGTGGAACTGAGGGTCACCGGTACCAATGGATTATCTCTCCAGGGGGAGATGGCAACCGTAAAGATCACTGCATTGGCCCCGGAATAGTTAACTTTGCAAGGATGAAAAAAGTCTCTTTTAAAACATTGGGCTGTCGCCTGAATCAGTATGAAACAGATGCCCTTGTCACCCAGTTTCACCAGGCCGGGTACCAGGTGGTGGATAAGGCAAGCGTTGCCGATATCACTGTAATTAATACCTGCACGGTAACCAACCAGAGTGATCAGAAATCGAGAAACACCATCAACCAGGCTGCACGTAAAAACAAGGGTGGAATGGTGGTGGTCACCGGGTGTATGGCCAACAACCATAAGGAGCAACTGGAGGCCAATGAGAAGATCACCTACGTGGTGGATAACGAACGCAAAAGCCAGATTGTCTCCCTTGTGGATGCGCATTTTAGGGGTGAGCTTATTCACCCCGAAACTTACTCAGGCGATGTATTTGGATTTGAGGCAGTTGATCAGAGCCTCCATACCCGAACCTCCATTAAGGTACAGGATGGGTGCGATAATTTTTGTACCTATTGCATCGTACCTTCAGTTCGTGGAAGGGCGGTGAGCCGTCCCCTGGATCAGATCCTGGACAACGTAAAGCGGGTGGTCGACAATGGATTTAAAGAGATCGTGATCACAGGCGTAAATATTGGCCGGTACAATTACCAAAAATACAACATTGAAAAAGCAGTGGAGAAGATAGCCGATCTGCCAGGAGATTTCAGGATCCGAATCTCGTCACTGGAACCCGACGGATTTGGACCTGACTTTCACAAGATTTTCGAGCATCCTAAAATGGCACCCCATCTCCACCTCTGTATACAGAGTGGATCCGATCCCATTTTATTGAAAATGCGAAGAATGTATACGGCCGGCTCTTTCATGGAGATTATCGAGAAGTTCCGTAAGCACATGCCCGATTTCAATTTCACCACCGATGTAATAGTTGGATTTCCCGGGGAGAGTGATGCCGATTTTAGTGAGACAGCAAGGCTCTCCAGAGAGGCCATGTTCAGCCACATTCATACATTCAGGTATTCGCGCAGAAAAGGAACCCGGGCCGACAGGTTGGAAAACCAGTTGGAGGAGAAGATCAAATCCGAGCGGAGTGAGGTGATTCGTAAAATCTCCGAAAAGAACAGGCTAAGCTACATGGAGTTTATGTTGGGAAAAGAACAAAGAGTGCTCATTGAAAAAGTAGGCAGTAAAAGATTGGCCCATGGCTATGGCGAGCATTACCTGCCTGTTCAATTCAAGGCTGCCCAGGCAGGCAAAAACATGTTCCAGCAAGTAGTGCTGGACAGGGTTAACAATTCAGACTCCCCATCAATGACGGGTTCAAGGGTTTAGAAAGTCATATAAGCATCTAATTTATAAATTCCTGAACTTCTTCTTTTGAACTATTACTTAAAGTAAGATTTGGGCTGCTGACTTTCTCTCCATTTTGTCGGACCCCGATTTGTTTCATTTCAATCCGAACCCCGAAAGCTATGGCATACTTGCGAATCAGTTCCCGGAAATCCACGCGTCCATCGGCCGTATAGCTGATGGTCACCTTCTTTCCATCGCCCCGAAATTCCACATCTCCTATGCTCATCTCCAGTCCTAACGCATGGGCCATGGATCTGGATTCCAGCCATACTTTTCGCTCTCTTCTTTTTGCGTCCAGCCACTTGTCCAAATCCACCTCTGTTGCTTTTCGATAAATCTGCTTTAAGTTAGATTTATGTGAGGAGCTGTGTTTCTGCTCAAATTGTTTCTCGGCCAGGTCGCCCGAGAGAGAGATGGTACCCAGGTCGTGTCCTCCTTCTGTTTCCAGGACAACCCGATCATCCTTATTCAACCTGATTCCCTGGGGATTTCGATAAAAAACCTTTCTGCTATTCTTAAAGCGAACCTCCACCACCTCTTCCTTAACGGTAAAAGATCCCAGGTCCGTCATCCATTCATGGGTGGACAGCATTTCCTGACTGGCGGTCATTTGAACCAGAGTCAGATTTTCCTGCACCGGAGATAAAGATCCCTTCCCACAACTACAACTTCCCTCACAACAAGCCATGATATGATTTTTATTTAGACTTAATAAACTTTATACAAAGATGCGGAAAAAAATAATACAATCCATGAAAGTAGGGGCAGCGGTCAGAGTTTTAGGCCGTAATAGAGGTGATCGACCTCCTGATCGTCGATTTTTGCAATACCTGGCATGGATCCCCAGCAAGAAAACTTCAGTTTTTCCAACAGTCCGATGCTGGCCTGATTTCTTCCCAGAAGAATGGCCAGCAAAATTGAAAAACCAAAATCCGGGGCTTTGCGAATGGCATACTCCAGCAGCTGGGTACCAATACCTTCGCCCTGCCTGCTTTTCTCCACATAGTAACTCACCTCGGCTACATGGTCAAGCGCTTGTCTATCAATTCTATAAGGCCCAAGGGACATCCAGGCACTTACCTCATTATCCCGCACCGAAACAAACACCGGGTATTGGGCGGGATTATGCTTCTTGAACCAGCTTGCCTGTTGCATCTGGCTCAAAGGCAGAAGATGTGCAGTGCAATATCTCTGATTTACAGCCTGGTTATAAATCTCATTGATAGCTGGCAAATCTTCCTCAATAGCTAAGCGAATGCTCATTGTACAAAGTTAAAAAATGGGTCGATTTACACACTCTTGTTAAACCTTTTGTAAAAATAAAGGTCTATAGAATTATCTTTGCACTATATTTTGACATTATCTGCAGAAAATGAGAAAAATAGATCGACGAATCGTTATTATAATCAGTGTCATATTTATATTGGGCCTGGGTTATGGTTTAATGAAGTTCTTAATCGCCCAGAAAGAGCCACCTCCTGTACGCAGGTCCCTTGAAGCCAGAAGGTATGTGAAAACCGAGCCGGTTAAGTATACCAACCTTGCTGCCGAGGTATCCGGACCGGGCCGCCTGGCATCCATTGCAGAGGTAGATATAGTGGCCGAAGCTTCGGGTAAGATTGAAGCCGGTAACGTATCTTTGAAAAAAGGGGCCAGCTTTTCAAAAGGGGACATACTTTTTGAGGTCTACCCCGATGAGGCCAAACTCTCGCTGAAAGCCCGCAAAAGTCAGTACCAGAATATTCTGGCCAGTATTCTTCCCGACCTCTCCATAGACTACCCCCAGCACGAGGAATACTTCTACCGCTTTTTCAACTCCATATCGGTGGACAAACCCCTTCCACCCCTGCCGGAAATCGAAGATGATCAACTAAAAATCTTCCTGGCCAGCAGAAATGTGATCAGTGAATACTACAACATTCAGAGCGACCAGTTGCAGTTAAGCCGAAGAACCGTAAGGGCACCTTTCGATGGGACTTTTAAAGAAGTCTATATGGAGTTGGGGTCATATACAAATACAGGTGGCAGAATTGCCAGGGCCATTCGCACCGACCAGATGGAGTTGGTGGTTCCTCTAAAACGTGCCGATGCTACCTGGGTCAGGCCTGGGGATCCGGTGACCATTCAATCGGAAAACCTGCACAAAACCTGGAATGGAAAAGTGATCCGGAAGAGCCAGTATGTAGATGAAAACACACAGTCCCAGGAGATCTATGTTCAAATCCCTTATGACAAAAAACAGCCCTTAATGGCAGGGGAATATCTCTTGGCCTCATTTCCGGGAAGGCCCATCCTGAACGTGATGGAAATTCCCAGAAATTCGGTGTTTAACTCCAATGAAGTATTTATCGTCAGGCAGGGACGCCTCGCTAAACAAGTCATCAATGTGATCAAAACAAACGACCGTACCCTCATATTTAACGGGCTGACTGAAGGCGACTCCATTGTGGTACAACAGCTCATTAACGTTTCGGAGGGGACCCTGGTCCAGGCCGAAAAGGATGCCCCAGGCAAACCTGGAAAGGGTCCGGGAGCAGCGCCAGTAGGAAAAAAGGCCAATAGCTAACAAAGCCGGACCATGAGGAAGATTATAGAAAAATTTGTCGAGTATCCGGTTTATGCCAACATCATCATTGCCATTGCAGTGCTCGCGGGGGTCTATAGCATGACCAACATGAAAAAGGCTTTTTTCCCTGAAACAGAGAGCCGCTACATTTCTGTGTCGGTATTTTATCCGGGAGCATCCCCGGTGGAGATGGAAGAGGGCGTCACTTCCAGAATCGAAGAGGCAGTCAGGGGACTGATCGGCATCAAGGAGATTACCTCCACTTCGGTGGAAAACATGGCATCGGTATCCATTGAAACCACCGGGGAATACTCCATCAATGAAGTCCTGCAGGAGGTGAAAAATGCGGTGGACGGAATCTCCTCCCTGCCTTCGGCTGCAGAGAGACCCATCGTCTCCAAAAGACGTTCCAGGGCTGGAGCCATACGATTGGAAATGGTACCGGTGGACGGGCACGACATGGACCTGATGACCCTGAAGGAGCATGCCCAGCGCGTGGAGGAAGATTTCTTTAATTCAGGCGTCATGAGCCAGATTTCTATCTCAGGCTACCCCAGTCCGGAAATCTCCGTGGAGATTAAGGAGGAGGAACTATTGCGTTATAACATCACCTTCAACGAAATTGTAAGAGCCATCCAGAATAACAACCGGGATGTTTCGGGAGGTGAAATAAAATCTGAGGAGGAGGAGTTCTTGATCCGTCTTCGTTCAAGGAGTGCCAAGCCAGACAAAATAGGGAGCATTATCCTCAGGGGTCAGGCCGATGGAGGTTATGTCCGCATCCGGGATGTGGCGGAGGTGAAAATGAAGTTTTCCGATTCTCCCAATCGCCAATGGACCAATGGCAAACCCTCCATATCAATTAGTGTTGAAAAACTGCCAGAAGAGGACCTGGACGATATCACCGAATTTGCACGGTCCTATATAGAAGAGTTTAACGCACGAAACCAGGGAGTGGAAATCATCGTCTCCCGGGCCTATCTGGACATTCTCAAAAGCAGGCTAAACCTCCTGCAGAGAAATGGCCTGCTGGGCTTGCTGCTGGTGGTCATTGCCCTCTCCATGTTCCTCAGTTTTCGTCTCTCCTTATGGGTATCCCTCGGCATACCCATCTCCTTTCTGGGCATGTTTATTTTTGCCAGTTTTCTCGGGATCACCATCAACCTTCAATCGCTCTTCGGCATGATCCTGGTGATCGGGATCCTGGTGGACGACGGGATCGTCATTGCTGAAAACATCTATCTCCATTTTGAAAAGGGGAAGGGACCTATGCACGCAGCCGTGGACGGAACCATGGAGGTGATGCCGGCAGTACTCACCTCGGTAGCTACCACCATTGTGGCCTTCTCGCCTCTTTTGTTCCTTGCGGGCACCCGAATGGAAATGATGTTTCATGTGGCAGTGGTGGTCATTGCCTCCCTGGCTTTCTCCCTTTTTGAGGCCTTCCTGGTACTGCCCGCCCACCTGGGCAGCGACTGGGTGTTAAACCGGAAAAAACTGGAAGCGAAAAAACGGGGACTGGGAAAAATCTTTGACGACTTTATTAAATGGCTGCGCGACCGGGTATACCAC
The DNA here is from genome assembly GCA_963783435.1 of uncultured Bacteroidota bacterium. Classification (GTDB taxonomy): domain Bacteria; phylum Bacteroidota; class Bacteroidia; order Bacteroidales. The sequence goes on along the minus strand of CAWANQ010000003.1, from coordinate 185,846 downwards.
CATTTCCTCAATTGGCTGGTTAAGTGGAGATACATTGCCCTGAGTTTCCCCATAGCTCTGGTGTTAATTACCCTGGGGCTTTTTATGGGTGGGCATATCCGCAACACCTTCTTCCCCATGGTCGATTTTGACAGCTTCACCCTGAATGTGGCCTTTACCCCGGGCGATGGGGAAAAACAAACCCTGGATTTCCTGGATCAGTTTGAAAATGCCATTTGGGAGGTAAGCGATGAAATAACAAAAGAGATGGGCCTGGAGGTGCCCATTATCGAGCGCACCAGCAAAAGGTTGGGAAGCGCATTTAATGGCCAGGAACGTGGAGCCCATGCGGGCAGTATCAATGTATATCCCATAGACCTGGAAGGCTACGACATTTCGGGCCGGGACATTTCCACCCGCGTGAGCCAAAAGATTGGAAAGGTAGCCGAAGCCCTTAAATTTACAGTGGGAGGTCGAAACCGTTGGGGTTCACCCGTATCCATCGGACTGATGTCCAAGAACCTGGAGGAGCTTGAGGAAGCCAAGGAATTTATGATTGCCCGCCTCAATGAGATGCCCCAGCTTAAGGATGTGAATGAAAACATAGCCCTGGGAAAACAGGAAATTCGCCTGGATCTGAAACCCAGAGCCTATTTCCTTGGTCTTGACGAAAGCGCCATTGCCAGCCAGGTGAGACAAGGATTTTACGGTGCACAAGCCCAGCGTCTGCAGGTGGGCCGGGATGAGCTTAGGGTTTGGGTACGTTACCCCAAATCGGACCGCACTACCCTGGGGCAGATGGAGAACATGAAAATCAAAACCCCTTCCGGTGAGTACCCGCTCTCAGAACTGGCAGACTATCACATGGAACGGGGACCTGTGGCCATCAACCGCTTTAATGGATCCCGGGAGATACGTGTGGAGGCAGAAACAGTCGATCCGCTGGCATCAGTACCTGAAATACTGGACCAGATGGAACGCGAAATCATGCCCGAATTAACCGCTCAGTTTGCCGGTATTCGCTATGCTTACCAGGGACAACAAAAATATAGCCAGGAGGCCATGGGACAAGCCGGACACTACTACCTGATTGCCTTCGCTTTTATCTTTATGATCCTGGTGCTGCACTTTCGCAGTGTTCCCAAAGCCTTTATTATTATCCTGATGATTCCTGTATCCCTGTTGGGAGTAGCCTGGGGACACGGACTACACGGCCAGCCACTCTCCATGATGAGTCTCTGGGGAGCTGTGGCCCTGACGGGTGTGATTATCAACGATGCCATTGTGTTTTATGCCAAATTCGATGGGCTGATCGTAGAGGGCTGGAATGTGAAAGAGGCTGTGAAAGAGGCTGGAAAGATCAGGCTCAGGCCCATTATCCTCACCTCTCTGACCACCACCATCGGCCTGTTTCCTATGTTGTTTGAAAAAAGCGTACAGGCACAGTTCCTGATTCCCATGGCCATTAGCCTGGCTTACGGGGTCTTCCTGGGAACCATCTTTATCCTGATCTTCTTCCCGGTATTGATTATGCTGCTAAACGATGCCCGTGTCTATACCCGGTATTTATGGACTGGCGTAAAACCCAGCAGAGAAGAGGTAGAGACAGCATATATTCAGAAAAAACGAGAGCTGAGATTTGAAAAGAACCGGGGTAAGTATAAACCTTCGCTAGAGAACGAATAATCATGAATTTAAGAAACTTATATATCTATCTCCTGGCTTTCCCTTTGCTGACAATTCCTCTCAAAGGACAGGATCCGCTGACCCTTTCCGCAGCACTGGAAACGGCACTGGAGAATAATTATGGATTGATTATCTCCAGAGCAGATATGGAAGTGGCTCAGATCAACAACAACTGGGGGACTGCCGGAAGGTATCCCACCATCGGTTTTGATGCCACAGACCGAATCAACTTATGAAATAAACAGCAGCACCACCACCAACAGGGTAACGGCAGGCGTGGGCCTGAACTGGTTGCTCTTTGATGGATTCAGGGTCAACATCACCAAATCAAAACTGGAGAACCTGGAAGATCTTAGCTCCGGGATGTTGGCAGTGCAGGTAGAATCAACCATCGAAGATATCGTTCTGGGTTACTATTATGTGTTGTTGCAGCAGGAGAGGCTGCAGGTACTGGAAACCGTAATGCAGCTATCCAGCGACCGTTACCAATATGAGCTAAAGAAGAAATCCCTTGGAGGATCAGTCACCTACAATGTGCTTCAAGCCCAAAATGTATTTCTGACCGATAAGGCCAACTACATGAACCAGGAGGTAGTCGTAAGGAACACCGTTCGCAACCTCAATTTCTTTATGGGACTTGAGCCTACACAAACATGGGATTTCACTGAACAATTTGAAGCAGATACTTCGGACTACGTCTTTGGGGATCTGCTGACCCGGATGAAATCCACCAACCAGGTATTGAAGAATCAATACACCAACCTGCTACTGTCTGAGAATGAGACTTCCCTGAGACGAGCGGCATATTACCCCACCATCTCCATGGGGGCCGGAATGGATTACGGACATAACTGGTCCATGTCGGGAGGTAGCGCGAATCTTAATCAGGGAACCCTGACCCCTTATGGGAGTGCCCGTATCTCCTATGATATCTATAGCGCCGGAGTCAGAAGAAGGTCGGTGGAGATTGCCCGGATCAATGAGAGCGTGGCCCAAGTAGAGACCGAGCAGATGGAACACGCTCTGACCAACGAACTATACAACCTTTCTGATTACCATGGGGTTCAAATGGAATTGGTGAACGTAGCAAACGAGAATCTGGAAGCTGCAGAACTCAACATGAGCATTTCAGAGGAAAAATACAGGACGGGGGTTATCAATTCCTTTAACTACAGAGACATTCAGCTGATCTACCTCTATGCCGCACTCAACCGCTTGCAGGCAGTGTATAACCTGATCAGCACCAATACCCAGCTTACCCGCATCACAGGGGGTTATCTGGGCTATGCATCAGTGGATACTCCTTAAAAATTGTTCGTTATCGGACAAACTTTGTCCGCATGGGGGCATCTGAACGCGCCTTATTTCGAGAATCAAAACTTTATAATCCACTGTTTTTTAATGTATTAAGTGGCTTGGTAAGGGTTTTGTAGATGTATTGATGCCATATTCATCAATACATCCTGCTTCATGCTCCGCCATTTTTTTACCATCGCCATCAGAAATCTTCTGAAGTATTTCAACTATTCCCTGTTAAATATTCTGGGTCTGGCCATCGGAATAGCCAGTTTTCTTTTTATCCTGATCTATGTGACAGACGAACTGAAATATGATCGCTTCCATGAAAATCACAGTCAGATCTATCGCATGAACCGTCTTTACGATTCCAACGATATACATGAAGATGCCGCCACCTGTTCCTTTCCCTTTGGCCCTGCCCTTGCTGAAGACTATCCGGATATGATCAAAACCATGGTGCGCTTTTTTGATTTTCAGGTCTCCGAAATGATGTTTGAATACCGGAAAGATAGCCTGAATGTGAAAAAATTCAACGAAGAGTGGTTCTATCTCGCCGACTCTACTGTTTTCGACATGTTTACATTTCCCCTGCTGCATGGAGATCCCAGCACCGCGCTGGACAGACCCAATACCATCGTCTTAACAGAGAGCACGGCCAAAAAATATTTTGGAGACGAACCGGCCATTGGAAAAACCCTCCTGGTGGAGGAGCAAATTGAGATGGAAGTTACCGGGGTCATGAAAGACCTTCCTTCGCAGTCCCATTTTAAGATCCAGATCCTGGGTTCCATGTCCACCTTCAGGGTGATGAACAGGGGACAGATACCCCAGAGTTGGATCTGGAATCCATGCTGGACCTATGTAGAGTTGTTTGATCAGATCCAGCCCGAACAGGTGGAGGCCCGCATGCCAGACTTCTACCTGGCACACTACCCCGAATTCCAGGACCAGAAAATTGAGCTCTATCTTCAAGCCCTCACAGATATCCACCTCCATTCACATCACGAGTATGAGATGCATCCCAATGGTAAAATGTCTTACATAAAAATCCTTGCGGTAATTGGTATTTTCGTGCTGATTCTGGCATGTATTAATTTTATGAACCTGGCCACTGCCAGTTCGGCCGGACGTGTCAGAGAGATTGGATTGAAAAAGGTGGTGGGTGCCAAACTGCATCAGGTCAGGTTACAATTCCTGGGAGAGTCCCTGATAATCACATTTTTTGCCCTGCTGCTGGCAGCCATCCTGGTGGAGGTTTTGCTCCCCCTGTTTAATAATTTTACGGGAAAAGAGATCGATACCGGTATTGTGATCAGGCCTCTTAGTCTGGGTATTGGATTGCTTCTGCTGCTCGTGGTTGGTTTGTTGTCGGGTTCATATCCGGCCCTCTACCTTTCCAGACTGGGCACTTCCCACCTAAAAGAGAACTTCTCACCGGGAGGTGGAAGGGCCATGGCCAGGAAACTTCTTGTAGTGGTGCAATTTCTTATCTCCATCGCACTGATCATAGGGACCATCAGTGCCTATTCCCAGCTTAACTTTTTAAAGAAAGCCGACCTGGGCTTTAACCGGGACCAGGTGATCCTTCTGCCGACCAAGTTTGAACTGGCAAGGCATTTCGAATCATTTGCCCAGGAACTCAATAAACACGAAGATGTGGTATCTGTAACCGGTATGGAAGATATCATCGGGGCAAATCACAACACCCGCTCCTTTGTGATCGAGGGGATGTTTGACGACCAGCCATTCTGGTACCCTGCGTTCCTTGTGAGGTATGACTTTGTTGAAACTTTTGATATTGAAGTGGTGGAAGGACGTGCCTTTTCAAGGGATTTTCCATCCGACACCTCAGAAGCACTTATGATCAACGAAAGTATGGTCAAGCACCTGGGCTGGACCAACCCCGAGGCCATAGGCAAGGCCATTCGTTCCGACGGAAACGAAAGGGTCATCGGAGTTTTCAGTGATTTTAATGCACTGTCCTTGCATAAACCAGCTGGAAATTTTATTCTGGATATGCTTAAAATCCCTTTGGTGCTGCTGCCTTAACCAGATATATAGCTGTTAAGGTCAATACGGATAATTATGAAGGGGTACTTAAATACATGGAGGTGGTCTGGAACGACTTTGCTCCTACCCGTTTGTTCGAATACTCATTTCTTGATGAGGAACTCAACTCCCTTTACAGCGATGAGTCTAACTTCTCCCGACTATCCATCCTGCTCACCATCCTGGCCATTGTAATTGCCTGTCTGGGACTGGTAGGTCTGACCTCCTTTATGGTGGAACGCAAAACAAAAGAGATCAGTGTAAGAAGGGTTCATGGTGCCACCGTGGCCCATGTAAATACCCTGCTTTCGAAAGAGTTTCTCTGGTTAATCCTTATTGCCAACCTGGTCAGCTGGCCCATTGCATACCTGGGAATAAACCGTTGGTTGGAAAATTTCAGCAAGCACATCCAGATGCAGTGGTACCTGTTTCTAATCTCTGCACTGGTCACCGTGCTGCTGACCCTCACCATCACATCCATCCATGCCTACAGGGCCTCCTCCATGAATCCTGCCGATGCACTTAAGTATGAGTAATGCTTGACACGTTAGGAATTGTGGTTTAACTTGCATGATCAATCCTCCATTGATTGTAAAAATGGGCACTAAGTCAAAATATGTCGTCCTGCTGGGTTTAATCTTCTGCTTTACGCTCTCCTCTTGCAGCAAAGGCGTTGCCATTAAATATGAGATCATTAATATCCATGGCGCTTCCTGGGCATGTAATCTGACCTCATCCTATATCATGTCAGGCTCATCCTCTGAATCTGAACTTGATCCCGAGGTGAAATTACCTGTTTCCGACGGGGACCTGCTCTACATGCTAAGTTCGGATGACCAGGATTTTTTTTATCGCTATTCCCGAAGGGATGGAAAGGATCTGGTCATCACATTCGATACCCTTCATGTAAACTCAGTCAGCCTGAACGGGCAACTTAAATTCATGGAATTATCTGATGATCAAGCCTCCTGGGAACAATTTATGCAGTTGACCGCACCCCAGATTAAACAGCTTTCATCCATCTATATCTCCGACTCCCTGAGGGCCGAAAGGCTATCGGTTTTACAGCAGCACGCAAGCTCCTTAAAGGGTAAAGGACTCCTGCTTGAAAACGGAAAAGATCCGAAACTTCTGGGTGAGATATTATCCGTTTTCAGACCAGAATGGTTCATCGCAGAGGGCTCCCTCAAGTTACCAGATCCGAAAAACTGCATGGCCCTTTCCGATATAGAGTTGTTGTGGATTCAAGAGATGAGTCACTCCGGATCGGAGCTCATTCCTTACTGCTCCAACCTTGAATCATTAATTATTACAGACTGGAAGCCCATGGAGCATGAGTTGTTGTCTCTTTCAAAATCGAGAAACCTGCATACATTGACCCTGGGTGAATGTGATTTTAAGGATTTTTCCAACATTGAGTTCCCCTCCTCACTGCAGAGGTTGCAACTGATTGCTTGCAATAGCCTGGCTAACATTAACGGAATTCAGAAAGTCAATAGGCTGAAGGGAATCAGCTTCACGGGCTGTCAAAACATAGAAGGGGTATCCCAGGTTGAAGATTTACCATTACTCAAATGGTTTGGCTTTCCGGAAAATGTGTCTCAAACTGAATTTGTCTCCATCCTTACCAGCCTTCCCAAACTGGAATTAGTTGAACTTTTCAACTATTCAGGGATAAAGCAATTATCCCTTTTAAAGGACCTGCCTGAGTTAGAAATCCTGATTGTTGATCTTCCCTTGGAGGATCTGTCGGATCTTGGAGTACTGAAGAACCTGGAATTACTCATCCTTCCATCCGCCTTTTTTGATGAAAATCCAGAATGGATCGGCAGCATAAGGACAAGCCTTCCCAACACCCAGGTGGTGCCAGGAAGCGGGCTTTGCCTGGGTTCGGGCTGGATATTGTTATTGCTTCCCCTTATCGTCTTATCCCGATTTTTATTCAGCTATCGCAGATCTTTTTCCTCACATTGAAAAGATACCATATAGCCGGGCTGGCAGCTGTTTCGCTGGTGGTGGCCGGAATCTTTCTATTCGCCCTCTTCATCCATAAGCCCTGGCCATCGAAGATCATTGCCCTGAGTGCGCTGCTGGCTTCTGCGTTAATCATTGGCTTTACCCCCAGGGGAGTTTCACTTCTGTCCATACTTGGAATAGGTAAACCATCACTCAGAATCTACCTCTTAATGATGGTCGGATTGTTGGTTGGAACTGCCCTCGGCATCTACACCAGACACCATTTCGAGCTTAGTTTATTGCCTGCCACGCTTACCCTGGTTGCAGTTAGTGCACCCCTGACTGGAGCCATGGAAGAGCTTGTCTTCCGTGGCTATATACAGGGTAAACTAAATTCCATAAATCCCATATTTGCTGTTTTTTACGCTGCCATCTCTCATACAGTTTATAAACTGCTGGTCTTATACTCTCTGGGGCGTCCCCTTGAATTTGATTTCCTTTTCCTGGCCCAGTGGACTTTCCTGGGCGGTCTGGCGTTCGGGACTCTCCGATTCTTCTCAAAAAGCATTTTTCCTCCTTTAATTGCACACGCCATATTTGATATCATTTTATATGGAGGACTGCTTACTGCCCCTTTCTGGGTCTGGAGTTAAATCCTATATTTATATGCAAAAAAACAAGAATGAAACATTTTCAAACCCAAGCCTGCCTGGCCCTGTTGTTGGCAATCCTTGGCTGCAGTCGTGAATCAGATCAAACCATTATCACTGTAAACGGACCCATTCCCGCTTCTGAAATGGGAACTACCCTGGTGCATGAGCATGTGCTTGTGGATTTCATCGGTGCCGATAGCACGGGATACGACCGTTGGAATAAGGATGAGGTGGTAGAAATGGTTTTGCCCTATCTGACAGAGGTAAAAAACCTGGGGGTAAAAACCTTTATAGAATGTACACCTGCATTTGTAGGAAGAGATCCCTGGATTCTGAAAGAGCTCTCTAACAAAACAGGCATGCACCTGATAACCAATACAGGCTATTACGGGGCTCACTCCAACAGGTATATCCCAACCCACTTTTATGAAATGAGCGCTGCTGAGCTTGCCAACCTTTGGATCGAAGAGTACCGACAAGGAATTGAAGGCAGTGGGGTAAAACCAGGATTTATAAAAATTGCCGTGGATGGAGACGATAGCTTAAGTCCGGATCATAAGAAGATCATTACAGCTGCGGCCCTCGCTCATCAAAAAACCGGACTGGTTATTGCCTCCCACACCGGTCCCGACAATCCTGCCTTCGAACAAATTGAAGTACTCAAGGCCCACGGAATAGATCCCTCAGCTTTTATCTGGGTTCATGCTCAAAGGGGAAGCCTGGAGGGAAATATAAAGGCGGCCAAAGCAGGCACCTGGATCTCCCTGGACAATGTAAATGCCAGAAGGAAACCGGGCTCAGAGTACGACATCTCCTGGTATGCCCAGAGGGTTGGAGCCCTGAAGAATGCAGGATTGTTAGACAGGGTATTAATCTCCCATGATGCCGGATGGTACTCCCCGGGTGAAGACAATGGGGGCGACTTCAGGGGATTTACAGCCCTCTTCAGCCAGTTGATCCCCATGCTGAAGGAAGCTGGGTTTACGAGTAGTGAAGTAGATATGATATTGATAAAGAATCCCATGGCAGCATATAGTTTAAGAAATACTTTAAATTGAGGAGCTTAGCTTGAATCTATTGTAAATTCATGCACCCGGCAAAGGGTGGGTCTGTTGTGTGCTTATGTCAACTTTAACTTTTCAGGAATCTTTTTTTATCATATATAATTACTAATTTCGTTACTGTAAATAAGCATACTAACAAGATACTACAAATGATGAGGAAGAATTTGCGCAACTACGGTGCAGTAATGTTAATGATCTGCTTAACCATTCCAGGTTTTATAAAACTAAATGCCCAAACATTGTCAGCCATACTTGATTCGGCCACCATCGAAAATCAGCTGAACAGCATTCATTCACGCACCAGGGTTTACGATAATTTCAGGGCCATTCGCGATGACATTTTCCTAAAAATGAAAGGAAATGTATTGGATTCCCTGGATGGAACTAAACTTGAAATTGCAACTCTGAACAGCAATCTGATTGAACGTAACTTTCAGATTGAAACTTTAAATTCGGACCTCTCCCGAACAAAAAACGAGAGAGATGAAGCCATCAGGAACAAGGACAGTATGTCATTTATTGGAATTCAGATGAACAAAGGAGTCTACAACTCCATCATGTGGTTTGTGGTGCTTGGACTTATTGTGGTTTCAGTTGTTCTTTTTCTTCTTTTCAAACGAGCACACATCGTCACTACCCAGGTGAAGAGTGAGCTGGCCACCATGCAAACCGAATTTGAAAATCATAAGAACAATTCCAGGGAAAAATATGAGAAGCTGGTGGTGTCCCACCACAATGAGATCATGAAAATGAAACGCAGCTAATCCCCTTAAAAAAGCAGTATGATGCAAACAACCACCAGGCGCCTTGGCTTTATTGGACTGGGCGTAATGGGTAAGCCCATGTGCCTGAACCTGATCCGGGCCGGTCACAGCCTCATGGTCTACGACATCAATTCGGAACCCGTTGAGGAGCTTGTCCAGGCGGGAGCAAAGGCAGGCAGTTCTCCTTCCGCCATAGGCTCAGAATGCGATGTGATATTTACCATGTTGCCCGACTCTCCGCATGTGGAGGCAGTGATCAATGGGAAAGATGGAATCCTGGAGGGAATTAAACCGGGAAGCACCATCGTCGACATGAGTTCCATAGCTCCTTCGATGGCCCAAAAACTCCATGCCCTTGCAAAAGAAAAGGGAGTCGCTATGCTTGACGCTCCAGTGAGTGGAGGGGAACCCAAAGCCATTGACGGAACACTCTCCATTATGATAGGAGGTGACAAAAGAGATTTTGAATCCATCGAGGATCTTCTGCTTGTGATGGGGGCTTCTGCCCTCTTGATGGGTGAGATTGGAAGTGGAAATGTGTGCAAACTTGCCAACCAGATTATGGTAGCCATTCACCTCTCGGCCATGTCAGAGGCCATGGTTTTTGCTGAGAAAGCAGGTGTTGACGCAGAAAAGGTGTATGAGGCCATCAGGGGAGGACTGGCAGGAAGCACAGTTCTGGACGCAAAAATGCCCCTGATATTGGATCGCAATTTTAAGCCGGGAGGACCCATTCGAATGCATACCAAGGACCTGGTGAATGTACGTGATTTTGCCATGGATATCGATGCCCCCATTCCCCTCACCGTCCAGGTGATGGAGTTTATGAAGGCGCTCAAAGCAGACGGGAAGGCTGAAGACGATCACGGCGGATTGGTACAATACCATGAAAAACTAGCCGGAGTCCAGGTAAAAAGAAAATAGCTTATTCCAGTCTACCCGAGTAGAGAGCCACTTCATTCTTTTTCTGGTTGGCACTTAAAATATAGTCGGTGCCCCCATAGCTGAAAACCTGGGTTTGGGTTGGACCCACTGCCTCCTCAATGATTTTCCTCTGTACGACCCCCTTAGTCAGGTTCTCGGCTCTAAACAATTCAAGTGCAAGAGAATCGCTTCTGTTCCCTACCACAATCACAGCTTCATTATTAAATACCCCACAGTTGAGTCCGTGACCAAAGACAAGCGAATCGCTGAAAAGAAGCTCCCACTGGTTCTGTAACTTTTTATAGACATTGAGGGTGCTTCCGTGGAAGGGCTCGATGGTTATCATTTCTGACTGGCCGTCTCCATCCAGGTCAATAAAAACCAGTTCACTTACCTCTTTATTAAATATTGATTGAATGTCCCACAACTGATTCTCTCCGGGACCTATTGAAAATACGCCCTGCTCGCCAGATACGTAAAGGAGGTCCTGTCCATCAAGATTGGCTTTGATCATGCCATGATTTCGGGTAATCCTATTGTCAATGACTGTTGATTCCCACGGCAGGGAAAAGGGGTCGTCGTTTATGGAAATCAAATGCACTTCACCAGAACGTGACCAGTCTGCCGGATTCTCCTTTAACTTACTTACGGTTGCAGCCAGCAGGTAGTTCTTTCCGCCAAAGCTCATAAACTCGCACCTGTGTGCAAAAGGCAAAGAGATGGCTTTTTCGGATCTCCACCCCCCCTTACCTCTGTGATGCAGATAAAGCCCAGCATCTCCTCCAATAAATGGAGGAAAAAGTCCCATGATGGACGTATAGTAGTCTGGCTTGCCAGGCACAGGTAGAAAACTCATCATTCCACCGGGACAATCACTTACTTCTTCGAATTCGCCTTGTTGAAGGTTGTATAAAAGTACCCTGGGTTCGGTCTCTGATCCGGCACCAACAAAAACTCCGTTATCGGTCTGGAATGCATTTGCAGTATAGACATTTTTAATCTGCAGGATAGTCTGTTTCTTTAGCATGAGAGAGAGAAAAGGTTCAAGGCTAAAGTTAAGATAAAAAACTATCTGTCAGGAAAACCTACCCAATCCGACTACAACAGAACTTATGAAGAAAAACGAAAATACCTGGCAGTCTTTATCCTGAGGGAAGAGTATTAAACAATCTTTTAACAATGCTGTGGTTTCACTTTCCGGTAACATATCTTTAGGGAAAACCAACAGGAATGAATAACATACCCGTACTTTGTGTAGCTGGAGAATCTCTTGCTGAAACCTATGAAGCAGCCCTGGTAAAACTTTACAATGAAGGAACCCGCTTTAAAACCCAGTATGACAAACCGGGTGATCCCTTAAGTATCGACTGTACGCTGAATGCAACAGTTCTGAATCCAGAGAAAGATCCTTTGATACATCAGGCCTTTCCTGGTGGAATTGACAACCTGAAGGAGTATGTTCTGGAGTTAAAGGGATTCAAAGATCATTGGGTGAAAAATATGAACGATCCCAAAGATACCCGTTGGGAATATACCTATCATGGCAGGCTTCAGCGATACGGATCGTGGAAAGAGACGGTGGAAGAAAATGGCAAACAGGTAAGAAAGGATGTGGGATTCCAGGTGGATCAGGTGGAACATGTGATTCAAAAACTGGTGGACCAGCCCTACACCCGACAGGCCCAGATGATCACCTGGATGCCCAACCACGACCTCCAGGTGTATGACCCACCCTGCCTTCAGTCGCTTTGGTACAGGATCCTTGAAGATGAGGATGGGGTCCAGTGGCTCAATTGCAACATTCGTTTTCGCAGCAACGACGCCTGGGGGGCCAGCTTTATGAATATGTTTGGTTTTATTCAGTTCAATAAAGAGGTCATTGCTGCAGAAGTGGAAAAGCGGAGTGGCAAAACGGTGAAACTGGGAAGAATGAACTGGCAGGCCGATTCATACCACATCTATGGCAGGGATATAGAGCAGGCCAAAGCCATGCTTTTCGACCGGTTGGACTCCATGTCTCTTGAGGATCGTACCTTCAATTTTGGAGATGATTTTATCCGGGAGATGTATGATCAGGCTGAACAATCAGCCCTTATGAAAATTAAGAAGTACGATCAGGAGCATTTGCAGTAAAGAACTGATCCAGGATACTTGCTAACTCTTCCGGGTTTTCGTAAGGATGGTTTACCACCTCGTCACTGCCGGAAATCATGGCCGACAGGGTAAACTCTGACGAAGTATTGAAAAGGCATAAGACCGGTTTTCCCATCTCGATGGCCCTTCCGATTTCATAACCCACCCCCAGGCTGGGAACCGTTACATCGGCCACCACCACATCCGATTCCCGAACCCATTGCAGATCCCGGTCATGAATTTCCTTATCTGTAAGGACCCGGTCCTTTTTCTCGATAATCTCATTGCTTCCCAGGTGTTCGGTCAGTACCTTTCCGTACCCGCCTAACATGGCGATTAGCTTCTCGTAGGTAGTGGCCAGCTGTCGGCCTCCCCGAATTGAACCACAGAAATATATTTTCATGTAAGCTGTTGATTTAATAAATTTTATATCTAAAGTTCCATGTCGCTGATGTGAAGATCCAAAGCCTTCACAGAGATCTGTATTTCACGCACCGAGATGGCCAGTGAGACAATGAGCATCAACAGTGCAATGCCGAAAATGATCTCAGCCGAAAGTTGAAGCTCTATATAGACAAGGAACATGCAGAGCACGCAGAGCAAGAGACTCCCTATTCCCAGCAATTGCATGGTACGGGTCAGCACCAAACGTTTTCTCAAATTCTGGATCTGACCCACAATAAGGATATCAGGGTTGACTTCGCCGGGCTTTCTTTTGCTTTGGTTCTCTTTATACCTGGCGTGAAGACCTCTGACTACGCTAGCATAAGCCAGGAAGCGATTGGTATAAGCCAGCAGCAAAAGAGAAATTGCCGAAAATAACAAGGCCGGTGTGGTAAGTGTCAATTGATTCATCCCTTCTTTTTTACAAATTTAAAACTAATTCATTATTCCTTACCTTGTAAGCATACATTAAACAGTTCATTCCATGATCGAACAGGGAAGATTTATCAGGTTAAACATTGTCAAGCGTTCAACTTTCGGACTTTTTCTTGGAGATGAAGCGGGTGAAGAGGTCTTACTTCCCAATAAATACTGCACCGATTCCATGAAGCCTGGCCTGGAGGTGGATGTATTCATTTACCGGGATTCTGAAGATAGAAAAGTAGCCACCACCTTAACACCCAAAATCCTGTTCCATGAATTTGCCCTTTTAAAAGTGACAGCAGTTGCCAAAGTAGGGGCATTTATGGATTGGGGGCTGGAAAAAGACTTGATGGTTCCTTTCAGAGAACAACCTCAGAATATGGTAGAGGGCCGCTGGTATATTGTATACCTGGATCTGGACGAAAAATCAGATCGCCTCTACGCCAGCAACAGGGTGGAACGTTACCTGCAAAATGATAACCTGACGGTGTCTGAGGGAGATGAGGTTTCTCTGGTCGTATGGCAAAAGACCGATTTGGGTTATACGGTCATTGTTGATCACATTCACAAGGGCCTGGTTTTTGAAAACGAAATTTTTCAGGATCTCAATGTGGGAGAGAAGCTGAAAGGGTATGTGAAAAAGGTCAGGGAAGACAACAAAATCGATATTTCCCTTCAAGCCATCGGCTATCTGAAATTCAATGATGCCAACAGTCAAGTAATTTTCAGTGCGCTGGTGGAGAACCAGGGATTCCTGCCGCTTACTGACAAAAGTTCCCCGGAGGCGATCTATTCTCAATTTGGCATCAGCAAGAAGGCTTTTAAGAAATCCATTGGAGCCCTTTACAAACAAAAGAAGATCCTTATTGAGACCTCTGGCATTAGATTGTTAGAGGAGAAAGCACCCTAAAAACCAATACCTATGAAAACCAATAGACGAGATTTTCTCTCATCGGCAGCCCTTATGGGAGCGGGTTCCACCCTGATCCCGTTGTCTTCCTGCTCATCCGATAGGCCATCCAAATCCTCAGTTACAGACTACACCGAACTGGACAGGGTTATGGCCCAACCGGTACTCAAACGGGAACTCTTTCCCTCACCGGTTATTATTGAAAAGCTGGAACTTTTGCAGGACCGGAAAAACTTCATCTGTCGGGTTCGCTCCAAAGAGGGAGCAGAAGGAATCTCCATCGGTCACCCATTTATTGCGCACTTTGGATACCCCATGTTCCTTCACGCCCTGCACCATCTTTTCGTGGGTAAAGATGCCCGGGATCTGGACACCCTTATATTCCAGGCTGTTGAGGGCAATATAAAAAGACAGGGGATCCCCCTTTGTGTGCAGATTGCCACCATTGAGTTTGCCATACTCGATATGTTGGGAACAATGGTTGATCAGCCGGTTGGAAAACTGATCGGTGAGGTACATCATCCCGAAATTTCCATTTACCTGGGCACCCGGTACACAGAGCTTCGTAAGCTTAAACCTGAAGAATCATTGGAACTTGTATATCAGGATTATTTGAAAACCCGGGCAAAAGCCATTAAAATAAGAGCTGGTCGCGGGGATAACCTGGGTTCGGATATTGATAATGCACCTGGACGAACTGAAAAGCTGATCAAAATGGCCCGGGAGAAATTTGGAGACGACATGGTCCTGATGATCGATGGCAACGGCTCCTATTCTGTGGAAGAGGCCATTCGGATGGGCAGGATTCTGGAAGAATACAACTACTATTTTTACGAGGAACCTGTACCGTGGGATTGGTACGAGGAACAAAAACTGGTGGCCGAAGGATTAAGCATCCCTATAGAAAGCAAAACCGAACCCTTCTCCAGCGCTGAAAAAATAGTGACCGTGCCAACCGGCTCAGGACTGGGAATCCGAATTGATCCGGATTATATCCGCAGCCATGGGGTACTTTTTGGATAACCAAAGTAGGTGAAATACCGCTCCATATACCTGACCGGCCTTGCGACCCTCCTATTTGTCACAGTGAATGGGCAGGTGGACACGCTGGTGAACACACAGGCAGAACAGGCGTTCCTGGAAACAAAAAGTTATTTCGACCGATCCTATGGGACCAATTTCGACCTTTTGAACGGACGGCAATATTATCTGCTCTATTCCAGCAACTCGCATCCCTTTTTGTATTCAGATCAGTACAGGTCGGAAAATTTGTGGATCAATGGGGTAAGTTATGAAGGGATCCCCATCAACTATGACATCTACAAGCAAAAGCTAATCCTTCAGTACAGGAGCTATTCGGGAGAGGCCAAGCAGCTAATTCTGAACGAAGAATTGATAGATCGGTTTTCCCTGAACGGAAAGGATTTCCGGAGACTCTCTTTCCCGGAAACGGGATATAGATATTTCCAGGTTATAAGCTCAGGAGAGCTCTCCTTCTATTTTTTATGGGAAAAAACCATGTTTTACTCCCCCACATCCAACAGCACTCCATACAACTATACCCAACCTTCCAGAAAGGCATATCTATTTAAATCGGGACAGCTGCACTCCATCAAGTCCAGATCCTCATTTATAAATGCTTTTGAAAAGAAATACCATAGAGATATAAATCGTTTCCTTCGCCAGGAACATATTAATTTCAGGAGCTCCACGGATGATCAATTAAACCGACTAATAAAGTATTGCATCGAACTGAAAACATCTCCATGGTGAAAAGATTTGCCACATATGCCTCTCTTCTGACTCTTGTCTTTCAGCTTCTGTATGAAAGTGCAGATGCCCAGCCTGTAAGCGATTCCCTCCTGCTCAACTCACCTAACTATCGCGAAAAACTCCATCTGTTTAGTGACCGAAGCTTGTATGCATCAGGGGAGAATATTCACTTCAGTCTTCAGAACCTGAGTCCCGATCTCCTTAAAAATAATAATTGGAGTACTGTCGTATACCTGGAGTTGATAGGGAACCATAAAAATCCTGTGGCCCAGGGAAAGTACCACATGGATTCCACAGGAGCCATGGGAGATTTGCTAATTCCAGATACGATCTCATCCGGTTCCTACCACCTCAGGGCATATACCAAATGGATGCGTAATTTTGAAGCTTCAGATTACTTTCACCTTCCACTTACTGTGGTAAATCCACGAAAAAGGCATATGCCGAGGCAGACTGAGATGGATACTGCGCAGATTGATATCTCCAGCCCTTCTGTTTACTTTGGGGGTATAAGTTGTGCCACTGAGCGATTCAGTTTTAGAAAAAGAGAAAAGGTAATCCTGCAGATAAACATGGGAGAGAGAGCCTCCATAAAGGCAGGCTATTGCGTCACCGTCGTAAAAAAAGGATATCTGGATTTAGATGAAAGGTACCATCCTCCTGAGGACATTGAGAAACAGCTTCATACAGGAGAGGTATTGTACCATCCTGAAACCAGGGGATTGTTTGTTTCGGGCATGGTGAAAATGAAAAACGACAACATCCCTGTGGCCTATGGCCCGGTTCACATTACCCTGCTTGGGCGGGAATCCGACTACTTTGGAGCTGTAACCGACAAATTTGGTCGCATCCAGTTTCCCCTGCCGGCCCTGCCAGACCCTGCTGAGTTACTTATCACCTCCGGTTCGACTAATGGAGAGGCGATGAATCTCATTTTGCATGATGAATTCTCCCAGGATTTTGCAACGCCTTCTATTACCTCCAGGTTCGATTCACGCGAAAGCCAAAATCTGATCAATGAGTTGGGAATCTACAGTCAGGTTGGAAAGCCCTTTATTGCAGAGGGTGCAGATAGTTCATCCAGAAAAGATCCAGGAGTTAAATATTCATTCTATGGCACTCCGGAATTCAGATATTATACAGCCGATTACATAGAGATTCCCAGTCTTGAGGAGTTTATTATCGAATTGGTACCCAAGGTACAGATAGAAAAACAGAATAGCCAAAGGTATTTTTCTGTGTTGGATGATGCAGGTCCGATCTCGGAATTTGCACCTTTGATAATGGTGGATTTTGTTCCCATACATGATGTGGAAACCATCCTCTCCCTGGCGCCTGATCAAATTGATTATATGGATGTTGTGAATGCAATTTACATCAGGGGAAGTGCCAATTACGGAGGAATCATCAGCATAATTTCAAAAAATGGCGATCTGGCAGGGATAAAACTTGCGGAAGGTTCATCCATATTCACATTCGATCCCATAAATGAAAAGAAAGAAGTGCATTTCCCTGATTACGATCCTCAGGAGATCAGCAAAAGGGTGCCCGATCTCAGAACCACACTCTATTGGAGTGCTAGAAATGAAATTATAGGTGAGAGTCAAAACTCCATAGAATTTTTTACTTCTGATGTATCCGGTGACTTTATAGCTGTGATACGTGGCTTAAGCGAAGATGGGAAAGTCGTTCGAGGGTTCTGTGAATTTACAGTAAAGTAGGAAGGCTGAATTCTTTTCCTGCATTCCTCCTGCTAGTATATTTTTATAAACCCACAACAAAGGCCTGTGAACCTAAAATCACAGCTCTTTTTTATTATGCTTGCAATTATCATTCGGTTGTGCCAATTTTACAATCCCTAAGATGAAATAATGATCCGCAGGTGAAGAGATTTCTTCCATTTGTCATTTTCTGGTTTATTCTCAATCTGATACAGTCCTTTTTCACTGAGATCATTGATGATGAAGCCTACTATTGGGTCTATTCAAATTTTCTGAGCTGGGGATATTTTGATCATCCTCCCATGATTGCCTGGCTCATCAGGATTGGATCCGCTTTACTGCCCGGAGAACTGGGGGTAAGACTCATGCCATCCTTACTGGGAGCCGGAACCCTCTTCCTGACTTTTCACATGATAAAAGATCAGGTAGAAGATCACCGCTTGTTGATGCTTGTGGTCTTCTCCATCCCCCTATTTCATGCCAATGTAGCAGGATTTATAGCCACTCCCGATCTGCCACTGGTGTTTTTCGCCACCCTCTTCTTCTTCCTCTACAAACGCTATCTGGCAAATGAAACTCTGGGTAATACTCTGTTACTGGGCCTCTCCATAGCCCTGATGCTTTACAGCAAATACCATGCTTTTCTGGTCATTGGCTTTACTTTGCTCTCTAATCCAAAAATCCTTTTGCGGCGCTCATTCTGGCTGATGGCTCTATTTGCCTCACTATTATACCTCCCTCACATCATCTGGCAATTCAAACACCACTTTGTCTCCTTTGGCTACCATCTGATTGACAGAAACAGGCCCTTTGAGTTGAAACATATATTAGAATATTTTGGAAATCAGTTAATCATGGTCGGCCCATTGGTTGGAATCTTTCTGCTATATCATGGAATAGGTCATAAAACCACCAATAGATTTGAAGCGGCACTGAAATTTAACCTTTTAGGATTTTTCCTCTTTTTTCTTGTTTCCAGCTTGAGGGGACACGTGGAACCACACTGGACTGCAGCCGCTTTTATTCCTCTGGTGCTGTTGTCTTTCCCGGAGATTCAGAAGAAAAAAGGGCTCCACAAATGGATCACTGTAAGCGCCCTTATTAGCATAGTAGTCATCCTGTTTTTTAGAGTGCTCCTGGTTGTGGATCTGGGTCTGATTCCTGAAAAAGTGAGTAATCGCTTCCTCCACAAAGAGGAATCCTTCCAACAGATTCAAAAGGAAGCCAATGGTCGTTCCGTAGTTTTTAACAACTCATATCAGAAAGCTTCCCTATACTGGTTCTTTAACCAGGAACCGTCCTTTTCACTGAATGACATCTATTATCGAAAAAATCAATATGATCTGATGGATCAGGAAGCCTCACTTCAGGGAAAAGAGGTTCTCTATTTCCCTGGTATAGAATTCCCTGGTTGTGATAGCATAAAAACGGGTATAGGGACTTTATTAATGAATGATACAGAGTTTTTCTGCCATTTCAATCGGATTGAAATTAAACTCCCCCAATTGGATCGGGAATTTGAGACCGGAGAAAAAACCACGATAAATATAGAATTGAGTAACCCCACCTCAAAAACCATCAGTTTTTGTGATTCATGCACCCACGCACCCAGGCTTATTTCCACCTATTTCTCAGATAAGGATTATGATCTTAGCCACTTTGTAAAGTCTCCAAATCCCCTTCCTGACCTGGGTCCCGGTGAGTCCGTTGTATATCCGGTTCAGATTAGAGCACCCTATTTTACAGGAAATTTTCAGCTGGCCATTTCTCTGGGCTCAGATTATTTGCGTGCTGGAATCAATGGAAAGTCTGTTACGATGACCGTACGCGCCAGGTCCAAAACGAATTAAGAGAATAATTGATCACTGTACCCACCGCTATGCCAATCAGATTTGATACCAAATCATGCATCCCCATCAGATTCACCAGTAAAAGAAGAATCAGATAGTTGACAACACCGGCCAAACCACTCACCAGGTGATACCTCAGCAATCTTGACCAGAAGGGGATGTGGGTCTCTCTCTTTCTAAAGGTCCAGAGGTTGTTCAGAAAAAAATTGGTCAGGATAGATACCCAGATAGCGATGGGAGAAGCTATCTCAAGGCGGATGGAGAGAAAACGGGTAAGCACATAGAGCAATCCCATATTCACGAATACGCCAGAGCCTCCGACCATACCAAACTTTATGAACTCTTCCAGCCTTTTGGCATCGAATTTAAATCGTTTCAAAACCTCAATATTTCTGTGCTCCCTAAAACTGTTAAATATAGTATGCAAATGTATGCCCACAAAATATAATCGGATTCTTCCTGAGGACATCACTTTTAGGTGCCATCTTTTTTTTATACCTTAACAAGCGGCTTCTAAACCATCCCTCAAATGACTCCAGGTAAATCGTATGTAAAAGTTTTTATCACCACCCTACTGCTTGCCATCGCCATTGTATTATCCATACAGGTTATTCTTATGGCAAAACAGCATCAGAAAGTAAAAATTGATCTTTCCGAAATCAACCACATCCGGTATGGACTGCTTAATGTGGATGAATGGGCTGAGCAGGTGGCTTATATACTAACCGAGAAAATCAATGAGTTTGAGGTAACTCCTGAGAATCGGGAGCAACTGGAAACCAGTGTTTCCAATGTGCTGTATACCCTGATTGATGAGGTAGAGAAATTGATGGTAGAGCGAACATCCGGCCAGTTTTCGGGAGTAAAGAAATGGATTGCAGGATTTGCCCTGGATGTGGAGCAGTTAAGAGACAGTGTGCCCTCATTTGCCCACACGGTTGTAAATGAGCTTGACAAACCTGAAACAAAAACCTTGCTGCAGAAATATCTCAACGAGAAACTGGAAGCCTTTACTGCATCCACTTACAATCGCGACCAAATGGAGCTGTTGAATGAGTTGCTTCTGAAGTATAACTGCGATGGAAGAGAGGCGTGTAAAAAATTATTGAATGAGAAACTTGATCAGAAACAGGACGCCATCAATCTCCGGGTGATTGCTTTGCTGGCGGCTGTCTTACTGGCATTCCTGATAAATCTAATCCCAAAAGAAAAACCAAACCAGGTCCAATCCATATTACTCATTCTTTCCTCTCTCTGTTTATTGCTGGGAGGCATTATCACACCCATGATTGAACTGGAGGCACGAATTGATATGCTCTTATTTCAGCTGCTGGGAGAAGAGGTAATTTTCGAAAACAATATCCTTTTCTTCCAGAGCAAAAGCATTACAGATATGGTGCGCATCCTGATGACTGACGGTTCCGTACAAATGATTTTTGTGGCCATACTAATCTTTACCTTCAGCATCGTATTCCCCTCAGTGAAACTCATTTGCTCTTATCTCTATTCCCTTAATAGAGATAAACTAATGGAGAATAAAATAATCCGATTCTTTGTGATTAAATCCGGCAAATGGTCCATGGCCGATGTGATGGTGGTGGCTATTTTCATGGCCTACATTGGATTCAATGGCATTGTTAGCAGTCAGATGGACAGTTTAAGCAGATCGACGCAATCCATTGAGATTCTGACCACAAATGGCACCCGCTTAACCGGAGGATTCTACCTTTTCCTCGGCTTCTGCCTGGCGAGTCTTGTTCTATCCAGCGCAATCACCCGTAAATCGAAGGAATCCTGACAGATTTTTTATATCCTATCCCAATAAACGTTTGATGTGGGGGAGCTGCTCCAGAGTAGCCTCTCTGCCTTTTTCGATGAGATGTGGCATTTTATGGACATCAAACATGGAAATCACACTATCGAACTCCGGAATGATAGGAAATATTTCAGAATGGTGGGCCAGGTTGTTAAAGGCATAGGCATTTTTAAAAATATTATTCATGTAGATGCTGGTCATCTGTTCCTGCACAGCAGTGATGGACCTGAATTTGCTGCGGTAATCCAGGGTAAATCCCATGGCCAATACGATATCAGCGCCATGTTGAATGGCTACATCAATGGGTAAAGGATTGGAAGCCGCTCCATCAATAAGCAAGGATCCATTAATTTCCCAGGGAGGAAATATCATGGGAATGGCCAGACTTGCCCGTACCGAATTGAAAATATCACCCTCCGACAACTCCACCGGTTCCCCACTCATCATATCGGTGGCCACCACAATCAGGGGTGTTTGAAGCTCGGAGAACAGTCTCCCCCCAGCTATGCTTTTGAGTTTTTCATTCAGGTAGGAATCATCAACGAGACCACTTCTTTCATTGAATTTAAGGCTTCCATCTTTGGAGGCCTTCAGATTTACAAGGTAGCCTTGCATCAGGTCTTTGGTCCAGGTGGAATCGGACAACTCTTGAATTTCAACAGGATCCATCCCGGCTGCGATACCCACCCCATAAATTGCACCACCGCTACAGCCCACTACCAGATCGACTTCAATATTCTCTTCTTTCAGTACCTGAAACATCCCAATGGATGCAGCACATTTAATTGCCCCGGAGCCTATTACCAGGGCAACCCGCTTTTTTGAGGAGGAATAGTACAATATTAGCCATGATTAAGAGCTAAAGCTTTGTATGGCTGCATCAACAGTTGGGAAAATTTTAACGATTCTGTCAAATTTGCTCAGCTTAAATATCTTATATACCTGGGGCTGCACCGCAGCAATTCGCAGATCGCCTCCATGGCTTCTTGAATCTCTTGCCATGCCCAGAAATATCCGGATGCCGGCACTGCTCGAATAGGCCAATCCCTGAAGGTCAGCCACAAAATTCTGGCTACTCTCTGCAATCTGCTTATTAAAGAATTGAGTGAGTTCGGGTGAGGACTGAGCGTCGAGTTCTCCCCCAATGCTAATGACACCAATCCCCTCAACGTAATTAATCTTAATATCCATAAGTTTCTCCTAAGTTATTTTCACAATTATTTATATCTCATTTTCAGTGATAAACAGTTTTTCCCTTTTTTGCTTTCATAGGAAAGTTCATCCACCACCTCTTTTACCATAAAGACTCCCAATCCACCAATTTTTCTTTCATCAATGTCGTCGCTTAACTCCGGGTCCTTATGGAATGAAGGATCAAAGGGATATCCATAATCCTCCACCGTAATCAAAATTTCATTTTTGAGCTTGATGACAGTCAGGCGGATATCTCCAGCCTCCATCTCCCTATATCCATGCAGTATAAGGTTGGAGCAAACTTCATCGATGGCCAACTTTAATGATTCGGTGATCTCCCCATCTACCTTCCAGAGCTGGCAAACCTCCACAACAAAGTTCCGGAACAGGGGGAGGTTGGGCATTTCGGCCACTCTGTTGAAAGTATGTTGTGCAGTTTCGTTAACTAGACTCCTTCGTAGAGCCACCAGGGTAAGGTCATCCAATTGCACATGCTTGCCTATGTGTGAAAACACATCCACTTCAAAGTGTTTTACTGCGCTGTATGCCGATGGCCATTCCTGTGCTGCCTCAACCAAAAATCGTTCTTCAGTATAAAAATCTCCAGACACGTTTCTTGCTTCTGTAAATCCATCTGTAAATGAGAGTAAGAGATCTCCCGGTTGAAAGTCAATGGCTCCATGCTCAAATGGAATCTCTGTAGAGAAGCCAAAAGCAGGTCCGGTCGGATGGAGTAAATCTTTTATTTGTCCTTTTGCACCCACCAATACAGGCGCATCATGTCCCCCATTCACATAATATAACTTGCCCGATTCAGGATCCAGAATGGAAAGCACCAGGGTGGCAAACATATTGGACTGACCGTGGTTGTTTACAATGTAGTTGTTTACACTCAATGCCATACGGTCCAGCATATCCTCCACAAGAACCTCTTTCTGATTTTGCTCACTATAGAATCGGACCAAGGAGCGAAGCAATACCATAAAGAGAGCCGCTCCCACCCCTTTGTCGCAAACGTCCGCCACCACAATACCGAAATACTTTGTCTTTCCTATGGGAAACACATCATAGAAATCTCCTGATACCTGTCTTGCTGCTTTAAAATAGGTGGATACTTCCCAACCTGAGATGGATGGCAAAAATTGTGGGAAAAATCCACTTTGAATTTCCCGGCCGATTTCCAGATCCCGCTCAGCCACATCAAGGGCCTTTTCCGTCTGAGCATGCAGTTGCGCATTATCCAGGGCTGTGGCTATCTGACTGGCCACAGTCTCCGCAAGTTCCATGCTATTTATTGTGAATTCATATTCCGAATCCTTATTGGTCATACCGATGATACCAATGGTCTTACCGCGGGTTACCAGAGGTACAATCATAAAAGATCCGGTCCCCGGTTTCCCGATAAGCGCCCTAACTGGTTCAAGTACCGGATCGCTCTTTGAATCCCGGCTAACCACTGTCTTTTTGGCCTTAATCAAATTTTGAAGCTCCATCTTCCCTTCTAAATCAAGTATTTTACCCACCTGACTTTCCGGATCGGGTACAATGGAATGAAATGCAAGAACTTCCAATCTGCTCAGCTTCTCCCCCATAAGCGCAATGCCGGCCATTCGAATGGAAAATATTTTGGTCAATTCATGGCAGGCCGTATTTAATATATCCTGTAGATCCAGTGAATAACTGACTTTTTCGGCCACCCGGTTAATGGAGGCCAACTCACTGGCCCTCAGTTCAGCTGCTTCCTTTGCACTTTTGAGAATCTCCTCAGCTTTTACCCTGATGGAAATGTCCCGAATAATTCCTCTGGTCCCAACCGTTTTTCCATCTTCAATGATGGGGGATGCAACGATCTCGCTGGAAAACTCCTGACCATCTTTTGTAAGATAATTTAAGTCGAATGGCTTGATGGGTATATTTGAAGCATACAGTTTTTTGAACTCAGTAAGAAATTTTATCCTGTAATCCCGAGCCACCAGATGCCTGAAATGTGTACCCACTAAATCACTCTTTTGTTTATACCTGGTGGCCTCAAGAAAAGGTTGATTCACATAGGTGAGGTATCCTGCCGAATCGGCCTCAAAATATGAATCCTGAAGTGTTTCGAGCACAGCCTTATGCGCATTGGTGGTGGTTTCCAATTCTGCCGCTGCCTTAAGCCTCTCCGATATATCGATGTAGAAAACGAGGTGACCATAATTAATACTGCCCACAAAAAATGGGTGGGCTACCACCTCCACATCTGTCAGAGTCCCATCCTTTTTTTTGCGTTTTCCCGTAATATACAGACGCTCTCCCATTCTATTTTTGGAATACTCTCTCATCTCGTTCAGGGCACCGGGGGGCGCCAGCAGATGATCCAGGTTTTGTCCAAATGACTCTTCATGAGAATAGCCAAAGAGTTCATGAAATGCTGGATTTAAAAAGGAAATCTTGTTATCCTTTCCCACATTTACCACAGCAATTGGAGTTTGCTCCAGCAAGGCATCAAGAAAATCCTTCTGAATGGCCAGCTCCTTTTCAGCTTCAAATCTTTGCGTAACATTTCGGATGCTTCCCTTTATCCCAACCACTTCCCCTTCCTTGATTATTGGTGAAAAGGCTGCTTCACCCACAAAAGTACGCCCATCTTTTCCCTCATATCTGGTTTTAAAATGATCCAAAGGCTCCTTGGTCTCATAAATGGTATTAAAATTACTGGATACCCCTGAAGCAAACTCCTTCTGTATAAACTCCCAATAGCGCTTGCCCATTAGCTCCGTCCTGTGATCGAAACCCAATTCCCTGGTGAATGGGAGGTTTGCATATGTAATTGTTCCGTTTCGATCCGTTTCCACATAGCCATCCCTTAAATGATCCAGGACTTCCATATACTCTTTGCGGGCCTTTTGTAATTCGGACTCGGCTTTAAGACGAGTGGAAATATTTTGACGGTTCCTTTCATATCGCCTTATGCCATATAGCAGTAGAAGAATTACCACTGAGAATGCTACAAATATCCAGTTGGATTGAAACCAGTCTTGTATTTGATTGATGACTATGATCCTTATCACGAGCGGCCTGGTTGTAGTGTGGTGTGCAATGAAAACAAACTTGTATGACAATTGTTTTTGAACCCAAGCGAATTAAGAGTGTTAATGATTTAGATAAAAACCATCAAAATGAGAGCTGGCTACAAACTAATATTCCTTGTTTTCATCTTAATTCAAGCCTGTGGTTTGAAACAAGACCAGGAAAAAATAAAAAATAATCCCCTCTTAAATGAGTATCAAACTCCCCATCAGACTTTGCCCTTCGATGAAATAAAGTCAGAGCATCTGTTGCCCGCTTTCCAGGTCACCTTTAAAAACCTTTTAAGAGAGCTTAAGAAAATTTCAAAACTTAAGCAAACACCCACCTTTGAGAATACAATCCTACCCATTGATATTGAGGTTGATCGCATCACTACCCTAGTCACTGTGGCATACAACTTGAATTCTGCGAATACCAACGATGAGATTCAGGAGGTGATGCAAAAAATGGAAACAAAACTGGGAATTGGTGTGGCCAGGGTTGTCTTTAACAAGAAACTGATTCGACGCGTAAAATCTGTTTATGACCAACGGGAAAACCTGCCAACCATTGGTCAGAAGGCAGCTACTGAAAAGGTCTACATCATCTTTCAGGACTTTGTTGAATTGGGTTTCTTTAAAAAATTGCGGTTTGCAAGTTATGAGATCAAAGGTTCCAGCCTTTCCAGTAAATTCTCCAGAAATCTGCTGGCTGAAGCCAATGCATTCGAACTTCATATTACGGATAGCACTGAACTAAGGGGCATCCCCCATATGGCCATGGAGGCAGCAGCAGAAAAAGCCCATGAGAGGGGGAAATTGGGATGGGTTTTTACCCTTCATCGACCTAGCTACACTCCGGTGATCCGTTATGCTCAGAACAGAGAAATTCGTGAAAAGATATATAGGGCTTACGCAGTCAGGGGAAATCAAAATAATGATTTTGACAACAAGGAGTTGATAAAAAAAACCGTCAAACTGCGCATGAAGAGCTCGCAGTTGCTGGGATACGAAACCTATGCACATTTTGCATTAAGGGAACGAATGGCTTCAACTCCGGAAAATGTGGACCAGTTTCTGCGCGATCTTACCGTGGCTGTAAAACCTTTTGCAGAAAAAGATATTGAGGAAATACGAGCCTATATGGCGAACCAGGGTGTGGTGGGGGAACCACAACCATGGGATTATTCTTATTACATTACAAAGTTGAAAGAAGAACGATACGGCTACAAAGAGGAAGAAACAAGGCCCTATTTTGCGCTCAACAATGTGAAGCAGGGCATCTTTGATTTATCTACCACCCTATATGGAATTACTTTTCAAAGGAATCTGGATATCCAGGTTTATCACGAGGATGTTGAAGCTTATGAAGTGTTTGACGAAGACAAAAGCTTTCTTGGGGTGCTTTATTTGGATTTCTTTCCACGTGAAGGAAAGAACGCAGGTGCATGGAACACAAATTATGTGAGTCAAAAAATTCGGAATGGGATCAATATCAGACCACATACTTCCATTGTTACAAACTTCAATGAGCCCACAGAAGATAAACCTGCCTTGTTGACCTTTGGAGAGATGAATACCTTCATTCATGAGTTTGGGCA
Source organism: uncultured Bacteroidota bacterium (assembly GCA_963783435.1). GTDB lineage: Bacteria > Bacteroidota > Bacteroidia > Bacteroidales. Next base: position 158,560 of record CAWANQ010000003.1, on the reverse strand, counting down.
TGCCCTGCACATGCTCTTTTCACAGGTGGATTATGCCATCATCGGGTCGGGAGAGGTGTACTGGGATTTTATTGAGCTACCCTCCCAAATCATGGAAAACTGGGCCGTAGAAAAAGTATGGCTTGAACAGTGGGCAAAGCACTACGAAACTGGAGATAAGATCCCGGATGACCTGGTTCATAAGATCATAGCCAGCAAGAACTTCTTTTCCGGGTATAGTGAATTCAATATGATCGCACTGGATAAATTGGATATGGCGTGGCATCTTTTAAGTGAGTTGCCAGGTGCAGGAGTGAAGGAATTTGAAGCTGAAGCAATTTCAGATTACAAGTTAATCCCGGATTTAGAAGAAGCGACCATCAGTACACGTTTTTCTCATATATTCGCGGGAGGATATGCCGCAGGATATTACAGTTACCACTGGGCTAATGTGCTAGATGCAGATGCATATGCCCTTTTTCAAGAGAAGGGAATCTTTGACAAAGCAACTGCCAACTCTTTTCGCAAAAACATTCTGGAAAAAGGCGCGTCTGAAGACCCCATGCTACTTTACAAACGCTTCAAAGGAAGTGAGCCTGGCATTGATGCCATGCTGGTACGAAGGGGATTAAAGTAGGGTGTACAAGCACGAATAGGAATACCCCGCGATAATGTATCTTGCATAGATGAAAAATACATGGTTACTCCTAATCGGCTTGTTGATGTTCTGCCAGGTCAACGCTCAATTTTCCCAGGAAGCCAGGGATAGCATTCAGGCTCTCACGCAGGCAGACTACAAGCTAATGTTAGACCAACTGGGTATAGAGCCCTCCGAAATACGCCGCGGCCCTTCGGGCAATCCGGCCGACCCCAATGCAGCGAATACGGATGAGAGCAGGGCTAAAACTTATAAATCATTGCCTGATGCCCTGGTATTAAACAATGGAGATACAGTCCGGACTGCAAGCCAATGGGAAGAGATACGCCGCCCTGAAATAGTGGAGTTGTTTGACCGTGAAATTTATGGAAGGGTTCCCCCGAATGTACCCGAAGTAAGCTGGGAAATAATAAGTGTTCAAGACACCATGGACGGTGTCTATCCCGTAAGGATTAAACATTTGTTGGGACACGTTGATAATTCTGCCTATCCGGAAATCAATGTGAATATTGAATTAATTGTAGGTACACCTGCCAATTCTGACGAGGCCGTGCCCCTGGTTACAGAATTTGGATTTAACTGGACCCCTGCTCAACTGAAAAGATTCCAAAGAGGGCAGCCCACAGGTCCCACGTGGAAACAGCAGTTATTAGCCAAAGGCTGGGGTTATGCAGTGCTGGTACCCTGGAGTATTCAAGCCGATTACGGAGCAGGAATTTCACAGGGAATCATCGGTCTTGTGAACAAAGGAGAAACCCGAACCCCAGAGCAATGGGGTGCCTTAAGAGCGTGGGCATGGGGAGCCAGTCGTGCCATTGACTATTACGAAACCGATCCCGATGTGGATGCCAGTCGCCTGGGCATTGAGGGGCTTTCGAGATACGGCAAAGCAGCAGTGGTAGCCATGGCCTATGAGCCTCGATTTGCCATTGGTTTTATCGGTTCATCGGGTGCAGGAGGAACCAAGATACTTCGGCGAAATCTTGGTGAGCAGGTCGAAAATCTTGCCGGTTCTGGAGAATACCATTGGTTTGCAGGCAATTTCATTAAATACGCCGGCCCGCTCACCAAAAATGATTTGCCGGTAGACGCGCATCAACTGGTCGCTCTATGCGCTCCCCGACCCATCTTTATTAGTGCCGGGGCTCCCGATGTGGAAGGCCAATGGGTAGATGCCAAGGGGATGTTCCTGGGGGGAATGCACGCTGGATCGGTGTACAGGCTGTTGGGAAAAAACGACATGGGTGCAAAAGAATTCCCGGCACAGGAAACCACATTAACTGACGGTGAGATCGCTTTCAGACAACACGAAGGAGGTCATACCACCGGACCCAATTGGCCCTATTTTTTAAGATTTGCCAGCCGCTATTTTGATTCAGGGGAATAGCTCTGTACCTTGCATTGATCGGTATCGATAATACCTCAATGCATCAATTATGGGGAGACAAAAACAAAACCCTTACAAAAAAGCCCATATGACCCGGCGTGAATTTGCAAAGACAAGCATGGTCTTTGGATCGGCAGTGGGGCTCTTTCCACATCTGGCTTTTACGGACCCGGGAATGGGCCAAAACAATTCAACATGGTTTGATAAGCCCATGAGATGGGCTCAGCTCACCCTGGTGGAGAATGATCCCGGGCAGTATGATCCGGATTTTTGGCTGGACTATTTTAAGCGAACCCATTCAGATGCAGTATGCTTGAGTGCAGGCGGAATTGTTGCTTATTACCCTACTCAAATTAAGTTTCACCATCGCAGCTTATGGATGGGAGAAACTGATCCCTTTGGCTATCTGCTAAAGGGATGTAGGGATATGGATATGGTTGTGATTGCCAGAACTGATCCGCATGCGATGTGGCCTGAAGCATTTAGTGTTCATCCCGAATGGGCAGCTGTGGATCGCCAGGGAAATAAACGGAAACATTGGTCCAACCCGGATCTATATGTTACCTGCGCACTGGGCACTTATAATTTTGAGTTCATGACAGAGGTACATAAGGAAATCATGAACCTCTATGCTTTGGATGGAATATTCTCCAATCGCTGGGCCGGACATGGAGTCTGCTATTGTGAAAGCTGCAAGAAAAATTTCTATGATTTTTCCGGGTTACAACTGCCTCAATCTACAAAGCGCCTTGACCCCGGTTATCAAAAATGGAACGAATGGCAAAGGGTCAGGCTATATGAATTATGGCAGTTATGGGATTCGGAAATTCGTCAAATAAATCCTCATGCACGTTTTATTCCCAATGGATTTCCGGATAAAAAAATTGCCGGTGAACAATCGGATATCCTCTTCACCGATCATCAGGCACGTCGGGGACTGACTCCTCCATGGTCCAATGGCAAACGAGCGAAAGAATACCGGGCAATTATGGGTAAAAAGCCCATTGGCGGCATATTCAGTATGGGTGTGGAAGAACCTTACCGCTGGAAAGATTCGGTACAGAGTGAAGCTGAAGTTCGGATCTGGGTAGCTGATGGAACAGCAAACGGAATGAGGCCATGGTATACTAAGTTCTCAGGGACGCTCTACGATCATCGTTGGCTTTCCTATGTAGAGGATATCTATAAATGGCACCACAAGGTGGAGCCCTATTTAAGGAATGAGAAACCACTGGCTAATGTTGGAATGTTATATTCGGAACAGACACAGCGTTTTTACGGTGGGGCAAAACACCAGGAGAATACCCGTGATTTTGATTCCGGCATGTATCATGCGCTCATTGAAGCGAGGGTTCCCTTTGAAATGGTTCATGATCAATACCTGGATGCAAGGCATATAGATCAATTCAAATTGCTGGTTCTTCCAAATATTGCAGCTCTGTCTGATACACAATGTCAGCAAATCAAAGACTATGTGGATAGGGGAGGCAGTATTATAGCCACATTTGAGACTTCCCTGTATAATGAAAAGGGAGAAAAAAGAGATGATTTTGGTCTGAGAGATCTCTTTGGGGTATCCTTCGATGGGGAAGTAGAAGGTCCGATGAAAAATTCATATTTACGATTAGTGCAGGAAAACGGTCAGCAGCATTCCATCTTAAAAGGATTGGATAACACTTCCCGAATTATTAATGGTATTTACAGGCTGGGAATTCAGGCGAATATTGAGTTTCCCTCTCCCCTAACATTGATCCCTTCCTATCCGGATCTGCCCATGGAACATGTCTATCCACGAGAACCTGAAACGGATATTCGTGAGGTTTACCTTCGTGAAACAGGAAAGAGCCGAATCGTATATTTTCCCTGGGATATTGACCGCACGTTCTGGGAAATACTAAATGCAGATCATGGGAAACTCATTCGAAATGCAGTACAGTGGACATTGAAAGAAGAGCAGCCTGTGACGGTCCGGGGACAGGGAATACTTGATATTACTATCTGGCAGCAGCAACAGTCCATGACGGTGCATCTCGGTAAATTTTACAAATCCAATGATGATGAAAGGCCCCTATCGGGAGTTGATACCCTTGCATGATCAGGACGTTAGGATACAGATACCTCCAGGCAAGAAAGTAGTAAAAGTCCAACTATTGGTATCAGGATTGGTCCAGGAATATGAAGTTTCCAATGGCTATGTTGAACTTGTAGTTCCGAAAATAATGGATCACGAAGTGATTGCCCTGGACCTTGTCGGTTAATAAACCGAAGAAAATCCCATCAATTGATATTAATCAAATAAGAGGTCGTTTCGCCAGCTCCAAGAGTGATCCCCCCGGGGATGGGAAATTCACCTAAATTTTCAATCACTATGTTTGAAAGTTCCAGGTTCCCATTCAGAACATCCAGCTTGACCTGCTTTCCTTTTTCTAAATCTACCAATTGTACCGTTCCATAAGCATAACCGTTTGACCAGAAATAGGTACCATTAATATTATTAAATGTAATTTCTTTTTGAATACCCGAGTAGTGAAATCCGGTTAGGGCCAATACTGCTGACCAGCTAGCCATGGCACGGCCATAATGGTGACCGCATTCGGCTTCATTGAACGGACTTCGTTTTCTTCCATCATAGCGATCCCTGATGTTCTTAATACATTGTATTCCGTTCTCGGTCTGACCCTCATAGAGCATCCCCACAGCCGCAGCATATTCAAAACCCGTCATTACTTCAGTGAAATACGGAAAAGGATTATCAGGTCGTGTTCCGGGATAAGCAGCCATAAGCAGGGCAGCTTCATCTCCAAGCGCATAGGAACGAAAACAATTAAAATGATTTGACAAATTGCTTCTGTAATTGTATTTCATGATACTCTGGTGAGCAATTCCCACTTTCTCCTTTTCCAGCAAATAACCCAGATCGCATATATGTGCCACATACTGGCCCACCAATTGATCCACTAAACAGCCCTCTCCAAGCTGATAATCAGGATTTCCATAATCCTCTGCACCCATACCGATCAGATGTTCTTTGGGAATTGTTGCTTTATCGGGTACCATAATCTGGTGATAATAGTATTCACCATTGAACAAATTTTCATCCACCCAACTGCTACCGTTCAAATATAGTTTATTACACTTCGCGGCCATCTCGTTATCACTCATATGAATGGCCATTTCCTCCATTGCCCTCAATGCCCCAAGATACCAAATATTCATCTGTGGGTTGGGGCCATAGTATTCTACATCCATTGTATTATGCTGAACGCCTTCCATAACACCGTCCTGATCCCCATCCCAACCGCCTTCAATCCACGCATAGGACAGGGCGTTCTTCACACTTGGGTAGAGTGGTTTAAAAAAATCATCATTCCCGGATAACTGCCAGTCTCTATAAAATTTCATGATTGTTCCCATCTGTCCGTCAGCTGCGGCTTTGGAGAATTCCGGGATCCTGTTTATAGGTAAGTTTACCCGGAAACTCATTAATCCATCATCGCGAGTGGCGAATCCAAATTCAATTTTACGTCTTGTTTTTGCCAGGTCTCCGAAAAGAAATCCAGTTGCAGCTTCATAATTCCAGACATGTGTGCACGAACCATAACAACATCCGCTATTATCATTACACCCTTCCCAGGCATACAAGGCGCCATCTGTAAGACGGAAACAAGTTTGAGTTCTGAGTGTACTAATATTAAACAAAGCTGCTTCTTTCACTACTTCAGGGAGGTCACTGTTACAGAAGGCTTCGACAAATTCAACCGTTTTATTTTCCAAATGAAGTAGTCTGGGCACTGCTTTCGATGCCACATCCCAGGCTCCATCATATTTCGTGGAATAAAAATTCTCAAGGACCTCTGCCGACCAGGCTTTCCTATTGGGGAAATACCAGGTGATCAAAAAACGGACTGTCTTGGTTTCATTTCCAAGAATGGTGTCTTTCACTGCCAGAGAAGCCATGGGTTTCCGTGCAGCTTCATCCAGCCGGTTTTCTAATTCTCCATCATTTGATAGATCGTCCCAGAAATCCAATATGGACGATCCCCAAGATTCAGGTTTCCAATCCGTTCTGTAGGTAATACCCTCGATGGCTGTGGTTACAAGTGCCATTTCTCCCCAGCGCTCAGAGCTTTCTTCTAAGCTATCCGAACTAAAGAAAATTCCGCTGAATCCCTGTCCCTTACCGTAGGTATTCTTATTGTCAAATGCCCTTCCGGCAGTTCCATCTTCTCCAATAAAATTCTGCATAGAACCACAAACACTGAAAATCACTTTCTGCTCCGACGTGTTGGTGATTTCAAAATCCAGCACAGCCATAGGAATACTACTGTTATCAACATCACCAGGGATTAATGGATTAAAGGCTTTCATTGTCACTTCCAATGGCAATTGTGGCGTACTTAAGTTTACCTGACCAAAGGGGTAAGCAGCATCAAAGGAAACTTCTTCAAATCTGGGAAGTCCATGATTCGTTGCAACTGCCCCGCTGCTTCCTTCATATTGATAAAAGGGAACAGGACCTTCAAGCAGGCGAAGATCCCTTTTCCCGGCAACTTCCGTATAAAGGGTGAAAAAAGGAGAATTTTGCTCGTCCTGATCCCGGGTTATACCCTTTGGCAGGGCGGTTCATGATCTCCCAATCCTGGAGCATGCCTCTGCCACCAAGGGAAACCGTTCCAGTACCTATGCCTCCAATGGGAAGCGCAATCTTATAAGTATGTTCCTGATCATAGTGCTTCAGAACAGGCCATTCCTGGGAGTAAACTTCTGAAAGACTAATGATTAAAATAGTGGCTGTTAAAAGAATGAAAATCTTCTGCATAGGAGGGATTTTTAAGATTCAATAATGACTTTTAGGCTTATCAGTAATGTTAGGATTTGAAACTTTTAACAGAAAGGTAATCCGGAATATGGGGATATACAAATTCCCTGAATGATGGCCTTAGTGCAATAGTCACAAATGTGTACGCCCTGACTCGTTGAAGTTGGCGTAATCAGGATTTCAATAATACTTCCCTATCCCAATTGGCTGATTTTGCTGCAGCATTATACGTTGTTGCTAAAAAATCGTACAGCATTTTCTCAGGATTATCAGCCTTTTGCACATCAGAGTAATTCAAAAAGAACTCCCCCATTTCAGGACTAAAATAGGCCTGTTCCGGGAGCACTTCTTGTTTGGCAAAATCTTCTGGTGTAGGATACACATAGGAATAAAATACCGGATTGGGGGCATCTTTTGAGCCTGGCCAAAACCCTGCACTGCTCACTTCCCGAGAATAAGCTTCCTGCATAACTTCCAATGGCATATTGGGCATTCCTCCAGGATGTAAGGGTGCCTTTTTTCCAGAAAATCTGCTTGCAGCCAAATCGAAGGCACCCCAAAACAGGTGTACAGGACTTGCTTTACCTACAAACTCGCTGCGAAATTGAGTGAACACTTCATTGGCTTTTAACATGGCTTGCCAAAGAGCCAGTGCAGCCCCGGGCTCATAAGTTTTATTCACCGTATTTTCCTTAAAAGGAATGGCCAGGGCAAGTTCATTTGGTTTAGGGTGAATCTTTATGTAAAGACCAATACTTTCCAATTTCTCGAAAAGTTCTTTGTAAAAATCAGCCACAGTTCTTGAATATAATTCCATAGTTAAATCGGAAGCGTCAGAGCATTGGATAATTAACTGATGTTTGCGAAAGTTAAAGTCAATCTGAAAAATACGCCCATCGTACGGAATCCCATGGTCGAAAAACCATTGGATGTAATATACAGGGTTGTATGCCATGAATGGTTTTGCCAGGGCATTGTCTTTAACCTTATTTTTCCCACAATTTGAATCCATTGGTGCAAAGTTTCAATGGTGTCCTGCATTTCAGTAAAGTCCAATTCCGGCCATTCGGTACGGTACTTTATTTGCTTTCATAAATCAAAATTTATTGTTTTAATTCATCAACTGTAAATTAACTGGTGTATAACTACTTTAGTGCAACTTTCAATTGATTTGAAGATAGAATTTCTCTCTTTAGTTTTTCCATTATACTATTTTTTCAATATTAATTAACATCCATGGGTACTTCCATAGAGAAGTATTTCTCGAACTTTTTTCAGCCACAATCGACATACTGTCTCTATTCCAGATTCCAAAACCATCTCTTCTTTTCAGATTTTGTCCCTGAATATTTGCATTCCCTTCTAGCATAAAGGCATAAACTCCATTGCTACTTATATGTAGTTTGTAATCGACTTTTGTTTGCCTGGTAAATTTCCCAAGGCTAAACCAGGCATTCTGATGTATCCAAACTCCCTGATCATCCTTGGAAGGGGATAAAATCTGGTAGAACTGATTCTCTTTCTCAATCTCTCTTATGGAAATTTGGTCGTATCGGGGGTCTACCTGCTTTATATTAGGGAAGACCCAGATCTGAAGAAACTTCACCTCAGAATCTTGATTCCTGTTGTATTCACTGTGATAAATACCGGTTCCTGCGCTTAGGACCTGAACGTCACCTTCTTTAATAACCGCAACATTTCCCATGCTGTCTTTGTGCTCTAAGTCCCCTTCCAGGGGAATGGAGATAATCTCCATATTGTCATGGGGATGTGTTCCAAATCCTCTGCCTTCAGCTACACGATCATCGTTAAGTACCCTTAATACACCAAAATTCATTCGCTCAGGATTGTGATAACTGGCAAAACTGAACGAATGATGGGTATCTAACCATCCGTGATTCGCATGGCCTCTGGTGCTGGCTTTATGCAATACTGTGTTCATCTCTGGTTTAGTTTACAACCAGTTTAATATCAAGTGTGAAAATATCGTCGATGGCCTTGTCGCCCAAATTTTTAAAAAATGAGCTGGAGTCATACCTTACATCAAATTTTGACCGATCGATCTCCACTCTGGCTGGTATACTCTTCTCCTGATCTTACAACATCAAAAGAGATGCTCTCGGTTTTGCCTTTAATGGTAATGTCCCCGGTAATGGTGGCTTTCCCATTGCTGAACTTCGAGCTTTTGGTAACTATAAAATGAGCTGTGGGATACTTTTCAACCCCAAAAAAATCATCTGATTTAAGGTGGCCCACCAATTTTTGATTATAGCCTTCATTTTTTAGGTCGTTATTGGTAATGGTAGTCATATCCATAACAAACTTCCCTTCAACAATCTGATTATCTTTTAACTCGAAATATCCACTCTTTAACTGGATGTTTCCATCGTGCTTAGCTCCTATCTTTTTACCATGCCATTCGACACTCGATGCTTTAGTATTTACTTCCACTTTTTGTGCAAATAATACATTGCCAGAAAATAAGACAATGAATACCAATAGAATATTTATGCTTTTCATGATTTTAAATTTTAATTGTTTTATATTTTAGTTATAATCTTTATTGTTGTTAACAACATTCGTTTACAACATATTGTTCAAATAAAAAATTTTATTCTCTTATTTTGTGCAAAATTCTTCTAAGTTCACTTGCTTCATCTTCAGTAATTTGTTTTTCAAAGAAATCTCCCAAAGCTTGCTTTGCAGATTGATGTGCCTTTACAAACAATTCTCTTCCACTGTCTGTTAGAGATATATCTATTTTCCTGCGGTTTTCAGGGCAAGTATTCTCTTAAAACATATCCCTTTTTTACCAACCTATCCAGCAAGCGGGTTACATCAGGATTACTAACCAATATCTTCTTTTTTAATTCATTTGCAGATACAGGTTCAGGATCATTTTCAAATAAAATATAGAGGGCATTTAGCTGAGCATGAGTTAGGTTAAAGGGCTTTAATGCATTTTTTATTCTTTCCTCTACCCAACTTCCGGTCTTCAATAAATTGAAATAGGCTAATGCGTGTATCGACTTCATATCTTCCATAAGCAAAATTCAATTTTTTTAACAAGCATAAACAATATTTGTTCACAACATATAATGTACATACTATTATTCAATCACAAAGGGCTCCATGACCAGGTCTCTTTCATCGCTGCTTGATCCGATGTAAGCCTGGTATTCCATTTTCTCCAATTCCCATGCACCTGCTCTCCGGATTATACCACTTCAACTTATCGAAGGGACATAACAGGCTTACCGTTTTTGATTCTCCCGGATTCAGAGTCACCCGTTGAAAACCTTTCAGGAGTTTATGTTCCCTTTCAACAGCCGAATTATCAAAGCCAATGTAAAGCTGAATCACCTGATCCCCTTTTACTGCCCCGGTATTTGTCACATTCACGGAGACCTCTACCGCATCATCCCCAAGCAGAATTGTTGCCTCTTCCTGGGTGAAGGTGGTATAGGAAAGTCCAAAACCAAAGGGGAATGCTGCGGCATTCTGATCCCGGTCAAGTTTAATATAACCGTGATAACGGTCATAGATGGCTTCTTCTCCCAGGCGATCAAATTCAGGATAGTGGCTTTCATCGCTTGCTACTGTAAAAGGCAGTTTTCCACCCGGATTATTGTCTCCGAATATGGTTTTTGCCATGGCAGTTCCGCCTTCCATTCCGGGATAAAAAGCATGAATGATGCCATTGACCTGTTCTTTCCATTCTTCTACGATGATGGCACTGCCCCCTATCAGGACAACCACCGAGTTCTTATTCAGGGGGCCCACCTCTTTAATCAAGTTCGCTCTCATTTTCGTGCAAGCGCAAGCTTTTCCTGTCTCCACCCACCTCTTTCTTCCCAACACCAATAAATTCTCCTTCATCATCATGATTGTATCCCACTACAAAAATTACGGCGTCAGCACCTTCAGCCATTTCCTTAACTTTTTCAATATCCTCCCCAGTATCATAAGTAAAATCAACCTTCGAATCATATAGATTTTGTAAACCTTCGAGTGGAGTCACCACATAGGACGGAATCACTCTGCTGGACCCGTGATCACCGATATTTTCAGTCATGGCAAGCTCGCCAAGAACCAAAACCTGTCTTTACTTCTCTTCGGGTCAAATGGAAGTACTTCCTGATTATTCTGCATCAATACCATGGACCTTTCGGCTGCTTCCAATGCAAGATCAATATGATCCTGATTCCCAATCAAACTTTTGGGATAAGCCGATATGGGATCGGGGGTGGTTTCAAATTTCAACACGGTCCTGGCTACACGGAAGGCACTTTCATCAATGATCTTTTCAGACACCCTTCCCTCCTTTACTGCATTTTCTAAGTTTTTCCCATATTCCTGAATAGCAGGCATTTCAATATCTAATCCTCCATTGGCAGCCTTTTCGGTATCCCTGGTCCCCCAGATAAAATCACTGATGGTAAAACCTGTAAAACCCCACTCCTCTTTTAAAACGGTCCTTAGCAGGTAGGGGCTTTCACAGCACTGATCACCACGAAACCTGTTATATGCACCCATCAGACTTGCTGCACCCTTATCAACACATTCTCTAAAGTGGGCCAGGTATACCTCTCGCAGAACCCTTTCATCAGCTTCCACGTTAATTTTAAATCGGGTGTTCTCCTGGTTGTTCAGGGCATAGTGCTTAATACAAGCCATCACATTGTGTTTTTGAACCCCAGCCATTAAGGAACTGCCCATTTGCCCCAGCATGTACGAGTCTTCTCCGTATCCTTCCTGGGCTCTTCCGCCAGCAGGATGACGCAGGAGATTTATGCACACTCCTCCAAAATAGTTGCCGTCGTTGGCACGTATTTCTTTCCCGATGACATCTCCGACTTTGAATTCCAGTTCACTGTCGAAAGAGGCCGCTCTCGCCATGGCGACCGGGAAGCAGGTGGCTTCACCACTTACAAGGCCCCTGGGTCCGTCGAAAAAACGCACTGTAGGGATATTTAAGCGCTCATTTCCTCCGGCCTGATAAGAGCGCTGATTGTATCTTTGCCCATCGCTCATGATCTCCAACACCATTTTCAGGTTGCTTTTTAGTCTGGGCGACATCATTTGTACTTTTTCTTCGGTGGACATCTGGTCTACCAGCTCCCTGGCCCATTGATTGATTTGTGCTTCGGACAGGGTTTTCCTTTCAAGCTCAATAATTTCAGGTTTTGGATTGATCCTTAACACAAAAAAAGCTATCACTAGCAAAGCAATGAGGGAAAGAATTGTCAGGAGAATCCCTTTGAGTATTTTCTTTAAGACTTTCATGAGTTTGAAGGCATATTTTTGGGTAGGAATTAAAGGTAAAAATTATGGGAAAATCACTAAGAATGGTCTAAGGTTCGATGACTTTATACTCAAACCAATCATAGTCCGCATTGGCTGTGGAAGCCTTGCCGTTTCCAGTGGCATACAATCCCACATAAACACCTGTAAAAAAACCAACTGTTTCGGTGGCAAGGAATTTTGAATCCACTGTTTCGATCTCTGTAAAGGCATCATTCCCCTGTGCGTAAGAAAAAGTAAAAGTGGACTTATTCCCACTAACTCTCAACTTGACCGGGCCTGGTTGTAAGACTATTTCTTCCGATTTGTAGAGGGTCTGACCAAATTGCAGCTTTACCAGCAAAATTCTTTTCCCCTCTTTCTTATTGATCATGATATCAAAGTGAGAACCGTTGTTGAGCAAGGTCATCCCAGCCTCTTCATTTTCCGCTTTTGGATCAAAATCCACCAGGGTAGTGGCATGTGAAATAGAAATCCTTCAAGCGCCTTCCTACAAAAGTGGATGAATTGCGGGTTCCAAGCACTTCCGCTGCACCTTTCAATCGAAAGTATCCCTTCCGTTCGGTCAGCGAAAAATTCTCCTCTACTGGAAGTTGCGTATAATTCCAATCCAGCGAAAGCTCTTCGGTATCGAACTCAATGCGTTCTGGTTTCGCCGGGAAAGGTTTCAAAGGAAGGGTTGGGCAAGTCATATCTACCTGGACGGTTCCATTGCCGTTCACAACAGGCCAGCCATTTTTTGGCCAGGTCACAGGCGCCAGGCAGGTTTCCCTTCCCAAAATATGATGGAGCTTGTCTGACACCGTCCGGTAGCCATGAAATACCATCCACCAGGAATCGTCATGGGCCTGAATGATATCGGCATGGCCCACTCCCTGGATGGGGTTTCCCTGACCTGCCGCATTGGCATGGGCCAGGATGGGATTGGCAGGATTGTCGGTATAGGGTCCCCAAATACTGTGACTCCGCGCTATGGTTTCAGAGTGCGCATCCTCTGTTCCGCCTTCCGCTGCCATGAGATAATAGTAGCCATCCTTCTTATAAATGTGTGGAGCCTCTGACCACCTTCCCCCGGTTCCATTCCATACCTTCCGACCCTCCGTCAGAAGTTCGCCGGTTTCCAGGTCAATCTCAAACAGTATAAAGGGCGAGGAGATCACATAAGCCTTTCCATCATCATCAAAGAACAGGTCAGGGTCAATTCCAGGCACCTTAATAAAAACAGGATCTGACCAGGGTCCGGCCGGATTTGTGGCAGTCACATAAAAGTTTCCACTCCTTCCCGTCAAATTGGTGGTGATCATGTAGAATGTACCTTCATGGTGACGAATGGTTGCGGCAAAAATATTCACACCCTTGGGCAATTGCTCTTTGCGATGGATACAATGTCCGATTTGTTCCCAATGAACCAGGTCCTTACTATGAAATACAGGAACACCTGGGAAATACTCAAAGGTGGAGGTGATGAGATAATAGTCCTCTCCGACTCTGCAAACACTGGGATCAGAGTAAAATCCAGGGATAATGGGGTTTTGGTAGGTGACCTTTGCCTCTGGCTCTTTCGCGGACGCAAAAGGATTAGGAGGTGAAGCACTCTGACTGGCTACATCAGGTGTAAGCAAGTGCAAGACAAGTGAGAATCCTAATAAAAGCTTTGTATAAACGGAGGGCTTTTTCATAACTAAGCATCTTATATATTCGCATGAAAATTAGCCATTTCTACTGAGAATGTTTGCGAAATATCCAATGTATTATTCCGTGAAAATATATTGTATTCCTGCATGCAAAGGAAACTGGATAAGTATTTTCGTAGACTTAAAGTAGAGCCAACTTCCGCAAATACTGCTAAATTAGTGTAGCCTTATTACCCAAACATTGATCTGAGCAGATTCAATTCGCATAACTGGAGTTAACATATGAAAGACAAAGTCCAGAAGATCGTAACCCATAGAAAATTTATTGTAATACTATATGTTTTGTTCGCATTGGGAGCGAGTATTCAATCTCTTATGCTGAGCCCAAAAACCGTTGCGGGAGGGAACATAGAATATACCAATTACAATAATTATGTAATCTTTTCACAGTCATTCCAACATCTGAAAAACAACCAGGACCTATATATACTGCATCCGGAAGAGCACTGGGATTTGTTTAAGTACACTCCCACCTTCTCTGTATTTTTTGGATTTTTCACCCTTTTTCCAGATTGGCTTGGTGTAAATTTGTGGAATCTGCTAAATGCGCTAGTTCTTCTTTCAGCCATATATTATTTACCCAGGTTAAATAACACCCAGAAAGGATGGGTGCTGCTGATTGTTTTGCTGGAGTTAATTGGGTCCTTGATGGGTGAACAATCCAATGCACTCATTGCGGGTCTGCTGGTCTTTTCGTTTGGATTGCTCGAGAATAAAAAATACTTGATTGCTTCTCTGTGTATAGTGCTCTCCGTATTTATCAAACTATTTGGGGTGGTGGGATTTGCCCTGTTTCTTTTTTATCCTCAGAAATGGAAACTGGCCTTGTATTCATTAGGATGGACCCTGATCATGTTGCTAATCCCTTTCATCTTTATTGATTACGACCAATACCTGAATCTGATATCGAGTTACGGCAATATGCTAAACGATGACCACATGATATCCAATGGTTTTTCGGTAATGGGATGGTTAAATTCCTGGTTTTCTCTGAACGTAAGTAGTATGGTTGTTGTTTTGACAGGTGCAGGATTATTTCTAATTCCACTTGCAAGAATCAGGGCTTATAAAAGCTTTTCATTTAGATATTTAACACTGGCATCCATCCTAATTTGGATTGTTATATTTAATCACAAAGCAGAGTCTCCCACCTTCATTATTGCAATGACTGGAGTGGCTTTATGGTTTATTAATGGAGAAAAAAATCCGATGAATATTGTTCTATTGGCCCTTGCATTATTGTTGGTCTCATTTTCTTCAACTGACCTATTCCCCAGTAATATCAGGAAGGATTTTATTCAGCCATATGCCATCAAAGCACTTCCCTGCATCCTGATATGGATAAAGGTTATCTACGACATGATGTTGTTAAAACCTGACCTGAGTAAAACAAGGCAAAATTGCTAGATTAAACGCTTGCAAGGAGAACATTTTTACTTTGGATTCACAGAGGAAAATGAAATAAAAAAAACGATGCCTCGGAGCACCGTCTTAAAGATGTATAAACCTTTATGGTTCAAACTTCTACTGTTAAGAAGTAAACTACTTATATCACTTTTTCCATTTTCTTTAGAAATAGTCCGTCTACGTCATAAAGAAGATTTTCCGTTTCAGTCTCATTAACAACAACTACCTTAAAGGTGACAACGCTGTTTAGTGAGATTCTACTTGCTTCTTCAATCGTATAACCGGCAAAATCTTTAGTGATATTGTCTGTTATTGTTTTCAGAAGATCAGCCACATCGATGTTAACGCTGACAGCCTTCTGTTTTAAGACTAGAGTTTTGCTGGCAATTTTCTCTGTTGTATCAGTAGGCTCCGATTGTGCATTGACAGCCAGAACTGCAAGCAATAATACAATAACGAATAGTGATTTTTTCATAATGTAATCCTTTCATTTTAGTTTATTATTAATCCTATATATGTGCGAAGGCCTATTAGATCTGATCATTAACCGTGCAAAGGTACATGCAGGATATCTTAAACTATTACATAACAATGGTAAATGATTACATGATTCACACGTTTCTATGAATCATACTACGTGGGTAATAGCCTTCAAAATGACCTGGAAGAAATCATGCTCAAAATTACTTTCTTTGTATTAAACCAAATGGAATTAATAATTACTATAGTCATCTGGGCTGCTGTTATTCAAGGCCTTTTGCTGGGGATTATTTTCATTGCATCCAGAAAGCACCGCAGCTTTGCAAACCGGCTGCTGGGCTACTTTTTACTCACCTTTGTATTTGCTGCTTTATCCGATATGCTGCCCATTGGCGAAATAGGGAATTATTCCATTTCGGGATACTTCACCCTGCCTGAAGTGAAATTACTCTTCCCTGTATTATTTTTGCATTTTGTTCTTGAGAAGCTAGGCCGATCCTCATTCTATCGCCTGTTTCTCAAAATCCACTATATTCTTGCTTTTGCCATCATCAGCCTTACCCTGGTCAATATCCTGCTGGTACTCTTTTCAGGAAATTCACTGTTGGATCTACTGGGTTGGACATATCTTGAACCCTTTTATATGGGACAACAGTACTATGCGTTCGTATTAACCCTGGGTGCATTTGTCATTGCTTTGAGAGAAACCTGGAGGTATCGAAACCTGGTTCGAGATGAATTCACGGATTTTGATTTGCTGGGTATTAATTGGCTGTGGCAGTTTATTTTTGTGATTGCGCCTATTATTCTTTTCTGGGGGGCTGAATTATTCCGCATTGCTCTGGGTGGCACCGGGCAATCCGAATTAACAACAGTCGCCTACATTTTCATTGCCTTATTCAACTACTTTGTAAGCTATAAAGCATTCACACATCAAACCCTTTTTGAAGGATCCGCCCTTGAGTTAAAAGCCCTGGATACGAACCTTGGTAATTCCGATAAATCCAGCGCCCCCATTGATGATGAAATTTGCCGCCGGATCCAAGATGAAATGGCTGCAAAGGAGTACTACCTCAATCAGAACCTTACCATCCACGATTTCGCCAGGGAAATAAAGGTTTCTGCTCGAACCATCTCCTCCTGCATAAACCAAAGTGTGGGATTCAATTTTAATGAATGGGTGAATAATTACAGAGTAGATAAAGCGCTGCAATTATTGAAGGACCAGAACAGCAAGCACCTGTCTATTGAAGGGATTGGACTCAATTCCGGATTCAAATCCCGCTCTGCCATGTATGCCGCTTTTAAAAGAAAGCTTGGTTTATCTCCAGGCCATTTCAGGTAGATTTTTGTCCTGACATCAGCATCTGACACAAGCTCCCCCTTAAAAAGTGCAACATCCATTTTATATTCCAGTCTTATTCATAAACCACGGAGCGTGGTGATTCAAACTAAAATAAAAAAAGATGAATAGCGCACAATTAATAATTCTGCTGGCATTTAGCCTAAGTAGTCACTTAAATGTACTCGCACAGCCAAACAATCCTCAGCTAGACAAATTTCTTATAAAAAAAATGGAGAAATCGGATCGGATTGGAATGCAGGCCGCATACATTTCCAATGGAGAATTAACATGGGCAGGCAGTTATGGAGTCCTCACATACCAAACCAACAACAAGGTCAATGACAGTACCTTATTTATGATCGCCTCCACCTCTAAGCCAGTAACTGCGCTGGCTTTGATGAAGCTGTATGACCAGGGCAAGGTGAAGCTGGATAAGGATATCAATTCCTATTTGCCCTTTGAGGTACGAAATCCAAATTTCCCGGATGAGAAAATCACCCTTCGCATGCTGCTTAGTCATGTGGCCTCATTCCGGGATAATTGGGACATGCTGGAAATCGGATATACCATCGATCAGGGAGGTGATTCCCCCATGAGCTTAGAAGACTTTATAAAAAGCTACCTCCTGGAAGGGGGTGAATATTACGACAAAGAGAAGAATTTTCTATTGACAGCTCCCGGCAAGCACGAGAGATACAGCAACGTTGGATACGATTTAATCGGTCTCCTGGTAGAACATATATCCGGAAGACCTTTTAACGAATACATGGCAGAGGAAGTCTTCAAGCCATTGAATATGTTTAACACCTACTGGTTTTTATCAGAGGTTCCTCATCATAACATTGCCTCCCCTCACAACATGCCTTACAAGGAGACCGATTTTAAGGGGACACAGATATTAACACACTTCGGTTATCCCGGATATCCTTCGGGGCAGTTGAGGACTACGGTCACAGATTATGCCCAAATTCTCAAACTGCTGGTAAACGATGGCCAGGTCGACGGAAAACAATTCCTTACAAAAAAAACAATAGATGAGTTTCTGACAGTTCACTATCCTGAAGCTGATAAATGGCAAGCGCTCTGCTGGAATTATAATGGATTTGAGAATTTTGTTTATAACCTGATTATGCCCAGAAGACCTTCTCATACAGGACTCGATCCGGGAATGTCAACGGTGGTCTCTTTTGACCGGGAAGCCAAAACGGGTGCCCTGGTCTTTTCAAACTCACCAACAACAACTCTCAGGAGTGAGAAGATTATATACCTGGACACGATAAAACGATTGTTTAAAGAAGCTGAGAAATCAAAATAGATTACACATTAAGCCAAAAAATAATAGAAATGAAAACAAACATAATTATAGCGATTATTCTGGCAATAAATACCTGTTTATCAGCCCAGGAACGACTAGCTTCTAAAGTATATTTTCAAAGCGGTGAGGAGACCATTGAAGGAATATTAATCCGTCCCAATAACAAGGAAAATACCCCGGCTGTGGTCTTTCAACAGGGGTCTGGGAATCACTCCTTTGAAGGATACGAAACCGAAGCCTGGGGGCCACACAAATTCTATATTGAAGATGTCCTGCTCGAGCAGGGATATGCCGTTTTGTATTGCAATAAGCGTGGACTGGGAGAATCCACAGGCAATTGGAAGAAAAACAGTTTTCAGGGTAGAGCCGATGATGCCTATGCAGCAGCATCCTATCTGAAATCATTGCCATTTATAGACTCCATGAGCATTGGTGTAAGTGGACACAGCCAGGGGGGTTGGATCGCTCAAATTGTGGCGGCACAGCATGAAGATATTGCTTTCGTAATCGCACTCGCAGGTCCGACAGTGGGTGTGAAGGCGCAAACTGGTTCGAACGATAGCCTGCGATACATGTGTGAGGGATATGCCGGCGACAAGTTGATAAAGCGGATGAAGAAAGACAGGAAGAAGAAACAGTTAGGTTACAATGTGGGTAAAAGAACAGGAATCATCGGTAGTGCACGATTCTGGTACCTGATAGCTGACTATGACAATGACGAATCTCTAAAATCCATTCAATGTCCAACCTTGCTCCTGTTTGCAGAGCATGATATAAATGTGGATCCTGTGCAGAATATAGAGCATTTCAATAATCTATTTGATAACAGCCCCCCGGATAACTTCACCATCAAAGTTATGGAGGGAGGTCAGCATGGATTCTATAAAGTTGTGGATCGATGCGTGGGCTGGGATATCGCCGAGCAACAGCCTTTTGATCCCTTCTTTCAGGATGAAGTGCGAAACTGGTTATTAAAACTGAACTGAAACAGATTGCAAAGCCCCCGAGAATCCGAAGATTAACGAGGGCTTTGGCGGTTTGGCGGTGGTGCCACCAGGAATCGAACCAGGGACACCAGGATTTTCAGTCCTGTGCTCTACCAACTGAGCTATGGCACCGATGCTGTAAAAAAGCGAGGCAAATTTAACATATTTTTTTGAATTTCTCAATAACGGTGAGAGATGACTCAGGGCCAACGCATTTAAATCATGAGGATTTTCAGTAAGAACTGGTCATCCCAGGCCGCAACGAGCCGTTTATTTTTTAGGCTCATGTTTTTGGATTCTTCTTTCCTGAGTAGGTTTAGAGTGATTTTTTGGATCAAAGCGAAGTTGTTTGCTGCCATCCCCTTTCTTTTTCTTTGGGCGTCCTCCCTGAAGGTCATATCCAGGGTCCAGTGCAATGAGTTCTCCACCGCCCAGTGTTGCCGGATATAAGCATTAAATTCTTTTGCTTCCGCATCAACGCTGCTGATATACAATCGTACCTCGGTGGTTTTCGCTCCATTTATTTCTCTATGAGCAGTGATACGGGCCAGGGTATTTAGACCTGACCATTCTTCCTTCTGATCAAGAAAATCAAGTGTATTAATCACTTCACATTTCCTTGTTTCTAGCCGGCCATGACCTTTCTCAACGGTTTCATCAACTGAGTTAGGTTTTTGTCTGAGAAAAGTGCTCTCAACATCTTCTTTCAGATACGCCTGATTCTCTTTTAATGCGAGGATATAGTCAGCTTTTTCTTCGATGATCTTTTCTGCTATATTCTTTTGGGTACCCATGGCATCAATCGTAACAATACATCCCTCTATATCCAGTATGCTTAATAGCTCAGGAATGGCAGTGATTTCAGTGGATTTCTCTTTTGTTTTGACCTGTCCTAATACCAGACCATTACTATTGGCCCAGGCATTTACTGTGTGAATGGCCGATTTTTCATGATACCCATCTCTGGATCCTCGTAGAGTCTTGCCATCAACCGATATTACTTCCTTGGATATCTTTGGATCTTTTAACGACTGGACCCATTGGATAAACAGTATCTCAAACTTATCTGCACGAATAAGTGAAAAAACCCTGTTAATCGTATCATGAGAGGGTATCCCATTGGGGAGTTTAAGAATCTTGGACAGGAAGTCCTTCTTGGACTTGCCAAACATCTCAATGGAGTCCCAGGATTCAGCACCGCATATCACTGCTATAATGCTTAATACGATAATGTCGATCAGTAGATGCTTTTTGTTGCATTGGATTCGTGGGTCAGGTAATTGGCCAAAGTATTGATGAAGCGACGTTTTCATTTCGTCCTGATTTTTGTGTTTTAACAAAAATCATTATGTTTGAACGTAATATCCAGTATATCAACAGGATCCAATCAACAAATTACCTCGACATATCACCAGGTGTTAATAAACCTCCTGTTATTATCATTATAGCTGCCACACCCTGTTGATATCAGCCCCATTATTGTTAATGGAAGCCCGATTCGCAAGTTTTAAATGCGCGGCCCTGAGAGATGACTGAGTTTTTATACTTTTGTGCCAGAAATGAATCACCTTCTACATACCCACCAGCTGAAAAATGGCATCCGGATCATACATCGTGAGAATGCATCTGAAGTCGCTCATTTTGGCCTGATTGTCCATACAGGTACACGAGATGAAAACCAGGAATGAACATGGCCTGGCTCATTTTATGGAGCATATGTTTTTTAAGGGCACCCGGAAACGATCCGCCTATCAGATTATTTCCAGATTGGAAGATGTGGGGGGCGAGATCAATGCCTATACAACCAAAGAAGAGACCGCCCTCTTTGCCTCTTTTCTGAAGCAGGATTACCGCAGGGCCGTTGAATTAATCCAGGATATCTTTCTTCATTCTTCATTTCCTGATAAGGAACGCGATAAAGAGGCTGAGGTGATCCTCAATGAGATTCAGGGATATGATGACTCTCCTTCTGAACTGATCTTTGACCGGGCCGAGGAGATGTTATTTCCCGACCATTCCATCGGGAGGAATATCCTGGGGACTGAAGAGTCCCTGGCAAGATTCAGAAACGGAGCCTTTACCAGATTTCTTTCAGATAATTACGCCACCGATGAGATCATTCTCTCGTCAGTAGGTGATATTCCATTTGAGAAAATTAAGAAAGTTGCTGAGAGATACTTTGGCGAGTTAACTCAAAAAGGCAGGATCAGAACAAGATTTAAGCCAGAAGCGGTGGTTGGAAACAGAACCATTGAAAAAAGAGATACCTTCCAAAAGCACTGCATGTTAATCGGGGAAGCCTATGCCCTTCCTGATCCCAAGAGACTTGGTATGTTTCTATTAAACAATATTCTGGGCGGACCAGGAATGAACTCCCGTCTTAATATGGCTTTAAGGGAGCGGCGGGGATATTCTTACAGTGCCGAATCGCACTACTCCCCCTATTCCGATACCGGGGCCATGATGATCTATTTCAGTTGCGATGCAGACCGGTTCAACCAATCCATGCAGGTAACCCGGGAGGAGATCCGGAAACTTCGTACCAGACTTATCCCCGATAGAAGATTAGCGCATGCACGCAGGCAGCTTATGGGGCAACTGGCCATATCCTATGAAAACAATGAACATCTGATGCTTACCACCGGGAAAAGATACCTGGTATTCCAGAAGGTGGATAGCCTGGATACCATACGCCAGAAACTTGAAGATATTTCAGCGGAAAACCTTCGGGAAATTGCCAATGAAATACTGAATTCATCCAACCTTAACACCTTAATCTTTGAATAATGGAGCTATTTAGCGATCCGGAAAAAGTGGACCGGTATTTGGAAAAACACTCATCTCCCGAAGATTCAGTTCTCCTGGAATTAGCCCGGCATACTTACCTCAAAGAGGTCCATCCCAATATGCTTTCGGGTAAAGTGTTGGGGGGATTCCTGCAACTGTTCAGTAAATTGCTTTCTCCAAATCGCATACTCGAAATCGGTACCTACACTGGTTATTCAGCCATCTGTCTGGCCCGGGGGCTTAAACCGGGCGGAAAATTAATTACCCTGGAAGTCAATGAGGAGCTCAGAGCAAGCACTCTCAGTTTTTTTAAAAAGGCCGGTGTGGATCAACAGATCCAATTGATTAACGGAAATGCGCTTGAGGTAATTCCAACCCTGGCGGAGACTTTCGACCTGGTTTTTATTGATGCACATAAAGAGGATTATCCTGCCTACTATGAGGCTGCCATGAAAAAACTTGCTCACGGGGGGTATATTCTGGCTGACAATGTACTCTGGAGTGGCAAAGTATTGGATGAAAATCTTTCTGATGCAACCACCAGGGCCATTCATCAGTTTAACCAGATGATAAGTGATGATGTCCGGGTAGAAAACCTACTTCTGCCCATCCGGGACGGCTTAATGGTGATTCAAAAACTGTGAGTGTTTAACAAAACAAATGGGTTGTTTAAACAAAACCTGTTGTTTTGTTGTTATCCATATTGAACGATGTAGAAAAGTGATTTAAATGGCTGTATATTCGATTAAAGAATTAGAAAAACTTTCTGGAATAAAGGCCCATACCATCAGGATATGGGAAAAACGGTATGGACTCATTGAGCCTCATCGCACCAATACCAACATCAGATATTATACCGACGACGAACTGAAGAAGATCCTGAATGTGGCGGTATTAAACCGACAAGGCATCAAAATCTCTAATATTGCCCGATTGAATGAACTTGAGCTTAAGGAGGAGATAATCAGGGTTTCTAGTTCAGCATCTTCGCACAATACATTGGTGGATTCGCTGGTGATATCGTTGATCGATATGGACGAATACAAGTTTGAAGCCATCATCGATAAGTCCATTTCTAAAAATGGTCTCAAAACCACACTCACCGAGGTGCTCTACCCTTTGCTTGACAAAGTGGGAATCTTATGGCAATCGGGCGATGTTTATCCGGCGCAGGAGCATTTTGCTGCAAACCTTATCCGCCAGAAGATCATTGCGGCCACAGACAGACTATCCAATACATTTAATCCGAGAGGGAAAAAATTTCTCCTGCTGCTGCCAGAGGGAGAGTGGCATGAAATAGCATTGCTCTTTGCACAATACCTGATTAAAGAAGCCAACCATGAAGTTCTGTACCTGGGGCAATCGGTACCCTATAGGGACGTATTGGCCACCGGTGCTTCCAAGCAATTTGACTATTTGCTTTTTTCCAGCACCACCCCCCAGTCAGAATTTAATCTACTTGTTTACCTGAAGGATCTGGGAGGAGCTTTTCCCGATAAAAAGATCCTCTATTTTTCAAACTTCCATGAAGATAATCTCACAGGATTATCTTCAAACCATGTTCAGCTCCGCTATATAGAGGACCTTACCAACTTCCTGGAATCCATATCTTAAGGCATATTTTTTCTATCATCGGGCTCTGTTTGTCCTGAACACGCCCACCTCCAGCCCCACAGAGAGGAATGGAAGGTAATTTTTTGGGAAACATGTTTAACAATATATTTTATTAAGTAAACAAATTTCCTGGATTTCGTAATTTAGAATAGCAATACAATAAACACTCCGACATCTTTTACTTATAAGGGGTACGGACGAAAGTCTTATTTAGAAATCTATTGTCATCAGCGCCTTAGGAGGCATTTACCCTTGACTGCTGTTTAATTGTTTTGTATATTTGTTAAACAATTAAATGGTTGTAAAACTTCAAGAGACAAAGATCATGACAAGTATAGATTTCAATACCAAACTCATTAGCATGGAAGTAAGACTTGAAAGGTTTGCTTTAAGCCTTACATCCAATCGGGAAGAAGCCAAAGACCTTCTACAGGAGACGTTTTTGAAAGCACTGGCCTCAAAGGATAAATTCATCGAGTTTACCAATTTTGAAGCCTGGGCCTATACCATCATGAAGAATACCTTTATAAACAATTACAGGAAGGCTGTGAGGCAAAATACGGTAGTAGATACCACAAAAGACCTCTATTACCTGAACAACTCTAAAGAATCGACGAATATTAAGCCCGATTCAACCATGCAACACAAGGAGATCAACAAGCACATTGATAGCCTTCAGGACGAATTAAAGGTCCCATTTCTGATGCATACACGGGGTTATAAATACAAAGAGATTGCAGAAGAGCTTGACCTGAAAATAGGAACTGTAAAAAGCAGAATTTTCTTCACCCGCAAGAAATTAATGCATTCCCTGGCTGATTACAAAGCTTAGCCCCTGAATTGGGCATCAACAACAGCAAAAGCAGCCATATCCACAATTTCCCTTACATCACTCTCCATCTGCAAAATATGGATGGGTTTACCTATTCCCAGTAAAATGGGTCCGGTGACCTCTGCTCCTCCAATCTCCTGCATCATTTTATAGGCTATGTTCCCAGAACTAAGGTTGGGGAAGATAATGGTATTCACCTTTTTATCACCCAGCTTGCTGAATGGGAATTTCTGCTTCCTTAATTCTGTATTCAAGGCATAGTTCATCTGCATTTCTCCATCCACCATAAGTTCGGGGTGCTCCCTGTGAAGTATTTGCACTGCCTCTTTGGCTCTAAGGGAACTGGCTCCTTTGATGGCGCCGAAATTTGAGTAAGAGACTACTGCGATGACTGGTTCAATATTGAAATGCCCCACCTGTTCGGCCACCATCAGAGCAGTATCCACCAGGGTATTTGGACTGGGTTGAATATTCACCGTGGTATCAGCAAAAAAGTAGGGCCCTTTCTTGGTATGCACAATATACATCCCCGATACGTAATTCTGTTTGTTACTGGTTCCGGCTATTTGAATGGCAGGTCTGATTACATCTGCATACTTGCTTGAAAAACCGGATAAGAATGCGTCTGCATCTCCCTCATTCACCATCATCATTCCAAATTGATTGGAGAGATACATCTGCTGCAATGCATTTTCGTAGGTCATGCCCTTTCTCTGACGCGATTTATAGAGTTTCTGTGCATACTTCTCTCTTAAGGTTCTGGCTTCCTCTTTGCTTTGGTCTATGATCTCAATCCCATCTAATTCAAGGTGATAATCAGCTATCATCGTAGAAATCTGCTCCTTGTTCCCAAGTAATACCGGATTGGCAATTTTTTCCTGAACGATGGTTTGAACGGCCTTTAGCATTGTAAAGTTGGCCGCCTCGCTGAATACAAGTCGCTTGGGATTTTGCTGAGCCTTCATACGAACCTCATGGATCAGCTGGTTCTCTATACCCATTCTTTCTTTCAAGACCTCTTTATAGGCATCCCAGTCGGTAATTGGTGACCGGGCCACTCCAGTTTCCATAGCTGCTTTTGCCACTGCAGGAGCTACATGAAAAATCAACCTTGGATCGAGCGGTTTGGGAATAATATAGTCCCTTCCAAAATAGAGATTTTCCACTCTATATGCCTTATTCACGACCTCAGGAACATCCTCTTTGGTCAGTCTGGCCAATGCATACACCGCGGCAATTTTCATCTCCTCGTTGATTCCGGTGGCCCTCACATCCAATGCCCCCCGGAAAATAAATGGAAATCCAAGCACATTGTTAATCTGGTTCGGATAATCGGACCGACCGGTGGCGAAAATGATATCTTTCCTCGCAGCAATGGCCTTCTCATAAGTTATTTCAGGATTTGGATTGGCCATGGCAAATACGATGGGATCGCGACGCATGGAAAGCAGCATTTCTGAAGTGAGCACATCGGCAACAGAGAGGCCCAAAAAAACATCTGCATCTTTCATGGCATCCTCGAGGGTATCCGCATCCGTTTCCACCACAAATTCCTTCTTATACTTATTCAGATCCTTCCTTCGGGTATTTAATACTCCCTTGGAATCAAGCATCATTACATTTTCCCTTTTCGCCCCAAGGGATACATATAACTTGGCACAGGAAATAGCTGAGGCTCCAGCTCCATTAACCACAACTTTCAATTTCTCAATCTTTTTATCAACCAGCTCCAGAGCATTTAAGAGGCCAGCAGCAGAAATAATGGCTGTTCCGTGCTGATCATCATGGAATACCGGAATATCTAAATCTTTTTTGAGGCGCTCCTCTATCTCAAAACACTCGGGAGCCTTGATATCTTCAAGGTTAATTCCCCCAAAGGTGGGCGCAATAGCTCTGGCTACCTCCACAAAGCGGTCCACCTCTTTGCGATCAATTTCTATATCAAATACATCTATATCGGCAAATATTTTAAAGAGCAATCCCTTTCCCTCCATCACAGGCTTGCCCGGAAGAGCACCAATATCTCCCAAACCAAGCACAGCGGTTCCATTGGACATCACGGCCACCAGGTTACCCTTGGCCGTATATTTATAGGCATCCTCAGGATTATCCTGTATGGCCAGGCAAGGATCTGCCACTCCGGGAGAGTAGGCCAGAGAAAGATCCCTCTGAGTTGAATGTGCTTTGGTAGGGACGACCTCAATTTTTCCGGGCCTGCCTTCACTGTGATAATTCAGGGCATCTTCGCGTGTAATTTTTGACATGATTGTTTGGATTTAGTAAACGATTGTAAAAGTACAAAGACCAGAGAGTCGTTGTCCTTCAAGATGACTAAAAACATCATGTTTCTTAGCAGTACTTATCGAAGGATAAAACCATCCTTTAAGGGGTCCTCCGGATCAAACCAGAAAGTACTTTTACCGGTGAAGGTAGCTGATCCACTGACTATTGGAACCACAGCCTGGTGGGGCCCAAAGGTGGTCAGGCCGGATATCTCCACCTCCATGGTGGTCCCAAGAATGCTTTCAATCTCTATTTTTTGCCCAATATTAAGATCTCCCCTGGCATGTTCAAGGGCCGCCCGGGCACTTACTCCTGAGCCAGTGGCGGATCGATCCACCTCCCCGTTGGCAAAAATACAGACATTCCTGCTATGCCTTGAAGAGTGATTGGGCTTACTTGTAAAAATGGTGCCATACAAAAAACTCAGGTCAGGCTCAAATGGATGCGTGATCTTCTGCTTGGTCATCACGCTTCTCTTAATCTGCATTCCCATTTCGATGAGTTTTGAATAACTGGAGTCATTGAGTGGCAGGCCATATTTTTCTGCGTCTACAATGGCATAGAAAGCCCCTCCAAATGCCACATCATACTGAACCCTTCCCAGGCCAGGAACCTGTAATGTTTGATCTCGATAAAGAACAAATGAAGGTACATTTTTGAATGAGACCGATTTGACCACACCATTCTCCCGAAAACCGGTAGAGATAATCTGGCCTGGAGGAGCATCTATCACCAATTGTGGGCGATCTCCTCTTCGGCGTATCAGTTTTGTTTCCAATACAAATTTAGTAAGTGCGATGATGGCATGTCCACACATGGTGCTATACCCTTCGTTGTGAAGGAAAAATGTGCCAAAATCGGAGTTGGCTGAACAGGGTTCTGTAATTACAGCTCCGTACATATCGGCATGCCCCCTGGGCTCCCACATGCATCCTAAGCGAATGTGATCATGATGATCCCTGAAGAATTTTCTCTTTTCAAGAATTGTCTTCCCAGGCACTTTGGGATAACCATCCATGAGTATGCGTAAAGGCTCCCCACCTGTATGCATATCCATGACAGAAACGCGGCTCCAGTGGGATGGAGGACTCCAGTTTAAATTTTTAAGTTTTCGATGCATGATGAAAAATCATGAGAGATTTTCATAAATAAGCTTAGCGCCGTATAGGTCGAAGGCAGCCATTCCTACCGACTTGAAAAACCTGGTTTCTCCTTCAACCTCTTGATGTTTCAAAATAACATCTGTGAGGGGAATAACCTGACTCTTCTGGATTAATTTCTGCTTTAGGGGCACAAGTAAATCTCCTGCCTCATTTATGCCATGCATGGTATCCACAAAAACCTGCTTTATTTCAGTAAAGATTTTATTGGGTATCTCTCTCATATCGGGTTTGTATGATCCAATGCCTATGATGGTCTTTCCAAACCAGCATGCCCTGGCAGAAGGAATAACAGGTTTTTGGGAGCCTGTGGCTGTAATGATAATATGAGATGATTTACACAAATCGATGGGGCTCTTACAGGGTATCACCTCAATCTCTTTGTAAAATGCATTAAACCGCTTTTTAAATCGTTCCATAATGGCGGCAGAACGGTCGAGGATCCTCAGTTGCTTAATGGGTCTTTGCTGACAGGCAAAAAGCGCCTGATGAAATCCCTGAATACCCAATCCGATAATTCCAAGCACCTCTGCATTTGCTGGTGCCAGGTATTTGATTCCCACAGATCCCACTGCGGCTGTACGCATGGCTGTTAATTTTCCTCCATCCATAACCGCCAGGGGTTTTCCAGAATTGCCATCATTCAGGACCACCGAGCCGTAGATCATGGGCTCCCCTCTTTTTAAGTTTTCCGGAAAAACCGAAACCAGTTTGGTAGAGAAATAGTCCTCTCCGAAACAAGGCATTAAGAGCAGCGTATTGTCTCCACGGTCAATATGTGTGCGATCAGGAACCTCAACGAGCCCACTGGCTGTATCTAAAAAAGCTTGTTCAATGGCTTTTATCCATTCCTTAATGGGGGCCGCATTCCCGATGGTATTGCTGTCTACAAGTATCATATACGCCTATGAAGTTAGCATGAATTTATGTGATTATAACAAAACAAAGCCCATTTCTGAGAGGCTCTTTACCCGGGGCCTGACTTTTTTCCGAACCTTTTCTGAGGGGTTTGGATTTGAAATGGAAGATATACGTTTAGTTAATTTATGCATAGTTAGTTGAAAGAAATAAGAATATGTATGCAATAATTCACTATATTTGTATTTCATTTGGTGAATATTTATAATGAAAAACCTAAAACAACTTGGAATTATCCCTATTGATTATGCGCTACTGGGTTCTCTTTTCAATGAATACAGGTCTCCAAGAAATAAGATTGCCAATCTTGAAATTGAAGGAAAACTAATTAGATTAAAAAGAGGTTTGTATGTAGTATCACCTGATGTTTCGGGGAAACTTTTATCAACAGAACTAATTGCGAATCACCTATATGGCCCTTCTTATGTTTCGATGGAAAGTGCCTTGAGATATTATGGATTGATACCTGAGAGTATTCACGTAGTAAAATCAATGGCAGCAAAAAGGTCCAGAGTTTTTGAAAATTCCATTTCGAGGTTTGAATACATCAATTGTAGTGAAGAATATTATCCGATTGGAATAAATCAGAAAATCGGTGATGATCATTCATTCCTGATTGCATCTCCAGAAAAGGCCCTGTGTGACCTTATAGCATATACTCCAGAAGTAAGACCCAGATTTATCAAATCTTTGTTATCATATCTTGAAGAGGATATCAGAATCGATATGGAAGCTTTTTATAAGATGGATACCAGGATATTTGGGCAATGTGCTGAGGTAGGTAAAAAAAGGAATGATTTGAATAATCTTATAAAAATCCTGCAAAGATGAGTGTATTTGAACAGATGATGTCGCGTTACGAAATAAGGACTGAAAATGAAAGGCGAAATGCCATTCACGAAGTGATGCAGGAAATAACCCTTGCAGGACTTTACCGCAATGGATTTTTTGAAAAAGCCGCTTTTTATGGAGGTACTTGTCTGCGAATATTTCACTCTATGCCAAGGTTCTCTGAGGATTTGGATTTCTCGCTTGTGGCAAAAGCCGATTCATTTAACCTTAAAGAATATTTCCCGGCAATAATAGCAGAATTTAGGGCTTTAGGAAGAGAGGTGGTAATTAACAAAAAAGAAAAGAGTTTTTCTGGTAATGTTGAATCTGCTTTTTTAAAAGATGATACTGAAATATATAACCTTGCTTTTCAAACGGAGCGGACGATTAAGGTGAAGATAGAGGTTGATACAAACCCTCCTCTTGAATTCCTTACTGAGCAAAAACTTTTGCTGCAACCATTCTCATTCATGACTCGCTGTTTTGTATTGCCCGATATGTTTGCTGGAAAGATGCATGCATTATTATTCCGGAATTGGAAAACAAGGGTAAAAGGCCGTGATTGGTATGATTTCGAGTGGTATATAAGAACCCAGATACCGCTCGGGTTTAATCACTTACAGGTGCGCACCAGGCAGTTAAATGGTTTTGAAATGAGCAAGGAAGATTTTATAGATAAATTAAAAACCCGACTTTCTTCAACTGACATAGATTTGGTCAAAAGGGATGTTGCCCCCTTTATTAAAGACGAAAAGTCCCTTGAAATTTGGTCTAATGAATACTTTCTTCAACTTGCGGACATGTTGAAGTATTTATAAAATAAAAGGAAGAAAAAGTTATTAAGATTATAACTTTTTATTGTACCCCGAACCGGACTGTTTTCCGAACCATTCCTGAGGGATTTAGATTTGATCTGGAGGATAGACACCCATTCTTTCATGTAATTTACAAAATTTGATTTATGTAGTTATGGTAGTTTTAATTATGTATATCCGTATATTTGCTTATGCAACACCTGCAATTGTTCGTGTAAAGTGTTATTTTTGAGATAAATAATCGTTCAGGCATGTGGATAAACAGAGAACTGGAACATAAACTAATTGAAACTGTAAAAAGACGCCCTGTAGTGCTACTGACTGGTGCCAGGCAGACCGGTAAAAGCTCGTTGTTGAAACACACATTTCCGAAAGCCAGCTATGTTACACTTGATGATCCTTTCTCAGCAATAGAAGCACAAGAGAATCCAACGGCATTTATAAACCGATTCAACGATCAGGATCAAGTGATTATCGATGAAATTCAATACGCCCCAAATCTTTTTCGTACCCTTAAAATATCCGTCGATGAAAACAGAAGGAAATACGGAAAATGGATCCTTACAGGAAGTCAGCATTTTCTCCTCATGAAGGAACTAAGTGAATCATTGGCTGGAAGGATAAGTGTTCTGGAATTAGGAAGCCTGAATGCAGCAGAATTGAATGCATCTCCTTCAATTAAAACTCAAGAAGACCAGCTGTGGAAGGGCGGATATCCAGAGCTTTGGGCAGAAGACCTGCCTGTAAACCAATTTTTTATCGACTATGTAAACAGCTACCTTGAAAGAGACTTGAAGGACTTTATGAATATATATAAGCTTCAGAATTTTAGAAGCTTCCTTACCTTGCTTTCCATGCGTGCCGCTCAACTGCTCAACATTACAGAGCTATCTAAAAAGGTAGGTGTTTCTGAGCGCACGATTAAATCTTGGATCACAGCCTTGGAAGCAACAGGAATTATCGCTATCCTACCTCCATATTTTGAAAATCTAGGTAAGCGTATGATTAAAGCTCCAAAACTATTTTTTCGAGATAATGGATTATTGGCGCATTTTTTAAATATTAAAGACTACCTAACACTTGAAAGATCAGGATATCTTGGCCATTTGTGGGAGAATTTCGTGTTTACAGAATTCATTAAAGGAGGATTGAAGGAAGGTCGTGATTTATTTTACTTCAGAGACTCAAATGGGGTGGAGATTGATTTTATAATTCATGCAGGACAAACTATTCATATGGTTGAGGCAAAGTATAGTGAATTACCTGATCCAAAAAAACAAAACTTTAGTAAGCTAACCCACCTTTTTAAGCAGGAAGTCAATTCTGTTCTGGCTTGTAGAATAAATGATACTGGCTTTGTCCAACTAAAAGATCAATCCCTATACAATCCATTGTTCGGGAATAATTGGCACAAACAACAAACATGAAATGAACCATTTCCGTGATTTCGGAATGATGATAAAGCTTGTAGAACCGATTCCTTCACTAATGACATTTTTCCTATGAAGCGTTTAATAACGGCGATTACAATAGTTACGCTGATTTCATGCAATTCAACCCCGCCCCCAACTGAGTTCAAGTTTGAACTAGGGAAAGTTGGCCCTCAATCTATTTTCAGCGGAGGTGATTCAATAAGCATTTGGGGTGGTTCAATGGTTAAAGGCGAAGATGGCCTCTACCATATGTATTATTCACGATGGAAGAAAGACCTGGGGTGGGCATGGGTAACTCATTCCGAAATAGCACATGCAGTTTCTGTGTCAAGCTTTGGCCCATTCGTACATAAAGATGTAATACTTCCGGCGAGAGGAGCTGAATACTGGGATGGTTTATGTACCCACAATCCTACGATACATAAATTCGATGGTAAGTATTATCTATATTATATGGGGAATACAGGCGATGGTGTAAATCACTGTATTCCCGGGAAGATTGAATATAACTGGACTCACCGGAACAATCAACGCATTGGTGTAGCTGTTGCCGATAACGCTAATGGTCCATGGAAGCGATTCGATTTTCCCATAATTGATGCCAGTGAAGACACAAGCGCGTTAGATGCATTGCTGGCCAACAATCCTTCAATTGCCAAACGTCCCGATGGCGGTTACTTGATGGTTTACAAAGCGGTTGGTAAAAAAACAAAGAAGATCTGGGGTGGTCCGGTGGTACATTGCGTGGCTACATCTGATAGTCCAACAGGACCATTTAAAAAGTATGGTTTCCCGGTGTTTACTGCAGAAGGTCACGAATTTCCAGCAGAAGATCCGTCTATTTGGTATCAAGACGGAAAGTACAGAGCCATTGTTAAGGATATGCATGGGGCATTTACTGATGCAGGACAGGCACTGGTAATGTTTGAGTCCGAAGATGGTTTTGATTGGAAATTAGCACCTAAACCTTTGGTTTCCAAATTACAGATTACCAAAGAAAATGATGAAATACTTCAATTAAAA
This sequence comes from uncultured Bacteroidota bacterium, assembly GCA_963783435.1. Taxonomy (GTDB): domain Bacteria; phylum Bacteroidota; class Bacteroidia; order Bacteroidales. The sequence continues at coordinate 125,490 of CAWANQ010000003.1, read as the reverse complement.
CACCTGGAGCGACCTCAATTGTATATAGAAAACGGAAAACCAATTGCTTTGCTTTGCGCGGCCGATACTGCTGACGCCAATGGAGTATTGCATTCCTGGAATGTTCAGATTCCTATTCTAACCGATTAGTAAGAAAAACAAAAACCGGAAGATCGAGACAAAAACTCTCGTTCTTCCGGTTCTGTACCCGGAGCCGGAATCGAACCGGCACGGCCATTACTGGCCACTGGATTTTAAGTCCAGCGCGTCTACCTATTCCGCCATCCGGGCATCAGGTAAACTGTTGTTACCAAAATATCTTTATACTCCTTCTCAAAACTCTCCTATCCACCCTTGTGGCGGAATAGGCCTACCCTCATGCTGGCTCCTCCCTAAAATGCTCCACCGGAGCATTTATTTACGGTCGGCCCTGCCATCCGGGCATCAGGTAAACTAGTTGTTACCAATATATCTTTTCTCACTTCTCAAAACTCTCCTATCCACTCTTGTGGCGGAATAGGCCTACCCTCATGCTGGCTCCTCCCTAAAATGCTCCACCGGAGCATTTATTAACGGTCGGCCCTGCCATCCGGGCATCAGGTAAACTGTTTTACCAATAACATCTTTATCTCACTTCTCAAATCTCTCCTATCCACCCTTGTGGCGGAATAGGCCTACCCTCATGCTGGCTCCTCCCTAAAATGCTCCACCGGAGCATTTATTAACGGTCGGCCCTGCCATCCGGGCATCAGGTAAACTGTTGTTACCAAAATATCTTTTTACTCCTTCTAAACGCTCTCCTATCCACCCTTGTGGCGGAATAGGCCTACCCTCATGCTGGCTCCTCCCTAAAATGCTCCACCGGAGCATTTATTAACGGTCGGCCCTGCCATCCGGGCATCAGGTAAACTGTTGTTGCCACCACCCACAAAAGTGGGTTTAGCGATGCAAATTTAAACAAAAAACCCAAATATTATTCCACCAGGGTTTTCATGGCATCTTCCACATCGCCGGGAGAACTCATTATCTTGGTAAAGGTCTTCATCTTCAGCTCAGGCCAGTGCAGGGCAAAACGAAATCTTCCGTGCAACATGGTGGCTTGATTGCCCTGAAGAATTATTTCCCAGGGCATAGCAGCCACATGGCTCTCCCCAATAATAGGCAAAAAGTGGGCTTCTCCCTTCTCTGTATCCGGCAGTCCTACACCAAATACAGCAACCTGGCCTCCCTTATCCACTATTTCATAAATCTTTACGGTATGGTCTGAGACATTTGAGAGATTCTTTTGAAGGAGGGCGAGTCCCTGTTCAAAAGATTCGAATTCGGCCAGCTCTACCGGCTCATCAAAATGGGGCATACCAACCATGTATTTATATTTGATTAGATCCTTTTCAGAAAGGTCTCCACCGAAAGGTTCCATCTCTGTTCCCAGGCTTTTGAAAGAGTTTATGACCTCGGTTGAGACTTCCATGGCAAAAGAGTTAAACGAAGTCTCCTGCATCAGTTCTCTGAAGTAGCCATAGAAAAGATACTCCGGGTTTAAAAGGGATACAGTGATTCCTTCGTCCGACTTTTGAAATCCCACCTTCATGGCTGCAGCCAGCATACCCCGATCCACAGATATTTTACTCAGGGTTTTAAGTTTTGAATGGGTAAAAACCAACACATAAAGATCAGGATTTGCCCCTGGCTGATATTGCCCGAGAATTTCGTAACCCTGAGTAGACAATAGTTCGCTTACCTTTTCGGTAGCCTCAGCGATAGACCCGGAAAGGCTAGCTACCTTAAGGTAAGGGGATATGGCTGATGCCGTTATAAACCCGAATGTGATCAACAAAGCAATGGCCAGTAATTTCTTCATCATAGAAAATTTAGAGGTGAAAAATATTTGATCCAAAAATAGATGCAATAATAATGGGGGAAGAACAGCTTGGACTGATATATATCAGGTGGGGGTTTGTTGAAAAGCATAAAAAAAGGATGCCGCTTAGACATCCTTTTTTTCTCGAGCGGGAAACGGGACTCGGACCCGCGACCCCGACCTTGGCAAGGTCGTGCTCTACCAACTGAGCTATTCCCGCAAATGGATTGCAAATATAGTATTGTATTTTTAAATCTGCAAACCCTTAAATTACAGACCCGAAAGCTTTTTAATCTCATTTAGTTTGTTGAGCGCCTCCATGGGGGTCAGGTTGTTGATATCCAGACCGGCGATCTGATCACGAATCTGTTTTAGTACGGGATCATCAAGCTGAAAAAAACTCATCTGCAGCCCTTCCCGCTGACTGGCAAGCTCTCCCACCGGTTTACTCAGGTTCTTCTCCCCTCCTGTTTTTTCAAGTTCTTCCAGGATTTCATTGGCTCTCTTTACCACACTTTTTGGCATCCCGGCCATCCGGGCCACATGAATCCCAAAACTATGTTCACTGCCGCCTGGAACCAATTTACGCAGGAAAATAACCCGATCGTTCAACTCCTTAATACTCACATTGTAGTTCCGTACCCTTGGAAAGGAAGCCTCCATCTCGTTTAACTCATGATAGTGAGTTGCAAAAAGTGTTTTTGCCCTGGCTCCGGGCTGTTCATGGATGTATTCTACCATGGCCCAGGCTATGGATATGCCGTCGTAAGTGCTGGTACCTCTCCCGATCTCATCCAGGATCACCAGGCTTCGTCCCGAAAGGTTATTCAGAATGCTAGCCGCTTCCAGCATCTCCACCATAAAGGTGGACTCTCCCAGTGAAATGTTATCGGAAGCTCCTACCCTGGTAAAGATCTTATCTACCCATCCGATTCTGGCTGCCTGGGCGGGAACAAAGCTCCCTACCTGGGCCATCAAGGTAATCAAAGCGGTCTGCCTCAAAAACGCAGACTTTCCAGACATATTCGGTCCTGTAAGCATGATGATCTGCTGATCCTCATCATTCAGGCTCACATTGTTACTCACATAGGCTTCATCCACAGGGAGCTCTCTTTCGATCACAGGATGCCGTCCTTCGGTGATCTCAATGGATGAGCCCTCATTCACCTCGGGTCTGCAGTAATCATAATCAGCTGCATTTCGTGAAAACGAAAGCAGGCAATCCAGGCGTGCTACCAGGGAGGCATTTAATTGAATAGGTTCCACCCAGGAAGATATGCTGGTCACCAATTCATTAAATAGCTTCATTTCAATGGCAAGGCTCTTCTCCTCAGCTCCCAGTATCTTCTCCTCATAAGTTTTTAGCTCTTCGGTGATATACCTTTCGGCGCTTACCAGGGTCTGTTTTCGGATCCACTCCTCCGGGACCTTGTCCTTATGGGTGTTTCTGACTTCAATATAGTAACCAAATACGTTATTAAACCCAATTTTAAGGCTTGTGATCCCGGTGCGCTCTAACTCTCTCTGCTGAAGCTTAAGCAGGTAATCCTTGCCTGAATGCATGATCTCCCTGAGCTCATCCAACTCTTCAGACACACCTGCGGCTATGACGCCACCCTTATTGAGCAGGGCAGGAGGTTCGGCCTCTACCTCTTTTTCAATTCTATCTTTTACCTCCCCACAGGGATCTAACTGACCTGCCAGTCTCTGCAAAGAAGGCTCCCCGGTTTGATCACACGCCTCTTTTAAGGGCGAAAGGGCCAAAAGTGCATTTTTTAACTGCACCAGCTCCCTGGGTGTTATTCTGCCCACTGCCACTTTTGAAATAATCCGCTCCAGGTCCCCGATACTTTTAATCTGCCGGATCAGGAAATCTCTGAACTCTTCATGAGAAAGAATGTGATCCACCACATGATGTCGCTCTCTGATCAACAATACATCCTTTAAAGGAAGCGAGAGCCAGCGCCTTAGCAAGCGCGATCCCATGGGAGTTACAGTCCTGTCCATGACGTCCAGCAAGGTTCGCCCTCCCTCATAGAGGGATTGGAAAATTTCCAGATTCCTGATGGTAAAACGATCAAGCCACATGTAATGATCCTGCTCAATGCGGGAGAGTCTTGTAATATGAGCCGTGTGGGAGTGTTGTGTAATTTCCAGGTATTGCAATATGGCCCCGCTGGCTATGACTCCGAAACTCATCTCCTGTACCCCAAATCCCTTCAGGTTCTGGGTACTGAATTGCCTGTGCAGCTTGTCCCTTGCATTGTCTTCCGTATAGACCCATTCGTCCAGCAGAAAAGTGTAATAGCCCTCTCCGAATTTTTCCACAAAGTCCTCTCGCCTGCTCTTCTGGACCAGTACTTCCCGGGGTTTAAAACTGCTAAGCAATTTATCGATCAGTGCAAGGTCACCCTGCGCTGTAAGAAATTCACCCGTAGATATATCCAGGAAGGAGATGCCATTGATCTGTCGGTCGAGATATACGCTGGCCAGGAAATTGTTCTCTTTGTTCTCCAGCACATTCTCATTGTAGGTCACCCCGGGTGTGACCAGCTCAGTAATGCCCCTTTTTACGATTTTTTTAGTGAGCTTGGGATCCTCAAGTTGCTCGCAAATGGCCACCCGTTGACCTGCGCGTACAAGCTTGGGCAGATAGGTATCCAGGGAATGGTGCGGAAAACCGGCCAACTCAACAGATGAGGCAGCGCCATTGGCTCTTTTGGTCAGTGTAATGCCCAGTATTTCGGAGGCTAGGATGGCATCTTCTCCAAAAGTTTCGTAAAAATCACCCACCCTGAACAGCAATACTGCATCTGGATGTTTGGCTTTGACGGAGTAATATTGCTTCATCAAAGGGGTCTCAACGATATGTTTCGGAATGGCCAATGTTTATATACAGGATCTCAAAAATAAAGCTTATGGGAGGATTAACGAAGCTTTGTTGAAAAGTAAACACTTTTAATTCTCCCGTTTTTTCACGTAATTGAGTGGATGCGTTCTGGAAGATATATGCTTACCTATCTGATTTTTGCCGGTTTCTTCCTGGGAATTCTGTTTGGCTGGCTTATTGGGGAGCCGATTGTTCCGGTGGCCGAACCCATGCAGGAGCTGTTTTTACGCCTGCTTCGCATGGCCATTTTGCCCCTTGTGATCACCTCTATTGTGAGTGCAGTCATACAGGTTGGTAGCAGCAAAGGTTTGGGGAAAATAAGTTTAAGAACCATCACCTACTATCTTACCACAAGTGTTTTGGCTATTCTGACAGGTCAGGTCCTGGTCAATGTTTTTAAACCCGGGAAAGGTGCCAAGATCGGTTTGCTAGAAACACCGGAAGGAATCGGGGTGGTGGATCAGGGTTTTGGGGACTTGCTATTAAATATCATTCCCGAAAATCCCTTTGAGGCCATGGCCAATGGGGATGTACTGCCGGTAATCTTTTTTTCCCTCCTGTTTGGGTTTTTTGTAACCCAGCTAAAGATAGATCAGCGGAACCTGCTTGGTAATGTATTTCAGGCTGCATTTGAGGCCATGATGAAACTTACTTCCTTTGTGATCTGGACAGCTCCTATTGGTGTTTTTGGGATTATTGCGGGGATAGTGGCCAGAACAGGCTTCGATGCATTTGCATCCCTGGGAAAATTTTTCCTGGTGGTGATTGCCGGATTGTCCATTCATTTTTTTATCACCCTGCCACTCATATTGAAATATGTTGGGAAAATGAGTCCGGCCAAACATTTCCGGGGGATGCTCTCCGCATTACTCACGGGCTTTTCTACCTGCTCTACCATAGTGACCCTGCCGCTAACCCTGAAAGCCGTGACAGAAGTATCCGGAGCTTCCAAAAAGGCTGCAGGTTTTGTGCTACCCATCGGGGCCACCATCAATATGGACGGAACTGCCCTGTATGAATGTGTCGCCACCATTTTTATTGCGCAGGTCTATGGATTTGATCTGGGGCTGGCACAACAAGGAATCATCGTAATAACTGCTGTACTTGCTTCCATTGGTGCTGCAAGCATCCCCATGAGTGGCTTTGTGATGTTAACCATCATTCTGAATGCCGTAGGACTGCCTTTAGAGGGCGTAGCCCTGATCCTGGCAGTGGACCGGATCCTGGATATGTTTCGCACCACAGTCAATGTATACAGCGACTCTGTGGGAGCTGTGGTGATCAGTCGGCTGGAGGGGGATTAAAGAAAACCGCCCCACTCATAAGAGCAGGGCGGTACCTGATAGGTTCTGAAATAATTTTCTAAAAACTGAAATCAACTCCAATGGCAAAAATCATATTCTTTTTGCCGTATGTATCGGTATAGGGTACAGCCGCTGGAGGATCAACTAGAACCAGGGTATAAGACTCTGACTGATTGTAATTCTCGTAAGAGGTGAATGCCACACCCGCATTGATGGTCAACGTTTCGCCCACATCCACAAATACTCCGCCTCCAAAGGTATTGCTTTTAAGTGCATAGGTGATGTTCGACTGGTAAGAGTCGTTTACACCGTTATTCCCGGAGGACCAACCGGCGCTCAGTCCCAGGATGTCAAGAAGTTTATACTCCAGGGCGATCGAATAGGTAAAGCCATTTTCATCAATGGTCGCTTCATTGTCAATTTGCTCCCCAGTTGCATCCATATTACCATAATAGGCTGATTTGTCCAGGAAATAATTAAATCCAACAGAGGCAGTAAGTTTCGGTAATGGTTTCACCCATGCTCCAACCGAAAACATGCCAGGAAGGTCCGCTCTTACTTTTGCTCCATCGGGGAACATGCCCACATCATCCACTTCTGTATCATTGGTCAGTTCGATTTTGGTCTGATGTTCGTATTTCACCGCAATATTAAGCATGTCCGATGGATGTATATTCACAGAAATGATCGGTGTAAAACCGGTTCCTTTTTGCGTTGTTTTCAAATACTTATCGGCGGTCTGTGCGTCCAAGCCCTCAGCGCCTGCAAGTAAATTTGCAATAATCTGATCATATCCTGGAGTTGCAGGGGGAATTATGGAAGCTACACCTCTTAAGTAGTTACCAGGGCTTACAGGCTCCGCACCAAACATTGGAACATTAAGAGTCACATCTGTAAGAACACCTTCATAGCTATTGTTGGCCATCACCAGGCGACCACCCAGGGCCACTGAGAGCATATCGTTGATGGCATAGGTAGCTCCAAGCTGATAACCAAAATACATAGATGACCCATTAAATGATGAAACCATATTATATCCGTCAATAGATGGCTGAGGACCCACAAGTGCTTCAAGTTGTGTGGGGATTGAGGCGATGGGAACCTCGAAATCGGGAATGCCTGTTGTAAAATCAGCACTTCCACCGCCGCCAATAATATTGAATCCTCCTGAAAAGGTCCATTTTTTCATTTTATAAGCTGCATAGACGTTTGGAAAAATGGGAGCAACTAAATCAGCTTGATAGCTTACCGGGGGCCCGTTGAGATCCCTATAATCACTGGTTATGGTTCTGGTCTGCCAGATGCTCTGATTGGACAATGAAAGGTGGAACCCATCGTTTAAATGGGCCAAACCTCCCGGATTGAAGTAAACCCCATCAATATCCAGAGTGGCATCCCTGGACAAGGTACGCACCCAGGCAGCGCTTTGGTTCCCATTTGTTTTCAAGCCCCCTGCAAACAGAACAGTCGAGAGCATAAGCATCCCAATAGCGAGTAGATTTAGTCGTTTCATTAGAATTGTGTTTTAGTTTTCGAATGCAAGAAAAGAAAATAATTTGGATTTCAAATAGAGATAAGTCGCCCAAAACGAGGATTCTAGTGAATTTGCCTCAACATTTTCTCTATAAAATGGTTATTTATATACGATGAAAAAAAGAGTTACAGGCCTTGGAGGGGTATTTTTTAAATCCCATGATCCTGAGGCAATTAAGAAATGGTATCAGAAACACCTGGGCATTCAGAGTGGCGAGCACGGTGCCCTTTTCCATTGGCGACACAGTGATGATCCCGAAAAAGAGGGAGCAACCGCATGGAGTCCCTTTCCTGAAGATACCGATTATTACAATCCCAGTAAAAAGAATTTTATGCTCAACTACAGGGTGGAAAACCTGGTTGAACTTTTGGAAATTCTGAAAGATGAAGGGGTTGAAGTAGTGGGAGAAATCGAAGAATACTCCTATGGCAAATTCGGTTGGATAATGGATCCCGACGGCAACAAGGTCGAACTGTGGGAACCCATGGACGAAAATTCTCTGTAGCGCGGTCATGAAGGAGCTCTGGAATACCAGGTACGATACAGACCAGTTTGTTTATGGAACCAATCCCAATGGCTTTCTCAAGTCGGAACTGGACAAACTGAAGCCCGGAACAATCCTTTTACCTGGGGAGGGAGAGGGCAGAAATGCCGTATATGCAGCATCGAAGGGCTGGAGTGTGGAAGCATTTGATCAGAGTCAGGTGGCATCTAAGAAGGCCCTGAGCTATGCGGCAAAAGCAAGCGTTGAAATTGATTATCAGGTTAGCGGATTGGAGGAGTATAAGTTTAAACCCAATCATTTCGATGCGGTGGGCCTCATATATTTTCACCCGGGTACTCCGGGAAGGGTTCGGTTACACGAAAAGGTATGCAATACGCTAAAACCGGGAGGCGTGCTAATCCTTGAGGCATTTCATACTTCCCAGCTGGGAAACTCCACTGGGGGTCCCCCCTCTCTGGAAATGCTGTTCAATGAGGAAACACTCTTATTAGATTTTGCCTCTCTGGAAGTTATTGAGATTAATCAAACCCGGGTAATCCTGGATGAAGGCCCCTTTCACCAGGGAGAAGCTGAGGTGATCCGTTTTGTGGGCAGAAAAAAACAATAGATTTATAGATTATGGATTTAGGGCTTAGGGATAAGGTAGTGATGGTGGCCGCCTCCACCAAAGGGCTGGGGTATGGAATAGCCAGGCAGGCAGCACTTGAGGGAGCAAAATTGTCATTGGGCAGCCGCTATGAAAATAACATTCGGGAAGCGACCGAAAAGCTTAAAAAAGAAGTGCCGGGAGTGCATGTACATGCATCGATTCTTGATGTAGCCGACCAGGTATCCATCGAATCGTGGGTAGGAAGCACCCTCAAAGAGTTTGGCACCATCGATAAACTGGTGGTAAATGGGGGCGGCCCACCTCCGGGGACTTTCGATGAAATTAACGACCTGACCTGGCACACCGGATACGAAAATACATTGATGAGTGCGGTAAGGCTAATCCGGGAAGTACTTCCTGTTATGCGACAAAACAGATCAGGATCGATTCTCACTGTGACGTCAAGTTCTGTGAAGGAGCCCATCGACAGCCTCTTGCTTTCAAATGTGTTTCGTGCAGGAGTTACAAGCCTGGTGAAAAGCCTCTCCTTCCAGGTGGCAAAGGATGAGATCAGAATCAATAACCTGGTTCCTGGCTTTTTCGATACCGATCGACTACAGGAGCTCGATCAGCGCAATTCCAGGGAGTGGAGGATCAGTGTGGAAAATGTGAGAAAAATAAACTTCGACAACATTCCTATGGGACGGTATGGCGATCCGGATGAGTTTGGGAAAGCCGCCATATTTCTTCTTTCTGATGCTGCCTCTTACGTCACAGGGGAAACGTTCATCATTGACGGAGGTAAAATGCGTACCGTATGGTAGCCAGTCATAACCACAAACTCACCCCGGTTATACTCGATTTTACTGAAGAGCTCTCTGACGGCATCTACCTGTTTGGATTCAGACGAAACTTTAATTTTGTAGCCGGACAGGTGGTGGGCATTGCGCTGGAGGAGAATGGACCCCGAAGATTATACAGCATTTGCAGTGGTGAAGATGAAGCCCATATTAAGGTCCTCTACAATGTGATTGATGAGGGCTACCTTACCCCCCGCCTTTCGGATCTGGAGGCTGGAGACACCCTCTGGATTACCGAACCCAGGGGAGAATTTACGGACAATCAGGAGCCTGCTGTATGGATAGCCACTGGTACGGGTATTGCGCCATTTTACGCCATGTTAAAATCGGGCCTTGGTAGTAACAAAATCCTGATCCAGGGAAACCGTTATCTGGAGCAATTTCATTTCTACGATGAATTTGAAACGGTGTTGGGGGATAACTATATTCGCTGCTGCTCCGGGGAGGAAGATGAAATGGTTTATCACGGAAGGGTAACCGGCTTTATTGAGGAGGAGGCTGAGTTAGATCCATCGCTAAAGTACTACCTTTGTGGCAATGCTGAAATGGTGGTGGAAACAAGGGATATCCTCATTCAAAAGGGCATCCCCTTCCATCAGATCATCTCTGAAATATACTTTTAATCCATGCAGGATAAACTATTCGGGAAAACACTTGAGGAGTTAATTGCCCTTACAAAAAATCTGGGCCTTCCCTCCTACACCGCCCGACAAATTTCAGAATGGCTCTATAAGAAGGGAGTTTCTTCCATTGATGAAATGACCAACCTTTCAAAAAAAGCCAGGGCTTTGCTCTCCGAATCATTTGAACTGGGTACAAGTCTGCCTGTGGAAGTTACTGAGTCTGTAGATGGAACTAAAAAATACCTCTTCAGGGCTTTGAACCAAAAGTATATTGAGACCGCCTATATTCCTGAAGAGAAAAGAAGTACTTTATGTCTCTCTTCCCAGGTGGGATGTAAAATGGGATGCCTCTTCTGCATGACCGGAAAGCAGGGATTTCAGGGCAATCTTACTGCAGGTGAGATACTCAACCAATATAGGAGCATACCGGAATGGAAGGCCTTGACCAATATTGTCTATATGGGTATGGGTGAACCACTGGATAACCTGACCGAAGTATTGAAGAGTCTTCAGATCCTGACTTCAGAATGGGGTTTTGCACTCAGTCCCCGCCGAATTACGGTATCCACCATTGGGATCACCCCTGCCATGCTTCAGTTTCTGGATCAGAGTGAAGCACACCTGGCTGTCAGCCTGCACACCCCTTTCGATGAGGAGCGACGAAAACTGATGCCGGTCCAACAGGTCTATCCCCTGCAGGAGGTATTGAAGGAGATTCGCTCGTGGGACTTTGGCAGGCAACGCAGGGTCTCCTTTGAATACATCCTTTTCAAGAATTTTAATGATTCCCCTGCTCATGTAAATGAGCTTGCCAGGATCCTTCAGGGGATTCGCTGCCGGATCAACCTGATTCGCTTCCACCCCATTCCGGATACTCCACTTGAATCACCAGAGGAGGTTGCCATATTGCACTTCCGGGATAAGCTGAAGGCCAAAGGGATCACCACCACCATCAGAGCCAGTCGGGGTCAGGACATTTGGGCAGCATGCGGGCTGCTCTCCACCAAAAAGATGAGCGAAAAAGAGTAAGTATTTGCGATAAATAGATCCCGGGCACATATATCTCCAAAAAAGATGGGGTGGCTCTATGATTTACTGATGCTCTTTTTTCCTGTGAATTGTCTCCTGTGTGGCAAGCGACTTCCAGCACCCGGGGAGGTGATCTGTTTGAGCTGCGAGCACAAGATTCCCAGAACCGGGTATACAGGTCTGCTTAAGAATCCGGTCTTTTTGGGTTTCTGGGGAAGGGTTCCCGTGGAACATTGTACTTCGCTCTTCCGTTTTGAAAAAGGTTCCTCCTATCAAGCCCTGCTTCACGATCTCAAATACCGCGGAAACAGGAGGGTGGGATTGTACCTGGGTCGTTTGCTGGGCCAGGATTTGAAAAATTCTCCCTATGCCCATTGTGATGTCATCGTTCCCGTCCCCTTACATCGAAAACGGCTCAGGCAAAGGGGATATAACCAGAGTGAAATCATTGCCACCGGAGTCTCGGAGATTTTGCATATCCCCATGGAAGCAAATCTCCTGACAAGAAAGGTACATAGGGCCTCACAGACCTTTATGGGTCGTTACGAACGATTTGAAAATGTGTCTGGAAGTTTTGACATCTCCAGAAAAGCACCTCCGATGCATGGGAAAAAAATTTTACTTATTGATGATGTTGTAACCACCGGCGCCACGCTGGAAGCCTGCTGTCAGGTCCTGCTCAATAAATATAGATGTGTAGTTTACATTGCTACTGTTTGTTGCGCTTGAACCTGTAGGTAAGAGAGAAGCTAATTACACTGTGAAAGTAGCCCTTGTACTGGGCGTTATTCCATTCCTGGGGATCGCGGAAAGGAATGGCTGAATTGGTGTAGCGCAAAATTGCTCCCATTCTTGGACTGAACCAGTACCCGAATCCGACAAACACACTCAGGCCAAAGGTCCTGTTCTCTGGGTAGGAGGAGGGATTTAGTTCTCCATTTTCATCCTCGTAGGATGTGGAAAGCAAAACCTCAGGTGAAATTCCCAACTCCACCAGGAACTTTTCATCATGCAAATAGTGCGTAGAAAGAGGCAATTCCAGGTAGTTATAGGTGCTCCTGTAAAGGGTGGGATCGTAATCTTCAGGGCCCTTATATACCCCGCGGGTTACATATTTCAATTCGACCTGCCAGTAGATATCCGCTACAACATACTGGTTCATATAAGCTCCGGCATTTAGCCCAATTCTTCTAAAACCTGTATAGCTATCGCCATTTACCTGGGAGGCAGTTATTCCCCCATAAAGACCGAAGTTCAGGGGATAAGTCGGAGATTGACTATAGGATGCGATGCTTACCCCCAGCAAGCCACAAAACAGGGCAATTCGTACCCATCGGTTTTCTCTTCTACTCATTTTCTAAAGCTTCTATCAGTTTTCTTACCCCCGTCCCTGCGGGTTCAGGAATTACGCTTACCTGCGAACTACCCGGGATGGAGACCTCATTGGGGTCGATCACAAATATGGGTATCCCCTCGGGAGCATAATTAATCAAACCTGCAGCAGGATAGACATTCAGGGAGCTTCCTATTACCACTAGAATTCCGGCAGTGGAGACAATTTCAGCGGCTTCCTCAATGGCCGGAACCGCTTCTCCAAACCAGACTATATGCGGACGTAGCTGAGATCCTTTTTCACAAAGATCTCCCTCTTTCAACTCCCAGCCTTCCAGATCATAGATCAAATCAGGATCGGCTGTACTGCGAACCTTACGCAACTCTCCATGCAAGTGAAGTATATGTGATGATCCTGCCCTTTCGTGCAGATCATCCACATTCTGGGTTACAATCCGTACATCAAAGTGCTTTTCAAGCTCCACCAGTCCCAGATGACCCTGATTGGGGGCAGTCTCCAGCAACTGTTTTCTCCGCTCATTGTAAAACCGAAGCACCAGGCTGCGATCCCTGGCCCAGCCAATGGGGCTGGCCACTTCATGCACATCGTGTGTCTCCCACAATCCTCCCATTTCGCGGAAAGTTTTCAAGCCACTCTCAGCGCTCATGCCGGCACCGGAAAGTACAACCAATCTTTTCACCTACCTGATATTTAAATTTCGGGGGAGAGTCGCATACACTCCTCCACCTCCCAATTCTCATTCACATATAAACCCACATAGGTTTTATCCTTGCCAAATCCCCTCTGAAGGTAATCCAGGGCCTCATCCATCTGCTTCTCCTGAAAAGCCCTGTCGCCCGGATTATCTGTACAGTCGTGATGACCCACCAGGGCAACAAACTTGGAGTTATGTTCCTCCAGTGAGGTTCTGATCTGTTCTTTTAAAGAGATCAACCTACACTTATCGGTCTTTTTTGTCAGTGTCAGTAAGGGTCCTGCTTCATTGGCCGCATCAAAGAACTCAATGTCGTAACTCTTTTTCAGGTAATCCATCACGGGATACTGGACCCTTCCATCACTGCAATTAATTAGTGTACCAAATTTCATGGATTCTTATTCCTTTCTACTTTTTATGTAAATATAAGATTTTGGCTGAATCCTCGCATCAAGCTGTGAGGAGAGTCAATTAGTTTCGCTATTTTTAGCTACCCGGATCTTAGGATATTTGTTTCCGGACATTTTATTATAAATGATTGACCAGCAGACCATAAACCAAATTTTTGAGAGGGCCGACATCGTGGAGGTGATCTCCGACTTTGTTACCTTGAAGAAAAGCGGTACCAATTATAAAGGACTAAGTCCGTTTTCCAACGAGAAAACCCCCTCTTTTATGGTTTCTCCCGCCAAAGGAATCTTCAAGGATTTCAGCTCGGGCAAGGGGGGAAATGTGGTGGGTTTCCTCATGGAACATGAGAAATTATCTTATCCTGAAGCCCTTCGCTATCTTGCGAACAGGTATAACATTGCCATAGAGGAGAAGGAGCTTACAGCAGAGGAGATCCAGCAGAAGAATGAACGTGAAAGCCTGTTGGCGGTTACCGAATATGCGGCCAAATACTTTGCTACTCAACTTCAATCAGAAGAGGGCAAGGCCATTGGATTAAGCTACTTTCGAAAACGTGGATTCAGAGATGATATCTTAAAGAAGTTCCAATTGGGCTACAGTCCCGAAGAACGAAAGGCATTCTCCACCGTAGCGGCAAAAAATGGCTATAAAAGGAGCTACCTGGTAAACACAGGTCTCTCCATAGAACGGGACAACTACCTCTTTGACCGTTTCGCAGGCAGAGTCATGTTTCCCATCCACTCCTTATCAGGCAATGTGATCGGATTTGGGGGCCGAACCCTGAGATCGGATAAAAAAATTGCCAAATACATTAACTCGCCCGAATCGGATATATACCACAAAAGCAAGGTCCTGTATGGGTTGTTCCAGGCAAAAAAATCCATTGTTTCTAAGGAACGATGCTTCCTGGTGGAAGGTTATACGGATGTGATTTCCATGCACCAGGCGGGTATTGAAAATGTTGTTGCCTCATCGGGAACCGCGTTAACCGCGGATCAGATCCGGCTCATCAAGAGATTTTCCAGCAATATTACCATCCTTTATGACGGGGACGAAGCAGGAATCAAAGCCTCATTCAGGGGAATTGATATGATCCTTGAGGAAGGAATGAATGTAAAGGTGGTGATGTTTCCTGATGGTGAGGACCCCGATTCTTTTGCTCAATCGCGTAGTTCCTCAGATTTTCTGGAGTATATTGAATCCAGTGAAAAAGATTTTATCTCCTTTAAAACTGAGCTCCTGCTGGCCGAGTCTCTGCACGATCCCATTAAACGGGCACAGCTGATCACCGACATCGTAAAGTCGGTTGCCGTTATTCCAGATGGCATACTGCGAAGTGTTTTCCTGAAAGACAGCAGTCTTTTGCTGGGAGTAGAGGAGCAGGTCCTCTACAATGAGGTGAATAAGATCCGAAACCGAAAACAGGAGCAACAGTGGAAAAGGGAACAATCGGGATATAGGAGTCGCCAGGAACCTCTTACCTCCATCCCAAAACAACCCCTGGTTCCTGGTTTTGTGGAAAATGTATTCTCTGAAGTTGAAGAACGTGAGATTATCTACTTTCTGCTTAAATTCGGAAATAACACCCTTCGAATCAGCAGCGAGGAGAACTCAGAAATCAGCGTGGCCTTATACATCATCAGGGAGATTCAAAACGATGAACTTGAATTTACCAATCTGGTATACAAGCAGATCTTTGAAGATGTGAAAAACATCATTGAACGGGGAGATGAGGTCGCCGAACGTTTTTTTGTATACCACGATCACGCCGGGGTAAGAGAGCTTGCCGTCGATATTTTTACATCCAGGTATGAACTAAGCAAAGTCTGGAAACGCAAAGAGTCTTATGTGGAGTTGCCAGGTGAAAATCTGGGCTTCGAGGTTCCGAAAACCCTGCTTTCATATAAAATGATGGTTGTGGAGAAGGCCCTGAATCAACTGAGAACTGAGCTACAAAGCATTGAAAAAGAAAAGGATGTTGAATCCATAAATCAAATAATGATCAGATTGCAAAGCCTGGAGGGGGTAAAAAGAGAGCTTTCTGTGGGTCTGGGCGGTAGAACCATCATTAAATAAACTGTCGGTTAAACTACCGGTTAAACCTCAAGTTTACTCACCATTTTTTCCATTGCCTTTATTACTCCTGCTTCTATGGTTTGATAATCAAGAATCTCTTTCTGCTGGTATTGAATGACCACGTTTGCTTTTATTTGCATCGCTTGGAGCCTGTTGTAAAGCTCTGGCTTGTTTAATCGATAGGCCTCTCTAATGCGGCGTTTAAGTAGGTTCCGGTCCACCGCTCTTTTAAACAGTCGCTTTGGAACTGAGATAGCCAGTGATGCAGGTTTCGGACCCATACCTTCGGTATTGAACAAAATCCTCACGGGGTAAGAGGAGATTGAAATCCCATCCTGAAACAGCGATGAGATAGATTTACTTCCTGTAAGCCGTTCGCTCTTTTTTAATGAAAAATCAGGCACCCGTCAGGGTTTTCCGTTGTTTTTGTTGTAGTCCACAATGAAATTCTCTATGGCCATGGTCATGGATGGGGCCTTGGGTTGAGGAGCAGTAATATCAAGACGCAATCCAGCCTCTTCAGCAGCTTTAGCGGTTTTGGTTCCAAATGATGCAATTTTTGTATCATTTTGCTTGAAGTCCGGAAAATTCTGAAATAGAGACTTGATTCCTGATGGACTGTAGAAAACGAGTATATCGTAATTTACATCGGCCAGGTCAGACAGATCACTACACTCCGTGCGGTATAGGATCGCTTTGGAAAAAATAAAGTCTTTGGCCTGTAATAGCTCAGGAATCTCCTCTTTGTGGGCAGCAGATAAGGGTAGTAAAAACTTTTCATCCCTGTGCTTATTCATAACCTCAAGGAGATCCGTAATTAGACCATTGCCGTAGAAAATCTTCCTCTTGCGATAGACAATGTATTTTTGAAGATAGTAGGCCGTTGCTTCAGAAACGCAGAAATACTTCATGGTATCGGGTATATTTACCCGGGTTTCTTCTGCTATTCTGAAAAAGTGATCAATGGCTGTTTTACTTGTAAAAAGAACAGCTGTGTGCGAGCCCATGTCAACCTTCTCCTGCCTGAAATCCCTAGCACTTACCCCTTCCACATGGATGAATGGTCTGAAGTCAACTTTCAGATTGTGCTTACTGGCCAAGTCAAAATAGGGGGATTTGTTATTCTCAGGCTGAGGCTGTGAGACAAGGATTTTCCTTATTCTTCCCATATACGATCCGTTTTATTATCTCTACTTAAAGGACACCTTCTAACCACCTGTATAATAATACAAGAGGTGCGATTTCAAGGGCACAAAGGTACAAAAACAAATAGAATATTAAAATATCTTTCTTGAAAGAAAATATCAGACCTCTGAATAAACGCAGCAGGAAAATTAATCCGACCACCGTAAGCGTGAACCAGAACATAAGATCCTGAACCATTCCCCTGGTGTAAACCAGGAAAATCATCAAAGACAGAACCATTAATCCTGTTAACTTATTAAATATAAATATGTTGTACAAATACTCCCTGAATATACTTAGTCGGTTAAACAGGAAACCAATTGAGTTGAGCAGAACAATCCTGCCCAAAAATACACCGCTCAGAACTCCCAGGTTAAACAGATAAAGCAGGCCTCCTGTGAGATTGTAGGGGATTAGCCCCAGCCTCACTTCCACAAAGTAGATCAGGAAGGCAATGACCAGGAAATATAGCGCATAGAGAACCCGGTCCAACTGGTTCTTGAGAATGCTGTTATCTAAATACATCCTGTTCGCTACCTGGAAATTGATGGTGGCCTGAGCTGTCTGGATAAAAATATTGCCATAATAGATCCTGATCCATGCATAGAATCCCAGTAGGGAGAAAATATAAATGAAAAACCAGGTGGGCTCATGGGTGGGCACCCTTTGCAACAGGGTCATTCCTCCGTCCGCCATTTTCGCTCCGGAAGCGAAACCCGCGATCTCAAAAACCGTATCGGACAGCATGGCAGGATCCTGGTATGACATTTGCAATAAAATTTGCCACAAAGATACACATCGTCTCTATCTTAAAAAAAGTTAAATTTAATCCCCAGTCGAAATCTTTATAGTTCCTTTATAATCTTAAGATTGTGGATCAAATGATATAATCGAAGCCAAATGAAAAAAAGTCAGCGCAACCTGTATCTGGGAGGATTTCTGATTATTCTCCTCAGTGTTGGTTTTACAACCATCAGGAACAAGGATATGGAACTGGTTAAAAACCTGGACATATATTATACCTTATTCAGAGAGCTAAATATGTTTTACGTGGATGAAACCGATCCCGAAGAGCTGGTCACAACCAGTATAAATTCAATGCTCTCATCTCTGGATCCATATACTACCTACATTCCCGAATCCGATATGGATGACTTCAAATTCCAGACCACCGGGGAGTATGGAGGAATCGGATCCCTGATCCGTAGATCAGGTAATCAGGTGCTTATTGCAGAACCTTACGATGGTTTCCCGGCTGCCAAGGTTGGCATCCGTGCAGGTGATGTTATTATTGAGGTGGATGGAAAACCTACTGAAAATTTGCCTATTGAGTCTGTTAGCGACAGGTTGAAAGGAAAGCCTGGTACAGAGCTTAAACTCAAAGTGGAGCGTTATGGGGAAGAAAATGCACTGGATTATACCCTTGTACGAGAAAAGATATCCATTCGCAACGTCCCCTTCTATGGAATGCTGGAAGCAGGTACCGGCTACATTCGCCTTTCTAACTTTACCACTGGAGCAGCCCAAGAAGTTGAAAAAGCACTTAAATCTTTAAAGAGTAACAATGATGTTAACTCCATTGTGCTGGACCTTCGCTCCAATCCGGGGGGGCTATTGATAGAGGCGGTCAGAATTTGTAACCTCTTTGTAAATAAGGGAGAATTGATTGTTAATACCCGCGGTAAAATGAAAGAGTGGGATTCTGAATATGTAACCACCAATGAGCCCTTAGACACTGACATCCCACTTGTAGTGCTGATAAACCGGGGTTCTGCGTCCGCATCAGAGATTGTAGCGGGAGCTTTACAGGATCTTGACAGGGCTGTAATTGTGGGTCAGAGAACTTTTGGGAAAGGTCTGGTCCAAACCTCCAGGCCCCTGAAATATAATGCACAGCTTAAGGTTACCACAGCTAAATATTACATTCCCAGCGGTCGCTGCATTCAAGCACTGGATTATTCCAACCGGAATGAAGACGGAAGTGTGGGTGTGGTTCCCGACTCATTAATTTCTGAATATAAAACCAAAAACGGTCGGCTGGTCTATGACGGCGGGGGTATACAACCAGATTTTGAAGTTGCTTCCGAAGTTTTGTCTCAAATTACCATGCATCTCTATACCCAGAGTTTGTTCTTTAATTATGCCACTCGGTATCGCAATACAAATGAGGAAATTGAATCTCCTGCATCTTTTAGATTATCAGATGAAGAGTATGACTCATTTAAAGCTTTTATTAAAGAAGATACCTTTGAATTTAAAACCTCCAGCGAAGAGGCTTTTGAAACCTTGATTAAAACAGCAAAACGGGAGAAATATTATGAACTTGCTGAAGAAGAGTTTGACTCTCTCAAAGAGAAACTCACGCACAACAACCTGAAAGACCTGGAGACCTTTGAAACGGAGATTCGACAAATTTTGTTAGAGGAAATTGTCAATAGGTATTACTACCAGGCTGGCAGGATCGAGGCTCAAATTCAGCAGGATATACAGTTGGACAAAGCCAAAGAGATACTTCAGGAACCGGCTATGGTAAAGGAAGTACTCATGGGACATGTGGGCGACCTGGCCAGGCACAACAGCGGAATCTAATGCGCCTCCAGCCAGTTGGCCCCACTGCCCATTTCAACGGTAAGGGGTACCAGCAACTGGGAGGCCTGTTCCATTTCACTTTTTACTATCCGGACAACAAGATCCAATTCCCCGGGGATCACATCAAAATTTAATTCGTCGTGTACCTGCAAAATCATAGCAGATTTTAACCCTTCCTCATCAAACCTTTTTTGTATCCTCACCATGGCAATTTTAATGATATCTGCAGCGGAACCCTGAATCGGTGAGTTAATTGCATTCCTTTCTGCGTTGCCTCGAACCACCGAATTCCTGGAAAGAATGTCAGGAAGGTTTCTCTTTCGGCCGTACATGGTCTCTACAAAGCCTTTTTCCCTTGCTGATTTAATACACTCATCCATATAAGTCCTGACTCCTGGATAGGTCTCAAAATAGCCATCAATAAGTTGCCGGGCTTCAGTTCTGGATATCTGCATCCGTTGGGACAACCCAAAAGCCGAGATTCCATAGATAATTCCAAAATTAGCGGTTTTTGCTTTGCTTCTCATCTCACGGGAGACCTCCGCTAAGGGTATTTTGAAGATTTTTGCTGCTGTAGTTGTATGGATGTCTTCCTCCTTTACAAATGCTTCTATCATCTGTGGATCAGCGCTCATATGAGCCATCAGCCTGAGCTCTATCTGCGAATAGTCGGCCGAGAAAAAGAGATTGCCTGGCTCTGAAGGTATAAATGCCCTTCTGATCTCCCTTCCCCGCTCTTCCCTGATGGGGATATTTTGCAGGTTTGGATTGTTTGAGGAGAGCCTTCCGGTGGTTACCAGGGCCTGATTGTAAGAAGTATGTATCTTCTTTGTACCCTTTTTTACCAGGTTGGGAAGTGCCTCCACATAGGTAGAAAGAAGTTTTCTCAATGATCTATATTCCAATACGCTATCTACTATTTCATGCTTCTCCCTTAATTGGGTCAATACCTCCTCTCCAGTAGCATACTGCTTGGTTTTGGTCTTCTTGGGATCGGAGATAATCTTCAATCTGTCAAACAACACTTCTCCCAGCTGTTTGGGTGAACTGATGTTAAATTCCATGCCTGCCAGTTCAAATATTTTGGCCTCCGTAACCAGGATATCCTTCCTTAGCTCTTCTGCAAAAATCCTCAGGGCCTCCACATCCAGCATAACCCCGGTGTGTTCCATATTCATCAGAACTGGTATCAGGGGCATCTCAATGTTTTCAAACAGTGGATTGTACCCATTCTCAGTAAGTTGGGGCCTGAAAATCTGTGCCAGCTGGAAGGTAATATCGGCATCCTCCCCAGCGTACTCTTTGGCCTGATCAAGAGGGACTGATTTGAAAGAAGATTGCCTGGCTCCCTTTTTCCCAATCAGTTCCTCGATCTTCACCATTGAATAATCGAGGTATTGCTCGGCCATCACATTGAGGTTGTGCTTTTGATCTGGCTTTAGCAGAAAGTTTGCAACCATTGTATCAAATAACCTACCCTTAACATCTATATTATAATTTTTTAAGATGTGAAGATCATATTTAAGATTTTGACCGATTTTCTCTATTCCAGCATCCTGAAAAGGCAAGGCTAAGACTTGTATCCACCGCTTGGCTTCATCTGGATTTTCACCAAAGGCGACATAATAGGCGGTATGCGCTTTCCAACTAAAAGCGATTCCCACCAACTCGGCTTCAATGGGATCTAATCCGGTGGTTTCTGTATCAAAGCAGAAAGAGTCCAGGGTGGAAAGTTCCTCAGCCAAAGATTGAACCCCATCCAGATCATTTACCAGGATATAATTGTGATCCACCGACTCGATGGTTTTAAAAGAAGAATGAACCTGGCTGTTCATTCCCGAATCATCCCCACCGAACAGATTACCCTGGCCCGAAGGAGCAGTGTATTGTTCCTCCTGAGAAGTGATGTCCGGCGGAGCACTGCCCAATATGCGCATGGTCAGATTTTTAAACTCAAGCTCATCGAAAAGTTCTTTTAAAGCTGAATAGTTCAACTCCCGCCTTTTAAGATCACCTGCTTCTTTTTTAACCGGCACATCCAGGGCGATGGTGGCCAGTTCTTTGGAGAGTAAAACCTGGTCCTTAAAATTTTCGAGATTCTCCTTCTGCTTTCCCTTGAGCATTTCAATGTTTTCATATACTCCCTCCACACTCTTAAACTGACCGATCAGTTTCTTTGCCGTTTTCTCTCCAATACCAGGGGCTCCGGGTATGTTATCGGCGGAGTCCCCCCATAAGGCGAGAATATCGATTACCTGTTTGGGATGTTCCACGAGGAACTTTTCTCTCACCTCATCAGGTCCGAGTACTTCAGCAGCGGCGCCTCCCCTCCCGGGTTTATACATGCTGATGTTCTCTGTCACCAGTTGTGCAAAGTCCTTATCGGGAGTCATCATATAAACAGCATACCCCTCTTTTTCTGCTTTTTTGGCCATGGTACCGATTACATCATCGGCCTCATAACCCATCTCTTCGATAACCGGTATATTAAAACCTTCTATCAGCCTCTTTATATAGGGTACAGCCTCTTTAATATCTTCGGGGGTAGCATCACGGTTCGCCTTATAAGCAGGAAACATCTCATGCCTGAAGTTAGGTCCTGGTGGATCAAATACCACTGCGATGTGGGAAGGATTCTCTTTCCGAAGAATTTCATCGAGAGCCAGGGTAAATCCAAACACCGTGGAGGTGGGCAATCCACTGGAATTTTTCATTGGATTTGATATAAATGCATAATAAGCCCTGAATATGAGGGCATAAGCATCCAATAGAAATAGTTTCTTTTCTTGGTCCATGGCAGATTATCTACAAATTATCTTCCAAATGCCATTCGGCAAAGGAGGTGGCCGTTTCATAAAGTTTAACAGCCTGAAGTTCTATCCCAGGGAGCATAGATGCCTGGATGGTTTTAACTATATGCAGTACTAAATTTTCACAAGTGGGCTGAAAATCAAATACATGAACCTTTTCATACATCTGTCGAATGTTGCCCAGGATCTCCCCTTCTGCCTCTCTGTATACCACCAGGGAGTGATCAAAAAAATCCACCACAGGAGCTTTCACCATGGTTTTTAGATCCTTGAAATCGAGCACCATTCCAAATTTTGGATCCAGGGAATCGGAATTGGGTTTTCCAATCAGGGTAACAAAAAGCCTGTAAGAGTGTCCATGGATGTTACGGCAAGCACCATCGTAGTTCCACAATGCATGTGCCATTTCAAAATCGAACTCCTTGGTTATCCGTATCCTATCCATGTCTACTTAAATTATTCATTCACATGCGCAATCGCTTATACACTGTATCAGATTACTCAGGTTTTTCCGCTTCAAATAGTAGAGTGTATTCTTTCCTTTTCTTACAGATGAAAGTATCCCCTTATCTTTTAAAATGCCAAGGTGGTGAGAGGCTGTGGATTGCTCAATTTTAAGGAGTTTATGAATCTCTGTCACACTCAGTTCCTCACTTTCACCCAGATAGCCAAGAATAGCCAGTCTCATAGGATGTGAGATGGCTTTGATCATGTTGGCAGCCTTTTCAACCTGTTCTGGCTTTAAATCTGTAAATTCCATCTTTTTGAGAATTACGGGTTGATAATATCGATCACATGCAAATATATCAATATTTAGGGTATTAAATATGTTCTCTTTCCATAAGGTAAAATAAACTCCAATTCTGGTTTCTTTTTCTACCTTTGAAAATCTCTATCCTTAACCAATGATCAAACTGGAAGACATCAGGAAGCCCGTTGGGCTGGAAATGAAAGAATTTGATAAAAGGTTCAAACTGGCCGTTTCCAGCCACATCCCCTTACTTACTGTAGTTACCCGATATGTATTGCGCAGAAAAGGGAAACAGATGCGTCCCCTCTTTGTGTTCCTAACTTCTAAGATGATTGGTGAAGTCACCGAATCGACCTATACCGCAGCTTCTCTGATAGAACTCATGCACACTGCCACACTGGTCCATGACGACGTAGTGGATGAATCTAACGAGCGCCGGGGTGTTTTTTCGGTAAATGCCATATGGAAATCAAAAGTGGCCGTGCTTTTTGGAGATTATCTTTTGGCCCGGGGATTGCTCCTGGCTGTGGAGAAAAAGGATTATGACCTGCTCGAAATTGTCTCCAACGCCTCCAGGGAGATGAGTGAAGGTGAACTTCTTCAGATCCAAAAATCCAGGAGCCTGAATATCGACATTGATACTTATTACGAAGTAATTCGAAAAAAAACAGCCAGTCTGATTGCATCTTGCACCGCTTGTGGCGCCAAAGCTGCAAAGGCTGACCAGGAGGTGGTGGATCGAATTCACGAAATGGGTATTCAGATTGGAATGGCCTTTCAAATTAAGGACGATCTATTTGATTATCAACCACATGGACTAATTGGCAAGCCCACAGGAAACGATATAAAGGAGAAAAAATTCACGCTTCCACTTATCTATGCACTGAACCAGTCAGATCCCGGGAAGCGAAAAGCGATGGTCCGAAAAATCAAAAGGGGAAACCGAAGTCAACACGTGGTGAATGAAGTGGTAGCATTTGTTACAGAACTGGGTGGGATTGATTTTGCCATTGAGAAGATGCATGAATACAAAGCATCTGCCATGGAGATTCTTCACTCTTTTCCAGAATCACCAGCCCGCGATTCTCTCAGGGACCTGGTGGAATTTACTGTCTCCAGAAATAGATAGTATTACGTAACTTTACCCTCCAGGAAAGTCTTTATGGCCATAGCCCTACTTTGCCCGACTTCATCAGTCAGCTCTTCCATAGAGGCCAATTTAATTCTGTCCACAGACTTAAATCTCAGGTATAATTTCTCAATGGACTTTGGGCCTACACCTGGTATATTTTCCAATAAAGACTGGGTCATGGCTCCAGATCTTTTTAGTCGATGAAAGTCAATACCGAACCTGTGAGCTTCATTTCTCAAATTCTGAATGAGCTTCAATGATTCAGAATTTTTATCGATATAGAGAGGAATTGGATCCTCAGGAAAATAGATTTCTTCAAGCTTTTTGGCGATGCCGATAATGCCGATTTTACCACGAAGACCCAGCTTCTCCAGGCTTTTTAAAGCTGAACTTAACTGCCCTTTACCTCCATCCACTACAATCAACTGGGGCAGCTGTTTCTTCTCTTCGAGTAAGCGCCTGTATCTTCTGTAAACCACCTCTTCCATGGACCCAAAATCATCTATCCCCGCCACATCTTTAATGTTGTAATGTCTGTAGTCCTTTTTTGCAGGCCTACCCTGCCTGAATACCACACAGGCAGCTACGGGCTCACTACCCTGAAGGTTGCTGTTGTCAAAACATTCAATATGTGTAGGCAGCGTGCTTAGCCTGAGATCCTCTTGCAGTGTTCGCAAAATACGATCGCCACTGCCAACAACTTTCTTATTGGCGACTCTTTTCCTTTTCTCTAAGCGATAACTTTTTGCATTCCTTAAAGAGAGATCCAGGAGTTTCCTTCTATCCCCCCTCATAGGGACGGTAATTCGATTTTCTGGAAAATAAGCACTCAGATCCAAAGGAAGAATCATCTCTCGGGCACTACTTTCTATTCTGTTTCTAAGGTCGGTAATTGCAAAAACCATCAGCTCCTCATCGGGCTCATCCAGTCTCTTTTTTATCTCCACAGTGTGCGCCTGAATAACAGCTCCCTTCACCACCTTTAAAAAATTTACAAATGCTTCCTTCTCATCACTCACAATGCTAAATACATCCACATCATGAATGGTCGGGTTAACTATGGTCGACTTGCTTTGATACCTGGAAAGGATCTCTATCTTCTCTTTGAACAAGTTGGCCTCCTCAAAACGAAAAGAATTGGCAAGAAGTTCCATCTCGCTCTTTAAATAGCTAAGCACTTCACTCAGGTTACCTTTTATAATATTCCGGATCTGTGCTATGGTTTTATCATAGTCGCCCCTCTCCTGCAACCCTTCACAGGGCCCTTTGCAATTTCCAATGTGATACTCAAGGCATACTTTAAATTTTCCGGCCGCGATATTCTCCTCTTTCAATGATAATTTACAGTTCCGCAATTGATACAGTTGTCTGATGAGATTGAGTAATACCTTCACAGCATAGGCTGAGGTGTATGGTCCAAAATATTGGGATCCATCTTTAAATACGGTTCTGGTTGAAAAGACCCTGGGAAATGGTTCGTTCTTAATACAGATCCAGGGAAAGGTTTTGTCGTCCTTCAATAAAATGTTATAACGAGGCTGGTGCTTTTTAATCAGGTTATTCTCCAGGAGCAGCGCATCAGATTCACTATTCACAATGATAAATTTCAAATCATGAATTTTATCTACCAGTACTTTTACTTTGTAGGATTCGAACTTCTTTTTTGTAAAATATGATGAAACCCGGTTCTTTAAATTTTTTGCCTTCCCGATATATATGATTGTACCCTGCCTATCAAAAAATTGATACACTCCCGGATTTCCAGGAATCGATTTTAATTTTGATTGCAAAAGAGTGGGATCTTTCATCCGGAACAGGCCATTTTAAGGTCAAAATATTTCTAAATATAAGCCATCTGATGGAGAGGCTGACAAATATTCAATTCTCAGGAAGGTAAATGGTGGGAAATAGGGATTCTGAGAGCCTTTAAATCACTCATAATTAAACTTTTCGTAAGCCAACCAATCTCAGAAAGACAATTCAGGTCCCAGCATCAACCAGCTCAAAAAAACTCATAAACCTTCGAAACTTATCACAGATGCGACATGGTAGGGCGCCAGCTTTAACTTTCCCTTCAATTCTGGCAATTCAACCAGAAAAATGATTTTCACAATTTCCCCTCCTAACTTTCTCACTAATTTACATGCCGCTTCAGCAGTCCCTCCTGTTGCAAGCAAATCATCTACGATAATTACCCTGTCTCCTGGCTTAATCGAATCAACATGTACTTCCAGTGAATCTTCTCCGTACTCCAGCTGATAGGATGCAGAAATGTGCTCATAGGGTAATTTTCCTGGTTTACGAGCCAAGATCACTCCACCACCCATTCGCCCAGACAAAGCTCCGGCAAGAATAAATCCCCTTGCCTCCACTCCCAACAGTTTGTCAAATTCTAACATTTCACCATCTTCATCCTTAAGGATAGAAATCAATAGATCCAGCGAAAGAGCCATGGCTCTTCTATCCTGAAATATGGTAGTAAGGTCTCTGAAAATTATACCTGGTTTCGGATAGTCTGGAATTGATCGGGTGATGTTCTTTAAATAACTTAAAGCTTCCTCTGTAGTTTTCACTGTACTGGATTTAGTATTTCCATTGAAAATAACAAAATTTGTTCCACGTGGAACTATCTGCCCATGTAAATAAGCAGAACACTTATATCGCTTGGGTTAACTCCAGATATCCGCGAGGCCTGCCCTATGGATGTGGGCCTCACCTTTGAAAGCTTTTGCCTGGCCTCAGTAGACAGGCTCTTTAGTCTTTCATAGTCGAAACCCTCATCAAGTTTTATCCTCTCCAACCTTTTGATCTTATCAGCCATCTGACGCTCTCGCACGATATAACCTTCATACTTAATAGAAATTTCAGCAGACTCCAGAATCTCCTCGGCTCTGCTTCCACAGTCATCATACAATTGGCCAAACTCCTTAAACAATTTTACAAGGTCCCTTAAACCCACTTGAGGTCTTTTGGCTACTTCTATGAGTTTACCTTTCTGTTTTAAAGGTGAAGTACTTACCGACTCTAAAAAACCATTGATCTCAGCCGGCGCCACACTATATCCTTCAAGGAATTCAATCATCTTCCTGGTCAATTTCCTTTTCTCTAATAACAGATTTACCCTGTGCTGATCTGCCAGGCCTATGGCTGCACTTATCTCTGTTAACCTTTCATCAGCATTGTCCTGTCTTAAGAGAATTCTGTATTCTGCCCGGGAGGTAAACATACGGTAAGGCTCATCTACTCCTTTAGTAACCAGGTCGTCGATCAGGACACCAATATAAGCCTGATCCCTTCCCAATACAAATTCCTGGTCGCCACTCACTTTTAAGCTGGCATTAATACCTGCCATCAAACCCTGTGCGCCGGCCTCTTCATATCCAGTAGTCCCATTAATCTGACCAGCAAAATAGAGGTTATTTAAATTTTTTGTTTCCAGGGTGTGATAGAGTTGAGTGGGCGGATAATAGTCATACTCTATGGCGTACCCGGGTCTGAATATTTTAACATTCTCCAATCCCTCAATCTTTTTCATGGCGCCATATTGAACTTCCCACGGTAAGGACGAAGAAAATCCGTTGATGTAATACTCCACCGTATTAAGTCCTTCCGGCTCCAAAAACAGCTGATGCTCTTCTTTCTCATTGAAAGTTACAATCTTATCTTCAATGCTTGGACAATATCTGGGACCAATACTCTCAATGGTTCCATTGAACATAGGGCTCTCTTCAAAACCCTTTTCCAACTCAGAGTGTACATTCAAATTGGTATAAGCTATGTAGCAACTCCTGTGATCACTATAATCCATGGGATATTCAAGGTAGGAGAATTTACGTCCTTCCAAGTCGCCAGGTTGTTCCGTTAGTCTGCTAAAATCAATACTTCTGCCATCAATTCGTGCAGGGGTGCCCGTTTTCATCCTTCCCACTTCAAAACCTTGATTTTCAAGCTGTTCACTCAATCCATAGGCAGGAGATTCCCCCATTCTGCCACCCTTCATCTGTACTTTACCTACATGCATCAATCCGTTGATAAAGGTACCAGCTGTAAGAATCACTTTCTTTGAATGGAATTTGATTCCCATAAGAGTCTCCACTCCTTCCACCGACCCCTCATTGATCAAAAGTTTGGTCACCTTATCCTGCCAGAATTCAAGATTTTCAATCCCTTCCAGAATCTTTCTCCACTCCAGGGTAAACAGGGATCGATCACACTGAGCTCTCGGACTCCACATGGCCGGACCCTTGCTGCGATTTAACATTCTGAACTGGATCATTGAGCGATCGGAAACAATTCCAGAAAAACCCCCAATAGCATCTATCTCTCTAACTATCTGGCCTTTAGCCACACCACCCATGGCCGGATTACACGACATTTGTGCAAATTTGGTCATGTCCATGGTGATTAGTAAGGTTCTGCTTCCCATCTGCGCAGCAGCTGCTGCCGCTTCACATCCCGCATGTCCTCCCCCTACTACAACTACATCATATTCTAAAATCATTTTGACTAAGTTTCAACCACAAATGTAATGCTTCATTTTCCTTTTTACGCATGCTTACCTTTTCTTCATCCGAGGCATCAGAAAAACCCATCAGATGTAAAACACCATGAATCATCACTCTTCTTTGCTCATCCTCCTTTGAAACACCATAAATATCAGCATTGATTCTAAGCTGATCAACACTGATAAATACATCACCGGAAATTCTATCTCCGCTGCTGTAATCAAAGGTTATAACATCTGTAAAGTAATTGTGGTTTAAAAACTTTTTATTCATGAGCCTGAGTTGCTCATTTGAAGTAAAGACAAAAGAAATTTCACCAGCCTGGAATTTATGTGATTCAAGCCATTTACGAATCCACTTCTTATGTTTGATTTTTGCTTTTAATTCAAAACGAATTCCTTCGCTATGAAAACTAATATCCACTAGAGTTTAAACTTTAGCTCTACTATCCTTCCGTCATTGAGATACAAAATTTCATCAGAAAGCCGCTCCATAAGGAAAATTCCTCTCCCATTGATCTTTTCAATATTCTCAGGAGCTGTAGGATCCGGAATTCCCCAATGGTCAAAGCCTTCACCCTGATCTTCAATCAGAACCTTCAGCATCCTTTCAGCATACTCGATCTTTATTTTGACCTTCTTTTCTGGATTGGTTTTATTTCCATGCACAATGGCATTGTTCGTAGCTTCCATGGTAGCCACCAGAACATTTCCATAAATTTCATCACTCAGATCGAGCTCAAGCGACAATTCATCAATGGCCTTTTCTACCAACCTAAGGTTCTCTATTTCGGAGGGAATATTCAGATCTTTCTTCATAATTATTCATTGGACGCTTCTTATACGGCGCTGCTTGTTGAAAGGTTCCAAAAAAAACCTATTTACTCAACCATGCTTCAGGATTTAAAATTTCCTTCTCCTGCCAGACCTCAAAATGCAACTCTGCGACACGTTCATTCTCATCAGAAAAGGCCTCACCAAGGACCTCTTTTGTGATCACTTTATCGCCCGTTTTTACCCGCACATTCACCAGGTTTTGGTATACGGAAAGATAGGCTCCATGCCTTATCAATACCGTATAGTTGGCTCCCAGAATGGCAAATACTTTTGTGACCTCCCCTTCAAATACAGCCCTGACCTGAGTGCCCGGGGCGCTGCTAATATCAATGCCGTTATTCATTACACTGGATCCCCTTAAACCCGGGACCTCATTATTCCCAAATCCCACAGTAATAATTCCCTTATCTACCGGCCAGGGCAATTTGCCCCGATTCTTTCTAAAATCATTTCCCACCAACTCCTGTTCAGGGGTTAAGGCCGCATAGATATTCCTGGAATTTAGCTTTCTGGCTTCTTCTTCAATGATGGCCCGTATCCTAGCCTCCACTTCCCTGGTAATTCGCTCTTTTTCAGCGATTTCCCTTTTAAGCCTGGCTTCCTCCTTTTTCAACTGATCAATGATAGCAGATCGTTGCCCCCTCTCCTTCACCAGCTGTTCCTGCTCAGCCTCTTTCTCTTCCATTATAGCCAGCTTTTCGTTCCTCAGACTGTTTAGTTCCGTCTCTCGCTGATCTAGCTCAGTCACTATTTTTTCGATTTCCGAGGCCTTCTGTACCCTATAATCGCTTATATACTTCAGGTACTTATATCGCTGGTAGGATTGAGAAATTGAGGCTCCAGCCAGGATATACATCATTTTTTCATAGTCGGTATGGTTGCGGTAGGCGTAATAGATCAGCCTCGCATACTCCTCCCTGTTCTTTATATTCTCTGCCTCCAGTTTGGCTATCTGCCTGGCTACTTCATTTACCTCTTTATCAATTAGCTTAACCTCTTGGTCCAGGGTACGAATCAACTGAGCCCTGGAATTGATTCCCTTCTGCAAAATTCGGTATTGCTGAACTGAGTTGGACCGCTTCTCTGCCGTTTTACCCATAAGCTCCCTAGCCAGCTTTAGCTCAGTAAAAGCTTTCTGCTTTTGCTTTTGCAAATCATCCTTTGTTTGTCCGGATAAAGCACAAAGCGCAAAAGCCAGTAAAACGATAAATGAAGCTTTCAGATTCATCTCAATTCGGTAAATGTATATTTTCTTGCATTCACTTTCATCTTTACCGCTACCTCCTGATTGTAGAGAACGGTCCCCCCTTTTGCCTGCATTTCAAATTCACTAATCATAAAATTCGAGTACACTTTCAATTTATCTCCACTTCTTTCACCCATCAAATATTGATCCGTCTTTTGGTGATAAAACTCAAACATATTCAATTTCAAGCTCTCACGATCCAGATGGATCCTTTTCTTAATGTAATTCTCATCAAATTCAAACTTTACCATATGTACCATATCGTCTACGGCAAGCTCCAGATCATCACATAAGTAGAACCGCCCAATGAGATTTTGCAGGTCATTAAAACTGACGGGAAATTGATACCCAAACTTCCTTTTCAGGGCGGTTCTGTACACGATATGATTCAACCTGTCTATTACCTTGATGGAATCCTTATCCACACTGGCACGGATGATCTCATACCCACTGTTAACAGCAGAAAGATATATAATCGAATCTCTTTTTGAATAGAGTGTCACAGTTACTTCGTAGCGCTCATTGTCGAACATCAATATGGCCTCAGCCTTTTTAATCAACAGCGTCTGAACAGAGTCCAGCGAAACACACTGTTGTCTTAACCCATCAACTCCTTTAGAAACAGGAGCATTCTGGCGCTGAACCTCTTTTGAGACCTTACATTGCGTTAAGGCCATAGCGCCAAGCACCAGAATAAATAACAGCTTTTTATTCATGCTGCAGCTTGTCCATTGATTGAATTTTTTCCGCTAATCTCTCCTTTTCTCCCCCCAGAATAATTGCTTTCTCATAGTAAGATCTGGCTACTTCAAAACTCTCCAGTGCCACTTGTATATCTCCCGCATGTTCGTTTACCTCCGGATCATTTTTACCTCCCTTTTCAAGCGCATCGAGAATATATTTTTCGGCATCGGCATAGCGCTCCATTTTATACAGTACCCATGCATAAGTGTCCAGAAATGTGGCATTATCAGGGTTGTTCCGTGTGGCTTTCTCGCTCCATTCCCTGGCCTGTTCCAATTTCTCACCCCGTTCGGCAAGATAGTAACTGAAATTATTCAATACCATGTAATTTTCAGGATCTTCGGCTATCAAAAGCTCAAAAATGGAATCAGACCGTGTATAGTCCTCAAGCCTGTAAAAGCCTTCTGCATAGAGCATTCGAGCTTGTGAGGTATATGCTGCCTGTGAAAAATCCAGAAAGGAAACGCTGTCCAGGTTGGTGATCAACTCTTCGTACCTCTCTTCTTCATAGAGACCAATGGCTTTGAAAAATCGAATGTCTGCACTGTCAGGGTAAAACGTCAGAGCCTTATTACATGTCCTGATCAGCTCCCCATTCAATGCAGCGGCATTGGCCAACAAAATGGCCTGCATATACATGGGAAAGGTTCCCAGATTTTGGCCCAGGTAATAATCCAGATTCCGAAAAGCCTTCTCATAGTCCTGGGTTTGAATGTAGAAATCAGCCATCAACAAACGCCCTTCAAGCTGATCGGGGTGCTGCTCAACGAACACCTGTATCAAATGGTCCAGCTCCTTAGGATATTTGTTAATAATCTCTTTATCTGAGAGATAGAAAGACATAATGGCCATTTTCCTCTTCACATCAATTTGCGGACTCTGGAAGGAGAGTGCCAGGTAATTTAAACTTTGCCCGAAGTTTTTCTCTTTCCGATAATAATCTGTCAGGTTGGTAAGTGCAAAAATATTGGTGCTATCCACATCCAGTATCTGATGGTAGTATCCTGCTGCTGCTGCTTCATCTCCATTTTTCATGCTTAATTCAGCAGCAACAATCCTGAACTGAATGGCCTCAGGAAAAAGCGCCATCACCTTTTCAACCTCTGCCATTGCCAGATCATACTTATCATCGCTTTCGTAAATAGAAGCTTTCAACAGGGTAATCTTCTCACTGAAACCCCGCTCTTTTTCAATCCTATCGAGCAATCTGATTGCCTTGTTGCTCTTTCCCATGGAGTAATAGACCGTTGCCAGCTGGTATTCCCACTCCACCTCTTCGGGATGGCTCTTTATCTTCTCTTTAAGGATCTCTGCCAAGGTTTCATATTCCTCCAGTGCACCCAAAGAATTAAGATAAGCCAATGTATACCACTGATTGGTATCATCCAGATTATAAGCTATTTCCAGGTTCTTCCTTGCTAGCTCAAACCGGTTGGTAATCAAATAGATGGTGCCTACTTCATAATAAGCAACATCACAATCTACCTTGTCCTTAATCACCAGGTTATATAGCTTAACTGCCTCGGAGAGGTTTCCAAGGTTTTTCTGCTTTACAGCTTCAATCAATACATACTGGTAATCATTGTTATTTCGACTTTCCTGACCAAAGCCGGAAAGAACGCCGGTAACCAGCAACACGACCAACACCACCCCGGTTATAATTTTCATTCTCATATCCTTTTAACGGAATTTATCCCCTTCCCGTATGTCCAAATCCTCCTTCTCCTCGCTCCGAATCCTCCAGCGACTTCACTTCCGACCAGCTGATGGTCTCCACCTTATTGATCACCATCTGACAGATTCTCTCCCCATCATTCACTACAAAATCGATATCCGAAAGATTGATCAGAATGATCCCTATTTCACCCCTGTAATCAGCATCAATGGTTCCAGGTGAATTCACAATGGAGATTCCTTTCTTCAGAGCCAATCCACTCCTGGGCCTGATCTGGGCTTCATATCCTTCAGGAAGTTCCATAAACAAGCCTGTGGGAATCAAGCTACGCTCCATGGGTTTCAGTGTGACCGGATGATCAAGCTTTGCCCTCAGGTCCATGCCTGCAGAATTGGGTGTACTGTATTCAGGCAATGCATGCCCGGATTGATTTACAATTTTTACATTCATAAGTAACTAACCTCGTTTATAAGCATTAAAAACAGAACGTTCTCGGTAGATGGCCCAGCCACTGAAAAGCCCCAGAAGCAGAAGACCAAATAGCTCTTTCATTCTTTCCATATTTTGCAAAAATAGTTCATTGAGAAAGAAAAACACCACAGCTACTAATATATAAGATGCTATGCGGAGTGTTTTGTAAGGAACTGCATAATGTTTTCTCGACCAGGCGTAAGAAACAAGCACCATCACAGAATAACAAATGAGGTGGGCCCAGGCCGATGCCACGTAGCCATACCGGGGAATAAACAGCACATTGATCACCACGGTTATGGCAGCTCCTAAAATGACCAGAATGGCCCCGAAATGGGTCTTATTGGTCAATTTATACCAGATGGAGAGGTTAAAGAAGATGCCCATCACCAGATTGGCCATTAAAACCACAGGGACGATCCCCGCTCCTTCCCTGAAATCCTTTCCAATAAAAAGGATAAAGTACTCCAGGTAAATATTTACCAGAAGGAAAATAAACAGCCCCGAAATCACAAAAAAGGTCATTACATCGGCATACAATTTTTTGGCGTTTGAGTCTTCGGATTTTGAGAAAAAAAAGGGTTCTGCTGCATATTTAAACATCTGCACAAAAAGGGTCATTAATACGGCCATTTTATAGTTTGCTCCATAGATGCCAAGCTGCTCCATGGGATTCGACTCAAGAGGAAGAAGGTGCTTTAAAAGAATCCGGTCCAGGGCCTCGTTTACGGTTCCTGCCAGTCCGGCTATAAGCAGAGGGCTAGAGTACCTAAGCAGAACGGGCAATAGCTTTCGGTCAAATTCAGACTTGAGCGCAGCCAGGATATCGGGTATTAGGATTAAAAGTTTGCTGAGGGAAGCTATGACATTAGATATCAAAACATATCCAACACCAATCTGTGGGTTGTAAACCCTTGATACCCATTCCGAATCGCTATGCTTTGGACAATAAAGCAGAAAAAAGAGGTTGAGTCCAATGTTGATGGATACTTCTGCTATTCGAATTAGTGCGTACTTTCCTGGACGGTTAAGGAGTCTGATTCGGGCAAAGGGGATGGTGGTAAAGGCATCAATGGCCACGATGATCGCCAACCACCTGATGTATTCGGGATTTGATGCATAACCCAGCACCCTGCTTATGGATCCAGAGCTAAAAATCATGGCCACCACAAACAGGGTGGAAGTTACAAAGAGCGATCCAAGGACGGTGGTGTAAACCCTTTCTTTCCGATCAGAATTGCTGGCATATCTGAAATATCCCGTCTCCATCCCGTAGGTAAGCAAAACCAGAAGGAAAACCACATAGGCATAAAGCTCGGTGATGATCCCATAGGTGGCCCTTTCAAAAACCCGGGTATAGAATGGGGTGAGCAGGAGGTAATTCAGGAGTCGTGGCAAGACGATACCCAAACCATATACCGCGGTTTGTCCAACCAATTGTTTAATGGGATTCTTCAATGCTCTCTACTAAGTTTCTCAGCGCTTCACTTGCGGTTGGAAAGTCAAATCTGAAGCCCTCCCCGGTGAGCCTGGCAGGCAGAACCTCTGGTCCCTCGGTCATCAGGATATGCGCTTCCCCCAGCCCTGATTTAATAAAAAGAGTTGGTATTTTAAGGATCCACCTGGTACCTGTAAGCTCTGCCAAAGTTTTTGTAAAAGTAGCATTATCTACCGGATATGGGGAGCTGAGGTTAAAGATTCCCGGGAGCTTCCCTGCCAGAATAAAATCGATGGCACGGAGCAGATCGTTCAGATGAATAAATGAGAAAAACTGCCTCCCCGAACCCGTGATGGCCAGAACACCCAGTCGCGCCATCATTAAAAGAGGCGCAAGGGCCCCTCCCTCTTTCCCCAGCACAATCCCAATTCTTAGAATGGCACAATTTACCTCTTTGTCCAATTCCTTCAGAGGCGCTTCCCACCCTTTCACCACACTGGCCAGGAAATTCTCATCCAATTCAAAATCGCTCTCAGTATGAACACCTCTGGAAGCATATATTCCAATGGCCGAGGCACTTATAAATAAACTGGGTTTTTTCTCCAACAGGTTCACTGCCTTCACCAAATTCGTATTTACCCCGTTCCGACTCTCCACTATCTCCTTTTTACGTTTTCGGGTCCACCTTTTAGTTATAGGCGATCCTGCCAGGTTCAATACCACCTCACATCCGGTAAGTGCTTCCTGCAAAAGAGAAGAGTCTCCGTAAAGCAAGGACCTGGAAATGAGCACAAATTCCAGATCGCTTCGGTGCTGCATATAGCTTGCACCAATGAATCCTCCGCTTCCTGCTATAGCCACTTTCATTCGTCCACCGATTTTTTATTAAACATAAGGTAACCAAAACTAAGCTGAAATACCCAGGGATCCTCCTCCTCACTAATAAATCCCACATGAAAAGAGACCGGTCCCGCCACGGTCACCAGGTTTACCGAAACATTAAACAGGGTTTTTACCGACTCAAAAAAGTTACCCAGGTAGGCTTCGTTATTGACGTCCCGTAAAATCTCCTGCAACGGAAAAAAGGCATAGGCTTCAGCTTTGGCATGAAGCCTATTGCTAAACCTGTAAACAGGCATCAGACCAAATGCAGCAAACTGAAAAGCCCTGTAGTTTTCCATAAAGAGAGACTTGGTGACAATATTTGGCTGGAATACAGGTACTTCAAGCAAGGTTGAGAAATAGTTGCTCAGCAAGGGTTTAAAGGTGGCCTGTAAATTGACATAGTACCCCAGGCTGAAAGAGTTGCCCATGGGCACATAACCGGTATTCTCGTATTTTGCAGAAAGCCATAAATAATCCAGCTTTTCATTCTGGGTGTTCTCCGAAGTGGAGCCCGGATAATAAGATTCGTTGCCATATCCAAGCCTAATCGCATGTAATCGATAAACACCATCAGTAGCAAACTGCTTATTATTTAAAGTATTGCGCTCCATTGCAGCATAGAGGGAGAGGTTATTGACCTGTGAAACTTCGGAGGTATCATCTGTAGAAAAATCAGTGGTCATATAGTACACCTCCTTGTTTCTTCCTATGCCCACCCCCCCCTTAAAAACTCCATTTATCGAGTAAGGAATCCCCACGTCAAACCTGAAGTTTATTTCATCTTCAGTAATATAAGGCGCTTTCAGATCCTCAAAAAAGAAGCTGGTATTGTAGGAATTGTAATCCATGCCATTGTAATTAAAATTTCCCTGAAAATAAACAGGAATCCGGGACGGATAATCAAATCTGAATCCCAGGTTTACCCCATCATAGAGCCTTCCAAATTGTATGCTGCCCTTTAGATGGG
This sequence comes from uncultured Bacteroidota bacterium, assembly GCA_963783435.1. Taxonomy (GTDB): domain Bacteria; phylum Bacteroidota; class Bacteroidia; order Bacteroidales. The sequence goes on along the minus strand of CAWANQ010000003.1, from coordinate 88,547 downwards.
TGCTCACTTCTGAGATCTCTCTGTAACTGACACCCAGGTAGGTTTGAGCCAGTCCGGTCGTTGAAAAAAAGAGTCCAAACTTTGCCTCCAGCCTTGTCTGGGGAATCACACGAAGTCCCAGTGTAAAAAGACTGTCTGTCTCCTTATAAGTGGCCTTGGGGTAGAGATAGCGCAAACTCTGGTCGTGAGCCAGCTTCAGATACTCCACCTTCATCTCATCCAGATCAATGATTGAATCGCTTTTTCGGATGCTTCTCTCCACATAGGACTCCTGAGCACTGTTCAATCCCTCAATCTCCAGGTCATTAAATCTTAATGGGGGCCAGGTGGCTTTAAATATCTCTCTCCTTTTGCCAATCGCCTCCGAATTCTCAGCTTTTCTCTTGACCAGCATCTTTATGCTATCCATTTTCTCCATGGTGATCCGGTAGCCCACCTCCACAAACTCATCCAGTTTATCAAAGGCCAGGAGAGACTCATTTTTAAAGGGCATATCCAGTAGAATTCCCTTCTCAGGGCTTATCTCATATAAGGAGGGCTTCATCACAATATTCTCTATCTGACGCATAATGTCAAACTCATCGGGAGGCAGGTTTCCCTGGGCAGCCTTGCTTCCAATAATTACATCGGGGCCAAACTCTTTCTCCACATGGTTGACCGGAAAGTTATTGTAAATCCCCCCATCGTACATGATGTTTCCGTCCATCAAAATGGGACGGAAATAAAGAGGTACAGTCATGGAGGCCCTCACTGCCTGAGTAAGATCCCCGGTTCTGAATACCACTTCTCTGTTGTTGCTTATATCCACACTGTTACATAAAAAGGGAACAAACAAACTGTCAAAATCATATTCTGCCGCCGCACTGGCTCTGGAAAAGATCTCCATAAATGCAAAGTCCATCAGGTGATTGGGTATGTAGCTCAGAGGCAGCCTGGTTTTGGATACAGAATCATTCAGATCAATCCCCAGGGAAAAAATATCGGGTGCCGGGGATTCGGCTTTAAAATAGTACTTATACTCCTCCTCAATCACCCCGCTCATCCAGTATCTGAAATCATCAGACTTCACGATATTGATAATCTCATCGGTCGTTAAACCCATGGCATAGCAAGCCCCTACAATGGCTCCCATGGAGGTACCCCCTACGAAATCTATGGGAATTTGCTCTTCCTCAAGCGCTTTAATCACCCCAATGTGGGCAAGCCCCTTAGAGCCTCCTCCACTTAGAACCAATCCAACAGACTGACCCATAGCTATTAAGGGTAACAATGCAAATAAGAGCAGTATGGAACATTTTTTAAACATTCATTTTATCTTTGCAGGGCTAAGTTCTATTAAAAATACATCAAAAAATATGAAGAAGTATATCAAAACCCTTATAGTTTTTGGAATGATTCTGGCGATCTTCCCCAGTTGTGAAACAAAGGCTCAGGAGAATCTTCCCGAACGTTTGATTAAAATCGAAACGAGCATGGGTGACATGGTTGTTAAGCTATACAATGAAACCCCCTTACACCGGGACAACATGATTAAATTGATCGAGGAGAATTTCTTTGACAAGCAGTTGTTTCACCGGGTGATTAAAGATTTTATGGTTCAGGGAGGAGATCCGCAATCGACGGGTGCGGCAAAAGGTGTGCGGCTTGGAAATGGGGGGCCCGGATACACCATCCCGGCTGAATTCAGTCCTGAATTGTTTCATAAAAAAGGCGCTCTTTCAGCAGCCCGGCAGGGAGACGCTGTAAATCCGCAGAAAGAATCTTCCGGATCCCAATTTTACCTGGTAGTGGGCAGGGTATTGACTCAGGACCAGGTAAACTCCTTTGCCCAGAGTGGAGCTCCCTTTACCGAGGAGTCGATTGAGGCCTATACCACCATGGGAGGAACGCCTCACCTGGATGGTTCCTACACGGTTTTTGGCGAGATTGTGCTTGGGCTCGAAATACTCGATCGCATTGCAGTCACCCAGACCGATGCTTATGATCGCCCCATAGAGGATGTGATCTATTCTATCTCGCTGGTCGAGTAGTCACATTTTTTTTACTTTTGTAGCTCTAAGTCAATCAAATATGCTTCAGAACATTGATAAAATCCTGGATGAAGCCAGGCAGTTCAGCGCAGGTACCCGCGAAGAAATTGAACAATTCCGCATCAAATACCTGGGAAAGAAAGGAATTCTTTCTGACCTGTTCCGTAATTTTAAAGAGGTTCCCGTTGAACAGAAAAAGGAGATGGGACAGAAAATCAATGAACTGAAACTGTTTGTTTCTGAGCGAATTGACACGCTGCTATCCGGCCTGTCTGATGAGGATGATAAGGAAAGTATGACCGATCTTACCCTTCCGGGACCTCCTATACAACCAGGAGCCAGGCATCCCATTTCGGTAGTTCGGAACCAGATCATTGAGATCTTTACCCGTCTGGGCTATAACATCTCGGAGGGGCCCGAAATTGAAGATGACTGGCATGTGTTCTCAGCGCTTAATTTTCCGCCCGAGCACCCTGCCAGGGACATGCAGGATACCTTTTTCATCGAGAAGGATCCCGACATTCTTTTGCGCACACATACCTCTTCGGTACAGGTGCGGGTTATGGAAAAGGAGCAACCTCCCATTCGTACCATTTCCCCAGGCAGGGTTTTCAGAAATGAGGCTATCTCTGCAAGAGCACACTGTATTTTCCACCAGGTAGAGGGCCTCTATATCGACGAGAATGTCTCCTTTGCTGACCTGAAGCAGACCCTGCTCTACTTCGCCCGCGAAATGTTTGGAAAAGAGGTAGAGATCCGTCTGCGCCCCTCTTACTTTCCATTTACAGAACCTTCGGCTGAGATGGATATCAGCTGTCAGATCTGTGGCGGTAAAGGATGCAATGTATGCAAATACACGGGCTGGCTGGAGATTCTGGGTTGTGGAATGGTAGATCCTAATGTGCTGGAATTTAACCACATAGATTCGCAAAAGTATACCGGTTTTGCCTTTGGCATGGGCATCGAAAGGGTAGCCATGCTGAAATACCAGGTGAAAGATCTACGGCTTTACTTCGAAAACGACCTCCGCTTCCTGGAGCAATTCCGGGCAGCGTATTAAGTAGCATTTCTACTTTTATTTATTCGGGATACTCTAACGCAACGTGGTTATTCACTTCGTGAAAAATCCCAGGTTGCTATTATAGCATCCCTCATAAAAAAGTATATCGCTTCTTATAAACCTCCCGGATTTACTCCTCTATTATAATTTCGTGGGTGATGTCGAAGGCTTCCTTGTAGTTGGCGGATACGCCACAATACTTCTCTGAAGAGAGTGCCACCGCTTTTTCCACATTCTTAAGGCTTATCCCTTTTCCTTTTACCCGGTAGATCACCTTCATGCCTTGAAACCGTTTGGGGTGGTCTTCAGTCACATCTCCCTCTACTTCCACCGAAAACGCTTCCACATTCTCTTTCATTTTCTTCAGAATGGATGCTACATCCATGCCGGTGCATCCGGCAAGGGCCACCATCATCATCAGCTTAGGCCGGGGCCCCAGATTCTTTCCCCCGTGCTCCGCTGCAGTATCCATGTAAATTTTATGTCCGTCTACTTCTGTTTCAAATGACAGGTCGTTAAGCCACTGAGCTTTGATTGTTTCTTTCATTGATGTAAGTTTTCAATTTTTATTTAATTATTTTTAAGCAAATATTCGTTTTATATGACTGAATATCCCCAGGATAGCAACTGTAGTTCCTGCATTATCAGAACCCATCCTCTGTTTCGTCACCTGGACGAAGAGGAGATCCAGGATATATCTCTCAACAAGATAACAGAAACCTTCAAAAGAGGTTCAATTATCTACCGCGAAGGCAACAGAATGAAAGGATTCTATTGCGTTAACTCAGGTATTGTAAAGATATATAAAACAGGCTTCGACGGGAAGGAACAAATTGTACGGTTTGCAAAACCCGGCGATTTAATTGGTTACCGTTCAGTGGTAAGTAATGAACCTGCCTGCACTACAGCTGAGATCCTTCAGGAATCCACTCTTTGTCATATCCCCACCGACATACTGCTTCACCTGGTGAAGACCAATGGCGAGTTTGCGGTGTCCCTGATGAAACTTACCTGCAAGGAGCTGGGAGAAGCAAATGCATACATCACTGATATTGCTCAAAAAACGGTGAAAGAGCGACTTGCGGAGATATTGATCCACCTCGACAAAGATTTTGGTACCGATGAAATGGGAGTTCTCAATATTTCACTGACCCGGGAAGAGTTGTCGAACATTGTGGGTACAGCCACCGAATCCATTATCAGGCTGCTTTCAGAATTCAAAAACGACGGATCCATTGAACTTAATGGAAGGAAAATAAAAATCCTGGACAAGCCAGGATTGAAGCACATTGCCAATATTTAGCGGATCAATCCACCATTTTATTGATTACAATATGGGCAATAAGCCCACCCACCACCAGCACCAGGGCGAGTGAAAGGTTTGAATTGGTCTGCACCTTTGCAAAGACACTTATACCAAGAACAATTACACCGGCAAGGATTACCAGTAGTCCTGAATTTTTCAATAATTCTTTTGCCATGTCAGTTTGCTTATTTTAAACTCCACACAAATATATACAAAATATCAAAATAAAAAGTTCTGGCTTTCTCTATATTTCCCAAGGTGTTCGTAGGCGTTCCTGGTAACCTCTCTTCCGCGTGGGGTTCGCTTGATATACCCCTGCTTGATCAGAAAGGGCTCATAGACCTCCTCAATGGTCCCTGCCTCTTCACCCACGGCTGTAGCAATGGTATTCAATCCCACAGGACCACCCTGAAATTTATCAATAATGGTAAGCAGAATCTTATTATCCATTTCGTCCAGTCCCGACTGATCGATATTCAAAGCATCCAGTCCGTATTTGGTGATCTTCATATCTATGATCCCATTTCCTTTCACCTGCGCAAAATCTCTTATTCTCCTCAGTAAAGCATTGGCTATCCGGGGAGTGCCCCGACTTCTGGAGGCAATTTCCACTGCAGCATCATCCTTAATTTCCATCTTTAAGATTCCGGAAGAACGTTTCACTATTCCCGTTAAAACATCGGCATCGTAATACTCCAGTAAAGAATTGATGCCAAACCTGGCCCTTAATGGTCCGGTAAGTAATCCGGACCGGGTGGTGGCGCCTAAGAGTGTAAAAGGGGAAAGGGTTAATTGCACCGATCGGGCAGAGGGACCTTTGTCGATCATGATATCGATGCAATAATCCTCCATGGCCGAATAGAGATATTCCTCCACAATGGGAGAGAGCCTGTGAATTTCGTCAATAAAGAGCACATCTCCCTCTTCAAGTCCGGTGAGAAGTCCCGCCAGGTCACCGGGCTTATCCAGCACCGGTCCGGAGGTAATTTTAATGCCCACGTCCATTTCATTGGCAATAATATGTGCAAGTGTGGTTTTCCCCAGACCCGGAGGACCATGTAACAACACATGGTCAAGCGCCTCATCTCGTAAACGTGCTGCTTCCACAAATACCTTCAGGTTTTCTACCACCTTAAACTGACCGTCAAAATCAGAAAAGACCTGAGGCCTTAAACGGGCTTCAATTTCCTGGTCTTTATCTGACAGCTTTTCCTCTCTGAACTCAAAATCTTCTACCATGATGTATTATCGGATTAAGGTAACATCATCATCAGGAAGCTTGATCTTGAATCCGTTGATACGCTGTTCCACATTGTTTTTATAGGTGATGGTCATGGTCAGATTCCCCTCTTCATCATATTTTTTCCAGTTCTTTTCACGGATGCCCATTGCATAATACTGCTCCTCTTTTAATATACCCGAAGAATAATAGTATTTGTGCTTTTTATCGGGATTCCCCTGAGAATAATTTCCCTCATACTTCAGTTTTCCATCGTTGTAGAAGTAGGTCCAAAGACCCTCTCTTAAACCAATCACGTAGTTCCCTTTTTCCATGTGATCTCCCACCTGATAGATCCACTCTCCCTCCTTTTCCCCACTTATATAATCTCCCTTTGTGAGGATATTTCCTGCCAGGTCGTACTCAACAAATATGCCATCTTCCCGACCATTGAAATAGGCCTCTTCCCTCCAAACATTGCCATTGGGATAGTACCAGGTCCAAGTTCCTCGGTAGCGATCCCTTTCAAACCTTCCTTTCTGTTCCACACCGCCTGTAAGAAAATAGTAGGTCCAGCTTCCAGAACGCTGATTATTCGTATACTGTCCTTTTGCTCTTATTTCACCTGTGGGATAGAAATCGATCCAGGGCCCCTTCCGTCTTCCCTGCTCATCAATAATCCCCTCAGAAATTTTCTGACCCAGCTCGTTGTAGAGGTATGAATTCTCCACCGTTCCTGTGGTATCAAAAAACCTGTGTATTCCCACCGGTACGCCATCAATGTATCCTCCTGTGAAAATTAACTTCCCATCGGCATCAAAAGTGCTTTTCATATCAAGGAGTTCCTTCATGTCCTCATCTATTTCCTCCATGATCATACCCCGCTCATACCTCATTGCGGTTAACAGTTCACCCCTTCCATCAAACTCCCTGTAATAACCATGCAACTGGTTATCCAGATAGTTCTCTTCCTTCTTTATCCTTCCATTCTCGTAATATTCCCTGTAGGTTCCCTGTTTTCTTCCCTCTTTATCGGTTCTGTTTAGTCGCTCCTTGTTAATCAGGTAGTTATCCTTATACTCCTCCACAGCAATCAGGGTGCTATCGGTGGAAAATTCCCGGGAAAGTCCCTGTTTTTTACCATTTTTATAGTATACGATGTACTTCAATTCGCCGGTAGGAAAGTAGTAGAATGAGTTACCCTCTTTCTTTCCGTTTACATAGAGTTCGGAAGATATTACCGTCGGTTGTCCGGGATTATTTGGATTTTTATAGGAGTAGCTGGTGGCATATCCGCTCTTTTCACCCAATTTATAATTTATCCGCTGGGTAAGTTCTCCTGCCTGGTTGTAGAAGTTCCAGGTACTGTCCAAAAGAAAATTAGTTCTTTTTCCTTCAGATTTTATAACACCGGTCACATAGTAGCTTTTCCAGTATCCATCGGGCTTTCCATCCCTCATGGTCCCTTCGCTGACAACCTGATCATTGGGATAGAAGTTTTGAACAAATCCATTTTCAACCAGGCCTTCCTGAGCCTTCAGATGAAAAGAGACCAAAGCTAAAACTGCAAAAAATAGAAAGTATCGATTTAACCTTAGCAACATGTATCCCCTTAAAGTTTAAGACGGTCCGAAATTTCAAGCATCCTCACAATGGATCCCCTGGCTTTGTCCATCAAATCTTGTTCCAAAGTTATCTCAGGAAGCTCATACTTCAAAGTATTATAGATCTTTTTCAAAGAAATCAATTTCATATACTTACAATCGTTACAAGCACAGGTGGAATCTTTGGGAGGGGCAGGAATAAAGTTTTTATGGGGACTGCTCTTTCGCATCTGATGTAGAATTCCTGATTCAGTGGCTACAATGTAGGTGTTTCCCGTATCTCTTATCGTATAGTTCAGCAGAGAAGTAGTGGAACCTATATGATCGGCCACAATCAATATAGGTTTTTCGCATTCGGGATGCGCAATAATTTGAGCATCCGGATTTTCACTTTTCAATTCAAGGATTCTTTCCAGGCTGAACTCTTCATGTACGTGACAGGCACCATCCCAGATAACCATCTCTCTTCCGGTAACACTCTGAATGTAGTTTCCCAGATTGCGATCGGGAGCAAAAATGATCTTCTCATCGGCAGGCAGACTCTTAACAATTTCAAGTGCATTGGTAGAGGTACAGATAATATCGGTCAGGGCTTTTATCTCGGCTGTGGTATTTACATAGGAAATGACCGTATGTCCCGGATGTTTTTCAATAAATTTTGCGAATTCATCCGGAGGACAAGAATCAGCCAGTGAGCATCCCGCATTGATATCCGGTATAAGGACCTTCTTTCCCGGAGCCAGTATTTTTGCCGTTTCAGCCATAAAATGAACTCCGGCAAAAAGAATAATATCGGCATCAGTGGATGCAGCTTGTTGCGACAGACCCAGACTATCTCCCACAAAATCTGCAATATCCTGTATTTCACCCTCCTGGTAAAAGTGTGCCAGAATCACAACATTTTTCTCTCGCTTCATACGGGCGATCTCTTCCACAAGATTAAGTGATTTATCGATCTCCATATCTATAAAACCAGCTCTATCAATATTAAGCTTTTTAACAGAATTCATCATCTATATATATATTCTTATTAATTAATTAAATCTAAAAATGATAATGTTAGTCGGTTCATATTGTTTTAAAAAAAGTGAAACTATCTTTGCAAAATCAATTCTTTAAATGAATCACACACTCTATTAACAGTTATAAGAAATGTTAAGTTCTGAAAATAGGTTTGTTGCCTTTTAATTTAACAGTTGTTAATAGAGGATGCCTTTAATAAAAACTAATAAAGTTCAAAGATAATGACTGTTGACAATCTGTTGGTGATTCGGGCCAAAAATTGGAAGAATTGCACTTCAACCCGACTCATGAGTTTTTGTTAAGGGTTTTAAAAACAAATCAACAACAAATCAACCATTGGGTTGTTAAAAAAGAGTAAGAATGAAAGAGACCATTGCCATAGCTTCCGATCATGCAGGTTATAAGATGAAGTTGGCCATTATTAAATACCTGGAAGAGCTGGGATATTCTGCAAAAGATTTTGGTTCAAATTCTACAGAATCAGCTAGTTACCCAGATTTTGGTCACCCATTGGCTCTCGCTGTTGAAGAGGGAGACTATCCCCTGGGCATTTCTCTGTGTGGAAGCGGAAATGGGATCAATATGGTAACAAATAAGCACCAGGGAATTCGGGGAGCCCTATGTTGGAACGAAGAAATTGCCAGATTGGCCCGAAGTCACAACGATGCAAATATCTGTTCCTTGCCCGCACGATTTATTGATCTTGAGGCCGCAAAAGAAATTGTGCATGTTTTTCTTACTACCGAATTTGAAGGAGGGAGACACCAGGACAGAATAAAGAACATACCCGTATAAATAAGACAAATGCTCTCAAATACCAGCAAATACGCCATCAGGGCAGTAATCTACCTGGCGCTGTTCTCTACCAAAGAGAAAAAAGCAGGAATTAAAAAAATAGCCAGCGAACTGGATATACCCTCCCCATTCCTGGGTAAGATTCTTCAGCTCTTGGCCAGGCACCACATCCTGGATTCTACCAAAGGTCCTAATGGTGGATTTTACCTGGCTAAACCTGCCATCGACATCTCCCTGAATGAAATTATTCAATTAATTGATGGAAAAGACGCCTTCGGTACCTGTGTAATACGCACGTCCCCATGCAGTCATGAAGATCCCTGTAGTTTACACGATAAGATTGCTCCCTTGAGAAATGAGGAGAGGATGCTTTTTGCCACAGAGTCAATTGCCGACCTGGTTTCCGAATTCAGAGAAGGAAAGGATAGAATCAAGATCTGAGGAACTTAAAAATCCAAAGCCCTCGCAAAATTCTGTAAGCCACATAACCGGCCACAAGTCCGAAAAAATTGGCGAACAGATCATACCATTCTGCAGCCCGGGTAGCTACCACAGTGGCTTGCAGCACTTCGATGATTGCACTCATAACAAAGATGACGAACACCAGGATCAGATGGAAAACTTGACAATTTTTAATACACCTGCTCTCCATCAGGGCCACAAAGCCAATGGATGCATACATGGAAAAATGCACCAGCTTATCCAGGTAGGGTATATTAAAGATTCTGGATGAGGGTATGCTGTTGCTGGGCACCAGGCTCAATAAAACGATGAGGAAGGCCAGCAGAATGGTGAATTTATATCGGAACACGTAACTTAGCATCAGTTAAGAGGTTTAAAAACCAGCACAAAGATGATAATAATTTTGAAATGAGCCTGGATGAACTGTTAGCTTTCCTGAAGGAAAAAGATATCCAAACCTGGTTTGACCTGGGATTATTTATGGACCGGTTCAGGGAGGAAAAAGCGTATCCACCCTTCCGATTTGCTGGTTCCTACGACGATTTCAAAGAGCATGTAAGAAAAGGAGGAATTGGTTTTCTCACCTTTCAATATATGGTGGATGGGGTATCTGTGGAGCTTGATAAATATGCGTCATTGATGCGTCGCAATATACCCGGAGCACCCATTCACTATATCGCCGGGACCATAGATTCAAAAACAGCCCCACGCATAAGCAAAGAGTATAAGAAGTGTGTAATTCCTGAGATTGCTGGTTTCGACGAGTGGGAATTGTACCACAGTTTTTATTTTACCAAACTGGAAAGAGGCAGCGATCCATACAACGAATTAATCATAAAATTTTGGGCTCAAACCCTTGCCATTGTTGAAAAACTGGGAGGGTATATCCAGGAGCAGGGTATCAACATGCTCTATATTCTTAATATTTGTTCCAATCCGGGAAATGTAGCCGCGGCCCTGGCTACCGTGCTGATTTCAGAATTTTTGAAGATACCGGTAATTAACAACAACCACGATTTCTTCTGGGAAGAAGGAATGTGCAAATCTGAGCGGGAGAAGTCAGGCACCAAAACCGGACCCAGAGATTTCTTTTTTACCAATTGTCATTTGGGCGAAGTTTTTTCCTTGATGGAAGTTCTGTTCCCGTGGCAGTCGCGTTCCTGGATGAATGTGAATATCAACAGCGGACAGACCAAACACCTCATACGAGTTAATGGTCACAACCCGGCCAATGTATTGGAGATTGGTACTGCGGTAGATACCAATCACTATACCAAGAGCGACAAACGAAAAAACATCAATACCTTTATCCAGGTAGAAAAAATACTATCCAGATATGCCAGGCAGCTGATCAGCTATTCGGTAGAGGATGTGCTGGACGGTGGATTGGTGGCCGAACAGAATCCAAAACCCATTTTAATTGGGGCCAAAACCATTGGGATAGAGCGGTTTATTGCAGAAAACATCATTTTGCTTCAGCCCACAAGGATCATATCCCGCAAAAAAATTGAGACCTCATTCAATTTGCTGCTAAAAATGTTTGAGCAGGAAGAGATGCTGATTCGGTTCAGGAAAACCTCACAACTGAAGATGACCCTTCTTATTACGGGACCCATTGCCAATGGTCATTATGGCTACTATAAGAAATTGGTTGAAAGGTTTGGAGAATTACTCAAAGAGGTAGCACCGGACCTTCAGAGCAGGGTCTATCTGGCCCTGCTGCTTGGAGAGTTGGATCGGGATTCCTTTAAGTCACGATATGAACAACCCGCAGGAATTGCCGAACTCTACAACATAGCCTCGCTGGTGCTTCTTCCAAGTAAAACCGAGGGACGGGGATTGCCCATTATTGAGGCAACAGCCTGCGGCACGCCCATTTTTTGCAGAAGGTATGAACCCGAAACGGTCTACTCAGATGTAATAGGAGAAAACCTGGGAGAGCGTGACCGCTTAAAAGTACTTGAATTTAAAGGGAAGAGAATCACCAGCAGCATTGTTAAAGATATTATTGACAGGGTATTTTTCCCTCACCACTATACCCGTGAATTCAGGCACAACAAACGGGTGGTAAACAAGCGTTACAGCCTGGATTCATTAAATGAAAACATCCATCAGATCCTCCATGGACTCTATATGCAGTTAAGGGGAAACGAAAAAAACCTCAGGATTGTTGAAGAGTGTTTAGATGATTATCGTGAGATGGTCAATTTTAGCAACGATGACCTGAAAGAGCTCCTCGACACCAAAAACAGACACTATTTGCCTGGACACGGAAGACTTGAATTTATGGGCATGTTGAAATCACTCATCGATCCAAGCTATTTCAGAGTGGAGCAACAGATGGTCAGGGGCATGGCTTTTCACTTTGCAGGAGTCATCATTAAAAATGATCCCGATGCGGAATCTTTGCCAAAAAAAATCATCAATAGCTTCTATAACGCCGTCGAAACCCTCTTTGAAACCGACCAGGGAGAACACCAGATTCAGCACGACCACTCCATGTCGTACAGGCACCGGAACAGAAGGCATTACCCCTACCAGGATTATACCTTTCAGGAGCTAACAGGTTTAATTAACTTGCTTTATATCAAAACGGTACAACCATCACCTGTGAATAAAGTGGATTTAAGCCCACAGTTTTTTACCGATTGGAACCTGGCCCTTTTGCAGCTTACGGGATCTTCTTACCTGGCCATCGACGATCGCAAAAGACTGATCGAGCGACTCCGTACCAACCTGCCCATCGCTTACTTTCCAGGAGCTTATATCATGTATGAACTGGAGTTTTTTGCACTGCAATCCATACGCACAAGGCTTAATTTACCCATGGAATTAAGCATTACCAGGGAGCTCTTGGAAAAGGAGGCAAGCCAGCTTCAGCCGGTCTATATTTTTGCCCAGGAGAAAAACCTTGGAAAACAACTGAATAAAGATGAGATCACCGACTACATCACCAACGGAGTATCGGAGGAACTGAGGCTGCTATATGAGTTTAAGGTCATTCAGATCATACGCACCAAACAGGTATGTGTGGGTATCCATTTTCCCCAGTTGGGATCCAATGCGCTCAGGGTGCTGCGAAAAATCAAGGAGCAGAATGGATGTTTACTGACCAATCGAAGCAACGCAGCCATGATGACCGATATGGTGAACATGGACCGCTTCCACATCGGGAAAGTAATGAGCACACTTACCTCCAATGTCATGGGCATTCCACTCAACAGTGGATATATACAATTTGTCCCGGCAGGGGTAAGGACCACCCTTTCCTATCCCACTCCGGTGCAAACAGCCAAGGATTTTGAAAGGGCACTGAAAAGCAGGCTCTATCGTTCTTTGGTGAAACAACATGGGGAAGCATATATCATGGCGGCTATCAGGGAAGATGCAGCCACCAAGGGAAGCCCGGTTATGCATGTATTGCAATCTCTCGACAAGACTGGCATGGAGCATAATCCCGTGACCTTTGAATATTTTAGCGGAACTTATGAAGATGGCCTGCCCTACAATGGTGCGCTGGCTAAGATCAATTTAAAGGAGAGAAGATGGGATTTTTCTGTGGTTTCCTCCGCAGAGGATCCCAAAACAGTGGTCCGTTTTACCAGGAGTTTTCAAAGAAAAACAGGCAGAGAGGCACGGATTGCCTGGAATGGCGGATATATACTTAATCCCGAGCTTGTGGGTAAATTGGGACTGCCAGAAACCTACATCGGATCTCCTCTGGGTTTGATTATTTCGGGAGGGCAAATGATCTCGGTACCCCTGTTTAATAAACCTGCACTGCTGGTAAACAGGGATGGAAGCATTGATATCAGAAGGGTGCATTGCATGGAGGGGCTGATCATCAAACAAAAAGGTGCAGAGATTCGTCTTGGCCCGGAGATGTATAATGCCAAAAGTCCTTACCGTGGCACCGCCTACTACGATTTGCTCTATCCGGAATCCAGCATCGAAGGTTTTGGGAGAACACTGGTCAGGCTGGCCGGAAATTGTATTAAGGAGATTCTTGAAACGAAAGAAGGGGAGAAGATAGCTGTAGTTCCGGTTGGACTTACCCTGGCATTTCCCCCCGGAGAGATTCCTGAAAATTTTAAAGTGGGTGAACAACTGGAACTTCTCCTTCCTGGATTTGAAGAGGTGGTTCATGGAGTGGAAGCCGGGCCCCTGTTGATTGAAAAAGGAGAAGTGACCATAGACATGGAGGACGAAGGTTGGCTTACCCTTAATTCCATTCGCACCCAGGCAGCAAGGTTGGATTATACCGAAATGCGCGGCCCTAAAATCGCCGCAGGGATTAACAGGGAGGGTAACCTGGTGGTTCTGACAGTCAATGGGAGGATCAGGGAGTCGGTGGGAGCCACCCATGGAGACATGGCCGATATCCTTTTGAAGCTGGGCATTGAGAAGGCCATGGGATTTGATCCGGGGGGGAGCAGCACCCTGGTGGTGGACCATGTTACCCTGAATATCTCTCCTTACAACAGCGACTATGAGTCCAATGTCTTTTCACTGCCCCCCGAACCCCGGGCTGTATCCAACGCCATTATCGGGTACATAGATGAATGATCCATGCGGGGATTCTACATACATATTCCATTTTGCAGACAGGCCTGCCGGTACTGTGATTTTTTCTTTTCGGTGAGTTTGAAGTATGTGGATGAATATGTGGAAAATCTTGTAAAAGAAATTGAGATCAGAGCAGGGGAGAAGCCCGGGTCTGAAAAGGAGACCCTCTATCTGGGAGGTGGTACACCTTCTGTATTGTCGGATGCCCACCTTGGGAAAATTCTTGACACGGTTCACAAATATTATTCCTTTCGGGAAGATGCTGAGTGGACCATGGAATGCAATCCTGATGACCTTTCTCCTGCCTACCTGGAACGGTTAAGAAACAGGGGATTTAACCGGATCAGCATAGGGATTCAGTCTTTTTTTGAGAGGGACCTGGAGCTAATGAAGCGTTCACATACTTCCATTCAGGCAGAGCGAAGTGTGGAAGATGCAGCTGCTGCAGGATTTGAAAATATCACCATGGATTTGATCTACGGAGTTCCGGGTCAGAAACCCGAAGAATGGGAGCAGAATATAATGAAGGCACTGGCGCTTCCGGTTTCACACATTTCTGCATATCACCTTACCTTCGAGCCAGGTACTGTTTTTGATCACTGGAGAAAAAAGGGACGCTTGTTGCCCGTACATGAGGAGGAGAGCGTAAAACAATTTCAAATGCTGCGAAAGTTATTGTTGGAGAGGAATTTTGATCATTATGAAATCTCCAACTTTGCCCTTAATGGAAAAATGTCGGCACACAATATGCTCTATTGGTCCGGGAAACCCTACCAGGGTCTGGGTCCTTCGGCCCACTCCTATGATGGAACAAAGCGAAGCTGGAATGTCTCCTCATTACAGAAGTATATGGAAGGGATTTCAGCTGGAGGCGGCTTTAGTGAGACAGAGAAGTTGTCTACCCAGGAGGCGTATCATGATTACCTGATCACTTCATTGCGCACGCGCTGGGGGGCCGATCCTGAATATATTGGTCAGCAATTTGGAGGGGATATTTTTCAGCATTTTGAGAAGAAAATCCTTCCTTTTCTGGAGCAGGGTAAACTTTGGAACACCCGGGGCCATGTTGCCATCCAACCAGACCACTGGCTTCTCACAGATCATATATTGAGGGAGTTGTTCATTTAAATCTACTATATCTGATAGTATCATATGATACTATCTTGAAGCCACCTTATGAAATATCATCCTTGGTACTGGAGTTGGTTGCTTCACTTTCCAAATCAGGTACCTTCGCTTTCTCAAGCCGGTTTAAGCAGATGCTGCTCCACTCATATAAAAGGGATATAAAATAGCCAGTTAGTATACATATATGGTGCTTTTCGGATAATAAATATCTACCGAGGGATATTTATTATCCGAAACAACACCCTATTAGTTAATAAGTTGATTTATTATATCTATCCCGTCTTTGGGAGTACAGAATCGCTGCAAACGCTCTATAAGACACACTTTACACCACCCCGGTCCATCTCCACCACACATTTGTTGCAGCGGTTGCATTCCGTTTTATCAATCTCACCGGACTGCAGCTTGAGCAGAAAATCGGGATCATGAATAAGGGGTCTGGCCAGGGCGATAAAATCGAAACCCGCATCCAATATCTGGGAAATTCCCTCTTTGGAATCAACTCCTCCCAGATAGACCAGTGGCATGTGGACCGCTTTACGGATCTCGATGGCCTGGGCCAGAAAGAAGTTGGGGGTGAATTTATAGCGCTTAATAATGATTGGACCAAAAATGGCCATGGTGATCTTCTCTGCAAGGGAACCGCCATTACGTATCATCCCTCCCAGGGGAACCTTGCCACGCATCAGGTAAAAAGGAGATTTGCTGGTAAAACCGCCACTCAATACAAGGGCTGAACACCCCCTCTTTTCAAGCTCGGTGGAGACATATTTGCAATCCTCCAGCGAGAAGCCTCCCCTGAAACCATCGCTTAAGTTCAGTTTCACCAGAACCGGGAACCCTTTTCCCACGCTTTCGATCACCTTCTCAAACACCTCTAAAGGGAATCTTGACCGGTTTTCCACGCTGCCGCCATAGGCATCCTTCCGTTTGTTGGTGCGCGGACTCAAAAACTGACTTAAAAGGTAGCCATGGCCCATGTGAATTTCCACGGCATCAAACCCAATCTTTTTAAGTTGGAGTGCTGCCCGGGTAAAATCGGCAGAGACCTGATCCATCTGGATTTTGGTCATTGCTCTTGAGAAAATGATGCCCGACAAAAAGCCATATTCATTAAAGATCCGGCTGGGTGCCAGGGGTTTGCTTATCTCCTTGTTCTTAGAGAAGTAACCACAGTGGGTGAGTTGCATGGAGACCTTTCCTCCCGCCCCATGTACTTCATCTGCCAGCACTTTCAGTTCCTTTAGACTGCGGTCATTGATGTACATCTGTGTGTTGAAGGTACGGGCATCGGCTGAAACGGCCCCATAGGAAACGGTGGTAAGTCCCACTCCTCCTTTTGCCATGTCCACATGATGGTCGATGAGTTTCCTGGTGGGGATACCCTGGTGATGCATCCCTTCGTAGGCTGCAGATCTAATAAAATTATTCTTCAGGAAAAGCTCTGATTGACCCAATCTCTTACTTGAAAAAGCGCGTTTCAGATGATCCATATCAAGAGATGGACTGATAGAGTTTTAAGGCCTCCTCTGCATCCTCCTCATAGACTTTGATATCTATGGCGATGTTGGCCGGTGAAACAAAGGGCAGAGGCTTTACGGTCCTGGCATGTTCGTTGCCAGTGAGATATGGGATACCCGCCTCCTCAAGCATATCCTTCAGAAGGTTGAACTTTACATCAAAGGTATTGTCGAAAACGGCAAGTGTGACCAGTTTTTTCATGTGCTTGAGCTTGCCAGTCCGATCAGTTCCTCCAGTTTTTCCCGCAGGGTATCCAGACTGAAGTATTTTTTACCCAGTTCAAAATTGTAGTCTGCAATCTCTTTGGCCAGCTTTGGATTGTAGATCACCTCTGCCATATCTTTTACAGCTTCGGAGGTGAGCTGGCCATTTTCGATCATCACAGTTTTAAAGCCTTTGCTGCCGATATCGGGCATATAAACAGGCTCATAGTTGTTCACAAAGATGGGTCGTTTGGCCAGCACCGCTTCCACAAATGCATTTCCAAATCCCTCATAGGTGCTGAAGTAGGTGCAGGCTGTGGCTCGGGCATAGGCATCTGAGAGAGATAAGCGTAGCTCGCCATTCCCGTTGGAGAGACCTTTGTTGTGAAACAGATGGTGGGCAAAGGTGACCTGGTGGCCCAGATGCAGTTCATGGATCTGGTTTACCAGCTCGTTGTAGTAGGCGCTGCCGGCATCATCGGCATAGTTGCCGGTGATCACCAATTTGACTTTTTTATCGTTCAGTTCGTGAATCAGCTGGATGGCCGCTTCGATCCCTTTTCTGCGCACGATTCGGGTAATTTGGAATAGCAGAAGGTCATCCTTCTTATAACCCAGGTTCTCGGCCAGGTGCTCGTTTTTTTCGTTCTGAACCCCAAAAGCTTGATTAAAATCCATCACATTGGGCACATTTACCGAGCTTCGCTTAAATCGCTCCATCAAGGTGTGGCTGGCATGTGTATTGATTACAGCATGAACCGAATTGGGGGTACGAAGGGGAAATACCTCAGCTACAAAATCATTGATCTCCTTGTGGGGAGAGACATACCTGTCGCCCCGCTCCCAGGCAAAATCGTGATCGTGTGTAATGGTGGGGATACCCGTTTTCTGTACGGCCTTATTTATGGCCATTCCCATCTCCAGGTGGGAGGGCAGGGCAGAGGCATTTTCTGAAATAAGCAGATCGATCTTTCTCACAGATATCCAGTTGAGGATCTTCTTATAAATCACTTTCGAATAGAGATTCAAGTGTTCGATCAGCTCACGGGGATCTGTCTCCGGATAGAAAAATGCCTTTTTCTGACTCCAAAAGCTCTCCGGGGAGAAGAAAGACATTTCAGAAACCAGGGTCTCTGTTTCGGGGTCCATGGGGCGTTCCTGGAACTGTCCTGAAAGGGTGTATACTTTATGTCCCATGGATTGAAGCACCTCGATCCACTTTTCGGTCTCCAGTGCGACTCCATCCACCCCACCAATACGCCCGATAATAATACCGATATTCATCAAAGTGGCAGTGGTTTATTTCAGCACAAAGGAGGAGGAGCCAATAACTTTTCCTTCCACATAAAGCTCAACAGTATGTTCTCCGGGAACAATTTCACCGTCGTTGGTCCAGAATATGGAAACAGGCAAATCTTCATTCTCATAGTTCACGACCCTGGAAGCAGAAGCAGGGAGCTGTTCGCCTTCAAACTCGAACATCTGCAAATCGGGCGAACCAAGCAAGACCTGGTCGGGCCTGAGAATTCTCAGGTATATGGGCTTTTCACCCGGCGTGGTCACCTTATTGGCCCTCAGTACAAAATCGACCCGGACCTTCTCAGCACCCCGGATTTTTGATGATTCCTTATCGCGTTTATTGAGCAAGACCATGTTGATTTGAGAGGCCTGAAGTGTGGTGGCCAGATTTTTAATCTCCTCCAGCTCGGTCTTCTCCTCTTCCAGCTGAGCTTTCTCGGTGGCCAGACGACGTTCGGTGTTCCGAAGCTGCTTGTTCTCGGCCATCAGCTCCTGATTCTGCATGTTGAGGGAGTCGATTTGTACAATATAACTCCTTAATACCGTACGCAGGGTCTCCATTTCACGCTTATACATTTTAATCTTATAGGCATCATCGGCCTGGATGGCAATGAGCCTGTCGATTTTTTGCTGCTGCTCGGTCATCTGCACCTGGAGATCCACGTTATCGGTTTCCAGCGAATCATATTGAACATAGATGGTTCTTAACTCCCCTTCAAGGGAATCACGTTCCACCCGAAAATACTCAGTCTTTACCGCCAGATCCTCTGAAACCAGGTTAAGATTCTTCCGGGTATCAAGCAATAAATAGATGGCTACCGCCAGTACCACCACCAGCAATCCAACTACTCCATACAATACTCCAACATTGGGTTTTTTATCAGCCATGACAAATCACTTTAAAAATTTTCACAAAGATACACATTACTCCGAAGGTTTTAAGCTTACTTCTTCAATGGTAATGATGTTATTAACAATGGCATATACCGTTAATCCGGAAACGGATTTAATTCCCAGTTTACTACTGATATTTTTTCGGTGGGTGGTCACTGTGTGGGTGGATAAAAAGAGCTCCTCGGCAATCTGTTTATTGGTCAAACCCAGGGAAACCTGTCGTACTATGGTTTTTTCTCGTTGGGTAAGCTCTGATGATCCAGAAGGGGAGAGCAATGAAGCATGAAGATCCATCAATCGTTTGATTTTACCGGTGATTATTTCTTTTTCCTCTGAGAGATGGATGGAATTTTGAACTTCCATCTGAGTGGCGGGCTCTTCTTTGAGCAAGATGGTTCTCTCCAGTAAGCCAGGATGCGAGACAAAGAGTGCAGACGATTTATCAAATAAGGATTCACTGATGATCAGAAAATCGATGTCCTGACGATTGGCATATTGTTGAAAAGTATCGGCAGCATCAAACTCCCTGACGATTCTTACACCCTGAATGCGACTCAGAAGAGAGATCAATCCCTTTCGAACCAGGAAGGAATCAATGGCCAGTATGAATCCTGAGAATTTCATGGAGTATCCATTCTCTTTATGAGCTGCGCTTCAAGTTCAGCCACCCGGGGAATCAGAATTTTATCTTCCATATTGGCATGGTCGGTCAGATCCTTTACCAGGTCCGACAGGTCGTCGAGAACCTGTCGACAAAGCTGAAAATCCTCAAAAGGAGGCAGACTTTTGATAATCAAACGGGAAAGGTGCTCCAGACTGGTTTCCAGGCGATCGTGTCCTTGCTCAAACTCCCTGATGGAATAGCTTTGCAGTTTGAGTTTAAATTCCGGATCAGGTTTTTCCTGGGCCGATTGCTTTTCCAATTCCAGAACATAGGGCAGGATATGCTGTTCCTCCTCCTGAATATGAGTCAAAAACTCCTGTCTGTAATCATCAAAAAACACAGTGACCAGGTTGATCTCTTTTTTTGAAAGAGAGGAATGATCCAGGAGGCGGGATATTTTTTCTTCCACCGTGGGAAGCGCCGTTTCCAAATAATAAGTATGGGTCTCCTTCAGGTAGCTGATCATGGTACCCAAAGAAAATAACGAAAGGCCATCCCCGGGAATATAGGCTTCATCCAGGTAGGAATTGGCTATCTCAAGGAAGAAATCAGCGTTTACGTCATGGGTTTTACATACCTCTTCCACACTCCGCTCACCAAATCCCAGTTTCATTTTAAAACGGGGAAAAAGGGGCAGCAACTGCATATTTTCAAATACTGCCACACACATCGACATTTCTCTGCTAATCATGGACTATCTCTTTTGGCGTGTGATTTCTGATTCGGTGATGCCATATTTCTCATCCTCCTCCTGGTTGCCCAGAGGTTCCACATGGACCATCACATCGTAAATATTTTTGAGATTTGATTTGATGCTGTCCTCCACATTTTTGGCAATCTCATGCGCATCCTTCACGGTCAGGTAGGGATGTACTTCTATATCCAGGTTTACCATGTAATGGTGGCCAATCTTCCTGGCACGCACCCGATGTGCATTGTGGACCCCTTCCACACCATTGACGGCATCGAACAGACGCTTATACATCTCTGTATCATCAATGCCATCCATCAGATCCACATTGGATTTCATGAATATTTTAAATGCACTATACATGATAAAACCACTGATTGCCAGTGCAATAAGCCTATCTATCAGGGGTTCTTTCAGAAGAATTGTAAAGAGCAGGCTGCAAAGCACACTGGTGGAAATCAATATGTCGTTGCGCATATTGCGGGCATTGGCAATAAGCATGGGACTATCCACTTTTTTGCCTGTGCGAGAGAGCAAGAGGGTAAGTATAAGTTTTCCCAGGATGGAGACAATGGTGATCCAGATAGCGAGAGAAGTAGGTGTTTCCATGGCTGCTCCTTTCAACAATATCCTGATGGTGGAATAGGCCAGCTGAGCACCTGCAAAAAATATGATAAAGGAAAGTACTTTTGCCGCTACCGTATCGGCTTTGCTGTATCCGTAAGGGTATTTAATATTTGGAGGCTTGGCTATGATCCGGGCAGCTATGAGTACCACCAGTGAAGAGGCAATATCGGTGGTGGAATCGATTCCATCTGCAATCAAAGCAAAACTTCCGGAGATAAATCCAACGCTTAGCTTTAAAACTGCCAGTATGCCATTGCCCACAATGGCCCACCAGGACGCCCGAATGATCTTTTGTTCTCTTTGCATTTACCCGTTCTCTTTATGAATAAGGCCTGGGGGGTGAGCCGCATCGATTTCAAACTGAAGGGTTACATGGTTTACATTGAAATCGCTTAGCAATTGCTGTTCAATCTTCTGGTGGGTCCCTTTGACCTGGCTCAATTTCAGGTCTTTATTTAATTCAATATGGGCCTCCAGGTGTATTTCACTGTCGGTGAGCATCCAGGCGTGCAGGTGATGAATGTTAGAAACATCTGGCATCTGCTCCACCATTTGTTTGATAAGCGACAGATCCAGGTGATCCGGAGTAGACTGCATCAGGATATCCACCGATTGTTTTAGAATGACAAAGCCCGATCGAATGATGTAGATTGAGATCAGCACAGTTATCACCGGGTCGATCCAGTACATTTTGTAGATTTGGATCAGTACTCCACCTATAATGACCACTACGGAAGAGAGGCTGTCTCCGATCAGGTGAATGTAGGCGGCTTTTACATTGATGCTTTTATGTGCGTCTTTTTTCAGAATGATGGCTGCATATACATTGGCCAGTAAACCGATCATGGCCACCACCAACATAATCATGGAGTTAATGGGCTGTGGATCGTTCCATCGCTCCCAGGCTTCCTTCAGGAGAAATGCGCTGGTAACAATCAGGATCACTGCATTCAGAAGTGCGGCAAGGATTTCGACTCGTTTGTAACCAAAAGTCCTTTTCTGGTTGGCTTCCCGTTTGCCTATGAGGATAGCCATATATGCGATAAATGTGGCAAATGTATCACTCAGGTTATGAAGTGCATCCGAGAGCAGAGCCAGGCTGCCCGAGAGGATCCCCCCGGCAAATTCCACCACCGTAATAACCAGGTTAAGCAGGGTGGCACCCAGCAAGTTTTTTTCATTCACAGGATGGTGGTGACGTTTTCGCCTGTGCTTATGTTCGGATCCTGACATATTAAATAAATAACAGCAGACTCAGTGCCATAACGGCCATTCCTGCTAAAAATCCGTATACCGCATGGTGAGGAAGTCCATATTCCCTGGCTGTGGGCAGCAGCTCATCAATGGAGATAAATACCATGATGCCCCCTACCGCTGCAAAAATAAAACCAAAGATATTATCGTTTAAAAAGGGCATTAAGATAAAATAGGCCAATAAGGCGCCTATGGGCTCGGCCAGTCCGGAAAGAAATGAAAGATAGAATCCCTTCTTTTTACTTCCGGTTCCATAGGAGATGGGTACAGAGACGGCGATCCCCTCAGGGATGTTGTGAATGGCAATGGCCACGGCAATGGGAATGGCGAGAGTGGGTTCTGTCAAACCCGCCATAAATGTGGCAATTCCTTCTGGAAAGTTATGAATGGCAATGGCCAGGGCAGTAAACATGCCCATTCGCACCAGCTTGGGATCTTTCATTCCATTCTTTGCCACATCTTCTACCCTTTTTATGTCATGGGGATTTTCATAGGAGGGAATCAATTTGTCGATTAGTCCGATAATTAAGATTCCTGCAAAAAAGGCCCCCACCGCATACCATGCCGCCTGTGTTTCACCGAAACCTGTCTCAAGGGCCTGTCTGGCTTTCGGAAGGATCTCAACAAAGGAGACATACACCATGACCCCAGCTGAAAATCCAAGGCTTACTGAAAGAAAGCGCGTATTGGTGGTCTTTGTAAAAAAAGCCAGAGCACTCCCTATACCGGTGGAAAGACCAGCAAAAACAGTGAGTCCAAAAGCAAACCAGAAATTCCCCGTTTCCATGAAAATTCTACTTTAAATTCGCTTTTCTCCCCTTTTTAGGGGCCTTTGGCACAGGTTCCTGGGAGAAGTATTTGGGATACATTTTGGTCCATAGAATCATAAGTACACCAGCCAGAATAAAAGGAAGACTCAACACCTGGCCCATGTTTATCTGCATTCCTGCTTCGAAGGCCACCTGGTCATTTTTTACAAACTCAATCAAGAACCTGGCCGAGAATAATAGGATCATAAAAACCCCGAAAATATAACCGTCTCTTACCACCAGATGCTTTTTTCTGTAGAAGGTAAGCAGTATAAAGAAGATAATGAGATAAGAGATGGCCTCATAGAGTTGGGTAGGATGCCGGGCAACGGTGGGCAGCAGCTCACCAGTGTTTGAATCGTATAGTCGATCTCTCACAAATTCGAAACCAAAAGGCAAATCGGTGGGCAGACCATAAATTTCAGAGTTAAAAAGATTTCCCAGGCGAATAAATGCCCCTCCCAGGGCAACAACAATCACAATGCGATCAATAAGCCAGAGGAATGAGAGTTTATATTTTCGGATATAGAGCCAAAGGGAGAGTAATATACCAATGGCCGCTCCGTGACTGGCCAGCCCTCCTTTCCAGATTTTCAGTATCTCCAGCGGGTTTTTAAGAAAATAGTCGGGTTCATAAAAAAAGCAGTGTCCCAAGCGAGCCCCGAGAACGGTTCCGACAGCCACGTATATCAGCAACTGATCCAGCATTTCAGAGTTAAGTCTTTCAGTAATCAGGAAGCGGGAAAAAACAATATATCCGGAAAGAAAAGCGGAAGCAAACAACAATCCGTACCAGCGGATGCTCAGTTGACCGAGGCTGAAAATTTCAGGATCCACATTCCAGGTAATGGCGTTAAATAACATGACAGGGCATGGATTTATAGATTAAGTTACAAATATAATAACATTCCGGGGGGTTTCACCTGAAGCATATATCTTTGTATGTTTGCAATAAATTTGTCAAAACGTGTCCAGCAAATATTTCTTTCCGGGTTTAATATTTTTGGTATGCTGGGGTTGTGCCCAGCAGGGATCTCCTGCTGGCGGCCCCAGAGATGAAGATCCACCTGTGGTATTAGAGAGCGATCCTCCCAACTATTCCATCCATTTTGATGCCAAAAGGATTGAGATTAAATTTGATGAATACATCGTTCTGGACAATGTAAACCAGGAGCTTATAGTTTCACCACCCATGGAGGAGCAACCCATAGTGAAACTAAAGAAAAAGACCCTGGTGATAGAGATTGAAGAAGAGCTTAAACCCTATACCACTTACACCTTTAATTTTGGGAGTGCCATCAAGGATCTTCATGAAGGAAACAAACTGTTGAATTTTGAGTATGTTTTCTCCACCGGGGATGTACTTGACTCCTTATCGGTAAGAGGAACACTTATATATGCAGAGGATCTCACTGCGCCCGAAGAACCCATCTCCATCATGCTTTACAATGATCTGCGCGATTCGGTTCCGCTTACTGAAATCCCTATGTACGTGGGCAGGTCTGATGACAGCGGGGTATTTAGTGTCAATAACCTTCGGGCCGATGTCTACAAAGTATTTGCCCTGAAAGATGGGAATAACAATTTTCTCTTCGACCTGCCTACCGAAGAGATTGCTTTTCTGGACACCAGTTTGATTGTGAGGGCTGAGTTTGCCCGATTTTTACTGCTTGCCTCGGGAGCCATTGACTCCATTCCTGAGGAGTTGCCTCAAACCCTGACAGATACCCTTCCTGCATTGGATTCGCTAAGTTCTGATACAACGGGGATGGCTGCGGACAGCATCCAGGAGGTTGGACCCGATCTGAATTCGATCTATATTGATCTGGAGCTATTTACGGAAGAGTCAGAGATACAGTATATAACTGATTATAAGAGAGAGGACCGACGAAGGATTGAATTGGTATTTGCCAGACCCCTGACCGATACCTTTGCCTATCAGGGCTTGCCGGCAAATGCTCCCGGGAGGGTTGAATACCTGGAGCACTTCTCCCATGAAAGGGATTCTCTGACCCTTTGGATCAGAGATTCGGTTCACTATAAACTGGATACCCTTTATATCCAGGTGAACTATACGGTGAAAGACACGGCCAACCAGTATGTGACCCTGACCGATACCCTTCGGTTCACATTCCGCGAAAAAACCACCTCTTCAAGAAAGAGAGCACCAGTGGAGAAAGCCATTGAGAAACTCCAGGTGAACACCATGAAAAACATGGGACAGCAGGAGCTGCATAATGACCTGCCCGTTGCCCTGAACCTGCCCTTGCAGGAAGTCACAGACTCTTTAATAAAACTCTATCACATTCCCGATTCGGTGGAGCTTGAGCTTCCATTCACCACAAGGAGAGATACCACACTTCTGAACCGGGCCTGGATATCAAGCCAATGGGAATCGGCAGCCCAATACAGGCTACTCATACTGCCAGGTGCCTTTACCAGCATCTATCCACCCCAACACGACACCATCGATGTCTCTTTTAACAGCCGGGATGAGGAGTATTATGGTCAGATTATACTGTCACTTAACAATGTAACGGGCAGCACCATCATTCAGCTGATGAGTCGAGACAAAGTATTGCAGAAGCGCTCGGTGGATTCGGACGGAACTTATACATTTAGTAACCTCTCGCCCCAGGATTACCAGATAAAGTTCATCCACGACAGGAATGGAAACGGGAAATGGGATACGGGGAACTACCTGAAAAAACTGCAACCCGAAAAAGTGGAATTGCTGCCTATAACTATCACCGTGAGGTCTAACTGGGACCACGATGTGGACATGACGCTGAAAAAGTAAAATTAACCAGCAATACCCTCCCGGTCCAGTTTTTTCCAGATCAATGCAGCAGCACCCAGCACAGCTATATTCTTTTTCAACAAGGCAGAAGGAACAATATCGATCTTATTCTGATAGATGGGCAACAGGTGCGCTTCCATGCTTTTTTTGGCCGGATCAATAATCCATTTTCCAGCCTTGGCCAGTCCCCCGAATAGGAAGATTTTTGACGGGCTGATGTGAGCCACGGTATCGGCCAGGCTCCTGCCCAGCAGAAAACCGGTTTTTTCAAAGGCTAGTATGGCAATGGGGTCGCCCGATTCGGCCATGGCAGTGATCAATTTGGGTTTAAGTTTTGAAAAAGGAATTTTACGAAAATCGCTCTCCATGTTCTCCACGGCCAGCAATTCAAATACAGTTCTTTTGATTCCTGTGGCCGAAACATAGGTCTCCAGGCAACCCCTTTTCCCGCATCCACACTGCCGGCCATGGTCAGAGGCCCTTACATGACCAAGCTCGCCAGCATGACCATCATGGCCATAGACCACATCTCCGTTTACTACCAGGCCACTTCCCAATCCCGTTCCCAGAGTGATCATTAAAAAGTTATTAAGATCCTTGGCTCCTCCAAAAAGCATTTCTCCCAGGGCTGCTGCGTTGGCATCGTTGGTGACCACCGTGGGGATTTGAAACTGATTTTCCATCAGCTTCACAAATTCAACAATCCCTTTCCAGGCCAGGTTTGCGGCATTTTCGATGCAACCTGTATAGTAGTTTCCGTTGGGAGCTCCCACCCCAATGCCAGCCAGCTGGAAACTGGCTTCCAGCTGGTCCAGGCTCTCATTCACATGCATGTGTATGGCCTCAATATATTGCTCAATGGTGTCGTAGCCAGTGGTGGGGACCTCATCCTCAAAATGGATCTCTCCAGACCGGTCTACCAATCCAATTTTAGTATAAGTGCCTCCTATATCAATTCCAAGTACTACTTCCATGGCCATCGCTTTCGGTTGATTGTTTCTGTATTACAAAACTAATAAATCTCAGCTGATTTGGTTAAATTAGCTGACACAACAAAAACTTGCGCCATGACCAATTTCATTGTACCTATCGATTTTTCAGTGGACTCCCTGAATGGACTGGAGTGGGCCCTTCTCTATTCACGTAAGCTGCCCATAAATATTCAGATGGTTTATGTGCTTACCCGTGGTTCCAATCTGCTTTCCAGCGAGGTAGAGGAGGAGCACCGAATTGCCCAGGGCCATTTTGAAAAGCTCATTGAAGAGCGTTCTACCCAATTGGGTAAGGATTCAAAGCTAAAGTATATCATAAAAAGAGGAAAGGTGTACCGGGAGGTGGTTAACCAGGTGAATTCCTTTGAGAATGCAGTGATTTCCAGCTCCACGCATGGAGCCTCCGGATTTGAAGAGCTTTTTATTGGAAGCAATGCCTTAAAGATTATGGCTGCCACCGAACAGCCTGTGTTTACTATTCGTCACGGGCCTGTACCCTCGGATATCAAGAAAATTGTAGTTCCCATTAAGCTGGAACCAGATACCAGGCAAAAAACACCGATTGCTGGTGATATAGCGCACTTATTTGGTGCTGAACTTCATGTCATTAACATCACCTCCAGTAAGAATAAGAAAGACCAGGAGCGTCTGGAATCTTATGGCAATCAGGTAGTTAGCTATTTTAAAGCGAGGGATTTAAAAACAGTTTATAAAACACTAGTTGGGGAGAACTTGCCAGATGTTACCTGTAACTATGCCGAAGCTGTAGATGCCGATTTAATCACCATCATGTCTGGAGCTATAGATAAATTAAATGTATTCTTTGGCAGTTATGCACAGCAGATGGTGAACAAAGCCAATGTACCGCTGTTAAGTATTACTCCCAGTGAGAAACAGGTTGATTCGGTATTCAGGATCACTGGAGGATAATCATCAAAAAAGAGAAAGATCATAAGGAGGATTTCCTTGAATCCCAGTTAAAGGCATTGATGGAAGCATTGCCTTTTGCCTCATGGTTCAAGGATGCTGATGGAAAATTCAATCAGGCCAACTCCCAGTTATTGGATTTATTGAATAAGGATCTTTCAGAAGTGCTGGGAAAAGGCAGTAAGGAGGTCTTCGATGAAGAAGATGCCAGGCTGAGTGATGAGGGAGAACAGGATGTTTACGAGACCGGAAAAATAAGTGAGGCTACCTATTCCAGGGATAAGCATGTATACAAATCGGTAAATTTTCCAGTTTATGACAGCCAGGGTCAAATTACAGGAAGCGGTGGGTACCAGGAGGATGTCACAAATCTTACCGGATCGCTGCAGGCATTGCATCAGGAGAGAGAGACCCTGGAAGTACTTCTTGAGAACATGCCGTTCTATATATTTTTCACCGATCGCAAGCACCAATACCTCCGTATCAACAGCTTAATGGGTGGATTACTGGGGGTATCCCATCCCCAGGAAGCCATAGGAAGGACCAACGACGAATTTTTTTCTAAAAGAGTGGCCCATAAGATGCTTGAAGAGGACCGCACCATCATGGAGACTGGAAATCCCATATACAACAGGGTGGTATTCTTTGAGGATAAGGATGTGGATGGGTTCTGGATGGAGCAGAACAAAATCCCCATCAGGGATGAGCGGGGTGTAATTACCATGATTGTTGGGATTTTCAAGGATGTCTCGGATAAGGTGAAAACCGAAAATGAATTAAAAAGGGCCAGGGACCGGGCAGAACAGTCAGATCAATTAAAGACCTCTTTTCTGGCCAACATGTCTCACGAGATCAGGACGCCCATGAATGGGATCCTGGGCTTTGCTAATCTACTCAGGGATGCCGATATCAGTGATGAGCAGAGAGACCTCTTTTTGCAACACATTGATCGATCCTCCAAGCAGCTTTTAAACATCATCGATGACATCATTGATATATCGAAGATTGAATCGGGACAGTTGAAAATATCAAACAGGCCTGTGCACATCAATGAAACCATGGATGAGATTTACTCCTCCTTTTTTCATCGCATCAGGGGGGATGCTCCCGGGCAGCAAAAAGTGGCTTTCACCTTGAAAAAAGATGTGGTTTCAACCGTCTTTACCGTGGTGGTGGATGATTTCAGACTGACACAGATCTTTAATAACCTTATTGGCAATGCCATTAAATTTACCCACGAGGGTCAAATTACCTTTGGATACAAACTCAAAGCCAATCGCTACATTGAATTTTTTGTCAGCGACAGTGGGATTGGGATTGAGAAGGAAAAATTAACACTTATTTTTGATCGGTTTGGACAGGTAAATCCCGTCAAAAATTACCAGCCGTCGGGTACCGGTCTGGGCCTGCCCATTTCGAAAAGCCTGGTTGACCTGATGGGCGGTGAGATGTGGGTGGAGTCGGAAGTTGGAAAGGGATCTACCTTTCGTTTCACACTTCCTCTGGTGATCGAAGAGGTGAGAGAAGAGCCACGGGTATTGATATCTAATAAGTCTTATGACTGGAAGGGAAAATGCATATTAATCGCGGAAGATGAAGATTTGAACTGGATGTTTATCAGAGAGATGCTAAGAAAATCCGGGGCGGAGATTATCAGGGCTAAAACGGGCATAGAAGCCTTGGATCTGGTACATAAGAGCAAACCAGATGTGATCCTGATGGATATTAAGATGCCAGAGATGAATGGCATAGAAGCCACCCGGAAAATCAGGGAGTTTAATACTGAGGTGCCCATCATTTCACAGACCGCTTTTGTCATGGCCGAGGAGAAAGAGGAGAGCATGCTGGCCGGTTCCAATCACTTTGTTACCAAACCTTTGGACAGGACCATCATCATGGAATTAATTGACAGTTACTTCAAGGAGTGAAACGCGCTGTAATCATAGTGGCTGGTGGCAGGGGCCAACGTATGGGTGGTGAAATCCCCAAGCAGTACCAGGAGCTGGAGGGCAAACCTATCATTTTCCATACCCTGGAAAAGTTTAAGCGTTTCGATCCAAACATGGATATGGTGGTCGTGCTGGCCCATGGGCACCGAAAATTGTGGGATGCAGCGGCAATCAGCCATTCAGATATTTCCCGAATAAGACTGGCCATAGGGGGAGCCACCAGGTTTCATTCTGTTAAAAATGGGATTCAACTGATCGAAAACGATGTTGTTGTAGGGATTCATGATGCGGTGAGGCCCTTTGTAAGTATGGAAACACTTGAGCGGTGCTATTCCACAGCCCATAATTCAGGCAGCGCAATCCCCGTAATTGACATGGATGAATCGGTTCGTTTGCTTAAAGGTGAGAACCCTTCGGTTCATATGGACCGTTCGGCTCTGAAACGGGTTCAAACTCCACAGGTGTTTCGGTCCGAAATGATCAAGGAGGCCTATGAGCATGCAGAGAATCATTCATTTACCGATGATGCCTCGGTGTTTGAATCGCATTTTGGAAAGGTAACCCTGGTGGCGGGAAACAGGCAAAACATAAAGATCACCACACCCACCGATATGCTTCTGGCTTCGCTCTTTAGTCGGTCAGCTGAATAACTTCTCCCCCCATACTGGTTTTGATCTTTTTCTGTTGGGGTTCGCCCCAGTATCCCACCGTAGCTTTGCTGGTGGCATTAGCGTCCAGTATACCGGTGGCATTGACTTTAACCTGTGCGCCGGTAGCAGCTTTCACAAATGTATCCACCGCATCGAGGTCGTAGGAAAGGTAGTTTCCCCAGGTATATGCATTGACGGATTGGGCCCTGGTGCGGCCATAAAGTATAACGTCAGCACCCTGGTTGATCCGAGCCGCTAAAGAATCAGTAAGCACGCTGAGCTCAACTTTACCCCCTGATTCTGCTTTCAGGGAGAGAGTATGGGCCGTAAGTGTATCGGTGGACTGAACGTGAGCTCCTTTGGTTACTTCAATGTGTGTAAGGGTTTTGTAGAACAATTTGCCCTTAAGAGGAGGTTCTTTGTTCAAATCGGATTTTGTTTTCAGAAAAAGTACTCCCTCTTTCGATTCTAAAGTCAGTCCCTCCAGGTCCTGACCCGCCTCAAATTCCAGGATCTGGTTTTCGGAGGGTATCAGAATCAGGCGTATGTTGCCAACCACCTTCAGTTGTTCAAAGGGGACTTTTATGGCTTGATTCTGATCCTGGGCATGAAGCTGGAAAACCAAAATAAACAGGAGTGTCAGGCTAAATATTATTCTCATTTTTGAAACCTTTTAGCCCCAAAAATACGTTTAATTATTTTATTACCTTGCACACCTGAGCTCGTTGCGGATGACAAAGGCGATACACATTTTAATGGTTAGTCTTCTACTGGGTCATGCGCTGGAATCCCTGGCCCAGGAGTCATTCACCATTGATGATGATAAACTGATCGTCAATGAAGTGCTCATCGAGGGCAATAAGGTTACCAAAGAACTTGTGATACTGAGAGAACTGGTGTTTGAAATTGGAGACACCATTTTAAAGATGGACCTTCTGCCCTCCATCCAACGAAGCAAGGAGAACCTGCTGAACCTGGCCCTCTTCAATTTTGTGAATTTTGATGTATCTCATAGTCCCGGCAGCAGAATCACAATCCACATAGATGTAACAGAAAGGTGGTATATCTGGCCCGTTCCTATCCTGGAGTATGCCGACAGGAATTTCAGCGAGTTTATTAAGAACAGGGATTGGGAAAAAATCAACTACGGGGTATGGCTTAAGTGGAATAACTTCAGGGGGCGGAATGACCTTCTGACAGCGAAAATCAGGTTGGGGTATATCAAGCAATATGCGCTGGCCTACAGCATTCCCAATTTGGGAAAGCGGCAACGACATGGCCTCAATACAGGGTTTAATGTGAACCAGCAGGATGAGGTCATCATTGCCACTGTTCATAATTCACCGGAAGAGTATAAACCTCAGGAAGTGCCTGCCATGACAAGGCTCAATACCTTCTTGGGTTATCAGTTCCGAAGAAAACTATATGGTACGCATGCAGCGAGGCTGGAATATTATGATTACAGGGTTTCAGATTCAGTAGCCATTGTAAATCCAAATTACCTTGGAGACGGAAATTCCCACCTTAACTACTTTTTCTTCTCCTATGAATTCAACTACGATATAAGGGATTCAAAAGTCTACCCGCTGGAAGGTTTTCGTGTCAATGTTAAGGCTCAACAGGTGGGCCTGGGATTTATTCCTGATTTCGGATATCCCACCTTTCGTCTGACCGGGCTTTTGATGTTCCACCAGAAACTGCACAATCGCATTTATTTCTATAATACCACAAAGGGACGATTTTCTTCCGAAAAATATATGCCCTATATTTTGAACCGCGCCCTGGGCTACAGTGAGAACCTGAGTGGTTATGAACCCTATGTGATGGATGGATCAGATTACTTTATCTCCAAGTACAATCTAAAGTTTCAGCTGGTGAAACCCACCACCTATACCATACCCTTCCTGGGAATAAAGCAGTTTAACAAGATTCATTATGCTTTCTATTTCAACCTGTTTGCAGATGTGGGTTATGTGAACAATCTGTTTCCCGGTCCCACCAATACCATGCTTAACAACTGGCAATATTCAGCTGGGGCGGGACTCGATTTTGTAACCTATTATGACCAGGTCTTCAGGATCGATTTTGCCATTAACAGGTATGGGGAATACGGATTTTTTTTCCATATTGAAACACCATTTAGCCGGTGGTAAAGCCCTAAAAATCATGAAATATCCCAGAATCTATGCCCTATGGATGAGCCTGCTGGTGTTGGTCCTGGTATGGTCCGGAATAGCCATTCCGACATGGACAGCTCTGGAAAACTCTGTCATCTATTTTATAGGAATGGGCGTGGTCATTGCATTGGTGGTTTTTTTGGTGAACAGACTTCTCTTTGTCCGGTATGTAGAGAAGGAGATCGATCCCATCATTAAAAAACTCCAGAGTTACTCCACCTCCAGCCGTCAGTCGGAGGAGATAAAGAAGCTGCGTAAAACGGAGAAGTACCAGAAGGATTTTCTGGGCAATGTATCCCACGAATTAAAAACCCCTATTTTCAATATCCAGGGCTATATCCTCACCTTGCTGGATGGTGGGATTGATGATGATTCCATCAACGAACTCTATCTAAAAAGGGCAGAGCGAAGTATCAACAGGTTAATAAATATTGTGGAGGATCTGGAGGCCATTGCAAGGCTGGAATCGGGAGAGTTCAAACTAAACCTGGAATCATTTAACCTGGTGAAGGTGGTGGAAGAGGTGCTTGAGGATCAGGAGATGCAAGCCAGGCAGCAGGGCATCAAAATAGGATTTGATGGTAGTTATGGCAAGCCCATCCGGGTGAGGGCCGATAAGAAGAGGATCATGGAGGTGATTGGGAACCTGGTGAGTAATTCGATCAAGTATGGGAGAGAGGGAGGAAAAACCACCATTGGTTTTCTTGATACAGGGGAGAATATCCTGGTAGATATCACCGACAATGGCATAGGTGTTGATGAGAAAAACCTGCCCCGCATCTTTGAGAGGTTTTACAGGGTGGATAAAAGCCGGTCGAGGGAATCCGGGGGAACGGGATTGGGACTTTCCATTGTAAAACACACCCTCCAGGCACACAACCAGACCATTACAGTAAGGAGCAGGGTGGGTCAGGGCACTACCTTTCTATTCTCCCTGGATAAGGGGTGAAAGAATACGGGCTATAAAATGGATCAGGGATCGGTCCAGTCGCCTTCCTGTTTCATCAGATTGATTAAAGCCCGGAGCGCCTCTTTTTCGGGGATGTTTCTGGTGACTGCTTCCCGACCTTTGTAAAGGGTAACTTTTCCCGGGCCTGCTCCCACATATCCATATTGCGCATCTGCCATCTCGCCGGGGCCGTTAACAATGCAGCCCATCACCCCAATTTTCAGGGCAGGCAGATGATGGGTGGCTTCCCTGATCTCTTTGAGTCGGGATACAATATCAAATTGAGTACGCCCGCAGGAGGGGCAGGCGATGTATTCAGTCTTGCTGATCCTGGCTCCGGCTGCCTGCAAAATGGCAAGGATTATCTCATTGATCTCGTCGGTTTTCATCATGGAATTCTCCACCCAAACTGCATCAATGGCACCATCTACCAGAAGGGAACCCAGATGACCTGCCAGCTCCATCATAAAATGGTCCTTATTTTCGGTTTGGTGTGTGCTTTTATAGATGACCGGAGCAGTGTTATTCTTTATACAGAAGAGCTTGAGTTGTTGCTTCACCTCCAAAATGGAGTTTGATCCCTGTTCCAGCAGCAGGAATTTACCTTCTTTCTCAAGCAAGCCGGGTTCTTTTGACCATTGGTCGTAAGAGACCACAGCCGCGTTGACCTCCGGGGGCCTGCGATCCGATCCGGATTCGGGTGGATCTGAACTGATAATCTTCACCTTAGCTCCATGACCGATTCCCAGGATGGACAGGGTGCTCCTTCTTTTGAAACGAAAAGGATCCCAGGCCAGGTTTTCAAAGGGTGAGTAGGGCAATTCGGTGGGTTTTGGGAAGAGCTTAACGATTTGACGGGCCACCGGCAACTCCTCCTCAGGGGGTTCGGTCAGGGAAACACGAATGGTATCCCCTATTCCCTCCAACAGTAAGGGAGCGATCCCTACCACAGATTTAATTCTTCCATCGACTCCGTCCCCAGCTTCAGTTACCCCGAGGTGTATGGGATAGGACATTCTTTCAAGGATCATCTCGTGAACCAGGAGCCGCACAGATTGCACCATTACTCTGGGATTGCTCGATTTCATGGAGACCACCACCTGGTCGTAAGAATGCTTCTGGCATACCCTCAGGAATTGCATAGCCGATTCAACCATGCCCTCGGGTGTATCACCAAATCTGTTTAGAATAGAGTCATTCAAGGACCCGTGGTTTACTCCAATTCGCATGGCCGTCCCATGCTTCTTGCAAACCATGATCAATCGGGGTAGCAGCTCATCCACCGAATTCCCTTTCAGGTAATTTCCGGGATTGATGCGTATCTTTTCCACTTCCCTGGCTGCATCCAGAGCCAGATCAGGCTTAAAGTGGATATCAGCCACTACCGGAGTTTTCAAACCTTTATCCAGTAAGAGATTCCGAATGGCAGCCAGGCTTTTCACCTCCTTTTTTCCCTGGGTGGTTAGTCGCACCAACTGTGCCCCATTGTTGATCATACGGACACATTGTTCCACAGAAGCCGCTATGTCATTGGTATCTGTGTTGGTCATGGATTGAATGCAAACGGGTGCATCTCCCCCCATGCTCAGGTGACCTATTTGTATAGGGTGTGACCGGTAGGTTTTTGTCATATCATTTGATTTCCCAATCGGCACCATCTTTTCGGTCCTTGATGGTGATTCCCAGGGCGGATAGTTCATCCCTGATACGGTCGGCAGTGTCAAAATCGCGTTGCGCCTTGGCATCGTTCCTTAGCTTCAGGATCATCTCCACCAGGTTTCCGGTAATCTGGTCGCCCGTTTCGGATGATTGGGATATGTTTAAACCAAGTACCTTGTATACGTAGTTAAAAAACAGGGACTTAAGCTTATCCAGGTCGGTGGAGTTGAGGGTTTGTCTTCCTTCGGCCAATCCATGAATCCATTTTACACCCTCAAAAAGATGTCCGATAAGTATGGGCGTATTCATATCATCCAGCATGGCCTTGTCGCACTTTTCAAGCAACTCAGCCACTGCCAGGGTTGAGGTCTCTCCTGGTTTCACCAGATCGAGCATCTCTATGGATTTAAGCAGTCGCATCAGTCCTTTTTCCGAGCCCTGTAAAGCCTCATTGGAAAAATCGAGTGTACTGCGGTAATGTGCCTGCAGGATAAAGAACCTGATTGTCATGGCTGAGTAGGCCTGCTCCAGCATCTTGTGATCGCCGGCAAAAAGTTCGTCCAGGGTGATAAAGTTACCCAGGGATCGCCCCATCTTCTTTCCATTGATGGTGATCATGTTGTTGTGCATCCAGTAGCGGACCGAGGGTTTCCCGTAACCAGCCACGTTCTGGGCAATTTCACATTCGTGATGGGGGAATAAGAGGTCCATGCCTCCTCCGTGAATATCAAACTCCATGCCCAGGTATTTGGTGCTCATGGCCGAGCACTCCAGGTGCCATCCCGGATATCCCTCGCTCCACTCGGAGGTCCACCTCATGATGTGAGTGGGATCGGCCTTCTTCCATAGTGCAAAGTCAAGGGGATTGTTTTTTTCAGATTGTCCGTCCAGCGCACGGGTATTGGAGAGTAAATCCTCGATCTTCCTGCCCGACAACTGCCCATAGGGATGTGTTTTGTTGTATTCAGTTACATCAAAATAAACCGATCCGTTTTTCTCATAGGCATAACCTGCTTTCATGATTTTCCGGATCAACTCCTGCTGTTCAATGATGTGGGCGCTGGCCCTGGGTTCAATGCTGGGATCAAGCACATTCAGCTCCTGCATATTGGCATGGTACCTGTTCATATAGTGTTGAACCACCTCCATGGGTTCCAGAGATTCGAGCCTGGCTTTCTGCAGGATCTTATCTTCTCCCTCATCGGCGTCGTTTTCAAGGTGACCCACATCGGTAATATTTCGCACATACCGCACTTTATACTCCAGGTGAAGCAGAAATCGGTAGAGCACATCAAAGGTAATGGCCTGGCGCGCATGTCCCAGGTGAGCATCCCCATATACGGTGGGGCCGCAGGCATAAAGACCAACGAAGGGAGGGTTAAGAGGTTCGAAGCGCTCTTTTTTTCTGATCAGGGTATTGTAAATTGAGAAGTTTTTGGTCATAACTATTGCCGGATAAACAGAATGGTGGCACAAAATTAGTAAATTTAGCTGTTACAGAAATGAAGAACTTATGGGAAAGAGTAAACGACCGGGAAAAGATAAATTCACACGCGATCAGGCCTCGGCCCTGATTATGGGTATTTTCGGGAGAAATCCCAGACAGATTTACAACTATAAACAGATCTCCAAGCTTCTCTTTATCAACGATAAAAGCAGGCGGGCCATTGTAAACAAGACCCTGGATGAGCTGGTCGCTCAGAAGCATCTGGAGCAGTTGGAACCCGGAAAGTATCGCATGCTCGCACGGGCAGGTTATAGGACCGGAACCATCGACATGACCCAACATGGCTATGGTTTTCTGGTTTCGGAGGATTCCACTGACGATGTATTTATCGCAAGAAGCAATCTGAAGAATGCACTGGACAGCGACCTGGTCAAGGTGATTGTCTATCCAAAACGCAAACAGAGTACCCGGGTGGAGGGTGAAGTGATAGAGATCCTGGAGCGGGCAAGGGATACCTTTGTTGGAACCGTGGAAATTTCGAAAAACTATGCATTTTTACTGCCCGACAATCGCAAGATGCCCTTTGATATTTTCATTCCGCTGGAAAAGCTCAATGGGGTGAAACATGGACAAAAGGCCATTGCGAAGATTGTGGACTGGCCGAAAAAAGTGAAAAATCCTTTTGGAGAGATTGTGGATATACTGGGTTATCCGGGCGAAAACGATACCGAGATGCACTCCATACTGGCCGAATTTGATTTGCCTATAAAGTTTTCAGAGGAGGTGGAGGCTGCGGCAGAAAATATCCCCGACCTGATCTCTGCCCAAGAGATCAAAAGCCGGAGGGATTTCAGAAAGACACCCACTTTTACCATTGACCCGGCCGATGCCAAAGACTTTGACGATGCGCTCTCTCTGCTTCCCATGGAGAATGGCCTGTGGGAAGTGGGCATTCACATTGCCGATGTGTCACACTATGTAAGAACAAAAACCATACTCGACAGTGAGGCATACGACAGGGCTACTTCGGTATACCTGGTAGACCGGGTGGTTCCCATGCTTCCCGAAAAACTTTCAAACGGGGTCTGTTCACTTCGCCCCAACGAGGATAAACTCACCTTCTCGGCAGTTTTCAAAATGAATGATCAGGGTGAGGTACTGGATGAGTGGTTTGGTCGGACCGTGATCCACTCTAAAAGGAGGTTCAGTTACGAAGAGGCCCAGCAGGTGATTGAAACAGGTGAAGGAGACATGAAAGTGGAAATGCTGAAACTTTATGAGATCTCCAAAATACTTAAGGAGAAACGGTTTGTCAATGGTTCCATTAATTTTGAGCGTGATGAGGTGAAGTTTCATCTGGAAGAGGATGGAACCCCCACCGGGGTTTATTTTAAGGTACAGAAGGAAGCCAACTGGTTGATTGAAGAGTTTATGCTGCTTGCCAATAAACGGGTGGCAGCCTTTGCCAGTCGGGGAGGGAAGTATGAGAAGGAGGCTAAGCCCCAGGAGGCCAAAGATCGGTCCGGGAAAAAGGAGGTGGGAAAGACCTTTGTCTATCGCATCCATGATGTACCCGATCCGGAAAAGATGGACTCCTTTACCCGCTTTATTACCAAATTCGGGCATACACTAAATCCACAGCAGTCGGGTCGTCGACTCTCCTCAGCCCTGAATAAGCTGCTGGACGAGGTGAATGGAACCAAAGAACAGCATGTGGTGGAGATGATGGCCCTTCGGTCCATGGCCAAGGCGCGTTATTCGACCATCAACATTGGTCATTACGGTCTGGCTTTTAAGGATTATGCACACTTTACCTCACCCATCAGGCGTTATCCCGACCTGATGGTTCACCGTTTACTGGCCCACTACCTGGAGCAGGGCGAATCAAAGAATGCAGAGACCTATGAAAAAAGGTGCATGCATGCTTCTGAAATGGAGCGTCGGGCGGTTGATGCGGAGCGGGCTTCCATCAAGTACAAGCAGGTGGAGTTTATGCAGGATAAGGTAGGCAAGGAGTTTGTCGGAGTGGTATCGGGACTGACCGACTGGGGAATCTATGTGGAGATCATAGAGAATAAGTGTGAGGGAATGGTCTCCATCAAGAGTCTGGCCGATGATTTTTATGAGTTTGACGAGGAGGAGTACATGATTAAAGGACGACATGAAGGGAGGAAGTTTGAAATTGGAGATGAGCTAAAAATCGAGGTGGTCAATGCGAACCTTTCGCGCAGGCAGCTGGATTACAAACTTGTAGAATTGGACCAGGAAGTATAATTTTATGGTTTAGTAGCTAGTTTATTTCTTATGGTAGTAGTTAAAGAGGAGGTAAGAGATTATATTGTAAATGTAGCTTGCAAGATTTTCAACAGGCATGGTTTCAAGAAAACCACCATGGATGAAATTGCAATGGCCTGCCATAAAGGCAAAAGTTCAATCTATTACTATTTCAAAAGTAAAGAGGATATTTTCCGTGCTGTTGTTGAGAGGGAGGCGGAGGAGTTAAAGGAGCGTCTCGACAGAACCATCAGGAAGGACGATCAGGCTGTGGACCGGCTAAAAGCATATATTCTCTTCAGACTACACCGGGTGAGAAGCCTTGAGAATTTCTATGCAGCCCTCAATGAGGACTCTCTCTCACACATGGACTTTATCCTGGAGATCAGACGAAATTTTGACATGGAAGAGCGCCAATTGGTGAGGGAGATCCTGGATGATGGCATGCGCAATGGATCCTTCCAGATTTCCAGTTCAGAAATAGGAGCCATTGCCATTTCTACCATGATGAAAGGTCTGGAATTGCCACTGCTGCTCAGTGAAGAGCATAAAGCCGACCGTGAAGAGCTGCTGGAGGACCTGATCAGGGTTCTCTTTTATGGCATTATCAAAAGGTAGAACAATTAAGTCTTTTTCCACGGGAGCTTTCTCTAGCAACGTGGTATTTGGCTACGCCAAACATCCCAGGTTGCTTCAATAAACTCCCTCGAAAAAGGATAATCAGCTACTCTGTTGTTAATGCCTTCATTTTGTGGAAGATCTCGGTGTTTTCATACATCCCCTTGAAGTTTTCTGCTCCGGGTCCGTAGGCAAATACCGGAATCAGGGTGGCTGAGTGGGCGGAGGTGGCAAAAGTGGGACCTATTTCTTTATAATTCGTAGATCCAGTCTCCTCATTTTTCAAAGCACCCAGTGCAAATCCACCCGTTTCATGATCGGCTGTAACCACCACCAGCGTGTTTCCATCTTTCTTGGCAAAATCGAGAGCTGCAGCCACAGCCTTCTCAAAATCGAGTGTTTCAGTCACCACATACTCCGTATTATTGGCGTGACCTCCCCAGTCGATCTGCGAGCCTTCCACCATCAGGAAAAAGCTATTTTCTCCCTGTGAAAGATGTTCAATGGCCAGGCTGGTGGCATCGGGTAGAAAATTACCCCGACCTTCTGTCATCGGGGGCATTCCACCTGCTGCAAGCAGGAAGCCATATTTTTGACCGGCCTGAAGAGAACCGGGTAAAGCCAGTGAAGTAGTATCCAGTGTAAATCCACGCTCTTTAGCTGTCTTGAACAGATCCGCCCCGTCGATGCGTTTGTTAAATTTGGCTATGCCTCCACCTGCAAAGAAGTCGATTTCCGATTCAAGCAGTTGTGCAACAATCTCCTCCTCTTTTGACCTGCTGTCGATGTGGGCATAAAAAGAGGCCGGTGTGGCGTGAGAGATGGTGGATGAGGCCACTACACCTGTATTCCAACCTAAGCCGGTGAGAATTTCGGCTATGTTTGGAATGGATGATTTTGTGGTATCGACTCCAATGGCTCCGTTGTAGGTCTTTTTTCCTGAGGACATGGCGGTCCCGCTGGCTGCCGAATCGGTTACCTTATGGCTGGCGGAGGAGGTTCTGATCAGGCCGATCTCCTTAAACTGCTTGAACTCCGACACCTTATCTCCATAATACAGGGTGGTGGAGATGGCAGAGAGCCCCATGCCATCGCCAATTAGGAAAATGATGTTGGTGGGTTTGGCTGTTTCCAAATCAACATTTGCAGAAGAGGTGCAGGATACAATGGCAAAAGCCATCATGAGAATTATAATATGCTTCATTTGTTTTGTTTTAAATAAAAATCAATTGTGCAAAGTAAAAAAATCTGGAGGAATTATTGATACAATGAATTTAAAGATTCTCTTTGAGCCAGGCAGGACGATCGGTGGTGACTGCTGTCACCCCCATCTTTTTCATCTTTCGGGCAATCTCCGGATCATTTACCGTCCAGCACCAGACATCTAGTCCGGCCGATTTACACTTTTCCATTAATGACGGGGTGATTATGGCATGTCTCAGATCCACTCCATCCAGACGGTTTTCGAGAACCATTTGAAAGTGCTTGTTAAAGTCATTTTTAAAGGAGGAGAGATAGTAGCATGGAACCTCGGGGTAGAGAGCCTTTGCAGCGGCGATGGTTTCAAAGTCAAAAGCGATAAAGCTGATCTTCCCCGATCTCCAGTGTTCGTCAATCGTCTTTTGCAGATAGGGTAAAATCTCCGGACCTGTCTTTATCTCGATGACCAGCATCCGGTCTTCGGGAATGGTGGTCAGAATCTCCTCAAGAAGCGGCATGACTTCATTCTTATATTCGGGAAGGTTGGTCTCCTTCGCTTTGATGGTGAGTTTGCTCAGCTGCTCCCAGGTGGTTTCACTCACAACATAGCTTTCGCCGGTAAGGTTCTTTGTATTGCTATCGTGACACAGAACGACCTTAAAATCACTGGTAAGCATTACATCACACTCAGCCGCATCGGCTCCCACCTTCCAGGCCAGCTTGATGGAGGCTAAGGTATTTTCAGGGGCCAGGTAGGAGGCTCCCCTGTGGCCCACAAACTTAAAAGGGCTTTCATTTTCCAAATACTGAGAAAAGGCAGATAAGTTGATCAGGGTGCCAATCAGGAGCAGATAAATAGTTTTCATTGGGTCCTTTTTCGTAATTTTCTAATCTATAATCGATGATACCCGGCAGCATAGTTGCTGGGGAAGTCAATATAATACATCGCGTCATGCAAATCAACATCTTCAATCGAATTCGTAAATTTCTCAGAACCACCCTTATTGGAGGAGTGGTGGCCCTTGCACCTCTTACCCTGATCATCTTGCTGTTTAGGTGGGTTATCAATGTGATAGGCCGAAATCTGACCCCACTGGTCGATACCATCTTGCAGGATCCGGATCCCAATCCTTACTATAAATTTGCCCTCTATGTGATTACGTTTACTGCCATACTGATTTTCTTTTTTATCATCGGACTGATTTTTCGTACCCGTATGAGCGTTTTTCTGAACAAGGCAGAAGACAAGTACTTCATCAAGATTCCCGGTTATAAACTTGCAAAAGAGACGGTACAACAATTTTTTGGGAAGAATCGCTCCTTTTTCAAAGAGGTGGTTCTGGTGGATATTTTTAACTCCGGGGTCCTGATGACTGGTTTTATCACCGATGATCAGGGTGAGATTATCACGGTGTTTGTCCCTACGGGCCCCAATCCCACCTCCGGCAATATCTATCATCTACCCAAAGAGAAAGTCTTGAAAACAGGAGCATCGGTTGACAATGGTATGAAATCTATTATCAGTTGCGGAGCTGGATCAGCTGAAGTGTTTGCTTCCATGGAACGGGGAGTAGCCTAAAGAGATTGGAGTGTCAATCGTCTGCGGAGGAAGGTGTTTTGACCTCACTGGATTCAGCCTCTACCACATGCCGGAAAAACCTTTTCTGATTAAATAGGATGATGGCCACAGCCACCGAAATGCTTGAATCGGCAATGTTAAAAACAGGTCTGAAGAAAACAAAACTTGATCCTCCTCTAAACCAGTCCGGGTAATTTCCTTTTAGAACCGGGAAGTAAAACATATCCACCACCTTTCCATGCAAAAGGGAGGCATAACCTCCTCCCTCAGGAAAAAGTGTGGCTACCTCCATGGGTGAGCTGCTGTTAAAGATCAATCCGTAAAATACCGAATCGATAATGTTTCCCAGGGCTCCCGCCATCACCATGGCCAGCGTTAATATAAGTCCGGTATGTGCTTTGAGACGGATGAGATGACGGAGGTAATAGCCTATGCCCACCACTGCTACAATGCGGAAAGAGGTGAGTAGGATTTTCCCCAGTTCACCGGGAAGGCTCAGACCAAAAGCCATTCCGTTATTCTCCACAAAATGAAGAATTCCCCAGTCACCCAGGATGGGAATCTGTTGATACAACGTCATATGGGTCTTGACCAGTATCTTGAGTGTCTGGTCAGCCAGGAGTATCAACCCTATAAGTAATATGGATTTCCTGGTAATGGACATTAA
This sequence comes from uncultured Bacteroidota bacterium, assembly GCA_963783435.1. Lineage (GTDB taxonomy): Bacteria > Bacteroidota > Bacteroidia > Bacteroidales. Next base: position 45,504 of record CAWANQ010000003.1, on the reverse strand, counting down.
TGAGAATGCCTATTGCCTGGATTTGGCCTCCATGGAAAGGGTGGCATGGGGTACAGCACGCAACCTTTCTTTTGAAATCAGCTTGCCGGTTTCCCTGCAAATTCCATAGGTTTTATTCTCAATCCTGACCTGCGCAGCCTGGAGATGTTGAATAAATTTAAGCTGTCGCTGTGCAAGTCTACCGGCTTCCTCCTTAGAAAGTGTGGCAGCACCCTCTTCCAACACTTTGAAGGTGGGTGAAGTATCCTGGGTGTCGTTACTTTCGCTCTGAGTGATGGCCGATTTTAGCAATTCATAATCCTCTTTGGCCTTTTCAAGCTTCTGCTGGATGAGTTCTCTAAATTCCTTTAGATCATCGTCCGTATATCTGGTTTTGTCAGCCATGATTCATCCTCTTTGATTTTGTTAAATATACAATAAATTAATGATTCTTATCTCTTTTTTCAAACTCGCGTTACGCGGATATTTATAAACACATCGTCGTCGATATCGATGCGTTTGCTATGGTTATTTTCAATGGAATCCGTTAAGGACACACTGCCTGCAAGTGTTTGGGAACCAATATATTTCTCGTGAATAGTTACAGCATTGTTAATCAATTCATGCTTCTCGATCAGAACATTGATCTTGTCGGTCACATCAAATCCACTCTCTTTGCGAATGTTCTGGATCCGGTTGATCAGCTCTCTGGCCACACCCTCCATTCTGAGCTCTTCGGTGATGCCAATATCAAGTGCCACTGTAAGGGTTCCCTCATTGGCCACCAGCCACCCTGGAATGTCCTCTGAGATGATCTCCACGTCGTCCAGAGAGAGCATTCCGCTCTCTCCTCCGGCATCTATCTGGAAGGACTTTTCTTTTTCAAACCTGGCTATCTCTTCCTGGTCCATTCCGTTGATGGCTGCACCCACTTCCTTCATCAGCTTCCCATAACGGGGCCCCAATACTTTAAAATTAGGTTTGATTCTCTTCACCAGGATTCCGGCTGTATCGGTGATGTATTCAATCTCTTTTACATTCACCTCATTAAGGATCAGAGATTTCACCCCTTCCACCTGCTTATGAAATGACGAGTCTGAAACCGGAATCATCATTCGGTTAAGCGGTTGGCGGACTTTGATATTCACTTTCCGACGTAATCCCAGGACCATAGAGGAGATCTTCTGGGCCACATCCATACGGGCTTCCAGGTCGGTATCAATCAGCCTTTCATCATGTTCCGGGAAACGGGTCAGGTGTACTGATTCCTCGGAGTATCGTTTGGTGACACCGTTCAGATCATTATAAAGCTTGTCCATATAAAAGGGGGCAACCGGAGCCGCAAGCATAGCCACAGTCTCCAGACAGGTGTATAGCGTCTGATAAGCTGCACGTTTATCTGTATTAAATTCACCACCCCAGTAACGTTTCCGGTTTAACCTTACGTACCAGTTACTAAGATTTTCTGTGACAAAATCCTGGATAAGCCTGGCTGCGCGAGTGGGTTCATAATTCTCATACTGCTCTTTCACCTCTTTGATCAGCGTGTTGAGCAAGGAGATCACCCAACGGTCGATCTCGGGACGCTGCTCCACTGGTACCTCCTCTGCTTCGTAGGTAAAACCATCCACATTGGCATAGAGCGTGAAGAAAGAGTAAGTGTTATAAAGGGTTCCGAAGAATTTCCGTTTTACCTCATCCACACCAGAAACATCGAATTTCAAGTTGTCCCAGGGTTGAGCGTTGGTGATCATATACCACCGCAAGGGATCGGATCCGTGCTCCTGGATGGCAAAAAAAGGATCTACGGTATTGCCCAGTCTTTTGGACATTTTATTTCCGGTTTTATCCAGTACCAGTCCGTTGGAGATAATGTTCTTAAAGGAGACAGAATCAAAAAGCATGGTGGCAATGGCATGAAGGGTAAAGAACCAGCCACGGGTCTGGTCGACTCCCTCGGCAATAAAATCGGCCGGAAAGAGCTGATCAAAATCATCTTTATGCTCGAATGGGTAGTGATACTGAGCATAAGGCATGGAGCCCGAATCGAACCACACATCTATCATCACAGGTTCACGGAACATCTTCTCTCCGGATTTACTGACCAGAACCACCTCATCCACAAAGGGACGGTGCAGATCGAAAATGTTATAATTCTCCTGGGAGTTATCTCCCTCTATGAAATTTTCCAGTGGGTTGGACTTCATGATTCCGGCAGCCACCGATTTGTCCACTTCACTTTTCAATTCGGTCACCGAACCAACACAGAGCTGCTCTTTTTTGTCTTCAGTCACCCAGATGGGCAATGGCGTTCCCCAAAATCGCGCCCTGGAGAGATTCCAGTCCACCAGATTCTCAAGCCATTTTCCAAATCGTCCTGTCCCTGTGGAAGCTGGTTTCCAGTTGATGGTATCATTCAGCTCCATCATTCGCTCTTTCATGGCCGTGGTACGTACAAACCAGGAGTCGAGCGGATAGTAGAGTATAGGTTTATCGGTACGCCAACAATGGGGATAGTTGTGTACATGCTTTTCTATGCGAAATGCTTTGTTCTCTGTTTTTAGCTGAACGACAATATCCACATCGGTGGTGGGATCCTTCTCTGATTTGGTTTCGTCGTATTCGTTCTTCACATATTTGCCTGCAAAGGCCCCATAAGTCTCCAGGTTCACCTGCTGCTTAACAAAACCCTCATCCAGATCCTCAATGCGAAAGAACCTCCCTTTTCGATCCACCAGAGGCTGGTCGTTCCCTTCCTTATCCGTAACAATCAGGGAAGCAATATCATTGGCCATGGCCACACGATAGTCGTCTGCACCAAAGGTAGGAGAAGTATGAACCACGCCGGTTCCCTCCTCGGTGGTTACAAAATCACCTGTAAGCACTTTAAAGGCTTTTCCATCGGGTTTCACCCAGTCGATTAACTGTTCATAGGAGAGTCCCTCAAGTTCACTCCCCAAAACGGTGGTAAGTACCTTATATGGAACGTGCTTATTTCCGGGTTCGTATTCCTCCAGAGGCATCTCTGCATCCTTTTCAGGAAAGTAGTGTCCCATCAGCTCCCTGGCCACCACTACGGTGATAGGGATGCCCGTATAGGGATTGAAAGTACGGATCAGTGCATACTCAATTTTTGCACCTACGGTAAGGGCGGTATTTGACGGAAGGGTCCATGGAGTAGTGGTCCAGGCAAGGATAAAGAGATCGGTATCGGTGGCATTAAACAGCGACTCCGATTTATCATTTTTAATCACTTTAAACTGAGCGACCACAGTGGTATCCTTCACGTCGCGGTAGCATCCGGGTTGGTTCAATTCATGGGTACTGAGTCCCGATCCAGCGGCCGGGGAGTAGGGCTGGATGGAGTAGCCTTTATAAAGCAGATCCTTTTTATGAAGCTCCTTTAAAAGGTACCATACCGTTTCGATGTATTTGTTATCATAGGTGATGTAAGGATCATCCATATTGATCCAGTATCCCATGGATTCGGTAAGCTCCTCCCACATGTTGGTGAACTTCATCACATCCTTGCGGCATGCTGCGTTGAACTCCTCGATGGATATCTTGGTTCCGATATCTTCTTTGGTGATTCCTTTGGCACTTTCCACGGCCAGCTCTACAGGCAGACCATGCGTATCCCAACCTGCCTTCCTCTTCACCTGAAAACCTTGCTGCGTTTTGTAGCGGCAAAAAAGATCCTTGATGGTGCGGGCCATCACATGGTGAATACCAGGTTTTCCGTTGGCAGAAGGAGGGCCTTCATTGAAAACAAATGTGGGTTGCCCCTTGCGGGTCTCCACAGATTTTTCAAAGATCCTATTTTCTTTCCAGAAGACATTGACCTCCTTGTTGATCTTCGAGAGGTCAAGCTTCTTATATTCAGGGAATTTCTTACTCATCAACTCCTCCTTTAGCAGGTATTATTAAAATTGCCCAAAGATAGATGAGTGTGAGCTAATATGCAAGAGCTCAATAAAAAACAATGGCCCGCTATTCCTTGATTACTTTTACATAAGTGGGAGCCTCGTTTCCCACCTGGCGACTCAAGAGATAGAGTCCCGATGACAGAAATGAGAGATTCACCTGATCCTGATAGCTATGCATATCTATACTCCTTACCGTTTGACCGGAAATGTTGATGATTTTCAGTATAGAAGTTTCAGTGGCAGCTTCCATATGCAGCATTCCGGAAACCGGATTGGGATAGACATGGAATGGACCGGTTTCAGCTTTAATCTCACGATGGGCTGTTGTAATTTCAGGCGCACTCAGCCTTTTGCTTGTATATACCCTGTAGGCACCTGGGGCCAGGTTAACGGGTGTATGAAGATCGGTCACCTGGATGCTGTCTCCCTCAAAGAAACTGTACCACCAGCCTTTCTTACTGAATGAGGGATCCAGAGTTCGCATACCCACGTCGAAGTTGCCCAAAATCCGTACATCCATATCGGGATGGTTGATCTCAATCCGTTTGCCGGCTCCGGAAACGGAAAGGGTAAAATTCTCCGAGCTGAAAGCAGGTTCATTAATTTTTAAATCTATCAGTGCCGACCAAACCTGGTAAACTCTTTTACGGACTCCCGTCTGGTAATAATCCCAAGGGATGGGTTTGTTGCAGACACGACAGTCGTAGTCGATGGAGATATCGTATCCTAACTCGCCGAACTGCCAGATCATTTTGGGTCCGGCCACCGTAAAGAAAAAGGCTCCGGCCAATTCCATTCTGGCCAGGGCAGTGTTCAGCTCCTTGATATTGTAGGATCCTGATGATGATCCATACTGCTGGTTTTTGTACATCAGACGCTCCTCATCATGACTCTCCATGTATCCAACCAGGTGGGGATCGTTCCACCCCCGTTTTTTGTAGGAGATATCCGCGAAGTCCGATTTATTGCTGTCATTGAACCCCATGGTGGCCTCGTTGTAGTTGTAATTCATGTTGCCCCACAACATCATGCCATAGTTAGAAAGCACAGTCTCCTCCGAGTTTTCGGCCAGGTGCTCCAGGATCACATAGGCATTATTGTTCACACTCCAGATGAAATCTGCCATCCTCTTCAGGATGGCGATGCGGGATGCATCATAGGCCCAACCATCGCCCGGTGTATTGGTAAATCCCTTGGTGAAATCGAACCGGAAACCGTCTACCCTGAATGAGTCGAGCCAGTATGCATTAACCCGGTCCACAAAATCTTTGGTATGCTGGCTCTCGTGGTTAAAATCGTATCCCCATGAATAGACAGGATTGGGCGAATCCATGTTGTACCAGGGATTATCGGCCGAAACCTTTCCATTATCAAAATACATTTGAACCAGAGGAGATTGGCCATAAGAGTGGTTAAGGACCATGTCAATAATTACTGCAATACCCCTTCCGTGACACGAGTCAATAAAAACCTTCAGATCACCTGCAGGCCCATAATATTTATCGCTTGCGAAATAGAAGGAGGGGTTGTAACCCCAGCTTTCATTTCCCTCAAACTCATTGACAGGCATGAGCTCAATGGCGTTGACGCCCAGCGCGGCCAGGTATCCAAGGGTATCTGTCAGTGTTTTCCAGTCATGAGCTTTAAGGAAATCACGTACCAACAGTTCATAAATTACCAGCTGGTCGGGCTCAGGGGCATTAAAGCCAGAGTGATCCCAGTGGTATGGCTCCTGCCCGGGCTGGAGAACAGAGGTGATTCCGGTGGTGAATTCTTCGGGATAGGGTTTGAGGCCCGGGTAGGTGCTCTCATCGATCCACTTGTCATTGGGATCGAGGGTCATCTCTGTATAGGGATCTGCAATGATCAGGTCTCCGTCGATCAGGTATTGGAAACCATAGGTTTCTTTTGGGGTGAGGTTGGATAGGGTGATCCAGAAGCGATCTCCATCCTTAATCATCCTGGAGGCAGAGTTTGGGGTCCAGTGGTTAAAATCGCCCATCACAAACACATCCTCTTTCAGGGGAGCATAGAGCACCAATGTAACTGTCTGTCCATTCAGGTAATTGATACCATCCACAGTTCCATCAGGCACCGGGGCGCTTACCTGGGGCGCTTTCACATGAACAAACAGTGAGTCGACCAACATTTCCCCGCTCACTTCAGCTGTGACCCTGATATAGTGGTCGCCCGGCGTATCAAAGGAGAAGGTGTGGGTGATGCTTTTTCCCATTACGGTTTTTACCTGAGTGTTGTTGAGGTAGAGGATAAGGTTGGCTACATTTGAAACGGCTGCTTCAAATTCCAAAGGGCTGCCGGGATCCACGATGGTGTTTCCTTCGGGTTTGATGATCGAAAGGGAAAGACCCTCCTGGAACACTTCTGCGAAAATATCACTCCCGCCGTCTCCTTTTCCCTCCAGCGAAGAGTTGGAACTCCTGAATACAAAGGCCATATGGGTAATGGTTTCGGATGCCAGAACTCCGTAATAGTCACGTATAGAGGGGCCAATTTCCAAAGAATAAAGATTGGCCGATATGCGGGTCATTTTGGTAGCCAGGGTGTTCACTCCCCAGTCTGTCTTCACATATTTCCAGTCACTCGCTCCATTACTTTTGTTGGTCAGCACACCAGTATGTGCATAAACATCGCCGGTATATCCTTTAAGGCCGGCGGTACCCTGGGTGGCATCGTAGTAGATAACCACTGGATTATCGGCAGTGGGAAGTGCTGGTTCTGTGGTGATGATCTGCCCGTTCGCTAAAAAGGAGGTCATCAGCAAAACCAGGAAAATCAGTTTGAGGTGCAACTTCATAATGCAAAGATGTGAAAAAAGGGCATGCCTACCGACACGCCCTTCTCAATTAACTATAAACCAATCTATTCAGCTTTTGGATCCGCTGTCAGGGTATAATCACCCACAGTCGCATCCACAGAAAGAACAAAATCAAATGCTCCAGCTACAGTAGCCTTAAAGTTGCCACCATCGTCAGTGAAATTATCAGCTGAAGAACCTGCCATGGTTACATCCCCGAATCCCAGATTCAGACCATCCCAGTCCTCACCCTGACGAATCTTGAATGAAGCTGAATCGGAAACAGTCATACCAGCCCATGTCCAGGCATAGTTGGCTTCATCTGCAGAGGGAAGTACTTTGTTGTAGGTTGCACCCCAGCCCCAGACGGTATCAGCAACAATGATTCCATCTCCAATTAATCCCACTTCATAATCGGAATAGTCAGGAGGTGGAGAATCACCGGTTTTTGTCATGGTGGCGGTGGTTCCTTCTCCAAGTTCCCACTTTAGCGTAGCTGTATATACACCAGCCTCTTCGTTGTTGATGTTGGCTCCACCTGCTTCAAGTGCGCTTACTGCACCGCCAAAATTGGTGTTCACCTTAATATCGTCGGTCAGAATGATTTTCCAACCATTGGAGTAACGGTACTTAAATTCACCGGCAGTCATGGCCACATTTTCGCTGGAAAACTCCATAGTGTTCAGATCAAATTCCGGCGCTCCCAGTTGGGTTGATCCGCTCCATCCACCAGGGGTGGCAGCACCAATAATGCCCCATTCTACTTTGGAAAGAACAACGATCTCCTCTGAATTATCAATCACAACATGATAAAGTCCATCTTCAGGAACCGTAAATGCGGATTCTGATGCCATATAAGATCCCTTCCATAGGCCCTCTCTGGGCTCATCTCCATCCAGGTCATCTGCAGCAACCAAAGCAAAATCGGATCCGGGACCCAGTATAGTCTCTTCACCTGAAACTACCTTTACAATATTAAAACCCTCTGAACTGGCACTTACTGCTATATACAATTCCAGTAGAGAAGAGAGGTTTTCCTGATTCACTTCATTTTTTGCAACTCCCATTTTTCCATTGGCAACGAGCTCATCAAGGGCTGTACTTCCACCCATAATATAATAGCCATTGCTTACGGTTGGGCCTGGATCTGGTTCTGGATCCTCGCTACACGAAACCAGGGTTATCAGGGCCATCATTACCAGCGCTACCATGCTGGCCAGTGTTTTAAGAAAGTGATTTTTCATAATTCTTATTTTTAAAAGATTGTCAATAATTATTCTTTTTAATTCATTCTCTTTTTCAAACCTGAAAATCTCTGCGTAGGTTCTGATAAAACGGGCAACTGGTTTGAATCAGATTTTTGTTTGGTGGCGCTAAATAAGTGAATCCTATAGATATAGAGATCATTTTATGGGGGCAAATGCCTGAAAATCTCCGCAAACGTCTCCGCAATCGTTTGCAGTAGGCGTCTATTCCCGGGAAGATTTAATTTTTGGTTATATTTGTTTAGGTACAAGGTCATGCGACACCATCGGATAACCATAAAGGACATAGCCAGGGAGTTGGGGATTTCTCCTTCTACTGTCTCCCGGGCCATGAAGGATCATCCTGATATCAGTCAGGCTACCAAAGCACAGGTGAATGAGCTGGTAGAAAAACTAAAATATAAGCCCAACGCGGTGGCCCTCAGTCTTCGTTCCAGGAAAACCAACATCATTGCACTCGTGGTCCCGGAGATTATTCACCATTTCTTCTCCTCAGTGATTTCTGGGATTGAAGAGGTGGCCCATGAAGCAGGCTACCATGTGATGATCTTCCAATCCAACGAATCTTATGAGCGGGAGGTGGCCATTGCAGAGTCACTTGCTGCTATACAGGTAGACGGACTGCTGGTTTCCATTGCAAAAACTACTATGAAGTATGTACACTTAACTGAACTGATGAACGATGGAGTACCTATGGTATTTTTTGACCGGGCCATTGAAGAGATTGAAGCTGATAAAGTTTTGGTGGATGATTTTACGGGGGCGTTCAATGCAGTGGAATACCTGCTCAGAACCGGCTGTAAAAGAATTGCCCACTATGCAACACCACAGCATATGCAAATAGGCTACCAGCGAAAGCGTGGCTATATCTCTGCCCTGGAGAAAAATGGAATTGAACCAGATGAGGAGCTTATGGTTAAATGCGACACACTGGATGAAGCCCTGGAGGTAACTCCCCGGATCATGCGGTTGGCCAACCCTCCCGATGCCATTTTCACAGTCAACGACATGACCGCAGCCGGAGCGATGAAGGTTTTGAAACAGATGCGTTACAGGATTCCAGAGGATGTTTCGGTCATTGGATTTACGGATGGTCTGGTGGCCACTTTAACTGATCCCATGCTCACCAGCGTAAGTCAGCATGGATTTGAAATGGGTAAAAAGGCCATGGGGATGTTGCTGACGAGGATGGACGTTCTGGAGGGAGATCTGCCTGCCCGGATGGAAGTTTTGGCTACAGATTTGATCATTCGGGAAAGCACAAGGCCTCTTCCAGCTAACTGATCTACTTTTTTTGCTGAATTTCTTTCAGGTCCCGCAAACGTTTGAAATAAGGGTTTAATTGATTTACAGTCTTTTGCACGCATTTATTAATTCTTTTGAAATGTTTTTATATCCCCTTTTTTAATAATTTTGTTGTGGAACTTGTTCCAACTCTGATAAAACCATATGCGATACAATATTGATCTCTGATGCTATTTGGAATAGAATGGTCGGGGATTTTTTATTTCCGTTGCGGCAGGTTTATATATTAAAAAAATTATACCCATGAAAAAACCAAAACTAAGTTTCTGGCAAATCTGGAACATGAGTTTCGGGTTCCTGGGAATCCAGTTCGGATTTGCCTTACAAAACGGGAACGTAAGCCGGATTTTCCAGACCCTTGGCGCTGAAATTGATCAGATCCCCATTCTCTGGATTGCTGCTCCGGTAACCGGATTGATCATTCAGCCCATCATTGGCTATATGAGTGACAAAACCTGGGGAAGGTTGGGACGCAGGCGACCCTTTTTCCTGGTGGGAGCCATTCTGGCCTCTGTTGCCCTGATCCTGATGCCCAATTCTCCAAGCCTATGGATTGCGGTAGGTATGCTCTGGATCATGGATGCCTCCATCAACATTACCATGGAACCTTTTCGCGCTTTTGTGGGTGATATGCTGCCCGATGAACAACGGACCAAAGGATTTACCATGCAGAGCTTCTTTATTGGGATCGGTGCTTTTGTGGCCTCCTGGCTCCCTTACATGCTCTCCGAATGGTTTCATATCTCAAATACCGCACCCGAAGGAGAGATTCCGCAGACCGTCAGGTTGTCATTCTACCTGGGTGGAGGCGTTTTTATGCTGGCTGTGTTGTGGACTGTGCTGAGAACCAAAGAGTATTCTCCCGATGAACTTAAAAGTTTTGCCGAAGAAGAGGGGGAAGCTAGCCAATCGGAGGAAGAAACGGTGGAACCCCTTCAAAAATATTGGAGAAGGGGAGTCCTCTGGACATTGATTGGAGGCTCATTTGCCTGGCCGGTGTATCACTTTAAGCTAGAGAAAGAGCTTTATATCCTGGCCGGTGGCCTGGCCCTGTTCGGAATCCTTCAACTGCTTACTGCCGCTCTGATCCAAAACCGGAAAGAGAAAAACGGACTGGTAAGCATTGTGACCGATCTTTATCGCATGCCAGTTACCATGAAGCAACTGGCCATTGTACAGTTTTTCTCCTGGTTTGCCCTCTTCAGCATGTGGATCTATACCACTCCTGCTGTCACCCATCATATGTATGGAACATCTGATACCACCACTGCAGCCTACAACGAGGGAGCCAACCTGGTGAGTGGAATGTTCGGCTGGTATAACCTCTTCGCTGCGGCATTCGGACTGGTGGTGCTACCCTGGCTGGCAAAGCTTACCAACCGGAAAATTACCCATTCCATTGCACTGGTCATCGGGGGACTGGGTCTGGCCTCCATATTATTTCTGAACAATCCACAACATATGATCTTTTCCATGGTGGGAATCGGACTGGCCTGGGCCAGCATCCTGGCCATGCCCTATGCCATCCTCACCGGATCTTTGCCCCAGCATAAAATGGGTGTCTACATGGGAATCTTTAACTTTTTCATCGTAATCCCCCAGATACTGGCAGCCACCATCCTGGGATTTATGGTGAAAACCCTATTTGACGGAAACTCAGTTTTTGCGCTGCTTACCGGAGGCATCTCTATGATGGTAGCTGCCGTGCTGGTGATATTTGTAAAGGATGTATACAAGAAATAGCATAATAGAAAAAAGATGAAAGGCTACTATAAAGCGGATCCATGGAGTATTATTGAGGAGGGATTCGATCCTGGGATGCAGGAGGCATCCGAAAGCATATTCAGTCTGGGCAACGGAAGAATGGGCCAGAGAGCCAACTTTGAAGAGCACTATTCAGGTCCCACCTTACAGGGAACCTACCTGGCCGGGGTCTACTATCCCGACAAAACCAGGGTTGGATGGTGGAAGAATGGCTACCCCGAGTACTTTGCCAAGGTGCTAAATGCTCCCAACTGGATCGGAATAGATGTGGAGATCGATGGCAAAATACTGGACCTGCATAACTGTGAACTAAAAGAGTTCAGGCGGGAGCTAAACATGAGGCAGGGATACCTGGATAGATCTTTCACCTTGGTTGAAAAGGGAAAAATTCTGAATTTTTCTGTTCGTCGTTTTCTGAGCATGAAGCGGGATGAGATCGGGGCGATTCGGTACGAGGTCAAGTCGTGGGATTATTCAGGAACGCTTTCCTTCATCCCATACATAGATGGAAATGTGGTAAACAGAGATTCCAACTACGATGAGAAGTTTTGGGAGATGGAGAAAGCAGAAGCCTCTGAAGGAGGTGGATATTTGATGGCAAAGACCCGTAAAAGTGGTTTCGTGTCCTGCATGACCATGGGATATGAATTGCAATTGAGTCAGGAGAAAGTAGATGTGGGAGCTGAGGTAATTGAAAGGTCCGACTATGTGGCCAATCGAATCCAGTGCAGGCTGGAGCCCGGGAATGAGGTAAAATTTTATAAGTATGCCTCGGTATTGAGCTCCATGAACCACCATCCTTCGGGAATGGCAAAAGAGGGAAAGAAATTGCTCAGGAGTGCCATGGAGACCGGTTTTGATCTGCTCTTTAAGGAACACTCCGAAGCATGGGAAAGCAACTGGGCACACTCCGATATTATCATTGAAGGAGACTTGGCGGCACAACAGGCCATACGTTTTAATATTTTCCAGCTAAACCAGACTTATACCGGGAAGGACGATCGATTGAATATTGGTCCCAAGGGTTTTACAGGGGAGAAATACGGAGGAAGCACCTATTGGGACACCGAGGCCTATATGATCCCGTTCTACCTGAGTACCGCCACGCCAGATGTATCCAAAAACCTGCTGATCTACAGGTATAAGCATCTCGAAAGGGCCATTGAGAACGGTGAAAAGCTGGGTTTTAGTGGGGGAGCAGCCCTCTATCCTATGGTGACCATGAACGGGGAGGAGTGCCACAACGAATGGGAGATCACCTTCGAAGAGATTCACAGAAACGGAGCCATCGCTTTTGCCATCTATAACTACATCAGGTATACGGGCAATAAGGATTACCTGGCTGAGTATGGGCTGGAGGTTCTCTTGGGGATATCCCGATTCTGGCAACAGCGTATCACCTGGTCGGAGGAAAAAGGAAAGTATGTGATGCTGGGGGTAACCGGACCCAATGAGTATGAGAACAATGTGAATAACAACTGGTACACCAACAAGATGGCCAGCTGGACCCTAACCTACACCCTGGAGGCCATACAAATTGTGCGAGAGTCCCACCCAAAATCTCTGGATAAAATTGTCAGGAAAACCGGGTTCAGGTCGGAGGAAGAGACAGAAACCTGGAAAAATATCATCGACCAACTTCATTTTCCTTACCTCACCGAACAGGATGTCTTTCTGCAGCAGGATGGTTTCATGGATAAGGAGCAGCTTTTAGCTGAAGATCTTGATCCCGCTGAGCGACCCATTAACCAGCACTGGTCGTGGGACCGCATCCTCAGGTCCTGTTTTATCAAGCAGGCCGATGTGTTGCAAGGGATCTACACCTTTGAGGAAGAGTATGACTTTGATACCATTAAACGGAATTTTGATTTTTACGAACCGCGCACTGTGCATGAATCATCCCTTTCACCCTGTGTTCACTCCATTCTGGCCTCCAGGATCAGGATGCCGGAAAAAGCCTACGAGATGTATCTGCGTACCTCGCGTCTCGACCTGGATGATTACAACAATGAGGTGGATGAGGGATTGCATATCACCAGCATGGGAGGAACGTGGATGTCGGTTGTGTATGGATTTGGAGGGATGAAGATCAGGGAAGAGGAGCTCAGCTTCGAACCCAGGCTTCCGAAAAACTGGAAGGGCTTATCCTTTAAAATCCTCTACAGGGGTCGTACCCTGAAGGTGAACATTGAAAAGTCGAAGGTTACTGTCGAGAATCTGAAAGGAGAAGATATGGATCTTTTGCTGTGTGATGCCCGGGTTCGCCTGAAGTCCGGAGACTCGGTTTTTGCAGATCTCTAAAAAAGGTGAAGATCAACTGGGGTTCTACAGGTCAAATCCCAGATCCATAAGATTTGTTCTTTCGTGGATGTGGATGGCCTGGAATCCCAGTTCCTGTGAAGCTTTGATATTCTGTATGTTATCATCAAGAAACAGTGTCTCTTCAGGCTTGATTCCGGCATCGTTGATCACATATTCCCACGCTTCCAGGTCAGGCTTGAGGTATCCGATCTCGTAGGAATAGTATATTTTAGTAAAGAGATTTTGCATTTTCATCCCGGCAGTTTCTTCAAACATCTTTTCAAATACCGGGGCATGCAAATCAGAAGTATTGCTAAGCATATAGAGGGCATACCGTTTTGTAAGTGCTTTCAAAAGCTTGGTTCGTTCCAGGGGGATTCTCACCAACATTGAATTCCAGGCTTCATCAAAGACTTCATCACTTACATCTACACCGGAAACTTTTCGGATTTCCTCTCTAAATTGCTCCACCTTCATTTTTCCGGTTTCATACTTGAAAAAAAGGTCGGTATTCATGCTATGGGGGTACTGCATCAACTCCGCCGGGAATCCAAGCTCATAAAACTTTTTGAGTGTGGCCTGTACATTTATATCCAGGAGAACTCCACCCAGGTCAAACAGGATGTTCTTGATGTTCGGTGGTTTTGCCATGCATTTAGTATATTCGCAAAAAGTTAAAGATAGAATAAAAACCTAAGTGCCATGCGCATCGGAGAAACTCATTTCAGAGCCATATGGATGGAGAGCGATCCCGGGATCATCAAGGTGATAGACCAGCGGTATTTGCCTTTCGAGTTCAGAGTGATGGAGCTCCGTTCAGCTGAGGATGCTTTCCATGCCATCAGGGAGATGGTGGTAAGGGGCGCTCCCCTTATTGGAGTGACAGCAGCCTATGGACTCTACCTTGCCGCATTTCACAGCAGTCGAAATGATTGGTGTGAGGAGGTGAAAAAAGCAGGTGTAATGCTGGTTTCAGCCAGACCCACGGCTGTGAACCTGAAATATGCCTTGGACCTGGCGCTCAACGAGGTAAATTGTGCCGGATCCAGGGAGGGAATGATTGACCGTTTGTTTCATCTGGCGGTCCGTTTTGCCGAAGATGAGGTGAATCGTTGCAAAAGAATCGGGGAGCACGGTATTTCGATTATTCAGAAGATTTATAAGAAGACCGGGAAGCCGGTGAATATACTAACCCATTGCAATGCCGGATGGCTGGCATGCGTGGACTATGGGACCGCAACGGCCCCTATATATCTAGCTCACGACCAGGGAATTCCACTACATGTGTGGGTGGATGAAACCAGGCCCAGGAACCAGGGAGCCAGGCTTACTGCCTATGAGCTGGGAGCCCACGGAGTTGATCATTCTGTGATAGTTGACAACGCCGGAGGGCACCTGATGCAAAATGGTGAGGTGGACCTGGTGATTGTAGGGAGCGATCGCACCACTCGAAACGGTGATGTGGCCAATAAGATAGGAACCTACCTCAAGGCCCTTGCGTCTTATGACAATCAAATTCCATTTTACGTGGCACTGCCTTCTTCCACCATAGATTTTGATATGACTGAGGGAGCAGAGATGGAGATTGAATACCGGGACAGATCCGAAATCTCAACTATTGATGGATGGGATTCAGAAAGCCAATCGCTTATAAATGTGAGAATACTGCCCGAAACCACTGCTGTGAACAACCCCGGATTTGATATCACACCTGGCAGGCTGGTCACCGGATTGATCACTGAGAAAGGAATATGTAAGGCCTCCGAAGAGGGGATAGCCTCTCTTTTTTTAAATGATAAGAGATGAGGATTAAGGTTGTCATCCTGATACTTCTGGCTGGCTGTCTCAGCAGCTTTTCCCAGGAAGAATCTCCCGGTTCAAACAGGAGTCAACCTTATGTTCAAATGCAATATCATGTGGGATCGTTCTGGAGCAGAACTGAATATTTGCAAGAACAGTTTGATGCAGGATACTGGGGGCTCGAGGCCAGGTTAGGATTTCAGACCACCGGAAGGAAAATGTGGCAACAGGAAGCCAGGTATCCCAAATATGGGTTGGGAATCTATTATGCCGATCTGGTGATGAACAGGGAGGATACCGTGGTGGGAAATCCCTTCGCTTTGTTCGGTTTTTACAATGCAAGCATTTTTAGTGTGAACCGCTTTACCTTCGGCACCGATCTTTCTGTGGGAATGAGTTATACCCCCCTTATTGCCGATCCTGTTGACAATCCCTACAACGATGTATTGGCCTCACACTGGAACCTTTTTTTTGGTTTCAAATTGAATATGGATGTGGAGCTCACCCAAAGGCTTGGAATCAACCTCGGGTATGGCCTCACCCACCACTCAAACGGACGTATACATGTGCCTCAAAAGGGAGTCAATACGTGGGGTTGGAGCATGGGATTGAAGTATTTGCTAACGGAACCTGTAGAACGCATACACACCGATCCTCCGGAATTTTTTAGCCACAGTGAAGTGCAATTTATGGGGGCTGTTGGAACGATGGAGGAGATTCCCATAGCCACTCAGACTACACCCAATCGCTATTACAGCACTTCATTAACAGTGGATTATGCTTATAAGTTCAATCCACGAATGGCACTTACCCTGGGCCTTGATTGGTTTTATGATGGGTCCACAGCCCTGGCGATCGGAAATATTCCTCCCCAGGAGGTGCATGCTTATCAGAAAATGTATTTAGGCACTCACCTGGGCTATCAACTTGGCATAAGTCGCATTACCTTTATATTTAATTTTGGCACCTACTTTCTGAAATTCACCCCTGACAGGGGAATCTGGTATGCCAGAGCAGGGGGTCGTGTGCGATTGACAGATCGTCTCCATTTTCATCTGGCTGTAAAAACCAAGGCCGGAGTGAGGTCGGACTGGGTGGAGTGGGGACTGGCTTATCACCTGAAGGTAAAAACCTATGATTAAACTTAATCGCCTCTCTACATTTGCGATGATGGGATGGTTCCTATTAACTGGATTCCTGCAGTCATGTGATAGTCCAGAACCAAAAGCAAAAAAGCCCAATATCATCCTAATCATGGCCGATGATCTGGGTTACGGGGATCTGACTTGCTACGGGAATCCCGAGATCAAAACACCACACCTGGACCGTTTGGCGGCTGAAGGAATCCGTTTTACAGACTTTCATTCCAATGGTACCGTATGTAGCCCCACCAGGGCCGCTTTACTCACGGGAAAATACCAGCAAAGAACAGGAATCAGCTTTGTGGTAACCGTTGCAAAGCGGAAAATAGGTCTTGGTTTGGAAGAGCGCACTTTTGCTGAAACCGTAAAAAGTGAAGGATATATCACGGGCATGTTTGGGAAGTGGCATCTGGGTTATGATCCCAGGTTTAATCCTATATACCAGGGATTTGATGAATATGTGGGTTTCCTGGCGGGCAATGTGGATTACCATTCGCATGTGGACCAGGCAGGTTACGAAGATTGGTGGACAGGAGATCAGCTGGTCTCCGAAAAGGGCTACACCACCGACATCATCACTTCGCATGCCGTGAATTTTATTACAAAGCACAAAGATGAAAAGTTCCTTCTCTATATACCCCATGAAGCTCCCCACTACCCCTACCAGGGCAGATCCTCCAAGGCAGACCGCATGATAGGAGGGAAGCCGGGCAAGGACTATCCTGTCAGGGGATCTGAAGGCGATTACCATGCCTTGCATCGGGAGATGGTGGAGGTGATGGATGAGGGAATAGGAAATATTATTCAAACACTCAAGGATCTGGATCTGGATCAAAAAACCCTGGTTCTGTTCTGCTCCGATAATGGAGCCACCCGGGATGTGGGAAGCAATGCTCCTTTCCGGGATGCAAAAGGGACCGTATGGGAAGGCGGACATCGCGTTCCTGCTATTGCATGGTGGCCTGAAACCATCAAGCCTCAGCGGATAAGTCAGGAAACCATCCTGTCCATGGATTTTTTCCCCACCATGGTCGATGTGGCCGGAGGAACTGTTCCTGAAGGAATAGATGGCATCAGCTTAAAGGATCTTCTTTTAAAGGGAGAGAGTCTCCCAAAGCGTAACCTCTTCTGGCAGTACAATTCACAACGAGCTGTTCGAAGCGGGGAGTGGAAACTTGTGAGCTTGGCACCTGAGGAAGATCCACAGCTGTTCAATCTTAAGAACGATCCTGAAGAGGTTCAAAACCTGGCTAAATCCAATCCGGATCTGGTCAGGGAATTAGAACAAAAACTGAGCGATTGGGAGAAAGATGTGAATAAGAGTGCAAAGAGTTCACCCGAATGAAAAAGAGGCATGCAATCATATTGCCAGTTATTTGTAAATTGTGTAATATTGCAATCCCAAATCCGGATAATAACCAGACCGGAACATTTTTGGGCCCATAGCTCAGCTGGTTAGAGCACCTGACTCATAATCAGGGGGTCGCTGGTTCGAGCCCAGCTGGGCCCACTTAATAATCAACCACTTACAATTCATTTTGCAGGTGGTTTTTTGTTTCTTGCCAGTTTCTTGCCAGGTTTTGGGTGACAAGGTTGGTATAAACAGCAACCTACCTTCAAATATCTATACGAATATTCGATTTCATTCTGACTACGACATAACAATTCCGAATCACCAGATCGATCCATTGGTATGTTTGATATTTAATTAAAGTATCTCATCTGGCGAAGGACGGTCAACCCTTCCGTTATTTCTACCCATTCCCTGTTCATTGCGTCATACTATCCTTCCTTGGTCTTCGTTACTTTCCTCTTACCAATTTCCGGGCATATGAAAAACATGTTGGGAAAGTCATCGATAAATCCAGACATAGCACATAAATACTTAAAGTCTATTACTGATTAAATCGTATTTCAATGGACTCAGAAGAAAAGGTTCACCTCGAACTTATACCCGGGTATTTAAACGATGAATTGGTTGTCAAACTTCATTTCAAATACAATAGGGATATTATTGCAATCATTAAAACACTTCCAGGAAGAAGATGGAACAAGGAGAGCCGCTATTGGTACATATATCATCGACATTTTGATCTGGCAAAGTTGATTGATGCGCTTGAATTGTTTGCTAGTGTTGACTACACCGCCCTTCAGGCGTTTGATGATGGAGTTTATGAAGGCCCTCTTGATAATGAGGTACTCCCCTCAAGAACCAAATCAACCCCTAAGCCTGTTGCGGTGAGTAATCCAGATAGTTCAATAGATCTACCCAAAGGCTACTTAGAAAAGCTTATTCAAAAGAGATATAGTCCCAATACAATTAAGACCTATGTTACTTATATGAAAGCTTTCATATCCGAATTTAGGGATAGGGAGCTTACTTCTATTACCACTCAAGAAATCGACGACTATATTTTGAAATTGATTCGTACCAAAGGTATTTCACCCTCTCAACAGAATCAAAGGATCAATTCAATCAAGTTCTACTATGAGAAAGTACTAGGACTGGAGAAACAATATTATAACATAGAAAGACCACGTAAGGCCAGAGAATTACCTAAAGTCCTTTCTGAAGAAGAAGTGCAAGCCATCCTGAAGAGTATCGATAATCTCAAGCATAAGTCTATAATATCGACAATTTATTCAGCAGGCCTAAGAAGGTCAGAATTGATCAATTTAAGGAAGCAAGATGTCTTTTACGATCGAAAGGTCATATTTATCCGGGGGAGTAAGGGGAAGAAAGACAGGAATACAATCCTTTCTGATTTACTGATTATATTACTCAAAAAATATTTGGATGAATACAACCCCAACTACTGGCTTTTTGAAGGTGTTAATCGAAAACAATACAGTGCGACATCGATTGCCAAGATCTTAAAAAGAGCAGCGGCAAAGGCCGGTATTGAGAAAAGAGTAACTCCACACATGCTCAGACATTCATTTGCCACACACCTACTTGAACATGGATTAGATATCAGATACATCCAGGAGATCCTGGGCCATGATTCAAGTGAAACGACAGAGATTTATACCCACATAAGTAAAAACGCCTTCGAGAAAATCAAAAGCCCTCTGGATATCATATTCAAAAAACCTTAGATGAATTTCTTTGCCCATTCTCTTGAACTTCTGAATTATTTGCTACATTGCTACCGCCATCAACCCCAACATTCTATTGAGTAAGTCAGAAAATTCGTATCGAATTCAATCTTTTCCCGTATTAAGTATTATTGGGCATGGTAGTTGCGTTATATTTTTTGCAAATAATATAGAACCACGAATCGCCATTACCTAAATTAAATATTGAAGTATCAGCACTTTGAAAAAGTGTACGATGCAATAGAAATATACAACAGTACTAGTTAGACATACGTTAGCAACCATTTGTTTGGAATCACGATGGAAGATAGAATAGAACTTAGAATCCGCATAAGAAATCATATTGATGCACTTTCTTCATCTGTGTTTTTTGCTGTTGTGTTTCTTATGGCTGTTATCTGGGTGCGATTTGATAGAACTGCTATCATTATAGCCATAGTTCTGTTCTTAATAGATTTAATTCCGGCTTTAATCCTGCATATTGAATATTGGAAAGAAAACCAAGGCCAGGTAATACTAATTGATGAGAATGAGTTAGTGATAAATAGTAGAACCGAAGAAACCGTCATCATTGCTAAAGAAATTAGGAAAATTACCTTGCACCAAACACCAAGTCATAGCCAGAATAGCAACATGAGATTCATGACTATAGGTAGCTATTATTTTGCTCACATTTACCTCCGAAATGGTGAAGACTTTATACTTACATCATTATTAAGCCCTCGACTCAAGTCTTCATTGAAGAAATTAAAAGGGGTGTACTTTGACGAAGATGTAAGCTTGTATAATAACTTATATAGGGCATTAGATTAGACTTAAATAGAAAAGGGAAAGGAAAACGGTTGCTAACATTGTGTAAATTCCATACCGCCTGTCACGCCTTTTGCAGACCAGGCAACAACATGAATGAGAAAACCAAACAATAGCAAAAGATCGTGCCAGTTGTCGATAATTTACACTAACCGTTACCGACAATAGCGAAAAAATAGGGATTAATCCTGGTTACCGAAGATGAATGTTAAAGAGATACCTGCTGAATCAACCGAACTAAACGTAGCATTCATGGCTATGGCTAGCTGCGGGGCAGGAGAGGAGAATCGGGAAGCTATCGCAAGAGTATGCAGAGCAAATAATATCAAAAAAGTTTGAATGCTACAGTCGGTAACACAGTGCAAATCACATTTGGTTTTGCATGGCTTTTGCGGGATGAAATATAACTGTGATTAAGATAAATAATACAAGGCAAAAGCCACGCCAGGCGCAGTCGGCTTACAGCCTCCAAAAAATCAGTTTGCGCCTGTAAACCAAACGCTATTTGCACTAACCGTTATGCCCAAGTTGAGGAAAAAAATAAATTGTTATGTTATGAGATATCTATTATCATTCATAGTTCTAATTGGATTTGCAATAAGTTGTGAACCCGAACTTGATGGGGAGGTTGACATAATTGGTAAATGGCTTGTCTTAGGGGGGTGTGATTCTTGCTTCATTTTTGAATTCAATAATGAAGACAAACTTTTAATTCATGATAAATTTGAGGACAAACCTTCTTTATATAATTACAAGTTTTTCCGCAATAATACCATTCAAATCGACTATGGAAAAAGAAACGATAAATATGATATTATCACTAATTCAATCGATACCATAGAAATTGTCGGATTCACAATCTTTGATATTCCTGAAATAAGAAGCACTATACTTACACGAATTTACGAATAAGAATAACCAACTATAACCAAAGACAAATGTCTACGAATGAAAAGGTCAACAAGGGCATAACACTAGGTAAACTCCATTTGCTATGTCACTCTTTTTGCAGATCAAACCAAACGATACAGACCAGGTATCCGTACAAGCAAAAAGTAGCGCCATTAGCAAACAGTTTGTTTACCCAAACCGTTAGCAACAAGCAAGTGAAAGAAGAATGAGTAAAATTCTAACACTGCATTATATCCTTGTCAAAGGTATTTACAGAAAGCCTAATAAATGGGTAGCTGAAGCTGTGGATGCACTATCCTTTTTTTGTCTATTCTCACTATCCCTTTTCATTTACCTGCTTATTCTAAGCCAGACAGAATATTGGCAGTATCTTCATGAATATAAAAAAGGAATTAGATCCGATTGGGGAATTGGAGTAATAGGATTTGTATTAGTTGCAGGCAGTATGATATGGACGAAAAGGTTTCGTGTTAACCACAAGATGAAAAGGGATATTTTGTTACTATCAGCCAATTTTCAACATATTCATTCAATCCTTTATGTCTTGTTATACCTTATCCTATTTGCTGTTTCATTTTACATTATGATTTTTAGTAATTTGAAATAAAAAAATGATTGCCAGTTGCTAACACTAGGTAAACTCCATTTGCTATGTCACTCTTTTTGCAGATAAATCCAAACGATGAAGACCAAGTATCAGTAAGAGCAAAAAATAGTGCCATTAGCAAACAGTACGTTTACCCGAACCGTTACCGACAATAGCGAAAAAAAAAGGGATTGATCCTGATAACCGAAGATGACTGTCAAAGAGATGCCTGCTGATTTAACCAAACTAATCGTAGCATTCCTGGCAATGGCTGGCTGCAAGGCAGGAATGGAGAAGTGGGAAGCTATCGCAAGAATATGTAAAGCAAATATTGAAAAAAATGTTTGAATGCTACAGTCGGTAACACTATGCAAATCACATTTGGTTTTGCATGGCTTTTGCGGGATGAAGAGAAGAATATAATAACATGAATAGTACAGGGCAAAAGCCACGCCAGGCGCAGTCGGCTTACAGCCTCCTAAAAATCAGTTTGCGCCTGTAAACCAAACGCAATTTGCACTAACCGTTAGGGCCAATTAAATTAAGATGAAAACTAAACTAGCATTATTCTCATTTATTTACTTTCTTACTTGGCCGTTGGCCTTCTCTCAATTCTACGATATAGTCTCTATTGATTTTGAGAAAAACGTCACCCTTGAATTCTCAGATAGCGCTCAGAATATTTGGCAAATTGGGAGCCCTGAAAAGGAAGTTTTCCTTCAAAGTCGATCTGGGAATAAGGCTATCGTCACTGACACAATTAATTCATACCCTGCCAATAATAGATCTTCATTTAGCTTTACAATTTATAAGCAAGATTATTATTGGTACAACCAATTACACTTAGAATTCTATCATTATTTTGAAATGGATACGATTTCTGACAGTGCCTATGTTGATTTCTCGTATGATGGAGGACTGAACTGGTTTATCGGTCCAGAGTTTGATTTGAATTTTGAGGGAATTAATCATCAAAGGTATAATGTAGAGACTGGCTATGGCGTGAGTGATCCTGCTCCGATAATTAACGGGAATTCAGATGGTTGGGCTCGTGAAAATTACTATTGGTTTTGGTATTCTTCAGTAAAAAAGAGTAACGAAGAACCAATTTATCCAGATAGTATTATGGTCCGATTTAATTTTGTTTCTGATAGTCTAGAAACCAATAAGGACGGTTGGATGATTGATGATATACATGTTGGTGTATTTGCTGCCTCCAACCGTGAGGATTTCCTTTCAAAGGAAATTGATATCTATCCCAATCCCGCTTGTTCCGTACTGAAAATTGGACATAGTACTCCACTAAACCAGATTAGAATTATAGATATTGAAGGAAAAACTGTCCTTGAGAAATTTCAGTTAGTAGACCAATCCTCTGAACTTGATATAAGATCTCTAAATCCAGGAATTTATGTTGTAGTTGTAAAACTGCTCAATGACGAAACACGATATGCAAGATTTGTAAAATATTAACTGGCCCTAACAATAGATATACTCCATTTGCCTTGTCATGCTTTTTGAAACAAAAAGCTCGCCATTGGCAAACGTTAGTATATCCAGACCGTTATGCCCAAATTGAGAAATAGATGAAATCAATCTTCGTTATCCTGATAATTTGCCTGTCAATTAGCTGCGACAAAACTTCGGTTCAGGGAGTGAATTTAATTGGAAACTGGGAACTCACCAGTCATACTGATCCAGATGTAGAATCAGGGATAATATACGAATTTAAGCGTGATGACAAGCTTATTATTAGAGACAATGAGTATTCAGATACCTTGGAATATAAACTGCTGTATAATAACTCAATTCACATTAGCTACGAATCAATTGACGATGTTTACGATATTAAGACTCATTCGGATGATTTGATAGAAATAATGGGATTCTCAATTACAGCAATTACAGAAGAAATGAATACGTTGCTGAAACGGAATTCTGAATAATATATTAAAGTGATGAGGAAAAGAAATTAAATGGACAATCAGGGCATAACACTAGGTAAACTCCATTTGCTATGACTCTTTTTGCAGATGTTGATTGCCCTAAACAAGTATAAGTAGTAACTTGAGATCATACTAACCCCACAATTATGAGAATCGTTAGAAATACAATTTTGTCAGTTATAATATCTCTGGCACTATTCAGTAATTTATTTGCTCAAGGAAGTTTTGACATTCATGTTGGAACTGCAATTCCGGTAAGTGACATTAGTTATGGTGCTGTTAGTATCGACAGCGATGACGTTGTGTATGGAACTGCTGTGGCAGGATTAAATATTGGATTTCAGTACAACTATCAAATAACAACAAGTGGTTTAGGAGTCTATGCAGGTTTGGATTTCACGTACAACGGAATAAATAAAGCGTATAAGGATGAAATGGAAAAATTCTTTTCGCTCTTTGGAATTGATGATTATAAATTTGAGGCGTTTTATAATATCCCTCTTTCATTGGGAGGTTTTTACAAATATTCGGTGAATGACAATATTGCATTATATGGTAATGCTGGTGCAACCTTTAATTTCTTCAAAATGTCTGATTTCGTTATGGGTGATCGTACATTGGAAGCGGACTGGTCTAATAACCTTGGATTCATGGTAGGAGCTGCTATTATTTACAAAGATAGAGTATCATTCCAAGTTAATTATTTGGGATTAGGTAAACATGAATTTACTGTTGTTGATCCAAGTACACCAGAGTTTCCTTCTGATGTTGAGAAGGAAATCAATATGCTGACTATTGGCATTGGTCTGAGTTTCTAAGGCTACTTATGCGTAATAGTGAATCATGGTAGGAATAAATGAGTAATTAAAAAACAAACTGCAAATGAGCGGCTAATGGTGGGATATTGGAAGCTGGTAAATTTACAGTTGAAGATGGAGCTGGAATCAAAGTCAGATTCCTGAGTTTTGATATTTCTTACCTTCTTCCCTCCAACAAACAAGACTCACCTCTATTCAATACATTCAGGTTCACTTTGGCCGCAGAGTTTGGGAAAGCTTCAGGTTAGGAGGAGCTAGATATAAATCCTAACCTACTTCAAGCTACGGTTATATATAAGTCTCTAAAGCTTTCACTTTAATTCACATCTGAATTGGCTAACCCCAATGATGGATTTCGAAATCTATCAATATTAGAATGGTGAAAATAATTACCACAAATCCAAGTTGGGTTAATTTCAGAAGTGTTCCGCTTTTAGATGAAAAAATGAAAATAATATTTTTTCTGATTTCGACCCTTTTTGGATGAAAATCTGGGCCCAGTTTTTTGTTCGCCTTTCACCTACGATATTGGTCAAGGTATAGGGGGTATATGGGGTGGGGTACCGCGATGTACCCGAGGAGATCCTGGGTGCTTGGGCACTACCCCGGGGGTGATGGATGCTTTAGTAAACTCAAATTGCACCACTTGTGCAATTTGAGTTTGAATCCGTCCTGGGAGAAAGATCCAAAAAAAAATTCAGATTTCGGACACAACTAATGTGAAGATATCTAAAGATTTGTAGCAATCACATCCCTTTGTGCACATTGACTTGTTAAAGTGAATCCAGGATCCAGTTGTTCAAAAAACTCGTATAGTTCCAAATGGTAGGCTCGATCATCCTGCCTCCTTTTCTATCGCTGAGATAAAACCATTCAGCTTCAAGACCGAAATCGGAAGTGTCATATAATTTATCATCCATTAACCATAGTCTTAGTTCGAAATACTCTTCACTCATTGACCGAATTTTGTTCTTCATTAATCGTTTTCGAAGGATTTCTGCTGGGATTATCATGTAAACTGAACTGCCGTTTCTCAAATTTTGAAATACAAATATGACCATATCAGGTTGGGGATTTATAGCTAGCTTGAATCGAAAAAAACCAATAGCATCAGGCTCATGTCCGTTTTGGGAACCATGAATAGTTTGATTTATTGGTATTGATTCAACTACCTGAGCAATTATTGGAAGGTTGATACGATTGAGAGGAGATATAATGTAATATCCGTCAGGATTCAAACTATATGAATACCCTTTGTTCTTTAACTTTTGTTCAAGCTCACTTTTCACTTTTGTTTCAAGTTTGATTATGGTAAAAAAACGGTCGTTTATTTGGGGTAGGATTTACAGGGGGGGATCACGGGGTTTTAGACTCAAAAATGACCCTTGAATTATTTGGGGGACTAATTTTTATCGAGATAGGATTCTATTGACTTGTGTATTCCATTTTTGGAATCAGCCATTTGCTTTTTCTTGGCTTCCCTAAGGATATAGCCGGATGTCCGTCTCTTTTTGGAGTCTTTACTCCCCTTGGGCCTGCCTGGTGATTTTCCTTGAGATTTTGCTCGTCGCAGACCTTCAATTGTTCTCTCACGAATCAATTCCCTTTCAAATTCAGCAAAAGCAGACAGGATTTGGAAATGCAGCTTTCCTGCCGCCGTTGAAAAATCAAGATTGTCAGAAACAGAAATGAAGCCGACCCCTTTATCTAATATATCTTTAGTATCCAGGATTAATTCGGTGCTTGATCTTGCCCATCTGTCGAGTTTGTACACTATGACAGCATCATATAATTGTTTTCGAAGATCTGCTAAAAGTGCCTGTTTTACAGGGCGTGTTTTTCGTGTAGATTCAATTTCCTCAAATATATCATATGAATAGTTCTTTGAGTTTGCATATTCAATGAGCCGGATTCTTTGGTTATCTATGGTCTGAGAATGACTACTTACACGGAAATAGAGCGCTACTTTTTTCATGATTGATGTAGTTGTTATATGCTAATATACCGCTAATGAACGAGATTTGCAGCAGGATTGAAATAGTAAAATGGCTAATATTCAATAGATTATGTGACATGCGCATCCATATATCAAACTGCTCTTCAATATCTTCTTTTCATGTGGATTTGGTCAGCGCAGATTGGATTTGGGATCCAGGGATCCGCATTTGTTAAAATGCTGCCATGTAATCGGCCAGGGCCAAACGGACCAATTGGGACTTCGTCATACCTTCTTTGGAAAGCACCTCCATCAATCGTTGATATTGCTTGCTTGTAAGCCGGATAGAGATATGTTTTACACGTTTTTTCATATACCATAAATATTCCCTTGTATTGTATTACAGAATCTCAGCATTAAAAAAGTATTGGTTATTTCATGCAAAGGTCAATTCCTTCGAGTTATTCTTTGTAGCACAAAATCTATTGAAATTCAATGTTATAACACCGCAAGCAAGTTTTTTCTTAATGCGACGTTGTAAGATGAATGAAGGCCCGGCACGACAAAAAGTGTCTTATAATCCCCCTTAAAACATAATGCCCGTTGTTGATTCAACGGGCATTATGAGTAAAGATAAAGTAGAAACAACAGATCAGTCATCAGGGATCTTCCACGCTTCCCCCCTAATAATCCTTAATATAACTGACGGAGAAACACCAAATTCAGCAGCAAGTCTCTTCTTTCCATATACATGAGGAACGTACTGCGTCCTAATTTCTCTCACCTGTTCAGGAGTCAACTTGCATTTCCTGCTCGTTGGTGAATTGTATTTCTTCAGGGCAGGAGGTTGCTGTCCTTTTTTGGCTGCGAGATATCTCTCGGATAGTTCCTGATACAGCCATAATTGTTTGTCGGTTCTGTGAGCAAAGACTTCCTCGCCCACACTTGTTACCTCTTCTTGAATTGCTTGGATATCCATAGTGTTAATTTTTAAGATAATCGATTTCCCAGACTGCTTTGTATGAATCTGATTGCTCCCTCATATCAACGGCCATCTTTTCGATAAGCCGAATAGATCGTTCGGTAAGTTTGTCCCAGTTGTTCCATATGAAATCAAGGATAATTGACTTCTCTTCTTTGGAAACATTCCATTGATTGAGGCAATCAGTATTGAGTAATACGTCTGCGATCCATCCCCAGTGCTCCTGCCAGGTTAAATCAAAGTCTGCCACTCGACATCTTGATCTGATGGCATTCTTATGTGCCAGTATTACAGATTTGCTTTGCCCCTTTTCTCTGGCAGCTCGAACATCATCGTCGACCGGCAGTTTGAAATTTGAGGTGAATACAAACACCATGTTATCTGTGGGCACAGAGAATCCCATTTTGCTTTCTCCTTGAAAGTGCTTGATGGCTTCCTGTTGAACCTCTGAGAGATTGTTCCATTGGCTGGTAAGAGACTTCTCATATGTGAAGATCTTATCTCCATCCAGGACATTCTTCATGGTATTACAGTTCATTTCAGACTTGAAAATTTCATCACAGTCGTCTACAAATATGACGATGGTCTCTTGCTGTGGATTCATGTAGTTGATAACCGCCAGCTGGATTCCAAAAGCAAACATGGAGACATTCCCTGACACCCGAATATATTCAGTCTGAGTAGAATCAAGGTGATTTTTGACAGCAAAGGTTTTTCCGAGTCCAGGTGGAGAGAAGAAGTAGGTATGGCGATACGTGTCGCCTTCTTTGATTTGTGGAATTCTTTTAACTAATTGGTTCAATCGCTCCCGATTCAGCTTTCCTTTTTCGAGAGCCTCGTTTTGACTTATTCCCAACAGGTTGGGTTTGCTATTATTCTGTTCCATAGTATTTGAAAATTAGATAATTAAGTATTTATGCAGCTATTTGAATTGATTCATCCTGGTCCGGATAGATCATGGAGTTAATAGAGTCCAGTTCCTCCCTGTCGAAGTTATCTGCTCCTTTGTTGAGCATCTCACAGCCGATGTCAAAGTATTCCTTTGAGATCTCAGTGGAGAGGTATCTGCGGTTCAGTTCCAGGGCAACCTTTCCCACGACATTTGAACCCCCAAATGGGTCACATACAATGTCTCCTTCGTCTGATAACATCAGAATAGGCGTAACAGGTAGCATCGGACTCATCGGTGCAGGATGTCCAACCGAACTGATTCTGAAAATGTCATGATTCTTTCCAACGGAGGATATGATGATATTTTCGATCTCCTGTTCTTTCAGATGAGATTTGATCTTCCCATAATTCTTGGAAATTGATTTCCTCTTTTTTGATTGACTACCGTCACTTGCCACATCACGTGCACCTCCCGATACTTTAGGTTCTTTCCCTTCAACTGGAAAGGTTAACATCTTATATTTTGCTTTCGTAGGATCGATTACGAACCAGAACAAATATTCGATTGAGTTAACGGGTCTTTGAACTTTCTCTCCCTGGGGACGAGGGTTTTTCTTAGACCAGATAAGGACATCTTTATAGATTAGAGGTGTTTCTCGTTCTATGTATTCCTTGACAAGGAAAGGGATCCCCTGGCCAACACCATTTTTGTAGGTCTCACCTACGTTTATGATAACATTGCCAGAATCTTTGTGAATCGGCATTATCTCATTGAAGATGTTAGCGATATTCTGACCAAATTCCTCCTTTGTTTCTTCCTGACCGAGTTGTCGTTTTGCTCCTACCTTGTAGTTGCGCAGATCCCAGTAAGGGATTGAAGTAACGGTTATATCGACCTTCTTCCGGAATTTCAGTAACTCGGCAAGTTTGACACAATCCATATTGTAAGAATTGGCTTTCTCGGGGATGATGAAAGTGTGCTTATGCTTATTGTCAAGGGCCTGTCGCTGTGTGATGAACTTATTCACTTCGGCTACCGAATACTTCCCAGCCATTAGGTCTTTTGTGAATCCGTAACCCTTCTTGGTGTCAATTTCCATTTTGTTCTTCAGGAATTCATGACAAGTGTCCACTTTCCAGTTATTCTCGACGATACCTTTGGATAGGATATCTCCTTCGAGATCATTATTGAGGATGTATTCGAGCTTGTTCTGAATCACATCGTTTTTCCATTTCCCATCAAAGGCACCAGAAACCAACTTGGGTCTGTCGTATGGTTCATTTCCATTGTTGCGCTTGCCTTGTCGTTTTGGGTACTTCCTAAATACTTTACGCATTTCACGAACATGATCCCTTGTCGTTTTTACCCGAAGCGTATTCAGAACAATCCGATTGTGAATATCCGGAGTGCCTGGCTTTACAATAGCGAGCACGGTTGTTCCTCCTGCCGCCTTAATTGCGTCGACTCTCCGATAACCATCGATGATTACAAGGTCCTCGGTTACCTGAATGGGATACTGTTGTGTATCGACTTTAATACTCTCAATGAGTTGTTCGTTTGATTGTGACTCATAAAAGTTTCTGAATTCCTTATTCTCCTTGAGATCCGGAATATTTGTGGTTATAATTTTCATGATATTATGATTTAAAAGAATATTGTTGTACAGTAAAAAAGACTTACCAATTTGATAAAAAAATACTATTACATTCAGTCATGTGTAATGACCGTTAAGGGTTGATATTGAGTCGACAGGTGTTGTTTTAGATAATCCAACCTATCGGTTTATAGGTTCTACTATTATTTCAGTACGTCAAAGAACTTTTCCTACTTTCTGTTGAACTGGATCCCGTTCAGTCAAATTTCAGAGCATGCGATAACCTGAAGTTTCTTATTTCTTCAGTTGATAGAGAGTTTTTGCTTAGAAGTTGGGCAATACGAGAGACCAACCAACAAGATAAATTTTTTAGTCCTTATAGAGTTCTTTATAATTTTCAAAGAGAACTGGTTGAACCAGCTTTATTCCATCCGCTAACGCCTGCTGATCCTTAATCCCTTGATAATTCTCTGATCTTCCGATAGACTTAGTAAACTTCCGTACTTTCTTTCCACTATCGTCAATCCAGTAGGCTTTAATTGCTAGGTAGTTATGGCCTGACCTGGGATGTTTGTTCTTTGAAATCTTAACATCAGGTTGAACGACCAGTCGCAACCTCATCAGTTGGATAACATATTCACTAATACGTGAGTCCAAATCTGCGATACTATCGATATCAAGATCGCCATTCTCCAGATCCTTTAATTTCATGAAGTAGAACGAGACAAACTCTTCTTTCAGACTTTTTAATGTTAACAAGAATGTCCAGTTAGAAGATTCCTTATATAGTCCTTCATCAAATTTGTCATCAGAAATGAACTGAATAATTTCCTTAGTTCTTTGTGAAGTTGATTTACCTTCCCGAAGTTTCATGAAGGTGTCATACTCCTTCTGTACGGTTTCGTTCATTTTTTCTTCAGTTGGTTGAAAGAGTAGGAGAATTATTCCGTGAATTACTCCTGATCCTGCTAGTATTAAACTCAATTCTTCCATGTTTTCATAAGATTTGACAATTCAAAGTAAAACATAATATTTGGGTTGTGCAAAGAAAAAGACCAACATTTTTCATTTTTGTTCGTGTGAATCATCATGATATCATGAAAGAAACGGTTATAACAAACAGATAAACAGATAAATAAGAATGAATGATCACTAAAGAATAATTTTTCTTCTCGATCCTCGGTATTATGAATATTTAGGAAAAAACACGTAATGTTGGTCATTTTATGGCAACATTACCTGTTTAACTTCTCTCGAAAATATGGGAGGTTAGGGGTACCTGAGGAGGTAATTGGTAAAATCTATCAGTTTTACAATATCGGGGGTACCTGAGTTAACTTCTCTCGGAAACATGGGAAGTTAAAGGGCACCGCAGGAGGTAATTGGTAAATTTTGTATGTTTAATTGTCTCTGGGTATGGGTGTGAAATTCTCTTGAAATAGAGAAAAGTGGAGCTGTGTGGTTGACAAATCCAATTTTTTTATGTACTCTTTATCATACTGTGGCTCGCAACGTTTCCCACATAAGGTATTTGACCCCTTTCAATGAAGTGAAGTTGCGAGCACCGATTTGATTGGGGTCTTTCATTTGCTTCAAATGGAGAATAATTTCGTTTATTCCCTTAACCAGGAATCTCAACAGATAACCACCGAGCTTCATGATCGAAGGTTTGATAATCACTTTATCAAATCCGTTACTGATCATGAGTATTCAGGTACCTGCCAGTGTTAATGTTAAGGAACTTGTTAATCAATTAGATTTATCGAGAACCCTTAAAGAGAACACAAAAAGCAGAATTTACTTCTTTCTGTCCCGTATAGTTTCCACTAATGATAATTATGAGCTATATGATGATAACAACGGTTTCAGAAATGTCTCTTCTGTTTACATGAGAAACGTGATAGGAAGAGAGGCGTACAAAGATATCCTTGACCTGCTCATGAATCCAGCAGATCCGATTATTGAATCGAACAATTCATGGCAGAGTCCCCAGGGTGAAGGAGAAAAGGGGTTTTGTAAAGGATATCGACTGACAGAGAAATACAACACAGGAGTGATAATTTATAAATCACTGCCTCGGAAATTCCGGGAGAAAATTACAAGGCATACTAAAGAGGAACCTGAGGAATACTTTGTTGATATTGATTATCAGTTCCTGTTAGATCAGTTCGAGCATCACAAGTTTACTTTCGTCCCCTCAGTTTATGATTATATAAAGCAGTTTGGGAATATTCTTTTGTCGCGAGCAGAGAATAATAGGTATAGACGAACGATGGTCTTCAATTTGATCGGACGTTGGTTATATGAGGTTGACAAGATTCAAGAGTTAAAACCATGGCGTTCAGTATCTCCAAAGAACCATAGGATTCATTCAAGACTGGCAAATTTGAACAGCAAGCTCCGTCCATTTTTACTCAGTGATGGGCAACCTCTCTGGATGATTGATGTGACCTCCTCTCATCCATATACACTATCCACAATATTGAGCGATAGGTTTATAAATGGTACAGGAAGCGGATACAATCTACGAACAATATACCCTGAAATCATCGATGAACTGATTGAGAGTAGAGTTATAACGAGCTTGAATACTACCAATCAAAAGAGTGGATTTGAATACAGCAGTATGGTAACAGGAACAACGAGCAGTTTTGTGAGTGATTGTTCAGATGGGTATGAGAAGGATTACCATTCCAACAGTTATCCCTTTATGTGGTCCGTTTTTTTAGATAAAAATGATAAGGAAAACATAGATGAATATTGTAGAGCGCCCTTCAAGTCTGATTTTTATAAAGATTTCGTCCTCAAGTCTGAGGTAGTTTCAGATAACATTGAAGAACGGCGACAAGAATTTAAAGACAATATGATGTTAATTCAGTTTGATGTTGATAAGAGACACAGGAACAGTATTAGGAGTATTATATTGTTTAATGAGGTTTATCCGGGCGTGAATAAGTGGATCAATCAAATACATGATTCGATTGGAAACTCCAAATTCTCATACCTCCTTCAAAGAGCAGAAAGTTATTTACTCCTTAATGTCGTAGCCCGCCAATTTCATGATAAATATCCAACAGTGCCCCTCTTTTCAATACATGATGCCATACTCACCCATGAAGAATACCTTCCAGACCTCGAAAGATTGATTCAGGAGAACTATCTCCGTTTGACGGGTATAGATGTCGGCGTAAAGATAAAACCCGAAGAACCGAACCCAGTACCCAAACTGGAGGACATTGAGGAAGTATGGAGAAAAATCAGGCCGATCAGAGACAGGAAAAAATTTGAAAATGTACGGGCCGGAGTCTTCACGTCCAATATTAAACGTGGGATGGAGTTTTTGGGAGAAAATTATATATACTGAATATCAATGACTTAGTGAAAAAAAGAAAAAACTTGGTCATATTCATTAGGCCAAGTCAAAACAATCCTTTATATTTGTTCCCAGAAAGTTTAGTGATGACTGAAATATATGAAATAGACAAGGGATTTGAATCCTACGAGGATGAGAACCTCAAATATCTCGAAGAATTCGCCAAGAAGGAGTTCGATCAGCGGTCTGGGTTGATCTTTGTCGCCAAGAAAGAATTTGAGAACGATGAGGCTCAGGCTAGGAAGAAGATTTCTAATCCAAAGAATCAGACCTGGGGTATCCTTGAGAATGAGGTTTCGGATATGATTCAGGAGAAAGACAGACTGATCAAATTATTCAGGGAATTCTATTCATCTCAAGCCTCAGCGTCCTTAGGGTCGGATACTTTTACTCCACGGCAGATACAATATATAACATCAAGGTTGGTGATAAGGATGAAGAGGTTGAATAGCGTGATGGATACAAGGTATAATTCAACTGAGTTCCTTGAGAAAAAGACTGGCCACAGATATCTTATGGCAAAAGGTTACTGGGTAGACGATAATGGGAAAAGTGTAAGGAAAATCTCCAGAAATATTATTAATACTCAAGCCACGATAACCGATCTTGCAATAAAAGTGTTGAAGACAAATAAGAATACAATCGTTACTTTGGAACCTGCCA
Organism: uncultured Bacteroidota bacterium; assembly: GCA_963783435.1. Lineage (GTDB taxonomy): Bacteria > Bacteroidota > Bacteroidia > Bacteroidales. Next base: position 11,596 of record CAWANQ010000003.1, on the reverse strand, counting down.
GATCAGGATATAAGCCTGACTTTGTAGTCTTCGATAAACCAAAAGAATGGTGGGTTGAACTTAAAACAAAGAATATGAATGACCTTGTTAAGTCCTTTATAATGTTTGAAACATGGAAAGTGTATAAGAATGAATACGAATTACTGTTATAGTCAAGGCAGTATTTTTTTCCTCAGACCTCGACTTGGCCAAACAGAAAGACCAAATAATGTTGAAGATGACTACATTATGCCACTGAGAAGAAAGAGGTGAATTTTTTTATCCGAAAACCAGCTTGGACAAAAAAAGAGACCAAGTACATTATTAACTTAAATTTTTAAAGATGAAACAATTATCGAAAAGCAATGAAAAAGAATTCCAAAAACCCGAAGTCAAAAAGGTTCACATTGGAGTGGTCTTTCAAGATGAAGATCGTGGATTCAAAGACCTGGAATTAGTTACAAACTCAGGAATATTACTAGCGAAAGCAGAATCCTGTAAAAGGATTCTTGAATCAGGGGGACATTACCTTGAGACAGTCCATAAAGAATTATTATACAATGCGTTCAGGCCTAAAACCAAATCGGATGTAATCTGCAATAGCATCCTGAATTTTGTCGGTTGTCATATTCAACCAGAGTCAATTATCAAAAAATCAAAGGATGACGAACTAATTGAAATCCTGGCACGTGTGTTTGTAGAAAGTGATGAAGCCTCTGGCGCTATGATTTTTCCAGTATTTCCACATAAGGGTACTATTGATCATCCGTACTACGACATTTTGGAAAAATCTGATCTCAAATTAACGATTCCATCAAGAGGTAACTATTTAACTGAGATAGAAGAGGTATTTCTCCTAAGGATGGTACACTCCATTCTAGTGGCTGGGGATAACTGTCTAAGAATTCATTTCGGTGAATTACATGGATTTCTATTAGAACAGTTTAGTGAGAAGGAACAAGTGGATATTAATAGGGATTTCCTTTCCATAACACTTGATACGCTCCAATTCTATGATTTCATATCCTGGGGGTGGGTTGACCCAAATGAAAATGAAGATGACAGAGGGACTCCATTAGAAATCATCGTGTTCGATCTTGATCTCTATGAAAAGTATTTTGTGTTGCCCCGGTCAAATCAGGCTGCATAAAGAATGGTGGTAACACCACCATTCTTCCACTGAAAATCAATTTTATTTCATATAAAACGGGGGACAGCGGTGTAATACTGAACACAAATAATCATGAAAACAATAGATGTTAAATTCAGAGTTGATGTGAACTGCACCATTTCATTTAAGGTACCAGATGACTACCAAATTCCAAGTACAGATCAAACGAAATTTTGGAATGACCTAAAGGAGAAGGCAGGAGATCAAATTGTAGTAGATCCTACTATGACTGATGGTGCCTGTTGGTATTTCTCTGATGATTCTTTTTTCCTCATTGATCAAGTGGAATCAGTGATTTTTGAGAAGGTTATCATGTTAGGAGAGGATGGGAAAATTGAAGAAACACGGTTCCGCTGCATGCCTTACTATCATTGGTGAAATATAAGATCATTGTAGCGACTACCTAAAACCCTACAATGATCTGTTTTTTTTTAAGTGTAAAACCAAGATTCGAAGAAGATGGAAAAATATACATATGATATCGAGAACAATGAGAAGTTAACCGAAGTAAGAGTCAGGAAAGTTTGGCTCAATGAATACCTGATGCCCGATGATTCGGAGTTTAATAAAATGTTCCCTGGCGTCTGGCTGGCAATACAGGAAGAGGTTGATGTGGAGCTCAGAGGATTTCCCATGAAACTTGAAAACCTGAAGCAATTGATTTTGTCAGCCCCGGAACTATTCATATTGTTTTTTAAGACAGAGTCATCACTCAAATCCGGTGGACACAGAATGGGGCAAAGGGCCTATCTCACAAATAGGGATACTTTCATAGATATTACATGGCTCATGGGATTCACCAACCTTGTCGGGTGTAAGTTTCAAATTATACATCCACCATATGAAGATTTTGTAAATGAGTTCGTTGGTGAAGTCTATTTCTAACGATAAAAATTTGAATTATGATCGTACCAAGTATGAATTCAGAAGAACTCGTAGTAGAGGTGTATAGGGATTTAGAGATTGTAAATCGTAAGGCAAATTACCTAACTCAGGGACTTCGCAGACAGGCAATAAAATCCAAAGAGAAATATGTTCAACGGATATTTGATTACAAATCCATGAGACATAATCAGTGGTTCATTGTTGCAGAGCATTTTGTAAAACACTATCGCTTTGTAAGAGTCGTGTACTACAATAATCATCTGGGATTGAATGGTATCACGGTAGATGGAGATAATCTGACAATGAATCATTTTTCTTCACACTTTCTTGACCGATATAATGAGCGTTTCCTTGAAAGAAAGGGGGCTTCACATCTTGAGTTATTAAGACGATTTGTTCTTTCAAACTCAGTACATAGTATAAGGTCAAGTCAGGGAATAAGGAGCAATGAGCAACAAATCTTTGTAAAGGTAAAGGAAGGTATTGGATTAGGTTACAAGGAGTTCTTACAAGGGGGATTTGTCATGTTTCACTTCAAAACCTTCATCTCAAATGAAATGCTTCTCAACCATCAGATTGAAGACTACAACACCTTGGGCAAACTCTATGATGGATTACAGGAAGAGGGGTATGAAAGAAGAAGGAAATGTGCCTGATTCTGCCCCCGCCAATGAAGAGACAAAACAAAGATAAAATGAGTAGAATAGAAAAATTTATTCAGGAATTGTATGATGAAATGGAATCATTAAAGCCTACTCCGCAAGAAATAGATTTATTTATTGGGGAATTTGATAACCCATATGGAGTGGTTACATATAGTACCTATGACAATCACCGAGGGGGAAATTCCTACTTTATGTCTGTTCATGATAATCATCATGGGCACAAACATTACCATATAGATTTAGGATATGTCAATTTCGATATTAAGTATAATAATGTTACACAGTTAATGCTTGATAAGTTTTGGGCAGCACGATTTAATGAGTTTATTAAGGAAGTTAGAATAAGGAAATGAGATATGTAACCATTACATGTATCATGATACCTCCGATTTCTGTTTTCACAACCACATGGTAACATCATAACAATATAGCTTCCCTGACATTGAATCCATCCATCTGGGACATTTCTTCACAAAATGGAAGGATTGGTCAAACGAGTCTCCAAAGTCTTGGAAATCGAACCCAGAACCCAACTGGAGGAAATTGATTCAATATGGGAAGAGATCAGGCCGATCAGATCCCGGAAAAACATGAAATTGTACGACCAGGATGCCTCTCCTCTAACATAAGACTTGGGGCAGAATTATTAATAGTATCAATTTCCTGAAAGCCGCGTCATATATGGCTTGTAGAGCAAAATAATTTTTATCTTGGCCCCCGTTTTTTTGTTCTCAAATTTCGTTTTCTGGCCGATTTTCGTTATATTTTTTAATACCCGACATATGGGTATAAAAAGAGTAAATACGAATACAAATGGAAACAAATCGTTTTTTAAATGTACAAGACTTGAAAGAGTACATACACGTTTCGGAAAGTTACGTGTACAAGAAAGTCATGAAGAATCAGATCCCATACATTAAGTTGGGAACCAGAACCCTCTTCGATAGAAATCAGATCGATGCATGGGTGATAAACGGCGGTGTCATGAGGGAAGATCTTCCGGCACTACCAGAAGTATAATTCGAAACAGTTATGGCAACTTTTAATATCGTTTTAGACAAAAGAAATAAGCTGAAAGATGGCAAGTATAATCTTGCCATTCGTATGGTTAATAGACAGGATGTAATGTACATCAACATCCAAAAAATGACAGAAGCTCAGTACAATAAAATATTCAACAATAGAATTAAGGATGAGCAAAGTAGAAAGTTTCTTGATACCTGTAATGGATACATAGTAAAGTGTGAGAAGATCTTCCATGAATTGAAACCATTTAATAAAGAAACCTTCAGGAATAGATTCTGGGAGAAAGATAATGACAGGCCCATGTCACTTTTGCTTAGTGAACTCTTTGAATACTATATTGAGAAAAAAGATAATATCAAGCCCACTACGGAAGACTCACTGAGATATACGAAAAACAGGTTTGAAGATTTCAAGACTGGTGTAAGCGTCGGCGACGTTACGGTTAACTTTCTTAGACAATTTGAAAAGAGTGAAATTGATAAGAATAACTCAAGAGCTACCATCGATCATCATATGAGAAATCTGAGATCGATTATCAATTATTTTCTTCACAAGGAAAAGGTTATCCCTAAGGAATATGAGTATCCATTTGGTCCAGGAGGATTCTCAGTATCGGGCTATTTTCCTTCGACCCAGGTTCTGAGTCAATCGGAGATCAAATCGGTAATAGAGTTAGATAAATTCGAATCTGATGATCATAGGTATGCCCGCGACGTGTGGGTTACACTCTACCGTTCAAATGGGGCCAACTTTGCTGACTTATTGAGGATGAGGTGGAATCAGATAGATGGTAATTATATCTACTTTACAAGGAAGAAGACCGAGGGGACGAGAATAAGCAATCGGAAACCAATCATTGTCCCATTGACAGATAAATTAAAGGATTCGATAAATCGTGTAGGCAATAAGGAAAGCCCCTTTCTTCTTGGTAAAATTGGTGAAGGATATAATGAGAATCAGTTTAGGGATAGGAACCGTAAGATAAAGAGACAGATCAATCGTAAACTACGAGATATTAAAGATCAGCTTAAACTGTCTCAACCTTTGATTTTAGGATCGGCCAGAGATTGCTACGCCAACACTCTTGATAAAAATAATATCAACATCAAGAAGATAAGCCAGATGCTCGGCCATAGCAACGTTGTTGTAACAGAACATTACCTTTCAGGTCTTAATCCTGATGAAACATTCGGTATAAATGATTCAATCTTTTAGAACTATTGAGGTATTGGAAATCGGCCAGGTTTTCGGCCAGAAATTCCGGAAAATCAGTGATAACGGGTACAGTCCCGAAATCGTAAGTGAATGATAATGAATAACAATATAAATCAGTACAATACTGAAAACCATCCAGAATCTCACTCATAATCAGGGGGTCGCTGGTTCGAGCCCAGCTGGGCCCACTTAATAATCAACCACTTACAATTTATTTCCGTAATGGTTGGTTTTTTTTTTGATGCCAGTTTGTTGCCAGGATTTGACAGAAAACAAGAGGAATAACTCCATTGAAAACAATAGACTGGATTTGTTAGATAATTAGTCGTAATTTTAAATAAAAAGCTATGCCTGATTATACTCTTAATTTAGGCTCAGTTCCACTTACTCTCACTGAAAAATCAATGTTTCAGAGTCATTTGTATGAATTGGGATTGGATAATAACATCTGGGATTATTTATGATAAATTTCTTCAGTCAAATTCAATTTATTCTAAACCTCTGCTCGCAAGAATAGAAAAAGATAACGAAACATTTGCTTGTATGTTTTTCATAGAATGTAGAGACTATGGTAGCACTCTGTCAAAATCTAAAAATTGTAAAATATATAGCAAGGAAATTGTCAATCCCTGTTATATATTTGGATGAAAGCAGGTATTGCAGCAGAAATCTGTGCTAATCCGGTATTCATTAATAAGAGTGTCGGTAGCCGAGGATGAATTAAATGAAATACTTAATCTTCTGAGGAAAAAATTTCTTTTTACTATTTATTCATGACCTTGCTGACAATGCATTTCTTCATCCGGAATCCATTGTTATGCCTTATCCCGACGAAGGGATAATTGATTCAAGTAGATATACTACTATTCAGAGACTATCTTGCGAATCATCGCAACCTCAAAAAGAAGTTGAAAAAGTATCAGAAAGTTGGTGGCAGGATAGAGATTATTAAAGGACGGGTTGATGAGCCAATTGTTAAGAAAATTAAAGATTGTATTATTTCTACCGGCAGAAAGAAGCGTTTTTAAACTTCCTTACCATAATTATTACCCAGATATGTGTGCTGGTTCAGCCTCAATCGATAACGAGAATATAATTCATTTTTTTTGTCTGGTCTGACGAAGAATTTTATGGTTATCATTCATTTATAAGGTTTAAAAACCAGATCAGATGTTTAAATGGCGCATTTAACAGGAATTTAACCACTACGTATCATGCTTATGAAAATATGATATACCGGGTCGTAGAATATGCTATTGAGAATAAAATTGAAACAGTTCATTTTGGACCTACACTCAATGAAACGAAAAAAAGGATGATGAACAGTTTCATCCAAACTAAATTATATATTACTTCTAAACTGCCATTTTTACTCAAGCTGTTTGCTCCTGTTCTACGAAGGTCACGTTTGAATACTAGGGATCTATTGAAATTTTCTGGAATAAATAATAATGAATAAAAGAATATTAGTTATGCCAGATGGCAATTGGCTAGCCCATACCTCAAGGGCATATGAGGTCAGCCAAAGTACTTAGAGAGATGGAATACGAAATTCTTTTTGCTGGCGAAGGTGCATACATGAAAATGCCAAAAGAAGATGGATTCCCTGTATTTCCTATTAAGACCCTTCCACCCGATCGAATGTTGGCCTGTGCAAGACGAAGCAGACTCAATTGGTATAATTATGATCTGATTAAAACACTTGTTGCAGAAGAATTAAAACTGTTCGACCAAATAAAACCTGATTTGGTATTATCCGATTTTAGGCTTTCTTTAAGTACTTCCTGTGAGCTTGCCAATATCCCCTTAGCCGCTATTATTAATGCCTCCTGGACAAATTACTCTTCAGTTAGAGTAAAGGCACCTGAGCATCTTATATATACAAAGATATTTGGGAAAGGACTAGTCACATTATTTTCTCCTGGATTTAAGAACTTTATACTAACATTTGATGCTCGACCAATAAAAAAATTCCGCCTTGAAAAAGGATTAAGTCCTCGAAAAAATATATTTGATTTTTGGCGCGGAGATTTTAATATTGTCACAGATATACCGGAATACGCACCTACAAAAAATCTACCGAAAAACTATCAATACATTGGGCCTATTGCCTGGGAGCCAAAGATTGAATCACCAGCGGTGGTTGGAAAAACTTGACTCAAATAAAACGACACTCTACTTCACAATGGGAAGTACCGGAAATCCATATTTCTTTGAACAGGTAGTTGAGATTTTCGGAAATACTGACTATCAATGTGTAATGACTACTGCTGGCTTAATTGAGTTGAACAACATTCCTGAGAATTTCTTCGTAGCTAGCTACGTACCTGGCAGCAAAATCATGGAAAAATGTGATATGGTAATCTGTCAGGGAGGTAACGGCACTATCTATCAAGCTTTGCAAAATGGTGTACCGATCATAGGTATCCCGACGATGCATGACCAAGAATTCAATCTTGATCAAGTTGAAAAACTGGGTGTTGGAATTAAGTTGAGCGAATTGAAATATAAACCTAAACATCTTACAGAGGCTATTACACAAATTCTGAGCCAGGCTCATTTCAAAGAAAACTCTCTAAAGCTCAAGAAGATATTGGAGGAATACAATGGCTCTCAAACTGGAGCCATGTTGGTATCTTCATATCTCACTTCAATGCAATCTTAATTATATGAACGCTGTATTATTTTCTTTCATATGTAAGCTTCCCCCAGAACCGTAACCGACAAAATGCTAAATTTGGAAAGCATGAAAAGAACAACACTCATGTTCCGGTAAAATGAAATCCATACCTGCTACTACCGGTATAGTTTACTCTAAAAAGGTGCCAGTTTTTTCGCCAGTATTCCTGCAAATCCATGTAAACCAGTGTAATATTTTACATAAAATGAACAGTTAATTTTACTGGTGTAAATACATAAACCCTTGTTAATGTTGAAGATAACTCAAATAATCCTGACTTTTTCGGAGTGAATAATATATCGAATAAAGGAGACTCATAATCAGGGGGTCGCTGGTTCGAGCCCAGCTGGGCCCACAAAGCCCTTCAAAGTTTAAACTTTGAAGGGCTTTTTTCATTTAATATCCTAATCTCATCTAAGTATCTTTTCAAGGCTTTGTGGACCCATCCGGTCTCACGCCACGCTGCAGTCAAGCCCCCGCCTAAAATGCTCCACCGGAGCATTTTTTAACAGCGGGTCTAGGTTCGAGCCCAGCTGGGCCCACACTGTGAATGAACCACTTACAAATCATTTTGTGTGGTTTTTTCTTTTTCGCCAGTTTGGTGCCAGGATTTGGGGGCATAGGTAGCCTATCATTCATTGAAGCAAAGAAGATTGAGGACTTATTGTTCCATACCGGATATCTGGCGAGTAGTGGAAATACAAAGAATAATGGAAAGCCCACTATCCTCTGTTTACTTTCGGATATACAACTTTTCTATTTCCCTTTCAGGCAACAGTGATCTGGATACTTCACCGGCACTTAGTGATTTTGCTAGTGTGAACTCGGCGGTATGACGGATATTGAGACAGGAGGCTCCCAAAGATAGGGTATAGGTGCCTTGTTCAGCTACCCAGGATGAGCTGGATTCATCAAAAGAGGCAATGTCCTTTGTGTCGATCTGAAAATTAAGGATTTCGCTTTCGCCCGGTTCCAGCAGACGGGTCTTGCCAAAGGTGACCAGTTCCATTTCGGGTTTATCCATATCCCTTCCAGGAGCAGAGATATAAAACTGGACAGCTTCTTTACCTGCCACACTTCCTGCATTTTTAATCTCAACAGAAAATTTCAGTGTACCATCAAACTCCGGAGTTTCAATTTCCAGGTTCAGGTAATCGAAACTTGTATAGGACAGACCGTACCCGAATTCAAAGGATACAGGTACCTTGAATGTATTATAGTATCGATAACCCACATAAATATCCTCCTCATAATGAACTTCCATGAGGATTCCTTCATTCGTGTAGGCAGTGGCTAAGTTATTATCTGACTCGCTCTGAGTAGGTGTCCCGGGGAAGTTCTTTTTTGCAGGGGTGTCATCATAAGATTTGGGGAAGGTCATGGTAAGCTTTCCTGAGGGATTCACCTTTCCGCTCACCACATCCATGATGGAGTTACCCGCCTCCTGACCCGCTTGCCATGCACACAATATGGCATCGGGCAGATCCATCCAGCTTGCAGTTTCGATTACCCCTGCAATATTCAGAATTACAATGACCTTCTTTTCTACGGCATGGAATGCATCAGAGACATTCTGGATAAGTTCCTTTTCAGTGGAAGTAAGATAGAAATCCCCTTCCTCAGCCTTACGGTCACCCCCCTCACCGGCATTACGTCCAATGGTTATCAGGGCCACGTCAGTCGAAGCGGCCATTTTTGTCGCAAGTTCCCTGGAAACATTCATTTCTGGAACAGGATCCTTGACACCCATCAAAGCAGCCAGTGGATTAGTTGGCGGTCCCTGTTCCATTCGGGCTTTCTCTATATATTCCAGGTAATGTTTTTCCAGGGTATTATCGGGTGAGAATCCTCCGTTCAAAAGCCCCTGGATCAAAGAAACTGAATAGGCTTCATTCACATCCCCGCTTCCGGTTCCCCCAATGATGGTTTCATAAGCAGCGTTACCGAATGCTGCCACATTGGATTCTGCATTACTGATAGGCAGGGCGTTATTTTCATTCTTTAGCAAGACCAAACCTTCTGTGGCTGCTTCTCTGGCGAATTCCGCGTTTGCTTTCAGATCGGGTCCGGATGCCTCATATTTTCTATAGCGGGGGGTTTTTATCATAATCTTCAGGATCCGCCTGATATTTGTATCGAGAACATCCTCTTCAAGCTCTCCATTCTCCACAGCTCTGATTAGTTCTTTCCATTGTGCCTGTCTTCCTGGCATAATTAGATCATTTCCTGCCTTCATCTGGGCCACCAGATCACTGCCGCCCGACCAGTCGGTAACCACATATCCCTCAAAACCCCATTCGTCCCTTAGGATAGTCGTGAGCAGTTCATAGCTTTCGGAGGCATAGATACCGTTAATAAAATTATATGAAGACATTACAGTCCAGGGCTGAGCTTCTTTTACCACAATCTCAAATCCTTTCAGGTACATTTCCCTCAAAGCTCTTGCTGACAGAATGGAATTGGAATTCATCCTGCTGGTTTCCTGGTTATTCACGGCAAAGTGTTTCACGGAGGTTCCAACCCCCTTGGATTGAATTCCATTAACTATAGCAGCAGCCATTTTCCCGGTAAGCAAAGGATCTTCCGAATAATATTCGAAATTCCTCCCGCAGAGCGGATCCCGGTGAAGGTTCATTCCCGGGCCTAAAATGATGTCAGTTCCCGATTCCAGCACCTCATTTCCCATGGTTTTCCCCACGGCATCCATAAGCTTTACATTCCAGGAGGAAGCAAGCAGCGTGCCAATGGGGAAGGCAGTTGCATGGCTTGTCATTCTTAATCCGGCTGGTCCGTCGGTCATCACCTGACTGGTAATCCCCAGATCGGGAAATTCTGCAGTAGTCCCACTTGTCCCAGGCTGATAGGTCCTGATCCGGTCCACCATGTTGGTATAAGATGTGTCCTCAGTCAGATTCAGGTTCATTGAACCAGCCAAGTACTTCCAGAAAAGGTTTCATCTGTTCCAGCATCTCCTCCGGAACGGGCATATCGATGAACATACCTGTACCCACCACCAATTGAGTCTTTTGTTCAAGAGTCATTTTGGCTATGGTCTCATTGATCAGTTTTTCCTTTTCCTCTTCCGGTGTGGTCATTGTACATTGGATCAGTAGTAATAAATGTTAGTAGTAACAATGAAAGATTAATAGCTGTTTTCATGGGGTATGGTTTTATTATTGGGTTAGTTATAAAGCAATTATTAATATTTTGTATTTAGGGAATTCCATTTCAATTTACAATAGAATATTTTATTCAAAATATAACAGTATCATAATTTCTAGTTACAAACCTCTCGCAATACATATTCTATGCCCGAGTCTGCCTTTCTGAAAAATTCTTCATCAGCCGGAAAATACTGCCCGTTCTCATCCTTCGCCCTGAATACAACTGCAGCTTTTAAGGCCTTCATGATCATATCATAGGGTCTGTTAAGTTTTAATGCTACATTGATTGGCGCTGCCAGCCTGTCTTCGGGACCGAGTTTACGGTACAAATCACATCCTACCCGGAAAACAGTGTCGCCAAGAGCTTTATTTCTGAATCGTGAGAGCAGATCATCAATATGGAATGTGAGATGATTTACCGTAAACTCATCGGGGTACAATCTCATGAGAATTTCAGCCGATTGAAGCATGGTTTTCCGGGTTGATTCCAGAATTTCGGGGTCAGAAAGCACCTCGTGCATCTTAACCGCCTCCGGATGCTTCTGGAAGCCAAGGTACGCTGCTGTTGAATGACCGAGATTGTGAATAAACAATTTACGGTCGACCCAGGCTTTCATGTTTTCCTTTGGTTCCATGTTCATCACTCCCGGGATAGGATTCCTGAAGCCATCTTTTGACACAATCAGGGTATTATAAGGTTCAGCAAATATCTGAAGGGGGTCTTTTTCCATATCCCTTTGTGTCATGATCGGAACCATTTTTCCGATGCTTGTTTATTACCCAGTCCGACTAACTGGTCAAAAGGATAATT
>CAWANQ010000002.1:0-753734 GCA_963783435.1 uncultured Bacteroidota bacterium | reverse complement strand
CGTCCTGGCGGAAAAGTACAGACGGTGGTGATAGTGCGTCATATAGCGCACATTTGATCCTGCCGGCCCGGGATTAATATCTGCCGTTAGTACAGGTGAATCAATGCCGTTATACTCCCATAATTCGCGACCATGGATCGAGTCACTTCCAATGAAGTATAGTTTGTTACCAACACTGCCAGTGGAAAACCATGTAACCAATCGTCTGGATCTGGACTGAGGTCTGCAACCAGTGTTGGGGGATTGATTCCGTCGTATTTCCGAAGCTCTCGCCCATGAACGCTGTCCATGGCACTGAAAAACAGGTTATTGTCATAAACCATCATTGATTCCGGAGCGGATCCTTCTTTCCCGGGCCAAATATCTGCTGTTAATTCTGGGGGATTTGAACCATCATATTCCCAGAGTTCACACCCATGAACAGTATCACAGTACCTGAAATAAAGCTTCTGATCAAAGGTATTGTCCTCGGGAGTATCTGCAAAATTAGGCGCGGCACTTCCCCCGGTTGTCAGGCAGACGGGGACAGCATCGGAAATTGAGGGATCATATTCCCACAGTTGTAAATTCCAGCCTTCTTCAATAAGACTGTCCTTATCGTAGAACATGAGCTTGCCGTCGAACTGTGACAGGCCACTTATCGCTGAACATTCCTCACCAGGAGAAATATTGGTCACCATTGATGGTGGATTGATCCCATCAAAGCACCATAGTTCGTGACAATGGATCGAGTCACGTGCTGTAAAATATAGCTTATTGTTGAGCGTAGTCAATCTGCTGATCCATGAACTCACGGATCCCGGCCAGAAATCATAGGTCAGTTCCGGGAGCCCTGAGCCACCGTAGCTCCAAAGTTCATCCCCGTAGATCCCGTCATCGGCGGTGAAAAAGAGTTTGTCATTAAATATCACAAGATTCCTCGGATGAGAACCCTTGTCGCTAAAATCTAACCTTGCTGTCATTACCGGTGGTTCCATTCCGTCGTATTCCCACAATTCCCTTCCATAAATTCCATCTCTGGCATTGAAATATAGCTTGCCATTAAAAACAACCAGGTATTCGGGAAATGAACTCATGGGGCCAGGGTAGATATCTGCCACCAGTTCCGGTGGATTGGTTCCATCATATGCCCATAATTCAGAGTTTAATCCACTTTCTGATTCTGCTTCTTCTCCCGAGGCAGAAAAATAAAGTTTGTTATTGAAAACAGTAAAGTGACCTAGATCTGAATGATTCGGTCCGGGACAAATATCCGCCGTAAGTTTGGGTGGGTTGATCCCATCATATTCCCATAATTCACCTCCATGGATTCCATCATCGGCATTGAGAATTAGCTTCCCATTATAAATGAAAATGGGTCCCTCAAAACTGAAATCCTGACCTGGATAAATATCGGCTACCATGACGGGTGTATGTACACCATCATATTCCCAAAGCTCGTTGCCATGGATCCCATCATTTGCGGCGAAATAGAGCTTTTGCTTATACACAAGCATCCTGAAAGTCACTATCCCTTCCTGACCTGGATAAATATCGGCTACCATGACGGGTGGATTTTCACCATCATATTCCCAAAGTTCATAGCCATGGATCCCATCATTGGCATTAAAATAAAGCTTATTGTTAAATACGATCTTTCCCCAACATCCAGAATTTTCTTCGCCCGGGTTTATGTCTGCGACCAATGTCGGAGTATGGGTCCCATCATATACCCATAATTCCATACCATGGATTGGATCATAAGCGTGGAAATAGATCTTGTTTTTGAAACTGGCGAAACCCCCGGGAAATGAACCTTGTGGGCCAGGTTGTAGATCCACAAGCATTTCCGGTGGATTTAATCCATCGTAGACCCATATTTCTTGCCCATGTGCACTGTCCTCGGCAGAAAAATAGAGTGTATTGTCTATGATGGCAAAGCTTTCTGGATCAGAGTCAAAGATACCCGGCCAGATATCCGCTAAAAGTACCGGTTGACCGGACCCGCTGTATTCCCATAATTCATTCCCATGTACCTTGTCGTCTGCGACAAACACAAGTTTGTTATTAATAACAGTCAAACGGTTAGGATCCGAACCACTGTGTGAAGGAATGGTATTTATATCTGCTACCATCTCTAGGAATTGTTCAGATCGAAAGCCAGCCTCAATGGAGGGCTGTTCACCTGGAATATTGTTGATTTGTGAAAGAATAGGGGAAGCCAATGAAATTATGGCCATCAGGGTGAGTCCAATTTTTTTCATAACACTGGTCTTCAGGGTTAGGATACTGCAAGTTACTACCGAAAAGATATATGAGTCAACTGTTTCGTTGGTTTTCTATCGCTTATCACTAGTGTGTTGGGATAAACAATTGAATATACATCTTGAGAGTTAGAAACATGGGAATTGTCATTGTGGGTAGATTGCTATTTATGGTAATCAAAAGCTTTCAACTATAAATGTGCATGAGTTATATCTGATGAGCATGGCTAAACAAGCATTATAGACTAAACTGATGTAGCTATGCTAAATTCATTTAAGCATGAGATGTGTCTGATATTTGTTTTTTATTTGTAATTTTAGACAAAACTCGTGTATAAGAAGGTGAAAAATGAGAATCATCGGAAGAGAAAAAGAACAAGAAAAACTTAAGGGAGCTTTAGACAAGGAGGAGTCACAGCTAATAGCAGTCTATGGAAGGAGAAGAGTAGGAAAAACCTATCTGATTGAAAATACTCTGGCAAGAGAAATAGTATTTGATGCAACTGGAATTAAAGGAGCAAACATACGTACACAACTCAGCAACTTCAAAGCTCAGATTGTAAAACGCTCAAAGAAATATCAGAAAACACCTACACTGCAAAATTGGTTTGATGCGTTCCAATTATTACAGGAGTACATCGAATCCAAAGGAAAAGAGAAAAAAGTAATCTATATTGATGAATTCCCATGGTTCTGCGGTCAACGATCTGAATTCCTTCCATTATTTGAGCACTTCTGGAACAATTTCTGTGCTAAAAGGAAAGACATCATTGTAATTGTTTGCGGAAGTGCGGCTTCATTTATGGTAAATAATATAATCTACAATAAAGACGGCCTGCATGGAAGAATATCAACCACCATAAAATTATTGCCTTTTGATCTTTATGAGACCAAAGAATACCTTAAATACAAAAAGATTAATTGGGATTACTATGATATGGTTCAGTGTTACATGATATTAGGAGGAATACCTCACTATCTGAATCAAATAGATAAGCGATACACACTTCCACAAAACATTGACAGGTTGTGCTTTGAAGCTAGAGGCCAACTTATGAATGAGTTTGATCAGGTTTTATTGTCTCTCTTCAGAAATTCCTCTCTACACAAGAGCATCATAATTGAATTAGCTCAAAAAAGAATTGGCCTGACCAGAAGTGCACTAAATGAGAATTTAGGTAAAGGAAATAATTCAGCATTCACAAAAGCTATTAGAGAATTGGAGGAATCAGGATTCATAAAGGAGTGTCCTTCTTTCGATCAGAAAGCAACGAAAAGCTTATTTAGATTGAATGATGAATTTTGTTTCTTCTATCTCAAGTATATAGAGCCAAACAAAGGTCAGGGAGAAGGAACATGGCTTCATTTGTTTAACTCCCGATCATTTGATTCATGGTCAGGATTTGCATTCGAGATGCTATGTATGAAACATACTCCCCAGATCAAAGCTGCATTAGGGATTCCAAAAGTACGAACAACGACACATAGCTGGACTTCGAAAGAAGCTCAAAGGAGCTCTCAAAAATCAGGTGCTCAAATTGATATGTTATTGAAAAGACAGGATAGAAGGATCGATATTGTTGAAATGAAGTTCTACAATAAGCCTTATACTATCTCGAAGAGTTATCGAGATCAAATGATCAATAAGAAAGATGTTTTTGAAGAAGAAGTTAATCCTGATGCAGCTCTGGCATTAGTAATGATAACAACCTTCGGTCTCAAAAGGAATACTCACAGCAACATTCTGACAGATCACTTTACAATGGAAGATCTCTTCGAGAAGACATAGTTTAGGTATAGTCATCAGGCGCCAGTTTTTTTTGCAGTATTCCAGCAAATCCATGTGCATGTTGAATCGGCCAGATTTTCGGCCAGATTTATAGGAAAATCAATGAAAACCGGTACAGACCTGAAAGCGTAAGTGAATGGTAATGAAGACCAATACAAAACAGTACAGGCACAAAAACATGCCGATATCTCACTCATAATCAGGGGGTCGAACACCTTCAGGCCCCCGCATCTTAAGCAGTTGCATATTGCCACATTCTGCCTTAAAATGGTCCATCGGACCATTTATTACACGGCAGGTCTAGGTTCAAGCCCAGCTGGGCCCACTTAATAATCAACCACTTACAATTTGTTTTGTAGGTGGTTTTTTCTTTGGTGCCAGTTCGGCGCCAGGATATTTGTTTTGATAATGCCTTTCTTTATATTAGATAATACAAATACAAAAAATGTTTAGAACTGATTTACCAAACTGGTTTAAGATTTGGTGGTTAATTAATATCTGTCTTGCGATTGCATTTATTGTTTATTGGTTTATAGTTGACTTTAAATCCGATTTTATATTATTTGGATTTATCATATATAGCAATATGTGGGGTCTCTGGGCTACAAGATTTCGACGAAGGAAATAAGCCTTCACGCTTCAATTATTACAACACCATACGATTATTCCTTGCCAGTTTTTTTGCCAGCTTTCCTGCAAATCCATGATAATCAATGTAAAGTTTTCTATGAAATCTTAACACAAGAAATATCTTATGTAAAGAAAAGTTGGAAATCTTTACAAAAGGGCGTTTCTTTGTAAAGAAAAGTCAAAAACCTTTACATTATGAACAAAGGAATCAATTGGCAGCCGAAAGAGTTACCTTTGACCATTGATGTTGAGTCAAAGGCCGTTTTAAAAAGATTGCCCAGGGCTCATGCTGCGCTGGCAGAACTCAAAGGCATTGCATCAACAATACCCAATCAATTGGTTTTAATTAATACACTTGGATTGCAAGAAGCCAAAGATAGTTCGGCTATTGAAAACATCATCACCACGCATGATGATTTGTACAAATCAGGACTCAATTTTGATACATTCAATTCATTAAGCGCAAAAGAAGTACAGAATTACATTGGAGCTTTAAAAGTTGGCTTTGAGTTAGTCACTAAAAATGGAATGCTGACTACTAAAACTATACTTAAGGTTCAGGAAATACTGGAAGAAAACAATGCCGGATTCAGAAAACTTCCCGGAACAGCATTAAAGAACTCCGCTAGTGGAGAGACAATTTACATTCCACCACAAGATACCGATAGAATAAACCAATTAATGTCGAATCTGGCAAAATTCATTAATGAATCAAATATCAGCGACCTGGATCCCTTGATAAAAATGGCTATCATTCATTTTCAGTTTGAAAGTATCCATCCCTTCTATGATGGCAATGGACGAACAGGGCGAATCTTAAATATCCTATACCTGATTCTTCAAAACCTTCAAAATCTTCCTGTTCTTTACCTGAGCAGTTATATAATCAGAACTAAATCTGAATATTACCGACTGCTTCAACATGTAAGAGAGACGAATAGCTGGGAAGAATGGATTTTATATATGGTAGAAGGTGTTGAACAAACTGCAATTGAAACAATAGGATTAATCAGAGATATTAAAGAACTGATGCTCAATTTCAAAAACAGGCTGAGAGATAATTATAAATTCTATAGCCAGGATCTGTTAAACAACCTGTTCAAGCACCCGTATACAAAAATAGAATTCATTGTTAATGATTTAAATGTATCAAGGATAACCGCAGCAAATTATCTGAACAAGCTGGCAGAAGACGGATTAATCAGAAAGGAGAAACTCGGAACCGGAAATTATTATATTAATGAACAGTTGTTTGAACTATTATCAAGAAGATAAGCTATAGTGGCGCCAGTTTTTTCGCCAGCTTTCCTGTAAACCCGTGTTAATCAATGTAAAATTTTACATAAAATATACAGTTAATTTTAATAGTATAAAAACATAAACTCCTGTAAATGTTTTAGATACTTCCATTTTCCAGACTTTTTCGATCCGAATAAGAATTCAAAAAAGGAATACTCATAATCAGGGGGTCGCTGGTTCGAGCCCAGCTGGGCCCACTTAAAGATCAACCACTTACAATTTATTTTGTAGGTGGTTTTTTCGTTGGTGCCAGTTTGGTGCCAGGATTTGGTGGGAAGGTCGGTGTAAGAACTACCACCTTTCTATATTAACACGATGGATGGTCTACGCATCAGGTTTATCCACCCAATTCATTAAGTCGCGGGAAATAGCTTATGCTTTTAATGAGTCGATTTTGCTTATCTGTTCGGAAGGGGCAGGTTCATTTTTTCCAGAATGTCGATGAACCTGGGATTGTCAAATAGATGGCTCGAAGAAATGACCGTGTGTGGCAATATAGGGCATACTCTGGCTGCGACTTTCAAATCCCTTTTCAAGCCAATCCATGGCTTTATCCGGTTGATCCACCATCATATATTTTTGGCCACTCCAATGGGTGCAACGTATCCTTTTTGAGCCAACACCTCCAACTGCCGCAAAACTTCTTCATAGGCCGCAACAAAACCGCTTTCCCCGTAAATTCTTTCAACCTCTTTGAAGTCAACTCCTACGGCAGGTAAAAAATATTTGGCCGCCTCTATTGCTTTATCGTACTCCCCACATGCAAAAGCTGCCGCACAATTAAATCATTGGCCAAAACGTTTCCAGGATCATCAGCCGTTACTTTTTCTCCGTAAGCCAGGGCAGTCTTAAAATCACCCGTAAATGACAATACTGCTCCATAAAATATCTGCGTCACGGGATTTAATGGATCCAGTTCCATCGCCAGCCGGCCCTGTGTCAATGCCTCATCATACCTTTGCAGGCAACATAATAACTGTGCATAAATGATTCTTGCACCAGCGTCACTGGGATTAATGGCCAATGCTTTCAAATACTCCATTTCAGCCTTTTCCCAGTCCCATTCAATCAAAAAGGCGATCATCGCAATTCCGGCATGACTTTCAGCATTATCAGGATCCAGTTCAAGCGCTTTGTTGAGGTTCTCGAAGATTTTAGGACCTGCAATTTCCATAGGTTCTAAACCCATCTGATAGATTGATACCCAGACACCTGCCAGGCCGGCATAGATATGTGCCCATTCAGGTTCTTTCTCAGCAGCATTGTTTAAATATTCCAGGTATTTATACAACATTTCTCTGCTAAAATCATTCCTGTTTGCCTTCAGGAACTCGTCCAAAGCCTCCTTGTCAACTGTTCTTGATTTGGCAAGTATGCGCTCTTCTTCAGGAGTTATTGTGATTATTAATTCTTCTGCTATCTGCCTGGTAATTCGGTTGAACAGATTCAATATCTGACTTTTATCCTCCCTGTAATCTGAAACCCATAACTGTTCTTCGTTACCGGTAGTGCTTACCAGTCTGAATTGCATGCAAACACTATCGCCCAGGCACATCACCGTGGCTTCCAAAACAGCATCCACATTTAGTTCAGCCGCAATTTCAGGGGCCGATAACCTGACATCTTTGTATTTGTTGGAGGTGGTATTGCCCAATACCCGAAGACCACCAATTCGGCCCATATCTCCTATGAGCAGGGAGTGCATGCCGGAAACCATATGCTCCAATTGTTCATCACCCGTAAAATTATCAAAGGGCAGAATCACAAGGGATTGAATATCCCCGGCTTTCAGACTTTTGGTGCCTCCGAGAATATTAAAGGTCAAAAGCCCGGCGATCACCACAAAGCTGATATAGGTGGCAAATTTCCATGCATTGGGGACCACTGTTTTCTCCACTTCTTCCGATTCGGACAAGGGTTGGGTCTTTTCCATTCCCTGCCCCGTCAAGTCATAGAGCCAGGACAGTATGGCGGCCAGCGGAAAGCCAACGGCCAGAATGATTACAGCGATCGTAAGCAGGTTGGGGGAAGGTGAAGGGGCTCGGCCAGGTTATTGATCAGTTCAATAATAACAAATGCTGAAGTGGCATAAACCGTGATGACGTGCACCACCCTCCGTCTCTTTAACTCCTGCCAGAATCTGGATAATTTGCTGGGATGATTAGTCATTGAGGTAGCTGTATATATGCAATATAAGATCTTTCCGGGTTAGAGTCAATAGCAATAATGGGCAAAAGGTAGTAATCCAGCGAATGTGTCTGGTAAGGATTTCCCCTTGTAATTTGGTGCCAGTTTGGTGCCAGGATATGAGTGAAGAGGTTGGTGGGAATTAGCACCAAATTCTTTAATTTTGAATGATTAGTTTTTCAGGGAGGGGGTCATTTTATAGTTTACAGAATTGGGAATTCCTTATAAAATTTCAGCAAGCTGATGGTTTCGCTTCTCATTTTAGTTTGCACAAATTTTTTCATGCTGCTATCCATCAATTCACCCAGTCCTTGCAATAATCCTCTATCATTCATCGATTCCAGAAGGTCAATGCATTGCTGAACATATTCGGCAAAAGGCGCTTTCATGCGGGATTCAACAATATATTTATTTATGGGAGTACGTTTTTCCATAAAAAACCAGCAATCGAATATATCTCTGTTGGTAATGCTGGTTCTGTCAAGCAAAGTACATAGTTTATGGGCAAAAAGGTCTTCCTGCACCATAACCTTAACGTTTATTCCCAATAGATTTTTAATCTCATAATGGTTTTCAAAAGCCCGGTTTGAAATCTCAACTTTTAATTTTCGTTCACCATACCCGTAATTCAGAACTACGAGAGGGCCATAGTACTTTTTTGCCTCATCATAAATGCTCCCATATTTAAGCAGTATTATCCTGAGCTTATTGTAAACAAGATCCTCCTGTTCTTTATCCAGAAGATTGAAATCCAAATCGACAGAAAAACGAGGTAGATCATAAAAAAACATCAGCGCAGTACCTCCTTTGAATCCTAAACAATTCGACAGTTGAATGTCAGAATAAATGTCTTTAAGGATTTGAATTAAAAGAAATTTATGTTTGTTTAAATCAATCATCGGGAGAAATTCTTTTTACTCTGTCAGTCAATGCTTTTGACATATAAATGGGAAGGAGGTCATATATCTTTGCTTTATTCAGTGGATTTAAATTATCAAAATAATAATTCTTATTCAAGTATAGAAGATCCAGGAAAGCCCTTTCACTGGAGGCAATATTGACCTGATCAATTTGTCTGACAATTCCTTTAGTGTTGGCAATTATTTCACCCTTAATTTTACGGTAAATAAAAGTCTTGTCCTGGACATCAATACTGCGGCTTAAATAACTAACGGAGGTAATGCGTGAATCGAACTGAAATATAACGCCCGCTTTTTGAAGTACATATTCCAAAGAAATATATGAGGGCGTATATAGGACACATGCCAACTCTTCACTGCTATAATTCGGTTTAGCGTATATGCCTTTTCGGGGATTTAGCAACTTGCCCGTTCGGACATAATAGTTCAACTTTTTATTAAGCGATTCAAAATCTTTTTCTCCGACTATAAGGGCAATATCTCTTAGTCGAAATACCGTCTTTACATCTTGGAAGATAGATAATATAACGTTGTTTTTTATGTTTAGTGAACCAGTCATCTTAATTTATAGTATGTTCAGTTCACAAATATAGCAACTTTTTATATATAGTTCAATATTAAAAGGAACAACAGCTTATTGAAAAAGGTGCCAGTTTTTTCGCCAGTATTCCAATAAATCAGTATAAACCAGTGTAATATTTTACATAAAATGAACAGTTAATTTTACTGGTAAATAAACATAAATCTCTGTTAATGTTGAAGATAACTCAAATAACCCGTATTTTTCGAAGCAGATAATATGTCAAATAAAGGAAACTCATAATCAGGGGGTAGCGGTTCGAGCCCAGCTGGGCCCACTTGAAAATGAACCACTTACAATTTATTTTGTAGGTGGTTTTTTCTTTATTGCCAGTTTTCGGCCAGATTTTGGCTTGAAAAATGACTGCTCATTTTACTCCGGAGAGCACTGCTCACTTTGCCCCGGAGAAGGGTGCTCAATTACACCGGTGTATGCATCACATCTAGGATTTGTTTTTTGATAATATGCTTTTTGGAAGGATTACCTGTAATTGAAACCTCCATTGCCCTTCAGGACCGAAATCCGGTCTGTCAACGTTGTAGTACATCTGCGTTTGAAGATTCACGGGGAGTTTACCACCGAGAAATACGAGTTTACCACCGCCTGCACCCACTGGTACAATCCATTTATCTCCACTCTCAGCAGTCCAATCAGCTGTAATAGTTGGAGCAGAATTGACATACCATTCTTCATCTAACTATTTAACTATAAACAAGTTGAGAAACATGTGATTAACATCTTCACGGCTATCCTTGCCAGCGAACGACCAGATGTTATTAATATCCTTTGCGGTCATAAGCACCAAACATCGTTGTATCCAGGCCCTTTCTGTCAAAGATACCTTTCAGGGCAATATTGCCCATTTGAGGACCATCATCCGTCATCGTTACCCACATGATGTGATCCACATTTCCCGGGCCATCGTGGTGGAATGAAGCGCCTGAAGGCCCCATTGTAATGTATTCGACACCGTCGATATTATCATAATCGTAATAGTGTAAATGTCCTGCGAAGAAAGTATGGACGCGGCCCTTAAGTATTGCCTGAATTTCCTTGAAGCTTTCTGAAGGATTTTCCCAGCAGGGTTCATGCATAAAAAGGAATGTCCATCTGACATCAGCATGTTCAGCCAATGTTTCTTTAATCCAATTCAGTTGTTTTTCCTTAAATTCAATAGGTTGTGCCAGGGCTGCAACTACAGCTTCACTTGTCATAAATTCTTTAAGCAATTCCTTCGCAGCTTCAGGATCTTCTAATTGAAGTTTATTATAAATTTTAAGATCTTCCATTATTTCTGGAGGGGGCTCAGGTCTTGAATCATCTTCTGTATTTAATACCATGAACAATACATCGTTGTAAACAAAGTAGTAATAATCAACGCCTCTTCTCTTGAGCCAGGCCTCTTTCATTTCCTTGCCGGTAACATCATGGTTGCCTATGGTATAAAAGAAGGGCATTTGCAATTTGCTAATCATTTTATCAGATTCTTCCCACTGTGAATTTAGATCATCTTCATCGATTGGATAACCTTCTATCAAATCCCCGACATTAATGACAAATTCGGGCTGTAACAGGTTGAGTTGATCCAAGGCCATATCAAATGTGCCCTGTGCATTTGCACCCCCGGTACGATCACCTATGATGGCAAATTGAAAATTTTCAGGATTGTTTTTAAAGTTTTCGGATGTCCATGGTTTGGCATCTTTTATCAATTCCTGGTTGTATTCAAATACTGTTGCCTTCTTTGTTGTTTCCTGATTTTTTGGCATACAACCTGTAATCAAGGCCAATACAAAAAGAATTGTCAATGCATGGATGGTGTCTGGTTTGCGCGGTTTCATAATCATATACATTTTTATTGTTCTTCCACCAAAGCAACTTCGCCTGGTCTCCAGGTCTTTTCAATCCATGGTTCAAGTGGTCCGTAAATCCTGAGCGCAACAAACCAGCTCTTACCCGGTATGGTTTGTAGCCAGTTGTTTTCAAATCCATCCGGTGCCTCGGGGCTAAAATAGAGGTCAAATGAACCATCATCATTCATTTTGATACCCTCTGTTTGGCTGCCGACGGTGGGATAGGCTTGGTCTGTTTGAAGCATAGAACGTGTTTGTGAATCGTAAATGGTGACTGCCCAGAAATCCTTGGCCGGGGGCTGAGGGGGTAAGTGCAGTTTATAAGTTCTACTTCCATCAAAGGGCAGCTTCTTGTCATCCACAAAGGCAATGCCATAGTCTGAACCCTTTCCCGGAATGGTTGCACCCATGGCGGGAGTAACACCTGTGTAGGGATAATGGAACATGACACGTGCATCTGAGTTCATGGTATGGCCGTCATCACCATTGAAAAAGACGTTCTTGTTGACCCATCCCACGATCCAGGCGCTTTCCGTGTCGGGATAGACCTGAACACCCTTCATATTAGCTATGTTTCCACTGGTTCTTGGGTACCAAACAATGGATCGGGCTGTTGCGTTTCCGATGGCCACCGCATCCGTGAGAATGCGTTTCATACGTTCGTCAGGATTAAATTCTTTTCCCTTTTCAATGCCGATGCTCGCCAGTAAACCACGGGTTTCTGCATCAATCATCTCCAGCGGTTCTTCCTGTATCACCTCATTCACATGGTAATAAAAGTTGATGTCATTGTCGTGAACTGTGTTAAATGACTTTCCGGTGGCGTTCATAAATTCCATGGGCTTTGGATTGTCCTTTTCACTCAAGGGATACACTTTTAGGTTTTCCTTTATGTTCTTTACGGCATTTTCCAGTCCTTTGTCAATGGATCCACGCATGAAGGCCCATACCCGAAAGGTTTTGGATTGGACCACGAAATAGCCCTGAGGGACCTCTCCCTCATAACCCGGAGGGAGCAGGAGGAATTTGCCACCCTGTCCTTTGTCCGGTCCAAAGGGGCCAATATCACCGATGTATCTGAACCAGGCGTCATTAAACGCACCCAACATGCCAGCGGGAATTTCCAAAACCATGGGCCCCAGGTCCTTCATGTTGATATAGGGTGTTGCATACATAGTGTTGGTGTTGGCCGTCAAATAGAGCGGTTTAGAATCCATCAGGCCTTCTGTCACCATCACTTTATTGTAAGCTGATACACCGATTTCTGAAGGACCCAACATCATTTGTCGCACCGAGGCAGCAGGCATAGCCTTTAAAAAGGCATCCACTCCTCGCATCCTATCCAGATTTTCATAGACCAATTCGGCAGTCTCCGGTAAAGGAGCACCATCGTTAAAATGCAATGTTCCTATCGAAGTGGGCACTTCATTTGGCGTTGTAATTCCCGCAGGAATTTCAGTGGTCTGAGCATAGGTGGCCGGCGCTTCTTTTTGGCTTTTACCACCATCATTTTTTTCCTGACAGCCGGTGAATAATGCCAGAAGAATTAAACTTAGAATTCCGAATTTAAATTTTCTCATTTTTTTCTATTTAAAGGCATACACCAATATCGTACATGGCCCGTTATAATGCGCTATATACTATTTAGTAGCCAGTTTTACTCATTCATAATATCTGTACTCTTATTTTTTATGTATCAATGGGCATATATACTTTTCAAAGTTTCTCCGGATGCAGACGCACCCGGAGAGGAATTTTATCGTGTTAATCCACACGGACGACACCTGGCATGTTGTAGCTGCCATCGATTATCGGGGTGTATGCACCGTAGAAACGGGCGGCAAACTGGAAGCCGTCTTCAGGGGCAGGCAGCCAGTTCTGAAGTTGCTTTGGATCACTCGGCTTGTCATGCTGAACGTAGATTACAAGCTTTCCGTTTTCGGTATGCAGCTTGCCTCGCTCAAGCATAAAACTGTTGAGCGAGTAGCGGTCGAGCGGGTTATCATAAAAGTACCCTTCCTTATCGTAAAGGGGCATTTCCCAGAATTCGCTCACTGGCGGCATGTCATCCAAATTGAAGGTGATTGTGTATTTGTGCTCGCCCGAAAGCGGCTGGCCTTCCGAATCCTTCATGCAAAATGAACCGGTGTGGGATCGTGAGGGTATAGGAGCAAGTAAAGCAAGAAGCCCGTAAAATGCCCGCTGCTCCCAGTTGGTATCCTTGTACCTTAGATCATTCGAAAAATCCCATCCATTTCTATCCACTCCTGTACCTTTATCCGCTAAAGCCATCGCATCTTTTCTGCCTTCTTCGATGCCTTCTTCTATAGCAGCCTTGATTTCAGGCTCCAGCAGAGAGGGGTCGAAGGTTGTGCCCGCTTTCAATCCGATACGCTCAAATCGCGCAAATGCATTAATCTCTTTGTATCCGTCTTCTTGTTTGGTAAAACTTGGATCATTCAACACAAGACTTACCCATCGCATAAAGTCCATGCCCTTCAATCTCCCTGGGGTGCTGATGGTGTCCATACCAGGGTATGTGGGATACTTCGCAGGAGTTATCGGCATATCCTCAGCTTTCACCTCCTTGCGGCCAGAGGCTTCCCACTGGCTAAGCGTCATGAGAGTGATCCGATCTTGAATCGAGTTAACAAGCTGCAGCTCCTTCTCGGTATCATCGGTGAGTGCAATACGCACCAGCGCTCCTGAAAAATTGGATGGGGATTTCACGATATCGGCCCCAACGAAGCCATCGGGAAGACTACCACTCCAATCTGGACCTATTAACAACCGTTTTACAGTACCCGGTGCATTGAATTGGCTACCGATCATGTGCCACCAGCGTGCATAATTGTCGACCATCTGAACACTCCAGTACAGATTGGTAATCTCTGGAATGACGATCACTACAGGCTCTTCTGAAAGGTCAAGCATGGCCGTGCCGTAAAGCGTAGTGGCATTTGGAGTAGAAGCCATGCGTGGAAAAGCCTTCATAGGTTTTCGGCTCCAATAGATACGGTTGATGCCCGCATTTTGAGAATAGACATGGCGCCAGTGATAAATCCCCACCGGATGCATACCCCAGAGAAATACTTCCCTGGCAATGCTTTTGGCCTCTTCAGGCGTTACCTTACCTTCCTTTGTGTTATCAGGTGCCGGATTGCAAGCTGCAATGAGTATTGCAACCACAAATAGCATGGCTCCCACATGTAAAGTGATTCCACCTACTTTTTTCAATGTTTTAATTTTTGTTCTTTTCATACCTTAAATTTCTTATAAATTAATTTTTTGTGCAACCGGAACTTTCCATGTTTTCATTTTCTCCATATCGGGCACATAAATTCTCTGAATCAGATCAATTAATTTATGTTATTAATTATTTCTTTTCAATTCTTGTTTTGCTGCCTCCAAATCAATCATAAATTGTTTGTTGGCATGTAATTTTGCTACTGTGGCAGCTCCCATCATTCTTCCGGCTACAACATCGCTGTACCAATGTACATTGCACACATTTCGGCTAACTCCAAATTCTTTTCCACGTTCCAGAATGGCATCAGTCTGTTCAGGAAATACTTCAGCCAGTATTAAAGCCCAAGCCCAACCAATGGCCGTATGGCCTGAAGGGTAGGATCCGTCTTTTCTCAAACCATCTTCTTCTTCAGGTGTGCAAATTGGCGTATTATTTACCATAAAAGGTCGGTTTCGCTGGTAATGATTTTTTGCTGCATAAGTTGACAATCCTGCATCGGCCAGGGTTCTGCGTAATATCATATAAAGGTTTGGTGTTGTTTCTTCCGATATATTCGTGTTCAGTATGATATTGAATGCTTCGGTTGCTTCGGGGAAGTGTAAATTGGCATCTTTGGTAGCCTGGATTTTTCGTTCGTCGTCGTCCATAGATACATACATTGCAGCCATTTCCTGATCCAGGGCAAATGCAGCCGAACCCTCTTTGGGCGGAGGTGAAACCAGCAAAAGACTATTGGGTAGTTCTTCTTCAGAAAGGTACCCTTCCAGTATTCCCGGATGCAGTTCTTTTAGCTCAAGCGTTAAAGAGGTTTGAGTTTTTTCCTGAATTGATGTTTGTACACAACTGCTTGTTGCAATAAAGGCAAAAAGGAATGGTAGAATTATTTTATATACCTGCATATTATTCAATTATTGAGATTTTATGATGACATTTTTATTAAAAAATTAATCCAAATATCGAATGTCAATTTTATTAATCTTCCCACTAAATTTGAATGGTGCCCGATCATAATAATCCAATGCAACGGTCGAACCCAAATCTTCTCCCACATCAAAGGTTTCAAAAGCAGAATGTTGAGCTGGCACTGATCTTTCAATACGCCCCTGACCTACTTGCTCCCCGTTCACCTTTAAAGTTACTGTTGCAGGTGCCATGCGTTCCTTGGAATCATATTTAGTTTCAACTTCAATCTTTACTTTACCTGTTGCAATAGCTGATTCAGAAGCTATTTTATATCGGTTAAGGGTCATGGCATTGTATTCAGCTTTTAAAATACCCTTGTCTAAATAAACCGTGAATCCGGAAGCAATTCCTCCCAGGGCAAAGAACACACCTTCAGAATTTTTGTCAATTTCGGCATCAATGACAGCCAGGGTGGATCGTCCACTTACAAACTTGGGAGCCATGGCTTCGGGAATTCGGTTCTGTCCCACATAAAACGACCATTCAGTTAGTGGAGAAGACGGTAATTCACTCGGATTGAAAAACACAGTATACATAGAGGCACCAATAGGATAAACCAGGTTCTCGGTTGCTTCTTTGTCAAACAAATCTTTTAACTCAGCCAGTTTTTCAGGATACTCATTGGCCAAATCTTTTGACTGAGAAAAGTCTTCTTCCAGGTTATAAAGTTCCCAAACTTCTTTGTCTGGTTCCCAATTCATTACACCGGACAAATCTACACTCCAGGGAGCTCGTGGACCAAAAGTGCCGGCAAACCAACCATCATGGTAGATACCCCGGCTTCCTAAAATTTCAAAATATTGAGTAAGTTTTTTGGTTTTTTCTTCAGGTTGGTCAAAGGTATATTTCATCGATACACCGTCAAGAGCTTGTTGTTCAAAACCATCCACAACACCCGGAGGATTGATGTCCAGAAGATCATAAATAGTTGGAGCAATATCGTTCACATGATGAAATTGTGAACGTACTTTACCGTCGTGTTTAATTCCTTTTGGCCAGGAAATAACCAATGGAGTTCTGGTTCCCCCAAATTGTGCCGCAACCAGTTTAGTTCCCTGAAACGGAGACGCTCCTGAATAGGCCCAACCATGGTGGTACATATTCTCAAGTTTTGGCCCTCCCAAAGCTTCCAATCCTCCAAAGTCTCTATCAAGTACTTCCAACTGCTGTTCTACAGTGGACGGCATTCCATTCTGGGCTAACAATTCACTAATGGTTCCATTCATACCTTCAGCGGAGGGTCCATTGTCAGAATTAATATAGATGATAAGAGTATTCTCCAGCAGTCCTTGATTTTCGAGTTCATCTATCACCTTACCATATTGAACATCAGTATGCTCCAGGAAACCTGCATAAATTTCCATCAAGCGGATTTGAAATTCTTTTTGTGATTCGGGAACATCACTCCATTTCTGCATCCCTTTAGCTAATGGGTTCAATACTGCATCCTCCGGAATCCATCCCATTTCTTTTTGTTTTTCAAAGGTCGTTTCTCTTAAAACCTCCCAGCCTTCATCAAATTTGCCGTCGTACTTTTCTACCCACTCTTCAAAAATCTGGTGTGGGCCATGCACAGCCCCGGGGGTGAAATACATAAAAAATGGCTTGCCGGGTGAAATGGTGTTGCTGGTTCTCATCCAATCTATGGCCTTTTCTGCCATATCCTCTGTCAGATGGTACTTAGGGTGGTGAGGTGGATTTATAGGATTGGTGTTTTCAAACAACATAGGCTCATACTGTGAGTCTTCACCTGCCAGAAAGCCGTAGAAATAATCAAAGCCCAGTCCTGTCGGATACCTGTCAAAAGGACCCAGTTTAGTGATGTCGGTTACAGGAGTATTATGCCATTTGCCAAAAGCGGCTGTGTTATAACCATAATACGAAAGTACCTGGGCCATAGTAGCAGTGGATTTAGGAATTAATCCAACATAGCCATCCCAATCAGAAGCAAGTTCCGCAATTTGTCCGGCTCCAACACGGTGATGGTTTCGCCCGGTCAGCAGGGAAGCTCTTGTTGGTGAGCACATGGCTGTGGTATGAAAAGCATTATACGCGATACCCGACTCAGCCAAACGCGTCATGGTTGGCATGTTAATCGGCCCCCCGAAAGTCGATGGATTAGAAAAACCGGCATCGTCCGTCATAAATATTACAATGTTGGGAGCATCTTCAGGAAGATGGTTTTCCGCTTTACGCCACTGATGCTTAGAGTCTTTCAGAGTTTTTCCTGTAATACTTGCCTGAGGTGGTTCAGGAAAAGGCAATACACTTCCATCTGAAGGATAATCAGAAATAGTTAGAGGTTTTTGATTTTGAGTGCAAGAAAACACAATACTTGCTATTAATATAAGCAGTGATAATTTTTGCACTGTTATAGATAAGGATCTAATTGAATTTTGTTTCATAGGTATTGTAGTTAGTGTTTATAATTTCACTGCCTTGGGGACCTGCCATGTTTTCATCTTCTCCATATCCGGCACATAAATCCTGAGAACCAGGTCGATGTCCTCATCTTTCCGGTTAAGGGGCAACCAGTTTTCTTCAGGAACTCCTTCAGGTTTTTCGGCAGCGACGTAAATTTCAATGCCCCCATCCTCATTGAGTTTAAAGCCGGCATTTTCCCCAACACTGTATTTTTTTCGATCGTTTGGAATAAAAAAACCATTGGCCTTATCGTATAAAGTCACCGACCAGAAGGCCTGGTCCGGAGGCAGTTGGTCCTTTGTCATTTTAACCACATAATCATTCATGGCGTTCAGAGGTGCACCATCGGCTGAAGTAATATTCGGATACATGGCTTCTTCCATGGGCAGGCCGATAGGTCCGATTATCGATACAGTGATAACGGTTTCCAGGTCTGTTACCCCTTTGGGCTTAAACATTTTGGGTGCGATAGAGGCAAACAGGTTCGGGTCGGTCAGTTTCCCAAGGTATTCAGCCTGGATTTTTTGGGCCACCTCCCGGAATTTTTTTCCGTCGATCTTTATTTCTTCAGGACTGTACTCCCCGCCAGGGACGATCCCCAAAGGTTTATAGGCTGCCAATACCGCCTGGTCTTCAGGGTCATTGGGATCAAATGAAATATGATTGAAGACAAACTGCATGACTTCCAGCAGGTTATTCTCAAAAACATCCAAATCGGTCTTTCCAACCTCCGGAAAGGAGATTTCCTCTGCCATTTTTGGCTGCCCACCATTGTATGCTGACAAGCGTCTCAATGTTTATTGTTCCAATGGTTTCAACGATGCGTTTTGAATCGTTCCGGCTCGTTTGCATGCGGCATGATGCGCAGCACGGCTGAAACAAAATCACCCGATGTTTTGTAAATCACATCCACCCCAGGTACATCTTCTCCCGTATATCCTTCCGTTCTGTCGGAGTAAAACAAGATTTTTTCCGGCTTTTGAAAATCTCCTTTACGTGTGGCTTTGGGCACGTCCACATAATGATCGTAGGCCGTCACCATCAACGAAACGTATTTTGAATCAAAGGCAGGCAAATACATAATTACGGGTTCGGTTCGCAAATCGAGTAATGCACTGGCGTAAAAACTATCATTATTAGGGCGGGCAATTTCCCTTATGGTATGATCTTTCAGTTTTGTATCGGCATCTAAGGTGTTCCAACCCCCTTGCTTCAAGGCAAACTTGTTATTGACGTTGTACATGGCCACATATTGATAGGAGCGCTTAACAAGGTTTTCTATCTGATCGTCTGTCAGGATGGCTACCCCGTTTTGATCTGTTTCAATAGATGCCGTTTTCCCTGATTTTGAGTTACAGCTCGTGGTAAGGACCGCTAACAACAAAAAGAAGAGAACAAATTGAATTTTAAATGGATTGGTTTTCATTTTAAAGGAGCCTAAGGTTATTGAATGTATTTTTTTGATAGAATTGGCTGCAATGCTTCGCCCATCGCAGTTTCGTTAGCGGATGAGGGGCCAGGGAGCTTACTCAAATGGTTCAGAAGTACACTGGCAAGTAATATAAATGCATTGAGCATCTTTTTCCGAGATGTTCCTTATCTAATTAAGCTAAGTTACGATATTTCTATCACATAGAATGCTCTGCGGCAAAATGTAGGCGCTATTGTGTGCTGCCGCATAAAGGCACTATCTCCGGAGGTGAGGGTCCGCCGCCTGCGGAAGGGTGGGCTGAAGTTCAACATTTGCTGAACCGAGGCCAGCTTGCCGGACAAGATCGGTGAAGTAAATATACCAGAGTGGTTATTAAATGCGGGTCAAGACGCTGGAGGAGGATCTGATCGAGAAGCTGGAAGACGGAGTCGCCACCATCATGTCGGACGAGTTCTTCAATGTCTATGACAAGACCGGGCCAGGCATGACCAACTACAAGCCCTAGTCATCCGACATTGGGTCGACCTGACCACTCAGTCGTGGGTTGGCGCTCATCTCCTCCGTGATCGCTCTATTTCAGGACGTGCGGTCGTCGGAGGTGTGATTGACTCCTTGGGGTCGGAAGTGGGCAAGGCATTGGCTGCGTCAACAAAAACGCCGCATAACAACCGGTATGCCACATGGCTGGAGCTTCACCCAAAACAAATTTCTTATTTTTAAGTAACTGTAATTCATCTCTAGGAAACCCCTCGGCACCAGCGGAGTTTCGCTATGAAGCCGTTTTTGCGGCGAAACCTCCCGCTGCAGATCGCCATGGTGGGATACCCAGGGCCGTTGACAACAATTATAAAGCTTTAATAACGAGAAAAATCGGCCAGATTTTCGGCCAGATTCATAGGAAAATCAATGAAAACCGGTACAGACCTGAAAGCGTAAGTGAATGGTAATGAAGACCAATACAAAACAGTACAGGCACAAAAACATGCCGATATCTCACTCATAATCAGGGGGTCTCGAGCCCCCGTGGCGGTCAAGCCCTCGCCTAAATTGGTCCACCGGACCAATTTTTAACGGCGAGTCTAGGTTCGAGCCCAGCTGGGCCCACAGAAAATCAAGGAGTTACAAGAGCAAGATTGTGACTCCTTATTTTTTTGCCAGTTTGTTGCCAGGATTTGGAGGAAGGTTGGTGGGGAAATGAAACTTTTCTAATTTATATCTCAAATTGTCTAATTTCGTCTAACCCATAGTTTGTTAATTGTCAGTAAAACAGTTAAGAAAAGAATTCTCGTCTAAATCTCGTCTAAACCCCATTGTCTGTGTTCAACCAGTTTAATTTTGTTTTCTCGTTTCATTTTTTGCAAAATATTCTTGATTTTACCTTTCTGATCAAGCTATATAATCCTTACTGGTATTTTTTCAATACAAATAATGATACTGCAAGCAAGTAAATCATACATATAAGCAATACACCCATTCCCAATACATAATTCGATATAAAAGTTACCCAGCCCATCAATGGAGGAATAACTGCACCTCCACAGATTGCCATCATCATAAGACCGGATATAGCATTCATCTGATCGGGGTATTTCTGAACAGTTATAGCAAAAATAAGTGGGAATATATTGGCAATAGCAAGACCTATCATAAAGGTAAGTAGCCAGGCAGCAAAAGGTATCTTTAGCGCCAGCAATAACCCAATTGACACTATCCACATCACAGAAGATGCAATGTAGAATTTTGATGATGAAAAACGTGTAAGAAGAATAGCTCCCAAAAGTGTTCCAAGCATTTTACCAAAGAAGTATACACTCCTCCCGGATTAAGCTTCCACTTGTCCCATTCCATATGTATTCATCAGGAATTGTCCGGAGTTGGAATTGAAACCTACATCTACACCCACAACTATGAATATAGCTAGAACCATTAATGTAATAAACCTGGATTTCAGCAGTTTAAATGATGTCAAAAACTCTGCTATCCTGGTCTTACTCCAGCCGTCTCTGGACATCTTGTGAATCTGATGGTACATAATCAACTTGCTATAAAACTCATTCATATCTCCGGGATTTAATATCCCGGTAAAGTTGACTTTTTCACTTCCAGTTCAAAGGCTGGTGGTGAAAAAACTCTGTATTCTTATTTACCGATTACAAATATACTGCTTGAATAATAATTGATTTAGGAAAGCAATGACCCTTTGTATCCATAATGCAGTGTTTAGTTTTGTGCTAAACTAAGGAATTTCTGATTTTAGTTCTTATAGATGCGACAGAACCTCCGAGTCTGCTTTTAATCAAATTATCGGCACTAATCAAGCATTAGTGCCGATAATTTGATTATTTTTGTTCAAAATTATTAATCATCGAAACAAAATTTAAAATACAAGAGCTTGAGAGGCATTTCTCTAATCATGTGATGTTTACGACGAGTGATATTGTAGGTTTTTACTCTATATACGAATCTGATATCCCTAGATCAACTGTCAATTGGCGAGTGCACGAACTTGTTCTTCAAGGGGTGCTCGAACGTGTCGGGAAAGGTAAGTTTAGGCTTGGGCATTCAAAAATGTATTTCCCAGAGATATCTACCAGAATTTTCAAATTGAACAGGTCAATAAAAGACCGATTTCCCTACATTTCATTTTGTATTTGGCGACAATCTTGGATAAATGAATTCTCACAACATATTGCAAAGACAGGATTAGTTATAATCGATGTTGAACGTGATGTCGCTGAATCAGTATACAATCATCTTAAGGAGGCAAATCCAACCATTTTCTATAAGCCAGGGAAAGATTTATTGCATAATTATGTCCTTGGTCTCGATTATGCATTATTAGTAAGACCTCTAGTGAGTGAAGCCCCTCTACAAAAGATTCGTGGAGTAATGACTGTTACCGTAGAGAAACTTCTAGTTGATGCTTATAGTGATTTGGAATTTGAGTTTGTACATGGAATGGAAATAGAGCATGTTTTTAATAATGCATTTTCAAGATACAGCATTAATATCACCAAGCTTCAACGCTATGCCGATAGGAAGAAGAAGAAAAATGAAATACTAAAATTGATTGAAGGATTTACACCTAATAATAATCAACTATAAATATGAAACAGCTTTACGACATCGGAATTATATTTGAAGCCAGTTCCGATTTTGAGGCAACAAAAGTGGCTTTCAAAGAGTTTGCAGTTGAACAATTAAAGAATAGAGAAATTGATGAGGATATTAATGTAGTATTAGATGATATTTATGATACCGCTCTAACAATTTGCACTCGTGGTAAAACTGGGAAAGCAAGAGTTGCTGATTTAGAGCAAGGAATCCGGAAAAGTAAACGCTTTCATTTTCTCTGAGAATTATCACATAGAAAAAGCGATAACAGATGCGTCTAAAGCTGCTTACTTGGCAACTGTCATTAAGTATGATAAAAATGAAATTCAGAAATTTTCAGATGCGCAGGAAGTTAAAGATTGGATAATCGAACAACCTTTTGAAACCAGATTAAGCAAACTTAAAAAATCCAATTCCGAAGCATTCTTTTATTGGTACAAGATTTATGAAATAGATAAGGAAGCAGATTCATAAGGCGCCAGTTTTTTCGCCAGTATTCCTGTAAATCCATGTAAACCAGTGGAATATTTTACATAAAAAGAACAGTTAATTATACTGGCGTAAAAGCATAAATCTCTGTTAATGTTGAAGATAACTCAAATAATCCGCCTTTTTCGAAGCAGATAATATATCGAAAAAAGGAAACTCATAATCAGGGGGAAGCATTCGAGCCCAGCTGGGCCCACAAGCCTCCCAGGATCATAGCTGGGAGGCTTTTTGTTGAATATACTCATTGAAAAACAACACTTTCTTCGTTTCAGTCTGGTCGAAAACCAGTTTTTCAAAGTCACGTGACTTTAGTTTGAAGTCTGTTTCCTGGCAGGATTCCAGAATCCTGTCGTACAGGTCAGTGAAATTGGTAATGCCGAATTTAGCCTCTAGATAGCCGAAATCCGGATCTGTTATTCCCGACAAAAAGATGAAGTCATAGTAATCCCGGCCCTTACCTCTTTCAAGCACCGCTCCGGTTTTCATAGAAAGAAGAATAGAAGGTGAAGGAGCGAGAATCTGGGTGAAGACATTGAACTTTTGAATAATAGGCTTTTCGGGTTCGTACTCATAATTATGAGGTTCGCATTCGATTTTGATCAGGAGTTTCTTTTCCCGGTGACCGGTGAAGCCCAAATCAAAAAGTAATCCGGGAAAAACAATGTTTCTCCTGAATGCAACCAGCTTCTTATCCTTTTCCTTGTCTTCGGCTTCAACATTAATACCTTCTTGCCTAAGTCTGTTTATGATTTTGTCAGTCATGCTCAAGAAATCTTCCCTGGATAGATTGAAACAGTCAAAATCAAGATCCTCGCTGAAGCGTTGAATTTGATGGAGTATCCTCAGGTTGGTACCTCCAATAAAACTCATCTTTGAAGCGTATTCCCCGGAAAAAATTATATCAAGCATCCGGTAATGGAAGTACTCTTTCAGCATGTATTCAAAATGAGAGGGATTTGTTCTAAGTCCTTCTGCGAAAAAGGACTTTATCTCATTAAAACTTATCATAGACCATAAAGTTTAGTCAATTTCCGTATTCTTCGTTCAAGCGCATTACTTTGATATTTTCCAAGATTCTTGTAAAACTCAGGGTTAATAATATTACCCAGTTCGGATTCATTCAATCTTAGATCCTCAATGTCCTTTTCTGTTTCGTAATAATTATTGATATAGAAAAAATCCAGGATGGCTTTCTGAGGAGTTGCTACCATAATCTTTCTCCCTGTGTCCCTAAGGGAGGAACCCATATCTTCAAGAACATATCCAAAACCAAACAGTTCCGGTTTTATACTGTGGTAATCAAAAGATCCCAGGGGAGTTGAAAATTTGTTGGTTTTACGGGTAGTCACGGATGTAGTAGTAGGGATCATTTCCGGAATCAGATTGTACCAGGAAAGTGCAGTATGCAAACTGATATAAGACGGTGAATAGATCAAGTTTGCCGCAAGCCATCCCATGTTTTCGCTGCTTTCACCATCATTAAAGGTATACCAGCGATTGCGCAGCTTCAGGATGTACCCTTTTTCCTGCCAGCGGACCAGGTTCATCAGGTTCATGGAAGGAAATTGTTTTTTTACATCCTGAACTGAGAACACCCTGAAAGGCCTCATCTCTGCCTGGAATTCAACCCACATTTATTCCTATTTATATACAAAAATATATAATAATAGAATTAAAACAAACAATCTTACTCATAATCAGGGGGGCTCTCACGCCCACTCCGCAGTCAAGCCCTTGCCTAAATTGGTCCACCGGACCAATTTTTCACGGCAAGTCTAGGTTCGAGCCCAGCTGGGCCCATACTGTGAATCAACCACTTACAATTTATTTTGTAGGTGGTTTTTTCTTTGTTGCCAGGTTGTTGCCAGGATTTGAGTGAAATAGGAAAGATTATTCATGCTTATGAGGGATTCTAACTATGTTGTAAAATCTGATCCGAGTGAGCCACTTCTTTCGGTACGGATTGAGCCAGCAATTCCGGATTTGAGATTACTTAATTAAACAGCTAATATTAAGTACGTTACCTTGGTTCATTTTTCTCCGGTTAAGCTGGTTCACTTTCAAGCAGAATGCTATGCTCACATGGTCCGGCTTTTACACAATTGAGACATACGAGTGTAATTTATGCCCTTATAAGCCGAACGAGTGTAATATTTTATTAAATTTACCCTTGTATGATTAACAAGGGTAAATATTACTTGTGAAATATTATGGCCTACAACAAAGAAATACCGTTCAATGATCTACCAACATTACCCCCCAAAAAAGATCTGGAGACTAAAAAAGTCTTACTTAAAACCATTTCAGCAAGTCGGGCTTTAGCTCAACTAAATGGAGCCTTGATCAATCTGCCCAATCCAAGGTTATTCCTAGATACAATTCATCTACAAGAAGCTAAAGCGAGTTCTGAAATTGAAAACATCATTACAACAAACGACGATTTATATAAGGCTGTTGTAGCAGAAAAGAAATTTGAAAATTCGGCAACAAAAGAAGTATTGAGGTATAAAGATGCGTTGGGATTAGGGCTTACGAAATTAGATACACTTCCTTTTATTACTACAAACCTTTGTATAGAGATTGTTCAATGCATTAAGCAAAATCTATCCGGAATTAGAATAACTCCAGGGACGACTCTGGCGAATACTAAGGGTGAAGTTATCTATACACCACCAACTGGAGATAACATTATTCGTGAAAAGCTTGCAAACCTTGAAAAATTTATCAATCAGGACCGATCATTAGATCCCCTGATAAAAATGGCTTTAATGCACTATCAGTTCGAAGCAATTCATCCATTTGAAGATGGAAACGGAAGAACGGGAAGAATTCTTCTGCTCCTATATTTGAAAATGGAAAAGCTTTTAGATATTCCTGCAATTTACCTAAGTGAGTATATTATTAATAACAGAAAAGAATACTACAAGACTCTCATTAATGTCACAGAAAAAGATGATTGGGAAAGCATGATATATTTCATGCTTGATATGGTCGAAACAACAGCGAAGAAAGGCTTAACTCGATTAGAAGAGGTAATTGCTCTAATGGAAGAAACAGCAATTAAGATCAAGAAAACCCTTCCTAATGCTTATTCAAAGGATTTGATTGAAATTTTATTTAAACTACCCTATACAAAAAGACAATTCTTAATTGAAGCTGGCCTTGGGAATCCAAAAACAAGTGGTAACTATTTAATTTCCCTCGAAGAAAAGGGGTATTTAAAATCTATCAAAGTTGGAAAAGAGAAATTATACTTGAATTACAAATTGATGAAAATATTAGAAAAAAAGTAGCTGCACGATAGCGTCGAAAAAATAGAGTACTATGACCTCTCCGTGCCAATTATCCTGAAAATAGGTGCCAGTTTTTTTACCAGTATTTCTGCAAATCCATGTAAAGCAGTGAAATATTTCACATTTAATTTGTAGTTAATTTAAATGGTTTAATCGCATATATCTCTGTAAATGTTGAAGATAATCCAAAAATCTCAACATTATTAGAGAATATAAAGAGCCATTCAGGAAACAATCAGTTCCCGGGAAATTAGCAACCAGTTATTAATGAATTATATCGACAAACACAAAGCCGTGTGATCTGAAACAATCGATTTTTCTGCCAGTTTTTTCGCCAGTATTCCAGCAATCAGCCCTTTGTGGGTCTCTGACCCTATCTTAGTACGTGTTATTAGACTTTTTCTAGTGAGCCACTATTACATAGTCAGTGTGTGCAACACCTAATCCAGTGGATGTCATTGAATCGAATTTATCCCAAACTTCCTCGCCTCCAAAATCGCCTACAAATTCACCAGAAGGTGGATAAATCCTATTCCGATCCTCAATGCTCTCGAATGTTAAAATTATGGCATATTTATTAGTACGGACACCTCGATCTCCTTTAACCAAAATTAATTGTTGTCCCTTCATCTTATTATAAATTGGAGCGAGTTCATTCATTACAAAAGCTTCAAATTCTTTTGAATCTACATCCTGCTTAATCTCTATATCATGAACTGAGTAGACTTCTGATGTTGATTTCTCATATTTTTCAACTTTAGATTCATCGTACGGGGCAAATGCATTAGTCAATAATAATACTAATGGAATAGCAATAACGGTTAATGTTTTCATATTATTTGGCATTAATGGTTGACCTAATTTACTATTTAAGAAATTACGAGTCAAGTATATATGGATTTATCTTGTCTGCTAACGTGAAAGGTATGATTGAACAATACCGGGAAATTTTTGAATCCATTCGATCACAAAAAGTTTTCTTCGGAGAATAATAAGTTCTTTTGCTTTTTTTTCAATTAGGTGGTCAATGTTTTTCATATTTTGCCGTTTTAGTTACACCTTAAATGTGCCTTTAAAGTGTCCGGCAGGGTATGACGTACCTACAATTATCAGTGCCGGTATTGTTTTAGGTGCAACAGTCCGGGGCGGCAAGCTGTTGCTTACTCCCTGACTGGATTAAGATTTGAAAACTGAACTTTGGCAATTATAAATTGTTACGCTAATAATAGCAATTTAGGTTATGAGATATTTCATACTTTTTTTAATTATTATGTTAACAGGCTTTCAAAGGTTTATTTCTGCGCAGGACTTATCCGGGCACTTATGGAAAGACCGGTTGGTCCTGGTATATATCGAAGACAAAGCTTCGGAAAGCTATGCCCAACAGCTGGATGAACTCAAGGCGGACAAGGAGGGGTTGGATGACCGTAAGCTTGTAATATATAGCATCACACCCACGCATGTTAGAAAAGGTCTGGAAAATGGAGAATGGGAAGTCAACAATGGATCACTCAATAAGTTCAAAGAGGGTAAAGGGGGCTTTGAGGTGGTGCTTCTTGGGCTGGATGGCAGGGTGAAGTTAAGGCAGGACCAACTTCTTAAGCGTGATATGTTGTATGAAATAATCGATAGAATGCCGATGCGCCAGCGTGAATTGAAAAACAGGGATTAACCAATGAAGAAAAATTAAATAAGCTTTTAAAATTGATAGAAATGGACATCTTAATTCAAGCGATTCAGGTACTTATCGCACTTTCATTATTGCTGGTATGGCTGGTGCGTCCCGGAAAAGAAACAGGCTATCGCGGAGGTGATGCCAAAAACATTAGGGAGGAGTTTGCGGTCTATGGATTGCCCTATTGGTTTATGATAACCATTGGAGTCCTGAAAATCGGATTTGCACTGCTCCTCATTGCCGGACTTTGGCTATCCCAGTTAATCCCTGTCAGTTCCATTGGTATCGCCATTTTAATGGCAGGAGCAGTCATCATGCATATCCGGGTAAAGGATCCGTTAAAAAAGTCTCTTCCGGCACTCAGTCTACTATTGCTTAGCCTGTTGGTTAGTTTTTACACCCTTTGATACCGGCATGTAAAGGATATGCAGGGTTAGGGTCTCTATCGTGGGTTTGTGACAGATTATAGTTAATATTCTGCTGTGTCAGTTTTTCTAAAAATTGCTCGGCATGTTGTAAATGGGAAGTCTGTTTTTCGACGGTCATTTTATCAAAACTTCTTACCAGCATGCTTAACCTTGGGTTTTGCAAGAAGAAATCCCTGTGTGTATGCATAAATCGCCAAAACAGGCCATCCCACACAGCCTGCCAGTCACCTTTTTTATAATTACTCATTTTCATCAGGTAATTGCTTCCGCTTATGTAGGGTTTTGTAGCCATGATTCCTCCGTCAGCAAATTGACTCATACCATAAACGTTGGGAACCATTACCCAATCATAGGCATCGATAAACAGTTCCGTAAACCAGCGGTATACTTCATCGGGATCAAATTCACACAGAAGCATGAAGTTGCCCAAAACCATCAATCGTTCGATATGGTGACAATATCCTGTTTCCAACACTTTTTTCAGGGTGGTGTCAAACGGCTCTATTCCTGTGGTGCCACTCCAGAACGAAGCGGGAATTTTTCGAGAAAAACCCCAGTAATTTTTTATCCTTTCTTCACGGCCTTTTAATTCATATACTGCTCTGATAAATTCTCTCCAGCCTACTATCTGCCTTATGAAACCTTCCAGAGAATTTAATGGAATTTTATGTGTGTCTGCATATTTTAAGGTTTCCTCTAAAATAAACTGAGGCGTTAATAAACCGACATTCAGCATAGGTGTTAAAACGCTGTGATGTAATATACTTTCGTCAGAAACGATGGCATCTTCATATGGACCAAATTCTGAAAACCGTGTTTTGAAAAAATCCTCCAGCCAACTTTTGCTTTCTTCGTGGGTAGTCGGATAAATAAAATTGCTGTTCAGTTTTCCGTAGTTGTCATGAAAATGCTTTTCTGTGTAGGTTATTGCCTCTTTATAGAAAGCATTTGGTTTTGGAAAATGAACTTTTGGGGGCATTTTACCCTTGGGATATTTCAGGCGGTTTTCATCATCATAGGTCCACTTCCCGCCTAAAGGTTTTTGCTGATGCCCCATTAATAAATTTCGGCTTTTTCGCTGATGCTTATAAAAATCCGTTTGAAACAGCCGCTTTTTGTCAGAAAAATATGACGTTATCTCTTCAGAAGTATTAATAAACAGCGAAGAAGAATGTTTATTTGCTTCCAGATTATGAGTCCTGCAAGCATTGCTAATTCTTTGTTCCAGCCAGTAATCGGTTGTATCAATATATTCTAATTTGCGAATGTGCCGCAACTTCAGGTAGGGTATAAGTTTTCTTATATCTGCTAATTCTTGGAATGAATCGATATAAACTACCGTGATATTTTTTGATTGAAGGTAGTCCTCATAAAACTTCATGCTGGCTCTATGAAACGCAATTTTCTGTTTGTGATAGTTGTATTGTCTGAAGAACAGCTCTTCTTCTAAGAGGTAAATGGTGTTGCATGTTGAAATAAGAGAGTTGTACTCGAACAGCTGATGAGGAAATAGAATACCTGTATTACTCATAATTATTTTTTTTCATCCGGCATTTGTCGCTGCAATATATTACCTCATCCCAAACATTTTCCCATTTTTTACGCCAGGTAAGGGCCGTTCACATACCGGGCAAATCTTAACTGGCAGTTTTTGTTTAGGCACTTATTTCATCCATCCACGAAGTTTCTGGTTTTTTCATACGATAACGGATTAATTCGATCTATTTTCTCGATTATGGTTGCAAAGTCGGTTGAAAATTGAAGTTCCATTTATCGCTTACTTTATTTATGCATTGAGATCGTCTATCGTCCACCATTCAACATCATCAATTCCACGAACAACCTGATATGTATCAACTTTAATCTTAACAAAGGTACATTGCTCTGACTGCAAAAAAGATGAAAGTTCCGGATGTCTCTCCAGATGTGCATTGAAAACCATGCTTTTTTCCAGGTTTTCAATCTCTTCCGCATGACCAAATGCTGTTAGTACAAAGCTTTTATAAGGCCCCGCCCTGTTAATATCAATACTTTCAACCAGGACAGCTACCTTGCTGTTTTGAACAAGGTTTTTGTATTTGCGTGTATTTCGATAGGTAGCAAAGACTAGCTGCCGGAAGCCTTCCAACGGGGTAACCGCAATCAGGCTTGCATGGGGCTGGCCATCGGCTTCGCTTGCAAGAACAGCAAACCGGCTATTTTTAAATATATCTTCAATGTATGTTTTGACCGCAGTAAGGTTACTCATATCATCATTAACTCAAGTTTCACATTAATAATAATTCTGAAAGCATTTCTAAAGTACTACCCATTCATAGGACTACATCCGGTTAATTCTTAATTGATTTATCATATCTCTATATGATGATGATGTAACCCGGTGTTACATAACCGGAAATTACTCGAAGAGTTATTCTGGTATTAACACCTTTTCTTTTTTGCTTACTTTTTCTTTTGTCAATATCTCCATTTTTTGTTGATATCATGCAGCCTGACAGAATAAAGTCACCGGAATCTGGCGGCCAATACCCTGGAGGACTTCTGTAAGAATTCCATCTTCCATTTACTGATCATCGTCGGATGAACTTCAAATCGATTCGATAATTCCTGGAGAGACTCCCGTTCCTTGATCGCTTCAATCGCTACTCGGGCCCTAAAGGCACTTGAAAATTTCCTTCTTGATTTTTTCATGATTCACTGGTTAAAATTAGTCCTAAAATTTCAACTTAACCAGTGGTCCTATTATCGGGGAGTATTATCGCTGTCCTCAGGAATATATTTTTTTAAGAGGATAACTGTAAGAACAATGCTGCCGATCCAGGCATAACCGATGATAAAAAAAACCGTTCTGATAATCTGTATTATTCTATCCAATATTTGGATTGATAAAGTTAAGGTCTAATCGGTAATTAACACTGCACACTTTTCGGTAAATAAGAATACACAGTTGTTACATACTTGTCGCCAGTTTTTTCGCCAGTATTTCTACAAACCAGTGTAAACCGGTGTAATTCTTTACATAAAATGAACAATTAATTTTACTGACATAAACACATAAAGCACTGTATATGTTGAAGATAACACAAATATCCCGATTTTTTCGAAGTAGATAATATATCGAATAAAGGAGACTCATAATCAGGGGGAAGCATTCGAGCCCATCTGGGCCCACGAAGCCTTTCAAGGTATTACACTTTGAAGGGCTTTTTTCATTTCCCCCTCCACAAGCTAGCCCCTGCCTAAAAAGCTCCACCGGAGCTTTTCTTTACAGCAGGTCTAGGTTTTTTCTTTGTTGCCAGTTTGTTGCCAGGATTCGGGTGATAGAATGATGAAAATTACCACTATTCTCATTAACGATGACGATATGTTTTTGCAAAAGGAAAGAATTATATCAAGCCAATCACAGCACTTTTCCCACAAAGTCCGGTCAAATATGAATGAGAGCCTAC
The DNA here is from genome assembly GCA_963783435.1 of uncultured Bacteroidota bacterium. Taxonomy (GTDB): domain Bacteria; phylum Bacteroidota; class Bacteroidia; order Bacteroidales. The sequence continues at coordinate 721,716 of CAWANQ010000002.1, read as the reverse complement.
TTGAGATCAGTAACAACCTCGGTTTTCTTTCCTGATAAAATTAAAAACTGCCAGGGACTGTTATGCCACAACATTAAGACGTGCGGGAGTGTCTAAGGACAATATTGGAGAGATGTTGGGCCATTCAAATTCGGTGGTCACCGAACATTATCTTGCGAGCCTGGACATTGAGAAAACTCATGAAATCAATCAACATATTTTTTGATTGAGACTGTCCGGTTTTTCCAATATTGCCACCATGGTTGAATCTCTTCAACCGAAAAGAATGATCTTCAACTAGCTTTATTTCACTGATTATGTGTACATTTGCAAAATATACTTAAAATAGCACAGCAGCATATACTTAAAATAGCACAGCAAAATATACTTAAAATAACACAACGGCATATACTTAATTTGACACAGCGCTGTTCAATAAAAGAGAAACAGAACCGATTAATGTTTATTAAATAGATACTATCATGGCCACGCCTGCGGAAAAACTTGCTGAATCTTTAGTAGAACTTGAGAAACTTCAAAATGAAAGAGGTATTGCTATTATCAAAGCGGATGATCTATCCCGAACGCATAAAGAACGATTAATTGAAAATGGATTCATAAGAGAAGTAATCAAGGGTTGGTATATTTCCAGTCCTTCTGATGAAAAGCAAGGTGAAACAACATCCTGGTATGTTTCTTTTTGGAATTTCATCGCTTTATACATTAATTTCCGTTTTGACAAGGATTGGTGTTTATCTCCTGAACAATCGCTCTCATTGCATAGTGGCAATTTCATGGTACCAACCCAACTTCTTATTCGTTCTCCCAAAGCGTCTAATAACAGGGTGAATCTATTACATGGCTCTTCAGTTTTTGATTCAAAAGTTGAAATCCCGCATCAAAATGAACGTAACGGAATTGAAGGTGTACAGGTTTATTCTTTAGAAGCAGGACTTGTAGCCGTTAGCTCTGACTTTTATACACGTCACCCAACGGATGCACGAACATGTTTAGCCATGGTAAAAGATTCATCGGGAGTATTGGCGAAACTATTGGATGGTGGTAAAAGTTTGGTTGCCGGAAGACTGGTCGGCGCATTTCGTAATATTGGAAATGATAAGATTGCCAATGGTATTATGGACACTATGAAATCTGCCGGTTATGATGTACGGGAGACCGATCCATTTAATGAAAAGTTGGAACTTGAGCTGAGTTCAAGAGAGGTGTCGCCATATGTCAATCGCATTAAAATCATGTGGGAACAAATGAGAAATGTTGTGATAAAACACTTCCCCGATGCTCCAAAAGAAGTATTAATGGTAAGTGATTATCTCAAGCAGGTTCAAGAAAAATATAGAAGTGATGCTTATCATTCACTTTCCATTGAAGGGTATCGGGTTACTCCTGAACTAATTGAGAAAGTTGCAAGTGGTGATTGGGATCCCAATAAAAGTGTAGAGGATAGACAACAAAAGGATGCCATGGCTGCACGTGGTTATTTTCAGGCATTTGAGGTTGTTAAAGAAAGTATTAAATCTGTCCTGGAGGATCAAAATCCAGGAGAGGTTGTGGATAACGACCATGGTATTTGGTACCGTGAATTATTCGCTCCTAGCGTAGCTGTAGGTCTTGCGAAAGCATCAGATTTGGCTGGATATCGTAATGGGCCGGTCTACATAAAAGGTGCAATGCATACACCTCCCAGACATGAAGCTGTTCGGGATACAATGCCTGTCTTTTTCGACTTGCTGAAAGAAGAGCCAGAAGCAAGTGTTCGTGTTGTTCTTGGTCATTTCATCTTTGTTTATATACATCCTTATTTTGATGGTAACGGAAGGATGGCTCGTTTTCTAATGAATGTAATGTTGGCATCAGGTAACTATCCATGGACAGTAATAAAATTAGATAAGCGCAATCAATATATGTCCGCATTAGAAAAGGCCAGTGTTGGTAATGATATCACAGATTTTGTAAAATTCATTGGAGAACAGGTTGGCAATACAATTGATAAGAAAACTGAGTCGATGTAAAGATGTGTAGTCATAAATATTTGTGCTAGTTTCCGCGCCAATATTTCTGCAAACACATGCAATCCAGTGGAATATTTTACATCCTAATTTGCTCCTAAATCAAACAAGCACAAACATATACAAATCTGTGTAAGCGCATGGAATCCAGTAAATGACACTCATAATCAGGGGGTCGCATTCGAGCCCAGCTGGGCCCACTTATTTTACAGGCAGTTACTGAGATTGATTCTGTAGCTGCTTATTTCTAATAATGTCGATATGCTTTTTATAGTCCCTGATCGTACCGGTCTTTTTTGTCAGCCATGGTGCGAGGGATGGAAACAAGGCCTGTATTAAAAGATAGGGTCGAAAAGGTCGTGAGTTGACGATTATTTCAGTTTTGTTTTTAATGATTGCTTTAATAACTGCTTTGGCCACGGTATCTGGAGTGGAAATTCCTACACTCTGGTGCGATTCAATGCCCGTTTCTTCGACCCAGTCATGGTACATCCCTGTCTTGGAGATGTAACCGGGGCAAATGACTGAAAAACCAACAGGATATGACTCTCCAATAGCCGTTAACTGGAGACTCCTGGTAAAACCAATCAGACCATGTTTGCTGGTAGAATAGACATCATCGTAGGGTGTGCCAACCAATCCTGAAAGGGAAGAGATATTAACGATATGTCCTCTGCCCCGCTCATTCATTTTAGGTAGAATGAGGCGGGTTAGAATCATAGGAGCCATCAGGTTTATTTCCATCTCCCATTTGATTTTATCAATATCCAGGATGTCATATGGATATGGAAAATCGACTCCGGCATTATTCACAAGAACGTCAATACCATTAGATTTTGATTCAGCTTGTTCAACAATGTTGGGTAACTGATCCAGGTCTCCAATATTGGCTGTAATGGTAATGATTTTATTCTGATCTGTACGTAACTTTTTAGCTACCTCTTCGAGTAGGTCGAAAGACCGTGCAACCAGTACCAGATTCATTCCTTCGTTGGCCAAAGCTTCCGCGATGTATACACCTATTCCCTTCGAAGCTCCGGTTATGAGGGCGGTTTTTCCTTTTAATGATTTCATAATGTGTTTACTCAGTTTTAGGAATTTCAAAAAAGAAAATGTTCTGCTAATTCGGACAGATAAATTACGAATATTTTTAGGTTCGCAGATTAAACAAAGTGATAAAACTTCACCTTTCTCAAGTCACGTTGCGATATAACCTTACTAGTTTCTTGATCATTCCGGTTCTGTCGCATCTATAGAGAAATTCATTATTTTCTTTGTTTAGCACAATACTAAACTCTGCATTATGGACACAAAGGGCCATTGCTTTTGGGAGAGATTCATATTGTGTGTCTGGCTATGGTTGCCTCTTGTAGTTTGGTGCCAGTTTGGTGCCAGGATTTGATTGAGAAGGTCGGTGGGAATTGCCACTTATCATGTTTCTATTCCAATAATGATAAGAGGAACAGCAGGGACTCCTCTTCCTTGTCTTGCAATACTAACTCATTCCATCTCAACCCATCTATCAAAACAAGTACATACCAATCCGCTGTCACACAAAAAACCAACTATTCTATTTAAACAATCTTAATTCTTGCTAAATTGTAGGAGTATAAGCAAAACAGCTAATATGTCAGGATCGGAAAAGACGAGACAATTATGGATTGAAAAAGGATATGAACATTTTGCTTTGTATGGCCCAGAAAACTTAAGCATCAATAAACTAAGCAAAACGACCGGCTCGTCTCGAGCTTCCTTCTACCACCACTTTGGTGGTATTGACGTTTTTGTGGATGAACTATTGGCCAAACATTGGTATTTCGTAGAGTTCTTGAAATCATCGGGCAGGGAAAAATGCAAGTACCTGTTTCCAGATTTATATAATCTGTTAGCGCAGAACCCATTGCCTTTGCAATTCAGCCTTCAATTGTTTCACAATCGCAGTAACCCTGAGTTCAATTTCGTGTTTATCAAATCTTTTGAAGAATTTGCAAAAAGTTTCGCTCTTAAACTCTTTATTAAGCATTTTGGTTTACTACAATCAGAGGGGGACGTTTACCTTCTTTGGTTGACATTGGGCGAGGCCTGGTATTCCAGGTTAAACCCCAATGACCTTACTTCCGAGACCCTTCAGAAGCATTCGGAAGAAATCCTTCAAACCCTATCCGAGTTCGTAAATTCAGCCCTCTACAAGCACCTTCGCCAGACAGTATAGCTTGCGCCCTTCAAAGCACCCCTTTACTATACAGGGTTGTCTAACCTGCTCCCTTTAAATTCTGTATTTTTGAATTTAGGTGAAAATTTTGTTTAAACATAGGGACTGTTTATAGATAAATTAAAGCTACTCTCATGAAAATTAAATATATCATCCTGGTCATCTGTTTTTTTTTACTCCCTAATACCCTTCTTGCACAAGAAAAAACCCCTAAATACTCAGCTACGGTTCCATCATACTTAATAACCCCAGACAAAGTAGAAACCGACCTTCTCGGTGATCTCGAGTTTTTCGATGGTATGCCCAGCGAATCTACGGTCAAGAAAGCCTATGATTTTCTTGACCTTGCACGGGGAGTAGAGGCGTTTCTAAGCGGTATGCCGGCGAACTCCATTTATGCCATGCTTGAGGGACTCAAAGACGCAGGCTTAAAGCCAGGCGATCTGGCCCTTTTCGAAGGCTTGATGGACGCACGCACCCTGTTTTTAACTGCTCAATCAACGACTCCATATGCGTTTGCAGAGATTGACCTGAAGAATGGCCCGGTTGTAGTTGAGATTCCCGGACCTGTCCTCGGCGCTCTTGACGACGCATTTTTTCGCTACGTAAGTGACGTTGGTTTGACCGGCCCCGATCAGGGCAAGGGGGGTAAATATCTCTTTATAGGCCCGGACTATGAAGGCGACATACCAGAAGGCTATTTTGTCGCAAAATCCACAACCTACCGTCACTGGCTATTCATGCGCGTGTTTGTGAAAGATGGTGACCTGGCGGGATCAACCATGGCATTGAAAGAAGGGTTTCGCGCTTATCCACTGGCTCAAGCAGGCAAACCGCCCAAGCAAAAGATCATTGACCTTTCCGGTAAGCAGTTCAACACGATTCATGCAAACGATGAACGCTTCTTTGAAGAGCTTAATGCGGTGATCCAATATGAGCCGGCAGACGCATTTAATCCGGAGCTTGTTGGGCTTTTTGCGTCTCTTGGTATCAAGAAGGGGGAGCCGTTTGCTCCGGATTCCCGAATGAAGAAGCTGCTGTCTGATGCGGCTGCAATTGGCAATGCTACGGCGCGATCCCTTCTTTTCCGGCCGCGCGATGCATCTGTTTATTTCTACCCGGATCGTCAGTGGTATACGTCCTTTGCAGGCGGCCATGATTTTATGAACAACGGTGAAATGAACCTTGATGGTCGTAGCATTTTTCACTACGTCGCTACCGGCATAACTCCAGCCATGTCTGTGCCCAAAGTGGGAACAGGCTCAGCCTATGCGTTTACTCCTCGTGATTCCGAGGGCAACTACCTCGACGGCGGTAAAACATATAAGGTGACCTTGCCCGCGCCGATTCCGGTCAACAACTTCTGGTCATTCATGGTCTATTCCGGTCAACATCGCTCCATGCTGGAGACCGATCAAAAAGAAGCCGGTCTCGATAGCAACAGTCCAACCATTAAACAAAACGACGATCAATCTTATACGGTTTGGTTCGGACCTGTAGCGCCGGAAGGGCATAAGGGCAATTGGATTCAGACCATACCCGGAAAAAGCTTCAATGTCCTACTGCGACTCTATGGTCCACTAGAGCCATGGTTCGACAAAACCTGGAAACCTGGTGATTTTGAATTGGTGGAATAGGGGAAATAGGAATAGCTTAAATACCTCATTAATCGGCAGTAAACATATAACGTAAATAACAAGGTAACGAATGGCTTTCAGATCTAATAACTAAAGATTAACCGCATGAAAAAATTAATTTTAATTTCCGGAATTGCCTTAGCAATTGCATCCTGTCAGCAAGAGACTGCAGTTAAACAGGAAATTCAAAGTTTCGAAATGACCACTGAGATTCCTGAAGGCATTCAAACACCCGATAAAGTGGAAACGAGTATCGGAACGTTGGAGTTTTTCGATGGTGTGCCATCAAAAGAAACAGCCGATAATGTATACGATTACCTAGATAGAATGCGCGGTGTTGATGCTTTTATGAAAGGTATACCTGGTGCTTCGGTTAGAGGTTTAATCGTGGGACTAGAAGAAGCTGGCGTAGATGAATACAACAAAGTAGGAATAACAAAAACCTTGTTAGATTCGAAATCACTACTCTTAACGGCAAACACCTCTACCATTTATGTTACTCCGTATATAAATGTTGGAAAAAACGGACCCATAGTTATGGAAACTCCTCCAGGTATGTTGGGTGCTTTTAACGATGCATGGTTTCGCTACATCGCCGATATTGGACCATTTGGCGAAGACAAAGGTAAAGGCGGCAAATATTTAATATTACCTCCAGGGTATGAGGGCAAAATTCCCGAAGGTTATTTTGTTGTAAAGTCGCCAACCAACAAAGTATTTGTTTTTACGCGCACATCCATTGCAAATGGCATAGAAAAAGCCGTAAAGATGCTCGAAGACAATCTAATAATATATCCTTTGGCTGAAAAAGACAATGCTAAAAAAATGGAGTTGGTAGACATTTCAGGTGTAGACTTCAATACGGTACATACCAATGACTTCTCTTTTTATGAGCATATAGCAGAATGGATTAACGAGGAGCATGTTGATATGCTGGATGATCAAACAAAAGGACTCTTTGCATCAATAGGCATTGAAAAAGGAAAAGCTTTTGCTCCTGATGAAAGAATGAAAAAAATACTTACTGAAGCTGTTGCTATAGGAAACGCTGCTGCCCGTTCAATTACATACTATCCACGTACCGACATGAATTTAGATGGTGTTGAAATTTATCCTGGTACAGAAAGTTCCTGGATAATGGCTTTTGCCAATAAAAATGTATTCTTCACTACTGAAACCGGAGGCTTTAATACCGATGCGCTGGATATGTTCCATTATAATTATACGGCCGTAACTCCGGCTATGGCTGTTACTATTGAAGGGGCGGGGTCTGATTATGCCATTGCATTTCTGGATGGAGAAAAAAATCCCTTTGATGGAGCAAAAGAATATAAATTGCATATCCCGGCAAATGTTCCTGTGAATGATTTCTGGGCAGTAACCATATACGATACTCAAACTCGCTCATTGCTACAAACCGACCAGCAATTTCCAACAGTTGGTAGTCTAACGGAAGGGTTTAAGCAAAACGAAGATGGTTCTTTCGATGTCTTTTTCTCCCCAAGTCCTACTCCAGGTAAGGAAAACAATTGGTTGCAAACTATTCCCGGAAAAAGTTTTATAGTGATCCTTCGTGTTTATGGTCCTTTGGAACCTTGGATAGAAAAATCGTGGAAGCCTGGTGAAGTAACTTTGGTTGTAGAATAAAAAAGCAACAAAACGTTTACAATGGCTCATAAGCAATGCTGGACAATCCAGTCCGTCAGAGTCACCTCCTCCAGATCGAATTGAGCCACAATTAGGGAGTTGAAAATCTCTTATTAAATAACTATTATCAAGTGTGATATCCTGGCTTGTTATTCTCCAGGTGCCCCTTTTTCTACAAGCCCAAGGAATCTCGATAATTTCACTTATAATTAGGGGTTCGAGCCCAGCTGGACCCGCGGAAACCCTCAAGGACAACACATCTTTGGTTTATGTTCATTTTACAGAACTCTTAAAACTACAAGGAGTCTTCTGTGGGTTTACTACTGATAACCAGTTACTTAGAGTAAGATACAGCTTCTTGGTTTTTCTGTTGGTATAAACAAATGAATAAGTATTGTATGAATTTACCCATTGTTTAGTTTCTAGTTGTAAACATTAAACTATTTATTAATTTGCTTGTTATCATTCAAAGATTATTGAATGAAAAAAGATAAGAAATACATCTTGGTTCCAATAGACTTCATGGAACCCTCGAAGAGAGCCGCAGCCTATGCGGTTAGCCTTGCTAAGCAATTGAATTCTGAAGTATGCCTCTTGCATATAATTGAAACCTCAGGTTTGATCTCAAAATTTTTTGAATCCGGCAATTTGCTGGTTAAGATTACAGATCATGCCAAGGAGCAATTGCATGAATTATTAAAGGAACTTGAACAGATTGAACAGAGTGTGAAAATCACAAGTCGAGTTGAGCGCGGAAAGCGTTATGAGCGTATTCTTCATGTAGCTAATGATATAGATGCCAGAATGATAATCCTTGGTGAGAATCACCAAGGAGATGAAGCACAAAAAGACCTGGGGTCAACAGTATTTCATGTTACATTGAAATCTGTAGTTCCCGTTCTAACCTTAAAAGGTAAGGGCAGAGAACCTATTCAGTCCATTGTTGTGCCTCTCGACCTTTCGCAAGGAAATAAAAAGCAAATATACAGTGCTCTTGTGTACGGGTTAAATTATAAGGTAAAAGTATATTTGGTTTCCTCTTTGATCCCAGGTGTTCAAGTAAAGCAGAGCCTTATATACAAGAAAATGCGTAATGCGAAAGACACACTGGAACAAAATGGAGTGGAAACAGAAATACAGATTTTTGAAAAAGACAAACGTCCTTCATATCAACTTGTGCTGGATTACGCAGAAGAAATAGATGCAGGTATGATATTGCTTATGACCCACAAGGAGGGATACAACTATGATAATTATATCGGGGCATTTGCTCATCACCTTATCAACCGGTCAACAATACCCGTTTTAAGTCTAACGGCTTCTGCAACTGATTTTAATTTTCGAGAATTAATTAAAACAGTGGTAGATCCTTTAGGTATCTTTCTAAAGAAATAGATCAATCTATGTGATCATTAATAATTACCGCGGTGCTGTATATTCTTCTCATATATTTTTTCCTGCCACTGGCGTTAATAATGCTTCCAAGGCGTTTTTTGGCCTATCGATCTCTCCTTTTTGCTGCAGTTCAGTTGGGCACCTTCGTATTTCTTTTTATTCAACTTCAGGAGGTAATCTTTTCTGGCCCCATTATTAATAATTATACCTGGATTCCTGAATTGGGATTGAACTTTGATTTGCGCCTGGATTCACTTAGTCTAAGTTTTGGCTTGCTTATTTCGGGCATCGGGGTATTGATCTTTCTTTATGCCCACCAATACATGAAGACCTACGATGGGAAGGGTAGATTTTCTATACACCTGTTTATTTTCAGTGGCTCAATGCTAGGGCTGGTCTTTTCAGAAAACCTGGTTCTTCTTTTTGTGTTTTGGGAACTTACCACAGTATTATCCTTTCTCCTGATAAGCTTCTTCCATGAAAAGGAAAAAGCCCGCAAGGCTGCTTTTCAATCACTTTTTATAACAGGATTTGGCGGATTAAGCCTCCTTGCCGGAATTATACTTCTTGGTTCAACAGTAGATGGCTATTCTATTTCAGACTGGGTGGAACGAGCATCGGATATCAAGGATAGTTCCTATTATATCCCTGGTTTAATACTGATTCTGCTTGGGGCTCTTACAAAATCAGCACAATTTCCGGTCCACTTTTGGCTTCCGGGCGCAATGCAGGCCCCTGGTCCTGTGAGTGCTTATTTGCACTCTGCTACAATGGTTAAGGCGGGATTCTATTTACTGGCAAGACTAAATCCTGTTTTGGGCGGAACAAATGAATGGATCTATATTTTATCTATTGCAGGAGTTATAACTATGCTGCTTGGCTCATACATGGCCCTTACACAAAAAGATATCAAATCAATACTAGCATTTACCACCATAAATGCTCTTGGCATTCTTGTTCTGTTGATGGGAATAGATACCTCCGCTTCAATAAAAGCGGCCATGCTCTTCCTCTTTGTTCATGCCTTCTATAAAGCGGCCCTATTTATGATTGCCGGAATGTTGGAAAAGAAAACCGGAACACGAGACATTACATTAATGGGTGGATTTCGCAAACAGTTACCCCTAACGTTTATAATTACAATATTATTGGCCTTATCCATGGCAGGCCTTCCACCCATGCTTGGGTTCCTTGGCAAAGAGCTAATCTACGAAGCAAAATTTCAACTTCCGGGAATCTCCGGACTTATCCTGCTTCTTGGGGTTATATCCAATATATTCCTGGTAAGCATTTCCTTTATGTTTGTACATAGAATTTTCATGGGGAAAGCAGGAAACACTCCTAAGGTTCCCAATGAAAGAAGTGTTTTATTAATCTTAGGACCTGCTATCCTTGCCCTGCTTAGCCTGGTTTTAGGGCTTTTCCCGTCAATACTTGGATCAAGCTTAATACAGTCAGCACTGTCTCAAATTCAAACTGAAGCACTTCTGGTAAAACTTAAGTTATGGCATGGTTTCAATGAAGTGTTTTTCCTGAGCCTGTTTACGATCCTTTCAGGAATTGCCTTAACGGTGTTGCTTATTCGAAAACCAGCAGTGCTTTATAATTGGGAGAGCTTGAATAAAAAACTCTTTTTTATAAATCCTGCCGATGCATTTCAGTCACTTATTGAAGGCTTCGTAAAGTTTTCTGATCGAAGTACCAGCCGGTTGCAACATGGCTATCATCGTTATTATATGCTCACAGTTTTCTTGTTTGCAGCAGTAGCCATATGGTTCCAGGTCATTTATACCTGGGGTTGGAAAACGGAAGTAACTTTTTCCCTGCGACCCTATAACTTATCAGCCCTGGTGCTGGTTATGATCGTGGTAATAATTTTCAGTGCTCTATCAAAATCCAGGATCGCTACTATAATTTCCATGGGTGTAATTGGATATGGCACTTCCCTTATCTATCTCTATTATAGCGCAGTAGATCTTGCAATCACCCAAATACTAGTAGAAACCCTTGTTGTAGTTATGTTTGTACTGGTATTACAAAAACTTCCGAAATTTGCAAAGCTGTCAAGTAAAAAAGCAAAAATCAGGGACTTTCTTATTGCTCTGTCTTTTGGAAGTGTAATGACTGTAATGGCAATAAAAGCCATACACCTGGATTTTAATCATCCGATAAGCGACTATTTTGTCGAGAAAAGCTACCTGGAAGCATTCGGAAAGAATGTTGTAAACGTGATCCTGGTAGATTTCAGGGCACTGGACACAATGGGAGAAGTTATTGTATTAATCATTGCTGCTACAGGTGCAGCCTTGTTGTTTAACGTTAAAAGGAACAAGGCATGAATTCAACGATATTACAAATTGCTCAAAGATACGTTCGGTTCTTTCTACTGGTATTCGCGGTAATTGCTTTAGTTCGGGGACATAATCATCCCGGCGGTGGATTTATCGCAGGTTTACTGGCAGGACTCTCTATGGTGATGAAGGGATTTGCCTATGATATAGAAGTTGTAGCAAAGCAAATGAAATTTGCCCCGGAGAATTTTATGGCACTTGGAATCCTTTTAATCCTGGCCAGCACTCTTCCATCTATGATTGATGGGACGTCATTTATGACTGCTTATTGGCTGCAACTTAAAGTACCCCTTCTGGGCGAATTGAAATTGGGAACGCCGCTTTTATTTGATATCGGAGTATTTTTCGGAGTCATTGGCATCACGCGATTATTTTTCTTTTCACTAAAACGAGCAGAATAATGGAAATAATTCTTGCAATATTAGTTGGGGTTCTTTATACCGCTGGTGTATATATGCTGTTGAGGAGGAGCATTCTGAAGTTTATTATTGGAATTATATTTCTCAGCAATGCCACAAATTTGCTGGTATTTCTTTCAGCAGGAATAGTACCAGGCGAACCAGTATTTATAGATGCAACAGGTACAATGACATATAATCTGGCTGATCCGCTTCCACAGGCACTTGTATTAACTGCTGTGGTCATTGGATTTGGAATAGTTGTCTACCTCCTGGCAGTAAAATACCGCCTGTTTTATGAGACAAAAACAGATGATTTGGACCAGCTTAAACCCACTGAAGAAGAGTAGATAATAATGATGGCCATATTTCCAATACTGTTTCCAGTTGTCCTGATGTTGATTCACCTAATGATTAGGAATGACAAAGCTGCGGTAATTTCCGGTATTACGGGAAGTCTTATGCTTTTATTGGGATCGATATATATTTTCATCAAAGTATTCAGCGAAGGTAATTTTAGCATGGTGGTGGGAGGATGGGACGCTCCATATGGTATTTCAATAGTAATTGACCCGCTGAGTGCATTATTTCTTCTGGTTTCATCTATTATTGTACTGGCCATATCTGTCTTTTCAATCAATTTCCGGCAAAAGGGGCAGAACCAGTCGAAGTATTATTTCTTCTTTTTCACCCTGATACTTGGGATCAATGGTTCCTTTACTACGGGAGATGTTTTCAATTTGTATGTTTGGTTTGAAGTAATGCTGCTCTCTTCTTTTGTCCTGATAAACCTGGGCTTTTCAAAAGAGCAACTGAGATCAGGAATTAAATATATGGCTTTGAACCTTATTGGTTCATTGTTTTTTCTTGCTGGGATAGGAATTTTATATGGAAAAACAGGGACCCTGAACATGGCCCACCTTTCTCAGATATTAATCAATGATGACCAATCTCTTTTGATCAACACTTCGGCCATGCTCTTTTTCCTGGCTTTTGGCATAAAGGCAGCAATATTCCCTCTAAACTTCTGGCTTCCCGCTTCGTATCATACACCCAATATAACCGTATCATCTCTTTTTGCCGGAATCCTAACTAAGGTTGGAGTCTACGCATTCATACGGTTTTTCACACTGTTCTTTGTTCAGGACCCTTTGTTCTGGCACAACTTGCTTTTTGTGGTTGCAGGTCTAACCATGGTCCTGGGAGGAATGGCGGCTACTTCAAAATATGAGACTAGAAAAATTCTGTCCTACCATATCATTAGTCAAATAGGCTATATGATTATGGGCCTGGCAATTTTCACACCGCTTGGAATAGCGGGTGCGATTTTCTTCGCCCTGCACAATATGCTTGCTAAAACAAATACCTTTGTGGTCTCAGGATTGATCAACCGCATGCGAGGTAGCTATTCTTTAAAGGAAGTTGGCGGGCTTTTCAAAGAAAGTCCCTTACTCGCGGTCTTATTCATTATCCCAGCTTTTGCCCTGGCGGGAATTCCGCCCCTTTCAGGATTTTATGCAAAATTTATACTGATAAAAGCAGGTTTTGAGGACGGGCATTTCTGGATTACCGGAATAGCAATATTTACCAGTCTGCTTACCTTATATTCAATGATAAAGATCTGGAACGAAGCTTTTATGAAAAAAGTTCCTGAGACAATAGCTGAGAAAAAAATAACCAATCTTACCTTCCTGGATCTTTTACCATCGATGATTCTGGGTGGAGCAACAATATTAATGGGAATATTTGCTGCTCCAATGTTCAATTTTACTATGGAAGCAGCAGAAGAATTATTAAATCCGACAAATTATATTTACAATGTGATGTCGAAATGAAATGGCTTAAAAAAACATATCACTTAGTCCTGTTTTTCGGATTTTACCTTTGGAAACTGATCATCGCAAACCTTATAATTGCATATGACATTCTTACTCCAAAAATGAGGTTTAATGCCGGTATGATAGAAGTGGACCTGGAACCATCAAGCAAATTTGGACTGCTATTGATAAGCAATCTGGTTTCGATGACTCCTGGAACACTCAGCACTGGTATGGATTTAGAACGAAGTAAGTTAATTGTGCATGTACTTTACCTGAACCGCCGAAAAGAAACAGAAAAAGAAATTTACGAGATTATAAAAAGAGTAGGCCAAATTACAAATTAGAAAAAAGATGGAATAATGCAGATAGCAATAACAATAGCATTCAGTGCACTACTTCTTGCGCTTGTGTTTGCAGTGGCAAGATTAATACGCGGGCCAAAACCTGCAAATATGATTGTTGCTCTTGATTTAATAGCATCCATTGTTATGGGATACATTCTCATATATTCATTACTTGTTGACAAGGCTATTTACATTGATATTGCTATTATTATTTCTTTGATTTCATTCATGGGTACCGTCGCTATTTCCATTTATTTGAAACAAAAAACATGAAAGAAATAATCGTTTTAATACTTGTTTTGCTGGGATCATTATTTATCCTTATTGCTGCAATTGGAGTTTTTCGTTTCAAGGATGTATTCAACAGTATGCATGCTACAACAAAAGCTACTTCATTTGGGCTCTTATTAATCTTGGCAGGAGTTGCATTGCACTTTCTCACATTTATTGTTGTGATTAAGGCGGTGCTTATTGTTGCATTTATATATCTAACAGCGCCCCTGGCGGCACACGCTATTGCCCAAACTGTAAGAAATACGGGCAAGAAATAACAGTGCTCCTCTCTAACTTTTTTGAATTGTGAGTTTTCGCACTAAAACAGTTCAGGTTATAGGGGCCTCTACATCGCTTTCAAGGAGTAATTACACATCCATATTATTCAATATTCTCCCTAAACAAAAAGGATAAAAATTTGTTTAAAACGCATATAGAAGTCTAATTTATAGAAAGATGAAACTATTGCAAAAAATATTGGTTCCCTTTGATTTTAGTGAATCATCGACAAATACCTTACAGCATGCCGTTGAGGTTTCCAAGGCATTCAATTCTGAAATTATAGTCTTGAACGTCATGAAAGAAGAAAATCTATCAGAGAAAACAGAAAACCTGCTTAAAGACACCTTAAAAAACCGCTTTGAGGAATCGCTGAAAGATCTGGATTCTTCAGTGAAGAAACAAGTAAGCTTCCAAATTGGAAAAGGAGTGGTTTTCGAGCAGATTATTAGAATAGCTATTAGGGAAGACATCAATGTAATAATAGCAGGGGCGGGGACTGATGCAGATAATGAGCACTATAAGCTAAGTATAGTCATGGAAAAGCTTATTCGTAAAAGTCAGATTCCTCTCTGGGTAATTAAAAATTCAGATAAGATGCCGTTTAGAAAGATTCTCTGTCCGGTAGATTTTTCCGACGCTTCCTCACGTGCCTTGAATAATGCGATTATCCTGGCATCGAAATTCAATGCTGAACTTTCAGTGATGTATGTTTTTACACCCATTAATATTCTGTCGCCAAGAATGCAGGTGGACAATGAGCAGGAGAATAGAATCCAGAGGAAAAGACTAAACAAGGAGTTTGAGGAGTATCTCTCTGGATTTAATCTAAATGGAATCACACATAAAGTATTGCTTAAAGAAGGTCAACCGCATCAGATCATTCTTTCTACCATTGAAAAGGAGAATTTCGACCTATTAATGATGGGAACAACCGGAAGAACCGGAATAAGCAGAATATTTATGGGAAGTGTAACCGAAAAGGTTACACGTGAATTGCCCTGTAGTTTTATCACAACAAAATCAAAGGATATTACACGAACCTATTTTGAAAGCAACCTGGGAGAAATAGAAACGTATATTCAAAAAGCAAAACACTATCATGAAAAAGGTGAGTATGCCAAATCTATTGAGTACTATTTAGAAGGATTAAAACAGTTCCCTGATAATATTCCAATGTTGACAGGACTGATTCAGTCCTACACCAAAAATGGAGACCACCATAAAGCAGCCTTTTTCAATGACTATGCCCGCGATGTAATTAGCAGAATATGGGGAGAGGAGTTTATCGAAAAACTTGGATTTAATATCACTGAATCATAGCCAAAACTATACGTGTGCTCCGGAAAACCATTCCACAGATTACAAGTATTGTTCTATTTACATGATGTAATGTATCTTATGCCGTTCTCCTCACCAAAACTGTCATCAAAGTTATTAACTCCCCCGGCCCCCCTTTTTCATCATTATTGGCATAATTAGAAGTTAATATTTTAAAATAGTAAATCTAAAGGAGCTAAAGGTTCTTGAATATCTAACCATTAAATGTACCTACCGTTTTAAAAAAACGTACGATGTACCCATACTAAAGCGCATTTGATACATATCATAGTCTATGTTGTTGAAATCCGGTTTAAAAATACTTTTAAATCCCACATTTAAACGGCCCCAGATCATAACCCTGGGGCTGGCGTTGTATGTAACACCCAATAGACCACCGATATCATAATTATCCAATTCATCATTAAAGGAAAAAGAAGTATTCTGGGTGCCTGGTAAGGGTGCATTATCGGTATCGTCCTTGTTTGTGGATAACCAGCCATTCTTTCCTTCAGTTTCGAGTTTTGCATTCAATATGGCCGAATAATAGGCCCCCATATGCAATGCCCAACGCTCATTAATGTGGTAATGCGCAATCAAAGGGAATTCAAAAAATCTAAGTTCAGTGCTTGTATTTGCTTCTCCTGAAAAATAAGTGGCATAGGATCTGTCATCGGACCAGAAAGGCTGACTGACCACATTTACGGTACCATCAATGGACAGGATATGGTAATTGATTTCAAGACCGAGGCTCCATTTTTCATTAAAATATCGTTGTGCACCCACGCCCACAGTGGGCATTAACCTGGGTTTTACTTCAGCATCGCCTGGGACGGCTGACATCGGGATAGGTATGGCCACTCCCATATCAATGCCCCCGGTAACTTTAAATTGCCAGGTATTCTCCTGAGCAGCAATACCAATCCATGCAAAACTAAAAACCAGGAAAAAAGCTAATCTATTCATAGATCATTTTTAATTCATCAATTATCAGGCTACTGCCAATGGCTCCTTTAAACATCCCCCCATCTACACTGGGAGAAAAAGAAATATGAAAATGTGTAGGATCATCATTGGATAGGTATTGCAGCTCCATCTTCAATTCAGTCATAGTATCTGTCTCCTGATCACTGACATACTCCGCTTGAGCTATTATTGTGACCACATCACCCGTCCTTTTTTCAAGTACTGCATTAATTCCAAATTTGTCGGTCCCTTCCAGATTAATGACATCAAATCCTCCGAACAGATTCCCCGGATCTTTTAATGTGGCCTGGATTAACTGATCGCCCGAGTCAAAGGAATAGTTTAGTTGTACAGCTGTTGGCTTGGCAAAAAATGGGATGCCTAATTCTGCTGCAGCACCCGGATTTCCAGGGTCCGCAATAGCAGCATCGAGATCAAATTTACCCACATACATGGCCCCGGCAACAATAGGTATAGCGATAGTCTCAACCGTTTCAATTTTTGCCATCTTGTTGTTGCCATCCTGAAAGGGAGAAGTACCATAAATACTGTAGATGCTTGTTCCCATGTTAGTTGTGGCCCATACAGTTGATTCTGAGTATTTCCCGGGTTGTAAAAAAGGCTGGGAATTCATCCCTATTTCATCGAACCAGTTTTCAAAACCAGCATTTGGAATTTGATTGTCTCGTATGGTGAAAATATACTCATCACTGCCCAGGCCATCCTGGGCAGTGATGGTGTATATGACAAAATCTTCAGGATCATCAAAGACAACAGTGCTGCCTGATGAAGGTGAAACACTGGCGCCCGGAGATACTGTGACCACCGGATTAAGGCTAAGCGGAAAGCTATTCAAATCCAAATTGGCAGAACTAAATACGAGTATTTGATTGCTAGCTGTGTCGATATGGGTTTTATATGGATCAAACTCACCTGTGGACTCAACTTCAAAACTGAGTATATCGTAAGCATCCGAAATCGGATCATCATCTTCACATGACAATAATAAGATCAGGAATAGAGCTAATACTACTTTTTTCATGGCTATTATTTTTGTTTTACAACTCCAGTTGATGCTATGTAAACATATAACCTATAGAAAAGTTATTTTTTTCACGGGTTTAATTTACTAATCCTTTGGTGATTAATTGCATTTCTGAAGGTAGTGTTCCGTTTTTTGTGTCTGGCTAGGTTTTTCTCTTGTATTTTGGTGCAAGGATTTCATGGATAAGGTTTGCTAATAATCACCACCCTTCTTTAATAAAGACTGATTTACAAAAGAACTCTCTCAGTTACAGCTGGGATAAAAGCCTCCTTTCTAAGTCCTTGCTTACTTCATTAATAACCGCTTCTACTTCGGAATTCAATGCTTTCTTTATGGAAGAAATTTCATCAATATCCATCTGGTCGATCAGAAACAGATCCATAATGGTTCTTTTATACAAGGGGAGTTTGTTAATCTCTTTTTTGATGATATCGTTGATTTGTTGTTGGTTGAGCTTGAGCGTTATTTCATCAAGTATACTATTTTCTGTGTCGCCCAAAAAAAGATCATTGGCCATGTATTCTTGTGATAGCTCTTCATATCCATCAAGATCTTCCAAAGGAATGATTTTTTTGTCTGTATTGATAGTAATAATATCCTGATTGGATGTATAATCTGTTTCAACGAAATCTCCTAACCTCTTAATATATTTTTTCTCGAACTTAACTTCCTGGAAAAGTTCTGCCAGATACTCATCTGCAATATGATAAATCCATGCTGTATTATGAAGAGCTTTTTCAGGAATATCAGGAATCTTGTTATAGGCGATGAGGTAAATTTCGTCCAATATCTCTTGTAATTTGAACTTTCCTTTTCTGATGGCTGAAGTTATCTCGGCAGTTTTAAGTCTGCGATTGACATATTCAGAAATTTCCCTGAGAATAATACTCAATAATTGATTTGATAAATCAATTGATTCTTCTTTTTTCGACTCTTGCAATTCGGGAAAATGGTCTATGAATTCAGATATCCGATTCTGGCGGCGCCGCCTTAAGTAGTGTTTCCTCTCTTTGTGAATTTTCCTTGATAGTTGTAGTTTTAATTTATCAAAAAGTGAGAAGATAATGCCTTCGATATTTTCACCCTTTTCCTTGACAAACACAAGCCCCTCTTTTAAATTGATCAGAGCCGAAAACGAGTAACTCAGCCTATCATCTTGGTTGAAATGGAAATTGACTATTAAGTTTTTGGGATAACTCTGTACAATTCTTTCAATCCTTGGGATTTGCTCTTTTATAAGTGCTTCCGCATTTTTTCTATCATCTTTGTCCCTGATGCAAATTGCATTGTGAATTTTGTATCTCATACTAGAGTGATTTTAATTCGGGTTTGCTAAAATGGCGCACCATTCTCTTTTTTCATTTCTCCATAAATAAGCCTATCTGCCAGATTGGGCATGTGCCTGTAAATCCAGGTAATCAGCCTTCCTTCTGTTGTTAAGGTTATGTTTTTCTTCCGATAAACAATTCCTGAAACAACTTCTTTGGCAACCCGTTCTGCCGGCATAAGCTTCTCCTCTTCCAACGGGGTTTCAATCTGGGGTTCTCCCAAATTGTTCAGCGCGACATTTCTGATATTTGATGAGGTAAAGCCAGGGTGAACCAGCATAACATGCAGGCTATCGGTGTTGTTTTCAAGCCTGAGTGACTCCAGGAACCCGTTCATAGCATGCTTGGACGCTACATATCCGGTTCTTCCCGGAAGAGGTGTTATGCCACAAATGGAAGAGATTCCCACAACACTTCCATTCTGCTTCAAAATATGAGGGAGGGCAAATTTGGTACAATAGACAGTTCCCCAGAAGTTTGTATTCATTATCTTCTTAAGGACATCTACCCCTACATCATGAAAATTTGCACGCATGGAAATCCCAGCATTATTAACAAGGATATCTATCTTCCCGAAGGTGTTCACTGTTCCCTCAATCAATGATTTGCATTGTTCTTCATCCGTAACATCAGTTGGGAAGGCCATTGCTGTACCACCATTACTAATAAACTCAGAAACTAATGTTTTAAGCGTGCTTTCATTTCGTGATGCCAGAACGACAATTGCCCTCCTTTCTGCAAATTCTCTGGCAATGGCCCTACCGATACCTGACGATGCACCGGTTACCACCACGACTTTGTTCTGAAAGAAGTCCTGCTCATCTTCGGAATGCTCCCTCAATACTCGCAGATACGGGAATTCCCAACCTTTATCAGTCATATATATAGAAATGCCGGTTTTCATTATTAGAGTCCAAAAGCATAATAATACATTCCCGAATAGTCTTCATAAACCCCTTCAAGCATTATAGCTCCAAATTTTTTCATGACGATCCCTCCTTTCCTATTCATTTATAAGGACCCACGCGGCATTCGACGACGAGTCAATGGACAAATTATTGATTTTTCCCTTCAGAGATCCGGTCAATATCAGACTCAGAAGTTACAACATTATTCGAGTTGTTTTCATGGTCTAAAAATATTCCGGTTAAGCAATAAGGGGCCAGGAGTTACCCGGCCCCTTGTGATTAATTATGAAATCTTGATTTGTTTGGCCGGTTTTGGCTTAAGCTCTTCTCGCTTTGGAAGAGTGATATTCAGAATACCATCCGTATACCTGGCCTTGATCTTGTCACCGTCCACAACATTTTGTGGGACTGTGAAAGCTCTCTGAAATGACCGGTAATAGTATTCTCTTCGGGTAAACTTTTCATCCCCGTCATTTTTAGTTTCTTCACTAAGCTCGGAAGAAATCGTTAAACGGCCATTGTCAAAATCCAATTTGAAGTCATCCTTCTTCATGCCTGGGGCAGCCACTTCAATGATAAATTCATTTTGGTTCTCTTTTACATTTACCGCAGGTAATGTAGAATTGTTTCCTGCAAAGTTTGAATTTGACCAATCCATCAAATCCCCCTCAAATAATCTGTTAAACAGGGAAGGGAATGACGGAGAAACATTTTCAGATAATCTTGCTAGTGTCATGATTAAACCCTCCATAATTTATGTTTGCAATATGCAAACCGGTTAAACAATTATTTAAAAATTTGATTCAAATAAATCAAACTACATGCCAGGAAAGGATGGAGTAGAACCAAGACAGCACAACCTGCCGTTATGACATATTTTAGATCGACGCGATGCCATTTTGGCGCCAGCATTAAGTAGAGAAGGTTAGTGGGAATGGACAGTTAATATAGTTCGATTCCAACAATGATTTGAGGAACCGATGTCATTATGCTCGATTGGAGGAATATAATTTTGTTTGCAAAGCATTTTTGACGATTTTGTTAAGGTTTATGCTTTAGAAATCAAAATGAAAAAAATAACAGTTTTATCACTTGCTGTGCTACTATTATCGGCATGCAATTATGGTTTGAGTCAGGAATTGATACTCAATGATCTTGAGTATTTCGAGGCACAAGGCGTCAATGTCCTTGTTTACAGTAACCTTTTTACCGGAGGTTTTAACGATGAAAAGACCGCCGGTATTGAATTGATTCACCATGGTGTGAGAACAGCGCAAGGCGGCGCTGTGAGACTTTCCAACACTCCGGAGCAATGGGATCTTGTTCCTGCAATACCAACTCGAACGGTAGACCATGCGTCGCTTACCATTGAGTCTACGTTAAGGTATGAAGATTACGATTTTGATTCGCGCGTGGTTGTCACGGCTAAGGGTAACGCTGTTGAGATATCTGTTTATCTTGATAAACCTGTTCCCACGGCGCTTGAAGGGAATGCCGGATTTAATCTTGAGTTCCTACCTTCGCAATATTGGGGAAAGACCTATCTGATGGATGGGCGTCCCAGTCTATTCCCGCGCTATGTAGTAGGTAACACCATTACGAGGCCTAACAATGAAAAACTTAAGCAATTCAAGGGGTATGTAACTTCCGACGATAGGGGGACCGGCAGATTTGTCGATCCGCTTCCTCTCGAAACCGGCCGTACTATTATTCTTGCACCCGATGAACCCGAACGTTTGGTAAAAATCACCTCACATGATGCCGATCTTATGCTTTTCGACGGCCGTATACTGGCACAAAACGGCTGGTTTGTAGTTCGCAGTTTACTTCCGGCAGGAAAAACAGGCAAGGTTTTGACCTGGACTGTTGAACCAAATGCCATTGACGGGTGGATAAGAGAACCAAATATCGGCTTCTCTCAGGTGGGCTATCTCCCTTCGCAACAAAAAGTCTCGGTTATTGAACTCGACAAGAAAGACAAACCGCTTTCAACAGCATCGATATATAAAATAGGCGACAACGGCAAAACTACTGAAGTATTCAGCGGCAATATCGTACCCTGGGGTGACTATTATAAATATCACTATGTAAAATTCGATTTTTCTTCAGTGAACACCCCCGGTATATACTATATTCAGTATGGCAACATTAGAACAAACAACTTTATAATAGAAAGTAAGGTTTACGATAAGATCACTGACGCCACCAGCGATATTTGGATCCCAATACATATGAATCACATGTTCGTTAATGAGGCATACAGGGTGTGGCACGGCGAGCCTTTTAAGGAAAGTTATCTCCAGGCTCCGCCAAACACCGATCACTTCGACCTCCATGGACAAGGACCAACAACCGATACCAGGTATAAAGCGATGGAAACAATCCCCGGATTAAACATAGGTGGTTTTTTCGACGCTGGAGATTTTGATATCGAGACAGGATCAAACATCTTCGTGGTGCAGAACTTTGTCCAAACATGGGAATATTTCAAACCTTTACGCGATCAGACTTTTGTTGATCAAAAGCAACGCTATGTTGATCTTCACCGTCCGGATGGGACACCAGACGTATTGCAGTTTATCGAACATGGAACATTGCAACTGGTAGCTCAGGCAGAGATTATCGGCCACATGGCACAAACGCTCTCTAACTCTGTTCTTGATAATTACCATCACCTGGGTGACGCAGCCTCAATAACAGATGGCCTTCCTTATAATCCAAACCTCGGCCCCTACGAAGTAGCCCAGGACGGTCGATCGAGCGGAGTTAAGGATGATATGTGGGCATTTACAAGCCGCAATCCTGGCCTGGACCTCAGGGCTGCAGCGATGTTTGCCTCAGCAAGCCGGGCGTTGAAGGGATATAACGACGATCTTTCGGCAAGAGCATTAAAACAGTCAAAAAGACTTCTAAAGGAAGCCACGGAATTACTTGCAGATCAACCCCAGGAACGCACAGGCAGGAGAGGCGGACCAGCAGATGTGGGCACCAATCTTCAACTGTATATTACAACCGGGGAGCAACAATATGTCGATAAATTTCAGGAACTATTATGGCCTGCACTTGATCGTAATGTCAGTTTCGTCATTTTAACTGCATTGCATGCCATACCGAACATGGACGCATCCTTCAAAGAAAAGCTCCGGCCCTATGTGGTAAAGTACAAAGAATATATCGACGCCCTTGAAAAGGATAATCCATATGGAGTCCCCATTCGCTTTGGCAACTGGGCAGGAGCTGGACAGATTGTGAGTTTTGGCACGACCATTTGTTTTGCCAACAAGCATTTTCCTGACATTATCGACGCCAGTCATGCTTTCAAGACCACCAATTGGCTATTTGGCTGCCATCCGTATCACAATTATTCCTTAGTGGCAATACCAGCTATTTAATTTTTGGATCAGCTTTTAAGAATTTAGTAAAATAGGCGATTGCTTTTTTGGAACAGTTTGTTGGCCGACAACAGATTGGTTATATGCTTATGTTGATGGTGGCGGATGTTCTAGATCATGAAAAAGTTGATCTTCTGTTCCTTCAAAAAAGCAAAGAATTTCTCGAACAAAATTTTGAGTCAATTCCGGAAAATCCTTTTTTTGTGTATCATGCGATTCAGGCGGTGTGACTCCCTGGAGAGGAATGAAGCGAGAT
Source organism: uncultured Bacteroidota bacterium (assembly GCA_963783435.1). Lineage (GTDB taxonomy): Bacteria > Bacteroidota > Bacteroidia > Bacteroidales. The sequence continues at coordinate 698,139 of CAWANQ010000002.1, read as the reverse complement.
AATTGGGAAGGAGGACACCGCACACCTTTTATAGTAAGATGGCCAGGTAAAGTTAAAGCTGGATCGACCAGTAATCAACTTTTTAGTCAGACAGATATTACGGCTACCTGCGCTGAAATTGTCGATCTAAACCTACCAGGCAATGCAGCAGACGAACAAACTGGAACTTTCGATTCGTGGCGGTAAGTGGAAGTATCTTGATCACAAGGGATCCGGAGGGAATAATTACAATAAAAGTGTGCTAGTTTCTTATCGGTTAGAAGATACCGATCCGGAAGCCCCTGGCCAATTGTACAATCTTGAAACTGATCCGGGGGAGACTACCAATTTATATAGTGCCTATCCAGAAAGGGTGAAAGAATTGAAGAAACAGTTGGATTATTACCGTACAAATGGACAAGTTGAAAGGGCATTTAGTGTCAAAGAGGAAGATTAATTACCCCAGTTTTTCTGAATAATATCCCTGATTTCAGGAAACTCTTCATCTGTATCTCCAACCTCGATTCGTGTTTGCTGGAGTAGTTGCTTCAGTTCAGCAATAATATTCTGATAATCAGGATTTGAATACTGATTAATCATCTCATTGGGATCTTTCTGAAGATCATAAAATTCCCAGTCAACCGGCGTATCAACATAGTACCTGTTCCCTTGTTTATCAAGGATTTTTTCTCCTTTATGAATGTTCGTATAATCAGATCCATAAAAGAAGATCAGCTTATAATTCTTCGTGCGAATGCCAAAATGTGCAGGATTTCCCATTTGATGTGCCATGTGCATCCAATACCTGTAGTATGCAGCCTTTCGCCAATCCTCAGGTTCTTTCTCCCCATTCATTGCAGCAACAAAACTTTTTCCCTGCATATATTCTGGTTTTACCACTCCGGCAAGGTCCAAAATTGTTGGAGCAAAATCGGTGTTATTTATTAGCCAATCATTTCGACTACCAGGCTCTGCCATTCCCGGATACCTGACAATAAAGGGCATTTGCATGGATTCTTCATACATCCAGCGCTTATCAATGAAATCATGCTCTCCGAGGAACATGCCCTGGTCGCCTGTATACATGATGATTGTATTGTCAAATAAACCATTTGCTTTCAGATAATCAATTATCCGACCAAGGTTATCATCTATTCCCTTTACACAGCGCAGGTAATCTTTCAGATAGAGCTGGTAGGTATAATATGTCATCTCTTTCTGATCAGGATTTTCTTTCCCTGACAAGGCTTCAATCTCAGTTCGATAATACGTGGATAGATTCCTTTTCTTTGGTTGTGGAGATAGGGTCGCACCAATTACATCAATTAGCTCATCGTTTACACCGCGTGTGGCTGTTGATCCGAAATGCTCTCCGGGTTGATCATACAGGTTTTCCGGTTCAGGAATTTCCACATTTGCGAGATAGCTTTTATACCTGGGATGGTACTCGAACATATCGTGGGGAGCTTTAAAATGATGCATTAAAAAAAACGGCTTGGTCTTATCCCTCTTATTTTCCAGCCAGTCAAGTGTTATATCTGTCAGGACATCAGAAGAATGTCCCTTGGCTTTTATTGTTTCCCTTATTCCCGACAAGGAGCTGTCAAAACGAACCTCCTTTTCTTCACCTCCTTCACTGACAATAATCTCCGGGTCGAAATATTTACCCTGCCCGGGTAGTACAGCAAAATAATCAAAATACTGGGGTGAACTCTTGAGATGCCATTTGCCAACAACGGCCGTTGTATAACCAGCCTTTTTCATTTCCATCGATAAGTAATTCTTGTCTTCCGAAAGAATATCGTAAAGATCATATACTTTATTCACATGTGAATATTGCCCGGTCATGATGGTGGCCCGGCTTGGTGTACAAATAGAATTTGTGCAAAAAACATGGTCAAAGACCATTCCCTGGTTGGCAAGTTTGTCCAGGTTAGGAGTAGGGTCCAATACTGACAAGCGTGAATTGTAAACACCAATTGCTCTTTCGCAGTGATCATCGGACATGATAAAGAGAATATTAGGAGCTTCATCCGCTCCGCCAGAACAGCTGAAACCTGCACCAAGAAGTACGAGGCCAGATAGAAGATTCAATATCCAGGTTTTCATCTTTATGATAGTTAATTAATCATGATCCGTTTCAACAATCTTAATTCTCTTATCTTTTTTCGGTTCAATTAGAGTACCCGCCACCCTTATTTTCGGCAAAGGTTGATTGTTTAATTTTACAATCCTGGCGTCGGCTAATTCGCCTTCTGACCATACCAAATCGATCTCATATCCTCCTCTTGCTTTCAAGCCTGCGACTTCTCCCTGGTTCCATGCATCAGGGAGTGCAGGAAGCAAATGCAGCGTATTGTCGTGACTTTGCAATAACATCTCGGCAATGGCAGCTGCAGTGCCAAAATTATTCTCTATCTGAAATAGATTCGTATACATACCAAACAGATTGCTGCTCAAAGACGATTCACAATATTGCTTTAATAACCGATACGCATGGTTTCCATCTTCCGTCCTTGCGCGAAGTGCCATTTTCCACGAAAGTGTCCATCCACTGCCTTCCTCTCCTCTACTGTCCAGGGATTTTACCGCTGCATCAAACAACTCCGGTGTCTTGCGTAAAGTGATCTCACTTCCCGGAAACACTGCATACAAATGAGAAAGGTGACGGTGGGTATTGCCTGGATCATCGATATCATCAAGGAGCCATTCCTGAAGTTGCCCCCAGCTTCCTATTTGATTTGCCAGCAATCGGTTCCTGAGATCAGAAATCGTATCCTGAAATTCCGTATCAATTTTTAATATCTTAGCGGCCATTAGGGTGTGATCAAACAGTTCCCTTAGAATCTGGTTATCCATTGCTGCACCTGCCACCAATCCACCTTGTTCTGGCGAATTTGAGAGTGCTATAACCAGCTTCCCCATCTGGGGATCTTCCACGAGGATATCCTTAAAAAACTGCACCGAGCCTTTAAACAACGGATAAACCTCAGCCAGGAACGCAGTATCCTGGTTGTAGTCAAAATGATCCCACATATGGGCAAGCAACCAGGCTCCACCCATCGGCCAGATCCCGTGATTTGAATTATTGATAGGAGCGGTAGCTCTCCAACCATCGGTGTTGTGATGTAAGACCCAACCCCTGGCCCCATAATGGTCCCGGGCCGTTTTTTTACCGGCTTCAGCGACTTCCCTGACCAGGCGATACAATGGCTGGTGCATCTCCGGAAGATTGGTCACCTCTGCAGGCCAATAATTCATTTCAGTATTAATATTCACCGTATACTTCCCGCCCCAGGGAGGACTGGGTTGGTTATTCCAGATTCCCTGTAAATTAGCCGGATGTGTTCCAGGTTGCGAAGCATTGATAAGCAGGTAGCGTCCAAATTGAAAAACCAGGGCTGCAAGATGTGGATCCTTATCAAGATCGACTGACGCAATACGTTCATTTGTCGGAATATCCGGAGCGGGGCCAAGATCCAGATCCACTCTTTCAAAGAGTTTTTTGTGACAGTCAATGTGGGTTCCCAATTGCTCCTCAAATGATTTATTTACAGCCTGATCCAGGTATTCCTTTGCGATGGAGGCAGGGTCTCCGCTAATATCTTTGTAATTGATATAGTTGGTTCCAATCGAAATCATCAGGATGGCCTCGTCGGCATTGGAGATTTCCAATGCATCAGAAGTAAGTTCCTCTGTTCCCCCTGAAATATAGGAACGAACACGCGCCTGAAATTCCACCTCTCCACCTAGTCCATGATTCTCTCCACTTGTCCCGTTCAATACCAGATCTTTCTCATCACTGCGTATGCTGTGTATTTGTATGGGCGTGTTGAATGTTGCCGATAGATTGATTTTACCCGGCTTGCTGGCTTTTAGACGAAGAAGTACCAGTTGATCCTCAACACTAACGAATGCTTCCCTTGTATAATCTACGTTGTCCACAGAATATGAGACGGTTGATAGTGCCTTATTCAGATTGAGTTCCCTCCTGTAATTGGTAACATTTTCATGTTCTTCAAATGCCAGGTGAAGTTCTCCAACGGTTTGGAATTTTTGTTGCCTCAATGGAATAGACATGAATTTTTCAAGAGCCAGCCTCTCCGCTTCATCCTGTTTCCCTTCAAAAACAAGTGCTTGGATTTCCGGATAGTTGGAGAGCGCCTCCGCATTGTTGGGATCGTAGGGTCCCCCGGTCCATATAGTTTCTTCACTCAATTGAATGATCTCATTTTCTTTACCTCCATAAACCATGGCACCTATCCGACCATTGCCCAATGGCAGTGCTTCAAGCCATTCAGATGCCGGTGAGTTGTACCACAGTATCATTGACTCTTTTTCAGCACATGAGTAGGCTGAGCAGAATAACAACAGAAGCAGGAATAGTTTACCTTTTCTCATAAGCTATCTTGTTCTTTCAATGTCGGTTTTTTGTATCATATTTTCTTTTCTTTCATATCCTAAACTCAAAATTCATCAAGAGATATCGAATCACACTCATTATTCCAACCAAAATACGGTCTTGAATATACTCAAGTCTCTTTAGAATTCCTGTCTAGCTATAAATGTATAAATCTAATAGTATTTAAATGAGCCGAAAGCAATTTTGAAATTCAGAACGAATCAAATTAGAAAAACACCTCTATCCCAAAACTATAATTCTTCTGACCTCCCCAGTAGTATAATAAAACCAACAATCCTATTTATACAATCGTATTTCTAGCTAAATTTGAGGAGTATAGGCAAGAACACAGCTATATCAAAATAAAAAGACCGTGCAGGTATATTTACCGGTGTTATAGCCAATTTTAGAATGACAAATGTTATCAAACCAGAGAAATTTTGGCTCGAAGAACAATATTTATCAGAGTGAAATGCAGATTGCATTCAATAAATACAAACGATAAAAATAGAGGTTTTATAGAATACACAATTTTTATGAAACGATATGAGGATAAAAATATATCTTAACATTCCCTTGCTTATTTTCTTACTGTTGTTTTCAAAACAGACAAATGCACAAAACAACATATTAAGTGCCCTAAAGTCTCCAATTATTTTTTCAGGGAATGATTCAATAGCCTATCGTGATCCTGCGATTTTATTCCATGAAGATGTGTTTTATCTGTTTTATACACTTGTGAGGTCTGAAAACGGACTTATTTATTCCTATACAGCATCTAGCAAATCATCGGATTTAAAGTACTGGAGCCCATCTAAAATAATTACTCCTAAAGATCAGACCTTAAATTTCTCTAGCCCTGGAAATGTGGTCCCATTTAAAGATGAGTGGATTCTATGCCTACAGACCTATCCCAGACCCGGACTGGGTGATAAAGATCAAACCAGGTATGGATCGGCAGATGCAAGGATTTATATAATGCGCAGCAAAGACTTAGAAAACTGGAGCGACCCTGAACTATTAAAAGTTAAAGGGTCAGATGTAAAAGAATCTGATATGGGAAGGATGATTGATCCTTATATGGTGGAAGATAAAGATGAAAAAGGAAAATGGTGGTGCTTCTATAAACAAAATGGTGTAAGTATGTCGTATAGTTATGATTTGAATAATTGGATATATTGTTGCCATTCGGAATCGGGTGAGAATGTAACAGTACTGACAGAAAATGATGAATACATTTTATTCCACTCTCCGATGAATGGCATCGCGATTAAACGCTCCTCTAGCCTTAAAAGCTGGAAAGCTTGGGGAGATCTGATTGTTTTAGGTCAAAATCAATGGGAGTGGGCAAAAGGGAGAATTACTGCGGGTACAGTAATCAACCTCACAGAAAATCCAAAGTTTGGGAAGTACCTTATGTTTTTTCATGGTTCAGGACCGAGAACTGAAAAGGAAGGTGACTTTGATAGAAATGCTTCCATAGGGATAGGTTGGAGTGATGATTTATTACATTGGGATTGGCCTGGAAAAGCAACTAAATGAGCTATAATTTATGGCAAAAGAACTGGCTATAAATTGTATATGAAGCGCTTCATACCTTGACCTGACTCAGAAATAGACTGGCATAAATCAGAAATGCACAACTGCTTATGAAAAACGGATTTAACCGATATCACGCTTCACATACACTTAACTGTAAGAGTACATTTTGAAACAAGAACTCAGAATTTATCTCTCTAAATAGAATAAAATATAAAACCTGATATTATTATCACTATGAAACCCTTCATACATATAGAAAATCTTACTAAAGAATTCGATGCTCTTACTGCCGTTGACAACCTTTCAATGGATATTCGGAAAGGAGAGATATTGGGACTTCTTGGACCTAATGGTGCAGGCAAAACCACTCTAATAAATATGATTTGCGGATTATTGGATATGACATCCGGAGAAATAATTTTTCAGAATCATAAAAACGAAAAAAAAACAAGAGGATTGATAGGTGTTTGTCCCCAAGAAAACATTTACTGGCCCAAATTGACATGCAAAGAGCAAATAATATTTATGGGAGAGATGTATGGAATGAGTTCAATAAGGACTAAAAAAAGATCCCAAAAACTTTTAGACTTTCTCGGATTGACAGAAAAATCCAATGTACAAGCAAGAAAATTATCAGGTGGTATGAAAAGACGGTTGAGTATTTGTCTTGCCCTTGTCCATGATCCCGAAATACTTATCCTCGATGAACCCGAAGCTGGTCTCGATCCCGCAAGCCGTATATTGGTCCGCAACTTTATAAAATCCCTTACCAAAGAGAAAACGATAATTTTAACAACACACAACATGGACGAAGCTGATCGTATGTCAGATCGTGTAGCAATAATTAACAAAGGGAAATTATTAATGACAGATACACCTGAAAATCTTAAAAGATCAATCGGCGAAGGAGACCTTTTAGAAATAGTCCTGGATAAGGAATTATCAGAAAATAGAACAAAGTTGCTTGAATCCTTATCAAAAAAATGCGACAAAATAAGAATTGCCGATTTTTCCATTAAAATAGAGTCAAAAAATATAGTCGAAAAAATTGTGGAGATAGCGGAAGTAATCAGGCAAAACGAATTCGTCATTAAAAAAATGACACTGCGAGAAAATACTCTCGAAGACGTTTTCATTCATTTGACAGGGGAAAAATTGGTGACGAATTAACATCATACCTAAAAGAGATGAAAATATTAAGCATAATTAAAAAAAACATAAAGGAAAATATCAGACATCTTTGGTTGCTAATACTGACCATATCTTTGACCCCGTTTTTTATAGGTTTTTATTGGGCAATAAGTGAAGCTGAAAAGCCTAATTATGAAATTTTGCTAGTAAATCAAGATGTCGGAGTAGAATTGCAATCGAAAAATTACAATTACGGAAGTTTGATTATTGATGAAATACAAAAAATAGACAAAGACAGTTTGCATTTTCCTATGAACATTAAGGTATCAAATGACAGATCGGTTGCAATAGAAAAATTGAAAAATAAAAAGGCGGATGCCTTGGTAGTTTTCCCCGATGAATTTTCCAAAAAGTTTCAAGAGCTTATAACTTCAAATAAAGAGGAAAATATAAATATCGAATTTGTGGGTGATTTGACCAGCATTAAATATATGGTAACCGCCATATGGGCTGGAGAAATATTTAGTGAATTTATATATGAGGCAACCGATAAGAAAAATCCGGTAAAGATCACGGAAACGAGTATAGGTATTTCAGGTAAAATGGATGATTTTGACTTTTATGTGCCCGGCTTATTAATACTTTCGATTATTATGATTTTGTTACCTGCTTCTATTTCCATTATCAACGAAGTTGAGAATAAAACCATGCTACGCCTGAAGTTGTCAAATCTCAGTGCTCTTCAATTTTTGACGGGAATTAGTGCAGTTCAATTGATTATCGGAATTATTTCCATTGCTCTTGCTTTACTCGTTGCTGTCGGTCTTGGATTTGAATATGCAGGTTCGTTATTTAATGTTTTTGTTGTTGCGGTTTTGAGTAGTATTTCCATAATTGCCATCAGCTTGATTTTGGCTGCAGTTACAAAAACGGCGACCGAAGTGTTGATAGTCGGCAATTTTCCTTTGTTTTTGTTGATGTTTTTTACGGGAGTTGCAATACCAATCCACGCGAAGGAATTATTCTCTATTGGTGGATATCCCATCACTTTGCAAGGCTTGATGTCGCCTACTCATTCGGTAAACGCCATGAATAAGATAATGATCATGGATATGGGATTTGTTGATATTCTGCCCGAGATTACCGCTTTGGCTATTTTGTCTGTAATATATTTCGCTATTGGTGTCTGGTTGTTTTGGCGACGGCATATGAGATTGTGAATGTTCGCTTTCGCTTCCAATAGTCCCTTAAATCGCTGAACGAAGAACTCAAAACAACTTAACGGCTTATATACCCAAATTAAGACCATGGATTTATGTGCCAGTTTGGTGCCAGTATTTAACCGAGAACAGGTTGGAAGAACCAGGACTTCCGTTTATTCCACCTTTAAGCTATATTTTTTCAGCAACTCCTGCCAGGAAGCTTCGTTAATATAGCGAACCAGTAAAGGGTTTATCCATGATAGATGCGGGCTGTTTTTAGGTAAGAGAAAGCTCCTGTATTGCTGATGAAAACTGACTGGAATGAGAACTACTTTGTTATTTAGCTGAAGCTGGCTGATGAAATAGTCAAGTACGGTTTTGTCATATAGCAAAACCTCAATTTTCTGTGCAGAGAGGGCCCGTAGCGACTCCTCTACATCTTCAAACAATAGATCGATTTCGATCCCATTGGAATTAAGAAAAGTTTCACTGCTTGAAGCATTGACGGTGCCAATCATCTTTGCAGTACGCAGATCTTCCAGGTCTTCAATATTTCGTCCAAGCGACTGGACGGTAAGCGAAGATGCTATTGTACCTGTAAACCCGGAAATTGTAACAATGGCTGTTAACATCCAAACGATGGCAATGACCCTGCCCAGTCTTGATTTTGGAGCTTTATCACCATACCCTACTGTAGTCATGGTCACCGCAGACCACCATAATCCGTCGAACAGGCCAATCAATCCTGGGCGGAACTGACGTCTGTTCTCCTTCCGTTCAACGAGCCAGAGGATGGTTCCGAAAATAAACATGATCATCACCAGTAAAAAAACGATCCGAAAGAACTGTAATGAGAAGAAATTTCTTAAAAATGCCCCCGCCTGGGTTTTCATCACCTGGCTGGTAGCAACTCCGACGGAAGAAACATAGAAAGGCTGGGTGACGTCCAGCATTTTCAAACGGATTTCATTGACATGTATGGGATTAATGGTGAGATCGATTTCATTGAAATCAAGTGCCCTGATCAGGCCGGGGTGGTCATTGTATTCCACAAACTCAAAGTTTACATCTTTCTCTTTGGCGATCCTGGTCCAAAGATCAACACTTAATCCCGTAAATGTACCTCCGGATTCTTTGATCAGAAAGGGAGGTTCATGCTTTACCCCAACCCTAATGGTCTCTTCAACCTGGCTGAAACTGCTCAAACAGGTGATGCAAAGGACAACTATGAACATTCGTTTTTTCATGACTCAAAAAATCTGTTCAAGATATGTGGCAAATACTCCCATTGCCTTCAATGAATATTCATCAAAAAGACCCGGCTTATCTGAATAGACAGAAAAGATCGCAGGCTTATTTTCAAGATAGAAAGGAACGCTGATAGCCGACTTGTAATGATCCAGTCTTCGGTCCGGTTTAGATATTAGTCCATTTGAATCTTCTTCAATATTGTTATATATCATTGACTTTGAACTACTCAAGGTATATGAGGCCAGGTTTGCTTCCGGTTCATATTCTATCCGGGAAGTGGTAAAACTCCTCACACGTTCCGAGTATCCTTCAAATTCTATGTGCTTGCCCTTCCTTGTGCCAATCTCAAATGCAATTACACCTGGAAATTTCAGCAGATCTAATGAGATGATTTCAAGAACAACATCCCATTTCATACCCGGGGTAACTTTGGAAATCAAGCGGTGCATGAGTTCCAGACTAAGCATATGTGCACGTATATGAATTTGCTCAAGTTTGATGTCTTTCTTTGCTTTCATAAGGTCTGCATCCTTTTTTTCGATCACCTCCTTTTCTAATTGCAGGCCCTGGGTGAGCCTGGTAATATTGCGACTGTATTTTCGTCTTCGGTTAAACAGAACCAACGTGAGAATGAGAACCATCAGGAACAAAATGATCCAGAGGAAAATCCGCATATCATACCAGTGTTCTTTCACTGTTATTTCTGCTGTAATTGAAGTGCTCCAGAGGAATCCCCCCTCTTTTCTCGAACGAAAATCGATCTGGTAATTGCCAGATTCCCAGTCATTAATAACCAGGGATCGGCTTGTTGTAGGCTCCGACCAATCTCCACCGTTTACCCTGTGCTGATAGAATGTTCTGAATCCGTGAAATGACGGAGCTATTACCTCCATGATAAGCTGCTGATCATGAAAAAATTGTATATCATCAGCAGGATACTTTATTCCTTCAATCGAAGCAGAAATCAACATGGGTTTATTACTGCTCCGTGGTTTGGGATTTTCATCCAGGGAGTATACAATTCCTTCAGCACTTCCCACCCATAACCGACCCTCAGGGTCTTTAACCAGGCACCGATAAGTCATTACCTTTGAGGGTAGCCCACTCTCCTCTTTAATCACCACAGCTGTCCCCTCAGAATATCGAATAATACCTTCTGTATCGGTAGAAGCCCAGATACTTCCATCATCCATGCTCACTACTGCACGAATTTCAAAATCAGCCTTATCAGCACCAAGGGGGATCCTCCTGATGCGATCCATGTCGTATCTAAGCAAGCCATTGGTAGAGGCAAGCCAGATGACACCTTTATCGTCCACGGCAAGGTCGTGTACTTCAAAATTTGGACTGACATTGAAATCAAGTGGTAAACTAAGGTTGACGAATACATCTTCCTCCGGCAAGTACCTGTAAAGGTAAGTACCATTACCAATGCCCGAACAATAAATTCTTCCATTCTTTGTTTCCCGAAGGTTGAGTACCCGACTCTCAAGACCCTGCTCATAACCATACTCTATTAGTGAACCGTTGGGAAGGACACATGCGATACCTACCAGGGGTTGATCTTCAGGGGCCTGACAGACCCACAGCCGCTGTTGGCTGTCAAAGGTCTGGGAATAGATTCCCTCCCCACGAGGTCTGAGATCCATTGATCCTGTGATTTTACCATCCTGGCTCAGCCGGAAGAGCTGGCCAGTGCTGGTTCCGGCCCATAATTGATTTCCAGCCGTTGCCAGTGCAGTAACCGGCCCTCTGGCAAAATCCTGTAATGGCTTACCCTCAAAACCAATATCGGTCCTGTTAATAACATAGATATCTCCAAAATTCACAAAAATCTTTCCGTTGTCGGACATACAGATCGAGGTAGTATTTGCATTGGGTATGGAGCCCAGACTTTCAAAAAAACGCCTTTGGAGAATTCCAAGCCCTTCGGCGGAGCAGATCCAGAGTTCATCATCTGATTCCATGACAATGTTATGGATATTCTTAAACGGTAGTTCATCTACTCGATGAGGATCATTATTGCTGAATATTTTAATAAACCTGGGACTTTGACCCTGGCGTCGATCCAGGTAATACAAACCTTTCTCTTTGATGCCTAGAAAAATATTTCCTTTGCTATCCAGTGAGAGTGTAGTAACTTCTCCCAGATCGGAATAGAAAGTTTCTATTTCGATAATACTCTTACAATCCTCCGACAACTGAACCCGCCTCACATGCTCCCCTGCCATCCACAGATCATGGCCCTGTGATTTCATATCATTGATTCCGGAAAGAATTGATACCTCTTCCAGCATTTGGCTGTTTTCATTAAAAAGATGAAGACGACCATCACTAAAACCGATCCAAAGTGCACCATTTTCAGGTTCAGCAAAATATGCATTGATCATAGGGTTGTCGGGCGATAGGCTGGAAGAGGAATAATCCTTCTTTTCTCCGCTGGAAATTCTACTGATCCGACCCCCGGGCTGACTGATCCACACATCTCCATTTCGTTGCCGGAAGATCCGATTGGGATAATAAAGGGCATCATCTTGCGGATTGATTGAAGATTCCAAATGCAGTGTAATCAATGAGGTGTCCAGACCTGGTTTTATCAGGCTGATTCCGGCATCGTGGCTAAGTAGCAATCCTTCGGGGGTAGAGCAAAAATAGCGACCATACTGACTTGGTACTTGCTGTGAATAGTTACTGAAAAGGACTCCATCAAACCTCAACAGACCGGCATCACCGGCTATCCAAAGGAATCCCATAGAATCGTGAACCACATGTCTTACCTGGTTTGAGGGCAGTCCATTTGTTTCCGAAAAAAAGGTAAGATGAAGATTTTGGGCCACTGATACGTTCCACACAAGGGAAATCAGGATCAATAAGATGTTTTTGGATCGCATTCCTAATACATGGATGAACTACAATTTAGGAAAATTAGAGTTGAAATAGAAATCAGAAGTTTAAAATTGCTTTTAGAACAGGAGTTTCCAGGTCCTGTTGGACAATCCGTTCCATTAGTCACCTCCTCCGTTTCGACTTGAGCCATCAATTATGGTGTTGATAATCACTTTTTCATTCTGGTCTACTTGATATTCTCGTATCCATAGCTTAAGTTTGTTTATTATTAAAAGAGAATCACTCTCTTCAGAAAATTATTCTACAAGAACATGGGTATTGGTCAGATCAAAGATAAACTGGTTGAAAAAGGCTTGAAGGTTACACCGCAGAGAATAGCCATCCTGGAGGCAATTTACACGCTGAATAATCATCCAACTGCCGAAATGATTATGGATTATATTAAGAATACCCATCCAGGTATTGCATCGGCAACTGTATATAAAGTGCTGGATGCCTTATTAGAGAAACAGCTTATCAACAGGGTGAAAACCGATAAGGATATTATGAGATATGATGGAGTTATAGAGAATCATCATCATTTATACTGTTCAGAATCTGATAGAATTGAGGATTATAATGATGAAAAGTTAAATACTATGTTGGAAAAGTTTTTTAGGGAAAATGCAATCCCCGAATTTAAGATTGAAGATATCAAACTTCAGATTATTGGTAAATTTACAAAAAGCAAAAAATAGTACAGAACTTGTTTAAATCAATATTAATATTGCTTGGCACCCTATCTCTTTGTATTGGTGTTATTGGAATTGTCGTTCCCGGACTACCCACTACACCATTTTTATTACTAACAGCATGGCTGTACGTTAAAAGTTCCGATAGATTATATGCAAAATTAATTGCCAACCGATTTGTAGGCTCTTATATCGTAAAGTTTAACCAAAGAAACGGCATGACCATAAAATCTAAATTTTATGCCATAACAACCATGTGGGCAATGATTGCCCTGTCTTGTATTTTCTTTATTGAGCCATTTACAATAATACTGACTGTTTCGGCTTTCGGTATAATTGGAACTATTGTAATGGGTTTCGTTGTGCCAACAGTAAATAACTGAAATAGTTATAACTAAAAGATTGCACGTCGACTGAATTTGTAAATTATAGATAAAATAAATACTTATTGAAAATGGAAAACCAATCTGAAAAAATAAGCAAATGCCCGGTAACCGGAGCTGTTGGGAAACACAGTGTTGGTTCGGGAGGTACTAAAAATGTTAATTGGTGGCCAAATCAGTTAAGGCTTAACATTCTTCGTCAGCACTCTTCAAAATCAAACCCCATGGGCGAAGAGTTTAACTACTCCAAAGAGTTTAAAAGTCTTGATTTGCAAGCAATCAAGAAAGACCTTCACAAGTTAATGACTGACTCTCAAGATTGGTGGCCGGCAGATTTTGGACATTACGGACCGTTATTTGTCCGTATGGCATGGCACAGTGCTGGCACATACCGTACAGGCGATGGTCGTGGTGGCGCAGGAGGTGGACAACAGCGTTTTGCACCGCTAAATAGTTGGCCGGATAATGTTAATCTTGATAAAGCACGCAGATTGCTTTGGCCAATAAAGCAAAAATATGGTAAAAAAATATCATGGGCTGACCTAATGATACTTACCGGTAATGTTGCCCTGGAATCAATGGGTTTCAAAACCTTTGGATTTGCCGGGGGACGTGAAGATGTTTGGGAACCTGAAGAAGATGTGTATTGGGGTTCTGAAACCGAATGGTTAGATAATGACGAGCGCAACCTGGATAAAACCGAAGTAGATAATCCACTTGCAGCCATTCAAATGGGGCTAATATACGTGAATCCTGAAGGACCAGACGGAAATCCTGATCCGCTTGCTGCAGCTAAAGACATTAGAGACACATTTGCCCGCATGGCAATGAATGATGAAGAAACCGTAGCTCTAATTGCAGGTGGTCATACATTTGGGAAGTGCCACGGAGCGGGTGATGTTGTTCACGTAGGGCCAGAACCTGAAGCTGCCGATATAGAAGAACAAGGCTTGGGTTGGAAAAGTAAATTTGGTTCGGGAAAAGGTGGTGATACAATTTCCAGTGGATTGGAGGTCACATGGACACAAACACCAGCGAAGTGGAGCTATTACTTTTTCGAAAATCTGTTTAAATTCGAATGGGAACTTTCAACAAGTCCGGCCGGGGCAAAGCAATGGGTTGCAAAAAATGCTGGCGATATAATGCCAGATGCACATGATGCATCTAAAAAACATGCACCAACCATGCTTACTACCGATCTTTCTTTGCGTTTCGACCCTGCTTATGAAAAAATTTCAAGACGTTTTTATGAGCATCCTCTCGAATTTGCAGACGCGTTTGCCCGAGCATGGTTCAAACTTACCCATCGGGATATGGGGCCACTGGCATGCTATTTAGGTTCTGAAGTTCCTTCAGAAGAACTGATTTGGCAAGACCCAATTCCTGCTTTGAATCATACACTGATTGATGAAAAAGATATCGTCAAATTAAAAGCTAAAGTATTAAAATCAGGACTTTCTGTTTCACAATTAGTTTCAACCGCATGGGCATCGGCTTCTACTTTCCGTGGTTCTGATAAACGTGGTGGTGCCAATGGGGCACGTATTCGTCTGGCTCCTCAAAATAAATGGGAAGTAAATAATCCAACCCAACTAAGCAACGTATTGGAAAAATTGGAAGGTATTCAAGAAGAATTTAACAGTGCTCAATCCAATAAGAAAAAAGTATCGCTTGCTGACTTAATTGTATTAGCAGGTTGTGCAGGTGTTGAAAAAGCGGCGAAGGATGCTGGATTTGCAGTTTTAGTTCCCTTTACTCCTGGACGTATGGATGCTTCACAAGAGCAAACTGATGTGGAATCCTTCAAAGTACTGGAGCCTGTAGCTGATGGTTTCCGTAATTATTTGAAAACAAAATACAAAGTTTCAACAGAAGAGTTGTTGATTGATAAAGCACAATTACTAACATTATCTGCTCCTGAAATGACCGTGATTATTGGTGGAATGCGTGTATTGAACACAAATTTTGACAATTCTAAACATGGTGTTTTCACGAAAAATCCGGAAGTTCTTAGCAACGATTTCTTTGTAAATCTTCTCGACATGAGTACGGCATGGATGCCAACATCTGAGGACAAAGATAAATTTGATGGACGTGACCGAAAAACAGGGAAGGTTAAATGGACTGCCACACGTGCTGACCTTATCTTCGGTTCGAACTCAGAGCTCAGGGCCCTTGCTGAAGTCTATGGAAGTGTGGATTCTCAGGAGAAATTTGTACATGACTTCATTGCGGCATGGACCAAGGTGATGAACCTGGATCGCTTCGATCTTGCCTGATAAAAGAAGGCTGATATATTAATCTAAAGCCTATGATTCAGGAAATGACTGAACATACCAAACCGGGGTGCAAAAACCTCAATATTCGGGGAATAAATTTTTATTATAAGATTACAAATAGATTGATCACTTTAAATCGGCTACATGTTTATGTCTGCCCAAACTTTAATCTTATAAGTTGACAAAAATAACAGTAAGATGTAGGGCGCCTAATAATCAGTATATATCGATATTGCCATTTGAAAATAGTGCCAGGTTGATACCAGGTTTTGACCGAAAAAGGAAAGATTATACATGGTTAAGAGGGATTCTAACTATGTGCCCCTTGAGGATTAAAGGTCAGTATGATCGCCCACCTTACTTTATTCCTTCTTTATAGATTTAAGTGCCTTTGCCTATTCTGAAATATCATTGCCGGGGTAGTTCCGTTATTGCAGGAGAGACAGATCGAAATGGTACTTAGTAATTTTCTACCAAACCAATTTTCACCCACTGGCCCTCTGAAAGTGTACTACCCTTTTCCATGTTATTAATAAGAGCAGTAAATTCTGGTTGCAAGACATTGCCAGTTCTAGCACTTAAATTTTCCAGTGTTTCACCCTGCTCGGCCTTCACGATGCGAAGGACAGTCTGCTGTATGCGATCCCGTTGATCTTTTGTCATCACTTGCAAACTATTGGCCATGTCTGATATGGCCATTTCATGAGCTTTAGTGCTGATCATTGCAAACCGATACATCCGTTGATCTCTTTTGAGCCATAAGGTACTGTAAACCATTAAACCCTTTTCTGAATTGACTTCATAGCCAAGAATATGAGCCGGATGTCCATTGATATTGAGGGTCTCACTACGATTCGGTTCTGTGCCATAGTTCCTGAAATGATTTTTGGCGTAATCTTCGGCCAAAGTAGCCGCACTCTTCGCAGGGTCGCCGAGTGTTAAAACCAATTGGGCCTTTTGATCTGGAGAAATAAATCCTACCATTGTTGGCAGATTAATACCTTCCCAACCCCGTGGATAGGATAGTGTAAATTTCAACTCAGGATGAATAAACAGCGTATCAATAAAGGCACCGTTTGCGGGATTCTCACCAATAACAATTCCTTCAATCTTTTTCAAAAAAAGTTCATGTTCTGTATTACTCCCGCCTGTCTCTTCATAATCCAGTTTGGAAATCACCTTCTTCAAATCATTTACCCTTTCCGGGGTATAGGGATGTGTATTGTAAAATGACCGCATTTCTTTCGAGTTGGACTTCAGCTCTTGCTCCATGGATATCTTACCGAGAATACTAAGAAGGCCTTCAGGATTATAGCCTGATTTGGCAGCCAGCCGGGCACCAAGCTCATCCGCTTGTTTTTCATGTTTGCGGCTGTAACCCGCATCAAACAATGTGACAGGACTGGTGAGTATATTCCCTGCAACCGGTAAAAAAACTCCAACCAAAGCACCAGGCAATTTTAAAATATTGGTAATGCTGGATTTGTTGCTGGATTTTCTCGAATGCGATTGATACACATGCATGATCTCATGCCCCATGACCCCGGCAAGCTCCTGTTCAGAATTGGCCAGCACCAATATGCCCCTGGAAAAATATACTTGTCCATTTGGAAGAGCCATTGCATTGGGTTCCTGCATTTCAATAATTCCAAAATGATAATCATGTTTAGGCTGGTCTAAATTGGAAACAAGTTGGCTGCCGATCTTATTTAAGTACTCACCTGAAGCATGTTGATAAATACCGATTTGTTGTTCAATCGCTTTTTGGGTTTCGTTGCCCATTTTAATTTCCCTCTCAATGTTCTGTGAGACTGCGGGATTTGCTATAAACAAGCAGGCAAAAAAGGCGATTGCCAAAGATTTAGCCGACTTATTAGGTGATGATGATTTAATCATAAATTTATTTTGTGTAAATAGGTCTCTGTAAAGGCCTAATTGGTGATTATGCTGAATTTCAATTAGTCCCTTTTGACTCTCCAGCTATTGAGAGCAAAAATAAATCATTTAAACAAATGAATAAACAGTGTGCAAGTTAGCCGAATAGATTAAAGTCTTATTCTCCATGGCCTGCTGTTATGACCACCGGCTGAAGACCAAAGGCTTCAATATGCTTCTGCTTTCCCCGTAACTTAACCTCCTCGTGCCAACTTGCACGAACCTCGATATCTTGTTCCACCGACTCACCCACGATACGCGAAACCACCAACTTTTCGTTCCGCGTCTTGCACAGCTCAAGAAGCCTTGCAGCTGTGTTCAGGACATCTCCGTGATAGGCTATCTCTCGCTTCACATCACCGACCTCGATAACTGTCACTGCCCCTACATCGATACCCCCACAAACTGATATATCGCCGCTTCATATCGAATGATCCCTTCAAGTCCATGAACAGAAATACACGTTCCCCATCGCGGGGTCGCCGGTAACTCCCGACTAGAAGCCGCCAGAGGTTTCCAGGCCCAACCAGGCGCTCGACTTCAAAGGCGAAGTTGATCGCTCCTACTACAAGGACAAAATATATGATGAAGCTCCACAGGTATCGGGGAGATATGGTCTGAAACAGGCTTGTCAGTATTTCCCAGGAAGCGATCAGTGCCACATACACCAGGATAATCACACCAGATACGATACTGAGACTAGCCAAGTACAAGACCGTCCTGAACAACACAATTTGGCCAACGGGCCTGCTTCGGAGACGAGGGGTCTCGGTAATTCGGTTTATAACGCCTATTAATCCACCAATCAGAATCCCAGCCAGGAGCAGTTCGACATGCACTGCCCAGCTGGCCAAATAATAGTAAAAATATTTAGCAAGGGTTAAAGCTGCCGCGGTGAAGGCGCTCTCACGCATCACCAAACGCGTCTTCCATGTCATGGCAATCGGGACTCCTGCTTCGCCCAAATAATGATGGCGAATATTATTCTCCTGCCAATATCGGCATTGTAGCTAAAATACAACATATTATGCAGTGCGTCACAAAATGTATATGAAGGAGGATACGAAATATTTTACCCGGTATTAAAAGAGCGGCTCAAAATACCTTTAAAGAGAAAAATCAACTAATAGGTAAAGTGCTATAGTGAAAAAGTTGATCACAGATTGAAGCTACTTTATTTAGAAGAATGTTTTTAATTGGATTTTATCAAATTTTAGTCAGCAAATCTCATATATTTTTTAACCAAATTCACGTTTTCAATACTTGTAAGCATTTCCAATAATTTAAAGGATACATCTAATCCTTTGGAAGGACCTGTGGATGTAATGATATTATTATCAATCACAATACTTCTATCTTGAATATTTGCACCAAAATCGGCAAGTTGCTTCCTTCTTACCCCATCTAATAAATCATAAGTAGTAGCATTTCTTCCCTTTAAAACTCCAGATTTACCGACTGGCATGGCGCCTACACAAACTGAAGCAATTATTTTTCCTTCCTTATCAAATTCTCGAATCAGGTTTAAAAATCGTTCATCATAAGCATCTTCATAAAATCCTGCATTTTCAAAACCACCGGGTATGGCTAACGCATCAAAGTCACCAACATCTATTTCATTAAATTCAATCTCTGGTTTTACTAAAAAATTCCAAGTACATTTTATCTCGGGTCGAAGTCCCGTTGTTATCAAATCAACTGGTTCTGTTCCAAAAACGCGACTCCAACCAAAAATATCCGTGAAAACGCCCGCTTCATATTCTTCAAATCCCTGAGCAAGGAATAATAGTACTTTTTTGTTTTTCATGTTGTTCTATTTTGTAAGATCGTTTTTTTTTGGCTTGCCTACTCATAATCAGGGGAAAGCATTATTATCCGCAGCCGTAAGTTTCCTTAAAATCACACCATCTATTTGGGTAATTTGCTGGGGTAAGTTTTCATCGTTTAGAACGATGGTATATCCTTGTTGCATTAAGTCAGTAATTATACTTTCCTCGGGTATGCGATTGTATACTACAAGATCGGTGTAAAACATTGCTTCAATTGGATTTCCATAATTAAACAATACACCTTTTTCAATATTTTCCTCATTGAGTTTTTTTAGGTCCAATACCCACTGCGGATTTCTGTCTCGTAATTTAAATGGTTTAATTCTTTCGATACCATACCTGATCGGGAGGGCGAGCAATAGAACCAGCACCGAATATCTCAGCCATTTAAGCTTATGATTCTTCCTGTAATTCAAAAGCATAAAAAAGAATTCGGAAGTCATTATAAATAATGCAGGTGCTGTAAATAATAGATAGCCTTGCATCTTTGTTTTTGCAACGGAAAAGACTATTAACGGAACCACAAACCAAATAGACAGTGCTAATCTTTTTCTGTCTTTGAAACTTTTTAATGTTTTCCACAAGAACCAAATTAGCGGCAGGTAAATCAGCTCGCCGTAGTTTATTCTAATCCTTTCCAGAAAATAGTAAAATGGACCAGTTCGTCCTTCAATGACTTCTGTGAAATGTTTGTAGTTGAAACTAGATTCCCAGGCTGCCTCAAGTGGAAATTCCCGAGCAATATACAACTGCCAAGGAAGACTGATAACGCAAATCACAGTGACCAGAAGAACAAATTGAGATATAATCGTTTTTAGTTTGAAACTCTTTGAATCGCTCACAAGCAAATACCAAATCGGAAGTACAATCAGACCCGTTAACCACTTGGTTAATATCGCTGCTCCGATACTTATCCCAATAAGCAATGTGAATAAAGTATTTTTACTTTGTATGAACCTGATAGTAAAGAATATAGCAAGTAAAATTAAAAACAAAAAAGAAATGTCAATATGGTCAGTTGCCACCCTTCCACCTGTCATTTCTATGATAAGTCCATTAATGGAAAATAGGAAAGCAGCAAGAAAACCAACCTTTTTATCAAAGAAATATTTTCCAATGGTAAAGGTTAGTACGATTCCAATTGAAGACATGATGATTGATGGCAACCTCAGTGCAATTTCATTCACACCAAAAATAGAAAGGCTTGATGCCATGACCCATAATGGAAAGGGTTGTTTATGAAGCCAAATATGATTTCCCACCCAATTTTTATAATCAAAAGGTAACAATGGATTATCATAGAGTGTTGGGACAAATGGATGTTGAATTAGATTTTTTGCTACAAGTGCATGGTACCTTTCATCCCATTCATGTAGGAAAAAGTCAGTTGATTCAAACACATAAAGACCTAATCCGCAAAGAACCAGTAGAGCCAAAGCAAATCTGAAATTTTCTCGTTTGTAGAACTTCCAAGCGAAAAAGTATCCAAACGAACAAAATAGAATTATAAGGATGCCAAAAATGATATTTTCCATTTTGTCTTAAGTTATACCAAGCTGCATGGTGAAGCTACGATCCTCCCCCCCCGCAAAATATAAACTTACCATATTTTTGTTTCTGGATAACACATCTTAAAGACTCTATCGGTAATTGGAGCTTAAGAGTCATCCTCTCGCATGAACAATTGTTATAGATAGCTACAATGACATTAAAAAATAATGTGCTAATTTGGGGTTGTTTTATTTTTTTGATAATCATGGTGAGAAAAGAGAAACAAATTCTGGTATTATTCACTGTCTTTATTTTGCTGAACGCCTGTTCCAAACCATTGGATTGGCCGGATTCGCCCTTGTACTTTTTCGATCAGGGAGAACCTAAGACGGGACAACCATTTGATCAGGAAACTGCCAAAAAAGAAATTGTTGGACATTACGCCCATTATGATGTGGTTGCGTACGAGGATACGACCACCAAAACCACCATGCGCAGTTTTATTGTCTCTTATGGCTTTACGGATTTTTACCTGGATGAAGGGAAGTTAATGCAATCTGACAGATTTGTTCGTGCATCACAGAAGCTAAGCCGGAAGAATGCTTCTTCAGGTATTAGCGATGAAGCAGTCCAGGCCATAAAACCCAGGGTTCAGGAAGTTGATTTATCTTTTAAAGATGGAAGGTGGCACGTCTATCGACCGGCAACGCCCAGCCTCTTAGGTATAACAGGTGACCCCTTGAAACCCCTGTCGACTGATCCTGACGACCCAAACCTAACGGACCCGGACCAGGACGGCAATCCCGGGGTTACCGTAAGCATAAGCGTAGGTAGATTCTTTAAGGGTGAAATATACATCATCAGGCGGGAAATATTCAGCAATCATGTGGTTCTGAATAATAACGGGACTTTAAGCGGACATGTCGAAGACAGGTCAGAGCAATTCGTGGTTGGAGCTTCAAAAAAAATATTGAATCAGCCCTCAAATTCCATACAGCATCCGGATCGGGGATTGAGTCAGATCTTACTGGTTCCGATAGATCCAGGCATAGATACGCCCGAGGAACTTATGGAGATACGAGATGAAATTTTCCCCAAAGAACCAGAATTCTATTCAAAGAAATAGCGCACGAAATGGACGAGCAGCCAACAGACACGGAAAATAGTGTGATAGATTTAAATGCTGAAAGCATTAAAGAATTGTGGTCGAAAACCTATAATACAGAAGGGAAACCCGACTGGTCGCACATTCTTCCCTATTACGATGAGAAGATCTATTTCCGGGATTCCATACAGGAGACTTCGGGGAATGGAAGAATTTAAGGCCATGACCGAGCGACTTACCGATCGCTCCAAAGAACTATCCATGAATATTGTCGGACCGCCCAGCAGGATAAGGATATCTTCATAGAATGGGAAATGACCATTACCTTTAAAAAGAGTCCTAATTCTGTGATGTATGGTTCCAGCCGAGTCACCCTTAATGAGGAAGGAAAAATCATTCAGCAAAGGGATTATTACGATCTGTGGGGGGATATTTTTGACAATATTCCAAGATTTGGGAAGGCGTACAGGAGGTTTATGAGAAGGAAGTTTGGTTGATGCATGATGAAGACAAAAGCACAGTATATTAAAGAATACAATGTGCCTGACGTATTAGCCATGGTCAGGAATAATCGTTTAGACCCGAAAGTCTGCGAGGAAGATTTTTCCAATAAGCTTGTTGTTATCAGTGGAGCTACATCGGGTATTGGATATGTCACAGCAAGGAAATATGCTTCGCAAGGGGCCAATCTGCTTTGCATTAACCGCAATCTGCAGAAATCTGAGGCACTGAAGTCTGAAATTGAAAGTGAATATGGCGTTACATGTGATTATAAAATTGCTGATCTGAGTAATCTTCAGGAAGTTCACCAACTGGCTGAAGAGCTTCGAAATATGATTACACCGATTGATGTACTCATCCACAATGCAGGCGTTTACCTGACCAAAAGAGAAGAGACTTCAGATGGAATTGAGAAGGTTTTTATGGTACAATATCTGTCGTCCTTTATCATCAATTTCCTCTTAATGGACAAGCTGAAATCTCAGGGCAAGGCAAGGATCATTATGGTGAATTCTGAAGGTCATCGTTTTGCTGCATGGGGATTGCGATTCGATGATCTGGATTGGGAAAGGCGTCGTTATTCAGGCTTAAAAAGTTATGGCTCCGCCAAATTGGCCCAACTTCTATCCATGATGGTTTTTGAAGAACTTTTCACGGATTCCGGCGTCACGATTAATTCCATGCACCCGGGAGCTGTTAAGACAGAAACCGGGCAGGAGAATGGACGAGTGTATCGCTGGTTCAAAAAGAACTTTCTCGATAAAACGCTGAGGTCCACAGAAATTTCAGCCGAATCACTCTATTATCTCGGAGCCTCAAAGGAGATGGCGGGAGTGAGTGGAAAATTTTTCAATTTGACAAAGGAAGAAGTGCCTGCTCCTCCGGCCCTGGACAGAGAAGCTGCAAACGAGCTCTGGGAAAGAAGCTTGAAATATGCCGGATTGCAGGATTTGAAAGCTGAAATTTCTGGTCCATAGTATGGCTGATAAAGCATACGATACAGTTATTGTGGGGGGAGGGATTGCCGGCTTGACTTCTGCAGCTTACCTTTCAAAAAAAGGACAGAAAGTATTACTTATTGAAAAAAACAAGGAGTGTGGTGGCCTTGTGAATTCCTTTGAACGGAACGGCTTTCATTTTGATGCAGGAGTCAGGGCACTGCTGGATGCCGGTATTATTTTCCCGATGTTAAAGGAACTGGACATTGAGCTTGAAGTTGTTAAAAGTCCGGTATCTGTCGGGGTGGGGAAGGAGATATTGAATATCGAAGATATCAGCAGCTTAAAGAAATACCAGGAGCTGCTGAAAAAAATATATCCTGAAAGCAAAGGAGAGATTGAGGAGCTCATAAGGATCATTCGGAAGATCATGAAAAACATGGATGTGCTCTACGGTGTAGAGAATCCCATTATCAAAGATCTTTGGAGAGAGAAAATATTCATATTTAAAACACTGCTTCCCTGGCTGCCAAAGTTTTTGTTTACAATAAGGAAAATCAACCGCATGCATATGCCGGTTGAGGAGTTCCTGGAGGATATTGTGAAGGATGCCTCATTGCGGGATATCATCTCACAGCATTTTTTCAAAAACACACCTACATTTTTTGCATTGAGTTATTTTTCCCTCTACCTGGATTATTTCTATCCCAAGGGAGGCGTGGGGAAATTGGCGGAAGCCATTGAAAACAAATTGATTGAATCGGGGGGAGAAATAAAGACCGAGACCGCGATCAGAAAAGTTATGGCAGGTGACCGTTTTGTCATTGACCAGGATGAGCATAGCTATAAATATAACAATCTTGTTTGGGCAGCTGATCTGAAAACATTCTATAAGATCACTGAAGTCAAAGGGTTCTCGGAAAAAGTCCAATCAAAATTTGAGAATGTAAAAGCCAGCATGCTTGCCCACCGGGGAGGAGATTCGGTCTATACCCTCTTTGTGGAAGTGAATGAGCCGCTTGATAGCTTTAAAAGCATTTCCAATGGGCATTTCTTCTATACTCCTTCGAAAATGGGTTTAGGAGAAACCCATAGGGAGGAACTCAACAAGCTCCTTGACAACTGGGAAAAAGTGAGCAAAGAACAGGTGATCGATTGGTTAGATAAATTAACCCGTTTAAATACCTATGAGATTTCCGTGCCCGGACTAAAAGATCCCGAATTAGCTCCCAAGGGAAAATCAGGACTTACTATTAGTTTTCTTACAGAGTATGACTTATTTCAGAAGGTTCAACAGTCGGGTTGGTATGAGGAGTTTATATCTGAAATTGAAAAGCGTGTACTGAAAGTACTCGCTGATTCTGTATACCCAATGCTGAAGGAAAAGGTCATTGGGCATTATTCTTTTACCCCCCTGAGTATTCAAAACAGGGTGGGCAGTTCGGAAGGAGCCATTACCGGGTGGTCTTTCCAGGAACCAATCCCGGTAATCCATAAAATCCAGGCTGCAAAGCGGGCTGTTGTCACACCCATACCTTCAATCTATCAGGCAGGACAATGGACTTACAGTCCGGCCGGAGTGCCCATGTCCATTCTTACCGGCAAACTGGCTGCAGACAAGATTTTAAACTCTTAAGGGTTCTGTTTCCTATAAAAGGATAATAAGGATTATTGCAATGAGCGTAGAAATAGCAATTCCAAGGGAGACCTGTTTTACGATGGTCCTGGCAGAGAAGGTTTTCCATTTATCTGCGTCCGCTATTTCGTTATACTTGCTGATTAAATCATTGCGATCCTTTACTGTGGTATAGCAACCCGGGCTGTCAGCAAAGAAGTGCTGGGCGAAAGGAAAACAGACGACCTTACTGATTTCCGCTTCCGCTAAACCCGGGAAAAGGGTGTTTTCCTGGATATGTATATCTTCTGTTGGAATATCCAGGGCTTCATCTACTTCAGCCGGATCAAATATCACGGCAAAAGGATTATCATCACCGTCTGCAAGTTTCTTACTGTGGCCAATTGAGGTATTCCCCATGAGCCAAAGGTCTTGATCCAGTCTTCGCAATGTTCCCCCTTTTATACTGCCAGTCAAGCGTAACTTTCTGTCAGTTTTGTTTTCCTGCACATCCAGAAAAACTTCTCCCTTTGAACTCGTTGTGAAAACGGCCTTTTTGCAATTTGGATCTTCAATCCCCTTTGAAGGCAGGGCAATTAAGGTATTGCTTAATATATCAATGAAAATAAAGGATAAAATACCGGTTTTTTTGTCAATTGCAATCAGGTAAGATTCTAGCCTGGTGCCCCAAAAAGTACTTGCCCGTGTACCCAGATTACCGATGCCCATATAATAATCTGGCTCATCATCGGCAAATAGTCTGGTCTTTGCAAGCTCATAACGATCCGGCAGCATTGATTTTGCATATTCGATATCCTTGAGCTTGAAGAACAGGAACAGGCTGTATGGCTCAATCACAAATCCTATATAGGGTGTATTTTTTGCAGCTCTGAGCAGCAAGCTCTTCATCAAAAAAGGAGGCAATAATCCTTTGAGTTTCTGGAAGAAAAGCAGATTGCTGACTTCCATCGGATGGATTAAGCTCTCGATGCCCTTTATGAATTTTTCCTCATTCTGTATTTCCATATGTCTGCTTCAGATAGAAGTGTAAGGACTTTTAAAAAATCTAAGATAGAACTTTCACTTTTAAAACTTGGGATTACTGAAATACTATGGTTTTTTTTCCATTAACCAAAATCCTGTGCTCAGCATGGTAATTAACCGCCTGGGCTAGCACAATGCGTTCCAGGTCGCGACCCCGGCGAATCAGATCCTTCACACTGTCACGATGTGAAATCCTGACAATGTCCTGTTCTATAATAGGGCCTTCATCCAGGTCCTCGGTTACATAATGACTTGTGGCCCCGATGATCTTCACACCCCTTTCATAGGCTTGTTTATAAGGATTACCCCCCATAAACGCAGGCAGGAAGGAATGGTGAATATTTATAATCCGGTTGGGATAATGATCCACAAAGGTTTGTGTCAATACTTGCATGTATCGGGCCAGTACTATGGCATCGATATTGTTTTCTTTCAGGAGTTTTAATTCGTCCTGTTCTTGTGTATCCTTGTTCTCCTTGGTGATGGGAAATAGATGAAAAGGGATCCTATGATATGCTGCCAGAGGTTTAAGATCGGGATGATTGGAGATAATAAGGGGGATCTCAAAGGCACTTTCCGCTAGCCGCTGCCTCCATAGCAGCTCCTGCAAACAGTGTTCATACTTTGATACCATAACCGCCACGCGTAATTTCCTGCCAGTGAAAAGTATATTCCAGTTTGCATCGAATTTTTTGCCAATGGGAAAAAATGCATTCCTCACCTCATTCTCGGGTATTTCAAAATCCCCCATGTCCCAGACTACACGTAGAAAAAAGGATTTATCAAAGCCATCCACATGTTCATGCAGGGAAATAATATTTCCCCCGTACTGGGCAATAAATCCTGTGATCATGGAAACAAGTCCCTTCTGATCGGGACTGGAGAATAACAGGATGGCGCTGCTTGGTGAGCTTGTATGCATTGTGTTCTATATTTCCCATAAAAATAGTAGAATTAAGCTTGCGAAACTATGCTTACTACTTATACCAGGTTGATCTTCGTGGGAGTTGAGTAAAAGCCCCAAAGGAATATTTAACAACTAACAGGCTGGCTTAGGCTTGCTTCTATAAACAAAAATAGTGTAAATTGTGCATGAAAATTACTTACATCTATGCATATGAAGACACTATTTCACTTTGCGATGGCCTTAGGTATATCCTGTGCATTTTCTTCCTGCACCAAAGTAACCATTGGGGGTCCAGAGGACGAAGGCACTAAATATGTGGGTTCTGAGGTTTGTAAAACCTGTCATTCGGAGATTTATAATACTACAAAAGAATCGGCCATGTACCATGCCCTTACGGTTATTGACAACGGCCCTCCCCAAATTCCTTTCGGATCAGAAGATATTATACCACCGGATCAATACAGCTGGAGCGATTTATCCTTGCTTATCGGGGGCTTCGAATGGAGTGCCACATTCGTATCCAATGATGGGTATGTGGTCACTCAAAATATGGGTTCCCAATTCAATATGGCTGACCAGTCAAGGGTTCACTATAAGCCCGAAATTGAGAATGGAACACTGGAATTTGTTTGTGGAGAATGTCATACCACAGGGTGGGGTGAAGTAACAGATCAGTTTGCATCGAGCGTATTGAATTCATTTCCGGAGAAATATTTTGAGGAAGGTGTTAGATGCGAAGCATGCCACGGACCAGGATCCCTTCACTTGGCTGATCAATCAGAATCTTCTATTGTTCTGGACAAGTCCTCAGAGTTATGTGCCAGGTGTCATCAATTGAATGAGGATTATTCCATTGTTTCAGAAGGTAGGTTTATTGCCGTCAGCCAACAATACGAAGAGTGGTATTCCAGCGGTCACAACCAGGGGGGAATAGGATGCGTGGGTTGTCATAATCCACATGCCTCGGTGGTCAATGAAGCTGCTACGGTAGAAGGTGTAAAGCCATGCATCTCCTGCCATACAGATAAAAATGCAGACAATCATTTTGCCATGGACATTGAATGTACAGTGTGTCATATGCCCAAATCCGTGAAGGTCGCCCTTGAAGAAAACGAATATACAGGAGATGCCAGTGCGCATATTTTCAATATTAGCACAGATGCCACCTATGAAATGTTTTCCTCTGATGGATTGGTTAACAAAGACGGATTTGGATTATCCCTGGATTATGTGTGTTATCAATGTCATAAGGATGACAATGGATCAGGTGGGAGAAATTCTAAGAAAAGCATGGAGGCTCTAAGCCAAAAGGCAACTAATTTTCATAATTGATCTGCAACGCTTGCAATGAATCGTTAAGCCACAAGAGTAGTTGGTCGAACTAAGATTTACTGCTTTTTTATTTTTATTCAGCTGCAGCATTTGCTGAGGCATTCATCTCTTCTTCAGATAACCAGCCACCTCCCAGGGCCTTATAGAGTTTCACGTAAGCATTAAACAGCTTTTGAGTTGTTTCAGAAAGACTTAGCTCTGCTTCAAAGGCTTGCCGCTGACTCTCAATCAATTCAAGAAAACTGGTCACTCCTTTGTCATAACGCTCTTCGGATAGATTTTGTGCTTGCTGTGCTGCATCTACGTGATCCTGACGCGCTGAAAGCTCATCTTTTAATGTATGAATTTCAACAAGTGCATCCTCCACTTCCTTGAAAGCAGTGATGATTGTATGCTCATAATGATACATCACTTCCTCTGTTCTGAAGCGCTCAATTTCAACACGACGCTTATTCTTGCCAAATTCAAATATGGGACCCAACATACTTCCCCCCAAAGCAAACGCAGCGGGATTTGTTGTCAGGGTTGAAATGTCATTGCTTGCCACTCCCAGCAGACCCGTAAGGCTTATAGATGGAAATCGCTGTGCTACCGCAACTCCAACCCTGGCAGTTTGTGCATGTAATAATGCTTCTGCTTCCAATACATCAGGTCTTCGTTCCATCAGCATAGAGGGCAAGCCCACCGGGATATCAGGAGGTAAATTTTGACCTTCTAAATCGACTCCGATTGTAATGGGCCCCGGGTTTCTTCCCAATAAAGTCCCCAGCGCATTTTCCGTCTGGGCGACTGCCCGCTGAAACAAGGGTACAGCAGAGGCAGCAATAGCACGCTGTATCTGAGCCTGATTCAGGTCAATCTCGGGAACGATCCCATGTTCATACCTGGATTGTATGATGTTTAAGGACTCCTGTCTGAGCTCCAGGGTTTTTCTGGAAATGTATTCCCTCCACCTATAATCTAAAAGGATATAATAGGTGCCTACAATAGAGGAGATTAATCCTATTTGTACGGTTCGCTGACCATATTCCGATGCCAGTAACTCGGCCCTGGCTGCTTCACTGGCTCGTCGGTACTTCCCCCAGAAATCCAGCTCCCAACTCAATGTTCCAAATCCGGTAAATAGATTGCTTACTGAAAAATCCTGAACTGGGCTGGCCCCCTACCACATTACCCCGCATGGCACTGGCACTATATCCGAAACTTGGCCAGGTGTCTGCTTTGGCATAGCCAAGCTGAGCCCTTGATTGCTCTATTCTGCTGGAGGCCATAAGTGCATTCTTATTTTCTGCCAATCCGATTTTTATCAAGGTATCCAGCATGGGGTCATCAAACAGTTCCCACCAGCTTATATTCAATACAGAATCCTGCATTGCCAGTTGAAGACTGTCGTAACGATAAACGGCTGTGGAATCGATTTCAGTTCTTTGAGACTTAAATCCCGGGCCTACTTTGCATGATTCAAATGTGAAGATGGAAAGCAGCACAAGGGCTATGAATGAAAGTTTAATTTTCATCTCTTTTATCTTTTTCATCTTAGTTTGAAATTTCTTTTGAGCTTGCCAGTTCTTTGTCCCGTTTTTTCTCATAGCCCCCGAGCTTACCAATTAGGATATAGAGCATCGGGTAGAAAAACACACCCAGCAAGGTGGCCATACCCATTCCACCAAGCAGGGCCATTCCCATTACCTTCCTTGCTTCTGCTCCTGATCCTGAAGCTATTACCAGCGGAAATACTCCTAGAATAAATGAGAAAGCTGTCATCAGGATGGGTCGGAATCTGGATCTCGCTGCTTTAATCGCAGCATCATACAAGCTTAGTCCACCCTTGAATTCTTCATGGGCAAATTCAACAATCAGGATGGCATTTTTTGCCGCCATTCCAATCAGCATGACAAATGAAACCTGGGCAAAAATATTATTCTCAAATGTCGGGCTAAATAGCCTGGCCACATAAAGGAAAATTAGGGCTCCAAAGATGGCAAAAGGCGTTCCCAACAGGATTGAAAATGGCAAGGACCAACTTTCATATTGTGCTGATAGAATCAGGAATACAAACAGCAGTGAAAATATCAATATCGTCCCCAGTGATCCGGAGGCCTTATCCTCCTGATAGGACATGGCATTCCAGCTATAACTCATATCAGGAGGAAGCGAAGAGTCACCCACTTCTTTGAGAGCTGCCATGGCCTGGGCTGAAGTGTATCCGGGTGCTGGTCCCCCGGTTACTTCCACAGATCTGTAAAGGTTGAATCTGTTTGTATAATCGGGTCCGGAAACAGGTTTTATGGTTGCTATGGTAGCCAGAGGCACCATATCCCCCTTATTATTCTTTACAAAAAAGTTATTGATCTGGTCTTCACTCACCCGATATTCAGGCTCGGCCTGTACATAGGTTTTGTACAATCGGCCGAACCTTGTGAAATCATTGACATAAGCTCCTCCCATAAAAGCGCCTATGGTTGTATACAGGTCATCTAAAGACACTCCTAGTTTTAAAGCTTTTTCTCTGTCGATATCCATAAACCTTTGAGGAACGTTGGCCTGGAAGGTTGTAAAGGCAGCGCCAATCTCTGGCCGTTCATTTGCTGCTTTAATGAATTTTATGGCGTTTTCTCCCAAATAATCAGGGGTATTTCCTCCTCTATCCTGGATCATAATGCTGAAACCCGATCCATTTCCAAGCCCCGGGAGTGCGGGAGGACCAAAAGCAAATACCTGTGCCCCATTTACTTCACGAGCAAATTGGACGTTAAGTTTGTCAATGATCTGTTTGGCTGTTAAATCCCGGTCACCCCAATCGGTAAGCGTTATAAACATAAATCCGTTATTTGGAACCGTGGATCCGGCAAGAATGCTGTAGCCTGCTGCGGTAGTTAAAAACTCTATATTCGGATCACTCATCACAATCTCTTCCACCTGTTTGGCTATTTCATCTGTTCGCTGGATAGAGGCGGCATTGGGTAATTGGATATTTACGTAGAAATATCCCATATCCTCTTCTGGAATAAATCCTCCCGGAACCATGCTCCCAAAGATGCCGGCCGCAACTGTCAGAATGACAATGAAGATCACGCCGCGTTTAAGTTTCCTGGCGATTACATTGGTAAAGCTCATATATGATTCGGTGGTCTTGTCCATTCCTTTGTTGAACTTTCCAAAAAACCATCCCAAAGGCCCTTTAAAGGGTTTAGGTTCTTTCAACAACAGGGAACACAGGGCCGGACTCAGTGTGAGTGCATTCACCGAAGAAACAAGAACTGCGACCACAATGGTAATGGCGAATTGTTGATATAACCTTCCTGTAATGCCCCCCATACCAGCAACTGGGATAAATACAGCCACCAGAACAAGCGTTGTGGCAATTACGGGGGCCGTAATTTTCTTCATGGCTTCAATGGTGGCTTCTTTTGAATTCATTCCTTTAGCAATATTTACCTGCACTGCCTCTACCACCACAATGGCATCGTCCACTACGATACCAATGGCAAGTACCAATCCCAACAATGAAAGTACATTAATGGTGAATCCAAGCATAGGGAAAAACATGAATGCCCCGATCAAGGATACGGGAATGGCCAGGGTGGGTATCAGGGTTGCTTTCAGATCCTGGATGAATATAAACACCACAAACACCACAAGAATAAGTGCAATAATGAGTGTGACCACAATATCCCTGATTCCCGCAGTGATGGGTAGGGTAGAGTCAAGGGCCACAGTATATTTTACACTTTCAGGAAAATTCTTTTCCAGGATCTCCATCTCTGCAATCAAATTCTCAGCCAATTCCACCGCATTGGACCCGGGAGCCTGGTACAAGGTAATAATCGCACAGGTTTCCTGATTCATGCGGGGAATCATATTATAGGTCTCCACACCCAAGTTAACAGTAGCGATATCCCCGATCCTAACCTGGGAGCCGTCCGAATTAGTTCTAACCACTATTTCTTCAAAGGCTTCGGGGGAATTAAAACGATCCGGCAAACGAACCGTATAGGTAAACTCCGTTCCGGGAGGAGCCGGTTCGGCACCAAATTTACCTCCGGGTACAATCACATTTTGTGTATTGATGGCATTCATAATTTCGGGAACTGTGATGCCGAGTTTAGACAGTCTGTCTGGTTTCACCCAGATCCTCATGGAATAATTTGAGGATCCGAGTACATCCACACGACCAATACCCTTCACCCGGGCTAACTGATCCTTAATGTTTATCAGGGCATAATTTCCTAAAAAATCCTGATCATACCTGCCATCGGAAGTCAGTGTGATAGCCATCATCATGCTTGGCAAGGATTTCATGGTTGTCACTCCATATTTTGTAACCTCCTGGGGAAGTTTTGCCGAAGCTGCCGATACACGGTTTTGAGCGAGTACGGTGTTCATATCGGGATCGGTACCCACATCGAAGGAGATATCAATCACCATGGTACCGTCATTGGCATTGGTGGATTTCATGTAGATCATATTGTCCACACCATTGATCTCCTGTTCCAGGGGAGTGGCAACTGATTCTTCTACACTGATGGCGTTGGCACCGGTATAGGTAGCCCTTACCTGTACGACGGGAGGTGTGAGGTTGGGATATTGTTCTATGGGCAAGCCGATCAATGATACCCCACCCACAATGACAATGACAATGGCAATAACCATGGCCACAATGGGTCTCCTAACAAAAAAGTTTCCTGAGCTTTCAGCCATGGCATTATGGGTTTAAATTGGTTTGACTCTTAAATTCTGTAAGAATAGGGACAACCTCCATTCCGGTGGCCACCTTTTGCAATCCATCAATGACAACCTGGTCACCTGCTTCCAGGCCTTCAGTGATTAGCCATAGATCTCCAATTTTGTTTGCAGCTTTCACCTGTCTGGTTTTGATCAGATTTCCCTCTTCAACCAAATACACTGAAAACTGACCTTGCATTTCGGTCACACAACGCTGTGGAACCAATAAAGCTCCCTCCAAAACATTAACCTCCAGGCGAACCTTGCCATACATCCCTGGCCTGAGAAGCCCTCTGGGATTCTCAAACCGAGCCTGAACTAAAATGGAGCCTGTGGAAACATCAATCTCTCTACTTACAAATTCGATTGATCCCTTTTCTGTATAGAGGCTGCCGTCGGTAAGTATGAGTTCTAAATTATTTTCATTTCTTGGTCTGGTATTATCAATGGTTCCATCTTCATCTTCCCGATAGGCAAGTTCTCGAGCAAGCCATAAATATTCAGCTTCCGTAAGAAAAAATTCCACCCTGGCTTTACTGATATCTGATACCGCGTTGAGAATGACCGGATTGGGTTCCCTGCCTACAAATTCACCTACTCGTGCTTCGGTTTGGCCAATTATACCGCTGATTGGGGATTTAATTCTTGTATAACTTTGGTTAATTTCAGCTCTCTTCAGGTTTGCTTTGGCTGCTTCTAAAGATGCTTCAGCAGCATCCCTGCTGGCCTGTGCTGCGTCAAGATCACTTTTACTAACGGCATTAATTTCTGCAAGTGGCTTATACCTGGCCAATTCATTTTCAGCGTTTACCAGGTAGGTTTGCGCTTCAGCCACTTTACTTTGCATAGATTCTACATCTGACTCAAATGGCTGAGAGTCAATCGTATAAAGAAGCTGCCCCTTGTCGACGGAAAATCCTTCATCAAAATGAATTCCTTCCAGGAATCCTTCTACTCTTGCCCGGATGGGTATATCTTCAAACCCGTATATCTGCCCGACAAAGTCTCTCTTCAAGGGGACATCTTTCTGAATGACATTGACGACCTGGATTTCTGGCGGGGGCGCACTTTGAACTGCCTTTTCCTTACAAGAAGAAATAAGCATAACACCAGCTAATAATAATAGCGAGTAGTGATAATTATAAGTCTTTTTCATGGTATGGTTGGTATTATTTTGGTTCATAGGTTCTCTCTCAGCCCAAGAGGAATTTTGATCTAAGATATTGAAAAAAGGAATCCCAATGGTCTGCTTTATAAATTTCTCGAATGGGATTACCCGTATAAACTAATTCTTATGGCGAATGTTCACATAAAATGCAAGGCCAGGATGGTTTGTGGCAATTCAGTTTTCTTCGTAGAAATTCTTATCGTCAATATCCTGGAAATAGACCCTGAGCTGGGCTGAGTTTTTAATGGTGTCGATCTTGCCTACCTGAACTTTGTCGATGTTTTTTAATCCATATGATTCCTTAAGGTCTTCGATCAGTTGGTTTCGCAGGTCTTCGTGTATTAAATTGAGCTTGTTATAAACAATCGCCTTAACCTGGAGTTGTTTCTTAAACAGTAGAAACTCCAGCAAGACTATTACCACCAGAATAAACAGATCAGATACTACAATCTTATAGTATGCAAAGTAGTCAACGGCCAGGGCATTTTTTGCTGCAATTCCTGCCGAGATGAGCAGGTAGGTCATTTCACGGGGAGAGATTGGAGTAGTGCGGTACCTGATGATTCCGAAAATGGCAAATAGCCCTATGGCAAATCCCAGTTCCATGGGGATGCGTACAAGCATGATGCAGAGTTGAAATACAATGGCTGCGACCAGTACATAGGTGAATAGAAATGCCTTCTTTCCATTTCTCCTGTAGTAGAGAAGTGCAGCAATGATAAATACCATGAATAGCGTATAGCTATAGTCGATGATGAACTCCAGTAATTGGATACTTTCCGGATTCAATTAGATTGGACTTAGGGGGTTATGTGTTGGTAATTTACAAATAAATCTGGGTTTATTCATGAAAAGAATGGATGGAGGCGGTGTATAATCATATACTCTCCAGTATCAGGAAGATCCCACAAACATATAGAGGCAGGTTTGTGGCTATTCCATATTACAGGCTAAAAGATTAGAAGCGAGCTGGGGGTTTCCCATAAGAAAAATTGAGAAAAAAAATAGGCTTGCTTTTGACGGCAAGCCTATTTAAAAGTTTATTTACAGTTCTTATGGCAACAGAACCTTGTTAATCACATGTACCACACCATTGGTACCTTGAATATCGGTTGCTGAGACTTCAGAGTCACCGTTGATGGTGACAGAACCTGAAAGAGAAATATTGATTGAGCCGTTCAAAGTGGCTACATCACCTGCAGACAGGTCGGTTGATAATACATTCCCTGCAACAACATGGTACTGCAAAATTGGAATGAGGGTCTCTGCTGAGATCTCATCTATCCCGGACACTCCCAGGTCAGAAAAGAGTTGAGCGAAAGCTTCATCGGTAGGGGCGAAGATGGTAAAGGGACCATCGGCGCTCAGCGTTTCAACCAGGCCAGCCTTAACTACTGCCGCTACCAGAGATGAAAAACTGCTGTTGTTAATGGCAATATCAACCACTGAGGTGGGAACCAAAACGGCATCTATCACGTGGATAACTCCGTTGCTGGTTTCTACATCCGCAGCAGTTACACTGGTACTTCCATTAAGCATTACTCCTCCATCTGCCTCAATATAGAGCGTTACGGCTTGCTCCTCAATGGCTGAATATAAGGTGTTGACATATCCTGTGGCAATATCACCGGACATCACCTTAGCGCCTAAGACGTGATAGGTCAGGATTGGAGTCAAATCCTCTGCAGTCAGATCTTCAAAGCTAACTCCGATTGACTCTAAAAATGCTGCAAAAGCATCATTGGTGGGGGCGAACACGGTAAAGGCTCCATCCTTCATAAATGTACTTGCCAGATTGGACTTTGCCAGAGCGGCTACCAGTGAACTGAAATCATCCAATCCCATGGCGGCATCCAGGATGCTTCCATTGCTGATGGGAACAATTACTTGATCAATTACATGGATTACCCCATTAGTGCCTACAATGTCTGTGGCAATCACTTTCGCTGATCCATTAAGCATGACACCCATATCTGAAACCTCAACTACGATCTCAGGATCGGAGGCATTCAGAGATGATATAATGCCACTTGAAATCTCATCAGAGTAAACCGGGCTTCCCAGTACATGGTATAAAAGTATGGGGGTCAGATCTGAAGGTACATCTCCACCAAGTGCAGCAAAGGCATCATCGGTGGGTGCGAATACAGTAAATGTTCCGGCTGCATCTGAAAGTGTTTCAGCCAGGTTTGCACCTACAACAGCCGATACCAGGGTTTCAAAATTTTCATTCTGTGCCGCAATATCCACAATTGTTGGTGGGAGTATAACCGCATCAATGGCATGAATTACACCATTGGTGGTCTCAATGTCTGCTGCAGTAACTGACGCCGATCCATTTATAGTTACCCCATCGGTGGTGCCAATATACATGGAAACGGTGCGTCCCTGAGCTGGACTTAAGGAGGAGTAGTATCCATCCATAATCATGTCAGAGGTTTTGGTTTCGCCCAGAACGTGATAAAGAAGTATGGGTTTCAGATCTTCAGCAGGGATATCCTGGATGCCACTCACGCCGAGTTCCATAAATAAGGTATTGAAGGCATCATTGTCAGGTGCAAAAACAGTAAAATCCCCGGCTCCGCTTAAAGTAGAAACCAGGTCGGTTTTGGCTAAAGCTTCCACCAGAATGCTGAAATTTTCGTTACT
Source organism: uncultured Bacteroidota bacterium (assembly GCA_963783435.1). GTDB lineage: Bacteria > Bacteroidota > Bacteroidia > Bacteroidales. The sequence goes on along the minus strand of CAWANQ010000002.1, from coordinate 661,153 downwards.
TGAAGCGAATTCCGCGATGGAATATTCTTCAGGGGTTCCTTCATCCATGATAGGATCTTCTTCTTTTTCACAAGATGAGAAAAGGAACAGGCCCCCTACAAGGGCGAGTGATAAAATAAGGTTTGATTTTTTCATGACTATTTGTTTAAGTTTGTGATATGAACGTTAAACAGAATAGTTTCAATAATGTTCAACAAAACAGGCACAAAAATTAAACAAAACTATATTTCAATGTCTACTTCTTCTACTTAATTATTCCATAATCATCATATAATGAGTGATTAATGTGGCTATAAGTAAAATAGTTGGGAATTGTAATTTTTCCTGAGAAAGTTAGTTACCCGGATATAATTCTACCTCAACCGGCAAATGATCTGACAGGATATTAGTGGTGTCATTGCTAATGATTTGAGCACGGTTGACTCTGTTTACAAGGTTTTTGGAGGCAAAAATGTAGTCCAGTCGTCTTTGATCTCCATGTTCTCCCTCTTTTTCGATTGAGGTGGGAAAGCTTCCTGAAAAATGATGGGATGAAACTCGCATACGGGCTTCAAGATCTAAAAATCCGTAGTCCATTATTTCCTGTATCGCGGTATAATCGAGCTGGCCACTGTTGAGGTTCTTTTCCTTGTACATAGAATCACGGGCATTGAAGAAGGGCTCTAGCCTGCCATGGGCGTAATAGGCGGAATCAAGTGGAGAAAATGTATTAAAATCGCCAGCCAGAATTATTTTTGAATCTGACGGAAGTCCTTCAATATTGGCCAGGATCTGATGGATTTCAGTCTTTCTACTTTCCCAATTGGAAGGATGTAAATGAATTATGTAGAAATAAATGCCTTCTATCCTTACCCGCAGCAGGCCATGATGAAAGCCTTTCCTGATCCTTTGAATATCTTCAATGGGATATCGGGAAGTGATTCCGGTGGGGAATCCTTCCTCTTTCAGCAATGCACTAAATTCATGTCCATAAGCTCTTGCATCTTCTGCCAGTTTCTGATCCGTATATCCATTCAGCTCCTGAAGGGATACCACATCAGGAGATTGCTCATTCATCCATGCCATCCAGAGCTTTTTCCTTTCTGGGGCTTTAGAAAAACCATACCATATATTATAGGAGATGATGCGTAAACCAGGGGATCTTTGATTGTGGGATTTGTCCGGAGGATTACAGGAATGGATAAAGAGAGCAGATGCAATATAAACTACTACTGGTACTTTGAAGCCCAGCTTATTTATAATCCTTCCCTTTTTTACTATTCTCAACAGATCGCAACCAATCATATAATTCTGCTTTTAATTGATCCGCAACTTCAGGATGATTTTCGATTATATTTTCATCTTCCGATGGATCAGAAATTAAATTATAAAGTTCAAAGTTCTCTCCGTTCTCATCACCTATCAGTTTGTATTGGTGTGTCACCCAGGATATATTTGGTTTACATATAAATCCAATGGGTTTTTTCCTTTCCTTCACCCTCCCTTTAAGAGCATTCATAAGACTGATGCCATCAATGGGCCTGTTATCCGGATAGTCAATATCCAGAATCTCAAGTATGGTTGGCAGGTAGTCACTTGTTACCGCTGGAAAATCCATCCTTCTACCTCCTTCCAGCTTGTTCTTCCATATAACAAAAGCAGGTACTCTTACCCCTCCTTCATACAGGCTTCTTTTTCGTTCTCTAAAAATCCCGGCACTACCTGGTGTTTGCTCTTCTGGGCCATTGTCACTGCAAAAGAAGATAATGGTATTTTCTTGAATTCCGGACTTCTCCAATGTCTTCCATAACCTGCCCACCTGTTTATCCATAGCTGTGATGGTTCCATAATAAATTTGTTTAGCCTCCTCCATCTCGCTGTAGTAGCTGCGATGAAGGCTATCGCTAACCACAGGCAAATGAGGGGTAGTGGAACCAAATGGTTGTAAAAAAAGGCCGCTGTTCTTCGAGTGCCTTCTCTATAAATGGGATTACCCGGTCCATGATAACCCGGGAATCATCACCTCTCAAGTTGATTGTCTCTTTTTGGTTGGACTCCCTTCCAATATGCAGTACCATATGAGTTGGTCGAATCATAGTTTGCGATTGCCTTCCAGCCATATCGCATGCTCTCTCCCAATCCAAATGCAGAAGGATATACCATGGGATCGAATGTGGGTACTTTTGATTCAGTGCAAAAGAAAGCATCATAGCCATGTTCAGTTGGGATGCTATAATCCTCAATAAAATTCTCCCTTCCTCCCCTGTTTGCATCAAGCACCTTTTTTGTAAACGTTCCCAGGTGCCATTTACCAAAATGACCTGAAGCATATCCTTCCTTACTTAGAAGTTCAGCTATCGTGATTTCCTCATCCTTCATATGTCCACTATTTGCATAAGGGATCTCTATTCTCAGTGGATTTCGCCCGGTTATTAGGCTAGCCCTTGTGGGAGAGCAGACAGCCGATGCTGAGTAAAACCTTTCGAAAACAATTCCATTAGATGCCAGGCTATCGAGGAAAGGAGTCCATATTTCAGTATTCCCATTAAATCCTACATCAAACCACCCCTGGTCATCTGTCATTATTAATACGATATTTGGTTTTTGAGCGGGTACAATGCATGAAGTGATTCCAAAACAACCGACAATTGCTAGTCTTAATAATCTTTTCATATCTCTTTATTTCGCAAAAGATTTACCTGTCAATTTTCCAAAGGAAATAGCTTAGTAAAGCTATCAATTAATTACTTTCATTTATTTTTGGGATTCTTTAAACCAAATACTACAAATTCAATGAGCATAATTTCAGGAAAATGGTCAGGAACATATACAAACGTGTCGGAAGATGGAACTGAAGGCGAAACCAAGAGTTTTGACATGATCCTTACCGAAGAGGAAGACGATGAATTTACAGGGGAGATCTTTGATAGCAATCAAAAACATGAAGCCGCGAAAGTGACTGGATTTGTCATGGGGGATACCTTAAGCTTTGTAAAGCAATATCCTTACCTGTTTAAATACAATGAGAACGGCGAGTTAGAAGTAGATAAAACAAAGCCACATCCGGAGATAAATTACCAGGGTGAAGTGAAGGGCAATGAAATGTCCGGTGAGTGGGATATGGAAATTGGCACCATGCAGTTTTATGGGGACTACTATTCAAAGATGATGTCTGGCAAATGGCAGGTTAAAAAGATCATCGATTAATTTATCAAATAGAGCTGTTCCGGATAGCCATCCACCAGATATGCTTCCTCCCCATCGAATAAAATATTGTCTTCAAAACCCATTCTGACTAGTTTGTTCTCCCATTCGGGAACCTCACCTGCCACACTGAACTCCATGGCGTAGGTAGTATTTGAATAGAGGGGATGTTCCCCCGAAACAGCTAGAAATTCCTGATTCTCCGTGATTCCGATGGTCATCCCGGAACCATGTCCATAATAGTTCACAGGATGGCTGTACATCACCGGATTTAGTTTTTCAGCTTCTCCACGCTCCAGAACACGCTTTAAAATTTCATTTCCCGTTCTTCCTCCAATCATCTCTTCAAGTACAATTTCCTGGAAGCGGATCCCTTTGGCATATAAATCCTTAAGCCCTTGAGGTGCATCCTTCTCATTCGATTTGCATACATAGGCCAGGTGCTGCATATCGGTGGACAAACCCATATAGCTGATACCCACATCGCAGTGAAGAAGATCCCCAGGTTGGATTACCTTATCCAAACCATATTTTTCTCTATTTTCTGGCGAGCGAATGATCTCAAGGGAGGGAAAAAACCAGTAGTCAAGTTTCATCTCCCTGATCTGTTCACAGATCCACCATTGAACTTCCCTGGATGTGGTCACACCAGGAACAATCACCCGGCTTGAATAGAACTCTTTGATCAGCTCATGCCCAATCCTGCAGCAATTCTTATAAAAATTCACTTCCCAGGGAGTTCGGGTTTCAAACCATCCCATGACCACTCCCTTGCCCGATACCAGACGGCTATGGTATTTCTTGTCCAGGGCTTGAAGCAGTTTTTCATAATGAAAATGAGAAAGGCCATTGGCATGCGAGAAATCATCAATGATCTCATTGTCATAGTTGATTCCAATCTTTTGAGGGTCTGCCTCTCGGATATAGTCTGCAAGCGCTTCAAACTGGCCTTCGGCTCCCTTGCTTTTGTCTTCAAAAATCGATTCATACATGTAGCCAGATGCATAGGGACCATGCCAGGTGGCCGTTTGCTTTTTAAATCCATCTTTGGAGTCATGAAAAACCAGGATCGATAACCTCCGTGCACCATCGCCCGGCCAGGGATTCAAGGTTCGGTAGACAGGGTCTTCATCATACTCAAAGCAAATGACTATCCACATATCCAATCCCTCTCGCCTCATGATTTCCGGAAGCACATGATCCAGTTTCCACTCCAGGTTTTTATTGTACAATTCAGCTTGTTTTTCAAGGCTCAATATGGGAGGATAATCCTGGGACTGCACAGATTGAAATAGCAAACCCAAAAAGATGATTATAAGAGGGGTCTTCATGTCATCGTATGTTATAGCCATTTCTTTCGCTTGAAAAAGTTCAGCAATCCCACTGCAACCAGGATCACTATGATCCAGAAGATCAGGTAACTGTATTTAAAGGAGAGCTCGGGCAGGTATTCGAAATTCATTCCGTAGATTCCGGCCAGAAACGTGAGCGGAATAAATATGGATGCAAAAATGGTTAGCACCTTCATCACTTCGTTAATTTTGTTGTTTACATTGGTACTGTAAATATACAGGTGGTCAGAGATCATGGCGCTGTACAATTCGATGGCTTCTGCGGCCTGGGTGATCAGATCATCCAGGTCCTTCAGGAAGTGGAAGTATTTTTTCTGAAACAATGAGTTTTCAGATCGCATCAAATCTCTCATCACATCTTTGACGGGTCGAATCGATTTTCTTAGAAAGGAGAGTTCTGTTTTGAGTATGTAAATTTCTTGTACCAGTGATCTATCGGGATCGCTGAATAATCTATCTTCCAGGGATTCAATTTCGCGGCCAATGGTTTCAGTAATCTGAATATAGTTATCTACAATGGTGTCCAGCAGTGCATAAGCCAGGTAATCAGCGTCAAATAGCCTGGAGGTCTTTTTAGCAGTTCGGATTCTCTCTCTTACCGGGTTGAAAACATCGCCCATTTGCTCCTGCAGAGTGAGAACATAGTGCTCACCAAGAATAAGCGTAAATTGCTCCGAAGAAATCTTTTTTTCAGATTCGTTATACATCAGCATTTTAATGATAAAAGCATTATAGGAAGGCCCCTCTTCATATTTGGGCCTCTGGTCGGTATTCAAAATATCCTCCATCAGAAGAGGTTGGAATTCCAATATCTCCCCAATTTGTTTCATCATTTCAAGGTCATGAATCCCATAAATATTAAGCCAGGAAACAGAACCCGGGCTTTTGGCGGAAATGGCTTCACCAATGGATTTCAATTCTAGCTCCACCAGGCTTTTCGGATTGTATTCAATGAGCTTGAGAACCGGCCGGTCCATCTTCTGATTGCCTATCAGGATAAGTGCTCCAGGAATCTGGCCTTTGGAGGCTTTTCGGTCTTTTAAAAATCGTGCCATGCAAATTTATTTTTCTAAATTATTTCCGGATTCACTTTTATTTCCGGAGGAAGGAATTAGTAAACCAAATACCAGACCCATTGCAAAACATACAAAAATGAGCAGTGCTCTGGGTATACTAATATCCCATAGAAAGAGGTTGATAATGACCATTTCTGTATTCTGCAGAACAAAAATTATCAGCAATACCGCGAGAAGTGCGATTACAACGATTTTGGTTTTCATGGTGTATCTGAATTTTATAATGTGGTAAATTACTAAATCTCATACTCTTTTTCTGCATGTTTATGGATTTAGGCGATATGGAGCTTGCTCTGGAGTGGGGTAAAATGGGCTTTGATTAGATGAGGGCAGGACTTATCTTTGGACTAAACTGATTGTTTTCCCCCAAGCCCCAAAGACTTTTATCACAAAGCGTAAATCCAGTTTTTGAAGCCTTTGGCGATGCTTTGCCTATTGCACTGGGCATTGCAGCTAGCCCCTTGCCGATCATAGCCCTCATGATCCTGCTATTGGTACTGGTTATATTTGGGGGGATTTCTCTTTATAAGGGGATCGCAATTATTGAAAGTTTTTAGCTTGTTCGCTTACCACTCCCACCCAACACCCGCCTGGAACAGATAATCCAGATCACTGGCATCGTTTGCAGGCTGATTGTCGTAATTCAGAGTGAAACCCAATTTAATATAAAAATCCAGTGGCAGATCGTACTTGATGTTGAATTTAAGATCTGTTCGCCACCTTCCCCCTTCAGTGATGCTGGGGTAAGCCATAATATCAAGTATAAGATCAATATCACCCACATTATAGAGGTTCAGTTCTGTGCCGAAATAGCCCTCCCACGATTGCCGATCATCAGTGTCGCTGGTATAACGTTCTATATTTCGATTCACCCCTATTTTTGCCCCCCAGTAGAGTGCGTTGGTACGTGCCAGGAACTTTCCAAACCCTGCCTGGGTACTCCTCCGAATTTCAAGTTTTTGTTCAGAATTCGAGAGTCCCGATATGGTCCCAACCGCATACCACCTTTTGGGCAGCACATAGCGAAGGTTTGCTTCTGCTTCTGTACGCTGGATGTCATCCGATTCGTCCTGGGTGGATTGTAGCGTATGAAAAGAGCCATTGGCAGACCATTTTTCTGCCTGGTATCCTGCGGCCACCCGGGTGTTCCATGTTCGCAGGGTATTGGCTTTGGCCATGTCGAGCCCTACATCAATGGAGGCGCTGAAGCGATCCTTAAACTTATCATCATAGGCTTCCATATATACAATATCTTCAAATCTGGTTATCACCGGAGTCATGGGGGAGGTCAGAATCTGAACGGCACTGTCCGACAGAGAGTATAACCTTCCATAGTACTTGACGCCATTCCTCTGAGAAATCATAAACTGACTTTGAGTACGTATCCCGGTCACCTTATCCCACTCAATATTAAAATCAGAGTCACTGTATTCGGTTTCCACCTTAAGTATGTTGTTCTCCAGTTTTTTTACCTCGCCTATCAGATAGTCGCCTGTAATAAAAATGACGGTATCCACCTGGGCGGATAAGTTGCAGCTGACTGCGAAGAGTCCCAGAAGAAAGATCCTGTTCAGATATTTAAAATACATAAGCAGAATGGTTGGTTAGAAAAACAACTACCTGGTGATTATTGTAAATCTACACATACCATCTTTTCCATATCCCGGACAATCAGAAAGCCCTGGCTGAAAGCCAGAGGAGCCCAGGCTTGTGATTTTTTGGAATTGAAAAAGGAAGCTTTGCCTAACTCTTTATAACCCTCCTGGGAAGGTTCGATAAGATAGACATCTCCGTTTTTACCGTTCTGATTGATAATCAGACCATTTACAAGGATAAGAGCACCCAGCTCAAATCCAGGGGCAGAGGCTTTTTCCCACATCACCCTGCCATCAAGACTAAGACATTTTAGTTGGTTGGGATTTCCGGTATGGTTCAGGTAGAGGTAGTTTTCGTGTAGTACCCCAGGGTGCATCTTACTGCCGGCCTCTTTGGTGAGGAATAGTTCCTGTACATCAAATGCTTCACCCTTTCTGCTAATCTCAATCATAATAGAAACGGGATCATATCCCCCGTCGTAAGAGCAATCGGTCAGGAAAAGCCTTTGATCATCTATCACCATAGCAGGGGTGATGGTGGCAAAAGATTTAAGCCCCGTGTATTTCCAAAGTTCTTTGCCAGATTGGGCCTCAAAAGAGATCACCTCATGGGTTTTTGTGGAGTCCCTTCGGTCGTAAGGACTGATCATAACGACCTGGTCCACTCCTCCAAAGTTTGCCAAAATTGGAGAGACGTGGAATGGGTGGCCAGCCAGTGGCCTGCTTTCCCAGGCCACTTCTCCTGTTGTTTTATGGTAAGCTACCACTCCGGCCTTACTTCCCTGTGGTGCAACGATGACCAGATCCTTAAAGATCAATGGAGAGGCAGACACCCCCCAGGTACTTAGCTCCCTGTCATAATCTTCCAGGAGGTTGTGGTTCCAAAGGGGCTTGTGGGTTTCCCTGTCGATGCAATAGATATCGCCATGTGGCCCCACGCTCCATATATGTTTATTGTCCACAGTGGGCACAGTCCTCGATCCCGGAAAAGGAATTTCACCCTTCGCTTCGTAAGCAAACCTCCATTTTTCTTCTCCTGAATGCAAATCAATGCACCTCATTACATCCGATTCTCCCTTCACCCTGTCCAGGATATATACCTCATTTTCAAAGATGGCTGCTCCACCGTATCCCTCTCCAAGGGGTAAAGACCATAACTCTGTTGGGCCGCCATCAGACCAGGATCTTGAAATCTCCGGTCCGGTCACAGTGGCATTTCGATCGGGCCCCAGGTACTGGTTCCAGTTCACTGTTTGAGCATTAGCATTCACAAAGGCGAAAAGACAAAGAAGGGTAATCAATCTTGCAACTTTCATATAGCTTGGTTTAATTCGGATCGAAAATACGAAAATCAAGATAAAAGCAGCACTTAATCGACCCTGTCCGCAAACAATTCTGGCTAGGAAAAGTAATAAAGTTAAGGAGTATACTGAAAACGGCCCTTTACTGTAAGTTTTAAGCCATGCATGGAAAGAGGCGGGAGTCCTGAAAGGGGAGGCAAAGCTTATCCTCCAGCGCTAAGACTCCTCTATTTTCGGAATTATCCCTGTCAGATTATGCCTCAATAAGCAGAATACTTCTTAGATTTGCTTAATCAAATGCATATCCCATGAAATACAGTAAATTTGGATCCACTGCTTATCTTGGACAGGCTTTTTTGCCACTTTTCCTTCTTTTCTCTATACAGGCTATATATGCACAAGAAGCAGAGTGGAAAACGAAGGTGTCAAAAGACGGTTTAGTTACTGTAAAATACAGGGTATATGACCAGCTTGAAGAGGGTAGTGAAAAAGCCCAGGTCATAGAATATGAGGCGTTTACCAGGACAAAAGCAAGCCTGAAAGCTTGTGTCTCCATCATGTCTCAGGAAGCTTGTCACAAAGAGATCATGGAGGGTACTGAGGAAGCTCGCAGAATCAAGGATCTGCCAGGAGGAGAATGGGTTACCTATTATTATTATAAACCCCCATGGCCCATGCCCCCTGCAGATATCATAACGCGGTACAAAGTGGAAGAGGACCGAAGTAAGAAACAGGCTACACTTACTGGAACTCCTGCACCTGATATGTATCCCCTGGAGGATGTGGACAGGATGGAACACAATCATACCAAATATACCTTTACTGATCTGGGTGAAGGCGAGGTTGAAATAATCATGTATTCCTGGGCCATTCCCCTTATCTCAGCTCCCAAATGGCTCGTCAAAACATGGTTTCCCGATGGACCTGCCGACATGGTAAGAGGGATTGCCAGGCTTGCAGAGGAAGAGAGAAAATAGAAAGTATGAAAATTAAGATCCCACCCATTTTCACAGGATTGTTATTTATTCAATTCACGGGATTTACCCTTTTTGCACAATTGAATACCCAGTGGAGGGGAAGCGATAGAACAGGACAGTATCCCTCCGAAAACCTTTTGAAAGAGTGGCCCCGGGAGGGCCCCGAACTTCTGTTGCACGTGGAGGATTTGCCTTCGGCCTATTCATCTGTGGTGGTGAAAGAGGGCATTTTGTATACCACTGGCATATCTGAGGAGGATAAGGAATTGCTGATAGCCATCACACCGGAGGGAGACCTCCTTTGGAGTACGGTTTATGGAGATGCCTGGAGTAAGAGCTACAGGGATGCCCGCTGTACACCTACCATTGAAGGGAATTTTGCTTATGTGATCAGTGGCTCAGGCGATCTGGCCTGTATCGATATCAGGCATGGGGAGTTAATGTGGTCCCTGGATGGGTATTCTCAATTCGCGGGTAGTTACGGCAACTGGGGTGTAGCAGAATCGCCCTTGATCGTGGATGAGAAAATGATCTATACTCCCTGTGGAGATCAAACCACCATGGTGGCCCTTGATAAGGCTACGGGAGCCCTATTGTGGGCCTCTGAAAGCATTCAGGATCAGAGCGCTTATGTCTCTCCACTCTTGCTTGAGCGGGGAGGGCATAAACTCATTGTAACTGTTACGGGGAATTATGTGATCTGTGTAGATGCTGCCGACGGAGAGATCTTTTGGAAACTGGAATATACCTCCATCGATAAACCCATGATGGGTGTGGACATAAATCCGGTCACTCCCCTGGCCATGGGGAATGAAATCTTTATCACCAGTGGATATAATCATACCGGCTTGATGTTGAAGATGTCGGATGATTTCAGGTCTGTATCCATTAAATGGAAGTCAAAAGAGCTGGATGTGCACCATGGGGGAGTGGTTTTGGTGGATGGCTACCTGTACGGATCAAATTACACCTCCATCCGTAACGGAGACTGGGTTTGCCTCGATTGGAAGACCGGGGAGTTGCAATACAGTCAGGGGTGGAATGGCAAAGGCCAGATCATCGCCTCTGAGGGCAAGCTTATCTGCTATGATGAAAGGAAAGGTCATGTGGCCCTGGTGGCAGCCCGACCGGATCAATTTGAAATTATATCTGAGTTCGGGATTGAATATGGAAGTGGTCCTCACTGGTCGCACCCCAGCATCTATGACGATAAATTGTACCTGCGCCATGGCAAATCGCTTCTGGTCTATGAAATAGGTGCAAAATAGTTGTTAAATGCTTCTGGCTGAGCGAACCATTCCCCTCTGGAAACGTCTAAGCCGTATACGAATCATATCTAAGCAAACAAAATTATCATGGCTTCCATCAACGCATATATTAATTTTCTTGGCAATTGTGAGGTAGCTTTCAATTACTATAAATCTGTATTTGGAGGTGAATTTAGCATGCTAAGCAGGTTTTCCGAGATGCCCCCACAGGAGGGCATGGAGCTTCCTGAGGAAGATCTCAACAAGATCATGCATGTTTCACTGCCCATTGGGGAACATACCGTTTTGATGGGGAGCGATACGGGTGGTGACTGGGCTGCTAAAACCGTTGAGGGCAATAACATCACCTTATCCGTAAGCGCCGATACCAAAGAGCAAGCTGATGATTTCTTCTCACAATTATCAGAGGGGGGAGCGGTGATCATGCCCATGAATCAGACCTTCTGGGAGAGCTATTTTGGCATGTGTACCGATAAATTTGGCATCAACTGGATGATCAGTTTCGGGCAGTCCATGGAGAAATAGGCGAATCCGCCCGATTACCCTAGCTGTTTTTTATGAGCCAATAGGCAAGCAAGGGATCGGCTATGGAATAGCCTCCCGATTCTTTTTTCATCAGGTAACCCATCCCTTCCAGGTTCTTCTGGGCGCGGGCCACATTGATTTTTTTTGCTTTGAGCCTCTGGTATATATTTTCACTTCCGCGGGAGAGGGCAAGCATGGTATGGAGATGCTCCTTATTATGCGATAAATCCTCCCACACCTTTTCAATATATCCCTTTTCAGCTGCCATTAATAGCTTCATAAGATCCCTGGGTGATGGAATGACTCCAGTCAGGGCGTGTTTAAGAACGATTTGCTCAAAAGCAAGCCTGGTATAGTAGGGATGCCCCTTTGTTTTACCCACCAGGTTGTTTGTATATTTTCCAGGTCGCTTGATTTTAAGCCGGGAAAACTTTTTATTCAAAGAATCAATAAGGATTTGATTTTCAATATATCCCATCCTGATCACATGAATCCCCTTCAGTAAAAGGAAGGCAGACTCGTTTCGTCCAGCCAGGAGGTGGGTAGTGGGGGTATGCTGCCCGATTTTTGAAGTTAACAGTTCGGCCAGCCTTCCACCGGAATCTGAGTGGATCCCGTTGCCGTAGTTGTCATAAGCACAGACCAGCTTTTGATTAAGGCTGGCGCTAAGCAAATGGGGAAAATCCAAACATTTGCTTAAAAGGTCCCACGTATCCAGGGAATTGTCATTCAATCTGGTGATATAGGGAAAGGCCGCTGCTATGGTTTCAAGACCCTTGTTTGTATAGAATGAGCCCAGCCCCTTCCTGGCAGCCATAAATTCCTTATGCAGTTTATGGTTTTTCAGGGCCTCTTTTATTAAAGCGCTTGAAAGCAATTCTGTGGTGGAACTAGAAAGCAGGTCTATGTAAGCGGTTGAGACTTGTTTGCTTTTGACTTGTTGAAGGGCCTGGGTAATCAGAGCGGTTTTTCCAAACCGGCGTGGTGCGATAATGGCTACATTTTGCCCTGTTTGTAGGCTTTTCAATAGCTCCTTCAGCTCCTTCTTCCGACCTGTATTCTCTTTATAAACAGCCCTGAACTGGCTCAGATTTCTTCTGCATAATACATAAATAAGTATTATATAAATATATATTATCGAATTAAAATACACAAATTTGTATTATTGAGATGAGGATGCGATGGCCTTTTCAACGGCTTGAATCTGCCCAAAGATAAGAGGGTCGTATAAACCCCTTAAATCCTGCGCTTTATGAAGAGCTTCAAGGGCCTCTTCATATCTGCCTGATTTGTATAGGCCCCATCCCCAGGTGTCGAGAACATTCCACGCTTCCGGGTCCAGCTTGAGTGCCTTTTCTATAAGAGCTATCCCTTCCTCCAGATTGATATCGTATTCGATCAGATGCCAGGCAAGGCCCTCCAATACCTGGGGATCATCTGGATCAAGTGCCAGGGCCTGACGCTTGTATTTTCCTGCCTCCTCCATGCGATTGGCCTCTTCGTATATATAGCCAATATTGTTTAATATCAAGGCCTCAGACCATCCGTCGCTTTTCCGTTTCGCCTTATATTGTTGTAGATATTCTGCCGCTCTTTCATTGTCATCACGGGAAAGGGCGCAAGCGGACTGCTGGCTGAGAATATACCCACTTAATTGCCCGGCCTGCAATCCCAATTCATAAATTTCATTCTCTCTTTTATGTTGACCAACCTTGTGCAGGGCCCCTCCCAGCCAGACGGAAAGTTGAGGATAGGTGTTGCTAATTCCCCATTGTTCCTGGATCTCAATCACCCGGTCAAAGGATGCAATGGCTTCTTCGAATTGTTCTAATTTTAAATGGGCATAGCCAAGAAAAAACCAGTAGTTAACGTTCATTTCATCCATTTCCAGGATTTCCCGCAAAAACATAATTTCTTCATAGGGGGTTTCATGATGGTAGGCATGCAGAAAATCCAGGAAAAGTTTTTCTCTTACAGAAACCTGGTCTCGTTTGACATATGCCCTGTCTAAAACAGCTTCCGCTTGCTTATACTGCTGCAATGAGGTTAAATAAAGAGACAAGAATACATAGGCATCTATAAAGTCAGGATCGGTTTCAATGGCCTTTTGTAATAATTCAAGCGTTGTCCTGTCATCCATTTTTTCCAAGCTTTCGTAGGCATGAATATAGTATCCGAAGGCCTCTGGCGAATTTGTTGCCGCGGAAGAACTGGCACCGGGAGAATGAATGCTTTCGGAATACTTTTTGATCTCCAGGAAGTTTCTGATAATGCCCCCCAGAGAGTCAGACACCGCAAATATGGCCTCTTCGTTCGTGCAATCGACCTGGTATGTTTTATAGATCTCCTCGTTATCGGCATTGACCAACTGGGCATTGATGCGTATCCGGTTTCCGGCTTTCATCATCTTGCCAAGAATGTATGTTTTGGTTTCAAGATCCCGTGCCAACTCACCTGCAAAAGAAGTGGATACAGAAGCCTGAATTACATTCTTCTTCTGAGCCATAATATTGGTCATCGTCTGGTAGCGCCTTACCTGGAGCTCATTAGAGCTGGAAAGAGCAGAAATCAGCAGATTCTGAATGCCCCCCTGCCAAACGTTATTCAGGGAATCGCCAGTGAGGTTCTCGAAGGGCATCACGGCCACCGAAATTTTTCCTTTCTCATCCCGTATATCTTCAAACTGGTCTTTGTTAAATAGTTTGGGATAGATCAGGATACAGACCACAACCAGCAGGATGGCTATGACCAGGTTGCTGAAGGTGAACAGTCTCTGATTTTTTTGTGACTTCTCCTCATATTTGAGATCCGCTTCAATGCTGTCAGTTTTCTCAATGCCTTTGGATGTGAAATCAAATATCCAGGAGAAGATCAGGCTAATGGGGAATCCCACAATCAAAAGCACCACCAGAAAGGTAACGGTCCAGTCGGGTAGTCCCAGCCGTGGGAGCATGATATCTCCTGCCTCCATAATGATAAAAGCAGTGGCTGCATATAAGGTTGCAGCCTTTATGACCTTCCTTCGTTTGAGTTCACTCCAGAACCTGGATAATGTGCCAGGGTGCTTTGACATCAGTTTTCCTATTGCTTATTGCAAGTTACGTCCTTACATCATGCCAGTCAAATGAGGCCGGAAAGATTATCTGAACATTGCAGCCCCTTTATTTGTCTTTGTCAAACAACCTTATACCGCATCACCATGAGAGAAGTTATGTTAATTACACATTTTCTGGGACTGGCCATGGGGCTGGGAAGTAGCTTTGCCTTTTTCTTCCTGGGCATTGCCGGGTCAAAAATGGAAAAGGAAGAGGGGCAAAAATTTGCTCTTAATACCTTCGCCATAAGCCGAATGGGGCACATTGGGCTTGCTTTACTAATACTCTCGGGTGGCTATCTGATGACGCCTTATTGGGTAATACTTGGCAGCCAGCCCCTGTTGATTGCCAAACTTCTCCTGGTTCTTGTACTTGTGTTTACGGTATCGCTTCTCAGTGTGTACACAAAGCGTGCAAAAAAGGGGGACACCGAAGCAAATTTAAGGAAGATTGCCTCCCTGGGAAAGGTTTCCCTGCTTTCTGCAATAGCCATTGTCACACTGGCAGTGTTGATTTTTCGCTAGCCCGAGCTTCCTGTTGCCCTGATTCAGTAATTCACGTACATTAGTTCCAATAATCCCAAAAGAAACGGAACTGATGACAAAAAGGCTTTTTTTTGCCCTGGTGTACCTCCTAATATTTTCTCAAAACCCAATTCTTTCACAGAATGAAAGACAAAATGCTGCTGAAATTATTGAACAGACCATAAACGAGGACGGGATTGAGGCAGCACAAAGCAGATTTGAGTCTATCCTGAAAGATTCAGGTCAATACCTCCTCCTGGAGGCCGAATTTAACGCCCTTGGATACAAATTTGTCAGACAGAGGAAATTCCAGGAAGCCATCGCCGTATTAGATATGAATGTAAAGGCTTTTCCTGGCTCCTGGAACGTTTATGACAGTCTGGGTGAGATCTTAGGCTGGACAGGAGATTCAAATTTAGCCATTGAAAATTTTGAGAAGTCCCTGGAGTTAAATCCAGCCAATGAAAATGCTGTGAAGAATTTGAGTCTGATATATGGTTCCAGATCGGACCTTGAAAAAGAGACTAAATCGGAATTTCGATACCATTCAGGCGAAGCCACCCAAATAGATAAGCCCTATTTTGGCGAAAAGCCTCCTGGTCTGACTCCCAAACTTTTTGCCCCCGGAATCATCTCCACTTTTGGTCACTTTGAGTTTGCCTGTACATTTTCACCTGATGGGAGAGAGTTCTATTTCACACGAAGAAAAGATGAGGGGGGAGCGAATGTGATCATGGTGAGCAAGTGGGGAGAAAGTGGATGGACAGCCCCTGATACGGCAGAGTTTTCAAAGTCTGGGTGGAACAACGAGCCCCATATTACTCCCGATGGCCAAAGGCTCTATTTTGGAACCACCCGTATAAAGCCTGGTGAAGACCGGCCTTCCTATGGAATCTGGGCCATGAACAGGCTCGATTCCGGATGGGGCCAGCCCGAGTTTGCCACCGACGGAATGTATGTGAGTGCCACCCATGACGGATCCATTTATCTCACCGATATTTCTGGTCAGACAGAGGGGGGCATTGTGAAAATGACCCTGGAAGATGGTGTTTTAAAAGAGCCAGTTCGGCTGGATGGTGGTGTAAATACCCCGGTGAATGGCATACATCCTTTTATTGCCCCCGATGAGAGTTTCCTTCTATTCGATTGTTACCGAAAAGAGGGTTTTGGGGGAGAGGGTGATCTCTACGTCTCATTCAGAAATTCAGAAGGAATGTGGGGAGAGGCCTTAAACCTGGGGCCTGAAGTAAATGGTCCGGGAACAGATATTTGTGCATCCCTCTCGCCCGATGGGAGGTACATATTCTATACCAGGTACAGAGACATTTATTGGGTCAGCATCAAAATTCTGGAAATACTAAAATAAATAATTCCAACCTTTCTCACAAGCTTGCGTCCTTAAGCTGAAGTTCAGATGAATGAGACCATAAATATCAATCGCAGGGTCATTGAAAGATGCCTGGAAGGAGATATTAAGGCTCAGTATCATCTTTATAAACAGTACTCTATGGCCATGTATAATATAGCAATCAGGTTTCTGAATAATAAGATGGATGCAGAAGATATTTTGCAGGAATCTTTTATTACTGCTTTCGGCCGCCTGGGAGAATTAAAGAACCCGGATGTATTTGGAAGCTGGATGAAGCGAATTGTCATTAATAATTGCATCAGCCTTCAGAGAAAAAGGAAAATTGATTTCGAAGAGATTGATGAATATAAGCATGGGGAGGATCCGAATCCTGATGAAGGAATGCCGGAGTTGGATCCTTCTGTGGTTCACAAGGCCATCAGGCAGTTACCCCCTAAAGGACGTTCGGTCCTTGTGCTACGTGCACTGGAGGGATACAGCCATAAGGAAATTGCGGAGGTGCTTGAAATATCGGTGTCTACCAGCAAAACACAATACAGCAGGGCCCTTTCTTTGCTAAACAAACAATTGAAAGACAAAGTATATGTCAGCTGATCTCGAAAAATATCTGAATAAGCACCGGAATGATCTGGATGTGGAATCACCCGATGATCCTTTGATCTGGGAAGGCATCAGGAAGGATCTTGAGATGGGGGATATCCGTTCAGAAAAAAGACAGATTCTGATCAGGATTCGAAATATAGCTGCTGTGGCTATTCTTGTATTAAGTGTGGGATATGTAATCAGTGATCTGATTCGTGAACGCAGTTTTGGAGCGGAAATCAGCCTGGCTAATGTGGACAGCGACCTTGGGATACGGGAGCAAGAATACCAGGCCGTTCTCAGCTATAAAATGAGAGAAGCCGGGGTCCTTAATGAGATTGATAACATCATCATCGCAGAATTGTTGGAAGAGATCCAGAGACTGGATACCATCTACGCGCAGACCATGCAAGACCTGGGAGAGCTGGGCTATAACGAGCAGGTAATCAATACCATCTTTGATACCTATGAAAAGAAGATCTACCTGCTGGAATTGATCATACTTGAAAACAATAAAACAAGAAATCATGAAAGGGATGAAAATATATTTCTTTAGCGCATTGTTGATCAACCTAATCCTTGCCTTCGATCTGGATGTAGGGGCACAAGGAAAGAAGATAGAGAAAACTTATAGTTGGGCTTATGCCGCGAATAAGGATGTAAAAATGACTTTTAATAACTACGATTGCGATTTAGTAATCCATACATGGGACAAGTCCACTATTGAGTACAAGATGACCCTGGACGCCACCCTGCGATCCGAAGAGGATGCAAAAAGGTTGGATGGATATATAGAGAAGCTTGAGTTCTCTGGCTCGGCCGGGAGTATTGAGTTTGATAACAAATTCTGGCAGAGCAGGAAAAATATGATGGGTAAGAAAACCATTGACCTCAAGGGGGAGAAGACCATACGCTACTCGGATTTTAATATGTCTGGCGAACTATGGATCCCGGCAGGATGTAACCTGGTTCTAAGCTCCAAATACTCGGGAATTGAGTTGGAGGATATAAACGGCACCGCCAGCTTTACCCTTTATAATGATAAACTGTATGGAGGCAATGTGAATAACTACCTGAGCATTGAAGCCAAATACAGCACCATTGAATTAAAGGCAGTTAAGGATGTGGCGGCCGATCTCTACAATACCGATTTGGAGACCAGCAGTATGGGAAACCTTTCGATTGAGTCAAAGTATTCCAAAGTAAGGACCGGAGATGCGGCAAATATCACCATCAACTCATACAGTGATAAGTATTCTTTTGGGAATACCGGCAACATTAAATTCACTGATAAGTACTCAGACCTGAAAGCTGAAGTATCCAGGGATTTGATATTGGATTGTTACACCAGCACTGTTCAATATTGCAGGCATGAACAACGTGGACCTGCTATCAAAATATGGAAAGTATGAGCTGGATTCCGTGACCAACCTACATATTTCCAGCTGCTACAGCGATAATTTTCAAGTTCAGTCTATCCAAACACTCAATGTATCGGAATCGAAATATTGTACATACAAATTGGGTCAACTCTCCAGCCAGTTGCTCCTGAAAGAGGGTTATTCTGACAAGTTTTTTATAACCGGGACCCCTGCAGATTTCAAGGGCATTAAGGTCAATGGAAAGTATATTAACATAGAGATGGCAGTGGATGAGGCCTTGAATTACCGTTTTAAAGCCAACCTGAAATATCCCAAGCTTGACATTGATGAAGAGTCGATGGATGTGAGAATTAAAATACTGGAAAGCTCTCAACTGGAGATGGAGGCTACTAAAGGTACTGTAACAGAGGGAATGGCCGAGTTTGTGTTGAACGGCTATGATGTGGCGCTTACCTTTACCACTCCCAGCCAAAGCTTATATTGAATACATAGTCGGTTTCGCTGGCTCCTTCAGCAGGCCTGTTGTCATAGTTCAGTGAGACACCCATCTTGATGA
This sequence comes from uncultured Bacteroidota bacterium, assembly GCA_963783435.1. Lineage (GTDB taxonomy): Bacteria > Bacteroidota > Bacteroidia > Bacteroidales. Next base: position 642,368 of record CAWANQ010000002.1, on the reverse strand, counting down.
AAAAGTCCAGAGGAAACTCATATTTGACATCGAATTTTGAGTCGGAACGCCAACGGCCGGCTTCCGTGATACTCGGGTAGGCCATGATGGATAGCAAGAGATCCAGATCACCCAGGTCAAAAATATTGTAGTCGGTTCCGAAATAGCCCTCCCAACTATCCCGGTCTCCTGTGTCATTGGTATATCGTTCTATGTTTCGGTTAAAACCCAGTTTCAGTCCCCAATCCATCCGATTGTTCTGCATCAGATAATCGACCCGCACCGATCTGTGCATTGATCCTGGCGTCGATGCTCTGTTCGGTATTTGAGAGGTAGGAGACGGTGGCAATCCCATAAAATTTGTAGGGCAGCAGGTAGCTAAAACTCACATCCGCTTCGCGCCTGTTGAATATCCTCGGTCTCATCCTGGGTGGAGGTGAGGTTGTAAAAGGAGGCACCCGTGTTCCATTTTTCTGCCTTATACCCCAGAGAGCTCCTGGTGGTGATTTGTTTCAAATTACGAGCTTTGGCCATATCGAATCCGAAGCTGATGGAGGCACTGAACCTGTCCAGGAACTTATCATCGTAGGCAGTCAGAAATACAATATCTTCCCTTTTCACATCGACGTTCCCTTGATTATCAGTAATGATTCTGATGGTGTCATTGGGTTGAGATTTCAGGTTTCCAAAATGCTTTACCCCATTGGAGAGGGTGACCATAAATTCTGTAATGGTATATATCTCCGTGACCTTTTTCCATTCAATTTTAAAGTCGCTTTTGCTGTAGTCGGTCTCTATTTGAAGGACACCCCTTTGCAGATTTTTGACTTCGCCCACCACATAGTCGTGGGTATTGAATATGACCGAATCCACCTGGGCCGAAATATTCAAGGTAATGGCCAGCAGGATCACCAGGAAGGTAACAGGGTTTCTCAACATGACAAGTAATTTTTGCGTTCAGGTAAACGATATCTTCATTTCTTACCTCAATGATCTCATTTTCACCGGTGACGACCCGAATGATAGAATCACCCTTGGACTCTAATGTGCCAAAATATTTGTCTCCATTGGAGAGGGTTATCAGAAATTGAGATACCGAATAGATTTCTCTGGTTTTGTCCCATTCAATCTTAAAGTCACTATCGCTGTAGTCAGTTTCTACCTGGAGGACACCCCTTTGCATGGACTTGACTTCGCCCACCACATAGTCGTGGGTGTTGAATATGACCGAATCCACCTGTGCCGAAATGTTCAATGTGATGGATAGCAGGACCAAAATGAAGGAAATGGAGTTTCTTAACATGACTGGAAGTTTTTGCTGGTGCTTAAATTATTTTATTTTTAGAAAAGACATTTTTTACTACAAAACTAATTCCTGTTTTATTCAAAAACCATGTTGATGGTAAAATGTTCAATCCCAAGCTGTATCGCATCGATTTCAATCCATTTTTCCTCATTTTCACCGAATAGTAATGAAATAGTTGCCTCCGGCCAGCTATACAAAGGAGAATTTAAATTGGCTTGTTATATTTGACCTACGAATCAAACCATCACACCATGTGGAAAACCGTCCTTGCTCTGTTGGTGACCATTGTTGTCATCCCTATTCTTGCCTTTAGTTTCGATGAAGCACTGACCCTTGTGCAGCACCAGGTCCTGACAAAACTTGTGGTTCTATACCTGGCTGCTGCCTTGCTATGCTTTGTGGTGAGTTCACTCAGTAAGAACTACAGCCAGGTGGATAAGCTCTGGAGCGTGATGCCCATTCCCTATACATGGATGGTGGCATTTGCCACTGGATTTGAACCCCGCCTGGTGCTGATGGCCGTACTGGTCACCATATGGGGACTCCGGCTCAGCTATAATTTTTCCAGAAGGGGAGGGTATTCCATTAAATTCTGGACCGGGGAAGAGGACTATCGCTGGGCGGTTTTAAGGAGTAAGCCTGAACTGTCTGCTGGCTGGAAGTGGATGCTCTTTAATTTGTTCTTCATTTCGCTTTATCAGATGGGGTTAATCCTGTTAATCACCCTGCCGGCTGTAAGAAGTATGGGTGGGGGATCCCTTTCCTGGTTCGATGGAATTGTAGCAGTGCTTTTGCTGGGCTTTATTGTGGTCGAGTTTATAGCCGATCAACAACAATGGAATTATCACAAACAGAAGAGAGCCGCCATCGAGTCCGGGGGTGAACTCCCTGAGAAATACAAAAAAGGGTTTGTGGATTCGGGGCTCTGGGGAATCGTACGTCATCCCAACTATTCCTCAGAACTGGCCATATGGATCATTTTCTACTTTTTCAGTGTATCAGCTACAGGTTCCTGGCTGAACTGGTCTGTGATTGGTGCTTTACTGCTGGTCCTGCTTTTCTGGGGCAGCAGCAATTTCAGCGAGTCCATCTCCTCGGGCAAGTATCCCGAATATTCCAGCTATCAGAAAAGGGTTCCCAGGTTTATTCCTTTTTTATAAGCCTACCTCAAATCCAGGTTAAAAGAGATAAAAAAGTTTCTCCCAGGTGCATAAATGGGATAGGGATTTGTCCCTTTTACCGATCTGTTCAGATGCTCATGGTAGAGGGTATCCAAGAGATTATAGACCCCTGCAGAGACCCCTAACTGAGGAAAAACCTGGAACGATATGCCCAGATCTATCACGCTAAAGGAGGGCGTAACGGTCTCCCCGAATTCACTGGATATCCTTGATTGTTCCCATACATGCCTGAAGGAGATGGATGGACGAAGTCGTTTGTTTATGTAGGTTCCCGACAATTGATACCCGAGGTCCAGGGGGGCGATTTCGGGCAGGGGTTCGTCCCTTACCAGATCCTGGGCATAGGTGTAGGCCAGACTTAACTGGTGATACATCCCGGCAAAGAGTTGTTGGTTCCACGTGGCTTCAAAACCGGTTTTAAATGCTTTATCGATATTGGTATACCGCCTTACACCCGGACTACTAGGAAGGGTGGGATTTAGTGTGGTATCAATAATGGAAGAGATAATGTCCTGTAGATAGCCAGCAAAAAGATCCAGTCGCAACGAGGTGGTTCTGGAATCCCATTGAAGATTCATGTCCACCTGATTGTTGATCTCCGGATCCAGCATGGGATTTCCCAGCATTTCATAGGGATCTTGTCCTACAGGGAAGTAGTTTATAAACCTTTCGGTCAGACTTCCGCTTCGGTGAGCCCGCCCAATCCACAATCCCATGGTTAACCTTTCGGTCAGTTTTTTCGTTCCGCCCAGGCTAAGGCCAGGGTTTATCTGAAAAGTACCTGACTCCGGATAGAGCTGAGAGAAGTCGGGATCGGGATCGAAAATATTTGAGGAATTTACTTCAAATCTGCCGGAAATGACCCATCGGATATCCAGGCCCTGAATGTGGTACTCTGCAAATAGTCCCGATCGGGTTATTTGTCCGTTCTGCCACACATTGTCGGTCACCACCTTCCCTTGATTGGGACCCATCAGGAACTCCCGGTCTCTGTTGCCTTCTGCGCCTTCGATCCGGAAATCTAATCCGGCATAGAGGCGGGCCCGATTAAAACTCCAGCTTCCTTCTGTGCGACCTCCGTAATTGTGGGTGGTGGCCAGGGTTTCTGCATTGACCATTCGGGGATTCAGATTTTTTAGGAGGTTGTCCATCAAATGATTAACAAATGATCCATAGAGGGAGGTTTTCCATGTTTTCAGATTTTTTTCCTGGAATATGGCATCGTGATTTACATTGAACAACCAGGTGTCATCCTTACGCAGATCCATTGGGAGGGCTGCAAAATCTGCGTCCCTGGCCATGTTCCTGGTGGCGGTAATCTTCATCACCTGGCTTTTTGCTATTTTAAAACCCAACTGTGTGCCAAAGCTTCCCCGAAGAAAATCTGCCGGTATGCTCTGCCCTTCCCCCGCTCTGTAATCATTTCCCTGGGACCATGCTCCAAAAAATCCAAGGTCAATCCCTTTTCCACTTAGTCCCAGAACTCCTTCGCTTCTCATGATGTTTCCATTGCTCTCATAGCCACCTGAAAGTCTTCCATAGATGCTTTTTTCTTCAGAAAACTGTGGAGGTACGGGTATATAGTTGACCGTAGCCCCGAAGGCACAACCGTAGCGCAAGGCATGTGGTCCCTTCAATATTTCGATCCGCTGGATCATGTTGGGAGCCATTTGGCTGGTGGGAGGATCCATTCGGTTGGGACAGGCTGCAGTGGCTGATTGCCCTCCATTGTACACCACATTGATCTGGTCATACTTGAATCCACGCAGAACCGGATCAAAACCATACGCACCACTCTTCCGGATGCTGGAGATTCCGGCGACCTGGTTCAAAATTGCCCCTCCGTCATGGGCCATTTGATCCAGGTAGTCCAGATTCAGGGTTTCCACTTCTCCCGCCTTTGGATGAAGGGCTACAATGGTGGCAGGAAAGAGGTCAATGGTGTCGGAAAGACTAGCCCTTGTGGTTTTTTGTCCTTTTGCGGAACCTGAATAGAAAATTATCAGGGTCACCAAAAGTAGTGTGAAGATCTGTTTCATTGCGAGGGTTTTGGAAATGAGGGTATTAAAATTAGCAAATTTTTGCGCAAATGGAGGTAAGCGATAGAAGATTATCATTTCTATTTTAGTTATCTTAGTGATTAAGAATATATCAATTCGAGTTCATCCAGATTCGACCCCGACATGCTCAACAGAATCATTGATCTTAGCATTAAGCATAAGCTAATTGTCATTTTGCTAACCCTGTTTATCGTTGGGTTTGGAGTGTTCTCAATTATGCGTATTCCTGTAGGGGCCGTGCCCGATATCACCAACAACCAGGTACAGGTGATTACCACATCCACCAGTCTCTCCACCCAGGATGTGGAGCAGTTTATCACCTACCCGGTGGAGTTGGAAATGTCGAATTTGCCAGGAGTGACTGAGATCCGGTCCATCTCAAAATTCGGACTTTCGGTGGTCACCATTGTATTTGAGGATCAGATGGGAACCTATCTGCCCCGGCAGTTGATCGCTGAAAAAATAAAAAGTGCATCGGCAAATATTCCTGAAGGATTCGGGACCCCGGAAATGGGGCCCATATCTACCGGTCTTGGTGAGATCTATCAATACATACTGGATACAAAACCCGGATATGAGAATAAATACTCCATCATGGAGCTCCGTACCATACAGGACTGGGTGGTTAAAAGACAACTCTCAGGTATCCCCGGGGTGGTGGAAGTAAATACCTGGGGGGGATTTTTAAAGCAGTATGAAGTCGCCATTAATCCTGAAAGGCTCAAAGGAATGGGAATTTCCCTTCTGGAGGTATTTGATGCCATTGAGAAAAACAATGGAGTGGCTGGTGGCGCTTATATCGAAAAGCAAAATCAGAGCTACTTTATCAGGGGAGATGGACTGGTTGGCTCCCTGGAGGACCTTGAAATAATTGTGGTCTCCAATTTGAATGGGTTACCTGTCCTGGTAAAAGACATTGCCACTGTCCGCTTCGGCAATGCCAATCGCTTTGGTGCCATCACTGCCAATGGAGAGGGTGAGAAGGTGCTGGGGCAGATAATGATGCTTAAGGATGCCAATTCCAATAAGGTGATTTCTGCAGTCAAGGCCCGGGTGGCGGAGGTTCAGGAGACACTGCCCGAAGGGGTATTTATCAACCCGATTCTGGAGAGAAGTGAGCTGATCAAGAAAACTTCATTTACTGTTTATGAAAATCTGATTCTGGGCTGCCTGATCGTATTTTTTATTCTGGTTCTGTTGCTGGGCAATCTGCGTTCGGGACTGGTTATTGCTTCCATCATTCCACTCTCCCTTCTATTTACCATCTCACTGATGTATATATTCGGCATCGATGCCAATCTCATGAGTCTGGGGGCCCTGGATTTTGGGATCATTATTGATGGAGCTGTGATTATCGTTGAATTTATCGCCATCAGGTTGACCATAAACAGAGGTGAATTGGAAGGAAAATCGGGCGATGAAAAGCAGTCGGTACTGGACAGGATCACCTATCAGGGTGCATCGAAGATGATGAACTCAGCCATATTCGGGCAGGTAATTATCCTGATTGTTTTCATTCCAGTTCTGTCTTTGAGTGGAGTGGAGGGTAAAATGTTTCGTCCCATGGCCCTCTCATTCAGCTTTGCCCTGCTGGGGGCCATGTTTTTCGGTATGACCTGGTTGCCAGTAGCTTCAGCCCTTTTCCTCCGGCCCGAAAAGCAAAAGCAATTTAGAGTGACCCGTTTTATCATGAAGTTGTTTTACCGATCCTACGACCCGGTGATCCGATGGTCCTATGATCATAAAGCGGTTATTTTCGGACTGGCGCTTGCTTCACTGGTAGGTACAGGAATTATATTCTCAAGAATGGGGGGAGAGTTTGTACCCACCCTGGATGAAGGCGATTTTGTGATTCAACCTGTTCTAAAAACGGGAACCTCTCTTTCAAAAACGGTGGAGTTAACCACAAAAATGGAGAACATCCTCATTGAAAATTTCCCGGAGGTCGATCAGATTGTGTGCCGCATTGGTGCTGCAGAGGTGCCCACCGATCCCATGTCCATGGAGGAGATCGATATGATCATAAAACTGAATCCAAAAGATAGCTGGGTTTCGGCGGATAGCAAAGAGGAGCTGGCCAATCGTTTTAAGGAGGCGTTAAGCATTATCCCCGGAATCGATTATGAATTTACCCAACCCATCGAAATGCGTTTCAATGAGCTCATTACCGGTGTGCGAGCTGATCTGGCCATTAAAATTTTTGGGGAGGATCTGGACATACTGGCCGATCGTGCCCAGGAGGTAAAAAGATTGATCTCTGATGTTCCGGGGGCCGCAGATGTTATCCTGGAAAAAACAGTGGGTTTGCCACAGATGAGTGTGAAGTACAAAAGAAATATGGTGGCGTTTTATGGGCAATCTATTGAAGATCTGAATAATTATGTTTCCATGGCTTTTGGAGGGGCAACTGCAGGCGTTGTTTTTGAAGGAGAAAAGCGATTTGATCTGGTAGTGAGACTGCAGCCGGGATATCGAAAGGACATTGAGGACATCAGGGACCTTCCTGTAGAATTGAACAATGGAAAGCAGATTCCACTGCGGGAACTCGCAGATATCTCTTATTCAAGCGGACCAGCAAAAATATCCAGGGATGATACCCGCAGAAGGGTAGTGGTGAGCGTAAATGTTCGCGAACGTGACCTGGAGTCGGTGGTCAATGACATTGAGACCATACTGAACAGCCAACTGGAATTGCCTGCCGGTTATTATATTGATTATGGAGGGCAGTTTGAAAACCTTCGAAATGCATCCAAAAGGTTGAAGCTTGCCGTTCCCATTGCCTTGTTGCTGATCTTTATATTTCTTCATTTTGCATTTAGCTCATTTAAGGAAGCTGCCTTGATTTTCACGGCAGTACCTCTCTCCATAGTAGGTGGAGTTTTTCTGCTCTGGATCAGGGGGATGCCTTTTAGTATTTCAGCAGGAATTGGATTTATTGCCTTATTTGGAGTGGCAGTATTGAATGGGATTGTTTTAATTGAGCATCTTAAAGACTTAAAAAAACAGGGCGTATCGGATATGCGCGAAAGGGTGCTTAAAGGTACCCGAGAGCGTTTGCGTCCTGTATTGTTAACTGCCGGAGCTGCTGCCCTGGGCTTTTTACCCATGGCCATATCCACTTCAGCGGGTGCTGAAGTTCAGCGACCTCTGGCCACTGTGGTCATAGGAGGACTGGTTACCTCCACCCTGCTTACCATGTTGGCTCTTCCCCTGCTGTATGCTGTAGTGGATGAGATCACAGGAATCAAGTTATGGCCTCCCCGATTTAAGAGGCAAAAGGGAGTGACGGTCGTCCTTCTGCTTTTATTGGTCCCGGCCATGGGATTCTCTCAAGAGGTCTTGTCTCTTCCTGATGTTTTGGAGATTGCTTACAGGAATAATGGGGAGCTGGAGGCCTCCCGCTTGAGGGCTGAGGAGCAACGGGCACTTATCAGAACTGCATATTCCATTGACAAAACCAACTTTTATTACAGCTATGACGAGAATAATATTGCAGCCAATGATTACCCTATCGGGGTGATTGGAGGCGAACAGCGTTTCGATTTCCCAACGGTATATTCGGCCAGGAAGGAGGCAAATACCATTGGGTATAACATGGCCGTCAATAAATATGAAGGTCAAAAAAGAGAGCTTACCAGGGAAGTTTCAAAGGCCTACCATCATCTGGTTTATCTGCAGAATCGAAAGCAAATCTACCATCAGGTAGACAGCCTCTATTCCCGCTTCTATTCAGCCGCAGAGCGCAGTTACAACCAAGGTGCAATGACCTACCTGGAATTGCTGAATGCCCAATCGAGGCAGCAGGAAGTATTATTGCTTCAGCGGCAGATGCAATATGATATCGATATTGCCTACAGGAACCTGTCCACAATGATGCAGTATGACAGCCTCTTTGTCGTACTTGATGAAACGCTTGAAAAGGTGGAGATGCAGTTAGACAGTGTGGGTTCGGATCCCCGCTTGCAATACCTGGGAAATGCAGTGTTGAAAGAAGGAGCAGAGTTAAAGGTAGAAAAACAATTACTCCTCCCGGATTTAACCCTGGGTTATTTCAGCGGGTCCAACAGATATGATGGAGCCCAAAGATACCAGGGTTTTGAGGTGGGATTAGGCATCCCCATTTTTTTTAGCGAGCAAAGAGCCAAGGTGAAGGCCAGGCAGTATGCGTTGGAAGCTACAACCCACCTGCAGACCCATTATATCAGAAATTATGAGAATAGGGTAGCTGAGCTTGAGTCCGGTCTGGTGAAATACAAAGCGGCCATAGCCTATTATGAGGGTACCGGGAAAAATCTTTCCAGTGAATTGGTTCGTTCTTCTCAATTGAGCTTTTCTTCAGGGGAGATCGATTTTTTCAGATTGGCTGCCAGTATGGACAGAGCCATTGACATTGAATTGAATTACCTGGAGAACCTCAGTAAATACAACCAGCTGGTGCTGGAGATTAATTACATGACATTTGATAATTAACTAAGCGTATGAAGTATTCCTTATTTCTTTTATCGATTCTTCCGCTTCTGAGCATCTCCTCCTGTCAACTGTCAGGCTCGAAAGAGCAGGGCATTGCAACCCAAGTGGCAGAAGCTGCTTCAGACCAAACTGGAGATATTACATTGACCAGGGAACAATTCGAATCATCCGGGATGAAGATTGGATCTCCCTTGCCAAGAAGCTTCAGCACCTCCATCAAGACAAATGGGTTTATTGTGGCTTCCAGGAGTGGAGCGGCAGAGATTAGTACCCTGATTTCAGGAAGGGTCAGGCAGATTTACCATACCGCTGGCGATTTTGTGCAAAAAGGGGCCACCCTTTTCACCCTGGAAAGCGATGAAATCATTCTACTGCAACAAACTTATGCGGTAACTTTACAGGAATTGAAATTGTTGCAAACTGATTTTGACAGATTGAAAGCCCTTTCTGATGAAAATGTAGTGGCAAGGAAGGATTACCTGAAAGCTGAAAGCAATTTAAAGACCACCCAGGCCATGGCAGAAGGACTGAGGAGCAGGTTAAAAATGATTCAGATTGATCCCTCTCAGGTAGAAGAAGGCAACATAGCTCCCTATCAGTCTGTGATCTCACCCATAAGCGGGTATATTACCAGGCAGGAGATTGTGTTGGGTCAGTATATTGAGTTAAATGAAACTCCCATTGACATCGTAGATACCGATAAGCTGAGGTTGAGACTCCAGGTTTTTGAAAATTCAATGGCAGAGGTAGCCACGGGACAGGAGGTTCTGTTTTCTGTAATAGGCCGACCTGAGATTTATTACAGGGCCAGTATGAGCCAGCTGGGTAAGACCGTTTCCGCCGAGACCCGGTCGGTACAGTGTTATGCTGCCATAGATTCCGAAGAGAAAAGCTCTTTTTTGGAAAATATGTATGTGGAAGCAGAGATAATTACCTGCGAAAGAGAGGCGCTGGCACTGCCCGAAACAGCATTGATACGCGAACCCGAAAGGGATTATGTTTTGATCCTTTTGGAGGAGAACAAGCAATCCTATACTTTCAGAAAGATGCCGGTACAAACCGGAGTAACCCGGAATGGATTCACCGAAATATTAGATACGGATCTATCTCCTTTATTGGTGGAGGGTGTTTTCGGCCTGTGGACGGATGAGTGAACTTAGCCCCTTAAAACCTTAATACCACCGTGGTCCCTTCCCCGGGTTCAGATTCTATTTTTATTTGACCATCATGGAGGCGAATAATTTGCCGGCAAAGGCTTAAACCAATTCCAGACCCTTCCTTCCTGGTGGTAAAAAAAGGCACAAATACCTGTTCCAGTTTATCGGGTTGAATGCCTTCACCATTGTCTTTTACAGAGACACAAATGTGTCCCCTGGAGTCGGAGTAACAACACAATTCAATTTCGGGCTTACTTTTATCTCTTACCGCTTCCAGCGCGTTCTTTACCAGGTTGATCAATACCTGTAGCATCATTTCCTCATCGACTTCCAGCTCTGCTTTACAATCCTGCTGATAATAGAGAGCCACTGACGTGTCCTGTAGCGCTTCCCTGTAGAGTTGTTCCACCTTATAAAACAGATCTGTCGCCTTCAAGGTCTTCTTTTTTAAAGGAGGCAGACCAGTGAGTTTTTTATATCGCTCGATGAAATTCACCAGTCCCGATGAACGTTCTTCAATGATGCCTGCGCTTTGAACCGCATCTTCCATTGCATCGGGAGTGCCTTTTTTCATTTTTCTACGGATGGCCATGGAGAGGGTTATGATGGGCGTCATGGAGTTCATGATCTCATGGTTAATTACACGGATCAATTTTTTCCAGGACCGGATCTCCTGTTCCTCCATCTGGTTGCTGATGTCGTTGAGTGAGATGATGTGAATGGTTTCACTTCCCAGCTTTATCTGCGAGCTGTTTACAGAGAGTTGCATGGCTCTTCCACCGGAGTTAATCTGTTCGATAAATTCACTTTTAGGACCCGCATTTCGCATCCTCTCTCCCAGTTCCGGATTGTTCTTTTCTAACTCTTTCAGGTGCTTAATGGATTCCAGGGCCAATATGTTTCTTGCCGCCTGGTTGATGGTCTTGATCTTTCCGGAATTTTCAAAGCTGATGATACCCGTGGATATATTACCAAGTAATGCTTCCAGGTATTGAGTCTGTACTTCCAGATCGAGGCGGTTCTCTTTGAACTCGCAGATCAGATTTTCCAGGCTTTCATTGAGTCCTTTGAAGTTCTTATCGGTATAGCGCCGGGTGTAGGCTAATGAAGGATCGTTCTCCTGCATATGGATCAGGAAAGAGCTCAGCATGCGGTTGGACCGGTTTATAAAGTAGATCAACCTGATGACCAGTAGCAATGCCACGATGGCCACTCCGGCTGCAGTTGAAGGTTGTTGCCTGGTATTCAGGAAATAAAAAAAGAGAAAGGCCGCAGCAAAAATGAGCAGACAGTTGAAAACAATGGAGATATAGAAGCGATTATATCCCATATTTTTTCAGTTTTGCATAGAGGGTTGTCCTTGATATATTGAGCATCTGAGCCGCTTTCGAGTGATTACCCCTGCATTTTTCCAAAACCCTGAATATGGTTCTCTTTTCCACGTCGTCCAGCCGGAATGAATCGGCTTCCACTCTTTCTGAAGAGTCAAACAGGTGCAGATCTTCAGGTCCCAGTGCACTGTTTTTACCCAGAATCACCGCCCTTTCCATGGTGTGCTTAAGCTCCCTCACATTGCCTGGCCAGGGATACTCCTGAAGCCTTTCCTGTGCTTTGCCACCGATTAACAATCCTGGTTTATCGTACTTCCGGCTGTATTGTTCTAAAAAGTAGTTGGCCAGGTGAATGATATCTTCTTTCCTTGCTCTGAGAGGCGGAACTTCAATGGTCACCGTGTTGAGCCGATAGAAGAGGTCCTCCCTGAATGAGCCCTCAGAGATCATCTTTTTCAGAGGCTTGTTTGTGGCCGTAATCAATCTGATATCGATGGATACGGGCCTGTTATCACCCACCCGAATCAGTTCGCGATTCTGGATCACCTGCAGCAACTTGGCCTGGATGGAGAGGGGTACATTGCCAATTTCATCCAGGAAGAGGGTTCCCTCGTTGGCATTTTCAAACCTTCCGGAACGATCCTCCTTGGCATCGGTAAAGGCCCCTTTCACATGTCCGAACATTTCACTTTCAAACAGCGTCTCGGTGATGGAAGCCAGATCCACTCCCACAAATATCTGATCTGCACGTTTCGATCGACGATGAATTTCTCGGGCTATCAACTCTTTGCCGGTGCCATTTTCACCGAGAATTAAGACACTGGCATCTGTTCCTGCCACCTTGTTGAGGGTATCCATCAGCTCGCGCATGGCCAAAGAGGAACCCTGGTACATTTGATAATTGCGGTCCATGTCGGCCGACAATTGTTGCTGACGGTTCTTCAATTTTTTTACCTCCTGTCCCGATTGTCGCAAGCGGTAGGTATTCTTGAGTGTAACAATCAGTTTTTCCGGATCCCAGGGTTTGGCAATAAAATCTGTGGCTCCCTTCCGCACTGCTTTAACCGCCAGTTCAATATCGCCATAGGCAGTAATCAGGATGACGGGCATAGAGGGATCTGTTTTTTTGATTTCATTCAACCAGAATATCCCTTCATTGCCGGAGGTTTCACCCATGGCAAAATTCATATCCAGCATGACCATATCATAACTGTTTCGCCAGAGCATCTCATGCAAGCGGGAGGGTTTGGTGACCAGGTCGATCTCCTTAAAGTCATCCTTTAAAAGTATTCTGAGAGACTCCAGGATCTGTATGTTGTCATCAATAATCAGTATTCGGGCAGGGATCATAATTGATTTATTACATGTAAATTTAAGGTAATCGTTCTAAAAGCTGACAGCGATTGTTCAGAAACTGAACACTTGTTTTACGATTTGTTGTCGGTATATATTTGTAATTATCAGTAAAACAATAAGATAAAGCCAGAGCTCGGTTTTTGGCATCCAATTGGCATTGGTGGAATAAACCCATAAACTATGATATTCAGCTATTTTAAATATGCCTTCCGCAACCTTGTGAAGCAAAGGGGACGAACCCTGATCAACCTATTCGGACTCTCCTTTAGCATCGCCCTGGTAATTATTATTTATCTCTACAGTACCGGAGAGCTTAGATTCAATGATTTTCACCAGAATGGCGATCGGATCTACAGGATGTACTCCAGTATGGATCCCATAAACGGTGAGCGGCTTTACTCGCCCTATCAACCCGCAGAAATGGCATTGGCATTGAAAGAGAGCGTTCCAGGTATTGAACAGACCTGCCGACTAAAATCAACCCCGGTATTTCTGGGTTTAAAAAATGAGCTCTTCCAGGAGTATGTGGGTTTTGTTGATTCCACATTCTTTGAGCTTTTCTCCTATGAATTTCTGGCAGGGGATAGGGAGACCCCACTTTCTATGCCCAAGAGTGTTGTGCTTACAGCCGGAGTGGCCAGGAAGATATTTGGGGATAGCCTGATCAGTTTTAATGATATCATAGGTGAAACCCTGGAATTTCCTGAACGTCCCCCTTTCAATATTTATACGATTTCAGCAGTCATTGAGGATCCACCAGAGAATAACTCATTTCGTTGGAGTGTGCTGATACCTTACGTCAATGCCAGGGTCTATCCCCGGAGCAATGATTTTATTGGAGATACCTACCTCTATGTGATGCTTGACGGAAATAACAATGTGAGCCACCTGGAACAGACCGCACAAACCCTTGTGGATGAATTCGTAGGTGAGAACTTACAGGAGATGATTGATGTTGGATTTATTTCAGCAAAGGATCACCATTTTACCTACCATTTTATGCCTTACCCGGACCTCTATTTACATTCACGTGATATCGGGGGCGACTATGATATAACAGGAAAACTAAATGCCATCTATATTCTCTGCAGTATTGCCATCTTGATCCTTTTTATTGCCTGCTTTAATTATGTAATGATCACTATTGGAACTTCGCTGAACCGCATTGGCGATTTTGGTGTAATGAATGTAGTGGGTGCCCGACGCTGGCAAATCCTGGCCCAGTTTTTCATAGAGTCCTTTCTGCTCACCCTGATCTCACTTTTGCTGGGGATCATTATGGCCGAACAGCTCCTTCCCCTCTTTAACCACCTGGCCGATGAAGAGCTCAAATTCACACTGTATAGCCGTGGGATCAATTTCCTTTTCCTGCTTGCCATACTGTTGTTTATTGTATTAAGCACCAGTGTTTATATTGGAATCTATCTGCTCAGGCGTAGCAATCCAGTTCGATTTCTCAGACGAGAGATGCTTTCTACGAGGCGGAATGGTGTGGCCAGGGTATCGGTGGTCATGCAGTTTTTTATAGCCATTGTGTTGCTAATTTCAGGTGGAGTGATAATCAAACAGTTGAATTATATGATGAACCGCAATGTGGGTTTTGATAGGGAGGAAGTGGTGGTGTTACATGTGGACTTCTCGTTGGATAAGATCAACACCCTTAAGGAGAAAATTCTTGAATCGCCCCATGTCCGGAGTGTGACCATGAGCGATCGCAGTTTTGTATCGGGCAGTAGTTCGCAATCTATCCAAAATAAGAAAGGAGAACCAACCCTTATCAGATTTCTGCGGGTGGATCATGACTATCTGTCGACCCTGGGTTTGGAATTGATAGAGGGCAGAGATTTTTTCAAGGATGAGATAAACGATACCATTCCCAATGTGATTGTCAATGAAACACTTATCAGAGAGGTCGGGATTGAGGATCCTGATGGTGAGAAGTTAATATTGGACTCTGAAGGATTCGCTGTGAATATCATCGGGGTGGTTAAAGATTTTCATTTTGACTCCATGCACGATGAAATCCAGTCATTGATGATGCACACCTTTGATTATAATACCATCTGGTACCTTTTTGTAAAAGCAAATGGGAATATGACCGAAGTTCTGGAGCACTCCGAGAAAGCATGGAACGAAGTGGTCCCTGAGTTTACCTGGGAATACACCTTTTTAGATGAGAACCTGGAATTACAATACAGCGATGAGGATCGTTGGAGTCGGATCATTGCCTACGCTTCAGCCATCGCCATACTCCTCTCCTGCCTTGGTCTGATGGGAATCAGCGGACTGTTGGTGGCCCGACGGTTCAAGGAGGTGGGTATACGGAAAGCAAATGGAGCAACCATTTCACAGATTATCTACTTTTTGAACATCGACATTCTGAAGTGGGTGGTGATTGCCTATTTGTTTGCTTGTCCGGCAGCCTGGTTTATAGCAAGGCGTTGGCTACAGGATTTTGCCTACCAAACTACCATCTCCTGGTGGATCTTTCTGCTGGCCGGTATGGCTGCCCTATTGATTTCGGTATTGACCATTACCCTGCAAATATACAGGGTGGCCAGACAAAATCCGGTCAAGGCATTAAGGTATGAGTAGTTAACACAGCTTTTTTAATTTAGACATTAGTCCTTTAAACTTAATAATAAGTTTGGAGAACTAATTATTAAGTTATATGTTTGTATTGTAATAACGCAAAAAGGTGATCAAATGGTAACCCTGACCAAAGCAGAAGAGAGGATTATGCAAATACTGTGGGATCTCGAACGTGGATTTATCAAGGATATCCAGGAGCATTTCCCCAAGCCGGCACCACCCTACAATACGATCTCGACCATTGTAAGGGTGCTGGTGAAGAAAGAGATTGTCTCCTTTAAAACCTACGGGGGATCCTACCAGTATTTTCCATTAATCAGCAGGGAGGAGTACCGAAGCGATCAGATGGGCCGTCTGATGAACAACTACTTCGGTAACTCCCTGAAAGAGGTGGTGAATTTTTTCTCGGAGAAAAAAGACCTGGATGTAGATGAGCTCGATGAGGCGCTCAGAATGCTGGAAGATCTTAAGCAGAAAAAGGAAAAGTAGGAAATCGTGGTGCATTTCATGATATACCTGCTGGAGACAGGACTCTGTCTCTCTTTGCTATACCTGGCTTACTGGCTGTTCCTCAGGAAGGAAACCTATTTTAACTTCAACAGGCTGTTCCTGGTGGGAAGCTTGATTCTGGCCCTGGTAGTGCCGCTGGTACATATGGGTATTAGGATCCCACAGGGGAGTTCACTGGAAAGATCCAGCCAAGGGTATTGTTAAGTTCCGCAGCAGTTACGAAGAGATGATCAGGTGGATAGATGCTGATTTTGGAACAGAACCGGGCAGTGAACACAGTGTGGGGAGTGGCAGATCTCCAAATCATCCATTGAATGAGCAGGGACAGACTCCGGTTGAGGGATCGCACGGATCAAAGAGCGAAAGAATAGTGGCAGGAAAGGGTCCGCAGAGGGCAGACACAGGAATCTCCCTCTCATTTTCAAGAATTTTATTGTTTATATATATAGGTGGAGTGATCTACTTTTTATCCAGGTTTATCTACCTGGTCATCCGACTCTTCCTGCTGGCAAAACGAAACAGGGTGACCCGGCAGGCAGGCTTCAGGATGGTCGAGATCCAAGAGGACATCTCTCCATTCTCCTTTTTTCGCTTTTTGTTTATTAACAACGGATCCTTTGACGAATCCGAATTGGACCATGTGCTTGAGCATGAGAAGGCCCACATCAGGCAAAAGCACTCCATGGATCATCTTTTTGCACACGGACTTGCCGTATTTCAGTGGTTTAATCCATTTGCCTGGCAAATGAGGAAGGCCCTGAAAACGACACATGAGTATATTGCCGACCGGCAGGTCTTAGGGAAGGGAATTGAACTGTTTGATTACCAGTCGTTATTGCTGAAACAGGTGATCGGGTATCACTCTGTAGAGCTTGTAAACAACTTCAATTTAAAACCCATTAAAAACCGAATAGCCATGATGAATAAAACAAGATCCGGAATCCCTGCAAAGCTTAAAGCGTTGCTGGTTGTTCCATTCGCACTTATTATATTTTTCCTCTTTGCCGATTTTACCCTGAAAGGAAGCAGTGAACCATTCAATTCCATCACTGAATTGGATGGTTTATGGATCAAGCAGGGGGAGGACAATTTTAGTAAGAGTCTGCTTATTAAAGATAGCAGGTTTATCTACTCCGAAGGTATGGAGATACGTGACTTCCATGTGGAAGCCGAAGGAAAGGCGCTGATTCTTTCAGAAAGGGAAGGAACCCCGGGAACCTCCTTAAAATTCGAACAGCAGGGCGATGAATTGATTCTATGGTGGAATGATTCTCAAAAAAGCCGCTATCTGAAATCAAAGGCAGAGAATACCCTGGATGACTACCTTGAAAAGGAGGGAATAAAAGCCAATCTGCCATATCTCTCCAAATACAGGCTGATGGATGAAAACCTGTTGTATAGAATCAGTTATGGGAAGGATTCCAAAGGAGGCAACACCCTTGCTTTTAATGGCAAGTCTTTCACGCTGCTTGATCTGGAGAAGCTGATTCAGGGGGAGAGGAACAAGGTGAGCAAACTGGATCAAAACGCAATTGCCGCTCTTTTTCTGATTGACCGGACCATTCCCATGGTACTTGTGAACCAGGTTCGTGAGGAGATGCGAAAGATCAATGCGCTCCACATCGCAGAAGGTGGGTATCCTCATGGAGATCTGGAGCTCTCGCCCCTTCTCTATCATACGGTAGGAATGCCCCGGCTGCTACCTCCAATGGGTGCCAAAACGCTGGATAAAAAAGAGGTAGAGAAAAGGGGGGGGATTGTATACACAGTGGATCTGGCAGCAAGAAATACCACCCCACGAGATGTGGATGAGGGGCTTCAGCAGTTTATCAGAGCGAATGAGGGCGGGAAATATGTGATCTCCCTGGAGTATGATGGAGCCATTCCCTATGGCCAGTACGTGGAAACCGTGGATATGATCTTTCAAGTAATCTACCGGTTCAGGGAGGAATTATCCCTTGAAAAGTACAGGGTAGCCTACGATCAGTTGGGAGATGAACTCCAGAGGGAGATGCGTAAGGCCTACCCCATGGCCCTGTCTGAAACTATGAAATAGAATCTTATCCATTCTAGAAAATGACTTGAAACGGGGTGCTGGGGCATCCCGTTTTTTCTTTTACATTTATGCGGATTAAAAGGGTTAGATGCGAATTGGATATTTATTATGGATCCTGTTGTTGGCCTCAATGAGGGTAGATGCACAGCTGCCCTCAGTGCAGGTTGACTCTCAGAGCATCGTATTTGAGCTGGGTGAGGTTCAGGTAGTAGGCAAAAAAAGCCACCCCTTTTCCCTGGTGTTGGGAGCTGAAGAACTGGCAGCCAATCCCAAACGGGATGTATCACAGGCTCTGATTGCCCTACCGGGGATAAACTTAGTTCACCTGGGTCAGAAAAACGATGCCATGGTTAACATACGTGGATTTGATCTCAGGCAAGTACCGGTTTATATGGATGGAGTTCCTGTGTATGTCTCTTATGATGGATATGCAGACCTGGGCCGGTTCCTGGTATCTGATCTCTCCAGAATTACGGTCTCCAGGGCTGAGTCTTCACTCCTGCTGGGCCCAAATGCCCTGGGAGGCGCCATCAACCTTGTGAGCAGAAAACCGGCTGCCAAGTTGGAAATGGATGCGGCTTCTGCTGTTTTACTGGATGGCAGGGGATATGGTGGATTACAGTCGGAGCTAAATGTGGGAAGCAAAAAGGAGAAATACTATTTCCAGGCGGGGATTGCTTTTGTGGATAGCAAACCCTATGTGCTGTCTGAAAACAAGCTCCAGCTGAATTCTCAGAACCGCGAACTGAATTCCTCCATCAAGGTTGGATTTACTCCCAACCCTACCGACCGTTATGTGTTCAGCTATTATCTCCAGGACGGATCAAAGGGGGTTCCTGCCTATGGGGGTACAGATCCCAACCAACGGGTCAGATACTGGCAATTCCCGGACATCAGTAAACAGGGTGTTCACTTCAACAGCAAAACAGCCATTGGCAGGTCGGGTTATATACAAACCAGGTTTTACTATGACGATTACTACAGCGATCTGAGAAGCTATGACGACAGCACATTTAGTACGCAGAATCGCAATTCATCCTTTACAAGCATCTATGACGATGAAACATTGGGTGCAACCCTGCTTATCTCCATGAATCCGGGCAGAAAGCACCAGTTAAAAACAGCTTTTCATGCCATCCATGACCACCACCGCGAGCACAACATATACCCGGTGGAGGAACCGGTGCGAAATTTCAAGGACTTCACCATTTCCCTTGGGATGGAAGATCAGATAACACTTACACAAAAGCTGCACCTTACTGCGGGCTTGGGGATTCATATGAAGAACAACCTGCAGGCCGATAACTATGATGCCCAGTCCGATTCAATTTCTGCCTTTCCGGGGCATACCGACCAATCTATTAATCTGCTGACAGGTCTGCAGTACAATCCGGGTGAAAATCACAAGCTCAGTGTCAACCTTTCCAGAAAGAATCGCTTTCCAACCATGAAGGACCGGTATTCTTACAGACTTGGACAATCCATTCCCAATCCCGATTTAATCTCTGAGGCTTCCTGGAATATGGATCTGAACTATGGGTATATACCAGGTTCAAACCTACAGATGAAAACGGCTGTTTTCTACAGCCATCTGCAGGATGCCATACAGGCTGTATATGATGTGGATCCTGAAAATTCGGCCATATATCAATATCAGAATACGGGTACTGCCCGGTTTTACGGATGGGAAGCTGATCTGACCTGGCAAGCCCTGAAGGATTTGAATATGGCATTTCAATACACCCTTACCCAGCGGGAAAACCTGAGCAATCCGGAATTATTGTTTACCGATGTGCCCATACACAAAGTTTATGGATTGCTAAACTACACCCTTTTTTCCAATCTTTTCCTTCAGGTGGGTGGGCTCTACAATTCTCCGCGAATCTCTACCTCCAGCGGAGTTTATAAAACCGAATCGTTTGTAAGCTTTGACTGTAAGGTGGCTTATACCGTACTTGAAATGTTAACCTTTGAAGCCTCCGTGAGCAATCTGCTGGATGCAGACTACAGCTACCTGGAAGGCTACCCGGCACCTGGGCGACAGATTCGTCTGGGATTCAGGTACATCATGCATGGCAAGGACTTTTAAACCCCTACAGGTATACCTTTAGCAATTCGGCCTCCTGTACCAACAGGTCTCTTCTGTATTGGAGCAGAAGCTGCTGATTCTGAAAATAGAAGTCGGAGGCATAGAAATATTCGGACATGGAGATTTCGCCATTCTCCAGCGAGAGGGCCAATAATTCCAGGGATTTTCCTGTTCCCAGCGCCTCTTCCAGCAATCTGGCCCGTGTTCTCAAGCTCTCCAGCTGTTCCAGATTTTGCTTTACCTCTTTCTGCTGAAGATTGGTAAAGCGCTGTGCATCCTGCTGGGCAAAGTTAATCTCAGACTTAGCCTGCTTGATCCGATTGGAATTCTCCCAGAGAGGAACAGTAATCCCTACCTGAAAGCCCTTGAACTTCACATCCAGTACAGATTCAGAATAGTATCCTGCTTTTAGCCTGGGAAGTGTCTCGCTAACGGCCAGTTTCTTCTCCTCCTCTTTGGATTGCAGCTCCTGGGAGTAACGAAGCACGTGAGGACTATTCAGGTATACATTCAAAACAGAATCAGGAATGATCTCCATGGGGAGAGGGAAGATGGTATCCCTGATCTCCACATCCATTCCACCAGAAATTTCGGACCAGGACAGCTCTGCATTTTTGATCTCCATCAGGACCTGGTCAAACTCACTTTTTATGGAGGCCAGTTGAAGATTCGAATGGCTATATGCCAGGTGACTCACCTCTCCTGCTTCCAGTTTTTGCTGAAAGTGTTCGTGGATGGTGTTTGCCTGAGTCAAGCGCTTTTCAAGCAGGTTTTTCCTCTGGTTGAGGTAGATGTGCTCTATCCACAATTGCTTGGCCTGAAGCAATACCTCCTGTCTGACGATGATATAGTCTAATTCGGCCTGGGAGTTCCGGATTTTCCTTATACGGGATTTATAAATGTAAGCTGTTGGAAAATCCACCTCCTGAGTGACACTGAAATCCACGCGGTTTCCAAGTTCGGTGGGTGAACCATACAGATAACCCATCTCCACCTCTGGATCAGGGGGTGTATTTCCTGTTCCTGCCTGGAGCATGGCTACCTGGTAAGTCTCCCATGCCGTTTGGAGCGTACGGTTGTGCTCCCTGATGGTCTTCATCAGAGAATCGGAAGTGGGAAATACTTCCGGGGCCCCGAAACAAATTCCGGTTCCAAGCAGAAGCAGGGCGAAAGCTATAAGGTTTGTCTTCATGATTTTCTTTTTTCAAGTATGTAATAGACCGATGGGATCACAATCAGGTTAAGCAGTGTGGAAGTGACCAGTCCGCCCAGGATCACAATGGCCATGGGGCTCTGAATTTCATTTCCTGGCTTATCTCCACTGAGTGCCAATGGAATCAGGGCCAGGGCCGAAGCCAGGGCCGTCATGAGGATGGGATTGAGCCTGTCGGCCGATCCATTGATGATGGTCTCCTTCAGACTTTGACCTTCCTTTTTCAGATGACTGTAACGGGAGACCAGCAGGATTCCATTCCTGGTAGCAATTCCAAAGAGGGTGATAAATCCAATGATGGATGGAATGCTGATGACCTGGGAGGTAAGCTTGATGGCCACCACTCCGCCAATCAGAGCCAGAGGCAGATTCAGCAGGATGACACCTGCAAGTTTTCCGCTTTTGAACTCCTGAAAAAGGATCACAAAGATGATCAGTATGGCAAGCAGACTGGTGATCATCAAGGTTAAAGAGGCATTTTTAGCACTTTCAAACTGTCCGCCAAACTCGACCCTGTAACCCTCAGGCAGTGTAATCTGATTTGCAAGGATTTCCTGGACCTCTTCAACCACACTTCCCAGGTCTCTTCCTGCTGTATTTGCTGAGATGACCAGTTTGCGCTGTACATTCTCCCTGTTGATGGTGTTGGGACCGCTGGTTGAAACCACGTCGGCCACATAACTCAGAGGAATTCTGTTCCCGTCATGTGTATCAATCAGGGCATTTTCGATGGCCTCTTTGCTATTGCGAAAAGGCTCATCATACCTGACGATCAGGTCAAAATTAAGGTTGTCGTCATATACCTCGGCATATTTTTCCCCGGCAATGGCAGTCTCCACAAAATGGGTGAGTTCGTTCTGGGGAATCCCATACCTGGCCAACATCTCTCTTCTTGGCCTGATTTGCAATTGGGGGATTTCCACCAGTTGTTCTACATTCAGATCTACCAGTCCGGGTACCTCCACGATGTTATCCCTTATCTCGTTGGCCAGCCGGTACATGGTACCCAGATCGGTGCCAAAAAGTTTGATGGCAATGCTCGCCCTTGTCCCGGAAAGCATATGATCGATGCGATGGCCCAGGGGCTGACCAATATTCAGATTGAGTCCCTGCAAGCCGGTCAGGCGATCCCTGACCTCTTTCATAAACGCTTCATCACTCCTTTCAGAAAGCTGATAGGGTACATCGATCTCTGCAGAATTTGAACCCCCATGGCTGTGTTCATTAAGCTCGGCCCGACCTGTGCGCCGACTTACATAGGTAACCTCAGGTATTTGAAGAAGTTCTGAATCGATCTGGGCCATCAATTTGTTGCTCTCCGCAAGTGAGGCCCCCGGAAGGGTAGTGGCAGTGATGGTGAGTGTACCCTCATGAAATTCAGGCAAAAATGAAGATCCGAAATTGGAGAACATCACCAGGGCGAGGGCGAGTAGTCCTGCAGAAGAGATGATGATCAACAAGCGGAAACGGAGGATTGAGTTCAGCGCCTTTTTATACCAGGAATTAAGATGTTGTACCATTCTGTTTCCCCCCCGCTCATCCCTGTTCAATTGCTTCAGTGAGGTGAGCATGTAACTCGAGAGAACAGGTGTAAGTGTAAGGGCCACAAAAAGAGAAGCCACCAGTGAAACAATAAAGGTGATGCCCAGGGGTTTCAGCATACGTCCCTCCATTCCTGCCAGGAAGAAAAGCGGAATAAAGGCTACAATGATAATCAGGGTGGCCTGCACAATTGAAGACCGGATCTCCACCGAGGCCTGGTAGATCACTTCGATCACACCCTTCTGCTCCTCCTTTGGTTTGCGGTGGTTCTGTTTCAATCGCTTCAGGACGTTTTCCACATCGATGATGGCATCATCCACCAGGGCGCCAATGGCAATGGCCATTCCTCCCAGAGACATGGTATTGATGGTGAGTCCAAGCAACTTGAGGGTGATGATCGAAAGAAGCAATGACAGGGGTATAGCGATCAGTGAGATTAATGTGGTTCTCACATTCAGGAGGAAGAGAAAAAGGATGATGGAGACGAAAAGCCCCCCTTCCAACAACACTTTAAATACATTATTTACGGCAGTGTTAATGAAGTCGGCCTGCCTGAATAGCCTGGAATTGATCTTCACATCTCCAGGCAAGCTTACATCCAGTTGCGCAAGGGCTTTCTCTACCTCCTCGGTCAGTGTCAATGTATTGATGTTGGGCTGTTTCAGTACGGTAAGAATCACAGCTGGCTCCCGGTCAAGCCAGGCATCTCCCACCTGGTCGGAATGTCCAATTTTTACCTGAGCCACATCGCTGATTTTCACCGGATTGTCATTGCGAATCTTGATCACTGATGCCCCGATTTCGCCAGGATCTTTTGAACGCGTCGTGGCCCTCACTATGTATTCCTGGCCATACTGGTTTATAAAACCACCCGATGCATTGCTGTTGGTGTTTTCCGCTACCATTGACAGCTCCTCCAGCGAAACATCGTGGTACTTCATCTTGTAAGGATCTGCCAGGACCTGATATTGCTTGGATAAACCTCCCATCACCACCACCTGGGCAACTCCAGTCACCGAAAGCAACCTTTGCCTCACCTCTTTATCGGCCATGGTTCTCAGGTCGAACATGGTGAGTGAATCGGAGGTAAGGGAGACCAGCATAATCTCCCCCATGATGGAGGTCTGGGGAGCAAGAATGGGCGCTTCAATGCTTTTGGGTAGCAGTGCTGCTATGGTAGGGAGTTTCTCACTTACGATTTGCCTCGCTCTGTATATATCTGTATTCCAATCAAACTCTACCCATACAATAGAGAAACCATAGGATGAACTGGAACGTACGCGTCTTACATCGGTGGCTCCGTTAAGAGAGGATTCGATGGGAAAAGTGACCAGTGTTTCCACCTCCTCGGCCGCCATGCCATGGGCATCTGTCAGCACAACCACAGTGGGTGCAGTCAGATCGGGAAAAACATCAATTTCCATCTCCCGGGCGGTAAAAGTTCCACCTGCCACAATCATCAGAGAGAGGAAGATGATCAGCATCCGGTTTTGCAGGGAATATTTTATGATTCTGTTTAGCATGATCCTGATTTTTTAATGTGCATGGCCATGACCAACTGTCCCACTTACCATGGAGGCTGCTTTAAGTAACATAACTCCTTTAGTGACTACCCGGTCATCCGGACCCAGGCCTCTGATGATTTCCACATTTTTTCCATCGTTATGTCCGATTTGCACAGGTTTTTTGGAGTAGCTCTCTCCGGTGACCTGCAGATAAACAAAGTATCCCCCCTGCTCTTCGGTAAGAGCCGTTTTGGGCAGGACCAGGCAATTGTTTTTGTTACCAGTTTTAAGATATACTTCTGTAAAGGCCCCCTCGAGTAATCTGCCATCGTTGGTGACTTCAAACATCACCGGAAGGTAGTGGTCATTTTCTGCCACTGAGGACCCCGTTGCAAGTAGCTTGCCATTCACCTCCTCCATTGAATAGACCTTTTCCGAGTAGGCGGGTCTGAAGTTGGCAGTGACAATATCTCCCAGCTGATCAAAGTGTTGCTGGCCCAGGTCGGCCCTCAGGAGAAGGGTTTTATTGGAAGAGATGATCACCATTATTTGTCCCACATCGATAAACTGACCCTCCGAAACTCTCAGTTCATGTATGGTCCCATTCACAGGGGCCGTTACCTTTAATCCTTCTGTAGTCGCATTGGCTTTCAGGTTGTGATAACGCAGACTGTCAGCGATATAGGTAGACCGGGTGGTGATAAACTCACGTTCCGAAATGGCTCCCTGGGTATATAGTATTTTATGTCGCTCGTACTCACTTTTACTCTTTTCATAGCTATTGTACCACTCCTGGTATTGAAGTTCAAAGTTCTCCTCCAGCATGGTCTTACTGCTTATGGTAAAAAGGTGTTGTCCTTTAGTGACCGATGATCCCTGCACCAGATTTTTGCGGGTAAACAGAACCATCCCTTTTCCATTGGCTGCCACATTCATCTTTTCACCGGGCATGGCAAGGATCTCCCCACTGGTGGGGATTACTGAATGAAAGGATTCGGGTTCTATTGGGGATACCATAAAATCACTGTTCCAGGCCTGCTCTTTCAGAAAGGTGATCTCACCTTCTGTTTCTTCTCCATGAGAATGCCCTCCTGTGCTTTCATCTTCGGAATGCAGATCCTTGTGATCCTGGACCACATGCACATGACCTTCCACAGATTCGGCAAAATCATCCCCTTTGTAAGTATAAGAGGCATGAAAAGAACCTGCTTTCTCAGGAATAAAGGGCACTTCAAAAATACCTGGGTGTGAAGGCCCTCCCGACGTAACCGATACCCCATCAATAAGGATGGTTACACTGCCTGTTTTGGCTGGTTTATAGTGGGTCAAATGGGTTACATGTACCAGGAATTCGGACTCATGACCCGCTTCCAGAGGAGTATGTTCGATGAAGAATTCAATGCCTTCACTGAATAGCGTAAATTGAGATGATTCATCGTCGTGTTGATGCGTATCTGCCGGTTGCTGAGAACTTTTTTCAGACCCGCAAGCCGACGCGATGGCCATTATCAGAACAATGGCTAAACCTGTCTTATACATAATATGTTAAATATGAACTATAAATGATTGGGCATACCGGGGTATACCTTACATGAAATGTGGGAATAATCGGAAGGGATTATGCGACAAGAGGGGGTCCCCTGAGGGAGCGGTCCCCAAAATAATCGGAAGGTTTGTCCGGGATTTTGAATTGAAAATAAACGGACAAAATTTCTGTGGGCATTGGGGCCACAGCCGCAAAAATTGATGGAATCGCAAGCGCATGAATATGCGTGCTTACACCCCTGAGTTGAGTTGAATTGTACTTGTCAAATACCACATCGTTAAAGGCATGGCAGTGTAGCGGATCATGATCCGCATCGTGATGGTGTTTTTCTGTATCTCCATGATCCACGGGGCATTCGGTAGACACGGGTACGATTACCTGCTCTGAATGATGGTGATGGGGGATCAGATTGTGCCCCAGGAACACCGAAAAACAGAGTGTAAGGAAAATGGATATGTACTTGTGTGTCTTCATCATTCTTTCGAACTGCGGACTACAAACATAAGTAAATCAAAACATAACGCAAAACCAACTCATTTACCTTAACGGGTTTTATCCCACAGAAGTTTCATTTTTTCAAGCCTGGTATTGACCATTTGAATGGGATCTTTTTCCGTTGTAATGGCCAAAAGGGCATTTTTCCTGAGTTTTGGCTATCTTGGAATCTGTCTTAAACAAATCTGATGGTTATGGCTAACACCCAAGATTCGCATGGGCGTAAAGAAAGCAACATCAAGACAGCTGCAGATCTGATCTTAAAGCTGGGCGTGCTTCTGTTCATACTATTTCTGAGCTTCAAGATTATCTGGCCCTTTCTTGGGATACTGATCTGGTCCTTGGTGATTGCCGTGATTCTATTTCCTCTTGCCAAGAGGGTGTCTCTCTGGTTGGGAAACAGACACAAACTTGCCTCCATGTTGGTCACCCTGGTGTTTTTTGCCCTTTTGGTTGTACCCAGCATATGGTTGGTCAACCAGCTGATTGTAGGGGTTGGAATCCTTGCGGCAGATATTTCCGACGGCAGTTTAAGTGTTCCCTATCCTCCCGACTCGGTGTTGCAGTGGCCGGTTATTGGCGATGAGATTTACAAATACTGGCTTGACCTGGCTGAGGATTTTGGCGAAGCAGTTCTGGGTTTTATGCCCCACATTAGTGGATTTATTGAGAAACTTATTGGGGCACTGGGCAATACCGGTTTGGGTATTCTACAGTTTGCGCTGTCGATTCTGATTGCAGGTGTTTTTCTTATATTTTTTAAGCAGGGATCCATCACGGGTAAAAAGCTATTCAGAAAACTGGCAGGCGACAGGGGAGATGAATTTCTGGATATCTCCACCACCACCATCCGAAATGTGGCTTCCGGTGTGCTGGGGGTAGCCATTTTACAAACAGTATTGATAGGATTGGGCCTGGTTCTGGCCCAGGTTCCCCTGGCTGCAGTGTGGATTGTCCTGGTCCTGATCATGTGTATCGCCCAGATTCCAGCCATGATCTTTACAGTGCCCCTAATCATCTATCTTTTTGCTTTTATGGATCCGTTCCCGGCAGCCATGTGGTCCATCTATTTTCTGCTCATGGGTTTGGTGGATAACATCCTGAAACCTATCATTATGGGACAAGGTTCCAGCCTTCCCAGTCTGGTTGTTTTCCTCGGGGCAATCGGTGGATTTATCGCTTTTGGATTTATAGGACTTTTCCTCGGGGCCATTGTGCTTTCTTTATCGTATAAACTATACTTATCGTGGATCTCATATGAATAGAGCTTTCCTTTTGGCCATTTTGGTCTTAACTGTATTTACCGGATGCAAGAATCCGGATAAATTTGCAAGTACCAAACCTGATGGGGTCCAAATGGCCCTTGATTCGCTGGTAAGTGAGAATCAGGTTCCGGGGGTAAGTTATGCGATGGTTTTCGAGAACCAAACTCTTAAATCCTACGCTTCGGGATATGCGGATGTACATCAGCGAATTCTTATGACCCCAGAGCATGTGATGTTTTCTGGCAGCGTTGGAAAAACCTATGCTGTGGCCCTGCTCATGCAATTATTGGATCAGGGTCTTTTCGATTTGGAGGATAAGATAATCGACTATTTTCCTGAGTTGGAATGGATGAAAATGCTACCCAATATCCAGGAAATTACCATCGAGATGCTTTTGCAGCATACCTCCGGACTTCCAAGGTATGTGATGAAGCCCGAGATCTGGGACACCTTGCACAAGTATCCCGATAAGGTCTGGAGCTACCAGGAACGCTTAGAGGTTTTATTCGATGACGATCCTTTGCATAGGGCCGGGGAGGGGTGGGACTATTCGGACACCAATTATATATTGTTGGGAATGCTGATTGAAAAGTTGAGTGAGCAAGCCTATTACGACCTCCTGTTTTCAAAAATACTTGTTCCGGAAGGACTTAACAGAACTTTTGCTTCCAACAGAAGAGACCTGCCGGGATTGCCCATCGGCTATTCTGATCTTCCCGAGTGGTTTAAGATGCCCCAGGAGGTGGTGTTGGATGGACTGTACGCCTTTAATCCTCAGCTAGAGTGGACAGGCGGGGGATTGGCCTCCACCACTTCGGACCTGGCCAAATGGGCCCGGATTTATTATACGGGTAAACTATTTTCTGATGAAAGGCTGCAAAAAATTATCACTCCCAATAGCCAGGCAAAAAACCTGGATCCGATCATGTCTTATGGAATGGGGAGCTTTATTTACAAAACAAAGCATGGCCTGGCTTATGCCCATACTGGTTTTGTCCCTGGCTTTAATTCAATTTTTGCTTACTACCCTGATTTGGATCTTGCTGTTGCCTTGCAGGTGAATTGTGATTATGCAGCAAGGAAGAATCCCCTGATCTATTACCTGGATACACTGCTGGAAGAATCTGGTGAATGACTTGCTTAATGAACATATGTTCACTATCTTTGTGATCATATGTTCATAATAACGCCATGTCACCCAGAAACAAACAGTTCAGAAAACTAGTATCTCCCCCGGTATTAAAGGGATTCAAACCCATCGGTGTTCCATTTAACAATGCAGGAATGATTTCCCTGCTATATGAAGAATATGAGGCTTTGCGACTTGCCGATTATTCTGGTCTTAAACAGGAAGAGGCGGCCCGGCTGATGAATGTCTCCCGGCCCACTTTTACCCGGATTTACAGCAGTTGTTTGCAAAAACTGGCCAAAGCTTTTACAGAGGGAAGATCCATTGTGATCGAAGGAGGTGATGTGGAGTTTGATAAGCAATGGTACCGCTGTAATAGCTGCACCACTGTTTATCATCACCCTGAGGAGGAGCACAAGGAGTGTATCAGTTGCAACTCTGGCGACATTGAGCATATCAACCAAAGTGTCAGGGATTGGAGGTTAGAGAGGTCTTCCTACAGAAGTTTGGAGGAACTGGATGAATATTGCATTTGCCCATCCTGCAGCTATGAGATTCCACATACACCAGGAATTCCCTGTTTTCATAACACCTGTCCCGATTGTAAAACCACCATGATCCGAAAAAGTGATTGAACATAGCTTAGCCATAGGAATCAGGTATGGTGAAACAGACCAGATGGGTTATGTGCATCATTCAAACTACGGTTTGTATCTGGAAGAGGCCCGTATGGATCTGTTCTATGTAAATGGGATCGATATACAGGAGATGGAAAAGGAGGGCATCATCTTACCTGTTGTGGAGATAAAAATAAGGTACCTGTCACCCCTTCATTTTGGTGATACAATCATTATACATACCACCCTGGAGTCGAAAATGAAGACAAGACTGTTGTTTAGGTACAGGATAATCAATCAACACAAAAAGCTAATCGCCAGGGCAGAGACTTCACTGGTCCTGGCAGATAAGATCACAGGCAAACTATTCAGCGATTCGGAATGGTTTATCAAGAAATTAGAGCTCGCTGAAATATAATAATAGAGATTATGAAGCAGACAGATGTTTTGGTAATTGGAGGCAGTGCTGCCGGACTGGTATCAGCACTTTCCTCAAAATCACATTACCCCCAGAAAAGTGTTATTCTTGTTCGCAAAGAGAGTAAGGTGGCGATTCCTTGCGGGATCCCCTATATATTCGGTACCCTGAAATCCACCGATGAGGATATCTTGCCTGATGTGGGTTTGATCAATGCGGGTGTGGAAATCATTGTCAATGAAGTGGTTTCGGTGGATGGAACGAACAAGGTATGTGTATTGGGAGATGGGAAGGAGATTGCTTATGAAAAATTAATCCTGGCCACCGGCTCCAAACCAGTCGTTCCGGAATGGTTAAAAGGTGCCCATTTGGAACATGTGTTTACCGTACCCAAAAACCTCGATTACCTGGGAGCTATGAATGAAAAGCTTAAAGGCATGAAGGATATTGTGGTGGTAGGTGCCGGTTTTATAGGGATCGAGATGTCGGATGAACTGAAGAAGAAGGGAAAGAATGTAACCCTGGTGGAGCTTTTGCCCCATGTGCTCCCACTTGCCTTTGATCCTGAACTGGCCGATGAGGCAGAGAAAATATTGAGCGATCGGGGAGTCAAAATTCTAACCAGACACA
Source organism: uncultured Bacteroidota bacterium (assembly GCA_963783435.1). Taxonomy (GTDB): domain Bacteria; phylum Bacteroidota; class Bacteroidia; order Bacteroidales. The sequence continues at coordinate 611,921 of CAWANQ010000002.1, read as the reverse complement.
GTGTAACTGAGATATTGGGAACCCACAGGGTGGAAGGAGTAAAAATTGAACATGACAACGCAGAGCTTATCGTCAAAGCAGACGCAGTAATTCTTGCCATGGGCTATGAACCCAATACCGAACTGGCTCAAAATCTGGAGGTGACCTATAACCGGGATGGATTTATCAAGGTAGACGAATACATGCGTACCGATCATCCGGATGTGTTTGCGGTGGGAGATTGTGCCGAGAAACGAGATTTTTTTACAAGGAAGCGATCCAAAGCCATGCTGGCCTCTATTGCGTGTGCCGAAGCCCGTGTGGCCGGAATGAATCTTTATAAGCTATCTACTTTGAAAACGATTAGCGGTACAATTGCCATCTTTTCCACTGCCCTCAATGGAACCGGTTTTGGGTCTGCCGGACTTACCGAGACCGTGGCGAGAAATGAAGGTTTTGATATTATCACGGGAACCTTTTCGGGAATTGACCGGCATCCGGGCATGTTAAATCATCCCCATAAGCAAATTGTGAAGCTGATCGCTGGTCGGGAAAACGGGGTTATACTTGGTGGGGAGGTGATGGGAGGATCCAGCTCAGGAGAGCTGATCAATATCATTGGCCTGATCATTCAGAACAAGATGAATGTGAATATGCTGATGACCGCACAAATTGGAACCCATCCCATGTTAACAGCTTCTCCGGCTGCTTATCCTCTGATTAAAGCGGCCGAGTTAATTGCGAAAGAATTTTGGAACAACTAGCAGGTTAGCAATGAGGCTAGTGGTGTTGTCCGATGGAAAGGCCCTGGACGGATATGAATCTGAACATGGCCTTTCTTTCCTGTTGGAGGTGGATCACAAAAAGATACTCTTCGACACGGGAGCTTCTGACCTGTTTCTCAGGAATGCTGAAAAAATGGGGATAGATCTTGGGTGCGTGGAAACGATTGTTTTAAGTCACGGGCACTACGATCACGGGAATGGATTGCAGTATTTACGGGGGCATAGGCTGGTTTGTCATCCGGCTTGCTTTGTGAAGCGGTATCGCAAAGAGGGAGGGGAAAACCTGGGGCTGGCACTCTCAAAAAGAGAGATAGAGTCCAGATTCACATTGGAAGTTTCCAAAGATCCTCTGAGATTGACAGAACACCTCTATTTTTTAGGAGAAATTCCAAGGATCAATGACTTTGAGGCGAAATCTTCCAAATACATTCTGGAAGGAGGGGAGCAGGACCAACTTGTGGATGACTCAGCACTGGCTTGTGTGGTTAAGAAGGGATTGGTGGTGATCTCGGGATGTGCCCATTCTGGAATTTGCAATGTAATTGAGTATGCCAAAAAAGTGACCGGGGTGGATCGCGTGGAAGCTGTAATTGGGGGATTTCACCTGAAAGCAAACAACGAACAGACAAAAAGAACCATCAAATATTTGTCAGATCTGAATATCCCTGGAGTCTATCCTTCTCATTGCACCCTGGGGCCGGCTCTCGCCACCCTTTATGAAGCATTCGGAACCAAAGAGATGGTCGTAGGTTTAGAAAGAGTGTGGACGTAAACAGTATGGTTTGTCTAATAAGGAGGAACTTCATAAATTGAAGTCCTTATGCAGAAAACCCATTCATTCTCAGGTGTAAAAGTGGACAGGATCATTTCCCTGGACATCCTGAGGGGCGTTGCAGTACTGGGTATTCTGATTATGAACATCCAGAGCTTCTCCATGCCCTCGGCGGCTTATATCAACCCCTACTGCATATGGCGATCTCCATGGTTTGAACAGGTGGGTATGGATCCTTAGCCATCTGCTGGCAGGTCAGAAGTTCATGAGCATCTTTTCCATGTTATTTGGTGCCGGGGTGGTGATTTTTTCCGAAAACGCCACTTTAAAGGGAAAAAATTGTGCCCTTCTACACTACAGGAGAATGGGCTGGCTCCTGGTATTTGGTTTGATTCACGGTTATCTCTTATGGTATGGGGATATTCTTTTCACTTACGGACTTTGCGGAATGCTGATTTTTGTTTTTCGAAACATCTCTCCTAAAAAGCTGATTTGGATCGCCAGTGGTTTTTTTCTTGTTCCCTTTGTTTTAGATTCTTTGTTTGCTTTTTCCATTCCCTATTGGCCCGAAGAGACCCTTCAAAGTACCAAGCAAAGCTGGTACCCCGATGCTGCCTACATGGATCATTACCTGGCAGCTTATCGTGGAAATTGGGTGGAGCAGATGGAGGTGAGGGTTCCCGGGACCCTCTTCATGCAAACCGGCCTGTTTTTTATGCAGACCTTCTGGAGGGTGATGTCGATGATGTTGCTGGGAATGGCCCTGTTCAGATGGAGCATCCTGTCGGCCCAGCGCTCAAAAGCTTTTTACCTCCGAATAGCCCTGATTGGAATGCTTTCCGGATTCTTTCTCTCTGCGCTGGGCGTGATACTCAATTTCCGACAGGGGTGGTCCATGGAATTCTCCATGTTTCTGGGAAAGCAGTTCAACTACGTGGGCAGCGTGGGAACGGCTTTGGGATATGTGGGTCTGGTGATGCTGATGTGCAACTCCTCTTCTCTCCAGGCTATCAAAAAGATTTTTTCAGCGGTGGGCCGAATGGCTTTCACCAACTATATCTTAATGACTTTGATCTGCACTGCAATCTTTTATGGTCACGGACTGGGTCTGTTTGGAAGTGTGGAAAGAAAAATTCAGATTCTGATTGTGCTGGGGATCTGGACCGTGCTGATGATAATCTCACCTTTATGGTTGAAAAGGTTTCGCTACGGTCCCCTCGAATGGTTATGGAGAAGGCTCACCTATGGAAAGCTACTTTATAGGAATTAGCGCTGCGTCGTATAACTTTTTTACTTACTTTTGCTTTATCATTGGTTTCCATTAGCCGACCTTGTCGGTGGAATGAAAAGGGAATACCGTTAGAATCGGTAACAGTTCCCGCTGCTGTGAATCCGAAATGGATTCTGAAAGAAGACCACTGTTTATTTTACGCCAGGTGCGTAGAGAATGGGAAGGTTTCAGAAATCCGGATGAGTCAGAAGACCTGCCAGCGATACCCTAGGTTTTTGCAGCCCGCGGTGAACGGGAAGCTGGTCAAAATTCAACATTGGTCTTGCCTCATCACCATCGCCCGCTGCGAATTTTAATTAACGAATTAAAATTGCAGCAGATTGAGAAAAATTTACATTTTTATGAGTGCCCTGCTGATGCAGGGAGTGGTGTTAATTGGTCAATCCTACCTGGCTCCTGAGCCCGGATACAGGGTGGCCGAATTTCTCTCTGAATATACCCAGATTGGGGCCTTTGACGTCAGGGAGGACCGGGTCTATATTCAGGATGGGGACACCATCCATTTAGTAAATGCCAATACGGGTGAAGCCTTGAGAAAATATGGTGAACCTGCCGATTATCAGGGGGCAAACTATGCCAGTTTTCTCACCATACCGCCCGATGAAAAGACCATTTGGGTCGGGTATACCAGCGATGGCAATGCCGACGACCGCATTTACAGCATAGATATGGAGAGCGGATTATGGACCCTGAAAGCAAAGTTCCCGGGCAATTACGATCTGATCTTCTGGAAGGAATGCATCCTGGTTTCCGGACTAAACAGTGCCACCTGGGGAGATCCCAATGGAATTTATCTGCTTGACACCTCGGGAATGGATCAACACAGGCTTATTGTTGAAGTGGGAGGAAACTCTGCAGGAATGGCCATAGACTCTTCAGAAAACCTCTATTATGGGACTTCCTATTCTTTAGATCCAAATGCCATATACCGATGGGGCAGGGCAGATCTTGAGGCGGTTTTAGAATCCCAGGATGCAGCCCCTCTGCAGATATCCGATGGACAAAAGCTAACGGATGTGCCGGCCGGCATATCCGATTGCGAGATCGATGAAGGATTTAATCTCATCTTCACTATGAACTTGTTTGGCAGCCCGAAAGTATTGGCCCTATTTAACGGATCCTTCATGGGTGGAGAGGGATACCTGCTGGATACCCTTGCGGTGGCAGCAGGCGAATGGGATTGGTTGGGAAGTGTAAAATCCATGGGTGATTTCACATCTCCCACTATAGGTGAACGTCTCCTTACCTTCTCCTTCGGGCAGCCCCTGGCGGATCTGCATACAGCAAACTATCCTCCCTATGTAAAAAATCCGCAGCCAGATATCACCATTTTGAGCGATGGCAGGGATACTGTGATTGACCTTAGCGCGCTTTTTTCTGATCCCGACGACGGAGATGAAGCAGTGGCCATTTCGATTCTCTCTAACAGCAATGAAGAGCTGCTTGAAGCATCCATCACGGGTAAGGAATTGACGCTGAGGGGCAGGTATATGCTTTTAAAATCTGTTCAGGAGGAGGCAGAGATTGTTCTTGAAGGAGCCTCGGGCGGACTTAAAGCCAAAGATTCATTTGTGGTAACCATCGAGTGGCCGGGAGGCGTGGAAGGACAATCGGGACTTGAGGTGGGAGTCTATCCCAATCCAACCCATGGGTCGATTGCCATTAACACCCCGACACCCGGTTTGCTGGATGTAAGCATTTTGAGCATTACAGGATCCACCGTCTATCATAATACCAACTTTGAATCGGGACAGGCCATCGATTTGAGCAGGCTCTCTTCAGGTCCATATGTGTTGCGAGTCAAGGGTGGGAAGGGCTTATTCAATACCATAATTCAGAAATTATAACTTCTTGATGAGAACCCTGTTGGCCATCGGATTAAGTATATTGAGCTTCACCTGGAGTGAGGCTCAGTATATTTCCCGGGTACTGGAATATGTTCCTGCCCCTGGTCAGTTTACCAATACGGAGCCGTGGGGATCTCCGGTAGCTGCTTCAACACTTGTGGGTGGAGTAAGCGGATCCATGTGCCTGGGAGCATTTGGCGGTTATGTTATTTTTCGTTTTGAAGAGCCGGTGGAGAATGATCCCGGGAATCCTTATGGAGTCGACTTTACCCTCTTTGGGAATCCCATGGAACACTGGTCGGAGCCAGGAGTGGTTTGGGTTATGGAAGATGAAAATGAGAACGGACTGCCCGACGATACCTGGTTTGAGCTGGCCGGAAGCGATTTTTCCTTCTCCTCCACCTTGCCAAAATATGAAGTAACTTATATTAATCCTGGGGATACAGTAGCCAGGGAAGTGCCCTGGTCCGATAAGCTTGGGAAGACCGGGTTCATTAAAATAAACTCCGTTCATACCCAGCCTTACTATCCCCATCGGGATTCATTCCCTGCCATTTTACAGGAGAAGTATACACTGACTGGCACTTTGATAGAAGGTGCGGTGGATGTGGATCATCCCCCGGTGCTAAAATCGGAGCGAAGGGCCTTCGGATATGCAGATAATCAGATGCGGGGTTTGACCTCTCTCAACCTTCCCGACAATCCCTATACCCCTGAAGTGGAGAATTCGGGCGGGGATGCATTTGATATTCACTGGGCAGTGGACTCCACGGGTTCCTATGTGGATCTTGACCGGATCCATTTTGTAAAAGTCCAGAATGCCCTGATGGCCGATGGCAAATATTTGGGAGAGCTCTCCACTGAGATTACGGGGGGAGTGGATGTGGCTCCCGATCCAACGGTAGAAGGCGAGCTCGACCTGCTGGTCATCAAGGATCTGCCTGCTGAAATAGCAGTTCCGGACTACCAGTTAGAGGTTTTTGCTTTCCACCAGGGAAGGATCATATCGAATGCGGATGTGGTCTGGAGTACCTCCAACCCTCTGGTCACTGTGGATGAACAAAATGTTCTAAGGGCCACCGAATCAGGACCTCTTACCCTCACGGCATCCCTTACAGATAAACCCCATGTCAGTACTACCGTATTTACAAACATTGTGGCCACAGCTACTTCTGCTGATAAGGCCGGTCCTGAGGTTTTGAAACCTTATATTTTCCCCAATCCGGCCAGTGAGTTTGTTCAGATCCGGGGAATCCAGAAAGTCACCCTGGAAATCTATACAGCTGAAGGCAAAACAGCACTCTTCCTGGAGGAATACCACGGAGCTACCCTGGATATCAGTTCACTCCCTTGCGGAATCTACTGGGTACGAATAGACAACGGATTCACAATGAAACATTTGAGACTCCTGATAATTTGATATGGCACAAAGAAGCTTTTTCATATGGATTATCTGTTGTTTGGGATCATCCCTTTTTGCACAGGGAATTACCGACTCCCTGATTCATATTGAGGGGGTGGAAATCATCTCCTCCCGGGTTTTTATTAAAGAGAGTGCCGGAATCAGGGAGACCCATGTGGATACCAGTGTGATTCAAAATAAAATGAGCCAGTCTCTATCGGATCTGCTTTCAGAAAATACTTCGGTCTTTATTAAGAACCATGGGCGTGGTGCACTGGCCACTGCATCATTCAGGGGCACCGCTGCCTCTCACACACAGGTTAGCTGGAATGGCATTAATATAAATAGCCCTCTGGCTGGCATGGTCGATTTCTCAATGATCCCGGTTTACATTATTGATGAATTACATCTGAAGCATGGCTCTGCCTCCATGGCCGACCAAAGCGGAGGTATTGGCGGATCTATCCACATGAATAATACAGTAAACTGGAACGAAAAGGAGGTTTTTAATTATGTGCAGGGATTGGGCAGTTATCAAACTTTTGATGAGTTTGTCCAGTTCACCCTGGGAAATAAAAAGTTCAGATCCAAAACCCGGCTGTATCACAACTATTCAAGAAACGATTATACCTACATCAACAGAGGTATAGGAAACATCGATCCGGGTACAGGGGAGGTGACCAATCCCCTGGATACCAATGGCAATGCAGAGTATACCAGGATGGGATTGCTTCAGGAACTCTACTACCGACCTAAGTCGAATCACCTGCTCTCTCTTAAATACTGGGGACAATATGCCGACCGCACCATTCCCCGTCCCACCAGCTACGAGGGACCCGACAACTCTAACCTGAACAGTCAACAGGACATGGATCATAAGGTAGTGGCCGACTGGAAATATTACAGCGCCTTCGGCAGGGTGATGCTTCGATCGGGCTATTCGGATAAACAGCTGGACTATTCCCAGATGAACAGGGTGCCGGGACTGGGGCTTATTCCTTCCATCTATTCTGAGAGCAAACAGAGGAGTCTCTTTAACACCCTCTCCTATGCTTCCGACCTGGGTCGGGATTTTTCAGTGGAAGGTGCGTTGGATCTAAATACCCATTTTGTGAGTTCAGAAGATTCGGTTGCACATACGGGATATGAGAACCAGCGCAATGAAATCTCCCTTTTTGCTGCATTGCGTAAGGGCTTTTCCGATAGGGTAAATGTGAACCTGATGTTGCGGCAGGATTGGATCGATGGGGAGAGGGTTCCCTTCATTCCCTTTCTGGGTGTGGATTTCAGGCTGATGAAGGAGGTGGATCTGATTCTGAAAGGAAGCGTGTCCAGGAATTATCACCATCCCTCCCTCAACGATCTCTACTGGCAACCTGGTGGAAACCCCGATCTATTGCCCGAAGAGGGATTCTCTACAGAGCTGGGTCTGGCTTACCAGCAGAAGTTTTCAGATCAACTATTCAAGACGGAGCTAACCCTCTATAGAACCGATATCAACAACTGGATTGTGTGGATCCCTTCTTATCAGGGATACTGGGAGCCCCGAAATATACAGAGGGTCTTATCCAAAGGGATTGAATCCTCTGTTCAACTTTTGGGTAAGGTGAGCAAGTTGAAGTACAAATTGTCGGGTTCATATGCCTATACAAGTGCTGTAAACTATGGAGATCCCCTGATCTGGGGTGATGCCTCTTTTGGGAAACAACTGGTCTATATTCCAGAGCACTCGGGCAATGCACTGGTGAATCTTTCACTGGGCACCTTCTTTTTATCCTATCAGTTCAATGCTTATAGCGAAAGGCATACCACCTCCAGCAATGATGTAACACGTCGCGATTGGTTATATCCCTATTTTATGAATGACGTGGCTGTGGGTAAAAGCTTTCAGTTAAAAAGACTTGCCCTGTCGGCCGAATTCAAGGTCTACAATCTGTTTAACGAATCGTACCATTCCATTCTTTACAGACCCATGCCCGGGAGAAACTATTACCTGACCCTGGTTTTTAAAATCTAATACATTGAAAGGTTTACGATTCATACGATCCTTAGCCGTGGCCCTGATGCTTCAAGGTTGTATGAATGATGATGTTTTGTGGGAATCCGACGCTGCGTTAGAGTCCCTTTTTTCGGGTGGCCTATTTGTGGTCAACGAAGGAAACTTTACCTATGGCAATTCCTCCCTCTCTTTTTACGACATGGAGCAAGGGGAGGTTCATCACGATATATTCTATGGAATCAATGGACTTCCCCTGGGTGATGTGGCGCACTCGATGACCATCAGAGACAGCCTGGGTTACGTGGTGATAAACAACAGCGGCAGAATCTATGTAATTGATATTAAAACATTTGAATATGTAGGTAAGATCACCGGCCTCACTTCTCCCCGGTATATCCATTTTGTAAATGAGAAGAAGGCTTATGTGACCGACCTCTATGCCCGTTCTATGGCCATTGTGAATCCTACGACCTATGAAATTATCGGTTCCATACCCGTCAGCAACAGCCACTCCAGTTTTTTTCAGCATTCGACCGAACAGATGTTGCAGTATGATAAATATGTGTATACCAATTGTTGGAGTTATGACAATCAGATTCTGATTATCGATTCGGAGCTTGACCAGGTGGTCGACTCCATTGAGGTACTGAAGCAACCCAACTCCATGGTGCTGGACCGGAACAAAAACCTTTGGATTCTATGCGATGGAGGTTTTCAGGACAGCCCGTATGGTTATGAGGCCCCTGGATTGCTAAGGATTAAAGCAGATTCCCGTGAGGTGGAAATAATTCACCGGTTCAGCGAGGGAGAGAAACCCTCCGAACTAAAGATCACGGGTACCGGGGATACCTTATACTTCATCAATAAGCATATTTTCAGGTATGTGATTGAAAACAGTGCGGAACCAGAACTTCTGCTTAGCAGCCCCTATACGGGAGGATTGTCAGGAGGGTACTATGCACTGGAGGTGGATCCGGTAAGCTCCCACCTATACGTAGCCGATGCAATTGATCATTTGCAGAGGGGAAATATCTATAGATTTAATGCAACCGGTACGCCTATTGATACCTTTGGGGCGGGAATAAGTCCGGGTGCATTCTGTTTCAAAGGTCAATAGCGTATTGAGTTTAATGTGCCTATTTTAAAATTGAGTAGAAAATTGTAATTTGTTTTTTCATTCAACCTACATCCATGACCATTCATCAGTACCAGAAGAAATGCTCCAAAGAATACATTTCGAGCATCAAATTCCCTAAAGAGAACACCTATCTGTATGGAAATCCTGTAAATACGGTGGTCCCCATCGAAACAGCCATTGGCAAAGTGATGGTAATCGGACCTCATCCTGCGGCAAAACTCTATTATGTTTCCGATATTCCGGATGTCCCACTTTGTGATGTTGCGGCCCCGTTTTCCATCGAGCCTTATTTTGATGGATCGAGAGTCAGAAGTTCGTTTACCGGACAGGAGTTTAATGAAATCATTCTGGAGACCCTGGAAATTAAGCGCCAGGACTGCTGGCTTACCAGTTTGGTGAAAGTTTTTCTCTTCGATGAAGGTCATGTGAAAAAGTATGCACGGCTCAGCAGGGATATAAAAGAGAACCGCTCGCGTTATAAAGAGTATGCCAACAGGAGTCTGCAGTGGCTTCGCGATGAGATCGAAATTGCCAATCCCTATGTGATCATCCTTCTGGGGCCGGAAGTGATTCAAAGCCTGCTCCTCATGTCGGAGGACGAGGCCATGGAAGCCATGACAGGAAAGGTGATCGAAAAGAAGATCATCTGGAAGAACAGCAATTTCATTTGTCTTCCTCCTCCGGGAGTTATACTGGACAGATCGGCACGAAATCCATGGCCCAGAAAGTTTGCCATGAAGATAGGCCCCACTGCCATGAAAGAGATTCAGAGGTTAAAAGCACAGCCTACCCTCTGATCCCATGCAAAAATGAACAGTCCTTTTGTGAATTAAATCAAAAGGACTGTTCATTAAGTAAGCATTCCGTTTAGGGACCGGTCCTATATCCCGCTAAAATCTACATTGTCGAATACCAGTGAGGGTACCCTCCACGACCGGCTGGGATCTACATCGTTACCCACAGCTACCAGATCGTTCCACATTTGTTTAAAGTTCCCGGTGATGTTCATTTCAGCCACGGGCTGAATCAGTTTTCCCTTCTCAACCAGGAATCCCTCTATGCCGTAGGAGAAATCGCCAGTGACTCCATTGCTGTTTCCACCATTAAATCCGGTAACAAGGATTCCCCGGTCAATATCGGCCAGCAATCCTTCCAAGTCCTTATTGCCAGGCTGGAACACCAGGTTGGTGGTACTTCCGGAGGTGGCTTCCATATCCAGCTTCTTGCCGTAGTACGTATCGATGTAGTAGTTTTTTAATACGCCGTTTTCAACCACCGCCCTTTTCTGGGTGGCCATGCCCTCGTTGTCGAATAAGCGGGAGCCTCGTGCCGATACAATAAATGGGTCATCAGTAAGGGTCATTAATTCGGACCCGATTTTCTCCCCCTTCATCCCAATCAGGTAGGACTGTTTCTGCTGTATGGAACTGCCATTGAGGGCAGAGATCATGGGCCCAATTAGCTGTCCGGCACTTTTGTTTTCCACGATCATGGGCATCTTGCCAGATCCGATTTTGGCCTGTCCCAATCGATCAATCGCCCTTTTCATGGCTTTCCTGGCGATATCTTTCCGAACCAGTTGATCACTGAAGATGGCAGACTCATACCAGTTGCCGCTTGGACGGGCCTCCCCATCGGTCACCGAGACCGAAGCGCTCAGGAAGTAATAGGAGTTTTCTGAGTCCCCTTCGAATCCGTTGCTGGCTACCATTACGCTTCCGCTCATTCCATCGCTGTATGAGGCGGAGACCGATATAATGCGCTCATCTGTTCCAAGCACTTCTTTTTCCAGTGCGAAGGCATCCTTTACCTTCTGCTCTGGATCTACAGAAGTAAACTTGGGATCGACACTTTTAAGATCCGGCCCACCGCCTTTGTAATAACGGTCCGGATCGGGAAGGGTGCGGTACTCATCTTCAGCCAGGTACCTGGTGCCGGCAATGGCCTCTTCAATGAATTTGCCCAATTCCTCCTTGTTGGTTATTCTGCTGGTGGAGATGCTGGAATACTTATTGTCCACATAGAGATTGATCTGCATGCCGCTTCGGTTGGATTCCTGGAGCTTGTCTATCTTCTCCTCCCTTACCTCGATCTGGCTGCTGTTGTTGTTATAAATGGTTACGCGGGCCTGCTGCGCACCGTTCTGAACGGCGTGTTCCATGGCCCATTTTGCTATGCTGTATTTTTCTTCTTTGGTCATGATCAAATGTTTTCAGAATTAAGCACTGGTTCCTCCTACAGTTAATTTTTTAACCAGTACGGAAGGAAGGCCCATACCCACTGGAACCGATTGTCCTCCTTTTCCGCAGGTCCATGTACCGGTAGCGGTCTGATAGTCCCCAGCTGCCATGGTAATATCGGCCAATGCCTGGGGTCCGTTCCCAATGATATTGATATCCTTAATGGGCTGGGTCAGTTTACCATTCTCAATCAGATAACCCGATTTTACAAAGAAAGTGAAATCACCCGCACCGATTTTCACCTGACCATTTGTGAAGTTATCCACATAGACCCCATAATCTACACTGGCGATGATGTCGTCTGTGGTATGGGGGCCATTCTCCATGTAGGTGATCCGCATTCTTGGGAGAGGCACATGCCGGAAGGACTGCCTGCGACCGTTCCCTGTGGGATCTACTCCATAATGTTTGGCACTGATCCGGTCGTGCAGGTAACTCTCGAGCACTCCGTCTTTGACCAGATAGACCTTCTTCACATCGTTGCCTTCATCATCAATATTGATGGCTCCCCGGTTATTTACCATGGTACCGTCTTCAACAATATTGATAAAGTCACTGGCAATGCTCTTGCCCATCTTATCGGAGAATATCGATTCTCCCTTGCGGTTGAAGTCGGCCTCAAAGGGGTGTCCCATGGCTTCGTGAAGCAATATTCCCGAACCACCGGCGCCCAGCACAACAGGTAACTCACCCGCCTTGGGTTTGCCGGCGCCAAACAGGAAATTGGTCTTCTTCACCGCCTCCTGGGCAAGCTCTTCCACCAAATTATCATCCATAAATTCGAATCCCTGTCGAACCGAACGGGCACTGTAGTCGTTCTCAATCGCCCCGTCCTTCTCCATGACACATACAACCCCAAGAGTGGCCATGGGACGGTAGTCATAGGTAAGCAGTCCTTCTGAGCTATAGAACATCACATAGGAGGTTTCGTCCCGTTGAAATACCCTGGCTTTGGTCACCTTTTCGTCCAGTTCGAAGAGGCGATCGTTCAGTTTTTGAACAAAAGGAATCTTCTCCTCAATGCTTGAATTTTCCCATTTCTGGGAGACCTTGTAGTAATTTGGAATCGATTTTTCAATAATTCCGTTCGCGCTAAAAGTGACTGGATCGTTGGCAATATTGGCAGCTGTTTTAGCCACCTTAAGCATATCCGAAAGATTGGTCGACTCTGTATAGGCGAAACCTGTCTGGTCGCCCTTCAGCACCCTGACCCCAACTCCGTAGTCCACATTGGAATGGGCACTGTTCACTTTGCCATCTTCAAGGCCCAGCCTGTTAGAAATGGCATGTTCAAAAAAGAGGTCGGCATAGTCACCCCCCTTTGACATCGCTTCTGCAATTACTTTCTGCAAGATCTCGGGGGTCACTTCAAAATGGTCTAAATAGCTTTTCACATCAGGAGAGATTTGAATATTCTGACAAGATTTTAATAGCGGAGGTAATACCATGGTCCCTGCCACGGCTGCACCGCCAGTTTTAATAAAACTGCGTCTGTTTACATTCATCGCATATTAATTTTAATGGTTTTCTTTTTTCTTCGGTACAAGGGGCGCAATTTACTATTTTACATTGGATTGAAAAATATGCTTGATAGCTTGATCTTCAGGCCACACAAAATTTATTTGATAGAAGGCAGGATGAAAAGTGCGATCAAAATGGTACTTTTATGGCAAAGTGTACTTTGACCAGTATTCATTTTTTAATAATCAAATCATAAATCTATGAAAATGAAGTTTTTACAGGGAAGAAAGACCCTTATTTTACTTGTTCAGCTGGGACTTATCAGCACCCTTTTACTTTCCACTTCAGAATCCAAGGCCCAGGCCAACTGGGAAGTGGGTATGAGATTTGGTGATAATATCTCAGTGGATGCAACCATCCCCCTGGGTTTAGCCCCAAGATTGCATCCTGCCATTTATTTTGACCGTTTTGGGATTGGGGGTTATTTTGACTGGATGTTTGCCCTGTCTGATGGACCCGCAGGTTTAAAATTCTATCCCGGAGTGGGTCCCGAATTTTTCTTCGGAGATTCATTTGACTTTCACATTGCAGGAAATTTTGGAGTTGAATACTCTTTCAGATTTCCCTCTCTCCATTGGATTTGACTGGAGGCCGGGATTTAAAGTGACCGAAGGTTTTGATTTTAAAACCAGCAATTGGGGATTCTCAGCCCGATTCAGATTTGGCGAAGGAGTTAAGTTGGTGAAAGCGAACTGATCCATTGATATGACTATCTATATGAAAGCTACTTATTCTATTGCATTTCTTTTATTACTGGCAGCTTGCTCCTCCGGCACTTCCAGTGAATGGATCCCCCTGTTCGATGGCCAGAGTCTTGAGGGCTGGAAGGCCTCTGAGAACGTCAATTCATGGAAAATTGAAGATGGGATGCTTATCACCGCCGGTGAGCGTTCCCATCTTTTCTATGAAGGAGATGTACTGGATCACAACTTCAGGAATTTCGAATTTTCTGTGGATGTGAAGTCCACTCCCGGGTCCAATTCAGGGATCTATGTCCATACGGATTATCAGGATGAAGGATGGCCTTTTGCAGGCTATGAATGCCAGGTAATCAACTCCAGTCCTCCAGCCGTTGACGGGGGGTATGTGGAGCACAAAATGACCGGAAGCATTTATGCCATTCGAAATGTCTGGAAATCACCTGTGCCAGACAATGAGTGGTTTAATTACCGCATCAGGGTTCAGGGTAAAACCATTCAGACCTACATCAATGATATGTTGGCTGCTGAATACACAGAGCCTGAGGAGATTTACCGAAGCAGCGGAATGGAGGGCAGGGTCCTGGGGTCAGGAACTTTTGCATTTCAGTGTCACGATCCGGGCAGTGTGGTCTACTATAAAAACATCAAGGTGAAGCCGCTGGCAGATGATCTGCCCACACCGGGTTCTCCCCCAGCGGATCTTGTTTTTGAAAAGCAGCTGTTAGATCTGGCCGCTAAGAACTTTCCGCTTATTGATCTGCACACCCATCTGAAAGGAGGCATCTCAGAAGAAGAGGCACTTGCCATAGCCCGCACCTATGGGTATACCTATGGCATCGCATGGAATTGCGGCTTAAAAATGGGATTTGAATCGGATGAGGAGCTCAATGGATTCCTTGAAACTTACAAGCCCTCTCCCTTTGTATGGACAGCCATGCAGGCTGAAGGCCGGGAATGGCTGGACCTATTCAGCAAGGAGAGTCGAGACAAGTTCGATTATGTTTTTACCGATGCCATGACCTGGACCAATGACAATGGCAAAAGAATGCGTCTCTGGATCAAAGAGGAGACCGAAATAGGCGATCCTCAGAATTTCATGGACCAGCTGGTGGACCGCATTGAGAAGGTGCTCACCGAACCCATTGACATCTATGTAAATCCCACCTTTTTGCCTGATGAACTCTGGGACCGCTATGATGAGCTCTGGACTGAAGAGCGGATCGACAGGGCGGTAAATGCTTTGGCAAAAAACCAGGTGGCCCTGGAGATCAACAACAGATACCGGATTCCAAGTGCAACCTTTATTAAGAAGGCCAAAGCCGCAGGGGTGAAATTCACTTTTGGAACCAACAATGGGGGGGCCGATGACTTTGGACGCATGGATTATGCCATTGAGATGATCAATGAGTGCGGGCTTACGCCCCAGGATATGTGGATGCCGGGGGAATAGATTATTGAGACAGCAACAAATTTCCTCTGTTGGTGTTAGAGAGAGTGCGTTAAAGCACCAAAATGAATAAGAGGGAAATGGAAATTAAAACAAGTACAACCGTTGGGGAGATCGTCAGGTTAAATTTTAAAGCGGCTCAGCTATTTGAGAATCACCAGATAGATTTTTGTTGCGGAGGAGATAAAACCCTTGGAAAAGCCTGCAGTGAATCGGGTGTTGATTTCAGTGTATTAAATGGAGAAATAGAAGAAATACTAAAGATAAAAGATCCGGAATCGAAGTATATCGAGAGTCTGGGAATGGATCAGCTAAGCGATTATATTGTCAACCGGCATCACAGCTATGTGGCTGAAAACGTCCCTTTTTTGCAACAAAAACTTCAGAAACTATGTGATGTGCATGGTTCAAACCATCCCGAACTTTTTAAGATCAACGAACTCTTTGGCCTTGTCGCAGAGAATCTGGCACTACATATGAAAAAGGAAGAGCTTATACTCTTTCCGATTCTTTATAAGTTGGCAGAGCAGGTGAAGAGTGGGTCCATGAATCCGGAAGTTTTGAAGAGCGCTCAGCTTACCATTGATGAGTTAGAAGATGAGCACGAGGCAGAGGGAAACAGGTTTGGTGAGATCGCAAAACTATCAAACCACTACACCATGCCCCCCGATGGTTGTAATACGTTTGATGTGACTTACCGGACACTGAAGGAGTTTGAACAGGATCTGCATAGGCACATACATTTAGAAAGCAATGTATTGTTTAAAAAAGCATCTTAATTACTATTTTATTAACTTGTTTCCCAAATATTGAACCATGGGTAGATTTGATTTAAATCGAAGAGCATTTCTGAGTGCACTCACACTGGGAACTGCACATTTGATGTTTAACAATCCATTGTATGGTGCCACCAGAAGGTTCGCCACAGCGGATCCCTTGCAAAGAGTGACACTTGGGAATTCGGGACTGAATCCCACCCTGCTGGGTGTGGGGACCGGTGTAAGCGGAGGAAACAGGAGTTCATTTCTTACCAGGCAGGATGCAACAAAAAGTATCGCTACACTACGACATGCTTATGACCGGGGCTTCAGGATGTTCGACAATGCCGATACCTATGGGACACATCCGCTGGTGGCCGAAGCTTTGAAGGGAATGGAGAGGGATAAATTGACAATAACTTCTAAAATATGGACCCGAGAAGGAGGCATTCCTGAATCTGAACGGCCCGATGCCAACATTGTGGTGGACCGGTTCAGAAAAGAATTGAAAACCGACTACATCGACCTGGTGCAGCTTCACTGCATGGTGGATTCAGGCTGGACTGATGAGGAGAGAAGACAGATGGATATTCTGGATGATCTGAAATCCAAGGGGATCATCAGAGCCCATGGAGTGTCTGTTCATACATTGGATGCCATGAAAACAGCAGTGGCCGATCCATGGGTGGATGTACTGCATGCCAGAATCAATCCCTATGGCATTGCCATGGATAAACCCGATCCGGAAGAGGTGGTTGAGGTGATCCACCAGATGCATTCGAAAGGAAAGGGAGTGATTGGAATGAAGCTGGTTGGAAATGGAGATCTCCGTAACGAGAGTGAAAAAATCGACCACTCCCTGCGGTTTGTGCTGGGACTGGGCAGCGTCGATATGATGATCATTGGCTTTGAGACCAGTGCGCAGATCGATAACTATCTCGACCGGACGGAGCACGCGCTGAAAGAGTTGGTCTAAACCGAATGTGGCTCGGGAAAAGAGTAATAAATGTAATCATCTTTTTGTCCTTAGCAGCTTCGCCTGCACTGGCACAGAGGCCCCTTTTCTATTTGGGATTTGACCAGATTTTAGATAACCGGGAGTACTATACAGAATATGGTTATCCCCAGACCATATTCGGAGCCAGAATCAATGCCGGAGTCTCTTTTACTTTTGATTCGGTCCATCAGATCCATACAGGGATCAATTACATGTATGAATATGGGGGAGAGCTTCTTGGGGTGACTCCCCAGATTGATCTTTATTATAGCTTTCGGACCGAGCACATTGATCTGTTTGTGGGTTCCTTTCCACGTCGGGAACGCCTGGACTATCCGCTGATCTTACTCGCAGATTCGATCAACTACTACAGACCCAATATGGAGGGAGCTTCGATTCGTTTCATTTGGGCCTGGGGAACTGTTCATGCCTGGGTCGACTGGATGGGCAGAGAGACCGAAGAGATCAGGGAATCTATTCTGGCGGGTGGTGATGCCACGCTTAAATCGGGGATATTTTATCTCAACGCGGTCACCACTCGGGCTCATCTGGCTCACACCACTGCGCCAAACGACACTACAGATATCAGAAATGATGGTTCACTATTGCTTATGGCTGGGGTGGATTTGTCAGAGCGGCTCCCCCTTGATGTGGTTGATATCTCAAGTGGCTGGGTCTCCAACTTCATGTTTACCAGTACCGATCCCATGAACTGGAAGCATGGTTGGCTTACAAAGATTGATCTACGGAAAGATATTTTCGGTATCAGGGGATCCTGGTATATGGGTGGAGCTTCCCGGCTGATTTTTGGCGACCGTCTCTATAGCCATGGGGATTACGGACGACTGGATCTATACATCGATCCCTTTAAAAATCCGCGCATTAGTTCCAAAATTGGCTGGAGTTTTCATTACCTGCCAGGAGATGGCTTTTACCATTCCCAGCAACTCTTGATTTCTGTGGGTCTCTAGTGCTTTCGAAGAAGGTCCATGGCGGTCATATATCCACTGAAGATGGCACCTGAAAAGCCACCTCCAAATTTCCCCCAGGCTGAAGCCAGGTGAATGTTCTCAGGAAGAGCTCCCAGATAAGCTGTAGGCTTCCCCGGATTTTGAGCAAAACCATAGACTGCGCCTTCGGGATTCTTTGTAAACCTCTTTACAGTGAGTGAGGTGCCAATTTCGGCATATTCAATGGCATCCATAAAGCCAGGAATGATTTTTTCCAGGCGTTCACTGATGGTGTCTATGACATCCGCCTTCATTCGGTTATACTCCTCCCTGCTTAATTCTTCCCAGTCGGCTGGATAATCGATGCAACATGCGGCACCTACACTTTTACCTTTGGGAGCAAGGCCTGAGTCTACCTGGCTGTAATCCACAAATGTGAAGCTCCGTGTACCGAATTCGGCATGGTTGTTTTTTAGGATATCCGATGGAGACTTAACCGATTTGTCGTAGATAAATGTGGAATAATTTGTACTGCCCAGCTCTTTAAGTGCTTTATTAAATCCGTAATAGACCGTAAGCAGAGAGGCACCTATGCGGTTTTGACGGATCGATTCGGTAAGTTTTTTTCCGTCTGTTTTAGAAAGCAGTGTGTTTGCCAGAAAGGGTACAGAAGCATTTACAATGATTTCATCGGCATGGTCAGAATAGCTGGCTTTGTCTCTGCCCTTGATTCCGTTGTAGGTAACTCCAACCGGTATTTTCCCCTCATAATCGATGGAAGTAACCAGATTATTGAGCTTCACCTCCCCACCATTTTTTGTGATGATATCGCTCAGTGCATTGGAAAGTTTCTGGGAACCTCCTTTGATAAAGTTGGCACGCCCACCATAGTAACTGCCCTGGGCGGTCAGGTAATAGATCCAGGAAAGGGAGTAGGGATCGTCGTGGAAGTATCCCAGATTGCCCAGCAACACCAGTTTCAGATCGTCGTTGTGTATGATCTCATCCAGGAATTGTCCTACGCTTTTATCGGGCTCGTTCCGGTATTTTATCATCACCCTTTTGGCATTGAGTACATGGTAAAAGTAATCGTCAATACCCGCCTCTTCCCCGGGGAAGGTTGCTTTCAAAATCTCCTTTGCTACTTCAGGATCGTGAGGGATCACCAAGTCATGCCGTTCGTTCCTGAACCTGTAAAACTCTGGTACGGGAAGGAACTCGACCTTTTCTAAAACACCCAGGTCTTCGAATACTTTATTTTTCATATCCCCGGGATGCAGACCATCCATTTCATGAAGGCCCACCTCCATGGTGAACTCCTTTCTTTTAAAGGTGGTGGCGCAACCACCCGGACGATCGTGCTGTTCAAGCAACAGCACTTTTTTGCCTTCTTTAGCCAATTTTGCTCCGGCGGTGAGTCCTCCCAGTCCAGCTCCAATAACTATGTAATCGTACTTCATTTTTTTCCTCTTTCATCTGTGGGAATGGGATACCTTTTAAACTCGGCATTCTGGTCAAACAGGTACCTGTATGTAATATAGTGCTTTGCCGATTCGCTTCCAACCGACATGAATATTTTTCTCATTTTAGGATTAAAATCTCCTACCCACGAAAATTCAATTTCGGTATAGTGGGGTTTATTTTTAAACACCTTTACCAGGTTGATGATGATACCAGCTTCCACTCCAAGTCCCTGGAAGGCAGGAATCACTCCCATCAGCACACCCCTGGCCCGGGTCATGGTCTTCATTTTTTTTAGGTAGAGGAATTTGACTAAGGCCAGTGGGGTCAGTTTTCCATTGAGGTGTTTTAGAATCATATTCACATCGGGATACATCAGGTAGATGGCAATGGGTTTCCCATTGTGATAGGCAATCCAGACAAACTCCTCATCAATTATGGCCTTGGCTTTTTTAAGGGTTTTCTTTATGTAGGAGACTTCCAGGGGCTTGAAGTTCTCTTTAAAGGAGGCCCAGGCCTCATTAAATACCGCCACAAAATCGCAAATAAACTGGTCGCTTCTTTTCCAATCAAAGTGTTTGAACTCGTATTCCGGTTTCTGAGCTACCCACTCAGCGATCTTTACAAACCTGGGAGGAAACTCTTTCTTTACATTAAGGTGAAACCCTTCCTGTTTGAAATAGGTTTTAAAACCGTAAGTTTCAAACAAAGCCTGGTAGTAGGGAGGATTGTAAGCTATTTCGTAAGAAGGGTGGGTGAAACCCTTCACCAGCAGGCCCCAGTATTTATCGGTCTCTCCAAAATTGATGGGGCCATCCATGGCCTCCATTTTTCGCTCCGAAAGCCACTTTTTTGCACGATCGAAGAGAAGATTGGCAGCTTCCTGGTTGTGGATACATTCAAAAAAGCCTGTGCCTCCTGTGGCTTGATCGTAGTTGTTAGCAGTTTGGTGATCAATAAATGCAGCGATGCGTCCGATCAAATTTTGGTTTTCGTCATACAGGACCCACCGGGTAGCCTCTCCATGCTCAAAGTAGACGTTCTTTTTTGGATCGAAAATGGAAGAAATCTCCTTATCAAAGGGGCAAACCCAGTTATCATCCTCTTTGTAAAGGACCTTGGGAACATTCAGAAATGCCCTCGCCGATCGTCTGTTTTCTACTTCTTCGATCCTCATCATTCAATTCATATTTTGGGTGGGGTCAGGCCTGTTTTCGATAGATTGAATTCAGTAGTTCGGGATACTTATCCATCACCACTTTGCGTTTCAATTTGAGGCTTGCTGAAAGCTCCCCGGAGGCGGGCGACCAATCGTCGGTAACAATCCTGAAACGGCTAATGCGTTCCCACTCCGAAAGGCTTTTGTTGATTTTCGAAATCTCTTCGTTATAAGCCGCAATAACTTCGGGAAGACTAATAATATCATCGCGCTTATCTCCCATTGTGAGCTCCCTGGCTGCACACCACTCCTTCAGGTATTTAAAATCCGGCACAAGCAGGGCGGAAGCGAATTTTTCATGCTCTCCCACCACCATTACCTGGTCAATAAAGGAAGATTCTTTCATGCGGTTTTCGATGGGTTGAGGGGCCACATATTTCCCACTGGATAGCTTAAAGATCTCTTTCTTACGGTCTGTAATTTTCAGGAATTTTCCATCCTCAAGGTGACCCACATCGCCTGTGTGAAACCACCCCTCTTCATCAAGCACCTGTTTGGTGAGCTCAGGGTCTTTGTAGTAGCCCAACATCACATTGTGGCCCTTACAAAGGACCTCTCCATCTTCTGCGATCTTAAGCTCTACTCCATCAATAAGGCTTCCTACACTGCCCAGCCTGCAAGCCGATTTCTCAACCCGGTTGATGGTGATAATCGGAGAGGTTTCGGTGAGTCCGTACATGTTGATGATCTGTAGCCCGCTTGCCCAGAAGATCCTCTCCAGCCGGGGTTGCAGGCTTGCGCCTCCACAACCGACCATTTTGGCTTCTCCCCCAAGGGCCTCTCTCCATTTGGTGAAGATCAATTTGTCGGCAATCTTAAGTTTTTTATAGTAGAACCAGCCATTTTGACCATGGGGTTGATAGCGCAAACCCAGCTTAACAGCCCAGAAAAAAATCCTCTTCTTCATCCCGGTCAGGCTGCGTCCTTTGGCAATTACACTGTCATAAATTTTCTCCAGAATGCGCGGTACCGCATCAAAACCTGTGGCTTTAATCTCTTTCAGGTTGATGGCTATGGTTCCCATGCTCTCGGCATAATAGATGCATGCACCCGAATACTGGGTCTGGTAACTGGCCATGCGGCCTCCCACATGACAAACAGGAATAATGCTCAGGTAGCGGTCCTGGGGAGTGAGGTTGAAGACTCCTGCAGCGGCCAGTGCATTTTTAATCAGGTTTTTATGAGAGAGCATAACTCCTTTGGAGGTCCCTGTGGTTCCCGAAGTATAGATCAGAGAGACCAGGTCATCCGGAACGATACTGTGCTTTAGTTCCTCTAGCATGGTTTGATTCTCTTCACTTGCAGCTTCTCCTTTTTCAAGCACTTCCAGCCATCTGGGTGCCCCTTTAATTTCATCGAAGGTAAAATAGTGCTTCACGTTTTTTACTTTCCCGGCAATGGGATGAATCAGATCATGCAATTTCTGATCGGCCACAATCACCATTTTTGCATCGGAGTGGTCCAGGATGTATCTGTATTCTTCATCATTCATGGAGGTATATACAGGGACATGTACCACACCTGCCAAAGACATGCCCATATCCACGAAATTCCACTGGGGCCTGTTGTTGGTAACAGTCACTATTTTATCCCCCTTTTTGTAACCCATTTCAAGGAGTCCGCATGCAAATTGATGGGCAATTTCGTTGTATTGCTCAGAGGTATAAAATATCCATTCACCCTCAACTTTCTCAGCAAGTGCCTGATTGCCAGGGAAAATATTTAGAGCACGTTCCAATAGATCGAAAGTCCGTGTAGGAGTCATATTGCACATTTTAGGTTTGATGCAATATAAGGAATCTATTTTTAATGGGAGGGGCTAATGCCTCCCAGATGCCTCCCACCCGATGATGGCCGATTTCCGGGTGGAGCCCCACCTGTATCCACTGATTTGTCCGGCCTTCTTGATCACCCTGTGGCAGGGGACAAGGTAAGCCACCGGATTTTTTCCAATGGCACTGCCCACCGCCTGCAGACCCCGGGGATTGTTCACATATTCGGCCACAATCTGATATGATACCAACTCACCCATAGGAATCTTCAGCAAGGCCTCCCACACTTTCAATTGAAAAGGGGTTCCCCGTAAGAGTAAGCTGACTGGTTCTGGGGTTTCAGTTTTAAAAAGCTTCCCGGCAATCAAGCCCGTTTTTTCCGGGTTTTGGATAAGTTTGGAGGCGGACCATTGCCTTTCCAATTCTGATAAAGCAGCCTCTTCATCATCAACAAACTGCAAATTGCACACCCTTCCCTCGGAGCTTACCGCCAGTAGATACTTCCCAAATGGACTGTGGTGAAATCCAGTATATAGGGTGAGTCCCGAACCCGCTTTTCTGTATTGATCCGGTGTCATCCCTTCGATGGAGATAAACAGATCGTGCAAGCGACCGGTTCCTGATAATCCTGAATGGTAAGCAAGCTCTTCCAGAGACTGATTTTTTTCCAGAATGCTCCGTGCATATTGAACGGTCAGGTATTGCAAAAACTTCTTCGGACTGATCCCGGCCCACCGGGTGAAGAGGCGCTGAAAATGGTATGGACTGAGGTGAACATGGTCTGCTATCTCCTCAAGAGTAGGCTGGGAGGCCTGCCTGTCTCTAATAAACAGGATGGCCGCTTCAATCCGCAGATAGTCTTTGGCAGATTGTTCGGTATACATGTTAATAATAGCTGGAGCCATCCCAACAATGGGTACACAAGTTTCTCTTTGGGCAGACCGATGGCTTCCACAAGATCGTCCAGATCCTGGTACATCAATGAGTCGATTCCCAAATTTTTGGCAATCTGCTCCACCATGTTCTGATACTTCTCTGATTTTGAATCGGCATATTCCTCCAGATTCTTCTCTTCGCCCTCCAGTTGCTTGATGGCCTTCCTTGTGGCCAGCTCCATGGTAGATCTGGATTGTGAGAAATTGAGAAAATTGCAGGGATAGGTAAGTGGAGGGCAGGCAATGCGCATATGAATCTCACCGGCTCCTGCCTGACGCAGGTCCTTGGTATTGTCTTTAAGTTGCGTGCCCCTTACAATGGAGTCGTCAAGGAACACCATTCTTTTTCCCTCAATGAGAGCTTTATTGGGAATCAGTTTCATTTTGGCCACAAGGTCGCGCATATCCTGATGCTGGGGCATAAAACTCCGGGGCCACGTGGGGGTATATTTCGAATAAGCTCTCTTGTAGGGCAATCCATTTTGATTCCCATATCCCACCGCATGACCTACCCCCGAATCCGGGACTCCGCAGACAAAGTCGGCCTCCACTGTATCCCGCTTTGCCAGTGCTGCTCCACAGCGATATCTCACCTCATCCACATTGATCCCTTCGTAATAGGAAGGGGGGTAGCCATAGTAAACCCAGAGAAAAGAGCATACCTGCATCTTCTCCTGTGCGGGTTTCAGAGTCTTATATCCATCAGCAGTAACCTCCACAATTTCGCCTGGCCCCAGGTAATATTCAATCTCATATCCGGTATTGGGGAATGCACAGGTTTCAGAAGCAACCGCGTAGGATCCCTCCTTTTTTCCAATAATGGCAGGAGTTCTGCCCAGTTTATCCCGGGCTGCTATTATGCGATCGGAAGTGAGAACCAGCAAGGTGCATGATCCCTTTACCTGGTTCTGCACATTTTCAATTCCCGAGACAAAATCATCGGCTTCACAGATCAGGTTGGCCACCACCTCGGTGGGATTTACATTGCCCTGAAAGTTTTCGGTAAAGTGTTTTTTCTTCTTAAGAAACTGCTCCTCCAATTCTGCAATATTCACCATTCGGCTTACCGAGGTAATGGCAAATCGGCCCATATGTGAGTTGAACAAAATGGGTTGTGGATCCGTATCGCTGATAATCCCCATGCCCAGATTTCCGCTGAATTTTTCCAGGTCTGGTTCGAACTTACTTCTGAAATAACCATTCTCCAGACTATGGATCGCTCTTCTGAATCCATCCTGTTTGTTATAGAAGACCATTCCTGCCCGCTTTGTTCCCAGGTGGGAGTGATAATCGGTTCCGTAGAAAACATCGTAAACACAATCCTTTTTGGATATTGCACCGTAAAAGCCGCTCATTAGGGAAGATAGTTTTAGTTTGTCGTCGGACTAAAACTAAGGATTATTTACCTGAACGCAAACCAATTGTTCATCACTTCTGATAAAAACCCGGTGGCCGGAAAAGGCAGGATGAGCCCAGCATACTCCGTTCCTGGGATTGGGAGAAATTCTTACCGGATCGATCAATTTGACCCGCCCCAGATCCTTATATCCTTCAGGTGTAAATTGTCCCAATAGTAATTCCCCAAGCTCATTGAATCCCCAGCTCTTCTCCCCTTGCTGAACCAGGTGAATATTGGCCCACCTGGCTTTTGGAACCAGGGTAAGGTCCTCCCAGATTCTTTCTCCCGTGAGCAGATCCAGGCAACGGGTTTCGCCATAGCTACCCACTCCATAGACATACCCATTTCTGATCTGAGGAGTGGAGATGCAGCAGTGAAGGGCTTCCGTATTCTTCTCATCTGACCCATGGCGGTGATATATCAGCCGGGCAGATGTGGTCTCCTGATCCAACTTTACCAGGTATGATCCATCAAAGAAACCGCTCAGGAAAAGATAGGGAGCCTCATAAACCGGATCGGCAATATTCATAATCATATTTCCAGGTTGAAAGGGGATGCTCCAATATACTTCACCATCAAAAGGATTGAGTCCCGAAATGCTCTCTCCAGTCCAGCAAATCACCACCTCCAACCCTGCCTGCCTGATCAGGATGGGGGCCGAATAGGAAGCCTCATCCTCAAGAGCACGCCATACCTCCTTACCCGTATCTTTTTGAAAAGCCACCAGGCAGGCACCCGATTCACCACCAAGTTGCACAATCAGGTGATCCCCAACCATCAGGGGATTTGAGGCCAGTCCCCATATGGGAAGTCTTATGTCATAAGTTTCAAGGGTATTGTTCTTCCAGATAACCTCTCCGGTGGCAGCGTTAAAACAAAAAAGGTGACCCATGGTTCCCCATGAATAGGCCTTCCCTTCCCGTATCAGAACCGAAGCCCGGGGTCCTGTGGGATATCCCACGCTATAGCTTACCGGGTAAGCGTAGCTCCATAATTCAGCACCATCTTCAGCAGAAAAACAGAGTACCCTTTCGACCCCCTTTTTATAATCCATTGCATAAACCCGGCCTTCGGCCACAGTGGGTCCATTGTACCCGGGTCCTATCTCTACCGACCAGATTTGCTGAATGTTATCAGCAGAGAGTCTGTCAAGCTCCGGACCATTGTGCCACACCCCCAGCCTGTCGGGTCCCCTCCACTGGGGCCAGTCATTGTTGTTAACCTTCCCTTGTCCCAGTAGAAGAGATGGAAGGAGTAAGCAGATGAAAAGGGTTCCTATTTTCATAAGAGCAGGTGTTGTTTTTCAGGATTTTTCCAGCCAGCCTGTGATTCATATTTTACGATGAAGATCTTCAGGTCTGCCTGTGACTCATACTCCACAAAATACAACTTTTTGTGGGCCTGGCTCTCATACTTCACAAAATACCATAAGCCATCCTCATCTGCCTCTGATTCGTACTCCACGAAATAGACCTTCAGGTCGCATTGTGACTCATACTCCACCACATAGACTTTTAGGTCCGCCTGAGATTCATATTTGACCTTAAATACTTTTTGTCCGCTGGCATGAAGGGCAAGTGCCAAAAACATATAGCATAACAGGGCTTTTGATTTCATAATGCCGATACCATTGATTCATATGTATAGAATCAAAAATCACTCCAAAGTTTTGTTCAAAAGATTCAGGTATCCGGATTGGCCGGCAGATTGGATTTTTTATACTTTTTCCTGAAGGAAGAGGGTATCAGGTTAAAGCCTCTTAATTCCAAATTTTCTTGCCAGTAGCTCCAGCCCCAAAAGAGAAACCACCCCACCCGGGAGAATGACCAGGGTGGTAAAAATGGAGAAACGTCCCACATCTTTCAGTTGTTCTATGGCTGCTTTAACCTCTTCTTCCGACGGGGGATCTTTTCGGCCACTGAGATCCAGCTTGGCTTCCAATAATTTAAAAAAAGAACGGGCCATCTGTTCGGTCTCTCCGGCCTCCTCTCCCACGGCCTGCACTCCCTCTTTAATAAGTTTGCTGGTTTTATCGGCGTATTTTTTTGCAAAACGGCGACTCCGGGTATCGGCTACGGTAAACTCCCGGGCCCGCTCCATGTAAGGATAGTTCCATGCAGCTTCTTTCAGCTCCTTCAACTTATTTAATATGGTAGATTCTTTTTGCATCTTCGGGATCTTCAACAGGGAGCTGGCATACATTGCCCTGACATACAAATATACGGGTTTTATCACTTTCAAAGCGATTTTGAAACAGGGGAAGGGTACTGGCATGATCACTGCCTACCACCAGGCTATGAGGAAGGTAGTCAAGGGAAAGTGTTTTTGCTACTTCCTTCGCCGAAGGGCCCACTATGGCCACTTCATAATAGGGATTTAATTGTGTGATGATCAGCTTGCCCCAGTTAGAATATCCGGAGGGGTACTGTTCGAATCGTCCCTTCATTTGCTTCATCATGGTCTCGGCATGCTGGATGTATTCCTTGTTTACAAGTATATGTCCCAATACAAAAAGGTTATGGGCCATCACCGAATTGGATGAAGGGATGACATTATCCTGGGTCTCCACATTGTTTGCAATAAGAATTTCAGACCTCTCCCCACTGTAATTAAACATCCCGGTCCCCCGGTCATAGAACTGTTCCATGGTGACCTCGGTAATTGTTATGGCCAGATTGAGCCACTCCTGTTCCAGGTTGGCAGAATAGAGATCAAGACAAGCTTCAATGTAGAGTGCGTAATCGATATGAAATCCGGGAATGGAACGCCGACCCTCCTTATAATTCCGGTAGAGGACTTTCTCTTCAGACCATAACTTCTCCCTGATGAGCTTGGCGCTGGTGCTTGCCAATTCCAGGTAGTGAGGATCCCCAAGGGCATGGTAGGCCTGACTAAGTGCTGAAATCATCATGGAGGTCCAGGAAGTAAGCGATTTGTCATCCAATCCCGGGGGGATCCTCTGGCTTCTGACCTGAAGAAGGAGGTTGTTCCAATGCTTGATTTTTTGAAGAAACCACTCCTTATCCAGTCCCCGATCGCTGGCAAAGGTATCGGGATCCATAGTCCGGTAGAGAATATAACGGTTATTTTCCCATAGTCCGGTGGCATTGATGTTATAGTATTCCGAAAAGAGGTCGAAATCGCCTTCCAACAAAAGCTCCAGCTCCTCTTTGCTCCAAATGTAGTATTTGCCCTCCTCACCCTCACTGTCTGCATCCAGGGCCGAATAGAAGGCTCCTTCCCGGGAACGCATCTCCCGCTCAATAAAAGCTATACTCTGTTCCACCACCTGCCTGTAAATATCCTTTTTAAATACCTGGTAGGCCCTGGAATAGAGCCTGATTAGCTGGGCATTGTCGTAAAGCATCTTTTCAAAGTGAGGGACCTTCCAGATGGGATCTACAGAGTACCTGGCAAACCCCCCACCGGCCTGATCATAGATTCCACCCCTGGCCATGCTGGTGAGGCTTAGCTCCACATGATCTAAAACCGCCTGGTTTTCGTACTGGTAACCATAATGCAAAAGAAATTCCAGGTTGGTCGGTATTGGAAATTTGGGAGCTCCTTGCTGGCCTCCATATTCCCGATCAAACTGAACTGCCCATTTTTTAACTGCCTGGTGAATATCTTGGTGATCCGGAGAGGTCAATTGGGTCTCCACCTGGAATATGGAATTTTGTTTGATCCCATCGGCCAGATCCCTGGCATGCTGCCGGGTTTTTTCAGGATTTTCTGCATAATAGGCATTCACCTGGGTAAGTGCCTCCATCCACTGCGCTTTGGGAAAATAGGTTCCCCCCCAGATGGGTTTTCCATCGGGAAGGGCAATGCAGTTCAGGGGCCATCCGCCCTGCTGATTCATCATATGAACAGCAGTCATAAAGATGTGATCAATATCGGGCCGTTCCTCCCGGTCCACTTTGATGCAAATAAAATGCTCGTTCATGAGTTGAGCTACCACACTATCTTCAAAGCTTTCGTGCTCCATGACGTGACACCAGTGACAGGAGGAGTAACCGATACTGATGACAATCAGTTTATCTTCTCTGGCTGCTTTATCAAGGGCTTCTTCTCCCCATGGGTGCCAGTTCACCGGATTGTGGGCATGTTGAAGAAGGTAGGGACTGGTCTCTTTAATGAGTGCATTTGTAAAAGAATGGTTTTCCATGGATCTGTTTTCTTGTGAGCTACAGGCCTGATTAAAAATAAGGGAAATGGATATAGAGATAATCAGGAACCTGTTGTGCATGTTTGGATCAAGCTTGTTACTTTCATTACAACAGCATATACATGGCTTTGTTCCAAAAAAAAGAGGCTGCCCGGGAAGACAGCCTCCAACTAGAGAATTGGATTACTTGACCAGCTCAGGTTTACCCATGCCCAGGCTGTTTAATGGTTGTAATTGGGAGGCGGCGTCTCCTACGACCACGTAGTACATATGATCCGGGAGAACGTATTTTTGGGCCAGTTCCTTGTGAGACTGGAGGGTCATTGAACGGGTCACTTCCTGTTGTCTGGTGATGTAATCAAAGGGCAGGTCGTATGTGCTGATGGTTTCCAGCATGCCCTGAAGGGCCCAAAGGGTTTCAAATTCTCGCGCATTGGACTTTAGCAGAGCGTCCTTGGTAAAGTCCAGGTCCTCCTGACTGATTCCTTCACGGTATTTGGTCATCTCCTCCCTGAAGATCTGCATGGACTCGAGGGTGGCATTGGAGCGAACGCTTGAACTGGCCTGGAAAGTTCCGAAGAGCCTGTTTCCATAGAAACCCGAACGGGCTCCATAGGTAAATCCCTTCTCTTCACGAAGTATCAGATTGAGAAAGCCACTGAACGAGCCCCCCAGTTTGTAATTCATGGTTACTGCAGCATCGTAATCCTCATCGATTCTTGAAAGCGCCAGGTTTCCAATCTGAATCACCGACTGTTTGGCTCCAGGAACATCTACAAAGTAAATTTTTGACTCACCCGGATTGGCAGGGATTTCAAACTCCGGCAAAAGTACCTCTTTGGATTCCCACCTGGACTCCATCTCCGCGAGGCTCTTTTTAACCTGGGCTTGGGGAATATTTCCCACCAGGTGAAAAGAGCTAAGCGAAGGGCTGAAATTGTCCTCATAGTATGCCTTCAGATCCTCCATGGTGATGGATTCGATGGATTCGATGGATCCATTTACGGGAGTTGCCAGGATGCTCCCCTCTCCAAAGAGCTTGTTATTGAATGTATTTCGGGCCAGGTAGGAGGGATTGGCTTTGTTGCGTTTGTGTGTATTGATCACCCTGCTCTTGGCCAGTTCAAATTGCTCCTCATCCCACCTGGGTTCGAAGAGAATCTCTTCCACCAGTGCCAGGGTACTTTCGAAATTCCTGTCCAGGGTGTTTACATTCACAGAAATGGATTGCTGATCAGCCGATACCCTGATGTTGGCGCCCAGCATCTCAATGGCCTCTTCAAGCTCTTCCGGTGTTTTGCTGGCGGTTCCTTCCGTCATAAGCGCTGCCACCAGGTAGGCGGTTCCGGCCAGATCTGGTTTGTCCAGGAGATGCCCTCCTTTCATAACCAGTGAATAGTTCAAAAGGGGCAGTTCGTTATAGGTAATTCCATATATGTTAATGCCATTGTTTAATTTTTGCGTCCACACCTCGGGAGGAACCACCAATGGATCCGGACCCATCTCGGGTTCCACCGAGCGATCAAATGAGGAAGCTGTTTTTACAATCTCCTCCTCCTCTTCGCTTACATCCAGCGTAACCTCGGTGGCATCGGCAATGCTTTCTTCAACCACATTTGCTTTCACAGAATTGGCCGCCATGAGATCGGTGGCACCTTTTGGTACAAAACTGGTGGCCACAAAGGGTTTGTCTTTAATGTAAGTATTATAAACCCGCTGTATGTCTTCGATGGTGACAGCCTGGATATTGACGATATCCTGTTCAATGAAGGAAGGAGAACCTGCATATTCATTGTAGCGGGCCATCTGAAATCCTTTGCCCAAAATCGAAGAGATGCTGTTGTAAAACTGGGTCTCCAGCCCTGCTTTGATCCGTTCAAGGTCATTTTCTGTGATCCCTTCCTCTTCAAAAAGCTGAAATGATTCAAAGATAGCAGATTCCACATCGGCCAGGCTGATGCCTGCATTGGCGTTGATACTCACACGAAAACTACCTGCCAGTTCCCTGGACCAGTTATAGGCAGTTGTGCGGGAGGTAAGTTTCTTATCTTTCACCAGCACCCTGTACATGGGGGCTTTTTTTCCGCTCGACAAAAGTTCTGAGAGAAAATCCAGGGCATAAGCATCTTTGCTGTATTGCTCCACTGTGGGCCATACCATGGTCAGGCGGGGTGTTTTTGCAAAGTTGTCTTCATGGTACACCTTTTTGGTCTCCTTGAGCGAAACCAGCATCGGTTCCATATCCTGGATGGGGCTTCCTCCGGGAATCTCCCCGAAGTATTTTTCTACCAGGGCTTTGGCCTCCTCCATATCGATGTCTCCGGCTACCACCAGGGTGGCATTGTTGGGTCCATAATACCTGGAGTGAAACTCTTTAACATCTTCAACCGTGGCATTGAACAGATCTTCCATTTCACCGATCACCTGCCAGTTATAGGGGTGGCCGGCCGGGTACAGGTTTTTATCTATTACATAGGAGTTGTGACCATAGGGCCTGTTATCAACCATCTGACGCTTTTCGTTCTGAACCACATTCTGCTGATTCACAAAAGCCGACTGGGTTACGGTATTGATCAGAAAACCCATTCGGTCTGACTCAAGCCAGAGGGCCAGTTCCAACGCATTTTTAGGAACGATTTCATAATAGACTGTTCCATCAGAATTGGTACCCCCATTGAGGGTGCCTCCTGCAGCCTGGATCTTTTTAAAGAATTGGTCCTGACCTACATTCTCCGATTGCTGAAACATCATGTGTTCGAACAGGTGGGCAAAACCGGTCCGGCCGGGTTTCTCCCTGTTGGAACCCACATGGTACTGAATGGCCACAGAGACAATGGGATCTGAGTGATCGGTATGGAGAATTACATCCAGTCCATTTTCAAGGGTATATTTCTCATAGTCGATGGAGAAAGTGGTGCTCTCCTCTGAAGTTGAGCAGGAAACCAGCAAAGCAAGCATAATTCCCAGGAAACTGTAATTGAATTTTTTCATTGGGGTGTTTTAGGTTAATAATTGATAAGGACTTACTAATCAAGCTGCAAAATAATACTATTTACTGAAATCGATTATCTTTGTCGGCTTAATTGAGCCGGGGGATAAACAAAACCGTTCAATTCATGTCTATCAGTTAACAAATGAATTATATATGAGCTCAAAGAAAACATTATTGATGATCCTTGACGGATGGGGAAAAGGAAGTGGAAATAAAGCGGATGTAATCAGTCAGGTTCCCACCCCAAATATGGATCGATATGAAAAAGAGTATCCCTCTTCACAGCTTCATGCCTCTGGTGAGGATGTGGGATTGCCTGAGGGACAGATGGGCAATTCGGAGGTGGGTCACCTCAATATTGGCGCAGGAAGAGTTGTATACCAGGATCTGGTAAAAATTAACAGGGCTGTGAAGGATGGTTCCATCAAGGAGAATGAAACACTGGTGAATGCTTTTACCTATGCCCGCGATCAAGGGAAGCAGGTTCACTTCATGGGCTTACTCTCCGATGGGGGTGTGCACTCACTTGATAAACACCTGTACAAGTTGTGTGATATGACTGGGGATTATGGAATCGAGAATGTCTTTGTCCATGCATTTGGTGATGGTCGTGATACAGATCCACAGAGCGGAAAAGGATATATGGAGAATCTAAGCAAGCACCTGGCCACCTCCAATGGAAAAGTGGCCTCTTTTATTGGTCGCTATTATGCCATGGACCGGGATAAAAGGTGGGAGCGGGTGAAGGAGGCATATGACCTGTTGGTGCATGGGAAAGGAAGAGCTGCCACAGATGTGGTTGAGGCCCTGCAGGAGTCATATGACCAGGGCGTAACCGACGAATTTGTAAAACCCATCGTTATGGTTGACGATCAGAATCAGCCCCTGGGAATCCTTAAAGAAGGAGATGTGGTCGTCTTTTTCAATTTCCGAAACGACCGGGCCAAGGAACTAACCATTGTTCTTACCCAGCAGGAGATGCCGGAGTTTGAAATGCTACCATCCCATTACACTATTGTACCCTGACTCCCTATGATGCTACTTTCAAAGGACTTGCATGTGATATATGACAAAGACAATGTGAAGAATACCATGGGTGAAGTGCTTGCAGATGCAGGACTCAGTCAGTTACGAATTGCCGAAACTGAAAAGTATGCCCATGTTACCTTTTTCTTTTCAGGGGGAAGGGAAGAAGTATTTGAAAAAGAGAACCGGATTCTAATTGCATCTCCCAAGGTGGCTACCTACGATTTGTTACCCGAAATGAGTGCTTTTCAGGTAAAGGATGCTGTGATAAAGGCCATCAACGAAGATGTCCCCGATTTTATATGCCTCAATTTTGCCAATGGCGACATGGTAGGCCATACCGGAGTATATGAAGCCATAAAAAAGGCAATCACCGCGGTAGATCAATGTGTGGGAGAGGTGGTGGAAGCAGCCAGGAATAAGGATTATGATGTGATGATCATTGCCGATCATGGAAATGCCGATAATGCCGTGAATGCCGATGGCTCTCCAAATACGGCCCATTCACTTAATCCTGTACCATGTATCCTTGTTACCTCAGATTATAAGACGATTGAGGAAGGAATCCTGGCCGATGTGGCCCCCACCTTGCTGAAGATCATGGGTGTGGACAGGCCCGATGAGATGACCGGGAAGGTATTGGTTTAGTAGTTAAGAATCTGTTCCCTCATATTAAGGATCAGGCTACAGATCTCGTCGAGGCTTTCCTGCTTATAGGTAATCTCCACTGAATTGGCGTGAAACATTTTATTCTGTTGGTCCAGTTTAAAGCCCTCTTTTGAATACTTGATCTCAACCTCCCTGAAGATTTCTTTAAGCTGATTCAGAGGATGCATATATTTCCTGATGACCAGCGATTCCTGGTAGTTGGCAAGCAATCCATAGAGGCTATTCAAAGCATACTTTTGCTGAAGGATTCTCTCTCCCATTTCAATTATCGACTTGTCCTGATATATCCTCACGCTAATATATATGGCCTCAAGCCATCCACCCAGCAGCGTAAGATAGGCAAGCGATTCCTGGTTCTGATCCCTGAAATAGCTATCCACTTCAGTGAATATCTGATCGATCAGCCCTGTAAGGGAGTCAGGATTATTCACATACCATTGGAGCTCATCCGATGATTTTTCAAATATCTCCCTGGGCAGATCCAGATTATTTGCCAATAACTCGATGTTTTTGTAATATTCACTGGACTCTTCTTTTCGCTCAAATAGTTTACAATAACTCAGGTCCACTCCTAAAGCCCCTATTAGCAGGGCCATCTGTCCCGGATAATCATAGAGTGATATGCGCTTTAGAGGGATGGTAAAATCAGGACTGAACCCCGTACCTGTCTTTTCGAATATTTCATTGATATCGGTGGGGAGCTGCATGGAATAAATTACCCCAATTGCTTCCTGAGCATCTGCGTCGTATTGAGGATCGGGAATAAAATCCTCGCCATCAGAAGGTGGTCCGGAACGGTTGCATGCAATCATAAGAATTAACATGGAAGCTGTCCAGCAAGCTTTTTTAAGCATTCAAAACGAATTTAAGGATTTCCGATACTAAAAATAGTAAAACTTTAGATCATTAAGCGGGATTTTAGAGCCCCAACGATTATATCCACAATTTCATCCTGTTCAAGGGTCATACAATTCAGCTTGATATCGAACCGGGTGTAATCATTTCCTTTTCCCTGAAAGAAATCTCTGAAATGACTTCTTTTTTTATCAATATTCTGTGCATAATTCCGGGCCTGTTCAATGGTAAAATCATGCTTGTCAGATACCCTCAGGGCGCGCCACTCAAGGGGGGCTTCCAGATAGACATGAAGGGATTTGGGTATATCCCTTGTGATGGCCACACCACCACGCCCTACGATAACCGCATTGCCTTCATTGGCAAACTTCCGGATGACCTTGGCGATGGTGGTCCGGATCTTCAGGTCAGATTTATAATAATCTTTGGATTGGGCCAGAAGAAGATCTTCAAGCACTCCCCGGCTCTTGTAATCAAACACATGCTGTATCTGGCTGGCGTCCACCTTCAACTCCCTGGCCGACTCCATCATAATTTCCTTGCTGATCCAACGCCAGGGATGCTCCTTTGCTCTATCCCTTTTCATGCTGTTAAGCTTTTTAATCAGAGCCGTAGCCACTATTTTGGCCGGACAACCCACTTCCCTGGAAAGGGTTATTACAGGTCCAGGGTAAATATTTTTTACCGGGTCTTCCTTATACCAGTCATCCAGGTATTTAGACAGGTCAACTTTCATGGCCTCAAAGAGATGAGTTATGGTTCAATTTACCATAATTCCCTCTCAATGTCAATAGCATATTTTTCATATGCTATACAACAACTGCAGTCCCTAACTAGAATTCATTAATTTTACTCAGCTCTAATGAATTAAAAAGAACCAAATATTGGTTCAAGTGTTAACCTAAAAATCCAATTTTATGAACAAAATTACAGTGATTGGTGCCGGTAACGTGGGTGCCACATGTGCCAATGTGATTGCCCATAAGGACCTGGCCAAAGAGGTGGTCCTTCTCGATATTAAGGAAGGACTGGCCGAAGGCAAGGCGCTGGATATCTGGCAAACCTCATCCATTAATCATTTTAATACCCGGGTGATGGGTTCCACCAATGATTATTTGAAAACTAAAGGATCGGGAATCATTGTAGTCACCTCCGGAATCCCCCGGAAACCGGGCATGTCACGTGACGATCTGATCAAGACCAATGCCAGCATTGTAAAGGAGGTTACCGAAAAAGCCATTAAGTATTCTCCGGATGCAATTATTATTGTGGTTTCCAATCCGCTTGATGTAATGACCTATGCAGCTTTCCTGGCAGCAAACAAAGATCCGCATAAGGTATTTGGGATGGCAGGAATTCTGGACACCGGTCGTTACAAGGCCTTTTTGGCCAATGCGCTGGGCGTTTCTCCCTCGGATATCCATGCCATGTTGCTGGGCGGACATGGCGATACCATGGTTCCCCTGCCCAGGTATACCTCCGTGAGCGGAATTCCGGTCACCGAGTTGCTGGGTAAGGAAGAGATTGAGAAAATTGTGGACAGAACCCGAAAGGGGGGAGGTGAACTGGTAAGTCTGATGGGCACCTCTGCATGGTATGCCCCGGGAGCAGCCGTTTCCCAAATGGTGGAAGCCATTGTAGACGACCAGAAAAGGATTTTCCCGGTCTGCGCCTACCTGAATGGGGAGTACGGAATAAAAAAGCTTTACCTGGGTGTGCCTGTGAAGCTGGGCAAAGGTGGTGTTGAGGAGATCATTGAGATCAGCCTGAATACAGAGGAAAAGAAGTTGCTTAGCTCTTCCGCTGACAGCGTGAAAAAGGTAATGAAAGTACTGGATGACATGAAGCTTTTTGACGAGTAGTCTTTAAGGCTCAGGTTGCCAAATAAACATGAGCTTATAAGTGCGCGATTGGTCAGGTGACCGATTGCGCATTTTTTTAAGGAGTAATTCTAAAGTGCAAAAAATTAGTGCTATATTTGCGGCCTATTAAAAATTGACATTCAAGTAACTATTAATAAACCAGTTAAAAATGCAGAATAAAGGTG
This sequence comes from uncultured Bacteroidota bacterium, assembly GCA_963783435.1. GTDB lineage: Bacteria > Bacteroidota > Bacteroidia > Bacteroidales. The sequence continues at coordinate 575,551 of CAWANQ010000002.1, read as the reverse complement.
CTATCAGGTTTTTTACGATTGTTCTGGCGCTAGTAAGTGTCTATCAGCTTCTTTTTACGGTATTTGCCCAGAAGGTGGAGAAGGATGCAAGGAATGTTGCCAATGGTGATGTTCGCATCGAAAGGTCGTACCTGGATTCCATGAAAGGTGAGGTAGTCTATAACGTATTGTTCAAGAAATACACCTACCAGGATTGTAAGGAAAGGGAAATAAATTTAGGTCTTGACCTGAAAGGTGGAATGAACGTAATCCTTGAGATTGCGGTAGAAGACATCATCCGTGCAGAGGCTGCACCCCAGTTCCTGAGCGATCCGGTATTTATCGAAACCATGAGACTGGCCAGCCAGAAGAAAAGCAACAGCCAGGCTGATTTTGTAGACCTCTTTGCCGAGGCATTTGAAGAATTGAATCCTGGAGCTCAACTGGCGCAGTTTTTTATGACACCCGAAACCCGGGGAGAGATTGATTTTAATACCTCCAATCAGGATGTGGTTGTTTTTCTGAAAGAAGAAGCAGAAAGCGCCATTGATAATTCCTACAATGTTCTGCGAAACAGGATTGACCGCTTTGGTGTGGTTCAATTAAACATTCAGAAATTGGAGCGCCAGGGCAGAATCCTTGTGGAATTGCCAGGTGTTAAGGAACCAGAAAGGGTGGCCAAGCTTTTGACAGGGACCGCTAACCTGGAGTTCTGGACCACCTACCAGGCTTCCGAAGTCTGGAATTACCTGGATCAGGCCAACCGGACGCTGGCCGATATCCTGGCATTGGATGAGCTGGCTGGAGAGACCACATCCGATACGGAATTAGCTTCCGAGCAAGCCGCAGAAGAATCAATTTTGGATCTGCCGGAAGATGATCTTCTGCTCGATACCTCCGGATTGGATCTGCTGTCCGACCTGGACTCTACTTCCATAGGTGATCAGGAAGCTCAGTTTTATGCCGAAAATCCTTTACTGGCTGTATTGCAGCCCTACCTGGACCAGCAAAGAAACTTTATTCCAGGATCCACAGTGGGTGCTGTATTGCTTAAAGATACGGCCAAGGTAAATGAGTACCTGGCAATTCCTCAGATCAAGCAACTTTTTCCTTCGGACCTTAAATTTGCATGGCATTTCCAATCGGAAGGAGACAATGTACAATTTGTTCGTCTTCACTCGCTGAAAGCTACAAGGAACAACCAGCCTGTGATGGAGGGTAAATATGTGACCGATGCCAGGGTTGGAACAGATCCCTATACCGGCGAATTCAATGTGAGCATGAACATGAATTCGGAAGGTGCAAAGAAATGGGCCAACGTAACCAGGGAAAATGTCAACCAGTCCATTGCCATTGTGCTGGACGGACTGATCTATTCGGCACCCAATGTATCAGAAGAGATTAAGGGAGGTAGTTCATCTATTTCAGGCGACTTTTCTCAGGCTGATGCAGACGACCTGGCCAATATTCTGAAGTCGGGTAAGATGCCGGCCCGTGCCCGCATCGAATCCAGCGAAGTAATTGGGCCCTCACTGGGTGCCAAGTCCGTAAAGGATGGAATGAATTCCTTTCTGATTGCCTTTTTGGTGGTACTGGCCTATATGATCTTCTACTACAGTCGCAGGGCGGGTATGGTAGCCGATATTGCACTGGTTGCCAATATGTTCTTCCTGATTGGGGTGCTGGCATCCTTGCAGGCAGTACTTACCCTGCCGGGTATAGCGGGTATTGTTCTAACCATTGGTATGTCGGTGGATGCGAACGTGCTTATATATGAAAGGATCAGGGAAGAGCTTGCAGCAGGGAAAAACCTGAAGACTGCCGTTAAAGATGGTTACCGGAATGCCTATTCGGCCATTTTCGATGCGCAGATTACCACATTTTTGACCGGTTTGATCCTCTTCTTTTTCGGTACAGGACCCATCAAAGGATTTGCAACCACACTGGTTATTGGTATCCTGACATCGCTGTTCAGTGCCATTATCCTCACCAGGTTGATCTACGAACGCATGCTGACCAAGGGCAAGGATATAACCTTTGATACCAAAATAAGCAGGAAACTGTGGCAGAATACCAAGATTGATTTCCTGTCCAAAAGAAAAGTCTTCTATGTGATTTCGGGATTAGTTATTGCAGGCGGAATTGCTTCTCTGGCCACAAAGGGACTGAACCTGGGTGTTGATTTCTCCGGTGGAAGAAATTTTGTGATTGCTTTTCAGCAGGATGTGGAGACCGCGGAAATACAAAGCTCACTTGAAGGAGCCTTTGGAGAAGCGCCAATGGTGATCACCTACGGTTCGAGCAACACCGTCAGGGTTACCACAAAACACCTGATCAATGACGATCGTCCGGAGGTGGATTCCATCATTAAGGCTGAAATGTTTGAAGGGCTCCAGCCCTACCTGAGTGATGATGTTTCGCTCGATGATTTTTTGAACGGGCAGGAGTATATCATCAGTTCACATAAGGTAGGTCCGACCATTGCGGATGATATAAAACGAACCGCAGTGCTTGTAATCTTTGCTTCGCTGCTGATTATTTTCCTTTACATTCTGGCCCGGTTCCGAAACTGGCAGTTTGGATTGGGCGCACTGGCTGCCCTGGTTCATGATGTGTTGATCGTGATCGGACTATTTTCACTCCTTCATGGAGTGATGCCATTCTCTCTTGAGCTTGATCAATCATTTATTGCAGCCATCCTTACGGTGGTGGGTTACTCCATCAACGACACGGTGGTTGTGTTTGACCGCATCAGGGAGTATGTGGGACTTCAGAAGAAACGAGAAAGGAAGGAGATCTTTAATACAGCCCTGAACAGTACACTGAGTCGAACATTCTCTACCTCATTGAGTACCTTCTTTGTACTGCTGTCTATCTTCGTCTTTGGAGGAGATGTAATCAGAGGCTTTACATTTGCATTGTTGCTGGGTGTTGTGGTGGGTACCTACTCATCGCTGTTCATAGCCACACCTGTGGTTTATGACACCATCAAAAAGGGTGAAACCATCCGTGTATTGAAAGGACAGGTAAGGAAATAGGGAGCAATCCTGAGAATCTTATACCGGGGTGTGGGAGCTTATCTTTAAGATAAATCCCACACCTCTTTTTGTTTCCAGAGAAACGGATGGCTCGGCCTGAAGATACTTTCGCAAGCGGGAGATAAATACATCCATAGAGCGGCCCAGGAAATAGTCATTCTGTCCCCAGAGCTCCTCCAGTATCTGCTCCCTTTTTACTACCGAGTTTTGATGCTCCACCAGGTACCTGATTAATTCCGATTCTCTCGGAGTGAGGTTAAAACTATTTTGTCCATCTTCAATGATAAGTTCGTCATACTTAATATGCAGGCAACCGATTTGGACAGATTCAAGGTTTTCCTTGCCTGCTCTTTTCAGGATATTGTGCAGCCTGAGCACCAGCTCTTCTGCCTCAAAGGGTTTGGTGATATAGTCATCTGCACCGATCTTTAAACCTCTCAGACGGTCCTCTTTTTGATTTTTTGCCGTGAGGAACACAACGGGCATGGAGGAATCAAGTTTCCGGATTTCACTGGCAAGTGTGAACCCATCCATTACGGGCATCATCACATCCAGAATGCACAGATCGATGTGACGCTCTTTGAAAACCTTAAGGCCATGTTGGCCATGATTGGCGGTATTCACATGAAAGCCAGATAACTCCAGGTATTGAGCCAGTACTTTTTGTAAATCTATGTCGTCTTCAACCAGTAGTAAGTCCATTTTCTGTAGGAATTTGAATGGTAAACTTTGTCCCTTTTTTCAGGAAACTTTGAACAGTGATGGTACCCCCATGGGCCTCCACAATCTGTTTCACATAATAGAGTCCCAGCCCCAGCCCTTTTATCACGCGCTCCTTGGACTCCTCTCCTCTAAAGAATTTTTCAAAAATATGCCGTAAATCTTCTTTCCTGATCCCTGGCCCATTGTCCTTTACCTCCAGGATCAGACCTTCATTGAGGTTAGATGCTTCCACCTCGATGATACAAGGTTTGTTTCCGTATTTTACCGCATTGGTGAGCAGGTTGTTGACCACTGTGGACATATGTACTTCGTCCAGCAGTTGGGTCTCATGATTTAGATTCACATTCAGACGGATTTCGGGTGAGTCCTTACCCGTTTTAAGGAGAAATGCATTCACCACCTCACGGATCCAAAGCTCCAATGGCACATATTCAGGTTTTAGTTTCACCTGGTCTTTTTCCCAAATGTTGATGTCCAGAATCCGGTCGATGAGTTCCGAGAGGTGCCTGTTCTGTCGCTTGATCAATCCCGACAATTCCTCCACCTTATCCTGTTGCTGCATGATGGTGGGGTTTCCCAGCGAACTGGATGCCACAGAAATAGTCGACAGCGGGGTTTTCAATTCATGGGTCATGTTGTTAATGAAATCGGTTTTCATCTCCGATAAGCGTTTCTGCTTCAACATATTTCTGAGGGTCATATAGAAGACAATAAAGACCAGCACCAGCGTGAGCAAATCCAGGATCAGAATCATTCTCATTTCTTTAAGGATCAACTGGGAACGATTGGTGAAGTTGATGTAAACCTCGTAAGAGATTCTAAAGAAGTTGCGCTCATTGGTAAATGATCCTGCCTGCAGGGCTCCTTTGGGAACCCTGGATAAGATTACGGTGTCGGGGTAGACCTTTTGCTCATAGCCCAGATCCAGCAGGAATAATTCATTCAACTGATAATGGAAAGTAAAGTCAGGATCTTCACCTGCCTTGTGGATATAGTCTCTGAGAAATACTTCGGGCTCCCTGTATTGATCCAAAATCCTGTAAAATGCCTCTCCTGGGGTGGAGATCAACGAGTCAGTTGTAGAAAACTGGTATTCCACCGCCAAGTTATCCAGGAGGAAGAGGACCGAATCGAAATCAAAATTGAAATCCTGACTGTTGAATTTTCTCATCCCATCTTTCACCAGATTTCCATACCAGGAATCGAACTGTTTCTGCTTGGTTCTATAGGTATCTGTGATAAAAATATACTGTACCACGATAAGCACCAGGAGTGCAATGGCAGAAAGTCCTATTAAAAATCGGCTCTTCATGGGTATCTGTTCAGAAGCTAAGATAATACCTTTCTTTCTCCGTTAACCTGTCATTAACACTCCATTAACCATTCTGCACGGCCAGGTCGCCTATTTTTGTAAAAGATGCCATACACAGAAAAACCTACACGCATGAAAACAAATAGGATATACAAAACATTGACCCTTGCAGGCATATTCCTGTTGTCGGGCGCCATGTTGATGGCCCAGAGCAAGGAGGAAGATGAGAAAGCAGAACAGCGGGCCATCATGGAAAATGAGATGAAGGCAAAGAAAGAGATGCTCGAGCAGCAGGAGCAGAAAATGAGACAGATGGAGATCATCTATGCGGATCAGGCCCGCTCTGCCGAAAGAGCAGCAAGGGCCTCCACAAGAACCTACGTGCGTTCATCCGGGTCGAGCCCTGAGGATGTCTATATATTCTCCGGAGATCAGACCAACCAGTCCCAGCTAACCCTCCGGAACAGTTTCGATGGGAACTCCAATAGTTCAAAGGGAGGATTTGATGTAAGCGAAGAAACCCATAATTTCAGGGTCATGATCAATGGCAAAGTGAAATCAGGTGAAATTCAAATTATCGTGAAATACCCCAATGGAAAAGAGTTTAAGAATCTGACCATCAATTCGGCCGCAGAAATTTCGTACAGTCAGTCACTCACTCTGAAAGAAGGGGAGGAAAGCAAGGATAAATACATCGGAACCTGGAATTATGAAGTAAAAGCTACTTTTGCAGAGGGGAACTATATGCTGCAGATGATGACCCACTAGGAGCACCCCATCTGGGGTAAAACATTTTTTTCCAGTTACGTCCAGGGCCATTCAGATTAATTTCCAGGGTGGCCTTCTTCTTTTTAAGCTATTTTGGAAGCTTGTTTGGCGAATTGCCTCTATCAGATGGAAGGATGCTTCATGAGGTGCCTTAGCGGATACGAAGTATACGGTGCAGCACCGAATGAAATATCCTGAAATTGCTATCTTTGTACAAATTAAAGCAAGGATGTTTGGGATTTTATTATTTATCAGCGGGCAGGAAATAATATTTGCTTTATTGATCGTATTGTTATTGTTTGGTTCTAAGGAGATTCCTAAGATGGCCAGGACATTTGGCAAAGGAATGAAGGAGTTTAAACGAGCTACCGATGATATCAAAAGGGAGTTTGAAGAAAGCACCCCTGAGGTGATGGAAGACATTAAAGATATCAAGAAGAATCTTACCAAAGATGCCAATTTGATTAAGAAGAACCTCACCAAAGATGCAGATGAGATTGTGAAGGGTGTGAAGAAAAACCTGGACGTTAACTAGCTCCAGCCCATGTACCCATGGTAAACGTTTACCTCTTATTGCTTGGCGGACTGCTTCTGCTTTTTATTAGCGGCAAGTTCCTGGTGGATAGCAGTGTGGTTATTTCCAAGAGGCTGCGTATTCCGAGGATGATCATCGGATTGACTGTGGTTGCTTTTGGAACTTCTGCACCCGAGCTTCTGGTGAGCATACAGGCTGCCCTTGCTGGATATTCCGAAATTGCCATTGGCAACGTGGTGGGAAGTAACATATCCAATATCCTTCTGGTATTGGCCATCACGGCCCTGATTTTCCCCATCCCTGTACCAGCTTCTTCTGTAAGACAGGACTGGCCCATCATGATGTTTGTCTCCATTCTGCTCTTTGTCTTCACCTTAAATGGATGGCTTTCAAGAACAGAGGGGATTATTTTCTTAGGCCTACTGATTGCTTACATTGCATTTGCAGTAATTAAAGCCAGGGGCGCTAAGCGGACTGTAGATATAGAGGAGACAAAATCCACCATGAAATGGTGGGTGGCAGGGGTCATTTTCCTTGTGTCATGTGTTGGTCTTGCCTTTGGTGCAGATTTGCTGGTGACTAATGTGGCCATTATTGCTGAAGAATTTGGTATATCACAAAGGGTTATTTCTGTAACCATGGTAGCTGTAGGTACAAGTATACCGGAAGTAGCTACCAGTGTCATTGCCGCTTTAAAAAAGGAGACCGATATCTCTGTGGGCAATATCATAGGTTCCAACATTATGAATGTCTTATCTGTGTTGGGCATCACCAGTCTTATCAGTCCCATTAAAGTGAATGCAGAAATTTCCCACTTCGATATTCCATGGATGCTTGGGATCTCCCTGTTGCTGCTACTGCTGATGTTGCCGGCTTCACGCTCGCGGATTACCCGCTGGGAAGGGACTTTTATGATTATGATCTATCTGTTGTATATTTACTTATTATTTTAAAAGAGAATGATTCAGGCCGAGCAAATAACCAAATCCTTTGGAAACCTTCAGGTGTTGAAAGGAATTCAACTTGATGTGAAAGCAGGGGAGGTGGTTTCCATTGTGGGAGCTTCTGGTGCAGGAAAAACCACACTGCTTCAGATTATTGGAACCCTCAGCAATCAGGATCAGGGTACGGTAACTATCAATGGAATCCGCACCGATCAGTTGACAAGTAACAAATTGGCCCGGTTCAGGAATCAGCACATAGGTTTTGTATTCCAGTTTCACCAGCTTTTGCCTGAATTTAACGCCCTTGAGAATGTCTGCATCCCTGGTTTTATTGCCAACAGACCCAGGAAAGAGGTGGAAGAGAAGGCCAGAGAACTGCTCGAGTTTCTTGGATTGCTCAATCGGCTGGATCATAAGCCCTCAGAATTGTCGGGAGGCGAGCAACAACGTGTGGCTGTGGCCCGTTCGCTGATCAATGATCCTGAAGTGATTCTGGCGGATGAGCCCTCGGGAAATCTGGATACGGAAAACAAGCAGGAGCTTCATAAGTTGTTTATCACATTGAGGGACCAGTTTCAAAAGACCCTGGTGATTGTAACACACGACAGGGAACTGGCAGGTATGGCCGACCGGATCATCACCATGAAAGATGGCCGCATTGAATCCTGATGACCCCTCATTGGGAGTTAGAATTTTTCGAATATCCCCAGACCGAATAGTGCAAAATCGTATTTGACCGGGTCGATGGGATTAAGCTGCCGCAATCTTTCATCCAATTGGGCCACTGTTTTTGAGTCGTTTTGTTTGCGATCAATAAGACCGAGCTTTCGGGCCACATTCCCAGTGTGCAGATCCAGAGGACAAGAGAGTACAGAGGGTGAAATGTCTTTCCATATGCCGAAGTCCACACCCCGATTATCCTTGCGAATCATCCACCTCAGGTACATGTTGATCCTCTTTGCCGCGGATCCTTTGAAAGGATCGGGCAGATGCTTGCAGGTTCGAAGAGGGTGCGGGATAGAGAAGAATTCTTGTTTAAGGTGGTGTATAGCCGGCTGCAGGGATTGGGGAGTCTGGTATCTGTTGAAGATTCCTTCAAGTCCGCCCCTTTGCTGGTAAAGAAACTGCAGGGCCTTGATAAAAAAGAGGAGATCCGTAGAATTGAAGGTACGATGTAGGGATCCATCAATTTTCCCAAGCTGACGCTCACTGTGGCTCATGACAAAATCATAAGGAGATTCTCCCAGCAGCCCCATCATCCTTTCGGCACTTTTGAGGATGGAATTGCGATTTCCCCATGAAATGGTGGCTGTGAGAAAACCGGCAATCTCTATGTCCTCTTTTTCAGAAAAGCGGTGTGGGATCTGAATGGGATCTGACCCGATAAATTGAGGGTGGTTATATTGATCCGCCTTTTCATCCAAAAAGTCACGCAACTCTTCCAGGTTGAGGCCCATCAGCTTTGTTTTGATTCAAACTCCTCTTCCACAAACCGGATCCCATAGGCTTCAAGTTCCTTCAGAACCGGGTTGTAGATGTCGGGTTCGATGGGCAAACGCACTCCCTTCTGTTTATATTTGCCCTCAAGGATGCGTCGCGCCACCATGGCCAGTGGCAATCCCACCGTTTCTGACATGGCTGTGTGCCCCTGCTCCCCTCCTACATAGACCAGGGTGGAAAACTTCTTCTTCTCCACTCCATCCTTCGCAAAGTCGAACTGGTGCTGCATGACAATCATATCCTTGTCCCCAGAGTCCAATCGCCATTTCTCTTCCAGTATCTTTTGCAGGATTTTGGCTGGAGTTAAGCCAGCAACACCGATGCGGGTGTTATCAAAAATGCCCAGCCATCTTAAGCGATCCATCATTTTTGAGTCTTTTTCGAATTTCAGGTATCGGGCCAGTTTTACATCCACAGGAATTTCGGTTTCATAAGCCATAAAGCTATTGATAAATTCCCGGTAGGTCATATTTTCAGTGTCCTCCATTAAATAGCTGTCATCGGTGGCTCCCAGCTGAACGAAAATATCCCACGCTTCGCAATACCCTGGTCTGCGAATGGTTCCCCTGAACATGGTATTCAGGTTGTGAAGGCCATAGGTTTCCCTGTAGGTGAGAGAATCCCGGTTGCCATATACCTCAAAGGCCCCCAATTGGGGAACCTGAATGGTTTCAATGCGGCGAAATACTTTGTGGTATGGAATGTACTTGAATTTGCCGTTGTGCAGAAATCGGGCTCCTTCTTTGCCTGCCAACACCACATTTCTTGGATTCCAGGTGAATTTATACTGCCAGGGATTGTTTTCAAATCCGGGAGCTACCAATCCCCCTGTGCTTGATTCAAAAGCGATAAGATGGCCCCCCATCTCCTTGATTTCTCCGATGATTTTCATGGCCGACATATGGTCAAGTCCCGGATCCACGCCACATTCATTCATCAGAATAATGTCCTTATCCTTTGCGGCTTTATCAAGGGCTTTGATGGCAGGGGAAAGGTAGGAGGCTGTAACCATATTTCTTCCGACCTCCACACAGGTTTCGGCCACAAGGTGGTGCATCCGGGCAGGCAGCAGGCTGATTACAATATGGGCTTTACGGATCTCTTTAGTGCGCTGGTTCACATTGTGAACGTCAAATGCAAATGCCTCCCCGTTGGGATGCTTATGAATTTTTTCTTGAGCACTCTCCAGTTTAATATCACCTATCCGGACAGTCCACCGCTTTTCTGAATGATCAAGAAGATATTTTATAAGAGTGGTGGAAGAGAGTCCTGCCCCGAGGATAAGGATGTTCTGCATGTTTTTTGAGTTTGAGGATTAAAGATAACATTCCCTATGCCTCCACCGGGTGGTGAGGGAGTAATGTAAAACATAAAATGAATCTTATTTTCCCTGCTGCGCCTTCAGGATCCGGGCGATGTACTTTCCAATGATATCAAATTCGAGGTTGACCACCGTTCCCACTTTAAACTGGTGAAAATTGGTCAGCTCGTAGGTGAATGGGATAATGGCGACCTGGAAGGAGCGTTCCTGGGAATTTACCACAGTGAGGCTCACCCCATTAACCGACACAGATCCTTTTTCCACCGTGATATGCTCCTCACCGCTGGGTTCAAATTCAAAGGTATAATACCAGCTTCCCTCTGCTTCTGTTACTTCGGTACAGATGGCAGTCAGATCCACATGCCCCTGAACCATGTGACCATCCAGGCGCGAATCGAGTCGGGTGCTTCGTTCCAAATTGACCTTATCACCCAGTTCCAGGAGCCCCAGGTTTGATTTCATCAGGGTCTCTTTAATGGCAGTTACGGTGTAGTTATCTTCTGTGATATCTACCACAGTTAGGCATACCCCATTGTGAGAAATACTCTGATCTATTTTCAGCTCATCTGTGAATGAACAATGCATGGTGATGTGCAGGTTTTCCTGCTCCTTTTCCAAACGGACCACCTTGGCGGCCTCTTCTACAATCCCTGAAAACATAAGAAAGTTAATGGTTAATGGTTATTGGTTAGTTTTACTGAGTACTAACCACTGAGCACTAGCTACTGGAGATATATTTAAGAAAGCCCAAAAGCTTTCTTAAATGTATCGACAAAATCAAGTTTCTCCCATGTAAACAGCTCCACTTCAATCACATGGTCATCCCAGTACTGGGATTTGAAGGTTTTGGTAATGGTTTGAGGGCTGCGACCCATATGTCCGTAAGAGGCAGTCTCGGTGTAAATAGGATTCCTGAGTTTAAGTTTCTGTTCGATGGCCGCTGGCCTCAGGTCATAGAGAGATTCAATTTTCCTGGCTATCTCACCATCTGAAAGATCCACATTCGATTTTCCGAAGGTATTCACAAACACGCCAATGGGTTTTACTACACCGATGGCATAAGAAAGCTGAACAAGGACCTCATCTGCCACACCGGCTGCCACAATATTCTTTGCAATGTGTCGTGCAGCGTAGGCTGCCGATCGGTCCACTTTAGAAGGATCTTTTCCAGAAAAAGCACCGCCCCCATGGGCCCCTTTTCCCCCATAAGTATCTACAATGATTTTTCTACCTGTTAAACCCGTATCGCCATGAGGACCCCCGATCACAAATTTCCCGGTGGGATTTACATGGAGGATAAATTCATCATCAAACAGGTCCTGAAGCCTTTGTGGCAAATGTTTTACTACCCTGGGGATCAATATGTTCTTCACATCTTCACGAATTTTTGTAAGCATCCTTGTGTCGTCGCTGTCAAACTCGTCGTGTTGTGTGGAGATGACGATGGTATGCACCCTTATGGGTTTGTCATCATCTGAATATTCTATGGTAACCTGCGACTTTGAGTCGGGTCTCAGGTAGGTCATCTCTTTATGCTCTCTTCGCAGTACCGCCAGTTCAATAAGCAAACGGTGACTTAGATCCAGAGGAAGTGGCATGTAGTTATCCGTTTCGCTGGTGGCATAGCCAAACATCATTCCCTGGTCTCCGGCTCCCTGTTCCATGGGGTCTTCCCTGTCCACTCCCCTGTTGATATCCTGACTCTGCTCATGGATCAGGTTTATGACTCCACAGGAGTTATACTCAAACTGGTAGGCACTTTGTGTGTAGCCAATATTAAAGATCACTTCCCTGGCCACTTTCTGAACATCGATATAGGTGGAAGTGCGTACTTCCCCGGCCAGAACTACCTGTCCGGTGGTTACAAGGGTTTCACATGCCACTTTTGATTGCGGATCAAAAGCAAGAAATTCATCCAGCAATGCATCTGAAATCTGGTCGGCCACTTTATCGGGATGGCCCTCTGAAACGGATTCTGAAGTAAATAGATATGCCATAATATTTCTATTAATCAAGATTTAAACCGGGAGGGGATGACTGATCTTTGAAGAAAAATCTGGTTTAGCATTTTTTTTTCGTGGTTGCAATCAGTCAAATCTCTCCACTATGATGTGGCAAAGGAAGTAATTTTCGATAAGGGGACAAAAAAAAGCAGCGCATTTAACGCTGCTTTGTTATATGAGGATAGGACTTCTCGGCTAATTACATCCAATATTTGCGATCTTCTTTTCTGCCCTGGTCAGGAAAGGTTCGTCCACTACTTTTTGAAGTACGTCGCATGCATTGTCCAGCTCGTCTGCATCCTGATAGGCAGTACCTAATTCAAAGTTGATGGCTGATATCCATATGGCTTCCTTTTCATATTGCAAGGCTTGCTTGGCAAACTCAATGGCCTTGTCACTTTCAGATTTCTTGTTAGCAACCAGAGCAAGGTGATAGAGCGCTCTGGGATTTTCAGGATTGGCTCCCAGTGCATTCTCGCAGGCTTCAACCACATAGGTATAGTCGTTATCTTCAGGATCGACCATCTCCAACTCCTCGGTGATAAACTTGTTGTAATAAGAGTCTATGACATCATTGACCTTGGAAACGGTTTTGGTGTCGCCTTTAGCTGTTGCACCCTCCTTAGCCATGGCAAATTCACCCAACATGGCATCTGTTTCATCCTGGTCCATGAATACCATTCCTTTCCCTTGGTGAGCCTGGTAAAGGTCTGGATCTAAAGCAAGTGCTTTGTCAAAGTAGGAATGAGCCTGATCGAAGTTTTTGTTCTTCCATGACTGGTTTCCTTCTCTTACATAAAGCTGCGGTAAATATTTGGCCGCTTTGCCCTTGATCTCTTCATTGTTATTATACTCTGTGGCAGATTGAACGGTTAGTTCAAGGTAGGGAATGGCATTGTCGTATTGCTTCCGTTTCATGAAAACGGTAGCCTGCCTGTAGTAAGCTGATGGAATCTGAGCTTCTGCCTTCTGCTTCATATCATTGGCTTCATCACCAACGGTTCCAGCCATGGAAATAACCCGGTTGAAATGCTCGACTGAGACTTCATATTCCTGATTATTGAGTTTTTCTACGCCAGTATTAAACTCATTGATCACATCTGTGAGGGTTTGGGCAGAAAGGGTAGCTGCCAGCAGTATGCCTCCAAAAATTGCTAATGCTCTTAATTTCATAGGGTAACATTTGGTTAAAAAATTGAATCGGTAAATATATGAATAATGTAAACAAATACAATGCCAATTTGTTTGCTACATATTCAAATAATAATCAGATAGTTATCCGTTTGTGATTTCTCGAAAGACCTCTTCGAGGTTCTTTTTTCTCAGAGAAAGGGAAAGTATGGTAAGCCCTTGATTGACAGCAAAATTGAATATTTCGCCGCGAATATCCCGCGATTCACGGGTCTCCAGCAAAAACTGTTTGCCCCCGATGGTTTTGATATTTGTAATAAAAGCCAGCTCCTTCCAAACCGCAGGGTCAGCGTTCCCTTCAATTTCAACATAAATGGTTTGTACCTGCCCTGAACGGGCAGTTGTTAAATTTTCAGCACGCTCATCAGCTACAATTCGACCATGGTCGATGATGATCACCCTATCGCAAATGGCCTCCACTTCCTGAAGGATATGGGTGGACAGAAGCACTGTTTTTTCTCTTCCAATGTTGGAGATCAAATTGCGAATCTCTGCAATTTGATTGGGATCCAACCCGGTGGTGGGCTCGTCCAGAATCAGGATATCCGGATCATGTATCATGGCCTGGGCCAGCCCCACCCGCTGCCTGTATCCCTTTGACAGCTTTCCGATGGTTTTACCTATTTCGGGTCCCAGTCCGGTCTTTTCAATAACATCCTCCACTTTTCCCTTTGCCAGGCTTCGCCTTCGCGAGCTCCGCTTCGCTCCGGTTCTACTTTTCCCTTTTAACTCATAAAGGCCGGCCACATACTGAAGGTATTCACGGATGTACATCTCCAGATAGAGGGGATTGTGTTCTGGAAGATAACCAATCATTCTTCGAATCTCATTCTGGTGTTCCAGGGCAGGTAATTCCTTGATAAGAACCGATCCCTTATCCGGCGAAAGTGTCCCGGTAATGATTTTCATGGTGGTAGATTTTCCAGCACCATTGGGACCTATGAAACCGACAATCTCGCCACCTGGAATCTCGAAACTAACATCATTTACCGCCAGTTGAGAACCATATCTTTTTGTAATACCCTTTACAGAAATGGACATGGGAGGAAGTTAATAGTTAGGGGTTAGTGGATAGTGGATAGTGGATAGTGGATAGTGGATAGTGGTTAGCCGTACATAAACTGTCCCACTGTGGCAAAGTTGGATTTGGGATTTACGCACATGATTGGGATCTTCTCACTATTGGAGAGAAGATACTGCTCCCTTGCTCCAAAAATGTAGTCCGCTTTTGTTATATGCTTGGTGGTGGTGATCAGAATCAGGTCTGCTTTGATTTTCTGGGAAAATGCCAGGAGTTCTTTCTGAAAGGTTCCTGTACCCGGTTTTGAGGCCGTATGAATTTCGTATTCAATGTTATTCTGAATCAGAAAGCGAATGGCGAAGTTCAGGTTAACGTTCACTTTCTTCTGCAGGGCCTTGTCAATGGATGGAGATTTATAGAGATGAATCTTTGAGTTCAGGTATTTGCCCAAAAATATGGCCCATTGCAGTTTCTCTTTGTTTTCAGATTTGAAGTCGATGGGAAAGACAATGTCATTAAATCGCTCTTTTTCTCTGGGTTCGTCCTGAATCACAATAAAAGGCACAGCCGATCCTGCAAGCACCTTCAGGGCCCAACTTCCAAAAAGCTTCTGGCTTCCTTTCATGCCATGTGTACCCATAACCACGAGATGCACATTGTTCTTCTCATTGGAAGCGTAGTCGGAAATCTCCTTGAAGATTTTGCCATGAACTACTGAAAAGCCCACCTCCTCACCGAAATCCTTCTTTATCTTCTCAACCTCAACCTCCATCTTTTTCCGGGCATCTTCCTCCTCTGCCTGATCCGCTACAATGTGGAACAACAGGATTTGGTATTTCAGAATATTTGCCATTTTTATGGCATGCTTGAGTGCATTGTATGATACCTCTGAAAAATCCCAGGTAACCATGATGGACTTCCTCTCTTGCTCCATGGTTTTTGTTTTTGATCTTCTGGTAAAATTAACCGAATCTTTTTAGATTATAAACTTAACGATGGGAATTTGATAAAATTGTACTTTTGTAGCTTGATTAAAATATAACACATGAAGAGATCGACAGTTAAAGAGTTGTTTGCCGCGCCGGAAATTAACAGTGAAGTTTTGTTGAAGGGCTGGGTAAGAACCCGGAGAGGAAATAACCAGGTAGCATTTATTGCGGTGAATGACGGAACCATTATACATAGCATTCAGGTGGTAGCCGATCTTCAATCTTTTCCTGAGAAAGAGATGAAGAGGGTAACAACCGGTTCCAGTATAAGTGTGATTGGGAAGTTGGTAGAGTCCATGGGAAAAGGGCAGAGTGTGGAAATCCAGGCCTCGGCTATTGAAATCCTGGGTGATTCCGATCCTGAAGTTTATCCCTTACAGAAGAAGGGGCATTCTTTTGAATTTCTCAGGGAAATAGCACACCTCAGGTTCAGGACCAATACATTTGGAGCAGTATTCAGGATTAGGCATGCCCTGGCATTTGCCATTCATAAATACTATAACGACAAAGGATTCTTTTACCTGCACACACCCATTATCACAGCCTCTGATGCAGAGGGAGCCGGTGCCATGTTTCGGGTAACCACCCTTGAGCCAGATGGAGCACCCAAAAATGAGGATGGAGAGGTTGATTATACCCAGGACTTTTTTGGCCGCCCCACCAACCTTACCGTATCAGGTCAACTCGAGGGAGAACTGGGGGCACTGGCGCTTTCATCCATTTACACCTTCGGACCCACATTTCGGGCTGAAAACTCTAATACACCCAGGCATGTGGCCGAATTCTGGATGATCGAACCAGAGATGGCATTTTATGACATTCACGACAACATGGACCTGGCAGAAGACTTTTTGAAATACCTGATCAAATACACACTGGAACATTGTCAGGACGATCTGGAATTTCTTAATAAAATGGTTGATAAAGGATTGCTTGAAAGACTTAAGTTTGTATTGGAGCAACCTTTCGAAAGAAGGAGCTATTCCGAAGCTGTAGAAATATTGATAAAGGCAGATAAAAAGTTTGAGTTTCCGGTGGAGTGGGGATTGGACCTTCAATCGGAGCATGAAAGATACCTGGTGGAGGAGCATTTTAAACGCCCTGTGATTCTGACTGATTATCCGGGAGTTATTAAATCATTCTATATGAAACAGAATGATGATGGCAAAACCGTAAGGGCCATGGACGTGCTTTTCCCGCAAATCGGTGAAATCATAGGGGGTTCGCAAAGAGAGGAGAATCTGGAGAAGTTGCAAAACAGGATGAGAGAGATGAATATTCCTGAAGATGAATTGTGGTGGTACCTGGAAACTCGTAAATTTGGAACTGTAGAACATAGTGGATTTGGATTGGGATTTGAGAGATTAATTATGTTTATTACAGGTATGAGTAATATCAGAGATGTAATACCTTTTCCACGTACACCAAAAAGTGCAGATTTTTAGAAAATAACCCATGCTTAAACAGAGGCTTCAGCAAAAACTGCTTCAAAAACTGTCTCCGCAACAGATCCAGATGATCAAGTTGCTTGAGATCCCGGCCATACAGCTGGAGCAAAGAATAAAAAAGGAACTTGAGGAGAATCCTGTTTTGGAAGAGGGTAATGAAGAGCCCTATGCAGAACAGGAGGAGGCTAAGGAGGAACAGGCTGGCGATCAACAGGAGGAGTTCTCCCTTGAGGATTATATGCAGGATGATGAAATCCCCAGTTATCGATTCAATGCTCAGAACTATTCCGCCGATGATAAGCGAGAAGAGATTCCCTTTTCATTGGGAAGTTCTTTCAGGGAGCAAATGAAAAGCCAACTTGGCTTAAGGAAGCTTACCGACGAGGAAGAGATTTTGGCTGAATATGTTCTTGGGAATATTGATGATGATGGATACCTCCGACGGGAGTTGGAGGCCATAGCGGATGACCTGGCCTTTTCCACGGGCCTGGAAGTCTCCTATGAAGCGCTACACGCCGTACTAATGCTTATCCAGGAGTTTGATCCGGCCGGAGTAGGTGCCAGGAATCTTCAGGAATGCCTCCTGCTACAGATCGAGAGAAAAGATCTTGAAAACCCGGTAACTCAATTGGCCCATAAGATCCTTAAGAATCATTTTGAAGAGTTTACAAATAAGCATTACGAGAAGATCATCCAAAGGCTCAATATACAGGAGGATGAGTTAAAGGCAGCACTGGAAGAGATTCTTAGGCTCAATCCCAAACCTGGAGGGGCCATGGGCGATTCTCAGATCAAGTCCTTTCACCACATTGTGCCTGATTTTATCCTGGAGGAGAACGAAGGCGTTCTGCAGCTCTATCTCAATTCAAATAATGTTCCCGAATTAAGGTTGAGCAGAACATATTCGGATATGTTCGAAAGCTATAGTGCCAACAAAGCTTCAGCCAGCAAGGATGAAAAGGATGCCATCACCTTTGTGAAGCAGAAACTTGATTCGGCCAAGTGGTTCATAGATGCCATCAGGCAGCGACAAAACACCATGTTGCTTACCATGAATGCCATCCTCGAATATCAGGAGCGCTATTTCTATGAGGGAGATGAGACCAGGATGCGTCCCATGATATTGAAAGACATTGCCGATAAAACAGATCTGGATATTTCCACCATATCACGAGTGGTCAACAGCAAGTATATCCAAACTCATTTTGGTATCTATCCTTTGAAGTATTTCTTCTCGGAGGGAATGCAAACCGAGAGTGGCGAAGAGGTGTCGACCCGAGAGATTAAGAAGATCCTTCAGGGCTGCATTGAAAATGAAGATAAAAGAAAACCACTTACAGATGATCGGCTGTCGGCCATCCTTAATGAGAAGGGCTATCACATTGCCAGAAGAACGGTGGCAAAGTACAGGGAGCAGTTGGGGCTACCCGTGGCCCGCTTACGAAAAGAACTATAATCCCCGGAGATGAAAAAGATTGCCCCTGTTGTATCAATCCTGTTTCATCCCATGCTCATGCCCACCCTGGGACTCTTGCTGCTGTTAAACTCAGGAACCTACATTTCTTTGTTGGATCCTGCCGCAAAACGGGCCATTCTTTTTGTTATGGCATTGGGAACGCTTTTCTTTCCTTTGATGATGATGCCTATTCTTTATTACCGCAACCTGATTACCAGTATACAAAATGGCTCCAGGGAGGAACGGCTCATCTCCCAGGTAATCATCCTGATTCTCTATATAATCACCTTTGTCTATTTCGTCCGTCTTCCTCTGAGCAGGGTAATTCACTCCTATGTGCTAGCTTCTGCCATAACGCTTTCTGTGGTTATTCTTCTGGGTATCTGGTTCAAGATTAGTCTGCATACAGCAGCTTTGGGAGGGGTGGCCGGATTGATCATCGCACTGATCTTTCTTTACGAGACGCCACTTCAGGGAATGCTTATGATTGCAGTTTTGGCAGGGGGTGTAACCGCCAGTTCAAGACTTGCTTTGGGTGTTTGCCATTCAGCTGAGGTATATGCGGGCTACCTGGTGGGTTTTGGGGTGGTACTGATTACTCTTCTGGTGTACTAAGCTCCTTCTCCTCTTTATCATTCTTGTCCAGCATCACATTTAATTTAATAAGCACATCGGCATAAACCTGGTCAAACAGGTCTGGATGCCTGCTGTAGGTTGCCATGGTGGTATCAAACATCGTACGTGAAACATGATGTTTTTCGAGGATGGGACTCAGGAGGTCTATACTGTCTGCATCGTACCTGCGATGAAATTTACGATCGTTTGTTACCCCGTCAATCAGGTGTATATCTACCAGCACATCTACCAGCACATCACGCTCCATAAAAGCCTTTCCACTGATCTGTTCATTTTTGTTACAAGCCGTAAAAAGGAGAAAAGATATAAATGCAAGTATTCCTAATAACCTGAGACGCATATGCATTATTTGATATCATTAAAACGATAACCAATCATGATTTCGTGCGTTCCGGTGTTATATTTTCGAAGCGTTGAGATCCCAATGTCATAGGAATATCCAAATAACAACTGCTCTTCATATCGGTAACCTATAAGAACTCCCACCGATTCCTGAGCCCTGTAAGCCAATGCTCCCCAGAAGGTCTTATTCCACTCGGCTCTTGCGGTCAGATCAAATGACCACTCCCTTGGAACTGTTCCCTTGATCATTATGGAGGGTTCAAACATCCACACATCATTGATCTGAAAGCGGTAAGCCCCCACCAGATTGAAGTGGGTTTTCAAACGATTTAAGCCATTCCTGTTGTCAAAGACCTTCAGATTATTGTTAAGAAGCTGAGCCAGAGAAAGCCCCACATAGAATTCATCGGCATACAGGTAGCCACCGATTCCCACATCCGGAAGATAGGAGGTACTCACCACCTGTAGTATTGCCGGATCGGACACGTCTCTTGGATTCAGCTGTGTACCATCAATCCGGTATTGCATGATGCTTGCGGAGAGTCCCATGGAGAGACGTATATCGTCTGTAATGGCAATGTTATAAGCATATGAGCCTGTAAGTCCTGTCCGGCTGGTTGGGCCGGTCACATCGTTATAAATATAGGCACCATATCCCATTGGGAGTTTTGCATGGGGACCATAAAAGGCCAGAGAGTTTGTCACCGGCGGGTCCATTAGTCCCACCCACTGAAAGCGGTGATTGGTCCGTATCTGGTAAAAGTTATCTACTCCTGCAATGGCTGGGTTTATTAGAAAATCGTTAAACATATACTGGGTATACTGGGGCATTTGCTGGGCCCGGACCCCGGTAAATCCAGTGACAATAGCTAGTATGATTATGTATAAAACTTTCTTCATGCTACCTGATTATCGTTACATTCCCTGTTATGGGTTTTGCCCCGCTGTATGGAATAATCACATAATAGTAAGTACCCACAGGAGCCTCTTTCCCCTTATAATTGCCATCCCAGTTTTTACCACTGTCGTATCCAATGGAGGAGTAGAGCAGACTGCCCCATCGGTTATAAATCTCTACCTGCATCGCAGGGAATCTTTCAGAGTGTTCTATTTCGAAATAGTCATTAATTCCATCCCCGTTGGGTGAAAAGGCATTGTACGCCCTCAGGTCCTCTATTACTTCGATGTTGACCGAATCGACCACCACACAACCACTCTCGCTGGTCGCAAATACATAGTAGCGGATCGTTTCAGGAGGAGTTGCAATGGGATTGGGGATGGTGGTACTGTTCAATCCGATGGCTGGTTCCCACCTGTATGCAGTAAAAGGTCCACCCACCGCATCCAGTTGAACCGATGTACCCAATATGACAAAGGTATCTTCCGTAACGGTAAGATCTGTTTGTGAGAAGAGAGATACAGAGACGGTGTCTTTGTTGTAACAACCATATATACTGACATCTTCTGTAATTGTCAATACAAATGTGGTGTTCTCTGTAATCCCCAGAGTTACCGGATCGGCCACATCTGTTTCGCTAAGGAAGGGTGATGGGTCCCATGTGGCAATATTACCTCCCTCTCCCTGCCCATTCAATTGTATGGATTCGCCATGGCAAATGGTGGTATCCTCACCCGCATAGGCAAATACCGGAACCTCGCTTGAAACGTTCATGGACGTGTTTTGGAAACAACCGTTGTTGTCGGTGGTCACAAGGGAATAATCTCCTGCTCCCATATTAATCCGGTCCTCTTCTGTGCTGCCATCGGACCAGAGATAGGTATAGGGCCCTGTACCTCCTGTGACTGTTACATCGATGGCGCCGGTTTCACTAAAGGCATTGCACTGGGCAGGAGTGATGACCGGACTTATCATCAGTTCGGAGGGTTCAAAAATGCTTACCATACCCGTAAACAGCTTTCCAACCGCATCCAATGCCACCAGGTAATAGGTGGTATTTCCGGGTAGATTTTCGAAGAGGGGATCGGGTACGAAATTCATTCCGCTGTCGATGGAATAAGTAACATCACCTTCGGCATTTTGGGGAACAAACAGAATGGAGCCATTGTTTTCTCCAAAGCAGGTAACATCGGTGAAATTAACAGCCACATCAAGCGGGGGCACATCAAGAATTTCAATCATCTGCTCATAGGGACAACCATTCAGGTCTCTCATGATCACACGGTAGGTCCCCGCTTCGAGATCGGTGTAAATGGTATCTGTAGTAAACGGACCGGCATCCCCGTTAATGGAGTATTCATAGGGGGGCGTCCCTCCCGAGGATTCACTAATGGCTATGGAACCAAGTTGACCATAGATGGCATCGGTTTTAGTAATGGTGGCTGTGAGAGGATCGGGTTCATTGACAGTGGCTGTTTCCGTATAATAGCAGCCTGTTGCATCCTGAATGAAAACCGTGTATTCTCCTGCCGCCAGGTTGATAAAGGTGCCTGAGGTTTGATAATCAATGTCATCCAGGGAGTAAGCCAGAGCACCGGTTCCGCCGGCTCCTTCTACTTCTATAATACCTGAGCTCTCGCCCGGACAGGATGTGATATCGGTAATGGTCACCTTGGCAGTGATGGCCGCAGGATCAGTCATTGTAAATGATCCACCCGGCAGGGTACAGAGGTTGGCATCGCGGATATAGACTTCATAGGTCCCCGGACCCAAGTCATCCTGTATGCTGTCGCTGCTCCAGCTTGCCTGGTTATCCACAGAATACTGGTAGGGCGGAACACCACCGGACACACTGGAAATGATGGTGCCATCTGCTGCTTCATAGCAACTGATGTCTCTGCTGTTGACAGAGTTGAGCACAAACAGTGGAGGATCTGTCAGGGTAAGACTGGTATCTACACCCACACATCCCTCGCTATCATCAATATCTACCGTATAGCTTCCAGGCCCTAGATTGCTGAATACACCTGTATTGTTTACAATGGATCCCGGATTCAGTGTATAGCTCAGTGGAGGCGTTCCGCCAGCACCCAGGACCTCTATGCGACCATTATTGGCTCCTGCACAGGTAATGGGTATGGCCAGACCCGAGGCCAGGGTAATGGGATCGGGTTGTGAAACCACCACCGAGGTATCGAGGGTACAGCTGCCATCGGTAAGGTAAAGGGTATAGTTTCCTGCTGCCAATAGGCCAAAATCACCGGTTGCCTGGTAGTCTACTCCATTGATAGAGTAGGTAATGGGGCCACCTCCTCCGGAACCAGTAACCGTTATGGCACCATTGGTATCTCCAAAGCAACCAGTCACACCAGAGATTGTGATATTATCCACTATAATGGGTGCGGGAGTGAGAATGATCACCGAAGTATCAATCGAACATCCATTAAGGTCTTCTATGTTTATCAGATGTGAACCTCCGGGCAGGTTTAGGAAAATACCGGTCTGGTTGGTAACAGAACCATTCAGCGTATAACTGTAGGGTGGGGTTCCACCTGCACCGCCAATTCTTATTTCGCCTTCCAGAGAATTAAAACATGTGCTTACATCCACCTGGGAGTAGGATCCAATCTGAAGCTCTGAGGGTTCAATAACCACATGTAGCTGACCCGATCCCCGGCAATCATTCACATCCCTGACAACCGTTTGGTAGTTCCCCGCAGGCAGGTTGGTAAATACAGAGCTTGCAGAAAAGTTTATTCCCCCATCGATGGAGTAGGCATACGGAGGAACTCCTCCTGACACCAGATCAATTGAAATCTGTGCAGAGGCATCTCCGAAACACAGGTTCTCACCACTCAGCGTTTCTCCCAGCACCACGATCTCCTCTGGTTCGTTGAGGGTGATGGTATCGGATACCACGCAGAGGTTGGCATCGCGTGTCCATACGGTATGCGGCCCGGGCACAAGCGGGGAGAAGGTGCCGGCCGATTGATAAGGACCAGCCAGACCTATCATGGAATATTCGTAGGGAGCAATTCCATTGGATGAGGAGATGGAGATAATTCCATCATCCTTGCCAAAACAGCTGATATCAGTTCCTGTCAGCACACTTAATATGGGTGGAGCTTCGGTCAGTGTCTGAGAGGGCATTACCTGACTGCATCCCAGGTTATCGGTGATGGTGAGTGTGTAAGACCCGGCCATCAGCCCTGAAATGTTCTGGTCCGGGCTTGTGAATCCTAATGGACCCAGCCAAGCGTATGTGTACCCCCCGGCTCCCCCGGCTGCAATGACGCTGATGGCGCCATCGGAACCTCCGTTGCAGGTCACATTGTTTTGATTAAAGGCGGCGGTAATGGTCGAATTCTCACCCACGGTGGCAATGCCTGGGAAAGGCCGGGCACAACCATTGGCGTCAGTGATGATGAGATTGTAAACTCCAGCTTTAAGATTTGAGATGTCCTCCGCGGAGGATATAAAGCCATCGGGTCCACTCCAGGCAAAAGTATAGGGGGGCGTGCCCCCCGAAGGAGTGATCTCAATGGCTCCGGTTGAATCTCCATAACAATTCACATTGGTGATGTTGTCGAGGCCAACCAGAATTTCATCAGGCTCATCGATTGTAGCAAGGTCGGCTATGGTCGAATCACAGCTGTTGGAGTCTGTAATAGTAAGGCTGTAGATATCAGCCACCAGGTCGTTGGGACTATCCATGGTGGAGGTGTGACCCGTATTGGTTCCAATCCATGAGGAAAGGTAGGGAGGTGTACCTCCTTCAACTGTCACATTGGCTCCCCCATCGGCTCCTCCGAAACAGGATACATCCACCGTACTCAATAGAGTGATGGTAATAGGCAGGGGTTCTGTAATGGTAATTGCCGAAGAAATGGGCTGGCTGCATCCGCGTGAATCTGTAATGACCAGATCATAAACATCGGCTGGCATCTCGACCGGATCTTCGTCGGTGGAAGTGAATCCTGTGGTGGTTCCCGTCCAAAGATAGGTATAACCGGGCGTACCTCCGGTGGGTGTGATTTCCAGCGATCCGTCGGTCCCTCCGAAGCAAGAAACATTGTTGACACCGTCGAAAGCCACGGTAATGGGATCAGGCTCATCAATGACCACAAAAGCAGGGAATGTACTTGAGCAACCGGTCACGTCTCTGACTGTCAGGGTGTAGGTGTCGGCCAGAAGGTCGAGGGGGTCCTCCACTGTGGAGACCTGGCCATTAAGTTCTCCATCCCATGAATAGGTATATCCTCCTGCACCCCCGCTAACAGTTATAGAGGCTGATCCGTCGTTGTCTCCGTTACATTGTACATCGCTGGAGCCGTCAAGGATAGCAACAATTTGGGTGGGCTCATTTACAATGATGGGACCTGCCGATCCGGGACACAGGTTGCCGTCAAATGCAGTCACAGAGTAACTCCCTGCAGCCAGGTTGCTAATGTCTTTTAATGAGGATGAAAAATTATTGGGCCCTGTCCATTGATAGGTATAACCCGATCCTAAGCCGAAGGGTTTGCCACCCGTGGCTGTAATAATTATGGAACCGGTGGTAGTTCCGAAACAGGACACATCGGTCACATTATCCACGGTGACTACCACCGGATCGGGATTTTCAATGGTCAGCACCCCGGTTACATCCGTGGAAGGGCATCCGTCGGCATCACTCACCTTAACGGTATAGCTACCCTGGGGCAGATTTTGAAAATAGCCTGAGGATTGAGTCTGGACTACGGGTCCGGTCAAATCAAAGACATAGTTTCCAAATTCACCCTTGGCTCCTACATCGATGGTTCCATCGTTGGCATTGCTACATTTAATATCCGAGGCCACTGCCCTGATAATTTGGATGGGATCGGGACCTCCCACAGATATATTAGGATCGATGGAAACGGCGGAATCGCTGTCAGTCACCAGAAGTATATATGAATTCTTCTGAAGATTAAGGAAGGTGTGGGATGTGGCGGTGACATTTTCAATTTTACCTACGGGCTGCAGCAGATAATTTAACAGCAGGTAGGAGAAGGGTGCAATGCCCCCCGAGATTGATACAGTTATGCTTCCATCTGAAGCTCCTCCACATTTAACCGGGTCAGATTCAATCCCCGTGATAACCAAATCCTGGGCTTGCAGCGATGCCACAGCTAAAACTGCCAGAAAGAGGGTGAACAAGAGTGTTCTGAATAACTTCATATGAGATTAACCTGCTTATATTATTTCTGAGCACAACGACCTGCACATAAATGAAATACGGCATTACACCGTATTAGGTTACGTACAGGGACCCTGTTTTTTCAGACGCTTATAAAATTAGATGATCTAGGGATAGGAGATGTACAAAGTTTTAAACAATACCGTCCTTTTCAAGGCCGATTAAATACTTTCGTGAAATCTGTCTGACCGGGTACCGTGCAGCAAGCCATCCAATGACCAGGACGGTGACCCATACCAGCAGGATGTCAGGGGCCTCAATTTGTACCGGGTAGGCATCAATTACAAAGGTGCCGCTTCCTGAAAGCTTAATCACCCCAAACTGTTGTTGGACCCAGCTGATGCCCGTACCCAGAAAGATGCCAATGACGCTGCCAACCAGAGAGATAAGCCATCCCTCAACAAGAAAAATTCTGCCAATAAGCTTATTGGTGGCGCCCATGTTACGCAGGGTAACAATATCATTTTTCTTATCGATGATCAGCATGCTGAGCGACCCAATAATATTAAAGGAGGCAATGATCAGGATAAATGTCAAAATGAGGAAAATGGCCCATTTTTCTGATTTCATCACCCTGTAGAAAAGTGCATTTTGTTGCTCCCTGTTCTTCACCTGGTAAGAATCACCGGCAATTTTGATAATTTGCTTCTGTACCTCATCGACAGAATAGTCCGGGTCCAGCTTTATTTCAAGGAAGGTATTTTCTTGGGGGTAGGTCAAAAGCTCTCTAACAAATTCGATGGGACATACCACATACCTGGAATCGTATTGCTGTTCAATGGCAAAAATGCCAGACGGGTAGATAAAATCCCTTCGAATGGACTCTTCGGGCTGAGCCATATTCATCTTTGCGGTTCGGTCGATGGTATAGACAAACAGGGGATTAATAAAACTAAGTCCTACCCTCAGGCTATAAGCCACACCCTGACCAACCACTGCATAGGAACGGTTCTTGTCTTTCAACTTCATGGAGCCATCGTAGACCATAGAATCGAGCCCCGATACCTCACGGAAGTGGTCATCCACCCCTTTGATGGTGGCAATATGCTGTTTATCGCCGTATAGCAATAACACATTTTCTTCCAGCACTTCTGAAAGCGCTAATACCCCGGGCAGATCCTTTATTGCTTCATTTAAATCCGGATCAGAAGTAAAGGTTTTACCTTCAGCAGCTGAGATCTTGATATCAGGGTCAAAAGAGTTAAAAAGCGACTTAACCACCGAATCAAAGCCATTGAATACGGAGAGCACAATGACCAGAGCCATGGTTCCAACGGTGACACCCAGAATTGAAATACCAGAAATGATGTTAATGGCGTTTTGGGATTTTTTGCCCAGAAGGTATCGCTTGGCTATATAAAACGAGAGGTTCACTTCTTACACCTGACTATAAGTCCGGTTCCGGTTTCGTGTTCTCTTCTCACATCCGCTCTGTTCAGGCAATAGGATATGGGATAGGTAAGTAGATAGTACAAAGGAAGCAGGATAAGGAAGAGCTTACTGAAGTTAACCAGTTGAATGGGGTACTTCATGGAGAGTTTCCACGATATCTTCCCCGGCTTTCCATAGGAATATCGGATATGAATATCAGAAAAACCAGCCTCCCTCAGTTTTTCATCTATGTCCGCCACACCATAACCATCTCTTACATGCTCGTCAATAAAGGACTCTTCATGGTCGTGGTGCACATCCGATCCACCCTGGTCGGATGGGGTTGAGATTAGCAATACCCCCCCTGGTTTCAAACCCTTGTAAAAACGTTTAAATACAGTCCGGTCCTCTTCGATATGCTCCATGACATCCACGCAGAGAATCAATTCGGAGCTCTCTTTCTCCTCCAGTTTTGTCAGGTCGGCATATTTAAATAATACCCGCTCTTTGAGGCCTATGTCCGTGAAGAAGGAGTTGCAGTCATCTACCTGCTCCTGTTTGATATCCAGTCCGGTGATCTGACCCTGTGGGAATTTTTTTGAGAGGTAATAGACATACTGACCAAATCCCGATCCTGCATCAGTAATATGAGAAGGAGCAAACCCCTCCTTTTTCAACTGATTTAATTCACGACGAATGTGCCAGGAGCGCAGAAGTAACAGGTCCAGCAACCTGTAGAACAACTTTCTGAGCATGGGAGTGCTATTGAATATTTTACCAAGGCTGCGCTTGATGGGGTCGTATTGCATTTCTAATCATTTAAGAGGTTTTCGATGCGGTCGATATAATCGAGCGAATCGTCCAGGAAAAAAGCAAGCTCAGGGATATGTCTTAGCTGGTTTCTAAGCCTTGTACCCATCTCTTTTCGAAAGAGACCTGCTTTGTCGGAGATGGCTTGAACTGCTTCTTTTGCCCCCTCTCCTGGAAATATACTGAGGTAAATTTTAGCTACACCCAGATCGGGGCTAATCCGGACCACTGTAACAGTGACCATTTTACCCCCGGTAAGCCCGGATCCGGTTCTTTGCAAGTATTCACCAAGCTCCTTTTGGAGCAATCTTGACACTTTATTCTGACGGGTTGTGGTCATGGTGGCAAAAGTACGTTTTTTCAATAACATTTTATAGTTTTGCACGATGGACACAGTATTAAGCGGAATCAGGTCGACCGGAAACCTACACCTGGGCAATTATTTTGGAGCAGTTAAGAATTTTGTGAAGATGCAACACGAAAACCGGTGTTACTTTTTTGTGGCTGATTATCATGCATTGACCACACACCCTACGCCGGAGAATCTTCATAAAAATATCCGTACTGTAATTTCTGAATACCTGGCAGCGGGTCTCGACCCCGAGGTAGCCACACTCTACATTCAAAGTGATGTGCCTGAGATTTCGGAGCTCTATCTTCTGCTGAATATGAATGCCTATGTGGGTGAGCTGGAGCGTACCACCACCTTTAAGGATAAGATCAGGAAGCAACCAGAAAATATCAACGCAGGACTTCTTACCTATCCAGTACTGATGTGCGCCGATATCATCATTCACAATGCCGATAAGGTTCCAGTGGGAAAGGATCAGGAGCAAAACCTGGAGATGGCCCGCAAGTTTGCCAGGCGCTTTAACCACATGTACGGGGTGGAGTATTTTAAGATGCCAGAACCCTACAATTTTGGAGAAGAGCTGGTCAAAGTACCAGGCCTGGATGGAACAGGGAAGATGGGGAAAAGTGAGGGAAACGGGATCTATCTTTCGGACGAACCTTCGGCGATTAGAAAAAAGGTCATGCGGGCGGTAACCGATGCGGGCCCTCAGGAGCCCAATTCTCCCATGACAGAGCCCATTGCCAACCTATTCTATCTCCTTGATTTGCTTTCCACTCCCGATACAGTACAGCATTTTCGCGACAGCTACAACAATTGCACCATACGTTATGGGGATCTGAAGAAGCAACTGGCCGAGGATGTGATCACCTTTACCACACCCATCCGCGAACGGATCAATGACATCCATAATGACTCCGATTATTTGAGAAAGGTGGTAAAAATGGGAGCAGAAAAGGCACGCGAAAGTGCATCCAAAACCGTTCGGGAAGTCCGCGAAATAATAGGGTATAAACCATTCTAGATAAGCATCCCCCTTTCGTATATCTGTCACATTGCTTAATCCCTTTTAAAAAAGGATTATAGGCAATTCGTCCAGATATACTCCAGGGTTTATTAGAATGGTTTGACAAGAGCTCAGTCAGAGTTATTCGTATGTTTTCACCATGTGGAATTTCCCAACATATCTCAAGGAAATCCAAAAAAAGACTCTCTTCTTCCAAACCGATCCATAAGGATTGGTAAAATATCCTTAACTTATTTGGCCATATACAACACCTTGTCGAGCGTTTAAACTAAAATCTACTACCATGGAAGGCAAAGACAGCTTGAATTTATTCCGGAAACTGAATAGGTCATCAAAGTTCCTGCTGGTATTTTTACTACTGGCAACCAGCTGTTATCCCTTAACGGTTACAAGTAGTAAATGGAGAATCCGCTGGGACAAGGAGTTGAAAAAAGGAAAAGAGAGCTTTGTTGAAAGTTCCCGGCCGGCAGATAATAAACGTCCTCCAAATATTGTCATTCTCATGGCAGATGATCTGGGAAAGTACGAGGTTTCGGCCTATGGCGTTGATCACATCTCCACCCCGAACATTGACAGAATTGGTCATGAAGGGGTGATATTTGATGAGGCCTATGTCACCGCACCAACCTGTGCCCCTTCAAGGGCAGGAATTATGACGGGAAGGGTGCAGAACCGTTATGGTTTTGAAACCCAGGTTATGGAGTTCTACCCAACGAATATGGTCGAATATTTATCGGGAAAATATTTTGTAAAAACGGGGAGCTTTGTTCTGGAAGCAAAACCTCATTTTCCTTCTGAATTCCAGGTTCAGAAGCAGGGCCTTCCTCCTACAGAAATTAACCTGGCAGAGGCATTAAAAACATTGAATTATACCAATGGCCTTGTGGGGAAATGGCACCTGGGCATCTCTAAAAATCATGTCCCCTTAAACCGGGGCTTCGATTATCAGTATGGCTTTTACGGGGCTTCCTCACTCTATACTGCTGAAAGAAACTGGAGCCATATCATCAACCATGAGCATCAGTCCTTTAGTGCGCAGCATCAGTGGAACACAGAAAGGTATGGCGAAGCGGCAATTAGGGAAATGGGAAAGGAGATCATTGAAGAAGAATATTTAACCTATGCATTCCGCGATAAGGCCATGGCCTTCCTCGAAGAAAATAAGGATCATCCCTTCTTCCTCTATTGCACATTCTCAGCCCCCCATGTACCATTTCAGGCACCGGTTGATTATTACTGCAAATACGGGCATGTTGAAGATGAAAATAAAAGGGTGTATTATTCAATGATCTCAGCACTGGATGATGCCATAGGCGAAATTCATCAAAAAATAAAAGACCTGGGGCTCGAAGAGAACACAATCATCTACTTGCTGAGCGATAACGGAGGAGCCTCTTATACAAAAGCCACCGACAACGGACCCTTGAAAGGAGGAAAACTCAGTCAGTTTGAAGGTGGAATTCGGGTGCCTTTTATGATGAAATGGCCGGCTAAAATTCCTGCAGGAATCAGGTATGAATATCCGGTTTCCTCAGCTGATATCTTTGTAACCTCCTTGATCAATGCTGGCGGTACACTGCCAGCGGATCGCGAATACGACGGGGTGAATCTGATCCCATTTGTGCTGGGCGAAAACAAAGAACGGCCACATGAGCATCTGTTCTGGCGTGCCGACCATATCTGGGCAATACGGGATGGAGATTATAAGCTCATATTGAGTACCCGCGACGGGTGGGCCGAATTGTATGATCTCAGCACCGATATGTCGGAATCCTATAACCTGAAGGAACAAATGCCTGAGTTATTCGAGAAACTTTTCCTTTTGCATGAGCAGTGGCAAAAAGACAATCTTCCGGAAAAACCCATGTGGCCGCGTATCATGGACAAAAAGTTTATCATCGACGGAAAAGAATATTTGTTCCCCGCCTAAAACATTAAAAGATGAAAAAGCTAATTATAATATTCGGCATATTGTTGGGGCCCTTATACACAATGGCACAGCAACCTAAAATGCATATTAAGCTATATGGTGGCTGGAATGCAAGCGCATTTGTGGATCGTATCGAGGGAGCAAAGACACAGTACCTGCATGGATGGCAGGCAGGGGGAGGCTTCAGGGTAATGCACAGAAAGGCCTTCCTGGAAGCAGATATTACATTTTTAAAATACGGCCTCACCTACCAGCCCGGTGATGATTGGGAGGGAATTATTACCGAGCCGCTGGATATCAGAATCCGATCCTTTGAAATGCCTATAAATATGGGATATGTGCCTGTGAAAACGCCGCTTTTTAAATGGTTTTTATATGGTGGTCTCGTAAACAAATTTAATGTAAATGGCCGGTATACCTACCAGGGCATAGAGGACACTTTCAATCCCAAGGAACTGAATCTTCACATTTATGCCCTGGGGGCGCGTTTTGGCACACAGGTGGATATTGCAATCTTTAACATAGATCTCAGCTATACCATTGGCATTACAAATAGTTTCAAGGGCAGGTTGCGCACAAACAGCCATTGCCTGATGTTATCGGTAGGCTTTGCATTATAGTACGAACTTTGATCTTATCAAGGCTTTAGTGCTGCTTTATCCCTTCAGGAATTTCTATCTGGCCACTGTTATATCGGAAGGGTATTTAAATAAGGTGCCTTAGCGGATGCGAAGCATACGGTTCAGCACCGTTTTAATTACCCTGGAGATATAGCAGAGAGAGATAAAATGCTGAAGGGGTAAAAAATAAAAGTCCGCCTGTGTGAGACGGACCTGGCCCTGAATTTGTCAGGGAATATGATTGGATGAACTGTCACACTATTCACTGCAAATCGCGTGCCAAAGTGTTTATAGCGTCCAATCAATTCCCGTTTTACCTTGTTGTTCCAGGTATGCATTGGTTCTGGAGAAATGTTTACAACCGTAAAAACCATTATAGGCAGATAGAGGGGAGGGGTGAGCCGATTTAAGGACCAGGTGCCTGTCTCCATCAATAAGAGCCTCCTTTGCCTGTGCATACCTTCCCCACAATAGAAAAACCACTCCGGACTTATGTTTGGAGATATTTTCAATCACTCGGTTTGTGAAGGTTTCCCAGCCCTTTTTTTGATGTGAGCCTGCCTGGCTGTCCCTAACAGTCAGCGTGGCATTCAGCAAAAAAACCCCCTGGTCGGCCCACTTGACCAAATTGCCATGGGAAGGGACCGGAATTTTCAGGTCCGATTGTAACTCTTTGAATATATTGACCAGGGATGGAGGAGCAGGAATTCCCGGGGGTACCGAAAAACAGAGTCCATGAGCCTGTCCTTTTCCATGATAGGGATCCTGACCCAGGATCACAACTTTTACCCGGTCAAAGGGAGTGTGAAAAAAAGCGTTAAATATGAATTTTCCAGGTGGGTAGATGGTGTATCTCTTCTTCTCTTCCACCAGGAAGGTTTTCAATTCACTGAAGTAGGTCGATTGGAATTCGTCCAACAGAATCTCTTTCCATCCCTCTTCGATTACTGGATTGACTGTTTGCATTGCCTGAAAGGTACCAAATGTGCCTGACCTGCACAATGGTTTAAATGGTAAACCTGGCGGTGAAGATGAAGTTTCTTCCGGGTGCACTTATGCCTGATGCATAAGGTTTATAAAATTGGTCCAGGATGTTTTCAACAGCCACCATCAAATCAAAGTATTCGAGCACCTCAAATCCGGCTTTCATGTTTAATGTCCACCATGAAGGAAAGCCATGCTCCATGGCTTCACCCTCATTATCCTCCCCATAAGGAGAAAAATCTTCAATATCCTTCCATCCCTGATACACCAGGTAAGTGTCTATGAAAAATCTGCTTTTTCGGTAAGTGATCGAGGTGCGTCCGAACAAGGGGGGGATGTGCCCCAGAGGTACATTGTCTGTCAGGTTGTGTCCCTTGGTATAGTTGAGGGTGCCTTTCAGAAGAATATTCTTATTCAGGTTGGCTGTTAACCCCAGTGAAGCGCCATAAATATAAGCCTCTCCTGCATTATAGTTTGCTGTTATTTTGTAGGTATCCCCATCATAATAGAGAGAGTCTTCCCCATTTAGCTGGTAATCGGTCCGAACAATGGCATCTTTAAGGTAGCTGTAGTATGCTACCAGTTCGATTTTCATGTACCCCTCCACAATCCGGCTTATTCCAAGCTCTGCATTGTAGGTATACTCGGGAGAAATATCGGGATTAGGAACGGAAACGAAATCGTCTTTAGCCCTTACTTTTCCGTAGTCATCCACATTGGGATTCCTGAATCCGGTGGAAAGGATGCTGTTTATCTGCCACCGGTCCGAAGGTTTGTAAACCAGTCCTAAACTGCCTGTGAGGGCCCCATGGTTGATATTGATCCTGTCATAATTCAGCACCGGATTTTGAAAAATGGATGTTAATTGACCCCAGTTGTACCTGGCTCCCCCATTTAGCACCAGCTTTTTATGCATGATCCATTTGTAGCTGGCATAACCTGAAGCACTCCAGGTTTCACTGCCACCCTCGGGATAACGGGTCTGGGCGGAAGCCCTGTCGCCGGTATAGATGTTCTCATACCAGGCCTCAGATCCCACCCTGTTGTGATTGACCTCTACTCCATAATTCAGTTTATGGTTGACTCCCCAAACCTTCAGCAGGTCCACATTCAGGCTTAGCACCTTCACATTCTCCTTCTGTGAGAGCAGCTCTTCGTTTCTGAATTTGCGCGAATAACGATCTTCATCCACATTCTGAAAGGCCACAATGGAGGTAAGGTTGGTGAACATCCAGTTGTCTTTTTTCAAAACATTTTTCAAAGAAACAAGCAGTCGGTCCTGGGGACCATAGTACCAGGAGGCATATTTCAGGTTCTCTCCACTGTAGTCGTTCAGCTTGTCAAGCCGGTCGATATTCGACGATGTGGAATACTGAAGGTTGAGTATCCAGTCGACATACTGGGAAGGCGTATAGCGTATCTTTTGCAAAAGGTCAAGCTGGCTGTAGCCGGTATTCTTCTGGATCAGGGAATTGTCATTGGCCAGGGTGGAATCCACACCGTTCACCTGGCCC
Source organism: uncultured Bacteroidota bacterium (assembly GCA_963783435.1). Lineage (GTDB taxonomy): Bacteria > Bacteroidota > Bacteroidia > Bacteroidales. The sequence continues at coordinate 541,621 of CAWANQ010000002.1, read as the reverse complement.
ACATAGTGCAGAACTTTACCCCAATCTCCAAGGTAGGGGTCTCGCCGTGCGCCTATCCGAATATCTCCCAGATCTTTGTAAGTAGCACTTGTTAGAAATCCCCAGCGCCTTTTACCCACGGAGAAGTCCAGATGAGCAGTTTTGCCTTTCATGGCAGTTGCGTATTGGGCGTATGCCTGAAGTTTCAACTTTGTGGAGTCAGCCTTGCCCAATTCGGGATCCCTGGTATAATAGTGGATAACTCCCCCCAGGGCATCGCTCCCATACATAATAGATGTGGGGCCGAAAATGACCTCGGTTCTGTTCAGAATGGCGTGATCGATGGTGATGGAATTTTGCAGGTGCCCATTTCGATAGATGGCGTTGTTAAGCCTGACCCCATCCACCACAAGCAGGATCTTGTTGGCCTCAAAACCTCGAAGAATGGGACTTCCTCCACCTCCCTGTGTTTTTTGCACCAGGATATTCCCCGTTCCTTCGAGGATTTCAGCAGCGCTTAGCCCGGTGGATTCTTTTAGCTGTTCCTCTTCAAGCACATCCACCATATAGGGAATGATCAGTTTACTTTCCCTCGATTTTGAAGCTGAGATCACATATTCGTCGATTAAAATACGCTTTCTGTGTAGAACAATGGTAGTCTGATCGCTAATCTGAGGGTGGCCGAACTGTCGGGATATATAAGAGGGGTGCTGAAAAACAAGGGTATCGGTTTCGGGGAAGATGCCCAGGTCGATCATTCCCAGGGAATCGGTGATGCTTGACCGTTCTTTGGTGGTATTATATACGGCTACATGTTCAATGGGAGATCGGTCCGAAGAACTAACTACACGAACCTGTTGCCCAAATAGCGGCAGAGTTAAAATTAACGTGCTAATTATGAATAGGGTACGAAAAACCATGGGGCCAAAAAACACGCAAAAGTATTACAAAAACTGTACCAACAATGGCTCTGGTCATTTTCCCTTATGGACTTATGGCTTCGTTGTTGGTAATTTTCCCTCAAACCTGCTTATGAAATTTATATTTTTGGGTAAACCGATCTGGTATGTTGAAGAGAGTTATATATGGTGGGCTGTTTGCCGTGGTTTGTATTGCATTAATCCTTGTATTCCTGCTGAGCAAATTTGATAAAATTAGCCCTATAGAAATATTGGAAGCAGTCCCTGAGGATGCCATCATCTTTGTGGAGGATATAGACTACGAGTATCTGACAGAATCATTTTTATCGGGAAACAGGATTTGGAAAGACTTTGTAAATACGACGGGACAGACTGAGCTGGATTCTTTGTTTCAGATTGCACTCGCCCAGATCAATTCATCCGATGCGCTGAAAGACCTTCTTCTAAAGGAGGGATTACACTTCTCCATCCACCTGGTGGGTAAGGATCAGCTCGTACCCCTGTTCTATCTGAAATACTCCGAGTCCTACAGTGAAAACGAATTTGATCATTTACTGATCTCCCTGCTGGAGGAGAAGGCCATGATTAACAGCAGGAAGTATGAATCTGAAACACTACATGATGTTTCAGGAGAACCAGGACTTATTCCCGGAAAGTTTACGTTTGGCTCTATTAACGGTTTATGCCTGATAAGCTCCTCCTCCATGCTGGTGGAAGAGTCTATTCGCACCATACACGATGAGAGTGATCTTACCGAGGAACTGGGCCTGAGTATGGTGAAGGAGACTGAAGGACGTTATGTCCACGCCAATGTTTATGTGAACTATGAAAGGTTGCCACAGCTGTTTTATCCGCTAATTAACGATTCCCGCTGGAAGATTCTTGATACATTTTCGAAACTCGCCTCCTGGGGGGAGCTGGATCTGGACATTAAAGAGGATGCCATCATTTTCAATGGAATGACATACTCAGATCCAAATGCCCCGCTTTTCCTTGGAGCATTTGCCGACCAGTCACCGGTGAGGATGGAACTGCATGAAATACTGCCCTCAGGAACCAGCTACTTTCTACACCTGGGGATAAGTGACCAGGCCAAACTCCGGGAACAGATCACACCCTATCTGCTGGGTCTAAGCCATGGTTCGGATATTGAAGTTGAATCGCAGAGACTGGAGAAGGTGTATGGTATTGATCCTCTTGAGGATCTGGCCCAAATTATGGATGATGAGATGGCCTGGTTTGCCATGGAAGGAATAACTAAGAAGACAGAAGAAGAACTGTTGGTAATTGAAACCAAGAGTCGAAGCGAGACCATGGAGGTTGTGATGAGGTGGGTGGAACAATATCTTCAGGTCAACGCTTTTGATATGAATTCATTGCGGCATGTTTACCGCCTGGACAACCAGACCAGTTTCAACATCTACGGATTGCCCGATCGATTTTACAAAGGAACGCCCGCAGCGCGTATCTTCAATAGTTATTTCACAGTATTTGAGAATTACCTGATATTTGGACCCTCGGTAGATGCCATATCCAGAGTGATCTATCAGAATGTACTTCACAAAACATTTATAAGTGATCCAGTCTACAAGGAGATGTCAGACTATCTCTCCAACAGAAGTAATCTCACTTTATTCTTAAAACCATTTAGCTTCCTTGATTATAAGCAAGAGCTGCTGAGCGAAAACGCAAAGGACAAGATGGAGTCTCTGGAGTTGTTTCTGCGGAGAATTCCAGGTGTTGTGGTTCAATACAGCACAGAGGATCGCCTTTATTATCAAAGTGTAAGCCTGAAATACACTTCTCAGATTAAAGAGAAAGCGCTGACAGTCTGGGAGAGTCTTCTGGATTCGGCAGCGGCCATCAAACCGGTACTGGTTGTAAATCACAACACATCGGAGAAGGAGATCATGGTCCAGGATGAAGCTTCTAACTTATACCTGATCAACAGTACGGGAAGGATTCTATGGAAGTTGCCCCTTGAGGGATCGGTGATGGGAACCATTCGCCAGGTGGACTTTTATAAGAATGGCAGGCTGCAGTATCTTTTTAATACCCCGGAAAAGATCCATTTAATTGATAGGAATGGGAACTATGTAGAGCGATATCCCATTTCGCTCAGGTCAAAAGCAAGCAATGCCATGGCCATATTTGACTATGATAAGAGCAGGGATTACAGGTTGTTTGTAGCAAGTGAAGACCGTAAAATCTATGTGTATGATATAGAAGGGAATCTGGTTACCGGGTGGAAGTTTGGTAAAACCGAATCGGTTGTAACGGGGCAGATCCAGCATTTTAGAATCAGAGAGAAAGACTATATCGTGCTGTCAGATAGGAATAAAGTATATTTTCTGGACCGGCGCGGAAAGGAGCGAATCAAGGTGAAGGAGCGTGTGGCTTTTTCTCCCCGAAACCCTGTCACCCTGGATATGAATCTGAGGGAGGAGAAACCCAGATGGATATCTACAGATACATCCGGAAGTGTGAAGGCAGTATATATGGATGGATCTGTTAAAGAGCTTCTTAAACAGGAGATATCCAGCGACCATTTTTTCAGGATGGGAGATTTGGATAAAGATGGTATTCCAGAGTTTATTATTGCCGATGGAGATGAATTAAGCGTGTTGTATCAGGATGGGAAACGGCTGTTTAGTTACAGGGTAAGGGGAAAAATCAGTGAGATGCCAGATATATATAAATTTTCAGCCTCCGATGTCAAAATTGGAATATCTGACCGGTCGCGGAACAGAATTTATCTGGTTAATTCAGATGGATCGCTTTATGAAGGTTTTCCTTTGGAAGGTTCAACCAGGTTTAGTGTAGGCTATTTTGCCGGATCAGACAGCAGGTTCAATCTGATCGTAGGCAGTACAAATAACTTTTTATACAACTACTCTATCGAATAAATCATGAGGCACCAACTCCCTCTACTGTTGCTGATGGCTGGAGCACTTTTGATGACTGGATGTCAGAAGGAGCACTTTGACTTAAATAAACTTTCGGACGAGGTGGAGATCCATCCCGAACTGGTAGCTCCTCTGTTTTATGGCTCTCTGAATATAGGTGATATCGTCGAATATGTGGATTCGACAGACTTGGTCCATGAGTTTGATGATGGATTGATCTACCTGGCCTATTCCGATACAGTGGTGAATGTGATGGCCGACTCCATGTTAGAGATTCCCAATGCAGTCTATACGGAGACCTTTCTAGCCCCTGATGTGGATATCCCAGAGTTTATCGAAAGTGCGCCAGGTGAAATAGTGCATATTCTGAAATCTAAATTTATTACCGTCGTGCTCGAAGGAGACGACCGGGTAGATAGCATGCGGATTAAAGGGGGAGAGATTTTGATTGAGATTGTCAGTTCATTTAAACACAATGGCTATGTAAATATCAGCAGTGACCAGATTCTGGATTCCCGGGGAAATCCATTGTTTCTTACCCTGGTGGCAAGCGATGTGAGTGGAGATTATGAAAACTCAGCCCGGGTGCTTACGGACTACTACTTTATTGAAACTTTCGAAAAGGGGGATTCCAACGTCATACAGATCGATTTTGACCTGGCTCTGAACAACTCGGGCAATCCTGTGGATCCAGGCGATATATGTCAGATCGATTTGAATTTCCTGGACATGGGTTTTTACAGTGTATTTGGATACATTGATTCAAGGAACACCTTTTCGGAAAATGGTTCCCTGGAGATCCCGTTTTATGCAGAGAATACAGAACTGGCAGCTGTGAAGTTTGCCGATCCCCGCATCCGCATTAAAACCACCAATTCTGTGGGGGTACCCTCTGTGATTACATTGAACAGTGTTGTTGCCGATGGATTGGATGGATCCTCGGTAACTCTGGAGTTCTATGAGGGGCATCCCTTTATGGTTTCTGCACCGAACCTGACCCAAATAGGTAGTTCAGTAAATGATGATTTCCAGATCAATAGGGAGACCAGTAACTTCGATAAGTTGCTGGCTGTAGCTCCCAGTTCACTTTCCTACGACATCAGTGGAAGTACCCAGCAGGGAACCGGGGATGAATCACATTTTGCCCTGGATACCAGCCGGCTTATTGTTGAAACTGAGTTTCTTCTTCCCCTTGATTTTCGATCGACCGTGATCGCTCTGGAAGATACCTTTGAGTTTGAGATGGGTGATCAGGGGATTGATACAAGCATGGTTCGGCAGGTGAACCTTACCTTGAGTACGGTCAATGAATTGCCTATAAAGCTTGATCTGCAGGTATATCTGCTGGATGAATTTTACCAGGTCCTGGATTCTGTTTTTGTGGATAAGCAGGTTTTACTGGCGGCCTCAGAGGTAGACCAGGAGGGTAGATTGGTCCAGGCAGGAAAAGAGGCAAATACAGCTGCCTTCCCGTTAGAAAAGCTGGGTAAGCTTGAAGAGATTCGCTATTTGCAGGTTCATGCACGTATGAATACCTCTGAGATGGGGAGCAAGGATGTGAAGCTCTACTCGGACTACTCGCTGGATTTCAAGCTCTCATTATACGCAGATCTTATCCTTAACTCAAAGGAGTTATGAAGAAACTTTACAGATTCATACTAGGAATAGGAATTTTAGCAGGATTTTTAACTGAGGCTGGAGCCCAGGTGAGTAATTCACTCTACTTTATGCAGGGGATCCCTCAAAGCAATCGGATTAATCCGGCCTTTCACCCGGACTGTGATCTTTACATTGGCATTCCATTCCTGGCTCCGCTCAGAACCGAAGAGACCTCAAGTCCCTTCGCCTGGAGCGACCTGATCTATCCACACCCCACCCAGGATTCTCTGATCACCCCCCTTCATCCCCTGGGAGATAAGGATGCATTTCTGAACAAGCTAAAGCCCACCAACTACCTTCTGTCTTCTTCAGGAAGCTCATGGCTGTCGGTGGGATTCAGGACCGAGATCGGCTTTTTCTCGGTGGATGTCACCACCAGATTTGACGGCAGTCTCTATGTTCCTGGCGATCTCGGATTGTTGCTTATAAATGGGACAGAGGATGGAAAAACTTACAACTTGGATGGGATTTCTACCGACTGGATGGGATTTGATGAAGTTTCGGTCGGATGGTCGAGTACCATATGGGACAAACTCAATATAGGGGTGAGGGGAAAGGTTCTGTTTGGTGTTGGTAATATAGCCACCGTAAACTCCAATCTCTCTCTCACCACTTCGCAGGATAGCTGGAATATTCTGTCGGATATGCACTTTGCGGCCTCTTTGCCATTTGCAGATGTTAGCTATGACGATGAAGGAAAAATCAGCGATATAAGCCTTAAAGATGATGTTGAAAACCTGGATCCATGGCAGCTTCCAAAATATGCCTTTAATGCCAGGAACTTTGGCTTGGGAGTAGACCTGGGCATTGAATACCGGCCTGCGGACAATCTGCTGCTTAGTGCCAGCCTTCTTGATGTGGGCTATATTAAGTGGAAAGATGAAACCCATGAGATGACCTATAAGACGGAGTACGACTTTCCGGGATTCGAAATCGATCCACTGGAATTCTCAGACGATTTTACCTTTGAGAATTATCTTGATAGCGCCTTCAGCCAGATGGGCGATAGTCTTTCCGGATTTCTTGAGTTTGCGCCAGGAGGAGTCTACTCCAGGAGGCTGAATACCAAGTTATTTGTGGGGGCATCATATTCAGTGACTCCTGAAATAAATTTCGGTCTTCTGTCAAGAACTGATTTCCTGACCGGGCAAATCGCTGAGTCGCTTACAGCTTCCGCAAACTTTTCTGTGGCTCATTGGCTGGACCTAAGCGTAAGCTACTCATACATTCATTCCTACTTCAAAAATGTGGGTGCTGGATTCTCAATTCACAAGGGTCCCATCAATCTTTATGTAGTTTCGGACAATGCCATGAATCTGGTGTTCTGGCCACAGGATACCCGTGCTGTAAATCTCTGGCTTGGAGTGAATCTGATATTTGGATGTAAAGATATCTACAGAGACCGACCACTGGTTTATTAAACAGTTCTGGCTCTATGACTTGATCTGTCGTGCTAAGCGGGTGGCAAACACAAAATTATTGAGAGCCTCATTGTCTGTTTCAAGAATCTCTCTTCGGGTTCCTTCCCAGCATTTACAGCCCTGGTATATAAAGATTACCTTATCGCCGATCTCAAGAACCGAATTCATGTCATGAGAATTGACAATGGTGGTCATATTGAACTCCTCGGTAAGCTCCTTGATCAGGTTGTCAATGACAATGCCAGTCTCGGGATCAAGTCCGGAATTAGGCTCATCACAAAAAAGATACCTTGGATTTAAGGCCATGGCCCGCGCAATGGCTACCCGCTTTTTCATTCCCCCACTTAATTCGGCAGGATATAGCTTATTGGTCTTGGATACTTTTACCCTCTCAAGGCAAAAGTTAACCCGGTCCAGTTTTTCCCGTTTCGTAAAAGAGGTAAACATATCCAGGGGGAATAGAACGTTCTCCTCCACAGTAAGAGAGTCGAACAGGGCAGCTCCCTGGAATAGCATTCCCATCTCCTTCCTGATTTTTTGCTTTGAAATGGCATCCAGGTGACTAAATTTCTGATCGTTGTACCAAATCTCTCCTTCATCTGTTTCAATGAGCCCAACAATGCATTTTAAAAGGACCGTTTTTCCTGATCCACTGCGGCCAATGATTAAATTGCATTTTCCCTGCTCAAACTTTACGCTTACATCGTTAAGAACATAATTTTCATCATATCTCTTGTATAGATTTTTTACCTCAATCATTGGAGAATGGTCTTTGTCAGAATGAGGTTGGCAAGGAGAATCAGAATGCTGCTCTGAACCACAGCCTTGGTGCTGGATTTACCCACCTCCACTGCACCTCCCTGCACATGGTATCCAAAATAGGAGGCTACGGATGTAATGATCAGGGCATAAAAAGCAGTCTTTGTAATCGAGTAGGTGATGTAATAGGGACGAAAGGCATACTGGATCCCGTAGATGTACTCAGAGGGAGCAATTACATTGGCAACAATACATGAAATGTATCCCCCCAGCAGCCCCATGGCAATGCTTAACAGGCAGAGAATAGGAAAGAATAGTACCGCCGCAATGATCTTGGGCAAAACCAGGTGGGAAACTGAATTAATCCCCATCACCTCCAGGGCGTCTATCTGTTCTGTAATACGCATCATTCCCAGCTCAGATGCGATGCTTGATCCCACCTTACCAGCCAGGATCAAAGCCACCATGGTAGAGGAGAATTCCAACAACAGAGAATCCCTTACTGTAAGCCCCACCAGGTAACGGGGAAGCAATGGATTTTCTATGTTAAAATTGCTTTGAATGGTAATCACTGCTCCTACAAAAAGAGAAACAATCACCACAATTGGAAATGAGTTGATCCCCACCTTATCAATTTCCCTCATGGTTTGTCGATAGAGAATCGAATACTTCTCAGGGCGGCCAAATGCCCGCTTCATAAAAAGAAAATAACTTCCTATTTGTTGTAGTAATCGCATGAATAATCCTTAATAAAGTGTAATATATCAATTATCTTATAAAACATCTCGAGATCAAAGGGTGTTAATTAAAAACCAGTTATATTTAGTGTAGATAGTTAATCAAACAGCAATTTACGTATCTAAAGATAAATATGGATAAACTAAATTATTGCGTCATAATGGCGGGAGGCATCGGGAGCCGGTTCTGGCCCCTGAGTAAAACGGAGCGTCCCAAGCAATTCCTGGATATTCTGGGTACCGGGAGAACTCTGCTGCAGCAGACCTACGACAGATTTAACAAAATAATGCCACCTGACCAGATCTATATTGTCAGTAATTTGGAGTATAAGGATCTTATTATTAACCAACTACCTGATCTGCCCGAAGAGAATATTCTTCTGGAGCCTCTCCGGAGAAATACAGCACCCTGTATCGATTATGCCAATTTCAGGATTCTGATGAAGGAACCCAAAGCCCGGATTGTGGTGGCCCCTTCGGATCATCTAATTATGAAAGAGGAGGAGTTTCTTCGTTATGTGAAGCAAGGTCTTGATTTTGTAAACGCAAATGACGCACTTCTGACCATGGGTATTGTGCCTAGTAGGCCGGAAACGGGATACGGTTATATTCAATCCATTGAGAAGGAGGTCAAGGGATACGAATCAACAGGCTTGCGGAAGGTGAAAACCTTTACTGAAAAGCCAGATTTAAAACTTGCAAAAGTATTTCTGGACAGTGGAGACTTCTACTGGAATTCAGGCATTTTCTTCTGGTCTCTGAAAACAATTATGCATTCTTTTGCGAGCCATTTGCCTGAGATTCACAACCTGTTTCTCGAAGGTGACGGTATTTATGGGACCCCAGAGGAGGAAAACTTCATTAAGAAGACCTATGGCAGTTGTAGGAATATCAGCATCGACTATGGGGTTATGGAAAAGGCAGATAATGTGTTTGTCCTTGTTTCCGATTTCGGATGGTCGGACCTGGGTACATGGGGTTCCCTTTACGAGCAACTGGCTAAAAATGAATTCCAGAATTCGATTACTGGGAAGCATGTGTTTATGTATGAATCGTCAGGCAACATAGTCAATGTGCAGGATGATAAGCTGGTGGTTCTACAGGGCTTAAGCGATTATATTGTGGTCCAGAATGACAACATCATCCTCGTCTGCAAACGAGAGGAAGAGCAGAAAATCAAGCAATACGTCAACGAAATCAAATCCGAGATCGGGGAAGGTATGATGTAGCGCTGAATGGGTAACAAAAAAAGGTGCCCTTTTGAGACACCTTTAAAATATTGTTTCGAGCTCTTCCTAGTATTCCCAGAGATCGTGTTCCATGATAAACAGATCCTCCTTAATACGCTCGGCTTCAAGAAGGATATCCTGACCCACTTTATAATCAGATAACATGCGGTTCCCGAACACATTGGATTCGGCAATAATTGTGCTTGAAAAACGGCGCTGAAAGAAGAGGTCATCAAAGGAGATGGCCTGGGCATCGTTCTTTGGGTTGTACACAGCATGTGTGGCAAACAGCCTACGGCATTGGGGGAAGTGCACAATAAATGGAATCCGGGGCCTGGGTGCGGGATATGCTTCTCCGAATTCATCGAAATACTGATAGTAGACAGGGGCCAGGGCAATGATTCGCACCTTCATGGTCGAGTGCTGCTTGTCGAAGTACCACTGCTCCTGAAGTTGAAACTGCATCACATTTTGCTTTGATTGTCCCATCTTTAAGGAAGTTTCCATCCACATCGGAAATGGAGTCACCACCAGTCGCATTGTAAATCTGTTCCAGGCTGGTCACTTTGGCAAAGGGATCTTTCCATCATGTAATGGGATTATACTCATAGGGAGTAATCTCCTCAGTCTGGATTCCCTCCATAAGCAGACCAAACAGGCTGTATCTGTCTCCATCGCTGATTGAACCCTCAAGGGGGTAACGCAGTGGCATGTTCATGCGGTGCCTGAGGTCAATGGTACGCCATACATCCTTGGCCCACATCACATCTGCTTCACGGATGTAACTGTAGGGAACCGGTTTCTTTTCCGGAATGATCGATTCTTGTTTGTATACATCCGTTGAAGGGGTAAAGGATGAGATCACCGGTGCATTACCGGGAGTCATCGATGTATTTACATTGGCATTTTGAGCCACCAGGGAAAATGCCCCGAATGTCAAAAATGCTGCTCCTAAAATATACCTTCTTGCCTTCATCTTATCTAACTGTTATGGTGATGCTATTTAGGTTTCTTATTACTCCGTCAGGGCCCGAGGCCTTGATCTTTTCTATCATAATTCGCTGTCCTGCTCTTAACTGCTGAAACAGCTCTTTCTGCTGATTGGTAAATCTTGCACTGGAGGAAGGCATGGTACTCCACATTCCACCCTGGCCCTGGAAGGCTACTTCAAAGGAGACCACTTCATAGTCCACTTCAAAAACAAAATCCTTGGCTTTAGCCTCCACCATATTAAGCCTGGAGAGCCTACCTACCGTAAGGGCCCCTTCTGATCCCCGGATGCCTTCCACAATGGCATCGGGTGTGGGAAGGGGCAATACCCTGAAGTCCATGTTGCCCATTAATCTGCGCGATCCATCCACACTGGCATATACACTGATGGTGGCTTTATCCCCCTGCAAACCGGGAAGCACTTCATAAACACCCGGGCCTTTTCTGGAGAGATTCCCGGAAGAGATCCTGGCATCCACATCCCTTTCGGCTACACCCCCTGCAGAGATGGCCACCGGGTTGGGAATACCACGGTAAAATACATTCATCCCTGTGGCAGAAATGGTGGCATTGGCTTCGGCTACCTCAAATGAGGCTTCGAATGGTTTATTGATGACTGTTCCGCCGTTATCAATGACAATGGTTCCTCCCCACTTCTTGATTCCAGTGGTATTGGAAGTAGCTGTATATATTCCTTTACCTTTTTCCACGTCCAGCTGGGTTCCATTAGCCAGGGTTACCTCGGGCACATTGGTGGAATCATAGGCGGCTACAAAAATCTCTGCCCGGTATTCCTGGCCCTTAAATACGTAATTTGAATTTGGAATAACCACGGCCTGCATCACGTTCACGTTAAAGTCCCCTGCATCGATCTGGTCCAGCAGGTAGCTCATCATTTCCGATTCCACATTCCGTACATCGCCCTGCATCTTAGACAGGAGGGTGATCACCGAGGCCAGGGGCAGATACTCAAAATAGGTGGATTCCCAGGTAGGGGTAACTCCTTTTTTACTCCCGGTATGCAGATCCACTTCAGGTATCTCGGTACTAAGGATTCCTTCAATAGCGTCAATGGTGGTGGCATAGGTTTCATTATCTTCCACCATGGAAAGCAGGAACTCTCTGTATTCCTCAATTTGTTGTTTAAGCTCTGTACCCTTCTTACCCACGATCATGATTTCACCGGGTGTATTGGTGTCGTCTTTTACTTTTACATCGCCCAGGTGCACCACTCCATCGTGGATGGCATCTTCGTCCTTGATCTGGACAATCTCCACCTTGCACTCATTCAGAAATTCGTAGAGTTCGTTGGAACGGACCTTTAATTCATCTGCCCTGGTCTTCCAATCACCGACCTTCTGGGGATTTAATTGAAACTCTGTATTCATACGGCCATAAAGACCTTCATTTTCAGCAGCGAAATTTTTGGTGGTGGTGGTCAATCCAGCGTCCACCAGCGTAAAAGCGTCAAGCACCTCTTTTGATACATTCAGCGCCAACATTGCCGTCAGCACCAAATACATCATACCGATCATTTTTTGTCTCGGTGTTTCTTTACCGTGTCCCATAGATCAGGATTAAAGATTAATTACTTCTTTCTGATGCTCATTGCGGAGAGCATATTGCCATACACATTGTTAAGCTCAGAAAGACTTTCGCTGAGTTTTACAATCTCACTTTTATACTTCTGGGTCTCTTCAACCGAGGTCTGAAGGCTAGTGATCATCTCATTCAGTCCTTTAAATACTCCGGCGGTTCCCTGCAGGTGTTCCTTGCTGCCCTTCACCTGGTCAGAGTAGGATAAATTCAACTCACCCAGATTTTTGTTTAAGGCCTCCAATTGCTGGTTAAACTGCTTCTGGCTTTGCGAGATGGCACTATGCTCCTGCTTCACTTCCCCCGACATGGCCTCATAAGTGGCTGTCAGATTGGAGCTGGACGCGGCAAATTTATCTGCAATGTCCTTGCCTTTTTGATCGATCAGAGAGGCTGTATTTTTGTAGGAGGTAGCCAGGGTATTGACCGATTCGTTGAGTTCACCGGTGTTGGCACCGTAGGCAGTAGCCACGCTATCCATATTCTGCGCAGCCGATCCCATCTTATTGAAATACTCCTTGGTGGCCAGCGAGGCAGAGGTTATATCTCCAATGGTCTCGGTGGTGGATGAGATTGTATTCAGGTGTTTGCCCAAACTTCTCACATCTTCTGCGTTGATCTGGGATTGCTGGAAAAGCTCATCAAATTTTTGAAGACCTACGTTTCGATCAGCAATAGCCTGCTCCTTGTACTCATCAATTTCATCGGGATCCGACATCCCTGCCAATTCGGGGTAAACCAGCGTCCAGTCCAACTCCTCATGGAGTGGTTCGAAAGCTGAGAAAAAGAAAATAACCGCTTCAATCAGAAGCCCCGAAGTTAATGCAGCACCTGCACCTGGCCAGTGCTGGATTTTAAAAAGGGCACCTACAATTACTATGGATGCTCCAAAACCATACAGCTTGGCTGTAAAGCTCTTCCAACCTGAGCTTTGAACTAATTCTGTAATTCCCATTATATCAAATATTTAATTATTGATCGCCTAAATATGAACGTACGCACCTGAATCCGATGTAGGATTTTGCAGTATCCTGGTATTCATAATCGCGGGTACTGACTTGCAGGTAGCGAGCAATGTCTTTCCAGGATCCACCTCTGACCACTTTACGTTTCATTACAGGTGGGTCATCGGGTTTTGCGTTGTAGTTGTAATAGGGATTCATGTCATGTGAAAATATATATGCTGAAGGATCATAAGCTGTGATGGTCCACTCTGCTACATTTCCTGCCATGTCATAGAGTCCAAATTCATTGGGTACTCCATAATATCCAACCCTGGCGGGGTACATGGAACCGTCATCGGTATAGTTACCGCGTAAAGGTTTAAAGTTTGCAATAAAACAACCCAGCTTATTTCTCAGGTAAACACCTCCCCATGGATACATACTGTGGTCAAGGCCACCCCTGGCAGCATATTCCCATTCGGCTTCAATGGGTAACCTGTAGTTTTGTACGATGGGTTGACCACCTTCAACCAGAGACTTGTTCAGGAAATTGGTTCTCCAGATACAGAAAGCATTTGCCTGTTTCCAGCTGATCCCCACTACCGGATAGTTGTCGTAGGATGGGGAACGGAAATACATGTTGGCCATGGGCTCGTTGTAGGAATAGGTGAAATCCCTTACCCAAACAAGTGTATCGGGATAAACCAGTACCCAATCCTTATTTACAAAGGAAGCCCTGCTGGTAATTTCCTCTTGTTCGCCGTTGGGCCTGGTTACAGTTCCGCCGTATGAAACTACCGGATCTGTATTTCCACCAGAGTAGTCCAGGCGGAAACCATTGGCCGCACTTGCTGCCTGTACCAGGTCTACCCAGTAATAGTTATAAATGAGTTTGGTGACATTGAGTTCCTTGGCCTGGTAAGCCAGTCGATCGGCCCCGCTGTAATAGATCCCCAGATCTTCAATGATGGGAGCAATGTTGCCATCTTTATCTTTGGAAAGGTCCATGGAGGCATTCCAATTGATCACTGGTTCTCCATCCCTGTCTTCATAAGGTTGTTCCTCATCGTCCTTCTTGATGAAGTCTTCGATACCCTGCATAGCCAGCTCTTTTCTGATGATGGAGTCACGAACCCAGTTCACATACTGCCTGTATTCGTTATTGGTGATCTCTGTTTCGTCCATCCAGAATGCATCCACAGCAACTGTCCTGGACATGCTATTCTGTGTCCAGGTTACATCCTGATCACTGGGTCCCATCACGAACGAGCCTGTGGGTATGGGAACCATTCCAAAAGGATCCGGTTCGGCATACGCTCTTCTACCATCAACTCCTACAAGTTCACCGCTTCCGCTTGAACTACAACTTGCGATGAGTGCTGCAATAAAAATTAAAATAACAAATCGTCTCATAGCTTAACGCTTAATAGTTGCAAATAAACCAACTCTATAAAAATCTTATACTCTTATACTTCTGCGGACTCTTGTCGTTACTCAGGTCGAAGCAGTATCGAACCGTAATTTCATGAGAACCGCTGCTATATTTCATCAAAGGGGAAAGTTCGAAATCATACGAATACCCGATCCTAATCCCATTCATCAATTCAAAACCAGCCAATGCAGAGAGGGCACCCCCAACTGAATAAGAAACTCCTCCCCAGAATCTTTTATTGTATCTCACATTCGTATTCAGGTAAATATGGTGAGATCTTGCATCTGACTGAAGCATCAGAGAGGGCATAATTTCGAACATGGGATTGGTTAGCTGAATGTTATATCCTGCCATCAGGTAGTAATGCCTGGTCAGCCTCGTTTCTGCCACATCTTCCGGATAATCAAAAGAAGTTTCATTCAGGTGTGTGGTGGATGCGCCTACATAGAGGTTGTCGGTATTATAGTAGACACCAAGGCCCATGTCAAAGCCAAAGACACTTCCTCCGGTTTGTGGTATGGCACCATCACCCTGCCACTCTATAATATCGGCTCCATTCCAGGAAGGGGTGAGCGACTGATTGGCCAGCCCTAAACTGGTCCCGATCCCCAGGCTTCCGGTACCCAGATCAATCTTGAATGCATAAGAAAAGCTGAAGTTGAAGTCGTTGTTAAATGCCAGGTTGTCATTCATCAAATTAATTCCGATGCCATGAGACCTGCCCAGAAAGTTGACCGGCATATGGGCTGTAAAAGTTGTGGTGACAGGTGCGTCTGGCAGTCCGGCCCATTGGTTCCGGAATGCAGCTAGCAGACATATCTTATCAGCACTTCCCACCGCTCCGGGATTATATACCGGAACCAGGAACATATTTTGGCTGAATTTCGGGTCCTGCTGGGCCAGAAGACTTGCCGAAATAATGCCGAAAATAGATATGATCACCAATCTTTTCATTGTCCGCTTAACTTACTGTAATGCTTTATTTTTCTAGCTTTTTAAGCATTCCTAAAATAAGTAAAAATAGTGCTACAACACAAATAATATTAACAGCAGAATGTTTATAACTAAAGGCTTAAATCCGGTCGTCTGCAAACCCCTTTTTGCCTCAATTCTGAATAAAAAACGAAAAATATTAAGATTCATTACTCAGTCTGTGCAAAAAACGCCACCAGCGGTCAGGTAATTCCTCATTACATGCCTGCCGGTAATCCTCATACGCACATGAAACAAAAAAGTTATACCCTGAGACAGGATTTTTCACGGGAATCTCCATCCACCATCGATCCGACAGCGTGCTTTTATGGAAAACAATGTCATGACCGGCCACATCCAGGTTTACAATAAACTTTTTCATGTGCTCCGGAGTACGGAGCGGATTCTCATAAATGCGAAAAGAAAGGCCTTCCAGAAAGTACCAGGCAGATTGTGCTGCAAGGTGTGCTGTTTGGTCATTGCTGTCCTTTTCAGGATTTAATTCAAAGAATCCCAGGATCCTGACCTGTTCGCTGAGCCCTGCATATCGGGTAATCTGACATAGTTCTTCACCAAGGAAGCCATTGGGGGAAGGAGTGGATGCTCCGGGAGCATCGGAATGCCTCACCACACCCATATCGATGCTGATAAATTCAGAATCACGGATCAGAGGTTCGGTATCCATAATACTTTTTCTGGCATCACCCAGCCGGATGCTTTCCAGGTGCGATTTCTCAAGCTGCTCCAGCTGGCTGTTTGTCACAAAATAGGCCTGGTGTCCCAGGTTGGTGAAGCCAAACAGAGATTTACAATTGGGTTGAAGTATCTGGTTCAGATAGTTACGAGAGTGCAAAGTCTGGTTTTCAGAGGAAAAGTCGAGCATGGAATCGATGGTCAGCACCTGATGCAGTCCCTCTTGCTTTTCAAGGGCAAGGAAGACCCCACGACTCAGGTCCTGAGACCCTCCCAGGATGATGGTCACCATATCACGCTCCCTAAGTTCCAACAGAATATCTCTCAAGGCGTAGTAGGTATCATTGACCGATCCACCATTCTTTATATTACCCAGGTCATAAATTCTCAGGTTCTGGTTGATCCTGCTTAACTGGTAAAGCTTACTGCGAATCTTATCAGGAGAATCTTTGCTTCCTTTAATAAAGGCATTGGCATCAATCGGTACTCCTATAATAGCAACCTGGTGCTTGTCCAGCTCTCTGATGGGGTGATCTGGTGTGTGCACCGAAATATGGTGACTGAAAGATTCGGTTCCTTCCAGGTATTCAAATTCAGGTCTTTCCAGGCTAACCGGATCGAGATATCCATTCAGATCCATGAGGGTACACTTTTGATTGGGTTTATTTTTTTGTCCGGGAACCTGCCTTTTCGATGATCTCACGACACTCTTCAAGTGTCAGCTCTTCTGGCTTCCTGCTTTTAGGAATTCGGTAGTTCTTCTTCTTAAAGGATATATAGGGTCCATAGCGGCCATTCAGGACCAATAGTCCGGGTTCTTCATCAAACTGTTTGATGTTCCGGTTCTCTTCCTGAGTTCGCTTCTCCAGTACGATTTCAATGGCGCGTTCCGGCTTGATGGTATAGGGATCGTCGGTTTTGTCCAGGCTGTAAAATTTGGATTTGTGTCTTACATAGGGACCGTATTTCCCGACACCAATGACCAATTCTTCATCCTCGAAGGCCCCAATGTCCCGGGGCAGCCGGAAAAGCTGCAAGGCCTCCTCCAGCGTGATGGTTTCAAGACTCTGGCCTTTAAGGAGGCTGGCAAACCTGGGTTTCTCCTCATCACTTGCCTCGCCAATTTGTGCTATAGGTCCAAATCGACCTATTTTCACACTGATGGGTTTTCCTGATGCGGGATCTTCTCCAAGCAATTTCTCTCCTTTAGATCGTTCGGATGTTTCGGTGGCTGAGTCCACTTTGGTATGAAAAGGTTTGTAAAAACGCTCGATCATATCTGGCCAGTCCACACTTCCAATGGCGATCTCATCAAACTCCTTCTCTACAGAAGCGGTAAAATTGAAGTCCATGATATTTTGAAAATACTGTTCCAGAAAGTCATTGACGATAATCCCTATATCGGTGGGAAATAGTTTTGATTTTTCAAAACCATACTTCTCCTGTACCACCTGTTTTTTTATGTTATCTTCCTGTAGAATAAGCTGGATCATTTCCCTCAGACTGCCTGTTCGGTCCTCTTTAACCACATATTCTCTGTTTTGCACAGTCGATATGGTGGGCGCATAGGTGGAGGGACGTCCAATTCCAAGTTCTTCCATCTTTTTCACCAGGCTGGCTTCAGTATAGCGGGGAGGTTGCAGGGTCGACTTTTCGGTCGCTTCAATGGTTTTTCTTTCCAGAACATCTTTAAGGCTGACCGGTGGGAGCAGTCCCCGGGTATCTTCTTCCTGCTCATCATCGGATGATTCCATATAGACTTTCAGGAAACCATCAAATTTGAGAACCTCACCAGTAGCAACAAAACGTTCTGTTGCTTTTGAGATCCCTATTGTTATGGTGGTCTTCTCAAGTTGGGCTTCACTCATTTGAGAGGCCAGGGTTCTTTTCCAGATCAGCTCATACAGCCTTTGCTCCTGCCTGCTGCCTTCTACGGTGGGCTGGTTCATATAGGTAGGCCTGATGGCTTCGTGGGCCTCCTGTGCTCCTTTTGCCTTGGTGGTGAAATTTCTCGATTTGTGGTATTCATCTCCAAAGGAGTCCTTGATCTGCTGAGCCGCAGTTGCGATAGCCAGTTTGGACAGATTAACAGAGTCGGTCCTCATGTAGGTGATTTTCCCCGATTCATACAGCCGCTGGGCAACCGACATGGTCTGGTTTACAGAGAATCCCAGTTTACGGCTGGCCTCCTGCTGCAGGGTGGAGGTGGTAAACGGGGGAGCCGGCGATTTTTTAAGAGGCTTCTTTTCAATGTTGTCCACAGTAAACTCGCTATTCTGGCAGGCAGTAAGAAATTCATTGGCCAAATCCACTGAATCAAATCTTTTGGACAGGTCTGCCTTTAAGGTAGTTTGGTTTCCATCTTTATCTGGTACTGCAAAATACCCGGTAACACGAAAGTATCTTTTGGAAGCAAAATTCTGAATTTCACGCTCTTTTTCTACAATCAACTTTACAGCCACAGACTGCACCCTGCCTGCGGAGAGGGATGGTTTTACCTTTTTCCACAACAGCGGAGAGAGCTCAAATCCTACCAGGCGGTCAAGAACCCTTCTGGCTTGCTGGGCATTCACCAGGTGGGTATCAATGTGGCGGGGTGAATTCAGCGCATTAATTATGGCGTCTTTGGTAATTTCATGGAAGACGATCCTTTGTGTCTTCTCTTTTTTAAGACCCAACTCTTCATAAAGATGCCATGCAATGGCTTCTCCTTCGCGGTCCTCGTCAGTGGCCAGCCAGACCATATCAGATTTGGCTGCAAGCTCTTTTAACTCCTTGACAATTTTCTTCTTGTCCACCGGAACAATGTACTGAGGTATAAAACCGCCCTCCACATCTATTCCCAGATTTTTCTTGGCCAAATCCCTGATATGTCCAAAGCTTGATTTTACAGTATAGGTTTTCCCAAGGAACCTTTCAATGGTTTTTGCTTTAGCTGGAGATTCAACTATTACCAGATTCTCTATCATATTTTCCCTACTCCCTCGTTTATAAAATGATCACAAAATAAATTAAATGAACTCCCCTCATCAAAACTTTAGTACAAATAATTGTTATTTTTGACGCAAATAAGGCTGTTCATGGCTCAAAAACCTGGCAAAACTACAAAATATTTACTGATCCTCTGGACTCTATACACACTTCCGCTGTTATTGTTCATTGTGATCATGATTTTAATTGGCAATGGTAAAATGGGTTTTCTGCCCGATTTTGCCCGATTGGAGAACCCTCAAAGCAACCTGGCTTCCGAATTGATTACGGAAGATGGGGAGGTATTGGGGAAGTATTTTATCGAAAACCGAACCTTTGTTAATTACGAAGATCTGGCCCCTCATCTGGTCGATGCACTGGTGGCCACCGAAGATGTACGCTATTACAGGCATTCAGGAATTGATGTTCGAAGCCTGGCAAGGGTTGCTAATCTATTCGGTATTGCTGGGCAAGGATGAAGGAGGGGGTAGTACCATATCCCAGCAGCTTTCCAAGAATCTGTTTCCCAGGGATACCACCGTAAATAAAACCAAGATTGGCAGAGCAGCTCACCTGGCTATTAATAAATTCAAGGAATGGAATACCGGGGTCAGGCTGGAGCGCGCTTATACAAAGAATGAGATTCTCACCATGTATTTGAATACGGTGCCCTTTGGGGGAGAATCCATTGTTGGAATTCAATCGGCCTCCAAAACCTTCTTTAATACCTCGCCCGATTCTCTTACACTGGACCAGGCTGCCATCCTTGTAGGAATGTTAAAGGCTCCCACTGCCTATAATCCCAGAATCAACCCGGAACGTTCGTTTCAACGCAGGAATACTGTGATCAGCCAGATGGAGAAGTATGGCTACATCGACTCAGAACTGGCCGATTCTACCAGGCAACTTCCCATCAGCGTGGATTATAACCTGGCCAGCCACCTTTCAGGTCAGGCCAAGCATTTCCGTATGTTTCTTGCAAAGTTTATGAATAAAACCATCCCGGTCAGGCCCTCCGACAATGCCGGGGTTCTTTCCTGGGAGCGCTACAGGCGCGATTCTATGAGATGGGCCGATGACATGCTTTATGGCTGGATTAATAAGAACTATAAACCCGATGGGACTCAGTATGACCTCTACAGGGATGGTTTGAAAATCTACACCACCCTGAATTTCAAAATGCAGCAATATGCCGAAGAGGCCGTAGAAGCCCAAATGAAGGATTACCTGCAACCTGAATTTTTTAAGGAAAAGGAGGGAAGGCCCAATGCTCCTTTTGAAGGGATTAGCAGTGAGGAGGCCAATCAGATCCTTTATCGTACGGTGAGACAGACCGAAAGGTACAGATATATGAAGGGCAGGGGCAGCTCGTGGGATTCCATCCTCTATGCTTTCGATCAACCGGTGCCCATGCGTGTTTTTGCATGGAATGGCAACATCGATACCACCATGTCGCCCATGGATTCGATCCGGTATATGAAACACATCCTGAGGGCCGGTTTTATGGCCATGGATCCGGCCAGTGGCGCCGTAAAAGCATTTGTGGGGGGGCACAACTACCGCTATTTCCAGTATGAACATGTATACCAGGGCCGAAGGCAGGTGGGCTCCACCATTAAACCCTTTCTCTACCTGCTGGCCATGCAGGAGGGCTATTCACCCTGTACCCGTATTCCTCTGGTCTCTACAACTTTTAAGAATATCATAGACAATAAAGATACCACCTATACCCCAACGGCTCCGGGCCGAAATATCTTTGCCGGAAAGATGGTCTCCCTGAAATGGGGCCTGGCCAACTCTCACAACTGGGTGTCGGCATGGTTGTTCAAGAATTTTAATCCCCAGAATGTCATTAACCTGATGCGAAAAATGGGGGTAACCTCCTACATTGATCCCGTACCCAGTATGATCTATGGTCCTTCCGATATCTCACTGGAGGAGATGGTGGGAGCATTTAACACCTTTTCCAACCGGGGCATCTATGTGAGTCCCACCTATGTAACCCGCATCGAAGATCGATACGGCAATGTAATCTCCACCTTCCATCCCAAAGAAGAAGAGGCCATCAGCCAGGAAACAGCCTACCTGATGCTGAGTCTGCTCCGCAATGTAGTGGATATGACGGGCCGGTACAGGGGAGAGTTTTACTCCGGAACTGCCAACAGACTCAGGTGGAGGTATGAGTTTGAAGGCGAGCTGGCCGGAAAAACCGGGACCACCCAGAATCAGAGCGATGGATGGTTTATTGGGCTAGCCCCTAAGATTACTGCAGCTGTATGGGTAGGCGGGGAAGATCGCTCCATTCACTTCGATAATCTGACCATGGGATCGGGGACCAACATGGCCCTGCCCATCTATGGAGAATTCTTTAAGCGGGTTTACGCCGATTCCACATTGGGTATTTTCATGTCAGATGATTTTGAGAGGCCTCTTGATTTCTATGTGGATATGGATTGTCCGGATATAAGTGAGGCCAACAGCAACAACGACTACGACGATTTCTAGGATTTATCTAAGTCTCAAGAGCTTTTTCGGTGGTGTACGACCACCCTGTTTTCGCAGACCCTGACCTTCCAGCCAGGATGCATAATCTCCCTGGCTTTTCGGTAATAGAGTAAGGTCCGGATACTTGTTTCCCGGTTCTCGTTTCCTTTTTTGAACTCTCCGCTGAATTCATAGCTGGTTGAGTAGGCATGTTGGCTATGGTAAATCCGGATAATCTCCACCACTGTAGCAATGACGCGATAGATTTCCCCCCTGTTGGTTTCACTGTATTCATCCTCAAATTCATCACTGAGCACGGAGAAGTTCACAATATTCTCCAGGAAGGAGTTTTTCTTTTTGGCAAACAGAACCTGGTAACGGAGGCCGCTTTTGGTTTCAAAATAGTATTCGGCACCCGACTTGATGACAGGATTTTGGATGGAATAGGGTGGAATGCCTGGTTTAACATCATCCCTGAACAGGGGCAATTCTGTTTGCTTAAAGGGTTCCATTACCCAAAGAGGTATTTGGGAATTTCCTGTACCCTGTTTACCTCCACAATTTCCAGGTTAAACCTGGACGAATCGATCCGCTTTTTATTGAAAGCGGGCATGAGGATTCGTTTCATTCCCAGCTTATCGGCTTCTCCCAGTCGCTGTTCGATCCGGGTTACCGGACGGATCTCTCCTGACAGGCCCACTTCACCGGCGAAGCAGGTAAAAGGATCGATGGGAATATCTACGGTAGAGGAGAGAATGGCCGAAATTACCGCCAGATCAATGGCAGGGTCGTCCACCCTGAGTCCTCCTGCAATATTGATAAAGACATCTTTGCTGGCCAGTTTAAAGCTGGCTCTTTTTTCCAGTACGGCCAGGAGCATGCTTAACCTTCGGGTATCAAATCCGGTAGAAGTGCGCTGAGGCGTTCCATACACCGCACTGCTCACCAGTGCCTGCACTTCAATAAGGATGGGCCGGATCCCCTCCACATTGGCAGCAATGGCTGATCCGCTCAGATCGGCGGGTTGCTGGTTGATCAGAAGTTCGGAAGGATTGACAATCTCCCGCAAACCCTCCCCGGTCATCTCAAATACTCCAATTTCTGAGGTGGAACCAAAACGGTTTTTGTTGGAACGAAGAATCCGGTAGAGGTGATGCGTATCCCCCTCAAACTGAAGCACAGTATCTACAATATGCTCCAGCACCTTGGGTCCTGCAATACTCCCCTCCTTGTTAATGTGGCCAATAAGGATCACGGGTATGTGGGTCTCCTTAGCCACCCTTAAGAGCTGTGCTGCACAATCTCTTACCTGGGAAATGGTTCCCGGGGCCGACTCAATCTCCTCTGAATAGAGGGTCTGGATGGAATCGATAATTAAGAGTTGAGGTTTTGCATGTTCCACCTGGGTGAGAATATTCTGTAGACTGGTTTCAGCCAGTACATGGCAGGATGCACTTCCTCCCCCAATCCTCTCGGCCCTCATTTTGAGCTGTTGCGGACTCTCCTCGCCCGAAACGTAGAGTGTACTTTTATCGATGCGGAGAGCTACCTGGAGAGCCAGTGTGGATTTCCCGATTCCGGGTTCACCGCCGATCAGGATCAGTGATCCAGGTACGATACCTCCTCCCAGCACGCGGTTAAACTCACCATTCCTCAAATCAATGCGGGCCACCTGGTCCGACTCTACCTCCTCCAGGCTTATGGGAGTTGTGTATGAATCTTTTCGAACTGATGTTGAGCGAGCCGGACCTTTGGCAATTCTCTGTTCCACGTAAGTGTTCCACTCCCCGCATGAGTTGCATCTTCCAATCCATTTGCCAGATTCTACACCGCAATTCTGACAAACATATACCGATTTTACTTTGGCCATATCAGGTGGTTCTGTCTATGATGGAGGTGGAGGAGTAGCCTTCCAGCAGCGGGATGGTTATAACCTTACCTCCCCAGGATCGCACCTCCTGGTATCCCACAATCTCATCCACTTTATAATCTCCGCCTTTAATAAGTAAATGAGGCCTGACTGCATTGATCAGGTTCAATGGAGTGTCTTCAGGAAAAATAACAATGTGATCCACAAAGGCCAGCCCAGCCAGCACCTCGGCCCTGGCCTGCTGCTGATTTACCGGACGCCCGGGCCCCTTCAGCCTGCTTACAGATTTATCACTGTTTAGTCCCAAGACCAATAAATCACCAAGTTCCCTGGCCCTGGAAAGGTAGTAGATATGCCCCCTGTGCAATACATCGAAACAGCCATTGGTAAAAACCAGTTTGTGTTGCTCTCTGAATGAATCAGAAAACAGACTCTCAACCCGATCGAAAGGAATAATTTTTTTGAGGATATCTTCGTATCTAAGCATCTGAATCAGCTTTATGAACGGACCCTTTTTTTCGAATTGAAAGAGCCAGTAAAAGGTAGGAAACAGTACCCATTAAAATGGTAAGCAGGGAATTTGATTCATGAGCAAGGATGGCATAAGCCCCTCCCAATTCGCGTGAAAAGCCATATACATAGACCAGGCCCATGGAGGTAATCCAGTGGTAGGCACCAATTCCTGCTGTGACAGGAGCCGCCATTCCCAGTCCCCCAATGACCAACAGGAACATCCCATCAATAAAAGTCAGGTTTGAGGTCTCCTCCAGGGCGAAAACCACCATCCATGTCATCAGTATATAAAAGATCCAAATCAAAATAGAGTGGAGAATGAATTCCCATTTCCGCTCCATTTTATAAATGGTTTTCAAACCATCCCCGATTCCTACCAGAATCTCCCTGATCTTTCGAATTACTGCAAATTTCCCCAGCTTCTTTCGAAATAAATAGATCAAAAGGAAAATCCCAAATGCACCTCCACCAATCAATAACCAGAACATCAAAGCTCCGCCAAATGCTTCCAGGACTTTCTCCTGAAGGGGCAGAAAAACCTGCTTTCCGAAAAACTCCCCGAATTTATCCATCCAGCTTATCAGGAGGATAAATAGAATCAGAAGCAACATCAAAAGGTCGATTACCCGTTCGATGATCACCGTACCTATCAGTGAATCCACAGGGATCTTCTCCTTTTTGCCCAATGTGACACAGCGGGTTACCTCCCCAAGCCTGGGCAATGCATAATTTGACAGGTAACCTATCATCAGGGAGTGATAGGTGTTCCAAAAGGAGGGTTTGAAATTTAGAGGTTCAATGAGCAACATCCAGCGGCGGGCTCGACTAAAAAAGGAGACAAAGGCAAAAAAGAGTGAGAGCCCGATCCACCAAAAATTGACTTCCTTGAGCGTAGATGCCAGCTTATCCAGGGCAATCCCCCTGAAAGCAAAATAGAGCAACAAAATGCCCAGAGCCAGAAATCCGGCGATTTTAAGAATTTGTAAAAGGATTTTTTTCAAGGGAGGGCTTAGTTTAACTTATTGGAGTCTGTATGAGGGAATATGAGGGAGGGCTTGAAGGTTTTTGCCTCTTCAAAGTCCATGGTGGCATAGGATATAATGATGATGATATCCCCTACGGCCACCTTGCGAGCTGCTGGCCCATTCAGACAGATCTGTCCCGTTCCCCTTTCTCCTGTTATCACGTAGGTTTCCAGACGCTCACCATTGTTTATATTCACGATCTGAACCTTCTCATTCTCTATGAGGTTGGCTGCATCCATCAGGTCTTCATCAATGGTAATGCTTCCAATGTAGTTCAGGTCGGCTTCGGTAACCGTCACCCTGTGAATTTTTGATTTTACTATTTCAATATTCATATCCTTAATACTAGCCTACAAATTTAATCAAAATACATGTTATCTATAAGCCTCACTCCACCTAATTGAACAGCTATACATGCTACTTTGTTCACCTTTTCAGTCCAATCTGTAACGACTCTAAGCTCTTTATCCTCAACAATATCAAAGTATTCCAGGTGCATATCTGGCTGCTTATCAAACTGGGAGGTCACCCAGTTTATTATTTCTGCAGGTGAAAGTATCTCCTTTTTTTGGGTGGCATACTTCAATGTAGAATGTATAAACGGGGCAATTTTTCGATGGGAGCCACTGAGCTTTATATTCCTGGAACTTTTAGCAAGTCCATCGGCTTCGCGGATGATGGGGCAGGCTACAATGGAGATATCTAACTCCAGGATCTCCACCAGCCGACGCACAATAACCAGTTGTTGGAAGTCCTTTTGTCCAAAATAGGCCCTTGTGGGATTTGTCAGCAGGAACAGTTTGCTGACAATCTGGGATACTCCATTGAAATGGCCCTCTCGGTGCTTTCCCTCCATTACCTTATCAAGCCTACCCAGGTTGAAGGATCGTTGATCTTTTTCAGGGTACATCTCCTCTGATGAGGGTACAAAAACCAGATCGACCTTCAGGCCCTGAAGCAAAGTCAGATCTGCTTCAAGGGTTCGGGGATAGCTATCCAGGTCGGAAGAATCATTGAACTGTGTGGGATTCACAAAAATGCTTACCAGAACAAGGTCATTCTCCAGAATGGCACGCCTGACCAACGAAGTATGACCCGAATGCAAAGCCCCCATGGTGGGAACCAGACCCATGGTTTTCTCGCTGGAAGCCAGGGATGAAAGGTGCCCTGTCAGCTCAGTTTTTGTCTTAAATACCTTCATTCAAATGACGAGAAGGCAAATATAGATAAAATGGAATCAATTATTTTTAGTAAATTTGCATGATTTCTAAAGGAGGCTTACACGATGGAAAGTAAAAAGGTATTATTTGTTTCTCAGGAGATTACACCTTACTTACCCGAATCCGAACTTTCCCTGATTGGTAGAACACTCCCACAGGCAATACAGGAGACGGGCAAGGAGATCCGAACCTTTATGCCTAAGTATGGGAACATCAATGAACGAAGGAACCAGTTGCACGAGGTAATCAGGTTGTCGGGAATGAACTTAATCATTGATGATACAGATCATCCTTTGATTATCAAAGTGGCCTCCATCCAGGCGGCAAGAATGCAGGTATATTTCATTGACAATGAGGATTATTTCCACCGCAAACATACGGTTACAGATGCAAAGGGAAATTTTTTCAAAGACAATGACGAACGTATGATTTTCTTTGCCAGGGGAGTGCTGGAAACCGTTCGAAAGTTGCGCTGGTCGCCCGATCTGGTGCATTGCCATGGGTGGTTTACTTCGCTGGTCCCTCTCTATATTAAGAAGGCCTATCGTGAGGACCCCATATTTGCAGATTCAAAAGTGGTTTTTTCCGTCTACGACAATGGTTTTGACCTTCCATTAAACAATTCATTTTCAGAGAAGGTCCTTGTGGATGGAGTTTCGTCCGATCATGTCTCCATGATTCAGGACCCGGGTTATGAGAACCTGGTTAGTTTAGCGGCTACCTATTCAGACGGACTGATTCAGGGCAGTGAAAATTTGCCAGGATCGGTTAGCGAAGTTTTGAAGAGCTCAGGGAAACCCCTCCTCGATTATGTAAATGGCGAGCAATATGTGGACGAGTTTTCCGTTTTCTACGACAGCATCATCAACAATTAAACACGTTATTTTTCGATGAAGAAGAGGGATTTGTGGGTTTTTACGATCATGATGATCATGGCCGGATTGATTTCGTCATGTGAGATAGGAAGCAGTGATTTAGGAGAGGACCTCTTGCCCTCTGATGATGAGGTATCTCTTTTGTATGACACCATCTTTGAGATCCTTGCCTATCCAGTTACGGGCAAGCCGCTTACCACCTCGGAAACAACTTTCGATGCCACCAGACTTATGCTATTGGGAGAGCTGGAGGATACCATTGTAGGTAGCTCCGAAGCTATCTTAATTACCCAGTACAACCCCACCTTCAGTTTTGTGACTGGACCCAATTTGGAGATCGATACAATGAAATTTGCCTTGCACATTTTCGACTACGTGGGAGATATGGAGCAGGAAATTACAATATCAGTTCACGAGTTTCAGGAGCGCCTCTATTTTGGAGATTCCCTCTATAAATCTGACTACAATGCAGAAGGAAAGTTCGATCCGGAACCCCTGGCAGTAAAGACCATTCTGCCCGAAGATGAGACCACCATTGAGTTTTTGATTGAAGATCAAGATTTTATTGATAAATGGCTGGCTGTGGAATCGGATACAAATGTATTCCGGAACGATTCCATATTTAAAGACTATTTCAATGGCTTATATATTACAGCGGAGACTTCCTCCGAAGAGGGCGTGATGGCCAGGGTGCAGTTAAATAATGCCCTTTCCAGGATCTCCCTCAGATATGCCAATGACAGCACAGAGGTGGATTCAACAGCCGGACGGGATTTTGTGTGGTCCCACTTTACCATCAATGAGTTTTCATCCCAGAAGATCAATATCTATAACAATGATCATTCGGGGACTTACCTTTCCACAATTATTGATCGCCCCACTGCCCCCACTGCATACAGTTATGTACAAGGGATGGCGGGTGTGAATACCCGTTTCTCTCTTGTTAGCCTGGCAGAGTGGATGGCAAAGTCACCCGTCTCCATTAACTCGGCTTCACTGGTCTTTGATGTTGTACCTGAAGAAGAATCGGGGATTGCCGTCGATGATCTTCCAAACAGGCTCATGCTGGGATCCATTCTGAGTGACAATAGCTATGAGCCTATTTATGATTACCTGATACTGGCAAACAGCCAGCAGGGAAGCCGGTTTGGGGGCTATAAAAAAGCCGATTCCATGGGGATGTTTTCGGATACAACTTATGTATACAAATTTGAAATTCCACTCCACTTTCAATACATGGTGGAAGGGGAAAAATCGGACAATGATTTCATACTACAATTGGACGATGGAAAAATTAATCCGAGAATTTCCAAGCTTTGGAGTAACCTTCCTACCAACAATAGACGTATAAGGCTAGAAGTTGTGTACCTTAAATTGTAAAAGTGTACCTTTAATTTAGGTCGCTCTGCTTAGAGTTGCTTTTTCATGTTTACCTTAAACGTATTAATTCATGTGTGGAATAGTTGGATATATCGGGAATAGAGACGCCTACCCGATTCTTTTAAAAGGATTGAAAAGACTGGAGTATCGTGGATACGACTCAGCAGGAGTTGCACTTCTTAATGGTGAAACCTCCATATATAAAAAGAAAGGGAAAGTCTCTGAACTTGAAGATCATGTCAGGGGTAAGGAGACCAAAAGTAGCATAGGCATAGGTCATACACGCTGGGCTACACATGGAGAACCCAGCGATCTCAACGCGCATCCTCATCAATCCGAAAAAGGCCTGTTTACCATCATTCATAATGGGATCATTGAGAACTATGCAGTTCTGAAGAAAACCTTAATGGATCAGGGAATGAGTTTCATTAGTGAGACCGATACAGAGGTGCTGGCCAACCTGATCGAATACATCTATACTTCGCAGGATGTAAGCGTGGAAGCAGCTGTGGGACTTGCTCTTCAAAAGGTGGAGGGGGCCTATGGCCTGGTTGTTATCTCCAGGGAAGATCCCAACCTGATGATAGCTGCGCGAAAGAGTAGCCCGCTGGTAATCGGATTGGGCGACAAAGAGTATTTTATTGCTTCTGATGCCACACCCATTGTGGAGTATACCGACCGGGTGATCTATCTGAACAACGATGACATGGCCCTGATCAGAAGGGACGAACTGGTATTGAAAAACCTGGGTAGCAACGGGACAAGTGTCAATATTCAGACCCTGGATCTGGGGATTTCAGAGATTGAGAAGCAGGGCTACGACCACTACATGCTAAAGGAGATTTTTGAGCAACCCCGATCCATTCAGGATACCTTCAGAGGTCGGATCCATCCCGAAACCAACGAAATCAGACTGGGAGGGCTTCATGATGTAAAGGAGCAACTGGTGAATGCCAAGCGCATCGTAATCATAGCCTGTGGTACTTCGTGGCATGCCGGATTGGTGGGCGAATATCTGATTGAGGATATGGCAAGGATCCCGGTGGAGGTCGAGTATGCCTCCGAGTTCCGTTACCGCAATCCCATGATTGGTCCCGACGATGTGGTTCTGGCCATTAGTCAGAGCGGGGAGACCGCCGATACCCTGGCGGCCATTCAACTGGCCAAGGATGCCGGGGCACTGGTTCTTGGGATCTGTAATGTGGCCGGATCGAGTATTTCCCGGGAGACCCATGCAGGGGTTTACACCCATGCGGGAACCGAAATTGGCGTAGCCTCCACCAAAGCTTTCACCGCCCAGGTAACTGTCATTACCATGATTGCCATGATGATTGGGAAGGAGAAGGGACTCCTGTCGGAGGACCGCTTTGCAGCACTGATCTCAGAATTGAACGACATACCCAGTAAGATCGAGAAGATCCTGGAGCAGAATGAGGAGTTCAGGCGCATCGCTGAAATCTACAAGGATACCACAAATGCCCTCTATCTGGGTCGCGGAGTATCTTTCCCGGTGGCACTGGAGGGAGCATTGAAGCTTAAGGAAATCTCTTACATACATGCAGAAGGTTATCCCGCGGCAGAGATGAAACATGGACCCATTGCCCTGATCGATGAGAATATGCCGGTGGTATTTATAGCCACCCGGGACAGCTCTTACGACAAGATTGTGAGCAACATCCAGGAGGTGAAAGCCCGAAATGGGGTGGTGATTGCCATTGTTACCGAAGGTGATACAGCCATTAAAGAGATGGCCGACCATGTGATTGAGATTCCCGAAACGGATGAAGTACTGGTGGCTCTGCCCTCGGTGGTTCCGCTGCAGTTAATTGCTTATCACATCGCGCTGATGCGAGGATGTGATGTGGATCAGCCCCGAAACCTGGCCAAATCGGTTACCGTGGAGTAGTAGCAATTGCTAAATAAAGGCAGTTTCAATTCTTCTCTGCCAAGCAATTCCAGTCATTTTTTCGACTACTGATCAGTAATCCACGGTTTCGGTAAATTTTATGATAACATTACTCCTGTCATCACAAAGAAATCCGGTAGTCTTGTCCCAGGAAAGATTATCCTCATAATAACCGGTGATCTGGTCAGTATGCAAGCATGCATCTTGTTTTGTCACATTGAAATTGAGAAAGTTATCGCTGATATAGGAGGGTTTCATATTGCTGCAATCGATGCCCCAGGTGGATTTATACCCATTCTCTCCCTCAAAATGAGCCACCACATTTAATGAAATAAGGTTGCTATTATCATCAAGCAATATCTCAGCACCTCCCGTCACATTTTCCTGGCCTTGTTTCAATGTATCTATCTGAGCTTCAAATTTATTACCATTGAAACTTCCTTTCAGATACCAACTTACCACCCAGCTTGTGGTATCGACAAAGGGTTCTGGAATGGGTTCTGAGAAATAGTTGCTTTCGCGGATCCGCTTAAGTTCGGTTTTGATGGCACAATACTCAAATTTACGCTCCTTGGGTTTTTTAAGGGTGACTTCGAGATCTAGCTTTATGTCATTAATATTTAAAAAACTAAAGAAATCATGTGGAACCATTGCCAGGTAAGTATCATAAGGAGTTAGATCAGAAATGGTTATGGTTCTCCCACCTTCCAAAAGGGTCAAATCCCCATCCTTGTATCCATATACTACAACATGGGCTGCTTCATTATCTTCTGCTGAGGCTTTAAGCTCAAGCTTCCTGTCCTTCTGGATTTCATCATTTTTGATTTCAATTTTGAAAAGACGTGCTGATAATTCCGGGTAATTCCGGGAAAATAATTTCAGGGTATCCTCCTCCTTGTTTATGGTAAATGTGTTTTCCGTGCTGACAGCATCAAGGAAGGTAGATGCTTCAACACTGTAAATGTTTCCCCTCAGGTACTGGTCCAGGAACTCCACATAGTACCCCTTGGTAGTAAAATCGAACCTTCCGGTTTCGTAAGATAGATTATTGAAAGCATCATTCATCATGTTGATGACAACAGCAACTGGAGATTTGTCTTTTCTGATAACGCTGTTATAATAATATGCCCACATGGTATCAATATCTGCTGAGAGATTGTCCATGGAAATGAATTTCACCAGGGGGGATAGGCCCCTACCATAGTTAATCACCTTCGACACATCACTGCCTTCGCCTATATTACTGCCATAATCAATGCCATTCAGGGCTGCCATTTCGTTCCCTTTAAAACCGGATGGCACGTAATTTACCCTTTCGCCTACGGGAACAAAAAACTCTTCACTCCATGTGATCAAGGACTGGTTCAGCCAGTAGTGATCAACCAAATTAGGAGGGTCCATCCTGGGGAACATCATATCATACTGAAAGAGAATGGACCTGAAAACCTCACTCGCAATCATCCTTTGCATCCCGGCAGGGTCATCCAGTTTTTTCGCATTGATCACAAATAATCCACCGGGTAATGATTGATTTCCCGATTTCCATAAATATTTGCAATAAATATCCTCTCTTACATTGGATACCAGAATGCGATTTAGCTTGTAATTGCCTAAAACGAGGAGGTCAAAATAGAAGTCATGTTTGAACTTCAGAGTAGAAATGTATGTATGGTAAGCCTTGTCAAAATATCCGATAATCTCAGGACGCAGGCCGTCAAGATTTTCACGGATGAATACATCATATGTATGTTTTTCAGTACCGGTATAATGTCCAGATATAAAATTACTCACCACCTCCAATTTTATCCATTTTGTGCCCTGGGTAGATTTGTACGAAGAAGCCGTAGGATTTAAGTGGAAAAAAGTGTCCGGTGGATAGGAGGCCATCAGGAACCCCGCTGAATCAGTCCCCTCAAGGAAATCATAAAAAACATCCTCTTCACCTGTACCTGCGTCCATCGCCTCTTCACTGGCTGCAATGAAACTCTCGCCGGGTGTACCTGAATATTTAATTTTGATTTTCAGTGGTTTGCTCAGTTCGTCAGGCAAGCCTTCGATCAGGTATTGTCCGGAGTTGCTGTTCTCTCCGAAGTCGCTTTCTTCATCGACTTCGCTAATCTTGAGTTCGTTATCAGAGAGGAATGCTCCTGCAGGAACGATCAGCTCAAAGGTCTCGGTTTTGAGTTTGCCACCAGACTGCCCGATGGTGGATTCAGTTAAATTGGGGTCTTGTTGTATTTTCTCTTCTTCGGGCTCGTCATTTTTTTCGCAGGAAATAAAAATGAATGATAAAATCAGAGCAAAGGTTAGAATTTTTCGCATGATGTAATGTGGTAGGGGTTGATAACAATAAAGTTACGACCCAAAACCATGGCAGTCAAGTTATCACAAAATGATGCACAACACAATTCTCTTGAGGGAATAAATATGTTTTTAAGATAGACCAGCCCCGAAACCTGGCCAAATCGGTTACCGTGGAGTAGTCACGAACGGGTTTTATTTTTCTCATTTCATGGGAAACAAAGTGTGTTTTATCTAAACTATAACACCTTAAATGCAACTTTACGGTAAAAATTAAGTAAAAAGGAAAAGGTGTCAGAAAGGATATCCTGTTTTTACTTTAATTAAAAGCCATGAAAAATTTTGGTCTCGTTGTTCTAATGCTTTTTATCGTATTTACGCCATTCAGTTGCCAAAAAGACTCCCCCCCAATAGATAATCCTGAAGATGGCTTTATTGAAGAAGGGAATTTACTAATCAATACCAATCGCGCCCAACTGGAAGCAAGAATAAGGTATAAAAGTGAAATAGTACCCATTGTGGATACGGAACCTTCCTCACTC
Source organism: uncultured Bacteroidota bacterium (assembly GCA_963783435.1). Classification (GTDB taxonomy): domain Bacteria; phylum Bacteroidota; class Bacteroidia; order Bacteroidales. The sequence continues at coordinate 508,298 of CAWANQ010000002.1, read as the reverse complement.
CTGAAGGGTACGAATGATTTTCCGGAAATAGACCTGACAAAGAATTATGCTTTTAAACTAACGGCCGAAGTTGATCCTCCAGTTTACGGGGAAAATACGCTGCAAGCAACACATGTCACCATCAAAGATGATTACGCTTTTGTTACCTATAACACCCGCGGACCAAAATGGCTGGGTGGTATAGAAATATTTGATGTTTCTGATATAAAGAACCCGGTGATGATTTCAAGCATGATACTGCCAAATGCTGATGTAAGCGCTGTAGACTATGCAGATGGAAAAATTTATGTGGTGGGTGCAACTGGCGATTATGAAGAAAAAGGGTTTGTTTCGCCCGCATTTATGGAAGTTATATCACTGGATGCAACAATGGCCATTGAAAAAGTAGAAACCATCATAGATATCTCTTCCTATGCCGGAACCGATATTAAGGTAGCAGATGGTCAAATATTTGCAACCAGCGGTTCCGCCGGGGATCTTACTATTTTTAATGCCGATTATACAGAAGCAGGTTCGGAGAAGATATCTGATGCCCGCTCGGTGGATGTAAATTCAAAACACCTCTACGTGTTGCAAGGTCAGAAAGGGCAGGTGAATGTATTCGAATTGCCTGATGCCACTTTTACTGAAACGTATCTGGTTGGCGGAGCAAACACCCCGGAATCTAAATCTGAAATTGCTGTTTCAGATAAATATATTTTTGCCGCATTGAATGAGGGAGGACTTTCTATACTCAATCTTGACGGAAGCCTTAAACAAAGCCTTCCAAAACCAACAACACCTTCCGGTGCTTTGGATGAAAAACATGTAACCAATAGTGTATCTCTCAATGGCGACCTTGTGTTGATAGGAAATGGTGAGTCCGGCATTCATGTGGGCGGACTTATTGCAGAAGAAAATGATAACTTATGGATGTTGGGGGCTATGAAATTTGGCGAATCCCAATCCGCAAATTTTGTGGAATCAAAAGACAATGTGATTTTTGTGGCCACAGGTCTCGGAGGATTAAAAATTCTTGCCATAAGTATTGACGAAGGGGTACCCGACGATGTGGAGCCTACCGATCCCTGTGAATCATTGATGGCAAATATTTCGGAGATGTTTCCCGAGCGGGTGGATGTGAGAAATGTTCATGATGACCTTTTCAGTGAAACAGCCGTTTTGAATATTCATGTGACAGAGGAGACACCCGTTTTTGTTTCATTCATTGATGAAGGAGCCGGATGGAGAAATACCTTCGGTTACTATACCTATCCGGCAGATAACCCACCGCAAAGCATTGAAGATCTTGAAATGCAGATCGTATTTCCAAACGTATCAAAGGTCGGAGAAGGCGGTGGCCTGGATTTTGGAGACCGTGTACAACTGGGTGATGGAAGCTTTCCGGCAGGAACGGTCATAGGCTTTTACATTGTTGCTCAGGGATGGAAAAACGGCCTCACCGTAGAGGGTGTCTATACACATTATACAGATAAGCTTTTTAATATTGATCAGGCCCAGCAATCCACCCTCTTTGTAAGTAGCGATTGCGATGATATCGTACTCACATTTGAAGATATTAAGGTGAGCAGCAGTACTTGTGATCACGATTTTAATGACATTATCCTTACCATCAAAGATTCTAAAGACATGGGTATGCCAAATACCAAACTGGATGTTTCAGGATTGCCGAGGAAATAGAGAAGGTATTATCGATCCCCGTATTGTTTGTCGTAGTAGGACTGGTAAGCACCCGAGGTGATGCGCTGCATCCACTCCTGATTTTCCAGGTACCAGCTTACGGTTTTAGCAAGGCCCTCCTCAAAATCCAGTGAAGGTTTCCAGCCCAGTTCCTCTTCGATCCGGGTACTGTCAATGGCGTATCGGAGATCGTGACCCGCCCGGTCCTTCACATAGGTGATCAAGCCCTCCGAGCTACCTGGCTCCCTCTCCAGCTTATCATCCATAATTTTACACAGAAGCCGGATCAGGTCAATATTTGTCCATTCGTTTAATCCACCTATGTTGTAGGTGCGTCCATTACTTCCTTTTCTGAAAATGAGCTCAATGGCCGTAGCATGGTCTTCCACAAAGAGCCAGTCCCTTACATTCTCACCCTTTCCATAGATGGGAATGGGTTTTTTCTGAAGAATGTTGTTAATGGCCAGGGGGATCAGTTTTTCTGGAAACTGGTTTGGACCGTAATTGTTTGAGCAATTCGAAATTACGACAGGGAATCCATAGGTATGATGGTAAGCCCTGACCAGGTGGTCTGAACTGGCTTTCGATGCAGAGTAGGGACTGCGGGGATCGTAAGCAGTCTCTTCGGTGAAGAGTCCGCTGGAACCCAGACTCCCGTAGACCTCATCGGTTGAGATGTGATAAAAGAGCTTATCTTCAAAATCGGTCCAGGCATTCCGGCATGCATTCAGGAGGTTCACTGTACCCACAATATTGGTATTGATAAATGACATGGGATCAGCAATGGAGCGGTCTACATGTGACTCGGCTGCCAGGTGGATCACGCCCTGAATCTCCTCTTCCTGGAATAGTTTTTCCAGAAAGTCTGCGTCTACAATGTTGCCCCGTATAAACTTGTAATTGGGTGCGTCCTGTATATCGGTGAGATTTTCAAGGTTGCCTGCATAGGTAAGAAGATCCAGGTTGATAATTTGGGAATCGGGAAAATCCAAGACCATTTTTCTTACTACGTGGGAACCGATAAATCCTGCCCCCCCGGTGATCAGTATAGTTTTCATGATCTGCTTTTTTTTGATCGGATGTTTTTCTCCCAGTTCCAGGCTGAAAGCAGGGTTTCCTCAATTCCTTTTTCCGCTTTCCAGCCTAGCTCGCTGTTGGCATAAGCTGTATCTGCATATACCTGTTCCACATCTCCTTCACGGCGATCCACGATTTTAAAATTGACCTTTTGTCCCGTGGCTTTCTCAAAAGCGTGGATAATCTCCAGAACAGAGTAGCCCTTTCCGGTGCCCAGATTGAATACTTCGAAGGCTGAATTCTGTTTGTTGTTGAGCTGTCGCCTGATGGCCTTTATGTGAGCCCGGGCCAGATCAACCACATTGATATAGTCCCTGACGGCCGAGCCATCGGGGGTGTTGTAATCATTGCCAAACACATTTAAACGCTCCCTGATGCCTGCGGCGGTCTGTGTAACAAAAGGCACCAGGTTATTGGGAATCCCAATGGGAAGTTCGCCAATCTCCGCGGAGGCATGAGCTCCAATGGGATTAAAGTATCGCAATGAAATCACTCCCATCTCGGGGGAGGAAACAAGGGTGTCCTGAAGGATATCTTCGCAGATTTGCTTGGTGTTTCCATAGGGTGAATTGGCCTTTTTAATAGGAGCTGATTCATCTACGGGCAGTGAGTCGGGTTCCCCATAAACTGTGCATGAAGAGGAAAAAACCAGGTGATTTACCTGAAACTTCTTCATGGCTTCCAGCAGGTGGATCAGCGACAGCAGGTTATTCTCGTAGTAAGCCAACGGTTTTTCCACACTCTCGCCTACTGCCTTAAAAGCAGCAAAGTGTATGATGGCCCGAATGTCGGGGTGTTTCTCAAAGACCTTAAAAACCAGGTCTCTATCCCTCAGGTCCACCTGTTCAAAGAATGGCTTCTTACCGGTGATGGCTGTGATCCCATCCAGAACCTCCAGTTCCGAATTGGAAAGGTTGTCTATGATCACTGCTTCAAAGCCCTCCTCAAGGAGTTCCACCACGGTATGAGATCCGATGTACCCGGTTCCACCGGTAACAAGAATTTTTGACATATGCAGGATATTTAGAGACTCCAGTATTGCAATTTGGTGATCTGATCCCTGAAGATGCCTTTCAGATCTGCAAATACAGCGCCTTCATGGGTAATGGATTGAAAATAGGCTTCATCCAGTTCGGCATACTCGGTATGGTTTACCGCAACAATCACACAATGATAGGGTCCTTTGATGGATGGAGAGAGCTCAAAATCATACTCCTCGCGGATCTCCTCCGGTGAGGCATGGGGGTCCACCACCTCAACCCCAACCCCAAACTCTTTCAGTTCTGAAATCACATCCGCCACCTTTGAGTTACGGATATCACTTACATTCTCTTTAAAAGTAGCTCCCATCACCAATACCCGGCAATCCTTCAGATTGGAAAAGGTGGAGGAGAGTTTCAGGGTGACCTGTCGGGCCACATAGGCTGCCATTCCATCGTTGATGCCCCTGCCTGCATTGATGATCTGGGCATGATGCCCGAATTTTGCCGATTTATAGGTGAGGTAGTAGGGATCCACGCCAATGCAGTGCCCGCCCACCAGTCCGGGATAAAACTTCAGGAAGTTCCATTTGGTTCCGGCTGCTTCGAGCACCTCATAGGTATTGATATCCATTTTGTTAAAGATCATGGAGAGCTCGTTCATAAAGGCGATGTTGATGTCGCGCTGGGTGTTTTCAATGATCTTTGCAGCCTCTGCCACCTTGATGGAGCTGGCCCTGTGTACGCCTGCTTCAATGACCAGTTCATAGGTAAGAGCAATCTCTTCGGCCGACTCCGGGTCACAACCCGAAGAGACTTTGGTGATGCGGGTCAGGGTATGCTCCCTGTCGCCTGGATTGATGCGTTCAGGTGAAAATCCCACCTTAAACTGCTCTTTGTATTTTAAGCCCGAAATCTCACTTAGCAGAGGGATGCAATCTTCTTCGGTACAACCCGGGTAGACAGTGGATTCGTAAACCACGTAATCGCCTTCCGACAAAACCTTCCCCACCGTTTGGGTGGCAGAGATGACCGGTGTCAGATCTGGCTTTTTATGCTCGTCGATGGGGGTGGGAACCGCCACAATATAGAAGGAGGCCTCCCTGATGTCCTCAATGTTTGAGGTAAACTGGATGTCGCAACCGTCAAAATCTTCAGCCACCAGTTCGTTGCTGGGGTCTATCCTGTTCTTCATCATTTCCACCCGGTCGGGCTTGATGTCAAATCCAATCACAGAAATTTTTCTGGCAAACTCAAGGGCGATGGGAAGGCCCACATAGCCCAGGCCAATGATGGCCATCTTTTTATCCTTATTTACTAAATCTTTATAAATCATATTTAATCTTTTGTATGATGGGATGGTAATCACCCGTTAAGCCAACGGGTTCAGTATTTCGAATGTTGTAAACGGTTTGTATGGAAGATCGCGCAGCATCCAGTCCGTACCCACCTCCTTTCAGGATCTCCTGGTAGGAAAGAGGTATGGAGGTCTGTGAAACCTCCACTGAATTCAATTTCGGCTCCATCCACGGTGATGGATCTAAAGGTGCGAACTCCGGATTCTTTCAGCTTATCGGGGATATCTTCATAGTCGATGGACAAAAACCAGCGAACCCTGGCCTGTTCCAGTTCAAGATAGCCAGCTGCCTTATTCCCTTTTAGAAAATTAACCTTGTTCTCTTTCACCGGGCCAAAGATCCAGGTGAGCATGTCGAAAAAGTGCACCCCGATGTTGGTGGCCACACCTCCCGACTTCTCCTCATCTCCTTTCCAGGAGTAGTGGTACCAGTTTCCCCGGCTGGTGATGTAGGAGAGATCGATGTCGTATATTTTATCGGCCGGACCCGCACTGACCATCTCCTTCAGATCCATAATGGCCCTGTGGTGCCTTAGCTGAAGTATATTCCATACCTTCCCACCGGTCTCCTTCTCGTAATCCTGCAGGGCATCGATGTTCCAGGGATTTAGCACCAGTGGTTTTTCACAGATGGCGTCTGCTCCATTTCGCAGGGCAAAGCGAATGTGGGAATCGTGAAGGTAATTGGGAGAACAGATGCTTACATAGTTCACCTGGGTTCCCTCCCTGTTCAGCTTCGCCACGTGGCGATCGAATCGTTCAAATTCTGTGAAAAAATCGGCATCAGGAAAATAACTATCCATGAAACCCACGCTATCGAATCGGTCGAGCGAAGCAACCAGGCTGTTTCCCGTCTCTTTGATGGCCCTCACGTGCCTCACTGCGATGTAGCCAGCAACACCTATCAGTGCAAAATTCTTCTCTTCTTTGTTCATGTTTTTTTTTGCAGCAACAGTCTACGAAGATAATAAAAATTGCGGGTTGATAACTTCGTTTTGATTTACTCAGCTGACTAATTACTTTTACGTCACATTTGGTGCAATGATCATTGGAAAATACATAAGGCAACTACTGAACGATAGCAAACGTGTGGTTTTTCCGGGCTTTGGCAATCTTGAAGTCAAAGAAGTGAAAGGGGCTGTTTCCCAAACGGGAGGCAAGATCAATCCACCCGGCTTAACCGTGAAGTTTGATTCAGGATTTAGCAAGGACGATGGATTGCTGGCGGCCACCATGGTTTACGGAGAGGGAATGAAGAAGGAGGATGCCGACCAGAGGGTTCTGGAGTTGATCGATGCCATTAAATTTGCACTGGATAAGGGAGAACCCTTTCTGCTGCATGAGACGGGAACCTTCCTGAAGGATGACAATGGAAAAGTGCACTTCCAGACAGTTTCGGACTGGATACTGGAGCCAGATCATTATGGACTGGAATCCCTAGACCTGCTGGAACTGGAAGAGTTGCCCAAAGAAGAAGCGAGCAGGGAGGCCCATGTAGCTCAAAAGGCTCCTCCTGTGGCTCCGGTGAAAGCACATGAACCCCCGCCTTCAGGAAGAAGCGGGCGGGTCAACAACAGATGGAGGGCCATATACATTGTTACCGGGACATTAATTGTAATCCTGGTGGCGCTGATCTTTATTCCCAGCGGCCGAAAGGGAGATCCAGCCAGCAAATCCAGTATTTTGAAGAAAAAACCTCCCATTGAGGCCATTCAACAAAATGGGCAGCAGCAGGAAAAAACAGCAGAAGAAACGATTCCTGGACCTCAGGAGAATCAGACCAAAGCCATAGAAGTTCAGCCCGAGGAACAGAAGACTGATCCAGTGGCGGCTACTCCCTTTTACATTATTGCTGGTAGCTTCAAGCATCTGCAAAATGCAAGTGAGATGCAGGATCAGCTGAAGGCCCGAGGTTACAAGTCTGAAGTACTTATCACAGAGAACCGGATGTACAGGGTAACTGTGGCATCCTATGCCACAGAAGCCGAGGCAGAGAGGGCTCTCTCAGGGATGAATTCAGAACCCGGACTCAAATCCGCCTGGATCCTGTCTAATTAGGATCAGTTAATTTCAGAGCCGTTGATTGCCTCAGCGGAAGGTTCCACAAAGTGCAAGGTACCTTCCGGATTTTCCGAGAGTAAGATCATTCCCTGGGATTCAATGCCCTTTATGTTCCTGGGGGCCAGGTTCGCCAGTACGCATACCTTTTTTCCCGGCAGCAGCTCTGGCTTGTAGTATTCAGCAATTCCAGAAACAATGGTACGTATTTCAAAACCCAGGTCCACCTGCATTTTGATCAGCTTTTTTGTTTTGGGAACCTTTTCGGCTTCAAGGATGGTTCCGGTTCGGAGATCCATTTGCGTGAAATCATCGAAAGTGATCTCCTCTTTCTGGGGAGCTACCTTTGCAGGCTCCTCATTCTCCTCCTTGGTTTTCATCAGTTTATCAAGCTGTGCCTCTATCTGCTCATCCTCAATTTTTTCGAAAAGCAAAGAGGCCTTCCCTATGGCATGTCCTGCCTTCAGCAGATCCGATGAGCCGATCAGATCCCAGGAGGATTGATCAAAAAGCAGAAAGCCCCTGAGTGTTTTCATGGAAAAAGGTAAAAATGGATCCATCAGAAGGGTGAGGTTGGCCGTAATCTGCAGGGATACATTCAGGATGGTTTTTACCCGTTCCACATCTGTTTTAATCAGTTTCCAGGGTTCGGTGTCAGCCAGGTACTTATTTCCCAGGCGGGCCAGGTCCATGGCCGTTTTAATGGCTTCTCTGAACCTGAATACCTCCAGGCTTCGTTCCACATCTCCGGCAATGGTTTTTATCTGATCAAGTACGGCCTGGTCGGTGTCTGTCAAACGGGTTATTTCGGGGACCAGCCCATCGAAGTATTTGTGGGTCAGCACCAGAGTCCGGTTTACAAAGTTCCCCAGGATAGCTACCAGTTCGTTGTTGTTTCTGTTTTGAAAGTCTTTCCAGGTAAAATCGTTGTCCTTATTTTCAGGGGCATTGGCACACAGAACATAGCGAAGCACATCCTGTTTTCCGGGGAAATCCTCCAGGTATTCGTGTAACCAAACGGCCCAGTTTCTGGAAGTAGAGATCTTGTCATTCTCCAGGTTCAGGAATTCATTGGCAGGCACATTCTCAGGCAGGATATAACTTCCTTCCGCCTTGAGCATGGTTGGGAATACGATGCAATGAAAAACAATGTTGTCTTTCCCGATGAAGTGGATCATTCGGGTCTCCTCATCCTTCCAGTATTTTTCCCATTGGGGCGTGAGCTCCTTGGTGGCCGATATATAACCTATGGGCGCGTCGAACCATACATAGAGGACCTTTCCATCGGCTCCTTCCACAGGGACCGGAACTCCCCAGTCCAGATCACGGCTTACCGCCCTGGGATGCAATCCCTGGTCCAGCCAGGATTTGCACTGCCCATATACATTGGGCTTCCACTCTTTATGACCTTCCAGGATCCACTCCTTTAGCCAGGGCTCGTATTGATCCAGGGGAAGGAACCAGTGCCTGGTCTCTCTCAAAACAGGCTTACTTCCACTGATGGTGGATACAGGATTTATAAGATCGGCGGGACTCAAAGAAGTACCGCATTGTTCACACTGATCCCCATATGCACATGGGTTTCCACAATGTGGACAGGTGCCGGTGATGTAGCGATCGGCCAGAAAGGTGGAGGCCTCTTCATCATAATACTGTTCAGAAGTTTTTTCGATGAAAACCCCTTTGTCATAAAGCGTCTTAAAAAACTCAGAGGCCGTTTCGTGGTGAACCTTATTGGAAGTTCTGGAATAGATATCAAAGGAGATCCCAAAATCTTCAAAGGCCTTTTTGTTGATGGCGTGATAACGATCCACCACATCCTGGGGGGAGGTCCCCTCTTTCCGGGCCTTCAGGGTGATGGGTACCCCATGTTCATCCGATCCGCAAATGGAAATCACATCCCTGCCCCTCTGGCGCAGGTATCTCACGTAGATATCAGAGGGCACGTAGACACCGGCCAGGTGGCCCAGGTGAATGGGCCCATTGGCATAGGGCAAGGCAGAGGTAATCAGGTATCTTTTATAATTTCTTGTAGACATATTAAACTTTCTTTGGGAATGCACAAAGATAATCATAATATGGACGCTGATTCAGTCTCTTTTGGACACATTTACCCCCACAAAGAGAGAGATGAATCATTGTGAAAGAGGCCGGAAAGCTGAGCAGGTTGCAGCAGACTTTTTGCGGGCAAAAGGATATCGTATCTGGAGAACAAACTGGAGATGGGGAAATAAAGAGTTGGATATTGTGGCTACCTGCGGGGGGGTGCTGATTGTAGTTGAGGTAAAATCCATGGTGGGCAATCGGGTCAACCATCCCTCTGAAGTGGTAGATTGTAGAAAGCAGCGGCATATTGTGTGGGCAGCCGAGGGTTTTATACGGGTGTTCAACTGCCCTCTCCCAACCCGGTTTGATGTGATTGCAGTTATATACCATGCGGACAGGATAGAGGTCGAGCACATTGAAAATGCTTTCATACCCGAAATAGAGTAATCAGGAATAAACTTTTTCCCACTTATATTGTTTCTGTAGGAAGTGAAACAAATTATTGAACTTTTTAACTTAAAAATAAATGGAAATGAAAAAATCAGCATCCCTCGTAGTTATTTTATTGGTGGCGATTACCACCTCTTTTGCACAGTCCACCAAAGAGCAAGTCGAATTTTTTCAGTCAATTTTCGGCATGGAAAAAAAGGCCCTTGTTTCAGAATTTGTAAAACTTGAAGGCGAATCAGGAAAAGCTTTCTGGACCCTCTATGATGAGTATGAAACCGCACGCAAGGCCAATGGACAAAAGCGTATTGCCCTGATAGACAAGTACGCAAATTCTTACCTGGATCTGGACGATGCCACTACCGATGAAATGGCTGCAGAGAGCATGAAGATTCATACAGCCCAGTTTAAGTTGATCAAAACTTACTATAAGAAGATTAAAAAGGTATCGGGTTCGAAAGCCGCTGCACAATTTTACCAGCTTGAGCTCTTTATCCAGGATGCCACCGGTGTTGCTTTGATGGAGCAGATTCCGTTTATCGGAGAATTTGACCTTTAGTGGTTAAGCCTAAGGGACCATCAGGTTACATCCCCTGATGTCTGAATGATCGAATCGACCCAGAATTTCAAATCCTCCTTCCGGATGTATTTTGCCCAGGTCGCCTGTGGCAACAAAGGAGCAACTGTATAGATTTGCCAGGTCGATGATGTTCAGACCACCTGTCCTTCCGGTTTGAACCCATGAAAAAGGATCATTGGGATCGCGCACCAGGACCTTCATCCAGGGTGGGGTGTGGAAAAGTCCATTCCCCCGCGAGTAGGCTTGGGACAACAACTCGGTCATCCCATATTCGGAGTGTATTGTTTCCAGACCAAAAGCCTTTAGCAGGGCTTCATGCAATTCCCCGCGAACCATCTCTTTTCGCCGGCCTTTCATGCCCCCCGTCTCCATTACAATGATGTGATCCTTCAGTTTCAGAGGATATCTTTCGGCCAGGTCGAGCAGCGCATAGCTGACGCCTACCAGCAGGGTGGGTTGTTCGTCCGCATTTCGTCTCTGAAGAAGTGTGGAGAGCTCCTCCAGGTTGTTCAGGTAAAATCCGCTATCAGGATGATTGGAGAGTCCGATCAGGTGGTCCATCATATAAACCAGTGAGGAGCCCGAACGTTGCAGGTACGAAGGAAGCAGGGCCACGATACAATATTTTTCCGGGGCACCATAAAAACGGGAAAATCCCCTCGTGAAGCTCTCTTGATAAAGTGAGACATCTGCAATGGGGTGCCAAGCCGGAGTTTGAGCCGTGGTGCCACTGCTTTCAAACTGGATCTCAGCTTTTTTTCCTCCATCCAAAACCAGGTGTGTTTTAAAGAATTCCACGGGTAGAAAGGGAATCTCTTCCAGGCTGCTGATCTGCATCGGGTCAATCTTCAGCTTATTCAGGTATTCGCCATAGACAGGTGTATGTCGGGCCTGGTATAAAAAAACCTTCAGGGCGATTTCCCTGAAGGTTTTTTGGTCGTTGATGGTGAAGATGTCCACCCCTAAGCTTTAATGGCCTTGATGCCCGGTAAGACTTTGCCCTCAATATACTCCAGCATGGCTCCTCCGCCAGTGGATACATAGCTCACCTTGTCGGCCAATCCGAATTTATTCACCGCTGCCACCGAATCTCCTCCACCCACCAGGGTGAAGGCACCTTTGGCTGTGGCCTCAGCAATGGCCTGCGCAATGCTTACGGTGCCTTTCTGGAAATTGGGCATCTCAAATACGCCCATGGGGCCATTCCAAAGAATGATTTTTGAGTTCATGATAACCTCTGTGAGTGCATCAACCGATTTGGCCCCGATATCCAGGCCCATAAAACCTTCCTTTCCCTGATCAATATCGGCCAGTTCGGTGTGGGCTTCGTTATCAAATTTGTCGGCCAGCACCTGATCCACAGGAAGCAGCAGATTCACGCCCTTTTCCCGGGCTTTCTTCACCAGTTCGGTAGCCACATCCAGCTTATCCTCTTCACAGAGGGAGTTTCCTATCTCTCCCCCACGGGCTTTTATAAAGGTGTAGGTCATCCCTCCGCCAATCACCAGGTTATCCACTTTGTCGAGCAGGTTCTCAATGACCTGTATCTTATCGGAAACCTTGGCTCCACCCATGATGGCAGTCACCGGTTTTTCTGAACTGTAGAGGACCTTATCCATGGCCTCAATTTCTTTATTGATCAGGAATCCAAACATTTTCGAATCCGCATCAAAATAATCAGCTATCACTGCAGTGGAGGCATGTGCCCGGTGTGCAGTTCCAAAGGCATCATTTACATAAACATCGGCATAGGTGGAGAGTTTCTCGGCAAAGACCTTAGTGGCGGCCTTCTCTTCGTCGGTCTTAATCTTATTTTCGGCTGAGTAGAAACGCAGGTTTTCCAGGAGAAGAACTTCTCCGGATTTCAGGGCAGCCGATTTTGCCACGGCCTCTTCACCCATACAATCGTCGGCAAACTGGATCTCCACTCCCAGTAAATCCGAAAGTGCAGGTATCACATGCTTCAATGAGAACTTCTCTTCGGGTCCGGCTTTCGGCCTTCCCAGGTGGGACATCAAAATGGCTGAACCCCCATCCTGAAGTATCTTTTTAATGGTGGGAAGTGCCCCACGAATGCGGGTATCGTCGGTCACCTCATACTGGGCTCCAAGGGGTACATTAAAATCCACCCTTATGATCGCTTTTTTGCCCGCAAAATTATAACTATCAATCATTTGCATTTGTATAGAATTTTTATGAAAAAAAACAGTTCTGAATCGGAATCCCAAAGGTAAAAAAGAAATTCTACTTTTACAGTTGTAAGGACCATGTTGTTTAGTGAGATCATAGGACAGAGGGAGGTAAAACAGAGACTCCTGAATCTGGTGCGGGAAGACCGCACCCCACATGCGCTTATGCTTTTCGGCCCCGGGGGAACCGGAAAACTGGCACTGGCTGTTGCCATGGCCCAGTACCTGTCCTGTGGGAACCGTGGGGCCGAGGACTCCTGTGGGACCTGTCCCTCATGCATGAAGTTTGCCAAGCTGGTTCATCCGGATCTGCATTTTGTGGTGCCGGTTCTGAAAGCAGGCAACATCACCGGTCCGCCGGTGAGCGATGACTTCATCGAAACCTGGAGACAAACGCTGCTGTCTGACTATTATGTGACTGAAAGCCTCTGGTATGAGGCCATGGGAGCCGAGAACAAACAGGGCATCATCAATGTGAAGGAGAGCGAATCAATCATCAGGAAGCTGAGCTTTAAACCCTATGAGTCGGATTATAGGATGATGGTGATCTGGTTGCCCGAGAAGATGAATCTGCCGGCTGCCAATAAATTATTAAAACTCATTGAAGAACCGCCAGACCTTACCCTGATTCTGATGGTTTCTGAGCATACCGACAGGATCATACCCACCATCCTGAGCCGGACCCAGCTTCTCCATGTACCTCCTTTATCCGATGCGGAGATCAGGGAAGGGCTGAAACAAGAGGGAACCAGTGACCCGCAGCTGATCGAGGATGCAGCAAACAGGGCAAACGGGAATTTTAGTCAGGCCTTGTTGACCCTTAGACAGGATGAAAACGTAAGTGTCAATTTTGAGCTCTTTACCCAATTGATGCGACTCAGTTATGCCAGGAATATCATTGAGCTCAATACTTGGGTAGACCAGGTCGCAGCTATGGGCCGGGAGCGGCAGAAGCAACTTATAGACTATTCCCTCCATCTACTGAGGGAGAATTTTATGCTCCGCATGGAACAAAAATCCCTCAATTATATGTCAGGCAAGGAGAGGGAGTTTGCATCGAAATTCAGCCCCTTTATTCATTCTGGTAACATATTTCAGCTGGTAGAAGAGTTTGGGCTGGCCGGCAATCACATTGAGGCCAATGGCAATCCCCGGATCATTCTGATGGACCTATCTATACGCGTAATCAGGTTGTTAATGCAGAAGCCTGCCACCGCTGAATGATCTGGTTTTGAATTGGAAATCTGAATCCCTATTTTTGCATCATGGATAGCCTGAAGGCAAGAGGTTGCTGTTCTGACAAACAGCTTGAAATCAGTGGAGAAAACAGGGATCGTATAGATTCCTATTTTAGCTCATGTTCTAAATTAGATGCATTTAACTGGATGAGGGAGGTATCTGATATGGATATTCCCGATGCAGTTGAAATCCGCTTTAAGAATACCCGAAAAGGATTCTATCGAAATGTGAACGGACTCAGATTGAAAAGGGGGGATATTGTAGCTGTTGAAGCTTCTCCCGGACATGATATAGGAATTATATCTCTTGTGGGTGAGATTGTGGATAAGCAATTGAACCGCACAAAACATACTGGAAATCCCGAAGAGCTGAAAAAGGTCTACCGAAAGGCCAAGCAGGTGGATATTGACAAATGGCAGGAAGCCATACGGATAGAGGAGCAAACCATGCTCCAAAGTAGGAAGTTAGCCAGCGACCTGGGATTGAATATGAAGATCGGGGATGTGGAGTATCAGGGCGACAACACAAAAGCTATCTTTTACTATATCGCTGATGAGCGAGTGGATTTCCGGGAATTAATCAAGGTACTGGCCGAGACATTTCGTATACGTATTGAGATGAGACAGATCGGGGCCAGGCAGGAAGCGGGTAAGATCGGTGGCATTGGTACCTGCGGCAGGGAACTTTGCTGTTCCACCTTTGTGACCAATTTCGTTTCCGTGAGCACACATTCGGCGAGGGTGCAGGAAGTGGCTTTAAATCCGCAAAAGCTTGCCGGGCAATGTGGCAAATTGAAGTGTTGCCTCAATTATGAGCTTTCGGGTTATGAGGATGCACGTAAGCAATTCCCAGATACAAACGTCCTTTTGAAAACCATTCAGGGAGATGCCTATCACCTGAAAACAGATGTATACCGGGGGATTATGTGGTATGGATTTTCAGGGGCAGGTGCTCAGGCACTTGTTCCGGTTCCCGTAGAGCGGGTCGAAGAAATTCAGCAAATGAATTCAAAGGGAAAAATGCCCGATGAACTGATGGAAGTGAATGTTATAGCCAAACCCAATCGTCTTGAGTATACCAATGGCGCCGGAGAGGGAAGCCTGACCCGCTTTGAGAAAGAGGAGCAGCACAAAAAGAAAAAGAAGAAACGCAAACCTCACAGAGGTCATCACAACCGGTCATGAATAAGCTAGCAAAATCCCTTATCCCGATTCTTTTCCTGGCCCTTGTATCCTGTGATCCAAATATGGTCTTTGACCAGTATGTTCCCATTGAAAATGGTCTGTGGGGATGGGTAGATGCCCGGGAATTTAAGGTGGAGATTTCCGACACCACATCCCTCCATGATATCTACCTGCAGGTGAGGCATACGGTTGATTACCCCCTGAGTAACCTCTATATGTTTGTACATGTGAAAGGCCCTTCAGGTCAAGTTATGAAAGATACAGTCAACCTGATAATTGCTGCCCCGGATGGCAGCTGGACAGGCAGGGGTTCCGGAAACCTGAGGGAATTGCAACTTCTTTACAGAAAGCATAATCGGTTCAGAAGTCCCGGTATTTATACATTCACCCTCGAACAGGGAATGAGAAATCCTGAACTTCCGGTAACAGACCTGGGAGTAAGAATTGAAAAAATCAATCCATAGTAGCATTGGGAAAGAAGAAGTTGTCCAGGTTCAAGGAGCTCCAAACTCTCGGGGTGTTTCAACCCTCCTTTGAAGAAGTATTCCAAACGGATTTCCATAGGAAAGGGAATTGGTGCCGCGATCAGTTCAATAACCAGGGGCCGCTGATCCTTGAACTGGGTTGTGGAAAAGGAGAGTACACCGTGGGTCTGGCAAGGTTGAATGCAGAGAAGAATTACATTGGACTTGACATTAAGGGGGCCAGAATCTGGACCGGGGCCAGAGCGGCTTTTGATGAGGGGCTTGGGAACGTCTCATTTATACGCACACGCATCGATTTTATAGGCTCGTTTTTTGCAAAGGATGAAGTTGATGAATTGTGGGTTACCTTTCCCGATCCCCAGGAGAAAACCCGTAGAAGAAAGAAGCGGCTTACCGGGGCAAATTTCCTGAATAGATACCGGCGATTTCTTAAAGATGGGGGTCTGGTTCATTTAAAAACAGATAACCGATCTCTCTACTCAGATACCCTGGCATTGGTCAGGTACAACGGACTCACGGTGGAGAGATTTTCGGACGATATCTACAATGAGGGGTGGAGTGATGAGATCGTTTCCATACAGACCTACTATGAGAAGCAATTTCTGGCTCAGGGGATGCCCATAAACTATCTCAGTTTTCAATTACCCACCCACAAGGAAATTTCAGAGATGCCTGATGAAAATGAATGAAGGTTTTTTTGACCGGGTCTACCAGGTGGTTTGCCAGATCCCTTACGGGAGGGTTACCTCCTATGGGGCAGTAGCCCGCTATCTGGGTTCTGCCGGAGCTGCAAGAATGGTAGGATGGGCCATGAATCAATCTCACACATCAGAATCTTTCATTCCAGCCCATCGGGTGGTAAACCGAAGTGGAATGCTCACGGGGAAGCATCATTTCGATGGGACAAACCTCATGCAGGAACTCCTGGAAAATGAGGGAGCCATCATCGAGGAAAACTGCATCCTGAATTTCAATGACCTCTTCTGGGATCCCTTGGAAGAACTAGGCTGATTTTAACTTAATCTAAATAAAAAGGCTATATTTGATGCCATAATTTTAAGGGATAAATGGAGATACAGAAGGAGAAAATACTGGAGGCACTCAAGCGGATCAAACATCCAGGTACAAAGGAGCAGATCGTAGACATGGGTATGGTAAGTGATGTGCAATACAGAGAGGGTGAATTATGGATTGGCCTCAGGTTTGACAAGCCCAATGATCCCTTTATTGCCTCGCTGAAAAAGGCATGTCAAAGGGCTGTTAACAGTACATTTGGAGAAGAGACTCTAAAATTGGAACATATACAGGTGCAAGTTCCGGAGCTACCCGTTAAGCCTGATCCGATGGCAGCAGTAGAAAATATAATTGCCGTTGCCTCAGGAAAGGGAGGTGTAGGGAAATCCACAATTGCAGTAAACCTGGCAGTCTCGCTGGCAGCAATGGGAAGACGAGTAGGATTGATCGATGCAGATGTCTATGGACCCTCCATCCCAAAAATGTTTCATATCGAAGGGGAACGTCCGGTGGCACGAACCGAAGAGGGGACAGAATGGATAGTCCCCATTGAAAAATACGGGGTAAAATTATTGTCGGTGGGGCTCTTCGTTAATCCGGAAGATGCAGTGATCTGGAGGGGGCCCATGGCCACCGGAGCTTTGAAGCAGCTTATTTCACAGGGAGACTGGGGCGAATTGGACTATTTATTGATTGACTTGCCCCCTGGAACAGGAGATGTACATCTGACCATGGTGCAGGAGGTCCCGGTGACAGGTGCAGTAATCGTAAGTACACCGCAAGAGGTGGCACTTGCCGATGTGATCAAGGGAATCAACATGTTTGCAGGAGAAAAAATCAATGTACCTGTGCTGGGGATTGTTGAAAACATGTCCTGGTTTACCCCGGAGGAGCTACCTGAGAATAAGTACTATATTTTCGGGAAGGATGGTTGTAAAAACCTGGCAGAAAAAATGGGGATCAAGCTTCTTGGTCAGATACCCATTGTACAGGGAATCAGAGAATCGGGCGATTCAGGGGAGCCTGTGGCACTTCATGCGGATAAATCCCCCGGTGATGCATTTCATCTTCTGGCTCAGACCCTTGAAAAAGTTATAAAAACTAGAAATATCGAGTTGGAACCCACAAAGAAGGTGGAGATCACAACCAAGTAGGTTGAACATAGCTAAAACAAAGGAAAAATGGAAGCTATAAGAGAGAGAGTAGAAAAGGCACTGGAAAAAATCAGGCCATACCTGGTTGCCGATGGTGGAGATATATCTATTGTGGAAATCACTGATGATATGATAGTTAGGGTAGAGATGATGGGCGCGTGCAATGGTTGTCCTTTCAGTATGCAGACCCTGAAAGCAGGGGTTGAAATGGCTGTCAGAAATGAAGTTCCTGAAATTAGAGAGGTGGTAGATATTAATGCCTAGGGTTCTTTTTTTCCAAGCTGATGAAATAAGTTATATCAAAACCAGTTAATTATTTGTAGGAAATTGACAATAACTTGTCAGAACTGGAATAAATTGCCTTTTCGCAAGACCATATACAGGGGGCTGATTATGCTATCCTTTTTCAGCTGCGTGATCTCATGCAGTGTGGAGAAAAACACCTCACTTACCCGTAATTATCACAACCTCACTGCCCACTATAATGTCTATTTCAACGGAGAGGAAAGCTACAAAAAGGGTATAGAAAAGGCCCAGAGCTCAGTGATGATGGACTACAACCATACACTGCCCGTATTCCTCTACGAAGATGAAACGGTCCACTCCACCGTAAACAGCGACATGAAAAGGGCCATCGATAAGGCCACCAAGGTGATCACCTATCACTCCATTACCGCCAAACCCAAGGTAAAGGAGGGAAACCAGTCCCCCAAAGACAAGGCATTCTACGAGCAAACCGAATTCAACAAGTGGGTCGACGATTCCTATATGCTCATGGGGAGAGCCTATATGTACCAGGGCGAGTTTTTTCTGGCGGCCGAGACCTTTAAGCACATTCTGGTCACTTTTCCCAAAGAGGATATCAGGTATCTGGGCATGATTTGGCTGGCCAGGGCATACATCATGATCGATGAAACAAGGGAGGCAGAGCGGATTATCTCCACCCTTGCCGATGAGAGCAAACTCCCTGAAGATTACATGGAGGCATTCCATACCACCCGGGCTCAGCTCCTGGTTGAACAGGATGAACCCTCTGGTGCTGCTGAAAGCCTGGAACTGGCCCTTGGCTTTAAAGGAATTGATAAGGAGGACAAGATAAGGTATACCTATATCCAGGCTCAACTTTATGAGGAGACCGGCATGAATGATCTGGCTTTGGAGAAATACAAGCGAGTGACCAAGTACAACCCCACCTATGAAATGGCTTTTAATGCCCGGGTGAATATGGCAGAGGTATATGAAGCAGGAAGCACAAGCAGCGACGACCTCAAGAAACTGTTGAGAAAAATGCTCAAGGATAGCAAAAACAGAGAGTATAAGGATCAGATCTATTTTGCATTGGGGAACATTGCAATGGAAGAGGATGACCGGGAAAAGGCCATCGAATATTACCAGCTTTCTGTCTCTACCAGTGTCCAGAACCAGTATCAGAAGGGCTTTTCATCTCTGACACTGGCAGAGATGTTCTACGAGGAGCCCGATTACCTGCTTTCTGCAGCTTACTACGATTCAGCGGTTACCTTTCTGAATCGTGATTATCCGGGGTATGCCGGATTGTCCTCTCTTTCGGCCAGTTTGAGTGGATTGGTCTACAATGTGTCGGTTTACGAACTGGAGGATAGCTTGCAGACACTCGCGGCAATGCCGGAAGAGGCCAGACTGGTGGTAATTGACGGGATTATCGAACAGGTTCGTGTGGAAGAGGAGGAGGCCCGGCTGGCAGAGCAGCAGGCCATGCAGGATATGGCTTTTAACCAGTCCATGATGGGCAATAACAACCAACGTGGTGGACAGCCTGGCGGACAACAGGGAGGACAGTGGTACTTCTATAACATGAATGCCAAAGGTTTTGGTCAGCCCGAATTCAGGATGAAATGGGGTGAGCGAAAACTGGAAGATAACTGGCGAAGGAAAAACAAGCAAGTACTTTCGGATCTGCCTGGTGCCGGAGGCGAGAGTGACAGCATTAACGGTGAGGCCGGAATCCCGATTTTTGATAACAAGTCCAGAGAGTTCTACCTGGCTAGTATCCCGCTGAATGACTCCTCCCTGGAGCAGTCTGATTTAAGGCTGGAGGAGGCGCTTTTTAACATGGGGGTCATCTATAAGGAGAGACTCCTGGATTATGAGGAATCAATCACCTCCTTCAAGGAACTGATTCAGCGCTATCCAAACACCCGGTTTGGCCCATCGGCCCACTATTATCTATACCAGCTTTATAACAACATTCAGGATCCGGGGCAGGCAACTTATCATGCCAGTCAGCTCTCAAACCTTTATCCCCAATCTCATTATGCCATGCTGCTCAATAATCCCAATTATCTGAAGGAGCTCGAAGAGGAGGAGATGAGGGTGGTTCGGTTCTATGAGGGAGTATACAGCCTCTATCAGGCGGAAAACTATGCCGGGGTCATCGCTGCTGCGGACAGTGGGATTGTCACGTATGAAGGCGACCCGCTCATTCCCAAATTCAAGTATATAAGGGCCCTGTCGGTGGGAGCACTTATTGGGAAAGAGGAGATGAAGGTAGAGCTGGACTCGCTGATTGCTCAGCATCCCCTCGCTGAAGAGAGCGTGCAGGCCCAGGAAATTGTAGATTATATGTATGTTGAATTCCCGGATATCATGGAGGCAGATCAGGCCCAGGAAGCTGAAGTTATCTATGCTTCACCCGATTCCCTGGCCGAACATTACTTCGTGATTGTATTGCACTCCAGTGAAAACGTGAACCAGGTGAACTTTGATTTGTTAAACTATAACCTGGATAATTTTAACCAGTATGACCTGACCATTGATCGCCTGGAGTTGATAAACGCATTCAATCTGTTGGCGGTGAAGACATTTATCAACGCCGAAGGTGCAAACCGATACAAGGAGGTTATAGAGCTAAACAGGGATGAAATATTTGGGGAGAATTCGGAGGTCCAGTATTGGATGATGATCATCTCACGGGAAAACTTCGAGGTGCTCTCTTCTGTGAAGGAGTTTAATCCTTATTACCTCTTTTACCAGAAGCATTACCTAAATCAAGATTGATGGCGAGAAAGATACATATATTGTGGACCGATGATGAGATAGACTTACTGAAACCTTACATCATTTTTCTGGAGGAAAAAGGGTACAGCGTGACCACATGCAGCAATGGGAATGATGCTCTGAAACTGGTTGAAGATCATGATTTTGATCTTATATTCCTGGATGAAAACATGCCCGGACTGTCGGGACTCGAAACCCTGGAGCGTATTAAGAATATCACCCCTGCCACTCCGGTGGTTATGATTACAAAAAGTGAGGAGGAGGATATCATGGATGAGGCCCTGGGAGGCAAAATATCCGACTACCTGATTAAGCCGGTGAATCCAAAGCAGATCCTTCTCACCATTAAGAAGAATATCGATACCAAAAGACTGGTTACTCAGAAAACCACCTCAGGCTACCAATCGCAATTTAATCAGCTGGGTATGCAGATCAATACAGCTTCCTCGTTTCAGGACTGGGTGGAGATCTACAAGCGACTGGTCTACTGGGAGAATGAGTTTGATGCAAGTGGAGCGGATGGAATGGAGGAAGTCTTAAAAATGCAGAAGGCCGAGGCCAACAAGGAATTTTCACGTTTCATACGAGGCAATTATGAGGATTGGTTCTCGGGAAGATCTTCCGATGTTCCCCTGATTTCGCCTCAACTCTTTCCCAAAAAGGTTTTTCCCTTATTGGATCAGGGAAAGGTGATAGTAATCATTATCGATAACCTGCGTTATGATCAGTGGAAAATTATAGAGCAGGAGATTGGGGACCTTTTCAGGACCGATGAGGAGTCAATTTTTGCAGGCATACTTCCCACCGCCACACAATATGCACGAAATGCCATGTTTGCAGGGATGATGCCCAGTGAGATTCAGAAGCGTTATCCCAATCTGTGGATCGAGGAGAACGATGAGGGCGGGAAAAATGCCAATGAAGAAGAGTTATGTCGGCTGCATATGAAGAGATTGGGGATCAAGTCTTCGTTCAATTATGTGAAGATCAGTAACCAGCGTGCCGGGAAAAAGTTGGTGGAAAACTCAAAGGATCTGCTCAATTATGACCTGAATGTACTGGTCTACAATTTTGTGGATATGCTGTCGCACTCCCGCACGGAAATGGAGATGATCAGGGAGCTTGCTTTTAACGAATCGTCCTACCGGTCGCTGGTGCACAGCTGGTTTCAGCACTCCTATCTTTATGAATTGCTGAAGCATTTGAATGGGCAGGATATCAAACTGGTAATCACCACCGACCATGGAGCTGTGCGGGTAAACAATCCCATCAAAGTGATCGGTGACAGGCAAACCTCAGTCAACCTCAGGTATAAGCAGGGTAAAAACCTTAATTACAATAAAAAAGAGGTATTCGAGGTTCCCAGACCGGAGTCGGTTTACCTGCCCAGGTCCAATGTGAGCTCCAGTTACATCTTTGCCATGAATAACGATTTTATGGTTTATCCCAATAACTACAACCACTTTGTAAACCTCTACCGGAATACATTTCAACACGGCGGTATCTCCATGGAGGAGATGTTAATACCTATTTCTATTCTCTCACCAGTAAGATAGCATGGACAAACTGTACATACCCTCGCTGGAGGATTACAGTCAGGCTGCCAGATCCTTCTTAAAACGCGTAGGGGATATCTCTGTTTTTGCTTTTTCAGGTGAACTGGGTGCCGGTAAAACCACATTCATACAGGGGCTCTGCAAAGAACTTGGGATTACCGTAGAGGTCAACAGTCCAACCTTTTCGCTGGTAAACCAATATTTTACACCGGAGGGCTCCGCTCTGTATCATTTCGACCTCTATCGAATTGAGGATCCGGGCGAACTGTACGACATGGGGTATGAAGAATACTTCTACTCGGGCGACCGTTGTTTTATTGAGTGGCCCGAGAAAGCCAGTGACCTGATCCCCGAAGATGCACTCTGGGTAACCATAAACGTACTGGATAATATGTCCAGAGAGTTGATCTTCGAACCTCCTCGGTCATAAATTGTCTTGACAATGGGGCTTAATTGTTTTATTTTAGGTTTCCTATATTAAGTTTGTAAAATGAAACACTCAGGATCGTCAGCTTTTAACATCCGCAGGGAGGGATTAATGCCCCAGGAAGAGATGTTGGAGGTGGGTAACAAGCACAAACAATTAAAAATCGGAATCCCTTCGGAAGATCACTCTATCGAGAGCCGGGTGCCTCTTACACCCGAAGCCGTGGAGATCCTTACCGGTCATGGACATGAGGTGGTTCTGGAGTCAGGCGCTGGGAAGGCTGCTAATTACCACGATACGGATTACTCTGAAAAGGGTGCGCTAATATGTGAAAATCGTCAGGAGGTATTCAGTGGCTGTGATATCCTGTTGAAGATCATTCCCCCCACCCTTGAAGAGATAGGATGGATCAAGGAGAGGCAGACCCTGATCTCCTCTTTCCACGTATTCACCCATTGTGAGGAGAAGTACATCAGGAGCCTGATGCAAAAAAGGGTTACAGCCATCGCTTTTGAAAAAATACAGGATGAACACGACTGCTTTCCTGCAGTGAGGAGCATGAGTGCCATTGCCGGAACCACCAGTATATTGATTGCTGCTGAGTACCTGAGCAACATGAGGGGAGGTAAAGGGGTCATGCTGGGAGGAGTAACCGGTATCACACCCACCGAGGTGGTTATCCTGGGTGCAGGAACAGCTGCAGAGTATGCCGTCCGGGCAGCCCTGGGAGTGGGATCCGATGTAAAAGTCTTTGATCACTCCATCCATCGCCTGCGCAGGTTGCAATCTGCAGTGGGAAAGATGGTATCTACTTCAATCTTCCATCCCAAGGTGATTTTGAAAGCCATGCGTTCGGCAGATGTAGTGATTGGTGCCATCAGGCGTGAAGAGAATCAGTTTTCCTATTTTATCTCAGAAGAGATGGTAAAGGAGATGAAGAAAGGGTCGGTCATTATCGACATCAGTATAGATCGGGGGGGGTGTATTGAAACCTCCGAATTAAGAACTCAGGTGGATCCTGTATTCGTAAAGCACGGGGTGATTCACTATTGTGTACCCAATATTCCCTCCAGAGTGGCACGTACAGCCTCCATAGCCATCAGCAATGTGTTTGCCCCGCTGATCATTGGAATCGGTGAATTGGGAGACATGGGAAAACATTTAAAGGAGAACGTGGGACTCAGGCATGGTGTATATGTTTACAAAGGGATTTTGACCAATGATGCCATTGGTTCCCGATTGGGTATTCCTTCAAAGGACATGGATCTGCTGATGGCAGCATTTTAATAAAATCAGGAAATGAAGAGGGTATATAAATATGTGTGGATGGGTATGATCGCCCTGTATTTTATGGGATGTGACAGCCTGAAGGGACCGGATGAAAAGGGAGAATTCCGGCTGAGCTCTGAAAAGTTCGGGTCAGGCCCTTACCATTTAATGGGATATCTCTATGAGGAGAGTGAGTTTTACCGCTACCCCTACCAGGGGGATAAGGTCCCTGATATTATCAACGAAGGGTACCTGGTCCTTGCAGACGATGGAGGGCTGATCACCTTGCCCGGATTTAATACCCCCGGCCAGATAAATGGATTTGCCCTGATAGGCGAATTTGAATCCCTGGATGGAGCCCGGAGTTTTTATGAAGGGTACGAAACTGTGGAGGATGGTTTGCAATTTGAAACAGTCAGCGACACGGTGGAGCTATACCAGGTATGGGTACAGCAAACCAGTTCAGGCAAATACGTGAAGTTACTTGTGAAAGATATATTGGACCGGGAAGGAGAGTCTGGCACTCTTTTCAATGATGTGGTTCTGGAGTACACCTATCAGTCGGATGGATCGACCACATTTCCTGATTGATCCTATATAATTTTTCTATATTAGGGCATGAATTTCGCGCTCCTTGGTTTTATTTTCTATCTGGTAGTGATCCTGGTGGTGGGATTTGTCACCTACAAGAATAACAAATCCCATAAGGATTTTTTCATAGCAGGGAGAAAGTTGAATCCCTGGGTGGTGGCTTTCTCAGAACGCGCCTCCGGAGAGAGTGCATGGTTGTTGCTTGGATTACCGGGTGCAGCCTTTGCATCCGGATTGATGGAGTTCTGGACCGCTCTGGGCTGCGTTTCGGGGATCATCTTCTACTGGTTCTTTATTGCAAAGGCCCTCCGAATAGAGACCGAGCGGCTCGGGGCCTTCACCCTGCCCACCTTTCTGGCCGCCAGGTTCGAAAAAGGCC
Organism: uncultured Bacteroidota bacterium; assembly: GCA_963783435.1. Classification (GTDB taxonomy): domain Bacteria; phylum Bacteroidota; class Bacteroidia; order Bacteroidales. The sequence continues at coordinate 483,550 of CAWANQ010000002.1, read as the reverse complement.
AGGCGGCCATCCGGGTACTGGCTACCTTTATCATCATCTTCTTTTTTATATTTTACCTTTCTGCCCAGTTTAACGGAGCCGGCAAGATTCTAAACGTCACCTTCGGCCTCGACCAGTCTACCGGAATGATCATTGGAGCAGCAGTGATTATATTTTATACCATGATGGGCGGTTTTTTTGCAGTGGCCTGGACCGATATGGTTCAGGGAATTATCATGATTGGCACCCTGGTTGTCCTTCCCCTGGTGGGTTTGGCTGAATTGAAGGAGATTCATGATGGAAGCATAGTCCTGGCCGATCTGGTGGCAGCGGAGGGGCATCCTTTGATGTCGCTTACCGGAGGGAAAACCGGTTGGGCAGCCGCAGCAATGATCATCAGTGGCCTTAGCTGGGCCCTTGGGTACATGGGACAGCCTCATCTGCTCACACGTTTTATGGCCATCAAGAGTGCCGATCAGATAAAAGTATCACGTCGCATTGCCATCGCCTGGGTGATCCCTGCTTTTTCGGGGGCGGTCATTATCGGGATTATAGGCGCAGGACTCTATGGACAGGGAATGTTTGATGACATTGAGAAAGTGATGCCTCACCTGGCCAATGAATTGTTGCCTGCATGGCTGGCAGGCATATTTGTAAGTGGTGCCATTGCGGCCATGATGTCTACCGCCGACAGCCAGTTGCTTGTGATCAGTTCATCCATTATAGAGGACTTCTTTCACAGGACCCTGGGCTGGGATGTGGGGGACAAGATGCTATTGAAGGGAAGCCGGATTATTACCATTGTGGTGGGGCTGATTGGCTTTGCCATAGCACTCACTTCTGACAAGCTTATTTTTTCCATGGTCTCCTATGCCTGGGCCGGATTGGGATCCTCATTTGGTCCGGTGATCCTGCTTCTGCTAATCTGGAAGAAAGTGACTCACCAGGGGGTTATAGCAGGACTTGCTACAGGATTAATCACCACGGTGATCTGGTCAGAGCTTTCTGCCTTTGATGCGGTGATCAGTGTCAGATTTGTCTCCTGGGTAATGGCTTTTCTTGCCGTCTGGCTGGTGAGCCGGTTTACAAGAACTTCTTCCTGATTATGATGTTCCAATGAGGCTAATATACAACATAGGGATAAGGGTTTACTGGCTGGCTGCATGGATCATCTCCCCATGGAACAGAAAGGCCAAATTGTGGATTCAGGGCAGAAAGAATTGGAACGAAGGGCTGAAACAGGCTTTTAAGCCCGGCGATCGGGTGATCTGGTTTCACTGCTCCTCCCTTGGAGAGTTTGAACAGGGAAGGCCTGTACTTGAAGCCTTCAGGGCGCAGATTCCCTGACCATAAAATTCTGCTCACTTTCTTTTCACCTTCAGGGTATGAAAAACGAAAAAACTATCCCGGAGCCGATTATGTGATGTACCTCCCCCTGGATAAGCGGAGAAACGCCAGAAAGCTGATGGAAATAGTGGCTGTGGAGATGGCGCTGTTTATCAAGTATGAATTCTGGTACCACTTTCTGAAGCGACTAAAGACAGAGAAAGTCCCTGTGTTTTTAGTATCGGGCAATTTCAGGTCCGATCAATTGTTTTTTAAGTGGTACGGAGGGTGGTACAGGAAATTTCTGGATAGTTTTACTTGGATATTCGTCCAGAAAGAGAATTCCGAAGTCTTACTTAAAGGCATTGGTTTTGATCGGGTCACCGTGGCGGGAGATACCCGCTTTGACAGGGTGTATGAACTGCTAAAGACTGAATACAAGAATCAGGTCCTGGAGAATTTTGCCAGGGAATTCCCTGTAATTGTTGCCGGAAGCACCTGGGAGAAGGATGAGCAGATCCTGGAGTATGCCTTTCATCAATTGAGTGGGGAGTACCGGTGGATCATTGCTCCCCATGAGCTCTCGGACGCTCATGTCCTCCATCTAAAAAAACGTTTTCCATCCTCTGTCCTGTTGTCCGAACTGGATGGGGAAATCCCTTCCCAAAAACGGGTCCTAATTGTAGACACCATGGGTCAGCTCTCCTATCTCTACCGCTTTGGCAAACTTGCATATGTGGGAGGCGGATTTGGCAAAGGAATTCATAATACCCTCGAGCCTGCCACCTATGGAATACCCATTCTCTTCGGACCGGCCTTTGGTAAATTTGCGGAAGCTCTGGACCTCATCCGGCTTGGGGGTGCCTTTCCGGTTCAGGACGCAGAAGGTCTTTTATCCACAATTCGTGAACAGATGGACAATCCAAACCTGTTGAAAACCTCTTCTCAAATCGCAGGAGAGTATGTCCATGAAAGGGTTGGAGCCACTTCACTCATTCTTGATGAGGTGTGCAAAAAATTGAACGGGAATATGTTTTAGAGATTCTTTCAGGGACCAGATTTCTTCATACTTTTGGTCTACTGCAAGGTTTAATCTGCCTACGCATATTTTCGCATCAAGACAATTTTTACCTTAAAACAATGAAATCTATGAAAACTATTAAAAGGTTATTGCTTTCAATGGCGGTCCTTGGACTCTCTTTGGGCGTTATGGGACAAGGAGTGCTTTCGGGTACGGTACTTGATCAGGAAGCCGGAATTGCTCTTCCGGGAGCTAATATTATCGAAAGCGGTACGACAAATGGCACAATTACCGCTGCGGATGGTACCTTCTCATTAAATACCACCGCACAAACCGGTACCATTGTGATCTCATTTCTGGGATATAAATCACAGACCCTGGATTTTAACCTGACAAATGCCACCGGTGTAGGAGAAGTTGTCCTTGAGCTGGATGCCAAGTCCATGGATGAGGTTGTGATCACGGGCTATGGCGTAATTGACGTGGCTAAGGACCGTGAGACTCCCGTGGCTGTATCTACCATTAAACTTCCCGAAATCATTGCCAAAACAGGGAACCAGGAATTTCCCGACATTATGAAAAACACACCCTCTGTATATGTTTCCAGTCAGGCTGGTGGTTATGGAGATTCCCGAATCAATATCCGGGGTTTCGATCAGGAGAATCTGGCCCTACTGTTTAACGGGCAGCCCGTGAATGGCATGGAAGACGGTAAGGTTTACTGGTCAAACTGGCAGGGACTTTCTGAAATTGCTACTGCTGTTCAGATCCAGAGAGGACTCGGTTCCTCCAAACTGGCTATCTCCTCGGTGGGTGCTACCGTTAACGTAGTAACAAAAGCAACTGACATGTATGAAGGAGGCCGCTTAAGTGCACTGGTAGGGAATGATGGCTACATGAAGTATGTGGCTAGCTATTCCAGCGGACTTAACGAGAGCGGTTGGGGTACCAGCATCCTACTTTCACACTGGCAGGGGAATGGCTACAACGATGGAACCCAGGGACAAGGACAGACCTATTTCTTCTCTGTGGGTTATAAGCCCTCAGAAAAGCACCAATTTAACTTTTCCGTAACTGGTGCGCCGCAATGGCACTATCAGAACTACACCAAGAGAATGAGCGACTATGACAGGGATGGCGATGGCACCATCACCAATACAGAGCAGCGCTATAACAGCAACTGGGGAATGTACCAGGGCAAGGAGTACTCCCTACGTGAAAACTTCTACCACAAGCCTGTGGCCAATCTGAACTGGGACTACTTTATCAGTGACAGGTCGGCACTCTCCGTAGTGCTTTACGGATCATCCGGTTCTGGTGGCGGAACAGGAGGATATGGCAGCGGGTATTACAACTATGGACCCGATGGACAGCTTGATTTTGATGGCATCCGTGCCAATAATGAGGCCATTGTCAATGATGGAAGCGAAGACTGGCACATTCCCGGGAAAACCATTGGTTCCTATGGAGATGGGGCAGCACTTCGGCGTGCTTCCATGAACCAGCACAGGTGGTTCGGAACGGTTATCAATTTCAATCATGAAATCAATGAGAACCTGAGCTTTAATGTAGGTACTGATTTACGTACCTATTATGGTCAGCACTTCAGGCTGGTGGATAACCTCTGGGGCCTGGATGGATACTGGGATGACAACTACAATGGGAACGGCTTTCAGGAGCAATATCCAGGTGGCCAGGTTTATACCCAGGAGCATACGGCAAGCCCCTACATGTTCTGGACCAATAGAAACAGGGAACAATACGATAGATTGGACTATTTCAACACCGAGCGCATCTCTTACATGGGAGCATTTGGTCAATTGGAATACAAAACCAAAAAACTCTCCGCCTTTATTCAGGGAGCTGTCTCCACACAGTCCAATCAGCGCTTCGACTATATGTCCTACTCCGACCCCGATGAGCAGGCCTCTGAGATACTAAGCTTTCCCGGATACAACATCAAGGCCGGAGCTAACTACAACATCAATGAAAAGCACAATGTATTTGTGAACACTGGATACTATTCCCGTCAGCCCTTCTTCGACGATCTCTTCCTGAATTATCAGAACGATGTGAACGAGTATGTGGGGAATGAAGGAGTATTTAGTGTGGAAGCCGGTTATGGCTACAGGAGTCAGTATTTGGATCTTGATTTTAATGCCTATTACACCGAGTGGAGTGATCGTCAGATCCGTCAGAGCGGAGACTTTGACGGGGATGGTGAACGCGATGACGTGGCGCTCTTTGAGAATGTGGCCCAAAACCACACCGGAGTGGAACTTGAGTTTGAGGCCAAGCCCATCAGGGCACTTTCCATCCGTGGTTTTGCTTCCATTGGTAACTGGGTGTATGGGGGTGATGTGAATGCACGTCTTTATGACGAGGACCGCAATCCCATTGGAGGGGACGACATGACCCTCTACCTGGATGGTGTAAAGGTGCATTCCCCACAAACCAGCTTTGGACTTCTTTTGACCTATAAGATCCTTAAGGGGCTCTCCGCTGACCTTGACTACCGCTACTATGACAGGCACTATGCCCGCATCGATCCCGAAAGTTTTGATACTCCGGATAACCTGGGATCCCTGCAGCTGCCTTCTTTTGGACTGCTGGATGGAGGGATTTCTTACAAGTGGTATTTGAAGAATCGCAACAGCCTAAATTTCAGATTTAATGCCAATAACATTCTGAACAAGCAGTTTATCTCACAATCAGATACCAACATTCATTCCGAAGCGGGTGAACCAGAGTATTTGGGTGTGAATATGAACAACAGGGTATATTTCGGTAACGGATTTACCTGGAACTTTAGCATTGCCTATAGATTTTAGGATTCTTTTTTCCCGAATTCGTCAAAAGGAGTGTCTGTTTTGGCACTCCTTTTTTCTTTCATTTTTTTTGGACCAAAATTTTGCAAAAGTCAGGTTCCGCATGAACAGAGGGATAGAGGAGATGATAAAATGTTCATAATTCAGGTAAACCCCACTGAATCAGCGCAGTAACAATTTAGTAGAAGCAAAAATTACATGATATTTCTCATGTGTCTGCCTTTCATTGAGTTAGCCATAACGTTAATTTCTTGTTGATAAAATGGGGTGTTATACACCCTTCACCCTATTGATTTCTTCTTAATTTCATTCCCCGAAATCTGTATCAAAGAGGACCCCTGTTTTTATCACCTATTTGTGTAAAGTCAAATGATTTTTGCCAAAAGAAAAGAGGGACTTTTGCCCCTTTTTTAAAAGAAATGTTTAATAACAGTCAGATTATCAGTAGATTACACGGTTGTTAGAAGTTATTAATAACTCTGAATCAAAAATTGTAAACCCAAATGAGTACTCAGGTGTTGTAATTAGGCACCAACCCTTAAGTTTTAAAAAAAGAATAGAATGGCAGAAAAGGCAGTACCACAAAAAAACCTTGCGTTTGTTGATCAAAAGCCCAACAGTGAAGTAAAAGGATTAACGCTGGAGGAGCAGAAGCTTAAACAGACCTATAGTTTTGATGAAGCCTTTAAAGCCTCTCATGGGTATTTTGACGGGGATGAGCTGGCTGCACGGGTCTGGGTGAATAAGTATGCGCTCAAGGACTCACAGGGTAACATATATGAACGTACTCCCGATGATATGCACAGGCGCCTGGCTTCTGAAATCGGACGCATCGAGAAACGTTATCCAAACCCCCTCTCCTTCGATGAGCTGTTTGATCTCATGAAGAGGTTTAAGTACATTGTTCCCCAGGGATCCCCTATGACAGGTATTGGTAATAATTTTCAGATCGCCAGTCTTTCCAATTGCTTTGTGATTGGACACGACGGTCAGGCCGACTCCTATGGTGGGATCATGAAGATTGACCAGGAGCAGGTTCAATTGATGAAACGCCGGGGTGGAGTGGGACATGACCTATCTCACATCAGGCCCTCAGGGAGTCAGGTATTGAACAGTGCCCTGTCCTCCACGGGAGTGGTACCTTTTATGGAGAGATACTCCAATTCAACCCGGGAGGTAGCCCAGGACGGCAGAAGAGGAGCTCTTATGCTGAGCATCTCAATTAAGCACCCCGACGCTGAACACTTTATCGATGCCAAATTGGAAACGGGAAAGGTAACCGGTGCCAATGTATCTGTAAAGATTAACGATGAATTTATGCAGGCTGTAGTGGAGGGTAAGCCCTATACGCAGCAGTACCCCATCGAGTCGGACCAACCCACCCACATTAAGGAGATTGACGCAAGGGGGCTCTGGAAGAAGATTGTCCACAATGCATGGAAATCGGCCGAACCTGGCATCTTATTCTGGGATACAGTAACCCGCGAATCAGTGGCAGATAGCTACGCGGACCAGGGTTTTAAAACAGTATCAACCAATCCTTGTGGTGAGATTCCTTTGTGTCCTTATGACAGCTGCCGCTTGTTGGCAATAAATCTCTATAGTTATGTGGATCAGCCATTCACAAAAGATGCCAAATTCAACTGGGAGAAGTTTCGTAAGCATGTGGGTCTGGCCCAGCGCATTATGGATGACATCATCGATCTTGAGCTGGAAAAGGTAGATGCCATACTGGATAAAATTTACTCAGACCCTGAGGATGAGGAGATCAAAAGGGTTGAGGTTGAACTATGGAAGAACATCAAAAGTAAAGCCATCCAGGGCAGAAGAACCGGGGTGGGAATTACAGCTGAAGGAGATATGCTGGCAGCATTAGGATTGCAGTATGGCAGCGAAAATGCCACTGATTTCTCCGTGGAAGTTCACAAAACTGTGGCCATTGAAGCTTACCGTTCTTCGGTAACCATGGCAAAGGAGAGGGGTGCTTTTGAAGTATTCGATTTTAACAAGGAGAAAGACAATCCCTTCATCCAAAGGATAGGCAAAGAAGATCCCGCACTCATCGAGGAGATGAAGGAGCATGGACGCAGAAATATCTCACTGCTCACCATTGCCCCAACCGGAACCACCAGCCTGATGACTCAGACCACTTCAGGAATTGAACCCGTTTTTCTGCCGGTCTACAAGCGGCGCAGAAAGGTGAATCCCAATGACAAAGAAGCGAATGTTTCTTTTGTGGACGAAGTGGGCGACAGCTGGGAAGAGTACCCGGTATTCCACCACAATTTCCTCACCTGGCTTACCGTAAACGGCATGGATCCTGAAGAGGTGAAGCAGTTTAGTGATGAGGATATACAGGAGCTTGTTAAGCGTTCACCCTATTACAAAGCCACCTCCAATGATGTGGATTGGATGCAAAAGGTAAAAATGCAGGGAGCCATTCAGAAGTGGGTAGACCACTCCATCAGTGTAACCATCAACCTGCCCTCCAATGTGAAAGAGGAGTTGGTAGGAGAACTCTATATCCATGCCTGGAAAAATGGTTGCAAAGGAGCCACCGTATACCGTGATGGTTCCAGGTCGGGCGTTCTGGTCGCCAACGACAAGAAGAAGAAAGAGGAGACAAATTTCCCTATCAAACGACCCAAAGCGCTGGAGGCAGAGATCCTCAGGTTTAAGAACAATGATGAAGACTGGATTGCTTTTATTGGCCTTCTGAATGACAAGCCTTATGAGATTTTTACAGGACGAAAGGAAGAGGACACCTTCCCCATCCCCTCCAAGGTAAAGAAGGGAAAGATCCTGAAGACTAAAAATGAGGATGGATCCAAGCGTTACGACTTTCAATATGTGGATAAATATGGTTATAAAGTAACCATGGGTGGCCTGTCGCACCAGTTCAACAGTGAATTCTGGAACTATGCCAAGCTTATATCAGGTGTTCTGAGGCATGGAATGCCCGTGGTGGATGCCATCAACCTGATCAGTTCACTACGCCTGGATAATGAATCCATTAATACCTGGAGTGCAGGGGTGGTAAGATCCTTGAAAAAATACATTCCCGATGGAACCAAAGCCAAGTCGGGATTGAAATGTGAAGAATGTGAATCAAATCATCTCGTTTACCAGGAGGGCTGCCTGATTTGTACAGAATGCGGTCACTCGAAGTGTGGATAAATTGGGTGGATAATTTGGGGTGGATAATTTGTGTACGCTGTTTGTTTGAAGACCGCCTCTTCCGGGGCGGTTTTTTATGGCTTTAACGCTTAGCCCTGGCTCCGGGTTATCTGTCTCATGGCTTACAATTACATTGAAAAGGGATATAAATTATCCATTTAGTATACATATATGGTGCTCTTCGGATAATTAATATCTACCGAGGGATATTTATTATCCAAAACAACACCCCATTAGTTTATAAATGGATAAATCATATTTATCCCTTTTTTTTCTAAGAAACATTATGAAATCATCTTTGCAGCACACAGATTAGATAAACTACCTTGAATATTAAAATGTTACAAAGATTTTATCACGAAGTGATGAAAACAGGAAAAAGCACTCAGGTGAGTCTGTCATCTGAGGGAAATGAAGAGCAGCAGACTTGGATATATACATGCCCTGAAAGAATCTGGAATCGCGCACAAAAAAAAGACCGCCTAAAAAGACGGTCTCCTAAACAAAGGAATATATAAGGGACGTTATTCCTTCTCTTCGGCTTTTTTGGCAATCATAAAGGAGAGGAAAAGACCCATTCCACCAAAAAAGAGGGATGCTGCAAAATAGGCTGGCTCCTCATCGATAGAAGTGTAAGCTTCAAGCAAACTTCCGATAAAGAGACCGAAACCCAGTCCGGCCAGCAACAAGGCCCATTTTAGAATGCCATACGAGTTGGGCTTTTTGTCGACCATAAGATCCTTGGGATTTACTCCCTTTTCAATCATGGCCATTCTTTCGCGGTTACGGGCCGCAGCGATGACAAAAACGATACCGAATAGACTGGCAAAAATGACGAGTACTATTAAAAAATCTTCCATAATAATTATTTTGGTTATACCTGTTTTCTTGCCTCTATGACGCCGGGTATTAAAATCATGTTACAGCTTTTCCGGATAATTTTTTGTAAACTGTACACGTTTAAGTAGTGGAGGGACAAAAAGTAAGATAAGAGTGTAACGTTTTTAAGAAACCGGCGTCTTATACATTGAATGGTGCTCCATGAGGAAAAATATTACATCGATCGCGTAAAGGCAGGAGATAAAGAGGCATTTGCCTGGCTGGTAGACCAGTACCGTGATATGATCTATACGGTGTGTTTGAGGATGCTGACCTCTGAAGTCGATGCCGAAGAAGCTGCACAGGACGCATTTGTGAAGGCCTACAGATCAATTGCCAGCTTCCAGGGCAAATCGAAATTCTCCACCTGGATCTATCGGATTGCTTATAATCAATGTATTAGTGTGATCCGGAAAAAGGTTAGAATGATCGATCTGGTAGACGAGTTACCCGATGGTGAGATCAGTGAAGGGGATATGAGTGGTCTGGATACAATTGCAGCGGAAGAACGCAGTAAATATTTGCAGATGGCCCTTGAAGCACTTGGTGAAACAGACAGCGTGGTGATCACACTATTCTATTATGAGGAGCTTTCTCTTGAAGAGATAGCCGAAATTACCGGTCTGACCAGCAGCAACATCAGGATAAAACTGCACCGGTCGAGAAAAAAAATGTATCAGGTAATTAATAATTATTTAAAATCTGAAGTATCTTCAATACGCTAATATGGAACGGGATCCGAATATATCGAAACTTGTGAGGGAGTCTGGAATTTCGAAGGCTCCGGAAAATCTGACCAGCCGCGTGATGGATCTGATCAGTGAAGAGCCAGAAAAACAGGCTTATAAGCCCATCATTGGAAAAAGGGGCATTTGGGTAATTGTACTTTTTGTCATTGGAATCGTGGTGGCTTCTTTTGTATCGGCCGAGCCCGGACAGCAAATATTTAGTTCCGAAGGAGTACTCTCTGGAATAGAATGGGAACTGCCCGAGCTCACCTTTAACCTGGATTTCCTATCACAGATAAACCCCTCTACCGGACTGGTAGCAGGCCTGGTGGCACTTTTTATCCTGGTCCTTTCAGATGCAGGAATCAGATGGCGAAAAGTGGCTTAACCGGCTTAACTGGCTTCAACTGGCTCCAACCGGCTTAAATCACTCCCAGCTCTTTCCCCACTTTTATAAATCCTTTAATTGCCCGCTCGAGGTGCTCCTGTTCATGCGCAGCAGAGAGTTGCACCCTGATTCTTGCCTGGTCGCGGGGGACCACTGGAAAATAGAATCCAATCACATAGATTCCTTCATCCAGCAGCCTGGCAGCAAACTCCTGGGAGAGCTTGGCATCGTAGAGCATCACGGCGCAGATGGCAGACTGCGTGGGTTTGATATCAAAACCGGCAGCGGTCATCTTCTCCATAAAGTAATGGGTGTTGTTGTGCAGCTTTTCCTGTAATTCGGTGGTCTCATCCATCATATCGAACATGCGGATTCCTGCACCCACCACAGCCGGAGGCAATGAGTTCGAAAAGAGATAGGGCCTGGAGCGTTGACGAAGCATCTCAATGATCTCCTTTTTTCCGGTGGTAAATCCACCAATGGCTCCTCCGAAAGCTTTCCCCAAGGTTCCAGTGATGATGTCCACTTTTCCCCTGATGTTATAGAGCTCTGTGACCCCCCTTCCGGTTTCTCCTACCACACCTGCCGAATGGCATTCATCCACCATCACCATGGCATCATATTTTTCAGCCAGTTCGCAAATGCGGTCCACGGGAGCCACATTCCCGTCCATGGAGAAGACCCCGTCGGTAACGATGATCCTGAAACGCTGCGCCTGCGCCTCTTTAAGTTGCACTTCAAGGTCCTCCATATCCGCATTCTTATACCGATACCGTTGTGCTTTGCAAAGCCTGACCCCATCGATAATGGAGGCGTGATTCAAGGAATCCGAAATAATGGCATCTTCACTGGTGAGCAGGGGTTCAAAAACGCCCCCGTTTGCATCAAAACAGGCGGCATAAAGAATGGTATCCTCAGTACCAAAGTAGGAAGCGATCTTCTGCTCCAGGGTTTTATGAAGATCCTGTGATCCGCAGATAAACCTTACCGATGACATACCGAATCCATGCGTATCAAGCGCATCCTTGGCTGCCTGGATCAACTGGGGGTGGTTGGAGAGACCCAGGTAGTTGTTGGCACAAAAGTTCAGTACCCTCAGTCCGCTTTCCAGTTCAATTTCTGCCTCCTGGGAGGAGGTGATAATGCGTTCAGACTTAAACAGTCCGGCCTCGCGAATCTGATCAAGTTCAGCTGCTAAATGTTCCTTTATTTTTCCGTACATCTTCTTTGTGATAAGTCGGGTTATGGGTTCAATGCGAAATTAGGAGTTTCTTCTACCCAAAAAAAATGATACAAAACATAAGGCTTGTTCTGTCAGAAGCCAGTCACCACATCCAGATCCATCTTCTGACGAAGTTGTGCGGAGGCAAACCTGTGTAACAATACCTGGTAGATATTTACCGATGGAAGAAGCAAACCCATCAGGTATACAAAGTCATCCAACGGGACGGTATATATCCTCATCCCAAGGTTTTCAGCATTGTTGTACCAGACCACCGGGAGGGAAGTCAGGATTCCGTTCACCACCAAAAATGGCACGAGGGAAACGATGTAAGCGATCAGAAAGCCCGAAAACCAAGTTTTATAGGTTTTCTGAACCAGCTGTAGAACCAGCATCAGGGCTGTAAAAGAGAAAGTGACCAGGGTATAGGTGCGATCCAGAACAAACGGGATGGAGCCCAAAAGTATCAGAAGCAAAAGATAGATGATTGCCCTTGAAAAATTAGGGTAGAAGAAGCGCTTGACAAAGTAGCGCAACACTTCATAAAGGAAGATGCAACTATAGGGCACTACAAAAAAGAACAACCACTCCTCTATGGGCAACCCCAACAGATAGAAATCCCTGGTAAAGTTGTGGTTAAAACCCCAGATGCCAGCCGCAGTAAAATATGCATCCCAAATCAGGTAGATGGCCCCGGTGACAAGGATTCCGGGAAGAATAAACCTGAGTTTGCGGTACATGTATACCCTTTTCTCAAAACTTTGGGCCAAAGGATAAAGCAATGAGAGCCCCAGGAGAATATAGTAGGTCCAGGATGCACGTTCCATTATACAAGCCTGAGTTTGAATTTGATCCAAATGGAGATGAGTAGCAACAATTTTCTCCAGTCGGAAATCCGATACCTTTTTGATAGAAGCTGTTTTGCATGGGTTCGCTTGATCTTCCTGAAGAGTTTGAGATAATAGGTATAAGAGATCAACACCCCCAGCCTGGAGGCACGGTTTAACCTGCGAACGCCCTCATAGGCCTCATCGAAATCTCGCTGAATCTCCTTTTCCAGGACCTGTTTGGAGTCATTGCTAAGCTGGTCCAGGTCTATTCCCGGGAAGTAAAACCTGCCCCTGTCCTCATAGTCTGATTGGATGTCGCGCAGGAAGTTGATTTTTTGAAAGGCCTCCCCCAGTTTTCGGGCCGGATGTTTCAACGCTTCATAGGAGGCATCATCATCCTTGTAGAATACACGCAGGCACATGAGCCCCACCACTTCGGCAGAACCATATACATACCTCTGAAAGCTCTCTGCATCGTGGGCCTTTTCGGTAAGATCCATCGCCATGCTATCCAGAAAAGCCTCAATCAGATCGTGGCCGATGTTGTATTCATTGACCACCCACTGAAAACTGTGGAGAATGGGATTGGTGCTGATGCCCTCTTCAATGGCTTCATAGGTTTGGGCACGAAAGTCCTTGAGAAGTTTTCTCTGGTTGTGTTTATGAAAGGTATCCACGATCTCATCGGCAAAACGCACAAAACCATAGATGGCGTAAACGGGCATGCGAAAGGGACGTTGAAGGGTGGATACCCCCAGTGAAAAAGAGGTGCTGTAATTGCGCGTAGAGAGCCTGCTTATTTGCAGGGCATTTATATCATACAGGTCCATGATCACTGCTTATGCGTTCGGTGACCAGCTTGGAGCTTATAACCGTCATGGGTAGTCCGGTTCCAGGAATGGTGGAAGCTCCGGTGTAATATACATTGTCATATTTCTCATCGCTGTTTTTAGGCCTGAAATATCCGATCTGATTCAGATCGTGAGCCAGTCCCAAGCCGCTCCCCTTATAGAGATTAAAGGCGCTGCCCCAGTCGATGGGATCAAGTATGGTTTTTGAAACCAGGTTCTTTTTAATATCAAATCCCGACCTCTCCGAAAGATCGGAGATGATATTTTCGGCCAGTTTTTCTTTGTCACTCCAGTCGGGTTTAAACCTCAGATCGGGCACCGGGCAAAGTATAAAAAGATTTTCATGACCTTCCGGGGCCATTTCCGGATTGAATTTCGAATTTACATTTACATAATAGTAGGGTTTATCAAGTGATATGGAGTTTTTAAAGATTTTGCTGGCATACTCTTCGAAATTGCTACCCAGGAAGTAGTTATGATGTTCCAGGCCCTCGATCTTTCCCTTAACTCCCAGGTAAATGGTGAAGGGAGCCAGGGTCCATTTCATTTTATCCAGTTTATTCTCGGTAAATGCTTTTCGTTTAAAAACCTGGTGACGGAATCCGGCTGCATCACTGTTAATCAAAAAGAGGTCGGCCGTCCACTTTTTGCCCTCACTGTCAATCAGATGGTCCAGCTTACCATCTATCTCAGAAAAACCTACAATCTCCCTGTTGTAATGGATGGTGATGTTACGCTTAGCCATCTCCTCAAGCAATCCTTCTACAATTTTATACATCCCGCCCCTCACATTGTGATACCCATCATGCACCAGTTCGGTATAGGTAAGAAGGGTATAAATACCGGGTGTATCATATGGAGTAGCGCCCAGGAAGAAGGCCACCAGGGAGAAGATCTGTTTCACCTCTTCGGAAGAGAAGTGGCGCTCAAGTTCTTTCCAAACGGATCGGAATAGTTTGGGAGTATGCTTCAAGGGTACTCTGGCAAGCGTGAATAACCATTGCAGTGCACTGTTGTAATTCTTTTTAATGACCAGGTTTTCGGTGTCGTGAAAGAATTTGCCCGCTGATCCGAGCAATTTTTGCATGTTCTCTTTGAAGTTGGGTTCTATTTTTTTAAACTCCTCAGCCAGTTTATCAAGATCGCGGTAGATGGTGTACTTCTCTGGTTTTCCCTCAAAATTGACGGTGTACAGCGGATCCAGCTCCACAAATTCGAAGGGTGGTTCCATCTCCATGAAATTTAAAAAACTCATCAAATTCATAGGTCATGCTGAAGAATGATGGGCCCACATCCCATGTGAAGCCATCCTTTTTCATTTGATTGAGTCTTCCTCCTGCCTGGTGGTACTTCTCGACCATCTCCACATCGTACCCCAGCTTACTCAATCGGAGAGCCGAAGTGATGCCTGCCAAGCCTGTGCCTACAACTAGTACTTTTTTTTGCTTCATTTTAGTTGTAAATTCCTTTCAAAACTTTCCATGGAAAGTTTAATGTTTAATTAATTAGTCTAAAATCTTAAACAATCAGTAATCGGTTTTGTTTAAAATATTAATCACTGTTCATGAAATATTCAGTAAATATTATAGGAGCCGGGATAGCCGGACTATCTACAGCCATACGGCTGGCTAAGAAAGGGCACAAGGTGAGGGTTTTTGAACAGGCCGACCGTCCGGGCGGTAAGCTGAATACATTGAAATGGAATGGATTCAGGTGGGATACGGGGCCTTCTCTTTTTACACTGCCCGACCTTGATTGATGAGTTGTATGTGATATCGGGTGAGGAAATGAAAACTTCGGTGAGATACCAGAAGCTGGATATAATTACCCGATATTTCTATGAAGATGGCAAGGTGTTTAGTGCCTTCGGTGATCCCGATAAGTTTAGCAAGGAGGCCCAAAAGGTATTTGGTGAGCCTGCAGAAAGGGTCCTGAAGCATCTGGAGAGATCCAGGAAGATTTATGAACTGACCAGCGAGGTCTTTATTTTCAGCAGTTTCTCCAGATTGGGGACCTTTTTATCTCAAAATTTTATTTACGCCCTTTTACAATTCTGGAAGCTGGATTCTCTCTCCACCATGCATCATGTGAACAAGAAAAGATTTGAGTCTGATCAAATGGTTCAGTTGTTCGACCGCTATGCCACTTATAACGGATCAGATCCCTTCAGGGCGCCTGGTACCCTGAATGTGATTTCTCACCTTGAACACAACCTTGGAGCCTATTTCCCCGAAAAAGGCATGTACTCAATTGCCGAGGGACTAAAAGCGCTTGCTGACCGGTTGGGGGTCGAATTCCATTTTAATCAAAGGGTGGAAAGTGTGGTGATGGATGGGAAAACCACCAAAGGGGTAGTCACTGCAGGGGGGCTCTTTCCTTCCGATATCGTAGTCAGCGATATAGATGTATTTTACCTCTACCGGAACCTGCTTGAGGATATCCCATTTCCGGTTAAACGCTTTAAAAAAGAGAGGAGTACTTCTGCTTTAATATTCTATTGGGCCATAGATGGCGAGTTTCCAAAGCTTGACCTTCACAACATTCTTTTCTCGGGTAACTACCGGGAAGAGTTCAGGATGCTCAGGCATAAAATTGATATTTACAGCGATCCCACAGTTCATCTCTTTGTCTCATCCAAGATGGTGAAGGGAGATGCCCCGGCAGGAAAGGAGAATTGGTATGTAATGATCAATGTTCCTGAAAATCTTGGGCAGGATTGGGATTCATTGATAAAAACCGCCAGAGAGAACGTCATTAAAAAAATCAACAGAAACCTTGGTGTGGACCTGGAGCCTTTGATCTTAAAAGAGTTCGTGGCCGATCCCCGTACCATCGAAGAGACCACCTTTTCTCACCGGGGAGCACTCTATGGAAATAGTTCCAACAGTTCCATGGCAGCCTTTGGGCGCCATCCCAATTATTTGCGGAAGTACAATGGACTCTACTTTGTTGGGGGTAGCGTTCATCCGGGGGGTGGAATTCCCTTGTGTCTTGCGTCAGCAAAAATCGTTGATCGGCGTATTAAATAATTACCAATGAAAGCATTCCTTCTTCTCCTTCGGTCAAAAAATCTTGTTCCCATTCTGGTTTTCTATTATCTGGTGGGTTTAACTGGAATTATTGTTCCAGCCACCAGGAGCCTGTTTATCAGAGTGACTCCCTTCTCCCTTCTTATGAGTATTTTTTTATTGTACCTTTTTCATGACCGCTACAATATCCGATTCTGGCTGACTTCCTTGCTTATTTTTTCCATTGGATTTCTGGTGGAGGCTGTAGGCGTGAAAACCGGGATTCTTTTTGGCGCTTATCAATATGGGGAAATACTGGGTATAAAGTTGATGAATACCCCTTTATTGATAGGTGTAAACTGGCTGATGCTCATCTATTGTGCCACCTACATTGCCGGAAAATATGTGGAACCACTCTATTACAGATCGATTGTAGCCGGCACCCTGATGGTGGTCTACGATTTTGTGCTTGAACCTGCAGCCATCAGGCTGGATATGTGGTCCTGGGCAGGGGGAGCTGTTCCCCTTCAAAATTATCTGGCCTGGTTCATAATCGCATTTGTGCTGAGTTACCTGGCAGGAAGGCTTCAACTGGTCGCACGGCAAAACAAACTGGCTTTCCCTCTGTTCTTTATACAAATGCTTTTTTTTATTGTTCTGGATCTCTGGATCGTTGTGGGAGTTTTATGGGACTGATCATTGCCATATTAATATTTGGACTCTGGGTAGGGCACCTGGCTTATACAGTTACATTTGTGGAAGTATCCGGTTTCAATCCCTGGATGTATCTGCATATACTGATTCAGGCATACCTCTACACAGGATTGTTCATTACAGGTCATGATGCCATGCACCGTTCTGTCTCACGGATAAGCAGGATCAACAACTTCATTGGGTATGCATCTGCTTTTTTATTTGCAGGAATGTCCTATAAAAGGCTTATAAAAAATCACTGGGAGCACCACAAGTTTCCGGGTACCGAAAAGGATCCCGATTTTAATGTGAATTCACAGAATTTTTTTGTCTGGTGGGCCAGGTTTATGATCAGGTATACAACAATATGGCAGATCATAACCATGGCAGTTTTATTCAATGCGGGAAAGTACCTGCTGGGCTTAACAGATAATTCACTTCTGGTTTTCTGGGTCGTCCCTGCATTTTTATCCACCCTTCAACTCTTCTATTTTGGCACATTTATTCCCCACAGAAGGCCCCACTCTGAGAAGATGGGAAAGCACAGAGCGCGGACTTTAAAACGGAACCATATCTGGGCCATGGTCTCATGCTATTTCTTTGGATATCACCTGGAGCATCACGTTTCACCGGGGATTCCATGGTGGAGACTCTACCAGGTAAAAAATAAAAATACACGCATCAATGATCATTAAAGCTCGTCACCACTGGTTCTACCATCCTTTCTTTAAGATTTATTCCCGGTGGATGCCAAAAAAAGATTTTAGCCAGGTGGAGCTTCATCATAAGCTGGAAGATAAAGGTTTACCTGTGATGATGATCGGGAATCATGTTAGCTGGTGGGATGGCTTTTTTGCCCAGTATATTAACCTGGAGTTATTTGACCGCAAAATTCATATTATGATGCTGCAGGAGCAACTGCAGGAGCGGATGTTTTTAAATAAGACGGGAGCCTATTCCATCAAAAAAGGCAGCAGAAGCGCACTTGAATCTATAAAATACACGGGAGAGATTTTATCCGATAAGCGAAACCTTGTGGTCCTCTACCCCCAGGGGAAAATACACAGCATTTACGATTTTCCGGTGTCGTTTGAAGAGGGATGGTACCGCATTTTCAAATATATGGACCGACCTGTTCAGATGGTCTTCTATGTGGCTTTGTTTGACTTTTATTCGAATCGGAAACCCGAATTACATATCTATCTCCAGGAATACCATTACCTCGGAAAGAGTCATTCTGATACCGAGGCTGCATTTAACCAATTCCTGGGAAAGTGCATTTCTACCCAAAAATCAAGGGTATGATCTGGCTGGCCTTTCCTGCTTTTGTGATCCTCGCTATCAGACTGACTATTGTGGTGGTCAATGTTTTCTCGCGTCCATTTTTGAAGACAGGCGTGCCAGAGAGTCAACCGGGAGTGTCGGTATTGATCCCGGCACGAAATGAGGAGCAGAACCTGCCTGAATTGCTAGATGGATTGTTAAAACAGGATTATCCCTTGCTGGAGATTCTGGTATATAACGATGATTCGACCGATGGTACCCACAGAATTGTAGAAAAATTTGCCGAAGAAAATCCACGAATCCGCTTGCTGGAGGGAGGCAGACTGCCGGAAGGTTGGAGCGGTAAGAACCATGCCTGCCATCAACTTTCTCTTGCAGCCCGTGGCGACTATTTCCTTTTTCTTGATGCCGATGTGAAGGTGAGACCCGACCTGGTGGGCAAATCGATCTGGTATATGCTCCATATGGATCTGACCCTCTTTTCCATGTTTCCCAAGCAGCTGATGAAGTCCTTTGGAGAGCTGCTCACTGTTCCCATAATGAACTGGATTTTGTTATCCCTGCTTGCCCTTCGCCTTATTCGCCTCAGTCATTATCCATCCCTTTCAGCTGCAAATGGGCAATTTATGCTTTTCCGGGCCAGAGAGTACCGGCAACATCGTTTCCATGAATTGTTCAAAGAGATCAACGTGGAGGATATCCACATCATCAGGAAGGTGAAACAGATGGGTTATCTGTCGCAAACTTTGCTGAGTCGAGGAGAAGTATCGTGCAGAATGTATAGATCTTACAAGGAAGGTATTTTTGGTCTTACCAGGAGCATGTTTGCCTTCTTTGGGGGGAGTGGGATCGCCCTGTTCCTGTTTAGCCTGTTCTCTACCTTTGGGCTGGGGTTGGTATGGTTGGGCATGTCGCTGGAGTGGGCCATGATTTACCTTGCCATGACTGCCATTATGCGGATCCTTATTTTGATAATGAGTTATCAACCGGTTATAATTTCCCTATTTTTGTTTCCATTGATGCAGGTCTCCTTTTTACGGATCGTGTTCCGGGCCTTCAGGCTAAGAAGAAGGGGAACCAATACATGGAAAGGAAGAATTATCAAATTCAGGGGTACATGAAAAAGTGGATTTTGTGCGGGCTTATCTTATGGACTATTGGACTTCAGGCGCAGGAGTACCAATCACAGATATATCAATTTTATCTGGAAGGTCGAATGGACCTTTGGAAAAAGGTGATGGAACAGATGGACTCAGAGTATGGCAGGACGGCCGACATGGAGCTGCTGTATGAACTTACCGAAGCACAGTATGGATATATAGCTTATTGTTTGTCGGTGAAGCAGAAAAAAGAGGCTGCTGAATTGCTTGATTTGGCTGATGAGCAAATTGAGAAGCTCCTGAAATGGCAGAAGAGCAATCCCAGGATATATAGCTTGAAGGGTGCCTTGTATGGATTCAGGATCCAACTAAAGCCATTAAAAGCGCCTTCGTATGGGAAGCAATCGGTGGAGGCCAACGATATGGCCATTCAACTGGGTCCCCGGGAACCTCAGGCCTGGATGGAGAAAGCCAACATCGCTTATTACAAGCCAAAGGCATTTGGAGGCTCTAAAAGCGAGGCTGTACTGCTTTATGAAAAGGCTGTAGAGCTTTATGAAGCAGCTCCTGAGCGGTGCATACAAAACTGGCTCTACCTGAATTGCCTGGTGGGATTGGGAATGGCTTATGAAAAGACCGATCAGATTCAGGCTGCAGGCAAGGTATATGAGAAGGTTCTAAAGATGGAGCCCACCTTTAAATGGGTGAGCGAGGAGGTATATCCCCAATTCAGGGAAAAGCATTCAAGCAATTAACGCACTCCGGATCCAATTATCTATCTTTGTGTTGCATAGTAAATAAACAGGACGTTTCCAATGAATCAGAACATCAGGGTAAGATTTGCTCCCAGTCCAACTGGGCCTTTACATATAGGCGGTTTAAGAACAGCTCTCTTTAACTATTTATTTGCAAAAAAGCATGGAGGGGCTTTTATACTTCGTATCGAAGACACCGATCAAACCAGGTACGTGCCTGGCGCGGAGGAGTACATCCAGGATTCGTTGGAGTGGTGTGGCCTGATCCCCGACGAGGGTCCCCTTCAGGGTGGAGGATTTGGTCCCTATCGTCAGTCTGAAAGAAAGAGCCGTTACCAGAAATATGCAACTCAGCTGGTGGAAGCAGGGCACGCCTACTATGCTTTTGATACTCCCGAAGAGCTGGATAAACTGCGCAACGATTATGAGTCTCGTGGAGCTACCTTTGTGTATAATGAAGGGGTAAGGGAATCGTTGATGAATTCACTTTCCATGACGGCCTCACAGGTGGAGCAAGCGATTGAATCGGGAATACCCTATGTAATCCGTTTTAAATTCATACCCGGGAAGGAGATTGTCATGGAAGATATTATTAGGGGAGAGGTGGTGGTGAACAGCTCCACACTGGACGATAAAATCCTTTTTAAATCGGATGGCATGCCCACCTACCACCTGGCCAATGTGGTGGATGATAACCTGATGGCCATTACCCATGTGATCAGAGGGGAGGAGTGGCTACCTTCCCTGCCTTTACATGTTTCGCTCTACCAGGCTTTTGGCTGGGAGCATTTGATGCCCTCCTTTGCCCACCTTCCATTAATTCTGAAGCCCACAGGAAAAGGAAAATTAAGCAAAAGGGATGGTGAAAAGGGAGGATTCCCTGTTTTTCCACTTGAATGGAAGGATCCTTTAACTACCCAGGTATCGCCCGGATACAGGGAGGAAGGCTATCTCCCCGAAGCATGTATCAATCTGCTTGCCCTGCTGGGATGGAATCCTGGTACGGAGAAAGAGCTTTTCAGCCTGGATGAACTGATTGACGAGTTTCAATTGGAAAAAGTGGGTAGATCGGGATCCAGATTTGATCCTGAGAAGTCTAAATGGTTCAATCACCAGCACATACAAATGATCAAAGAAGGTGATATGTCGAAAGCCATCATTTTGGAATTGCAAAAAAATGAAATAGCCCTTGATGATAGAAAGATCAGCCTGTTGATTCCCATCATTAAGCCAAGGATAAACTTCCTGCACGAGGTGTGGGAACAGGCCTGGTTCTTTTTTGTGGCTCCGGACAGCTATGATGAGACTGTGGTGAAAAAGAGATGGAAAGAGGACTCCCCTGAAAAAATGAAAATCCTGGCTGAAGCGCTCGAATCCTGTGAACCATTTACAGTTGAATCTGTTGAATCTGTGGTAAAAGGTGCAATTGAAGATCATCAGTGGGGAATGGGTGCCATCATGAATGCCTGGCGTTTGCTGCTGGTGGGGGCAGCCAAAGGTCCTGGCCTTTTCGACCTGGCTTCGTTTCTGGGTAAAGAGGAGGTTGTAAACCGGATGAATCGTGGAATAGAAAAGATCAGTCGTTAATTTGTAAAACAAATCCTATGGAGTCGAATAAGAAGATCTACATCAATATTCATGGGCACAGGAATGCCAATAACATCCAGGAATGGGTGATGATGAATCTGATGGCAAAGGATTACCCCCCTGATGATATTGAAAACGGCTACTATTCAGTGGGTTTCCATCCTTACAATGTGGGTAAAGTGGATGAGCAGGAGACGCACAATAAAGTGAGACTGGCCACTGAGAATCCCCGGGTATTTGCCATCGGTGAAATTGGCCTGGATAAATCCATTGAGGCACCGCTGGAAGCGCAGCTGCGTGTACTTGAAAAGCAAGTAGAGATTGCCGAATTTGCAGATCTTCCCATCATATGCCATGTAGTAAAAGCCTTTAATGAGATGATTGACTTTGTGAAGGTGCATAATCCGGCGGTGCCCATGATCATTCATGGATATAACGGCAGTATGCAGATGGTCGAAGACCTTCTAAAGGCAGGATTCTTGCTCTCATTTGGACAGGCCGTAGCCAATGAGCATTCCAAGATCGTGGAAGCTCTTCAGAAGGTACCCATTGAGAAACTTTTCCTGGAGACCGATGAGGGTGACCTTGATATCCGTGAGATTTACCATTTTGCTGCTGAAGTGAAGGGAGTTTCAACGGATCATTTAAGGATCCAGATTTTTGAGAATGCCAGGACCCATCTGCCCGGCTTTGCAGAACTGTTCTGAACGATTGCCCATGAATAACTCCGGTCCCCATCCAGGCTGGCAGGAACGTACCCTTCAATTATTGGGCGACGAAAAGTTCCAAAAACTCCAAAATTCAAACATACTGGTGGTTGGGATGGGTGGCGTGGGAGCCATGGCCGCAGAGATGATTTGCAGAAGCGGGATTGGAAAGATGACCATTGTCGATGGAGACACACTTCAACCCGGGAACCTGAACCGGCAGATCCAGTCCACCCACAGCACATTAAGCAAGGAGAAGGCAACGGTCATGGGTCAACGACTTCTGGATATCAATCCAGGTCTTGATCTAAGGGTTATTCAAGCGTACATCAAGGAGGAAAGAATTCCTGAAATCCTTCAGGAACCCTTTGATTATGTGGTGGATGCCATTGATACACTTGCGCCCAAAATTTACCTGATTTATCATGCGCTTCAAAGGGATTTAAAATTGACCAGCTCCATGGGTTCTGGCGGGAAACTGGACCCCTCCCAGATCAGGGTAGCCGATTTTGGGGACACCTATAATTGCCGTTTGGCCTATCTGCTTCGTAAAAAGCTTCGCAAAATGGATGTTTACGGCGGATTTAAGGTGGTCTTTTCTACGGAGCAGGTCCCCAAAGAGAGGGTGATTGCGGTGGATGACGAACCCAATAAAAAATCTACCGTGGGAACCAGTTCATATATACCTGCCATTTTTGGTTGTACGCTGGCATCAGTGGTCATCAGAGACCTGACGGATCTTTAAACAGCTCCCTGTACGCAACTATTTCTTGGATTTATCCGTTTAATCAGAAGGAATTCAATTAAAATGTAAATCATGAAAAAGCTTTTGATAGTTTTTGCAGTATCTCTGTTTGCCATTCAGGTGGCTGAAGCCCAACTGTTCCAATATGGAATAAAGGGTGGGATTGGTTTTTCCAATCTAAAGTTTAATGATGTAAACGGGATTGAAGATGGATCGGATGTCTATAACCTGGTGACCGGGGATGCAGTAGCTGGTTACCATATTGGTTTGCAAACCCGCATTCAAGTAGCCATGATATTTATACAGCCAGAATTATATTTCAATGCAGGTGGGGGTACTGTGGAGCAGGTTTATGAAAATGGACCCACCGAGCTCTTGAATATTACATACAACAGCATTGATTTACCGGTTTTGGTAGGGGTTAAGCTTGGGCCAGTCAGGTTGATGCTGGGACCCTCCGGATCCTATGTTCTGAGCGGGGAGAATGAACTTACCTCCCTGGACCCGGATTTCTCACTGCTTTCCAGTTCCATGACCTGGAGATGGCAGGGCGGTATTGGCATAGACCTCAGCAGATTTACCCTGGATGCAAGGTATGATGGTTCCCTCAGCAAGTTCGGAGAAACCCTCTCCATTGGAGGCAGGGATTATGCATTGGATGCAAGCCCAAATCAATTCATTATCTCCCTTGGCTTCTGGTTCAAATAACCTTTTCCTACCCTTCTACCCTTCTACCCTTCTAACTTTTTCATTCAAATATATCTGTTTTATGCACACCCTTTATGGTGCGTCTGCGGAGAATTAAGAAGAGTATAAAATGAAGTAAAAGGAAACCACTCCAGATAAGCAGGGTGATGTGGACGACCCGTATGGTTTCATAAGCTGAATGTAAACCCAGCAGGAACCAGGCCTCGGAGGCCACTCCCCAGACCACAAAGGTGGTCATGTTCCACCTGAACCCGGCATCGAAAAGAAAATTTTCTCTTCCGTCACGCCGGCCGGTCATCCATGCGGTTACAAAGATGAAACCTCCATAAAGGACAGAGATGATGGCTACCAAACCATATTTTTCGGCGGTGAGCAGACTGCCCAATCCAAATCGAAACAACAGGGTATAGACCAGTAATAGGAAAGCAAATAACAGCAGGTTTTTTGAAATTATCTTCATGGCATTGGATTTTTCAGTTTAACAAAAGTTCCTTCAGAGGTTCTTCAAAGAAAAGCAGGATGTTGCGTTCAATAAATGATTGAAGCAGAGATTGCCCCAGTGGGGTCAGGTGATAATACTTCCGGTCGGGCCCCTTATGTCCTTTGCCCGAACTGAAATCGACCATTTTCAGATGATAGAATTTCCGCAGGGTTCGATAGAGGCTTTGCTCCTCGGCCCGGATGGTCCCTTTTGAAAAGAGTCTCGATGGTTTCCTGGAGCTCATTCACATATTTGGGCCCCTCTTTTAGAGCGAGGAAGATCCAGAGGGTAAGCTGTCCCTTTTTGTAGGTTTCTTCCCAGGCGTTAAGAAGCTCCTTTTGCATTTTGTCTTTCTCTTTCATATTGTGCCTTATGTATTATACAAGATGTATAGTACAAATGTAATACTAATTTAGGATGTAAATCAAGTTTTTTGAATTTATTTTTTGGAGAGTATTATAAAATACAGATAATGAGACCTCTAAAGAATCCACTTTTTCTCTGAAGTTGTAAAATCAAGAACCCGGAGTCCCAGATGTGTGCCCAGTTTAAGGGCTTCCTCAGTCATAGCATCCTTCGCACCCCGGCATATATTGATGTAGCGCTGCTTACCCTCTACCACCAGATTCACCTTAAAGGATTTGGCTCCCTTCTTGTCGTCGGGAAGTACCATGGGTGCAGGTAAATTGCGGCTGCTGCTCAGGTTAATTCTCACAATGGTCACATACGAGGGTTTGGAGTAAGATTTCCAACCCCCGATCCGGAACCAGAGAAAGCGATCGTACTTCAGGTATTGTTTTTTTGCAGGATCAATTTTGATGCCCTGATAGGAGATTGAAAGCAATACCCCCAGTAAAATGCAGATTGCGCCACCTATAAATTCAGAGTTGAACATGAAAATAAAGGCCATCAGCACCATCAGGAGTGTAAAGATCCTGAAACTATATTTCTCATAGGTATAGATAGCCGATTGATCCATGCTTACAAGTTATAAAACTTTCAATTATATTTAGGAGATACAAAATTCCCAAACCATATGAAAAACAGATCACTTTTTAGTTTCATACTCTTTTTAACCATCATCCTCTGCAAGCCATTGTCAGGTCAGGAAAATCCACAAAAACTTACCCTGGAGGATATTTACAAAAACGGGATCTATCCCACCCGCTATTATCGTTCGGTTCGTTGGATGGAAGATCATCAGCACTACACCACTCTCGAGATGAACAGGGGCCGCAGGTGCAGTGAAATCATCCGTTATAATGCAAAGACAAGTGACAGAGTTGTTCTTGTAGGGGCAGACTTGCTTACTCCGAAGGGTTCTGCCGATCCCCTGGATGTGCGGGATTACAGCTGGTCGGACGACAATACCCGACTGCTCCTTTTTACCAACACCCAGCGCGTCTGGAGGTACCATACCAGGGGCGATTACTGGGTGTTAGATTTGAAAACAGGAGAGTTACAAAGGCTGGGTAAATCGCTGGAAACCTCCTCATTGATGTTTGCAAAATTTTCACCCGACGGAGCCAGGGTGGCCTATGTCAGTAAGCACAATATCTATGTAGAGATTATTAAAGATGAAGTGATCAGCCAGCTCACCTTTGATGGAGGGGACAGATATGTAAATGGAACCTTCGACTGGGTCTATGAGGAAGAATTTGATTGCAGGGATGGGTTCAGGTGGAGCAACGACGGTGAAAAGATTGTTTTCTGGCACTCGGATACAAAAGGAACCGGGACTTTCTACATGATAAACAACCTGGACTCCATCTACTCCATCCCCATGCCTTTCCCTTACCCCAAGGTGGGAACCACCAATTCGGCCGTGAAAATTGGAGTTATTTCAGCTCTGGGAGGAGATCCCCAATGGTTTGATATCCCGGGCGATCCCCGAAATCACTACCTGGTAAGGATGGAAGTGATTCCTGAAGCAGATGAGGTGTTGATACAGCAGCTTAACCGGCTGCAAAATACCAACAAGGTTTGGATCGGGGATATCCAGTCCATGGAGCTGACCAACATTCTGACCGAAACCGATGAAGCATTCCTGGATGTGCATGACAACCTGGAATGGCTCGAAGGGAACAGCTACTTTACCTGGATCAGTGAACGCAGTGGATGGAGGCACCTCTATAGGGTCTCCAAAGATGGCAAAGAGATCCAGCAGCTTACACAAGGGGATTTTGATGTGGTGCAGCTGGATTGCATCCATCCCAAATCCGGCTATGTTTATTACATAGCCTCCCCTGACAATTTCACCCAGCGATACTTATACAGGAGCAAAATGAATGGAAAGGGAGAACCGGAGCGCATCTCTCCTGTTGACCAGGAGGGTCAGCACAGTTATGTGATGTCGGGAGATGCCAGATGGGCGCTGCATACCTTTCAGAACGCTTCCACTCCTCCGGTGATCTCCCTGGTGGAAGTGAAGTCCCATGAACCGGTAAAGATTATGGAAGACAACCAGGCCATCAAAGCCAAACATGCCGGACTTGGACTCAGTCCCAAAGAATTTTTCAGGGTGGATATTGGTGAAGTGGAGCTGGATGCCTGGATGATCAAGCCGGGTAATTTTGATCCCGCTAACAAATACCCTGTGATCTTTTATGTGTATGGTGAACCTGCCGGATCTACGGTTCAGGATAACTGGGGAGGCGGTGATCTGTGGCACCAGTACCTGGCCACTCAGGGCTACGTGGTAATCAGTGTGGACAACCGGGGTACAGCAGTTCACAGGGGCAGGGCCTGGAGAAAAAGCATTTATGAGCAAATTGGTATCCTGGCGGCCGAAGATCAGGCCGCTGCCGCATCAAAAATTCTGGAAACCTATAGTTTTCTGGACCCCGAACGTGTGGGAATATGGGGTTGGAGCGGGGGAGGATCTATGACCTTACATTGCATGTTCCGCTATCCGAAAATTTACAAGACAGGCATAGCCATTGCCTTTGTTTCTCATCAGAAGCTGTATGACACTGCCTACCAGGAGCGTTACATGGGATTGCCCAAAGAGAACAAGCAAGGATTTTTCGAGGGATCTCCCATCAATCATGCTTCTAAACTGGAAGGGAACCTGCTTGCTGATTCATGGCACAGCCGATGACAATGTACACTACCAGAGTTTTGAAATGCTGGTGGACGAGTTGATTAAACAGAACAAACTGTTCGATATGATGGCCTATCCCATGCGCACACATGCCATACGGGAAAGGGAGAATACCAGCCTCCACCTGCGACGCACCATGGCGAATTATTGGAAGGAGAACCTATAAAGATGAGCGGGCCCTTGCCAAGCATATTCAATGATGTAGTGGGTCCGGTTATGAGAGGTCCCTCCAGCTCACACAGTGCTGCAGCCCTGAGAATCGGGAGAATGTGCCGTGACCTGATGGGCGGAGATCCCGGGAAGGTACTTGTGCAGTATGATCGCATGGATGCATTGGCCACCACCCACCAGAGCCAGGGTTCGGACATGGGGATGATGGGAGGACTCCTGGGTTATGAGGCCGATGATGAACGACTTCTGAAACCTGAGAAATACCTGCAAAGCGCAGGTATCGAGGTCCTTTTTGAGCTTATTGATTCTGGCAAAAATCTGCCCAACCTCTACAGGGTTCATCTACAGAACCAGACACAACAGATCAGGGTGGAAGCCATTTCCACTGGGGGAGGCATGGTGGAAATTTTAGAAATCGATGGCTGCCCGGTATCTATCATTGGCGACTATTTTGAAACACTGGTATATTCCCCGGATCTGGAGACTCTGCAAACACTTAAAGGGGAAATCGGCAATGCATCCACCGCTCTGATTTGTAAAGGGGAGAATCCATTTTTAGAAATAAGGTCAGATAAACCACCCGATCCACAATGGATATCTGAGTTAGGAAAGAGGACCCTTATCACAGCGGTTCGTTCTATTTCTCCTGTATTGCCCATTCTATCAGGAAGTTTCAGGGAGGTCCCCTTTGCCAATTACCCTGAAATGATCCGGTTTAACCAGGCCAGAAACCTGAATGCCTGGCAGCTTGCCCTGGAATATGAATCGGCTCGCGGAGCTATTTCCAAAGAGAGGGCCCTGGAGCTGATGGATGAGCGATACCAGGTCATGCGAAATGCTGTTGAATCGGGACTGAAAGGAACAGATTTTAAGGACCGGATTTTTGGTCCCCAGTCGGTGGCTTATAAGCAGAAGCTTGATCGGGGAGATTTGTCCAGGGACGAGGCGCTGCATAAAACCACCCTCTATGTCTCGGCCCTGATGGAGGTGAAGAGTTCCATGGGGACCATCGTGGCTGCACCCACTGCCGGATCATGTGGCACCTTTCCGGGTGCCGTACTGGGTGTGGCCGATTCCATGGGTGCCGAAAAGCAAGAGATCTTACACGCCTTACTGGCCGGAAGCCTGGTGGGCATTTTTATTGCGACCGATTCCACCTTCTCGGCTGAGATTGGAGGATGCCAGGCCGAGTGCGGAGCAGGCAGCGGAATGGCTGCATCTGCAATCGTAACACTTCTGGGAGGAAGCCTGGAACAATGCATGGCTGCTGCTTCTATGGCTCTGCAAAACAGCCTGGGGATGATCTGTGATCCCATTGCTGCCCGGGTAGAGGCCCCTTGTCTGGGGAAGAATATTGCATCGGCCACCAACGCGCTTGCTTGTGCGAATATGGCCATGGCCGGATACA
This sequence comes from uncultured Bacteroidota bacterium, assembly GCA_963783435.1. Lineage (GTDB taxonomy): Bacteria > Bacteroidota > Bacteroidia > Bacteroidales. Next base: position 454,571 of record CAWANQ010000002.1, on the reverse strand, counting down.
ATCACCTGATACCCCTGGATGAAGTTATTGAGACCATGAACAGGGTGGGCAGGGCCATGCCACGTGAGCTTCGCTGTACAGCGCTTGGAGGATTGGCCATAACGCCTTCGGCAAAGAAAATTGAGGAGCAACTTCGTAAGTGATTAGTGAATAGTTAATAGTGAGTGGTGAGTGGTGAGTGGTGAGTGGTGAGTGGTGAACAGTTAATAGTGGATGTGGATGGTGAATGGGACAAAAATAGGCTTGTGGATTGAGTTCGTGGTCCTCTTCTTCGGGATACCCCTGCTGATCTTTCTGGATAAGGAGTTTATCCATCCAAGCATCATTATCCTGCCTGTATTCATCTTTATTATTCTCATCCTCCGGAAGACCACTGATTTCCGCCCGAAGGAACTGTTTAGGTGGGGTATTACCAGACCGGTCCTGATCAGAAATGGGGGGATCGCATTGATCTGGTTTCTGCTTATGCTTGGATACGTATTGCTTTTCGAAAGGGAAAATCTCTTTAACCTGCCCAGGGCCAATCCATGGATCTTTGTGGCCATGTGTATCTTTTACCCGGTCTTTTCGGCATTTGGCCAGGAGGTCATCTACCGTACTTTTCTTTTCAGACGATATGGGCGTATACTCCCCGGAGATTGGCACTTTCTGTTGGCAAGCGCGATCACCTTCTCTTTTATGCACATTGTTTATTACGATCCTGTTTCCATGATTCTTACCTTTGTGGGGGGACTTTATTTTGCAAAGGTGTACCTCCAGACCAGGAGTGTACTCTTTTCAGCAGTGATGCATGGAATTACGGGAATCATGGTATTCGGGGTTGGACTAGGGCAATATTTCTGGTTGGATATGCCGATCTAACTTGTATCATAGCGCATGAAAATGCGCTATGATACAAGGGTTAATATGCTTGCAAAGCAAGCGTTAGGGGTTAATGGGCTAATAAAATATAGGATATGAGAAAACTATTTGCAGTTTTGATAGGGATTTGGGTGATGTCTTTGACGGCACAGGAGCCTGTAGAGTTGATTACCTACAACATCCGGATGAATACGGCTGGAGATGGGGAGCATGCCTGGCCTAACAGGAAAGAGGATGTGGCCATGCTTTTCAAGTTTCACAGGGCCGATATTTTCTGTGTACAGGAAGCATTACCCGATCAGATGGACGATCTGGAAGCTGCTTTCCCTTCTTTCTCTTATGAAGGCATTGGTCGGGATGATGGAAAAAGGGAGGGGGAGTTCTCTGCTGTCTTTTATAACACGGAGCGGTTTGAAAAACTTAAGGGTGGGACTTTTTGGTTATCCGAAACCCCCGAAGCGTGCAGCTTTGGTTGGGATGCAGCCTGCCGAAGGGTCTGTAGCTGGGTGCAGTTGAAAGAGAATACTTCGGATCAGGTATTGTTTGTTTTTAATACCCATTTTGATCATAGAGGAGAAGAGGCTCGCAAAGAGTCGGCCCGTTTGATTCTTCGTAAGGTGGAAGAGCTCTCCGATGGAAGCGGTTCGGTGGTTCTTTGTGGGGATTTTAATCTGCCCCCTGAATCTGCTCCGGTAGGTCTGATTACTGAAAAGCTGAATGATGCCTTTGAAGTCTCTGTCCTCCCTGCCTATGGGTCTGTGGCCACCTATCATGGATTTACCTATGATGATCCCCCACAGAAACGGATCGATTACGTTTTTGTGTCCAGCGATGTAAAGGTTCTCAGGTATGGGGCTCTCACCGATTCGAGAGACAGGGCCTTCTTTTCCGATCACCTTCCAGTGCTGGTAACCTTAGCGTTTTAGACCTGGCCTGTCTGCAGAATAAAACTACTTTTGTCAAATGAATTTCCTACGAAGCGCCTACTATGCCCTGCCCCCTGTGGTGAGGAGGGCCTCCCGCAGAGTTTGGTATTTGCCGATTGACCTTATGGAATCTGTTTCCGGCAGCCGCGATCCCATGGTTCCTCCCAGGGGAAGGATTTTCATTGGAAGCGGCGATTTTGTAAAAGCCGGGGAATCCATCAAAGATCAGTTGGTCGAATTGGGTGGATTGTTGCCGAACCACAGGGTTTTGGATGTGGGATGTGGAATTGGCCGGGTAGCTGTTCCGCTGACACGGTATCTGGGGGAAGAGGGATCCTATGAAGGATTTGACATTGTGAAATCGGCCATAAAATGGTGTAAGCGGAAGATCCATGACCTCTATCCAAATTTTAATTTTACCCACATCGATCTGAAAAATGACCTCTACAACCTTGGAACTGACAAAGAGGCCAAGGATTTTGTATTTCCCTATGCGGACAATGAGTTTGACCTGGTGTTCCTGACCTCTGTTTTTACCCACATGGTGTTGGCCGATGTGGAGAATTACCTGGAGCAAATACACCGGGTTCTTAAACCGGGTGGAACTTGCTTTGCCACATTTTTCCTGATGAACAAGGAGGCTGAAAACCTTATGAAAAGTTCAGGGAGATTTATGTTTAACACTGCCCTGGATCACCACTACCTCTTTCACGCCAGGGTCAGGGAGGCCAATGTGGCCTATGATGAGAAGCACCTGTTGGAAGAGATGATCGGATCAAAAGGGTTTTCAATCACTCAGATACAATATGGCTTCTGGCCGGGCCGGCCCCAAACGGAGCTGGGTAACTTCCAGGACATCTGCATATTCAGGAAAAGCAGTTCAGAATGAAAACCATCCCGTTGGTTTGCGTACATTAATTCTAACACCAATTCTGGTCCGTTTATCAATCATTTGACGTCGTAGGTGTAAATTGACCAACCCCATGAAAGGCGATTGCGTTTAATTAGGTGGAAATCAACCTAAAACCAAAGCCATGAAAAGCTTCAACCTTTTAGCATCCGCCATTCTGCTTTCCCTTCTTTGTGCATGTGAGAGCTATTACCAGGAAGAAGAAGTTATTTGCCTGCCTGTAAACATGAGTGCGACCATCATTCAGGGAAGTGAGACAAAAAAGCTCGTTGCCGATTTCAACTATATCCCCGGCCTTGATCTGTTAGACCACATAACATGGAGCAATAGGCAGTCACACTTTTTTAACTATGATGAATTAGGCAAGCTTCAAACGCTCATTCATATGAACATGGATACCAAGGTGCAGGAGGAGATGAGGTTTGTTTATGATGGTTCACAGGTGGAGCGCATCGACCTGATAACACATAACCTGGACTATTTTCTTGAACCTGTTGATTCTGTTTATCTTGGGTATACGAAATTTGAGTACATAGGGAATCATGTAGTCAGTGAGTCCAAATACGAATTTACCCAGGAGGGAATGATGGAAGAGTTCACCTGGAAGGTTGAGTACAATTACGACCAGCAAGGAAATATGCTGTCTTGCAGGGCATTTGATCCCAGGTCAGAATCTTTGGAGTCGGTGGATATGACTTATGATACAAGCAAGCACCCATTTTCGGAATTACAATACTATTTTAATGGCGAGTCCTTTGTGAACAACCTGCTTAGCAAAACACTGGTGGAAGAGGGATTTAATTACAATTATGAGATCGAACTGAATGAGTACGGATATCCGGAAACCATCGTTGAAAAGTTGGGAGCCACCCACACACGTACAATTTCTTACTCCTACATTACTTTCTAAAGGCCACAGATCCTGTATATATATAGCGTATTTTATTCCCGGGCCTCATATTTTTTCATACAGGAAGGACAAAGACAGTCGGTATAGCGTTCCATAATCTCGAGCATCTGTGCCCTGTGGATCTGTACCTTTTCGCACCAGCAGTCCCGATCCCCTTCACAACGAAAACCTGAACCGCATTCCGGACACTTTTTATTCCCCATGCTTTCGGCTCATTATAATACCCACCGATTGAATGGGACCACCCATGGGGGGATGCATCTTCCTGATTTTTATAGTGGCCTTCTTAATCCCTTTCATCTCCCTGAAGAGGGCATCCAGGATGCGTTTGGCTATGTTTTCCAGGAGATTCGACTTGGTGATGCGCATCTCATGCTTAATGAGTTTATATGCTTCCTGATAGTTGACCGCATCCTCCAGCTGATCGGATTGGGCTGCGGCAGAAAGATCGGTTTCCAGTTCCAGGTCCACCAAAAACCTGTTCCCAACAATCTGCTCCTCCTGGTAATGACCATGGAAAGCATAAAATTCCATCTCTTCAATTACAATCTTACCCATATGCATATGCTTTTAGTCAATGTATAAATACCAATGCAAATTTATTAATTTTGTGACGCCAAATAGCAGGAAAAATGACAGAGCATAAAGAAGATACCGAAGAAAAGAAGAGTCTGAACTTTATTGAAGCCATTGTTGAGGAAGATTTAAGGACCGGAAGAGACGGAGGCAGGATCCATACCCGGTTTCCACCTGAACCCAATGGCTATCTTCATATCGGACATGCAAAGGCCATATGCCTCGATTTTGGGATTGCAGAAAAGTATGGAGGGAAATGCAACCTCAGGTTTGATGATACCAATCCCACCAAGGAGGATGTGGAGTATGTGGACTCCATCAAAGAAGATATCAAATGGCTTGGTTTTGACTGGGAAGAGAGAGAATATTATGCTTCAGATCAATTTCAAAAGCTCTATGATTTTGCGGTACAACTGATTAAGAAAGGATTGGCCTATGTGGATGATCAATCTTCGGAGGAGATGGCAGCCCAGAAGGGGACACCCACCGAGCCTGGAATAGACAGTCCCTACAGGAATCGTTCTGTTGAAGAGAATCTGGACCTCTTCGAACGAATGAATAAGGGCGAATTTCCTGAAGGATCGAGGGTACTAAGGGCCAAAATTGATATGGCCTCTCCCAATATGCATATGCGCGATCCTGTAATCTACCGCATCCTTTTTACTCCCCACCACCGCACAGGAGATACCTGGAAGGTCTATCCCATGTATGATTTTGCCCATGGACAAACCGATTACTTTGAAGGAGTGACCCACTCCCTCTGCACCCTTGAATTTGAGGTGCATCGTCCCCTTTACGACTGGTTGGTGGAGCATCTGAAAGAGGATGATTACCGGCCCAGGCAGACCGAATTTAATCGCCTTAACCTGACCTATACAGTGCTGAGCAAACGGTTGTTGTTAGAACTTGTTCAGAATGGGCATGTAAAGGGGTGGGACGATCCAAGGATGCCAACCCTCACAGGACTGCGCCGAAGGGGGTATACTTCCGAGTCGATCCGGAACTTTAACGACAGCATCGGGTATACCAAGGTGATGGCCAATAATGATGTGGGCCTGCTGGAGTTTGCCGTCAGAGAAGACCTGAATAAAAAGGCTCCCAGGGTAATGGCAGTGCTAAATCCCCTGAAGCTGATCATCACCAACTATCCTGAGGATAAGAGTGAAGAGATGGAGACCATCAACAATCCGGAGGATGAATCCATGGGTTCCCGCACCATTCCTTTCTCCAGGGAGATTTATATCGAAAAGGAAGATTTTATGGAAGATCCCCCCAGGAAATTCTTTCGATTAGGTCCGGGTAGAGAGGTACGGCTGAAATCGGCCTATATCATCAAGTGTGAAGATTTTAAGAAAGACGAAGCAGGAAATGTAGTTGAGGTCTATTGCACCTATGATGACGCCACTCGCAGTGGCGGGCCAGAGGCGGGCAGGAAGGTGAAGGGTACCCTGCACTGGGTTTCTGCCCAACATGCCCTTGAAGCCGAAGTAAGGCTTTACGACAGGCTGTTTAATGATCCAGAGCCAGCAGGCCATAAGGATAAAAGTCCCATCGACTTTCTTAATCCCGATTCCCTGAAGGTGATTACCGGCTATGTGGAGCCTTCCTTAAAAAATGCAAAGCCCCTGGACCATTTTCAGTTCCAGAGGCTGGGCTATTTTAATGTGGATCCCGATACCAATCCAGATAAACTGGTATTCAATCGAACTGTTCCTTTACGAGACAACTGGTCGAAAAAGGATCGTTGAACATTTATCCTGTTTAGTTGTAAGTATTTCCAGAAAATCTCCAACAGGAATTAATACTTACAATCAGCTTGAAAGGAAGCTCCAAATACAAAAAACGTCTTATCATTACAGGCATTGCCTTAGGGGCAATGCTTATGCTTTCCCTGGTGGCGATGAAGGTGGGTAAAAATGTATTGCGAAAGCACAACATCTCCTACCAGTCACTTGATTATCATTTCCCATCCTCTATTTCTGTCCGCGATCTGCACATTGCCCCCGGCGAATCGCTCAACCTGGAAGTTGCCCTCCTGGAGGTGGAGTGGTCCTGGGGCTCGTTGTTTAAGGGGGCACCGAAATTGAGACACCTTTATGTTGAACAGGGAACTTTGAAGGGTAAATCTTTGGAGAAAGATCCCCAGAAAGTTAATCCCCAGGAGAGAAATAAGAAAAAAAGGCCCCGTATCTCCCTGGAGGATATTGAGTTTAAGGATCTGAGGGTGGATTATATTTCTCAGCAAGATACGCTTCTGGCTCATCTCACTGGATTGAGGCTGAACTCAGCATCTTTAGGGGATCAAATTAAAGTGGACAGCCTTTTCCTAAAGGATCCCATCCTTCTGTATACCGCCAGTGGGGTCAAAAGTTCCACGGATGCGGGTTCGAATATTTCACTGGAGGGAATTCCTCAGATAGCGCTTAATTACCTGAATCTTTCCGGTGGTGACTTTCTGATGCAATCACCTGGGAATGTCCAACACCTTGAAGAGATGGATCTGATATTCTCCGGGGCGAAAAACAGCAGTCTGGCGAACTTCACCATCAAGCGCCTTGGATTTGTCTACCAGGACACCCTGGATATGCAGTTGGTGCTGGAAAACGGAGCCTTAAACGAAACCTTTCAAACCGATTTCAGGAACCTGGATGTGAGGATTCCGGGTATTTCAGTGGATCTTTCAGAGGCAAGTGTGAAATTGGGGAGCGGACCAGAGCTTGCCCTCACCCTGGCCGAATCCTACCTGACGGTGGGCCGAATCAGGCAATTCCTCCCGGGCATTGCTGCCAATTTCCATCCAGACCTCCCAAACGAGACCAGGATCCATCTGAAGGGTGACCTGGCTTTTGCCGGTCATGCCCTCTACCTGGACTCCCTTACCGTGGGGATGCTGGACAGTACGTCCATGGAACTCACTGGTTCTGTTCATTTGTCCGACAATATCCTCATCGATCTGGAAATCAAACCCTTTAAGTCCACACGGAGCAACCTCGTAAGCATACTGGCTGAAGCGAATTACCACCGCTTTTACATCTGGCCCACCGGGATCAATGGAGCCATAAGAATTACCGGTAATCCGGACGATCTCTTATTGCGGGGCAACTTTACAAGCAATCAGGGCCCTCTGAAAGCGGAAACCATTGTTAAAAACGACAGCCTAAACGGACTTTTCTTTTCCCTGGATATACGAAGTGATACCTTAAAAGTGGACCAGGTGTCCAGTCTGCACCCATTTCCAGTACCCCATGGCCAACTCCATTTCTACCTGGAATTTTATAAGGGTGAATACCGGGCATCAAATCCCTTATTGATCCGGATCACCAGTGACCATCTATTTGCATTTGACCAATACATCCATAACCTGGAATTCGTCTATTATGAGGATGAAACACTGGATAGCATGCATGTCTCGGTGGATGATCTCCCGCTGAAGCTTGAGGTGGCCATGGTCACCCCGGCCAAAGGGGATGGAAGGACGGTTTTTGAGGGTAGGCTGGATCACTTCACTCCCCGGCAATTCATACCCTCCTGGTCGGAGGGGACCATTTCTACCCATCTGAATGGACACTACCTGCTCAGTGAAAATGAATACCATGTGGGCCTGGGATTAAGCTCGTCCGCCCTATCAACTTCTGATGAGACCGTTGCATTCTCTGACAGCAGGATTTCATTGGACGGGGAAGAAGATCGATTAACGCTTGAGCTGGAGGCAGGTGACCTTCCGTTAATTATTGCCAGAACAGGAAGCTCTTTCCCTGCTTTTGCCCTTCCCTTGCCAGATTGGTTTGCTCTGTGGCCCGAAACCGAAGTAGCCCTACAAATGAAATTGGATGAAACGGTGTTTGCCTTCCTCACAGGAGCTACTGGAAGTGTGGCAATTGATCACCTCAAATTGCTGAAAGACAGCACAAGCTGGAATGCAAATTTGCTTGTTCCGGACTTCACATTCGGGAGCAATCATATGGATAGCATCGCTTTTGATTTAAGCAGCATGGGAGAGATTTTGGAAGGAAAGCTTGAAATTTCCAGGCTCTCAAATGCTTCCATTTCTCTGGAAGGGATTACTGCCAGCTTAAGATATTCAGACCATTTTTATGGTTTTGATCTGGAAAATGCCTATTCTGAGCTCATCGGGGCCAACCACATTTCCTTGCTGGCACAGGAAGTGGACGGGGGCTATAAGCTGAGCTTCAATGAATCGGACCCTCTTGTCATCAAGGATGAAAGTTGGAGCCTGACGAAGAATCAAGGTGTGGCTATAGATAAAAATTTCAAACTCTTAGAGGGAGACCTTGCGATCAGCAACGGACCTTCCACCCTGGAAGCAATGACGGAGAATCACATAGTCAGGTTGATGATCGATTCCCTTAATCTGGATCCCTGGTTCGCTTATCTGACCCGGGAAGATCTGATCAGTGGCCAGCTGAATGGCGAGGTAGAACTCAATACCCTTGACAGGATAAGCCAATGGGATGCAGATATTGTGGCCAGCAATGAGTGGGTTCCGGAACCAGTATTTGTTGGTATTTCGGGTAAAATGAGCCAGGATGGAATTTCAGCACACCTGGACATTTCACAAGATGATTTGAGTGCACAAGCAAATGTCCGAAAGGCCGGGGATAAAGTGGATTATGCCGCAGTGCTGAACAGAGTGGATCTGGGATTACTTCATCTTCTGCCTGCCTGGCCAGGAGATTTTGATGTTTCAGGGAGGATCAGCGGAAAGGCCTGGGGCAGTATCGGAACAACGATCAGCAACAGGGGTTATCTGGTGACCGAAGAGGTGGTCCTGAAGCCTCCCCTTACCTATTCTCCCATCCGGTTGGAACACGACACCCTGATGCTGAAGGACAGCCTGATTCTGCTAAAGGATTTTCGGATCAAAGACTACCTGGACGAAGAGCTTTTAGTGGCAGGAAGCCTCCAATATTCCCCCGATCTGAAATTTGATCTCTCTCTAAAAAGTGAACAGTTTGCCCTGCTTCAGTCCGGAGAAAATGAATCACAGATCCAGGGTGAGTTGAATCTCTCTGCCGATCTCCATTTGGAGGGAGGAAGGGAAGAAGTTCTTATCTCGGGACAGCTAAGTACCCTTCCCGGGGCTAATATTAAATATACCACTCAGGCAACTTTCAACCTGGTGGATGCCTCCCAGGTCGTCACCTTTATGGAACTGGATGCAGAGGATGCAGAGCATAAGGAGGTGCCATCGGAAAAAAGCAAAGCCATAACGAAGCTAAATTGGGATGTGAACCTGCTGGTCAATCCCGCCAGTATTGAAATCATGCTTGACGAAATAAGTCAGGAATTTATTCAGATCAACAGCAAAGGACAGCTTAGCATAAGGTCAGGATTTGATGAAAAACCTATGGTCTATGGGTCTATTGCTTCAACCAGTGGCAGGGCCTTCATACGCCCGCCTGCCATTCCTGAAGTGGATCTTATCATTGATAATGCATTGATCAAATGGAATGGTTTGGTGGATGACCCAACCATGAGTTTCAGGGGTTACAAAATCGTTAAAGGCCCCACCAGAGGCCTCTCACCTCAATTTGAAAATCGCAGCGAATTTATCAATTACAAGGTATATGTGGTGCTTGACAGGGTAAGGCTTTCTGATTTTAATCTCCGCTTTGACCTGGAGGCCGAGGACTCCGAGGCAGAGATCCTTTTGGCTTCAATCCCTGCGGATACCCGCCAGGCCTATGCCCTTAATATGTTGCTCTTTGGCAAAGTCGGCACGGATAAAATTTCTGGCAAGGCTATGGTGGCCGACCAGGTGACCACTAAACTCAATGAATTGGCACGAAGAAATTTTAAGAATACCGGGCTCTCTTTCTCATCAAGCTACTATAAGAATGTGAAGGACGGGGTGGTTGAAAGATCCCATACCGACCTGAATTACGCTCTTTCAAGGGGTTTTTTGAACAATAAACTTAGTTTTTCGGTCATGGGGAGTGTAGGTTTTTATATGGATGATATGACCATGCTGCCACCTTCTAATCTCATCGGGGATGTGGAACTGCGTTACAGATTAAGCGAAAAACCAAAGCTTATCCTGAAGGGGGCCAGAGAAAATGTATATGAGGGCATTATAGACGGCATGGTCACAGAAGAATCGGTGGGTTTAATCTATCAAAAATCCTATCCCACCTTCATCGACCTGTTCAGGAAGAATAAGATCAATTTGGCCAAATGAGAAAGGGATGCAAGCATATGATCCTGGGTATCTTCACCCTAGCCTTTCTCGCACAATCGTGCTCGACGGTTAAACATCTGCCGGAAGATGAGGTATTGTATTTGGGTACCCGTTCCCTGAAATATCACAATACTGAGGAAGGGAAGGGAGTGGACAGGGTTAAAAAGAAGGCTGAAAAGAGTGTGCCTGTCATCCGTACCCTTTGGGTAAAGCCCAATGGAGGGCTCTTTGGGATGCCCTTTATCAGGTTTATCCCCTTTCGTTTGCATTTTTATAACTGGTTCTACACTGAGCAGGACAGCACCTTTTCGAGCTGGATGATGGATAACTTTGGCGAACCTCCCCTTACCATCAGCGAAGTAAATCCGGAGGTCAGGGTCGGCTATATTGAAAACTACCTCTTTAACAGGGGATATTTCGGGGTGGAAGGTGAATTTGAACTGAAATACAAAAATAGCAGCAAAGGGAACAAGGCATGGCTCCTTTATTCATTTGTCCTTCCGGATGCATATACCTACCGCAAGGTAGGTTTTCAGCTGGATTCTGCCCAGGAGGTATTCCGGGGCCCCATTGAATCCTATATGAAGGAGAGCCTGATTACCCCCGGAAACCGATTTAATCTGGAAGAGATTGCCAGGGAGAAACAGTTGTTATGGGAACACCTGCAAAATGATGGATATTACTACCTCGGCAAGAATCAGATCCTGATCATTGCAGACACCACCGCCGGCCAGAGACAGGTAGACCTGGAATACAGGATCCATCTGGATGATCCGGGAATCAGCCGTGAAAAGGTCTTTATAGGGGATAGATCTATAATGATCGATGGAGCGATGGAAGGGTCCACCGATTCTGGTATTGTCATCACGGGGAAAGGTGTTAAAATTAGGGAAAAGTTACTTGATAAAGCCATTTCCATCCATACGGATTCCGTTTTTACCCTTGAGAACTCAAAAAAAACCATTCGAAACCTCACAAGCCTGGGAATTTTCTCTGAACCCACTGTCACCTACCACATTTCACCAATGGATTCCACCAGGCTCGAAACCCATCTCAAAATGAATACCGTGGATATGTTCAACCTGGGAATAAACACCGACATGACCATCAAAAACATTGGATACCTGGGCCCAACTATGGGGATTTTTGCCACCCAGAAGAACCTTTTTGGGGGAGGAGAGAACCTGACATTTTCCATCGATGGATACCTGGATTTTCCAACTGGTGTAATGAGCGAACGATCTGGCCGATCCTCAGGGTTTACCATCGGCACCTCATTCAGTTCCCCTGTACTTCGTTCTCCCCTGCCTTTTGGTAAAAATGCGCCCGTCCTTCCCCGAAGAGCCATTTCATTAAGCTTTGAACTGAACAACAGGGCAGATCAATATAAAATCGCTGAGTGGAAGACGGCCTATAGCTTTTCCTGGGTCAAGAACCGGAAGATCAGCCATCAAATAAACCTGATGAATCTTAGCTATGCCCACCTGATCAATTCCACAGCTGATTTCGATACCCTGATTGAGCAGAGTGAGTTAATATCAAAGAGTTACAGGGATCAGTTTATTCTGGGCCCTTCCTACAGTTTTACCTACAACAACACCCTGGATCAATCCCGCAGATTCAGGACCTATTACAGGGCCGAGATTGAGACCTCCGGAAACCTCATTCATGGGATTAACCGACTTACAGGAAACTCGGAGAGTGAGCAAGAATTAATGGGGGTCCCTTATAGCCAGTATGTGCGCCTCTTTTCAGATTTCAGGGCCTATTACCAGGTGGGAAAGAGGGGCTCCCAGCTTGCCTTTCGCAATGTGCTTGGATGGGGCGCAGCCTATGGGAACAGCAGCTCAATGCCCTATACCAGGCAATTTTTCATTGGGGGAAGCAACAGCATAAGACCGGTGACCTCCAGGGTAGTTGGTCCGGGAAGTTACCTTGAATTCGATGAAGGCGCCTTTAACCAGGTAGGGGACATCAAACTGGAAAACAACCTGGAATACAGGTTCAAGATCTGGTATGTCTTTTATGGTGCATTGTGGAGTGATTTGGGAAATATCTGGCTCTTAAAGGAAGATCCTGAGCGGCCCGGATCAGGAATCCGCTTTGGATCCATCCTGAAGGAGAGCTATTTCACTTCAGGAGTTGGATTGCGTGTAGATCTGAATTTCCTGGTGCTCAGAGCAGACTATGGAGCCGTGCTCTATTTACCCGTCTTTTCTCCAGGGTTCAATTGGATCTGGCAGAACAAATTACCCCTTTACGGGCTGGTATTTGGCATTGGATATCCTTTCTGATCGCCTCATGGAAAACATTACAGAATCGTAGATTTTCCCCCGTTGGGTTTCAATTAATGTTCAATCATATTATAAAAACAGTGAACAATAACGCCTTAAAAGGGTTACTAATAAATAATTTAATCCTAAGGTATTGTAATTATAAGCGATGAAAAAGTATTGTAATAAATAGTAAGGTTGTTTAATTAATTTATTTGAAATGATGAAAAAGTACATTTTTGTTTTTGCAGTAGCATTATCCATGACCGCATTGACCTATGGACAGTTTGAGATCAAAGGTTTGGGAGGTATAAATTTTGCCAGTCTCTCGAAGCACCCAAGCGGCACCGATTGGAAAGCCCAGGCGGGGTACCAGTTTGGTGTGGGTGTTCTGATCGGGGACAAATTTTACGTGGAGCCCGGTGTTCAGTTTGTACGGAATTCAAGGGTGGTAACCCCTGAGTCCACTGAAGAATTTGATTTTTCACAGAACTTTGTGAAAATCCCGGTCTATGCAGGTTATCACATCCTGGGACACGAGAGCGGTCCGGTTGCTTTAAGGCTATTTGCAGGACCTGCCGTATCCATTGCCGGGAAAATTAGCAAAGGCGAAGATCAGATCTCCAAGGATGACATTAAGAACGCTCATTTTATGCTGGATGCCGGTGTGGGAGTCGATATCCTCTTCCTTTTTGTAGAATTCAATTATGAATATGCTTTAACCGACTATTTTGCGGATGAGGCCCATAGTTCCAAGCATTCAAGTTTTGGGATCAATGCGGGTATTCATATCGATTTTTAATACGGATTTAAACCCATAAAAAAAGGCTTATTAAGAAGAGGTTCCGGCCCTTTTTAGTCAGCTTTTCATTTTTTCTCTTTGGTCCCACCAAACAGCTTTTTGTGTTGCAGGTTAGTGGCCACTGCATCGATTTCGATCAATGTCTCATTCAAAGTACTGATAGTCATACCCAGGGTATCAGCAAAAGCACTGTCATAGAGGAGTTTATTGACAACTCCATTCCCGCTGTTGATGGCCATGGCTGTGTTGTTTAATTCAGCAGTGGTTTTAGCCAGGTCCCTGGTGGCCAATTCGGTATTTGAAACGGTCCGGTCAAGGGTGACCAGGATAGAATCCATTTTTGTCGTCAGGTTGTCTTTGTATACCAGTTTTCCAAGATCACTTTCCGGATTTTTTAATTGTTCTGACAAATCTTTCAGGTTCGAGGTCAGCTGTACAAAATTATCCGCTGATTGATCAAGCTTCATGGCAATGCTTGAATCGTTCAGGATCCTTCCCACATTTCCATCTCCCTGGTTCACTTTATCGGTGATATCAACCAGGTTTTTAATGATTGTTTCAGCTTTTCTCAGTTCTCCGCTTAACTGGTAAACAACATCCTCCAGGTGCACAGATCCCATGGGCTCCAGGTAATCGCCCTCTTTGACATGCTCGAATTCTTTGGTTCCGCTATAAATAACCAGCATTTTATCCCCAATTAAGGCCTCCGGTTTTATTTCGACCTTTGAATCTTTCCTGATAAACCTCAACATTCTCCTCTCCACAGAAATATCCACGACCACTGAAGTATCGGTGGTAATCTGTAAATTACTGACCGTGCCCACGATAATTCCGGAGAACCTTACATGATCCCCTGACCGCAGTCCACTCACATGGGCAAATGTGGTATGAAGAGTGATATTTTTTGAGAACATTTTACTGCTGCTTCCAATCAGGTAAAAGAACGCCACAAATATCAATGTGCCCAGCAGAATAAATAAACCCAACCTGACTTTTTTTCCCTTGTTGTATTGCATGGTGAACAGAATTAATGGTTACTTGAAAAATGAGTTTACAAAAGGATCCTCGTGCTTCTTCATCTCCTCAAGAGTGCCCCCCGCGGTGAACTTTCCTTCTTTGAGCACACGAACCTGGTTGGCGGTGATCCCAATGCATTTCAGGTCATGGGAGATGATCAGGGATGAGGTATTGTATTCTTCCTGGACCTTCAGAATCAATTCACTGATCTCACCCGAGGTCACAGGATCCAGTCCGGTAGTCGGTTCGTCATATAGCAGGATATCCGGTTTGAGGATGAGGGTCCTGGCCAGGCCTATTCTTTTCATCATTCCGCCAGAAAGTTCGGAAGGCATCTTATCGATAGATTCGATGAGACCCACATTGACCAGGGCTTCTTCCACCAGAGCATCGATCTCAGACTGTGGCTGCTTGGTTTTCAATGCATGTTTTAGTGGAAACTCCAGGTTCTGCCTCACCGATAAGGAATCGTACAGGGCCCCCCCCTGGAATACATAGCCGATTCGCATCCTTAAGCGGGTCAATGCTTCCTCTCTCAGCGCCAGGATATCCTCATCGAAAACGGTGATATCCCCTTCATCCGGTTCAATCAGGCGCACAATGCATTTGAACAGCACGGACTTTCCGGTTCCGGAATGTCCCAGGATCACCATGTTCTCCTTTTCTCTCAACTCCAGATCAGCTCCGGTCAGAATGTGAAAATTTCCGAATGATTTCTTCAGGCCACTGACCCTGAGAACCACATGATCTATTTGTTGCTGGTCCATTCCCGGTCAGCTTAGTAAATGAGTGAGCTGAACGGCCAGCAGGTCAATGATAAATATGGAAAGCGAGGAGAGGACCACTGCGGAGTTCGCTGCTTCACCAACCCCTTCTGTACCCTTTCTGGCATTGTACCCTTTGAAGCTGCCAATGAGCCCAATGGCAAAGCCAAAAACCACCGTTTTGAGCACTGTGGGAATAAAATCGGTGAAATGTATCACATCAATAGCCTTTTGAATATAGAGCTCAAGGGAGATGCTGTATAAGGCATTGGCACTGATGAAAGATCCTACCAAAGCCAGGCTATCTGCAAATAAAACCAGGAGCGGCAGCATGAGTGTAACCGCCAGGACCCTGGTCATCACTACAAAACTCATGGGGTTTGTCCCTGAAACCTCCATGGCGTCCAGCTGTTCTGTAACCCTCATAGAGGCCAGTTCAGCTCCGATTCCCGAGCCCACTTTCCCTGCCACAATCAAAGCCACAATGACCGGGCCAATCTCCCGGATGATGGAGAGGGATACCATTCCCGGCAACAAGGCTTCAGCACCAAACTTAGCCAGTGTGGGTCCCGATTGCAGGGATAGTACCAGTCCGAGTATAAATCCGGTGGCAGCTATCAGGGGCAATGATTTATTTCCAACCCGGTAGCACTGTTTTGAAAATTCCTGAACGTTTACCCCGTGCTTAAGGAAATTCCCGAACAGTTGGGATATAAATAACCCTAGTTCACCAATCCCGGTTAAGAAATCTGTGATTGGGGCAATCCATTTAGCTTGCTGAGGCATAGGAGTAAAATATAATCCGGGTAAAGGGTTATAGATCAACTTCTGACAGATGGAAGTTATGTCTTTTTTCGTTCATTTGCAAAAGCTTGGCTTGGATTAATATTGGGATTGGCCCAAACTTTTTACCTTTGGTTGTGCTCAGAAATTATGGTTGAACCGGTCTTCCCTTAGAACAGAACATGTTTAATTGAAGAACCAAATTCATAGTATATGAAAAACAAAACCCTCCGAAGATTGCTTCCCCTTACCCTGGCCCTGAGCTGTGCTTTTGCCCTGTGGGGTCAGGACAGCATTCCTGCGGTCGATCAGGAAAAGATGCCTGCTCCTGAATCGGACACCCTTCAGAAGATTTCTTTTGAGCCCACTGAGATTTCGGAAGCTTTTCAAGCATCCAACAGCTTGCTTTTAGAATCGGGGAAAAAGCATTTTTCCGAGGAAACCATCGCTGGATATATGGAAGAAGTGGATACCCTTTTCTCGGCCATTCGTCATTTTATGGGAGATCCTGCAGTGATTTCTCTTAATGGAGTAAGCCTCAGGGAACTGGATCTGATCACCCAGCAATCTGATTATTTTCTTGGCGAATTGGAAAAGATGCAGAAGAGTCTGTCAGAGGGGGCTACGGAACTCAATCGCGCAACTCAACTGTTGGATGCCAACAGCCAGGAGTGGGAACTTATACTTTCGGGTGAGGGAGTTGATGCGATTCCAGAGGATAGGCAGGAGCGCATTCATAGAACCACACACCGGCTGGATTCTCTAAAAATACTCCTCCAGGGGGACCTTTCAAAAATTCTGGTCCAGGAGGACCGGCTTTCCGATAAGATGAATGACATTGAGCAGTTGCAGGTTTGGGTGGAAGACCAGAGGATTCTGATCGGGGAGCGGTTTTTCACCCGGGAATTACCCGGCTTGTTTTTAGAAAGGACAAGCCCTGCAGATACAGCAATGATTCAAAAGCACCTGAAGCAAATTCAAAAGTCCTTGCGATCGGACATGGATATTGTGAAAACCAATTTCAGGAAACAATTTGGCGTGATGGTGATTCTCCTGGTCCTTTTTATGGTTTTTGCCCTGTGGTTTAGGAAGAATTATCCCAGGTTGATCTCCGAAAAGTTCGAGCTCTCGAATTTTCAAATTGCCCTGATCCATTCGCCTGTGGTCACGGTACTTTTTATTATAGGCCTGTTGATCCGTTTTACAATGCCCCACCTACCGCATACCTTCAGGTCCTTAAACCTGATGGTAATGATGATCCCGATGGTGATTATTGTTATTCGCCTCATTGGTCCCCATATCCGCACCTGGATACTCATGCTCTCTGTTTTGTGTGCACTTACATTTTTTTATGAATTAACCTATAGTCCCGACTTACTCCTTCGCACTGTGATACTGGGTTTCTC
This sequence comes from uncultured Bacteroidota bacterium, assembly GCA_963783435.1. Taxonomy (GTDB): domain Bacteria; phylum Bacteroidota; class Bacteroidia; order Bacteroidales. Next base: position 437,144 of record CAWANQ010000002.1, on the reverse strand, counting down.
TTTATCAGCTATTCCTCTGTTCCTCTGGTTGCTTATTAAGAGGCCCTTCACCACCATGAATGATCAAAAATTCATTTATCGAATATTAAGGGCGATGTTCCTGATATTTGTTATTCTTCTTTTCATTGCCGTATTGGCAAACCTTGCGGGCGCATTTAGCCTGGCGGAGTTTTTGACTTTGGTATCCATCCAGATAGCGCTGTTGGCCTTTGGGGTTGAAGTGGCCACCACTATCGTCGACACCCTGATATACCTTCTACTTGCGAGTAAATCCATGCAAAAAGTAAATATGGTCAGGGATGATTTCGATTACATCTATAAAAAGGCCGTGGTTCTGGCCGATTTGCTTCTCTGGGGGCTTTTCTTTGTCATCGCCTTATTTATATTCCGGATCAAAGACCTTGTTTTTGATTGGGTTGAGGGATTGTTCACCAATGGGATCAAAGTGGGAGCTGTGGAAATTACCATAGGCAGTATCCTGATTTTTATTTTAGTGATCTGGGTCTCCATTGTGATCACCAGGATCATACGCCATGTTCTGGAGAAAGAGGTTTTCCCCAGGGTGAATACACGCAAAGGAGTACCCACTACGGTGGTCCTCTTGTTGCGGATCATCCTGATCTCCAGTGGCTTCTTGCTAGCCGCAGCGGCCGCAGGGATCAAACTGACCAATTTGTCGATTGTGCTGGGTGCTTTTTCGGTGGGCATTGGCTTTGGCTTACAAAATATCTTCAATAACATGGTATCCGGACTCATCCTGGCATTGGAAAGGCCCATCAAGGTGGGCGACGTGGTACAGGTGGGGGATTTGATTGGAACGGTAAAGTCCATCGGCCTGAGATCCAGCAATGTAAAAAGTTTTTATGGAGCCGAGGTGATAGTCCCAAATGGGAACCTAATTTCCAATGAAATGATCAACTGGACCCTTTCTGATTCAAACCGGAGAATGGACCTCAGGATTGGGGTGGCCTATGGCTCCGATACGGATGCAGTAATCAAAATCATGCAGGAAATTGCTTTGGGCCATCCCCAGGTGGATAAATTCCCGCCCCCAAAGGCCTATTTCACCGGATTTGGCGATAGTGCGCTGGAATTTAGGCTTTTGGCCTGGACTCATATTGAGCAGCGGCTTGCCGTGGAGAGCGATCTGAACGGAAACATCAATAAAGCCCTTCGGAAAGCGGGGATAGAAATCCCCTACCCACAAAGGGATCTGCATATACGTTCGGGAAATTCATTATCTTAAAACTAAAAAATTGATCTACCCGACCATTACAAAATTATATCCACGACAATTAGCTGACAATGAATAATATAACTAGAAACTTCAGAATTCCAACTGCATTGGGGCTTGCCGGTATTGTGATCATCATGGCAGGAGTGATTTATGCCCAATCGGTTATTAATCCCTTGCTGATGGCCTTATTCGTAAGCATCATTTTTTCACAACCCATTGTCTGGTTAAAAAGGAACAATGTGCCACATGGAGTGGCCCTGGCCATCATGGTAGCTGTTTTAATAATTATCTATTTCGGATTTTTTGAGCTCATAGGAACTTCAGTATCCTTATTCCTGGAGGATGCTCCGAGTTATGAACAACATTTTAAAGAGTTATCAGCCTCGGCCCATCAGAAATTGAGCGAAAAGGGAATGACTGTGGCTTTCCTTCAGGGAAATCATGTCGCTCATCCGGCATCACTCATCCAAAACACCGGTCAGATATTTATGAAATTCAAGGATTTTTTAAGCGGGGAGGTCACCTTTATCTTCCTGGTAGTTTTTTTGCTGGCAGAAATTGAAGCCATATTCTTCAAAACAAAGATCATTGAAAAAAACAGTCCCTTTTCGCTTTCCATCATGGAAAAAATAAGTCATAACATCCGCCATTATCTTTCCATCAAATCCCTGACCAGCCTTGCAACGGGGATTCTTGTTACACTGGCACTCTGGGTAATTGGAGTCGATCATCCCGTCCTGTGGGGACTGATTGCATTTTTTCTCAACTTTATCCCCACCATAGGATCCATCATTGCAGCCATCCCGGCGGTATTAATTTCAATCGTTCAGTTGGGATTTCCAACCAGTTACTGGACCATCCTGACCTATGTTTTGGTCAACGTAGTCATAGGGAGTGTGCTTGAACCAAAAATCATGGGAAAAGGATTGGGTCTGTCCACTACCGTTGTATTTCTTTCACTTATTTTCTGGGGATTGATCCTGGGACCCGTGGGAATGTTTCTTTCGGTACCCATCACCATGCTTATTAAAATCATCCTTGAAAATTTCCCCGAAACCAGATGGATCTCTGCTTTACTGGGCACAAAGGAGGATGCGCTGACGGCCCTGGAGGAATAAGACAATCGCAAGGAAGAGAAAGGAGTTAAACTATTAAAAAACATTTATAAAACTTACAAGATGAGCCACCCACGCCTGTTTCCCCTCTTCCTTTTGCTAATTTTCTTGCTACCTATGTCCATATTTAGCCAGGAATCGACAGCCTCCCGTCCCAAAATCGGATATGTCTTCAGCGGTGGAGGGGCAAAAGGAATGGCCCATGTGGGAGTGCTGAAGGTGCTTGAGGAGGTGGGACTGGAACCCGATTACATTACCGGGACCAGCATGGGAAGCATCATGGGCGGACTTTACTCCGTAGGTTATTCGGCCGATGAGATCGGGGAAATCATTGAAACGGTAGACTGGAGCAAAGTACTCACCAATGAGATCCCCTCCGACCTTGTGCTGATGCGCAGAAAGCACGAGTATAAAAGGTTCATCCTTGAGATGCCCATCTACAATGGCAAGCCCGAGCTTCCTGCCGGACTTATTGAAGGACAGAAACTTTCTGAACTCTTTTCAGAGCTCACCTGGAGGCAGGCCGGGGTCGATGATTTCAATGATTTTCCCTATCCCTTTTCATGTATCGGAACTGATATTCTAAAGGGGAAAATGGTGGAGATGAACAGTGGGGACCTGGCTTCAGCCATGCGGGCCAGCATGGCCATTCCCAGTGTTTTTACAGCCGTAGTTCGCGACTCCAGCCACATCCTGGTGGACGGTGGGGTTATGCGGAATTTCCCGGTACAGGAAGCCATCGATATGGGAGCCGATATCATCATCGGGGTTTATGTGGGTTTTGACAGCCATATGGAACCCGAGCAACTCCGATCGCTTACCAGCGTAATCACCCGGACCTCTCTTCTTTCGGGAGCACAGGATGTGGCCTCACAGGTTCCACTTGTGGATTATATGATCGTGCCCGATCTGGAAGGCTACTCACCTGCAAGTTTTACCGATGGGGTGGAGATCATGAACCGAGGCGAAGAGGCTGCCAGGGCACAGATGGATGTTCTGAAAGCACTGGCCGATTCGGTGAACAACCTGGGAGCCGCGCCCAAAAGGAAGCAGCTTCCTTCCAATGACTCCATCCTGATCAGGGATATTAAAGTACTTTCTGTGACTCCCGACCTTTCTGATTTTATTATTGCCCGCTCGGGCATTGAAATGGGCGAATGGATCATCCCTGACCAGCTGAATGCCGCTACTGACAGGTTAATTGGCACACTTTTCTTCGACAAAATTGAGTACTTTTTTGAGGATCTGGATGACGGGTACCGCCTGGTATTCAGGGTCAAGGAAAAAGCGCAATCCACCATCGGAGCTGCAATACATTATGACAATAGTTTTGGCCCGGGGGTGATCCTGAATTACAACCATAACAACCTGGGGATTGAAGGATCGAGGCTCGGTGTAACTGCTGATCTCAGTGAAAATTCGCAGCTCAGGGCTTACTACGATGTTCACCTGGGTAAAAAACGGACTTTCATCGGTTCGCTTTTCGCCACCTATGAGAGGGAAGAGCTTCCCTTTACTTTAAATAATGTGGAAATTGGGAACTACAACCACATATTTATGAGGGTAGGGGCTGGATTCAGGCAGAGCCTGGGGATCAACAATCATGTGGGAGCCGATTTCTACTATCGCTACTCTACGTTTAAAATCTCACAGAATATCAAGGAGGTGGTTCCTCCCGACTTTGCTCTAATCAAATTGATTGATAATTGGATTTATACAGGCCCTGCCTTGACACTTATTTATCAGCACAACTCTTTTGATAACAACATTTACCCTACAAAGGGAAGCAGGGTGGATCTAAAATACAGGCAGGCTTTCAAAACAAAGTCTATCCTTGTACCAGATTATCCCGACAGTCTTGGCCTTGAGAATGAAAAAATCAGGGAAAAAGTTGATCCATACTGGCACCTGCAGGTTGACCTGGAAAACTACCGGCCATTGGGAAAGAAAGTTTCGTTCAATTCAGAGTTTGCCCTTGGATTATCTGACAATGAAAAGCCAATTACCTGATAACTATTACGTGGGAGGATACCGCTATAACCAGCGGGCAAACCAGGTGGCCTTTGTGGGGTTGAACAGCCATGAATTGCTCCAGGGCAATTACGTAAAGGGAAAGCTTGCTCTGCAGGTTCAAGCGATTCCCAATTTGTATGTATCGGCACTGGCCAACCTGATCATTGTTTCCGATGACATTACAACTTTTGCAGATGATATTTTCTCATGGAACGAAGAGGCCAGGTATTTTGGCGCCGGGGCCGGCTTTACCTACAAGACCCCCATCGGACCGATTTCGGTATTCCTGGGTTCCAGAACAGACATCTGGAATCCCATCTGGTATGTGAATATTGGCTTTACCTTCTAAATGTGCTGAGCTCTATCTGCTTACTTGTGGTTGTAAACATGAACGTCCCGCTGTGGGAATGGAATTGAAATATTGGCAGCATCGAACTGTTTCTTGGCACTCTCGGTAAAGTCAAATGTTACATCCCAGTAATCCTCCGCTTTTAACCAGATCCTCAACTTAAGATTCACCGAACTATCAGCCAGAGCTTCCACCATTACAGAGGGCGGATTTTCCTCTTTAAGGACCCTTTCGTCCTTCTCCGCCATTTTTAGCAGGATTGATTTTGCCTTGTCAATATCGTCTGAGTAACCAATCCCGAAGGAGAAATCAATTCTGCGGGTAGGCATGGCGGAAAAGTTGGTAATCGACCCGGTGGCGAGTGGCGAGTTGGGGATGATTACCTTCCTGTTATCGGGTGTAAGCAGATGGGTGGTGAAAATCTGAATCTCCTTTACCGTACCCATAAAGCCCTGCGCTTCGATAAAATTTCCTACCTCATAAGGTTTAAAGAGCAGGATCATGACTCCGCCTGCAAAATTCTGCAGCGTTCCCTGGAGGGCCAATCCAACGGCCAGACCAGCAGCACCCAGAACTGCAATAAAGGAGGTCATCTGAATACCCACCATTCCCATCACAGAAATGATCAACATGGCCTTTAAGAGGATGTTGGACAGAGATTTAAGGAATGGAATCAGGGATTCATTCACATTTCTTTTCTTCATGACTTTCACCATAGCTCTGGTGATCCATTTGATCACCATCAGACCTATGATAAGAACCACAATGGCGAGTACTAGTTTGATCCCATAGCGCGCAGCCAGGGTATACAGATTTTCAATTACTTGCTGAAATTTTTCCATCTTTTATGTTTTAGGATTTATATTGATAACCACTTTTTATCCATATTGTTGAAATTATCCTATGTATTTATCAAACTTAATAGCTGAACCCCAGTAAATTTAGCCCATCCTGAATCTCCGGAGCCGACATAAACAGGTCCCACAGCAATCCACTTCTGAAGTTTTCGATCATCACCACAATGGGGCCCTGGTCAATGGCCAGGTATGAGTCGGCCCACCATTTTTCTGAAGGATTGAATGCATCATGAAAACCATAGAGACCCCATATACTGTCTCCATATTCATAATAAAAATGCCGGATGGCCTCCAGCGAAGCCTCCGGTGTATATGGAATGGAAGAGATGGCTGCAGTGGGGGCAATTACACCCAGATCATTGGTGGGAGAGTGGGCACTGTAGCCCTGGTGGTTGTCACTGGCCGTAAGACCCCAGCAGGCTTCGCCATAGCCTGTGTATCCTTTGGGATTCTCAATGCAGTAGGCTTTATTGATCCGTGTGTGGTTTACATGCTGCTGCCAGTAATTTGCATATCTGTCTTCCAGTTTTCGTGGATCCAGTCCAAGGAAGGAATAATGGGAGAAGAATAGGGGGCCTCCCAGCTCTTCGCCCAAAGGAAGATCAATTCCATAATAGGAGTTTCCATTTTTTATCTCTCCGTTCCTGGCATATCCCATGTGAAATACGGAAGAATCGATGGGATGGGTAGGAGATGAGGCGGCAAGCACATATACAATGAGCGTTTCATTGTGTCCACGGATGGGGTGATTCATCTCCCAGTTAAATTCGGGAGACCAGTGCCAGTATAAAACCTCTTCTCCGCCCTTTGTGAACCACTCCCACTCCACCTCCAGCCAGAGGGTATTAATTCTGTCGGCCAACGCTTTTTCGGTCGGAACATTCATAGAGAGGTACTGACGGACAGCAATCAGGCCTTGTATCATAAAAGCGGTCTCCACCAGGTCTGCCCCATTGTCTTTGGGGCTGAAAGGCACCACATCACCGTTGGCCCCATTTAGCCAGTGGGGCCATACCCCATGATAACGGTCACAGCTTTCCAGGAAACTCACCATTTTCTCAATCTGCTCCAAGCCCTGGTCCCGGGTGATAAATCCCCTTTCCATCCCCACAATAAGCACCATTAGTCCAAACCCCGATCCTCCCGAGGTCACGATATCACCAGAACTATTTCGCTCCCTGGCCATGCCCGAAACCGGGTGGGCAAAGTCATAGAAATATTTGAAGGTCTGGTGCTGCACCTTTTCAAGCAACACCTCATTGGTCAGCTCCAGCTCAGGGGGTGGTTTGCAGGAGTTTCCCAATCCCAGGGGAAAAAGAACAAGGAATAATAGTTTTAGCAGCTTGACCATATCTCTATAAATTTAATAAATGAAAAGGAATAACCATTTGTAGCGGATATGTATTATAACATAAAGTTTATTCGATCAGCAATGAAAAAAACCCCGACCAGAACACCGATCGGGGTTTTAATAAGAGCAAAATATTTATTCCTTAAGGAATTTGGAACTTGCCGTATCACCATTTGCCTCTATGGTGATAAAATAGACTCCGGATGCGAGATCAGCCACATCAATTACCTCATGGTTTGAACCCTGAAACTCAATTGAAATCACTGTTTGTCCCACCACATTTGAGATGGTTACACTGTTCATAGCCGGATATTGAACTGTAATCATGTCTGCTGCAGGATTAGGATAAATGCTTATATCGGACAGTTCAATGGCTCCAACAGAGCTTGCTCCACCTTCCAGCCAATGTTGTCGATATAACAAGTTGATCCTGAAGCTCGGGGATCAGGGAAGTCGGGAAAGAAAACCAGACGGTCGTAAGTGTGCCTACCTCAGGATGAATCTTTCATCCAAAGAGATTGCCCCCTTGCTGCGCATTTCATACAGGGGAGTAGAGAACCACCGCTACAGTCTGAGGAAAAAAATTCAACTGAAAAAGGAGGTGAATCTGACCGATTTTATACTCTCCCTCTGACCGTCCAAATACCCTTCCCAAAAAAGATCCAGGAGAACCCTTTTACTGCTTCAGTGTTAATAAGGATATATCTCTGAACTTGTATCCATGTCGACTCATCCATTAAACAGTGCTATAAGGTTTGTCCTCGAGCTTGCCGCTATTGTCACCTTTGGCTTTTGGGGTTATCATCAGTCCGATTCCTGGACCAGCATTCTCCTTGCCATCGGACTGTCTGCGCTGTTCGCTATCCTTTGGGGAGTTTTTGCAGTCCGCGACGATCCCAGCCGGTCTGGAAAAACAGTGGTCCGCACTCCCGGTTTGATCAGGCTAATCCTTGAGCTGGCTCTTTTTGGAGGAACAGTCTGGATGCTGTTTGACCTGGATTTTCAAAAGCTGGGTTGGATCTTCAGCATGGTCGTTCTTATTCACTATGCTTCCTCCTACGATCGAATAGCCTGGCTTCTGAAACAGAAGTGAAAATTTTTACTAATTTTGCGCTTAAGTACAACACCTGGTCGGTTTGCCGAGTGGCTAAAAGCATCTGCAAAACCAGTTACAGCGGTTCGACCCGTGCTCTGAAAGAGCGAGCTCACGACGCGAAGCGGAGTAATCCGCAGCGGATTTGACAAAATTGAAATAAAATATTGGTCGGTTTGCCGAGTGGCTAGGCGCTGGTCTGCAAAACCAGTTACAGCGGTTCGAATCCGCTACCGACCTCTTGAAACAACATAAACCCACTGATTGTCAGCGGGTTTTGTTTTTAGGGGTGGCTTATTGGGTGGCTTATTTATGAATTCTTTCTGGCTGACCATTGAGTGTGTTCCCTAGAAAAAGCATTTTCACAATTGGGTGAGGAATATGAATGACCACAGCTATAGCAGGTAATGACATTCGGTTGAAATCTACCAAAAGTGATATTGATTTCAGAATGCTCCTGTAGTGCTTCAAGATATGTATTTTGTCTCTTCTCCTTGTCAGGGGCGTTTCTCACCCGTGCCGTAAAGTAGTGAACCTCTTCAAGAGATTGGTGTGGCTTCAACAGGTTTGCCGCCAAAGATTTTACATCAAGCCATTTGAGACTATTCCAGCCTTTACTGTTAATCCCGAAATAAAGGTTGAATCCATCCATATAGAAGTTTGTGCGATCGATGATTTGTTTGGTATTGATTTTGTATCTATTTTTGTATCACTATAACAGCACTAAAGATAGCATCTTTGGTCCGACGCACCAGCAATGGTGCGTTTCTTTTTCTACCCACCCTTCTGCCTGCCAGCACCCTCAATTATGGCGATAATATCCTAGATTTCAAAAGGATATATCTTTATATTGATTTATTCTTCTACCCACCTATCTACCCACTTTGGGAGCTTGGTTTCACATTATATAGGTAAATTTGCAGCTATGGGAGATGAAAAAAGGAATAAGTTGGTCAGATTGGATTCAGAGATTCTTGCTGATGCCTTAATAAAAATTGCAGAACATGATGAAATAGCAGAGCGATTGATCAATCGGCTTATCAGTGAACCAGATGATATCATCAAAAGTTTCAGGAGAAAAATCGCCGGCCTGAAGCGGAGAAAAAGGTTTATTCATAGGAAGGAATCGAGGAGTTTCGCAGCTGAGCTGGACCATTTACTTGAAGATCTGGAACAGGCAAAACCTGATCCTGGTGTTGGAATGTCTTTAATTGCCTCTTTTCTCGAAACCGACCAGGCTGTATTTGGGAATTGTGATGATTCCTTCGGTTATATCGGTGATGTTTACAGATATGGAGCACGTAATTTATTTACCCAGTATGCTTCCCGATGCACGGATAAATACCAGGTTCTTGACCTGCTGATAAGAACCTTCTCAAATGATCCATTTAGTGTAAGGGAAGGATTGATTGACAAGGGACTGGAGATGCTGGGAGAAGAGGCTACAAATAATGCCATATATCTTTTCGAATTATTGTCAGAGGAAGCGGAGGATGAATATCAAAAGAGCCACTATTTCAGGGCTATCGAATCTCTGGCGAGGCAAACTGGAAATGCCGAGCTTTTCGAGAGAATTAGATTGCAATCAACGGAAGATCTTGGAGTCTCAAGTTGTATTGATATTGGGAGAGTATACCTGGAATCAGGATTTCCCAAGAAAGCTTTGGAGTGGATTAACAAGATTTCTTCCAATGAGACTTTCATGGATAGGGAGAGGCGTGAAATTCTTCAGGAGATATACGGACGCTTGGGCGATTCACAAAGGGAGGCGGAATTGGCCTGGATCTCATTCAGAAAAAACAGAAATCTGCATACACTTGATTCGCTTTTGAAAGTGATTGGAGAGGAGAAAAGGGAGCAGGTAATTGATGATGAGGCCGGTTTTATCATAGAAGATGGGAAAACAGATTATTCTGATATTAAATTTCTTATTGATGTTAGGAAATTCGATGAGGCTGAAATATGTATTCTGGCCAAGGCGGGTGCCCAGACTCTGAATGGATACTACTATGAAACCCTATTGCCAATGGCAAAAGTTATGGAGTCAGAGGCCAGGATGCTGGCTGCATATGTAATTTACAGAGCATTGCTGGAATCCATACTTGAAAGGAAGTTCTACAAGGCCTATCCTCATGCCGCAAAATACCTTAGGAAGCTTGACCTTCTTGGTGTAGAAATCGAGGATTGGCAAGATCTTGGAGAGCATGGGATGTATCATGTTTGGTTGAACCAGGTCCATGGAAAGAAAAGTAGTTTTTGGAAGCACTACAGAGGTGAATAAATACCTTGGGTTGTCATCAAAAAAGTTAACAGATACTTTTTGGGGCAAATAAAATGCTCATTTTTTACAGCGTTCAGTCTTGATTCAGGCTACTGGCGCTTTCTTCCTAGTTGCTCCAGAGCAGGATGACTACAATCAGGAAGCCCAAAGTAATTGTCCAGATAGCCAGAGTTTTCCGGGTTGCTTTTTTCGCCTTGTTTGCTTCCCACCAGCTTCGGGGACTTACGCCCTGCAAAAGGAATGTGGTTATACCTGCGAGGTTAATACAAATGATATTGGTAAGGAACACGAGCGATGCGCCCATGGCAAGATTGTATTCTCCGCTTCCCATGAGTAGGCCAAATACAGTCAAAGGAGGCAACAATGCAACTGCTACCATAACACCAATAACCACTGCGGGCGCACCTGTGGTAAACGCAAGAACACCGGCGGCCCCAGAAGCCAGGGCAAGCAGAATATCAGGTATTCCAGCCTGGGTCCGGGAGGCAATTTCAGGAATGCCGGGATCCACGGCAAAGAAATAGCCGATAAGAGCTGATAAAAAAATGACAAGTGAAAATCCAACAATCGTAGCCTTGAGGGCATCATTCCTTAACCTATTATCCCCCAGGGTAGCGGAAAGGGCCAGGGCCACACTGGGTCCTAAAAAAGGGGCAATAACCATGGCTCCAATGATAACAGCCACATTATCCCTCATCAGACCAATGGCAGCCACTATGGTGGAAAGTACTACAAATATGAGGTAGATATTCGACATTTTGGTACTCCCCACTATATCGGCATACAATTCTTCCCGGCTGATCCTCATGGACTTTTTTTGCTTCGCCTTTACCTTTGGCTCCGCGACCGGTTTTTCTTCTTCCTTCTTTCTTGGCAGGGATGCCTCCACAGGCAATACGATGAGTTTGAAGTCTTCTGTGTGACCGAATCTTCTTTCAAAATCGTCCATCAGCTTCTCTGTCTGACCGGAATCTACGAGTATACTGATCACAACATTTGTTGAATTGGATTCTTCCAACCAGTAAAAAATACTCTCATCAGTTTCCAGTAATTCCAGTGCTGGATCCTTCAACTCTTCAGGCAGAATGATTTTGATTATACGCTCTTGCATAAAAGGCTTAATAAGGAAGCATTTATAGTATTAGATCACTCTATCAGTTGTGTATTGCAATTTGGCGAATACAATGCAGAATTAACGAGCCCGGCGCCTGACCTTTTAGTTTTGTTCTGTCTTTAAAAAAACGTGCCATATGAATTGCTTTTACTTCATATTCAGAAGCCACTGTCCGTCTTCAAACCATATTTGATCAAGCAATTGCAATGCACCCGATAATTCTAACGCAGACAGGTAATTCTCAACCAGATTGAGAAATTGCGGATCATCAGGAGGTAATGCCATGCCAATAGGTTCAATGGTTAATGGCTCGTCCAGTGTAACGAGCCCCTCGTCCTGGTAACGCAATAAGGTCACCAAACAAATAGCAACATCCGCGACCAGCGCATCGGCCTGGTCATTCAATACCATATTGACACCTACATCATAATTTTCCACTGGAATAATTTCTGTGTTCGGCATATATGCACGAACGAATTTTTCACTGGTTGAACCCTTCAGACAGGTGATTTTGTATTTTTTTTCATTGGCCTCAGAGGCCTCAGATATTTCAGCAAGTACCTTTGATTTGGTAAGAATTGACTTTCCTGATAGTGTATATGGGCCTGCAAAAAGTGCTTTAAGATTTCGTTCCGGAGTTATCGTCATGCCTGACATGACAGCATCGATTTTTCCATTCTGGAGTGCCGGCATTAATTCAGAAAATGGCAATTCAACCATTTTTAGTTTTACGCCCATGCTCTCGGCAAGAATTTTGGCCAGGTCTACTTCATAGCCCATCAACCTGTCAGTTTTCGTTTTCATACTATAAGGAGGCTGATTCCCGGTCATTCCAATTCGAATCTCTCCATTCTTAATAATATTAGAAAGGGTATTTTGTGTGATTCCCGGCACTGTAATTGCAAGTGCCATTACACAAACCAATAATAATGTTTTGATCTTCATTTCAATAGTTTTAGATAATTATGATACAATATCCTGAATCAATCGGCGATGATGCCCGATTTTTGTAATTCTTTAAATAACTTCTTCGAATAGCGAGGGACAAATCTTTCCACATCCTGGGGATCAAAAACGGTGGATCTGCCTGACCATACTAATCGCCCGGCTTTAAGCTCGTAGATATTTGTCTCCAGGAAGTACCTTGTATTAAGGGAGAAATAACCTGGTTTATAAACCAGTACTTCCGTGCGGTGATAGTAGTTTGTAAACCGGTTGTAATATACCATGGGCACATAATTTTTTTCTGGCCCCACATATCTTTCAGCTTCGATATCAATAATGGCTACTGTTATAATGGCATCAAATCCCCTTTCCTGCAATCGAAGCCTTAGTTTTCCCGCATCTTCAAATGGTTTGCCCAATTCTGGCGGGAACATGGCCATGCTATTGGTGGCCTTCAATCCGAATTTATGGGCAGCATCTGCCATTTCATACTCAACATCATTTCGAAGAGACACTTGATTGACAAGTCCCATGATCATAATTTTTTCCAATTTTTGCTCATGGTCTTCACTGGGACTCCACTCCCGCACAATGTCCTTGGTGGCACAGCTGTTCATCAGGATCATTGTTGGTAAAGCAACTAAAAAGAGATGACAAGCAATTCTGGTCCAACAGGATTTCAACATGATGTATTTTGGATTCTTTCTGTTTTCAATCAATTTCACGGCAAGCTTATCTTTATTATTGTTTAATTATTCCAAAATGAATACCAGACGCGTTACAATTCCGTGGTTCGAACCTGTTTGTGCATCGCGATCAAGTGTTGAATACCGGTAGTTTACATTGGCCTGTATGGCCGGGATGGGGGTCCATTGTATTCCAAGTGAAAATGTGTTCATTTCACCCCCATTTACATTTTGATCGGTCAGGTCAAAAGATGACCATCGGCTGTAAACCTCTAATTCACCCCACCCCCCTGAATTAATGCCATTGGCGACATTAACCTTTTTAAAGGTCCCATTCCGTTTATTATACTGACGCATTTCCCCGGTCAACACATAGGAAGCAACCACATAGTACCCTTTAAAACTGGGATTATTGAAAGCAGAAGAGCGGACGTTGGATTGTATGTACTCACTCAATAAGATGAAAGGTCCCTTTCTCCATGCCATTTCCAGGCCATAGTGAAAAGCAGAGCTAGCATCATCAAGCAGGTCTGTATCAACCGAAACCGGCCCGCTGAAAATTTCCGTTTTTGCCTTGTAGCGGATCCCTCCTGCCGCGTTGGAATAGCGACCCGCAATTCCCAGGTGCAGGAGATTACTCTCATCCTCCGATGCATAAGGGAGAGCCGTGATACGCCCCGTTAACACTGTGGGATTGTCGGAAAACGATCGATCGGCTTCATACCAGTTATTAAATACGCCGGCAGCCCAGGTCATTCGCTCCTTCATGAAAGAGCTGCTGATAACAACCCCAATATTCCTGGCGGGTAAAAGGCCGTCAGCGACTGAGGCCCGCTCCTGCTGAGCAGGTTCGTATATCATTGCTGACAATCTTGAAATCGAAAAAGTTTCTTTTGTTTTACCCATGCTCAAGGTAGCTGATCCTATGGGTATATTCACCCTGTAGTCATAAAGCACAAACTCATCCAGGTTGCCTTGCTCAAAGCCCCGTTCAAAAGCACGGGTGCCAAAAGTAAAAACATAGGTCCAGGGCTTTTTGAAGTTGAATGTACCTCCCACTCCTGCCCGGAATCCGCGAACAGAACCTCCAACATATTCACTTAGATCCCCTACTTGCTCTTCATTAATATTGTCTTGTGAAAACCAGCGGGTATTTTCCATCAGGATAGCGCCTCCGAGCACTCCGGTAATTGGCTTTGTCCTGAACACATTCCATTTTCGTGTATTTTGATAAGATAATGGCAAAGCCACGGCCGGCGGTGAATAGGATTGCCAGCCACGTATTTGCTCCTGAAAATCCTCATCGATCCGTAACAACTTGTTTAAAACTACTTCTCCCTGGGAAACGGCAAAAACTGCGTATGACCTGGTATCGAGCAGAACATCCACGTCTGTTCTTGGATCCTGGTCCAGGATTAAAAAAGCTGCCGGGCTTCCCAGCTCAAGCTGACCAAGAATAAAACCCTGCCTGGCATCAAAGGCAATATCCGCCTTATTCAAGGCGATCTTGTCCTGAGATACCAGTTCAAGTTTTTTATTCTTTATGAGAATACTGACCAATACATCTTCTGATCTCCCGCTCTGATCGATCACGTTCACATTCCGGATCAGGATCGTTTGCAAGTCATTAATCCTATCCTGTGAACTCCCGAAAAAAGGAAGCATCATCAGAACTGCTGTATACAGAAACTTAGCCCTAAACATGATAGGATTTTTTTTGATGCCTAAGCACTTTATTTCAACAGGTTCCGGAGCCGGGAATGTCCAGCTACCATCCAGGATTTCCTGTCTTGGTCTATAGAGCCTTACGATGTAATTCCATCCCGGCACGATCGGCAGAAAGTTGTCCGCCATAGGGTCGCCACCGAAGTGGATGGTGATACTTCCATCTTGGTCCTTCTTTGCCGTAACATTGTTGAAAGAGTATACATTGTACTTATTGATCGGCATCCAGCCTTCAGTGTCGTAGAGGGTTACGGACCAGAATGCATCCACGGGCACGTCTTTGACAGTTACCGTATATGGGGTATTACCATCATTTTGTTCAGGAACAAAATTTTGATAGGTGGCGTCCTTTTCGGGCAATGCACCCCATCCATAAGCAGCGCCAAGCACCCAATAAACAGGATCCAACTCCTCTTTTACACCAAATGCCTTCCCCCAATTCTTAACTGTTGATCCTATAACATTGATGGTTTTTCGCATTTCCTCTACTTCTTCGAGTTTCCAGTCAGGTACTTCGAAACTACCAATGTCGTCCTGCTGGAACTGGACCAGATCCTGTAGCTTTTGTGCAGACGCTACGTCGGCAGCATCATTGGGATCCACAAAAGTTCGTATACATAAAAGCGCATACCTTGATCCAACATTTTCTGTTGTCAGCGTACCTTTCTTAGGACCATAGAACCCCCAGATCGAATGATTCTGACTAACGATCATTATTGACTGATAGCGCCCATTATTTTCCGGCAATTCAACTGTTAGTGGGGAGGTCAGGTCAAAAACACCGAAAGAGTAGTAGGTATCCCGGTTGCCTCTTATGGTGATCTGGTTATTCACGTCATATGCTGCCCGGTTGTGATGAAACTTCCCAAAACATTCGAACTTCTCAATATAGCCTTTCATCTGAATATCCGATTCGGCCCGAACGTAGTTCCTCGCAGTAACCTTCTCATAATCAAGTGCGCGTACTGGCGTTAAGCCAAACTGTGCATGCGCCGGGGCTAATGCAATGAATGAAAGCATTGCGATAAAATACATTGGAACGATTTTATGCAGTCTTGATTTCGTTTTCATCATATGAATTTTAAATGATTTGTAATTAGTCTACTAACTCCACTTCGCTTGGTCGCCAGGTTTTGTCTATCCATGCTTCCAGTGGACCATACATGCGAAGGGCAACAAACCAGCTTTTTCCCGGAATGGTTTGAAGCCAGTTGTTCTCATACCCTTCCGGGGCTTCTGGACTGAAATAGATATCATAAGATCCATCTTCATTCATCCTGATACCTTCTGTCTGACTGCCCACTGTGGGGTAAGGCTGATCTGTCTGTAACTGTGATCTGGTCTGGGTGTCATAAAGCGTTAATGCCCAGAAATCCTTGGCAGGCGGATCGGCGGGAATATGAATTTTGTATGTATTCGATCCATCAAGTGGTATTTTGTTTGCGTCTACATAAGCCATACCATAATCCGAACCTTTTCCCGGAATGGTAACAGCCATAGCTGGGGTTACAGCTGTGTAGGGATAATGGAAGGTTACCTTCGCATCAGTATTCATGGTATGTCCGTCTTTCCCATTAAAGAAGACATTCTTATCGACCCACCCCATCATCCAGGCACTGTTTGTTTCAGGGTAGATCTGAATCCCTTTCATGTTGTCCACACTTCCGCTTACCCTTGGGTACCATACAATGGATCGGGCGGTGGCATTGGCAATGGCTACTGCATCTGTAAGAATACGCTTCATCCGGTCATCCGGATTGAATTCTTTTCCTTTTTCAATACCAATGGAAGCCAGCAAGCCGCGGGTTTCTGCATCAATCATTTCCAAAGGTTCTTCCTGAATCACATCATTGATATGATGGTAATAGTTGTAGTCATTATCATGGATCGTATTGAAGGATTTTCCGGATCCGCTGATAAATTCCATGGCTGGAGGATTGTCTTTTTGAGCTAAGGGATACACCTTCAGGTTGTCTTTTACATTCTTGACCGCAGCTTCTATTCCATTGGCGACTGAGCCACGCATGAAAGTCCAGACTCTGTAAGTAGGTGATTGAACAATGAAATAACCCTCCGGAATATCTCCTTCATAGTCCGGTGGCAACACCAGATAGGTTCCGCCTGCACCTTTGTCCTGCCCCATGGGGCCAACATCCTGCATGTATCTGAACCAGGCATCATTAAAGGCGCCCAGCATTCCCGGGGGTACTTCCAACACCATGGGACCGGTCTCTATCAGATTTAGGGTAGGTAATACGTACAGTGTTGAGGTATTACCGGTCAGGAACAAGGGTTTTGAATCCATCAGTTTATCAAAAATCATAACCTTGTTATAGCTGTCGGCACCGAGGGATTCCGGTCCAAGCATTAACTGCCTCACGGAAGCTGCAGGCATGCATTTCAGAAATACATCTACTCCCCGCATCCTGTCCAGGTTATCATAAACCAGTTCTGCGGTCTCTGCAAGTGGAGCGCCATCAAAAAATTTCAGCGTACCAATGGAGGTCTCCACCTGGTCTGGTGTAAGAATGCCTTCCGGGATCTTAGTTGTTTGTGCATAAGTTGCAGGATCTATCCCGGAGGATCCCGATGGGATTTCCGTTGATTTTGTATTCTCCTGGCATCCTACCATGCACAGGGATACGAATCCAATCAGTGTTAATACATTTGATTTCATTGCGTACATTTTAGATATTGGGTTTGATTTGTTTCATATACTATTTATAAAGTGTGTAGTGTGGAAATATGATTCTCTATCCGATGGCCATCCATCCGGATTACCACTTCCTCACAAAGGGCAGTAATTGCACCTGAGAGTATATTAAAATCCTCACTACTAAACATCTGGCGCATCTGTTCGACGGTTTCCCACTCCATTACAACATGGATGATAGGATCATCATCGGATTCATCAATTTTCAAGCTTGAACAGGAATGCTGAAGAATCCTGCCAATGTTGTTCAATGATTGACTGAATTCCTTTTTTTTCCAGGAATTCGGTACTATCAGAAGTTCGAGTACTTTTTTCACGAGTCACGAAGACATTAATAATTGATCCAGGTCATAGCTCTGATGACTCAGGCACACGGATCCATGGCAACCAATTATTGTGCCATCAGGGGGAAAGATTGATAAGCCAATGATATTTAAATAGATAGGAAGGGAAATAAAAAATGAGTGTGGCAGGAACAAGGAATTAATTCATGATATATCACGAATTACCACAAATATCATGTTTTTATTCTGAAAAATCAGGTCTAGTAATACGGAGCTTTTTCAAACGTGAACGAAGGGTTTCGGGATGCATATCAAGGATACGGGCGGCACCTGCGGGCCCACTGATACGCCAGTGGGTATGATCAAGCACTTTTAGTATGTAGTCCCGTTCATGATCTGCAAGTGCATGAAATTTTTCCTCATTGGTCGAATCAGGCTCGCTCAGCTTCTCAATGGTCAATGTCGGTGTCCTTGAGAGGATCATCGCACGTTCTATGATATTTTCCAATTCGCGGACATTGCCAGGCCAAGGGTATAACTCCAGCTGGTCCATCACTTTCCTTGGGATTTTAGTGATGTTTTTCCCAAACTTCACATTGAAGCGCTGCACAAAATGTTCCACTAAGATGGGTATATCTTCTTTCCTCTCCCTTAGAGGTATAACCGTGATTGGATATACATTTAGCCTGTAAAACAAATCTTTCCGGAAACGGCCCTGGAGGATCTCCCGTTCCAGGTTTCGATTGCTGGCCGCGATCACCCTCACGTCTACTTTTCTTGGCTTGGGATTTCCTATCCGTTCAATTTCTCCTTCCTGCAGTGCACGCAGCAGTTTAGCCTGCAACTCCAAGGGAATCTCCCCGACTTCATCCAGAAACAGGGTTCCGCCATCGGCCAGTTCAAATCGACCCAGCTGTTTCTGAAGAGCACCGGTAAAAGCACCTTTCTCATGGCCGAATAACTCACTCTCGATCAGGCTGGCTGGCAACGAGGCACAATTCACAGTGATCATGGGCTTATCAGATCGCTTACTTTTCTGGTGAATGGCCCGGGCAAATAACTCTTTACCCGTTCCGGTTTCGCCTTCAAGCAAAACAGTCGTATCCAGCGGTGCAACCTGTTCGACCCGATACAAGATATGTTTGAGAATATTGCTTGCCCCAATGATCTCATCGTAAGAACCTGCTATCTTCAGTTCCTTACGCAGGTAAATATTTTCTGCTTCCAGTTGATCTTTCAAGATTTTGATTTCATCCAGTTGTTTGGCAATTTTCATCTGCGCCTGTTTCAACTCAGATATGTCCACGGTTTGTCCAACCATGTACAATTCCCCTCCGATTTCTGCCAACTTTCCTGAACCATAGTAGGAGGGCAATATTTCTACCACTTTTTGTTATGATATCATATTCAACACTGCGTTCCTTTCCATCCTCAACGACTTTCCGGACTTCTTCCATTACTTTTTTCCGATCCTCCTCATTAAGGAAATCACCGATATATTTATCCTTCAACTCCTCCTCCGCATATCCATATAGGACTTCCAGATTCTTGTTCCAGCGCTTCAACCTGCCCTGCAAGTCAAAGACATAAGCCACCTGTGGCATTCCCTCTATCACAGCTTCAGCCCATTCCTTTTCTTCCATCATCTGCTTCAGAGTGATTTTTCTTTGAATCACATGAGCCAGGATATTTGCTGTTATCCTGATCCTGTTAATTGCCTTTTTATCCCATGTAATATGTTTCGTGACCGTTGAAAATGAAAAGCCAAATTGCACGACATCAGCTATTTTTATGGGAAGAATGAGCAGTGATTTTATGCCCATCTTATCGATCACTGCGCGATCCTGACTGGCCTGACTGGGTAAATCGGAGGATTTGGAAAATGCAATCAGCTTGTCCTGCTTGATACTCTCATACACAAAGGATAAGAATTGCGCTGAGACATTGTCAATTTGCGGAATGTTGAAACCGGGTCGTGTATAAAAATAGGAAACCCAAATTTTTGATTGGTCGGCTGTGAATTGCCCCAGGTGACAGCGATCTGCATCGAAGTATTCCACCAGCGATTTTATGCTGGATTCAATTGCTGCATCTATGGATTCGAGTGGCAGATTTACCAGCTCTGAGGAAAATTCTCCGAGGAAAGACTCAAAACTCAAGTTATTATTCGAAACATTTTTGCTCGGATCTCTCATGCTTTAGCAGTAATTGCAGGTCAATGAAAGGTATTATCTTATCTAAGATACTACATCCTGATTAAACCGGAGATGAAAGATTATGCAGCAGGTCTAACTTAATGTAAAGATTAGGGGATCCTAAAGGAGTGTAAGGAATTGCCTTGATGTATCATATATGAGGTAACTAAATACGCTTTGGGGCAAAGGAAATACTTATAATTCCAAAATCATCAATTTATAATCATCAGAATATCAGCAAGATAAAATGTAAAGAGTAAGAAAATACCTAAAAAAGGTAATAAAACACACTCCGCTACCGACCTCCAAACAAAAACCGAGCCCTCTGATAATAAAGAAGTTCGGTTTTTTGTTATACCCTTTTTGGCGTACAGTTGGCGTATCTTCATTTCACTAATTCATAATTAGTACTTCTTCCACCTTCAGCTTCTTTTCGTAAGATGTTTTTGTTTATCAAGTCATTAATGTCTCTAATCGCAGTGTCCTTTGAACATTTAGCAATTTTCGCCCATTTAGAGGAAGTCAGTTTCCCGTCAAATCCCTCCAGCAGTTTGTTTATCAGCTTTCTCTGTCTTTCATGAATAATTGTCTTTGAGTGTTTATTCCAGAAATCAGCTTTGAACAGAACTTGCTTAAGAATTGAATCAGTGGATTTTAAAGCATTTATCAAGCATTGCAAAAACCATTGTATCCATTCAGTAATATCTAAATTACCCTTTTGTGTTTTTTCTAGTTTCTTATAATATGATTTCCGCTCTTTCCGGATCTGGGCTGACATACTATAAAACCGTTGATTGCTCTTATCCGCCCTGGCTAGTATCATATCCGACAAAGCCCTTGTTATTCTTCCATTTCCATCCTCAAAAGGATGGATAGTCACAAACCAAAGATGTGCTATGGCAGCTTTTATTACCAGATCTGTTTCATCGTAATTATTGAACCAGTCCAGGAACAGAAACATTTCTTTATCTAGTAATCCGGAATCTGGTGCCTCGAAATGCACTTTTTCTTTACCCAAGGCTCCTGATACAACTTGCATTGGCCCTGTCGTATCCTTCCTCCAATCTGCAACCGTAATTTTGTACATACCACTTCTGCCCGCAGGAAATAAAGCAGCATGCCAATCAAAAAGCCTGTCTGCTGTTAAGGGCTTAAAGCAATTTTGTGTGGCATCAATCATCATTTCAACAACTCCATCAACAACTCTGTCAGAATCTACTGAACCTGCAATTTCCATTCCCAATTTCCGCGCTATTGATGAACGAACCTGGTCCGGATTTAAAACTTCTCCTTCGATTTCAGATGACTTTAATACATCCAATGTTAATGTATCCAGCAATGCCTCATTTCTTAAGTCAAAGCCCAATGACTCCATCTTACCAATCAACCGACCCTGAAGGTTTCTTGCCTCACTGAGCAGATTGACAATATTTTCAGTATTCCAGGTAAAGTTTGGCCAGTTATCTTTTTGGTATATGTAATTGCTCATTCGTTGCATAATTTACAACGAAAATATACTTTATTCATTGCATTTCAAAATTAATCGTTGCAAATATCGCATCAAATAATCGGTTTATTTGTTGCATAGTAGTTCGGGAAACAAAATATTTTTCAATGTCAACCGGGCGTACAGTTGGCGAGTAACATTTGTTTTTGGTTGGGTTTACTTACTTCTAATTGGATTGAAGAAGTTTGTAATTCTTTGTCGGATATACTATTAAGAATAAACAGAAATAATGAGAATTGACTAAATCCATCCGCTACCGACCTCCACCTAAAAACCGAATTCCTTGATAGTAAAGGAGCTCGGTTTTTTGATTTACCACTTTTGGCGTACAGTTGGCGTATTTTCTGGAAAGTCACTGGTTTCATTTCAGAATTTGAATTGTCGTTACACTGTAACGACATTCTTGGGATCTGTACTCTACCCACCCTTCTACCCAATTATGGTGTTATTTAATGAATTATCTATTTACCTCCCTTTTCAACTACATCGGTTAGACATTTACCATTTTAGAGCGTTTATTCTATTCTTTATTTCTGCAATTCGGTCAATTAGGTCATCAAAGGATAGCGAATCTCCATTAATCATTTCTTCCTGCATTTTCTGATAGTCATTTTTCCAACTATTCATTATAGCTTTAGGTGGGAGTGGATTTAATGTCTTTGGTTGATGGAAGTTGTAGTCTATTCCGCTAATCTTGGTGTAAATTTTCCTGTGATCAATTATTTCGTTATAAAGTTCTTTCTCTTTTATAGCAATGTCTAGATAGCCTTTTCTTGTCAACATCTCAACATCGTAAAGATGTCTGCTAAGACGATCAACCTTTATTTTGTCTTCGGGTTTTGAAAACTCTTCGTGCAATAAGAACAATTTCTCCAGGAGTGTTCTTTCAGGATTAACGCACGGTACAATTATCTGGTTATCAGCAAATGGTCTATCTGGAAAGTGTTCTCCGACCAGAGAATTAAATTCTTTATTTGTTGATGGTTCCCGTAATGCTCTGCTACCTATTTCAATTTTTACATACGGATTAGTGTATTCCGATATAGTTGTGCAGCTTTTGTAGAGAATAGAAATTTGTACTGGTTCAAGATTTCTCCCTTCCTCTTCGTTGAGCTTTACTCTTACATCTCTGTAACCGGCCTTTATAAATGCGTTTTGTAATGCTGGAATAAAATCTTTATAGATGTAGTTTCTGGTGGCACTTCTAAGTTTTTTTACTTGCTTAACGGTCTTGCATTCATCGTATCCTAAAAAACTCCTATCCAGAACCAGGTCAACATCTTCCGAAAACCGATCGATAATATTCCAGGCTTTGCTTAATGATGTACCTCCTTTAAAAACAATGGATTTTGAAACATCCATTGTCTGAATTATCTCTAAAGTTCTTACTACCCACCAGTCTTTTTCTATTGAGGCTGGGTGAATTTTTAGTTTGGCTGCAAGTTGATTAAAAATGAGGTGCTTTTCGTCTTGTTTAAAACTATAAAAATCAAAGGCAGCCATGTTACAGTGCTTTTTTCATTATTACTCTAATCCATTCTGGAGCAAGCTTGATATCGTGTTCAAGATCTTCCTTTTTTTCCTCTTTTAATAGCTTAATAATTCTCTTCATTTCCCATTCCTCAACCTTGTCTTTTCCTATTTCTTTTAGAGCCTGAACAACTAATCCGCTGATTTTACCCTTTGCTGCTAAATTCCTTGGGGTAGTTTTCTTAAATTTTATGTTTCCTACTTTAAGTTGTATTTTTCTGGGAGCACCATCAGTTAGATACACAAAATTCATAGGCACTTGAGTCGATAATCCTAAAACATTAAGAGCATAGCTTCCAGTTGGAATAATTCTGGTTCTATCTCTTTTTGCTATTGCTCTGGCAATTTCATCAGTTGTTGGTAGCACTTCTCCGATAAGATCACTATGCTTTGGTCTTACGTATATCCCTTGAGCAACTCTTTTGATTTTGTCATTAGCAACAAGTCTGTGCAAAGCGATTCGTATAGCACCTGAAGAACCATATTCAGAAAAGTCTTCTGGAATAAACAATGTACCTCTCTTCTTCTTTAGTATCCTATCGTATATCTGATTGTCAATGCTTTTCATAAATTCCCTGGCTGTGTTCTGTAATAAATATAGCAAAAATATGTTACAATCAATTGGGCGTACAGTTGGCGTATAACATTTACTTTTGCTTGGGGTTACTTACTTTTACTTTGATTGAAAAAGTTTGTAACTCTTTGTAGGAAAAATGATTAGGGGTAAACAAGAGTAGAGAGAATTGTCCAAATCCATCCGCTACCGACCTCAACTAAATCCCCTTTCGCGAAGCGATTGGGGATTTTTATTGTGCGCCCGGCATGGGCGATAACTATAGGGTGAAAGTCCCGAACGTACCTTGACAGTGGGAAGCGTTAGCTTAAGGCAAGGGTGTCCACCGCGAGGTGGAATCTGAAGGAAGCCGGCGGCAAATTCCTGGTCTGACGAACAGAAACTGCATATAAGGCTTATGATTGCTGGATAAGTTTGCAATACAAAACGAAGTCCGATACTGTCCGGAGCAATTGGAGTAAATGCAGCAGATATATGGGATGAAAGTTATCGTTCTTACCCGGGGAGGTCTCACAGACGTGTGGAAACAGAGTATGAAGCACGGTTGAAATAAGATTTGTTGTGAGAAGTCAGCCGAGGTCGTAGTACCGTACCCCTCGACGGGGTTCGGAAAGGACCGAACCTTAATGAGTGAGAGTAAATGAAAGTTACCTGATGAAGGGAGGAAAGCAGAAAATATCGCAAGATACCTGCCTGCAAAATAGTAGGGCGGAACCTGAGGGCTATGCAGGAGGGCAGACCTTTATCTGGATGACTGAAAACAACCTCACCAATGCCGACAAACCGGAATATGGGTTGTTAGAGCAGATCCTGTCGCCGACGAACCTGAACCGAGCCTTCAAACGGGTAAGGAGTAATAGGGGAAGCGGGGGTATAGACAAGATGGAAGTCGAATCCTTAAAGGATTATCTTGTCAACAACAAGGAGAATCTCATACAATCGATATTGGACGGTAGTTACCGTCCAAATCCAGTTCGGAGGGTAGAAATACCCAAAGAAAAAGGGAAGAGAAAACTCGGTATTCCCACGGTGGTTGACCGCGTAGTCCAACAGGCTATTGCTCAGGTCTTAACACCTGTCTACGAGAAGCAGTTTTCATCGAACAGTTACGGGTTCAGACCCAAGCGTAATGCACACCAGGCATTGAACCAATGCAAGAGCTATATCACAGACGGTTATAAATACGCCGTGGATATGGACCTTGAGAAGTTCTTTGATACAGTCAATCAGAGTAAACTGATAGAGGTGTTATCAAGGACTGTAAAAGATGGGCGGGTTATCTCGCTCATCCATAAATACCTCAATGCAGGAGTGGTGATACGCAACAAGTTTGAAGAGACGAGTATGGGCGTTCCGCAGGGAGGTCCGCTTAGTCCGATGTTGAGCAACGTTATGCTCAACGAGTTGGACAAGGAACTCGAAAACCGAGGGCACCTCTTTGTACGTTATGCCGACGATCTGGTAATCCTTTGCAAGAGCAAACGGAGTGCAGAGAGGACGCTTGCGAACATCGTTCCGTACATCGAAAAGAAACTGTTTCTGAGGGTAAACAGGGAAAAGACGGCGACAGCCTATATTTCAAAAGTGAAATTTTTGGGATACTCCTTTTATGTATATAAAGGAGAAGGACGACTGCGAGTACACCCGAAAAGCATTGCAAAGATGAAGGAGCGGATCAAAACGCTTACATCACGGAGCAATGGGTGGGGATATGCAAGGCGAAAAGTAGCACTTAGACAGTATATAACTGGCTGGGTGAATTACTTTAAACTGGCAGACATGAAAAGTCTACTAATAAGAGTAGACGAATGGTACCGCAGACGTCTACGTATGATTATCTGGAAACAATGGAAACGGGTACGCACCCGTGGTCGTAATCTTACGAAGCTGGGTATTGCAAGATACAAGGCATGGGAGTTTGCGAATACGAGAATGGGTTACTGGCACACAGCCAGAAGTCCGATCTTAACCAGAAGTGTCACCAGTAACCGTCTTAGACAAGCCGGTTATATCTTCTTTTTGGAGTACTACCGGTCTGTCAGTGGTTTTAATTAAGGAACCGCCTAGTACCGAACGGTATGCTAGGTGGTGTGAGAGGACAGATAGGGGATATGTTTATAAAATATTTTCCCCTATCTTCCTACTCGTTTGTTTACTCTATTGCTCCTTTGCAGGCACTTGTAAAAGAACGATTTATACGATACACTTCAAATGCACAACTAATTTTTTAGTTATACATCTAAATCCTTAGTTTTTTCAAAGACCTGAAGCCCTTCGGATTTGTAACATTTGCTGTTTTGCCAGAATTTTGCCAGAAAGATGATAAGAAGAGTTTATAAGTTCGTCCTTTTATCACCTTTTTTTAGTCAACGAACTAAATACTCCCCAAATCAGGCAGCCTAATTTGTATATTTACCATCTACCACACTTGGCGGCAGAATATAAGAGGTGCAATTAGTTATCAGTTATTATTGTGTTTTGGAAGATTTTTTCATAAAGCGTAGATTTTAGATAACGTGTCAAAAGCAATCTCCATAGTTTTGTTATTGTTTGCATGCTCTGCATTTGCCCAGGAATGGTCTGTAGGATTACCTAACATCAAGAACTTTCCCAAATCTGAATACCAAGCCGGAACGCAAAACTGGTCGATCAGCCAGGATCAGAGCGGATGTATGTATTTTGCTAATAATGATGGATTGCTCAGTTTCAATGGCGTGGAATGGAATCTTTCAAGGATCTCTTCTATTGCGCCGCTTCGCTCACTACTCATCGATAAGCAGAATACAATTTACGTTGGATTAATTAATGATTTCGGAATCATCAAGAGGGAGAATAACAGACCTGAATCCTATCAAAGCCTGAAGCATTTAATCCCTGAGGCATATAAGGACTTTGATGATATATGGAACATATTTGAAGTGGACGGGGGGATTGTTTTTCAATGCTTTCAATATATATATTTTTACAAGAATAAGAAGATTAAAGTCATTGAACCGCAAAAACGGTTTCACTTCTGCTTCTATGCAGGAGACAGGTTTATGGTTCATGAACCCGGGATTGGACTATACGAATTTATTGAGGGTGAATTGAAAGCCCTATCCTGGTGGAACAATGAGCTTAATCTGGAAATATGCAATATCCTGCAGCCAGAGCCGAATACCTTGCTCATTGGAACAACATCTAATGGACTATACCTGCTTAAGGACGGGAACCTGAGCAAATGGAATACCCCCGTGAACGATTTCCTTATCAGGAACAAATTGTTCAGTTTTACCAATCTGCCGGGAGGTTTATTGGCCTTTGGAACCATACTCAATGGAATTCTGATCTCTGATGCTGAAGGGATTGTCCTGAAAAGCATAAACGAAATATCAGGACTGGGGAACAACACGATTTTGAGTTTACATGTGGACAGAAGCGAGAATTTATGGTTGGGACTGGACAATGGCATTGCTTACCTAGAACTAAATTCTCCGCTTCAATATATTGGTTCAAGGAAAATTGGTACCGGATACTGTTGCAGGATATTTAAGGATATGCTATACCTGGGTACCAACCAGGGCCTCTATGTCAGACCTCTATATGGGCTCCCTCCTGCAGGTGATTTTGAATTGGTAAAAAATACTGCCGGCCAGGTATGGACACTTGAAGAAATTAACGGACAGCTGCTGTGTGGTCATGCATTGGGCTCCTTCCTGGTAGATGGCTATGAGGCCAAAAGGATTTCCAGCATTGAAGGTGTTTGGAAATATGTGAGCTTGAAGGATCATCCCGATCTTCTGCTGGCCGGGTGTTATGAAGGTTTGATGCGGTTCAGAAACGTAAACAATGAATGGAGGTATGATAAGAAGATAGAGGGATTTGAAGAATCCAGTCGCTATCTTTTTCAAGGCCAGGAAGGAGATATCTGGGTTGGTCACAGCGGAAAAGGAATTTTCAGGATCCGGATGGATGAATGTATGGATAGAGCGGAAGAAGTTCTGCTCTATTCGGTAGAACAAGGCCTGCCTGCCGCAACAGGAAATATCCTGTTTCACTATGATGGGGGATATATACGTTTCAACTAACAATGGCATCTATGCCTACCAATCACAGCGTGATTCTTTGGTGCCTGCAGCTGCGCTGAATGAAATATTTGCATCCTCCGGAAGGATCAAGTATGTTGCTGCTGCTGACAATGGCTACAAATGGTATATTGCCGATTTGGAATCAGGGTACGTGCGCGAAAATGAGGACAGGTCCTACACCCGGGTCACAATTCCTTTTAGAAAACTCAGAGGTAAATACGTAAATGAGTTTGAGTTTATGTATCCCTATAACAATGAGCACGTATTCGTTGGGACAGAGCAGGGATTCGTGCAGTACAATTCGCTTAGCCCGAAATCCTATGATGATCCATTCAGAGCAATAATTACACGAGTAGAATTAGACTATCTCGATTCTGTTTTACACTTCTATTCTGACGACATAAGCGGAACCTTTGAATTTCCTTTTGAAAATAACTCTTTCAGGTTCCATTTTGCTTCTCCCTACTTTGAGAATGAACACCCTCTGCTTTTCAGCTTTTTCTTGGAAGGATACTCAGAGAACTGGTCTGCCTGGTCGACGGATCAATACAAGGATTTTAACACGCTACGCGAAGGAAGCTATACCTTGAGACTAAAAGCAAAGAATATCTACGACGCGGTAAGTAAAACAGCCTATTTTCATTTTGAAATATTGCCACCCTGGTGGAGATCAAGCCTGGCCTTTGTTGTTTATCTGCTGATCATTTCCGCCCTGGCAATGCTTTTAATCAGGTACATGAGGTACCGTATGAAAAGATCAGTGCGTGAAAAGGAAGCGATATGCCAAAAGGAAATACAGAACCAGGCAGCCAGGCATCAACAGGAAACCCTCCTTGCTGAGAAGGAGATCCTGGACCTGAAAAATGAAAAATTACATGCGGATATGGTTTTCAGGGACAAGGAACTGGCAAATCAAACCATGGCTCTTATTGAAAAGAACCGGTTTCTGAAACGGATCAATGACGACCTGCAGAACATCCAGGACTTTATTTTGAATAATACGGCAAAAAATAAGATCCACAGCTTAAAGAGGCAGATCAATAAGGAGATCGACGATAAGCAACAGAACAAGATATTCGAAGCTTACTTTGATGAAGCGAATGAAAAACTCTTTAAGCAACTAAAGGAGAGATTCCCTGAACTCACTCCTTATGACCTCAGGTTATGTGCCTTCATCAGGAATAATATTTCCACCAAGGAAATAGCTGCTATTCTCAACATATCCTACAGGGGAGCCGAAGTTAGCCGCTATCGCCTGCGGAAAAAGATGAAGCTCTCGCGGGGAGAAAACCTGTCGTCTTTCCTTGCAGGTTTTTAAACCGAACCGCCTCACAGGACATTCTGGATCTCACAAATTTCCAAATGCTGTATTCGTTTTATAAAACTCCCTGTATATCAGCTATTCATTCAGCGACTGAAGGGTTATTGTAGTGCTGAAACCACGCCAATGTAGTGTTATTGAAGTGTAGGATTTCTGGCGTTTTGATTCCACATCGTTGAAATTTACAAAAATCTATCTAGCCAATATCCTACGATTTAAACAAAAAAAATCTATGAAACTAATTTTTAGCCTTTTAGTTATTACCCTGTTTTCTTTTGGGATCCCAGCACAGGAAGTAACTGGGCAGGGCGGGTCTACGAGGAATGACCGCAGCTCTGCAGCCTCGGAAGTGCAGATCGTAGATGATGAAACAGGGGTGAAATTGATTGTAAATGGAAAACCGCTTATGATCAATGGGATGAATTGGGATTATTTCCCGATCGGTACAAATTTCTCCTACAGTTTATGGAACCAGACAGATGGTGTCATTAAAGCGGCGCTGGATGCGGAAATGTCCTTGCTGCGCAACATGGGTGTGAATGCAATACGGGTGTATACGGGAATTCAATCCAAATGGATCCAGTACATCTATGAAAACTATGGCATTTACACCATGCTCAACCATTCCTTTGGCCGATACGGACTAACCCTTGGGATTGAGTGGGTAGCGAATACCGAATATGCCGATCCAAGGGTCAAGGAATTGTTAATAAAGGAAGTCACAAAACTGGTGGAAGATTACAAAGGGACACCCGGGCTTCTGCTTTACCTGCTTGGAAATGAAAACAACTATGGCTTGTTCTGGGAAGGAGCCGAAACGGAAGATATTCCCATGGAAGACAGTGAATCTACCATTCGTGCCCGACGCCATGTACAAGCTCTTTAATGAGGCCAGCCTGGAAATGAAAAAAGTTGACAATTCCATACCGGTAGCCTTGTGCAACGGGGATTTGCTTTTCATGGATATTATCGCCGAGGAATGTCAGGATGTAGATATCTTCGGCGTGAATATGTACCGTGGGGTCTCCTTTGGCGATGCGTTCGAACGTGTAAAGGCGGAGTATGGAAAACCCATATTGTTTACAGAGTTTGGAGCTGATGCCTTCAATGCGGTTGAAAATGACGAGGACCAGTTATCGCAGGCTTACTATTTCGTCGGGAACTGGAGAGAGATCTACGAAAATGCTGCAGGCCTCGGCAAAAGCGGAAACAGCATCGGTGGTTTCACCTTCCAGTTCAGCGATGGCTGGTGGAAATTCGGACAGACAACAAACCTGGATGTACACGACAACAATGCCTCATGGGCAAATGGCGGATACCTGCGCGACCATGTAGAGGGTGAAAATAATATGAACGAAGAATGGTTCGGAATTTGTGCCAAAGGACCCACCAACCTGAAGGGCCTTTACCAACTTTATCCTCGTGCCGCATACTATGCCCTGAAAGAAGCCCATACACTTGATCCTTACGATGAAGGGGTTACCTTATCAGTCATCGCTGATCATTTTGACGGCATCGAATTGATGGATGCTGTGGTGAAAGCCAGGGGTGACAAAGCTGCCCTGATGAGTGAAAAAGTCCAGAAAGTCCGCTTAAGCGGAATGCGGGCAGAACTTTCCACCTATTATACCGGAGGATATAGGATTTCCACACCGGACGAACCCATCCAGGGCGAAAACACGTATCCCGATCAGCTTGGCTTCGATCACATGGAATCCTTTTATTTTGATGTAGAGGCAAAACCTTCGGAAAGCGTTCGCGGTAATGTTTCCGTCAATATCCTCGGGAATGTGGCAGAAAATCCCATTGATGAAATATTCTATGAGAACAGGGGCCGTACTCGTGCAGTTGAGACCGACCAGGGGAACGTACAGATCAGCTCCCTGGACAGGGTAAAGGTCTATAGAGCTGAATTTTCCTGGAATGCCAAGATGTTTGACCTCAAAGCCTTTTACCGCACAGGCCATTATCACTGGGGATATGAAGGTGATTTTTTTGGACTCTATCCCGAGGCCAATTACGGTCCAAATATCGACATCTATAATGGCGAGGCTCCATTCGGCATAGAAATGGAAGGAAAAAAATCCCTGAACGGATTAAAGTTGCATTTGGACCTGAGCTCTGGTGGGGAGCCAATCCGGCGATCCTTCTGAAGTACAGCAAAAAAGTCGGTGCCTTCGACATCACCGGTATCTACCATGAGGACATTGATGAACAGGCACCTGCCGTAAGTTCTTTTGCCATACCGTCACCACCAACAAGGCGAGCTACCCTTCATACGAAGACCGCTTTTGGCAAATTTGGACTTGAAGTTGGAGGTATCTGGGCAGGACAACCGCGTATTGGAGAGACCTTCCAGTATGTGGAGGGCACGGAGGGCTCCTATACGGTGTATGAGGACGAGATCGGTATGAAGGATACCTGGGGCGGAAAGATCAAAATTACCTTCGCCTCAGGCGCCATATCCTGGTACGCACAGGGTGCAGCCATGGGACTAGTTGCCGGAGGAGGTGCAGATTACACCAAGACATTCACGGGATGGAAACTAAAAGACAGCGGGAGCGGGAACCAGTATAACGTCTTATCCGGTTTAACCTACACCGTGGGAAGCTTTCAGTTTGCTCCGAACTTCCTGTGGCAAAAGCCACTTGTCGGCCCCATGCCCGCAAATGTCTCAGCTCCTGGAAGATCCAGAAATATATTGGACGATCCCTTTGCCGTTAGGCTAAACAGGGAAACCGTAGCAGGAGAATTCCTGCTCACCTTCGATCCTACACCAGGCACCTGGATGTACCAGTGGGATAACGATCTGGTGGAAGATGCCCCCCTGGCAGTTAGTCTTGGCTTTGTATTCCGCCATCACCCCACCACACAGGACGCTGCAATTGGTATCCAGCCGGATGGGAGAACCACCTTCCCTTTCCCGGGTGCCCCTCCGGCAGAGGATCTCTGGGAAACCTATGCGCGTATCGTTTCCAAATTTAATCCGGAGTTCGGGTTGATCGCAAATCTCTATGGAGGAACCGCGCAGGCAAATGGTAGCGATGAGAGGCTGATTGAACGATTTGGCGGGGATGTCAGGGTGGTGTATAAAAAGGCCAAACTGACTTCGATGCTTAAGGTGAACGACTGGGGACCTTATGATTACCACCGGGACTTTAACCTTACCTTTCCCCTGCAAATCATGGCAGATCTTTCAACCAACGTTTCCATTCCTAAATGGTTTAATCTGCCTGAAACAAGGTTAGGAATTCGATTCACCCACAGGACACTCAACCAGTACTCGCCCCGCTACTGTCCTGGGAAAAGCCTGGATAGCAATGGTGATTATGTCTGTGATCCTGAGCTTCCGGGCCAGCCCAATGGTGCTGAATGGGAAATCAGGACGTATTTGCATTTTAATATTGGCATGTAAACAGATAAAGGTGATAAAAATGAAAAAAACACAATATTCTAATCCACTACTTGCCTTTATTCTAATGGGCTTAGTGCTGTTTTCGCTGAGTTGTGAAAGGCAATTTGAAGACATGGAACTTGCAAAGTTCCCGACTACTCCTGATGTATTTATTGATGGTTTCAGCGCCGGTTTGGCCTACGCAGCCTTCGGGGGTTCCAATGTGACGGCCTTCGATGTAGATAAAGAAGTCAGATACTCAGGTACCGCATCCATGAAATTTGCCGTTCCTGATGCAGGGGATCCACTGGGAGGCTATGCAGGAGGTGTTTATTATACCGAGATTGGAAGAGATCTTTCAGGCTACGATGCTCTTACCTTCTGGGCAAAAGCCTCAAAAGCTGCTACCATTGATGTGGTTGGCTTTGGAAACGATCTCGGGGAATCTAAGCTCCAGGTTACCCTGCAAAACGTGCAAGTGAACTCCAATTGGAAGAAATACATCATCCCCATACCGGAACCTACAAGGCTTACCCGGGAAAGGGGCATGTTTTATTATTCAGAAGCGCCGGAAGAGGGCCTTGGATATACCTTCTGGATCGATGAGCTGAAATTCGAAAAGCTTGGTACCATCGCACATAAAGAACCCATGATATTTGATGGCGAGGACAAGGTGGAAAACACGGTAAATGGCGTAAAAATTCCAATAAGCGGAACGAGCTTTGCCTTCAATATGCCTACGGGTATCGATCAGACGGTGCTGGCGAATCCTGCCTATTTCTCTTTTGCATCTTCAAATAACAGCGTTGCTACCATAGACAGTACAGGTGCAATATCGGTATTGAGCAAGGGATCGGCGGTCATTACGGCTAGCTCCGGCGAAGCTGAAGCCGAGGGCTCACTGACTGTTGTATCAACCGGTGATTTTGTTCCTGCTCCGGAACCTACCCTCCCTGAAGAAAAAGTGATTTCGATCTTCAGCAACGCTTATGAAAACGTACCGGTGGACTTTTACAATGGATACTGGGAACCCTTCCAGACCACTTTGTCAGCCGACTTTACTGCGAATGGGAATGATGTGTTGAATTATACCAATTTCAACTTTGTGGGTATACAGTTCACCAATCCCCCGATAGATGCCTCTGCTATGGATACCTTGCATATGGATATTTATATTCCAAATGCGGTTCAGCCCACAGACAGGTTCTCCATCCAAGTGGTGGATATGGGGCCCGACGGGACTCTTGATGGCAACGATCCGTCCATTTCATATGAATTACCGGTACCCCTGGTCTCGCAGACCTGGATAAGAGTAGATATAAGCTTGTCAGCTCTGTCCAGCAGGAGCAAACTGGCACAGATTATCCTGGAAAACCTGGAAACTTCCCTCTCTGGCTTTTACCTGGATAACATATACCTGTATGGAAGTAGCGGTGCAGGACCTACAGGACCCGCTGAAGCAGCCACCGCACCACCTTCAAGGAACGCAGGGGATGTGATCTCAATATACAGTGATGCCTATACCAACCTGGAAGGCACCGATTATCCCGATTGGGGACAGGCAACTATACTTTCTGAAGTGCTGATTGAAAGCAATAATACCTTGAAATTATCACAATTAGACTACCAGGGTATTCAGCTGGCAGAAAACCAGAATATAACAGGAATGGATTACCTGCACCTGGACTTCTGGACAGATAATTCTTCCGCCCTCAATGTGTACTTGATCAGTCCCGATCCAGCGACAGAAGCAGCCTATGCGCTTACTGTTCCCACATCTGGTTGGTCAAGTGTTGATATACCATTATCCGCATTTTCACCGGTAGATCTCACAAAAGTTTTCCAGTTAAAGTTCGACGGGAACGGAGATATTTATATGGATAACCTTTATTTCTATAAAGATGATGGTGGCGGAGGAGCAACGGAACCGGAGGTGGCAGCGCCTGACCCGACGCAGAATGAAGCAGATGTAATTTCACTCTTTAGCGGTGCCTATATGGACGTAAGCGTGGATAGCTGGAGAACCGATTGGTCAGCCGCCACTTACGAAGAAGTAGATGTTGCCGGCAATGCCACTAAGAAATATTCCGACCTCGATTTTGTCGGTATAGAAACAACCAGCAGCACCATTGATGCATCCACAATGACCCACGTTCACCTGGATGCTTGGTCAGCCGACATCACCCAGTTCGGTATAAAGTTCGTGGACTTTGGTCCGGACGGAGCCTTTGGTGGGGGTGATGATGCAGAGCATCAACTGGACTTCCCCGCTCCTGTGCAAGGTCAGTGGGTAAGCTACGATATTCCCTTAAGTGACTTCACGAATCTTACCACCACCGGCCATATGGCACAGTACATCCTCACGGGTCAGCCTACTGGTGCCACAACAATATGGCTGGACAATGTATACTTCTATAATGATGGTAGTGGCGGAGGAGCAACGGAACCGGAGGTGGCAGCGCCTGACCCGACGCAGAATGAAGCGGATGTAATTTCACTCTTTAGCGGTGCCTATACGGACGTAAGCGTGGATAGCTGGAGAACCGATTGGTCAGCCGCCACTTACGAAGAAGTAGATGTTGCCGGTAATGCCACTAAGAAATATTCCGACCTCGATTTTGTCGGTATAGAAACAACCAGCAGCACCATTGATGCATCCACAATGACCCACGTTCACCTGGATGTTTGGTCAGCCGACATCACCCAGTTCGGTATAAAGTTCGTGGACTTTGGTCCGGACGGAGCCTTTGGTGGGGGTGATGATGCAGAGCATCAACTGGACTTCCCCGCTCCTGTGCAAGGTCAGTGGGTAAGCTACGATATTCCCTTAAGTGACTTCACGAATCTTACCACCACCGGCCATATGGCACAGTACATCCTCACGGGTCAGCCTACTGGTGCCACAACAATATGGCTGGACAATGTATACTTCTATAATGATGGTAGTGGCGGAGGAGCAACGGAACCGGAGGTGGCAGCGCCTGACCCGACGCAGAATGAAGCGGATGTAATTTCACTCTTTAGCGGTGCCTATACGGACGTAAGCGTGGATAGCTGGAGAACCGATTGGTCAGCCGCCACTTACGAAGAAGTAGATGTTGTCGGCAATGCCACTAAGAAATATTCCGACCTCGATTTTGTCGGTATAGAAACAACCAGCAGCACCATTGATGCATCCACAATGACCCACGTTCACCTGGATGTTTGGTCAGCCGACATCACCCAGTTCGGTATAAAGTTCGTGGACTTTGGTCCGGACGGAGCCTTTGGTGGGGGTGATGATGCAGAGCATCAACTGGACTTCCCCGCTCCTGTGCAAGGTCAGTGGGTAAGCTACGATATTCCCTTAAGTGACTTCACGAATCTTACCACCACCGGCCATATGGCACAGTACATCCTCACGGGTCAGCCTACTGGTGCCACAACAATATGGCTGGACAATGTATACTTCTATAATGATGGTAGTGGCGGAGGAGCAACGGAACCGGAGGTGGCAGCGCCTGACCCGACGCAGAATGAAGCGGATGTAATTTCACTCTTTAGCGGTGCCTATACGGACGTAAGCGTGGATAGCTGGAGAACCGATTGGTCAGCCGCCACTTACGAAGAAGTAGATGTTGTCGGCAATGCCACTAAGAAATATTCCGACCTCGATTTTGTCGGTATAGAAACAACCAGCAGCACCATTGATGCATCCACAATGACCCACGTTCACCTGGATGTTTGGTCAGCCGACATCACCCAGTTCGGTATAAAGTTCGTGGACTTTGGTCCGGACGGAGCCTTTGGTGGGGGTGATGATGCAGAGCATCAACTGGACTTCCCCGCTCCTGTACAAGGTCAGTGGGTAAGCTACGATATTCCCTTAAGTGACTTCACGAATCTTACCACCACCGGCCATATGGCACAGTACATCCTCACGGGTCAGCCTACTGGTGCCACAACCATATGGCTGGACAATGTATACTTCTACAAATAAGAAGCCTAGCATACTGAAAAACTACAAAAACAATAAAAATGAAATCAACTAGTATAAAACTCTTCAGTGGCATCCTGTTGCTTCCATTCCTTCTTGTTGCTGCAGGATGCGAGGACAACACGAGATTCGAGGATCGTACCTACCAACTGGTCTGGCAGGATGAGTTCAACAGCGATGGTATTCCTGACGATTCAAAATGGGTGTATGACCTCGGTGCAGGAGGCTGGGGAAACAATGAACTTCAGACCTACACCAGCGATTCCAGCAATATTTATGTTGAAGATGGATCCTTAAGGATCACCGCCATCAATAGCGGTGGTTCATTTACCTCGGCAAGAATTAAGACCTTGGGAAAGTTTGACCAGAAGTACGGACGTTTCGAAGCAAGTATAAAATTGCCATGGGGACCCGGTATATGGCCGGCTTTCTGGATGCTGGGATCAGATATTGAAACAAATCCCTGGCCTCAATGTGGTGAGATCGACATCATGGAATACCGTGGCCAGGAACCAAACATGATTCATGGCAGCGTTCATGGACCAGGCTATTCGGGTGGAGCGGCTATAACAAAAAGCTTTGGCTTTCCGAATGACAGGTTCGATTTGGATTACCATCTTTTTGCCATAGAGTGGGGCGAAAATTACATCCATTATTTTGTAGATGATGTACTATACCAGGAATTACGTCCCGATGACCTTACCGGTGAGTGGGTCTATAATCATCCATTCTTTCTCCTGTTAAATGTGGCGGTTGGTGGAGATTATGTAGGATTCCCCACAGCTGACACCCCCTTCCCGCAATCCATGTACATTGACTACCTTAGGGTTTACGAGGAAGTTGAATAAAAACCTCTTATAGTATTGCGATAAAAGATTCTCAAACACACTACTAAATTTTTCTGGACAGTACCGGTATCCGGAAGGCTGTCCGGAGACTAACACGAACTAAAACATATGAGCCAATACGTAACAGAAGCGAAAGACAAAGTCCCATTTGTCCAGAAAGCTGCATTTGGAGCAGGCCACCTGGTCAACAACCTAATGCCAGGGGCACTTGGGATTTTCATGTTTTTCTTACTAACAGCCTTTGGTATGGATCCATTCCTTGCCGGGCTTTTGGGAGGACTACCAAGGCTATTTGACGCCATCACTGACCCTATTATGGGATTCATTTCCGATAATACAAAATCAAGGTTCGGACGCAGAAGACCCTACATTTTTGTGGGGGCTATTGTAAGCGGTTTGTTGTTTGCTGTATTATGGCAACTCGATTCGGAGAATAGCCAGATGTACAACTTCTGGTATTTCTTGGGTTTTTCTTTGTTATACCTGATTGGCAATACCATTTTTGCAACTCCGCTTATAGGACTCGGTTATGAAATGACTTCAGACTATAACGAGCGTACCCGCCTGATGGCATTTTCCCAAATTCTTGGCCAGGTTGCCTGGATGATCGTCCCATGGTTCTGGGTCATTATCGCCAATCCAAAGTTCTTCGATACCCAGGCTGAAGGTGTACGAACACTCTCAATGATTGTTGCTGCCATTTGTATGGTACTGGGCGTATTACCTGCACTATTCTGCAAAGGGATAGACTCCTCAAAAA
This sequence comes from uncultured Bacteroidota bacterium, assembly GCA_963783435.1. Taxonomy (GTDB): domain Bacteria; phylum Bacteroidota; class Bacteroidia; order Bacteroidales. The sequence goes on along the minus strand of CAWANQ010000002.1, from coordinate 399,209 downwards.
TGGGAAACAGGAAGGAAATTACGTTTAAAACCCTGTTCACTAACCTGAAAGACCTGTTCCAGGGGATTGTGCAGGTATCGAAGAACAGGCCATTTATGAAGCTTTGCGGGGCTACCTTCCTAGTCTTCAATGGCTTTCAGATGGTAGCATCCTTCAGCTATTTCATTATCGTGTTCTATATGTTCAATGGGGATTACGCTCAGGCAGGGAACTGGCCGGCATGGTTCTCTACAGTATCTGCCATCGTTACCGCCTTCCTGGTAATTCCTGTCATTTCCGCGATTGCCAGCAGGGTTGGAAAACGAAAAGCCTTTATTATCTCAACCTTCATATCCATTATAGGCTATGCCCTGAAATGGTGGGGCTTTAATCCAGAAAATCCCTGGTTAATCTTTATGCCCATCCCATTGATGTCTTTTGGTATTGGAGGATTGTTTACCCTGATGATGAGCATGACAGCCGATGTGTGCGACCTGGATGAGCTGAATAATGGCATGCCCAGGAAAGAAGGTACATTTGGTGCCATTTACTGGTGGATGGTGAAACTCGGACAGGCACTTGCCCTGGTCCTGGGTGGACTGGTTCTGAAACTAGTCGGTTTTGACCAGAATGCAACGCTACAGGCAGCCGATACCATTACCAAGCTTCGAATTGCCGATATGGCCATACCCGGCCTTACAGCGTTGCTGGCAATAATCGTCATGTGGAGATATGATCTCACCGAGGCGAAGGCAAGGGAAATAAAGGAAACCCTGGAATCACGAAGAGGAAAACTATGATTCGATGCTATTATTTTTTACGATACAAATAATTGGGAATAGTAAAATCTACTAACATGCTACTTAAAAACTGGCACTTTGTCGTGCTACTAATAGTTACAGGTATGATGCAATCCTGCAATTCAAATGATTCTCTTCTCAGCACCAACAAAGTTTTGGTGAGCTCAGAAAGTGGTGATAAACTAAACCTCAAGGAGAATACGCGCTTTCAGAAGGGCGAAGCCATGGGTGTAGTGCTAACTATTGATCCCGACCGCAAAAAGCAAACCATGGATGGAATTGGAAGCTCGTTTACTGAATCTTCAGCCTTTGTGCTCGCTCACCTGGAGCCAGGTGAACGAATGAAAGTGATGGAAGCGATCTATGGGGAAAAGGGCGCAAATTTCTCCCTGACAAGGACACATATCGGTGCATGTGACTTCTGCGTGGAAGGCAGGTATTCCTACCTCGAACAGGTGGGAGATACTCAACTTGAATCCTTTAGCCTGAGAGCTGATTATGAAGGTTTTAAGTCTTCAGAACACCCGGGTATTAAGGACGAAAGCTACGACCTGCTTCCCATGATCAAGGAAGCACTCAGTATTAAAAGCAATCAGCAGGATCAGCACCTGCGGATTGTGGCTTCCGCATGGACAGCCCCTTCCTGGATGAAAGATATCGAAGACTGGTATATTCCGGGTTCTCCCGAAAATAACCACCAGGGTACCGGAGGAAGCCTGAAAACGGAGTACGAAGAAAGCTATGCAGACTACCTGGTGAAATACCTCGATGCCTACAGGTCTGAAGGTGTTAATATCTGGGGAATTACACCTGTAAACGAACCCCATGGGAATAACGGGCAGTGGGAAAGCATGCATTTTTCACCTGAAACACAAAATGAGTTTATCAAACAGCACCTCGGGCCCAAGCTCAGATCAGGCCCGAACAAGGACGTGAAACTCCTTATATATGACCAGAACAGGGATGGTCTGGAACACTGGACGGATGTGATTCTGGGTGATGAGGAAAGCGCGGCATATGTATACGGTGCAGCAGTGCACTGGTACGAAAGCACCTTCAAGGTTTATGAGGAAGTGTTTGAAAAAGTGCATGCAAGATTTCCGGACAAAGCCATACTGCATACCGAAGGATGCATTGACGATCTGGGCAAACCCGCGCCGGAAGGCATCTCAGACCCGGAAAAATTCCAGGAAAAGAACTGGTTCAAGAACGATGCTTTCTGGTGGAATGCCAATGCAACGGACTGGGCATACTCCACAACATGGGAGGGAGTGATCGCGGAAGACCATCCCATCTATACCCCCGTTCACCGCTATGCCAGGAATATCATAGTCAGCATCGACCACTGGCTTAGGGGATGGATTGACTGGAACATTGTGCTTGATCACAAGGGAGGGCCAAACCATGTGGGGAATTTCTGTGGCGCACCAATCATGATCCACACAGAAACTAAAGAGATTTACTATACCCCGATCTATTATATCCTGGCACAGTTCAGCAAGACCATCAGGCCAGGAGATAAGGCTGTACAGACAGCACTCGATCTGAATGGACTGGATACGGATGCACTGCACGCCTGCGCAACCATGAATTCAGACAAACTCCTCAGTGTGCAATTACTGAATACGACCGGAGAAGATATTCCGATCGGTCTGCAGATCAAAGACCAGTATGCGGAGATCACGGTGGGAAAAAACTCATTGCAAACCCTTCAGGTCCAACTATAAATAAGTCCTGTAAAATTATATACTTTTGTTTAGCCAAATTTCGGTTCACCGTTGAAGAACTAACTCTATAATAAGTAACATCATGTCATTCAGAAGCGACAAACTATTATCTCTGCTCGGGGAGGATTTTAAAAGCAAATCCAGCGATGATTTAATTGATCTGTTCAGGAAGTATCTTGAAAACAGGATCCACGGACTTTGCTTTAGCTCATACCTCGAAGGACAAAGTCCGGGCAGCATTATCACGGAAGAGCAAATCAGGCAACGGATGGAGATTATTAAACCTTTCACAGCTTGGATACGGACGTTTTCCTGTACCGATGGAAATGAACTCATCCCTGCAATTGCAAAAGAAAATGGCTTGAAAGTGATGGCAGGAGCCTGGTTGGGAGAGGATACAGATAAAAACGAAGCTGAAATAGAAAACCTGGTAAAGCTCGTAAAAGAGGGTCGTACCGACCTGGTTGCTGTAGGTAATGAAGTATTGTACCGTGAAGAATTAAGCGAGGAAGATTTGCTGGAATACATCAAACGCGTCAAGGATCAGGTGCCTGAAGCCCAGGTTGGCTATGTGGATGCCTATTACGAGTTTATAAACAGACCGGCAATTACGGAAATTTGTGATGTGCTTTTTACGAATTGCTATCCATTTTGGGAAGGTTGTCATATCGATTATTCTCTTGTCTATATGAAGAACATGCACTACAGTGTCTTGCGACAGGCTAAAGGAAAGAGAGTAGTGATCAGTGAAACAGGTTGGCCAAATATCGGTACGGCATTCGAATCCTCAGAACCTTCAATGGAGAATGCCCTGAGGTATTTCATCAATACACAGCAATGGAGCCAGGAGGAAGACATAGAGGTCATGTATTTCTCAAGCTTCGATGAAGCCTGGAAAATCGATGCAGAAGGCGATGTAGGAGCCTACTGGGGAATTTGGGATAAAGACGGGAAATTGAAGTACTAAACAACAAGCTACAGCTTTAATGGAGAGGTATAAGAAACTGAACATCCCTTACGGAATTGCCATCTGTTATTCAGGGTACAGAAAAGGACAAAGTCCTGATTCAAACATGCACCCATCCTATGAACAGGTAAAGGAAGATTTACTCATACTTCAAAAGAATTGGAGCTATCTGCGCCTGTATGATGTGAACGAGCATTCCGAGATGGTCCTCGAGATGATTCAAAAGTATGAATTGAAATTGAAAGTGATGCTGGGAGCATACATTGAAGCAGAAATGAATAACTACGGTTGTCCCTGGGGTGGAATATATCCCGAAAAGGAATTGGTCCAAAACCGGGAAAATAATTACAGGAAGATTGATAAACTCATTGATCTTGCCAACCGTTACAGGGAGATTGTCTTTTCAACTTCTGCAGGGAATGAAGCCACCGTTGACTGGACAGATCATTTTGTTCCGGTTAAGCATGTAATCGAATACGTTCAAATGATCAAGAAAGGCACATCGCAACCTGTTACCTTCTGCGAAAACTATCTTCCCTGGCACGACAAGCTTGAAACCCTTGTCGAGGAGGTAGATTTTATTTCTATTCATACCTACCCGGTCTGGGAGCATAAGCATATACATGAAGCGATGGAGTATACGAAACAAAATTTCTTTGGTGTGGCAAAAAAATACCCCGACAAACCTGTAATGATCACTGAAGCCGGATGGGCAACCAGGTCAAACGGCCGGGAAATCAACCCTGACCACGTAAACGAAGAATACCAGCAGATCTATTACGAAGATCTGATGCAATGGTGCAAGGATGAAGGAATCATCACATTCGTTTTCGAGGCTTTCGATGAGCCCTGGAAGGGTTTTGATGAAGCGACTGAACCGGAAAAACACTGGGGCCTGTTCTATGAAAACAGGAAACCCAAGATGGTCATGCAACATTTGTTCCAGGGAAAACCCTCTAAATTAGTCTAGTGCCATTTGAAAGCATTGGAAGCTAATCTTAACGCACAAGCGATTATACTGATTGTAAGAAATTTTTAATTATATGAATTTTACAAGATGTCTGCAGAAATAGTATTACTCATTGTCGGTTCTGTGCTACTACTAATTGCGATTGGTGATAGCATAAAGATTAAAGGTTCCTCTGTTGGCCTGGTCAATATCAGACTGAAACTTCTACTGGGATTATTAGGTGTTTTATTGGTCATTTATAGCGGATACTCATTTGGACTGATAAACCCGCAAACTCAAATTGAGCAAGTAGAAATAGGAAATAAGTTACAGGTGCAGTATCCCGTTGAAGAAGTACAGGTCATATCACCCCTTGAAGGTGATTCCGTCAACTGTCGGATCTTAACAATGGGGGTTTATCCGGATTCCCATGATAAAGATATCTGGGTGCTTCTAAAGCCCTCCGATGATAAATACTATCCGCAATCGGACCATACTAATAACTCTTATAAGAGGAATGGTGAATGGCAGGTAATTACCAGGTTTGGAGGAGATAAGGGTGAGAAGTTTGACCTTATAGTTTATGAGACTGATCCTTCAGCTTCTCAATTCTTCAGTTCAACCATCCAAAACTGGAAAGATTCGCTATCATATCCCGGACTTGAAATGGAAGAACTTCCATCCGGAGCTACTGAAGTTGACAGAATTGTTGTTACGCTAAAAGATAACTGCAGAGGTATCTTTTAAACACCTCAAGCATAAGGTAAACAGGCGGAGTTTATAGGAAAAAAGCTGTGCATTATTCTTATAATGTAGTGTATTATAGTATAATGGATTTGTGTGGAAAATTCCCGATTTGTTCTGGCAGTCAAGAGATCATCGCATCGAATCCGATATGCTCCACACAGAGGATAAAAGGGTTGTAGACATATAGTTTACAACCTTTTTTTTATTGTGCGCCCGGCATGGGCGATAACTATAGGGTGAAAGTCCCGAACGTACCTTGACAGTGGGAAGCGTTAGCTTAAGGCAAGGGTGTCCACCGCGAGGTGGAATCTGAAGGAAGCCGGCGGCAAATTCCTGGTCTGACGAACAGAAACTGCATATAAGGCTTATGATTGCTGGATAAGTTTGCAATACAAAACGAAGTCCGATACTGTCCGGAGCAATTGGAGTAAATGCAGCAGATATATGGGATGAAAGTTATCGTTCTTACCCGGGGAGGTCTCACAGACGTGTGGAAACAGAGTATGAAGCACGGTTGAAATAAGATTTGTTGTGAGAAGTCAGCCGAGGTCGTAGTACCGTACCCCTCGACGGGGTTCGGAAAGGACCGAACCTTAATGAGTGAGAGTAAATGAAAGTTACCTGATGAAGGGAGGAAAGCAGAAAATATCGCAAGATACCTGCCTGCAAAATAGTAGGGCGGAACCTGAGGGCTATGCAGGAGGGCAGACCTTTATCTGGATGACTGAAAACAACCTCACCAATGCCGACAAACCGGAATATGGGTTGTTAGAGCAGATCCTGTCGCCGACGAACCTGAACCGAGCCTTCAAACGGGTAAGGAGTAATAGGGGAAGCGGGGGTATAGACAAGATGGAAGTCGAATCCTTAAAGGATTATCTTGTCAACAACAAGGAGAATCTCATACAATCGATATTGGACGGTAGTTACCGTCCAAATCCAGTTCGGAGGGTAGAAATACCCAAAGAAAAAGGGAAGAGAAAACTCGGTATTCCCACGGTGGTTGACCGCGTAGTCCAACAGGCTATTGCTCAGGTCTTAACACCTGTCTACGAGAAGCAGTTTTCATCGAACAGTTACGGGTTCAGACCCAAGCGTAATGCACACCAGGCATTGAACCAATGCAAGAGCTATATCACAGACGGTTATAAATACGCCGTGGATATGGACCTTGAGAAGTTCTTTGATACAGTCAATCAGAGTAAACTGATAGAGGTGTTATCAAGGACTGTAAAAGATGGGCGGGTTATCTCGCTCATCCATAAATACCTCAATGCAGGAGTGGTGATACGCAACAAGTTTGAAGAGACGAGTATGGGCGTTCCGCAGGGAGGTCCGCTTAGTCCGATGTTGAGCAACGTTATGCTCAACGAGTTGGACAAGGAACTCGAAAACCGAGGGCACCTCTTTGTACGTTATGCCGACGATCTGGTAATCCTTTGCAAGAGCAAACGGAGTGCAGAGAGGACGCTTGCGAACATCGTTCCGTACATCGAAAAGAAACTGTTTCTGAGGGTAAACAGGGAAAAGACGGCGACAGCCTATATTTCAAAAGTGAAATTTTTGGGATACTCCTTTTATGTATATAAAGGAGAAGGACGACTGCGAGTACACCCGAAAAGCATTGCAAAGATGAAGGAGCGGATCAAAACGCTTACATCACGGAGCAATGGGTGGGGATATGCAAGGCGAAAAGTAGCACTTAGACAGTATATAACTGGCTGGGTGAATTACTTTAAACTGGCAGACATGAAAAGTCTACTAATAAGAGTAGACGAATGGTACCGCAGACGTCTACGTATGATTATCTGGAAACAATGGAAACGGGTACGCACCCGTGGTCGTAATCTTACGAAGCTGGGTATTGCAAGATACAAGGCATGGGAGTTTGCGAATACGAGAATGGGTTACTGGCACACAGCCAGAAGTCCGATCTTAACCAGAAGTGTCACCAGTAACCGTCTTAGACAAGCCGGTTATATCTTCTTTTTGGAGTACTACCGGTCTGTCAGTGGTTTTAATTAAGGAACCGCCTAGTACCGAACGGTATGCTAGGTGGTGTGAGAGGACAGATAGGGGATATGTTTATAAAATATTTTCCCCTATCTTCCTACTCGTTTGCTTGACAGGAATGAAGGGCGCGGTCTTTCCCGGTAAAAAGTGCTTAATCAGAATGGCTTAAACAACTGAATTTATAATCTTCAAAGTGTCATCAGCTAAAAATAATGGAATATTCAAAAGTCCATTGTTGTAGGATAGGTTCTTTAAAGAATAACGAATTTTTGTCTTTGGTGAATATTTGCTTGAATATACAGAAAGGCTCCTGCTTCGAACGCTTTCACCCGATTTTACTTCTATGGGAATTATTTCATTTTGATATTGGATAACAAAATCTACTTCAGCAGTGTTATCAGATGTCCAATAAAAAGGTCTGCCTTCAAATTGAGTTATTAAACTTTGCAAAATGTAATTCTCACTTAATGCTCCTTTAAATTCAGTAAATAGTCTATTTCCCTCTGTTATTGCGGTGGGAGATAGTAATGCAAGACGACGTAATATACCAGTATCTAATATATATAATTTGAATGCAGATAGATCCTTATAGGCAGTAAGAGGTAACTTTGGTGCAGATATTTTATGGATTTTCTGAACTAATCCGGCCCTGTCTAACCATTCAATTGCATTTTCATACTCACGGGCTCGTGCTCCTTCTTTAACGGTTTGATATAAGAATTTTTTATTCTCTCGTGACAGTTGAGATGGAATGGAATTCCATACATACCCCACCTTTAATATGTCCGATTTATCTATATGTTTCAAAAAATCCAATGAATATGCATCCAAGATATTTTGCAATATTTTCTGAACTTTATCCATGTCCATTACTTCCAAATATGACCCGATAGATTCAGGCATTCCCCCTGTAATGAAGTATATCTTGAATTGCTCAAGCAGTTGATTTAAAAAAAAATCTGGTATGGATTCAATGATCTGAATGCTTTTTAAATAGTCAGCTAATTGAGGGGATGATGTTGCTAAAAATTCAAAAAATGTAATAGGATAGATATCTAAGAATTCAACTTTGCCTACCGGAAAAGTACGTCCTTTGGTCAAAGCGACACCCAGCAGCGAACCGGCCGAAACTATGTCATATTCTGGAGCCTTTTCGCAAAAATATTTCAAGGTTCCCAGCGCTTCACTACATTCTTGTATTTCATCAAAAATAATTAGTGTATCATGTGGAGTTATCCTTTGTCCATAAACCAGTGACAAATTATTTATTATTCGATGGACATCTTTTGTTTTGGAAAAGAATTGTTTCAATTCGGGCTGTTCATCGAAATTGAAATAGGCCGTTTTCTTATAATTTTTCTCGCCAAATTTTTTCAATGAATATGTTTTACCTACCTGTCTTGCACCCCGCAGAATGAGAGGCTTCCTATCAGATGACTTTTTCCATAATATTAATTTCTGCTCAATATCTCTTTTAATATCCATGATAAATCACTTTATAAATATGTAAAACGTGATATATATCACATAAAACCTATATAATATGTGATAAAAGTAGGGTATTCTTTTAAATATTCACATTTAAGTATGTAAAATGTGGAAGAAATCACAAAAACACCACTTAGAGAGTTTGTTGAAAAATCCGTCCATGTAGAACCACCTTCTTACCCGGAATCAGATCTATCGGCTTATAATAAGCTTGGCGGTGTAAATCTTATCCCGATCAGTTCTGAGTTTTATAATATAAATTCCATCTTGAAGATGATCAATATTATAAGCCCTTATGTTTTTGCTGTTGCTATAGAACTCATCGATCATCTGACCGGTCAGATTAAAGATTTGGAGCCTTATTGGAAATCCGGTACGATTCGCAAAAAAATATATAGCAAGTACACACACAAATGAAAATCGAAAAAAGTTAGAGGATACTTTTTGGGACAAATTGAGGGGCAGGAGTTAGTTTTTCCAGAAGCTAAATTCCAGTCATGGCAAGCTTACCGTGGTCTGTGAAGATAAACTCCTCCTCAACGTACAATAGGGAGAATCTATTCATGGTAATAATCTACTGGTTAAAATTAGATTGTTTTCTGGGCAGTGAAATAATAAATTCGGTGCCTATTCCCGGTTGAGATATTACATCAATAATTCCATTGTGCTGTTCAATAATTCCGTAGGCGATTGAAAGGCCCAGTCCGGTTCCTTTCCCCACATCTTTGGTTGTGTAGAATGGATCAAATATATGTCTTTTCACTTCAGGGGTCATCCCTATTCCATCGTCCTTAATAATGATCTTTATTCCAATATCGCTACTGATGGTTTGAATGAATATTTCTCCTTTGCCATCTATAGCCTGTATACTGTTTGTAAGGATATTCATTATAACCTGATTAAGTTTGCTCGGAAAACACTCTATTTCCTTTAAATCACCGAAATCCTTCTGAACTTTGATATTATTCTTAATTTGATTATGCAACAGTATTAATGCAGAGTCAATTCCTTCATGTATATTAAAGAGTTGGGGTTTCTCTTCATCAAGTCTTGAAAAACTGCGCAGACCCTTCACAATATAACTGGATCTGTTTGCGCCCTCCTCCATTCCTTCCAGCAATTTAATAATCTCTTGAGTTAAAAATGAAAAGTCCAATTCATCTTTCAGATCGTTAATGTCATTGATCACTTTTTCAAGTTTGTTCACTTCTAATATCTCATCATATTTTTCAATAAATGAGAATAGGTCATTCAAATCACGTCTCAGGGGACTAACATTCCCACTGATGAAATTTATGGGATTGTTCAGTTCATGGGCAACTCCCGCTGTAAGCAATCCCACGGATGCCATTTTTTCTGACTGGATTAACTGGGATTGGATTAATTTCAGATTTTCCAGTGTGAATTCTAACTCACGTTTTTGTTTTTCAAGGGCTTCATTTGTCGCCACAACGTTGTCCCTCTGAGCTTCAATTTCTTCATTTTGGGCTTCAACTTCATCTTTCTGTGATCTAATCTCTTGCGTAGCAAGGGCTACCTGTGTTTCCAGTTCTTTCCGGTGTTGTTCTAGTTTGGCTGTACGCCAGCGCACAATACCTATGACAAGCAGTAAGGCTGTGATGCCATAGCCCGATCTTGCCCACCAGGTATGCCACCAGGGTCGGTTTATAGTAAAGGTATATTCAAAAGGTTCGCTCCACTTTTGTAATTCTCCTATGGCGGCCACTTTAAATGTAAATGTGCCATAAGGTAGGTTGCGGTAATCTGCTTTGCTTTCTTCCGTGGGTATGCTCCATTCATCGTTTAATCCCTCCATTTTGAAGCTGTAACTTATTTTATGTGGAGCAGTCCAATCTATGGCTGAAAAATGAAAGGTAAGGTGATTATTGTTGTACGGTAATTCCAGGTTTAAAGGGTAATTATAAAACTTTAACACGCTATCGAAATCCATTTCCATTCCGGTACTATCTTTCAAATGGCGGTAATCTATGAACTGTTCGTTAATTTCTATTTGATCAAGTCGCATGGTGGGGGCTTGATATGGTATCTTAAAATTATTCATATCCAACATGGTAATGCCTTTACCGTTACCCCACCAAATGCGGTTTTCATTGTCAATTAAGGCACTGTTTGGATAGAAATCCTTTCCTTTCAGGCCGTCCTGAAGGCTATAGGAATAAATAACAGGGTTATTGTATGCCACATTGAGCACGATCCGTACTGAATGCAAAGCGATTTAATCCCATTTGTGTGCTTAACCATATATTACTGTTGTTATCCTCCAGGATGGAGAAGACATAATTATTACTTAAACCCTCTTTTTCGGTAAAATGAGTAAAGGATTCACCATCATACATACTTACCCCTCCACCAAATGTACCAAACCAGAGATTGCCATGACTGTCCTCCAGGATTGACACGATCATATTATTACATAAACCATCGTTTTCGGTAAAGTATTCAAAAGATTCGCCATCATACTTAGTGAGCCCTCCACCAAATGTGCCAAACCAGAGATTGCCTTGACTGTCCTCCAGGATGGTCTGGACAACATTATTACTCAGGCCCTCTTTTTCTGTAAAATGCACAAAGGTTCCATCCTTATACCTGCTCACTCCTCCTCCCTTTGTGCCGAACCATATATTGCCATGCCTATCCTCCAGGATGGACATGACATTGTTATTACTTAAACCTTCTTTTCCAGTAAAATTCGTAAAAGTATCGCCATTATACTTGCTCACACCTCCATCATATGTACCAAACCAGAGATTGCCTTTGCTGTCCTCCAGGATGGACTGGACAATATTATTACATAGGCCCTCTTTTGTAGTAAAATGTGTCAAAGGATTCGCCATTATACTTGCTTACTCCGCTGCCATTGGTGCCGAACCAGAGATTGCCATGGCTGTCCTCCAGGATGGAAAAGACAATATCATTACTTAATCCCTCTTTTTTGGTAAAATGGGCAAAGGTTTCTACATTGTATATGCTCACCCCTCCACCAAGGGTACCAAACCAGAGATTGCCATGGCTGTCCTCCAGGATGGACAAAACATTATTATTACTTAAACCCTCTTTTTCGGTAAAATGCGTAAAGCTTTCTCCATTATACATGCTCACCCCTCCGCCTCTGGAGCCGAACCAAAAATTGCTATTGCTGTCCTCCAGGATGGACGTGACATGATTATTGCTTAATCCCTCTTTTTCGGTAAAATGCGTAAAAGATTCTCCATTATACATGCTTGCCCCTCCGCCACCAGTGCCGAACCAGAGATTGCCATGACTGTCCTCCAGTATGGAAAAGATCCAATTATTACTTAAGCCCTCTTTTGTAGTAAAACTTGTAAAGCTTTCGCCATTATACATGCTCACACCTCCACCCTCAGTGCCGAACCATAAATTGCCATGACTATCCTCCAGGATGGAAAAGACAGAATTATTACTTAGTCCCTCTTTTTTGGTAAAATGTGTAAAGGTATCTTCATTAAACATGCTCACCCCTCCACCAACGGTGCCGAACCAGAGATTTCCATGGCTGTCCTCCAGCATGGAATAGACCCAATTATTACTTAAGCCCTCTTTTTCGGTAAAATGTGTAAATGATTCTCCATTATACATGCTCACACCTCCACCCTCTGTCCCGAACCAGAGATTGTCATGGCTGTCCTCCAGAATGGACCAGACTACATTATTACTTAAACCCTCTTTTTCGGTAAAATGTGTAAAGGTTTCTCCATTATACATACTTACACCTCCGCCCCAGGTGCCGAACCAGAAATTGCCACGACTGTCTTCCAGGATGGACGTGACATTTGACGAATTCATTCCCTGTTCCGCATCCAGGTATTTCATATTAATGCTGGCGTTGTCTTTTATGTGTGGCGGTAAAGCCTTAACTGGCTGGGGTTGTATACAGGGCACAACTTTCCCTCTGACAGGTATGGGCACACCTGTGGGCACAGTATCTCCGGTGGAATTAACATGCACATAAGATGAGGTATCAATACCGGGAGTAAAAATTTTGAGGGAGTTTTTATCTATAGTAATGACAGTGAGGGTTTCCGGTATCTTATGTACGTTCAGGTTGGTGGGGACCATCTCCGGTTCACCTGCAGGAATTCTTTTAGGTTGTTCCAAACTGCCGGGATGGATGGCTTTGCCTTTAGCCGGAAATGCCATCCCTGTTTTTAGGGTATAACCCAATGAATTTACAACTGGTTGAATGCTGTCTCCTGAAACGGGGTTGATTATGTAGCCTTCGTCGGTGTTTAAAGCAACTGTTTGCGGAGCCGGATGTAAAATTGGCATTTCATCATCAGCGCTTTGCTTATCGCTCATGCAGGAAGCGATAAGCAAAACAAGAGTGATGTATGTAAGTGTATTTTTCAGAAATATGGTTTCATATGTTCCAGTAAATAAAACTACGAATAGTTTTGGGCTTTATGAAAAATACTAGCTGCAAGTGTGATTTACAGGTTAATGCTGGATTTCATCCTTGCCCTTAATGCCTTTGCCTCACGGATCTTTTTTGCAACCTCTTTCTTAAAATCATACATTGTTTTAATGATTAAGAAGTATGAGCTTTCGGGTTTCAAGTCGATCACCTGCAGAGAGTTGGTAAAGGTAAATCCCCGCAGGCAAGTCCCCGGCATCCCACTGGACCACATGTTCACCCTTCTGCCGGAAATCGCTTTCGACGGTTTCTAATTCCTGTCCGTTGAGGGTGAAAATTGTAAGGGATACATGTGCCGGCTGCACAAGGAAATAGTAAAAGGAGGTTTCTGTTTGAACCGGGTTGGGATAATTTCTCAGCAAAGTGGACGATCGGTTACTTCCCTGGGAGAAGTTTGAAGTTGTGGATATGGCTTCACCTTTCCTGAGAAGGATGTTATCGAAATAGACATTGGTCTTATCCCCACCCATATCAAATCCCAGGCGGGACTGAGGGTCGCTTTGTTCGTTCATGGCAAAGGTAAATGAATAAGTCTGTTTGCTTGTTGAGAGGGTGATGGCTTCCTCATCGCTGTATACGGTCCAGGGTTCAGCATTTTTCCCAACCAGGGCGCTTATCTGCTTGGGAGCATCGGCGTAGGCATCGAATGAGACCATGTACTCATATCCATTCTCTACGGGTAGATCTGACTGTCCCAGGTGAATATCCCAAACGCTGGAACCGCCGTTGCTGATGGACACAGCGTATTCTCCTTTCGTCACTGTTCCCTCTGCCAATGCTGCAGAGAGTGTAGTCAGTGACCAGTCCTCCTTTTCATCAAAGAAATCGGGATTTTTTACCAGGTTCAGATCCCTTAACTCCGGAGTGGTCAGCTCAAAATCATCAAGATAGTAAGACCCTGTATGCCCACCCATATCCACATTGAATGCAGCAGTCATGGATGCCGAAGGGGTGAAATCAAATTTATACAATCCCCAGTTTTCTCCCGGCTGGATTGTTGTTTGTCCGGCCAGGTCATTATTTGAGGTATTGATGACTGCAGCACTGATTTGGTCCTGTGTTGTCCCGGATTTTGCCATAAAGCTGGCGTGGTACCTTGTTCCACCCTCAAGTGCAAGTTTACCCTGCGACAGCTGAACATCCCAGGCATTTCCTGAAGGGTCTGTTACGCCGGTAGAAACTGAATGAGCCCCCCCGTGAAATTCCTCATTGTCCAGCCTGATTTGTGCCTTAATGGGGTAACCCGTGGCACTCTGCCAATGCTTTACGCCCTTTTCAAATCCCATATTTTTTAGATAATTGGGAGATACTCTTACAGGCAGGGTTTTTAAGTATATACCCTGGCCGGTGGTCATTACGGCTTCTATATCTCCGCCAAATAGTCCCCAGTTCACGGTGATTTCAGAACTGCCCTGACCCGAGATGATTTCAGCACCCCCCGGCACCCTCCATTGATAAGTAGCACCCTCGATATTCCCGAGGGAATAGCTTACATTTTCGGTATTGTATGTGATGAAATCGCTGCCATGGATTTCCAAATCTTCCAGATCCTGGTATACCCTTACATAATCGACCTCCATGATGGCAGGGAAGACTGTAGATTCGTCTGGCGTTCCTACCCATCCTCCCCCGACGGCAAGGTTTAGTATCATATAAAAGGGCTGATTGAAGGGCCAGGTGTCTGAGGATCCATTGTCATTTTCAAATGAATAATACTTTTGATCATCCACAAAAAAGTCGATGCTTTCCGGGGTCCACTCAATGGCATAGAGGTGAAATGCACTCTCGGCATCTGGGACATCCGCTGTGCTGCCCCGGGGGGGAAGGGACCCTCGAAAAGGTTGTAGTTTCCGGTATGCGCGGTGCCGTAAATTTTGGTGACTTCATTGGTGGGGTGTTCCATGATGTCAATTTCACCGCTGAAAGGCCACCAGCCATATAGGTTATCAAGCGGAAGCATCCAGAATGCGGGAACAAATCCGGGTGTAGCGGGCAGTTTTATGCTCGCCTCCATCCTTCCGTACCTCCAGCTTCGTGCCTTTTCTGTCCGGATGTGGGCTGAGGTATATTCATAACCCTGGTAGGATTCTTTCAGTGCGACGATCCTGAGTTTGCCATCGACCAGGCTCGCATTTTCAACCCGGTCGGTATAATATTGAACATTGTCATTGGAGGGTCCGGACTCGTATTGCCAGGTGGAGGGATCAATGGAGCTTCCCTCAAACTCATCGGCCCAGACCAGGTGAAGATTCTGGGCTTTCAGAACGGCACCTGTCCCGCATAAGCATAACAACAGGCAGAACAGAGACACCGTTGAATTATTTTTATAGTTCATAGCGCCGGATCAGAATACTAAATATAGACAATTCAGGGTGGATTTATGACTTATTCCTTCAACCGTTGGATTATCTGACCTTATCAACTTTGATTTTGAAGCAGATGACTCCTTTGCTGCGAGCTGGCCACTGGATTGTAATTGTTCAATCCATGTTAAGATATAACTGTTTGCTTTGCCAATGGCCATATAAGTAGAATATGCACAAGCATATTAAAAAATGATAAAAAAGTGAATATAATACTAAAAGTCTATTGCAATATTTATTATGAATTCGGTACTGAAATCCGATCCACATACAATCGGAATGCTATGCTCTTTTGGTCCGGTTTTTACAATCAGGTATTATTTTACTGCTTTTAGTAATCTCATGTACTTTTTCAGATAAAAATGCTCGGTGAATTCAGTAAATCCTTTGTCCTTCAAGATAACTTTCCAGTCACGCCCAATATAATCGAAAGCATATTTGCATTCGACCGCCTTGAAGATAGCACGATGGTGGAATGGCATAGAATTCATATCAAATTCAGCGAAATCCAGGATATAAAATGCACCTCCTTCTTCAAGATGCTTGTATGCGTTCTCAATCACAATATTTCGAATATCATGAGGAAAGCCATGGATCACAAAACTTATGAAGATTTTGTTAAATTTTTTATCCAGCTGAAAGGGAAGATCAATGCGTTTATTTTCGAATGTGATGTGGTTTTTATCAGAAAATCGGGATTGAAACTGAAGGGCCATCTCATCGGAGATGTCCAATCCATGGATACTTCCAGTGCCGTTTAAATAGGAGGCCATTAGACTGGTATTATAACCGGTTCCACATCCCAAATCGAGGATGTGGTCATTGGCTTGGATTTGCATATCCTCAATAGCCCGAATGATGGATTTCGGATAATGTCCCATAGATGCAAGGGCCAGAATTCGGTCATAGTTCCTGGAAATAAATGGACTTAGCTCGACACCTGATTCCGGATAAATTCTTTCTCTCTTCATTTTATGGATTGTATTATTTTATGGCCAGTTTAGAATTCCTTTATGGATCACAAAAGGTGAGATTCTAGTTTTTTCCACGCCTCAGTGATAATTTTGGATGCTTCGAATTTGTCGCTGTATTCCACAATGGTTTTTCCTTGTACCATGGCATTGACCATGTGTTTGTCAAATGGAATTTTTCCAATAAGAGGAATAGATTTATCCTTGAGGAATCTTTCAATCTCAGCGGTACTTGTTGGATTAATATCGAATTTATTTAGCAGGGCATAGGTGGGGATGGAAAATGAATGAATAAGCTCATACAAGCGCCTGGCATCATGCAAACCAGATATAGTGGATTCAATGACCATGATGACCAGGTCTGTCCCTGAAAGGGAGGAAATGGCTGCACATCCAATGCCTGGGGGACCATCATTTATCAAGTATCTGGCATCTCCCTCAATGGCCAGTTCCCGGGCCCGCTTACGTACTACTGAAACCAATTTTCCGGAATTTTCTTCACCTGGTCCCATTTTTGCGTGGACCAATGTGCCGAATCGGGTATCTGATACGAACCAACTGTTGTTGGTACTTTGGACAGATGAGATTGCCTGAACAGGACAGAGCCGCTCACATAAGCGGCAACCTTCACATTTAAATGGATTAATTTCAAGCTTACCGAGGCTGTTGGGGTGTATTGCATCGAAACGACAGTGATCAGTACAAATCCCGCAATCAATACAGCCGCTTTGATCGATGGATGCCGTCCAGGCTCCTGTATAAATATGCTCTTCCCTGATCGTCGGTTTCATGATCAGGTGCAGGTCGGCCGCATCCACATCATTGTCACAGAAAACAGCACCACTGGCAATGGACCCAATTGCTGCAGTGATGGATGTTTTTCCGGTGCCTCCCTTACCGCTTAAAATTGTAATCTCCTTCATCTCGTGTATATCGGGCCATCAGTTTCCTAATAATTGATTTGTACTGTATTTCAGTATCCATGCTGATATTGTTTAATATGTCACCTGTGGCATACTTTGAAGCATATGTCTTGCTGTATGGAATCTCACCCAGCAATTCAATTTTCTGCTCTGAAAGAAAATCCTGGACTTTTTGATCGCCTATTCCTGCTTTATTGACAATCACACCGAAGGGCTTCCGAATTTCTCTCAGCATCTCAACGGTAAGTTTAAGATCATACAAACCAAAAGGCGTAGGTTCGGTTACCAGGATCACATAATCTGCATCAGCCACTGTCTCTACAACAGGACAGCTGGTTCCTGGTGGAGCATCAAAAATTATCACATCCATATCCTCACGGGCGTGCTGTTTTGTATCTTTGATTAGCATGGTCTGCATGGCAGAACCGATTTTTAACCTGCCCTCAGTAAGAACTCCCTCCTGACCATTTTGATAGCTCCTGATTCGGCCTATCTCCACCGGCTTTTCAGAGATTGCTCCATCTTCACATGCCACAATACATGCTCCACAGGAATGACAAAGGCTTGGGTTGACTTCAGCAAAGGCAACAGGAGGGATCACTACGATGGCATTGAACTCACAATAACTGACACATTTCCTGCAATAGCTACACTTGTCATTGTCTATGACAGGGATCAGTTGTGTGGCAATGTCCTCCGAATCCAATTTATAGTTATGAAGAAACAGCAGGTCATTGGGTTCCTCCACGTCACAATCGACCAACTGTGTTTTAAGGGAGTAGTGTTTCGATAAGAAATGAAAAAGATTGACAGCCACGGTCGTCTTTCCAGTTCCTCCCTTTCCACTGGCAATTGCCAGTTTCAGTTGTATCCTTACGTGCTTCTTTAGTGGTCACAATAATTGGCCGCAAATTCCAGACTTCCGTTCAGAAATCCAATTGTAATTTCTTTCGGAGCTTGTTTTGGGGCGCCCACGAATACATTCACCTGTTGTTGGTTAAACAGTTGAATGGCCCTGTTACCCATACCACCTGCAATTACATCTGTAACTCCTTTTTCAGCCAGAAATTTTGGCAATAAACCAGGTTCGTGTGGCGGGGCATCGATTATAGATTCTGATACAATTTTGTCGTCTTCAACCGATAAAAGTACAAACTGACGACAATGGCCAAAATGTTCATCCAGCATTCCATTGCTGGATGGTACTGCAATTAATTTCTTCATATGTTAACAGTTAATAATTGATTTAACTAAATAGAATAGTATCAGCCCTAAACTTCATTAACGGTTTCTTCCCAATCCGCGTCCACCCCCTCTGAATCTGTTTCTGCCTTGAGCCTTTCCTCTCCCAAATCCCCTTTTGAATCCCCTGTCATCCTGGACATCCTGGGAAGTGTTATCCTTTTCATTGCTCTGGGAGTCTGGATTGCAATTTCCAAATCCCCTTCCGGTGCGTGAACCTCTACCTTCAGGTCCTGTTCTGTCTAATCCTGGCATAATAACCTCCGTTTTTAATTTTTAATTCTTGAAACTATCTCTTTGATTGATTGTTGGTCATCTGAAATAATTACCATTTGAATATTGAATTTGTCAAGCAAGTCTTTGGCTTTGGGTCCAAAATCGCCAGAAATCACTTTTTTAACGCCAATTTCAACCATCTTTTCAGCTACTTTGACTCCTGCCCCTCCTGTTGCTTCAGCCTGATCATTCTCAATGAAAGTGGGTTTACCAGATTCATTATCAATTAAGCAAAACCAGCCAGCCCGGCCGAACCTGGGATCAAACTTGGCTTTCGTATTATTTCCTTTGGATGTAATTACAGTTTTCATTATTTAGTTTTTTATTGATTTCCCTTGTTTCTAGAAGTGCGTTTGCCAGTTTTCTTCTTTGCATGTGCCTAATTACCCCACAAAGGTAATGAGAATATTCTCATTATAAAAAATATGCAGTATATTTCTGGAGCCGCCAGGCTTATCTCCGGCACAATCAGTATAAAAGTTGAAAAATGATAGTTTAAAAGCTATGAACTTTCTGTCGGGGATTAGTCATGAACCAGGATGAATATAGGATCTTTGCAGTCTATTATTTACAATAAAGGCCGTGTCCTTATCGCGAAAAGCAAAGGTGATATATTCTTCTTCAATGATCTCCTTTCCCATTTCATCCACACAAAAACGAAGCAGCTATTTAATCTTAGAAATGTTGAGGTTTGAATTACGCTCGCGCATTAGCTCCGCTGAGCTCGTAAACTCGGTTCCCCGAAGTTCTACTTCGGGGTTAGCGAGCACAAATAAAATAATATATTAATCGATGATTCCCCGCAGCTTGCTGCGGGGAGAGTCAATTCTAAGAGTTACCCTTAAATATTTTTTTAATTATAGCAGGGAGACCGTAATTGTCAATAAAACGCCCGATACCTTTGCCCATCAAAAATAATTCAGATACGTCTTCTTCTTTGAGTTTTATATTATGTTCCTTTAGTTTTGCTCCAGACCTGATCCAAGTGTTAATCATCGAAGTCCACAAAATGAGATTGGCCAAGATCATAAATGACACATAATATATGTCTTGAAAATAGATCCAATACCAGAAAATCATCAAAACATACATCCCATATCGCATGAATAGTACCCTGCCGACAATATACCCCAATAGCATAGCAGCTGCGCTGGCGATTAAAACGCCAAACCAGTTAATTACCAAAAGGGCACCAAGGATGAGTGATTCTCCTCCTCCGCCCCTGAAACGGTGGTAGATAGGATAATCATGTCCCAAGATCCCGGTCAGTGCTGTCAACAGATAGTAGGGTTGATCTGGGAAATAATATTTTAGAATTATGGTTGGCAAAATGATCTTAAGCATGTCGAGTAGAGACGTCAGACAACCATATTTTTTCCCAAGATTTACACCCACTGTCGTAGCTGATATTGAATTAGCCTCCAAAAATTGGTCAGTCCCAGGTACTTTCTGCTTCAGTTTCTCAACATGGCTTGATTTAGTAACGAGGAGGGTAATTATCCTGGCAAAAGATAGGGAACCCAACAGATAACCTATAAGTCCGGCTGCTATATACATCGGCCATATGAGTTGGATAATCGATTCCATTGTTTTAAGTATTTATGATTAATAATCCATTATAACCATCGATCCTGGCTTTGGTTCCGTCCTTAAGATTACAAGCATGGTCCACTGAAGAAATGGCAGGAATAGAGAGTTCCCGGGCAATGATGGAAGCATGGGACAACATCCCACCGGATTCGCATACAATGGCTCCGGCCCGAACCAGCAAGGGGGTCCAGCCTACATCAGAGTAGGGGATCACCAGGATCTTTCCTTCCACATTCTTGCCAAAGTCTTCATATCCCCTTACTACCACCAGCTCATCCTCAAATATCCCGGGTGATGTGGGAATGCCTTCAAGCATTTCTACATCTTTCCTGGGCAGGGGGGGAGGGGTATCCCCATAAATCAATGAAGGAAGGATCACATCCCTGTACTCCTCCATCTCCTTTTTTACTTCATCCACCTCTTGTCTGAGGTGCCCTGCTTCATCTGGATTGATGCCATCAATTAGCTGTTTGTGCTGGTCCAGGGTCAGATAGAAAACATCTGATGGATCTTTCAACCAACCTTTTTCCTTGAAGGATTTACCCGTGATCATGAATAGTTCCCTGAACAGGCCATAGCTTCTTGTATATTCTGAGCTGATCATCTCCCGGTAAAGACGGAAACGGCCGGCCCTTCGATATGCTCTTCTCGGTATTCCTTTCGATCCCGAGGTAAGATTCACTGACTGTTCTCTGGAAGCATGACCGCTATAGTGCTGGCGCACCAGGCTGAAGACGAAGTCAGGATCTTCACGCCAGGGTGTACAAGAAAAATCATTTCCGCTTTCACTGAAATGTCCGAACTGAGTAATTAATTTCCCGAAATTATCATTAATGTCCTTCAGCAAAGGATCAGCATTGGAGGACCTGAGGGTATCTATATCTTTAATGGAATCGCGGATCTCCGCCGGGAGTGAGACCCATTGCTGCTTCAGGCTTGACAAGTGTTCATTGGGATCATAGGCTAAAAGCTCAGGGTAATCCTTTACGAAATCCAGGTTTTCAAAAGGAATCCTGCATTTTTTCAACTTATTCTGCAATATCCGGTTGCTGATCTGGAATGAAAGTGGGATGATGATGTTGTAAAAGGCAGCAGCAGAAGCAATGCTGCTTATTTCTTTGAAGCAGCTATAATATTCCCCTGCCGTTATTTTTTTTATTTTTTTGTTGAGTTGATCTGTGCGGGCAGAGATCCGGGCATATTCTTTTTTGAACTTTCTTTCCAGGAATAACATGGACAGCCCGAATAAAAGCATGTGAGGCAGATACCGGATGGTTTTAAGGCTTGGTCTAAAGCTGCTTTTCCCGGAGGGATTTTTGCGTCCCATGAGACTCTCCAGGCTGTCATTTGGGAGTCCCAGGCGTGTGAACAATGCTCCCAGGGTTCCCATATTGAAATAGGCACGGTAGTAAAATGACTTGCTCAGTTGTTCCGGTTCAATATTCAACCTCCCCAGCACGCCCTCAAGCAGTCGAATCCATGCACTGTTCACCAGGGGGATGTTTACAGACCAGACCAATGGTTTGATCATTCCCGGAAGAACCTCACGAGAAATATGATTGGAATAAATGGTTGGAAACTCGCTGACTTTCACTTCGCGGCATTGGAGGTAATACAAATTTTTCCCGTCAAAGGCCCATTCAATATCAACGGCTCCACCATAAGCCTTATGCAATTTCTTTATTCCATCTACCAGCTTATCCAGCACCTCTTTAAAATCTTCTTCCGGTTCGGTATCGCAGTCCCAGGTATCCTGATGCCAGATATAGCGAAAGGGTTTCGCCCCATCCTGTACAAGTTGTGCGCCACAGCCCTTCACAGCCTCGATTACAAACTCATTCCTGCCTGTGACCGGGTTGATACTGAAAGCCACCCCCGACCAGACAGATTGAACCATTTCCTGGATGATCACTGACATCCCCATTGGTTTAATGGCTACCGAAGACGCTATCTTGTAAAGGTCTTCCCGGACCTTATTGCCCGAGTCCCATACTTTTTCTATGGAATTAAGCATGTCATTGGTCCCCTTAACATCCAGAATGGTAACAAATTGCCCTGCAAAGGAATGGTTTTGGTGATCTTCCAGTGCACCGGAGGATCGGATTGCCCAGGATGTGTCTTTTTCAGCCAGGGGTTGGATCTCTCTTCGTATCTGTGCCCTGACTTTTTCTTTTTCAATGGAGAAAGATTCCCTTACTTTCATGGGAATCACATAGGTTTCCGGCACAGGGAAACCAAGTTTACGCATTTTCTGGAGGGATGCAGCCTTATTGCCTATGCTTCTTTTACTGCCAGCGTTACTGATATGATGAATCACTTTCAAAGTGCATCCATGGTTTCATCAATGCGTTCCCGGATGGCTGCAATAACAGTAGGGTGATTGTTCCAGGCACCCAGGTTGATGGTCTCAACCCCTTGCGGATAATCGTATTCTTCTACCAGCCTGGGAACGTCGATCTGGCTGTGCATGGCATCAGCCGAGATGGCAGCGGAAAAATAGAAGATCTTCGTGGCTCCGTTATTCACAAAATCAGACATTAAGGATGCCGGTTTAGGATCCTTAAATGACATCCAGGCAGAACCAAGGTTTTCCCGCCTGAATCCATCCTCCACAAACAAATTCATAATTTCCTCCCGGAAAGCCATTTCCTGTTCTGTTTCTGTGGCCCATTCCACATCCCATTCATCGGGTTGGCCATGTCCCACAAGGGCAACGGCCGTTTCTTCTTTTGGAGTAGAGCCTAATCTTGCATACACCTTCTCAAGGAAAACGGACCGAAGCTTTTCGGAACTCCACAGGGGCTCGGTATAAATGACCGGAATTCCAAGTTTTTCTTCCACTTCAAGCTCCTCAATAAGATGTTGTCCTTCCGCTGTATGGTTGGAAATTGTTAGGAAGACATCCACCACAATAATGGTATCAGCCCCTTCATTGAGTGCTTCAATCACAGCTGCATCGGGACGGGGTTCATCATCCAGGAAGCAGATATAAAACTGAGTTATTGAGTCTCCTTCCAAGCGATAGGTATTCTCAAGGGAATGAAACATCTCGTGATGAACCTGGCGGTGGTTGCTCTTGCCGATTACAAGGTATCTGTTCCTGAGCATATATGCGAATATGGGCCTGGCTACAAATGGCACGAATTTGATGCCCTGTTCATCGAATTCCCTGAACTGATTGATCCATCCGATGGGATCATAGGTTTCTGGTTCGCCATGAGTGAAATAAACCACGGCAGTATGGCCCTTCCCTTCATCGCCGGCTTGGCGCGTAAGTTCGGGTACAAAACGGGGATCCTCCCGGGCCAGAAATTTTTTGGTGTTGACAGAATATCCGCCAATGAAACCGATGAGAGACACAAGTATGGCCACCCATCTGCAGCGCTTCTTTTTAAGTGCATATATCAACCCAATCAGGACCACCACTCCAATCAGTGTGAATGAAGCATAGGCGGTCATTTTAAGGGGATGGACGGTGAGAAAGTCCACCAGGAACCATCCTGTCAGAATTGAAGTGATCAGGGCGAGCAGTTGAATTAGAGGTCTTTTCATGATTTGGAGGGTCTAGAAATATCAAGATGATGCTTTTTTTTTTGAAATCAAAACTGGATTTTGATATAAGTAATACATCCCTAACTCGTATTCTATCTCATTTGCCCATTTCCCCCCAAGTGACCATTTCATAGATACGGTGTCTAAAAGAATAAAGGTGGTGTCATGAGAAAGATTTTATTTCCTTTCGAGCTTGAGAATCCTGTCTACAGAGAGGGTTACATTTTTGGAATTAAGTTCGCCAGAATTATTAATGCCGAGCTGATTATTCTCAATGCTTTTAGGGTGGAAGTTGGCAATGATATTACCCAGGAGAAATATGAAAACTTAAAGAAGATCAATTGGTTTGAAGCATATAATGCCATCAGCAAGTTCAATCAATATTTTCTTGAGAAACATGCAATAACGGATACGGATTTGAAGATTAAATTCGATTACCGGTTTGTGAATGGTGTATTTATTGATGAGATTAGAAATATCGCTCAGGAAGATGATGTTGATTTAATTGTTTTGCCCATATCTGACAACAGAGAATTCAATAGAAGGCAGGTGAAAATTATTAGGGACAATGTATTTGAAAAAAACAGGACGTCACTACTGGTTGTGCCATTTGGCTTTGAATACAGGCCGGTCAAAAATATCGTGTTCGCTACAGATTTGAAAAAGTTGAATAATTACCAACAATACTTACACGATGTAACAAACTATGCAAAGTTGTTCGATTCTAACATTCATTTCATTCATATTTCATCGAAGGAAAAGGCGGAGGAATGGACTCAATCAAATACGTATCGAATGGTGATGCAAGCCATCGAAAAAAATAAGCGACATGAATTTAAAAGCTTGCATGGCAAAAGAATTATTGAATCTGTAAATCAATATGTTGAACAGTGCAATGCTGATTTACTAGTTGTTGTAAAACAGCAACACTATTTTCTCGATTCAATATTTCATGAAAGCTTAAGCAATGAGATTTCATTGAAGTCTAAAGTCCCGGTCTTGGTTATGCGGGAGAAGAGGATCTAAGGGATTCAGAATTCGGGGAATGGATTTGGTCTGATCATAAAGAAAGGATAGAGGCCATTGGTATTCCTGGGTTTATTTATCGTTTGCAGGTAACTAATATGAAGTTAAGCTATATCGTCCGCCTGAACGAATTCGGTGAAATTGTACAATTTAAATACGATTAACAAAGTCAAAATTCAAGATGCGATTACACTCTTTAGAAAACGATCCGGAATACATCAATCTGCAGATTGAAATGGTACGGATGCAAAAATGGATTATTGAAAATAGAAAGCGTTTAATAATCATATTTGAGGGACGGGACAGTGCCGGGAAAGGTGGGGCAATCATGCGATTTATCAGATACATTAATCCCCGCTTTTACCGGGTTATTGCACTTGGAAAACCAACCGATATTGAGAACGGGCAATGGTATTTTCAAAGGTATATTTCTCATCTTCCAAAACCTGGTGAAATTGTTTTCTTTGACAGAAGCTGGTACAACCGGGCAGTTGTAGAGCCAGTTATGGGATTCTGCAACAAGGATCAATACAATTTATTTATGAATCAAGTAACCCAGCTTGAGGATATGTTGATTGATGACGGCTGCCAGATTATAAAATTCTGGTTCTCTATTCATAAGGATGAACAAAACAAACGATTAGAGGAGAGGAAAACCAACCCTCTTATCAGTTGGAAACTCAGCACGGTGGATATGCAGGCTCAAATGAAATGGAACGATTTCACGCATTATAAGATGGAAATGTTTAAACGGACAGGAACCCTAAAATCGCCCTGGGTTATCATGCAGGGAAACAATAAAGATGAAGCCAGGAAAGAAGCCATGCGTTATGTTCTGAATAGCATTCCTTACGATCAAAAGGGACTGACCTCAGAAAGATTGGAACCAGACTCAAAAATCTACAGCGTAGAAAATAACTAGGGGATCCTGGCCTAACTAACCAACATCTGGCTTATCTATGTTTGGCGCAATATCAAGCCTTGACTTTGGCAAGGATTCCGGGTAATTTTTTTGCAGAAAATCGATTAGTTTCTCCCGAACCTTTACCCTCAGATCCCAGGCAGAAGGCGAATCGGCCGAACTCATCAGGGCCCTGATCTCCATTGTTTTTTCAGTTGAATCTGTCACCTGAAGCACATTTACTTTTCCATCCCAATTCTTATCCGATTTTAGTACTCTGGTAAGTTCCTCCCTCAATTTGTCGATAGGGACTGTGTAATCTGTGTAGAGAAATACGGTCCCAAGTATATCGGCTGAAACACGGGTCCAGTTCTGAAAAGGTTGTTCTATGAAGTAAGTCGTGGGTAAAATCAACCGCCGTTTATCCCAGATCCTGACAACCACATAGGTAAGGGTAATTTCCTCGATCCAGCCCCACTCCTTTTCCACAATGACCACATCCTCGATTCGGATAGGTTGGGCAATAGCAATCTGGAATCCGGCCAAGACATTTCCGATCATTTTTTGTGCGGCAAAACCCAGAATGATGCCAGCCACACCTGCAGATGCAAAAAGGCTCACTCCTATTCTCCTTATCTGTTCAAAGGTCAAGAGTGCAACTGCAATCGCAATCACAATCACTATGAAAACCAATATCCGCTCAATGATTTTAAACTGGGTATAGACCCTTCTTGCTTTCAGGTTGTCTTTTTCCCCAATATCATATCGATCCAATACAGTTTCTCTACTTACCCTAACCAGCCGGATAATTACCCAGGTAATGAAGAAAATGATGAAAAGTTTTATGAGATGCATAATTATCTCGACAAACTCATTCTCGGGAGCAAATGCAAATAGAATAACACCCATGGCTATAGTTAGAATAAGACCCAGGCTAGGTTTTCTTAATTTATTCCAAAGTAGTTTTAAGAAGGGTTTATCAGATTTATTACCGAGGCGTTTTAAGATTTTAAACGATATGAAATGTATAACAAGACTTCCTGCAAGTATCAGAATGCTGATAATAACCGCACTTTGCCAGCGGCCATCATTGTATTGGTTTATGATTTCGTTGGCCAGTTCTTCAAACATAATAATTCAATTAAGCACATGTAAAGATACGCTACCACAATTCATATTGGTATAGAATTTCAACGAAATTAGATCTTTTTTAGGCGATCCCCAGGACGGTTGCCAATGCAGTAGCTAAGCCCAGGAAGCTTAGAAAGCCCACAATATCTGTTACCGTAGTGAGTATAATGGATGAAGAAGAAGCCGGATCCTGACCTAGTGATTGCAAAACCATGGGAATGATAGCTCCTGAGAAACCTGCAATAGTCATGGATAGTATCATAGAAATTCCAATCACCACAGCCAGCCCAAAAGAAGATGCCCAGAAAAAAACGATCACTGAGGTGGTTAATGCCACTGCCACTCCATTTATTAATCCAACTGTGAGCTCTTTTCTGGCCACACGGAACCAGGAGCTGATGCCAATTTCTCTTAATGCCAGTCCCCTCATGGTTACAGCCAAAGCCTGAGAACCTGTATTACCAGATTGTCCGGCCACCACAGGCAGAAAGACGGCCAGGACAGTGATTCTGGATATTGTGTCTTCAAAAATGGCCACTACCGATGCAGCAAGGAATGCCGTAGCCAGGTTAATTTGAAGCCAGGGCAAACGTTTCCGAACTGCCAGTGAAACCTTTGAAAGGGCTCTCTCTTCACGACCTGCACCAAACATGGCTTGTAAATCTTGAGTAGCATCCAGTTTGGTTGCATTCATGATCGAGTCTTTTCGAATCATTCCCAGTAAGAAATTGTTTGTATCTACAACGGGCAAGTTGATAAGTTTACTCTCTTCAATGACTTTAATCACCTCTTCACGTGGTGATAACGCACTAATACTTACCTGGGGCCCATCAACCAGGTTTATCAGCGATTCATCTGGCTCAGATACGGCAATATTTTGTAAGGGTACAATGCTGGTGAGATGTCCTTCGTCATCTACCAAACAAACCTGATAGATGGTACGGTCTTTAAGGCTACGGATCCTCTTTAAGGCCTCTTTAGCCGTGGTGTGATGCTTGAAGGATGTCACCTGGGGATCCATTATAAAAGCTGCACATTCGGGTGGAAATGTAATCAGCTCTTTAATTTGCTTGGATTTTCCAGGGGATAAGATTTCCAAACGATGTTTTATATTCTTAGGATTGAAACGCGCGATAAGTCGAGCGGATAAAAAAACATCGAGAGCCTCAACGAGTTGTTTAAAATCATCAGAATCCAGGCTTTCCAATATGACTGCTGCTTTGTCAGGAATCATCCTTGAAAGAATCGGACCTGCGGTTTTAGGGGATTGGCCCTTTAAATATTCAATGGCTTTCTCCATGTTGAGTGAAGAAAGAGTATTCGCAGCATCCAGAGGGAATTTATTAAAATAGGCCTCCAATAAGTGCTTCTGGACTTGATCTTCGATTATAATTTCCTTACTATTCTCCATTATATGTATCAGATTTTAAGTCTGTTGCAACTCTTAAAAGGCCGGCTATTCCAATATGGTACAGATCACCAAGGGCACCAATGGCATCCTTACTATGATCTTTCAAAATTTTGTCGGATTTGATCTTGATTTTACGCACTGTTGCTAAATTGATGACCCCCAGGAATACTTTCGATGTGTCAACAACAGGCATTAAATACCGATCTTGCCACCCAGGGTGATTTAATACAGACTGAATTGGTGTTTCTGGAGCAATTGTGTCTAAGTTGGTTTCCATGATAGACCTGATCTCTTTTTTTGGCAATTCAGTAATCAGTTTGGATAGTTTTATTACTCCTACTAATTGTCTCTCTGGGCTTAAAACGAACAGCTCAGGTTCAAGGATGGAATTATGTCTTTTAGCCTGAGCCAAAGCCTCTTTTACGATCAGGTTTTCATTGAGGGTAAAGACAGTTTGATCCACATATGAGCCCACAGATGTTTTTAGATATTTAAGCAATCGTCTTATGTGGAGTGACTTTTGCGGAGATAAGCTGCTAAGTACTTGTTCTGCCTCAGAAACAGGCATCATTCTTATGAACAGCTCCGCCTGGGGTATTTTCATGGCCTCAAAAAGCCGTACAGATTTATCTACTTTCATTAATTTAAATACCTGAAGCACTATCTGAGGATTCATCTCTTGAACCAATGCCAACACTACAGCCACTGAACTATTCTCAAAGAAAGGCAGCAATTCGTCAGGTTCAAATTTTTCCAGAGCCTTTGATGCTTCCTTGCTATACTTCAATATAAATTGTTCAATAATGATTGAGTCGCTATCCATATTTAGCCTTTGTCGATTAGAATAGATTGCTTTTCATGAAATTCTTTGGCTGGGATGTTTACCTCCCCTAATTCTGTTTTAAGGGTAATTGAAGTGGAGCTAAGTTTTATAATTTTTCCTTCATGTTTTCCCATCCTGATGATGTCTCCCTCCTTGAAGCTTCTATTCACATAGTAGGCAGCCAGTATATTACTCACTGATGTTTTGGCGCCTATACCAAAAGCCAGAGCAGCTCCTATGAGAAACGTGGCAAGCAGAATATAGATAAGTTGTGTAAGGAATGTAATATCAAATCCGATCTGATCAATGGCAATAATAATGGCAATGATCATGATCACATAGCGGGTTAATTTACTCAGTGTATTGCTATTGGATATACCCGCTTTTAATGCTCCGTTTCTTACCAGGTCAGATACCAATCTGCCAAATATAATTCCTGAGAAAATGATTATTACAGCAGCCAGAATGTTAGGCAGATATTCGCTTAAACCTTTGAGCCACAAGGTAATTACTGGAAGACCAAGTATCTCGGTAAATAGAGAAACAAAAATTATAATAATAATCCAATAGAAGGTTTTCCCTATGTAAGTTTTTGAACTGTCCAGGTTTACCTGTAGAAGCTGGGATTTCAGTCTGCTATTTATGGTCCTGTTCAAATATCCAATAGTTCGGGTAACTATGGATTGGACAATTCGTGCAATGATGTACCCTATCAGGAGAACAAAAAGTCCCAGGATGAGTTTTGGGACGATGCCCAAAAGGAAGTCCCAAATGACTGATAATATCCTTGTTAATTCTTCAATTACTGGTGTTGAATTCATATCGCTCATATGTTATTAAGACTATTTCCAGAGAAAAGGTCACATAAAGAAGGGAGCAGAGGCGTATGTGACCATTTTGTAAGCTGTAAAGTGGATAAAGTGCCCGAGACCAGGAAGGGATAGGATTCCTATCTCTCTTTGTCCTTATAAACAATAGTGCGATACGGGAAGGGAATCTCTATACCCTGCTTATCAAACTGTTCTTTGATGGATTTATGGAGATCCGTTTTCATTACATATCCTGAGCTGTGGTCCTTTGACCAAATAAAAGCCCGCAGGTTGACCGACGAATCACCAAAGCCCATCACCCGGGTGGTGACTGGTAAAACGCCCTCTTTAATTTCCTCTTCTGACCTGTGATCAATAAAATTTGGGTGCGCAACTCCCTCATCGTGCATAATCTGCATGGCCTTATCGATATCCGAGTCGTAACTTATTCCCATATCAATAAAATTGCAGATTGTTTCATCCACAATGCTCGAGTTAACCAGAATCTCAGAACTTATCACCGAATTAGGAATAATCATCCTGCGGTTTTCAAAACTTCGGATAACGGTATGTCGAAGTGTAATATCCTCAACCCTGCCTTTGGGCAAATTTCCCACATCCACAAGGTCATTGACCCTGAAAGGTTTAAAAATGACAATGAAAACCCCGCTCACAATATTGGAAAATGCCTGTTGAGAGGCAAAAAGGGCAACGGCCGTCAGGATTCCTGCCCCGGCAAATAGGGTTAAACTGAGGGTTTTTAACTTTGGAATGGTATAGAATATGAAGATTATCGCACCTAGAAACACAAAGAAAGTAACTGCATTCTTCAGGAAATTAAACTGGGTATGGTCGACTTTAAGCTTATTGGAAGAAAGTTTGATAAACCTGCTTATAATGATTCTAAGGATTTTAGAGATTACTAATGCAACAAGCAATGTCCCGACTATGATAAAGGAATACTTCACCGTAGGGTTGTCAAAAAAATTCTCCATATAATATTTCTTTAGGTTCCTGCAATTTACTAATTATTGACTATAGCTTAAATCGCAAAACTACCAGTCCAGTAGGTAAGCGAAAATCAGGGGGGCAACAATCGTGGCATCCGATTCGACAATGAACTTAGGGGTGTCGGTATCCAGTTTCCCCCAGGTGATCTTTTCATTGGGGACGGCACCGGAATAGGAGCCGTAGCTGGTGGTTGAATCGGATATCTGGCAGAAGTAGCTCCAGAAAGGCGTGCTGGTCCGCTCCAGGTCCTGGTAGAGCATGGGAACCACACATATGGGGAAATCTCCTGCTATGCCTCCTCCTATCTGGAAGAATCCGATACCCTTCTCCCGGGTATTCCTGGTATACCAGTCGGCCAGCCACATCATGTATTCGATACCCGATTTTACAGTTTGGGCTTGCAGTTCCCCTTTGATGCAATAGGAAGCAAAGATATTACCCATGGTGGAGTCTTCCCATCCGGGTACCACGATGGGGAGGCTTTTCTCAGCGGCGGCCAGCATCCAGCTGTCCTGTGGATCGATCTCATAGTATTGTTCCAGCACGCCCGAATTAAGCATATTGTACATGTATTCATGAGGAAAATACCGTTCCCCTCTGCTTTCTGCTTCCTTCCAGATATCAAAAATATGTTCCTGAAGGCGCCTGAAGGCTTCCTCTTCAGGGATACAGGTATCGGTTACACGGTTCAGACCCCGGTTCAGCAACTCCCGCTCCTGTTCAGGGCTTAAATCGCGGTATTCCGGAACTCTTTTGTAGTGAGTATGGGCCACCAGGTTCATCAGATCTTCCTCCAGGTTGGCCCCGGTGCATGAGATGATGTGAACCTTATCCTGCCGGATCATCTCCGCCAGGGATTTCCCGAGTTCAGCGGTGCTCATGGCCCCGGCAAGGGTGATCATCATTTTGTTTCCCTGTACAAGCTGTTTATCGTACCCTATGGCTGCATCGATCATGGCAGCTGAATTGAAATGCTTGAAATGTTCAAGCATAAACTTGCTGATATTGCCTTGTTGTTCTTTCATTTCAGGTAGGCTCAAAGGTGAAATTTATAGGACAGAAGTTTGTAGTATAGTTTGGCCACCAGGAAATCCGGAGCCTTCAGATCCTTTATGGGCGCAAATTCTACGATGTCAAATCCAACAATGTTTTTGGCCAGGAACACTTTCTTAAGGTATTCCAGGGTCATATACCAGTCCATTCCTCCCGGTTCTGGTGTGCCTGTGGAAGGCATCACAGAGGGATCCAGCACATCCAGGTCTATGGAGAGGTATACATGCTCACTCATCAAGTCAATGGATGCTTCCTCCCAGGATCTGTTCGAATGCATATTGTGGGCAAAGAAGCACTTCTGAGGATCCAGGTACTCTTTCTCGCAAACATCCATGCTTCTGATACCGACCTGGACCAGGTTGGTCGATTTACTGGCCCTGTGCATGGCACAGGCGTGATTGTAGGGTGAGTTCATATATTGTTTCCTTAAATCGGCATGGGCATCCAGTTGAAGAACCGTCAGGTCAGGAAAGGCTTTCCTGTAGGCCTCAATGATGCCAATGCTGATGGAGTGTTCCCCGCCGAAGAAGGTGAGAAACTTATTCCTGGAAAGGAGCTTTTGGGTTTGTTCCAGAACCACCGAGTATACCGCTTCCGGGGAAGTTTTCTCTGTGATCCCGGGCAGTATGTGGATGCCATGCCTGTAGACCTCCGATTCGGTTTCGATATCGTACAGTTCCATATTTTCGGCGGCTTCAAGGAAGGCCTCAAATCCCCTGTCTGCACCCTTTCCCCATGTACTTGTACCATCATAGGGGATGGATTGCAGGAGTATTTGCGATTGATCATGGCCGGCATACTCCTTCCCGATACCTCCGAAAGTTTTCACGTCATTCATTGTATCCAAGTATATTGAACATTTCTTTGACCGACTGTTCTTCGCGGTATACATGGTCAATGATATTCCCTTTGGAATCCCGGTCAATGATTACATGCTTGGGGGAGGGGATAAGGCAGTGTTTAATACCTCCGTAACCGCTGATTGAATCCTGGTAGGCGCCGGTATGAAAGAATCCGAGGTAGAGGGGTTCTTTTTCCTTGCTGTCATATGTAGGAAGCAAAATCTCCTGGTTGAGGTCCTCCGAGTTGTAATAGTCCGAATGATCACAACTGATGCCCCCGATGTTGGCACGTCCGTACTCATGGTCCCATTTGTTGACCGGGAGCAGGATAAATTTCTCATGGATGGACCAGGCATCGGGGATGGTATTCATCAGGCTGTTGTTGATGATGTACCAGGTTTCCGTGTCATTTTGCTTCTTTTGTTCAAGGACTTCAAAGATGATGGCGCCTGCCTCACCCACTGTAAAGCGGCCGAACTCTGTAAAAATATCGGGCTCTTTCACATTCTCTTTGGTGCAGGCCTCTTTGATATTTTTGATGATCTCATTGATCATGTATTCATAGTTGTACTCAAATCCCAGGTGATTGCGGATGGGAAAACCTCCTCCAATATTAAAGGCTTCCAGATTCTCACTCTCCTTTTTGAGTGCCACATAGAGTTTAAGCGCTTTCTGGAACTCTCCCCAGAAGTAGAGCGTGTCTTTGATGCCCGAATCCACGAAAAAATGAAGCATCTTTAGCTCCACCCTGCTATTATCCCTGATGTGTTTTTTAAATAAAGCGATGATATCATCCGGAGGGATGCCCAGACGTGAAGTGTAATAGGCAGATTGAGCCTCTTCATTGATGGCCATTCTGAGTCCCACTTTTAGCGGATTACTGGTTTTAATCCGGAGCAGACGCTCAAGTTCATTTTTGCTGTCCAGGATGATGACTGAATTTGTGAATCCCTCTTCCTGGAGTTGTATAATTTTCTTCAGATATTCTTCCGTCTTAAAGCCATTGTGCACGATCAGCCTGCCTTTGTCAATCTTGTTCCTCTTGTGCAGATTTAAAATCAGGTCAATATCGAAAGAAGAGGAGGTTTCAAGATCTACCTTGTGTTTCAGTGCTTCGTTAATCACATGAAAGAAGTGATTACATTTGGTGCAATAGCAAAAATGGTATTTTCCCTTATATGCATTGTTTTTAATGGCCCTGTTGAACAGATTCCTTGCCTTTTTAATCTGGTCTCCAATTTTTGGCAAATAGATAAATCTGAAGGGAGTTCCGTGCTTCTCGATCAGGTGTTTCAATGATACCCCGTGGAAAGTCAGGTTGTCATCTCTCAGATCAAACCCTTCCTGCGGGAAGTAATAGGTTTGCTCTATTAAATCGAAGTATGTGTTTTTCATTTTGGAGTTTTCTGCAATTGATAAATATCCTGGCGTCTGTCCTTCAAATTCCTTACGCTTCCAAATTGGTTGAGTTCTCTTAATAAACTAACGTCGCAATCTGCGATCAGAATCATTTCGGTATTGGGAGTAGCTTCGGCTTTTATGCCATTGGCAGGAAATGCGAAATCACATGGAGTAAAGACCATAGATTGAGCATATTGAATATCCATATTGTGAACTTTGGGAAGGTTCCCCACACATCCGGCAATAGCTACATAGCATTCATTTTCAATGGCCCGCGCCTGGGCACAATTTCTAATCCGGGAGTACCCGTTTTGAGTGTCGGTCAGAAAGGGAACAAATAACACGTCCATGCCCTCGTCGGCCAGTAAGCGGCTCAATTCAGGAAATTCCACATCATAACATATGAGTATTCCAATCTTCCCACAATCTGTATCAAAAACCTGAAGCTGCTTTCCTTTCTGCATGCCCCATACTTTTTTTTCATCCGGGGTAACATGCAATTTCTCATACCTTTCAGTTGTCCCGTCTCTTTTGCATAAGTAGCCCACATTATAAAGGTTATCATTTTGAAGTTCAGGCATACTTCCGGAAATAATATTAATGTTGTACGAGATGGCCAATTCTGAGAATTTATCGACGATTTGGCGGGTAAATCCGGCAAGCTCCCTGATGGCTTCTGGTTCAGTCAAGTGGTTATTTTCGGCCATCAAAGGGGCATTAAAAAACTCGGGAAAAAGCGCGAAATCCGAACGGTAACCCGAGACAGCATCCACAAAAAACTCTGCTTGCTGCAACAACTCATCCAGGCTCTTGTATGGGCGCATCTGCCACTGGATGAGACCGAGGCGGATCAGTTTTTTTGTAATGCTGGCCTTTTTACTCTTCTTTTCATAGTAGATATTGTCCCATTCCAGGAGTACTGCATATTCATTGGAGGCCGCATCTCCGTCAAGATAATTCTTGAGAATTTTTGAAGGGTGAAAATCATTGGATATTTGAAAATTAAGTACAGGGTCTGTGATCTCTTTCCGCCTGACAGCTGCGATGTATTCTTTGGGGGTCAGCTCATTGGAATGTTTGTGGTAATTGGGTATTCTGCCTCCAAATGCTACGCCTTTTAAGTTTATCCTTTCACATAGTTCTTTTCTATAATCATAGAGTCTTCTCCCTAGTCTTAGTCCCCTGAATTCTGGTTTAATGAAAACATCAATCCCGTAGAGCATATCGCCATCGGCACTGTGTGTGTCAAAAGTATAGTTCCCGGTTATTTCTTTGTAGGTATGATCCTCGTCATACTTATTATAGTCTACAATGATGGATAGTGCGCAACCTGCAATCTGCCCGTTAACCTTGATAACCACCTGGCCCTCTGGAAATCTTTCTATCAAGGCTTTAATGTGATGCTCTTTCCAATATGAATTAGGCATACTACTGTATGATTCAATCATGGCTTCTTTAAGTTCCTGATAATCATTCAGGCTTAAAAACGCCAATTCTATATTTTCAATTTCTTTCATACAATTCCCATTGAGTATATATTTTCAGACCCACTTTGAGCCATTGGTCACAAAAAAAATCGGGTAGCTTTTTTCCCATCAGAAATATCGTTCAACTAGCGCAGTTGTCTTTTGGAAGCCAGGGGATCCCCGAATTGTGACCATTCTGTTTTACGCAGTCTAAATAAATATGAACCAGACTTGCGTTATTGAGTTAAAAAGTAATTCCCCAATCGTTACAACGGCGATTCACGATGGACACCAGTTAAGTATGGATCATCTTCGCCTGTTCGCATTGAGTGAGACTAGATCGGCTGAGGGAGGAAGACCCATTTACCGGCGTTTGGGCAAAAATGTCTGAAAATCATATCGTGGCGCGCATGTCCCGATTTGAATTTGATCTCAACCGCCCCCCCGAGAAGGCCATTTACCTGTCACCCTCGGATGCATGGGGACTGAATGTATGGAAAGCAGCGCCCCCGGAAGCAGTTACTCAAAATGCACTGAAAGAGTATACAGAAACGTATGAGAGAATTCATGAGGGCCTTAGCCAGCCTGATTGAACGCTTCGGGAAAATCGTGATTCTTGATTTTCATAGTTATAACCATCGTCGCAAAGGAGCGGATGCCCCACCCGATGATCCCCTATTGAATCCTGAAATAAATATCGGTACAGGGACCATGGATCGAAATTATTGGGCACCTTTGGTAGATAGGTTTATAAATGATTTGAAAGGTGCTGACATCCTGGGGAGGAAATTGGATGTGAGGGAAAATGTTAAGTTTCGGGGAGGTTATTTTCCCACCTGGATTCACAATAATTTTAAAGAGTCTGCATGTTGCATTTCAGTTGAGTTTAAAAAGATTTTCATGGATGAATGGTCGGGTATGCCAGATTGGGAATTTATTGGAGCCATATCAGATATGCTGAATGATACTGTTCCAGGACTAATGGATGAAATTTCTAAGATGAATGAGTCAAAGTAGGGTAACAATTCAAAATGAAATTACTGCTGATTTTATCTACGAAATCACCAAACGACTTGGTGAGAATAAACAGGTAAGAAGAACCCTTCCCGGCCAGGGCAGGTTGCATATTGACAGAAATCTACCCTTTTTGTTTGTGTACCGTCGTTCAAAATCTCATGCAGATGAGGGAACGGAGCAGCTCATCAAAGGAGAGGCCTCGTATCTGGTGGCCCCAGCTGCACCCAGGTATAAATCGGGCGTATCTTCACTGGTGAAAGCGGTTGTTGAAACACTGTCCTCCACCTTTGGTGCTTTTCTTATCATTGAAATCTGGGCCCGGGTAGCTCCCATTGACATTATTGATGCAAACAATAGCAGGACAGCTCCTGAATTTCGAATCCTGGTACCCGATAATCGCATCCCGGATGAAACCATCGAATCCATTGGAAAAGCATTAAAACGGATCAGGGTTTCCAAAAACCGAGGGATTGTTTCAACGACCTATTCAAAGAGACCCTGGCCGGAGAAATTGCCCTTCTTACTGACACCGGGTGACGTATTGAAAAACAATTGTTATGCAGTGGGACTTGAGGTTTCTCCCATTTATCGAGATCCGGATTCAAAGGAAGTATTTCCAGTTGTTCTAAAAAGAATACACAGAGGCGTATCCGTGGCTCTAAAACAGGGTGCTTACTCTTTTTCGCAGAAACGCACCAAAGCCAATCCAGAAAACTATCAATCCCTTGGACGACGCGCAGTAGTGAATGCAGTTTGGGAGGTGGATCGGAAGCTGGCTGAAATCAGCAATCAATTTGACTTCCTGATGATGGTTACACCTGTCAATATCGAGCAGTCCTGGAGTAAATTCAATGAGAGTCGATTTACGCGAGAGCCGGTGTTCAATTATAGACCGATAAATTTTGACCCCTCGGTGCTTAAACGGCAGCTCTATAAAATTCCATTTGACCGGATTGAGGACCCCACACTATCAGCTGTATTCCATGAAAAACTGGTTGAGCTGGAGAAGAAATTTTCCATGCTAAGGGATCGAAACACGCGCAATTTTTTCTATGGAAGCATGCAGCTTTTTGGGGAAATGGATGAAAGGCTTATCACCTTGTCAAAAGGAATCCTGGATACACTATCTCCCCGCAGCCGAGAAATTCGAGGTAGTAAACAGGTTAATGCCAACTACTTTGCTGAGCGGGCCAGGCAGGAAATATCCAGATTTTCAGAAGTTTATCCGGAAATAGCATCTAAGGTAATTGTCCGCGATGACATTACCGGTTTAATGGTTTCGTCCGGAAATCTTTTGATTGGCAAACGGCTAAAAGTTCCTGAATCCAGGGTAGAAGCTTTGATCCAGCATGAGGTAGGCACACATGTTCTGACCTATGTGAATGGTCTGAATCAACCGCTTCAGCAGCTATATAGCGGACTAGCCGGATATGATGAATTACAGGAAGGGCTAGCTGTACTTTCTGAATATCTGGTGGGCGGGTTGAGTCCCCCCAGATTTCGGTTGCTGGCCGGCCGGGTCATCGCTGCCCAGATGCTGATTGAGGGGGCTAGCTTTATCGAAACATTCAGAGAATTAAACCACAGGCATGGATTTGCAAGCAGATCGGCCTATGTAATTACTTCACGAATATACAGGAGTGGTGGATTTACCAAAGATGCAGTATACCTCAGGGGCCTGATAAGACTTTTGGATTATCTAAGAGAAGGAGGTAAGCTGGAGCCCTTGCTTGTGGGAAAGATATCCATAAAAAACATCCCCCTGATCAATGAGCTTCAATACCGCAAGGTGTTAAAGCCTGCTCTTCTCTCTCCAAAATACCTGAACGAGCCACAGTCCCTTTCAAGGCTTGAGGAATTAAGGAATGGAAAGCTTATATTTAACCTTATATAAAACAGTGAATTATGAAAATAGGATTTGTAGTAAATGATGTAATGACAGAACAGAGCGGTTATACCACAACCCGTTTGGGTATGTGGGCAACGAACCGGGGACATGAAGTCTGGGTCATCGGTCTGGGTGATTTTGCCTATGATCCGGATGAAAATATCAGGGCCAGAGCTTACTCTGTAGTTAAGAAAACTTATAAGACCACGGAAACATATTTAAAGGCCCTTCAGAGCAAAACCAGGGTGATGGAACGCATCACAGTGGATGACCTGGATATTCTGATGCTCAGGAGTGATCCGGCCAATGAGATTGGATCCCGTTCCTGGGCCGCAACAGCAGGAATTAATTTTGGCCGGATTGCCATGCGGCATGGAGTAATTGTTTTAAACGATCCCAACGGCTTGTCCAAAGCACTTAACAAAAGCTATTTTCAGCTCTTTCCGGAACAGGTTCGCCCCCGAACCATGATCACCCGTAACCTGAGCGATATCAAGCACTTCGCCAGTGAGCATGGAGGCCATATTGTGTTAAAGCCACTTCAAGGGTCTGGAGGATCCGGTGTTTTTCTGGTCAAACCGGAGGATAAATCCAACCTTAATCAGATCGTTGAAGCACTTCAAAGAGACGGTTATATCATTGCACAGGAATACTTACCAGCTGCTCATGAGGGGGATACCAGGTTGTTTATGATGAATGGAAGACCCATGCGATATAAAGGGAAATATGCAGCATTCAGAAGAGTCAGAACGGGCGATGATATGAGGAGCAATATCCATGCTGGTGGAAAAATGCGGCAGGCGGTAATTACAGACCAGCACCTGCAACTGGCGGAGATTGTTCGGCCAAAACTCGTTCAGGATGGCATGTTTTTGGTGGGTCTGGACATTGTTGGTGATAAACTGATGGAAATCAATGTATTTAGCCCCGGCGGCCTGGGTAGTGCACAGATTTTCGAAAAGGTGAATTTCAGCAATGCAGTTCTGGATGCGTTGGAGAACAAGGTCGATTATATGAGTTATTACAATAGAAATTTCGATAACGACGAGATGGCTTGCTTGTAAGCCCTGCTGATGGAACCTACTTCAGACACAAACCTTCTTCTCTGGTTAGGAATAGGTTTTTGCATTACCCAATCTGCCATGTTTTCTGGATTGAACCTGGCTTTTTTCAGTGTTCCCAGGTTACGGCTTGAGATTGAGGCCGGCAACAAAAACAAGGCAGCAATAAAGGTGTTAAAGCTGAGAGAAGATTCAAATTTTCTCTTAGCCACCATTCTTTGGGGAAATGTGGGGATCAATGTGTTGCTGACGCTGATTTCGAATTCAGTCATGGCTGGCTTATCGGCGTTCTTATTCTCTACGATTGTCATCACTTTTTTGGGAGAGATCATCCCCCAGGCTTATTTTTCAAGACATGCCCTGAAAATGGCTTCACGGCTATCTCCTGTATTGATCTTCTATCAGTATCTGCTTTACCCTGTTACCAAACCTTCGGCTTTGATGCTTAATTGGATGGTAGGCCAGGAAAGCATCCATTACTTCAAGGAAAAAAGCCTGACAAATCTTATCCATCGACACATCCATGACGAAGATGCCGATGAGATAGACTACGTGGAGGGAACGGGGGCAATCAATTTTCTTACCATCGATGATATTGCAGCGGATCAGGAAGGGGAGGTGTTGAATCCAGATAGCATCATCGCACTGGAACATCGAAAAGGGAAACCTGTTTTCCCTGATTGGTCCAGTGAGAAGGACAATGCTTTTCTATTGAGTATCAATAAATCAGGTGAGAAATGGATTGTTTTTACAGATGAGGATAACAATCCTTCCTGGGTCATGGATGCAGATGGCTTTCTCAGGGCTGCTATTTTTGAGCTCCCGGAGACTGACCCTGAAGATTATTGTCACGAGCCCATTGTGGTGAAAGACAGCACCAGGAAGCTTGGTGAGTTGCTACAATTGCTTGATTTACAACCCGAGTCGAAGGATGATGATGTGATTGACAGGGATATTATTTTGCTCTGGAGCCAGAATAAACAAATTATTACGGGAGCAGATATTCTGGGCAGGTTATTGCGGGGAATTGCAAACAATACCTAGGCTCATTTTGGATCCATCGATTTGACATATACGTCCCGCTGGGGAAAGGGGATATGAATGCCGTTTTTCCTGAATGCCGCATCGATATTAAAGCGAATTTCACTCTTAATAAATTCAACACTGAAGGTTTCGGTGGTCCAGAAAAATAGTTGAAAATCAAGAGAGGAATCACCGAAATCATTGAAGCGGACAAAGGGATTTGGAGAGGGTAATATTTTATCTTGAGCCAAAGCACATTGAAGAAGCACCTTTGACACTTTTTCAACATCAGAGCCATAGGCCACCCCCACATCAACATGAAACCGGGTCTTCTTCTCATTGTGACTCCAATTGATGACAATGTCAGTTACAAATTTTGAATTTGGAACAACCATGATAATATTATCACGGGTTTCAATTTTTGAAGTTCTCAGACCTATTTCAATGACCCGGCCGATGAGGTTATCCTGGATTTCCACGATATCACCCACCTTTAAATTGCCCTCAAAAAGAATGGCTACACCCGACATTATGTCCTGGAATATTTGCTGCAAACCCAAACCAAGGCCAACCAGAAGTGCAGCTGATCCGGCCAGTAGCAAAGTTAGCTTGATGCCAACAGTTTCAAAGGATATGAGGATAACCGCCAGCCATATCACGTATTTGAGGATTTGCAGAATGGCGTGACTTCTTCCAGAATCAAATTCTTTTCTTTTTTCACGGTTACGGAACACCCTTTTTAGCACCCTCATGAGCAGTGCTGTAAAAAGGAAAATAAGGAGAATAGTGAAAACTTCGTAGACAGTGACGTCGAAGTCCTTGGTTTCGATCAGGGTAGATTGTAAAAATTCACCTAATTTCATGTACGCCCTTTTTTTTATAGATTATAAAAAGATGCCCGGTAAGTTCATGCGGGTGTCTACTGTTACATTCGATCTCCAGCTTTCATTAAACGGAGATAATTTCCGCATTTCATACTACCGGGCAAAGATTGGTTTTTGAAATCAGAATTTCAATCGTTTGATATTGAGACTCGCGATTCAAAAAAGGTCACAAAAAAAGTGCATGGATGTAAAGAAGCATAGGTGAAATACCTAGGGTGGGATTCTCCCGGAATTACCTGCTAATCATGGAAAACTTCAGAATAAAATTACGCTTATTCACTCTGGTGTAAGGCCCAGACTCTCAATACATTTATTTCAAATAAAAATGAAATTTACTAAGATGAAAAATTTGAGGTATAAAGGATTAAGCGATGAACAACTTATTGATGAATTCCTGAAAGGAGATAACAGCTGCTTTGGAATTTTATACAATCGATATTATTCAAAAGTCTATTCTAAGTGCTTTTCTTTTTCGCGCAATGGAGATGATGCGTTTGATATGACCCAGGAAATATTGGTGAAGGCTATCTGTAATGTGAGCTCCTTTGGGGGAAACTCGAAATTCTCAACCTGGTTGTATTCCATTGCTACCAATTATTGCATCACTCAGACCAAAAAGAAAAGGAAACAATATTATGAAGATATTGTGGCAGCGCAGCAAATGCTGGCTGAGTGGATGGATGAAGAAGATTATAAAGCAAGGTTAAAATGGGAGGCATTGGAATCAAACCTCGATGAATACCTGATGATGTTATCGGAAGAGGAGAGGCAAATTCTGGTTTTAAAGTATCGTCAGAATTACTCGGTAAAAGACCTTCAGGATGAATTCGATCTTTCTGCCAGTGCTGTAAAAATGCGGTTATTGAGGGCACGGACCAAAATGGGCCAGATACTGAGTCTGCAGGATGCAGCCTAAGGAAGTGACTATTTTGTTTATAAAGGTCTAAACTGATAAATAACCCGATCGGGATAAAAAAGATCAAATGAACCTTTTAGATGGCGTTAAATCAGCTGAAATTAAAATTAGTAAGGAAGTCAAGATTCTCAGCGACATGGTTCAGGATGACAGCTTGTCAATTATTGACCGGATTGAATCATTTGAGGACATCATTAACCTTGAGGTGGGTGATACTTCACTTAAAAGGGCACGCAATCTTGAAAGGGAACTGAACATCCGGCAACTCTATATTAAGTATGAAGGAGAGAACCCTTCAGGTACACAAAAGGACCGAATCGCTTTTGCCCAGGTTCAGGATGCATTTCGAAGAAACTTTAAGGTCATTTCACTGGCAACCTGTGGAAATTATGGTGTGGCTATTGCCTATGCGGCCTACCTGGCAGGTATTTCATGCAAGATTTTTATTCCTGAAACCTACCACACCGAGCGTACCAGTGAGATGTTAAACTTTGATGCAGAGATCATAAAGCTTCCTGGCACCTATGAGGATGCAGTGAAGGAATCGAGCATCCTGGCAAAAAAGAACGGCTGGTATGATGCCAATCCCGGCGGTGCCAATACGCATTTGCAAATTGCCGCTTATGCCGAAATTGCAGAGGAGATTTATGACCAGTTACGCGATGCACCTAAATACATTGCGGCACCGGTTTCCAACGGCACACTTCTGGCAGGAATTTACCGGGGTTTTGTGCGCTTGTATAAGCGTGGCAGGACCTCACGGATTCCAATATTTATCGCGGGCTCGGCGGCCTATAAAAATCCGATTATCTCCTCTTTCAAATCCGGACTCGATACCTGTGAAGATATTGATCCAAAACTGGTCAGGGAGACGGCCATTAATGAACCGCTGATTAACTGGCATAGTTTTGATGGAAATGAGGCACTTTATGCCCTGAGAGAATCAGGTGGGGAGGCCCATCACATCAGTGATAGAAAGATGAAGGAGATGAGCACTTTTTTGCATAAAAAAGAGGGCTACAGGATATTGCCGGCATCCACATCAGGCCTGATTGCTCTGCTTGAGGTACACGAAAAGAGTGAAATGATCAATGACAGGTATGTCGCAATTTTGACCGGAAAGTATTAAAAACAGGTATCAATTTTTTATTGAATGAAACAAACTATTGATGGCAAGGCTCTGGTGTATGCCGATGGGGCATTTAATACGCCATATGGGAAAACAGCTCACGGCTTAGTGAGGTTTACCGAAAGGTACGAAGTTGTGGGGGTGATCGATCAAAAATATGCAGGTCGGGATGCAGGGATGGTGCTGGACAGTAAAATGTTAAACATTCCCATTTTTAAGAACCTGGAGGAAGCCCTGGAAAGGCTCGGCTCTGAAAACAAGCCCACTACCCTGGTTGTTGGTCTTGCGACCGATGGGGGCCGTCTTCCGGCTGAAGGCAAAAAGACGATCATGGCAGCACTGGAGCTGGGAATGAATGTAGACAGTGGTCTTCATGATTTTTTATACAAGGATGCCAAGCTGATGGCCATTGCAAAAAGATTCAACTGCAGGGTGAGGGATGTTCGCAGAACGCCTGACCGCCATGAGCTGCATTTTTTTTCCGGCAAAATTGAGGAGGTCGACTGTTTGAAAATTGCCCTCCTGGGAACCGATTCGGCCATCGGTAAAAGAACAAGCGCCTGGATTATTGTTCACGCATTCAGGAAGGCAGGCTTAAAAGCCGAAATAGCAGGCACCGGACAAACTGCCTGGATGCAGGGGGCAAAATATTCCATGATCATGGATAGCTGCATCAATGATTTTGTCTCCGGTGAGATCGAACATGCCGTACATGAAGCATGGAAGAATGAATCGCCAGATCTCATTGTTATCGAAGGTCAGGGTAGTTTGATGAATCCTGCTTATCCCGGAGGGTTTGAGATCCTGGCTGCCGGAAGGCCCGATTATGTGGTTCTTCAGCATGCTCCTAAAA
The DNA here is from genome assembly GCA_963783435.1 of uncultured Bacteroidota bacterium. Lineage (GTDB taxonomy): Bacteria > Bacteroidota > Bacteroidia > Bacteroidales. The sequence goes on along the minus strand of CAWANQ010000002.1, from coordinate 354,524 downwards.
GAAAAGAATACGATGGATTCCCGGGCTACCCCTTACATTCGCTCAAAGAGCAGATTCATGCCATTGAAACCATTTCCGGTAAAAAGGTCATTGCCATCACGGTGAATCATGAAGAGATGACAGAAGAAGAGGTATTACCTGCTTGTAAAGATATTACCCTGGAGACCGGACTTCCAGCATTTGATGTATTACTTTTTGGAGCTGATGATCTCGTGGGAGTATTGAAATCTTATTTGAAATGATTACGCTGGATTCATTCAAAGTACTAAGGAAGCTTACCATAAAGAATATTCATATTGAGCCAAAAAAGGTGAAAGCGCTTTATCAGGTAGAAGGATTTGCCGGTGAAGTAAGCTCCTTTGAATTGATCTACTCCTATGAGCAGCCGTATTTTGATCGTTTGCGGCCGGCCGATGTAAATCTGGCCTCCATGATGCTGGCTCAGGCAGCCCTGAATTATGGGCTCTTTTTTGAAATAATTGAATTCGATGGACTCTTTGACCTGAGCGATCAGAAGTTCATTAAAGATATGATGGAAAACACATCACGGGAAATTTTAACCAACAAGCTCCTGGTTAAAAATGAATTTCTGAAGCCTCCTTTTGATGAGTTGAAGCCGGAAAAAAAAGACCGCTACACCCAGGCTCAGATCCACTTTCTCAACACCCAATACCAGCAAATGAAACTGGGCCGTGAAATCGATGAAACGGATCCGGCCAAATATGCCATTCTGAGCAGTGGAGGAAAGGATAGCCTGTTGACTTATGGATTGGTTAAAGAGTTCGGGGAGCCTTACCCGATTTTCATCAACGAAGCGGGAAGGCATTGGTTTACTGCCGTCAATGCGCACAGGTTCTTCCATGAAAACGAACCAAATACCAGGAAGCCATGGTGCAACAGCGACCGACTGTTCAACTGGATGCTTAAGCAATTGCCTTTTATCAAAGAAAATTTCGCCTCTATCAGATCTGATATCTATCCGATTAGGCTCTGGACTGTGGCGGTATTTTTGTTTGGTGTGCTTCCCGTGGCCCGTAAAAAGGGGATCGGAAATATCCTTATAGGGGATGAATACGATACCACCCTAACAAGCAACTTGCAGGGCATCACACACTACAATGGCCTTTACGATCAGAGTAAATATTTCGACAACGCCATGACCCGGTATTACAGGAACAAGGGGTGGAGAATCAATCAGTTCTCCATTCTTCGGAGTATGTCGGAACTGCTTATTATGAAAGTTCTTATTAAGCGCTATCCCGATCTTCAAAAGCACCAGGTTTCATGTCATGCAGCCCATGAAGTAAATGGAAGAATGTATCCATGTGGAAAGTGTGAGAAGTGTCGAAGGATCGTCGGGATGCTAAAAGCCCTTGATGAGAATCCTGAAAGATGTGGGTACAGTGAGGTCCAGATTGCGCAGGGATTAAAAGCACTTGAATCACATTCGGTAAAACAGATCGGAAGCGACGCCTCACATCTATATTACCTGATGCTGAGGAAAAATCTGATTCAACGAAATGGACTCACTGAAAAGATCGCCAGGGAACATGCAGAAATTACCAAACTCCGCTTCGATAAAGAAAGGAGTAATCTGGAGGATTTGCCTAAGTATATTCGCAAACCTTTGTTTAATATCCTTTCTCAATATGCTGATGGAGCTGTAAAGAGAGAGAACAAGCGTTGGATCGACGTAAAAGTGGATGAAGAATTTTTAAATGAAGCAAAATATAGATGGGATGAAAGACAAAGTTGAGTATCCTGAATACATGTGGGCCACGCTTAAGTGGCCTGAAATTACAGAGCGATTGAAAATTGTGGATACGGCCATTCTGCCCTGTGGAGCCATAGAACAGCATGGTCCGCACCTGCCTCTGGATGTGGATTATTTTGATGCAGACTATATGGCCCGTAAAGTAGCTGAAGCCTGTCAGGATCCCAAACCATTTGTATTGCCACCTCTCCCTTACGGTGTCTCCTATCACCACAGTCAGTTTAAAGGAACAATCTGTGTGACCAACAATGCCTTGTCGGCTCTTATATACGATATCGGCATGAGTCTTGCACAAAATGGCATCAAGAAACTGGTCATCCTAAATGGCCACGGCGATAATGCTCCAACCCTGAATTATGCAGCCCAGATGATCAACCGTGATGCCAAAATATTCGTTTGTGTAGAAACCGGTGAAACCAGTGACGTGGATTTGTATGGTTTGATCGAGACCCGCAATGACATCCATGCAGGAGAAATTGAAACAAGCACAAGCCTGGCCATAAGACCTGAACTGGTAGATATGGACAAGGCCGTAGATGACACCCTTGACCTGGATAATGAATACCTGGATTTCACCTCTGAACGTGGGGTGAGTTGGTATGTGCATACAAAAACATTGACGAAATCGGGAGTGATGGGGAATGCAACTTTAGCCAGTGCCGAGAAGGGGCATAAGATGTGGGAAATTATGATCCGAAAAATGGCCGATTTTGTGGAGACCATCAAAAACACTCCATCTGATAAACTTTTTCAAAACAGGTATTAGAATGAAAATAAAGGCCATAGAGTATTTCAGGCTGGATATGCCCCTGGCTATTCCTTATACCATTGCTTATGAAACGGTAAGTCATACATCAAATATTATACTGAAGCTGGATACCGGGACAGGACTCACTGGATGGGGCTGTGCCGCTCCTGACAAAGAGGTTACAGGTGAGACTCCCGAAGAGGTGATTCGCAATATTGAGAACGTAGTCATAAGTCTCCTAAAAGAACAATCTCCATTTCAAACCGCCAAGTTTACGGATCTGATCAAACAGTTGTTGCCAGGTGCTTCATCTACCCTGGCCATGGTCGACATGGCATTACATGATCTCCTGGCCCGAAAAGCCAAAATTCCCCTCTACCAGTTACTGGGAGCTTACCGAAATGAAATACCCACAAGCATTACCATTGGGATTTTACCCCTTGACGAAACCCTTGAAACGGCAAAAAACTTCCTGAAGAAAGGGTTTTCAATTCTCAAATTGAAAGGGGGATTGAATTTATCTGAGGATATTGAAAAAATTCTGAAGTTGCGTGAAAAACTTGGAGGTGATTTTCTCCTTCGTTTTGATGCCAATCAGGGGTATACCACTGAAGAATCTTTCAAATTCATCAGCAAAACAAAAAGTGCAAACATCGAAATATTTGAACAGCCCACCAGTCAAAAAAAGGAAGAAAGATTGGGAGAGGTAAGCCAGAATAATGATATTCGGGTTATGGCCGATGAAAGCCTCAAAACCTTAAAAGATGCATTCCGCCTGACGAGCAACAATTTAATAGACATGGTCAACATCAAGATTATGAAAGTGGGTGGAATACTGGAATCTCAGCACATCAATTCGGTAGCAAAAGCAGCCGGAGTCGAAGTAATGGTGGGTTGCATTGATGAATGCGCCCTGGGCATCTCGGCTGGACTTCATTTTACGCTCAGCCGACCCAATATTGTATGCGCCGATTTAGATGGTCACCTGGATTTGCTGGAGGACCCCTTCTCCGATTTATTCCGATTGGAGCAAGGGATACTCTACCCCTCTGTCCATCCTGGACTTGGAAAAATAAAGCTATAGTTACAACTAGGAAGCAGTAAAATTTTTAATTGGTTTAAAAGAGTAATAACTTGCTGAAATGGATATAAAAATTAGAATTATTCGCTCTATTGATTATCTCTCTGTGGCTGATGATGGAAGCGTTGAATTTGAGGAAAGCAAAAAGAGACTCCGGGAAGTAGCAGGTGTGAAGCATCCTCCGGCTGATTATGATATACTTCTGGATTTTCGACGCACTCAATGGGTTCTTTCAACCGCGGAAATTTTTTCTCTGGCAAATGTACTCATCAATGATCCGGATTCACATAGAGATAAAATTGCGCTGCTTGCATTACCGGGTGTGAATTTTGAGAAAGCGTATTTCATGGAGCTTTGCTCCAAAAGTAAGGGGGTTGATGTGCAGACCTTTACAAATTATGAAGATGCAATTCATTGGTTTTACAATGACCATTAAGGAAGTTTTATGCCTCATCGACCAGGCCCTTCTGGATGGCAAATTTTACCAAACCAGCGGTATTTTTAGCACCCAGTTTCTCAAGAAGGTTTCTCCTATGGGTATCCACAGTTCGGATGCTAATAAAAAGTTTCTCGGCAATCTCTGAATTTGAATACTCTTGAGCTATTAGTTTAAGCACTTCAATTTCTCTGGGTGAGATGGGGATATCTGCATTTTTTTTTCTGGAAGATGCGGGTCTGTGCAACTGCTCAATTAAAACTGCTGAAACTTCTCTACTGAAATAGCTATCTCCTTTGGAGACGCTGCGAATTGCAGTCAGAACCTCATCCTTGCCGGTATTCTTCAGTAAGAATCCAATGGCTCCCTTTTCAAGCGCTTGTATAACAAAGTCATGTAAACCCATCATGGACAAAATCAGGATTTTTACTTCCGGATGATTTCTACTGACCATCTCGGTGATCTCAATGCCATTCGGCTTACCAATATCGATATCAAGCACAAGCACATCTACCTCCAGCTTCTCAATTTTTTCTAATACCTCAATTCCATTGGCAGCATCATCCACCACCAACATATCCCTCTCTTTTTCCAAAATTGATCTAACTCCATCCCTGAAAATTTTATGATCATCAGCTAATAACACCCGTATTTTATCCATGATATCTGTATTTTCAACCCTATTTAAGCGGAATCTCTATGCTTGCGGTCGTTCCCCTATTTTCAAGTGATTCAATGATAAACTCTCCGTTTAATGTCCTTACCCTGGTTTGGATATTTGTTAATCCGATTCCATAATTATCCATATTTTTTGCATTCTGTTCAAATCCAACTCCATCATCCTCCACCATAAGTACAATGCTATGTTCATGTTTAATGACCTGAACCAATATTTCTGATGCCTTGGCATGTTTCACTGTGTTATTCACAAGTTCTTGTCCGCAGCGATAAAGATTAAGCTCCAGGTCCTTATCAAACCTTGTCTGGGAATTAAAATTGCAGTAGAATTCGACCTTCGATTTCATTGAATTATTCAACCTTGTGGTCAGGCTATTAAATGCAGAAAATAATCCGAATTCTTCCAGGAGTCGGGGTACCAAATGGTGAGAGAGGTTGCGAAGATCATTTGTGATGGTGTCAAGTGTACTGCGAATATTCATCAGCTTCTCGTCAGGTATATCCTTATTCTGTTCCACGTATTCGTCCAGGAATGCATCTAACTCAAGCTTGGAATATGAGAGTAAAGGTCCTATGCCATCATGTATTTCCCGGCCTATCCTCCTTCGCTCATTTTCCTGACCAGCAATGATGGATTGGATAGACCCAGTCTCCATCTCCTTCAGCCTGGTAACATCATTAATAATACATATGAATCCACTCTTAATACTGACCCCCTTGACAGTAATGTATCTGTCATTTATATTGATTAATTCAGTATTAAATGATTTCCTGTTATTTTCGAGAAATCGGCTAAGCTTCTCATGAAGCAATGGGATATGGAGGACACAATCCAATAAGCTCTGCCCAATTAGCTTTTTATTTATTGGATTTACCTGAAGTAAAACTTTAGCCAATCGATTCACTTTGGAAATCATGCCTGTTTCATTGACAGATATGATTCCAAGAGGTGCATTTTTCATTAAAGAATCAAGGAAGTCCTCTGAGATAAGCGTTTTTGAATTTTCCAAAGCCCATTTTTGTTGATTGTTGGTATAAATATACGATATCGTTCTGTATCACGATAAAGAGTCTGCTGAAGTCTGCATGTGACCATTCACAAGTATCTAGTCTCAATTGTAAACTCTATCCCAATGACCAGAAGAAGAATCCTGGTGCCTATAGATTTTAGTCCCCATTCTGATGCTGCATTGCACTATGCCAGGAAAATTGCCGCTAAGTCCAGGGACATGATTTCTTGCATGTATGTAATGCAAGAATACGGATTAATGACCAACAGCCTGGCAAATAATGAGATCAAGCGAAAGATGCGACGAGATGCTGAATATAAGCTATCTGAAAGGGTCCATTCTGTTTTGAAATCAGAGGACAGCACTGCTTTTGAACTGATCATTACTTCTGGGAAAGTAGATCAAAAGATCCTTGAAAAGGCCTCAGACCTCAATGCCCAACTCATCATTATGGGTCGATCAAATTCCCGGGGTTTAAAAAATAGAAAAATTGGTTCAAACACAAAATATATTCTGACACATGCCCAATTGCCTGTGATCACAGTAAGCGAAAACAGATTTGCCGAAAATAATTATTTGGTTGTTTCTCTTGATTTATCCAAGCCCGTTGATTACATGGTAGCATGCGCGATTGATACTGCACGACTATTGCATGCAGGAGTTATTTTAATCAGTGTAATTGCAAAAGAGATGGCCAGTTTTGAGCCCCATTATAGAGCCCGGCTAAAAGAAATAAGGCAATTTTTAAGAGCGCATCAGATCAAATGCAATTCTCATCTTCTATTTGCACATAATTCTGTCCCCGAGGAGATCCTTGCTTTTTCCAACAGGATTGATTCGGCAGTGATCTTGATGATGACAAGACTGGAGAATGACAGTCGCAGGTCAAAAATAGGATCAACTACACTCGAAGTGATTGCCCATTCCAAGGTGCCGGTTCAATGCATCAATCCAGGGTATAATCCAAGCTTCCTGATTGATGATCTAAGCAGAACAAATTTGCCCGATTCCCTTTCCTTATCACTTTAATCTGCTCTGCTGTATACGCTGCCCAGAAGGGTTTGAAGGCTGGCAATATCTGTGTGGATTTTCTTCAGGGTGAGGGCTTCGATATGTGATAATTGGCCCAATCTGAATGTGTTCCCTGGAGCTTCATTTCGGGATATACTATATGCCTGATTTTTGATCCTTAGATAAGTAAGAAAATCAAAAGTTTCGCTTAATTCTTCCAGGGTGGAGGCACTAATTACACTCCTTTTGTGCAATTCCTCGGCACGTTCCATACTATTGTTCGATACCAGTTTTTCGCGAATGGCATACAGCCGGATGAAAGATGTGACCAGTATCAGGGCCATTTTGATATCCACCTGGGTATCTGATTGTGAAGCTGCTTTCAGGTTTCCCGGCAGATTGGGCAGGGCTTTCATTTTCAGAATCGGTTGGGCCATGTGGTAGAAGAATATGGATTTACCTTCAGCGGAACGATTCACATGATCGCGAAGTTTTTCAATGAGGCTCAGATCCCCATATATACCACGGAAATCTAAGAATATGGCCAGGTCCAGGATGTCTTTCGGTTCACTGCTCTGGATCCATTTGCTGAAGTAGGACTGCCAGGTGTTGAGGTCCTGGTTCCACTTTGGATTTCCGGCCATGATCTCTCCCGGACAGAATTTGTACCCCACCGTATTCAGGTCCTTATTTAGTTTTTTTCCCAATTCGAGAAAGAAAGCCTGATCCTCTTTACTCAACTTTCCGGGATCATTGTCAATCACTATGGCATTATCCTGGTCCGTGGCCAGGGTTTGCTCACCCCGGGCCTGGCTTCCCATGACCATAAAGGCAAAGTTCCTGGGAGCAGGTCCCAGATCTTCCAGGGCAATTTCGATCAGGCGTTTGTGAATGGCATCTCCCACGGAACTGATGATCTCTGTGAGGTTCGATGTATTGCTGCCACTTTCGATAAGCGCTTGAATCAGAACAGGTAAGCGCTGGTAGATGCGGGTGATCTGACTCACCTCTTCGGCACTTTCAATCTCGCTGATCATAAAGCCAAGCAGGTTCTGTTGCATCCGGAGTATCTCTTCGTAGCCCACTACCAGCGCGATTTTTCGATCTTTGTCGGGCAGGGCAATGTGGGATATGCGTTCCCGCTTCATGTGAAGTAAGCCTTCGTAGATCAGGGCTTTTTCAGGCAGTTTGGCAATGGGAGAGGTCATGATTTCAATCACCCTGGTTTCAGGATCAAGGCCGGCAGCCAGCACCCTTCTGTTTAAATCATTGTTGGTGATCAGTCCGATGATTTCATTATCCTGAGAGATAAAAAGAACATTCCTTTTTTTCCGGGTCATGATCCTGGCAGCCTCCCGTACTGTGGTGCTGGCCGGGCATCTCAGTATGTCCCGGGCCAGTGATATCAGGGGCTGGTTCATCAGTTGCAGTGAGTTTTGCAATTCCCTGGAGAGCAACTTTCCCTCCCTCTGGTATTGCACTTGCGAACTAAGCTCCTTAATGATCAGAATATAGGTGGTCTGTTCTGCATGGTTTACCCTGGAAGCAGAAATGACCACTTCTTTGGTGCTTCCGTCCTTGCATTTCAGACTGATTTCGCTGGAGATGGATTTTTTCGGGTCCTTAAAGGAAGACACGAGGGTGGACCACTTCAGGTCGAAAAGGCTCTCGAAATCCATCTCTCTTATCTCCGTAGGGTCGTATCCCGAAAGCCTGCTGAATTTGAGGTTTGAAAAGGCAAAGCTTTGATCCACCATCATCAGGGTTCCTTCGGTGGAAGCCTGGACCAGGGTTTTGTATTTTTCCCGGCTTTGCCGAAGCTCCTTTTCGGCGCTGCGTCTCCGGTTTTCTATGCCCAGACTCTGCCTGGTTATAAATGCCAGGATGATTCCCAGGATGAAGGACATCCACAAAGCCATTCTGAGCAGCCTGGTCCTGAGCAGTCCTATTTCTATCCGGACATCCTCCAGATATATTCCCGTCCCCACGATCCAGCCCCAGGGTTCAAAGACTTTCACATAGGACAGTTTGGGAACAATGCGGGTGCTGTCGTCTTTCCATTGCCACATATAATCAATGAATCCTTCACCCTGTTCAGTAACCGTATTTACTGATTCCACAAATACCAATTTGCCATTCGGATCCTTGTAATCGTTCAGATCTGAGCCCACCAGCTCGGGTCGATAGGGATGCATGATCATATTGGGATGCATATCGATGATCCAGAAATAGTCTTTGAGTTCATCCCCATAGCGCATTTTCCGAACTCTTTCCAGCGCCATTGTCTGCGCAGAATCCAGGCTTATCTGGAAGGTCTCAGCTTCCTGGTGGTATTCTTCAATAAGGCTGCACACCGATTGGGTTAATTCTGAGATCATTTCCTTCTTTCCCGTGAGAATGGTCTTTTCAAAACGGGGCAGAATAACTATGAAAATAGAGAGAATGAAAAGGCCCACCGTCAAAATGGAAAGCACGACAATGGAGATGAAGTAGCGGTTCTGGTTGGTCTGCGGCATGGATGGAATGTCTTATCTGAGCACTTGCAGCCGGAGGCTGTTGGTATCAAATATACAAAAACTACTTCGGTGTTCGTGCCTGGTTAACGTGGGGAATTCCAATCAGGGTAGGGAAGGAGGTAATTTTGATGCCCCGATGGCGATATTGTTTGAAGCCCTGGGGATGAACCCTGTAGAATCCTCCGGGATGGGCATGCCCGGTGAAACAAAGGTTGCATTCGCGCTCCTGCATGAAGGCAAAATGCTCCTGGAACTCCTTTTCCGAGTAGTAAAAACCTTTCACAAAGCCTGAAAGATTGGGATAGACATAGTGACTGAAGAGAATGTTGCCAGCAGGAGTGGTGAGGATTTCATAGAATGGCAAGGTAGCCAGAAAGCTGATATCCTCTTCACTGTATCCAGGATCCAGATCCTCTTCGTGCTGCCAGGTTTCCTGGCCCTTTAAAATATCAGGAAGTTCCGGATCTATACCCGCAGCATGTAAATCATGGTTGCCCGCAATGATTATATCGCATTTCTCCCTGAGCAGCGCCAGACAGGCTGATGCATTTCTCGATTTCCCATACTTGTAATAGGGCAGGCTGAAACCTGAAATATCTCCCAGGCAAATGAGTTTATCGAAGCCCCTGGCCTCAGCTTTCCCCACAATTTTAAGCAGGTTCTCATAGTCCTCATGGATATCTGACAGGATAGCTAAGCGCACTTCCGTTTAATTTTGAAAGATTCAAAGTACGCTTTTTTTGTCAAAAAATCGAAGACAATTACCCACTGACAGGCATCGTTGATAACTCAGGGTCTTTGAGCTACTTCAAATAGGAGATTTTGACAGATTGGGATTGATTCCCGGCGCTGATATTCATAAGATATATTCCATCCTGCACATAGCTGCCAGAGTTGTTTGTGCCGCTCCATTGAACCGAATAGTGCCCCGGGTAGTAAGATTGGTTGACAAGGGTTTTGATTAATTGTCCCGTACTACTGTAGATCGAAATCTGGATATCGGTCCTGTTTAACACTGAGAAATTTAGTGTTGTTGTCTCTGTAAAGGGATTGGGAAAGCCCGGAGAAAGGGATATATCATTACTCCCGTATTTATTTATGGAGATATGAGTGGGAGCAGCCGACACTTCACCCAGACGGTATACCCCGCCTCCTTCTGTTCCAAGGTATAAAGCACTCCCGTCTGCCGATATATCCAATGCAGTTGCTGCCCTGTGGTCAATCCCTTCATTCAGCTCTTGCCATGTAGCCCCTCCATCGACCGTTACAAATACGCCGTTGTAATTATCAGCAATATAGATCACAGAATCATTTTCAGGATCTATGGCAATGTCCAGAATTAAACCTTCAGGTTCCAGGCCCGCAGTGAGTCTGGCCCAGGTATTTCCCCCATCCACGCTCTTATAGAGGCCCTGACCCATCATGGGAATCTTGTATCCCAGTCCGGCATATAGGATGAGAGGGTTTGCTTTACTCGCCTTCATGGTAAGGGCAGGAATTGGCGGCAATCCGTCACCGATGACTTCCCATGTATTCCCTCCGTCATAGCTCTTCAGCATGGTCCCATTGCACATGGAAACATAGAGTATGTCCCGATCCAGTGGGTCCAACTCAAAAGTTGCCAAACATTTGCCTTTCACCTGGTCACTTTCAATTGGGTCCCAGTGAATTCCTCCATCCGGGGAACGATACAATCCGAACAGTGGGTCCAGTTCATGGTCGGGGGGGATGTTTTCAGGGATGGTAATTAAGCTGCCACTCCCGGCGTATGCATATAGGATGCTGCTGTCGGCAGGAAAATACTTTATCTTTTCATAGCCTGTGAGCTTTTCTGTGGCTTCCCAGCTCACTCCTCCGTTAAATGAATAGAGGACACCCGGATAATCCACGGCCACTGCACGCAGGCTCTGATCATTAAAGGGATTGCTGACTATGGTTGAGATTTCGTTAAACTTTGCAGGTAGTCCTTCCGGCGGATTCGCCATACCAAACCAGTTCTTCCCTCCATTTTTTGAATAAAACACCCCGCTCCTGCTTCCTGAATATACAAGTGCAGGATCTCTTTTGGACACAGTCATTGCCTTGATCAGGGAACCCGTATATCCGTCACTGGCAATCTGCCAGCTTTCTCCTCCGTCAAGGCTCAGGTAATTCCCTCCCAGGTAATTGTTCACCATGATCCGCATGGGATCTTCCGGATCACAAAGCATATCAATGGGTAAGCCGGCAATCACTCCCGGCGGACCCCAGGTGTCATTCGGCCTGTTGAAGCGTTTCCATGTAAATCCTGCATCCTCGCTCCGGTATACTGCGTTGGCACTGACCACATAGGCAATATTCGGGTCGCATATACAATACTCGGCCACTGTAAAAAGCTCTTCTTCATCGCTGAGTTTCTGCCACTGCTCTCCTCCGTTTGTGGTCATGTATATGCCCCCGGTGAACTCCTCTCCATAGGCAGACCAGTTATTCTGACTGGCCGTGGCCAGCAGGGTATCCGGGTTAACAGGATGCATAAACAGGCTGCCCACATAAAGGTCCATCAAACCGTTGTCTTCGTTCAGAACCCTCCAGGTTTCTCCTCCATCCTCAGATTTCAGGATACCCACACCCCCTGCGAATCCTGCTTCAACATCTGTGTTGGCCGACTCCCGGTCAAAAATCCCGGTGGAAACATACATCTCCTGGGTATTTTGGGGATTGATCAGGCAGTATCGGGCAAGATTGTTACCGCGCCAGACTTCTCTCCAATACTCACCTCCATCGGTCGATTTATAGACGATCCCCATGGTAAGGTCCAATTCAATTCCAATGACAGGTTCACCGCTGGGATGCCAGGCCGGACTGCCAATCTCAGCCATGGCAAACAGGATGCCCGAATCCACAGGATCAATAGTGATTCCCCTGAAGCTTAAAGGAATAAGCGTATCAGAAATGCCCACGCTCTTCTCAGTCCATGTTTTTCCTCCATTGATCGATTTGTATATCTTCCCGGTAAGATCTGTTCCAACCCATACAACATCTGAGTTGTGGGGATCCACTGCCACACAGAATACAGGTATACCATCGACGCCTTTCCTGGTTGTGATCCCGTCATTGATCTCCTGCCAGTGCAGTCCCCGGTCTTCACTGAGAAAAATCCCTCCCCAGGCATCGGTTACATACCATTTATCAAGGTTTGTAAAGCTGTGCCGGACATCGTAGCCCAGTCCTCCGATAGGCCCCCCGGTCTTTACCCATGTGCCCGTCTTATATGCCGGTTGAGAAATAAGCTGACTTGCCGACAGGATAATTAGAATGAAATTGGCTGTTAACAGCGACCAGGTTTTTCTTTTCATGGTTTCGGTCTGATAAGGTTTTTTGCAATGATCAGTTTGTTATTCTTTAAAACAAGCTTGGTTTTATACTCGCTCATGAGGATATCGGGTGTATTCCACTTTTTCTGATCCATCAGCATTTTCGGAGCTCTGCGGTACAGAAGTTGGACCTGAATTCTGATGGTATCGCCGGAGGGAAAGTCAAAGAGGTAATTCGGACTGGTCGGATTTATTCGCAGCAATGCGGTTATCGCTCCTGATCCGTGTGGGCATCCAGTAGGCCCCTGAGGGGAAGAGCCCGGTCCATAGCTCTTCCAGCACCTTGGCATAGATTTTTCCAGGCAATCCCGCATAGTATCCTTTCTCCGGGTTCCCAATACCACCCCATTCCGGAATTCTCGGACCATTAAGGAGTCTCAGTTCCCCTGAAACATTGTCTTCCGCTTTCACGATAAGAATAACATTTCGCAAAGGAGAATCGGTGGGGACATGATGCCCGGTCTTGTCATTATCCACATCCACCTGTAGGCTCAGTCCTGAATCGGCCATACAGGTGTGTGACTGCCATTGAGACTGAATTTCGAAGTAAGTTTTGATCCAAAGCTCCTTCAAATCTGTGGCTAGCAATGGACTCTGGATCCCTGTCAAGACCCCCTCTCCGCTTCGCAAAATTTGAAGTCAAACCATCCGGACTCATATGACAATCCTGGCAGTCTATTTCTTTCTCGCGGTAAGAACTGTTATACCACTCCGAATATGATTCATAGATGGGTACACCCCAGAACCCGGCATCGTGGCAGCCCGCACAGTATTTGCTCTCTTTCATGAGCGGAAGGCAGATATCCTCCCCGGCATCCACATCATCGTAGGGGCCAAAGAATACCTGTTTATTGTTGTAGGGTCTTACAAATGTATAAGACAGCACTCCAGGCCTGTTTCTGAAGGGAACCTGGGTGACCGGATCCAGGAGAATATCGCTGATTTTGTGGCAGAAATCACAATGGCTTCCCCGGCTGTTTATTCCCGGTAACTTCATTTGGATCGGTGTCGTAGGGCCTGTTTATTGCTGCAGCAGGCAGATGGCAGGCCGCGCAATTACCCGCCGAGTAAGGGAAATCCAGTTTGTATCCCGGACCAAAATAAGTGCTGTCTTGTCGTGCCGGGAGAGCTGCTGACCCATAGTCCCTGGAGTAGTGGTATCGTGTTCCGGCACTTTTGTTGCCCAGGAGATCGGTACCGTTATACATGGACATAAAGCGAGGGTTCGTGTTGCCAAGGGAATGGGCCCCACTGATCCACTCTGTGTACATCCCTTTTCCATGACAATCCATACAACCCGTTTCCAGGGTTTTGTTCAGAGATTGAAAGACGGATCTGAAAGGAGGATTGTTGGCCATATATAGCCCGAATGCGGTTGAAGTATTTCCAAGAAAATTCCTGTCCTGCTTTTTTGCTTCAAGCCATTGGTAATCCTTATTGTCGCCGCTTTGATGTTTGTGCAGCACAATTTCGAGGTATTCCGGGTTGCGCCCCACCCTGGCTCCGGATATATAATATCCTTCTTTCCAGGCAGTAACTGTTGTTGCATTTGATGGTTTCATTATATCAAGCAAAAAATTCCCGGCTGAATCGGACAGAACATGGAGGCTGTCGGTCCTGATCCTGACAATTGCATCGGCCACAGCTTTGCCATCGGGATCATTCACGGTTCCTTTAACAGAGAGGATTTTGCGAGAGCAGGATAGGATGCTGAAAAGAATGAAACAGTAAAAAATACAAATCCGGAAGGGATTTCGGGAAAATCTGATACATTCAGGCCTATGTAAGCATATGCATGGCATGCTTGCTTTCAGGTGAGGTTGGATGTATAAATTTATGACTATATGTATCAAAAGTCAACACATCTGCGCAATTGGACATGCCCCAAAAAGCCCCTTTGATATCTGTGCATTGTAAACTGGGATTTGAGTTCCGGTGATTTAGAAGTGATAATTCTTTATAAAATAGGGCTGCCCCATTTTCGCAAACCTATACCTTACTCATTGGTTTTTTGGAGGTGGCAGATCACAGAACAGATATACAATATCCAGTTATTAGCGTATATGATGCCTTTTCTCCTAATAAATATCTCTTCATAGATATTTATTATCCAATAAAGCATTAAAACAGTCAATAACTCGATAAAACATATCTATTTAAGGCCGCGCCTAATCTGTCAAGATTTGGGGTACGTCCAAATCTGCGCAATTGGACATGCCCCAATAATTCCACCCCAGGCTCCAGGATTCCGTGAAGCGTTAGTCAAAAAAATGGGATTTCTTTGCTATCTTCCGGTCTGATAAAACCGTCAAACCCATGGCATCAAACAGATTATTTTTTCGACGCTTGGCTGCCCTGATGGGCATGGCATTCATTTTAATTCATATATCATGCAATCGCACTCCCGCGGAACCGTGGAGGGAGCTGTTTAACGGAGAAGATCTCACGGGTTGGGAGATCGTTGACGGCTATGCGGAACCAAGGGTCGAGGAGGGAGTGCTCAGGGTGGAGCAGGTGGACACTGCCAATTTCGTGTACCTTATAAACAGTGAGCTCTTTTCGGATTTTATCCTTGAACTGGATGTTAAGCTTACAGGAGAGCTGAATTCGGGCATCCTCATTCGGGGCCTTCGTGATCCACTCACAAACAATGGTTTGGCCCATGGATTTCAAATGGAAATAGACCAAACCGATCGGAAATGGACGGGAGGTATATATGAGGAGCGGGGAAGGCTATGGTTAACTCCCCTGGATGGCTTTCCGGAAGCCCTGGAAGCCTACAGGGTATCGGACTGGAATCACTACCGGGTTGAGGCCATCAGGGATACTTTCAAGATATGGGTGAATGAGGTGCCGACTACCTACCTGATCGATGGTAAAACAGACAAGGGGATCATAGGCTTTCAAATACATAAGATTTCCCCTGATATGGAGCCCGGCTTGCTTCAACTCAAGAACATCAGGATCATTACCGAGAGCCCGGAAATGTATTCACGTCCCATTTCATTCCCGCTGGTAAACACTATGTTATAAAATGGTGGTTCTTTCTTAATGCAGAAGCCATTCCTCAGATTTAAAGGGATATACCCAGATTACGTTTGTAAGCGCTGGGTTTGACTCCATAGATTTCCTTAAAACACTTACTGAAGTATGAAGTGGAGGTGAATCCCACTGCATAGCATACTTCGGAGATAGATGTGCCCTCGTTTTCCATAAGCTCCATGGCTTTGTTTATCCGCAGGTTACGGATGAACTCGGTGCTGGACTTGCCTGTGAGTGATTTGAGTTTTCGGTGAAGGTTGGTGCGACTCATGTTCAGTTCAGAGGCCAGTGTGGTGGTGGAGATATCGGGATTGGTAATATTGGCCTCAATATATTTTTTAGCCCGTTTGATGAGCATGGCATCAAAAGCGGACAGCCCTTCTTCTCGAGTCGAAGCTGCCTCCATTCCTCCGTATGCCAGCCGCAGTTTTTTACGAGCTTCAATGAGGTTGTGGATGGTTGAACAAAGCAATTGAATATCCACCGGTTTGGTCAGGTAGGCATCTGCCCCCATATCAATCCCCTCAATCCTCTGTTTGTCATCCGAAAGGGCAGTGAAAAGAACCACTGGAATATGGCTGGTAAGGGGATCTTTTTTTACACTCTGACAAATCTGCAAGCCATCCACACCAGGGAGCATAATATCACTGAGAATCAGCTCAGGTAGTAATCTTGAGGCCAGGGCAAGGCCCTCATCCCCATTGAGAGAGTTAACCACTTTATATTGGTCGGAGAGGACCTTGGTCAGGTATTGGTTCAACTCTTGATTATCCTCAATCAGTAAAAGAAGGTCTTTTTCAACGTTATTATCTGGAACAGAGGTCGAAATGCTTGCAAGCTCCTCGGGCAGATCGCTGCTTCTTTTTTCGAAGGGCAGACGCTGCTGGTCATGAAATTCCACATGGTCCTGATTGGCAAAGTGCTTTCTGCCCAGTTGCAGGCCAAACACGAACATGCTGCCTTCCTCAGGTTTGCTGGCAGTCATAATGGATCCATGATGCAAGAGGGTGTATTCTTTGGCCAGCGAGAGGCCAATGCCGCTGCCCGAATGAATGTTGGTATTTTCGGAGCGATAGAAGCGGTCAAAAATTCTTTCCAGTTCCTCTTGATGAATTCCCATTCCTGTATCTGATATTTCACAGAAGAGGCCGTCCTGATTAATGGTCTGACCTATTTGGAAGCTCTCCCAGGTTTGAGGAATCTGAATGGGTCCTTTCCTCAGACTTAACTGTATTTGTCCACCATCCCTGGTATACTTAAAGGCGTTGGAAAGCACATTAAAAATGGCATTTTCAATTTTTTCTGCATCCACCCATACCTCCACTGGTTCGATTTGCTGATTGAATGAATAATCAATTTTTCTTTTTTCAGCCAGTTCGCTGAAGCAGGAAAATATCTCTTCGCAAAGCGTGACCAATTCGATTTTTGTTACATGAAGGTTCAGCTTTACCTGGTCAATTTTCCTGAACTCGATAAATTGATTGACCAGCCTCTTTAACCTGACCGCATTTTTCTGTGCGAGCAGGAGGTCCTCCTTCACGTCAGGATCAAGCTTGCGATCCTGAACCAGGCGTTGGATCGGAGAAAGAATCAGGGTCAAAGGGGTTTTAAACTCATGGGAGATGTTGGTAAAAAACTGAAGTTTCAGTGTGTGTATGTTTTCTTCATTTTCCCGTTTAACAGTCTCAAGATTGACGGCCGAGTTCATTCTCTCCCGGTAGAGGATCATATTTCTGATCAGGAACATGGTCACCAACCCCACCAGGACGTATAAAGCAATACTAAGGGGATGTCCCCACCAGGGCGGTTGAACAACGATCTCCAGAATGATGGAATTCTTGCACCATACCCCATCGTTGTTGGCGGCCCGCAGTTCAAACCGGTAAGATCCGGATTTCAAATTAGAATAATTCACCTGGTTAACGTAGCTATATTGCCAGACATCATTCAGACCCACCATCCGGTATGCATAACTGTTTTTTGAAGGATTCAGATAGTTGTTGGTGCTGAACATTAGTGAGATTGATGACTGGTCCTGAGCCAGTTTTATCTGGGATGTTTCACTGATGGATGTTTTAAGAGGTGAGTTGCTTTCTGATGCAAGTAATTCTTGATTATTGATAGTCAATTTGGTAATAATCGGAATAGGTTCTACCGGGTTGTTTTTTATTCGGGATGGATGGATAATGGTATAGCCATTGGTCCCACCAAAGAAGATTTGTCCATCCGGGCTGATGTAAGCTGAGGCCTGGTTGAACTGGTTGCCCTGCAGACCATCCGACACATTATAATTTAATACATTTCCGTCATCTGGATCGAACCTGGAGATTCCGTTTTCGGTACTTACCCAGAGATAGCCATATGCATCACATAGAATTCCATTTGCATCATTCCCCGGCAGTCCGTCTTCCATGGTATATTGGATGAATGTCCCATCATTTTTCTGGTATTTATTGAGCCCCCCCTTTCGAGTACCGATCCAGATATCTCCGTTCTGATCTTTGGAGATCATCGTGATCACATTGCTGCTGATGGATATCGGATTATTTTTATCACTCATAAACCTCACAAATCCGGCACCTCCTTTTGGCAGTAGGTTCAAACCATTACTTGTTCCTACCCAGAGGTCGCCATCATCCAAAAAAAGTGAAGTGATCTTAGAAGAGCTTAGGTTCTCCTCATTTTCACCCCCTGTAAAGTGAATTTGTTTAGAAAAATCGTCTTTCGAGAGGTGGAACAGGCCGTAGACAAAATCCCCTATCCAGATGCCCGAATCTGATTCCAGCATGGCGTAGACTTTCTCATTGCCAGGCTCCACTTCATTTAGTTCGATGGGATGTGGATTCCTGTTCTGATCCAGATAGTAAAACCCTCCCTTATAGGTTCCTATGAAAATTTTACCGTCCTGGCTCGCAAGTAGCGATTTTATGTTGAGGGATTCAGAATTTCCATTCCTCAGGGGAGCCTGACGAAAGAGCTGGTTTGATGCTTGCTGCTGGTTAAGTCCCCCCCGTTCCGTACCAATCCACAGGTCGCCACGCAGATCCATTGTAAAACAGCTCACATAGTTATTGGAAATTGAATTTATACCTGGATTCTGCCGATAAGATTGAAATTTATTGTCATACTGGTTGTAATAGGCCAGCCCTCCCGACCAGGTTCCGATCCAGTAGTTGCTTTCCGGATCTTCATAAACCTCATAAACTGAACTGTAAGGAAGGGAGTATGGGTCCAGGATATCATGGGTATAGTGGTGTATGAACCCTCTGGTGTCCAGAATATCGAGGCCCAGGTAGGTCCCTATCCAAATGTTTCCATGTGAATCGCGAAAGATTTTATTGACCTTGTTGTGGCTAATATCTCCTTTTTCAGCATTAAGTTCTGAGATTGGCAATCCATCCAGATCGTGAATATGTATTCCTTCGGTTTCGGAACCCAGGTATAGTTTGTTATCTGAAAGAAGAAAGGCACGGAGTGAGCTTTCCAGGGGTGGGATGATTTGCCTAACCTTGCCTGAGGGCCCAACCTGAAAAATACCGTTTTCAACAAATGCCACAAGTAGGTTTCCATCCCCTTTCAGCTGAATTTTACGGATATCCTCATAAGGAAGAGCGATTTGCTCAGTAAGGCTTTCATCGTGTCTGTATTTGAGGATTCCATTTGCATACCCTATATAGAGTATTCCAAGGCTATCCGACTCCAGATCGGTTATGAGTCCAAGAGGAGCACTTCCTTGTAGCTGCACGCTACGGAATTCATCATTGGCACGGTCGTAAAGATTTAGTCCTCCCTCTGTCGCAATCCACAGTCGGTTTTTGGGATCGATAAGCAAATCTCTGACCCCATCGTTTGAAAGGGATAGGGAGTCCCTGTCGGAATGTACATATTTCTTGAATTCGTATCCATCGTAGCGATAGAGCCCGTCGCGGGTACCAATCCAGATAAAACCCAGGTGGTCCTGGGTAATTTCTTCCAAGCCTTTATCCGTAAAGCCGCCTCTGGGAGAGATGGTGCGAAAGAATACATCTTCAAGCCCTGAAGACTGACCGGATACAGAATACGTCCATAGACTAAAGACAATGCATATAAGAACCCAGGTAGATCGCATAAATTCAAATATAGTGTAAGCATCGAAAATTCATAGAATTCCTACTTGATAATTTTGCTTTTGCCACAAACGTTTCATTCGTGGAACAATAGTTCAAAAGGGGCACATAATTGAAAGCATATGTAACAGTGCTTATAGTTGTGAAGGGGGTCAAATCCTATTTTTATACCATCGACCTGACGAAATAGATGAAATTAAAAATCATAACTATTCTGCTTCTTCTCCTGGGCTTTGTGGGATGCAAGAAACTTGGCGGTCCATCTGTGGAACTTCTTACCCTCGATTATGATCATCTGGTGGCCATAAGGAAGGGAATTTATGAGAAATCGCCCGAATACCTGGCCGCTTACCAGAGGTTACTTAAGGAAGCGGACATTGCACTGAACCGACCTTGTTATTCGGTAATTCATAAGGAAAGCCTTCCCCCTAGCGGAGATAAGAAAGATTATATGAGCCTGGCTACTTATTGGTGGCCAGACCCAGAACAGCCCGACGGCTTGCCCTATATCAGGAAAGATGGATACCGGAACCCGGAAGGCAACACAAGGCGTTTCGATGACAGGTCTTCTTCGAATATGGTAAATGATGTGACTACGCTGACACTGGCCTGGTTCCATAGCAACAATCAGGAGTACTCCAGGAAAGCTGTCGAGATGTTAGATGTCTGGTTTCTTCAAGCGGAAACAAGCATGAATCCAAACCTGGAATTTGGCCAATCGATCCCCGGAAAAGTGGATGGAAGGGGAGTGGGGATTATCGATACACGCAATTATATCAAAATCATCGATGCAGTTAAACTGTTGGAGAGGGGACAATTCTGGAATCAAAGAAAGACCAAGAAGTTGAGGCAATGGTTTTCTTCTTATGCGGAATGGCTGCAGCAGAGTGGGCATGGAAAGGATGAGCAGGCACACGAAAACAACCATGGAACCTGGTACGATGTTCAGCTGGCCTGCTATGCAGATTTTATAGGAGATACAGATCTTGCCAGGGAGGTAATTAGCAGATCCGCATTTAGTAGAATTGACCGGCAGATTGATTCCCAGGGACGACAGGAGCTGGAACTGGCTCGAACCCGGGCATATCGCTATTCTGTTATGAATCTGCATGCATATGCGCTACTGGCTAAAATGGGGGAGAAGTACGGGATAAACCTGTGGGAATATCAGTCCCAGGATGAAGGAAGTCTGAAGAAGGCCTGCGATTTTATCTT
Source organism: uncultured Bacteroidota bacterium (assembly GCA_963783435.1). Taxonomy (GTDB): domain Bacteria; phylum Bacteroidota; class Bacteroidia; order Bacteroidales. The sequence goes on along the minus strand of CAWANQ010000002.1, from coordinate 333,551 downwards.
TTCCTACATGGATCATTTTGAGGACTGGCCCTATCAGCAAATCACCGAAGTAGAATGGTCGAGTTTAATTCCACTGGCCTCTGAATGTTCTCGAAAATTCAATGATCCGATATATGATGCCTACTTGCAGAGGTTGGAGAATAAAGTGAAACCAACCGATCGATTAATTATTACCAAACTTTAGGTATATGACCAAACAAAAAACTTCCCCTATTACCCTTCTTCTGGCCCTTCTTTTGGCCCTGGGCAGCATAAGCTCATGTAGCAGTGAAGCCAGCCAGCAAGTACCCTATAATGTATTGTTTATCGCTGTGGATGACATGCGAACCGAATTGAATTGCTATGGATCGGAACACATCCACTCTCCCAATATCGACAGGCTGGCCAGCAGTGGGGTCCGATTTAACAGTGCTTTTGTTCAGCAGTCCATTTGCATGGCCTCGCGGGCTTCGCTAATGACAGGCTACCGGCCTGAGCAATTTGGGATCTACACAGGCGAATCTGTTCAAAACCTTGTGCCTGGAGTAACGACCCTGAACAAGTTATTTGCAGCCAATGGGTACGAAGTATCTGCCTTTGGAAAGATATACCATTATAAAAGCGATCAGAAGGAGCAATTTGGGGAAGAATTTATGGACCCTACGGATAAATGGGTTGGCCGGGGCTATTATACCGATGAGGCCATTGAGCAGATGCACTACAATGAGGCACATCCGGTGAAGGGAAGAAATCATGGTGATCGCGGACCTGCCTATGAGTGGGCCGATGTGCCTGATAGCGCCTATATCGATGGCTACAATACAGAATTTGCCCTGCGCAAACTAAAAATGTATAAACAGGATGGCAAACCTTTCTTCATGGCCATGGGTTTTCATAAACCCCACCTTCCCTTCAATGCCCCTAAAAAGTATTGGGACCTCTACCCACCTGAATCTATTCAGCAGCCCGAAATTCTGGAGCCACCCAAAAATTCTAACCGCTATACCCTTCGATCGTGGGGGGAGTTGCGAAATTATTATGGAATGCCCAAAAGCACCGAGCCCGTTGGCCCGGACACCACCCTGATACTTCGAAGGGGTTATTATGCCTGTGTTTCTTATGTGGACGCCCTTATTGGAAAAATACTTGACGAACTTGAAACTTTGGAGCTGGCAGAGAATACCATTGTTGTTCTCTGGGGCGATCATGGGTATAAGCTTGGCGATTATGGGTACTGGTGTAAGTGGTCTAATATGGACATCGATACCCGGGTCCCTTTAATCATCAGTGTCCCTGGAGGTAAGAAGAATGTAAGTACGGATGCACTAAGCGAATTGCTGGACATTTATCCCACCTTGGCCGACCTGTGTGGACTGGAGAAACCAGATCACTTGCAGGGAAAAAGCCTGGTTCCCGTATTGGAGGATCCTGAATTAGAATGGGATCAGGATGTCTACAGCGTATGGCCCCATGATCGCTGGGAGTATGACAAGACCATTATGGGCTACGCTGTAAAATCGGCCAGGTACAACTACATAGAGTGGGTTAAACTCAGCACCGGTGAGGTACTTGCCCGAGATTTGTACGATCACAAGCTCGATCCGCAAGAGACGGTCAATGTGATTGAGAACCCGGAGTATATAGAGGTCATCGCAGAGATGGAAAAGAAATGTGCGCTTCGAAAGCAGGCCACAGATCACGATCATCAGTTCAAGCAAAAGAAGGAAACCATTTAACTAGTTTAGCATGACTAAGAAAGTAATATTTATCTGTAGCCTTCTCTGGATTGGTTTTTTGCTAAATGCCCAGATCCGACAGCTTAAGGGATCGGTTAGTGATCCGGCTGGGATTCCCTTACTTGGCGTCAATATTGTAATTCAAGGCAGCTCAAGAGGGGTTATTACGGATGCAGATGGGAACTATACCATAGAAGCTTCCGAAAATGATGTACTCACCTTCAGTTACATTGGATATGAAAAGCAAGAGATTCAGGTGGGTGACCGGACTGAGATCAATGTCATACTTAAAGAAGAATCCACCGGTTTGGAAGAGCTGGTGGTCATCGGTTATGGGTCGCAGAAAAAATCACATTTTACAGGCGCGGTAGCGGGCATCACAGCTGAAAAGGAGAAACTTGATCAATTGCCGGTGGCCAGGCTGGAAAACGCTTTGCAGGGAAAACTGGCAGGTGTTCAGATCAGGGACAGATCCGGTGAGGTGGGTGAGGCGCCCGATATAAAAATAAGGGGATCGGCCTCCTTCAGCGCATCCAATAAACCACTAATCGTGGTGGATGGATTCCCCATGGTAGATGGAGACCTCAGTGACGTGGATGTATCGGATGTGGAATCGCTGGAGGTATTGAAAGATGCCGCTTCAACAGCAATCTATGGCTCAAGGGGAGCGAATGGAGTAATAATGGTTACTACAAAAAAGGGGGTAAAGAATCAAACCCGTTTTGATGTAAAGGTAGCCACTGGCTTCTCGCAGGTCTACAGCTATTTTGATGCCTATGACGGCCCTGGGCTGGCCAACTACTATTTCAACCAGGAACGGCAAAAGTGGGAAACCCCCTTTCTAAGTAATGGGGAGCAAGTCCCGGATAACCCCATCGATTCAGATGGGAATCCAGTTCTGAATCCCAAAGGCGATCCTTATCCGACCTGGGACGAATGGTATAACCCCACAGGGGATGGCAGCTTTTATTACCAGCACGGTATCCTTTCAAATATTTCGGGAGCCACCAGCTGGCAGGAAGGGATTACCCAAAATGGGATGACCAATACCATTTCATTAAGTGCATCGGGGGGTAGCGACATGGTGAACTACTACCTGGGTGGGTCCTACAGGGGTATGAAAGGGGTGGTGATCGACAATGAATATACCACGGTATCCTTCACCTCTAACCTGGATGTGAAACTCTCCGATAAGGTAAAAATCGGCTTCAATCTCAGACCACAATATCAGAAACGAAGAAACAGCGATGCAGCCATGGCAAATGCCATCAAACAAATAGAGCTCCCGACCTATCACGATGAGTTTTCCAGGGCCATAGGACTGGGCCCCTCTATCGGATGGAAAACGCCTGGAACTTATGCACAGGCCACCGATTTTTCAAATATGTACGCCACCGATCAGGATGGTAATCTATTGCTCAACGAAAGTGGGAACCCCATTTTTATTAAATCCGAATTCAACACCGCTGCCATTACGCCTCTGTCACAGGCATTGACAAACCATGACTGGACCACTTTTTTTAAGTTCACCGGAAATGCCTATCTGAATTGGAAGATTGTCGATGGATTAACTTTCAGGACTTCCCTGGGAACCTATGTAAGGTATTCTGAAAGGGACAGTTACAAGGAATCCTACAATGTTTCCAAAGGGAATAACGATGCGGGAAACGGAAGTGGATCCCTTACAAATACGGTCCGTTACTCACTAGTGAATGAGAATACCCTGAGCTATATGCTTGAATTAGGGGATCATCGATTTGATTTCCTGGCCGGCTTCTCTGTGGAAAATTATGTGGATACCTACTCGAGAATTGAAGGGAACCTATTCCCCAGCGACCTGGTACGGTCCATGAACAGCGCAGGTGAGATCAATGCAGAAGGTACCTGGTCGGGACGCTCCGACGAAGGCTTGTTGTCAGCCTTTGGCCGGGTTCAGTACAATTACCTGGAAAAATACCTTTTATCTGCAGTGATCAGGGCTGATGGAAGTTCACAATTCGGTCCCGATCGACGGGTGGGATACTTCCCATCCCTCTCGGCAGGATGGAGGATTTCTGAAGAAGGGTTTATGCAGTCAGTGGAATGGCTCTCTACACTTAAACTCAGGGCCACCTGGGGTATCTCAGGAAATAACCGGATCGATAGATACTCTTATGTGACACCTATTAATATCCGTCAATACCAATTTGGCTCCAATGTGCTCAGTGGTTTTGCACCTTCGCCTAGAGATATTGGCGATCCACGGGTTCTTGGGAATTCTGATCTGGGGTGGGAACAGACCAATGAAACCAACCTGGGATTGGACCTGGGAATCATAAGGAACAGGGTCACTCTTTCAATAGATGTCTATAGCAACCTCACGACCTCCCTCCTGCTTCAGGATCCACTGGTAACCATCACCGGGTTCGAATCACAGTGGAACAACATCGGTGAGATCAGGAATGAGGGCCTGGAGATGGCGCTGAATACGGTCCCTGTGGATAGGAAGGATTTCAGCTGGAACATGGGAATCAACTTCACCCGGAACAAGAATCACCTGGTCTCCTATGGCGATGTAACAGAACAGTTCTTCACCGGATACAAGCATCAGTATGTCCTGCGTGTAAATGAACCGGTCTGCCAGTACTATGGCTATGTTACAGATGGGATCTGGAAATCAAAGCAGGAACTGATTGATGCCCAGGAAGCAGGATTGGCACAATCCTCCGATGTGCTTGGTGGTGTAAGAATCGTCGATTTCAACCAGGATGGTGTGGTGAATTCTGAAGATCAGACCACCATAGGGAATCCTTACCCGGAGTTCGACTGGGGATTCATCAACCGCTTTGCCTATAAGAAATTTGATCTGACCCTGAATTTCCAGGGTTCTCATGGTTTTGATGTGATGCAACAGAGCTTCTGGTACGGACAGAAACTTGGCAAGTGGTACCTGGACGATCTTTTTGTGGATGAATACCATGGGAATAAGCCCATAAAAACAGGTTCCATTATCGAATCTGATTATTATGTGGAGGATGGATCATACCTGGCCCTGCGCGATCTGGTTCTGGGATGGAATCTGGATAGGTGGAAAGGCACCAGAAATGTCAGAATCTATATCTCGGTTCATAATCTGTTCTACACCTGGTATGGAGATTACAATGGGATCAATCCGGAATATGTGAAGCAGAATCCGGTAGAGGGGGTGAGTGGAAATATTCTTTTTGGAGAACAACTCCAAACCAAACCACTGGCCAGAACATTTCAATTCGGATTGGATATTTCATTTTAGAAAGTATGAAAAGAAAAATCAAAAAAATAGGGATTATCATTCCATTAGGCGCTATACTTCTGATATTCAGTGGGTGTGAAGATTTTTTAGAAAGGCAACCCAATGATTATCTGGCAGCTGGTGATTTCTATAAAACCACTTCAGATATTGAAGGTGCGGTAATCGGATGTTACAATTCACTGCAAGAGATGATTAATGTGGGACAGTTCTTTCTCATGGAAAACCGCAGTGACAATGCAAAATATGATCCTACCAGAAGTGCCGGATCTAAACCCGATGAACGAAGTTTCTCCATTCTATCGGTCATGTCTACCAATACCTATATTTCAGCATACTGGGCAGCGTGTTATCACAGCATAGCACGGTGTAACCTCGTGCTGGATAACCTGGAAGTTGTAGATACGGACGAGACAAAGAAGCAATTTGAGGCAGAAGCAAAATTTATTCGGGCCCTGGTCTACTTCAACCTGGCCAGGTTGTTTGAAGGAGTACCCCTTATTACTACTCCTGTCACCGGGGATGAAGCAGCAAATATGGGGCGTAATTCGGTAGACGAAGTCTATTTGCAGATCATAGATGACCTCCAGGATGCCATAGATCGATTTCCCAGGGATGTTACCCCGACATATGGCTCAGCAGGTTATTGGTCTGCGAGTTCGCTTCTTGCCAAGGTATACCTTACAAGGGGGGACCAAAGCAATGCAGAATTGCTTCTGGAAGAGATTGTGACCAGCAGCGGGTATGAACTTCATGGGAATTTTGAAGAGATCTTTGACGATGCCACTGAATCTTCCCAGAATGAGATTCTCTTTGCAGTTCGGTTTACAACTGGAGGATTGGGTCTGGGCAGCAACCTGGCCAACTATTTTGCACCGAAGAGTTACCTGTCCACACCTTCTCAAAGTCACAACTGGCCCAGTGGAGACCTGGATGTGACTTTTAAGACCACTTCCGATTCGGCATTGGATGTACGTTACCCTGCTACTGTCGGACAATGGGAGGTATCGGGCGACTACTTCGGACAGAAATTTGTTCCTGAGGATGTTCCTGTGGCGGGGGATGATGGCACAGATTTCCCCATCATTCGCTTTGCAGATCTCTTGCTAATGCTGGCTGAAGTGAAGGGGCAAGTAGAAGGACTTCCCTATCTCAACCAGGTGAGGGCCAGGGCAGGGACCTTTGAACTCACAGAGGCCCATATTGGACCTGGAATGATGTTTGAAAATTTCCTGGAAGCCGTCCTCAATGAGCGAAGACTGGAACTGGCTTTCGAGGACGATCGCTTTTTCGATCTGTTGAGGATGGGCAAACCCTATGCAGCCGACAAACTCTATGCATTCTATACCAGCATTAATGATCCTGAGTATACCAATGATCCGGATAATCCCCAGTGGCCCGATCTGGAGACCAACCCAGATCTGTACAATGACATGCTGGCTATTCTTGGGAAAGGATATATTGAAGAATTCAGGCTGGTTTTGCCCATTCCGCAGAACGATATCTTAAGAGGAGTTATGGATCAAAACGAGGGTTATTAGTATGAAAACTCAGACCTTAATTAAGCTATTGGCCTTAGTCCTTATGGTGCCCCTGCAACACGGTTGTCTTAAAAACAGCGAATCCTCTCAGGAGGATGAGATGGCATGGACTCCGATGATCTTGACTGGGGAGAACAACACAGGAAGTTACTTGCCTGATTTCTCCTATGCAGGGTATCATTTTGGTGAAGAAAAACTCCCTTCGGCAAGCTCTTGGGAGGAGTTTAATATCCTTGATTTCGGTGCAATTTCAGGGGATGCCCGGGATGATTCGGATGCCATAATAGCAGCTTTAGAGGCTGCCGGGGCGGTGGATGGTCCTGTGGTAATAAAATTCCCGGCCGGGAGGTTCATCATACAGAAACCGGTATTTATTACCAGGAGTCACACCCTTCTACAAGGTGCCGGATCAGGAGAAAAGGGCACCGTGCTCTATTTTCCCATTCCCATGGATCAATTGCCGGTTCCCGAGCCCCTGAATGAGCTTCAGGAGTATCTGGTAAAATATAACAAAACCCAGAAGACCAATGACCTGGGCGAAAAAATTGATCCCATGCTCTTCTCCCTTTATAGCTGGAGCGGTGGTTTCTTATGGTTCACCGCAGAGGGAGTAAGGGTTAAAAAATACATGTCCGAATACGACAAAGCCCCTAAGGTGCTGGCAAAGCTGACAAGTGGCAGCAGGGGCGGACATCAGCTTAGCTCCAAAATTCCTCCGGCAGTGATGGTGGGCGACCTGGTGGAGATTCAGTGGTACAACCGTGAAGGGAAAAACTCTTCTCTCTTAAAGCATATTTATGTGGACACGGTTGGAGTCAACATTGGTTCTCATCATTGGACCAGTCCCGATCGGCCCCTGGTGACCCAGCAGGTTGTGATCACCGGGGTTGAAGACAACCAGATCACCATTAAATCGCCTTTGATGCTCGACATACGGCCCGAATGGACTCCGGTGATGGTTCCCTGGGAACACATTGAAGAGGCGGGAATCGAAGGATTCAGAATGGAATCACCCATCACTCCCGTTAAGCCGCACCATGTGGAAGAGGGATTTAATGCGCTCTATTTTACCCGTCTTTTTAACGGCTGGGCGAGGGACCTTGTTTTTCACAATGTTGATAACGGAATCCTCACCGAAGACGCCTGTAATCTCACCATTCGTGATATTAAGACCACTGGAACCAGACTGGCTCACTATTCGGTGGTGGTCAGTGGATCACATAACATCCTGGTTGACAACCTTGAGGTCTACAATCCGGTGCGCCATGCGCTCAGTTTTAACACCCTGGCCACCCGATCGGTATTCAAAAACTGTAAGATTTACGATAAAGCCATGCTGGATCAGCACAGCGGACTCAACCATCAAAACCTCTTTGACAATATCCTGCTGGTAGATAGTTCAGTAAACAAAGAGGTGAACCAGGTGAAGGTGTTCCAGGAGGGCGGTGCCAAATACTGGAAACCCACCCATGCAGCCTATAGTACATTCTGGAACATCCAGATCGATTTTGTAAACAGGATGAATGCCCTGGATACGATCTGGATAGAACCGGTAAAGTCAGGCGTTCATGCGAACCTGGTGGGTTTCAGTGGCAACCTGCCCATTCATCTGAAATATGGTCCGGGGGCATACATGGAGGGGGTTAACCGACCGGGGATAGCAATTCCCCGTCTTTATGAGTATCAAATGAAGAAACGAACAGAATAGAGAATCAATCATATAAATTTTCAATGTCTAATTAAAATCGTTTATCATGAAAAAAAGTCTACTGACAACATTAGCCTTATTTGCCTTTCTGGCAGGTGGAAATTCCCTGATGGCCCAATGGGCCCAGTACAATTGTGACGCCCTTCCGGGTGAAGATGACTCTGTGCCCATCAGAGATGCCGGTTCGGCCCTATTAAATGGAACCAGCGAAATTGTTGTGGATGATGAGGATGCTACCAACAACTGGTGGAAGTTTAATGTGGACCTGGATGCCGCCGATCTCCTCAAGTACAACTGGTATCCCTCTTATGTGGATCCGGATGGGGAAGATCCCGTTTATGTGCCGGCTCCCATGACCATTGCAGGGAAGTACAAATGGATCGATACAACCAACTTCAATTTTGGTTCAGAATTTGAGCTGAGGGGATTTTATAAAGTCCAGGCAAAAGTCATCAAGGAGAATGGCCGGTTTTTGGTGAGGGTGAAGGACTGGTCTGCTGACTCCAGCTACATGCTCCCCGAAACATTTATGCCCACAGAGTGGCATGTTCTAAGACTTACAGAGAATAATGGCACCTGGGCTTTATATGTCAATGAGGATGAAACGGCACTCGCCACCGGCGAATGCGGTAAGTCTGTGGATAAGCACCTGGCTATATTGGGAGCTTATGCAGAAAATGGACAATCCGGCTCTATTGTGGATTGGATTGGGCTCATCGAAGATGAGGCTGCCGGACCTGCAGAGACCGCCCTGCCCGATGGTATATTTACTCCTCCATCTGTTTCTGTAGCACCCTTGCATGCACCCGTGAAGCTTGAGGTATATCCCAATCCTGCCAGTGAAACACTGACCATATCGGTGGGTAGTGAGATGATCCATGCCCGTTATGAGTTATTTAATATTACAGGCCAGATGGTCCAAGACGGCATCATTGGCTCTACAGAGCAGAACGTCGATGTATCTTCATTCCAGTCGGGAATGTATATATTGAAACTTGATGATGGAGCAAACACCGGACACCGTCCATTTATAATTAAATAATAAGACATTTAGCATTCAAAACAGGACCGGGATAGTGTAAAAACTATTCCCGGGCCTGTTATTTTTCATTTTAATATGGCTACCAGAACCTGTATTGTTGCCCTATTGTTTTGTCTTTCCCTCCTTATTTCGGAAAGGGCATTTGCCGGTTCATTCCTGGTGAGTAGCAAGGCTGAGCTGGAAGTGGCTGTCTCCATGGCTCAGCCAGGAGACAGCATTATTCTAAAGGACCAGGTTTGGGCCGGAGTTGAAATGCTTTTTACCTGTAAGGGGACAGCGGAACAGCCCATCAACATCTGTCCTGAAACCCCTGGAGGAGCCTCTCTGGAAGCAGGATCAAGGATTGAGATAGGTGGGGAATACCTGGTGGTAAGTGGATTCCGGATTGTGAACGGGTCCAATCTGAATAGTGCGGTTCTGTTTTCATCCGGTGAGGTCAAGGCCTACCATTGCAGATTAAGCCATTGCCTGATTGATGGATGGAATCCACCCGACCTCTCCACTAAATATCACTGGGTGGTTCTGCACGGAGGGTATAACCGGGTGGACCATTGCAGGTTCAGTAATATGAATCACAGGGGGGTGACCCTGATGGTGAAAGCTGGGGCCGACCAGGTAGGTCATCATCAAATCGATCATAATTTCTTTGGTCCAAAACCTGATGGAGATGGGAATGGATATGAATCCATCAAAATGGGCGGTGGAGATTACTCCATGTACCCCTTATATACAACCGTAGAGAAGAACTATTTTTACAGGTGCGACGGGGAGGTGGAACTGATCTCCAATAAGTCCTGGAACAACACTTACCGGCACAATACCTTTTATGAGTCCAGTGGAACCCTGACCCTTCGGTGGGGCAGGCAGTGCCTTGTGGAAGGAAACTATTTTCTGGGAAATGGTAGGAAGGAAACAGGTGGGATCAGGATATCTGACCAGGATCACCTTATTATCAATAACTACCTGGAGAACCTCACTGGAGATGATGCCCGGGCGGCCATCTCGGTGATGTCGGGAATACCTGATACGGAAGGTGGGAACTCAGGTCATGGGCAGACTAAAAATGCCCGCATATTGCACAACACCATCATCAACTGTAAGGAATCCATAAATATGGGATACTTCGATGATGATGACCTGGGTGATCCCAGGGGAGATCTTACAGCACCCGAGAACTGTACCCTTGCCCAAAACATAATATGGAGCAGCTATGCACCATTGATCGAAGAACAATGGGAACCCTCCATAAACACCACCTGGCTCTCAAATATGGCTTGGGGAGCTGCATTGGGTTTAGAGTCCGACAGCGGATTTATTCTCGAGGATCCACTACTTGAACTTTCACCCTCGGGTATTTATAATATTGCAGAAGGCAGTCCGGCCATTGATGCCGGTACCATTCTGGGTGATACGGTTCACATCGATTTTGAAAAACAGTATCGGGACGATGGCAGGCCAGATATCGGAGCCGATGAATTGTCGGACGGCGTGGCAGAAAAACTACCCATTGGTCCTGAGGATGTGGGGCCACACTGGCTGGCTGGAACCCGGGTAAATAAACCGGCTGCTATTGCAGCCCTCCGGGTTTACCCCAACCCGGCCCATCAAAGATTTTTTCTCATTCTGGATTCTAAAATGCTAGCTTCGGATATCCGTGTGGAGATCCTGGATATGGCTGGCAGGACCGTACATACTGCAATATTTTTAAATGTCCAGGCAAATCCGGAAATTGTGGTGACTGATCTGGAAGGATTACACCTGCTTCGCCTGCACAGCAAACATGGAGATTTCCACACGAAAATTATCTTTAAAAAATAACTGTTATGATATCATTTTCAAGGCTTTTAATGCCCATCCTTTTCACAATTTTATTCTTGTCAGCGCCATCTTGTGATGGTAAAAGTGAGCCAGAGGCGGACTGGGAATCAGAGAAGCCCAACTTTATTATCTGGGTTGCAGATGATCAGTACCTGGAGTCGGTAGGATGTTACGGAGGAGACCCGGTGCATACTCCCAATATAGATAAATTGGCCAGTGAGGGCCTGAGATTTACACGGGCCTACAGCACTTCATCCATATGCACACCTGCCCGATCGGCCCTCTACACGGGGATGTATCCCATTAAGAATGGGTCGCATCCAAATCATTCCGGACTAAAAAAGGATATTCCAAGTATGCCTACCCTGATGCAGGAGTTAGGTTATAGAACTGCCATTGTGGGTAAGCATGGGGTGCATGATGTGCCCACCCGCCCAACCAATACTTTTGTTTGGGATGAGGAATTTCCTCTGACCGAAGAAAGCGTCGAAGGAGCGCTATGGGGTGAGAAGGTTTCCAAAAAGCACCGTAAAATGGACTTTGAGGGAATTGAGGAATTCATTGGTGGAGATACCCTTCCTTTTTGTATGTTCGTGGCAGCTTCCCTTCCCCACGGACCTGAGCTTTCCGAGATTGCCAATGGACTTAAGGGATACCCTGCCAATAACTGGATGTCGGACTGGCAGTTGGGACAGTATATGCAAATACTCGAAAGAACGCAAAAGGCTGAAAATACCCTGGTCATTTTTGTATCCGATAACGGATCGAACACCGACCGGTCCAAGTACACCCTTTTTGAACCCGGAGTGCATATCCCCATGATCGCACGGTGGCCTGGCCACATTGTCCCCAATACGACCACCGACGCACTTGCTGATTTCACCGATGTGATGCCTACCCTTATGGAGCTGGCAGGAGGAATGCCTCATGATGATATGGATGGTGTGAGCCTGGTTCCCCTGTTGAAAGGTGGGCAAAAACCAGTGCGGGAAGATCTCTATCTGAGCTTTACCTGCCTGGGGGTCAATGATGTCTACGAACCCTATCCCATCCGTGCGGTAGTAGCCGGGCAGTATAAGTTGATTCACTACCTGAATCACGAGATTGAGCCACCAAGGGGCAATGGTGTTTCTAAAAGTCCAGAGTTTCTGCTCTATGACCTGAAGGCCGATCCGGGTGAGCAGGTCAATCTATATGACGATCCATCCCTGGAGGAGGTCAGGGCTCAAATGCAAAAGCGTCTCGATGCCTGGAACCTTGAAGTAGGTGATCAGGGAATGGCTACAGAATATGAAGCCACCCTGATGTTCCCCGATAAGATAGGTCACCTGAAGATGCCAGAAAATTAAGCCAAAGCATGCCTGATAGAAAGCTTATACTGCTGATTATTATGGTTCTGTTGTGGCGACCAGCTCTGCCTCAATCCTCCGACTCTCCCAATATTGTGCTTATCCTGGCCGATGACCTGGGCTGGAAAGATCTTTCATTCAATGGGAGCAAGTTTTATGAGACACCAAATATCGACCGCCTGGCGTCCCAGGGGATCTTCTTCTCAAATGCATACTCCAATGCACCCATCTGTGCTCCGAGCAGGGCCGCAATCCTCTCAGGGCAGTATGGCCCCAGAACGGGGTTTTATACCAATCACAACTCTGTAAGGGGTGAAGCTTCCTGGAGAGCTGTTATCCCCACCGCTAATCATCATGCGCTCGATCTTGAGAAGATTACCCTGGCTGAGGTTTTAAAAGTCAATGGCTATGCCACCTTTCACACCGGGAAATGGCACCTGGGTGATACGCCCGATCTCTATCCGGAGTTCCAGGGATTTGATATCAACAAGGGGGGATATAATGCAGGAAAACCCGCCACCTACTTCAGCCCCTATTACAATCCACGTCTTGATGATGGCCCCGAGGGAGAATATCTTACAGACCGGCTGACTACAGAAGCCATAAAATTTATGGAGGATCACAGGGAAGGCCCGTTTTTTGCCTACATTGCCCACTATGCTCCCCATACACCCCTGCAGGCAAAGGACTCACTGGTGCAGAAGTACTATCCTAAACCCCATGACAACGGGCAATTTGATCCGGTCTATGCGGCTATGATTGAAATCCTGGACAGCAATGTGGGGCGGATCATGGAATCCCTTGAAGAGCTGGGAATAGCAGAGAATACAATTCTTGTATTCTTTTCCGACAATGGAACAACTCCCTTTGTGGCGCCTGAAAGACCTTTCCGAGGATTTAAGGGGACCCTTTATGAAGGGGGAATCAGGGTGCCGCTGATTATCAAGCGGGGTGAAAACGCAGGCAGCTCCAAGAGCAGTAAAGGCAAACAGGTGAATGACACCCCTGTGATTGGAACAGATCTTTACCCCACCTTGCTTGATCTTGCCGGGATTAAAACTCCTGAGGCATATCCCCTGGATGGTCGCAGCTTATGTCCGCTGATGGAAGGAAAAACAAAAGAGAAGCAGGTCCCCTTATTCTGGCATTTTCCGGCATATCTCCAGGGAGAATACGGAATGGGTAGCATCTGGCGAACAACGCCGGTATCGGCTGTCAGGTTGGGAGATTTTAAGTTGCTTGAATTCCTGGAAGATGGTCACCTGGAGCTGTTCAATTTGAAAGATGATCCAGGTGAATTGAATAACCTGACAGATGCGGATCCCCGGAGAACCAGGAAGTTGTTTGACCTCCTGCAGTCCTGGAGAATGGACCATCATGTTCCCTATCCCCTTGAGCCCAATCCCGAATACGACCCGGCCACCATCCCTACCCACTTTAAGGCAGGGGATCGGTCAGACATCTATAAAACAAAAATCCCTGCTGAAAAATAGTGGACTATGAAGAAAATTATTAGAGCTTTTGTACTTATTTCCCTGGCTAACTTCTCTCTAACCCTTATCCCGGGGTGTGCAGAAAAAACACTGAATGTAGCGAAGTTTGACCGGGACAGAATTCTTTCGGCTGCAGAAATCTATTTGGAAGAGGAAGCAGTTACGGTAACTGCAGCTCAATGTGACAGGAGTACAGGGGGAATTCACGATTTTTACTCTGAAGGGGATTACTGGTGGCCCGATCCTGAGAATCCCGAGGGTCCCTATATCCGGAAAGACGGGAATACCAATCCGGAAAATTTCACGGCCCACCGAAAAGCCATGCGAAACATGAGTATCTGGGTTCCCACCCTGGTGGCTGCCTATAAAATTACAGGCGATGAAAAATATGCGGAAGCAGCACTCAGGCACCTCCTGGCCTGGTTTGCCGCCCCGGACACGAGGATGAATCCAAACCTGATGTATGCCCAGGCCATCATGGGCCGGGTCACCGGAAGGGGCATTGGAATCATCGATACCCTGCACCTCACTGAAGTAGCCCGTGCCATCCAGGTTCTTGAAGACCTCGGGTTTCTGTCCGGGGAGCCTCTGATTGCGCTTAAAGGCTGGTTCACAGCGTATACCGAATGGATGACTACCCATGAGTTTGGCATCGCAGAGCGGGATAACGGAAACAACCACAGTACCTGCTGGGCTGTCCAGGTAGGGTCCTTCGCCCGTCTGCTTGGAGATCAGGAGCAATTAAAATTCTGCCGGGACATGTATAAAAACACCCTCCTTCCCAATCAAATGGCAGCCGATGGAAGCTTTCCCAGGGAACTTGGGCGAACCAAACCCTATGGTTACTCCCTGTTTAACCTGGAAGCCATGGCCATGTTGGTCCAGATCCTCTCCACGCCGGAGGAAAACCTCTGGAATTTTAAACTTGAAGATGGAAGGAGCATAGGATTGGGCATCGCCTTTATGTTTCCCTATATGAGGGATAAATCCACCTGGTTTAAGGAACCCGATGTGATGTATTACGATGAGTGGCCGGTGCGCCATCCCTTCCTGCTTTTTGGCGGACTGGCACTGGACCGGCCCGAATATATTGAGTTGTGGAAGGGGCTTGATCCCGATCCAACAGTGGAGGAGGTCATCAGGAATTTTCCCTTTCGTCAGCCGGTGCTATGGCTTGAAGAGTAGGGATTGGTTAATAGTCGCTGTCATAGTTTTCATTTTCCGATAGATAGTCTACATCGGAATGTTCATCTTCATACTTTTCTTTGATGCTATCTTTCAAAATACCATCATCGTCGTAGTCCGAGTCATCTTCTATAAGCTGCAATGCTTGTTTAACCGACATCCTGATCATGTAGATCTTTTCGTCAGTCTCAAAGGGTAGTGCAAAAACAGTCTCATTGTTCTTGTTTTTAAACTCCACCAAGTATTCGCTAAATCCCTCAGGATAAACCAGTTTTATTTGTTCTTGAATGTCCTGGCTGACTTTCTCGAAATCCTGAATTACTCTTAATTTGTTTGTTTTCATTTTATAGATAAAAGACAACCAAATCTAATATTATTTTGAATTATACCATACACCAAAATAGTTTTTTGTTGTACAATCCAATAGCAAGGCCAGATGAAATTAACCGAAGCCCTAAGCTTATTATTTGACTTAATTATATATTTTTATGAAAAGCTAGCTTATGAAATTCTCTTCCAGATACTTCATACACTTATGTCTTCTTTGGGTCTTTGCCGGTTCGCTTGCCCAGTCTGAATCAAATGAATGGACCAGGTTCAGAGGAACTGGCGGAAGGGGGATTGACACAAAGTGGAGAGCTCCAGTCAACTGGGATTCAACAGACTACCGGTGGGAAATTGCACTGCAGGGAGAAGGAAATGCATCCCCGGTGGTTTGGGGAAAAACAATTTTCGTGACCAGTTGTGATGAGGAGAAAGGTAGTGGATTCCTGTATGCAATTGACGGAGAGGACGGAGAAATTGTGTGGCAAAAAGAGTTTCTTGTGCCTGATTTGGTGCTGCACAAAGACAATAAACTTGCTACAGCTACCCCGGTGGTCGATGAATCGCAGGTCTATGTGATCTGGTATTCAAAGGAGAAAACGGAATTAACTGCCTTATCGCATGAGGGTATCATCCAATGGCAATCAGAATTTGAAGGAATCGAGTCCCGTCATGGAGGAGGTAGTTCATTGATGCTCACCGGCACTCATGTGGTGTTTACCCGGGAACAGGAGAAGGATTATTCTTCCTTGAAAAGTGCATGGCATGCAGTCGATATTCATTCCGGGGAAACGGTATGGGAACTGGAAAGGGAATCGCCCGAGAATAATTCATTCGCCACACCGCTCCTGGTGGAAACGCTGAATGGGGGAAGTCAATTGATTTTTGGCAGCCAGTCCCATGGGATTACGATGGTGGATCCGGAAAACGGAAAGGTTTTATGTGAGCGGAAAGAAGTAATGCCTGCCCGGGTGGTGGCCTCTCCATTTTATGCCGGGGGGAAGCTGATATTTTGTTGTAAAGGTGAAGCCCTGGCCATCGAGCTTGATCCTGAGACCGGTCAGCTGGCAGATACAGCCTCTTATTCCCTGCCCCGCAGCCTCTCTCCATATGTTCCTACCCCCATAGCTGTAGGGGAACTCCTCTTTTTATATATGGATAATGGTACAGTGGCCTGCGTGGGTCTTAACACGGGTGAACTGCTTTGGAAAGAGAGGCCCGCAGGAGCCATTTACGGCTCCCCCATTTGTGTGGGTGAACATCTATATTGCATCACCAAAGAGGGGGAAGTGTCGGTAATTGCAGCAGATTCCACTTATCAGCTCAAGGGGATTTACAAGCTGGGGGATGGAAGCTTCTCCACTCCCGTTATGTGTAATTTCGGGATGGTATTCAGAACCTTCTCAAAACTCACTCTTCTGGGCAATGACTAACTCTAAATCCTGCACATACTGAAGACCATTTCCCCATCTGGATAATCTGTTTCTGACCTGGCTATCCATTTTGGCATTCAAGAGCATGTATATGCCCTCATTAAATAATGGTTAAATTTGTGAGATAATCTAAGAAATTGGATCTTCATTGAGCTTGAATCTGACAAATATCAGAACTGTTTATATTTTGCTGATCTTACTGGCGGTATATACGGCGAATGTCTGTGCGCAGGATGAGGGAAGGTATACCCTGCACATTGAAAATGAATCCTTAGGTCAAGTTCTGAAGGAGATAAGGGGTGAGACTGGGTACAAATTTGCGTATAGCAGATCGGAGGTTGATATTGAGAAAAGGGGCTCATTTTCCTTCAGTAATCAAACCATCGATTCCATTATTCAAGGGATTTCGGATGAGTTTAATCTGCGCTGGGAAATTGTTGGGAACACCATCATTTTAAACTCCCACTCCAGCCAGGAAGGTTTTTTGATCAGCGGCGCAGTGCTGGATTCCAAGCAGCGGCTTCCTCTGCAGTGGGTAAATATATCAACCCCAGATAATTTGCATGGAACACTGACCGATTCTCATGGTAAGTTTAGCCTCCGGGTGCCCGCAGATCAGCAAGGCATCAAGTTTTCGTTCGTTGGGTTTAAAACACAAGTTGCAGAGATATATAGCGATACGACCCTATTGGTCTTGCTTTTGGAGGATATTACAGCCTTCGAGGAGATTGTGGTGGTGGCCTTTGGCAAAGAAAATAAGGATCTTATTACAGGTTCTGTAGCGGTCCATGATCCCAAACTATACAATCAGCTGAATACTGAATCGGTCAATGCTTCCCTGCAGGCTTCTCTAAGCGGAGTGCTGGTTCAGAACAATGCGGGGACACCCGGTTCGGCGACCAATGTTACCATTAGGGGGATCAGCTCCATAACTGCTGGAAACCGACCGCTTTACATTGTCGATGGAATACCCATGATCAGTGGGAACTATTCTCAGCTCGATTTCAGCGGACAAACCATAGATGCCATTACGGATTTAAGCATCTACGACATCGAATCCATAAGTGTACTGAAAGATGCGGCAGCTGGATCGCTATATGGTGCCAGCTCCTCAAACGGAGTGATCCTTATCAACACAAAAACAGGATGGGATAAGAAGAATCAGATCCATATCGAAAGTTATTATGGTTTGCAGCAAGCCGCAGGAAAGCTTTCCATGCTCGATGCGCGCCAGTGGAAAACCCTGGTAAATGAGGAGGCTATTGATGCCGGTGAGCCACCGGTCTATTCCGGGGAGGATATTGAAGCCAATGAGATTGATACCGATTGGCTTGATGAGGTGTTCAGGGCGGCCCCCACTTACAATGTCTTTCTTTCATCCACAGGGGGAAACGAAAAAATGAAGTATTATGTGAGTGGCAACTATTTCAACCAGGAAGGGATCGTCATAGGAAGCAATTACAATCGTTACAGTTTCAGGGTAAATTATGATTACCAGTTAAGCAAAAAGCTTTCTCTTCAGGCAGGGAATGGTTTTACATACTCAAGAAACGGGAGAATAGAAGGAGACCAATCACTGAATGGTCCTTTGCCTACCGGGATTAGCATGCCCCCTGTCTTCCCGGTCTATAATCCAGACGGCAGCTATAACAACGATGGCCCTTATGCCAACCCGGTTTCCATCGCAAATGAAGAGAAAAACCTTGCATTTAGCTACAGGAATATTTTCAATTTCACATTGAATTATCAGGTAAATGATAGGCTTCTTATAAAGAGTCAGACAGGGATTGATTTTTATAACCTGGGTGAGCAGACATTTGCCCCAAAAAATACCCGCCAGGGAGCGAAATATAATGGTTTGGGAATTGAAGCCACCAACAACACCATTTTCCTTTATAACTCGACCTACTTCCGATACAATTATTCTCAACTAGATCACCATGTTTCCATTCTGGGAGGCTTTAGCCTGGATTCCTACCGGAGACATGGCACCTACTTAAGAGCCCAGAATTTCCCAGGGAACAGTTTTCAGTTTCTGCAGGATGCTGCCACCCCAATCATAGCTTCTTCCCATGAACTGGATGCCGCATCTAATTCAATATTCGGCAGCATAAAATATAACTATACAGATAAGTACATCCTTGATTTCAATGTAAGAAGAGATGGTTCTTCCAAATTTGGGGTTAACAACCGCTTCGGATGGTTTCCCTCTGTATCGGCATTGTGGTATTTATCAAGGGAGGATTTCTGGAAAAAGGAGGGAGCCATATCCAAACTGAAGTTTAAAGCCAGTTACGGACTAACCGGGAATGATCAGATTTCAGATTTTATTGCCCTGGACTTATTTGCTGCAGGGGCCAACTATTTCGGTGAGGCCGGAATTGCTCCCTACCAGCTTTCTAATCCCGATTTAAAATGGGAGACCACCAGGCAGTTGAATATCGGCGTCCATATGGAGCTTTCCCACAAGTATAATCTGTTTGTGGAATATTACCTCAAAAGAACCAGTGACCTGCTTCTTGAAAACCCGATTCCCACCTCCTCTGGGTATGAATATTATATTTCAAATATTGGAAAAATCCAGAACCAGGGCTTTGAAATTGAACTGACGGCAAGTGTGCTCAGCGAAATCATTAAATGGGACGCCTCAATAAGTATCTCGGCCAACCAGAACAGGGTTTTGCAGCTTTACCAGGATCAGCCCATCAGGAATATTGGCAGAGCCTCCAGCAGTATTGAGGTGGGAGAACCGGTATCGTTTTTTTATGGTTTTATCTCAGAGGGGGTGAATCCCGATAATGGCTTGCTAATCTATAAGGATTACAATCAGGACGGGATGATCAACGATCTTGACCGGACCCGGATAGGGAGCCCTTTCCCTCTGTTTTTTGGCGGATTCAACAACTCCATAGCCTATAAATCCTGGAGGCTCGATATGTTGATCTACTATTCTTACGGGAACGATATTTTCAATTCCACCCGTCTTTACACTGAAACAGTGTCCATTGGGAACCAAACCACGGCAGTCATCAACAGGTGGAAGGAAGCGGGAGACATTACCGAGGTTCCCAGGGCCTCCAGTTATAACAACAGGATTTCGTCCCGTTTTGTGGAGGATGGTTCGTATATCAGGCTTAAAAGTCTTAAGCTTTCCTACAATTTCAAGAGTCAGCTTATTAAGAATTGGAGACTTACTTCCCTAGAAGTCTATTTGGCTGGAAAGAACCTGATTACCCTTACAAATTATTCGGGGATGGATCCCGAAGTGAATTACAACAGTTCAAATTCAATCATCATGGGGACAGACTTTTTTACCTGTCCCCAGGCCAAAACAATTTTACTGGGTGTATGCGTAAAATTTTAGTGCTCATATTGTTCGTAGTACTTTCCTGCGAAAGCCACCTTGATCTGGACCCAAAGATGTACATTTCAGCGGAAGAGGCTTTCAGCAACAAAGAGAATGTGTATGCAGCCCTGGTCGGTTGCTACGATGCATTGCAACTGCAGCATTACTATGGTAGAAATCTGATCATTGTGGGTGACCTCTCTTCTGACAACAGTGAGGCTTCGGGAACTAAGATTGAGTATTACAGTGCGGATGACAATAGCCTCCTGGCAGATAACATCCTGGTGGAGGGCATATGGAGTGAAATTTATACGGCCATAAACCGGGTCAATTATATGCTTTATAAATTGGAGGAGCTTGATTTTCTCAGCGACTCCGAGAGGAACGATTATACAGGGCAGCTTGGCTTTCTCCGTGCACTGCACTATTTTAACCTGGTTCGTCTTTATGGCAGTGTGCCCCTTCAAATTAAACCTACACTTGACTCTGATCCTAAACAATTTCTGGCACGCACTCCTGTTGAGGGAGTCTATGACCAGATTATCTCAGACCTGGAAATGGCTCAGGAGAATATTTCCAATGAGCTAGCCCACATGGCCACCCTCAAGGCAACAAAAACTCTTCTTGCAATGGTATATCTTACTTTGGGCGATTATAACTCTGCTCTTAGCTATTCAAATGACTTACTCGATTCCAGCCTTTACCTTGCAGAGGATTACTCAGAATTGTTTTCCCATAGTTCGGAACCCAGCCAGGAAATATTGTTTTATGTCCCATTTAATGTCAATGACAAGAACCGTATGGCTGAATACCATCTTCCCTATCCACTGGGAGGACGATACGAAAATTCTCCCACTATGACACTGGTAAATACCATTGAGGAGAAGGATCAGCGAGACCCCTTCCTTGCATCAGAATTTAAGGACAAATACTATGCAAATAAGTATTCCGATCTGACTACGGGCACCGACAAAGTGATTGTGTTCCGCACAGCTGAGTTGATATTTATCAAGGCCGAGGCGGAATATTTTATAGACTCACTTGGAAATAAGCAAAGCATCCTGGAGGGAATCAATATCATTCGGAACAGGTCAGGTATCCCCTCTATCGAAGCGCCCTACGGGGGCTCACTTTGGGAGGTCATAGAAAAGGAACGGCAGCTTGAATTTGCCTTTGAGGGAAAGCGATGGTTCGATCTGATCAGGACTAACCGAGCCATTGAGAAAGTCCCCACAGTTAAATCTAAGGACCAAATGCTGTTTCCAATACCTTTAAGTGAGATACTCACCAATCCAAACATTGAACCATCGGACCAGAACCCGGGTTACTAATGTGTGCTCAACTAATCCTCATCCCACCAGAAACGATCCTGGAGATTGGGCAAATTTTCAGGAAAATTCTGGTTATATAAGCGTTCAGTTTGTGGGTAGGCCAACCTGCGGGGGATGTCTCCACCGGGATTCTGGTTGTGATCACCTCCTTGGTTAGGAGTAAGTTCAGGGTAACCGGTTCTTCGGAAGTCGGTCCACGACTCGATGGAGGAGAACAGTGCAATATATTTTTGCTGCATCAGCTTTTTCATTTTATCCTCAAAGCTTCCCTGGAGCACAGCATGTGTATTAATATAATTGTTGACCACAGCAGTATCAAGAGTCCCGCTGGATATTTTTTCGATGCTGGCCTTAACAGCCTCTTTGAAGGCAAGCTCAGCCTGGGGATCATCCTCATTGCTGAGGAGTCGGGCTTCTGCTTCAATAAATTTCAGTTCATGGTAGGTCATCATATGAACCGGGCTGTTGCTGGAGGTAAAGAAACTTCCATTCAGATTCGCTACCCCAAATCTCTTTTTGTACAGGAAGTCCTTTCGCGGATCGTTCAGAGCGCTCATAAGTTGGGTGAAGGTGGGGTTGGGCAGGATGTAGTTTAATAGCGTATAGGAATAAAATGGATTGTACTCGGCGGCCGAATAACCGAAGGGGTACTCCATATCTTCATCACTGGCAGATATGGCATCATCAATGATCTTCAGGATCTCCTGGGCGGGATCGTAGTTCAGATCGTCGCTACGCTTTGTTAAATGAAGAAAGTACCGTGCTTTGAGGGCATAAGCTGTTTTTTTCCATTTGGCCATATTGCCACCAAAAATAATGTCGTCCACTGTGGGTTTCAGGCCTTCGTACTCCTGGTTCAGGTCAGCGATACCATCGTCGAGCAGTTCCTGGATGGTTTCATATATGAATTGCTGAGAGTCGAATACTGGTGAACTGATCTCCGATCCATAAAGTGCTTCCGAGTAGGGTACATCTCCCCACGTGGAACTCACATTTCCAAGGATCAAAGCCATCATAATTTTCCCAATCCCGGCATAGTGATATGATCCCCCGGTTTCGGCAACTTCAATCATCTTAACCAGGTTGATCATGGGTCCATCATAGTAATCATTCCAGTCCCAGTCTACATAAAGGGCTTCGTTAATCACATAGATCTGTACCTGACTGGGGTGGTTGTCCACTCCCTCGTAGTATTGCATAAAAATACCGGCCATTACCTGTGGAGTGGTGCCCATCAAGCTTGCCAGGCGCGATTCGATAAAGGGAAGCAGCACATTGGCAGGGACTTCGGTTGGACTGTTGGGATTGATATTTGCATCCGTAAGTTCACAGGACGGAGTAGACAGAAGGATTCCCAGGAATACTGCTGTAAGGATTATATATGTATATGCTTTCATGCTTCCGCTAGGTTTAAGATCAGAAAGAAACTTGCAGGTTGAATGTAAAACCCTTGGTGTTGGGCATATTAAAATAGTCGCGCCCCAGGCTGTTTGAGGTACCTGATAGATTTGTTTCCGGATCAATTCCGGAATAGTCCGTATAAAGCAAGAGATTTCTACCACTGAGTCCAATATCCACCCGACTCACAATAGACCCTGTAAACCATTTCTCCGGAAAACTGTAGGTGATGCTCACTTCACGCAACCTGACAAATGAGGCGTCTTCTATGGCCGCTTCAGACAAGCCTGCCAGTCCGCCCTGTGCAGTATAATACGAACGGTCTCTTTTGATGACCACATCGTTGGGCAGACCAGTGTTTGCATTAATTCCTGGGACAATGTAGTCCTCTTCGCGGTTTTCGGTGCCCTTGTGTGTGCCAAGGTTATTCATCACATTCTTTGTTCCGTTGTACATAACACCACCCTGTTTGATATCCAGCAAGGCATTCAGGGTGATTCCTTTTATAGTAAATGTATTGGTGATCCCCAGCAGATAGTCATAGTTAGGATCACCAACAATTCCCGGAATAACATCAATCAGGGCATATCCATTGTCTCCCACCAGAATCTGGTTCTGGTCATTGCGCAGATATCGCGTTCCGTAAATAACGCCATAGGGTTGTCCTTCAATGGCTACTGAACGGGTACTGCTTACCCCGGTGGTTTCGAAATCAAGCAGGGGAATACCTTCGGGCAGCTCGTCCACCATATTGTTATTCTTCGTGAAGTTCACCATGATATCCCACTTGAAAGAAGATTTGCGGACAGGGGTGATAAATAGCTGGGCTTCAACCCCCTTGTTGCTTATCACTCCCGCATTCATAATCATATGATCATATCCGGAGGAATATGCCACCGGCACCTCCACAATTTGGCCAATACTTTTTGATTGATAATAGGCAATATCTAAACCCAGTCTGTTTTGCAAAAACCTCAAGTCTACACCAATCTCAGAAGATTTGGTGGTCTCGGGCTGAAGGCTGTTGTTTCCGATGGTTCTCTGGGTGGCAAAGGCGGTTTGCCCGCTCACCCCACCGGTAATGGAGGTATAATAATTCTGCAATGAATACAAAGGTGCGTCGTTTCCAACCTGGGCCCATGAGGCCCTGATCTTTCCATAGTTGAAAAATGAATTTCGTTCTATGTTAAACACTTCGCTGAAAATAAAGCTGACATTCACTGAAGGATAGAAAAATGAGTTGTTTCCCTTGGCCAGGGTAGAGGACCAGTCATTGCGACCGGTAGTATTCAGGAACAGGAAATTTTTGTAAGCCATGTGTAGATCATAGAATACGCCTACAATTTTGTAGTTTGTTTCATAGTCGCTTCCCTCCGTGACTGCCGTGTTGGAGATGTTGTAAAAGTTGGGTAGGATGAGTGAGTCTCCTCTCTGGCTGTTTGTGTAGGTGCTTTTGGTGTAGTAGTTATGACCCAACGACCCAGACACTTTAATATCTTCATTGATCTGCTTTTCAGCGCTGAGCAAAAGGTCTGAGTTTATACCGCTAAAATTGTAAGTGCTCAGAGTCACGTAGCCGTTGGGTGTATCGCTGGAGTTGTTATCAAAAAACGCATTTCGGCGTTCAGTGTAGTTATCTATACCAATTCTGTAAAGGGCTTTTAACCAGGGGGCAATGGCGTAGTCCAACTGGGCGTTTCCGATGAATCGGTTCACTTCTGATTGTGCCCTGTTCTTGTTCACCGACCAGTAGGGATTGTCGTATTGGTCGTAGTAGTTGCGTTGTTGCCCGTTGGGATACATATAGGCCTCCGGATCATTTGAGGGGTCGTCCGACTGATTGGTTTGGTCAAAAGTGGGGGTGTTCCTCATCAGACCCACCATGACGGCCGACAGGTTGCTCCCTCTCTGGGCATGGTTGGCTTTTGAATTGGTGTAGGTCGCCGATCCCGATATTTTTAATTTTTCACTAAGCTTTGTGTCACCCGAAAGTTTGAGAGAGGTCCTTTTAAAATCGGTCTTGGGCACAATTCCAGTTTGTATAAGGTTTCCTACAGAAAGAAAGTAGCTACCCATTTCGTTACCTCCACTCATGCTTAGATAGGTATTATTTGTAATGGCTGTTTCGAAGAAATCCTCCGTATTTTCATAGGGCAGGACTGGCTGATCGGTGGCGGTCGGATCATCCATATTTACAATTTGGCCGTTTTTATCTTTAGGGTAATTGGTGGAACCGTCGTACCTCAGGTTTTCAATGGCGGGTCCCCAGCTGGCATTGGAGCTACTTGAGTAATTTCCATTGGTGCCCTGGGCATATTTATTCTGTTTCTGTGGAAGTTTATTAACCTGGTCAAATCCGAAGGAAGTCTTCAAAGTGATATTTTTTCTGATTCCTCCTGCCCCTCTACCCGATTTGGTGGTGATCAGTATGGCTCCATTGGCCGCCCTGATCCCGTATAGTGCTGAGGCAGCGGCTCCTTTCAACACAGAGATGGTTGCAATGTCATCCGAATTCAGGTCTATGGCCCGGTTGGAATAATCATAGACATAACTTCCAGCGTAACTGTTATCGATGGGTACTCCGTCCACCACAAAAAGCGGGGAGTTTCCATCCGCCCTCAAGGAAGATCTGCCCCTGATGGTAATATCAGCCGAGGCTCCCGGAGTTCCGGATGAACTGGTGACGTTCACTCCGGCAATTTTAGATCCCAGGGCATTCACTACATTGCTTTGTTGCACACTTGTAACATCCTCCCCGCTCACCTCCTGTGCTGCATAACCTATGGCTTTCTTTTCCCTTTTTATCCCAATGGCTGTGACCATAACCTCATCAATCTGGGCAAGGTCTTGTTGTAGAACCACCCGGAACTCAGTCCGATTTCCCACTGGGATCCTCTCTTTGAAATAGCCCACAAAACTGACAAGGAGTGTATCCTGGAAGGAGGTGCTTTGCAATGAAAACCTGCCTTCGTAATCGGTCGTTGTTCCGTTGTTTGTGCCCACAATGAGCACAGTAGCTCCCAGAAGAGGTTCCTGGTTGGCAGCATCAAAGACTTCTCCGCTTATTGTGCCTTGTCCATTTGAAACACTGGAGGCAACCCATAGCAATAAGGTCAGGAATAAAATTCTTTTCATAGATAATGGTATTGAGGATCCTTTAATGATATACACATGATGGGCGTATATCACTTAACCGGGTATGCGATTAAGTGATAGAGGCAGCTTAGGTGTATAGTGATTGGTAGTTCATTAATCACCTTAAATCAAAACCTATGAGATCAAAAATTTTACTATTTCTTGTTGTTTCAGCACTCTGCAGTCAGCTGATCGCTCAGCCTAACAACTGGAGAGAAGACTCTCCCTCCGATTTTGTCCCCATAACCATGAAGGGCGAATTCGATAATTATACGGAAGGGACAAAGGCCCTGAAGATTATTTTTACCGAGGATGGCACTCCCTATTTTGTGAGTGATACGTTTAATGTCACCGGAGATGCAGCTTTCAGTTTCTCCATTGATATTCTAGACAATGATCCGGGCGCGGAAGTTAACCAACGCATCAGGTTTGTAGATGCAGCTGGAGCCGGGACCAATCTTACATCATCAGACTACTCCATCGATAATCCTGACTATCAGACGGCCCTCTTTACCGGTACCACACCAGCCACAGCAGTAAAGGCCTATGTGATAATCCGCATGTATGATGTGGCCGCTAGCTGGGATGGATCAGCCACATTCTTCCTTGACAATGCAATCTATTCCGAGGGTGGTGGATCGAACCTACTTTTAAATCCAGGGTTTGAAGATTGGCCCGATCCGGTCATTGAGGAAGGATCAACACTGATGGACTGGCGCGAATCGTCTCCATCTGATTTTGTGCCCATTGAGGTGGTGCCCGAGCTTAGTGAGGTGACACACGGGGTTGTAGCTGCCAGCATCACTTTTACAGAGACCGGTACTCCCTATTTTGTCAGTGATACTTTTAATGTAAGCGGAGGCGCAGCTTTCGACTTCTCCATCGATGTGCTGGATAATGACCCGGGTGCAGAAGTGAACCAGCGAATCAGGTTTATCGACGAGGCTGGCGATGGGGTCAATCTGACCTCCGGCGATTATTCCACTGATAATGCAGCCTACCAGACCTATACATTTACCGGAACAGTTCCGGATACCGCCGTGAATGCCTATGTGATAATCCGCATGTATGATGTGTCTGCAGACTGGACAGGATCTTCCACCTTTTTCCTCGACAACGCCCGCTTTACTGAAGCTGGCGGACAAAACCTGATTCCCAATCCAAGTTTCGAAGACTGGTTGGCGCCTTCAGGTAAACCTGAATTTACCTCCTTTAAGTTTGAGGCCCTCGATCCGGCAGTGACAGGTGTTATTGACAGGGCAGGCTTTTCAGTTTCCGCAACTGTTCCGTTTGCAACAGATCTGACAACCCTTGTGGCAAGCTACACTGTGACTGATGGCGTGACTGCGAAAGTTGGGGATACCGACCAGGAAAGTGGAGTTACACCCAATGATTATAGCAGTGCAGTTACTTATGCACTGACTTCAGAGGATGGAATGACCAGCCAGGATTGGGTGGTAACAGTGGCCAAAGATGCACCATCCACGGGCAATGATATTGTCTCCTTCAGATTTGAAGAACTGGATCCAGCTGTAAATGGTATCATTTCTGCCAGCGATCATAGCGTTAGCCTGGAGGTGCCCAGCGGAACCAGTGTGACAGCACTTGTTCCCACTGTTGGAATCTCCGAAAACGCTACGGTTGCTCCCGCTAGTGGTGTAGCTCAGGATTTCTCATCAGCTGTAACTTATACAGTAACTGCCCAGGATGGTGTCACCCAGGACTGGATGGTGACCGTAAGTGTGGCTAGCGCAGGTAAAACAACCCTGTTCTCTGAAGATTTCGAGAACATTAACATCATACCTTCTGACTGGGTCATCATCAATAATGACGGACATCCCCAGGCAGCGGGTGAGGAGAGATGGCAGGACAGTGCCTGGGTGGTAACCACTTCTACCCGGAATGAACTGGCTGGCACAAAAATGGCCATGGCCTCTTCCTATGTGATTATGGAAAACACAGAACGAGTAGATGACTGGATGATTCTTCCCTCCATTGACCTTGGTGAGAACTCTATCCTCAGCTGGCAGGCTATGTCGACCACCTCTTCCGGCAACTACCCGGATGATTATATGGTCCTGATTGCTCCTGCGGTTGACGGAGTCACACCCACGGTAGCCTATTTTGAATCGGAGGCCAACATCCTGATTACCGTCGCTCCCGAGAGCTGGTCGGCCGGAGTTGGCAGACCTGGAGAAGGATTGAAAAGCTATTCAATGAACCTGAAGGAGACGGTTACTCCTAGTGCTCCTGATGGATGGTACGACAAATCAGTATGGATCGCTTTTGTTCTAATCACCGACCTCTATACCAATCCGGAAACAGGTGTACCCAATGCTGCTGCTGGTGGGTCAAACCTGGCAATTGATAATATCCTGGTGGTCAACGATGTCTCAACAGGAACCGGTGAAATGGGAGCAGCCAATTCACAGCTATTGCTCTATCCCAACCCCACTTCGGGAAGGGTCATGATCGAAATGAATACCTTAAGCAATGGTCCTTCTGAGATTGCCGTTGTTGATTTGTTGGGAAAGACTGTGTATAGCAGCACAAAGCAGGTCGTTGCCGGTCAGAATCAGATGGAGCTTGATCTCTCTCTGACGGGAAAAGGCATCTATTTTGTAAGGGTCAATTTTGATGGCCGCAGTCATGTTTCCAAGTTAATTGTGAAATAGTTGATAGAATAGGTTTGAAATATGAGGTTGTCTCATTTGGACAACCTCATATTTTTAAATTCTTTTTACATTGTGGATCGGGTAAAAAAAACAGTTTTGAATTCAGCCAGGGACAAAAACAAATTTGGCAGGTTCTACCTAGGTAGCGCTGGTAGAAAAGAGAGGCGGGATTTATTCCGTTCTGAAGAATCTGAGAAACTCCTCAAGTGGGAGTGGGAGAATTACCAGGATGTCAAAGAACATGCAGGTCCCCTTGATAAGGAAGCCTTACTTCAGAAAATTCACGAACAAATTTCTGCTAAGGACATCTCCTCAGGTAAATCCATTGAAATGCCATTTCTCCGAAAGTATGCAGCCATTCTCATTTTCGGCCTGGTATTTGGGTCCGGCGTAGTATATTGGATGGCCCGGAAGCCTGTCCTGGTTGAGGTATACGGGTCTGTGGAAGGGAATACGGATCTTCTTTTACCCGATGGGTCCCTGGTTACTTTAAATTCCAATAGTACCCTGACTTATCCAGAGGCTTTCTCCCGGAAGAACCGCAGGGTTTCATTGAGTGGCGAGGCCTATTTTGAAGTTGAACACAAAGAGACCTTACCATTTATAGTCCATACCTCCAAAGTGGATATTGAGGTACTGGGCACCACTTTTAGTGTAAAGGCTAATCCAGACGACGAAAGCATAGAAACCATTTTGTTAACCGGAAAGGTGAGAATCACCCGAATGAATCCCAATACAAGAAAGTCACAGAGTGTAATCCTAACTCCCAACCACAAAGCTGTTTTCATTAGCAAGCAGGAGAAGTTTGTACTTGATAAGGTGGATGTGGAATCTGAGACAGCCTGGAAGATCAAGTCGCTTCGTTTCGATAATGAACTTTTAGAAGAGCTTGTTCAGGAACTTGGGAACAGGTATGGTGTTAAGATTTCCATAAGTGAAGATGTTCTTGAGTCACACAGGATCACCATGACTATTGATGATGAATCCCTTGAGGAGGTGTTGACCATCTTAACAAAGACCCTGGCCCTTGATTATAAGAGGATTGATGGTGAATATATTATCTATCCATCCAGATAACCTGAAATGGCCTGCCCAGTTTAGGGGATTTCTTACTTACAAACAATAAAAATAGCATGGCAAATCCAGATCTTATCCTTATTAGTCAGGCCGAAGTATATGCTCCCGAATACCTGGGGGTGAAAGATATCCTAATTGCCGGTAACAGAATTACTTCTCTCGCTGATAAGATAGAAAGAGGAGGGCTCAGTAAGTTTGATTTGCAGTTTGTCGATGCCAGGGGGAAGATTGCCCTTCCCGGCTTGATTGATGCCCACGTGCACATTGCGGGTGCAGGAGGAGAGGGTGGCCCATCCTCACGAACTCCCGAAATGCAGTTGAGTCAGATGCTGGCCGGGGGAATTACCACTGTGATTGGCTGTCTGGGCACCGACGGGATGACGAGGAGCCCTGAAAGCGTACTGATGAAAGTAAAATCTTTAAGGGCCGAAGGAGTTTCTGCATGGATGTATACAGGGTCGTACCAGGTACCTACTCCTACCATCACGGGTTCCATCGGCCGTGACCTGGCACTGATCGAAGAGGTGATAGGGGTTGGAGAGATCGCATTATCCGATCATCGAAGTTCCTGTCCAACCACCCATGAGTTGATGCGGCTTGCCGGAGAGGCCAGGGTTGGAGGCATGCTGGGGGGGAAAGCAGGCATTGTGAATATTCACATGGGAGATGCGAAAGATCCATTTCAGCCCCTTCATGAAGTGGTCTCAAACAGCGAGTTGAAATACAAACAGTTTTTCCCTACTCATTGCAACAGGAACCATTATATATTTGAGGACGCCAAAAGTTATGGGAAAGAGGGTTACCTGGATATTACAACAAGTTCCTACCCGTTTTTTAGCGAATTCGAGGTAAAACCCTCATCTGCCATTAAGGAATTATTGAATTCGGGAGTTCCTGCCGGACACATCACCATGACTTCTGATGGGAATGGATCTCTTCCTCATTTCAACGAAAAAGGGGAACTGGTCCAGCTTGAAATGGGGCAGCCAAAAACCATATTCAGTGAAATGTTGGATGCCGTAGTGCAGGAGAAACTACCCCTTGAAATGGCCATTAGGGTAGTCACATCGAACGTAGCAGAAATTCTTAAACTGAAGTCAAAAGGACGGATTCGGACCGGATCGGATGCAGATATTTTGATCCTGGATAAAAATTACGCCATTCAGGACGTGTTTGCAGGCGGAGTTCAGATGGTTGCCGGATCACGGGCGATCTTAAAGGGCACTTATGAATAGTAGTGTGAGCAATGGTTAATAAACTGCAGGCTGAGAAAGAGTTGATACAATTGGTCATCCAGGGTGACCAGGCAGCTTTTACAGGTCTTTATAACAACTACGTAGAAGCTGTCTTTTATTTTTCCCTGCGCTACATGAAATTACGGAGTGATGCAGAGAATGTCACCCAGGAGGTTTTTGTGAAAGTGTGGGAAACCCGTCATAGACTTGATCCCCAGAGCTCATTCTCTGCTTATATTTTTACCATAGCGAAGAACATCATTTTCAATCTCAACAGGAAAAAGGTAAACGAACAAGCTTACCTTGATCACTTGACACGGGTCATCAGCCATGCAGATCCCGGAACTGAAAAGGAGTACTTTTATCGTGAATTGCAGGATCAGATCGATCTCTGTATTGAGGGGCTCCCCGACCAGAGGAAGAAGGTGTTTATACTCAGTCGCCGGGAGGGGCTTAGCCACAAAGAGGTTTCTCAAAAACTGGGTATCGCTGAAAAAACTGTTGCAGCCCATATCAGGCTAGCACTGCAGACAATTCGTAAGTCCCTAAAAGAATCAAATTAAACAGTTTTCTAACTGAAAGTCATGAAATTATCAAAATTGATATTGTCCGCTTCTCTTCTTTTCCTGGTCATGTCCTGTCAGACAAGCAACACGCTTCAAACAGAACCTCAGGTGCAAATTAAGGGAAAACTATTTATCATCGGAGGGGGGAAACGCCCCGTGAACATGATTGACCGGCTAATCGCCGAGGCAGGGGTCCGGGATTCGGGCTATGTATTAATTCTCCCTCTGGCCAGTGGAGAGGTCGATAGCGCTATTTTCTACAGTTCAAAACAGTTCTCAGAACAGGGGATAGGTTCCATTTCCTCCATCTCTGCCAGCTCCATTGATAGTGATCCAGGGTCTGTAATAGATTTGATTCAGCATGCTTCCCTGATCTATATATCCGGCGGGGATCAGAACAGGTTCATGGATCTTATCGAAGGAACCCCTATCAGGGAAACCATAATTATAGCCTACCTTAATGGGGCTACCGTAGCTGGTACCAGTGCAGGAGCTGCTGTGATGAGTGAAAAAATGATTACCGGAAATGAAATCAAACACCCGGTATACACGGGAAAATTCCCAACTATTGAAGCGAATAATGTGGAGTTGGGAAGGGGGCTGGGACTCCTGGACCAGGCTATTATCGATCAGCATTTCCTTAAAAGACAGCGATGGAATCGCCTAATCTCTGTTTGCCTTGAAAACCCAGAAAGCATTTGTTTAGGTATTGATGAGTCAACGGCCATCCTGGTAAAGGATGGAGTGGCAGAGGTGCTTGGAGAAAACCAGGTGATTGCAGTGAAACATACCCGGGCGGAAACAAAGATTGTAAACGGACTTCTTGGAGGGGAAAACCTGGATTTGAGCATCTACCTACCTGGCGATACAATTAATTTCTGAAAAGCATGAAGATGGTTTTGCGTGGCTTCCTTGTGCTCTTGCACTTCATGATCACCTCTGGTGCATCTGCCCAGGGTTACCTGATGCTGGCCGGGGGAGCCGCCGAGAGTCAGGGAGGATGGAGTGATACTCCTTATGGGTGGGTGGTTGAACACGCTTCTAATAAACGAATAGCAGTCATCTCTTATAACAGCGGCCAAACTGATTGGATTCCAGACTATTTCAAAAGTCTTGGAGCTCTGGAAGCCCGTAACATCACCATTGCCGACCGGATAACAGCCAATGAGCAATCCACCTATGATACCCTAATCTCCTACGATGGGATATTTCTTAAAGGAGGAGATCAATCCATCTATTATGAACGTTACAGGGGAACCAAAACAGAAGAGGCCCTTCAATATATTTATAATCAGGGCGGAGTGCTTTCGGGTACCTCGGCCGGAACAGCCATTTTATCCCCCATTGTCTTTACGGCCCAAGTGGCTTCCGTGGATCCTGGACAGGCACTGTTAAATGCATACTCCTCCCAGATGACCCTGGCGGATGATTTCCTGGAGACCCTTGCGGGCATCTACATCTTTGACACACATTTCATAGAGCGCGGAAGATTTGGCCGCCTGCCTGCATTCATGGCTTCTTGGTATAAAAATACCGGGCAAATTGGGATTGGAATTGGTATAGATGACCATACAGCGTTCTGCATTGACCCGGATCTTAGGAGCGTGGTTTACGGTACCGGGGCTGTTAGTTTGATGTACAACAGGGATTCGGTTCAGCCCTATGATACTTCATTGAAGATGCTACGTGCAAAGAACATGGAATTGGTTCAGTTGCTACATGGAGTATCGATCGACCTTAAAGATGACCTTATAAGTGGATTCAATGATGTTACCAGACCAGCGATTGAAGAGGAGTATGGGAGGTATAGTTTCCTACTTTCCGGCACTGAATACCCTTCTGACACAGCTTATCAATATTTTGTAAATGGAGTCGGATCCAGGGAGGATTCCATTTTAATCGTGACTGGGAGCTCTCTTGAACGGGCCAGGGAGGTAAAATACAGGCTTGAAAGTTCTGGTGCCGCCGGGGTTTCAATCTTACAGGCTCTTCCGGATTTTGGAAACGACCCGGACGTGCAGCGGCAGATCACTGAGTCGGGAAAGTTTTTCATAATCGGGAATGTCTATCACGACCTCATGAGGTTTCTAAACTGGACGAACAACGGAGCCCTCCTCATTGATGCCTTAAAACAGCCATTCCATAGCTCGTTTTTTGCTGGCGACAATGCCCGTTTTGCTGGTAAAACGGTGATTGAAAAGTACATGGGATCTGGTTTTAGTTCTTATCAAGGCAACATGGAGTTTTTACCCGGGCTCGGACTCCTAGAGACCACCGCTCTGATGCCTAACACTTTCATCTATAGTGAGTTTTACGAAAATACAGTTTCCGGCTTGCCCTTTGCTATGATCTCAGGTGGCTTAAGGTATGGCTTGTACCTTACTGGAAACTCTTTTGTCGAATATGGTGTTGACCCGGATCAGAATTCATACCTCCGGAATTTGGCCGGGAGTTATCCCATGATCTTACTTGAAAACGAGGGCACCGCTACTGGATTCGCGAACCAGGGACCCTACGAGCGATCAAGAAATATAGTGGGTTTTGAGTCCATGAAACTCAGATTTCTGGCTGTATCAGATTCAGTCATCCTGGGCAAAAATGTCCCGCTTGCTATGCAAGGAGTAAGCCGTAATGAGTGTATTCATATCTATCCCAATCCCGCAGATCAGTTCATGGTTATTGAATCCCTGGCAGGCCACTCTCTGGTCATCGTATATGACATGTTTGGAAGGGTGCAGATAGAGGAGTATTGCCAGGAGAGAATTCATTTCAATCTTGAATATTGGGCGAATGGGCCCTACCTGCTCTGCGTCCTGGATGCAGAGAACTTATCCCTAAAATATAAGCAAACGATCATAATCACTCACAGCCAATAAATACCGGGCCAATTCACCAGTCCATTAAAAATTACAGCAATGAAAATAGAGAGGTTTCCCCATACCATTACCATCATCATGATTCTTATGGTGGCCCTGATTGGACTAACATGGATCGTGAAGGCTGGACAATTTGAGAGGGAAGAGTATAATGGAAGAATGATTGTTGTTCCAGGTACCTACCAGGAGATTGAACGCAATCCACAAACCCTCTGGGATATGCTTTCAGCACCCATCAAGGGATTTGTAGCTGCTGCCCAAATCATTGGTTTTTGTCTGATTGTTGGTGGTGCATTTGGAATGGTTAACAAGACGGGGGCCATTACTGCCGGTTTATCTGGAATCCTGGGTTTTAGCCAGCGGAAACCCAGATACAAGAAGTTCGTGGTTCCCCTGATCATGGTCTTCTTTTCCTTGGCGGGCGCCACCTTCGGGATGAGCGAATCCACCATTGTTTTTGTGATGATCACTATTCCTCTTGCTCTGGCCATGGGTTATGATTCAATTGTGGGGATCTGCATGTCCTTCATGGCTGCAGGAGTCGGATTTGCAGCTTCAATCACCAACCCCTTTAACGTGGGAGTGGCACAAATGATCGCAGATGTTCCCATGTTCAGTGGTTGGGACTTCCGTGTCATTATTTGGGTGGTTATGACTTCCATCGCCATTGCCTACGTCATGTTTTATATCAGAAGGCTGGAAAAGAATGAAAAGCGGAGTCTGGTGTATGAACTGGACAGGAAAAGAGACCTGACAGAGATGCAGCCGGGCGGCCAGATAATATTTGACAGAAGGCGGAAACTTATTATCATCCTCCTTTTTGTTTCCCTGGCCCTGCTGGTAATTGGGGCAAATAACTGGCACTGGTATATCAATGAAATTTCAGCGCTTTTCCTGGCACTGGGAATTGCTTCTGTAATCATTTACCGCATCTCCATGAAGGATACCATAGATTCTTTCCTGATTGGGGCTAAGGAGATGATATCTGTGGGTATTATTATCGGTCTTTCCAGGGGACTCCTTGTCATTGCCACTGATGGAAATATCATTGACACCATTTTATACACTGTATCTGGATGGGGACAAGAGCTGCCTAAGGAGCTGGCCATTCAGCTCATATTTATTTTTCAGGCTGCATTCACTTTCCTGGTTCCATCCGGCTCAGGCCAGGCTGCATTGACTGTCCCCATTGTGGCTCCTCTGAGTGATCTCTTGGAGATCTCCAGGCAGAGTGCAATTACGGCATTTCACCTGGCTGATGGCATTATGAGCATGGTTGTTCCAACCAGTGGTGTGACCATGGGGGTTCTGGCCATTGCAAAAATCCCCTATCATACCTGGGTGAAATGGTTTATGAAACTCCTAGGACTGTTTTTTCTGGCTTCCATGGCCCTACTGGTCATATCTTTGTACTATTATCCATCCGTCTAATTTATCCTCGCAAACAACCTAAGAATTATTTTGGGTTTCTTACACACACTGATTCCATACGGCATAAACTGCCGATTGGTAAATGCTAAGACAATTAAACGCAGGCTTATTGTTTGTCAAAAACGTAGGTCTCGGCTATGGAACCCATGTCTGAGGCAGCTTCAAACTCTATCACAAGATTTCCATCTTTCAAAGACATAACCTGTGTGGAGGTCCAATCACCAATGCCTTCTGAGGAACCATCGGTTACAATGGTTATGGCCTTTGTTTTCTTGTCCACTACGGCTGTTGATACTGTTTCAGTACCCCCCATCCCTGTGTTGTTACACTCTTTCCCATCCAGGGTGAAATGGGATTCTGTGATTATATTCTGTCCCTCCCAGACATTGGTTGTCTTCAAATCGAGCGTTTTCTTGGCATGATCCACTGTAACAGAGGCTGGAGCCATACTGAAATCGTAGCCCAGTTCACTTTTGCTTTCATTGAGTTTCCACTCGCCGGAATAGTTTACTTTCTGACCGATGGCTACTGATGAGAATAGTACAAGGGCAAGAACAAGTGCAATGTTTTTCATATTGAGATTAGTTGGTTAATGTGAGAGACAAGATAAGAAAACTTAAGAATTTCCAAATTAGAATATTGTAAATTGCACCCAATCAATAAAATCCAACCGCCATGAAAAGGTTACTATTTGTTTGTCTGGTTTTAGCGATTGGCGCAGCATTGATAGGTCAGGAGAATGATTTCTTTTGGGACATGGAGAATAAAATCCAGCATGAAAGGGCTCACCATCAACAAACCTTAAATTTCAAGGCCAATCCATTAACTCAGAATTATGACCTGAAATACCATCGTCTTGTATGGGAAGTAGATCCGGCAGTTCTCTATATTTCAGGAGCCATCACTTCCTATTTCGTTCCCACAGGCGATAACTTTAATCAGCTAAATTTTGACCTTGAAGATAACATGACCGTAGATTCGGTATTGTACCATGGCTCACCTGTGTCATTTGCCCTTTCAAATGATAATCTGGAGATAGACTTGCCGAATGTGATCCCTAATGGGAACATTAGATAGCCTTACAGTTGTATATCAGGGCGAACCCATAGAATCCGGATTTTCTGCATTTGCTAACAGCACGCATGACGGTGTCCCGGTTTTGTGGACCCTCAGTGAACCCTATGGAGCAAAAACATGGTGGCCCTGCAAGCAGGACCTCATTGATAAAATCGATTCCATTGATATTTTTGTAAGCACACCTGAACAATACAGAGTCGGATCTAACGGAGTTCTGAAGAGCGAAGTGCCCACAGGAACCGGCTCCAAAACTTACCACTGGGAGCATCGATATCCCATACCTGCCTACCTGATTTCTCTTGCGGTCACCAACTACGTTTCTGTTACAGATTATGTGTATCTGGACAATGGAGATTCACTTCTTATCCTGAATTATGTATATCCTGAAGAACTTTCATCTGTTCAGTCAGAGCTTGGAGCGATTGTCGAGCAAATGGAACTCTTCAATGAGCTCTTTGGATTGTATCCCTTCGCGAAGGAAAAATATGGCCATGCCCAATGTGGCTTTGGCGGAGGAATGGAGCATCAGACCATGAGCAGCATGGGAGGATTTGACTATTACCTGCAGGCTCATGAATTGGCCCACCAATGGTTTGGTGATAAGATTACCTGTGCTTCATGGCAGGATATTTGGTTGAATGAGGGTTTTGCCACCTACCTGACTGTTCTTACAGATGAATTTCTAACTCCTCATGACGACTGGAAGAATCGGATAAACTGGTCTATCGATTTTGTAACCAGTCAAGCAGGAGGTTCAACCTGGGTAGAGGATACCACTGATGTGAACAGGATATTCGACTATAGGCTATCTTATATAAAAGGTTCATTGATTCTTCACATGCTTAGATGGGAGTTGGGAGATGAGGACTTCTTTCAAAGCCTTAGTAATTATATCAATGATCCCGACTTGGCTTATGGTTATTCCGATATAGACGATTTGAAATACCATCTTGAAACAGTTGGGAGTATGGACTTTACTGAGTTTTTTAATGATTGGTACTACGGTCAGGGATTTCCAAGTTATTCCATCCAATACAATCCTCATTCAGAAGGTGTGGAGTTAATTATTCATCAGGTCACGAGTCATCCCAGTGTGGATTTCTTTGAAATGCCCCTGCCCCTGAAATTTTCCAATGGAGTTCAGGATACATTGGTGGTGGTCAACCATACATTCTCTGGCGAGAAATTTGATTTACTTCTTCCTTTTGAACCCAGCTCGTTGGTATTTGATCCGGATCAATGGATTATTTCCCGAAACAACTCTGTGGAGCTGATAACCCATGCCGATGATTTGGAGTTATCAGGTGTATCTATTTACCCTAACCCGGCGACCCATATGGTCTCTATTTCATTGGACAACCCAGCGTATTTGGATAAAATAGCCGCATTAATTATTACAGATTCCAAGGGAGCTCAAATTCGAAAGATCGAACAGATAGAGTCAAAAATAGATATAGATTTGGCCGGTTTTCCAAGGGGAACGTACTTTGTAACTATACATACCCGTTCAGGGAATTTCGTTAGAAAATTCACCAAAATTTAGCATTTCGTATCAGGCTATTTTAGTTTTTCTCTCTCCCTGTTCTCCAGTCTGTACTCATCTTTTTCCTTGCTCTCGCGTATCATATCTACTTTGTTATCCATAAGCGGTGATTCATCCAATGCCTTCCAGTCAAAATTTTCATCAAACGGGTCGAGTGCCTTCTGAGGCTCAAAGACCCTTGGGTCTGCAGGAATTGCAGCGTATGTTCTATAATTTGGAGTATCGGTAAAGAAGTCTGCTAAATCAGTTGCGCCCGCATCGTATTGATTTAAATAGGGCATTCCCAGAATATTCCAGAAAGTTTTAAAAATGCTTCCGAAACTATAGTGACCATGACTTACATAATTTTCTTTTACCCAGGGTGATGCGAGCATTAAGATACTGCGGTGGGCATCAATATGGTCAACCCCATTTTGAGCATCGTCCTCGGTAATTACAATTAACATCTTTTCCCAATAGGGTGTGTGCGAAAGGTATTCTAGAATTCGGCCCACAGCCAGATCGTTGTCGGCCATGTAACTTTCGCGGAATGGATAACCTGCTTCTGGGCGCTCACCGGCGCCATGGTCGTTGGGGATGATAACAGTAATAAGTGCTGGCATTGTATCCGGCCCACTTATCCATTTTTCTTCAAACTCCTTTTGAAATTGGTCAATCCTGAACTGGTCTGGAATCGCCATGTTGTAGGTTGGATATTGTTTTGAAGTGCGGTCCCAAATCGGTTTGGGCAGCGGATAGTTTATATAGTGTCTTATCCCCTCGTATTTGTACTTTTCGTCATAAATTCCTGGTTCAAACATAATGCTGAATCCAAAATTGAAAAAGTCGATGTTATGGCGTTCCAGATGATCCCACATAGATCCCGCTTCGTTGTAATCTTCCGGATAGATAGCTCCGGCTGCACCGTTCATGGCATAAACTCCCGGAGCTTTTGATTTAAAGTCAAAGGAGCGATTCCCTCCATAGCTGGCAGCTGTGCAAGTTTCACACCACTCGTTTGGATAAGTGTTTACCAGCCACCGATGGCCATCTGCTGACACATCCGAATCCACATAAAAATTATCGGCTATGGCAAAATGCTTAGCAATTTTCAGATGATTCGACATGATATCTGCATTCTGAACCGAAGCTGTTTGTCGCGAATTCCGAAATGAAACACCTGAACCATATCGAGCCAGTCCGGCTTCCCCATCTCCATTTTTTACTTGCCCAAAGACTTCGTCATAGGTGCGGTTT
Source organism: uncultured Bacteroidota bacterium (assembly GCA_963783435.1). Taxonomy (GTDB): domain Bacteria; phylum Bacteroidota; class Bacteroidia; order Bacteroidales. The sequence continues at coordinate 293,749 of CAWANQ010000002.1, read as the reverse complement.
TCCTTCGAGATAAAAACAATGTGTTTTATGGGGCTCTCTTTTTCTCCTGGATAAAGCGGTATGGGGTTATTTTTCCGCCACTTAAACTCTGCCGAAGATGCTTTTTTGAAATCAAAATTATTGGAAATTACTTCCTTGGTATAATTTTCTAATTCATCATCTGAAGGAATATCAAGAATTTGAACTGTTCCTTTCATCAATGAACCTATGTAGCTCCCCGATGGAGTAAGCTTGAAATTTTCTCCTCCGTTTGGGCCACTTCCAAAACCTTTTGAATTTGCAACAATCAACTTTTTACCATCGTTGCTTACCTTAACTTTTGAGGGAAACCATCCGGTGGGAATGTGTCCCAAAACCTCCAGGGTTTCTACGTTGATTACAGCCACTGCATTTATTCCTGACTCTGCTACATACAAGCGCTTACTGTCGGGTGAAAGTGTGAGACCAAAGGGTATAACACCCCTGAATTGTTTTACCCTGTTGTCGGGTTTCAGATAAATGGTATTTACTACAGTGTCTTTCTCAATGGAAATCACAGAAATATTGTCATTTGTTCCGTTGCTTACAAACACATATTTTTCAGTGGCCACCAATGAATTTGGACTTGCACCCCCTACAGCAGGAATACCCTCTACCTTTGCACCCACCAGGTGGCCTGTTTTTGTCCTGGCAATTACTTCTGGATGGTCAGAATTTTCCAAATTTATGGTGAATACTGAAAACGCTTCGGGTGCATTCATCTCCCCCAAAGCCGGTACGGAAATGGTATCGTTTTCAATTCCTGTAATCATCTCTTCGCTGCCGTATGCAAAGGCAGGAAATTTCAGTGCTTTCTCTCCAACATTCTCCGCAGTAACTCCGTTTATTAATCCGTATTCGAACATGCCCACATTGGCCACATAGATTCTCTTTTCATCTGGTGATAAGCAAATTCCGAATGGATATCTTCCTACAGGAACATTGTGTTCCAGCTTACCCGTTTCTGTATCGATAATGACCATTCGAAATCCAATTTGATCAACCGCATAGAGCTTTTTTCCGTCTTTTGAAAGGGTCAGATCGCCAATATATCCATGGCTGTAGTCCCTTTCATTTGAAACATAAGAGCAATCAATCGAGGCCCTTCTCTCACCGGTATTTATGTCGAAAATGAATATTTTGTTTTCTTGCCCGCCGGCCACATAAACGGACTGGTTGTCATTAGATACTGCCAGTCCCATAAAAACTGAAGCCAAAACCCCTGCATCTGTTGATGGTCCTGGAGGAACTTGTTGTACTTCTGGCCTGGAGGATAAAATATTCCGTATGATGGTAATTGAAAGAGGACCGGTACCTGAGTTGGCAGTAATGGCGGTATTTCCATCGGGACTTAAGGTTAGTCCGTATGGATGTGGCGCCACAACAATACTTTTGCCTGCCGGTGCAACAATTCGGCCATTGGGTATAATGGTCTCACCGCTTTTATCGATTGTTACGAAGCGGTTGCCGGCCGGGACATTCATAATCCACGGATCAGATTTCTTGTTCTGAGAACAGGAAATCAACAGACACAGACATAGAATGTAGTAAGTGGATCTTGGTATCATGATAATTGTTTTCGTTTCCCAACAAATCCAATTTACTACTTTTTCCTTCAACCGAGGATGAACCTATCTAATTGGTGGATGAAAACTGTAACGAAAATGATTTTCCCTCATCCTTGCACATCATCTGAACGGCCTGGCGGCCTGAAAGTGCTGAGATGACAGTGCCCATAAAGGGGCCGGTCCACTGGCCCACCATCTGGAGGCCTTCAAGTCCGGGCAGGGTACGAACCGGATCCATGACTTTTAGATTCTCCGGTGTCACATACCATCCATCGGGGGAACCTTGCCAGTTGCCCGTATATCTCTTGTAAGTGGCTGGAGTGGGCACATCGATCACTTCTACTTTTGAGGCAAATCCTGGCCAGCGCTTTTCAAGCTGACCAATGGTATATTCTGCAATGCGCTTTTTCTCTGCTTTGTAAGCAGCTTTGTCCTTATATAGCTCTTCCCAGTACTCATACTCTGTATCATACCAGACTTCCACGGCCGATTTTCCAGGAGGAGCCATGGAGGGATCGAAACAATGATGGATCGTGGTAATCCAGTGCTGTTCCCGTCCGGCAATAGATATGGGTTCATGGGTCTCTAGAATCATTTGATGGGGCTCATCAGAGAGATCCATATCAACCCCCATCATCACATGTACGATGGGTTTTACAGGGATCCAGTTCTTATGCATGTGGGTGATTCGTTCACCCAAATATTTCCCACCCAGGATATCGTATATAAGGGTATGCCCGTCCCCCGCCCAGATCACCTGATCGGCCATATGCCTGGTACCGTCTTCCATTTCAATGCCAGTCACCCGGTTATTCTCCAGGATCAGGCTGGCCACCTTGCTATTCAGGTGAAGCTGCCCTCCGGCTTTCCTGAAGAGATCCGCCATGTGATAGACCACCTGCTGTGAACCACCCAGAGGAGCTGGAGCTTCAATGACTCCGGTTCTCATAAAACCTGCCAGTGCCACCATGGGGAAATCCACCATGGGCCATCCGGGTGCATCTATAAAGAATCGGATGGCCTGGCGCAGGAATGGACTCCTGAATTTGGCTGCGAATTGCTGCACAGTTAGATTTCCATACTTGCCCATGGTTCTGAGCAGGGGAAAAACTACAAGAAACTGCTTGATCTTGTCCATGGGAGTCAGAAGTGCCTCTGGTTTCAGGTTGGCCGCTTTCATCATATCCTTCCCGAAAATCAACCTCGTAAATTCTCTGATCAGATACTCATCTTCAGGGGAGATGTCAATCAGAGCTTTCTCCAACTTATCTTTCTCTGTGGAGATAAACAGCTTATGCCCCATGCCCTCGATTTGAGATACATGCTTGTGACTATGGAACTCAAATTTCTGGGGAATACCCAGTTCCCTCCACATCTCATGAAAGGGCCCTGAGACTGCACCGGTCAGCATATGCATGCTGATATCGAACTTGTAACCTTTCCGCTCCCAGGCAGTGCAAAGCCCCCCCGGTATGCTGTGCATTTCAAAGATGGAGGTCCTGTAACCATTCATGCGGGCATAACAACCTGCCGATAAACCGGCAATTCCTCCTCCTACAATGAGCACACTTTTTTCCATGGGTTAAGTTTTATCAGGTTTACCTCACGAAGGTATCCGGAAAAGCTTCTTAAGTCAATGTATGAATCCTATTGTCGCTGAAAAATCGGTAAACGGGTCCATCTGTCCGGGGAAGGGTTTACGAAGGCACGTGATTCTTTTGGAATTAATTGCTAAATTGAAAACGGTACAATTTCATTATTTCACTAAATAACTGATATGGATCGAAGGCTATTTTTACGCAACACCTCTCTCTCCCTGATGACAGCATTGGTGAGCAAGCCACTTCTAGCAGCAGCCCTCCCGGGCGCGGGAAGAAAGAAGAAGCTCACGGTAGGTGCTCATGTTTGGGTCTATGCCAGCAAACAACCAGAATACGATGTCTCTCCCATTCTGGAACAGATATTTTCCGATATGGCCTATGCGGGCTTAGATGCGGTAGAGACCATGGAACAACCCTTGAGAAGCGATCTCTATACCCAACAAATTGGTGAGTTCATTGAGAAGTATAGTATTTCTTTGATCGGTACTTCTTATGGGGCACAAATGTGGGATAAAAGTAAGCACACGGAGATATATGAAGATGTAGATCTGGTCATGTCAAACCTTGCATCTGTGGGGGGGCGTACCTTTGGCACTTCCGTAGGGGAGCCACACGGGAGGCTAAAAACAGAGGATGAATTGGATGCCCAGGCCGAACTGCTGAACAGACTTATAAAATTGGGCCAGGATAAGGACATCGTCTTAAATCTTCATAACCATACCTCAGAGGTGGTGAATGAGATGCACGACCTGGGGGGAACCCTGAAAAGAATTCCGGGGATTAAACTGGGGCCCGATTTGAACTGGTTGCTGCGTGCAGAAGTGGATCCCATTAAATTCCTTGGAAAATACAAACAGCAAATTTGCTTCCTCCACCTTAGGGATCAATATAAGGATGGACGGTGGTCAGAGGCGATGGGTGAAGGGGATGTGGATTTTGTGGAGATCGGAGATACCCTGAAGAAAATCCATTTTGATGGGGATGTGATCATTGAATTGGCATTCGAGAATGACTTTGAGCCTACCCGTCCCCTGAAGGAATCTCTGAAGATGAGCAGAAAATTCCTGAAGAAGACAACCGGGATTTAGCTAGCCCCCAATGGATATGACTGCCTTCCTGAATCAGCGCTCCTCTCCATACTTTTTCTGGTATTCACGCCAGGTGGTGATGGAGGTAGTCAGAGCTACTTCAGCATCTTGTTTGATGTTGTAGGTCTGTAGTCCGAAGGGCCCTTCATACCCCTGGTCTCTGGCCAGCCTGACCAGTTGATAGACATCAAAACTTCCCTCTCCAAGGGGTTGGATTAAGCGGTCCCAACCCATCTCTCTGGTGTTGCCTGAATCAGCCCCACAGATGGAGATCATATAGAGGTGGGGGAGTGCATCGGTCAGTTTTTGCTCCCATCCCTTTTCGCCCTCTTTTTTAAGCAGGTGACAGAGGTTGAATATGGCTCCCACATTGTCGCGATCAGCCAAATTTGCCAGACGAACCGAATGCTCGGAGGTTTCGCAATAGACGTTTACATGGGGATAAACAGCCACCTTGACCCCATAAGGGGCCGCAAAATCGGCCAGCTCCTGAATGGCTTTCACCACCAGGGGATCTCCTTCAGCCTGATTCTCCTGAAAGGCTTCAGCCTGGACAATAAAAGTGACAATCAGATCACGGTCTTTGGAATCCATAATGGCCTCCTTCAGTCCCTCTTTGTAGCTAGCCTTTCCGGTAGATGTCAATGCCCAGGTTCCAGTATATTTCGGGCAGTAATAGCCCTGCATGATCCAGGGCAGCACGACGGGCCATATAGTCTCCTTCCCCATAGTGGCCTCCCCAGCCATCAAATCCCAACTGTTTAAAAAATTGTGCCCTGGCTTCCAAGCCTTCGGGGGAATTGGGTAAGTTGCCGGCATTGGAGAAGCAGTAGAAGGTGTTATCCAGGCCCTTCTGAGGACTTGAGCATCCCAAAAAAGAGGCTATAAATAGAAAATAGAGTAGTTGTTTCATGGTGAGAATCTGTTTTATTTCAAATCAAATTGTTGGTACTTATCCATCCAGTCCACCACATGCTGATCCAGCCATTTGGTGCGAAATGGACGGGTCATCATCGCATTGGCCGCATTGTCATTCACAAATGCTCTGCGTGGCATTGTCCCAACTAAGTTTTCTTCCCAGTGTCACAGAGTAAAGCCCCATCATGGTCAACATATAGACATTATTCCCTACCTCAAGAGGTTCCAGACTTGGTTTTCCGGTCTCTATACTTTGCAGGAAATCTGCTTTATCCGTTAAGGTATCCTCGTAGGAGATATCCTTTCTTTCCTGGTTCAAAACCCAGGATTTGGTCGCTGCTTGCAGTTAATTTATCCGGATACTCAATCCGAATCCAACCCTCTTTTCCAATGAATTTTACATAGGGAACATCTATCACGATATTTCAGTTTTAATCCATCGGCATATTCATAGTTGATCTCAAAGGCATTGATGGTATTCCACAATCCCCGGTCAAAAGTTCCGGTCCCTTCCACACTGACAGGCAGTTCATACTCCTTTTTCATTCCCCACATGGCAATGTCGTTAAGGTGAGCTCCCCAGTTGGTAATCATGCCATTGCAATAATCAGAAATACGCAACCATCCAGGCCGGGTGTCAACAGTCCCGGGATCATGTACCCGTTTCAGGGTATAGGGTGCCTGGAAGGCTGGCCCTAACCACATATCGTAGTTTAACTCCTCTGGGATGGGCATCGTTTCCTGCGCCCCGATGGCACTGCCATTAAGTTCTCCTGGAACACCCACCTCCACTTCAACAAGATCTCCAATCACTCCATTATGCACCAATTCCACCGCCCGGTTCATCTCTCTCAGGGAACGGAATTCGCTATCGAGCCGATTGGCCACACCCATTTTCTTTACTGCTTCAACTACTGCCGTTCCCCATGCCGGAGCTAAAGTAAAGGCCTTTTCCATACATACATGCTTGCCGGCCAATGCTGCATGAATGGTAGCCGGGGCATGCCAGTGGTCGGTGGTGGAGATCATCACAGCATCCACATCTTTATTGGCGATAAGCTCCCGGTAATCATCGTACTCTGTGACGCCTTTGTACTTTTTGCCTGCTTTTGAATAGGAGTCATTGATGATTTTCGTGGCATTTTGCATCCGCCAGGAATCTACATCGTTGGTGGCAATAACGCGATACTTATCAAGTGTTAGAAAACCCTGTTTCAGATTCACATGTACCGCCTGACGACCGGTTCCGATCATGCCCACATTGATCTGGTTGCTGGGTGCTGTTTTTCCAAATACGCTGGAGGGAACCACAGTGGGAAGTATGAGGGTTCCGGCTACAGTAGCTGATGACTTCTTAATGAATTCCCGTCGTGTAGTTTTTTGATTTTTCATGTGTGGATGTTATTTGAGTATATGTTTTAATATTTTCCATATTCTTTTAATGCTTCAATCATGGCCATAATATTCTGAGGGGGTACTTCGGCCTGAATGTTATGTATGGTGCTGAAAACAAATCCACCCCCCGGAGCAAGGGCTTCTATATTTCGTCTCACATTGTCTTTCACCTGTTCGGGGGTTCCGGAGGGCAAAATGTGTTGGGTATCCACCCCACCCCCCCAGAATACCATGTCTTTGCCAAAATCTCTTTTCAGCTGGACGGGTTCCATGCCAGTGGCTGTCACATGAACCGGGTTTAAAATATCCACTCCCATTTCAACTAAATCCGGAATAATGGGACGAACATTTCCGCAGGAGTGGAACAGGATCTTTACATGCGGACTTTTGCCTTTGATGAATTCCAGGACCCTGGTAAAGTGCGGTTTATAGTGCTCCCTGAACTGTTCGGGGGCAATGAGCTGCGATTGCTGTGTTCCGTAGTCATCGCCTTCACCCACGATATCCACCACATCTCCTATTTCGTTAAGCAGGGCATCCCAGAATTCAATTTTCAAGTCGGCCAGTTTCCCCACCAGCAGGTCCGAGTTTTGGGCAAACAGAAAGGGATCGAGCATGGCATTTTCCATCCCACGCACACGCTGGTGCATTTCAAACAAGCCCGCACATAATCCTTTGGTAAAAACAGGTTTTTCCATATCCCGGTAACGGATGGCCTGCTTACGCAGACCGGCAAAGCGCTCCTTATCAGAAGCATTTGGCCATGGATAACGTCCGACCACATGCTTTTCCGAAAAATCTACCTCTTCCATAGGGCTCTTTACCAGTGAAAACCAGTAGCCGTCTTTGGGGAAATGGTGGGTAAAACCCCATTCATCCAGGTATTCATAGTGGTCACCCCGGTCCTGCAGTTTTGAGTATACATCCCAGTTGTGACTGGTAAGGGGAAAGACCCCCCTGACATCGGCACCCACTTCATGTAACACCTCCTCTGAGGGAACCACAATTTGCTGAATTACATCTGACCATTCGGGCTTTTCCGGGGCTTTGCCTTTGAACTTTAGAAAGTTCTGATAGGCAGTGTGGGTTATGCCTGTCCAGGTGGATGCAGCCAGATCGTAAGGAACACGGTCCGATTCCTGGAAGTTTAAAGCGCTTTCTATTCTCTCTCGTGAATTCACAACTAAATTTTTGTTAAGGGTTTCATCCGCGGAACCAGTATGGCCACAATGGCCCATCTGTAATTTGTCTTCGTAATGCTTGTTTTTTGTTCGCCCATGCTAACAGTTACAATGAATTTCTTTCTATAAACCGAATGGGTATTGTTTTATGAACCGGATGGCCCTTTTTTATAAAATTCGCCATTTCAATGGCCATTTGTTTAAAATCGCAGGATATGACCGAAATGCCATCCCGAATAACTTCCTTCAGAGGGGTTTCATTATAGGCCAATACACCAATATCCTTTCCCAATGTCCAATCTCTGTTTTTACAACATTGAAGCACCTTTACAAGATCACTGTCCTCAATTACAAAGTAAACTTTGCCTATCTGGATCTCTTCACTGGCCAATGATTCCACAACCGAATGGGCTAGCACATGCTCCTTGCAGAAATATTCAAAACCAGTTTTCAGGGTTTTAGAGTGGCCTTTGGGCTCCGGGTAGCATAAAACAATTTCACTGTACTTCTTTAAAAGATGATTGGCTGACTGCAGAGCAGAGAAAGTACCCGTATAAAAGTCCTGAGTAATGTTAGGGTAATCGGCACCGATGTTATCATTGCGAGAGATAATCAACATCTTTTTCCTGGGAATTCTGGAAATAATTTTTGATATACGTGGGTGATTAAAGGAGGAGATCAGGTAATAATCAAATTTGTGAAGATTCCGATTTATGACCATCTCGACCATCTCTAGGTTATAGTGGTGAAAATAGAGATCAATTTCACAGTTTTCCCCCAGGTTTTTTGAGAACTCCTCATATAGAAATTGAAGTTGGGGATTGAAACTATGGATTAATAGCAAGACTCTGATTTTTGCTTTAGATCTGTTATGCAAAACATAATACCCTTGTCGGCTTTTGGACTCCACCACCCCTTTTTCGATGAGTTGATGGTAGGCCTTAACCACTGTTTTTCTTGCTACACCAAATCGCTTCACTCCTTCCGTCACCGGAGGCAGTTGCTTGCCGGGTAATAAGGATCCCTTATAGATAGCCAGTTCAATGGCTGAAGCTATTTGACTGGATTTGGATTCCCCAGCGTACTCATTAAATGTAAAATCAGACTTTTCCTGTTCAGAGTTCATCTGTGCTACCCGATTGATCGTGTACTACCCTGTATCACACTCTAATATTATGAAATATATGGGATTAAAGAATATAGAGATGCAATTTATAACCAATCTAAGGACCTGATCCAGACTGAACCCCATGGTGAACTTTGTTGTTGTTGTTCAGGAATATTTAAATGATTATAGACAGCTTTTCATGAGAAAAAGGGTGAATTCAATATCTTAGTAAGTAAATTTAGAATCCGTCCCTGGAGGACACATAGCATCAGGGTAGGAGACAAAGGTCATGCGACACTTATATCTGGTAATAATCCTGATCTTTTCGTTGTCTGGATTCCCGGTCCGTGGTATTGAGTATAGTCCGCCCGGAGGATCGGATGATTCATTGAATTTGCCTCATCCATATGGCTCTCTGGGCCAGTATATATCTGTGGCCTGGGAGAACGATCTCTATTATCAGCGTGATTACTATTACACCAATGGCTTTCAGGTTGACTTTTTTCACGACAAGCTGCGGCAATCCCCCATCAACAGGATCTTGATTCCCATCCGGACTCCTAAATCTGGGATTACATGGTCCGGACTGCAGTTGCGCCAGGAAATCTTTACACCCAAAGACCTGGCTATGGATACCATATCTGCCGGCGACCATCCCTATTCATCTACGCTGACCCTTGCCCAGCAAAGTGTGTTTGTTTTGCCGGACAAACAACTGCGCATTGTATCGGGACTGAGGGTGGGAGTGATGGGGCCCGCCTCCCTGGGGTTTAAAACACAGGAGCTTGCACACCTCTTATCCAATCCCTCCAGACCCCCTCAGGGTTGGGACTACCAGGTGCGGAATGACCTGATCATCAATTACGATCTACAGGTTGAAAAGGGATTTATTCCTCATCAGATGGCCCAGTTTGGTATCAAAGGCAAGGGCCGGCTGGGAACCCTGCATACCGACCTGGAGACGGGTCTCTGGTTCAGACTTGATGCCAGGAATGGCCATTTTAACCGACTGGGCCCAAAGGGTGGTCCAGGTATGAATGTGGTATTTAGCCTTTCTGCTACCGCAAGCTATGTTTTTTACGACGCCACCCTGCAGGGGGGAGTGATTAACAGAAGCAGTCCCTACATAGTGGCACCTGATCAGATGATCAGGTGGCTGGGAAACCTGGAGGGTTCCCTCACCTTTGAATTGTACCGACATCAGCTGGAGATCTATACCCAGATCTCTTCGCCCCGTTTCCAGTTGGCCGAACCCCACGGCTGGATGGGGATTGCTTACAAATACTGGTTTTAGTCATGGAAATACTATTTAACAGCAAATTCCTGCTCCATAATGTGGAGAGTTATGCCGAAGGCAGTTACCGGATAGAGGAGTTTCCCTCTGTTGCTAAGGAAGTTGATTCTAACGGAGAGCCCTATATTACCCTGGTGCATAGCGAGTCTCACCTTGAAATGGTGCGTGATGCGTGCTTAAACAAGCAGGTAGTGGCAGAAGTTTCCCTCACCCCCGAAAGTTACAAGGCGGCCTGTTCGGCCGTGGGTCTGGCGGTGATGGCATCTGAAAGGGGTGATTTTGCGGCCATCCGGCCTCCGGGTCACCATGCCAAATCCGGGCAGGCGGCTGGTTTTTGTCTTTTCAATAACATCGCCATTGCCACTCAGAAGCTTGTGAATGAGGGTAAAAAAGTCTTCATCCTGGATATAGATGGCCACCATGGTGACGGGACCCAGCAAATATTTTATGATTCGGACCAGGTTCTTTTTTGTTCCATCCATCAACAGTATGTCTATCCGGGAACGGGTGAAACCCATGAAACCGGGGAAGGAGCCGGAATTGGATACACCATGAATTTTCCCCTTTCCCAGGGATCAGGAGACAGGGAGTTGCTGGAGGCGGTTGATGCGGCCATCCAAAGGGCAACTGATTTTAAACCAGATGTGGTGGGTGTATCGGCCGGATTTGATGGATACATAGAGGACAGGCTGCTGGGATTGAAGTATACCCTGGATGGTTATTTTCAGGTAGGGAGAAGGCTCGGCCAATCCTTTGATCATGTGTTTGCTGTCCTGGAAGGAGGTTATCACCTGGATAACTTAAAGTGCACCGAGCACTTTGTAAAAGGAGTAAATCGTATGCTTTAAAGCGATTAATATCCGGTTGCCGGAGGTGTTTTTTATTGCTATTTTTCGTCCTATGAAAGCACTGGTAAAATCCAAAGCGGAAAAAGGGATCTGGATGGAGGATGTTCCGGTTCCTGAAATCGGTCCCAACGATGTGTTAATCAAAGTTTTCAAATCGTCCATTTGTGGAACCGACCTGCATATTTATAGCTGGGATGAGTGGGCTCAGAAAACCATTCCCGTTGGAATGACTATCGGTCACGAATATGTGGGACATGTGGCACGGGTGGGAAGTGAAGTAAGTGAATTTAAGGAGGGAGACCGTGTGACCGGTGAGGGACATATTGCTTGCGGACACTGCAGAAATTGCCGGCGTGGACGGCAGCATATTTGTGAAACCACCATTGGAATTGGGGTAAATATCAATGGATCCTTTGCGGAATATGTGAAGGTGCCATCCAACAATGTGATGCGGATTAATGCCAGAATTCCCGATGAGATTCTCTCTATTATGGATCCCTTTGGGAATGCCACACATACGGCACTCTCTTTCCCCATGATCGGGGAGGATGTGTTGGTGACCGGTGCCGGACTTATAGGAAGTATGGCAATAGCTGTGGCACGCTTTGCAGGAGCCCGATATGTGGTGGCCACAGAGACCAGTGATTACAGGGCCGATCTGGCCAGAAAAATGGGAGCCGACAGGGTTATAAATCCACTGAAAGAAGATCTCAGAACTGCCATGAATGACCTGGGCATGATTGGCTTCGATATCGGCCTGGAGTGTTCAGGGGCACCAGCAGCCTTTAATCAACTGGTGGAGCATATGTACAACTCGGGGAAAATATCGCTATTGGGGATTCTGCCCTCTTCCACTCAGGTAGACTGGAACCGCATTATCTTCAAAGGACTAACGCTTAAGGGTATTTACGGACGTGAGATGTACGAAACCTGGTACCACATGGAGCAGATGCTTATGTCGGGAATGGACATCTCCCCAATCATTACCCATCGCTTCTCCATCGATGAGTTCCAGAAAGGATTCGATGTGATGGAATCGGGCAACTGTGGCAAGGTGATCCTGAGCTGGGATTAGGCCGGACACCTAATCATTTTTTAAGGTGCTGGCTGGTTTCGTTCGTGCTGCTTTCAGGGTCTGTGAGCTGATGGTAAGCAAGCCCACAAAGACCACTACAAAGATTCCTGCCAGAATGGTACCTATCCCGAAATCCACCCTTTTGGACAGGTGCTGAAGCCACAAATTGTTGACCAGGTAGGCAATAATTCCCCCTAAAACTGCTGCTATAAGCATCAACCACAGGTAGGATCTGGAAACCAGAAGCACAACATGATTCACCTCTGCTCCAAACACTTTCCGAATCCCAATCTCCTTCAAGCGTGTTCGTGTACTGTAGGTGGCCATACCAAGCAAACCGAAGGCGCAATAATAATTGCAAGCAGTGTGGCAAATCCCACTGTATACATAATGTCCTGAAAGAAGGTATAGTAGTACCTGATCCGGCCATCCAGAAAATCTCCATCCATTTCATGATTTGGATCAATAAGCTTCCATGTTTTCTCGAGTTTCCCAACGGTGGAAGTGATGTCAGGTGAATTGAGTCTCAGGAAAGCATGATGATATGCACTGGGAACATACCTTAAAAACATGGGCCTCTGATTAAGAAATACGGCAGCATACTGGTAATCCTTTATGATTCCAATAATTTCCACCAGGACCGAATCTTCCAGGATTAAAGTGGTTCCCAGAGCTTCCTGGGCACTGCCCAGCTGAAAATGTTCCAGGGTCATTTCACTGGCTATCACAAATTTCTCATTTTCAGTGCTCATATTTTCAGGGAAGTTTCGTCCGGCAATCAACTCCAGTCCCATGGTTTCGATGTAACTCTCATCCACTGAAAAATAGTGGACCTCATACTTTTCATCTTCCACCTTCAACCTGACATCCACGCCCCGCACATTTCCTTCACCAGGAATATGTGATGAGGCAGATATGTTCAGCACTTCAGGAATTTGACTGAATTCGGCTTTGACCTTATCGAACTCTTTACCCTGAAGATCCAGGTCATATACCACCTCGGAATCAAATCCGGTTTCGGCATTGACCATAAAGTTCATCTGTCTGAAGATCAACAGAATGGAAATAATGAACACCATGGAGAAGACAAACTGGGTGACAAGCAATATTTTTCTGAGGGTGATGCGGCTAAAGAATTTGATGTTGGTGATGCCTTTGAGTACAGATACAGGTTTAAGTGCAGAGATAACCAGGGCAGGTAAAGCGCCGGAGAGCAGACCTGTAACAAGAGCAAAGATCAGGAACCACAGGTATACTGTGGTGTTTTGCTCCGGTCTGATTTCCAGCAGGGACATCATTTGCATTCCTGAGAAAGCCGGTATTAAAAATTGCAAGAGGACGATGGCAAGCAGAAGTGAAATAACAGAAATGAACACAGCTTCCAGTAGAAATTGAATGATCACCTGGGATCTGAATGCACCAAATGTCTTTCTAACCCCTACTTCTTTTGCTCTTAACATGGAACGGGCCACCGAAAGGCTGGTATAATTAAATGCGGCCGATATGATGATTACCAGGGCCAGTCCACCCAGAAAGAGAATGAAAACTTTTGGCAAAAAGGTGCCTATTTCATTACCAAGCAGTGGGCCGGGGACGATTTTATGAAAGGGCTGGAGATAGAATGAGAGGTTTTTCTCTTCATTAGCTTCATACTTTTCAATACTGATCCTGTCAAGTATCTGCTGTATGTTTCCCAGGTCTGAATCTTTGTCCAGGAGCAGGTAGATCCAGCTTCCCCAGCCAGTTTCCCAGTTATTAACAAATCGGGGTTCATCTCTTCTCTGATCCAGGATCTCCAGGGTGGAGAGTGAAACCAGGGCTTCAAACTGGATGTGGGATTTTTGCTTTGACTTTTCTACCACACCCTTGACCTCATAGGCCCCCAGTGTATCGATTTCAATAAACTTTCCAATTGGATTTTCGTCCCCAAAGAACTTATTGGCAGTCTCGTGGCTCAGAACCATGGTAAAAGGCTCATCCAGTATTCCATCCGCAGAACCTTCCTCCAACTGAAAATCAAAGACCTCAAAGAAAGTGGAGTTGGTGTATAATCCATTAAAATCCACGCGTGTATCTTTATACATTCCCTCCCCGCTAAAGGTATTGTTCAGAATAACCACCTTCTCGGCAATGGCATAATTATCCCGCAATTCAGTCCCCAAAGCATAAGGGTTGGAAGCGATCTTCAGGGATAGATTGTCTAAACTATCCACCTGTTGAACCCTGTAAATCTGGCTCCCCCGGGTATGTATTTTGTCGTAGGAGTACTGATCCTGGATAACCACCAGTATCAACATGCACACAGACATACTCAGGGAGAGTCCAAATATATTAATCAGTGAAAATCCTTTGTACCGTAGCACATTTCGGAACGCAGTAAGAAGGTAGTTCTTAATCATTGGATGTTGGGATTACAGTTTCTTGAAATTTAGACGCACCGGCAAAACCAATGTTACAGGGCAGCAAGCATTCATTTCTCAATCACAATCCGATCCACCGGTTCTTCCGACTGGTCTATGGTAAAGAACTCCAAAACCAGCTTGTTTCTTGTACAGGTCGCTTTGATGGCACCATAGTTTTCATCGTAGCAAAACAGGTCAAATTCATCTTCTGACAAAGTATTGGAATCGCAAATATATAGAGACTTTCCACCCAAACCATTTACGATATAGTAAAGGCCCTCTTCCCCCTTCTTCGATATACTGGAGTAAATGTGGTCGTGGCCGCTCATTACAACATCTATGGGCGCCTCGGAATAATTCCATTGCATTTTCTCACTATTTCCATGCGGACCGGGGGAATATGGAGAATGGTGAAAGTAAACGATCTGAAAGGGAGTATCTGAAATATTAAGTTGCTCTGTTAGCCATGATTGTTGATCCTCCACATCTGCTGCAGTTGAGTTTAATGCGTAAAAAGTGATCGGTCCCCAAACAAAACTGTAGTAGACTTCATCCTGGGGCAAAGTAAAAAAGTTCAGATAGGGCGTCAGTCCATCTTTACTTCTGGCATCGTGGTTTCCGGGGGATGGAAAAAACCGGTTAATTTGCTCATCAAATGCCTCTCCATTACACCTGTACTTTGCAGGGGCATCGAAATTGTAAATGTACTCCCCGTAGTAGTCACTGATGTTTTTTTTAATGGTCTTTAATTCGCCCGATTCATAGTTGTTATCCCCGGTGGTGATGATAAAATCGGGATCCCAGCTTTTCACCAGGTCCGCAACGCTCTTCTCCGCGTCACCTGCCTTTCCGAAATCTCCTATGGCTGCAAATACAAGGGTATCCCCCTCTATTTGAATTTCCAAACCTGAAGGAGTTATCAAATCCATTTCACCGCAGGACTGAAAAACCCAGGCGAAAAGTATCATTGCCCATGTGACTCTTCGTTGAATGACCATAGCTTCTCCTTAAAGAGATGAAGACAATAGTCCATTTGTATCCATGGACTATTGCTATTTTAACACCTGAAGAGGCTTACTTGTTGTAGATATTCTTTAAATCGTCTGCCTTGCGGTCCTCCCGCTGCGGAGCAGGAGTCATCTTTGGCGGATTGTTCTTTAGCAGCTCCAAAACCTCCTCAACTACCCGTTCGATCTGTGGGTCACGTCCCTGGAGCAGGATGTTGGGATCATCCCACACTTCAATGTCTGGCTCTACCCCTTCCCCTTCCCAGAACCAATGCCCGTCATTGTCATAAAGGCGGGCTCCCGGGACGGTAATTCCACCCCCATCGATGAGCTGATGACCGGTGGCAGGTCCCACCAGAATCCCCAACGTACGTTCCCCCACAATGGGTCCGGCTTCCAATTCCTGGAAGGCCCAGGGCAGGCCGTCTCCACCTGAACCAGCCCATCCGTTAATCAACATACCCATGGGACCTGTATTGGTCTTTAATGGCTGTGTATGATCCTTTCCATGACGCCAGTGAAGGTTGTAAACCACCGGACGTTGTAGCAATTCAAGGAAGCGGTCTGCCAGCGCTCCACCCCCGTTAAATCGTTCGTCAATGATAAAGCCCTGCTTATCCAGCTGGCCATAGAACATGTTGACCAGCTCGCGTTGTCCGCGCCCTCCTGTATTGGACATATAGAT
This sequence comes from uncultured Bacteroidota bacterium, assembly GCA_963783435.1. Classification (GTDB taxonomy): domain Bacteria; phylum Bacteroidota; class Bacteroidia; order Bacteroidales. The sequence continues at coordinate 277,561 of CAWANQ010000002.1, read as the reverse complement.
ATATCCCAGCTTGCCGTCGGATAGTTTTTCAACCTTGAGGCGGTTGTCCTCGATCCACTCCAGGTACCTCAGGTTTATCTCTTCGCCAGGGGATAGACATTTTACCACCAACTTTTTGGCTTCTGCCTTACTGCCCGATTCACTGATGGTCAGAGAAACGGTCTTGCCCGACAGGCCTTCAAAATTTGCATAGGGATCTTTTCCAGGATCCAGAGACACGCCATTGACGGAATGTATGTAATCACCGGCTTTCACTTTGACCCCTGGCTTGTCGAAGGGACTTCGTACCTCGGTATCCCAGGCAGCCGGCGTAACAATGCGCTTGATCTGGAAACCCTTGTCGGTAAGCTCCCAGTCAATTCCCAGGTATCCGTTGGATTTCCCTTGAACCTGCTCCGTGTCTCCTCCAAAGGTATAGGTATGCCCGGCACTCAGCTCGGCCTGCATATTCGACTGCAGGTTGGATACATCCCATCTGGTTCGCGCATCTTTCAACAGGGAGCCATACTGTCCCTTCAAACCTTCCCAATCCACGCCGTGCATCTGGGGATCATAGAAAAAATCCCTGTAACGGCGCCAGGTGTCATTAAAGATCTGTTGCCACTCCTCACGGGGGACCAGGTTCATCACCAGGTCGTCTGTGGGGATGGGTTCTTCCACCTTCTGGTTTTCTGCAGGTTTGATGATTCCATATTTTCCCTTCACATTGACCAGAAGCATCTTCCCGTCAGCGGTGAGTTTCACTGAATTTACATCTGAAATTATGGTCTTCTCCTCCCGCTTCTCCAGGTCATAAAAGACCAGCGATCTGGACCTGGATTCCGAACCGGTGTTAGGGCTTCTCATATAAACCACTTTGCCCTTAAATGAGGCCAGCCAGCTCATATTTCCTGCCTTGGGAGGCAGGATGTCTATGCGTGATTCTATGCCTTCCAGGTCGATCTTTACCTCCACCTGCTTCTCTTCATCTTTCTCCTCTGAGTCCTCTTTCTCTCCCTTTTTTGAATCTTTCTTTGAATCTTTTTTGGACTCCTTTTTTGAATCTTCAGTGGACTCCTTCTTATCTTCTGAATCGTCGGTTTTCTTTAGCTCATCGTTTTTAGGCTTAAGCAGAGAAGGAGCATCTGCGGTCAGGGAGATTACCGCCAACTGGGTAGAGTTGGGATAGACCCAGGTACCATCACCCATATCGGAATAGGTGGCGCTCATGTTCCTGTTGGTGAGGTAGTAGAGATATTTTCCATCCTCACTGAACAGGGCTTGTGAATCGTCATAAAAGCCACTGGTGACCTGGTGCAGACTGGAGGTTTCCATGCTGTAAATATGGATGGCACTGTGGCTGTTGTTGAGCCCAAGGCCAAATGCCAACCATTTGGAATCGGGCGACCAGGCTATGGGAAAGTTGTACCTGCTTCCATGTCCCAGGTTCCACTGCGATTTGGCGATCACGGTGGTCGACTTGCTTTCAATGTCGATTACCGATATATCATTGGTCTCATCTACGAAACTCAACTTCTTACTGTCGGGTGACCAAAAAATCTGATATCCAAATCCCTTGGTTCTGCTGGTAAGCTGTGTGGGAGCTTCGCCATCATTCCCCTGCAGGTAGATCTGGTATTCCCCGGAAGCATCACTCCAATAGGCAATCTGGCTGCCATCGGGCGACCAGGCAGGCAACATGTCAAAGGCTCCGCTGGATCGAGTCAGATTCAACGCGTAACCCTCCTTCACGGGTACGTTAAAGAGTTCACCCCTTGCTTCAAACACAATCCGCTTTCCTTCAGGAGAGGCCGACATGTTTCGGATCTTTTTGCTCACATTGATATGCCGGGGCAGCTCGAGCGATAGGTCACTGATCACATTCACCTCCACAGGCTTATATTCCATGGTGGCCGCATCCATCAGGTAAAGGGTTCCTCCGGCTTCGAATACCAGATCACTGGAACCGGCTGACAAGAAGGAGATATCGAAATCTTTCAGAAAGGTAATCTGGGAGGCACTCTTCTGCTTCGTGTCATACTTCCATACGTTGTGTCGCATCTGCTCTCCCTGGTCGGAGAGAAAGAAGATCTGATCTCCCACCCAGGCAGGCTTCCCATCGGTGGCTCTGTTATTGGTGATATTCTCTGCCTGGTCTTTCTCCAGATCGTAGACCAGTATATCGGAGGTCAATCCACCCCGGTATCGTTTGAAGGGATAGTTTTCTGTGATTTTAGTGATGTAAGCCAGGGACTTTCCATCAGGGGCAAAACTGGCCAGCTCACCATAAGGGATGTTCAGTTTTTCAGGCATCCCTCCCTCCTTATCCACCAGGTAAAACTGGGAATAGGACTGCCGGCCACTCTCCCTGCGTGATGCAAAAAGAATGCGTTCCCCATCGGGGTGCCACTCTACCATGCGATCGGAATGGGACTGGTAAGTTATTCGGGTGGGAACGCCTCCAGTGGCAGGCAAGACAAATACATCCTGATTCCCGTTGTAGCTGGCTGTATAGGCAATGGAACCGCCATCAGGGGAGAACCGGGGCCATGATTCTTCGCCGGGGAGTGGGTCAGCTGAAGGGCCGTACCGCCCTCTTTGGAGGTGATCCAGATATCGCCCCCATACACAAAGGTGATGTGGCTGTCTGAGACGTCCATATATCGCATCAGTTTGGCACTGATCTGTCCAAATGTCATTTGACCGGCAAGTGCCAGGACCAGGAATAGAGTGGTTTTTTTCATGAATTGCTAAGTTTTGTAGTGCGAAGTATTCTCAGTAAAAAATTTGATAGGCGATTGACTGGAAACGTTATAAATATAGTAAAATAGTATGGCATCCTTGAGTGAAATATTTTGTAAGGAATCTGCCGTAGTGGGGACTGAAAGAGGGAGAAGCAGCCATCAGTCCGCCTGCATTTCCTGATTTAATTACACCCAAAGATTTTTCTGATTTTGCCAATGAAGTGCGGACAAAAACAGGAGGTATCCCGGTGGGATTTAAAATTGCGGCATCGCACATTGAGCAGGACATAGATTTTGCCATTGAAGCAGGTGCCGATTATATCATTCTAGACGGACGGGGAGGAGGTACAGGTGCCGCACCATCCATTTTAAGGAATAACATCAATGTTCCAACCATTCCAGCCCTGGCCAGGGCCCGAAAGCACCTCGATCAAACCGGGAACTCAGATATTACACTTATCATCACAGGTGGATTGCGAATTGCCGATGATTTTGTAAAAGCCCTGATGTTGGGTGCAGATGCAGTGGCCATTTCAAACTCTGCCCTTCAGGCCATTGGTTGTCTGGGAATGCGGGCCTGTAATACCAACAATTGTCCGGTGGGAATTGCCACACAAAAGGAGAACCTCAGACAACGAATTGTCATTGAAAGTTCGGCCAGACAGCTTAGCAATTTTCTACACGCCACTGCTGAATTGATGCAGGTGGTGGCCAGGGCCTGTGGGTATGAAAACATGAATCAGTTTAATCCGGAGGACCTGGTGACCTTTAACCACGACATGCATCTCCTCACCGGGATCGCATATGCCGGCCTCTCTAAAATGTAACTCAGGTCTGTTTTTTTGAATACATTAAATTCTTAAATTGCGTAGAATTTAAACCGACCATTCAAATAAGCTGACCATCATGCAAAAACAATCTAGACGTACCTTTATCAGACAAACCATTGTGGGAACCGCAGGTGTTGCTGCACTGCCACTTTTTCAAAGTTTTAAGGCCGGAGCCAATGAGACCATCAGAATTGGAATCATCGGGCTTGGACAGCAAGCCATGAATTTAATGCGCGGATTTAGCAGAATTCCCGGAATTGAGATCGTAGCAGGGGCTGATGTATATGGAATAAAGCGGGAACGTTTCCAGAAGCGGATGAAGGATTTTTACCAGGAAAAAGGAGTAACGGTTGAGGTAAAAACCTACAAGAACTATAAGGAAATACTGGACAGAAAAGATATTGATGCGGTGGTGATTGCTACACCCGACCACTGGCATGCACTGATGGCCATTGATGCATGCGAAGCTGGAAAGGATATTTACCTGGAGAAGCCCCTCACATTTACTCTGAAAGAAGGTCTGGCGGTGGTGAAAGCCGTTCGGGATCACAATGTGATTCTGGCAGTAGGAAGCCAGCAGAGATCCGACCATAATTTCCAGCAAGCAGTACAATTGGTCAGGAAGAGTGCCATTGGAGAGTTGAAGCATATCGATGCCTATGTGGGTCGGGCCCCACAACCTTACAACCTCCCTGAAGAGGTGATTCCATCAGACCTGGATTGGAACCAATGGCTGGGTCCGCTACCTTCACTTCACTACAACTCAAGGTTGAATCCACCCGTTTCACTGGATCCCCCCTTAAATGAGAAATACTGGGCTGAGTGGCGCTATTTCAAAGAGACAGGTGGGGGCTTTACCTGTGACTGGGGAGCCCATAACTTTGATATCGGACAATGGGGTCTGGATATGGACAGAGGCGGACCTGTAAAGATCATCCCTGCGGGCTATATTGAGACTGATCACCTGACATATATTTATGAGAACGGGGTGACCATGAGCAACAAACCCTGGAATGAAGGAAAGGAACGTGGAATTAAATTCTGGGGTGCAGATGGTTGGATAGAGGTTTGGCGTGGGGGAATCAAAGCCTCAGAGAGCTCCCTGCTTTCCGATGGATCCGATGATAAAAATAAAGGACTGCTCTATGAATCGGGTACAGGACACCTGGATAATTTTGTGGAGTCGGTGCGCGAAAGAAAGGAACCCATCGCCAATGTGGAGACAGGACAACGTACCTGTGCCACCTGTATTTTAGGAAATATCGCCACCGAACTGGGAAGACCGGTAAGCTGGAATCCCGAGAAGCAATACTTTGTAAATGATCCGGAAGCCGAAGCCTATTACCACAGGGAATACAGGGTGGGTTATAAACTATAGATTTTTTTGAAAATGAGTAAAGTGATTGTACTGGGTGCCGGAATGGTAGGTAGTGCCATGGCCATTGATATGGCAAAAAAACACCAGGTAACCCTGACCGATATAAGTCAGGATGTCCTGAACAGAGTGAAACAGAAATGTGAGAATCTATCCATCCAGGCATTGGATGTGACAGATATAAGTAAGCTTAAGTCTACCATCAAGGAGTTTGACCTGGTGATCAATGCAGTACCCGGTTTTCTGGGTTTTGAAACCTTGAGAGCCATCATCGAGGCTGGAATGAATGTGATTGACATTGCTTTTTTTCCTGAAAACTCTCTGGAGCTGGATGCACTGGCCAAAGCACACAAGGTGACGGCTATCGTCGACTGTGGGGTAGCCCCGGGGATGGATAATGTGATCCTGGGCTACTACAACGAAATCATGAAACTCAGCGATTTTGAGTGCCTGGTGGGAGGCCTGCCTAAAGTGAAAAAGTGGCCCTTCTGCTACAAGGCCCCCTTCTCTCCCATTGATGTTATTGAGGAGTATACACGTCCGGCCAGGTACGTGGAGAATGGGAAAGAGATTGTCAGGGAGCCATTAACCGATTGCGAGTATGTGGAGTTTGATAAGGTAGGAACCCTGGAATCCTTCAATTCGGATGGATTGAGGTCCATCATCTACACCATGCCACATATTCCCAATATGAAGGAGAAAACACTCAGGTATCCAGGGCATGTGGAGTATGTAAGGGTTTTAAAAGAGAGTGGCTTTTTTGGGGAAGAGCAAATTGAAGTGGATGGAAAATGGATCTCCCCCCTGGATTTCACCAGCAAGATCCTGTTTAATGAATGGAAGCTGGGGGAGACCGAAGAGGAGATCACTGTACTGCGGGTTACTCTAAAAGGAGAGAATGCCAGCGGCCAGAATGAGGAGGTAGTCTATAGCATGCATGACCAGTACAATCCCGGAACCGGAACCTCTTCCATGGCCCGTACCACAGGCTATACGGCCACTGCAGCGGCCAATCTTTTTCTGGATGGCCTGTTTTCCGAGAAAGGAGTCTTCCCTCCTGAGCTGGTAGGAAAGCACAAAGTCTGTTTCGATTACTTTTTAAACTATCTGGAGGAGAGGGATATTCACTATGTAAAGAGTTCCCGCTTGTTATAGTTGTACCTGAGGTATATGTACATTGGAACTCCAGCTGTTAAGAGGATGGCTCCCCAGAGCAGTACCTCAGATTCCAGTCCGGTGATGGCCCATAGCGAATAGAGAAATGCAGGGATGGAGATAAGTGAGGCTGCTACAAGCCTCTTCCTGTTAAATTCCCTCTTTTTTCTTACATAGAGTGCTATTTCGGAAAGAGAGGAGAACAGGTAGGGCAAGAGGCAACTGAGGGTGGAGAGCATAATGATAAACGAAAACATCTTTACCAAACCCCTGGTATAGTTTAAGCTCACCAGTGCAGAGGCGAGCACGCTGGCTATCACAATTCCAATGACGGGTATGCCTTTCCCTGACTTTTTATTGAAGGCAGGTGGGAAAAGTTTATCCCTGGCTGCAGCCATAGGGAGTTGACCCTGAAGCAGGATCCAGCCATTCAAAGCTCCAAAGCAGGCAATGGCCGCTCCAATGGCGATGAGGACTGAAGCCCAATCGCCCCATATTTTTTGGGCAGCATCGGCAAAGGGTGCTGCTGAATTCTGAAGCTCGGCCGGCGCCAAAATTCCCATGACTCCTACCGTACTTGAGATATAAAGCAAGGCCGCAGTAATGATTCCTGCAATGGTAGCCCTGGGGATGGTTTTTGTAGGGTTTTTTACATTGTCGGATGGTATGGTGGCTGACTCCAGACCAAGAAATGCCCAGAGAGCCAGGGCAGCTGTGGCGGTAATGGCATCGAAATTACTCTCCCCACTTAAATTAAATGGAGTGAAGTGAGCCCTGTTAAAGTAGAGAAAACCAAAGGTTCCCAGCGCCAGCAGCGGCAAGATTTTAAGTAGGGTGGTGATAAGCTGCACCACCCCAACCTTTCTAATGCTCTGGGTATTAATAAAGGTAAAGAGCCAGATGGCAGCTATGGCCACAATTGCAGAGAGGATTTGATTTTCTTTAAGTCCGGGAATGAAGAAGGATAGATAGCCCACTCCGGCAACTGCTATGGCCGCATTTCCCGCCCAGATGGAGATCCAGTATCCCCAGGCCACCAGAAAACCTGCAAAATCTCCGAAACCTTCTCTGGAATAGGTGTAGGGTCCGCCCGATTGGGTAAACATTTTGCTGAGCCTGGAAAATACCAGCGCCAGAAAGATGGTGCCAACCACCGTATAGATCCAGCCGAAGATGGAGATGCCCCCGAAAAGAGCAAGGGCAGCTGGTAGGAGAAAGATACCCGATCCGGTCATGTTCCCCACCACCAGCGAGGTGCTCAGCCAGAAACCAATTTTCCCTTTTTCTTCAACTTTTTTGTTTTCCAATGAACTCCTCTCCTTTTTTGATCACATCAGCAGCATCGCCGGACAATATCTTGGCTCTTGTGTAGAGATTCTTTGTAGTTTCGATCAATTCTTCTTCTGCTGATGGTTTTCCCTGCTCTTTCCATGCGTCCAGGCTCATGGAATTCCACAAGGAGTTACTGTCCTGTAAGTTATCCAGAGAAGCCAGGGTCTGTTCTGAAGTAAAATAGTCTCCTCCCGGGCCCACACGGTCTATTTCTTGCAAATTAACAGCTTCATCATCCAATGAAAAGCCCTTTGTAAATTTTCTTGCTTCACCTATGACCTGGTTGGAAAGCACCACGGTTGTGGGTGAGAAGGCCATGGAATCAAAATTACCTCCCACAAAGGGGGCGCATCCCACTTTCCCCAGACAGGAGCTCAGGTGATTGAGCCATAAATTTCCCGAAGCGACTAAATCAGCCCCCCGTCCATTGTTACTCCCTGAGGTACCGCAATGGGGAATTTTATAGAAGTCCATCATTTCGGCGCATGCCAGGTTCAGCAAGTAGGAAGTGGGGGTATAGTGGCTTCCCATATTCGACATGTTAAAGGCTGCAGGAAGGCTTCCCAGGATTATTTCACTACCCGGTCTAACCAGTTGGCTGAATACCAATCCGGCCAGCAACTCCGCATTTAGAAGTGCAAGTGATCCACCTTCGTTTATGGGAGAGGTGCCTCCGTACATGCTGTAGTTGGAATACATCAGGGGCAGATGATGATGGATGGTGGCCATCATCTTATCGGTGGTGCTTTTGTTTAACACCAGAGGAGTAATGGGATTCACATAGGGGATGCAAAAAGGGCGGTCTGATATATCTCCATGAAGGAAGGAGAGCAATTCGAATACGCCATTGATTTTATCCTCTCCCGAAATCAGTAAAACCAGGGGTTTGGAGGTATTGGCATACATATCCAGCGCCGAGTAGAGGTCGGATGTGTGGGAAGATACATCAGAAGGAATTCCAAGGGTGGAAACCATATCAAAGTTATCCAGCAAATCACCCAGCCGCGTGGAGTGCTGCATGTGTTTTCTGGTAAATAGTTCCACCTGATTGCACGCTATGTCCTGAAACCAGGTGTTGGTAACTCCAATTCCAAAATGGGTGTGATTGCCCTGATTTGATCCCAGTTGAAAGGCGACATCTCCATTTTTATTAAATATTTCAATGTTGGAGGGTGCCAGTTGTATAAGCTCATTGATGAGCTCACCACTCAAATAGGCCACCCCATTTTTCACCTTGACCCCATCAGACTTTTCAAAAATTCTTAATGCCTCTTTGGATTCCACTTCTATGCCCGTTTTCTCCAGGATACGAATGGAGTATTGATGAACCTCATTTATCTGCTTGGAGGAGAGCAATTGTAGCCTGGGAAGGACATTCATGTTTTAGAAATCGTAATAAAACAACAGATTAAGACGGGCTGCTGTTCCCCGGGTGTTATCCTTATTCTTGCGAGAGGCGTATATTATCTCTGCCCCAATCCTGGCACCTTCTACGATACTCCAAAAGGTATTGAAGCGGAAGTTATCGCCGCGGTGATAGGTGTCTTCTGGTGCAAAGGACTCCTTTTGCAGGCGAAGTAGGCTATAGGTAAAATTGGAGTAGAGAGAAGAAGACCAGTGGTGTTCATAGGTGGCATAGCCGCCAAATGTAAAAGGTAGATGGGTTTTGTCATTTTGTGTGTCGAACAGGATATCCATGCCTTTTCCACTCAGGTCGTGGTAATACCGGTTAATGGCTCTTCCCCCACCTGCCTGCAAATACCATTTGCCACCTGCCCAGGACTCTATCACGGTGGCAAAAGAGATGCCCCAACCCGGCCGAGCCACAAAGGTCCCCTCTTCGGTTCTTGCAGTAAGTATAGGTACAATTCCTGATAACTGAAGAGAGCCCCAGCTCACTTTGGTCTGGATTCGGCCCGTGATATCCGGGATAAGCTGAAATGACTCCGCAATAATAGAATCGGGCAGGTTGAACTCAGGTTTGAAATACTCCAGGCCCAGAGAAACCGTAGAGGCAGGAATCAGGTCTTTTGCTGTATAACGGATCTGAGGCGAACGCACAGAGATGGATCCGGTGGGTCCTCCAAAACCAACGGTGGCAGGTAGAAATGAAACCTGGGAAAAAAGGCTCCAGGTTTGCCCAAATAAAAAACTCTGGTACTGGCCGTAAGCATGTCGAAAACGGAATCCATTGGGGCCGGCAAAATCGGTCTCCAGACGTATAAAAACATTGCCCTTATCGGTTTTACGAGTGATTTCAAAACCCAAACGGCTTTGATCTAATCCGTTATAATAGTTTGGGAGTCGATAGTTTGACATGTTTACAGGTATGTCGAAGGTGCTGAAACTGTTTTTCAGCTCCATATTGGTATCGTCGTACACCACCAGGTAACGGACCGATCCTAATATTCTGAGCTGCATTTCGCCTCCCGGAGTGACAATGAAAAGTCCCCGGTTCTGACCAATGTCCAATGCAGCATCTTCTATGATTTTTGTTGTATCGGAAAGCAGTGAGTCCAGGTCAACGTTCGATCCCATAAAGGTCTTGGTGGAGTCTGAGGATTGACCAAAAAGTTGGTCAGATGAGGGCCACAAAGTGAGCGTTAAGAAAAACAACCAAAAATTGAACCTGTATGTTGTCAACATCCTCATAGGATTCCCTCCATCATGCCTGATTTGTAATGTCAGAAAACAAAAGTAAATAAAATTCAGTCCAATCTCATCTCCATTTGATGCGGTACCCCAGGTTCCACTCGATAAATTCGGCTTTAGAGAAGTAGATGGTTCGAATGCTTACCCCTGCAATCAGGTAGTGGCTAAGTAGGTATTTGATCCCTATCCGCTGGTACGAGGAAGGTATGTCATTCATTGGCACCTCTTTCTTATATATATAGTAGCCAGGTTGGAGAATCAGAGACAACTTGCCAACCACCAGTTCGAAAGAGCCGTAAGCCCCCACCAGAATCTTATCCATTGCATCGAAAGGGGCTTTCTCGGGTTTGGAGTTAACCATGATGGTATCTGCTCCATAGGCTTCATTGTACGTGATATCTGCCCCGGCTCCAAACTTCACTTTGTGTGAAATCTGGCGGTTGAGTGTGGTTGAAAAATTGATCGCACCGTAGTTAAAAACCCTGGCCAGAGTGTCGCTACTCCCGGAGACAAAAATGTATGCAAGCTGGCGCTTGGAAGGAGCCAACAGGGCAATCCACTCCCACTCTTTCTGATATTCGGGAATCTCCCGATAGATTACTTCCGGTCGTTGTTGAAAGAGGTATTGAAGCTCTGCACGTACTCCCGCTACATTGATACCCGCATTTGGAATTCGAAGTCCCCCGTTAGAGAAGTGCGAAGCGGTGAGACCTGTCTTCAGGTTGAGGTGTTTTCCAAGAGGAACGACGGCATTGAGTCCCAGGTCCAAAAATATGGTCATGGCGGTGCTGATGGGATAGGTGAAGGGATTTTCATTGAGGCGATGGACATTCCAGCTAAATGAGACCCCTGTGCCCATTTCCCAGTTCAGAGACCATTTATCCCATCTCTTTAGGGGTAGATCAAGAAACATATAGGCAGCCAAAGGATTACCAAGCTCCCCGTAATCATTCATTAAGAAACCATGTCTGAGTCCCACCCCCCAGACCGGATATCCATAAAGTTGCTCCCAGGGTTGCCGGCCATCGGTATGGATGCTGTATTTTAGCGATAGAGCCTGGTATCCACTATATACCTCCTGGTTCGGATTGTACCCCTTAACAAACTCATTGGTGTGCAGAACAGAGCTCAGTTCATAAAAGAGGTCGATGGATTTACAGTATCCTTCTTGCATGGAGGTATCTGAAACGGATGCAAAGAGGTTATTAGCCGAGCATACCAGGCACTGACACACAAATAATAATATGTATCTTTGTCGTTTCAAATTTTGCGACAATGTCCAGGGTTAGGATATTATAAAAATAAGAGATCTCTTGCTTCTTTCAAAGTTGCTTTGTTCTTTAGAGAAATTCTATTTACTGGTTTCTGGGAACAACACTCATTCCCAGGTGTTGGCTATTATCAGAGAAAGTTTTGTACTTTTATTAGCTCAATATAAAAAAGAGAGAAATGAAGAGAACACTACTATTACTGTTGGTTGGGGGAATCTTCCTTACCGACACCCTTGCACAGGAAATTCAAATTGGTGGATTTTACGGGTATACCTTTGGCTCCACCGTTAGAACATATTATGGGGATTATAAAACATCTGATGGAGATAACTTTGGAGGTCACGTGAGTTTTGGAATTGCTCCCAATTCGTTTGTAGAGCTTACTTACAACCGGTTTGAGACAGATATCAAATACTACTACAACAATATCAACGAGCCAGTTCCCCTCAATACGGATTACATCCAGATTGGAGGCCTTCAGCAGGTAGAAATAGGAAACCCAAATATTCTGCCCTATGGAGCTGTTTCCCTGGGAACCTCTGTCTTTACGGTGAAAGAATCCTATGGTCAACTTAACTCCGGGTCCAAATGGATGATGTCTGCCACGCTGGCGGCGGGTCTTAAAATCCACCTGGGAGAAACCCTGGGTTTGCGTCTGCAGGCCAGGATGGGATTACCCATGTATTTTAATGGCCTCTACCTGGGTACAGGTGGTGCCGGAGCCTCATTAAGGGTACCCATGATACAGTTTGATTTTAGCGCCGGAGTATTTCTCAGGCTTGGTAGCTGAGTCTGATCCGGAAAACATACTTAAACTAAAAAATCCAGCCGTGAAAAGATATCGCAGCTGGATTTTTTATGAGTTTGGAGTTTCCCTTTGGGACTTTACTGGCCAGCGGGTTGAACCGGGTACTCACTCATGATTTTGGCTACGGCTTTTGGGATATTGGCTTCCCGCTTTTCTGGATTTTCATTGATGGTACCCTTACCTACGGATTCCCAGATTAATTGCTCCTTTTTTGCATCAAATACCGAAACGATAAGGGTCCCATCGGTATAGTCATATTCGTTGAAAGTAGTTGTGGAGTGTCCACCTCCCCATCCATAACCTGGACCATAGCCGTAGTAACCCCCATAACCTCCCATGCTGGTGGTATTGGCAGTGGTCTGGGTTTTTTGTTCAGTCACAATATAGAGACTGACGATTAATTCGCCCTGACCCTTCTCTACAATTGAAAGATTCCTGCTTAAAAATTCTTTTCCAAAGGCTTCTTCAAGCCTCTCTTTGTCGAAGCGATTTAAGATCTGATCGCTGTTATCGGTCCAGCCATAATACTCAAAGGTTTTATACTGATTAAAGTCTACGCTCTTATCCAGATCGCTCATTACTGTGATGGTGCTGCATGAGGATAACAGAATTCCTGCCAGTAAAGCAATAAATAAATTTTTCATAATCTGATTATCTTATTTGGTTTCTAATAATTTATACAATGAAAATACGAAAATTGTATTATACATTCTATAACAACGGAAAACTTATTTTGTTTTTGTTAAGCCTTTAATTACCTAGAGCTTAGATTGGTTTCCGGGACTCAATTCTTTTCATTGGATTCTTCCTGCAAAAAAGGCATTTTTAAAGCCATGAAACCCCTACTTTTCAGCATCAAATGCTTCTCGGGAGATCATCACAATGACTTTCCCCCCCGATTTTATCAGGCCCTTATTAATGCTCTTCAGCGAAGCGTCCAAGAGTGTATCTACCTCGCTTTCCATGGCCCTGACCCTGCTTTCCAGAAGATCCATGCGGTCGTACTGTACCTGTGTGGGTCTGCCCTCATAGAAAGAAATGGTACCGTAGAGGAATCCCACATCCTCCCGCAACCGTGCGTCGCCTCTCAGGTCGCCATAATTGGTAACCAGCAAGCGCTCCCTGATCTTTTCCAAAGATGTCTGCAGTGCCGTGCTCTTTTTTTCCGTTGCGGAAGAGAGACCGGGCAGGTTCTCAGCATCCGACAATCCTTTTCTAACCTCATTGATCCGGCGATCCAGGTAGGCCAGATCCTCCATCAAATCAAATCCCTTCTGTTGTAGAGATCTTCTGGCCATTCTGTCTTCTGAGGAGTAAGGTGTATCGGGGTTGTCAAAGATGGTGATGGTCTTCTCATACACCTCTTCCTTCCGGGTGACCTTTACCATATACTCTCCTGAAGGGTAGCGCATTCCGCCTCCCATCATGGCTATTTGCATCTGGAAGGGTACTGCTTCCGAGAGGGGAGCCCTGGGTGGTTTCTGAACAGGGGCCCAAAGAACCTGATTAATCCCTTTTCGGCTTACAACGGGCAGCTCGGTAATGAGATTATTATCCATGTCGAAGATCTCCATGGTCATCTTCCCAATGAGTTGCCGCTTCTTCATATAGAAGGTAATGGGTATGGCCATGGATGGATTCCGCCCTGTGAATTCATCGTCCTTTGCTGGCCAGCCTGGTCCCGACACCACCATGGGCACAGGCTTACGCTGCTCCAGGAAAGTGAATTCAGAAGCAAGTATCTCCTGTGTTAGTTGCCGCAAAGGAGAGATATCATCAATGATGTAGACACCCCTTCCATGGGTTCCCAGAACCAGGTCATGTTCCCGGGGATGAATGACCATATCCATCACCGATACATTGGGAAGTTCATTTTTGAACTGAGCCCACTGATCGCCTCCGTCCAATGAGATATAGAGCCCAAATTCTGTCCCGAGGAAAAGCAGGTCAGGATTAACCAGATCTTCCAGAATCTTGTAACAATGTGAAACAATCTCCTCACTGGCCAATGATTTCCAGCTGCTCCCATAATCGGTGGTTTTGTATACATAGGGGCTTATGTCATCATTCCGGTGCCCATCAAAGGTAGCGTAGGCAGTCCCCTTATCAAATCGACCCGGATATACACTGGAGCACCAGGTATTTTCAGGCAGGCCGGGTATGTTTGCTACCACATTGGTCCAGCTATCTCCACCATCAAGAGTCACCTGAATGTTCCCATCATCTGTACCTGCCCAGATGATCTTCTCATCCAGGGCGGACTCAGCAATGCAGAAAATGGTGGTGTGGTTTTCTGCGGTTGAATTATCCACGGTCAACCCCCCGGATTCTGCCTGCTGCTGTTTTTCAGGGTCGTTGGTGGTCAGATCGGGAGAGATCCTTGTCCAGGAATTGCCCTGGTCGTTTGATTTGTAGAGGTACTGTGCACCCACATAGACGCTATTGCTTGTGGGGCTCATGCTAATGGCCGCATCCCAGTTAAACCGAAGTTTCCCTGTCTCTTCAGTCTCCATAGGGGCTATCAACCTCATGCTCTGGTAGCGCTTGTCGGTCTGTCCAAACAATCCTCCCTGCATTTGCCAGTAAACAATGTTGTGGTCATCAGGGTCGGTATGCACCGAAAAACCATCTCCGATTCCAAACTCCTGCCAGTCATGGTTCCGGATTCCTCCGTAGGAGCGTGATGGTCCGGCCCAGGATCCGTTGTCCTGCAAGCCCCCATAGACATTATAAGGTTTTTCCATATCCACACTCACCTTGTAGAATTGGGATACAGGCAGGTTACGCAGGTGCCGCCAGGAGGAACCAAAATCGTTGCTCACATAGAGACCTCCATCGGTGGCTGCATACATGTAACGGTTGTCTTCCTTTGAGATCCAGAGGTCGTGAAAATCGGGATGTATGTTTCCTCCTGCAAAAGAGGTATTCCTGAATTTTCTCCCTCCATCTTCGGATACATAGAGGTAGGTGCCTGGTTTGTAAACACGACTGGTGTCTGCGGGATCCGGAATGATCAGGCAAAAATAGAAGGGGCGTTCGGAAATGGTGGGGGATTGGTTAAGCATCTCCCAGCTGGCTCCTTTGTCTTTTGACCTGTAAAGCGCTGTTGTATCCGATTCTATGATGGAAAAGAGGTGGTTGGGATCGGCCGGGGAGACCCGAATGGCTACACGGCCCTTTTCGCCTCCCGGAAGATCTGTTGTTAACTCCTCCCAGCTTACTCCTCCATCGAGGGATTTATAGAGGCCCGAACCGCTGCCGCCGGAATTGAAGTCCCACGCTGTTCTGCGAAAGGTCCACATTCCGGCATAGAGGATCTCCGGGTTCTCCGGATCCATATCGAAATCGGAGCAGCCTGTATGCGCATCCACATATAGAATCTTACTCCAGGTTTTGCCTCCATCTTCGGTTTTAAAGAGCCCCCTCTCTTCATTGGCCCCCCAGAGATGGCCCAGGGCAGCCACATATACAATGTCTGGATTCTCAGGATGAATGATAATCCTGGAGATCCTTTCGGTGTTTTCCAGTCCCATGGGCTTCCACTTCGCCCCCCCATCAATGGACTTGTAGATTCCGGTTCCGATGGAGACAGAATTTCGGGTCCACGTTTCCCCGGTCCCAACCCAAACCGTATCGGGTCTCTGCTGATCGATGCTTACTGCCCCGATAGAGAGGGTATGCTTGTCAAAGACCGGCTTGACGATTACACCTCCATTGGTGCTTTTCCATAGGCCACCACTGGCAGTCCCAATATATACAAGGAGGGGATTGCTCTGAAGGGCATCCACAGTGGTGACCCGTCCACTCATAAGGGCTGGCCCAATTTGCCGGGCCTGGACCCTGCCAAAGGTGCTGGAGCTTACTGTAACAGGGCTTTGGGCCAGGACATCGCTTCCTGTTAAGAGAAGAATTGCGAAAACCGCCAGAACCGATCCGGGAAGTCTCATTTTCTCTTATTCAGGCTTGGAGAATATGGAATCGTCCACTTCCACGTCGGCTTTCACCTCATCCATCATAATGGTCATGGCTGTCTGGCCTCCATATTTTTGTTCAATGGTAAAGGCCATCACATAGCCATCCACCTCCTGGTAATTGCTAAGGAGGGCTTCCGCTTCGGTTTCTGATCCATTCACTATGGTTTTGGACTTTATTTTCAGGATCAGATAACTCTCTGTTTCCAAATAATAATGATCAATATTCCCATTCTTTTTGGTCAGTTTCAGCACATAGGCCTCAGCCCCGTCCACCTCTTCGGTGCCTTCCAGTTCGAGCTGGTGCCCTTTTTCTTTGTATTTCCATAACTGACCATCCATATCGCCCGATTCGATCAAGCCGTCTGCTTCGGGCCCCGTGACATCCATGGGGTCTGCCGATCCCATCATGGGATTGATCGCCCAGGCGGTTTCTCCATCGTAGGCCTGTATGATTTTGGCGCCCTGAAACTCTACAGTAACCTGGATCTTATTGGGTCTTTTACTGATCATTTTAAAGGGACTCTCCATCCCCATCATTACAGCCTTCCCGGTAGCCTGAATGGTTTTGACGTTTTTAAGGTTTTTCTGACCGATGGTCTCAAAGTGATTATCCAGTATCTCGTCCAGATCTTGTGCGGTAGTAAAAGATATGACTGCAAAAGCCACAAATAGCGAAGTAAAAATGCTTTTTCTCATAAGGTTAAATTTATATTGAGATTAAATATACCGAAATTTCTTATTCTGAGAGTTAATGCTCCGGGAGTGTGATGGTAAAGGTGCAGCCCTGGCCTTTTGAAGATTGAGCCTGAATGGAACCATTATGAAGTCTAAGCGCCTGTTTTACAAAACTTAAGCCTATGCCTGAGGCTTTTTGCTTGGTGCTATAGAAAGGCATAAAAATGTGGGCGATTTTCTCTTGAGGGATGCCCGCTCCATTGTCCAAAACCTGTAGAACCATGTGGTTCTCTCTGTGGAAAGCCTTCAGTGTCAGTTGAGCGGGATGGATGGTAGACATGGCTGTGATGCTGTTGGTAATCAGATTGATTAAGACCTGCTCCATCAGTGCCTGGTCCACCTTTATACCTAGCTCCTCGTTTTCCAGTTCCAGACCTACTTCTACAGATTCCAACTGTGTATACAAGATCTTGCAAACAGACTCAAATAGCATTCGTACCGGGACCCATTCTGTTTCTATGGATTCGGACATCTGCGTCAATGTTCGAAATTTGTTCACAAAGTGATCAAGTCCCCCTGCTCGTTCTTGTATGGCCTGAACCGATTCCAGGATGTCCAGGAAGTTCTTCTGACTTAAATTCTTCTGTTCTTTTGGCTTTCCGTTTGCTTCTGTCATCAACATGGTTATGGTTTCAGTCAGGGATTGTACGGGAGTCAGAGAGTTCATAATCTCATGAGTAAGGATCCTGAGCAGGTGCTTTATGGCATCTACCTCTCCCGCATCTACTTCCTTGCTAATGTCCTGGATGAGGATGATCTGGTGCACATTTTTAAGAAGGATAAATTCTTTGATGTGAACTGATAGTTTGAAGGAATCTCCACCTGAGGTGGAATGAAAGGTATAATTTCCGGAAATGCCCGGTTCAAGGATCTTCCGATAGAATTCGGGCTGCAAACTCTTTACATCCTCGATTGTACCCACTCCTCTCAGGTTCAGAAAGCGCTCTGCTTCCTGGTTTTTCATAAGCAATTTACCCTCCTCATTGGCCACCAAAATACCTGCGGGAATGGCCCTGACCAGGTGATGGATCAAAAAGGATTGGCTCTCCTTCTCCATATACAGAGACTGGTGTTGATCCAGAATTGCATTTAGAGCCCGGTTGAGTTCCTGGTGCGGAGTCTTTCCTTTTCCGTGATCCACCCGAAGGCTGTAATCCCTGTTGGAGATGGCCAGTACGATCTTAGTAAGCAGCCGGTCTGTCTTCTTCAGGTAAGTGAACAGCAAAACCATTTGAAACAGGAGGATGCCGGTCAGCACTATAAAGGTAAACAGCTTTTGACTCTCGATGAGGTCGCGGATGGCGATGGCTAAACCCAGCATGTTTATCAAAATGAGCAACATGCGAGCGGCCAGGTTGAGATAGAATCTTTTCAGGAGCATGTGCCAAAAGTTATAAATTGAATTTTTTCATTCGACGGTAGAGTGCAGTGCGTTCAAGGCCAAGATCGCGGGCTGTATTGGTCATGTTTCCTCTGTTCTTCTGTATGACCTCGAGGATCAGTCTCTTTTCGTTTTCTATCAGGTCATAACTTTTTGCATCCTTTTGGGCAACGGGTGATTGTTTGGAGGGAAAGATGGACTCGGCGCTTAAGAGTTGCCGGTTCTCCAGAATAACAGCCCGCTCCACAGCATTCTTTAACTCCCTGATATTTCCCGGCCAGTTGTGTTTTCTGAGTTTCCCCATGTTGGATACAGACAGCTTCAGTCCGGGTTTCTGATATTTAAGCTTGAATTTCTTAAGGTAGAAGTTAACCAGAAGTGGCAAATCATCCAGCCTTTGTCGAAGGGCGGGGATCTCAATCTCAAACATATTGATCCTGTAGTAAAGGTCCTCACGGAAGCTTCCCTCTCTGACCATCCTGGAGAGGTCCTGGTTGGTGGCACATATAAGTCTGATGTCTATGGGAACGGCCCTGGTGCCGCCAACCCGGTATATTTCCCTGTTTTGAAGGACACTTAGGATCTTGGATTGAAGCTTCGAATCAAGGTTCCCAATTTCGTCGATAAAGAGGGTGCCTGATGAGGCCAGTTCGAACCTGCCTGGTTTCATATCCCCCGCATGCGTAAATGCTCCTTTCTCATGCCCAAACAATTCACTTTCAAACAGATTCTCATTTAGGGAAGCGATATCCACTTTTATAAAGGAGTTCCCGGCCCTTGTGGAATGAAGGTGAAGTTGCCTGGCAACCATCTCCTTGCCGGTCCCGTTTTCCCCTCTGACCAATACGTCGGCATTGGTGGGCCCCACCCTTTGAATGAGCTCTTTTACCCGTTTTATAGACATGGACTCACCAATAAAATCTACGTAATCGAGCCCACTGTCCCCTTCCAGCATGGAAGCTTTCTCCCGGTACTCCTTTAAGTGCTGTCTGGATTCTCTGAACTTAAGAGCGGATAAAATGGATGCGTGCAAACGCTGGTTTTTCCAGGGTTTGACCAGGAAATCATAAGCCCCCGCCTTTATGGCCCTGACAGCCAGGTCGAAGTCACCATAGGCCGTAATAAAGATCACGGGTAAATCCGGATCTGTATCCAGGATTTTTTTTAGCAGCCCCAAACCCTCATGCCCATCAATCTCACCCCGGCTAAAATTCATATCCAGAAGCACCACATCAATCTGTTCACGTTCCAGGATATCCATCATTTCAAGGGGATCTCCACTTACCTCCACCTGCTTAAATAGCTGTTTTAAATACATCCTGGCACTGTGCAAAACACCCGGATCATCATCCACTATCAGGATACTGGTCTTTTCTGCCTCCATGGATTGAGCCATTCAATAAAGATAATTGATGTATCAATACCGCACAATAGTTGTTGCGAAAACGCAACATAAAGGTTGCCTGAATCTTGGAGGCGATTTATATAAATACCACATTACTAGTCAGATGTCCTTAATGGCATGTTTTTGGATTAATTCATGTAAACTAAATATCTTTATGACATGTGGCTGGTTACCTTCAAACTTATTCTGAGAAATATCTGGAAATACAAATGGATCTCTTCCATCAATGTATTTGGATTATCGGTGGGCATGGCCTGTTCCATCCTCTTGCTTCTCTGGGTCAGTTACCACCTCAGGTTTGATAAGTTTCAGGAGCATTCAGACCAGGTATACCGGGTGATTCAGCGTATAAAATTCGAGCAGATGACCACCTGGACCATCACCCAGGGCCCACTGGGTCCAAGCCTCCAGGAGGAAGTACCCGAGATTGAGCAATACAGCAGGTTGCTTCGTTCTGGATTGCATTTTGAAAAGGGCGAAAGTTTGGTGCAGGAAAATGGAACCTATGCCGATCCCTCTTTCTTTGATATGTTTTCAGTCAAAGTGCTGTTAAAACAGACTGATATTCCTCTTTCTGAGCCAAACCAGATTGCCATCTCTGAGAGCATGGCTAAAAAATACTTCGGGGAAGAAAATCCCCTGGGGAAAATCCTGCATGTACCTCCCGACAGAGACTTCACAGTCACAGTGGTATTTGCCGATTACCCTAAACAGAGTCACTGGTGGTTCGACTACGTGATCCCTTTTAGGCATCTGGATACCAGGGGATATACAATCGATGTGTGGAACAACAGTGGCTACTACACCTATGTGAAACTCAGCGAAGGGATTTCCGGCGAGGGGGTGGCGAAAAAGATCAAGGATTTTCTGAAACCCAAGCCCACCATTGAGGAGTTTGCTTCCCTGGACCTTCAGCCCATCCGGGAGATTCATTTCACCACCGGATATGATTTTGAATCGGCGAATACCATTGATGGAAAATACCTCAAAAGCTTTGGGATCATCAGCATTTTCCTCATTGTTATGGCCTGCATCAACTTCATGAACCTGGCCACAGCAAGATCCACCGGAAGGATGCGGGAGATTGGAATGAAGAAGGCGCTGGGAGGACAGCGGCCCCAGCTGATGGCACAGTTTACCGGTGAGGCCATTTTGATCTCTGCGATCTCGGTACTTTTTGCCATGATGTTGGTGGAATTGGCTCGTCCGGCTTTTAACAATTTCACCCTAAGCGAGATTACCATCGATTATTCGAATGGAAAGATTTACCTGTTCCTGGCTGGGTTTGCCATTTCCACTGGTGTTCTAGCAGGGCTCTATCCTGCCATCTACCTTTCTTCCTTTAAACCTATCAGTGCCCTGAGGGGCACGACGGAAAAGAGGAATGGCAGAAAGAGCTTTAGAAAAATGCTGGTGATCTTCCAGTTTGTGATATCCATTATATTGATTACCACCACATTGATCATATCCGCTCAAATCACCTACATGCTAAACAAGGACCTGGGATATACCCAGGAAGGGGTGGTCTACTTCCCTCTATCCAAAGGCTTTGATGAGAACTTCCATTCCATTAAGGATCAAATGTTGGGCTATCCCTCTGTCAAAGCAATGACCCGGGTGGGGAGTCCCCCCACCTATGGATATAACTTCTCTAATAGCAAGTTCCGTTGGGAGGGGCAGAATCTCTCCAAGGAGACACTATTCAGGGCCTTGATGGTGGACTATGATTACTTTTCAACCCTTCAAATTGAGATGAGCCAGGGGAGGGTATTTTCAGAAAAGTTCGCTTCAGATTCCTCGGCAGTGATTTTAAACGAAGCCGCCATCAGGGAAACCGGAATAGAAGATCCGGTGGGGAAGGAGATCCGGTTTTTATTGAACGACACGGCCGAGCGCAGGCTCACAGTGGTCGGAGTTTCAAAGGACTACCATTTTCGCTCACTGCATACTGACATTGAACCCCAGATTATTATTTGCGATCCCTCATCCTGCAGCTGGGCCATGTTAAAAATTCAGACGGATGATTTTAAAACCATTGAAAGCAGCCTGGAGAAGCACTGGGACGCCACGGAGTCGCCCTTTCCTTTAAACGTGGAATTTCTGGAGGAGAGCATTTTTAAGCTCTATGAAGAGGACAGGGCTATCCGCAGAATCATACTCTTTTTCACCCTTATTGGATTGCTTATTTCGGTACTGGGGCTCATTGGTCTTACCGGCTTTACCATTGAGCAAAAGGCCAAGGAGATTGGGATCAGGAAACTGCTTGGGGCTACCCTGAGGGATATCCTGGGAATGATCTCCTCAGACTTTCTGAAATGGATTTTGATCTCTCTGCTGATCTCCGTCCCCATCTCCTATCTCTTAATGAGCCGGTGGCTGGAGAATTTTCCTTACAGGATTCCGCTTTACTGGTGGTTGTTAATTTTAGGTGGATTCATTGCCATGCTGGTGGCTCTTATTACCATTGGCATTCAGAGCCAGAGGGCAGCAAGGACCAATCCAGCCCTGAGTTTAAGGTATGAGTGATGCTTCATTCATCCCTCCCTAACCAGAGCCATTGAAACCCCATCTCTTCACCTTTCCCTGGCTCAATGTCCAGGGTAATTTCATAATAGCCTGCTTCAGGAAAGTCCAGGGCTCCCAACCTGTGTGAGTTAAAGCTGCCAATTTGCCAGTCGCTGTTTGGTTCTCCCACAAACTCCCCGGTGGATTGGAACTTGGCACTTAGTGAACCAGCCTCTGATGTCACGGTCACGGATCCCTTTCCTTCCTCGCCCTGATAATTATAAGACACATCGGCATACAAACTTTTGGGTCTATCAATAAAGAGACGCCACTTGTATTTGCTTTTCTCCTTTACTTCAATGTGGGATGGAAAGGTCCCATACCTGGCCGGGGCTTGTAACAGGGTGTTACCCTCTAAGAGGGTGGCATTATGGGGAGTCAGGGAGTATCCTCCATATACCGATTGAGCTGTCAGCCCGTCCAAGGTAGCCGGATAAGAGTCATATTCCAGGACCACCACTGAAACAAGGGGATCGGGTTGTTCTTTCGGCAGTTGAAGTACGGTCATAGCCTCTGTACTCTCAAAAGGAATTTCAGTTTTCTCCAGATCGGCCAGCAGGTAAGCCTTCTTCGGTTTATCCAATACTCCTGTTAGTGGAAGTTGATGGGACAAGGGCCAGTTAAATACGTGCAGATATAGCCTGGTTGAGCCATCAGGAAGCTTCTTGCAGGTGATCTTACCCCAGTCGTGCTGGTCCTTCACCAGGTCGAAGGCCTGGCTGCCATAGATGGACTCGCCATTCACCGTCAGCCATGATCCCATGGCCAGAAGACGCTCTTCTATCTCATAGGGTACATCCCCATTGGCCCGGGGACCAATATTCAGCATCATGTTGCCGTTGAGGCTTACATTTCCGATGAGTGATTGCAGCAGAGTGGTGGTTGATTTCCACTGCTTCTCCAGGGCATGAAATCCCCAGGAGTGGGCTACAGTAGCAGGAGATTGCCAGGGGAACTCCTCTTTTTTGCTTCCCAGCTGATTGTCACCCAGTGTTTTAAAGTCTATGTCGCTGTCTTCCTCAATGGACAATCCCAACCTGGAGTTCACCAGGCAATTGGGTTGAAGCTCACGGATGACTTCCTTGAGTTGCAGCAGTTGCTCTTTGCTTACACAGGTCTGGGAGTGGTGAATCCACATATCGAACCACATGATGTCGATATCCCCATAGTGGGTCAGTAATTCCCTCATCTGGGGGATTACTTTGGTCTGCCAGTAATGATCATAATCCTCTTCGGCGATGCCATAAATCTCTTTGGAGTGGTCCCAGGCCTGCGGATGTTCCCAATCCACCCAGTGCGAATAGTAGAGCCCGAGTTTCAAACCATGTTTTTGGCAGGCTTCAGACAGCTCCTTCACTATATCGCGTTTGGGGCTGGTAAATTCTGCCACATCATAATCACTGACCTGACTGTCCCAAAGGGCAAATCCGTCGTGATGCTTGGCTGTGAGGGTCACATATTTCATTCCCGACTTTTTGGCCAGGAGAACCCACTCTTCGGGATCGATCTTCTCCCAGTCGAAGCGGTTTAGCAGGGTGGTGTACTCCTCACGGGTAATTCGGTTGCGATAGTAGATCCACTCGGCATAGTCGTTGTTGTTCCTTAGTTTTTCACCTTTCCAGATCCCTTCCGCACCGCTATAAACCCCCCAGTGGATAAACATACCGTAGCGGGCATCGGTAAACCATTGGGCGCGTTCATTGGTATTCTTCTGGGCGTAACTGTAACTGGCGGCCATACTCACAATGGCCACCAGTAGTATGCTTCTGATTTTTTTCATTTCCTCCCATCTTTGCCTGAAAGATAGGAAACCAAACTGAGAGGCTAAAACCTATTTCTTATCCTTTTTCTCCTCCTTCTCCTCCTTCTCTTTGTTCTTCATATCTGCCACCTTTTCCACCAGGTCGGGTACCTTGTCAAGAAGTGATGAAAGAGCGGTTTTCTTATCCGAGGGGATAAAGGAGATTTCATCCCCCTTTGTAACCAGGAATCCAAGCGGAACAACGCCTATCCCAGCTCCGGCTCCGCCACCACTTCCCTGGTTTTTGGTTTTAGGATCAATGCCTGAACCAGTGCCACTGCCAAAGCCGGTTCCCACCTTGATAACAGGTCTGCAGGTGAATTCACCCAGTTTAAACTCTTCACCCAGTACAGTTTCAGTGCTGGCCAGTGATTTTACATGTTCTGATACCTTGTCCAGTAATGCTTCAATATTAATATCCATAACGTTAAAATTTAATAGTTAATAAAAGTTGTTTTATCTGTTTTTCAGTATGACCCAGAGCAGTGAAACGATTCGGGTTCTCAGGTCCAGGTCCATAAACAGGTATCCTTCAAAATTCACCTGCATCCGGATGTTCCTGTTGTTATTTATTGCCGCAAAAGCGGGAATGAGCCAAACATTTAGCATAAAGTCATCGGTGTCTGCGTCGATCCATAGTCTTCTGACCTGAAAAGCACCTGGAACGCTTCTTATCATTTTGATATTCCCGGTCCGTTTCCTGGGCTTTTTCCTTTTTTTATCTTTTTTTCCTCTTCCCTTATTTAGTTTGGAGAGGTCTATCCGGAAGGGGATGAAAAAGATCCATCCCCTGATATAAAACAGTCCCTGTGAAGGAATCACACTGGCTTTGATCACCCCCGGAAGCATAAACAGGTATTGATTCAGGTCTGTATTTAACCTGAGGATAACCGGGCCCAAAAGGATCCACGTCAGGAGTAGGACAAAAAGTAGTATAAGTATATACCAGATCATGGTGTAAAAATACCCCGTGAATGATCGGCACGCCATAGTTAATCGGTATACTAAATGATTTTATCGGTAAGTAGCCGTTGTGGGGATCTGAATGGTATTCTTAAGCATTTGACGACCATTATTTGACCTGTTTGTCAAAATTTCAGGCTAACTACCCGTTAAAAAACAGAAAAAAAGACCTTAAAGTCTTAAAATATACTATCTTAATAGAACTATTTGAGATTTAAGTTGTTAAGAACTACTGAAATTACCCCTTATTGCGAACAATGAAAATTCATTTGAAATTAATAGGCTTGAGATCCATTCTGATCCTTGTGGTGCTTTTGATTTCAATTCATCTCTCTGCACAGACCCCTCAAGTGGATAGTCTGAAGTTAATCCTGACGGATCTGAAAGCAGATACCACAAAAGTGAATATGCTAAATGAAATCGCTGCATTGTTATATGGGATCGATGTTGATGAAGCCATTAATTATGGCACAGAGGCCAGAGATCTTGCTGAAAAAATCAATTTTAAGAGAGGACTGGCTACTGCATATAAGAACATCGGAGTGGGGCACTATTTTAAAAATGAATTTGAGGAAGCGCTTCAAAATTGGGTGCCTGCACTGAATATTTTTGAGCAGTTGGGAGATGAAAAGCTTATGGCTAATATTTTAAGTAATGTGGGAGTTACCTTCTATAATAGTGGAGTGTATGACCAGGCCATTGAAAATTATTTGCAGGCACTTAAACTGGCTGAAAAAGTGGGCGACAGCCTGAGAATTGCCACCCTTGATCTGAATATCGGACTGGTCTATGCGGAACAGCCTTCCAAGCTGGAATTCGCAAAGAACTACTATTTAAGAGCCATAAATCTGGCCGAGAGCATCGACTATAGGGATCTGATGGGATTGGGTTCTCTGAATCTTGGAGAGGTCTATTTTAAACTGGCCGAATATGATTCGGCAATTCACTTCTTTGAGAAGTCTATTGTCATGGTTACCAATGAAGTATATATAGCTGGTGCATTGAATTACATTGGCCAAATCTATGCAGAGAAGGGGGATTATGAAACCGCTATTAAGTATCAGCAGGACGCATTGGAGATGGCTTTAAAAGATGAGAAGCAGCTGGTCATTCCTCAAATATATATTGCCATGGCTTCCACCTATTCCCGACAGGGCAATTTCAGTGAGGCCCTCGATTGCTACAGTAAAGCCAGAGCACAGGCCGAAGAGTTTGATTTTAAGAAAGAGTTATCGGAGGCCTTTAAGGGACTTGCCGACACCTATGCCGAGATGGGTGATTATGCCAATGCATATAATTACATGCACCTGCAGGATACGCTCGACAACGCCATCTACAGGCTGGAAACAGAGGGCAATACCGCCGAGTTGATGTTCTCTTACCAGATGGAGAAAAAGGAGGATGAAATAAGTGTGCTTGAGCACAATGCAGAGATTGAGCAATTAAAGGCCCGGCGACAGCGGATCGTAATTCTATCCATTGGTTTGTTTGGACTTTTGGTGCTTATGGCTGCTGTAGGGCTTTATAATAGAATGAGATTTATCAGGGAGACCAATAGAAAGATCGAGGCTCAGAAAAAGGAGATTGAATCCCAGCGGGATGAGATAGAAAAAACCAGGGATAAAATTCAGTTGCAGCATGACCTCGTATACTCCCAAAAGGAGATGATCACAGACAGCATCAGCTATGCCCAGCGTATACAATCGGCCCTGCTGCCTTCAAAGGAGCAGATGGATGAACTGGTCCCTGAGCATTTCGTAGTGTTTAAACCAAAAGATATTGTGAGTGGGGATTACTACTGGGTGAAGGAGGTTCTGGGTCATGTGGTGATTGTGGGTGCCGATTGCACAGGTCACGGCGTACCGGGGGCCTTTATGAGTATGTTGGGGATGACGCTACTGAACGATTTGATAAGCGACAGGTGTTTTAATGCCCCCAGTGCCATCCTTGAGCAAATGAGAGTGAAAATTAAAGAGTTGCTGGTTCAGAATGGAGGCTCTGAGGAGCAGAAGGATGGCATGGACATGGCTCTGGCCATCCTAAACAAGAACAACCGTGAATTGCATTTTGCCGGAGCCAATAATCCGGTCTATATCATCCGGGATAAGAAAATACCGGGAGGGAAGGAGCTTGAACCCTACCTGTCTACGGAAGGCGAGGATTACCAGCTTTATGAAATCAAAGGAGATAAGCAGCCCATCGGGGTGCACTGGGAGGAGACTTCTTTCAGAACCCACTCCATCGTGCTTCGCGAAGATGATACCTTCTATCTCTTTTCCGATGGAGTTGTGGACCAGTATGGAGGTCCCAATCGCAAAAAATATAAATCTCTGAATTTCAAAAGATTGTTGCTTTCCATACAGAAGGAGTCCATGCAGAAGCAGGGGCAGATTGTTGAAAATACCTTCGAGACCTGGAAAGGAGAAATTGAGCAAATAGATGACGTGAGTGTAATCGGAGTGAAAATATAATAGAATATTAACCCTAATGCCAATAGTGACCGATCATCCAGTAAATAGAAGACTTCGACATCTTTTATTGTGGGATTGGTCAATTTTATGATTTCATTAACATTTGAATAGCCGTTTTTTTTTGAAATTGCGTGCTTCTGAAAATTTACCTGAATTAATTTATTGTAACGAATACCCTTGATACCATGAAATATAAACACCCCCTTAAAAAAGATATACAGGTCCTGATATCTGCAATAATGCTTGTTTTTGCGATTCCCTTTCAATCAATCGGACAGGACCCGATTAATCATAAGGATATCACCATCTATGTTTCCTGTGTGGAACAGTTGGGAGATGGCAGCTATCTGGCCCACTTTGGATATGAAAATCCAAATGACTACATCGTTAATGTAGCCAAGAAAAGCAGCTACATCAGGTATAACAATGACAAGTCTAAGACATTTGTAATTAATGAATTTTTACCCGGCGTCTATGAAAAGGTCTTCAGCCAGACTTTTAGTTCGGGCGACCAGGTAGATTGGACGGTTATTCCCAGTAACTACTCGGGGCGGACCGTTACGGCCGATATCAGTTCTAATCCCTGTTTTATTCCCCTGAATATTATTCCCGGTTATGATCCTCCTCCAGGAGGTAAAGTTGTGGACATCCCCATTGGTGCCGAACTTTACCAGTTGTTTTTATATTTCCAGAATGACCCGTCTGCTTTTGAAGGTGCTACCGATAATATTTTCCAGATCAGAGGCACGGGAGCAACTGCCGAAGTACTTATTCAAGTGGTTGCCCAGCCTAACCAATATGATGTTTTAATCAGCAAACTTGTAGGACTTGGTTTTGAGGGCTTGACTGCCAATTCAATATTAAATCAGGCCTCAGGCTGGGTGGGCATTGCTGACCTTGGTACAATTAATGATTATCAGGAATTGCATTATGGCAGACCAGTCTACCCTGGAGTTAGCAACTACATAGTTCCCGCCACGGGACTGGTAAACAGTCAGGGTGATTTCTCCATGCACTCCGATTTTGCCAGGTTGGGATTTGATGTGGACGGAACAGGAGTGAAGATTGGCGTGATGTCGAATAGCTACGACTCGCAGGGGCCAGGTTCGAGTGGGAAATCACCTGCAACCATTGATGTGGAGAATGGAGATCTTCCTGGTCTTGGGAATTTAAAATATGGGACTCCGGTTCATGTTGTAAAAGATATTACCCCCTCATTTGGCGCTTTATCTGATGAAGGCCGGGCCATGTTGCAAATAGTTCATGATATTGCTCCTGGAGCAGAACTTGCATTCCGGACAGGTTACCTGGGTGAACAGGATATGGCTGTTGGAATCGATGAATTGGTTGATGCAGGATGCGACATCATTGTCGATGATATTTCCTATTTGACCGAACCATTCTTCCGCGATGGAGTAATCGCCCAAACCATAGACAGAGTTGTCACAGACGATGATATTGCTTTTTTCAGCTCTGCCGGGAATTTTGGGGACTATTCACATACTGGAGTTTTTAACGGTATATCCGGTCCCACAAATATTGCGGGTCAGGTTCATGATTTTGGAAGTGGAGACTATACACAGGCTGTTACCCTTCTAGAAGGAGATTACCTACTTGTGATGCAATGGGATGATGATTCTCACATTGACCAATTAACCACTGAAACGGACCTGGACATCTTTCTCACCGATAACAATGGAGCCAGTTTGTTGGGATTCAACCGGGAGAATGTGGGAGGATTTCCCATTGAGGTGGTCCCCTTTTCAGTGGTAGGAGATCCCATAGCTTCAGAAATAATTATTGCGCGAGCCAGTGGTACCCGGGCAGTCACATTTAAATACATCTTATTTAAGGGAGGTGAGAAGTTTATGCAAGAGGAACATATTCAAGGAACCTCTACCATAGTTGGCCACCCCAATGCTTCAGGAGCCATTGCTGTTGGAGCAGTTCGTTTTGATAAAAACCCGGTTTACAGCCCCGATTTATATTCGGTGCCTGAACCCATGTCCTTTTCATCAAGGGGAGGAACTCTGGTGAACGGAGTCGATAGAAATAAGCCTGATATTACTGCCCCAAATGGCGTAAATACCACGGTTGACCTGGGGAATGGAGATTGGGACGATTTAATAGATCCTGACGTTCTTTTTCCAAATTTCTTTGGGACCTCTGCTGCTTCACCTCATGCAGCGGGAGTGGCAGCACTTATCATGCAGGCACGGGCCAAATTTGAACCCTCTAGCGCCGCTCTGAATCCCGCAGGGATTAAAACTTTATTGCAAACTACCACTCTGGAGAAGAAGACACCCGGGGCAGACAAGGTTTCAGGAGCCGGATTTATCCAGGCACATGATGCCCTGTTGACATTTGCAAATCCGACTCCGGAAGTGCAGAACCTGATCCTTATTTCTGATGGAGGAGTTCCTGGTGAGACCCTGGATCCAATCTCTTTTGAAATAAGAGGTGATTTTTTCACAGAAGAAACACAGGTATTATTTAGAGGGGAGCCTCTTACAGAAGGTGTGGAAGTAATAAACGACAGCACCATAGAGGTAACCAACTTAACTTTCTTAGGAAATCCATCCCTTCAGGCTTATACCCCTGCTATTTCCGAAAGTGAGGTGGATGGAGGAACTACAGAGGAAAAATACTTTACTGACCCGGTCATTCATACCATTGTGATAGCAGCCAATAGCTTTGAGACTACCTATGGACAAGCTCCTCCTGAATATACAGCCAGTATCAGGGTTGTAGTAGCTACAGACACAGAAGTGCCTCTGACTTACTCCCTAGAAGAGGCAGTTACTGAAGGAATCGTTCTGGAGGCAGAATCTGTTAGAATTCGGGAAATACTAAGCTTTACCGGACCGGCAAGCTCGACTTCAGATGCCACCAACTATAACATTGTCCCCTCATTAAATTTGAATCTGACTACTGCCCCCATTGAAGAGATTGACTTGGCTCTGGCAGAAAAGTACATTTTTGATCTTCAAAATGGGGCATTATCAGTTGGAAAACTTCCATTAAAGATCACTCCCGTGGATTTTGCGATTACCTACGGAGAGATTATGCACGATGATAGCATTCAGTTTACCTATGAGATCGATGGCAACGGGGTCACTGATTTAGATTCCATAGCCATCTTAAACAGCATAGCTGCCGAACATTCCGGAGCGCTTGCCAATGGATTTGCCATGGTGAACGGAGTAACGATTGTCAATGGTATTCCCATGGTCAATGGTTTTGCCATGGTCAATGGTTTTGCCATGGTCAATGGTTTTGCCATGGTCAATGGGGTGGAAGTGTTTGTGGAGACGGATGCTTCAGGCACTAAAACAGTTTATTTGGATGGCGAACCTGTCACCAATGGATTTGCCATGGTCAACGGTTTTGCCATGGTCAATGGATTGCCATTTGTTGAGCTGAACCAGATTGTCAATGGATTTGCCATGGTCAATGGAGCCGAAATTCAGATTGAAGATGGCCTATTAGTTGCTTCCGATGGTTCTAAAATAGCCATACCTAATGGAGTACCCTTTTTGAATGGTTTTGCCATGGTAAACGGTACAGAGATAGAGGTTGCGGGTGGAGAAACAAAGATTGGAGGGGTGACTATGCCTTCAACAGGTATCGTGGAAGTGAATGGTTTTGCCATGGTGAATGGTTTTGCGATGGTAAATACAGAGCATATTCTTAATGGTTTTGCCATGGTCAATGGAATTGAGATAGGAATTGAAAACGGAATCCCGCTTGTAAATGGCTTTGCCCTGGTCAATGGATTTGCCATGGTCAATGGTACCATCTCCGTTGAAACCCTTCAAGTAGATGTATCGGAAGGTGCTATTGATACCAATAACGTTAGAGAATTTGATCCGGCACAACCCAATGGTTTTGCCCTGGTGAATGGATTTGCCATGGTGAATGGATTTGCCATGGTGAATGGATTTGCCATGGTCAATGGCAATGCGATGACCAATGGTTTTGCCCTGGTCAATGGATTTGCCATGGTCAATGCTAGCGGTTCCGGAACTGGCGATAATGTGGTTCACCTAGAGAATTCCAATTTTATGGTAAGCCAAGCTGCCATTGACGGTACGACCTTCCCAAATCTAAACGGATTTGCCATGGTGAATGGATTGGAGGGCTTAAGTCCATTATCTGCAAAAACAGCTACAGAAACGGCAGAAACAGATGTAGATGTGGAGTATGGTATCTACAATGGTTTTGCCATGGTGAACGGTTTTGCCCTGGTTAATGGTTTTGCTTTGGTGAATGGTTTCGCCCTGGTCAATGGCTTTGCCCTGGTCAATGGCTTTGCCCTGGTCAATAGTACAACCATCAATGAAAACAGCAATAAAGGGACCATACTTGTTTATGATGCTACTGAGGTAGGATCTGCCACACCATCGGAAGTAGAGTTGACCCCCATGAGCTTTATTACAGGTTCTGAAGCCGGAAAACACTGGATCGTTCCTGGAACATTTATATCAAATAACTTTGATATCTCATATGGCCTGGGTGAGTTAACTGTACTTAAAGATACACTTACCATTTCTGCAGATGCTAAGTCAATGACTTACGGTGAGACTGAACCCGCATTGACATATGACCTTAGCGGGACACTTCATGGAGATGATGAGCTTACAGGAGCGTTAACCCGTGAGACTGGAGATGATGCCGGAGCGTATCAGATTTACCTTGGAAGTTTAAGTGCCGGGGGCAATTATGCCATTAATTACACACCTGCTGTTTTTGATATTGATCCGGCCCAGCTTACAATTACGGCAATTGCTGAAAACAAAGTATACGATGGAAATCAGGATGCGCTGGTAGAACTATCAGATGACCGTGTTCCAGGAGATATCCTGAATATAACCTATGCTTCTTCTCTATTTGAGGATAAGAATGTAGCTGATGGCAAAACTGTGAATGTTCTTGAAATCAGCGTGGAAGGTGTCGATGCGGGTAATTATTTGGCAAATGCAGAGGCACTTGCCTTGGCGGACATAACAGTCGCCAATATAAATGTCACTGCGGTCACCGATAGTAAAACTTACGATGGCACCATCAGTTCAGATGTTGTCCCAGAGATTGATCCTTTGATGGATGGAGATGAAGTTTTCACTGTTCCAGTGCAGGTATTTGATACTAAAAATGTCGGATCTGAAAAAGTATTGTCAGCAAGTGGACTGGTCATTAACGATGGAAACGAAGGAAATAACTATGCTGTCAGTTATGTGGATGTGGCAACTGGGGAGATAGAGCAATTGGCAATCAATGTCACCGCAGTCACAGACAGTAAGACCTATGATGGTACCCCCAGTTCTCTTGGAGTTCCGGTGGTTGATCTCTTGAAGGATGGAGATGCAGTTTCCACTGCACCTATACAGGTATTTGACAATAAAAACACCGGATTAGGGAAGACCTTAACAGCTAGCGGATTGGTCATTAACGATGGGAATGGAGGAAATAACTATGCTGTCAGTTATGTGGATGTGGCAACTGGGGAGATAGAGCAATTGGCAATCAATGTCACCGCAGTCACAGACAGTAAGACCTATGATGGTACCCCCAGTTCTATGGGTGTACCAGTGGTTGATCTCTTGAAGGATGGAGATGAAGTTTCCACTGTTCCGGTGCAGGTATTTGATACTAAAAATGTCGGATCTGAAAAAGTATTGTCAGCAAGCGGCATGGTAATCAATGATGGGAATGGAGGAAATAACTATGCTGTCAGCTATGTGGATGATTTGAATGGAACCATCACGCCAAAAACGGTGACTGTTTCCCTTGCAGAATCCTTGTATTACATTAACGAAAAGGATCAGCTGCCTGACTTTAATTTCACCTATACCGGTTTGATTACCGGTGATGCAGGAAATGAGGGGTACACGGTGCTGAGGACAGATGGCACTCCTTATAGTACGAGTTCCAATACTTCAGCAGGAACCTATACGGTTACTCCTACTACTGGTAATAGCAACAATTATAGCTTTACCATTGAAACAGGAGTATTGTATGTGAATCCTAGCGGACCTGGTACCCGGTCAGTGAGTCCGGTGCTTAACTGTATTGAAGAATTAGGGCCAGGACTTTTTATCGCCAATTTTGAATACAAAAATGAAAATGACGAGGCGGTCTATATTCCGGTAGGAGAGGACAACCTGCTGACTGGCAATGATATTGATTGGGCTAGTTCTGATGAGCAGCCCACCTTATTTGAGCCGGGTGGTGGAAGCTTTGTGATATTCTTTGGGGGAGATGATCTTTCATGGGATGTATCCAGTAGGGATAATAAGAAGAAAGTACGTAATGGGGCCAATGCCAATTCCAGTTCTACAAAATGTGGTACCAACCTGAAGTCGGCATCAGTTGCCCTGGACATTGCGGAGGAGCCTGAACTCAGCTTTGAGGACCTCAAGGTATATCCAAATCCGGTGGCTGAAAAGGTTCATATTGCCATGAATGGAATTGAAAACTATAAGATGGTCACGCTCTATGATATGGCTGGTAATGTCTATCCCATCGAATCGATCGAGAGGAATACCAACCTGCTTGAAATTGACATGAGCAAGTTATCTTCCGGAGCCTATTTCATTCGGATTGTGATGGAGGATGATGCGAAAGTTGTCACAGTGATCAAACAGTAGAGGGATAAGCTGTTGATTTATGCAAAAAGTGAAAAGCTCCTCGCCCATTTCGGCGGGGAGCTTTTGTTTTGGTTTGGCAGGGTTTTTCAGGAATAGCGCAGGACCATGTTTTAGCTCCTCTTCTTCTTCTTGACTTTTTTAGGAGCTGGATCCCCATCCTGTGAAACGGTTACATTGAAGGTTTTGCCTTCATAGGTACCGTGTTCGATTTTCGGTAGCACTTTTTTGGCGGCTTTATCATCAACCTCAAAAAATGCGTAACGGGGGTGGAGGTCTATCCGTCCTACATGAGCACTGTCTATACCGGTTTCGCTGCATACCAGCCTCACCAGGGCCCCCTTATTCAGGTTCTGGTTTTCACCCAGATTGATAAAGAAACGCTTTTTTGAGCCGGAGAGGTTCCTGTTATAGGTCCCCGGACTTCTTTCTCTGTCTCTGGTCCTTCCGCCTCTTCCTGCATTGCCTTTTTCCTGGGCTGCATTCAGATCTCCGGCCCCCTTGTAGTAATCGAGGAAGGAATTGAGTTCGGTAGAAATAAATTTTAAAACGATCTCTTCGGCAGGAATTCCCTTGAGCTTGTTGTAAAATACCGGCCAGTAGCGGTCTATGGCATCGTTATCTATGGGAGTGGCTACTACCTTGTCCATCAAGGCATACATCTGTTTTTCACATATATCTTCCGCACTGGGAACGCGTTTAAATTCAATGGGAGTCTGAATCATCTTCTCCACCTGGCGAATCCGGTTCACTTCCCGGGTATTGATCAGCACCAGGGATTTTCCCATTTTCCCAGCCCTGGCAGTCCGCCCGCTCCTATGGGTATAGTTTTCAATATCGTCGGGAAGGTTGTAATGAATCACATGGCTGATATTCTGCACATCTAGACCCCGGGCAGCCACATCAGTGGCGACCAGAACTTTTACTGTTCTTTCCCTGAATTTATTCATGGCCGCATCCCGCTGGGCCTGGGTCAGATCGCCATGCAGTGCCACCACATCGTATCCCTCTTTTTCCAGCTTATCGGAGATGGCACTTGTCTCTCTTCGGGTTCTGCAAAAGATCAGACCAAAAATATCGGGATAGTAGTCCAGGATCCTTTTCAATGCATGGTAGCGATCCCTCTCCTTCATCATATAGTAACGGTGATCGATGTTGACCGCAATGCTGTTCTGTTTCCCTACAACCACTTCTACGGGATCCACCATATAGTTGTTGGCAATTCGCCGCACTGCTTTGGGCATGGTGGCAGAGAACAACCAGACCCTCCTGTTATCGGGGATCTGCTCCAGGATGGAGTCTATGTCCTCCTTAAATCCCATGTTCAGCATCTCATCGGCTTCGTCCAGCACCACCCACTGAACAGGTTTTAGCTTAATCGCTTTTCGTTCGATCATATCCAGCAAGCGCCCGGGTGTAGCCACCACAATCTGCGCGCCTCTTTTAATCAGCCTGATCTGATCGCTGATGCTGGCTCCTCCATAAATAGGAACAATATTGATATTTTGTTTAAAATTTGAGAATGTAACCAGGTCTCTGGTAATCTGCATACACAGTTCCCGGGTAGGGCAAATCACCAATCCCTGTGTATCTTTGCTGTCAAAATTGACATGTTGAATTAGCGGCAGGCCAAAAGCAGCGGTTTTACCGGTGCCTGTTTGTGCCAGACCTACAAAATCTTGCTTGCCTTCTGAAAGGATGGGGATGGCCTTTTCCTGAATTTCTGAAGGGATTTCAAATCCCAATTTATGTACTGCCTTAAGAAGATCTTTGTGCAGCCCTAAGTCCTTAAATTCCATTAAAATATATTAGGCCGCAAAGGTACGACAAATAAGGGAGCTATGAGTTAAATCATTGATAATATTTGATATATCTCGGCAATCTTTTACTTTTCGCCAGGCCTGATCCTTCAGTGTCGGTAGGCAGTGGAAGTTCGCTTAGTGAAGTAACAAATAGGTCAGGTCAATCCATTTTTGGCCTATATTTGTAGTAGATTCATCTATAGATTGTAGAAACCGATGACCAAATACAACGAGATTTTCGAAAAGAATAAGAAATGGATAGCACGGATGAAAGCCACCGATGAGGAGGAGCGCTACAACCGCCTGGTTGAATTAAACGTGGAGCAGCAGTGTATCAATGTGATTAAAACAGCTGTGATACAGGAGATTTATAACCTGGAAGCATGAGATTAATTCGATAGTATGAAACAGAAAGTAGCCCTTGTTTTGTCTGGAGGGGGCGCCCGGGGCATCGCCCATATCGGGGTGATTGAGGAACTCGAAAGTCGGGGATATGAGATCACTTCCATTGCCGGAACTTCCATGGGCTCGGTGGTGGGAGGGGTTTATGCTGCAGGCAAACTGGATGTTTTAAAGGAGTGGCTCTTTACCATGGACAAACTGAAGGTTCTGAAAATGGTGGACTTTTCTTTTAGCAAGCAGGGACTGGTGAAAGGAGATCGTGTAAGTGGCAGGATGAAGAGGCTTATTGCGGATACCCAGATTGAGGATCTGAGAATTCCCTTTGCTGCAGTGGCGGTAGATCTGGTACATTCGAAGGAGGTCGTATTTAGAAGCGGAAGCATGTATGAGGCCCTGCGGGCTTCAGTTTCCATTCCGACCATTTTCACCCCGGTGAAAACAGAAGATGGATTGTTGGTGGATGGAGGGGTGATGAATAATGTGCCCATCGACAGGGTGGAAAGAACGCCCGGGGATATACTTGTTGCAGTAGATGTGAATGCAAGTATTCCTGTAAGCAAACCTTCCATTACAAAGAAGGAGGAAAAAGCCAGGCAATCCATATATCGGAAAAAAGTATCAGAGTTTCAGCAATACTTGCTTGGTAACGGTCCCAAGAGCAATGAATATAAGCTGGGATATTTCGACCTGATCAGCAAAACCATCAGTTTAATGACCCATCATACGGCCCGCTTGCTTATGGAGAAGCATACCCCGGATATCCTTATCGAGGTTTCACACGATTCTTGTGAAATGTATGACTTCTACAAGGCTGAAGAGATGGTGGAGATTGGGAGGCATGCAGCATCTCTCAAGCTAGACGCCTAGATGCTTCCAGGCAAGCTTACTTCGAGTTAGCTGAATGCTCCTCTATTGAAAAACATCTAAGATCTTATTGCATTTCATGGAGAAATTCATAATTTGCATAAAATTAATATGTCAGACAAAATGACATTAATACAAACAACATAAACCATGTCCACCCTTCAAATGCCTCTAATCAATAAGTCGACTCTGGTGGATGACGTTGAAGATCACCTTATCAAATACCTGGTTGATAATAAATTCAAACCAGGTGATCCAATGCCTAAAGAGATAGAACTGGCCGCATCCCTGGGTGTTTCCAGGAGTGTGATTCGTGAAGCTCTTAGTCGGCTCAGAATGCTTGGGATACTGAAATCCTACAAAAGGAGAGGGCTGGAAGTATCTACTCCTGATATCCTTATTGGGCTAGACAGGGTCATCATTCCGCAAATTTTGGATCAAAAGACCATGCAGGATCTGTTTGAACTGAGGTTGATTCTGGAGATGGGGCTCTCCGAAATTCTCTTCCTCAGAAAAACCGAAAAGGACATTGTGGAGTTAAGACAGATATTAAAAAAGGAGAAAGGATCAAAAACAAGGGCCATCACCATTGCCTCTGAAGTAGAATTTCATGGAAAGCTATATGATATTGCAGGCAACAGCACTTTACGCAGAATGCAGGCTATTCTCTGGCCTGTTTTCGACTACCTGGAGAGATTTGAAATGGGAAAAGGAGAAAAACCCCATCTAAGTGAAGTCTCTCACCATATGCTGGTGGATATCATAGAAAAGGGCACCCCTCAACAATACCAGGATGCCATTAAAAAACACATCAAAGTCCATCTGGATCGAATTAGTGATGAACAATAAAAAAGCAACCCTTTTACCTCTTTATAAATGAGAAAGCTACTGCTACTAACGATCGGGATTACATCCTTTTTAGGCGTATTGAGCGCTCAGGAGCTGACAGTAACCGGAAAAGTGACCGATGCTGAGGATGGCCTGGAAATCATTGGTGCCACTGTAATTATCAAGGGCAATCCATCCTCCGGGACAATCACTGATTTAGAAGGAAATTATCAGATCTCAGCTTCTTCGAACGATACCCTTGTATTTAGTTACATTGGATATGCGGGCCAGGAAATCAGTATAAATGGCAGAACCACTATTGACATTTCCATGTCGGAAGAGAATATCCTCATTGAGGAGGTGGTGGTCACAGCTCTTGGTATGAAAAGAGAAAAGAAGGCCCTGGGTTATTCAGTTCAGGAAGTGGATGGAGAGGAGCTGAAGCAAACCAAAGAGCTTAATGTTCTTAATTCTTTATCAGGAAAAGTAGCCGGTGTAAACATTACCCAGGGTGGCGGGGGGCTGAATGGAGGTGGAGCCAGGATCGTCATTCGTGGAGAAACTTCTCTGGCCGGAAACAACACCCCTCTGTTCGTTATTGATGGCGTGCCTGGAGGTTCAAATGATGTAGCCTCTGACGACATTGAGTCTATCTCAGTACTTAAGGGGCCAGCCGCCGCAGCGCTCTATGGGTCAAGAGCCGCTGCCGGGGTCGTATTAATTACCACCAAATCGGGCAGAGGAACAGCTTCAGGCACCATGGGGATAGAGATAAATTCCAATACATCCATGCAAACCCCATTTGTTTTACCCACCTATCAAAACCAGTTTGGACAGGGAACAGGCGGGATATATAAATATTATGACGGGAATAACGGGGTATGGCCCGATGGAAGCATCTCCAATGATGATTATTCCATTAACTGGGGTCCCGCATTCGACGGAGAACTTCGCCCTCAGTTTACGGGCAATGATCCCTGGGTAGCCTACCCCGATAATGTGAAAGATTTTTATCAGACCGGGACCATCTTCAACAACAATGTGGCCCTATCTGGAGCCAATGAGGGGGGATTTTACAGGGTCTCCTATACCAATATCAGGCAGAAAGGAATCATACCCAACACGGGTCTGAACTCTCACCGGGTTGATCTCAGTGGTGGATGGAATCTGACAGAAAAGTTGAATGTCTCAGCAAATATTAAGTATAAGCATGAGGCAAGCGACAACACACGCAGCGAAGATGTGAGACTTTACCCCAGGAACATAGACATGAATCCCCTGAAAGAATACTGGGTGCCCGGATTGGAAGGATTGCAGCAGCTTAAATGGAGAGCCAGCAGTAACAACCCCTATTTTGAGCTCTATGAAAATACAAATGCCTATACCTACAACAGGATCATAGGAAATACCATGCTTAACTATCAGATCAACGACTACTTCTCCTTCATGGGACGAGTGGGGTTAAGCGAAAATCACGGCGATTATAATAACAGGAATGCCTTTAGTACGGTAGGATCTAATAACCAGTATGGCAGCTTCTATACCAAACAGGACAGAAGGTATGAACTCAATATGGATTTTCTTTTGACCTTTCAAAAAGATCTGACCAATTCCTTAAACCTAAAAGCTTCTGTGGGAGGGAATAAGATGAGAACTGAGTCTTCCTATGTAGATGGAACGGTGGATCAATTACTGGTTCCGGATATCTATAACCTGGGAAATCACCGGGTGTACCCTAAAACAGGCAACTGGTACCAGGAGAAGGAGCTCAACTCCTTGTATGGTTTTGCCAATATCGCTTATATGGGGATGTTATATATGGACATTACGGCCAGAAACGACTGGTCCTCTACACTGCCAACCAATAACAATTCATATTTCTATCCCTCATTTACATTGAGTGGCTTGATGAACCGGATCTTTGAGCTTCCCGAAGTGATCAGCTTCTGGAAACTACGCGGAAACTGGGCCAAAGTGGGTAATGATACAAGTCCTTACCAGCTTCAGGATGCCTATTACTGGGGAACCGGTGAAGGAGGAACGGCCACCATCAGCCAAAGCAGTACAAAGGCCAATGCTGACTTAAAGCCAGAGCTCACAAGTGCATGGGAAGCCGGAACAGATATTCGCTTCTTCAACAATCGCCTGATGCTTGATCTCACCTACTATAATTCTGTTACTTCCAACCAAATTCTAAGGGTGGAAGTTTCTCCCACCACGGGGTATAGTTATATTCTGAAGAATGCAGGAGAAATAAGGAACAAGGGTTGGGAAGTCATGTTAAATGGAGCCATCATAGAGGCGAACAATTTCTCCTGGAATGCGACCCTGAACTGGGCACTGGACAGGGCCATTGTGGAAGAGTATGATCCCGAAAATCCGGATGCTTTCCTCTCCAGAAGTATTACCACACATTTGTTCGTGGAGGATAAGTTGGGAGAGAGAAGAGGTGCCATGTATGGAAAGGGATATGAAAGGGCTCCCAATGGGGAGATTCTGTTTACCAAATCTGGCGACACACAGAGGGGGGACAAGAAATACCTGGGCAACTATAATCCCGACTGGATGGGTTCCTTGTATAATGTACTCAAATATAAAAGCCTCTCTCTATCCTTCCTATTGGATCTGAGGGTGGGGGGCGTATTTTATTCTAGAACAAACTATAACCTGAATATTAGGGGACTATCCGAAGAAAGCTTATTGGGAGGATATGCTCCCAATGGAGACTATGTACCCAGGGAGTATATTGTACCCGATGGAATGATTCTCGATGACGGGGAGTACAGGAAGCTCACCAGCCAGGATCTGGTTGAATCCGGATTAAGTTCCGGAGGCCTTACGGGTCAGCAATACTGGGAGAATATGATGGATTCTGAAATACCTGAGGCAGTGATGTACGACGGCACCTATTTGAAATTCAGAGAAATCGTCTTGGCCTATGAGTTCCCAGAGAGACTTATGGCTCCCACTGTCTTCCAGTCAGCCTCCATCTCATTTGTGGTCAGAAATGTGGCAGTCTGGTCTCATGTTCCCAATGTGGATCCCGAAACCTTTAGTGGTTCACAACAGGCCGGGGCCATTCCTGGATATGATGCTGGCGGAATCCCCTCGGTGAGAAATTTCGCACTAAATATTAATCTCAGATTCTAACAGAATAAATTTAAAAAAAATGAGAGCTGATGTTATAAAATTGGTGATGATCCCGCTTCTGATTCTGTTAGCCGCTTGTGATAACTGGGATGAGAACATCAATGTAAACCCGAACCAACCAAACGGAACCCTGGAAGAGGAGGATGCGGCAGATGTAGATCCGTCTGTTTTTATGATTCCCATGCTGTGGTCCACCGTGAATGGTTATACCTACATCCAATGGAATGTAATGGCGGCTGTCTGCGAATACCATGGAAAGACCAAGTCCCTGAGTCAGGGAAACAGGCATAAGTCCTGGCATGCCTTTGACGATTCGGAGTTGTGGCCAAACCTGTATGGATCGGTCAGGTCACAAAAGAACATGCGAAACGCAGCAATAAATTCTGATAATCAGCGGTATATAGCAGTTGCAGATATATGGGAATGTTTCACTTTTGCCATGATCACCAACCTGTATGGAGATGTGCCCTATTTTGACCCGATTTCAGATGATCCACCCCTTCAGAGTACATACGACAAGCAATCCGAGATCTATCCCGCCATGCTGGAGAAACTCAAACTTGCTGGAGAAATGCTCAACCGGCAGGATGTGCCTGTGGATGCCAACTCAGATCTGATTTTCGGGGGGGATATATTGAAATGGAAGAAATTCTCAAACATGCTGCGAGTGAGGCTGGCCATGTACATGAGTGATGCTGCACCGGAGGAGGCAGCAGCAATTATCACATCCATTGTCAATAATCCTCAGGATTACCCATTGATGGAATCCAACGAGGATAATGCCCTATTTCATACCGATGCTGTAGAAAGGCTCTCCCGTTACTATACATTAAGTAAAAGTAAAATTGAAGAGGCTCCTTTTAGCAATCTGTTTATCGAGAGACTGGTCTCTCTGGGTGATCCCAGGCTTCCGGTGATGGCCAGGCCTGTTAAGAAGGTTCATACTGACCCTGAGACGCATGTATTGCCCTCTAATTCGGGGACCAGTAAATATGCAGGTCAACTTTACGGCATTACCACCGACAATGCACATGCAGCCCAATGGAACGGTGGATTTCCCTATGCTTCAGCCCTGGGTGAATTTTTTCGCAAGGAGGATGCCAATGGAATCCCACTTCTGGAGAGCGCTTCGACACCCTACTTCCTGGCCCTCTATTCGGAACAGGAGTTCTTTTTGGCTGAGGCTATTGAAAAAGGCATGATCCAGGGAGATGCTGAGTTTCATTACAATGAAGCTGTCAGGGCTTCTATTGATTTTTATGAAGGCGACTTCTCGAGCAATGCCTATTTGGAGGCCTTTGGTGAACAGGGCCTGGGAAGCATGGAAGATTATCTGGCACAGCCCTCGGTAAATTATCAGGGGGGCAGAGATAAACTTTTGTTGATTGCTGAGCAAAAATGGATTGCCTCTTTTATGCTGGGTCTGGAACCCTATTTTGATCACCGGCGAACCATGCTTCCTCCACTCAGGGCTTCCTCAGGAGCAGAGAACTTTGGCCCCAATGGCAGTGGCAGCAAGTTTCCAAGCCGTGCAGCCTACTCCGATTCTGAAGTAGCCAACAATCCGGTCAATGTTGCACAAGCAAGGGCTAACGGTTTCGATATTCCCATCGAAAGTGACGAATCCAGGAACGAGGCCAGGATGTGGATAAACTGGGGTGTCGATCTGCAAATGCCTGTTTTCCAGGAGCCTGTTTATAGTACTGATTATCCCCTTATAGAATCTGATCCAAGCTCAGGAAGCTCATTTAAGGAGTGGTATGAGTCTCACTGGGCCAGCATGTACTGGTGGAAAAGCGAATAGGGAACATGAAAAACAATAATCTTAGAATCATGAAAAAACACTTTTTTAATACCTCTATCAAAGTGCTGCTGTTCGGGTTATCCTCCATGATCCTGCTTTCATGTGAAGACCTGGTGGAAGAGGGTTACAGGATCGATTATCCGGATTCGAATGCCAGTTTTACAGCCGAAGCGATGGGCTCTAATGCGGGTGCTGTAGGCGACAGGGTTAGTTTTAAATTGATCGTTAACTCCGACCATGATATAAAATCATGCGTGGTAAGCGCTACCGTAGGAGGAGCCAGTGGTTCGGGTTACGATGTGGGAGAGGATGGTTTTGATGATCCCTTTGCAGATCACAATTATGGCACTGTCAAAAAGGAGATAAAATCATTTACTGTTAAATATGACTACATCATTCCGGAGGGAATTAACAAGGCAAATATTACCTTCTCTGTCATTGATGAAATGGGCAAGGTAAGTGCTGAGACCAGTGTGGCTGTGGTACTTCCTATAAAAAGCTATTCCGATAGGGAACTATTTGCCAAAAATAACATTTTCTATGATGCATTTGCTTCCATAGATGGCATCGTCTACCCCGATATAAAAACCAACTACAGCACGGTAAACTCAGATAATGTGGCCATCCAGGAGAAGATAGATGTCATTTACTATTACGATTTGAATAACAATGTTTCGGTGATCTCTTCCATTGATGATGACCGGGTTGGTCTTGAACTGAGTATAGAAAATGCTACAAGATTTATGAAGATGGAAAACATTACAGAAGATGACTTTAACACACTTACTCCCGCTTCCCTGGTTTCACTGACCCAGGACGACTCCATATCCTACTATGGATCCTCGCAGGTGAGAGGCATAAGGGTGGGAGATATTGTTGGTTTTTCAACCGATATCAATGCCATCCATTCCTTTAAGACAGGTCTTATTAAAGTGAATGGGCTTCATCCCACCAATGTGGATCATTATCAGGGTACCGCCTATGTAATGGAGTGCGATATTGTTAGCCAAGTGAACAATGATAAATGACCAGATCATGAAAATGACATATATAGAGAAAATCGGGGTATTAATACTGATCGCGATGCTTGGTCTCCAGGTGCAAGCCCAATCTGACTACAAGTTGGTTGAACAGGATTCCCTGGCACTAATTGCATTCTATCATGCCACCGACGGGCCAAACTGGATCTCCAATCAGGATGGATTCGGTTTTGATGGCCTGTCCACAGAGTGGCAGGGAGTATACGACGGAGGTTTTGCTAACTGGTTGGAGGGTCCGGTCAAGAATTGGTTTGGAGTAAGGGTGGAGAAACGAGCTGTCCCGAATACCAGCGATTCTGCCTACAGAGTCACCTGGTTGTGGCCAGTGATTGGAAGGCGAACTGATGGTCAGAATGGACTAAGTGGATACGTTCCCAGGGAGGTGGGATTGATGACCGCACTGGAGCAATTCAGGGTCAATGGAAACAATGGTTTTTCATGGACAGAGCTCCCCGATGATCTTTATCATCCCACCTTGGAGCAACTGGATATTGAATCGGCCTATTTTGGGGGAGGTATATCAGACGCTTTTAGAAAATGTACTCAGATAAG
Source organism: uncultured Bacteroidota bacterium (assembly GCA_963783435.1). GTDB lineage: Bacteria > Bacteroidota > Bacteroidia > Bacteroidales. Next base: position 233,034 of record CAWANQ010000002.1, on the reverse strand, counting down.
CAAAATGAACTTCCGATATAATTATATCGATTATATGCCCACCCTTGACTTTCTGGATGCTGATGGACTCTATAACCTGGCAGGTACACAGTGGTTTTACAGCACCAGGCTCTCATTTGCCATTGCAGAAAAAACAATTGACCATTTCTACACCGTATCGGCCAATCCCAAAGAATTTGGAGTTGAGTACCGGGATCTCTTTGATGTAGGGGATGAGTATGAAATTGTAGCCACCACAGGTAGCTCTGTGGAACTGGAATGTACCTCTGCGGGGGAAAGGGAGGAATACATTACCTATCAGTGGTTTAAGAATGGGCTGAGTCTGTTTGGAAAAACAGGTCGAACACTCAGTATCTCCAGTGTGAAAGCGACCGATTATGCCGATTATACGGTTAAGATCTCCAATGAATATGTGAAAGAGTATGATGCGAACTCAAACTATGGGGAGGTTTTTACCAAAGCTTTCCACCTGGTGGCTGAACCGGTTCCTCCGGTGGTTGAATGGGTGAAGTCCTCTTACAACGGAAAGGAGATTGTTTTGCGTTTTTCCAAACCCATGGATACCGGGGCTGCCGGCTTTGAAGGATTCACCATCCAAGCCGGATCCGCTTCAGGTTCTGCCACAGCGGCCAGAACGACAGGAAGATTAAACCGAGATCTTGTGATTTTACTGGATAAACCCCTGGAATTTGAGGATGCCATCACCATCGACTACAACGGAAATGGGGTAGTGGATCAAAATGGAGGTGAGCTTGCCAATTTTTCAGGAATAACTGTTGAAAATCTGGTGCGGCTTGAACCCCAACTTCTGAGTGCCACCACCACTAAGGATGGCAGCGGAGTATTGGCCATTTTTGACAATTATGTGGATCCCAATACCATAAACAAGGATGATTTCACCATCACAAGGGATGGAAATGGCGAGATTTCAAATGCCACCCTCCAGGATGGGGATCTGGACAGTCATATTTCAAAAACGGTATTACTTACCCTGGTGGAGCCTGTGACAGACAGCGCGGAGGTCCTGGTTTTGAAATATACCACCGGTGACCTGGCCGGACTTTACAGCGGGGTGGTGAAAGACTCTGAAGAGATCGAAGTCATGAATCAGGTGACCCTTGACCTCACAGAGGTTCTGTTCACTTTTGAGGATGGTTCAAACTCTTTTGTTAATGTTTTGATTGATCCTTCATGGAGGCTGGATCCCTTACAGATGTATGATGACGGAACTCACGGAGATACAGTAGCAGGAGATAACAACTGGGCTACCAAGGCGGCCCTGGTGGATGATAGCTATACATGGGATGCTATTTCAAGGGTGAGCTCAATAAGCTATGATACAAGCAGAATTGAGGATCCTGAGACAGGAATTATCACGATTATTGCAACGCCAAACGAAGTTCACACAGATTCAGTGCTGAGTGAAAATGTGGTGCTCGGCTTTGAAGTTCTGAATAAGGAGATCACAGGTGTCACCAGTTTTGGGATTATGAATTTATCAGTGACCTTCACAGTCACCCTGAATCAAGCCTCGGAAGAGGTCTTTCTTATGGGGATTGGTGACGATTGGGGAGTGGGTATTCAGATGTTGCCTCAAGAAAATAATTTCAGGTATTCTGCTACTCTGACTGGTTATACCCTGGGAGATCTCATCCAGTACAACTACAGGGATGGGACCAAGTGGGAGAACGAGACTGTCGAACCCAGGTTTTACCTGGTTCAGGCCGGGGATAACTTTATCCTTGATACCTTTGGTAATTTTACAGATATATCTAAGGATCAGGAATCCAGACCTGTGGTCCTTTATCCAAATCCAGTTTCAGAGCTGCTGTTTATTGATGGGCTGGAGCATCCAACAAGCATAAAGATCTATAACAGCTCGGGTCAATGCATTTTGAACGCAACCAATCAATCAGAACCGATCTTTCAATCTGATGTTTCTTCCTATTTACCAGGTGTATACCTGGTTAAACTTATTCCGCAGGACGGAAATAACCTCTTTATAAAATTCATTAAGTATTAATCAATTAAATCACTATTATGAAAAAACTATTATCTACTTCTTTTTTGGTTCTTCTGACCATTGCGCTTTTGCCATGGACCGGCAGTGCGCAGGACCTGGAAAATGACTCTCTTGCCCTGGTTGCCCTTTACAACGATTGTAATGGGGCGAACTGGATGGGCTTTGATTCCTGGATGACCGATTCCATTAAAAATTGGAAAGACGTTACCGTCTCAGATGTGGAGGGAAGCCCTAGGGTTACCCATGTGGAATTTAGCACCATGACACTGACCGGGATCCTGCCTGACGAACTTGGAAATCTTACGGAGATGTCTGGAAAGATACAGCTCAACAATCAACCTGGACTAACCGGTACTTTTCCTGCTTTTATCTGGAACTGGACCAAGGTGGAGAGGATGCAGATAAAATTTTGTGGTTTTACATCCATTGACGTTACCGGGATGGAGCAGATGGTGAACCTGTATGAATTTAATACACAGGGAACCCCCTTTGAAGGCGAAATTCCTGTGGAAATTTTTAACCTTCCCCTGATGCGCGATGTATATCTCGAAGATGGAATGTGGACCTCCCTGCCCGCAGATTTGCCCATTCCGACCAATACTCCCCTCAGAAGGTTCTATATCAACGGTAATCAATTTACCGATTTCCCGGATCTGACCGGAATGGTTTGGGCAAGCGGAACCAAAATAAAGATTCGTAACAACTACCTGACTTTTGAGGACATTGAACCCAATATGTGGATTGACTCTGATGCCAATGTTTCTGGTTTCGAGTATTCACCCCAGGAAACCATTGGCGAAGATATGGTTGTGCTGGCCGAGGCGGGAAGTCCGGTGACCCTGATGTCCAATATTGAAGGCAGTGCTGCCACTGTATATACCTGGATTAAGGGTGTGGATGAATTGGTGGGAACTACAAAAGACCTGACCCTGGCTGCTTTTGATCCGGCCACAGAGTCGGGAAGCTATTTTTGCCTGGGCCAAAATCCCAATGTACCCGGACTGGATATTTTCACCGGAAAGAAAATGGTATATGAGAATGCCCTGGCTCTGGACTCAGCTGCATTGGTTGCCCTTTATAATGATTGCAACGGTGCCGGATGGGGGGATGGATTTGCCAACTGGCTGACAGGGAGCCTCGATACATGGGAAGATGTCACAGTCTCATGGGTGTTGAATGAAGCTGGAACCGACAGTACAAAGCGGGTAACTCATGTTGAATTTAGCGGTATGACACTTACCGGAACCCTGCCTTCCGAGCTTGGCAATTTAACAGAAATGTCGGGAAAAATTCAGATGAACAATCAAGCCGGATTGGTCGGTGAATTCCCTGCCTTTATCTGGAATTGGACCAAGGTGGAGCGGATGCAAATCAAATTTTGTGGCTTTACCTCCATAGATGTGACGGGAATAGAAAATATGGTGAACCTCTATGAATTTAATACCCAGGACACTCCTTTCGAAGGAGAGATTCCTGTAGAGATTTTTGAGCTTCCCCTGATGCGGGATGTGTATCTGGAGAATGGCATGTGGACCTCACTGCCCGCAGATCTTCCCATTCCTACCAATACTCCCTTAAGAAGATTCTATATCAATGGGAATCAATTTACCGATCTGCCCGATCTGACTGGAATGGTTTGGGCGGAAGGCACGAAAATCAAGATCCGGAACAATTATCTGACTTTCGAAGATATTGAACCCAACATGTGGATTGGTGGAGATGCCAATGTGAGTGGGTTTGAGTATTCACCTCAGGAGAACATTGGAGAGGATATGTATGTGTATGCCGAAAGTGGCAGCCCTGTAACATTTGAATCCAATATTGGGGGAAGTGAAGCCACCGTTTACTCATGGATCATGGGTGCTGACAATGTGGTAGGTGACATGATGGATTACACCATTGATGCCTACGATCCTGCCACGCATTCAGGCACCTATTTCTGCCTGGCACAGAATACCAATGTACCCGGACTGGATATTATGACAGGAAAGAAAATGCTGTGGGAAAATTCCATAGCTCCTGATTCACTGGCTCTGGTTGCCCTGTATAACGATTGCAATGGTGCAGGTTGGGGAGATGGTTTTTCCAGCTGGCTGAGCGATTCCCTGGACAACTGGGAAAATGTAACTGTTTCCTGGGTGAAGAATGAAGCCGGGACCGATAGTGTAAGGAGGGTGACTCATGTGGAATTTAGCACCATGACCCTGACCGGAACCCTGCCCGATGCCCTTGGAAATATTACAGAGATGTCGGGAAAGATACAACTCAATGACCAACCCGGACTAACCGGTACCTTACCCTCACTGATCTGGAAATGGACCAACGTGGAACGTGTACAGGTTAAGTTTTGCGGCTTCACAGCCATTGATTTGACCGGAATTGAAAATATGGTGAACCTCTATGAGTTTAATTCCCAGGGGACTCCGTTTGAAGGGGAAATACCTGTTGAGATCTTCCAGCTTCCACTGATGCGTGATGTATACCTGGAAGATGGCATGTGGACATCACTTCCTGCAGATTTGCCTATTCCTACAACCACTCCATTGAGAAGGTTCTACCTGAATGGAAACCAATTCGAGGATCTTCCCGATCTCACGGGTATGGTCTGGGCCGATGGTGCTAAAATTAAGTTTCGCAACAACTATCTGACCTTTGAGGACCTGGAAGCCAATATGTGGATTGCGGCAGATACCAATGTAAGTGGATTCGAGATTTCTCCTCAGGCAGTTCTGAGTGAGAAGGAGACCATTACGGTGAATGTGGGAGAACCTATCTCCATGTCGGTTACCTGTGGAGGTTCAGAAAATGTCTATACATGGGTGAAGGATGGATCGCCAGTAGAGGGTGCAGATACCGAACAACTGGATATTGCAGCCGCAATAGTTGAAGATGACGGTGAATACTACTGCCTGGTGCAGAGTGCACTGGTACCCGGACTGGATTTGCAAACAGATACCATTACCGTGGAGGTCAATGTCATTGAAGGCATTGAGGAATTTGTCTCGGGTTTCAGTCTCAACGGCAATCCTGTGGAGCATTTACTCTCCATTGATTCCGATCAAATGGTTCATTACGTCAAGATCTCAGACATCACTGGAAAAGTGGTCAGAAATGAGGAGGTCTTTACAAACACCATCAGAATGGAAGTATCGGAACTCAGGCATGGAGTCTACTTTGTGACCCTTGGCTCTGAGGCTGGAGAAGATGTTCTGAAAATTATTAAGAAGTAGCAGTTCTCATAGTTAAGTTTTGTTTGAAGGGCCACTGGCAATTTTGATTGCCAGTGGTGCCTTTAAATGATTCACACTTTTAGCTAAATCAGGAGATTTTTAGGATGATAAATCGAGATTCAAAGTATCCTTTACTTGTTAAATCCTATGACAGAGAAGGAGTATACCAGCAAGTCCTGAAGGAGGATGCAGGCTGGGATTACCTCAATTTTGAGGCCAGGCTCATGAAAAAGGGAGATACCTGGAAAGGCTTTACAGAGAACAATGAGTATGGCATTGTCTTACTGGGAGGAGACTTTAAGGTGCGATCCGATCGTGGGGAATGGAAAACTGTGAAGGGAAGAAAGGACGTTTTTAGCGGAATTGCCCACACCCTGTATTTGCCCAGAAATACGACTTTTGAATTAAGTGCTGAAAGTGAGTGGCTGGACCTGGGCTACGGATGGTGTGAAACGGATCAGGATCATCCGGCCTGCTTTAAAACTCCTGCAGAAGCGGCCATTGAGATCCGGGGTGGTGACAATGCCACGCGACAAATCAACAGCCTGATTCAACCAGGATTTGATTGCCATAGACTGGTTTCGGTGGAGGTCTATACACCTTCAGGCAACTGGTCCTCATTTCCCGCTCATAAACACGATACCCGTAAGGTCGACAAGGAGGGTAAGGTAATAGAAGCCGATTTGCAGGAGACCTATTTCTATAAGATCGACAAACCACAGGGTTTTGCCATTCAGCAAGTCTACACCGACGATCGAAGTCTGGATGAGATTGCGGTGGCCAGAAACAACGACGTGGTGATGGTCCCCAGAGGTTATCACCCGGTGGCTGCGGGTCACGGTTATAATGTATACTATCTCAACTTTCTGACCGGGAGTGATCAGTCCCTGGCCAATACAGATGATCCTGATCACAAATGGATCTATGATTCATGGAAGGGACTTGACCCACGTATTCCGCTGGTTACAGCAGAATAGAATAAAGAAGAATAAATTAATAATATATAAAAAGGCTGAAGATGGACCAAGAGCTTAGACAAAACAATGGCTATAAAAGCAAGTTGTACGAGGTTTCACAAACAATGCAAACAGCGTTATGGAACGATTCATGCTCGGTAAGTGAGTTAAGTAGTTCGATTGCTGACGGAGCAGTTGGAGCCACCTGCAATCCCGTAATTGTACTTGGTGTTTTGAATAAAGAAATGGATACCTGGGAAGACAGTATCGATAAACTTATTGTTGAAAATCCTACGGCAACAGAGGATGAACTTGCCTGGTTGCTTATTGAAGAAATGTCGATTAAGGCTGCAGCTCTTTTGATGCCGATTTTTGAAAAAGAAAATGGCAAGAATGGACGGCTTTCGATGCAAACAGATCCAAGGTTATATCGCAATGCCGAAAAGATGGTTGAGCAGGCAGTACGTTTCAGCAAACTTGCACCAAATATAATTGTAAAAATACCTGCAACAAAAGCCGGTATTGTGGCAATGGAAGAAGCAACTTACCAGGGTGTAAATATAAATGCAACCGTTAGTTTTACACTTCCACAGGCTATTGCTGTGGCTGAAGCCATTGAGCGTGGATTAACCCGCCGCGAAAAAGAAGGGAAAGACATTAGTACCATGGGGCATGTTTGTACACTTATGGTAGGAAGACTTGATGACGCATTGAAAAAAGCAGCAGATAAAGAGGATATCATTACAAATCCTGGAACTTTAGAATGGGCGGGAGTTGCCACAATGAAAAAGGCTTACAAAATTTATCAGGAAAGAGGGTATCGCTTGCGCCTGTTAAGTGCAGCTTTCAGAAACCATTTACACTGGTCGCAATTCCTTGGCGGCGATGTGGTTATTTCGCCGCCTTACAAATGGCAGCAACGTTATAATGGTTCCGATGTGCCTATTAAAAACTATATGGATATTGCTGTTGCTCCTGAAATTATAGCTGAAATGGAAACGAAGTTTGAGGATTTCAGAAACGCTTACAACGAAGACGGATTAACAAACGAAGAGTTTGATACCTATCCGGCAACCATAGCTACTTTGAACCAATTTTGCCAGGCAACTACCGATTTGATTTCTATAATAAGAAGCAAATTGATAGGATAGGTTATGAGATTTGGATTGCAAGTAAATTTAAAGGAACTCATAATTATTTGAATTAATGAAAACCATTAAACTAACAGTTGCCCAGGCCATTCTAAGATTTCTAAAAAATCAGTATACAGAACGTGATGGCGTGGAACACCAATTTTTTCACGCTTGCGCCGGTATTTTTGGTCACGGGAATCTGGCTGGATTCGGGCAAGCCTTGCAGCAAGATACAGATTTTCCTTATGTGATGGTTCGAAATGAACAGGCAGCTGTTCATATGGCTGCCGGATTTGCGAAGATGAAAAACAGGCTGTCTACTTTTGCCTGTACCTCCTCCATCGGTCCGGGAGCCACCAATATGATCAGTGGGGCTGCCGCAGCCACCATTAACAGGTTGCCCGTATTGCTTCTTCCGGGGGATATCTTTGGGCAACGAACGGTAGCTCCTGTACTGCAGCAACTTGAGTCGCCTTTCTCCCAGGATCTTTCAGTAAACGACTGTTTCAAACCAGTCTCAAAGTATTGGGACCGGATCTACAGGCCCGAACAGATATTAACGAGTTTGCCTGAAGTGATGAGGGTACTCACTTCTCCATCTCATACAGGGACCGTTACTTTGTCGGTACCCCAGGATGTTCAAACCGAAGCCTTTGATTATCCCATGGCGTTTTTTCAGAAAAGAGTATGGCCTATTCCACGACCGCCAGCCGATAAGCAAGCCATGAACAAGGCCATAGAATGGTTGTGTTCAAGCTCCAAGCCGCTTATTGTAGCTGGAGGAGGGGTCATCTACAGCGAAGCTGAAAAAGCGCTGACAACATTTATTGAGAAGACCGGAATCCCGGTGATGGAAACTTTTGCAGGAAAGGGATCTCTGCCCTATAACCATCCCTTAAATTTGGGCGCAGCAGGTGCTACAGGAACCGAAGGGGCTAATTATTATAGTGAAAGAGCCGACCTGGTGATCGGCATAGGTACAAGGTACAGTGATTTCACCACCGCATCAAAAACCGCCTTTCAAAATGAAAAGGTGAAATTCATCAACATCAATATAGCAGAATTTGATGCATTTAAACACAGTGCCCTGGCCCTTACCGGAGATGCCAGAACCATTCTGGAAGAGCTTGTTCCCTTGCTCAAAAATTACCAGACTGAAGAGAAATACCGGCAGGAAGCCACCCGCTTCAACAGGGATTGGGATCAGAAAGTGGAGGCAGCCTATACACCCGATAGCAAAGGCTTACCCAGTCAGTCAGAAGTAATTGGTTCGGTAAATAAGTTCTCAAATCCAGAGGATGTGCTGTTGTGTGCTTCCGGAAGCTTGCCAGGCGATCTGCACAAGTTATGGAGAACCAGAAACTCCAAAGGTTTCCACCTGGAATATGGATACTCATGCATGGGATATGAGTTCCCAGGCGGATTGGGTGTTAAAATGGCGGCGCCTGAACGCGAAGTATATGTGATGTTGGGAGATGGTGGCTACCTGATGATGCCCTCAGAGATCATTACCTCCCTCCAGGAGAATTTTAAACTTACGGTAATCCTGATTAACAATCATGGTTTTGCCAGCATTGGGGGCCTTTCTAAGTCTATTGGCAGTGAAGGATTTGGTACGAATTATAAATTCAGAGATGCAAAAACGGGTCAGCTGGATGGGGAGTTACTCCCAGTCGATCTGGCCACCAATGCGGAGAGCCTTGGGGCGAAAGTTTTCCGGACCAAAAACATCCCCGAATTTGAGAAGGCCCTGGCTGATGCCAGGATGGAAACCTCAACAACCGTGATCTATATCGAAACGGTTTCTGAGCGCAAAATGGCAGGATATGGCTTTGCCTGGTGGGATGTCCCCATTGCTGAAGTTTCCGAGTCTGAAGCTGTAAATCAGGCTCGAGAGAATTACATGGAGCAAAAGAAAAAACAGCGTTATTTTTTATGATTAATGTATGCTGACCCTCTTAACCTTTATCGGTTTTACTGCCTTTGTAGCGCTATATGTATGGTGGAAGCTTAGGAAAGAGCATCTGGATTCGTCCGATGCTTACTTCCTCGGGGGTCGCAGCCTGACAGGTGTGGTCATAGCCGGTTCGATGTTACTTACCAATATTTCTACAGAGCATCTTATTGGGATGAACGGATCTTCCTATAAAAACGGGTTTATTGTGATTGGTTGGGAAGTCACCTCCGCCCTGGCCCTGGTGGTGGCCGCCATCTATTTTGTTCCCAAGTATTTGAGAATGGGACTGACCACCATTCCAGAGTACCTGGAAAATCGCTTTGACGGCACCACAAGGAGTCTGGTTGCACTGCTGTTGGTGGTATCTTTTGTGGTTACCCTGCTGCCTATTGTCCTTTATACCGGGGCCATCAATTTCGAAAGTATTTTCAATATTTCGGAAGTACTGGGAGTAAGCAAATCACAGGGCATATGGATCACGGTTGTGGCCATTGGACTGATTGGATCGCTCTATGCCATCTTTGGGGGCTTAAAGGCCGTGGCTTATTCAGATACCATCAATGGATATGGATTGCTTATTGGTGGAATTCTGGTTCCCGTGATTGCCCTGTTCAGCATTGGAGATGGAAATATTTTTGCGGGTCTTACAAAAGTTATTGAAAATGCGCCAGAGAAATTTAATGTGATTGGAAGCAAAGAATCTGTGATGCCTTTTGGAGTTCTTTTCACAGGCTTAATTATCAACCAGCTCTATTTCTGGGGGATGAACCAGACCATTGTACAGCGGGCACTGGGAGCAAAAAATCTGAAAGAGGCCCAGAAGGGTTTGCTCTTTACCGGAGCACTGAAAATTCTTGTACCCATTATCATCGTCTTCCCTGGAGTGATTGGCTTCTATTATTTTGGCGATTCCATGTATGAAAACCAGGACCATGTATATCCTGCCCTGGTAAATAAGGTCTTGCCCCTGGGTCTGGCAGGCTTCTTTGCGGCTGTGGTGATGGGTGCAGTTTTAAGTACTTTCAACAGTGTCCTGAATAGTGCAGCCACCATTTTCAGCCTCGATGTCTATAAGCGTCTTATAAATAAAAAGGCCGGAGAAAAACGCCTGGTGTGGATAGGCAGGGCCACCTCTTCCATACTGGCATTTTTTGCCATTGTAAGCGCACCCCTTGTAGCGGGCGCCCCCGATGGTTTGTACCAGTTGCTACAACAGTTGAATGGAATATTTTTCATCCCCATTGCCTCCATCATGCTGGCTGGATTTTTCCTGAAGAAAGTTTCAGCCACCGGGGCAAAAGCCGCCCTGGGTTTTGGTTTGGCATTTTACATTTTCACCACCTTTATCTTCAAGATTGACATCCATTTCATACACATATGGGGGATTGAATTTGTTTTAAATATGATCCTTATGTTGGTGGTATCACACTATTACCCGGGAAAGACTTTCGAATACAAGGCTGAAGCAGTGAAGATTGATATGAAAGCGTGGAAATACACCAGACATATGTCCATTGCCCTGACTTCGATCACCATTCTGATATACATACTGCTTGGCCGGCAATAACCCAAAAATACAATCACATGGAAACATTAAAAAATTACATCAATGGAAAATGGCTAGATAGCCAGGAAAAGACCACCGTGGATGTGCTCAATCCGGCCAACCAGCAGGTATTGGGCAGAGTCCCCCTGGGAAACAAAACCGGTCTTGATGTTCAGTTAGCTGTTGAGGCAGCCTCGGCAGCATTGAAGGATTGGAAAGATACCCCTGCCATGAAACGGGTTCAACCCTTGTATAAATTGAAGCAATTGCTGGAAGAACACCTGGATCAGATTGCAGAGTTGATTACATTGGAGTGTGGAAAAAGCTTTTCGGAATCCAGGGCTGAGATGCAACGTGGTATTGAAAATGTGGAAACGGCTTGTGCCACACCCACCCTGATGCAGAGTGAGTTTTCGGAAAATGTAGCTCCTGGCATTGATGAATTTATGATCCGTCAGCCCATAGGTGTATGTGCCTGTATATCCCCGTTCAATTTTCCGGGGATGATTCCATTCTGGTTTTTGCCTTATGCCATCGCCTGTGGAAACAGCTTTATACTGAAGCCATCTGAAAAGGTGCCTCTGACCATGATGAAGGTATTTGAATTGATCGATCAGCTGGACCTGCCTGCTGGTCTGATTAATCTGGTCCACGGGGGGAAAGAGAGTGTGGATGCGCTGCTCGATCACCGGGAGGTAAAGGCCATAAGCTTTGTGGGTTCCACCTCTGTGGCCCGTTATATCTATGAGCGTGGGGCAGCCACCGGAAAACGGGTTCAGGCCCAGGGTGGTGCTAAAAATCCGGTGATTGTGATGCCAGATGCTGATATTGAAATGAGCTCAAAAATTATTGCCGACAGTGTGTACGGCTGTGCCGGACAAAGGTGCCTGGCGGCTTCCAACATTGTGGCTGTAGGCGACCAGCAGGGAAAAATAAGAGATGCACTGGTGGAGGCTGCAAAAAGTAAGACCACTGGCTTTGGTTTGAATGAAGGAATTGAAATGGGACCCGTCATTACTCCCGAGAGCAAAAGAAGGATTGAGGGTATTATTGCCAAAGGAGTTTCTGAAGGAGCTGATCTTTTACTGGACGGTCGAAAAATCAGCATTGAAGGATATGAATCTGGAAATTTCATCAAACCGACCATCCTTGAAAATGTAGCCCTGGATGGGGAATTGATTAAGACCGAAATTTTCGGTCCGGTCATGAGTCTGCTTCACATGGATAGCATCGATCAGGCCATCAGCTTTGTGAATCGAAACAACTATGGAAATATGGCCTGTCTCTTTACCACAAGCGGCTTGAATGCCCGAACATTCAGAAACCAGGCAGATGCCGGAAACATAGGAATCAATATAGGCGTGGCTGCTCCCATGGCCCAATTCCCATTCAGTGGCTGGAACGACAGTTTTTTTGGGGATCTGCATGGACAAGGCAGGCATGCCATTGAGTTTTTCACACAAACCAAGGTGGTGATTGAAAGGTGGCCCAGTGAGTGGACACGTAAGTTTTAGATAATCCCAAACCATCCCTACGATGAAAGATATTAAAATAGCCAATGCACCTTGCTCCTGGGGAGCGCTGGAATTTGACCTGGATGGTAAAGCGCCAGGGTATGTACAGGTCCTTTCTGAGATGAATGAGACCGGCTATGTGGGTACCGAACTGGGTGACTGGGGTTTTATGCCCACCAATTCCATGGATTTAAGAAAGGCCATTCAGGAATACAAGCTTGAGCTTGTGGGGGCCTTTGTCCCGGTTGCTTTGTCCCGCGAAGAGGCCCATGATCAGGGGGTTGAGATGGCACTCAAAACAGCAAGGCTATTGTATGATGCGGGTTATGAAAATTCTTTTATCGTTTTGGCCGATGCGAATGGTTCGGTAGATGAACGCACCAGCAATGCAGGGCGGATTACTCCTGAAATGGGATTGTCGGAGGAAGCCTGGTTAACTTTTGCAGCAGGGGCCGAAAAGGTGGCCAAAGCAGTGAGGTCAGCTTTCGGTATTCGTACGGTTTTTCACCACCATTGTGGTGGATATGTGGAAACTCCAAATGAAGTCGCAAAGCTTATGGAGCTTACAGATCCTTCGCTGTTGGGTTTATGCCTGGACATGGGGCACTATGCATTTGGCGGAGGTGATCCTGTGGAAGCACTTAAAAAGTATGACAAGCGAATCTGGCATGTTCACTTTAAAGATTATGATCCAAAAGTCGACTGGCGTTCGGCCAATGAAGATTTTGACTATTTCAAATCTGTGGAGGAAGGCATCTTCTGTGAGTTGGGAAAGGGGAATGTGGATTTTAAATCCATAGTAAGCATATTAAAAGAGAGAGATTATGAGGGTTGGATTGTGGTAGAGCAGGATGTTTTACCAGGCATGGGCTCCCCTAAAACCTGTGCACGTAACAACCGTAAGTTCATCAAAAAGCTGGGATTATGAAAAATATTAAAGTTGCAGTGGCCGGATTGGGCCGCATAGGGAAAATTCATCTGGATAACCTTTGTCGAAAGGTGGCGGGAGTGGAAGTTGTTGCAGTAATGGATGTACTTGAGGAATCAGCACAAATAGCTGCAGAGTATGGAATCTCGCGGGTTCTGAATAATTTCGATGGCCTGATTGCCATTGAAGAGATCGATGCAGTGGTGATCTGTTCGCCCACCGACCTGCATGCCGACCATGTCATTAACGCTGCGCTTGCAGGTAAGCACATCTTCTGTGAAAAGCCCCTTGATCTCTCCTTAGACCGGGTGATGGAAGTGCTCAGGGTTGTGGATAAGTGTGGTGTAAAGCTGATGTTGGGATTCAATCGCAGATTTGATCCCGATTTTGAGAAAATCCGTGAAATGGTAGTTTCCGGTGCAGTAGGGGATCCCCATATCATTAAAATCACCAGTCGCGATCCTGGCCCTCCGCCCATAAGTTATATAAAGGTTTCGGGCGGTATGTTCCTGGATATGGCGATCCATGATTTCGATATGGCCCGGTATATTTCAGGTAAGGAGGTGAAGGAAGTGTATGCAGCTGCCACCGTAAAGGTGGATCCGGAGATTGGGGAGGCAGGCGATTTTGACACGGCCGTCATTACGCTAATCTTCGACGACAATACCCTGGCAGTAATCGATAATTCCAGAAAAGCGGCCTATGGATATGATCAGCGTCTGGAGGTATTTGGGAGCAAGGGCATGGCCAAAGCCGAAAATAATTTCCCCAACAATCACAGACTTTTTACCCGGGAAGGAATGTCTGGAGATTTACCCTTGCATTTTTTCCTGGAACGCTACCAGGTATCCTATCAGAAAGAGATGAACCAATTCGTGGAGGCTTTGCAATCAAATGGAGAAATGCCAGTGGGAGCAAGGGATGGTCTGATGTCTATTGTAGTTGGACTGGCTGCCACTAAATCTGCGAAAGAGAAGCGACCTGTGAAAATCACTGAGATAACAGAAGGATGAACAATTTAATTATGGCCCATGAAAATTTATGATATAACTGATTTTGGAGCTTTAGGTGATGGCAAGAGCGATAACAGCAGAGCCATCCAGGAGACCATCGATCGGTGTTCGGAGAATGGTGGAGGAATCGTGAAAATTCCTGGAGGAAGTGTGTTTTTATCCGGGCCTTTTAAGCTGAAATCCTATGTGAATTTGCACGTGGAAAGCGGTGCGCGCTTGCTTGCCAATCCCGACGAAAGGGTATACACCACAAGTGCTTTCAGAGATAACTTTAAGGAAGGAAGCATATGGATTGGTGGGGAAGATGCGGTGAATGTCTCCATCACTGGAAAAGGGACCATTGATGGCAATGGCGTGGCATTTATGGGGAAAGAGCAGAAGGCTGCTTATGACCTAAAACCCTTTACAGAGATTGATCCCCGTCCGCACGTATTTACTCCCATTCATTTTACCAATCTGACCATCAAGGATGTAACCTTTGCCAATGCTGCATACTGGTGTCTTCACCTGGTTGGATGTGATGATGTCTCCATTGAAGGCATTCGAATTTTGAATGATCTGAAAATCAGAAACTCGGATGGCATCGATCCCGATCACAGCAGGAATGTGAGAATAAGCAATTGCTATATTGAATCGGCCGACGATTGCATCTGCCTGAAAACCAGAAGAGAGTATGCTGATTTTGGACCTACGGAGAATATTACAATTTCCAATTGTATTCTAAAGTCAACATCCTGTTCCATAAAGCTGGGGAGCGAGAATGTAGATGCCATTCGGAATATTGTAGTCAGTAATTGCATTATAGAAGGGAGCAATCGGGGAATCGGAATTCAGAACAGGGATGAAGGCATCATCGAGAATGTCATGTTCTCAAATATCGTCATTGAAGGTCGGCTCTTTGATGATGTATGGTGGGGGAAGGCCGAACCCATATACATTACATCATATAAAAGAGGAAATGCTGATAATAAGGATGCAAAATGGCGTTTTGCGGAAGGACAGAAAGAAGGAGAGACTGGGAATGTCAGAAACATCATCTTTTCAAACATCATCTGCAACAGTGAAAACGGCGTATTTGTGGGAGGTGATGCAGGAAAGGTGAAAAACATCAGGTTTCATGATGTGCAATTGAAAATCTCCAGGAAGACAAAGTATCCGTGCGGATTGTATGATCTCAGGCCTTCAAAAAAGGGTATTATCTCCTCCAAAACCGCGGGGTTTTACATCCTGCAGTCAAGTGAGGTCTGGATCCATAACTGCAGCCTGAAATGGGGAAGTTCTAAAAGCGATTGTTTTGGGGATGCCATTTATGCTGAGGATGTTTCGGGCCTGGCCATAAGCCGGTTTTCAGGGACGGCCGCCTTTCCAGACTCCCACAAACGGAGTCTCCATCGTAAATTGTGAAAATGTAGTGAGTGATCACCTTTCTTTAATCGATTAAATACTTTCTCTTTATGTTTGGTCTTGCTCTTATCGACATCATAGTGATTGCCATCTATTTTCTGGTAATTATTGCCATTGGAATCCGTTCAAGTAAGCGCATAAAAAGCCAGGAAGATTACCTGCTGGGCGGAAGAAGGTTTGGAAAACTGGTACAGACCTTTGCCAGTTTCGGACAAGCCACCTCTGCTGATGGCCCTGTAGGTGTGGCTACTACCACATTCAGAAATGGTGCGGCCGGGATCTGGAGCTCTTTGCTGATGGTATTTGCAACTCCACTTTTCTGGATCACCTCACCCTGGCTTCGCAGAATGCGTGTACTCACCATGGGTGATTTTTATGAAGAGCGCTATGCTTCAAAAAAGATGGCGGCCACCTATGCCATAATCGGGGCCATCGGGATGATGGGCCTGCTTTCTGTGGGCTATACAGCCATGAACAAGACCATACTGGCCATTACACCCAAACCTGTGGAGCTCTATGATGCCATCCAAACAGCCGAATATATGCAGGCCACTGGAACTCGCTGAGCTTGAAGCCCGCAACTATGATCAACTACTCTGTACTGGAGCAGGAGCGCATTGTAGAATTGAGAAGAATCAATCCCGGGAGCCTGTTTTCCTATATCAATGAAAATCTGCTTATCTGGGTTGTTTGCCTGATTGTATTGCTTTATGCAATTATGGGAGGCCTGGAAGCTGCATTTTACACCGATATGCTTCAGGGATTTTTTATCATTGTCCTTTCCATTGTTCTTATCCCATTCTCCTGGGCAAAAATAAAATCGGTCTATGGAAGCGGCGATGGTGAGTCTGCCTTACAGATACTGCATGCAAAACTACCTGAATCCTTTTTTGAAATCTTCGGGGCACCAACGCTCATCGATTTCACCTGGTATTTTATTATAACCGCTTCATTAATTGCGGGAATAACGGTGGTCACCCAGCCCAATCAGCTGGTGACCAATGCAGCCGCTAAAGATGAGTATTCAGCGCGCTTTGGCATGGTGACCGGAGGTTTCCTAAAGAGGTTTTGTACCATCATGTGGGGTGTCCTGGGACTTATCTGCCATTCTGTTATATACCGGGCAGATCCAGAATTCTGATCTCATCTGGGGGTATGCCACTCGGGATCTGCTTGGTTCAGCTAAGCTTGGCCTGGTTGGTCTGATGGTTGCCTCCATGATGGCCGCGCTGATGTCCACTGCGGATGCTCTGATGTTAACAGTTTCGGGTCTTATACTGCACAATATATACCGACCTCTGGTAAAGAAGCAATCGGAAATGCATTACGTATGGGCAGGAAGGGCTTTTGGAGCCGCTTTTCTGATAGGAGGGGCCATCATAACCACCCGCTTTGATAATATCCTGGAGATTCTGAAATTCATCTGGGAGTTTTTTGTGATCTTCGCAGCGGCTTTCTGGCTTGGATTAAAGTGGAGAAGGGCCAATCGACAGGGAGCATGGGCATCCATTCTTCTAACCCTCTTTCTCTTTTATCTGCTGCCCATGTTAGTTCCCAATGTGTTCCAATCTTTGCGAAGCAATGAAACACTTTTGCTGGAGACTCAACCTTCTCCCATTGAGCGGACCTATACGGCCAGAGAGCTTGATGTGGCTGAGCGAAACCTTGAAATTCTAGCCTGGGAGGACTTAAGCTTTCAGGATAAATCCATCACTCCGCAACCCGAAGTCCTGACTATCGGACAATCCTTCGCCAAGAGGTATAACCAGCCTTCCAAAACCATCTTCTGGTCCAAACAAGCAGGCATAAACGAGGATGGCATCATAGAAGCAAGAGGTTATATCTTTCCCGAACTAGTGCTGATCCATAGCCTGGGTATCGACCTTAGCCAGAAACCCTATGCACTGAATGAATCGATTCGGATGATGATCCGCCTCCTGTTTCCATTTTTGGTTCTGATCCTGGTTTCCCTGCTCACAAGGGAAAATAAAGATGAGATCACCGAGCGTTTTTTCCTGAAAATGAGAACGCGGGTCAGAGGAAAAGGGCCTGAAGTGGATCAGCAGGACCTTGAAGAGGCCATGAGAAATCCGGAAAAGACCAAAAATCAACTGTTGTTTCCTACTACATCTCTGGAGGTCTACAAATGGAACAGGCAGGATATTACTGGCTTTCTCATTGCAGTCTTTGTGGTTTTTGTAGTTATTGGAACCTTGTTTATGGTAGTTAATATAGGATCTTGATATGTTTAAGGTTCCGGGCATCTTTCTTACCCTTCTGCTACTTCTTACTGTCGCATGTGAGGGTGATTCCCCGATGGATGTTATTTATATTGAAAATGACCTGTTTGTCAAATCCTTTCTCTGTGACAGCAGCAAAGCGGGTGCGATCAGGCCTCAATACAGGATGAAGGCGGATTTCACGATAATCAACCACCAAGGATCACCTTATTTTGAATTTGTTATCAATGGAGAGCTGGTCTCTTCCGATGACCGTTTATGGGTTTTTAAGGACTTGAATGAACGTCCACTGAAGAACGGAGGAAGCGAATATACCCTTGAATTTAAAGGAGACAGGGGAGTGGTAAAAGGCCTGGGACTAACAATCCGTCAGCAAGTCTTCCCCGGTTCCACCCTGGTCAGGGAACAGCTTGTTCTTCATTCCCTGAAAGAGAAGTTTACCCTCAATAAGAAGGAGGGAGCTTTGCATTTTATTTTTCCCGGCTACAGTCTGAAGATGGAAGAGGGGGAGAAGCCCGAATCGGTGGAGATCAGGATGGCCAGCTGGGAAAAGCGTCCCCCTGACTTTGACCAGACCAAAAGTGGAAATCACATGTATTACCCGGAGCTGAATGTAAGTACAATGGGTGATTCGGGCCTTCTTCTGAAGGGCCCCATCCACCTTCTCTCTTCCGATTCCTTAAGCTGGCTAACGGCTTATGAACATGCATCCCAGGATCATACACAGGGATTGTTTGATGAGGAGAAGATCGGCAGCGGGAATCTTATCAATGATGCCATGCAGGGAACAAAAGGGGTCTTCAATTTTCCTTTGAGAGATGAAGATTTCCTTTTTCTGGGAATCGCCTTACGAAGAAATGATGATCAGATAGCTGTATCTGTTGAGGCCCGGCGGGGAGCTTATCTGGACGGAGAGCTTATCGACCCCTTACATCCCTATGAGTCGGTTTGGACCGCCACAGCATTTTTTGGGCAAAAATCATTGGATAGGGGAAAGGAAATAATCAGGGAATACCTGGGGAGTCAGATTTGTGAGAATCCTGTTTCAAGGAGACCCGAATTCTATTATAACACCTGGGGAATGCAGCGGGAGGATCCCGGGAGACCACTCCGGGGCATCCTGACCTATGAACGTATTTTTCAGGAGATTGAGAATGCATCCCACCTGGGTGTGGATATTTTTGTACTGGATGATGGCTGGGAGCAAGCCATGGGAATCTGGACTCCGCATAAGGATAGGCTGCCAGAAGGTTTAGAACCCATCAAGGCGAAGCTAGATGAACATGAAATAAAAATGGGGCTCTGGTTCTCTCCCATGGGAATTGATTCAGCCACATCGAGGTACAGAGATCATCCGCAATGGGTGATCAGAGATTCCGAGGGGGATCCGATACGTGCACAATGGGGCCATCCTGCCTTTGATTTTGTAAGCGACTTTTTTGATCTTTTTATTCAGGATTGTAAGGCCATGATCGACCAGGGATGCCGATTCATGAAATGGGATGCCATTAATACCTTTTACAGCAGTCTGCCTGATTTGCATCACGGCTCTGAGACTTATTCCCCTGAAGAGCGAAGGGCCAGGTATGAATACCTGCTTCCCATATACGTGGTAAAGGCCATGGAAATTCTATGCGATTATGAGCCGGACCTGATCATTGAAATTGACCTGACTGAGGCACGCAGGGTGATGATCGGACTGGCACCACTGAGCCAGGGCAAACTGTTTTTTATGAATAACGGGGCAAGTACCTACAATGACTATTCCTCCTACCGCACCAAGTCCATGCGGACCATTGCCAATGCCTATTCCGGACTCATCCCCCTGGAACTTTTCACCTATGCCTCTTATCCACACAATATTGCGGGGTCCATGGAGTACAATGTTTCCAGTTCCCTGCTGGCTGGCCATGGCTTCTGGGGAGACCTTTCTTTGATGACCCGGGAGGAACTGGATTTTGTGGGTAGTCAGGTTGAAAAATCTAAACGGGTTCTCCCATATATTTCCGAATCACTTCCAGTGGTGCAGGGTAAGGTGGGTGATTCGCCGGAAATTTACAGGGTGATCAATGAAGAAGAGGCAGCAGGTCAGATCATTGCTTTTTCCGGAGGGAAAGCCAGCGGCAGGATAGAGCAGCCGCTTAATCCGGCGAAGCTTCTGGGGGTGCTTAACCAGCCCTATCATATGCAGGATAGAAACTTGCGAATGGATTTAAATTTTCCGGAGAAGGAATCCAGTAAAGCCCTCTTCATACTTCCCAATATGGGAACAGGAATATCCATCCGGTCTTCCAGCGTGCCACTTGTGGATGCTAAGCTTGACGGGAATACATTAATGTTTGAGGTGGAGGGAGCCGGAGAACAGGTAATTTACTGGCCCGCAGAACTGGGTAATCCGGAATTGAAAAGCAATACTAAAAATGAAGTCAGGCTAAACAGACAAGAAAACAGCTTCAGGATTTATACTTATACAAGCGGAAAGGGGGTAGTGGAAATTCGTCCCGAACCCATTAAAGAATAGCAGATGAATTCATCAAAAAATATCATTCAATTTATTGCAGTCGTTTTCCTTGTAGGATTCGTTTTTCAAGCTTGTGAAAGCAGGCATGATATTTATATTGTGATTGGTGATCATGCAAAAAAAACCGAGCAGCTTACGGCCTTCCATTTAAAAACAGATATGGAAAAGGTTCTTGGCTTTCCTGTTCAGCTTATGAAGGAAAAGGAAACCTTCCCGAAAAGTGGTCAAATTTTGCTGATTGGGACACCGGTATCAAACTCAACAATCGCCAATCTTGCACAAAAAGAAACAATCGTTTTATCTGAGGACTTTCCAGGTAGCCGTGGCGGAATTTGGGCTAGGGTAAGCCAAAAGAAGCAAAAAATCGCTGTTTTGGCCGGCTCAGATGTGCAGGGGATGCAATATGCAGTTTACCAGTACTGCAGGGAAATCCTGGGTGTCGATCCCTTCGCGTATTGGAGCGGAAGGACCCCGGAAGTCAATTCGAAGCTTGATGTCCTCGACTTTCCTGACAAAGTGATTTCGCCCCCCGAAATTCCCATTTTATGCTACTTCGAAAACGATGTGGATGAACTGGCAAACCTGAAAGATCCCAAATTAGAATATGACTGGCTTAACTACACCGAACTGATAAATTCACTGGTTCGAATCAAATACAACGCCATTCATCTATTCGATATGCTGGGGCGCCCCGAGTTCTTCCTGCGTCCTGAATACCAGAAGATACGTCCCGATTATGACATTCGTTTTTCCTACATCGACAGCATGATTAACTATGCACACGAAATGGGGATGATGGTTCAAATTGATATGGCACTGGGCTATAAAATCAAACCCATGGCCCAGGAAAAAGCTGATTGCTGGGGAAAAAATAAGCAGGACTGGATAAACACATGGACGTATTATTTTGAAGAAACACCCATTGCCAAGGCAGATATTTTTGCTCTTCGTCCGCGCAACCAGGTTTGGGATTGGGAATACAAGAGCAGCTGTGGCGAAGATAAGATTGATGTATTTAATGAAGTATATGCGGAGCTGGGTCATATCATTGACCAATACAAACCTGAAGCCACCAAAGTATTGATTTGCTACCACGATGGGATGGACATGTTTAATAAGGGTTTTAATCCGCCCAAGGACTGGATCGTGGCCTGGTCGGACGATGGATATGCTGGTTTTCAGTACTGGCCCGAAAGCACCAAAGGCTACGATTTTGGCACCTACATGCATGCGGGATTCTGGTTAAATCATACCGTTCATGATCCCTATCCTGAAAAGCTGGATACCATTATGAAAATGATGATAAAGCAGTATGGAGCCAATAAATACTGTATGGTGAACGGACAGCAGTTTCGTCCTTTTCTTTTAAACCTTGAGGCTTTCTCGCTTATGGCCGATAATGTGAATGCTTTTGATGGAGCGCAATTTTATATCGATTGGACAACACGCTATTTCGGAGAGGAAGCCGGCAGACATGCCCTTCATTCCATGAAAAAACTCCACGAAGCTCAGTTTTCTCGTGTGGGATACGTCCAGCATCTCTGGGAAATTCGAGAAGCTATTTCCTACTTAAGCAACGCACCGCTTGAACGCCCCGGAAAGGTGCCAATTCCTTATGATTACCGACGTGTTGAAAATGATTTCGAACATGTGGCCAAACGAATCCTGATTCTGAAGGATGCACTAAAGGAAGCCAGGGAGGGTGAAAAGGTCCAGGGCACTGCTCACATATTCTATCACGACTACATTCTTTATCCCGTAAAAATATATGTTGATTTGTTGGAATTTGAGCGTGTCCTTCACCAAATGGGAAAAGACAAAAAGCAATTTGAAGATAGCGGTGATAAAGCCTATCTTCAAAAGGCAATTGACGGATTAGATGCTGCCCGGCAAACTTTAAAAGTGATTCATCAAGGCTGTGTCAGTGGTGATAAAAATCCCACATGGGAAGGCTGGTACGATCCTGAAAACCGCCGTCCGAATAACGGCTTCCCAACCATGGAAATGCTGAATGCCATTGAGGAAAACTTAAAGAGAATCAAACATGAGGTTTAAGTTTATTGTCCCCATTTTAGCAGGATGCTTTGTTCTGGCTGCTTGCAATAAAAAGCAAGATGAGGTATTGGATTATATAGATCCATTCATAAGTACCGAAGGAGATCACGGACATTGGCATCCATCAGCAAATGTACCTTTTGGCATGGTGAAGCTCTGTCCGGATACCTATCCAAGCAGCCTGACAGGCGATGGAGATTGGGCACATTCCGGGTATAACTATGCGGATAGTTTGATACGTGGATTCAGTCACTTCAGAGTTGGAAGTTCAGGAGGAGGACACATCTATGACAGGGCGGGTCTGCTTTCGATAATGCCATTCCAAAGTTCAGCTAATTTCAGTTGGATAGAATACCCCAAAGCTGAAATAGATAAAACAACAGAAAATGCAAGTCCTGGTTATTATACCGTTTTTTTAAATAGAGAACAGATAAAAGCTGAACTAACAGCAACCTCACATGCAGGCTACCATAGATATACTTTTAAGTCGGGAGACGAGGCGAAACTGTTTCTGTATAGCGGTAAAAGCGGTTTGGACCGCCAGATAAGCTTTAGGCTGGTAGACAAACACCACATTGAAGGTTATTTTAATTGGAAAAATCCCATTTACTTTATTATTGAATTTAAGCAAGCGATAAAGAATATAGGTATACCCCATAAGGATGCAATACATACAATAGCCTTTTGCGATACTACAATCACAAATGGTTTTGCCTGTATTTTTGAGGAGCAAGAGAAACCAATTGAAGTAAAAGTAGCGGTGTCGTTTACCAGTTTAGAAGGAGCAAAAAACAATCTGGAAACAACATGCCCACACTGGGATTTTGAAAAAACCTTAAGCCAGGCAGAGAATCTCTGGAGAGATCGTCTATCGGCCATACAAGTTAGAGGAAAGGATGACAGGGACAAACGTATCTTTTATACCTCCCTTTACCGAACTTGCTTCTTGCCAATAATGCAATCCGATGTAGATGGTACCTACAAGGGTTTCGACGAGCAGCTACATGAAGCCAAAGGGGGTATACACTATAATGGATTTGCCTTTTGGGATTCCTTTCGTTCTAAATACCCACTATACAGCCTTTTTTGTCCCGATGTATATTCAGCAATAGCGAATTCAATTTACGATACCTACGAACAGGCAGAAGACTGGGCCCCCTTCCCCGATAGCGATCATAAGCCGCATAATTCACCATTATTCCGGGCAAGAGGGAAAAATGACTTTGCCATGTATGGAACTGTAAGGCATGAGCACATGTTGATGGTTATGGTTGATGCCTATTACAAAGGTCTTTATAGCAGCCACTTATCAATTGAGGACGTATTCCCACACATCAAAAACGAAGCACTGATGCAAATGCCTGTGAAGTATGATGCATACGGTTATATCCCGGAGCGTCCCGACCAAACGGGTGAGTATTGTTGGGATAACTGGTGTGTGGCAAAAGTGGCGAAAGACTTAAACAAGCCAGAGGAATATGCATACTTCAGCAAAAGGGCAGCCTACTGGAAAAATACATGGGATACAAGCATCAATTTTTTTCGAGCCAGAGGTGTTGATGGTACCTGGCTTGACTTTCCTGAAGATCCCACTCAGAACCGTGAAAAGTATACATACGAAGGCTCCAAGTGGCATTGGCGATGGAATGCCCTTCACAATGTGGATGAAATGGTAGAGGAATTGGGAGGGCAAGTAGCATTTTTAGATACGCTAAACCATTTCTTCGAAAACGATTTGTACACTGCGGGAAATCAGATAGATCTTCACGTCCCATTCCTGTTTAATCCGGCAGGGGCTCCCTGGCTTACACAAAAGTGGGTAAATCAACTACTCAAAAAGCCGACCACTCAGCTTTACGGGACCCATGGGTTCTTTAAAGAGCCCATTCATGATTATATTTATAAGGACACACCAGATGGGTTTTTGGAGGAGATGGACGGAGACTTTGGCTGTATGTCTGCCTGGTATAACCTCGCAGCAATAGGTCTATACCAGATATGTCCGGGGAATACAAGATTTGAAATTAGTACTCCAATCTTTGAGTATATAAGTATTGACCCAGGCGAAAAATGGGTCAAAAACAAGAAGTTTGAAATAGTATCTCGCAACTTTTCTCCTGAAAATATTTATATACAATCTGCGATGTTAAATGGTGTGAAATTAAACCGGGCTTGGATTGACTATTCAGACATCGCAATAGGAGGTAAGTTAGAACTTATATTGGGGGTATCACCCAACAAGGACTGGGGTACAATAAGCAATGAACAGCAGGCTGTAAAAAATTAAATGAAAAAATCATGAAGCACACAATTTTTCTTTCTTTCCTATTTATTATAATTTTTGTTTCCTGTACTTCAAATCAGAATGAAACAGCTGAAACGAAAATAGAACCTGTGGATATGGTTTACAACCTACTCGACACAGAAAACTCACGCTGGTTCTATTTCTCGTCGGCCTGCCGTCCCTTTGGTATGGTAAATCTAAGTCCGGATACCGAAATTGGTGGAGCCTGGGGAAGCGGTTACCGTTATAAAACAGACACGGTACGTGGATTCAGCCACATTCATGCCTGGCAACTTTCCGGACTTTCAGTAATGCCGGTAAGTTTAAGCGATGAAAACAAGGAAAATATTTTTGCTGATTTTGATTCGCATTTCAGCCACGAAACCGAAAAGGTAAGCCCGGGTTATCAATACCTGGAACTCGATCGTTATAAGATTGCAGCTGAAATTACCAGCACCACACGGGTTGGCTTTCATAAATATACTTTCAATGGGGAGGGTAAACCGGCCTTATTGGTAAACTTGAATACTTTGTTGGGGCCTTGTCTGAACATGGATGGAAAACTGGAAAAGATTGGTGAAAAGACAGTTACAGGCGAGCTGACCAATGCACCAACCCGTCGTCGTCCCAAACCTACAAAGGTGTTTTTTCAAATCGATTCGGATGTAAATATTTCGCAAGTAATAAGGGATGAAGAAACCGGGAACTATCTTCTACATTTTGATGAACAAGCAGATGAAGTGCTCCTTAAAGCAGGAATTTCTTATACTTCAGTTGAAAGTGCCGGCAACAACATAGAGGCTGAGTTACCACACTGGAATTTTGAACAGGTGCTTACTGAATCGCGAAAAGTGTGGAACGACTATTTAAGTCGCATTCAGATTGAAGGGGGTACAGAGCAACAACAAAAACGTTTTTACACCGACCTTTGGCACGGACTGCAGGGGCGCAGGATCATCAGTGATGTCAAAGGCACTTACCCCGATTACACCGGGGAAGAATTTCGTATTGGGCAAGTCCCACTGGATGACAAGGGAAAGCCAAAATTTAACCACTACAATTCGGATTCGTTCTGGGGTGCACAGTGGACCCTCAACACTTTATGGGGACTGGTTTATCCCGATATTATGGAGGAGTTTGTGCTGTCATTAATGCAATATTATACCGACGGTGGGTTGGTACCGAGAGGCCCATCCGGGGGTAATTACACCTTTGTAATGACCGGAGCATCGGCGACTCCATTTATTGTGAGTGCCATTCAAAAAGGCATTGTGACCGAAAATCTGCCGGAGATATATAAGGCTTTAAAAAAGAACCATATGCCAGGAGGGATTATGGGCAAAGCGGGCTACGAGCACGACACGAATTTGGGAGGAGGCCTGGAACATTATATCAAAAATGGATATGTACCCTATCCGATTCCTGAAGGAAATTTTGGCTTCCATCAGGATGGCGCCAGCTTAACCATGGAATATGCCTATCAGGATTGGACCCTGGCACAGCTTGCCAAGAAAATGGGTTATGAAGAAGACTACCAGTATTTTATAAAACGCGCTCTCAACTACAAAAATGTGTATGACAGTGAATCGACCTGGATGCGTCCAAAAGACATCAATGGCCTTTGGTTAG
This sequence comes from uncultured Bacteroidota bacterium, assembly GCA_963783435.1. Lineage (GTDB taxonomy): Bacteria > Bacteroidota > Bacteroidia > Bacteroidales. The sequence goes on along the minus strand of CAWANQ010000002.1, from coordinate 206,601 downwards.
CCGATTTCGATCCATACAAGTACGAGCATGGTTTTAATGAATCTAATGGGGCTCAATCAAGCTGGTTTGTACCACATGATATTTCTGGATTGGCGGAGTTGATGGGTGGAAAAGAAAAAGCCGCACAAAAGCTAACAGAGCAATTTGAAACCGCACAGAACTTAGGTTTTACCTCGGGTGGGGCACACGACAAAGAATTACATCCCGAGTACCGGCGCATTCCCATTAACTATGGAAACCAGCCTTCCATGCAAACTGCTCAGGTATTTAACCAGCTTGATCGTCCTGATCTGGCACAATACTGGACTCGGAAAGTAGTGGAAACTGCATTTAGCGGCCTGTCACCGGCAACCGGTTTTAACGGTGACGAAGATCAGGGACTCATGGGAAGTCTCTCTGTTTTGATGAAAATAGGCTTATTTCAGATGAATGGGGGAACCGAAGAAGATCCTGAATACCAGATTGGAAGCCCAATATTCGATAAAGTGACCATTCACCTGGAGGAGGGAAAAAAGATGGTATTACAATGCTCCAGGCGCATCCGCAGGAAAGCCGTATATTCATGGATTGAAACTTAACAGCAAAACCATACAGAACAACTTTCTGAACCATTTTGATCTGGTTCAGGGTGGAATACTTGATTTTGAGATGGGGGATTCCCCTCGCACGAAGTAGGAAAACAGCAAGGAATCACGACCTTTCTAACTTAAGGAACTTAACTAAACAGGCTATGAAAACTCAAAATGATGCTCAATTACGCTAAAGTCCATTTCACTCCTTCTAATCTTAGGACTAAAGCTTACAGCCCAAGTGGGCAGTGATCAAACGTTTAATGTACTGGATTATGGAGCTGTGGCCGACGGGAAAACGCTTTGCACTTCAGCCATTCAGGAGGCGATCGATGCTGCACATAATAAGGGAGGGGGAAGCGTAGTCGTGCCCGCAGGGGAATTCTTATCCGGGAGTATTGTTCTCAAGAGCGGTGTTACCCTTTTTCTGGATCTGAACGCTACCCTGCTTGGAAGTACCAATCCCAGGCACTATCAGAAAGATTAACAATTGGAAGGCCCTGGTTCTGGCCGATCAGGCCAATGATGTGGGTATTGCAGGTAGGGGGGTGATCGATGGACAGGGAAGGGCGCTGGCTTTGAATGTGGACAGCCTGCATCATTTAGGAGAAATGGTGGACCCCAACTACAACTACCGGCGGATGCGACCCAATGAAAGCCAGCGTCCTCAACTGGTCTATATGATGTCATGCAATCGGGTAAAGCTGAAAGGTGTTACCCTGAAGAATGCATCCTGCTGGGTACAGACCTACGAGCAGTGTTCCGGATTGGACATTGATCAGGTAAAGGTCTTTAGCAGAGCTTATTGGAACAACGACGGATTTGATATTGTGGATTGCCAGGATGTTAGAGTGACCAATTGTGATGTAAATACGGCCGACGATGGGATCTGTTTAAAGTCCCATTCTCCCAATCACATCAATGACCGGGTCTATATTGCCAATTGCACAGTGAGGTCCAGTGCCAGTGCCATTAAATTTGGAACTGCATCGTATGGAGGATTTAAAAATGTGGTCATCGAAAACATCAGGGTCTTTGATACTTTTCGATCGGCCATTGCCATTGAATCGGTGGATGGGGGAGTGATTGAGAATATTACCGTGTCGAATGTGATTGCATTGAACACCGGTAATGCCCTATTTATTCGCTTGGGCCATCGCCACGGAGAACAACCTGGAAGTGTAAAGAACATTACCATAAAGGACCTTTATGCACAGGTTCCATTCGGCCGGCCCGATGCTGACTATGATATGCGAGGACCTGAAGTGGATTTTTTCCATAACCCTTTTCCAGCTTCCATTGCAGGGATTCCTGGGTCACCATGTTGAAAATGTAGTGCTTGAAAACGTTGAGATCAGGTATCCTGGAACGGGCTTCCAAAGGGATGGCCTATGTGCCTCTTAAGCAGACTGGAACAGGTTCCTGAACAGATCGCAGAGTACCCTGAGTTTTCCATGTTTCGCGAATTGCCTGCCTGGGGTTTTTATGTGCGTCACGCCAGTAATATTCACTTGAAGAATGTGAAACTCTACCTGGATAAGGAAGATTTCCGTCCCGCTTTTGTATTTGATGATGTAGATGGTTTGCAGATGGAGGACCTTGATCTTCCCGCAGAGGCAAAAGATCAGATCATCTTCAAAGAGGTAAGTGGCGACCAGCTGGATGCATATTCTTCAAGAATCCTCAGGGTCTTGTCTTCGGATGATTAATATTTTTTGATCCACATTTTGACCTATGAAACATAAAGGCCACCTACCTTAATAAGGTAGCAGATTTTCAACAATACCTGCTGGGAAGCGGAACCAAAAACAATGAAGAAAAAATGTGCTATTTCGAGCTCATAACTTAGACCATTATTACTAACAAACCATGAAAATAATATTTATCACCGGGATACTCTTTGGGATGATTCCCGGATCAGTATTGATAGGACAGACCATTGACACACAAAATTCAAAGGTGATTTTTGAGGCCATAGCCTTAAAGAAAAAGCGAACCGAAGGCAACTTCACCGGAATGGAGGGTACAGTCAAATTTGATCCCGGGGATCTTGCCAACTCCGCTTTTAAGGTTTGTATCGATGCGAGTTCCCTGAATAGTGGACTTAAAATGAGAGACAAACACCTGAGAAGCGACGATTTTTTTTATGTGGAAAAATATCCTGACATCTGTTTTGTATCCGAATCCATAGAGAAAAGGGGGGATGAATTCATTACCAGGGGAAATCTGACCATACGGGAGGTATCCAAACCTATTGAAATTCCTTTTTCATTTGAAGCCAACACCCTGAAAGGGTCTATTGTTATCAACCGCTTCGATTATAACCTGGGGAATGACGTCAAAACCTCCAAGGCCTCTGAAGAAGCCACCATTACAATCCTATGCAAATTGGAATAGAAATCCGGAAAAAATCCCAATTACCAAGGTTGGCTCTATGTGAATTCATCACAATATTAGCATAGATTATATAGAATAATTTTAGATTGCTGCTGTTTGGTTTGAGATTGAAGCTGAATGCTATCTTTAGCGGTCAATTTCATTTATTGACACTATACTTTTTAGCAACATGGATCAAGACATCAAATTTTACAGCAGACCAAGCGTTCCCGTAGAACTTCACAAGGTGAGGGTTGTACAAAAACTTCATTTAAAATCCGTAGATGAGAGGCTGAGGGCCATTCGTGAAGGTGGATTCAATACCTTCCTCCTGAATACAAAGGACATTTTCCTGGATATGTTAACCGACAGTGGCACCAATGCCATGAGTGACAACCAGATCTCCTCCATGCTTCAGGCCGATGATGCCTATTCAGGATCTCAAAGCTTTTATAGAATGGAAGAGGCCCTCAGGGAGGTTTTCGGAAAGCACTATGTATTGCCTGTACACCAGGGCAGGGCTGCTGAAAATGTGATTTCACAGGTATTTGTGAACGAAGGGGATGTGATTCCCATGAACTACCATTTTACCACCACCAAGGCGCACATGGAGATCAACGGGGGTACAGTGCTGGAGATTTATACCGATGAGGCCTTAAAAATAAAAAGCACCAATCCCTTTAAGGGAAACATGGATATTCAGCGTTTGAAGGATGTCATAGCCAGGTATGGAAAGGAGCATGTTCCTTTTATCAGGATGGAGGCCTCCACCAACCTCATTGGCGGGCAGCCCTATTCCATGCAGAATATGAAGGATGTGAAGGCCATTGCTGACCAGCACGGAATTATGATTGTTCTGGATGCAAGCCTGATCGGCGAGAATGCCTATTTCATTAAGAAGCGGGAAGCGGCCTATAAAAATGCCACCATCAAGGATATTCTGAATGAGATGTGCGCCATGTCTGATATTGTCTATTTTTCCAGCCGGAAGGTGAGTTCCACAAGAGGTGGGGGAATTGTAACCGACAGCGAGGAGCTGATGTTAAAAATGAGGGATCTGATCCCACTGTATGAAGGCTTTATGACCTATGGTGGAATGTCGGTTCGTGAAATTGAAGCCATGGCTGTGGGTTTAAGAGAAACCCTGGATGAAACCGTTATAGGGCAATCCCCCTCTTTTATCGAGTATGCCGTCAAAGAGTGTGACAATATGGGCATTCCTGTAGTGATGCCCGCAGGTGCACTGGGTTGCCACATTGATGCTTTACAGTTTCTTCCCCATGTTTCCCAGCTGGAGTATTCAGCCGGCGCATTGGCTGCGGCCCTCTTTATCGTATCGGGTTGCAGGGGCATGGAACGCGGAACCATCTCCATGGACCGGGATGCAGAGGGCAACGATGTGGCATCAGACATGGAGCTCTTACGCCTGGCTTTCCCTCGCAGGGTATTTACCCTTTCCCAGACCAACTTCCTGCTCGACAGGTTGAAGTGGCTGCATGAGAACAGGGAACTGATCGGTGGACTTAAATTTGTGGAAGAACCCGCTGTATTGCGATTCTTTATGGGTCGTCTGGATGCAGTATCTGACTGGCCCGAGAAGCTGGTGGCCAAGTTTAAAGCCGACTTCGGGGATAGCCTGTAGATATCAGGAAATTCATAAATTGGTACTTCCAATCTATTCAATATGAAAAGGGGTGCCAATTTTTTTTTAGCCATATTAATCTGTGGTTCCAGCCTGATGGCTGATGGTCAGGAATTAGTCCGGAAAGAGATTATCTATAAAACTGTGGATGGGCTCAGTCTGAAGGCTGACCTTTTCTATATGGCGGGAGATGGGGATGGGAATAGACATCCGGCCATCGCCTTCTTTCATGGGGGAGGATGGTCTTCAGGATCTCCCTCTGAATTTCACGAAGCCTGTATTCGGTATGCCCGGAAAGGATTTATCACCTTCTCCTTTCATTACAGGTTATCGGTAACAGCCGATGGGACAATTCCCCATCCCGATATTACACCGGTGGAGTGTGTAAAAGATGCCAGAACTGCCATGCGATGGATTCGTGAAAACGCGGATGATTTTCATATAAACCCCCAAAAAATAGTGGCCTGCGGACAGTCGGCCGGGGGGCATCTGGCACTGTGCACAGCCCAGATTGAGGATCTAAATGAGGCCACTGACAACCTGGATGTGAGTCCGGTTCCCAATGCCCTTGTGCTCTATTCTGCCACTGCAAATCTCATGGAGGCATGGGCAGATCGATTGTTGGGGGATCGCCGCCAGGAGATCTGGTCTATCTCCCCTTTCCACAACCTGAAGCCCGGGCTTCCCCCCACCATTGCCTTTCATGGAGAAGACGATTGTATGGTCCCCTTTTGGACGGTTCGGCTTTTTGAAAGAAAAACCAAAGAATTGGGCAACGATTATGAGTTGCTGCCCTATAAGGGCCGAAAACACTATCTGGGCGATGGAGATTCCCAATATGGCAGGTATTATGATGAGGAGATTCTGGAGCGGACAGATGCCTTCCTTTTAGAACATGGATTTTAAGATCCATGCACTATTTAAAGAAGTTTGAGTAATCCTTGTGTTGAGGATCTATGGTTCTTAACAAGCTCTAAAGATCTGTCCCACAATTTTTCACCCTCCTTTAGATCATACACCTTTGGATCCATCTTTTTTGGATTAAACATATGCAGGTATTCATTGGTCTTGCCTTCATAGTCGGGTGACAGGGCCAAATAAACCACCGGTCGGGCCGCTTTGTCCGGGGACTTAAATACCACCCAAAAGATCCCTTTTAATGTCATTCGAAGGAGCCAGGGGGCTTCCTTTACAATGTTGGAGTGTACCGGACCCGGGCAAATCACATTGATGCCAAGTTGCGTAGAGCTCACCCTTCTCGACAACTCGGTGGCATAGGTATTAAGAACCAGTTTGAAATAACTGTAGTTGGAAATGCCTTTTGAAACGCCATATTCAAAATAGTTTCCAAATTCCTTGTAATCGATGTGGGTGGCTCCCTGGTGGGAATCGCTTGAGATAAAGATCATCTTTGAAGCTGGGGCTGATTTTTTTAATGCCACTACCGACTTACTCAAGAGCAGCTGGGTGAGTATCACATTGGACAGGTAGTTGACCAAAAACATTTCATCCTGACCGGAGGCTGTTTTTCTGGATCCTGGAAGGGCAGTGGCTGCATTCAGGATGCAAATGTCGATGTGGATCCCCTGCTCCACCAACCATTGTACAAAGGAGTGGATGGTCTCAATTTTACTGAGATCCAGGTAGTGCATCTCTACGGATTCCGAACCTGAGAGCTTCTTCACTTTGTTTCCAGCCTCGGGAATTTTACTTCTTCCCGCCATGATTACCCGGGCTCCACGTTTTGCAAATTCTACTGCCAGGGCAAATCCCAGTCCAGAATTGGCACCGGTAATAAGTACCGTCTGACCATCTGCCCGGTCATTTTCGGAAAACCTGGAAGTTAATTCCTGTTTTGAAAAAAAATCCTTCACCCCGGCAAGGGATGCCACTACAGGATTCGTAAAACGACCTTCAGCCATAATTAATCATTTTAGGATGCGTTTTGATAGTTTTTCAGAGAGCTCCCAGAGCCTTTTCCCATTCTGAGGATTGGTGGCCTTTTTATCCATCTCCTTTTTTTGCATCAGGAACATATATTCCCCGGTTTTGCCCTCCACCTCACTGGAAGCAGCCAGATAGCTAACAGGTTGACACGCTTTTTTGGGTGAACGGAAGAAGATGCCAAACACCAGCTTCAAGAGAGGTTGAAAAATGGCTGGAGCTTCACGGGCTATGTTTGAATTTACCGGTCCCGGACACAGGGCAAACACAGAGCAGGTGACTTTCCCATCCTTATTGATGCGACGTGAGAATTCACTGGCCATGGTCAGCAAAAGCAACTTATAATATCCATACATGGCTACCGATTGCTTAATGCCATAGGGTTTATAGCTGCCAAATCCTTCCCAGTCAAATCCGGAAGGATTCCTGTGGCTCTCCGAGGCTACAAAAATGATCCTGGGAGTAAAAGGGCCGGCATGGTTCAGAATCCCTTCAGTCAGAATCCGGTTGACCAGTACGAATTTGGCAAAATAATTGACCACAAACATCTCATCCAGCTCCTGTTTTACGGCCCGGCTCTTATTGGCCACCATGGCCGCATTACACACAATGATATCTAAGAGACCAAAACGCTCCTTGATCTCGCTGGTGAGGGTTTTAAGGGAGTCCAGATCAGAAAGGTCCATTTTGATCATGTCCACTTTTTCTGAACCACTCTCCTTTTTCACCTGCTCCCCCTTATGGGGAATGCCACTTCTCTGTGCCAAAATCACATGGGCTCCCCTGCTGGCCAGATCCACTGCAGTGGCATACCCCAATCCTGAACTGGCTCCTGTAATAAGCACTCGCTTCCCATCCATAGGCGGAATATTTTCCAGGTTCAGTTCATTTTTCGGTCGTTTAAAAAGGTCGCCGATGCCGGTAAATATGGCGGCAACCGGACTGTTGTACTTCTCTGTTTTATTCTTAGCCATTGATTTTTCTGTTCTGGTACGCGGCTTCCAGTTTCTCGTACAATTTAAAATAGGAAGGATTTCTTTGAATGAGATCTTCTCTGTTTAATTCGAAGTCGGAAAGCTTGTATTCATGCACCCCATATTTGCCCTGTGGATTTTCAAACTCTGCGGTTATAAACTTTTGCTTCAGAGATTCAGGGATCCCACCCATCCTGGAATATATTTTTTCCAGTTGTTCCATGGGTCTATCCACAAGATCCTGGTACATCAGATCGATAAAGCCATCTTCTTGTCCACTTTCCTGCCTGAAATCAAGCGCTTTTTTCAGCATAAAGGAGGTCTTTCGAACCCAATGCGCTGCCACTTCATCCATATTTACCTCTTTGCTAAAGATGGCCCGGCTGTGGCATACCATGCTCAAAAAAGAAGGAATGCACTCCACCGGATCACGGTGGGTCCAGATGAATTGCGGATTCCCGTAGTATTTTTCAACAAGGGGGAGGAACTCCAGGTGATGAGGCGATTTCAGCACCCAGCGTTGTCCGGGTTGCTGCCATTGCAATAGGCGCAGTAACCTGCTTCCATAGTTATAGGCATAGGATTGGTCGGTCTGCTCCAGCCAGGTCGAATAGGAAGGGACCAGGGTGGTAGCTTCCGGGGTGGTACTCAGGAAGGTGGCATCCAGCAGCAGAATGTCCTCCTCGGGAGCTGTATGCTCCACGGGGTGTATGGCAAAAAAACCAGGAGCCATCCATCGCAGGGCTTTTTCGCTGGTCCTTGCAATCTGAATGCGCTTATCTGTCTTTTGCCCATTCTGATTAAAAGGAGCCGGATTGAGGGCTTCCCAACTTCTCAATACCCGGTTTTCGGGATCGGCTGTGAGCAGGCGATGCAGTTTGGTAGTTCCTGTGCGTTGCAGACCCACAATAAGAAGTGGAGGATGCACCTCCTGTTCCAGAATCTCAGGATATTTTTTAAACCAGTATTCAGCCCTTAGTCTGACCGACAGCAGGTTAACCATTCGCTTGCGGGAAATAAATCCGCCAATGGGATGCAGCCTGGCTTCATGGTTCAGGGAGTGGATAAGCCTTTCCATGGGCTCATCCCAGAAATCGCTTCCCAGATCAAAAAGTCCTGTCTCTTTTCTGGCTGCTTTGATCAGCTCGTCTTTATTCAGTGAAGGGCCGTTTCCCCTGGCATAGGTTTTCTCCCAAACCTTATTCAGGAGATTAAACCATGTGGGCAGGTTCTTGAAATCTGAGGAGGTGATCACTCTTCCTTGCTTCATAGCAGGCTTAATTCGTTATTCTTAACCACACGACAGGAGGGTTGGATGGCATGTTGCACCCTCATGAATCCGGTACCATCGCCAGCACATGGTACCTTCGGTGTGATGGGCAGTTTCAATCCAGTTGGGCAATCCGGGATCCTGGTGCGAAACCACAACCCGGATCTTTCCGTCAGGCTCATAAGTGGCACTGTGCTTATTGATGGATATGTTGTGGTAACGGTAATCCAGGGATTCCATCCAGTGATTATTTAGCTGAAAATTCCAGGCATCACATTCGGGGGGAAGAACCTCAATCATAAGCGCTTCATCGGGTGTCAAGCCTCCAGTAAGAGTGGTAATAGATAATGCTTTCATCCCCACCGGCGGCATTTGATTTCTCCGGGATCAAACTGGGGCAGCTGGTTTACATGCTTCTGGAAATCCTTTGCCCACCTGGCAAAAAGCAGGCCGGCTCCGCCCACAAACATGGAGGCAGTTTTCAAGACCCTCGTCCATCTGCTTGGAGGTGAGCGCTTCGGGTCTTTTGATTCCCGACAGGTTGAGGATTTCCAACTGGGCGGGCACCTCGGTAAATCTGTCATAGAAGGTCTGACGCACCATCAACAAGGAAGTTTCTTCTTCAATCTTAAGCCAGTTTTTTCCCTGTGGCTCCCTGGTTACGAAAATTTCAAAATTTCCATTCTCTTCGAGCACCAGATCGTCATCCTCCAATTTGCCACAGGGAGCCAGTCCCCCGGTGGTGCCATAGTTCCCATTCTGGGTATGGAAGCTGATGTAATCAATGCTATTTCTTTTCCCGAGGATCTTATACTCAAACTCGCCGCTGACCTGGGCGTTCATATAGTGGTTGTCGGGATTGTCGGCACCCATTTTTACAGTTTCGTGCACCATTCTTCGCAACTGGGGAAATGCAGGGTCGGGATACTCCACATAGGCCTCCAGTCCAGCCCTGGTAAGCCTTGAGAGATATCTGATCCCTTCGGCCTGCTGAAATGCATCTCGGGGAGCTCCGGGCGATAACAGGACGTTACCAGCCACTTTTAATTCATCACAGAATTCGGACCACGACTGGCCCGTGACAATTCGTTGGTCGTGAATATCCTGCTCCGTTTTTCCGCGGATGCGCCAAAAGAACTTTCTGAATGGCCCCTGGTGGCACGAAGGAAAAAGAAATAGAAGTTTCCTCATATCCTGATTAGCTTTTGAGATGAATTTCAGTGGCCAGATAGGTTTCAATTCTACGCATGTCAATAAAGGATCGTGTATCCATCCACACCTGGTACATGTGGATGGGCACTTTACGGGGCGGACCAAAGAAAACAAATGGATTTAAAAGATCGGAAGATTTTTGGAATTGTTCCTCCACGATGCCGTCATACCACACCGAATCTTCTGTAAGTACGCCTTCAACCACATTGCGCGTTGTAATTCCATAGGGGGTGTAATTTCAGGGAGAGAGGGGTATGTCCATCGTGCCAGCGCCTGATAAAGGTCTCCCGATCAATGTTTGGTTTCCTATGAAACAGGGTGAGCAGGCACTCCCCCGGAGTGGGTTCTCCATCTTTCCAGGTTTTTGAATAGCTTACCGGAATAGCCTCCTCTACCTTATAAGCTCCTATGTATCCTTCTGAATCTGTAATCAGTCCCATTCCGGGTCCCATTTCCCGTTGGACCGATAACACGGCTATCTTCTTCTTTTTAAATGGGATGATTGAGATCCGGGGAGGCTTTTTTAGTGTGAGGCAGACTTTCAGACTTTCGGGCCCAAACTGATTCAATATCTCATGGGAAAGATTGATTATCCTGTTCCTGAAGCTGATATAATCTTCTGATGGCAGACTGTTGAGAATATATACCTCTTTAAGCATTTACTGTGATCTCATTTTGTTATTTTCAGGTTCCTAAAAGTAAAGTTTGTTTAGAAATATACAATGGCATCTGAAAAAGCAAATACCAAAGGATACACGTGTTCTTTTAACCGGAGGATCTGGTTTTCTGGGACGCTCCATCCTTTACGAGATCCTGGATGAGTCCTCCCCGGTTCTGGTAAAAGAACTCAGGGTATTTGATCTTCATCCGATGGACAATCCAGTGGATGATCGAATTTCGTTTATCAGGGGTGATGTGAGGGATAAAGATGCGGTCATGGAAGCATCTAGAGGAGTAGATCTGGTTATTCACTCTGCGGCCATAGTAGATTGGGGAACAAAATCGGAGAAGGAGATTTTATCGGTTAACTATGAAGGTACATTGAATGTGATTGATGCCTGCATCTCCTGCCAGGTCAAAGCCCTGGTATATACCAGTTCACTGGATGTGCTTCACGATGGGAAGCCGCTTGTGGATGTAAATGAAGACTCACCCTACCCGGTCCGACACTCCACTTCCTATTGTGAAAGTAAGTACCTGGCTGAGAAAAGTGTACTCGCAGCAAATGGGGATTCGTTAAAAACATGCTCCCTGAGGCCTGCTGATATTTATGGAGAAGGCGATCCCTTTCATATTGGTTCCCTGATCGATATGGCGAAAGGGGGCTTTTATGTGAGGTTGGGAAACGGACGATCCAGGTGTCAGCATGTCTATGTGGGAAATATGGCCCAGGCCCATGTACTTGCTTCGGCGGCGCATACTGAATGGAAATACAGAAGGTGGAGGGTCAGTCCTATTTTATAAGCGATGGACCCCCTACCAATTTTTTCGCCTTTTTTGATGGTATTGTGGAGGGTGCCGGGTACAGGATCTGGCCCCGGAATATGTGGCTGCCCAGGTGGTTTGCCTACGGACTTGGGTGTATCTCCGAATCGATCGCATTTCTAGCCCGACCCATCAAAAGATACAGTCCCAAGATGAGCAGGTTTGCAGTTGTCTACACCTGCACCGACTATACCTTCTCCTCAGATAAGGCCAGGGAGGATTTTGGTTTTTTTCCCAAATATGAAAAAAAGGAAGCTTTTGACCGGACTGTAGAATATTTCAGGAAACCTGATAATTAGCGAAGGTTTTGTAACTTACCTCTTATGGAAAATAAGAATTACCTGCCCATTGATGACTATGGCATCATTGGGAACATGCGTACTGCTGCCCTGGTGGGATTGAATGGCTCCATCGATTGGTTCTGTTTCCCCCATTTTGATTCTCCAAGCATTTTTGCAAAGATTCTGGATCACCGCAAGGGAGGCCATTTCTACATTCGTCCACTGGCTAACCTATAAATCCAAGCAGTTTTACTGGCCGGAGACCAATGTGTTAATCACCCGCTACAGGACAGAGGATGGGATCGTGGAGGTTTCGGATTTTATGCCGGTGGGCTCAGCGATAAAAGATGAAAGTGATTTTCAGATCATCCGAAGGGTCAGAGGCATCAACGGCTCTGTAAAAATGAGGATGGAGTGCTTCCCTGCGTTCAATTATGCCAGGGACAGCCATACCCTGAAGATCACTGAGGAAGGGGCCACCTTCAACAGTACAAATATTTCCATGGATCTTGACAGCTCCATTCCCCTGGATAAAAAGGATCAACTGGCCCTCCTGGAGTTTACCATAGGCCAGGATGAATCGGAGGTATTTATACTGCGTCAAACCCTGGGTGGGAACAAAGAAGATCGGCAGGTGGTGGTCAGGCAGGTGGAGGAGGATTTGCATGATACCATTCTCTACTGGCGAAACTGGATTTCCAGATCCACTTACAAAGGCAGATGGCGCGAAAAAGTGCACAGGTCGGCTCTGATCCTGAAGCTGCTTACCTTTGAACCTACGGGAGCCATTGTGGCAGCTGTTACCTGCAGCCTACCCGAGGGCATCGGAGGAGAGCGCAACTGGGACTATCGCTATACCTGGATCAGGGACGCGGCTTTTACGGTTTATGCTTTTATGCGCCTGGGCTTTTCTGAGGAAGCCGCTGCTTTTATGGAGTGGGTGGGAGATCGCCTCAGTGAAACCACCAAAGAAGAACCGCTCCAGATCATGTATGGGATTGATGGCAGGCATGAGCTGAAAGAGGAAATCCTCGATCACCTGGAAGGATATATGAAATCGGGCCCGGTCCGAATCGGCAACGGGGCCTATGATCAGCTTCAACTGGATATCTACGGTGAACTCATGGATTCGGTCTACCTCTTTAATAAATATGGGGTTCAGATGAGTTACAGGGGGTGGACAGAAGTGAAGAAGATCGTCAACTGGGTGGTGGAGAACTGGAGGCTAAAGGACGAGGGAATCTGGGAGGTCAGAAGCGGTAAGCAGGAGTTTGTCTACTCCAAGCTGATGTGTTGGGTGGCGCTGGACAGGGGCATCCGTTTATCCATCAAGAGTTCCTTACCCGCCGATTTGAATAAATGGATCGCTTCCAGGGACGAGATCTATAACGAGATTATGGAGAAGGGTTGGAGCAAGGAGCGAAATGCCTTTATTCAATATTATGGTAGCTCAAACCTGGATGCATCGAACCTGATGATGCCACTGGTCTTCTTTATTGCCCCTACGGATCCCATGATGTTGAAGACCCTGGATGAGACCCTGAAATCCCCCGAAAAAGGAGGCCTGGTGACCAACAGTCATGTATACCGTTACAATGTTCATGAATCACCTGATGGACTGGAAGGTCACGAAGGGACTTTTAACATCTGTACCTTCTGGCTGGTGGAAGCACTTACCCGGGCAGGCAAATCCGATCCAGACAAACTGGAAGAGGCCCGACTGATGTTTGAACAGATGCTGGGCTATTCCAACCACCTGGGTATCTATTCCGAAGAGATCGGGATCGGTGGAGAGACCCTGGGGAACACCCCTCAGGCCTTTACCCATCTGGCCCTTATAAGTGCCGCCTTCAACCTGGACCGCACATTAGGATAACCAGTTGAATTATACTACTTTTGCGGCTCATTTAACGCAGGGTAAGTAGTATGGACATAAGAAATATAGCAATTATAGCTCACGTCGACCACGGAAAGACCACCATGGTCGATCGTATATTGCACCAGGTCAAGCTCTTCAGGGACAATCAGGAGATGGGGGATCTGATCCTCGACTCCAATGACCTGGAGCGGGAGCGGGGAATTACCATCCTCTCCAAGAATGTATCGGTAAGATACAAAGGATGCAAAATCAATATCATTGATACCCCCGGTCACTCCGATTTTGGAGGAGAGGTGGAAAGGGTGTTAAATATGGCCGAGGGGGTACTGCTGCTGGTGGATGCTTTTGAAGGCCCCATGCCTCAAACCAGGTTTGTTTTGCAAAAGGCACTTGAACTGGGTAAAAAGGTGATTGTGGTGGTCAATAAGGTGGACAAGCCCAACTGCAGACCCGATGAAACCAATGAGCTCGTTTTTGAGCTGATGTTCTCACTGGATGCCACTGAAGATCAGCTGGAATATCCCACCGTATATGGATCCTCCAAGGAGGGCTGGATGGGGCCCGACTGGAAGAATCCCACCGATGATATGGCACACCTGCTTGATACCATCGTGGAGTATTTTGATCCGCCCGTGGAGAATCCGGGAACTTTGCAATTACAGATCAGTTCGCTGGATTATTCCTCCTATACAGGACGCATTGCTGTGGGAAAAATACACAGGGGGAGCATTAAGATGGGAGACCAGGTATCCATTGTACAGCGCAACAGAATGATTCATAAATCAACCGTTAAAGAGCTCTATACATTTGAAGGCCTGGGTAAAGAAAAAACCAAGGCTGAGGTGGGTTCTGGTGAGATTGTGGCGGTACTGGGACTTGAGGATTTTGATATTGGGGACACCATATCCGATTTTGAGAACCCCGAGGCCATGAAGCCCATTTCCATTGATGAACCCTCCATGAGCATGCTCTTTACCATTAACAACTCTCCCTTCTTTGGTAAGGAGGGGAAGTTTGTCACCTCCAGGCACCTTCGGGACCGTCTGATTAAGGAGACCGAAAAGAACCTGGCCCTGAAGGTGGAAGACACCGATTCGCCCGAAAGACTGATGGTATTTGGCAGGGGAATCCTCCACCTCTCCATCCTCATCGAAACCATGCGTCGGGAGGGATATGAACTGCAACTGGGACAACCCAAGGTGGTGGTTAAGGAGATTGATGGATTCAAACATGAGCCAGTTGAATTGCTCTATATCAATGTGGATGAAGGTTTCTCGGGCAAGGTAATTGAGATTGTAACCGGTCGCAAAGGGGATATCCTGAATATTGAGAAGAAGGACGATCGGGTAAACCTGGAGTTTAAAATTACCGCCAGGGGACTCATCGGTTTGCGTCAACCCATCCTCACAGCCACTGAAGGAAATGCGGTAATTTCTCACCGCTTTTCTGGATATGAGCCCTGGAAAGGGGAGCTGGTGCGAAAGAGAAACGGGGCTCTGATCGCCATGGAAACAGGAACATCTATTGCATTCTCCATCGACAAGCTTCAGGACCGTGGAAAATTCTTTATCGATCCCATGACACCCATCTATATGGGACAGGTGATTGGGGAGCACAGCAAATCAGACGATCTGGTGGTGAATGTGATCAAGACCAAAAAACTCACCAACATGCGTGCTTCGGGATCAGATGACAAGGTCTCTATTGTTCCTGCCATCAAATTCTCCCTGGAAGAGGCTCTTGAATATGTGGGTAGTGACGAATATGTGGAGGTTACTCCCAAATCGATCCGCATCAGAAAGATCCTTCTGAACGAATTTGAAAGAAAGCGGGAGAAGAAAGACTAGGACTTTCGTTAACAAAACATAGTGTTTGCGCGTTTATTATCTATTACGTTGATAAACGGGCAAGCATGATGAAGTGGAGATTTCAGCGTTTAGACATGAGAATTACCCGTTGGATGGCTTCCAACGGTATCCGAATCCTAAGGATCAGCATGGGGATTATCTTCTTCTGGTTTGGGATGCTCAAATTCTTCGAAGGATTAAGTCCGGCCGAATCCCTGGCCACCCGCACCATTGATATGCTTTCATTTGGACTTATCGGTCCGGAGCTGGTTCGATATGGCCTGGCTACCTGGGAGGTCCTGATTGGAATAGGACTCATATTCAAATGGCGGCTCAGAGAAACCCTTCTCCTTATGTTTCTTCAGATGCTGGGAACACTTACTCCCATTGTATTGCTTCCCGGGGAGGTTTTTACGGTATTCCCTTATGGACTCACCCTGGAGGGCCAGTACATCATCAAAAACCTGGTGATTATTGCGGCTGGATTGGTCGTTGGCTCCACGGTCCGGGGAGGAAGGATTATTTCAGAGAAGCTGATATAAACAAAAATCCCGGGCTTTCGACCCGGGATTTTCTAACAGATCTTTCTCCCTGCTCCTATCCTCTGTTGTAGAAGAATTTCTCATGCACAATCTGTCCATCTTTCCAGGTTTGCACCTGTACCTCTTCCATGGTAGTTCGTCCGGCCCCTTTGAAGGTGGCATCCATGGCAGCCTGAATGAAAACAGTTCCTGTTTCCGGATTGATGGCTACATTTTTTATCTCTGATCCATGAACCTCTTCAATGGCCGACATATACTCAATCTCAAATTGCCGGCTTACATCCTTACCAACCCTGGGTTCTTCGTTGTTTTCCTGCATCACCACATCTTCGGCATAATACGTCTCAAAGGCGTCCATCATCTGCCCCTTCGAGAGCAAGTCAAAATATCCTTTCACGTTTTCCTCTAAACTCATAATTCTAAGTTATTGGTTATATATAGATGACCACTGTCACAGTGATTGTTTGTGATACATAAGCTAAAAACCTGTTAATTTTTCAGATTATTGTATCTTGAGGGTATGAGATATCTCCCCATTTTCCTGTTTCTTATGTTGGCATTCTCGTGCAAGCAGGTGAGAAAGCCCATATCGGGATCACCTGGTGATTCAAACCTAGCCCTGGACAGCCTGGTATATGAACAACTTCTGGCAAAATTTGATCTCAAATTTTCTGAGATAGAGAAAGAATATGAGTCAGCCACCGATTCCCGGGAGCTTGAATTGGATGCTCTTTATGAAAAGGTTGAGCTGGAGATGGTTGAGGCACAGAAGGAGTTTGTTAAGGCTAATCCCGGCTCAAAGCTTTGTATTCCCATCTTATGGGAGATTGACTGGAGTTTTTCTTCCGCAGCTGCGTATAGATCCTACCTGGAGTTGGTGGATCCTGTCCAGCAAAATCGTGAAGATTATGTAAAACTGGAGGCCCTCATTGATCAAATGGAGTTGGTGGAAGTAGGGAAAATTGCTCCTGATTTTGAAATGAATAACATGGCAGGAGATCCGGTGAAGCTTTCCAGCCTCTACCCACAGTCAAAATTTCTCCTGGTGGATTTCTGGGCATCCACATGCGGTCCCTGCCGCATAGAGAATGTCCATATCAGGAGTGCTTATGATCGATTCAAAGACAAAGGGTTTGATGTACTTGGAGTATCCACAGATGTGAGGAAGGAGCAATGGCTGGCCGCTGTGGAATTAGATCGGCTTATTTGGACCAATGTTTGTTCCCTGGAAAAATGGAACGACAATGAAGTAGTTAAATCCTACGCCCTGCGTCAGGTTTCCCAGAACTTCCTGCTGGATAGTTCGGGAAAGATCATTGACACAGACCTCAGGGGAGAGGAGTTAATCCATGCCCTTGAAAAATTGTTGAACTAAAAGTATTTCCCGTGAAGCACTTTGACGGTGGATGGAAGTTCCATAAGAGCGTTTTGTCAGGGGCTGAGGCAACGGATATGCGGTGGGAGGAACAGGCTGCCACTGCCAAAATTACATCAGAATAGTTCTTCAGGTAAGCTTTGCGTACACCGCCTTTTGTGATAAAACCTGCATGGTGATACCCCGGGCAATCATAAACAGGATGAAAGCAAACCAGAGCCCGTGGTTCCCCATAAATTTGCTGGCCAGGAAGTAGGCCGGGAAAAAGATAAGCAGGGTGGAGATCAGCATGGCATTGCGCATCTGCTTTCCGGCTGTAGCTCCAATATAGATTCCATCCCATAGAAAGGCTGCATAGGAGGCCAAAGGCACCATCACCACCCAGAAAAAATAGGGCTTGGCATTGGCGATTACCTCGGGATTATTGGTCAGGGCCCTGAAGATCAGGTTTCCCCCCAGCAGATAAATCAAGGTAAAGAAGAGGCTGATGGCTGTTCCCCAGATAAAGAGCAACTTGATTGTTTTTGATAGGGAAGCCCTGTCCTTTGCACCGATAAATTTGCCGGTCAATGCTTCCGATGCATGTGCAAAACCATCGATCAGGAAGGAGAAGAACATGAAGAATTGCATCAGTATGGAGTTTACCGCCAGTATGGTTTCCTGTCCCTCAGTTTTCAAGTCTGAGCTGGCCGACCGGGCTGTGAAGATGGAGAAAACAACCACCAGGCACATGGTGCGGATAAATATATCCTTATTTACCATCAGAAAGACCTTAAGCTGTTTCCACTGTGTGGTTGCCCTGAAGGACCAGTAGGGGAAAAGATGGCTAAAATGTCTTCTGAAGAAGTAGAGTGCGATAATCAAACCACTATACTGAGCGATCACAGTTCCATAGGCCACCCCATCCGATCCCATTCCAAATTTCATTACAAAAAGGTAGTTACAGATCACATTAATCACATTGGTAAGGACCAGAACGAACATGGGCAGTCGGGCATTTTGCATTCCCAGGAAGAAACCAAGCAGTGCAAACTGACCCAGTGCCGCCGGAGCGGCCCATACCCTGATCCTGAAATAGGTCATGGCCAGTTCCTCCACCCTGGTTTCTCCTTTCAGGACCGCAAAACTCAGGATCTCAATGGGCTTTTGTAATGCCAGCAAGAGGAGGCTCATTACCAGGGCAATTAAGAATGCCCTGGCGAACACCAGTATGGTCTCAGGATGATCATTTCTGCCCCAGGCCTGAGCTGTAAAGCCGCTGGTGCCCATGCGAAGGAATCCAAGACCCCAGTAGATGAAGTTGAAGATCAATGATCCAAGTGCAATCGCCCCGATGTAGGCATCCGACTCCAGGTGACCCATCAATGCCATATCCACAATCCCCAGCATGGGAATGGAGATGTTGCTGATGATGTTAGGTACAGCCAGTTTTAAGATTTGCTTGTTCACCTTTTGAGATTATGGAATGAAGGTAGTGAGGATATTCTTTGATATTATGCACCAATGGCCTATTTTTAGCTTAAGCAAAACTATTACCCATTTCACCTCCATTGAGAAAAGTAATTACAGGCCATGATGAATAGAATGCTCCTCCCTTTTGCGTTTACCCTCTTCTTATTTATTACTATATCGTGCAACCGTTCTGCAGATCAAGCCCCAAATATCCTGCTGATTATGGTGGATGACCTGGGGTTTTCAGATTTTGGATGCTACGGGAGTGAAATAAAAACTCCAAATATTGATGAGCTTGCCCAATCCGGATTGAGATTTTCACAGTTTTACAATACAGCCAAATGTCATTCCTCCAGGGTATCTCTGTTAAGCGGTCTCTATTGTTCACAGGCCGGGGATGAAAGCCTGAGCCGGGCCACCACCATAGCCGAAGTGGTCTCTGAGGCCGGCTACTTCACCTCCATGGCCGGGAAATGGCACCTGGACCGTGAGCCCACCGATTTTGGATTTCAAAGGTACTGGGGCCATCTTTCGGGGATGACCGACTTCTTTCAGGGTGATAGTACTTTCAGGTTAAATGGAGAACCATGGAATGGTTTCGACGAAGATTTTTATACCACCGATGCCAATGTGGATTACTCCATAGAATTTCTGGATGAAGCCATGGAGAGTGGGAAACCCTTTTTCCACTATATCGCGTTTAATGCACCTCACTATCCCCTTCAGGCCCCCAGAGAAGATATTGAGAACTACCTGGGAACCTACTCAAAAGGTTGGGATCAGATCCGGGAGGACCGGTTTAATAAGCAGCAGCAACTGGGAATCTTTCCGGAAAGCATGGACCTGCCTTCTCTTCCCGAACACATGCAGGATTGGTCTGAGCTGACACCCGAACAGCAGGAGTTTGAAAGTTTTCGCATGAGTGTTTATGCGGCCATGGTGGATCGGGTCGATCAGAACATTGGACGCCTGCTTGCATACCTGGAAGAGAAGGGAGCAAAAGATAAAACACTGATTATGATCTGTTCCGACAATGGAGGATGCCCTTTCGAGCGCAGCAAAAACCTTGAAATCCCTCCCTGGGAAGGGGGCTCATATCTTCTCTATGACGCAAGTTGGGCTACGGTGAGCAATACCCCACTTCGTCACTACAAACAGACCCAGCACGAGGGGGGTATCTCCTCTCCCCTGATTGTCAGCTGGCCTGGTAAGATTACGAATCCGGGTAGATGGGAAGGCAGTGCAAGTCACCTCATCGATATTTTGGCCACCTGTATGGAAGTATCGGGAGGCCAGTATCCTGCAAGAGAGGGAATTCAACCTTTGCAGGGCATATCCCTGGTTCCTCTGTTTGAAGGGAGAGAGAGGGAAGGCCACGATCAGCTCTATTTCAGGTTCAGAAATTGCAGGGCCATCCGCAAGGGCGATTGGAAGGTGGTAAGTTTTTATGGAGCTAACTGGGAGCTATACAATATGGCCGACGACCGTGTGGAGCAGATTGATCTGGCTGAAGAGTATCCCGAAAAGGTGGAGGAGCTTTCTTCACTGTGGCATGAAATGGCAGAGAAGACCGACCTGCTTCCTGAGGCGGACAGGATGCCTGTCAAAGAGAGTCCGGCCTCCAATACAAACCGGGAGTGGCACAGGTCAGAGCTGGTGGAGGACTGGGTTTCACCCCTGGAGCTCAGATAAGCAGAAAATGATATATTTGCCAGCAATATTTTCAGATGAAAGACAGAATGAAATTTGGAATTGGATCATGGTGTTATCCATGGAGCATGGGAGTGACAGTGGGACCTCAGCCCACAAAAAAAATGACTGCCATACAACTTCTTGAGAAAGCGGTGGAGTATAAGGTGGATCTGGTACAGATTGCCGAAAACCTTCCTCTCGAAAAGCTGACCTGGAAGGAGTTGGAGGAGGTGAAGGATTTTGCGGAGGCAAACGGTATTGCCATAGAGGTGGGAACAAAAGGGATTGAGAAGGCGCACTTGTTGAAGCTCCTTGATGCAGCCAGTTATCTTCAATCTCCCATACTCAGGGTCCTGCCAGCATTCTTTGGCAGTTCGGCTGTAATGAAAGAGGTGGAAACCAGCATCCGTGAGGTGATTCCTCACTTCGAAAGGAAGGGGATTACCATTGTTTTAGAAAATACAGAGGCATTTAAGGCAAATGAATATGCCGGATTAATGAAGCGAATCGATCATCCCAGATTTAGAATGTGCCTCGATCTGGCCAATGCGCTGGGTACCATGGAAGGGCCTGAGTATGTCATGCAGAAATTGCTGCCCTACATTGGGAACTTTCATTTCAAAGATGTGAAGGTCACCCGCTCTGAAACAGTGATAGGTTTTTCGGTGATTGGAACACCGGCTGGAAAAGGAGGCCTGTCACTGCCCTGGATCATAGAGCAACTTGAAGCAAATGGTTTGAATCCTTCCATCATTGTGGAGCTGTGGCCCTCATTTACAGAAAATATCCAGGAAACCATGCTCCTTGAAGATGACTGGGTCAGGCAGAGTGTGGATTATATGAAGTCGGTTATTGGCTAGTCCCGGATCAATCTTGTATAATCTGTTTTTCTGGATTGATCATCAGAAAAAGGATTGCGGCAATAAACAGCATTCCCGCGATCACATAGAGGGGGAAATTATAATTCCCGGTGCCCTGCACCAGGTAGCCAAACACAGTGGCGCATACAAAACCTCCCAGATTTCCGGCCGTATTCATGGCTCCTGAAATAGCACCGGCATACCTTTTACCTACATCCAGGCAAATGGCCCAGGCACTGGGAAGCATCAGATCCATTACCCCAAAACAGAGCGACATCAAAATAAAAACCTGGATCTTGCCAGGGATGAATCCTCCCAGGAACATTAGCACCGAGGAGACTGCCAGTCCACCCACTCCCAGTAAGCGGCGACCTATCTTGAGCCCATACCTCTTCGAGAGTCTGTCGCTCAGGTAGCCCCCTGCAATATTGCCTGTCACCCCCATCAGGAAAGGAACAGCCACCGCATAGGTGAGCTCCATTTTTGTAAAACCCCTGCCACGCTCAAGAAAAGTGGGGAACCAGGAGAAGAAAAACCACGATCCCCAAACATAAAACCAATACATAGAAAGAATGAGCCAGAACTGTCTGCTTCGGGTAATGATTCCCCAGGGAACTTTTTCCTTTACCGGTCCGCTTTGAATTTCCTTTAATTCGGAAAGTTCAGCCTGTGTAATGCCTTTTACTTCCGAAGGTTTGTCTCTGTACCATAAATACCAGACCAGGCCCCATATGATTCCCAGCGAACCAAAGGCCATAAAGGTTACCCGCCAACCCAGCCAGGCCATCATAGGTATCACGGTGATGGGTGCAAGGGCTCCTCCAAATCTGCTTGCTGCCCATATGAAACCCTGAGCCTTACCGGTCTCAGCTTTTGGAAACCAACGGCCAATGGTTCCGGTCATGTTGGGATAGGCGCCTGCCTCTCCCATACCAAACATAAAGCGAATGGCCATCATGGCCATGAATCCGCCCGCGGCCCCGGTAAGCCCTGTAAAGACTGACCACCAGATGACAATGAATGTGATCACCCATCGCTGGCCTCTCTTATCTCCCCAGAGACCAAGTGGAATTTGAAAAAGGCTGTAGGACAGGATAAATGCGCTTAAGACCCAACCCCATTGAGATTCTGTGAGGTTCAGGTCGGTCATGATGCTGTCACCGGCCACCGAGATATTGATCCGGTCGATAAACGTAATGATTCCGAGTGTAGTCAGAAGGATCAGGACGATGCTTCTCTTTTTCATACCTGCTATTTAAGAGATTCAAGTGTGGCTTTTACATCGAGCACCCCCCTTTCAGGACTCGACAGCACCTTTTTGCCTGTAGCCGCAGCAATTTCACTTTCCATCCGGGCCATGGAACCCTGTGCAAGTATAAAAAGTTCCACCTGACCGGCCAGCTCTTTGGCAGCTTTCAGGATCAGGCGGTCGTGTGTATCCCGATCGCCTGAGATAACTGCCTGGAATGCACCCTCCGCCAGACCTTTGTTTATCTCAACCTGGCGGTTTAAGAGCTTGGCAAAGTGCTGAATAAGTCTTGCTGTGGGCTCCAGAGTAGTCTGCAGGGTGGCCAGCACGCCAATGCGGGTAGATTCCAAAACAGCCACTCTTGCCATGGCATCATCAATTTTGACCAGTGGAATGCCGATGTTTTTCTTCGCTTCCAGGGCAATATCGCCCACCGATGAACAGGTATTGAAGATCACATCAGCTCCAGCGTCGATGGCTGAATGATAGTATTGAATCAGCCTCTTTTTTACGGCAGCAGGCACTTCTCCGGCTCCTATTACATCCTGGATCAGGCTATCATCCACAATATTTATGAGACGCACACCGGGCATGTGTCTGGCAAAAAGCTCTTTTGTAGGTTCCACCATGGGCATGGCGGTATGAATGGCAACAACGGTTTTCATGGTTAGGATGAATTGTTTGAGTAAATCTAATAAATCTTACATATATTACATTTTAATTGCTTTCAATGTGGTTAAGAATTACTTCTTCGCACCTGATGGTCAGATTTAGAAAGTATCTGTTATTTTTCCTGGTCCTAATGGCTATGGGGGCATCCGGCTTATCTCAGGGCCTGGGAGGAAATGGACGCATCGATGGGAAGGTGAAATTTATGCCCATTCCCTATCTGAACTACGACCGTTCCATGGGCTTTACTGTGGGTGCTGTGCCCATGTTGATGTTCAATCCCAGCGAAAAAGATACCATTTCACCCTCATCACTCATCGGAGGAGTGGCTACTTATGCCACCAGCAAGACCTGGTTTCTGATGGGATTTGGAATGTTCTACCTGAAGGAGGACAGGTGGCGGCTCACCACTGGTGCAGGAATGGGTACGGTCTTTTTCCAGTTCTACCTGGATAATCCCGCCATTGGATGGATCCCCTACCAGAGTGATGCCAGCTTTGCCATGGTGAAGGTGGAGCGAAGAATCTATGACAAGCTTTACGGAGGCCTTACCTATATGTACGCCGATGTAATCACCTCCACAGAGAACTTGCCCATTGTAGATACCATGACCCTTCATGGAATTGGGCTGAATCTCTCCCTGGATAAAAGGAGCAATCCCTACTATCCGCGATCAGGATATTATACCACCTTGAAATTCAATGGATTTCCCGAATGGTTTGGAAATAAAGTGGCTTCTCAGAAAATAGAGATTGATTACAACCACTATTTCTCCACAAGAGCTGATAAAGATGTGGTGGCTGCCCGGTTCTATACGGGAGTGGGATTGGGAGAATTGAGTTTTAACCAGCAACTCATTGTGAAGGCGCCCGATATCCGGGGATATACCCAGGGCGCATACAGGGGGAATCAGATGCTTTCACTTCAGGGAGAATATCGCTGGAATTTCCACAAGCGATGGGGAGCTGTGGGTTTTGCCGGGGTGGCCTCAGTTTTTAATTCCATCAATGAGTCCGACAATGGGAAACTGCTTCCGGGGATTGGGACAGGCATACGCTTCAGGGCCTTCCAGGAGACCAATATGTCGGTGGGTATGGATGTGGCCGCCGGCATTGATGACTGGGGCATCTATTTCCAGATCGGGGAAGCATTTTAAAGTATAGTTACCAACTAAAACCATAAAAATGAAAACAAGAAATTTGATTGCTCTGCTGCTTACCGGGGTGTTGTTTTGTTCTACTACTCAGATTTTTGCTCAGGAGAATGCTGCCAGCCCATTCCTGGGAATGTGGGCTCTGACCCTCGATTATGAAGATAAGAACGCGGGTTGGCTAGAGGTCACGCAGAAAGAGGGCTACCTCTATTCAGAACTTCTCTGGAGAGGGGGTTCCGTTACCCCGGTGGATTATACCATGATTCTTGCAGGTGAGTTGACCCTGATAAATGGCCATGATGTGGTCAGGGAACGAGATGATGCAGGCGAACCGTTGATTACCCAACACCCTATTACCTGGTATGATGTAAGTTTGGATGGAGCAGATCAGATCAAAGGATCGGGAAATTTTCCAAATAAGGATGGTATTGAAGTTGAAAGTATAAGCTTTACCGGGAAACGAATCCCACCCATTGGAGAGGCTCCAAAAATAAGGAAAATCAAATATGGAGAACCCATAGATCTCTTTAACGGAAAGGATCTTACAGGTTGGGAATTGATAGGTGATGAACAAGAGTAATGGCTGGAAAGTGGAGGATGGCATTTTGATCAACGATCCGGTTCAGAAATCAGGAGAAGAACACATCAGCTATGGCAACCTGCGTACCACAGAAACCTTTGAAGACTTTAACCTGAAGGTGGAAGTGAATATCCCGGCTGGCAGCAATGGAGGGATATACCTTCGAGGCAATTATGAAGTACAGGTAGTGGATAGTTATGGCAAGGAGCTGGATCCACACAACATGGGCGCCCTGTACAGCCGGATTACACCCCTGGTTGCAGCGGAGAAACCGGCAGGTGAATGGCAGGAGATGGATATTACACTCTATAAAAGGCACCTTACGGTTAAGCTGAATGGCAAGACTCTTATTGATAATCAAGCTGTAAAAGGGGTTACCGGGGGTGCCCTTACATCGGATGATTTTTCACCTGGCCCAATTTACCTGCAGGGAGATCATGGGGAAATTAGCTACAGGAAATTGGTCTTGACACCCATCCTCAATTAGAATATGAGCATTCAGAGACTGATTAGTCTACCCGCCGGAATGAAAAACCATTTCCATGAGCTGGAGAACCGTGATCCCCGGCAGTGGTTTTGTGATTCTGATCCGGGTGGGACCAAAGTAGGTTCTGGCGGGGGAACCTCATGGATCCTCTACATGGCCTACCAGGCATCGGGGTATAAGGGTAACTTCCGGGAGTGGCTGGAGACCCAAAAGCGCATGGTGATTCATTCTGGTGGGCAAAGCCGGAGGTTGCCGGCCTACTCGCCTTATGGAAAGTCTCTGCTTCCCATGCCTGTTTTTCGTTGGTCAAAAGGGCAGCATCTGGACCAACGACTGCTCGACTTCCAATCCTCCTATTATGAAAAGCTGCTTGAGCGTGCTCCGGAAGATTATGTAACCCTGGTAGGCAGCGGAGATGTGATGTTTATCTCTTCCGATCGCTTCAACAACCTTCCCAGGGCGGATGTGCTTGTTCTTGGGCTCTGGGTGGATGATGCAATCGCTTCAAGACATGGTGTATTCTTCAGCAGGAGAGAATCGCAGGATGTCCTGGCATTTGTCCGGCAGAAACCCTCTCAGGATGAGTTAAGGGAACTTTCCCAGGATTTCTTCTACCTGATGGATTCAGGTGTGGTGCTGATGAATACCAGAGCCACCATGAAACTGATGGAAAAATCGGGTTGGGTTGAAGATCAGCAGAGCTACCCTGACGGAACCCCCGGTTTTTATGACCTGTACAGCGATATGCTCACGGCATTTGGCTCAGAATCGGGATCCACAGATCCATTGCTTGCCGATCTGGATGTAAAGTTGGTACCCTTGCGGGATGGAGAATTTTATCATTTTGGAAGCAACTCCGATCTGATCAACTCCACTTTGAGGCTTCAGAACCGGATTACGGATCAGCGGCTGAAATATACTCGGGAGTCGGACCACCATCCTTCTATTTTTCAGCAAAACGCACTGGTTCGTCTCAAATTTAATCCTGGTAACCATCATATCTGGATTGAGAACAGCTATATCCCTGGAAGCTGGAAGTTGAATCACCACCATATTCTCACCGGAATTCCTGAGAATGAATGGGATCTGCAGTTGGCTGAAAACCTTTGCCTTGATATTGTGCCCCTGGGAAATGAAGAGTACTGCATCCGAAGCTATGGATTTAACGATGGTTTTTCTGATACCCTTGAGAATGAGGTGTGCTGGATGGAACAACCCTTGAAACAATGGCTGGATGATAGATCAATTATCCCTGGAGAGGCTGGATTTACTCCCAATTGTTCCATTTATGATTTGCCGCTTTTCCCTGTCACCTCCTTGGAGAGCATGCCAGAGATCCTTACCAGTCTGCTGGACAGCAGCAGCGATGTAAGTCCCTGGTTACAGGTCCGAAGAATTTCGGCCAGGGAGATCTCTGCGCTTGCCCATCCTGGCACCGCCTACCAGCAGCGAGCCGAACTCAAGATGGCCTCACTGCCCATACTTGCAGAAAATCACCATAAAAGCATCTTCTATTTTCTGGACCTGGACAAGACAGCCCATGATTACCGAAGGTCGGGATTGGCTCTTCCGGCTGAGTTATCTGAAGGAGAACCCGTAATAAAAAGGATCAACGATAACATGTTCCGCGCCAGGGTGGCCGGGAATCAGGTTCATGCCTCCATCTTTGAGAAGCAGGCTTTTGGCATTCTTCGAGAAGAGATGATTGAAACCCTGAGGTCTAAACCCGTATCACCCGAGAGAAACCTGCTGGACGACCAGATCCTTTGGGGAAGGAGCCCGGTACGCCTCGATTTGGCCGGAGGATGGACCGATACCCCCCCATACTGCATTATGGAAGGAGGAAAAGTTGTAAATCTCTCGGTGGAATTGAATGGCCAGTTGCCCCTTCAGGTTTTTGCAAGACCTTTGGAGGAATTTAAAATCATCCTGCGCTCCATCGACCTGGGACATAAAACTGAAATCACCAGCTTTGAGGAGTTGACAAGGTATAACAAAGTGGGGGGCGGATTTTCCATTCCCATTGCAGCACTGGTTCTGGCAGGATTTGGACCTGTGTTTTCAAAAAGGAGCTTTCCGGATCTTGCAGCCCAACTCAAAGCCTTTGGTTGTGGCATCGAGATGTCGTTGCTGGCAGCCATCCCCAAGGGATCTGGTTTGGGAACCAGCTCCAACCTGGCCGCTACGGTACTGGGCACCCTGAACGACTTTTGCGGCTTAAACTGGGATAAACATGATGTGGCTTACAGAACGCTGATTCTGGAACAGATGCTTACCTCAGGAGGAGGATGGCAGGATCAGTATGGTGGGATCTTCGAGGGTGTAAAATTGCTTGAAACCGGACCCGGAATCCAACAGATGCCAGCCATTAAGTGGCTTCCCGATCAGCTCTTCACCAATCCGGATACCAGGGATATGATGTTGTTGTATTATACCGGTGTGACCCGTGTGGCGCATGATATTCTGGGTGAAATTGTGAAAAAGATGTTCTTGAATGCATCTGGTCACCTGGATATTTTCAGCGAGATGAAAGCCCACGCCAGGGAGACCTTTGAAACCATCCTGAGCAACGATTATGAGGGGCTTGCCGAAAAAGTGGCCATTAGCTGGGAGTTGAACCAGCGGCTGGATAAGGGGACAAATCCTCAGGTAATCCAGGAAATTATTGGTAGCGTGGATGATCTTCTGATGGGATATAAGCTGCTTGGAGCCGGAGGTGGAGGTTACCTGATCATGTTTGCCAAGTCGGCCAAGGCTGCATCTAAAATAAAGAAGAAACTGGAATCAAAGCCTCCGAATACCAGGGCCAGATTCGTCGATTTTGCAGTTTCTAAAACGGGTTTCCAGGTATCCAGGTCATAGAAAACCTCGTATTTCGGCAGAAATATTTTTGAATTCTTTTTGTAGGACACTTTTATGATGTGCTGAATATGATTATATTTGATTTATAAGTAGCACGATAATATATAACGTAACACCCTAACGGATTTTCCAATGAAGACCCTCATTTCACTTTGGCTTTTCTTATCAATGTTCCTCTTTGCCCATGGCCAGGATTCTTCTCTTAAAGGAAGGGTGACATCCGGACACACCCATCAAGGGCTACAAGGAGTAAATGTGGTTCTAAAGGGAAGCGGACATGGAACCATTACCTCTCTGCATGGCGAATATGAGCTGGGTGAGATTCCTGCGGGGGAACAATCAATAATATTTTCATTTATGGGTTATGAGACCCGGGAGGTGATACTTAACATAGAAGAAGGAGAGGCCCTGGAATTTGACTTAGAAATGGAAGAGGGAAGCATCGATCTTTCAGCAGTTACCATTGAGGCCCAGAGGCCTGTTTCAGCCGCTTCTTCCAAAGCCATCAGGGATTTTGACCTGAAGATAAAACCTGCCCGATCGGCCCAGGATCTTTTGCAGCTGGTGCCGGGTCTTGTGATTGCACAGCATGCGGGTGGAGGCAAGGCCGAACAGATTTTTATGAGAGGTTTTGATGCCGATCATGGAACGGATGTGGGTATTTATGTGGACGGAATGCCGGTAAATATGGTAACCCATGGCCATGGCCAGGGGTATGCGGATCTACACTTTGTGATCCCCGAAATTATAGATGGTCTGGAGGTATTTAAGGGCCCCTATTTTGCCCGTTTTGGAAATTTCGGAACAGCCGGATCGGTAGATCTGACCACCACCGATCATCCCGAGAAGAACCTGGTAAAAATGGAGGGAGGCATGTTTAACACGGCCAAGGCCACCACCGTATTGAAAATCCCCACAAACGGATCTCATCAGAGTGCTTATGTGGCCGGTCAATACTACCATTCGGATGGCCCTGTGGAGAATCCTCAGGGATTTAACAGAGCCAATATTTTTGCCAAGTTTCATACCCATTTGACTCAAAACAGTGAGCTGGGACTGGTTATGGGAGCATTCACCTCCAATTGGAATGCATCTGGTCAGATCCCTCAAAGGGCGGTGGACCAGGGTGCGATTTCCCGCTGGGGATCTATTGATCCCATGGAAGGGGGAGTGACAAGTCGATACAATGTTTCTGTGGACTATCACTTCATGGAGGGATATGATCACGATTTCCAGATCCAGGCCTATATGTCCAAATACGATTTCAAGCTCTATTCCAATTTCACATTCTGGTTAAATGATCCAGAGTATGGAGATATGATTGAACAGAACGATCATCGTTCCATCTATGGCATTAACACCAGGTACACTTTTTATAAACCTCTGGGAAAGATGCGAAGTTATACCAGGGTGGGAGCTTCCTACCGGGGCGATCGCATTGATCTTAGTCTCTGGAAGAGTCCCGACCGAATCAGGATGACTCCCTTCACGGACCACTGGGTAAATGAGACAAACATGGGCCTCTGGTTAGAGCAGGACCTGGTATTCAGCCGAATGTTCAAATTGCAGCTGGGACTCAGGGGAGACTATTTTACTTTCGATGTCATTGATCATCTTGAATACCCTGGAGCTCCGGATAACGGCCTCACACATGCCTCTGGTTACGCTGGAGCCACCCTCCTGAGCCCTAAATTGAACCTGGTGTTCAGCCCATCCCAGAGAACAGATATCTATCTGAATGGCGGGACCGGGTTTCACTCCAACGATGCCAGAGATGTGATTATCTCACAGAAAATCAATCAATCGATGAATGACAGTGTGGACCAGGAACTGGCCGGAATTAAGGTTCTTCCAAGGGCTACAGGCTTTGAACTTGGGCTTAGAACGTGGTTTGGAAGCCGTGTGCTGACCAGTGTGGCTGCCTGGTACCTTCACCTGGAAGAGGAGCTTGTATTTGTGGGGGATGAAGGGACCACCGAGGTTAGTGGGGAAACACGCAGGTTGGGAATCGATGCCGAAATTCGGGTAGAGATCGCTAAGTGGATCTGGGCCGACCTTGATCTGAACCTCTCTGATGGCAGATATCTGGAGGAAGCAGATGGATCCAACTATATTCCCCTTGCACCCAGGTTAACTTCACAGGGGGGGCTTAACTTCCTTCATCCCTCAGGTTTGGAGGGTGCAGTGCGATACCGGTACATGAGTGATCGTCCGGCCAATGAAGATTACAGTGTGGTGGCCCCGGGATACGGGATTGTCAATCTGATTCTGGCCTATCGGTTTAACAGATTTCGAATCTTTGCCCAGTTGGAAAATCTTATGAACGCCATCTGGAATGAGGCCCAGTTTGATACAGAATCAAGACTCTACTATGAAACTTCACCCATATCAGAGATCCATTTTACACCCGGGAACCCCATTAATTTCCAGGTGGGCATTGCTTATGAATTCTAAGCCACTCGAGTCAGTGCTACTGGACAACTAACTTTTTTGATTCTGAGTGCCACCCATCGCTTTGAAAGGAATAGAGGTAGGTACCGGGATCCAACTGTCGGGTAGTTAAGAGGATATGTTCCTCTGAACCTGATACCGGGTAGCTAAGGACCTTCTGACCATTCAGGTTATAGAGCACAAGTTGGGCCGATAACATGTCCGCAGGAAGTTCCACTGGGATATGTACCTGGTGGTTTGCCGGATTTGGGTAGGGATGGCCCAAAGCAGGATCGGTGCCAAAAAATTCTGAGGATTTGGTGCTCGACTCAGGAAGGCTGTATACGTGGGTATATGTTCTATAAGGAATTACCGAATAGTTGTATTCATACACCAGGAATTTCTTGCCATTTTCGATGGTCTCGATCACACTCGTAAGACCTGCTCCGGGAAAAGTTTCAAGCACGGTTCCATTTTCATTGATCAGTTTTGTTTCAAAGGTGTAGTAGTAGGAACCCGTTGTGGGTACATATTTTGAATAGATATAGACCAGTTCCACCAGCTCGTCACTGTTAAATAGATTTTCGGAAACATATTGTATATCAGCCAAATAGTATCCTTCGGGTGTGGGAAGTGAAATGGATTTATAGAGGGAATGATCCATGTTGTAAAGAAGACATTGTTTGTTGATCACATCCATGGTATAGTAGACCTGGCCTTTGCTCTCCAGGTAGGAAATATTCGCTGATTCTGAATAGGTCTTTTCAAAGACGGGCTGCGCCATCAGGCTTATGCCCGCTAACATGAGCGAAATGGTAAGAATGTGTGCTTTCATGGTTTTTTTTGTTTTGAGGGTTAAACAAAACGCAAAGCTTAGTGGATACCTTTCAGGCAATCCTTAAGGGACCTCCAGGAGATCCAGACCCTCCATGGCCGAGGATCCCGTGGGGGTATGCAGCAGGGCTTTCTGAAAGAGCACCTTTGCTTCACGAAAATTATTTAGCTTGAAGTAGGACCATGCAAGCATGGTCAGCCCATCATAATCAAATGGGTAGAGGTTCACTACTTTTTCAAAGTACTTTTTAGCCTCCTCAAAATCCTCCTTGCCATAAAGAATCAGACCCAGGCGGTGCATGGCAATGGAGTTATTGGGACTTATCTCAAGAATCTTCTCGTACTGTTTTGTCACCATGGACCAGTTGCCCATGGCCGCTCCGGGGTAGACCACCCCGAAACGTGGCTCAATGGCATAGGGCATCAGCGAGATGGCTTTGTTGTAGTAAGCAATGGATTCGGTAAAACTGCCCGCCTGGTAGCTTAGCCATCCCAGCCGAAGGTTGAGTTCGTATGATTTTTCATCGTACACCTCTTTCAGGCTGTTGATGGATCCGGTGATTTCACCGGTGGCTTCCTTGATATAGCTCTGCTGAAAGGCATCCCGGATCTCTTTAAAATTCTGGCCAGAGACCACCCCACCAGGGATCCATAAACAAAGCAACAGTATCTTCAATCCCTTATTTAAAATTTCCATGATAATCCTCCATAAATTGAATATGCATTGTATGAAATTGTATTTGTCAACTCTGTAAAAACAGGTTCGATGGCGTAGAACTCGCTGGAGTGGGCACTCCATATTCCACCCACATAGAAGCTGGATCCCTTTTCAGTGAAGGGAAAAACCAGCGAACATTTAATTTTTTTGTGAATCACTTCCGAAAAACTGTTGTAAACGATCATCCCATTGCCTTCCAGGTAGTTGGTTATTTCTCCCAGGCTTGCATTCAGATCAATCCATACTTTCTCGGCAATGGCAAATCCGAACAGAAGCTCCGGAACGATCCGGATCATTCCCTCCCGGCCCTCACTGAATTCATACTGGCCATTGATAAATCCTCCTGCATAGAGATTCAGATTGCCTTTAGGAAACCAATTGAGACCAAACCTGCCCTGGAGCTGGTTTCCCATATTCAGTTGACTGTACCATCCCCCCAGGTGAAGATCTACCCTGCCCAGCCCCTTTAGATATCCCAATCCGGCGGCAAAATCGGTCTCCTTCACATAGGCTACTGAGGACTGGTTGGATCCTCCCTGATATCCGGGTTGGGCCACGGAGGGTATCTGGTAGCGTATCCCCAGCAGGTGGAACATGGGTGAGAAGGTGCCACCCGATGGGGCGGTGATTCTGGGAGAGATATAGTACTGATTCTGGATGACCTCTTGTTCACCCATGAAGAATCCTCCACTTCCATTTGAGTAAGCATATTGATTGGATTTGGAGAGATAGGTGTAACTGTGGTGCAGACTCACTCCTGGTGCCAGCCGGTTGACCAGGGATAGAGATGCGTTGGAGTATTGGTGGGTGAGGGATTGGGCTCCGACTTCCTCAAAGCGAATTACATCCTCCATTTGGTCGTAAAGGGGTTTATCGGTCCCCCAATGGTAGAGATATTCTGCGGTGATTCGGTCAAAGAACTTTCCCTTCTGAGGCGGCATCTTTTGGGCCAGAGCACCCTTAAACTCCTCTCTGACCAGGGCAGCCTGGGCCGATTGACCCGCGAATAGCCTGGAAAAATAGAGGTATTCCAGGGCCACCGGATCTCCCTGGTTAAACTCCAATGCTTTGGAGAAGTGGCTGGCGGCCTTTCGGTAGTTTTTGATGCTGTACCAGGCAATTCCCAACCTCATCCTGAGGTAAAAGTAGTCCACCTCAAGCACTACATCCTGCTTATCCAGGAGAATCAGGCTGTCCCATTTCTGCTGGGTATAGAGTCTGTAGGTCTCTTCGTTAATGGTTTTAAAATCTGCTTTTTCCTGGCCGAAGGAGCCGGAAAGCAGCAGAAGAGAGCACCCTATGGCAGCGATCAGTCGGTACATAGGGCTTCCAGTTGGAGGTGTTTAGAATCTACGATCATTCTATGGATTCCTTTCTCATTGATGTGAAGGGTAAAGTCAAACTTCTGAAGGGTTTTTCCTCCCATTCTGTTTTTTGCCGAGGAGATCAGTTTTATTTCTGAGGGCGCCATGTCGTTATCGATCCAGGCGTATGAGCATTGGTACTCCGAGTGCAGGAATTTCCAGAAGGGGGCGACCACATCCTGCAGCCCCAGGAGAGGCTGACTGAAAATGAGGTTAAGAGGAAAGCGGTCCTTGATAAGCAGGTCCTGGTAAAATCCCAGTTGAACCTGGAATGCCGACATAAAGAAGTAGTAGAGCATGCACTTTTTGTTTCCGCTATAGTGGGTAAAATACATCATGTTTCCATCGTTATGGAAGTAGGCCATGGCTCCGCTTTCATGGCATTTGATGTAAGTATTGTTGTAGGGATCTGTATTGACCTCCCAGGAGGAATCAAGGGTTTCCCCATTCTTTGTTACCTGAAAGTGATAATGCTTTCCGGGGATAAAATGAAAGGCTTGATAGAGCAGGTCATTTCTTTCGATATTGGAGACCAGGTCATTTTTTGCCGGATAGGCAAAAGATTTCAGCTTAAAGCCTTCCGGTGCATGTTGAATGTGATAAGAGATGGGGTACTCTTTGGTGATTGAGCCAATATAGGGGGTCTCCTGAACCTGAAAGTGGAGGTGGGGATAGGGGGAACGCCCCGAGTTTCCACACCTGCCAATCTCATCACCCTCCTTGACCTGGTCTCCCTCCTTCACCTTGATGGATCCTTCCTTCAGGTGACTCATGGAGGAGTAGAGGTGATCTTCATGCTTGATAATCAACGTATTGCCCCAGTTATCTTTCAGATTCACCTCACCCACCACATTGTCGGGGATGTGATCCACCACCAATTCGATGGTCCCATCGGCTGGTGCCAGAACCCTTTTGTCGTAACAGAAGTAGTCGCTTGGATAGTCTCCGCTTCCCATGTACTGTTTTTCTTCTGTATCTGTGATGACAAAGTCCCATGCATGCCGGAACTCATTTTGATGGGTGTACTCCCCATCGTGTGACTGTGAGACAGACCAGGTCCCCAGAAAGGGAAGTTTGATGGCAATGCCATCGTGATGCCTGAATCGGACCACATCGTTGTGAAAGGCATAGAGGTTTTTTTCTGGCGAGTTGTGTTGAATCACAACCTCTGAGAGCGTTGTAGAAGGTTTGATTCTGAATTTTAAGGCATAGAGAAACAGCAATACCACCAGGTTAAAGGGAAGGGAGTAGATGGGAAGGCTGAAAATGGTAAATACCCTGGAAAGGCTGATGGTAATCATGGCCACAATGGGAATCAGCAGAATTACCCACAGGTAGGAGCGCTTTGAGGGAATGATAAAAAAGCCTCCGACTGCAATGGAGGTGAGGATGTAGTTAAATCCAATGTAGCTGTAGCTTAATTCCGAAATATCGGCTCCAATAACTTCGTAAAAGAGGTAGGCAGTATAAAATCCAATGAGCGAAAGGGAGAAGGAGATTCTCGAAAACAGCAACAGGCCCAATGAAAGCAGGATTCCGGAAAGCAGGTTGTATTGAAACAGGATGGCACCCAGGGAGATGAAATAGACCCTGAGTGATTTGGGCAGATTTAATTCGTTCCACCATTCATAGATCCTTACCAGGGGATCTCCTCCGATGGTATAGAGATCATTAAAGGTATAGATCCCCCTTTCGCTGATCCCCAGGGCTGTAAACTCTTTGGTGGCCAGGGTCAGAATCCAGATGGAGAGCAAAAAAGGAATGGAGAGAAAGGGCAAGGCATATTTCCCGATGACTCCCTGCAGCGAAACAGCGATAAGCAGGGTAAGTATGGCGCCCAAAAAAACCACAAGCAGCAGGTAGCCGTCGGGTTCAAAATAGATTCCCAGTCCCAGTCCCACCAGCAAACTATTGAACCCAAATACTCCCTTTGAGATGGTTTTTTTGTCAAAACCCAGCAAGAAACCACCCAGGTTGGTCACCACCACAGAGAGGAAACCCAGCAGTCCCGCGTAGAAATCAAAGAAGGTAATGACCATCAGGATCCCTGCGAATAAGCGTTGATCCGAAAAGAACACCTGCCCATAACTATTGGGAATGGCTCTTAGAAATAGTTTGGTGTCGCTGCTGATCTTCATTATTTCAGGTGGTCGGGAACTACTTCCTGCTGGCGGATCAGTTCCATATTCTCCCTCTTTCGGATCACATGGACCTTTCCATCCAGCCCGATAAGCACCACATTGGGTCGCAGGGTAATAAACTGCATCCACTGGGTCATGTTGTATGCCCCGATTCGTTTGATCACAAACTGATCTCCCTTTTTTAAGAGGGGAAAAGCAATGGCCTCCCTGATCACATCAATGTTCATACAGAGAGGACCATAAATGGTGGTCTCCTCCATATGTTCCGAGACCGGTGCAGCAGGGTAAACCTCATGCTCATACCAGAAGGAGGTAAAGAGCAGGTTAATGCCCACATCCACAATGGTGGCTCTGTTGCCATTGGATAGTCGCTTGTTGGCAATCACCGTACCCAGCAGAAAGCCTGCATCATCAATAAGGGCCCTGCCAGTCTCCAGAATCAGGGTGGGCAGGTTCCTGGGGTTCAGCTCGGAGTTCAGAATGGCCGAGGAGATGGCCTCCGCATACTCTTCCATAGAAGGTACTGTATCGGAACCGGGATAATAGGCCCCTTTCAGGGTGTTGCGGGAAGCAAAACCACCTCCCACATCGATGTACTTGATATTCACACCATATTTTCGTTCGATGCCAAAGGCAAGGTCGGCCAGTTTACCGGCAGCCACTTTATAGGCATTGGAGGTAAGCATGTAGGTGCCAATGTGGGTATGTAATCCCACCAGGTCCATTTTCTTATTGATCATGATCCGGTTGATGGCATCCCAGGCATCTCCGTTTTCATAATTGAAACCAAAGCGGTCCCACATGGGGTAAACCCCGGTGTCCATATTCACCCGAATGGCCACCTTGGGGCGCTTCCCCGAATTCTCAGATATGGCGATGATGGAGTACATCTCGTCGAAATGGTCAATATGGATCAGGGAGTCATTTTCGATGGCTTTTTTTAAATCTTCATCGGTTTTATCAGGTCCATTGAAAATAATCTGGCTGCCCTTTACCCCATTCTGGACGGCTTTGTCATATTCAAAACCGGAGACCACCTCGGCCCAGGATCCTTCCTGGTGAAAAACCCGGCATACCGCATCCAGGTAGTTGGTCTTATAGGACCAGGCGAACTGCACTTTGGGATAGCGAGTGGTAAAGGCGTGTCGGGTTTGCTTATACTTTTCCCTGATGGTCTGCTCTGATATAACATAGAGGGGCGATCCGTGCTCTGCCAATAATTCGGGTACGGGTACATTGTCAATATGGGTAATGGGTTCGGCCTGGGATTTCATCCCAAATTTGCTGGGCATTCCGGCCTGCAACTTTTTTATAAACGGTCTTTCAAAGGGTTTCTTTTCCATGGCGATATCTTATAATTCTCCCAGAGTGGAGAGTTTTTCAAATTCTTTAACATTTGTAATCAGGTCGTAAGAATAACGGATAAACATCTTTCCAACCTCGTAGGATGTGAAGGGCTGAACCTCCATCCCCAGTGCAAGTTTTACCAGTGCGTCCGGCAAATTCTGACCGGCTCCCACAGCCAGGTAAACCCAGGCTGGGATACGGGGATTAATTTCGATGATATAGAGCTCATTTTTGTGCGACTTTACAATTTCCAACTCCATGCCTCCCCGCCATTTCATGGCTTTGATAATGCGATGGGTCAGCTCCAGTAGCTTGGGATCATCCAGGGTAATTCCCGACCAGGCTTTCCCTTTATCGGTGATGTATTGCTTACGCATGGGAACGGCTCCCACCGTGTTTCCTTTGCCATCGCCCAGGGCCACCACATTCACTTCGGTTCCTTTGATAAATTCCTGAACAATGACCGGAAGGCCCCATTTGGCGCTGATCTTATTGAAGTTCATTCTTACCTGCTCCTCATTATAGGCCAGGTAAGCATCGTAAAACTTGCCTTTGACCATTACAGGATATTCAAACTTTTCCTTCAGTTTCTCAATCTCTCCGATTCGGGAGATGGGTTTGCTGAATGGAACCGAAAGTCCGTACTTCTTTCCAAAATCGGGCAGGTTGGTTTTGTGCCGCTCTTCAAACTGCTCCAGGGTAGGGAGGAAGGTAAGGATTCCTGCTTCTTCAAGTAGTTTTTCCGAACGCATAAAGGCGTATAGTTCTGCATCAAAATTGGGAATTAATACATCAATGGGATCTTTCTTATGGATGGCAAGGATCCGGTTTACCAGTACATCAGAGCCTTCCGACGGATAGGGTACCTGGTAAGTCTTGTCTACCATCTGATCCATATAAATACCGGGTTCCAGGTTTTCATAGGCCAATCCGATGATGCGCGGATCAAATGCTTCAGATTCGCGAATCCCCCGGATGACCGGAACTCCAGGTCCCGGATTGTCGGTGTTATTCAATCCCGTAATGGCAATTGTAATCTTACTTTTCATAGGTTTCATCCAGGAGTTCAAATTGTCTCAGCATACTGATAAAGTCGAAAAAATACTTCTCGAAACTTGCAGTATCAATATCATATGAGGAAGTCATCAGGGAGGTGATTTCATCCACCGATTTGTTATCGCCCAGGTATCCCAGGATCTCCTGACCCACCTGGTTGATGGTGTAGGAATCACCAGTGGTGGGATTAAAGACAAAT
The DNA here is from genome assembly GCA_963783435.1 of uncultured Bacteroidota bacterium. GTDB lineage: Bacteria > Bacteroidota > Bacteroidia > Bacteroidales. The sequence goes on along the minus strand of CAWANQ010000002.1, from coordinate 168,112 downwards.
CCGGTATTGCTCAGGGCGATGTTCTTTTTTATTTGCATCATAGCCAGTTATTCTAAAATTACAACGTAAAGTAAGGGAATCCCTTTCTATTGGGTATTATACTTTTTTGTGAAAATGTTATGGAATTCCTTATCAAAACTGTATTTTATGGGGTTATATCCTTGGTCATACGTAATTTAATCTGATCTGTTTGAAAACTACCACCGTCTATATTAAAAACATGGTGTGCTTGTGTTGCCTCCGGGTAATCAGGCAGGAACTGGAAAAGGCCGGCTATGTGGTGGAGGAGATTATGCTTGGGAAAGCCAAACTCAGTTACGATGAAACTATACTTTCCCAGGATGGAATCAGGAGTGTGTTGCTGGAGCTGGGAACGGATCTGATCGAATCGCGTGAGAACAGGCTGGTGGAAGAGATCAAACTGGCTGTCATTGAGTTGATCCATCACATGAATAATATGGATTCCATGGTCAGAAAGTCGGAATACCTGGTGGAGAAAACCGGATTGTCCTATACCTACCTCTCCCGCATATTCTCCACCCATGAACACATTACACTGGAAAAATACATCATTCTTAATAAGATCGAGCGGATCAAGGAGTTGATCGACCAGGATGAGTTTACTTTGAGCGAGATCGCATTTATGATGGATTACAGCAGTGTGCAGTACCTGTCCAACCAGTTTAAAAATACCACCGGTATGACAGTGAGTGAATATAAGGAGAGCGACCGCTCCTCCAAACAACCCATCGACAGGCTCTACTAGGGTGTGATTTCATAAAATTTTCCCGGTATTTTGTAACGACCTGCCTCTTGTAACTTGCCATATTTGTATCATCAAATCATTCTTAAAACAGACAGACATGAAAACGACATACAGAAAAACCACACCCTTAATGATTATACTTATTGGACTCTCTCTGGCGATCACGCAATGCACCGATCTCTCCGGTTTGGATGAAGGCCTTGCACCCGACAATAATCCCGAAGAATTGGCACTGCAGTCGCAAGAACTCACAGAAGATGAAATCAGTGGAATCCTCTTTATGCGGGAGGAAGAGAAGCTGGCGCGAGATGTTTACCTCTATCTATATGAGCTCTTTCCTTTGAGGCCTTTCTTAAATATTTCAAAGAGTGAACAGGCCCATATGGATGCCATCAAGTATCTGATTGATACCTACGAGCTGGAAGATCCGGTGGGGGAAAATCCCCCGGGAGTTTTTCAGAACGAAGAGTTGCAGGAGCTTTACAACGAGCTTATCAGTCAGGGCAGTGCAGGCAAATCAGAAGCATTAAAGGTGGGGGCACTGATTGAGGAGGTGGATATCATTGATCTGCAGACCGAACTGGAGGAGCATGCCACCCATGAGGATGTGGTAAGGGTCTACGGAAACCTTTGCAATGCCTCAGAAAATCACCTGAGGGCTTTTGTGAGGGTACTGCGTCTTTATGAGGTGGAGTATGAACCCCTCAAACTGGATCAGGCGGAGTTTGACAGGATCCTTGCAGAATGAAGGCTTGTAGCCTGCCAAGAATGAGAATTTTTTTACTCATAGTTATATAGCTCAAATTGCTGGAATATATAATCTCCCTAAAGATCCGAATGGGCGGCCCTGATGTGTTTGATCCCTGTTCAAATGCCTGATCACTTTCCCTGCTTTTTCAGGTTCATATCTGCAGTGATTTTGTTCACTCATCAATCCCATTGGGGCCTGATTCCTGGTGCAAAAGGGAACTTCAGAGATTGGTAATACTTCAAATTATTCATGGGCATATCTACATCATCCGGGAGTTCCTTTTTTGAATAGGTCTGGAAGTATAGGAGACAGGCATCCTTCCACCATTTGGCTTCAGCAAGCTGAATATCCAGCAGCATACAGACCTCCCTATATTGACTGTCAGAGATATAGGGTTTGGCGTTTTCCCAGGCTGTGAGCATCTCTTTTACCTGGTCTATCCCTTTTTGATATTTCAGCGCCAGGCCATCCCATAGGGTCTGAAAGTATTTGCCAAAGCTGCTACTTTTTCCAAATACATGGTAGTCAGTACCAAGGCATTGGCATTTACATTGGTCAGAACCGTTCCATTGATTCCTATGGAGGCGTTGGCACGGGCATAATCTATATACCGCTGATCAATATATTCTGGCAGTTTTTGCCAATTCCAAAGCGAAAAACCCGCATAACCCCTTTCGATGGTGCGATCCAGGTTATCCCAGTGATTTAGCAAACGCAGATCAATTTTTGGAGCGTCTGAAAGCCTTAAATCATCTAAAGTCTGATGGGTTTGCATCAACTGAAGGAATCTAAAAGTACCGTACAATATCCCCACATCATCATGGGCAGTAATGACGATCAATGCTCTCTCTTTGATTCTGATTTTTTCAATGACAAAACCCTCTTTCCCCAAATGGTCCATATCTGAAGTTAGAGCAAGCCGTATGGTTTTTTCAAGCTTCGATCTCTTTGCCACCACCATCGTATTAGAGCGTTCAAAGGTTTCTGTAAAAGCGGGAGCCTGATCCAGCATGCTTTCTAATCCCCTGTCTGCCTCTTTTTGGGCCGCTTCCAGAATGTCTCCCTCATTCTCAAAATAGATCGATTGAGTGGCGTTGCGATACTTCTCCAGGGTTTCGGCATCTTCGATTTTCAAATATCCCAACCAGAGCTCATAACCCTGCCCTGTCTGAGCACTGGCATTAGTCATACAGATTGATACACAATAGGATTGTTACTTTTTTGATCATTATTTTAATCAGAAGGCTTGTTCTCATGGGGTCTTGGGTTCAAAGATGATTCTTCGATAAGCGCTAAGCTCATGTGTCCCGTTATCGGTAAGCTCACATATCACATGAAAGGTCTTTCCTGCCGAATTGGATGGTATATGTACCTCTACACGACTCGTCTTATTGTTGGAGATAATTACATCCTGAGCATAAGTACCTGCTTCGGATAATATCCACCAATTAAATGTCAGAGAATCTCCATCGGGGTCGGTGCTGGCAGATGCATCAAGGACAACGTAAGCCCCTGGCTGTGGTGTTTTTGTAATGATATCAATACCGGTGTTTTCATTGATTACCACCATCGGATTTCGGTTTCCACGTCCCTCTTTTGCCCAGTCCATTCGGGCTGCAAAATTATTGAATGTAGCAGGATAAAAATGGGCCTCATAAGCCCTGCAGGTGTTATATACGCTTGATGAATTGTTTACATATGAATAAGCATCGTTGTCGGGTCCTTTACCCCATTCAAAATATCCACCCCAACCAGCCTGATTGGGAATGTCAGGATTATTGAGTCCGTTAGGCATAACATGTAAAAAGGCGGGTGTGTCCCCTTCAACCCCCCAGACGTATTTTGGATACTGACTGCCAAGGTTTCCATGATTTTGAATATGAGTTTCATACTCAGACCATTTGGCCTTCCCGGTACCATTCTGAAATTTCCAGGCACATTCATCCCAGATAAATAACAGATCCTCTGAAAATTCTTGACGCATCCATTGATGAGAACTGATATCAAAACTGGTTTTTTGTTCCCTGTCCTGATCTGTGATGGCGTAAGCACGGATTTTATTCAAGAATGTCTTAAGTTCTGATTTGCTTCTGGTCTGCTGTACCTGCCATATTGATTGGGCTAGTGTGTTGCCTCCTCCCCAAAAGGTTACCCAAAGGGGGCGTTCATCATCCTCATCAGCCAGTTGTATAATAAGATCACTTCCATCCGAGTTATTTCCTTCGCCAATGAAATCCTTTCCCCTCCGCATACTGCCATACAGGGTACGATCTTTCAAATATTGAGCGCTCGGCCAATATCCAATTTCCTGTTGTCCCTTATCCTGTGGAAATCCGCTTTGATTTGAGCGTTTCAGCAGGTTGGGTAAATCCTTGTCGTAAGCATCGATCACTCCTGTGGCGATATCTTTAAAATGCAGTACATCATTAAGGTTTGATATACTCCAGCCTGTTGTAATTACAATTCCCTCAATTTCAAACATATCGGCGTGTACCAACAGACGTATTAGTGATTCGTGGTCATCAGGTTCCCAGGTAGAAATGTCGGTCAGTACAAGCAGTCGCGGTTTCAGCGGAGCTGCATAGGAAAGTGAGCCAGCAGTGAGTATCAAAAAGATCAGAGCAAAAAATAAACGTACTTTCATTAGTAAACTTGTTCCTCGGGGTATGTATTGGAATAGTCCTCCAGGGTTTTATTTAATTCTTTTCCTCCGTAAAAACCAATGAGGGCGAACACCACCAGAACGATGGCTGCAATTTTTACCGAGGACTCTCTGCCTTTCAGGGCCTCAATGGCAGCATGGTAGACCAGGTAAACAGAGAAGAGGCTCATGACCAGGCCCACAATCCCTCCCAGGGCGAAACTGATTCCGTATGTGAAAGATAGAAAAGCGTTGATGGGATAAACTGCCATGAGTGACGAAGCTACCCTGAGATTGGCCTCAAAATTGTTATTCCCACCGCATGCAGATGAGATGATAAACATAACAGCTCCGCCAATAAATACCGCTGCCACTGCTCCCAGCACTGACCAGAACAGAGACGCCAATCCGGCAACACCTCCCAGGGCCCCACCCCCACCTAAGGCCGACATGCCAAGCACGCTCCATATAAGAGAAAAAAGACCGGCCACGATCCCATAGATGGCTGCTTTGATTACAGGTTCAGCATAGCCACCATCCAAAGACATGGAAAAAAAGTAAGCTTTTGGATTCAGAAGGGTCTCCGTGGTCTCTTTAAAGATCTTTTGAAGAACGAGGTTGAGGTTGTTCATATGCATGGAAATTTGAGCGAGAAAAGGTACAAAGAATGGCATGCAACTACAAATATGATCACTTCACAGGAAGGGCCACCTTGAAGGTGGTCCCTTCACCTTCTTTCGATTGGACAGAAATCTGTCCCCCATGGTTTCGGATAATCTGCCGGGAGAGACTTAATCCAATGCCAGAGCCGGAGGGTTTGGTGGAGTAAAAGGGGACAAAGATCTTTTTGAGAACCTCATCCGGAATCCCGGTTCCATTGTCAGTGATCTCTATGGATACCTGATTCAGGATTCTCTTTACATGCAGGTTTAGCCTGGGATCAGGATGGCCCTCAAGGGCTTCAGCGGCATTTTTCACCAGGTTGATCAGTACCTGTATAACCTGGGAATCATCTGCCTGGATCGAGAGTTTATCCGGACCGGGATGGTAGGTAAATGCGATTCCTTTTCTTGCACACGGCTCTCTATAGAGCTCCTCAATTTCGGCCAGCAACTTTGTCACCCTGATCTCCTTTTTCTGGGGCATGGGTAATCTGGAGAGCTGCCTGTAATTACCGATAAACTGTGTGAGGGCCAGGTTCCTGCTGGATATGGTTTTCAGAGCAGTATAAAGGTTCTCAATGGTTTTTTGGGACAGGGCTGATACGTTTTTTGGCCGACCTTCCTCCTCCAGGAGCATAATCCCGGTTTCGGTTAAGGAAGAGAGGGGAGTCAGGCTGTTCATGATCTCATGGGCCATAATCCGGCTGATGGTCTGCCACGATTCCATCTCCTTCTGTTCAATTTCAGGTTCAATGTCCTGGAAGGTGATAATCTTTACGGGTTTGCCTCCAATTTTCACACTGTTGACCAGAACCAGCAGTTGTTTGCCAGCAGGGGTGCTTGACAATTGGATCATGTCTCTACCAGTTTCACCCATGGCAAGAATGGCTTCTGCAAAACGGGGTGAAAATTTCTCAATCTCTTCCCAGGTAGGTTTACGGGTGTTATACAGACCGAGGGTGTTCAGGGCCAGGGGATTAACCAGCTCAGGCTCATGAGCCTCATCCAGGGTCAGCACTGAAGTATGGATGTGTTCGAGAATGGTTTGTAAATACTGGTACTGTGTCTCTTTTTCAATTTTTGCTGAGGCAATGGCTCGAATAATCGACTGAGCCGAATCGGCCAATCCCTCAAAACCCATTCCTGCTGCCCTGTCGTGGATGGTTTTGTTGAAATCTCCAAAACGAATGGACTCCAAAACCGACTCTACGATCCGGTTGGTCCGGGAGATGGTTCGAAACAATTCACCTATGAGGAACAACAGGATCAGCAAGAGACCCAGCACAGAGAATAACCTGGCCTCCTGGCCTATGGCAAGAGCCAGTGCCAGCATGGCTGCAAAAATCAGGATCAGCCGGATGGAAATCCGAACTATGTATTTATTAAATACCATACTTTTTCATTCTCCGGTAAAGTGCATTGCGATCGAGACCCAGGTCAAAGGCCGCTCTTGTCACATTCCCCTGGTTGGTGAGCAGGGCTTTTCTAATCAGGAGCTTCTCATTGTCTTCTATATTGAGGGAAGGTGGAGCAGAGAGCTCACTCCCCGTGGATCCCAACAGGTTAAATTTCACCTGCTTATCATCACTCATAATTACGGCCCTGGCCAGGGTATTTTGTAACTCCCTGACATTTCCGGGCCAGTTGTACTGTTGGAGCTGCTTCACGCTTTTTTTGCTGATTTCCATTCCCGGTTTTCCATACTTTCTTGAAGCTTCCTCAAGGAAATGATTGGCCAGTAAAGGTATATCGTCTTTGCGTTCCCGAAGGGGAGGAATAAGAAGTTCAATGGTATTGAGCCGATATAGCAGATCCTGCCTGAAAGTTCCCATTTCAACCATCTGTAATACAGGCTGGTTTGTGGCGGAGATCAAGCGGATATTGATGGGAATCTGTTTTCCCGATCCAATGCGGTGAATGACTCTCTGCTCCAGCACCGTCAGCAGTTTGGTCTGAAGGGTTACGGGTAAATTTCCTATCTCATCCAGAAACAGGGTTCCCCCTTCGGCCAACTCGAAGCGGCCGGGCTTTTCCTGTATGGCACCTGTGAAGGCTCCTGCCTGATGACCAAAGAGTTCAGACTCAAATAGGGTTTCTGGAATCGCTCCCATATCCACTCCCATAAAGGTCTCTTTATGACGAACCGAGTGTCTGTGAATGGCGCGGGCCACCATCTCTTTTCCCGTTCCGTTTTCACCCAGGATGAGTACACTGGCGTCGGTTGGAGCTATAATCTGAATGGTGTTTTTCAGCTTCTCCATCACTGCCGATGTTCCCAGGATCTGCATAAAGGGAAACTCATCATCCTCTCCAAGGGCCCTGGCCATATTTTCGAACTTATCACTCCTTTGCTGAGTCTCCTTCATTTGAAGTGCTGAAAGAATGGTGGCATGGAGTTTGGCATTTTGCCAGGGCTTCAGAATAAAGTCAAAAGCACCGGCCTTAATCCCCTTTACGGCCAGATCCACATCCCCAAAGGCCGTCATCAGGATGACGATTACCGCGGGGTCATCCTCTTTGATCCTCTGGAGCCAGCTTAAACCTTCTATACCTTCGGTGCGCCCCCTTTGAAAATTCATATCCAGCAGGATCACATCAAAATTCTCCTTGCCAATGAGCGGAATGATTTTTTCAGGGTCGGACAAGACGGTCACATCAAGCGGCAGCTGTTCGAGGAACATTCGGGCAGTGAGGAGCACATCGTGATCATCATCAATGATCAGTATCTTCTTTGAATTCATGACAGACCGTGCAAATACGAATGTATACTTTTAAGAGACACCAAACAAACTGCGACAAAAACGAACACCCAACTGCATTAAAAACGAGCATAATTGGCCTTTTTTCAAGCAGATAAAATACTGTAAATAGTACAAAATGAGATTATTATAAAAATTGGCACGTCAATTGAATACTAATGGGAAATTCAAGCACCATGGTTAAGCACTATTTTAAGGTTACTTTCCGTCACATCAGAAAACACTTACTGATTTCCATATTAAATATCACAGGACTGGCCATAGGCATTGCCTGTTTTGTATTGATCATGCTCTATGTAAACCATGAGCTCAACTTTGATAAATACAACGAACATTATGCAGATATCTACCGCATAGAAGTGGATGCCCGCATAGGAAGCACTGTGATCCACCAGACAGGCACTCCGGCCCCCATGCCTGCAGCCATGTATGAGGAATTTCCGGAAATCCGGGCCTTTACCCGCGTCCTTGACGGGGCCGAAACGATCAGAATCGGTGATAAATTCTATAGCGAGGAGGAAAGTGCCTGGGTGGATTCATCCTTTACAGATATTTTTACCCTCAGCTTTATTGAGGGCAGCCCTGAAAAGAACCTGAACCAGCCACACCAGGCCCTGGTCGACCGGAGTACAGCCCTCAAATATTTTGGGGAGGAGCCGGCACTGGGACAGACCATTATTCTCCGCGACACAGTGCCCTACACCATTACCGGAGTGTATAAGGACCTGCCGGCACAGTCGCATTTTCACTTTAACATGCTATTATCTCTTATCTCTTCACCCAGTGCGGCCAATGGCCAGGAATGGTTTGCCAATAATTACGCTTCCTACATGCGGCTTGATCCGGGTTATCCCGAAGAAGACCTTGAGGCTAAACTCCCGGCATTTGTAGATAAATACCTGTTTGAAGGAACATATGGGGAGTATGCTGATGATGAAAACTTCTGGCATCTCCACTTGCAACATATCAGAGAGATTCACCTGGGATCGGATCTGAATGGGGAGTTTGAGCCCAATGGGAACCTCTCCTACATCCGGATATTCTGGGTGGTGGCCTTTCTGGTACTGCTGGTGGCGTGCATAAATTTCATGAATCTGACCACCGCCAGCTCGTCCATACGGGCCAGGGAGATCGGAGTGAGAAAGACCAATGGTGCCAGCAAGGGATTGCTTAAGCAGCAGTTTTTTGCTGAGGCCATTATTGTGAGTATCCTGGCCTTGATTCTGGCCATGGGCCTGGTGGAGTCCCTGATGGGGTCCTACCAGAACTTCACAGGCAGGGAGATAGAGATTCACTACCTGGATAATTTCCTGGTCATTCCCGGACTGCTTGGTCTGGCCATCCTGGTGGGACTGGTTTCGGGAAGTTATCCTGCTTTGTACATGAGTACCTTTTCTGCTACCGATTCACTCGGATTTAAGGGGATTCGCCAGAGCAAAAGCTGGTTCCGGAACATCCTGGTTTTATTCCAGTTCTCAGTGGCCATTTTCCTGATCGCGGCCACCCTTATTGTGCAGAAGCAGATGCACCTGATCATGGAAGAGTCCCTTGGGTTTAACAAGGAACAGGTAATCCTGATCAAACAGGCCCACTACCTGGAGAATGCAGAGACCTTTAAGGAGGAGCTCAGAGCGTATCCGGAGGTGATTCAGGCCACAGCCTCCTTCTCTGTTCCCGGTGACAAGTTGATTAACTGGGGCTATGGAGTGGAAGGAGAGGATCATGGTTTCAGCATCAATGCAAATATGATTGATGATACCTACATGGAGACCATGGAACTTGAACTGCTCAAGGGGAGGACATTCTCAAGGGATTATGGCGCTGAAAGTGCCAAGGTAATCCTGAATGAAACCGCTGTCAAAGTGTTCGGTATTGAGGAGGATCCCATCGGACATATCTGCTACCTGTGGAACGACAGATCTATGCCCATGGAAGTGATCGGGGTGGTGAAGGATTATCACTGGGAATCGAAGCAGATGGAGATCCGTCCCCATGCCCTGATGCATCTGACGGTTCAGGATTGGATCGAACCTCTTTATATCGGGGTTCGCTTTTCCGGTGCGGATACGAAAAAAATCATCTCCCTACTTCAGGAGAAATGGGAGGAACAAATTCAGGAAATCCCCTTTGAATATGAATTCCTGGATGCCCATTACGAAGGGATCTACCGGAATGAAATGCAAACCCGGGCCCTTCTCTATATTTTTGCAGGCATTGCCATATTTATCTCCTGCCTGGGACTCTTTGGTCTGGCTTCCTTTATGGCAGAGCGAAGAACCAAAGAGATTGGAATCAGGAAGACCAATGGGGCGTCCACCTCTTCCATTCTCAGGCTGTTGTCACTGGATTTTACCAAGTGGGTTCTTCTGGCCAATGTGATTGCCTGGCCCCTGACCTGGCTGGCCATGAAAAATTGGCTGGAGACTTTTGCCTACCGCGTGGATATACCGATCTGGATCTTTCTAGTGGCAGGTATAATGGCCTTTGTCATTGCCCTGACCACGGTAAGCTTCCATGCCTTCAGGGCAAGCCGCCTGAACCCGGGAATGTCGCTCAGGTACGAATAGTGATTAGTGACTGGTGAATAGTGATTAGTGATTAGTGACTGGTGAATAGTGAGTAGTGACTGGTGAATAGTGATTAGTGACTGGTGAATGGTGAGACTAATGACTGGCGACTTGTAACTGTCAGACAGAGGGTTGGAGGCTGGATCCCAATGCCTCATCTGAGGACCTGAACCAGCTAGTAGCCTGGCGATTGAGAAAAAACTGAACCCGGTTCCAGAATCCGGGGATAATGAGTCGATCGCCCCGAAGCATTCCGTTTACAGCCTTGATGGCAATGGTACCCGGAGTAAGGGTATGGATCTCCTCTTCAAAGATGCCATTGGTGTATTCCATCTGGGTCATCATGTTTTTTAGCGGGGCCGGATGCACCATGCTCACTGCCACACCTGTATGTTTTAGCTCTTCGTTCAACTCCCTGGAAAAGGCATACATTTTACTTACAGACTGCTGCATCACCGGACTGAATTGATCTTTTCGGAATGGGAAGGGGATGATGTGCTGAATGTATGCGCTGGAAAGCTTCGACATCTGTGGAAGCAGGCTCCATGTGACCAGGGCCGCACCCCGAAAACGAGTCAGAAAATCTTCTGTAGCCAGCTCTGAAATACACATGTTAAAAGCTGTCGACCAGTCGCAGGTAATGTTGTTGATCAGGGCCCGAATCTCAAAGCGATCCCGGAGTTTTTCTGTAAATGCCTGAATGGCCTCCCTGTCCGAAAGGTCCAGTTTCACTGCATTGACCTGCACCTCCTCTTTCAACTGCAAACCAATGGCGAATCGCTGTAGATCAATGGAGGTGGTGGAGACGAGGATCAGGTTGCAGCCCTTACGCGCAATCTCCCTGGCCATGGCTCTTCCAATTTCGCCCTCGGCGCCTAATATGATGGTGTACTGTGTGTTCAATTTTTGCTGGGTATTACTCATAATTCTACTATAAAGACAGACAAATTTTCAAAAGGCTGCGTGAGCTGCTTAATTTTTTTTGTGAAATATCCTTCGCACCTGGTCTCCTTCATCTTTAGACACAAGAACTGCGCCAAACCCCTATAACACAACTGGGTTTTCTAGTACAAAGTTGTGTTTTTTCGCTCAGGTATCCTAGCCGGGTAGGGGGGGGAATCCTGATTTGAGCGTGAAAAAAATAAACAAAGAAGGTGTAGTTATTAACAACCCTTATCCTAAGTTCAAAAACGTCCGGAAATTATATCCATTGCCCTGCTGGTAACTGCAGCTGTTAATCCGGTTGAGGGACATTTACCTATTCCATTCATCTCTGAAACAATAGATTGGATAAAAGGCATTTGAATGTGCTCCGGCTGAACGATGGCAAAGGAATCGGGTTGATCTCCCAGGGTAATAAGAATGGGACTAAATCCAAAAATGGAAAATTCCACTTTGCCCTTTTGACCCACCACTTCCACCTGGTCCTTTTGATAGATTTCAGGTGTTACAAAACTCCAACTGCCTGTAGCCATCAGGTTGTCTGGGAACAGGAGCGAAGCCGAAATGGTATCATTTGGGGCGTACAGACCACCCCTGTTGCTTGCTTTCCCCGTTATTTCTATGGGATCACCAAACATATAGAAAAGAATATCAAGTGCATGACAACCCATATCGTGGAAATATCCTCCACCTGAATCCTTAGGAATCACACGCCATGGAAGATGTCCAGGCCGGCCATCTTCATCCCTTGCCGGGAAGTTTTGCTGAAGGTTAATGTGAAGAACTTTCCCCAGTGTACCCCCGTCAATGATCTCTTTTACCTTTTTAAAGTAATCCAGTGATCTGCGGTAGTAGGCCACATAAACGGGTATTCCCCTTTTTTCTGCCGCTTCATTAATTATGCTGCATTCATCCCAGGTGCGGGCCATGGGCTTTTCCAAATAGACAGGTTTTCCAGCTTTGATCACCTCCAGGGCATATTCCATATGCGAACCGGGAGGTGTGGCAATGTAGACTATATCCACCTCCGGATCGAAAATTACATCAAAAGGATCGTGGTGCCATGTGGGAATGCCATGCCGCCTGGCATAGTCTTCTGCCTTTTTTGCGGTTCGGTTCCCCACGGCAACCAGTTGAGAGCCTTTAATCTTATTAAACGACGGGGCACTTTTTCGTTCGGTCACATCACCGGTGCCTATCATACCCCATTTAATAGTCCCTTTCTTCATACTTACTAAGATAATGAAATGCCTATATTTGAATTAGAGATTCCTAAAAGATTTTGTAACAATGCAAACCCATAGATTTCTGATTATCGCAGCCCTTACCTTACATATGATTACAGCAACAGCCCAACAGTCCCTCTGGGGAGGGGGGGATATAACTTCTCCTGAGATCCACGAAGACCATACGGTGACCTTCAGCGTGAAAGCTCCTCATGCAGAGGAGGTTATGCTTTCCGGGGACTGGATGCCACCCAAAGGTTGGGTGCCTGGTTCGGTTCTTATGGAGAAGGACGAGAAAGGACTCTGGACCTATACCACCGAAATACTGGCTCCTGAGCTTTATGGATATTCCTTTTCCATAGATGGCTTCAGAACCCTGGATCCCAACAATGCCTTTGTCACCCGGGATATTGCCACCCTGACCAACATTTTTTTAGTGGAGGGCAAGGAGTCAGACCTTTATAAGGTCAACGAGGTACCTCACGGTTCGGTAAGCAGGCGCTGGTACAACTCGCCAGGTCTTGAGAAGGAGCGAAGGATCACCATATACACGCCCCCTGGTTATGAATCTGGCAATGAGTCCTACCCGGTTCTCTATCTCTTACATGGGGCAGGAGGTGATGAAGAGGCCTGGATCTCGCTGGGAAGGAGCACCCAGATTATGGATAATCTGATCGCCACCGGGAAGGCAAAACCCATGATTGTGGTGATGCCCAATGGAAATGTTTCACAGAATGCGGCACCAGGCGAAGGCACGCGCGGTTTTTATAAGCCTGCTTTTATGGTGCCTGGCACTATGGATGGAAGCTTTGAAGAGACCTTCCCGGATATCATAAGATTTGTGGAAACCAACTACAGGGTAAAGGCTGAGAAATCCTCCAGGGCCATTGCCGGGCTCTCCATGGGTGGATTCCATTCGCTGCATATTTCCAGGTACTACCCCAATACATTTGACTATGTAGGGCTATTTTCCCCGGCCATTCTTCCACACAACGAGGTCTCCCCCAAAGTCTATGATGAACTGGATGGGACCCTGAAATTGCAGATGGAGAATGGCTATAAGCTTTACTGGATCGGGATTGGGAAGACGGACTTTCTTTATAAGAATGTGCTGGGATATAAGGAAAAGCTGGATGCCATGGAAATGCCCATTACCTTCAGGGAGAGTGAAGGCGGACATATATGGAAAAACTGGAGAAACTATCTTTCCGAATTTGTTCCCCAGCTTTTCCAGTAGTAAGAATTAAGTCCACCTTCTATAACAGGATCTGTCTGGCGAACTCCCTGCAAACCTTTACTTCTTTTACCGCATCTGACCAGGGTGCGATTTTGTATTCAAGCTCTATATCGCAGTATATGGGCCACTGATTCTTCTGGATCAGCTTTAATACTTCTGCAACAGGGGTTTCACCCTGCCCCCAAACCTGGTTGGCATTTTTGACCGTTTCATTGCTAGCCCCTGTTTTATCTTTCAGGTGAATGCTGGCAATCTGATCGTGGTACTTTTCAATAAACTCGGCGGGATTTTTTCCTGTAGAGCCATAGTAGTGACCGATGTCGAAATTGAGCCTGTTGGCAGGTGATAAAGCCAGCAAAGCATCCACGTCAAAGTCTTCCTTGGCATACTGCATATGGTTGTGGAAGATGGCTACCATGCCTGCCCTTTCGGCAGCAGCGCCAATAATTTTGCAATTCTCCTCCCCGATTTCCGCGGTAATTCCTATGGCACCAAGTGTTTTTGCCACCTTGAATGAATAGTCCAGCTCTTCGTCACTCATTCCGGCCACCCATTTATAGATATGGATATTTACCCCGGCATCGTTGAATTTCTTACGGAGTTCAACATATTTTTCCAGGATAGCTGGATTGTTGCGCCATTCTTTAATCTCTGTCTGGTATTTGGCCATGGCAGCTTTCTCCTGGTCGGTTTTATCATCAGCCCTCATTCTTCTCCAGGAGAGGGGGTTCTGAGGTGCCCCAAGGTAGGCCTCAATTCCTGTTCCCATTAGTTCAACCGAACTGAGCCCGGCATCCACGCAGGCCTGGATGACTGCATCCACTTCCCTGATGCTTCGAAAGCTATAGGTAATGGCCCCTATCTGGACTCCTCCATACCTGGAGTTGATCTTACAATTTTCAGCCACTGCCCCCTCGAAGGGAGCATCAACTTCTGGTGTGAATGAGCTGGTTAACAGGGCAATACTTAAGGCTGCTGCCGTAAGTCCGAATTTTTTTGTTATGTTCTTCATCTGATTTGAATCGTATTTATATGATTAAAGTTTCCAACCTTTGCGATACTCGTAATGGAAGTAGTTGTTGGCCTCCTCGCAGTTGGTTATTTTCATGTTTTCGGCATCGTACTCCAGGGTTTTGTTCACCTGTTGTGCAGCCACGGCTATGTTGGTTAACAACATGATTTCGGTCAGTTTGGAAGAAATCTCAAAATCATTGGCTGCTTTACGTCCCTCCTTAATGGCCTCAATAAAGTCCACATAGACACTGCTTGGACGCTTAAGCCATTTCTCCGGTGCTGTAAATCCGGGATCCTCCGGAATTAGCTCAGGCATGGCTCCGTGGGTGCCATGCATTAACATGCCTTTGTCACCGATATAAAGGGCTTCCCGCAAGCTCCTGTCCGCCTCCAGTTCAGCCGGGCGGAAGGGTTTAATTCCTCCATCACTCCAGGTCACCTTCACAGCGGGCATATCTCCCCTGGCAGCAAACTCATACATCACATTCTCTGCCTGTGGCAGGTAATCGTTGGTGTATGGAGAAGTAGTGGCCTGGATCTTAGTGGGCATGCCCAGATTCAGGGCCCAGATGGGCGCGTCAAATGTATGAGCTCCCATATCTCCCATGGCCCCTGTCCCATAGTCCCACAATCCCCTCCAGGCAAAGTGAGTGGTTTCCGGGCTGTAGGGTTTCTCCGGAGCAGGTCCCAGCCATACATCATAATTCAGGTTTGATGGAACATCCACTCCTGCAGGACGTTCCAGGGGCCCCTGTGCCCATACGGGACGATTTGACCACATATGAACTTCTCTCACTGGACCGATGGCTCCCGACTGGATCCACTCCACAGTCTGCATGGTTCCTTCAATGTTATGTCCCTGGTTTCCCATCTGGGTGACCAGTCCTTTTTCTGCAGCCAACTTTTTTAAGAATCGCACCTCATGAATGGTCTTGGCCATGGGCTTTTCCACAAAAACATGTTTCCCCGCATTCAATGCATAGGATGCAATCACGGCATGGGTGTGATCCGGTGTCCCGATGACCACTGCATCCAGGTCCTTCTCTTTATCGATCATTTTGCGGAAATCGTCATAAACCTTGGCCTTGGGATAACCTGCAAAGATATGACCGGCATACTCAGAATCTACATCACAAAGGGCATAAATGTTGGCATGCTTGAAGGTTTTATCACCACCTGCATCTCCCATCTGGTTGGCGCTGTCGCTTCTTCTGCTGGTGGGCCTGGGGGGAGTAATACCCGGATAGCGGTAAAATTTCAGACCCGGCAGTCCCATTTTGCGCTTAATGGGAACATCGGGTGTGGCTATATTCTGAATATCGCTTCCTCCCTGGTTTCCGAGTCCTATTCCGGCCACATTGACCATATCACTGGGGGCTGTAAATCCAGGTCCGCCCAGAACATGGCGGGGTATGATTGTAAATGCTGCAGTGGCCACTGCAGTTTTCCCGATAAAGTCTCTCCTGGAAAGACTGCTGGGCGTTTTCTTTGTAGATTTTTTTTGCTTCATAGTTGTAATTGGTCTTAAAGATTTGCTAATTATATAGTGGGTTTTGTAGCTAAGAAATGTATGGAATTCTCCAACAATTTTCTGAATGCCTCATTTGAATAGGCCTGTTTGTCATGGCCCAGCATGAGGTATACAATGGAAGAACGATTATAAGAATTCACCCACCCTGTAATTGGGGAACAATCTGGATGATCAGTTTCAAGCAAGGGCGTAATTCCAGGCATGTACTCAATATTTGAATAACCTTCATCTTTGATGGTGAAAGCTTCGATCCCTTTAGTTACCGGATGGTGGGAGTCTGAAATTTGCATTTCAAGATCAATGTCATGTTTATAGTCAGAAAGCAGCAAAGTGTCAGTCCCAAATCCTGGCATATGGTAGCGGCCTCCTACCATATGCATAAATCCGTCCCACTGCTGAAAATTGCAGATGGAATGGTGAAGGAATAGCATGGATTTTCCCAGACTGGACAAATGTAAAAATACGGTGGAATCGCTTTGATCCATATTTGGGATAAAATCGTAAAATACCACCACATCATAGTTTAATATCCGGTCGGAGGCGAGCATTTTCATGGCGCCAGGATGGGATACGGTATCGAAATCAATTCCGTTCAGGGAACCAAAGGACTCAAAAAACTCGGTAGTATCATACGCATGACCGCCCAGCACAAGAAGAACAGACTCGGGTTTCTTGCAGGCAGTGCTTACTCCTATAAGGATCAAAATAACAGGGACTCGAAGGGACGATTTCAGGCTCATGACGTAAGTTATAAATTAAACCAATAATTTAGCTTAATAACAAGGGCCCGGTGTTTGGGTCCCCAAAATTCCACTGCATAGTTGTCGGTATAGACGATATAGAGGTCCGACATGGGTTGGAAGCGCCACTGGAACCTGCTGTTGATATTGAAATTGTCGTCCTGGGTATTGTATTGCAGAAAGGTGGTCCAGAAGAGGGAGCGGGAAAAGTTAATCTCCACACGGGGACCAATTAGCAGCAGCTTATCCTTCCCATAGGGTTCTGGAAATTTCAGGTTATTCTGTTCGAAATTCACAGAGAAGTTCCCCCAGGGTTGTGCCCGGTATTTAACACCCATGGTATATTGCTCCCTCGTACCATTATAAAAGGTGCCAAATGCCACTCCTCCCACGGCGCTGAACAATCTTCTCTGATCGGATTGGTACTTAAGCGCTACCTGATTGAATCTGTATATCCCGGCAGGCAAGGGTTCATCGTTTATAAATGTAAATGGGAAAAGCAAGTTGATTACATTGTTGTTGTAGGAGACGCTAAGCTGACTGGTGGAGGTAAATTTCAGGGCATACCCAACTTCTGCCTCACTATTCAGAAGGGAGAAGGTGGTATCGCTATCGTAAATATACCTTCCATTGAACTCATGGGAGAGGATTTTTTCACTCTTTTCGGGGTAGTGGGTGTAGGACCCTGTGGTATACCAGTGATTCATACCGATAAAGATGGAGGTATCTCTTTCCGCATCGTAGTACTCCTGTCCCCTGATGTACCCCATATCGGCACGGTAATTTTTGCCAAGTCCGGCCAGGTTCGAATAGATACTGATGTTCTTATTGTTATACCCTATACCCGTATTGTAGAAATAGTCCTTCTTTTTCAGGTTGGGGGTGAACGATTTGGAGCCTCCTCCAAAGGTTCGGAAACGTCCGTTGGCCGACATATACTGAAATTCCAGTCCCATATTCCGGTTGTAATCTGCTTCTTCGCTTCGAAGTGCATCGCGGTTATGAATGAAACCTTTAATTACCGACCGGGCCAGTACTTTCTGTTGAAAAGCCACCACAGAGTAGTTCTGAGGAAGGAAGAGCTCTGTCTCCATGGTTTGCATGTTCATCACACCCATCCTGAGGTTTTTAGTGGCATTTCCGCTTAACCTGGCTCCGTAGAGAATAGGGATGGGGTTTCCTTCGTCATCCAATCCAATCTTCCGGGAGAAAAATGGTTTCATGGGGGGAATTCCGAAATCTTCAAATATATCGCTGTTCTCCAGGAAGAAGAGGCGCTTTTCGGGAAGACGGACATCAAAAAGGGTAAGATTGATCACCTGTTCGTCCACCTCTACCTGTGAAAAATCGGGATTGATAGTCACATCCAGGTTCAGACTAGATGTGATGGGAACTTTGGCATCCAATCCAGCCTGGAAATCATAATCCACGGGTGTATTGGCTTCGAAATCTTTAGCTCCCACCCCCTTCACATAGGGAATAAAGGCAAAATTTCGGCTGGTTTTTTTCGGGGGAACCTCCCAGTCAAGTGCACCTGTATAACCCAGGTCGGTTTCATTGAATTCAATGGGGACCGGTACCCAGGTATGGATGGTGTTGGATTGCGCATCTCTTCTGAAAAAGTTGATTCCCCACCGGGTTTTGGATTCTTCAAAACGAAGGGTTTTGAAAGGAATGGCGATCTCTACAATCCAGTGGTCCGGATAGCTTGTAACCTCTGAAAGCCACTTGTTATCCCAGGCCAGGTTGAGGCCCCTGGGTGCCTGACCAGGTTCGGGATCCTCTCTTCGAGCTGAAGTACCAGTTACCAGGTATTCAGTCTGGACCCCGGCCGGACTTACCCCAAATGTAAACCCATTGGTTTTTTCATTTACCGGATCAATCACCACCCCAAATCCATCCCCATTCCAGAATTCGGCATCCCGT
This sequence comes from uncultured Bacteroidota bacterium, assembly GCA_963783435.1. Taxonomy (GTDB): domain Bacteria; phylum Bacteroidota; class Bacteroidia; order Bacteroidales. The sequence continues at coordinate 149,350 of CAWANQ010000002.1, read as the reverse complement.
TTCAGGGTCTTGATTACGTAATTGTCAGGTCCGAAGCAAACGGCGCTGATATAAAGGTAGTCCTCATCGGAGGTGACCCTGACTTCGGTCTGTAAGCTTTTCTCCACAGCCCGGTCATCGACAGGGTAACTCATCCAAAAATCTGAAACCACGGGCAGCTCACTCCAGATGGACTCCGCTAACACTCCGTCGATGGTGATCTCCTGGGTGGTTGATTGGATGGTATAAATGAATTTATCCGATGCCTTGGCGCCAAAGACAAGTTCAGGGATACCCAGGATGCTAAGCAGTAGAATATAAACTTTAACAAAGAGTGAGAATGGCGCATTACGCCTCATCCTGTCTGGTGTTTTAGGAATTTTAAAATTGATCAAATTCTATTCTCTTCAACATTAGATAAGAAATTAAGTATAAGGTTTAATCGGGAACCTGAAAAAACATGCTGCCTTTTCAACCCACAATATCCACTCTTCTTCCAAAGGGGGATATGGCAAAGCTGGCCAATTTGAAATGTTGCAGTCCCCATGGAATACCGATGATGGTAATAGATAATAAAAATCCAAAAATGATATGAATAAGTGCAATCCACAATCCGGCAATCAGCAGCCAGAGGATATTTAAAAGGGTATAGAGGCATCCTGGAAGTTCTCCCTTATCAACCTGAAATGTTCGGCCAAATGGCCAAAGGCATAATGAGCCTATTTTTATCATCTGAAAACCAAAGGGGATTCCGACGATGGTGACCATCATGGCCACTCCTCCAAGGAAATAGCCTATGGCAGAGGCAAGTCCGCCGAATACAAGCCAGATAAGGTTACCGAGGAAATTCATATTATTGGGGATAGGTGCCCCCAAATATAATAAAAAAGCCACCTCGGAAGGAGGTGGCTGAATGAGTTTTACTGTTGAAATTTCCTATGGCCTATTCCTATTCGGAGGCTGAGACCAGGAGGTTCCTGAGGTTTGAAACCAGCTCAAAGGTATTATTCAGGTCCAGGTTTGCAGCGATATCAGTCACAGGAGCAGCAATAAGCTCTGGTTTTACCAATTTGAGCTGATCGGAGAGCATCTCCAGTTTTTGGAAAGTGGTCAGTACCAGCAATCCTTCCAGTTGATCCTGTTGCCTGACAAAAGCATCATAAAGAACTCCCGTGGCAGGATTTAACTGGTTCAGATAGATCACCAGAAGCTCCCTGATATCACCTTCATCTTCTTTGGTAAGTTCTCCGGCCTGCATCTTTTGCTTCAGTAGATTTCCTGTAATATAAACTTTCTCAATAAAGGATCCGGTAAGGAAAGCTGTATGAACGAAAACAGTCTCCTTTTCGGAGGTGTAGTTCTTGCTGTCCACCAGCAGGTTATTAAACAGCACGGTGATGGTATCTCTGTTAATTGTGGAACCTTCAAGTTGTTCTATGGTCCATGTGCCAAAATCAGATTCAATACCCAGGTGCTTAGCCAGTTCCTGTGCTGCTTGAAAGGTCAGGTACATAGTTTCCTCTGCCTCGCCATAAAAATGATAGATAATATCGGTCATATAAATCCCAAGATTTGCAGCCGCAATGGGGTATGAACTTTTGTAACTGTGGGCACTGTAGGGATCGTTGGTAAGAACATCATAATATTCTGCCCTGACCATGTCCAATATGGTAAAGACCTGATCCACTTTATTCAGGTTGGGATCCACAGCTTCTGCTGCCTTGATATAGGATTGTAGATCAAATGCTTCATTTGATTTAGGCTCTTGCTTTTTATTGCCACATGAGGTGATCAGAAACAGGGTTAAAACAGCAATAAGCGTACTTCTAAGATATTTCATGTTCAGGCGTTATTTTGGTTATACTGAATTAGGTAACGAAGATAACTAATAATTGTTTATGAAGAAATGCAAATAATCATAAAAAAGAAAAGCTGCCCTGGCGGACAGCTTTTCAAGCCCTAATCTAACCCTTTTGTTAACCTAAATGTGACAGTAAAGTTGTGTTATATTTTTCACAAAAAACATGAGATTTCTCATGTAAGTGGGTCAGATGTTACAATTTTTTATGAATATTCTCTGTCACCACGTGTCCGTCAAAGAGCTGAATGATTCTGTGTGCCTTTTCAGCATCACTGGGTGAGTGCGTTACCATTACGATGGTGGTTCCGTCCTCATTTAACTCGGTGAGCAGTGCCATTACCTCAGAACCATTTGCAGAGTCCAGGTTTCCTGTGGGCTCATCCGCAAGGATCAATTTTGGATTGGTAACCACTGCACGGGCAATGGCGACACGCTGTTGCTGACCTCCTGATAATTGCTGTGGGAAGTGATTCTTACGGTGACTGATCTTCATGCGCTCCATGACAGTCTCGACCTTTTTCTTCCTTTCAGAACCGCTCATTTTCAAATAGAGCAATGGCAATTCGATGTTTTCATATACAGTGAGTTCGTCGATCAGGTTAAAACTCTGGAAAACAAATCCTATGTTTCCTTTACGGAGGTTGGTCCTTCCCTTCTCTTTGAGGTTGGCCACTTCTGACTCATGAAAAACATAGGAGCCACCTGATGGATTATCCAGCAGCCCCAGGATATTCAATAGGGTGGATTTCCCACATCCTGAAGGTCCCATAATGGCCACAAATTCGCCATCTTTCACTTCAATATTTACATTATTCAGTGCGGTGGTTTCGACTTCGTCTGTGCGAAATACTTTTACCAGGTCAACAGTTTTGATCATTAGTATGGTTTTTTTTTAATTGATGGAGTTAAAGAAACAATTGATATGCCAAATTATGTAATTTTCAGACTCAGAGCAATATAAGTATAATTGTTCAAATCATAAAGTGTTCACTTTTGAGACGGGTCTGTACGTTTTCGCACACTCCGTACACCTATTAAGACGAATGGCCACAGGAAATGTTACAGATGAATCAAAGTCGGTTCCAGGCATGACCGAATGTGATGTAGAATCCCCAGCTATCGGGACCCCACGCAAAATCTACTCCAGAATAGAGGCCAAATAAGCGAGCTAGCTTATATCTGAATCCTGCTCCATAGTTATAGACCCAGTCGTAATCCTGAAAACTACTCTCCGGGTTGAATGCCTTGGCCAGTCCTGCAAATGCTGTGAGGCTCCACCTGGAAGTAAGATCGAATCGTTCCTCTGTTTCAAAGGTGAGGGTATAAAAGTCCTGAAAACGCATAGCTGGAATTCCCCTGAGGTTCACAAAGGGTTTGGCAAAGAAGGGGATTTCCCCCCAGCTATTTTGAAATTCGGCCCTTAAGCCAGTTACCAACCAATGTAAAGGATGGGTATACCAAATTCCGTAGATGGATGTGGTATTATAGGTGACATCTCCCCCTAACCAGGGGGCGAAATGTGAATAGCCCGTTTTCACAAAAACCCCTTTATTGGGAGTGAAGGAATTATCCCTGTAGTCGAGAAATAGCACGGGGCCCAATCCTCCAAGATTGTTTTTGAACTCCCAGGGATCGATCCCGGGTATATCGAGAATACCCTGAAATTCAACATTTGTACCGGAAAACTGGTAACGCAATCCTCCGAACAGTTTGATTTCTCCAAACCGGAATGCGATCTGCTGAACAAGAGAGAATGTGGTCAGGTTGAACTTAAATTCAAAGGGGCGGGTAGCAGGATAATAGGTCAGATTAAATGATCCGTAAATTGCAGCTCCCAGGTAACGTATGCGGTCATTTTTCCAAACTCCCGAATGTCCAGCTGCCAAGGCCCAACTGCCATTCTCTGTGTACATACCTCCCCCAAATGAAAAGCTCGGAGGAGCTGGATCACCTCTCTTCACGGCTTCCAGATCGCGATGAATAAAGATGGGTCCACCGGCTACTCCATAACCCACGGCAGGTTCGGTTATGGGCATTGCAAATGGCAAGAAGCCATAAACACTGGCCAGGAAGTAACTCAGGTCCAGGGCTCCATCAAGGGAGTCTTTTAAGGGCAATTTATTCTTTTCCTGGGCCAATAGCATCACGGTCCCACTGGAAAAGTGCAAGATGAGTAACAGCAGAATTGTTATGAATCGTTTCACTAGATACTTAATCTGTAGTTGTGAATTGAAACTGTGATTTTAAGCCTCCACTGATGCCATATCAATTAAGACTTCAATTTACAACTATTCGACAAGAATCCTATGTTATTTTAGTTTCGAATAGAACCAAAGATCAGCGGTCACCTTAACCCCTTATTGCATAACCCGAACCACAATCTCTTCGGCAATATGCAGGGCGGTGGTGAGTGTCTGGAGGTCATCATAAAGCTCCCCATTGGCACCGGAGTGGTGGCTGCGTCCGATGGCTTCCATCACATACTCCTCCTTGGGATTTTCCAGATCAATGGCTATAGAGTAGACCAGAGCAGGCTGACAGGAGGTTTTATACTCCTCATCGTCCGGGAACTTGTTGTTGGTCCAGAATTCGTTCCAGTCCCAGGTTTGGTTGATCTCGAACATCACTTTAAACCTCTCCAATCCCGGCTCATCCAACCGGGTATTCAGGATAAAGCTTTTGTCGGGTGTGGGACCGGTATAAGCATCTACAATCGGATTGGCGGGGGTGGGCAGATAGAGGCCCTTTTCATTTTTAATGCCCCGCTTGTGTGACCAGTAGGGCAGGGCGGCTGGTCTTTGAATTTCGCCAGGCATCCAAAACCCTTTGGAAGCGTCGCCATGAGCGAATATGCCCTTACCAATGGATTCAGCTACATATAAGGTTTGAACAAACCGACCCTCCAGGTCCTCCACCCAGATGGCCATCAAGGGGTGGTTGTGACCCTCCCCCCTCAGCATTTCGATTTCAAGAACCGTTCCTTCACCTGTTGGGTTGGAGGTGAATTGATCGGGAGTTTCATCGGCCGGTACTTTGCTAGTTGTACATGCCATAGTGGCAATAGATACTGAAATAAGCAGAAGAATTTTTCTCATGGTCGTAATTTTTAAAATTCAATGATTACTCCAATGGTAGGCAATACGGTTCCTGCGGTGGAAGCAAGCTCCTTCATCTGGTAGCGTTGCAGCTCTGCCGGGTCGGAAGGATTTTCAATGATGGGATTCCCATTGTCATCCAACTCCTGAATGAGGAAGGTATTGCTTGTGGTTTTATAGTTGTAGACATTCTGAATGTCCAGATAGACGTTTATGGTGACTTTTTTGAGGAACCACTCTTTATCGACCCTTAGATCCAGTTGATGAAATGGCTCAAATCTTAACTGGTTAAACTGGCTGAAGTCTGAGGCAGGGAAACCTGTAACATCCCAGTAATCGACCAGTGAGGAAGTATAGTAATCATAGGGGGTGTAGGGTTGGCCCCCCACAAATCGCCACTTCGCTCCAATTTGCCAGTTCCCCTTAAATTGCCTGAATCCGTAAATATTCAACAGGTGAACATTGTCCCAGGTGGTGGGAATCCATCCCAGGTCTGCAAGGTTGGAATTGGTGGGCTGGCTTTCACTTCGAACCAGGGTATACGAGATGGTCAGATTGGTTCCGAAAAGGTCCCTGTTGCGATAGAGAAATTCTGCTCCATAAGCCCGGCCCTCGGCAATGGACTTTACGGGTTCGGCACCAAACAGACCAAAATCCGCCCCTTTACTGGCCAACGAGATAGAGTCTACCAGTGAATAGGGGTAGTTGCTATACTTCTTATAGAAGCCTTCCACACTTACTTTACTCTCACTATCGGGCAACCACTCCAAACCAGCCACAATATGATCTGCCTGTATGTATTTTAGTTCAGGTTGATTGATCAGGATGCCTTCGGTATTTTTAAAACCCATGCTGGTGTATGCGGGCAACTGGTAAAAGCGACCGGTGTTAAAGTTCAGGTACCATCCAGATGCAAACTGATAGGATGCTGATACTCTTGGAGAAAGCTGATTAATCAGGTTTGACATGTCGTCATTATAGCTATTTGCATCGGCTCGAAGCCCGAAAGATAGCACCAGCCTTTTGGCCAGCATTTCTTTACTTACCTGGCCAAATACACCCCAGCTGAAAAGGTCCAGGAAAGATTCGGTATCCAGTGTCAGAGGTTCCCCGTTCACAAAGGTTTTATTGTAGGTCTTGGCGAAGAATTTGGCATATTCGAAGTTTGCTCCGTAATTGACACGCAATCCCCCTTTATAGGTGGATGTGTGCTCATAACGAAACTTATTTTCAATTTCGTCTGAATTGTAGTCCAGGAGTAAATTCGGATCCAGTTTGATGTTGTCCTGGTATTTGTTAGACTCATTGTGGAGGTAGTTTCGACTTAGGACCCAGGTGTCAAAACCATTTTCTCCGAAGTGCTTGAGAACTGCTCCAATGGCATAACTCCACTGGAACGACTCGGGAAGGTAGCCCAGGATAAACTGTTGCTCTTCGGTTTCATTTGCCTCCAGGTTCAGGTTGTTATTATCGTAGGAGCCGATGCTGATCAAAGAAAGCTCGTTTTTGGCATTCAGCTTGGTTTTGATTTTAACTTGATAATCGTTGTATTTGGGTAGAAAAGGAAGCCCTATTACTTGAAATAGGAACTGAAGGTATGAGCGCCTGAAGGACGCGATATAGGTTGTATTCTCGCCGATGGGCCCATTCACTGTAAGCGCCAGGTCGGAAGCACCTACCGAGCCCCTGAAATTCAATTTCTCCTTATTGCCATCCACCTGGTAAAGGTCAATAACCGAACTAAGCGCATTCCCTTTGTTGGCAGGAAAAGCACCTGTATATAGGTTCACTTCCCTTAGGAAATCCGCATTGATAATTCCGGCGGGCCCCCCTGAGGCGCCCTGTGTGGCAAAGTGGTTGATGTTGGGAATCTCAATTCCATCCAGGTAAAAGGTGTTTTCGCTGGGTCCGCCCCCTCGTACAATCACATCATTTCGCTGTGCCGGGGTGGAGGCCACTCCTGGAAACGACTGAATCACTTTTGAAATGTCCCGGTTGCCACCCGGACTCTTTTCAATCTCTTCGATGCTGATTCGTTGCAGAGATACCGGACTTTCTCTAATTTTCCTGAAAGGGGATGCTTTAATCACCACCTCTTCAAGTTCTACATTGGCTTCAAACAGAGGAACATCAATAAATACCTTCTTGGCATTGGTGATCTGAATGGCTTCAGATACATAGGTTTCAAACCCAATAGAAGAGACCCTGACTTCGATAAATCCGGGTTCAAGACCTGTAAATGTAAAGTTTCCATCCAGGTCACTGATGGATCCTATACTTGTTCCAAAAATGGCTACAGAAGCAAACTGTACCGGTTGGTTGTTATTGGCATTATAGACTCGTCCCTGCAATGTGCCTTGTTGGGAGAACAGGCTGGCTAAAGGGACCAGCATAAGCCATGCCGCTATTATTATCTTCTTTGTTTTCATTGCAAATAGGTTGTGTTAAGTCTACAACAGCTGCACAATAGTAAATGTTCAATCAATCGATAAGAAATATTAAACAAAAATACCTTGTGTCCCACGGTATTCTATTTTTCAATGAGTTTAGCCCATTGAATTTCCGGATATTTCTTTTTAAGGTTTTTTAGTTTCTCTTCCCTGGCAATCATCAATTTCTCATAGCGCTCTCCTTCTGTCTCCATGGGCCTGTGATCCAACAATTTGAGTAAAGGCCCCAGCTCGCCAATGATTTTCTCTGAATCTTCATGTAAGAATGCCTGGGCAAATCTCTCCCAGATATAGGATGTCCCCATCTTATTGATATGGAACAAGTCTTCGGAATAGAAACGGTAGTCGCGCAGTTCATCCATCACAATTTCGTATGAAGGAAAATAGAAAAACTGCTCGGGGAATGATTCTCTGAGCGCCTCCCCGGCCAGAAGAAGGGTCGATTTACTGAGCTGATTCCCATGGGCTCCATCTTTCCAGTGTCTCACCGGGCTTACCGTATTTACGATCTTAAGCCCTGGATTGAATTTCAAAAGAAGGGGAATGATTTCTTCATATTCCTTAATAATCTCCCGGGTGGTAAGCCTCGATCTTGTAAACTGAGAGGCAGGGATTTTATGACAGTTACAAACCACCTCGCCAGAGGGATTAAATCGATAGATCCAGGCAGTCCCCCAGGTGATAAACAGAGTCCCGGCCCTCTTTAAGATCTCCTTTGCTTCCAGGAAATCTTTGTTGATTTTCTCCAGGGCCGCATCTTGCCTTGCAGAGGAGTACCAGGTATCATGATCGAACGATAGCCATTTACCGTTGTGCAAATCCAGATCATCTACCTCATAGGCTTCCTTGAGGATCAGTGCCTCAAGTCCCTTTTTTACGGATAGAGGGTTGTAAGTAACCCCAAAGGGGTTGACACACACTGGAAACAGGTACTTTTCCAGGAGTAGTCCAATGCTTTCCGTAAAGCAGGAACCCATCATCAGAATGGGCGACTGGTGATCCAGTTGAAAAGGATACTCGGGCTGGGCAACTTCTGAATATAGTTTCATAGTGTGAATGCACTTACCATCAACCAATATACAGAAAATGCATCAAAGCACCGACCCCGGATTCGGTATTACTCCTTAATGACCTTCATAAGTAACTACCCTACCAACTCTAATTTTATTTATTTTAGCTAGAAGAGCATCCAATCTGTTCACTGTCGGTTTACAAAGGATAAAACACTTTTATGTTGGACATGAGAAATGAAAGAATCTAAGAATATTGCGATTTTTAATAAACTACGGAATCATATTATTTTGTTCATTTATACTGTTGTCTTTCTGGGGTGTACAGCTTGTAAAAGTAGTACTAACAATCATCCAATCATTCTTGATAATCCCGATTTGGCAACAACAACATGGATCAGCACCCAAAAAGGATTACCCACTATCGATTCCCTCCTATATGAGGATGATCCTGCCCCCATATTTCGTAAAGAGTTTACTGTACAAAATGATATTCGATCTGCCACCTTATTCATAAGCTCAGCGGGATACTATCGAGCTACGCTTGATGAGAAAAGAATAGGGAAGAATTATCTCGATCCTGCCTGGACGAATTTTGAAAAGAGAGTTTATTATTCTGAATATGATCTTACTACAGAAATTAAAGGAGGCTCTCATTGTCTTGGTGTGACACTGGGGAATGGATTCTATAATCCACTTCCTATGAAAATGTGGGGCAGACGGAATCTGCGGGAGGCTCTCCCTCATGGAAAACCGGCTTTTATTGCGTTGTTGAAACTGGAATACATCAATGGAGAAACAGAAGAAATAGCCACTGATGATTTATGGAGATACTCCTATGGCCCCATAAGAAAGAATAATGTTTACCTGGGTGAAGTTTATGATGGAAGAAAAGAAATAGAGGGATGGGGAAAGGTTGGTTTTAATGACGAAGATTGGCATGAAGCAATAGAAGTGCAAGGCCCTGGAGGGAAGTTACAAAAGTCCTTCTTCCCACCAATTCAGATCAGGCATGAAAAGAATCCAGTTGCCATTAAAATTACCAATGACAGAACATACATAGCAGACATGGGGGTTAATTTCACAGGGTTATACGACATACACCTGAGAGGGAATTCCGGAGATACAATCACTTTTCGTTTTGGTGAAAGGCTCTATGAGGATGGTAAACTTAATCCAATGACCACAGTAGCCGGACAAATAAAAGAAGCAGGCATGGGTGGCCCAGGATCACCCGCGATTGCATGGCAAACTGACAGTTATATATTTGGGGAAGATACAGATGTATGGTATCGTCCCGAATTCACTTTTCACACCTATCGCTATATGGAAATATCAGGATTGGATAAAGCTCCTCATATTTCTGATATTAAAGGGATCGCTCTGAATACCAGGGTCGAAAGCCAGAATAGTTTCACTTGCTCATCACAATTAATCAATAATATTCAATCAGCGACCAGACGAACATTTCTGTCCAATTTAATCAGCGTTCAATCAGATTGTCCAGCTCGGGAAAAATTTGCTTATGGAGGAGATCTGAATGCTACCAGTGAGGCATTTATTTACAATTTTGATATGCAGGATTTTTATCGCAAAACTATCTACGATTGGGTAGATGCCATGAAAGATTCATCCTTTGTAGATACAGCTCCATTTGTTGGAATAGGGTATTGTGGGATAAGCTGGGAATCAGCGTTTATCACCACGCAGTATAATCTATTTCTATATTATAACGATACTGCAATAATTAAGGAATTATATGATCTGGATTTGAAATGGATGGAGAAGGCAGAACGCATACATCCTGCTGGATTGGTTGACGAAGGCCTGAGTGATCATGAATCTCTTGAGCCTGTCCCTGTTGAGCTAACCGGAACTACCCATTACCTTCAATGTGCGAGGATAATGAGAATATTTGCTTCCAGGATGGGCGATATTGAGCATGAAAAGCAGTTTGAAAAACTTGTTGAAAAACTCACTAAAATCATTTTGGAAAATTTTTGGGAGATGTCAGTAGCCAATCCAATCAATAAACAAACCCTATTTGCCACATTATTATACCACGATATTATACCTGAGAATGAAATTAGTATGGCTGTTGATTCATTACTATCCTCTTTATCCAATCCAACAGGTCATTTTACCACAGGTATTTTTGGAACCAAATATATTCTTGAAGCACTTTCAAAATCAGGCAACTCCAGGACTGTTTACGAAATTGTGAATAGCACACTATACCCTGGTTGGGGACATATGATTGACCAGGGGGCAACCACCTTATGGGAGACCTGGGAAGAAAGCGATGATGTTTATTCTAATTGTCATCCTATGTTTGGCTCAGTTTCTGAATGGTTTTACAGATGGATCGCAGGCATAAGACCACATCCTGATTATCCGGGTTTTGAAAGATTTATTATAAACCCCTCCTTACCCGCTGGTTTATCTCAGGCATACGGTTCTTATAGTTCACCTTATGGTGAAATAGTATCAAATTGGAATAATTACGGAATTGAAAAACAGGTATTTGAAATAGCAATACCAAAAGGAAGTTTGGCTTTAGTCAAACTACCAGTGAGTGAGAAACAAAAAATAACCTTTTCACAAAACAATAGTGGCCAACTATTTTCACCAAAAAGAATTGATAAGAAACATTGTTCTTTTGAATTACCTTCAGGAAGATATACTATTTTAGTTCATCTGTAAACCATTCGCTATTTGATGAATTCAGATAAATTCCCGGTGTCTGACTACGGGTCATAAGTAATTGTGGAATTTGTATCGTGTTGCCTTATAAAAAAGTACTCCGAAGTCCACCACTACTCATACCCGCATTTTTGAGTTGGAAACATTGTACAGATTTATGATTAAATATTTGAAAAAGTATCTAAAACATTAAAAAGGGAATCATCATGTCAAAACTCTTTACGCCATTCAAAATAAAGGATATCACCTTACGAAATCGGATTGCTGTCCCCCCAATGTGTCAGTATTCAGCCATTGATGGTATGCCTAATGATTGGCATCTGGCGCATTATGCGCAATTGGCAAGAGGGGGAGTTGGTCTTCTTATTGTAGAAGCATCAGGCGTTTCTCCTGATGGCCGTATAACGCCGGGTTGTGTGGGTATATGGAATGATGAGCAGGCGGAAGAACATGCAAAAATCGTCAAAGCGATCAAAAAAGCCGGGGCTGTGCCAGGCTTACAAATCGCTCATGCCGGCCGTAAAGCCAGTGCGAATATCCCCTGGGAAGGAGATGATCATATCAAAGATGATGATCCACGTGCTTGGGATACCATTTCACCATCCGCAATCGCGTTTGGAGGTGGAAATCTTCCGAAAGTACCACGTGAAATGACTACTGAAGATATAGAGCGCGTCAAAAAAGACTTTGTTTCGGCGGCTAAAAGAGCGTTAAGTGCTGGCTATGAATGGCTGGAACTACATTTTGCACATGGCTATCTGGCGCAGAGTTTCTTTTCTGTCCATGCCAATCAACGCACTGATGCTTACGGCCTCGATGGCAAAGGCAGAGGAAAATTCTTACTTGAAACCCTGGAAGCCGTGCGAAAAGTCTGGCCTGAAAATCTTCCAATTGCCATTCGATTCGGGGTTATTGAGTTTGACGGGAGGGATGAAGAAACCATGCAAGAAGCCATTGCCCTAAGCAATCAATTCCGTGAAGGCGGACTTGATTTTATGAATGTTAGCCTGGGATTCTCAACGCCTGATGCCAATATACCCTGGGGACCAGCATTTATGGCCCCAATCGCTAAGCGGGTGCGTAAGGAGACGGGTCTTCCTGTCTCCTCTTCGTGGGGGTTTGGTAAGCCTGATCTGGCAGAAAATGCGGTAAGGAATGAAGAGCTGGACATCGTCATGATAGGCCGCGCACATCTGGCTAACCCCCATTGGACTTATGAAGCAGCTCAGGAACTTGGCATTGCAAAACCATCATGGGTTCTGCCTGCGCCTTACGCGCATTGGTTGGCACGTTACAAATTATGAATAAAGTAATTAGCTTAGTTATGCCGCTTGGCTCAGTGCAGGAAGAACAAAGAATAGATTATGGCAGAAAGACTTAAAGACCTATTTTTCTCAGACAAATTTTTCACAGAATTGGGAGCTGCCATTCAAGGGGTTTATCCCGATTTTGACCAGATAGAATTTAATCACCTGATTTATGGTGATGATTGGGAAAGCAAGGAACTTAAGCAGAAGATGCGCCACACCAGCCAAAGCCTGAGAGCCACATTGCCCAAAGATTATCCTACTGCGCTGAAAATCCTGACCAAAGTCGCTCCCAACTTCGGGAGTTTTGATGCGATGGTCTTCCCGGACTTTGTGGAGTGTTACGGACTGGATGATTGGGATATATCACTCCAGGCACTCGCCTTGTTTACCAAATTAGCCAGCTCCGAATTTGCCATCCGGCCATTTTTGGAGAAAGATCCGGAAAAGGGAATGTCCCAAATGCGCCATTGGGCTAAGGATGACAATCAGCACCTCCGGCGCCTGGCAAGTGAGGGCTGTCGCCCCAGGCTGCCCTGGGCAATGGCCTTGTCCAAATTCAAGAAAGATCCGAAACTCATCTTTCCGATTCTGGAAGCTCTCAAGGATGACCCATCGGAATATGTTCGCAGGAGTGTGGCCAATAATCTGAACGACATCTCTAAAGACCATCCTGACCAGGTGCTGGATATTTGCGAGCAGTGGCTTGGTCAAAGCAAGAACCGAGACTGGATTGTGAAGAGGGCTTGTCGCACGCTGCTCAAGGCAGGTAATACGCGTGCACTCCTCATGTTTGGTTTTGGTGATCCAGAACATATTATTATCAATAATCTGGTCTTTGACAAACAAAAAATTGCGATTGGAGACGATCTGCGTTTTACTTTCGAGATGAGCCTGGAAACAAAAAATGCCTTTCTGATAAGACTGGAGTACAAGGTGAACTTTGTCAAAGCCGGGGGGAAGCTATCAAGCAAGATATTCCAGATAAAAGAAGGCCGCTTTGAGCCAGGCAGGCATACGATCTCCAGGAAGCATTCATTCAAAGACCTGTCCACCCGAAAGCATTATCCGGGTACTCACCAATTCACAATCGTTGTCAACGGCATTGAGAAAGTGAGGGATAAATTAGAGTTGGTATATTTGGAGCAGAAAAGCACAAAACAATAACAAAAAAGTAAACCATATGACACGACTATTAACAGTAATCTCAATCGTTTTTCTGATTTTTTCTTGTGGACAGCGAGGTGAAAAACAATCCTCGCAAAAGGAAGAATCTGTCAAGCAGGAATATCTCCTAAAAGGCGGAGAAATTGCAAATTTAACTCAGTCTGAGTTATTAATAAATGTCTCCAATGCGATGAAAAAAGGGGGGCCGGTATACGCCATCGAATTCTGCAATTTGCGCGCCCTGCCCTTAAAGGATAGCCTGTCCCAAGTGCATAACTGTCAGATCAGGCGGATTGCTTTAAAATATCGCAATCCGGTTGATAAACCTCAGACCGAAAAGGAAGAGGAGCAATTAAACCAATATCAGCTTGCTTATGAAAAAGGGGAAACCATCTCTCCAGAAGTCTACCTCTACTCTGATAGAGTAGAATATTATCAGCCCATCACCATGGCTATGGAAGCCTGTCTCAAATGTCATGGCGATCCAGGTAAACAGATTTCAGAAGAGACTTTGGAAAAGATCAAAGTACATTATCCCAATGATCTGGCCACCGGTTTTGCGATGAATGATTTCCGTGGTGCCTGGAAGATAACCTTCAAGAAATAATATGGATTTAGCGACAGCAAATCATCTAAGTCGCTTCCTACCCACAACGGTCTTTATGATATCACCCGGCTGATGGATGCCATTGTCCCTTAAAGCTATTGTTGCAATGATTGAGAACTCCATCTATCAAGCGGGCTTTGAACATTGTATTTGTTTCTGTTGAGTACATGGGTGTAAATCATTGTCGACCGAACATCTTTATGACCCAGTAGCTCTTGAACAGTGCGAATATCATACCCATCCTCAAGAAGATGGGTGGCAAAGGAATGTCGGAATGTATGACAGGAGGCATTTTTGGTTATCTGTGACTTTCTAACAGCCGATTTCACAGCTTTTTGAAGGTAACTTTCATGGCGAAAATGTTGCCTTAAGGTGCCTGATCGAGGGTCAATGGCGGGTCTTCTTGAAGGAAATACATACTGCCATGCAAGTTCCTTTGGCGAATTTGGGAACTTCCTTTCTAAAGCTTCTGGCATTGATGCTCCTCTGAACGCTTGGAGCATCATGTTTTCCTCCAGCCTGAGCCTCACCTTTTCTATTTGAATTCTTAACTGTGGCAAAAGCGATCGTGGGAGGATCGTTCTACGATCATTGTCTCCTTTCCCTCCACGAACAACAATTTCATTTAGACTGAAATCTAAATCCTTTACGCGCAGATTCAAACATTCTGACAATCGAAGTCCACCCCCATAAAGGAGTGAGGCCATCGTATGAAATTCCCCTTGTAGCCCTGTAATCAACCTTTGGGCTTCATCACGGCTAAGCACTAAGGGAATTCGTTTCCCAATCCTTGCATACTTATATTCGAAATTGCCAAGGGAAATCTTTAGTACCTGTTTGTATAAAAATACCAGGGCATTTAGAGCCTGATTCTGTGTAGAAGCGGAAACCTTACGCTCTATGGCCAGGTAGCTAAGAAATTCCGCAATCTCCCTTCCTCCCATTTCATTGGGATGTCTTTTACCATGGAATACAATAAATCTGTAAATCCAACTAACATATGTTTTTTCGGTACTATCACTTAGATGATTCCTGCGGATTACCTCCCTGACAGAATCTAAAAGTTTTGAGCGCTTCATCCTCAGACTGCGATTTAGTGTAATTTATTCTCCAACCCTTTACCTTTATTAATGTGATGAGCATTCCCTAATAGCCTTGTGAACTCATAGTTTTTTCATAACTTGAAAATCAAGTTGCTATGAAGTTCAAGTTCTGTTTTAATCGAATTTCTCAATTAGGACTACGCACAACACCCTCGTAAGTGCGTGCTGAAGCTCTCAGACCTAACCAGGAACCATTAGAAACCTGGAAAAATGTCTGAAACGGAGAATTTAGTGATTGACAAAACTTCAATTCCTGGCTAATTACTAATCGCACCCCCAACATACGATATCCTGGGAGTGGTGTGGCGAAGCAGTCCGAAATCCTTAGATTATCTGCCTAGAAATCACAACAAATTCTTCTACCCATTCCAAAAACAGCAAACTTATTACCTATCCATTAACAACATAATACTTCAAAACTAAGACCCTATACAGCGAATGGCGGTAGAATATATGTTCTATTGCATTTAGCTTTAAGGGTATCAAAATTGATTGAATACCTGTATAAAGTTTCTAATCAAAAATATCGTTTATGTTACGACTACTTAGAAAAGCCTCTGGAATTAAGGCGTTGAAAAGTATATCATCTTCATTTTGGCTATTTACAATTAGTGAATTCGTAATTGTGGTGCTTGGAATTCTGCTTGCTCTGCAAATAGATAACTGGAAGGAATCAAAAAAAGCATTAAAACTAGAGCATGAATATTTGAACGAAATTAAGACAGATCTCCTGGTGGATCTAGTTGATATGGAAATCAATATCAATATCCTTGAAGATATCCAAAACTCACTTGGAATCATTAATCAATTCTTAGAAAGCGACTCTGAATATGTGGATTCCTTAAGCTCTCACTTGAGCAGGCTAATCTGGGGCACCCACTTTATCCATGACAGAACCTCTTATGAGAGTCTTAGAGCTACCAATATTTCTATCATCAGTGATAAAGAATTAAGAAAGAGTATAACACTCTGCTATGCAGGGCATTATAATGCAATACTCCGAATTCAGGATTTCCATAACAATTTCGTTGTAAACAATGTTCTCCCAGAATATATAAAACATATCCAAATCATAAAAGCGTTCGAGGTTGCAATGCCTCTAAATGTATTAGAGCTGAAACGATCCAGCGAAATGAAGTCACTTTTGAATGTCTTAGATATATATATCTATCATCACATTAATCAATACGAGAGAACTAGAAAATCGATAGATCTAATTCTTGATTTGATAGAAAAAGAGTTTCTCTAAAGGAGTATGCAATAGAACAAATCACTAAAGCCGACCGCTTACGCAGGTCACGCTCTTTGCGGAAAGGCAAAGTCCGCGCCATGCTACGGCGGCTTTAGTTCCACCGTTCTATACACCATGAAATCCATCACCTTAAAAACAGTGAGGTATTATATTAATGAGTTGGCAGCAATTGAACGAGATTTGAGAGTTTAATGAATATTGAATAAATTTAAACTAAAAGGAGAATCAATGAAACTAAAAAGAATTGTATATGGATTGTTAATATCCATTTTTTCGGTAGGGACAATAATTGCTCAGGAAAAAGCTGAAAGTATTATTATTATAAATGCGGATGTTTTTGATGGCAAGAGTGATGAATTACAAAAAGGTTTAAGTATACTAATTGAAGGTAACATCATTAAACAGATTGGGTCAAATGTTAAAGCACCCAAAGATGCAATGGTGATTGATGCAAAAGGAGCAACTTTAAGTCCTGGTTTTTCAGACATTCATGCCCATATTGGTTTAAATACGGGTCCTGCAGATATGTTTTATGCACCAGTTGATTATCATGCCGCATTAACTTTATATCAGGCAGAAAAAACCTTAATGATGGGTTTTACAACAATAAGAGACGTTGGTGGTGCCGTTTTTGGAGTAAAAAGAGCTATTGATGAAGGTTACTTTAAAGGTCCGCGTATTTATGCAAGTGGCCCTCCAATTAGTATGACTGCTGGTCATGGAGATTATCGCTCCCCATTAGTCCTGCCACGACAATTAGGAGGTCCTTCAAATACGGAATTGGAAGTAAATGGAGCAACAATATTTGCAGATGGAGTTGCGGAAGTACTTTCCGCTGCAAGAATGAATATGAGAAGTGGAGCTGTTTTTCTTAAAATGTTTGTGGGTGGAGCCGTATCGGGAATGTATGACCCGCTCGACATTGCAGAATATTCTTTTGAAGAAGTAAAAGCTGCTGCCGACGAGGCCGACCGCTGGAATACCTACCTGGCTGTACATACTTACACCGACAAAGCTACCCAGATTGCAATTAAAGCAGGTGCAACAACATTAGAGCATTGTAATTTGATAACCGAAGAAACGGTAAAAATGGCGGTAGAAAACGACTGTTACATTAGTGCACAAACCGGTGTTTACCTTGCCCAAGCACCAGCCAGTTTTACTCCCGCTCAAAAAGCACGTCAACAGCAAGCAGCTGACGGGTTAGATAATTTATTAACCCTTTGCGTAAAACACAAAGCAAAAGTATCATTTGGTAGCGATTTACTTATGGATATGGAAGTGAAGAAAACACTATGCGAAGAATTTACGAATCGTACTAAATGGTTTTCAAATGCTGAGATTTTAAAACAAGCTACATCAGTTAATGGTGAAATTATGGCTCTTTCAGGACCAAGAAATCCATACCCTGGGAAAATTGGTGTTATTGAAGAAGGTGCAATGGCTGATATTCTTTTGATTGATGGTAATCCATTAAAAAATATCGAAATTCTTACTAATCCTGAGAAGAACCTATTATTAATAATGAAAGATGGAAAGATATTCAAAAACATCATTGAATAATCGGTGATAAATAATATGAAACAAATCCCAATATAAAGCTTACTAATGTTATAAATACTGTATTGCTTTTAGGGCAATATGTATAATGTTGGAAGTATGCTAGCTTGACCACAGAAGTTAGATTAGACTCTTGGTAAACCATCATTACGGATGGGATATAGAACAAATCGCTGGAACCGACCTCGTGACCTCGGCGGCTCAGCTCGACCGTTCTACATTCAATAAAGCAATGAAAATTGTAGGGTGGAAATCTAGTTTGCAGGAGAATCTCTATTAGAAAATGCAAAATGGCATTCACTTATATCGCAATAATTCAATTGGTTACGCAAAATGCCGCGCAAATGCCATAATAATGCCGTAAGAAAATCACTAAAAATTCGTGTCCTGTTTAATAGGTAAAGCTTAGAATTGCTTTAAAGTTTCAAGAATGACTCAACAACCAGAACTAGGTAAAAAGATTGCTGATTTTAGAAAATCCAAAGGACTAACACAGGAAGAGCTTGCAGAGAAATGCAATTTAAATGTTAGGACGTTGCAACGAATTGAATCAGCCGAGGTTACGCCTAGAGCTTATAACGTGAGGATGATTTTTGAAGCTTTAGAAATTAGTTATGACAATCCTTTAAACTCATCTAGCTTGAGATTTAAAGATTTGTTTTTCAAAAGGCTCGAGCAATTCCAAATATGGTTTATTGATCTATTTAACTTAAAAACAAACACGATGAAAAAAATATCAATTCTTACAATGATGGTTGCGGTTGTTGTCCTTGGAATATTCGCTGTCAGTTCAAAGGTTAATGCTAATAACGCAGAGAATAATGACCAGGTGATAATTTCGGCTGAAAGTTTTACTAAAAGTGATCTACCTTTTTTTGACTTTTCTTGTCATGGTTGTATGGAGAAAAAAGGTCTAATTATTGGCCGAGACATTTCTTTTACTCTAGTTGGCGTAAAGGTCAAGAATATTAGGTTAATCGCTATCGATACAGAGACTCGAGAGTTTGACGCATTATTCGTTGAAGGCAAGTTTCTCGAGCGTAAAGTTACTGTACAGTACCCAAAAGATTGGCTTGTGGATGGCAGTCTGCGTTATTCAGCTGATATGATTGATGAGACTGATTCGGAGATTATATTAAGGGGTAACGCCAAAATATATGATTTACATGATATTGATAGCCCTGACGATGATGAATCCATAGAAACGGATCATATTATAATATCATTAATAGAGTGAGTCTATTTTTACAGCTTACTGAAGCTCACCTAATTTTCAATTAAAATTTGTGCATAAAGAAATTAGCAATTCATTTGATTGTAGAACAAATCGTTAGTTTGCTATACTAAAGGAAAAGAAACAAAATGAATCTATTTCTCGTGATATTTGCTCTGATAAAAAGCTCCATCTGCTGCACTAACTTTGCTAACAAATTAGGAAGAACCTATTAGTGATATTAAGCACAGCAGATCATTGAGTTAAAGCCAGAGAGTATTTAGGGTAGAACCCATCACTAAAGCCGACCGCTACTACTGCCTGTAAGTCATGCATTGCAAAAGATCTATGCTCGAAAGCCAGATACGGAAAGGGAATACACCGAAGTGAATACCATGAGTATATAGAATACAACAAAGAACGAGTTGAACAGAATAAGGCGCTTTACAAACGCCGACAGGCCATTGTTGAGCATCCATATGGCACGATAAAACGCCAATGGGGGTTCAGCTACATCATGACAAAAAAGGGCTCAAAAAGGGCCAGCGCGGATGTGGGATTGATGATGACAGCTTACAATCTGAGGCGTATCATTAATATCCTGGGGATAGATCGGCTCAGGGAGTATCTTGAGAACCAGATTGATCTGTTTTTCAGCGAAATCGTCAATTTGGGCAGCATTTTAGCCAATATGAGGGTGCTTCTTAGAAAAATCCAATATTGGAAAGGGAGTTTTATGCTCCCCGTGAATCAGCTATCTTTAACTCATATACCTCCTAACTACGGAGGTTTTTAGACAGACTGCCGTTAAGCAGATTAGAAAAACAGTAAGCATATGAGTAAAGAGAAACAGCTCTTAATTGTATTTGAAGAATTAAGAGAGGCGCTCATGGAGTGCAATCAAAGTAAGCTGATAGACTTAGTCGCAAATGAGTATCAGGGATACAGCTTGAATGGCACTATTGAAAACAAAGAGATAGTATTACAAACCTATAAGCCAGGTTATATCAAGCTATCTAAATATTTTGTTGAGGACATAAATTGTGAGGTTTCAGGCGGTTTCGGAATTATCACTGGAAAAGGCAGAATTGAAGGGAGATATGGTGAATATGACTTTCAACACCAAGTCCTATTTACAGATATTTTCAAGTTTATAAATGAGGGGTGGCAATACTATAAGTCACAATCCACAGAGATACAATCTGCCTAACAATCACTAAAGCCGACCTCTTAGGCGGCGGATTAGGTCCACCTTTTTACGCATCATAATAATTGATGGAACAATTGAGATGTAAGTTTTTTAGGAAGTAAGCATTTAGTCAAAAAAAAATAGTTTAAATGAAAATATCTCAAGTTTTGTTCGCTATAATTCCTATTATAGCTGTTTTGTCGTGCAGCCGTCAAAACTTTGAAGATCAGCATACTGCAGATGTTGTTATTTATGGAGGGTCTTCTGCAGGTATAACTGCTGCCATTCAAACTGCAAGACTTGGAAAGTCTGTAGTAATAATTGAACCTACCAATCGCTTGGGTGGGCTAACAACTGGAGGCCTTGGACAGACAGACATTGGCAATAAGCAGGTTATTGGAGGAATCTCCCGTGAATTCTATAGAAATATCAAAAGGCATTATTCGGATTCTGCAAATTGGGTCTGGCAACTCAAATCCGAATATATGGATGGGGGGCAAACACGTTCTAAGAAAGATGAAGATGCGATGTGGACTTTCGAGCCATCAGCCGCTTTGAAAGTGTATCATGATATGATCAAAGACCTTCACATTACAATAGTCTATAACCAGAAGCTTAATAGAGCAACAGGTATATCTAAAGAAGCTAATGCCATTAATTCTATTACAATGGAGTCGGGTGATACCTACTACGGAAAAATCTTTATTGATGCAACTTATGAGGGCGATCTTTTAGCAGCTGCAGGAATCTCTTATACAGTGGGTAGAGAATCGAATTCTCAGTTTGGCGAATCGTTAAACGGTGTTCAAGCCAATGAATTTGGTACAACACTGCTCGGGACAGTTTCGCATAATAGTATACACCATAATTTCATAGATGGTGTCGATCCCTACATAGTAAATGGTGATCCTTCGAGTGGACTTCTACCTTTTATTCATGAAGGCGGTCCTGGAATTGACGGACAAGGTGATAAAGGGATACAAGCTTACTGCTTCCGAATGACCTTGACAGACCATCCCGAAAACCGAATACCTTTTGAGAAACCGGAAAACTATAACGAACTGGAATATGAGCTCCTGTTCCGTAATTATGAAGCAGCAGATGGGCCAATAGAAGAAATGTATTCTTATGGCGATCCACTGATTCCCTGGATCAATTCAGCTATGCCCAACCGAAAAACAGATACAAACAACCAAAAGGGATATTCAACCGATTTCATCGGACAAAACTGGGATTATCCTGAAGCTTCCTATGTAGAACGAGAAGAAATTTTAGAACGCCATCGTCAGTATCAGCAGGGATTAATGTGGACACTGGCCTATCATCCACGAATTCCTAAAAAAGTAAGAGATAAGGTGTCACTGTGGGGAACATGTAAAGATGAATATGAACGCGAAGATGGCTGGCAGCAGCAGCTGTACATAAGAGAAGCACGGCGGATGATCAGCTCTTATGTAATGACCCAAAAAAACTGCGAAGGAATTGAATTGGTCCACGACCCAATTGGTATGGCTGCCTACGGTATGGATTCTCATCAAGTGAAGCGTTATGTAAATTCTGAGGGATACGTATCGAATGAGGGAAATGTCGAAGCGCATGTTAAAGCTCCTTTTCCAATAAGTTATCGCTCCATTATACCAAAAAAAGAAGAATGTTGTAATTTGCTTGTACCTGTATGTCTCAGTGCAACACACATAGCATTTGGATCAATTCGCATGGAGCCTGTATTCATGGTGCTGGGTCAAAGTTCGGCTGTTATAGCTTGTTTAGCAATTGAAGAAGATAAAGCTGTTCAAGATTTGGAATACAACAAGGTGAAAACAAAGTTGATCAACCAAGGACAAATAATAGAGTAAAATATACTTTCAACAATACCGTATTAAAACCATTTAAATACTTTATGCACTTAGCCTTTACGCATAATAACACTCATGAAGCAAAGGGTAAATACTATAGACTAGTTTAACTATTGAACTAGAACAAATCATTAAAGCCGACTGCTTATGCGGCGGCTCAATTCCACCGTGTAACAGGAACATTGTGACGGGCTATCATTTGAAAATCGTTAAGAAACCATGAGAATCGAAACTCTAGTCCTCCTTGCAATATTAGTTTCCTTACCCTTGTTCACACCTGGTTTGGGCTCAGCCGCTGAGAATAACGAAAAACTGCCAGAGGGTGACTCTGGAATCGCCGCGAAATATTCTGGCGACAAAGGTATTGCCAAAGATCCTGATGTGTTGTTCGCCGACGATTTTGAACAGAGCTTATCCGTTTCCGACTTGCGGAAAAAGTGGGACGTACTTATTAACAAAGCGAATCTCAGAATTGTGGAAGGTGCAGGAAAGAAACATGGAGGGGAGAGATCTTTGCTGATGTCCATTCCAAAGCAGAAAGCTCCACTTGCTACCGGTGTGGCGAAACAGCTCTCCAATACACAGGACATCCTTTTCATGAGGTGGTATATGAAGTTTGACAGCTCATGGTCGGTGCTGAATGGATCGGTCCACAACGGCGCATCAATTTCATCCAAGTATTTCGAGCAGGGTCAAGCGACCCCCGGAGTAAGAGCTGATGGGAGCAACAAGTTCTTGGTGAACTTCGAGGCCCGGCCGGATTTTTCTCCACAAAAAAATCGCTGGTACTGCTATGAGTATATGGTCAAGGCCAACATTCCGGGTAAGCGCGACGGGCGTATTGCCCTATGGGTGGATGGCACGCTCATCGCAGACTTTCCCAATCTAAGATTGCGTGATGTCGATGACCTCGAGATAGACCGCTTTGGACTCGACCTTTATATTGCTAACAATATGAAATGTGAGAACCGGAAGTGGCATGACGACGTGGTCGTAGCCACCTCATATATCGGCCCGATGAATAACTCGAAAAATATGGACATCTATGAATGATCGTTGTACTACAAGAGGATCGAGCATTACCAAGGTGCACAACAATTCACTAAAGCGACCGATTACGCGTTTCACGCATTTTGCAGAACCGAGCGAAGCGAGCTCATGAGTCACCGCAGGCGACGAATAACGGCAAAGCCCGCGCCACGCTACGGCCGCTTAATTCCACCGTTCTACGCACCCTAAAAAGTGATTACAAAATGAGAGATAGTCATTTATTAAGAGCTTCTTTGGAATTACTACAATTTGCATGCGACTGGAAGGGAATATTCAATTAAGTTTAATAAATTCACCATATTTCGATATTATCTTTTCAAAATCAACTCATCATGTTTTATTCACTTAAATACCTGGTTCAAACGGTCATTATGGTCTTCTTACTCGTCATTGCTGAATCAACAATGGCGCAAGACGGAACAATTTATGCACTTACCATCCCGGACGAGCCGAATGCTATTCCGCTCGGCACAGGTGGTGTTGATAACCAACCCGCCTCAGAGACCTGGTTCCGCCAGTGGGGGGACCCAATGGCTCGTAACATCACCACTGCAACCCTCACCCCCTTTTTGCCGGAATCTGGGAAGGCGAATGGGGCGACCGTGATTGTGGCACCCGGCGGAGGCTTCAGATGGCTTTCAATGGGTAACGAGGGCTGGGAAGTCGCAGAGGCACTCGCAGAGCAGGGAATCGCCGCTTTTGTGCTCAAGTACCGGCTCCATCCGACTCCAGAGTTGCTCGATGACTTCATAGCCTGGATGAATCGTCCGCGCACACCCCCAGCCGGGTCAGCCGATGCTTCTAATGACACATTACCGCCCCGTCCACTGCAACTAGATCTTTCCAACCAGCTCGAGGACGCTGAGGCCGCCTATGCAATGATTGTTAAACGAGCTGAGGAGTGGGGTGTCGATACGAACAGAATAGGCATGATTGGCTTTTCGGCCGGTGCAGGCCTCACAATGCACTCAACGCTTAACTCCCAAACCATGGACTTATCCTTCATCGGTCCTATTTATGGGGGTATGGCTCCAGTGGTGGTGCCCGAGGACGCTCCGCCAATGTTCAATGTTATAGCCACCGATGATTTTCTCTTCAGGGGTCAGTTTGGCATCATCGATTCCTGGTATGAAGCAGGCATACCTGTTGAGTTTCATCTATACCAAAATGGGGGTCACGGTTTCGGCCTGGGAAATCCCAATCGAACCAGCAATCGTTGGTTTGATGCCTTTATACACTGGTTAGATGTTAATGGCTTTCTTACGGCCAAGTCCGGAGAGTGATGAGAGATTATATCAAAGCATTGGGGATTCAAAAACTCAGAGCAAAAAATACTAAGGGCGTAGAATAAATCACTAAAGCCGTCAGTAACGCTTGTTACGCTCTTTACAGAAAGGCAAAGCGCGTGCCAAGTTAGCACAGCTTGGTTCCACCGTTACAGGACCGAAATGAAAAAGCATTTCTCATGGCAAATTTCAATGGAAACATAAAAGCCTATTTTGGACTTGGTGTATTACAAGCTTTAATTGGTCTTGGTGCAATCGGAGGAGGCTTAATGCTTGTGATAGATCCTTCAGGCAGCACACTGGGGGTTCCACCCAGCTTACTCGAAGGATCGATATTTCCTAATTTTCTAATACCAGGTATTTTCCTTTTGGCTTTGAATGGAGTTGGGAGTATGATCGGTGCTGGCCTTTCTTTTACCAGAAGACGATACGCTCAAGAAGTAGCAATAGTACTTGGTGTTATCCTGGTCGCATGGATTGTAATCCAGGTCATAATTATAAGATCAATTGGTTGGCTGCATGGCATTTATTTCATTCTCGGCATAATTGAACTTGGGATTGGTTTGTGCATCAGACGAGATCGGGACAAGGCTGCCTAACAAATCACCAAAGCCGACCGCTGGTGCGGCAGCCTAGTTCCACCTTTCTACCCACCATTAACTTTCAAGGTCTAGTTGGGTATTGAGTTTACAAAGTTGCTAGCAACTATTTGAAATGAATAGTGAAAGAAGACACGACATAGATTGGATACGAGTTATGGCGTTTGATTTGCTGATTATATTCCATATCGGAATGTTTTTCAACAATTGGGATTCTCAGGTAAAAAATAACATCACATTAAACTGGCTGGCGTATCCGATGCAATTTTCAAGCCTTTGGAGACTGCCTCTTATATTTGTTGTGTCGGGTATGGGAACACGGTTTGCCCTCTCTTATCGTACCGGTGGTCAATACATCAAAGAGCGATTTATACGCCTGTTTATTCCGCTACTGGTGGGCATGCTGGTAATAGTGCCGCCTCAAGTGTATGTAGAACGATTGGCTGATGGCGATTTTTCGGGAAGTTTTTGGGCGTTTTATCCACATTTTTTTGAACCTGTCTATCCGAAAGGCAATTTGAGTTGGCATCACTTGTGGTTTTTGCCCTATTTACTATTTATGTCAATCGTTGCTACACCGCTTTTTTTAAAATTGCGTCGAGATAGCAATGTTTTTTCACAATGGTTGCGACAGCGTTTAACGCAATCCCCCTATTACTTGTATCTTTTTACCATACCATTGTTATTGGTAGAAGCTACCATGGAGCCAATATTCCCCGTCACCCGAGCTTTTATAGGCGATTGGTATGCTATGGTTTATTACTTTTTATTATTTGTTTCCGGATTTATTTTAATTACAATTGGTCAACCGTTTTGGAAGGCAATTGATAAAATAAAAGGCATAGCACTGCTTGCCGGTTTAGTGAGTTTTCAGATATACTGGTGGTTGGAGACTGCTTTTGACAGCCATGTTTTGATTCCTGTTTTTAAGATTATGATGATGTGGAGTATTATTCTTGCCATTTTTGGGTATGGCGCCAAATATTTAAACAAAGCCAGTCGCATCTTAGATTATAGAAATGAAGCAGTCTATCCATTTTACATCATCCATTATACGATTACTGTTCTTTTAGGTTTTCTGTTGATGAACGACCCAATGCCTGTATTTTTCAAATTTGTGATATTGTTTGTTGGCACCTTTGGTGGATCGTGGATGTTTTTTGAAATAATTAAACGAGTGTGGTTTTTAAGACCATTGTTTGGATTAAAAATAAAGTCAACAAGGGGTAGAACAAAACACTAAAGCCGACCACTCACACGTGTCACGCCCTTTGCAGAAAATACCATGCCCGCTCCACACTAAGGCGGGTTAGTTTTACCGTTATACTGAGACAATGAGCAAGATTATTAAAGACAAGAATCCTAACACCCTTTCTCCTGATACCGCCGATTGGATGGTCACACGACGCACGTTCTTAAAGGATTCCGGTTTTGTTATTGCTGGGCTTTATGCGGGGATCCCCTTCGCGCGTGCTATCAGCATGGATGGTAAAGCGAAGCTGACTTTCGGGATTGTGACAGACGCACATTATGCCGATACAGATCCGAACGGTTCGCGAAAATATAGGGAATCCCTTGTCAAGATGACTGAGTTTGTGAACCTCATGAATGACAAAAAGGTTGATTTCGTTATCGAACTTGGTGACCTCAAGGACCAAGGCAAACCTGTTACGGAGGAGTCGACCCTGAAATACCTTGATGCCATTGAAAAGGTATACGGACAGTTTAATGGTCCTCGCTATCATGTCTTAGGGAATCACGATGTCGACAGCATATCAAAAGAGCAGTTTCTGGCCCGTGTCGAAAACACAGGAATCGCGAAAGGATCCAAACATTACTCCTTTGACTTGAAGGGAATACACTTCCTTGTACTCGATGCAAACTATATCTCTGATGGATCCGATTACGATCATGGAAATTTCGATTGGACTGACGCCAATATTCCGCTTAAACAGCTCAATTGGCTCAAAAATGATCTGGCGTCCTCAACAAGACCAGTGATTACATTTGTTCACCAGCAACTCGATGTCACAGGCAGTACCGGCGTTAAGAACGGACCTATTGTGCGGCAAGTGCTACAGGACAGCAAGAGAGTTCTAGCCGTATTCCAGGGCCATCACCATGCAGGGCACTATAGCTTTATCGAAGGGATTCATTACTATACCTTAAAAGGTTTGGTTGAAGGGGGCGGTGTCGAGAACAACTCATATGCCATTGTTGAGGTTTATGATGACAACAGCATAGTCGTCACAGGCTATCGAAAAGCGCTAAGCAAAGAAATGAAGAAAGCATAACAAATAACTAAAGCCGACTGTCACACCTATCACGCACTTAGCGATCCTAAAAAGGCCCCGGTATCCAATCCCGGAATATAACAAGGAAGCTCTTGTGGAACATGCATTGGTGAAAGCATTCGGATGCTTTAGTTAAAAATGATACTGTTAATTCCTGAAATAGCTTTATATTAAACTAAGCTTATGATGAAATATATACCCTTATTATTATTCTCGTTAGCCTTTGTAATATTGGCTCAGGGGCAAACCAAAGACCCGCTTGAAAATGTAGTGATCACATCCAAAAAGAAGAAAACCCAGGTACGAACCCATAGAAATGGGGAATTATATATCAATGTATCCCCAAAGGATGTCCTTGAATTTAATGCGATTGGTTTGGTCCGCTATAGTGACTTCGGTGCCAGGGGCGACGGCAAAACCGACGATATAGACGCTATCGCCGCGGCCCATGCATTCGCGAATAAGCACGGCCTTTTGGTTATGGCTGACGAGGGGGCCACATATTACATTGGAGGGAAGGAACGCACTGCGGTCATTCAGACCGATACCGATTTCGGCACGGCGGCCTTCATCATTGACGATACCGAAGTCCAAAATCGCAATGCATCCATTTTTTTGGTCAGTTCAAGCTTGTTACCATTCAACCCGGAGGGGATCAATTCCCTAAAGAGGAATCAGGAGAAAATCAGTGCCTCCTTGCCTGGAGCATGCCTGGTCACTGTCACCAATTCCCACGTAAAGCGCTATATCCGCTTTGGGCTGAATCAAAACAATGGATCTCCGCAAACAGATATCTTTGTTGTTGATGAATACGGCAATGTGGATATGGGTACTCCGATTATCTGGGACTTTGACGTGATCACGGAAATCACCGCCCTTCCCATAGACGAGAAGCCGCTGAAAATCACCGGAGGACATTTCACCACAATCGCCAATAAAGCTGAATCGAAGTACACCTATTATAGCCGAAATATTGCGATCAGGCGTTCCAATGTGCTTGTAAATGGGCTTGAACACCACATCACTGGCGAAGGAGACCATGGGGCACCCTATGGCGGCTTCATCAATATCCGTGACTGCACATACGTAACTGTTAAGAACACCATCCTGACCGGACACCTTACCTACCGTACCATTGGCTCAGCAGGCAAGCCGGTCTCAATGGGCACTTACGATATTTCTGTCAATCGTGCCCTGAATGTATCATTCGTGAACTGCAGCCAGACAAATGACATCAATGACCGCAAGTATTGGGGAATCCTGGGTTCGAACTATTGCAAGAATCTTGTTTATGACAGTTGCATCTTTTCCCGGTTCGATGCCCACATGGGGCTTGCCAATGCTTCCATCCGCAACTCAACCCTGGGACACATGGGTATCAATGCCATTGGCACCGGTACCTTCACATTGGAGAACTCTACCATCCGGGGAAGGAGCCTTATCAACCTGCGCTCCGACTATGGCAGTACATGGCAGGGAGAATTCATCATCCGCAACTGCATTTTCGTGCCCGAAGGCGGCAGGCAAACCAGCGCCAACCTGATAAGTGGATCATATTCCGGCCAGCATGATTTCGGCTACACCTGTTATATGCCAGAACGGATCACCATTGAAAATCTTCATATCGATGATTCCAATCATCCGGAAGATTACCAGGGACCTGCTATTTTCTCAAACTTCAATCCACAAATGACAGACGATTCCTACCAGGAGAAGTTTCCCTATGTAAGAACCAGGGAAGTCATACTCAGGAATGTGACCACTGCCAGCGGGAAGGCCTTGAAAATCAGCAAGAATCCCTTCATGTTTAAGGATGTGAAGATATACCTCTATAAATGACCGTTGATAAGGGTGTGCTTCTTTTCAGTGGAGATGCAGGTCATTTTGTACACTGGGACGATCCGGAATTGGTAATTTCAAGCATTCGAATTGTCTTGCAAGACTATGACTTGCTGAATATGCGAAAGGAGGAATAGCAAGAATAGCCTTTATTAAAGAGATTGTTTATGGGTAGAATTTTAATTGCGACAATTCTTGTCCTTTCATTAACAGGGTTTAATCAAGATAAACCTGGAATCCTAATAATTGGCGATTCAATTTCCATAGGATACACCCCATATGTGAAGGAGAGCTTGAAAAAGAAGGCAGATGTTTTTCATAATCCTGGAAATGCAGAACATACCGGGACTGGTTTGGAAGAAATAGACAAGTGGATTGGGGATGAGAACTGGGATATTATTCAATTTAACTGGGGATTATGGGATTTATGCTATCGCCACCCCGATTCAAAAGTTCAAGGTAATAGAGATAAAGTAAATGGAAAAATCACTTTTACACTTGATGAATATGCTTCAAATCTTGATTCAATTGTAACTATTTTAAAATCGAAAACCAAAGCAAGATTAATTTTTGTAACGACAACATTTGTTCCTGATAACGAAGCTGGCAGATTTAAAAATGATGCAATTAGATATAACGATGCGGCAAAAAAGATAATGGAAAAGCATTCGGTAATTGTAAATGACATATATGAGCATTCCATTTCAATTCACCAGAAATTTGGGAAAGGATCAGATGATGTTCATTATTCAGAACAAGGATATAAAAGGCTAAGTGAGCTAGTGACAAATTCTCTCAATACAGAATTAGAACAAATGAAAAGGGATTGAGAGGTATGTTTTAGCGCATTGGAATGTTGCGCACAAGATTGTCAAAGAATCCATTGCCGATGCTAAGGATTTAGCAGCCATTTGCGTTGCTTTGTTCCGCTATTAGGCAGCAAAAAAACTATATGAAAGAAAAGTGAATATGAAGGTCAAACTCGCCCTAATATGGGTAGGTCTGATCCTTGCACTCATATTTTGGACCGCATGGAAGTGGCCTGTTACTGAATCCCAGAAACTGTAAATATCACATTAAGAAAATAAGCAAGGTCTCAGCATCTTTGGTGAAAAAAAACGTTAAAGGCACATGTGATTTTTTTGTGAAATATTTAGATACAAATGTGTCCTTTGATTGTGGATGGTTTGCTTACCTTGAATTTGGAGAACCCTATTCGTCTGATACTTTTAACGAACAGATTAAATGATTGGAAAATAATATGATGACACTGGATGAAAAGTTTAGAGCTCTTGAGGCAGACAATGCTCCTGGTCAAGAGGTTCGACAAGAAACAAGCAATCTTAATGAAACAATGCGCGGAGAAAAATATAGCGGGATTCCGGTTGATTTTTCGCATGGGGATGTAGATGCCTTTCCGCCAACTCCAGGCTCATCAGAAGCATGGAAGAATGGCTTTGATAAGGGGGGCCAGCAAGCATACACTGAATATCGCGGTGCGGCTTTTATCCGCGAGAGTCTTGCGGAGCGCCTCAGCACATTCACAGGCAGCCCCATTTCAGCAGACAGAGAATTGATCATAACACCGGGAACTCAAGGGGCGCTGTTTTTGGCACTCGGCGCTACAGTTACTAATGGGACGAAAGTTGCTGTGGTTGAGCCCGACTATTTTGCCAACCGCAAACTTGTTAAGTTCTTCGGCGGTGAAATTGTTCCCATTCCACTCCACTACCAGGGAACACCATCTGAAAATGGCCCCGATCTTAATCTGATTGAAGATGCATTTAAAAGCGGCACGAAGGTATTTGTCTTTTCGACTCCGAACAATCCAACAGGTCTGGTATATTCAAGCCGCTCAATCGCTGCAATTTCAACACTCGCAGCAACACATAATGTGACCTTAATTGTGGATCAACTTTACTCCCGGATGCTTTACAGTGGTGAAGTTTATACACATCTTCGTGCTTGCGATATACAAGCTGAAAATATTATTACAATCATGGGTCCATCGAAGACTGAATCTCTCAGTGGGTTTCGGCTTGGAACTGCATTCGGTACAGCCAGATTAATAGAGAGAATGGAGCGCCTTCAAGCGATCGTTACTCTGCGTGCAGCAGGCTATAATCAGGCCGTTCTTGATACTTGGTTTCAGGAACCGGCAGGCTGGATGGAAAAACGCATTCGTGAACATGAAGCGATACGCGATGAACTACTAAAAATTTTCAGGGTAGCTGATTTCCTGACAGCAACGCCACAGGCAGGGAGTTATCTCTTCCCGCAACTGCCACCCCTTGATGTTGAAGCAAAAATGTTTGTACAGCTGCTTCGCCATCAGGCAGGTGTAACAGTTACCCCTGGAACAGAATTTGCGCCGGGTTATGGTGATAGCGTTCGGCTAAACTTTTCACAGGACCACGCTGCAGCAGTTGCGGCAGCAGGACGGATCGTAAAAATGGTGGAGCTTTACCGAAAATGAGCCAGGATATGGAACAACCTGTACCGCAAGGTAAGTATTTGACTGCAGTTCGGCATGCAGACTTGATTTTTACCTCGGGGATGACACCACGCAAAGCTGGAATACTTATTTATTCCGGGAAACCCGAGCCGGAGTTTACAGCACACCCTAAAATTGCGGACTATGCACTCGTTATAATTACATTGATTGGGGAAGTAGTTTATTTTTTTAATGTCAACGATTTGTGGCCGCAACCGAATTTGCACATAACAAACTGATTTATGAAAGAACTACTATTAGCCGCTTTTTATTCTATAGCTGTGATCAGCAGCCATGCTCAGGAATACTCCCTGGCATCTCCAGACGGATTCCTGACCGCCAAAATCTCTATTCGAGGTACTGCCAGTGTGGAACTTTCAAAACGGAACGAGATCTTGGTGAAACTGGATGAAATTGATTTGCTTGCAGCTGATGGACAACTTGAAGGGATGAGCGTAAAGAAGACCTCCAATCGGTCTGTTAATAAAACGGTTATTCCGGAAATCCGAGAAAAAAGTGCCAGCTATCCCGAGAACTATAACGAGTTGACCATTGCTTTTAAATCAGACAAGGGCCTTACTTTCAGGCTTTACAATGAAGGAATGGCATACCGGTTCACGACCTCGGCAAAGGATAGCCTGACTATTGTCAATGAGAACCTGAACATTCAGCTCCATGAAAGTGATTCAACTCGTTATCAGTCATCACAGTCATACAATTCATCCTATGAAACGCCATATGAGCATGATCGCTTTGGCGAAATGAAGGCAGGCAAGCTATGCAATTTGCCTCTGCTTGCAGAAAAACAGAATGGATCACTGGTAATGCTTACCGAGTCTGATCTTTATGATTATCCAGGATTATGGTTAGGGAACCAAGGAAATGCCCTATTAGAAGGCTTGCATCCCCCTTACCCAAGAACAATAAATTATTCAGGCAATGTATATAGCCATGGGCAAATATTGGAAACATATGATTTCATAGCCAGGGTTAATGGAGAGAGAACCTATCCATGGAGGATTTTTGCAGTTGCAGATAATGAAGAAGGACTTATCCAGAATAATATGGTTTACCTTTTGGCAAGTCCAAACGAGTTGGAAGATATTTCATGGATCAGACCGGGTGTGGTAATGTTCGACTGGTGGGCAAAAAAATACATTTATGGTGTAGATTTCAAATCGGGCATAAACACCGAAACCGCAAAGTATTTTATTGATTTTTGTGCGGCCCAGGGTTTCAGGTATTTTCTCTTTGATGATGGCTGGTGTCCCAAAGATGACCTCTTAACGGTAAATCCTGAATTGGATATGGATGTTGTGACAACATACGCTGCTGAGAAGGGTGTGGATATAATGCTATGGGTTATATGGCATGCACTGGAACGACAATGGGATGATGCCTTTGACCAGTTTGAAAAGTGGGGCATCAAGGGCATCAAGATGGATTTTATGAATAGGGATGATCAGAAGATGGTGCAGTTTTATGAAGCTGTGGCCAGAAAGGCTGCAGAAAAAAAGATGGTGGTAAATTTTCATGGTGCTTACAAACCCAGTGGGCTGAGAAGGAAATACCCCAATGTACTCACAAGGGAAGCACTTATTGAGTTTGAATACAATGGATGGACTGATTATGTAACTCCGGAGCATCATAATCTCCTTCCCTACATTCGCATGTTTACAGGTCCAATGGACTACATTCCCGGGACCACACGAAACTCAACTAAGAGCAGCTTTCGGAAATCAGGCGACCATCCTATGGGGCAGGGAACAAGGGCCCATGCAATGGCCTTATTTGTGATTCTTAGTAGCCCTATGACCATGCTTCCAGATTCACCTTCCGATTATTACCGGGAACAGGAGTGTACCGACTTTCTGGCCAACATCCCTGTCGAGTGGGATGAAACAAGGCTCTTGGAAGGGAAAATCGGACGATACACGATCCTGGGGAGAAGAGCTGGATATCAATGGTTTGTGGGCGCGATTACTGACTGGGGTGCCAGGAGCTTCACATTGAATACGGATTTTCTCAATACAGGTAAATACCAGGTAGATATTATCGGTGATGGGATGAATGCGGATACGCGTGCAGAAGACTATAAACGATCCACTATTTACATTCAAAAAGGAGAGGACATTAAATTAAATATGGTTTCCGGGGGCGGATGGGTGGCAAGTTTTACGCCTGTAAAATAATGTGGGGAATCAGGCACCGCAAAGCTGCATTAACTAACAATTGATTAAGATGATTCTGAATACAAAATCGTTCCATTCCATATTAAAGATTTTTAAGGTAAAAAAGATCGCCACAAGAAAATACCTGAAACCCTCTAGGTCGAAAAATTTCAATTTTCCAAACAGCTTAAAAAAAGGATTGCAGACCGATCAATTTCTGGTGAATAATCGGAATGTAGTCACATTTATGCCTGAGAATTTATCAGTCAATAAGCATTTATTCTTTCTTCACGGGGGTGCATACACTGTAGAAGCAGTGCCGGGTCACTGGCAAATGATCGAGCATCTGGTTAAAGATACCTTCTTCAAGTTGAGCTTTATTGATTACCCACTTGCTCCAGAGCATAGTTACAAAGAATCACATGAAATGGTTTTCCAGGCATACGCCAAATTGGTGGAAAAGCATCCAGATGACGATTTCTATTTTCTGGGAGATTCAGCAGGTGGTGGATTCTGTTTGTCTTTTGCTCAAATACTTCGCGATGCTCATTTTAAGAAGATGCCAGAAAAGCTAGCCCTTCTCTCTCCCTGGGTAGACATATCAATGAGCAACCCTGAAATAAAGGAATTAGAAAAGCGGGATTTAATTCTCGATCCGGAGCAATTATTAATCTGTTCGCAAAGATTTGCAGGTACTTTAGACTTAAAGGATCCAATAGTTTCTCCACTCTATGGTGATATGGAAAACTTAAACAGTATTGGAATATTCATAGGCACACACGAAATACTCCTCCCTGATTGTCGAAAACTGAAAAGAAGGATTGAAAAGTCCAACACTGAAGTGTACTATAAAGAATACGAAGCCATGCAACATGATTGGATAGTCTTTCCCATAAAGGAAAGCCGGATACTGTTAAATGATGTTGTAGACTATTTACTGCATTAATGCATTTACTACTAGTTATATAGCGCCAAAAGCTTAGAGGGATATTACAGCAAAAGGGGCAACAATAGAAGTTGCTAAACTAAAATCATTTTATATGAATGGGCAAAATAAAAAGTTATTCCTGATAAGAATTGCATACTGGTTGGGTATTGGCGCAGATTCTTTTTGGGCAATTGTGCTGCTATTTCCAAAGCTATTCGGCATTCTGACCGGAATCCCGGATTACAATCCCGATTTACAAACCAGGCTTATAATGGGAATAGGAGGAACTTTAATGACAGGCTGGACATTTCTTCTTTTGTGGGCTGTCAGAAAACCAATAGAGCGAAGAATTGTGATTCTTATAACCGCATTCCCTGTGGTATTTGGGTTGTTCATTGTCGCTCTTATTGGATATTTGGAAGGAAATGCTGCCAATATTTGGATTCTGATCAAAACCTCAGTACTATTCATATCCATGGTCACAAGCTATAATCTTGCAAGAAAAATGAACAATCAGTAATTATGGAAATTCAGCTTTTAAACGATCCGGATGTTTTCCCAACTAAAGAGGCGCTGGAAAAGGTTCTGGGTAAACAATATCCGGTATTCAGGGAGTTTATGGATATAACAGAATCGGAAGAATTTAAATTAAAGCCTGAATGGCGTTATTATAAGGACGGTAAAGCATGGCTATGTAAAATTACCTTCAGGAAGAAAACAGTGGTTTGGTTATCTGTGTGGTCAGACTGTTTTAAGCTTGGCTTTTATTTCACGGAAAAGAGTGGGGAAGGAATACCTGGATTAAAGGTTGAAGATTCTATGAAAGAGTTCTATTTAAATCACAAACCAATAGGGAAATTGAAACCCCTTGTTGTTGAGGTAAGAAAGAAGTCTCAACTGGTTGACATTAATACAATAATCAAGTATAAGATCGGTCAATTATGACCTGACAAAAGATTATAAAATATTACATATGAAAACACTTGGCATTGGTATTGTTGGTGCGCGTTATGGTGCGCGAATGCATTATGCGAATTTTCAGAAATTGCCTCAAGGATTGGTGGAAATACGCGGAGTCTGTTCCCGGACCATGGAAAGTGCGGAGTCATTTGCACGGGATGCAAATGTTGCTTTTGTGACCACCAACCTGGATGCGCTCCTGGAGCATGAAGATATTGATGTAATTGATATTTGTACGCCACCCGCTTCACATCATGAGATTGCGATTCGGGCGGCTGAGGCGGGCAAACATATAATCATGGAAAAGCCCCTCACTGGCTACTTTGGTAATCCGGGTGATCCCGAACCCATAGGGCACCATGTTCCCCGGTCAACCATGCGGGATGGCGCACTACAAAATGCGGAGGCCGTGCGCGAGGCGGTGCGCCGTAACGGGGTCCGGTTCTGCTATGCAGAGAACTGGGTTTATGCGCCCCCCATTGTGAAGATGCGCAAGCTTATAGCTGCGTCTAAAGGTTCGGTTTTGGAACTTCGCGCAGAGGAGAATCATTCAGGTTCAAATTCGGTATTTTCCCGGGAGTGGAAATCCACAGGAGGAGGTGCTCTGTTGCGCATGGGATCACACTCTGTGGGTGCATGTTTGAGTCTCAAGCAATGGGAGGGAGAGTATCGCCTTGGCCGAAGTATACGCCCTGTTTCGGTTATGGCTGATACGGCCGACCTTATACACACGGATGCCTCGGAGCGTGCGAAGAAGGCAAATGCTCACCATTGGATTAGCTCTGATCCAGTCGATGTGGAGGACTGGGCTAATTTGAGCATCCGATTTGACGATGGTTCTCGTGCAACGGTGCTGGTGAGTGATGTGGGGCTTGGAGGATTGAATACCCGTGTCACTGCATTCATGACTGATGGCGTTATCAAGGCCAACATGACCGCAAATGATACGATCGAAACCTACGCTGTGGATCCTGCGACATTTCATAAGGAATATTTTACTGAAAAACTTGAAACTAAGGCTGGGTGGAACCGTCCGAGTTGTGATGAAGACTGGTTCCGTGGATTCATACAAGAGATTACAGATTTCGTCCATGCAATCCAGGAGGATCGCGAACCCCATTCTGGAATCGATCTTGCCGTGGATTGTACCAATGTAATCTATTCTGCATATTTGTCAGCTGAAGAAGGCAGGATAGTCAAATTGGAATAGATCTTAGAAGCAAGCCCTGGGAGGCCACCGCTCATACTGAATAGAGGGAGGTTTTTGAGACGCATAAAACCACGAATTAAGTATTCTTAACAAAGTTGTTAATCAAGATGAATAATTACATATCCAGCGTAACCCTACATCATGATAAGTACCCTTGCGATAATCATTACCCTTTCTCGTTACCAATATTTAATCACACCAGGCAGTTGACATTCGAAACCCCGGTAACTTTCTTTGTGGGGGAGAATGGTACAGGAAAGTCTACTTTATTGGAAGCCATTGCCCTTGCCTGCAATATTCATATTTGGAGCAGGGACGAAGGTAGTCGCTTTCAGGCCAACGAATATGAAAAACAACTGTTCAAGTATCTCACCGTAAAGTGGGTAAATGGGACAGTCCCAGGGTCGTATTTTGGATCAGAAATTTTTAATGCCTTTAGAAAAACTGTAGATGGCTGGGCAGCCTCTGACCCTGGACAGCTAAAATATTTTGGTGGAAAATCCCTTGTTACACAATCCCATGGCCAATCAATGATGTCATTTTTTGAGTCTCGTTATCAGATAGAGGGAATCTATTTTCTTGACGAACCTGAAACAGCACTATCCCCTAAAAGTCAACTTAAATTACTAGAGATTTTTGAAAAGAATACTCAACTGGGACATGCACAGTTTATAGTAGCGACCCACTCTCCTATTCTGTTGGCACATGAAAATGCTGAAATTTTTAGCTTTGACAGTAATTCAGTAGAGTTAATAGAGTACAAACAAACAGATCATTATAGAATCTACAAAAGTTTTCTTTCGAGTAGATAACGAATGATACAATTATTAGTATTACAAGTAATAATAGGCATAAACTATCCATCGCTCTCTGGACAAAACTCTTATCCAAGCCATTTAAGAAGGTGTATATTCGAATACTGAAAAATATAATGATAGAATAAAAAACTGAAATGGAATCAAAAAACTTAAGCTACCTCATGCTGATTTTATTGGCTTTCTCCTCTGTTCTAACAGGATGTGCAACAGGCGCCGAACATCAGTCAAAACAAAAGCCAAACATTATTTTTATTATGAGTGACGACCACGCCTATCAGGCCATCAGTTCCTATGGGGGGCCTTTGGCTGAACTTGCGCCTACACCTAATATCGACCGCATTGCTGAGGAGGGTATGCGTTTTGAACGATGTATGGTTACCAACTCTATTTGCGGTCCTTCGCGGGCCACCATTTTAACCGGAAAATACAGCCATCAAAATGGATTTGTGGATAACACCTGGGGCACTAAATTTGATTTTAGCCAGTTGACTTTTACAAAGGTACTTCAAAAGGCAGGCTATAAGACAGCAGTCATTGGTAAACTACACCTGGGAGGTACACCCACAGGATTTGATTATTATGACATCCTTCCCGGACAAGGAAACTATTACAATCCAACATTTATCAATGAGTCCGGGGAGTATAAAATGGAAGGGTATACCACAGAGATCATAGCGGATAAAACCATTGAATGGATCGAAGGAGTAAAGGATGAAGACCAGCCCTTTATGGTTATGATGCAACACAAGGCACCACATCGTGCATGGGATCCAGGGCCCAATGAATTGGGTATGTATGATGACATTACTTTCCCTGAACCTGCCACACTTTTTGATGATTATTCGGGAGGGAGAAAGGCTGCCTCTTTAAATTATATGTCCATTTCAGAGTCAATGACCCTGGAGCGGGATTTAAAAATGACAGACCAGCCACGAAGGGGATTGAATGAAGAACAATTGGAATTGTGGAACTCAATCTATGGGCCAATATTTGAGGAATTTACAGAATCCAATCTAAGTGGTGATGATCTCGTAAGGTTTAAGCACCAGCGTTATATGAAAGATTACCTCTCCTGTGTTTCTGCAGTGGATAAAAGTGTGGGAGAAGTCCTGGACTACCTTGAAGAAAGTGGTTTGGCAGAAAATACGATTGTAGTTTATACCTCGGACCAGGGGTTTTATCTGGGCGAACACGGATGGTTTGACAAACGCTGGATGTATGAAGAATCATTGCGTACACCCTTGTTAATTAAGTGGCCAAAGGTTATTGAAGCCGGAAGTGTGAATACCGACCTGGTCTCAAACCTCGATTTCGGAGAAACATTTATCGATATAGCAGATGCTGAAATACCCGAAGAGATGCAGGGTAAGAGCATGTTGCCCATATTAAAAGGAAAGACGCCGGCAGATTGGAGAAAAGGGCATTATTATCATTATTACGAACATCCCTCCGAACACCATGTGATGCGTCATTACGGGATAGCCACCGACAGGTATAAACTGATCCATTTTTACTATGACATTGATGAGTGGGAGTTGTATGATCTGGAAAAAGATCCCATGGAAATGACAAATGTTTATAAAGATCCGGCTTATTCGGATGTAAAAGAAGATCTTCATCAACAGTTAGAAGAGCTTAGGGAAGCTTATGGTGATAATGATGCATTAAATCAGCATTTTATAGAGGAGTACAATAAGAAAGTAGAAAAGAATCCACTGATTGAGTACTGGAAATTTACGCCGGAAGAAAGGCAAAAGCTGCTTCAAAAAAGCCAGGAGGCTAAATAGATTTCAGCCCATAAGGATCCTGCAGAATCGGACCGTGAAAACTATGAATTTCGTAGGGAATAGACCATCAGAGCATCCCCATGCCTCAGGAACAGTTTTCCATCATAGATGTACGGGTGGGACCAGTGGGGGCCATTCCCTTTTTCAATCTGGAATGAACTGACCACTTTGAAGCCTGAGGGATCGGGTTGCACAAGACCCACATTCCCTCTTTTCTCATCATACACATAGAGCATGCCATCGGCATACACCATTTCCCCTTTTGAGTTCCATTCTTCATCGTACATCACTTCGCCCGTATTCCAGTCCAGGCAGGCCCAGTTCCCTTTACCGTTATTTATCCAGTAAGATCCATACAGGTGGCCATCCAGTTCGATGAGCCCATGGTGGTGATTGTCCATCACGGTATTGGTATAGACTTCTTCCAGGGAGCTTACATCGTCATTTACTTTGAGCATTTTGGCCGGATAGTTATATCCGATAGATAAAAAGATCATGTTCCCTTTCACTACCGGGGAATTGGCCCAGATTATTCCTTTGGGTTGCCATTTCCACAGGGAGGAGTCGAAATACTTATAGGAAGCTTTGATTTCACCGTTCTCCGGATCCAGGATGAATAAGTCGCTCGCAGATGCGCCTAAAATATATTCCTTAGAATTGAATTCGCTCAAGATGGGTGATACATAAGAACGCTGTCCGTCGGTGCCCGGCGTTTTCCAGATTTCTTCACCGTTCATTTTATCAAAAGCGACAAATGTAGTCAGAGCTCCTGCCGCGGAACAGATCACCTTATTATCAACAATCAGGGGAGATTCGGCAACTCCCCATTCATGCCAGTCTGCCTGGTAGTCTTTATCCACATTGATCTTCCAGTTGATATCCCCTGTTTCAGCATTCAAACAGACCAATTCACCAATACCGCTTATGATGTATATTCGATCTTCCTCAACGGTCGGGGTACTTCTGGTATTTGGAGTGGATTGATCCCATGACTGGCCATAGGCCACCAGCCATTTTTTATTCCCATCGAAGTCAATACAGGTCAGATGATCCATATCGCCGATTTTCCCGGAGGCATAGATGTACTTCCCATTTGAGATGACGGAAGAATATCCTTCTCCGATTCCCTCTACTTCCAGTAATAGTTCAGGACCTTTTTCCGGCCACTCTTTCAGCAAGTTGCTTTCCGGAAATTTTCCATCCCTTTCAGGCCCACGAAATTGATAGATCTGGGCATTCGTTGCCGAAATAAATACCACACAAAATAGTAAGAGTAAGAGACTTTTCATGGAATCCAAGTTTTTTGAAATACAAACATATGAAATTTTACAGAGAGATTTGAATTTCGAATTTGCTTCAAAGTTCAAGGGATGGTTTAAGTTTATACCACAACTTCGATGCCAAGCATTAAAAAAGTTGCTTCTTTCAAACCAGGTTTGCTTTCATCCATTTATTATTGGTGAACTGAGTTGTGGCAATATATCGAATTGGAAAGAAGTTCTTTCACTTCTCAGGACACTTAAGAGCATAGACCTCGTGCTGGATGAAGAGGTCTTCATTCTGATAGAAGACAGAAAGCTGTTTGGCAAGGGATTGGGATTTATTGATATTCATTTGCTTGCTATCAGTCATGATACATCATGTCCTTATTTGGACAAGAGATAATACATTAAACGGGTAGCCGAAGAATTGGGTATTGGCTTTGAATCTAGCTTGCTTTAGATTTTTTGACTATGCAACAAACCAACCAGATATCCACTCCCGCTCACAACGGCCTGCATGACATCACCCGGCAGGTGGAAACCATCGTAGCTGAGAGTAAAGTTCAATTCGGCCTGGTCAATATCTATGTTCAAGGTGCAACGGCCGGAATTATGATTCTTTTCATTTGAATGTACCCCCTTTTTTGGTTCGGTAGCTTCAGCTAGAAAGGAAATCTCTTATTCAGACCTGAGTGATTCGACTGGATTCCTGTTTGCTGCCTGCCAGCTTTTCCAAGAGGTTGTTACCAGGGCAATCACCAAAGTGACCAAACCGGCAATGAGGAATATCCACCAATTAACTTTCGTCTTGTATGCATAGTTGGCCAGCCATCGCTGAATAAAGTACCATGCTGGCAGGCTTGCAAGCAGGAAGGAAATTAACACATAGCGTGCATACTGCATATTCAACATCCTCAGGATTTCCATCGATGTGGCACCATTTACCTTGCGAATGCCAATTTCCTTTTTACGACGGTTAAAACTAAGCAGGGACAGTGTGATCAATCCTATGCCAATGACTATAATGGTAAGTAGCGAAAAAAGTGTAAGCGTTCTGCTCAGTCCTGTCTCACGTCCATACAGCTTATTAATTTGATCTTCCACATAGTTTATCTCAAGGGGGTAATCGTTACTAAATTGTGTCCATACTTTCTTGATGTCTTTGAAATTTACTTCCTGGCCGGGATTATGTCTGATAACTATCTCATTCCAGAAGACCGGGTCCAGAATATAGAACATGGGTCGCATCCCGGAGTGCATGGAACGGGAATGATAATCCTCCACCACTCCCACGATGGTCCCTTGGAAACCCCAGACCGAAAAAGACATTCCAAGGGGATTATCAATACCCATCTCTTTGATTCCGCTCTCATTGATGATGTAGGCACACTCCCTTGTTTCCCAGTTAACTACATCCCTTCTAAAACCCGGATCAAAGTCTCTGCCCATTACCATATTAACACCCAGCGCTTTAAAATAATCATAAGAGATCGATTCCCAGCTCCAGACAATTTTGAGCTTCCGCTCATCCTCCTGACCTTCCCAGCTAACGCCATCAGTATAAGTCCCTGCATTTGCCGGAGATGAAAATGAGGCACTTACCTGGTCGATGGAGGGAAGTTTTTTCATTTCCTGCGCAAATATCCCGAATTGTTCCCCATGGATTCCCTGTCCCAATGGCATGTTCATGGGTATGGTGATCAACTCCTTCCTGGCGTAACCTGTTTCTTTGTTTTTGAGAAAATGGGTTTGTTTTTGTAACAGGAGATTGAAGGCCATGAGGCAAATAAACAGGGTGAACTGCAGTATGGATAATATTGGCAGGGCCTTGTATTTGAATGGATATGCGTCCTTCATCGGTTGAAAGAGTGCCAGCGTTTTTTTAGAAGATAAGATGAGGGATGGATAGATCCCGGCAAGCAGGTCGACTACTATCAGAATGAAAAGCAGAGTAAGCACCAACGACCCATCCACATAAACAAGGTCGGGCAGGGAAAAAGCTGTTACAAGCACTTCAAGGTAGAGCAGGGTTATTCCGGTGGCGAGCAAAAGGCTGCAGAACATCAGTGCGCTCACCTCTTTGAAATATTCCCGGAACAGCACTCTTTTTGAAGCACCGAACACCTTTTTTATTCCAATACCGACTGTCCTCTGTGATACAATACCGATGTAAAGGAATAGAAAGTTTATCGTCGATACACCCATGAGAAGAAAGGCCACAAGGGAGAGAATCCGGAGGATGCGAATGCTGATCTGCGGATTGGACTCCCACATAAAGCGCTTGTTGGTATGGATATCTGCCAGGGGCTGAAACAGAAGCTCCATGTGATTGTTTTCGAGGTGCCTGGAAAGAACCGAGTGAGTTTTCTCAGTCATTCCTATTGTATTTACCCCTTCGGAAAGTGATACGAAGGTATTGATATCACTTCCATAATCCCAGCTTGGCTCGATCCATACCTGGGTCAGGTCAGATATGCATTCCAGCGGAAGGATAATATCACCCCGGAAATTTGAGTTCACAGGAAACTTCCTGTAGACAGCAGTGACTGTAAACTTTTTTCCATCCCCGATGACCAATAGTTTGCCCAGGGGATTGCCTATGCCAAAGTACTTTCGGGCAGAGCTTTCCGATATGGCCACGGAATTCCGGTCGGGCAGGCAGTTTTGAGGATCCCCATGTACAAGAGGAAAGGAAAAGAAGTTAAAGAAGTTAGGATCAACAAAGATCGTACTCCGTTCATTATAGCTGTTCTCACCAGCCCGGCAAGCCAGGAATCCATAGTAAAAAGCCAGACGGATGGATGATTCAATTTCCGGAAACTCCTCTTCGAGTGCTTTTGCCAGCGGGGCATAGCCACTTGCATTCTCCGTCTCCCCCTCTTTTTGAATGATCCGGAAAATTTTTTCAGAACCTTTCAGACTGCTGTCAAAATGGTATTCCTGATGCACAAATGTCAGAATGATCCCTGCAGCAGCAAGGCCTATGGCCATCCCCAGGATATTTATGATTGAGAGGCTTTTGTTCTGACGAATGATACGCAGCGATTTCCTGGTATAATTGCCGAACGTGATCAGTTGATCCCAAACTGGATTGTTTGAGCGAGAATAGTCGTGTGCCAGGATATCTTTTTTTGGGTCTTTCATATCTGCCGTCCTGGCTTTTATGAATTCAGTGCCCATATCTTCTGGCTGACCGAAGGAAGCGGTGGCATTTTTGAATGCCTCTTCAGGTGAAGATCCCTCGT
The DNA here is from genome assembly GCA_963783435.1 of uncultured Bacteroidota bacterium. Classification (GTDB taxonomy): domain Bacteria; phylum Bacteroidota; class Bacteroidia; order Bacteroidales. The sequence goes on along the minus strand of CAWANQ010000002.1, from coordinate 105,055 downwards.
AGATACTGTTGTCTATACTGTCCCGAATATGAAGTTCAATCTCTTCAATATCTCCATCTTCGAACCCCGGGTTTTTTCTTAAGCTCCTGATCCAGTTCTGGATTTCCGTGTCTAGGTTAAACATTATTCGCTTGGTAAAATGCCCCAAAGTTTTGCCAGAACTGCCTGAACGCTGAGCCAATCTTCTTTTTCTGTGATCAATTCACGTTTTCCCTGCTCGGTAATGGAATAGTATTTCCGCTTTCTGCCATTCTCTGTAATCATCCATTCGGATTCTATGTTCCCTTCTTTCTCCAGCCTGTGAAGAACCGGGTATAGCATGCCGTCCGACCACTCAAGCCTTCCCCCCGAAAGATCTTTTACCTTTTGGATGATTAAATATCCGTAACTCTTTCCCTCCTTCAGGATGGTCAGGATTAAAGGTTTGGTAGATGCCGCCATTAAGCCTTTTGATGCCATACGCTATAAATAATACATTGATAATCTACGTAAAGATACAATTCCTACATAGATAATCAATGTATATTGTGATTATTTTTTTATCAGCCACCGGTTGGATACCATTCGATACCGAGCTGATCGTTGTTTGATCATACTGGTTACCTCATGTTATCAAGTATTTAAGTAGGCCACTGAAATTCAGCGTGGACACATAGATAAAAAAAGAAATTTCTACTTTTGAAATAAAGCAAACCTTTGATGCAACAAACCATCCAAATCAGCACCCCTGCCCAAAACGGGCTCTACGACATCACCAGGCAGGTGGAGGCCATCGTATCAGCATCAGGCGTTCAGACCGGAATGGTTAACGTTTATGTTCAGGGTGCAACAGCAGGGATTATGTTTCTTTTCATTTGAATGTACCCTCTTTTGTAATTATTTGAATTTCATTACAATAATTGATAACTTCTGTGATATTTCAAGTTCAATAGCATGATATCATTGAAGTCTCTGATTCTTTCCCTGTTCATGGGAGTTTTAGCAACGAACCGGATACATCTCTCTGTTAAGCATCCATCACAGATCAGCTTACCAGTGATCGACAGGTGATATTGCTCTATTGTATTGATGAGTACATATAATTTGTATATCTTGCAAGTATGAAAACAACATTGAATATAGACGATCAAATCCTCAGAAAAGCCTCAAGGCTTACAGGAATATCGGAAAAAACAACCCTGGTCAGGCGGGGATTGGAAGCATTGATAGCACAGGAGAGTGCGAAACGGCTTGCAGCTTTAGGTGGCAGTGAAAAGAAACTGAAAAGTATTCCCAGGAGAAAAACGATCACGGAATGATATTGGTGGATACTTCTGTCTGGATTGATCACTTTCTTCATTCAGACGAGGATTTAAAGGAATTACTTCTTTCAAACCAGGTTTGTATACATCCTTTTATTCTTGGTGAACTAAGTTGTGGTAATATTTCAAATCGGAAAGAAGTTCTTTCACTTCTCAGGACACTTCGGAGTATTGATTTGGTGTTGGATGAAGAAGTCTTCATACTGATTGAAGACAGGAAGCTTTTTGGCAAGGGATTGGGATTTATTGATATTCATTTACTTGCTTCAGCATTGATACATCATGTTCATATTTGGACAAGAGATAAGTCTTTGAAACGGATAGCCGGAGAATTTGGTATTAATTTTTAAAGCAGCTTGCACTAATAAAACTTTCATGCAGCAAACCATCCAAATCAGCACCCCTGCCCACAACGGCCTCTATGACATCACCCGCAAGGTGGAAACCATCGTGGCTGAATCCGGCGTTCAGACCGGCCTGGTTAATGTCTATGTCCAGGGCGCTACTGCAGGGATCATGATCCAGGAGAACTGGGACCAGTCTGTTCAGAACGACGTGCTAACTCTGCTCAATAATCTAATTCCATCAGGAGTATGGGAACATGACCATCAGGACAACAACGGGGATTCACACCTAAAGGCAGGTATTGTTGGCCCTCAGGAAACCATACCCATTGTCGGAGGGAAGATGGGACTCTCTACCTGGCAGAACATCTTTCTGTGTGAGTTTGACGGGCCCAGAGACAGGAGAAATTTTGTAGTTACCGTAGTCTCTTCTTCATGACATTCATTCACCCCTGAAGGCCTTTTCCGAATCAATAGGATCGAGCAATTCTTCATAGTTCCCAGGTCTTTCATTGCTGAGGAAAACGGCCCAATATAACTCCTTTGATGTACTTTCATAATGAAGTAAGGAGATCCTGTATTGCCTGGACTGGAAAATATTAAGGTAAATGAAAAAGATAAAAATCACACTTGAGACGACCCTTACCAGTTTTCCTGAATTCCAGAGCCTTTCGACCGTTGCAGCCAAGGGAAAAGACAGAAGAGCATAGCTTTCAATGAGCACCCTGCCACTGAAACTCCCTCCATACCACCAGCACTACCAGCTGAAAACGATATAAATATTCAAAACTGTAAATACAAGGATGGGATAAACGAGATCAGGAGCTTTTTTCTTAAGAAAAAGAAAACCAACAACTGCCAGGGTCATTAAAGGGGTATATAGTAGCCAGCCTGTGCGGTATGAGAATAGACCTTCAATGATATGAGGTTTCAGAAAATAAAACCTTTCTTCCCCATATGAGTAATAGAGCCAGTTTCCTTTGCTAAATTTCCAATACAAAAATTGCAGAAATACAATGCACAGACCCATAGTGAACATTACCAGGAGTCTGAACCGCTTCCTCCATAAATAATCGAGCCAATCCTTCATCCTTACATGTTCCCTGTATAATAGCATGAAAAACAGCAATATAATACTATTGGATGGTCTTACCAGGACAATCAAACCTGACATTAATCCACTTAAGAGTGTATCAATCCACCTTTCCCCCTGATAAAACCTGGTATAATGAAAGATAAATGCTGAGAATAGAAAAAAACCGTAAATATGCGACATCCCGGGTTCTTCGGTCGCATAATAGAAAATATTAGTCCCGAACGCCAGGATCACCATGCAGATCATGACTGTCACCTCTGAGAAATATCTGAGCAAGACCCTTCTCAGATATATCATACCGGCCAGAAAATAGAAGAGGGCTACAATTAAGATGAAAAAATGATATGGCCATGAATAACCACTGGCTTCTATACCTGCCAGGTTGGCAATAATATGAGCCAGGGAAAAAAAAGGCAGGATCAATATGGCTGTGCCGATGGGATACTTCAGGGTAAACTTGCCATTGTCCGTGGGAATTCGTCAGATGGTCCCTTCAAAATCTTTGGGCAGATCATCCACAAATTTCAAACTGAGATCCTTATAGATAAATGCAGCGGGAAGGTAGGCATAATAAGATATCACATCCCATTGTATATACCCTGATGACCTGTATCTTTTTATTGTTATTCCATGTGCGAGCAATACAATGACCAGGATATATAAAAGATAGGTACTTGCTTTCCCAGTTGTGATAATGTTTTTCAAAGGGTTCATTTTAAAGCAAGCATAAAATTAGCAATTATATACATGACAGTAGGGGCCTCACATCAGGGTACATGAAAATGAAAAGTATCATGATCCAGGAAACCATACCCATTGTGAATGGGAAGATGGGACTTTACACCTGTCCGCGTAGGGTTAGTGATTATGTTCTTGCAAATTCTAAAAGTGGCTTAACATTTCCATTATCAGCTTCGTATATTGCATTCAGGTATATTCTGCGAGTTTTACTCTGTGCTGCTAAATTCTTGCTTCCCCATGTAAAAATTTCCTTTTTAAAGCCCTTTGATATCAATATATCAGCACACAATCTTGAATGTCGTCCATTTCCGTTGGGGAAGGGGTGGATCTTAACCAATCTATGCTTAAACCTTAAGGCAATCTCATCTTCAGAATACGTTTTATTTGCCACCCAGAATGCACAGTCTTCTGATAGTTTAGTTAATTCTAGTTCAATTTGATACTTATCGACTCCAATGTTTTTATTTGTTTTCCTGAATTTCCCCGCCCAGCCCCAAACCTCGGAAAACATCCTACGATGCACCTCTTTAAGGAATCCCACTGTAAGTATCTTTTCGTATGTGGGATTTGTTTTCAGGCTCCATTCTACGGCTATTTCAACATTTGCTTGTTCAAACTCATCAAGCTCACCCCAGGTTGAAATTGTTTTTATCTTCAGTTCTTCTTTCTCGCCTTCATCAATTGGGGTCTGTCCTTTAATGTATTCTAATTCTGGTCCCACAGTATTCTAGGCATTTCTTGTTTTAGCTCTAATGCTTTTTCTCTAATTGCTTTCTCTAATCGTTCCGGAGTGTTTTTTTGATCTTCCAATCCCATCTGAATTGATGTGCGCTCTACTATAGTTTTGGCCAGTTCCGCTGCTCTCTTTTCAACCATTCCCTCCAGTGTCTTTTCTGAGGGAATGAATCCATAGACAAATCTCATATTGAGCGAGGAAGCCACATGTTTTAGAACTCTGATTGAGATGGTCCCATTCTTTTCCCGTTCCTCAATCTCCTTCACACTTTGGGGAGTTATGGACATTCTCTGTCCAAGCTGCCTTAGCGACATATTAATTCCTTGCCGAATGGAATATATCCAGCCTTCTGAAGGCACAATGACTTCCTGAAGTTGATCAAACTTAACAATCTTATTATCAAGTTGATTCCTAATAAGTATTTTCTTATCCATAGGGCTTTAACCTTAAAAACATCATTCAAATATAAGGCTATAACCTGAATAATGCAACTTATATTTAAGGCTATAACCTGAATTGCAATGGCCTTATTCGCCATTTATTGCTGCCTAATTATATTGACCATGCTTGTGAGTGGCCTCAAACATCGCTATGCAGTTTTCGGGATTAACCCCCTGATGCAACGAATTTGAAGAACAAATTATCAATCCCCCGCCAGCGGCTCCGTCTTCAATCGTTTGGACGACTGCCTGCTCAACTTGTTCTTTAGTCCCCTTGGGAAGTAGATCCACACAATCTATGTTTCCTAAAAGACAGATCTTATCGCCGCAGTAGGCTTTCACCTTTTTCATTGCCATATCCGCCTGAGGCTCTAACGGATTGATCCCATTGTACCCGGTTTCAAGAAGAACATCCATCAAAGGCCAGAGGTTGCCATCAGAGTGCCTAACTACCTTAAGTCCTTTTTGATGTGCCCTTTCAACGATCTGTCGGTTGTATTGATTGATAAAAGTCTTGAAATGTTCCAAAGAGATCATTGGCCCTTTGTCCATAGCGATATCATCTTCAATCACCAGGACATCCAGACCCGCTTCAACCAGAAGCTCCAATTGGGCTAGACTGAATTCCATCATTATTTTCGCAAGCATATGCAGAAATTCAGGATCGGTATATACATTCATCAGGTAGTTTGTCATACCGATCAATCGCCAGGACCGAACGAAAACACCCCGCATGAGCCAAAATGTAGCTTTTTGACCTTTGAACTGCTGAACTGCAAGGTCTAACAGGCCCAAATCTTCTTTCCTGGGAACCGGAGGATTATAATTTTTTAATTCAGCAAGGTTTTTGACAGGGTGACCCACAGGCACGGGAATGCCGTGTGCTGACAATTTGTAGACCACACCGAATCCATCTTTGACATGGAGATCATCGACTTTTTCTTCATGGCCGATTTCGAAGGTCGTGATGCCATCAATGTCAAAGTGCTCATGGATCATAAAAAGCGTTTCCACAAGCTTGAGTTTATCCCTGTCATTCATAAGTCTGAAATCCCGGGGCTCTGGTAGACCATCAGTCAGGTGTTTTCCAATTCCGATGATAGGTGCTTCATTTATACCGTGGATATACAAGGGGACGCAATCCGGCTCCCTTACCTCTAGTGCTGTGAGTATTCTTTCTTTTCCATTCATGCTGTTTACTCTTAATTCCATTTATGCCCACACTTAAGGCATGTTGGTCTGTGGATACAAATCAGATTACCACATTCGGGACAAGACCATTTTGTTTTTTCATTCTGAATAAATTTTCTGATCCCATCTCCATCTATCATTTGGAGATTGTCTATCATGCTCATTCCATACCTGGTTCTGTAACGCTTATCCAGATTTTTCAACCTGGTGCAGGGGTAACGATCACACCGATCAGAACAATATTTGGTTGTGCCTTTGCTTAGATGTTCGCAGTTCCGGATAATACAGGTACTGCGATATTTTGATTTGTCACTTTCCTGGCGACTGATAATTCGGCAACCTGGACATCTATTCTTTTCACGAATGTGTCCCCAACAGAGGCGGCAATTCATTCCACATGGTGCGATCAAATCTGTTGGAATTGTTGTATGCTGCTGGTTTTTCATCAAACTAGTCAAAGTACATGACGAAATTTTTTAAATATCTATATCTGCTTGGTGGCAATTCCACGGATGTGTGTATACAATAAATTCATACCGGAGAACGGCGGAACATGGTCCAGTTCATCAAGTACCCATGGAAAGATTTTATCTGCATAAAAACCCATAGTGGCTCCTTTCCATAATTATGACATTTTTAAGTTTAGTTATTTTCAACTGCTTGAATTCAAATTCATAGCGTCACTACCTCAAGAATTATTTGCTATTGATAATGCAGGAAGAAATCTACGAAGAATTGAAGTCTTTTACAATCTTATTAAAATTCGCGAATCATGTTCTCAAAATCCAGGAAAAGACTTTTCCCATTTTTGGAAAAGCTGAAAGTCTTGTCCTTCTTATTCCCCTGCACATAGGGTGAATCGTATCGGGGGTACTGGGTGTCAATCACCTTGCCATCGGCCCAGAAGTTTTTGCCATACTCCAGTTGGTAAAGGATCTTTTTGGATACATATTCCAGAGAAAGTAGATCAGGATTAAAACTCACCGGATTATTACGAATCCGGCCGACAAATTTTTCAAAGCTCACATCCTCAGATTTCGAACCGGCCTCGGTGATCCAGAAACTCTGCTTCCCATCCTGTATCAAATCGTCCCGGTCCTCATCCCGCCATTTGAATTCACTCATCCCGATAAAGGCGCAATAGGTTTCACCCAGTTTCCCAAAGGCATAACGACCCTCAATATAGGCCGTATCAAAGTCGTAAGATGGAAAATAGGCCCTTGTATAATCCAGCAGGGCAGACTCCATCATACCTTTCTTTTTTGGAATGTTGTAAATACTCAGGTTTATATTCCTGTCCTGGACGCTGTGGGGAAAATGCCCGTATCCCACCCAGTAATTAGGGGACTGGCGTTGCTTCCCTTTTTCCAGGGCCGGGTGGAGGTGAAAGATACTGAAGGCTTTATGGATGTTCATGCCAAAAATATGCTGCTGGTCACCATAATCTCCCACCTGGTGGTCCTGAACCGTATACATGGAATAATCGGCGGTTTTGTAGGTATAGCTATTCCCTTTCTGGATGGCCACCCCGTTACTCTGGGGATTGATAATCCGGACCACGATGGGTTCCAGGTGCAACCAGTGTAATAATTTATAATTCAATATTTTAAAATCTCGCAGGGAATAATTGCTAAACATATTGCAGTTCCGGATGTGTGCCAGTGAATTCCGAACCACCTCCGGATTTGTAAATGATTCCATGCCCCATTGCATCATCATGCTGCGATTATCGCTACCAAAATAGCCTTCGCCTTTGAGCTCCGAAAGATCCAGGCCGTTGCTCTGCCTGATGATCACTGTGGAGGTGTCAAGGGCAATTTCTTTCAGCACCGGGGGAAGCTCATAGTTGGCAGTATGCATCATTCCATACATCATGTGAGGTCCTATTTCTTCTCCACTTCCCCACAGATAGTTGGTTAGACCGCTGAACTCGGCCGCCTCCCTTCCCATCCTGTTTCTCTGATAGGCCCGACCGCTCACCGAGGAGAACATGGTCCCCAGACTTTGGGAAGCCACATCATAGAACAGGAGATCCATGATGATTTGGCTCTTTCGCACCAGTTCTTCGTCTTCTGCAAAGTCGATCAGGTTGATCAGAGCAGCAATGTCCTCCTTGTAATATACACTGGAATAGTATTCAATAAAGCCATAGTCCCAGCGCATACGCAGCCAGTCCAGGGCACGCTTCCTGGCTTTGTCCATGTGTTGCCGGCCGGTAAGACCACTTTTGGGAAAAAGGGTATCGGGATACTTTTGTCCCACAAGGTATTCTGCTGAGGCAAAGAGGATCTGGTGATTTTCACTCCAGTAACACATGGAGTTCTCTCCGGGCTCATCCCACCAGTAACGGAAGTTGAAAAGTACATCTTCAATCTTCAATCTGTTTTCCTCAGGGATCATGTCGGAGAATTCATAAAGTATCCTCACCAGGTTCACCAACCTGAAGTCGGAGCAATCGTATTCTCCCCGGATATATTCCAGTGTTCCGGACAGCTTTCCCCAATCAATATCAACGGAATCATTGACCAGGGCATGGTAGAGTTCATCCTGCTTTGTGGCAATCTCCTGCTCGGGTCGTTCCGGGATGCTTTCATACTTTGAATTCCGGACGGAATCCAGGATTACCGTGGAGACCATAAAGAGCAGCAGGAGAATAAGAGCATGCCAGAACTTGAATTTTCGTTTTCGTGTCATGATGCTTACATATTGAATTTAAACCACTCACCTCCGGGTCCGGCATACATAAAGGTAAAACGGAAGTTGATCCAGGATACCACAGGAATCCTGAACTCCATAGAGGTCCCCACAGAAAATTTCTGTTTGGTAGTCAGGAGATCGGAGTAGTTGTCTGCCCCGTTCCCCCAATTCAGGAAATAGGCATTTTCCAGGGACAACCACTTGTGATTCAGCCAGGTAAAATGGGTCCCTGCATATGCGGAATAGTAGGTCTTCCCATATATTTCACCCAGCCTGAGTCCAAGCACATCCGAGGATCCTTTGATGAAACGATATTGATCATTGGCAGTGGTATAGCCGGTCCGGAGCCAGGTGCTGATCTGGAACAAAGGAGAAAATGAGCGGTGGTATTCCCCTTGGAGGTTGAATTCATGATGACTTTTGGTTCCCTGTAATCCGGCAAAAAAGCCATAGGAGCCCAGGACGGTATATCCATTTTTCCGATGGCGCTGTATGTCCACGGTGCCAATAGACTCGGCCACCTGCAAAAGGAAGAATCGGAAGGTCCCATTATCTATATGTACTCCCAGGTCCAGGTCCTCCTGGCTCAGGAGGGTGGAGTCATACACATCGTTCATATAACGCAGGGTCAGATCCGGTGAGAAACGGTATTCATAATCCAGATGCCATGGATTCCCTATGGTGGTATAGATATCCAGTTTGTGGTAGGGGGCAATCATCCTGGCCACATACTCGGCTTCCTTTTTTCCATCTACTTCCGTGATATCACGGTCATAGAAGATTTTTGTATCCAGTCCCACCTTTGTCCCAAACTCCACGGTCATGTTCTTGTACATAAGCTGGCGGGGAAGTTTGAAGCGGAAGTCCCAGGTGGCTCCAGTTGGTTTTTTATCCCATACTATTTTCAATTCACTGTTGCTTCCCAGAAAGTTCTCATCACCAATGCCCAAGCGGTAGTTGTAATCGTTTTCACTGCTGTGATCAATACTCATAACCGGGTAGATCTGCAGGGCATCCAGGGCCTCAATTTGCATGACATTTCCTTCCGGTCCTTCCTTAATGGTATAGGACACATCGGCAAAGTTCCCGGTGTTCCACACCTTATTCATAGAGGTATCAATGGCCCCGTATCTCACCCAATCCCCTTCTCCGAAGAGCAGCTCATTTAGAATGATGCGGTCCCAGGTCATCCAGTTTCTACTGATCTTTATGCTGTCAATTTTTATAGAATCGGATGGAAGCGGGGCGTCGGAGACCGCTTCCTGGGCACTGATTTCAATAAGGGAAAGGGAAAGCAGGATGAGTGAATATATCAGGGAGATTGTTCTCTTACTCATTGTGCAGGTTACTCTCATAATCGTCAACCACCATTCTTGCTTTTTCAAAATCTACACTGGAGACAAATACTTTCACGGCTCCAATTCCACCAGGAGTAGTGTGCCATGGGTATAATGTTCCGGAGAATTCATCTTTCAAGTACGCATCAATCTCTGCATTTTCCAGCAAGCTTTTTAGAATTGAGGCTTGCACTGTTGTACCCGCAAAAACTTCAACCGGGTTGATTTCTTTGTCAGTTTTCATAAGATAGTAGCCATCGATTTGACATCGTTAATGCGTGTCAGCAGTGAAATATAAGAATTCATTGCATTAAAAACGAGCAATTCTGTGTGATATATGGTTTATACATCAGGTATTTTCAAACCTTCAGGGGCCTGATGTTGTTATAAGGGAAAAAGGAATAAACCATGAATAAGGATTTTATTTATTCTACGAATCTCCTGATCCATGCCAAACCCGCAGAGGTTTGGCATGCCCTTACCGACAGGGAGACCATTAAAAAGTACTTCTTTGGAACCGAAGCCATATCTGACTGGAAGGTGGGGAGTCCCCTGATTTTCCAGGGGGAGTGGGAGGGAAAGAGCTACCAGGATAAGGGCAATATCCTGGCTGCAGAGTCAGGCAGGCGGCTACAGTATAATTATTGGAGTGGATTCTCGGGCCTGGAGGACATAGAAGAGAACTATTCACTGGTTACTTATGAGCTTGATTCGGAAGGGGAGAGCACCAAACTCACTCTGACTCAGGAAGGCTTTGCCAGCGAGGAGGCCTTGGCCCATGCCGATGCAGGATGGAAAATGGTCCTGGATAATCTGAAGAAACTGTTGGAGCTTTAAATATCCGCGGTAAAATGTAGCTCATCTATCCCGGCTACTTCGGAAAGATTTTCAAGCAGGTCGCTCTCCATACGGCCCTTTACATGGACCAGCACATTTTCGCCGCCGCCAACCACCACGATCAGATCCCTGATCTTCCCGTTTTTCTCCCTGGCAGCAATGAGTACATCCTCATCCCCGTCATGCACTTCAAGAAGTAGTTTGTATCCACCTCTCATATCGGACACATCCACTTCTTCGGTAAAATTCACTCCGGGATAGAGGTGATTCTCTTCAATGGTGAGCACAGTTACTGATTTTAAGGACTTCAGCAGGGCCCTTTCAGGTCCTTCCAGGTCGGCAATTGAACCTGCCAGTTTCATTACAAATCCGGGGATTCTCAGGGCCATAACTCCCTCTTCTCCTTTGTAGTTATAGTAAAGGCTGTTGATGCCTTCAGGTTGTGCAAAAATGGTGAGGCTGAAAGCACTTATAAGGGCGGCAAGTATGATTTTTTTCATGAGCTTTATCTTTGGGTTTCTTGAAGTAAGACGAACAAGCTCCAGGGTTGTTACAGGAAAAGTGCTCCTTTCTCTCTTATTTTTGAATAAAAGAGAGGTTGCCCTTCAGTTTATCAAACCCGGCGCGCTTCACAGGCGATAGTTTAAACAGGTGGGTGTACTCTTTCCGCTCCATATGAACCCATTGTTCGGCGGACATCTTCATAAGCTCTGGTTTGGGTTCAAACTCAGGCTCTAGATGTGGCAGTGCATTTCGGTTCCAGGGGCAAACATCCTGACAGATATCACACCCAAAGACGCGGTTGACAAGCTTTCCTGACCATTCTGGGGAGATCTCTCCTTTGTTCTCTATGGTCTGGTAGGAGATACATTTCCCACCATCCAGGGTACGGTTATCCAGAATGGCTTCAGTGGGACAGGCATCTATACAACGGGTACAGCTTCCGCAAAAATCATTTTCAGGAATGGAGTTGTATTCAAGCTCAAGGTTTAAAATAATCTCCCCGATAAAGACAAAAGATCCGGCTGACCTTGAAATCAAATTCGAATTTTTCCCGATCCAGCCCAATCCTGCTTTTCTGGCCCAGGCGCGATCCAGCACCGGCGCTGAATCCACGAAAACCCGCCCCTCAGCTTCCGGATAATGCCCTTTGATAAAATCGAAAAGCTGGTTCATCTTCTCCTTTAGAACAAAATGGTAGTCTTTCCCATAGGCATATTTAGAGAGCACCGGGGCTTCCGTGTCGGTTTGCTTCTTGTCTGTGTAGTAGTTGTAAAGGAGAGAAATCACACTCTGAGCCCCCTCCACCAGAAGGGTAGGGTCGGTACGTTTTTCAAAATGATTGGCCATATATCCCATTCGGGCGTGTCGCCCTTCCTGGAGCCAATCCCTTAAGCGTTCAGCATCTTCGGGTAGAGCCTCTGCCCTGGAAAAACCGCAATCCGCAAACCCAAGCCTTAAGGCCTCCTCCTTAATCTGTTGTGATATTGATTTTCCTGCCTCCAAAACTATTTACTATCCACTATCCACTATCCACTATCCACTATCCACTACCACTAACCACTATCCACTACCTATAACATCCCGAGTTCCAGCTTGGCTTCTTCAGTAAGCATGTTCTTATCCCAGGGAGGTTCAAAGACCAGGTTGATGTTTGTCTTTTCTACTTCCTCAAGGGCATTGACTGCATTCTCCACATCCATGATCAAAATATCCACCACAGGGCAGTTGGGAGCAGTAAGTGTCATATCAATATTTGCCTCTTTCTGATCGTTAACGTCTATTTTATAGATCAATCCCAGGTCATACACATTTACAGGGATCTCCGGGTCATACACTGTTTTAAGTGCTTCCACGATCTTTCCTTCAATCTCCAAAAAATCCAGTGATTCACTCATGTTGTTTCCCTTTCTATGTTTATATTTTAAGACATTCGATTTTATTGACTTTAGGACTCTATGACTTTTGACTGGCTTTTGCCTGGTATGCCAAAGCATAAAGCTTCATTTTTTTCACCATGGCCAGCAATCCATTGGATCGGGTGGGTGACAGGTTTTGCTTCAGGCCAATTTCTTCGATGAAGTAGAGTTCATTTTCAAGAATTTCTGCCGGAGTGCGTCCATTTAGCACTTTCACCAGAAGGGCAACAATCCCCTTGACAATGATGGCATCACTGTCGGCCATAAACTCAATTTTATCATCCACCAGATCGGCATGGAGCCACACCTTCGATTGGCATCCATTGATGAGGTATTCGTTGGTGCGGTATTGAGGATCGATAGCAGGCAGGTCGTTACCCAGTTCGATAAGGTAGTTATACCTGTCGAGCCAATCTTCAAATATTGAAAACTCTTCTACTATATCCTTCTGTGTTTCGTTGAGGTTGGTCATTATAATATTCGATTATGAAAGCATTTTTATGGTTTGTTCAATTCCGTTGGTAAGCCGGTCTACCTCTTCCTTGCTATTGTAAAACACCAGCGAGGCCCTGATGGTTCCAGAAATTCCAAAATGATCCATCACCGGCTGGGTGCAATGTGTTCCGGTGCGGACAGCTATTCCCATCTTATCCAGAATCATACCGGCATCATAGGTGTGGATATTTCCCAGAAGAAAAGAGAAAACAGAAATGCGTTTTTTAGCAGTACCGTAAATTTCTAACTCCTCAATGCCTTCCAGCTTTTGCCTCGTATAGTCGATGAGCTCACTTTCATACCGGCCAATTTCTGAAATTCCTATTCCATTCAGGTAGTCTATGGCCGTAGCCAATCCAATAGCTCCGATGTAATTGGCTGTTCCAGCTTCAAATTTGAAGGGGAGTGTGTTGTAGCTTGTACTTTCGAATGTGACCTGGTCAACCATATCTCCACCTCCCTGGTAGGGGGGTAACTCTTCCAGTAGGGATTCTTTTCCATAAAGGACTCCCGAACCGGTGGGTCCAAAAATCTTATGAGAGGAGAAAGCGTAAAAATCACAATCCAGCTCTTTCACATCCACTTTCCCGTGCTGAACCATCTGCGCTCCGTCCAGCATCACAGGGATGTTCTTTGCATGGGCCCTTTGTATCACTTCCTTTACCGGATTAATGGTTCCCAGTGAATTGGAGGCATGGGTAAGTGCCACAATTTTTGTATTCTCTGTCAACAGCTTATCCAGTTGATCTAGCAAAAGCTCCCCATTGTGGTCAAAGGGAAGAACCTTGAGCTTTGCCCCTTTTCTCTGGCAAAGCATTTGCCATGGAACAATGTTGGAGTGGTGTTCCATCTCCGAAATGAGAATCTCATCCCCGGGATTTATATATTTCTCCCCAAATGAGAAGGCAAGTGCATTAATGGATCCGGTGGCTCCACTGGTAAAAATGATCTCACTGGAAGAAGACGCATTGATAAATTCCCGGACTGTTTCCCTGGCTGCTTCATAGCGACCGGTCATCTGCTCACTTAGAAAATGGATTCCCCGGTGAATGGAACTGTTATGTGATTCCTGTAATTCTTTGATGGTTTCAATCACCACAGCAGGCTTCTGGGTGGTAGCTCCATTGTCCAGATAAACCAAAGGCTTGTTATAAACCTTTTGTTTCAATATGGGGAAGTCCTCTCGGATGCGATCAATGGGGAATGCCATAAAACTGTAGTTTTATTCCTTGCAATTCATGGCACAGTTGTTACACCTGGAGAGCTCTCCACGCAGGCGTTTACCCACCAGGTCTCTGATCCTGATTTGTAAAACCGTCTGTTCGATGCGGGAAATTACTCCGTCTGCAAAGGCATCCATCAGAAGCAATCGGCTTTCATCTTTTGGGATACCCCTGGATTGAAGGTAGAAGAGGGCATCTTCGTCCAGCTGCCCCACTGTGGCTCCATGACTGCATTTCACATCATCGGCATAGATCTCCAATTGGGGTTTGGTGTTCATCTTCGCTGTGTCTGAAAGCAAGATGTTGTTGTTGGTTTGAAAGGCTGCCGTTTTCTGGGCATCAGGAAATACATGTATCTTTCCATTGAAAGAGCCTGTGGAGGTATCATCCAGTACACCTTTGTAATGCTGATTGCTGGTGCAGTTTGGACTGGCATGTTCAATGATTGTATAGTTATCTACATGCTGCATTTTATCGATGATATAGAGCCCCAATGCATTGGATTCAGCGCCTTCGCCATTCATCTTCACATGCAGGTTATTTCGAACCAGTCCCCCGTGAAGGGTGATGGTACTGTGCTGGCACCTCGAAGAACGTTCCTGCGTGATCCAGGTATTGGTCACCTGGCATGAGTTGTTATGTTCGTTCTGTAATCTCAAAATATCCAGGCTGGCGTTTTCGCCTGTATAGGCTTCGGTCACCGAATTGGTTAGGAACATGTGCGGAGCCAGGGTGTGATCACAGATAATCACCTTAGCGGATGCATTCTTGCCTACCACAAAAAGGTTGCGGTGATGTACCATCTGGTTTTTGTCGGAAAGCAAGAGGTGAATGATCTGAATGGGCTTATCCATGGTAGCTCCATCGGGCACATACAAAAAGATCCCATCCTGTGAAAAGGCCGTGTTTAAAGAGACGAAGGTCTCATTTTTCATGGAGGCATTTTTCCCCAGGTATTTGGCCACAAGGTCGGGATACCTGAGAGTAGCCTCTTTCAGGCTGCCATAAATAATTCCGTTTTCCAGCTCATAGAGCAGCGGGCTGGTGGGGTTGTTAAAGAATCCATTAAGGACCGTCAGTACATGAGAATCAAGCATGGGTACGTCGCACCGAAATAATTCTTTGTCATCAAACTCAATGTTACGGGGTTTGAATTCAAAGTCAAGTTCTCCGTCAAATACAGGCTCCAGGTGTGTGTATTTGTAATGCTCCGCCTTACGCTTGGGAAATCCAGACACTCCAAAGGATTGAATGGCATCTTCACGCAACTGCTTCAAAAAATCGGGCTCCCCATTGCTGATCTGAGCCTTGTTCTGATGAAACAATTCAATATACTTGTCTGCCGTAGTCAATGTGTCCACTGTATCCTTCATCCTTCTCTCCATTAAGCATTCATATCCACTTCCTGCTTGATCCAGTCGTATCCGTGTTCCTCAAGCTCCTTAGCCAGACTCTTATCTCCCGATTTAACAATGCGTCCCTTATAAAGTACATGTACAAAATCGGGTACGATGTAATCCAGTAACCTCTGGTAATGGGTGATGATAATGGTGGCATTCTCGGGTGAGCGCAGGTTGTTTACCCCATTGGCCACAATACGCAGTGCATCAATATCCAATCCCGAATCGGTCTCGTCCAGGATGGCCAGTCTGGGCTCCAGGAGGGCCATCTGGAAAATCTCATTCTTTTTCTTTTCACCGCCCGAGAAACCTTCATTTACAGATCGGTTGGTCAGGTCGGAGTTGATCTCCACCACCTTCTTTTTTTCACGCATCAGCTTCAGAAAATCTCCTGCTGGCAAAGGCTCCTGGCCCCGATACTTTCGGAGGGAGTTAATGGAGGTTCGGAGAAAATTTACCATGCTCACTCCGGGGATCTCAACCGGGTATTGGAATCCAAGGAAGATGCCTTCTCTGGCCCGGTCTTCAGGAGCCAGTTCCGTAAGGTCTTTTCCATCATACAGAATCTTCCCATGGGTGATATCAAAATAATCACGCCCGGCAAGTGCGGATGCAAGTGTGCTTTTACCCGACCCATTAGGACCCATGATGGCATGAACTTCACCGGCATTTACTGAAAGATTAATACCCTTAAGTATCTCCTTATTTTCTATATTGACTCTTAAGTCTTTTATTTCTAGCATATTACTCACTTCGTTCGTGTTACATACTCGCTGTCGCTCGTGTTTGGGTTACATGCTCGCTTCGCGAGCGTTACATTGTTCGTTTTACTCACAGTTGGGGTTACATTTTACTTTCTACTTGCATATTTTTCACTTACTATCTACTACCCACTATCTACTACCCACTATCTACTACCCACTATCTACTACCCACTATCTACTACCCACTATCTACTACCCACTATCTACTACCCACTACCCACTAAGTTGGCGCTAGCCAACACTTCCTTCCAGGGTGATGGCCAGTAATTTTTGTGCTTCCACTGCAAATTCCATGGGAAGCTTGTTTAAAACCTCTTTGGCATATCCATTCACAATCAGACTGATGGCATTCTCTGTGTCGATACCCCGCTGGTTGCAGTAGAAAATCTGATCTTCCCCGATTTTTGAGGTAGTGGCTTCATGCTCTACAATCGCTGTTTTGTTATCTACTTCCAGGTAGGGAAAGGTATGCGCTCCACACTTGTCGCCCAAAAGAAGGCTGTCACATTGTGAAAAGTTCCTGGCATTTTCTGCCCCCTTTAAAACCTTAACCAGTCCCCGGTAAGAATTTTGGCTTTTCCCAGCGCTGATTCCTTTGGATATAATGGTGGAACGGGTGTTTTTTCCGATATGCATCATTTTGGTTCCGGTATCGGCCTGCTGATGGTTGTTCGTCACAGCCACCGAGTAGAACTCGCCCACCGAGTTATGTCCTTTCAGTATGCAGCTGGGGTATTTCCATGTAACCGCCGAACCCGTCTCCACCTGTGTCCATGATATCTTGGAGTTATCCCCTTTACAGATTCCTCTCTTGGTTACAAAATTGTATATTCCGCCTTTGCCCTCTTTGTCGCCCGGATACCAGTTCTGTACGGTGGAGTATTTCACCTCCGCATTTTCCATGGCCACGATCTCAACGATGGCAGCATGGAGCTGGTTTTCATCCCTCTGGGGAGCAGTGCAACCTTCCAGGTAACTCACATATGAATCATCTTCGGCCACGATCAGGGTGCGTTCGAACTGACCCGTATTGGCCGCATTGATTCTGAAATAGGTAGATAGCTCCATGGGACAGCGCACCCCTTTGGGAATATAGCAGAACGAACCGTCACTAAATACCGCCGAGTTCAAGGCCGCAAAATAGTTGTCTGTATAAGGAACCACCGAGCCCATATATTTCTTAATCAGGTCGGGATGATTTTTCACCGCATCGCTAAATGAGCAAAAGATAATCCCCTTATCGGCCAGGGTATCCTGGAAGGTGGTTTTTACCGATACACTATCCATCACCGCATCAACTGCCACTCCGGCCAGTTGCTTCTGCTCTTCAAGTGGAATTCCCAGCTTATTAAATGTGTCGATCAGTTCGGGATCCACTTCATCCATACTCTCGTATTTGGCGCCCTGCCTTGGAGCTGCATAATAGATAATATCCTGGTAGTTAATTTCAGGGATCCTCAGGTGTGCCCATTCTGGCATCTTCATTTTTTGCCAGTGTCTGAAGGCCTTTAATCTTACTTCAGTGAGCCATTCGGGCTCCTCCTTCTTGGCAGAAATAATACGAACTACCTCTTCGCTTAATCCCTTGGGTATGGTTTCCGTATCAATATCGGTGTGAAAGCCAAATTTATAATCACTACCCGTTACCTCGCTTAATATCTTCTCCTGATCTGTCACAGCTTATCTCTTTAATGGCAATGAATGGGCTTAACTAATTGTAAATTAGATTAATTTAAAATAGAGTGCAAATATACAAAAACTTGTTCTTACATTTGTATTACAACAGCCTATTTGAATTGTTCATCCTTTTAACATTCCCCGACCATGAAAGCAAAGAAAGTCCGTACCATTGAAGAACTGGGAGAGTTTGGCCTGATTGATCACCTAACTTCCGGTTTCACCTCCAAGCAGGAAAGTACACATACGGGTGTGGGTGATGATGCGGCAGTAATTGATCATGGTGCATACTTCCAGGTAGTAACCACCGATCTGCTTTTGGAAGGGGTTCATTTTGATCTGGTCTATACGCCTCTTAAGCATCTGGGATACAAAGCAGTAGTTGTCAACTTGTCGGATGTATACGCCATGAATGCGGCCCCCCGGCAGATCACAATCTCCCTGGGGATTTCAGGTAAGTTTACAGTTGAAGCCATGGAGGAGTTCTATGAAGGAGTGAAGCTAGCCTGCGACCGTTTTAATGTGGACCTGGTGGGAGGAGATACATCTGGCTCTATGACCGGACTGGTGATCTCGGTGACCGCCATTGGAACCGCGCTAAAGGAGGAACTTGCCCTGCGGAGCGGGGCGAAAAACAATCAGTTGATCTGTGTCACCGGAGATCTGGGTGCTTCATACATGGGCCTGAAGATACTGGAGCGTGAGAAAAAGCTTCATGCAGAAGATCCGGAGTTTCAACCCGAACTGACCGGGTATGATTATGTGATCGAGCGTTTCCTGAAGCCTGAACCCAGGGTCGATATCTTGTTGGAGCTTAAAGAGGCAGGAGTTAAACCCGGGGCCATGATCGATATTTCAGATGGACTCTCTTCCGAGTTGTTGCATATATGTAAAGCTTCCGAATGTGGTTGCCAGGTATATGACGATCGAATCCCCGTAGCCGATGAAACCAAGCAAGTGGCAGAAGAGTTCCAGATGGAATCCCTGGTGGCTGCACTGCATGGGGGAGAGGATTATGAACTTCTCTTTACGGTTCCCATCTCCGATTATGACAAAGTCAATGCCATCACTGGAGTCACTGTGATTGGCAATATTACTGATCAAGTAGGAAAAGCTCTTCTTGTGGGCAATGATGGCAATGCCATACAGCTACAGGCCCAGGGTTGGAATGCCTATTCTCAGGAAGGGGAAGGATAGCTGTCTTTCCCGTCAAAATAGCCCCTTACAATACCCCTCTTGGAGTCTCTGATAAAGAGAACTATCTCATCCCGTTCTTTTGAAACAGGCAGGTTGGCTTCCACAAATTCCAGGGCATCTGAAATATTTAATCCACGCTGGTAGATAATCCGATAGACCTCCTGCATGGCGTAAATGGTGTCGTTGTCGAAATTTCTTCTTCTTAAGCCAATGGAGTTGACTCCTGTAAACGAAATGGGGTCCCTGCCCGCCATAATGAAGGGGGGGATATCTTTACTTGTTTTGCTGCCTGCCTGAATCATCACATGGGCGCCGATCCTCACGAACTGGTGTATAAGGGATGCGGGGCTTACAATGGCCCAATTATCCACTTCAACCTCTCCTGCCAGAGCGGCATAACTGCCCAGGATCACCCTGTCTTTCAAAACACAGTCGTGGGCAATATGCACATAGGACATAATCAGGCAATCATTACCAACCACCGTTCTGTTGTTGGCTTTTGTCCCTTTATTTATCGTCACATACTCGCGAATAATGGTGTTGTCTCCAATCTCTGCAGTGGTATACTCCCCCTGGAACTTTAAATCCTGGGGATCACCTGCAATGACCGCACCGGGGAAAACTTTTACATTTTTTCCAATACGGGCACCATTCATAATCACGGCATTGGGTCCTATCCAGCTGCCTGGGCCTATTTCAACGTCCTCATAAATGGTGGCGAATCCTTCAACCACCACGCCATCTGCTATTTTTGCCCCGGAATGGACATTTGCCAGTTTGTCAATCATTGCCTTTTGTTTTTACGATCTGGGCCATCAGTTCACCTTCCATGACCAGTTGATTACCCACAAATACTTCAGAATAGACCAGGGCTATACCTCGTCGTATGGGCTCCAGAAGATCCACTTTTAGGATGAGGGTATCACCCGGAACCACCTTTCGCTTAAATTTCACTTTGTCAACCTTCAGAAAATAGGTTGAATAATTCTCAGGGTCGGGAACTGTTCCCAGCACCAGCATACCACCCACCTGGGCAGAAGCTTCAACCAGTAATACACCGGGCATAACAGGTTCTTCAGGGAAGTGGCCAAGGAAGAAGGGTTCATTCATGGTCACATTCTTGATACCCACCACCGACTTATCATCCATTTTAATTACTTTATCTACCAGCAGGAAGGGATAGCGGTGTGGCAATCTCTTCTTTACCTCATTGATATCGAGAATGGCCGGTACATTGGGATTGTATACTGGAATCTGTTTTTGTATAGCCTCCTTCTTCATCACCTGCCTCAGCGCCCTGGCAAACTCGTTGTTGCTTTGATGTCCGGGCCTGGTGGCAATTATCTTGGCTTTAAACCACCGCCCTACCAGTGCCAGATCTCCCATCAAATCCAACAATTTATGCCTGGCTGGTTCATTGGCAAAGCGAAGGTCCACATTGTTCAGGATGCCTTCAGGTTGAACTTTTACTTTGGGTTTATTAAATAAGTTGGCCAGTCGGTCCAGTTCCTCCTGCGACACCTTCCTGTCGACGATGATAATGGCGTTATCCACATCTCCCCCTTTGATCAGGTTGTTCTTGGCCAGGAATTCCAGTTCATGGAGGAATACGAAGGTCCGGCATGGAGCGATCTCCTCTTTGAAGTTCTCAAGCTCTTCAAGAGATGCATATTGGTTCCCTAATACTTTTGAGTTGTAATCAATTAGAACATTTAAACTCTGAATTTTGTCAGGGTAAGCAATGATATGGATCCCGTGCTCTTCATCGTAATACTCCAGTTTTTCCTTCAGTATGAAATACTTCCGATCGGTTTTCTGGTCTACCTTCCCCGTCTTCTCAATGGCAGTGGCAAATTCAATGGCACTGCCATCCAGGATGGGAGCTTCAGGACCATCCACCTCAATCAGGACGTTATCTATTTTCATTCCCACAAAAGATGCCAGCACATGTTCAACAGTGGAAACCCGGGCTCCATTCTCTTCAAGCACTGTTCCCCTGGAGGTTTCCACCACATTTTCAGCAAGCGCATTGATTATGGGCTGACCCGGTAGGTCCACTCGCTTAAATATATATCCATGGCTGTCGGGCGCTGGTTTGAAAGTCATATTGACTTCCACACCTGTATGCAATCCTTTTCCGGAAAATGAAATGGGTGCTTTTAAAGTGGTCTGCTTTTCCGCCATACTTCTACTTCGTTATGTTTCAGGTTTTTGTATAAACGGTCGCAAGATACAAAAAAATGATGATTAGGATTTTGCAGCCTGGGTAAGTTCTGCAACCTTTTTTTCAAGGGCATAGAACTGTCCGCTTAACTCGGGAAGCTTTTTGAAAATTACACTACTTCTGTTAAAGGAACCTGCATCTATTGCTGGCATGCCCCTGACCATAGCGCCTTCTTTTTTAATACTCTTTGTAACGCCTGCCTGCCCTGCTATTTTTACACCATCCGCAATGGTCAGGTGCCCTGTAAATCCTACCTGTCCTCCAACCATGCAATTTTTTCCCAGTTTCGTAGAGCCCGAGATTCCGACCTGTGCCGCAATCACCGTATTTTCTCCCACCTCCACATTGTGTGCAATCTGAATCAGGTTGTCAAGTTTTACACCTTTGCGCAAAATGGTAGCTCCCATGGTAGCCCGGTCGATGGTGCTGTTGGCTCCCACCTCCACATGGTCTTCAATAATCACTTTCCCCACCTGTGGGATCTTTTCGTAGTTGTTCTCCCGGTTGGGTGCAAACCCAAACCCATCACCTCCTACAATGACCCCTCCATGGATCACACAATCCGCTCCGATTTCGCAGCCCGCATATACCTTAACTCCCGGGTGTAGAATGGTACGGTCTCCGATCTTTACATTCTCGCCTAAATATACCTGGGGGTAGAGAAGAACTTCATTTCCCAGGGTCGCATGATCTCCGATGCATGTAAAGTCTCCTACATAGAGATCTTTGCCCAGGGTGGCCGAATCGGAGATGCTGGAGAGTTTGCTTATCCCACTCTTTTTTGGTTTGCCCTGTTCGTATAGCCTGAGTAAAGCTGCAAATGATTCATAGGCGTTCTCGACCCTGATCAGGGTTGCTCCTATGCTTTTTTGAGGCTTAAAATCCTTATTGACAATAACTATGCTTGACTGGGTGTCGTATATAAATCTTTCATATTTGGGATTGGCAAGAAAAGAGAGTGTACCACTCCTGCCTTCTTCAATTTTTGTTACATCGTTGACACTCGCTTCGGGATTACCCTCCACTGTGCCTTTAAGGAAATCAGCAATGATGGTCGCTGTAAAGTTCATATATGTGATTTTTAAAGGAGGTTAACTATTTCAAATCATTTATAAAACGGGGATAACAAAGAAAATGTTTTTTGACGTTTTTAGAAAGAACCGAAATATTTAGGATGTCGGAAGCTTCAGCAATATCTCTTGTCAATCCCCTTTTATCCAAAATGGTGATCCGGTCGTCCATATCGCTGTAAGCAAAATTGCTCACGCTGTCGGAGACCACCAGGTATGCGGCCTCGTCCTCCAAAATACCCATGTGTTTAGCCACCCGGTTCCTTAAAATATCAATCCGTTCCTTGTTAAAGGGATGGTTGTTCAGTTCTACCGAAAAAAGTGTTCTGTTCACCAGCCCGTCTGCAAGCATAGACAACACCTGATCGGATTGGTTGCACCAAACCTTGGCAGACGCCAGAATGTCGTTGTCGTCCAATGACGCAAAGCGATCAAGAAACACATCCCGATTGGCCTTCTCAAATTTCCCTTCGGCAGGTTCGAGAAAGAACTTCAGTGCGGGTGTAGCAAAAAGGTCAATCCCCTTTGCAGTCAGTTCCTGGGCACGTTTCAGCATCAAAACAAGCAATTGCTCTGCGCTTACTACAGTCCGGTGAAGATAGACCTGCCAGTACATAAGCCGCCTGGCAATCAGAAACTTTTCAATGGAGTAAATGCCTTTTTCATCTACCACCAGTTGATCATCCTTCACATTTAACATTTTTATGATGCGGTCGGATCCAATCACCCCTTCGGTAACCCCGGTAAAGAAACTGTCCCGTTTGAGATAATCCAGTCGATCCATATCCAACTGACTTGATACAAGCTGGTGAAGGAACTTTTTGTGATAACGGTTTCTGAAGATTTCGATGGCCTGCCACAGTAACCCTTTAAATATTTTGTTAAGCTGCTCCATGTACATCAGACTGATGGTCTCGTGTGAAGTGGACCGGATCAGGCTGTGCTCGAGGGAGTGGGAGAACGGCCCATGCCCGATGTCGTGCAAAAGGATGGCAATGGTCACCGAGCTGGCCTCCTTTTCAGTGATTTCATGTCCCTTGGCACGGATTACTTCAATGGCCTGCCCCATCAGATGCATGGCTCCTATGGCATGCTGAAAGCGACTGTGGTTTGCCCCTGGATAAACGAAATGAGTAAGACCCAGCTGACGTATCCTTCTCAGTCGCTGGAAGAGTGGATGTTCGATCAGTTCAAAGACCAAATCGGAAGGTATTTTTATGAATCCGTAAACCGGATCATTAATGATTTTCAAGGTATTGGTTGAAGGATTTTTCCCCATCTGGGTTGCTTGTGGCGACAAAATTATGCTTTTATTGCCATAATCCGGTTTGTATCAGCTAAAAAACGTCTTGATTTTTGTTAATTAAGTGATTATTTGTACTTTTGCGCTGTCGTTAGGAGAGTGTTATTCTAGGGGGCTTGTGTGGTCCCCTATTTTATTACCTGAAAAAATGATAAATAGCGAGACGATTATTGAAATTATAGAGCAGCATATTCAGGGGACTGACATTTTCGTGGTGGAGGTAAGCGTAAAAGCTGGAAATTCCATCCGTGTGCATGTGGACCGGCCCGATGGTATTTCCATCGACGAGTGTGTTCAGATCAGTCGTTATTTAAATGAATCCCTGGACCGGGATGAGGAGGATTATTCGCTTGAGGTTTCGTCACCCGGACTGGGTGGACCGCTTAGGGTGAAGCAACAGTATGAGAAGAATTTGGGTCGTCCTATTGACGTGCTGTTCAGTGATGGAATCAGGACCACCGGTAAGTTACAGTCGGTAAGCGATAAGGGATTTGTTATCAAGGGAAAAGGAGACGAACAAGAAATAGCATTTGAAGAAGTAAAAACAGTAAAAGCAATAATATCATTTAATTGATTCAATAGAGTAAACAATGGAAAACCTAAATCTGATAGAGACATTTTCCGAATTTAAGGAGCTTAAGAACATTGATCGGGTGACCATGATGAGTGTGCTTGAAGATGTATTCAGGGGCATGCTTCTAAAAAAATATGGGACCGATGAGAATTTTGATATCATCATTAACATCGACAAAGGAGATTTTGAGATCTGGAGAAATCGTGAGGTTGTTGAGGACAATGAAATAGAGGATCCAGCCATTCAAATTCCACTGAGCAAAGCCAAAGAGATTGATGAAGACTATGAAGTGGGAGAAGATGTTACCGATGAGGTGAAGCTTGGCGATTTTGGCAGGCGTGCCATTCTGGCCCTTCGTCAGAATCTTTCCGCCAGAATCATGGAGCTGGAGAAGAACCACCTTTATAACAAGTATAAGGATCGCATAGGAGATGTGGTTACCGGTGAGGTTTACCAGGTTTGGAAGCGTGAGATTCTGATACTTGACGACGAAGGAAATGAACTGATCTTACCCAAAACAGAACAAATACCCTCCGATTATTTTCGAAAGGGTGATACCATCAGGGCGGTGGTTGTGAAGGTGGATATGCGTAATGCCAATCCATTGATTATCCTGTCAAGAACATCTCCCGTATTCCTGGAGAGACTATTTGAACTTGAGGTTCCTGAGATATTCGACGGATTGATTACCATCAAGAAGATTGTAAGGGTACCTGGTGAAAGAGCAAAGGTGGCCGTTGAGTCTTATGACGAGAGAATTGATCCTGTTGGCGCATGCGTTGGAATGAAAGGTTCCAGGATACATGGAATCGTAAGGGAGTTGAAGAATGAAAATATAGACGTGATTAACTTCACCAACAATACCCAGTTGTTTATTACCCGGGCACTGAGTCCGGCCAAAATAACCTCTATTAAACTAAATGAGGAAGACATGCGGGCTGAGGTATATCTCCAGCCTAAAGAGGTCTCTTTAGCCATTGGGAAGGGTGGGCTGAATATAAAGTTGGCAAGCCAGTTATCCGGGTATGAAATCGATGTTTATCGCGAATCTAATGAAGACGACGAGGATGTGAATCTTGAGGAATTTGCTGATGAAATCGAAAGTTGGGTGCTGGATGAATTAAAGGCCATCGGATGTGATACGGCAAAATCGGTACTTAATTTGAGTGTGGAGGACCTGGTTAAAAGGACAGACCTTGAGGAAGAGACCATCAAAGAACTGGTCAATGTGCTAAAAGCAGAATTTGAATAGAACCATATGGCTGAAAGAAAGGCAACTAGACTTAGTAAGGCTGCACGGGAACTCAACGTGGGGATTACCACCATTGTGGAATTTCTGGGCAAAAAGGGTCATGTAATTGATACCAATCCCAATAGCAAGGTGGACCCTGAGCTGTATGATCTCTTGCTGGAGGAATACAGCACTGACCTAAGCGTTAAGAAGGAATCGGAGAAGCTGACTCTGAAGAATTTCAGGGTGAGACAGGAATCCCTATCTGAAGAAGAATCCGGGGAAGCAGAAGTTGAAGAGGGTGAAGAGTTACTCATTACTGATAATACTTCAGCTCCTGAAGAAGTTGTTGTCCCAGAGAAAAAGCCTGTAGCCCCCCCTGCAGCAGTGGAAAAGGAGATTCCGGCGGAACCTTCTCCAGAAGTGGTAAAGCCTGAAGTTAAAGAGGCTGTTCCGGAAGTTGCAGAAGCCAAACCTAAGGATGCTGATCAGAAAAAGGCTCCTAAGAAGAAGGTTAAAGAGGAACCTGTTGCTGAAGGTGGACCTAAAGTGGTGGGGAAAATCGATCTGGAGTCTATGAATCAAAAGACTCGACCCACAAAGAAGTCGAAAGTCAAAGGTCAAAAAGCCAAAGAAGAAGTTGCTGAAGAAGCTGTAGCCGAAGAGCCTGTTGCCGAGGTTTCTGCTGAGGTCACCGATTCGGTGGAGGAAGCTTCCAGTGAATCAACTGCAGAAGTTGAAGTGAAATTGGCTGAAACCGGGGAAACCCCTGTGGAAAAAGACCCGGAAGCGGAGAAGAGAGAAGCGGAAAAGAAAGAAGAGGAGAGCAACCATATTCCCACCAGGGTGGAGAAGTTGAGTGGTCCCACGGTAGTTGGAAAAATAGTCTTGCCAGAAAAGCGGGTACCTAAAAAGAAACCTGTGGCTTCCAGTAAGGACAAAGAGCTGGCACTTGATCAAAAGAAGAAAAGAAAGCGCATCACTAAAGAGACCGGCCGTGTAGATATTGGCAAACAGGATAAACCTGGTGCGCGCCATGATAAGGGAGGCAAGAAAAGGAAACGTTTAGCCAGACCTGAAGTAAATGAAGAGGATGTTCAGAAGCAGATAAAGGATACACTGGCCAAACTTACCAACAAAGGGTCCAAATCAAAAACTTCCAAGTACAGGCGGGAAAAGCGTGATGCCGTACAGGCAAAGTTGCAGGTAGAGAGTGAACACGCAGAGCAGCAGAAGAATGTGTTGCAGGTAACAGAATTTGTATCTGTCAATGAGTTGGCCAGCATGATGAACGTTCCGGCCACCCAGGTTATTTCAACCTGTATGAACCTGGGGCTGTTGGTTTCGATCAACCAGCGCCTGGATGCTGAAACCATGGCATTGGTCGCAGATGAGTTTTCATACAAGATAGAGTTCGTGAGTGTCGACTTGATTGAGTCCATCAAAGATGAAGAGGATGATCCGGAGGATCTGCAACCCAGACCTCCCATTGTAACGGTGATGGGTCACGTGGACCACGGTAAGACTAAATTGCTGGACATGATACGGAATGCCAATGTGGTAGCAGGTGAAGCAGGAGGGATTACCCAGCACATCGGAGCCTATGGAGTGAAACTGGAAGATGGTCGACGGATTACCTTCCTGGATACACCGGGTCACGAAGCTTTTACAGCCATGCGTGCCAGGGGAGCCCAGATCACAGATGTAGCCATTATTGTGGTTGCCGCCGATGATGGGGTTAAACCTCAGACCGTGGAAGCCATTAACCATGCGGCTGCAGCCGGAGTACCCATCGTATTTGCCATCAACAAGATTGATCTGCCGGCCGCAAATCCGGAGAAGATCAAGGAAGAATTGGCCAACATGAACTACATGGTTGAAGATTGGGGCGGGAAGTACCAGTCTCAGGAGATTTCAGCCAAGGGGAACATCAATATTGAAGAGTTGCTGGAAAAGGTGCTCCTGGAAGCAGAATTGCTGGAATTAAAGGCCAATCCTGACAAAGGAGCCCGAGGTACCATCATTGAATCTACCCTGGATAAGGGACGTGGAAATGTGGCTACCATTCTGGTGGAGTCGGGAACCCTTGAAATCGGTGACGTGGTTCTGGCCGGTCAGCATTTTGGACATGTGAAAGCCATGTTTAATGAAAGAGGTAAAAAGATCAAAGTGGCCGGACCCTCCACACCCACACTTATACTGGGTTTGAACGGGGCTCCCCAAGCGGGCGAGAGCTTTAATGTGATGGATACCGATAAGGAGGCCAAGGAGATTGCAAACAAGCGCGAACAGTTGCAACGTGAGCAAGAACTGCGCACCACCAAGCACATCACCCTGGATGAGATCGGACGACGGATTGCCATCGGCAATTTCCAGGAGCTGAATGTGATTGTGAAAGGGGATGTGGATGGATCCATTGAAGCACTCTCTGACTCACTGATTAAGTTAAGTACAGAAGAGATCCAGGTGAACATCAAGCACAAGGCGGTTGGACAGATCTCAGAATCGGATATTCTGCTTGCTGCAGCCTCCAATGCCATTGTCATTGGCTTCCAGGTTAGGCCTTCACTGAGTGCCAGGAAACTGGCGGAAAAAGAGCAGATTGATATTAGACTCTATTCCATTATTTACGATGCCATTGAAGAGGTCAGAGCGGCTATGGAAGGGATGCTTTCTCCCGAAATTAAGGAAGAGATCATTGCCACCCTTGAGGTACTTGAAGCCTTCAAAATTACCAAAGTGGGAACCATTGCCGGTTGCATGGTAAGAGAAGGGAAAATCAGACGTAATTCCAAAGTACGCCTCATCAGGGACGGGATCGTGATTTACAGCGGAGAGCTGGGTTCATTGAAGCGTTTTAAGGATGATGCCAAAGAGGTAGTGACGGGATTGGAGTGTGGACTTAACATAGAGAATTTCAACGATATAAAGGTAGGTGATATGGTTGAAGCCTATGAGGTTACCGAGACGAAGAAAACCCTTTGATAAGCTGTTCGCAGGAATCTTTTCTTCTCTGTTGATTTTGCTATCTTAGCATACCAAAACCGATTGGTATGTATGAGTTTATCGAAGGGGATTTTGTAGAGAAATCTCCAGCCCATCTGGTAGTAAGCACCGGACATCTGGCTTACTATATTCATATTTCAGTTTTAACTTACAGCACCGTCAGCAATCTGCCCGGTGGACGTATCTATCTCCACTTTGTGGTGAGAGAGGATGTGCAAATGCTTTATGGATTTAGCACCAGATCGGAGCGGGAAATATTTCGATTGCTGATCTCAGTTTCGGGGGTAGGTGCCAATACAGCCAGGTTGATCCTTTCCTCGCTTACACCTGATGAAATCACTCAGGCAATTCTAGCTGGAAATGTAGCAGTATTGCAAGGAATCAAGGGGATTGGAGCCAAATCAGCCCAACGGATCATTATAGATCTAAAAGATAAAGTCGGGAAAGGGGCAGGAATTGATGAATTATTCTTTTCACAGGACAATACAAGCCGTGAAGAAGCGTTATCTGCTTTAGTGGCACTGGGCTTTCCAAAGAAAACCGTGGAGAAGATCCTGGCCCGAATTTTATCAGAGCAGCCCGAGCTTTCTGTGGAGGAGGTAGTGAAGGCTGCCTTGAAGTTTATGTAGTGAGCCGTTGGTATAACCATATATCCCTGATCATCATAGGATTCCTGCTAGCTTTAAGCGCTAATGCACAGGATTCAACTTTACATTACCCGTTTTCTGACAAGGGTTCCTATCCCTTGTCTACTTCAGGTTATCAATCCCCACTCTACCTGAATAATCCTTCCAACATCAGTTCAAATGTGGTTTATGACCCTGCCACCAAGCAATATGTGTTTTCCGAAACCATTGGAAGCTGGAATTACAGGACACCCACCCTTATGACTGCCGACGAGTATCAGAGATATGAATTCAGGCAACAGGTAAACGAATACTGGCGTTTGAAATCCAGTGGAGCTTCCCTGGAACAACAACTTTCATTCATTCCACCTATTAACGTGGGGGGAGAAGCATTTGATAAGTTGTTTGGATCCAATACCATTAACATCATCCCATCGGGAAGTGCCGAACTTATTTTCGGATTTAACCTTTCCAAACAGGATAATCCCAACATTAGCGAGAGTTTGAGGAGTGTTCCCTCCTTTACCTTTGATGAAAAGATTATTATGAATGTAGCCGGCTCTATCGGTACCAAGATGGCCATGGATATCAGCTACAATACAGAAGCAACTTTCGACTTTGAGAATCAAACAAAACTTGAGTACGCAGGAGAAGAGGATGAAATCATCAAGAAGATAGAGGCCGGGAACGTGAGCATGCCCCTGCCTGGCGCACTGATCAGCGGGAGTCAGAGTCTTTTTGGTCTGAAAACAGAATTGCAGTTTGGGAAACTCACCCTGACCAGCGTTTTTTCACAGCAGCGGGGTGAATCTTCGGTGATCAATGTGGAGGGTGGTGCCCAACTTCAGGACTATTCAGTTACTGTAGATGACTACGATGCCAACAAGCACTTTTTCCTGTCGGAGTATTTCAGGGATAATTACAACAGAGCCCTCTCCAGGCTGCCTATCATCACTTCGGAAGTTTCCATTACCAAGATGGAGATCTGGGTGACCAACAAAACCACAAATTTTGATGACGCAAGGAACATTGTGGCTGTAAATGACCTGGCGGAGGCCGATCCCAGGTCAGTTGTCTGGGAAAGAAATGCCAGTCAGGTAGGAGAGTTCCCAAGAAATGCCCTGAACAATGCATATGGGGAGTTGACCACTACCTATTCAGACATCAGGGAGATTAAAAATGTGACAAGTACATTGGAGGATGCAGGCTTGGTGCTGGGGATTGATTTTGAAAAGATTGAAAATGCCAGGCTCCTTTCAGCCAGAGAATATACATACAACGATAAGCTGGGTTATGTCTCCCTGAACACAGCCCTGAACACGGATGAGATACTGGCTGTGGCCTATGAATATACCTACCGGGGGCAGACCTTCCAGGTAGGGGAATTATCACAATCCAGCGGGATCAGCGCTCCTTCATCCCTGATCCTCAAATTGATGAAGCCAAGTAACTTCACGCCAAGAAGTTATACCTGGAACCTGATGATGAAAAACGTTTATGCATTGGGTGCCTACCAGTTGAGCCAGGAAGATTTTCAGCTGGATATCTTGTACAGGGACGACAAGACTGGAAATGCGGTGAACTATCTTCCCGGAGGTGCTCTTGATAAAACCATCCTGATCAGGCTGCTCAACCTGGATAACATGAACTCGCAGCGCGACCCTTACCCTGACGGTATTTTTGACTACATGCCAGGAATCACCATTAACCCATCCAACGGAAGGGTCTTCTTCCCCTTGCTGGAGCCCTTTGGATCTGACCTTGCCCAGATTTTTGAGGATAGCCTTGATGCGGAGGATGCAGCACTAGCCATAGAAAGATATGTTTACCAGGAACTATACGATTCTACCAAAACCAAGGCGCAACAGATAGCTGAAAAGAATAAGTTCCTCATAGAGGGACAATACTCCTCTTCCAATAGCTCCGAAATCATGCTGAATGCCATGAATGTGCCACAGGGATCGGTGAAGGTAACAGCCGGAGGGCGAGAACTTGTAGAAGGACAAGACTACACGGTGGATTACATGATGGGCCGTGTGAACATTATCAACCAGGGAATCATGGAATCGGGAACACCCATCAGGATATCCCTGGAGAACCAGTCTCTCTTTAATTTCCAGACCAAAACCCTTGTGGGGGCCCATGCGGATTATAAAATATCTGATAATTTTACACTGGGAGCTACCGCCATGCACCTGACTGAAAGGCCTCTTACACAGAAGGTAAACATAGGGGATGAGCCTATTTCCAATACCATCTGGGGACTTAACGGAAGCTATAGCAGAGAGTCCCAGTGGATTACAAACCTTATTGACAAGCTTCCGGGCCTGGAGACCAAGGCACCCTCCTCCTTTTCAATAGTGGGAGAGTTTGCGCAGCTTATACCGGGTCACTCCAAGGCCATTGAAAAAGAGGGGAATGCATATATAGATGACTTTGAGGGCAGTGAAACCTCCATCGATCTGAAGCAGTTTTCTTCATGGAAACTGGCCAGTACACCCAAGGGTTTCTTTCCTGAAGCCGAATTGAATAATGACCGAAGGTATGGATATGGAAGGGCAAAACTTGCATGGTACCATATCGATCCGCTCTTCCTGAATAATGACTCGCGCACACCCAACTATATCAAATCGAATCCCGATCTTCAGTCCAGCGCCTACGTTTATGAAATATATGAGCAGGACATTTTTCCAAATAAGGAGACTCAAAACGGAGTGCCCACCCGGATCTCGGTGTTAAATATGTCTTTCTATCCCACAGAGAGGGGGTCCTACAATTACGACTACACCAATATTGATCAGGATGGTGGGCTACTCAATCCTGAAGAGCGCTGGGGGGGTGTGATGCGTGAAATATACTCCAGCGACTTTGAGCAATCAAATGTGGAGTTTATCGAATTCTGGATGATGGATCCATTTGCCGAAATGCCCGATCACAAAGGGGGACAACTCTATTTTAACCTGGGTAATATTTCTGAAGATGTGGTAAAGGACTCCCGGAAGTTTTTTGAGAATGGCCTGCCCGTGTCTGAAGAGGTAGAGAAGGTGGATACCACCGTCTGGGGACGGGTTCCACTCACCCAATCTCTTGTTCAGGGATTTTCAGCAGGAGATGAAACCCGGAAGTACCAGGATGTGGGTCTGGATGGTCTATCCTCCCTCTATTCCAACGATGAAGTCTCCTTCTTTTCCCTGGAACCTGATGATTACCTGAATCAAATTGAGAACCTTGTAAATACAGGGCAATTGAATCGGGAAGCCAGAGATGAGATTTTTTCCGATCCCTCAAGCGACAACTACAGGTATTATCGAAGTACGCAATGGGACGCCGAGCAGGCTGATATCCTGACCCGTTATAAAAAGTATAACCACCATGAGGGTAACTCCCCCAGCGATGTTGACAATCCGGAATCCTATCCCACTTCGGGAACCTCCTTGCCCGATATAGAAGATATTAACAGGGACAACACGGTGAGCGAGGGTGAAAGTTATTTTGCATACCGTGTGGATATCGATAAGGGCGAACTGGAGGTAGGGAGGAATCACATCATCGATAAGGTAGTCGATAAGGTTACTTATGAAAATGGAAGAAAGGCCGATGTAACCTGGTACCAGTTCCGGATTCCTATTTATGACTACGAAGGAACTGTAGGGGATATTTCTGATTTCAAAACCATCCGGTTTATGCGGATGTTCATGACTGGATTTCAGGATACCACCTACCTCAGGTTTGCCAGACTGGATCTGGTCAGAGAGGAGTGGAGGCGTTACCAGTTGCCCTTTACACAGGGGGGTGAGGCCTGGACCGGTGAAGAGCCTACAGAGGGAGCCCTGGCCATCTCGGCAGTAAACATTGAGGAGAATGCAGGTAAAGAGCCGGTTAACTACGTCTTACCTCCAGGATTTAACAGGCAGATCGACCCCACCCAGCCTCAGCTCACCCAGCTCAATGAACAGTCCATAGTATTGAAGGTTAAGGATCTGGCTGACGGCGATGCAAAGGCTGCCTATAAAAATACCGAACTTGACATTCGCCAGTACAAAAAAATCAGGATGGAGGCTCACGCCGAGGCAGTTCCCGGTATTGCACTTCAGAACGATGAGCTTGTAGCCTTTATTCGGCTGGGGTCTGACTACCAGAATAACTATTATGAATATGAGGTACCCCTGAAACTGACCCCTCCGGGCAGATATGACAACGACAGTGAGAGTGACCGGGCCATCGTTTGGCCAGCGGAGAACAGGTTTGAGCTTGCACTTGATCTGTTTAAGGAGGTCAAGCAGGCCAGGAACAGGGCCATGAATGATCCGGAAAGCGAAGTTTCTGTACTCTCGGTTTTCTCTACCTATGATGAGAAAGGCAACCGGATATCTGTTTCCGGAAACCCAAATATGAGCAGCATCCGAACCATTATGATTGGGGTTAGAAATCCAAAGGCCGGCGATAATCCATACGGACCTGACGATGGACTTTCCAAAACAGGGGAGGTCTGGCTCAATGAGCTTCGCCTCACTGACTTTAATGAGAATGGGGGATGGGCCGCCAACGGAAGGGCCACCCTCAAACTGGCCGATTGGGGTAACCTCACTTTTGCCGGGAATACCAGTCAGCCCGGATTCGGAAGTATTGAGCAAAAGGTACAGCAGCGGCAGCAGGAACAGGTCATACAGTACAACGTATCCTCAAACCTTCAGATGGGCAAATTCTTTAAGGAAGAGAATGGAGTGAACATACCCGTATTTATGTCTTACTCAAAAGCCATTATCAATCCCGAATACAATCCGCTGGATCCGGATATTCCCTTGAAGGAAGCCATCGATGAGGCGGAGACAAAGGCAGAACGCGACTCCATCATCAGAAATGCCAGGGATATGGTAGAACGCAAGGCTTTTGCCGTGACAAACGTACGAATGAATAAGACAGGAACTCAAAAGCGGTTTTACAGCCTCTCGAACTGGTCCACAAGTTTTGCCATGAACGAAATGTCCAGCTACAATCCCAATATAGATTACTATAACACCCGTAAGATAAGGGCAAACCTCAGTTACAACTTTAACACAAGACCAAAAAATGTACAACCCTTCAAGTCGGTCAAATGGATGAGCAACGACTGGCTCAGGCTTATAAAGGACTTCAACTTTAACTATTCGCCATCAAGGGTCTCCTTCAGAACTGACATGGACCGGTACTATCTCGAAAAGCAGGTACGCAACATCAATAATCCGGAGTTCATTGTGCAACCCACCTTTAAGAAGGAGTTTATGTGGAACCGCTTTTTTGACCTGAAATTTGACCTTACCAAGAACCTGCGTTTCGATTTCTCATCCACCAATCAGGCCAGGATCGATGAACCCGAGGGAAGGTGGAACAAGGGGATGGATAACTATGACATGTACATGGACTCTCTCTGGAGCAGCATTCTTGCAGGTGGCCGCACCACCAGTTATGTACACCAGTTTGATGTCTCTTATACGATTCCAATCAATAAGATTCCGATCCTTGACTGGACCAGTGCCAATGTTCGATACGGAGGCACCTATGGATGGGATGTGGGACCGATCATACCCGACGACCCGTTGTTTGGACCCATCAATCTGGGGAACAGCATTAAAAACTCCAACACCATTCAACTGAATGGTCAGCTGAATTTTGTGAACCTCTACAATAAATCAGGTTATCTGAAGGAGATCAATAACAAATACAGGAATGCACAGAGCAGGAAACAGGATTCAGAGAAAAGGGTTAAAACCAAAGTTTATACCAATGAAAACCTCTATCTCAGGGAGGGACGGGGACGTTATGTCTCCCACAATCTGAAAACCCAGGTGATCACAGTTGAAGTCTTTGATGAGAACGGTCAGGCCGTGGATGTGGTTACCGAGATACTGGGTGATAACCGCATTATGGTTACCTCTGAAAACGCCATTCGGAATGCGACCATCAAGGTAACGGGAACCATAGAGAAAGGACAGAGCCCACTTATTTTTATTGCCGAGTCCACAGTTAGAATTTTGATGAGTGTCAGGAGTTTGAATGTAACCTATTCCAAGAGTGGAGGAACCTTTTTGCCAGGCTATATGCCGGGTACACAATGGTTTGGTACCCAGACTTACAATGGGGGTCTCGCGCCGGGATTTCCATTTCTGGCCGGTTGGCAGGACGAATATTATGCCGCCGATGCCTATAATAAAGGCTGGCTAAGTACGGACATTAACCTGAACGATCCATTTTCTCTGAATAATACCGAACGGTTTACAGCCAGGATCAATATCGAGCCTTTTAGCGGATTGAAGATTGACCTGAACTCAAACCGGATGATTACCTCCACCCTTTCGGAATATTATACATCCAATATTTTTGGAGAATTGCCCCCTGATTCGGCCAGGGGCCGGGTATACAGTGGGAATTTCAGCATGTCCTATATTTCATTGAAGACTGCCTTTGAAAACATCGACGAGGATGTGGAAGCCTCCAGTTCATTCTCCCTGCTTAAAGGAGAGTACCGGCAAATCATATCAGAGCGGCTCGCCACCGATTACATGGAGAGAACAGGCACCATTCTGGAGGATTCTGCAGGCTATTATGAAGGCTTCGGTCCGACCTCACAAGACGTAATTATCCCTGCCTTCCTGGCTTCATACAGTGGCAATGATCCCAACACCATACCCTTGAAGGCTACCAGGTCTATTCGGGAGATCCTGCCCAACTGGCAGGTTCGATTCGATGGACTGGGAAAGATTGAAGCCTTGCAAAAGTACGTGAACTCCATAGTGATGAACCACTCTTACCGTTCAACCTACAGTGTGGGTTCCTTTGTCAGCAATCCATATTATACTTTTGATACCATCAATGGAGTTCCCATCGCGGTGGACCTGCAGGGTAACTTTATGGTGGAACAGAACGTCAGTACCGTGAGTATAAATGAAAATTTCAGTCCGCTTTTTGACCTGAACATGGATTGGAAGAATAGCCTGACCACCCGGATTGAATACCGCAGATCGCGTACCGTTGCCATGAATATGGCCAACACCCAGGTGAATGAAGTGAATAGCGGGGAATTTATTGTGGGTGCTGGATATCGATTTAATGAAGTCCAGCTGATCATCAACAACAAGGAGTTAATGAGTGACCTCAATGTCAGGGCCGATCTTTCTATGCGTAACAACCGAACCGTGATCAGGAAGCTGGAGGACATTTCGGGGAGTGAAATTACCGCTGGTCAGCGGATATTCAGTTTGAAGCTATCAGCCGACTACATGTTAAGCAATAAATTTACCCTCAGGGCATTCTATGATCAAAGACTAACCAACCCTTATATATCCAACAGTTTCCCCAATGCGAATTACCATGCAGGGTTTAGTATGACGTTTACCTTGTAGTGAAGAAATATGATTAAAAGCAGTCAAAAATTAAATTCAAAACCATTACATTTGAATTAGGAAGTTAGGAGTTATTGGTTAGTAGTTAGTTTTTCACTACCCACTACCCACTGCCCACTACCTATTAACCATTAACCATTAACCATTAACTATGAACATACCCGATGATCTGAAATATACCGAAGAACACGAATGGATTCGTGTGGAAGGTGACGAAATTGTTGTTGGAGTAACCGATTTTGCTCAGAGCGAGCTGGGTGATGTTGTTTTTATTGAACTTGAGACCGAAGGTGAAGATCTCTCCAGAGGTGATACTTTTGGAACCATTGAAGCTGTGAAAACAGTTTCAGATCTCTACATGCCAGTTGATGGCCAGGTTGTGAAGGTGAATCCTGCACTGGAAGATACCCCGGAGCTGGTCAATTCCGAGCCTTTTGGAGAGGGTTGGATGATCCGAATCAAACCATCTGATCCTTCCCAGCTGGATGACCTTATTCCAGCCGATCGGTACAGTACAATGATCGGATAAATATTTTCGGCAGGGTTTTTGAGGCACGTTAGGTGTCAAAAACCCTTGAAAATGAAGGCAATCCTCAAACTTTTTATAGGATTCCTGGTTCTCGCATCCTGTACGGCGCCCTCCAGGGTCACCGTCTTTGTTCCTGATGCACCCGAAGGAAACTTCGCCAACGGAAGAGAATATCTTCCTCTTAGCAGTGAAAACATCCTTGTGGAGTTGGGTTATGACGGAATATTCGATGAGTTAATGGTATTTGATTTTGTAGTGGTCAATCATACTTCCGATTCTCTGATCATCAATCCATCCGATTTCTATTATGTGCTGTTGGACAGTTCCACAGCCGATACCTCAAAGCTTCCTCCCAGGGTGGCATTACACCCCCAGAGGGTGATGCACGCTTATGAAAAAACCCTTGAAGAGAGGGCTGTAGATAGAAGGACCAATTCCATATTTGCGATCCTGGAAACGGGAATGAATATTCTGGTGGGTGCGACCGGATTCATGGCTACGGATAATCCGGCTTATATTGCCGATGGTATTTTCAACTCCTTTGGAACTGCAAAAAATTATAGTTCTCAATCTAAAGATATCAAGACAAACATAGCCATGATTGAGGAGGAGAAAGAGGTGGTTAGCCAGGAAATTTTCCGACCATGCCACATCCCTCCGGGAAAGACGGTGAGCGGATTTGTATATTTTCCCCAGGAAACCGAGGCCGAATGCTTTATGTTCTGTTTTCCCATGGAGGATCAGTTGTTCCAGTTTGTATACAACCAGAAGCAAGTCCTCCAGTACAATTAAGCCTTATCTGAACTCAATTCCTGCCATGTTCCACCTGCCCGGTTGGATCACATTCCCGATATCATGGTATTGTGTATTTAAGAGGTTGTTGGATTTCACGTATATGTGAATCCTTTTGAATGAATAACTCAGTTTTACATCCATCAGTAGAAAGGGTTCATAAGCTTGCTCCAGCGAAGCCTCTGAATCCACATCATACTTTAAGTAACTTCCGTTCCTGTCCTGGAAAGAGAGTCCCAGGAAGAGCTTAAAGTTTTTAAGAAAGGAGAGGTGGGAACCCATGGAAACTTTGTGTCTGAGGTTATCAAGCAGGTATCGCGAAATAAGCTCTTCAGAGACTTTTGTTAGGGAGGTGAAGGTATATGAGAAGTTCCAGCGTTCCAGTGAAATCACTCTGCCATATGAGTTTCCCGGATCATATTGCACGTTGAGGCTGCCACCGGCAGCATCAATTTCGGTCAGGTTTTTGGTGTGCCATTTTTCATCTTCCATCCATATCCAATCGATAAGATCCCTTCCCTGCCTGTAAAAACCGCTTAAAGTGGACTGAAAGTGGGTATCCATTCTGGAGATACCCATTTCAAGGGTGGAAGCCTTTTCAGGAATCAGAAGGGGATTCCCAATGTTTGTAGGACCCTGGTAAAAAAGATCCGTAAAGGTAGGCATACGCATGGATCGGCTTAGTGATGCAAAAAGGCGCATATGCTGTGACACGCGGAAGTTCACCTCAAGCCCTGGCATCAGCGCAGGTTCTGCTCCAAGGTCTGAGTTATAGTGGAGCAGGAATCCCCCTTCAAGGGAGACCCACTTCCCTTCATAAGTATGATTTATAGTCAGGTTCACCTGGTTTCTTGAGTGGCGGTGGCTGTATGAAATTCCGGACTTTATCACCATCGAATCTGGCGGCTCCATGGGTTCTCCAAGTGAGGTGCTCAAAATGTTCTCACTTCTGAGCAGGATCCCTGCCTGAGTGACTCCCGCCTTTGAAGAGAACCTCCCAATCAGATCGGTCCCTGCCACCTGTGTGAGGTGATCGTTCTGGTAGAAGGCAGGATTGGAGCGATCGAGGATGAAGTAATCTTTGTTCATCCTGAAGTAGGTATTTAGCGTGTAGGAAGCGTGAGGTTTTCGCAGGATAAGTTTAAAAGCAGCAAAACTTGTTGAGGTTTCTTCATACTGATCCTGAAACCTGGGGGAATAGAATGAGTTTGCTCCGAATTTGCGGGTATTCAAACCAAGCATAAGGTGGGCATTGACTTTTTTTAATCCCGCGGTGGTATGCATAAAGAAGTGATTGGTCCTGAAATCGGTATTCTCCCGGTAACCATCGCTTCCTGATGAACTGAAACTTGCCAGGGTGGAGAGGATTTTCCCACTTACATTGGCATTTAAAAATGCCTTATGGAATCTGTGCTGACCCAGCAAAATCCCCGCACGAATTCCGCTTGTGTCCTGGGGCCTGGTTT
Organism: uncultured Bacteroidota bacterium; assembly: GCA_963783435.1. Taxonomy (GTDB): domain Bacteria; phylum Bacteroidota; class Bacteroidia; order Bacteroidales. The sequence goes on along the minus strand of CAWANQ010000002.1, from coordinate 65,460 downwards.
CGAAATTGACAGCTCCTGTAAAAGCTTGTGTTCCGAATCGACGGCTGGCTGAACCAGCCAGTACATTTGCCTGAGATACAGCGGAGAGGTCGAGAGGCAGGTTCAGATGAAAATGTCCGGTTTGCGGGTCAGAGAGATTAATTCCGTTTAGAAGAACCATGGATTGATCAAACGATCCTCCCTGGATGGATAGGTCAGCCTGGGTTCCATGATTCCCTCGCTGTCTGATGTCCAGATCTGGCAAATATTCCAGCATCTCCTCTGTAGAAGAAAACCCCGCCGCAATAACATCCTGGGAAGTGACAGCAAGCAGCGGTTTTAAGGAGGCACTTTCCAATTCATCAGGAGACTCAGCCACCGCCTCCACCTCTTCAAGCTCCATATGAGCGCTAATAGTATCAGCACCTGTGTGATCGGTATGGGGAGTTTGAGCAATTAGATTATAGCTGCAGCACAGGGTCCCGATAATAATCACTTTATGAAGGGTGGCAAACACGGCCCATGATCGGTTGGACCAGTGCTTGAAAACTATGGGATTTGTATTCCCCGAATATTTATGATTTTGATTCAAGGTCTTCAAGCGACTCATCTCTTCCATTTGTTCGTGAAGTTCCTGGGGAGAGCGGGTTGTTTGAGATCTCCTTGTAAAGCTCCCTGTTTCGAACAGCATCTATGGCAAGATAGATTGCATTGCGGAACGAATCGGCCGAGGCTTCATTTTTTCCAGCCAGATCGAATGCAGTTCCATGAGCCGGACTGGTTCTCACCCTGGGTAGCCCGGCAGTAAAATTTACACCGTTCTCCATACTCAATGCTTTGAATGGAGCCAGGCCCTGGTCGTGATACATGGCAAGAACAGCGTCAAATTTTGTAAATCGCCCCGCTCCAAAGAAGCCATCGGCTGCAAAGGGACCAAAAACTGAGATATTGGCCTTTTTTGATTCTATGATAGCCGGGATAATTATCTCATTCTCTTCACTACCCAGAAGGCCATTATCACCCGCATGAGGATTGAGGCCCAGTACAGCAATGGTGGGGTTCCTGATACCAAAATCTTCCAACAAAGAATGAGAGAGGATCTTAATTTTTTCCTTGATCATCTCCTTTGTAATAAAGGAGGACAACTGTGAAATGGGTATGTGTCCTGCTACCAGCCCCACTTTTAGCAGATCACTGACCATAAGCATCATCACTTCATCAGCCCTGAACTGGGCTTGCAAGTACTCTGTATGACCGTTGTAATTGAAATCCGAATGTTGAATATTTTGTTTGTTTATGGGCGCTGTCACCAAGGCATCAATGGCTCCGGATGCAAGCGCTTCTGTGGCCGATTTCAGTGCATGGTATGAAGAGAGTCCTGCACTCTCTGTGGATTTCCCAAGCTCTACCCTGACGTTCTCATCCACACAGTTAATGATATATATTCTGTTGCTATTTGCCTCATCGGGTGAGTTGATCCCGGTGAATGTAATGTTTTCAATATCCAACGCTTTTTTGTGATAGGCAGCTACCTTTGGCGATCCGAAAACAATGGGGGTGCATATTTCACTGATCCTCTTATCCATCAGGGTCTTTATGATTACCTCATAACCGATCCCGTTGATATCCCCATGGGAAATTCCGATTTTTATTTTTCTACTCATTGATTTTTTTGTTAAAGTGACCTGCCGAGAAAGTAGTTGTAGAGGATCCTGACTCCGACGCCACTACCTCCCTTCCCTCTGTAATTGAAAGGGGCTTTGTTAAAGGAGGGCCCGGCTATGTCCAGATGAATATAGGGAAAGTCGGTGAAGTGCTCCAGAAATTTTCCTGCGGTGATGGCTCCCGCATACTTGCCCCCGATATTCTTCAGGTCAGCCACGTCCGATTTAAGTTGCTCTTTGTACTCATCCCAGAAAGGAAATTCGGCAATTCTTTCACCAGTATATTCACCACTCTCCTTTAAAGCCTCCATGGTTTCACGTGGGGCATTCCCCATGCCCACGATACCGTATTTATCAATGGCCATTTGGGCTGAACCCGTAAGGGTCGAGAGTTCGATGATCACTTCCGGATCGTATTGCCCGGCATAGCTTATTGCGTCGGCCAGCAGCATTCGTCCTTCGGCATCTGTATTTAGCACCTCCACAGTGGTTCCATTGTACATGTTTACCACATCGCCGGGAACATATGCATTTCCATCGGGCCTGTTGTCGGTGGCCGGTATTAATCCGATGACCCAAATTGGAAGCTTATTTTTTGCCATAGAATAGAAAGCGCCCGCCACAGAAGCGGCTCCACCCATATCACATTTCATATAATCCATGGAATCGTGTGTGGGCTTTAAACTGAGCCCACCGGTATCGAATACCACCCCCTTTCCCACCAGCACAATGGGTTTCTTATTCACAGCCCCTTCGGGCTTCCAGGTGAGGATGGAAAATGTGGGAGGATCCAGGCTTCCCTTATTTACCGCCAACAATCCACCCATCTTTAAGGATTCTATCTTCTTTTTATTGAATACCTCCACCGAAAATCCGGCTTCAGCTCCCATTTTTTCTATTTCAGCTGAAAGTTGAACAGCTGTCAGGTAGGAGAGGGGCTCATTCACCAGATCGCGGGTGAGATATACTGCTTCAACAAGGTTGTTGAGGTTTTCCACGTCCTTATTTGTCAGCCCTTTATCCAAAAGTTCAATCTCATAAAGTTTGTTTGCTAAGGAGTTGGAGGCAGTATGGTATTTTAAGAACTGGTAATTGGAGAGCGCAAGGCCCTCAGCAAAAGCGATACACTCGGCCGGCTCCACCCCTTCATTGAAAACAACTACAGATTCAGTTCCCAGGTCCTGCAGCATGTGATGTACATCAAATCCAGATTTTCTGGCACCTTCAAGCCTCTGGCCTTCCGGCTTCTCAAGGGAATCAAGGCATACAACCACCACCAGCGGATCGTATTGATTTAGTATGCTTATCTCCTTATCGGCTTCCAATCTTTTCTTCAGGTAGGCTCTCTGCTTATCACCAGTAATGCGTTCACCTGCACCCTCCCCCTTCCTGATCAGGAAAATCTTGTTGTCCTTTTCTTCTATAGCCTTTTTCTTAATAATCCTCATGGCAATGTTATTTATGTTTTGGAATGGTAAATGAAAATGTAGATCCTTGCTGGAGTGTACTTTCTATCTGTAAAGATCCTCCGTTTTTATTTACAAGATCTCTCACAAGCTGCAGTCCCAGTCCAGTTCCTACCTCACGATCGGTACCTGCTGAGGATCCCATGAGTCCGGTTTTTTCAAACTCCTCCAGAATCTCAGGTTTGATACCCACCCCATTGTCAATGACCTTACATCTCACAAAATCACTCTCTTCAGATACCCTTAATTGGATGATTCCTTCCTTTGGGGTAAACTTAATGGCATTGGACAAAAGGTTTCGGAACACAATGTTTACCAAAGCTTTGTCTCCATATGCTTTAATTCCAATGGGGATCTCCACTTTAAACTCTATTTTCTTCTGACTCATCATGTGTACATAGAGGGATTGCACATCATTTACAAGTTTCTCAATATCCAGAGGAACTGCATTCACAATGAGTTCATCGGCCTGACTCCTGCCCCAGTAGAGGAGGTTGTCCAGCAGGGTGACCGCTGCCTGTGAAGACTCCTTTAAAGAGTTGATGATGTGATCTTCATGGGCTAATTCAGGTTTATCTGCAAGCAGCTCAGAGAACTGTGCCACACTGGCCACCGGATTCTTCAGGTCGTGAGCGATCACCGAAAGGACTCTGTTTTTAAAACGAAGTGTGGATTCAAGCTGCAAGCGGGTATTGTAGTTGCCAACCCATTGCATAATGATCAGCACAGACATGGCAAAAATGAATACCTGGAAGGAAATTTGAGTCAGGTAGTTGTTATGTATGGCTCCGGCAGTATTGGCCAGCAGAATGTCATTTACCAGGGCATACATAAAGAGGCCAAGTGAGATGAAGAAGATGGCATCCATAGCTTTCCCCCTCAGGGTGCCAATGAAGCCTTTAACCAGGTAATGGGCCAGGAAAAGGAGAAGGGCAGGTTGAAATATCAGCATTTCATAGGTAAACAGGCGCGGGGGAAGTATAAACAGAGAGATTGTCGCCACTGCAAAAAGGAAGGTATTTGCCTTAATAACAGGCTTCATATAGTTTGCAGGGAAAATTCTGTTTAGAAACATCATCCCAAAAATATGAGCCATGTAAGTGCCCATGTATTCCATTCGTATTTGCCAGACCCATGTGGTGTCTATAAAGGCATTGGAGAAGTAAAGACCCGTGTTGACCGATCGAATCAGGATCCCCAGCGCAGTAAGCGCAAATAGGAGCATCAGTTGGTTCCATCTGGAAAAGAACCAGAAGATAAGGTAGAAGAGGAAGAAGAAAAACAGGACCCCAATGGTAGAGTAGTTATACATTCTCCGGTGCTCCATTTTACCCATCACCTTTTCAGCCCCTCCGGTATAAATTGATTTCCAGAAACCACCTCTTCTGTGATGGAAATTGGAGACCTGGATCAGCAGATGCAGCGTATCGGAATCTGGTTTAAAACAGAAACTGGAGGGTTCGTACCACGGTTCCTCCTCTTCAGGGGAGGTTCCAACCTTGCCATTGAAATCCACCAACCAATCATTCAGATAGAATATGTAAGCCACATCAAATACAGGAATGTCGAAGCAAATGACAGATTGGTAGTTTTCGGGAAGGATAATTGTGAGCTCATAGGTGCCGTATCCCCATCCTGGAAGAGGCTCTCCGTCAATTTGGTAGCTGCTCCAATAGGAGGGGACTTTGACCACAATTCCGGGACTCTCTTCCTCCATAGGGTGTAGTGAATCCGGGACCATCAGCTCCTGCCAGTGAAACTTCCACTCTCCATTCAGGCTGATGTAAGTTTGCTCATCAACCATCTCATTCCGAAGATCAAGTACACCGTTGACGGGTACCGGGTTTGCGTGTTCTGCAGCAATCCCGTATATGCTGATCAATAACAGCGACATGCATATGACAACCTGTTTTTTCACTGACAGCAAATGTAACAATAAATTGACTTTCACACTTCATTGTTGTATTTTGCATGTACGGGATGGTGGGCTCCATTGCCCTTGCCAATAACTAATCAAATTTTTCGTAATATGAGGTACACAATTCTTTTTATCCTGGCCATTGCCCTGACTGGTGTTACAGGTTGTGAGCAGGAAATCGACATGGACAAAGAGCGGGCAGCTATTATCGCTGTAATCAATCAGGAAACAGATGCTTATCTGGAAAGAGATTATGAGTCGGTGTATGCCACGCATGTCCAGGATTCATTAAATATGAGGCTAACAGCGGGTCCCGACAGTTATGTTTTCCTTGAAGGTTGGGAAGAGGTGGGCAAGCACTTGCTGGGTGATGAAACTGAAGATGATCTGAACCCGGAGCTTCACATCTCAGTAGAAAAATACAATTACCGGATGAAGATCTATCCTGGGTCAGCCTTTGTAGTCTGCGATCAGAAGTGGACCTCTGAGTATGGGGATGATGTGAATGAGATTAATAGCATCCAGGTCAGGTTCCTGGAAAAGCTTGACGGGGAGTGGAAGATCTCATTTGTCTCCTGGGTGGGCCTTGACGGATACGGTGAAATGGAGGAGGTGGAGGAGCTGCTCGATTGACCGGTCAGTTTATTTCTTACTGATACCAACCTCTTTCGATTCACTTTGCCAGAGTCCGTGTTTGGTGCAGACCGACATGGCCGAAAGGTTCATGGAAACCGGCCCGGGTACTATGTAAAAATCCACTTCCACGTGTTCCGGTTTGTTTCCCAATGCACCGGGGGCAAAATGGGCTTCTGCAAGAAAGGTCTCACGGTTCCATAACTGAACATATTTGATATGGTGGTCCGGTTCGTCCGGATGGTTGTATTCGCTTCCCAGTCGAACTTTCACCCTGAACTTTTCTCCTTCTGCGGCAAAAGTATCACAAATGACAAACGGGGTATGGCGATCGAAATAGTCTTTCCTGACCTCTTTCTCCTCCTTACTGATATCTACAGGATTAAATATACGTGGCATAGATTACTTATTTGATTTCATTGCAACAAAGTTAAAATTTTCAGAACTTACATGGGAGAATGAAACGGACAGGTATTAACAAATTGATCTATTTGTTGCTTATCACCGCAGTAAACACTGCAGTTGGTCGAGCACAGGATCTTTCTACGCTTCCACCTGATGAGTTTTCCTACTTCAATTTCAGCGAGGTGAATAACAGGCTATCACCACCCTCCATCATCGCGACCCGAAGTAGCAGTTCAAATCGGCTCATGGAGCAGTACGATGTGAAGTTTTACGGCTTGGATGTTACAGCAGATAACCGTTCTGATCGCATTGGTGGAAGTGCCACCATACTTGTGGAAGTGATCCATGGCAATCTTGATACCCTGGTATTTGATCTACATCACAACCTGGAAGTAAAAAAGGTAGAGGTAGAAGGAGCCGGGATGAATTTCTCCCATGCCGGAGATCAACTCTTTATCGCCCTGCCCACTCCTTTTGATTCAGGGGATCTGATTAGTACCGAGGTTTTTTATGGGGGACAAACAGGTGAGGGCATGGTGACCGAGTCTGACCCGAACTGGGGTGTGCCAGTGACCTATACCAGCTCTGAACCTTTCTATTCCAAAGACTGGTTTCCCTGCAAACAGAACCTGGAGGATAAATCTGATTCGGTGCATGTAAGAATTAGCACTGATTATGGCTTGATGGGGGTCTCCAATGGCTTACATACTGCAACTACCTTTTATCCCAATGGAAAGGTAAGCTACCAGTGGAAGTCCAATTATCCCATTGCCTATTACCTGATCTCCATCGCAGTGGCAGATTATGCCGAGTATACCATTGAGGCACGGCCATCAGGACTTAGCCATCCGGTGATTATTCAGAACTTTCTTTACGATCTTCCCGGATGTCTGGACAGCTATAAGGGGAAAATCGATGCCACCATCCCAATGATGGAGCTATTTTGTGATCTCTTTGGCCCCTATCCCCACCGTGAGGAAAAGTATGGACATTATCTATGGCCCAGGGGAGGAGGAATGGAGCATCAGACCATGACCGGGATGGGAAATTTCGAGTTTTATCTGGTGGCTCACGAGCTGGGTCACTCCTGGTTTGGGAATTATGTAACCTGCGCCAGCTGGCAGGATATCTGGATCAATGAAGGATTTGCCACCTATGCAGGATATCTGGCCACGGAATATCTGGCTCCTGAATTTGCAGATGGGGAACGAACCTACAGGTTTGACCGTGCATTGCGCGAGCCCGATGGTTCGGTCTATGTCCCTGTTCAGGAAGCGGACAACGATAGTCGGATATTTAGCAGCAACCTCTCTTACAGCAAAGGGATGGCCCTCTTGCATATGATTCGGTTTGAACTGCAGGATGACGACCTCTTTTTCGGCACACTCAACAATTTCCTGGATGCCTATGGAAACGGAGTCGCCACCGGACTGGATTTTAAGAAGGTGTTGGAGGAGACTTCAGGGATGGATTTTACGGATTTTTTCGATCAGTGGTATTTTGGATACGGATATCCTATCTACGCTTTGAATTGGGAACAGGAGGGTGAAGTGCTTAAGCTGCGATCGGTTCAGGTTGGATCCTCGGAGTTAACACCCCTTTTTAAAATGTCTATGGAATACAAAATTTTCTATCCCGGTGGCGACAGCACGGTTCGCGTAATCCATCAAAACAGGGAAGAGAATTATCAGTTTGTTTTTGGCCATACGGTAGATAGTATTCAGATCGATCCCTATAACCAGGTGTTAAATATGGTGTCTGATTCAGAGCAAAGCTCAATAAAAAAGGGAGCTGGCGCCCAAATCTCCATCTCACCCAATCCAAACCGGGGTCATTTTACCTTTAATTTAGGGGATGAGATGGAGGGTGATATATCTCTGGTCGTATACAATGCATCCGGACAGATGGTATTAAATACCCGATATGAGGGCTGCCTTCCTCACCTGGAATATGGAGTAGATCTGAAGAAAAATGGCCAGGGACTTTTTTTCGTCCATTTTAGCGACGGCAAGATGGTAACTGTGAAAAAAATAGTGGTGGAATGAGCCGGTTCATCTACTCCATATGGATGCTCCTGATCGCCTTTGCCCCTGTGGTGAAGGGACAGACTCCTGCCAGTTATGGTATAAAAGTGGGTGTTTCGGTGGCCAACCAGAGCTGGAAATATACAAATCTCGATTATACACTGGATACAGAGCCAGATGGGGGACTGGCGGCGGCTTTTTTTGTGGAGGCCTTTAAAGGTGAGCGTTTTAGTTTTCAGCTGGACCTGGCCTATCTTGAAAAAGGGAGCACCACCACCACCGAATCAATCACTATCAATCACCTGGATAATAACAGCCTGGAGGTCAATGAAGGGGATGTAAAAACTTCGGATTTTTCCTATATCTCCATATCTGCGCTTGCGCGATATCGCTTTGATTTGGAACATCTAATCCCTTATTTTTTATTGGGTCCACGCCTCGATTTTCTGGTGAACTACGTAAGCGATTCGGAGTATCCACTGGGGGATCAAAATGGCACTATTTTAGGCTTGACTTTCGGAACCGGGCTTGAGTACCAGCTCAAGCAGTTTCATCTTTTTGCCGAGATACAGTTCCAGCCCGATTTAAGTCCTGTGACCAATGATGACCCCTTGCTGATTAACAACAATGCGCTCTCCTTTACAATTGGTATCAGGAGGATCGTCTCTTTTTAAATTTAATGGCCTCAAACTTTGTAAGTAGCTTTCTAAGCAAATTAAAATAAAGGGTCACATAGAGGAAGAAGGTATACGTCCAGATAACCAGTACATTAAACCAGAGGGTATCGATCTTAAGCCCTCCCAGCATTTTATAGGGAGCATATAGATGGGCCCTTCCATATTTGGAACCAGGATCCTGGTAAATGGGTTCATGCTTTCTGATCAGCTTATCGTCTCTTTGCTCCACTTTTTGAAGCACATCTCGATTGACCATTAATTCTGTAAGTCTTACGTTATCATACCTGTTTCTGAAACTTGTATAGGCTTCAAGCCCCCCCAACTCTTGAATGAGTGTTTTATTCAGCTCATTTTTACTCCTTTTTGATTGGGTGATCGTGTGTCGGAAAATCAGATCAAGCTCATTCAAATAGGACCTGGTCACATTGGCTACTGAATCATTGAAGGACCCGGGATCCAGATAGAGATCGGCATTGAAGGGGATATCGGGAACCATTTGAGTAAAATTGAGTATCTGGTCATGCAGGATATTTATATTAACCTTTACTTTTTCCGGATTTGAATTGTCCATTAAATACTCCTGGGTCTGATTCAGTTTATTCTTCAGTTCGGGAATCAGAAATGATTGGGGGTAGGTGGCATTGCTGATCTTCTTATCGATATCATAATAGTATTTCTGGTATTTATTTTTTTTAAACTGCTCCACAGTTAAGGCCTCATAGGACCAGCGGGAAACCATCAGGTCACCTATGACGGGTACATACTCGTAATTGGTAAGGCTTTTGTGCAGCTTGTCAAATTTAACAAGGACACCACAGAACAGAATCTGGGGAATAAGCATCAGTGGAACCAGAATGTAGATGGTGACCACCGAATTCAGGCCCGCTGAAATATTTAGCCCCAGTAGATTTGCAAAACAGGCCGTGGAGAAAAGGACCAGCCAGTAAATGAAGCCCAATCCATATATTTCAAAGATCATGTTGCCGATCAGTACATAGGTAATGGACTGAAAGGCAGAGATCAAAAACATGATCATGATTTTGGCCTTCAGGTAACTTCCACGACTTAAGTTAAGGAAGGATTCCCGTTGAATGATCTTCCGATCCTTGATGATCTCCTCGGAGCTGATGGTTAATCCAAGGAAAAGAAACACAATCACACTCATCAGCAAAAAGGCAGGCAGATTCACATTGTTCCGGAATATATAAGCTGCCGGATTTTCAGAAGTTCCGCTGAAGTATTTGGTGAAGAAGCCCATGATCACAGCCAGAAGGGGTGCTTCCAGCAAACTGATCAGGATATACTGCCGGTTGGTAAGTTTGGACAGAATGTCCCGGGTAAAAAAGATCTTTGTCTGCTCAAACAATCCAGGGACGCTGTAGAAGTTTTCAGGAAGCTCCTCTTTGACCGATTCAGGCATGGTTCGGCGTTCGTTGCTGCTCTTGAAATACTCAAACCACTCCTTGGGACTTATCTTTCGGGTCCGCGAGAGTTTCCCATATTCGTTGACGATTTTGGCTTCAATAATCTGTAGCACTTGGTCGGGATCCACATTCCCGCATCTTATGCACTGATCCTCTTTGGCATTGGCATGGTTACTTCGGGTCTTAAAATAGACCACAGCTTCTGAAGGATTCCCGCAATAAATCTGGTATCCACCTTTATCCATGAAGATGATGCGGTCGAACATCTTGTAAAGGTTCGACGAAGGCTGATGGATATTTATAATGATCAGTTTCCCCTTAAAGGCCTGCTCCTTTAGCAGGTTCATCACCATTTCAGAGTCCACTGAAGAGAGTCCTGAAGTGGGTTCATCCACAAAAAGAATAGAGGGCTCACGAATGAGCTCCAGGGCTATGTTCACTCTTTTACGCTGTCCTCCGCTGATCACCTTATTCAGGGGTTTCCCTACCTTCAGGTTACGGATTTCATAGAGGTCCAGATCAATCAATACCTGTTTGACCACCTCCTGGATCTTCTCTTCGTCATAGTCATCCAGGCACAATTTGGCATTGAAATAGAGGTTTTGCTCTACGGTGAGATCTTCCAGCAGTAGATCGTCCTGTGGAATAAATCCGATCACCCCATTAAGCTTATCCTTCTCTTCATACAGGTTATAGCCATTAATAAGAATTTCCCCTTTTTGCGGCTTGAGGTTTCCATTAAGTACATTTAGCAATGTGGATTTACCCACACCGCTACCCCCCATAATTCCGACCAGCTTGCCTGACTGTTCAGCCAATTGAAAACCATGGATTCCGTTTTCGCTGTTTTTGAAACGAAATTCCACATTCCTGGCCAGGAAGCTAATTTTTGAGGTGATAGAAGAAGTTGAAAAGGTACCAGCCACATCGGTGTAATAGATGGCTTCAATATTCTGGCCCCTGATGGACGAGCCATGTTCAAATGAGTAAGTTAATCCCGAATGAATGATCTGCCCGTTAAGGAAAAGGTCCTCCTTGCCATGATATTTCATGACATAGGTGTTCACGCTGGGAATGCTTAAAAAGGAAATCTCACCCTGAAGGTTTGGATAGCGGATGTGATGAACTCCCTCAACGCTGCACTCTTCGTCGCTGTTAATAAGCAGCACAGCCTCTTTCTGCGGAATATCCTTCAGCGAATAGATGATAAAACTCAGAATATCCTGATATTCATCCTCATCTATATTAAACGCCGACGCTACGGTTTGCAGAAAATCAAGTTCTGTTTCACGGATCTCAATTCCATAGGCAATATACTCTATCATCTGGAAAACGACATATACCTTCTGTCTCTGTTCCAGCTCTTCATTGATGGTTTCACAAATGGAGAGAATTCTTACTGCGGTTAGTGCAGTTCGTTTTTTACCCTTCTTGCTTCCCTTTTCGATGTGATCCTTGTGGTAAAGATGGAGGTATTCATCAAAAATATCCATGTATTTCTCCACCAGTTCACTTGAAAGCTGGCGGGAAAGAAAAGATCGGATGATGGCTTTTTCCTTTTCTGAAATTTCCTGAATCGCATCAATATCAACGATAAGCGCAAAAAGTTGCATTAATGCTTTTAAAATGGCCTCACTCATGGATTACACTATTGCTATAATTCTTCCCTTTTTAAAGCTAAATACGAATATATTCAATTTTAAGAGGTTACAATCTAATTAGACTTTTTTTTATTACTTTGCCAATCTGACTGAACAGCATATCCGAGATTGTAATTAAATGGCAAAAGCTGAAGTTATCATAGATTTTAAAGGTCCTATCTCCTTTGCAACCATGGAGATGATACTTAATAAACTTCGATCGGCCGAGGCGTTCAATGAAATGAAAAAGCCTGCCAGGAAAAGACTTTACGGGACCGTGGTAGAGTCAATTGATAATATTTACAAGTATGCTGCAAATGATCAGACCACTTCCCGGAGTAAGAAAAAGTTGCCCGTACTTGCAGTTAAAAAGCAGGGAGCAGAGTTTGTTGTTACTGTAGGAAACCTGGTGACCAACGATGTGGTTGAGGATCTGAAATTTAAACTTGACCGGGTAAATCAGTTGGACAATGAAGCGCTCAAGTCTTTGTATGAGGATGTGATTAACAAAGAAGCGGGAGAAGAAGACAAAGGCGCAGGCCTTGGATTGATCACCATGGCCCTTAGAACAGAAAAAGAGATAAAATACTCTTTCTCACTTTTAGATCAGATACATTCATTTTTTCAAATGCAAATTACTATAAACGAATAACTCATGGAAAAACTAGTCATTGAACCTACATTTAATTCCCCAAGCGTTATTCTAGACCCAGAATCGAACCAGTTTAATTTTTCCGGTGAGTCAAGGCCTGAGAATGTGCGTAAATTCTATTTGCCAATTTTAGAGTGGCTGGACAGTTTTGCCAAAGAGCAATCTGAGATGGGCAGTTCTGCAAGGTCTTCAAGCCTTCAGGTCCGGTTTAACTTTGAATATTTTAATTCCACCTCGGCCAAGTATATACTCGACATTTTTAAAGCGCTCAATGTGTTAAATGATTTAGGAATAGAAATACTTGTGAAGTGGCTTTACGAAGAAGATGATGAGGATATGTTGGAGGTAGGCGAGGAGATGTCCAGGATGTCTAAACTTGAATTTGAATATATAAATACAGATGCTTAGCCTTATTCAGACTAAAGCCTGATTCCTATCACCAGGATATCATCGATCTGCTCTACCTCCCCTTGCCATTTGGCCAGGGAGTCATTCAGGTGTTTTTTCTGATTCTCCATGGCTTCGGTCTGAACCTCTATCAGCAGTTCTCTGAATCTCCTGGATCGGAAGGTCTTTCGCCGCGGGCCTCCCAGTTGATCCACATATCCATCTGAGAAAAGATAGAGGGCATCATTCTTTTTGAATTCCACCTTCTGGTTTGTAAAGGGACGAACCTGGTGGTCATAGATGCCAATGGGCATCCTGTCGGGCTTCAGGTGTTGGACTGAATTTCCGCTGACCAGGTAGACCGGACGATTGGCTCCGGAAAACTCCAGGGTGCTTCTTTTAGATCGATGATGCATAGGGCAATCTCAATCCCATCCTGGGATTCTCCCCTTTGGAACCGGTCTGATGAAGGGAAGTAATCATGAAGTCTCGGAGTTTCTCGAGAATTTCATTGGCCCTAAGCTCTTCGTTGCGATTGATAATTTCGTTCATGGAGGAGATTCCCAAGCATGCTCAGGAAAGCTCCGGGAACGCCGTGACCTGTGCAGTCGGCCACCGCCACCAGGAGTTTATCACCCTGTTTCTTGGTCCAGTAGAAATCCCCACTCACAATGTCCCTGGGCTTGAACAGAATAAAATGATCCGCCAGGTGATCGGACAGGTGATCCAAGGTGGCAGAATGGCCGCCTGTATCCTTTCGGCATAACGAATGCTATCCAGGATCAGCTCTTTCTGGCTTGAGATGGTATCCCGTTGCAGGGTGGCCAGGTCAAGCTGTGCTTCGATCTCCTCCTTTTGAGCTTCGATCTCCTCTTTCTGCATCACCACTTCCCGGGTTCGCTCCTTCACCTTATCCTTCCAATTCCCGGTTCATCTGTGAAATGCTCTCTACGTATGCGTGGATCTTGCTGGTCATCTCATTGTACCCTTCAGCCAGTTCCCCAATTTCATCATTGGTCCGCACGATGGTATATCGCTCTGCTCCGCCTCCGGTTGTATTCTTTATATTAAGCAAAAGCTCCTTTACAGGCCGGGTAATATCCTGGGTGGTCCACCTGATAAAGAGCAGCAGGTAGATAAGCGAGACCAGGATTCCATTGGTGATCCCCGCAAGCATCACAATGGAATCAATGGCATTGACATAGAAAAGTTTGTCATATTTCTCAGCAGACACACTTTCCTGATCTGCATTTATAATGGCACTCCAGGGTCCAATCAGAATCTCCCTCTGTTCTATGGTAAAGGTCTCCAGCTCCAGTTCTTTAAGTGAGGTAAGGCTTAGAACCAGGTACACCGTTACAATGACCAGGGGGAGGAAGGTAGTCATGCCGCTGGCCACCAGGAAACGATTGCGAATCTTACCGCCTTTTCGTTTAAACACCTGGACCTTTAGTTCTTCTCCGGTATAGATGTGATCGATGTATCTGATATGTACCCTGTGTCTTAACCAGTAATAGACAAACAGGAATTCGAGCAATGTGGCTACCAGTGAGAGGTAGTTTAGCTGGATAAACATATGACGCTGGAACTCCTCCTCAAAATCTGAAGGAATAATTACAAAAATTAAGGCAAATAAAAAGACCAACAGATTTGGTAAAGTGAGTATGAGGCTGTTTATAATGGGGACATTTAAAAGGTGCTTCTTACAGTAACGATGTAACTTTTCCGGAATCTCCCTTCCCTGCCTCTTACGTTTGAAGTAACGTTTATAACGCAGGTTAAATATTAGTCCTGCCAGGAAAGCTAAAAGAAGCAGAGAGGAATGAATGGCAAAATACCTGGGAATATATTTATCATCTGCAAAGGGATCCACATGCTCCTCATCCCGGGTTACCTCAATTTTGATTCCAGAGTCTTCCAGGGATGCTGTATCCGCTTCTGCATAACCCTCCCCAATTGCAACGGCCTTGTTTATAATACTGTCCAAATCCGGATCCTCGAGATTTGCAAGGGAGTCTATGGCAATAGCCAGAGAATCAGCCATTGCACTTGAATCACTTCCAAAAATGTTCCCCTTGGCTGCAATTTCAGGGATGGCCTGATACCCGAGAAAAAGCAGAAATGGAATAACCAGCATAAAATAGAGGATGGTAGAGGAGAAATATACCCTCAATCCGTAGAATTTGGGGACGTTTTTACTGGAAGTGCTCTCTTCTTTTGCCATGGGCCTTGATTCCGGAATGAATAAAAATAGAGTACATATTTTTGAATTCAAAGGATCGACTTAAGATAGTGCAACTTTTTTACAGGGAATCCGGTATAACTTATACCAGTATTTTATCTTTGCTGCCTTTACTTCTTCAGATTGGATAATCCGGATAAAGAGGGGATCTCAGGCACCCTGATGATGGGAGATTGATATACCCACATCCAGGATCAGACATTGTTCCCCGACCACTCCTCCGGCCAGTCTGAAAGCCCCTTGTAAAACATCAGGTGCTCATGGTGGGGCTTGACCTTATCCTCGATGGCCAGCATCTCATCGGCTGTCAGGGGCTCAAATTCACTGGCGATCTGAACGTTTTCCTCCAGCTCGGACATGTTATCCAGTCCCACGATAATGGTGCTGATGGGAAGCGACATGGTATAACTCATGGCCTCCTTCATGGTGATGATTCCCCCATGGGAGAAAATCCGGTCACGGGCTGGTATCTTCATTCCGATAATACCCATATTCTTCTCCACAGCAGTGGGAAGCAACTTTTCAATATAGGGATTGTAATGTTTGTCAGCCGCATTCAGTGCCATCAGCACAGCATCGAAGGGATAGCGGTCCACCAGCTCCTTCATGGGATCGGGATCGGCGTGACCAGAAATCCCCAGGAAACGGACAACCCCCTCTTCCTGAGCCTCCCTGAGGGCTTTCAGGCAACCATCGTCTGAAAAAATATAATCAATATCCTCATCTTCACCGCCTTTGATGTTGTGGATTTGCCAAAGGTCGATCACATCGGTCTGCAGATTCTTCAGAGAACTCTCCAGGTGCCTCATGGCCCCATCGTAGCTGCGGTCATGGGTTTTGGTGGCCAGGAAAACTTCGCTCCGGCGGGTCTTCATCACCTCGCCCACATGTCGTTCACTGGTCCCTCTCAAATGATCTCCCTCGCTGCTGTTTCCATCCTGGCCATACCAGGCCGAAGTATCGATATAGTTAATACCCATATCGATGCACTTGTTCACAATGGCTATGGCCTGCTCCTTCATTCCCACCTGCTCCACGGTGGCCTGGGCGCCCAGGCTGTAGATACCCACACGCTCCCCGGTGTTACCAAAGGGGCGCTGGGGGATCTTGAGGAGTGATCCGGTATCGGCACCTGTAGTGGTACAGGATTGCAGGCTGCCCATCAATGGGGCCAGTCCCATGGCGGAAGTGCCGGCGATCAGTTTACGCAAGAATTCCCTTCGGGTGTTGTCATTGTAAAGTTTCATGGTATGATAGGTTTAGGTTTTGATCACAAAGCGTAAGTTGCAATATAACACCAAAATCCAAAACAGTCAAAGGAGAGTTATTAATCACTCTTCGGAACAGGCAGGTTCATCTTCTCTACGATAGCGATAAACCGGGTACTGTCATACAAGTTTACAAAACCATTATCACCGGCAGCAAGATAGGGCATAAAGGGATCATGCAATTCATATCCTTTTTCAAGGTCATCCAGGGCTTTGCTGTACTCTCCAATCGCGTAATGCCTGCTTGCCAGGGTATTGGTAGAGACATGCTTTTCCTGTGCCAGTAGCTCAAACTGACGAACAATCTCTTTCTCAGCGGCAAAGTAGCCCTCCTCTCTGAAGATCGAATCAAAGGATTGAACGAGTTCCTCCCCGAAATGGTAGGTCAGGACCGGTTTTCGATATTCAAAAGCTTCATCATACCTCTCCAGGCCTATCAGGGCCAGTTTCATTTGGGCATTTGCTTTCCCAGGACTGATGGTTCTTGCTCTTTCTGCATACTCCAGGGCTTTTTGGAATTGACCGGTGGATCGCAGAACACCTGAGTATAATCCCAGGATGAAGGGATTTAAGGGATCCAGTTCCACTGCCAGTTGCCCCTGGGTCAGGGCCTCAGCGGGTCGCTGAAGGCATGTGAGTAAATGCGCATAATAGATGCGCGACATCACATCATTTGGATTGAGGGCCAGGGCCTTCAGGAAGGCTTTTTCACCCTGTTCCCAGTTCCAGTCGGTCCATGTGCTTATAATGCCTCGAATAAAATAAGCATCGGGAAAGTCGGGATCCAGTTCAATGGCCCTGTTCATATTTTCATGGACCATTTGTCTGCCCACTCCTGGTTCAACGATCCCGTATTGTAATCGGATGATCCAAATCTGTGCCATCCCTGCATAGAGGGGGGCCCATTCAGGATCCTTCTCCATGGCCAGACTTAAGTATTCAAAGGCCTCATCTAATTTGCCAGGGTTCTTCCAGAGCTCAAAACTCCTGAGGTAGGCATCATAGGCCTCCTTATCAACCGATTTTATCCGGTCCAGCCGTTGTTTTTCATCAGCAGATAATTCGACCAAAACCTCTTCCGCAATTTGTTTGGTGATCCGGTTATAGAGGTTGAGGATCTGGCTTTTCTCTTCCCTGTAATCAGCCACCCAGAGCTGTTCTTCATCTCCGGTGGTGCTAACCAGCCTGAGCTGGATGCAGATGGTATCGCCCAGGCACATCACGGCTGTTTCCAGGGCGGCATCCACTCCCAGCTCCAAAGCGATTTCAGGGAGGGTCATATCCATGTCCCTGAATGCAGAGGAGGAGGTCCTGGACTTAACCTGCAATCCGCCCACCTGTCCCATATCCCCAATCAGGGAAGCATGCATTCCCGAAACAAAGTATTCCAGGGATTCATCACCAGTGAAATTATCAAAGGGCAGTATGACCAGCGACTGAATATCCCCGGCCTTTAACTCGTTTGACCTTCCAACAATGTTTAGGGTCAGAAGTCCGGCGATCACCACAAAACTCAAATAGGTGGCAATTCTCCAGGTATTGGGAACCTTTGTCTTTTGCGAACCTTCAGCCCCAATCTCCGCTTTGGTCTTTTCAATTCCCTCTGGTGTGAGATCATAGATCCAGGCCAGGATCACCGCCAGGGGAAATCCTACTGCAAGAATAATTACAACTATGGTGGAGAGCCTGGGTGGCAGGTTCAAGGGCTCGGAAAGATTGTTTACCAGCTCAATAAGCACAAAGGACGCTGAAGCATACACGGTGATCACATGCACCACCCGGCGCCTTTTGAGCTCCTGCCAGAATTGGGATATTTTTGAGGGTTTTTGGTGCATTGCTCAGGTTTCAATCCTTCGGGAAAGGCAGCTTATATTTCTTCAGGATTTCCACATAGCCCGGATAGGTTATAAAGTGCTCATAACCATTATGATTGCTGGCCATATACGGAACGTCCAGATTCCCCTGTTCATATAATTCTTCCAGGCATTCATAGGCCTTATCATACTCCCCTGCTTCTATATACCACATCTTTTTAATCCCGAGACGCATCTGGCAGCTCTTACCCTCTTTTACATTGTCTTCATTGGTTTTTAATATAGCTTTGACAGCAGCCACATAGCCCTTTTCGTTCAGGGTGTTTTCGACAGTCAGTAAATCATCCTCATCCCAGCAGACGACCCGTTTCCATTTCTCTATCCATGTATCGTAATATCCAGCCCCGCGATAGGCTCTAAATATATTTCCTGCTGCGAGCGGATAGTTAGGTACAATGGAAAGGGCTTTCTCAAAGTGCTCAACAGACGAAGGATAATCGCCCACATCCATCATAACAACTGCGTATAAACTAAGTATTAGCGGATCCAGCGGATCCAGTTCCAGTCCCAGGTTTGCCTGTGTAAGAGCTTCATCATGCCTTCTCTGACAGAATAGATAATGTGCATAATGCAATCTGCAAAGGGCATTATTTGAGTTCAACTCCAGCGATCTTGTGAACGCTTTCTCACCCTTTTCCCAGTCCCATTCGGTCCATACGGCACTTACCCCCTTTGCATAATAGGCAAAGGCTGAATTGGGATCCAACTCCAGCGCCTGATCCAGGTAGAGATTGATCTTTGGAGTGGCTATATTTTGTGCCACTATTCCAAAATAGCCTGAGAACATCCATGTCACCGACATTCCCGCAAGGGGATCGGCCCAGTCAGGGTCCAGGTCAATGGCCCTCTGGAAATAGTCCAAGGCCAATTGAAAGTCTTTCGGCGTAAGCTGATTCAGGTGATAGAGGCCTTTCAGATAGGCGTCATAGGCCTCTGGATCTACGGTTTGCTCTTTCGCAAGTATATCTTTTTCATCGCTGGATAATTCCACCAGTACCTCCTCAGCAATCTGTTTGGTGATTCGGTTGTAAAGGTTGAGGGCCTGGCTTTTTTCCTCCCTGTAATCGGCCACCCAGAGTTGTTCTTCGTCACCGCTGGTCCTCACCAGTCGGAGTTGGATGCATATGGTATCACCCAGACAGGTCACCGCAGTTTCCAGGGCAGCATCAGCCTCCAGTTCCGATGCAATTTCAGGGATGGTCATATTTTTTCCCTTAAAAGCATTGGACGAAGTCCTGGATTTAACCTGCAAGCCACCTACCCGGCCCATATCCGTTATCAGGGAGGAATGCATTCCGGAGACCATGTTTTCCAGAGCGTCATCGCCCGTGAAATTATCGAAAGGCAGAATTACCAGGGACTGGATGTCGCCTGCTTTAAGACTGTTTCCAGAGGAGAAAACATTCAGGGCAATCAGGGCCACAATCACCACCAGGCTAAAATAGGTGGCCGCTTTCCATCCTTTTGAATCAGTGCTTTTTTCACTTTCCCCCAGCTCTTCGATGGGTTTGGTTTTTTGTAGTCCCTGGGGGGTGATATCGAATACCCAAGCCACAAATATGTTGATCACCGCACCCAGGATCAGGAGCCACAGCACCAGGTCAATACTCCTGTCTGGAAGACCCCAGCGAGGGAAAATGATGGTGGCAGCTTCAAGGATAAGGAAGGCAGTCCCTGCATAGATGGCCAGGGAGCGCAGTACTTTGCGGCGTTTCAGCTCCTGCCAGAATCGAGATATTGGATTGTTTTTTTTCTGCATTTATCGTGATATGGAGTGAGGTAGATTCATTTTATCCAGGAGTTCATCAAGCCTGGGATCGTCTATTTTGAAAGGTTCATTTGAAAATAGATTCATCCCGGCGTAAGGAATATTGGCATCCTGGTCCTCATAGGCCTTTTCCATCCAATCCATGGCCAGGGATGAATTACCTGCAGCCGCATAAATTATTGCCAAATCAAATAGCCTTACCTGACCGGTATTTAGATATGCTTCAGCCAGTAGGTTTACAGCAGCTGGAAAGCCTTCCGTTTCACAAGCATTCAGGATATCTGCGCTGGTTTGTTTTTCAATGGATAGAGAACTGGTCCAGGCCTCAAGTGATTTATCATAATCCTCCTTCAGTGAGTACGCTACGTATAATCCCGACAGAGCAGCCCCATTGCCCGGAGCCAGCGACAACGCCTGTTCTCCCACCTCAATGGCTTTTTCGTGTGAACCAGTAAATGCCAGGGCCATGGAAGACAAAGAAAGAACCATGGGATTCATGGGATCCAGGTCCATGGCTAGGTAGGCCTGTTCCCTGGCTTCCTCATCCCTTTTTAAACTTGCCAACAGGTGGGCATAATACACATGGCTTAGCGCATCGTTTGGATTGACTTCTAAAACGTTTAAAAACTGTGTTTCTCCTTTTTCCCAGTTGTATTCTGTCCAGACACTGGCCAGGGCGCTCACATATAGAACAAAGGTTGAATTGGGATCCAGTTTGGAGGCTTTTTCGAGATTCTCGTAGATTCTTGGTATGGTGATGGCGGGTGGAGCAAACCCGTACTGCCTGATGGCAATCCAGTAATAGGCTACTCCTGCATAGGGGAGTGCCCAATCGGGATCTATCTCAATGGCTCTGGTGAAATACTCCAGGGCCAGTTGGATGGATTCACCAGTAAATTGTTCCCAGTTATACAGGCCTTTCAGATAATAATCATATGCTTCGCTATTGATGGTCCTGGCTTTGGCCAGTAATTGCTCTTCTCCCGGGGTGAGCTGCACCTTCACTTCATCCGCTATCTGCCTGGTTACCCGATTATACAGGCTCATGATTTTGCTTTTCTCCTCTTTATATTCGCCCATCCAGAGCTGCTTTTCCTCGGGGAACGAAGTGATCACCCTGATCTGTATGCACACACTGTCCCCGTAACACATAACCGTGGGTTCAACCACTGCTTGTGCGTTCAATGCTGTGGCCATTTCAGGAAGGGTTAAATCCATGTCTTTGTAAATACTGGCGGTGGTTTTGGAGATGACCCTCAATCCGCTTACCTGACCCATATCCCCTATGAGTGAAGCATGCATTCCGGCTGCTACATAATCCAGCTGATCATCGCCTGTGAAATTTTCAAAGGGAAGGACTAGGAGAGATTGGATGTCGCCTGCCTTAAGACCTTTACCAGACGAGAAAACATTCAGGACAATCAAGGCCACAATCACCACCAGGCTAAGATAGGTGGCTGCTTTCCATCCCTTTGAATCAGTGCCTTTTTCAGTTTCCGCCAGTTCTTCGATGGGTTTGGTTTTCTGTAGTCCCTGGGGGGTGATGTCGAATACCCAGGCCACAAATATGTTGATCACCGCACCCAGGATCAGGAGCCATAGCACCAGGTCGATGGACCTATCCGGAAGACCCCAGCGAGGGAAAATGATGGTAGCAGCTTCCAGGATAATAAATGCAGTTCCTGCATAAATGGCCAGTGATCGATGGACATTTCGCCTTTTGAGTTCTTGCCAGAATCGGGAAAAGTTGTTGGGATTTGTGGACATAGGGATTATGCTTGGTAATGGTAATTTAAGAGATTTCTGTTTTCAAGGGGACTTTTTTTCACGGATAAGATTTCTTCAGTCATCGGGGCAATGGAGGAGGTAATCCCATATCTTCAAGAATGGCAAGAAATCTGGGTTCACTTTCGAGTTCTTTATAATGGTCAATCCCTGTTGTTACATAGGGTAAGTCCGGACCCTGTGCTTCCAGCACTGATTCCAGAATGCTCAGGGCCTTATCTGTTTCATCCACCTTGAGGTACATCCATGCGATCCGGGTAGCAGCTGATACCGGAATCTGTTCTTCAGGAATGGCTTCCACAATGGAGACCATCTTCTCCAGTCCAGCTTTGTATCCCTGTTTTTTAAATTGGTCCATTACAAGGTTTGAGTTTGCTTCATCCAAGCCGAATAGCTGTACGCAATAGCGTAAAGACTCTTCATAATTACCAAGCAAATCATTAACTCCCCATAATACACCTACGGCCAATGGATGATTGGGAACCAGCTGTCTAATTTGATTGGCCAATCCTATAGCCTGGTCGTAATTTCCAATATGCCAGTGTACTACAGCCACCAAGCCCTGTATCAAAGGATTCAGTGGATCAAGCTCCAGGGCGAGCTGGGCCTGGATCAACGCCTCCTTATGCCGTTTCAGGAACAACAACAAATGAGCATAATAGGCCCGGTTGGCAGCATCATTGGAATTAAGCTTGATGACATTCAGAAATTCGCTTTCCCCCTTTTCCCATTCATACCCGGTCCAAACAGCTGTACCTGCTGAGATAAAGTGTGTAAGTGCAGCATCCGGATCCAGTTCAATGCACTTATTCAAGTATTTATATAAGTTTGGAACAGTTATGGATGGAGGAGCCAGCCCCATTTGTCTTACACCCATCCAGAATGCAGCGACTCCGGCATAGGGAGGAGCCCATTCAGGATCTATTTCAATGGCTTTGTTAAAGTATTGCAATGCCGTCTGGAGTGCCTCAGGAGTTAACTGGTCCCAGTAATACTGGCCTTTCATATAGGCATCATAGGCATCGGTATTCACGGTTTTTATCTGAGCCAGAGCAGCCTCTTCCTGGGGTGTCAGCGAGACCTTAATCTCGTCCGCAATTTGCTTGCATACCTGATTGTATAGGTTCAGGATCTGACTTTTTTCTTCTTTATACTCGCCTATCCATATCTGTTTTTCCTCGGGAAAGGGAGTAATAACCCTGACGTGTATACATACACTGTCTCCGTAACACATCACACTGGGTTCCACCACTGCCTCGGTATTTAGCTTAGTGGCCATTTCAGGGAGTGAGAGTCCCAGGGTTTTATAGATGTTAGCTGTGGTTTTGGAAATGACCCGCAATCCACTGATCTGTCCCATATCTCCGATCAGTGATGAGTGCATCCCCGCTGCCACATAATCCAGCTGATCATCGCCGGTAAAGTTGTCAAAAGGAAGTACCAGGAGGGACTGTATATCTCCAGCTCTTAGGGTTTTAACAGGATTCATCACGTTAAAAATACCAGGGCTACAATGACCACCAGGCTTATATAGGTGGCTGCTTTCCACTTTTTTGGGTCAGAGGGTTTTATCCTCACTCTCCATCTCTTCCAAAGGCTTAGTTTTTTGTACTCCTTCAGAGGTAAGATCATAGGTCCAGGAAATAATCACATTGATAATGGCCCCCAGGATCAGGAGCCAGAGCACAAGGTCGATGGACCAGTCGGGGAGGCCCCAGCGGGGAAAGATCAGAGAGCATGCTTCAAGGATAATAAATGCGGTACCTGCGTATATGGCCAGTGACCGATGGACATTTCGCCTTTTCACTTCTTTCCAGAAATGAGCAAGACCTCTGGGTTTCTCAGACATGATATTCAGGTTTTGGTTATAAGCAATTTACAACCTAAAACTTTACAAGTCAAATGCTAAGTGTTGCCGATTGAAGGGCTGATCGCTTGTTGATGGCTAATACTTCCTGTGATGGATCAGGGTAACATCTCCTTTTAAATCAAAGGTTTCGCCATTGATAAATAAGCCCCAACATTTATACACATATACCGCCTGAGAGCACAAATCCTCCTGGTGGTAACCGTCCCATCCAATGTTCACATCGTCGCTGTAGAAAAGCTTCTCTCCCCAACGGTTATAGATCTCCAGGTGGTAATCGGCCACACCCTCCCAGTAGGGATGGAAGATATTGTTCTTCTCCGGCTCATTCTGACTATAAAATCCGCCATTGGGACCATCCATGTCTGGCTTAAACGCATTGGGGAACATGATGATGCCCTCTCCTTTTACAACCACTGCTGCAGGTTTTAGCAACTTGTCTACGCAACCATGCTCGGTGGTCACTTCCAGAGAGATGTCGTAAGTGCCTACCTGGGTATAGAGATGCCTTGGAGATTCTTCCGTAGAAGAATTGCCGTCTCCGAAGTCCCAAAGGTAGAAGGAACCATACTTGGACAGGTTAAACAGGCGGACCTGGTCATCAGGAAGCATCACCAAGTCTGGTGCCACGGTGAAGTTCACCAGGGGCATTCGATACACCTCCACCTGGCGATATGCATATTCACGTCCCCCTTCACCAAAGACAGTGAGCTTGACGTTGTAGATGCCGTATTCCTCAAAGGTATGCTCGGGTTCAAAGTCGGTGGAGGAGCCTCCGTCGCCAAAATCCCAGAGGTAGGTGGAACCATAGACAGAATTGTTCCTGAACTGCACGGTATGGGGTTCACATGCTGCCAACACTGTATCAAAAGCAGCCACCGGAACGGCCGGAATAATACGTATGGAGTGAGATACAGAATCGGAACAACGGGCAGATGCGACCTTCAACCAAATTTCATAATCTCCATATGTGTCGTAATGATACGGGGCAGGCTCTTCAGAGTCCAGTGTATTGCCATCCCCCATGTCCCACTTGTAATCCCAGCCTCCCGGATTGGTCAGGTTAAGCAGATCTACCTGGGTAGAGGGATACATCTGAAGGCTGGGTGATGGGATAAATTCCGCAAGGGGTTGGGCGTAAACTTCAATGGTATCCGAGAAGCTATCCAAACAGCCATATTTTGATTTGGTGGTTAGGGTTACTACAAAGGTGGTGTCATAACCTGTAAGGTTAAAATAGAGGTTGGTGGGATCGGTGGCGGCCAACCTGCTTCCATCCCCAAAGTCCCAAAGGTAGGTTTCCCCCCTTACTGATTTGTTGATAAAATGTGCTGTAAAAGGACTGCAATCGCCATCATTCACTGTGAAGTCAGCTATGGTCCGGGGATAAACGTAGACCTTCTGCTGCACTGTATCCGTACAGCCAAAATCTGTGGAGGCGATCAGATCCAACTGGTAGGTGGCTATATCGTCGGTCAGATTGTCAAAGACATGATGGAAAAGATCGCTTGAAGTGGTGTTGAAAATGGAATCACTACCAATGGTCCAGTAATAACTATCGGCGTGTAGGCTGGTGTTAAGGATGGGAACATCAAATGGCGGACAATCAATGAGGCTGGCTGTTTCAAATCTGGCCACCGGTTTGGGGTGAATCGTTACTTCATAACTAATCTCATCGCTACAGTTAAACTGTGAGTTAGCATTCAGAGTAATTTGCCGGGAACCCTGTGTCAGTCCTGGGACTGAACGGATGGAGCGGACAAACTGAAGGATGGACCAAGGTCAGGCATCTGCTACCAGCCACCCTGATCAATAAAGACAATGTGCAGTTCAGGTTTGAGTTTGGAGCCGATAAAGTGTACAACTCCTATGATGGAATAGCCCTGGATGATATCCGCATCCTGGAAGCCCCAAAGGATCTGGACCTGGTTGACATTCTCAATCCTGTAAGTGCATGTGAACTGAGCCCGGTTCAGAATTTTACGATCAGGGTCAGGAACTCCGGAAGCATTCCTCTCCAGACAGGAGATACCATCCAAGTGGGATATTACATTGAAAGGGATGGGGATATACAGACAGGGGAAGAGATCCTGGTGATGAACCAGGCGCTGAATGCAGGCGCTTCAACCAATCTTACCTTGACGACCCCCTTCGATTTCAGCAGGAGTGGGGACTACCTGACAGAGGTATTTCTCAAAACGGAAGATCCGCACTTTTATAAGCCCCTTTCGGGAGATACACTCACCCGATTCATAGAGGTAAATAAACCCCATGTGGATCTGGGTGAAGATATCTCCACCGTAAGACCCGACACAGTTACCTTAAGGGCCTATTCAGGCGTGACAGGACAGTCCTACCTGTGGCAGGATAATTCCACAGATTCCCTTTTCCGGGTAAGCAGCGATGGAAGTTATTATGTCAGGGTGACAAATGGCATGGGATGTACAGCTTCAGACACCATACAGGTGTTGCAGCTTATCGCAGATGTAGGTGTGGAAACCCTGGTATCACCAATTTCAGACTGTGAACTGGGGAATCAACTTCCCGTTGAGGTTTCCATCAGAAATTTTGGAACCGATACCCTTGAAAGTGGAGATCTTTTACTGATATCTCTTGAGATAGATCAGGCCATTCAACATATGGATACTCTGGTGTTATCAGAGCGCTTCAGGCCGGGGGAGAGTCTGGACTTTATCTATTCTCAAAATTTTGATTTCCCCACCACAGGAATTTATGTGATGAAGCTTTCTACCAGTCTGGCAGAAGATTTCCAGACCCATAATGACACCCTTTTTTATAACCTGGAGGTGTATGGTTATCCGGATAGCTACCTGGGTCCAGATACTGTGGTTCAGGCTTCAGAATATGTGCTTGCTCCAGCCCCGGGATATGCTGAGTACTTGTGGCAGGATGGATCCACCTCGGAAACTTTTACGGTCAATGAGCCGGGCAGCGCTAGCTATCATGTCTATATGAGTGATGCAAATCAGTGCAGCAGTTCGGATACGGTTGAGCTTACCCTGAATGTGGTAGACCTGGCCCTGGAAGAACTCCTCTCTCCGGCCACTTCATGTGCTATTTCAGAATCCATCACTGTTTCTGCAAGAATCAGAAACTCGGGGAACATGCCATTCTCGGCAGGTGAGTCTATTCTCATGGGCTACCTGATTGATGGGGGCTCATTAGAAGAAGAGTCCATCTTACTGACCGAGGATCTGTTAACAGGACAAACCATTGACTTCACCTTCTCAAAATCAGAAAATGTACAGACCGGTTTGTGGTATGATTTCACTGTATATGTGGATTATGGCGAGGATTCAAGATCCGGGAACGACACCGTGACCCAATCAGTGGGGGTTTTTGAACCACCCCCCCTGGACCTGGGTGAAGACTTTCAGGTGATTACCGACCTGCAACATACACTGGATGCAGGACCCGGATTTCTCTCCTACCTGTGGCAGGATGGAAGCACCGCTCAGACCTTTACCATTTCTGAACCTGGAATAGGGCTATACGCTGTTACAGTGACCGATGCAAATGGCTGCTCGGTCTACGACGAAACAGAGGTGATGCTGGCGGTTCCTGATATTGGGGTGGGTGCGCTGTCCCATCCTCAGACCGCGTGTTTTCTGGATTCTGCGGAGCATCTAAGGGTCGAGATTAGAAACTATGGAAATTGGGATATTGAGCCAGGCGCGGATATAGCAGTAGCATACTCGATTAACGGGGATGAGGCTGTGGTGGAAAGTCTGGTACTTGAGAATACCCTGGAAAACGGATCGGTCGTAGAGCATATATTTAAAAGTGCTGAGGACTTCAGGACTCCCGGAAGATATGAGATTGCAGCTTATACCATTTATGCATCCGATTTGATTCCCACCAACGACATCGTACTGGTGAATGTGGACCATTTTGGAAGTCCCATCATTGATATCGGGGAGGGGACGGACAGCATTCTTACATTCGAACCCATTACCCTGACGGCCAATCCGGGTTATCCCTCCTACCTCTGGCAGGACCGAAGCAGTGAGAGCGATTACCAAATTCCAAATCCTTCCGAAGGCATGTATGTGGTCAGTGTAACTGCAGAAAATGAGTGTGTGACCACCGATAGCGTCTATGTGGCTTATGATCGCCCCGATATCCGGTTGTCACAAATTGTTTCCCCGGTTTCATCCTGTCTATTGGATCAGAACCATTCGCCCTCCATCGAAATTTCGAACAATGGGTTTTATAGAATTTCATCCAGCGACACCCTTACCATCAGCTATTCTGTAGACGGAGGGGGCTCGGTGCTTGAAAGAGCTCAACTGGATGCGGATCTGGATCCGGGACAATCTGTGGTATTGACATTTGCTTCGGGTTATGATTTTTCCGGAATCGGGACCTACCAATTGCAGACCAATGTGATCTGGGGGAAGGATACCGATCTCACAAACAATATGATCCTGAGTACAGTTCAGGTCTGGGATCCGCCAGTGGTGGAGATTGCCGGTGGAGTGGATACACTTATATCCGGTTTGCCGCTTACACTTGATGCCGGGTTGGGATATACTACCTACCTCTGGCAGGACAATTCCACATACAACACCTTTGAAGTCACTCAAGAAGGCTTGTATTGGGTGGCTGTAAGCAGCGATAATGGGTGCATCGACCAGGATTCGGTATTCGTAACAACGCAAACCGGGACCTTTGAAGCAGATATGCCTTCCGACCAGATTAGCATCTACCCCAATCCAGCTTATGAAGTGCTCCATGTGGCTTTTGACCTGGATAGAGAACAAGAGGTGATGCTTGAACTTTATTCCATCTCCAACTCTTTGATATACAGGAAAGATCTGAAGAGGGTCATGTTTAATGAAGCACAGATTAATGTACAGAACCTGGCTCCTGGAACCTATTTCTTAAGGGTAACTGCTGGTAGTCAGCCCTACAATTACCTGGTCATAATTAAATAGAAGTCATCTGGCTTTACTCATCTTGAAGTAAGATATTCCCGGCCTCTGTTAGGGCCCGGATATCTTCTTCCGGAAAGGAACCATCCCCCTTTGGTCCTACATTCAGCAGAAGATTGGCATCCATGGCCCGCGCATCGGAAAGCATTTGTAAAACCTCTTCTGTGCTCTTGTGATTGCCATCGTGCTGCTTGTTGTAGCCCCAGGCGTGGGGCTGCAAGGTGTTGCATATCTCCCGGGGTTTGTCTTTGTTCAGTTCATAGACTTTTCTGGCTACTTCAAACTTTTCTCCCACCCTTGCATTGCCTCCACGCTCAGGAGCCATAAAGTCCTCATCCCCATTGGCCCCCTGTTTAAAGGAGATCAGGGCATGCGAAGAAAGGGATCTTACCAGGGCATAGGTGGAATCGATGGGGAAGAGGTCGGGTCGGCTGTAGTAGCCCATGATGGGATCAAACCAGATTCCTGCAATGTGGGGATACTGGGTAAGAATCTCTTTTAACTGTTCATGTACAAAATCTACATAGATCTGAAAGTCAGCCTCCTTTTCGTATTTATACTCCGGCTGAGTCTCTTTGTAAGCCGGACGGGCATTTACCCAACCACTTTCCCTGGAATAGAAATAGGGATGCTTCCAGTCGGCTCCATAGGAGTAGTAGAGGAAAAGTGCCAGACCTTTCTGTTCACAAGATTCATAAAGCTCTTTGATCAGATCCCGGCCCGCTGGTGAGTTGAGCACATTAAAGTCAGTGGCTTTGGTGTCAAAGAGGCAAAAACCATCGTGGTGCTTGGAGGTGATGGTGATGTACTTCATCCCTGCTTTAAGGGCCACATCAGTAATATGATCTGCATTGAAGGCCGAAGCTGTAAACCTGTCTTTAAGCTTCGCATACTCGGCCACAGGAATGGTATCCCTTAATTGCACCCACTCTCCCTTCTCCAGCAGGCTGTACAAACCATAATGAATAAACATTCCGTACTCTGCACTTTTAAACCACTCCATGTTGGTGGCACGGGGATCCTCACTGAATGCCTCTTCCCGGTCGGACAGGTAAGCAGGAATTTCACTTTTAGGGTTACATGCACCCATAAATAGCACAACTATCCCTAGCAGAAATAGTGGATTTGAGTCTTATCAATTTCATAGGTTCTAAGCGTTAATCTATTCATACCTCAATGCCTCCACCGGATTTCTTCTTGCAGCCCTCCAGGTTTGCCAGCTCACCGTGAGAATGGCAACTCCAAGCGAAGCCAGAGCAGCTATCACAAAAATCCACCAGTCCAGGGTGGTCTTATAGGCAAATCCCGATAGCCACTTTTGCATAAAGTACCATCCCAGTGGAATTCCGGCCACAATTCCAGGACCAATCCATTTCAGGAAACCCAGGTTGAGCAGGCGAACAATAGCTCCTTCGGTGGCTCCATTTACCTTCCTGATTCCAATCTCCCTGATTCTGCTCCGGGTGCTGAATTCGGCCATGCCAAAGAGTCCCATGCAGGAGAGCAAGACTGCGATGAGCGAAAGAATGCGAATGGATTCGGGACCGGCGTTCCTCCTGTCGGTATTTGGCCTCCATCCACTGGTCATAAAATTCATAGGAAAAGGCATAACCCGGCGCATTTTGCTCAAAGATTCTCTGAACCTCCTTAATGGAGGTAGAGATATCACCCGGGTATAACCTGATGCAGAGGTGAGACACGCCAGGTTCATTCTTGACTTGAAGGTTCCCGATGGGGGTGTAGAGATCCTTAAAATGGAAGTCCTCAATAACACCTACTACTGAACTCCCAAAAATGGTCCGGTTTTCAGCGGAGTCCCAGCCCCCCAAATCTTTAAGAAGTGACTGGTTTATCAAGCACACCTTTGTGGATTCTGCTTCAAAAAAGTTTCTGCCATACAACATTTCCAACCCAAAGGTTTCTGTAAACCGATAGTCCGTAGCTATTTGAGAGGTGGCCAGATTTATCATCACTGGATGAACCCCAGATTGCCCCGGGGGTACCGTGGGAAGCACAGAGATTTTTAACAACTGCCAATTTTGAAATCTCCTCCATTAGAACTGGTACATTGTTTTGAATCCGGTAGTGTACCGGAACCCTGACCAGTAGCTCGGTACTGTATCCCAGGTCTTTGTCATGCACATACCGGATCTGCTTTACCAGGGTGATCAGTGAAATGATCAGGGCCACCATGGCGGTGAATTGTAGCACGGTCAAAACCCTTCGCATATCGAAGCCCCTTTTGGCGGAGACATGCTGTTTGAGGAGCATTTGCCGGGGTTGCAAGCTGAGGATGGCCAGGGCAGGGTAGAAGCCCGAAATAATGGCAATAAGCAGAACTCCTGCAACAATCAACCCAATGGATATGGGGTCTTTAAGGACCATCAGCAGCTGAATCTCTTTCCCCATGATTTCACTAAGCAGGGGTCGTAGGAAAAGTGCCATTACAAATCCAAGGAGAAGCGCCAGGAACACCTGGAGGAATGCTTCGGTGATAAACTGCCTGATCAAAAAGGATCGGTCGGCACCAAATACTTGTTTAACACCCAGTTCATGTAAGCGTCCCGTGCTCTGTGCAATGGCCAGATTGATGTAGTTAAATACGGCCAGAATAAGAATGATCATGGTAAGCCAGCCCAGCAAGCTGATCAGCTTCACATTGGCATGGGAGAGGTTGTCCCAGGAGCAACTGGTATCAAAATAGACCTCTTTAAAGGGCTGAAGGCGATACTCAGCATCGTTCCAATCCATATAAGGATGGATCAGCGTGGTCAGTGAGGTGTCCACTACCTGGGGATCGGAACCCGGTTGCAGTTTCAGGAAAAGGTTGTACATGTAGGCTTCCTGTTCGTTGTGGCCTGAAAGGCTGTATCGCAACCTCAGTTCAGCGCTAACAAACAGCTCACCCTGCAGAGAACTTTTTTCCGGTAAGTCCGCTACTACAGCAACCACCTCCACATCTTCCTGGTGAGATACATTCAGAACCTTCCCAATGGGATTCTCTCCTCCAAAAATCCGTTTGGCACAACTTTCGGTGATCACTGCCTGGTGTGGATCATCAAAAAACCCATCCCGTTGTCCTGACAGGACCGGAATCGAAAAGACTTTAAAGAAGCCCGAATCTGAGTGGATGATTCTGACATCGAAGTTCTCCTCCTGATACAATACCGGATCATTGCCAATGTTTAGTTTGGTGCTTGCTTCCACCTGGGGAAAGTCGGCCAGGAGCCGGTCCCTGGTCTGCTCGGGAACATAGGAAGAGAAGTCGTCAGTGACTATCCGGTAGATCTGTTCCAGATCCGGGATGGAACGGTCATACTGTTTTTCGGACCGGATAAAAGAGAGCAGCAATATTACCACGGCCAGACTTATAGAAAAACCTCCAATGGATATAATGGAGAATACTTTGTTCCTGGTCAGAACCCGGTAATAGATCTTTAGTGCTTTCATTTCATCACCTGCTCCAGGTATCCCAGTACAAAGACTGCCGGAGCATTCCAGTTCAGGCAAACTTCATTGGATGCAAAACTGGACTCTGCATCGGCAAATGATTTGGCCGGAAAGTCAGAATCGTATTTGGTAAACTGCCTGTCCTGCTTGTCCTTATTGGGCCCGCCCAGAATAAAGCCCGGAACAGGCTCTATAACATCGTCTGCTCCACTGGGACGGTGATGCGGACTCATCACCTGTTTTGAACCGTAACCTGTGAGGAAGCTATACCCTGTTGCATTTTTACCAAAAATATAGTCTGTATTCCGGATGGCTCCGTCCAGGTATTTTTGCTCCCCGGAAAGGTGGTGGGCAAAGCATAGGATCATGGCCTGGTTGAGTATGTCGCTGTTGGAACCCCACTCGAAATGATCTATACCGATGCCATATGGGATCGACTCCATCTTCTGAAGGATTTCATCCGAGAGTGCCAGGTGTTTATGGGTCAGCGATTCCGCCAATGTTGGATCGATTTTCTCTTTGTTGGCCAATAGGGTATGAAATCCCATGTTCCTGATAAAGAACTTCCAACTGTTGGTGATCTGGTGCTCATAGGGCTCCTCATTTTTCATGAGATAATCCAGGTAGATCTGGTTGCCAGTTGCGACATACAGTTCTGCAGCTGCCCAGTAATACTCATCACTTAACTGGTCGTCCCCATACTCACCCGTACTCACATCCTCAGGATTCCGGTAGACAATGTGGTTCTTTGCGGCCCATGCCCATGCGCTTTCAGCAGAGACTAGCGCTTCTGAAGCGAATGCGGGGTCCACCTCCGCATAAACCCTGGAAACCTGTGCCATGGTGGCTGCAAAATCCAGACTTGATGCGCTTGCTTTTCCAATGATCAGGCGATCCAGATCATAGTCCTCAGGCATAATGAATCCTCCGAAATTCTTTGCAGTAAGTTTAAAATATAAGCCCCCATCCTCATCCTGCATGGTAAGCATCCAATCCAACTCATATCTGATTTCATCCATCAGGTCGCTGATCCCGTTTCCACTCTCCGGAATATTCAATTTATCATGTGAGATGGCGTCTGGATGAAGCTCCAGCAAATTGAGCATCTGGCTAACGGTAATGGCAGCATTCACAATGTACTTTCCATAGTCGCCTGCATCATACCATCCACCTGGCGAATTTAGGGTCCCACTGGTTCTTCCGGTAGATGGGTGGTAAGCACAATTGTCGTCGGGATGTCCGGAGCCTCTTTTGTAGACTCCTCCGTATGATTCCTCAATTGCCATGGAGGCCCTTTGATAATAGAAGCTCTTTATGGCAGCATCCAGGGCCTCACTATAAACTCCTGAAGTGATTTCAAAAGGGAATGAAGCCTCCCCGGTATTTAGCAATATCCTGTAAGTTCCAGGCTTACTCAATTCGGGTAAATTCCCCCTTAAGTACCCTCTCCCCTGAAGCATCCCAGGTTCCTCTGATCATTTAAGCTCTCCCTTGTGACGAATTTTTTGTTCCTGGTCTATTACCTGAAATGAGGTAGCCTCCAGATCAGCCACCACGAATTCTTTAATGGATTGGGGATAGTATCCCAGCTGGTTGATGCGAATTTGTTCTGAACTCTCACCAGGCAGGGGAAGTTCGGGGGCAGAGCAACTTAAGAATAGGATGGAAAAAAGGGGAAGAAGGTGGAGGGTTTTCATAATGATCGAAAGGGTTAGTTGGAGCTTAAAAATAGTTGTTTTATTGGGAAATCTCGGGTTCAAAGGGACCAAATGGATACAGATCGGGTGTGATCACCGTACCGCTGGTAAAAGTGAGGGGGAATTCTGAGTCTGGATTGAAGGTCACCTCAATCAGCCCCCCCTTGTATCCGGATGGGGGTTTGCTGATGGCAATTGCATAGTTCCCATGCTGGATTTTAGGGATCTCTTCACTTTCCCACACTTCCCCCACTACATAAATCCGGAAATCACGATCCTTTGGATTGACAGCTTCCCACTTTCGGATGATACAATTGGCCTGCGGATTCACTTTGAAATAGATCGTGTCGTTACTGATGTCCCAATTTAATTCCGGGATTTCAGCTCCAGTGATCACCGAATGGTAAAAGGAGACCAGGTTATCAGGGAGATAGGTGCCCCGGAGGCCATGATTCCCATTGGGAACATACTGCAGGTAGCTATCCCCCTTCAGATCGTTCCAGTAGAATTTCCAGGAATCGCTTACAAAGAACTCATCGCTTGTTCCATTGATCAGCAGCTTGGGTATGCTCAGTTGATCTACAAATGAATAGGGTCCCACCAGGTCAAGAAGAGATTCAAACTCCCTGGAGCGAAGCCAATTCATAATGCCTTCATCCACATAATCTTGCACTGCCGGGGACCAATCCCCATAGCACCTCCAGTGATGCTCAAAGGAGGGAACTATATTCAGAAGGTCAATCACCATGGGGGCCATCCCTATCACCCGGTCGTCCACAGCAGCTGTGGTCCATGTGGTCCAGCCCCTTTTGGAGGCACCTGTCACAAAGAAATCTTTCACAGGTTTCTGAATATCCTGGCTGATTTCCTGTACTACGTCCATGGCCCTGACCACCGCCCGGGTCATGGGGAAGCGAGCCAACCACTTGTTCATATCCGGAGAGGCTCCACTTTCCAGGAAGAGCCTCCACCCATAAGCAATCAGGTCATCCTCATACCTCTCATCCTTTTGGTCCCCTTTAAAATCGATGGGTTGGAAGGGAATGTTGCTGATGTGGGAGATGATCGATCCGGTGGCAAGAGCGGCTCTGATAAATGCATCATTCGCAGGAACAGGCAGGGTATCACCCCTCCATCCCCCTCCGATAAACATCATGGATTCGGTTTCTACAACCTCATCCGGTACCACCATGGTAAGCCAGTGCCACCATTCGGGATGATCCACCTCTTCGCTTGTGAGCCAGCTTCCAGATACCATTTTTATCCTGTATTCGGTCCAGGAATTTCCCTTAATAGTTTCGATAATCTCATACCGGAAGGCATCATCCTGAGTGTAGACATACTCTTTTAGCGGGAAGTCGGATCCGGTTTCTGGTTGATCAGATGTACAGCTACAAAAAAAAAGTACAATTGTTGTTGCAAATAAAAGGGGCTTCATAATCAGCATAATTTGAGGATGGTTCTGCCAATTTATGAAATTTTAGACTTTTGCAGGATTCTTATTTATTTATAGTTTTATAGAATATATAAATCTGATGCAATGACATTTCTATTTCTATTTGGCGGGGGGCTGCTTATCACCCTGATGGTGGTCCTGTTTATTTTCCTTTTCCCCCTTCTGGCACTAATCTCTGCCTTGATGAATGACTTCCATGGTAATGATAAGATCATTTGGGTTTTGCTTATTATTTTCTTGCCATTTGTAGGATCCTTGCTCTATTTTCTGATTGGCAGGGATCGGCGAATAAACCGTTAAGAAGAGGAAATTACCTTCATTTTATTTCCCGAGAAACTTCCGTTTTGTTCCCCTGGTGGCAGTTGAGGCCTTAATATTGCCCCCGCCCCAGGTTAATCCTGATTTTTTCTCTTTCAAAGAAAAGGAGACATCTGATCGTTTTTGGGGCTTATCTCCAGCGGTCGGAGCCGGGCGTTTGATGGATTCCTGTCGTTCTCTTCTTTTGCTTCTTTCCCTGCGCTCAAAGGCATTCAGGACGAAAAAGGAAGCTATAGTTGCCATGGCCAGAATGAGAATAAGAGTCAGATTCTGAGGATTCCGCAGTTGTCCGGTCAACCAGGTAAACAGGAAAACCGTGAGGGTCAGGAAAACCAATATCAGTTTGATTGCCGAATGGAAAGCATCGTTATTCATCACAAAAGTGTTAAGATCTCTTTTGACATTCCAAAATGTTTGGTGTTGTTGTGATTATCTAAAATGATTATGTAAGTATTATCGCCAGGGATCATAT
The DNA here is from genome assembly GCA_963783435.1 of uncultured Bacteroidota bacterium. Classification (GTDB taxonomy): domain Bacteria; phylum Bacteroidota; class Bacteroidia; order Bacteroidales. The sequence goes on along the minus strand of CAWANQ010000002.1, from coordinate 29,439 downwards.
GGATAAGTGAGCGATATCCGAATATTTCGCCCTCATGTCCAAAGATTTTTGAGCTCTTCCCATTTATATTCAAATTCAAAACCCCAAAACCATACCCGTATCTGGCATTATGCAGCGATGTCATTTTTGAGATGCTTTCGGGGCTTAGAAGAGTTTCATCTAACAAAGACTGGCACCATTTAGACAAATCTTCACAGCTTGAGTATATAGCTCCTGCAGCATATGCTCCCGATGAATTCAAATAGGGTGCTACCAGCAATTGTTGGTTCACAGAGATATATCCAAAAGCTTTGTTGCTAAAGATCTCATGTTGATTATCCACTCCGGTATTGTTCATCTTTAATGGCTTAAAGATTTTCTCCTGTAGCACCTCTGAATAGGGTTGGCCGGTGATTTTTTCAACGATGTACCCCAGAATAAAATATCCCGAATTGGAGTATTTGGCGCTGCTTCCTGGTTCAAACTCCAAAGGAAGATCCCAGAATGTTTTTACAAATTCTGAAGGCTTATTTTCTTTATAAATCAAGGATTGAACCTGAGGTAAGAAGAAATAGTCGGGAATACCAGAGGAGTGCGATAGCAAGTGATGAATGGTAATTTTATGACCATTGGATTCCGGATAGTTTGGAATATAAGTACAAATATTGCTATCCAGGCAAATCTTGTCCTCTTCAGCCAGCAGCATGACCAGAGCTGCTGTAAACTGTTTGGTACACGACCCTATTTTAAATTTAGTTTCGTAGGTATGTTCTACCTTCCATTCTTCATTGGCATAGCCATATCCTCCATTGTATATAACTGCATCGTTTTTTACGACAAGTGCTCTTCCGCAAAACGTACTTTGAAGGTGGGCATTCAAAAAAATGCTGTCTATTTTTTCCTTTGTAGTTTGTGCGGATACGTATGTGCAGAAAAAGCTTATGAGCAACAGCAGGGGGAATCGTTTAATGCGTTTCATATTAGTTTCTTTTATTTTCAGTGGGTTTAAAATTTATGTAGAACTGGAAAGGATTGGTTATTATTCGTACCTCAGGGTTTCCACAGGATTGCGATTGGAGGCCCTGAGAGTGATCAAGGCGGTGGTTAGCAGGGCACTTAACAGTATTATTAAACCTCCCAGGGGTATGATCCACCAGGCAAATGTGGTCTGGGTAGCAAAATTTTGCAACCAGAGCCTGCTGATGTACCAGGTGATAGGGATGGCAATAATCACAGCAATAACTATCCAGATCAACAATTGTTTGCCCAGCAGAAAGACGATTTGCCATTTCTGCGCTCCGTTCACTTTCCTGATCCCAATCTCCTTGGTCCGTTTCCTGTTGAGCAGCGCCACCAGTCCAAAAAGGCCAATGTTGGCAATGACAATGCTTAGCCCTGTAAACACCCCCAGCAGTTTACTCTGATTGATATCATTCTCGTACATCGCCTCTACAGTATGATCCATAAAGGTCGATTCGAATGGGATGGCATCAAAGAATTCTTCATAGCATTCTTCCAGGTAGGCCATGGCAGCTTGCAGATCGCTGGTATTCAGCTTCACATTCATGTATCCCCGGTTGTGGGTTCCAAAATTAAATACAATGGGCCTCGAGTCGTCATGGAGAGAGTTATACTTGCCATTTTTTAGTACCCCGAGTATTTCAATATTCCGGATAAATGTTCCAGCCAGACTATCGCCCAATCCCAGGAAAGCAATACATGCTTCATTCAGAATCACTCCTGCCTGGGATTCTTTGGGCCTTTCGGGATCATAATTCCTCCCATCTTTGAATTCCATCTCCATCAGGGGAATGTAATCGGCATCAATGGTCATCAGATGGACAATCTTCGAGGCTTCCTGGCCCTCCACATTGAGCTTGAAGTGGGATGTGCCCAGCACTTCACCAGGCACATTGCTGGAATAGGCTGCACTGGAAACCATGGGGCTCCTTTGTACCTCTTCCTTAAAAGAGAAAATCTTTTCCTCCGGCAGACCTTCGGCATGCAATTTAACCTGAACCACATTGTCGGTATTGTATCCCACATCTGCCTTGAGTAAATACTTTACTTGCCTGGTAATCAGTATAGAAGAGATAATCAGGATGACTGAGAAGGTGAATTGCAGGATAATGCTTCCTTTTCCAAAGCCATAGGGTTTACCTCCCGGGCCCATGGATGAATTTCCCTTGAGCAAGTGGATGGGCTGACGGTATACTTTTGAGATCACTGACAGCAGGAAGGCGATGGTGAAAGCGCCTATTGTAATCAGAACCACCACCAGGAAACTGCCTGTTTGAAATCCGGAACTGAGGAGGGCTCCTCCCATCCAGTTTTTGAGATGGGATTCCACACCCGATAAGATAAACCAGGCGATAAGGGTGGAGGTGACGATGATTATCAACGATTCTGCAACCAACAGTTTGTATACATGCAAGCGGGAGGCCCCATTGATTTTGAAGACACCCAGACTGCGGGTTCTGGAAGCCATGGAAGCCGACAGCAGGTTTACATAGTTGAGGAGCGCAATCAACAAAATAAACAGACCTGCCCCCATCAGGAGATAGTTATAGCTCCTGTTTCCCTTGGGAAGGTCATAGGCAAACTGTGGCGTGAAGTGTAGGTCGGGAAGAGGGGTGATGATCAGGGAAAAGTCGGCTTTAAGGAAGCTGCCAAACTCCTCCATGTATTTGTCATAGAACCCGGGGAATGCTGCTTCCACCTCCTCAATCTGATTCTGGGCTCCCAGAAGGATGAAGTGATAGGCAGAGGGTCTCCAGTAGTTTTCTGAATCAGAAGCGTTCATGCGCTCCAATGCCTCGGGTGAACGGGAATTCATGGAGATCAGAATGTGCATTTTATGGTGAATGTTTTCGGGAAGATCCCTGGTAACTCCGGTAATCTCGAACTCTTTCCCATTGTTTATTTGAAGGGTTTGACCCAGGACATCCCTTTTTCCAAAGTATTTTAATGCAATGGCCTCAGAGATCACCACCTGGCCATCTGCCACCAGGGCCTCTCCAGGTGAGCCCGAGAGGAAATTTAGAGGAAATACTTTAAAAACAGTGGAGTCGGCGTAATAGACCTGTTCTTCGAAAAAGACAGCTTCATCTTTTGTAACAATACATTTTTCCTGGAAGGGGACCAACCGGGTCATATTTTCCACGGCAGGGATCTCATCTTTCATCACAGGGGCAAGGCGGGGACCCAGGAGTCCATGTATGTTCTCATTACCTGGCAGGTTGATCTCTCCGCTCAAACGATAGACCCGGTCCCATGTATCCACATGTTTGTCGTATCCGTTCTGGTAACTCACATGCGCATAGATGAAGAAAACACTGGCAAATGCCAGGGAGAATCCCAGGATGCTCAGTATGGAGTAGGAAGGTTGCTTGATCAGGTATTTTATGGCGATGGTAAGGTAGGTACGTATCATCTTAGGAAGATTGAGATTTTTTATCAGTTTCTGATTTCACCATCAAGAAGGTGAATGGTACGGTGCGCATAACTTGCATCTTTGGGAGAGTGAGTGACCATCATTATGGTCACTCCACCACGGTTGTGTTCTGCGAGCAGATCAAGCATCATCAAACCGTTTTTCGAATCCAGGTTTCCTGTGGGTTCATCGGCCAGGATCAAGGTAGGTTGGTTTACAATGGCTCTGGCGAAAGCTACTCGCTGTTGCTGTCCTCCGGATAGTTGTTGAGGGTAATGAGAGCTTCTGTGCCCCATTTTCAGGCGATCCAGAATTTCATGGACCCTGTTCCTGCGTTCTTTTCGTTTCACGCCCATAAAAATCAGGGGCAACTCCACATTTTCGGCCACATTCAGTTCATCCACAAGGTTGAAATTTTGAAAGATAAATCCCATGTTACCCCTTCGCAGATTTGTCATCTGATTCTCATTCAAAGAGTTGGCTCTGCCTCCATTGTAGGTGTAGCTTCCGGAGGTGGGCTCGTCTATGAGTCCCAGCAAATTCAGCAGTGTTGTTTTCCCACAACCTGAGGGTCCCATTACCGCAACAAATTCTCCTTTTTCTATCTGGAGGGTTATATTCCTGATGGCTGTGGTTTCTACTTCTTCAGTGAGAAAGCTTTTTGTCAGGTTCTCTGTTTGTATCAATATTTCTCCCATTTGGGTTTCAATTTTAGTATTTACCATTCCAATGCCATGCCAATTAGCTAAGCTGCTGTTGCTTTGAACGTTATATAGGAAAGCAAATTCGGGAATGTCAATGATTTGGACAATAGAGTGTCAAAAATATGGACAAATCATTGCTTTTAGTTTTACACAGCTGTAGTTTTACAGACATGACCGATGCCTCCATACTGGTTGTGGACGACAATAAAAATGTCCTTACTGCGCTGGATATGCTTCTCTCCAGAGAGTTTACCAGCGTGGTATGCATTAATAAGCCAGGTCAGATTCTCTCTGAGCTGGAAGGGAAAAAATTTGGGGCAGTGTTGCTGGATATGAACTACACTGCAGATCAGAAAACAGGGAATGAAGGGCTCTACTGGTTGTCCAAAATATTGAATTCTGATGAGCACCTTTCTGTGGTCATGATTACAGCTTTTGGAGATATACAGCTGGCTGTAAATGCACTTAAAGACGGGGCTGTAGATTTTGTGCTCAAACCCTGGGACAATCAGAAGTTAAGAGCCACCATGAAGACAGCCGTAAGATTGACACAATCGAGGCGTAAGGTGGTCTCTTTACAGCGGGATAAGGACAATCTGAAGGCTGAACTAAAAGGGAAACCGGTGAATTTGATCGGTAAATCCAGGGCATTTTCAGAGGTGTTGACCCTGGTTCAAAGAGTAGCTGCAACCCCCGCAGATGTTCTGATTACAGGGGAAAACGGAACAGGGAAGGAATTAATAGCCCGGGAGTTGCACCGACTCTCCGAAAGGTCAGGTGAAATTTTGGTCACCGTGGATCTGGGGGCGATTCCTGAGACCCTTTTTGAGAGTGAACTCTTTGGCCATGTAAAGGGTGCATTTACAGATGCACATGCTGAAAGGTGCGGGAAGATTGAGGCTGCGGACGGGGGAACACTCTTTTTTGACGAGATTGGAAATCTGACGCTTCCCTTACAGGCAAAGCTCCTTAGCGTATTGCAAAACCGGAGCGTCAACAGGGTGGGAAGCTTAGAGACCATTCCGGTAGATGTGCGACTGGTGTGTGCCACCAATATGGATCTGAATTCCATGGTGGAAGAGGGAAGCTTCAGGATGGACCTGCTATATCGGATAAACACCATTCAGGTAGAGATTCCCCCCTTACGGGAACGAGGGGATGATCTCCTTTTACTGGCGGCCTATTTCCTTCATCTCTTTTCCGGCAGATATAATAAGCCAGGATTAGTATTGGACGAGAGTGCCGAAAATGCACTGAAGAATTGGAGGTGGCCAGGTAACGTCAGAGAGTTGCAACATTGCATGGAGCGTGCGGTTATTCTTGCAGATGGGAAGACAATAACAGAACGCAGTTTCCAATTTAATACAGTCGCAAATTCAAGTAGTGCCTCCTATGAAGGCAGCCTGGAAGAAGTGGAAGCAAGGCTTTTCCAGTATGCCATTCGGAAGCACAATGGGAATATGACCGCTGTAGCCGCTCAACTTGGGATCTCCCGCCAAACGCTGTATAATAAAATCAAGAAGTATGGGCTTTAAAAGACATACACTCAGAATTGTTGCCATGCTTCTCGGGGTGGTAATCTTTTCCGTGGGATTGGGATGGGCGCTCTTTGCATCCCAGTTGCACCTGGCCATTGTACTTTTCGTTTTTATCCTGACAGGTATATTTCTATTATTCAAATTGCTGACCCGGACACAGAATGAGATTCTCTTCTTTTTTAAGGCCCTGGAGAATGACGATTCCTCTGTCGCCTACCGTTCAAATCACAGAAGCAGATTTATTGATGAACTGCATCGCTACCTGAACGTGTTGAATGAGAGCTTCCGGGAGATGAAACTGAATCATGAAGTTAGGGAGAGATACTTCAGTCAGATTCTGGAGAACCTCTCCAGTGGAATGCTGGTGATTTCGAAAACCGGACATGTGAACCACATCAATCAGGAGGCCCTCAAGCTTTTCAACCTTCCACAGCTTACCCATATAAAAGCATTGTCGGAAAAGGATGAAAAGCTCCATTCCATTCTGCAAAGCTTAGAACCTCCTGACAAGCGTGAATTTATACTTCAGGGTCAGGAAGTGGGGTTGAAGAAGGTGCTGGGTTTACAGGCCATAGAGATTAACCTGCAGGGAGAGGACGTAAGGGTGATTACTGTTCAGGATTTGTCCGCAGAGATGGAACGAAAGGAGATTGACGATTGGATCCGCCTCATCAGGGTATTGAGTCATGAAATCATGAATTCTCTGGCCCCCATCACTTCCATCTCCACCACTCTGAAGGAGGTTTGGGCTGAAGATACAACGGTAGATGCTTCAGATACGAAGATCTTACAAACTCTTAAAGGGCTCGATGCCATCGCAGAGCAGAGTGATGGGCTTACAACTTTTTTTGAATCCTACAGGGTACTTTCCCGGATCCCCGATCCATCCCAGCAGAACTTTTCAGTCAAAGCCCTTCTAGATAGATTGGAAACACTGGCCATCAATAATAAGGAGAGTCGAGGGATTGCCTTCTCCTTTTCCTGCGAAAATCAGGATTTGGAGATCTTTGCAGATGAACAGATGATTACCCAGGTCATGCTCAACCTGATCAAGAATGCTGCACAGGCTTTGGAGGATACAAAGGATCCATCCATTTCCGTGATTGCCGCTGAAGGCATGAATTCCAAAACAACGCTTAGTGTGATTGATAACGGACACGGAATACCTACGGATACGGTAGATGAAATATTTCTTCCCTTTTTCACCACCCGTAAGAAGGGTACAGGTGTGGGCCTAAGCTATAGTAGGCAAGTCATGAGCATGAATGGTGGAAGCATTGAAGTGGATTCGGTTCCAGGCAGGACCGAATTCAGGCTCCTTTTCTAAAAAGTTGCGACATTTCGCAATTTTCCCCAAGGTTTGGTTAAATTTGTTAGGATCACAAGTAGTGAGGAACTATATGCAATCTTCATGAGCCCATTCGAAATCGCCGTCATTTCTATTGTTGCTGTCTCCATGACTGTGATGGTGATCAATCTCCGGATTTGGGTCAAGACAAGAAACAGTCTCGCAAATCTCTTGCTGGCAGCAGCAGCCCTGGGTGCCGGTTTTCAAGGCGTTGTGGAGCTACTCCAATTTAATGCCACCTCCATTGAAGGCTTCAATACAATTATAAAAATTTCACACATCCCTCTTTTTATTTTAATCGTGTCGGTAGCCTGGTTTGTAAAGTTCTATTTCAAAACTGGCCGCTGCGCGAGCTACAGGACAATAGGCTCTCATTGGACGCGTAGTTTCTTAACCAGGTGATTTGCTAATATCCTTAGTGAGTTGATTAAAAAAGGACCTTCACATATCGCCCTAATCCTGCTTGCCGCCTTTTTATCCATAAAAGGGCATGGCCAGGTTCCGGAGGATAGTACGAAGGCTGAATCGCACAAGTTTTTATCCTACGGAACCAAGGGTTTTATTTTCTCTGATCGAAGCGGTAATTACCTGATGAATCTGGAATTCCGGGGACAGTTCCGCCTGTCCTATCCCACAGACAGCGACCCCCTTACCCTGAGTGATTATCAGGAGGAGCAGGTGAAACTGGGAATTAAGAGAGCGCGATTGAAGGTGGGGGGTCACAGTTTCAAACCCTGGCTCAAATACTACCTCGAGTACGAGCTTTTCTCCTCCAATTTGTTGGACTTTCGCCTGATGTATGAGAAGAAGCCCTGGCTGAAGTTCAAGGTGGGACAGTGGAAAGTGCAATATAACCGGGAGCGGATTATATCTTCCGGGAAGCAGCAATCCATGGAGCGATCTATTCTCACCAGGGCTTTTACCGTAGACCGGCAGCAGGGAGTATCGGTCTTCGGGCATCTCGAAGGGGAAGGATTGGCCAATTTCAATTACTGGCTGTCCGTGTTCATGGGAACGGGGAGGGGGAGCACGGGGAACGATGACAATCATTTGATGTACATGTCGCGTTTGCAATGGAACTTCATGGGGAGGGCCTTCAAGTTTTCTGGTTCGGATATAGAATTCAACCAGGAATTCACAGGCCTGCTCGCCCTGGCTGCTGTGACCAACCGCAGTCCCTATACTCGTTTTTCGCAGTCCGGGGGCGGGCAGCTGGAAGGTTTTAATCCTGGCGTAGCCGGTCAATACAGGGTGAATCAAGCGATGCAGGAAAGTGCTGGAAAATACAGGGGATTCAGCTGGCAGCAGGAATTTCATTACAAGCAGATACGAGACCATGTAAATAGCACGGTGACTGACATGGCAGGAAACCTGATCCAGGCCGGATACTTTTTTCACCATCTGTGGAATGCCATTCCGGACAACGTAGAATTCTATGGCCGGCAGGCATTCTATCTTCCAGACCTAAGCGTGTCTGATCAGCTTCAAAACGAGTTTTCCTTTGGCTTTAACTGGTTCATTCAGGGGCATCGCATAAAACTTACCGGAGAAGCCACACAACTGAGTTCGGATTTTGTTTCAGAGGGGACCATGGATGGCTGGCGCTACCGCTTCCAGCTGGACGTTTCCTTCTAAACGATAACTGACATTATGAAAAAAACTACCACACTTGTCCTTGCACTGGTGTTTCTGGCACCCTTTTCTTTTGGGCAGCACACAGAAAAAAATCAAGGGGATGCTCATGAGCAGGAGAAGGCCCATGGAGGAACCTCACACCGGATTACCCTGGTAATGGGCAACTCCTTTTTAAAGAATCAAATTGATGCAAGCACCAACGACATTCTGGTGGCCCCCACCTTTGGACTAAACTATGATTATTTGTTCCATCCCAGATGGGGTGTAGGTCTACACACGGACATAGTATTGCAGCAGTTCAAAGTAGAAAAGCACAGCGAGAACGTGGAACTGACCAGGGCAAATCCTGTGGCAGTCTGTGCGGTGGGACTTTTCAGCCCCCTCCCTTCCCTGGTATTGATTGCGGGATACGGTATCGAACTGGAGAAGCACGAAAACATACAGCTACTAAGATTTGGAGTGGAATATGGCTTTCATCTGCCCGGGAACTGGGAATTAGGCTTTGCACTTGAATTCGACAACAAAATGAATGCCTATAACTCCTGGATATTTGGAGCAGGATTCAGTAAATTGTTCTGATCAGAAGTCTACTAACAAAAACATGATGCTATGAAAGAATCCATCAAACAATTTCAACAGATTCAAACCTTGCAGCTCAGCCGCCTGGAGCGCTTGGCAGATGTGGTATACGGCTTGATTCTTATAAGGCTGTTTTTGCTGATACCCGATCCCGTTTCTGCCGAGGGTGCGTGGCACAGCTTCTCGGAGTATTTGGGAGAAAATGGTTTTACGCTGGCCATTGTGGTGATCGGAGTGATATATGTGATCATATACTGGCTGCAAAGCAATACACTCCTGGGAAACCTGGAGAAATCAGATAGCAAACATACGATCCTCACTATCATTCAATTATTTTCCCTTCTCTTGTTCCTGATGTCTTTAAATCTGGGTGTAGTTTTGGGAGGATCTGCCTTTACCCGTGCATTGGAAAGTTCAACGGCTGCATTAACGGGATTATCCGGTGCACTCGCATGGAGGTATGGCATAAAGAACCGTCGGCTGATTCAGCCTGAGGTCGGTGATTTTGATGCACGAAAGATACTGGATGGTGTTATGGCTGAACCTCTGACTGCCCTAATGACCATACCTTTTGCCTTTGCCGGGCCATGGCTATGGGAGGCCTCCTGGTTGCTGCTGATCCCCACAAATTTAATCCTTAAACGAATGCGAAAAAAACAAAATAAGTAATACAATTATGGAAGCAAGCAAGCAGCAAGGCAGATAAACAATACTCGTCTGGTGGCAGGAGCCATCGTTTTTATCACGGGATTTTTATCCCCGCTTTTTATCCCTTTGGTGATGAAGTCAGATCTTTCAGTAACTCTTAAGACTACTTTATCTGGCCTGTTGTTGGCAGGTATTCCAGAACTATTTATTCTTATTACCATTGGTATTCTCGGGAAAGAAGGGTATCAATTTCTGAAAGGGAAGGTGATGGCATTTTTGAAAAAGCATGGCCCCCCTCAAAAAGTGAGTCGTTCACGATACAAAGCAGGATTGGTAATGTTTACCATCCCTTTTTTTCTGGCATGGCTGTTCCCTTGTATGGTGCATCATTTCAAAGCACTGGAATCAATTACCACTTACGTCAATGTAGGGGGAGATGTACTTTTAGTGGTCAGCCTGTTTGGTTTGGGCGGAGAATTTTGGGAAAGGATCAGGGCCCTCTTCTCCTATTCCACCACGGTGCAGAAAACAGCAATTGAGAGCTGATTTACACATGGATTAACTTCACGAAATAAATAAATGGAAAAAATGAAAAAGATGCTTAAAAAGCTGAGCCCCATTACTCTCGGTCTTATGCTTGCCTTTACGAGTGTATTTGGGCAGGATTCTCCAGAAAAGAAATTCGCTTTCAATTCAGAGAAAGTTAAATTAAGTACTTTTTATGCTGGGATAGCTCCAAGCACTAATTTTGCGCAGTTAAATGATCAGCTGGCAAATATTGCAGTTTTTTCAGGGGGATTTATCCTGAACGATAAATTTTCAGTGTCGTTCTTTATGGCAAATTCGCCCAAATTGAATTTGCTGGCGGTTCCTCCATAGGGCTCCGGCGAATATAACGACTGGGTGGAAGCGGGTGTTGAATTAGATAAACTTGAGTCCTCCACCGAATTTGTATATGTCAATTTCAGGCATTCTGGATTGCACTTTAGTTATATGCACAGGACAGACCGGATGCTATTTTGGAGGGCTGGATTACAGGCTGGTTTCCTTGGAGGTATGTCCTTGTCGGAAAACAAATCATTCATGGGCCTTTTCAACAATCAAATCTACAATGAGCCCGTTATATCCTTGGCGCCCAGTGTGGGCTTGGGGGTAAATTTACTGAGCTGGTGGAGGGTACACGCTGATGCAGGGTATCGTTTTATGGGAGTGGATGAAAGGATTATGAAGGCCGCTGATTCGGATAGCTTCTTCTTTAGCTTAAGTTTTGGATTTGGGAATTTTGGAAAGTGATCAAGGTTATTTACGGCATACATCAAACCTTTTTCCTTTCATGACCCTGAACTGTTCGGTGCCCAGTATTGGTCCATGTTCCACCTGAATGGTACCTATCCAGAGCCCTTCTGTGAAGGAGTCATTGGCCTTTCCCATTAACCACAAACACAGAAAAGGCCCGGTGCACCTTCAGCTTGTCTTCATAACTCACGATTTGATCATTTTCATTGACCAGGGCAATGCGAGTAATAGCTATTTCTACTTCCATGTAATTAGTAACAATCAGAATCATATTTGGTTTTAAATCCCATGTGAGTTTACTCAACCTCAATGAAGATATAATTTGAATGATAATCAACAAAGAATTCTCAGTATCTAAATTTGTTGTAAATTATTCCATGAATGGTCATTGTACTCATGGATAGGCTGTTCGATGTGATTTATGATTTTAGAATCTTTCAAATGACTGCCGGGAGGAAGTTTTTGGAGCAAAACTAAGGACAATGAAAACTGGTAAACTCATCACGATCGTCCCTTTGTACGTGGCTATTTTCCTGCTTATAGTATTTCCGGCCGGCACCGTCCTGAGTCAGGAGCCTGTAACCACTGACGACTCATTGAGTGTTTCGGCACAAGAATTAGACATCAGCGATATTCCCAGCGAGATTATCACCTTATCAAATCATCTGCTTGAAATTTCAGAATTCCTTCAGAAAGATGAGAAGATCATCAACAACGATTTGATTGTTCGGGAGAATATCCTGTCGCTGGAAGAACGCAAAAAGGAATTCATCAACACAATGCCTTCCATGACCTATCAGAGACTGGAGAATGAAATCCAGTCGATCCATAACCTTGAGAACAAGTTCAAGACCATTCAGGAAACATTGGTAGGAAGAATCAATGAGGAAGAAACTGTGAAGAACGAGCTTATGGAAGAATTACACCGATGGGAAAGGAAATCTGAGGTTCTGGATCAGGGAGACTATCCGATGGAGCTGGGGCAATATGCCGACACGGCCAAGTTAGCTCTCTGGCAAATCCTGGCGGAGATCGACGAAAGGGCAGATACCCTTCTTCTTATCCGGAGCAAACAAGCCCAGTTAAATTTGCTGATTGATGATCTGGCCCGATTGATGGAAGGGGAAATGGTGGAGTTCCAATCCAATTATTTCATCATTGATTCCAAACCCATTTGGGGGGTCTCAGATAGCATTACCCTGAATATAAACCCCTTCTCCTATTTCAAGGATGAATTCTCAGAAAGCTTTTCCGTTCTGAAGATCTACCTCAGGTCCAACAAGGCAACAGTGATCATTCAAATGGTATTTATCCTTCTTCTCATCGTTGGTTTTATATTAGTGAGAAAGGTATGGCCCACCCACGAACTAGATCCCAAGAGCAAACGTGAAACCCATGCTGGCTATATCATGGCTCATCCGTTTTTTTCCTCTTTGCTCATCGGCATCATGATCAGTATATTTTTTTACGCCAATCGTCCTCCGCTGTTGGGAGACCTTTTTATAATCATTATGATGATCTCTGCCCTGGTATTGCTTCCGGGTCTGTTGACCAAAAAAATGAGAACACCACTCATCATACTACTGATCCTATATCTGCTTGCCGCGATACAGGCCAACTTGTATTCTCAATTGTTGGTCAACCGGATCATCATCATGATTCAGTCTCTTTCCATCCTGGGCCTCATCTATATTACCTATCAAAGAATAGATGAATTTCAATTAACAGGCCTGGGCAAACGCATGATAACCGGATTCATTTGGGTATTCGGGATCTTAATGATCATTGCTTTTATTACGAACCTATTGGGTATCGTAAAACTTTCGGACTTCCTGATACAATCAACCGTTGGGATTCTGACCTTCAGCGTGATTGTGGTCACTGTGGTGATTATCCTGAACAGCATGATCATTATTCTGATCAAAGGAAAAAAGGCCCAGTCCATCCCTTTATATGATCAGCTTAAAAAATCTATTGATAAGCGCATTCGACCGATTATTAACTGGGGCGCTTTTGCGCTCTGGCTCTATGCTGCGCTCATCTATTACAGGTTGTGGAACCCTTTTAAGAATGTGATCGGAAAGATCATGGATACCGAGTTTTCCATTGCCTCGGTGGCCATATCCATAGGAGCCATTATCTCTTTTATTCTGATTGTTCTGTTCACCTATGTCATTGTGAGTTTTGTAAAGAACATTTTTAAGGACGAGTGGGTCACAAAATCAAGATTGCCCAGGGGTACTGCAGACGCCCTGTCCATGTTGATCCGGTATACCATTGTGGCTTTTGGTGTATACCTGGCTCTTACTTCCATTGGCCTGGACATGAATAAATTTGGATTTATTGCCGGCGCACTTGGGGTGGGTATTGGATTCGGGCTGCAAAATGTGGTATTAAATTTCATTGCAGGACTGATTTTGAGTTTTGAAAAACCGATCCACGTGGGAGATGTTATTGAAGTGGATCAGGAAATGGGGAAGGTCACTGAAATAGGGGTAAGGGCAAGTAAAGTGCTTACCTGGAATGGTTCAGAGGCCATTATTCCCAATGGAGTACTCATATCCAACAAAGTGGTGAACTGGACCCTGGCCAACGAAAAGCGCAGATTGGAAATTTCTGTAAAAACCCCTTTTGATGCTGATCCGGAGAAGGTGATTGAAATACTGACTAAGGTGGCCGGCGAGCATCCAAATACTCATGCTGAGCCGTCCCCCATGGCAGTATTCAATGGCTATGAAAGCTACGCGTTTGACTTTACCCTATATTGTTGGGTCAGGTTCAATGTCAGTTTCACAACAAAAAGTGATATAGCCATCGAGGTATTTAAAAGTCTGGCTGCTGCCGGCATTGAAGCTCCCTTGCCCAGCCAAAAAATCAAGATAGACCCAGACAGTAAAAATAACTCACAATGAGTATATAGCCTGCTTTGTTCAGCAGACCAGATCCTGTCTGCCGCTTATTCCACGGCTACAAGTGATTAACAAGATGATTGATGATTCTGCGATGTTACATTCGAAACCGTCCTCAGAAGTAATATCGCGCACTCAGGGCCACAGTCCTGAGTGCGACAGGTTTTTTCTGGTTCACGAAGGGATACCTGACCAGTGCCAGTTTAATTCCCAGGCTGAAATCCGAAGCCCTGGTATAGGCTATCTTTCCAAGAAGCCTCTGAGAATTCTCCCCATCCAGTTACAAAGGCGGGCATGCTGGTTATATTGTAAACGATCACTAGCCCGACAGGAACAGCATACTTCGGGTAATAATTAAAGTCCCCCGGCTCCACAATCAAAAGAAAAACCATTTTGGCCCCAGGTGTAGGTCTCTCCGTAAGCAAGGGCGGCAGAGGCCCCAAAACCCAGTAAATTGACAAAACTGCACTTGTTATTTTGAAGTCCAATCACCCCGGAAAGCCTGTATTTTTCTCCTTCCGATAACCTGATGTGCCACCCGATATTAAAACTGGTAATAGTAGAGAAGGTCTGGGTCAGAATGCTCTGAAGTTCCGTGCCCACCCGGGCTGAAATATTCAGTTCCACATAAGCGGCCAGCCAATCACATACCCGCTGCTGGTAAGCAAAACCCAGGTCAATAAAGGGAACCTCGCCAGATAGTCCCCGGAACGGCAAGTCTCCAAGCCCGCTCACCAGTCCGCTTGTGCTTCCAATGCCCGTAAAGGTGGAAAAGTAAGTGTTGGTCAGGGGCAGTTTGGAATAGGTGATGGGAGTAAAAACGTGGTTTCCCACCCTGGGCTTTCTCAGGGATATGGCGTCGGAAAACCAGTAATCCACTCGCAATTCTGCAGAAAATCACGGATCGGGCACCTTCATGTGTAAAACTATGTTCTGAGTTCCGAAGATAGTATACCCGTTGATAAGTCCATATTGTAAGATTAATTGCACTTAAAAAAAATAAATAAATACTAAACCCCACGTTAGTCACTGGATTACAAGCAGATAAATAGCTAAGAATACCCTTGGAATTTTGCGATATTTCGCAAGACCCCCAAAAAGTTTTTGCTTACATTTGTTATTAGGGTATAAATTCAGTCAACCATGGGATTATTCAAATGAGCTTCTTTGGAATTGCATACATTGCTTATATCACCATCGCTGGCACCCTGTTCTTTGTACATTTCAGGGTATGGTTGAGCCGCCGGCGGGAACTGGACAATCTCATGTTCAGCCTGGCCGCATTGGGAGCGGCTTTCCTGGGGGTCCTGGAGCTCCTGTATTTTCAGACAGTTGACTTGGAGGATTTCATCCTTGTAATGAAGCTGATGCATATCCCCATCTTTGTTCTGCTGGTTTCGATTACCTGGTTTGTGTGGTTTTACTTTGGAACCGGGAGGTTGTGGATGGCCCAAACCATCACCGCGCTTTGGATCCTTGGACTTGTGCTTAATTTCTTGGTTGGAGACAATCTTACTTTTTTGCAAACAGAGGGCTTACGGGAGGCAGAAACATTTTCGGGAGAGGTGTTTTATATACCTTTTGGAAAGGTGAATCAGCTGACGCTCCTGGTCAACCTTGCCTCCCTTCTCTTTGTGGTTTATGTCATTGATGCCACCCTGAGACTGCTCAGGAAAGGACAAAAGCACAGGGCCTACCTGGTGGGATTCAGCCTGGTGTTTTTCATACTGTTGGCCGGAACAATGGCACCTTTGAACGATTATGGCATTCTGGAAACGCCCTCAATGATCTCGCTGCCTTTTACTGCCATATTGTTGGCCATGAGTATCCAGCTTACAAGGGACGTGATGCAAATGAACTCGCTTTCCGAGGAGGTAATAAACAAAGAAGCCAGGTGGGCTAAATTGCTCAAGGAAATAAAACTCCTGGTGGTGGGGGTTGATGTGAATGGAATGGTCAGTTTTGTAAATCCCCATTTTCTGGAGATAACAGGTTATACCAGAGAGGAAGTATGCGGAAAGGACTGGATCAGGAACTTTATCCCGGAGCATTCCCAATCGAAATTGCAGAAATCATTTCCCATCCCCCTGAACGGAGATGTCCCGATGCATTTTGAGAATAGCATCCTGACCAAGTCCGGGATCGAGCTGATGATATTCTGGTCCAATGTACGCATCCTTGATGATGAGGGTAAGGTTAAGGAAATTATTGCCATAGGAACGGATATAACAGACAGGGAGGAGGCTTTTAGTAGGGTGCTGGAGCTGAAGCAGAAACTGGAAGTGGAAAACCTGGCGCTGAAGGAAACTTTCGATGCCGTCGATTATTCTTCAAGCATTGTGATCAAGAGCGATTCCTCCAAATACACATTCCAGATGGCCAAAGAGGTATCCCAGGTAGATACCACTGTTCTCCTGCAGGGAGAAACCGGGGTAGGAAAGGGAGTATATGCCCAGTTCATTCACAAAAATAGCAAACGGGAGGGACAGGTCTTTTTACAAGTGAATTGTGCTGCCATACCAACCGATCTATTGGAGAGTGAATTATTCGGTTATGAGCGAGGGGCCTTTACGGGAGCAATTAAACAAAAGAAAGGAAGATTTGAGCTGGCTGATGGAGGAACACTTTTTCTGGATGAAATAGGTGAATTGCCAGGAACCCTGCAGGCCAAGCTGCTTCGCGTTTTGCAATCGGGTGAATTTGAACGCCTGGGCAGTGAAATAACCCAGAAAGCGAATGTCAGAATCATTGCTGCGACCAATCGTATTTTGTCGGAGGAAGTTCAAAAGGGAAATTTCCGGGAGGATCTTTACTACAGGATCAATGTTTTCCCCATTACCATTCCTCCTTTACGCAAGCGAAAAGAAGATATTCCCGATCTTATGGAATATTTTACAATTCAGTTTAAAAAGAAGTATGAAAAGAAGATTTCCGGAATATCCAAACAAAGCTATGTTGTGGCAAGCAAATACAATTGGCCAGGAAATATCCGGGAATTGCAAAACGTTATTGAGCGAGCTGTAATTACCTCCCCTGGAGATACTTTGAGGATCGGTGTATGGGAGGGAAGCAACATGGACATGAAGAATCAACCGGTACCTGCCGGGACAGATCCGGTAAAACTTGATGATGTGGAAAGATCTCACATATTAAAGATCCTGGATCAGGTCGACTGGCGCATCCATGGGTCAAATGGAGCTGCTGAGTTGCTTGATATCAATCCCAGCACCCTGCGCTCCCGCATAAAGAAATTAGGCATCCAGAAAAAGCGATAAATAGCCGAATAGGGCATCCCCTGTTCTGAGTGTATTTGCGAAATATCGCGATTATGCGGTATGCCACGATCCCTCCCTACATTTCGAAAGAAGCAATTTCCTTTTAAAACTCTTATCAATAGAGCCTTAAGGATATTGGCCGGCAATTTGATTAGAACCTGGTACAATTTCCTAACCTAATGATCAAATATACCATCCAATTCGAGTTGCATCCCGACAAGGCCAATGAATTTGTCCTTTCCTGGAAGTATTTCTGTAAACATATACAGGAGACTGATGGGCTTGAGGATTGCAGAATGGCCGATGTTGGGGGCAACCAGTATGAAATTTATATGGCCTGGTCTGAAAGGTTCTATCTGAATCTGTTCATGAAGGGCGAGTGGTACAATTTTCTCCACGGAGCAGTGAATGTACTGGGAGACAAAAGCATTATCACACAAAAAGAGATAGAAGCCGAATAAACTTTAGATAAAAATGAAAAGACTCATTCTATTGCCCGCATTTTTGATCTGCATGGGATCCTTGACCATGGCACAGAATTTAGAAATTATACCTTACATAAGCTATCAATGGGGAGGCAAGTTAAATTTCTACCAAGGCGACATGCGAATCAAACCCAGCGAAAATTATGGGATCGCCTTAAATTACACCATTCCCAGCGGGACTATTTTGCAATTGGAATACTTTAACCAATCGAGCCAAATTGATATCCGGCTATTTGACGAAACCGGCGGAACGTATGAGTCCTATCCTGTCAGCATGAGCTGGATACAGGTGGGGGGAATGCAGGGGTTTGATTTTTATCCCCTGGTTCCCTTCGCTGGGATTACCCTGGGAGCCATGAATTTTAATCCCAGGACCAACGAATTACAGAATTCATGGAAGTTCGCCCTGACCGGTCAGCTAGGATTGAAATATTATTTCACTGAGAGAATTGGCGTCCGCATACATGCCCGTCTGCTAATGCCCGTTCAATGGGCAGGTTTCGGTGTGGGCATAGGGACCGGAGGTGTTGGAGCCGGATTCAATATGGGTTCCTACATCTTCCAGGGTGATATAGGAGGAGGACTGATATTTAACCTGGGCCCCATGTCAAAGCCCCGTAATGAATAGCAAGCGAAACAAATACATCAAAATAAGTCACATAATAATAAGCGAAACAGATACATTATAATATGTCAAGCTATAAAAACCAGAGAAATGATACGAACAGAAATGAAACTTACGGCTTTGCTGGGGATCCTGTTGATGATTGGAGGTTGCTACCCGGGGGGGCCTGAGTATTTATCAGATTATGACCTGATCGCAACAGAATATTCCCAGGAATATTGGAATACCAATACTCCCACCACTTATTACATGCCTGATTCTCTGGGATGGATTGTCGACAGGGAGGATTTGGACAACAACGAGGATCTGACAAGAGAATACGATGCATTTATTCTGGGTGAGGTTGCGGAAAACATGGCCCTGCAAGGGTATCAAAGGATTGCCGATCTGGATGTGGAAAATCCCCCGGATGTATACGTCTTTACCCAGGCCCTGGCGGTAAAAAACACCACTGTAAGCTGGATCCCGGGATATCCCTGGTATGGAGGTTATTATCCCGGCTGGGGAGGCTATTATCCTGGCTATCCTGGCTATGGCGGCTATTATCCTGGATGGGGCGGAGTACCCGTGACTAGCAGCTATACCACCGGAACCATTCTGATTGAAATGGGAGATGCTAAAAATCTGGATGAAGAAAACAAGATAATCAACATAGTATGGACAGCCGGCGTTGATGGAATATTAGGCAGCAGCAAAGCTTCCAATGAGCAATTCGTATCTCAATCCATAGAGCAGGCATTTATTCAGTCTCCCTACTTAAAAAACTAGAAACATGAAAACACACAGATATATATTAACCACCCTGTTGCTTGCTGCTTCCTTGCAATATATGTCAGCTCAAGGACGATTTGCATTCACCTACAATACAGCTTTGCCCCTGGGTGAAACCGCCGAGCTGGCAGGCAAATACAGTTTCAGAGGAGCAGGCATTGAAGGTCGCTGGGCTGTGGGGAGCAGTTTCGATATAGGATTTAATGCTTCCTGGAATGTCTTTTATGAATCGGTAAGCGGCTCTTTTACGGAAGGAAACTCTTCCCTTACCGGGACCCAGTATCGCTATGTTAATGCTTACCCGGTCATGTTTACTGCCTACAAGAGTTTTGGTAGTTCGGAGAGTTTTCAGCCCTATATAGGATTGGGCGTGGGTGCCATTAAAGCCGATCACCGTAAAGAGATGGGCCTCTGGTATGTGGATGCCAACAACTGGCATTTTGGTGTGGCTCCGGAGATAGGTGCTGTAATTCCCACCTGGGGAAGCTTCGACTTTCTGATCAGCATACGGTACAACTATGGAACGAAAGTGAAGGATTCCCCTTCGGTTTCTTACCTGGGCCTGAACCTGGGAGTATTGCTTTGATATTGGACGACTAAAATTCATGCTAACAACTACTAAAAAAAAGAAATCATGAAAAAGCTTTTAATTATTGTTTTTGCTTTTATGGCCATGGGAGCATATGCTCAGGATGATGATGCTCCAGCCCAAAGCCGTGACTCAGAAGCCATGGATGCCACGGCTACCCAGTGGCAATTTCAGCTCGCCTACCAAATGATGCCTGATTATCACAACGATCTGGTTAATGGAGAGCCCCGTAAGCCGGGTCTTGATAATTATCTTCAGCTAAGAGTGGTCGCGCCCATTCCTCTGAAAAAATTAACCATCCTTCCCAGACTGACCATAAGGCATTTTGAGAATTCGGCAACGCAAAAATCAGGACTGGGAAACACGGAGTTGTTTGCCTTGATAGTCCCCAAGGCCATGGACTGGGGAACAGGAAGGGCAGGTATTGGCCCATTGGTAACCGCACCTGGCAATCCGGATGTGGCCAGAGACGAGTGGGGTTATGGTTTTGCAGCAGCTATTGTGAATAATTCAGGCCAATGGTTTTATGGCCTCTTGTTTACCCAATCATGGAGAGCTGTGGTTCCTGAAACACTTTCGCCGGGAGAATCAGATGTGAACCCTCTGGGGATTGCACCCTTTGTCGCTTATCGTTTCGGAAAAACCGGCATATATCTTCAAACTGCGGACCTCGTGGCATTATATGACTGGAAGAGCAAAGGCTTTTATCTTCCCATTGGTATGCGTTTTGGAAAAGTATGGGTGTTTGAGAAGAGCTCATTAAATGTGTATGGCGAATACAGAACCAGCGCGATCTATAAAGACTGGAGTGGATCTGCGGTAAAGAATTCCTATCGCATAAATGTATCTTATGTAATTCCCGTAGGTTTATAATACAGAAGTTGTGCATCACCCGAGTATATGCCTGATATGGAAATCCATAAAACCAGCATCAATTTTCCGGCCGGAGGTTCAGATCTTTCAAGCCGCATGCATTCGGGTTGCCTGATCCTTATGGCCATTATGCTCCTTGTAAGTTCACCCGGATTTTCCCAGGAACTGGAACCCCGGAGCCTGGTCAATGTACCTGTGGGAACCAATTTTGCGATTCTGGGCTATGGTTATGCCTCCGGCAACATCCTGCTTGATCCGGCTTTGCCTATTGAGGATTTGAATGCAAAAATGCACTCCATCGTAGGGGCTTATGTGAGATCCGTAAACTTCTTGGGAATGGGAGCCAAAGCCAACGTGATCCTGCCATTTGCAGCCGGAGATTGGGGTGGGTTGTATCAGGGAATTGATTCAATGACGGCACGCACCGGGATGGGGGATCTGCGTTTTGGATTTTCATTCAATTTTGCAGGATCACCTGCCCTGAAAAAAGACGGATTTAAAGATTACATGCAAAAAACCATTGCTGGATTTGGTATTCAGGTGGTAGCCCCTACCGGCCAATATTTCGATGAAAGGTTAATCAACCTGGGATCTAACCGTTGGGCATTCAGACCACAGCTGGGCGTTTCGCATAAAATTAAATCGTGGTACCTTGAATATGCCGCAAATGTCTGGCTGTTTACTACAAACAATGAGTTCTGGGATGGCAAGAAGCTGGAGCAAATGCCCATCGGCACCTTCAAAGTGTCCGTGATTAAATCATTTAATAAAGGAATTTGGGCATCTTTAGGGGCTGGATATGCTTTCGGCGGAAGAACCTATGTGAATGAGGTAAAGCGCGATATGCGTATTTCTGTAATTCGCTACGGGGCCATTGTAGTGGTTCCGGTGCGTCCTCATCATAGTTTGAAACTGACAGCCCTCACAGGCCAAAGATTTGAGCAGGGCGCAGACTTTGACACCATAATTCTTACCTACCAATTCATGTGGAACTAACATAAAATAGTGAAAGGTGGATTTTCATTGTTCGCACTTTATATGACAACTTAAATGAAACGGACCATAACAGTTAAGAACAAAGGATTATTGCTCTTAGCATGCGTATGAAAATTTAGTCTCTTAACCACTTATATTATATGACTGATAATTATATGTTTAACTAAAATATTTTCGGATGGAAAGGTCAAATAAGGCAGATGGATTTAAAATAATCCTTGCTGCTATCTTATTAATTGTATCGTCTGGAATTCTATCAGGGCAATCTTTGAGAGTACCCAATCCAGAATACCGAAACTGTGTTGGAACGGCAATTAGTTCGGGATTTTTTCTGGATAAACAGGCCTGGTTTCTTGGCCTCTCCTTTGACTATGCATATTTTATTACAGAAAAATGGATTATTCTTGGTGGAATAGCCTATGATCAGGAACACAAGACCCAAGCCTCGGAGAATGAAAATAAGGTCACCCATACCCTAACACCGAATCTGGCAATTGGATATGCCCTAAATTCAAGAATGGCTGTAGGAGTTGGTATTGGTAAAGGTTTGTGGGACACAGACAATACGGATCAAAGCCTGAAGTATACCTCCAGCGGTAACTTAACCATAGGTGTTCTATGGGCCTATTCAATCTACATGGAAGGCCCCCATTGTGTCGATGTAACTTTGGGTCTAGAACGAGGCCTTATTACAGTAGAAACTAATGTAACACTGGAAATTGGCTATGGGTTCTGCTTTTAATTCCAATGAGTTAAAGGGTAAATCAAAAATACAGTTTTGGTCTAATATTTCTTAACCTTGAACGAATCAAATGATGAAAACCGCAAATCTGTTATTAATCCTTTTTGGAACACTGGTTTTTGCAGGATGTTTCAATCAGGAGCTGCAAGAAACCATTCAAACCGATCCCCTCCCATCATGGAATGAAGGAAATACAAAGCAAGCAATAATAGATTATGTTATAGATGTTACCAATGAGGAAAGCGAAAACTTTATTCCTGTTTCTGAGCGAATTGCCACCTTTGATAATGACGGAAACCTGTGGTCAGAACAACCTCTTTATTTCCAGTTCATTTTTGCTATTGACAGAATTAAATCCCTCGCATCCGGACATCCCGAGTGGAAAAATCAGCAACCCTATAAAGCAGTTTTGGAAGATGACCAAGGGGAATTATTGAAACAGGGAATGCATGGATTACTCGAATTGGTCATGGCTTCCCATGCAGATATGACTACAGCAGAATTTGAAGCCGTCGTGAAAGATTGGTTGGCAACTGCCAGGCATCCCAGGTTCGACAGACCCTTCACAGACTTGGTATATCAGCCGATGCTTGAACTACTTCAATACCTGAGAGACAATGACTTTAAAACTTTTATTGTTTCGGGTGGAGGGATAGAATTTATGCGTCCCTGGGTTGAAAAGGTTTATGGAATCCCTACAGATCAGGTGGTTGGAAGTACTATTAAAACAGTGTTTGATTATAACAATGGGAATCCTGTAATCAAAAGGTTGCCCGAAATGGATTTTATAGATGATAAAGAAGGGAAACCCGTCGGGATACATAAATATATAGGTAAGAAACCGGTCTTTGCTTCCGGAAATTCCGATGGTGATCTGCAAATGATGCAATGGACAGCGTCCAACAAGTATAAAAGTTTTATACTCTACCTTCATCACACAGATGCTGATCGCGAATGGGCTTATGACCGGGAATCTCATATTGGCAGATTAGATAAAGGATTGGATGAAGCCAAAGAGAATGACTGGTCAATTATTGATATGGCAAAGGACTGGAAACTAATATATCCCCATGAACTAACAAAATAAATAACGAAACGCCAGCAGTGAATATACCAAGGCGGGATATAGCAATTTTAACGAAGGATTTAATTGCCCTGCCCTTCAAGCTAGATTGGAACTTACTTTTAACACTTAAAATATATTCAATAATTAAACATCCATTTCTAAACACTTTACCTATGAAAAAATCAATTTTTATGGCAGGTTTGGCCCTGCTGTTTATCACAGGGCTTTTTGCCCAGGAAAAACCAAATATCCTGGTGATCTGGGGTGATGATATTGGTTATTCCAACATCAGTATCAACAGTCAGGGAATGATGGGCTATCAAACGCCCAACATTGACAGAATTGCCCATGAAGGCGCTGTATTTACAGATTGGTATGCGCAGCAATCCTGTACGGCAGGACGTGCTGCTTTTATTTTGGGACAGCATCCCTTTAGAACAGGACTGTTAACCATTGGAATGCCAGGTGGAGCGCAGGGTATTAAAGACAATCAGCCAACCATTGCCGAGCTATTAAAACCCCTGGGATATACCTCCGGTCAGTTTGGGAAAAATCACCTGGGAGACCGGGATGAAATGTTACCCACCAACCATGGTTTCGATGAGTTTTTCGGAAATCTTTACCACCTAAATGCAGAAGAAGAACCTGAGACTTATTACTATCCAAAAGATCCGGCATTTCATAAGGAATTCGGACCACGAGGCGTATTGCATTCTTATGCAGATGGCAAAATTGAAGATACAGGCCCAATGACCAGAAAAAGAATGGAAACCGCTGATGATGAATTCACAGATGCAGCCATTGCTTTTATTGAAAAAGCACACAAAGCCGGCAAACCATTTTTTGTTTGGTTGAGTGCTACAAGAATGCACGTTTGGACTCATCTTAAAGAAGAGAGTGAAGGAGTAACAGGTATCGGTTTATATCCCGATGGCATGGTGGAACACGATAAAGCTGTTGGCCGGGTTTTAGCAAAACTTGATGAATTGGGCATTAGTTGATAATACCATCGTCATGTATTCTACGGACAATGGTGCAGAAAAATTTACCTGGCCCGATGGCGGAACCACCCCATTTGCTGGTGAAAAAGGGATCTACCTGGGAAGGTGGATTTAGGGTGCCATGCGTGATTCGCTGGCCGGGGGTAATTAAGCCTGGCACCATTTACAATGACATTTATTCACACGAAGACATGATGCCCACATTGCTTGCCGCAGCAGGTGTTCCTGATGTGAAGGAAAAACTGCTTACAGGATATCAGGCTGGTGACAAAAATTTTAAAATCCATTTAGATGGTTATAATCTGCTGCCATTCTGGAAAGGAGAGGTTGAAGAATCTCCCAGAAGAGAAATCTTTTATTTTGATCAGGGCGGACACCTTAACGCTTTGCGCTATAACAACTGGAAAATTCATTTTACCTATATGGAAGGGCCCATTAATGAAGCATTTCGAAAAACTCCAGCCTGGCCGCTTGTGATCAATTTAAGAGCAGATCCCTTTGAAGTTTCATGGAAATCTGCCATGTACCTAAGATGGTATGCAGACAATATGTGGTTATTTGTACCGGCTCAAACCTATGTGGGAGAGTTCTTACAGTCATTTGTAGAGTTTCCTCCTGTGATGGGTAGTTCACTTGGGATTGACAATGTGCTAAAAAGTCTGCAAACCAAACCTCAGAATTAAAGTTAACGCTCAAAGAAATTCCTTCGGGGAATTTTGCGAAAATTCTTTGAATGATGAACAGGTCCTCCGTCTTTACCCAGTCTGATTCTAGCCTCTGGCTGAGCGGAGACGGAGTGCCTATAACAGATGTACCCAGAGGGGTCGCAGCTGTATGGTTTTAAGCAAGGGGTTCCATGGCAGATGAAAGCCCGTTATTAACTATAAACAAATAGTATTATGAAAGCAAAATTATTAGTGGCTCTTATTGTAATAGGGTTCTATTCATGCTCTGTTAGTAATGATCAGGATCAGCCTGATAAAAAAGATGCTTCGCGTTGGAGTGATTTAATGAACGCGGAGTTTGTAGAGAGTTATCCTACTGCAGAAACAACCGAAAAACTGTATAATGAGATGCTATTTCAACGCGCCTCTCAATCCGTAATTTGGTCAATGCCGGCTATGGCATTATGGTATATGAAAAAAGGGTCCGAAGCTCAATTTGGTGAAGGGTCGAATATTTTCCCCATTTGGAAGGATCGTTTGAATGCAAAAACCTTGGTTAGTACCCCTAATTCAGATGTTATATATGGGATGGGTTATATCGATCTAAAAAAGGATGGTCCTACGGTAATTGAGGTTCCTCCTTTACTACAAGGAATTCTTGATGACTTTTGGCACAGACCACTTACCGATGTTGGTTTTGTTGGCCCAGATAAAGGTGAAGGCGGAAAATATTTATTGCTTCCACCCGGCTATGAAGGGAATGTCCCAGATGGCTATTTTACGTTTACATCTCGAACGTATAATGTGTTTGTTTTCTGGCGTGCCTTTATAAAAGATGGAGACACGAAGGAACCCGTTGCACTTATGGAACAAACCAAGATTTATCCTTTGGATAAAAAGAATAATCCACCCAAAATGGAATTTCCAAATGGTACGGGGCAACCTGCCGATATGCTTTTCCCAAGAGATTATAGTTATTTTGAAGGATTGGCAGAGTTTATTAATTATGAAACTATCGATTCAGAAGATTGGTCTATGCGTGGAATGCTGGCAACTCTTGGAATTGAAAAAGGAAAAGAATTTGCTCCCGATGCGGAGATGAAAAAAATATTAACCGCCGGTGCGGATGTGGGCATGAAAATGGCGCAATCCCTTCGCTTTGGAGATAAAATGCCAGACACTAAATATTATCCGGATCGCCAATGGCATAACGTATTAAATGTATTGGATGTAGAATTTAAAGAGGAAAGTTTTACTAATATGGATGCCAGGATGGGCATGTTCATAATTGGGTATTCCAGTAGTCCAGGCATGGTACTAAATATGGTTGGCAAAGGTTCCAAGTATCCTTTTGCTTACCGCGATGCCGATGGAAATTATTTGTCAGGTGGTTCAAGTTACAAATTAAATATTCCTGGCCCTGTACCAGCAGCAAATTTTTGGTCTGTTACTTTATATGATGCCTCAAACGCATCAGGACTTGACAATGGTCAACCATTCCCTTCCATCGGTTCATTAGATGACTTAAAATACAATGAAGATGGCTCAGTTGATTTATATTTTGGACCAGAATTGCCAGATGGAGCGCCTGAATCTAACTGGTTAAAAACGGTACCTGGAAAAGGATGGTTCACATTATTCAGACTATATAGTCCAACAGAAGCATTTTTTGATCAAACATGGAGACCAGATGATTTCAAAAAGATAGACTAAGTAGGATCACATAAATCACGAATGCCCAACATTTTGTAAAAATAATGGCAGGGAAACGCAAAATATCACGGTTTGACAGGAAAGTGACATAAACTATTAAAAGAGATCTGATAGTTCATACAAACAATTAATAAACACTGTTAACAAATAAAATGATGTTGTCCAAAACATAGTTGAAATTTAGAAAGGAAGAATCAGCCATGATTAGCTGATTCTTCCGATAGGTTACATAAAATGTTAAGTTTAAAATTGCCTAAAAAATTAAATTAACATGGAACCTAAGAGTAAAGACAGACAATTAAACCGAGGGAATTTATCCTGGTTGCTGGAGCAATCAGTAGGAATTAAAATTTCATTGCTGCAGAACCATCATGCTACGAAAATAGCAACACCTTTGAGCGCCAGATTAAAGATGGTACAACTTTTCCTGGCAATCATGATCACATGGTGCTTTTTGGCAGAAACGAACTGCTGGTGTCAGTCCACGACCAAACCATCTCTTCCTGTGGGCAAATGGTTACAGGGACGTGGACCCTTCGACCCACGTCCCTATGAAAGGACACTGCTTGGCAGTGGATTATTGAATGAGAAATATTTCAATATGAAGAACAACCTGTGGATTGAGAAGGGGATTTCATTTGGCGGTTATATTTCCGGGAATAGCCAATGGGGCTCTGAAGGAGGACCAGCACACAATATCAGTGAATCCTTGCTGCTGTTTACCTGGGAAGCCGTACGCAAATCAAATAGTGCAGGTCGCATAATAATAGGATTTGCACACGATCAGACTTTTGGACATCCAACAACCCGTAAATTCGCAGATACGCAGCGTATCGTTGAGACTCCCAATGACCTCGACACGGACCCGGAGCTTACTTTTACAACCCTGGGTCTGCTTCATTGGGCACACGAGTGGCGGACAGGCCCTGAAAGTGGCTGGGGTATCAGGGTCGGTCAGCTATATGCCCCTTCGTATTTTGGTCCTGCACGTTATCTGGATGACGACCGGCGTTTTTTCATGGCCCGGCCCCTGGCTGCTGCTGCCGGGGCACAATGGGTGGGTTTTAATGATATCGGGCTTGGTTTCATCGGCGTCGCCTGGAAAACCCCATTTTACATTACAGTTGGGGTTTTAGACGGGATGGCCAACCGTAATTATCCGGACTTTAAAAGCCTGGCCCGGGGTAAAATGCTCTACCTGGGTGAGATAGGACTGGAACATGATGCGGATGGACCGAACGAGGCTGCCATTCGCCTCACCATCAGCCACCTGGATGCTGACGACAGCGCTGGTCCGGGCCAGTCAATCATGATATCCGGGGATATACTATTCAAAGGCCGGTGGGCAATTGCTGGACGTTGGAGCCAGTCGTTTAACAGGCTGAAGTCGGACTATAAAAATTTGGTTTCCCTGGGATTTTTATGGAAGGATCCGTTTAGCCGATCGCAGGATCTTGCTGGCCTGGGTCTATTCAGCGGTGATCCAAGTGAGTCACAAAGTAACTGGGAATCCGGTGTCGAACTATTCTACCGTTTGCAATTAACCCATGGCATTAGCCTGTTACCAGATCTGCAATACTGGTTCCGGAAAAACACCGGTACCAGTGATACAAAGACCTGGGTTTTGGGCTTAAGAACCGAGATCGAGTTTTAATAAGGCCCAGGATACAGATATTTAAATAGATTATGAAATGCACAATTAAGTTCGATTTGAAAAGCATGCTTTCCGATGGAATCTTCTGAAAGCAATTCATACAGTAATTACTAATCACGGATGTTAAACCAAAAATACAATCAAAATGAAGAAACAAATTTTAATGATTGCTGGATTCAGTGCTTTGCTGATCCTGAATTCCTGTTCTGGTATCAAAGTGGTAACGGATGTTGATCCGACCATAGACTGGTCAGAGTATAAAACTTTTGAGTACTATGGCTGGGCTAAGGAAAGCGATAAGATCCTTACCCGTTTTGACAAAGAGAGAATTGAAAATGCATTTGGTGAGGAATTTGAAAAGCGGGGACTTGGATACGTTGAGAAGGGTGGGGATATGATCGTGGTCCTGTTTATCGTCGTGGAACAGAAAACCGGACAAACTGCGACTACCTCCCACATGGGAGGTGTTGGAGGTTACTATGGTGATTTTTATGACTACGGACCCGGATATGACTGGGGTCCTGGCTATGGAGGAGGAATGTCAACCACTACTATACAGGAATATGATTATGAGGTTGGTACGCTGGTTGTGGATGTGTTTGATGCAAAAGGGGAAAAACTGATCTGGGAAGGCATTGGAACCAAGACGGTTGATGAAAATCCCGAGACCCGTGACAAGAATATTCCAAAATCTGTGATGAAGATCATGTCGAAGTTCCCGATTCAACCCATTGAGCCTTAGTATATAATACAACCTGGAGGAACTGCTGTACTCATTCCCTTCAGATTCTTCGGACTTAACTGATTATTAAATGATATGAACCGAAAAAGGTCTCTCTTCATCCTAATGCTCTTTATCTTGTTTACTGGGTCTTTGTTTGCCCAGGATACGGATGGTAATTATTTGTTCCTGGA
>CAWANQ010000001.1:0-866327 GCA_963783435.1 uncultured Bacteroidota bacterium | reverse complement strand
ACAGTAAAATGTTTGCTCCGCATAATTGCGTTTTTTTGATATTTTTTTGGACGGCTGCTTCTGCCGATCAGTTACCACTATGGTTCTGGCTCCTGGTTGATCTGTGAATCCGTGGATATTTATGGCTGAGGAATAGCTATATGATACTCTTCCCTTTCTGATGCACCTGGCAACTGTGCGACTGTCTGGAGAATAGGTCTCCGGGTCTGCACTCAGCGTAATAATGCAGTACAATTCCCTGATAATTTCATTAACATGCCCATTCTTACCTTGATGCAAGTAGTTTGGAAAAATGGCTGGGATCCTTACAGGAAATTCCCATTAATTAGTGTTTTACCCTGCAAAAAAGGCCAATAGCAAGTTAATAATTATCTCTCAGAACTCAATAATTAACCTATTATAGCTTCAAATCACCAACAGAAACTTAATAATTACCACAAACCCATTTTTCAAGGCTTATCCTTTGTAATAGCAAAACTGCTACTGAACCGTATGCTGCGCATCTGCTAAGGAAGTTTGTTTGCTATTGTTACGGTAAAGGAAGTGTCGACAACATGCCGATGTAAGAATAGGGGCTAGGTGCTCTGCCCTGTGCGAAGAGCAGCCATTTTTAGGGCGGTTACGGCTGCTTCATCTCCTTTGTTACCGTATTTGCCACCTGCCCGGTCCAGAGCCTGCTGTTGATTCTCTGTGGTAAGTACGCCAAATATAAAGGGGATATCGTAGTCGAGGTTCAGTTCGCTTATGCCTGCAGTTACACCCTGACAGATATAATCAAAGTGTTTGGTCTCTCCCTGGATCACGCAACCCAGACATATCACGGCATTTGGCACAAATTGATCAGCTACCATGCGGGCTCCATAAGGAAGTTCGAAACTACCAGGTACTGCAGTAATTCTGATATGCTCTTCCTTTACGTGATGCTTTTTCAAGGTTTTTAAGGTGCCTTCCAGAAGTGCTGCGGTGATCTCTTCGTTCCACTCGGAGACAACAATTCCTATCTTGAAAGCGGACCCGTCGGGTATGGTTGACGGATCATGATCCGAGAGGTTTTTCAGACTGGAGGCCATCGATTTAGAGGCTCATTTTTGATTCCACCCTGCCGATATACTTCTTAATTTCCCTTCCTTCGGTTGTTTCGGGATAGGTGGATTCGATAGTTTGATAAGTCTTCAGGGCCTGATCGAGTTCTCCCATCTCCTCATATACAATTCCAAGCTTTTTCAGAATAATGGGGGTGGAAAAAGTATTCTCATACTTCTCAACGCCTGTTTTATATGAAGAGACCGCTTTACTCAGTTCGTTCATTCCTACGTATGAATCTCCCAAGGTACTGTACTTGGCAGCCCCAACAAGAAGGTCATCTGTCTTAAATTTGCTTAGGTAATCAATTGCAGAACTAAACTCACCCAGGTTATAATAGCACACCCCGGCATAGTATTTTGCGACTTTAGCGCTTTTTGTAATTCCATAATCATCAATTACATTAAGAAATCCGGGATAGGTTCCATATCCATTCAAGGCAAGATTGAAGGAGTCAATCTCGAAAAACCTCTCCGCATAATACATATCAGCTGACGCTTCTTCATTGAGAGGCTTGATGTAATACCTGTTTCCACCGATGATGATCAGAAGCGCAACGATTAGTCCTCCAAGGACATAGGTGATTGTTTTCTGGTTATCTTCTATGAATTGTTCTGAACGTGTGAGAGCTTGCTCGATTCCTTCAAGGTTCTTGTCCGCTTGCTTCACATTACTTTTCTTCGACATCAGTGTGATTTTCTGGTTTTTAAAACTTCCGCAAAAGTAATCCTTTTTTGGAAAAATGACGTTTATGGCGCCACAAAAATAGTAATTTTGTGTATGCATCTGAAATCACTCTCTCTGCTCAATTTTAAGAATTATGAACAGGTGGATATTCCACTATCAGAAAAGATAAACTGTTTTGTCGGTGAAAACGGCGTTGGGAAAACCAATATTCTTGACGCGGTACACTATCTGGCACTCTGTAAAAGCAATCTGAATCCTATCGATACGCAAAACATAAAGTATGACCAGGAATATTCTGTGGTTCAAGGCTTGTTTCAGAGGTTGGATAAAGAGGAGAACATCTATTGCGGAATCAAGAGGCAGAAGAAAAAGCAGTTTAAAAGAAACAGGAAAGAGTATCAAAAGCTCTCTGAGCATATTGGCTTGATCCCACTGGTGATGATCTCACCGGCTGACAGTATACTTATCAACGGTGGGAGTGAAGAGCGCAGGAAGTTTATGAATGGGGTGATTGCCCAGTATAGTAAAGCCTACCTGGACAATATGATTCAATACAACAGGGCGCTTTCTCAGCGGAACCGCTTGTTAAAGAATTTTGCCGCCAGCCAGAGCTTTAATCAGGATATGCTTGAGGTTTGGGATGAGCAGTTGATCCGTTATGGGGAATCCGTATACGAAGAGAGGCAAAGATTTGTAGAAGAGATATTACCTGTGTTTGGCTCTTTCTATGAACACGTCTCTGGAAATAGAGAGCTTGTCCGGCTCACCTACCAGGCTCAACTTCAGCATACCGGATTTCGAGAGGGATTGCAGGCTTCGCTTCAAAAGGATCGCATCCTACAGTATACCACATTCGGGGTTCATAAAGATGACCTGGGTATGAGCCTAGGCGACCACAGTCTTAAGAAGAGTGGGTCACAAGGTCAACAGAAAACATTTCTCGTGGCCTTAAAACTGGCTGAGTTTGAATTTATCAGAAAACTGACCGGGATACCTCCCATTTTGCTATTGGATGATATCTTTGATAAATTTGATTCAAACAGGGTAAAACAGATCATCAGTCTTGTAGCCGAAAACCATTTTGGTCAGATCTTTATCACGGACACCAACGAAATTCGTCTGCAAGGGATTCTAAAAGAGATTCCTGCCGATCACAGGGTATTCAGGATAGACCAGTATGGAAAAGTTGAACAAATGAACTCGTAATATGGAGCGCAAAGAGGTTCGCAGAATTGATTCTCTTCT
Organism: uncultured Bacteroidota bacterium; assembly: GCA_963783435.1. Lineage (GTDB taxonomy): Bacteria > Bacteroidota > Bacteroidia > Bacteroidales. The sequence goes on along the minus strand of CAWANQ010000001.1, from coordinate 863,312 downwards.
TGAGCAATTTGTGAAAGCCCACAAGCTTGAGAAAGGATTGGCCGAATATCGGCTTATTAAGTCATGGAAAGACCTCCTGGGTGTCACTGTGGCGAAGAAGACCAAATCACTGCATATCCACAACCGAAAACTATTTGTTACCCTCCACTCTTCAGTGGTACGGAATGAGTTGGAAATGATCAAATCTACGCTCATTCCGCGGCTCAATGAAGCAGCAGGGATGGATGTAATTGATGATGTAATACTCAGATAATCAAAATCTTTCTGAAGAAGGAAAGAAAAATGTGGCCTCCAGTTCCGCATTTTCATCCGAATCAGATCCATGCACTGCATTGGATTGCATGGATTCAGCGTACTTTTTTCTGATGGTACCCTCTTCCGCTTTCTCCGGATCTGTAGAACCAATTAGTTTTCTGTAACTCTCCACTGCATTCTCTTTCTCAAGCACTGCAACCACAATGGGGCCCGAGATCATAAACTCAACGAGATCATCGTAGAAAGGACGTCCCACATGAACTTCATAAAAGCGTTGCGCTTCTCCACGAGTGAGGTGCAACATCTTTAAAGCTCCAATTTTAAATCCAGCTTCGGAGATCATGTTAAGGATCGGGCCAATATATCCTTTGCTTACAGCCAAAGGTTTAATAATTGTAAATGTAAATTTGCCTGCCATGGGAATAGGTTAAAGGTTAGTAGTTAGTGGTTAATTATTATTGTTAATGGTTATTGGTTAATGCATATTAACAAATAAATTCCGGGATTGTTAGGGCTCCTTCAATATTTTTTAACTTTGGGCTTTATTTATCTGATAAACAATGGTGGAAAGGGAGACCGGAAAGATTATTGCCAAATGGGTAGGAGAGGCCAAACGAATTGCAATTCTGACCCATACCAACCCAGATGGGGACGCCATTGGCTCCAGCCTGGCGCTTGCCCTGGCAATGAGAAAACTTGGTATTGAAGCCGATGTGATCATCCCGGATGGGCTCCCTGATTTTCTGCGATGGCTTCCCGGGATTGAACACTCAACCACTTTTGCATATAAAAAGGAGAAAGCCATTGAAATTATTGAAAGTGCTGACCTGATTTTTTGTCTGGATTTTAATGATCCCAAGCGTTTAAATGGTGTGGAGAAACACCTTGATGAATCCAAAGCTAAGAAAGTATTGATCGACCATCACCAGGAACCTGTTCAGTTTACTGATTTAACAATTTCAGAAACCTGGCGTGGTTCAGTGGGCGAGATGATCTATCTGTTTTTAAAGGATCTATTTGCCGAAGATTTGCTTGACAAAGATATTGCTACCTGTTTATATGTAGCCATCATGACAGACACAGGTAATTTCAATTATGCCAGCTCTTACCCGGAGATATTCCATATTGTGGGCGATCTGATGAAATATGATCTGGAAAAAGACAGGATCTATGCCAATGTCTATGATGCTTACTCAGAAGACAGGATGCGTTTACAGGGATATGTCATGCAGGAAAAAATGGTTGTTTTTCCAAAGTATCATACAGCTTATATTAGCCTCACCGATGAGGAGCTAAAAAGGTTCAACCATCGAAAGGGAGATACCGAAGGATTTGTGAATATTCCATTTGCCATAAAAGGGATCAGGTTTACTGCACTTTTTGTGGAAAAGAAAGAGGTGATCAGAGTTTCATTTAGATCCAGGGGCAATTTCCCGGTCAATAGAGTGGCTGCAGATCATTTCCACGGGGGTGGACACATCAACGCTGCCGGAGGCGATTCATTTCTCTCCATGGAGGATACATTAAAAAATTTTGAATCATTACTATCCAATTATGCCGGGCTTTTGCAGGAGAACTAGTAGGGTCCATCTGGCGCTTGGAATTTTTCTGTCATCTTTATTAATGGCCTGCAAACCTCCAGTGCAAGAGTTGACTGAGCCTCAACCAGATCTTGTTTCTGAAGAACTTGTAAAGGCGAACCAATATATGCAACAGCGGCACCAGGACCACATAGCTGCGTTTGTGGAAAGGGTGGGATGGAAAGCTGAGGTTACACCCACTGGTTTATGGATAATTCATGAAATTCAGGGAGACGGACCAAAGATCGTTGAGAATAGCCGGGTTACTTTCAGCTTTGAGTCCAGCTTGCTGGACGGGACTCCCTGTTACAAGGCCTCTGCACAAAATCCCAAGGTGATTACCATAGGCAAAGGTGGTGTGGAATCAGGGGTGGAACAGGGCATGACATGGTTGCGGGAAGGATCTGAAGCAGTATTCCTCATCCCGCCTCATCTGGGCCATGGAAATTTTGGTGACCGGGATAGAATCCCGGGTAATTCAGTTCTCATTTACCACCTGCAGGTATTGAAGGTAGAGTAGTTCATTAATTATATTAATTTTGCACAATATTTTTATGGCGGAGCTGTTAAATCTCTAGAACAATCCGGCAAGGCACGAAACAACAGGAAATGATTAGAAGATTTAATATATTATATATTACCATCACCATTTTGGCTGTTTTTCTTACAACAGCCTGTACAGAGGAGACTGCAGAGGAAGATAGAGGAGCAAAGGAACAGCGGTTCTTTGATATATATCAGGAATCCAGGTATCCCGGTTCTGAGGCTCTGGCAAGCGGACTTTTTTTCTTAGAAAACAGTGTTGGTGAGGGAGTTTCTCCTGATGAGGATGACTGGGTTCTGGTGAAGCATGTTAGTTATGTTATCCCCGATGAGTACGTCTATGAATCCTACATAGAAAATGTTGCAGAGGACAATAACCTTGATCCAAATAAAGTGGCCATGTATGGCCCTTTTAAAATGCTGCCTAGCTCAATAAATGAGGGTCTTACTGAAGGATTAACCCTGATGCGTGAAGGGGGGGAAGCCACCATGTTTTTTACCAGTGTGCTTGGATTTGGGGAGACCGGAAATGGAAAAATAGGCGGTTTTACATCTCTCAAGTATGAAGTGGAATTACTTGAAGTGATTCCCGATATTGAACTCTATGAACAGGCTAAAATTGATTCCTATATGGATACCGTAGCTGTGTCAGATACCATCCATGATCCTATAGATGATGTGGTTATGTACTATATGATTGATCATGAAACTGATGGTAAAGCAATAGGATTGGATTCAGTGGTTGCCGTAGCATATAAAGGCTACCTTGCCGATGGACGGGTATTTGATGAAAGCAGTGTGGAGGATTCAGCTACATTTACTGTAGGACCTGATGTCATTACCGGATGGGAGTTGGGCTTGCAGAGAATGAAGGAGGGTGAGAAGGGCAGGTTTGTAATTCCTCACCAACTGGCCTATGGGGAAGAGGGTCGGAGAGATCAGAATAGTGGCCTCGTGATGATGCCTCCCTATGAAACCCTGTTTTTTGATATTGAGATTCTCAAAGTATATGGAGCCAGTGGTGATGATGGGGGCTCTGCAGAGCAGTAAATCACCTATTTACCTATTAAAAATATAACCGGTCTTTTATGAAGGGCCGGTTTTTCTTTTTTCCAGCTACTAACCCTCTGGGTCTTTATAAATTCTGTATCAAGTGTTATATCTGCTGCGATGCACAGCAAGGTGAATGGATTACAGCTCTCCAGGATATCAGCAAGCAGGGCATCATTTCGATAAGGAGCTTCTATGAACATTTGTGTTTCACCTTTTCGAAAAACCACTTGCTCTATTTCTCTGATCCTTCTGATCCTGTCTGGTTTCTTCACAGGAAGGTATCCGTGAAAGGTGAATGCCTGTCCATTTAGTCCGGAAGCCATTAAGGATAACAGGATGGAAGAGGGACCGGTCAAAGGAACCACTTGAATCCCTTTCTCATGTGCCATGCGAACAACGGCTGCTCCGGGATCGGCAACCCCTGGTACCCCGGCTTCAGAAATCACCGCAGTATCAGCCCCATTCAAAGCCTCGTCCAAGAATATAGGAATCTCATCCTGGGGAGTGTGTTCATTTAATTCGTGAAAGGTCAGGTCGTCGATGACAATCTCCCTGTTCAGTCGTTTTAAATAGCGCCTGGCATTCCTGAGGTCTTCAACAATAAATACCTTGATTGAATCGATCTTTTGGTTGATAAAGACCGGAATTGTGGTGGAAATATCCTGATTTCCAAGGGTATTAGGTAACAGGTAAAGGATGCCTTTCATGTTCTGTACATTAAATATCGGTATTAAAAATAATTATAACTTCGTGAACAGCGTAACGCAAGAACCGATCAATTGAAAATTAATTTCCTGGGAACAGGCACATCGCAAGGTGTTCCGGTCATAGGATGCCGATGTAAGGGTTGCCTGTCAACCGATAAAAATGACAAAAGATTGCGCTCTTCCATTCTTGTGGAGGAAGGTGACCAGGTAATTGTTATCGATACCGGCCCCGATTTTAGACAACAGATGTTACGGGCCCGGGCCACAAAACTTGACGCCGTGCTTTTTACCCATGAGCACCGTGATCACATTGCCGGGCTGGATGACATCCGTGCATTTAATTTCATTCAGCGTAAACCCATGGATATTTATGCTGAAGAGCGGGTCATGAGGGCACTGAACAATGGATTTCCCTATGTTTTTGCTGAAAAGAAATACCCTGGCATTCCCCAGGTGATCATGCATGGTATTTCAGCTAAGCCTTTTGCCATCGGTGAAATTGAGATTATACCCATTCGATTGATGCACTACCGTTTGCCAGTTCTGGGTTTTCGCATTGGTGAGTTTGCTTACCTGACCGATGGCAACTACATTTCCGAAGGCGAGAAGGAAAAGTTGATCGGAGTGAAGTACCTGGTTGTAAATGCGCTTCGAAGAGAATCTCATATTTCACATTTCACCCTTTCAGAAGCCATTTCGCTCATAGGAGAATTAGGTCCCAGAAAGGGATTTCTGACCCATATATCTCATCAGATGGGGCTCTCGAAGGACCTGATGAAGGAACTTCCACCCCATATACGGCCCGCCTATGATGGCCTGGTTCTGGAAGTGTAATTGCGCACACCCTCCATCTCTTTCCCGGAGGAAACAAACAGGATAGCTGTAAGTATACTCACCACCAGGAATATGATACCTGCCAGGGTAAGTGCCTGGGGAAGGGAGTAAATATCTTTGATCCAGCCCAGCAAGGGGCCGACCAAGGCAAAGAGCAATCTGATGATGAAGTTACGTACCGACAGAACTGTTGCTCGGATGTTGGAAGCAGTAATTCTGTTGATATAATCCTTTAACACAGGAGTGGCAAACCCCCTGACAAGGTAAAAAAGAAAAAGTACGATCAAACCATAAGAAGTATGGAACCTGCTTAAGGCCAGGTATCCTAAGGGAATCATTAAGGCTATCAGGATGATGGAACGTGATTGTCCCAGTTTCTGTTCGATGCGGTGTGCATTGTAAGAGGTGAACGCCACTGTAAGGTTAAGCGATGTCCAAAGCAATCCGAACCAGGCAATATCAATTTTTGAATATTCGAAAAATGGCTGTGCAAACCAGGCCATGGTGAGCGTGGCTGTTCCGGTAATGGCACTGAATAGGATATTTCTTCTTAGCGGCCTGTCTTTAAAGAGGGCGAACCGGGCAATCTGAACGACTTCCTTTAGGCTTGCTTTCATCAGTGGAATCTGGCGGGAAGGTTCTACAAGTGTGAGTGCTGCAGGAAGCGCAATAAATGCTACAAAAGACTGAGCAAAGTATGGAACCCGCAGGGTAATACCTGCCAGCACTCCGCCCAGAATCCCAGCTGCAGCTTCAGCAATATTCCCCAGAGAGGTAATCCGTCCCTCAAATCTGGTATACCTTTTCTCCATGCCTTTTTCAAGAAGAGAGTCATAAAGCATGGCTGAATCGGCACCCGAAATACAACTCTGTCCAATTCCCAGGATAATTTCAGCCACCAGGAATCCCAAAAACCCGTAACTGAAACTGTAAGTAGCAAAACCTATCGTTCCGAACATGGCTCCTATAATCAGCGTCTTTCGTCTCCCGATTACATCAGCCAGATAACCAGAAGGAATTTCCAGTACCACAATGGCAATGGAATATACCGCCTGCAGCACCATTATATCCTTCATTGTAAGCCCATTACTCTCATAGAAAGGAACCACAATGGGCATATATAACATAAACCATTTGGCGATCTTAATCAGGTACAGCCTGAGGATATTTGGGTGCAGGAATTTTGGCAATTGATGCGCTTTGCGGCAAATCTATGAAAACCCAGGGGAACCTCCTGAGATGTTTTAGAAAATATTTATCGAAATGGCTTTGTGGCTATCTTTGACACTAAACTGCTGATCGTGGGAATGAACGTAATTGAGAAGATTCTGGCTTCACATTCTGGAAAAGAGGTGGTAGTTCCAGGGGATATCGTTGATGTACGCATCGATGCACGTGTTGCACGTGATTTTGGGGGAGCTAATGTAGTTAAGCACCTGACTGACAACAAGCTTACCTTAGACAATCCAACTTTGACCTATTTCACATTTGATTGCAATCCCACCGGATCGGATCAGAAATATGCCACCAATCAACACATTTGCAGGATATTTGCGCGCGAACAGGGTATCAGGGTTTTCGACATAGACAGGGGAATTGGTACCCATGTATTGATTGAAGAAGGGCTTGCATTTCCCGGATCAACTGCAGTATCCACCGATTCTCACGCCAATATCTTAGGCGCCGTTGGAGCCTTTGGACAAGGAATGGGAGATAAGGATATTGCAGCAGCCTGGCACAAAGGATCTGTCTGGTTCAAGGTGCCTCCTTCGGTTAAGATCGTATTGAAGGGAGAGCTGCCTCCACACCTGTCAGCCAAGGATATTGCCCTGAATCTCCTTGGAGAATTTGGTGCCAATAAATTGCTGGGGTTTGCCATTGAGCTTGAAGGGGAGATGTTGGAAGACCTCTCACTGGATCAGCGTATGACCGTGGCCTCCATGGCCACAGAGATGGGTGCCATCATCATTCTTTTCCCTCCCAACAATGAGGTGATCCGTTATTGTGAATCCAGGACCAGAAAAAAAATCATTGCCCCCGTTGCCGATCCCAATGCTACTTATGCACATATCTACACAGTAGATGTCTCCGCTTTCAAATTGAAGATTTCTTTGCCCGGTAAGCCTCACGATACGGATGACCTGCCGGCTCAGAGAACATGGATAGATTCGGCATTTATAGGTAGTTGTACCAATGGCAGGATAGAGGATCTTCGAGCTGCAGCAGCAGTTCTTAAAGGCAGGCATATTGCCGATGGTGTGGTATTAAAAATAGTACCTGCCACAGACCGGGTTTGGTCGCGTTGTTTGGAAGAAGGCTTGCTGGAGACTTTTAAGGAGTCGGGTGCTCTGGTTTCAAATGCAGGTTGCGCCGGGTGTGCAGCCGGACAGGTTGGACAGAATGGTCCTGGTGAGGTTACAATCAGTACCGGAAACCGAAACTTCCCTGGAAAACAGGGCAAGGGTGAGGTTTATCTGGCTTCGCCTGCACTCGTGGCTGCATCGGCTGTTGCCGGATACATCATCGCACCAGATTCGATACCTGAGGTTTTAGAAAAAAGGAAATTTGCAAAGAAAGCGTCCCAAGTGACCGAAAAGGGATTTCCCAAAGAAACCACGGATCGACCGGAGATATTGGAGGGCAGGGTCTGGTGTATACCCATGGATAACATTGATACCGATATGATTTTCCACAACCGCTATCTTTCTATCACCGAGATGGCGGAGATGGGACAATATACATTCGACAATCTGGATGGATATGAAGATTTTACCACAAGAGTAAAACCAGGTGACATCGTTATCTCAGGAAAGAATTTTGGTTCAGGGAGCTCGAGGCAGCAAGCCGTTGATTGTTTTCTTTCATTGGGAGTGCAATGCATTGTAGCCGAATCATTTGGGTCGATCTATGAAAGGAATGCCATCAATGCCGCTTTCCCCATCCTGGCTGTGGAGAATGTGAAATCCCTGAATCTCGAAGATGGAGATGTACTTAACTTAAACCTAAGAACAGGACAGATAAAAAACCTGACAAAAGATATTACCATCGAATCGGAAGCCTTTTCTGATGTTCAAATGGAAATCTATCAAAAAGGAGGATTGTTTTAATAAAACTAAATTATGAGACTGATTATTCCCGAGGGTTACAAGCCCCTCATTACCTTAAAGGAGACAGAGAAGATTCTTCAGATGCTGAAGGATCACTATGAATCGGGACTGGCTGCAGACCTTAGATTGCGCAGGGTCACAGCTCCACTTTTTGTATTGAAAGGGACAGGCCTAAATGATGATTTGCATGGTGTGGAACAGCCCATTGTGTTTCCCATTAAAGATATGAGGGGACAGGAAGCAGAGGTAGTTCAGTCCCTGGCCAAATGGAAACGAATGATGCTTCGCGATTATGACATCCGGACTGGGTATGGCATCTATACAGATATGAATGCCCTACGGCCCGATGAGGAACTGGATAATCTGCACTCGGTGTATGTAGATCAGTGGGATTGGGAGAAAGCCATTTATCCCGAGGAAAGGACTCTGGAAACCTTGAAGAATGCTGTGAGAAAAATATGGGACAATGTCAAACGCACCGAGTTTTTTATTCACACATTCTACTCAAACATCGTCCCCTCACTTGCGGATGAAATTACTTTCATTCATTCGGAGCAACTTTATGAAATGTACCCCGATCTGACACCCAAGGAACGGGAAGCGAAAATCGCGGAGAAGCACGGAGCCGTGTTTATCATTGGCATCGGGTACGACCTGCCGGATGGAAAACCTCACGACAGGCGAGCGCCTGACTACGATGACTGGTGCACTGAGACGGTGGACGGCTACCATGGATTGAACGGTGATATCATTGTATGGAATGAGATTCTGGAGTGTCCCGCGGAGATCACATCCATGGGTATCAGGGTCGATAAGACAGAGTTGCTGACCCAACTTGAAATTACAGGACATATGGACCGGGTAGAGTTGTTGTTTCATCGCAGGCTTCTTAACGATGAATTGCCTTCTTCCATTGGTGGAGGAATTGGACAGTCCAGGACAGCCATGCAGTTGCTAAGAAAAGCTCATATTGGTGAGATTCAATCGGCTATCTGGCCAGGTGAAATGGTTTCACACTGTAGGAAAAGTGGAATTCAACTCATATAGTAATTACTATTAGTAACTAGTCGTGCGATCTTTAATTCCGAGAAGCCACTAACAATTAACTATTAACGTCCGCTTGGCGGACTAACTAACTTTCTCCCATGCCCACATTTGTCGAGAAGATATTTGATGCACCAGAGGGTGCCATTGTATTCAAGCGTCCCGATCTGATTCTGAGCCATGACAATTCGGCCAGTATTCGAACTACCTTCGAACAGATGGGTGGCAGCCTTGTGAATGATCCTGACCGGTTGGTTATAGTTCTGGATCACAATGCCCCTCCTACCAATGCAGGATTGGCAAACACCTATCAGTCCATCCGGGATTTCGTAAAACAGCAGGGCATCCAGAAATTTCACGATGCTGGCAGCGGAATATGTCACCAGCTGATGGCCAATTATTCCAGGCCGGGAATGGTGATAGTGGGAAGTGACAGTCATACCTGCACCGCAGGAGCATTTAATTCCCTGGCAGCAGGCATTGACCGGACCGAAGCAGCAGGATTATGGCTAAGAGGAGAAACCTGGTTCAGGGTTCCGGAAACGCTTAAGATCACCTTGACAGGCAGCATGAATCAGGGGGTATATGCCAAAGATCTAAGTCTTTGGATCATAGGAATCCTGGGATCGGCCGGCGCCAATTATATGTCCATAGAGTATCATGGGGAAGGGGTGGAAACCCTTTCAGTGTCGGATCGCATGACACTTGCCAACCTGGCTTCGGAAATGGGAGCCAAAAATGCAGTATTTCCTGCAGACCATATTTTACATGAATTCCTGGGCGAAGATATTCCAGGAATCTGGGCGGATGAAGATGCTCAGTATGCAAGAATGATTGAGGTGGATCTGAATGAGGTCTACCCCCTGGTGGCAGCTCCACATCATGTAGACCATGTGATGGCGCTTGCTGAAGTGGCTGGAACAGATATTCACCAGGCCCTTATAGGTACCTGCACCAATGGGCGAATAGAAGACCTAAGAGAAGCAGCCGCCATGATTGCCGGGAAAAGTGTGAAATCAGGAGTTCAGTTAATGGTGATACCTGCATCAAGAGAAATATATCTTCAGGCCATTGAGGAAGGACTGGTAACCCAATTTCTGGAGGCAGGGGCCAATGTACTTAGCTCATCCTGTGGACCCTGCCTTGGGACAGGGCAGGGGATACCCGCTGATAACTATAGGGTGATCTCGTCGGCCAACCGGAATTTCCTGGGACGTATGGGGAACAAGAATGCCGAGATCTACCTGGCCTCTCCTGCAGCTGTGGCACTGAGTGCTGTGAATGGGAAAATAACAGACCCACGAAATCTAAAAGGTGCTGAAAGGTTCCCCTTTGGCAACGTGCAATCTGGCAGTTTTACCATTGAGGAGGGCGATGTTCGAAGGCAAGAGGGGGTTTGGGATTACTCCCATTGCAACAATCTGAATACAGACCAGATGTTTGCCGGTAATCTAACTTATAAAGTTCCGAGTTCAGAACCCGGGGAAATCATTCCCCACCTTTTTGAAGGCTTCGACCCTGTGTTTGCAAAAGAGTTGCAGTCCGGAGATATAATTATGGGTGGAGAGAACTTCGGATGTGGAAGCTCCAGAGAGCATCCATCTGTAGGATTGGCACATGCAGGAGTGAAAGCTGTTATTGTGAAATCGATTAATCGCATCTTTTACCGCTCAGCCATCAATCAGGGATTGCCTGTGATTGTTTTGCCTGAAGCAGTGGAAGCTTTTCAAATGGGGGATAGGGTACAGATCAATTTCAGCCTGGGAACCATTGAGGTTGGAAAGCAAAAATTTCAGTTTGAAGCCCTGCCCGATAAGCTGATGGCCATACTGGAAAAGAGAGGGCTGGTGAATTGGATTAAGAGCCTTTAGATCTCCTCAAACTTTAACTCTTTTTTTCTATCTTTGCATCGCAAATTTGGTTTTGCATGGTTCCGTAGCTCAGTTGGACAGAGCAACAGCCTTCTAAGCTGTGGGTCCCGCGTTCGAATCGCGGCGGAATCACATAAAATTCAAAAGCCATCCATTTTGGGTGGCTTTTGGTTTTATAAGTGGTAGCGATGAGAACTGTTCGAACCGAGAAAGCAATGCTTTCGAGCTCATGAGAATGCGCAGCAGTCGAATAATCGCGGCGGAATCACATAAAATTCAAAAGCCATCCATTTTGGGTGGCTTTTGGTTTTATAAGTGGTAGCGATGAGAACTGTTCGAACCGAGAAAGCAATGCTTTCGAGCTCATGAGAATGCGCAGCAGTCGAATAATCGCGGCGGAACCGAAGCCTCCAAAGGAGGATGAGCTCACGACTGAATGAAATGAAGGAGTAATCCCCGAAAGCCATCCATAATCTCTCCTATGCTTCACATTTCTTACTAAATTTGGCTAATAAAGTCTATAGACTGAATCAAGAAATAATTACTAATCCGGTAGATTTACCTTTGTTAGCGGTAATGCGAGGCGATACGACGGAAAATAAAACTTGACAAATTAGGAAACAACAGAGATATGGTGAGAATAGAAAAAATTATCGAAAATAAGAAACAGTTCCTTGACTTATTGTTGTTGGCAGACGAGCAGGAAAATATGATTGACAAGTATTTGCCGAGTGGAGACTTGTTTGCTTTATATGACGATGATTTGAAAAGTGTTTGCGTTGTAGTGCCGATAAATAGCGAAACCTGCGAGTTGAAAAACATAGCGACATACGAGAAATATCAAGGCAAAGGGTACGGCAGAGCATTGATAAATTTCATTTTTGATTTCTACAAAAACGACTATAAAACAATGCTTGTCGGGACAGGCGAAACGCCGACAATCTTGTCGTTTTATGAAAGTTGTGGATTTGAAAAGTCATATCGAGTAAAGAATTTTTTTACAGACAATTACGACCACCCTATTTTCGAGGGCGACATACAACTTGTTGATATGATTTATCTTAAAAAGGATTTATAGGAATAGCAGGAATGTATTACAAACTAAATAAAACGCTGAACAAATATGCACTATCCCTAACACAGTGTAAATTCCATACCGTCTGTCACGCCTTTTGCGGAATAAAAGCAAAAGCCGCGCCAGTTGTACGTTAATTTACACTAACCGATAGCACCAATACTTGCGAAAAATGGATTACTCAGAAATTCAAAGATTCCGACAACCCTGGCTTTGGTCCATACTTATCTCTGTATGGATCTCAGCAATTGGAGCTTTCGGCTTTGTAATGGACAGGCAATTAGTCCAAGATATTTCCAAGGGCAATTCTTCAATGAATGATAGTGGTTTAAAAGTATCATTAATATTAGCGATTGTCTTGGTTACCGCCTTAATTGTTTTATTTGCAATGGCCAAGTTAACCACTCAAATAGATAAAAAGTTTATCAGCTACAAATACTTTCCGTTACATAAGAGCTTTAGAAAAATTGCCTGGAAAAGTGTTGTAAAATTTGAGGTTGTAACATATCAACCAGTGTCACAATATGGTGGCTGGGGTATTAGGGCCGGAAAAAATGGGAAGGTCTTCAGCGTTTCTGGAAATAGAGGTCTTCAGATAGAGCTCAGAACTGGAGAACGGATATTAATTGGAACAACAAAAGCTAATGAATTGTCAATGTCAATAAACAGATTGAATAAATAAAGTACAAGTGCCAAAATACATATGCCATTTTGCTTGGCACTCCTTTAGCAAAAAGGCAAAAGACCGCGCCAAAAAAGCAACATGTCCAAACCGTTACGAGCAATTTAAAAAAACGCATCGTCCTGAAATAGTATGACAAAAAAACAAACAAAACGAATACTCAGAATAGTATTTATTATAGCAAGCATAAGCTCTTTGGTGTTCGTACCATGGATTTTGGTGAAGGCTTGGATTTTACCGCTACCTGATACGGTTCAAGAACAAGTAAATGAAGCCATTAATCATGGATTTGATGGAATTATTGTCTATGTGGACGAGTCAGGCAAACCACCAGCATTATATACAGCTGGCTGGCATAACCGCAAAAATAAAATACCTCCCGATCCACAAGCCCTGTTCAAGATTGCCAGTATTAGCAAGCTATATGTCGCTGTTGCTACAAGCAAATTGGTTAAAGACAAACGTTTGTCATTGGATAAAACGCTCGCTGATTACCTTCCGGAATTGGAAGGAAGGATTGAAAATGCAGATAAAATCACTTTGAGATTGATGGTGCAACATCGGAGTGGCATTCCCAATTTTACCGACACCCCTGGCTATTGGGAAGACCCAACGAAAGACAATAGAGAAACGCTTGAGTTGGTACTGGATAAGCCTGCTGACTTTGAACCTGATAAAAAATATAGTTATTCAAATACGAATTATTTGTTGATAGGCGAAATCCTTGATAAGACATTGGGATATAGCCATCACCAATATATCAAGAGGGAAATTTTGATACCGCTTGAGCTGAACAATACTTACAGTTTGCTAAGTGAAGTAGATTTAGAGGATGTTATGAGTGGGTATTACGTAGGTTATGATGACGATATGAAGTATAATGATTTTATAAATCCTGCCGGCTCAATGGTAGCTACAGCAAAGGATGTGGGAATATTCTTGAGGGCATTAAACGATGGCTCATTGTTTGATGAAGGGGAACAGGCAATCTATTCATCTATTTATGAATATGAACATACAGGATTATTGCCAGGATACTCTAGTATTGCCAGGTATCACAAAGATATTGATGCGGTGGTTGTTCAGTTTGTAAATACAAGTGGTGGATACACCTGGAATTTGTCGGAAATCGTATATAATCGTATTGTAAAAATAGTGAGTAGAAAAAAAGCTCATAGCAACTTAAAAGATTAATAATATGGACTACAAAGAGATTATCGGAACGAAAGAAAATCCATTGAAACTCAAGACACCTCCTCTTTCCTCAGAATATACGATGCATGTGGACGAAAAGGATGGAACTGAGATCTTAGTGTGTACTGTTGGAAAGACAATTTTACATTATGATATCAGATGTCTTTCCGATCTCCATATAATGCTACAAGCACACAATGACTGGATTGAGCTCGGAAGCAAAGATGAAAAACAAGAAACCAAGGAAGGGACAGTAGAACATTGGGGTCGTTCTACCAGCAATCCAATAGGTGGCTGGTATGGACTAAAAAAGAACTTTAAAGGACGTTTTGGAATGTATATACCACCCCTAATGGAAGCCCTTGGACTTGCAGAAATAACGCATGAAAAAAGAGGGAATAAAATGAGAGCTAAATAAAAGGCTAACAAATACCCAAACGCATTTATTTTTGAAATCATTCCGTTTAGGGTAATTATTGGCCATTACCTGCCCGGGAATATCATATCAATCTATTGCCTCATTGATTTTTTTGATATCCTCATTTTTAGGGATGAAAGCCACGTTCATAAAATAGATTAACCAACCCTCATTAGTTTTAACACAGTGATATACCTGGCGCCAGGGTATTTTCGGACTCAATTCAATTATATACTGGTCCACCACAACCGCGGAATGTCCTTCCGGAGCAAGTGCTATCTTTCGGTCATTTATTAGTTCGAAATCTGGATAAGAATCAGCAGGGTTTTGTTCCCATAGGCCCATAAATTCTTGCTTATTCCAGAACTCTGAGGGATCGGTTCCGCAAACCAATGCATCTTCAGTAAACAATGGTGCCATAGATGAAATATCGTTTGCCTCAATGGCGGCATCAAGCTTATTCATTAATTTACTAAGAGCAGCTTCAGCTTTCATATCATGCGCTGAAGGCATTTGGGCAAAGGAAAAACCTGTTAGCAGGAGGAGGACTGTGATAGATACTATTTTATCCCCAGCAGCTCAATCTTGAATATGAGGGTGGAGTGGGCAGGAATGGATCCTGTATCTCTGGCTCCATAGGCAAGTCCCGAAGGGATGTAGAACATATAGGTGGATCCTGTGGGCATAAGTTGCACCCCTTCGGTCCAGCCTGGGATAACCCGGTTAAGAGGGAAGGAGATGGATTCTCCCCGCTCGTAACTGCTGTCAAAAACGGTTCCATCAATAAGGGTGCCTTCATAATGTACTTCAACTTCCGAGCTTGCGGTGGGTTGGGGACCGCTTCCCAGATTAATTACCTCATACTGAAGTCCGGATTGCGTGGTAATTACGCCCTCTCTCTGTCCGTTTTCTGCCAGAAAAGCCTCTCCTTTTAGCAGGTTATCGCTGCCTCCATCATCGGATGCTCCCGTTTCATGCATCTGCATGGCATTGTGAAGGGTTTGAAACATACTGCGGGCTGTCTCTGCATCATAAGTTGATTGTTTATCTACTGCCTGGACCAATCCAGTGGAGATCAATTCAGAGTTGGTCTCAAAGGGAGCTGTTTCCAGGCTATACCCCAGGGTGAGCCCGAAGAAGTAATTCAGTGAATCCAATTGATTCTTAAGTTCGACCTGCTGTTGGGCAGAGAGATTGATGGCTGCAATACAAAGCAGGAAAGGAAGTATCTTTTTCAAGTTTCTCATTTATTTATTGTTTTTAATGTTGAATTTCAAATTTGTTGGGTAATTGGCAGTGTGGTAGATGCGATGGGTGGCTTTTTGAAATGCATCCTCGTCGCACTTGTATATATCTGTAAAGGTCTGAGGATTCCGATCGAACAGCGGGAACCAGCTACTCTGTATCTGTACCATCATTTGATGCCCTTCCAGAAAGGTGTGATTCACATCCGGAAGGACGAATTTAACTTTGCTTACTTCACCTGGCACGAATGGTTCGGGCTTCTCGAAACTATTCCGGTATTTCCCTCTGAAAATATCTCCACGGACCAACATCTGGTATCCCCCCACTTCAATTTCCCGGGTGCTCAATCCCCGGTTGTCTGCTGTGTCAGGATATACATCAATCAATTTGACAACCCAATCTGCATCCGTACCTGTGGTGGATACATAAAGTTCAACCTCTATGGGACCAGCCACTGTAATTGCCTCCATTACCACTTCGCCTTTGTATACCATCACATCGGGTCGCGTAGAAGCAAAGCGTTGATCTTCTGATAAATACTCCCGGTTGTAGAAAGATCGTGCTGAAAGAAAGGGAGCCGTATAGGGAACAGGCTTTCCCGGATCACTGATGTATTCCACATAGGAGTTGTGATCGCCCTGGGGAGCAGAAAATGAGAGTCTCCCATCGTCCTGAAGGAACAGCTGTTTTTCCGAGACCTCTTCCGGCGGCCAGGTGTCAAATGATTTCCATCCATCACTTCCAGTTTCAAATATCCAGGCTTCGGGCAGTTTCAATTTGCCTTTCCCTTTCAGGTAATGGCTGAAAAAGGGAGCTTCAATCTCTTTTTGAAAGAAGTACTTATCTTCCTCATTGAAAGGTATTCGGCTGGGCCTGTTGTAATCGGGAGAAGCCCACCCTCCATGGGTCCACGGACCCATCACCAACATATTGGAGGCATCCGGATTATTCTTCTCGATGGTTTTATAGGTATGAAGGGAACCCGATAAATCCTCACTGTCATACCATCCCCCTACAGTAAGCACCGCAGGGGTGATATCCTGGAGGTGGGGCAGGGTACTCATGGCTTGCCAGAACTCGTCGTAGTTTGGATGCTGTGTCATTTCATTCCAAAACTCAATCTTTTCATTGAGGTAAATTTCATTGGCATTCTTAACAGGTCCCATCTCAAGGAAGAAATGATATGCATCGGCTGAAGGATAATCGGGTCTGCTTCCCCACGATGTGGTGGGTTCGGGCCGATCCTTTCCAAATACCTGGAAGAAGTTAAAACTCAAGGGCAAGGTAAGCGCCCCGTTGTGATGCATATCGTCCCACAAAAACCAATCTGAAATGGGAGCCTGGGGACTGCTGCAAACCATGGCAGGATGGGCATTGATGCTGCCCATCACGGCATAAAATCCGGGGTATGACACTCCGTAGATCCCTGCTTTGCCATTGTTGTTATCGATGTTCGTGATTAGCCACTCAACTGTATCCCAGGTATCGGTGGTCTCATCTACATCCTTCTTATTTTTATACTGACTGAGCACGGGCCTCATGTTCACAAACTCGCCCTCTGACATGAATTTTCCCCGGACATCCTGAAATACGAAAATGTATTTATCCTTTTCCAACTGTTCGTTGGTAGAGAGTCTGCTCCTCATTCGTTCCCCATAAGGTCGAATTGAGTAGGGGGTGCGCTGCATCAGGAAAGGATAGGCTTTGGATTGGTCCTTTGGAGTATAAACGATGGTGAACAGTTTTACTCCGTCCCGCATCTCAACCTGGTATTCAGCTTTATCGTAATTCTCTTCCACATAGGAGTGATCCTGCGCAAGAATTGGAGCCCAGGAGAAGAAAAGAACAATGATTAATCTGAGGGTAATTTTCATTTCTTGCTGCTTTTTCGAATTGGAGGGCCAAGATAAAGATTGATGCTCCCATATTCAAATGAAAATCAGGATAAAAGTCATTTAGTTTTTGACAATTAATTACGATATTGAGACCCTAACTATTAATGAAATATCATTCACCAACAAAAACTTATCCAGTATGAAATTTAAAACCATTCCCAGAAGCCTGGTGGCCGTTGCGCTCCTAGTAATTGCCTCCTCCTTCACCTTTGATGCACCTCTAAAGAAGTATAGCCCCGTGGGGACCTGGGAGTACTCCGTCCTGGGAGTCCCAGAAGGATATGAATCGGGTAAAATGATTATTGAGGAGAAGGACAAAGTGCTTAAAGTTAACATGGCCTTAAACGAATATACCAAAACAGAGGGTGAGAAAGTAGAATATAAAAAGAAGAGCCTGAGTTTTATTGTCTGGGTAGAGGCTGAAGAGGTTACTATTTCAGGTACATTTGACGGGAATAAATTTGCTGGCATGGTTAGTCTTTCTCAAGGAGATTTTGATATGACAGCTACCCGGGTGGCTGAAGAATAGAGTTATACGCTACTGTTTTTCAGGGAGATGCAACCTGGGCATTAACTCCATTACCCAACTCCTGTATTGTGTAGCACTGGGATGCAGCCCGTCTGCAGCTACCAGAGAGCTGTCCGATAGCCCTCTTCTGGATAAAGGGGTAATATCTATCCACGGAATGCTGTAAGCTGTGGCCAGCCGTTTATTGATGGCATTGTATTGATCAATCTCTTTGCTGATGCTTTTTTTGCCCTCCCCAAATGGGGTGTAAGCATAGTCGGGTATGGAGAGGATAAAAACCTTGCTGGGATCTTCACCCACTATATGAAGTGCATTTTCAATGATCTCTATTAAATCGGGCTCATAACTTGAAATTGGGATTCCCTGATACTGGTTGTTTACTCCCACGAGGATGGAAACCAGGTTGTAACTCTTATCCCGGTTCAGATCCGTATCCATTCCTTTTTGAAGGTCCTGAGTGGTCCATCCGGTGGTGGCTATATAATCGGGCATAGATGCATCAATTCCTGCAGAAAAAAGCTCTCCAATAAACTGATGGGGCCATCGCTCTTCTAAAAGCACGCTCTCACCTATGGTATAGGAGTCACCCAGAGCCAGCATCTTTACATCTGGTCCGATGCTTATTTGCTGTCCTGATGTGTATATGTGAAGCGACATAAGGGTGACAATCATTAGCCGGCTTATGCCAGAACTCTTTTTCTCCATGCCAAATGATTCAACTTTTCTTTAGAAGTGCCATGGCAATATATTCCCACTCTTCGTCAAGAGAGATTTCTGGAAGAGACCTTCCGGCACTCCGATACCAGTATGAGGCATTTCCCAGGTCGCCTTCTTCCCGATGCAAGTATGCATGTACCCAGGATCCATCTGCAGAGGAATCGCTCTGTGCTATTCGATGCGAGCTATCCCAGTCCCCGGCAGCATCCAGCAGCAGTGCCTGTAACAAGGGTGAAATATCTTCTGGAATTATGCCATCATCTTTAAGTTTGAGGAACTCTTCAATGGAGATCATTTTTTTCGGTTTTTAAGATGTCTTTCCCAAAAATAGCAAGACATTGGTCATAATCGATAATTATTGACTCTTTTCTTTAGGAAAAGAAATCATTTGGTTAGTTTAGACTTCAATTCACAAAGTTAACATCAGATGCCCGAAATAATTAGTGACTTAAGCAAGCTTTGTGTTCATACCCAAACCAATAGGCCCTGGAACCTGGAACAGTGTATCAGGAATTATTCCGGCGCAGGCATACATGCCATCTCCATCTGGAGACATCTTCTGGATGGGGCCTCCCTGTCAACTGTCAGATCGTTGCTGACTGAGCATGAAATGGTTGTAGTATCGCTGGTTCGTGGAGGTTTTTTTGCCTCTACAGAGAAGCTCGTGCGTAAAGCCGCCCTTGAGGATAACTTGAAAGCCATTGATCAGGCAGCTGCCATAGGAGCTCCCTTGCTGGTGCTGGTATGTGGCTCCGATCCCGGACAGTCGCTGGAATTATCCAGAGAACAGATCCAGGAAGGAATCATGAAGATTATCCCCTATGCAAAAAATGCCGGCATAAAACTGGCCATTGAACCTTTACATCCCATGTATGCGGCCGATCGTTCAGCCATTACCACCATGGCACAAGCCAATGAAATGGTCGAACAGATCAATGATCAATCCCTTGGGGTAGCTGTGGATATTTTTCATCTCTGGTGGGATCCTGATCTGGAAAGTGAGATAAAACGATGTGGTCGTGATGGGAATCTTTTTGCATTCCATGTGTGCGACTGGAACGTGCCTCTGCAGGATATGCTCAACGACCGGGGATTAATGGGGGATGGTTGCATTGATGTGAAGCAGATCAGAGGCTGGGTTGAAGCAGCAGGTTTCAATGGATACAGAGAGGTGGAGGTGTTTTCTGATAAATATTGGGCCATGGACCAGTTGGAATACCTGAAGAGAATTAAATTTGCATACCTGAACCATACATAGCAGAAGATGAAACAACAACGGGTGGGAATAATCATGAATGGAGTAACTGGTCGCATGGGAACAAATCAGCATCTGATGCGATCCATTGTAGAAATTATGAAACAGGGGGGAGTGAAAATTTCGGAAGAGGAAACCATCATGCCCGATCCCATTCTCGTGGGCAGGAACCCCGAAAAGCTAAAGAAACTGGCAGAGATGTCTGGAATTCAGAAGTGGACCACAGATCTGGGTCCTCTGATGAAGGATGCAAGCTATCAAGTCTATTTCGATGCCCAGACCACGGGCCGGAGGGTGGCTGCTGTAAAAGAGGCCGCCGCAGCCGGCAAGCATATATACTGCGAGAAACCCGTGGCCACTTCTACCCGCGAAGCCCTTGAACTGGTGAAAATTTGCACGGATGCCGGAGTAAAACATGGCGCAGTACAAGATAAACTCTGGCTTCCAGGATTACTCAAGTTAAAGCGGCTCATGGATGACGGAGATCTGGGCAAGATACTTTCGGTGAGAGGCGAATTTGGTTATTGGGTATTTGAAGGACATACCGTGAAATCACAACGTCCCAGCTGGAATTACAAAAAGGAGGAGGATGGTGGAATTATCATGGATATGCTATGTCACTGGCGATATGTGCTGGATAACCTGTTTGGAAATGTTAAAGGTGTATTCTGCCTGGGAGCTACCCATATACCGGAGCGAATCGATGAAACAGGTGATCCCTATACATGTACTGCCGAAGATGCAGCTTATGCCACTTTTGAGTTAGAAGGAGGAATAGTGGCCCACTTTAATTCATCCTGGGTTACCAGGGTACGCAGAGATGACTTGCTTACCCTGCATGTGGATGGCACAAAAGGTTCTGCTATGGCAGGTTTGAGAAGCTGTTTTATACAGACTTATGGAAGCACTCCCAAACCCGTTTGGAATCCGGATATACCCAGTCCGATCGATTTTTATGCGGACTGGATGGAAGTATTTGCCGATGAAGATTTTGACAATGCATTTAAGGCCCAATGGGAATTGTTCCTTAAACATGTGGTGACTGATGCACCATTTCCCTGGGATCTGCAGGAAGCGGCCAAAGGAGTACAACTTGCAGAGATGGGATTGAAAAGTTGGGATCAAAAAAAGTGGATTGAAGTACCAGACCTTTGATCAATTAGATAGACCATGAAAAAAACTGCACTTATCACAGGAGGCTCCAGGGGAATTGGATTTGGCATTGCCCTGGAATTAGCCAAGGCTGGCTTTGATCTGGCAATTAATGGAGTCAGGGAAGAGTCTCAGGTAGCAAGCGCATTGGAGATGCTGCGTGACAAAGGAGCCAAAGTCTTCTATGTCAGGGGAGATGTGTCTGATTCAGACCAAAGATTTTCTATGGTGGATCAGGTGATTTCGAAATTCGGAGCGCTAAATGTGCTGATTAATAATGCAGGCATTGCTCCACCCCAGCGTAAGGATCTTCTAGAAGCCACTGAAGAGAGTTATAACAGGGTGATGGATATTAATCTTAAAGGCCCCTATTTCCTGACACAACTTGTGGCCAGGCATATGGTAGAGCAAGTTCAGAAAGGAAATGGTTTTACCGGGTGCATCATCAATGTCTCCTCCATCTCTGCTACGGTTGCATCGGTGAACCGGGGTGAATATTGTATTTCAAAGGCTGGAGTTTCCATGGCCAGCAGGCTTTGGGCAGTGCGCCTGGGTGAATATGAAATTCCGGTATATGAAATTCAACCAGGGGTTATCAAAACAGATATGACCTCTGCAGTACAGGAGAAGTATGACCGTCTTATCCAGGAAGGTTTATTCGTGGAAAAAAGGTGGGGATTGCCCGAAGATGTAGGAAAAGTAGCCCTGTCGATGGCTTCTGGATTATTGCCCTATTCCACAGGACAGGTGGTCGTGGTGGATGGAGGACTAACCATACCCAGGTTATGAGCGAAGTAAAACATAAGAAGATTCTAAGATATCTGTTGGTGGGAGTGGCCTTTGTTCTTGTGGTCATTACCTTTACACCGGTAATTCTTCATCCGGGGAAGATCAATCCCAAGTTCTTATCCATGCCATACACCTTGTGGACCAGTATTTTAATAACAATCCTCCTTGTTTTGCTTACCTACCTGGTCAGCAGGCTTCAGGATAAAGATTAAACGATTTACGCTTATGCTTACCTGGTTAATAATTGTAGGTTCCATATATATTTCCATCCTTTTTTACCTCTCTTACCGGTCGCGTCGTATGATCCGGTCTAACAATGATTTTCTTCTTGCAGGCTCCAATATTGGACTGCTACTGGGATTCATGACTTTTGCAGCCACCCTCTTCAGCACCTTCACTCTGATGGGAATGCCTGATTTTTCAAGAAATCACGGGATCGGTGCATGGATTTTCCTGGCCTTCTCGGATGCGGGCATGGTTTTTTTGATTGTCTGGTTTGGGTACAGACTTAGAAAGACGGTCTCCTCCAAGGGATTCTCAGGTATGTCGGCTTTATTGCAGGATTGCTACCAGAACCGATGGGCTGGATATATATACTTTAGCGGAGTCTTCCTTTTCCTGGTTCCCTATGTCGCTATTCAGATCAGGGGAGTAGCTATGTTTCTGGTTCAGGCCTTCCCTCAGAGCATGCCCATTTGGGGATGGTCACTGATTATTGTGCTTGTGATGTTGGTCTATTCGGAGCTGGGAGGACTCAAGGCCATAATTTACGCTGATTTCATGCAGGGAACCCTGCTTCTGGTAGTAGTATGGGTAATTGCCCTTACCTGCATGAATGCCCTGGGCGGATGGTCAGAATTGTTTCAGAAAACTGAGATTGCCAATCCTGAACTTCTTTCAACACCGGGTCCTAAAGGCCTGCTTAATGCGCAATTCCTTATCGCCTCTTTTTTAGCCATACTGATGATCCCTGTCACCCAACCCCAACTCTCCACAAGGTTGGTTATTATGAAGGATACAAAATCCATGTACCGAATGGCTGTAGCTGTGGGTACTTTTGCCATGCTGGTCATTTTCCCAACTATTATCATCGGTTTATATGGAGCCATTCGCTACCCGGATGCCTCCATGGCTGAATTTCTGGGACAGGTTTTGATCCACGACCAGACGGGTTTTATTGCTTCTGCTGCAGTTATCGGTCTCTTTGCTGCCGCCATGTCAACCTCTGATTCTCAACTATTTGCACTGGGCAATGAACTGAGGGGCTTGATTTCGAAAAAGGAGAATGAATCTCTGCGACCCATACGTCTGGCCATTATAAGTTTTGCACTGGCCGCCCTGGTCTTCTCGCTCTTAAGTTCTGATCAACTGGTTCTGCTTGCCAGGGTAAGTTTTGCGGGGACGGCCATGATGGGCCCTCTGGTAATACTCGGAATTTTTTCCAGGAAGCCCCAGGGTATCTTTATGATTGTAATGTCGGGTTTTGGACTTCTGGTATTTATCCTCTCCCAGGCGGGTATTTTACCTGGAAATGTAGGGCCGCTCAGAATGGATCTTTTGCTGATGATTATGCTTACCGTCTGTGCCCTGACCAATTATTTCATCCGTCGCTATTGATCACAACCATCAAATTCCAGCATCATCTCTCTCAGGGCTGTGACAATGGGTGTGAGCTCTTCAGGTTCGTTCAAAAATTCAAATGTAACCCTGTGTTTCAGGGTGTCGAAACTGATTTCCACCCATTCAGCCCCCCCGTCAGCACAATCAGGACAGCCATACCTTTCATCCATCGCAAAGAAATTACCTACATCCACAGAATCTTTGAGGGAAATGAATTCATAACTTTCAAGGGGCATTGAGCAATGTATTTCGGGCAATTCTCCACTTTCTTCCCAGCCATATCTCTTTAAAGTACTTAGCTGAGGGTAGACCTTCATATATTGATTGCAATATCCCAGACACTCACCAAAGGAAGTCCCATAAGAGATATAGTTCACTGCACCTACATAGGAATCTACCCGATCACATGCTAGCGTGACAAACACCAGGAGTAGCAGACTTGTTTTTATCCAAATTCTTGTCATAAACAGTCGTTTATTAACAGGATGCAAAACTACACATTTTTGTTGCGTGGAAGCTTTTTTTATATTTACGGAAATATTAGCCCATGATCGAATCTTTTCAGTTTTCCTCATTGCCAAAAATCATCTTTGGTACCGGGAAGCGAAACGAACTTCCCGAAGCGGTAAAATCAATTGGTAAAAGGGTTCTATTACTAACGGGGTCATCCTCTTTGCATAACTCCGTACATGGAGAGGAGATTCTAACTGGATTGAGTAAGGCCGAGCTGGAATTAAATCACGAAGTCATTGCCCATGAACCTTCCCCATCCCTGGTGGACAAGATCGTATCAAAATACCGGGGGGAGGGGATCCAGATTGTAGTTGCAGTTGGAGGAGGTAGCGTAATGGATGCTGGGAAGGCTGTTTCTGCCATGATCCCTGTTGAAGGGAGCATCAAAGACTACCTCGAAGGGGTTGGAGAAAGGGTTCATACAGGAGATAAGATTCCCTTTATCGCCATGCCTACTACCTCGGGCACCGGAAGCGAAATGACCAAGAACGCAGTGATATCCGAAGTGGGAGAGATGGGATTTAAAAAGTCATTGCGTCACGATAACTTTATACCTGAGATAGCCATTCTCGATCCGGAAATGATGCTCTCATGTCCCGCCAGCTTAACGGCTTCATCTGGAATGGATGCGTTTACCCAACTGTTGGAATCTTATGTCTCTGTGAATGCCAATCCAATGACAGATGCATTGGCGCTGCAGGGATTAAAGCAGATAAAGAAGTACCTCCTAAGGGCATACCTGGAAGGGGAGGAGAACATTGAGGCAAGGGCTGGAATGGCACTGGCAGCCATGTTCTCCGGAATCACCCTGGCCCAGGCTGGTTTGGGCCTTGTACATGGATTTGCCTCTCCACTGGGTGGGTATTTTCATATACCGCATGGAGTGGTCTGCGGATCCCTGATGGCTCCTGTGTTTGCCTATACCATTGATAACCTGAAGGATCAACCCGAGCATCCGGCCATGCAAAAACTGATCATTGCCAGCAAAGTATTTGCCGATTTCAAATACAAACAGGATATGGAGTATCTCCAGTCTTTTAAGGAGAAGCTGATTCACATCACAAACCTGTTGGAATTGCCCCGACTATCGGATTACGGTTTTACAAAAGAGAATATTCCTAAAGTGGTTGAACATACTTCGCACAAGCAGCATCCTGTTCAGCTTACCACCGAACAAATGACCGATGCTCTAATTAGCAGGATGTAGTTCCAAGGTAATAGTATCTGACAGTGATTTAATGCTTTCTGCCTCAATGGAGAAGTAGTGATCAAAAATGTGTTTTTCTTCCAGTGTGTTGAACGAAGTGCTCGAAAGATGTTTATCAAAACTCCTAGATTTCCAGACATCTCGGTTAATAAATGGATTGAGGGTAGGATCGTAGTTTAGGGTTGTCCCGTCCTTATAGAATTTAACAGTCGTCTCTTCCAGATCCTTCAAATATATGATAAGACTGTCATAGTAGAACGAAAAGTATGCAAATCCATCCAGGTAGTCGCTATTTAAACTGTAAAAATCGTCTGTTGCTCCAGGTTGAATCCACTCGCCAAATGTATAGTCGGATGTATAGGGAAGGATATATATAGGGATGGAAGTATCATTCCGAATGGAGATCCAGGATAACTCATCATTGTTGCATCCAGCAAGAAGAAAAAACAGAAATAGAATAACTATCCCTCTCATTTACAATCCTTTATTTATCTCTATTCCTGTATTAGACAGGAACAATTTAATGGCAATAGCCAAAAGGATGATACCAAAGAATTTTCTCAGGATATGCAGTCCGTTTGGTCCTAGAATTCTTTCAAAAAAGCTTGTGAGCCGGAGGACAAGATAGACAATTATCATATTCAATGAAAGTGCGATAAGAATATTTAGAGTTTGATACTCGGCCCTCAGTGATAAAAGGGTTGTGATTGATCCCGCTCCTGCAATTAAAGGAAAGGCTATGGGAACAATGGCCCCGCCTCCGCCAGCTTCATGTTTGAAAAGTTGAATGCCCATAACCATCTCCAGTCCCATAAGCAGAAGGATAATTGAACCAGCGATTGCAAACGAGGATATATCCACCCCAAAGAGCCCAAGCAGGGGTTCCCCAATAAAAAGAAAGAGCAACATGATTCCAAAAGCGACCAATGTTGTCTTCCCGGGGAACAACGCACCTGTTTTTGATTTGATATCCAGGATAATCGGAATGGATCCAAGAATATCAATGATGGCAAACAGGACCATAAATGCAGCCAGTATTTCCAGGGTGTTTATTTGCATGACCAAAGTGAGTTATAAATTGGGCTGCAAATATGGATCTTTTTAGACGATTTTAATCAAAAATCAGGTAATCCTTTTACTTTCCTTTTCTTAAACATACTGGCTATAAAACGACCGGCTATTTTTTGGTTTGTTAGCCATGCAATGTGGGCGCCATGCTTATGGTTCCCTAGTATCTTAGAAACAAGCCATGGAGTCACAACTTCTGGTCTGTCAGCGAGGATATGAAAGATCTTAAGTGCTTCCCTATTATCCTCCGGGTGACTGTTTAGAGGATCAATCAGCATATCGGTGACCACCATACCCGGACTCAGTGTTCCAATCTGAATGGGATCATCTTTATACTCCTTGATAAGTGCTTTGGTAAAGTACCTTACGGTACGTTTTGTGGAGCCATAAATACTCACACCTTCAACGATTCTGCCATCACTGCCCAATCCCTCCATGTTATAGAGGAAGCCGAATCCCTGTTTTAGCATTCCATTGATTACTGTGTGGGAAGCAAGCATGGTGCCCGATATATTGGTATCCAATACCTCCTGGATTACTTGTGGCTCCAGTTTATGAAACTGTTGAGAAGCGTGGTTTATACCTGCGTTGTTTATCCAGATATCAATGGGCTGAATGGAGGAGGCCTGATTCCATAATTCCTGAATCTCGGTAGCCCGGGTCACCTCGCATGCAAATCCCTTACATGCCTCATTTTCTGATATTTCCTTCAGCTCTTCAACAACAGCATCAACACCGGACTGCATTCGGCCTGATAGGGTTACCCTGCAATTGTTCCGTAAAAATTCCCTGGCAAGGCCTTTGCCAATGCCCCGCGTTCCTCCTGTGATTACGATGTGTCGCTTTACCCTTTTGCTTTGATGGTGCATCCAATGGCTTTAGTAGTGTTGGGACTGGGGGTGTCTCCTGAGATCAGGGCACCAATTGCCGATTCCAGATATCTCTGGGTTACTGCAGAGGCATCCATGGCATTGTCATCTATGGCACCAATATAAGCGATTTTAAATTTACCTCCTTTGTTTTCCAGTAGAAATATATGAGGAGTTCTGGTGGCTCCATAAGCTTTATATATCTCCTGGGTTTCATCTTTTAAATAGGGAAAGGGGTACTGTTTCTCCTTGGCAAGTACTTGCATGCTCTCGAATGTATCCTCAGGTGAGATCCCGGGATCGTTTGGATTTATTGCAAGTACTGGATATCCCTGGCTGGCATATTTCTGGTCCAGCTGGATGATCCTCTGTTCATAAGCTTTGGCAAAGGGACATGGATTGCAGGTAAAGACCAGGATCACGCCCTTTTGATCGCTATAGTCTGACAAGGAAATCATGGTCTCGTCCACATTCTTCAGAGTGAATGCTACAGCTTTATCTCCGGGTTTTAATCCTGCAAATACAGCAGTAAGTGTGAGTAAAGCCAGTGTTGAAGTAAGAAGTGCCTTTTTCATATCAATTCAAAATTTGATTTACGTTATTAAATAGTTCATCCCGGGTAAGCTCCTGCTCCAGAAAAACCCGCTGTTCTCTGTTGAAAATAAGCGTGGCGGGAATTGCGCCCGACCAGCTTTTATCTACCCTTTCAATCCACGAGTTATAGTTTAAATCTGTCATCAGCATCACCTGGGCCGTTATCTCCCTTGCTTCCAAAAAGGGAATCAATCTTAGTTCTACCTGGTTTGGAAAATCAAGACTTACAAGAATCACCTTCACTTTTGAGTCTTCGAAGCTGGTGTGAACTTCTTCAAAAAAGTCAATCTCTTTTACACAAGGAGAACACCAGGTTGCCCAAAAATTAATTACATAGGTGGTGTCGTTGGAAATTCTCGACAGAGCAGCTATTCCATCCCCATCAATTTCTGTAATATCCTGACCAATACCCTCAAAGGGTATCATTATAACAAAGAATATCAATAATAGCCTGTTCATCACAATATTAAAAACGCTTCCAGGGCAGCTTTTGTTTTCAAATCCCATCATTTCATCAAACAATTCTTCCCTTTTATTGTATTATCAGTGAGGAAATACTTTACACTTTATACTTTACACTTTATACTTACAACATGGGATTTACATTAGATATAGGAGCAACTGCTCCAGATTTTAACCTTCCGGCCACCGATGGAAGAAACTATTCATTGTCGGATTTTACAGAAGAGTACCTCGTGGTTTTTTTTACATGCAACCACTGTCCCTATGTGATAGGCTCCGATGAGGTTACCCGGAAAACCGCAGAGCGTTTTGGCAAGCTGGGGGTAAGGTTTGTGGGCATCAATTCAAACAGCCCAAATACCTATGAAGAGGATGATTTCCCTCATATGGTAAGCCGAATGAAAGAACAGAGGTTCCCCTGGCTATACCTCCACGATGCAAGCCAGCAGGTAGCTCTGGACTATGGGGCCTTGCGCACTCCTCATTTCTATGTATTTGACGGTGAGCGGAGGCTTGTGTATACCGGCAGGGCTGTTGATCAACCAAAGAATTCGGATCTTATTAAGGTGTATGACCTTGATCGGGCTCTTGATGAACTTACGTACAGGTAAAGCCATTTCTGTACCCCTTACAAATCCCTTGGGCTGTAATGTAAAATGGGAAGGAAAAGAGAAGCACTGGATGCCGGCCGACGCCTGTGATCTTTTGTAATCAGATCATTCAATCAGGCCATATAGACTTTACGAATATGTTTTTTTCCCAAATGAATCCTGCTCTTCACGGTTCCTATAGGGATTTTCATGTGTTCGGAAATCTCTTTGTAGGAGTATCCTATCAGGAAAAGCTGAATCGGTTTTTCGTAAGCTTGTGGCAATAACTTAATAATATCAAGGAGCTCTTTTTTCATAAGCAGTTCGTCTGGCAATCCTTCATTTGAATCTCTGGCTTGAGCCGAATACTGATTTAATTCATCTGTATCGTGCACCAACTGCCTGTTGTGGCTACTTCTCAAATAATTGATATAGGTATTCTTAAGTATGGTATAGAGCCATGCCCTGATATGGTCATTGTTATGTAATCTTGATTGATTCTTCAATGCTTTGTAACTGGTTTCCTGAACAAGGTCCAGTGCATCTTCCCGGTCTTCGGTTAATTGAAGTGCATAGTAATAAAGCTGATCCTGCATTCCGATCAGATCACCTGCAAAATGGTCAGGTCTTACTCTATTGGGTTGACCCTTCATCGCCCGAGTATTTTATCTGATAGTAAATTACAAAATAATACATTACAATTCAACTTGTTAGTTAAGAATAGTTTTCACAATTTTATTCCTTCCCTTGTAAATGGTCAATGTGGAAAAGAATGTACACAACAAGAGACTTGTTTTTAAAAACTTTTTGATGGAGAGAGCACCAAAGGATGGCGCGGATTTCAAAAAGATCAAGGAACTTTAAACTACTAATTATAAGAATACTAAACTTCAAACGATGCAAACTAGAAGAACTTTTATGAAAAGTGCAGCACTTGCTGCAGTGGGCGTTTCTGCAGGAACTGCTTTACAAGCCCAAGAGAAGCAGGGTATATCAAATATGGCTCCATTGGCAAATGAGGATGATCTGTTTTTCTCAATTTCACTGGCCCAGTGGTCCCTGAATAAAGCCCTGTTTGGAGGTGAATTGGACAACCTGGATTTTCCAG
The DNA here is from genome assembly GCA_963783435.1 of uncultured Bacteroidota bacterium. GTDB lineage: Bacteria > Bacteroidota > Bacteroidia > Bacteroidales. The sequence goes on along the minus strand of CAWANQ010000001.1, from coordinate 833,336 downwards.
CTTACACCAAAAAGAATTTTGATATTCACGCAGTGGAATATGTAAATCAGTTTTTCAAATCAGCCGAAAAATCCTATATCAAGGAGCTTCTGCAGCGGACCGAAGACATCGATGTAAAAAATGTGCTTATCATGGTGGATCGGGAAGGAAACCTGGGAGAGGTGGATGAATCCAAACGAATTGAAGCAGTTGAGAATCATTACAAATGGGTGGAGGCCGCCCAGATGCTGGGTTGCCATTCCATCAGGGTAAATGCAGGAGGCAAAGGCACTGAAGAAGAAGTGGCCTATTCCGCCACCAGGAGTTTAAGAGAATTAAGTCAGTTTGCGGCCGATTACGGGATCAATGTGCTCGTGGAGAACCATGGAGGCTACTCTTCCAGGGCCAGCTGGCTTGTTTCAGTGATTCGGAATACCGGCATGATCAATTGTGGTGTACTGCCCGATTTTGGGAACTTCAGGGTGAGCAGGACGGAGAATTATGACCTCTATGTGGGTATGAAGGAGCTGATGCCACTGGCCAAAGGTGTAAGTGCTAAATCGCACGATTTTGACGAAGAGGGGAATGAGACAGCCAAGGATTTCTACCGGATTCTGAAAATTGTAAAGGATGCAGGCTTCAGAGGATATGTTGGGATTGAATATGAAGGCAGTAAACTTACTCAGGATGATGGAATTTTGGCCACCAAGAAACTCCTTGTCAAGGCAGGCCAGTCCGTCTGATCGGCAAAACAGCTTCTAGGATTTGCTTTTAAGGTAGACTTCGATATTTCGGGCGATTTTCTCTAAAAGAAGTTCCCTGGATTCTTTAGAGGCCCAGGCCATATGGGGCGTGATCAGGATCTTCTCCTTATCAAACAACTTCAGCATGGGATTGTCAGCGTTGATGGGCTCCTGTTCCATCACGTCGATTCCTGCAGCCCCTATCAGATTGTCATTCAAGGCCCTTGCCAGGTCCTTTTCGTTGATAATTCCCCCTCTGCCCAGGTTCAGGATGATGGCACAGGGTCTCATCAGCTTCATTTTGTCATAGCTAATCAGATTTTGTGTCTGGCTATTCAATGGAGCATGTATGGATACCACATCCGAACTTTTAAGAAGATCATCCAGCTCAAATCTCTTATAGCTGATGTGGTTATTTCGTCCCGTGGTGGAGTAAAAAACAACTTCCATACCAAACGATTCCGCGATGCGGGCAACCTGTCTCCCAATGGTACCCAAACCAATGATTCCCAGACGCTTCCCTTTTAATTCCCAGAATGGTTCACTGTGATGGGTAAATGATGCACTTCTTGAATAAGCTCCACTCTTCACATAGGAGTCATAGTAGTAGGGTTTGTTGATCAGGTAGAGAAGCATGGTGAAAGTGAGCTGCGCCACCGAATCGGTGGAATATCCAGCTACATTTTTTACTTCAATTCCATGGTTATTCGCATAAGACTGATCTACATTGTTGATACCTGTGGCTGCCACACAAATGAGTTTGAGATCAGGAAGTTTTTTCATCACCTCTTCGGTCATCTCCACCTTGTTGACAATCACTACCTCTTTACCCAGGGATCTCTCGACGACTTGCTCTGGTTTGGTTTCATCATAATAATCGAAGTTTCCAAGTTTAGAAATTAGTTTGAGGTTATCCACTTTTCCTATGGTCTCCAGGTCAAGAAATGTAATATTTATCATGCGGCAAGTTCTGTTTTCCAGTAAACACCTGTTTTCAAAATTGGTTCATTCAAACAGTGTTAAGTTTCGCTAAGGTTAAGGATTGTTAAATCCACACCAAATAACGAGATTTTTGGATAATTTTAGCTTCTATGATTTTAAGGAGCCTAATCATAGTCGGTATACTGACATTGATTTTCCACCCGGAACTAAATGGCCAGGCTATAGATTCTTCATTCAATTTGTCGGCCATTGTATATGATGGCTCGTATCGGCCGGTTCCTGCTTCCCATGTAATCAATATGAACACCCACCAGGGTGATGTTACTGACAGCCTCGGTATCTTTCATCTTGTTGTAAGTATGACAGATACGCTCTTGGTTAGAAATATTGCCTTTCACGATACCCTGGTTCCTGTAAACCTGGTCCACTTCCCTAAATTCATTGTTCTTACTAGTAAAAGATACCTACTTCAGGAAGCTCGGATCTTTGAATGGGGTTCTACCTATTCAGATTTTAAAGAGGCTATAATTGAGATGCCGAATCAGCAAACTCTGGGCGAATCCATGGGCCTGCCACGACAGGATCCCGACTATGTACCCATGGAAATGGATGAGAAAGCTATTAAAAGTGTCGGATTTCTTCTCACTTCCCCCATATCATATTTCTACCAGAATTTCAATAAAGAGGCTAAATCTGCTCGGAAAGTATACTGGTTAAAGAAAAATCAGGCAAAACAAGCACACTTTGATGAACTGATTAGCGGAGAAAGTCTAACAGAGATAACATCCCTTACGGGGGATGACCTGCAGGAATTCCAGGCCTTTCTCATTCAAAGGATGGTGTGCACCAGTAAGTGTACAGATCTTCAGATCTTTGAGGAGGTATTTGCTCTTTGGAAAGTCTTCCAGGAACTCAAGGAAAAAGGCATTATATAAGTAACTAGTAACTACCCACTACCCACTAACAACTTCCTCTTTTTCTTTATCCCAGAATATGGTGCGATTCTCTCTCTGAGCTTTAATGGCCATAGCTGCAGCGACCCCTTCTTCGAAAGCCTGATCGATGTTACAGCTGGGTTGTTTTCCTTCTCTGATTGCCTGCAGCCACTCAGCAATATGAAGGTGGGTAGTGTCCACCCTGCGACCACCCCGGTAGGTGTATAACAGTCCCCTGGCGGCAAAATACTGCTCGGTGGCTGTTGCTACGGAGTCCACGTTCTTCCGTCCGGGAATATAGGTGTAGATGGGAAGCTCAGGATCTATCAGACCGCTCTGAATCTGCTCCTTATAACGGGTGCTCTCCCGGTCTGCATAAACTGTCAATGAATTTCCAACCTCCATGGAACCGTCATGACCCATGATCATCTTGCCCCGGTTGTGATTGCTGGCCAGGGAAGCGCTGTAAAGAAGGCTGAAGTCCTGATCGGGATATTCTAAAACGGTGTTCCAAACATCGGGGACCTCCCTGATCTCATTTACATAATGGCCTTTCGCTTTATCTTTATAGAAATAGACGCCACCTGAAGCTGTAGCTGATGTAGGAATTCCCATACCAAGAATCTGATTTATGGCATCAAACTCATGCGTGAGAAGGTCGCCTGAAAGTCCGGTACCATAGTCCCACCAGCATCTCCATCGAAAGAAGCGTTCCGGACTCCATGGATGTTTTACCTCACAGGGAGCTTCAAATTCTTTCCAGTTCACGGTTCTTTCATTGGCTTCAGGATGAATATCATAGACCCACGCACCATTGGGGGAGTTGCGATTGGTGCAAACCTCAATCAGGTTAATTTTCCCAATGAGTTTCTTGTCGATGGCCTCCTTGGCCTTGATGTAACTCTCTGTCTGTCTTCCCTGATGTCCAAGTTGGTAGACAACGCCACTCTCTTTCACTGCATCACGAATGGTATAATTCTCATCCATGGTAAGGGAAAACCCCTTCTCTGCATAGACATGTTTCCCCGCCTTGGCAGCATCAATGGTCATCTGCGCATGCCAGTGATCGGGGGTAGCAATAATGACCGCATCGATCTCCTTTGAGGCAAGCATGTCCCGGTAGTGGCTGAAACGTTTTACTGGAGTCCCCATGGTACCATCGGTACCTTCACGTCCCACATTTGCTGCGGCAGCCAGTCCGCTCTCAGCATGTCACATCAAACAGATCACATACCCCTGCTATTTGAATATTCAGGTCGTCCTGCTGAATAAAATCTTCATAACGCTTGTTACGTGAATCCTTGGCTGCAGCTTCTTTCCATTCCTGAATGGTTGTTGGAGGAACAAATCCGGCTGCTTTCATCAACTGCGTACCCCTGATTCCATATCCAATAATCCCCAACCTGATGGTATCCCCATCGTGTTTGAAAGGGGTATAGTCGAGGCTCCCACTGCTCATATTAAGCTCTTTGGCAAGCTTATGGCTACGTATATGGTCTTGACTTCTTTTTCTCCATGTGCCATACGCAAAGGCACCTAAGACCGGCACTGTGGCCAGTCCTTTAAGCAGATCTCTTCGGTTCATTTTATTGCCGCTCGTGTTATTATCTTTTTCAGCCATTGTAGTCTCTGCTATTTCTTATTAAATAAAAATCGGTCCATTCCTATATTTTTCCAGGTGGGGAATAATACAATCACCCAAAGCGCAATTAGTTCAATCAGGGTTTTATTGATCCATAAGTAGCTGCCCTCACTTGGAATGGCGTAGGAGACTCCAATAATGGCCGGGTGAGAAAGGTAGTAGAAAGCCAGAAGCACAATTCCGGATATGGCTGCCACCCGTGTAAATAATCCTACAATTAAGCCGGCCCCGATAAGCACCAGACCCCAAACATTCAAAAAATCCATCACATTCAGCACACTGGCATTTCCTGCCATCGCATGGAACATGCCCTCAAAGAGCCCTTTTGAATCCATCAGATAGCCCAGGGATGACCAGTTGGGATTGAGGAGTTTGATAATTCCTTCATACATAAAGTGCCAACCAATGGCGACCCGAAGGATCACCAGGGACCACAGCTGCCAGCCTGAGTAATTTGTTTCTCTTAACATATTAAATAAAATATGGGGTTGTTGCTAATTGGAAAACGCAAATTTAATAAATCTATTTTAATTATTGGTCAGATCCTTTTGTGTTCAGATATTTCCCAACAATCAATGCCATGATAATGACCAGGTAGAGTTGTCCTAACAGCGCTGTGAAGGTGGAAAAAGATCTGGCCAGGGGAGTGAGTGGAGAGATATCTCCGTATCCCAGGGTGGTAAGGGTTACAAAGGCAAAATAAACAAAGGTCTGTAGGGAGTCCCCATCGTGAACCTGAATACCAAAACTATTGGGTGCATATAGATCAATGATAGCAATAAGCAATGCTGAAGACAGGCCGATGAGCAGATAGCTGTTAATGGCACATATCACCGTGGAACCCTCTACTTTTTTGGCCTGAGCAACTTGTGAAATCAGGGCCACCGTTACAATGATAAAAAAAAGTGTATTTATTAAGAATAGAATAATACTCAAATTTTTTGAATTGATAAAGAAAATAGTAATCACGGTAAAGCCAATTACAGCAGCACCCAATCCAAACAAGAATCTAAATAACTTTCTGCTGAATTCCGCTGCAAACAGTCCGGAGCCCACTATGAGGATAAGGACAACTCTTGTTAAAAGAGGGTCCTCCGAAGGAATGACAGGTAGAATGAAAATCATCATTAAAAGAGAAAGCAACAAGGCAATGTTAAACTTTCCCAGAGTCCTTTGGGAATTAGCATCAGATCTAATCAATCCTATCTTCTGTCCAACCAGAGTTTGTTTCATCTATTCAAAATTAATTAATCCGGGCTTATAAACCTCAAGGGCCATTGCTTTTTATTTTTTTTGTAATCAAGAGTTGGTTCTTGCTGTCAACCCGTTCGTAAGTGATGGAATTTGAAAAGGTTTTAATAAGTGTAAGCCCCATTCCTCCATCTACAGATGATGCCGGGTCAGTAATAACTTTCTGATTGTATTCCAGTGGATTAAAGGGAATGCCATCATCTGTGATCTGAATGGCAATTTCGTCATCGACCTTTTTTAGCTTTACTTGAACAAGGTGTTCCTTCGAATCGGTGAAAGCGTAGCGTATCACATTTGAGAAAATCTCTTCGATGATCAATCTGATCTGCCTCATTTCTGAATCCGGAATCGACCATTCAGATTGTAAGTTATTCAGGTCCTTTCGTATGGCAGGGATTTCCTGGATTAATGAACGATATTTATAGAGTTGCTCCATTTTACTGTTCTTTGATAAATTCTACCGGGTTTATACTCGCTAGACGGATGGTGTGGTAACTTACTGCAATCCAACTAAAAAGACAAAGGATCAATACGCATACGGGAAAAATCCAAATGGGAAGTTCAGTTTGGTATTTAAAATTTCTAAGCCAACGCTCAATCAGAAAAATAGATGCCGGGATTGAAAAGGCGGAGGAGAATAGGGCCAGCCAAAGGTAATAAAGCAGCTCGGGCAGCACCAGTTGACTTACACGGGCCCCGCTTATTTTTTTAATGGCGGCAGCTTTCAGGCGTTTCTGAATAAAAAGTCCGCTAAGCGCAAAGAGCCCAGTTCCTGAGATAATAATAGACAGAATACTGAATATAAATAGTAACCTGGTCTGTACCAACTCGGCTTCATATAACTGTTCAATTAGAGCGCTTGAAAAATGGTATTCCAAAGGGAAGGAAGGAAAGAGTTCATCCCAGACCAGTCTGAGATGATCCAGGGCAAGTTCAGGATCGCCCGCAGGAAGTACAGAGAAGCAGAAGAGCCATGTGTATTTGGGGAATATCACCATGGGGGATACCTTGTAATCCAAACCCGAAAGGTGAAAGTCTTTAACAATCCCGGTAATGGGCCCTGGCCAGATGTACCCGGGATAATTAAAATCTAGTTTAAGCTCCCGACCAATCAGCTCTGCAGGATCGTCTGTAAGCATCCTTGCTGCCGTCTCATTTAAAACATAGTATTCAATGGAGTCTCTTGGATTGTAATAGTCTGGGAAATCGGAACCATAGAGAACCTCAATATCATAAAATCGAAGAAATTCCTGGTCCACCATAAAAAGAAAAAGCTGTTTATCTCCCTCATCAATGCCGTCAATCTCAAAGGTATTTGCATCCATGGTTTCACCGGTGGGCTCCTCAAAACTCCCCGTGACCTTGGCCACATGCGCACTCTCCAGCATTCGATCCTTGAACACATCGAATTTGTCAATAATTCCTCTGTGCAGGCTCTGCATATGAATGGCTTCCTGTTGTGATGCCCCCAGCTGCTCTGACATGGCAAACCTGGTCTGCTTTGTGATCATAAACAGGTTAGACAATAGAACAAATGTGATGATAAACTCGAGAGAAATGACTGCTCTGATGAACAAATTTCTACCGGTATTATATCGTTGGGATCCCAATTTTGAAGTGAGATACTTTTGCTGTAGATGCTTGTAAAGCCTTCGGGTTGAATATAGTGAAGTGAGGACAGCCCCACCCAGAATAAGCAGAAGTAATAAGAAAAGTGAAAGCCATACAATATTTATATCCTGGAACATATAGGCCCCTCCCTGCATCTCAATAATAGGGGTAAGTAACAGTGTAAGCAGAACTCCAACTACGTAGGAGACTGCCCCTATCAGCAGGTTATCAACCAAAAATTGCCTGAAAAACATACTTTTAGCAGCCCCCATCTGCCACTGAACAATAAGGCGCTTAATTCTCAATTGATTCTGGCTGAAGGACAGCAATGTGAAATTAAACCAGGCCAGTATAAACACCAGCATACCAGTGATAAGCACAATCAATACAGTTCTGAAACGAACATTGGGCTGGATCTCTCTGGCCTTGTGCGAATGAAGGTGAATTTCACCCACCGGCTGAAGCCGCGGAAAGAGGCCTTCAGAATAATTAAGATCCTCATTGTTATCTAAAAAGAATTTGATATTTTCCTCTACTTCAGCGGAATTTACACCTGGTTCAAGTTTCAAATAGGTCCAGGCTGTTCCGTTATAACCAATGGGGTCTTCGAATGAGGTAAGGGCAGATATTTTAAAATGTGAGTTTTCAGGAAAATCTGCTATCACAGCAATGACCGTATAGGTAAGCGGATTGCTTTCAAACTGGTGCATGAGCTCGAAAGTGGCACCCACAGGATCGGCCTCCCCATATAATTTCCTGGCGCTTGACTCGGTAAGTACAGCTGTGAATGGTTCCACAAGAAGATCTTCCTGGCTTCCTGAAATTACTTCGGGTTTGAATATCTCAAGGAATGAGGGGTCACATTCGTAAGTATGGAGATCATATAAAGAGTTATCGTCTATTCGGAAGGCTGCTTTTCTGAAAGGCGCCAGTCGACCTATACTTTCAACACCTGAAAGCATATCTGAATAGACAATTTTGGTAAGGGCTGATCCATGGATGATCCTGGCCATATGCCGATAGAATCCCTCGTTGATCTCTTCGAAAGTGAGCCGATGGATCAATTCTTTTTGAGGATAATCTCTGTCAAATCTAAGATGCCAGGCCGACCATTGGATGGTGGATAGAAAGGTTGTAATGCCAATGGCCAGACCTACAACTACAAAAAGTGTGTAGAGGATGTTCTTTTTAAGGCTACGTAGTGTTAATAAGAGGTGCGTTCCAAACATCATCGTTTCCTGGCTACGACAAATATAATAATTCGCATATCTTATGGGACTTAAAAGGGAATATTTAGATCAGTTCGAGATAGGTCCCTGGCTGTTTCATGGCAATGCATTTCACAGTCCGGTGAGGGTAGTTTGTTTACACTTAGGTATAATTGACTGAATATCAATGCAAAGATTGCGCATATTCGGAGTATTTGTGATATATTAAGAGTGAATAAATACCAGATGATGTATCTAAGATTCATACAGTTGCTTGTGGCGTTTTGTCTCGGGATTTCCCCGGTGGGATCAATTTATGGGCAGATTGTAGAATATAGTCATCCCTTGTGTGAATTTAGCTTTGCAGCTTCACCTTTATGGGACCAGGAATTACACGACTACAATGGGAAGGTGTTTGAAGTCACCAATCCCAATCACAACATGAAGATATCCATGAGTTTCATTCCTGGTTGCAAAAATGCCAGGAAACATATGAAACAAATATCAGGGCTGAGTGGGCTGGTAAACGTGAAGAAACCTTACGATACCATTCTTAACAGCAAAAAGGCAGTGATGATGCAAGGTACATGCCTACTGGGAAAAGAGCCATTCCAACAATTGTTAATTGGAATTCCCGGCAATGATGGACTGTATCTTATGAAAATAAGCTGTCCTTCAGAATGTTATATAAACAATAGAGCAAAAGTGAATAACATCCTGAGCAGCCTCAGGGTAGAGGCCTGATCAGGGAGAGGATACGGCAATCAATCGGCTGGCTGTCCTGAGGAGTAACATCCCCTCAGCAATTCCAGGTGTGACCAAAGAGACCTCTCCCAAGGGAATCTTATTCAATAATTTATACTCTTTTCCAGTGGCAGCGATATAGAGCTCTCCATCCTCTGAGACCATATAAATGCGATTGTCTGAAATCACCGGACAGGCCACAAAACTTGACGGATTTACAGTCTCATGATAAAAAGCTTCGCCGGTTCTGGCATCAAAGCAAGAAAGGCTCCCATTCCATCGCAGTCTGTACAACAGATTGTCATAAACCACAACTGAGGTCATATATGCACCCATTCTGTCATAAAACCAGGCAAAATTTTCCCCGGGAACGGAATCGTTGTCAGGATAAGGAATCTCACCCATGGCACTGTTCTTTATGGCCATCAGCGGTGCATGCCGACCATGAGCACTGTTAAAATAGATCAGGTCCTTCCACACAATGGGAGTGGGTACAGGGATATCACCTCCTCCGGACATTCGCCAGATCTCTGCTCCGGTCTCCAAATCATATCCGCCCCTATGCTTATAGCCATTCACAGCTATTCGGGCCTTTTTCCCGTCAAAATATACATTTGGTGTGCACCACCCTGTAATTTCTTCACGCTCCTGTCTCCAAAGGGTTTCTCCTGTTGAAAGATTGAGGACCGCCACAAATGCAGTATTTAAGGCATCTGCCTGAATGATCAGTTTATCCTGAAAGATCACCGGTGAACTACAAAATTCCCACTCTGCAGATTCCACCACATGCCATGCCGAGTTAATCAATCCAAAATCCCGCTTCCACAGAAGTCCTCCATCCACATTATAACAGTACAAACCTTCTGAACCAAAGAAAGCCACCACATGGTAGCCATCAGTGGCTACAGTGGTATTTGCATGAGATGATTTTGGATGTCGCTTCACCTGAGGTATTCCATGGTTTGCATTGTTTTCCCAGATGATTTCTCCCGATGTCTTATCAATGCAATAGACTTTCCATATGTGCTCCGAACTATCGGCAACGGGCTCAATATCTCCATATAGCCCGGTCCTGTATCCTTCGCTGTCAGACTCGCTTATGGCGGTGGTAATAAATACGCGATTGTCCCATATAACAGGGCAGGAGAGTCCCAGTCCGGGAACTTGAATATTCCATTTGATGTTAAAAGATGTCTCCACATTAAAACTGTCTGGAAGATTTGTCTGATCCAGGTACCCAGAGGCAAAGTAGCCCCTGTATCCGGGCCATTGTCGGTTCAACTCCATGGATTCGTAAAAGGACTCTTCGGAGTCCACCTCTTCGGCCAGGGGTTTGTGGGTATTGAACTGATAACATGAAAGAAGTAAGGCTGTCAACAAAATAGGTAGGAGGGTGAGTTTTTTCATTTTGCCGGGGTTTGTTGATTAATAAAAAGGCAAGATATTAATATAAATGTTACTTTTGGGCGTGTTCAATCACTATATACAGCCTTCCGTAGAGTTTATGAACCTGCGGATTGATGAGCCAATCACCACGGCAACTGATATCATCCTGGCTGCCATCTGTTTTTATGCCTTTTACAGGATTAGAAAAGAGGAAGCCTCAGGCAGGATCAAAAAGTATTTTAAGTATTACTTTCTTACACTGGGCTTGGGGGCCTTGTTCGGTGGGCTTTTCGGCCATGCCTTTTTGTATAGATTAGCTCCCGAGTGGAAACTGGTTTCCTGGATCTTTACACTGTTTTCAGTAGCCTTGATGGCTCATGCGCTTCTTGAAGTTGCCAAACCCATGGTGAAACCCAATGTAACCAGATTTATCATTCGATTTAATTTACTGATTCTGGCCATTGCCTTTTTCTATACCCTGTGGACCCTTGCATTCTCTCCGGTAAAGTATTATACCATTTTCGGTATGGTGGTGGTGGTAGGATCTCTTAGCTTCTTTATTTATCAGCGGACTGCATGCAGGGGAGTGGTGAAAATTGTGGGAGCGGTGGCAATTGGAATACTTTCTGCATTGATCTTCAGCTATGAGCTGGGATTAAGTCCCTGGTTTAACCATAACGATATCAGCCATATTATACTGAGCTACAGCGCATTCATTATGTACAAAGGTGCAACCGTTATTCTGAACACTTAATCCACTTCTTTTACACATCGGAATCCTCCGGCGATGTCTAACCAGTGCTGGGGCAATGCATTGCGCCGATGAACGCTGATGCAACCTCCTCCCGAATGCCATCCCCCTCCCCTGAGTACCTTGAATGTGCCACTGGAAGGTCCCTTTGGATCTTTTTCCTCTGATTCCTGATAATAGGTTTCAGAGAACCAGTCCGACACCCACTCCCAGGCGTTTCCTGACATATCAAACAGGCCGTATGAATTTGGGGGATAGGATCCCGTCTCTACCGGACCTTTTTCTGCCTCCGGATTATTATACCTGGCACTTTTGTGATCTGCCTTATCGCCAAAATGGTAGGAAATATGGTCGAGTCCTCCCCGGGCTGCATGCTCCCATTCGGCTTCTGTGGGCAGTCGCTTTCCAGCCCAGGAGGCATATTCTGAAGCATCGGAATGACTTACGCCTATGACCGGATGATCCGGAAAATCCAACCCCGATTTATAGATATCCAAACCCCAGAACTCAGGCAGTCTGTATCCGGTTTCCATGCAGAAATCATAATACTCCTTATTGGTCACTTCATGACTATCCATGTAGTAGGAAGTGAGAATAACCTGGTGCATGGGAGCGGCGATCCGCTGATGGTCATTGGAACCAATCAGAAAGGTCCCGCCAGGGATCAGTACCATACCCGCCGGGGCAGTTCGATCATTGTTCTGTCCAGGCAACGATCCGGAAAGGGCAATGGTCAGGATAAGCAGTGTGATTCGTAGCATGTGAACGTGATTTTAGGAATAGTCCAAAAGTTAGGAATTTTTCTCTTTTGTTTTGATGCCGTCACTTCTTTTCCTAAGTTTAAAATTACTCTGACTGCCTGAGATTATGAATCGCTTTATTATGTTGCTGTTGTCTGTTTTTATTGTTGGTTCAAAGCTTTCATATGGACAGAAGTATATCCAGGCATTTCCTGTTACAACCCCGCTGGTTATTGATGGAATACATGAGCCATTGGCATGGGAAGGAGCCGATTCGGCTGTCAATTTCTTCCAGATGGAACCCAATCCCGGCGATCCGGCTTCGGAGCCAACGGTCTGTTATATTGGGTACGATGAGGAGTATGTCTACCTCAGCGTGAATCTTTACCAGGAATCTGAAGTGCTTGCCAAGGTTATGAACAGGGATGCCTTAACCAAAGGGGATGATTGCTTTGCGCTGGTGATCGATCCCTATAACGACAACAGGACAGGATATGGCTTTTGGATAAATCCGCTGGGGACTCAAACTGATTTTCGAATCAATGACGACGGACGGAATATTGATGTGAACTGGGATGCTGTGTGGAAGAGTGCCACAAAAATTCATGCAGCTGGCTGGACCCTTGAAATGGCCATCCCATTTAAAAGCCTGCAGTTCAAACCCGGCTCCCAGGAGTGGGGGGTTAACTTTAGCAGGATACTCAGAAGTAATTTTGAAACCATTTACTGGTCAGGTACCCTCTCGGACGATTTTAGAATTTCACAAGGAGGGAAGCTATCCGGGATTGTCCCTCCCGACTCAAAAGGCAAATTAACCCTCTTTCCATATGCCTCTATGAGCTATGAGAACAATGATTTCACGGGTGTGGAGAATAAGGTAAAACCCAACGCCGGAGGGGATGTAAAATGGCAGATTTCTCCCAATGTGACTTTCGACGGAACCATTAATCCGGATTTTGCTACAGTAGAGGCCGATCAGGAGCGCATTAACCTGACCAAATATGAGTTGAACTATCCCGAGAAAAGGCTCTTTTTTCAGGAAGGGAATGAGATGTACAATACGCGCATTAAGACCTTTTACTCCAGGCGTATTGAAGATATTCTATATGGAGCCAAGCTCAATGGGAAAGCGGGTAAGTATAGTTTTAATGGGTTGAATACAAGAGAATTGAGAGCTGGAGAAGATGGAGAGGCTCCTTCTTATTTTACCACTGCACGTGTAAAACGTGACTTCCTTCAATCTTCTTCGGTGGGCCTTACTGCTGTGGATCGCAGGAATGACTCCAGTTTTGTCACCTCTTTCAGCGGTGATTACATGTTAAACCTGGGTGAAACATGGAAGCTAACCGGTCAATTTGTGGCCAGTGTTCCCGGTGATCTGGCATCCCATAGTGCCTGGTTTGTGAGGTTTGCCAAAGAGAGCAATATATACCATTTGCATGTGAGGTATACCGAGCTTGGAGAGAATTTCAAGGAGAATGTGAACCAGACCGGTTACATTGTGGATGACGACCGCAGGGAGGTGGACAGCGATATCAGTTACCGATGGTGGCTTCGGAACAATGTGTTCCAATACATTGAGGTAGAATCCAGGAACAATGCCTTCTGGGCCCGCACCAATGGGGCTCTGAGAAGCTATAATTTTACCCAGGCAGTGGAATTTTATCTGCAGAACCGTTTTTCACTGCAGTACAGTCATAACAATGAATTTAAGCTATTTGACAAGGAGTATTACAACTACCGGAACTCCATCGCCATCGGATACAATACTGCAGAATGGAGTCATGCCAGCATACAGTACACATCCGGTCACAACTTCGACAGAGATTTCCGAAGACTATCCTTCGGCGGACAGGTGAAACTTACCGAGAAGATGGCTGCGTCCTACAACGGAGACCTGATTGAGTTTGTGCCCGACGATGAAGAGAACTCGACTTTCATCAATGTAATCTCACTAAATTATAATTTTACAAAAGATCTATGGATCAAAGTTTTTGCCCAGAACAGCACCAGTAGCAGCAAGATTTACTTCTATGGAATGACCGGATGGCGGTTCAGACCACCCTTTGGCGCATTATACCTGATCTATTCCCACGACCAGGAGGCCGAATTGATGGGAGAGATGGCATACGCAGACGCGATCTTTCTTAAGTTAACACTTCCCATTACAATTATTAGATAATTGTTTCTTAACTTGCTTTTAAACAAAAACAAATAAAAATGGAACGTTCAGAACAGGCTAAAGAACATTTTCTGTCGGGTTACAACTGTGCACAATCTGTACTTCTCTCATTTGCCGACGATCTCAAATACAGCAAGGAGTTGGCTTTGAAAATTTCAGCCGGTTTCGGAGGGGGCATGGGCAAGCAGCAGGAGACCTGCGGAGCTGTGACAGGCGCCATCATGGTACTTGGTCTTCTAAAGGGTGAGGATGTAAACAACAATGATGAATTAAAAGCAGAGGCTTATTCCTCGGTTAAGGAGTTGGCGAAAGAATTTACAGCGGTCTATAAAACAACCAGTTGCAGGGATCTGACAGCTTGTGATTTAAACACTCCAGAAGGAGCTGCAAAATTCAAAGAGGAGAAGGTAATGGAGACTGTCTGCGCAGGCTGTGTGGCCAAAGCTGTACAAATTGTTGAATCGATAACCTAGGGTTTCAATGAAATGGGAGGGATTTGAATTGCTGGGTGATTACGTCCTGCAAAGAAAGAGAGAATTCAATTTGATACCTCAGGAGAGAAAGAAGCAATTGACCAGGCTGGCCTCAGTGATTACCCGTGATCTGTCTCTGGATTGCAGTGCAGATATTGTATTTATCTGTACGCACAATTCCCGCAGAAGTCATATGGCACATATCTGGGCTCAATTTTCCTCCGCCCATTACGATCTGGTTGGAGTTCGTTGTTACTCAGGGGGAACTGAAGCAACCGCCTTCAATATCTCGGCTGTTGATGCACTTGAGAGTTCCGGACTCCGGATCGAAAAAATGGATGAAAGTGAAAATCCGAGATACCTGGTGCGCTTCCCGGGAGAAGAGGATGGGATCAGTGTATTCTCAAAAAATTATGAGGATCCTCCCAACCCCACCCATAATTTCATTGCAGTAATGACCTGCTCAGATGCAGATGAGGCTTGCCCGATGGTGGAGGGAGCTGCATCTCGTTTTTCTGTCACTTATGACGATCCAAAAGCATTTGACGGCACATCGGAAGAGAAGGCCAGGTATGAAGAGCGGTCTCAGCAGATTGCCAGGGAGATGCTCTTCCTGTTTTCTGTAGTTTAATTGGCTCTACTGTTTGGTGTCAAGCGGATCTTCTGCCTGTTTGTAGAACATGTTTTGTAATTCCTGGACACTGTTGCCCTCTTTCAGTGCTTTGATAAGTTCGGAGAGTTGTTTTGCCCTGCTGTTCAGGTTCAATTCCCCAATCTCCTTCTGAGGTGAGGACCCGTCACCCGCATAGTGGTTTGGGAAGCTTGCATACCACCAGATTCCGGTGTAGGCATAGGGCAGGTTAAGCCTGGCCTGGTCTCTTCCCGACTGGGAGGATGCCCGCTCGGCATGTACCAGGTCGGGACGAATGGCATATACCATGGAAGTTTCCACCTCATCGGCATGTCCTCCATAATCGGTAGTTCGCATCCCTTCGATTGTTTTATCCACCTTACTGTCATCGGGTTGAAAAAAGATCACTGAAAAATCCTTTCGCTGGGCCAGCTGACTCTGACAGAAGTAGGCAAAGAGGTGGTTGTTTCCTCCGTGTCCGTTGACGATGATTATTTTCTTGATCCCATTCCTGGATAGCTCTTCACAGGTCTCTTCCAACATATTCCAAACCAGTTCAGGGCTGTATGCAATGGTGCCTGGTTGATGCTTCGCTTCAAATATCTGTCCGAAATAGAATTCGGGGTAGACAATGGTATATTCCAGTTGGGCAGCTCTGGACGAAATCTCCCGCGAGAGGATTAGATCCGTAGAGAGGGGCAGATGTGGGCCATGTTTTTCCAGAATACCTGCGGGAATAATGGCTGTCGCACCCGAGCGCTCCACCGCTTTGACAAAATCGGGAGCAGTAAGCTCGCCATAGTGATAGGGCAGGGTCGTTTCCTGCGAAAGAACAGACAATGAAATACCCATCGATGTGACCACTATGGCCAATAATCTTTCAATTTTCATGAGAGTGGTTTTAGTTATGTAGTTGATTAATTGTCAGGGTGATACAATTCCTGTTTCCCAGCCATAGTCCACATAGCTCCAGGTGAAGTCGTCCCCCTTAATCTCTATCTTAATGAAACCTTCCTGAAGCGGGCTGTCATCCGGAGTTTTCCACCACCTGCCACAAACAGCTCCACCGGTAATAAAGTGGGTACGTCCCATCAGGTTGTTGGCTTCCAGCGCATGCAGGTGTCCCTGCAGCACCAGTTTCAGGTTCATAAACCTGAAAGGGGCCAATACCTCTTGCTGATTGGTAATCAGGGAGCTTTGGTTATCGCCATACAGAGGGCCTTTGGTTATCTGTGGCATGATGCTGACCAGCGGAATATGGGTGACAAGTACAATGGGTGTTTGTGGATCCACGTCCTCCAGATCTTTTTTAATCCATTGCATTTGCTGTTCATCCACCTTTCCTATATAAATTCCCTTGTCATCATCTCTTTTTTCGATGCCATCCAGAATCATAAAATGCCAGCCTTTGTGATTGAACGAATAGTAGCGCTTTCCAATCCGCTTCTCAAACATCTTTTCGCCATAATCGGGGTGATCCGGATCTAAACCCTCTTTAACGCCATATCCGTATATCTCATGGTTGCCCATGGTATTATATACGGGCATTGAAAATCCTTCGGCCATTTTATTGTAGAGTGTGTACAGACTATCAGCTCTGCCATGGGTGGCCTTAAGCGCATCGTCTATCAGGTCCCCACCGGTTATAACAAAGTCAGGTTGCAAATCATTTACGGTATCGATGGCCATCTGAAAACCTTCTGGTGCACCCAATTCGGGTTTTAGGTGAATATCGGTCATAAATACAAATGAGAACTCATCGGAGTTTTCCTCTTTTGGAGTATCCAGTCTGGATGAACAGGCTCCAAGCGTAAGGAGCAGGACAAAAATCAGGGATCCGTTTTTCATTTTAAGGGTTTTTGAGATTGAATAAATATACAGTATTATTTGTAACTCACCTTTTCTACAGGGACTTCAGCTCCCTCCTCAAGGTTGTTCATGGCATTGATAAGTCTGATCTTTTGGTAGCGGCCAATGTCCTGCAGGGTAATCCTGGCAGTCTTGATTTTCCCAAGTTCCAGAAGGGAAGCCCTCATGGTGCCCGGAAGCAAGGGTGTTTCGGGAGTGAACCAGACTTCACCATTCCAAAAAACTACATTGGCAAGGTAGCTATCTGTAACGCGCCCGTTTTTTATCATCACAATGTCATCGCATGTACCTCGTTGTGCATAAAGTTTTTCCAGGGCAGTTCTGTCGAAATATTTAAACCCATAAGAGATGTGATCAGCGGAAATGACCTTCAGAGAGTTAACCAATCTCCTGGTGTAGGGCTCAAATTCAATGTGCTCTATCTCTTTTCCATACCTAATTCTGCACTTTAGCAATCCATGAGCCAATCCCTTAGCAATTTTTATCTTGTGATACAGATCCGGGTGTGATTCAAGGCCAAGTTCTGAACACCGTGTTCTTTCAAACCTGGCCTGGTGGTAGGAGAGGTTTTTCACCTCCCCATCCTGAATCCTGATGGTCTCAATAAATGGGGACATAAACTTTGTTTTGCATCTCTTCATACTCCTTCTCCCAGTTACTCTGGAAAGTAATTCCACCTCCACTTTTAAAAACCATTTTCTCTCCTTGTCTCTCAATAAACCTTATGGCCACGGCAGAGTCCAGGTTCTGGCCGTCAAAATAACCAAATATACCGGTGTAATATCCGCGCTCGTAATCCTCGACCTGATTGATTATCTCAAGTGTTTTCTTTTTTGGGGCGCCGCAAATTGAGCCTGCAGGCAATAACTTAAATAGATTTTCTCCCAGGGTGAATCTAAAATCTGGAGGAAGTTTTCCTGTTATTTCAGAACTCATCTGTAACAACTCCCCCTGGTTAGTTCTCAGTCTCTCAATATACTTAAAGCGCTTTACCCGCACATTACCTGCAATGGTACTCAGGTCATTCCTGATCAGGTCAACAATGGTATTGTGTTCGGCATGCTCTTTTTGATCGGAGGTAAGCAGATTGTATGCACCAGGAAGCTCTGCATTAATGGTGCCTTTCATGGGATTGGAAGAGATGGTATCTCCATGGATCCGGATAAATCTTTCGGGACTGAAAACCACAAGCTCATTTTCAAGGAGCAGCTTATACCGCGCTTTGCTCCCTAAAAAAATATCCCTGAGAGAATAGTTTGTTTCGATGGTTGTTGGACAAGTGAGGTTTAGCAGAAAAGAGTTCCCATAAAGGATTTGACCCACCACATGGGTAAAGGCCTGATGGTAACGGTTTCTATCCACAGATTTTTTACTGAGCTGAATGGATTGATTTGACCTTGCTTTAAATGAGTGGTTTACAAGTCCGGGCATTTCCAGAAACATCCCACGGTTTGAAGCTTCCTCCGGGCTTAATACAATATTCCCCTCTCCGCTAAAACTGATCAGAAATACAAAAGGAATCTGCGTTGATGCAAAGCGGTTTATCACCTCAATGGTGGCCACTCGTGATAGTCTGCCCTCTTCTTTTCCCATTCTTATGTGGCCTTTTGATTCCAGTCCAGCGCAATTCTGGCAATGTTGGTAATGTGGCTGTCTATGGTGCTGAGAAGC
This sequence comes from uncultured Bacteroidota bacterium, assembly GCA_963783435.1. Lineage (GTDB taxonomy): Bacteria > Bacteroidota > Bacteroidia > Bacteroidales. Next base: position 814,578 of record CAWANQ010000001.1, on the reverse strand, counting down.
GCCAGAATCTCCAAATGCATTTTACTGCTATCCAGCGAGTCTTTCATTCCTTCAAGAATCCGTGTATAATGCTGTTTTTCCAGGTCCTTTGACAGTCCCCTGTACTCCTTGTGCTTTAACTTCATCAATGCAGCTTTCTGAAGATTGGTTTCATCAAATACCACGATGGATCGCTTTAGTTGTTTCTCTATTTTATGATGATATGACTTTAGCTCATTTTTGCCCTTTTCAGAAAAATCATATTCCTTCACTATCCATTTTTCCGCCCTGTTGGCCAGACTGCCGGAAATGATATCCGCAATTTTCTCAAACTCATTCATGGAGTAGAGCATTTGAAAAGATTCGTTCATATTACTGCTATTGGCCGATTCGCGGTTTAGCTTCAGCAGATAATCTTTGATGGCATCCCGGAGGAAATCCACTTCTTTTTCATGGGTATAAATAGAATCAATGGCAGCTGCCTCCTTATTCAGAAAAGTGGGCAGTATGAGCCTGAACATGGTTTCGACAATCATTCCCATCCTGATAATTTCCTGCTTGGCCAGATTTAATGCCAGTGATGGGGTAGTGATCATGGCAAAATCCAGGTATCGGGTATTGAATGCCATAGTCTGGGGTTCCTTGCCTTTTCCAACCATCCAGTCTACCAGCCGGGCTAACTGGGGAGTAAGCGGAAGAAGAGTGACCATCAGGACCAGGTTAATAAGGGTGTGGGCATTGGCTATCAGCCTTTGCAGAGAGGCCTCAGGAGCCATCTGAACAAGAAATTTTCCCAGTTGTATGGTCCAGCCAGCGAACAAGATTACAGTGATCAACTTAATCACCAGAAAGGCTACTGCTACCTTCTTTGCTTCAATTCCAGTTTTCAAACTTGAGAGGAGGGCAGTAACCGGTGTACCCAGATTGGATCCCAGAATTAAAGGTATGGAGGCATCCAGGGAGAGCAGTCCCTGAGAGGCAAGTACGATCATGATGCCAATAAATGCACTGCTCGACTGTATGATTGCTGTAAAAGCAGCTCCAACTAGAATACCCAGAACAGGATTCTCCAGCCTCAAAAGCAGCTCAATAAAAGGAGCCCAGTCTCTAATGGGAGCCATGGCATCAGACATGATGTGCATTCCAAAAAAGAGAATCCCAAATCCAAATAGAGACGATCCGATCCACTTGAACTGTTCACGTTTTGAAAAAGCCTGCATGAAGAAACCAAGCGCAACCAGAAGTAAGCTGTATTCTGTGATTTTAAATGCGATCATCTGTGCAGTTATGGTGGTACCAATGGCTGCACCCAGCAGGACGGGAATGGTTTGTCGGAACTGGAGCAGGTTGGCATTCACAAAACTCACCAGCATCACAGAGGTGGCGCTGCTGCTCTGAATTACCGTGGTCACCACCGTCCCGATCCCCGCTCCAACTATTCGGTTTTTGGTCACGTTATCCAGGATGTTCCTAAGACGCTCTCCGGCTGACTGTTGCATCCCTTCACTCATGGTATGCATCCCAAACAGGAAAAGTCCCAACCCTCCAAAGAGACCAATGACCAGCATGTAAACCCAGTTTTTCCCTCTGGCTTTGGCAACAAAAACCACTTCGTTTTGTGGAAATCCCTCTCTGATCCTGCATGAAACCCTATAGGTTCCAGCTTTTGAGCCCAGCGTCAGTTGAGTTTGAGCTATCCCCAGAGAATCAGTTAATACCAGGTGATGGCCAAGGCTCGATCCTTTGGATTGCTCGGGCACTGCAAAAAGGCTGAATGCCACCTCCTCATTTGCCACAGGCATACCGGCATCAGTAGTAACTTCGGCGATGATGGGAGGATCCAGTTTTTCGTTACATATCCCTGTCATAATACCTGGAGTCTTACCAATCAGGGATATACGGAGTATTCTTGGGAGGGAGTCCTTTTGATAGCTTATTGAATCCTGCGCAATTAGCTGCAGGGGGAACAACATCAGAATTAGTATATAAGTGGAATGTCTGCTCATGCCTTTCTCCAACCCTGGTTCAAGTGCCAGAGTTTATAAATATACAAAATCAAATGTTCTGGAATGGCTATTCGTATATCTCGGATTCGGGGAAAAAGACCAGCCTTGCTTTGTTACAGAGCTATAACAAATGGGAGGGAGAAGGGTTTATTTCAACCAAGCCTGGCCCCCTTATGCACCTTTTTGTCGGGTACTGCAAGCACCACATTGCCATCTTCCCGGTAAAGACCTGTGACCAGGCATTCAGATATACATGGCCCGATCTGCTTGGGTGGAAAATTAAGTACGCATATGACCTGTTTTCCCATTAGATCATCGCTTGTATAAAGATCCTTGATCTGTGCACTGGATTGTTTGATCCCAATCTCTTTTCCAAAATCAATTCTTAGAATCAGGGCAGGCCTCCTGGCCTCGGGGAATTCCTTCACCTCCACTATGGTACCTGCCCTTAATTCTACTTTCTCGAAATCAGTCCAACTGATCTGTTCCATACATTTTTATTTACAACCAGTCTGATCCTGTATCCGATTTCTCTCCGGGTTTAACTTTTCGGAGTTCAATGGGATGCAGCGAATCATCAGGAAAGATAAAGTTACCCGATAGTTTGGTAAGATCCTCATCAATTGTACCCTTAAAATTGGTCTGTTTTGCTTCAATAACGAAGGTAAGTTTTCCATTTTCAAAGGAGATCTCTGACAGCTTATCATTTTGGATCTCACCCATTCCGTCAAACATCTGAATACTCCCTCTGTAGGAGTTTTCGGCATCAGGTTCCAGTTTCACAATGGTTTTAAAATCTTCCATAAAGAGACCTTCCCAGTGACCTTCAGCGGGATGTTGAGCGATTGCCAGTTGACTCATTATGCACAACACAGAGATAGCAAGCGCTCTAATGCTTAAAGTAAAATCTCGTGTTCTCATCATCTAAAAATTTATTGGTTATTGCTTAGCCCAAAACTAAGCTTCCGTCTTTTTATGATACCACAGGTCCAGTAAGAACCATATCAGTATCGATAGCAAATTAATTATTATGCCATAGAGGGTTGTGATCATAGAGACCTTTAAGCCACCCGCCATAATTGCCGGAGAGATGTCCATGGCAGCTTCGATGGCTTTGAATGCTTCGGTTAGCCCGATGAGTTGTCCCAAAATTCCAGTGATCATTGTAAAAAGTCCCAGGGATTTCAGGTAAGTCAGTCGGTGACTGAAATTTTTCTTTTCTTCAGCTTTTCCCGAAGCAATTGAAAGTCCAAAATAGACTGAGGTTGCCAGTATGATCACCAGCAGGATGGTGAGGATGCCCATAAACAAAGAGCCACCCATTACAAATAAATCTTTCATAATTCTATTTTTTAAAATTAAACTTAAACATGCTACAAAGTTAGGCCCCCCGGGTGGTACAAAGCAAGGTCGAATCCGGTTCAAAACCTGTATTCCATCGACAGCTGGTGATCTGGGTCACTTTTTTTACGATATTTAGTTGTCCGAAAAAAATGAAAGTCTACCAACACATCGTATTCTGGGTTCTTGTCTATGGAATTCTTACCCTGGTTTTTGCCCGGTGGTTTGAAAGCTCTGTGGAATCTTTTTATTATGTCTCCCTGTTGATGCCTGTAGTGATGGGGACCTCTTACTTCTTCAATTTTTATCTGGTTCCACGTTACCTGTTCCGGAGGAAGTTTTTCAAATTCGGGCTCTACTCTTTTTATATGCTGGTGGTATCCCTCTGCCTGGAGTTGCTGGCGGGAGTGGGAGCCATGCTGCTTATCATCTACTATGGGATCAATGAAACTGCAGGTCTGATTACGGATGTCTTCACCCTGGCCATTATCTTATACTTTATTGTTTTTTTCAAATCCTTTATTTTGCTGATCAAGCACTATTTCGTTGATCAACAGGCCATCAGTGAACTGGAGGAGAAACAATCCCAGATAGAGAAAGGTTACTTCACCATTCGTTCCAACCGACAGACATCCAGGGTAAGGTTTGAGGAACTTCTTTTCATTGAGAGTCTGGCAGATTACATACAGATCCACAGGGCTGAGGGCAGCCCCATCACCTCCAAAGAGAAGATCAGTCATATGGAGTCCATCCTGCCAGATAGTTTTATCCGGATCCATCGCTCTTTCATTGTCAACTCCCTCAAAATCTCATCATTTTCAAAAGAACACGTAGAAATTGAGGGGAAAGAGATTCCCATCAGCCGCACTTATAAGAAAGATGCAATTGATAGACTGAGTTCCATTTAGTCTTCCAGAGCTTTTGACTCCTCGGTATTCAATTTGGCCATCCGGGTTACCTTCTCTTTGGTGATGGTATTTGTGGAAAGAACCAGAATACAGAGCACAAACAGAACCAGCTGCTTTGCATCCTGAAGAAGGATCAGTCCCACTACGGAAAATAGCGCAGCTCCCTCAATCATGGCCCACCGAATAATCATGGCGGTTTGAAACTGTTGGAATTTTTCCTGAAAAGGCTCACCTGGATCAATGGCTTCCACCTTTCGGCTGGAGAGGGTGTAACCTATAGGAATGGCTCCGAGCAAGAAGATATTTACTACCGTGAGGATATCAATCTCCTGGCTAAATCCAGGGATTTGCATATCATTCAGGTAAATTCCCACCATAAAGAAGATCAGCAGACCGGTATTCAGAGAATAGAAAATAACCTTTAACATCCTGAAAGCCACTTTGGGTTGAAACTTGGATCCGATCATGAGCACTGATTTGAATTCTAAATGTATGTAATTGTGTCCAAAGAAAAAACCTCCGGGTCCCTGACATTTGTATCCTCACCATTCTTTGATCCTATGACATGCTCCGCACGTATTAATGTCAGGCACCTCCGGAGGCACGTTCCAGTTTATTCATGATGGAGTAGACAAAAGCCGCGGAAATCAGGCAGCAAATTACAAAAACTGCCCATAGTTGCCATACCTCGATCCTCAGCCAGAGATAGCTTCCAACCACGAGTAATCCATTCCCTAAGGCAGTGGCTCCAAGCCAACCACCCTGCATAAGGCCCTGGAACCTTGGAGGGGAAACTTTTGATACAAATGAAATACCCATGGGACTGAGAAATAATTCTGATATGGTCAGAACGAGATAGGTACTGATTAGCCAATAAGGCGATATCCTGTCCGGAGAGGGAGCGTCTCCCAAATCGGATGGGGATGTTAATCCCCTGGATGCCAATATCATAATTACGAAACCAGAGGCAGCCAGTAACATCCCAATACCGATTTTGCGTGGGGTGGATGGTTCTTTGCCTTTGCTGTTCCAGTAAGCAAATACGGCAATAACCAAAGGTGTAAGGAATACAATGAAGATGGGATTGAATTGCTGAAATATCTCGGGTTGTATGCGGTTGGTGGCTTCAAATGAAAAATAGAAGTACGTGGCAAGTGCACCGCCAGCCACTAGCATTACAGCTCCGATAACCTTTTGTATAATCCTGGATTTTTTATTGAATAGAAATATTATTCCGATAATCGCGGCAATAACCGAAAGGAATGCTTTTAAATCAAAGAATATATTGGTCAAGGGACCTACCTCATTGGCGGTGTAATCTCTCGCAAAAAACGACAGAGTAAGCCCATTCTGATGGAAAGCCATCCAGAAAAAGATCACCACAAGAAAAACCAGAAGGAGAGCGATAATCCTGGGCTTTTCTTCTGACCATGGCATTTTAACCACTGCCTTACCTTCCTTCACTTGCTTCCCGCGGTCGGGCAGCATTCTATGGTATAATGCATAGACCACCAGGCTGATTATCATGGCCACGCCTGCCAGGCCAAAGGCCCAGTTATAACCCGTAGAAAATGCCTCCATATAACTGCTTGTGAACGCCGAAAGATCTGTGACTACACCACCGCTCATTTCATTGGCCAATTGCTGAAGATGAGTCGTATCATCCAATCTTCCTGCAATGTATGAGTTGCTTAGTCCGGCTAGATCTGAATCGTAGAAATACCCCTGGGATTTGAGATACCAGTTTCGGATTCCGTTTGCAGTGCTGGGCGCAAAGAATGCACCAACGTTTATCCCCATATAAAATACTGAAAAAGCCCTGTCTCTCAAGTGGGAGTATTCAGGTTTATCGTACAGCTGTCCCACTATGGCCTGAAGGTTTCCCTTGAAAAGGCCATTCCCGAAAGCGATTGTGAAGAGGGCGACAAGTGTAAGGACATAGCCAAAACTTGGTACGGTCATGAGAATTTTTCCTACAAGCATGATAAGGATTCCCATGAAAATGGTCCGCTTGTAATTCTGGGTTTTGTCTGCTATAAAGCCACCGACCAGTGCAAGGGCATAGGTTAAAAAGTAGAATAAACCGTAGATATTGCCTGCTTTATCCTCCGCCAATCCAAATTTGGCCTGAAGAAAGAAGACCAGGCAAGCCATCATTATATAAAAACTAAACCGCTCTCCTAAATTGGCAAAGAATGCTACGTAAAGCCCCTTGGGGTGTCCTTTAAACATAAATGAGATTTTATTCCTGATAAAAATTGTTCGACAAATATAGAAATCTTTTTCTCTAAGACTTATTATAAAAATATTTGCAGTTGAGTCAAAAGAAAAAGCATCTGAGGCCTTTGAAGCCTGCTAAGCATTCCTAAAATATTCAGAGAAAACATTTCATGTTTTGAGATGTTTGTATATTATGAAAACACTTAAAGGTTTTGTTTGTATCGCCATTTTTAGTCTGATAAGTATTCCCTTCAACGGATTCGGCCAGATTACTGAACAGGGAAGCACCCATGCAGATCATGACTTAATAGCAGCCGCGAAAGAGATTATAAACTCCTCGGGTAGCTGTGCATTAATCACCCTCGATGAGGAGGGAAACCCCAGAGTGAGGGCTATGGATCCCTTTGCCCCGGAAGAAGATCTTACCATCTGGTTTGGGACCTACTCAAGTAGCCGGAAAGTGGAGCAGATTAAAAAAGACCCCAGGGTAAGCTTGTATTATCTGGATAAGGATGTTTCGGGCTATGTAATCATAAGCGGGAAAGCCCGTTTGGTGAATGATCCAAAGGAAAAAGAAAAACGATGGAAAGCAAAGTGGGAGGCCTTTTACCCTGATAAAAACAAGGACTACCTCCTGATTGAAGTTACTCCCATATGGATGGAGGTGCTAAGCCCTCCAAGAGGCATTTCCGCTGATCCAAAGACCTGGCAACCGCCTGTAGTAAAATTCTAAGCTGTTATTTAAATCAAGCCATCAAAGCTGGAAATCCTAATACTTATTCGCCTGGTACATTCGGAAGCAGAAAGAAAAATCTACCATCAACTCACTGAATCGTCCCTGGAACTACAAGCTTCCATCAGACAAATATTGTCAGAATAAAAAAGCAGCCACATCGTATTTGACATAACTGCTTGATTATAAGAGTGAACGAGAGAGGAGTCGAACCCCCAACCTCCTGATCCGTAGTCAGGTGCTCTATCCAGTTGAGCTACTCGTCCAGCATTTCAATGTGCGTTCCACAAATAATAGAAAAGCGATGCAAATTTAATCAAATCCACACAATTCCAAAACTCTTTACCCATTATTCACGTTCTACATATATATTTGATCTAAAGCTATACTTATGAAGAAAGTGTTCAGGGTTTTCCTCATTACATTGGGTGTTATCTTGTTGTTGCTCATAGCCATGCCTATTCTCTTCAAGTCAAAGATTGAGGAAGCTGTGAAAACACGGATAAACCAGGAGGTTCATGCCACGGTAGACTGGTCAAAATTCAGCATTTCTTTATTGAGAGGCTTTCCCGATCTAAGTATAAATCTCCACCAGGTATCTGTGGTAGGGAAGGCTCCCTTTGATGGGGATACACTGGCCGGATTGAAGCGGTTTGAACTCAGGGTAAATCCTTTCAGTGCCTTAAAAAAAGAGGTGCAGGTAAAAAGCGTTCTCTTGGATCACCCCCTTGTGAATGGAATTATTCTGGAAGATGGATCCGCAAATTGGGATATTACCCAGGCTGATCCTGGTCCAGTGCCAGAACCTGAATCCACTGAAGGATCGGGATCTTCAAAAAGCATTGCTCTTAAAAAATTTTCCATTCGGGAAGGGCGCATCTATTACGATGATCAAAGCAGCAAAACCCAGGCATCTATGGAAGGCCTTAACCTGAAATTGAGTGGTGATCTTTCCCAAACCCTGACACAGCTTGATCTTCGTGCCGAGGTTGGCAGATTAAATGTAAGTCAAGGAGGGGTGAGGTATATGAAGGATGGGAATTTGGGATTGGATCTGATTGCTGAAGTCAATATGGCTGAAAGCAGCTACACCCTGAAAGAGAATGAATTAAGAGTAAACGGACTGGTTCTGGGTACAGAGGGTGTTTTCTACCTGCTGGATGACGGAGCCATGGATTTGGACCTGAGCTTCTTCACCCGGGAGACGAGCTTCCAAACTCTGCTTTCCCTGGTGCCTGCCCTATACATGAAGGATTTCGAAAATATAGAAAGCAGTGGAGTTTTGAAATTGGAAGGAAGTGTAAAGGGATTAATGAAGGATACCTTGATGCCTGACGCCCAACTGCTACTTCAGGTGAGTGACGGGTATTTTGCATATCCCGATTTGCCAAAGGATGTTTCGGATGTTCAGATTAGTTTGATGGTTGACTATAAGGGAGCTGATATGGATGCCACTAAAGTGGATCTGGAGCGATTTCATCTGATGCTGGGAGGCAATCCCATTGATATGAGCCTCAGGATAGATCATCCCATCAGTGATATGCATGTGGTTGGTGAGGCGGTTGGAGATATCAATTTTGCCACAATAAAGGAGGTATTACCCATTGAGGATATTAACCTTGAAGGGCACCTGAAAGCCGATTTGAGATGGGATACCCGGATGTCCTATATTGAAAAGGAACAATTTGACCGGGTGGATCTGGAAGGCACCCTGCTCATCGAACATGTTCAGCTTGAATCCACCGACCTGCCTGTCCCGCTTCAAATTTCAAAAATGCAAATGGATTTTAATCCCCGTTTGGTTGAACTGGTCACTTTCGATCTGAACCTGGGCGTGTCAGACTTTCATATGGATGGTGAGCTTGCCAATTTTATACCCTACCTCTTTGCTGATCAGATTTTGGAGGGATCGCTGAATGTCTCTTCTAACATGCTGGATGCCAACGAGTTGATGCCCGAGATTGTTGCTGAAGAATCTACGGAAAGCATCGAGGTCGATTCCCTTTCTCAGCCCGCACCGGTTAAGATTCCTGAGAATATCAAATTTGCCATGACTGTTCAAATGAACAAGGTGATCTATGATGAGATTGAGGTGGAGCAGATCAAGGGAGACTTGAAGGTCAGCGAGGGCGTTGCATATCTGGATAATCTGTCTCTATCTGTGATTGAAGGAGAGGTGACCACTTCAGGTAAGGTGGACACCAGGGGGGAGTTTGCTGCCACTGATGTAGTGATTGATATGAAGGGTATTGATATCCAGGAAGCCTATGTGAATTTTGTAACTGTTGAAAGACTTGCCCCCATGGCCAAATATTGCAGAGGAACTGCAAATATGACGGTCAGCTATAAATCCCTACTGGATGCTTCATTTTCCCCAATTTATGAGACTATTGATGCTTCAGGGAAGATGAATACAAATGGCTTGAAAATCCATGACCTAAGCTCATTTGGCCGGCTAAGCGAAATGTTGAAAAATGATAAGTTTAAAGAAATGGCTCCCGATGAGGTGGAGGCCAGTTTCACTGTGAAAAATGGCAGGGTGATCTTTCAACCATTCACCATGGATTTTGAAGAATCCACCATTATCGCTTCAGGCTCCCATGGAATCGATAATTCCCTGGACTATGTTCTGGATATGAAAATTGCAAAAAGCGACCTGGGTGCGGGAGCCAATGACATGATAAATGGGCTCTCTTTACTGGCCGCAGGAGCAGGAATTCGGATTCCTGAATCCGATTATGTGAAGGTTCTGGCTAAGATAACAGGGACATTTGATAAACCAAAAGTCACCACTGATTTAACTGGAAACCTCAGGAGTTCAGGGGAGACCGTCGTCAAAGCTGTGGAAGCAAGGGTGATGGAGGAAGTGGAAAAGGTGGAGGAGCAAGTTAGAGAAGAAGCGGGAGATCAGGCAGATAAGATTATCTCAGATGCTGAAGCGGAAGCCGACCGACTGATTGAGGAGGCCAGAAAGGCAGGGGAGGCCCTGGTGAAGGAAGCGGAGGTCCAGGGAGAGAACCTGATAAAAGAAGCTGGGGATAATGCTTTTAGGCAGATGGCCGCCAAACGAGCTGCGCAGGAATTAAAGCGCCAGGCCGAGAAGCAATCCGCGAATCTGATCAGTGAGGCAGAAGAAAAGGCTGATGAACTTATCAAACAGGCTCGGGCCGAATCAGAAAAAATATAAAAAAAGGCTGCTTCTTGCGAAACAGCCTTAAATATCCTTGCGGGATTCCTTAGAATCTCTTCTCTTTGATTCTTGCTTTCTTACCAGTCAGCTCACGGAAGTAGAAAATACGAGCCCTTCTTACTCGGCCATGCTTATTGATATCAATCTTCTCTATAAAAGGGGAAGATGAAGGAAAAATTCTTTCCACGCCAATGTTTCCTGACATTTTCCTTACTGTGAAAGTTTCAGTATGTCCTTTACCGCGGCGCTGAATTACAACACCCCTGAACTGCTGGATACGTTCTTTATTTCCTTCTTTAATCTTATAGTGAACAGTAATGGTATCTCCAGCACTGAATTTAGGTAATTCCGTTTCTGGAGTATATTGTTCATTAACAACCTTCATTAAATCCATGATTCTAATCTTTATTGTTTTCTGTGCCTCGATTTAACAGGTCGCAAAAGTACAAATTATTTTCTATTAGTAATAATAAATATATTGATTTATTAACAATGCTTTGTTATTAATGGTCATCGCCTTTAGGCATCTTCAGATTCTTTCCAGCATCTTTCACCACAATACTCTTCCACTGCTCAGAGTAGCCGGGCTGATCCGGACTAAGTGGATAACCTTCAGGGCTTCTTAAAAACTCCCCGTTTTCTTCTTTTTTAATGTTGCCATCAATATATTTTACAAGGAGGAATTGTCCCAATTCTTTGTACCGTTGAACTGTATAATCCCCCATATTTACCGAGTAGTTGGTTATAAACTCCCTGGCAAGATCTGGATTGGTCTCATACAGCACGGCTGCGGCGGCATCAATGGCAGGAACCTCAGTAATGTATTTCTCTTCCAGTTCGGTCTGTACCTTGCGAACATCCTCCATCATCACATTGTACCTGAGGTAACTGAAGTTCGATACAAAGCTGAATGCCCAGAAAGCAGCCGTTTCTGAATAGGTAAGCAGGTCACCATTCCCAACTGCATAAGAATCAGGAACTTTTGTCATTCCGCAGTACATTGGAACATAAGTGGTGGCTGAAGCATCATCAATTCCGAACCACAGAATTCCTCCTAACCAATCGGGTTTCATGGGTCTGCATTCAGCCACAAATGAGAAACCTGTTTGCTGCGTGGCTGTCGCTCTCTCATTCACAAACATTTTACCATCAAGTTCCCAGGTAAGTGGTCTCCAGCGATAGGGGAGTCCGAATGGACCGGCTCCTGCATCTTTCGACATATCCAGTTCTGTTCCTTCCAGGTGGTCTCTCATGAAATTCATCAGGTCTTTGTTTGAGAGTTTCCGATCGGGTTTGATATATAGGGGCATGCGATTCTCCAGGTCCTTGCCTTTCACATAATCAAAATACTGATCCATATCCCCGTTGATATCTTTAAAAAATGACCAAACACGCATATCGCAGAATCGGGCACCCCCAAAGCTGATGGGTGCGTAGGTGTCAGAAAAGCTAAAAGCTTCATCTGTCCCCTCATAATAGCCTTGCTCACGAGCAAATGAGATCACATCGGGTGCGTATATGCAGTTTTCAGGATCATTCAATGGGAATTGCTGAATACGTGCCTGGTTGGCATGACCGGACACATATCCATCCGGGATTTTTACGGCAACCCATACCGCACCTTTGTTTTTATTAAAGGTCTTGCCTCCTTCGGTGACCATTTCAGTCCCTTTTCCGATTAATTCCAGGACCCACACTTCATTGGGATCGGCTATTGAAAATGATTCACCAGAGCTGTAATATCCATAATCGGCCACCAGCTCGCCCATGATTTTCACAGCCTCTCTGGCTGTTCTGGCACGCTGTAGCGTAATATATATAAGACTTCCATAATCGATCAGACCTGTTGTATCTCTTAATTCGCTTCTTCCACCATAGGTGGTTTCACCAATAGCCACCTGGTGTTCATTCATATTTCCAACCACTGAAAAAGTGTGCGAAAGCTGTGGAATCCGGCCCAGAAATTTATTGGTGTCCCACTCATATACATCCAGAAAAGAGCCTGGAGGGTAGTCAGCTGCAGGTTTGAAATACAGTTCACCATACAGAACATGTGCATCGGCTGCATAGGTGATCATCGATGTTCCATTCACGGAAGCTCCGGGAGTTACCAGAAAATTGGTACAAGCCAGCAAGTGACTTCCAAGAAGGGCTACTGCCAGCAGGGATGTAATTACAACTCTTTTCATATAGTCTCTATTTTTACTTTATACTTTATACTTTACTTTATACTTTATACTTTATACTTTCCACTTTCTACTTTATACTTTGTCTCGGCCTTCGGCCTCACCGAGCTCGGCTTCGCCTCGGTTCCACTTTATACTTCCTGCGCTTTGCGCAGCGCAAAGATTTAACTTTTATAATTATCTGGCAACAGTAGCTATTGAATAACATGAATAAGGGCTTGATCAGGTGGAAAAAGAAAAAAAATATTAATAATAATTTAAGTGTGTTTTATTATGCGTACCCCCTAATTTTATTGCGATTAATATTAATTAATGATTAATTAATTATTCACACCCCCTAATTTAACACGTAAAAGAGCTGTACTTGGTAGGTAATTCACAAAATATGTTAAATTTAAGAATAATGCTTGCAGGAAAAAAGAATGTATTTATCTTTGTGGCATAGATATTGCAGTCAAAATATTAAGAAGAACAAGATTATATAATACCCCAAAGGCAGTAAGTGTTTTTTAGTAGTAGTTTAGTTGGTAGTTTTAGTTAGTGTTGTAGAAAAGGGTCCGTCGCCAGACAGATCCTTTTCTTTTTAAATATAATCTATCACCGATCTACGCTCGGCATCTGAAAACTTAAAATTCATCCCTTCAGCCTTGTTCTTATTCATCAATGCGAGGATCTCTGCTTTCTTCGAATCATCTATCCCCGCATCCTTACAGGTAACAGGGCTTCCCAGGTTAGTAAAGAAAGAGGTGAGACTATCGATAGTTTCCTCAACGGTGGATACATTGAACAGGGCTTTCCCCAGTTCAAGAATTCGGTCACCCGCTCTATCCCTGAGTACTTTCATCCAGGCTGGATACATAATGGATAAACTTGCTCCATGAGGGGTGTCGTAAAGCAGTGAGAGGGTATGCCCAAAGGCATGTACTCCCCAGTCGCCCGAGGTTCTGCCATACATGGTTATGTTATTAAGTGCGCAGGTTGCAGCCCACATGATGCGTTCTCTCAGTTCATAGTTCTGCCTGTCTTTCATTAAGGCAGGGCCATACTTCATGGCTTCCTGAATAATGGTAATGACAAAACGGTCGGATAGGGAAGCTTTCCCATGTCCAAACCATGCCTCCAGGCAATGCGCCACCAGATCCACTATTCCGTAAGCGGTGTGATCTTCAGGAACCGTGAGTGTATATGCAGGATCAAGAAATGAGTGCACTGGATACATCAGGTCATTTTTAAATCCAATCTTCTTTCCGGTTTCAGGATTTTGAAGTACAGCGCCAGAATTCATTTCAGTCCCTGTTGCGGCCAGGGTGAGTACAGCAATCAGGGGAGTGGAGGATAGGGGTGAGTGCTTTCTGGTCATTACCTCCCAGGGATCACAATTATCGGAAATACAGATGGCAATGATTTTGGCAGAGTCAATTACACTGCCTCCACCCACGGCAACCACCATATCAACTTTGTTTTCTCTTCCCAGCTGGGCCGCCACAGCTGCATCTTCAACCCTGGGGTTGGGTTTGATTCCGTTAAACTCAGAAATCTCTATTCCTTCATTCTCAAGTTGTTTAAGGGTATCATGATAACTCCCATTTCTCAGCACGGATCCTCCTCCATAAACCAGCAAAGCTTTTTTGCCAAGTTCAGCTGCAGCGACTCCCAGGGTACTTACAATATCTCGTCCAAAATGAAGCCTTGTGGGATTGAAAGCAATAAAATTTTCCATAGCAACTCTATATGTTAATTGTGTATAAATCCAACTGACAGGTCATTTTTACCTCCTGTGACACTGGACAAACAGTTGATCTCTTTGCGCATTTTTAGTAGACCAAGAAAAGCAAATACCAGTGCCTCTTTGAAATGAACCAAAGGGGTATCAGGAATATGGATCCTGGTGCTTGTATGATGTTTTAACCTTTCGATTAGGTTTTGGTTCAACGCTCCGCCTCCGGTTACCAGAACGGAATCAATTTGTGCATCATTTATCCCTTTAGCAATCTGCACAGCGATATGTTCGCTAGTGGTAGCCATTAGATCCGCAATGGGTAGTGTTTGTCGTTTAAGAAGAGGTAAGAAATTGTCGAGGAACCACTCTCTGCCCAATGATTTAGGAGCAGGTTCGCTGTAAAAATCCAACTGGTTAAGCGCTGTGATAAGGCTCTCCGACACTTTACCCTGCCGTGCCATTTGGCCATCCCTGTCAAACTCATGCCCATTTAGTTCTGCAATCCAGTTCAAGGCCATGTTTGCTGGACCCAGGTCAAAAGCAATGCGCTTGCCTTCGATGCCCTCGTAAGAAATATTGGCAAATCCTCCAAGGTTCAGGCAGCCCTCGTAATTACCAAATAGCAATCTGTCACCTACCGGTACCAGAGGAGCACCCTGACCACCCTGCGCTACATCTTCCCTCCTGAAATCATTCACCACCTTAATGCCGGTCTTCCTGGCGATCTCCTTGCCACTTCCGGCCTGCAGGGTAATCCCGCGATGGGGTTCATGCAGAATGGTGTGCCCATGGGAACTTATCAGAGCTGGCATTAAATTATATTTCCCATGAAATTCATTTAGAAGATTCCCGTAGAACTTCCCCAGTTGCAGATCCAGATCTCCGATCTTATCCATGGACTGAAGACAGGCTTGTTCCAGCTTTGATTTTAGATCAGCAGGGTAGGGAAGCGTATCAGCGGCCACAATCTTATACTCCCACATGTTGTTCCCCCGACTGAATTCACAACATGCCAGATCCACACCATCCAGTGATGAACCAGACATTAATCCTGTAATTCTGAAACAAAAGGCCATTGTGTAAATTTACCAGGTGAATTTAGCTTGATACAGATTCGCGTTCCCTTTTGAATCAGATACATATAACTCCAATTCATGCGCTGTGTTCATTTTAATCTTCTCTTTATCAAATTCGTAGATAAGAAGGTCGTTCTTCAGGTCATATTCAAACAGCACCCATTGATTATCTATATAGCCATCATATGTATCGATATCGGATAGCTCATCTGTAATGATAAATTTAATGCGCTCACTACCGGTAAGGTCACCCTTTATCTCTCCTCCTACAGGTTTAATTTCTGGAGCTATGGTGTCAATCCCTATGGCATATCTCCCAAAGCTTCTCAGGCTTGTTGTTACTTTGCCATTGCTAAATTCCCCACCGTCACTTGTAAGCTCATTCTTTTCATTCAGATTCACGATCAATAGTTTATCCCGATATTCAGGCTCATTAAGTGCTGTTTTTATGGATAGGGTATAGGGCAAATGAATGGGAGTCTCCTCACTCCCTATATGGTAAAAATCAGAAAGGGATCCATGAGAAGGGGGAGAGGATTCAAACTTAAATTCCATATCCCTGTAGAGCGCGTTTATTGGGAAATAAAGAGAGACAGGATCCTGGTCAATTGTGTGGGATTCGTTATACTTCAGGATCACTCCTGGATCTGGGATTGGGTCTTCGGTTTGCTGGCTTCCTGTTACGATAAAGGCCAGCTCCGATTGATTTCCTGCTACATCTTTAGCCACAATCCGCATTTTGTAATTTCGATCCTCATCAATAATTAACTCGCCATTTTTGTCCAGAGCATGGTATATTCTCAGCTTGTCATTGGGCAAACGGTGGAGGCGATGTGCTTTCGTCCCGTTTTTAATCAGCTCCTCATAGTCAATATGGGCATTGACAAAGCGTGTTTCTGAGAACGCAAATTCATCCATTAGATGCCTGTATACCAATTGATCATCCTGATAGCATTCCAGAGAATAGACACCGCACCTGTTTGAAGCTCCATTCAGGTAATCGAATACTTCCACACTGATCCCCAGTTTACCCGATGCACTTACTTTGGTAGTCCACGGTATGGTGTAAATCCCATTGTCAATCACCAGTGAGGATGAAAATTTCTCCCTGGAGCCATTTACCTGGCTTTGCCGATCCAGGGGATAGATAAATAGGGACAGAAATTTAGGTGCCCGCCTGTCCTCGATTTCAAAATTATACTTCAGCACGTTTGTGGGGTGTTGATTGGATGCAGTTCTGATCTCAAAATGAAGATGTGGCCCGGATGATCCCCCTGTATTGCCGGAGTAGGCTAAAAGCTCACCCCGGTCCAATTGAAATACCCCGGGTTCCAGATAGAGGTCTACCGAAAAAGACTCCCTTCTATACTGCACCTTCTTCACATAGGCTGCTATGTCATCTCTGTATCCGTCCAGGTGACCATATACCGAAGTATATCCGTTGGGATGAGTTACGTAAATTGAATTTCCGTATCCGTTGGCCTGAACCTTAATTCGCGATACATATCCCTTTTCAATTGAAAAAACAGAATGCCCTACTGTTCCCTGCGTCTTGATATCTATGCCCGAATGAAAATGATCGCTTCGGATCTCCCCAAAGTTCCCGGATAGGTACATGGGGATTTTAACAGGGGGATGAAAGGAGTAATTATCCTGTCCGGCTAAATGGATTATGAGTAATTGTATGAATGTTAAAAGTATCAGTCTGTGCATATTCTTTCTGCTGAATAATGAATTTTCAAAACTAAAGTTTTATTTTCATGCCAAGCAGTTTGTAATTTGAAAGTTTTAAACGGATTAAAATAATTCTATATTTGTAATAAATATATCTCTGTTAAATGAGTGCTGAACAGGTTGACATACTGGAAGGAATAAAGGGGAAGATCCAATCCGCTAAGGAGCGTATGCGAGAGCAAACGGACGAGAATACCCAGTTAAAACAGGAGAATGAAGATCTGCAACAAGTGGTTCAGCAAAAACAGTCATTGATTGATGAATTAGAGGAGAAGAACCAGCGTTTATCGATGGTAAAGAGTATCGTGGCCAATGATCAGGATTCACATGATGCCAGGATACAAATAAACAGAATAGTGCGGGAAATTGACAAATGTATTGCTCTTTTAAACAGATAAACCGGGGATGAACAACGAGATGCTTTCCATTAAAGTTCAGATCGCTGAAAGGTTCTATCCCTTGAAGATAAAACAGCAGGATGAGGAGAAGATTAGGAAGGCAGCCAAGTTAATAAATGATAAGGTCCTTCAGTACAAACAGAGATATACAGACAAGGACGCACAAGACTTTATGGCCATGGCAGCACTACAATTCGTAATAAATTTATTAGATTGCGAACAACAACAAAATGTTGTATCTTTGGAAAAGGAGTTGGGAATTTTGAGTAGTGAGTTAGATGAATTATTAAAGTAGAGTAATATCGTTCTTATACATATTAAAAGAGTTTACCCGCATTGTTTCTTCAATTATTTTTGAAACTCAACATTTATTACATTGGAACAAAGCTCGGGTTGTAAAGAGCAGGCCAAAAATTTCGGTTCGCCGGAATACTGATACGTTCGGTCATTGGAAACTCGATATAATCTGGCAGTTCCTCCCATGCCTAATGGGGTTTTATAAAGTTTTGAGGGAATGTGCGGGTTTTTTTATTGTCTAAAATGAAAAAACTATGGAACTGTTAACACAAGCATTGGTGCTGCAGTCGCCCATGGTCATGTATCTTGCAATAGGTGGAGCTTCTTTGCTAGTAGGTACCGGAGTTGCATTTTTTATAATGACGACAGTCGTTAAGAAAAAGAGCAGCAACCTAATCAAAGAAGCAGAAGTAGAGGCTGAAATGATCAAACAGCAAAAGATACTGCAGGCCAAGGAGAAATTCCTTCAGTTAAAGGAGGAACACGAAAAGCTCATCAATGAGAAAAATAGTAAACTGAATCAACGAGAGAATGAGGTTAAACAGAAAGAGTTCTCCATTACCCAGAAGCATGAAGATGTGCAACGGAAAAAGAATGAGACGGAGTCCATTCGAAATAACCTTACTGCCCAGTTAGAAATTGTAGAAAAGAAAAAGGAAGAATTAGAGCGGTCGCACCGGTTGCAGGTGGAGCAGCTTGAGACCATATCAGGTCTGTCGGCTGAGGATGCTAAAGAACAGCTTGTTGAATCCCTTAAAGAGGAGGCGAAAACTGAGGCCATGTCGCTTATCAATGAAATCGTTGATGAGGCCAAGATGACCGCCAATAAGGATGCCAAGAATATAGTAATCAAAACCATTCAGCGGGTGGCCAGTGAGACTGCCATTGAGAATGCGGTGACTGTATTTCATATTGAGTCAGACGAACTGAAGGGTCGGATCATTGGCCGTGAGGGACGTAACATTCGAGCACTGGAAGCAGCCACGGGGGTAGAGGTTATTGTAGATGACACACCTGAAGCAATTATTTTGTCTGCCTTTGATCCCGTTAGAAGAGAAGTGGCCAGGCTTTCACTCCATCAACTGGTTACCGATGGACGTATTCATCCCGCCAGGATTGAAGAAGTCGTAGCAAAAACAAAAAAGCAGATAGAGGAGGAGATCATTGAAGTGGGGAAACGCACAGCCATAGATCTGGGTATTCATGGGCTGCATCCCGAACTCACCAGAATGGTGGGTAAGATGAAATACCGTTCATCTTATGGTCAGAATCTTTTGCAACATTCCCGCGAGGTAGCGAATCTTTGTGCAGTTATGGCTACTGAACTGGGTCTCAATGCCAAATTGGCCAGAAGAGCCGGATTGTTACATGATATTGGGAAAGTACCCGATGATGAGCCGGAAATTCCACACGCAGTATTTGGAATGAAACTGGCTGAAAAATATAAGGAGAAAGCTGAAATATGTAATGCCATTGGATCTCACCACGATGAGGTTGAAATGACAACTTTGCTTGCGCCTATCGTGCAGGTTTGTGATGCTATTTCAGGAGCACGCCCCGGAGCAAGAAGGGAAGTGGTAGAGTCTTACATCAAGCGTCTGAAGGAACTCGAGGCTATGGCATTGTCATACCCCGGTGTACTTAAAACCTATGCCATTCAGGCCGGACGAGAGTTAAGGGTGATTGTGGGTAGTGAAAAGGTTTCCGATAAGGATGCTGAGAGTCTCTCATTCGATATAGCGAAAAAAATACAAGATGAAATGACCTACCCCGGCCAGGTTAAGATCACTGTGATTCGTGAAACCCGGGCCATAAGTTATGCCAAATAATGAAACGAGTTCTTATTACCGGCACTGCCGGATTTATTGGATTTCACCTGGCCCGCAAATTGGTGGATCAGGGTTATCATGTGACTGGTCTGGATGTAATTAATGATTACTACGAAAAGAACCTAAAGTACGACAGGCTGCAGTTGTCGGGTATTGCACGTGATCAGATTGCATATAACACTTTGGTAAGCAGTGAGCTTTCTGATAATTATCAATTTATTCAGCTGAAACTCGAAGACCGGGATGCGATCTTTGATCTTTTCGCCAATCAGCAATTTGATGTGGTAGTTAATCTGGCTGCTCAAGCCGGGGTGAGGTATAGCCTGACCCATCCACAGGTTTATCTTGACAGCAACATCACTGGTTTTCTGAATATTCTTGAGGCTTGCAGAAAGTATCCTGTGAAGAACTTAATCTATGCCAGCAGCTCAAGCGTATACGGCCTGAATAAGAAAATGCCTTTTGCTGTCAGCTCCAATGTGGACCATCCCGTAAGCCTTTATGCTGCCAGTAAAAAGAGCAATGAATTGATGGCTCACACATACAGCCACCTATTTGGTATTCCAACCATAGGTTTGCGATTCTTTACCGTCTATGGCCCCTGGGGACGACCAGATATGGCTCTTTTCCTATTTACCAAAGCCATGTTGGCTGATGAACCCATTCAGGTATTTAACCATGGAAAGATGGAGCGGGATTTTACCTACATTGATGACATTGTGGGAGGTATAGAAAAGATGGTCTCCAAACCTCCGGTTGCCGGAACAGATTGGGATCCCGAATTGCCCGACCCATCCTTTTCTACAGCTCCTTATAAGATTCATAACATCGGAAATAGCAGTCCTGTGAAGCTAATAGGGTTTATTGAAGCCATAGAAAAGGCTCTGGGTAAAAAGGCGGAAATGCAGATGATGCCCATTCAGCCTGGAGATGTAGAGAAAACCTGGGCCGATGTATCTTCCCTAAAAAGGGATTATGACTACAATCCTGGCACACCCGTTGAAGTGGGCATTGATAATTTCGTTAAATGGTACAGGGAGTATTATAGAGTGTAGTAGTACTCAGTGGGTAGTACTCAGTGGCTACCGTTTCGAAGCAATCTCTTCAGGTCCGCAGCTTTTTCACGTTGCCCGGATCTTTCATATGCATATTGCAGATTCACAATCAGGCGTTCGATGATATCCACATTTGAACAAGGTGTAAAAAAGCTTTCCTTCTCCTCAATCTTAACCTGACTCAGGAAGTATTTTAATTCCTTCAATCCAAGTACAGCCCCGCTATCTGATGGATTGATATAGAACAGAATGCCGTTGGGATCATCTTGAAAATCCGGATCATAATAACAGAGCACGAAATTCCTTGGAAGGTTTACGCCATAAATTGGGAGGTTTAATCTCCGGGCCAGCTCTGCATAGATCAGCCCCAGCAAAACCGGACTGCCTTTACAGGTGTCCATAACATGGTTCACCAGATACAATTGAGGTGAATGAGCTTTTTTCAGGCTTTTATCAAATTTATGGATCTCGTACATAAAGTAGTTGATCACTTTTACCTTCTCCAGGGCGGTCAATTCATTATTCAGTTCAAGCCAGATGTCCCTTTTAATCTTCTCTAATTGCTGATTGAAGGGGTCAAAACTCAATTCAGGATATTGAAATTTGGCCACCAAAAAGGCGCCATAGAGCAGGTCATTGCCTCCAGTGGATTTCCAGGAATCCATACCCCGCCTAAGTGTGTTGTACTGAATTTGCTTGATTACATTCTCAATTTTTCCCTGTAATTCGGGCTTCAATGTTAGCTCCCACCTTCGCTCCAAAGGATTCACTACATCTTCTCCCAATTCAATGAGACGATTTGAGACCGTATCAAATACCTGGGTATCCGGATCCTCCAGCAGGCTCATTAATGCCTCAAGTTCTCTGTGAACCTGGTCAGTCATCCTTTGATATTTTATCCATGACCATCTCAATCAGTGACTCCATGGCTGGTTTATAGTCATTTAAGAACTCTTTCGAAATACGGTTGGCCACTGCTACACATATGGTAATTGCATGGTGACCCAAAAGAGCAGAAAGCGCATATAAAGCAGAGCTCTCCATTTCAAAATTATTGATTTGCAAGGGTCCGAATCGAAAAGCTGTCAGTTTTTGGATCAGGTTCACATCAAATGGAGAAAGCCTGATGGAACGTAGCTGAGGCGCATAGAACCCTGGGGTAGAAATCGTAATACCCGACACTTGCTCAGGTTCATAAAAAAGATAGAACAACTTTTCGGAACCTTTGATAAAATAGGGATCGGGTAGGGCTCTTTTCCAGTTGGTATGATCTATAAATGCCTCGGAAAGACCATTTACGGCTATCTGCTTTTTGTCCTGATAAAAATGGTACAGACCATCAAAGCCACCTGCAATTTTGGTAATAATTCTTGTGCCCGGCTTAATGTGGGAGTGCAGAGCACCACTGGTGCCAATCCGGATAAAGGAGAGACTTCTCTTTTCATTCTTCACGCTACGCTCTTTCAGGTCAACGTTAACCAATGCATCCAACTCATTTAGAACAATATCGATGTTGTCTGTCCCAATTCCTGTGGAGATGACACTGATCCTTTTTCCCTTATAAAATCCTGTGTGGGTGATAAATTCACGGTTCGACTTCCTGACTTCCACCTCATCAAACCGGGATGATATCATCTCCACCCTCCCAGGATCACCAACCAGAATGATGGTGTCAGCAATCTCACCTGGAAGCAGAGCCAGGTGGTAGATGCTCCCGTCGGGATTCAGTATCAGATCTGTATGGGAAATGCCTTCCATATCACATTCTTTGTCACTTTATCGATAAAAATAGTGTATTTTTGTAGCTGCATTGAAAATACTTACTCACAATATAACTAGTGAATTATGAAGAAAGCACAATATGTAATTGTAAGCGTAGTGGCCGTTGTGGTCCTTTTGCTCATTTTTGGAAGCCAGATGTTCTACGTACTGAGACCAGGTGAACGAGGCGTAATCTTTAAGAAATTTGGTATGGGACTGGATAAGGAGAATATTTTTATACCCGGCTTTCATGTGATTGCCCCCTGGAACGATCTGATCCGTTATGATGTAAGGGAGCAGAAAGCAGAGGAAACCATGGATGTCCTGGATAAGGGTGGTCTCTCCATCAATGTGGATGTGACGATTATATTCAATCCCTTCTACAACAAGATCGGAGATCTCCATGAGAATATTGGTACCAATTTCATCTCTGTTATGGTAATCCCGAATGTAAGGTCTGCTGTAAGAGCTGTAACCGGTCGTTATACTGCGGAAGAAATCTACTCTACCAAAAGAGGCGAAGTAGAATCTGAGATTATTGAGACAACCCGCAAGGCCCTTGCAGAGAAAAATATTGAGATGAAGGATTTGTTGATCCGATCCATTACCCTGCCCGAAAAGATTAAGGCTGCCATTGAAAGCAAATTACAGCAGCAGCAGGAAGCTTTGGCCTACCAGTACAGGCTTGATCGTGAAAGGAGTGAGGCTGAAAGACTCAGGATTGAGGCTCAGGGTATTGCCGATTACAACAAAATTATCAGCCAATCGCTTACACCAAATATTCTGAAGCAAAAAGGAATCGACGCAACTCTCTCACTGGCCAATTCAGCCAATGCCAAGGTGGTTGTAATTGGAAGTGGAGACGATGGGATGCCATTGATTCTGGGTGGGAATTAATTATTGAGAAGATGCTACAAAGACCTCAGACCCTCTATTTATTGGGGGTCTTTATTCTTTCATTGCTTTTGTTAACAGGTCCGCTTGCCCGATTTAGCCTGGATGGAAGTGAATACTTTCTCAGGCATTCAGGGCTGGTCAACAGTGCAGGGGATAAACTTGAATTGGCCACATGGCCTTTGTCAGTGATCTTTATAGGGGTTACTATCCTGTCATTCTTAAATATATTCCTTTACAAACACAGGGTTGTTCAAATGAGAATTGCCATCTATTTAATCCTGATAGTATTAGGAATGATAGGCTTGGTTTTTTACTACATCTGGGTAGCGAAAAACCAGTTGGATGGAGCATCCGTTCTGCACAAGTGGAGGATTGTATTACCCCCTATAATTGCCATACTGCTCTACCTGGCCTTTCGCCGGATTCGCAGAGATGAGCTATTGGTCAAAGCCTACGACCGCATAAGGTAGTCGTTAAGGTTTAAGGACCCTAAAGTATTTCAATGTTCTTGCGACTGGTGATCTTTTCGCAATAGTGGCATTTGAGTTTTACCTCAGATTTAGAGACTACCTCGAACCGGGTGGTTACTGCTTCATTATTGGTGATGCATTTGGGATTTACACATTTCGCAATTCCAACAATTATATCCGGGATCTCGACCACTTTCTTTTCAACCACTTCGTAATCACGAATGAGATTAAGCTTCGCACAGGGGGCTACAAGGGCAATTTTATTAATGTCATCGTCCTTGAAGAAAACCTTAGAGAGCTTAATGATACCTTTCTTTCCAAGTTTATCACTTCCCAGGCTATTCCCGATGGTGATCATGGTATCCAGTTTCTCCAGATTCAGGATAGAAACCACTTTAAATAGTGCACTGGCTGGTACATGGTCGATAACGGTACCCTCTTTAATTGCGCTTACTGATAATCGTTTGTCTTTCATCATTTGATTCCCAGAATTGAAGTTAAAATAGCCATACGTACAAAAACCCCATTTCTTGCCTGATCGAAGTAGTAGGCATGTGGACTTGCATCCACATCTGTATGGATCTCATTTACCCGGGGCAGGGGGTGCAGTACTTTCATGCCCTCTTTGCATTCCTCAAGCATGGCTCTTCGAAGAATATAGGCGTTTTTTACCCGCTCATATTCAATGGGATCGGTAAACCGTTCCTGCTGAACCCGGGTCATATAGATAATGTCTGCTTCCGAAAGAAATTCGGTCAAATTGGTCCCCTCATAATAATCGAGGCCAATTTTATCCAGATGTAGCTTGTAGGTATCAGGCATCTTCAGTTCATCGGGAGAGATAAAGTAAAATGTTGTATTAAACTTTGACATGGCCTGTAGCAGAGAGTGAACGGTGCGTCCATACTTTAAATCCCCTACCATAAAGATCTTCAGGTTCTCAAGGGTTCCCTGGGTCTTATATATGGAATACATATCCAGCAGGGTTTGTGTGGGGTGTTGATTGGCACCATCACCGGCATTTACAATAGGTACCGATGATACCTCACTGGCCAGTCTTGCACTTCCTTCCAGGGGATGACGCATCACGATCAGATCCGCATAGTTGCTGACCATTTTTATGGTATCATGAAGTGTCTCTCCCTTTGAAGCGCTGGTGGCTCCTGAATCGCTAAAACCTATGACCCGGCCACGCAAGCCATTGATGGCTGTCTCGAAGCTCAAGCGCGTTCTTGTGGAGGGCTCAAAGAAAAGTGTGGAGATCACATATCCACTGAGGATATCCTGTCGCGGTTCCTTTTCAAATTCAGCTGCAAGCTCAAGGATTCTCAAATAATCATCCTTCGTAAAATCTGTGATTGAAACAAGACTTTTATTTTTCATCTGGAGTCGATTTATTACAAATATAATATTGTGTCAATTGAGGTGTTCCCATTGTTGATAAACATATAATAACTTCCTTCTATTCCACGCTTGAGAGCTTGCACCCTTTGATCAATGACAGTTGGGTCCAAACCCGATCCATTTTTCTTTTCCAGACTTTCAGGGTAAGGGAGCAATTCAAGTCAAAATCCTGATTTTCAAAGCTTAAATCCAGATCTTTAATCACTTTCATCACCGAATTCATTTGTGAATATTCAAACTGAACATGGATTAGCTCATATACCTTTAATTCCACTATTTGAGCCTGATCAAATGCGTCTGATGTAGCAGAGCGGTAAGCATTGATCAGTCCCCCAACGCCCAGAAGGGTTCCCCCGAAATAACGAATCACCACCACCAGAATATCGCTTAGTTCTCGTGACTGAATCTGCCCGAAGATGGGATTCCCAGCACTGCCCGAAGGCTCTCCATCATCATTTACCCTGTAACGCTCCATATCTGCACCAAGACGCCAGGCATAACAGTGATGACGAGCATCGTGAAATTGCTTCTGCAGATAAGCCATCCTCTCCTTGATCTCTTCTACAGTGGAAACCGGATATGCAAAGGCCAGAAACTTACTGCCCTTTTCCTTATAAAGCCCTTCGGACGGATTTTCTATGGTTTTGTAAAGATCAGCCATCATCCCAAGGCAAACAGAAAAAGAGCAAGCGCCGACAGCACAATGCCCAACCAATTAATGAAACGCAGTTTTTCTCTGAATAACAAAAGTCCAAGCATTACGCTTAAGGCGACAACCCCAATATTATTTATTCCGAATATCACGGAGCTATCGATCTTTGAACCGTTAGAGGAGATAAAGTTTAGCGCACGAACCAGGAAGAAAATCGAACCAAAGTTTACAGCACCCAGTAACACACCCCAGGCCCATATGCCTCGCTTAGCAAAACTTCTGCGGTATTTAGGGAAAAATAGCAGCACGATAATACCCGATAGGAATGCATTCAGAAAAAGAACCGCACTAAACAGAGCGGTTTCAGAATCACCTACAAACCTGTGTTGAGCGAATTTGACCAGCGAATCGACCACACCCATTCCAAAGAACAGGATAAGGGGAATGTAAATGACCGAGGGATCAATAAATCCCTTCTTTGGTTTAAATACTGTCAAAGCCACCCCGGTTAGCGCAGTGAAAATAGCGATTGTCTTGATGAGTGTTAACCGATCCGAAGTGTCGATGAACAGAGAAAAAAGTATGGGGAAAATGACCGACATCTTACTGGCAACCGTCGTGATGGATATGCCTGCCTTTTGAGAAGAATACGCAATTAAAAAGAACATGATGATAAATAGTACCCCGATAAGGGTAGAGATGGGGAGCCATTGAGCTTCCTTGATCACGCTCAAATTAATCCCACCCGGATTGATGACAAATCCAAGAATTGAAGCAGTGAGATAGTTTAAAACAATCACAGGGAAAGAGGGGATTCCCTGACGGTCAAGTTTTTTGAAGATTACGAATATACTGGTAGAAGAGAGTATGCAGAGGATTAAAAAGTGCATTCACCCTCACATCTTAAGTTTCTTCTCGATCTCATCAACCTGAAGTCGGAACCTTTTATCAGTTTCAATCAGGTTATTGACAGTTTTGCATGCATGGAGCACAGTGGCATGATCTTTACCTCCAATTTGCGAACCAATAGTTGCAAGTGATGACTTGGTAAGTGTCTTTGAGAAAAACATGGCTACCTGCCTTGCTTGAACAATCTCTCTTTTTCGGGTCTTAGATTGCAACATATCCAATCCGATGTTGTAATAGTTACACACCACTTTCTGGATGTAATCGATAGAGATCTCCCTTTTGGTGCTCTTAATGAGTTTATCGATCATCTCTTTGGTGAGATCGAGGGTGATTTCCTTTTTATTTAAGGTGGATTGAGCAAGCAATGAAATCAAAGCACCTTCCAGTTCCCGGATGTTGTCGGAAATATGCGTAGAGATATATTCAAGTACATCCTCGGGCAGGTCAATGCCGTCGTTGTAAGTCTTTTTCTTCAGAATGGCCATCCGGGTCTCAAAATCTGGTGCCTGCAGATCGGCAGAGAGACCCCACTTAAACCTGCTTAACAGCCTGGATTCCATACCCTGCAATTCCACAGGTGGTTTATCCGATGTAAGAATCAGCTGCTTTCCACTCTGATGCAGGTGATTGAATATATGAAAGAAAGTGTCCTGAGTTTTCTCTTTGCCTGCAAATTCATGCACATCATCAATAATCAGAACATCTATCATCTGGTAAAAATGCAGAAAGTCATTCTTATTGTTATTCCTGATGGCATCCACAAACTGGGTCTGAAATTTATTGGCATTTACGTAGAGAACCGTCTTTTCTGGAAATAGTGCTTTAACCTCAATTCCGATGGCCTGTGCCAGGTGCGTTTTCCCCAATCCGCTATCCCCATATATCAGTAGGGGATTAAATGCAGTACCTCCGGGATTCTTAGAAACTGCATAACCTGCAGATCTGGCCAGTCTGTTACACTCACCCTCAATAAAGTTGTCAAATGAATTTTCAGGATTTAACCTTGGATCTATATCTAACTTTTTCAGTCCTGGAATAACAAAAGGATTCCTTATGGAGTTCTCGTTGTTATCCATGGGTACTGAGACGGGTGTATTTCTAATCTCTTTACTGTTTTTCGCAGGGAACTTAACCGTATAGGGTTTACTGTTGCTATACGAATTATTTTGCATGATTACATTATACTCAAGTTTGGCATCTGGACCAAGTTCCTTCTTAATTACCTTGCGCAAAATATCGATATACTGCTCTTCAAGGTATTCATAAAAGAACGGGCTGGGAACCTGAATGGTTAATATGTCATTATCAAGCTTAAGTGGAACTATGGGCTCAAACCAAGTACGAAAACTTATTGAGGGTACATTGTCTTTAATTATACTCAGACAATTGTTCCATATGCGATCATGCATTGCAAACGTTGGTTTTAGGTTAGGTTATTACATTTAAAGCTTGCGGGTTTCCTGATGACAAAGATTGTGAAAAAAAAGTAAAAAAAAAACTCAATAACACTTGATTAAGTCAGAATAACCATATAGGTTTTAGGTTCAATTCTTTATAGATTGAAAAAAATACAATATTTTTTAATGCGCACATAATCAACGGGTTATCTAATTCAAAATGTTAATAAGTTCTTAATAAATTGTTTTCTAAACCTTTAGCCCTACCAATTCAATTTATGATTTAAACAAGGTAGCACTTTGCTTTGTACTTTGGCCATTGGAAAAGGCTAAATCGTCAAAATTAACAGAATTAAGATTCTGGATTTAATCTTTTTTCTTCTTTGATTTACCAAACACGGAGATGTGTACATAGTCGCCTGGATTCTCAGTGAGATCATTGATCAATGTATCCAGGTCAGTAATCAGAATTTCCAGATTTGCATAGAGGCTGTCTGAGTAGATTAGTTTTCCTGCACTCCCCTCACCCGAGTTAATCTGCAGTAAAAGTTGATTCAGTTGCTCGGTGACAGATAGAAGTTCCATGGATAACTTATCCAAGCCTGCACTGTCCAGTGACTCGCTAAGGGAGTTAAGGTTACCGGTTAGTGAAGCCACATTCTCTTCCTGATCTTTAAGCAGGGAGGTGAAGGATTCAAGATTGCTCAGACTCTGGTTAAGCGATCCTCCGGGTTCAAGTGTACTTGCAATAGACTTTGAAATGTCTGACAGATTTTGCACCATCTCCACGGTGGCTTCTGATATCAGAAGCGTGTCAATTTGCTGAACCAACCTATCCATGGATACTGCCAGGTCACTGATTCTGTCCATAACTGGCACAATCTGCTCCTCAAGGCTGGAAATCAGGTCCTGTTCAACTGCCGTGAGAATCATGTCATTCTCCTTATAATACTCCCTGTTTGCCAAAGGATCTTCGATGGGTAGCATCTCAATTTGTATGGCTTTTGATCCCATTAGGTCCGTGCTTACCTGTACTGCCCTGGAGCCTTTGGGGATGGGATAGGTTTTTTCAATACTTAACACCATCCGAATGGGTACTTTCTCCTCCGGATGAAGTGTAATCTCCTCAATATATCCAACCTTTACTCCATTCATCAGGACGGGTGAGGAGGCTTCCAGTCCCCCAGAATCCATGTAAAAGGCAAGCAGGGGATAGGTGCTGCTTAGTATATTCCTCCCTTTCAGGTAGTTAACCCCCCAAATTACCACTATAATAGTAACTATCCCGATAAGGCCAACTTTTGCTTCGTTGCTTAATTTCATGTCACTTGTTGATTTCCTGTAAGGCATCCTTCAGAGGTACAAGTTTGTCATTTTTTGAGGCAACTACAAATGCATCTGGATAATCTGCTTTAATTGTATTGCACTTTTCCAGTGCATCATGATAACTTATGTCTTTTCCTATCAGGTACTTATACCACCTTCCATCGCTTATAATCCTTACACCCTGATAACCTTTAAATGAAGAAGGGTCTGTAGGAATTTTATTCTTTGAGGATGCTACCTGTATGCTGAACACAATCTGGTCAGGTTCTATTGTTTTTTGATTATCGAGAGGCTGATCCTTCGGGTCAGGCGAATCTTCGGGAATGACAACTGAAAGGTTACTGCGTCTGTCGATTTCTTCTTTATACTCCTTAAATCCCCTGTATATGGCAGAAGCGATAATCTCCTGCCCATACTTGCGTCATCAGGTACTTCTCTTCTTCCGGATTGGAAATAAAACCAGTCTCAACCAATAACTCCAGGCATGGAAGTCTGAGCCAGAACCAACAAGCCCTGTTCCCGAACCCCCAGATCCTTTCTTCCGGCCCGTTCCCTGAACTGATCCTGAACAAAATCTCCAAACTCAATGCTCTGTTTAAAATAGGTTTTTTGCATCAGGGAAAACATGATGTATGATTCAGTGGATTTAGGATCAAATCCTTCATACCGTGGTTTCATAATCCTCTTCCAACAAAATCACAGAGTTCTCTCTCACCGCCACATCTAAATTCTCATCTGACCGGTGTTGTCCCAGAACCAGTGTGAGCGTCCCTTGGGCAGATGGACGGGAATGGTGCATTCACATGAATGGAGATAAACAGATCGGCTTCGGCTTTATTGGCAATCTCTGCCCGTTCCATGAGTGTCGGAAATACATCCTTTTTCCGGGTGTATAATCACTTTCACATCCGGGATATTCTCCTCAATGTAATAACCGGTTTTAAGTGCTATTGCCAGTGCAATATCCTTCTCCTTAGCCCTTTTACCCACGGCCCCAGGATCCCTTCCTCCATGTCCGGCATCGATGACGATTGTACGGATCCCTTTCGGGGGATCTTCAACAGGTGACATCCTGGCCAGAGTTACAATACCCAATGATAAAATTGTTGATACAAGAAACGGCTGAAATGACCGTTTTATATTTATTGGCATTACCTTTGCGTTTATCACAAAAATATAAGTTTAATCAGATTGCACTACGACCCGGTTAAGATACTTTTCATCATCTTACTAACTGTTTCCGCCAGCAGCTTATTGCATGCGCAACAGCCCGATTCTACTGTGGTATCTGATACTCTCCTCGCTGAATTACCCGAACCATTTACAATTGACTCGATTACAGGGGACACCATTCCTCTGGTTGAGAGTGGTGGAGGCGACATTCAATCGGAAGTTAAATACACTGCTTCAGATTCTCTGGTATTCGCGCTGGATGGAGGCATGGTGGAACTCTATGGAGATGGGCGGATTGTCTATGAAGATATAACACTGGAGGCAGCATACATCCGATATGAAATTGAGGATAACCTGGTAGAGGCCTATGGAATGCCCGACTCTTCAGGAATCATAGTCGGGAATCCTGTTTTTACCGATGAAAATAATTCTTTCGAATCCAAAGAGTTGAAATACAATTTCAAAACCCAGAAAGGCTACATTAAAGAGGTGGTATCCGAGCAGGAGGGAGGGTTTCTTCATTCGGAAGAGACCAAAAAACAGTCCAATGGGCATGTTCACCTTAAAAATGGAAAATATACCACCTGTGATGCTCCTCATCCCCACTTCTATATCGCCATTACAAAAGGAATCAGTATGCCAGGAGATAAGATTGTATCAGGTCCTGCATACATTGTCCTTGCCGATGTGCCTCTACCCCTGGGTATTCCTTTTGGTTTCTTTCCAAATTCCAAAACAAAAACTTCAGGTATCCTGATCCCAAAATATGGAGAGGAATCACGACGAGGCTTTTACCTCAGGGAAGGTGGGTATTACTTTGCCATGAATGATTATATGGATCTCAGGGTGACAGGAGATATTTATACCAACGGCACATGGGGTGTCAGGGTGGGTAGTAATTACAAGGTAAACTACAGGTTTTCCGGAGCACTCAACCTGAAATATTTTAAAAATATCACCGGCTATAAAAACATAGAAGGACTTTATGATATAAGCCGGGATTACTCCATTGGATGGAGTCATAGTCAGGACTCCAGGGCCAACCCAAACAGTTCATTCAGGGCCAGTGTGAATTTGTCCAGTTCCTCCTATGATAAAAACCATACCAGGAACATCAACAGCGTAATGAGGAATACCAAACAGTCAAGTATTTCCTTTACAAAAACATTCCCCAATAGTCCCTTCAACATGAGTGCATCGCTGAACCATTCTCAGAACAGCAATACAAAATCAGTCAATATGACCCTTCCTAAGGTTTCTCTAAATATGGCCAGGATCAATCCTTTTAAGCGGAAAGCTGCCACCGGCCCCAGGCGTTGGTATGAGGATATCCAGCTAAGCTATACCAGTATTATGGAAAACCGGATCAATACAGTAGATTCACTTCTGTTTACCTCCGAGGTTTTCGATGATATGAGAAATGGTTACAAACATAATATACCCCTGAGCCTTAATATAAAGCCCTTCAGGAAGACCCCGGCACTTCAGAGTTTTGCCATTACTCCTTCCCTGAACTACAATGGGATATTCTATTCAAAGCAGACCTATAAGTGGGTTTCTGGATATGACTATGAATATGATGAGAGTGGAAACTTGATCGATAGCGATGCCATCATATCAGATACCCTTATAGGTAAATTTTCTTACGCTCAGTCCCTTTTCCCCAGCCTTAGCTCCGGGATCTCGCCCAAGATTTACGGGATGTACCAGTTTAAAGGCGACGGAAGGCTGGACGTCATAAGACATGTAATGACCCCATCGGCCAGTTTCTCATATGTGCCGGATATGACTTCCTTTCAGGCCAATTATTACCGGGATGTGGTGGATCCTGAAAATGACAGCACCATACTTGAGACCTACTCCATCTATGAGGATCAGATCTACGGGACGCCTACCGTTAACGGAGCCTCGGGTAATTTGAGTCTCTCCCTGAGAAACACCTTAGAAGCAAAGATGAGATCAAAAGTAGATACCATCGACGAGCTCGAAAAGGTAAAACTACTCGATAACTTCAACTTCAGCACCAGTTACAACGTATTCCATAAGGATACCCTTACACCAGCCTGGCGTCCTGTGAACTTTAATGGGAATACCAGACTGTTTAATAATAAGCTGAACCTATCTTTTAGAGGAATTCTGGATCCCTTTGGCTATGATGAAAGCCGCAGCAGGACCCGTGAAACCTATTTTTCACAGACAGGCAAACCCATAAGGCTAACCAATGCCAGTGTAACTGCAGGGTATTCTCTGAAATCCAAACAGAAAAATGAGGGCAGTAAAGCAGGCCAGGAGGATATGGACCGGGAGTCTCAGTTGAATAACCGCGAAATGGGTAGCAACGATCCCAATGAATACTATGATCCCAACAGAGAGGATTATTATGGTGATTATGTGGATTTTGACATACCCTGGTCTGTGAGGATAGACTACAGTTTCAGTTATCAGAAACCCAAAGATGTTTCAAAGGTGGTTCAGACTGTCAGGGCATCGGGCGACTTCAGTCTTTCGCCCAACTGGAAGATAGGATTCAATACAGGATATGACCTTGACAGAAAACAGTTCACCACCACCAACCTGAGTATTTACAGGGACCTGCATTGCTGGGAAATGAGAATCTCTGTGGTGCCCTTTGGAACCTACAAATCCTATAATTTTCAAATCAATGCCAAATCGGGAATACTTTCCGATTTGAAATACAACAAACGGAAGTCCTGGCAGGATAATTTCTAAATTTGGATCTATGAAACGAATCATTCACACAAGCAATGCACCTGCAGCAGTGGGGCCCTATTCACAAGCTGTCGAAGCTGGAGGAACATTGTACATTTCCGGACAGATTCCCCTGGATCCGGCAACAGGAAAATTGGTTGCGGGAGGAATCTCCCAGCAGACCGAACAGGTTTTGAAAAACATAGGAGCCATTCTGGAAACAGCTGGATACGCGTATGAAGATGTGGTTAAATCCACATGCCTGCTCTCCGATATGGCCAATTTCAAGGCGATGAATGAGGTTTATGCAGGCTATTACTCTGCAGACCAACCTGCAAGGGCCGCATTTGCAGTAAAGGAACTTCCCCTGGGTGTGCTTATCGAGATTGAAACCATTGCGGTTAAATAGCCAGCAGCAAATTTATCATTTTCGCTCCTTTCTAATCTTTTATTTCTCGGCTTATTTCGTGCTTAATGTCTTAATAAGCGTGCTATGCATGATATTTGTTTAACATATAAATAAATATATTTAACAACTTCATGTAAACAATTCAGCATTTCCTGCGTTTGACCCTTGAACGGAAACTTGAGAAACTATCAAGTCACAAAACGTTTCCAGGGTTATGGATAAGAAATTTGACCAGGATATTTTATTTGAAGAGGTACTCAATCTCTATAGCAGGTTTGGTATACGTAGCGTTACCATGGATGATATCTCTAGAGAGCTTGGTATGTCCAAAAAAACCATTTATCAGCTCGTAAAGGATAAGGAAGAGCTTGTTCATCAGGTTTTAGCGTATGAAAACACATGCAGTGATTTGCTGATAGATCAGTTCCAGCAGTCGGGTGCCAATGCCATTGATCAATTGATCGAAGTGAATACCCTTATGCATAAAACACGGACTCAGCACAATCCAACTTTTTACTATGATCTCAGAAAATACCATTCAAAGATCTTTTTTGAGTGGATAGGTAAGAAAAGAGAGCGCATGTATACCCTGCTTACCCAGAATATGATTCGGGGCAAGAAGGAAGGGATATATAGATCTGAGTTGAACCATCACATCATAGCCAGGCTTTATATGGCTAGAATGGAAATGTTGAACAGCACGGATGTTTTAGAAAATGAGGAGATTAAGTCAATGGATTTTTTTAAAGAGATTCTGATATACCACATACATGGCATTTGTAACGCCAGAGGACTGGAATACTTCTCTCAGAGTACAAATCAATTATAATAGTAAAAAATGAAAGAAATGAAACGTACATACATCACCATGGTATTGGGCCTTATGGGTATCATCCTTCTGGGCCAGGATCAAGAAGCGGATACCCTTTTCTTCTCCTTGTCGAAATCTCTTGAATATGCCATGGAGAATAACCTGAATGCTGAAAATTCCCGGCTTGAAGTTGATATTGCTGACCAACGGGTATGGGAGACAGCTGCCCAGGGACTGCCGCAGGTGGATGCAAGCGTAAACTATAATTATAACATTAATCTCGCCACAACGCTCATTCCAGACTTTCTAGGAGATCCTAATGATAAGATTGAAGTTCAGTTTGGAACCAAACACTATGCAACTGCAGGCCTGGTAGGGAATCAGTTGATTTTTAGTGGGCAATACATAGTGGGTTTACAAGCAGCCAAGATTTTCAAAAGCTTTGCGGATAGCAACAGGAAGCGCACTGAGCAGCAGGTTCGTCAGACAGTGATGGAAAATTATTACCTGGTATTGCTTGGGGAGAACACCCTGGAAGCGCTTTTAGGTAACCTTAAAAATGTGAGACTTACCTACAATGAAACATCCCAGCTTTATCAGGCTGGATTTTTAGAGGAGATCGATGCGGATCAGCTGGAGGTAACCATGACAGATCTTGAGAATAACGTGCTCTCGATGGAGAGGCAAGTAGTGGCCTCAAGGAATTTGCTTAAGTATCAAATGGGACTGGACAGAACCAAAACCATAATTCTGACTGACAGTCTTGCCGATCTGGTTACCAGGATCGATTATGAAGCAGCCCTGCAGGCTGATCTGGTTCTTGAGGAAAACCTTGATTATAAGATTCTTTCTGAGCAAGAGCAACTGGCATATATGGATATGAAGTTAAAGCGAACAGAATACATGCCCTCCCTTTCGGCTTTTTACTCACTCGACTTTTCAGCCCAGCGTGATGAATTCAGCTTTTTCAATTCGGATCAGGATTGGTATCAGGCCTCATTGGTTGGACTCTCTTTCAATGTCCCCATATTTAGCAGTGGATTCCGAAAGGCTGGGGTATCACAAAAGCGAATCGCTTATGAGCAGGCCCAAAACAGTAAGGATTTTGCCGAAGAGGGGATTCAGGTAGAATTTATCCAGGCCAAGTACGATTTCGCCAATGCACTGGCGAAATATCGAAGTATAGAAAAGAATCTGGAGCTGGCTAGAAAAATCACCAGGGTTACAAAAAAGAAATATGATGAAGGATTGGTTTCCAGTCTGGAGCTTACCCAGGTAAATGATCAGTTTCTGTCTGTTCTGAGCACCTATACTTCCACCATGGTGGAAGTGCTGAATGCAAAAATAAGAATAGACGTATTAATGAACAAAATTTAAAAAAGATAACGATGAAACAACATCTAATAATTGCCCTGCTGGCCATTCTGGTTTCATGTTCCCCAGGCGGAACTGACAGTAAAAAAGCTGAAATAGAAAATTATAAGAAGAAGGTGAACGACTATACTCAAAAGATAAGTACGCTTGAAAGTGAGCTGGGAGAGGAAGTATCACCTCAAAAACCCGAATCTTCATTGGTGGTGGAAGTAAAACAATTGAATTCAGAAAAATTCGCTCGTCATTTTGAGGTGACAGGCTTTATGGAAGCCGTTCAGGATGCTTTTATTAGTCCCGAAATCAATGGCCAGATAGATAATATTCTTGTAGAAAGGGGCGCCAGAGTAAGAAAAGGAGCGTTGCTTATTAAGCTCAATACCGATGTGACTGAAAAAACCATTGAAGAAGTAAAAACGAACCTTGAACTGGCTACCCGCTTGTATGAAAAGCAGAAAGATTTGTGGGAGCAAAACATAGGCAGTGAGATCCAGTACCTGGAAGTGAAAAATGGGAAGGAATCTCTTGAAGCACGGCTGGCCACGCTTGAGAAACAACTTGAAATGGCCCAGGTTAGGGCCCCATTTAATGGCATTGTAGATGACATCATGGTCAGGCAGGGAGAAATTGCAGCACCAGGCATGCAGCTTTTACGTCTTGTTAACCTGCGAACCATGCGGGTTTCTGCCCGAGTTTCAGAATCATACCTTAACAGCATAAAAGAAAACGATAAGGTGGAGCTCAGATTTGCCTCTTATCCCGACATGATACTAACGGCTGGTATTAGCCGACTGGGGGAGGTGATTGATCGGGTAACCAGGACCTTTACCCTTGAAGTTATTCTTGATAACAAAGACGAGCGATTGAAGCCTAATATGCTCACCACTGTAAGAATAACCGATTATTCAGAAAATAATGCAATGGTGGTACCTACCATCATCCTTAAAGAAGACTTTAAAGGCACATTCCTGTTTTTATCTATAGCTGAGGGGGGGGGAATGTAGCGAAAAAGGTGTATGTAGAGCGGGGGATTACGGTACAGGATCAAACCATGATTGTCGATGGAATCAAAGCCGGTGATGCCGTTATCATCAAAGGATATAACCTGGTCTCAGACGGGACTCCATTGAAGGTTAATAATATATAGATTGGAAGTCATGGAAAAGAAGAAAGAACGGGAATTCAAACTCTCAACCCTTGCCCTTAAAAACCGAAATACCATATTCCTGTTGACTGGAGTTATCATCCTGTTTGGAATTCTTTCGTACAAAAGTTTACCCAAAGAACTATTTCCCGAGATTGTCCTGCCCACTGTGCTGGTAAGGACCGTCTATCCGGGAAACCCTCCACTGGATATTGAAAACCTGATCACCAGGCCCATTGAAAAAGAGGTAGAGACAGTGAAAGGAGTGAAAGAGATCACTTCCACTTCTACTCAGGATGCTTCCCTGATTTTTGTGGAGTTTAATACCGATGTGGATATAAAAGTAGCCCTGCAGGATGTCAAGGATGCAGTTGACAAATCCAAAAGCGAACTCCCAAATGATTTATTACAGGATCCATTTGTTGAAGACATCGATTTTTCTGAGTTCCCGATTATCAATATCAATCTGTCCGGAGATTTCAGCATAGAGGAGCTAAAGGATTATGGGGAGTACCTTGAAGACAAGATAGAGGCCATTCCGGAGATCTCCAAGGTGGAGATCAGAGGCGTGGATGACCGTGAAATAAAAATCAATGTGGATCTGCTGAAGCTAGAGGCTTATGAGCTAACCTTTGATGATATAGAATTTGCCATAGCTCAGGAAAATGTCTCTATTTCCGGAGGGGAGATTAAGCTTGGAGATACGCGAAGGTCGGTGAGGACTGTGGGTGAATTTGACTCGATGGAAGACCTGGAGGGGATTATCATCAAACGTGAGGGTCAGGTAGTAGTCTATTTGAGTGATGTGGCCGATGTGATTGATGGATATGAGGAACCTCAAACCTATACCAGGCTCAATGACCAGCCTGTGGTAAGTGTTCAGGTAATCAAAAAGAGCGGAGAAAACCTGCTTGCTGCCACCGATAATATATTTGCGATCCTTGATCAGGCCAAAGCCTCAGGAGCCATCCCAGCAGATATGAGTGTGACCTTAACCAACGATCAGTCTGAAACGATTCGCATGCAACTCAGTAACCTTGAGAATAGCATGATCATGGGGGTGATTTTCGTCATTCTTGTGCTATTCTATTTTCTGGGTACACGCAATGCCCTTTTTGTGGGCCTGGCCATTCCCATGTCCATGTTTCTTTCATTTATTATTCTTGCATCGCTGGGATACAAAATCAACCTGATTGTCCTTTTTTCCCTGATTCTCGCCCTGGGATTGCTGGTCGAC
Organism: uncultured Bacteroidota bacterium; assembly: GCA_963783435.1. GTDB lineage: Bacteria > Bacteroidota > Bacteroidia > Bacteroidales. The sequence continues at coordinate 776,236 of CAWANQ010000001.1, read as the reverse complement.
AATGCCATTGTGGTGGTGGAGAATATATACAGGTATGTGGATAAGGGCAAGGAACCCTTTGAAGCGGCCCGGCTGGCAGTGGGTGAAATTGCATACCCCATCATCACATCCACATCCACTACAATAGCCGCATTTCTTCCCCTGGCCTTCTGGGGAGGCATCACCGGGGAGTTTATGAAAAATCTCCCCATTACCCTGATCATCGTATTAACCTCATCACTATTTGTGGCCCTGATTATTGTACCGGTCTTTTCAGCAACTTTCATCCGGGTAGGTCCCGATCGCAAGAACAACATGCCCAATGTGAAGAGGGGATTAATTATATCGGGTATCCTAATAGTTCTTGGGGTTCTCTTTTATTTGGGGGATAGAAATGTGATGGGATCGCTGGCCATGATTTTTGGCGTGATCGGGCTGTTAAACGCAGCTTTCTTTCGCAAAGCCGAACAGTGGTTCCAGAATGTATTCCTTTTGTGGCTTGAAAACTTCTACCTGAAGGTGTTGAAATTTGCACTCAGAAGATACAACCCCATATTTTTCTTTATCGGGACCATATTCCTCCTGGTTTTCGCCATTGGATTTTTCTCCATGCGGGATGTGAATGTCACCTTTTTTCCTGAGAATGAACCCGCGTATATCAATGTGATTACAGAAATGCCTATTGGAACAGATGTAACTGCCACCAATACATTCGTGTATGAGTTAGAAAAGGACATATCCACCATCATTGAGCCCCATCGCAATATTATAAAATCTGTGCTGACCACTGTGGGTGTGGGAAATGATCAGTTCGAATCGGGAAATGTAGCCCACAAGGCACTTACCACAGTATCCTTTGTGGAGTATGAGTTTCGCAAAGGAATCGTTACTTCCGATATCATGCGGCAAATGAGTGACCAGTTACTCTACAAGTACCCGGGTGTGATCCTATCCATTGAGAAAGACGAATCGGGACCACCCGCAGGAGACCCCATCAGCCTGGAAATAATAGGGGAGGATTTTGAAGGATTGATCCTATTGACAGATTCCATACTAAATCATATCGACAACTCGGGAATTGAAGGGATTGAAGGGCTGACCATGGATCTGGATGTGGGAAAACCTGAACTTCTTGTAAGCCTTGACAGGGATAAACTTCGGAGATATGGGCTCTCCACTTACCTGGTAGCCAACACCCTGCGAACCGCTCTTTTTGGAAGAGAGGTATCCGATTTTAAAGTAGGAGAGGAGGAGTACCCCATAAACATGAGATTAAAAGAGGAGTACCGGTACAACTCTTCTTCACTGCTAAACATGCCCATAAGCTATGTGGACAATGGGCAGACCATTCAAATACCCCTCTCTGCCATAGCCGATGTGGAATATCGAAGTACCTATGGCTCGGTGCAACGGAAAGATCTGAACAGGGTGATCACCCTCTCTTCCAATGTGATTGAGGGCTATAATGCCACACGAATCAATGCCCAACTTGCCGATTTGATGTCGGGTTATGAGCTTCCTGAAGGATATGAATTTGCGTTCTCAGGTGAACAGCAGGAGCAAATGGAATCCATGAAATTCCTTACCAATGCACTTTTGATCGCTGTATTGTTGATTTTGGTGATTTTGGTGACCCAGTTTAATTCCCTGGTGAAGCCAGCCATCATCATGGCCAGTGTCTTGTTCAGTACCATAGGTGTATTTGGCGGAATAGCTACCTTTAAGATGGATTTTGTGGTCGTAATGATGGGTATTGGAATTGTATCCCTGGCTGGAATTGTAGTGAACAATGCCATTGTACTGATTGATTACATTGAACTACTCAAGCAGAAGAGGCGAAGGGAGATGGGATTGCGGGAAGGAGAATTTTTGCCTGTTTCTGTGTCGGTGGATTGTATAGTTGAAGGGGGTCGAACCAGACTGCGCCCCGTTCTGCTTACAGCCATTACCACAGTACTTGGTTTAATTCCACTTGCCGTTGGACTCAATATCGATTTTGGAGGTTTGCTTAGGGAGTTTAAGCCGAACATCTATTTCGGGGGGGACATGGTGGTTTTCTGGGGACCCATTTCATGGACGGTGATATTTGGGCTTACCTTTGCCACTTTTCTCACCCTGGTGATCGTTCCGGTAATGTACAAGATTACAGTGAACATAAGTAAAATGGTCAACTCCCGGCTTATTAAACTTCGCAAGCTGCAATAAAAAAAGTGAGTGCTCATCTGAGACACTCACTTCTTTTTTAAACTATTGATGTCTTATTCGGATACAATATCAAAAGGAATGTCAACAAGTACTTCCTTATGAAGTTTTACAGTGGCTGAATAACTACCAATCTCTTTGATCAGGTCATCCTTAATAGAGATGTTCTTTCTCTCTACTTCAAATCCCTTTTCAATGAGAGCTTCAGCAATCTGAATGGTATTTACAGAACCGAATATTTTCCCTTTGGTACTGGTTTTGGCTCCAATGGAAAGAGATACTTCTTTCAGCTTTTCTGCCATGGCAAGAGCCGCATCCTTCAGTTGTGCCTCCTTGTGAGCGCGCTGGCGAAGAATCTCTTCATGCACCTTTTTGGCCTGAGCTGTTGCATTTATAGCATATCCCTTAGGAATCAGGTAGTTCCTTGCATATCCGTCCTTTACAAGAACGATATCATCCTTATGTCCAATGTTGGGCATATCATGTTTTAAGATCACATTCATTTCAAGTTCCTCCTATTACTTTAACATATCAGTTACATAAGGAAGCATAGCCAGGTGCCTAGACCTCTTTATGGCTACTGCTATTTTTCTCTGGTACTTCAGTGAGGTACCGGTCAGACGCCTCGGAAGGATCTTACCCTGCTCATTCAGGAACTTCTTCAGGAACTCGGGGTCTTTGTAATCAATGTATTTAATGCGGTTCTTTCTGAACCTGCAATACTTCTTCTTCTTTATCTCTACCGTTGGTGGAGTTAAATATCTGATTTCTGAATTATCTTGTGCCATTATTCACCCTCCTGCTTTTTTTCCATGGATTGACTTTGTTCTGCTGATTTTCTTGCTCTTTTTTTCTCTGCGTAAACCACCGCATATTTTTCCATCTTCATGGTCAGGAACCGGATGATTCGTTCATCCCTGCGGTACTCAGTTTCAAGTTTGGCAATTAAGTCAGGCTCAGCCCTGAACTCGATCAGGTGGTAAAAGCCAGTAGATTTCTTCTGAATGGGATAGGCCAGTTTTTTAAGGCCCCAATCTTCTTCATAGACGATTTCACCTTTATTATCGGTGATCACCTTTTTGAATTTGCTAACCGCTTCCTTCATCTGAGCTTCAGACAAAACGGGAGTACAAATGAAAACGGTCTCGTATTGGTTCAACATGTATAAAAATTTAGTTATTAAAAAATCGACTGCAAAAGTATGAAGTTTTTGATTAACAGCAAAGAAACTAGCGACTTTTATCCCTCATCTCAGCACTTTTTCCATTATACTTTCCACTTTCCCCTTTTCCCTTTCTACTTTATCCTTTGTCTCGGCCTTCGGCCTCACCGAGCTCGGCTTCGCCTCGGTTCCACTTTCTACTTTCCACTTTCTACTTTCCACTTTCTACTTTCCCCTTTATACTTTCCCCTTAAGTTGCTATCTTAGCGCTTGAAAATGGACAAATTTATTGTATCGGCCCGGAAGTACAGACCAACAAGTTTTAATGATGTGGTTGGCCAGGCTTCCATTACCACCACCTTAAGAAATTCCATATTAAATAACCACCTGGGGCATGCTTATCTTTTCAGTGGTCCAAGGGGAGTGGGAAAAACAACCTGTGCACGGATTTTTGCCAGGACCATCAACTGTTTTAACATCACAGAAAAGGGAGAAGCGTGTGGAGAATGTGAATCCTGCAGGTCATTCAATGAAAACAGGTCCTACAGTATTCATGAGTTGGACGCAGCCTCCAATAACTCAGTGGATGACATCCGCACTTTAACCGAGCAGGTCAGAATTCCCCCACAGATCGGTTCTTATAGCATCTATATCATAGATGAAGTGCACATGCTATCCCAGGCCGCATTTAATGCCTTCCTTAAAACCCTTGAAGAACCTCCCGCACATGCCATTTTTGTGCTTGCTACCACAGAGAGGCACAAGATTATTCCTACGATCTTATCAAGGTGCCAGATATTTGATTTCAATCGAATCAGGGTAGAAGATGCTGTTACCTATCTGGCCGAGATTGCAAGCAGGGAATCCCTGGAATATGAAGAGGACGCTTTACACATGGTTGCCCTGAAAGCTGATGGTGCCATGAGGGATGCACTCTCCATATTTGATCAGGTTGTCAGTTTTTCAGGAAAAAAAATTACTTACCAGGATGTCATTAATAACCTGAATATCCTGGATTATGAATATTTTTTCAGGCTTACTTTTGCGCTCCTTGAGGGAGATGTGGCATCAGCCCTGTTGCTGTTTAATGAAGTCCTGAATAAAGGCTTTGATTCCAGGAATTTTATCAATGGGTACTCAGCTCATTTGCGAGACCTGATGGTCTGCAAAAATCCGGAGACGATTACGCTTATGGAGGTAGGAGCCGGGATCAAGGAGAAATACTTAAAACAATCAAAGGAAGTTTCGCTTCATTTCCTTTATGCGGGTTTAGATATTTGTAACCAGGCAGACATTCAGTTCAGATCCAGCCGAAACCAACGACTTACCATTGAATTGGCCCTTGTAAAGATGGCAAACCTCTCCGAGGATCAAAAAAAAAAACAGGTAACTGAAGCTGTTCAGGCAGAAGTCCCCAAAATTCAAACCAGACCTGCGCCCATCGAGAAAGCGACCCAAGCTGTACCTGAAGAGGTGCCAAAACCTTTACAACCAGAGGCAAAGGAGTCGACTGACACGAGTTCCAATGGATTGAGCGGTATGGTTATGAAACCTGGCATTTCCATAAAAGATTCACTAAAAGGAAAAGCTCCGCAGAAAGAGACCCCGGTCAGGGAAGAGATTAAAGACGATCCCCAAACCCTTGAGCCAGAAGCAAAAGACCAAGAAGTGGATCCAGATGCCATCATTAAGGCATGGAACGTTTTTGCAGAATCGCTTGCAAAGAGCAAGCCGCGCCTTCACAGTACCCTGGTAAATAACAGACCGGTAGTAAAAAGTAACGGAACCATCATGGTCCTGCTTAACAGTGAAGCGCAAAAGGAGAATTTTGTAAAGAATATTAAATCAGATTTAACCCAGTCCATACAAAGTACCACTGGCTTCAGCAACGTTGAGATCCTCACTGAGGTAGCTGAGGTGGAGAAAAATGGAAAGAGAATCTATACAGAACAGGATAAGCTCGAAGCATTAATAAAAAAGAATCCTGAACTGGGCCAGTTAAAGAATCGCTTTAGTCTCGATTTTGATGATTGAACATTCCTGAGAAAAAATTGTATTCTAATACATGAAACACAATCAAAATTAACGATATGAACGGAGAAAAAATTACCAATGAACTAGGAAAAATAACTGTACCTGATTTCCCCATTGTTCCCTTTATCGAAGGCGACGGAACCGGACCCGATATTTGGGCATCTTCAGTGAGGGTATTGGATGCAGCAGTTGAAAAAGCCTACAGTGGCAAAAAGAAAATTATCTGGAAGGAAGTACTGGCCGGGGAAAAAGCTTTCAACCAGACCGGGAAATGGTTGCCAGAAGAAACACTGGATATTATTCATGAGCATCTGGTAGCCATTAAAGGACCACTTACCACTCCGGTAGGAGGGGGTATCAGATCTCTGAATGTGGCGCTCAGGCAGATACTCGATCTATATGTATGCCTGCGACCTGTAAAATATTACAAGGGAGTTCCCTCTCCGGTAAAAGATCCTACAACCACCGATATGGTAATTTTCAGAGAAAATTCGGAAGATATCTACGCGGGTATTGAGTGGATGACCGGCACCGAAGAGGGCGAGAAAGTGAAAAAATTCCTACTAGAAGAGATGGGAGTTTCCACCATTCGCTTCCCCGAGTCAGCCTCAATTGGGATCAAACCAATCTCCAAAGAGGGCACAGATCGTCTTGTCAGGGCTGCTATCCAGTATGCAGTCAGAAACAACCAGCCTTCTGTTACACTGGTGCACAAAGGAAACATCATGAAGTATACCGAAGGGCAATTTAAGCAGTGGGGATATGAACTTGCCGAAGAGGAGTTCGGAGGTCAGGTCTTTACCTGGAACCAGTACGATCGGATTGCCGAGAAAGAAGGCAAAGATAAAGCCAATGAGGCACAGGATGCTGCACTGAAGGCTGGCAAAATTCTTATAAAAGATGTGATTGCAGATGCTTTCCTGCAGCAAATTCTCACCAGACCAGCCGAATATTCGGTGATCGCCACCATGAATCTTAACGGGGACTATATCTCAGATGCCTTGGCTGCCATTGTAGGCGGAATTGGCATTGCTCCCGGAGCCAATATTAATTATGAGACCGGGCATGCCATTTTTGAGGCTACCCACGGAACAGCTCCAAAGTATGCCGGCCTGGATAAGGTAAACCCAGGATCTGTTATACTTTCAGGAGTGATGATGCTACAGTACATGGGTTGGGATGAAGCAGCCAACATGATTATAGCGGGATTGCAGAAGGCCATTTTAGATAAGAAAGTGACTTATGATTTTGCCAGATTAATGGACAATCCCACAGAACTGAAATGTTCAGAATTTGGTACTGCCATCATCGAAAATATGTAAGAAAGGTAGAAGGTAGAAGGGTAGAAGGGTAGAAGGTAGAAGGTAGAAGGTAGAAGGGTAGTGGTTAATAACTCCCTAACTCCTAACCCATTAACTGTTTAACATTAACCAATAACTATTAACCATTAACTTGTTAAATATTAACCATTAACTTAAATATTATGCTTCCAAAAAAAGTAGAAGAAATACTCAATGTCCAGATTGAGAAAGAAGATTATTCATCCCAGCTCTATTTGTCAATGGCCTCATGGGCTGAGAATAAAGGCTTTGAAGGTGTTTCAAACTGGCTTTATGCCCAGGCTGAGGAGGAGAGAGTCCATATGCTAAAACTTGTAAAATATGTGAATGACAGGGATGGAATCGCTGTTATTCCGGGGATTGAGACTCCTCCCACCGATTTTGGTGATGTATTTACCCTGTTTGACCAGGTGCTTGCCCATGAACAATACATATCGGGTTCCATCAATGAAATTGTGGCGGTCTGTATTGCAGAAAATGACTATACCACTCAGAACTGGATTCAATGGTTTGTAACAGAACAGATTGAAGAAGAAGCTTCGTGAAGGCCATCATTGATAAGCTTAACCTGCTGGGTAAGAATAACCTATATATGTTCGACCGCGATATCATGTCCATGCGCGGCAACGGAGCCGATACCGCCGAAGCATAAAACTAAGCCTCTTCCTGCACCAGCAGGAATATCATACCAAATGGGGTATTTAGACTAGGTGCATATAAATAGTTGCGCAGCAACGTTTATATACACCAGAATAGATACCCCATTTAGATACATCGACCTGCCAATTTCGCACTTTTTTCAGATTGGTACATTATTTGAAAGATCAAGACCGATAAAAAGGGTAAATTTGTCCTTTCAAAATCGCAATTAATAACAATATAATCACATCGGATCATGGATGTTGGAAAGATCATAGGAAAGTTTCTTGGCAATAAGGCAGACAGGGATATGCGTGAGGTGATGCCTTATGTGGATAAGATCAAGGAGGCTTACAAAACCATAGAGGGAATAAGTAATGACGAGCTTCGTGAGCGTTCTGAAGCACTTAAAGTCAGGGTGGCCGAATATGTCGAAAAGGAGAAAAGCACCCTTAGTGAACTCAAAGCAAAAGCTGAAGATCCAGAATTTCCTGTTACGGAAAAAGAAGCTATCTATAAAGAGATTGATAGCCTGGATGAGGAGATTGATGAGAAGTATGAGGTAATTCTGAATGAGATCCTTCCTGAAGCGTTTTCAGTCATTAAAGAAACCGCCAAACGATTCAAAGAGAATGAAGAGATTGAAGTTGTGGCCAGGGAGTACGACAGGACACTGGCAGCTTCACGAGATTCGGTGGAGATCAAAGGTGATAAAGCGATCTGGCAAAACAGATGGATGGCGGGTGGAAATGAGATCACCTGGGATATGGTGCACTACGATGTGCAGCTTATTGGTGGAGTAGCCCTGCATAGCGGAAAGATTGCCGAAATGGCAACCGGTGAAGGAAAAACCCTGGTGGCAACCCTGCCTGTATTTCTAAATGCATTGACCGGTAAGGGTGTTCATTTAGTGACAGTTAACGACTACCTGGCCAAACGAGATTCAGAATGGATGGGGCCCATCTATGAATTCCACGGACTTACCGTGGACTGTATCGATAAGCACCAGCCTAATTCTGAAGCAAGAAGGAAGGCATACAACAGCGATATTACCTTTGGAACCAATAACGAGTTTGGTTTTGATTATCTGCGTGACAATATGGCGCATACACCAGGTGAGCTGGTTCAGCGAAAGCACAACTATGCCATTGTGGATGAGGTGGATTCTGTACTGGTTGATGATGCCAGAACTCCATTGATTATTTCTGGTCCTGTGCCCAAGGGCGACAACCAGGAATTTGAATCCTATAAACCCAAAGTAGAGCGCTTGGTGAGTACACAGCGAAACCTGGTCAATGGTATATTTACAGAAGCACGCAAATTACTGGCTGAGGGAGATACAGAGAAAGCCGGATTTAAATTGCTTCAGGCGCACAAGGGATTTCCCAAATATAAGCCCCTGATTAAGCTATTGAGCGAAGAAGGCAATAAGTCTCTGATGCTCAAGACCGAGAATCATTATATGCAGGAGCAATCCAAGAACATGCACCTGGTCACAGACGATCTCTTCTTCATCATTGAGGAGAAAATGAATTCAGTGGAATTGACTGAGAAGGGCATCGACCTGATCACCGGCGATTCTGATGATCCGGCATTTTTTATTATGCCTGATATCGGGTCGGAAGTAGCGGAGATCGAAAAGTCTGATATGACAGATAAGAAGAAACTGGAGATTAAGGACAAAATGCTCCAGGATTATGCTGTAAAATCGGAGCGGATCCATACGGTTAACCAGCTACTGAAAGCCTACTCCATGTTTGAGAAGGAGAATGAGTATGTGGTCATGGACAATAAGGTGAAAATTGTGGATGAGCAGACAGGCCGGATCATGGAGGGGAGAAGGTACAGCGACGGATTGCACCAGGCTATCGAAGCCAAAGAAAATGTAAAGGTAGAGGCAGCCACCCAGACCTGGGCCACCATTACACTTCAGAACTATTTCAGAATGTACCATAAGCTGGCCGGTATGACCGGTACCGCAGAAACTGAAGCTGGAGAATTATGGGATATCTATAAGCTTGATGTGATGGTTATTCCCACCAACCGTCCCATCGTACGTGACGACCGGGAAGATCTTGTTTATAAAACCAAGCGTGAAAAATACAATGCAGTGATTGATGAGCTTGTTCGACTCAACAAGGCTGGCCGACCTTCCCTTGTGGGAACAACCACCGTAGAGGTCTCTGAGCTTCTCTCTAAGATGCTTAATATCCGTAAGATCAATCACAATGTGCTGAATGCAAAATTACACCAGCGCGAAGCTGAAGTGGTGGCGCAGGCCGGTAAGGCTGGAACAGTGACCATTGCCACCAACATGGCTGGTAGGGGAACCGACATCAAGCTTTCCGATCAGGTAAAAGCCGACGGGGGACTGGCCATCATAGGGACAGAACGACACGAATCAAGACGGGTGGATCGCCAGTTGCGTGGACGTTCGGGTAGACAGGGTGATCCCGGATCATCCCAGTTTTATGTCTCTCTGGAAGATGATCTGATGCGCCTCTTCGGTTCGGACCGCATTGCCGGGATGATGGATAAATTGGGATTGAAAGAGGGTGAAGTGATTCAGCACTCCATGATCACCAAATCCATTGAAAGGGCCCAGAAAAAAGTGGAAGAGAACAACTTCGGGATCCGGAAGAATCTGCTGGAGTATGACGATGTGATGAATTCCCAGAGGGAGGTGATCTACAAGCGAAGAAAACATGCCCTATTTGGAGAGCGTATTGGTCTCGACATTGCCAATATGATGTATGACGTCACCGAGAGCATTGTAAACTCATACCATAGCATTGGCGATTACGGTGGATTCAAGCTGGAACTCATACGCTATTTCTCTATCGAGTCTCCTGTCTCTGAAGAGGATTTCAAGCGCATGAACAGCAATGAGCTGGTAGAAAATATTTATGAAATTTTACTGGAGGCCTATAAGCGCAAACAGGAGAGTATCTCAGAACAGGCCATGCCTGTCATAAACCAGGTGTATGAACATCAGCGTCAGGTTTATGAAAACATTGTGGTACCTGTGTCGGATGGAACACGGGTATTCCAGGTTCTGGCTAATCTGGAGAAATGCCATGTATCAGAGGGTAAAGAGCTGGTCAGATCCTATGAAAAAAGCATCATTCTGGCCACCATTGATCAGTCATGGCAGGAGCACCTGCGAGAACTGGATGACCTGCGCCAATCGGTGCGAAATGCACAGTATGAGCAGAAGGATCCCCTCTTGATCTATAAATTTGAGGCATTTGAGCTTTTCACTGCGATGATCGACAAGGTGAACAAGGATGTGGTATCCACACTTATGAAGGCACATATTCCACTTCGTGATCCCAACAGCGTGAAACGTGCTGAAGCTCCCAAGAGGATGGATCTAAGTAAATTTGAGGCCAATAAGGATGAAATGACCAGCTACAACGATCCCTCCGGTGGTGGAAAAGCCAAGGATGGCCGTTCGCAAGCTCAACAGCCTGTCAGGGTAGAAAAGAAAGTAGGTCGAAATGAACCCTGTCCATGTGGAAGTGGAAAGAAATATAAGAATTGCCACGGCAAGCCCGGTGGGTCTGCCTGATTACAAGTGTAGCTGACGATCCAGCTCAGTTATTTCCTGATATAAACTGCTTGTCGCTCCAATCAGGGGCAATCGAAGCACATTTTCAATCCAACCCTGGATCTCCATGGAGGCTTTTACACCTGCAGGATTTCCCTCTTTGAAAATGGCTTTCATCATGGGAAATAGCCTGTAGTGAACTAAACGAGCCTGCTCATAATCCCCCGACAAAGCAGCTTCAGCCATTGTAGACATTAAGGAGGGGTATGCATTCCCAATCACGCTGACCACTCCATCCCCGCCGGCTGAGATCATAGGAAGGGTGATGGAATCATCTCCTGACACCACCAGGAAATTGTCTGGTCTGTCTCTAAGCATATCCATTAGCTGTTCAAAATTTCCGGAGGCTTCTTTTACAGCCACAATGGTTCCAACGAAATCATGAGCCAGGCGAAGCATGGTGTTTGATGTCATATTTGAACTGGTTCGTCCCGGAACATTGTATAGCATCACCGGCAGCTCTGCGACTGCTGCGATGGCTGCAAAATGCTGATAAATTCCTTCCTGTGTAGGTTTGTTATAGTAAGGAGCTACACTCAATAAACCATCCACTCCGGGTATTTTCATAGATTTCACCAGTTCTACCACTGATCTTGTGTCATTCCCTCCTGCTCCTACCATAATCGGCACCCTTCCACCACAGGCTTCTACCACGCAGCTAACTACATCGGCTTTCTCCTTGGGAGACAGGGTAGGGGTTTCGGCCGTTGTTCCCAGTACAACCAGGTAGTTAATTCCATTGTTGATTAACTTATCTGCCAGCACAGAAAGGCTGTTAAAGTCAATCTCCCCATTCTGTTAAAAGGTGTTATCATGGCAACACCTGTTCCTCTGTATTGATCTGAAATAGCCATTAAGTATCTTAAATTGAAGGATTTAACATGGATACATAGTGCTTGAATTGTTCGCTAAGGTAAGCTGCATCATCTTGATGAGTCAGATTGATCATCAGGTCATAGTCATTCTCTTCCTCTGTATAACACCCGATCTTGAACTGTGCCTTGGAAAGCTGCACCAGAAACTGCAATTCAAGGGTGATCTCCTTTGTAAAGTCAAAGAGTATATCGGGATTCAAAGAATAGAACAAGTCAACGACCTCTCCTGTGGGTTTCAGGTACCAATTCAAATCACGTTTGCTGATAAATGAATAGTTCTTCAGAAAGAGTATTTCCTGAGGTATTTCCTTTTGCTGGACGTAGCCGAATATAGCACATTTAATGCCTTTCGATTCCAGAAACTTTCGAAAATCCTTGATGGCTGGGAAAGAGTCTGGATCGGTCGTATCAAACAGGATCACAGCTGATTTAGCAGTTTCAAAATTATGAACGTGTCTGAAGCGTTCAAAGTTTTTTAACTTCTTTTTCAGAACTCTTTTGCCAATATTCTCTTTTATTCCGGCCATTGCTGAAACAAAAATACAATTAAAAATGGATTACAGGGCTAGGATAGCATGGATAGAAACTCCTCTTCCGACAGGATGGGAATATCCAATTTTTGGGCTTTCTCATACTTGCTGGGCCCCATGTTGGCACCTGCCACAAGGTAATCAGTCTTTTTACTAATTGAACCGGTGTTTTTCCCACCATGTTGATCAATAAGTGCTTTGAGTTCATCTCTGGAGTGGTTCTCAAAAACGCCGGAGATCACAAATGATTTACCACTCAGGTTCTCACTTAACTTCGCCGGACCAGCCTCCATCTCAAACTGCAAGCCCTTGTCCCGCAGATTTTGAATCATCATCCGATTCCGGGGATCACCGAAATAGTTGATTAACGATTCAGCAATTCTTTCCCCAATTTCATCCACCTCCTCAAGGGTCTGAATATCCGCCTCCATCAGCTTATCCAGGCTAAGGAATGATTCAGCCAGCTTTTTAGCCACTGTCTCTCCCACATATCTGATTCCCAAGGCAAAAAGCACGCGTGGAAAGGGAATCTGTTTTGATGCTTCAATGCTCTCTATCAGGTTTCGGGCAGACTTATCGCCAAATCGCTCAAGTCCTAAAATGGCATCGTAATCCAGATTGTAAAGATCGGCCACATTTTTTACCAGTCCTCCTTTAAAAAGCTGGTCAATGGTGGCTTCAGCTGCATGAATATCCATACATTTTCTCCCTATAAAGTGCTCTATCCTTCCTTTTATCTGGGGAGGACAACCATCGACATTGGGACAATAGTGAGCTGCTTCATCTTCCTTCCTCACCAATTGGGTATTGCATTCGGGACAGCGGGTTATAAAATGAAAGGGGATGCTGGTAGCTTCCCTCTTCTCTTTGGCCACACCCACTATTTTTGGGATGATCTCGCCCCCCTTCTCCACATAGACAAAATCACCCAAACGGATATCAAGCAGCTCAATCTGGTCTGCATTGTGGAGGGAGGCCCGTTTTACAGTAGTACCGGCCAATTGCACCGGATTCAGGTTAGCCACAGGCGTAACAGCTCCTGTTCTTCCCACCTGAAAATCGATGCTGTTTAGCCTGGAAAGCGCCTGTTCTGCCTGGAATTTGTAGGAGATGGCCCATCGTGGATTTTTTGCCGTAAATCCAAGTTGCTTTTGCAGGTGTATGGAATCTACCTTAATTACCACGCCATCTATTTCAAAAGGCAAATTTTCTCTTCCTTTTTCCCATTGATCGATGAACTCGAATACCTCCTCCATAGAAGCTGCCAGTCTATTGTATGGAGGGACTTTAAATCCCCACTTTTGTGCACCTTCAAGTCTTTCATGATGGGTCTGAAATAGAAGCTGCTCACCGGGAATATAATAGAAAAGGCAGTCCAGTGGTCGTTTGGCAACTATGGATGAATTCTGCATTTTTAGTGTACCTGATGCTGCATTCCGGGGATTTGCAAAGGCAGGTTCCCCATTGGCTTCCCTTTCCCTGTTCATCGCGGCAAACTCCTCTGTGGGGAAGATTACCTCACCCCTGATCTCAAATTCTGCGGGATATTCCGATCCTTGAAGTTGAAGGGAATACTTCTGATGGTTCTGATATTACGGGTTACATCGTCACCCCGCTGTCCGTCTCCCCTGGTCAGGGCCCTGGCCAGGGAACCCTCTTGTAGGTCAATGCCACAGCCACCCCATCATATTTAAGTTCGCAAAAGTAACTTACATTCGATCCAATCCCCTTTTTGACTCTTTCATCAAATTCCAGCAGTTCCTCTTTATTGTATGTATTCCCAAGGGAAAGCATGGGGTAGCTGTGGGTAAATGATTCAAACTCCTGGTTCAGATCACTTCCGATCCTTCTTGTGGGTGAATTCTCATCATCAAACTGGGGGTAATTCTTTTCCAGAGTCTGCAACTCATTGATCATCAAATCATACTCATAATCGGATATGCTTGGTTCCGATTTCACATAATAGTTATAATTGTGTTGCTGAAGTCTTTTTCTAAGTTTGTCAATCTTCGCTTTGGCCTGCTCTGGAGTCATCTGGTTTTGCTTTTAAACAAAAGTAAAAAATATTTCTCCTTTAGCTTTTATTCTCTACTTTTAAGCGCATCATGGGTGTCACGCACAAATACAGCTTGTTGATAATGCTGATCCTTTTGGGTTTGGGGACAAGCCCTCTGGCGGGACAGCTCCAATTTCCGGGGAGTCCCATGGGAGATCGCAGCAAACTGAAGGCTGCTGATGTGATGTATGTATTGCCTCCATTGGATCCCTTGCAGATTGAATCTGCCAACCAGAGCAGTGAATCGGGTTTTTTGAAGTCTTATCAATTTGCAATGGAAAGGGGAGTAGATCTCACTCCTGAATCCCATGGCAGCTGGGAAAGCTTTGAAGGCTATAGAATATGGAGGGTGCATATTGTTTCACCGGGAGCCCATTCCCTGGGTTTGGTATTTAACTCCTACAGGCTGGAGAAGGGAGTTAGCCTGTTTGTCTACAATCCGGATAAAACCCACATAAAGGGCGCATTAACTTCGGGCAACAACAAATCTTCAGGTGTGCTGCCTGTAGGTCATCTGCCCGGAGAGGAGTTGATTATTGAGATGCAGGTTCCCTTTGAGATAAGCGATTATGGAGAGATCAGGGTTGAATCTGTTTCTCATGCCTTTAAAGATGCAGGACAGAATTCCGTAATGGCCAACTGCCCTGCCGGAGAATTCGGATGCTCCCAGGCATGTATGCTTGATGTGAATTGTGAAGAGGGAGCCGACTGGCAACTCACAAAACGATCGGTGGTCAGGGTATATACCACAACCCTCTATTGCTCGGGAGTACTGATAAACAACAGTGCTTATGATGGCACTCCCTATATTCTGACTGCCGAGCATTGCATCAACAAACAGTATTATGCCGATCGCACGGTATTCCAGTTTAATTATGAGAGTCCCACCTGTTTTGGGTCCGATGGCCCCTTAAACATGTCCATTGCAGGGGCCGAACTGATCACGGTGGGAGACAGCATCGATTTTAGCCTGTTAGAGCTCTCACTCACGCCCCCTGACGATTTTGATGTATACTATGCAGGCTGGGACCGATCCGATTTTCAGACCACCGCCACTGCGACCCTTCACCATCCATGGGGAGATGTAAAGAAAATCACCAACGATTATGAAGCACCCACTATAACCACCAAACCTTCCGATGTACCCTACAACGACCTGGATGATTATCATTACTTCTCATTCTGGTGGATACTCAAGTGGGATGAAGGCTCCACCCAGGGTGGCTCTTCCGGCTCCCCTCTTTTTAACGCAGATCAGAGGGTCATTGGCATCCTGAGTGGCGGAGTGGCTGCCTGTGGAGATTCCATTGGTTATGACTATGAGAAGGAGCGCGTAATCTATAACCAGGCTTTTAATTATGACGACTACTATACCCGCTTTAGCATGTCGTGGGATTTTAATGGAGAGAGCGGACCTTCCCTAAAACCCTGGCTGGACCCCGGCAACACAGGAGTTACGGTTTTGGGAGGTTACACCCCCATTGGAGTGGAGCCAAAAACCCAACCATCCAGAGGTCACTTTACGCTTTTCCCAAATCCGGTGGGAGACCGGCTTTATATTTCAGCACCCTATGATTTAAATGATCCTATCTCCTATAAGATTTATAAGCTCTCCGGAGCTCTGGTTCGTGAAGGGATTCTCTATCAGAGTGCATCAAACCAGATAGAGACAACTTTCCTAACTGAAGGTATCTATGTGGTCCAGCTGCAAAGCAATCCGCTTCAGGAGGTTCATAAAATTGTTATCACACGATGAAGAGCGTCCTTTGGTCTGTTTTGGTTTGGATGATCCTGGTCAGCTGCAATCGAAATTCTGAGATGGAAACGACCATTGGTGAAGGGGAGGGGTCCTCCTATGCCAGATATGCCTCTGGCTTTGAGGTTGACAATTATGGTACCTTCAAATTGCTGCATGTGTTTGATCCTTGGCAGAGCAGTAAGGGGGTAACCTTCTCCTATGTGCTTGCGAAGAACAGAGCGTTTGTGCCGGACTCCCTTGACCACCTGACATTTATTCAAACTCCAGTAAGCAATGTGGTTACCCTTTCCACCACCCATGTAGCCATGATCGACCAGTTGGGTAAAGGAACTTCCATCAAAGGAGTATCGGGTACAGGATTTATATATAATTCCTCTCTGAGAAATAGGATCGAAGATGGAGATGTAAAGGAAGTGGGATATGATCAGGGGCTTAACTATGAGGCTATTGTAGGGCTCCAGCCCGATGTTCTGTTTATGTATGGAGTGGATGGCAGCGTGATGGCCACCTCCCAAAAGCTGGCAGAACTAAGCGTTCCTGTGGTCTTTTGTGGCGACTATCTGGAACCCCATCCTCTGGGGAAGGCTGAATGGATCAGGTTTCTATCGCTCTTTTATGACATGGAGGCGCATGCGGATCGTTTTTTCTCTGAGATCGATTCTGCCTATAATTCTTATAGGTCACTTACCAGAGCGATTCAGAACAGGCCCTTGGTTTTAACCGGATTGCCATGGAAGGATACCTGGTATATGGCCGGGGGGGAAAGTTTTGCTGCCAGGCTCATCCGGGATGCAGGCGGGGACTATTTATGGGCAGACAACCATTCAGCCCAGGCTGTGCCTCTGGACCTTGAGTCGGTTTATGTCAGGGCTGTTAAGGCACAAATATGGATTAACCCTGGAGCTGCCACTTCTCTGAACGAATTGCATAACTTCGATCAGCGGTTTACTGAGCTTGGGGTTATCCAAAGCGGAATGATCTTTAACAACAACGCACGGCTAAATTTATCCGGCGGAAACGATTACTGGGAATCGGGTACAGTTCGTCCAGATCTGGTGCTTGCCGATTTAATTCAAGTGTTTCATCCTGATTTATTGGTAGATCATCAACTGTTTTACTACAGGCAATTGAAATAATCCTTACTTTTGGATACAATCAACACGATAATCCATGGCTAGCATCAGGCTCCTGAAGAAGGATATTAATAAACTTGCTTTCGATCTGCTTCAGGAGTGTTTCTCCTACAGGCACTATACAGACGGACTATCTGAAGACCGGTTTGATGAGGTAATTGGTAAGCTTGTGCTGCTTCGTAATGACCTGATCGTCCGGGCAAATCATCCGGAATCCGATGCCGTCTCTTCCACCCTAAAAGCCCATTATAAGCAAGTACAGCTAGACTTACTTAAGCTGGCAGAAGTTGTTGAGGATTTAAAGAAATAGGGTGTGAAACTTCGTTCCGGTAGTTTACTTGTTATGGCTTTGCTATTGCTGCTGCTTGTGCTGCTGGCACTGATTGATATAAGACTGGGCAGCATTTCAATCACTTTTAAGGAGATGGCCAGGCACCTGGCTGGATCCTCATTGCTTTCCGATCAACAGCTCATTATTCTGAACAAATTCAGACTTCCACGGCTGGTCACAGCATTGATGGTCGGAGCCGCACTTCCAGTATGCGGATTGCAAATGCAAACACTTTTCAGAAACCCACTGGCCGGACCCTATGTACTGGGAATTAGTTCAGGGGCCAGTTTTGGTGCAGCACTGGTTGTAC
Source organism: uncultured Bacteroidota bacterium (assembly GCA_963783435.1). Lineage (GTDB taxonomy): Bacteria > Bacteroidota > Bacteroidia > Bacteroidales. The sequence goes on along the minus strand of CAWANQ010000001.1, from coordinate 758,276 downwards.
TTGGTGTGGGTGCTACCGGTATTGTAGCCACCTGGAGCCTGGCCATTGCAGCATGGATAGGAGCAGGTACTGTGATGCTTTTGCTGCTTTTTGTTTCTTTCAGGATCAAGGATGTGATGACCATTCTCATTTTGGGGATCATGTTTTCAAGTGGATTGGGTGCCATCATCAGCATCATGCAGTATTTCAGTCAGGCTGCAGCCCTAAAATCTTTCGTAATCTGGAGCATGGGAAGCCTGGGGAATGTCACCGGGAATCAAATGCAAATCATGGCCTGGGCCATCGTACCTCTCCTGGCTCTCACATTTGCTTATTCGAAAATTCTTAATGGACTTATGCTGGGCGAGGAGTATGCAATCACCCTTGGGATCAGGATTCGACGTACCCGGATTATCATATTTGCAGTAACCAGCATCCTGGCAGGAACCGTTACAGCGTTTTGCGGACCCATTGGCTTTATTGGAATTGCTGTTCCACACATGGCTCGCTATCTGTTTAACCGTTCAGATCATCGCATTTTACTTCCTGCCACCATGCTCACTGGAATGGTGGTGATGGTTTTCAGTGATATTGTATCACAACTGCCCGGAACCGAAAGGATCCTTCCCATCAATGCAGTGACTTCGCTCATCGGTATTCCTGTGGTGATCTGGCTGGTGATTATTAATCGAAAAGCCCACTCTATCTGATGTTGGGAAAAGTTGGGAACCATATCATTGAATTAAAGAACCTTGCCATAGGCTATCAAAAGAAGGAGGCTCTGCTGAAGGATATCAGCCTGTCGGTCCACCCAGGTGAGATGGTGGCATTGATTGGCCGAAATGGCACTGGGAAAAGCACCCTGCTGAAGTCCATGCTTGGACTGATTCCCTTGATTCGGGGAGCCTGTTACCTGGATGGTGCGCTCTTTGACACTTATGACCTTCGTGACCGCGCCCGAAAGGTGAGTTTTGTATCTTCTCATCTAGCTCAAATGCCATCTATATCAGTAAGAGAACTGGTTTCACTGGGCCGTATGCCATTCACTGGCTTTATGGGCCGTCTCACTGCCCAGGATAATGAAATTATTAACAAATCTCTGATGGAGGTGGGATTGAGCTCTTTCGCAGAACGAAAACTGGAACATCTGAGTGATGGAGAGAGACAACGTACCATGATTGCCCGTGCATTGGCCCAGGACACCCCTTTGATGGTGCTGGACGAACCCACCGCATTTCTGGATATTCCCAATAAGAACGAACTCATTCAGCTTCTGGGAGGATTCAGGGACAGTGGGAAGTCGGTTGTCTATTCAACCCATGATCTGGATACAGCCATGCATTATGCAGATAAAATTTGGGTGATTCACCAGGAAAAGATTCTGGAGGGAGCTCCTGAAGACCTTGGAATATCAGGCCTTTTCAATACCCTCTTCGAACGGTCAGGCATCAAATACGATCTGGCTTCAAAGCGCTTTAAATACAGCACGCACCTAAAGGGATCTATCCAATTGGAAGGGAAAAAGGGAGTTCCCTATGAGTGGACCCGGAATGCCCTGGAACGCTTGGGCTATGAGGTGAATATGTCAGGGGCTATAGAGATTAAGCTGAATAGTTCAGAAGGAGAAAACCGGTGGACTCTGCATCAAGCAAATCAAAGTCAAGAGTTTAGCAGCCTGTATTATCTGGCCCGATTCTTGAACAATATGGAATAATTCAGTAATTTGAATTCTTAACTAAAGCTATAAAGATGAGAGTAAAAAAGATCATTGCTTATACGCTATCGGTGCTGGTACTGCTCTTTAGTATTGTCGCTATCCTGGGAATTTGGGAAATTGTTGATATCGAAGATCTTATTTCCCGCATGTTTAAATCCTTAATGGTAGTTTTAGCAGCAGCAGCTGTGGTTGTTCTGATCTTCTCCATTCTGGACAGACCAGATCGACAAGATCAAAGGGAACCTTAATCCAAGAGCCTGACGATCTTTTCGGCATTGGCCCTGTTGGAGAATTCCATCAGGGTCTTTTTTCTTTCTGCAATCTGGGCCAGGGTGAAGGGCTTTTCCATCAGGTTATCAAGGGAATGCGCCAATGTTCTTCCTTCTTCTGAAATGGTACAAAGTGCACTTAATCCAGTACCTTCAACCATGTGTGGATTAGCCAGGCAGTGACGACCCGCAAACAGTGCATGTAAAAGTTTTAGTTTAATTCCTGTGGGCTGAGCTGTATATAGCAAGTTTATATGGGCATTGTGAACCAGTTTATCCAGTTCTGAATCTGATGGATTTGGAACCACCTGGATATGAGAATGAAGAGCCAGCTTCTTCATAAAGCGTCCGGATGGGTTTTTCCCGGCCACAATGATGGGAATCCGGATTTTTGAAAGCGTTGTCCTGACCAGTTTTAGAAACATCTCAGAGTTTTCAGGCACTCCCAGGTTCCCGTGATAAAGAATATAAGTGCCAGATCCATCCAATGAGGTCACATCCTGAAACTTATGAAAGGCAGGAATATAATGGGCATTTCCATAATTGCTTTCAAAATAGCTCGATTCATGCCTTGCAATGGAAAGTATATGGTCGGCAGTGTTTAATATGCCTTCGTATCGTTTAAGTTTCCTGGCCTCAGTACTAAGAAATAACTTTCTAAACAGGTTTCGCTCTATCCTGGAAAGAGACTGATAGTAGTTATGCTCTATATTGTGTGCCCTGACGAGGGTCGTTTTATTCGCTTCTTTGCACCTTTCAAGCATGGCGGTGGAATGCAGGCCTTCAAATAGTACCGGAAAAGAGTCTCCCAGGAGACTCTTTGGCATAGTATTTGCATTTCTTGTAGCAACAATATATGGATCTGAAGTGAGGAAGTATTTTATTCCCGAAGTCCGGCGATAATAATGAACTTCGAAACAAAGATCCTCAAGTTCTTTGGAAGGTTGGCGGCCATAAGCATAACAGTGAAGTATAATCTGCACTCCTGCATCTTTCAGGGCCTTTATTTTGTAAAAAATATCGATCACTCCTCCATAATCGGCAGGGTATGGGATATTGAAAGAAACGATATGAAGGTATTTAGCAGACATATTAAACTTTGGCTTCCCAAGGGAGTCTAACGGTTAAAGTAAGGCAAAAATATTAACATTTTTTTAGATTTTTTTTTAAGTTTTAGCGCAACTTTTTTATTATTTGCGCGTTATAAAAGTGTAGAAAGCTTATTGATTATCAATTAGATAATTTCGTTCTTTTATTCTACATTTCTTTTCATAGATTTAGTTTTAGGGTTAGTTTAGTTTTAAGATCCTCTGGCGCTCGCTAGGGGATCTTTTTATTTATCTTTGTGCTTCATTTTAGATTAACATGCAGCGAATTGAAAATTTGATCAGGGCCCTGGCGCTGGAAGCATTTCAGTCCTTTTGGAATGCCTCCCTGGAAGAGGGAGCCATCCAGGTACAGAAAACCCGACGCGATTTTAAAGGCGATTTCACAGTGGTTGTCTTTCCATTGCTACGGCATTCAAGGTTGTCTCCAGAGTTGACAGGCGAAACCATGGGTCAGTTTATTAGTGAAAAATCCGAACTTATATCTGATTACAACGTGGTGAAGGGCTTCCTTAACCTGGTGGTAGATCAGAAATATTGGAAGCAGCTCCTGGAGTTAGAGTTGAGTTCTGAAAGTTATGGGAAAACTGATGTGCACGCATCGGCCCCAAAGGTGATGATAGAGTATTCATCGCCAAATACCAATAAACCGCTACATCTGGGTCACATTCGAAACAATCTGTTGGGGCATTCTGTGTCTAAGATCCTCGAAGCCAGTGGAAAGCAGGTGCTAAAAGTTAATCTTGTAAACGACCGGGGTATACATATCTGCAAATCCATGCTTTCCTGGCAGAAGGAGGGAGCAGGTGAGACCCCAGGATCATCCGGACTTAAAGGTGATCACCTGGTGGGAAAATATTACGTTCGGTACGATAAGATCTACAAGGCTCAGGTAGAAACTGCCATAAAAGAGGGCAAAACCAAAACTGAAGCTGAAGCAGAAGCTCCTATACTGGCTGAGGCACGGGAAATGTTGCTTAAATGGGAAGCTGAGGATCCTGAAGTGAGGGCCCTGTGGGAGATGATGAATGGATGGGTTTATGATGGGTTCAAAAAGACCTATGAGCGACTGGGCATTAGCTTTCATAAGACTTATTATGAATCGGAAACATACAAGCTGGGAAAAGAGCTCATATTAAAGGGGCTCGATGAGGGGGTACTTTATCAGAAGGAGGATGGATCGGTCTGGGCAAATCTGGAAGAGGAAGGTCTCGACCAGAAACTACTCTTACGGTCGGATGGTACCTCAGTATACATGACCCAGGATGTGGGAACAGCTCATCAACGCTATGAGGAATCTGAATTTGATTCACATATTTATGTTGTTGGCAATGAGCAAAACTATCATTTTCAGGTACTTGCCATAGTTCTCAAAAAACTTGGGTATGGCTGGTCAGACCGACTGTATCACTTGTCATATGGCATGGTTGAATTGCCTGAAGGCAAAATGAAGTCGAGGGAAGGAACAGTGGTGGATGCCGATGACCTGATGGATGAAATGGAATCAACTGCCAGACAGATGTCGGATGAACTGGGTAAACTGGGCGAGTTTGAAGAGGAAGAAAAGAGCAGGATCTACAGGCAGGTAGGAATGGGAGCCTTGAAGTATTTTATTCTAAAGGTGGATCCTAAGAAGAACATGACTTTCGATCCCAGGGAGTCTGTGGACTTCAATGGAAATACAGGGCCCTTTATCCAATATACCTATGCACGAATACGCAGTGTTCTGAGAAAGGGCACAGATCTTCCTAAAACGGGGGGCAAGCAGGTGATGAATGACAAGGAAGTTGCCCTGGTGAGGCTGATGTATGATTATCCAGAAGTTATTAATGAGTCAGCCAGGACTTTAAACCCCTCACTTGTGGCTAATTTCCTCTACGACCTGGCCAAAGAATTTAATCAGTATTATCACGATCACAGCATTTTAAACGCGGAAGATCAGGCGGTAATAAGCTTACGGTTAATGTTGGTAGACGCCATAAGCCGAATTATTGAATCTGGCATGGATTTGCTGGGGATCGAAGTGCCTGAACGTATGTAATCAGCTCCATGAAAAAGTATTTATTGTCCACAGGGATTCTTCTATGTGTTTCCATTGGCACAATGGCTCAGAAAAGCCGTGTAATTTCCGCCAATAATCTATTGGAGTCTGAGAATTACCAGGAGGCCAAGGAAGCTATCGATCTGGCTGTAATCAATCCCAAAACATCCGATTGGCCGCGAACATACCTGGTTAAAGGATTGTTGTGCCAGGTTGCTTTCGAGGCTGGATTTGAGAAGGAGGATGAAAAGAAAACCAAGCTCTATCCCGACCAACTCTATCTGGCATATGATTCCTATGAAAAAGCCCTGGAGCTTGATACCAAAAAAAGAATACATTCATCAGTTGAGACTCAGTATTATGAACTGGCCAATAGCTTTCAGAAACTTGGCCAAAGACACTATTTAAGAAGAGAATATAACCAGGCATTGAAAGCTTTTGAGCTTGCTTTGAAGGTGAGTGAAAGTCCGCTTATCTCTGTAAAGATCGATACAAGCCTGATTTATAACACCGCCATGGCGGCCTATGAAAGCAAGAGTTGGGATAAAGCAGTGCAATACCTTAGAAGCCTGGATAAGGATTCTTATTCACCGGGAACCACACTCCTGCTTCAAAAGGCATACATGGCCGTTGGTGATTCAATTTCTGGAGAACTCGTTCTGAAAGATGGGATCGGAAAATATGATTATAATCAGACCATCGTTTTGCAACTTGTGGACCTTTATGTAGCCTCAAACCGATGGGAGAAAGCATTTGCTCTGATGGATTCTGCCATTTTACATCAGCCTGATAATTATTACTTTCCATGGACACGCGGCTTGTTGTATCAGAACCTCGAACAGTATGAGCTGGCGATTAAGGATCTTCAGCATGCCAGTAAACTTGCCCCTGAAGAGGTCACCATCTATTATAACCTGGGAATCTGCTACTACAACATGGGTGTTGAGATTGATAAAAAGGCCTTGCAGATTCGCAGCAATAAGGAGTACCGCGCCACCAGGGCTGAGGCGAAAAAAAGTTTTCAGAAGGCTGTTGTCTGGTTTGAAAAAGCCTATGAAGCAAATCCCAGGCATCAACCTACCATTCTAAAACTATACCAGTTATACAGTCGCCTCGATATGACTCAGAAACGGGATACGATGCAGCAATTCATCCGTTAACTAGAGCTTAAAGAGCAGTGAGACTCCAATAAACTCCTTAAACTGAGTCCTGGGACCCTTCTTTTCCGTTCCGTCCGGGTTGAGAATGGGTTTGCGATCCTCGTCATAGATGGTGAATTTGACGTCGTCATTATAGATCAGATGAAGATTTAAGCGGATGGTAAAAAACCAGCTGATTTTTTTATCCAGTAAAAATTCCCAGTCCACATCGATATTCTGTGGATTGTTCAGGTAATTGGAGAACAGCCTGATCTTATTGGTTATGGTCAGGTCCTCCATAGGTGTTAACTCATTCATTACCAATATCTGGGTTCCCAATTCCTGCCTGGCTCTTTTGTTGGATTCAATACCATGATTGGTCTGATCAATTTGGGCGGTGTCCAGTACAAAAGTGTTCTTATAGGAGAGCGGAGCCAGGTTGAATGTAGTGTGCTTGAAGGGTTTAAATTCCACTCCCAAACCCACAGTGATAGAAGCCGGATTCAGAAATTTTGACACCACAACAGAAGAATCATCGGGAAAGTATTTGTATCCCTTTGCAATTTGATTCAGCATATAAACGGAGGCACTCAAATCTACTTTATCCCATTGTTTCTTATTCAATTGTGAGCTTATCTCAAATATGTCGTGATTCTTTCGAAGTCCCTGGTCACCCGTAATTACATTTCCATATTTGAGCCTGGCTGTATTGATCCACTTTGTCTCTGCTTTGTTGTTGTGAAAAGTGGCATTTCCATTCACATCCAGGAGGGTCGAGAGTGAGTTCTCTCCCCCTTTTGACCAGTTTGAATAGTATGTCTGGCTGAATACAAGTGCGCTCGATAGGCTGTATTCCCAGAATTCGGGATCGGATTCGATCAACTCGATATCTTTCAGCTTTCTCTCAGGTTCTATAAGTTGAAGGGGGAGGTGATCCAGTTGCTCAGCTGTCAGACGGGTGATGTCGATGTCATCCTCCATTAACAAGGAAATTTCATTGGCTTTCCGATTCCCCATCCATAAGGTGACAGAATCATTCTCAAAATTCTTTACCCAAAAGCGATGTATTTCATTGCTTTTTGAATTGAGCCACAGAGGAGTTTGTCTGCCATACATATCGGTGAAGATTATCTCTGAAGAGTCCCTTATGGAATTGTAATCCAGGAGTGTTTCCACAGCCAGTTGCAGGGAGTCAAGTTGCGACTTACCACTTACTTTGTAAAATGGAGAATCCTCCTGGGCAACCAGGTAAGATAAGGTATCTGTATAGACTATGTAGAGAGAGTCCTCAGCCAATCGTGCCGACCTCCTGGATTCAGGCAGATCAAGTGAAGGGATGATACCCTCCTCTGCATATTGAAACATGGAGACACCCAGCGATTTAAGAGCAGATGTATCAATTACCAGTGAAACAAGGGTATCTGGAATGAAAAGAGTTGAATCAAGTTCCCCATTTTCATCCAACATCTCTTCAGAAAATGCCAGGGGAGAGAAATTCGCAGGGTAGGTGATCTTAAGCTCTCTTTTAATCATCAGGTCGGTATTCCATCCCACGGTATCAATTATAAACGTTGAGTCATTTAACCAGCGTACGCGTGTGGTGTCCCTAACTAAGTTCTGTTTCATGTAATATCTGAATATCTTTCAGGTCAAATCCAGAAAGCCTCGAAGCCACACTGTCATAGGGTTCCTCCGAATGGTGGAGCAACCTCAAAAGATCGTTTTTCAACGAATCAGCTGGATCTCTCCAGAAATTGGGATTTTCGTTGATGTTTTGCAGATAGTGCATGGCATCTGAAGGAAAGAGCCGCTGGCTTTCAGTAGTGTCGGTTTGAGCAAGTAAATTGCTTATTCCTGCCAGGAATAACAAGCCAAATAGCAAACATTTCATAATCAGGTGATTAAAACGTAATTATGTGATAGCATTCCCTTTTTGGGGGCTACATATGGGAAACGAGAATCAGCCGCGAGATATTATTTTTTGCGGCCATTAAGGTATTGGTAAGCAAAGAAACACGGGTCATGGGGCCCACTCCGCCAGGGACCGGTGTTATGAAAGAGCACTTGGGTGCCACCTCATCATAAACCACATCTCCCTTCAGGCGAAATCCCGATTTGGTCTCTGTGGAAGGAACCCTGGTGGTACCCACATCAATGACAACCGCTCCCTCTTTGACCATCTCCTTCTTAATAAATCCGGGCGCTCCAAGAGCTGCAATTAAGATATCTGCCGATGCACAAAGTTCTTCCAGGTTTTTTGTGCGGCTATGAGCTACTGTCACAGTCGCATTCATTGATTTTTGGGACATAAGAATGCTCATGGGTCGTCCTACAATATTGCTTCTTCCCACAACCACACAATTCTTTCCTGAAGTTTCTATCTGGTATCGCTTAAGAAGTTCAACAATCCCGTAAGGGGTAGCTGATACAAAGGAGGGCAGCCCGATAACTGTCCTGCCCACATTCACAGGATGAAAACCATCCACATCCTTCTGCGGATTAATGGTCTCAATCACCTGCTGTTCATTGATATGATCCGGAAGGGGTAATTGTACAATAAAGCCATCCAGCTCAGCATCGTTGTTAAGCTCTTTGATCTTACTTAGCAAGACCTGCTCTTCCACATCGTCCTCAAAACGGACCAGGGTTGACCTGAATCCAACCTCCTCACAATCCTTAATTTTATAGGCTACGTAAGTTTCGCTACCTCCATCATGCCCCACAAGGATTGCAGCCAGATGAGGTGCCCTGTGACCGGCTGACACCATGGCATCAACTTCCTGCCTGATCTCCTCTTTTATAGCCTTTGCGGTGGCTTTACCATCAATTATGTGCATATTATCTCATGTTTGGGATGCGCATCTTTTTTCCAGAAGTCATCATTTTCATCATCTTCCGGGTTTCATCGAACTGTTTTACCAACCTGTTTACTTCAGGAACTGTGGTCCCGCTTCCATCGGCAATGCGTTTTCTTCTGCTGCCATTAAGCAGGGTAGGGTTTGCTCGTTCATCGGGTGTCATGGAATTAATGATTGCTTCAATACCTTTGAATGCATCATCATCCATATCCAGGTTTTTCATGGCCTTGCCCATACCCGGGATCATGCTTGCCAGATCCTTTATATTTCCCATCTTCTTAATCTGCTGAATCTGGGACATGAAATCGGTAAAGTCAAACTGATTCTTTGCAATCTTCTTCTGAAGTTTTCGGGCTTCATCCTGATCGTACTGCTCCTGGGCCTTTTCAACCAGGGATACAATATCTCCCATACCCAGGATCCGGTCTGCCATCCTGTTGGGATGAAATGCATCCAGCGCATCCATCTTTTCACCTGTACCCACATATTTAATGGGCTTATCTACCACCGATCGAATGGATAGCGCTGCTCCACCACGGGTATCCCCGTCTAGTTTTGTCAGCACCACACCGTCAAAATCGAGTCGCTCATTAAATTCATTGGCTGTATTCACAGCATCCTGTCCGGTCATTGAATCCACCACAAACAGAATTTCATGTGGGGTGACCGCATCTTTTACAGCTGCAATCTCCTTCATCATCTCCTCATCAATGGCCAGGCGTCCTGCCGTATCCACAATAACGGTATCATAACCTTTAATTTTTGCCTCTTTAACAGCAGCCTTGGCAATCTTCACGGGATTCATATTCCCATCTTCGGTGTAAACAGGAACAGTAACCTGCTCTCCGACAACCTTCAGCTGTTCGATAGCCGCAGGCCTGTAAACGTCCCCGGCAACCAGCAATGGATTTTTTCCCTGTTTGCTTTTCAGGTGATTGGCCAGTTTTCCCGAGAAAGTGGTTTTACCCGATCCCTGCAATCCGGCAATCAGAATAACGGTGGGATTTCCTTTCAGATTGATGGGCACATTCTCACCACCCATTAGTTTGGCCAGGTGATCATGCACAATTTTCACCATCATTTCAGAAGGCTTCACAGCAGTCAGAATCTTCTGACCCAGTGCCTCTTCCTTAACCTGTTCGGTAAATTGCTTGGCTATTTTAAAGTTAACATCGGCATCCAGCAGTGCACGCCTTACATCTTTCAGGGTTTCAGCTACATTGATTTCAGTGATCCTTCCCTGTCCTTTGAGCATCTTAAAAGATCGCTCAAGTCTATCTGATAGATTTTCAAACATCCTTTGTAGATTCGATTTTCAAGCTGCAAAATTAGCTAAAATCGAGCAGACATAAAAGAGGAGGCCAATCTTGGATTACTCTTCCAATGGCTTCACGGGAAGTGTTCCCAACAAGGAAATTTGTTCTAGATCTGAATAATCATAAATATAAAATCCATCGTCGCCGATCATAAAAAGGAATGATCCCAGGGGAATCACATCATAGGCATGTATATTACTGAACTCAGCAATTTTGTGTGAGGTGATTGAAAGCGGATCGGTGGCATCATATACTTTTAATCCATGAGCACCTTCACAGACAAACAGTGTGTTGTCATCAATACCCAGTCCGTATGGTTCTGTCATGGCATAGGAAGCCATTCTTTTGGGTTCATATTTATCACTGATATCGATCACCTCCAGCAGGTTCTGGTTCCCTCCGCACATGTTTCCAGCCCTCAGGGTAACATAGGCCCTATTCCCGTCAACCACCACCGGATCGCAGGCAGTTACATGCTGATATGTGGACAAAAGTATGGGTATGGCAGGCTGCTGCAGGCTCAGAATATGCATTCCGTTGGAGGTTCCCACGTACATATGGTCATCCGCAATAAAGATGGTCTCCACGTTCCCCCACAGGTATTGATCATTGGCAACAATAGGCTGCTCAATATTGCTGATATCGATGCTTTTTAACTTGAATGTACTTTCCAGGGTATATAGATAATCGTCATAGGTTATAAACCTGGCCATGGATCCTCCCACACCATAGGATCTCCACTGCCACCCCCTGAGGCATAATTGACTCGGCTATCGGATGAAAGCATATCGTATTCATAAAACATGGGCCATGGATAGGGATTGTGATAGATCTCCCTGGTAATCTCTTTAACCTCATACCTGATTATCACTCCCTTTTCCTGGTCAATCTCATCCAGGGGATATTGCTCATCGTAAGGAGGGATCACATATTCAAACAGCTCTTCTATGCGCTTCATTTCCTGAGGTTCTAGCGGATTGGATATATCAATAAGCACCAGATCCATGTAACTGTCAGCAAAGAGCATATTGTTCCTGATGGCCATATCCACATTTCCGGGAATCTCGATAAAGGCTTTTGGGGTGGGGTTCTCAGGATCGGAAAGGTCGATTACATGGATCCCTTTCTGGTATTCATTGATGTATATATACTGATCTTTAAAATAGATCTTTCCGGGTTTTCCCAGTTCCTTACCGCCTGAAATCGTCAATGGAGTTCGTAGTTCCTCATAGGACATATATTGAGGTACATTGGCCATATAGGTCTGGAGGGTTTTGTCCTCGCAGGAGCTGTGATAAGCCCGAGGGCGACTAACAGGAATAAGTTTCTCATCATTGCACTACTTTTTAGGTGTAATTGTTTGCCCATAAGATGCAGCTCCTGCATGCCGGGTTGCGTAGATACGCAACCTTTTCTTCAGATCGATCATCCTGAAGTAAACAAACGCAGAACCATAAGCTACCAATGAAAAGTTTAAAAGCCCTTTCCGGACTGATTCCTATCGTTTTAACTCTTATTTCATTCTCCTTGAATGCACAGGAGGTAGATCATGTTTATCTGAAAACCGGCAGTGTAATCAGGGGAATATCCTTGAAATAGAACCGGTCGATCATGTAAAGATACAGGATCTGTGCGGGAATATCTGGTACTATAAGATTGCTGGATGTGGATAAAATCACCTCTGAACCATTTCAGCAAGATTCAAAAATAAAAAACAGTCCCATGGATTTGAAAAAGGCTTTGTGAACATGACCTCCATTGGGTTTCTGGCCGGATCCTCCTCAATATCCAGGTGGCGCCATTCAGCCTGGTGATGGTCAATGGATGGCGAAGTGAATTGGGCTTTTTGCCGGGCTTGGATTGGGGATTGAGTTTCTTTCCACCAATTATATGCCCTTTTTCCTGGATCTACGGTATGACCTGCTTGGAAGGATGTGGTTCCCTATGTGGTGGCCAAAGGCGGGTATTCCGTGCCACTTTCATCAGACCATTCGGAATATGATATTGAATATGATTATTCGGGCGGACCTCTTTTTGGCATTGGGGTGGGAGTTAAGATCAAAACCAGGAACCACTTTGCCTGGGATATGGCCCTTTTATACCGCTACCAGGAGACCTCTTACAAAGAGGTCTATGACTGGAACAACCAGAATTATAATTACACGGATATATACAACCGAATTGAAATTCGTTTAGGATTCTATATCGACTAATCTGGCAATTAGATTAGGTTTTCCTCCCGGCCCGCTGTTGTTTTGTCAATGGTGGGCTGGTTTTTTTCCAAAACCATTGGGTTTTGGAAAAGGTTAATGGGTAATAAGTTAATGGGTAATAAGTTAATGGTTAATGGGTAATAAGTTAATGGTTAATGGGGTAATAAGTTAATGGTTAATGGGGTAATAAGTTAATGGTTAATGGGCAGTAGGTTAGTTGGCTGGTGTGTAGTTCTCCAGCCCGTGCTTATAAGCTTCAAGGGCCCGGTCCCTTGCAAATCGATGTTCAACAATAGGTTCTTTGTAGTTTTTGGCATCATATTCCGGGATCCAGGTACGCACATAATCCAGGTTCTGATCAAACTTCTTCAACTGTATTTGGGGATTGAAAATCCTGAAATAGGGGGCAGCATCGCATCCGGTTCCCGCTGCCCATTGCCAGTTTCCATTGTTGGAAGAGAGTTCGTAGTCTAATAATTTATCCGCAAAGTAGGCCTCTCCCCAACGCCAGTCGATGAGCAGGTGCTTGCACAAAAAGCTGGCTGTAACCATTCTGACCCGGTTATGCATCCTTCCGCTTTGGTTTAACTGACGCATTCCCGCATCCACCAATGGGTAACCAGTCTCACCTAAACACCATTTATCGAAATCCGATTCACTGTTTAGCCATGAGATCCCATTGTATTTCTTTTTAAAATTATGGCCTACTACTTGTGGAAAGTGATAGAGAATTTGCATAAAGAATTCCCTCCATATTAATTCACTCAGGAAAACATCTTCCGAAGCAGGAAGGGAATTTACAATCTTTCTTATGCTCACTGTTCCGAACCTGAGGTGTGGTGAAAGATGGCTGGTGACATCCAGGGCGGGGAAGTTTCTGACTTCCTCATACCGATTCAACATCGACAGATCGTAAGGTATAACCTTAAGCAAAGAGCTTTTTAAGCCTAATTCAGAGCGGCTGGGAAATTTTTTGTGGTGTTGAAAATAATTGCAAATGGGCGGTGGGTTGAGGGGTGCTGCAGGCTGTTGATTGGAAGGCTTCAAGCCATTTATTCTTGTATGGTGTAAAAACCGTATAGGGTGAGCCATCCTTCTTAAGCAATTCATCTTTCTCAAAGATCACCTGGTCCTTATACTGAAACATCTGAATTCCACGGCTGTTTAAGAAGCGTTCCACCGAGCGATCTCTATCTATGGCATAGGGTTCATAATCCCGGTTCACATACACAGCGGCAACATCATGCTCAGCTACAATCTCCTTCCATATCTCTGTGGGATCTCCCTTTTTTACTTCCAAGGAGCTTTTGTAAGCGACCAGCTGGTGCTGAATGCCTTCTAAGTTATCATAGATAAAGGAGACTCTGGGATCGTTGTCAGGGAGCTCCTCCAGGATTTTGCTATCAAATATAAAGAGGCAAAGAACTGGGAATCCAGAATTAAACGCCTCAAAAAGTGCTGTATTATCCTCGAGCCGAAGATCGCGTCTTAGCCAGAGTAGAGACACTTTCATGGTTTTCCAAATCTTTTTTCAAGAATTTCCGTTCGATAATTAAAGATACTCCGAAGCTTCTGTTTCACAAACAGAGAATGAGCCAACGATCCAAGGAATCCCAGTGGCAACTGATAGGTGACTATATCTATCATTTCAATTCCATCTGTAAGCTGTTTAATAAAATGTTCATGGTGCCAGAGGGCATAAGGTCCAACCCGCTGTTCATCCACAAAATAGTTCATCTCATCCACCTGAGTAATCTCGGTTACCCAGGTCATCCGGATTCCAAGCAATGGACTCACCTTGTAGCTTACCATCATACCTGGATACATTTTATCGGGCAGGTTTGGAGTAACTATTTTAAATCCCATTGAATCGGGTGTGATTTCCTGAAGGTTCCTGGGAGAGGAGATAAAATCCCAAACCTCCTCCAGGGACGCCGGCAGCGTCTGTTTTTCATATATACGATATACTCCCATGTTCAGAAGTGCTATTAAATTTCTTCAATATCCACTATCTTCTTGCCGGACCTCAAAACCAGATATCCGGCGATACCGGCCATAAGGGATCCGGCAATAATGCCCATTTTAGCAGAATCGAGCATTTGAGGACTCTCAAAGAAAGCCAGGTTTGCCACAAAAATAGACATGGTAAATCCAACCCCGGCCAACAATGAGACTCCTAAAATTTGCCTGAAACCGACCCCTTGCGGAAGTTCTGCCAGGCCCAGTTTTACACCGATAAGTGACAGGGTGGTCACCCCAATCAACTTCCCAATTACCAGGCTTATCACGATAATGCCGCTTAGCATGGTATCCAGTTCCATATCCCCCCCAATGGCTACCCCGGCATTTGAAAAGGCGAATACCGGCATGATAAAAAATGCCACCCAGTTATGAAGCTTATGTTCAAGATGCTGAAGGGGGGATTGCACCTGCTCTGTCCAGTCCTCCAGGTTGTCAATCTCCCTGATCTGCTCCTTTGTTAAGCAGAAGAGACTGAGGGTCACAACCCACACAAATACTTTCTGTGATATCTTTAAGTTTCTTAATGTAAGTATCCACCTGGATTTTTTGTCGGATGGGAACCGTTAAAGCCAGCAATACACCTGCAATGGTGGGATGTATTCCAGCTTTCAAAAACAGGAACCAGATAACCACCCCAAACCCAAGAATCACTCCTTTGGAATATATCTTTTTGTAGGACAAAAAGAAAAGAACAGCAAGCAATACCAAAGATATCAGTATAAGAGACCACTTAATGGACTCGCTATAAAAGATGGCAATGACCAGCACTGCACCCAGATCATCCACGATGGCAAATGCCGTAAGAAAAATTTTCAGCCCGATAGGTACCCTCTTACCCAATAGTCTTAATATAGCCAGGGAAAAAGCAATATCAGTGGCCATGGGAATCCCCCAACCTGCAGAGGTTTCAGGATTGTTATTCAGAGTCAGGAAAAGAATTACCGGGACTGCCATTCCCCCGATGGCTGCAAAGAGAGGAAAAGATGCCTTCTTCACAGTATTTAGTTCTCCAATGAGCAGCTCCCGTTTAATTTCCAGTCCAATCAGGAAAAAGAAGACGGCCATCAAACCATCATTTATCCAGAGGATTAAGGGTTTAATTAATTCAAATCCAGATGTACTGAAACCTATCTTGTATTGCCAAAACGCATGAAACTGTTCCCCAAATCGTGAATTGGCCAGAACCAGGGCAACGATGGTTGCCCCAAAAAGGAGTATTCCACTTAAACTCTCAATGCGTACAAATTTCTGGAAGGGAGTGACCAGTACTTTCTTTACCATAATTCTTCAATATCGATAATTACGAACTATTTATTCTCTAATAACCCTATTCTGCCGATTACGTTCAAAAAATGGTGCAGAATTTGGTCCAACTTCAGCCCGAAATTTCTTACGGTTCCATACAAACCTGATGCTCAAGGCATTTTTGTTACATACATCCACGCATCTTCCACAAAGGATACACTCCGAATGGCTTACCAATCCATCTTTCTTTTCCACATAATCCACAATTGGGATATTTACCAGGCATACAGTCTCACATTTTTTGCAAGCATTGCAGCTATTGGTATCTATGACCGGAAGTAGTCGTGACCAGGTGGATCCTATGGCTGACAGACTGCCCATGGCGCACATATTCTTGCAAGCCCAGCGTTTCTCTAGCAGAATCCCCAGCAATAGTGCTCCTATGGTATCGTACATCCATATATGCTGATAATGGGCGTTTAACTCAGTGCTAAAAAAGGCAGGGGAGAATCTGAATCCTTCCACCTCTCCACTATTCAGACGCAGAAAGAAAAAAATCAATGAGGAAGCAAAAAATCCGATGGGCATTACGAATCTGAGCCACATGATGGGTTTTCGTTTTTTCTTTTGTTTAATCAAAGCATATCCAAAGGGGAGATCCTGGGTGGTTCCCACAAAACAAAACCAGCCACAACCAATTCGGCCAAAGAGGGGAGAGATCAGCAGGAAAACAAACCAGATGATTGCTACAAAACTAATAACTCCCCAGTAAATGGAGTGCCAGATAAATGCGAAATTAAACAGCCGAAAGAAAGCAGGTGTCAGCAGCAAAAAGAGAATGCGGCTCACGGTATTCCAGAAGGAGAGTCTTCCTATCATCTCTGTTTAAGACTTTTTCATTATGGCAAATACTGGGAAACCAGTTTTAGGTCCAAAACATGAAGGGTCATTATTGGGGCCATTTGGGAATGAACTAAAATTGGTTTAACATGATAGACTCAATCAAGTTAGCCATTTTTTCCGGCTCCATGCTTAGTTTTAAGTAAGAATGATGGGAAGGTACTTTTTCAATCCACGTGTTGCCCCCTTTTTCATCGGCCTGGCAGAAACCACCCCCAATCCGTTCCCAGTAATTACCTACTCCCTGTCGTACCGCATATAATACCGCAGTCTGATCAAAGGTGGAGTTATCAAGGATTTCTCCTTTGAACCTGGCTTTCATCCAGGGTGCAAATTCACTAAAATGCATAAATCCGATATACAGTGGAGTGTTGTGATCGATCTGATTAAAAACAGCACCTGATTTGATCTGGACGCCTAGCTCAAAACCAGAGAAGGTGACAGGAACAGAAAGATTTTCCAGCACATATTGAGTTACCCCGGGCATGTTTCCATTAAAATTCCATTCATCATCTCCCTCTGGAAAATTTCCTCCCATAATCACAAATTCTTTCACTTTCTTATGGATTAATTCAAGTCCGGTTAAGGATGAGTATTTGTCAGCAGGTGAGTTAATTAAATTCTGAATATTCTTTAAGGGACCCACAGTTACAATGATCAAACTATGATCTGCATTTTCGGAGAGGATTTTCCGATATAGCTCCGTAGCATCCGGTGCACCCTCGGCGGTAAGTTCAGAAGGAAATCTGTCCGCAATGGGCTTGCTGTAATTATTGGGATCGTTATGGAGGTCTCCTTTCCGCACCCCAATGGGTATCTCCGGATGCTTGTAATAGCGATTGATTGCATCGATGGCAGGAACCACATGTTCTTCTGTGGACCAGATCATGATTCCCAACAGTTCGCACTCCTTATGATCCACAAAATGGTGTAACATGGCCAGGGCACCCAGGTCATCTGCATCTCCCCCAAAATCGGTATCAAAAAGAATCTTTGCCTGCCCCATGGTACTTAGGGATACCATAAGGAACAAACTCATCAGGGCCAAAAAGAGACGCGCTTTCATTTAGTTGGGGTTTTAACCTGGTAATACATAGTGCATGCCTGCATCCGGACCCAGGGGGATCCCCAGTAACAGCCAGGCAATCAGTAATAAAATCCATACCAGCAGGAAGGCCATGGAGTAGGGGATCATTGCGGCAACGATGGTTCCAATACCTGCTTTGGGATCGTATTTCTGAAAATATGCTATGATCAGTGCAAAGAAGCTCATCATGGGTGAGATTACGTTGGTCACGCTGTCACCAATGCGATAGACCACCTGGGATAGCTCAGGTGAGTAACCCATGATCATAAACATGGGGATAAATATGGGAGCCAGGATGGCCCATTTGGCTGAGGCACTTCCCATCAGCATGTTGATGGTGGCTGAGAGCAGGATAAAGAGGATCATCAGTGGGATCAGTCCAATATCGGCCGACATAAGCAAGTTGGCACCTTTAACAGCCATGATAATCCCCAGGTTGCTCCACTTGAAGTAGGCCACAAACTGCGCAGCAAAAAACACCAGGACCAGGTAGGTGGCCAGGGTCTTCATAGATTCTGCCATCCCATTAATCACATCGCTGTCATTCTTATAGACTCCCGTTGTAAAGCCATAGGCAAGTCCCATTCCACCTGCAGTGATAAAAAGCATGGCCACCACGCCTTCAATCAGGGGAGAGCTCAGGAATCCACCGTCCTCACCCCTGAAAAAACCATTTTCAGGAATCAATCCGATAAGGGTGATGATCAGAATAACCATAAATACAATAAGAGCCATTAGGAGGCCTTTCTTCTCAATTTTAGCTAGTTTATCAAAGCTCTTATCCTTCTCCTCCACATGGCCTTTATAAGTGCCGAGACGGGGAGCTACAATACGTTCTGTGACAAATGTGCCGGTAATGGCAATTATAAAAGTAGAAGCCACCATAAAGAAATAGTTGCCGGTGGGATTAACATCGTACGATGGATCGAGAATCTGAGCAGCTTCAGTGGATAGACCAGCCAGCAGAGGATCAACGGTTCCAAGCATAAGGTTGGCACTAAAACCACCTGATACTCCTGCAAAGGCTGCTGCCATACCCACAACCGGGTGTCTGCCAACGGCCAGGAATATGACTCCGGCCAGGGGGATAAGTAATACGTAACCGACATCCGCAGCCATGTTTGAGATGATGCCGGTAAAAACGATAACAAAGGTGAGGATTTTACCAGGGGCATTCAGTACCAACAGCCTGATTGCCGCATGAATAATTCCGCTCTGCTCAGCAATCCCTATTCCCAGCATGGCCACCAGCACAATGCCAAGTGGGGCAAATCCTGTGAAATTATCAACCATTTCCAGGAGGATCCGGTGGATCCCATGTTGAGACAAGAGGTTTACAGGGCGCACGATCTCTTTGGTTCCGGGATGTATGACCTCCCACCCCAGAAAATGTCCGAGTGCTGAGACCAATAAGAGCCGTTAGGGCAAATAGGGCAAATAAGGTCGCAGGGTGAGGCAGTGCATTTCCCGCCCTTTCGGTCCAGTTTAACATTCTCTGCAGCACTCCACTTTTCTTTGAATTCCCCATATGATTAGATATCACCCATTGATCAAGCTGTGAAAATAGGAAAACTTTCTCAATCACCACAGAACACAATGCCAATACCAGGATATTCAGGTTTTTCAGGTCAAATCCAATTATCACACAATCGAAAAATAGTTTAGTTTTGTGCAAACTCACAAAACTATTATTTGCATGAAAAAAGCAATTAAAATAATTGGTATTGCGCTCTTATCCATTGTTGTTGTCATTGTTCTTGTTTTTCAGGTTTTCGCAGCAAGCAGGGCCAAGAAGGCCAAAGATCTCTATGCTCAGCTGGGTGAAGAATCTCCTGTGTTAACCATCGATGGACAATCCTATCGGGATCTGAATAAAAACGGGAAACTGGATGTGTATGAAGATTCGAGGGCAGATATAGAAGACCGAATCTCTGATCTTTTAAGCCAGATGACCGTGGAGGAGAAGGCAGGAAGCATGTTTGTCTCCATGATTGGAATGACTTCAAAGGGAGACCCCTTTGATAAACCCAAATTATCCAAAAATCCCTTCGACCTAATGATTGGGTTTGCAATCCCTCCTGCATCTGAACTGCTGATTCAAAAAAAGCTAAACAGTTTTAATATCCTGAATGCCTATGATCCGGATATTATGGCTCGCTTTAATAACAATCTGCAGAAGATTGCCGAGCGGATGAGGCTTGGGATCCCCATTACCATTGCTTCCGACCCCAGGCATTCTGCTGATAACAATCCGGGTGCCTCCATCCTCACTTCCGCCTTCTCCAGCTGGCCCAATCCATTGGGATTGGCTGCCACCAGGGATACAATGCTGGTCCGTGAGTTTGGAGATATAGCCCGTCAGGAATACCGGGCAGTGGGCATTACAGTGGCCCTCCATCCCATGGCAGACCTGGCTACTGAACCCAGGTGGGCCAGAATCAACGGCACCTTTGGAGAGGACGCGTATTTATCAGCAGCCATGACAAAAGCTTATGTACTGGGTTTCCAGGGAGATGTACTTGGGAAAAACAGTGTGGCCTGCATGTCCAAGCATTTTTCTGGAGGAGGTCCACAACTTAATGGAGATGATCCCCACTTTTCATTTGGAAAAGAGCAGGCCTATCCGGGAGATAACTTTAATTATCATGTGATACCATTTGTGGAGGGTGCCTTGGCAGCCCACACCGCGCAGATCATGCCTTACTATGGCATCCCGGTGGGTCAAACCGATGAGGATGTTGCTTTTGCATTCAACAAAGCCATTATCACAGATTTATTACGCGATTCTCTTCATTTTGACGGGGTTGTTTGTACCGACTGGGGCTTAATTACCGATAGCAAGCTTAAGGAGGCTGCTGCCTGGGGCGTAGAGGATTTTTCTTCCATTGAAAGGGTCAAGAAGGTCCTTGATGCCGGATGCGACCAGTTTGGAGGTGAATTTGTACCCGAGTTGATTGTAGAACTTGTAGAGAGCGGTCAGATCTCAGAAGAGCGCATAGATATATCGGTCAGGCGCATACTTCGCGACAAGTACAAGCTTGGCCTTTTCGACAATCCCTATGTGGATGAGAAGAGGGCTCTGGAAATTGCAGGAAACAGCCAATTCGTTGAAAAGGGCAAGCAGGCGCAGGCAAAATCTATGGTTTTACTGAAAAATCAGGATCTTCTGCCTTTGAAGGAAGGGATTAAAATATATGCAGATGGAATGAGTGATCTGAAGGGGCTGGAAAAATATGCAGAGGTGGTGAAGAGTCCTGCTGAGGCCGATGTGATTGTTACCCGCATCGCTACTCCGTGGCAAAAACGTGAGGGTGGCAGTTTTTTTGAAAATTTCTTTCGTGGAGGCAGGCTCTATTATTCAGAAGAGGAGCTGGGTGATATCCTTGAATTAATTGATCAAAAGCCCTCGGTGGTGGTGGCCAACCTCTATCGTCCCTCCGTATTAACCGAGATAAATGACCGGTGCACTGCCCTGATGGCTGACTTTGATACATCAGATGAAGTGCTTGCTGATGTACTTTTTGGGAAAAGAAAACCAGAGGGCAAAATGCCATTTGAGTTGCCTTCCTCCAAAGAGGCTGTAGAGCAGCAATTTGAAGACCTGCCCTACGATTCAAAGCAACCACTTTATAATTTTGGAGCTGGTTTGACGTACTAAAGTTAATCAATAAGCTGAAACTGCATCAGCTCCTTACCCTCCTTATCGAACAGATACAGTTTTAGGTCTTGCACTTTGTAGTTGTCCACTTTGGGAAGTGTTCTGTTAAATTCATCAGGTATTTCCATGTTCTGACACATCATCCTGGTCCCGGCTCCTATACCAAAGCGAAGAATGGATTCATCAAGTTCAACAATACCTCCAAAAATATTGTTGCATCCATCTGTTCCATTGTATTTCATCTCGCCCACATGGATTTCAAGTTGAGGAGGCTGGCTTTCTTCGCTCACACTACCCGGGATCAAAGGATTCCCGTTGAGATTCTCCAATACCCATATGTCATTTAATACAAGTCGTTTATCCTTTTCCTTTTCCAATATTTCAACCAGGGTATAGGCTATGGATGAGCCATCGGCCGGAACGGAAGAAGCATCCAATTCCTTCTCCTTTACAATCAGTTTGTATCTATATCCTGCCTCAAACTCAAATCCGGATATGGGGGAATAAAATGATTCCCATTGGGTGGGGTCCGGAATTTCAGCTTTCTGCACCTGAAGACAATAGCTGGGGCTTACGGCCGTGCATGGAACCTTCAGACTGTTTACCCAGTAGATATACTCTCCTGGTCCGGGCTGGCTTGTTCGGGTGCACTGAACAAGCAATGTGGCCATTAAAATGATTGCCAGCTGTCTCATGATTACTATTTTTTAAATTGATAAAGGAATACTATAACCCCCTTAAAGGCATGCTTTTTACTATCTTTTATCTCAAGTGTAACTTCTACTTCAGACTTGGCGGTTCCTCTCAGATTTGTAATGGCTTTAAGTTTTGCCACAAGCCGAACTTCGCTGTCCACTACAACCGGCAGGCCAAATTTCAAACTCTCGATTCCATAGTTCACCAGCATGGAGACGTTCTTTACTTTGATGATCTGATACCAGAGATAGGGTAGGATTGAAAGGCTCAAATACCCATGAGCAATGGTGGCTTTGTAGGGGCTATCTGTTTTTACCCTTTCGGTGTCCACATGAATCCACTGATGATCAAGAGTTGCATCAGCAAACTGATTGATCTGTTCCTGAGTGACTTTATGGTAATCAGATGTACCTAGTTCCTTGCCTACATATTGTTCAAATTCTTCGTAATTGTTAATAATCAATTGTCCCATTCCTTTCGTTTTTGTTCCAGAAAAATAAATTTGAGCCTGAGCACCATCTCAAACCGGATGAAAAGATAACCACTGTACCTTGGGATTTGTTTCAAAACCTATTGAATTAAAATTGTAGGATCCAGAGGATAGCGCCCAAAACGTTTGCCATATATGGCCAGTCCCCCTGGCAATCCTTCGTCCACTTCAAATCTGATGTGCAGTTTCCCCCCAGGAGCACTCCTTACCAATTCAGATGGAATTTTGGCTTTGCATAGATACCCGTAAGAGCCCGCTTCCCGCAGTTTTCTGTCTTTAATCTGAGAAAACCATGAGAGAACACCTCTGTGATCCGCAGGATCATCGGCCAGATAGAACTCTTCTACAACGATTCCATTTACACGAACCCTGACATTGGAAGGATTTTTATAGGTGTCAGTCATGGGGTAGGAGTTGGGATTTCTGCTGGGATCGAAGGTTCCTTTCCCTCGCATATAGTCTCCTTCCAGCTCAGTTTTATCCAGTTGATCTTTTCCATGAAGCTTTTTCGCTGATGCCTCAAAAACGAGGATGATACTCTCCGCCTGATCCAGATCCAGGGAGGGGGGGAGTTCAACCTCATAAGCAAAGAAGCCCGATCCGGCCCCGTTTACTTTTAAGCCATCTAAAATATTCCACTGTCGGAGAGTCCACGACTCTTCTACAAAAGAGTCAGGAGAAAAAGTAAGGTGTTTATCTTGCTCATCTTCAACCAGAAAGCTGGTAAAATTAAGGTGGTAGATATAGGCGTTTTTATCTCGCAGACGGAGTTTCAAATGATAGAGTCCTGGTATTTCCGGCAGCTCAAAGGAGAGCGGATCCAGTTCGCCATTAAAATATGGAGACGATTTAATATCTGTGGATTTCAGGAATTGGTGTCGGAACTTTCCATGATGGTCCCTTCCGGATAACTCATAATCCAGAATATAGTTGCCAGTTGGTACTTTATCGGTCATCACCGAGAGATACAGCGGTACTTCTACGGTGGCGCCAGGGTCGCCAGTGCGGCATAGATCTGAGCCTGTGGAGAGATAAATGTCGCTATGAAGATGATTCAGGTCCATATCAGGAATGAACTCGGACAGGCCCGTAAACTTCTCGCTTCTATCGAATTTATAGTAGCCATTCCACTCATTGATCACATCGTGATGTTCGGTATACAACCAGCCCGCCATCAAAGGATGTTTTCTAAACTCATTCATCATGATGTGGTAGTCCCAGCTCCAATCCACATCCCCGGCACTGCCTTCATAACCCCACACATTTCCACATTCGCTGTTGAGCATGGGAACTTTGGTTTGTTGATTGCCTCCAATGAAGTTCCATTCTGATCCCGCATAGGTATTTTCAACCACATTGTTCATAAAATCTTCCCAACCGTACCCGGGGAGGTAGGCATGCCAGGTATTTAGATCAGTGACCACATGGTCGTAGTTACAGGGTGAATTGTCCTCAATCAACCTGGTTGCATCCAGTTTCTTGGCCTCTACAAACATTTGACGGACCCAATCCTGGGTCTCGGGAAGATATTCCCTCTCTTTACCCTTTCCAGTGAAGAGCCCCCAGGTTTCGTTAAAGAGTACCCAGGAGAAGATCGAAGGATGGTTGTAATCCCTTTCCACCATCTCTCGCATGGCATATTCCCACTCCTCTCTGGCTGTGGCATCAGGTTCGCCCCAAAAATTAGGGACATCTGCCATGATCAACAATCCCAGTTTATCTGCCCAGTAGAGCTTTCGGGGTACCTCCACCTTAATGTGAATTCTGTTTCCATTAAGGCCTATTTTTTTGGAACGGATAATTTCGTCTCTCATAAATTCATCTGTGGGGTAGGTGTAATACCCGTCAGGATGGTAAGCCTGGTCAAGACTCAATTGTAGATAAACAGGTTTGTTATTCAGAGCCACATAAGGTATTTCGGTCCCCGGAAGATTCACAACACTTATTTTTCGCATACCGAAATAGGTGGACACATTGTCATATATGGTTTCGTTGTTATGCAGTTGGACCTCTACGTCGTAGAGGTAAGGATCGTCCAGTTCCCAGAGTCTCTGATTGGGAATCTCGAACTCAAATTCAATCGTTTGTTGTTCTTTAGATATCTCTGGGGAGCTGATCATTCCTGCAATTTCCTTATTTGGGAAGGTCAGGTTCAAAAAGAGGTTTTCGTCAGCAGGTGCATCCAGCTCTGCCTTAAGATAAACTGTTCCCTTGTCAATGTTGGGCGTGAAATGTACAGATCGGAGGGCCACATCACCTCTGCGCTCCAAATATGCCGTCTGCCAAATTCCTTTGGCCTCCCCATACCCCTGCTTTCCTTCAAGCTTAAAGGGATAGGGCCTGTCGTCCACACGAATAACCAGGTCTTGTGTTACTCCTGAAAACAAGTGTTCTGTGAGTTCAAATTCAAATGGGTTGTATCCTCCCTGGTGGGTACCTACATTCTTGCCATCGATCCATGCTGTGGTTTTCCAATCACATGCCCCAATAACCAGGAAGACCCGATCCCCTCTCCATGCTTTCGGTATTTTTAATGAACGGCCGTACCAGCCTATATCGGCCTGATCATTCACACCTGAGAGCTTTGAACCCCACGAAAACGGGACCGTAATTGAAAGGTCAAATTCTGACTGCTCAAACCATTTTTCACTTTCACCCACATCGAGGCTGTCAAAAGCGAAGTTCCATGTACCATTAAGATTGATCCAGTTTTCCCTTTGAAAGTCGGGCCGGGGATGCTCGGGCAGGGGAGTGTCCTGGGCATATAAATGACGGGGCGAAAACAGTAAAGAGCTAACAATGAATATTGAACAGATAGTTTGTTTCATAGGGTAGGTGCTATTTGAGTCAATAATTACTTTTCAAGCCTGGGCTCAATTGTCCCACTAAGATAATTGTTTCACATCTAGTACCCAACTGAGGTCCTCATGTGAGAATGATGTAATTTTTTCAACTTATTGTGTAATGGTTCCAGGATGAATTAGATATACCTTTGTACCACGGATTATTATCTGCACATTAATAAAAAGTCATTCAGGAAGAAAAGAGTGCGATTTGAAAAGAAAACAGAAATCATACGTTGATAAAGGCATTGCCAATTGGAAAGCATTCAAGTTGGAATTTAACCACGAGATGGAAGAATTGAAAAAGACCTACGCTGATTTCAATAAAAAAAGTAAAAAATAGATAAACAAGAAAATTTACACTGATCGGTATTTTCACTTCTAAACCATCCTGTTTCTTCCCCCCTCCCTTGGACAAACATAATTTCCGTATTTTTACTCATCTTTATATCGATTTTCGAAGATGATCCAAAGTTCAAAGCTTCTCACATATATATTGAGGATGGTTATCCTCCCCCTCCTTTTTGTGATTCACGCCTGTCAAAAAGACGAAGTAGATCCAACTGAAATCGAACCGATATTTGCCATTGAGACAGGAAACAGCGACATGCCTTACCTGGTGATAGAGACCAGGGGCCTGGGGATTATCAACGAGCCTAAGATTCCGGCCGAATTGATCTTGTATGTTCGAAAGGCTGAGATTCAAAGAAACCTTATAGGCATTGAATTTCGGGGCTCTACTTCCTACAGATTGTCAGATAAAAAGTCCTATGGTATAGAGACATGGGATGCTGAAGGGAACGATATGGATGTGGCTTTTTTTGATTTTCCTGAGGAAGAAGACTTTATTCTTATGGGGCACGTGGTAAACCTGGAGGATGGGTATGTTTTTGACCGAACTTTGATATACAACTATTTCGGTTACAATCTCTTTTCGAAAATGGGAAGATATGCCAGTCGAACAGAGCTGGTGGAACTTGAGATTAATGGGATTTATCAGGGTGTTTATGTCTTTATGGAGAAGCTGAAGCGGGACAAGAATCGGATCGATATAAAAAAGCTGGAACCCTTAGATATAGATTCTTCAAGCATCACCGGGGGATATATTCTGAAGATTGACAAGAGTGCAGGAGGGGACTTAGATTTAGATCAACCCCTGGAGTATTTCGATGACAATTGGGGCGATGATGCACGCTATACTTCGGATATCAGCTTTAGATCAAACTATGATATATTCGGCAAGCTTTTGGATTTTGCGCCCTTTGATGGACCCTATCACTCCAGGCAGTACCTGGAAACCTACTTTTTATATGATTACCCAAAATCGGACCAGATTACTGAAATACAAAAGAGCTATATTCAGGAATATATTCATGATTTCGAGACAGCTCTGCTGACTGACGACTTTAGCACCGATCTGCGGACCTATACCGACTACGTTGATCTGGAGAGTTTTGTGGACTTCTTCATTATCAACGAGATCTGCAGGAACGTGGACGGATACCGCTTAAGCACTTATATGTATAAGGACCGGGGCGAAAAGCTCAAGTTGGGACCTGTCTGGGATCTGAACATTGGTTTTTTCTCTGGCGATCGTATACCCATGGATGACTGGGTAATTAACTATAACAACTACGTGAGTCAGGATGCCTGGATGATGCCTTTCTGGTGGCCTCGACTGATGGAGGATCCTCAATTCACCGGGATGCTAAAGAATCGGTGGAGTGAACTGAGATCACATACAGTAAGCCTGGGAGAACTTAGCTGGATGGTGGATATGGCCGCTGGCAGGCTCAGAAATACGAATGCAGCAAAACGAAATTATTATAAATGGGACCAGCAAATCGGCATTGATTGGGAATCAAGTATCGAAGATCTGAAATCCTATCTGGAGGAACGTGTTATATGGATGGATGGTGAAATTTCCAACCTCTAATTCACCCCCGCTGAAAAGTAGCGTTACCCTTTTTCAGGAGAGATCATCTTGTAGACCAATCCAGCCAGAATAGCTCCTGCAATAGGGGCCACCCAGAACAACCATAACTGACCCACCGCCCAGTCACCAACAAAGATAGCCTGACTGGTACTCCTTGCGGGGTTAACAGAAGTATTCGTAACAGGAATACTGATCAAATGGATAAGGGTCAATCCCAGTCCAATGGCCAATCCGCCGAATCCTTTAGGTGCCTTTGAATGGGTCGCTCCCAATATGATAATCAGGAACATAAAGGTCATAACAATTTCAGTAACCAGAGCAGACATCATCCCATAACCATCGGGAGAGTGATCTCCATATCCGTTGGCTGCAAAACTTCCAATCTCAGCCCCGGGTTTCCCTGTAACAATTATGTATAATATACCTGCACCCGCAATTCCACCCAGAACCTGGGCCAGTATATATGGCAGCAAATCTTTCTTATCAAAACGCCCCCCTATCCAAAGACCAATGGATACAGCCGGGTTGAGGTGGCACCCTGAGATGTGCCCAATGGCATAAGCCATCGTCACAACGGTTAATCCAAAAGCAATGGCCACTCCTACAAAACCAATGCCCAGTTCAGGATAACCGGCAGCCAGTACAGCACTACCACATCCCCCTAAAACCAACCATAATGTTCCGATGAATTCTGCAATTAGTTTTTTCATGATTTAAAAAAATTTCTGGTTATCAATCAACGAGTTCCAATAAATATATGAAATTGTTGGGACTATGAAGCAGGGATAAAGGGTCTATTTAGCAAAAATATAGCCCCCTTAACATATTTAACACGCTACAAAATGTACCTGACAACCTTTTCTTCAATCATGGTCTGTAGTTGATTTAACAAGGCACGCTCCTGAGAATCGATATGGCCATCTTCATTGGCCAGAGCAATGATATTATTCATCTCACCCCGGGTAATCTTCTCATCATCGATGGCCTTATTAATCATATCTCTGAGTTTGGCGGCACTTTCGCTTAATGGCATAGCTATAATATATTATTGAGTTTTAAAGATAATCAAGAAAGTTCAAAATTACGAACGAAGGAGATATTGTACAGTCCATTGGACCTTCCTTAGGGAGTCGCTTTGACGTAAGAGTTTCATGGGGAAAGAGGTAAGCTCTTCGCTGTCCAGATAAGACCATTCCTCTATCAATTTCATACCGGGATCCCAACTTTCGATGGAGTCGCTGTCAGAGATTCCAAACTGATAGGTGGCCGCTTCTCCAAATTTCAATTCCTTTTTTAGTTTAAATTCTGTGATTCTTTTTCTCCATCCTTTAAGCCACCTGGAGTTAAATACTTCAAATACAATTTCGGGATTATTCATCCTCGCCTTAAGGGTAAGGAATAAGGCTTTGACATCCTCTTCCCTGCAATACATAAAAACACCTTCAGCCACCAGAATCACAGGGTCGTTTTTTACAAGATCCATCCATTCAAAATCAAAAACGGACCTTGATATTTGAATGTAACGCTCCTTCTCAGGAAATATCTGCCTTTTAATATTTATAATATCCGGCAGGTCCAGGTCATAAAAGGTGACTTTTCCATTGTCGACTCTCTCAAACCTGTGATCCAGTCCGCAACCTATATTGATCACAGCTGCTTCAGGGTATTGATCCAGAAAGCTTCGGATGTAACTGTCGTATTTTTTAGCCCTAAGGGCCGTATGGGCAATGAGGCTGGACTTAATCCTGTTCTCAAATAATCTCCGATACAAAAGGGAATCTGATTTTGAGAAATGATTTTTCAGGAGTTCAAGTGTATGGACCGAACTGCTGTCATTCAAAAACGGCCTTTTTGATTGCGCATCCAAAGCGTGGCATTGTAGTGTCAAAAATGCGGTTTCAGATACATCATTGACATGGGCATTGAGTTTCATGCTTAGATTTCATTTTCGGGTATGGCCACATAATTTACGGTATTCCTTTTGGCATTCCAAACAGGGGTCTGAGTATGCGTACCCGCCTTATTACCAACTCATACATGGCAAAGCACCCGGCGAATGTGAACAAAACCAGCAGGATCAGCTTCACAGAGCTTGGAATACCGAGTGGTACAATCAGGTAGGATCCCACATATAAAAAGATCATATGCAGG
Organism: uncultured Bacteroidota bacterium; assembly: GCA_963783435.1. Lineage (GTDB taxonomy): Bacteria > Bacteroidota > Bacteroidia > Bacteroidales. The sequence goes on along the minus strand of CAWANQ010000001.1, from coordinate 728,610 downwards.
ATATAGATGGGATAAGCAGATTGGCTCAGGTAACTCAATGTTCTGCTCTGATGGTTCAGGTACCTGTATCCAAATCCAAACAGAGAGAAGATCCACAGCATTCGATTCAATGGCTTTTAAATAGTTGGGCGCCTGCAATTGAAACTCCACATACCGAACTACAAAAAGGGCCACAGCCAGTGTCAGAAATATCCACCTCCACCTTTTTACAGTTTGCCAGAACAATTCTCCGCTCTGTATAAAGAGAAAACCAAAGAGGAAAGCCAGTAATCCGAGAAAAAATCCATGGAGGGTCATGGCGTAGGTTTCATATACCTCCGGATTCACCCATATAGCTTCAACCACAAAAGCGGCCAAAACAACCAGCAATCCCAAAGGATTTCTGAACAGCTTCTCTATCCATTTGCTGATTTTGCCCTGGGAATTCCTTTTTATGTAAAAAAAGAGGGGTGAGAGAAGGACCACATAAATAAATATGTTGGCCAGAAACCATAGATGTGAAACTTGAATGGAGTAGGCAGAGATCCTGGTTATAGAATTTCTGCCAGATAAAAAGGTGCAAAGGGACTATGGCCATAATTCCAAATAGGAAGGGGAGAAGTATTCTCCTGCTTCTCTCCAGGATCAGTTGCCTCCAGCTCCTTTTCCTGATGGCAAAGCTGACTCCCATTCCTGATACAAAAAACAAAAAGGGGATCCTCCAGATATTGAGAAGGGACATGGGATTCCACAGGCCCTGGATGGATTCTTCATTCTGAATAAAGCCTATAAAGACACCCCATGGCAGGAATACAAATCCAATGTGATAAAATATAAGCAATCCAATGGCGATAACCCTGAGCCAATCTATGTCGTATCTTCTCTCTGTTGTGCTCATTTTAAGAGTTCAGCGATTTCTGGTCGGGTTGCCTCCACATAATCGTAGTCCAGCTTGAATCCCAGTGGACCCAGGTCCTTGCTGAACTGATCATAGATAAACTTCACATCAGAGAAGGGAGCCATCACAGATTGTTGGGCTGTGGATCCATAGTTATTAAGGAGATCCTTATCTGCTCCATTCTCTAACAACATCTTTACGATCTCAAGACGGCAAAGGAATGCTGCAGAATGAAGTGCTGTGGATCCTTCATTGTTTTTCAGGTTCACATCGGCACCGGCCTCAATCAAAGCCCTTGCAATTTCTGTTTTTCCAAATACAGCAGCAGAGATCAGAGGAGTGGATCCAACGGCAGGTTCTTTTAAATTCAGATCCGAACCCGCTTTAATGTGTTGCTCAATGGCATCCAGATCCCCAAGAAGGGTAGCGGTATGAATATCCACATTAGGAGGTTTTACTAATTCTTCACTGGCTTCCGACTGCTCGTCTGAAGGCTGTTGATTTCCCCCACAGGAGGAGATGATCAGGATCGAAACTGCCATGATAAGTATGGCATACACATTCTTTAATTTCATCTTTTTAGTTTTCATTTTTCATGTTTTTAATTTGACATTTACTTGTTGATGTAAAGGTCCGGCAAAACTTGATGCATCATCAATCAATCATGCAGCAGAAAATATCAAGTTTGAAGAGGCCATGAAAAATATGATGAAAGAGTATAAATTATGACGCAAATAGCGAACTAATTGTATCTTTAGCAGAGCAATGCAGGATACTTCTTACATAGAAAATGATTTTCTAAAGAAGATCACAGCGATCATCGAAGAGAACATTTCCAATGAGAACTTCGGGGTGTCGGAGCTTGCACGTGAAGCCGGGATGAGCCGCTCCAACCTTCTTCGAAAGGTAAAATCACTGACCAACTTATCGGTGAGTCTGTTTATCAGGCAGGTTCGCTTGAGAAATGCCATGGAGATGTTGAAGCAGGATTCCATGAATGTTTCCGAAGTCTCCTTTGGTGTTGGTTTTAGCAGCACCTCCTACTTTATCAAATGCTTTCGCGAGTACTATGGCTACCCTCCGGGAGAGGTAGGGAAAGGCGAAGCAGGTGAAAAAATTAAAGGTCCATTTGGATTGTCACAGTTTTTTCAGGAACTGAAGCGCAGAAAGGTGGGGCGTGTGATCACCGTATATGCAGCAGCCGCATTTGTCATTCTGGAATTGATGTCGATTGTTGTGGAACCCCTGCAACTTCCAGGGTGGACACTATCCATGGTCATCGTTCTGCTGGCAATTGGTTTTATTATTGCCGTGATCCTCTCCTGGATCTACGATGTGCGCCCTGAAGGGGGATGGGAAAAGACCGAACCCGCTCATCGGTCTGGAAATAGGGAGGGACAGGTGGATAAGAAAGGGTGGAAAATTGCCAGTTTTATCAGTTTTCTAGTAATTGCTGCTCTGATTATTCTGAATCTGCTTCCCCGCCCCCGAAGCAGCAAGGATCAGATATATACAAATCATGAAAAATCCATTGCGGTCCTCCCTTTCAATAACGAAAGCAATGACCCTTCCAATATTTACCTGATCAATGGATTGATGGAGTCCCTGCTTGATAACCTGCAGAAGATAGAGGACCTGAGGGTAATCAGCCGAACCTCGGTAGAGAAATACAGGGACAATCCCAAAACCACACCGGAGATTGCAAGGGAGTTGAATGCCAATTACCTGGTGGAAGGGAGTGGACAAAAAATAGGAGATCAGATATTACTGAATATTCAGTTGATCGATGCGAAAACCGATAAGCACCTTTGGGCTGAGCGATATAAGAGAGAAGCCAGTGATATTTTTGAGCTGCAACTGGAGGTAGCCAGAAGCATTGCAGATGAGATCGAGGCCATTATCACCCCTGAAGAAGCTGCCCAGATTGAGAAAATTCCCACCAAAAATCTGGAGGCCTACGATTATTTCCTGAAAGGCCTGGATCTGTTTCAGCAGGAAACGCGACCAGGCTTTGAAGCGGCCATTCCCCTGTTTGAGAAGGCCATTGAGCTGGATCCCGGGTTTGCACTTGCTCATGCCGATATTGCACTTTCTTACGCCTTCCTGGATATTTTCCAGGTAGAGAAGAAACACTCTGATCAGATTGCCTATTATGCCGACAGGGCCCTCTTATTGGATCCCAGGCTTCCACAGAGCCTGGTGGCCAAAGCCATGTTCCATATGATCAATCGAGAGTATGAGCTGGCACTTCCCTATCTTGAGAAGGCGCTGGAATACCATCCCAACTCCTCCCGGGTGGTAAATATTCTGTCGGATTTCTACAACAGGTTTGTACCCGATACGGAAAAGTACCTGGAGTATGCCCTGATGAGTATCGGTCTGGATATTACAGCCCACGATTCTACAGAAACAAGTATCATTTACCTGCATCTTAGTAATGCACTAATCCAATCGGGTTTTGTAAATGAAGCAGAGAAATACATTGAAAAATCACTGGATTATGATCCGGAAAATCTCTATTCCGAACTTGTGAAAATCTATATCCTGCTGGCCGGTAGTGGTGATCTCCAGCAGACCAGAGCGCTATTGACAGAGGCCCTGCAGAAAGATACATCCAGGTATGATATTATGAAGGAGCTAGGGGTAATCAACTATTATTTACGTGATTATGAAAGTGCCTACTCCTATTATCAACAGGTTTTTGATATCGTGGATGCCCAGGGTCTGAATCTGTATGCAGGTGAAAAAGCAAAGATGGGCCTTATTTTGTCTGAATTGGGTAGGGAGGAGGAGTCCAAAATCTACTTCCAGGAATACCTGGAGTTTGCTGAGAACGATCAGTCCATCTACAGAGGGCTTAGTATGGCTGCCTACTATGCCTACATGGGAGATTCAGAAAAGGCCTTAGAATATATGGATCAGTTTTCCAAACAAGAGAAGTACCCATATTGGTATATTCTGTTTCTGGGCATGGGCGATCCATTATTTGACAATGTAGATGAGCTGCCTGAGTTTAAAAAGATTTTACGTGAGATCGAGCTAAAGTTCTGGCGCTATAACAAACAGATCAAGGATTCACTCAAGGAAAAAGGACTGCTTGGTTAATCCCTTAGCGGGTAATTTTCTCAAAAAGTGCCCTGTCCACTTCTTCAAAGTTTGAGATCACCTGGTGCTTCCATTTGCTGTAATCACTCTTGTTAGAATCTACGATCATTATCTTGCCTGCACCGGCATTTTCGGCAGCCTCTATCCCTGCGTTCGAGTCTTCAAATATCAACACATCATTTGCTTCAAGACCAAGAATTCCAAGCGCCTTTAAAAAAATCTCAGGATCAGGTTTGCTCGGGATTGTCCCATCACTATAAACCACCTTTGAAATATCGAAGTAAGCTCCCAGATGAAGGTGTTCAAAATAGAAATCTATATTGTAGAGATCCGCTGCGGTAGCTATGGTATAAGGGATTTTGTTTTTTTTCAGGAACTCAAAAAAAGTGACACAACCAGGGGCCAGTCCCAGCTTGTGTTTTAAACACATGCCCTGGTAGATATCCTCCTTTTCAGTGCTCATCCTGGCCATCTCTGCCGGTGATAGTTCCCTGGCAAACATGTTTTTCAGAATATCAATGTTGTTCTTTCCATGAATCCTGCGGTCCTTCTCCTCATCACTTAAGAAGATCCTGTTCTTCTCAAGAAATTGATCCCAGGCCATATTGTGAAGCGTGGTATCCCAAAAAAGGGTTCCGTTAAAATCAAATATGACTCCTTTAATAGGCATTCTCTGTTATACTTCTACAACTTTGAAAATACCTTTTCCAATAAAGCTTTGGTAGCTTTGATACCCGCGTCTTCGGACAGCTGGTTTCCTTCGTATTCAATTCCCACATATCCTTTAAATCCCGACTTTTTCACAATCTGCATGATCTTCAGAAAATCAGAATCCAGCTCATCTCCATTGGCATCAAATTCATGAGATTTGGCACTTACTCCCTTGGCATAAGGCATAAGGTCGGCCATCCCCTGGTAGCGATCATACTCATTGACGCACCCCTCGGGGGTTCTTTCTATGCAAAAATTACCAAAATCGGGAAGCGTTCCCACATTGTCCATCCCCACTTTTTTCATCACACCAGAGAGCCATTTGCCATCGGATGAGTATCCTCCATGGTTTTCAACGAGGATGTTAATCCCTTTTGAAGCGCCATATTCTCCAAGTTTAGAGAGCCCGTCTATGGCATTTTCGGCTACCTCTTCTGCGGTCCCATTCCCGGCTGCATTTACGCGGATGGATTTGGCACCCAGGAAAGCGGCTACATCCACCCAGGGATAGTGGCTCTTTACAGCCTGTAATCTCGCTTCGGGATCAGAATCCCCCAGGTTTCCAAGGGCATCACACATAATTAATCCGACAATAACGCCGGCTCCATTGCATCTCTTTTTAAACTCAGTCCAGTAATCCATATCTGTGGCTTTGCTGTAGTAGAAGGTATTCACCAGCTCAATGCAGTGGATTCCATAACCTGCAGCCACTTTGGGGAAGTCCATGGGATCCAGGTCGCCCTTTAGCACTTCATCGGGTGATTCCATGAGCAATCGGCCAAGCTCCTGCCAATCCTCAATCGCTCCCCCAAAATAGGTACGGTGCAGCGACCATTGAGCCAGAGAGATTTGAAAATCCGCTTCAGTTTCCGTTTGGTCCGTAGTTTTTGAACCATAATTGCAAGAAAAAAGGAGGAGTGTTGCCATAAACAACATTAGGATTTTTGGCAGGGCGGTTTGATTCTTCATGATGAATTATATATTTAAACGATTTTATAGTTTTTGTACTCAAATAGCCGATGGTTGAATTGCCTCTCAAAACCATTGAGTATCCTGTCTTTAAACCTCATATTAGATTTGGAAGGGTCATAATTAAATACCCAATCCTTTTGCTTGATCACATCCTCCATATAGATAGGGTGTGATCCCTCATACGGTTCCAGCCTGTCCACCTCATTGTAATCAAAATCCGCCTCCTTCGTGTTGTTCTTAAGCCAATCGTTGCTGTGCCAGAACCTGTGAAAGTAGTTGGATTTTTTATTCATCAGTTTTGGATTTCGGGTGTAGGCATAATGGTAGATGGGTATGTCAGTTTTGAGTACTTTCAGTTTGGCACCCTTGTTATCAGGAGCTTCTGGCTTGAATATTCTGAATCCCTGAGAGTCCCGGTAAGATTGCACATTCCGCTTATTTTTAAATGCCCGAATCTCAAAGGCATGGGTACGCCTTGTTCTTCTGATATGCTGGTAATCACCCCAAAAATGGTAGAAGGGAAAAAGCAAGCCATCCACCTCCTCAAGGTCGTCTGCTTTGTGGATATAGCTTATAAGTTTTTTGCCATCTGCTTCACTTAATACTTCATCAGCCTGAATATGGATGGCCCAATCACCGGCTATTTTTTGGAGACCCAGGTTTGCCTGATCTTTGAAAATTTCACCGTTAACCCTTTTCTCCTCTTCCCAGATACTATCAACAATGACAATCTTGTCATCTTTGAGATGCTCTATAGCCTCCCTGGTTCCGTCCTCTGAGTCGCCCACAACCACAAAAAGTTTATCAACGACTGGAAGCACAGAGTTTATGGCTGGCAAAAAAGGGTATCCCATTTTAAATCCATTCCTCACATATGTAAATCCCTCTATTCTCATTTATTTACCAAAAATAGTGATTTACCATAATTATATCTCCAGGTTGTGATCAATTACAGAGAAAAATTCAACAGCTTAATCTTTATTGCTTTCCTTACTTCTGGTCCTTTTTTTATAAATATACCTCACAAGTGCGTATGGAATAAGAGGTATGAAAAGCAGGATGAGCTTGTTAATAATACCAGGAACGCTTTCTGCTTTTCCTCTGAACAAAGCCAGAACACCAGCCCTTGCCACATCCTCCGGTCTCTTCATGATTCCCAGACGAATGAGCAAAGGAAGGTTGAGATGAGCTGTATCATATAATGCGGTGGGGGTGGCCCCGGGAATTAAACAGCAGACGCGAACGCCACTTCCTTTCATTTCGTTGTGCAGTGCACGGGTGAATCCACGAAGAAAACTCTTTGTGGGACCATATAGAGATATTGTGGGGTAGGGCATGACGGCAGAAATAGAAGAGGTGTTTAAGATATATCCATTCATATTCTCTGTCATATGGACACCAAAGAACCTGCACAGTAAAACAGGCGTGTTCATGTGAAGCTGCAGTATGGTATTGATCCTCTTCATGTCGAGGGTCATGGCCTCTCCATAAATAAGCATTCCCGCATTATTGACAAGGACTTCCACCTGAAGCTCCTTTTGACGGCAATAGTTATAAATTAGTTCTGCTGCCCCAGTTGCAGCAAGATCACAGTCGATGGTGAACATGGTAATCCCATAGCTCTCCTGCAGCTCGGACTTCAGATTCCTGAGGGCTTCGGCCTGATTGCTAACTGCAACTATTGAATATCCTCTTGCCGCCAGCTCTTTTGAAATATGCCATCCAATTCCTGAGGAGGCCCCGGTTACAACAGCGTATTTATCTGAAACAATCATAGATTACTGCCTACGGGTTAATCATTTTTTACAAGCTTCTTCATTTCTATTTTATCACGTAGTTCAGGTTCAATGTTTCCTGTAACAACTCAGCGATTTTTATGGCCCTTTTATACTCAGTAGAAATAATTCTGATCATCCTTGGGTTTGAATCAAAATATACATCACATGATTTGATCTTATATCCAAATCCAACTGCAGCTTGAATATATCCTCGTCCCTCTTTAATTTTTTGCTTTATCAATATTTGGCTTGTCTGTTGGGGAATCTTCACCTCCTCTCTGGAGAGTTTAAAACCTAACACCTGGTATTCTTTAACAATATGCATTCTAACTGTATCTACCGATAACCTTCCCTTGAAGGTGGTGAGTATTGCACCGATCAATCCAAATCCAAGTGCTCCAACCAGTGTATGATACTCCTCGGTCAGATTTGAATAGTCAACAAGAAAAATGAGCGAATACACTGAATATCCTATTCCAACAAAGCCTATAACTATTAAGAATACCGGAAATAGAAAATATGAATATGGTTTCATTTTTAGTGTTTTCCGAAAAATTAACTAAGTTAACTCAGGCATTTTTTTCACCCTGAGTAAGCCCCCAATAATGGCAAATGCTTTATTTTGTGGTATGTTAAGGCCATTGAAATACAATGCTTTAATTCAATGTCGGGTATTTTATCATTTAGATTAAAAACAACAGCTCTGTTGCCGTCATATCTGAATTTGTCTTTATAAATTGTTTTAAAGGTTGGGACCAAACTTGAGGTACATTTGAAGTAAATTGCATATTGGTCCGGGTTCTTCTCTTTCCAGTCAATTCTTACAGTACTTCCATATTTTGACAGATAACTTGGCTCACCCCACTTTAGTGTCTCTTCGAGCTTTTCGAGCCCCTCTATTTCGGATGCTGCACTTAAGATCAACTCTCTCAGATAAAGTAATTGAGCTTGCACAAACTTGGGGTAGTTTCCAAAAACATCTTTAACCAATGGGTTACTTGTTAGTTTCATTCTAAGTATTTGATTTTGCCACCCTAATTTTTCTTCTGAAATAGATACTCAATAAGACTCCTACTGTGATCATAACTAGCCAGTTGACAGAAATTAGCACAACTTCAAAACGATAACTCCTATCCAGTCCGAATTTCAGTGAATAGTAAATAAACGCTACTATAGCAACTGCAATTGGCAATATCATTATCCAACGAATCGATCTCTCTAAACCGTTTTTCTGAGTAAAGACAAAGGCTTTGAATAGAAAAGCAAGGCTCATCATTATATACCCCAATTCTTCAAGCACTATAAATATTCCATGCCCATTATACTGAGATAATAATCCGATTCCTTCCGTCTCACCCTTCATCATACTAATGGGTACAACTGCGAATTGTATGAAGTAATCTATTAACAGAACTGTTGAGGAAATCAAAGCAAATGCAGTCGCTATTAAACTAAAGATCTTATTCTCTGATGGAGCGTTATAATGAATTGAAATGGTGAATATTACATAAGCAAATAGCTGAAAAACTACTAAATACATCCAGTTATAATCCCTGGGGTAATAGTCAAGAATATCTTCAAATGGATAGCTCATACAATCACCTGGGCAAAATGGCCCTGCCGGAGGTACTGCAATGATTGCAAACCCGAAAGCCACTATGGTCAGTATGCTTAAGGAAATGGATGCGTATAATCCAACTTTAGTGCCCATAAGGTTTGATTTATCTAACTCCATATTTCAAGATTTTACTATCACCTTTTTATAAGCCAAATGCAGTAGCTTTAATCACCAGACAGGAGGTGGTATTTGTACTTTCACTTCAGCAGAAAATTTCCTCCATTCCTCGAGTAGCTCATTATATTTTGCAGGTTCAGATTCTTTTAGATCGTGCAGCTCAGCAAGGTCTTGAGAAATATTATATAGCTTGAAATTTTCTTCAAGAAAAGGTCTTTTGATATTTGTGATTTTCCAATCTCCTTTTCTAATCATTGTTAGATTATTATGCTCTAAACCAAATACGTAATCAGAAGCGTGTATCTGATCTGTCTTTCCGGATACAAAAGGCATCAACGAATTCCCTTTGAGTGGATAAATTTCATTCTCTTCAAATTTCTCCGGATAGATTGCTCCAGCCATTTCATAAAAAGTAGGAGCAATATCCAATAAGGTTAAAAATCCATCGTGAATTTCGTTCTTCCTTTTAATATTTGGTCCTGTTATAATCATCGGAGCGATAATACCCCCCTCGGTCGTTAATCCTTTGAAATGCCTGAATGGAGAAGATCCTGCCTCGGCCCACTGCGGACCATAAGAAATAAATGAGTTGGCTTGCCCCATGGTTTCATAATCATCATCAAAATGCTCCCTTATGAAGGGGCCATAATCTAGATCATAATAGAAATCCTCTGCAGCGGCCCCGTTATCGGACATAAATACGATGATGGTGTTTTCGTATTGACCGATTTCTTTCAGGTACTGTAGGATTCTCCCAATATTCTCATCAAGATTATCTACCATACCTGCATATAACTCCATTTTTCTGGATTCCTTTTTCTTTTCTCCTGATGACAATGAATCCCAGGGCTTTACCCTTTCATGGTTGGGAGGCAGCACCGCATCTTTTGGAATCATGCCTGCATTTTTAAGACTTTCCAGTCGCCTTTCTTTTAGCTTTTCATACCCGTCATCGTAACGGCCTACATATTTTTTCCAGTATTTTTCATCTACCTGCAATGGCCAGTGTGGAGAAGTATAAGCTGCATAAGCGAAAAAGGGTTTATTGTCTTCTTTATTAAGGTCTATGTATTCTATCAATCTATCTGTATAGAAATCAGTGGAATAATCGCCATCATTCCATGATGCAAGGCTTCCATCTTCGTAGTATATACTAATTGGATCTTCCGCAAAAAGCCCCTGGTCATTGTAATGATTTCCAGCACCTCGAATATTAACAAATGAACGTTCGAATCCTTTACTGAAGGGAATAGATGATGAGTCCCGTCCAAGGTGCCATTTGCCTGCCATATAGGTATGGTATCCAACTGTTTTCAATAATGCAGGAATTGTGACGACCCGGTCGCTTAGCCTTCCTTCATAACCGAAAGCAGCCCTCTGAGCAGACTGTATTCCCATCCCGGCAATGTGGTTATCATTCCCGGAAAGTAGCATGGCCCTTGTAGGTGCACATAGGGGAGAGGTATAGAACCTGCTAAACCTAATGCCTTGTGTTGCCAGATTATCAATATTGGGTGTTTCGATATCGCCTCCATAGCAACCCAAATCTGCATATCCAAGATCATCTGCCACCAATAAAAGTATATTAGGCCGGATATCTTTCTGAGTTTTTTCTGTTGTCTCAGAACAGGAACTCAAAGTGCCAAACAATAACAGAAGGAGGAAAGCTTGCTTACAAAGAGTCATAATTAATCTTTAGAGGTTTTTCAAAATCCTCTTCCATTTCATAGGGTAATTGCCATATATTTCCCTGAAAATCACCAAAATACAATTTACATTTACTGAAAGTATGTGAATGTCCATCGGCCCAGAAAAAACAAAATGGAGCTTTAAAATCTAAAGGCCTTCGCACGTATGAATGGCTATACTTACTATTCTCCGTAATCGTACTTATTTTTTCCCAATTCATTCCTTCATCCTTTGAATCCCAAATAGCAAGTTCACCTCCAACTCCCCATTCTTGTGGTCCCTTTTCTGTAGGACCCACAATTTTCCAATTTTTTTCCGAAATAAAAAGGCTTCCCATGTCATAATTATGGTCGGAGCATGTAATTGTTTTGGTTTCCCATTTTTTACCATTCCATTTAGTGACACTCCATTCATAATCTGCACTTTCAGGACCAGGCTCATGTCCATTGCTTCTAATATAAAGGCAGACTGGATTCCCATCCCTATCAAACCCCATGTCTTTCAGATATATATTCTTTCCTTGCGATGCGTAATCCACTGCCCTGGCTGGACTCTCCTTATCTGTCAGGGGCAAATCTATTTTGATCCCTTCAACAGTTTTCCAGGTAATGCCAAAATCATCAGATTGAACATAATAGATATCAGTCCTCTTATCTACAATCCCATGGGGATGACGATTAAAAAAAGTTCCAACTACCTGTCCATCATAAACTCCACTGGTTTGATAATGTCCAGATTTATTACTTCCCTTATCTTCTGGAATGGCGGCTAACATTTTATCTTCTGTCCAGTGTATACCATCCTTACTGGTTTCAAAATACAATTGACGCACACCCGTATATTTTGTGAAAAAATGGAACATCCCGAAGTCTGTGCATATGGGTTGGGGATAGGTCATCTCCTCTTCACTAATTTGAACAAATTCATCAATCGAGAAAGGTGTTTTACTTTTGTATTTAAATCCTGGTCTGGTTTGTCCTCTTCCACTTATGAAAACCCAGATAAAGCCTTTGTCATCAATTAAAATTGAAGGATTATCATGAGGGTCATTTGCTCCTTTTTTATCATAGACCACAGTAGGTTTAGAAACCATTCCCGTTTTATGGCTGAACTCACCAATCATACAAAGGAGGTAGCGTTCATTTTCAGAAAGAGTTCCTCCGTAAACAAAATAGGTTTTATCAACTTCTTTTGCATAGATAGCCAAAGGGCTATGCTTGGCAGTATATGTTCCTAATGATCCTGAATATTTGTCTCCATATTCATATTTCTGCATTAATTCAAACCAAATCCCTTTGTATCCATCGATTTTTGAATTAGACAGATCCTGGCTATAGGAATCAGCAAATGAAAGACATACTAAAAGAATAATTATATATGTTGTTCTCATTTATTAATGTGCCAAAGTGAAGAGGATGATTGATAAATGCCTCATCTTTAAGTTTCTTGAGCAAAATTAAGCACTTTTGGTTTCTATGCTACCGTAAAAGGCGTGATTTTCTCCCTTTTCTAATGCCCAACTCGCATTTCCGAAATCAAAATGCCAGTACTCTTTTATGTCCACTACAAAATCTTCTTCTTCAAATAAATTAATCAGCAGTTTCCTATTCATTTTGGCTTGAGATGGAATAAATGGATGGTATGGGTAGCATTTATCATCAAGAGTGATTTGCAGGCCATCATTCGTTCCGAAATCCATTACCCTGTTGGCCTGCAGATCATAGATCAGGGCATCTACAGCCCCTCCGGTTGAATGCATTGACTTCATTGTGGGGGCAATAAAATATGAAACCAGTTCCTTAATCTCCTCTAATTGCTTATCTGGATACTCTTTTTGTAAAGAAGCAACCTTACCTTCCCATAATAGTCGTTGATGTTCAAAAGATCTCCATACGGATCGAATGATCAGCTTTTTATCTTGCTTGTCTAAAAGTTTGCTTATCCGTCCTATTTTATCAAAAACATCCTCTCTAACCATATAGTTGTAATCTTTTTTAATAGATGGTTCGAATACCAAATTAAAATCAGAGTCTTTTAAACTGATTAATCGAGAATTGTTTTCTTTTATTACAATGGTTGGAAGAAGTTGTTTGTGCTTGCGGTAGTGCAGTTCAACCATTTCACAATATTCCTGGGCATTCATGAATTCGTTTGTTTTTTTAATTACATATGGAGATGTCATTGCCGAGAGCAAAGCGCCGTAGTTCAAATCAAATCCCAATTCAGTACCAACCTTTAATTCCGGCTTTCTGGTATTGACAATGATATGGTCACTGCTTGCCCCCAGGATTTCAATATTCGATCTGGGCGTCAATCCGGAAACCAGAACATCCTGAAGTCCAACATCCAATATAGCCCTATTTATTTGACCTTGATCATGAAACTCGGGAATATTCCCAAATGCATCCTGGGAGACCTCTCCATAAGGAAGTGAAGGTTTTATTTTTGATTCAATAACTTCTGCAACCAGTGTAAATGCATCTGTAAAAAGTCCCGGGATTGGTTTTCTATGAAGGGTTTCTTTTCCCAAGTAGATGGACTCGCCTATTCGCAGGTTATTGATGCTACCTGTATCATTTGCAGACATGAACCAGTTGTAATTGGCAGAATTCCCACCAGAAATATAAGCTATATTTAGTCCGAACCGCTTTTCAACATCTCTTGCGATGGTCGACAGTTGATCCATTTTTTCATGATCAGGTGTAATTCCTCCAAAACAGGCCAGGTTTGTTCCCAAACCAACCAGTTCAATACCTTCCAGCTCCATTACCTGCTTAATGGTATCATCTAAATCCAATGGCATTAAGCCCTCTCTTAAATCTCCCAACTCCAGCATTAAGAGAATTTTATGCTTGGATTTACTTTCGATCGCAAATCTTGAAAGTCTTCTGATCACAGAAAGCTCAGTATTAAGACTTATATCTGTATACTTTACAACCTCTTCGACCTGGCTTAGACTGGGTGTCCGCAGCAGAAGAAATTGGGCCTTGACACCCGCATTGCGCATCCTCCTAATATTGCTTATCCTTGAATCAGCAAGGATATTTATTCCACTTTTGACCAATGTGTTAGCAATATCGGGATCTCCACATACTGCTTTTGTAACTCCAATAACTTCGATGCCCTTTGAACCATATAGTTCCTTCAAAGCTCTGGCGTTATGGGAGATTTTCCCAAGATCTATCTCTACTCTTGGTGTTAGTCTGCCCAAACCCTCTGTTTTTGTAGTTCCGGGAATGCATCGAACAAGGTTTTGATCAGTTTATCACAACCATGCTTTAAAACGTCTGTAGTAGGTAATTCATATTTGTATTCATACTCCATTATTGTTGTTTCTAGTTCTTCATCGGTCATATCTTCATGATTAATTGTGATGGCAATGACCTTTGATTTAGAAAATACTTCGATTAATTCGATCTCACTTTCAAGGGTTGGCATAGGTATGCCGGAATAATCGCAATGATTTTTTCTTTTTGGTGGATGCTGGATAATAATTGCATCCGGCATCGCACCTCTTAATATGGCGCTGGATGATGTAAAGGCAGGATGGCTCAATGCACCTTGCCCTTCAACGACTATAATGTCCGGATTGTCTGTTTCATAGGCGTCTAGAATTGCATTTTCCACTTCCCCGGTTGCAAAACCAGAAGTTAAAACATCTATGGCAAGACCATACTTTGAACCCTGGAGAATACCGGTTTGTCCTGTGGCTATAAATGCAGCTTTCAGTCCCTCTTTTCTTAATGCATCAACCAGATTTACAGTGGTTGTTCGTTTCCCAACTGCACAATCTGTTCCAAATACAGTTATTACGGGAACTTTGACTTTATTGATTTGTCCTGTAAAAATATGCAGGTCTTTTCGTTGTGGGGGTTTTCTGATATCAAAAATCCTTACCCCATATTCACTGGCTTTTTGATTGTATTCCTCATCATCAGTGAAGAATTCCGGTAAACCGTTTACAATGTTCATTCCCTTTTTCATAGCACTGAAAATGATCTCTTTCTGTTCATCGTCAAGAAATGAAGCAAGAGGAGCTATGCCATAGATGAAATATTCCGGAACAAGATTCACCTGATTAATGGCATCATCAATATTCAGGAAAATGGGTATCCCTGTTTTTTTTCCGTCAAGATATTCTCCTGCATCAAGTCCTGCCTTTGTACTGTCTATGATGCCAAGAATGTTATATTTTTCCGAGTGTCTGGCTAGCCCATTTGCCACTTTTCCGTCTAATTTTCCAAATTCATTTTCACTATATACCAGTGCGTTTGATTTCATACTTAATTTTTTAGTTAATAAATTGTATTCTTTTTTGAATACTTATTCCAATCAGGTTTTAAATCAATGAAGAGGTGGGATAGCAATTTGTTTTTTAGATAAGCTAATTGACTTATGGCGGCATTTAGCTTACTTCTTCATATCCGCTTTTAATAAGTGTAGAGAGCATTTTGAACCTTCCGTTTGCTTTTATCGTATTACGAGAATGGGCAGGAATGATAATGGATTGACCCGCATCTAATGAAATAGATTTGTCCTCGATTACAACTTCAGCGGTGCCCTCAATGATCTGAATGAAGGTTTCAAAAGGCGAAGTTTTTCCAGACAACAGTTCACCTGAATCAAATGATACGGCACTGATATTTCCAGTTAATTTTTTAATAATTGGCTTGATTACTACTGAATTAGGGATGTAATCTATGACCTCGGCTACTATAAATGCTTCAGATCTTGCTACTTCGGTTTTTAACATAGTGTATACCCGTTTAGGGTGAATTATTGTGAATTAGTTTTCCCTTTTTCTTTTGGCAAAAACGTAATTAATCATAGACAGAAAGGAAAATCCAAAGCAATTCAATTCAGAAAAGCGTTCGGGACTCTAAGGAAGGTCTTCAAAATGCGATCATTATAAGATCAATACCGCAATTCTAATTTATTTGAGTCCAAATAATCCATTGCGCAACAAAAGTAGAGTTATTAAATATTCAAAGTATTACACTATTATGAAGAAATCTTACATAAATCACATGTTTTCAAGGTTATTCATGCGCTTTTGCTTCAGCTGGTTTTAATGAGGGTTAAGACTGATACCACCTACCGGGAAAAAATGATACCATCTATTCTTCCCTGATAACGGTGGAAAGCCGCCGTAGCGTGGCGCGGAATTTGCCATATTTCGCAAATGGCGTGACACGCGTTGCGGTCGGCTTTAGTGAATTGTTCTGCGACAAAATTTTCATTCTCATCTATTGTGACGAGACGTATACAATCTGGATATTTGATTGCTTGCCACTATACCTTTCTGATAGAAAAATAAATAAGTCTAATGAACAGATACAAGGCCGATACAAACATTAAGAAGAGTAAAATCAAGTAATTAGTCTTATAGTTTTCACCGAGAAGATCTAGAGTCCCCATCAGAGCAAATAGTAATAATAGGTTCCAGATTATCAATAAAATAACAGTCCTTGTCCCATCGATTGCTATTTTACCCATGTACCTTATATTACGTTTTATTCCATATATCTCATATGGAAATACTATTATAAAAAAAAGCCCAAAAGACAATCTAAAGGCGATATCAGGATTGGTATAGCCCAAAAGAATTACTGGAAGAAAACTAAATATGGAGATCAAACAGGCAAACTCGATCATCATATAAAACCTGATTAAATTTAATTTGTCAGAATCACCCCAGGTTTTCTTTTGCGGTCTGAGAATAGAAAACAAAGCTGCGAATCCAGCAACGGTAATTGTTACTTCGCCTAGTGAATAAAATACATCCATAACTAAATTAATTATGTTTCAAATTCAATGTGAACATACTTCTACATTATTTCCATTGATTTCTTATGATCGCAGAACGGTGGAACTAAAGCCGCCGTAGCGTGGCGCGGGATTTGCCTCGTTATAGTTGAGCATGTAAAATTTGTGCAGGGTTGCGAATCGTGTGCCACGTGATAGCGGTCGGCTTTAGTGATTTGTTATGTATTGTCCGGTAGCGAAAAATCATTCAGGTCAACACATTCTGTGTAACTGGAATTTATTTTAACTAGTTTTAGTCTATCGATTGTGCACCAAATATCAATTCCTAAATCTTCGAATTCTCGCCGAGCCTTATTGTATCTCTTTTCCTCTAAGGTTAATTGAGCAGTTGGATTGTCGAAATCATATGCCTCTTTGCTGAATAATCCCAATCCAATGTGGGGATAAAACGGAAGATCCTCTCGAAGATGTGGGTTAAGAATTCCTTTGTAAAGTTGATCGTGCAAGTCTACAACCTGACTGTGTCCCTCCTTTGCACCTAAGTAGAGCCAATGATCCCAGGTTTTCTCAAGCAGACAAAAATGTACTTTAAAAGATTTCCAACTGTCTATCACTGTTACAATATGTCTCTCAAGTTTCTCCCTACCAATACTTTCTGGAACTGGATGGATGAAAGTTACATGCACTGGAAGCAAATTAGCATATGGATCATACCTATGACGAAAGTTTTGGAATCCACCATGCTCTATTTGAGGATAATGTACTAAGCCATAATACATTTGCTACCTGTTTTCCTTATATACATAACATATAATCTACTGCCAATGGCGGTATAACAATAAATATACAACATATTATACAGGCTTTCAATCAAAAACTAATTGCATAATCAATGACTGGGTGGTATCGTTTTATTCTGTTTGGTGGTAGCGTTTGTAAACGGTGTTATAAAGCTGGCTCTAAAACCAAAACGGAACTGATATTTATAAAAGCAGTCAGCTTCTTTACGGTTTTAATGTAGGTAATATTTTTATCAGCCTCACTTTCATGTCAGTATTACGACTTTACTATTGTTAATGTTAATTTTATTTGGTTTATATATATAAACTACTTTATATTTGAACTATAATTAATTTATAAACTCTCATCATGAATGAAATTTAAACACATGAAAAATCCAACTTTAACACCAGAACAAAGTATATTGTTGATAACAAAGACAATAGAAGACACTAAAGAGCGGTTCAAGGAAAATGGCCATGTACTTGTTTTTTGGGGTGTATTGATGCTAATCGTGATTGGCAGTCAATTTATTCTTTCACTATTGGAGTTATACAAATTTACCATGTACCCGGTTTATCTTTATCCACTTGTTGGTGGAGTTTATATGATCTACATCTGGATAAAAGTAAAGAAGAAAAATACGCCTAAAACCATTATTGGGAATATTTTAGGAAACATAGGATGGGTAATTGGTATGAACCTTTTGATAATGGGTTTTTTCTGTTCGGGTCAACTAGGGGAAGCCATGGGCCCGGTATTTATAATTTTACTGGCTTTAATGAGCATTGTCTGCGGATTATCCATCAATTTTAAAGCTCTTACTATCGGAGGTATTTTGGTGAATTTAATTGGCCTCGGAACTTTCTTTTTGGATAGGGATTATCATGGTTTTAGCATGATGTTAGGAGCTGTGGTAGGATTGATAATTCCTGGAATATTACTTAATCATGCCAGAAGAAAAGAAAATGTTTAAGGATTTAGACCCCATATTACACTCGCAATTGCGTTTATCCATAGTATCGATATTAATGTCGGTGGATGAAGCTAATTTTAACTTCATCAAGGATGAAACTCAGGCTACATCGGGAAATATAAGCATCCAGATCAAGAAACTACAGGATGCAGGGTATATTAAGGTGAAAAAGTCCTTTAAGAATAATTATCCAAATACATCTTTATCCATTACCAAAAAAGGAATTGAAGCATTTGAGAATTATGTAAACAGTTTGAAAAAATATATTAATCCCAAATAAAAAAATGAAGCGGGATGCAAGCTTTCAATACTCACAACCCGCCTATTATTTATATAAACTGTTGGCGTTTCTAACTTTCTATTTCTTTTTTAATACTTTATCTAATACTGTATCTTTATCAAGCTTCTTGGTACAGAAAAACCAATCCTTGCAGTCAATTTCTTTATCTTCCATTCTGTCTTTTGCAGTTCCACAAGAACCTGCTGGCCCGATTATCACATCGTCTCCTGGACGCCAATCAGCAGGAGTCGCAATTCCAAATTCATCAGCTGCCTGTAATGCAATAATTACTCTGTATAATTCATCAAAGTTCCTTCCTAAACTTAATGGGTAATATATGATGGTTCTAATTATCCCTTTAGGGTCAATAAAGAAAACGGCTCTTACCGCTTTTGTAGAATCCTCGTTTGGTTGAATCATTCCATATTTTTTTGCAACATTCATGGTAATGTCTTCAATCAATGGAAAATTTACTTCCACATCTTTCATTCCTTTATACTCGATCTTTTCTTTGATTGTTCGTAACCATGCAATGTGGCTATACAAACCATCAATAGAAAGACCTACAAGTTTACAATTTGCCTCTGCAAATTTATCTTCCATTGTAGCAAAGGTCATAAATTCTGATGTGCAAACAGGTGTAAAGTCAGCAGGGTGACTAAAAAGAATAACCCAATCGCCTTTATAATCAGCAGGAAAGTTTATATCTCCCTGTGTTGTTACTGCTTTAAATTCCGGTGCAGCATCACCAATTCTTGGCATACTAATTACTTCTTGTTCTTGATTTTGTTCCATGATATTTAATTTAAAATTTAACATTTATCGAATGTTCCTCTGATTTGAACTACGATATCTTCTAGTTTAAATCCAGAGAATATTTTCTTCTTAAAGTATTCTTTCAATAGCAAGTCTAATTCTTCATCCATATAATCTTCGATTACATCGCACTCAGAGCAATACAAATGATGATGGTTTTCTATTATCCCATCATACCTCATAATGTCTCTGTCCGTTTTAACTTTCTTAATTACCTCATTTTCAACTAGTGTTTCCAATACTTTATAAACTGTTCCCGTAGCTATATTGGGATGAGATTCACGAATGTATTCAATAATATTATCGGCAGTTGGATGATTATCCAAGGTGTAAATCGCGCTAAGAATACTCATGCGCTGAGGGGTTATTTTTAAGCCCTTATCTGCTAATTTACTTCTTAATTGCTCCATTGATATGCTCATGTGAAATTGTCTTATATAGGAATTATTCTTATTTAAGAACAATCAAATATAAGCATTAATTTTTGGATTTTGATTTATTATCATGAATAATTACAGGCACGCTAAGGGTCTGGAAAACGGCGCAATCTTTTAAGAAATCAAAAGGTGTGTCAATTTGAAATGATGTCTAGATAATGTATGGAGGTCGTATTATTTTTAGCAGGTCATTTGGTGATATTTGTTAATCTTTCAACATGGCTTGAACATTCGTCATTATATAATGCTTCTTATATGTTGCAATAATATCCAGTATTGTTTGAAAGCGTATGCAGCAATATCTTTCCGATATGGATAATTTCATCCAAATTAACAAGGAGAAACAATTATGAAAATTTTAAAAGACGACATTGAAGTCAAAATGGAGATTCCGGGTGCTATTATCCGTCAAAAAACTGATTTTGGGGATGCGACTGGTTTAGGTAAAATTAGTGGCGAGTATTTTAGTCTCTCAGCTGGTGTGGATACCACCCCGCTTTTTATGGGACTTGAAGGTAATTTATGTCAGTGTCCACATTGGGGATACCTATTAAGTGGTCAACTTACTACCACCGATGCTGAAGGTATTGAGGAAAGTGTTAACGCAAAAGAACTTTTTTACTGGCCTTCTGGCCACAATGTGAAGGTTAATAAAGACGCTGAAATTGTTATGTTTAGCCCTCAGCAGGAGCACACCCATGTAATAAATCATATGATCGAGAAGGTTAAAGGTTAACCTCATAATAAAATATGAAGGAAGTACTCTTCCAAATATTGTCATAGGAGAACAAAACAGTTCTCCTATTTTTTTATGAGTCATCTTCATAAAGCCTTAATCTGTTTTTTAGAGCATTTAGTTCGTCTCGCAACTCCCTCTCTTTCTCCAACAAATTAAATACCACATCAATACCTTCGAGATTCACGTTTAACTCTTTATAAAGTCTGATCATTTTTTCGAGGTCACCAATCTGGTCTTGATGGATAAACTGATTTTGCTCAATAATTTCGATTTGGATGAGCCCCATTTTGTTTAAAGCATCCACAAAAGAAATTTCAATGTTATAATGCGAACAAAGGGTATGTGTCGATATTAGATGTTTTTTAATCATCTTCTTTAATTTTTTGCAATTCCTTAAATAGTTCTATTTCTTTCTCACTTAGATCAGTAGGTATCATTGTGTGAAAAGTGATGATTAAATCCCCGAATTTCCCTTCATGTTTGTATACGGGGAAACCTTTTCCTTTCAATTTCACTTTCGATCCATTTTTTGTTCCAGGCTTTATTTTAAGATTAACCTTGCCGTTAAAAGTATCGACAGTGATTTCTCCACCTAAAATTGATTTGTATAGATCCAGATTGACATTCTTATATAGATTATTGCCTTCGCGTTTGAATTGGGTGTGATTCTCGATAATGAATTTGATGTACAAATCACCGTTTGGGCCTCCATTTATTCCTTGCCCTCCTTTTCCTTTAATTTTTATCACTTGACCATATTCAACTCCTGCAGGAATTGTCAGCCTTATTTTTTTATTATTAACTGTTAAAACTTGCTGCTGAGAGATGTAAACGTCTTCTAGATTCAGATGTAATTCAGCATTGTAATCCTGACCTTTAAATTTTGGGCTTCGACCTTGTCTGTAAGATGATCTTCCTTCTCCAAACATTGATTCGAAAAATTCCGAAAATTCCTGGTCTGAAAAACCTTGTGAGCCTGATTGATACTGAGACTGACTTTGTCGCTGTTGTGCTTTATCGTATTCCTCTCCATATTTCCAGTCTTTGCCATATTTGTCGTATTTCTTGCGGTTTTCAGGATTACTTAAAACTTCATTTGCTTCATTTATTTCTTTGAATTTCAATTCAGCATCCTTGTCATTAGGATTTACGTCAGGATGATACTTTCGAGCGAGTTTACGATAGGCAGTTTTAATTTCCTTTTCGGTTGCTGTTTTAGCAATGCCTAAGATTTTATAATAATCTATAAATGCCATTATCTAATCTTTTTTTTGTGCTGTATCATATTTGTAATTGGGCATAACGGTCGTATCGAAATAGTAAGCGAATCCGGGTTTCATTCCAGTCAATTAACAAAAAAGATGAAGCTGACTAAAACCCTTGAATTTACAACAGAATAGGCTAATATTTCTATACATTGTTGGCTGTTGTATATATTTTCGTTTTAAAATAATCTTAGAACCATTTCCTTCTTTTAAAATATACTATTGGGACAATGAGACTTAGAAATAGAACCAGGACTATAATTGGATAGCCGAGAACCCATTCTAGTTCAGGCATATGCTTAAAATTCATTCCATATATCCCAACAATCAAAGTAGGCAATGAAATGCATACTGTAATTATTGTCAGTATTTTAAAGATCTTATTTTGTTCTAATTCTATTTTACTATTAATGTTCCCATTCAAATCATCTAATCTGTTAAAATTGTATTGTAAATAATCTGCTATTACAGTAAGGTCATCTATCTCTTCATTTATCTTGGTAGATGAGTTGTCTATATTCTTATCACTCTTCTTTAATAGAAGAAGAATTCTTTGAAACTCTGAAAGAGATTCCCTAATGAGTAGATTATTAAACCTTAACTCTGCAATGTAATCCAAGTCATTTTCCTTGAACTGTTTCGATTTGAGAGTACTTTGGAAGAGGTCTTTTATTTTTTTTGAAATTAATTCGACAATATCTGCATAGTAATCTGAGATCAAACCAATTTGAAAAAGAAATAGTTGATGAGAATTGTTAAACCTTGTATTCTCAAAACTATATATAAACTGTGTTAATTTATTTAAACTGTCCTCTATGTCAGACGAAAGAAATGTAAAAACAATCTCATTCTTAATCAATATATAAATATCCTTCTCCTCAAAAGAATCATTAAGAGAATAATTTGGAATGGTGAAATTTAAGGATAACTGATTGGCTGATTCAATATAATGTGAACTAATTTCAATATCCTCTCCTTTACTAAAAGAGCTTACATCAAGTCCAAACTTTTGAGAAATAGATTCCAGATCTGTATTGATGAAGCCAATGAATCGGACACTAAAAATTTTGTCCGGTAAATATTCAAATTCATCAAGGGAGTTATATTTTTTTATCGTATTATTTTTATAATAGATTTCAATCATTTTGTCTTATTTTTAAAAGTATAAGATATTCCAACAGAAGCATAGTGGAATAAGGCAAAATTGTAAACTTCGCCACCATCTGAGCCTCCCTCAAGAATCCGGTATCCTGCTCGAATACCAAAATTGTCAGAGAGCTTATATGTTGCAGCAAACAGGACGTCTTCAGCTCTGCCTTGGGGTGCGGCCAGTGCATCGCCATCCAGAAGGAGACCAAACCTATCCTCAAACTTCCACCAAAGCCTGAAATTAATAATGGGTACAAATCCGACATTGGTTTTTTCAGCAGTCAGACCGGGCGAAGAAAGGCTTATCGCAGCATCTCTGATTTTTGCAGTGAACCCTAACCCAAAAACAATTTTGGGTTTATTCACTATATCGTAGCGGTATGTCAACCTGTAGGAATTGAATTTATAAGTACCGTAAAGTTGAGTATTAGCAGGAAATAAAACTCCTTCAAAGGAAATGTCATTTGCCACACTGCCCTCTGATTCAGTTTCGAGAGGAGCATATAAGAGAGAAAATGTGTGGCGCGTTTTTATTGTATAACTCGCTCTCAGGCGATAAAATATTTTTGTTTTAGCTTTTAAATCATCTTTCAAAGAAAAAAATGTTCCCTGATCGCCTGGAATGCGAACATCATTGTAGCCTGTAAAAACAAGACCTGTTTCAAAATCAATTGTTGCCTGCGCATTCACTGATGAATCCAGGAAAATAGTCAGGAATAAAATGCAAATTGAATAAGTAAAGGTTTTCATTTTTTAGTTTCCAATTTATTTTTTTGAAATCAGCCGAAGGGCGGTATACGGCATTTTTGTTTCGTACTTAAAATTACCGGAACCGACATTTTCTTCAGTAACTGTTCTCATATTCCAGGTATCAATTACCTGCAAAGTGTAATCTTCTTCACCGGCCAGATTTAATTCGATTGTTTGGGCGGAATCCGCCACATAGGCTAAATAGTATTCACCTTTTTTAGAAAAATTGTAAATATTGCTATTCAGATTTTCTGCATTTCCATTATCAACCAGGTCAGGTAACATTTCAGTGACAGGTGCTTCCTCCATAATTTTTCTAAAAAAAGCAATCCTGGCGGGACTTTCGCCCATCAGAGTTCCTCCTTTTGCCCACCAACGCACTTCTGCTCCTTCATCAGAGTCATTTTTAAAAGTGTCGCCGTGCGTTCCGTAACCACCACTAAATCCGGCCATCCAAAAATAGCTGGTCATCTCTTTTGCAGTCAAACTTCCCCAGCTGCTTGGAACATCTCCTTCGTAACGCATTTCATCAAATAATAGAGGTTTATTGTATTGATTGCGCCATTTAATGGCATTGTAAAACTGACTTGTTTGTGTGCTTACATGTGTTATCCATGGACGTGTATGGTCGTAAAAATGGTCTTCAGAACCATACCAATTATGAATTCCCCGAAAACGTTGATGGGGATCTTCGTTTTGAAGTAAGGTACCGATTCCCTCCCAATCAATTGCTACTTGAATTTTGGGTATGTCCCATTCGTTTGCCAGCGACCACCATACATTTCGGAACGCTGAAATCCTGGCAATCATGTAGCGAATATATTTTTCATTCAATTCATCGCCCATTTCGAAATATCCCCAAATGTCGTAGGGATGGAAAAGAATGACGTCAGCCTGAATTCCCATTTCCATTAGCTGTTCAACCCTCTTGTCAAAATTCTGAAAGAATTCATAATTAGGTTGGGAAAAATCATTCTGGCCATTTTCTCTTTTAAAGGGATACATCCAGGGTTCTGTATCGTTTCCGTATTTGTAATTTTTCGGGAAAACGCACATTCTTATTTTATTAAAAGGAGCGCTTGCCAGGGTTTCAATCGTTTTTTCCTGAATACTTTGTTTTACGCTTGTCCACTGGTAGGCAGTGGTTCCAATTCCATAAAATGGGGTTTCATCGGAATACTTTAAATAATATGTATTGACGATCTTTAATGGTCCGTGATTATTTCCACCTGGTGGTACACAATTGAATTTTCCACTTTTACCGGAAAGCGTGCTCAAATTGCTTTCGGTTTTGTAGCTCCATTCTCCCTGCTCATTTGGTGAAAATCGAATTCTAAAAATTCCATCACCATCGTAAAATCCTGGAACCTTTATGCTATTTTCTCCTTTCGAAAAAGTGGCATTTAATTCAGTATCCGTAAATGGATTTCCTGTAGGAGTAAATGCCAGATCAATTTGAAAAACTCCCCATTGTTCAACTGTTTGAATTGATTTCTGCTGGCTACAGCTTATAAAAAATACAGCAGCAAATAGACAAGTTCGATAGATTATTTTTTCCATTTTTTTAACGAGATTTATTCGACACACCAATTTAATTTCCACTGATGAATTTTAGCGTTTACCATCTAGTTTCTCTCCACTCTTTTTGTTCTTCTCTGGAAAGAAATGTCCAAGCTACAATTCGGCTAGATTTATTACCTGTTCCCATGGGAATCGTTCTGATCTGTTTAGCTTCAATTTTTTCTAATAATTTATAGATTCCTTTTAGATTAGATTGTTTTGATACCAAAGTTGAAAACCAGCAACAGTTTTTAGAGAATTTTTTACTTTCTCTGATCATATTCTGAATAAATTTATATTCTCCACCATCACATACAAGTTCATTACTGATTCCTGCAAAATTGAGTTCAGGTGTTTTTGCTTTTTTTCCCGATAGATTCTTTATTTTTCTTCGAGTTCCTTTTTGAGCATCTTCAATGGAAGAATGAAAGGGAGGATTACATATAGATAATTCAATTTTATCT
Organism: uncultured Bacteroidota bacterium; assembly: GCA_963783435.1. Classification (GTDB taxonomy): domain Bacteria; phylum Bacteroidota; class Bacteroidia; order Bacteroidales. Next base: position 702,761 of record CAWANQ010000001.1, on the reverse strand, counting down.
TCTTTGCCAATTATCCCATAAAAAACATCTTTCCGATTTTTTTTGTAATCTACATTCAATCTTATCTTTAAGTCGATGAATTAGAATTGACAATATTCTGCGCTGATTCAATCGATTTTGGATCAATATCAGATCCAATAAATTTCCAACCATATTCTGTAACTCCAATAATTGGGTAAATGCAACTAGCCCCTAGACCAATATCAAGACAAGTGATTTTATCACCAATTGGAATTGTGCCAAAATTATTTTCGCCTAATAAATCAGCAATATGATGAATGTAATCTGCTCTTCCAGGTATTGGCGGGCATAAATTCTCATCTGGGAATTCCCAGTTCTTAATTCCGTAATAATGATTTAGTAATGCTTTGTTTAAAAGTTTAACAGCAAGTGGATTTGAAAAATCGACTGATCCTCCCCATATTTATTAGGCTTTATATAATTTTTCAATTCAGGATTAGAACTTGTTAATGCACTTAAATCATATCTTTCTCGGTTTTTGTTTCGAGAATGCAGCCTTGTTTTTTCTTGTTGATTTTTTTCTGATGACATGATTTAATATATTGACTTTATGATTCCCCCACTTAGTATTTTTATTGTGCACAACAACCAGGCTATGCCCAGTGTGCCTGTGTTGCGCCTGCGTCAGGCATATTGCGTAAGAGCCATTGTTGGTATAGCTATTTATTTGTTCTTAAACGACTTTATCATTTCTATAGATGATTTGTAAGGTCTTCCAGCTGCTTTTTCGTAATCGGAATGAATGTTATAAACTCCATCATTAATTCCTTTGTAAATCCCAGTGATTACCCCTCCAATAAATTCCCCTAATTCCTGTTTTCTTTCTTTTGCATAATCATCAACGGATATCGGATTAAAGACAAGTTGTGTATTGATAAACTTGATTAATGAGTTCTGCTAGTTCTTTTTGGGAGATTGGTTCTCCAACCAGATTGTATGTTTTATTGTTATGGATATCTTGAATTAGCATTTTTGCATATGCATATCCTAATTCAGATCTGCTCGTATACGCACATTTGCCATCTCCTGCACAATTTCTAATTTCACCTTCTTTTTTGTAAGTATCTATATATTCTAAGTCTGGTTCAATATAAATTCCATTTCTTCCAATTGACCAATCTAGTCCTGAATTTTTAACATCTTCTTCGCTTAAACGATTGCTTTGAACAACAGGGCTAAACGCATTTTTTTCTTCATCACCGACAATACTGGTATAGACAATCTTTTTTACTCCGTTTTTTTTTGCAGCTTCGATTACATTTCTGTGTTGCTGAATTCTTTTTTGCGGATCATCCATTCCTGAAATTAAAAGGACTCTATCAATGCCTTTTAAAGCAGTATTAAAATCATCTGGACTATTATAGTCACCTTTTCTGACTTCAATTCCCAGGTGAGAAGCTTTTTCTGGTGACCTTACAATTCCAATCACATTTTTATTGCCAATCTGCTTTTTTAGTTCATTTACTACTGATGAACCTAGTTGTCCATTTGCTGCTGTAACTGCTATCTTCATAATACTATATTCTAATTATGTCCAATGTCTAACAAAACGAAGATCCGAACTGCACCTGGCATTTTGTTCTGTTGCGCTTTGCTCAATGCAGACTATCGGTCGGCTTGTCGTATGTAAGTTAAGCAATTTGGTTTAGCGAGGCACATGACATGATGTTAGTCGTCATAATTTTTTTGACTTTTATAAGAATGTGCCTCAATTAGTTGACGGGCAGGTTCATCTTCTTCAGGAGTTCAATATATCCTGGCTTGCCGTTCATCTTATCATATATTTTTTTTGGATGATTGATAGGGAAGATTTGGATTCCGGTAGTTGTCTTCGTAGATTACTTCGAGGTAGTCCATCGTTTTGTCATAATTTCCTAACCTGAAATATGTAAAACAGACGATCCAGGGTGAAACTTGCATTTCGTTTGCCGTGACCTCTTCGTATGTTCTTGCTAACTCTTGCAAAAAAGCAATCCATCCGTGATCGTAGAAAATTTCCTCCAGTAATTCTGCATCTCCATACTTTTCCCATTGGACCTAACTTTTTTTTTCATCTCTTCAAATGCTTTTTCGAAACTTTCTATGGCTACATACCAGGATTCCGGATTAAAGCCATCGAGATAAGACTTGCCTTTCAGGCAGGCATCATATGCATCCGGGTCAACAATTCTTGAATCAGCTAACAAGGTATCTTCCCGAAGCCCTAGATTGACCTTCAACTCATCTGCAACTAAGCTGATGATCCGGCTGTAGAGGTTCAGAATTTGACATATATCTTCCATAAAATCTCCTACCCAGGGTACTTTCTCCTCTGGATACGGAGTAATCACCCTGACTTGAAGACATACCATATCACCATTGATTCGATATCTCCAGGCCGCAATCCCCTTCCTGTTTTCGTCACTCCTTGAACAATGTTTTTTTAAAGAGTAGATGTTCAATGGAGTAGATCTCTTATTTTGTCATTCGTAGGTGTCCCGTGATCTTCTACGGGGTTTGTATTGGATAAAAAATCAATGGGGGGGACGGTAAGTGAACAGATCATTGGTTGATATCTGCAATTTCACCCCTTCTTTCTTTTATCGGCCACCTCCCTCCCCAAAATAACATCTATTTGACAAGAAATGTACCCATCAGGGAGCATTGGCTTGAGCGAAAAATGGGTTTGGGGTAATTATTAAGTTTCTGTTAGTGCATATAAGCTATTACCGATTATAAATTACCTTGTGAGGGATAAATACTAATTTTCTATTGGCCTTTTATATGGGGTAAAACACTAATTAATATCTTTTTCAAGATGAAGTGGGCAAGCATTTCACTGTTGAATCCCACCGTGTTTGTTCAAGCCTGACCATTAGTGTTAATCGAATACAATTGAAGTACCTCGGAGAAGAGGAGGAATCTTCGATCCAATTATTACTTTATTTGTGCTCGTTTACCCGCGCAGCAACTCTGCAGGGAATGCGCGAGCGGGATTCGACAAGGTGTCTCAATGACGAAGACAGGAGATACCATATCACCATTGATTCGACATCTCCAGGCCGTAATCCCCTTGTACCCATTGCAATATTGACTGTTACAAATCCAATGATTACAACGAAACCAATGATGGTGGCCAGATCAGCAGGTAAATTCAAGGGTTCGGCCAGGTTGTTGACCAATTCGATTAAAACAAATGCTGCTGAAGCGTAGACTGTAATGTCATGAATTACCTTCCTTCTCTTCAATTCCTGCCAGAAGCGCGAAACCTTGTAGGGGTTTGTGGACAGCTTCAGCTTGTATTTGGTATTGACAAGTTAATAACTTATTGAACATGAGTCAAATAGAAACAATTGATGTTATGACAGACGGTCAGCAGTATGCGATGCCCTGGTGTTGGTGCCTGCTAGATATGCGTCATGGGTGGTGGCTGCATTAATTGTAGCTCTCAAAAAATTCCCCTCCATAGGGTTTTAGGAAAGATAATATTGATACATAATTTCATTATTCCAGGTACTTCTTGGATCAAAAAACGGAAGTTGAATGATCATATTTTTCTAAGCAAAAACCAGCAATCGCTAATGTTGCTAAAAAGTTGCATTTAATCACGATGTATATTGTATTTTTGTGGCTTATTAAATTATAGATCAATAAAAGGAAAGAATCGTTATGTCAAAAATAGAAGCATTGGATCTGATCGGAAACACGCCGATGGTGCATTTAAAGACACTTGATCCCAAACCGGGTGTGGAGATATATGCAAAACTCGAGTTTATGAATCCTACGGGAAGTTTAAAAGACCGAATTATTGCCTATATGGTTCAAAAAGGCGTTGAAGCGGGGAAAATCAATAAGAACACAACACTTGTCGAGGGAAGTTCAGGTAATACGGGAGCCTCTGTTTCCATGATTGCTTCCAGCATGGGACTAAAATCAATTCTTTTTGTTCCTGATAAGTGCAGTGATGAAAAGATCGCAATCATTAAATCTTACGGCGCGGAAGTGATCGTAAAGCCTGCATGCTCCTGTCACCCCTGATGAAGAATACGGAAAAGCTGCCGGAATAAGAGCAAGTGAAAATGCAAACTTTTATCATATTGATCAATATAACAGCCAGTTAAATCCTGAAGCCCATTATATGACATTAGGTAAGGAAATCTGGGATGACATGAACGGGAAGATCGATGCCTTTGTAGCTACTGCATCTACAGGTGGAACATTATCCGGGGTTGCAAAACGATTAAAAGAAAATGACCCAAATATAAAAATCATCCTTGCAGATCCGGAAGGATCTATTTATAAACCTTATTTCGAAGGGAAAGAAGATTATAAGTCATACAAAAAGTCATTTAACGTAGAGGGAGCCGGTAAAGGTTCACTTTGTGGAACGATGAATTTTGACATGCTGGATGAGGCAATATCATTTAATGATGAAAATGCTATAGGGATGGTACTTCGTCTTGCCCGCCAGGAGGGCCTGATGGTCGGCGGATCAAGCGGAGGTAATGTTTGGGCTGCTCTGGAAGTTGCAAAACGAATGGAAGCTCCTGCTAAAATCGTAACTGTTCTACCTGACAGCGGATTTAAATATCTGAGCAAAATTTTTAACCCCAAATGGCTCAATGAAATAGGCCTTGGACATCTTAATGCTGATTAACTTCCAGTAAGATCAGCTTGCATTGATCCACTTAGTAATAAATGAGCAGCTTGTTTGCCAATCCTTGCAAAATCGGTCAACTAAGTCAAATTTCCTTAATAAAAAGTTGATATCTATTCCTGTCAAGTTTCTGTTGGCTGGAACATTATTATATATCTTACAAATATCGATTATCTTTACACCTTCAAATTGAGGATATAGATGAGTGAGAATAGGGAGCAAGTTTTTGAGAATGAGGAGTTCCAGGTGCTTTTGAGGAAATATGAGGATATGCGGAGTGGAACCCAGTCCATCTTTTTTGATGTGGAAGAGTTTGAGCAGATCATAGATTATTACCTGGATGATTTTCAATACGATGAGGCAAAGGAAGCTGCCAAGTTTGGGAAGAAGCAACATCCTGCTTCTGTGGAAATTAAATACAAGTTTATCCATATTTATATTGAGCAGGGACAACCCAAGAAGGCACTTGCTCTGCTGGAAGAAATTCCAGTGTGGGAGGAGAATAATCCTGAGCGTTACTTCCTGAAAGGGACTGCTCTTTGCTTAACGGGTAAACTGAAAGAAGCTGAGACACAGTTTGACCATGGTTTGACCATTACAGGGGATGAGACTTTTGATGCGCTTGTAAATATATCCATCGCTTTCGAAAATGTTCGGCATTTCGAACTGGCCATCAAATATCTGATTCAGGCCTACAGCAGCAACCCGAGAACCTGTCGGTTCTATATGATCTGGGTTACTTTTATGACCGTTTACATCGCTTTGATGAGAGTCTGAAGTATTATGAGCAATACCTCGATCTGGACTCTTATTCCGACAATGTATGGTACAACATTGGAATTGTATACCATAAGCTGGAGCAATTTGAGAAGGCGGTTGATGCCTATGATTTTTCCATTGCCATAAATCCCGATTATGCATCTGCCTATTTCAATAAAGCAAGTGTTTGGGTCAATGCCGGAAAATTTGATCAGTGCCATCGAGACCTACAATGATTTTTTAGAGGTTGAACCGGAAAGCACTCAGGCTTACTGCTATATGGGAGATTGCTTTGAACAGATGAATCAGCTGGACGACGCTTTAGATGCATTTCAAAAGGTCATTGAAATCGATAATACAGATCCGGAAGGATGGTATGGAGCAGGATTGATTTACCATCGCCAGGGCTCGTTACCAGGAAGCCATTACTTATATTCTGAAGGCCATCGAATTTGATAACAACAATCTCGATTACTGGATAAATCTCGGGTATGCCAATGAGGATGCGGGACTTACCGAAGAAGCCATCAAATGTTATGGATATGTGACACGGGTTGATTCAGCAGACCTGGATGGGTGGTCGGCATTATCCGGACTGCTTATGAAAGAAGGACATTTTGATAGATGCTCTGGGATCACTGCGCGAAGCCTTTGTGCATCATCTCAGAGGATGCAGGGATTAAAATCAAAATGGCGGTTTGTCATTTGAAGCTTGAAGAGGAAGACCTTGCGCTTAAGTTTCTTGAAGAAGCACTTTCAATGGATGGCTCCCTGGATTCAGAATTTGCGTACTTCTATCCGGAAGGAAGCCGCAACAGTAAGGTTGAACGCATTATACAACAGTATAAAAAATAGCATTTCTATGAATTTTACTTTAAATCATATTCCTGACAGGACTTCGGGGGATCGCTCATATGGCCTCACCATGATGATGGATAAAGGATTAAGCCTGAAAGAGTCTGAACATTTTATTGAATCCAGTGCACCATATACCGACCTGGTTAAGTTTGGTTTTGGAACCGCACTCATCACCAGGGATCTCAAGGAAAAAGTAAAACTGTACCAGTCAGCCGGACTAAAACCCTATTTTGGGGGAACACTCTTTGAAATGTTCTTTGTACGGGGACAATTCGACGATTACAAGCGTTTTGTGGATGAGACCGGGACTCAGGAATGTGGAGGTTTCTGATGGAACCATAAAGATGGAGCATGATGAGAAACTGGAGTGCATCGAAATACTGGCAAAGGATTTCCAGGTGCTTTCTGAAATTGGCAGCAAGGTGAAAGGGGTGGAGTTATCCAATGAGGCATGGGTTTCTCATATGAAAACCGAATTGGAAATCGGAGCGTGGAAAGTAATTGCCGAAGCCAGAGAGAGCGGAACCATAGGCATCTACGATGCCGATGGAAAGGCCAACGGCGAGTTGATTGATGCCATCATGAAGGAAATCTCAGTGGATGATGTTTTGTGGGAAGCACCCAATAAGGCACAGCAAACCATGTTTATAAAGATGCTTGGAGCCAATGTCAATCTTGGTAACATTGCCCCCAATGAAGTGGTTTCCCTGGAAGCCCTTCGATGCGGAATGCGGGGAGATACCTTTTTCGATGTTCTTCCTGAAGAGTTTCATTCCAGAAAACTATAAGCTTTGAAAAATAAAATTTAGCAACTATCTATTCCTGGCCCTCAGAGGGATGGGAATGGGAGCTGCCGATGTAGTCCCTGGTGTTTCAGGTGGTACCATTGCCTTTATTACAGGAATCTATGAGGAACTTGTCGACTCCATTAAAAGCATCAACCTTGAAGCTATAAAACTCTTTTTTACAGGGAGATGGAAATCTTTCTGGATACATATTAACGGGAACTTCCTGTTGGCTGTATTTGCAGGAATATTTATCTCAGTGCTTTCACTGGCAAAAGTGCTGGAGTATTTGCTTGAGCACCAACCCATGCTCATATGGGCATTCTTCTTTGGGCTTATTCTGGCCTCCTCCTATGTGGTATCCAGGAAAATTACCACTTGGGAATATCCGAAAATTGTAGCGCTTGTGGGAGGCATTGGAATCGCCTTCTACATTACCAGTGTAACACCGACCACCACAACCGACTCAGGTCTGGTTTGTCATTCTCTCTGGTGCGTTTGCCAGCTGCGCCATGATTCTTCCAGGGATCTCCGGCAGCTTCATTCTTCTATTGCTTGGGAAATATGAATTTGCTCTTCATGCAGTAAATGAACGGATTATAATGGACCTTCTCTTGCTGGGTTCAGGGGCCGTGGTGGGTATAATCCTGTTTGCCAACCTGCTCTCCTGGCTATTGAAGAAGTATCATGATGTAACCATTGCCATCCTTGTGGGATTTATGATCGGATCACTCAATAAGATATGGCCCTGGAAGGAGACCCTTAAAACCATCGTGGTGGATGGGGAGATCAAACCCCTGGTTGAAAAGAATATTTTACCTTCTCTGTCCAGTGCCGATGATCGTTTCTGGATGGCCCTGTTGATGGCAGCTGCAGGAATTGCCCTTATCCTCCTCATCGAACTGGTACTGGCCAAAAAACCAGAAAAACTCAGGCTACCCATTAATCACTATTCACCAATCACTACCCACTATTCACTCACTTGGCGAAGCCAATGTAACCCAAACCAATAACCCAATCCTATGAAAAAATACGGACTTATTGGATATCCACTGGGACACAGTTTTTCGGTTCCGTACTTCCAGAAAAAGTTTGAGGAGAATGGAATTGATGCGGTGTATGAGAATTTTCCCATTGAGGATATTACACAGTTTCCAGCACTTATTACAGAAGAGGCTGAATTGGAAGGATTAAATGTGACTGTCCCTACAAAGAACAGGTGATACCCTATCTGGATGTGTTAAGTAAAACAGCGCGACAGATACGGGCTGTAAATACCATCCGGATTTGCAGGAGGGATGGACGGCTGGCACTTGTTGGTCATAATACCGATGTGATTGGATTCGAACGTTCACTTAAGGAACATTTGAAGGATCATCACAAATCAGCACTTGTTCTGGGTTCAGGTGGCTCATCAAAAGCTGTGCTGTTTGTTCTGGAGGAGTTAGGGATAAAATTCCAGGTGGTAAGCAGGAATCAGGGAGAGGGCCTAAGCACCTATGGTGATCTGACTGAAGATATTATCTCGGATAATCCCCTGATAATCAACACAACACCTCTTGGAATGCTTCCCCAAACAGATACTTTTCCTGATATCCCGTATGCAGCAATTACTTCGGATCATCTCCTGTTTGATCTGGTGTATAATCCTTCTGAAACCAGGTTTCTGGCTCTGGGTAAAGAGCAGGGAGCTACGATAGTGAATGGTGATGATATGCTGGTTTACCAGGCCGAAGGTTCCTGGGACAGATGGAATAGATAGTATGAAAAATTCATTTTCCAGAGAGTTTACAATTTCCTCTTATGACCTCAATCCAAAGGGGCAGTCCAGGTTGACCTCCCTGGCCAACTTTTTCCAGGAAATGGCATATCATCATGCAAATCAGCTCGGTTTTGGCTTTGAGGATATGAATGAAAAAAAAATCATGTGGGTCCTTTCCAGGATGAGAATCCGCATCAATCATTATCCCGTTTGGGATGATCAGGTAAGTGTGGAGACCTGGCACAGGGGAATGAACCGACTCTTTGGCTTAAGAGATTTCAGGCTTAGAAATATGGATGGCAAGGTGTTGGGTGTGGCCAGCAGTGCCTGGCTGATCCTGGATAGCGAGACAAGAAGACCTGTGAGACAGGCTTCCGGTGTATTGAATCATAACCTGGGAACTGACTCTGTTTTTGAGGAGAAGCTTGATAAAATTCCTGCACCCGAACAGATTGAAGAACTGACCCGCAGAAAGGTACAATTCTCCGATCTTGATATTGTTGGGCATGTGAACAACGTGAAGTATATGGAATGGTGCGTAGATGCCCTCATGGCCGATGGCTCCTTCAACAAGGAAATAAGGGAGCTGGAGATAAATTTCATGCATGAAGCCTTGCTTGGCGACACGATTTCCATCAGAGGAACATTGCCTGAAGCATCTGCCATGGGTAACAGCTCAATTTTTATGGCCAAAAGGGAAGGGGATGATCAGGAGATTATCAGAGCCCGTCTGGTATGGGATTAGAAACCTTCATATTCCACATTTACCAGGAATAATCCCAAAGCGGGGGCAGATTGGCCTGCTTTACCACGGTCCTTTGCATCCACAATTTTCTGAAACCCATCTTCATCCAATTTTCCTTGACCCACATTAAGCAGGGTACCCACGAGCGATCGCACCATATTCCTTAGGAATCGATCCGCTTTGATTTCAAACAGATAACCATCATCTTCCTCTTTCCACTGCACCTCCATCATCTGGCAATCGTTGGTCTTTACATCTGTATGCAATTTGCTGAAACTGGTAAAATCGGTGGTCAACCTGATTATTTCACAACAACGATTGATCTCTTCAATATCCAGTTCTCCATAAATATGCAGTGAATAATTCCTGGTATAGAGGGGTTTAAGACTTGAAATATGGTAGTGATAGGTCCGTGAAATGGCCGAAAACCGAGCGTGCATCTCAGGTGGAACCTGCCAGATCCTGATAGACCACAATGTCGGGAGGCAGGTAACGGTTTAATTTAAAAAGAAACTGGTCCGAACCTGGATCTCCCTTTTTAAGGTCAAAATGGGCTATAAAATAGGAGGCATGCACTCCCGTATCGGTGCGTCCAGCCCCGGTCACTGCCACCTCCGCTCTTAATAGCAAAGAGAGTGCTTTTTCCATGACCTGCTGTACGGTAAGCTCTCTGGGTTGGATCTGCCAACCACAATAGTCCGAACCATCGTAGGCCATATGCATGAAATACCTGGTCATAAACCGCCTTAATTGCCTAAAAATACCTTTTTCTTAACATTTTTTAACCCCCTCTCTATTCCGAATGCTCTTTTTCACAGCTATTTTTGTCCTCCGATAGCAGTTTTCTATATAAAGAGATGATTATTAACCAAAAAGAATCTATATATGAGTCAGGACGTTAACATCAAAGAACTCAACGAGAGGATTAAGAAGGAGAGCGAGTTTGTGGATCTCATCACCCTGGAGATACAGAAGGTGATCGTAGGACAGAAAAGCCTTGTTGAGCGACTGCTGATCGGTCTGCTTTCAGACGGACATATTCTGCTGGAGGGGGTGCCCGGACTGGCCAAAACGCTAGCCATTAATACCCTGTCACAAACCATCGATGCCAATTTCAGCAGAATACAGTTCACACCCGACCTGTTGCCTGCCGACCTGCTTGGGACCATGATTTATAGCCAGAAAAAGGAAGAATTTATCGTAAAAAAGGGGCCCATTTTTGCCAACCTTATACTGGCCGATGAGATCAACCGGTCGCCCGCCAAGGTACAAAGTGCTTTGCTGGAGGCCATGCAGGAAAAGCAGGTTACCATTGGGGATCAGACCTATAAGCTGGAACGGCCCTTCCTGGTGCTGGCCACTCAGAACCCGATTGAGCAGGAGGGTACTTATCCGTTGCCAGAAGCACAGGTAGACCGTTTTATGATGAAGGTGGTTGTCACTTATCCCAGTAGGGATGAGGAGCGACTTATCGTAAGAGAGAATCTTTCCAGTGAATTCCCAAGTGCAAGCAAAATCCTCAAGCCTTCAGATATCTTAGCCGCAAGGGAGATTGTTAAGGATGTCTATCTGGATGAGAAGATCGAAAATTATATTCTGGATATAGTCTTTGCAACCAGGAATCCCGAACTGGCTGGCCTGGCACAATTTGTGCCTCTTATTCAATATGGCGGGTCACCCAGGGCAAGCATCAACCTGGCACGGGCAGCAAAAGCCTATGCATTTATTAAACGCAGGGGCTATGTAGTTCCCGAGGATGTGAGAGCCATCTGTTATGATGTGTTGCGCCACAGAATTGGTTTAACATACGAAGCTGAGGCTGAAAACATCACCACAGAAAATATTATTTCTGAGATATTGAATAATGTTGAAGTGCCTTAAACCCATATTACTTTTAATCCTATTCGCCGCAGTCACAGTGGCGAATGGCCAATCCTTCATTGGAATGTCCAAGGATAGGGTAAAGGCATTAGTGGAAATGGAACATAAGGAGTTCAGGCGCGACAATTCGGTAACAAAACAGCATTTCAACTACCTGAAGTTTGTTAACGGGGCCAAAACCCGCACCTGGATCCTCTATTTCACCGATGAGGACATCTGCAAAACCTCAAAACTGGTGTGTGACTACTCCGATTTTGATGAGGTGGTGGAGGAGCTCAGTGATTCACACGAAAAGGTGGGCGATTCCAAATGGGAATACCAACAGGGGGACCAAACCCTGCAGGTAACCCTCACCAAGCAGGAATGGTACTTTACGGTGAGAGAGACAGAGAAAAAAGAAGAGGAAGAAAGATAGAAATAAGTGGAAGCAAAAGATCTCTTAAAAAAGGTTCGAAAAATCGAAATTAAGACACGTGGTCTTACCCGGCAGATTTTTGCAGGAGAGTACCACAGTGCCTTTAAAGGCAGGGGAATGACCTTTTCTGAGGTAAGAGAATATCAGTATGGAGATGACATCAGGTCTATCGATTGGAATGTCACCGCCCGATTTAACCATCCCTTTGTAAAAGTTTTTGAAGAGGAGAGGGAATTAACTGTGATGCTGCTTATCGATGTGAGTGCTTCAGGAGATTTTGGCACCCATGAGCAGCTTAAGCGCAGCCTAATTACAGAGATTGCTGCAGTCCTCTCATTTTCAGCCATCGAAAATAATGATAAGATCGGGGTCATCATGTTCAGCGACCGCATTGAGAAGTTTATACCTCCTCAGAAGGGCCGGAAACACATCTTGCGTATCATTCGCGAATTACTGGATTTTAAGCCTCAGAGCAATGGAACAGATATTTCTGAGAGCCTGAGATTTCTGACCAATGCCATAAAGAAACGCTGTACGGCGTTTCTGATTTCCGATTTCCGGGATAAAGGATATGCCCGATCGCTCCAGGTGGCTAATAACAAGCACGATTTGGCTGCATTGCACATCTTTGACCAGAGGGAAACTGCTCTTCCGCCCGTTGGATTGATCAGGGTACTGGATGCAGAAACAGGAAGAGAGAGGTGGATCGACACCTCCAGAAGAAGAGTCAGAGAGAGTTATGCCATGAAATGGGAAAGTCATGTGGAGATGATGAATGAGATATTTACCCGGGCCGGTGTGGATCATGTATCCTTGCAGACTGGTGCCGATTACGTAAAACCTCTAATGAGGCTATTCAAGAAGAGATAAAATGAGGTTCAAAACATTATTATTCATATCATCCTTTCTTTACCTGATGGCTTCCTCCTTAGCTGCACAGCTGATCAGTGTTCAATCCAGTGTAAGTTCCGATTCATTAATGATCGGCGACCAGGTAGTCTATACGCTGCATGTGGAAGCAGCCGACCATGTGGATTTTTTGCTGCCCCGATTAATGGATACCTTAAGCAGGTATCTTGAGGTTCTCTATCCTCTCTCCGCAGACACCACCACTGCAGAGGGTAGAAGGGAGGTGAATCATAGCTACATGATCACAAGCTTTGAACCCGGCATGCAGATGGTGCCCACCCAGGGAGTAATCTACAAGTCGGGCAATGTAAGCGATACGGCACTTAGTATGCCGCTGATGATCAGCGTCTTTGAGCCTGTAGTGGACACCACCCAGCAAATTATGCCCATTAAACCACCCATTAATACACCGCTCACTTTTAAGGAGGTGGCACCCTGGGCTGGTGTAGTTTTAGGCGGACTGCTGCTTATCGGGACAATCATTTACCTGATAAGGCGGTATCGCCGTTTGAAAGTAGAACCCGAAGGAGTGTCCCTCAAACCCCTTGAACCCGCTCATGTTTTAGCTTTCAGGGAGCTGGACAGATTAAAAGCCGAGAAAATTTGGGAGAAGGGGCTGGTAAAATCATACTATACCCAGTTGACTGAAGTTACGCGTCAATATATTGAGCGTCAGTATGGAATTCCTGCCATGGAGCGAACCACTGTCGAAATTATGCAGGCTTTCCGAAAAACAAACCGGGAAGATAGCCTGCTGGATGAGATGCTGAAAGAGTTGCTTGAGCTGGCCGACCTGGTTAAATTTGCCAAAGAAGATCCGCTGCCTGTGGACAACCAGACCAACTTAAACAACGCCTATCTGTTTGTACAAAAGACTTATCCATTGTTCTACAAGACAGAACCTGAAAAAGTAGGGGAGGACGCCGGAAATGAATAACATTGAATTTGCATATCCGGCTTTTTTTTATGGACTGATCATTCTGCCATTGATGGTGGCTTGGTACCTTTGGAGAGGAAGAAGAGGTACTGCTGCCATGCGGCTGTCGGGATTTGAAAACCTGGACGAACGAGTGGGCTCATCCAGAATCTGGCTCAGACATCTGCTATTTTTACTCAGACTGACCGTAGTGGCCCTGCTGGTGGTGGTGCTGGCCCGTCCCCAATCATCCAACAAATGGGAACAGGTAACCACCGAAGGTATCGATGTGGTGATGTGCATGGATGTATCTGGCAGCATGAGGGCCATGGATTTTAAACCCAACCGCCTGGAAGCCTCAAAAAATGTAGGGATTGAGTTTGTCAATGCCCGACAGGATGACCGTTTTGGACTGGTTGTTTTTGCAGGCGAAAGTTTTACCCAGTGCCCCATGACCACCGACAGGGCTGTGGTGGTCAATTTCTTAAAAGATATCGATTTTGGAGTCATAGAAGACGGGACCGCCATTGGCATGGGATTGGCCACTGCTGTAAACCGCATTAAGGACAGCAAGGCCATAAGCAAGGTGATCATCCTGCTTACAGACGGAGTCAACAACAGGGGAGATGTGGGACCGGTCACAGCTGCTGAGATTGCTGCCAGCTTTGGCATCAGGGTATATACCATTGGTGTAGGTTCCCAGGGGAATGCGCCCATCCCGGTCCAGGATATGTTTGGCAGAACGGTTACCCGGAATATGCCGGTTGAGATTGACGAAGAGGTACTCAGGCAGATTGCTGAAAAAACCGACGGAGCCTATTTCCGGGCCACCGATAACAATAAGTTAAGGGAGATTTACCAGGAGATCGACCAGCTGGAAAAAACCAGGTTGGATGTGAAGCACTTCAGCAAGAAAAAGGAGGAGTACTTTCCCTTCCTTCTTGCGGCCATGCTGCTGCTGCTGGTCGAGATCCTGATGAGATACACCGTATTTAGAATAATCCCATAGCAATGATTCATTTCGCACATAAAAATATATTGTGGTTCCTGATTGCTATTTTGTTTATGGCAATCGGATACATCCTCTACTGGAAGCACCGTAAGCGATCACTGGCCAGCCTGGGTGACATGGGACTTCTTGATACACTGATGCCGGAAGCGTCACCTGCTGCACATCACTGGAAATTTGCACTGCTCTTTCTGGGAACCACTCTGCTAATCATTGCAGCCTCCGGACCACGAGTGGGGTCTAAACTTGAAGAGGTAGAGCAGAAAGGACGGGAGATAATCATTGCCCTCGATGTATCCAACAGCATGCTTGCCGAAGATGTAAAACCTTCCAGGCTGGAGCGTTCAAAACAGATGATTAACCGGATGGTGGACAGGATGACCAATGACAAGATCGGTCTCATTGTATTTGCCGGAGATTCATATACCCAGATTCCCATTACCGATGATTATCCCAGCGTAAAGATGTTCCTTTCAGGTGCAGGCCCCGATATGGTTTCCAAGCAAGGTACCGCCATCGGTTCCGCCATAAAGCTGGCGGTCAGGTCCTTTTCTTCCGAGCAGGACGAACGTAAGGAAGGAGAGAGCAGACCCAGTCAGGCCATCGTAGTGATCACCGATGGGGAGAATCATGAGGATGATGCGGTGGGGGAAGCCACAAAGGCTTCAGAAAAAGGAATCAAAGTCTACACCGTGGGTCTGGGTGATCCCAATGGGGTACCAGTTCCTCTTAGTCCGGGAAGCCACTCCACACGGAGGGACAAGGAGGGACAGGTGGTGGTCAGCAAACTGAATGACAAGCTTTTAATCGAGGTGGCTAGCGCCGGAAACGGGGCCTATATTGCTGGAGACAGAATCAATAGCCTGATTGATGAGCTGGACCAGTTGGAAAGGACAGAACTTAAAACAAAGGTATTTGCCGAATTTGCTGAAAGATTCCAGTATTTTAGCGGCTTTGCTCTGCTGTTTCTGTTGTTTGAATTTTTTATAAGGTCGCGTAAGAATCAGTATTTACATGGGCTTAATTTGTTTAAAACAAAATAGTGTGATGAGGTCTCAGAGAAAACACAGATTAGGTATGGCAGCTCTTTTGATGCTGATTACTTTGTCTGTTTTTGCACAGAATGATCGAAAAGTAATTCGACAGGGGGTCAAAGCCTACGAGGATGGAAACTACAGTGAAGCCGAAGTGCAATTTCGCAAAGCGGGAGATCTGAATCAGAAATCCTTCGAAGCAGAATTTAATACGGGCGCTGCCATGTATGGACAGGAGAAGTATGAAGAGACGGTGGAACAGTACGAAGGATTGGTGGAGCACAGTGAAGATCCCAATACCCGTGCCAGTGTCTGGCATAACATTGGAAATAGTTACCTGGAGGCTGGTCAGTATGCCCAAAGCATTGAAGCCTATAAAAACAGCCTCAGAAATAATCCTTCAGATAACGATACAAAGTACAACCTGGCCTATGCCAAACAGAAATTAGAGGAGCAGCAACAGCAGGAGCAAAACCAGGATCAGGAGAACCAGGATCAGGAGAACCAGGATCAGGAGAACCAGGACCAGCAGAACCAGGATCAGGAGAACCAGGATCAGGAGAACCAGGATCAGGAGAACCAGGATCAAAAGAACCAGGATCAGAAAGAATCAGGACCAGCAGGACCAGGAGCAGCAGGCCAAACCCCTGCAGATCTCAAAGGAAGATGCTGAGCGAATGCTAAGTGCCATACAGCAGCAGGAGAAAGACGTGAAGGAAAAAGTGGATAAGAAAAAAGCTGCAGCCGCTAAAGTGAAAACAGAAAAGGATTGGTAAATTCAAATAATGAAATTGAAGCTACTCACATCGGCCCTTTTTCTAATCTTGTTTGGAACGCTACTGTCCGGACAGGATGAAACGTTTACAGCTTCTGGTCCCTCTGTGGTAAAAATGGGGGATCAGTTTCAATATGTAATCGAAGGATCCGAACGGGGCAGCATCACGCTTCCCCCCTTAAATTTCTTTCAGCTCCTGGCCGGTCCTTTCTCTTCTTATTCATCACATTCTCAGTGGGTAAACGGAAAGATGACCACAGAAAAAGTGGCCACCTATACCTATGTCCTCAGGGCCACCAAGGAGGGAACCTTAACCATTCGTCCCGCAACCATCAAGGTGGGAAGGAAGGAGTACCAGACCAATGCGGTGGAGATCGTTGTCAATGCGGGGCCATCTGCGGGTCCAGATCCGGGGGCAGCTACCCCAAACAATGGGAACAACAATCGATCTACACCCTCCCAGGAATCACAAGTCACAGATGCCTCCGGGAGCGATCCTGTATTCTTAAGAGTAACACCTTCTAAAAAAGAGGTTTATGTGGGTGAGCAATTTGTATCCGGACTAAAAGTTTACACCCGGATAAATACCAGGCCTGCATCCTCTTCAAAGGACATTCCCTATGAGGGATTTTTCAAAAAATCACTGGATCCTGATGCCGGTGCTCTGCGTCAAAATATTAGTGGTCAGCAATATGTAACTCAGGTGATCCAGCGCCACATTCTGATTCCTCAAAAGACAGGTGATTTAGTCATTCCCTCCTATGAATCGGAGTGGATGGTGCAACAAAGGGTGCAAAGAAAAAGTTCCAACAGCCCATTCGACAGTTTTTTCGACGATCCGTTTTTTAGCGGAGTCCAGGATGTACCCACTAAAATTTCCACACCCCCTGTAACCATCAAAGTAAAACCCCTTCCATCCGGAGCACCAGAAGGATTCTCAGGCGCAGTGGGTGACTTCTCTATGACTGCGACCATGTCCGCAGATGAAATAAAGGTAAACGAAGCACTCAGTCTGAAGATCATCATCAAAGGAAGTGGGAATCTGCCCTTGCTGGGTGAACCCAAAGTAAACCTTCCCCCTGACCATGATCTCTACGACGAGACCCGCTCATTGAATACCAGCACTTCCGGAAATCGCATATCCGGGACAGTGACATTCGAATACCCCATTGTGGCCAGGCATGCCGGCAGGTTCCGCATTGCACCGATTCAATTTGCCTGGTTTGATCCAAAAACTGAAAAGTACCATACGGCCACTTCCGAAGAGTTTACTTTCACCGTTCTCAAGGGCGACAGCGATGAGTCTCAGCCATCCGTTTATGTCCCCGGTGTTTTGCAGGAAAATGTAGCAGATCTGGGACTTGATATCAGGGATATTTCAAGGACTTCTCAGCCATTCACTCCTCTGGCCTATTCACTTCTTTCGGCTCGCTGGTATCGCTGGACCTATCCCATAATCTTCCTGTTGGGTATCCTCATCCTGGTCCTGTTCCGACTGGTGGCCCGAAGAAATGCCGACCTGACCCTGGTCAGAAACAGGCAAGCCAATAAAATGGCACGTGCCCGTTTAAAGAAGGCCGACCGCTTAAGAAAGGCTGAAGATGCTGGGAAGTTCTATGAAGAGATTGGGAAGGCCATCTGGGGATACCTTTCCGATAAGCTTAATATCGAAACTTCTAAGCTATCGAGAGAGGTGGTTTTGGAGCAGCTCCAAAGACAGGATATTTCAGAGTCTTTGAAGGATGAACTACTTAGAATATTGGATGATAGTGAATTCTCACGTTTCGCCCCTTCTTCCGAAAAAAGTGATGTAAATAAGCTCTATGGAGATGCCGTTACGCTAATCAGAAACCTAGAAAACAGCCTGAAATGAAAAGAGCTAGTCTGATCCTTCTGATGTTTACGCTTTTTAGAGTGGTTTCTGCCTCTCCAGATTCATTGTTTCTGCAAGCCAATGGACTATACCAGGATGGAAAATATGAACTTGCCCTGGAACAATACAAGCAAGTTTTAGAATCTGGTCTTGAATCTGCAGATCTTTATTACAACATGGGAAATGCGGCCTATAGGTCAAACAGCATCGGATATGCCATACTTTATTATGAGAAAGCCCTGAAACTTGATCCTTCTCATGAGGATGCATCAAACAACCTGGAATTCGCGTCCAGGTACAGGGTAGACACCTTTGAAGAGGTCCCTGAGCTTTTTATCAGAACCTGGATGCGTATTATCCTTGTGAAATTCTCGGAGCGTACCTGGAGCCTGGTATCACTTGTCCTTTTTCTTCTAATTACCATGGCGATTTTGATCTTTATTTTTTCAAGGAGGCACGTCTTAAAAAAGATCGGCTTTTTTACCGCTTTGATAGGTATTGTCTGGTTTATAGCTGCTTTCTCGGCAGCCATTGCGCGCCACAAGAGTATTATCCATCCCGACGCCGCCATTATTTCAGCTCCTTCTGTGGTGGTCAGAAGTTCACCCAGTGACACGGGAACTGAGCTGTTTATACTTCACGAAGGCACAAAAGTTAAAGTGAATGAAGGCGTAAGCGGCTGGCAAAATATACGTGTGATCGATGGCAGGGAAGGATGGATCGCAACCACCGATTTTGAGAGCATCTAGGTGGCAAAAAAAAACTATCTTCAAGGGTTTCAAATTCAATTTACCAACCAGGAGACTGCCAGGTCTTCTTAATTTAGATATTTATGCCTGTCCGAAAGACTTTTCAGGAAATCAATGATCGGATAAAGAGGGGAGAAGCTGTGGTGCTGACGGCCGAGGAGGTGTCTGCCATGGGGAAAACCCACTCACCTGCCCAGGTGGCAGAAAAGGTGGATGTTGTCACTACAGCCACCTTTGGACCCATGTGTTCTTCTGGTATGATTATCAACACCGGTCATGCCAATCCCCCTATTAGGATGGAGAAAGCCACCTTAAACGGGGTTCCGGTTTTTACAGGGATTGCTGCTGTCGACCTCTATATTGGCGCTACCGAGAACCATCCGGAGAATCCTGCTTATGGGGGTGCCCACGTGATAGAGGACTTACTTGCCGGAAAGGACGTGGAGCTGGAGGCTTTTGCCAAAGGCACCGATTGCTACCCTTTAAAGCATATTAAAACCACCATCAACCGTACCAACATCAACGAGATGGTCATGTTTAACCCTCGCAATGCTTACCAGAATTACCCGGTAGCCGTCAACCTGTCAAATCGAATCAAGTACACCTATATGGGCAGCCTCCTGCCCAAACTGGGGAATGCCAATTACAGCACCTCGGGGGAATTGAGCCCGCTGCTCAACGATCCGGAGATGAGAACCATTGGCATGGGTACCCGAATCTTTCTGGGGGGAACAACCGGCTACATCAGCTGGTATGGAACCCAGTTTAAGTCCAATGCCGAATTAAACGAATTCGGAGTTCCAATCTCCAATGCCGCCACCCTGGCTGTGATTGGGGATGGATTTCAGATGAATCCCTCTTTCATTAAGGCTGCATACTATGAAAAATACGGGGTATCCATGTTTGTGGGCATAGGCATTCCCATCCCTGTTCTGGATGAGGAGATGGCCTCCCGGGTCATGATCCGAAACGAGCAGATCACCACCAGGATTCTCGACTACGGAGATCCCGATCACCCTGAGCTGGGAAGGACCAACTACAAGGAACTCATGTCGGGTGAGATTGAACTTAAGCAGAAAAAGATCAAGACCTCTTCCCTTTCCAGCCTCTACAAAGCCCGGGAAATTGCGGAGTTGCTCAAAGAACAGATTAAAAAGGGAGAGTTCTTACTTTCCGAACCTATTGAAGTTTTTCCAAAAGGGAAGGGCTTGAATTCATTAGAGATCAGATCATAATTTCAGACTATGGCAAGGACAAAGAGAAGAATGGTACTGCGGTTTCCTGCCGATACGGTGAATGAACCCATTACCTATACCCTGATCAAGGAGTACGATGTATTGATCAACATTCTGAATGCCGATATCACACATGGCAAGGAAGGCAACCTGCTTATTGAAATAGCTGGGGACAAGGATAAGGTGAAAAAGTCTGTGGCCTACCTGGAGAGTAAGCAGGTGGAGATATCTCCGGTGATTAAGACGATCCTTTTTAATGAAACGGCCTGTATCCACTGTGGAGCCTGCTCGTCGGTATGCTTCCCGGGAGCCTTAAATATGGAATCTGAATCCCGGAAGCTTAAGTTTTCTCCCGAAAAGTGTGTGGCTTGTGAATTATGCATTAAGGCTTGTCCTCTGATGCTTTTTGAATTGAACTTTGGAGTAAACTGATTGTACCAGCCCAGGTTATACAGAAAGGATATGAACCAGGACCGGTTCCGGTTCTTTCCGCTTTCACTTCATGAATCAGACCTTCTCATTGGTGTTCCTCATGGACAATATAAGCCATCGATGGCAGCGCTTTCCCTGGATGAGCTCTCCCGGATCAGGCTGATTCTGGAAAACCATTTGGAAAAGAATCCAGGCTTTGGCACCTCCCTTGAAGCCCTTCCCATACCCCATAAAGATTCTGAAACCCCTGTGGAGCTATTAAGCATGCTATCCTGCGGACTTAAAACCCAGACCGGTCCCATGAGTGCTGTGGCTGGTTTATTTGCCGAGAGGGTGGGGTTGAGACTTGCTCAGGAATTCGATCTGGAGGAAGTGGTGGTGGAGAATGGGGGAGATCTTTACCTGAAAAACAGTACCCAACTGATCTCAGTGATTCATGCGGGAACCTCTCCGCTCTCTGATAAGATGGCCTTTGTCATTCCTGAGGGTGAGTGGGGGATATGTACCTCGTCTGGAACCATGGGCCACTCTTTAAGCTTTGGAAAAGCGGATGCAGTATGCGTAATAGGTGAAAGCACACCCCTTTGTGATTCATGGGCCACTGCCCTGGCCAATGAAGTGAAAAATGCCGGGGATATTGAAAAAATCCTTGACCGCGTGTCCCTGATACCTGAGATTCGGGGATGTGCCATTATCGCAGAGGGGCAGATTGGTATCCGGGGAGAATTTGAGGTAAAACTACTATCTTAGGCTCATGAACAGCCTGGTTCTGATTATTATCGCTTTTATTGGATACCTCTTGGCCTACAGGATCTATGGAAGGTTTCTGGGTCGAAAAATTCTGCGACTTTCAGCCGATCAGGTCATGCCCGCTCACGAATTAAAGGATGGGATTGACTACGTTCCCACAAAACCACACATCCTGTTTGGACATCATTTTACCACCATTGCGGGACTGGGACCCATAGTAGGTCCGGCTATAGGGATTATCTGGGGCTGGCTACCTGCATTTTTGTGGGTTTTTCTGGGAAGTATCTTTATGGGAGCTGTGCATGATTTTACCACCCTGGTGGTTTCTGCCAGGAACAAAGGCAAATCCATCGGAGAGCTCACCGCACAGATTATCAGCCCTTCCACCCGGTATGCCCTACAGTTTATCATGCAACTGTTGCTTTTCATTGTACTCGCTGTTTTTGCCATGATCGTGGGATCGCTCTTTGTGATGTATCCCGAGGCAGTAATCCCCGTGTGGGCTCAGATTCCGGTGGCTGTTTGGCTGGGAGCCCAAATTCGAAAGGGGAAAAACGACCTGATTTACTCCATCATGGCCCTAATCATGCTATATGGCTTTGTAATTCTGGGTGTAAATGTTCCCGTATCATTGCCCTGGGACAAGGAGGTATCTGTGGTGGTGTGGTGCCTTATCCTCTTTGTTTACGTTTTCTTCGCTTCCACCATTCCTGTACAGAAGCTGCTTCAGCCCCGCGACTACATCAACTCTCACCAGTTATTGGTGGCCATGGCCCTGCTCATATTGGGAGTAATTATCGCTCATCCTCCACTTTCGGCACCTGCCATTAACCAAGAAGCCTTTCTTCCTGGAGCTGATGTACCGGATCTGGCGCCCATCCTCTTTATTGTGATTGCCTGTGGAGCCATTTCAGGCTTCCATGCCCTGGCAAGTTCCGGAACCACTGTAAAACAGATGAATAATGAAATGGATACCCTGCCAGTGGGGTATGGAGCCATGATCACCGAGAGTTTTCTGGCAGTGCTGGTGATTGTGGCTGCAGGGGCCGGACTGGGAATGGGACTTGAGTCTGACGGTCAGTTATTTACAGGATTAGAAGCTTACATGCATCATTACGCATCCTGGTCCTCAGCCAATGGTCTAGCGGCCAAGCTGGATGCATTTATTGTGGGATCGGCGAATCTCTTTGCCAGCCTGGGAGTACCTCTAAAGTATGGAGCTGCTTTTGTGGTGGTTTTTATTGTCTCTTTTGCCAACACCACCCTCGATTCAGCAGCCAGAATCCAGCGAATCTCTCTGCAGGAGATCTTCACCAATAAGCAGGGTACAATACGCAAGCCCATGAATAACCGCTACATGGCCACCGGGGTTATTGTGATTGCCGCAGCAGCCATGACCTTCTTCAAGCCGGGTGGACAGGGAGCCATGGTCCTCTGGCCTCTCTTTGGATCTTTGAACCAGCTGATGGCTGCCCTGGCACTGGGGGTGGTGACGGTTTACTTTGCTTCAAAGAAGATTCCGCTCTACTTTACAGGGATCCCCATGTTGATTATCCTGGTTCTTACCCTCTGGGCCATGATGGAAAATCTCAGGGGCTTTTTAGAGGAAGGTGAAATCCTGCTGGTGGTGCTGTCCGCACTTATCCTGTTGCTTACCTTATGGCTTGCCGGAAGCAGCTTAAGGGCCCTTATAAAAAGCCCTAATAGCGCACGCTAAAGGAGGTGAGCTTCTCGGGCACCATTTCATCCATCTCCACCCTTTCCACCCAACTGTACCCGGTGCCCCTTCTGCACCAATCCATAAATTGCATACATGCATCGGGCTCCCCGTTAATGACCAAATTAACCGAGCCATCCGGATGGTTCTTTACCCAGCCATTGAGTTGAAGCGACCTGGCCTGATTGCGTGAGGCATAGCGAAAACCTACACCCTGAACCCTGCCATACACTCTCACTTGATATTGTACGCTCATGGACTTAAAAACAGTTCCTGTTAAAGATAAAAATAAACAAATTGCCGATTGCTTGAGTGTGGCTTGAACAAGAACTTTATAAATTTGTTTTCGTAGATATTAAAAACGGAATTCAGATGAGAAAAAATATAGTTTGGCTTGGTGCTGTGCTTTTGTTGGTGACCTCCTTTATGTTGCAGGGACAGAAGAGTTTTTACGACTTTGTAGTGACCGATATCCATGGAGATGAATATGAGCTGGCCCAGTTACAGGGTAAAAAGGTATTGGTGGTAAATACAGCCTCCAAGTGTGGCCTCACGCCACAATATGAAGATCTTGAGAAACTTTACCGGAAATATGCAGATAAAAATTTCGTGATCATTGGATTTCCAAGCAACAATTTTGCAGGTCAGGAACCCGGAACCAATGAGGAGATCGCCACATTTTGTTCCACAAAATTTGATGTTACATTTCCCATGATGGCAAAAATTGAAGTGAAGGGGGAGAACATGCATCCGCTCTACCAATGGCTTACCCGGGCCTCAGAGAATGGCGTGGAAGACAGCAATGTGGCCTGGAATTTTCAGAAATACATGATTGATGAACATGGCATGCTTGTGGGGCATGTTGAGCCACAAAAGAAGCCAGATAGTAAAAAAATTGTTTCCTGGATAAAAAAGGGTTAGGTTTTAAAAATCAGCTCCAGAATAGCCTCCAGGGACTTTCGGTCCACCTCATTAAAGCTATCCGGCTTGTCCGAATCCACATCAAAAACCGCATGGATTTGCCCCAGTGGGTCGAATACAGGAATGGTGATTTCTGATTTGGACCTGGAATCACAGGCAATATGACCTGGAAATGCGTGTACATCGGCGACCACCACCGGGGCTCCACCCTTGACTGCCGCCCAGCAAACTCCCTTATCCTTCTCAAGCTCCTGACAGGCCACCGGACCCTGGTAGGGACCCACAATGAGTTTGCCATCTTTATGAAGGTAAAAGCCGGTCCAGAAAAAGTGCTCCATTTTATGGTGAAGCACCGCACATATGGAAGCCATTCTGGCCAGTGGATCATCCGTTTTCTTCAGCAATTCCTGCAGTTGAATAAAAATCCTCTGGTAGCGTCCCTCTTTCTTTTTGTCGTTCATCATATAAAGCTGCTTTCAACACCCCAAAAGTAGGATTATTCTTATCTTTGCCCCTCATTTTTCAGGATGAAGTTACAGGAAGAAATAGAAAGAAGGAGAACATTTGCCATTGTGAGTCACCCCGATGCAGGGAAAACTACGCTCACGGAAAAGTTTCTGTTGTTTGGTGGAGCCATCAATGTGGCCGGTGCGGTTAAGTCCAATAAGATCAAGAAAACGGCCACCTCCGACTTCATGGAGATAGAGAAGCAGAGGGGGATCTCGGTGGCCACATCGGTGATGGGATTCGAATATGGAGGGAAGAAGATAAATATTCTGGATACTCCTGGTCACCAGGACTTTGCCGAGGATACATTCAGGACCCTTACAGCGGCCGACAGTGTAATTATTGTAATCGATGCAGCCAAAGGGGTGGAGGAGCAGACCCGTAAGTTGATGAATGTGTGCAGGATGAGAAAAACTCCCGTGATGGTTCTTGTAAATAAGATGGACCGTCCGGCGAAGGACCCCTTTGAACTGCTGGATGAAATTGAGAATGAACTGGAGGTACATGTGCATCCCCTCAGCTGGCCCATTGGCATGGGTTCCGACTTCAGAGGAGTCTATAACAGGTTCGACCAGACTTTCCGCTCGTTCAGCGGAGTTAGCAAGCAGACCAGAGGCGAAGCGGTGGAGTACACCGATTTAAAGGATCCAAACTTCCGGAAACTGATTTCTCCCCTTGAGGACCGATTGGATGAAGAACTGGAACTGATAGATGGTGTATATACCGATTTTGCGATTGACGATTACCTGAGTGGAAAAACTGCTCCCCTCTTCTTCGGAAGTGCACTCAACAATTTCGGAGTCAGGGATATTCTGGATTGCTTTGTTCAGATCGCCCCTTCTCCGGGTCCTGTGGAGACCGAGACCAGGGTGGTGAAGCCCGATGAAGATAAATTATCCGGATTTGTATTTAAGATTCATGCCAACATGGATCCCAAACACCGCGACCGACTGGCATTTATAAAAATTGTATCGGGAAAGTTTGAACGAAACAAAGGGTATATCCATGTACGCAGTGGTCGACAGGTAAAATTTTCCAGTCCGACCTCCTTTATGGCTGAAAAAAAATCGGTCATTGATGTGGCCTATCCGGGCGATATTGTGGGCGTCCACGACACCGGAACCTTCAAAATTGGAGATTCGGTCACAGAAGGGGAGAATATTAGATTCAATGGGATACCCAGTTTTTCACCGGAGCTATTTCGCTTTGTGGAAAATGCGGATCCCATGAAATTCAAGCAGCTGGCCAGGGGACTGGAACAGTTGATGGATGAAGGGGTCGCTCAGCTATTTGTGAGTGTGGCCAATGGCAGAAAAATTATAGGCACTGTAGGAGCTCTTCAGTTCGATGTGATCCAGTACAGGCTTGAGCATGAATATGGAGCCAGATGCAGGTATGAACAATTCACCATGCATAAAGCATGCTGGATTGAGACCACAAACGTGGAGAAACTGAAGGATTTCCGACTCAGGAAATACCAACAACTGGCTACGGACAAGGAGGGCAGGGAGGTCTACATGGCCGAATCGGCCTATAACCTTCAGATGGCCCAGGATAATTTCCCGGAAATCAACTTCCATTTAAGCTCAGAATTCTGAGATTCTGCTTGCATGCAAAGTATTTGATGCAGACGTAAAATCACTATATTCGTGCGATTCATCAATGAAGATTCAGATATGAAATACACTTTAATATTTGCGGGATTGCTTGGTATCGCAGGATTTGCTTTGAATGGTCAGCACCCCGACTGGGAGGGTGGATATGCCGATGGATGTACCACTGTCACAGCAGGGAGAGGTGCAACAGCCGATGGTTCTGTGATCACCTCACATACGGATGACAGTCACCGGACCCGCTCCTGGATGGATGTGATCCCGGCAGCAAAACATACAAAAGGGGCTACCACCACCATGTACAAAAGGGTGGCAAGCGACTCATTTGCCATGCCCACCTATAGCCACATTCCCATTGGTGAGATCCCACAAGTGAGAGAGACCTATCAGTACCTGAATACAGCTTATCCCTCCATGAACCAATATCAGCTGGGTATCGGAGAGTCCACCTTCGGGGGAAGAGAAGAATTGCAGTCCGACGCCGGTCTGATCGACTGCCAGAGGCTCTGCAAACTGATGCTGGAGCGCTGCAAGACTGCCCGGGAGGCCATAGAGCTGGCCGGGGATCTGATGGCCGAATATGGATGGAACGATTATGGAGAGGTATTGACCATTGCCGATAAAAAGGAGGTGTGGCATCTTGAGATTGTGGGTCCGGGTAAAGGAGAGGTAGGGGCGGTCTGGGCAGCCCAGAGGGTGCCCGATTCTCATGTTGCGGTCAATGCCAATGCCACCACCATTAAGGAGATTGATCTGGAAGATCCCGATCATTTTATGGCCAGTGAGAATATATTCAGCCTGGCCAGCGAAAAGGGCTGGTGGAAAGAGGGGGAGGAGTTTTTGTTCTGTTATGTCTATGCCCCGGAAAGCAGGACTTCTCTGGCTTCCAGAAGAAGAGAGTGGAGGGTTTTTAACCTCCTGGCTCCTTCACTGCAGCTGGATCCCAATGCTGAGAATTATCCCTTCTCTGTTCAACCTGACCAACCGGTTACACTTTCGAAACTAAGGCAGGTTTTTTCGGATTATTACGAAGGAACTCCCTTTGATATGACCAAGGACTTACTGGTGACAGACGATTCAGGCAGGAGTGTAATCTCTCCCCTGGCCAATCCCCATCTACCCTACGACATGAATAAAATGTTGCGCATCAACGGAGGATGGGGCTGGCGAGGAGAACGTACCATCGCCAGATGGTATACCATGTATGCCACCATCATTCAGTGCCGCGACTGGTTGCCCGATGAAGTTGGGGGAGTGGTCTGGCTGGCCCAGGACAATGTGGCCACCTCCGTATATATCCCGATATATTGGTCCGGAAGCGATCTTCCCGAATCATATAAAACTCCGGGACGACCCAATGGATATACGACCCAATCTGCCTGGTGGGCCTTCAACAGGCTGGGAACCCTCACTGCTCAGCGCTGGGGGGAGATGAGATATGATGTGAATGAAGTGTGGGACCTCTGGCAGAATGAACTTTTTGAAGCACAGGAGACTTTCGAGAAAAAGGCCTTAGAGCTACACAAGGCAGGAAAAAAGGAGGAATTGAATCGATACCTCACCGGCTATACCATCGAGTGGGGCGAAAAAGTAGTCTCTAAAGCCTGGGAGCTAGGAGATATGCTCTGGACAAAATATGATGAAAAGTTTTAATGAATGAATATGAGCGAAAATAAACGCGGTTTTGCCAGCGATAACAATGCAGGTGTTCATCCTGCGATTCTGGAAGCATTGCTTCGGTCAATGATGGACATGTGATTGCCTATGGAGATGATCCCTACACTTCCAAAGCTGTTTCCAGCATACAGCAACAGCTGGGCGAGGATACCGGAGTCTTTTTTGTGTTTATAGGAACCGCAGCCAATGTATTGGGCCTCTCGTCGCTTACCCAATCTTACCATGCGGTGATTTGTCCCGAAACTGCACATATCAATGTGGACGAATGTGGTGCACCTGAGAAATTCTCGGGGTGCAAGTTGCTTGCCTCAGATACTCCCGATGGAAAACTTACCGTAGAGATGATTGCCAGCCACATGCATGGGATTGGCTTTGAACACCATGTACAGCCCCGGGTGGTTTCCATCACACAGGCTACAGAAATGGGGACAGTCTATACCCTGGATGAGATCCGTACAATTGCCGATTATACCCATGAAAAAGGAATGCTTCTCCATATGGATGGGGCCAGGATCAGCAATGCCGTTGTCTCCCTGAACTGTGATTTATATGAAATGACCGGTGGAGCGGGAGTGGACGTACTCTCCTTCGGGGGTACTAAAAATGGGATGATGTATGGGGAAGCAGTGGTCTTTTTTAACAAAGCACTATGCGAAGACTTTAAGTACCGGAGAAAGCAGGGGATGCAACTCTCCTCCAAGATGAGATATATAGCAGCTCAGTTCAGTGCCTTCCTGGAAAACGATCTCTGGAAACAGAATGCCCGACATGCCAACCTCATGGCCCAAAAACTCTATCTGGCAGTGAAGGATATTCCAGGGGTAAGTATTACCCAGAAAGTGGAGTCCAATGCGGTATTTGCCATTATCCCGGAGGAGACTATTGAGAAACTTCAGGAAGCCTACTTCTTCTATGTTTGGGATGAGTCTACTTCAGAGGTTCGCTGGATGTGTTCATTTGATACCACAGAAGAGGATATTGAAGGATTTTCCTCCCGGCTCAGGTCTTTGCTGGAATAAGCAATGAACTGTCGCCATAGCTCAGAAACCTGAACTGGTTCTCAAGGGCATAGGCATAAACCTTTTTCCAGTCGTCGCCAATAAGGGCTGCAATAAGCAACAGCAAGGTACTCCCGGGAAGGTGGAAATTGGTGATAAGACCACTTATGGTCCTGAATTTATAACCCGGAACAATCATCAGCTGTGTGCCGAAGTTCAGCTGATCCAAACCCTGTCTCTCACAAAAATCCAACAAGGCAGCTAGACTTTCTACCAGGGAAACATCTCCCGGAAGTTCTTCATTGTCCCACTGAACAATCTCAAGAGACTCGGGATCATCAGATATGCCGGAGATCATCTTAACGCCTAACCAATAGAGTGATTCAAGGCTTCGGGTGCTGGTGGTACCTACTGCAATTAACCCTTCAGGCCTTGTATGCCAGAACTCAAGGAAGTCCCTGGATACCACCACCCTCTCGGTATGCATGGTATGATTCCTGGCATTTTCGGTTTTCACCGGAACGAAGGTACCGGCTCCCACATGCAGGGTTAACTCGCTGGTATTGAATCCATCATCACGGAGTCTTTTCATCATCTGTTCACTAAAATGCAAGCCAGCCGTAGGGGCTGCCACCGATCCGTCTAAGCGACTGTAGATGGTTTGATAGCGCTCTTTGTCACTCTCTTCGGCCTGCCTGCCTAAATAGGGTGGGATGGGAGTGCTGCCTGTGCTCTCAATGATCTCCCCAAAACTATAACCAGTTTGATCCCATTGAAACCTGATGGTAAAACCATCTCCGCTGTGTCCTTCTTTATATGCTTCCAGAAGTATGGTTTTTCCCCCGATGCTTGTTTCAAGTGTCACAGCCCCCGACTTCCATTTTTTGGCATTTCCCACCAGACATATCCAGGTGCATGATTGCGTAGACTCAAAGGATTGCTGGTAATCCACGGGATCGCTTGGTTCCAAACAGAAGATCTCAATCCTGGCTCCTGTAGCCTTTCTGAATTGAAGCCTTGCCTGAATCACCCTGGTGTTATTGAAAACCAACCAGGAATTTTCGGGCAGAAAGTCGGAAAGACTTTTAAAATTGGAGTGGGTAATCTCTCCACGGTCATAGAGGAGCAAATTGGAATCCTCCCTATGAGGCAAAGGATACCTGGCAATGCATTTATCAGGCAGGTCGTACCCGAAGTTTTCCATATGAATGTGATGCTCTGTAGCCATAATCCCAAGAGAGTGCGCAAAATTAACTATTTTTGCATAGATCTTTGAAATTTTGCAGTAGTTGATCCTATCGCTGCGGGTTTTTTAATCCGTGGAGGAAAGTCCGGGCAGCAAAGGGTGCCGCACTGTTGAAAGACAGATGTCTGTGAGGGCATGGGAACAAAGAAGAAAATTACCGCCCAGTTATTGGGTAAGGGTGAGAAGGTGGGGTAAGAGCCCACCAGTGTAACGGGCGATCGTTACAGCTGTTTGTCCTGCGGGCTGAAAGGCCATGTATACCGGCGTTATAAAGGTGACCCGCCTCTGTCGGGGGGTAGGCCGCTTAGAAAAATGATGGGAATCCCCTTTAACGGGGAGACAGAACCTGGCTTAACAACTGCTGCATTATTTCAATTTTCTCTTACTCCACCGCAGGCTTTTCAAATAATTCAGGAGCAATGTCCTGATTGTATTCCATCTTTTCAATGGTGATGGTGTAAACCACCTGGCCCCCAAGTTTTGTGGAGATAAAATGTGATACAGGGATTCCTTTCACATTTTTATAGTCCTTCATGTTTACTTCTATCTCCTGTTCCGATCCACCCATTAACTGCGTCGATTTGATGGTTGTAATCAGATGGGACTCTTTGCCAATGAAGAAATTAAGGATATCACCTTTTTCATTGGTCAGTTTCAAATGATCTGCCGAACCATCCTCAGAGGCTCCCAAAAGTTCAATGGTATTACCTTTCTCGGAGTAGTTCCAAAGTGGATTCTCAAATTCGGCCTGGTTTAGAATGGTTTCCAGTTCTTGGTCAGAAAGTTCCTTGGGTTGAGAAATGCCCATGGCTGGAGCATACATCCAGCCCTTCTCGCCGTTATATGTTTGGATCAATTTGGAACCCTGTACCTGAGCTTCAATTCTAAGCTTATTAGGCCTGGCCTGGTACATGGTAAAACCCGACTCTATTCCAGCCATGGAATACATATTCTTACCTGTAGTGATAATAGTCTCAATTTTCTGCATCTTCTCCACGGAGGCAGCCTTATAATGGGCTTCCAGGATGGATTCGAGGTCTTGCCCATAAGCTAAAGAAAACGATGCAAATAATAGAATAAGGGGTAAAATGAGTTTACGCATGATCTAATGTTTAGATGTTTTACATATTATAAGTCAACGACCACTTCATGGAGCCGGGCTAGTTTATTTAACAATTCATCCAGACGATCCAGCCTGAGCATATTGGCCCCATCTGATTTGGCCTGAGAAGGATCGGGATGTG
This sequence comes from uncultured Bacteroidota bacterium, assembly GCA_963783435.1. Lineage (GTDB taxonomy): Bacteria > Bacteroidota > Bacteroidia > Bacteroidales. Next base: position 671,294 of record CAWANQ010000001.1, on the reverse strand, counting down.
TTTCCAGAAACAATCCATCCACTCCTGCTGCAATAGCAGCCCTGGCCATGGTTTCAATGAGTTCAGGTGTACCACCGGTAATCCCACTCGATTGATTGGGTTGCTGGAGAGAGTGTGTAGCATCAAATATCACGGGCACTCCAAACTTTTGCATGATAGGAATTCCTCTGAAGTCAACCACCAGATCCTGGTAACCAAATGTGGTACCCCTCTCGGTAATAAGGACCTTTTCATTGCCAGATTCAATCACCTTATCTACTGCAAACTTCATGGCCCCCGGGGATAAAAACTGCCCCTTCTTGATGGAGATAGATTTCCCAGTTTGGGCACATGCCACCAATAGATCGGTCTGGCGGCAAAGAAATGCAGGTATTTGCAATACATCCACATATTCAGCGGCCACCCGGGCTTCTTCTTCGGAATGAACATCTGTGATTACCGGTATGGAGAACTGTTCTGCTATCTCCTTCAGGATGCCCAGTGCTTTTTCATCCCCGATGCCTGTAAAGGAATCTATCCTGGATCGGTTGGCTTTGCGGTAGGAGGCCTTAAAGACAAAAGGCAACTTATATTTTTCAGAGAGGGCATAGATGGTTTCAGCAATTTCAAAGGTCATATCCCTGCTTTCCACCACACATGGACCGGCAATCAGAATAAAGCCATTTTCATCTCCATATCTGACAGATGGCAATACTGTCTGTGTACGATTATTCCTTACCATAAGACTTCATCTCTTTCCATAAATGGTTCAATCGGCTCCGCATTTCATCCTCTCTGGCATTTCGTCCCGGAATGTAAAACTGATTCTCCTTTATTTCGTCTGGAAGATAATATTCCTGTATGAAATGATCACTATACTTGTGGGCATATTTATAGTTCTCCCCATACCCGATCTCTTTCATCAATTTGGTTGGAGCGTTGCGTAGATGCAGGGGAACAGGTAGGTTTCCGGTTTTTCGTACAGTTTCTATGGCCAAATTTATGGCGGCGTATGCGCTGTTACTCTTGGGGGAGGAGGCTAGATAAATTGCTGTTTCTGAAAGGATTATTCTGGCCTCAGGCATCCCGATCATATGGATGGCCTGGAAACAGTTGGTAGCCATCAGCAATGCATTTGGATTGGCCAGCCCAATGTCCTCAGAGGCCAGAATCACCAGTCTTCGGGCAATAAACTTAATGTCTTCCCCCCCCTCAAGCATTCTGGCCAGCCAGTATACTGCGGCATCGGGATCGCTGCCCCTGATGCATTTGATAAATGCCGAAATGATGTCGTAGTGCATCTCCCCGTTTTTATCATAGATGGCCATGTTTTCCTGCAGTCGTTCCTTTACCATGTCATTGGTAATCAGGATGGGTGTTTCCGCTTGAAAATCAGGATCGGAACACTCAGATTTAACGACCACCTCCAGGGTATTTAGCAGCTTTCTGGCATCCCCTCCTGAATATTGAAGCATGGCTTCATTTTCCTCAATTTTTATGGAAAGTTTTTTTAAGTAAGCATCTTTGGCAAGGGCCCGATCCAATAAATTCACCAAATCTTCTTTCCCAAGTGCGTTTAAGATGTATACCTGACACCTGGAGAGAAGGGGGGAGATCACCTCAAAAGAAGGATTTTCGGTGGTGGCGCCAATAAGCGTTACAATGCCCTGTTCCACCGCACCCAGCAGGGAATCCTGCTGCGATTTGCTAAAGCGATGAATCTCATCAATGAAAAGGATTGGATTGGGTTTATTAAAAAACTGCAACTTTTTGGCCTTATCAATAGTCTCTCTTACGTCCTTGACACCAGCCTGTACTGCACTCAGGCTGTAAAAGGGACGATCCAATTTATGGGAAATGATAGTGGCCAGCGTGGTTTTGCCTACTCCGGGCGGTCCCCAGAGAATAAACGAACTCATGGAACCCGATTGCACCATTTTGCGTATAACCGCTTGGGGACCTACCAAATGATCCTGGCCAATGAAGTCATCAAGGGTTCCGGGACGCATGCGGTCTGCCAGTGGCTGGTTTGGAAATTGAAAACCGGTTGACATGTTGACAAATTTAGACTTTTTATGATAAAAGCTCGCACAATACGAAGGGGTCTGGTTATGGCTTCCTTGCAAACTCTTTTTATGGGATCGCTTTTTTCCCAGGATCTTACCCTGGATTTGATACACGGAGGCGTGGCTGATGCAGAGGTAATTTTGCAGGAGTATTTAAAACCATTTGCCAATATCGTGGGATCCGACTTAAATGCAGGTTGGTATAATACAGCAAGGCCTCATGAACTGGGCGGACTGGATGTTACGGCCACAGTGAGCTGGGCAAAAGCACCAGCCTCTGCATTAACCTACGATTTATCCACACTGAACCTAAATGGCAATCTGGATCCTTCGCTTCCTACAATAGCTCCTACCATTGCGGGTGACCAGGAGGTGCGACCTTCTCTATCCTATTCACAAACGGTGGATATGGGTGGAGGTAATTTCCAGGATGTGGAATATGCCAGAATTTCAGTTCCAAATGGATCGGGCGTAGATTTTTTCCCTTTGCCCATGTTACAACTTACGGTAGGATTGCCATTTGGGACCGATGTCTCCGCCAGGTTCGTTCCTATTGTCAGGTACAAGGACTACGGCAAGATCGGTCTATGGGGAGTGGGAGGGAAGCACTCCCTCACCCAGTGGATCCCGGGGTTGAAAAAAATAGATTTCCTGGATATAAGTGTTCAGGGAGGCTACACCAAAGTAAATTCATCCATTCACGTGGTTGTGGAACCACAGCCTGGAGTTGATATTGATAACCACCCTACCTACAATTGGAACGACCAGTTCATCAATCAAAATGTGCAGGGCTGGACCCTGAACCTGATTGCCTCCCAAACCTTACCCATCATTACATTCTACCAGGGAATAGGCTATGCCAGTTCGCTGGTGGAGTTGTTGCTGGAGGGACACTATCCGATCCATTATGTGATCACCGACATGGAGAGTCCAGACCTGGGCAAGACCACCTATGAGATTGCAGAGAATCCCATATCCACAAAATATGAAAACTACAACAACCTGAGGGTAAATGTAGGTGCACGAATTAAACTGGGGGTTCTCACCCTTCATTATGATTTTACCTATACCCTCTATGCGACACACTCCGTGGGACTGGGAATCAGCTTCAAGTAATTAAAAACCATTCAGAGGCATAGTTACAGTTGGAATCAGCAATAACCAGCCAAGGAATATTAATATGGCCATAAAAGGCAATACCCACTTGAGCCATTTCTCATAAGGAATTCTTGCTACGCCCAGTACACCAATTAAAACCGGTGAGGTGGGGGTGATCATATTGGTAAAACCATCTCCCAGCTGAAAGGCCATCACAGTGGCCTGTCGGGACAATCCGATCAGATCTGAAAATTGCGACATAATGGGCATGGTCAGTGCGGCTTTTGCTGAACCACTTGGGATAACAATATTGATCATGGTCTGGATCAGATACATCATGCTTACCGAAGCCAGCTTGCCAAAATCCTGCATGGAGTGAGCAATCCGGTAGAGAATGGAGTCGATTACCCTGCCGTCCTCAAGAATAACCAGGATACCACCCGCAAGTCCAACCACCACTGCAGCCGATAATATATCGCGCATCCCTTCAATAAACAACTTTGTGATTTTATTGGCGCCGAAGTTCATGGCCACGCCAGAAAAAATACCCATCACAAAAAAGAGGGTAGCTATCTCCTTCACAAACCATCCATAACCCATGACACCCACAATCAGGTATATAATTGTAAATACCAGTAGGTTAAGAATGAAAAAGTGTACCGATTTCCTGAGGGCAGCAAAACCGAAGATCCCAAACAATACGGTGATTACCGGCAAAAACCAGAAAGTGTATTCGCTGTTACCGATTCTTAGGGTAGAAGAGGGCTCCAGCACGGCAAAAGCTGTCATGCCCCCAAGAAGGATAAAATACGAGATCCAGGCCGAAATGGGAGTCTGATAGGTGAGTTCAGCCAGATCTATGCCCCCCTTTTCTCTCCAGTACTGATCCGATTGAAAAACAGGTGATCGCTCTGGATTAAGTCGAATTCTTGAAGCATACCTCAAAACCCACCCGATTCCAACTACATTGATGACCAACCATACAAACAACCTGTATTCAATGCCTGAAAACAGGGGCAGGCTCGATAGGCCCTGTGCAATTCCAATGGTGAATGGATTCAGCAGTGCACCTGCAAATCCAAGGCCTGCTCCTACAAAACACATGCTCAGTCCCACAATGGAATCATACCCCATGGAGATGGCCAGGGGAACAAATATGATGATAAACGCAATGGTCTCCTCACTCATGCCAAAGGTGGCACCAAAAACACTGAATATGAGCATGATTAAGGCGATAATCATATTATCCACTCCGAGCCATCTGAAGATGGAGTATTTTTCTAGTTTTCTGACAAGCTGCAAAAAGGACTGTATTCCCACATCAATGGCTTTGCTGTCATTCATAATCCAGAATGCCCCCCCTATAATCAAAATAAACACGATGATGTCAGCCTTACCGGCAAAACCATCAAACATGGCACTGAATACCTGCCATGTCTGTGGAGCCTTCTCCGCCTCATGAAATGATCCCTCGACAATCACCTCCCTGGGAGTGCCATTAACTTCTATCACCTCTCTTTCAAACTCTCCTCCAGGGACAACCCAGGTTAAGAAGGCCGCTGCAATAATAAAGAAGAAAACGATTACATAAGTGTGAGGAATTGCAGTTTTTCTAGCCATACTTTTCTATTTCTATGCTCCATAAATTAACCATAAAAAACAAAAGAAATAAAATTTCTTAAATTTAGCCTCGACAAAACTGCCCATATGCTCCTTAACCGCCCTTTTCTTCTATTGTTGTGCTGTATCATGTTCACTCCCCTGGCCGGACAAGACAGGTTTAACATTGACAGCCTCCAGGCTCAGTTAAGTGAAAATAATCATGACAGTATCAAATACCGCTTGATGATAGAGATTGCAGCAGAAATCTCCGCCTCAGATACGGCTCAGGCATTCAATTACCTGGAGCAGGGAGGAGAGATAGCCAGGAGTCTGAATGATACCGAAGGGCTGGGATTGTACCACAAAGTATTTGGCAACATACGGGCCGACTGTGGGAATTATGACCAGGCCATTCTTCAATACGACCGGGCATTGGCATATTTTAGTGAAGCTGACGATCTGGTTAATTATTACGAAACTGTAAAAGAGAAGGGGAATGCCTATCTCTTTCTGTCAGACTATGACCAGGCCATCAATCTGTACAACACAGCCCTTGACTACTATAAGCGAAACAACATGGTCATTGGGATCAGCCGCTGTCTGAACAACCTGGGAATCATTTACAAAAACCGTGGCAAGTACGTTGAAGCTCTTGCCACTTATGAAGAGTCGGTGCTTCATTTGGATAGCATAAAAGATGCCTATGACATCAGCCAGGCATATATCAATATGGGTAACGTTTTTGTTTTTCTGGGTGCCTATGAAGATGCCCTGGATTATTTCAATAAAGCACTAGTGATCTCAGAACGGGAGAACTTTGTGGAGAATATCTCTTTGTCCCTGTCCAATTCCGGGGTGGTACAGAATAAAATACACAATTATGAGGAAGCGGAAAATCTCTACCGTCGATCGCTAATCACCAGCCAGACCAACAATGATCGGGTTCAGGTATCCAACTGCCTGATCAACCTCGGAACCAATTACGCCGATATGGGTGAACTGGAGAAAGGGCTGGATTATGTAGAGCGGGGACTGGCCATTAAGATTGAGCTGGAAGATGAGAGAAGGATTTCAAACTGCTACATCCATCTGGCCACGATCCACTCCATGATGGAGCAATCTGATACGGCCATTATACTCTTCAATGAGGCAATCCCGATTAAGGAGCGCCTGGGGGATAAGGAAGGATTGGTCAGGTGCTACCTTGGATTGGGTGCTGCTCTCCTGGAAAAAGGGCAACAGAGGCAAGCTGGAGAAATGGTAGACCAGGCCCTTGATATTGCTTTGGAAATCAACACCCTGGAACACATTGCTGAGGGTATGGAGCTAAACAGGGAAATTGCGTTGGCCAGGGGAGATTACCAGGCTGCTTACCAGTATGCCATGAATTACAATCTCTACAACGACAGTCTGGTGGATGAGGCCACATACAGAGCTGGCATGGAAATGGAATACAGATACCGTTCAAAGGTGCTGCAGCAGGAAAATGAGAACCTGCACATGCAATCGGATCTGAATAAGGCGCTCATGAGAAGAAGGACAGGGATTCTCCATACCTTCCTTGCAGTTGCAAGCCTATTGGCCATTGGTTTACTTCTTGTAGGCTATTTCTTACGCAAACTCAGAAACTCTTCTGTGAAGTTGGAAGAACAAAACCTGGTGATTATTAAGCAAAACCTGAAGCTGGATCATTTAAATAAAACCAAGGATCGCATCATGTCTATCATCGCCCACGACCTGAGAGGTACCATTGGGAATCAGCTGACAGCTGTGGAGGTACTCCATCGCATTGAGTATGAGGATGATTCAGAAGTTGACAGAAGAAAACTATTGGGGAATCTGAAAAATTCAGCCTCTTACTCACTGGAATTGCTTGAAAATCTCCTGCACTGGTCAAGACTGGAAGAGCAGGAATCTTACTTCCATCCCGAAGAGGTAAACCTGAATATGCTCATTGAAAACTGCCTGGCTCTATTTGATGAAACAGCCAGAAATAAGGAGCTTACAATTCATCAGGATAAGACAGATATGGTTCTGTGTAATGTCGACCGAATTATGATGGAGACCATATTCAGAAATCTGATTTCCAATGCCATAAAGTTTACCGATCGGGGAGGAACCATCACAATTAGTACCATTAAGAAGGGAAAGAATGTGGTATTTAGTGTTTCAGATGACGGGATTGGGATGACGACCGAACAGATCCATAAGATCAAGAATAATGGGGGATATACACGCAGGGGAACTGCCAATGAAAAAGGAGCCGGGATGGGGTTTACTTTGGTCAGGGAATTTACAAACATGCATAAAGGAAAACTGAGCATAAAAAGTGAACCGGATAAGGGTTCTACATTCGAAGTTATTATTCCCTGTTTAAAATAACTATTTTTGCTATGCGAACTAATTAGCATGGCAGTTATAGATAACTTCAGCGAAGCTTCTCATAAGCAAATTCTTAATCAATTCAGAGGTCTGATTCGCACCTGCAACAGCGAGTATGACAAGCCCTCCATGAAACTGATAAGGAACTCCTTTGATTTCCTGCTGGCCAATGTTACAGAGGATCAGCTCATACATGGAATCCCTCTCATTGAATTTGCCACCGGGCTTACAAGATTGACCGTAAAAGAACTGGGGTTGGATGCCATCGGAGCTTCAGCCGCACTTCTTATGCATTGCATAGAAATGAACCGGGTTCCAGCAGGAGAAATTCAATCAGGGCTAGGGAAGCGAACTGCCGGGATTTCTGAGGAGTTGCTAAAAATCAGCGACCTGGATACTTCAGCCACCGAGGGACAGGCGGAGAATATGAGGAACCTGATTCTGACACTTGCCACCGACTTCAGGGTGATTCTGGTGAAGTTAGCCGAAAGACTCTACCTCATGCGTCAGTGTCACCTGCTTGGAGAGAAGGACCAAATATCGCTGGCATGCGAATCGAAGTCAATTTACTCCCCGCTGGCTCACAGGCTTGGGCTATACAATGTAATGTCCGAAATGGAGGATATCTCCATGAGTATTCTGGATAAGGCTGATTATTTGTCTATTTCCGAAAAACTTAAAGCATCCACGCAGAGAAGAAACAAGTTTATTCGTGAGTTCATTCAGCCACTAAAAGAGGACCTGGATAAGGAAAAATTCAGCGTGGAGATCAGGGGAAGGCCAAAATCCATATCATCCATCTGGCGTAAAATGAGAAAGCAGAATGTGGAGTTCGAAGAGGTTTACGACAAATTCGCCATCCGCATTATCATAGATACTCCGCTTAAGAAGGAGAAAGCTGATTGCTGGAGGACCTATAGTGTAATTACAGACCACTACCAACCCAATCCTGAGCGTCTGAGAGACTGGATTTCCGCTCCCAAATCCAATGGTTATGAATCGTTGCATACCACAGTGGTTGTTCCGGGAGGAGATTGGGTGGAGGTCCAGATCAGGACCAGAAGGATGAATGAAATTGCTGAGAAAGGACTTGCAGCTCACTGGAAGTATAAGGGCATAAAAGGCCAGGCAGGGATCGACCAGTGGATAGAACGCGTAAGGGAAACCCTTGAGAATACCGACATGGATGCTTCCAATTTGTTGGAGGACCTCAAATTGAGTCAGTTCAGTAAAGAGATATTTGTTTTTACCCCGGGAGGAGATCTGAAGAAGTTCCCTGAGAATGCAACGGTTCTCGATTTTGCTTTTGACATACATACCGATGTAGGCGCGACCTGTGTGGGTGCAAAGGTCAATAATAAAAATGTTCCCATCAGGTACCCCTTGAAAAATGGGGATAAGGTGGAGATTCTCCGGTCCAAAAACCAGAAGCCCAAAATCGACTGGCTCAATGTGGTTGTTACCTCCAAAGCCAGGAGTAAGATCAAGTCGGCGCTAAAGGAAGCAAAACTAAAAGAGGCAGAGCAGGGGAAAGAGATTCTGAAAAGGAGGTTCAGGAACTGGAAGATTGACTTTAACGATGTTACAGTACGCAGGGTGATCCAGCATTACAAATACCAGGATGCCATCGACCTCTATTTCGATATTGCGACAGAGAAAGTGGAACTTCTACAGATCAAGGAGTTTTTGACTCAGGTAGAGAAGCCTGCCGAATTAAAGCCCAATACCATTGAGGAACAGGACCTTGAACGGATGACCAGTCCCAAGAGTCCGGAATCCGGTGATTTTCTTGTGATCGATGAAAAACTGGCCAATGTGGACTATAAACTGGCACCTTGCTGTAACCCCATCCACGGGGATGCCATCTTTGGTTTTGTGACTGTAGCCGCAGGAATCAGCATCCACAGAACTAATTGTCCCAACGCCCAGCAGATGCTCTCCCGATTTGGATACAGGGTGGTGAAAGCACGTTGGAACAATATGGAAAAAGGCTCCTTCTTCCCAGTTACCCTGCAGATTACTGGAGTGGATGACCTGGGAATAGTCAGCAATATCTCCGATGTGATCTCCAAAGACCTGCAGGTGAACATGCGTTCCATCACCATTGATTCCAATGATGGAATGTTTGAAGGAAGCATCACCCTATTTGTCAAAGACACCCAGCACCTGGAAGCTCTTGTCCGAAAACTCAAAAAAGTCAAGGGCGTTATGAATATAAGACGATTAACATAAAAGCCATTCAGCTTTTATGTTAATCGTCAGTTAGTGGTTAATGGTTAATTGGTTAGGTGGAAAATCTACTAAGCACTATCTACTACTACTACTACTACTACTACTGCGCACTAATACCGTGGATCGGGTTTGTATGGTAGCTTGGCCATTTTCTCCACAGTCATTCCGGGAAATCCAAATTCTTCGGTGATCACTCCATAGAGGAGGTAGATCCCCCTCCCTTTATAAGGATAGCGCCTGAGTGAATCGGGAAAGTTCACCACATCAAAGAATTCTCCTTCTGTATCTGTGAAAGTCCCGAAGTTCATCCACTCCTTCCGCTTCGTACGTACATTCTTGACAGTAACCAGATTGCCCAGCATGCGGACTTTCTTTCCCAGGTGATCTAACATGTGACGGGCCAGAACCTTTCCGCGGAAGGAGGTCTGCAGAAGTTCAAACGCCGGGATGGTCACCGAGAAACCCAGAATCTCAAGCTCGTCATAGGTGTTTTCAAGGGATGTTTGTTCCAGTTCGGGCAGGGTGAATGCTCTTTTTTGTACCGGGAAGAGTTCCCTTATGGGGTCCTTCTTCTTCTGATTTCCCAGGGCCAGGTGCGCATCCCACAACAAAGCTTTTTTACTTTTCCCTGTGAACCTCAAAGCATCAATCCTGATCAGGATAACCACCTGCTCCAGTCCAATGGGTACGCGCTCAAGAAAATCCCCCAGATTTTCAAATTCGCCACGCTGATCTCTTTCATCAATGATCAGGGTGGCAGTTTGCTGTTCCAGGCTCTGCAGGTGGATAAAACCTATGAAGATCTCTTTACCGTTGATGGAGGTGGTATACTCACTCCGGTTTACACAGGGTAGGTGAATGGTGCCCCCCCAGCGCCGGGCCTCGTTGAAGTATACCCATGTTTTGTAGAATCCCCCAAAGTTATTGATCACAGCTGTCATAAACTCCAGGGGATAATAAGTCTTCAGGTAAAGCGACTGGAAACTCTCCACGGCAAAGGATGCCGAGTGTGCCTTGGAGAAGGAGTAGCCGGCAAAGGAGCTGATCTGGCGCCACACTTCCTGGGTCAGCTGGTCGGGATAACCCCGGTCACGACAATTGTCAAAGAAGCGTTGTGCAATTCGGTCAAACTCTGTTCTGGACCGGTACTTACCGCTCATGGCACGGCGCAGCACATCAGCATCGGCCAGGTCCAGCCCGGCAAAATGGTGACATACCTTGATTACATCCTCCTGGTATACCATCACCCCGAAAGTCTCTTTCAATTGCTCTTCCATGATGGGGTGGAGGTACTCAAAATCGCCAGGATGATGAAACCTGTGGATGTACTCACGCATCATACCCGATTGTGCCACGCCAGGCCTGATGATGGAACTGGCTGCCACCAGGGTACGGTAACTGTTGCATTGCAGCTTGGTCAGCAATCCTCGCATGGCCGGACTCTCAATGTAGAAACATCCATTGGTCTCTCCTGATTGGAGCTGCTTCAACACCTTTTTATCTTTCTTGAAATCGGCGACCCGGTGTACATCCACATCGATTCCCCTGTTTCGCTGGATAATCTCGGCGCACTCTTTAATGTGACCGATGCCGCGCTGACTTAGGATATCCAGCTTCTCAAATCCCAGTGTTTCTGCCACATACATATCCCACTGGGTGGTTAGAAATCCTTTGGGGGGCATATCCAGTGCTGTATATGTGGTAAGCGGTTCCTCTGAAATAATAACTCCCCCCGCGTGGATACTTCTCAGGTTGGGGAAGTCCATCAAAAGGCTCCCTGCTTCGTAGATTCGTCGTGTAATGTGATTGTCGTTCAGTTTGCTTTCGGGCTCCTTTACAAGCCGGTCAATTTCTTCCTTAGGCAGGCCATAAACCTTACCCAGCTCCCTGAAAATCGAACGATCCCTGAAGGTGGAGATGGTTCCGATCAAAGCCGTATGCTTACGTCCATACCTTTTGAAAATGTAGTCCAGTACCTCATCCCGCTCCTTCCAGGAGAAGTCGATGTCAAAGTCGGGGGGACTGGTTCGTTTGGGATTGATAAAACGTTCAAAATAGAGGTCCAGATCAATGGGGTCCACATCGGTAATGCGCAGGCAGTAGGCTACGATAGAGTTGGCTCCACTGCCTCTTCCCACATGGTAAAATCCACGCGACATGGAGTAGCGTATTACATCCCATGTAATCAGAAAATAGGAGGAAAATCCAAGCCGATCGATGATCTCCAGTTCATGCCTGATCCGCTTCAAAGCCTCTTTGTTTCTCTGCCCATAGCGGTAAACCATTCCATCCATGGCCAGCTTTTCCAGCAAAACCTTGTCGTCCTGGGGAGTCCCGGTAAAGGTCTTTTTGTTCTTTACCGTGGTGAAGTCAAAATCCATCCAGCAATCCTTCAGTATCCCCTGGGTATTCCTTCTGATCTCGGAATATTCGTCATAAGCACAATGCAACAGGTCGGGAGGTAACAGCACCTCGCTCTCCTGTGCCATATGTTCAGGTTTCAACTGGCTCAACAGGATGTTGTGATCGATGGCCCTCAGGTGTCGATGCAATGCATGGTCCTTCGGCTGAAGAAAAGTAACCGGATGTCGGATTACCAGCCTGGAGAGGTGTGAACTCCATCTGGAGGTAAGGATTTTGTTTACTTCACCTGGTCTGACCCCGATCAGCTCCTGGTCCCGTAGCTTTCGTTTGCCCCGCCAGAGGCTGTCGTCAAAATCATAAATAAACCACACATGGTCCAATGGAGGGGCACGCTCGGGCAGGGGCAGACCCGTTTCGTTGTGGTAGGAGAGGAAGTCGTTTAATTCCCTGAATCCATGGGGGTTTTGTGCGATTCCCGTGTAGAGAAACCTGTCTCCGTTTCGGTATTCAATACCAGCTATGGGATGAATTCCATGCTTATGGCATGCCCTCACAAAATCGACCATGCCCATGGAGTTATTGATATCAGTCAGGGCCAGCGATTCTATGCCCAACCTGGCTGCTTCCTCCACCAGCGTCTCAACTGCCATGGTTCCGTACCGCAAACTATAATATGAATGACAATTTAGGTACACTCGCTTTGCTCGTTATGCCCGCTACGCGGGCGTTAGTAGGGTAGTGGGTAGTAGTTAGTGGGTAGTGGTTTTTTACCCCAATACCCTTCTAACCCCTAACTCCTAACTTTTATCGATACCAATACCGGAAGCGACGGTTCTTCAGGTTATCAACTTGCTGGCGCTCTTCCGGCGAAGGGACAGCCTTCTGTTTCTGTGACTGATCTGTTCTCTCTTCCAGGTCGCGAAGCTGTATGCCGCTTGCCCTTTTGACCGCATCGGAACCGTAGCGCCTGCGAAGCTTATCCACAGCCAGGTAAAGGTGAACCATCTCCGAAGTGTCTTCGAAGAGGTTCAGTTGTTGTACCCCCCGGATCAGCCCGGAAAAGCGGATGCCCACAAGCCGGATTAACATGCGACGCTGGTACAGGCGGTCAAAGAGTTCTTTGGCTATGGGCATTAGCACATGATCGAAAGAGGTATAGGGGACCCGTTTCTGCAGGGTGTGGGTATCGAAATTAGAATAGCGGATCTTAACGGTGACAATGGAGGTAAGCTTCTCCTCCTTACGCAGTTGAAAGGCCAGTTTCTCCACCATGGAGGTAAGCAGATCGTGCAGTCCTGCCACATCCATGGTATCCCTCTGGAAGGTCCTTTCACTGCCGATGGATTTTCTCTCGGAGTACTGGACCACGGGAGTTGTGTCGATGCCATTGGCCTTTTTCCAGATCACGATGCCATTTTTTCCCAGCAGGCTGTCCATCATCTCTATGGGAATCTGGCCCAGGGTGCCGATGGTGGCAATTCCCATGGAGCGTAACTGGTGGAAGGTCCGGTTCCCTATCATGGGGATTTTCCGGATCGAAAGGGGGGAGAGAAAATCCTTTACCTGAAGGCCTGGAATCTCGATCTCCCCGTTGGGCTTAGCCTCTCCGGTGGCAATCTTTGAAACTGTTTTATTGACAGACAAACCACAGGAGATAGGCAAACCACTCTCTTTCATAATACGCTGCCGCAGTTCATGGGTCCATTGCATGCACCCAAAAAACCGGTCCATCCCTGTAATATCCAGGTAGTGCTCATCAATGGAAGCCTTCTCATATACAGGAGCCTGGTCCGCAATGATATCGGTGACTATCCGCGAGTGGTGGCTATAGGCATCCATATCACCCTTGATTATAACAGCCTCACTACATAGCGAGCGTGCCATTTTCATGGGCATGGCCGAATGTACTCCGAACTGTCTGGCTTCGTAACTGCAGCTTGAAACCACCCCACGGTCCGACATGCCTCCTATAATCACAGGTTTCCCTTCAAGTTTACTGTTGGTCAAGCGCTCCACGGATACAAAAAATGTATCCAGATCCATATGTACTACATTTCGTGTTATGCTCACTTCGTTCGCGTTAATAGTTAGTAGGTAGTAGTTAGTGGATAGTGGGTAGTGGGTAGTGGGTAGTGGGTAGTGAAAAAAAAATACCCTGCTAACCTGCTATCCTATTAACTTTTTCTTATATTTGATTAGTTTTTAATCATTATTATGATTACAATATAATCATACAAGGTATTTTATGCAACAATTAATGCGGTTTTAACATGTATTTCGATTCAAATATTAAACTCCTTAGAAAACGCAAAAAGCGTACTCAGGATGAGGTAGCAGAGCAACTACAAATGAAACGTTCAACCCTCAGCGGTTATGAGAACAGGGTGGCACAGCCGGGGCTGGAAATCCTCCTGCTTTTCTCCGACTATTATCAAATTGCATTGGATACATTGCTAAAAGTGGATCTCTCAACACTGAGTGAAACACAGCTCAGGCAACTGGAGCAAGGGGAAGACGTGTTCCTCAGGGGAGGGAACCTGCGGATTCTTTCATCCACAGTTAATACAGATAACAAGGAGAACATTGAACTGGTCCCGGTGAAGGCACAGGCCGGGTACACCAATGGATTTGCCGATCCGGAATATATCAGTGAATTATCGGTATTTCAGCTTCCATTTCTTTCCAATGAGAAGAAATACAGAACCTTTCAGTTACAGGGGGATTCTATGCTGCCGATCCCTGAAAAAGCATGGGTCACCGGTGAATATGTAGTCGACTGGAAAGAATTGAAAACAGGGGAGGCCTGTGTGGTACTTACCCTGGATGATGGGATCGTTTTTAAAATTATTGAGAACCGGATAGAATCTGAAGGAAAAGTAATTCTCTACTCCTTAAATCCGCTTTATGAACCCTATGAATTAAGTGTGAATAACATAAGGGAGATCTGGAAATTTACACACTTCATCAGTCACGAGATTCCGGAACCTGTGATTCCTGAAAACCAGTTGGTTCGTACGGTAGCAAATTTGAAACAGGATCTGGATTATCTTAAAATGAGAATTCCGGAAATGGGAACGCCAGGTTAGTTCAGGCCAAAGTCATTTCCCAGCTGGGTCTCCTGTTCACGGATCATTTTCAGGTATTTGATTTGTCCTACCAGGTAATCCTCTTTCTGACTGCCATTGGGTATACAAGCAAATTTGAATTTATCCTCAGAACTCAGATTCAGAGCCTTCATCACATCCTGACGGGTGATTGAGGAGAACTTACAGCAACTTAGAAAACTATCATCATATTGATCGATGTAGTTCCTGATAATATCAAAAAGCTCGATACTTTCAATCAGATCGGAACAGGGCAACCTTTTGACAGTTCCTCCGGCATAGAGCTTTCCATCAAGCTGTTCATAAAAACTGATTATTTGAATAACGGATATGGCTTCCACGGTAATCACCATTCTCCCTCCGGAGTTTTCCCCAACTACCTCCTTCAATCTCACTTCGCATCCAAATTCCTGCATCTCTCCCCCCATAACAAAAGGTATTGCAAAAGAGTTTCCTGAATTGCGCGAATCTTCAATTAACTGCATGTAGCGAGGTTCAAATATTCGCAAGGGAATATCTTCTCCGGGGAAAAGAAATACACTTAAAGGAAAATAGGGAAGTATCTCTAATTTATTGTCCATTCAAACCTAATATGCTTTCTTAACAAAACTTCATGAAGTATTGTTTAACTTTTAACTGTTAAACCTCTAACTTATTAGCAAATTTTATAATAATAACCACTATTCACTAACACCTACCCCCTAACCCCTAACGTTACTATGTGTTTTACAATTGAAGTACATCTGACCAGAAAAGCCATTGAGAATCGATTCCAGGTGGATACCTCAGCCCTTTACGAATTTGATTTCAACTATTTTTACAAAGCTTTTAGCAATCCCTTGATCCCGGTACTCTCAATGGAACAGCCCGATCAGGTTCAACTGATGGAGTGGGGTTTGATCCCTGGATGGGTCAAAGACAAAAGTAACGCTGAACAGATCAGGAAAGGGACTTATAATGCCAGGGCCGAATCCCTCCATGAGAAACCCTCTTTTAGGGAACCGTTTCGAAGTGGACGCTGTCTGGTCATTGCTCATGGCTTCTTTGAGTGGCAACTGATAGATGGGGTGAAAATTCCCTGGTACATCAGACTGAGAAATAATCAACCATTTGTATTTGCAGGCCTGTATGACTCCTGGATGGATCCGGAGGGTAAAGAACAATTGCAAACATTTTCCATTATCACAACAAGGGCAAACCCATTGATGGAGAAAATACACAATACCAAAAAGCGAATGCCAGTTATTCTGCCTCAGGAATTTGAGAAAGATTGGATAACGGGGGATATCTCCCTGCATAAGGCCAACAGGCTACTCATTCCTTTTGATGAAAAATTCATACATGCCCACCCTGTCTCCCATCTGGTCTCCCGCAATCAGGCCAATCCTTTGGATCCTGAACTGGTAAAACCATTTTCTCATCCAATTTCAGGATCATTGTTTTAGTATATCAACAAAACATAAAATGCAGGTGTAAACTCAATCGATTGGTACATAACCACATACTATCAATGGTTAACATCGTTTTAACTCATTGTTAATAAAAGCTGTTCATTCAATGTTCAATTCTTCAATCCTTAAAATTTGGAGAGAAGCCCTTTTGCAACTACTTTTGATAACATCAAGTGAGCGATAAAAGGCCACTCAGTTCTTTAAATGATGCAGATCATTAGCAACCAGGGCAACCTGGAAGCGTGAGCACGAGTCACGGAGCAGCTAACCAGATATTGACGCTGTTCTGCCAATCTTCGGAGAGGGCAATTGACTGGAATACCAGAAACGCTGTAAAAGGCATGGAAGGAGATTCAAACTGAAACCGTAGCATATCTGAAAACGCGGCGGAAGTTGTCAAGGGTTGAGCATTTTTCTCTATCTCCGGATAGTTGAAGATGCAAGTTGTTCGACTTGTCGGACAGCAGAAGGGAATTCGAGACTTCGGTCTAGTTTTCCGGCCATAATAACAGTAGCTTGGCGCATGCTAGCAACTACGGTAGCTAACAAGTGGAATGGGAACCAGATGCAAATTTGGCTCCCATTCATGTTTTATACCCCCTCCATCTTAGTACTTAGTGGATAGTACTTAGTAGCTAGTTTTCCTTTTATGTGAGCTTTTTTCCTACCTGTGCTTATTTCTTTTGACCAATAGTCAGAAGAAGATCACAAATACCCTTATATGTCTCGACCAAACCTCTATTTGGTATGCGAAGAGGATTTTATATATAAATATTTACGCTCTTCGCAATCAGGGAATAAATAGCATATATTATTGACTATATGATATTTAACACTATTAACAGCCGATCGTTGAAATCAAGCCAATGAACTTTTTCGTCAGAATCGCATTTATACATAAATTTGAAGATCTATCCGGATCCTTTTTAGATGAAAATTAGATTTGAGTGAAGAAGATTATTTTTTTTATAAGTCTGTTAATTCTCTTTTTTTTCGGGGAAATTGCATTGACATTTTCCGATAAAGGTTACCCTTCATTGTTAAATGATGAGGAGGTTCCCTTTTCTTTATTGTTGGATAATCACTATTCTGATTTCGAAGGAACAGGGAACATCGACAGGCAGGTTAACTCTTTCATAAAAAAATGGAAGATCGAAGGGGCCAGTTTGGCAGTCACGAGAGATGAAAAACTGGTTTATGCAAAGGGATTTGGTATTGCCAACAGTGAAACCGGAGAGGAAGTAAAACCAGGACACCTCTTTCGTATTGCTTCTGTTTCAAAATTGATTACTGCGGTAGCCATCATGAAACTTCATGAAGATGGGCTTCTTGATCTGGACGCTACTGTTTTTGGAGAGAATGGTATATTAAGTGATTCAGCATTTCTGTCCTATAGGGATAAGAGACTTGAGAATATTACTGTCCGTCATTTAATGAATCATACAGCTGGCTGGTCCAGATATTCGGGCGATCCCATTTTCAGTTCACTCTATATCGCCAGAAAAATGGGAGTGGAGGCACCCGCAAAATTTGATGATATTTTAACCTACACCCTAAGTAAAAGGCTCAATTTTAAGCCCGGAACTCGTTATAGTTACTCAAATTTCGGTTATGCAATCCTGGGTGAAATAATTGAACGCAAAAGCGGTATGCCATACCAGGACTATGTGGTCATGAATATTTTCAAACCTCTGGATATTCACGACATGCATATTGGCAAAAGCTACTATCGTGAAAAGTATCCCAATGAGGTCCGCTATCACAGCAGCGCCGGTGCCATGACGAGCTACGACATGGGTGGAAGTGGTGAGCAGGTCCCTATATACTATGGGGGTAATAATATGGAATTATTGGGGCCCGCCGGTGGTTGGGTAGCCTCTGCTCCAGAACTAATAAAATTTCTGACAGCCATTGACGGATTTGACGGTCAGCCTGATATACTCTCAAATGAGTCTATCTCACAGATGACTGATCCAGAATTAGCCGGTAAGGGATTGTTTGGCTGGAGGGGAACAGATAAATACGGCACCTGGTGGAGGACCGGATACCTCACTGGTTCATCCGCATTGATGGTAAGACAAAGAGATGGAATTAACTGGGTGGTTATGGTCAATACCAGTACCTACAAGCATTCCAGGATACACAGGTATGTGTCTGGTTTAATGTTTAGTGCAGTAAACCGGGTAAGGGAATGGCCGGAAATTGATCTTTTTTCCATGGAAGCAGACACTCCATTTCCAATCGCTAAAATACCTGCTACCAATCCAAAACTTTAATCGATTTAAAATTAAATAGGAGTAGATATTCCGTATATTTGGTGCCACTTGATGCTACCAGATGGAGTTATCGGCTATCCAACATATTGAACCTGCTCAGTTTACTGATTTCAATGCAGATGTATTTGTCACCACCCTGAGCTGCGAATCTCGATGCACCGCTGTGGCCAGGAAATTGGAAGCCACAAGAATATCTCGAAAAATAGTTCTGATACAGGGTGACCAGAGTCATTTGTTCTCGTACCAGAAGAACAATTTATATTTCGAAGATCAGGGCTTTGAACCCATCATGGTAGAATCAAAAATACCTGATATGGGGGCCCTTTTTAGTAGTTTTGGCGGTCCACATATCAGGGTGATCCTGGACTGCACTTGCATGCCTGCCAGATGGGATTACGAGTTTTTTAACTGGTTTGGTGAAAACCAGGATGGGCAGGATTGTGCCACCTTGCGAATGGCATATTCGATTTCAGGTCTGGAAGAACAAGAGCAGGTTCTGAAGTTGAAATCTGTGAAAGGTTTTCATAGGAAAGAAACCCTGGAAAATCAGGAAAAGAAGATTGCTCTTATTCTGGGATTGGGGCATGAGAAGGGTGTGAACGAAGCAATTTTTAACAAGATAAAGCCTGACTTACTCTATTTATTTTATGCCGATCCGCCAGCTGATAAAAAATCTGTTGAACGCGTTTTCGTTAATAACCATGGGCTGATCAATTCCACTCCCATCAGGAACCTGATCTCCTATCCCATACGGAATGGGCAGACTATTTACCAGAGCCTTATAGACACTATACTTCCACTTCGAACTGATTATTCAATTATTCTGGTACCCCACGGGCCAAAATTCTTTTACCTTGTTTCATTGCTGGTTCATCTTGGATATCCTGATATTCAGGTTAAATATCCAAAATTTAAAAAGTCAGTGGCAATTGACCGAACCTCCTGTGGCGAACCCGTTATTCTAGATGTTCTATTCGAAGGCGAAGAATAAAAACAATTTCATGGGATCATTGTTATATCATCGAAAATTCTATTACTACACCACAATCAATTAATTTCAATATGGCAAATTTTGATATAATCATGCCTAAGATGGGTGAGAGTATTGAGGAAGCAACCATCACAAACTGGTTTGTAAAGGAAGGTGACAAAGTTGAAGAAGATGATAATCTTCTGGAGATCGCCACCGATAAGGTTGATTCGGAGATACCGTCGCCCGTTGAAGGGATCGTAAAGAAAATCCTCTTTAAACAGGACGAAGTAGTTGCAGTTGGAACAATAATCGCCGTTATCGACATGGGCGGTGAGGCTTCTGCATCTGTTGAAGAGAAAACTGAAGATATTGAAGAAATCAGTGAAGCGGAGTCAGTTATTGAGGCTCCCGTTGCTGAGGCAAGCCTTGAAAAAGTTTCCTCATCCATAGATCGCTTCTACTCTCCATTGGTGCGGACCATAGCCAGGGAAGAAAATATCACCCAGTCTGAGTTAGATTCGATTCAGGGAAGCGGCTTAAATGGAAGGGTCCAGAAAAAAGATGTCCTACTTTTCCTTGAGAACCGGGGAGGTGCAAAAAAGCCTGCTCCCCCAGAGGAAGTCAAAACTCAGGCTCCAGCCCCTGCTAAAGCTAGCCAGGCTCCGGTTACCCAGGTAAGTTCCGACAGCGGAGATGAAGTGATCGAGATGAGCAGGCTCAGGAAGCTTATTGCAGCTCATATGATCAAATCCAAGCAGATTTCTGCTCATGTTACCAACATGATAGAGGTGGATGTCACTGGAGTGGTCACATGGCGAAACAGGATCAAAGATGAATTCCTTAAAAAGGAAGGGGTAAAGATCACCTTCTTGCCAGTATTTCTGAATGCGACTGTTAAGGCACTTAAAGATTTTCCACAGATCAATGCATCGGTGGATGGAGACAATATTATTATTAAGAAGAAGATCAATCTTGGGATTGCGGTTTCTCTGCCAGATAACAACCTGATCGTTCCTAATATTAAAGATGCCGATTCCCTTAACCTGACAGGATTAACCAAGAAGATGAATGAGCTTGCCGTAGCAGCCCGCAGCAATAAGTTGAATCCTGATGACATCAGCGGGGGTACTTTTACCGTAACCAATTTTGGTACATTTAAGAATGATATTGGTACACCCATTATTAATCAACCAGAAGTAGCCATTCTGGCTGTAGGAGCCATCAAGAAAAAACCGGCCGTATTGGAAACCGACCAGGGTGATGTGATTGCAATCAGACAAAAGATGTGGTTATCGCTTACTTATGACCACCGCATTGTTGATGGCGCCCTTGGGGGAGCCTTTTTAAAACGTCTTGGAGACTACATTGAATCATTCGATTCAGAATCGGGCAACTTTAAAATTTAAATTGGAATGACAGTAGAAAAAAGATACAGCATAAAAAAGACCGATAAGGAGACGCTGGCCAAATGGTTTAAGCTCATGCTTGTGGCCAGGGCCGTTGATGATCGTGCCCCAAACTATTTAAAACAGGCCATTGGATGGTCCTATCATGCTCCTTATGCTGGGCATGATGGAATTCAACTAGCTATTGGTCAGGTATTTGATAGAGAGAACGATCATCTGTTCCCCTATTACAGGGACTTGCTCACCTCTCACTCAGCAGGTCTGACAGCGGAGGAGTTGATTCTGAATGGTATTTCCAAAGATACCGATGTGGCTGGTGGAGGCCGTCACATGTCCAACCATTTTGCCAAACCAGAATGGAATGTTCATAATGTCTCCTCCTGTACGGGTAATCACACCCTCCACGCTGTGGGTGTGGCAAGGGCCATTAAGAAGTATAAGGTGCCTGGTGTGGCAATCAGCTCACAGGGAGAATCATCTGTTTCAGAAGGTTACGTCTATGAAGCCATTAATGGGGCCAGTACTGAGAAGTTACCTGTCATTTTTGTATTTCAGGACAATGGTTACGGAATATCAGTCCCCAAAGCAGACCAGACAGCCAACCGAAAGGTGGCCAACAATTTCTCAGGCTTTAAGAATTTGAAGATTTATCATTGCAATGGCAAAGATGTTTTCGACAGCATGAATACCATGGCTGAAGCCAAGGCTTATGTGGTCGAGAATGAGCACCCGGTTATCGTGCAGGCCAATTGTGTAAGGATCCATTCACATTCAAACTCAGACAGGCACGATCTCTATCGGGACGATTATGAGTTAAACTATGTCCATCAGTACGATCCAATGGCTAAATTCAGAAGATTGCTGATCAGGTACGAGCGTTTTACTGAAGCTGAGCTTGAAGCCCTTGAAAAAGAGGCCAAAGAGATTGTAAAAGCCGCCCATAAGGTGGGAATGAATGCTCCAAATCCGGATCCGGCTTCAATACATGATTTTGTGATCCCTGAACCCTATGTGAGTGAAAAGTACCCTGAAGGATTGCACAGCTTTGAGGGGGAGCCCAAAAAGCTTATAGAAGGCTTGAATGAAACCCTGAAGGCCGAATTTCGACACAATCCCGACACCTTTATCTGGGGTCAGGATGTGGCCAACAAAGAGAAGGGGGGTATCTTCAATGTGACCAAAGGGATGCAACAGGAGTTTGGAAAGGATCGTGTATTTAATGGTCCCATTGCCGAGGACTTCATCATGGGCACAGCCAATGGCATGAGTCGATTCAATGATAAACTTCGCATTGTGGTAGAAGGAGCAGAGTTTGCAGATTACTTCTGGCCTGCCATGGAACAATTTGTGGAAACAACCCATGAATACTGGCGTACCAAAGGGCAATTTTCTCCCAACATTACAGTCCGACTGGCCTCAGGTGGATATATTGGGGGTGGACTCTATCATTCCCAGACCATTGAGGGATCCCTGGCATCCTTACCCGGAGTCAGGGTGGTATACCCCACCTATGCAGATGATGCAGCAGGATTGCTGAGGACCAGCATACGATCCAGGGGCCTCACCATATTTATGGAACCCAAAGCCCTTTATAACGCGCCCAAAGTTGCTGCGCCCATACCTGATGATTTTGAAGTACCCTTTGGCAAGGCAAGAATCAGGAAGGAAGGAAGCGATCTGAGCATCATTACTTACGGGAACACCACTCCCATGTGTGTTGAGCTGGCTGACAAGTACGCTAAAGATGGGAAAGCAAGCATTGAAGTACTCGATTTGAGGTCACTGAGTCCATTAGATACGGATGCTATCCTGGCTACTGTGAAAAAGACCGGGAAAGTTCTTGTGGTTCACGAAGACAAAGTATTTGGCGGATTTGGTGGTGAAGTGGCTGCTCAGATTAACGATCTGGCATTTGAACACCTGGATGGCCCTGTAAAACGAGTGGGATCAACCTTTACGCCAGTTGGATTTAACCGAATTCTGGAAGCTGCTATTTTGCCCGATCTGGCAAGAATTGAAAATGCAGCCCTGGAACTTCTGAATTACTAAGCCCTAATTGCAATAAGATGAATAAAACCGCAATCATTTATAGTTTCAATACAAAGAAAACCGGCAAAGTAGCCGAGAGAATCAAAGAGGCATTTAACGACGACATGGTAGAGATGTTAAATGCCGAAGAGATCAACGAAGCACTCTTCATGTCTTTTGATCAGATTATTATGGGGGTACCCACCTGGTTTGATGGAGAACTCCCTAACTACTGGGATGAGTTTGTTCCTGCGCTGGAGGATTTGGACCTCAGTGGCAAAAAAGTTGCACTTTATGGACTGGGAGATCAGAAGGGATACCCGGAAAACTTCCTCGATGGAATGGGACTAATGGCTAAAATCCTTGAAGAGTGTGATGCTACTCTGGTCGGATTTACCTCAGTGGAAGGATACGAATTTGAGAGTTCTCTGGCACAACGGGGGGATCAATTTGCCGGACTGGCCATTGATTATGAGAATCAGGGTTCTATGAATAAGGAGCGGATTGCAGCCTGGGTTGAATCACTGAAGAAAGAGTTTAGCTGAATCCTCAAACTGCAGAATTCTTCCCTTTTAGCCTGTAAAAGTCCAAATTCTCAGGTTTTAGTGCGCTTTATGATAATTTGTTATATGTTGAATAGCACATTTTCATATAATTTGCTTCTTTTGTGATTTAATTACAATCCATCAAAAACTACAGATAATGGCAAAAGATCGAGTCTATATATTTGATACTACGCTGAGGGATGGCGAACAGGTTCCCGGTTGTCAATTGAATACCATCGAGAAGATAGAAATTGCAAAGGCACTTGAAGAGCTTGGTGTGGATGTAATCGAGGCCGGATTTCCCATCTCAAGTCCTGGAGATTTTAATTCTGTAGTTGAGATCAGTAAAGCCGTTTCCGAACCCGTTATATGTGCCCTGACCCGTGCTGTAAAGAAGGATATTGAGGTGGCGGCAGAATCCCTGAAATTCGCTAAACGCCCCAGGATCCATACAGGAATAGGAACTTCCTACTATCACATCTACCACAAACTCAACAGCAATCCCGAGGAAATTATTAAAAGAGGTGCTGAAGCAGTAGCATATGCAAAGTCCTTTGTGGAAGATGTAGAGTTTTATGCAGAAGATGCAGGCCGTTCAGATAATAAATACCTGGCTCAGGTTGTTGAAGCCATGATTGATGCTGGAGCAACTGTAATCAATATCCCCGACACCACAGGATATACCTTGCCGGATGAGTATGGAAAGAAGATCAAGTACCTGGTTGACCATGTTTCTAATATAGACAAGGCCATTCTTTCTACGCATTGTCATAACGACCTCGGAATGGCCACTGCAAATACCATGAGTGGGATCATTAATGGAGCACGGCAGGTGGAAGTCACTGTTAATGGCATTGGAGAAAGAGCGGGCAACACCTCCCTTGAGGAGATCGCAATGATCATGAAGAGCAGGAAACACCTCAACCTTACTTCAAACATTAATACCAAGAAGATCTACCAGATTAGCAGGCTGGTCTCCACCCTTATGAGGATGCCGGTTCAGCCCAACAAAGCCATCGTAGGCCGGAATGCTTTTGCTCATTCGTCTGGGATTCACCAGGATGGAGTACTGAAGCGAAGGGAGAATTATGAAATAATCAACCCTAAGTCTGTGGGCATCAACGAATCCTCCATACTACTTACCGCCAGAAGCGGACGTGCTGCCTTAAAGCACAGACTTAAGATCCTGGGTTATACCTTTAGCAAAGATGTTCTGGATAACATCTATGATGAGTTTCTCAAGCTGGCCGATTCTAAAAAGGAGATTATCGATGAGGATTTAAAGATGCTCGCAGGGGCCAATGAGAGGGATATCAAAAGAAGTCTGCATTTGAATCAGCTGCAGGTTGTTTGCGGAAAAGGTACGGTTCCGGTTGCCACCGTGAGTCTGGTTTGGGAAGATGTTTGTCATTCGGCCACTGCCGAAGGGAATGGTCCCGTTGATGCGGCTATCAATGCGGTTAAATCCATATTAAAGAAAAAGGTTCGCATTGAAGAGTTCCTTATTCAGGCCATCACCAGGGGCAGCGACGATATGGGAAAAGTACATATGCAGGTGGAACATAAGTCGGTCCTCTACTATGGATTCTCAGCCTCCACGGATATTATTACGGCTTCCGTAGAAGCCTATATCGATGCCATGAGCCAGATCGTATAACAGAGCAATCGCACATACTCTCTTTTTTTGCAGATATCAGACCCAATACAACTATTTGGTCTGATATTTGTCTATTCTAGCAGATAATATTTTTCCAGTTGGATGAGAAGGTCTTGGTTTATAATTTCAGTGCTTTTCCTGGTTTTTATCTCTATTTCATTTAGAAGTAATGCCAAGGTTATAATAAGCGGGCATGTAAGGGATGCAGCTAGCGGCGAGGAGCTCATAGGCGCCAATGTGGCCATCCTGGAGACGGGTGCCGGGGCCATGACCAATACCTATGGATACTATGCACTCAGCCTTGATCCGGGATTCTATACCCTGGTAATTTCTTACGTGGGATATGTAACTGAAACCCGCCCCATCCAATTGACAGAAGACTTATCCATTGATGTAGAGATGGCCGAATCATTGCTGGAACTGGAAGAGGTCACTGTAATTGCTGAAGCGGGAAATGCAAACATCACGCGGCTTGAAACCGGATCCACCCAACTGCCTATTCAATTCATTCGGAAAATCCCAGCCCTTCTTGGCGAGATAGATGTGATCAAAGCCATTCAACTGCTTCCCGGAGTGGCAGTGACCAGTGAGGGCTCCTCCGGATTTAGCGTAAGAGGAGGGAGCTCAGATCAGAATCTGATTCTGCTGGATGAGGCTACAGTTTACAATGCAAGTCACCTGTTGGGATTTTTCTCCGTATTCAATAATGACGCTATTAAAGACGTAAAACTCTACAAAGGTGATATCCCGGCCAGTTCCGGAGGACGCCTGGCATCCCTGCTGGATATCCGTATGAAGGATGGTAACAACAAGGAGTTCAGGGCCACCGGAGGTATCGGAACTATCTCCAGCCGGCTCACCCTTGAAGGCCCTCTTTTTTCAGAAAAGGTATCATTCCTTTTATCGGGCCGACGTACCTATGCAGATATCTTCCTGCCTTTTGCCAAGGATACAGCGGTGAGAGATAACTCCCTGTTCTTTTATGACCTGAATGGAAAACTTAACTGGACCATAAACGAAAAGAACCGAATCTTCTTATCCGGATACTACGGCAAAGATGTTTTTGCCAATGATTTTGCCGGAATGTATTTCGGTAACAGAACATTTTCATTCAGGTGGAATCACCTCTTCAGCAAAAGGTTGTTCAGCAATTTCACCCTGGTAAATTCACACTATTTCTACGATCTTGGAACTCCTCAGGGATCAACGCCCTACTTTAACTGGCTATCCTACCTGGACGACTATGGATTTAAAGGAGACTTTATCTGGTATATGGCACCCGAACACACCTTTCGATACGGTCTCTCCAGCTTCTATCACATCATAAAACCCGGAATGATTTCCGTAAGCGATCAGGATGGAAATGACACCAATTCAGAGCTGGCTGACAATCACGCCCTGGAAAATGGACTCTACTTCTCAGGTGAATCCAGGTTCAGTGAAAGGTTTTCTCTTCGTTATGGGCTCAGGTATTCTATGTTTTATAGTTTAGGTCCAGCCACGGTTCTGACCTACGATGATAATTATACTGTCATTGATTCAACCCGATACGAAAAGGGGGATTTTTACAACCTCTACCATGGTCTGGAACCCCGGCTGGCGGCCAACTTCCTCATAAATGATAGAAGCTCTGTAAAAGCCAGCTACTCAAGAACCAGGCAATATATGCAAATGGCAAGCAACTCTTCAGCAGGAACGCCACTTGATATCTGGTTCCCGGCTTCGCCAAATATTCAGCCACAGATCTCGGATCAGTTGTCGGGCGGCTATTTCAGAAATTTCTATGACAACAAGTTTGAAACCTCTGTGGAGGTTTACTACAAAAAAATGACCAATTCCATCGACTTCAAAGACCATGCGTCACTCTTACTTAATCCCAGGTTGGAAGGTGAATTGAGAATAGGTGAAGCCACTTCATACGGTGCAGAGTTTTATGTGAGGTACGACCTCTCAAAATTCTCGGGTTGGGTGAGTTATACCTATTCAAAAACCATGCGAGATGTTCCTGAAATTAATGATGGAAAACCCTATGCGGCTCCCTATGACAAACCTCACGATCTGGCCATTGTTTTCAGTTATGAAGCTTCAAAACGCATAAGTCTGGCTGCCAACTGGATATACAGCACCGGTATCCCATTTACCCTCCCAGCGGGAAGATATCAGGTACTGGGAAATATTCTCCCTGTATATACAGGAAGGAATGAATATCGCCTTCCTGACTACCACAGGCTTGATCTTTCCCTGACCATTCGGGGTAAAGAGAAACCAGGAAGAAGATGGCAGGGGGAGTGGAATTTCTCGGTTTACAATGCCTATGGAAGAAAAAATGTTTGGACGCTGAATTTTGTTCAGGATGATACAGATCCAAACCGGACCTATGCTGAGATGACCTACCTGTTTTCCGTGATTCCTGCCATCACTTATAACTTTAAATTCTGATGAAGGCGAAGCATTTTACATATGGAGTGATCCTTATCCTGTTAACCATAGGACTGGAATCCTGTACCGAGATCGTTGAAATTGAGCTTGATTCCACCTATCGCAGGCTGGTGGTTTATGGTGAAATTACAAGCGACTCTGTGCACCATCAGGTAGAGTTATCCTCCTCCAGTGACTACTTTTTTAATGAACCCGCTCCAAAAGTATCAGGGGCTCTGGTTGAGCTGGAATTCGATGACCAGCTGATCACCCTTGAAGAAAATGACACCCTTCCAGGAATCTATCTTATACCGGATGCTTTCAGAGGCATCCCTGGAGAAACTTATAGCTTAACCATTCGTCAGGTAGACATAGATGAGGACGGTGTGGATGAAGTCTATCAGGCTGAAAGTACCATGCCCGGCGGTCTGATCCTTGATTCCATCAATCTGTCCTACTTCAAATCACCCTTTGCTTCAGGCTACCAGGTGCTGATGTATGCATTGGATCCTCCAAGCAGAGAGTGGTATAGTTTTAAAATCTGGAAGAACAGCGATTTGTTGACCGATACGCTCATTAAATACTCTGTCCAGCCGGACGACTTCATAAATGGGATCTACATCTTTGGATTGCCAGTTGGATTTCTTTCAGATGATGATCCAAGGGAGGCTTTGATTGAGGGTGATACCGTTACATTTGAGTTAAATAGCATTGATCAGAACTATTACAATTTTGTGGTGGACGCACAATTGGAAATTTTTGGAAACAATCCACTGTTCTCCGGTCCGCCTGCCAATGTCAGGTCCAATATAAAAGAGGGAGGTCAGGGTATCTTTACTGCTTTTTCCATTCAGCGGATCTCCCGCCTGGCTCCACCTCCTGAATAAAAAAGCCCCCGTTTCCGGAGGCTAAAATTTTGCTTGCTCATTTATATCTAGTAGATCCCTAGCTGATACTTGTCTCTTACTACAATCTCAGGACTTCCGTCAAAGGTAGTCCTGTTTTCGTCAATCCTTGCACAGTGCTTTGTTAATGTGTATATATTCAATGGAATAGATCTCTTATTTTGTCATTCGGGGGAGTCTCGTGATCTTGTACGCGGTTTGAATTGGATAAAAAGAACAAGGAGGCTACGGTAAATTATACAGAGGGGGAACGGTAAGCTATTCAGATCAGTGCTTGATATCTGCAGTTTCACTCCTTCTTTCTGGTATTTGCCACCATCCTCCCCAAATTGACATGTTTTGACAAGAAATGTACCCATCAGGGACCATTGGCTTGTTCGAAAAATAGGTTTGGGGTAATTATTAAGTTTCTGTTGGTGTTCTGAAGCTATAATAGGTTAATTATTGGCTTCTGAGAAATAATTATTAACTTGCTATTGGCCATTTATGTAGGCAAAACACTAATAAATATCTAATTCAAGATGAGATGGGCAATCATTAAGACCTTATCTGCCAAAAACAAGAATTGTTTTCGCTATAAGGATGTTATTGCGGAATTTCCTGATAAAGATCCCAGCCATCTTTCCAAAGTACTTGCCTCAATGGTAAGCTTGGGAATGTTAATGAAATTATACCGGGATTTGTACTTCATTATTCCGCTGAGTGCAAACCCGAAGACCTATGCTCCAGACAGTCGCATAGTTGCCAGGTGCATCATGAACAGGGAGGGGTATTATATAGCTTATTCCTCTGCAATGTATATCCATGGCTTGACAGATCAACCGGGAACCAGAACAATGGTCGTAACTGATCGGCAGAGGCAGCCGTCCAAAAAAAATATCAAAGGGATGGAGTTTCATTTTATATACCATAGCTACAGCAGGTTTTTCGGCTATCGGGAGACCTGGATAACGACCCAGGAGCAAGCCATGGTCAGTGATCTGGAAAAGACTATTGTAGATGCAGTATCAAAACCACAATTATGCGGAGGGATCGCTGGGGTTGGGAAAGCCATATACCATGCCTGGGAAAGAACAGATCTCCAAAAGTTGTTTTACTATTTAGCCAGGAACGGGAGCCATGCTGCAAAGAAGCGTTATTTGTTTCTCTCCGACATTCTTGAATTGGAATGGACATCAGAACATGAAAGAATGCTTAATGACAGCGGAGCAAGCATTTCACTGTTGAATCCCATTGGACCTGATCAGGGGATAAAAAATTCCAGATTTGGTCTGAAGATCAATATTGAGGAAAATTCCTTGAAGGATATCTTGCAATCCTGATGAATCCCACCAGGTTTGTTCAAGCTTGAGGAGTAGAGTTAATCGAGTACTATTCGACAAGGTGTCCCAATGATGAAGAAAGGCCTGAATAAAAAAGCCCCCGTTTCCGGAGGCTAAAATTTTGCTTGCTCATTTATATCTAGTACATCCCCAGCTGATACTTGTCTCTTACTACAATCTCAGGACTTCCGTCAAAGGTAGTGATCAGACCTGTGATGGTTATATGTTCTCCGAGGAAGTAACGTTCGGGCCTCCAGCTGAATTTGCGAGCAATTCTGGCAGGTAAAACCACAGTGAACTGCTGGTAAGGGAAGTCTCCCCCAAAGAAGAGCAGATAATCATTGGTCTCTTCATTGTACCATGTGGCGTAAACCCTTCCGTATATATTAGCCACCTCACCCAGGTTATATTTGGCATCAAATACAGAGATGGTTTTGATTCTGTGTCCGTAATTATAGTTCCAGCTATATTCGGGGTACCATCTGCGGTAGTTGCGATACATGCTACGGTTCCAGTAGATATTGGTGTAGGATGGATAGTAAAGTACATGATAGTTGTGCGCATGCGTATCATAATGGTAATGAAACTTAACCTTATGAGTTGGATAGGCATTGTGATAATGATTACCTGTGTAATATCGCTGGTTAGAGTACTTATTCTCTTTATGAATCCTGTTCCGGTTATGGTCTACATAAACCTTTGACTCTGGTTTTCTGTAGGTACTCTTTGGATTATGCGAGGTAGTAATACTCACCGGCTTGTTGGCCTTTGGGGTAGTTCTGGGCCGGTAGGCTTGCTGAGGTTCTGCCTTACGGGCTTGCTGAACAGTCCTTTGCTGCTGTACCTGGCGAGTTTGAACCTGGCGGGCAGGCTGGGTACTCCTTTGCTGCTGTACCTGGCGAGTTTGAACCTGGCGGGCAGGCTGGGTACTCCTTTGCTGCTGTACCTGGCGAGTTTGAACCTGGCGGGCAGGCTGGGTACTCCTTTGCTGCTGTACCTGGCGGGTTTGAACCTGGCGGGCGGGCTGCGTACTCCTCTGCTGCTGCACCTGGCGGGCTTGAACCTGTCGGGCGGGCTGCGTACTCCTCTGCTGCTGCACCTGGCGGGCTTGAACCT
Organism: uncultured Bacteroidota bacterium; assembly: GCA_963783435.1. Taxonomy (GTDB): domain Bacteria; phylum Bacteroidota; class Bacteroidia; order Bacteroidales. Next base: position 640,370 of record CAWANQ010000001.1, on the reverse strand, counting down.
GTCGGGCAGGCTGGGTGGTATGTGATGTTTGCTTTCTCGCTTCGCTTGTACTTTTCCTGGTAACTTCAGTCCTTTTCTCTCTTTCTTGAGAAGCCGGACGTCGGGCTGATTGCGCCTGAATGGCAGTTGTGGTAAAAACCATGGCGATCAGCGTGGCGATGATATGTTGTTTTGTTTTCATGATTTCCTGGTTTTATTTGTTTTACATCTTTGTCTATTGAAGTTCAAATTCGGTGCCAAGAATAGTAAGCGTAAAGTTTACGCTGATCGAATTACTCTTGTAAGATTAAGTGAACCAGTATATTAGAGTAAAAAAGAAAATCCCAGCTCGTTGTGGAACCGGGATCCTCGTTACAGATTTAGCTTTAGGGTTAGTGACTATCTAATGGTAGTCTGCGTCTTTCTGTGGCTAGCAAATATAGCCGATATATCTTAATTACCAAATTCTTCTAAAAAACCTCTTCGGAGAAAATGGAATCCATCGCCATATCCAGGTTGTCGAAATCCATATCTATTTCCATATTATCAAAGTCGAAGTCCACATCCATATCCACATCCATATCCACATCCATATCCAGATCATCGAAGTCCACATCCATATCCACATCCATATCCACATCCATATCCAGATCATCGAAGTCCACATCCATATCCACATCCAGGTTTTCGAAGTCAATATCCTGTATAACCGAATCAAGGTGGAGTTTTACATCTGACATCTCCTTTTTGATTTCATCCCAGTCAATCTCTTCCATGGCCTTTTTTGCCTCAAGCTTAGCCTCCTCTATCTCAAGTTTAATTTCATCCCAGTCAATCTCTTCCATGGCCTTTTTTGCGTCAAGCTTAGCCTCCTCCATCTCTAATTTGATCTCATCCCAGTCGATCTCCTCCATGGCCATTTTCACCTCAATTTTAGCCTCCTCCATCTCTAATTTGATCTCATCCCAGTCGATCTCCTCCATGGCCATTTTCACCTCAATTTTAGCCTCTTCCATCTCCTTTTTGATCTCATCCCAGTCGATCTCCTCCATGGCCATTTTCACTTCAATTTTAGCCTCTTCCATTTCTTTTTTGATCTCTTCCCAGTCGATCTCTTCTTCCAAAGGTTCTACGGGTGGTACTTCAGTGGGAGTCTCTGGGACTGTGTCCAATACAGAAGCTGGCGGAGCAGGAGATTCCGGGGAGCGAGTTACTGTTACCATTTGTCTGGCTTCATTATTCTTCACGATGGAGAAACCCGATGTAAAACCTGTAACTGTAAGCATGATGACGAACCCTCCAATAAGCAGAATGAGAGAAAACATCTTTTCACGAACATTATTTTTCATGGTATCAATTTTTAAGATTCTTTGGATCCGGTGAAATAGTTGAAATTTGTCTGTCCCACCTGCACCGGGTGCCAGGTGAGCGTATTGGGTATTTAGCCTGGCTATCTGGTAGAGAGCGCGGACATAGGTAAGGGGATCAACGCATGCTTGAATTACCCCATCATCACAACATTTTTCTCTTTCTGTACGTATATGTCTGGAAATGACCCATACTGCAGGGTTGTAGAAAAAAATATTCTCAATTAACAGTTGAATCATATTGGCGAAAGCATCAAATCTGCGAAGGTGAAATAATTCATGCATCAGTATGGTCTCCACCTGGTTGACCGAGAGATTCGATAACATTCCGGCGGGAACCAGTATAACGGGCTTAAAAAAACCCAGCAGAGCAGGCGCTGAAATGATTCCAGACTCCATCAATTCCACACTTCTTTTGATGCCCATTGAGATCTTCAGCTGTATAAACCTTTCCTTCCAGATGCTCTGAACCGGAGATCCGGCTTTTTTCATCCTTAACTGATAACGAAATAAACCCATAGATCTGATCAGGACCACCGGAATCCCGGCAATATATATATAGCTACTAATCAAGTATATGAAGTGGTAATTGGATAATTGGGAGTTGTTCATATAAGCCTTTAGCCTACCCAGATTCAAGGGCCCCTCTACACCTGCTCCGGGATCTATCTGTATTGCATCAGTAGGGGAATACAATAGGAAAAACAGTGCAAATCCCGATCCTAAAAGCAATATCAGGGAAAGAACCGAAATCCTATATCTCAAATTTGAATAACTGTCGGGTATGACATTGAGTAATAGTTTAAGCATGGAGAGAAGGAGAAAACCCACCCAAATGCTGTGGACAATGGTTTTACCCAGTGCAAGGATCCAGTCTCCGGTAGCCATAAAAACTTCCATTTACTTCCCCTCCATCTTCTTAATTAATGCTTTGATCTCATCTAGTTCCTCCGAAGAGCTTGAGTGCTCGCCCAATGCTTGCAGAATCAGCGATGACCTGTTTCCCCGAAAGACTGTTTTAATCACATGATCAAGCACTGAGGATTGCACTTCCTCTGGCAGGAGCGTGGGTGTATATATGTGAGAACGATGCTCTGTATTCCTTACAAGCAAACCTTTCTCTGTCATTATTTGCATTATTTTCAAGGTGGTTGTGTAACCAACTTTGCGATGCTCATTCAATTTATCGTTAAGCGTTCGCACGGTCAATGGACCAAACTCCCAGAGCAATTGCATCACCTCAAGTTCAGAATCCGTGGGTTTTATTTTCATTGTACGAATAATTTCGTAGTAAAAATATACGAAGCTTTTCGTAATTGCAAAAAAAAAGATGGTTTTTTGTAAATATTAAGAAACATTAACAATTAACTCATAGAACATCTGACCTGAAAACCATTGCCTCATAGGTATATAGTTCAGCTGTTTGCCAACCATCCCAACCAATGCCGGCCTTATACCGGGCACAATTTCCAAGGAGCTCCTCAACAGACCATCCCTGGCTTTTTGCCACCTGGGGGAGGAGGGTGCCCCTGTTTGTTCCTTTTTTCATAAATATTCCATGCTTTCCAATGATAATTTCCGATGTATCGTATATCCTTTCCATTGGTGAAAGCACGCTGATCTCCAGCTGAAAGCGATCCAATTCCGATGGAGTCAATGGTTTAAATCGTGAATCTGTGGTGGCAGCTGAAACAGCCATATCCCTAATATTTTGATACAAAGTATGCTCCTCCGAAAATGTACCAATGCACCCCCTTAAATCTCCCTCCACATAAATGGAGACAAATGCGCCACAGCAAAGCTCAAATTTTCCAGATGGAAAGGGAGGTAAAACCTGCTCGTTCTCAGTGCTAAGATGCGCGGTGATGGCTTCTCTGGCAACCCTGATCAATTCAAATTTCTCTTCCTGCGACAGTGTCATTGGTAAAGGATTAGCGAGATGTAGTCCACTACCTCCCGGGAGGGAATCACTTGCCCGGAATGCCCCCTGGCCAGAATCTGGATACGATAGTCTGCGAATAAAGCCTTTGAATACTCCATAAGAGCCATAATAGGGCCATAACCGCACACAGATATCTGATGCTCTTTCACAGTTTCTTCAACCCCGGCTGCATTTCTACCAAAGATTTCATGGAGCACAAGCTGGTCCATGCTTTCGCCTTTATCTGGTGCCAGGAAGTGTGAAAAATCACTGGAGGCGATTACCATCACATCACGTTTGGTAAAGGCTACAGCTTTTCTAATTTGATTTGCTACCCTGGAGGCACTGTCATAACTTTGATCCAGCATGCAAATGGGCACTATCGAAAATGGAAAAGAGGGTAAAAAATACTGCAAAAATGGTACAATCACTTCTGCCGAGTGTTCACGGGAATGGGCCAAACGGTCAAAAGGCAGACCGAGAGCTTCTGCGAATTCGCTGTCAAGGGGAACATCTCCAATGGAATTTCTCCAGAAGTCAGAGTCATCAACGGCCAATTCACTTCCAAAACCCGTGTGATTGGGGTGCACAATCACAAAGGTTTCGGGATAGAGCTCCAGCTTAGCAAGCAGGTGAAAAAAAGGAATGGTCTGATAACCTGAATAGGTATGGCCGGCATGTGGCAGAACAGCACCAAAAATCAGAACGGGATCAATATCAATTTCCGGGTATCGTTGTCTCTTCTCCATATCCCGTATCTGCTCGAAGATCTGATCCTTTGAATGGGAATAGAAGCGTCCTTCAACCGCTGGGTTCCGGGTTCTCATGTATTTTCTGTTTTAAACATACCATTAATTTTATAGTGGCAATTCGTGCAGGATCCATCTACATCAATTCCCATCAGAGAGGCATTGTATAAAAAACGTTGAATAAGCAGTTCGCCACAGCCCGGACAGTAGGTATGGCTCTCCAGCTGAGGTGTGTTGCCTGGGTATACATAATGTAGTTTTTTTTCGGACAGATCCATAAAGCGCTTGATGGTGCTTAATGGAGTGGGGGGAATGTTCAATTTATACCTGGGGAAATACCTGCTCACATGCAGAACGGTATGAGGTCCGCACCTGTTATAGATCCAGTCAATCATATCCTCCCACTCACTGACTTTATCATTTAAGCCGGGAATAATCAGGAAAGTCAGCTCCAGGTGCTTACCCGATTTAACAATCCTTTCAATGCTATTTAGAACGGGTGTTAATGAGGCTCCGGCCCTGCCACGGTAAAACTCGTTGCGAAAAGATTTCAGATCCAGATTAATTGCATCCAGATAGGGTAGAAGCTCATCCAGAGGCTCTTTGTTGATGTAACCGTTGGTGACCATTACATTATATCGCTTATGCGCTTTAATAAGCTCTGCACATCTGAGCATATATTCATAATAGATGGTGGGTTCGTTATAGGTATAAGCTAAACCGATATTATCCTGGTGAAGCACAGCCTTTTGCACGATATCTTCAGGATCTCTGGAGGGATGATGTGAAAATATACGGTGATCAATTTGAGAGATCTCACAATTCTGACAGAAGTCACAGGTCATGTTGCAACCAAAACTTCCAATGGAAAGAATGGAGCGGCCCGGGTAAAAATGGTACAAAGGCTTCTTTTCAATGGGATCAGTGGAGATGGCAGAAAGTATGCCATAGCTCTCTGTAATCAGTTTCCCTTCACGGTTCACCCTGGTCTTGCATTTTCCATACTGATCGGGTGCAAGCAAGCAGGATGCGGACAAAGCGAGACACTGAACTCATGATCATCTTTGACTTTATAAAAGAGAAGCAGTCAGCATGATATAAAGTTACAACGAAAAAGCGATGATTTCCACCCTCAAACAAAACGAGGTTAAGCGGGTTATATACAGTATAAATAATCAAATGAGTCGATGAGAAAATACGTTTTGATTATATTTGTAAATCTGCTTTTTACAGTCACATCTATTTGGAAACAGGATTATGAAGGATAAATATGAATTGTGCCACTTTTGGAGGAGGTTGCTTCTGGTGTGTTGAAGCCATCTTTGAGCGGGTGAAAGGCGTGGTGTCAGCCGAGTCAGGTTATTCCGGAGGAAATGCAGCCAATCCGAACTACAAACAGGTTACCACTGGGCTTACCGGCCATGCCGAGGTGGTGCAAATTAGCTTATGATCCCGAGCAGGTAAGCTATACGGAATTGCTTGAAATATTCTTCAAAACACATGATCCAACCACCCTGAACAGGCAGGGAGCTGATGTGGGAACCCAGTACCGTTCTATTGTTCTTTACCATAATGAAGAACAAAGGATCAGGCCGAAAAAGTTATCCTTGCTCTGGGAGAGGAAGGGATCTGGGATGATCCCATAGTGACCACGATTGAACCGTTTGAGACCTTTTATTCAGGCAGAAGCTTATCACCAGGAATATTATGAAAATAATCCCAACATGGGATATTGCCGGGTCGTAATCAATCCTAAAGTGGAGAAATTTGAGAAGCTTTTCAAGGAGAAACTGAAGTAGAATTCTGAATAGGGCAAGCTCACAATAAATGAGGCGCCATTTCCTGGCTCACTTTCAACAACTATGGTCCCATTGTTCCTGTCCAGGAATTCTTTGCATATCACCAATCCCAGTCCCGATCCGGATTCTCCGGTAGTTCCCGGAGTACTTACTACTTCATTGGCAGTCAAAAAGTTTTTCCTGTATCTCGGGCTGGATACCAATACCATCGTCTGAAACTGTTAGTGGTGCAAAGCTCTGTTTCATTTTTTGAGGTAATCCGGATTTTCCCTCCTGGAAAACTAAACTTGATGGCATTCATGATCAGGTTTCTTAAAACGGTATGAATCATTGACTTATCTGCATATACAATGCATTTCCTGTCCACTTTTATCAAACAATCGATCTTCTTATGATCCAGGTTTGCTTTCATCTCCCTGACACACTCCTCTACCAGGGATTTCACTTTCAAGTTTCGGGTTCATACTTGACTGCTTTCATCTGTGCCCTTGCCCAAATTAGCAGGTTTTCAAGTAAATTCTGAATGCGCTGTGTTCCCTGCAGGATCTGCAGCAGGTACTCTTTTTGTGTATCCACGGGAAATTGTTCAAAATTATCATAGAGCAATTCTGAAAAACCTGTTACTGCAGCCACAGGATTTCGCAGATCATGTGCCACCACAGAAAATATCCTGTCCTTGGATTTATTTAGTTTCTGAAGCTCATTCTCTGAATCACTCAACTGCTTGATGGCATTGGAAATCTGGATATTTCTCTCTGCCAGCATCTGGTTGGTTCTCTTTTTTGATCTGAGATTCATTGCGATGATTATGACCAGAGCGACAATCACCACAATAAAAATAATAAAGACCTTATTAAGCATTTTCTGAACCTGTGACTCAGATTGTAGCTGTACAATCTCCTGATCTCTGATCTCCTGTTCATAGCGGGCTCTAAGACTGGCCATCTGTTCGGATTGAATTTCATTAAAGAGCGCCTTATAAACCGTATCATACCTTAATAGCCAGTTGTATGCCGAAGCATAACTCCCAATACCCGCATGCATCCGTGCCAGTTCATCATAGACCTCCAGTTCAAGGTTCTTAAATCCCCTGTCTTTGGCAATTTTTAAAGCACGGTGGAGATAGAATAGAGCAGATTCCTGATTTCTCATCTCTCCATAAAGTGACCCAAGGCTTGTATATACGGATCCAATGATATACTGGTCGCCAATTTCCTGAGCCAGATCCAAACCTTTTCTGAGGTAAGCCAAAGCAGTATTATGTGCCCCAAGTTCGATATAGGTGAGTGCTGTATTTTCGTAGATACCAGATAGAATATACTTCTGTGCTTCAGAACCCAGTGAATCGGGATGCAAAATATCTATGACCTGATGAAAATAGTTCAATGCAGAATCATACTCCTGCTTGTCATAAAGAATAAGACCTATGTTTCCAAGTACATTGCACTCATCGGTAGATAGACCATGTTCCCTGTATATTTCATATGCATTCTGATAATGTCTCTCTGCTTCTGATAAATTTCCCATCTCATGTGCTACAGTTCCCAGGTTATTTTGCATCATGGCAATTCCCATCTGATCACCTTCTCTCTCATAGGCATGCAGACTTTGCATATAGAAGAAATAGGCATCACTGAAATTGGCCATCTCAAAATAAATATTCCCCATATTCAAGGCACAATCGCCAATTTCTAACTGATCTTCAAGTTTTATAAACTCTTCATAGGCCTTGTTGTAGTAAAAAAGACTCCGGTCAGTGACCATCTTAACCTGATAGATCTCTCCTTTGCTCTTATATAAATAGGGAAGTAAATTTTCAGGATCATCCTTCTGCAGTGCTAATTCCGATTGGTTTGCAAAATAGAGTGCACTGTCGGGATTAGAATCCAACATTTCAATGGAGAGCTCATAATATAGTTTACTTAATCCCTGACCTGAAATTACTGCAGTTTGGTTTAGCAGGCTATCAACCCTTGAATCCTGTGCATTTGAAAAACCAATGAATACAGTGGAGATTAAAAAATAAGACAGGAATTTTTTCATGAGGTTAAATTGGCTTCCGGAAACATCCATACAGACTAATATACGTATTAAGGGATGAAAAAGTTCATTTGGGGATCACCTGGCCGACCCGATGAAGCTACTTTAGCTATTTTTGCTTCAAATATTTTTAATGGAACACAAGGAAAAATTTTCTAGGGGAGAAGAGCTGGCCAATGCCATATCGCATTTAATAGGCGCACTTTTTGGAGTTGTAGCACTGGTACTAATGATACAACATTCTCTAAGCAGGGGAAACGGATGGCATTTGATAAGCACCTCTGTTTTTGGAGCTACTATGATCGCGCTCTATCTCTCCTCCACATTTACCCACATCTTGCCTGCAGGCAGGGCAAAAGACTGGTTTTTTAACGTCGACAGGATTGCTATCTACTTTTTAATTGCAGGAACCTATACACCCATCGCGCTTGTCACATTGAATGGTCCATTGGGATGGACTATCTTTGGGATAGAGTGGGGGATGGCTCTGGTGGGCACTTTCCTGATCCTTAACGGGCCAGGGGAGTTTAATAAAGGGGTCAACACTTTTTATGTGGTCTCCTATGCGGTGATGGGGTGGCTGCTCCTGATTGCCATTGGACCCATATTCAGATCCATACCCCTGATGGGTGCTCTCTGGATTCTCATCGGCGGGCTTTGTTACACAATTGGAATCGTCTTCTACAATACACTAAAATTCCCTTATCACCATCTGGTATGGCATTTATGGGTACTTGCCGGCACAGTTTCGCACTTTTTTGCCGTCTTCTTCTACATAATTCCCAGGTAAAAAATGAAATGTTACCTTTCACTTTTGTGCATTTGGTTTTAAAATGTATTACTTTTGACCTGTTATTAATTATCAAACTATACAATGAAAGAAGGTAAAGTAAAATTTTTTAATGAATCTAAAGGATACGGATTTATTAAAGACGTCGAATCTGACGAAGAGTATTTTGTCCACGTATCAGGCCTGATCGATAAGATCAAGGAAGATGATGATGTAACTTTCGAGCTTACTGAAGGACGAAAAGGATTAAATGCAGTGAATGTCAAACTTATATAGTTGACCAGGTCATTTCGTATTAATCTAAACCCTTCGCTCAGGCGAGGGGTTTTTTTGTAGTTCTCTTTTTTCCGACTACTTTTATCGTAAAACTCTAATCATATGAAATACAACCGTCGAAATTTCCTTGCCAGTTCAGCCACATTGCCATGGGTGCCTCCATGGGGCTTAAGGCCAGTGATTCTAAAATAACAGGACCACTTCTCTGTAAATGCAGAAACCCCTTCATTAAAAGGAAAAAAGATACTCTATACTTAAGGTGGATGGGATGGCCATGAGCCAGTTCAGTCCGTGGAACTTTTCAAGCCCTGGCTTGAAAAAGAGGGAGCTGAAGTCGAAGTATTTGACAACCTTGATCCCTATGCGGATGCCGAATACATGAGCAAGATCGACCTGGTAATTCAAATTTTTACCATGTCAGAGATCTCCAAAGAGCAGGAAAAGGGACTTCTGGACGCAGTAAAAAGGGGGGTTGGCCTCGCTGGATGGCATGGGGGATTGTGTGACTCCTTTCGCCAGAATGTGGCATATCAGTTTATGACTGGTGGACAATGGGTAGCCCATCCCGGTGGGGTAATCGATTACAGCGTGCAGATTACGGATCATGAAGATCCTGTAACCAAGGGACTTGGCGAGTTTAATATGCACAGCGAACAGTATTATATGCATGTGGATCCAAATATGAAAGTACTTGCTACCACCACATTCAATGCCGATCATGCAGATTGGATTGATGGATGCACCATGCCTGTGGTCTGGAAAAAGAATTATGGCAAGGGGCGGGTATTCTACACTTCCCTGGGACATGTGATGGCAGACTTTGAAGTTCCTGAAGCCCTGACAATCATGAAAAGAGGAATTAGGTGGGCTTCAGAGAGCAAATACCATCCTGCTGAACCCTGGATTAAACCGGTCTACTAAAGGAAAATCAGAACGATATAGGCATCTGCTCAGTGATCCATTGAAGGATCGTTTCGTTTACGCCGGTGGATTCCAGCAGTTCGGTTCCGTGCGCCCCGGTCTTTTCAATGACAAGTAGTTTCCTGGGAGCAAGGGTCATCTCGTATAATTCCATTGTCTGTGCAGGAAAATCAATCACCCCCTCTCCTGTGTCTACAATATCCTGTTTACCAACTATATACAAAATTGATTTTAATGGGATATCTGGATACATGTAATTGACATTCACGTTTGCCGGAGACAATGCCACAGAGGTTCTAACCACCTCGTTCCCATTGCCCGATACTGCCATGGAGGCTCCCATGGAAGCACCTATCAGTGCTATGGAATCTGGCATAACCAGAGGATTCATACGGATAAATTCCATGGCTCCTCTCAAATCATTGGAGAGGTAAACTGGATCGCTGATCAGCGCTTGGAGGTCATCTATACCAGACGACTGACCATGACCCCGATTCCAGTAAATCATGCAGATGTAGCCGTCAGCAACCAATTCCCTAACTATCTTAGAGTTGATCCAGCCGTTTACAAAAACTCCAAATTCATGCATAAAAACAACTGCGGGCCTCTTGCCGGAAAGTGTACCTCGGTAATACATAGTTCCTTTAATTGAAGCTGAATCGGAAGTGAAAAAGGAGACTAACTCCTGTTGATATGGCAAGTCAATGGATTTGGTCTTGCTTACAAATATGCTCCCGGGTGTCTTTAACAGACTTATTCTGTAATAATAGCTTTTGGCCCCCGTGAGAGATTCAATCGTGGTGCCATTGGTGCTGCTGCCTTTAAAGGTTCTGGAGATTACTATTTTTTCAAATCCCGGATCCTCAGCCAGTACAAATGTAAGAGACTGGTAATCTGTTGTATTGATCGACCATCTTATTTGAAAACTGGTTTCGGTTATGTTTGTGGGATCCTGGAAATTAATGGTAATCTCCGGAGTCAGGTTAAAATTACTGCATCCACCAATCAACAGAACAAAGATCAAAGCTATGATAGAATGCAGTTTCATTTGATAAATATACGGAAACTCTAAAAAAAGGGCGTTTGAAGACAGGACATAATAAAATATTGTTTATTTTCGAAATCATTAATTAGAACAATGAGGACTTACATACATACAAATGCATGGCGATGGCGTTGGTGGCACTACCAAAAAGAAGCTTCGTGGGCAAATGTAAGATTGTAATTAATCCAACTATTAAAAAATATTCACGGGGCTTGTTCAATATAACAGCCCCGTTTTTTTTACGAAATTTTTAATTCCCTAAAAATTGAAACTATGACAAAGAGAAAGAAAATCTACCTGGAAGAACACGAAATGCCCAGGCAGTGGTATAACCTAGCTGCAGATTTACCAGGTACTCTGAACCCGCCTCTGGGCCCAGATGGCAATCCCATCGGACCAGAAATGCTGGCACCTGTTTTTCCCATGAACCTTATCGAGCAGGAAGTTAGCCAGGAACGCTGGATTGATATTCCAGAGAAGGTACTTGAAATGCTGACCATGTGGCGTCCCGCTCCCCTGGTAAGGGCATATGCACTGGAAGAGGCTCTGGGCACACCGGCAAGTATCTATTATAAAAACGAAAGTGTTTCCCCTGCAGGAAGCCATAAACCAAATACTGCAGTTGCTCAAGCCTAGTATAATAAGGAGTTTGGAATCAAAAAATTAACCACTGAGACCGGTGCAGGCCAGTGGGGAAGTGCCCTTTCTTTTGCATGTTCACTCCTGGGTCTTGAATGCAAGGTGTTTATGGTACGGGTGAGTTTTGATCAAAAGCCTTTCCGTAAAATGATGATGGAAACATGGGGAGGAAGTTGCTTTCCGAGTCCAAGCGATTTGACACAGGCCGGGCGAGCTGTGCTTGCTGAACATCCGGATACACCTGGTAGTCTGGGAATTGCCATTAGTGAAGCCATTGAAGCGGCTGTTACGGATCCCAGTGGCGAGACCAGGTATTCTCTGGGCAGTGTTTTGAATCATGTCATGCTGCATCAGACCATTATTGGACTTGAGGCTAAAAAGCAACTGGAAAAAATCAATGAGAAACTTCCTGATGTGGTCATTGGCTGTGCAGGGGGCGGAAGTAATTTTGCCGGAATCAGCTTTCCGTTTATTCAGGATAAAATCAACGGTGCAGATATAGAGGTTATCGCTGTGGAACCGTCCAGCTGCCCGACCCTGACCAAAGCTCCCTTTGCCTACGATCATGGAGATCTGGCCAAAATGACTCCTTTATTGGCCATGAATTCACTGGGACATAGTTTTATACCTCCTCCAATTCATGCAGGTGGTCTTCGTTACCATGGCATGTCTCCTCTGGTAAGTCATGCGGTAAAAGAGGGCTGATCACACCGCAGGCCATTCAACAACTTGAGTGTTATAATGCAGGGGTTTTATTTGCTCGTACAGAAGGAATCATTCCCGCTCCTGAGACCACTCATGCCATTGCATCCACCATCAGGGAGGCAAATAAGGCCAAAGAAGAAGGCAAGGAAAAAGTGATACTCTTTAATTTCAGCGGTCACGGACTCATGGATCTTGTAGGTTATGACAAGTTCCTGCACGGAGAATTGAAAGATCATGAACTCTCGTCAACGGATTATGAGAGATTCACAGCAGTCCTGGAAACCCATCCGTCGCCTATTCTATAGGTAAACTCAACCCGAATTAAGAGGCTGCTCTGCATCATTTTGATGGGAGCAGCTTCTTACATTTCCAAAAACCTCATAAATATCTATCTTAAGGGGATGAATTCTATAGCAGTCTATTGTGGATCAAGTAAAGGAATAAATGGTGTATACAAAGAGGATGCAGAGATGCTTGGCAGGCTGCTGACCAGAAAAAGCATTGAGGTAATCTATGGAGGAGGGAAAGTTGGTCTGATGGGCGTTTTAGCCGATGCTGTGCTTGATGCCGGAGGAAAAATCACCGGTGTTATTCCAGCCTTTCTGAAAACCAAAGAGGTGGCTCATGCTGGTTTATCTGAACTTATCTGCGTAGATACCATGCATGAGAGGAAAGCACTTATTGATAAGAAAAGCGATGGAGTGATTGCGCTTGCAGGTGGATTTGGAACTATGGATGAGCTTTTTGAAATGCTGACATGGGGTCAGTTGGGCCTGCACCAAAAACCTGTGGGCTTGCTTAATACCAATGGATTCTTTTCACATATTTTGCTGGCTATTGAAAAGATGGTAAGCGAAGGTTTCCTAAATGAGGCAAACAGGGACATGCTCCTTGTAAGTAAGGATATGGAAGATCTGTTATTACAGATGGAAAACTACCAGGCGCTCTCTGTGCCAAAATGGTTCCCTTAAGCGCCCGGTAATTTCTTAAACAAGTGTGGCAGTCAACTTAATATCTGCTGCTGCTACCAACCTTGAGATGGGGCAACCTGCTTTGGCTGCTGCGGCCAGCTCATCAAACTTTTCCTGGGATAAACCCTCACATTTCACTTTACAATCCAGTTCAATGGTGGTAATCAAAGGACCTTTATCATCCTTGCCCAGGTGAACGCTGGCTGTGGTTTCTACACTTTCAGGCACCAATTTCTCTCCGCTGATTAAAGCAGACAGGAACATGGAATAGCATCCCGAATGGGCGGCTCCAATAAGTTCCTCAGGATTGGTTCCGGGTCCCTCTTCAAAACGCGAAACAAAAGTAAATGGACCGCTGTAGTTGCTGAAATTCATGGTACCCTTTCCATCTTTCAGGGTACCGTTCCAAATCGATTTTGCTGTTCTTACTGACATTCAGATTGGTTTTTATAATAATGGTTCATATAACTTATTGATAAAATAACCTGAAATCTGAATTTTTGTTCGTGCCAGTGAATCACAAATTTGCTAAAGAAGATTAGTTACGTCCCCTGCCTCTTTGAGGATTTCCTTCTCCACCGTCGGGATTGCTTTGCTGCCGTTGCTCCCGCATTTCATTTCGCCGCTGCTCCTGGATCTCAATGAATTTTTTATACTGCTCAGGAGTCAGCACTTTTTCGTACTCCGCATTGCGATCATCCCGCATCTTCGTCATTTTGTCGCGCATGGCCTGGCGATCTCCATCTGCTGGAGGCCCTCCGGCAGACCTCATTTTCTGGCGCTCGATCTGCATTTTATTGTAGAAATCCATGTCGGCCGCCAGTGTTTTTTTGGCCTGTTCATCAGTCAGTCCCAGTGTTTTCGCCGTATTCCCCGACTGTTCCTTAATATCCTCTTCTGTCATCTGGAAGCCGCGTCCTCCGCCAGGTCCCTGTGCCGAAATATTTAAAGCAAAAAGAGAGATCAGGAGGGTCAGGCCCATCATTCTTAAATTTAAATAGTTTTTCATTTCCGCTAAATTTATATGTATAACTGATTCTATGACTGACCTACTGCAAAAAGGTTTAATTTAATTGTCCCGTATTGCAGTAACATTTTAAACCTTGAGGCGTCGAATTAGTCAATATCAAACAGAAAGCAGACCCTACAACCAGATAGAATCTTGAAAATAGAGATTAAAAACCTGACCAAAACCTATTCAGGGGGATTCAAAGCCCTGGACGATATAAATCTGACCATCTCAGATGGGATGTTCGGATTGCTTGGGCCCAACGGAGCTGGGAAATCGACCCTGATGCGCATACTGGTCACCCTCATGCAACCTACTTCAGGTCAGGTGCTGGTAGACGGAAAGGATATCAGCGGATGCCGCAAGGAAATGCGGAAGATGGTGGGTTATCTCCCACAGGATTTCAGATTTTTTGCCAAGCTTCGTTCCTGGGAGTTTTTGGATTATGCGGCCCGCCTGGCTGGAATGAACTCGAAAAAAGAGAGAGGTGCGCGCGTGGATGAAATGCTGGAGAGTGTGGGTCTGCTTGAGTTCAGAAGCAGAATGGCCAACAAACTTTCTGGTGGGATGAAGCGCCGATTGGGCATTGCCCAGGCTCTCATCGCCAATCCTTCACTTATTATTGTGGATGAACCCACCACCGGACTCGATCCTGAGGAGCGAATACGGTTCAGAAACCTTTTGTCTGACCTGGGCCAGTCGGATACCATTATTATACTCTCCACCCACATCGTAGGTGATATTTCAAGCACCTGCAACCAGATGGCCCTACTGAACGAAGGATCCCTGATATACAATGGAACACCCGACCACCTGGTGGATCTGTCCAAGGGCAATGTTTGGAGATCTGAGGTCACACCAGTGCAGTACGAACAGCTCAAGGAGGAGGTTCCCATCATCTCCACCATTCCTTCGGGGGCTGGCTGGGAGATTCAGTTTGTAGGAGAGAAGCCGGCTTATATCGATGCCATTCCAGTGGATCCCAACCTGGAACATGCCTATGTACATTATATGGATAACAAATTAGCGCACTGGAACCTCTGATGAACCTGACCAACATATGGAATGTGGCTACCTATGAAAGCAAAACGCTTTTCAGGAGCTGGTTCTTCCGTATTTTTTCCATTCTGGCCCTGCTAATCCTGTTTGGAACCAACATGGGCTTTTTCGGATCCCACTCCGATGCAAGATGGACCTACAGGGCCATTGCAGCCAATTTGCCCTATATCAATGTGCTGTTTATCAATGTGGCCCAGGCAGTAATTGCCGTATTCCTCGCCTCAGATTTTCTGAAAAGGGATAAGAAACTGGATACCACCGAGGTAATTTATGCCCGTCCCATCACCAATGGGGAGTATGTGGTGGGGAAGACCCTGGGGATCCTTGGACTTTTCCTGGCCCTGGTTGTAATGTCCCTGAGCATGTCCCTTGTTTTTAACCTCTTAAGAAAAGATGTACCCGTGATTTGGGAAGCCTATCTCTACTACCCTCTGCTAATTGCCCTTCCCACCCTGGTTTTTATACTGGGCCTCTCATTCTTCCTGATGATCCTGTTCAGGAGTCAGGCTGTAACTTTCCTGGTTCTTCTGGGTTATATCGGGCTCACACTGGCCTATTTCCAGGACAAGTTGTATGGCATGCTCGATTACATGGCCTTTAACTTCCCCATGATCTATTCCGATTTTATTGGTTTTGCCGATCCACAACGGATTATTCTGCACAGGCTGGCATACCTGTTGCTGGGGATGGGATTTATTTTTGCCACGATTCGATTCCTGAACCGCTTGCCCCAGACCGGGCGCTGGAATTTCCTGAACCTTGTTCTTTTCCTGGTTTTTATTGCCGGGGGAACCTGGGTGGGCTACAGGTACTACGATTCCCATCAGTCTTCTGCTAAAAAAAGAGAACAATACCTCGCCCTGAATAACCAATACGCAGGCAGACCTGTGGTAGACCTGACCTCCCATCACCTCAAGGTAGAGCAGGATGGAAAACAGCTAAGTGTATCTTCTTCCTTGCGATTCAGGAATCAGAATCCTGAGATCTTGGATACCCTGCTTTTCTCCTTGAATCCGGGCTTTCGGATTGACAGCATTTCAGGACCAGACGGTCCGGTGGAGTACCTGCGTACCGAGCAGCTTATTCAGATCATTCCCGAAAAGGAACTTTTGCCTGGTAGAGCAGGAAGCCTGGATCTTCATTATTCCGGGATCGTCGATGGATCCATAGCCTATCTTGATATTCCCAGGGAGCAGGTGGAAGCATTGAAACGGGCAGCTGTCGCCACCTTTGACAAACAACCCGGGATCATTCACCCCGATTACATGTTGCTCACACCCGAACTGAACTGGTATCCACGAGCCGGAGTGGGCTTTAACATGAAAAACTTTCAGCCACAGGAACTTGATTTTGTCCGTTTCAGTATGACTGTCCATCCCGATTCGGGCCTCATGGCCATAGCACCGGGAAAGATGGATACACTGAAGGACGGCTACACTTTCACTCCCGAATACGACCTGAGTGTGCTTCCCCTGATCATCGCCCCCCTTGAAAAAAGAAGCCTGACCATCGACGAAGTCGAATATAACCTTTTCCTGGATCCAGGTCATGACTATTTCTCAGGCTATTTCTCAGAAATAGGGGATACCATCGAGGCTCTGATTAAGGAAGAAAAAGACAATTACGAAATTGATGAGCTGGATCTTTACTATCCCTTTCACAGGATTAACCTGATAGAGGTACCCATTCAGTATCATGCGTATGAGCGTCCCTACATTCAGACTGTAGAGACCATTCTGCCCGAGATGATCTTACTTCCTGAGAAGGGAGCAGGCATCAATACCCTTGATTTTGAAAGGTTTAAGAAAGCTGAAGAGCGACGCGACAGGGATCAGGAAAATAAACGAAGTAGCAGGGAAATTCAGGTGGATCAGTTTAAACGTTTCCTTCAGAACACTTTTTTCAATGCGGGAATTACCACCCGGGGAGGAAGGGGGAACAGGAGGAGTGACAACCTGATTGCATACAACAACCGGGATATCTATTCCTTTAACCCGTATTGTGTATTCCCCCTCTACTACAGCTATGTGACCGGCATCAGCTCCAACGAATACCCCGTCTTTAATTCCATGCTTGAAATCTACCTGAAGGAGGGATTTGAAGTATCCCCCAGGGACGGCTTTACCGGAGGGATTACCGAAAAGGAAAGGGCCAACCTGGCGCTTCAGGAAAAAAGCATGGTAGAACTTTTTGCCAAATGGGATACCGAACTCACTTCTTCTTTGATCAACCAGACGGGCTCATTTATCATTTCAGCCCTGAAAAACAGGGTGGGAATGGGCGATTTTGATTATTTCTTCTACTACTACCTGGAAGATCACGCTTTTTCAGAAATCTCATTCGAGCAATTCTCCCGTGACTTCTTCAGGGAATTCGGAGTGGAGATCGCCCCCTACCTGGATGTCATCAACACAGGAGGTGGAATGGCCACATTTAAAATCTCCACGCCGGAATTCATACAGACCAGGGACGACATCGGGGATGTGTACCTGGTCAGATACAGGATCTCCAATGTGGGCGACTCAAAGGGACTGGTGGATGTGAATTTCCGGATCATGGGTCAGGGAGGTTTTGGAGGAGGAGGAGGAGGAATGAATGAGGAGAAGCGCTTGCATGAAGTGGATCCGGGGGAAACCAGGGAGATACAGGTGGCACTGTATGACCGGCCCATGATGATGACAGTGAATACGCTGATATCGGGTAATATTCCTTCAAGCTACAACCATTTCCTGCGCTCTGCCATTGAAGTAGAGCGTACAAATATGGATGAATATGAGCGCATTACCGAGAAGGAGGTAAGCTTCCAATTTGAAAATGAGGTGGTGGTGGATAATGAAGACAAAGGTTTTTATTCCTATTCCCTTTCACGGGAAAGTAAGCTGAAGCAGTACATCGACTCCAGGAAAGAAAAGGAAGAGGGATTGAAATACCAGAGTCTGAACGAATGGTGGAGCCCCTCGCGTTGGACTCCTGTGGCACATTCCGCTTATTATGGAGAGACGGTTCGGTCGGCCATGGCCATTCGAAGCGGGGACGGTAGCAATTTTGTCACTTGGTCTGCCGTACTTCCAGAAAAGGGTTTTTACGATCTATATGTATATATCCCTGTATCGGCCATGTACAAGCGTCCCTCCAGGCGTGAATCCGGAGGCAGTGGACAGGAGCAAGGGCCGGGTCAGGGAAACAGGCGAATGGGACCCGAATTCGCAGATAAAGGAGCAGACTATAACTACACCATCTCTTCCAATGAGGGTTCTGAGGAACTTGTGTTTGAACTCAACAGTCCGGAAGACGGATGGAACCGGCTGGGATCATTTCATTTCCCGGCTGATACGGCCATCGTTAGGCTCAGCAATGAAACAGATGGGAGAAGGGTGATCGCTGATGCGGTGAAGTTTGTAAGAAAACGGTAAAGTTAGTGGGTAGTGGATAGTAGGTAGTGGGTAGTAAAAAGTAAAAAGTAAAACAAAATGGAAAAGACAAGAAGGATCAGGTGGTTTAGGCCAGTTTTGCTGACAGGTATCCTGTGGATGGGGAGTGTTTCTCTTATGGGACAGGCCCTGTTAACCATGGACCGGGCCCTGGAGATTGCCGAAGTAAACAGTCCGGATATGAAACAGACCGAACTGGCCCTGGTGCGCAGCCAGGAGCGGCTGAATGCACAGCGGGCCCGCCTGAAATCGCAGTTTTCCATTACCCTGGATCCTTTCGAATATGAAAAGACCAACCGATTCGACCAACAGACCAGTGAGTGGTACCTGAATGAGTCGGCCTCTTCAGGGGGGACTTTTGCCATTAATCAGCGAATTCTCCCAACCGACGGGCAGTTGATGCTGGTCAACCGATTCTCCTATAACTATAGTCTAACCGAATCGGCCTATGCCGCCAACCCCCTGTCAGAAATCTATAATAACAACCTCTACCTGCAGTTCTACTCAACCCATTTTTACCTACAACCGGACAAAGATGGAGACCGAAACCCTGGAACTTGAATACGAATCCTCCCTGCTCCGTTACCTGATTATGAGACTGGCCCTGGAGGGAAACGTGGCACAACAGTTCTATGCGGTCTATTCCAACCAGATGAGGCTGGAGATTGCCAGCGAAGAACTGACCAGCAACCAGGAGAGTTACAACATTATCAGAAACAAGGTGGAGGGGGGGCTGCTGGCCCTGGAGGAGTTGTACCAGGCAGAAGTAAACCTGGCCTCCAGCCAATCCAGCGTATTCAATGCCGAGCTGACCATGCAGAACAGCCTGGACCAGTTTAAGGTGCTGATCGGTCTGCCCCTGGACACAAGCCTGATGATTGCTGCTGAGATCATGGCCGATACGGTACCCGTCAACCAGGAGCTGGCCATTAACCACGCCCTGCAAAACCGCATGGAGCTGAGAGAACGTGAGATTGATATGGAGAATGCCCAGTTCGGCCTGACCCAGGCAGAGGCCACCAATGAATTTGCCGGATCCATCACTGCTTCCTTCGGGGTGCAGGCCTATGACGAGATCTTTACCAATATGTTTAAGAACCCCACCAACACTCCGGCCATTGGCATCTCCTTTGATATCCCCCTGTTTGACTGGGGAGAACGTAAATCTACAATCAAAGCGGCAGAGGCCAGTCTGCAGTCCTCCCAGTTGCAGTACCAGGTGGAACGCATCGATATCGAGGTGGGCATCCGATCCCTGATCCGCAACCTGAAAAACCTGGAAATCCAGATCCAGATCCAACAGAAAACCGTGGAGAACGCCCAACTGGCCTATGACATCAACCTGGAGCGCTACCGGAACGGTGATCTCACCAGCCTGGATCTGGGCATCTACCAGAACCAGCTTTCACAGGCAAAGATGGACCTAACCAATGCCATTATTGACTATAAAATTGAACTCCTGAATCTGAAAATTCAGACCCTTTACGATTTTGAAAAACAGTTGCCTATCATACCCGAAGAGTTAATGTCCAGTGAAAATGAAAACAAATAGAACTTCCATGAAAAAGATCAGAATTTCAGTATACGCACTGGTCCTTACGCTGTTATGGCTTTCCTCCTGCCAGCAGCCAGACACCCAAATCGATACCACCATAGAGGTCCCAGTGGGGGTCACAGAGGTAAGTACCTCCACCATCGAAGAGTTTGTAAGCACTACAGGTTCGGTCTATCCCCTGAAGGAGGTGGCTTTAAGCTCTGAGATCACAGGGGAATACATGGTCCAGCGTAATCCAGCCACCGGAAAGCCCTATGCACTGGGCGACCAGGTGAAGAAAGGAGCGGTGATCATCAAACTGGAGGATGAGGAGTATGTAAATAGCCTCAGGGTAAAATCCAAGGAGCTGGATATGGAAATATCCAAACTTGAATATGAGAAGCAACAGGCTTTGTACGAAAAAGGGGGAGCTACACTCAGGGATTTAAAGAATGCGGAAATTACCCTGATTAATACAGAGTATGACGTGGAGAGCAACAGGATCAGCCTGGATAAGATGAGCCTCAAAGCACCTTTTAGCGGAGTGATTGCCGATCTGGCCTACTTCACCCAGGGAACCCGGGTGGCTTCCGGTACCGAAATGATAAAGATCATCGATTATGGCAGCTTATACCTGGAGGCCAATCTTCCGGAAAAATATTTTAAAAACATCGACCGGGGATTTAAGGTGTATGTAAGCAGTTATACCAGTGCCGCAGATACCCTCACGGGACTTATCACACAAATATCACCTTCCATTGATCCCGATGCGCGTACCTTCAAATGTTTTGTGGAGGTTGAGAACCAGGATCAGATCCTGCTGCCTGGCATGTTTGTAAAAGCCGATCTGGTAGTCAACAGTGCAGAGGAGGTGATTGTCATTCCCAGGGACATTATCATAAGCCGCAACAGGAACCAGATTGTGTATGTGGTGGAGAAGGGGGTGGCTAACGAGCGGATCATCACCACCGGTCTTCAAAACGAAAAATTTGTGGAGGTAAAAATGGGTCTCCTGAAGGGGGAAAGCATTGTCACTTCAGGTTTTGAGACCCTCAGGAACCAATCCCGGGTAAAAATCCTCAGGTAATTAATTAAGTCAGCCGAAATGTTAAAAGCCATAACCAGATTTTCTGTCAGATACCCTGTATCGGTGAGCATGATCATCGTGGCCACCCTGTTGCTGGGATTTATCTCTTTCGACAAACTGGGGATCGACCTGTTCCCAAACCTCCACAGCCCCAAATTATACATCGAAATGGTGGCTGGTGAACGTCCACCGGAAGAGATGGAAGAGAAATTTGTGGATGCCGTTGAATCCCTGGCCATCAGGCAAAGCGGAGTGGTCAATGTCTCCTCCACATCCAGGGTGGGTGTGGCACTGGTAGAGGTGGAATATACCTGGGAGAAGGACATGAACGAGGCCTTTCTGGATCTGTCCAAGGCCCTCTCAACCTTTAATCAGGACGATGACCTGGAAGAGATCAACATCACCCAATACGATCCCAATTCCAGTCCGGTCATGCTGGTGGCTTTCCGGCAAAGCGAGTCCAGCGATCTGAATGAGCTGAGGCTTACAGCAGAAAACTATGTAAGGAATGAGCTGATCCGGCTGGAGGGCATTGCCGACGTTGAGGTGGATGGCGTTGCAGAGCTTGAGGTACTGGTAGAAACAAATGATTACCTTTTGAACTCCTTCAATCTGGACATCTCTTCCATTGTCAACAGCATAAATGCTTATAACCAGGATGTGTCAGGCGGATCCATCGTGGAGATGGGGAAGCGTTACATTGTAAGAGGCATCAGTGAGCTGGAGCAGATCAGGGACCTGGAAGAGATCATTGTAAAAATGGGGCAGCCCACCGAAGAGACCGGGGGAGAGCGTGTACCGGTGATGCTCCGGGATGTGGCTACTGTTAGCTACAGCCTGAAGGAACAACAAAATGCCGTCCTGCTGGATGGAGAAGCCTGTGTGGGATTGAGTATCTACAAAGAGATGCGCTACAATACCGTCAGGGCAGTGGAGGATCTAAAAGTGGCTCTGGATGACATGCAGAAGGCCCTTCCCGGATTCACATTTACGGTGGTGGAGGATCAGGGTAATTACATCTCTTCAGCCATCGGGGAGGTGAGTAACAGTCTGATCGGAGGTATTGTACTGGCGGTTTTTGTGCTTTTTCTCTTTCTGCGCCGGATAGGCCCCACAGCCATTGTGAGCGTGGCCATCCCGGTCTCCATCATTGCCACCTTTGTGCTTATGTATTTTACCGGGCTTACCCTGAACATCATGACCCTCGGGGGACTGGCACTCGGGGCCGGTATGCTGGTCGACAATGCCATTGTGGTACTGGAGAATATTTTCCGAAACCATGAACAGGGTGCTTCAACGGATGAAGCAGCCATCCAGGGCACTTCCCAGGTGGGAGGGGCCATCATCGCATCCACACTGACCACCATTGTTGTCTTTATTCCCATTGTATACCTGCGGGGGGCATCCGGAGAACTTTTTAAGGAACAGGCTTTTACAGTAGCTTTTTCCCTGCTGGCCTCCCTGGTGGTAGCCATTCTGATCATTCCCATGCTCTACTCCCGCCTCTACAGAAAACGGTCTCCTTTTAAAGGGCGCACCCGAAAATCTGTTCAGTTTACTGCCTATGGCCGTTTCCTGGAGAGGATCATCGATCGAAGGGCCTGGATTCTCGTTGGGACTGCCATCCTGATGGCCGGAGGATGGTTTATGCTGCAACAGACCGGCAGTGAATTTATGCCTGCTGCTGAAGCCCGGGAGTTTTATGTGGATCTGGAAATGCCTGAAGGCACACAGCTGGAACGTACAGCCGGCGCTGTATCCAGCCTGGAGAGTATTATCCGGGAGATCACCGGGGAGGGGCTGGCCATGATCTATAGTGAGATTGGTCCTACCTCGGGACTGGCCTCCAGCGGTGAAAACCTTTTTGACGACCAGAACAGAGCCACCATCAAGGTGAAGTTGAAAGAAGATAGCCCGGTTTCGGCAAAATCTCTGATCTCAGTGCTATCAGAACATTTCAGCGAAAATCCCAATTTCACGGCTCTCTTCCGGCAAGAGGAAAGTGCCCTTTCCTCCATTCTGGGAACCAATCAGCCTCCCCTGGTGGTTGAGCTTGTAGGGGAAGAGATGGATGAACTGGAAAGAATTACGGACCTGGTCCTGGAACAGCTTACTCAAATCCCGGGGATCAGAAATATAAGTACATCGGTGGAAGGTGGGGCCCCTGAAGTGGTGATTGCCATCGATCGCTATCGGGCCGGACTGATGAACCTGGATGTAAATACCCTGATCAGCAGGGTAAGTGAAAAACTCCAGGGAGCCGATGGGGGGCAGATGGAAGTGAAAGGGGATCTGACTGATATTACGGTCAGACTCAAGGAAATCACCCTGAAGGAACTGGAAGTGCTTTCGATAAATGTGAACAATACGGAGATTCTGCTCCGGGAAGTGGCTGAAATCCGCGTAGGGAACTCTCCCAGAGAGATTCTTCATAACAACCAGAACCGGATCGTGGAAATCACAGCCGACCTGGATCGGGACCTGCCCCTGGACCGGGTAGCCCTCTCCATTGATGAAAAACTGGCTGGAGTGGATTTCCCACCCAAATACAGCTATCAGATTACAGGAGAAGAAGCCATGAGAAAGGAATCCATGGGCAGCCTGGGCTTTGCCCTGCTGCTTTCCCTGATCCTGGTTTATATGGTCATGGCCGCCCAGTTTGAGAGCCTGGTGCACCCCTTTACCATTTTGCTGCCTGTCCCTCTGGCTGTGGTGGGAGCCGTAGCGGTCTTCTGGGTCCAGGGGCAGGCTTTGAATATCATGGCCATTATCGGTATTATCCTGCTGGTGGGGATTGCGGTAAACGACTCCATCATCCTGGTGGACGCCATTAACCAGTTTCGCAAGCAAGGAATGAAGCTGAAGGAAGCCATTGTTTCGGCCGGTCAGCGCCGGATCAGGCCCATTGTGATGACCACACTGACGACCATACTTGCCCTGTTCCCGCTCACTCTGGGCTTCGGTGAAAGTGCATCCCTTCGTTCTCCCATGGCTTGGGCAGTGATCGGAGGACTGGTTACCTCCACCATGCTAACCCTGGTGGTCATCCCATGCATTTATATGGCCTTTGGAAAGCTTGGGGAAAAGCGCGTAAAAGAGGAGGTACTGCCCGGTGAATAACCATTTTCTCATACAGCGAAAAGTCCTGATATCCATGCTGTTTGTGGCATCGACCCTGCTGGGATATATCTCCTGGAAACAGTTGAAAATGGAGATATTCCCCAATGCGGAATTGCCCATGCTCTTCATCCAGGTGAATTCCATGATTGAGTCTACTCCTGAATACATGGAGCAGGAAGCCATTATCCCGGTAGAAAGCGCAATAGCCGGACTCGAGAATATCGAGAAGATCGAATCCAGTGCCGGAAGGCGCAGCGGATCCATCCTGGTCTCCTACGAAGAGCGAACCGATCTGAAATATGCCTACCTGAAACTGGATGAGAAAATTGCTTCCCTCCGGGGCGATCTGCCCGATGAGTTTAATTTACAGGTGGTAAAGATCGATCTGGAGGATTTAGGGAATACCCTGATGAGCCTCCAGGCTCTTGGAACAGGAGGGGTGGACCGGGTGAGGAATTACGTGGATCAGCACATTACTTCCCAGCTGGAGAACATTGAGGGAGTGGCGGCTGTGAATGTATTTGGTGGAAGGCAAAAATCGGTGGATATCATCCTGAACCGTGCTGCCTGCGAAGCCTATAACATAGCGCCCACCAGGGTCAGGTCGATTCTGTCTTCAAACATGAACCTCCGCGAGTACGGTGGGGTGGTTAAGGAGGAGGGACGCCGCTTCTTTATATACCTGGATGCAGAGTACGAAAGCATATCACAGATTGAGGACCTGGTCATTGGTCGGGGGAATAACCCGGTCAGACTCAAAGACATTGCCGAAGTTTACTATGGCGAGAAAGAAGAAGAGACCATCAGCAGGGTAAATGGAAAGGATGCGGTCTCCTTGCAGGTGGTCCACGATGCCCAGGCCAATATCATTGAATTGTCGCATAAGGTACAGGATCAGCTGGATATTATAAACCGGGAAGGAGCTCCCTTTGATATGGAAGTGACCATCCAGGAGAACAGTGCCGAGTTGATGGAAAGAAACATCGACCAGATCATCCGTCTGGCACTGACCGGAGCCCTGCTGGCCATCTTCGTATTGTGGGTGTTCCTGCGGAATATAAGGCTGGTTTTCCTGGTGGCACTGGCCATGCCTGTTTCCATTTTTACCGCATTCAATTTCTTTTTTGGATTTGACATTTCCATCAACAGCCTTACCCTGATTGGGATTGCCCTGGCGGTGGGAATGCTTCTGGATACGTCGGTGGTGGTGCTTGAAAACATTTACAGGCTCAGAACCCTGGGATTTTCGCCTGCAGAATCCGTGGTCAGGGGAACGGGAGAGGTATGGAAAGCTGTAGTGGCCGCTACTGCTACCACTGTAGCCGTATTTATACCATTTGTCTTCTCTTCCGATTTCCTGATCAAACTATTTGTCAGGCACATAGGAGTCTCCATTATCTCTACCCTGGTGGTTTCCCTGGTGGTTTCGCTCTTGCTGATCCCGATGGCTGTACAGGTAATTCTTTCCCGCAAAGTTAAGAGTCGAAGTCAAAAGCAGGTATATCAGGTGGTATCCATAGACAACCGACTGGTTCGGATCTACCTCTCCCTTTTAAAAAGTGCACTTCGGAATCCTGCCCCCACCATTGTGGGAGTATTGATCCTCTTTTTTGCTACAATTCTGGCCACTTTAGCAGTTTCGGTGAATAAGCTGGAAGAACTGGAAAGCGACCAGGTCACCCTCTATGTGACCATGCCCACGGGAACTACCCTGGAAACCACCGATCAGCTGGTGGGCGCAATGGAAGAAGCTCTGATGGGTATTGAAGAACGAAAAGAGGTCATATCCAGAATTGAAGAGGAGGAAGCTACCCTGACCATTCTTCTACAGGAAGATTATCGAAAAATAAACAATCGTTCCTTTGGTCAGATCCAGTCAGAGGCTTATGAACTGGTCAAGGATATGCCTGCCTCAGACATCAGTCTGACCGCCTCTTCCGGAACCGGAGGTATGCGGGGCGGAAACGGTGGAGGGGGAGGAGCCATAGGTGAATCGGGGTTTCAGCAAATGCTGGGAATAGGTGAAGATGAAGAATACATCGTTCTGAAAGGTCAGGATTTCAGACTGATGGTGGAGGTGGCCGAAGACCTGCAATCCTATGTGGAAGAACTGGATAACATCAGCTCGGTCAGGGTTTCCATCCGTGAAAATCAACCTGAAGTCCACCTCGACTTCAATCCACTGATAATGAGCAGGTACGGTATCAATCGCATGCAGGTCATGGGGGAATTGAATACCTTCCAGAATGAGATCTCTTCCGGAGTAAACTTTAGCCAGGACAACGAGGAGTATGAAATCATCATTAAATACGAAGAGGCCGAAGAAGAGGAAAATCCCGATAAGAGACTTTCAGACCTGGAGACCCTGGATATCCCTGACAGCGAAGACGAAAACCTCTTTGAGCTTCAGCAGATTTCTGAGATTTACTTTGCCAGCGGTCTGCGTGATATCTCCAGGGTGAACCAGGAGAAACAGGTTGAATTACGCTATCAGTATAATGAGGATGTATATGATTCAAATGAATTGCTGGACTATGCCCGAACCGAGATAGAAGATGTGATTCAAAGCGCCAACATCCCGGCCGGGGTCGCAGTAGAGCTGGTACAGGAAGATTCCGGGCTTGACGAGTTTAAGCGCATGTTCCTCATCGCCATGATCCTGGTTTACATGATCCTGGCATCGATATTTGAGTCTTTTGTCACTCCCTTTGTGCTGCTGTTCTCCATTCCACTGGCAGCCATAGGATCCTTCTTCCTTCTGACAGTAACCGGCGAATCGCTATTTAATGCAAATACCATCATGGGATTTCTGATCCTGCTCGGCGTGGTGGTCAATAATGGAATCATACTGATCGATTATATCAACGAACTTCGAAAAAGAGGATACCGGAAAACCCGCGCCATCCTGGAGGGAGGACTCTCCAGGGTCCGTCCCATATTGATTACTGCGGTCACCACCATTGCAGCCATGATTCCCCTGGCCATGGGAAACGCCGAATATGTGGAAGCCATTGGCCCGCCCTTTGCCATTACTGTGATCGGGGGATTAAGTCTGAGCACCCTGCTTACCCTGATTTATATCCCCATGCTTTACAACGGGATCGAACAGGCCCTGGCCTGGCTCGGAAGTCAAAAACTGATGGTAAAGATCATTCTCGGGTTGCTGGTAATAGCCGGAATGGCCGGGGTGGTCCTCTATATGCAATCCTTTGTCTGGAAAATGGCCGGCGGACTCTTAGTCATTGTGGGCATCCCGGTGGCCTGGTGGTTTATATCCAGCAGCCTTCGTAAGGCAACGGTACGAATCATAGATGAAGAATCTCCCATCCATATCCAGGTATCCAACCTGGTTAAGGTCTATGGCAGGCCATCGAAAATGACCCGGGATTTTAAGGCGGGTAGGAAGATGGCCGAAGTGGCAAAGAAAACTGGCCAAAAACTGAAACCAAAACTGGAAGCACTTATCTGGCAGGTTCCGCTTCTGGGATTCCTGGTCTACTTTGCCTGGTTCTACCTGGTTGGAGGTTTCTGGCAGCTCTTCTCTTCGATGGTGGTATACTATTACCTGCTTGCCATCATCGGGGAATTCAGCCGAATCTCCCGTCGGAAATTTCTTCGCCTCTTTATGGGAGTTTTTCGCTTTGCTGTTCCAGGTGCTGTACTTCTACTCTTCCAGTTACGCTGGGACCACCTTTCCCTTACCATAATTGCCGGTTTTGCCTGGTACCTGGCTGTGGCCATGGGACGGGTATCTTCAAGGGTAAAACAGCCCGGATTTGAGCTGAAAAATATTCGTGCCTGGTTGCGCTGGTTTTTCTGGTTGGTCTCTGTCCTTCCCCTGCTGGGAACAGAGAGGGAAAAGTTTAAAGCCCTGCGGGGAGTTTCCCTGGAGATAGGAACCGGGATGTTTGGCTTGCTGGGCCCCAATGGTGCAGGAAAATCGACCATGATACGGATTATCTGCGGGATCCTGGAGCAGAGTTATGGAAAGATCTGGATCAATGGCATCGACACCCAGGAAAAACGTGAGGAGTTGCAGGGTCTTATTGGCTACCTTCCACAGGAATTTGGTATGTATGAAAACATGTCGGCCTATGCCTATTTGGATTACCAGGCCATGCTGAAGGGAATCACAAACAGTCAGGCACGGGCAGGCCGGATCCGGGAAGTACTGGATTCGGTGCATATGTGGGACCAGCGGCATAAGAAAATCGGGGCCTATTCGGGGGGAATGAAACAACGGATCGGTATTGCCCAGGTCCTTTTGCATCTGCCCCGGATCCTGGTGGTGGATGAACCCACAGCGGGTCTCGATCCCAGGGAGCGAATCCGTTTCAGGAACCTCCTGGTGGAACTAAGTGCCAGCCGGGTAGTCATCTTTTCCACGCATATCATTGAGGATATTTCAAGCTCCTGCAGCACCATGGCGGTGATCAACAGGGGAGAGGTCTTGTTTAACGGAACCCCGGGGGAGATGACTGAGATTGCCAGGGGCAGGGTCTGGAAAACCAGTCTTCCCTCTGAGCAGTTTGAAGAGGCCTCCAAAAACTTGCTGGTGGTTCATCACATGAGGGATGGACATGAGATCCGATTCAGGTGCATCTCCGGCGAAAAACCCTTCCCGGGTGCTGTGGAAGAATCTCCGCTGCTGGAAGATGCCTACCTATGGCTGCTCCGCAGGGATAAAGAAAATAACAAGAAATAAGAGACATGGCTAGAACCCGCTCCATCATACAAAATACATACAGCCTGGCCAGGTACAACATGAAAATCATTTTCGGGGGGAAATTTATCTATTTCATCCTGGCCGCCTTCATCTTCTTCCTGGTTTTTGGAACAATTATGGCACTGGATACCAACGAAATGCAGATGGAGGATATCTACGGGATTCTGGCTTTTCCTGCCATTCTGCTGGTCTTCTTCCCATCGGTGTTTGGCATCCAGAGCGATGCCGATCAGCGCACCCTGGAAATCATATTCGGAATACCCGATTATCGCTACAAGGTCTGGCTGGTGCGGTACATCATGATCCTGCTTCTGGTATTTGTCCTGCTATTTCCTTTTGCCGGACTGGCCTGGTACGCCCTCATGAGTTTCCCGGTGCTGCCCATGATTCTCCACCTTATGGTGCTGGTGCTCTTTACCTCGGCCCTGGGGTTCTGCCTTTCCACCATCCTGAAGAACGGAAATGCCACGGCCGTGATCATGGTCATCCTGGGCCTGTTCTTCCTTATCCTGGCCGATGAGCTGGACGAGTCCAAATGGAATATGTTCCTCAATCCCTTTTCTACCCCCAGGAACCTCAATGACATTGTCTGGAAGGAGATCATTCGCCAAAACCGTCTGATCATGGGCATCAGCAGCCTGGTACTGCTACTGCTGGGTTTGCTCAACCTTCAGCAGAGGGAGAAATTTCTGCGATAGAACAAATAAGAGTTTCTCTGTTCGGGAATATTTCTTTACTTCATAGCACCAAACTATCAACTATGAAACTTCGAACCCTCACGATCTGGAGCCTGCTCCTTATCTCATTTATGCAAGCCAAATCAGTTGCCACTGGAGGAGGAGGTCTGAACAAGCTGGATATTGAATCCGGTGAGTTTGTCCATTATACCACCAGAGAAGGATTGCTTAGCAATACCATTACCAACGTGTGGCTGGATGGCCAGTGGTAAGTTGTGGCTGGGATCTTTTAACGGATTGGGAATGTTTGATCCGGTGACTGAAGAGTTGCATTGTTTATGACAGGTCGGACGGATTATTTTCCCGCGAGATTAACCAGGGAAGCGGTTTTATAAGCACAGATGGAGAGATCTTTTTTGGCTGTTCCGATGGCATTACCTTTTTTCATCCCGACAGCATCTTTAACAAATATATTCCCCCGGTGGTCATTTCCAAAATTCATCTTTTTGAGAAACCCATGATGCCAGGTTTTGAAGGCAAACTGGAACTGGAGCACGATGAAAACTTCCTGACCTTTGATTTTGCTTCTCTCAACTATACCAACAGCCATAAAAACAAGTATCGGTATCGAATGATGGGTCTCGATCCTGATACTGTTTTAGCAGGAACTCGGAGGATTGCCTCCTACACAAACCTGAAACCTGGAAAATATACCTTCTGGGTCACGGGATCCAACAATGAAGGAGTCTGGAATACCGAAGGAACCTCACTGGATATCCTCATCCACCCACCCTGGTCAAGAAGTATTCTGGCCACTGTTTTCTATGTGATACTGTTCATTTCGCTTGTTCTGGCTATTATTCGTTGGAGAACCTGGAAGCTGCTAAAAGACAGGGAGGTTCTTGAGCAGCTGGTTAAGCAAAGGACCCGCGACATAGAAGAAAAGGACCAGCACATCATGGAGATGGATCGCATGAAGACCAGGTTCTTTGCCAATATTTCCCATGAGTTCAGAACACCCTTAACACTTATAATAAGTCCTCTGGAAGAAATAATTGCACCAAGGAGTCAGGGAGATCCGGAATTAAGAAAATTGGAAATCATTCATAGAAACAGCCAGCGCCTGCTGAGTCTGGTAAATCAATTGCTGGATCTTAGACTTTCTCTGAAAGGGTGCAGAACCTGATTCAGCAAAGAAACATGCTCAGGGAGCGATACAGTCGACATGTGGATATTCTAACAGAAGATATTCCCCTGAATTCATATGACCTTGTATTTATTCGAAAGGTTATAGGAATTGTAGAAGACCACCTGTCCGATTTTGAATTTGATGTCAAAGGTCTACGGGAAAAATCTGGAATGAGCCATGCACAGCTCTACAGGAAACTATATGCCCTGACCGGATTATCGCCAAGCAGATTTATAAGGTACCTGCGGCTGAAGCGTGCAAGTAAATTGTTGGAGCAACAAAAAGGCAGCGTTACCCATGTGGCTTTTGAGGTTGGTTTCGGGAATCTTTCCTATTTTGCCAAATGTTTCAAAGAACAATTTGGTATTTCCCCTCTTGAATACTCCAAACAATACAACTAAACTATGAAAAAAATCCTCTTTGTTTTATGGATGCTGCCCTCCTTCCTGTCTCAAGTCCTCCCCTCGATCCTCCCCCGGTAATCGGTTTATGCCTGGCTGCACCCCGAGCCGAACGCCTGGATCAGTTTATCTCCTTTATGGAAGAGGAGCTGGCACCAGGGGGAATTAACACCCTGGTTCTCAGGGTAGATTACAACTATGCTTATTTATCCTACCCCAATCTGAGGGATGAAAATCCACTCACGGAGAGGGATGTTAAAAGGCTTGTTTCTGCAGCACAAACCCTGGGAATCAGACTCATCCCACAGGTCAATCTGCTTGGTCACCAATCCTGGCATACCACCATGGGGAACCTTCTCTCAGAATACCCGCAGTTTGATGAAAATCCATCGGTAAAGCTGCCTGAAGAATATAAATGGCCCAACGAGGATGGACTCTATTGCAAAAGCTATTGCCCTTTGCATCCGGAAGTACATGGGGTGGTCTTTGCCCTTGTAGATGAGATCATGGAGGTTTTTGAAGCAGATGCCTTTCATGCAGGCATGGATGAGGTCTTCTATATTGGGGAAGATGAATGCCCACGTTGTCAGGGACTGGATAAGTCTAAACTGTTTGCAGGAGAGGTGAACAAGATTGCAGACCACCTGGCTGGAAATCAACAGGAATTATGGATATGGGGAGACAGGCTTATCGATGGAACCACCTCCGGACTGGGGATGTGGGAGGCCAGTGAAAATGATACCCACCGGGCCATAGATAAAATCTCAAAAGAGGTGGTGATCTGCGACTGGCACTATGAAAGGGCCGATCCCACTGCGGCGCTGTTTGCATTGAAGGGATTCAGGGTTATTACCTGTCCATGGCGTACGCCGGAGATTACCAGGGAACAGCTTAAAATGATGGATTCTTTTCGTTCCAACAGTGTGGAAAGGGTCAAGGACCACTATTTTGGGTTTATGCAAACCGTGTGGAGCCCGGCGAGCACATTTCTGGATCAGTATTATTCTGAGGAACCCGGTGCCGACACCACCGGTCAGATAGGTAGCCTTAAAGCAATTATGGACTTCTACAAAAACTGAATATGCCAGCCATACGACTGAAATCCATTGACATTCTCAGGGCACTTACCATGCTGCTGATGATCTTTGTAAACGACCTATGGACCCTTTCCGATATCCCTGAGTGGCTGGGACATAAAGCCGCCGATGTGGATGGAATGGGATTGGCGGATGTGGTTTTTCCGGCTTTTCTGTTTATTGTGGGTCTCTCCATTCCTCATGCCATAAGGGCCAGGTTTAAAAAAGGCGATTCAAAGACAGTGGTGGTAAAACACATCCTTGAAAGAACCCTTGCACTGCTTATCATGGGAGTGTTTATGGTTAACCTGGAAAACATAGATAGGGAGCAATTGGTGATGAGCAAGTCTGTTTATCAGATACTGATGACTCTCGCCTTCTTCCTCATTTGGAACATCTACAGGGAGAAGGTTTTTGGAAAGATTCCACCCTGGGTCATGAAGGGATTGGGCTGGGCAATCCTGCTCTTCCTGGCCATCATCTACGTGGGTCGGGGTGAAGGCGATTATCACTGGATGCGTGTGCACTGGTGGGGGATCCTGGGATTAATTGGCTGGGGCTACCTCCTGAGCGCGTTGGTATACCTCTTGCTGGGTAACCGTCCGGGGTGGATTGCAGGAGTTCTTTTACTCCTCTTCTTGTTGAACATCAATGAGTTTACCACTCCTTTTGCTTCATCCATCAAACTTGTGGTAAGCGCCTCCAATTATGCCAGCGTGATGTGTGGTGTGCTGGTTACAACCCTGATGATCAGGTTCCAGGAGAAGGGGAAAATGAATTACCTGGTGCCCATGCTGCTGGGTTTCGCCCTGCTATTGATGATATTTGGATTTCTCACCAGGCCGGTATGGGGAATATCAAAAATCCAGGCGACACCCTCATGGACTGCCATCTGCGCAGGGATCACCGCCATCGGATTTGCCTTACTCTATCTGATCTCAGACAAAATGGGAATTACAAAATGGGCTGATGTAATCAAACCCGCGGGTTATAGTACACTTACCTGCTACCTGGTTCCTTATTATGTATATGCGCTGATGACATTGTCCAGTCTGGTTCTGCCGGCTGCACTAACCACCGGTGGGGTGGGAATCATTAAATCGCTGGTATTCTCACTTCTGATTATACAGCTTACCGGTTTATTGGGTAAAGTTAATATCAGGTTGAAAATATAAAGTTTACCAACTGAGCAGAATAATTTCTACATTGGTAAGACATATATTTTAATAAAGATCATGCGTTTTTCCTTACAACCAGAACCTCGACCGGAACATCGCTTACGCTCGGTAACCATCGATGAAATTTTGTCTCTCTCTTCTCAGGAAGAGGAGCACAGACCTCCCCTGGAACACTACTTTTCCCCCACAAAAAAGGAGGCGTTTATAAAGGATTTCCTGCATTATTTAAATACCGGATTGCTTGAAGCTAAACATGGAGAACTGAATTCTGATAAGTATCTGGTCTTTATTCTCTCCTTTCAGTTTATTGCTCCTCTGTTAGAGATATCCGCTGAAAAGGAATTGGGCATCTTTTATAAAATACTTCAGAAAAACTACCAGGTGGAGGAGATCGATCTGAATCTCCATTTTAGCATGGAATCCCGGAAAATTGGAATGGTAAGTGAACAGGAGGCCATCAACTCCTTTCGGGATGAACTGGAGGATGCCTATAAGGGCATCAGGGAAGTGAAAGAGAGTGTACAGAAACGATTGAAAACCGATGCCAATGAAGCCATTATGCAATGGCAAAAAGAACAGAACATCACCTCTTTGGCTGAGGCTTTTGGCCGCTCAGTGGTCATTCCTTCCTTTTTCTCTTTTCTGGATAAAAAAACCTTGAAATTTTACAGGGCCACCACCCAGGGCATCACATACAGGGTAGCTGTACCTGACGAGATAGAATAGAAAATACAACCTGATTAACAAATATACTTTCCAATGAAAAAGCTGCTTAGTTTACCAATTTTGATGATGATGACAACAAGCTCTATCCTGATGGCCCAGTTTCAGGGTCCAAAAACTGGTTTCTTTGATTATCTAAACGATGTGGGAGCCCCATCGATAGCCGGAGAAGCTTTATATAATGAACCCCTCCAGGAGTATACCCTGAGTGGCTCGGGAAAAAATATCTGGTTTGCCGAAGATAATTTCTCCTACCTGTGGAAAGATATGGAGGGTGATTTTATCATCCAGGCACAATTGGAATTTCTGGGTAAGGGGACCGATCCTCACAGGAAAGCCGGACTGATGGTCAGAAGTGGCTTAAGCTCTGATGCTGCACATGTGAGCTGCGTGATACATGGGGATGGGCTTACCGCCCTGCAATACAGGAGTAAGGCGGGGGAGGATATGGAGGAACTGAAGTTTATACAGTCAGGTCCAAATGTCCTTCAGCTTGAAAAGAAGGGCGAAAAATTCACCATGTCGGTGGCCCATTTTGGAGAATTATATGAGATACAAAGCCTAAATCTCTCCCTTGAGGGTCATCTGCAGGCTGGACTTTTTTTATGTGCACATAACGATGAGGTGGTGGAGAGCGCAAGGTTTTCCAATGTTCGGATTTTTGAAACAGCTCCAGATGACCTGATTCCTTATGAGCAGTACCTTGGCAGTCTGCTGGAGGTGATGGATGTAGAGACCGGACACAGAAAAATTCTGGCTGGTGCTCCCGGATCCTGGCAGGCTCCCAACTGGACCCCGGACGGCCAAACGCTTATCTACAATTCCGATGGTCTGCTTTATGAATTTGATCTGACCATGGGTGAATCAAAAGTTTTGGATACAGATTTTGCCAATAACAACAACAACGATCATGTGATCTCATTTGATGGAAAACAGATGGCCATCAGTCATCATACGGAAGAGGACAACGGTCAGTCGGTAGTCTATACCCTTCCCCTGGAGGGGGGAGTCCCCAAAAGAGTAACCCCATTGAGCCCTTCCTATCTTCATGGCTGGTCTGTAGATGGCAAATACCTCACATACACAGGAGGCCGCAACGGTATTTATAATATCTACCGGATTCCTGTGGAAGGAGGTGAGGAGGAGCAATTAACCCATCTTGCCACCCTGGATGACGGTCCGGAATACAGTCCCGATGGAAAATATATCTACTTTAACTCCACCAGGACCGGTACCATGCAGCTATGGCGCATGGATACAGATGGAAAAAACCAGGTTCAGCTTACCTTTGATGAATACCAGGATTGGTTCCCACACATCTCCCCTGATAACAAATGGATTGTCTTTATCTCCTATCCACCGGAAGTGCAGGCAGATTCTCATCCATTCTATAAAAGGGTTTATCTCAGGCTTATGTCGGTGGAGGAGAAAAAACCCAGGGTAATCGGCTACCTTTATGGGGGACAGGGGAGCATAAATGTACCCAGCTGGTCGCCCGACAGTAAAAAAATCGCATTTGTAAGCAATGGAATTTTTAAATAGATCATTATGAAACACCTTAAGTATGCAGCACTGATCCTTCTGGCTGTTTTTATCTCTCAGGAAATGAGCATGGCTCAGGATTCAAATTACAGACCCGGACTTTTTTTTCGGGAGGATTGGAAAGAGATACCTGCTGAAATACCTTTGAATCAGAAACATGTAAACAATCCATCCCTGATTGTGGGATTGTATGGACCGGGTAAAGACAGCATTAAAAAAAGCCACCACGATACACCCGCAGACGATCCCTATTATATCTGGTCTGGTTTGTGCACCGGAAACTGGGCTGTCACACTGAAGCACAAAGACCACCTGGTTGATTTATCCCGCTACGCAAAGGTGAAATGGAGATCCAAACAAATTGGATTCAGGGAGCTTCATTTGCTTATCAAGCTTGCAGATGGTACCTGGCTGGTCAGCAAGGAGGGAGATCCGGCCTCATCAGACTGGCGCATAAAAGAGTTTATCCTGGCCGATATTCACTGGTACAGCATTGATATGAATACCATCACAGAACAGAAACCAATCCTGGATCCTGATCTTTCTAAAGTGGAGGAGATTGGATTTACTGACCTGATGCCGGGTGGAAAGAGCCTGGCATGCTCACGGCTTGACTGGATGGAGGTTTATGGTTATCTTGCCCGGGAAAAGACCAACTTAGTTAAAAAAGATAGACCATGACCAAAAAAATCACCCGTCGGGAATTTGTACAGACCACTGCCGTTGCTGCAGCTGCTATGGCCATAGCTCCTGCAGCTGGATGTGCTGGTACATCACCTTACAATTCCAAAGGACTACCCACCGTAAAACTTGGCAATACAGGAGCAGAGGTTCCCCTAATGGGATTTGGTTGCGGGAGCCGTTGGATGACCATTAAGGAAGATCATAAAGCACTTGAGATCCTGGAATATGCCCTGAGCCAGGGACTCTATTACTGGGATACTGCTTCCAGCTATGGAAATGATCAGATCTCCAGTGAAGAGCGAATAGGCAAGATCCTGAAGAATCACAGGTCAAAGGTTTTTTTGGTCTCTAAAACCGGAGATAGAGATGCAGAGGAAGCCAAGAAGAGCATAGATCAGAGCCTCAAGAGGCTGGGGACCGACCACCTCGACCTATTGCATATTCATTCCATCACTTCGGTGGAGGATGCCGAACAACTGGGAGAAAAGGGTAAGGTGCTGGAGGTTCTCCACCAGTATAAAAGCGAGGGAATCATTAAACACATTGGATTTACAGGCCATACCACAGCCGAAGGAATGAAGCGGGCAGCTGAACTTTATGATTTTGATGTGATGATGATGGCCCTGAACCACCAGTCAAAACAAGGGACAGAGAAGTTCGAAGAGTTACCTGCCCCTTTTGCCATGAAGAAAGGGATGGGTGTGGTGGCCATGAAGGTAATCCGTCCACGTGAGACAGTAGATGGACTGGCTGCCAGCGATCTTGTAAATTATGCCCTGACGCTAAAGGAGTTTCACATGATCAATGTTGGTATCGACAGCATGGACGTTCTGAATTCCAACCTGAAGATCCTCCGAAACTTCGAACCCCTTGAGCCTCAGAAAATGGAGGAGTTGAGATTGGCATTGCAGCCCTTCTACCATGGGAAAAACCTGGCATGGATGCAGTCGTCCTACCGGGATGGTTGGAACAGTGGTATTCACCTGGCCTGATGGCCTAATTTAGCTTAATGAAATATCTCAGGTCCGGCCTGCTGTGCTTAATGGCGCTTCTGCTCTTGAGTTGCAATCCAAAAGCGGAAATTGCTCAAATCACAGGTACCATAAGCAATCCCATTGAGGCGCCCTTAATCATAGACGGCATGACAGTTGAAGTCTCCCCGGAGGGAGATTTCAGCTATGAAATGGCGGCGGAACGACCCCAATTGCTGGATTTAGCCTATGGCAATCTGGAATGGACCCTTTTCTTAATGCCTCAAAGCCATGTCCGTATTTCCATCCCTGATCAAAGTCCGGAATTACTCAAATATGAGGGTGACGATGAGTTCTCCAATGCCTATCTGCTCACCACGCTGACCCTCGGAGAAGAAATAGACCGGTTTTTTAATGAAAACTGGATGCGAATGCACAGTCTGGATCAAATCGCATACATTTCGACCATCGATTCATTAAAAAACCTCTATTTTGAGCATGCAAATGAAGCTGACCGGGCCTATTCCCTCTCCTCTGAATTTGTGGATGTCTGGACAGCTGAGATCAACTATGCCTTTAATGCGCTTATCCTTCGCTACCCTAAAAGGTATCTGCAGTTTCCTCCTGTCCTCATTGAGTTAAGCCAAACAAGCTGGGAATACCTCAAGGATAGCAATGTGGACCATTTAAGCTATTCCGATTTGCCCGGGTACGCCAGTTACACGAAGGCCTGGATTGAAGCAAAGGCCGATCGGCTTACTCAAAAGGAAAGCTCTCAAAGGCATTATGACCTGAGAAAAATGAACCATATTTTCAGCACAATTAGCAACTCTTTTGAAAATCAGGAGTTGGAGGATCGTTGGAAATCTGAATTTTTGAAAGCGCATATTGAGAAGCAGGGATATGCCAATGCACAACCTTACCTGGATCAGTTTTATGCATCGGTGCAAACAGACGCCTACAGTGATGTAATTGACGAAAGCATTCAATCCATTAAAGATGCCAGGGAAGACCATACCG
The DNA here is from genome assembly GCA_963783435.1 of uncultured Bacteroidota bacterium. Taxonomy (GTDB): domain Bacteria; phylum Bacteroidota; class Bacteroidia; order Bacteroidales. The sequence continues at coordinate 601,741 of CAWANQ010000001.1, read as the reverse complement.
TGAAAATTTATAAAAGTACTGACGGGTTTAAGCTGGAAGCCCATGTTTTTCAAACACAAACTCCACCCAATGAGAGATCTCCGGCCATCGTTATCTTTCATGGAGGGGGCTGGAACGGTGGCAATCCATCCTGGGCCTTTGGCAGGGCGAAGCATTTTGCAGACCACGGAATGGTGGCTGTGGCAGCCCAGTACAGGCTTACCAATGAGCACGACATTACAGCTGTAGAATCCATGGACGATGCCAGAGATCTGGTCATTTGGATGAGGCAAAATGCCGATTCCCTACATCTGGATCCTGAAAAGATCACAGGTTATGGATGGTCAGCAGGTGCCCACTTAATTTCTTCTGCAGCGATCTTTCCTGAGACAGATCCAGAATCCCAATATACATCCATACCTGATGCGCTGGCCCTTGTATCTCCGGCAGTTTCTCTTCCAAAAGGTGAAGGCTGGAAATACTGGAGCTTTAATGTATTTGGCAACAAGGCCCGTGTGGAAGAGGTGAATCCTGTAGAACATGTGAGAAGTGGGTTGCCTCCCACCATCATTGTTCAGGGAAGGGATGATACAGTAACCCCGCTGGATGGTGTCCAAAGCTTCAAAGACGAGATGACAACACACGGGAATCGCTGTGAGCTACATATCTATGATGGGGTCGGTCACCTTTTTACACCCAGCTATATGCCTGACAATGGATGGCCCAAACCCGATCAGGAGATTCAGCAGCAGGCATTTGACCAGGTGGATGACTTTCTGAAAAGCCTGGGTTTTATTGAGAATTAGAAGCTGTGGAATAAAACTCTGCTTTGTGCTTTTTCGCCAGATCAATTAATTGGGTGGCAACATCCGGGAACTTCTCTAATACATTGGTGGTCTCAAAGGGATCCTGTTCCATATTAAACAGGGCGGTATCAATCTTTGACTGGGAATATTTACCAGCCAATCCATCACTTCCGGGAGTTTCCAGGGTCCTGTATTCATGGGGAAGATGCAGCTTCCATTTTCCATCGCCACTCATTACCCCTTCAAAGTTTCGACCGTTGGAAAAGGCATAGTACGCATGGGGGTTTTTAGCTCCCTCCACACCTGTGATCAGATCCCAGACATTTTCGCCATCTATCTCATTTTCAGGTAATGGGATACCAGCCAGCTTACAGAGGGTAGGGAGGAGATCCACTGTGCCCAGGGTGCTTGCCGATATTTGGCCCTCGCCAATCTGACCAGGCATCTTCATAATACAAGCGGAGCGCACCCCCCCATCAAAACTTGTACCCTTGGCTTCTCTGAACGGAGTAGTGCCTGCATGGTTGCCATAGGAGATCCATGGGCCGTTGTCGGAGGTGAAAATCACGATGGTATTCCGGTCAATCCCATTCTCTTTCAGCGCCTTATTAATTTGCCCCACACTCCAGTCGATCTCGAGCATTACATCCCAATACAGGCCTAAGCCCGACTTGCCTTCGAACTCTTCACTACAGAAGAGAGGAACATGCGGCATGCTATGGGGTAAATAAAGAAAGAAGGGATGATCCTGGTTTTTATGGATAAAATCGACGGCGTGTTCGGTATACCATCGGGTCAGGTTCTTTTGATCGGGTTTATCCACATCAGGAATAGTAACTTCTCCATTTTCCCAGTATTGAAGTGGCCACTGTCCCCAGTACTCCGGACTTTCGGGGTGGTGCCTCCACATGTCATTGGAATACATCAATCCACAGGTCTCATCAAAACCACGTGCATGGGATCGGGTTTCGGGTTGATCTCCACAGTGCCATTTTCCAAAGGCCGCGGTGGCATATCCAGCCTGACTGAATACTTCACCCATGGTGGCAAAGGTGGTATCCAGACCCCATGCATTGGGCCCATGAGCTCCAAATACCTTGGTTCGTCCGGGGAAACACCCGCTCAATAAGGCAGATCTGGAGGCGGAACAAACGGCCTGGGGAACATAGAAATTATGAAAAGCTGTTCCTTCTGCAGCCATTTGGGTAACATTGGGAGTTTCAATGGCCTTCTCCCCAAAAGGCTCAAAATCAGCCCACCCCGAATCATCCAGAAAGATGATCACTACGTTGGGTTTTGCAGTTTCGGCCTTTGGCTTACAGGAAACGATTCCCAGTCCTGAAATGAATAGTAGTAAAAACAAAAATTTCATGTCAAATATGTTTTAGTACAAGTAAATGCAATTATTTAAAGTCAAAAGTCAATTCAATTTGCAATGCTCCTCCCTCCACGCGCTTAGGGGTGTAATAATAGTCTTTGGAGTGTGGACCAAGCTGGGCTGCATCTTTGAATTTGGTTCCAATGGCAGGGATTCCCATCATAAATGAGATATCTCCTGCAGGATGTTCAACCGCGGTCCTGGCCGGGTTCGGAGATTCTTCAGGGCTAAACAATCGAAGGAAAAGATCCTCGGTTTTGCAAAAAACTTTAAATTCCTGTCCACTTTTTGAGGAGAAATTTACCCAGTAAAGATTGGAGTAATAGCCCTTAAATTCAGGATATTCAAATCCCGAGTGGCCGGTGACGGTATTGTTATAGGGCTTTTCCCAAACATTAAATGTGCCACCTGCCATCCGGTTTTTCCAGACACGGTAGGGACCATTGCCCAGGTACTTCACCGAGGCTATTTGCGCTTCGGGGTAGTTAAAGTGGGCACCCGTATATGGAATCCGGCCGCCGTCAGGCTGGTAGCTTAAATTCATGTCCACCAATCCTCCGGGATGCATCACCCATTCAAGTGCGCCGGCTTTGCCGTAATCGGCCACCAGATGATGCGAGCCCCCTTCCTCAAAATGTCTGAAGGCTACAAGTGCAGGATCTTCATTCCTAAAATGAGGCCCGTTTGATAAGGGAATAACAGATCCCTCTGATACAATCTTTTGTAACAAGCCATTGCGCTTTGACACTTCTAAGGAGATACCTCCGGAAGTCAGGGTAATGGTCTGATCTGATTCGGAAACGGCCACCTGATCGCTCTTGTCTGAGGAAGCGAATTCAAAGGTGGTCTCTGCCGGAGATTTCACAGGCCAGCTCCATCTGTGAATAAGCCTGCCATGGGGATCTGTAGCCTCCAGATAGAGAACATCAGCCTCGCGCCAGTCGTCGAACAGGGGAACACTGAGCGTGCCATACTGACCTGGCGAAAGGTTCTCCACATCAGGAATTCCGAAATCCAGAATCTGTCCCGATTCGATCCAATCCGGATCAATGATCCCCTTGTCAGACGGCCCCTGGAGTTTGATCCAGTTATACCTGAACGTACATTGATCCAGGTGGGTATCGTGGTATCTGTTCTGTATTCTAAATTTACCATTAAACTGGGGGGTGATGTAGCGTTTCTCAAAGTATACGGGGGACCACAACTCCCTGATGCTGTAAAAACTGCCCTCTTTTTCATGGTATGGTCCCAGAATTCCATCAGGCGCATGGTTCCCATCTGAATCTAACTCACCCGTGTCAGTGCGTTTGATGGCTTCGTCGGCAAATACCCAGAGAAAACAACCCGCGCTTAAGGGATGCTCCCACATGCGAAGCCAGAAATCCTCCAGCCCGGCTCCATGGCCTCCATCATAAAGACCGTGAATCACCTCAGTGGGGAAAAAAATCTTTCGGGGAGAAAAATGATCCATGGCCAGGTAATCATACTCTACATAATGGGCCGTATTGGTCTTCTCAAAAACTGCCCAGGGGTGCAAGACCTCCCGCTTCTGGATATCCAACTCTTTGAAGTCCTTGTCATACGCGCTATTCCATCCCCCTTCATTGCCATTGTCCCACATCACAATGCTGGGATGATTCACATCCCGGGCAATCATCTCCCGGAGTAATTTTCGACCTGCCACCGAATCGTAGGAGGGCTTTTGCCATCCTGCAAGCTCATCAAGCACAAAGAGTCCCAGGGAATCGCAAACATCCAGAAAATGCCTGTCAGGGGGGTAATGAGACATACGAACCGCATTCATATTCATATCCTTCAACAGGTTCACGACCTCTATGCTGAATGCTTTGCTGGAGGTTCGGCCGTGATCGGGATGAAAAGTGTGTCTGCATACACCCTTATATTTGATCCTCTTATCATTTACGTAGATCCCGTCCTGCTCTCGAACATCCACAGTGCGAAATCCTATTCTCTTTGAGATGGAATGAGCTGTTTTTCCGGATGGATCCAGGAGCTTAAACCTGGCCGTATAAAGATGGGGGAATTCGGGACTCCACAATTCAGGATTAAGCATTTGGCCTTCCAGCCTGAACTGCTTTGTTTGCGCTTCCACAGCTGTTTCAAATCTGGCCTGTTCTATGCCATTTTTATCCGTGATTGACACATTGATTTTCCCTGCCTTCCGCATTCCGGAGAGATAAATATCAGAATAGAAGGTGCCATCTGCACGGGCATCAATGGCCACTCGACGGATATGTTCTTTGGGTTTTACTTCAAGATATACGGGTCTGAAGATGCCCCCGAAAATCCAGTAATCTGCTTTGCGTTCAGCCTGGTTGACAGTCATATTATCAGAAAACTTCTTTACAAAAACCTCCAGAACATTTTCTTTTCCATAGTTCAGGATTGTGGATATATCATAACTGAAGGGGTAGAAAGCCCCCTGGTGTATTTCCCCTGCCTGTTTTCCGTTCACCAGAACACGCGCATCGGTCATAACTCCCTCAAAAACAATCTCTATATGCCGTCCTTTCCATGTTTTGGGGGCATCAAAGGAGGTTCTGTAGTGCCCCTCCTCTTTCAACCTGTTATCGAAAGGATCATGGCCATAATTGTATTGCCCAAATCCCTCCTGCTCCCAACAGCTGGGTACCTGAATGCGGGTCCATGATCCACTCTTCCTCCCTTCAGAACAGTAGAATTCCCATTCTACCGGCTGATCGAATCCTCTGCCTGAGAGGTAGGTTATTTCCGTATCTTGACCGGCCAGGCTGTGGAGGCAAAACATTAAAATAAACAGGGTAGATAAGGGATGGTGAAGGTTCATCATGTTATTTTTTCGCATTCATTCAAATCTACTTAATTTTTGATAACTTGGTTTCTCAATCATGAGAAGATCGGAAATCAATCTGTTAATCAAGGAAGCATTGGATTTTTTTGAAGAGATGAACTTCAAATTGCCTCCATGGGCATATTGGCCTTTGGAAACCTGGAAGGAAAACAGGGCTTTTTGTGAGGAAATATTTGAAAATGAGCTGGGATGGGATCTGACCGATTTTGGATCGGGTCATTTCAGTGAGGTTGGCTTGATTCTATTCACCCTGCGGAATGGGAACCTTAAACGGGACAGGAAACCCTATGCGGAAAAGATCATGATCGTGGGTGAAGGGCAGATCACACCTATGCATTTTCACCGCTCCAAAATGGAAGATATCATCAACAGGGGAGGGGGGAATTTGATGATGCAGCTCTACCCATCTGATGGGGATAAAGGATTGGCTGACCATGCATTCGAAGTAAGCGTCGATGGCATTAAAAAGAGGCTGCAGGCGGGGGTATTGATCAAGCTAGAGCCGGGTGAAAGCATTTCTCTTTGCCAGGGTCTCTATCATAAATTTTATGGTCAGCCCGGAAAAGGAAAGGTGCTGGTGGGAGAGGTGAGCAGTGTAAATGATGACCACGGCGACAATCACTTCTATGCCGAAGTAGGAAGATTCCCCGAAATCGAAGAAGATACACCTCCCACACTATTATTGACAGGTGATTACAAGCTAGTTCGATGAAATAGCTTTATATGAAATACTCCCCTCAAAATAGTCAGATTTTATGGATGTTGCTTGTACTTACAACCTGGCTCACAGCTTGTAAAAAGGAGTTATTTGTAGAGTGTGAAAGTTTTGAGGACAAAGGAGGATGGGTGGTGGATCCGCAATTTGTGGAACAGGTGGGTTCACCCTATCTGATGGCCCATGGAATGGGTGAAGCTGTGGGAAATGCAGTAACTATGGTAGAATTCCCTTCTACCGGTACTTTCCATGTATGGGCACGGACCACCGATTGGGCTCCGGGACACTGGGATCCACCCGGCCGCTTCAATATATGGCTGAATGGGGAAAAGCTCGAAAAAACCATGGGCCACTTTAAGGGCTGGGGGTGGAATTATGCGGGTAAGATAAGATTGGATAAGGAATCGGTCCGCTTAGAACTGGAAGACCTTACCGGGTTCAATGGACGCTGCGATGCGATCTATTTCTGCAACAGATACAGGACGCCCACCAATGATTCCAGGTATCTTCCTGATCTCAGGAATCAACTGACAAATAGCCTATCTACACCAGAAAAAACCATGGACTTTGACCTGGTGGTGGTGGGAGGAGGTATAGCCGGATGTGCCGCTTCCATAGCTGCGGCCGAACAGGGGCTAAAGGTGGCCCTGATACACGACCGACCTGTACTGGGAGGAAATGCCAGCAGCGAAATCAGGGTGCATACCCTGGGTATATACGGACATTTTGAAAGGATTTTAAAGATGCTCGACACAGAGCACTATCCCAACGGCTCACCCAGGTCTGTGGAGGATGAGGCAAAACGACATCGCCACATGGAAGGCTACTCCAATATTCATACCTTCCTTAACTACAGGGCCTATGATGCCCAAACCTCAGAGCAAAAAGTTACTTCTGTGGATGCCCGACATACCTCTACAGGCGAACAAATCCGCTTTGAGGCTTCCTACTTTGTGGACTGCACAGGCGATGGATGGATTGGGTTCTGGGCCGGGGCCGAGTACGCTTATGGAAGGGAATCCTCGGCTACATTTAGCGAAGTGTGGGAGAAGTATGGCGAACTCTGGAGTCCCGACAGCGCAGACAACAGGGTGCTGGGTGCATCTGTTTTATGGCGTAGCTATGAAGCCGATTCGGCCCAGGAATTTCCCGAAGTTCCCTGGGCCATGCCGGTTGTTGAAACGTATGCGGCCAGCTCAGGTACCTGGCAATGGGAAATGATCAGCGACACCTGGCACCAGGTAAATCATGCTGAGCAGATACGCGATCATATGCTGAAAGCCATCTATGGATCATTCTACAATGAAAAAAAGAGACCCGGAACTGAGAATTTAAAGTTGGAGTGGGTTTCATACTTGCTTGGGAAAAGAGAATCCAGACGCCTGATGGGAGATTACATCTATACTTTTAATGACATGAGGGAATCACGCTCCTTTCCCGATTCGGTGGTGGCGGAGGTCCGGGCTGTTGATGTTCACTATCCGCAAAAGAGCCTGGATGAATCCAAACCCAATTTCCTCTCTGAAGCCATGTTTTATCAGGCCAATCGCTACTACATTCCATACAGGTCGCTCTATTCAAAAAATCTGGACAACCTCTTTATGGCTGGAAGGTGCTTTAGTTGCAGCCATGTGGGACTGGGAGGTCCCAGGGTGATGCGAACCACCGGCCAGATGGGGGCCGCTGTAGGATACGCAGCTTGGCTATGTTCCAGGCATGATTGCACTCCCCGCGAGCTATACGAAAACCACCTGGAGGAGTATATGAATCTGGTCCTAAACTCTAATACACATCTCTAATATGAAAGTAAATATCGGGGTATGGCTACTTTTTACAACACTAAACTCCAGTTTCCTCTTTGCACAAGCAGGCACAGATAAACCGGTGAATATCCTTTGCATCCTGGTGGATGATCTGGGGTATGGCGACCTCTCCTGTATGGGTGCAGAGGATATGAAAACCCCACATATCGACCAGCTGGCCAATGAGGGCATCACCTTTACCCAGTTTTATGCCAATTGTACGGTCTGCTCTCCAAGCAGGGCTTCGCTTCTGACGGGAAAGTTTCCCGACCTGGTAGGGGTACCCGGCGTAATCCGCCAGTTTGAAGATAACAGCTGGGGCCACCTGGACCCAAAGGCTACACTTATTCCCTCCCTCCTCAGAGAGGGAGGCTATCACACGGCCATGGTGGGCAAATGGCATCTTGGCTTCGAATCACCTAACATTCCCAACGACAGGGGATTTGACTACTTCAAAGGATTCCTGGGCGACATGATGGACGACTACTGGACCCACCTGCGGGGCGGTAAGAACTGGATGCGGCTAAACAGAGAGGTAATTGATCCGGAAGGTCATGCCACTGATCTTTTTACCCAATGGTCGTTGGATTACCTGAAAGAGCGACAAACCAAACAGCAACCCTTCTTTCTTTACCTGGCTTACAATGCCCCCCATTTCCCCATTCAACCTCCGGAGGATTTCCTGAAAAATGTCAGGCAGAGGGAACCCGGACTTTCTGAAAAGAGGGCTAAGAACGTGGCCTTTATCGAGCACCTGGATCACAATGTGGGTAAAGTACTTGAATACCTTCACTCCACAGGGATGGATAAGAATACACTAATTGTTTTTACCTCAGACAATGGAGGAGCGCTCCGTTACGAACAGAGCAACGGAAAACTCAGGGGCGGGAAACAGGACATGTATGAGGGAGGGATACGGGTTCCTGCTTTTATTTCCTGGAAAGGAAAGATTGAAAAAGGACGTACCATCCACCAGCCGGTTTTGTTGATGGATCTGCTTCCCACATTTTGTGATCTGGCCGGGGTAGAGATCCCTGATGAGGTAGATGGAAGTTCGCTCAGCTCCACGCTCTTTGAGGAATGCCAGCTTCTTCCGGAACGATATTTATACTGGGTAAGACGCGAAGGGGGGCACTATGGGGGTCAGGCTTACTATGCTGCGCGACTGGGCGACTATAAGATTCTGCAAAACACTCCCTATGAAGCCTTTCAATTCTTTAATGTAGGAACAGATCCCTATGAAACAACTCCTCTGGAGACATCGGACTCAGAGGTATATGCTAATCTGAGGAAGCAACTCCAGAAGCATATACAGAGCTCTGGAAAGATTCCCTGGCAGGAGTAGTTATCCCCTGATGTTGTAAGCCATTAAACTCTGACCACGCCTTTGATACAATACTCCCCGGTAGATGACAGGGTGGGAGAAGTGATGCCCGGTGCCTCCGGTGATTTTAAAAGAGCTGATCTCTTTCAGTTTTCCTGCATCATATTGAATAAGCTTTAGCTCCCCTCGCTGGTTGTAATAATAGAGCATTTCATCGGCTGCTATCACTGCGCCGTGACCGATTTTCAAAGAATCGGTCAGGATCCCGGTGGTGGCATCGATCGACCTTAAATTTTGCGTGGTGGTGGCGCTCCCGTAAAGGTGATTGCCAATCTTTACGATCCCACCCATAAAACTGTCAAATCCCTGGTTTCTCCAGACTTCCGAAATCTCATTACCCTCTTCTGAGAGGTCCAGTCTCATGCCACACAATCCATCCCCGGCTGCATAGTAGATTGCACCTGCGTCGTACAATACCGCATTGGCATGGGTATCCCCATATCCCAGTATTCTCCCTTCGGGAGGGTAATTATCCTGTTCCTGGGACCAGAGCAATTCACCGCTTTCCGCATCAAAACCCATCAGGTGATAGGCTGAAAATGTGACATAAATGTCTCGATTGGGAAGCTCAATCAATTGACCCGGATTGTAGGCCGAACGCTCACCAAAACCCGGATGGGACCAGATCAGTTCACCCGTAAATCGATTTAAGGCCACCGCATTGTAGGTTTCACCCCCGGGAGTCCAAAAAACGCGGTCCCCCTGTACAACCGCAGCCTCAGAATGCCCGTGAAGGGGATAGATCCCTTCGAAATCATCGCTAAACTCTTTGTGCCACACTTTTGATCCATCCGCCTTATTCAGACAGAAAAGATCACCCATGCCTGAGCCTATATAAATCAGATCATCCACCAGAGTGGGGGCAGATCGTGAGCCGGGAAAAGTGGTCACCCACTCCTTGCCCAGGGTGGTCTTCCAGATTTGCACCCCCTGAAGGTTGAAACAATAGAGTATGGCCATACTATCCACCTCACCGGTCATATAGAAGCGTTCTTCCACAAATACAGGAGAACCATAACCCCTTCCAAGGCTGTCTATCTTCCAGATTTCTTCAAGGCCCTCTTCGGGCCACTCTTTAAGCAATCCCGTATCGGGATAGATACCTCCTCTGTTTTCACCTCTCCATTCATAGATGTTTTCAGTGTTTGAAGAGCAGGAGAGGAGCAGGGCAGAAATCAGGATTGTGAGGGCGTATTTCATGACAATTAATTATACGTTTGAGTGCATGACCAAAGATAATTCAATCCCATGATCCTGCAATAATTACTATCTTGTATCCATGTTCAGAAAAGAAACTTACATCCAGAGAAGAGCGCAGCTTGTTTCATCCGTATCAAGCGGAGTGATCCTGCTGCCGGGCAATGAAGAGGCCCCCATGAATTATTTCGACAATACTTACCATTTCAGACAGGACAGCACATTCCTTTACTACTTCGGCTTAAATCAGGCTTCGCTTGTGGGAGTCATTGACGCAGATACGGGTGAATCCATTCTGTTTGGTGATGAGCTTACCGTTGAAATGATCGTATGGACCGGGAAACTTCCTGAACTTAACTATTTGAGCGGGGAAGTGGGGGTGAAGGATGTGAGACCCTCCTCAGAACTGCCTGCCTACCTGGAAGAGGCTCTTTCGAAAAAAAGGAGCATTCATTTTTTGAACCCCTATAGGTCGGATATCCTGGTAAAATTGACCGATCTTCTGGGAGTGAAACACCAGGAAATAGAATCGAAATCCTCGCTTGAACTCACCAGAGCCGTGGTCTCCCAGCGAGAGGTCAAATCTGAAGAGGAGATTAAGGAGATAGACAGAGCTGTGGAGCTCACTGCTGATATGCACCTGGCAGCCATGCGTTTTCTTCGACCGGGTATGCGGGAATCTGAAGTGGCTGCAAAGGTGGCTGAAGTGGCCCTGGCAGCCAATGGTAATATGGCTTTCCCCATTATCGCCACCATCAATGGACAAACCCTGCACAACCACTACCACGGGAACATCACCAAAAGTGGAGACCTGTTTCTGTTGGATGCAGGCGCTGAGACCGAAAATCACTATTCGGGCGACCTATCCAGCACTTTCCCGGTGGACCCTGTGTTTACACCCCTCCAAAAAGAGATCTATCAGATTAGTCTGGATGCACACATGGCCGCTGTAAGCATGTTGAAACCAGGCACCGCATTTAAAGAAGCCCATCTGATGGCATGTCGCACCATTTTTGATGGACTCCGCTCTTTTGGTCTTACCCGTGGAAATACCGAAGAGGCCATTGAAGCTGGTGCCCACGCCCTCTTTTTTCCCTGTGGAACCGGCCATATGATGGGCCTCGATATACACGACATGGAGAACCTGGGAGAACAGTGGGTGGGCTACGATGGTGTACCCAAATCCACACAGTTTGGACTTAAATCCTTACGCCTCGGAAAAGAGTTGAAGCCCGGCTATGTGCTCACCGTAGAACCTGGTATCTACTTCATTCCCGAGCTGATCGATCTCTGGAAATCAGATAGCCGACATTCAGCCTTCCTGAATTACTCAGAGATTGAGAAATTCAAAGACTTCAGCGGGCTCCGGAATGAAGAGGATTTTGTAATCACTGAGGAAGGTTCACGCCTTCTGGGTAAAGCACTGCCCCTCACCATTGAAGGGGTAGAGGCAGTTAGACAAGGATAAATCAGGCTACAAAAGTATAGGCCTTCCCAATTTTGCCGGCGCGACCTGTTCGGCCAATCCGGTGTATATAACTGTCATGGGTTTGAGGCACCTGGTAGTTAATCACATGGGATACATCTGAAACATCAAGCCCGCGGGCAGCCACATCGGTGGCAACCAGTACCTGTACACGACCCTGTTTAAAGGCTTTCAGTGCATTTTGTCTGGCATTCTGACTCTTGTTTCCATGGATCTGCTCGGCCTGAATTCCAGACTTGTTCAGCTTCATACAGAGCCGGCTGACCCTGTGCTTGGTCTCTTCAAACAACAATACCTTTTTGAACTCCTGGTCAGACAACATATTGGCCAGGATCTTGAATTTGTCTTCTCCTGGCTTCAAGCGTATAACCTCCTGATCGATGGCATCGCCAGAACTGTCTCCTGTACTTACTTTTACAGTGACATGGTCATTCAGTATAGAATTGATCATGGATTGTTGGGACTTATCCAGGGTTGCGGAGAACAACATGGTTTGCGTACGTTGTGGCATTCCATCCAATATCCTTTTTACATCCTTTATGAATCCCATATCCAGCATGCGATCAAATTCATCCAGGACCAGGGTCTTGAATTTACCAAGGTTGATGGCTTTCCGATCGGTCAGATCGAGCAACCTGCCTGGTGTGGCTATGACTACATGGCTATTTCTCTGAAGAGCCTTTAGATTGTTGTTTATGTTGGTACCTCCAATAAAACAGGCACTGTAAAGGCCCAATCCTTTGGCCATGCTCCTAAACTCCTCTTCAACCTGGAGGGCAAGCTCCCGGGTGGGTACCACTACAAGTGCATATGGATTAACTCTGTTGTGAAGCAACTGTTCGATGATAGGGACCAGGAAGGCCCCGGTTTTTCCAGTTCCTGTCTGTGCAATACCAAGCAGGTCGCGACCTGTCAGCAGGGTTTCAAGGGTTCTGTCCTGAATCTCAGTAGGCTTTTGGTATCCTTTGGCTTCAAGAGCCTGAATAAGCTTTGCACTGATGGGCAGGTCGCTAATCTGACGTTCCGATTGAAAAACTTTATCGACCACAGAATGATTCGCTTCTTTAACCAGAAGGGAAGGATCGAGGGTAGATTTCTTTTTTGCTGTATTTGAATTACTGCGGTTTCTATTTATTGTACCGGTGCCATTGTATTTAACCGGTGAAGAATTGTTTCTTTGTCTGCGTTGTTGATTGTTACTATAACTCATAAAATTGATTTTAAGCAGCCTTAATTTGGGCTGCAATTAATTGATTAAGGCGAACTTCGAAGAGATCACCGCCTTAGCTGAATCAGAAAAAAAAGAGAGGGGTCCCGGATTTGGGAATTACTGCCTTATTAGAAAGTCGGCTAAGAAAATTTTCACAAAGATAATCAAATAAATGAATACTTATGGTTTAGTGTTATCTTTGCACTTTATTCAGGCTCCATGAAATTTGAAGAGTACCGCATTGCCGAAGGAATCAAGACCAGCATTTCCAAGCTGGGTTATAAAAAGCCCACCGACATTCAATTTAAGTCCATACCCCCCATTCTAAAGGGGGAGGATGTGCTGGCCATTGCTCAAACCGGTACCGGGAAGACAGCTGCTTATGCCATACCCGTGCTTCATACCTTGCAGGAACGCAAGATCAAAGGAAGGCCTGATGGGGTTAAATGTCTGGTGATGGTGCCTACCCATGAACTGGCTCTGCAAACAGAAACTGTTTTCAAAACCCTGGGTAAACATACTCGGATTACTCCCTTCGCCATCCATGGGGGCGTGGATCAGGATCCTCAGATTGAACAACTTAACAAGGGGGTGGATGTACTTATTGCCACACCTGGCAGGATGTTTGACCTGGTTAGTCAGGGAGCCCTTAACTTAAAAAGGGTAGAGATCCTTGTCCTGGATGAAGCCGATCACATGCTGGACCTGGGTTTTATCAAAGACATCCGCGATTTGATGCAGCATCTTCCCCGAAAGCGCCAGACCCTCTTTTTCTCCGCCACCATTGACGAAAAGATTAAGAAGATCGCTTACTCCCTGGTTACAAACCCCATACGAATTCAGATATCACCAAAGGATCCGGTAGCAAAGAACATTGAACATGCGGTGGCATCCATTGAGATGGATGACAAACGCTTCTTCCTGGAACGCATCATCAAGGACAACCCAGATCAGAAGATCCTGGTTTTTGTGAGAACACGTGTGCGGGCCGAGCGGGTAAAGAAGGCCATGGAGAGAGTGGGTGTGATATCCAATGCCATCCATAGCGATAAATTACAACAGGAGCGGGAACAGATCATGCAGGATTTCCGGACGGGCACCCTGAAGGTACTGATTGCCACCGATGTGAGCGCCAGGGGAATAGATGTTCCCGATGTGGAATATGTTATAAACTACGACCTGCCGGAAAGCCCGGAGCACTACGTACACAGGGTTGGACGGACCGGTCGGGGGACACGGAAAGGACAGGCCATATCCTTTTGCAGTGAAGAGGAGAAAGAACAGCTCTTGCAGATTGAAAACCAGTTGGGAAAACCCATTCAAAAGCTTACCATCTCGCGTTCAGATTATTCTCAAACCATTGAGTCTTCAAATGAAGAGGAAGCCGACGACTGGCAGTCACTCCTCGATCAGGAAGAGGCCTTCATCAAGGGTAAAAAGAAGAAAAAGAAGCGTCCAAAAAAGTAGTTTTAGAGCTTAATCTACAATTCATCCTGATTTTCCGACAGTTCGGTCACTCTTTTTTCCGCTAGTGGGTCTGTCACTGCAAATTTGTAGTGTTATAAAATCTTAACACTATGAAATGGTCCCTTAATAAGCGTTTGATGTTATGTTTCCTGGTTGTTCTACTGGCTACAAAGATTTCGGCACAAACCACCATCACCGGCAAAGTAAGCGATACCCATGGTGAAGCTCTGATTGGAGCCAACATATACCTGGAAGGCACCTATGACGGGACCTCCAGTTCTGCAGGCGGATCATTTGAGCTGCTTACCGACGAGTCGGGCAAACATCTACTCCATATAGAATACATTGGTTTCGAATCTTTTGAAACAGAACTCACTCTGGATGGAAGCAGCCTTCAGATTCCTGAAGTTAAGCTGAAGGAAGCATTCAATGAGCTCAGTGCAGCGACCATCACGGCTGGAACCTTTGAGGCCGGTGATAAAAAGAAATCCATTTCCCTGAGTCCCATCGATATGGTCACCACAGCCGGATCCCAGGGGGATGTGTTCGGAGCTTTAAAGTCACTTCCGGGGACCACCACCGTGGGAGAATCGGGGAAGCTATTTGTTAAGGGAGGCGACAGCCGCGAATCAAAAACCTATATTGACGGTACGCTGGTCTATGTCCCCTACAGCTCCTCCTCTCCGAATAGCTCGGTAAGGGGTCGGTTCAGTCCTTTTATGTTCAGTGGCACCATGTTTTCCACCGGTGGTTATTCTGCTGAATACGGACAGGCCCTTTCCTCAGTCCTTTCCCTGCAAACCAATAGCTTAGAAGTTCAGGATCAGATCAATATATCAGTCCTGTCTGTAGGTGCAGAGCTTGGTGGAACAAAAACCTGGGAAAATGCATCACTCGCAGCCAACATCAAATATGAAAACCTGGGACCTTACATGAAGTTGGTTCCCCAGTACAGAAATTGGTTGCAAGCGCCTCAGAGCCTGTCAGGTGACCTCAGTTTCAGGTTAAAGACCGGCAAATCGGGCATGTTAAAGATCTATGCCAATGCCAACCAGTCGCAACTTTCCACTGTTGAAGAGAACCTCAACAATCCTGAATCAGATTACGCATACAGCCTGGTTAATGACAACTATTTTATCAATGGTTCGTGGATAGGGGAGATCTCTAAAGACTGGATTCTAACCACCGCTTTTTCCTATACCCACAATGTGGATGATGCAAGAGTGGATAGTTTGAAGCTTAAAGAACAGCTGAACGGGACTCATGTGAAGGCCACCCTCAAGCACCGCATCAATAAGAAGACAAAGATTATTGCCGGTACCGAACTGTTCTCAAAGAGGTATGGGGTGGCTTTCCCCTCTCCTGAATCAATGGATGGAACTCAGGCTTTTCGGAACAATACCCTGGCTGGATTTTTAGAAAGCGAGTTTTATGCCTCCGAAAACTTTGTCACCCGGCTGGGTATACGGGCAGAATATTCAGACTATCTGAAAAAGGTGAGCCTGGCTCCCCGTTTCTCTGCCGCCTACAAACTCAATGAAAAAGGACAGATATCGGTCTCTTACGGATGGTTCTTCCAGGATCCTGAAGATGAGTTCTTGCTTTACACGCCTGAATTGAACTACGAAAGGGCCGACCACTATACCCTCAATTTCATTTTGAATGAAAACAGAAGGGTGTTGCGAACCGAGCTTTACTATAAGGACTATAAGAACCTGGTAAAATACAATCGGACAGAGGGAAATGAGATTCATTCCCTGAACAACAAGGGATATGGATATGCATATGGCCTCGACCTTTTCTGGCGGGACAGAAAATCCATCCCGGGGGGAGAGTACTGGATCTCCTATTCCTATATTAATGCCAAACGCGATTATCACAACTATCCCTATGCGGCCGTCCCCAACTTTGCCAGCAAGCACAACCTGACCCTGGTGTATAAACACTGGTTCAACCGCTTGCGATCCATGGCAGGGGCCACCTACAGGCTCTCGTCACCCCGACCTTACAACAACCCAAATTCAGAGATATTTAACAATGAAAGAACAGTTCCCTATCAGTCGCTGGATGTAAACTGGAGCTATCTGTACAAGCAGAATGTCATTTTCTACTTTTCAGTATCCAACCTGCTGGGCTTTGAGCAAGAGTTTGGACACAAGTATGCCACCATTCCCGACGGTGAAGGTGTGTATCAGAGTGCGCCCATTCTGCCCGGCTCCAAAAGATTCTTTGTGCTCGGCTGTTTTATTACCCTGTCCAAAAATGGAAAAGTGAATCAATTAGATAAGATCAATTAAAAACCAAACATCATGAAAAAAGCAATTCTAGTAATCAGTACAATTTGTATCACCCTCACCACCATGGGTGCAGATAAGAAGTATGAGCAGAAAATGGGGGAAACTCTTGCCGGTTTCGCTACCTGCCAGACCATTGAAGAGTTTCAGGCACTGGCGAACCAGTTCAGCACCATCGCCAACAAGGAGACCACCGAGTGGCTGCCTCTCTATTATGAGGCGCAGTGTTATATCATGATGAGTTTTATGGACAACTCAGGAGCTACAAACAAGGATGCCTGGCTGGATCAGGCCGAAAGCTCCATTGATAAAATGCTGGAGCTGGTGCCCCAGGAGTCTGAAGTGTATGCCCTGAAGGCATTTTATCACACAGGCAGACTGGTGGTAAATCCCCCCAACGCGCCCAGACCACCTCTCCGCTTATTGATGCTGCCATAGGTAAAGCTCTGAGCCTGGATCCGGAAAACCCAAGGGCCAAATTTATGAGGCTATCCAACGATATAGGTACTGCCAGTTTTTTTGGTTCAGATACTACTCCCTTTTGCGAAGATGCCCGGGAACTTCTGGAGACCTGGGATTCCTATCAGGTAAAATCGGCCATCCACCCATCCTGGGGAAAGAACCAGGTGGAAGAAATTGTCAATGGTTGTGGCGAATAGTAAAAGTAAAAGATACTATCTTGTAGCTTCAGATGAAACTATCCTACTTTAACAACCGACCATTTGGAAGATTCCTCAGGAATCTGGTAGGCAGTATGATACTGGCCATCATTATTGCCGTAGTTAGCTATAATGCCTCCTTTGAAAGTCATGAAAGCACTTTTAATCACCTATGCGTGGGCTTTTGCCGTATGCTATACCCAGTGGATTGGTCACACCTTTTTCTTCAACCTGCTGGATAGAAAGTTTAGCTGGCAGGAACATCCCTGGAAAAGAGCCATATACGGGAGCCTCGCGATTATTGTTTATGCGGTCTTTGCCTACATAGTTGTCTCTATGCTAATGGCCAGAATTGTTTATGGGACCTGGTCTGAGGTTGGGTTAAACTGGGGAATTAAGACCAGCTACGTGGCTATTATCGTTTCATTCGCAGTCTCGATTGTTTTCCTGGCCATTGGTTTTTTCCAGTCGTGGAAGAACTCCCTGCTCCAGGCTGAGAATTTTAAGGCAGAAATGCTCAGGTATAAATATGAGTCTCTTCAGAATCAGATCAATCCACACTTTCTGTTCAATAGTTTTAATGTGCTGAGCGACCTGGTTTATGAAGATCAGAAGAAAGCGGTAAATTTCATTGGCCAGATGAGCCAGCTTTTCAGGTACGTACTGGATAGCAGGGACAAGGAGCTGGTTCCCGTGGCAGAAGAGTTGGAATTTATTTCCTCATTTGCCTATTTGCTTCAAACCAGATTCGAGGACAAACTGACCATAGAGATAGATGTGAATTCAGAGTCAGATGAAGTGATGGTACCCATGTCCCTTCAATTGTTGATTGAGAATTGTGTGAAGCACAATGAGATCTCTGCATCGAAGCCTTTAACTATACAGATTTACAGAGAAGATAATATGATCTGCGTAGCCAATAACCTTCAGCCTAAAGGGATTGAAAAGAGATCCCCAGGTATGGGTTTAAATAACCTGTCCCAACAATACAGATACTTCACCGACAGGCAAATTATGATCAGTGAAACACATAAAGATTATGTGGTGAAGGTTCCTATCATTAAAACCGGCGATCGATGAATGTTGTAATCCTGGAGGACGAAAACAGGGCTGCAAATCATTTGCAGCGTCTGATTGCATCTGCTGCCCCCGAGATGAAGGTGATCTCTGTTTTTGAGACTGTGAGGGATTCAGTGGAATTTCTAAAGACAAATCCAGCCATCTCTCTGGTATTCTCAGATGTCCAACTGGCCGATGGGCTCTGTTTTGAGATTTTCAAACAGGTGGAGGTGTCATGTCCCATTATCTTCACTACCGCTTATGACACCTATGCCATTGAAGCATTTAATACCAATGGCATAGACTACCTGCTGAAACCCGTAGAGGAGGAGCGTCTGAAACAGGCCATTCAGAAGGCAAAGAAATTTGCAAATCAGATTGATCTCCATAAGCTCGCCAAGCTGATGGCACCTCAAAAAAAGACCAAATCCCGTTTTATGGTCAAAGTGGGGGAAAAGATAAGAACCATTCCCATTGCCGATATTCTGCTCTTCTATAGTTTCGAGAAAGCCACTTACCTGCACACCACTTCAAACAGGGACTATATCATCGATTATTCCCTGGATGAGCTCCAAATCCTGGTGGATGAAGCCTTGTTCTTCAGGATCAACAGGAAGTACATTGTCTCCATTGAAGCCTGCAGCCAAATGTATGCCTGGTCCAATAGCCGGCTCAAGCTTCATATTGAAGGGATAGATGACGCTCACATTGTTGTTGCCAGAGAAAAGGTACAGGAATTTAAGCATTGGCTCGACAGGTAGCTATTCACTCCTCAATGACTCCGCGGGATTTACATTTGCCGTTTTAATGACCTGTGAACTGACCGTCAGAACTGTTATCACCAGCACCAGCAATATGGGGACCAGATAGAACCACCAGCCAATGCTTGTGCGATATGGGAAGTTCTGCAACCATCCTGACATGATAAAGTATCCAAGTCCCAGGCCAATGGGAACCGCAATCAACACCTGTATGATGAAATAGCGCAACAAAAGCAAAACTGCATTTCCAGCCGATGATCCCAGCACTTTGCGAAGTCCTATCTCCCGGGTTCTTTGAAGGGTGGTATAGGATGAGAGGCCAAAGAGACCCAGGGAGGCAATAAAGATGGCCAGAAAAGCGAAAAGTCCGAACACCGTTCCAAAGCGCATCTCGTTTTGGTACTGCTCATTGTAGTAATCCTCCAGGAAAAAATAGTCGAAGGGATTCTTTGGAAAAAACTGCAGCCACTGCTCCTCGGCATAGGCCACAGCTTCCTGGGTTTTTACAGGATTCACCTTCAGGGAATAGTACCCGGCTGGATTCTCGAAGTACCTGAATACCAGGGGTTCCGTTTTAGCTTTCAAACCCTCCTGGTGGTAGTTCTTTACGACCCCAACAATGTTAAAGGTATCTCCCCAAAAGTAAATGGGTACATTCATGGCTGATGCATTGTCTTCAAATCCCATCAACGCTATGGCAGACTCATTTAACAAGACTGTTTCACCATTCTGACCAAAATCTCTGGAAAAATTTCGGCCCTCCAGTATGGTTAATCCATAAAAATCCACAAAGTCAAAATCGAAACCCACAATCCGATACTGATTTCCTTCCTCTTGACCCTGACTGAGTCTTCTGATTCCCCCTGCATTCCAGGGAGGTTGGCGACCAGGCACTACAATTGAGGTGGTGACCATCTCAATATCCGGATTTCTGACCAGCTCGGATTTAAAGGCACTAAAGGTTTCCGCATAGGAGGAGTCATTTACTCTGGGCCCTTTGAGTACAAGTACATTATCAATATCCACTCCCAGATCGGAGTTTTTCATGTAGCTTATCTGTGTATATACTGTTAAGGTACCGGCAATCAGCAGAAGGGAGGTTGTAAACTGAAAAATCACCAGGATCCGTCGCAATCCCAGTCCGCCTATCTTCAATTCGGAGACTCCCTGAAAAACAGTGGTGGGCTTAAAAGAGGAGAGAAAAAGGGCAGGGTAGAGGCCAGATATAAATGCACCTGAAATAAACATAAGAAGTACAGTTACCCAGAAGAGGGTATGTGCACTCAAAGAGTAATCCAGTTGCACACCCGTAAGCTGATTAAAGGGAGGCCCAAGAATCAGAACCAGGACCACCGCAATAAAGATGGCAAAAAGGTTTATCAATACAGATTCAAGAAGAAATTGTCCCAGAAGTTGCTTCCGCATGGCACCATTTACCTTTCGCATCCCCACCTCCCGGGCTCTTTCAAGCGATCTTGCACTGGCCAGATTGATGTAGTTCACCCAGGCTATGACCACCATAAATATAGCTATCACAATTAACGCGTAAACAGACCTGGCATTGCCATTGGGCTCAGCCTCGAACATAAAGTCTGAGTTTAAGTGAATACTCTTAAGTGGCTGGAGATTAAATATAACGCCGGCACCAAATTCCTCCATTTGCGTACCTGTCTGCTCCTCCACGAAATCCGGGATTTTGGATTCAAACTCTTTGTAATCGGTAGCTGGATGCAGCTGTATGTAGTTAAAAAAAGCATCCCACTGCCAGGCTGTGTTAATATCCGGACCCCGAAACTGAACCAGGGTGGCCCAGGAAGCCAGAATATCGGGCTTCAGGTGTGAATTGGAAGGAACATCCCTGAAGATTCCTGTAATCTTAAACTCCAGGTCGCCGTTAAAACGAAGGCTTTCACCCATGGGATTTTTATCTCCAAAATACTTTCTGGCTGTGCTTTGGGAAACCACCATCTCCATCGGATTAAGAAGCGCTGTGTTCGGATCTCCTTCTAATAACTCAAAGGAGAAGACTTTGAAAAAGGAGGTATCAGCCATGTAGATCTCCTCTTCCCTGAATTTATTCTCGCCGTAACTAAAAACGCCATCCATCTTTTGAAAACGGGTGAAATTCTCCACCTCCTCAAAATTTTCATAAAGGGCCTGGCCCACAGCCGAACATCCCGCTGCCCATTGCGTGGTTAATTCACCCTTGTTGTAACGATCCTGCTGGACCCGGAAAATGACATCCTGCCTTTCGTGAAAATTGTCATAGCTCAACTCAAAACGAACATATTGAATGATCAGAACAAAAGCGGCCATTCCAATGGCGAGGCCAAGTATATTTACAAGGGAGGAGACCCGGTTCCTTAAAAGGTTGCGGAAGGCAACCATCATGTAGTTTCTAAGCATATCGCATTAAGTCTGGAGTGCAGGGTTTGTTTTATAAATACAAAGACGAGTGAATATTTGAATTATTACAATATAAGTAATAATTTACCCGCCTATTAAAACCCACCTCAACCCATGCCAGCTACTGAAACAAATAGTCCCATCAGGACTCAGACCAAAGAGAGGTTGCTATCTCTCGACACTTTACGTGGATTCGATATGGCCATGCTCCTGGGGATCGGAGCCATCATCATTGCTCTGGCCGAACTAACCGGCTGGAACTGGCTGGAAGCAATGGCCACACAGCAGCATCATGTGGAGTGGGAAGGATTTCGCTTTTATGATCTGATCTTTCCCCTCTTTATGTTTATCAGTGGAGTGGCCATACCCTATGCCATCAATTCAAAAGTAGAGAAGGGCGTGGCCAAATCGAAGCTGCTGAAAAAGATATTTTATCGCTTGCTGGCCCTGATTGCATTGGGTATTCTCTACAATGGAGCCACGCAAAGGGGATTCACCAATCTGCGTTATGTGAGTGTCCTTTCCCAGATTGGATTCGGGTACTTCTTTGCAGCGCTCATCTTCCTCTATTCGCGCAATATCAGAGGTCCTGTTTTCTGGCTTCTGGGAATCATGGGTGGGGTTGCCATCCTGCAGCTCTTTGTGCCGGTCCCAGACTATGGAGCAGGAACCTTCGATCCCGCCACCACCCTCAATGCCTGGCTGGACCAGCGATTAATCCCTGGGAGACTCAACGATAAGGTTTTTGATCCCGAAGGCGTTTTATGTATAATTTCGGCAGTCACCATCACCCTTATGGGAGCACTTTCTGGCTATCTGCTCAGAAAGCCTGGTAAAGCTTCTGCCAAAAAAGCACTGTACATAGCTTTGGCCGGGGTAGGAGCCATTGCCCTTGCTCAACTGTTGAGCCCCTACTATCCCATTATCAAAAAAATGTGGACCGTAACCTATGTATTAAAGGCTGCAGGAGTTAGCGCTCTGATGCTTGCACTCTTTTACTACGTGATTGATGTGAAAGGATCGAAAAACTGGACCCTCTTCTTCCGTGTTTTCGGGATGAATTCCATTACCATATACATGGGGGCCAGAATCATCGGTTTTTGGGATATTAGCCGGTTTTTCCTCGGCTGGACCTCAGTTCATTTCAGCGAGAAGTGGGGAGCACTGTTTCTAGCCATTGGTGTATTGGTGATTGAGTGGGCGCTGCTCTACTTCCTTTATAAGAGGAAGATATTCCTCAGGGTGTAAAGGTTCAAATGAAAAACAGGCTTCGCTCCATCGGACCAGCTGCCCTGGTTACTGCCGCATTTATTGGTCCGGGTACCATCACTACCTGCACATTGGCAGGAGCCGGATATGGTTACTCCCTTTTGTGGGCGCTGCTCTTTTCTGTCATGGCCACCATTGTCTTGCAGGAGATGGCTGCCCGTCTGGGCATTGTCACCCGAAAGGGCCTTGGGGAAGCTTTAAAAACTCAGTTTCCTAAGGGTGCCGGAAGGATTATTTCTGTCATTCTGGTACTTTCTGCCATCGGCATCGGTAATGCTGCCTACGAGACCGGGAATATCCTGGGAGGGGCGCTTGGATTGGATGCACTTTTTGGAGAGTTAAGGCTTTGGGGCCCTCTCATTGGAATTATCGCATTTGTTTTCCTTTTGGTGGGCAACTATAAAAAACTTGAGAGATTGCTTGTGGGGCTGGTCATCTTGATGAGCGCCGTATTTCTGGCCACAATGATCTCATTGGCCCCCGATTTGGGCGAGATCCTGAGAGGACTCTTTGTGCCCCAACTACCCCTGGGGGCCATGCTCACTGTAGCCGGACTTGTAGGTACCACCGTGGTGCCCTATAACCTGTTCCTGCATGCGGCACTGGTACAGGAGAAGTGGAAATCTAAAGATCAACTGAAGGAGGCACGTCTGGATATATGGGTTTCCATTTTCCTGGGTGGCCTGGTCTCCATATCCATAGTGATTACTTCTGCTGCAGCCTTTTATGGAACAGGGCAGGAGATTAACAATGCATCCGATCTGGCTCTTCAACTTGAACCTGTGCTTGGAAGGTGGGCCACAGGTTTTATTGGTATTGGATTGTTTGCGGCTGGATTAACCTCCGCCATTACCGCTCCACTGGCGGCGGCATATGCTACGTGCGGGATACTTGGCTGGAAAAAAGATCTTAAATCAAGAAGGTTCAGATCCATATGGATGGTGATTCTGCTTATCGGAATTATTCTTTCAGCTATAGGGCTGAAACCTGTACCGGTTATTCTTTTTGCCCAGGCAGCCAACGGGGTTTTGTTGCCTATTATAGCCTTCTATCTTTTATGGGCCGTCAATAACAGGAAATTAATGGAAGAACATCATAACCATTTGTTGTTAAATATAATAGGAGGGATTGTGGTTTTGGCAACCCTCTTCCTCGGACTCCGAAGTATTCTCTCGGTCAGCGGGATTATTTAATCTTTAACTCAGTGTAGTCAAATGTATAGACTAAATATAGATACGGGCGGTACCTTTACAGATTGCATAGCCACCACGCCGCAAGGGGAGGTCTTACGCCGAAAAGTACTCTCCAACTCCTCTCTGCGTGCCCACATCGTCCATGTGATCTCTCCCACGGAGATTGAAATTTCATCCAACTGGGGAGTCTCCTCTGACCTTTTTCAGGCTTATGAACTTCGGGTCCTAGGTTCAGACCTGGATCCCATCCCCATCCGTAAATTCAATCCGCTGACTAACAGGATTTTACTTTCATCTGAGATTCAGGTAGAAGGGATAAATGAGGAAGCATTGATTGAGATTACGGCCGGTGAAGAAGCTCCGGTATTATGTGCCAGGCTCATCACCGATACCTCCCTGCATCAGCCCCTTCCTGAAATGGAGATTCGTCTGGGCTCAACCAAAGGCACCAATGCCCTCCTCGAATACAAAGGTGCCCGCACTGCCATGTTGGTCACCAGGGGTTTTAAGGATTTGCTGGCCATCGGTAACCAGCAACGCCCGGATATATTTGCCAGAGAGGTGGTCAAGCCACAGTCCCTGGCTGAGCTGATCATTGAGGTGGATGAAAGATTGGATGCCAGCGGATTGGTACTTCAAAGCCCAAATCCTTCTTCCCTTAGAGAAGCGGTCAGGCATATTAAAGAAATCGGAATTCAAACGGTAGGGGTGGCCTTTATGCATGCCTGGCTCAATCCCAAACATGAGGAGCTTGCCAGAAAAGTGATCGCTGAAGAGGGACTGGAATATATTTCGGTATCCTCCCGGCTTTCAGGCTTGATCAAGTACCTGCTACGTTTGCAAACCACTGAGGTAAACGCATACTTATCACCCATTATTAATCAGTATATCAGCCAGATAAGCCATAAGGTACATGGCAAGCGATTTAGTGTAATGACCAGTGCCGGGGGACTGGTACAGGCCAACAATTTTATGCCCAAGGACAGTCTGTTAAGCGGACCGGCTGGAGGGGTGGTAGGAGCCGTATCCATGGGTGAAAAAGCGGGGTTTCAGAAGTTAATCAGCTTCGATATGGGAGGCACAAGCACCGACGTGGCAAGGTATGACAGGGAGCTGGAGTACTGTTTTGAGCTTAAGGTAGGATCGGCGTCTATTCACAGTCCGGCCCTTGCCATTGAGACAGTGGCAGCAGGGGGTGGATCGATTTGTGCTTATGATGGGTACAAACTGGTGGTGGGTCCCGAAAGTGCAGGAGCATTTCCTGGTCCTGCCTGCTATGGAGCAGGAGGGCCGCTTTGCATCACTGATGTGAACCTGTTGTCGGGCCACATGGATCCCGGGCAATTTAATATCCCGGTCTACCCCGGGGCAGCTCTAAAAAGGCTTGAAGAAATTCAGGATAAGATAGCCGAACGCTCAGGATCGAGGCCTGAAGGCGATGAACTGCTTAAGGGCTTTCTCAGAATTGCCAATGAAACCATGGCTGCGGCCATCAAAAAAATCTCTACCGGAAAGGGCTATGATCCCTCTGAGTATGCCCTGGTTGCTTTTGGTGGAGCAGGAGGGATGCATGCATGCAGCATGGCCGGATTGCTGAATATGAGCAGAATCGTAATCCCTGATAACGCAGGTCTGCTCAGTGCCTATGGAATTGGTGAGGCCGTGATAGAGCGCTTTGCTGAAAGACAGGTTTTGAAAGCTCTGGATAATTCGGGATTTATCTCTGAACTTCTTCCTGAACTTGAAAAGGAGGCCATGGGCAAGCTGCTGGAAGAGGGTGTACCAGTAGATGAGATGATCATTCGTAAACGACTGGTTTTCTTGCGTTTTATGGGACAGGAATCGACCATTGAGGTAAACTGGAAATCCAATGATCAATTGATTGCTGATTTCAGATCGGCCTACCAGTCGGTTTATGGGCATTGGAGTGAGGATCGGGTGGTGGAGATCGAATCCCTACGGGTAGTGGCTTCGGTTGAAAAGGAGCGGAAGAGGGAATCTCAGCTGAGTGAAACCGGAAAAGAGATTAAAGCAGATCGCTTCAATAACCTGGACATACCTGTTTATTTCCGTGATCGGATGAAACCAGGAGATCTTCTATGGGGACCTGCCATCATCCTGGACCCATTTAGCACCACCTTTGTGGAAAAGGATTGGAGCTGTCGGCTCAATAAGGAACGGACCCTTTTGCTGGCAAAGGAAAAAGGAGCAAGAGGCCAGGAAGAGGCAATGGCTCCGGAAGCTGAACTTGAACTATTCTCAAGGCGGTTTATGGGCATAGCTGAAAACATGGGCGCCATGCTTCAGCACACCTCCGTATCTGTGAATGTGAAGGAGCGCCTGGACTTCTCCTGTGCCATTGTAGATGCCAATGGCTACCTGGTGGCCAATGCCCCTCACATTCCGGTACATTTAGGCAGCCTGGGCATTTGTGTGCGAAGCTTATTAAAACAGTTCGAGCTTAACCCGGGTGATACCCTGGTCACAAATCATCCGGCATTCGGAGGTTCTCATCTCCCCGACATCACCCTGGTAAGCCCTGTATTTACAAAAGAAGGCGAACGATTGGGTTTTGTGGTCAACCGTGCCCACCATGCCGAAATTGGGGGGATCAGTCCGGGTTCCATGCCACCCGATGCAAAATCCCTTGCCGAAGAGGGCGTGGTCATTTATCCTTTCTACCTTGTGAAGGAGGGAGAAGTTAACTGGGAAGGCATGAAGGAGATCTTAAGTCAATCCAAATATCCCACCCGGGCACTTTCAGAGAACCTGGCCGACCTGAACGGGGCCCTGGCGGCCAATCGAAAAGGAGCCGCAGAGTTGCTGGCGTTAAACGACCAATATGGGGCTGCGAAACTATGGAGATTTATGGAGCTGCTTAAGAGCCATGCAGCAAGGAAGACATTGGAAGCCATTGATGCTTATCCGCTGCCAGGTGGATATGCCAGGGAATATCTTGACGATGGAACCCCACTTGAAGTAAAAATCACCCGCATTCCTACGGGCTTTAGAATTGATTTTACCGGATCGGGAGCCGTGCATCCAGGGAATCTCAATGCCAACCCGGCCATTGTCCATTCGGTAATCATGTATGTACTCAGGCTGTTGTTAAAGGAAGACCTCCCCCTGAACGATGGAATCTTAGAGGCCATTGAGCTCATCCTGCCAGAGGGATTGCTCAATCCTCCCTTCCCGGAGGATCCCTTTAAATGTCCGGCCCTGGTGGGGGGCAATGTGGAGATCAGTCAACGACTCACCGATACCCTGCTAAAAGCGCTGGAGTTGCAGGCTGCCAGTCAGGGTACCATGAACAACGTTCTCTTTGGAAACGAGCGTTTTGGATATTATGAGACCATATGTGGAGGTTGTGGAGCAGGACCCGGTTTTCAAGGCGCCGACGCTGTTCACCACCACATGACCAATACCCGGATCACCGATCCCGAGATTATGGAACACCGATACCCGGTGCATCTGGTAAAATTCCAAATTCGGAAAGATTCGGGGGGTAAGGGAGCATTCAGGGGAGGAGATGGGGTGATCAGAGAGATTCGCTTCCTTGAAAAAGTAGAGCTCTCCCTGCTTACACAGAGAAGAAAGAGTGGGCCCTATGGAATGAAAGGAGGTGGGGAAGGAAAACCTGGGGAACAGTACATTATAAGAAAAGATGGAACTAAAATCCCCCTGGGTTCTGTGAGTTCTGCAAAAATTCTTCCGGGCGACAGCTTGCTTATGAAGACTCCGGGTGGTGGAGCCTGGGGGAATTTTAACTATCTTGATACCTGACAATTCACTTAGCAACAGTCTACCCATGAAAAACCCATCAAAGCGCAGAAATTTCATCAAGCAGGTGACCGCTGCGGGTTTACTCCCCTTGTTCGGCACCCAGGCAGTGGCCAGTGCTGGGTCATCCAGCCTGCCTGTGGCAAATCAGAGCAAAACGAATGATCTTGAAATTTCAAAACTGGAATTTATCCGTCTCAACGCACAGTCGGGAAAGCAGTCCATCTATGTAACAGCCACCCTTAATAATGGCATTGAAGGGCTCTATGGCCCCATCGATTGGGACTCTGCGCTTCTGGCTGATAAAATGCTTAAGGATAAGGTGATCGGACGAAATGCCCTGGAACATGAGGCCATCTGGAACAGGCTCTTTGAGAGCAACCGACATTCTCGCGGAAGTCATTTTATCATGGGGATTTCTACCATCGACAATTTGCTTTGGGACCTGAAGGGCAAAATTTTTAATCAACCCGTATACAAAATTCTGGGGGGCGACCGTCACCAGGTGCAGGTCTATGGGAGCTGCCTTGGGTTTTCGCAGGAACCCGATGAAATGCAGGCCAAAGCCAGGGAACTGAAAGCACAGGGCTACACCCACCAGAAGTGGTTCCTGAATCACACCAGTCCGCAGGAAGGGCCCGGTGTACTGGCCGACAATGTGGAGAAGGTAAGGTTACTCAGGGAGGCGCTGGGGGAGGATGCCGACTTGATGATTGATGTATTGTTCAACTGGGACCTTCCCTATGCTGTGGCCTGGGCCAAGCGGGTAGAGAAATACAACCTGAGGTGGTTTGAAGAGCCTGTGCCGGCAGCCAATCTGGATGCATTTATTGAATTGAGCAGAGAGACTTCAATCCCCATAGCCACAGGAGAACACTTCTACGGCCGTTGGGACGTTCAGAAATTCCTGAAAGATGATGCCATCAGGGTGGTTCAGTCCGATCCTGAATGGTGTGGAGGGGTATCTGAGCTGGTAAAAATGTGTGCCATTGCCTCGGTTCACGGGGCCCACGTAATTCCTCACGGCCATAGCATTCATTCGGCCATGCATGTGGTGGCAAGCCAGTCACCCGACGTTTGCCCGCTTGTGGAATACCTGATCCAGAAGATGGATGGGAACTACTACTTTTTCGAAAAGAATCCTCCCAGACCGGTAAATGGATTTCTTACACTGCCAGACAGACCAGGTTTTGGAATTGAACTGGATGATTCAAAAGTTGATAAACGGGAGTTAATGACCTGGAGAGATCTTTAGTAGCTTGACGGTTGAAGCAGGAACTCCACCTTCAAGCAGCATCACTATGTAAAGTCCCGGAGAAAGCGCTTCCAATCCAGGCTGGTATGTGTTGTTTCCGGTCATTGCAATCTCCTTTATCCTACGACCATGGGAATCCAATATAAGCAGTTGCATCCTTTGATTTACCTGCCCTTCAATGGTGATTTGGGTTTCTGAAGAAAAGGGATTGGGGTAAGCCATCAAGTTAAGACCTCCTAATACTGCGGTCTCATCCATCACTGCGGTGGAAGACAACCTGTCTTGGAAGACCTGGATTTTAGTTCCATTTCCGGGGATGCAATTAAAGAGCACATAATCCCCGGTATTATCCCACAATACCCTGGCACGTATCATCAAGTCTCCAACTCCAATTGTAACAGAATCTTCATTCCATGATTCGGGTAAGTGGATTTTCAGGGTCAGATCCACGTTAAAAATCGAATCAGGGAGATCAGATTCAGTTTCGAATGAGAAATACCCAGGTTGAGTCCCGGCCTTATCCAAATTGATATGGCTGATTCTGAGAGCATTTCTTTCCTTCATGTATTTGTAGACTTGTTCATGGGTGTCTACCCAAACATTTCTTTCAGACACCCCTTGAACAGTTTCACGAAACAGATCCCTGCTATAGGTATAGATTAGTGAATCTTCCTTAAATGGGGCAGCTGAAATGTCATTGTACATTAATGGGAGGTAGTAGCCATATTTTTCTGCCATAACAACCAGATTATCAATATACTCTGGCGGGGTAGTGCTTAATACCGGCCACGATTTTAAAGCGAAAAAATCGTATGGAGTGGCCAGGTTAAAACCGTGCTGGCTGCTTCGGGCTGTTCGAAAGAATTGGGATATGTAGCCAAGTGTTTCGTATCTGAATGAGCCGAATGGTATGGACAGTGAGAAGGTTTCTTGTTCAAACCAATCATTGAGAGTTTCCACTGAAGATTCAAGCACACTGGTAAGTGAGTCAAAGTCTTCGATCTCGGTAAGCAAGCCAAGATTAGAAAGGTTGCGTGTATGAGATCCTATTTCGTGGCCTTTTATTCTATATTCGTCCACAAACGTTTTTCGGGCCAGTTCACTACTGTAGGCCAACGTTGTATCGGTAAAGATATAGAAGGTTCCATTCAACCCGGCAGCTTCCAGTTCAGCTGCTCCATACTCAAATGCACCCCGGTAACCATCATCAAAAGTAAAGGATATGGCACCTTTCATGTCATCTTTCCAGGTGGTTGCTGTTACCATAGGCTTGTATACAAAATTCCCGGCCACCAGGGTGGTCAGTTCATTAAACAACATGAGCGACGGACTCGCTACATAATGCTTGGTTGGCAGCTTGAAGCCGGCAGACTCGCTTTTAAGAAGCAGAACTTCCTGACCGCCTGTTACGGGGTCATCAAAAAACAGGACCAGATCGGATCCCCCTTCGCCTGAAAAATCTCCGGAAAGTGCATGTTCCACGCGGTCGATCCCAATGGAAGAAGAAGGAATTGATCCATATACAACAGGCGTCATCTTTCCCTCCAGAGACCCTTCAAATACAGGGAAAATAAGCTCCATTTTTATGGTGTCTTCCATGATAACTGCCACGTCCGAGTTGCCATCTTCATTAAAATCTCCAGGAAGTGCAAATTTCATTTTAGAGAAATCGTAATCCTGCTTGATCCCGTTATATGCTTCTCCCGGTAAGAGGGTAAATGCACTTCCGCTGGATTCAAACAAAAAAATGGATTGTTTGGTATTTTCCGCAGTACCGAAATAGTTATAAAATACGGCAATGTCGGGGTTGCCATTCCCATTGAAATCGCCTGCACAGGCAAATTTGATTGCCGTGAAGTTAAAGTCATTCCTGCTTGTAATGAAGTAGGGGATTGGCTCTGAAAAAGCAAAACCATCCGATTCAAGCACATACAGCTGTTGTTGCTCCGAAGAAGGATCGTTATATAAGAGAGCAATATCGCATAGTCCATCTCCATTAAAATCTGAAGCACAGGAGAAGCTCACAAAATCAAAATCCAGTGTGTTATCCAATACGGAAAACCAGGTGTGGACAGGCCTTAACTTATCTCCTGTGGATTTATAGACTTTAATTACTGAACAGGTAAACGCCGGATTCAGATTTGGAGTATACAACAAATCATTAAATACGGCGATTTCATCCAGCCCGTCTCCGTCAAAATCTCCAGAAACATTCAACTCTGGGTGGGTATCATTTACGTCGATGGTTCGGGCCTTGAAGGGATTCGGTTTTAATGAGAAGAATTCTTCCTCATTTTCAAATAGTTCGAAGGTAGTCTCTTCAACCGAGTGGTGATGAATGACAGCCACATCGTTTAGCTGTCCAAAGGCACCTGTTTGGATAAGAAAACAACATAAAAATCCGAAGCGTAATTTCATTGTATCCTATTACGCAAATTGTCTCTATTTGTTTAAAAATCCATACTTTTAATATATACATGAAAAACCTTAAGCTTATGTCACCACATACAAAAATTTGTTGGATCCTGCTGGCAACCCTGTTATCACTCGGCTCTCAAGCGCTCCAAGGCCAGGACAAATTAACCTGGCTAGATGACTACACCAGTGACATTCATATTGGCAATGAATCTTATCGCTATAACTTCAGCAATGTAGAAGGCGATGATTGCAAGCTGAAATTTGAAGAACTACATACCAACAAGAAAGGCCTGACTTCAGTACGTTCCTGGATCTTCTATCTTACTGATATTGATCCTTCTGCCATAAGTTTTAAGGCAAAAGGCAAATCCATTAATCTCACGATGGAGACTTACCGATCCCAAAAATTCATCTCTTACTTTGAGGGAGAGGAGCTTGACGACTTCACTGAAAAAATCGCTATCACAATGAATGAGGTGGATATGGCCAGGTCTTTCATTGAAACCCTGAAAGAGAAGTTGACAAATTGCAAAGAAACCCAGGTTGTCTGGGAAAATCGCAATCAGGCATTTAATTGGCTGATGGACAATGTGGGGGAAGCCATGGATGATGGAACAGAGTGGGAACAAGAGTTTAAGAAGGGCAAGCGGGATTACCTGGTTGAATTTGAAGCGAAATCTGTCAATTCAAAAGGCGAGCAGCTCTCTTCGAACACTATTTTCGACCTCAGTGATATTGATCCAATGGCCATTAATCTGAAAATCTCAGGAAAGTCGCTTATGGTGGAGGTCCCCGTAAAGGAAAGTAAAAAGTACATCGAAGTTAAGTCTCCAGCAGGGTCTCAGTTCACCTCTAAACTGCTGATTTATACAGATGAAATTGAACTGGCCAGACAGATCGTCAATGCCTTATACTATCTGGTAAACAATACAATCCCCGAAAGGCCCACATGGGAGTCATACAGCTCTTCCTTAGAATTTGCAAAAGACAATTTGGGAGAGTTTACAGTTGATGATGATCTCTATTCCAATGCTTTAGAGTTTGAATCTTCGCCTTCCGGTTTGGTCAATTTGGTGTTGGTAAAGACAGAGTCAGATGGTACTTCAGAGCGTCTGGAGTACGCATTCTACCTGACTGATATTGTGGAGCAACTTGAACTTAAGGTATCCAGGAACAGCATCAATATAGGAATCACAACAAAGGAGAAGCATGAATATATACGTGAAATGAAAGACGGGAAGGTATCGGATTACACTTCGACTCTGAATTTTCATGCGGCTGATATTGACGGGGCAAGAGATATTCTCAATGCATTTGAGTATGCCATTGGAGCCAGTGAAGAAAAAATTGAAGAATTCAATGGCATCGGCGAAATAGAGTCATGGTTTTCTGAAAACATTGGTCAGATAGAAATTGGTGAGGACGTTTATATACAAAATCTGACTATTGTTAAGGAGCATGAAAATCAAATGATTGTGGAAAGTAAATTGACAAAAGCTGATGGGGAAAGTACGGATAGCAGGTTTATTCTCTACCCGGAGGATATCAGTCTGGATAAACTGGATATAAAAGTAAGTGGTAAAAAATTATATGTACTCCTCCAGACAGAGAAAGGCAAATATGTTAAGAAATTTGAGAATGGGAGCCTTCAGAATTTTATAAGCAGTTCCGAAGTATTGTTCTATGATCCATTGTTGGCTAAAAATTTCATGGCTGCCATTCGATTCCTCCAGGAAAATTCAGTGGGCGAAGAGAGGGCAGGTATGCCGAAGGAAGAAGCCATGGCATTCATCCTGGAAAATATTCAAAACTTAGAGTTAACGGATAAGCAATATGAACAAAAAGTAGAGGTCGGGGATGAGGGAGCTTGTATAATCACCTTTACACGCGTGGAAACAGATTCGAAAGGCGGAGGTCGCAAGTACAGCTATGAGTTCACTTTATCAGATATTGATCCCGTCAATTCGAAATTTACCATTAAAGGAGCATTGGTAATTATTAACCTGGTAACTCTTGGTAATGAGAAGCTTATAAAACCTTCTAAAGATGAGGAAGTAGGGGATTTTGTAGATGATTTTTTCATTTACACAGATGATGTTCTGCTTGCAAAGAAGATGCTGGGAGCATTTGCTGCTCTTTCGGAGGGATGCAAATAACATAACAAATCACATACCTTTTTTACTTAGAAAGAAAATAATTAATATATAATAGTCCGATATATCGTAATTTTATATATATATTTACCCTATGATATCTAAGGATTTACTAAAGGGCACGCTTAAAACCATTGTTTTAAACCTGCTTTCAGAAGGAGGAAGGATGTATGGGTACGAAATCACAAGGGAAGTTGAGAAGCTTTCAGAAGGGACCATACAGCTCTCCTGGGGAGCGCTCTATCCCACCTTACACAAGTTAGAGGCCGACGGTCTGATTTATGCCGAGGAGGAAAGCACCGGAAGAAGGGTACGTAAATATTACCAGCTCACTCCGGAAGGCACAAAGATCTCCAGGGACAAGGTGGATGAATTCGTTGAATATGTGCGGGTCATGTCCCGTGTTTTAAAACCCACTCCAGGACTGAACCTGAATTATGGCTGAAATTAGTGAAAAGGAGCTAAATCTGGTTTCTTCAGACATTGATCAGCAGGGTTTAACCTATACCCGCCTGAAAAATGAGCTTCTTGATCACATCTGCTGCAATGTGGAAAATTACATGAACGATGGCTTAACTTTCAATGAAGCTTATCGCAAAGTGAAACGAGAAATGGGATCCCGCAGGATCCGCCAGGTTCAGGATGCAACGCTTTATTTAATAAACCAAAAATATCGAAGGATGAAAAGAACCATGTTGGTGCTGGGCATCAGTACAGCAGTGATTATCATTATCGGAACAATTTTGAAAATGCTCCACTGGCCAGGAGCAGGAATCCTGCTTACACTGGGACTGGCCTCACTCAGTCTGGTATTTATACCTTTATTTGTAATGGTTAAAATCCGGGATACCCGGGCTAAGAAAAAAGAGGTAAACCTCTTCCTGCTGTTTACCGGTCTTATTACAGGAACTCTATTTTCGCTGGGTTCTTTACTTAAGATTCAGCACTGGCCAGGAGCCAACATTACCCTGGGTACGTCCTTGATTTTTGGCGTTATATTTCTTGTTCTGTTTGTTGCATTTATGATTAAAGATAAGACCAACTGGATTGAGAATTTCACGTATATCATGCTTATTGCCATGTTTTTTGCCTTTGTCAACCTGGGTTACATCATCACAAATAACAGCAAAACGCCATTGATCGACGGGCTCACTATCAGTGAAAACACCATGGGAATTAACTCAGACTACCTGGATACCCAGAGCAAGTTGATTCTTAGCCGGGTTGAGAAGAGCCAAGGCAATGAGGTTTTAGATCAAATGCTTGCTCTTAAAGCGGAAGCGGATCAGATCTGTTCGCTCATTCAATCTGCAAAGCTGGAAATAGTGACTGGCGAAAATGAAGACAACAACGAGGCCATTGGCAATGAAGATCAAATCGATTTCTGGCAGGTGAGTGGCAGGGCCAGTGGAAATGAAGTCTATCAGGTAATGTTTGG
The DNA here is from genome assembly GCA_963783435.1 of uncultured Bacteroidota bacterium. Taxonomy (GTDB): domain Bacteria; phylum Bacteroidota; class Bacteroidia; order Bacteroidales. Next base: position 566,781 of record CAWANQ010000001.1, on the reverse strand, counting down.
TGACAATAGAAAAGGGAAAGCAACAGAGATGAGGCTTTTGCTGGAATCATACAAAGAGAGCGCCCTGAATCTGAGCCAGAATGAAACCACCAGATCCTTTATCGAGTCGGCATTAGGCCTGGATCTGGATGAAGCCAGGGACAACGGAAGTTTTCCAAAAGAAAAAGATAATGTCAACTGGGAAGAATCCAGATTTCTCTATTTTCCCTTAATTCTGGCTGCCAATAACCTGAGTCAGATAGAAGAGCTGGTAAGGCTTATTGAACTTGAGGTGCTCAGGGAACTAAGTCTCTAGTTCCTGGTTGTTCCTGCGCCTTTTTTTGAAAAGCCTCTTGAAGAATTTCTTCTCTTTTAGCTTTTCTAGGGGCTTGAATTGAGAGGGTTTCTTCTCCAGGAAATCCTCGCACATAAGCTGGGAACGGGTACTATCACTTATCACGAAGAACGCCTTTTGCAGGTAATTCCAATGATCATCCCTGAAAGTCCTTTTCATAAAACCAGACCATATGGGCATGGCAGCATAGGCTCCCTGGCCGTAGGTAATGCTCTTAAACCGTACATTCTGCAAATCTCCACCCACCCATGCTCCAGCCACCAGATCCGGGGTAAAGCCAATGAACCAACCGTCGGTGTAATTCTGTGTGGTGCCGGTTTTTCCTGCCACATCTGCAAGAATCCCATAGCTGGTGCGCAAGCCTGCAGCTGTGCCCTGATTGGCCACACCTCTTAACATCTCAATCATCAGCTCCGCATTTTCGGGCCTACATATAGAGGTTCCTTCACTTGCAGGTTCTCTTTCATACAAAACCGTTCCATTCCTGTCCTCTATCCTTGTGAGATACACCGGTTCTAAGGCGTTCCCGCCGTTGGCAATGGCCTGGTAGACTCCCACCATTTCAAGAAGTGAAACTTCGCCTGTCCCCAAAGCCAGGGAGGGAACAGGGGGCAGGGGAGAATCGATGCCTGCCAGCTTACAGCGCTGCAACACACTATCGATTCCAACCTGCATCAACAAATCCACACTCACTGTATTTACCGAGTGAACCAGGGCACCCTTCATGGAATAGTACCCCCCATAGCTGCGATTTGCATTTCTGGGAGTCCAATCCTCATAATCGGGGTACACCACACTGTCGTTTGGGAAATAGTCACAGGGGGAGATATTCTGTTCAAGGGCCTCCAGGTAGACCAGCGGCTTAAATACCGACCCGGTCTGACGCCTGGCTCTTACATGATCGTATTTAAAGTACTCGTGATTGATTCCTCCTACCCAGGCCCTGATGTCAGCGGTTCTTACATCCATGGCCAGAAAACCTGCCTGCAAGAATTTGAGATAGTGTTTAATTGAGTCCAGGGTATTAAATTCCCTCTCCTGCAAACCATCCCAGGTAAACACCTCCATTTTACCTGGCGCTTGTGTGGCCATTCCAGAGGGGTGCTTTCCACTGTAATTGATCAACAGCTGTTCTTCTTTCAATCCCTTCCAAAGATTGTCGCCTTCCCACTGTTTCTCAAAAATTTCCTGGAGGTGTTTCATATGTGCCTTCATGGCCTCCTCTGCATAGAGCTGAATGCGACTATCAATGGTGGTATATACCTTCAGTCCATCGGTATAAAGGTTGTAGGGCTCTTTTTTGTCCTCAGCGTAATCACTACACCATTGATCCAATTCGGGCCTCAGAAATTCTCTGAAATAGGGGGCTATTCCAGCATAATGGGGCAGGGGATGGTAATCTGCCACCAGGGGCAGTTCTTTAAGTGAATCGGCTAAAACAGGCGTAAGGAATTCGTATTTGGACATTTGATCCAGCACCACATTCCGGCGGCTTTTTGCGCTCTCAGGATTCCTAACCGGGTTGTAAGTATGGGTGGCCTTCAGCATACCCACCAGCACAGCCGACTCCTCTAATTTTAAGTCCTGCGGATTCTCATTGAAGAATTGCCTGGCAGCAGCTTTTATACCAAAAGTATTCTCCCCAAAAGGGACGGTGCTCAGATACATCTCCAGAATTTCATCCTTGGTGTATGCGCGCTCCATGCGGCGGGCCGTAATCATCTCTTTTACCTTATTCACAGGCATGCTTAGGATGCCATAATCGCTTCGCGGATAGAGATTTTTGGCCAATTGTTGCGTAAGGGTACTTCCTCCCCCTGAACCCTCATTCCGAAGGAGAAGTGTCTTAAAAAAAACCCTGAAAAGGCTTCGGAGGTCAATCCCACTGTGCGCATAAAAACGAACATCCTCGGTGGCGACCAATGCTGTTCTAAGCATCTCCGGAATCTCTGACGGGTCGAGATACTGGCGATTCTCAATGTAATAGGTTCCCATCAGTATCCCATCGGCACTATATACTTCACTGGCCATGGGATTTTGTATCTGTTTGAGAGATCGCTGGTCTGGTAGCTTACCAAATGCGCCCACTGCCACCAGGATGACAAATAGGGTTTGGAGCAGCACCAGAACGCCCAGAAGGTACAAGAGGATCCTGAATAGCGTCTTAGGCCATGGTTTATTAAGCAATCCCCGCATGATAATAGAAACTCATATTTGATGTTTCTAGTATGCCAATCTCTTTCAGATTTTCCACAGGGTTTTCAGGAAACCTTCTCTCCCATATACCGGATCTGATGGTGGCATTGGGACACGGGCTATGTTTTCATCAGCAGCAGGCCGTTCGCCTTCTTTCCCGTAATTCATATCCCAGGTAGTCCCTTCAGGATAGGCACCCACCACCCTGAAATCAAAACTCGACCAGAGATTCTTGTGAGCCAGTCCTGCTGGAAGGATCAAGACATCTCCAGCACTGGCGGCCACTTTTAAACCCTCTTCTCCTCCAAACTGGGCTCTTAGGGAACCGGAATAGATCCCCAGCACTTCGTGTGCCGTACTGTGGTAGTGATGGAAAGGGTAGAGGCCATTTCTCCAGCTGCCCTTCCACCGGTTTCCTGCAAAGGTTCGTTCTAAAAAAGCGGGATCCAGATGGTCCCTGAAGGAAAATGCTCCTTGTATTACAACCAGGGGAAGCCTTTCGCTGTTGGGAAACAGGGTGTTTCCCTGAATTAAATGGGTAGATACCTCGGGCTTGGCATTTATTTCCTGATTATCCATATCCAAATGTATCTATTTCTGTCGGTTTAGTAAATATTCCGCAGGAGATTGCCCTGCCAGTGATTCTAGGGGGCAATATTTCCAGGTTGAAATCGAATTGTAAAAATTGTAACTTGAAGAATCCATAAGAATTATTCGATGCCCACATAAAAAATAATATTATGAGAATTCGCACCTTATCAATTGTCATTTGTTTGATGGCCATTGCATCATGTGATTTTAGAAAATCAATTCATAAAGATCTGATCACTGGCCTGGTTACCAGAGGAGATGGTCTCTCCTGTGATGATGTTATGCTAAACATCGATGACGAAATTATTCAGAGGAATTCATTTGTTTATGGTGAGGAGTTCGATTTAAGCTTTATCAACATAGAGGGCTTTGATAGGATTGACAACCACGCTTTTCCAGGAATGAATTTGAATGTGATCAGTCAGAGTGGCGATACTGTATTAAAAAACGAGGACCTTTATGCCGATTTGGTGGACGGAACAGACCTTTCACCTTTGCAGCTGAACGCCATAATTACTGTTGCCGACCCCATTCATTCAAATGAAGAATACACCCTGCATGTCAGCATATGGGATAAAAAAAGTGATGGAGTTTTCTCAGCCGAATTTAACTTTGATGTGGTGCCAAATGATCAGATTTATGTGGAGTCGGAAAATATTACTTACCGGGAAGTATATCTCTATTCCAGGCAAAGACAGAAGGTTTTAGTAGACAATTGGGCTTCATTTGATGAGAATATATATATCATGGTTGAGGGTCTTGAGGGTTTTGTGGTGGAGAATGATAAAGTTTCTGTTGGATTGAGCATGAAAATCAATGATGAAGAAGGTAATGTCATTGTGGATGAAGAAAACCTGCTCGGTTCATCAGAATACGATTATTCAGAAGTAAACGATCAATTGTCAGCCAATTTCACAATTACTGGGACTGTCATCGATAATCCCATTGAATGCGAAATAGTTATCTGGGATATGAAAAGTTTAGAGACGTTTAAAGCATTTACGCAACTGCATATAGAATAATTATGTCTATTCGGGCACTTTTTATGCTCTGGGAGCTACTTCTGTCGTTTTAGGAAATGGTGGACCGGGATACCCATCCCGATTACCCCGATTGCAATGGAAGATTCAACGGGCCTTTCCAGAAATGCGAGGACGAGGATTGTTATCGAGAATATAATAAATAGAGCAGGCAACAGGGGATATCCAGGCATTTTCAATACCGATTGTTTTTTCATTCTGAGTTTGAATACCCCGGCAACAGCAAGAATGGGAAAAATACCCAGGGAAAAACTTAAAAAGGTAATGATCTGATCAAAGGTGCCAGATAACACATAAAGAATAGCCAGTCCGCTCTGCATAAGAATGGAGATGCCCGGAACCCTGGATTTATTGACCTTCCCGGCGAAACCAAAAAAATGGCCCGATTGAGCCATGGCATAGTATACCCGTGGACCGATCATAATCAACACACTGATGGCAGAAACCAGGATCATTGCGATGAACAATGAGAAAAGCTGATCCAGGGAGCGACTGAAGAGGTAATTGACAGTGAGTCCGCCGATGGAGATCACACCCTCCATTTCAGAGGGGGGAACTGCATATACATACAGCAGATTTAGAAGCAGGTAAATTACTGTTACAGAAAAGGTTCCGATTAACAAAGAGGTGGGAATATTTTTTATGGGATTATGGACTTCCGAACCTACGTAGGTGGAAGCGTTCCACCCACTGTAGGCAAACATGATCCACATCAATGCCAGTCCGATGGATTTCAGGTTGGCTCCCTCAAAAGCACTTCCAGTCTCTACCCGAAAGTGCTCAAAGCTGCCTTCACCGAAGGCAAATCCAGTGAAAACAAGCCCCCCAATCAATGCGATCTTCAGTATTGTTAGAAAGTTCTGAATCCTTGCTCCTCCAGAAAGTCCAAAGTAGTGTATCCCAGTAAATATCAAGATTATGGCAATGGCAATACCTTTCTTTACAAGCTCCATCTGATGGGGGAGGGTTTCGTCAGGCAGCGTTCGGACCAGGTACTCACTGAAAGCCAGTGATGAGGCGGCTACTGGTGCAGAGAAGCCCACCAGAAAGGAGATCCAACCACTTAAAAAGCCAGCAAGAGGGGAGAAGAGCCTGGTTAGAAAAGCATAGTCCCCTCCGGCTCTGGGAAAATTGGCCCCAAGCTCGCCATAGCTGAGTGCCCCGCTAAGTGCAATGAATCCCCCCACGACCCACAGAAGCAAAAGCAGCATGGGACTGTGGAGCTGAGCGAGCAACAATCCAGAGGTGGTAAAAATCCCTGCACCAATCATATCCCCAATCACAATATTGGTCAGGGAGAATAACTTAAGTTTCCTGGGTAACTTCGCTTTGTCCATAAGCAGAACTTATTCTGCCCGCTTATAAGAGATCAAAACACCGCCTCCGTCAGAATTCAAGGTCGATTCGTAATTTTCCAGGCTCCTTACATACTCCAGGTATTCCTGGTTCCAGCCTCCACGGCCAGAACGACCCTCCTGGATGTTATGAGTGGTAAAACACCCTCCGACCACCAACTTGGGATCCACATCATTGAAATAGTTTTTATACCAGCCCTTATCCGCATCACTAAAAACAAAATCAAAGGGCCCCTTCAGCTCCTTAACCAGGACATGTGCATCGGCCAACCTGGCATCAATATAATCAGACAAACCCGCCTTTTTGAAATTCGCCACAGCTGTTTTATGCCTGCTTTCATCAATATCAATGGTAATCAGCTTTCCTCCAGTTTTACTAAGGGCCCAGGCAATGTATATCCCTGAGTGTCCTGTAGATGTCCCTATTTCAAGAGCACTCTTATAATTGCCCTTAATGATCAGATCGTAGAGCAGCCTGCCGTCCTGGGAGGGAACATTCATATCGTACCAACCGGATTGTTCAGCAAGAAATTTCTCTACTTTTTTATCAATCTCAGAGGATGAATTCTGGGATTGCGCTCCCATATCTAAGGAAAAAATAACAGTCGCTAACGCAAATAAAACAACTGAACCATAACGGAAAGTCTTTGTCATCTTAACATATTTTAATTGTTATCTACTACTCTGACTCACATTCTGTTGATTGGTTTAATCCATCACACTAAATCGGTCAACCCAGTTTCTCCTTAAAGAAATCTATGGTTCTTTGCCATGACAGTTCCGCTGCTGCTTGATCATAGCGTGGTGTGGAGTCATTGTGAAAGCCATGGTTCACATCAGGGTAGATATGTGCTGTATACTCCTTGTTGTGCTTTTTCAGAGCCTCCTCGTAAGCGGGCCAGCCCTCGTTCACCCGAGTGTCCAGGCCTGCATAGTGAATAAGAAGAGGGGCCTGGATCTGTGGAACTGAGTCGGCATCTGGTTGTCGCCCATAATAGGGGACTGCTGCCCCTAATTCCGGAACCTTTACGGCCATCATGTTGGAGATCCATCCTCCGAAGCAGAAACCCACCACTCCAATTTTGCCAGAGCAGCGGGGATCGGCCTTCAGGGTTTCATAGGCAGCTATGAAATCCTCTAGCATTTCATTACTGTCGCGTTGTCTCTGCATGGTCCTGCCTTCATCGTCATTTCCGGGATAACCTCCCAGTGGACTTAAGGCATCGGGTGCCAATGAAATAAACCCTGCAAGAGCAGCACGTCTGCCCACATCCTCCACATATGGATTCAGCCCCCGGTTTTCATGAACAACTACAATACCAGGCAGTTTCTCATCAGTCTCTTCGGGTAGCGAGAGAAGTCCGCGAATTTCGCCACCCCCTTTGGGGGAGTTATAGGTGATAAAATCTGACTTCAACCTGGGATCGTCCGGCTGAATCTGGAGTGTATCCTTGTAGTTTGGCATGATAAAACTAAGCAGGGAGGCTACTGTAATACCCCCAATGGCATAGGCTGAAAGCCTATTGATAAACTGCCTTCGGTCAATTCGATTGTGTGCATACTCGTCATAGAGATCAAATACTTCCTGACTGATCTCCTCTTTTCTTATTTTTTTCATGGTGGTTGAAGTTTGGTTCTTGCCTAAGAAACAACCAGTCAAGGTAAAATGTTGAGTGAAAGCTCAGAAATAATACTTATGCAACTCAAACAGATCTAGGATGGAAATATAAGAATGGGGAGATTTGCCTCCTGGAGAATTTTCTTAAACAAACTGCTTCTGAAAAGCTTCTTAAAGATCCCTTGCTTGCGGGTGGTAAAAGAGAGCAGATTGATATCATACTTGTCTGCAAAATCTTTAATACCGTGATAAACATCTTCGTCTACTATTAAACGACAGGCCAGTTGATGTTGACTATACTGTTGTTTAAGCACTTCATTTAGCTCATCCATTATCTCATAATTAACAGGATTGTTCGCTGTATCAATATGGATACAAGTAATGCGTTTTTCGAATGGCTCCATGATGCTTAGGAGCTGGTTCAATGAGGTATGATCCTTCTCGTTAAAATCTGTGGCATACAGAATATTCATTTTTTCAAATTCATCTACATTGAATGGGCCAGGAATTGCATAAACCGGTATCCCCAATCCCAGTATGATGTGATGGGCGACACCGGCCAGGACACTGTCCGATTTTTCTCTTTTACCCACTGTTCCCAAAACAAGCAAATCCGGATTATACTCGCTGCAAATTCCCTTTAAACTTCTGACAATATGTCCCATCATAGTGGATGAATGAATATTGACACCCTTAATATCATGCCGGGTCATATAGTCCTTGACGCGCTGAAACAATGCAACCATCTCTGATTTTGCTTTCTTCTCGGATTCAAGCAATAGTTTCATGGTAAAAGTCTCGAAAGTGGCTGTTTCCTTCACATACACATCACCGATTGGTTTTTCATAGACATGTACAATTTTGATTTCCGCCTGTAGCTTTTGTGCCAGGTGAACCGCATAGTAGCATGCCTCCTCCGAACGACGTGAGAAGTCTGTGGGAACAATGATTTTCCTGATGTGCCGGACAGACTCGAGGGACTCTATATCCTGGCCATATTTATCTTTTATGTCCAACATGATGCGGATCGCCCGCTCCACATCTTCTCCCTTGACCTGAATCTGCACTTCATCCGAATCCTGAAGCGAAATGGCGGTGAAAGCAAAGAAACAATCAATGCCTTTATTTTCCAGGTTTTCCTTTAAGAAATAGGCCGTAGCAGCCTTTTTATAAGTTGCGATTGTGACTAAAGTTTTCATGACTGTGTTTTTAGCGTTATCCCTTAATTAAAAGGCGCATGAAACCCATATTTTGTTTAATATATGCTTCAGAACAGCTTTTAGCTGTAAATTTGAGCATAAACAGACAGTCCCCATGACCAAACCAATTGTAATTGTCACGGGTGCATCCGGCTTTATTGGATCTGCTGTATGCATTGATTTAGTAAAAGATTTTTTAGTTGTGGCCATTGACCGCAGGGAGCCCACTTTGCGCTTAAGGGAAGTCGCTCCGCTGGTTATCTGGCACATACTAGATATATGTGATAATCTGGCTGTTACAGAAATATTTGCTCAGGTAAAAAATGATTTCGGCCATATTGACTTTGTTATTCATCTTGCCGCTTATTACGATTTTAGCACGGACTGGGTAGGGGAGTATCAAAAAACAAATATTACCGGTACTTCGAACGTGCTGAACGCCTGTAAGTATGAAGGAGTTAAGCGCCTGATCTTTGCCAGTAGTATTGCAGCCATGGAACCATCAGCTGGAAGCTCCTTTCTTACTGAGGATAGCCCAACATCTGAGTTTACTCCATATGCAAGATCTAAATCTCTTGGTGAAAAACTTATTGAAGAAAACAGCGCTCAGGTCCCCTATACAATCTTAAGAATTGCCGGGGTTTTCTCAGATTGGTGTGAACTCCCACCACTTTATGGTCTCATCAAGCTGTGGACATCTCCATATCCGTTCGGCTGTATGGTACCTGGCCGGGGGAAGTCAGGCATCCCCTATATCCACCTCAATGATCTGGTGAGTTTGATGCGGAATTGTATCCTTCTGGATCACAAACTTGGAACTTCTCATATCTTCCTGGCCTCTCCACAGGGGGCAGTCCTTCACAGGCAACTATTTCCCGCCATACGATCTGAGTCCATCTTCCCATCAAGCACAAAACCCATTCACATCAAACAAAAGTTTGCGAAAACGGGTGTCCGCTTCAGACGCATATTGGGTTCAGTAACTGGAAATTTACCGTATGAACGCCCCTGGATGCTTGACTTTGTTGATAAATCATGGGCCGCAGATACTGCAATAACAAGACAAATCCTTCACTGGAACTGTACGCCAGGTCTGGGAATTTTGCAGAAGATTCCTGAGATCATGAGCAATCTCAGAAAGGATCCAAAAGGATGGGAATCAAGAAATATATCCAGAAATGAAAGACGTTTTACCTATTCAGATCGGTAAAGATGGAACAGATGAAGAAAAAAGTGGGAAGTCAGGAAAAAAAAGCTGAATAGGCCTTATATTTACTATAAATGTGATTCAAAAATCTAAAAATCCTCCAACATGAAAACAATCAAATACACAGGAGCTCTGTTGCTAATTGTATTTAACAGTATTTTACTGACAGCTCAGGAAAGGGAAACTCCGCCAATTAAACTGGAAAAGATATCAGAGAATGTATATCAGAATTCAGGCGGATCCGGATCAAATGGGGGGGTAATATTCGGTGAAGGTGCGATTTTAGTCATTGATGCAAAAATGACTGAAGAATCAGTTAATCAAACTATTGAAGCTATCAGAGGCATCGCTGACGACCCCATTACCTACCTGGTCAACACACATAGCGATGGAGATCATATTATGGGAAACAGGTATTTCCCCAACTCCGTTACTTTTGTTGCCCAGGAAAACTGCCGGGACGACTTTTTCAAAGTAAACTTTGGCCGTGAATCGGACTGGGGAGAACCTGAATTCTATCCCTTCACTCCGTCCTTAACTTTCAAGGAGAACCTGAATATCTGGCTGGGTAAGGATAAAGTAGAACTGCATTATTTTGGGGTTGGCCATACCACCGGTGATATTGTTGTTTATCATCCGGAAGATAAGATCGCTTTTCTGGCTGACCTCTATTTTGGCAGTCGGCCGCAATTGATCCATTCGAACAAAAATGGTAATTCTTTCGAGTATGTTAAAACGCTCACTAAAATGCTTGAAAAACTGGATGCTGAGGTATTTTTAAGCGGCCACAGTGATCCCGTCGGACGTGGTGAAATTGAAAAACACATCCAGGTGATGGTTGAAAGGCAAAATCGCGTGAAAGAACTAGTCAGTCAGGGCAAAACCCTGGAAGAGACACTACAGGTATTTAATGAAAATGAAGCCCGCCTGGTTACTTCTATCTATAATGAAATAAATCTCTAGGAGCAATCATGGTAATTAACGAATCCATATCAATTTTACGAAACCCTGAATCGATTTGGAACTTTTGGATGGATGTTTCCAATGATGTTCAATGGCGGGATGGCATGACTAAGGCTGAATGGACCTCCCAGCCACCGTATGGGATAGGCTCAACAGGTGAACATACCCATCAGGATATGGGTGTTATGAAATGGGAAGTTACAGGAATTGAAGAAGGCAGCAGTTTTGAATTTATTCATACTGCATGGGGGTCTTAAAGGTTCAATTGCTTTCTTTCAGGTGGAATCGGAAAACAAAGGCAGCCGAATTAATGTTCAGATGCGAATGTCGGGACCAATAATCATGCGCATTATGATTTTCTTCATGGGAGCTACCATGCGCAAGGGCGTTCGGGGCGACCTGCAAAAGCTTAAAGAACTTTTGGAAAAACAGGATACAGATGTCTGACACATTCAAAATCTTAGAACAGATAAATAGCAGGCCGGAGCCATTTGAGTTCTACACTGCAGCAGAATTGTGGAACGATAAGCATACCTCCGAACAGATGCTCTTTTACCATCTCAACGAAGATATCGATCTGTCATCCAGGCGAGGCGAGTTCATCGACCAATCGGTGGAATGGCTTCGATCTCATTTCAATGTTAACACAGGAACACGTATTGCAGATTTCGGCTGTGGTCCAGGGCTCTATGCAAAGCGACTTGCCACTTTCGGCGCAAGTGTCACAGGTATTGACTTTTCGGAACACTCCGTTCAACATGCACGAAATGAGGCGGAGAAATTAGGATTGACCATCGACTATGTCAATCAGAATTACCTTGATTTTCATACTGAAGAAAGTTTCGATGTCATTATGATGATCATGTGTGACTTCTGCGCACTCAGCCCTTCACAGCGAAAAACTATGCTCACAAAGTTCCATACCCTTCTCAAACCAGGAGGATCAGTCCTGCTTGATATCTACTCCCTGAAGGCATTTAGCCAGCGCGAGGAAGGACACTCCTATGAAACGAATCTGCTCAATGGATTCTGGTCCGCGGATAAGTACTATGGGTTCCTGAACACGTTTAAGTACCCAAATGCAAAGGTGGTTTTGGATAAATATACCATTGTCGAATCGAAGAGAACAAGAACCGTATACAACTGGTTGCAATACTTTTCACCTGAGTCCCTGCAGGGCGAATTTGAGGAGGCTGGCTTTATTCAGCATAAACTTTATGGCAATGTGGCGGGTGCACCATTTGATGAGACTGCTTCTGAGTTTGCGATTGTAGCCAGGAAATAACCATAAACACGAAAAAAGGGATGAACCCTGAAACCAAATAAAAACTCCCCCAAAAATAAAAGATGAATATAAGAAACAAACTGATTAGCTGTCTATTAATTCTCCTTCTCTTACTACCTGCATCCATACTATCTGGCCAGGAAATCAAAATAGGATATCGTGATTCAATTGATTCGAAAGTATTGAATGAGACAAGAAAGATACTTATCAAACTTCCGAAAAATTATAACCGTTCTGATAAAGCTTATCCTGTCCTTTACCGGCTTGATGGAGATTTGGACCTATTTATTGAAACAGCAGGTGTAGTTCAACGCTTGACTTATCGGGAAGAGGTATTGCCTGAGGTTATTATTGTTTTGATTGAGAATATAGATAGAACCAGGGATATGATGCCTACAAACACTGGTTTTTTCAATCAAGAACCCGGCGCCGAAAAGTTTAAGGAATTTTTTGAGGATGAACTATTTCCTCACATGAGTAACTCATATAGAATTACAGATGAACGGATTTTATGTGGACAATCGCTGAGTTCAATTTTCACACTCTATTGTTTTCTGACTAGCCCGAATTTGTTTGATTCATTTATTGCCAGCAGCGCCGGATTTCCTGATTGTGAGCCCTATTTCATAGAACTAACTAATGAAATGTTAAAGACTGATCAGAAGGAGGGGAAGAAAGTTTTTCTAAGCTATGGAGCAAAGGATCCTCTTGATCCTAATGGGATTATCAGTAAGCAGCTTGAAAATTTCACCCAACGACTCGATTCAGCAGAAAATATCGATTACAAATACAAAATATACGAGGATGAAGGACATGTCCCGTATCAAAGTCTTTATCATGGACTGAAGTTTTTGTATGACTGATGCTTATGCTCTTATAACAAGAGGGAAGAGGCTTGTCTTTTTCGGAGGATGGGTGGTGGCTTCATCCAACTTTTTCTGGCATATCCTAGCTTAAACAACTACTTTTAAAAGATGGAGCTTAGTCTGATTTCTCTTCTCTCTTTTCTTATCACCTTCCAGCTTCTATTTGTTGGCATTTTTCTGATCACACATAAAAAAGGAAACCGGCGTAACAACAGTCTTCTGGGTACGATATTTATCCTGATCGCCTGGAATATGGGAGACCTCACACTACAAATGAATGGTGTGGTTTTCAAATGGGAATTCCTACAACATATCGATGACGGCTTTTTTCTTCTCTATGGTCCCATATTTTACCTTTACGGTCAGGGCGTCATTTTTAGAGATTTCAAATTATCCAGAGTGAACCTGCTGCATCTGATACCCTACCTGCTGCTTACTATTTCACTCCTGTCCTTCAAAAACCTTACGCCTGTCACATCGGAAGAAATCATTAAGAATGATTTGCCATGGCAATTCTTCCTGGTAAGTGCTTTAATGTATGCCCACTTCTTTGTTTATCTCGGACTGACCTACAAATCCCTTTTGAAGTATCGTAAAATCATTAAGGACAATTATTCTCAAATAGATCAAATCAATCTGGATTGGCTTAGTGTCTCTATTAAAACCTTTGGCCTAGTCGCTTTTTTATCACTGATTCAAAGTTTCATAGCCCTGGCGGAAAATAGATCTGTGTTTATGGTCACCTTGGTTCTTCTGCTCATTTTTATCTTTTACTTCGTGAATAAGGTCATCCTTAAAGCACTCCGACAACCAGAAATTTTTGCAGGCATAGCTCAAAATGAAACAAGCAAATACCTGGGATCGAATTTGACACCAGGTCAAATTGAAGAATACAAGAAGCAATTATTGGCTTTGCTCAATACCGAAAAACCTTTCTTGAATCCTCAAGTGAGACTTACCGATTTGTCTGAAAAACTATCCGTATCTACCAAGCACCTGTCTCAGGTAATCAATCAATCGTTTAACAAAAGCTTTTTCGATTTCATTAATACCTACAGAATTCAGGAAGTTCAACAAATCCTGAAAGAATCCAGGGATGATAAAATGACCGTTCTCGAGGCCATGTACGAGGCGGGATTCAATTCTAAATCTTCCTTCAATACAGCCTTCAAAAAAGAAACCGGACAAACACCCTCCGAATTCCGGAAAATGCATTTCATAAATGCGTTCGACATCCTGATATCGGTCGACTGTGGTTATCATAGTGGAGATATTTGCTATATCATTTATTAACCAAAAATTAAAGACGATGAAAGCAAATAATCTCAAAACAAAAGTTGGATACCTGTTAAACACTAATAAAATAGTTAAGATTAGTGAGATTCTTTTGGTATTTGGTTTAGCCTTTGCTCTGATTAAATTATTGACACCTTATGCCGGAGATAAGCAATTATTGAAAATGGGCATTATATGGTGTGCCAATATTTTAATGATAGGTCTTGTTTGGTTGGGAATCAAACTCCGTGGACAAAAATGGAGTGATTTCGGGCTAACATTCGGACGCATCAGATTAAAAGAAAGTATTAGGATATTCCTTCTTTCTCTACTGGTTTGTATTCTTGGGGCTGCAGGATACATGCTTGGAACTGTTGTTATGGCCAATATCTCAGGCATGCCCGAAAGTGCCGATATGAGTGTTTATGAATATTTACATAACAATATATTCATGCTGATATTAACTCTTATTGGCGTTTATATTATATCCTCATTTGGTGAAGAAGTGGTATACCGGGCATTTCTAATCAACCGCATCAGCGAATTGGGATTGGATACTAAATATGGAAAGATGGCAACCGTGCTTATAAGCGCTGTTATTTTCGGATTGGTTCATTATACATGGGGCCCAACGGGTATGGTCTCAACAGGGCTTATGGGTTTGGCAATGGGAATATGTTATTTGAAATTTAAAAAGAACCTCTGGATATTGGTTTTGGCCCATGCATACCTGGATACAATCTTATTGGTACAAGTATATCTGACAAGCAAATGAGTCCTGGCATTATTTCCAATGTCACTTTTGATATTATCAATTACTCATATTGGAGTCGGGCGAAACCAACTATTGTATTGATTATCTATATTATACAGACTCATGAAGCTTGTGTTTGAGCCAGGAAGGGGAGAGGTTAAGGTTTTTATGAAAATTTCGTGGATACACTCCTTTTGGGTTGATCAGCAAAGTGAAAAGGGGGTGAAGAAATGACTCCAGTTTCTAATGAATATGCTATTTCTTAACTTTGACTATGGCCTAATTTCACTTTATAGCTCTTAGAATGGTTATTATAGAAGTATTCATGTTCTAAAAAAAATTACCTGATGAACTTCAAAAGACTGCATTTGGGATGAAGAAATATAGCTATATTGAAGTCTAAAAGTAAACGGTCCAATTAACTAGGGGCGAAACTGTTTCGAAACCTACATTTTTATAATTATTCGCTTAATTCAAACATTATGAGCAAAACAGTATTATTTTTCAGCCCGGAAGGCGGAAACGTAAATAGCGTAGCAAATAAACTGGGAGAACTGATCGGAAATGAAAAAGTTGATATAATTCCTGTCAAAGAAGCTAAAAAAGGAGATGTAGACAAATACAATAAAATTATTCTTGTTGGTTCTACGGTAGGAGCAGATCATTGGAATAACGAAATTATTGTAGATGAGTGGATTGAGTTTTTCACGAAGATTGAGGAAATTAGTTTTGAGGAAAAAAAGGTTGCTATTGTCGGACTTGGAAACAGTGTTTTATATCCTGAACACTTTGCAGATGGAATGGCAGTTCTTTCTGATAGAATCTTACAGCAAAATGGTAAATTACTGGGTAAGGTTGATGCGAAAGACTATGATTTTACAGATTCGGAAGCGCTCAATGATGAAGGGTTTTTCTGCGGTTTAGCTATTGACGAAGATAATGAAGCAGAACTGACTACCGAAAGATTAGAAAGATGGATCTCCATCTTAAAACCTGATTTTGAGTTTTAATAAGTTAATTCACTATAATATGCGCGCTGCTGACCAGGAATTGTCTGCATTGTCTTATCATAATGTACTCGCATTATAATAGTATTGCTTTGATCCTAAAGCAATATTTATCAATCTGTTGCAGGTTAAACGAAACCTTCCATTTTTCATGGAAAGGGAGGGGTACAAGGTTTTGATAAAGATATTATGGATACACTCTTTTCACGTTGCTTCGCAACGCAAAAAGGGTGTTTTCGTTAATGCGCTGATAATTTTTATGTTATCACATCAATTCTTAAGGTCCGGGTAGAGCGGTTCGTTACCTCCCCGCTCCCCCGCAGATCCGGACGAGCGGCTTTTCCGCATCCGGTTCCTCAGCATTTAGATTTGCTATAAGGACCTGTAAGAATGTTTGATATAGGGTGGCAACAGAGGAGTCCATTTACCAACGTAATCTGAAAAAACATTCCAGTTCAGTTTAATCTTTCCCCCTCTACGATTAAGCCACTTAAATAAACTGTATTTCACCATCTTGTAAAAGCCATCAAGGCTCCTACTGTTAAAGGTGACCCCATAGTAATTATAGTGCCCCCGCAATTTGATGTTTAATGCAGCAATTAAGTCCCTGAGTTTCATATGACGATTCTTCTGTATGTAATTACTTACATTCATGATAGCCCTGGTCAACCGTTTGGAGCTGGTCTTACGCTTCAGAACCTTGTTCCCTTTCTTGCTCTTACTCAAAAAGTGAGTAAAGCCAAGGAAATCAAAGCTCCTACCATTGCCACCTCGTTGGCTATTCAGGTCTATCAACTTCGTCTTCTCTGCATGTAATGTCAGTCCGTGTTTGGCGAACCGTTTCGGTAGAACTTCCATTACTCTATCTGCATCCGACTTGTCTGAAAATCCCAGCACAAAATCATCCGCATATCTCACTATAAAACTCTTACCCTTTAACAATGGCTGGATTTGTTCCGAAAACCACTCGTCCAGCACATAATGTAGATAAATGTTGCTCAGCAGCGGTGATATCACCGATCCCTGCGGGGTCCCTTCGTTGGGATAACTGATGTTACCCGATTCCATGATCCCCGCCTTCAGCCACTTATCTATCATCTTTCTTATTACTCCATCCTTAACCCGTTTGTCTAAAAAGTCCCGGAGCATCCCGTGATTGATCTTACCAAAGTAGTTCTTGATATCTGCATCTATGATATAGTGCATCTTACCAAAACTTACTTCTCTAAACAGATATTCAATCGCTTGATGTGCTGAACGTCCAGATCGAAAACCATATGAGAAAGGTTTAAAATCTTCCTCATAGATAGGATTAAGAACCCTCCGAACGCTCTCCTGCATAACCTTATCCTCGATAGTCGGGATACCCAACGGTCTGCGGCTATGCTTATCTTTCGGTATGTACACCCGCCGTATGGCAGGGGCTTTATACCGACCGGTTCTGAACTCCTCCAAAAGACGATCTTGTCTTTCTGGTAGTTCTAACCCGTATTGCTGCCACGTCTTTCCGTCTACTCCCTTTGCACTATGCCTGTTGAGCTTGTTATAGCTCTCCCGTAGCATCGTTGCATCTATAAAAGGATACAGACTGTGTAGTGCTTCTCCTTTGAACTTCCTAGCCCTCTCGGCTATCTGCAATTCTACTGTTGACATCGTTTTCATGTAATTGATACATTAATGTTTCTAAACCGCAGTTCTAAATACTGGCATCTCCCTTCCCTAATTACCGGCTTTCAGCGGTCCTGATTTCCCGGCTTTCCATCAGTACTATGAAGATGCTAAGACTGCCTTCGTCCTTCTCCTTCCCTTCAGTTTCCCTCGGTAAGGATACCACTTAACCCCTGTTGCTTGTTCTTAACGTCTGTCCAGGAGCAACAAGTTTCCTGACGGACCCGGTCTATTGATCAAGCGGTCGACCGTATATCCCGCGTTCTTTCGTGTGGAGACGGTAGGCTCTCCCGTGTTCCCGCGTTTCCCTTATCCGTCTCTGATATGGTCTCCGACCCCGACCAGACTTACACAGCTCACCATTGACGCTGCTTCAGTGTTGTCCCAGCAGTGTGAAAAACTAAGACTCTGGTGTGTAACACAACTTTCGAGGCTCAATACATACCTTTAACAGTCGCTGTCTACGCTTCGTGCAGGCATTTCTACCTACTACGCAAGACTCGCTTCCGGTGGGTGGCTAACCCTTGCCGCACAGGATTGCTTACCTGTAGGGATACTAAGAGGTGTTTCATTATTTCTATATAGTTCGCCTTTAAATCCTCACCTCGCGGACTTTCACGGCGCAATCACACTTTGTGACCTTAGAACGGGCATCAATATGGTAGAAGAAGAAAAACCAAGGTTGCCAGATGAAGTTGTGATGGAGAAAATTCATTTATAAGAGGTAAGAAAGTCATGTTAGACAGAGATTTGGCCGACCTCTATGGTGTCACAACTGGAAACCTGAATAAAGCTGTAATAAGAAACAAAGCTCGATTTCCAGATGACTTTATGTTTCAACTAACGAAAGAGGAGTTCGATAACTTGATATTCCAAATTGGAAGATCAAGTTGGGGTGGCCTTCGTAAACTGCCAAGAGCTTTTTCCGAACAAGGGGTTGCAATGCTCTCTGGAGTCCTTAATAGTGAGAGAGCCATAAATGTCAATATTCATATTATGCGCGTATTTTCACGAATGCGTGAAATGCTTACTTCCCACAAGGATATCCTAAAAAAACTAGAAGAACTGGAAAGAAAGGACATCGAGCAGGATGATAAGATTTTATTAATCCTGGAATACATTAAACAACTTGAGAAAGCCAGAAAAGATGTTGAGGAATTCCAAGAACGCCCAAGGATTGGATTCAAAAAATAGATACAGAAAAACCTGCACGCTGGCATTGTTAATACAAAAGCAGAGGCAGTGGGAAGGCCTGTGAGCGCTAGCCGAGGGGCTATTTAATATAAAGCCATGGAGAATGCTGCAATTTGCGTTAACATAAAATCGGTACCGATATATGGCCAGGAATGGCCAATATATCTGATTTTATGCTAATCAGGAGACCTGAGCGCAAATTGCTCGCATTGTCCTATAATGTACTGCGTTATGTTACATAGCTTTGATCCTAAAGCGATGATTTATCAATCCCTTGCATGTTCACTGAATCTTTCGGGTGATCCAGGAAGGGGAGAGGTCAAAGGTTTTGATGAAGCATTCGTGGATACACTCTTTTTGCGTTGCGAAGCAACGTGAAATGGGTGTTTTGTATGGGCTCGATTGATGTGAGTCAATCTACAGGTACTATTAGCTGATATAAGGTCCTCCAATTCCATAAATCCATGTAATCAATGTCAAATTTATACACCCAAGATATTTGGAAAATGAGAGCGGAACCAATACTGGACAATAATGATCTTTTTAAAAGAATCCAGGAGATACTTGAGACAGCAAGAATTAAAGTATATCGTACAGCCAACACTGAAATGCTTCAAGCATACTGGAATGTTGGAAGGGAAATTTTAGAAGAGGAGCAAAATGGCCAGGAACGAGCAAAGTATGGAAGCGCATTATTGGAAGATCTGGCACAGAGGCTTACCGAACTGTACGGAAAGAGTTTTAGTAGCAGGCATCTTCGTTATATGCGCCAGTTTTACAGAGAGTTTCCAAAATGGAACGCAGTGCGTTCCGAATTATCATGGACCCATTATCGCTTGTTGCTCAAAGTTGAAAGAGAGGATGCTAGAGTTTTTTATATGAAGGAAGCAATTGCCGGAAACTGGAGCACACGACAGTTGGAAAGGCAAATCAACTCGTTATACTTCGCCAGATTACTTATTAGCAAAGACAAAAAGGGACTCAAGATGAATACTGATAAGGGCAAAGAGGTCATAAAGCCCGGTAACATTATAAAAGATCCATTTGTGCTTGAGTTCCTTGATGTGAATGAGAGTGAGAGATTTACGGAATCCGATTTAGAATCAGCCTTAATCAGTAAAATGCAGGATTTCATACTTGAGCTTGGAAACGGCTTTTCGTTTGTTGGCCGCCAATACAGAATTACCACTGGTAACGATCACTTCTACATTGATCTGGTGTTCTACAACTACATACTCAAATGTTTTTTAATTATCGACATCAAAACTGATAAACTCACACACAAGGACATTGGGCAGATGGATTTTTACGTGCGGTTTTTTGAAGATCAATTGAAGCAACCAGGAGATAATCCTTCACTAGGATTAATTTTGTGCACCAAGAAGAATAGAACCATTGTGAAATATAGTTTGCTTAATGAAAGCAAGCAGATTTTTGCTTCAAAGTATCAACTGTATCTTCCTTCAGTGGAACAATTAGAACAGGAGATTCAACGTGAAAGAGAACAACTCGAGCAGGAACAAAAACTTTACAGAGATTAAAAACCTGTGAGCCGGCTATGTATAATCCAAAGCGAAGGTAGCGGGAAGGCCTAATAGCGTTGGCTGAGCGGCTATTTACACATAATGCCTAACCGTAGCGAAGCGGAGCTCGACGAAGTCAATTATAGGACAATCTGCAAAAACATTAAACAATCAACTTTTTGTGCGTTGGTCTGTGTGTTTATTTACCTGAGCGATCAGGCGAAGGCAAGCGGCGAAATTTTAAATTAATCATCGTAGGTAAGCAGAATATAACCTGGAATGTGAAAGTCTCTAAATTAGCCGCTTTGCCAGCGCAGATATAATACTAAATTATAGGACAATGATTGCTTGCGAGGATGGAGCCAACCAAAGCTGCTAACCCTGGTGGAGGCCGCAATTCCTTTAACATAGGACAAACAGCCGGTGGCTGTTTGGGCCAGCATGTGGGCGGCGACCGATATAGGGCAGCTATGCAGCTCCTATATCTGATTTTATGTTAATCCGCCGGGGCGGACCAGGAATTGCTCGCATTGTCCTATAATTAATGTTATGTTAAATTGAATACTTAGAAAGAAAGGGAGATATTAAAACCATACCTCCCCTTCATCTTTTTCTTTTTTGCTAACCCACTTCATTAACGCGAACGCAGTGAGCAAGTTAACTGCAAAGCTATGCTTTGCCTACATAGTAGCCTTCAGCGCTTTCACTCTTTCATACTCATCCATCATCTGCTCCTTGTAGTAGATTCTCTGAAGAAGATCCAGGGTTTCAAACTTAACTGTGCTGTTTTCTACATTGAGTTCGTAGGCTTTCTCCAGAACCGGAATGGCTTCCATGTATTTTTCCTTTCCAAGCTCAATTAAACGATCCCTGGTGGCCTCATGCTCTTCTGTGTTGGATCTGTCGTAAAAATCCGCTCCCTGCAGGTAATAGATGTAACCCACATCATACCATACATAATAGATGCTTGGATCAAGCTCAGCAGACTTCTTGTAAGATTCAATGGCTTTGTCGATGAACTCAACATCCTCCTTATTAATGAGTAAACGGCCGTTCCAATAATAGCTTTCAGCGATGGTTGGATTGTTTTCGATTACGGTCGCCATGTACTCAATGCCTTCGTCGTATTGCTTTAACTGGATATATGTATCTGCAATGTTGGCTATGATATTGACTGTGTCGGGATATTTTTCGTAAGCTTCCTTAAGTATATCCAGCGCTTTGAGGGTATCTCCTATGGACATATAATCCATTTTAATCTGCAAATAGGTATTGGGTCCGCCAAAATCCACATCAGCCAGTTGCTTATAGTATTCTATGGCTTTTAAATAGAGTTCATTATTGTCGGTTTTTGCGGCAATTTCGCGGGCAATAATGCCGGAATACTGAACCATTGTAGTATCCATTTCTCCAGCAAAAATGTCCATATCATTGATCTCGAGAACATTTTCAAAGGAGCGAAGTGCATTGTCATAATCTTCTGAATAATAGTGATTTACGCCGTCTCTTTTTAACTGATTCTTTAGTTCAGCTAAACTCTCTTTAACCTTGGGAGCTACCTTGCCTTTTTCGTCCAGTTCCAATGCTTTTCTGTAGGCGTCTGTGGCGACCCTCAGTGGGTTGTCAACAATGGGATCCAGTTTTTTCCAATCCTGCAAAGCACCATTCACAAAGGTGTAAGACATATGATCGTAAATATAAGTTTCACGAAGCTCCCCTTCAATAGTTTCACTATCTGTGCTATTGGGTTCTTTGTAAAACAACTTCACTGTAACCGGGTCCATTCCCTCTGAAAGCTGTTCAAGACCAATCATAAAAACATCCTGGTAAAGTTCACCCCGCTTTTGCCAGGTGGCGGCTTTGGTGTTCTTCTTGGGATCCTGAATCTCAGCATCACTCTTTTCGACTTTCTTTTTTACAGCATTATAGTTCAGCAGCACCACCGTGGATGCGTCCTGAGCTTTCAGGCTAAGTACTATTGTGGCAACGATGGCCAGCGTTACAAACTTTTTCATATTGATTGTGATTAATTAGGTTCCAAAAATAGTAACTTTCCCTATAACCTTCAAATAGGATGCCAAAACTATTAATAGTTATTCAGCACCCTCCTCATTGGTTTCGGTAGATTCTTCATTTTCTTCATTGGCTGGCACCTGGGTTACTGCTGCAATCCGGTCCCCTTCTCTGAGATTTATAAGTCTTACTCCCTGCGTATTACGGCCCATAACCCTCACGCCGCGAACTGCAAGTCTGATGGCAATACCATTCTCTGTAATGATCATCAGATCATCTGCATCAGTCACAGCCTTTAGGGCTATTAAATTGCCCGTTTTATCTGTAACGTTGATGGTTTTCACCCCTTTTCCTCCCCTGTTGGTAAACCGGTAATCTTCCACACTGGATCGTTTTCCAAAGCCATTTTCAGATACAACCAGAATATCCTGCTCTCCGGGTTTGGCAGTCACAATTCCAACCACCTCATCCTTGGGCCCACCCAGGGTCACTCCTTTCACGCCGGAAGCTGTCCTGCCAACTGCCCTTACGGTCTCTTCATGGAAGCGAATGGCTTTTCCTGAACGGACAGCAAGCATCAGTTGCATATCCCCATCCGTTAACCTTGCATCCAGTAACATATCTCCATCCCTGACAAGAATGGCATTAATTCCATTCTGGCGGGGTCTGGAATAAGCTTCCAGCCTGGTCTTCTTGATGACCCCTTTCTTGGTGGCAAGAACCAGGTAATTGTTATTGATATACTCCTGGTCCTTCAGGTTTTTGACATTTACGAAGGTCTTAATGGTATCTTCCTTCTCAATGTTTATCAGGTTTTGAATGGCCCTTCCCTTACTGGCGCGAACACCTTCAGGAATCTTGTATACCTTGAGCCAGTAGCATTTGCCATTTTCTGTAAAGAAAAGGATGGTGTTATGCATGGTGGCAACAAACATGTTGACCATGAAGTCTTCGTCACGGGTGATGCTTCCTTTTGCACCCACACCTCCCCTGTTCTGTGTACGGAAATCATGCAATGGAGTGCGCTTGATATAGCCCAGTTTGGAAATGGTAATAACCATATCTTCATCTGCATAAAAATCTTCCGGATCAAACTCACCCTCATCAGGTACCATTTCAGTACGGCGTTCATCTCCATATTTCTCTTTGACCTCAAGAAGCTCATCCTTAATGATCTGCATTCTCAAGCCTTCATCGGAAAGAATCTGCTTGTAATATTCGATCATCTTCATCAACTCATCATATTCGGCACGCAATTTCTCCCTTTCAAGACCCACCAGGCGCTGTAAGCGCATCTCCAGAATGGCCTTGGCCTGAATCTCTGAAAAGCCAAACTTTTCCATAAGCCCCTCTTTGGCTTCGTCGGGTGTTCTGGATCCTCTGATCAATGCAATGACTTCATCAATATGGTCCAGGGCTTTTAATAAGCCTTCAAGAATATGGGCCCGCTTCTCTGCCTGTTCCAAATCATACTGAGTCCTTCTGATTACTACCTCATGCCTGTGAGCCACGAAATAAACGATGATCTGCTTCAGGTTCAGAGTACGGGGTCTTCCCTTGACCAGGGCTATGTTATTAACATTAAAAGCAGTTTGTAACTGCGTATATTTCAACAGATTATTAAGAACCACATAAGCACTGGCATCCCTCTTGACAATAATCACAATGCGCATGCCCTGTCTGTCCGATTCATCATTGATGTAAGAAATCCCCTCGATCTTTTTATCATTGATAAGATCGGCAGTCTTTCTAATCAGTTCTGCTTTATTAACAAGGTATGGGATCTCGGTGATGATAATTTTCTCACGCCCCGTATCGGAGACCTCGATTTCACTTTTGGCCCTGACAACAATTCTTCCCCTGCCGGTTTCATAGGCCTCCCTGACCCCATTATAACCATAAATAATTCCACCTGTTGGAAAATCAGGAGCTTTAATGATATCGGTCAATTCACTGATCTCAATATCATTATTTTCAATATATGCTACAATGGCATCTACAGAATCGGTGAGATTATGGGGAGCCATATTGGTAGCCATACCCACCGCAATTCCAGATGTACCATTTATCAATAAGGTAGGAATTCGTGTAGGCATCACCGTGGGCTCTTCCAGGGTATCATCAAAATTCAGCTGAAAATCCACTGTATTTTTATCCAGATCGGCCATGGTGTCCTCTGCAATCTTCTGCAACCTGGCTTCCGTATAACGCATGGCTGCCGGACTATCCCCATCTACCGATCCAAAGTTTCCCTGTCCTTCTACAAGGGGATAACGCAGTGACCACTGCTGTGCCATCCTTACCATGGCATCATAGACTGATGTATCACCGTGTGGGTGGTACTTACCCAGCACCTCTCCTACTATTCTTGCTGATTTTTTATAGGGTCTGTTGGCGTACACTCCCAACTCGGACATCCCAAAGAGCACCCTTCTGTGAACAGGCTTAAGCCCATCCCTCACATCGGGCAATGCACGTGAAACAATCACCGACATCGAATAATCGATATAGGCCGATTTCATTTCCTCCTCTATATTTATTCTCAGTATTTTTTCACCTTCAGCCATCTAATTCTAACTAATTAATTATCAATATCTTATATCTGAGTTATCTGCTACTTAAATTAACACACGAAAATAGTTAATTCCGCCCTAAAAACCTTAATTTTCATTCCCTTTTATTAACATTGAACTGTTTATAATAGATAGTTGTTCTATTGATAATCTCAACGCTTATTAGTTACTTTGTTTTGTTATAAAAAGAAGGAGTAAATTTCTTATGGATGCACAGTTTTCACAACGAATAAAAGACGTACTGGGATATAGCAAGGAAGAAGCCGTAAGGCTGGGTAATTCGCACATTAGTGTGGAGCACCTTTTTCTGGGAATCCTCAGGGACGGAGAGGGATTGGCCATTGATGTGCTGGTAGTTTTGGGAGTGGAGTTATATGACCTGAGGATGTCAGTTGAGAAGAGCATACGGAACGATCAGCCCGCAACAGTCACTGATCCGGATAGCCTTCCACTTCTAAAGAGTGCAGAGCGAATTCTAAAACTCACACACCTGGAGGCACGGTCTATGAAAGAGAAAACCATAGACACCAACCATCTTTTGCTTGCAATCCTTAAAGACGATAATAACTATGCCACCAGGTATCTGGTGGAAAATGGGATCACATATAATAAGGTGAAGCAGGAGATCTCGGATTCACAGCCAGAGAGCAAGGCTGATTTCCCAGGAGATGAAGATGATGAGGGCAAAGGCCCCTTTGGCGGGAGTAGTGGGCCATCCGGAGGTGGGAAAGCCAGTTCCGGTTCTTCGCAAAAGTCCACTTCCGATACACCCGTGCTTGATAATTTTGGAATCGACCTTACCAAAGCAGCGGAGGAGGATCGCCTGGATCCCATAGTGGGCAGAGAGACCGAGATTGAAAGGTTGGCTCAGATCCTTAGCCGGCGCAAAAAGAACAATCCAATTCTGATTGGTGAGCCTGGAGTTGGAAAATCAGCCATAGCTGAAGGTCTTGCACTCAGAATTATCCAGCGAAAAGTCAGTCGGGTATTGTTTGACAAAAGGGTGGTCACCCTTGACCTTGCTTCTATCGTAGCAGGAACCAAATACAGAGGGCAGTTTGAGGAACGAATGAAAGCCATTCTGAATGAACTCACAAAGAATCCGGCAATCATCCTGTTTATTGATGAGATCCATACCATTGTAGGTGCCGGAGGTGCTACCGGATCGCTTGATGCAGCCAATATGCTTAAACCTGCCCTGGCAAGGGGTGAGATTCAATGTATTGGTGCCACCACACTGGATGAATACAGGCAACATATTGAGAAAGACGGAGCCCTGGAAAGAAGATTTCAAAAGGTGATGGTAGATCCTACCTCTCCTGAGGAGACCATTGATATCCTTCAGAACATCAAAGAACGTTATGAGGATCACCACAATGTAAGCTACACCGAGGATGCCATTGTTGCATGCGTGAAGCTAACCCAGCGTTACATCAGTGACCGACACCTCCCTGATAAAGCCATTGACGCCCTGGATGAAGCAGGATCGAGGGTTCATATATCTAACATTGTGGTCCCCGAGCAGATTGTTAGCCTTGAACATGACATAGAGAAAACCAAGCAGGATAAGATTCAGGCGGTTAAGAATCAGAATTTTGAGAAAGCTGCCAGCTACCGGGATAAGGAGAAAGAACTTCTTGACAGGCTGGACTCAGAAAAGAAAAAGTGGGAGAAGGAGTTATCTCTAAACAGGGAGACTGTAGATGAAGACAAAGTGGCCGAAGTTGTGGCCATGATGACCGGTGTACCGGTCCAACGAATAGCCCAGGCTGAAGGTGCCAGGCTTTTAAAGATGGCCGATGAACTCAGGGGAAGTGTGATTGGTCAGGATGAAGCCATTGATAAAGTCGTGAAGTCCATTCAACGGAACAGGGCTGGACTGAAAGATCCCAATAAACCCATTGGTACTTTTGTTTTCCTTGGCCCCACCGGTGTAGGTAAAACCCAGATGGCCAAAGTGCTAGCTGAGTATCTTTTTGAATCCATCGACAACCTGATCAGGATTGATATGAGCGAGTATATGGAGAAATTCTCTGTATCGAGGCTGGTTGGAGCACCTCCAGGGTATGTGGGATATGAAGAGGGAGGACAACTTACTGAGAAGGTGCGCAGAAAACCATACGCTGTCGTGCTGTTAGATGAGATCGAAAAAGCGCATCCCGATGTATTCAACATCATGCTTCAGGTCCTGGATGAGGGTCAGCTGACCGACAGCCTTGGCAGGCGTGTGGATTTCAGGAATACCATTGTGATCATGACCTCCAATATTGGTACAAGGGAGTTGAAAGATTTTGGTCAGGGAGTTGGTTTTGCCACCAAAACAAGGCAAGATACTGCCAATGAACATGCAAAAAGTGTCATTCAAAAAGCTCTGAAACGTGCATTTGCACCTGAGTTCCTGAACCGGATTGATGATGTGGTTCTCTTCAATACCCTTTCCAGGGAAGATATCCATAAGATCATTGATATTGAACTGAAAGGTCTTTACGACCGGGTGAATACCCTTGGTTTTGAGATTAAGCTCTCCGAAGAAGCAAAAGACTATGTACTGGATAAGGGATATGACATCCAATATGGTGCCAGACCCCTGAAACGTGCTATTCAGAAGTACCTGGAAGATCCCATGGCTGAAACAATTATAAAATCGGCCCTGGTTGAAGGAGATATCATGCTGGTTGATTTTGATAAGGAGAAAGAAGAGATTACAGTTGGAATTCAGAAAAAGACAGGTGTCTTGCCAAAAGGTAAAAAGGAGTTGCCGGTAGGAAAGAAAGAGCTTCCTGAATCCAAGGGAGATAAGAAGTAGTAGCCTCTACGTTATCATCCCATAAAGATCAAACGCTTCTGCACTGGTGATTGTTACCTGGTAGAAATCACCTATGGTTAGATTCTGTTCCGCAGGAATGAGTACTTCGTTGTCCACCTCTGGTGAATCATACTGGGTGCGGCCTACAAAATAGTCCCCGTCCAATTTGTCGATCAACACCTTATAGGACTTCCCCACCTTCTCTTCGTTGAGAGTGTAAGAGATTTCCTGCTGTAATTTCATGATGGCCTCAGCCCTACTGGCTTTTACCTTCCCTGAGATTTGATCCTGGTGCATCCTGTAAGCAGGTGTATCCTCCTCATGCGAGTACGGGAATACACCCAGACGTTCAAACCTGAATTCCTTAATGAATGCCAGCAACTCTTCAAAAGCTTCCTCTGTTTCTCCGGGAAAACCAATGAGTACTGTGGTGCGCAAAGCCACATCGGGTATTTGAGTTCTGAATTTATCCAATAACTGTTCCAGTTTTTCCCGGTTGTGCCCCCTTCCCATGGCATTAAGTACATCATCGTTTATATGCTGAATGGGAATATCCATATAATTGCAGATCTTCTCCTCTGTGGCGATCAGTTCAATCACCTCTTCAGGAAATCCTGTTGGATAAGCATAGTGCAAACGAATCCACTCCACACCGGTAACTTTAACGAGCTCCTTGAGAAGATCTGGGAGGGCGCGTTTGCCGTAGAGGTCGATACCATAATTGGTCAGATCCTGTGCGATAACAATCAGCTCTTTCACCCCCTTGAGCACCAACTTTTTACTTTCACTTACAAGGGATTCAATGGAGATGGACTGCTGAGGCCCTCTGATGCCAGGAATAGCACAAAATGCGCAGGAGCGATTACAGCCCTCCGATATTTTCAGGTAAGCATAATGTGAGGGTGTAGTCACTTCTCTTTCACCAAGCAGTTCATGATCAAGCCTGCTACCTGATGCTTCGAGAATGCTGGCCATCTCCCATACCCCAAAAAACCCATCCACCTCTGGCATCTCCTGTTTCAAATCCTCTTTGTAACGCTCCGACAGGCAACCCATTACAAAAAGCTTTTGAATTTTGCCCAGCTTCTTCTCTTCAATGAAGGCCAGGATTGTATCCACAGATTCCTCTTTGGCATCAAGTATAAAACCACAGGTATTGATAATAACAATGTCGGATGGCTTATCAAAACCATCATGAATAACCTGGTAACCTGATGCACGAAACTGTGCCAGTAAGTGTTCGGAGTCCACCAGGTTCTTAGAGCAACCCAGTGTAATGATATTTACTGTCATTGGGTAGTGAATAGACTATTCACAAAATCAACCCTGTTAAATACCTGAAGATCCTCCAGTTTCTCTCCGATGCCAATGTATTTTACGGGAATCTGGAACTGGTCGGATATACCAATCACTACACCTCCTTTGGCGGTGCCATCAAGTTTTGTCAATGCAAGTGCATTTACCTCAGTAGCTTTGGTGAATTGTTTGGCTTGCTCGAAGGCATTCTGTCCTGTGGATCCATCAAGAACCAGTAAAATTTCATGAGGAGCCTCAGGAATAACTTTTTGCATCACCCGATTGATTTTACTTAATTCGTTCATCAGGTTTACCTTATTGTGAAGGCGTCCTGCCGTATCAATGATCACTACATCTTTATTGCCTGATACTGCTGAAGAGAGGGTATCAAATGCCACGGATGCCGGATCTGATCCCATCTCCTGTTTGACAATTTCCACTCCTACCCTGTCTGCCCATATGGAGAGTTGATCCACAGCTGCTGCCCTGAATGTATCAGCAGCCCCCAACACCACACTTTTCCCTGCCTTCTTAAAATGATATGCAAGTTTACCAATGGTAGTGGTCTTCCCCACTCCATTTACACCAACCACCATAATCACGTACGGAGTCGCAGGAAGTGGTTCATCAAACCCAACCACCAGACCGGAGTTGTTTTCTTCAAGTAAAGAGGCAATCTCCTCTTTTAGAATGGTATTTAATTCGCTGGTATTAAGAAATTTATCTTTCGAAATCCGACTTTCAATCCGTTCAATAATTCGAAGCGTAGTATCCACGCCCACATCTGAGCTAATCAGTACCTCCTCCAGATTGTCAAGAACTTCATCATCCACCCTGGACTTACCCACAACCGCTCTGGAGAGTTTCTTAAAAACACTCTCCTTGGTCTTCTCCAACCCTTTATCCAGGTTCTTCTTTTTGCCCGATGAAAATAGACCCATCCTATTGGTGCTTATAAAAAAAGCTACCTTTTGCAAGATAGCTTTAATTTAGTATGATGTTCAAAGAGAACTATTTAAAGAAATCTTTGATGTGGTCATTATGTACCATTTCTTCTTCAAATGTGTAGGCTCCTGATTTTGGAGAACGAACCATTTTTATACATTTTGAGAAGTTTCTTCCTTCTCCACTCTGCAATGATGCTACAACTTTCTTAGCCATTTCTCAGATCTTATTTAATTTCGCGATGTACAGTTACTTTTCTCAATACGGGATTGTACTTCTTAAGCTCAAGCCTTTCAGGAGAGTTTTTCCTGTTCTTGGTTGAGATATAACGTGAAGTACCAGGCATTCCACTCTCTTTGTGCTCAGTGCACTCAAGAATAACCTGTACCCTGTTTCCTTTACCTTTTTTAGCCATTTCTTACTTTGATTAATAAGATTTCAAAAATCCTTTTTTAACGGCATCTTCAAGTGTAGCTTTCAGTCCGTTCTTATTGATGGTGCGAATTGCCTGTGCAGAAAGCCGAAGCTTCACATACCTGTCTTCCTCTTCAAGATAAAACTTCTTATCGAACAAATTTGGTTGAAATGTTCTCTTAGTTCTTCTTTTTGAGTGAGATACATTGTTTCCCACCATCATTTTCTTTCCTGTTATCTGACAAATTTTAGACATTTTTCCTTTGTATTTCAGATCGATTCTTCTAACGAGGCGCAAATTACGTAATTATTTATGAAATAATCAAGCAATTAAGGCAAAAAAAGTACTATCAGCCACCGGATTATAGCAGATCCAGGACCAAGCGACGAAGAAGCTGCATGGCAGAAAAGGAAGCCTGGTCAATGATCCGTTCCCTGGTTCCCTCCAAATCTGTATTTCTTTGAATAGATCTTATCCCCATAAGCCACACATATCCAGGTAGTTCCGACTGGCTTATCCGCTGTACCCCCATCCGGACCTGCAATTCCGGAGGTGGTGATGGCCGTGTCAGTTCCACAAATTTTCATGATCCCACGGGCCATCTGCTCCACGACCTCCCTGCTTACAGCACCCTTTTTATCCAGTGTAGCACGCCTAACTCCGAGGACCTCTTCCTTGATGCGATTCTCATAAGCAACCACAGACCCTGTGAAATATTCTGAACTCCCGGGTATAGAAGTAATGAGCTTTGCGATGTTTCCACCCGTGCAACTCTCAGCGGTGGAAAGGGTGAGTCCCCTATCCTTTAAAAGGGTTCCAAGGGATTCCTCCAGGCTGATATCATCATAACCAAATATATGTTCTGGGATAATAACCAGTAGCTTATCTATGATTACTTTAAGTAATTGTTCGGCATCCTTGGCACATTTGTCAACAACCGACAAACGCAACCTCACGATGCCTGGCCGGGGCAGATAGGCCAGTTTTACACATTCGGGTAACTCCTCCTCCCAGTGTCTGATTTTATTGGCCAGGTAAGACTCTGGCACACCCTGTGTCATAATAGTTTTATGCACCACAAAAGGTACATCTACCCTCTTCCTCACTTCCGGGAGAATGTGATCCTCCATCAATCCTTTCATCTCATAAGGAACTCCGGGAAGAGAGACAATAATGCTACCTTCCTTTTCAAACCACATGCCCGGAGCTGATCCATGGTGGTTCATGAGCACCCGACAATTGTCTGGAACGTCGGACTGCCGGAGGTTAGATTCAATCATGCTCCTTCCCCTCTCTTCAAAATAAGAGATAATCTTGTCCCGCGTTTCGGGGTGCTCAACCATTTTGCTGTTAAAATAGGAAACCAGGGTCTGCTTGGTAAGATCATCCTGGGTGGGCCCAAGGCCTCCAGTCATAATTAATAGTTCGTATTTGCCTATGTACCTGTCCAGTGTGGAAACAATCTGCTCTGAATCATCCGAAACGGTGACCATCTCCTTAACTCTCACACCGTTTTCGTTTAACCTTTTAGAGATCCAGACCGCATTGGTATCCACCACCTGACCGATCAATATCTCATCTCCAATGGTAATAATGGCACTGTTCATCTGTTTGCAGGAATTATTTTACGGACCTCAAAAGTATACAAATAAACTGTAAATTTATAAGTCGCACCGATCCAGAACCAATGAATAAAATTCTTACACTCATCAGATCTGCGTATTTAAATTCCAGGTGAAATAAAAAATTGTAAATTTGTGTCTGTTGCGGGAGTAGCTCAGTGGTAGAGCATCAGCTTCCCAAGCTGAGGGTCGGGAGTTCGAACCTCCTTTCCCGCTCTTCATTATGAAGGACTTACGACAATCGCTGTTGTGAGTCCTTCTTTATTTGCACCAAAATCTGCAATATAAAACACATCTTAATACTTTCCTTATATGTGTGAAGTATGTAACATATAGACAGAATTGTGTAATGGTTTTTCCGATTGGTAGCCTGATCTTTGTAAGGTTATATTTCTCTCTCTCTTGTATGGTCAATTGCGACAACAAAACGAATTTAAAGATTTAGTTACTATCAATTTGATACCAAATAAAATGAAAACAACCAGATTCAATGCCAGAACAAAAAAAATCTTTATCGGTTTTTTAACAGTAATGATAATGCTTCCATTCTCTTTGTATGCACAAAAAATACCTTTCTTACAATCATCTCGTGCTCCAGCAGCAGAAGGTTATGTGAAAGTGAAAAATGACCGTAATAAGAATTATGTCATAAAAATACGCATTGATAATTTAGCTGAAATAGAAGACTTGGTCCCAGCTAAGCAAACCTATGTCGTTTGGATGGATATTGACGGAGATATAACGAAAAATATTGGGCGAATAAATAGCACAAATCAATTAAAAGTTTCTTTTGAAACAGTATCTGCATTTCAACCACACAAGATTTTTATTACTACCGAAGAGGATGAACATACTCAGGAACCAAGCTGGAATGTTATTTTAACTACAGACACTTTTTATGAATAACCATCTCAACAAAACACTGATTAAAAGCATTTAGAACATATACAATTAGATGATTTCAGCTTCCCAAGTTGAGAATCAGGAGTTCGAACCTCCTTTCACGCTCAAAATGATCAAGGACTTATGGTTATAATTTACTGTAAGTCCTTATTTATTATGCTCCTCCTTGCATTCTGTTTGAGCAGCAGCATGGCACAGGAAAAATCCTACACGGTGATTGTAGATTAAATACTGAATGGCAGTATCCAACTTGATCCCGCCCGGATGAAGGCTACACAATTGATGCCGGTTATTATTCTGCTCCAGGCAGATATGGGGCCATGTACCACGAATCCATGTCCGCTCCCTTTGAGGTGACAATTGATCAGGAAAAGCATATTGGTGCTTCCTTCATCGCGAAATCGGAAGTCGCACACATGAAAGAAATACAGGATGTGGTGTATGCAAAACCGGGTAAAAAAACATTAAAATATGATGTGTACTCACCCTAGGGGGCCAGGAATCTGCCCATTATAGTGATCATCCATGGTGGAGGCTGGGTTTCCAATACTGAGGATATTATGCGCGGAATGTCAAGTGAACTGAAATGATGGCAGCCATCAAAGCAGCAGCTCCCAGCTATGGTGTATTTGGCGACCAATTGCTAAATCACTATTCCGATGATCCGGCAGCAGACAGTACCTGGAAAAATGCTATCTCACCTCTTAGTAACATTCCCGATGCCGGGGAAAGGGAAGTACCTCAGTATCTAACCCGCGGTTCCAATGATCGATCCTCTTATCACAGATGAAGCCGTTAAAGAATATATGTACGCATTGGTGAAATCCGGTCAAAAAGTTCATTATGTACAGGTTGGCGGTCCAAGCCATGCCTTTTTCGATTGGAAACCCAATGAACGGACTAAAGCCACCATGGAAGCATTCTTCAACTCCGTTTTGAATTCTAGTAAATAGCTAAAGCTTTTACTCTATGCTGATCTTTCCAATATGGATAGGATGGCTATTATCGATTAGTTTATAGAGGTATATGCCGCCTGGGAGTTGGTCCACCCCTACGATCTCATTGTTATCTATTGAACGTGAAATCACAAGTTTGCCAGTCAGATCATAAAGTTCAAGATTGAGACTTCCGTAAGTTCCCAATCAAGCCCATCACGACTAATCGAATAGTATAAACGGCCATAGTCGTATGTGGTCATATGTGCAAAAAGGTAACCTCCCTGCCCATTTACCTCCTCAAAACCCGTAGTCAGAATAAATATGGTCAAAAGAGATAAGCAAAAGATTCTTGTTCTATTAGCAATTGTCAAAATGCGATTATTAACTTATACTATTTACGTTGCATTGCCCTGATTCTCTGCAGTAATGTGGGGTGAGAGTAATGAAAGAACACATAGGCAGGGTGTGGGGTAAGATTACTTAAGTTGCTTTTAGACAACTTTTTAAGAGAGGATATTAATTTACTTCCATCATATTTTTCACTGGCATAACGGTCGGCCTGGTACTCATTGTACCTTGAGAAATAGTTGGTGCCCAGACCAATAAGCATGGAAATAGGGGAATAGAGTATTCCAAAGGCAATCAATCCAAGGTGGAAGGATGCCTCCTCCCCTCCCAGGGCCACAGCAAAACTGTCCATTCCTACAAACAATGAAAAGAGGTAGAATGTAATGGCTGACTGAATGGTAGAGAGAATAAAACCGGTGCTCGTGTGTTTCTTTTTATAGTGACCAACCTCATGGGCCAGAACTGCCACAATCTCCTCCTCCTCCAGGTCCTGAATCAGGGTATCAAAAAGTACTATTCTCTTTTTTGGACCCAGTCCCGTGAAATAGGCATTGGCCTTACTGGACCTTTTGGAACCATCCATCACATAGATGTTATCCAGTTTAAATCCTGCCTTCAAGGCAAATTCTTCGATTTTGGTCCGCAGGGATCCCTCTTCTAAAGGAGCTTGCTTATTAAAGAGCGGAACGATCAGGTTGGAATAAAACATAATCATAAAAAGGGAGAAAAGCGTAACAACCCCGAGTACAATAAGCCAGAATATGGGTCCGGTGAGCAGGTAGATCCAGGTAATTAGTGCCAGAAGTCCGCCTCCTATCAAAGCTCCTAGTAACCAACCCTTTAGTTTATCAAGAATGAAGGTTTTTACGGTGGTGCGGTTGAATCCATAGCGTTCTTCAATTACAAAAGTGCCATAGACAGAAAAGGGTGTGGTCAGTATATCGCTTACAAGGCCCAGGGTTCCGAAAAAGAGCAAAACATGCACAATGTAATTTCCGGTAAGGGAAAGGATCCATCGGTCCAGCCAGCCAAAACCACCCAGGAAGAAAAGCAGCAGCATAAGCACAAGGCTCAGGGTACTGGTTAGAAATGAGAATCGCGTATTATCCCGTTTATAAAGTTGACTCTTCTGATACTCTTCCGGGTCGAAAATGCCTTTTAACTCTTCAGGTAATTCGGGTACAATATATCGCAGATTCAAGGTATCAAGCACCCTGTCCAGGATATATCCAAAGAAAAGCACCCCAATTATTACAACAAATATCGTATTATACATCCCTAATTCTATTTTTACTACCCACTAACCCTTTTCACTACCCACTACCCACTAACTTCTACCCACTAACTTCTACCCACTACCCACTAACCCTTTTCACTACCCACTAACCACTAACTTCTACCCACTAACTTCTACCCACTACCCACTAATATACTTGATCTATAACCTCTTTCCGGTTTAAGATCCTGATATCAAGCTCCTCTCTGTAATTCTTCACCACATCAAGTGAATCAAATGCAAGGGCACTGTTCAACATGAAGCTGGCCGAATCCAGGTTATCCTCCAGTTCATAGAAAATGGCCAGATTGTTGTATGCCTTTGAGATTGTAGTACTATCAGCTGATTTTGTCAGTCCTGTCCATAATTCAAAGGCATTTTCCCATTCACCAATGTCAGTAAATTTGGAGGCCAGTTTTAGCGAGTCTCCTTTTCCCCTGTACAAGGTTCGGGATGTTTGATACCAGACCGGTACCAGGTATTGACCATATTTGCCCCCACTGTTGTAAAATAGCTCAGCAATCATCTCTGCAACAGATGGGATGGGATTAAATACGCCATCCACTATATTGGCGAAATAGAGGGTATCTACGAGGGTATAGGTATCAAATGGTGCGGGACTGATGGGCAAATGAACATTCCATTTTACTTTATTCGAAATCTCGTAATAATGATTCTGAACCATTCCGGATCCATCTGAATAGTAATCATAATGCTCTCCCAGGTCCATTTCATAGGATTCAAAACTAATCACCGCATCCGCACCAAACCTTTTACAAAGGGCATTCACTTCCGGCTTGGTAAGAATCATATCCTCCAGGCCAGTCGTGTCCGCTCTGCGTTCAGAGAACCAGATCGGCTGATGAAATTTCTTTATGGGAGACTCTTTCAAAACCGCTTGTAAGCCACGAAGGGTATTGTTGGATATCAGTGTATCAATAATCACAAGGTGTTCAGGCTTCATTCCATCCCTGTCTTCCTCCTCAAATGCATCCACGGTGAAGGGAGCGCGGTTTACGACCAGCAATTGATTGACATAATCGGGAAAACTTACAGTTGCAGGTTCCAGTACTTCAAATTCTACCACAGAATATATACTGGCGCACCCTTGCATCAGCAGCACCAAAAATACCGACCCTAGAATTGAATGTGCCTTAAACCGATTCACCTTCAACTTTGAATCGGCCTGCGGCCTCATCGAGCTCGGCTTTGCCTCGGTTCCACTTTCCACTTTCCACTTTCTACTTTCCACTTTCTACTAACGCCCCAGCGTTATACACTCATTCCACCACAAACCTGCAGAGTCTGGCCGGTCATGTATGAAGAGAGATCCGATGCCAGAAACAGAGAAACATTGGCCACATCCTCCGGCAATCCTCCACGTTTCAGTGGTATGGTCTTAATCCATTCCTCCTTTACGTTCTCGGGAAGTTTGCCTGTCATATCGGTAATGATAAATCCAGGGGCAATGGCATTACATCGTACACTCCTGGATCCCAACTCCTTAGCAATAGACTTTGTAAATCCAAGGATTCCGGCTTTAGAAGCTGAATAGTTGGACTGTCCTGCGTTCCCGTTGACACCAACCACAGAACTCATATTGATAATTGATCCTGTTCTGGCCTTTAACATGTACTTCTGAACAGCCTTGGTGAAGTTAAATACCGATTTCAGGTTTACTTTGATCACAAGATCCCACATATCTTCATCCATGCGCATGAGAAGTGTGTCCCTGGTGATCCCGGCATTATTCACAAGTACATCCACTTTTTCAAAATCGGCTACCACCTGGTCTACCACCTGGTGAGTCTGCTCATAATCACTGGCATCACTCACATATCCTTTGCCTTTAACACCCAGAGCTTCCAGCTCCTTTTCCAGTGTATCCATATTGTCATCCCTGGAAAGATCTGTAAATGCCACATCTGCTCCCTCCTGTGCAAATCGCAGGGCTATCATCCTGCCAATTCCTCTGGCAGCTCCTGTAACCAGCGCTACTTTTCCTTTTAAAAGATCCATGTTTATCTATTTATGTTTAATGTATTCCCTTATTTTAACAATTCGGCCATCCTCTCGCCAATTTCAGCTGGTGATACCACCACACTGATCCCGCACTCTTCCATAATTTTCATTTTAGCTTCCGCTGTATCTGCTTTTCCTCCAATTATGGCTCCAGCATGACCCATTCGGCGGCCTTTTGGTGCAGTTTGTCCGGCTATAAACCCAACTACAGGTTTGGTACCATGATCTCTGATCCAGTAAGCAGCTTCTGCCTCCATGCTGCCACCAATCTCACCGATCATAATGATTCCTTTGGTCTGCTGGTCATCCATCAGCAATTTGATGGCATCCAGTGTCGTGGTTCCAATGATGGGATCACCTCCTATTCCAATACAGGTGGACTGACCCAGGCCTGTTTTGGTAATTTGGTCTACTGCTTCATAGGTCAGTGTTCCCGATCGGGAAACGATTCCAATGACCCCTCTCTGATGAATAAACCCGGGCATTATTCCCACTTTGGCATCTCCCGGGGTAATAATACCGGGACAGTTGGGTCCTATCAAACGGGTATCGCGATTTTCAAGATAGGATTTCACCTTGATCATATCCGATGTTGGAATGCCCTCTGTAATGCATACCACAAGTTTGATCCCGGCATTGGCCGCTTCCATAATGGCATCGGCCGCAAATGCTGGTGGTACAAAAATTACAGAAGTGTCAGCTCCCGCTTGTTCGACCGCTTCAAGTACAGTGTTAAACACAGGTTTTCCCAAATGCTCCTGCCCTCCTTTACCTGGTGTTACTCCGCCCACAAGATTGGTTCCATACTCCAGCATCTGCTGTGCATGAAAACTTCCTTCGCTGCCAGTGAATCCCTGGACAATTACTTTTGACTCTTTATTCAGTAAAACGCTCATCTGAAAAGTATGATTTGGATTGTTATTTGAAAGTCAAATGTAAATAAAATATTTGTACATTTAAGTATGGAAGCTATCCTCTACATTGGCATCTCACAGACTCTTTTTGCCGGTATTTTAATTGCCGTCAGGAAGCCGCGTGGCATTGCCAATCAGATTCTAGCTGCCTGGTTACTAATCATTTGTATAGAGATGATTATCGTTCTTGTGAACGAGACGCTGGTGGAGTTGTATCCCATTAAAATACTACCTTTTACCTATGGCCCTTTGCTCATGCTCTATGCAAAATGGATGACCACCGAGAAACCACGCTTCGACCCTCGTTATCTGTGGCACTTTGCCCCATTCTTTATGTTTCTGATAGCCACGCTTGTATTTATTGATCAAAGGGTCATGCAGGGTACCGATGGATTCCTTGTAAGGGATCGCTTTGTCTCATTTCGAATTGTTTATGCCATCACCTTTTTTGTCTCTATCACTGCTTATTCAGTGGCCACTTTTGTGATTATTGACCATCATCAGAAAAGGCTTAAACAGCTTGTCTCCTATTCTACCGGAAGAATTACGCTCCAGTGGTTGCTTGGCCTCTCCATCACCTTTTATGCGGGCTATGTGGTCATGTTCATCTTTGGCGGAATAGACATCATGACAGGATTTATGCCTTTCGATCCCTATGAGATCTCTTTCATTGGACTAACCATTCTTACCTTCCTGTTTGGCGTATTTGGCTTCAATCAGCCAGTTATTTTTGAAGAGGTTGTAAGATATACTGAAAATGGAGCATTTGAAAACATACCTGAGGAGGATCCTATAAAGTACCAGCGATCCGGATTAAAGAAGAAGGATATCAAAGGGTATGTGGAAAAGGTGGATCAACATATGGTTGTGTCGAAACCCTATCTGGATCGTGAACTGACCATTTATGACCTCTCAAGACAACTTCAAATTCCCCGTCACATCCTCTCTGAGGTCATCAATGAACACATGGGTAAAAACTTCTATAACCTGGTAAACGATTACCGTGTGGAAGAGGTGAAGTCCCGGCTGGAAAGTGATGATTATAAACATCTTACTATCCTGGGAATAGCTTTTGATTCGGGTTTCAATTCCAAATCCAGCTTCAACACAATTTTTAAAGAAAAAACCGGATCAACCCCCAGTGAGTACCTGAAAACCATCAGTGCCAGAAATTCCTGATCCTCCTACCAAGCAATGATCTGTATATGCGCAGGTTGATCTTGTAGTGTGGTGGGTATTTCAAAAAGAGTTCAAACCAGGTTGGTTTAATCATCACACTTTTATGATGACTGAAAGCTTCAAATCCAGCCTTCCCATGGTAATTGCCCATACCAGACTCTCCCACTCCACCAAAAGGAGCATTCATATTGATAAAATGCATCACTACTTCATTGATCATGCCTCCTCCAGAAGGAACTTCTGACATGATCTTTTTGGCTTTCCGGATATTCCTTGTGAAAATATATAGAGCCAATGGGGCTGGTTGGACTTTAAGGCATTCAACCAAAGAATCCAGATTGTTATAGGTAAGAATGGGAAGTACGGGGCCAAAAACTTCCTCCTGCATAATTTTGTCTTCCGGTTTGACTCCATCAAGCACAGTGGGTTCAATGTAAAGATCGGTGCTGTCGCTTGATCCTCCCACCACCACTTTTGTGGGATCAATAAGTCCCAATACCCTGTCAAAATTCCTTTTATCCACCATTCTGGGAATCAGTGGACTGGTACGTGGATCTGGTCCGGTAACTCTAATGAGATTCTTTTTAATTTCTTCAATCAGTGCATCTTTGATATCTTCATGCACATAGACATGGTCGGGTGATACACACGCATTTCCATTGTTATGCAATTTCCCCCAGGTAAGCCTTTGAGCACTTCTTTTCAGATTACAATCGGGCATCACTATCACCGGATTCTTTCCCCCCAGTTCGAGCGTCACCGGGGTGAGGTGTTCCGCGGCGGCTTTCATTACGATCTTACCCACCCGCGTGCTCCCGGTAAAGAAGATCTTGTCAAACTTTTGATTCAACAGCGCTGTGGTCTCCTCTACCCCGCCTTCCTGCACATAGAACAGTTCACGAGGAAAATTTGAATTAATGATGCTTGCCAGGGCAGCAGATGAGTGGGCCGTCAGCTCACTGGGTTTCAATATGACCGTATTGCCCGCTGCCAGGGAGGAGATGGCGGGAATCAGCGATAACATATAGGGGTAGTTCCAGGGTCCGATCACAAGTGTAACTCCAAAAGGAACAGCTATGCTCCTGGATCTGGCTGGAAAATTTGAAAGGTTGGTTATATGCCATTTTGGGCGGGCCCATCTTCCTAGTTTCCGAATCGCCACATTAATCTCACCGTATGGCAAACTCAATTCATTCTCCACTGTGACCAGTGGACTTTTCTTAAAATCTTTATGGATGGCTTCGATCAGAAGGTCTTCATTCTCCAGGATCAGGTCGTGAAGTTTCCGGAGCATTTTTTTCCTGGTTTTAAGTGACCTGGTGTGCCCTTCCCGAAAGTAACTGCGTTGAGATTCAATCAATTCCTTCATGGTGGTAAAAATAATAATAAAAATTACACAGGGTCCAGACTTGTCGGACTGAACCTCACAGTGTCCAAACAGAGGTTCATGCCGCGTATCTCGGGCGATGGGAGGCTGCTTTACGGCTATGTTTGTGAAAAGAGCAGAATATAATGAAGGGAATGAAAAATGGACGATGGATTGGGAGTTGGCTTGTAGTTTTAGGAGGGATTCTTGTTACGCCTTTAATACCCCTGACAGCTCAGGGACTTTTTGAATCTTCTCAATCCGAAAGTATGGGATTGAACGACCTGCAATCACTTTCCATAGCTGGTTTTATCAGATCCACAGCTTATATAGCCAAGACGCCAGATGGAGAATCACCCTATTTCCAGAGTGCATATGCCCAGGCTGGACTATTGCTAGGTGCGAAAGCAGGATCCTGGGCATACGCCAAAGCAGATATCCGGTTTCGTTACGGCACCGAGTGGCAGCAGGATGTATCTGAATTTGATATCAGGGAGGTCTATGTGGATCTCACGGTCGGACCGGCAGGATTCAGATTTGGGAAATTGATCTCCCCCTGGGGAAAAGGAAGCGTTTTTAATCCCACCGAGAAAATAACTCCCCTGGATCCCACCGTACGATCACCAGATGAGGATGATATGAAGCTGGGGTTCTGGGGATTGCAGGGAAGTCTGAACATGGGTCCCCTGATGAAGCTGACAGGAACCTGGAAGCCCGTCTACCAGTCCAGTGTATTGCTGATCGAACCGGTTCCCATGCCCGAATACGTAACTTTTCTGGAGCCGGATTTCCCGGGTGTAGAACTCGAGGAAGGCAGTTATGGATTGAATTTCGATCTGCATGCTCCCGCTATTGATCTATCTCTATATTGGTTCGATGGATACAACCACTGGCCAGGTATTGCATTTCAATCCTTTGAGCTCGATAGCATAAGCATGCAGCCTGCAGCCTTGAATATTTATGAAAAGGCATACAAAATCAAATCTCTCGGATTGGATATGTCCCTCCCCCTGGATTCATGGATATTCAGGGCAGAAGCGGCATGGCAACAAACCGCGGAGTCGCGAACAACGCAGGAGTACCTGCCTTTTCCTGAACTCACATACACCTTTGAGATCGAAAGATCGGGTTCCTATTTTACCTGGATAGCAGGTTATTACGGGAAGTACATCCTTGACTATGAGTCTCCCACAGGGAATCCAAGCTTATCGGCAGGAGAGGATCAATTTGCGCAGATGATTCAGGGTGGATATCCCGTCACCAAGCAGGAGATCGATGAAGGGATCAGGAGTCAGATTGGAGCCTTCAACCGCTTGTATAATTACCAGTTGGAGGAGTTCTACCATACAGCTTTTGCAATTCTTAAGGCGAATGTTTGGCAGGATCGCCTTGAGTTTAGCTTGCCGCTCATCTATAACGTGACCACAGAAGAATGGATTGTACAACCAGGGATCTCCTGGCTGCCCTATGACGGGATCAGGGTATCGGCCGGATATTCAGGACTCTATGGACCTGAAAGCTCCCTATATGACCTTGTAGGCCCCGTACTGAATGCAGGTTACCTGTCATTTAAACTATCATTTTAAAAGCGTAGACCAATGGACAAAAAGATAATAAAATACAGATGGTGGATCATTGGGGTTTCAGTGATCTTCACATTGCTAACATCCGCCATGCTGCTAAAACTTGAAGTGGATCCTGATCTGAAAAACTATTTCCCCAAGACCATGACCTCCATGGTAAATACGGAGCGCATAGAGGAGATATTTGGCAACCAGGACTTGATAATAATGATCTTTGAAACTGAAGATATCCTTGCTGAAGAGACCCTGAAACGGGTGAAGGCTGTTGAGAAGGAGATCGGCCGGATCGGTGATGTATCCAGAACCTCCTCCATATTTGGATCAAACCGGATTTATGGGGAAGACGGAGTGATGTATGTGGAGTCCACGGTAAAACGAATACCAAAAAACGAGCGTCAGCGAGAGGAATTACGGAGTGTTGTCATGGAGAATGATATGGTGTATCAGGTCCTCGTATCTGATGATTTCAGGGCAACAGCCATACTGGCCGCCCTGGAGATGGGTGCGGATGAAGAGCAGGTCTTCTCAGCCATAGATACCATACTAAAGGAAAACCCTGGTTCGGAAAAGGTTCATTTTGGGGGGCTCCCTTACCTCAGGCAGGTTATCGATAA
This sequence comes from uncultured Bacteroidota bacterium, assembly GCA_963783435.1. GTDB lineage: Bacteria > Bacteroidota > Bacteroidia > Bacteroidales. Next base: position 523,893 of record CAWANQ010000001.1, on the reverse strand, counting down.
AGACATGAAAAGAGATGCGCTCATCCTTGTTCCCATCGCCATGATGCTGATGCTCATTTTTCTCTACCTGGTTTTCAGGCAGTGGCGGGGCGTATGGCTCCCATTCCTGGTTGTTGTTATGTCGGCAGTACTGGGTCTGTCCATGATTCCTATTCTGGGCTGGAAATTCTATATGATCTCCCTGCTGGTTCCGATTTTGCTTATCGCTGTGGCCAATGACTATGGCATTCACATGGTTGCCAAGTACCAGGAGTTAAGCGCGGATGGTTACGATGGAGATATGAAAAGCATGTCAGCAAAGATCACCAGATCCCTCTGGAAACCCATTCTCCTGACAGGTATAACCACCATTGCCGGAATCTCGGCCTTATGGGCCCACAGTATGATCCCGGCCAGACAAATGGCCCTCATTGCAAGCATTGGCATTTTCTTTGCCATATTCTACAGTCTGGTGCTCCTGCCTGCTATTCTTTCCCTTCTCACTAAATCTACCCCAAGAGCTGCAGGAGCCCATGGCCGGATAAACAGCAAAAGGAATCCGCTGGTCCGATTTGCATTTTTTGTGGTCAGAAGAAGCAGGATCATCCCCTATGTGGCCCTGGGTTTCACCGGGATTGTCTCCATCCGGTATCTTTTTCCTCAGGGTTGACTCCAATGAGGAGAATTTCTTTCCCAAGAAACACGCAGTGAAGCAGGCTTCTCAAATTAATTAATTCCAAGTTTGGAGGTTCTGAAAATATATTGGTTCTCTTTTCGGGAGATATGATGGATCCGGCCATGTTACAAAGGATGGAATCTTACAGAACTGAACTTGAGAAGATGGAGGCCATTGATTTGACCATGTCTTTTTCAGGAGTGGTTCGGGAAATCAGCAAAGCACTCAATGATCCGGGCGATCCGCTCTACGACAAAATTCCACCAAGCCGGGAAGCAGTGGCCCAGTATATGGAGATGTACTCCATGAATGGAGATCCTGAGGAGTTGGAACAGCTGGTTGATTTCAACTATGAAAATGCCCTTCTGATGATCCGGATCAACGATGCAAACAACGAAATTATAGAAGGGGTAATTGACCAAGTGCAGCTATTAACCGCGGATGATCCGGCTGTTGCTGTCATTGGAGGCTACGGCTATGTAAGTGCAGAACTGGCAACCAAGGTTCAGTCCGGAACCATGTACTCACTGGGCATAGCACTCCTGGTGATATTTGTACTGCTATCGATTATCTTCCGGTCTGTTACAGCAGGAGTACTTGGAATCATTCCCCTTTCCATATCTGTAGTAGTTCTGTTCGGACTTATGGGCTTAACAGGGGTCCGACTTGATGTGGCCACAGCCCTGCTATCTTCCGTAATGATTGGTGTCGGAGTAGACTATACCATTCACTTTTTGTGGAGATACAAGGAGGAGCGCATGCAGAACAGACCCGCCAGAGAAGCTGTAATTACCACCATTACCACCACCGGACGTGGAATTATATTCAATGCCATGTCGGTGATAGTGGGTTTTGTGGTGCTTATCATCTCCTCTTTTACGCCCATTCGCTTTTTTGGAATACTTGTGGTAGTCTCCATCTTCAGCTGCCTGGTGGGTGCCCTGGTCATTTTGCCGGCCATTGTAATAAGAGTTAAACCCCGCTTCCTTGAACCACAGGAAGTAGAAAGGGGAAAGGGGAAAGTGAAAAGTAATAAATTGAGAGCTATGAGACGAATTGCCATGGGGCTTGTTGTGGCTGCATTCACTGCAGTAAGCACAAGTGCTCAGAATCCAAAGGATATTGTGAAAAAAAGTCATGAGGTGGTAAAGGTGAGTTCCTTTGAAGCGGTCTCCACTCTAACCATCACCGATTCAAAGGGAAATCAACGGATCAGAAAAAATTCAATGGCCTCCGTCTCCGAGCCCGATGGAACTGAAAAAAGAATCATCAAGTTTATCTCCCCGGCCGATATAAAGGGAACCGGGATTCTGATCTATGATTATCCTGAGAAAAGCGATGACATGTGGATCTACCTTCCCGCTCTTCGAAAAACACGTCGAATTGTAAGCAAGGAAAAGAGCAAAAGTTTTATGGGGAGTGAGTTTTCAAATGCCAATATGACTGCCCCCGGACTGGAGGACTTCTCCTATAAAATAAATGGCTGAAGAAACCCTCAATGGAAATGTATGCTATCTTATAGAATCCACACCTGTTTCTACCGACCTTGAAGATGAATATGGCTACGCCAGGTCTGTTTCCTGGGTCGATAAAAATACTTATCTTGTACATAAGAGCCTTTATTACGACTTTGATGGAGAGCTGTATAAGACCATCACTAACAATGAGTTTAAAGAGTTGGATGAAGATAAGGAGAAGTATATGGTAACCCGCATGCATGCCAGCAACCATAGCAAAAACAGAAGCTCCGAGATGGTAATGGATCAGGTGGCTTTAACCGCCACCAATAAAAGCTATTTTACTGTAGCATACCTGGAAAAAGAATGACCAAGTCAATTTACATCCTGATCATCCTGAACCTCTTCACGGGGATTCCCCTTCTTGCCCAATCCGATTCCATAGGAACCCTTAAGATTGAGTTTACCGGAATACAAACCAATGAAGGGCAGATTGCCATTAATATCAACACCCCTGCTGAAAAATTTCCAAAAGAACCCGGGCTTGAGATACAGTTTAATAAGGATCAGGTGCAAGATGGGACACTTACCGTTGAGATTGATAGCCTAACCTATGGGCTCTATGCAATCTCGGTTCTGGACGATCTGAATGGAGACCTGGAAATGGAGATGTTTCTGGGATTTCCAAAGGAGGGATACGGATTCTCAATGAATCCGGAGTTTAAACTACGTGCACCTAAATTTAAAGATTGTTCGTTTGAACTCAATCAGCCATATCAGAAGATCACCATTCAGATGCAGTACCCACGAAAAAAGAAGTAATCAGATATTTGCTAATTTTGCACTCCTGTGATGTATAGGAGTGAAACAACCATATGTGCATTAGCCACCTCAGGGAGTGGAGCCATTGCTGTGATCAGGGTCAGTGGTCACGAAGCCATCGGGATCGTTGAAAGGCTATTCATACCAGCCACAGAGGGCAAGATTCTGAGCGAGCAAGCACCCAATACCATTCACTTCGGCACCATCTGCGAAAATGAAGTCATTATTGATGAGGTACTGTTGAGTCTCTTTAAAGCACCCCACTCCTATACCGGAGAAGATTCCATTGAGATATCTTGCCATGCTTCTCCAGTATATTCAGCAGAAGATCCTTGAGCTCCTGATCTCCCATGGGGCTGAACCCGCAAAACCTGGTGAATTTACCCAGCGCGCCTTCCTCCATGGAAAAATGGACCTCTCTCAAGCCGAGGCGGTGGCCGATCTGATTGCTGCTGAATCTGAAGGAGCCCACAGAGTGGCGCTTCAGCAGTTAAGAGGCGGTTTCTCAGAGAAACTAAAATCACTTCGGGCCCGATTGCTCCACTTCATCTCCATGATCGAACTGGAACTGGATTTCAGCGAAGAGGATGTGGAATTCGCCGACAGAACACAACTTGTAAAACTGGTTCTTGAAATATCCTCACTTCTTGGAGAACTTATCAGCTCATTCCAGCTGGGAAATGTCTTAAAAAACGGGGTGCCCGTAGCCATTATAGGCAGACCCAATGTGGGGAAATCCACCCTCCTGAATGCCATCCTTAATGAAGAACGCGCTATTGTAAGTGATATTGAAGGAACCACCAGGGACTCCATTGAGGATACCATCAACCTGGAGGGCATCACTTTTCGTTTTATCGACACTGCCGGGATACGGGAAACCGCCGACACCATTGAGAACCTGGGCATACGGCGAACCTATCAGAAAATCGAACAATCGTCCATTGTACTGCTGCTTACCGAGGCCAGTGACGACATACTTATCATCCAGCGTTCCCTTGAAGCCATCCGCAAACAGATGGATGATGGAACCAAGCAGCTTGTGGTGGTATTAAATAAGTCCGACAGAATTGGTGAACCTGAGCTGAAACAGATCAGGCAGAGCATTCAACTGAACGGAAATGAGCACATCATATCCATATCAGCCGAGAAGCTTGAAAATATTGATGGGCTGACCAACCTGCTTCTCGATATTGTCAACGTAGGCAGCATTAAGCATCAGGATGTACTGATCTCCAATATCCGGCATTACAATGCCCTGAAATCGGCCCTGGAAAGCCTTACAAGGGTATCCGAAGGCCTCGCCTCCACCCTGCCCTCCGACCTGCTGGCCCAGGACATCCGTGAAGCCCTTCACTACCTGGGCGAAATCACCGGCGAAGTCACCACCGACGAGATCCTCGGGAACATCTTTAAGAATTTCTGTATCGGTAAATGATCTTTGCAAAGATCAATTATTATACAAAATGATCTTTGTATAATGCATTTAATTGTATATTTGATCTTTGATAAAGACAAAATACATGGAAAAGCTTAGAAATGATTCGATCAACATAATAAACTTAACTGATACTTCATTCATCAGAGACTTTGCAAAGTCTGTTGACTGGAATGACAGATTAATTGGTATAAAAGGCGCCAGAGGTGTTGGAAAAACCACCTTATTACTACAGTACATAAAACAAAATCTCCCAATCGCACAAACTCTTTATGTCAGTTTAGATAATATATATTTCTCAAGTAATTTATTAGTTGATCTGGCTGATGAATTTGTTAAATTAGGTGGGGGCTATCTGGTTTTAGATGAGGTACATCGCTATCCTAATTGGTCAATTGAAATAAAGAATATTTATGATACTTCATAAAAATCTAAAAGTAATATTTACCGGTTCTTCAATTCTTCATATTGATCATAAAAAGGCCGACCTAAGCAGGAGGGCCGTATTTTATGATATGCCTGGATTCTCACTGAGAGAATATGTAAATATAAAAACGGATAATTCATTTGAATCCGTCTCATTTGAGGAAGTCTTGTCTGATCACCAGGAATTAAGTACAGAAATTGGGAGACATATAAAACCCATTGCTCTCTACAATGATTATATCCGAATAGGCTATTATCCTTTCTTTCTTGAGAATGAAGCAAGCTACCACAAAAAGATAGAAGAGATTATTAATGTTGTCATGGAAATTGATATTCCTCAATCATTTGAAGTATCACTCCATAGCATTGAAAAAATGAAGAAACTATTGTATATAATTTCAAGCTCAACACCCTTCAAACCAAACATTGTAAAGCTTAGTGAGAGGATAGGTGCTACAAGAAATTCTATAAAAACGTATTTACATTATTTGGAACGTGCAAAGATTATACAACTATTACAATCTGACAGCAAGGGTGTTAGTATTTTACAAAAACCTGAGAAAATATACCTTCATCATCCAAATCTTATGTTTGCATTCGCATCTGAAAAAAGTAATACCGGAACATTGAGGGAAACATTTTTCTATAACCAGGTTAGTTTTTCTGAGAACCTAACTTCATCGAAAAAAGCTGATTTCATTGTCAATGATAAATACACCATTGAAGTTGGTGGCAAGAATAAGGATAAATCTCAAATTGAAGGAATTGAGAATGCGTTTATCGTCTCAGACAATATTGAACATGGATTTGGGAATAGAATACCATTATGGCTTTTTGGTTTCTTGTACTAATTTAGTGGGTATTCATTGAATATAATCAATTTCTGTATCGGCAAATAACTAACCTGTTTTAAACCTAGGAATCTAGTCTTATCCTAATGGCTTAATTAATTGACTTTGTGGTGATAATAGAGTAGTTTTATTCAGCATTCATTCTTTAACTCATTATGGATTGTCGCAGTGATAGTTATATCCTTACCGCACTCCTTATCACGACCTTTCTACTGCTTCAAGTATCTCCTCTTTTCCCCCAGCAAGAATCCTACAGGATGGAACAAATTCTCCTAACCGGTGAGTTACTGAATTTCAAAGGCACATGCATACTACAGGACAATGAAGGATTCATGTGGTTTGGTTCGAGGAACGGATTGTACAGGTATGACGGTACTGAATTTAAAGTTTTTCGCCACGATCCTTTTGATCCCGGTTCAATTCCAGAAGACTACATTTTCGGACTTGTGGAAGATAGTGCGAATCTGTTGTGGGTTGTGACCTTTTGGGGAATAGTGAGCTTTGATAAGTACTCTGAACAATTTGACCGAAGTCTATATAATAATTACGCATTGGCAAGTATGCATAATGACAAGCTTGGTAATATTTGGCTGGGAGAATTTTGTGGAGGGCTCTCAAAATGCAATATTGAATCTGCAACCATGTCCCAAATAGTATCTTGTGATTTCTTCAATAAGACGCAAGATCAGGCGTTTGAAGGAATTCTGATAGATAGATCCGGATCAATGTGGATCCGAACCGCCGATAATAAATTATACAAATTTGATATTGAGGCCCGATCCATGGAAAACATTGACACTGTACCCTGCGGTATTAGTAACATGTACGAAGACCTATCAGGCAGGTTTTGGATCACCAGTAAATGTGGATTATATCAGTTTAATAAGGATACTAAGACCTTTGAACGGCAGCTTTTTAAGCCTGGGGATCCTAACCGGATGAAAAACCAAATTGTATGTGATATAATTGAGGATCAAAGTAGCAACATATGGATCAGGACCTTTGATGGAATATATAAATACAGTCATGATTTGAAACTGAAATTTCATTGGGTTAATCCTGAAACATATGAAATGGTCCATTACAATTTCTATACAAACGGATTATTTGAGGATAAGACTGGCACCATCTGGTTTTATGACAAAAGTGGTATCAAGAAGCTGATAAGGGAGTATAATAATTTTACACATTTCAATCCTGATCCATCAGCTTCCAGTCTAAGCAGTTGTATTTACATGGTCAACGATGACTCTCTGTTTTATGGCAATTGGTCTAAAAATTATTATGCATATAACCGTAAGGAAAATGTGTTTGAAAAATATGTATTGCCAGCTATACAATTTATGTTTAAGGATTCCAGGGAAGTATTGTGGATTGGGACCGAATCCGGACTATACAGGAGCATCAAATCGGATGCAAAAAGCCCTGAATATATTAGGTACCAATCCGTACCAGGTGATAGTTCGAGTCTGCCCGGTATGCATATTAACTACATTTTTGAAGACTCTAGCGGGAAGTTGTGGATTGCCTGCCGGGGAGCTCAACCTTGTTACTACGACCGGGATTATGATTGTTTCATTCAGTTGGTGGAAAACCCCAGAAGTACTGACCATCTAACATTTGATTCTCAGGTCCGCTACGAGACAGACAGCAGAGAATTGTGGGCCATTAACACGGGTGTATATAAGATCATCCCCCCCGTTCATAAGGATATCAGATCATGCCGTGATGGCTAGTGATATAATCGAATTTGTAGCCCCCAATCCCACAGGGCAAAACCTTTCAAATTTTTACTCCACCCATCAGGATGAGAAGGGTGCACTCTGGCTGGGTGATAAATCAATGGAATTGTTTAAAATGACAGAGAATCCTGATGCGAATTCAGGAGTTCAACTGGACAACTACTCTGTAAGGGATGGCTTGCCAGCGAATCGTGTCCGTAGGATCCAGGAAGATAGTAGGGGCAATCTCTGATTGGGAACAAACTTGGGGCTATGAATGTTTGATCCTCAATTAAAGACTTTTACAAATTTCTATGAGCAGGACGGAATTCCCAGTAATGTGTTCTACAACTGTTCAGCAATAAACTCCAGAAGGGAAATCTTCATGGGTACCGGAATTGGAATGATCTCATTTCATCCCGACAGCATCAGGTTAAACACGCAGATACCACCCGTGAAAATAGCAGAGTTCTTGCTTCATAACCAGGAGGTCAAACCGTCAGAAAATTCTGTATTAAAGCAATCGATCCAATTTACAGAGAGGGTCAGGTTATCGCATGACCAGAACACAATAACCCTGCGCTTTGCAATCTTAAACTACATTCAACCTGAGAGGAATCAATTCAAATACATGCTGGAGGGCTTGGATCGTGATTGGGTATACTCCGGTCAGAGAAACGAAGTTACTTATGCCGGGCTTAAACCAGGTAAATACCTCTTCAAAACTGCCGGATCAAACAATGACGGTTTCTGGAACGAGGAGGGTGCTACGCTTGCCATTTAGATTCTACCACCTCCATGGCTCACCGGGTGGGCCTATGCAATTTATGTTCTTCTTCTTGCCGGTATTGGAATGTTAATCTGGCGCTATCTGGTCAACAAGGAAAAAATGCACACTGCCATTGAGGTCGAAAGGATCGAGAAGGAGAAGGTCCAGGAACTGGACCAGGTGAAATCCAGGTTCTTTACAAATATCTCTCATGAATTTCGAACGCCGCTCACCCTAATTTCTGGTCCGATAAATGACCTTATGAAAGATAATTCCGGGGTCAAGGCCGAAGGAAAGAAGCTACTGAGTATAGTGAAGAAGAATTCTCAGAAGTTGATGCAGTTGGTCAACCAGTTGATGGAACTTGCAAAACTGGAGACTGGTATACTGAAACTTGAGGTAGCAGAAGGGGATCTTGCAGATTTTTTAAGAACGATCGTATGTTCCTTTTTGTCACTTGCCGAACGTAAGAAAATCATCTACAAATATGAACTTCCCGAAGCCCCCTGGCCGGTTTATTTCGATCGAAATATCCTGGATAAGATCGTTACAAATCTCATATCCAACGCATTCAAATTCAATCCAGCACATGGGGAAGTATGTGTCCTGCTTCACTATAATGAGGGTGTAACGACTGACAATCAAGCATTTGTAAATTTATCAGTAAGGGATAACGGGAAAGGAATTCCAGAGAAAGATTTTACAAAGGTATTTGACCGTTTCTACCAGGTGAGTGATGCAGATACCAGGGAACAGGAAGGAACCGGGATCGGACTGGCCATTACAAAGGAATTAGTTGACCTTTACCGGGGTGAGATCCTCCTGGAAAGTAAATTAACAGTGGGCAGCACATTTACATTGAAAATCCCTGTTTCAAAAAATTCATTCAAACCGGATGAATTTAGGGAAAACCTTTCCCGGTTAGAAGAGGATTTGTTTAAGGAAACTATCGAATCAGAGGTAGCAGAAAATAATGAGCCTTCAGAAATAGAACCCGGGAACATGGATAAAGATGTACCGGTTATCCTGATTGTTGAGGATAATACTGATCTCAGGTGTTTTATGAAGCAGCAACTGGCTTCTGAATATCATATATATGAAGCTGAAAATGGAATCGAGGGACTCTCCCGAGCTATTGAGCTTATACCTGACCTGGTAATCACGGATCTGATGATGCCCCTGATGGATGGGCGGGAAATGTGTGAAAATATAAAGAACGATGAACGTACCAGTCATATACCCTTAATCATTCTTACAGCTAAGGCTGACAAGAATAGCAAACTGGATGGGCTTGAAACCGGAGCTGATGATTACCTCATCAAACCCTTTGATATAGATGAACTTCAAGTTAGAGCTACGAACCTGATAAAGCAGAGGGAAAACCTGAGAGAGAAATTCAAACGGGAATTTATCACGATGCCGATTGATCCCATTTCAATCTCGCCCAGTGATAAACTACTATTGAAGACATTGAAGATCCTCAATCAGAATTTAGGAGATCCTGAATTCAATATTGAAAGTATGTCTAAAGAACTCCATATCAGCCGGGCGCAGCTTTTCAGAAAGGTTCAGGCAATCACATCATTTACGCCAAAAGAACTATTGCGCAATTTAAGGCTGAAAAGGGCTGCTTCATTATTTGATTCAGGGCATAATAATGTGACCCAGGTAATGTATGAGGTTGGAATTAACAACCATTCCCATTTCGCAAAATGTTTCAGGGAATTGAACGGAGTAAATCCTTCCGCTTACAAAAACAAACATAGTAAGAAGATCTGATTTCCCGCCTACTTCCCCAGATGAGACTCCAGAGATCAATTTTGAGACTTTACTGTTAGAATTCCGCATTGCTGCCAATGTACATTTATAATATACAGCTGGATACGGGATTCTCATGGAGAAATTGGATATCACATCAGCTCACATAAAAACATGCGTAAGACTTTTCGCCATGGTTTTTTATTTGACTCTCAGCCAGGCTTATTCAAAAGAAGTAGATTTAATAACAGCCAAATGTGTTGCGTGGAATTACTACTTTGCTGCTTCGTCACATTCTGATGCGGGAACCATCAAAGGATCCGACTCGCAAATGGAGCTTAAGCTTGTGCGCCAGGATCCAGGAAATATGCATATCCCCCCCTATTATGCTTTTAACATTAATGACAATCACGGATTTATAATTGTATCCGGAACCGATCTTGTTAAGCCAATTCTTGCTTATGCCTTTGAAGGAACATATGAAGAATCTTGTATGTCACCTGCATTTTGCTCATGGATGGAATCCATTAAAAACCAGATTCAGTTCGCAATAATAAATGAAATCAAACCTTTGAATAGGGTTACCAAGGAGTGGGACAGGTATAAAAAGGGTATACAAACACCCGGAACTGAAAAATTCGAGAAAGTAAATCCTCTTCTATCTTCCAGGTGGGGTGAGCGTTGCTACTACAATCTATTCTGTCCGGCAGACACAAGTTGTGTGTGCATCAGAGCTCCAGCAGGTTGTGCCGCTGTGGCAATGGCTCAAATTATGAGATACTGGGAATATCCTGAGCTTAGCAATGAGATCCCCGGATATGATACTAATTATGGCTGGATGCCTGGTGCCAAGCCAACTGCCTACCTTTGGCCAGAGATGCCAAATTCACTAAACGCCTCTTCAACGCAACTTGAAATAGAGGAAATTGCTCGTCTGATCTATCACTGCGGTATGTCATTGAAGACAAATTATAGTCCCAAAATGTCTATCTCTTATTCCAGAGATATCACTCATGCTTTTACCGCTGGTTTCAATTACGATTCCTCTATTCAAATTGTATACAGAGTAATTTATCCTGGAAATGCCTGGGAAGAAATGCTAAAAAAGGAATTGGACTCTGGAAGACCTGTATTGTATGTCGCTTCAGGTCCGAATAAAGGTCATGGCTTTATTTGTGACGGATATGATGATTCCGGGTACTTCCATTTCAACTGGGGTTGGAATGGAGTGCATAACGGATATTATTACGTGGGAGAACTTACTCCCGGAACTAATAATTTCAATTAATTTCATAGGGCGGTGATTAATATTTCCCCTAATAATTCTGTTCCGGATCCGCTTAAGAATACCATTGTGAGAATTAATATTTATCCAAATCCTGCCAGGGATCTGCTAATCATTGATGCAGTATTATATACGGAATTTTCAATTGATATCATTTCTATCAAAGGGCAGATAATATTTAGTTCTAAAATGAATGGATTCTCGCACCAGGTGGACCTCTCCTCCTTCCCGAAGGGAGTCTATCTTATCACAATCAGATCAGAAGACTTTGTAACAACTAAGAAGATCATCAAGTTGTGATTTCAAGCGCTCGGCTTACACCGGTGTCTTTCAATTTAAGCTACTTAGAGTCCAATTTTGGGTTCTTCTCCCCTAATAGTTCCCAGGATGAGGACGGACCCATGGATCACAGAAATACTTCTTACTTACTCTCAATTCTGAAATATTCAAAACTGGTGCCAAATTGGGATCAACAGGTCCTCTGTTCCGGTTAAATATACTGAATAAAGGTGAGGGCTGGTACCCTTTGGTGAAGCTACATCTCCAGCTCCTGCTCAGAGACCGGGAGAAGGAAATCCTCTTCTGTAAGGTCGGTTCGGGAAGCTACCTTTAGTACCCGCATATCGGTCTGCTTTTTATTCTCGTAGTCCTCTGTGATAATACGCATGGGTTGAACCTTTGTCTCATGGCCATCAACGGGTTGGAAATCAGATAGAGAGACTAAACTTGTCTGTTTGCCATTCTTATCAAAAACAGAGATCTGAAGGAGTCTATAGGTCTCCTTCTCGATAAGAAGTTCCCCCTGGCCTGGTCCGTATTCTCTTTGTCTTTCACTTCAATGTTAAAACAGGCGCTACCCTCCAGTTCCCGGGCGGGTAAATGAGTGAACTTTAATTCTTCGGAATCCCTTGAGGTCATCCCGGTCATCTGCACCTCTGATCCCACCATCTCCATGTTCTCGGGAGTAGCTTTAAGTTTACGTGTTTTTCCATTGGAGGGCGTAAATACCTCAATTAAACCGGTCTCGTCAGGATGTTGCGTGAAAACAACGGTGGTTCCTTTGGCCGCCTCAGGCTTTTGCCAGCTCATTTTGGTTTTTTCCACTTCCCCAAAACTGGCAACGAGAACTTCAAAACCCTTTTGTTTTATCCTGCCCTTCTTATCCTTGATATCTAGCTCCATCAATATCTCCATATCCCCGCTGAGCATTTGACCGGTAGCCCGGTCATAGATCTCCCTTGGGTCTTCCTGGGCACTAAGTGATACATGAAATAGGATAAGAGATATGGTAAATATGATTGTTTTAACTGAATATTGCATGACTAACTATTTTGTTTCCAGAAACCTGGGTTTTACTAAAACAACTATCGAAGGTATAAGAATTAACGCACATATGAGGCAGGTAGTAATGGAAATAACAACAAGTGCGCCAAAATAGCGTAAAGGTGCAAAATTAGAGAGGGTGAGCACCATAAACCCGATGATTACAGAGAGTGCATTGATGATAATACCTCGTCCTGTGGTCGTCAGGGTCTTTAATGTAGCTTCTTTATGATCCAGACCTCTGGCCAACTCCTCCTTAAAACGCCATAAGAAATGAATGGTATAATCAATCCCCACTCCTATCATAATCGATGAAATAAGGGCTGTGGCAATATCCAGTGTGATGCCAAAAAATCCCATTAAGCCAAAAAGCACCAGTATGGCCACTGATAACGGCAAAACTGAAATGAAGCCGGCTCTACCAGATTTGAAGATCAGTCCCAGCAGCACAAATACCACCACCATGGCAAGCATCAGTGATTTGATCTGCCCACTAACAACCATATCGGCCAGTTTGATTTTAGTCAGGCTCGATCCGGCTATAAAACTTACATCTGCATCATCTTTAACCAATTCCTGCATCTTTTTGAGCAAACGTTTGCCTTCGGCATTGCTGCCATCCTTTAAACTCACCAGCAGGCGTGAATTTTCATAATTGTAGTCTATAAATTGTTCCACGGCCTCTTCATTCCCACCCATGGTAAAAATTTCAATAAACTGGTATACCTCATTGAGGGTTGAGGGTATTTGATTATAGCCCTCCTCATCCACATTGTAAAAACCTTTGCTGAGTTCTTTTACAAGCGTAACAGGCGAACTGACCGTTCCCACAGCAGGATCTTCCGAAAGAACATCTTCATAATGCTCCATTCGCTGTAAAATTTCGGGCGATAGTACATCCCCGGAAAAGAGTATGGAGATAAATTGTGATCCTCCAAGCTTCTCATTGATCAACTTTATGGAACGGCTCACCTTTGAAGTGCCCAGAAAATAACCTTCAATGTTGGTATCAACTTTGACAAAGAATATACCCGTAATGCCCAGGACGCCCACCAGGACCGATGCAATAATCACCTGTTTGGGATAGGTGGTGACCACATGGCTCATCTTTCGCAACCACTTATCAGCCGACATTAACCTTCTTATTTTCTTGACCTTTACTTTCCCAACTGGCTGAAAATAAGAGAGCATGGCCGGAAGAAACCAGATGCTTAGGATCAGTGCAAATCCAATGCCTATGGCGGTCAGCACTCCAATCTGCGCAGCAGGTATCATGGTATGGGTTAATAATCCCAGGATACCACCGATGGTGGTCAGACCAGCGATTACAATGGGGCGTTTTAAGTCTGTATATATCCGCTTGCATATCTCCAGCATGGAAGGAGGATTTTCACTCTGTGCCAGTTCCTGGTAACGGGAAATCATATGGATTCCATAGTCGTTGGCAATGGCTATAAGCATGATGGGCATCAATACGGTAATAAGGGATATATTCCATCCCAGAAGGGCCATCACTCCAAAAGAGAGAATCATACTCATAATGACCACTATAAAGGGCATGAAAACCCCCTTCCACTCTCTGAAGGAAGCAAAAAGCATGAATATCATCAACACCAGAGCCGCAGGAAGAAGAACTTTCAAATCTTTTCTAATGTTTCCGGTGATGGAGTAACGAACATAAGGTAAGCCGCCCAAAAGCACCTCCGCGGAGCCTGGATATTCCAGCAAAACAGAGTCAATGGCTGTAATCAGTAAATCATCAGAATACTCGGACTCTTTCATCAATATGAGCGAAACCAGCTCAAAATCATCAGTAGAAAAGAATCGGGATGCCATCCGATTTTCAATAATCTCGGATTTTAATTTGTCGTAGCCGGCCTGATCCTCCGGAATAGTCTCCAGAAAGGGTTCCATCACAATAAACCCATCCTCGGTGGAAATGGATTGCGCATCAAAGGGTGAAATGCTGCGGTCAATCCCCTCCAGATTTGCCAATTCTTCCGAAAGACTTTTTAGTCTATGAAGCGTGGAGCTGTTGATGACATCATCATCCTGTAACATGACCAGGATCATTTCGCTCGCACCAAATATGCTATCCATGATATTCATATTCATACGGTTGGCCAAATCGGCGGGTACATAATTATCCAGGTCAGGATCAATTTCCAGGCGAGGAAAGAGCATTAATGAACTTACGGTAATCGCAATCATAGCGATCAGCAAACCCAAACGATATTTTATAAACCAGAATTTCACTTCATTTCTGAAAATCCCCACAAAACTACTATAAAAAGCGACTTGAAAAACCGAAAAAATTCACAAGGTGCTAACATCCATTAGGACAGCCCTCAACAGAGTGGTTGTGAAAAGCTTTAAAATTTATAGTAAATTGGCCGCTTATTCACAATAAGGTATGTTTCAGGAATTATTAAATCAGAAAAAATGACAACAAATCGAAGAGACTTTATCAGAACAAGTTCAGTGCTAGCGGCAGGTACTATCCTGTTGCCTTCATTTACCCTTGCAAAGTCCAAAATGCAGCCAGGTCTTCAGGTTTATTCAGTAAGGAACGAGCTTAAAGAGGATTTTGAAGGAACCATGGAGCATGTGGCGAAAGTAGGTTACAAGCACATTGAAGGCTATGGCCTTGGTACAGATGGGAAATTCCTGGGTTCGATAACTCCGGCTCACTATAAGAAGGTGATTTCTGACCTGGGCATGGATCTGAAAGCCACGCATTGTTCTTATACCACACATGATAAGGCCCAGAAGATGATAGATGCGGCCAGGGAGACAGGTATGGAATATATGATTGTTCCCTACACCCCGGATAATGTTAGAGAAACCGCTGATGGATGGAAAAAGGTGGCTGAGAACTACAACAAAATGGGTGAGATGTGTAATAAGGTGGGAATGAAATTTGGCTACCACAACCATGATTTTGAATTTAAGAAGCTGGATGGTATTATCCCCCAGGAGCTTCTAATCGAAAATACACAGGCCGACCTGGTGCACTTTGAAGCTGACTTGTTCTGGGTAACCAAGGGTGGATACGACCCACTGGATCTGCTTAAAAAATATCCCGGAAGAATACAACTCTTCCACGTGAAAGATGCTACTGCTGATCTGGAAGGCACCACTGTAGGCGAAGGAATTATCAATTTTGAAAAGTTATTTAAGGCAGGTAAATCCGATTCAGTGGAGTACTACTTCATTGAGGATGAGAGAGAAGATGATCCTTTTAAAAACATAAAAGCAGACTACGACTATATGTCCAGTCAAAAGTTTGCCAGCTAGTACATGGTATTGCCATTTTCGGTGGACTCTGGGATTTGCTGCATGGCATCCCAGTGTTCCACTATTTTTCCTTTTCATTGTTTTTGAAAAACAAACTACTGGCTTCATTCAGGATTAATGGGAGTCGTAGGTCCAAAGGTGGAGGAAATTGTAAACCTAAAGGTATCAGCCAGCGGGTTATTTTGCCCGTTGGTGGGAGTAAGATAAGAGAGTTCAAGAGAAAAATGAGGTATCATCACCCCTAAACCAAAGGTGAAATATTTTCGGTTGCCTTTGGTGGCATGTTCATGAAAATAGCCAGATCGCAGTGCGATCAAATCCCTAAAGTTGTATTCAAGTCCAATGGAATAGGTAATTTCATATATCTCCTCCCTAAAAACACTATATTCTCCGTGAGTATTTTGTACTCCAGGCGCATCTGAAAAAGATTGAAACATCCCTGCCACAACAGATCTGGGTGGTGCTTTCCCACGAACAATCCTCAAATCTCCCGTGGCTGTATCGGTGCCATAAACTGGGGGAGTCGGTACAAGTAGTTTATTTAAATCTGCCATCAGAGAGAGGGAGTGATCTGAGTTGATTTCATATTTGAATCCTGTACCCATTCTCAGATTCGTGGGTATGGGCATGCCTTCCCCATCTTCAGTATAAGATACACGGGTTCCAATATTTGAAATATTCATTCCCAATGCCCAGATGGCATTCTTCTCGCCAACTTCAATTTCGTTCTGGTAATACAGCCCCAGATCAGCTGCCACAGAAGTCCCTGGTTTTGGTGCCTGGCCAGTTGGAGTGCTGCTACCGTCCAGAAGATCCGATCTAATGTAGCGAAAAACAATTCCTCCTGAGAAATGATCAGTTAATCGCCTGGAATATCCTGCATCAATGGCAAATTCCCTGGGCTGATAATTCGAAGGAGTTCCGATCCCAAATTGCAAGGATCCAAGTGAGAAGTAGCGAAATGAGGCGCTAAATGTATTTTTTGGGCTGATTCGATAGTATCCCGACAGGTAATAAAGGTTGATGTCAGGTATCAGGTTGGTTAACCAGGGGGCATAAGTAAATGACACTCCGCTCAACCTATCTATAAAAGCATACTTGGCAGCATTCCAGTGTTGCGAATTTACATCAGGACTGGATGCCGCCCCTGGGTCGCCCATTCCTGATGCTCTTGCATCTGGTGCTATGGTCAGGAAGGGTACTGCGGTTTGGATGGAATTCAGTCCAGCTCCACCCAATGCCGTGGGTTGAACCTGAGCTTGAATCAGATGGCCAGAGAGGAAAAAAATGGCGATAAAATGTAGTTTGGCCCGATTCGTTGGTTTCATGTTCTATTGTTGGGTATAATAGGATGATCTAGGCTTATTATTCTAACGCAGAACCTGAATGAATATTACATAATAAGAGAATACCCATTTTTAAGTTTTCTTACACAAACACCACTTATTATGGTCAAATTCCAATAAATATTGGTTCTAAACCTACTAAATGATAAATTTTGCGTGCTTTTGGTGTCAATTAGTCGAATTATTAACCAAAAACTAAAAAAATGATACAATGGGTAAAAAACAATGATGCCATAGGAACAGTAAACCGTGGTGTACCATGTGAATCGGGATTGTGCACTTTATGCGATTCCGCATGCAAAGGAAAATGCGAAACCTGGCTTTCCTCTCTTAAAGGACGAAAACTCCTCTATCCCAGGAATTTCGGGCAAACCACTTCTGGTTCCTGGTTGGTTTCAACCGTGGGTGTAGGCTACCATGCTTTGCGAATTCAGGGCTATGCTTACGGAGCAAAGGGTATTGCAGCTCCCTTGACCAATAGTGCCGATGACTGCCTGTTTACCAATGTGGATATCAAAACATCTTTTGGTCATACGGAGAAAACAAAATGCCGGTTACCTATGATGACCGGAGCACTCGGATCTACCTTTATCGCTAAAAACTATTGGGAGTCCTTTGCAGTTGGATCCGCGTTAAGTGGCATTCCCATTGTAGTTGGAGAAAATGTGGTGGGTGTGGATAAGGCATCTGTATTGAAAAACGGCAGGATTGAAAAGGCACCGGAGCTGGACCGTAGGATTGAAACCTTTTTCAGGTATTATGACGGTTATGGAGCCATGATTGTCCAGATGAATGTCGAAGATACCCGCAATGGCGTGGCAGATTACATTATGAATAAGTACGGGAATAAGGTAATCATGGAACTAAAGTGGGGACAGGGAGCAAAAGATATTGGGGGTGAGATACAGGTGACCAGTCTCGAATATGCAAAATTCCTGAAGGACCGGGGATACCTGGTCGATCCGGATCCTTATAATCCCGTTGTAGAGGCAGCTTTTGAATCAAGGGCCATCAGTGCCTTTGCAAGACACAGCCGTCTGGGAGCTACTGATTTGAATTCGGCAGAAGAGGTGAGAGAATCCTTTATGACCAGTGTGGCGTATCTAAGGAAGCTCGGCTTCTCACGAATAACTTTAAAGACTGGCGCTTACGATATGGAAGCATTGGCCATGGCCATTCGTTTTTCCGCCGATGCGAAGCTGGATCTCCTGACCATCGATGGTTCAGGAGGAGGAACAGGAATGAGTCCCTGGAACATGATGCAGCATTGGGGAATCCCATCTGTGGCACTTCACTCAAAAGCATATGAGTATTGCAAGATCCTGGACGAAAAGGGCATAAAGGTTCCGGATATATCATTTGCAGGTGGTTTTGCCCGGGAGGATCACCTCTATAAGGCTTTAGCCATGGGTGCTCCATTCTCAAAACTGGTATGTATGGGAAGGGCTCCGATGATTCCTGGTTTCCTTGGAAGTAATATTGAAGGGGTATTCAAACCTGAGAACAGGGCCCAGCTACATGGCCATTGGGAGTCATTGCCTCCTGCTGTAAAGGAGCTTGGGAAGTACCCGGAAGAGATATTTGCAGGCTGGGAACCGGTTAAGGAGAAGGTGGGCAAAGATGAGATGAAGAACATTCCATACGGAGCCATAGCCATGTATGCTTTTGCAGATAAACTTGCCTGCGGACTTCAACAGTTTATGGCAGGGGCCCGGAAATTTACCCTTAATGAAATTACCAGGAACGATATTGTGGCCGCAAACCGGGAGACTGAGGAAGCCACAGGACTTGCTTTTATGACCGATGCCAAAAACGACGAGGCCCTTAAAATCCTGAACAGTTAAGACAGAGAACTACTCTACTTTCAGGCTATCAGCAGGATTGGCAGTGGCTGCACGGTAAGAGTGAAAGCTTACCGTTAGCATGGCCAAAATAAGCACCACCAGACTAACCAGACCCAGGACAAGCACAAAATATCCTGCCTGGAAATTGATGTGATAGGCGAACTTTTGCAACCAGACTCTAATGCCAAAATAGGTGGGAATGGTGATCAGACAGCTAATCACCAGCAATCTCACCATTTCCCTGGAAAAGAGCTTCATAACTACCTGAACAGAGGCTCCCATGATCTTCCTGATTCCAATTTCCCGGGTGCGCTGCGAGGTGGCATAAGATATCAGGCCTAACAAACCCAGGCATGTGACAAAGATGGAGAGGATGGAAAAGATGGCCAGAATCTGTCCGGTTTTCTTCTCATCATCAAATAGCCTGCTGAACTCCTCATCAAGCCAGATGTAATCAAAGGGGCGGTCTATGGAGAAATCGCCCCACTTTCCCTGTATGAATTTAATGGTCTCCGCCACATCTCCATTGCCCATTTTGATGATAAGTTTCCCTTCCCAGTTGCCTGGCATAAAATGTATCACCATGGGTTTGATCTCATTGTCCATAGACTCGAAATGGAAATCCTTTACCACCCCTATGATGGGCATAAATTCATCAGGATCTCCCCTGTAACTGGGTTGTACAAACCTGGTGTTCAGTGGATCATCAATTCCGAGTGACTTTAATGCAGCTTCATTCACCACCACCCCTACCGAATCTGTGGGCATATTCCGGTCAAAAAATCTACCCTGAAGCAATTCAAGATCAAGGGTTTTTTCAAAATCGTAACTGACCCGGTACTCGGCCACCGTATAGATGTCGCCTCTATCCCGGCCTTCAAGCCAATGCGCATTCCCCCAGAATCCTCCGGAGGGAATATGAGATGCATTTGAAGCACTGATGATGTTGGCATGATTGGTGATTTCCTCTTTGAAAGCGTCTATCTGATCGCCCAGAACATCTGAGCGATGCACCACCAATACCCTCTCCTTTCCAAAACCGGGATCCTTTTTCTGCATAAATACCAATTGACGGTTAACCACCACTGTGCCAAGCAAGATCACCACGGTCACTGTAAACTGCATGACAATAAGCATGGACCGCAGCACACTTTTTCTGTTTCCCGACCGGGTACTCCCCCTTAAAACTGCAATGGGTCTGAATGAGGCCAGCACAAAAGAGGGATAGGCACCCGAGAGTATCCCAATGGCAATTGCAAAAAGAATAAGCAGTGGAAGAATCCAGGAATGGGTGAAAATCGCAAAATCCAGCTTCATCTGAATCAGGTTGTTATACCCGGGCATCAGGAGATATACCAGGCAAATAGCCAGAACCAGTGAAAGCAGGCATAATACCACAGATTCGGTAAGAAACTGTATGATCAACTGGGTGCGCCTGGAACCCACCACCTTCCTTAAACCCACTTCCCGGGAGCGTTTGGAGGATTGTGCAGTAGCAAGGTTCATAAAATTGATGGCTGCAATAACCAGGATCAAGATGGCTGCCACAAGAAAAAGGTACACGTAGGTGGAGTTCCCTGGCGCCTCCAGTTCAAAACGATGACCCGAACGCAAATGGATGTCCTCCAGGCCAATCAGCTTGTATCCATAGGCATTCCCTGCCGCTTCAAACTGCTCCAGGTCAATTCCCATGGCCTGTTGAACTATGGGTCCCACATATTTAACCACCATCTCATACATACGAGATTCAAAGGCCTCAATATCTGTCCCCTCAGCCAGCAGAATATAGGTATGAAAGTTCTGGTTCACCCAGGAAAGGGCGTCCCTGTTCTCTGGAAGCGTAGACATAGAACCCAGTATATTGCAGTGAAAATGCGAGTTTTCAGGAAAATCCTCCATGACACCGGTGACCACCGAAAGATTGGTATCCTGCTCGATCTTAAGGGTTTGACCAAGAGGATCCTCTTTGCCAAAATATTTCCGGGCATAAGATTCTGAGAGAACAATGCTTCGGGGATCCCGCAAGCAGGTTTTTGGATTGCCCTTCAGTAAATTAAAACTGAAAAGGTCGAAGAAGGTCGAATCTGCGAAAATAAAATCCTTTTCTGATTCATTAAACGCAACATCTCCCCTCTTTACCAGCCATCCGCCAGATTGACGAAGTCTGAGAACCTGTTCTACTTCGGGGTAATCATTTAGAAGTGCGCTTGCCATGGGACCTGCCGTAACTGCGTCATTCAGTTCCCCCGTAGGCATTTTACCTGATACCCATACTTTATAGATCCTGTCAGAGTTAGAATGAAATTTGTCGTACGACAACTCATTGATCACATAGAGCATGATCATGATGCTGGCAGCCAGTCCTATGGCCAGTCCAAAAATATTGATGGCTGCATATCCCCTGCTCTTCCAGAGGTTTCTCAAGGTGATTAATATGTAGTTTCTTAGCATTGTTGGCGGTTTATAATGTAGGAAGGAACATTCCTTTAAATATATAGACGCTACCAAAGAGAATAATGCTACAGAAAAATGGAGTTTTTTTTAAAAAATAATTCTAGTCAACCTTCAGACTGTCAGCTGGATTAGCTGTGGCAGCCCTGTAGGAGTGATAACCCACCGTAAGCATGGCCAGTATTAATACCGTGATTACCACCAATGCCAGTATAATGAAATAGATGCCTACCTGGAAATTAATATGGTATGCGAACTTTTGCAACCAGGCCCTCACCCCGAAATAGGCAGGAATGGAGATCAGTGCACTTATCCCAAGCAGGTTTAACATCTCCCTGGAAAGCAAACGCATCACAATTTGTACCGATGCTCCCATGATCTTTCGAATCCCGATTTCCCGGGTACGCTGATTGGTGGTGTAAGAGATCAGGCCCAGTAGTCCAAGACAAGTGATAAATATCGACAGAAGGGAGAATACCATTAAAATCTGGCCAGTTCGCCGCTCGGTAGCAAACATGGTATCAAACTCTTCATCCATCCAGAAGTATTCGAAAGGATAGTCGCTATTGAACTCTTCCCATTTGCTTTGCAGAAAACTGAGGGTTTCCGGGCGGTCTCCATCTCCTAGTCTGACTGTTAATAGACCTTCATAATTTCCACGCATAAAATGGATGGCCATGGGTTTGATCTCTGCCTGCATGGATTCAAAATGAAAATCTTTTACCACCCCAATGATGGGCATAAAATCTTCACTCCCATCGTTGTTTATATCCACAAATCTTGTAGTCAGGGGATCGGCTATCCCCAGCCCAGCTAATGTGGCCTCATTGACAACCACCCCGAATGAATCTGATGGAAAATCCGAGCTGAAGAATCTGCCGCTCACCAGCTCCAGATCAAGGGCTCTTTCAAAGTCATAACTCACATAACAAGTGGCCAGGGTAAATATTTCAGTGCGGTCCCATCCCTCCAGCCAGTGTGCGTTATCTGAATACTGATTAGAAGGAATATGTGTAGTATTGGCAGCACTATTCACATTGGAGTGCTGCACAATCTCCTTCTTGAAGGCATCGATCTTATCTTTAAGAGCATCGGATCTTTTTATTATCAAAAGATCCTCTTTGGCAAAACCAGTCTCCTTTTTCTGCATATAATTAAGCTGCCGGTTTACAATAATGGTCCCAATCAGTATCACTATGGTTACAGTAAACTGGAGTACGATCAGCATACTTCTGAGTAAGCTTTTTCGGGAGGCGCTCTTTTTTTCTGAGCTGAATACTGCAGCTGGTTTGAATGATGCCAGCACAAATGCAGGGTAGCTTCCTGCTGCAACCCCAATCAGAATTGCAAATGTAATCAGCAATGGGATGATCCATGGGACTCCAAATAGGTCAAACTCCAGGTTCAACTGGATCATATTGTTATAGTTGGGAAGGAACAGAAAAACAAGAACTACCGCAAAAATCAATGATATCAGACTTAGTGCCACCGATTCGGTCAGAAACTGACCTATAAGCTGAGATCGCTTGCTTCCAACCACTTTACGCAGTCCCACTTCCCTGGCCCTGACAGTGGACCGGGCTGTGGCCAGGTTCATAAAGTTGATCCCTGCAATGATCAGTATCAGAATAGCCGCAACCAGGAACACATAGACGTAAAGGGGATTTCCGTTAGGCTCATGTTCATATTGCAGATCAGAGTGAAGGTGTATATCGGTCAGTTTCTGGACTTTGTAACCATAGGAATTTCCCGAGGCTTCAAACTGCTCAATATCCACCCCCATAAATTGAACGATTGTGGGACCCACATATTTTATCACCATCTCCCTCAGGCGAGACTCAAATTCTTGAGGGTCAGTCCCCTCTTTAAGCACCACGTAGGTATAGAAATTATGATTTACCCAGTTGGTGCTGCGACTGTTGCCCAGGGTGGTTAATGAGCCAATCATTTTGTAGTGAAAATGAGAGTTTTGAGGGAAATCCGCCATCACTCCGGTAATCACAGAAAGGTTGGTATCCTGTTCAATCTTAAGGGTTTGTCCGATGGGATCCTCATCCCCAAAGTATTTCCGGGCATACTCCTCGCTGAGTACAATGCTTCGGGGATCCCGCAGGCAGGTTTTAGGATCTCCTTTAATCAGGTCAAAACTGAACACATCAAAAAAGGTCGAATCGGCAAAAACAAAATCATCGTCGGTCTCCTGAAAAGTGCGATCCCCTTTCCGCACCAGCCAGCCTCCGGCTTTCCTCATCCTGACCGCATTCTCCACTTCGGGATAATCATTAATCAGAGCTTCTGCCATGGGAGGAGACGTAACAGCGTGCCTCATTTCCGTAGCAGGCATACTTCCCGAGATCCAGACGCGGTAAATCTGATCTGATTTTTCATGGAACCTGTCATAGGTCAGTTCGTTGACCACATAGAGGAGAATAAAAATAGAACTGGCCAGCCCGATGGTCAATCCAAATACATTAATCAGGGTATATCCCCTGTGTCTCCAGAGGTTTCTGAGGGCAACTACAATATAGCTTTTTAGCATGGATGGGTTTTTTTCTTAATTTTAATCACGAAGGATGGCACGCATCTTGTGTTCAAATTAAGACGCGCAAAACCATCATATGTTACAGCTATTGCTGTACATTTATTAAAGACTCCCGCCATGAGAAAATGTTGCTTTAGAATTTATTATCCCACTGTTTTTTTTCTGTTTTTTCTTGTCTTCGGTGCAAATACCCTCTTTGGTCAGCACATCAATAGCTATAAGAAGAAGGGGCAGATCACCATTGCCTCCTGTCAGTTCCCTGTTTCTGAGGACCTCCAGAGCAATGCCACCTGGATCATGAAACAGATGGAGAGTGCCCACGATTCGGGTGCTCATGTGGTACATTTTCCCGAATGTGCACTTTCGGGTTATCCGGGAGTTGATTTTCAGACAATGGATTATATGGATTGGGATAAGCTTCGAAGCCATACGGATTCCATCATGAAACTGGCAAAAAGGCTCAAGATATGGGTTGTTCTTGGATCCATACATCCACTTGAAGAAGGATATAAACCCATGAACTGCCTCTATGTGATTGATCCAAACGGAGAGATTGCATGATCGGTACGACAAGCGATTCTGCACCAGAGGAGATCTGAATTTCTTTTGTGCAGGCGATCATTTTACAGTCTTTGAGATCAACAGCGTGAAATGCGGCCTGCTGATTTGCTACGATGTGAGATTTCCTGAACTCTACAGGGAATACAGCAAGCTTGATGTGGATGTGGTCTTCCAATCCTTTTACAATGCGCGTCAGAAACCCGGCGGAATTCACCCGAAGATCATGCCCGTAACTGCACAGGCCAGGGCTGCCACCAACCATTTTTACATGTCATTGACCAACTCGTCGGCCCCGAGTAGCTGGCCCTGCCATTTGATCACTCCTGATGGCCTGATTCAGAGAAAACTGGAAGCAGATTCTGCCGGAATATTGATCTCTGTAGTGGATCTGGCAGAGGAGTTTTATGATGCCAGTAAAGCTTTCAGGAACAAAGCCCTGGAGGGTAAGCTCTCCTCCGAAAAAGCCCCTGAAACGCTACGCTATAAAACCAGGAATAGCCTCTAAAGCCTATCCAACTGGTCCCTATTCATAACGCAGGCAAGTAACCGGATTCTGAAGTGCAGCCTGGTAGATTTTCCCTGTGATGGTGGCAATGGTTGCTACAAAAATGATCAGAACAGAATAGATGTAGATCCATGCCGTAAAGTCCAGGAACTGATCCCAGATGCTGTCCAGCAACATCACTGAGAGGTAGTAACCACCCACGCATCCGAGCACACTGGATATGGCCAGGTTGATTAAAAATGATTTGCCCAGCACCCCTATGATCCGGGGGACCGGAGAACCCATCACCTTTCGGATTCCAATCTCCTTGGTTCGGTTTAAAATACTGAGTGAAACCAGTGTATAGAGTCCAATCATTGACAAACCGGTGGCCACGATGGCCAGGAATATATAAAGCTGTTTAATGCTTCGGTTAATGGCCTTCTCTTCCTGAAGTGTATCTTCCTGGTACATACCGGTAAAGGGATAGTTTGGATAGAGTTTAATCCAGGTCTCTCTTAAATCTTCCAGGACCTGGGGCAGGTCCTCCTTTTCAGCGCGAATGGCCATGGAGTAATAGTCATCTGTCAGAGCCAGCTTAATCATGGTGGGTTCTATCTTGGACCACATTCCGTTTCCAAAGAAATCATTCACTATACCGATTACTGTGTACATGATGGTATCGTTCATTCTCACCTGTTTTCCCACTGGGTTTTCCCATGCAAATGCGTCTGCCATCATCTGATTAACTACAATAGAGACACCCCTGTCCGCATCCACCCTGTCGGGTTCAAAGATCCTGCCATCCAGCACTTTCAGTCCCATGGTTTGCATATACCTGGGCCCCACATCCATTACATTCACTTCCAATTCGGTTTGTTCATCCTCAATGGACCTTCGATACTGACCAAAGCCAATGTGCTCCTGAGTACCCGCTGCCTGAAGAATTTTTGGATTCTGGGTAATGGTTTCGTAATAGGACTTAAAATTCGGAGCATGGATGGGCACAACGATAAGTTCATCCCGGGCATAACCCAAATCTACGGTCTCCTGGTAGACCGCATTCATTGAAAAAATGATCCCCGAGACGATAGATAGAACCGAAATTGAAAACTGAAATCCCAGCAAGACCTTGGCCAGGGGCCCACCCTTCCCTAACCTGGTTCTGGATTGAAAAATCGTCAGCGGTTTGAAGGAGCTGATATAAAGTGCCGGGTATGCTCCGGCAACAAACCCGGTAAGCAGCAGCAAGAGGACCAGAAAAACCCAGAAGCTCCAGTATTCAGTAAAAGTCAGAGTAAGGTTCATATACTCCCACATGCTGCTGTAGGCAGGAACCAATACGCTGGCTAACACAATACCCACCATAAGCGCCAGGAAACAGATGATATAGTTTTCGATAAGAAACTGGATCAGTAGCTGTTTACGCATACCTCCCACTACTTTACGCAGACCAATCTCCATCAGGCGCTTTCCCGAAGAGGCAATGGCTGTGTTTGCAAAATTAAAGCTGGCAATCAGCAACATGGTTAATGCCATCATAAGCGGAGCCAATACCGCAGCCGGGTGCAAACCCGGGAATAGGGCACTATTCCAGATATCTCTGCTGTTGTTTTTCACCTCTTTCATGGGAACGATTTTAAATCCATTGATGGTGAAGCTTTCATTGGCTTTGTTTTGTACCGGGACATACCGTTCGAGACCCTCCATCACGGTGGGCAGATCTGATGGGTTGGGCACCTGTATAAAAAGTGCCCTTGAAAAGCGCTTCCAGTCGGTCTGATCCACATTCCACATGGTCAAGAAGTTATCAAAGTGGGTTAGTATATCGATCAGGAAGCTTGAATTCTGCTGTAGATCCTCAAATACAGCAGCTACCGTATAGGTATACTCCTGGTTGGCATCATTAAAAATGGACACAGATTTCCCAATGGCCTCTTCATTTCCATAAAGGGCGGTAGCCATCGATTCGGATATCAGTACATTATTGGGCTCCTGAAGATCCGCCAGGTTTCCGGCCACCGGAGTAAAAGTGAATATTTCAAGAAAAGAGGGATCCACATAGGAGATCTGCCTGTTGAAATTGTCTATCCCCACTTTTACCGGGGAATAGGAGCGCATCAGTCGGGCTGAATTTGAAACCGCAGGGATCTCATCCTTGAGATCAAGGCCCATGGGCATGGGTACAGACCCATATTCCTGATCCCTGTCCTGCATCTCGCGCATGGAATTTACCCGGTATATCTCCTTAAAATTCTCATTCCACCGGTCATAATCATAACCAAACATGTGATTGAAATAGGCCACGATGCATATGGCAAGAGCCATGCCCAATCCCAGAATATTGATCAAGGCATAGACCCTGTTCTTGTAGAGGTTACGGAAGGTAACCAGCAGGTAGTTTTTAATCATTGTATGGCTCTGTTTTTTGCCCTGAGCTCTCTCCAGGCATTATCGTTTTTCGGGGGTGGAGTTAGCTCCTCCTGAGCTTTTTGTATCAGTGTGAGTGCTTCAGTATCGCATGAACCGATGCACAAACCACAGCCATAACAAAGGTTTGTATCTACAACACAAACCCCATCTGTCATGGTCATGGCATTGAAGTGACAGCGGTCGATACAGGCCTCGCAGCCTGTACAAATTTCCGCTTCCACCCTGGCATAAAAATCCGACCGTGCAATGGAATTCTCGCTGCCATACTCTGCCATTCCTCTCAATACACCACAGGAACAGGTGCAACAATTGCAAACATAATAAACCTCGTTCTGGGCATTGTTGACGGAATGAACCAGCCCTTCCCGGTCTGCCTCATCCAGCACATTCATGGCTTCCTCCCTGGTAAGCGCTTTAATATCCTCAGAACGGTCAAATGCACCTGGTCTGGGAGAGAAGACCAGACAATTCTCCACGGTATGGCCACAACCCTTTCCAATCAATCTTTTCTGCACCCTGCAGATACAATCCAGTACCCCCCACGATTGGGCCTGATCCAGATAGTTTGACGCCTTCTCATAGGGCATCACATCAATATCCACCGGGATGGTCTTTTCAAGGGGAATGACCCGGTGTACGGAAGGTTCTGCCAGCATCACTTTGTGAAACTGTTCATGGTAATACTGTTCAAAAAGATGGGCAAACTCCTTATCAATCTTCGCATTCTGGCGCTCATAGAAGCCAACCACAAAGGGGATCAGAAAAAACACAAAACCTCTGCCCTCTTCCCGTCTTATATCAATCAGCCCCCGTTTTACCATTCCAACCAGGCGAATTTTAGCTTCTGACTCACTTAACTTATTCTGCCCGGCAATCTCCTTTAGTGCCTTGGGTTCCATGCTCAGTGTTGAAGCAAGAGCTGCATCTTCAACAGTAAAAAGTTTTGCGAGCAGTTTTAACTCAGTTCCGCTCTTTGTCCTGGGAAATCCATTGGGAATCCGATTCAGCTCATCAGCCAATTTTTCATACACCTTATTCATATCGCAGACATTTTATGGGATTGGTGGAAGCGGCCTGGTAAACCCTCAGGATTACAGTGACGGCCGCTATCAGGAATGCCATAACAGTGCTTATAATAAATACCTGGGGTTCAAGGTCCACGCGATTGGGGTAATCTTGCAACCAATCCGTCATAAAGAAGTACCCCAGTGGCCATGAGGCCAGAGTGGCCAAAAGGATTAGCCAGATAAACTCTTTGGAAAGGGTAATAAGGACGCTGGAAATGGAAGCGCCCATTGCTTTTCTGATCCCCACTTCCTTTGTACGTTGTGCGGCACTGAAGGAGGCCAGTCCCAGCAAGCCCAGGGCAGCTATAAAAATGGCAAGTACCGAAAAGATGCTGAAAACAGAGGCTGTCTTTTCATCATTGTTGTAAAGACTTGCCAGGTCCTCCTCAAGAAAGGTCATATGAATCGGTTGCTGCTCCATAAAAGAGTTCCAGGTCCCCTCTATATAGGCGAGAGATTCTGCTGTTTGATTCCCGCTGATCCTGACGGTCATCTGGTAGTGATTCCGACTATTGAATTGTATCACAAGCGGCCGGATTTCCTGGTGCAGCGACTGGAAATTAAAGTCCTTTACCACACCAATGATTTGAAGCGGATCATCAGTATCGTCTCCAAACGAAGTGGACAATCTATGAGACAAGGGATCTTCAAAACTAAGTGCCCGAACTGCTGCCTCATTAATCACAATACCAAATGAATCCGTGGGATTCGACTCCTGGAACCACCTGCCCTCCACCAGCTCAAGATCATAAGTCTCCATAAAGTGCCAATCGGCCCAAATGTTATTAATGGCATGGGTTTCAGAAGTCTCAGCCCCTTCAGGTACATAGGCGTTATCCCCTATCAGTCCCCCGGGGACTGCACTGCTTATAGTTGCCTGCTGTATGGATGGGTTTTTCAACAGTTCCTGCCTGAATGCATTGAGCTGATTATCCAGAACATAAACCCGGTCTATGACCACCAGGTTCTCCTTTTTAAAGCCGAGGTCCTTATCCTGCATATAGTTCATCTGCCTGTTTACCACCAGGGTACAGACAAACAGTACAATGGTGATGATGAACTGAAAGGTGACCAGTACTCTTCTTAACAAGGCCCCTCGGATCCCACGCATGGCTCCGCTTTTTAAAACAACTGTGGGTTTAAATGAGGAGAGGAAAAAGGCGGGATAACTTCCGGCAGCAAATCCTACAAAAACCCCTATAGCCAGCAACCCGAAAAACATGCGCCAGGGACCAATGGATATAAACTCCAGATTCTTTCCTGCCAGATTGTTAAAGGCCGGCAGGAAGAGCTCCACCAGTACCACTGCAAGGATCAGAGCCAGTACTGTGGTCAGAAAAGACTCAGTCAAAAATTGCCAGATAAGTCGCTTCTTCTCAGCCCCGGCCACCTTCCTGATTCCCACCTCAGTAGCCCTCTTAGAGGCACTGGCTGTGGCCAGGTTCATAAAATTAATAGATGCAATAATGATCAGGAAAACAGCGATTACCGAAAAGATGATCACAGAGGCCCGGCTCCCTCCCGGATTGATCTCAAATTGAAGATCCGATTGTAAATGAATGTCTTTCAAGGGTTCGAGAAAGTAACCATAGGTATTACCGGTTGAAAAAAACTCCTCCATGGTCATCCCCAACAGCTCCTCCAGCTGAGGTCCCATATGCTTTTCAAGCAAAGCCGGGAATTGTGACTCAAGATTGTCTGCAATAAAATCCTTTTGTAGTCGCAGATAAGTATAGTTGTTATTTCCAAGCCACTGAGTCACCTCGGCCAGGTATATGGAGGTCATGGAGCCCAGCATGTTAAATCGAAAATGAGAATTCTCAGGAAACCCTTTAACCACACCCGTTACCTCGAAGTTTTCCTCCTCCTGTCCCACTTTTAGGAATTTCCCCACAGGGTCCTCGGATCCAAAATATTTATGTGCGGCCTCTTCGGTAAGTATAACGGTATTGGGCCTGTTTAACATCAGTGCCGGGTCCCCGTAAATCGCAGGTGCGGTAAAAACATTGAAAAAAGTAGAATCTGCGTAATAGAAATTTTCTTCTATAAATACATTGTCTCCATACCTGACGATGGGATCTCCATCGAAGGTGAACAGCCTGGTAAACTCTTCCACTTCAGGAAAATCGTTCTTAAGTGTGGCACCCATGGGTGCATTGGAAAGTGCAGCTTCCAGTTCATTTCCCTGGATCTTTCCCCGGACACAGATTCGGTATATGTCCCGGAAATTTTCATTGTGTTTGTCGTAGCTCAACTCATCAAGCACAAACAATAGAATGATGATGGAACTGGAAATCCCAATGGCAAGCCCAAGCAGGTTGATCGATGTATAGCCTTTGTTCCTCCAGGCATTGCGCAGGGCAATCAGCAGGTAATTCTTTACCATGACAGCTCAAATTTTATTACGGGCTATCTTTTCCGGGTCAGTGGTATTCAAGGAATGTTTCCTAAATTGTTTCCAATTTAAACAAATTTGTTAAAAGTGATGAAAAAGATCCTCCATTCTCTCATTAAAGCTTCTGTTATTGTTGTATTTCTTTTCTTATCCATGGACCTCTACCCCTGTACCATCATTGCGGTGGGTAAAATGGTCTCTGCCGATGGATCCGTAATCATCTCTCATACCGATTGTGGAGCCGACTGCAGGATCAGGGTGGTGCATGGTCAGACCTTTGCCAAAGGCGAAATGGCCCCTGTGCACTGGGGAATCCAGGATATTCACAGGCCCCTGGATGACTATGGAGATGTTTTGGGTCAAATTCCACAGGTGGAAAAGACCTACACCTATTTCCATTCGGCCTATCCACATATGAACGAACACCAGCTGGCCATTGCTGAAAGCACCACCAGTCAAAGGGAAGAGCTTAAAGTTGATATGTCTGTTTGCAAGCAGATTATGACTGTCGAGCAAGCCCAGGCATTCGCTCTGCAACGCTATACTTCTGCCAGGGAAGCCACAGCATTTATTGGTCATTTGATGAGTAAATATGGATTTCTCCCTTCCTGTGTAGGTGAGTCTGAGACCCTGGTTATTGGGGATACCGAGGAGATATGGATTATTGAGATCTTCAGTGTGGGTTCGGACTGGGATCCGGAAGGCGGAAAACCGGGTGCCATCTGGGTGGCCCAGCGTGTTCCCGAAGACCATGCCCTGGTAGTGGCCAATTGGGCCATCATAAAGGAGGTAGATGAAAAGGATAAGGAGAATTTTATGGTATCCTCCAACTACAAGGAGTTTGCCATTGAAAAAGGATGGTACGATCCCAAAGGATCCAAACCTTTTGTCTGGCAAGAGGTGTATGCTCCCATCTTCCGTGAGTGGGCCGCAAATCGCATGTGGCTCTTTTACAGCACCTATGCACCCTCATATGCCCAATGGCCTAAAAGAAGCCTGGAAGATGGCCATATGATGGGATATAACCAATATATCCAATATGTGGAACCCATATCCATTTATCCCACCACAGTAAAGCCCGAACGAAAGATCTCTGTTCAGGATGTAATGGCCTTTCAGCGCTCCACCTTTGAAGGAACCATATATGACAAGACAGAGGACTATGACTGGTATGTACCTGATGGAGAGGGCGGAGTAAAGAAAAGTCCCCTTGCCACTCCTTTCCCAAGCAAAGATATGCGAGAGCTGCTGGATATCAATAACCGCAGAAATGTGGCCAGACCCCAGGGGTTTTACGGCATGGTTTCTCAATTGAGAAACTGGCTTCCCGATCCCATTGGAGGAATCTACTGGGTCTTTCTGGATAATGCCTATACCAGCGCCTATGTACCCATATATGCAGGTACGCAGGAGATTGCCAACTGCTATAAAAATTTTGATCCCACCACCTACAACAATCAATCTGCCTGTTGGGCCATCGATTTTGTGGACAACTTGCTTTACCTTAAATGGCAGGAGGCGGTCAAAGATTTATGGGAGGTCAGAGATCCTTTTGAAGATCGCCTGTTCTCCGAAAGGGAAAAGATTGATGCAGAGGCCCTGGAGCTCTATAACAAGAATCCTGATGAGGCTCTGCAATACCTGACCGACTACTCCAAATCCAATATGGAGGAGGTGCTGGATATGTATAATAAGCTGCATGACAGACTTATTGTGAAATATAGTAATAGCAGGTAAGTTAGAAGGGTATTATAAGGTTAGGGGGGTATGTTAGAGTAAGGTTAGAAGGGTATTGGTTAGAGGGGTATTATAAGGTTAGAGGGGTATTGGTTAGAGGGGTAGTAGAACAAATATGATATTGAGTCGTCTTAAGAATGAATAAGCTTATACAGTTCATCCTTTGCCACAATTGCGGCACCACCTTGGAGAGGGATATCTCCTACCGCGCCTGCAGCAATTGCTTTGCCTGTAAAGGGTGTGAGATTTATACCTGCTACGAATGCGGAACAGAGATCATCGTAAATCCAAAAAAGGGACCCCATGACCCTCCGGAATACCTTTCAAATCATAAGGCGTGACTCGCTGACTTTAATTACCAACATGACAGGCCTTTCATTAGGTCTGGCGGCATCCATTCTTCTTACAGTCTTTATCCAGTTTGAACTCAGTTACGACCGACATTTCAGTCAGGGTGACCGGATCTTCAGGCTAAATACCATATGGATCAACAAAGGTGAGCCCGGGGAGATGCCCATTAATCTCCGTCAGGCCTTTACTGAGATTCCCGATATGGTACCGGGTATTGAGTCTGCCATTCAGTTATACAGGGGATTCGAGCGGGAGATAATTATGGGGGAAAATCGCTACAAGGGATTGAACCTTATCTTTTCCGATTCTGATTTCTTTCACTTATTCGATCTTGAGTTCCTTGCGGGAGATCGGGAAAGTGCGCTACGTGATCCCTTTACCGTTGTATTCACTGAAGAAACCGCATTAAAAGTTTATGGATCCACAGATGTGGTGGGTGAAACATTTACCATGGAGGAGAAGCTTTACACCATATCGGCTGTGATTGAGGATATACCGCCCAATACCCACTTCAGGTTCGATATGCTCATGCCCATGGAATCTGAACCCGACCTGGCAGGACTCGGAGGATTAGAATTCTTTACCTATTACTTGATCGAAAAGGGGGTAAATCCCGGACCGGTTCTTGAAACTATCGGTGAAGAAAACACCAGAACCCTTACAGAAAGGTTTTCCAGTTTTGAAGGATCTTCCTTTGACTCCCGACTGGTGGCCTTGAAAGACCTGCACCTTCACGGCCATGTGAGTTGGGACCTGACACAACCAGGAAGCATGAAAACAATCTATATCATGCTGATTATCACACTTGCAGTAATGGGCCTGGCTCTGACCAATTTCATCAACCTGTACATCCTCAATGGGGCCAAACGATCCAGAGAAATCGGGATAAGGAAAGTGAACGGGGCCAGCAGAAAGGAGATGATCCGTCAATTTTACATGGAAACCATGTTGGTGGTGACCATCTCTTTTATAATAGGAGCAGTCCTGGCTATTTTGTTGCTCCCGGCATTTGCAAATATCATGCAACGTGATGCTTTTACCGGGGTAACCGGCATGTCGGCTCTCTACCTGATTCTGGCTGCCATATACCTTATAACCATATTGCTATCTGGATTTTACCCTGCTATGTTACTAAGTCGTGCTGCTCCCATCCCCCTGATCCGGGGGCTCATTAATCCTGCAGGAGACAAGCGAATCCTGATTCGTGTGGCGAGTGTGATTCAGGTTTGTATTGCTGTATGTCTTCTGGCCATCCTGCTGGGAATCAATACCCAGATACGTTATCTAAAGAATTACTCCCCGGGCTATAACCCTGAGAATATTGTTCTGGTCTCCAATATGAACCATGAGCTAACACAGAATTTCAAAACCATACGTGATAAGCTTCTGACCTATACAAGCATCGAGGAGGTATCTGCTTCCCATCACTCCATTGGCCGGGGAACCAGCGGACAGGGGATTATAATGTATGGAGAAGATCCTGACCAGATAAAAGGCATCAAAGAGTACCGGATTCAGCCGGGACTATGCCACCTTTACCAGATGAATCTGACGTCAGGCAGGTTCCTGGAACCTGAAAGGGAACCCGACCGATCGGGGGTGATTCTCAATGAAGCAGCCGTTAAAATGCTTAATCAAAGCCCACAGGAGATCATCGGGAAATCAGTGGTAATGCACAGTGATCCATTAGAAGTGATTGGAGTGGTGGAAGATTTCAACTATGAATCAGCCGCACGTTCCATCGATCCCCTAGTATTCACTGCATATTCAGAAGGCATCAGAAATATTTGTGTCCGGTATTCAGCAGGATCAGATCCCCAGCAAATTTTACAAACCATTGATGAAACAATCAAATCTTTTGATCCGGCCTACATCATCATCCATTCATTCCCTAAAGATACAATAGAGAGCTATTACAGGAATGAAGAGCGACTGCAAAAGATCATTATTTCTGGTTCCCTTCTATCTGTATTGATTGTGCTGCTGGGAATCTATGCGCTGGTCTCCCACAACATGGTGGCCCGTGCCAAGGAGATAGGAATCCGAAAAGTGATGGGAGGAAACACCAACGAAATGATGATTCTGGTCTATACCTCCACACTGAAATGGACCTTGATCGCTTCTATATTGGCAGTTCCACTCTCCCTGCTCTACCTGAGACAATGGTTGGGCGATTATGCAGTCCGGATTCCAATCTATTGGTGGATCTTCGCATGCAGCGTGTTGACAGTGGTTCTTTTCCAGACTCTTATTACTCTCGGACAAACCTGGAGAACAGCCAGAAGAAATCCGGTAGAAGCACTCAGGTATGAGTAATCTGAAATGTGACTTGATCCTCTGATTTGTAGAATCGGAATTAAAATGTCAATTTCGGCTCTCGAATCATAATCCCAAACCCATGCAACAATACCTGGGCGAAATCGCTGCCTTGCTAACCGCTCTTTGCTGGACGGTGACTGCCATGGCTTTCGAATCGGCCGGTAAGCGCGTGGGTGCCCTCTCCTTAAACCTGATCAGGCTCCTGATCGGATTGGTATTTTTGGCACTCTACAATGCCCTTATCAATGGAGTTGTTATACCTGTTGCGACAAGCTATCAGTGGTTCTGGCTCATCATGTCGGGACTGGTTGGATTTGTGCTGGGAGATCTTTTTCTCTTCAGGGCATTTATAATGATAGGTGCCAGGATCTCCATGCTTATCATGGCCCTGGTGCCTCCCATGACTGCCCTTATTGGCTGGATTACCCTTGGAGAAGTTCTATCCGGAATTGAGTTCCTGGGAATGGGTGTAACCATGTCCGGAATCGTGATCGTGATGTTATCCAGGCGCAAACCCGGGAGCGGAGGATCGGTTAAAAAGGGAAAACTAGGACCGCTGGTGCTGGGTGCCATCCTGGCACTTGGCGGAGCCATAGGTCAGGCTACAGGATTGGTACTGAGCAAAAAGGGAATGCAGGACATGGATCCCTTTGCAGCTACACAGATCAGGATCATGGCCGGAGTGGTCGGATTTCTCCTGGTCATCACCTTGTTTAAGCGCTGGCAGAGAGTATTTGGAGCATTGAAGGATCTGAAAGCCATGAAGTTTATGACATTGGGATCTTTTACAGGTCCTTTTCTGGGCGTAAGTTTTTCATTAATGGCTGTACAACATACGGATACCGGGGTGGCAGCAACGCTAATGGCACTTACTCCGGTCATGATCATTCCCCCCGCTATTCTGCTAAATAAGGAAAAAATACACCTGTTGGAGATTATCGGAGCAATTGTTACAGTGGGAGGTGTGGCACTTTTCTTTCTTTAATTGAACTCACTGTCCCTGTCATGGCCCTTCTTATTCTTCTGATGGATTCTCTGTTTTCCTTCGGTCCACATATGCAACAGGTTCGAGAATAGAATTACCAGGGAAGCCAGACCGGCCAGTGCCAGCACATAGACCAAGAGGGCCCCGTAGGGTACTAGGAAGTAGAAAACAATGATAACCAGGGTGACCCATACACCCATGCACCAGGGACAGGTGATAATTGAGCTGAGTGTGCCTATAACATACAGACCTTTCCTCCTGTTCAATACATCCCTCAGGTACTTGAAAATTTTCTCAAATACCAGGATGCGCGTCATCCGGTAAGAGGCAAGAATAATTACCACAGACTCTTTAAAGGTAATGTTCCGGATATCGTCACCATCAAGCTCCAGCAGATATCCCACTAAAAATACCAGGCCGAAAAAAACAAAGGCAGACCAGAAATTCCACGCCTGATGCTTTCTTTCACTCATAGTTTAAGGGTTGGATGATTCATCAGCAATATACAAAACTATTTTTTATCTGGAATCTTGCTCATGGCAAGCTCAGTCATGGCTGTAATCGTGAGGGCAGGATTCACACCGGGATTGGCAGAAATGGCACTGCCGTCGCATACATAAAGATTGTGGTAGCCAAACACTTTTTGATCCTTATCAATCACACCACTGTCTGCATCCTTTCCAATCACGCAACCACCTAGGATATGGGCGGTAAGTGGAGTACCAGTCAGGGCTTCAGTGTTCATTACAAATGGAGTACCATCCACCTCATCAGCTACTGCCTCAGCAAGTTCCTTTGCAAATGGCATGAAGGCTGAGGGTGCCGGACCTGTGGCCATTGCTGATCTCAGGTTTATAAGTCCCCTCCGGAACTGGAGTGTACTGTCAATCTGCTGCATAAATAGCAGTATGACTGATTCCTTTGCGAAATTTCGACTGCTATAAATTCTAAGCCAGGAAGCCGGATTTCTTATAAGTCTTCTCAACAGTTTCAAAATTCGCCCCACCACACTCCTGCCGTGAGTAAGTGGTACAGCAAGCATTTTCCAGGCTCCCGATCCACTTCCATATCGGACAGCTTCAAGGTGTGTATGTTCTCCGGGGGGGAAGATAGAACCAATGGCCACACCCTTTGAAAAATCCTTCTCCTTTTGCGTAGAGTGTAACAGCACCAGACTCTCATTGTTGGTCCTGATATTGGACCCTAGCTGTTTGCTGATCTCTTTCAGGTATTTACCCTTCATATTTAGAAGTAATCTGACGGTACCCACCACTCCACCGGCAAGGATAATTCCCCTGGTACTATATGAGGTATATTTTCTCAAAATCCCGGTAGCGCTCCTTACAGTAACCCTGTATCCGTTCTTTCCATTGTCACTGACAAGGGATTGGAGCCGAATCACCTTTTTGCTGGAAATCACTTCAACTCCATTTCTTTCAGCGAGATAGAGATAGTTCTTATCCAGTGTGTTTTTTGCATTGTATCTGCAACCCGTCATACAAGATCCACAGAAATTGCATCCGGACCGTCGTGGTCCGGAACCTTCAAAATAAGGATCTGCTACCTCTTGCTCCGGTTCACCAAAGAAGACGGCCACTTGGGTTGGCTGGAACTGATCCGATTTGCCATATTTATTTGCAACTCGCTGAAGGGCCTCATCCGAATCATATAGACCCGGGTTTGCATTTGATCCCAGCATTCTTTCAGCCTCTTTGTAATGAGGCTCAAGCTTTTCCTTCCAGTTTAACAATCCAGCCCAGTTTCCCGAATCAAAAAAGGATTCTTCAGGTCGGGGCAGGGTATTGGCATATACGAGCGAGCCGCCTCCCACTCCAACCCCACTCAGAAAAGCCACATGCCTCATCATGGTTACTTTGAAAAATCCATGAAACCTGAATAGAGGAAGCCATAACCACTTTTTCAGATTCCAATTGGTTTCAGGAAACTGATCGGGCAACCAGCGTTTCCCCTTTTCAATCACCCCTACTTTGTATCCTTTCTCAGAAAGGCGAAGGGCAGAGACAGAACCACCAAATCCTGAACCCACGATGATATAGTCAAAATCATAGTTCATCTGAAAGCAAAATAAGCATTCTCATTGAAAATCTGTAATTTTGATACCGGAGCCATGTATACAAAAGAGGAATCCAAAGCATTGAGAGAAGAATTCTGGGACACGTTTAAGACGCTGTCCAGGAGGAAACGTTTGCGAAAAAAACTACCTGGGGAGTGGGTTCTTACCCAGACTGGGGTAAAGGCCCTGAACCTTAGGT
This sequence comes from uncultured Bacteroidota bacterium, assembly GCA_963783435.1. Taxonomy (GTDB): domain Bacteria; phylum Bacteroidota; class Bacteroidia; order Bacteroidales. The sequence goes on along the minus strand of CAWANQ010000001.1, from coordinate 485,306 downwards.
TTCATGTGGACAGGGAAGTGGCTCAGGTGGGAATAGATCTGGAAACCAGAAACATGGACAAAAGGATCGAGCTTTTTGAAAAGCTGGAATCTGTTAAAAAGGTCCTTGAAGAAGCCATGAATGAACCCATGATCTGGGAGCTGGAATATATCCGGGAAAATGGAAAATCGGTGAGCCGGATCTATATTCAAATGGATGGAATTGATATTTACAACAAAGATACCTGGCAGGCTGCACACCAGTTTATGTTTGAAAGAATGAGTAAACTGGAGGCATTCTACCTGGAGTACAAGGATTTCTTCAAGTACTTATGAAACGGAGTTTTCAAATACTAACTCTATCCATTATTGCCTTTGCGGGAGGGGCATTCTTATCATGCTACTCCCAGGAAGCACCTGGTCCCGTGAATCGGCAAGCAAGCGCCGCCGGTATCTTCTACCCTGCCAACCGTGCGGAGCTTGAGGCCAAATTAAAAGAATTATTCAGAGAGGCAGTAAAGGTCCCCTTTGACGGAATCATCCAGAGCCTTATTGTCCCACATGCAGGATACGCTTCATCTGGCATAGTGGCTGCCTCAGCTTATAAGAGCATACCCGAAGACGCTGCCTATAAAAATGTGTTTATCATTGCTTCTTCCCAACAGGAGCAATTTAATGGTACATCTGTATACCCCGGAGGAAGTTATGTTACTCCCCTTGGGGAAGCCCCGATCAACAGGGAGATTGCAGCGGCACTTATGGCAGATAATAAATCTGTTATCTTCTATGAGAAGGCACATAACAGAGAGCATGCCATTGAGGTACAGATTCCCTTTATTCAATACCGTTTTGGAGAAATACCCATCGTTCCTCTCATAATGGGCTCCTCATCCATTTCAAGTGCACGTGATCTGGCAGCTGCCCTTATACCCTATTTCACACCGGAGAATCTGTTTATTATAAGCTCAAATTTTTCCAATTACCCCTCATATTCTGATGCAAAGAGGATCGACAGGCTGACCGGGGAATCCATACTTAAGAAGGACCCCGAGCATTTCTACAATACCCTTAGAAAGAACAGCCTGGAATCGGTTCCCAACCTCTCCACCTCTGCCTATGGATGGAGTTCTATCATGACCCTGTTGTACATGGCTCAACGAGAGGGGGACCTGATGGTTTCACCTGTTCTATACCAGAATTCAGGGGATGTAGCCGGAGGGGATAAAAAACGCGTGGTGGGCTACTGGGCCCTGGCCACCCAAAGACTGATTTTGGGTGAGGAAAATTATTCTCTGACCGATGCTGATAAAGAATCCCTTCTGGCTATTGCCAGGAAAACCCTCGAAACCTTTATCCTGACTGGAGAACTGTTTGAGGTTTCACCCAAAACTTTAAGTCCGATATTAAATGAACCGGCTGGTGCATTTGTCAGCCTTTATATGGGTGGAAGACCTCGGGGTAGCATCGGTAACTTCAGCCCTACCAATCCTCTCTACCTGATTGTACAGGAGATGGTTCTGGCCGCGGCCACCAGCGATGAGCGCTTTGCTCCGGTTGAAAAATCTGATCTGGATTATATCGATCTGGAGATATCGGTGTTGACTCCTCTACTGAAGATCAATTCTGTGGATGAGTTTCAGTTGGGCACGCATGGAATCTATATGATCAAGGATGGAAAATCGGGTAGTTATCTTCCCCATGTTGCTAATGAAACGGGTTGGAATACAGAAGAATTTCTGGGTCATTGTGCCCGTGAAGAGGCCGGAATTGGCTGGGACGGATGGAAAGAGGCGGATCTGTATGTTTATGAGGCCATTGTATTTGGTGAAGAGAAAAGAAAATGACCTGGGATGTCCAATTGAACTCTTCTCCTTGCCACGTGTTATTAATGTTACCTCCTTATTACTTCACCTCACTAACAACATAATTTTATGGAAAATGAAAAATATATTAATATTGATGCTTTTGACCATCCCTCTATACATGTCAGGTCAGGATACCATTCCTCAAAACATTAACCTTAATGCCACTGCCATGAATCCTGAAAAATATAATAAGCTAACAGAGATGGAGGAGTTTGTGATCCTGCAAAAGGGAACGGAAAGAGCCTGGACGGGTAAATACGTGGACCACAAAGAGACTGGAGTATATGTTTGTAAACGCTGCAATGCACCCCTTTACAGGTCCGATGACAAATTCGACAGCCATTGTGGCTGGCCCAGCTTTGATGATGAAATAGATGGAGCGGTTAAACGATCTGTAGATGCTGATGGTCAACGCACTGAGATTGTATGTGCCAATTGTGACGGACACCTTGGACATGTATTCCTTGGAGAGGGATTTACCCCTAAGAACACCAGGCATTGTGTCAATTCTGTATCCATGGACTTCATACCTAAAAGATAAGCAGGTTGGAAGGGCCATCATTTTTTCTTATCTTGACAGGTCTAACACTAACTAGATTAACATGGGAAAAGGTGATATGAAAACCCGTAGAGGGAAATTATTCAGTGGAAGCTTTGGCGTTTTAAGACCTCGTAAAAGAAAAGAATCCTTTAATGTAGTCTCAACCACCAAGAAGGCCGTTGTCACAGAAGAAAAACCGAAAGCTACAAAACCAAAAGCTGCAGATCCTAAGCCAAAGGTGGAGGAAGCACCAAAGGTAGAAGAAGTTCAAAAAGTAGCTGAAGCACCCAAGGCAGAAGAAGCTCCCAAAGCAGAAGAAGCTCCCAAAGCAGAAGAAGCTCCTAAGGTAGAAGAAGCTCCCAAGGCGGAAGAAGCTCCCAAGGCGGAAGAAGCTCCTAAGGCGGAAGAAGCTCCTAAGGCGGAAGAAGCTCCCAAAGCAGAAGAAAAACCTGCCCCTGCAGTTAAGAAAGCTCCAGCCAAAAAACCTGCAGCTAAGAAAGCTCCAGCCAAAAAGCCCGCAGCCAAGAAAGCTCCAGCCAAGGAAGCTCCAAAAAGAGGAAGAAGCCTGAAAAAGAGAGTTAGTTGAAATGGAAGTGAGGGTGAAAGTGTAGGAGAATGAGCAATGTTTGCCATACTTGATATTGAGACCACCGGGGGCAGTCCGAAAACAGAAAAAATAACTGAAATTGCCATTTTCTTTCATGATGGGGAGAAAGTAGTGAGTGAATGGTCTTCTCTGATTAATCCAGAAAAGAATATACCCTATTTTATAACGGGTCTCACCGGGATCACCAATGAAATGGTGGCCGATGCTCCCAAGTTTTATGAAGTCGCCAAGGAACTGGTTGAACGCACAGAAAATTACACCATTGTGGGTCACAATGTCAATTTTGACTATTCATTTATTAAAAGTGAATTCAAGACGGCTTGGCTTTGCGTATGACCGGAAAACATTATGCACCGTCAAACTAAGCCGAAAAACATTTCCTGGCCATAAGTCTTACAGTCTTGGAAAAATCTGTAAGGAACTGGGTATTAAGAATCATGGACCGTCACCGGGCTGCAGGAGATGCTCTGGCTACGGTGAAGCTGTTTGAACTGATACGAGATAACCAGAATGGAGATAACGGACTGGACTTAATCTCAGAACCCATCAGGCAGGTATAAGAATCTGAATGAGAATCTTACTGTAGAGGATATAGAAAAACTGCCGGAAGCCTGCGGCACCTATTATTTTTTTGATGATAAACAGCAACTTCTTTACATAGGCAAGAGCAAGGACATTCGGCACAGGGTACTCTCTCACCTGGGGAATACCACCAGCAAGAGAGCCCTGGAGATGAAGCAGCGCATTCACTCCATCTCATATGAGCTTACCGGCAGTGAGCTTATTGCCCTTTTAAAGGAATCCAAAGAGATCAAAGATCAAAAGCCCATGTATAACAGGGCCCAAAAGCGATCCTCATATTATTGGGGACTCTATACGGGCAAGGATGAATTTGGGTATATCACATTTTCACCTCAGGAAAATTTCAGAAATGCCTGAAGATCCGGTTACCTGCTATAACAATAAAAAGGAAGCCAGGGAAGCCCTTACAAGAATGGTAGAGAAAAACTGGCTGTGTCAGAAGCTGAGCGGACTATACCAAACAGATGGAGCCTGTTTTCACCACACCATCAGGCAATGCAATGGAGCCTGTGTACAGGGAGAATCGGTATCTGCCTATAACAAGAGGGCAAAGACCTTGCTGGACAATCTGAAGCTTGACAGGGGAAATGTTTTGATCATTGATCAGGGAAGAGAGCCTGAAGAACGCAGTCTGGTGCGGATTGAGAAGGGAATGTATATGGGGTATGGTTACCTTTCAGTAAATGAGTCCTATCTGGGAATTGAGCAGATGCTTGACTGCATCAATCCGGCACTGGATAACAGGGATATCAGACAAATTCTTAAAAACTGGCTGAAGAAAAACAAAGTGGAGAAAATGCTCTATTATTGAATCCTCTGGATTCCTAAGGCATCTCCTTCAGATCTTCCAAGTTCTCAAGCCCGGGCATATCCAGTCCGGATGCAATGCTTGCTATACTCTCAAGGTCGATATCACCCTGTATGGCTATAAGTGCATCCTCACCACCACCGCTAACGATCAATAGAAATTCGGTGATCTTCCCTCCATTCTTCCCTGGCCAGGAAAAGCACTTCTTCTTCCTGATCTTTCACGACCATCATCTCCTTGTATTCATCCCTGGGCAACATCTCAAGCAGCTCTTTACCAAATGCTTCTGAGTCACTGCCATCCTGTGTCAGAATTTTAATAGAATTGATTCCAGAGGTGGCTTTTTTAAACTCATTATACTCGGGATCATCCACGTCCAGCTGTCTCAACATGTTAAACATAAAGCTTGAGATATAGACTGTCGTGTATCCTTCCTTGCCGCTATACTTATCAAATACCTTGTCAACAGCTGATTTCTGTCCGAATACTGTCAGGGTAAATATGATCACTACCCCACTTAAAATTATCCGTTTCATCGTATCTATATTTTTTATCTTGTTTCACTTTTTACTAACCCACTAACTATTAACTTACTGACACTATTACTCAAACTCCCTTGCCCGTGTCAGTTGTCCAAGCAAACTCAGTTCCTTGCTTCCTTTATTGATCTTTGAAAGTGATTTCAAAGGATCTGCATGTTTTACTCACATGCTGCTTTACATGTTCAAGTTCGCTGGTACCATTGTTGAGTTTGGCTGAAACATATGCCAGAGTTCGTTTTGCTTCTTCATAGGCATCCATTGGATTCTCATATGTGTCTGTCAGTCTGGTTTGTAGCCAGCAATGTTGGAGATTCAGTTCTGATGTAGAACAGGTAGACTGCAATCATCACCAACAAACCTGCTGCCAGTCCAGACAGAGAAAATACTGATATCCTGCGGGTACGGGTAGCCTTTCTCTCCACCTGATCAATGGAAGCAGATGATCTTCTGATTCAGGTCCTCGGGTACCACTATCTCATGATCCCCGGATCCCATGGTCTTGAACAGCTCTTTGTCAGGAATAAACTCCTCGGGAACCGTGTTGGGATGAGAAATAATCCTATAACATTCTTCTCCTCCTCCAGCGTGGTTTCCCCGTGGTAAAACCGTCCAGCATCTTACGTATGTCCTCTATGCTTTCCATGATGAATATTGTTTTTCTAACATTTCACGCATCTGTTTTCTTGCCCTTGATATACTTACTCTGATGGCATTCACATTCATATTGACCATCTCTGCAATCTCCTCATACTCTTTCCCTTCCAGGTGTCGAAGGTGAACCAGCGACCGCTGTGGTTCGGGCAGTGCTGCTATAAGGGTATGTATCATTTCAGCTTCTTCTTTCTTTTCAAGTTGTTCTGCAGGTGAAACAGAATGCACCTCCTCTTTCATCTGCTCAGCCTTCATGGCATTCTGATTCACTTTTCTCCGCCTCAGGTTGTCCAGGCACAGGTTGCGGGTAATTCTGATGGCAAGCGCTTCAATACTGTTGTAATTGTTCAATTCATTGCGCATTCCCCACAGTTTCACATACACCTCCTGGACGATATCCTCAGCCTCCTCCCGGCTGCTCATCAGGCGAAAAGCCATCCGATACAACCGGGAACTGTATGGCATTACCAACAGTTTGAATTCTGAGGACTTCATTGGATTCAACAGTTAAAAGAACTACTAATTTAATGAAAACTATAAGATCAATATCAAAATCTCGTCCAAGACTCTGCAAGCCCCTCCAGATCATTCATCTTGAAATTACCTGTGATATATATCAAGCACATTGTCATCGCCACCCACAATGAGTAGAAATTCACTGACTTCATTCTTCTCGACCTTCATCCACATCCGTACAGTCTCTCCCCCATCATTCACGGTCATCACCTCCGCAAAATTGCTCACATCCAGATCCTTTGAAATTTCATCATAGAAATTTACACCTTCCCACTGATCTTCATCCTCAATGGTCAGTATCTTCACACTGGCAATCTTGTCAAATGGAATATCTGCATCCTCAATCTCTTCAATATCCATGGCTTTTACAATCTGGAAAAGCTCGGGACTGATCTCACAGTAGTTACTCCATCCTTGCCATTATACTTGTTAAAGAGCTTATCTACAGCACTGTTCTGTGCCATTAATGAATGCTGGAAACGCTACTGCCATCACTAATAAAACAATTCTTTTCATGATTACTCGATTTAGTTTATAATTCATTTTAAAATCTGTTTTCTAAACCGAAGACGAAGCAGCGCGAAGTTCATTACAGAGAATTTTCATGAACATTTATTATTCTGGTCCGGTTCTGTTAAATAGAAGGCTCTATTTTCTGCATAGCTTAGGAGATTATTAATGCAGGAATATTTTTTAAAATTTCCAGCGAAAAACAGTTTGCAAAAAATATTTTTGTTTCTATCTTTGCAACCGCTTTAAAAGCGATAACAGGATGACTCAGTAGCTCAGTTGGTAGAGCACATCCCTTTTAAGGATGGGGTCCTGAGTTCGAACCTCAGCTGAATCACCACCCTATAAGAACCTCGATCGATTTCGGTTGGGGTTTTTTGTTTTTCTCCTGCAGTGATTAGTTTGGTGGACAAATGGTTAAAATTTCCGAATGACCCGAATGTAGACGGCATCGTCCTTGCCGTTGCTAAACTCGCCTCCTGTGATAAAGCTCCGATACCATTCATTGACACTGCTGACCTCGGTAGATTTCCATCCATTAGCGAATTCAGTGTATCCTCCTATCACAGCTCTATTACGGTATAACTTAATTAAGTCATATCTGGTGGGTAAATGCCAGTCACTGAGATTGGCATCCCGGTAGTTTTCAACTACCTGATCATCAGTTTCTCCTTTACCGGTCATCGCATTTAGGCGATCCGTATTAAATTCTCCTGTAGCGATTCCATCTCTCGCAGCATTGGTGAGGATAAATGTTTCACTTTTGTGTTGTTTTCTGGTGCTTTTATCAATGATGGTGGTTATTATACCGTGTTTTCCTTCATCATCAACATAATACACAATACCACCACCGAAAGATTCTCCAACATAATGTGTCTCAACTGATGTAGAAGGCTCGCTCGTAAAAGTGCTTGAAGTGAGCAGATCATTGTTGATATTTCTAATCATCGCCAGATAGCTCATTGTTTGTGTGGCCTGACCAAAGATATTTGCAGTCAATAATACTGCACCCAAAATGGTTAATACTCTTTTCATAACAGCTTAATTTTCATTGATTTCAATTGTTATAATTTCGTTGTGCCTGCCAATAACTTCCAGTGAACAAATAGAGGGTGACAGGCCCACATAAGAGATCTGAGGTACTAAGTTTTCGTTGGGATTGATTAGGGTATGCGATAGTTCTAGATCATCGCAATTATCAACATTCATATGAGGGAACTAATAGAATTAACAACGCTTCAGACCAAATTGTTTTTCAGAGAACCTCTTTTAAGAAGTCAGTTGGCAATAAACAAACCGACTGTTTCTGATCGGTGTTCTTGGGAGAGGGCAAAACTTACTGTCATTACTGATGAATGTGTGATCTTTTCAACTAATTGTGGCTATTATTGATTCAGTGGTATGAGCCACCTAAAAGTACCCCGAAGTTTATTTCAGGAGCTTTGGTTTCTTCGCAACCTACTTTTATGCAACTAGATACATTCAATATCAAAACAATGAACAAACAAGTTGTGAATGACTTTTTCATTTCACGATATTTTATTTGTGGGGGTATACTTTAAATGAGACGTATAAGTCAAGTATCTGGTTTACTATTAACGGCTCAATTTCCAGGGAAGTTCAGATTGGTAAATCCCAAATTTTTATGTAATTTATAGTGCTTGTTTTCAATCTCTTAGTGAATTTTAGCGATTAAAAGAATTATTCAACATCAAAACAAAAATCAGTATTATGAAAACTGCAATTATTACAGGAGCTTCCTCAGGAATTGGTAAAGCCACAGCATACGCCTTGGTAAAAGAAGGTTTCGCTGCTATCCTCTCTGCCCGATCCATCGATAAATTAAATGAACTTAAATCCGAATTGTTGTCCAAAGGCCATAAGGCAATAGCTGTCAAGGCTGATGTCACAAAGAGAAATGATATGAAAGAAGTTGCCAAAGCAGCCCTGGATGAATTTGGACAAATCGATGTTTTGGTGAATAACGCCGGAATCATGCCCCTCTCCTTCATGAAAAATTTACATGAGGATGAATGGGAGCAAACCATTGATGTAAATGTGAAGGGAGTGGTGAATAGCATTGCGGCGGTGTTGCCTGCGATGATGGAACAGAAGAACGGCCATATTGTGAACATTTCCTCGATTGCCGGAATTAGCGTTTTCCCTTCTGCAGCTGTATATTGCGGCACTAAGTATGCGGTAGAGGCTATTACAGAAGGCATTCGTTTGGAACTTACGGTTCCTTATAATATCCGGGCTACATCAATACGTCCAGGGGGTGTGGAAACAAACCTGATGAGCACAATCACCGATCAGGAAGTATTCTCGGCATTTGAACCCATGCTTAAATCCGTGAAGTTTCTTGATTCAGAGGATATTGCCAAGGCAATTGTTTATGCCGTCACGCAGGATCCCAATGTCAGTATTGACCATGTTTGTGTCAGGCCAAGCAATCAGCTGATGTGATAAGGATATTCCCTGCATTTAGTAATTCAGGATTTTGTTGAAAACAAGCACAAGCTAATGATCAAAAGAATTGTAAATCACATGCAAATCCTGTGTCTGGATTCAGGATTTGTGGTGCAGGAAATTACTATGCCCCAACTACGGTAAGCACTCTTATTGAATACAATAATAATTATTCTGAACTCCAAACAATCATTCGGTATACCTTTGTAAACATTGGCGAAGTAAGTCTTCAATTCCTTAATGTTCATTAGAGGAAGGGATTGTATCTATCACGTTTTGATAATCATCAAGTTTTGCATACAAAGCTTCAATTATCGTGGTTAAATCGGTCTCATATAGGTATTCTTCACTAAAATCGCACAGGGCAATAAATTCGGTGAGCTCATCACCATCTAATTGTGTTATATCTCTAACCAGCACCCTGTTAAATTTTGCACTTATGACTTTTTCCCTCTTTTTTAGATTACTCATTTTTTCCTTAAAAGCCTTTTCACGATCGATGCCTTTACCTAAAGGTGTGATGTATCCGAACCTCCCCGTCTCCAGTTTATCATTTACGGCTCTTTCTCTGTCAGCCTCCAGGGCAACAGCTGTGGATGTAAGATTGATATACGCTTTCAATTCAGCGGTTTCGCTTTCAGGCAGATCCAGGTGAATAACCTGGTATTTAAAAGACTCATAACTTCGAAATCTCCTTATGACCACTTCATCTATTTCATATTTTTTTGGCTTTAAACGCACGACTGCATTCTGATCTAATGAAGACGAAACGACAATTACAGAACTAAAATATCCTATGGCACTAAAGACTATTGTGTCCTGACTTCTCAATTTTATACTGAATTCTCCATAACTATTAGAAAAAGTACCCATTCTCGTACTCTCATTCCAGATATGAACAGACGTAATGGGATAAGCCAATGAGTCATCAATAATTTCCCCCGAGAAAACCTTATGACTTGAACTATCTACCTGACCATATAGTCTTTGTGAGAAAATAGAAAGTAAAGAAAGTACTACAAATACAAGTCGATACATTGTTTCAAGGGCTTTGTTTCCAAAGTTCCCTAAAATAGTATCACATTGTTGTTTTTAGACTCTTAAATAGTGTTAATGAATTGGTATACAAATACTAAAGATTGTTAAAACTGGTGTTCGAAAGTTAAAATAAGCCATATCTCCGATTTAAGAGACGACCAGGGTTTGCTTAAAAGGGGTGTACCCGGTCTCATTGCCTGCATAATAGCATTCCCTTTTCTGAATGAAAGAAAAGTCGGATTATTCTCAATAATGGCAATATCAGTTATTCCGCGCCTGATCCTGAATATGCAAACCTTTTGAAATAGTTATTCGGGTTTTTATCGAATCAACCCCATTTTTTTGGCTCTGACTTCCCAGTTCTTTCTGGCAAGCACCTGCAGGTCTTCCACGTTATCCATCTCATCAACAATTTCAAGGCCAATAAGGGTTTCGAAAAGATCCTCCATGGTAACAAGGCCACTTACCTGACCATATTCATCCACCACGATGGACATATGCACCTTTCGTTCGATCAGTCTTGAGAGAAGCTTTACGATACGTGTATCCTCATGGACCATGGATATAGGACGGAGGATCGATTTTAGGGGCTCCGTACCCCTGTTTTCGATGATTTGCTCCATGACCTCATCCTTAAGCACAAATCCGGTCACATGGTTCAACTCTTCTTTATATATGGGTATTCTTGAGAAGGGGGTGTCCTGGTGCTGTTCATACCATTGGTCTATGGATGTATCTTCATCGGCGGCCTCGATGACGATCTGAGGGGTCATAATGTTTTTCACGTGGATGCTCTGAAACTGCATCAGGTTCTGCAGGATCCGGGATTCCTCGTTTTCGATTATTCCGTCCTCTATGACAGAATCGGTAATGGCCCTGAATTCCAAGCGGCTGAACCGGGCTTCTTCTCCTCTGTTTTTATACAGACTTTTTGTAATAACGTTCGTAAGAAGAATAAAGGGATAAAGAGGTGAATAGATCATGATTTTAAGAGAGATAACCATAAACGGACCTAATTTCTTCCAGTGTAGCGCACCGAGGGTCTTTGGAATAATCTCTGATCCAATCAGAATAATCAGGGTAAGAATCAGGGATGCAACAGTCAGGTATTCATTTCCCCAGACTTTCTGCACCTGCGAGCCAACTCCTGCAGCACCAATGGTATGGGCAAATGTATTCAGAGTCAGTATTGCAGAAAGAGGAAGGTCGATGTTCTTCTTAAAGCGATCCAGTGTCTTGGCATATTTCTTTCCTTCCTTCAGCTTCATCTGAATAAACACCGGAGTGGTACTTAGCAGTGATGCTTCAAGAATGGAGCATAAGAAGGAGAAAAACAAGGCGATGGTCAGGTAGGCAATCAGGAGTCCCATAATTTGTAAAGATAGAATACGAATATAAATATTTTAAGCTTACCCCAGAAAGCTGAGACCGGTCGCATCATCAATAAAGTAAGCCTGCTATTCCCTTGCTTTCCCTGTCATGGGGACGAATCTGACCGGGTGGCCAGTTTTTCGGGAAATTTCACCTTTCTTGTTTTTACTCACAATAACCAGGTATTGGGTCTGATTCTGCGCTCCAACCGGAATCACAATAAGCCCCCCCGGAGAGAGTTGATCCATGATAGGCTGAGGAATATCTTCGGGAGCACAGGTGACAATGATTCTGTCGAATGGAGCTTTTTCCGGCCAGCCTTCATACCCATCTCCTATAAGGACCTCTATTTTTTCATACCCCAACTCCTGCAAAAGGTTTTCCGCTTTCAATCCAAGGGATTCGATAATTTCAACGCTGTACACATGATCACATAACTCTCCAAGCACTGCAGCCTGGTACCCGGATCCGGTCCCGATTTCCAGCACCTTGTGATCAGGCTGAATATCAAGCAACTCTGTCATATAAGCTACCATAAAGGGCTGTGAAATGGTTTGATTCTGTCCAATCAGAAGGGGAGTGTTTTGGTAGGCCAGGTCTCTGAAATCCTCAGGGACAAACACATGTCTGGGAACCCGTCTCATGGCATCAAGCACCCTTGGATCCTTAACGGGCTGGTAGGGATAATGTGCAATATCCCTTTCCACCATTTGTTCCCTTTCGTTTACTCTTTCAGAAAATGCCGGATGTTCGGCTACATCTTCCATTTGCTTCTGGCCCAGGCCTGAAGCGCTATAAAGGATGGTGAATACAAACAGTAATGCGTGAGTGAAACGCATTGTAAATGGGTTTAATGATGATTCTTCAAGCGTTCGATGGATGTACTTATAAGGGTTCTTAGCACTTCCAGATCCACATCCGAAAGTTTCTTGATGTAAAGACAGCCCTTGCCGTGCTTATGTTTTCCAAGTTTTTCAAGGATCTCTGGGTAGTATTCAAGGTAGCCCATGATGTAGAGGGTGAGGCTCTGTTTGCGGTTGGAAAAACCAGCCAGAAACCAGTCTCCTTCTCTCCCACTGGCATATTTGTAGCGGTAGTCACCAAAACCCACGATGGATTCACCCCACATTTTTGGTTTTGAACCAGTCAGTTCCTCCATCATGGAAGCGATGGTTTTGCAATCGGCCTTTCTCACTGGATCTTCAATTTCTGCCAGGTAAGATGCAACGCTTTTAGGGGTCGGTTTGGTCTTATTTTCAGCCATTTTACTTTAGATGGTGTTCAAAATAAAAACCGATAAAACCCACATATTGTTCACCACGTTATAATAATGATCCCTTTCTTAAGTTATTTTAAGTACCAATATTGTTATTTTTGGAAAAAAAAGAAACATGAAAACATATAAGCATAATAAACTTCTCGTAATTCTCCTGACCCTGCTTATCGGGGTTGTGGCTTGTAAAAAGGATCCAGAACCCGATCCGGAGCCCGATCCGGGCTTGCCACAAGAAATCCTTATATTGAATAACTGGATATGGGAGGGTTTGAATGATCTCTACCTCTGGGAGGAATTCCTTCCCAATATGGATCCCGATTATGAAGAAGATCCAGAAGCATACTTTTACAAGCTACTTTATAAAGATGATAAAGATTCCTGGATAACAGATGATTACCAGGCGCTTCTGGACATGTTTGAGGGAGTGGAGCTGGCCACAGGAATGTCTGCGGCACCCGGATTAATCAGCGATACAGATGTGATCAGCGTAGTGGAATATGTCTCACCAGGAACCCAGGCAGCCGATTCTGGAATTGTACGTGGAGATATTATCATCACCATCGACGGCAAATCGCTGAATAGAGACAATTACTTTGACCTCTATTACCAGACAACTTCCACCTTTGGTTTTGGGACCTGGAATGGTGTGGATATTATTCCCAATGGGAAGGAGATCACTCTAACCGCTACGGAACTTAATCTAAATCCATTTGTGCATCATGAAATTATTGATTACCAGGGATATAAAATTGGATATTGCGTATACACCTCCTTTGTTCCGGGTCCGGAGGACGAATGGATGGAGGAAATCAATGCAGTGTTGGGCGAGTTTAAAACAGCGGGAGTCTCAGATGTTGTGATCGATCTTCGATACAACGGTGGAGGTTATGGATTTGTAGCAGAGCAGATGGCCAGTGTGCTGGCACCCGAAACCGATGTAACAAACCGCAGCGTCTTTTCAACACAAATATGGAACGATGGATATACAACGTATTGGAAAAATGCGGATCTCGATTCGGATGGAAAAGCCGATGGAGAGGAATCGGTGCGATTGCTATCCAGGTTTCCCGATACGGAAATTAACCTGAATTTATCCAAAGTCTATTTTCTGACCACAGGAAGTACAGCCTCTGCCAGCGAATTACTGATGGTTGGACTCTATCCTTATATGGAGGTGGTTCAGATAGGAACTGCCACCTATGGAAAGTGCTACGGATCGGTTACCGTGGATGACCAGGCGAATCCCAAAAGACACAACTGGGCCATGCAGCCCATCGTTCTGAAATATGCCAATTCAGAGGGATATACAGATTTCGTAAGCGGAATTTCACCGGACTTTGAGGTGGAAGAATACCTTCTGGAACTAGAGCCCTTTGGGAGTTCAGCCGATCCCATGCTTGCAAAGGCCCTGGAAGAGATTAGCGGGGTTGCGCCAGCCATGAAAAAGAGTGGTGCAGCTACAAAGCAGGTTAAAGCCCTGCCGGTTCCCAGGAAGCAGATTCCTGAGCTTAAAATTGAGTGGGTCGAAAAGAAAGTTGTTCTGGAACTAAATTGATTCCTGCTTCCTTCGTTTAAGTATTTCCCTGTTAATACGTTTGGCCAGGGCGGGTCCTTCGTAAATAAAGCCGGTATAGAGCTGTATGAGCGTAGCACCTGCATCCAGCATATTCAGGGCGTCCTGGACACCCATGATCCCCCCCACCGCAATAATAGGGAGCTTTCCACCCGTCTTTTCATGTACATACCTGACCACTTCAAGGCTGCGCTTTGTGATGGGAGCCCCACTCATTCCCCCGTTGGCAATGGCTTTGATCTCTTCAGGTGAAGTTTTCAAGCCCTCCCTGGTGATGGTGGTATTGGTGGCTACAATGCCATCCAGTTTCAGCCGATCCACAATCTCAAGGGTCTCATCCAGCTGTTTATTGTTCAGATCGGGAGAAATCTTTAAGAGCACGGGCTTCCGCAGAGCCATCTCTTCGCGGATTTCAAGAACCCGGCCAAGTATTAATTCCAGAGAATCCTGGTCCTGGAGCTTATGCAGATCCGTAATGTTAGGACAACTCACATTTACCACGAAATAGTCCACCCCATGATAAATGGACCTGAATACAGCCTCATAATCGCCTACAGCCTTTTCGTTGGGGGTTTGGGTGTTCTTACCTATGTTTCCTCCTAAAATAAGCCCTTTGGGCCTTTTAGCGCTTAATTTCGCAGCCGCAGCAGCAGCGCCATGGTTATTAAAACCCATCCTGTTGATCAAACCCCGGTCCTTCTTGATTCTGAAACTTCTGGGTTTGGGATTTCCGGCTTGACCTTTAGGAGTCACAGTACCAATCTCTATAAAGGAGAAACCAAAGGCAAAAAACTCATTGTATACTTCCGCATTTTTATCAAATCCTGCTGCCAGACCCACCGGATTGCTAAAGGACATCCCCAGAAAATCAGTGTTTAGAGCGGGATCAGCGATGTGGTAGTTGCTCTTCACAATAGTCTTTATCCCGGGGATTTTAAAGGCAATCTTCAAAAAAGTAATCAGAAGGTGGTGAATAGTCTCCGGGGGTAGCAGGAATAACAAAGGGCGAATCAGGAAACGATACATGCAATTTTTCCTGCAAAGATAAGCAGAATTCTATTTTGACGGTCTATATGTTCTAAAGGTATCATCGTCATAGAAAACCATGACCTGTACGATACGACCAGGGCTTCTGGACACCTGTTGCTCCAAATCCTCAGGTAGATCTTCTGTATCCCCCGTCAAATCATCGTTAGGGGAGGAATATACTTCTGCTTTATCTCCCTGAGAATCCTCTGGAACTCTATTTTCTGTACCCTGGTCCACAATATCCTCAGGAATATGCACCAGATTATCGTCTAAAGGAGCCTCAAATAAGTTTCCGCTAACCCCTCTGCCCATCTGGTCATACATGGTGCCCTGACCTACAATTAACCATTCGGCATTCAGACCGGGAAAAGCCGTCAATGTCTTTTGTATAAAGTCAAAGCTGGGATTGTTTCGACCCGAAATTACATGTGATACACTGCTGCGTTGCACCCCAATAATGTCAGCAAATTTTGAAGGTGTCAATTGCTCCAGATCAAGGAGCTGAATCAGTCGCTCTTTCATAGCCAAATAGGTGTGTTACAAATGTAACAAATATATCGTTGCCATATGTAACACAGCATTGTTTACATTTGTAAATACTTGCGAACTATAATCAAAAACTCTTATTATAGAGGATATTTAAGCAATTACTACTAAATCTCACAATGGCGTATGAAATTACATTATAAGTATTGAAGCTTATATTCTCTATAAGCTCGATAATCAGTAGCCTTCAAGCTTTCATAGTCTGCCTGTATCCCCCTGTTCAGGCCTACTTTGGCTTCGTTTTAGACCAGAATCTGATGTCGATTATAATATTCCACTAAAACATTATATAAATCTAATAAAATACAGGTTTATAATTAGTTATAAATGAATATTTACAGTTTAAAACCCCTTTTACTCAAGTATTTAGATAATTACTGGTTTATATAGTTTAGGTAATCCTCATATTAAACTGATTATTAAATAGATGAGACACTATACTTTCAAATTGAAAGTACTCGGATTTCTGTTTACATATGTAATTCTCATTTGTGTACAATAATGTTGCTGAATGTAATTATTTGTCCAATTTTTATCTGATGCCATATGTGAATTTGTTTTTTGTGTTTACATATGTAATATTTTAGGGCGCATATTTTTGAGTTCAAAAATTGAGTTCTGTGACAAACACACTTTCAGGACCCTCCTATTTTTTCATGCGATCGCTTGGGATTTTGGTTTCGCTTAAGGTTCGGGTTGAAATGTTATCTCCAGATTGAAGTCATTTATAATTTCTGTGGAATTTGGATCTTCACCCCTGCTCGATCATTCGAAAGAGTGTGAAGCGCAATGTTAAGCTCCCGAAACACTGAAATTTGAAGGGATATGTATGGATTGAGTTAGAATATGCCCCTCAGAAAGCTCTAAATTTGTGCGATTATTGTGTAAATACCTGCAATACAAGGAAGTAGCATTGATCGAAGCATTTTAGCGCTACAGGCCTTCTACAATAATTAAGCACATTTGTTTGCTATTTGTAGTTTAGCTCTCCTTCCGACCGGGCTACAATGGAGGCAACCGTTGAATCACCTGTGATATTAACCACTGTTCTCAACATATCCAAGGGTCGGTCTACTCCAAGGATCAGTGCGAGCCCCTCTATGGGTAGTCCCACCGAATTTAATACGATGATCAGCATCACTATGCTGCCACTCGGGATTCCTGGCGATCCTATGGAAGCCAGGGTTGCTGTGAGGACAATAGTCAACTGCTGTACCAGGGTTAATTCAATCCCAAATACCTGGGCAATAAAAACCGCCGCAATGGCCTGGTAACAGCTGGTTCCATCCATGTTGATGGTCACTCCCACCGGCAGAACAAAATTGGCAATAGGTTTGGAAACCTTCAACTCATTGGTAACCTGCTTAAGGGTAACCGGTAAGGTAGCAGCACTCGAACTCGTGGTAAATGCCACCAGCTGAGCTGGCAGAATGCCTTTCAAGAAATCTGGAATCCTTATGCCGGCAAATATCCGGATCATTAAAGGGTAGAGCCCGAGGATCAATAGGAAAAGGCCCAGGGTAACTGTGAGCATGTACATACCCAGTGCAGTGAAAATATCCGCATCGCCCGAGAAATCGACCACCAGTGCTGCCATCAATGCAAACACACCAATGGGTGCAAAACGCATGATTATATCTACGATTTTGAGAATCACGTCATTGAGGCCGTCGAAGAAGTCCTTTACCACCTGGGTTTTTTGACCCGGGACCAGGACCAGGGCTATGCTGAAGAGGATGGCAAAAAATATGATCTGAAGCATTTTGGAGTTGTCCCCGGCAGCCCGAAAGAAGTTTTCGGGAATCATATCTTCGAAAAAATGAAGGGGTGATTGCTTCTCTATTTCCATTGCCGATTCCTGCTTCAACTCTACCTGTCCTCCAAATTTCTGTCTGTACTGTTCCTGCTTATCCGCCGGGAATACATCCCCTGGTTTCATAATATTTACAAGGGCCAGTCCAACGGTGGTAGCAAAAACGGTAGTGGCAATGTATATGACAATGGTCTTGTACCCAATCCTGGATAGCTTTGTGATATCGGTCAGGCTTGAGATTCCTTTCACGAGAGAAACAAATATAAGTGGTACAGCAATGAGCTTAAGTAATTTCAGGAAAATGTTTCCCCAGGGTTTCACCCAGTTGCTGGTAAATAGCTCCCATCCGGTCCATACAGAAATCAGTCCCCAGAGAATTCCAAGTCCCATACCAATAAAAATCTTTGCCCAGAGTGGTAGCTTTTTCAACATGTGATAAGTAGTTAAATAATTCTATATTAGTGCATTATACAATATTTCAACCGGATGCAATGCTTCTCTTCCTGTTCCATCAAGGATCTGGTGCCGGCAACTGGTTCCTGGAGCTGAGATAAGTATCTCGGGTTCTGCCTCTCTCACTGCCGGAAAAAGAACCAACTCTCCCACTTTCATGGAAAGCTCGAAATGTTCCTTCTCATATCCAAAGGAACCGGCCATTCCGCAACATCCTGAAGGAATTTCACTTGCATGATAATTCTCAGGAATGGAAAGCAACTTAAGCGTGGGTGCAGTGCTGGCGATGGCTTTTTGCTGGCAGTGCCCATGCAACTTCAATTGCCTGGTCTCCCTGCTGAAAAGGGAATTATCATAACCCCCTTCATCAAACAATCGGACCAGGTACTCTTCGATGGTATAGCTGTTCTCAGCCAGATCCTTGGCTCTGGTAGTCAGATCTTTACCCACCAACTCGGGAAATTCATCTCTGAATCCAAGTATGGCTGAAGGCTCTATACCCACAAGTGGTATCTCTTCAGAAACAAGAGCTCCCAAAACGGTCACATTTTTTCTTGCAATCTGTTGTGCTTTTTTTAGCAATCCTTTGGATATAAAAGTACGGGCGCTCACCGGGTGTTTTACAACCAACACCCTTACTCCCAGCCTGTTCAATAGTCTTATAGCTGTGATCCCAAGTAAGGTATCGTTATAATTTGTGAACTCATCCACATAGAGAATCACCTTCCTTGATTCTTCTGGCAGACTTTGATTCAAAGCATTCAAATGCCGTCCTGTCCATTTTCTTAAAGAGGTTTTCCCCAGTGTAGGGATGCTTCTCTTTTTAGCAAAGCCAAGCATTCCTTTGATTGTTTTACCCAGGAAAGGATTGGTAACAAAAGCATTAAACAGCCATGGCGCCAGCATTCCCAGGCTGTTCACACTGGAGATATTGGCTATCAGTCTGGTGCGTATGGGCACCTTGTTGTGCGCGTACCAGTGTTGCAAAAATTCGGCCTTTAATTTTGCCATATCCACACTGGAGGGGCATTCTGATTTACAGGCTTTGCAGGACAAACAAAGGTCCAGAATCTGATATACCTCTGGCTGGTTAAATGGCTCTTTAAGCCCTGGCTTTGATAGCATTTCCCTTAAGACATTGGCCCGGGCCCGGGTGGTGGTATATTCATCCCTGGAAGCCATGTAGCTGGGACACATGGTCCCTCCGGTAATCTCTGTTTTCCTGCAATCGCCCGATCCATTACACTTTTCAATAAGCTTCATAAAACCACCCTCACTGGAGTAGTCAAACCAGGTATCGAACTGTGGAGAAACATGACCCGGATCATATCGCAGGAAGGTATTCATGGGGGGCGTATCGGTGATCTTCCTTGCGTTAAATATTCCTGTGGGATCGAAAATCTGCTTCACCTCTTTGATCAACTGGAAGTTCTTTTCCCCGACCATCAGTTCTATGAACTCCCCGCGCAGCCTGCCATCTCCATGCTCTCCGCTGAGCGAGCCTCTGTATTTTTTCACCAGCCTGGCAGTCTCAAGTGCAATGTCGTGAAACATCTGGACATCTTTAGGATCCTTTAGATTCAGGATGGGTCTCAGGTGAAGTTCCCCGACCGAAATATGGGCATGGTAGACACACTTCAAACCAAATCCATCCAGAATCTTATTAAAATCAGTGATATAGTCCTCCAACACCTCTACATTAACACTGGTATCCTCAATGACAGAGACAGGACGTCCATCCCCGGGAATATTAGAGAGCACTCCCAACCCTGCTTTTCTCAGGGCCCAGACCTTACCGATATCTTTCCCATACAGCACCGGATAGTGATATCCCAGTTGGGAATCCCGCATATCCTTCTCCATGGCTTCGATCCGTTTGTGCAAAGCCGACTCTTCCTCATCTACAATTTCAACCATCAATACAGCTCCGGGATCGCCTTCCAGGAAGAAACGGTTTTTTCGTTGAGTCCGGTTTTCTTTGGTACAGTCGAGGATGGTTTTATCCATAAGCTCCACTGCTGAGGGCTTGTGCCTGAGTGCCACCAGGTTCCCCCTTATGGCTTCGATTACCGATTTGAAATGCATGGGAACCAGAGCCTTATGAGGAGGAGGTAGGGGAACCAAATTTAATTTTGCCTCTGTCATAAACAGAAGAGTTCCCTCGGAACCTGATAAAAGCCTGCAAAGATTAAAATCAGAATACTTTGCTTTTGAGCCCAGAAATTGGGGGCTGTTTAACAGTTCATCCAGGGCATATCCCGTATTCCGTCTGACCACTTTGGGGTCAGGAAAATGTTCCACAATCTCCTTCTGGTTTCCGGGGTCATTCAATATCTCGAATAGCCTCTTATAAATGCTACCCTCCAGATTATCCAGGCTTAGCTTCTCCTGGAGCTCCGCAGGTTTTAATGGTTTAAATTGTGCCAGGGAGGCATCACTGAGTACGGCATTTACAGAAATCGTATGCTCTCGGGTAGTTCCATGGACGATAGAATGCAGCCCGCAACTGTTGTTCCCGATCATTCCCCCTATCATGCTCCTGTTGGAGGTGGATGTTTCGGGGCTAAAAAAGAGACCTGTGGACATCAGTGCAATATTCAGTTCATCCAGTACAACTCCCGGCTGCACCCTTACCCATTTCTCCTCCTCATTCACCTCCAGGATCTGATTCATATGCTGCGATACATCCACGACGATGCCATTGCCCACTACCTGGCCGGCAAGAGAGGTACCCGCAGTCCTGGGGATCAGTGAGACGCCGGTTTCCTTTGCAAACCGCACCAATTCCCGAATGTCATTTTCATGATGGGGATAGACCACTGCCTGAGGCCGCTCCCTGTAGTCAGAGGCATCTGTGGAATACATAAGCAATCTGACCTTATCGGTAAACACGTCCCCATCAAGCCTGGCTTGCAGTTCTTTTAATTTTGCCTGATCAGTGATGGCGGTTCCCGGCTGAGCTGTAATAATCTCCGACATGCAGTTCCTTGTCCAAATTAATTCAACAAATATAACAGAAAGTAGGAAGGAACAGTGGTCAGTTAGCTAGCAGAATTCGAAATCAATCCACCATTTGAACCAGGTCCTTGAAATAGAGGTGCATCCCTTTCACATAGGCTCCAAAAGCCAACCTCCCGGGATCGGTAAGCCCGATCAAGGTGAGTGGACGTTTGTTTTTAAACCTCTTCTCCATGCTGATATAGCCGGCTGCCTCCAGTTTATTAAGGTGGGATGAGAGGTTACCCTGGGTCATGCCCGTCTGCTTTTTCAGAAAGGTAAAATCTGCCTTTTCAACCGAATATAGATAGATGAGTAGCAGAAGCCTGGCTGGCTCGTGTATGGTGCGGTCAATATTTTGAATCATAATCTACAGTATATTGCTTCATAAACGCACATAATTTTACACCCCCTGAAAGGAGAATCATACTCCCCGAAACAAAACATGCCCAGGGGATGCCGTGGTGGGCCACAATCCCTTTAAGAAACAGGTGTTCGAAGCCAACAAGCGAAACCAACACAAGGATCCCATAGAGGTAAAACCTGGGCGCTTTTAACAACCCGCCTGTAAAAGAGAGCATAATCAGAAAAATGAGCCCCAGGGGAACCGAGAGCTGGTAGGATCCGAAGTGGCTCCACAAGGGAAGATCAAAGAGATACACACCGGCAAACACCAGGAATATTACTACATTGACAATCAACATAATGACCGACATTCTGGTAGTGGTCTTTTTAGATAATTGAACAAAGCCTGTACGCGGAAGGGTAATCCTTCTTTTCAGCCAGATTATAAGAAAGATCGAAATCCCATAAATTAAGAGCAGGATTACCTGACGCACACCCGGTGTGAGACCGGTGGCATCCAGAATCGGAATCAAACCGAAAATAATCACAATTACACCAGCCAGAATATCATAGAAACCATCCTGGTGTATGGACATCAACAGTCTCTTATTGATTTCCTTGGAAGGAGAATTTATGGCAGAATTCGTCATGGTTTGTAATGCATTTTAGTTTGCACTACAAACCTAATACATTAGAATGCAAAAGTCAAGTAAAATCACAAAAAATTCACTACCCTCTCACCGTTTACCAATCACCCATCGACTCGACCTGCGGCCTCATCGAGTTCGGTTTCGCCTCGGTTCACCTTTCTGTAACCTGGCAATAGCATGTAACACATCTGTAACCTGACAAAGGGATGTAACCCTTCACCCTAACCATCTGTAACCTGACAAAGCGGATGCAACCCTTCACCCCACCCATCTGTAACCTGACAAAGCCGGATGAATACCTTGCTTCTGCGGAAACTCCCTCGCCACATTCTGAAATGTAAAACCAAACATATTTCTGCTCGAAAACTGCTCAGCTCATGTAAAAGAGATATTTATTATCCGGTTACTATACTTAATTGGTGCTTTTGGGATAAAAAATATCTCTTGATAGACATTTTTTATCCTTACCAACACCTATTTAGTTAACAATTATGATGATTTATATCTATTCCTATCTTTTTACTTCTTGGTATCGAGAACAGCCCGGCCTGTAGCATATATTAGTAAATGCAAAGATGGGTGTGGTCAATACTATTGTAAGGAGGTTAAACCAGTAACTGATAAGTTATAATGGGTAACTCTATGACCTGGGAATAAGTCAACGAAAAGCCGTGCAGTTCATTAACGACTTATAACCTGGTTATTACTGGGATATAAATACTGTTGATAACGAGAATATCTCTTCAAGATATTACCCGTTACCAACAGCACATCATCATCATCATATTAATAAGAGAGAAAGGAAAGTAATGTCTAATTAAGTCAACCTTATTCAGGCATTGAGAATATGCAACCCAAACCTCTCACCATTCACCACTCACCTCTCACCATTCACCACTCACCCCTCACCATTCACCCCTCACCATTCACCATTCACTTTCTAAAATCCGTACTTTCGAAAATCTTATCTGCCGAACCAGGCACAAAGCCATTAAACAGGTTTCCTTGAGAATCTTTATATCGCCTGGCAAATTCATAGTAACAGGATGGTATCACATGCTTTCCTTCCGAAAAGGAAACCTCCACCTTATCAGCCAGAGTGCTGGATTGCTCCAGTAGTTCAGTTGGATTTCCTTTGATCTCGCCTCCTGAACTGTTCAACAAGAAGTCTTGTTCTTTCAGAAATGAGTTGACAGCAGCAATCTCCTGGAAGCTTTTCAGGTAATTAATACTCACCGTAAAGTGATTGGCTCTGTAACCATAGACATAGAGCCATGCTGCATACTCAGATTCACGCCGAAGTCTGTTATAGACTTCAAAACTGATGGGTTCAAAAATGCTTCCCCTGAAAATAAGGTCCGGTGCACTGAAAACCTCTGCAGGAACAGTATCCAGATGATCCCCGATGGTTTTTTGAAGTTCATCGGAAAACTCTTCCAAAAGCAATTCACTTATAAATACCCTGGGCAACTCGGGCTGACCGGGGAGTTCATAATGACTGGCTCTCAATTTTTTAACTTCAAACTTGTAGTCTTCTTTCTTCACATAACCCGCTTCTATAAAAGGACGCGCTATCACATCGATATCTACCCGGGGATCATTAAATGTGCGAAACGCCACATGATCATTGACAATTTCTTCCCCTTTGTCCTGAAACAACTGATGGATCTTTTTCACACTGGGATTTTGACCAGAATATTGAATCCACAACTTCTTAAAAATCTCTTCTGCTTTCATGGTAAATTTAGTTTGTATACAATGTTAACCAAACAACTTTAAAAATGTTGAAAAAGATCTGACCTGTAAACCGAAAAGATGAATTTCATCATGTGGGACTTTGTATTTTTTAGCTACCTTTATTGTCTGAAAATTTATAATCTCAAATTACTGATAATCAATGAATTTAATTGAAAAAATACGGCAGCAGGCCCGAACAGACTGTCAGCGGATTGTTCTTCCGGAAGGGAATGAAGAGAGAACCGTTATGGCAGCGGATGCCATCATCAGGGAGAAATTGTGTTATCTCTACCTGATAGCCGATCCGGAAGAGCTGGATAAAAAAGCACATCAGTATGGACTGAAAAATATTGAAAAAGCAACTGTTATCAATCCCAAGGATCACCCTAAAAAACAAGAATACACAGAATTGCTCTATGAGATCAGGAAATCAAAAGGGATGACCATGGAAGAGGCTTCTAAACTTGTGGAGGACCCTCTTTACCTGGGAGCATTGATGATAAAAGCAGGTGATGCAGATGGTGAAGTAGCAGGAGCGGCCAATTCAACGGGAGATGTATTGCGTCCTGCATTTCAAATCGTAAAAACCCTGCCCGGAATTAGCATTGTGTCGGGCGCCTTTATCATGATGCTTCAGGACCACAGCTTTGGAGAGGATGGAGTAATCGTATTTGCCGACGGAGCTGTTCACCCTGATCCTGATGAAAAACAACTGGCCGAAATAGCGGTAGCTACCGCAGGTACGACCCGTTCAATCCTGGGATTTGAACCGAGGATTGCCATGATGAGTTTTTCCACAAAGGGCAGTGCCAATCATCCCATGGTAGACAAGGTGGTCAATGCCACAAAACTGGCAAAGGAGATGGATCCCACATTGATTATTGACGGGGAACTGCAGGCCGATGCAGCTCTGATTAAAGCCATTGCCAGCAGCAAAGCACCTGACAGCCCAATCCAGGGAGATGCCAATGTTTTGATTTTCCCCGACCTCAATGTGGGAAATGTAGCCTATAAACTTGTTCAGAGACTGGCCAAAGCAGAGGCCATCGGTCCTGTTCTTCAAGGAATGGCAGCACCCATAAACGATCTATCCCGTGGCTGTTCGGTCAGCGACATTGTCAACCTTGTAGCCATTACGGCAAACCAGGCTGCAGGTTTAAAGAAATAAACGTTCAATACAAGAATTTAACAAACATATATTCATGATTATTTTAGTATTAAATTGCGGAAGTTCTTCCATTAAGTACCAGTTATTTGAGATGGGTGGCAGTACTGCTGTCATTGCAAAAGGCATGGTGGAGCGAATTGGCTTTACCGATGCAGTCATTTCACATAAACCCACGGGCAAGGACAAGTACAAGCATATTACCCCGATCATGGATCACACCACGGGGATAAACCTGCTTATGGCCGCACTGGTGGACGCCGAACATGGAGTAATCAGCAAAATTGAAGATATTGCAGCTGTTGGGCATCGGATTGTGCAGGGAGGTGAGAAGTACAAAGAGAGCGTCTTAATCACCAAAGAAGTCATCCGCGACATTGAAGCATGTATTGAACTGGCACCCTTACATAATCCCGCAAACCTGAAAGGGATTATTTCGGTGGATACCTTACTTCCTGGCCTTCCGCAGATAGCGGTATTTGATACCTCTTTTCACCAGAGCATGCCACCCCATGCTTATATGTATGCCATTCCCAGGGAATATTATGAGAAATACGGGATCAGAAAATATGGCTACCACGGAACCAGTCACAAATACGTATTTAAGCGCACCAGTGAGATTCTCGGCCGCGATACCCGTGATATGAAGGTGGTTTCCTGCCACCTGGGTAATGGGGCCTCGGTTACAGCCATTGAACATGGCAGATCGCTGGATACTTCCATGGGATTTACCCCGGTGGATGGTCTGATCATGGGCACCCGGACCGGGGATATTGATCCGGGAGTTTTGCTTTTCCTTGCCGACAAGGAGCACCTGAGTCTGAAAGGGATTAGCAACATGATCAACAAAAGAAGCGGCATGGTGGGTATCTCAGAGATTTCCTCCGATATGAGGGACCTGGAACTTGCTTACTATGAGGGAAATGAGCGTGCAAACCTGGCGCTGACCATGTATGCTTACAGGGTAAAGAAATTCATTGGAGCCTATGCTGCCATCATGAACGGACTTGATTGTGTAATTTTCACCGGTGGAATAGGCGAAAACGATTTCAACATTCGACGCATGATCTGCCAGAATATGGAATACCTGGGACTTGATTTCGATGAACCTGAAAATCATGGAATTAAAGGCGAGGATAAGATTATCACCAAAATTGATTCCAAAGTGACTGCTTTGGTCGTAAAAACCAATGAAGAGTTGGTTATTGCGAGGGATACATTTAAAATTCTGGAGAAGTGCTGCTAGAGAAATAAATGTGTTGAACATCATAACAGGATACCCGGTTTCCACCGGGTATTTCTTTTTCTTTGTGTTGGTTAAAACCTGAACATTATGTTAACAAAACTTTCACAGCTTCGCGAACTACTGGACAAAGATCATAAGCCCAAAAAGCTGGTGCTTGCTGCTTCCGAAGATGCACATTCACTGAATGCAGTGGTCCATGCAGCTGAGCAGGAAATAATCAGGCTTGTGTTGGTTGGAGATAGAGAGCAAACAACAGGCATGGCTGAGATCCTCAATCTGGACATCAGTAAATACGAGTTCATTCAGGCAAATTCACCTGTTGAAGCAGTGAATACATCGGTCAAGATTGTCCATGACGGCAAAGCAGATGTTTTGATGAAAGGCAAGGTGGGCACTTCAGACATGTTACGAAGTGTCTTAAATAAGGATTACGGTCTCAGAACCGGAAAGCTACTCTCCCACTTTGCCTATTTCGAGGTGGAAACCTACCACAAACTCATTGCAGTAACCGATGTAGCCATGAACATTGCCCCGACTTTGACAGAGAAGATCAGTATACTGAATAACTCGGTAAAAGTGCTTAATAGCCTGGGCATTGAAAAACCCAAAGTAGCAGTTCTTGGTGCGGTTGAAAAGGTAAACACTCAGATGAATGCCACTCTGGATGCTGCTTTGCTTTCTAAAATGAACCAACGGGATCAGATCCTCAATTGCATCGTGGACGGACCCCTGGCATTCGATAACGCCATATCATTTGAGAGTGCCCGGCACAAAGAGATAAAGAGCGATGTGGCAGGAGATACGGATCTTTTGCTGATGCCCGATATCGAAGTGGGAAATGTACTCTATAAATCCCTGGTGTTTTTTGCGAAGGCCAAAGTAGCCTCCATGATTGTCGGTGCCTCAGCACCCATTGTGCTCACCTCCAGATCGGATTCTGAGCAGGCAAAATTCGATTCCATCCTCCTGGCCGCAGTGGTGGCTAAAAACCATATGAAAAGCTAAAAACCGGCCTAAAAAGCTGCTTACAATGGACGCTGACTACATCATAGCCATTAATCCGGGAGCCACTTCTACCAAGATTGCGGTGTATCGAACCAATAAGTTTGTTTTTCTGAAGACAATCCGGCACGATTATAACGAGCTCCTGTCATTCAAAGAAACCATGGATCAATTGGAGTACAGAATGCGCATGGTGGT
Source organism: uncultured Bacteroidota bacterium (assembly GCA_963783435.1). Lineage (GTDB taxonomy): Bacteria > Bacteroidota > Bacteroidia > Bacteroidales. The sequence goes on along the minus strand of CAWANQ010000001.1, from coordinate 457,798 downwards.
TTCAGAAGTGAAAGAGAATCACATCCCCTTTGAGCAGGTGGGATTGATAGTAGCCCGGGGCGGATTGATCCATCCCATCGAATCGGGAGTTTATGAAGTAAACGAAGAGATGATTTCTGACCTGGAGAAGGGTGTGATGGGCGATCATGCCAGCAACCTGGGTGGGTTGATTGCAAACCGACTACTGGATCAGTTTCCGAATGCCAAGGCCTATATTGCTGATCCTGTGGTGGTGGATGAGCTTCAGGACGTGGCCCGCATCAGTGGTCACCCTAGTTTTCAGCGAATATCCATTTTTCATGCACTAAATCAGAAATCAACCGCCCGAACCTATGCCCATTCAAGGGGCATGGAATACGAAGATCTGAACCTGATCATTGCGCACCTGGGAAGCGGTATTTCTGTGGGTGCCCACAGGAAAGGCCGTGTGGTGGATGTAAACAATGGCTTGGATGGTGAAGGTCCATTTGGTCCCGAAAGATCAGGGACTCTGCCTACCGGAGCCCTGGCCAGCTATTGTTTTAATAGCGGCAGCTCACACGATGAGGTCCGGAAAATGCTTGCTGGCAAAGGAGGTCTCTTTGCATATATGGGATCTAAGGATGCCCAATGGATCGAAAAGCAGGCGAGAGAAGGAGATCCGAAAGCCAGGCTTATTCAGGAAGCCATGGCCTATCAGATCAGTAAGGAGATCGGTTCCCTGGCCACCGTTCTGGGCGGTGAAGTGCATGCCATTATTATCACGGGTGGGATTGCCCACAATCCCGATTTAACAGGTTATATTAAGGAACGGGTGGGATTTATTGCTCCTGTATTTATCTATCCGGGAGAAGATGAGATGCGTGCACTCTCCCAAAACGGAGCCATGCTGCTGAGTGGAAAGATCACAGCCAAGGAGTATTCGCCTGAAAACCAGGTCAGGGGCCTCGACCTCGACAAGTTTGATAAATCTTAGGGAGTGCCTAAGGAAACGGGTAAGATCTTGCCATTGAAATAGTTCGCTCCTTCCAAAGTAAACCACTTCATAAATTCAGCCATCTGCGAAGGTTCAAGGGGTGCCTTAAAACCAGGGAATGCTTCTGCCAGCATTTCGGTCTGTACCGATCCTATGGAAAGGGCATTCATGGTGATCCCTTCTTCCATATATTCTTCTGACAGTGACTCTGTAAGCGCTGCCAGCGCAGCTTTCGAAGCACTGTAATAGGAAAGCCCACTGAATTTTTTACTCCCCTGGAAACCCGCCATACTGCTTACATTAACCACATGTTTTAAATCTGAATTTTTCATAAAGGGCAGGCAGATCCGGATCAATTGAGCAGGCACAAAGAAATTCACATCGAAAAGGTTTCTTGCATCCTGCAAGGGAACCTCATGAAAGGGTTTCCTGATCAGCTGTCCGGCATTGTTGAAGAGTGCGTCGATGGTCTGGGTGTGCTCGCCAAGCAGGGAGATAAATTCCTTTTCAAGATCTGGAAGATCCATCAGATCAAAAGGAATGGGAAAAGCCAACATTTCCCCGGCTTCTCTGTTACATGTATCAGATACTTGCTGGAGTGCAGACTTGTTCCTCGATACAAGCAATACGGTGTGTCCCGATTTTGTGAAGGAAGAGGCAAGTGCAGCACCTATTCCCCTGCTGGAACCTGTAAGTAGTATAACCATTGTACGGATTGTTTAGGACAAAAATATATCCTTTTGATATCATTCCAGTATATTTTTTGCATATTATTGCAGGTCCGTAAAAAGTTTGAGTGAATGAAAAGATCTTTCGTCATTATATTTCTTGTTATCTGCACTTTATCCTCTTTTGCACAGGAGGAGATGCCCAGTCGCAAAGGAAAGTTTTTCCTGATTCCTGAGATATGGCTCTCCTTTGGCTCCAGAACCTACATTGAACTGGGCCCCCTGGTAGGATACCACGTAAATGACCGCCTGGTGGTGGGACTGGGGCCCCACTACATTTATCAAAATCAGAAGGCATCCCCTGCATATCCCTATTCCTATGAGTCTCATGCGTTCGGGCTAAAGGGATTTGGACGTTTCTCACTGATTACCAATGCAGAAGAGTTTCTTCCTATAAAACTATTCAATGACCTATTCGTACATGTGGAATATGAAGCAATGAGTCTTGAAAACAACTATTCATTGCCCGGCAGTCCCGAATCGGACCGCTATATTTACAATGCCATATTATTAGGCGGAGGATTCAATCAGCGGGTGGGTATGTATAACTCTGTATCCTTTACCGTATTATGGGATATAAACGGGACCAGCTACTCCCCCTACTCAAATCCGATTTTCCGGGTAGGTTTTAATACATTCTTTTGATGCAACACATCACACTGTTTAAGCTCACTGGCACCGTTCTCTTCCAATGGATTTCTGATCCTGGGATCTCTGATTGTCATTGTTTCTTACCTCTTTAATCTGATTGCCAGCCGATTCAGTATCCCAAGTGTTCTCATGCTTATTTTTCTCGGAGTGGCCTTCCAGGTTGCAGTCAGGGTTTTGGGTATCGACTCGCCGGATCTCACTCCCATACTTGAAGTACTGGGGATTGTGGGATTGATTATGATTGTGCTGGAAGCATCCCTCGATCTGGAGTTATCGGGGGATAAAAGAAAGCTGATCTCCCGTGCATTTTTTACCGCCCTGGTAACCCTGGTGCTCTCCTCGGTGGCCATTGCCGGTGTGATGATGCTGTATCTGCAGGTGGACCTGACTACCGGATTGCTTTATGCCGTCCCCCTGTCCATTATGAGCTCTGCCATTATTATTCCCAGCGTTTCAGCACTGGACAGAGATAAAAAAGAGTTCATGGTGTATGAAAGCACCTTCTCCGATATCCTGGGCATCATGCTGTTCTACTTCCTGATCAGCAGCATGGAGAGTGAAAGCATTGGGGAGATGAGTCTGGATGTACTACTCAATCTGACTTTGACTGTAGCCGTATCGGTGACAGCCAGTTATTTTCTGATATTCCTTTTCCAGAAAATTAAGACTGAGCTCAAGCTTTTTCTTCTGATCGCGGTGCTGATATTGCTTTATTCTCTAAGTAAGATATTCCATCTCTCAAGCCTGCTTATCATCCTGGTCTTTGGATTGATTTTGTCGAACCGGCAGATTTTCTTCCCAGGTAAACTGCGCAAGTTCCTGGACGAGGATCACCTCTCCACCATCTTTCATAATTTTAAGATGATCACCCTGGAATCCTCATTCATCGTGCGAACTTTCTTCTTTGTGATCTTTGGCTTTACCATCGTATTGGCCAGTCTGCTGGACCTGAAAGTATGGCTGGTTAGCCTCGCCATCTTAGGCATCCTTTTTGGACTCAGGTACGCTTACTTCAGATGGATCATCAGAAAAGATATCTACCCTGCAGTCTGGATGGCCCCCAGGGGCCTGATCACCATCTTGCTTTTCTACTCCATACCCGAATCCCTTTGGGTGGAAGAGTTTAATCCAGGAATTCTGCTGCTGGTCATCCTGGTCTCTAGTGTGGTTATGGCCGTGTCCCTGATCAGGTATAAAAACTCCAGGAAGCAAGAGCAGGAATTAGAGTCTGTGGAAGGAGCTGCAGAGGTCCAGGTTGAAGAATCAACAAATTTAACAATTGAACAACGAACAGATGATTAGATTTCTTGTTAAATAGCCAAAGAGCAGCCTTTTTCTTCTTTAAAAAAGAGAAATAATTGCTTTCTTTGCAACTTCAAAAAATATGAGATCATGATTGCTGAAAAAAATAATGTTGTTTCTATCGTATACGAATTAAGGAACGGTTCGAAAGAGGGAGAAGTAGTTGAATCCCTGAACAATGATAATCCCCTTACATTTTTGTTTGGTACCGGTGGATTGCTCCCCAAATTCGAGGAGAATCTGAATGGCTTAACCTCAGGTGATAATTTTGAATTTCTTCTGAGATCGGAAGATGCCTATGGTCCTGTGGTAGAATCAGCCATTGTGCATGTCCCTAAGTCGGTTTTCGAAGTCGACGGGAAGATTGACGAAACCCTGATGAAAATTGGCAACACAGTTCCCATGATGGATGCGGAAGGACGTCGCCTTAACGGAAAGGTTACCAGTATCGATGCTGAAGCAGTTGAGATGGACTTTAACCACCCCATGGCAGGTAATGACCTGCATTTTAAAGGTGAGGTTACTGAGGTCAGAACTGCCACCGAAGAGGAACTATCCCATGGTCATATTCACGCTGGAGGCGGTTGTGGTTGTGGCAGCAAAGAAGGCGGTTGCGGCGATGGATCCTGCGATGACAAAGAAGGAGCCTGTGACGACCAGGGTGGCGAAGGCCATGGTGGATGTGGCTGTGGCTGCTAATTTAATATATCGAACCGGTCTGCATCTTTCCAGGCCGGAAATTTTTCCCTGAATTCCCTGACTGCATTCAGATCAAGTAAAGAGCTTTGGATTCCTGGCTGATCATCCATGCGAAAAATCAAGTTTCCCTTGGGATCCACCACACAGCTACCCCCTGCGTGATCCACTCCTTCCCCATCGACTCCTACCCGACTGGTTCCCAGTACATAGGATTGATTCTCTATGGCTCGTGCTAAGAGGAGGGTCTCCCATACAAGGTGGCGAGGGGCTGGCCAGTTGGCCACATAAAACAATACATCATAATCTTCTCTATTCCTGCTAAAGACTGGAAACCTCAGATCATAGCAGATCTGAGGAAGAAAACGGAATTCTCCCAGCTTAAACACCGGCCTCTCTTTTCCTGGCACAAAATGCTGATGTTCCCTTCCCATCCGGAACAAATGCCTCTTGTCATAGTGGCCTTCAATGCCATTGGGTGAGACCCAGTAAAGGCGGTTATAAATGTTTTCCCCTTCCCTGAGAATGATGCTGCCTGTCACGTAGCATTGATTCTCTCGGGCCATAAGCTTCATCCACTCCACTGCTTTCCCTTCTTCCTCTTCCGCGTATAACTTAGATTGCATGGTAAATCCGGTGGAGAAGGTTTCCGGAAGGATGATCAGATCGGTTTTAGACCTTAACTCCCCAATCATACCTTCAAGCCTGTCCAGGTTCGCATCTATATCTTCCCAGATTAAATCGGGTTGAATCTGGCTTACAGCGATTTGCTTTGTCATAATATGTGCTTTCTGCTCGGTGAAAATTACTACTATTATCTAAAAAAAAACAAATATTAATCACATAATAACCCAATTCCTGTAACTTAACATTAAATTAATATTGGGTGTTTGTATAAACTCTATTTTAGAGGATTCAATAACAATTACTTTCCATGGAAGCTTATTACATTCTAATTGTTGGTGTCCTTTTCTTACTGGCCATTTCAGATCTTATTGTGGGAGTTAGCAATGACGCTGTTAATTTCCTTAATTCTGCCATTGGCTCTAAAGCCGCACCTTTTAAAATCATACTGGCCATTGCCGCAGCTGGAGTTTTAGTGGGGGCTGTATTTTCTAACGGGATGATGGAGGTAGCCAGAAAAGGGATTTTTAATCCGGAACACTTTGCCTTCAGTGAGATCATGGTTATTTTCCTGGCGGTCATGTTGACCGATATATTGCTACTCGATTTCTTTAACACCATAGGATTGCCCACCTCTACCACAGTCTCCATTGTTTTTGAGATACTTGGCTCGGCCGTAGCGGTTGCCATCTATAAAATTACCAGATCTGATACAATCAACAATGCCGTAGGCACTTACATAAATATTGAAAGCTCGGTGATGATTATTTTCGGGATATTCCTATCGGTGGTTATTGCCTTCTCGGTGGGAATGATCGTCCAATGGATTGTTCGGCTGGCCTTTTCATTCAATGTCAAAAAAACCTATAAATACTGGACAGGAATCTGGGGTGGTTTTGCCATTACAGCCATACTTTTCTTCCTGCTTATTAAAGGAGCCAAAGGCTCCAGTCTTGTGTCGGCTGATATGCTTGCATACATTAAAGCCAACACGGGCAGAATACTGCTTTTCAGTTTTGTGGGCTGGACCCTTCTTTTTCAGCTTCTGGCCTCCTTTACCAGGGTGAATATCCTGAAGATCACTGTACTGGTGGGAACTTTTGCACTGGCCATGGCATTTGCAGGCAATGACCTGGTCAATTTTATCGGAGTTCCATTGGCGGGATTCGAATCGTTCAAATCATTTTTGGCCTCAGGAGGATCCGAGCCTGGGGGATTTCTGATGACCTCATTGAGGGAGCCGGTGAATACACCCATCTATTTTCTGATTGCAGCCGGTTTGATCATGGTCCTCACCCTGCGCTTTTCTAAAAAGGCAAAATCTGTTACGGCCACCTCCATTGACCTGAGCCGACAGGGAGAAGGATCGGAGCGCTTTGCCTCATCCTCATTGGCCCGATTCATTGTCAGGCGCTCCATAGAACTTAGCAATGGAGTTGTTAAAATAAGTCCTCCGGCCCTTACCCGGTTTGTGCAGACACGGTTCGATGCTGAAAGGAGTAGTGAGGATAAGAAGGATAAGCTTGCATTTGATCTTGTAAGAGCCTCGGTAAACCTGGTGGTGGCCAGTATACTCATATCCATTGGCACCTCACTTAAGCTACCCCTCTCCACTACCTACGTTACATTTATGGTAGCCATGGGAACTTCCCTGGCAGATGGTGCTTGGGGAAGAGAGAGTGCTGTATACAGAATTACAGGAGTATTAACTGTGATTGGCGGCTGGTTCTTTACCGCCTTCAGTGCATTCCTGGCTTCATTCCTGATTGCTTCTTTGATCTTCTTCGGTAAGTTGCCTGTCATTCTGATCCTCATTGGACTGGCTATCTTTATACTACTAAGGACCCATGCATTCCATAAGAAGAGATCCGAAAAGGAGGATAGGCTTGACAGTGAGATCATCACAGCCTCTTACCAGGTGTTGAAGTCCTGCGATGATGAGGTCAGAAGTTCCATTCTCAAGGTTTCTAAAATCCTCTACCTTACCTACACCAACTTCTTTAAAGAGAAGCACAAAGAGTTGAAAAGCCTAAGAAAAGAGGCCAAGCACCTGGGTAAAGATATCAAGGAGATCCGTGAAAATATTCCTGAGACACTGAAAAAGTTTGAAGTAAACGAATTGGACAGCGGACATCATTATGTACAGGTGGTAGCCTTCATGAAGGAGATGAGTAATTCTCTTCTTCACATTGTACAACCTGCTTATATTCATTTGGATAACAATCATTCTCTGGATAAGGAACAGCTGACAGAGCTAAAAGTATTCAATGAGAAATCCAGCGAATTCTTTAACTATGTAATCAACATTCTTAAGGGTAGGAAGTTTGATCAGTTGGACGAACTCAGTGCTCGCCGGGATGAAATGATTAATATGGCCAATGCCATCTTGAAAAACAGAATTAAAATTCTTAAAAAGACACAAAAAGGCGTTAAGGTGAGTGTGACCTATATGGAAATGCTTGCTGAAACCAAAAACCTCTTCCTGAATGTGACACATCTGGTTAAAGCGGAACTTCAATTGCAGGAATCATTGAACCCAGAAGGGCGATAGAGAAAGAGAACCTAACGCTTGACATATTTGTACCGGCCAATTCCCTTAAGACCGTCTTGATGTCCGATCAATTTCGCCGATCTAATCCAACCTCCCAAGCTTGCAGAATCATGGGACAGGTCCATTTTGCTTTCGCCACAAGATGTTTTTACAAGCTTCATTTTTTCTGGAGGTACCTACGTACACTCACAATAACGTTTTGTTAACAATGCAAATGCTTAACATAATGCCACATTAATACTACGCCCAATGAAACAGACCTCATTCTTGCTTTCGTGTTTGCTGTTTTTCGGATTGGTCCATACCCAGTCGATTAGATCCCATCGAGGATGTATGAAGACTTTCTCAGGTTTGAGATTAACAGGCTTCCGACAAAAGCACTCTTTTGAAGTGATATGTCTTTGCCCTTTTTAATGACCAGGTAGCCTCTTTGTGATGACCAGATCTCCGGATGCGATTTTAAGTGTGGACGATGTCTGAATTCAACTTTAATACTTCGTCTTTTAAGAATGCCTTTATCCGCTAATCACTGAACCTTTGGTTTTATGGACATGCTGCGTTTAAAGTCCAGGAGAAATTCTGGGGCTATCGCTACCTCTACAGATCCTATATGGATGAATACCGGTTTGGATCCAGCGCTGATCTGGGAGCAGGGATTCAGTATACTGCTTCCGAACGCATTACAACCGACCTGGTAATTAGCAATGGAGAAGGATATAAAAGCCTGCAGTTTGACGATATATACAGAATCGGGCTTGGATTAACTCTGAATCCCACACCCGTCTCACCCTGAGAACCTATTATACGATTCACACGGGGGATGTATCTCAAATGATTTTTTCCGGTTTTGTGGGATACCGGTTCAAGAAGTTTCGACTTGGAGGGTAATATAATCATCACCCCCAGCTTCAAAACCAGCGATCTGAGAGTAGTCCTTTTCTCCCCTGGCTGTCAAAAAATGGGAGGTGTTTGCCAGGTACGACAAATTGCTCTCAAACATTCTCCCGGAAGAAGAGGCTCCCTGGAACCTGGCCAATGATGGATCTGCCTTGCTGGGAGGAATTCAGTACACGCCCATCAGGTTTGTAAACCTGTCCGCTGAATTACCAGGACTGGGTGGAGTATGCAAAAAACGGCACCTCAGAGCCTTTTCTCTATTTGAACATCGAAATCGTATTTTAATGATCTAACAATTGTTTCAAGCTATGAAATGCACACCGAAAACCCTGCTTCTCCTGGCCACACTTTTGGTGCTGGCTTTTGGCACCTCTTCCTGCAGAAAGAGTGAGTACGTAGTAGACCAGACTGAGGCGATTATCGATCTTGGCGGTGGAACGGGAACGACTACCTGGACCAATGACAGAAGCTATCTGATTGGGGGCTTTGTATTCGTCAATGACGGTCAAACCCTGACCATTGAGGCTGGAACTGTCATCAAGGCTCGCACCGGACAGGGAAGTCAGGCCAGTGCCCTGATAGTAGCCAGAGGTGGTAAAATTATTGCAGAAGGCACCCCAACAGATCCCATCATTTTTACGGTGGAAGGAGACGACCTGGAGGGCAGTATTCCTTTAGAGACAAGGGGGCTTTGGGGAGGTCTGATTATTCTCGGAAATGCCACCATCAATACCGAATCAGGTGAGGATATGATTGAGGGTATCCCTATCAGTGAGCCACGAGGGATCTATGGAGGATTTGATGACGCAGACAATTCAGGCATCCTTCAATACGTGTCGATCAGGCATGGGGGGACCAACATTGGAGAGGGAAACGAAATTAACGGACTGACCCTCGGCGGAGTCGGACGTCAGACCATTGTGGATCACGTGGAGGTCATCTCCATTGCCGATGATGGGGTTGAAATTTTCGGCGGTGCCGTAAATCTTTCAAATCTGGCCGTCGCATTTTGTGGAGACGATGCATTTGATATGGACAAGGGATATCACGGTAAGGGTCAGTTCTGGCTTGGAATCAATAGTCTGGATTCTGATAAATGTGTCGAAGTTGATGGCGGCTTAGAGCCCATCCCCAACCTTCCGGATAACCAACCTATTATCTACAATGCCACTCTCTTTGGTCAGGATCCTTCCATAGGAGAGCCTATGATCTCCTTTGCACATTATGGAGGTGGTTTTATCAGGAATACCATCCTTCTGCATCCGGGTAAAGGGATTAGATATCAAGTACACCGATCTGCCCGGTGATTCTTATGCGCTCTTTTAAGGTGGAAAGCTCGCAGTCCAGAATAACATACTCTTTCCAGTCGAATCAGATAATCCACTGCTTTTCTGCCATTCGGCATGTGAAGATTTTACGGAACAGAATGGTATTCTGGCAGACTCACTTGAAGCTTGGTACACCAGCTATGAAGATCCAGGCATATCCTCCGATGACGGATACACGCTTCTTCCTCCAAGCTCTTAATTTGCGACATGGCTCAGTATTCGCATGACTGGTTCGAGGAAGTCACCTATAAAGGAGCCTTCGGTTCCAACAACTGGATAGAAGGCTGGACTCTTTTGTATCATCGGGTTCATTAAAGATTAAATCAAGGTCCTGTGTTCCTCCCTCATCAGGTCAAATACGGTTTTTACCGGGGTAAAGGTCTCCATAGGAACCTCCACAAAAAGGGTTAACCATTGCGCCATGGCTCCGTTCCAGAGTCCGGGTAACTCCAGAGCTTTCAGGGCCTGCCCTCCCATGGATTTTTCTGAAATAAATCCGGTATTGTGATCCACATACTGGGTGAGATTGAACTTATTGCCCTTGTAATCGCGAATCCCGCAAACCAGATCCACCGGATTGAAATGGGTCGATTGATCAACCAAAGCTGCCTTTTGGGGATCGTCCAGGTCAATCTGGGATGACTCCACGATCTGTAAGCTTATTTCACCCGACTCCGACCTCACATAAAAGGGTCCCCCACCAGGTTCCCCCTCATTCTTTACCATTCCACAAACCCTGATGGGGCGATCCATGGTAAAAATCAACCACTTTTTCAGATCGGTTGCATCCCAGCTTTTCAATAGATCGGGAATGGCTACTCCCAACCGTTCATGCAGAAAAGTAACCATGTGGTCAAGACGGGTTTTCTCCACCCGTTCGTCTCCTGTAAGTTGCTGAAGGAAGTAGAATACCTTGGAACGAATCTCCAGCAATACTCCTCCCAGAACCTCCTTGTAATTCACTCTGACCCCAGTCATTCGATCCGGAGCTACATTGTCTATATTACTGATAAACAGGATGTCCGAATCAAGGGCATTCAGGTTCTGAATCAGTGCACCATGTCCTCCTGGTCTGAACAACAATGAGCCATCCGAGTTGCGAAAGGGCTCATTTTGAGGATCCACTGCGAGGGTATCGGTCTCCGTTTTCTGGAAGGAGAAGGAGAGATCGATCTGAAGTCCGGTCTCTTTTTCGACCTGAGCTACCACCCTGGCCGCCTCTGTCTGAAATCCATCCAGGTGATCGGGTGAAACAGTCAGATGTAGCCTGAGAATTTCATCCCGTCCGGCACAGTACCTGGCAGCTTCCCTCAGATGCTCCTCAAAGGAGGATCTTCTCTCTTCAGGGGAATATTTGTGGAACTTCAACAAACCTTTGGGCTTATTTCCATAATTGAGTCCGGATTCGTCCAGAACAAGGCCCAATATATCTGCCGGAGTATGGGTTTCCGAGATTTTCAGGTCCTCAAAGAAGGGATAGCTTTCAAGTGATTGGAAAAAAGAGCTGATTTCCGGATCTGCCTTTACCATTTCTTGCTGCTCAGCAATACTTTTACCCTTTAGCTGGTCAAGAGCACTGTAAAGGGCCTTAAACATGCGTGAAGCAGCTCCTGAAGCAGGGACTACACGGGTAACATGGAAGTCCGGAGCATTTTGGTGGAATACATCCCGAAAATGCTGCTCATCCCCTTCGGTAAGGCACATAATCCCTTTCCCCCGGGTGGCCGGTACTACAATATCTGCAAATGGAAATCCGGATTTAAAATACTTGATTTGACGGTTAATCTCATCGATGTGGATCCCTTTCTTCTGGATCTGTTGGAGGTCTTTCTGATTAAACATGAGTAGGGGTTTTCTCTATAACGCCTACAAAGAACAAATGTTTAAGCTCTTTTGGCAACATTTCTTCCCGTCTGAAGCGCTATTTTATTGAGCTGAACAATTTCCTCACCTTTCCGGCCAAACAAAACTTCCAAAGCACCCTCCAGGCTCTCCATGGAGAGTCCAAGATGGTCAGAAGCGGCTCCCAGCATCACCATGTTGGATACCTTTTGTGATCCCACCTCCCTTGCAATTTCCGATGCATCAAGAATTATGCTATTCTCTATCTTTCTGATCTCATTGTACAAAGCCTCCCCGTCAGGATAATCGTCAATATTTTCAAAGGTCTTACTGCTGGTCACCACCCAACCCTCCGGTGCAAGAAAAGGCAGGTAACGCAAAGCCTCCATGGGCTCCACAGAGAGGATCATATCGCAGGTCCCTTCAGGGATCAGGTCTGATGAAATCGTTTGATTAGAAATCCTGAGGTGAGACTGTACGGCACCTCCACGCTGACTCATGCCATGTACTTCAGCCTGTTTTAGATGAAGACCGGACTCAACCGCTGCCATGCCAATCACCGCAGCAATGGAGAGGATTCCCTGTCCTCCCACCCCGGCTAATATTATATCCCTTTTCATACCTTATACTTTATACTTTCTACCTTTCTCCTTGCAGTCTGAATGCATTCTCTCTGAGCAATAATTACCGAAACCCCCTTGTAATCAAGCTCTTCAGTTATCATTATTCGATTATTCTCATGGTGTTTTCTCAATGGATCGATCATCCTGATATGTGCCGGATCCACTCCTATTCCTTTACAAATCTCCACCAGGCGATTGGTGGCGTGTGATTTTTGTCCGCCGGTCATTCCTGTGGTGGAATTATCTGAAATAATTACAGTTACAGCTGTCTGTTCCACAACAGCATCCAGCAACCCGGTCATGCCCGAGTGAGTGAATGTTGAGTCTCCGATCACAGCTACAGATGGATGCAGGCCTGCATCAGCAGCTCCTTTAGCCATAGGAATGGAGGCTCCCATATCCACACATGAATTGATGGCATTATACGGAGCAAGTGCACCCAGCGTATAACAACCGATGTCTGAAAAGACCCTGCCAGGCGCATAGGTGCCCAGTGCTTCATTCAAAGCATTATACATATCAATGTGGCTACACCCTTTACACAGAGCAGGTGGTCTGTTCTTCACAATTTCAGGAACCTCCCTGATGGCCTCACTTGCAAATCCAAAGGCCATTTTTATCAGCTTTGGGCTTAACTCTCCATCTCTGGGTAGGGTCCCATCAAGTCTGCCTTTGATAATGTACTTGTTCTCCAGAACTCCGGTAAGAGATTCCTCCATGATGGGTGCACCCTCTTCCAGAATAACAAGCTCATCCACCTTATCAGTGAACTCCTGGAGCAGTTTCGGAGATACCGGATACTGAGAGATCTTCAGAACCGGAAAAGCCAGATTATGCTGCCTGGCCACTTCCTGATAATAGTTGTAGGCCAGACCGCAGGCAATCACTCCCCTGCTTAATTCAGGTCCGTTTTCAACTCTGTTTATTCCCGATTCCTCGCTTTCAAGCACCAGGCTATCCTGGGTGGATAGCAATAGTTTATATTTTTTCCTGGATAGGTTAGGCAGAAGAATAAACTGAGTCAGATCAGAAGGGAGTTTTAATGTATTCTCTGCCCTGATCCCACTCCCTTCAACTGCCGAGCGAGAATGAGCCAATCGTGTGGTAATTCTCAACATGACCGGTAATTTGAATTTCTCCGAAAGGTCAAATCCATATTTTGTAAGATCATATGCTTCCTGTTGAGTGGAAGGTTCCAAAACCGGAATCATGGCAAACTTCCCATAGAACCTTGAATCCTGCTCATTCTGGGAGGAGTGCATGGAGGGATCATCGGCCACAACCACCAGCAGTCCGCCATTTACGCCGGTCATACCTGCATTCACAAATGCATCTGCTGCCACATTCAGCCCCACATGCTTCATACAAACCATGGCCCGCTTCCCTGCATAGGACATTCCCAGCCCAGCTTCCATGGCGGTCTTCTCATTGGCAGACCACTCGGCATGCACTTCCTTTTCTCTGGCTTCTCTGGAACGCTGTATATACTCAGTGATCTCCGTAGAAGGGGTGCCCGGGTAAGCGTAGACGCCTGAGAGGCCTGCATCCAGGGCTCCCTGCCCAATGGCCTCATCCCCAAGCAAAACTAATTTCGACATGCGCAACAAGTTTTTTGTGTTGCTCAAAATTATATAAAATTAGTATGGGCTTTTGCTATTCTATAACATGATCAGGAGGTGATGGTAAGCAGCAGGCGCCTGGAACCTCCATGGTTTCTGAATTCGCAAAGGTAGATCCCCTGCCAGGTTCCCAGGTTTAATCTGCCATGGGTAATGGGTATAGTTACCGAGCTTCCCATAAGTGAGGCTTTAAGGTGAGCCGGCATGTCGTCGGCACCCTCAAATACATGGGAGTAAAGGGGATGATTCTCAGGTACCAGGTGATTGATAAAAGTTTCAAAATCATCCCGTACCGAGGGATCTGCATTCTCATTCAGAGTAAGTCCGGCCGAGGTGTGCTGAATAAGCACATGCAACAGACCTGCCTCGGGAAGATGATCCAGTGAGTCTATTACCGTACGGGTGATCAGGTGATATCCCCTGGGCATAGGAGGTAGCGTAATGTGTTTCTGTGTAACCATTGCATTTGGTGGTGTTAATAAATCACAAATTTAGAGCAATATTAAAGCAGCCGGAGGTATTGCCGACTATTTTTTATCTATTTTTGGGGCATGTTTTTCGGGAAACATAAAGTTTACCTCAGATTTCTGATGGGATTGCTCCTCATTCTGGCATTCACCCTGGAGTCGAGTGGACAGCGTAAAAAGGATCTGGATGACGACCTGGTGGAGTTTTCCGGGATGATCAGAGATTTGCAGCACAACCCACTGCCTTTTGTTAATATTGTGATATTAACCGACAGAAGGGGCACAATCTCCGACCAGAGGGGAATGTTTTCGGTGGTTGTCAGACCAAATGACACCATCCTATTCAGTCACATGGGACATAAAGGGACCATGCATATAATTCCCGACTCAATTGGCGGACAACAGTACCCAGCAGATATCTTTATGGTAAGTGATACTTTTCACCTGGCGGAAGTCAGGATTTATCCCTGGAAAACCTATCAGGAATTTAAGGAAGCCTTTCTGGCTCTGGATTTGCCGGATGATGATCAGCAAAGAGCTTATCACAACATTGCCCTGATCAAAACCCAGATAAAAATGAACGATTACGGCGCAAGTCCCAATATCAATTTCCGGGAGGTGATGAAACAGCAATACAATCAGCTCTACACCGCCGGTCAGACTCCATATTACACCATATTTGATCCACTTCGATGGGCCAAATTCTTCGATTCCGTAAAACGGGGAGATTTCAAGCAGGATGATTGAGTTTCAAACACAATTTTCAAGCACTTTAATCAGTTTGTACTATATTCGGGAACCCTTTGGGGGCTCAAGCAAGTAAACTTCTGTTCGTGAGAAACCTTCTGCTTTCATTAACCCTGCTTCTGCTATCGACTATGCTCGTAATGGGCCAGGAATCCGGGCTCCTGTCAGGGACGGTTGTTGATAGCATTGGCGAACCTATAGAATTTGCCAATGTGGCCCTGCAGGGAACACAGGCCGGTACCATGACCAATCCGGATGGCACCTATGAACTTGAGATTCCGACCGGTCGATCCTATACCGTGGTTGTTTCATGTGTGGGTTACCGGACCAAACAATTTGGGGTTCGTCTGGATGAGGGAGGAAGGCGAAAACAGGATATTTCCTTACAAAGAGATGTAAGGGCCATCAAAGAGGTATCGATCAGTGCAAGACAAGACAGGGCAAGCACTTTTCAAAGAATCGATGTGGAAGATCTCAACTATATGCCTACCACCACTGGCAAGGTGGAATCCATCATTAAATCCCAGGCGGGCGTAAGCTCAAACAACGAGCTCAGCTCACAGTATTCTGTAAGAGGCGGGAACTTTGATGAGAATCTGGTCTATGTAAATGATATAGAGATTTACCGTCCTTTTCTGGTTAGATCGGGACAGCAGGAAGGGCTGAGTTTTGTAAATTCCGACCTGGTCTCTTCTGTTAAGTTCTCTGCCGGAGGGTATGATGCAAGATATGGCGATAAGATGTCCTCTGCACTGGATATCACCTACAAACGCCCCCGGAAATTTGCGGGTTCGACCTCAATTAGTCTTCTGGGAGCCTCTGCTCATGTAGAGGGTGCATCCAAAACCCAGCGGTTTACCTTTCTGGCCGGATACAGGTATAAAACCACATCCTACTTGCTTAACACTCTGGAGACCACAGGTGACTACAAACCACAATTTTCGGATCTTCAGACCCTGCTTACCTATCAGCCTTCACGCAAATTGGAAATTTCTTTTCTTGGAAACTACAACTCCAATAAATACCAGTTCATTCCCTCCACCCGCGATACCGAATTTGGGAACAAAGACCTGCCACTTAATCTGAAGGTCTATTACGATGGACAAGAACTTGATCAATTTGATACATACCTGGGGGCGCTATCACTGAACTATCGTCCGCAGAAAGGATTGTCCCTGAAATTTACTACATCAGCATTCAGGACATCAGAACAGGAGACCTTTGATATTCAGGGACAATACCTGATCAATGAGCTTGATAATACCATCGATTCCGAAACTTATGGAGATTCTATCCTGAACATTGGAGTAGGAACACTATTAACCCATGCACGCAATTACCTGGATGCCATTGTAATCTCAGCTGAGCACCTGGGGAGCTATCAAATAAATAATGACCATGTGCAGTGGGGAATATCTTATAAATATAACGATTTCCTGGACCGGATCAATGAATGGGAAGCTGTTGATTCCACAGGATATGTGCTGCCCTACGAAGAAGAAGAGCTGAACCTGACCAAATCCAAGAGGTCTGAAAACAGCATTGTATACAATCAATACAGCCTCTTTGTCCAGAATACCCGCGAGATTAACGGGACCGGAGCCGACATGTTTATCACCACCGGAATTCGGGGAACGGTATGGAACTTCAACCGGACCATTATGATAAGCCCCCGCATTACCCTTGCGACTCAACCTTACTGGAAACGGGATATGATGTTCCATTTCTCAGGGGGCTACTATTACCAGCCTCCATTCTACAAAGAGATGAGGATGCCTGATGGAACTATAAACGAGGAGATTGAACCTCAACGTTCCATTCATCTACTCTTGGGGGCAGATTATATTTTCTCCATGTGGGACCGTCCTTTTAAGCTAACCGGGGAAGTATATTACAAATGGTTGAGCAATCTGATTCCTTATAAAATTGAGAATGTGCGTTTGTCATATGCTGGTGAGAATATTTCCCAGGGATTTGCCCGCGGCATCGATTTTAAACTCAATGGAGAATTCGTTCGGGGTGCTGAATCCTGGATGACCCTCTCCTTCTTACAAACCAGGGAGGATGTGGAAGGTGACATGGCCTATCTCTGGGATGGAAACAGGTTTGTGTTGCGCGAAGCCGGTGAGTTTCCAAGGCCCACCGATCAGTTAGTTACAGTTGGAATCTACTTCCAGGACTACTTCCCCAATAATCCAGGATACAAAGTTCATGTCAATGCTTTTTATGGCACGGGCCTTCCCCTAAGCAGTCCCAACGAGGACCAGTATTATACCAATCTTCGCATGAGACCTTACCGACGGGTCGACATTGGCTTCTCTAAAGTACTTAAAAGAGAGACCGATATTTGGGGGGAGAAAAATCCTCTGCGCTTCTTTGAGAGCATCTGGATCAGTGCTGAAATATTTAATCTGCTGGGTATTAATAATGAAGCTTCTTACCTATGGATACGCACCATCTCCAACCAACAGGGCATCCCCGGCCAGTTTGGGGTTCCAAACTATCTGACCGGCCGCAGATTCAATGTGAAAATCAGTATTAGTTTTTAGTGGATAGTAAATAGTGGGTAGTGGGTAGTGGGTAGTGGGTAGTGGGATAGTGGATAGTGGATAGTGGGTAGTGGGTAGTGGATAGTGGGTAGTGGATAGTGGATAGTGGATAGTGGATAGTGGATAGTGGATAGTGGAAATAAGTGATAGTATAGTGGATAGTGCAAAAACACTAACACATTAACTACTAACACACTAACTACTAACACACTAACTACTAACACATTAACTACTAACACATTAACTACTAACACATTAACTTATTAACCTACTAACCATTATCCTTCTAACGTGGCGCAGCCATTACTTACACTTTCCCTGCACCAAAAATTTGCTGATTTCCATCCGGGTTCTCTTTTTCTTTTCCCGATCATGGAGTTCCTCAGGAAGTTGAGAAATATCCCCTTTATAGCCAATGGCCATCATGGCCATGGGTTCATAGCGGGTAGGGATAACCAGTACCTCTTTGGCTTTTTCGTCATCATATCCTCCCATCTGGTGAACCTGAAGTCCCATGTATGTAGCTTGGATAAGGAGGTTTCCCACAGCCATGCCAGCTTCGTATGAGGCCAGGCGGTTTCTACGGTTCTTGTAGATTGATATCTTCTGGGCAAGAGTCAGTACAAGTAAAGGAGCTGTTTTTGCCCAGGCTTTATTTCCTTCACTCAGTAGGTTAAAAAGCAGCTCATATTCAGGCATTTCCCTGGTGGCAAAGATAAATCGCCAGGGTTGTACATTCCTGCCGGATGGGGCCCATTTGGCCGCATCAAACAGAAGATGGATCTTGTCATATTCCACCGGGCGACTATCAAAAGCGACCGGACTCCAGCGCTTGGTTATTAGTTCATGTACTTTGTCCATTTTATTGAATCTTTGAATGTCAATTATTACGTAATATAACAGTTAGGCGTGACATATGTTTTATTAACTTTAACACTTCATATTATTATTCACTTTTTTAGAACAGTTATCGATTATGAATTCAAAAGACTACATCCAGCGAGAAGACAAGTTTGGTGCGCACAATTATCACCCACTTCCCGTGGTACTAGACCGTGGAGAAGGGGTGTATGTATGGGACGTAGAGGGCAGGAGGTATTACGATTTCCTCTCTGCATACTCGGCTGTTAATCAAGGTCACTGCCACCCGAAAATTGTGGGTGCCATGACAGAGCAGGCCTCTAAGCTGACCCTTACTTCCAGGGCATTTTATAACAGCATGCTGGGTGAATTCGAAGAATATATCACCAGCTATTTTGGATATGATAAGGTACTGCCTATGAATTCGGGTGCCGAAGGTGATGAGACTGCATTAAAACTTTGCCGCAAATGGGGCTACGAGAAGAAAGGGATTCCCGAAAATGAAGCAAAGATAATTGTTTGTGAAGGAAACTTTCATGGCCGCACCATCACCATCATCTCCATGTCCACGGATCCTGATTCTTACAGAGGATTCGGACCCTATACCCCGGGATTCGTAACCATCCCCTATAACGATACCGATGCACTGGCCAGGGAGCTTGAAGATCCCAATGTGGCCGGATTCCTGGTGGAGCCCATCCAGGGTGAGGCAGGGGTATATGTTCCCGACGAAGGTTTCCTCAGTAAAGCCTACGAACTTTGCAAAGAGAAGAATGTGCTTTTTATTGCAGACGAGGTGCAGACCGGTTTGGCCAGAACAGGAAAATTGCTGGCCTGTGATCATGAGGAGGTACGGGCTGATATCCTGATCCTTGGGAAAGCACTCTCGGGAGGAGTTTACCCGGTATCGGCAGTGCTTGCCGACGACGACATCATGCTATGCATTAAGCCGGGTGAACATGGGTCCACCTACGGTGGGAACCCTGTGGCTGCCAAAGTAGCCATTGCAGCACTTGAGGTGATTAAAGACGAGGACCTGTGTGAGCGTGCTGAAAGCTTAGGTAAGATATTCAGGGCCGAGCTTCGCAAGATCGACTCCCCCATGATCGAGCTTGTAAGGGGAAAAGGTTTGCTTAATGCCATTGTAATCAAACCCACCAATGGTAAGACAGCATGGGATGTATGTATGGCCCTGAAGGAAAACGGACTTCTGGCCAAGCCCACCCATGAGCACATCATCAGGTTTGCTCCACCCCTGGTAATTACCGAGGAGCAGGTGATGGAGTGTGTGGAGATCATCAAAACAACGATCAACTCCTTCAGTTAAGCTGAATATAATTTTACAGGACACAAAAAAACCGGGACGTTGGATCCCTGTTTTTTTAGTCCGTGTTTTTCAGATTACCTTTTGATATACTTCACCGAAATAGATTCTTCCGGTCCATCCAGAACGATAAGATACAATCCCTGATCTTCCTGAGAAATATCAAGTGTCGTTTGCCCGGGCATCTGCAATCGGAGTGGTGCGATCACCAATCTTCCATCGGTCCCATACACCCTGACCTCATACGCTCCAGGAGAGTTGGAGTTGATAAGTATCTTTCCATCTCCCGGATTAGGAAATATAAGGAGCTCATCTTTTTTCAGAGCTTCCACACCCACATAGCCTGTCATATCAATACCATCTGTTCCTACCTCGTAATCCAGGCCTGAAACTATCTTACTGCCTTCAATAGTGACCTCATATACCTGAACCATAGGCAACCCAGTAATATCCACTATAAGGATATAGTCCCCGTTGGGAATATTTTCAAATAGATAATTCCCCAGGTCATCTGTTTCAAAATAACCTAATAATTCCCCTGTTTCATTGGTAGATTTCTTACTGCCCTTCTTCAAAAGCATGACTGAGGCTTTTTTAACCGGACGTCCCATGGTACTCTTCAGATTACCTTCAAAACTGACATTCCCGGATATACTTCCGCTGCCATCTTCAGGGGTAAGTTCGGGAACAGCTGGAATAGAAAATTGAAGGAGGGTGGAATTGAAGGTCGGACCAAAGTCATTAAACTGAGCACTTGTCCAAACAGGTTGGTTGCCCAGGTAATATGGAGTTAGATCCGGATACATATCCCGATTTGGGACTACCTGTAAGGTATAGTTTCCGGGATAAAGCTTATCGAAATGGTAGGCTCCGGCGTCGCTTAACTGGACAGAATCGATCACAGGATAGGCTCTGGAGGGAGCCGATCGGTAAGCTCTTACGTAGCCGGGATATATGGGTGATCCCAACTCATCCTTTACTTCACCCGATAATTTCATGGTCGCTTTCAAACCCACCAGCCAATTGGTATAGGGAAAGTCGGCCAGAAGGGATTGATCACCAAAATCCAGGTTTTCGGTGGCTGAAACCTGTATGGAAGCAAAGGTGGCCCCATTGGGTAGTACCTCGAGATCAGATCCGCGAACCTGAAAGTTCTGGTTTTGAAGAAATGC
This sequence comes from uncultured Bacteroidota bacterium, assembly GCA_963783435.1. GTDB lineage: Bacteria > Bacteroidota > Bacteroidia > Bacteroidales. The sequence continues at coordinate 436,862 of CAWANQ010000001.1, read as the reverse complement.
GTTGTTATACCAGAGTAGCCTGCCCCGGTAATCGAGTCCCATATGAAAGATGAGCCTGGCTGCCGGACCTGTAAGCTGAACATTTCCATTGTAATCCTGTTTTTCTGAGGATGATCCCATAATGGAAACATGGCCGGTTCTGTCCACATCAAAGCCATGCAACTGGATATAGTCGGAGGAGAAACCATAACCCCAATTCTCGCGCCCATCCTCGGGATTAATTGATGCGATGAAAAATTGTTCCTTATAAATAACCGGCAATGGTTTATCAGCCACTACAAAAGATGGATTCTGGTAAGTGCCAGCCATATATAGCACATCCTCATTCCACAGGATTGCATCTGCATAGATATCCTGATTAAAATCCTCAATTTGGGTGCTTTTCTTCTTGGTTGCACTTTTACCCATGGCTGGAAGTGGCTTCAACCATCGTAAAGAACCATCGGGTCCCAGCCGGAATACAAATTGGTTTTGAAAACCCTGGCCACCCTCAAAAATAAACTCAGCTTCACCCAGTTTAAAATATCCGGAGGATGTGGCTCCTGTTAAGAGGAAATCTCCATTGGACATGGAAAAACCTTTCTCAATACGGGCGTTGTATTCCCAGTTTTGATTCTCACCTGCCCGAATCCAGGTTTGGTCTCCTCCTTCAGTAATTGCTACGGCAAACACTCCCTGTCCGTTGTCTACAGAAGGCAGGGCATCACTGCCAAATTGCGGCATTGAACCATTGGAATAATAGGTGCCGGTAAGCAATAAATTTCCATTCACACCTGGAGTTACTCTCAAGTCACCCCCGGGAAAATAGCCTGCTATGGTGTCTGTATTAAATCCGGCTGTGTAAGCCCATTCAAACTTCAACTCGGGGTTGAATTTCAGCAGGTATATAAAAGCCCCACCCCATTTCTCACCCACAGGGCCGAAACCATCCAACTCCAGAAAATCCTGACTGCTAGTTCCATACAGATAAATAGAACCATCTCGTGGATCCTGAGCTGCATCTGAATTTGGATAAACAGATTTTGGCAGGTTCCATATGTTGCGGATGCTTTTCAAATTACAGTCACGGTCATAACTGGCCAGAAACTCCAGGTAATTTGCATCTCTTAAGGGGATGCCCTGACCGCTGGCATCTATATCATTGTACGCACCTCCTAGCATATGTAATCCCCCTTCAAAAGAGAAAGCATTTTTGGGATAGGATGTACCCTTTATATGATTTGATACAAGGGGTTTTCCAAGTTCATCGTACTGAATAAAAAAGATTAAGCCAATTGAATCCTGAATATCCTTTAAAAAGGGATGTATAGGAATGTTGTTGCTAGAGCTTGATATTCTGTAGAAACGATTGTGGTCTGCTTCCAGCAAAAACGCATGATTCGGATTGCTGGCAGGATAACCAATCACATCTGAATTCCCTACCACCAGATTCTGTCCGTAACCAGATTGGGGATTTGCAAGAGCCATTGACAATATGACGAATAGAAAGGCGTGTTTCACGATTATTTAGTTTTAAGTGTATTTAGTCCCATTTCGAAATCCCAAAATAAGGATATCATCTACCTGCTCGGTATCCCCTTGCCAGGCTTCAAGTTCAGTGTTTAATAGTTCAGCCTGAACCTTTGCCGGATTTGAGCTGATCCTCTGAAGCAACTTTTTAAATGGCTTTGATTTATATTTGGCATCCCGTTCTCCTCCAAACTGATCCTGATATCCATCTGAAAACATATAGATCATGTCCCCTGCCTGAAGAGGAATTAGGTGATTCCGGAAAGGTGACTCAGGCCCAATATGCTTCCCTACTGGCATTTTATCAGCCTTATATTCAATAAGTTCATTGTCCCGTATCAGAATAAGGGGATTATAGGCCCCGGCAAATTCCATTTGATCCTTATCCAGGTCTATAACCACCAGGGCCAGATCCATCCCATCCTTTGTTTCTTCCGACTCTCCCTGATTTGAAAGGGAATTAATGATGTAGGATCTTAACATGTTCAGTATCTCGTCCGCATGTATAACTCCATCCTTATTCACAATCTCATTCAGGAAAGTAAGGCCCAGGAGGCTCATAAAGGCCCCGGGAACTCCATGGCCTGTACAGTCGGCAGCACAAATAAAGATCAGGTTCTCTTTCTCCTCAACCCAGTAGAAATCCCCGCTAACTATATCTCGTGGTTTAAAAAAGATAAAGTGATCTGGCAAAGATTTTTCAAGAATATGCTTACCAGGCAGTACCGCTTGCTGAATCCTTTTTGCATAATGAATGCTGCTGGTGATCTCATTGTTCTGAAGAAAAATATGGTCTCGCTGGAGCTCTATCTCAAGCTTCTGGTCTTCAATCTCCCTGGTCCTAGTTTTCACCTTTCTTTCCAGGACTCTCTTCTCCTGGATAAGCTGCCTTTCCCTGATTTTTATCAATCCAAAAACCATCAGCAGACCCGTCAGGACCTCCAGGATGATAAACCAGGTGGTTTTCCAGATAGGAGGCTGGATGGTAAAGGAGAAACGGGCCTCTTGATCGGATGAAATTCCATCCAGGTTAAAGGCTTTAAGCCTGAAGGTATATGAACCTATGGGCAGCCTTTCATAGGGTACCGACCTGTCACTTACTGGCAGTGACCATTCGCTATCAAAACCTTCCAGTTTATACATAAACCTGTTCTGACCCGGACTGGTCGTATGAATGCATGTATAAGTGAATTTAAGCGAGTTCTTATTGTGTGGCAAAAACAGGACATCCTGATCTCCCCTGGAAGAAAAACTATAACTTTGATTCTCCTCAATAGGCTCCCCTTCTACTTCGGGAGGAAAAAGGATCAGATCGGGGGCAGTCAGATCTTTATAGTCATTCAAAGGATTGTAGACCACCAGACCCTCAACGGTCCCTATCCATAGTGCACCTCCGGCTCCTTTGGATACAGCCCTTGCATTTGTCTCCAGTGGATAGAACCCATCTTCTATTCCATAGTATTCAATATCCCCTCCTACTGAATTGATCACATTTATTCCCCTTTCAGTTCCAATCCAGAGGTCTTGTTTATCAGAGAACTCCACAAAGTAGGTTGTATTGGATGTTAAGCCACTTTCCATATTGTAGCCCTTAAGGACTGATTTCAGATCTGCACCGATCATGTATATTCCCCGGCTTGTGGCCACCCAGATGTTGCCTGATTCATCAAAAGTAATATCGATACAGACCTCTGAGTCAAGACCGGCATCCCTGGTAAAACTGGCTAAATGATCCCCCGAAAGTGTAAATACAGATACTCCTCCTTCGGTGGCACAGGCAATCCGATTTCCGAAAAGCGCCATGGAATTCACCTGTTTATCCACCAATCCATCATCGGGTCCTAAGAAACGTCCCCTTTCATCATGAAGAATGAGAATTCCGGAGTCGGTGGCGCACCATAAATCGACTTCAGAAGTATTAAGCATACAATTTATACTAATCAGGTCATTCAGTATATCCAGTTCTATCCGTTCAATGGTATCGCCATCATAAGAGTAGAGACCCATATCGGTTCCGATATAAAGATTGCCATTCCGGTTCTCTGCAAAAGAGAGTGGCATTGCATCTAAAGGGAAGCCATGTCGTTCGTCCAAAATGTAGGTCTGGGCATGATCCTTATATAAGAGTGAGCCATAGGTCCCAAACCAAATCCTCTCCCTGGAATCACGGTAAACAGAAGTAATATGGTTTTCAGGCAGCCCCATATCCGTATCAAAAATTTCAAATATCACCCTCCCATACTTCGATACTCCGGCCAGGGTTCCAAACCAGATATTGCCATATTTATCTTCAAATACCTCCGTTACATTATTGTGCACCAAATTATTAGAGACATCGATGTGTCTAAAGGCACCCTCGCTGTTTAACCAGATGCCTTCCTCAAATGTGCGGAACCAGATCCTATGCCCTCTATCTTCAATTATTTCGGCTACATATAAGTCCTCAGAGTTTTCAATGAAAACCTTGCGAAACCTGCCCTCTTCGAATAAGAGTAAGCCTTCTTTAAAGGTTCCGCACCAGATCCTCCCTTTATGATCTTCCAATAGTGAGAATACAGTACTGTCTGTTAAACCCTCCTGCTCTGTTAAAAATTTTTCTGGGCCATCGGAAACAACGATGATGCCATTCTCCTGGGTGGCATACCAAATCTCATTTGAGCCTGTCTCAATAATGTCCCTGATGATCTGATCTTCATAGTGAATGCTGAAGGAATCCGGACTCTCAAACAGGGTTAAACCCGGAAAAGTAGCCACATGAACCCTTCCCTGCGAATCAATGAAAAGATCTGTGATTGAATTGTCCACCAGGGCACTGTCCTGGGAATGTGAGATAATGCCATCCTTTGTAACTACCGACAACCCATAGGCCGTAGTGACCCAGATATTGCCTTCAAGATCTTCAGTTAAAGCGTCTATGTGGTTGTTTATCAAACCATCATCCTTTGTATAATAGGAGAATCCCATTCCATTATAAACCGCAATCCCGCTTTCAGTTCCCATCCAAATTTTGCCCTCTTTATCCACCATCAGACAGTTCACATAATCATCCGGCAAACCGTTGTAACTGTCGAAGTATTCAAAGTCATAGCCATCAAACCTGGCAGCTCCGACCTGGGTGGCAAACCAGATATATCCCTGTTGGTCCTGGTCAATGTCATTCACTGTATTCTGGGGCAATCCGTTCTGAATGGTGTAATTCTGAAAGGGAATTTTCTGCGCCTTCAGAAGCGACAGGGAAGCAGTAAGGAATAGCAGGTTTAGCATATTCCCGATCACCATCTGAGCGAATCTTTTTTTATATTGCATATTGCTTGAAAAACACATTGTGTATGAAAAATATGTATTCGCTTCTCTTTTTCATTTCAATACTGTCTGGGTGCAATACTCCCGGAGGAAGATCATGGGTGATCCCTGTCAACATAGACCCCTCCGATCTTTCATATACGCCATCACAGATGGAAAGTTTCGAAATGCGCCGCTTTGATGTAATTGACTCTTTAAAAGAGGGATATCTTATTCTGAGATCCACAGATCAACATAGCTTCAACCGGCATGAATTCCGGCCCAACAACAATTACTACTACCTCACAGGATTTAGCGCCCCACGTTCCTACCTCATCCTAAGTGCAGAATCGGAGAACCCTTTTACATTGACCCTTCCACCACAGAGCATCAGGTCCATGATCTACGAAGGAGGGCACCTGCCGGAAGATCAGATAAAAGAGTTGTATCGCCCACACAGCGTACTTTCCTACCACCAATACATGGGATTCATTGACAGCCTTCTGCAAACGGGTACTTCCATCTACCTGGATCGCACCGATCGCCAGTTTTATGAGGAAATAAGTAAAAAGGCCGAGAAGAGTGGCCTTCCGAATATTAAAGATGCTTCATCTCTACTGAATGAAATGCGCGTGCTAAAGGCCCCCATGGAGGTGGATCGTCTTCAAAAGGCATGTAATATCACAGCAAAAGCACTCACCAATGTTTTGAAGGAGTGCACTGAAGGTCGGTATGAATTTGAAATGGAATCCATCATTGAGGGCACCTTTTTGCAATATGGCTCGGCCATGCCTGGATTTAATTCCATTGTAGGATCGGGACCCAATAGCACCACCATGCATTATGAGCCCAATACAAGATTAATGGAAGATGGGGATCTGCTCTTAATGGATATAGGAGCGGAATATGGATTCTATACTGCCGATATCACCCGTACGATTCCTGTGAATGGGGCATTTACAGAGGAGCAGCGTGCCATCTATCAACTGGTTTTGGATGCGCAGCAGGCAGCTATTGATAAAATGATCCCTGGCAATGAATTTCTGGATGGTCAGCTGGCGGCAAGGAAGGTGATAACAGACGGTCTGAGCCAGCTCGGCCTGATTACAGATCCAGATGCAAAGTGGCAGTCCAATTTTTACACCATTCATGGCTTCTCCCATTACCTGGGATTGGATGTGCACGATGTGGGTAAAACAGGGCTCACCCGCTACAGTTATCAAGGCAAATCAAGTATTCCCAGGGAGGTTGAAAGCAGGGTATTGGAACCCGGTATGGTGCTGACCATTGAACCAGGAGTCTACATCAGGGAGGAGGGATTGGACCAGATTCATGAGATGTATAAATCAGAAGTTGACTCCCTGGAGATCGCCGCATTTGTGGACGCGGTGCAATCAGAGTATGCAAAATACATACACATTGGTGTGAGAATAGAGGATGACATCCTGATCACGGAGGATGGGAACATCAACCTCTCCAGGTATGCACCCAAGGAAATTGAAGATATAGAGGAGCTAATGAGGTAAGTCCCAAAAGCCTTTAATGTAAAAAGCCGGAGCGCAAAGGCTACCGGCTATAATATGGTTCAGGTAATGAGGATTATTTAATTCTCCTCAACCACCACTTTTGTAATTTTGTCACCCTGGCGGATCTCATCAATTACTTCCAGACCTTCATACACCTTTCCAAAACAGGTGTGCTGGCGATCCAGGTGACTGGTGTTGGTGCGGGAATGACATACAAAGAATTGTGATCCTCCTGTATTTCTTCCTGCATGAGCCATGGATAGAACACCGCGATCGTGGTATTGGTTATCGCCATCCAGTTCGCAATCAATGTTATACCCGGGGCCACCCATTCCAGTACCGTCCGGGCATCCACCCTGGATCACAAAATCGGGAATTACCCGGTGAAAGGTGAGACCGTCGTAGTATCCCTTTTTTGACAATGTAAGGAAGTTCTCTACGGTTTTGGGCGCATCCTTGTCGTAGAATTCAACTTTCATCACACCTTTATCGGTATGTATTTCTGCTTTACTCATAATTCAATATTTATAATTTCAAACCACGAAAATAGCAAAAATTTACCCAATCACCACCCACCATTCACCGATCACTATTTATGACGTTGTTCCAGGATGGAGGCCACATCATTTATTCCATAACCTTTGGCTGATAGCAGCACCAGCAGGTGATAGGTTAAATCGGCTGCTTCATTGAGAAAGAGATCGTCGTTATGATCCATGGCTTCTATGACCAGCTCTACGGCCTCCTCACCTACTTTCTGGGCCATCTTATTGATGCCTTTCTCAAAGAGCGAAGTGGTATAGGAACCTTCAGGACGCTCCCTGTTCCTGTCGTCAATAAGTTGCTGAAGACTTCCTATGAATGAGAGTCCGGATGCCTGATCCTTTTCAAAGCAGGTTTCGTTTCCAGTGTGACATACCGGTCCATCGGGCCTGGCTTTGATAAGCAGCGTATCGTTGTCACAATCGGCAAAGGTCTCCACCACATGCAGAAAGTTACCACTCTCCTCCCCCTTGGTCCATAACCTCTTCTTGGTCCGACTGAAAAAGGTCACTTTTCCCTCTTTCTTTGTCTTCTCATATGCTTCCTGATTCATAAATCCAAGCATCAGCACCCTGTTTGTCTGGTAATCCTGTATGATGGCAGGGATGAGTCCGTTTAATTTTTCAAAATCCATTTTATCTGACAATAACATTGTTTTTTTTAAGGTACTCTTTTAATTCGGGTATGGGAATTTCATTGTAATGAAAGATACTTGCTGCAAGGGCAGCATCGGCCTTACCCTCTTCAAAAACATCCACAAAGTGCTCCTTTTCCCCTGCGCCTCCTGAAGCAATAACTGGAATAGAAAGCTGGGTGGATAGTTTCTTTAGTGCTTCACAGGCATATCCATTCTTGGTGCCATCGTGATTCATTGAGGTGAAGAGAATTTCTCCTGCCCCCCGCTCCTGAGCCTCTGTGGCCCAGCTAAATAACTCTTTATCTGTGGCGATCCTTCCCCCATTTACAAATACAGTCCATCTCCCATCCTTAAACTGGGCATCAATGGCCACAACCACAAACTGGTTTCCAAACGCCCTGGCAATTCGATTGATCAATCCAGGATCCCTAACTGCTGAAGAGTTGATGGAGACCTTATCAGCCCCGGCAGACAGAAGGATATCAGCATCCTCTACCCTGTCGATGCCTCCTCCCACAGTAAAAGGAATATTCAGATGTTCAGATATTCTCAGGACCAGGTCCGAAAACAGTTTTCGGCCCTCATGAGTAGCTGTAATATCCAGGTAGACCAGCTCATCGGCGCCATCTAAAGCATACCTGGCTCCAAGTTCAACCGGGTCCCCCACATCCACCACATTCTCGAAATTGATCCCCTTTACGGTTTTACCGTTCCTGATATCAAGGCAGGGTATGATTCGTTTAGCCAGCATGGTTAACTGTTCTTAAGTATAAATGATTCAAGGGTTTGCAGGCTTATCTTATTTTCATAAATGGCTTTGCCCACAATAACTCCCTCTATTCCTCCTTCTACAAGTTTCTCAATATCCTCCATCCCACTTATTCCTCCACTTGCAATTAAATAGAGAGGTTCGTGTTCTTTTTTGATCTCCAGGTAAGTCTCCATGGAGGGCCCTTCGAGCATTCCATCTTTGTCTATATCGGTGCAGATGGCCATAGATATTCCGATTTCACGGTAATCCGCAATAAATCCCATCAGGTCGAGGGATGTTTTCTCAAACCAGCCAGAAACAGCAATCTTACCCTGTTTATAATCAGCTCCAAGAATAATTCGCTCCGGTCCGTACTCTTCAAGCCAACTGATAAACTCATCCCTGTCCTTAACAGCCACACTTCCCCCGGTTACCATATGGGCGCCCGATTCAAAGGCAATGCGAACGTCCTCAATGGTTCTGAGTCCACCCCCTGTATCAATCACCAGCCCGGTACGGGCGGCTATCTTCTCGAGAATCCGGTGGTTTACAAGTCGTTTCTCCCTGGCTCCATCCAGATCCACCAGGTGCAGACGCCTGATTCCATGATCCTCAAACTGTATCGCCATTTCCAGTGGATCTCCATACTCCCGCTTTCGGGTGTAATCGCCCTGGGAGAGCCTGACACACTTCCCTTCAATAATATCGATGGCAGGGATTATCTCTATCATAGTTTCAGGAAATTTGAAAGGATGGCCTCTCCGGGCTCTCCACTTTTTTCAGGATGGAACTGGGTTGCATAGAAATTACCCTTCTGCATGGCTGCACTGAATGGCAACATGTAATGGGTGGTTGCAGCTGTGTCCGGACAAACAGGGACATAGTATGAATGGACAAAGTACACATAACTCCCCACCATGGTTTTATGGAAAAGATCTCCTTTTACACTCTCCAGGCTGTTCCATCCCATGTGAGGTACTTTCAGTCCCTGATCTGGAAAGAGTTTCACCTCTGTATCAAAGATCCCTATACATTCTGTATCACTCTCCTCCGACCAGCTACACATCAGCTGCTGGCCCAGGCATATGCCCAGTACCGGCTGTTTTAGACCTGAAATCAGTTTATCCATTCCCCTCTCCTTCAGGTATTTCATTGTAGTATTTGCCTCACCAACACCAGGGAAGATCACCTTCTCAGCCGATTGAATGGCCTCGGGATCATCAGTTATTTGGGCGTTTACGCCAAGTCTCTTCAGTGCATGATCCACCGACCTGATATTCCCCGCATTGTATTTTATTATCGCAACCCCCATCTCATCCTAAATTTTTTTTACTACCTACTAACCACTATCCACTATCCACTAACTACTATCCACTATCCACTATCCACTATCCACTATCCACTATACTCACTATCCACTATCCACTATCCACTATCCACTAACCACTATCCACTAACCACTATCCACTATCTACTATAACTTCCCTTTGGTAGTTGGCAAACTGTTGTTATCGGGATCCAACTTAACAGCTTTTCCCAGTGCTTTTGCAAAACCTTTAAAAATGGATTCGATTTTATGATGTTCATTGCTACCGCTTGCTTCAATATTCAGATTACAGTTTGCTGCATCTGAGAAACTTTTGAAGAAGTGAAAAAACATCTCGGTGGGCAGGTCCCCGATTTTCTCCCTTTTAAAATCCACATTCCACTCGATCCAGGGTCTGCCCCCAAAATCGATGGCTACACGGGCCAGAGAGTCATCCATGGGCAAAACAAATGCATATCGCTCGATTCCCCTTTTGCTCCCGAGTGCTTCGGAGATTGCCTGCCCCAGGGTAAGTGCTGTATCCTCAACGGTGTGGTGCTCATCCACATGCAGATCACCCCTGGCTTTCACCTTTAAATCCAGTCCTCCGTGACGTCCCAGCTGATCAAGCATGTGATCAAAAAATCCTAGTCCCGTGGATATATCGGTTTTGCCTTCTCCATCCAGGGAAAGCTCCACAAGAATCTCTGTTTCACCGGTTTGTCTGGTTACCTTGCTACTGCGTAAGTCAGACCGGATAAAGCTGTAAATCTGATCCCAGTCATCACTGATGAGTAGAAGCTGGTCGAGCAGGCCTTGTTCTTCAAGCTCTTCCTTTACCTCCTCTTTTCCATAAAAAATAGCTTTTGCACCCAGGTTTTTAGCCAGTTGTATATCTGTGATCCGATCCCCGATCACCATAGACCTCTCCAGGTCATAATCACCTTTCATATAACCTTTTAGCATCCCTGTTGAAGGTTTTCGGTCAGGAGAATTATCTTCTGGCATGGAAGGATCCAAAAAAACCGCATCAAATTCAACCCCTTCATTTCGAAAGGCAGTGATGAATTTTTCATGGGGAAGTCTGAAATCGGCTTCCGGAAAGGAAGAAGTGCCCATTCCATCCTGGTTGGAGACAATCACCAATTCATAATCTGTGAAATTCCTTAATTTATGGAGATTCCGGAATACACCTGGGAGAAACTCCAGTTTCTCCAGGGAATCCACCTGGTAATCATCTGGCGGCTCCTTGATTAAAGTACCATCGCGGTCCAGGAAAATGACTCTTTTCATGGGGAATAATTTTTATTTGGTAGTTGATCGTATTCCGACAATGCCTCCAAAAGCCGCTCGTTTTCTGCCTCAGTTCCCACAGTAATGCGCAAACAGCCTTCACAGAGTGGGACAGATGAACGGTCCCTGACTATAATTCCCTGATCCATCAGAAATTTATACACACTCCCCGGATTGTCCATTTTTACCAGCAGGAAATTTGCATCCGAGGGGTAGATCCTCCTCACAAAACTATAGGCAGGCAATTGCCCGGCCAATTTTTTTCGTTCCTCCAGGATGCGTGCAATCCAATTGGCGCTCAGCTGCAGGTCTGCAAGTTGTTTCGTGGCAGACTCTATGGTGAGGGAGTTTATGTTATAGGGATACTTTACACCTGAAAGATAGCCTATGACTTCAGGGTGGGCAAAGACCATTCCCAAACGTATGCCAGCCAATCCCCAGGCTTTTGAAAGTGTCTGTAAAATAACCAGGTTTTTAATTTCCGGAACCATGGAAAGCAACCCTGGATCCTCACTGAAATCTATATAAGCCTCGTCTACAACAACCAGGCAACTTGCATGCTCAAGAATTTGGAGCATGGCCTTGCGATTCAGAACATTGGCTGTGGGATTGTTGGGAGAACAGAGGAAAATCAGCTTTGTCCTGTCATCTAAGGCCTCAAGAACCGATTGGGGGTCGAGGCTGAAATCCTCCTTTAGCAGAACGCTTTTTCGCTCAATATCATTTATTTGAGCACAAACCCCATACATCCCATAGGTGGGATCTACTGTCACCACATTGTCTCTCCCCGGTTCACAGAATACTCTGAATAAAAGGTCTATTCCCTCATCACTTCCATTGCCCAGAAATATGGAATCCAGGGGAATCTCTTTGATCCCTGCGATCAACTTCTTCAGCTTTTTCTGCTGTGGATCCGGATACCTGTTAAGAGGGGCATTGTGGGGATTCTCATTGGCATCCAAAAATACGGATGCACTGCCCGAGAATTCGTCCCTTGCCGAAGAATAGGGCTGAAGTTTCAGGATGTTATCCCTCACCAGAGCGTGTATGTTAAAATCCTCACTCATTGTTGTTTGACCTTAACCTGATAGAGACCGCATTGCTATGGGCCTGCAGCTGTTCAGCTTCTGCCATGGTCATAATGGCATCACCAATGTTGTGCAGTCCATACTTGCTGATCTCCTGGAAGGTTATTTTTTTATAGAAGCTATCCATATTTATCCCACTGTAAGCATGGGCCCATCCGTTGGTGGGCAGGGTATGATTGGTTCCCGAGGCATAGTCACCCGCGCTCTCGGGTGTATAGTTACCCAGGAATACCGATCCTGCATTCACAACCTCTTCGGCCAATTCTCCATAGTTCTCTGTGACAATGATCAGGTGTTCGGGCGCATACATGTTGACCATCTCCAAAACCTCATCCTGATTTTTTAATAGGACCATCTTACTGTTATTCAGAGCCTCGGAAGCAATATCCTTCCTGGGGAGATCAGCCAGTTGAACTTTCAATTCGGCCTTTACACGGTCGATCATATTCCCCGAGTCTGTCAACAGCAAAACCTGGCTATCGGGTCCGTGTTCAGCCTGAGAAAGCAGATCTGAAGCTATAAAGGCTGGATTTGAAGTTGCATCTGCAACAACAGCCAGCTCAGAAGGACCAGCAGGCATGTCGATGGCTACCGTTTCCCTGCTTACAATCTGTTTGGCCATGGTTACATACTGGTTTCCCGGACCAAATATTTTATTCACCGCTGGTATCGTTTCGGTTCCATGAGCCATGGCTGCGATGGCCTGCACTCCTCCCACGCTGAACACCCTGTGGATACCAAGCAGATCAGCAATATAAAGGATGGCAGGGCTCACATGGCCCCCTTCCCCCGGAGGTGTACACAGGATCACCTCGGAACAACCGGCGATTTTAGCCGGAATACCCAGCATCAGCACGGTGGAAAGCAAGGGTGCCGATCCACCCGGAATATAGAGGCCTACCTTATTGATGGGTACAGGCTTCTGCCAGCAACGAACCCCGGCAGTGGTCACAATGGTTTCTATGTGATGAAGCTGTTTCTTATGGAAAGTCTGGATGTTCCAGTACGCCTCTTCTATGGCCTTTTTCAATGATTTACTTACTTGTTCACCTGCTGTACGAATCTCTTCAACAGGTACTTCCAGGGCCTCTGGCTCAAAGCCATCGTACTGCAGGGTATACTCTTTAACGGCACGATCGCCCTTTTTCGCCACATGGGAAATAATATTCTGGACCTGGTCCTCCAGAGAGGCATGATTCAGTTGAGGTCTCATAAGCAGACCCTGCCAACTCTCTTTTTCCGGATAACGTAATATATTCATGGGGTATCAACTTTTTTCAAACAATCATTTTCTCTATGGGGATTACCAGAATTCCCTGGGCACCAAGTTCTCGAAGGTTATCAATCACTCCCCAGAAAGTTTTTTCATTCAAAACAGAATGAACCGAACTCCACCCCTCTTCCGCAAGTGGCATCACTGTAGGGCTCTTCATACCAGGAATTACATCGATAATCTTCTGTAGATTGTCGTTGGGAGCATTCAATAAGATGTATTTGTTGTTGGAAGCGGCAAGCACACTCCTAATTCGGAATATTAAATCATTCAGTATGGCTGTAACTCCCTCCTCCATGTTTCGGTTGGCAATAATCACAGCCTCTGACTTCATAATCACCTCCACTTCTTTCAATCCATTGCTGATCAAGGTACTGCCGGAGCTTACAATATCAAAAATGGCATCTGCTACTCCTATGGAGGGAGCCAGTTCAACCGAACCACTTAGCATATGTACATCTGCGCTTACCCCATGCTCGTCCAGGTAGTTCTTAAGAATAACGGGGTATGAAGTAGCAATTCTCTTGCCCTCCAGGTTTTGGAGCCCATCGTAGGATTCGGATTTAGGGACTGCTAAGGAGAGTCGGCACCTCGAATAACCCAGGCGCTCAATCAGATCAACCTGGCAAGATTTTTCTGCGAACTCGTTCTCTCCTACGATTCCAATATCCGCCACTCCATCCTCCACATACTGGGGAATATCGTCATCTCTGAGGTAGATCACCTCCAGAGGGAATGATTGAGCCACAGATCTCAATTTTCTGGAACCATTATTCAGCGTGATCCCGGCTTCCTTTAACAGGTTTAGCGATTTCTCACTGAGCCTGCCTGATTTTTGTATGGCAATTCTGATCTTATCCATTTCTTATATTTTCTCATAAACAAAAAAAGGTCTGCAGTATCTGCAAACCTAACATCAAGTATTTTTTGGGTTACATTAACTGCACAGCGTTCTATCCATTCACGTGGTGATGGTGATGCTGAACACTATGCCTGTAATTCCTCATTTTCTCAAAAATGTAGTGCAATATTAACTAATAATTTGCATATTCCAAGGGCTATCAATGATTAATATATTGTTAAATGGCCCGTTACGCTTTCGAACTGATAGTTGCCCTAGATATCCTTTACCAGGATATTTGATGGTGACTCCCTGATGGAATGCAAAATATGCTCATGAATTCTGGTTATTCGGCCCAATTCATCCGACTCGGTTACCACCAGTCTGTCCCCCCCCATCAGCTCCATCTGGCTGTACACATACTCCACAGTTATTCTGTTTATATCCACCGCAGGCTGATAAGAACGGTCTTTGGGATTATCTGCAGATAGCTCCGCCAGTATGCCTGCCGTAACTAGCTCATACACCAGCTCGTTCACCAACCTGAGCGGAATCCCCAGCCTGTGACTGATGACATCACTGTTCCAGGGTTTCCCTCCATCCTCAAAATTTCTGATTATGTGGTACGAGATGAGCAGCGTTAGAATCCGTTTGTTGTTATGACTTAAATTCAGGGCATTCTCTTCAAACTCATAGTTATCAATATTCTGGTAAGCAAAAGAGATCTCGGCACCCATAAGTACGATAAGCCAGGTAATCTGCAGCCACAATAGAAACAGGGGAATGATGGCAATACCTCCATAGAGTGTATTCATGCGCCATACCCCAATTTGCAAGTTCTGATACAACATCTGGAAAAATACGGCCACCGTACCCGCAAAAATTCCTGCGATAAGGGCATATTTAAATTTCACCTTGGTGTTGGGCATCACAATATATAAAATGGTAAAGAGAATCCACATGGAGACAAATGGCACAATTTTAATCAATGATACAACCAATGGCTTTAAGTATTCAAATTGGTCGGCCGCAGATTTAATTTTTACCATAAAACTCCCAGAAAGACCAATGGCAAAGGGACTCAGAATCATGATGGCCATATAGTCGGAAAACTTTCTAATGGGGCTTCGGGGTTTTCGGATCTGCCAGATATCATTTAAGGATGCTTCGATATTATTCAGTACCTGGATCACCGACCAGAAAAGTATGACACCCCCAATACTTGCCACGACGCCACTTTTTACATTTAGTAGAAGGCGGTCAATTAGACTGGTCAGTTTTTCCATGATCATATTTTCCTGCCCCTCCATGTTAATGTTGACAACCAATCTGCCCACAATGGATTGCACCCGGTCCTCAAACCCAAAATTCCGGGAAATAGCGAATAATATGGCAAATACCGGTACAATGGAGAGCATGGTAAAATAGGTAAGAGCCGCAGCCTTAACAGTAGCCCTGTCCTCGAAAAATCCCTTAAATGCCAGATATGTAAATACGTGATTGGGTGATCAGAAATGCCCTGCGACGTGATTTGGAAGTAAGGTCGTGTGACCAGAGATCGTCTTGAAAGAAATTCTTGACCTTTTTGAGCATGCCGTACCTTTTAGCCAAACAAATATAAGAAACTTGCTCAAAGGAAAAGGGAAAAACTATATTTGCATTTAAACATCCCAAATATGGCTACACTAAAAGAGAGATTCAGCAAATGGAAAGAAACCAGGTCCAAATGGCAAAAGGCCGGAGACATATTTTTCTGGTTATTGCTGATCCTGTTAATTATCCCTGGACCCAGAAAAGTGATTTCCACTTCAGTCAATAAGCTTATGCTGAATGTTAAGAATCCTGGAATCGAAAAAGATGAAAATCAACAACAATTGCACGATCTTGATTACAATTGGACCCTGGCCTGGTCTGCCGATGAACCTTTCTACTTCAGTGATCTTCGGGAGAAGGTTATTTTTCTGAATTTCTGGGCTACCTGGTGTCCTCCTTGTGTAGCTGAGTTGCCTGAGATCCAAAGGGCCTATGAGAAATATGGAGACCAGGTTGCTTTCGTTCTGGTAACTAACCAGGAACCCTCAGTGGTAGAAGCCTTTATGGATAAACATGGATACAAGTTACCCGTTTTCTATCTGGGCCCAAAAACTCCTGAAGTATTTAATCACAGGGCACTTCCCACCACATTTATCATCTCAAAGGATGGAAGAATCGTATCTAAAAAAACAGGTGCTGCCAACTGGGATTCTAAGGCTACCTATAAGATCTTCGAGGAATTACTCAGGTAGTTTTCCGATAGTTTGTAATGGCAAGCGTTAGTATCAGTACAGCATAGATACAGAGGCTGTAGAACTCGCGGCTGATATCCCTGAAATCTGAACCCTTTAGCAAGATCATGCGAATCACCTTCATAAAATAGGCCGCCGGATTGGCCAGGTTGACCTTTTGGGCCCAGTTGGGCATGCTATCGGCCGGAGTAAAGACCCCGCTCATCAGAATAAAAGTGAGCATGAAGAAAAAAACCATATAAATCAGCTGCTGCTGGGTATTAGATATGGTAGAGAGGAAAAGTCCGATCCCAAGCACCGCCAGCAAGTATACACAGGTAAACAGGAAGAGGAGGCCAAGACTACCCACAATGGGCAGTCCGAACAGGAGTCTGCCAATAAGCAATCCGAATGCCAGTTCAAAAAGTGCAATAAGCATAAAGGGAATCAGTTTTGCCATGATAAACTGGTATTTCCGGATTGGGGTGACATTGATCTGTTCGGTGGTCCCCATCTCCTTCTCTCTTACCAGGTTAAGCGCAGTAAGCAACATCCCGATCAGGGTTACAATGATGACCAGAATCCCCGAAAACATATAGATTTTAAAATCGAGCAAGGGATTGTACCAGTAACTGGGAATAATCTCAAGGTCGGTGATGCGGCCCACACCATCCTGTCCAAACCATTCTGTGCGCACCTGGCCATTGAAATCAGTAATGATCTGAGTGCAATAGGCGTTAATCAATCCGGCCTCTGTGGCATTAATGGCATTAATCACCAGCTGAAGGTCTGTCTCTTTTTCACTGTAGAGGCCTTTCTCAAAATCGCGCCGCATATGGAGAATCACATCCACATGATCGCTGGTCAATTCTCTTTCCGCCTCCTTGTAATCGCTGGTGGCCAGGTTAATCTCAAAGAAGGGGGATGCTTCGAAGCGGGAGATTAGCAGGCGGGATGCCTGAGAATGATCCTGGTCCACCACCGCCATAGTGATCCCTTTCATCTCCAGGCTGGCCGCATAGGTCAGCAGGATCATCTGTACTACAGGAACCACAAATATAAAGGGAAGTATCAACTTGTTCCGGAAGATTTGCTTAAACTCTTTGACCAGTAGTGTGGCTAATATCCTCATATCTCTTTGCCTAATTCAATCTGATTTGGAACCGCCTGACCGAGGCCAGGATAAAGAAGAGGGTCATTCCCAGCAAAATCAGGGTCTCCTTCCAGATAAAGGCCAATCCTGTCCCCTTCAGCATAATATTCTTCACGATCACAATAAACCAGCGGGGTGGCATAAGGGCAGAGAACCACTGCAAGACCTTGGGCATGTTATCAATGGGAAAAATAAAGCCGGATAACAGGATGGTGGGGAGCATCAATCCCAGCAAACTCATAAACATGGCCACTTGCTGCGTCTTGGCAGTGGTGGAAATCAACACCCCCAATGAGAGGGCCAGGGTGATAAAGAGCATGCACTCCCCCATCAGCAGCCACATGCTTCCCAACACCGGCACATCAAATACCAGGAAACCAAGAAGGACAATAGTCATGGCATTTACAAAGGATAGAAACACATAGGGTGTCACTTTTCCCAGGATAATCTCCCTGGGTTTTAGGGGTGATGCCAGCAGCAGTTCCATGGTCCCGAACTCCTTCTCCCTCACGATGGTGACAGAAGTCATCAGGGCAGATATAAGCATCAGAATCATGGCCATCAATCCGGGTACGAACATATAGACCCCTTTCATCTCTTCGTTGTAGAACATTCTGGATTCCACATTCACCGTCCAGGGCATCTGAACATCGGGGTTCATGGATTGAAAGTAGTTCATCAGAACACCCTGAAGATAGGTCAATGACATTTGAGCAGAATTGACATCTGAAGCGTCGGTAATCAGATTAATGGAGGCTCTGTTCTCTCGCAGCAGAGACCTTTCAAAGTCTTCCTCAAAGACCACCAAAACTTTGGCCTTTCCACTTCTGAACAGCTCCCCAATCTCCTCTTCATGATCAATGTACCCGGCCGGTACAAAGTATCCTGATGAAAATATCTTCTGTGTGGCCCTGATGGATACCTGGTCCATGGACCGGTCCCAGATCCCAACTTCCACATCCTTGATTTCGGTGGTTACCACAAAGCCAAAAAGAATGATCATAACGATGGGAAGCCCGAAGAGGATCAGTAGGGTACGCTTATCCCGGAAGATGTGCTGAAACTCCTTTTTTACAAATCCAAAAAAGCGTATCATGATCGGGCCAGTTTTAAAAAGACTTCATTCATATTTTTCGATTCATACCGCCGCTTCAGTGCTGCAGGTGTATCCAGGGCATCAATTCTGCCATCCACCATAATCGAGACCCGGTCGCAATACTCTGCTTCATCCATATAATGAGTGGTCACAAAAACAGTGATTCCCTCTTCAGTAGCATCATGAATCATCTCCCAGAACTGTCTTCGGGTAATGGGATCCACTCCGCCGGTAGGTTCATCCAGGAAAACAACGGCCGGTTGATGAAAAATGGCCACAGAAAATGCCAGTTTCTGCTTCCATCCCAATGGAATGTCTTTAATAAGCCTGCTGCGGATATGGGTTAGACCCAGTCTCTCAAGCAACTGCTCTTCCCGGGAGACAATCTGTTTTCTCCCCAGTCCGTAGATACCGGCATAGAGGTGAATATTCTCAGAGACTGAAAGATCCTCGTAGAGCGAGAATTTCTGAGACATGTACCCGATCTTTTTCTTGATCCTTTCCCTTTCCCGATAGACATCATGTCCTGCCACATGTATCTCCCCGGAGGTGGGATAGGAAAGACCGCAAAGAATTCGGATGGCGGTAGTCTTCCCTGCCCCGTTTGCACCCAGGAAACCAAATATCTCTCCCTTCTCCACATGAAAGGTAAGGCGGTCATTGGCGGTAAAGGATCCAAACTTCTTCACCATATCTTTAACCTCTATGATATGTTCGCGCTCACTCATTCGATCGGCTCTCCATTGTTCATTTGCTCCAGGCTCTCCTGCTCAATCAATCCCATAAAACGGTCCTCCACCGAAGGTGTGATCTTTTTCCACTCTATGGAGGAATCCCCCCATCCGTCCAGAATTGATTTTACCTGAACCACATCTCCTTCAGAATGAAGGGTCACATGGAGCTGATCTCCAAAGAGCCAGGCGTGTTTGCACCCCTCCATGCCCCTTACCCGCTCCAGGTAAGTGTATACTCCGCTGTTGCTTCTTAGAGAAAAGAGGTGTGTCTCATCACTCTTATAGGGCTTCGAAGGATCTGTGATTTCCAATAGCTTCCCCTTTTGGATCAGACCTACACGGTCGCACATTTCTGCCTCATCCATATAGGGCGTGGAGACAACGATGGTAATCCCTTCTTTCTGAATCTTCTTGAGCAGGTCCCAGAATTCCATGCGGCTTACCGCATCCACACCGGTAGTGGGTTCGTCCAGAATCAATATCTCTGGCCTGTGAATAAGTGCACAGGAGAGTGCCAGTTTCTGCTTCATCCCACCGGAGAGCTTTCCTGCCAGTCGCTTCTTAAAGGGAGCAATCTGTTCGTACACATCACGGATCAGTTCATAGTTTTCTTCGATGCTGGTTCCAAAAACACGGGCATAAAAGGCCAGGTTCTCCTCCACCGACAGGTCCATATAGAGCGAGAAACGACCCGGCATATACCCAATAATCTTTCTTACTTCGCGGTAATCTTTTACCACATCAAAACCATGCATCAGGCAGCGTCCTGCATCGGGTATCACCAGTGAGGCCATGATGCGAAATAGCGTCGATTTGCCGGCCCCATCAGGACCAATCAATCCAAACAGCTCCCCGTCCTTCACCTCGAAATCAACCTGACTGAGGGCCTGTACGGCATCGTAGGACTTGTCTATATGGTCTATAATCAGCGACATAGGGCTAGCATCTTATTAAAACACCACTTCACCGGGCATACCTATCTTCAGGCTGCCATCATTGGGCACCCTCACCTTAATGGCATACACCAGGTTCACCCTCTCCTCCCTGGTCTGAATGATCTTGGGAGTAAACTCCGCACGGGGTGAAATCCAGCTTACAACACCTGTTCTCTCTTCCATTCCACCGGCTCCGTCGAACATCACTTTTACTGAATTGCCCGCCACCACCTCAGACAGCTGATCTCCTGACAAATAGGCCCTTAGAATTAATTCGTCCATATTGGCCATCTTGTAAAGCGATTGTCCGGGTGCAGCTATCTCACCCTGCTCCTTGTATTTGCTTAGCATCACTCCCTCCTTAGGGTTTCTGATCATACTTCTGGCCATCTGGTCCTCCACCTGCTCGATTTGCACCTTCAGGGTATTTCGCTCTGCAAAAACGGATGCTTTTTGAGATTCCAGTGCAACAATCTGGGCCTTTAACAGCTCGATTTGACCCTCCATGTCGTCCTGTTGTTTGGAAGTAGCGGCTCCACCTTCAATCAGTTTATCAATTCTCTGCTTCTCCCTCTCCTGGTTATTAAGCTGAACCCTGTTGGCCCTGACCTGGGCTTCCAGGGTAAAAATCCTGGCGTTCAGTGAGGCCTCACCCGATTGAAGCTGAGCCTTTTTTAAATGAAGTTGAATTGTATCGATGGCCACCACCACCTGACCTTCTTCCAGCAGATCCCCTTCCATGGGATCAAATGACTCTATTCTACCCTGAGTTTCGGCCGCTATAATTACTTCAATGGCTTCGAAGTTGCCATAAGCATCGGCCTGACCCTCCTGGTTTTGGCAAGCCAACAAAACAGTTAATGCAGTAAATGCTATGAATTTTAAGTACTTCATCTTATATATTTTTAAAGATTTCCCTGTATGTTCAGATAGTTTGCAATGGATTTCATCAAATTGACCTCATGCATGGCCAGGTTAATGCGTGCAATGCTCTCCTTATTGAGTTCGGTGATGTAATCGGTGGCGGTAATGGTTCCATTTTCCAATTGATACGCAGCCTGTTCCGATATCTCTATCTGCAGCTGCAAAACCTCTTCCTCCAGTTTCATGGATTTCTTGTACTGCTCGATTTTAGCCACTTCCTGAACCCGGAGTGATTCCAGCTCTTTGTCGAAGCTGGTCCTCTGGTTCTGCAATATGGATTGTTGATGTTCAATTACCTGGCGTTCCCGGTTTGTGCTGTTCCAGTCCCAAATATTCCAACGCAATCCGGCTCCCACCATGTAGTAATAATCCCACTTATCACTCATCATATTGTACCCAGGTTTGCCATAACCTGTCTGGCCGAATGCAAAAAGGACTGGCATCCTCTTTTTTGAAATAAGCTCTTTCCCGGCCTCCATGGAGGCATCTTTCAAATCGAAGAGATGGTATTCAGGACGGTTTACTTCTTCTTCTGCCACCTCTCCGAATATGGGTCTTTCCAGCTCGGTATTCACATCGAATTGCATCCCGCACAGAACATTGAGGGCCTCAAAATAGGATTTCCTTCGAGCCTCCACCTCCAACATCGACTGTCTTACTTTCAATATTTCAACCTTGACGACTTTCAGTTCCGATTCAACGATGGTCCCATTCTCAAAGGCCATCTCCACGACTTTAAGCCTGGCATGCAGATTTTCAAGGTGAACTTCCAGGTTTTTGTTATTTTCCTGTGTGGCGAGTATGGCAAAGTAGAATTGATTTACCTTCCCTTTCAGGCCATACAAATCCACTTCAACCTGTTGAATGTCAGCAGCCGTGGCAGCTTGCTCGTACATTTTCATTTGTCTGGTCATTCCGCCATCATACAGGGTCTGGGAGATATCCACATTTAATCCATATTGATCATGGGGCACTTCAGGAAACTTTACCGGAATGTCGGAGTTGGCCAGGGTAACTGTCACCACATCGGATTGGTAACTCACCTTCCCATTTAGATCCAGGGAAGGATACCAATTTGTTCCTGCCTGATCAGTCTTCAGGTCGCCAATTTGCTGGATAATCTCACGGTCCTTGAGTCTGGGCGCATTTTCGATGGCCTTTTCGTGGCATTCAAAAAGGGTAATACGTTCCTGGGCCATCAGGCCTCCCGTGAAAAGAAGAAATAGGAGTGCTGTTTTAGTTCTCATCATGTGTCGATTTAATCATAAACTGCTTCACCAGGGGTGGCAGTATTTGTTTGCGCTGCTTCATGGCTTCTATATATTGGTCATTGTCCCCCTTGTAGAGGATTCCAGTGATCACAGAGCGTGCAGCAAAAGGAAAGATACAAAGACTTAAAATACTCATTATAAGCTGCCTGGGATCCATCCCACCTGCTCTTCCATCTTTTCTATCCTTCTCCATTTTCCCAATTGCAATAACTGGATCAATGCCCATTTCTTTTATGAGCTCTGGCATCCGGGTTGGATTGGAGGAGAGCTCCTGCAATACAAAAATGGGAATCTGTGGATTCTCAAGCATGGCATCTATAATGGTTTCAATCATCGCAGAAGCATAATCTTCAAAGTTCATTTCGGAGTTCAACATAGCGGCCACACTGGGTACAAAGCTTGTCATGGCATTCTTGAACACTGCTTCAAAGAGTTGATCCTTGCTTCTGAAATAGTAGTTCAGAAGGGTTCGGTTTATTCCGGCATCATCTGCAATGTCCTGCATAGAAGTACCCGCCTTGCCCTTCTGGAAGAATAGCTTTTCTGCTGAAGAAATAATTTTCTTTTCTGTTTCTGTATTGAGTGTCATTTGCGCTCTTGTTAAAATTTTACATATCCGTTTAACATATTCGTCAAACCACTTCGTAAATGTAAATCATTTCGCAATTCATGTCAAGTTTTTAGCGGGAAAAAAGAATAAATCGTATCTTTCGGCTCTTTTGATTCAGTGTAAAAAAATAAACTATATTCCTGTATAACAAATACTTACTCATGATTAGAATAGCTTTATTCACCATATTATTTGGCTCTGTTATTTCCTGTCAACCCCGTTTTGAGAAGGAAATAACCACTCTGGAGATCGAAGACCACATCGCATACCTGGCATCTGATGAGTTAAAAGGTCGATATCCAGGGACTCCTGAAGATGTTATCATGGGAAAATACATCGCTTCTGAGTTTAAGAATGCCGGTTTAATCCTCTATGAGAAGACAGGGATTCAACACTTTGGAATTGCTACGGATATTGAAGCAGGGCCAGGGAATAGTGTGACTTTGGGCGAAGCCGTTCTGGAGTTTGAATCAAATTACACCCCATTTTCCTTCAGTGCCTCTGCTTCGGCTAAATCAGAGGTGGTATTTGCAGGATATGGTTTCCAAATTGATCAGGAGAAGCTCAAATGGAACGATTATTCTAAGGTTGATGTAAAAGATAAATGGGTACTGTTGCTTCGGGGAGTCCCGGGCGAACAAGGTGGTGCATCCCCCTATGTAAATTACAGTGAAGATCGTGGCAAAGCCCTTCTGGCATCAGATCTGGGAGCCTCAGGGGTGATCTTTGTTTCGGGGAGCTCGTTTGATGCCAAAGATCAGCTTACCGAATTGAAAGGAAAGCAACACCCCCTGTCCATTCCTGTGCTTCAGATTACCAGAAATAGTGCAGATCAACTTCTATTGGCTTCAGGAGCGGATAGCCTGGCAATCTACGAATCGGAAATAAGCAAAAACCTGCAATCCCTCTCTTTCCAGACAGGGGTGGAAGCAGATATCACCATTGACCTTAAACCCAAAGAGGTTGAATCAGCCAATATAATCGCCACATTAAAAGGATCTGATCCCTCACTTAGAAATGAGTATGTGGTCATTGGAGCGCATCACGATCACCTGGGAATGGGTGGCGAAGGGACCTCTTCACGTGCTCCCGACACAGTGGCCGTTCACTATGGGGCCGACGACAATGCATCGGGTGTGGCTGGTGTGATGGAGATTTCTGAGTACATGGTATCCCTCTCCCCTGCCCGCAGCATGCTTTTCACCACATTTGGAGCTGAAGAGATGGGACTTGTGGGTTCAAAGTATCTTACAGAAAATACACCCATCGATCTATCCATGGTACAGGTGATGATCAATCTGGATATGGTGGGCAGGCTAAATGAGGAGCGCCAGCTACAAATTGGTGGAGTGGGAACCTCCCCTGGTTTTAGAGACTTGCTTGATTCTCTGAATGGCAACTATGGATTTAACCTCAAGTACGCCAATGAAGGATACGGTCCCTCCGATCATGCTGCTTTTTATGCCAAGGATGTACCCGTTCTATTTATCTCTACCGGGGCTCATTCAGATTATCACACGCCTCAAGACCAGCTCTCTGCCATCAACCTGGAGGGAACCAGAGAGGTTCTTGCCTATGTGGCGGAAATTACAGAAGCTCTGGCCAATGAAAAGGAGCGCATTGCATTTGTTGAAGCAGGTCCAAAAGTAAGGGGATCATCCCGGGGCCGACGGGGTGGAGTAACGCTGGGGCTGATGCCCGATGTAACCTACGATGGAAGTGATGGGATGCCGGTCATGTTTGTAACAGAAGGAAAACCGGCTGCCGTTGGGGGCATCCAGAAAGACGATATCGTCATTTCAATTGAAGGAAAGTCGGTGGGCAATGTATATGACTACATGAGTCGACTGGGACAGCTTAAGGAGGGAATGGATATTGTAGTGACTGTCAAACGAGGTGAAGATAACCTGGACCTGGTCATCAGGCTATAATTTTATATAAACGAATGTAAAATGCATAATATGAAAACGAAAAAAGTTCTATTCTGGATTCTGGCAGTGATCATCTCACTGTCTGCCATGGTTTACCAGCGGATGACCGGTCCCACCTACCCGAAAAAATATGAAGTAAGCTACCAGAATGAGGTATTCCAATTTGACCTCCCACGTTCCAACAATGGAAGACCAGGCGACTATCCCGTGGAAGTTCAGCTTCCCGAAGCCTTTTCAGCCAATATAATCTGGCGACTTTTCCCTTCGGAGGATCCCTGGAACACCCTGGCCATGGTAAGGCAGGGAGATCTTCTTAGCACAAGTCTCCCTCACCAACCTCCAGCTGGTAAAATTGAATACCATTTGGAATTGATGGCCGATGGAGAAATCATTGATTTGCATGACGGTGAGAATGTGGTCATCCGGTTCCGGGGCGATGTACCTGCCTGGGCGCTGATTCCCCATGTTCTGATGATGATACTGACCGTTATCTGGTCCATGGCCACCATTATCTTTGCCCTGGCCAACATTCCGTCCTATAAAAAACAGGTGGGGATTACCATTATATTCTTGATTGTGGGAGGTTTTATTCTGGGTCCCGTTGTTCAGAAATACTCCTTTGGTCAGTTCTGGACTGGCTGGCCGCTGGGCAATGACCTTACAGATAACAAAACCTTATTTGCACTGATTGCCTTCCTGGCCGCATGGTTCCTGAGAAATAAATCCTATGGAAGATGGTTGGCTATCGGAGCCGCCCTGGTGATGATGGCGGTCTACCTGATTCCCCACAGCATGGGTGGATCTGAGCTGGATCGTGAGTCAGGTGAAGTAGTGACGGGATCCCTTGTGGCCCTGGTGGGTCTTAGCAAACTTTGGAAATAACTCTTTAAAACAGGCACCCCATGCAAAAATATCAGTGTACAATCTGTGGTTATGTTTACGATCCGGAAGAGGGAGATCCCGATAGTGGAATAGCTCCCGGAACTGCATTTGAAGATATTCCCGAAGACTGGTTCTGCCCGGTTTGCGGCGTAACTAAGTCGGAATTCGAAGAAGTTCAATAAGGGTAAATAGTGAATGGTGGGTGGTGATAGTTGTCAATAAAAGCTACTATACTTCCATTTATTTATTAAATTGTCGTAGTGACAAGATCCCGACAGCTAGCTGCCATCATGTTCACCGATATACAGGGGTACACGGCGCTTATGCAGCAAAATGAGGAAAAGGCGATTCGATCCCGTGAAAAAAACCGGCACATCTTCAATTCTCTCACTAAGAAGTATTATTGTGATTTATAGCCTTCGGTCATGAAAAATATTTCGATTCTGCTCCTTCTTTCTCTGATGGTCAATGTATACCCACAGAATAGAAATGATAGTTTACAGATGCATCTTGTCTCGGCATCGGATACTGCAAGAATTAGAATTCTTAAAGATCTTTGCTGGGAAAACAGGTATTCAAATCCGTCAGAAGCAATGAGATATGGTTTGGAGGCTTTGGCATTGGTAAAACAGTTTGAGAATTATGAGCTTGCGGCCAACATCAATAATTATCTTGGCATCATTCAACGAAATGTTGGAGACCATGCATCTGCACTGGAATATTTCTATAAAGCTCAACAGATTGCAGAGGAGCAAAAGGTTGCTGTTGATCTGGCTTATTCTTATAACAACATAGGCGATATTTTTAACCTGGAAGAGAATTTTCACAAAGCACTCGAATATGAATTGAAGGCACTGAACATATTTGAAGAACTTGGCGATAGCGTGGGGGTCTCCTATTGTTGTCACCAGATAGCCCTTGTCTACACCAATCTGGAAGACTTCAATAATGCCTTGAACTACGACAAAAGGGCAATGAATATCAGAGAATTACATGAGAACAAAGCGGGGGTTGCTTACTCCTGGATGAGCATTGGACAGACCTATCTGAAGCTGGATAATAAAGTTGAATCACTTGAGAGTTTGAATAAAAGCAGACTGATATTTGCTGAACTCATAGATAGCTTTGGCCTCTCTCTTTCCTTGCACAACATAGGACTCTATTATAAGTACTTGGGTAAGATTGACTCGGCCATCAATTACTTCAATGATGCATTAAAAATAGGAAAGGAAATAAACTCTCCGATCCGTATTAGAAATGCAGCACAGGAGCTGAGCGATTTATATGCTCAACTAAATGAATTCATGGAAGCCTACCAAATGTATGCGCTCTATAAAGAGACCTATGATAGCCTTTACCGTGAGGAGAACCTGGTAAAAATCACTCAACTGGTCATGCAGAATGAATATGATCAAAAAGAATTGTTACAACTGGCCAGGATTGAAAGACAGAAGCAGTTTCGAAACTATTCAATTTTATCTTTTGCTTTGATCTTGATTCTGGTCATCGTTATATTCAACAGATATTATATAAAAAGAAAAGCCAACATTAGCTTGCAGCAGAAGAATAAGGAGATTGAAAATCAAAGAGATAAGCTTGAAAAATTATTTGTATCACTGCGTATAAAAAACGACGAATTATCTGAACAGAATAACAAAATATTGGCTCAAAAAGATTCGCTCTTAAAACTAAACGAGAAGCTGGAGAACCAAAAAAATGAGCTCAATAGCACCTTAAAGAATCTTACCCAGGCACAGATGCAACTGGTCCAGTCAGAAAAGATGGCTTCTCTTGGGCAACTAACGGCCGGAGTAGCCCATGAATTGAATAATCCATTGAATTTTATTACCACGAGTATAAATCCGCTACGAAGAAATATGGAAGATTTTCTTTCCCTGTTTGGTATATATGACTCGATCATTGAGGATAAAAATCTTAGTGAAGAATTTTCAGAAGTGATAGAGATGAAAGAGGATCTTGATTATACCCTTCTGGTGAAGGAAACGCAGGATCTCTTGAAAGGTGTCACTGAAGGGGCATCACGTTCAGAGCGAATCGTTAAAGACCTGAAAACTTTTTCGAGGATGGATGAAAATGAGTTTAAGGCTGTTAATATCCATGAAGGTATTGAATCTACCCTGCTGTTGTTAAGCAATAAGGTGAAAGACCGCATCACCATACACAGGGCCTTTGGAAGCATTCAGCACGTAGAATGTTTACCTGGTAAGCTGAACCAGGTTTTTATGAATATTCTTACCAACAGTATCCTGGCCATAGAAAATAAAGGAGACATCTTCATTGAGACCAGCGGATTTGAAGATAAGGCCAGAATTTCAATCAGGGACACTGGAAAGGGCATGCCGAAAGAGGTCCTGGATCATATTTTTGAACCTTTTTACACCACCAGGGAAGTTGGGGAAGGCACTGGCCTGGGCCTATCCATAAGTTACTCTATCATGGAGGAGCATCATGGAAGCATTGAGGTATTGTCTGATCCAGGACTTGGCTCTGAGTTTATTATTACCCTGCCTATCAAAAGAATCGAATGATGGTCGAAAATAACAACAGCATTGCAGTTCTTCCACTCAGGAACCTGAGTTCTGATAAAGAGAATGAATATTTCAGCGATGGGATTACCGAAGAAATTATCAACGCGCTGACCAAAATTGAGCGCTTAAATGTCATTGCCAGATCATCCTCTTTCACTTTTAAAAATCGGGACATTGATCCGCGTGAGGTTGGAATTCAACTAGGAGTGGCTTATATCCTGGAGGGAAGTGTAAGAAAAGCAGGGAATAAGGTCAGGGTGACTGCGCAACTCATTAAAACCTCTGATTGCTTTCACCTGTTCTCTGAAGTCTATAACCGGGAATTAAAGGACATTTTTGAAGTCCAGGATGACATTGCCAGTAAGATTGTCACAAAGTTTACCGATAAATTGAATATTAAAGGTTCTGCAAACAAACTGGTCGCTACCTCCACCCAAAATATTGATGCATACGATCTATACTTAAAAGGACGCTACAATCTTAGCAAGGGATCCCTTGATGCTACAATGACGGCCATTCAATATTTTGAAGCATCGTTAAAAAAGGACAAGGGATTCGTTCTTCCACTTGCAGGATTAGCTGCCTGTTATACCTTTTTGGGAGGATCCGGGCTGATGGAAGCTGATGAGGCTTTTAGAAAGGCAAAAGAGTATGCGACCACTTCAAACCTGATTGATAACAGCCTGGCTGAAACCCATCTGTCACTTGCCCAAAGCTCATTCTGGAGGGAATGGGATTTTGAGAACACCGGTATTTCTATCAAAAAGGCCATTGGACTTAGTCCGGGAACATCAAGTATTCATGGTTTTAATTCTCTTTTTTTGATGGCCAGTGGCAAAATGGAAGAGGCCGTCATAGAGGCCAATCTGGCAGCCAAACTGGATCCCTTATCCATTATGGGGAAATTTCGCCTCGGCGAGCTGTATTACAGGTCGGAAAAATTCATTGAAGCCATTGAGATCTTTGACGAGATCCTGGCAGAAAATATTTTTTTCCAGCAGTCCACTATTTTTAAAGGCTGGTGTTTTCTGTTTTTAGGGGACTACGATAAGGCAGCAAGCACATTTAGCAATATCCCAATTACATCCGACGAGTCTCTAATCTTTTATGGAGGCCTGGCATTTGCCTATTATAAAAACCAGGAGTACGACAAGGTGCTCGAATGTTTTCGCGACTTTAGCTCTGAAGTTAGCAGAGGTAATTTACATTGGCTCAACTATAACCGTACACTGATTTTTCGCGCACTTGGAGAAACTGAGAAGATGTTCGAATATCTTGAAAGGTGCCTTGTAGAGAAAGATACTCCTTTGATATTTATCAAGGTGGATCCCGTTTGGAATGAATTCAGGGACGATCCACATTTTATTGAACTGCTTGAAAAATCATTTGCTCCAGCCAAAAAAAATCGAACCATACGAATAAAAACAGATACCAAAGAGGAGTTCACTATTAATTTGGAAAATCTGGTATATGCGGAAGCACAGGAGAATTACACCAAAATTGTATGGTCTGAGGAAAACCAGGTAAAAGAGAAATTATTGCGGGTAACCCTAAAGAAAATAGAAGGTCAGATTGTAGATCAAGCCATTGTGAGGTGCCATCGTTCATATATCATAAATACCCATGTAGGTTTTACCGTACTCGGTAATTCCAACGGATACCGGCTAAAATCAGCTCTTGTAAAACACACCATTCCAATTTCAAGAAGTATTGGAAAAGAGATCGTTCAGAAACTTAAAGTGTGATCTCTTCCCTACACCATTGGTCCCATTTTTTTCCATTGATCCCATTATATTAACCATTCATTACATCTTGTATTCAACTGCTTACAGAAGTATATCCTCAACAATACTTTCCCGTAACTATGACTGTAATTAAATTAATCACCAATTAAAAATTATAGTCATGAAAGCTTTATTGAATACATTCATCCTTGCAGCACTTCTAATATCAAGCGGAATTCTATATGCTGCATCTTTGTCCGACCATCTTTATAACGATGACGAAAGTACCAGGAAGGCAAATAAGACCATGCTTAAATCTGTGATGGCACTGGATAACCTCATGGAAGATCCTGACAATTGCATACCCCCCTCCCTGATCGAACAAGCGGAAGGAATTGTGATCTTTCCCGGGGCCATAAAACTGGCATTTGGTGTAGCTGGAGGTCAGGGGGCAAGAGGTCTTGCATTGGTTCGACTGGAAACCGGTCTATGGAGCAATCCCTTCTTTGTTTCATTGGGTGAAGGAAGTCTTGGCCTGCAGCTTGGTGCCCAGAAATCAGATATTGTCCTGTTGTTTAAGGATAAAAATGATGTCATGGGCCTGGATAAAACGGAGCTCACCGTGGGAGCAGATGTGGGCGTTGCAGCCGGACCTGTGAGCAAGGGAACCTCAGCCACGACTAACATCAAGTTTGATTCAGAGATCTATTCCTACTGCCGGAGCAAAGGCCTTTTCGCCGGAGTAAGTTTTAAGGGAGGGGTTCTGAGCTACAATGAAAGTGTAAATGAATCTTTATATGGATCGGCCGACATAAGCACGGATTACATCTTTAACGAGATTGCTTCCCCTTATAATGACAGGGTATTTGACCTGATCGAAGTCCTAGATATATATGGGAATTAGAGTCGTACAGAAAGAATCTCTTCGCACAATTATAAACAGGAATCCCTTGTAAATGGGGGGTTCCTGTTTTTTCTTTATACAAAAGACAGGCTCTGTCAGAATCTAACCCTGTAATAGATGATAAAGAAAAATCCCTGTTGATAAGTGGTTTCTATCTGATTGGTTTCAGAATTATACTGCTGGCTGTATTCATTGGGCCTGTTAGTGATGTTGGTAAGATCCACTGCAATCTCATGTGATGCCCTATTGCCATTAAGTTTATAGCCCACTCTTGTATCAAGTCGGAAATAGTCGGCCAGTTGGAGTTCATAGGCCTCGTCCAGATTATATACATCCTCACCCTCTTCCAAAGTTTTCTCCTCATCATGAGGGATCACCCGTCGCCCGCCTGCTGTAACGGTCCTAATATTAAAGTTAATTGCGCTACGCTCACTGACAGGCAATTCATAGCCAAACAGGGCATTAAGATTATAGTGAATGTTAAATGTTGTATTTCTTGTGATCCCATCACTCCCTTCATATTTTGAATCCAGAACCGAAGCCGTGGCCAGGAAGTAATACCTGTTACCTAAAAACTTCTCCAGTGTAAATTCCACACCGGTGTTTCTTCCTGTTCCATTGTTTATCAGGCTATCAACTTGTGAGAACTCATCCCCTGCACCTACATTGAGCATTGATACTGGACTTTCACGTCGTTCCACCGGCACATTGTAGAGGGATTGGTAATAAACCTCAGCTTTCAACCTGAGGTTCTGGGAAATTGAATAATCATATCCAAGGGCCAACTGGTGGCTTTTGGTATATTCCAGATCCCGATTGGTCTGAACATAGTTGTCTCTGTCCCATAAATCATCAGTTAATGAGGTTTTAATAAAGTAATAATAGAAAGGTTGTAGTTGGCTGTGCAGGCCATACCCAATGCTAAGAGACTGATTCGTTTTGAATCTCCATGTAAGACTGGTTCGGGGTTCGAAGGCCTTGGAATTATTCATAAAAAAGTGCTGATAATTCAAGCCACCATAGAGTGTCAGGTCATTGGTGAACCTGTGTTTCCATTCTGCAAAGCCCTGAAAAAGAAAGAGATTATCCTCTTTGGAGATCCAAGGGGGTAGCGGTACCAGGCTATCACCTTCGGGCATTCCGTTTATGAATGATTCATAATCTTGATAATACTCAACAAAATGATCCTCAACCATCACACCAAGTGTGGCAATGTTTTTTGCATTAAATTTCCCGACCAATTTTGAAGAGAGCAACCAGCGGTCTTGTTTATAGCGCGCTTCCCCTATATACCCTGTATACACATCATTCACTAAAGTATCCAATCGTTCCCACGGCCTGGTAAGGGATAGTGACAGATTGCTGACAAGCCTTGTGCGGTCAGAGAAAAAGTGAACATGTTCCAATCCAAGTACCCCGGTTTTGGAACCTGTTCTTCTGCCAAGAGTGAGACCACTTGCAGGGTTTGAAGCAGTATCCGGTCTTGATTCGGAAATAATGCTGGTACCGGCAAGTCCGAATACCGAAAGATTTCCTTTTTTAAATGGGAAATTCAGCTTAAAAGTAAGGTCCTGGTAATTTGGTAAACCATCCACCCACAACAATTCATTTACTAGACCAAGAAAAGAGTGCCGGTAATTGATCACAAAGGAGGCATTGCTCTTTTTAGAAAAGGGACCTTCGGCACCCACTTCAAGTGAAAAAATCCCCAGTTGTGCCACAAACTCATGCTTTTTGGCATTTCCATTACGCAGGCGAAGATCAAATACCCCCGAAATACCATTGGAGTATTCGGATGGAAATGCACCGGTAAGAAAATCAGATTGTGCCAGAACATTGTTATTGATTAAGCTAATGGGGCCGCCGGTAGAACCGGGGTAATCGTAATGATTTGGATTGGGAATGGGTATTCCTTCCATTCTCCAGATCAGGCCAATGGGCGAATTCCCCCTGATCACAATGAAATTATAAATATCACTATTTGTAAATACTCCTGCATAATTGGAAGCCATTCTGGCAGGGTCGCCCCAGCTTCCTGCAAATTTCTCTGTCTCTTCGACCGTAAAGGAACGGGCCGAAACACCAGCCATTGGATTTACAGTCTCGTCTTTATTCACATTGGCAACAGACACTTCCCCCAGTTCAAAAACCGACTCCTTTAATCCCACATCCAGGAATCCCTGTTTCCCTGATTCACACACCACATCCTTCATAATATAGGATTCATACCCTGTATAACTTACCAGCACATTATATCGTCCTACAGGTACATTTTCAATCTCAAAAATTCCATCTTCTCCGGTAATAACTCCGGTAATCGGACCAGCTTCCAGGATCATAACCGTTGCAGATGCCAGCGGTTTCTGAGATTCTCGATCTATAACCCTGCCCCAGATTTTTTGACTGGGCTGAGAAAACACCACCTCTGGAAGAATAATAAAAAGAGCCAATATGAATATTCCCGTTCTCATGATCCTTTGAATGGTGAAAGCAGTTGAATGCGCATTAAGAAAAGAGGTACCAGGAAAATGGCAGAAAAGGAAATAACAAGGAATCCGCTGAACCTCCAGGTGCAATAGAGCACGTGTTTAGTCTGCTCCGGTGTAGTTAATACCAGGATTCCATAAAGTGCACCACAAATAATTAGTCCTGCGATACTTCTAAAAATAAGTTTCCAGAGGCTGCCGTGTGTATCAAATCCCCCTTTGCGATGAGAAAGGATTGCTCCTATGGCCGTGCCCATAAAGGCTCCGGCATTTCCAGCAACAGCATCCATTCCGACTGAGAATTGTATGCTTTCAATCCCATCGGTAAAATAGGCCGATGAATTTCTAATCCACGATACAGGCATCTCCCAATTCCGAAGAAAAAATACAAATACCCCACCAACTAAAAGAATCAGGAAAGCGATCCCTCCTATTAACAAAAGTTGACTGCTAAACCTTAAATTCAGAAACCAGGCCAGAACCCTGGCTTCAGCCCTGATAAAAACAATAAGCACAAACACACCAATTAACCAACCAAAAAACACCTGACTTGGAAAATGAACCCCGAGATATATTCGTGACAAACCAATCATGAACACAATTGTGACAGCGGTAACCCAGAACCATTTTCGTTTCAATAATGCTCCCGCATAGATCCAGACCATTGAGGCCTGTGCATGTCCTGAGGGCATACCGAATCCATTGGAAACATGGATGGCTTTGATCCCCGGATCAAGCCAATAAGGTCTGGGAGCGTGAAAAGCCTGCTTAAGGATGCTGTTTAATGAGGCAACAAGCGGAAGAAATATGGCAAGCCTGAGCCCCAGTTTTCTGTCGATTGACCAGTAAATTAGAGCCACAATGATCATATATGCCTGGGGATAACCCAAGTATGTGAAAAACTTCATAAGGGGTGTAAGCCAGTCCCAAAGGTTCTGCAGCCAAAGGATCAGCCATATATCGCCAGGAAAAGTAAAACTCATCAAATCGAAGTTAAGTAATTTGGATTAAACTAATTGCCTACATACTAATAAATTAACAGATGGTTAACCTATTCATTTAGTGGCCTATCTGATTTTTTTGTAATTTGAAGAACATAAGCGCACCCTTGGTATCCATTCAGAATGAAATGCATATTTTTTAGCCTGACATTTTTAATCACTTCCTTAATTTCTTCGCAGTGCTGCCTGGCCCAGGATAATGAAAGTGTCGATCAGGTAGTTTACCTGATTGGCAATACGGCCACCAGTGAGATCAACGAGGCACAATTGGCCGCCTTGCAAAAGCAATTAGTGACAGAGGAGTCTCCATTTGTTTTGCTTCATCTGGGAGACATCATTCAGCCTGGGAAACCTGAGAACTGGACCAGAGAGCTCGATCTTTTATTTAAACTTGTGAAGGGCCGGGAAAATGGCCAGATTCTCTTTACACCGGGAGACAAGGACTGGGACAACTCTGAAAGGGATGGACTTCAGATGGTAAGAAAACTGGAAACCCTGATAGAGAGTCAAAAGGATGGTGCCAACATATTTTTACCTTCTGAAGGATGTCCGGGACCTGAAGTAGTAGATCTTTCTCCCACCTTAAGACTTATTGTTATCAATACCCACTGGTGGTTGCACCCTTATGATATCCCGGAGGCCCCCGATGCCGACTGTAATAATCTTACAAAGGAGGAGTTTATGGAGAGCCTGGAAGAAACCATTGAGGAATCTGAAGGAAAAAATGTTTTACTGGTAGGCCATCACCCTGTAAAATCGGCAGGTGTGTATGGGGGGCATATGACCTTTGAAACACATCTTTTTCCCTTTGCTGATGCAAAGCCTGGTAATCGGATACCCGTACCCTTTCTGGGCAGCTTTCATGCAGCTTATCGTCAGAATGTGGGTACAGTGCGGGATATGGCCAGTGAAAATTACATGGATTTTATCGACCACATAAGAGAGATCCTTTCCAGTCACCCGGGATTAATTTATACCTCTGCACATGATTATAGTCTTCAATTGTTGGAATACGAGGAGGGTTACCAGGTAGTATCAGGAAGTGTTCTTGAAAATGAGCGCACAGGCAAAGAACCAGGTGAGCTGTTTGCTTCCTCGCAATGCGGATATGCAAAACTTGAGTTCTACAACAGTGGCAAAATTCAAGTCAGCTATTATACTACAGGTGAGCAGGAAACCACTGAACTCTATTCTACCACGCTTTTCAGATCGGGATGCAATGAATTGACACCCCAATCAGTCCCGGTCAACAGGTATTATATACCTTGCCTTGAAGAAGAGGAGATCAGTTCAGGACCCATGGAACCCTTCCCTGACGATTCGGCCCTGGTCTCCGGAGGAGAATACCCTGCCAAAGGGATGAAGAAAGTGCTGCTTGGGTCACTTCACAGAGCCACCTGGCAAACCCCGGTCTCGATTCCCTACCTGAACCTGGATACAACATTTATGGGTCTAACTCCATTTGCCCTTGGAGGTGGCCGGCAAACAACCACTCTTAAATTCAGGGCAGGCAATGGACGAGAATATGCTTTTCGTTCTGTGGATAAAAACCTGGTCAATGCCCTGCCCAAAGAATTCAGAAATACATTTGTGGGAACAATGATCAAAGAGGTAACTGCCACAGAGTATCCTTATGGAGCAATCATCGCCTCTGCACTTATGGATGAAACAGAGATTCTGCATGCCAGGCCCAAATTATATGTCCTGCCCGATCATCCTGGACTGGGAGTGTTCCGTGAACCTTTTGCCGGATTGTTTGGAATGTTGGAGGACCGGCCCAAAGATCCTGAAAGTGACATTGAAGGTTTTATGGGAGCGGATGATGTGACCAGAAGTGTGGGATTATTTCGCAAGCTATATAAGGATAATGATAACATTGTTGATGCAGAATCGCTGGGTCAGGCGAGGGTATTTGACATGCTCATCGGTGATTGGGGAAGGCATGAAGACAATTGGAAATGGGCAGGTTATGACGAAGGGAAAAAAAGGACATACTATCCGATTCCAAGAGACAGGGACCATGCGTTTTGCAGGTGGAACGGACTGATCCCTTACATCGCAAACAGAGAGTGGGCCATGCCCATGGTTGAAAGTTTTGAGGCTGATTTTAAAGGCATCAAGAGTCTGACCTGGCCTGCCAGACATGTGGACAGATTGTTGCTTACTGAATTGGATTTTAATGATTGGAGACAAATTTCATCGGCTACGGCAAATGCGATGACAGACCAGGTCATTGATAAAGCCATTGAGTCTCTGCCCCCGGAGATCCTGCCCGTTTCGGGTCTTGAAATAGGTGAAATGCTTAAATCCAGGAGAGATCAGCTTCCTGAAGCCGTGGACTCGTACTATAAATTACTTTCCAAACAGGTGGATGTGGTTGGATCCAACAAGCATGAACTGGTGGAAGTGGAAAGACTTGAAAGCGGGAATGTTCGGGTAGATATGTTTAAGCGGAATAAGGAGGGTGAAGTCTTTATGGAAGATCCCTTGTTTGGCAGGGAGTTTGTCAGGGAGGAGACCAAAGAGATTTGCATCTATGGCCTGGACGGGGCCGACCTGTTTAATATTACCGGTTCCTCCGGGAAAAGCATCCCGGTAAGAATTATCGGCGGTCCGGGTCCCGATGAGGTTTTTGACCAATCGACCGTTAAAAGTGCAGGGAACTACACTTTCATATATGATACTGAATCAACAATATTGAACCTGGGACCTGCATCAAAAAACAACACTTCGGATGATCCCGGGGTGAATACATACGACCGAACATCTTTCAAATACAATACCTATTTCCCGACCCCATTGATTTTCTATTCCTCCGACGATGGCCTGGTGGCATCGCTGGGAATCAATTGGACCCGGCATGGATTCAGAAAAGAGCCTTTCAAAAGTACCCACGATTTTAACGTGAGGGCAGGGACAGTCGGCAATGTGCAGTTAGGAATAAAGAACCGCTGGAGAGCACTGATGGGACAATGGGATGTGGGGTTTGATGCAGATTATGGACACTACTATCCCTACTATAACTATTTCGGACTCGGTAATCAGACTATTAAGGATGCGGAACTATTTGATGATGATTACTATAGAGTCAACTTAAAAGGATTGATGACCAGTGTTTATGCCGAAAATGAGCTCTTTAAAAACGGTGCTTTCAAAGTGGGCCTATTGTTTGAGAACCTGGATTCACGAGCTCAGACAGATTCAGTTTTCTACGAGGATGGACAAAAAGTAACTGGTGCGGACAGAGTTACTCTGGGTGGAATCAGTGCCCGGTTTTACCTGGATTTTCGGGACAGGGAGATATTTGCCACCCGTGGCCTTCAGTTCCTTGCTGAAAACACTGCCTACATGAACCTGGATGGTGCAACGGGGAATTTCGGTCTCGCAGAAACCTACCTGAAGTTTTTTGGCACAGCAAAGGTCCTGATTCCAGTCACCCTGGTTGTGAAGCTGGGAGGGAGTAAGAACTACGGCGAACAAATCCCGTTCTATAAATACACCTATCTGGGACAATTCTCTAACCTGAGGGGCTACAAGCGAAATCGATTCACCGGAGATGCCAGTGCCTATTTGAATAGTGAGCTTCGATTTCACCTGGGCAAAGTAAGAAACCTCTTCCTTCCCTTTGAAACAGGGCTTATTGGATTTTACGATGTGGGAAGAGTATGGCATGAAGGGAGCTCTGCAGGAAACTGGCATGCCGGATACGGTGGAGGGTTTTATATTTCACCTATTTCCCGTGATTACCTGTTTACCATCATGTTTGAATCATCTGCCGAGGAGAAACTATTGTTCCGATTCGGCTTCGGATTTATGCTGGACAAATAAAATGAAGAGGGAATCCAAATCAGTTGAGCACAACTCAGGAACAGTGAGTTCTGATGAATTCAGGGAGGTTCAGGAAAGATATAGTTTCATTGTGAATGCTCATGGAGAGATGATGACGCTTATAAACAGAGCCTATGTTTATGAACTCGTGAATGACTCCTGGTGCCGGACCTTTGGTAAATCAAGAGAAGACTTTATCGGGAAGACCGTCTCAGAAATTTGGGGAGACAAAAGGTTTAAGTCTGAAATTAAAAGTAAAATTGATCAATGCCTGCTTGGGAAAGTATTTACAGAAGAAGATTCATTTGTTATAGCCAGTGGAAAAAGGCGGTATTATGAGGTTAGCTATTTCCCTTACCGGACCAAAGGCAAAGAGGTCACCCATGCAGTGGGTGTGACCAACGATATCACCGCAAGGAAAGAGGCCGAGATCGCATTGAAAAATTCTGAACATCAACTTAGAGAATTAAATGAACAGAAAGATCAATACCTTTCGATTATTAATTCTGATCTCGATAAGGCCTCAAAATATGTAAACTCTCTATTACCAGATGAGATCGATGTTCCCCATTTGAAGATCAATTGGAAAATCGTTCCGTCTACAAAGCTTGGAGGAGATAGCTTCGGGTACCACTGGGTTGATAATGATCACCTTGCTATATATATGCTTGATGTAACCGGGCACGGAGTGGGTGCTGCCCTTCAATCTGTATCTGCATTGAATATGCTAAAATTCGAAACCCTGCCAGATACTGATTTCAGAAAACCAGGGGAAGTATTGCATGGTTTGAACCAGGTATTTCAGATGAGTGCTCACCATTCCCTCTTCATCACCATGTGGTATCTTGTATATAACAATATAAGCCGGGTAATGACCTACGCGGGAGCAGGCCACCCCCCGCTGATTATTTTCAATAGCGAGGGAAATCCAAAAACGATCTCTTCCGAGAATATTATGATTGGTGTGGATGAAGAATTAGAATTTCAATCAGGGACACACAAGATTGAAGGGAAAACCGAAGTCTATATATATACAGATGGCGCGTATGAAGCCGAGTTGCCTGATGGTGAAATTCTTGATGTGGATGACCTTGTGAATTTCCTTCTGAAAAACCGGGATCCCTCCGCAAAAGAGATTGAATTGCTCTACAATTCCCTGGTGGAGCTGCGAGAAGGTCAGAATCTTGAAGACGATTTTACAATCATGAAGATCTATTATGATGGATAAAGCAGCGTATCAATACAGAAACCGGGACATAAGCTGGCTTTCTTTTAACAGAAGGGTCCTTGAGGAAGCCGCTGATAGAAGCCTTCCGCTTTATGAAAGACTTAAATTTCTGGCTATTTACTCTTCAAACCTGGATGAGTTCTACAAAGTACGGGTGGCCTCTTACCGGAGAATGCTTAAACATTTGAGTAAAAATCCTGAAGTAATACCTTCCAATCCGGGAGAGGTATTGATGAATATATTAGATGTTGTTGACAAGCAGCAAAACGAATTCGGCAGGATTTTCTGGAAAGAACTGGTGCCCGAACTCAGGAGAAACAATATCATACTCATTCAAAACAGGCGCCTTGCCAGAGTGCACCAGGATTATATTCGCCAATACTTCTTTGAGGAGGTTCTACCCTACCTGCAACCCATCATGCTTCTTAAGGGAAAGATCTCCCCATTTTTGAGGGATGGTGCCATTTACCTGGCCATTAAGCTCTATAGAAAGAGTTCCAAATCCGATTCTTCAAAGAAAAAGAGAGCCCGCTTTGCCATTGTAAATATTCCCACCGACAGATTGCCAAGATTCGTGGAATTACCCTCCCTGAAAGAGAGGCATTCTATTATTTTCCTTGATGATCTGATCAAAATGAATTTGGAAGCGCTTTTCCCGGGCTACACCATTGAGTCCTCCTACAGCATCAAATTATCAAGAGACGCCGACCTGGATATCGGGGATGAGTTTTCAGGAGATCTGGCTGAAAAGATCCAAAAAAGCCTGGTCAAAAGGAAAACCGGTATACCCTCGAGGTTCCTGTATGATCAGTCTATCCCTGGCACCTTCCTGAAAAAATTGCAGCTCAGCTTCCATCTTGCCCATGAAGATCTGGTGCCGGGAGGCAAGTACCATCATTTTTCCGACCTGTTTTCATTTCCAAATCCAGCCTCCCCAAAACTTGAGAATAAATCCTTACCTCCACTGGCGAAGAAAGATCTTACAAAGTACAGCTCCCTGTTCGAGGCCATGGAGATAAGGGACTGGATGCTCCATTTCCCCTATCACTCTTACGATCCTGTAATCAGGTTCCTGAATGAGGCTGCCATTGACCCAAAAGTAATTGAGATTAAAACCACCCAATATCGGGTAGCTCCTGATTCTGCAATTGTGAATGCACTGATCAATGCAAGGAAAAACGGCAAAAAGGTTACTGTTTTTGTGGAGGTGAAAGCCAGGTTCGATGAGCAAACGAATCTGCAATTTGCCAAAACCATGAAGAAAGCAGGTATCAGGATCATATATAGTATTCCTGGATTGAAGGTCCACGCCAAAGTAGCCCTGGTCTTAAGAAAACCTTCCAAAGAACAGAAAGAGAGCCTATGCCTTTATGAGTACAGGAAATTTCAATGAGAAGACCGCAAAACTTTATGCAGACCATGGATTGCTAAGCAGTGACGAAAGCATCACATCTGAATTAAAGCTGGTATTTGATCATCTTGAGGATCAAACATTTAAATTCAAACTGAAGCATTTGCTTGTGGCACAGTTCAATATAAAAGATGAGCTGATAAAAAAGATAAACCGTGAGATAAAAAATGCCAAGGAAGGAAAATCTGCATGGATGATCTTAAAGATGAACGGGATTGACCATAAGAAGATGATTGATAAATTATATGAGGCCAGTCAGGCAGGCGTAAAGATCGATCTTATTGTAAGGGGGATTTGCTGCGTAGTTCCTGGAGAACCATTCAGCGAAAATATTACCATCACAAGAATAGTAGATCGCTTCCTGGAACATGCAAGGGTATTTGTATTCTCAAATCAGGAAGATCCAGAAATCTACATGGCATCTGCTGATTGGATGAATAGAAATCTGAACCGGAGAATCGAATTGTGTTTTCCCATATATGATAAGCTCATTAAAAAGGAGGTGATGGAACTACTTCAGCTGCAGCTCCATGACAATACAAAAGCCAGACACCTTGATCAAGCACACAACAATCTGCCCATTCATTCTGCAGGAAAACGGAAAATCAGGGCGCAGATAGAAACCTATAAGCTCTTAAAAGGCTAATGAATCTGATATTGTAGAAATATTCCATAATGATTCGGGGAAACATAGGGAACAAGAGACAGATTACTGGCTCCTTTTTGCTTGCGTCTGGCTGCCAAGCCATCTTTTACCAGTGGATAAAGCAGGTAGCTTACTTTCGTTGTAAGAATCCCTATTCCTGCACCCACCAGTACATCTGACATCCAGTGTTCGTTATTTAACATCCTTAGCATCCCTGTTGCGGTTGCAATAGAATATCCTGCAATCCCATACCATATGCTCTGGTCTTTGTACTCCATGTGAAGAAAAGTAGCTGATGCAAATGCAATGGCCGTATGATTGGAAGGGAACGAATTGTAATCAGTGCCATTGGGGCGCAACACATCTGTGCTCCCTTTGATAATACTATTTGTTGTAATAGCCAGCGAAACAGAAACCAGGTAGATCAGACTCCGATCGACGAAATTATTTTTCCCCTTCACACCGGCCCAGTTTAAACCATAAACAGCTGCAGCTGGTAAAAATACCAGGTAGTCATCCAGGTTGGTATGGAAATCCGGATAATTCTTCTGGATACACTCATAAGCATCATTGCTGGAGTACCATCCCCGATCATACATGGTTGCAACTCCTGCCCCGATTAGTATGGCAGGAGCCAAAAACGAATTTACAAATATCTTCTCAGGCTTTCCCATCGAGGTGTCCAATGAATCTGCCACCTGTCCTGATGCAATCACATATGGGAGCATAAGAATGCTCAGAATAATTACCAGCGATTTTTTGTCTATCATTCTTTATTTCAATCCCAGAACTTCATAAACCAGGATTTTATCTTTCTTTCCTTTTACAAAGAGCGGATCCCATGCCTTCACATTAATGGCTTCTTTTACTTTCTGGTAGATGCTGTCACTGATCATTATTGAATCCGGATAATCTTTGGTGATGGATTCAATGCGTTTTCCTGTATTGACGGTGTCTCCTGTAACTGAGTACCTGATCCTGTCCTCCGATCCGAGATTTCCTGCCACAACTTCCCCATAATTGATGCCGATACCTATTTCTATCTCAGTTTTGAATTTCTCTTTGTACTTTTTATTCAATACAGGAAGCGTATCCATCATTTTCAGAGCGCAAAAGACCGCGTTCGACTCATTATCAGGATAAAATTCAAATGCACCGAATGCTGCAAAAATCTCATCCCCAACAAATTGAATAACTGATCCATTGTGTTGCTTAACCACTTCAGTCATGATTTGATAGTATTCATTCAGGAAGGAGACAACTTCTTTCGGTGACAATACTTCACTCAAAGGTGTAAATCCCCTGATGTCACAAAACAGTACAGCCACATTCCGCAGATCGCCTTCAAAAATCGATTCCTGGCTTTTCTCCAGGGTATTTTTCACAACCTGTTCGGGTACATATTTCATAAATAGTTTTAAGGTCTGGTCCTGCTCCTCAACCTTTTGCTTAAGCTCGGCCATCAATGATCTGTTACTCAATTGTAAATCAAATAGTTGACGGGCATTTTCCAGGGTCATCCTGAGTTCGTTCTCATCCCAGGGCTTGGTAATATATCTAAAAACCC
Organism: uncultured Bacteroidota bacterium; assembly: GCA_963783435.1. Lineage (GTDB taxonomy): Bacteria > Bacteroidota > Bacteroidia > Bacteroidales. The sequence goes on along the minus strand of CAWANQ010000001.1, from coordinate 393,669 downwards.
TGCCACTGTTGATGGCTTCAATGATGACTTCAATATCACTGAATCCTGTTAAAATCATCCTTATAGAATCCGGGAACTCTGGGGATATCTTTTCAAGCAGCTGAATTCCAGTCATTTCCGGCATCCTTTGATCTGTAATCACAAGTTTAATCTCATTCTTGCGCATGATGTCAATGGCCTCATAGCCATTGATGGCAGTATGAATCTTATACTCTTTTCTGAATGTGGCTGCAAAAGAGATGAGGTTATGCTCCTCATCATCGACGTATAAAATGGGAAACTTTTCCATGGGTATTTATTATTTAATTATTCCGATTGAGTCTTAGGTAATGATATGATAAACTCTGTTCCCTTGTCAGGTTCAGAAATCACATCTATGTGTCCATTATGTTCTTCAATGATTCCAAAACTGATGGACAGGCCGAGCCCTGTCCCTTTCCCCACCTCTTTGGTGGTGTAGAAAGGCTCAAAAATATGCTTCTTCACTTCGGGATCCATGCCTCTGCCATTGTCTTTTATAATTATTTTGAAGCCTATGTCACTACTTACGGTTTGAATGTAAATATCTCCCTCCCCATCTATAGCCTGGATGCTGTTAGTCAGGATATTCATAAGCACCTGGTTAAGTTTGCTCGGATAACATTCCAAATCCTTAAAATCATCAAAATCCTTGTGAATGGTAATTCTGTTCTTGGTTTTATTATGCAGCAAAATCAGTGAGGATTCAATTCCTTCATGAATATCATAGATCTGACATTGTTCTTCATCGAGCCTGGAAAAACTGCGAAGCCCTTTTACAATCTGACTTGATCTGTTTGCTCCTTCCCTGATTCCTTCCAGGAGATTGGTTATTTCCTGTATCAAAAAGGCGTAATCGATTTGATCCTTTAGCGCATTCACATCGCCAAACTCTTTACCAAGCTCACGGGTCTCAATAATCTCATCATATTTCCTGATGAGAGAGAACACATCCTCCAAATCGCGTCGAAGGGGATTGACATTGCCACTCACAAAATTTATGGGATTATTGAGTTCATGGGCTATGCCAGCAGTTAAAACACCCACCGAAGCCATCTTCTCGGATTGGATAAGCTGGGATTGTGCCAACTTGAGATTTTCCAGGGTGAAAAGCAATTCTTTCTTTTGTTCCTCCAGGGCCTCATTGGTCGCTACGACCTCCTCATTGGCCATTTGGATCTCGAGAGACTGCGTGATAGTCTCTTCATGTTTTAATTGTAATTCCCTGTTTTTTAGTTCAATCTCCCGGTTTGCATCCCGCTTTATTTTATAGCCTCTGTAAATAAAGAAGACCAGACCACCAATCAGGAAACAAACAGCAATCGCTATGTACAGAAATATCCTTTGCCTGGCTACCGTGTTGGCAAAATTGCTTAATTGGGATACCTGTTCTTCGATTTTCTTCTCCTGGATTCGGATCTCATCTTCCTGCTCCTTCAAAATGCTGTTGCGATTCTCAATTTCCGCTCTTTGACTACTGATTTCTTGCTCCTGATTCCGGATCAATTCAATCTTTGAGTCCAGCGTTTGCTGTTTTACTTCAACCTCTTCCAATACAATTGCAAGTTCTTTTGCACGGCTTTCCATTTCCTCCTGCTGCAGGTTGTATTCAACCATCTGCTCATCATAAAGTTTTTTCTGAATCTCAATTTCCTTGCTCTGTTTTTCGATCTCCTGGTTCCGGGTGATAATCTCCTGGTTCAGGCTTTCTATCTGCTTTGTTTTGCTATTAAAAGATTCACTTAATTCATCAATCTGGGATTTAAACCTCTGCACTGTCCTCTGCGATTGTTTATATAAGCCTGCCACATCCACATCGGTCCCACCTAATAACAGGAGGGCCGGAGTAACAGTCATCCGTGCATCGGTAATATTTGACTTATTTAATTCAAAATCAACCTTGCCATCCAGCATGGGAAGAAAATTGATCATGATTAGCTTCTGATTCCGGGCCCGGTCACTGACCATCAGCGTTTGGGTTCCAAAAAGGTGATTCGCTATTCTTTGGATCTCGCTGTTCTTATCCCTTGTAAAATAGAGGAGGTGGATATCAGAAATGTCATTCAACTGTCCGAACTGTTTTATTATGAATGGCTTGTCTTTTACATTAACAGATTCCAGCAACAATAGATTGGCCATGAGCTCAGGTTCCTCCCCATATACGCCGATGCGGAAGGTATCTATATTTTCCTCCTGCTTCCATTCGACATGTTGCGCAAATTTGAGAATAAGACCTGATTTAATGAGTGGACTGGTCAGATCCTGGGACAGCAAAGTATCCGGGATCAGAAGTAGTGAGCCCAATCCCAAGAGGAGTATGGGTCGCATTTTTTGTTTCAGCTTACTAATTTTTGGCATAATCAGGGAATTAGAAGAGGAATTTAAACCTAAGTGTAAATAGCCCCCCCAATTCATCATTCGACCTCTCATAGCATGCAGTCAATACGGCCACACTAAACGGAGATATCCAGACTCCACCCCCATATCCATGGTGCCATATGTTTGAGGCTTCACCTTCAAGCCAGACCCTCCCCAGATCATTAAATGCGAGGATGCCAAATTCACCTTTTGCAATATAGGTTGAGAAATCAAATAATTTGAATCGAAATTCAGAATTTTGATAGACTGTTGCATCCCCGGAGTACCTGGTTGCCCTGTACCCTCTGAGGTTGGTATTACCTCCCAGAGTGCTGGCCTGAAAAAATTCATAATCACCAAAATTGACGCTACCCCCAAGTCTGAATGCCAAGACGGTCCTGTAGGGCTTTCTGAAGCTCAAATAAAAACCGAGCTCCGAGCTTAACTGGCTAAAGGTTTTATCCTCCCGGTCTAAATCGTAGTTAAAGGAAGCCTCAGAGTTCCAGTACAGCCCCCTGGTTGGAAGGGTCCTTGAATCTCTGCTATCAAAAAGATAAGCGAGGTTAAACCCGGCATAATCCTGAGTTTCAAATACCTCAGGATCCAACTCAACATCGGAGATATACCTTCCTGGCGTTTCTTCCACCGTATACTTTTGATAAAACAATCCGGCCGAGAAACTACTTCGATCAATGGTTCTGCTCAACTCGGGATGCACCTCTATTTTACCAATCCTTACATGGTGATATTCTTTATCATCAGACTGTTTTTCAGTCTCATTGCCCATACCAAAATAGTTCTGTGCATACATGGGATCCCTGTAGGTAAGGTGCAACAGAATGTCGGTCCTCCTTAAGACAGAGGAAAAAAATCCGTCGTATTTAAATTCAAAGGAATTGGTCCCGGTTGCATATTTTGCACCAAAAGTATGAAAACTGGCATAAGGCGACTTCTGAAAGCCAAAGGTGGTATACCTAAATCCGGCACCCAGGATCAGGGCTTCATCCACGTTGTAGCCAATTAAAGCCAGTGGAATAAATTTATTGTAATTAAACGCTGCATAGGTATATGAATTCTTTTCAGGAATATTGGATGTACGGTTCCTGGCTTCCGAACCAAAATCAATATCATTCTTTTTTCTGGTATCGTAGATGATGGTTTTCTTAGTGAGTCCCCTTACACTCGATTTATCTTTGATATTGTCCTTTCCGGGACCACCTATAATCCTGACCTTCATCCCCTTATTCACATCACCCTCCACATCAAACTCATCTTTGCCTTTGAGTCCATAGAGCCGAATTTCACGGGTCTCATCATTCATAAAAACCCTGTCATAAATTTTATCCTTCTTTTTTCCTTTGCTGTTTAATGACCACACCTTGACTTCCGTCTCACTGTTGTTCAGTCTTTTAACCTGAAATTGTTCACTTTTATCACTCCCCACCACATCGACCTTTTTTGAAATGATGGAATAATGCTCTTCAGCAAATTCGGGGAGTTTGTCCCTCCTTGTCTTAAGTTTATCCAGGGTAATATCTCCTTTTAAGGCCACTATCTGAGGAGGCATATCCGCAAGGGCAGCCGTGAGCACTTCATCTGTAAGGCTGGACTGCATTTGGCTGGCAGTGCTTAACCACTCCTCTCTGGACAGCTCACTCAGGAACCTGCGGTCTAACCATTTACCCTGAGACACCAGCCCTCCCATATCCTTAATCTCGTATTTAAACCCCTGGGTGATACGAAGGGCAGATTTCCTGCTGGAGATCCATGGGAAGAAGCCCTCATTCAGGAAATAGGTCTGATCACGGTCCCTGGGAATAGCTTTGAATATTGTTTTGTCTTTGTCTTCATCCTTAAATCCTGCCCATCTCCACTGGTCTTCGTGCCTGTCCCAATCACCGATATAGACATCAAATAACCTGCATCTCAGGAAATGCTCCTGGTCCATCTGGTTGTCGTGGTCGTCCAATATGGCATCAAACATATCAGGCGTTCCTATAATATTCTTTGAACGCCCAAAACTCTCCACATCCTTTCTGTTGCCGTCGGAACGCTCTTCGTAAAGGTACAGACCTTCCCAAACATCGTCCAGATAGGGGCCTAACCTGGGATCTTTTGTCAGGTACACAATTTTGGGATTGGCATGATATACGCCGGCGGCATCTGCCAGCCTGGGAACTGAGAGGGCCGCCCATGGCAGGTAGGCCGACATCTGGTCCTGTGCGACATCCACGGCCAATTGCATCTTAACCATCTCCGGAATCACTTTAGAAGGGTCCTTTTCAATGGATCTGAGTACCCATTGCTGTCCCTTTTTGTTCTCCAGTCGAAGGGACTTGGTCTGTCCTCCTCCCCCTTTCTTTACAATTTCCAATTCCCCTGTCTCATTTTTAAAATCGAACACCGGAACTTCAACGGGTGTAACCCACTCTTCACGATAGTTATCTCCAAAAAACAGCCTTTTAAACTTACTGGCGTGGTACTTTTCACCATTGGGGTAGGTGGTAATTGTGCTGTCGGTATAATCTATTTCACTTAAATATTGCTTGATCTCCTTCTTTTCATAGATGGGTTTATTAAATAACTTTTTCCTGAAAACCGACTCTTCCGAAACAGTTACAAAGTCGAGCCATACATCCCCGTTTCTAAAAAAATCAAGCTTAGCCAGTCCGGACTGTTGTTGGGCAAAATCCGTTTTATCCTTCCTTGCCACATAAGAGGTAGGGCCTGATGCTCCACTTATAATATGATGAATTGATTCTTTTTTAACGTATTGCAGATTATTCTCATGCCCAGCTGCATAAATGATATCCCCGTGTCCTTCAAAGGTCTCAAGTAAAGACTCGATCAATAATTTGTACTGGGGATGGGCAAGGTCCTGGGTCCCTCCCAGAAATTTTCTGTAGCCCGTATATAGAAAACCTGGCAAAGGGATATAGAGTGCCTTGTTAAGTTCCAACAAGGGGAAGATGTTGTCTGCTGCATTAAAATGACCCCCATAATTCCCCACACTGTACAGGGGATTATAAGCAGCAATAATTATTTTTTTATCTCTGTTTCTGCTGACTGCATCCTCAATCTGTACGAAAAAGTCACCTTCATCAATAATGCCCCCATAGCTTTTATCGTTCTCATGAAACCACCAGTATGTATCTATTAAAATGACCACAATATCATCTGTTAACTTAACCTCTGTGGGGCCGGGAGTACCCTTTTTAGGCAGGAAGACTTTACTTTGATCCAGATAGTTTTCAATGTACTTTCTCTGGTTCTTGACATATTCCAAACCCTCCTTTCTGCCATGAGCCCAATCGTGGTTCCCGGGAATATAAATTACCTCTCCCTTATAATTCTTAAGTATTTCCAGCTGGGCCAACAAGCTTTTCTCAGCGAGATCCCACGAATTATCGGTCGAATCGGGCAATCCATTGGGATAAACATTGTCGCCCAAAAAGATCACTGCACTGTTCTTCCCTGCTTTCTTAAGCTGATTCTCAAGTATGGTTAATGAGGCAGGATTGGTAAAGGCACTTCTGGAATCACCAATAAGAAACAGGGAGAAATCAGGGTCTATTAAAATGGGGGGATCTTCATTCTGCCAGCCATCCACCGCCTCACTATAAAATGGTTCATAGCTGGCACAGGATGAAATAACAAGGAATACCAAAAATACCAATGACCTGTTCACGCTAATTTTTTGCATGGATTCCGAATTTAAGAATATAACCCTTCCCTCCTTGACCTTCGCTCGAAATATACATATCCCCTGTGGGTGAAAAACAGATTCCCTCCGGTTGTCGATATAACTTGGGATCAAGTTCTATAACATTCTGAACTTTCCCACTAGGGTTCATGATGATAAGAAGTTTACCCACGCTTGAAATGATATAGATTTCGCCATCGATGGGATGAATCGCTATCCCGGATGGCTTAAAGCTGGTTTCACTTTCGATGAGACGCAATCTTTTTGCAACCCTTACTGAAAATCGGGAGAAGGCACTTTGATCAATATAACTGTCGAGTCGTTCCAGATCGATGAGAATATGGGGAGTTTTTACCAGTTTTTCCTTCTCAAGATCGAACCTGTAAACGGCTTTATACCCCTCATACAGGTTCTCTTTTTCGATGGATGGAGATCCCTTACAGGCAATCAGAAGAGAATTCGAACTGGGATCGTGTACCATTCCCTCCGTATCATTTTTTTCCTTTAAAGGGGTTGTAAACTTCTTTACCTTTCGATCCTTTTTCTTAAATTTTTTTATCCTGTATATATGTCCGTTGTTTCTAAGGATATAAGCTGTACTTCCCACCACACATATATCCTCATAATCCGCATCACTCCCAAAATCATATTTGTCAATGATCTTTTCCTTTTCCAGGTTTAAGATATAGATATTGGCCTTTTCGTCCTGTACGCAGGCAATCTTACCTTTGCCATAATAGGATAAACCCGAAATCTCCTCGAGGTATTTTGGCAGCGGATACCTGGCATCGGGGGATTCCAGGTCGTACCTAATAAAATCTTTAGCTGGAGGAATTTTGCCTTCCGTTCCTGGATTACAAAAAGAGAACGACATGGTGCATATAAACAGACCCACTATTCTAACTTTGCTAAAATAGCCCCATTTGTAAAAAATGTTTAATTTTATGTGAATTGGTGCAATGGTATTTTCTGGTAATTCTCGCATATAAGCTGAATGCTGACTCCATTTAAAAGTACAAAAAAAATAGCTCCCTAATGCTAAGCATTCCTTAACAGTGAACTCATAAATAAAAATAGATGGCAGATTCTATCACCGGCGAATCAGAAAAATTTATAAGAGAACTCTTTGAAAAGGAGATTCGCGACAATCTTAGATACCATGACATATTGCACACTGAATATGTTGCGGAGCAAGCTGAATGCATTGGGATAAACTCCGGTCTCAGTAAAGAAGATTTAGATATTGTTGTTGTGGCAGCGTGGTTTCACGACAGCGGATTTGTTTCCAGATCCGATGGGCATGAGGAAGAGAGTCAGAATATTGCCAGAGAATTTCTAAGCTCCAGGCAGGTATCCGAAGATTTTATCAATCAGGTGCTGGTTTGTATTAAAGCCACAAAGATGCCCCAGAACCCTGGCGATAATTTGCTGGCCCAGGTAGTTTGTGATGCAGATATGGCCTATTTGTCAGAGGATTTTTACCTGGAAAGAACAGTCCTGTTAAGAAAAGAGTGGAATCATAAACCCGAGACCAAACTAAGCAAGAAGACCTACTATAAAGAGACGGTTGAACTATTTAATAATCACAGGTATTATACAGAATTTGCTAACAAAGAGTATTCTCCGGGTAAAGCAAAGAATTTTGAATTGCTCCATAAGCTTCGTGGTAAAAAATCGAAAAAAGGGAAAAAAAATGTAAGCCGCCTGCAAAAGGAAAATAAAAAACTCCTGGCAAAAATGGAAAAGGAGAAGCTGCCTGGCAGAGGTGTGGAGTCCATGTTCCGGCTTACCGCCAGAAATCAGATTAATTTGAGTTCAATCGCCGACAATAAAGCCAATATCCTGATCTCTATTAACTCTATCGTTTTAACAGTTCTTGTCTCCATTGGAATAGGTAAAATTTCAGATTACCCCGTGATTACGCTCCCGGCAATCGTATTTATAATTACATGTCTTACAACCATCGTATTTGCCATCTTATCCACCCGACCCAAATTTTCATCAGGAAAATTTACGGAGGAGGATATTCACAATAAGAAAGTAAATCTTCTGTTTTTCGGAAATTTCTACAACATGGAAATGGAGGATTATGAATGGGCCATGAAAGAGATGATGGATGATCCGGACTATCTTTATTCCAGCATGATCAGGGATCAATACAGCCTTGGAAAAGTTATAAGTCAGAAGTACAAATTGTTAAGGACTGCCTATACAATATTTATGATCGGACTCATCTTATCATCGATCCTATTTGCTGTGTTCATTCTATTTGTATCCTGATATCCTTATGCTTACCCAACAAGCCAGGCATAAGCTGACCATTTTTGGCAACTGCATCCCTCTTCTTCGGAGTATTTTATTAGTGGGCTTATTGTTTAATCCCTTAAGTATGAGGGAAAGTACTGCTCAGGATAAGCCTAAAATAGGGTTGGTTCTGAGTGGTGGAGGTGCCAAGGGCCTGGCGCACATTGGCATCCTGAAAAGCCTGGAAGAAGCAGGTATTACACCAGACTATATCACCGGGACCAGCATGGGAAGCATCATGGGCGGATTGTATGCCATTGGGTATTCAGCCGATGAAATTAAGAGGATCGCACTGGAGGCAGACTGGGATCAGCTCCTGAGTAACAAAAGCAGTCTGAATGAGGTGGTCTTTGAAGAGAAAGATTACTACGATCGATACATCTCTGAGCTAAATATGAATGGGTTTAAGTTTGAGCTCCCAAAAGGACTCATCGAGGGGCAGAAGCTTTCAAATTTACTTTCAAAACTCACAAGACCTGTTCATAATCTGAACGATTTCTCTCAGTTACCCATTCCCTTTGCATGTGTGGCAACCGATATTGAGACCGGACTGAGAGTGTTACTCAATTCAGGTTCCCTGGCTCGTTCCATGAGAGCCAGCATGGCCATCCCTTCCATATTCACCCCGGTTGAGATGGATGGACGACTTTTGGTGGACGGTGGGATTGTGCGAAATTTCCCTGTAGAGGAGAACCTGGACATGGGAGCCGACTATATCATCGGCGTTTTCGTAGGCAATCAAATGCTAAGTAAGGACGAATTAAAATCCCCGCTAAGCGTTCTGACTCAATCGGCCTTTATGCACGCTTCTTTTGACACAGAGGTACAAAGGAAATTGGTGGATATATATATTGAACCAGATATGGAATCCTATGGGGCAGGTAGTTTCACCGATGCTGCAGCCATCGTGGAGATAGGTGAGAAATATGGGCAATTGTTTCTGGAAGAATTCAAAAGTCTGAAGGATAGTCTCGAAAACCTGGGCTGGAGAAACAGTCCTGTGGATAAACCAGTTGACAGGGATTCATTCTATGTAAATGAGATCAAAGTCCTGAACAATCATACCGTGCCTGAAACCTTTATCCTGGAAAGAATGGGAATCCGGTCTGATTCCTGGATCACCATCGATCAACTGGAAGCTGGAATTGATAATTTATTTGGCACACGTTACTTCACCAAGATTCTCTATGAAATTAATGACATAGACGACATAAAGGGACTTATTATTGATGTGGGAGAGGCCCCGGAAGGTCAGTTAAAAGCTGCACTACAATACGACCTGGAAACCGAGATCTCACTCCTGTTGAATCTCACCTATCGAAATCTGCTGTTTAATAATTCCAGAATCATCATCGAAGGGGAAATTTCAAATAATCCGCTTCTGGATATAAACTATTTGAAATATTTTGGCGATGGTCAGAAATATTCGCTGATTACCGGATATTACTACCGGAATACAGGAATACCGGTGATTGAGGATGAAAAAACTGTCGCACTTTTTGAAACAAGCCAACATCGCTATTATGCAGGTGTCCAGGCCGAAATCAGGACCAACCAGATCTTCCAGCTTATTTACGAGCACGAAAGAACTTCTTTAAGGCCAGAAGTTATCTCCTCTCCGATTACCCTTGTAAATAAACTCAATTATAGAGCACATAACATACACTTGAAATTTGAACACAACAGCCTCAATAACAGATATTATCCTTCAAACGGATCACGACACCAAGTGAGTGTAAAATACAGGACAAGCATTAATATGGAGATAGAGGAAAATCCTGCTGACACCCTCAATCTGCAAACAGGTGAATTAAATACTCCCCCTAGTGTCTCTCCTTCTGTTTTTGACCAATGGGTAGTTCCTGTCACCGACAGAATGAGCCTGGGTCTGAAGACCGAGTTTAATTTTAATATACATGTGAAGGAATCCGTCGATACATTTGCCCTGCAAACAGGTATTCTGGACATTAATTATATTGGTGGGTACAGGAAACTGATGCCAAATTCCAATCCTTTCTGGGGAGCTGAGTTAAGTAAATATCGGTCCGAGCATCTGTTTTTCACCGAATTGATGCTCCAGTATAAAATTGGAAGACAGATTTATCTACAGGCTCTGGGCCAGTTCTATCATGCTTATTATCCCTTTGGCTTGATTTTCCCTGCCATGAAAGATTCAAATTATAATATGGGTGGAAGAGATTATCTGCTGGGGTTTGGGGCAAGTGTGGGTTATATGTCCCCCATTGGGCCCATCTCCTTCTCAGTGGGCAAGGATATTCATAGCAACAAAATGCAACATTTCCTGAATATAGGTTTCTATTTTGATCCTGATTAATAAAACAGAATCCGGATCGCCTTTGGCAAGAATATGATTAAGCCCACAATAACTGATGTGATGGCAGAAATTAAAACCGCCGCTGCACAATAATCCTTTACTCGCTTAATGATTGAATTGTATTCAGGTGAAACATAATCGGCCAGACTTTCTACGGCAGAGTTCAGAATCTCAGTGATGAAGACCATGGCGATGATGATGACCAATATCATCCACTCCGTTCTGGAGATCCCCAATATAAATCCCGTCGCTATGACCAATAAGGCTGCAAGCAAATGCAAACGGGAATTGTGTTCATGCTTGAATAAACTCCTTAATCCGGAGAATGCAAACTTGAAGCTTGCCAGCCTTTTTCTGATCGAGAATTTTGAATCGATATCCTTCATTATGAACAGATTAGAACTATTCACTACCCACTAGTCACTACCCACTAGTCACTACCCACTAGTTACTAATTACTAACTTTCCGGGGTTTGTGCCAGCAACACAAGCAAGAATTTCCAGAACTTATCCACGGTATCAATCTGGATCCGCTCTTCAGGTGTATGGGCTCCTTTGATGGTGGGGCCAAAGGAGATCATGTCCAGGTCGGGGTACTTCTGTAAAAACAGTCCGCACTCCAATCCAGCATGTATGGCTTTCACATCAGGATTCTGGTCAAAGAGTTCTTTATAGATCTTTTCAGAGAGTTTCAGAACCTCCGATGATCTGTCGGGCTTCCAACCCGGATAACCGTCTGAATGCCTCACCCGGGCCCCTAAAAGGGTGAAAAGTGAGGCCATGCGGTCGGCCGTGTCCTGTTTGGCAGATTCCACACTGCTCCGCTGGCTGGTCACAATTTCAAGCGTCTCCTCATCTATAGCTTTGACAGATGCAAGGTTGGTGGAAGTCTCCACCAGACCTTCTATGGCCTGACTCATAGCTACCACTCCATGGGGGCAGGCATAAAGTGTATTAAAGAGCTTCCTTTGCTGTTTCCTGTTCATCACCCATTCGGGCTGTGCCGATGGTTCCAGGGTCATTTGAAAATCTGGTTCAATAGCTTCTAACTCCTTTTTCAGGATCCCTACAAAAGATTCGAAGTAGACCCTGATCAACTCACGACTCTTTTTTGGAATTGTAATCAGGGCTTCCGCTTCCCTTGGAATGGCATTTCTGGCCTTTCCCCCATCGAAGCTGGCCAGCCTGATCTTAAATCTTTGATCCGCATTCCATAAAAAACGGTTTAATATCTTAATTGAGTTGCCAAATCCTTTATGAATCTCATCCCCCGAATGTCCCCCCTGCAATCCGCCCACACTTACCCGAAGGGCGGTGGTGTTCCTTTTAACCCGCTTCTTCTTCACCCTGTAACTGGCTATGGTATCTGTACCCCCGGCACAACCAATAAAGATCTCTCCTTCATCTTCCGAATCCAGATTCAGTAGAATTGAACCTTTCAGGAAGCCAGGCTGGAGTCCCAAGGCACCGGTCATTCCACTCTCTTCATCAATGGTAAATAAGCACTCCAGGGGACCATGATTGATCTCATTGGAGGCCAGAATTGCTAAAGAAGCTGCAATCCCAATGCTGTCATCAGCGCCAAGGGTGGTGCCCTTAGCCTTCACCCATCCATCCTCAATATGTGCCTGAATGGGATCTTTGGCAAAGTCATGATCTACTTCTGCGTGTTTCTCTCCCACCATATCCACATGTGACTGGAGGATCACACCTTTTCTGTTTTCCATCCCCTTTGTTCCGGGTTTGGAGATTAGCAGGTTCCCTACCTGATCTCTTTTATGGTCGAGTTTATGATCCTCTGCAAATTTGACCAGGTAAGCTATGATTTTCTCTTCCTTTTTGGAAATTCTGGGTATGGAGAGTATTTCGTTAAAGTAAGTCCAAACCTCCTGTGGATGGAGCTCTGTTATGTGTTGCATATACGAGTTGAATATGATGGCTTATGTTATGCAATACTTTTATCTCAAATATGATCTTCAGCAACATTTGAGATAGAATAAAGTTCTACATTTAGCAAAGATAACATTTCTGAAACCGCACTCTAAACTGTTTATTAACATGCAGAAACGAACCATTGTAGCACTCCCCGGTGATGGCATCGGGAGGGTTGTACTTGAAGAGACCATCAGGGTACTTGACAAAGCAGGATTTAAAGCCTCTTACGTAGAGGCTGATATTGGCTGGGAATTCTGGAAAAAGGAAGGAAATCCTTTGCCAGACCGGACCATCGCTCTGCTTGAAGAGCATAAAACCGGACTGTTCGGGGCCATTACCAGCAAGCCTAAGGATGCAGCCGCAGCAGAGTTGGATCCTTCGCTCGCAGATAAAGGATTGATCTATTCGAGCCCTATTGTCGGACTCAGACAACATTTTAATCTGGATGTCTGCATCAGGCCCTGCAGAACCTATAAGGGAAATCCACTTAATTTCATTCGCCGGGGTCCGGGAGACACCATTGAAGAACCCGAGGTAGACGTGGCTATTTTCCGACAGAATACGGAGGGGCTCTATGGAGGTGTGGAATGGAGCAACCCTCCTGAGATTGTCTATAAGGGGCTGGCTTCTCACCCCCGATTTATGAAGAACTTTGGTGATGTTCCGGTGGAAGAGCTATCCGTATCCACCCGGATTTTTACAAAGAAGGCCACAGAGCGCATCCTGAGGGCAGCATTTAACTATGCCAGAAAGTTTGCTTACAAAAGTGTTACTGTATGTGAAAAGCCCAATGTAATCAGGGAGACTTCGGGAATGATGTATAAGATGGCCCAGGAGATTCAGGCGGCTGATTTTTCTGAGATTGAATTGTGGAACACCAACATCGATGCCCAGATGATGTGGCTCACCAAAAACCCTGAAAACTATGGAGTTATTGTGGCAGGAAATATGTTTGGTGATATCGTTTCAGATGGCTTCGCCGGATTGATTGGTGGATTGGGTTTCGCCTGCAGTGCCAACCTGGGAGAAGAGGTCTCCGTATTTGAGCCCACACATGGATCTGCCCCCAAATACGCTGATTACCCGGTGAGCATCGTAAATCCCATCGCCATGGTGGAATCTGCCTGTATGATGCTGGACCACATTGGAGAGGCCGAAATTGCCTCTTACATCCGCAAGGCCATCGCAAAGGTGATTCTGGATGGGAAGGTTCGCACCTACGACATGATGAAGATGACCGGAAGGGCCAATGTGATCGAACACGGCGCTGCCTCTACCAGGCAGATGACCGATGCCATTATCACTAACCTTTAATTCTCCCTTATGGACTCAATAAACACTGAAGTACTGGAACTTTGGCCAGAAATAGCCTGGATCAATGATCCTGACCTGCGTTCAAAGACAGCCCTGGTCTGGGAAAGGGCTCTTGAAAAGAGCGTTCTTACTCCTTCCGACTTAAAGCGGATTCCCTTTACCCTGCTGTGTGGACCCGACCTGAAGGTTACCTTTATGGACCATAAACGAGCGGTGGTGCACATAGCTCGAGAGAGTGGACATAAGATGAATGAGTTTTTTAAGGAGGAACTGCCTGTGGACATGGATGTACTCATTTCAGGAGCCATTCTGGCCGATGTGGGCAAGCTTTTGGAATATGTGCTGGATGAAGATGGTAAGGCAGTTCAGGGAAGCTACGGAAAGTATCTTCGTCACCCCTTCTCAGGAGTCTCCCTGGCAGAGAGCTGTGGCATCCCACCCGAGGTATGCCACATCATTGCTGCGCATGCCGGGGAGGGCCATATGGTGAAAAGAAGCACAGAAGCCTATGTGGTACATCACGCCGATTTTATGACCTTTTTACCCTTTAAACAAAAAAGTCAGACCTAGATAAAAAGTCAGAGCCATGAAATACCAATGCCTCGCAGGAACCTGCCTGGCCTGGCTGGTATCTCGTAACTGCTATAGTTTTATTTTCCGCTTCCTTTTATGAGTAAACTCAGTAGTCAGATCCAAACGGGTAAGCTTTTGATTATCCAGTTTATACACCAATACAAACTCCATATCCGAGATATTGATAAATGTAGTATAGAGGGTTCCTCCCACCCTTCCTGATTTATCTGTACCCGGCAGTTGAACAGCCCCTCCCATGGCATTGCCTACCGATTTAAGAGTGGCAGGTTCATCTGATTCTTCCAGTTGAGCAATCCTGCTTTCAATAGATTCATAACGCCTGCATGGAAAGCTACCCCGAGAAGTGTCTGCGAGCAGGAAATTGGTCATAATCAACTTGTTGTTAGAAACAGCAGAGATCTTTCTCTGGCCATCCAACCACTCCAGGACCACCGCATTTCCCGTACTGTCCCCAATCATCATATGCGCATTGGACAGCGCAATCTTCTTCTGCTCCAGAAATCCCAGGGCTTCTTCCACTGTGTGGCAGCTTCTAAGTATTTCATCTCCCAGGTTACTCTTAGGACTGCCATATCCATCCGGGACTGTTTGCTCAGGGGTTACTGCTCCATCAAAGAAGAGACCCGCTTCATTAACTCCACCCTGCGCAAAGTTGTCCCAGCCATACCACAGGCGTGCCAGATGCTTGCCAGAAGCTGGCATGATCCGGATATAAGCATCCACATCGTACCAGTAATCTTCATTATTCACCACATAGATCTTTCCGGAATGCTTATCGATGTAATATACGACCGAACATGCATCGGCATGGGAAAGAAATCCAAAGAGCCCCAACCCCACCAATAAACACAAACTTATACCCCTTCTACCTTCCACTTTCCACTTTCCACTTGCATACTTGCATACTTGCATACTTTCCACTTGCATACTTTATACTTGCATACTTTCCACTTTCTACTTAAAGATAGCCACCTCCCTGTCTCCATCCGAGTTTCCATAGGCCCGGAACATGCCTGAGGTGTTGGTAACCATAGCCACCCGGCCAAATTTATCCAGACAGATGACACCTCCACTGCCGCCTACTTCCACGAGCTTCTTTTCCACAACCTCCCTGGCAGCGGTCTCCACATCATATCCCTTGTATTCCATTAAGGCTGAGATATCATGTGCAACTGCCCAGCGAATAAAGAACTCCCCATGTCCGGTGGCTGAGACGCCACAGGTGGCATTGTTGGCGTAGGTGCCTGCTCCGATCACAGGTGCATCTCCGATCCGGCCATACTTTTTATTGGTCATTCCTCCGGTGGAGGTACCTGCACAAAGGTTGCCCTCCTTATCGAGGGCAACGCAGCCCACCGTACCATGTTTCTCCATTCCCTGGGCTTTCTGAAAGGATTCAAATCTTTTTTGCGTAAAGAAGTAGGACGGATCCACAATTTCAAGGCCCTTCTGGGCTGCAAAAAACTCAGCCCCATGGCCTGCCAGCATCACATGCTCCGATTTCTCCATAACTGCCCTTGCAGCAGTGATGGGATTCCTAATGTTGGTCACACCGGCCACTGCTCCCGCATTCAGGTCCCAACCCGTCATAATGGAGGCATCCAGTTCATTCTTTCCTTCACTGGTAAACACAGCACCCTTTCCCGCATTAAAAAGGGGATTGTCCTCCAAACACCTGATCACTGTCTCAACGGCATCTATACTGGCTCCCCCCTCTTTCAATACATCGAGTCCAAGCTGAAGGGCACTGTCCAGTGAGTGTTTGAACCTCTCCTGGTTCTCCTTTGGTACATTTTTAAAATTCATATTTCCTGCACCGCCATGAAGGACAAGGGCATAATCATAGGAAGAGGGCAAGGCACCTGCGATCGATGCTTTGGGGGCCGACTGATTGCAGCCCGAAATGGTCTGAACTAAGAGGGCCAGTATGGGAATGAAAATGCGTAGTTTCATGTTGAAATGCTTTATAGGGTTAATATCTGCTTCTATATAATTCGATGGCTTTTAAATAGTTCTGTCCTCCCTGAATGGTCTGGGTGATATCAAAACCGTTCAGATCGGGATGGTGGATGTTTATCCAGAAGATAAGGGTGTCCCGCCTGGCTTCCCACTTACTGAAATCCATATTCTCATAGGCATAAGTTTGAATTCTGGTGATTCTGCCTTCGCAAAACTCAAGCTTACTTCTTGTCATTAAGGCTGTGTCGAGCAGGAATAGGATTCTTTTGCATTCCTTCGACAGAGTCATCTGAACACCCTGATCAAGCGCTTGAAAATCAATGAGCTCATAGTATGGATTGAATACCGAATCCCATTGAAACATCCGGTGGAAATCATCCATGTTGTCGGATAGCAGAAACTCTAGCTCTTCAACCTTGATGCTATCACTGATGTAATTGGAGATTTCATTGAAATCTGCCTTGTTCAAGGCCGAAATATATGCCTCGACAATCTGTTTATTAGATAAGCCGTCGTTTGATACATTGCATGAAAACATGCCAAGTAGAAATCCAAAAAATAGCATTCTGAAACACATAGGTGAATGGATTAATCAGGTGGTCCCAAATTAATAAAATATGCTGATTTAAGGGGATTAACAGTTCAATTCAATCCGTTTTACGGAGCGATTTTTGCGGGATATTGTATTAAATGCAATGATTTTGTCACAAAACCCACTTTCATTAGTCACATTATTGAAAGCCGTTTATCCGGCCAAGCACCATTAAGATGTCATTTAACGAAGTCTATCATCAATATTACCCCGAGCTTGTGAGATATGGGAGGCACTTGCAAGTGGATGAAAATGATATCGAAGACCTGATTCAGGAGACTTTTTTGAGACTTCATGTGGAACTGGGTAAAGAGGTGACCTTTGAGAACTTAAGGGCCTGGTTATATAAAGTATTACACAACCTGGTGGTGACAAGAATCAATTCCAAAAATCTGCATCGTAGCAAAATAGCGCATTATCGAAATCCAGATACGGGAAAAGACACCCTTGAAGAGCTCGCAAAAAAGGAGAGAAGTGAGCTGGTATTCAAAGTACTCGACCAGTTGCCAAAAAATGAGAAGGAGTTGCTACTTCTCTATCACCATGGATTGAAGTATAAAGAGATTGCTGAAGTGCTTGAGATAAATCCCAAATCGGTTGGAACCATGCTTGTCCGTGCCATCGACAAATTAAAACTTTTACTAAAAACAGAATACCATGAACTGTTTTAACAAAACACTTCTTCAGGCATATGCTGATCATGAATTAGATGAACAGATGGTTGTTGCGGTAGATTCTCACTTGCTGAACTGCAAGAAGTGCGCCGATTTGTTGACAGAAGTCTATTCAGGCAGGGAGCAAGTCTTTGATTTCCTGTCACAACTCAATGCAAATTCAGATCCCATTCCAATCCCTTCACCCCCTGCCAGAAAGCAACAGCAAAAGGCTTACAGCCGAAGGATAA
This sequence comes from uncultured Bacteroidota bacterium, assembly GCA_963783435.1. Classification (GTDB taxonomy): domain Bacteria; phylum Bacteroidota; class Bacteroidia; order Bacteroidales. The sequence goes on along the minus strand of CAWANQ010000001.1, from coordinate 375,653 downwards.
ACGCCCCTCAACTGTTGAAAGCTGTCGCAGGGATAGCTTTACTTATTGGACTCTTCTGGATTGTTCGTACCGGGTTAAGCCCACAAACCATTCAAATGGATGAAGCCGAACTCCTCTTCCTTGAAATGATGAGTGACATTGAACCCAACTCATCCTGGCACGATGGCCAGACCCTGATCGTTTATAAAGATGAAAAAGGGGAAGTGATTCAATCTTTTGCAAACAGAAACTAAAATTAATACCAAATATCATGAAGTCTATAGCCCTCATATGGTTAATAATCACTTTGTCATTGCCTTTGTCTTATGGACAAGCCTTCAGCCAGTTTTACAGCAATGAAACAGTGAACCTGAAACAGGTTCCCGAATACGCTGCAATGAATGACTGGAATGATCTTTTCTCTGATTACCATACGGAATCGGGTGGAAGAGAGCTTGGAAGGATTAAACGCATTGTGGTGGCTCCGGATGGATCCATATTTATGAGTCACAAAACCACCTATGCCATCTGGAAGTTTGATCAGAATGGAGAGCTTGTCAAAAAATTCGGAAAAAAGGGCAATGGAAAGGGTGATTTTGTTATGCGCGCCACTGTGGGAGGAATCCTGGAAGGAAAATATCTTTACACCACAGATGTTCAGGGTAGAATGTTGTTTTTTGACCTGAATGGGGATTATGTCAAATCGCTGAAACTTGATTATATGCCCCTCCGGACCATCCCCCTCAATCATATGAAAATTGCCATTTTTGGACATGTCCCCATGGGCAAGGGCAAGGTTAAGCATATCATATCCTTATTTGATTCTGAGACCGGAAAAGAAAAAATCATATGGGAAGGATTTTATGATCCCTCCTTTACGGAAATAAAACTGGCCAACGGAAAATCCATGCTGGTCAAATTGAACATAAGCTTTCCAGATGTAAGCAGGTTTGGGATAGCTGCCACCTCCAATGGCAATTTGCTGGTGGCTTCCAATGAGGATCACAATCTTTCTGAATATTCAAGCGATGGTAACTTGATCAGATCCTTTCCCCTGGACATAAAACCGGTCAAAATTACCGATGCGGATATTGATCGGATGTATGAAACACAATTAAATACCTTTGATCTGTTTCAGGAGAGGTTGTCTGAAGAGCGGAAGCTTACAGAAGAGGAGTTGGATCAGGTAAAAGTTGAATATAAAAAGAGGCTGGAAGCCAAGAGAGATGAACTTAAAGGAGGTGATCTTCTTCCCCTTTACGCTACCATTATCACTGATCCTGAGGACAACATCCTGGTATTTGAATATACCGAAGAGAAAGATACCAATCAGTTCAGTGCCTTTAAATTTAAGAGGAATGGATCACTTATAGGGGTATCAAAATTCGTATCCAATGAGTTCGACCTCACTTTTACCCCCAGTAATTTTATCTTCAACGACAGCTACGTGTATGCTGTGGCAAGCAAAAAAGAGGGCCAGGGAGTTCCTCTCAGGCTAGTGAAATTTAAACTTTCCAAATAAGCTTGCTTATTCCATTATCTAACGAGTTGCATTTTTTTCACAGAAATTCCTCCAACATGCTCAAGTTTATAGAAATACACTCCGCTTGTTAATCCCCTACCCTCGAAGTTTATCTCATACTTTCCTGCTGACTGTTTCGTATTAACCAGAGTAGCAACCTCCTGTCCTTGGTGATTATAGACAATTAAACGGACCTGACTTAAAACCGGAAGTTTATAGCTTATGGTCGTTGAGAAACTAAAAGGATTGGGGAAATTCTGATGAAGTCCATTTCCTAAGGCAAGCTCATCCTTAGAAGGTTCTTGTTCACGGATAGACACAATCCCTCCCGATGTGGCTTTTAAGATCGTTCCTGGGCCCCCTACACACCATGCTGTGCTATCATCAAGAAAAAAAATAGAGGTAAGGGGGCTATTTTCGACGGATTCTTGTGAAATCCAGCTATTCCCGCCATCCTCCGTAAAGAATACTTTAGCAATACTGTAGCTTTCTTGTGTGACTACCCAGCCGGAATTGGAATTCTTAAAAAAACAGCCTGAATAATAATAATTGTTGACATCACAATCCTGGGTTTCCCAGGTCTCTCCTCCATCGGTTGTTTTGTGTATTTTGTCGGAGCCGACCACCCAACCAGTATCGGGATTGACAAAAGAGAGTGAAGTTAAATTGAATTGTCCCACATTCAGATAGGTGGTAGACCAGGTATCGCCTCCATCTTCGGTTTTTAACATAGCACCCCGCTCTCCTGCAGCCCATCCAAGGGTGTCATTTACAAATTGTACGGTATACAGATGGCCACCATAGCCATCCATTTCCTCCCAGCTTGTCCCCGCATCGTAAGTTCTTAGGAGTGTGGTTTTACTCCTGCCTCCTCCCACAGCAAATCCGGTATCTGCATTAATAAAACAGATATCATTTAAATCCCATCGAGTGCTATCCTTCAAAATCCATTGTTCACCACCATCGGTGGTGTGATAAAAAACACCGTAATTTTCTCCATAGGTTTTAAATCCTACTGCCCATCCCTCATTTTCATCTTTAAAAAAGACCGACATAAAATATGCGTTAATGCTGTCTTGTAGTGTCCAGTTTTCTCCTCCATCAGTTGTATTCAAGATTACACCATGGCCGACTACCCAACCTCTGTCTGCATTGATAAAAAATACATCTTGCAGATAAGCATCCGTATTGCTTTCTTGAGATTCCCATCCTCCAATCTGAGCGATGGAATTTATGGAAACGATGATGGCAAAATAGAAACAAACAGAAAGTTTTCTTTTTTGATACATAGCTTTAAATTAAGTAGTTAGTTGAGTTATTAATTTACCTCAGTTGAAAATTACTGAAAATAAGGGAAATTGTCAAGATGCCCAGAGAATCAGAATCTAAGACCTGCATATACAAAACAATCCCGAAATTCTAAGAATTTCGGGATTGCTGTATTGGAATATATAAATTATCTTACTCGATGGTGCTATTTCCGTATTTGGTTACCAAATTCATGCTGGACTTGGCGCTGCCACCAACAGTTCCCCATACCCGCATGGAGTTATTCTCCTTGGTCTTACTCAACTTATCATCTGTGTCGATGTTTACACTGCCATATTTGGCCTCCCCTTCAAACTTGTAGGATGCGCCAGATTCCACATTCAAGTAAATATTTCCATACGATAGAGCGGCATCCACCTCATCAAAATCCTTGGAAAGTTTCATTATCTTGGCATTGGTATAGGCAGATTCAAGGCTGAGGGTCTTGTTCAGAACTTCAAATTTCAGTCCTGAATACTTCAACTCGGCCACAAAACTATCGATCTCATCGATGTAGTATTTGTCGTAGGCACCCTCAGTAATAATCCCGCCAGCTTTCTCACCCATCAGCTTGGAGTATTTGCTTTCCACAAAGAGCATCTTGGATAAATTGATTTCAAGGTCGGAATAAGAAAGTTCCACTTCCACCCAACCCGCTTCATCCACCTCTGCGTTGGAGTATGCCAGGTCAATCATATTGTAGGGCTTTTCATTTCCCCTGCTCAGTGTCCCAGCCTTCAGGTTGCTGTATCTAAGGTCCAGTAAAGCCAATCCCGATACCTCCTGAATAAAGAGATCTCCATAGGAGTTTTCCATATCCAAATTGATGTATTTGGGAGCCTTAATGGTGATGTTGATCTCGAACTTGACATTTCTTGACCATCCATTATCAATATCCGTTTCGAGGTTAACGGTATTACCCGACTTACTGATACGTACCTCTATCTTTTCCAGTATTTCACGCGCCCTGTTATCGGAAGATGCATCCACCTCAACTTCAACAAGTATATCCACCACATCCTTCTCCCAGTTCAATAGTTCAATATCCGAATACTTGGTATCAGAGGAAAGGGTAACCCCCTTGCTGATGTCATAGGTTTCGGAATAGGTCTTTGACGCATCTTGGGCAGACAAAGAAAAGTTTACGGCAACAATCAGGAGCAGTGACAGGAGCAAACTTTTCGGTTTAAACACTCTCATTTTCATTTTTTTTAGACGTTTCTTTTTTAACTTGATTCAATTGTATAATAATCTGGTCCATTACTTCCAGCTTAATTTGGTAGTGCCGTATCAATGCATTGATAACCTGATCATTATCAGGATTAGTTTCATTATCAATCATTAAATGATGTTGGTAAGTCTCCAGATCATTGAGCTCGTCCAGAAGAACAGCTTTCTCCTCTGAATTTTCAAAATTAAATGCTTTGATCTGGTCATACCGCGCATTGACCTGCGAAGTGTAGTACATGTCCGCCTCCATGATGGCAGCAGGGACTTCCTGCTCGGCCATCTTCTCCCCACTTTTGTTCTGTTTCATCAGTACAATGGCAGACGTAAGAATAATGGCAATTGACGCAGCGATTTGCAGTCCGTGCCTGAATTTAAATTTTCGAACAGGAACCGAATCTGCATCACGCCCAAGCTTCTGAAGGAATCGCTCTTCGTGCCCTGCACGGGGCGAGTCAGAATCGATCAGCAGGCGCTGTTCTTTGATATGTTTTTCAAGGTTAATCATGGTCCTCTTTCATTTCTTTCATTAGCTCAATTAACTTCTTTTTAGCCCTGTGGTACTGTGTTCTGGAGGTGGCATTGGAGATATTAAGAATCCCTGATACCTCCTCATGGTCATAGCCTTCCAGCAGAATAAGAGAGAGTACAATTCGGTACCCCTCAGGAAGAGCAAGGATGGCCTTTCTGATGAAGTCTGCTTTATAGGCAACCTCAATGGTGCCTGCATTTTCATCTTCTGACTCTTCGATCTCTCCCACTTCATCAATGGAGATTCTTTCTTTCTTAAGTCTGAGAAAATCGAGTGCTTTGTTTACCACAATCCTCTTTAACCAGGCCCCGAAACTTACCTCTCCACGGTAGCTTTTAAGTTTTGCAAATGCCTTTAAGAACGCTTCCTGCATGACATCTTCTGCATCATCAGGATCCCTGACTATTCTCAGGGTAGTGTTATACATGGCTGCATTGTACAGCCGGTATATTTCAAATTGAGCTTTTTGATCTCCCCGCTTGCAAGCCTCAATAAGCTTTAAATGCTTTGGACTGTAAGCTTCAGATCTCTCCTTATCTGCCACAATGACGAAAGATTAAATGGATTGTTGCACGAAAGATATGAAAATACTGTAAATTGGAATTACATGCCCGGTATCCGTTTAAATAAAAGCGCACCTCAAATTCTCATGGCCACAATTGGAGTGTGCCTGATATTTGCCTGCGAGAGGCTACCAAATCCCAAGTTCTCCTACTTGCCCAGGGATAATACGGAGGCTGGGGATTCCATATGGTTTACCAATTTATCCAGGGCCAGTGATCAGTTTTCCTGGGATTTTGGGGATGGGAATAGCTCCAATGAAGATGATCCCAAGCATCTTTATACCTCCCCGGGTGTGTATGAGGTTATATTAACAGCCAGGAACGATGCGGGGGAAGAATCCTTCAGCCAGCTTATCTCTGTTAATGATCCTACTGTATTGGGCTTTTTAGTCTCGGACAGTTCTGGAGCCGTTCCGCTTAAGGATGCGGAAATATGGATTTATGGCGATACAGAGGACCTGGAAAACCAGCTTAATCCTCATTTTCATGGAATCACTGACAAGCTGGGGACAATCTATTTTCAGAATGCAGAACCCAGGATTTATCATGTGCAGGTGATCCGTCAGGATGAGAATGGCAGGTGGGCCTACAGGGGCTACACTTCGGCATTGCATCAAAACAAGGTAAATCGGTTTACAGTCCCATGTATCTGGACCGAAGGGGAGTAATCCGTAGTTCCTAAGTGGTTCTTACCTTTCGAACCACATCGATAACCGTACCATCCACCCATTTAATGGCCGCCACCACCTTCTCATCCAGTGCAGGTGGATCCGGGACTCCACAAATCCTATCTGCTTCTGCTTTTAGCTCCTCTATAGATTTAATGGGCAAATTGCTATGCCTGGTAAGCTCAATCAGGTCCTTTCTCCTGGGGTTGATGGCGATTCCCCTTTCGGTAACGATCACATCAATTAATTCTCCGGGTCCGCACAGCGTGGTTACCTTCTCTTTTACCACAGGTACGCGATCCCTGAACAGAGGAATTGGCAGGATCACTGTTTTGGAGAAGAGGCAGTTTTGCCATCCTCCTATGCCATGAAGCAGATATCCATCTGAATGGGTCACCACATTGGCATTAAATTCCAGGTCTACTTCCGTGGCTCCCAGAATCACCACATCCACCAGCCCCGCAAAATTTCCTTTGCCATGGTAATTGTAGCTGGTAAATGGACTGGTCCAGACATGATTGGGATTTTCTGCCATGGACCGAACTCCCTCCATGTCGAAGGTTTGACCGTCAAGTATATAATCCACCAGGCCCTCCTCCAGCATGGATACCAGGTATTTGTTACTCCCACCCCTGGCAAAGCGGGCCCGGATTCCCTTTTCAATCATGGTCTTCCGAAAGTACTCCCCCACCGCCAGTGAGGTACCCCCGGCACCCGACTGAAAACTAAATCCATCCCTGATGATTCCTGCGGCATCGCAAAATCTGGCTGTTAGTTCGGCCAGCAGCAGGCGATCGGGTGACCTGGTGATTTGGGTGGTTCCGGAAATAATCTTCGAGGGATCACCCAGTCTCTCCACTTCCACCACATAATCCACATGATTTCCCTGGATCTGCCAGGGTATGCAGGGAAATTCAACCAGGTTGTCGGTGGCGATGATTACTTTTTCGGCATACTGGGAATCTCCCAGTGCAAATCCAAGCAATCCACAGGCGGAATCACCTGAAACACCATTGGCATTTCCGAAAAAATCGGATGTAGGAGCTCCTATCACTGCTATATCGATCCTGACCTCTCCATCCTGTATGGACTGGTAACGTCCTCCGTGTGACCTGAGCACACCCATTCCCTTCATTCCTCCCTCCGATACAAATCTTCCCAGGGGTCCGTTCATACTCCCCTCAATGCGTTCTATGGTCCCATCCTTGAGATATGGTATGAGGTGCTCATGACAGGGAAAGGAAGCGGATGGAAACCACCTTAATCCCTTTACCCCCATCTCCTTGGCCAAATCGAATACCTGGTTGGCAAGGAAATCTCCATTTCTGAAATGATGGTGGGTGGAGATGGTCATCCCATCGCGCAAGCCAGCCTTCTCAAGTGCTATCTTCAGGTTCTTCACCAATTTGTTGCCATCTGCAGGATAGTTGGAGCAGCTTGAAATGGATGGAGCATGCCTGGTATCCGCGGGCACATACTTTCCCACACCCCGGTATGGTATGGCTGATTCTCCATTGATCTCTGTGACCACCTCACGTCCGGCTGCATTGATAGAATGATTCATAAAAAATGCTCTTTTATTTATGGATTTTACTTCTTTCTCAATCCAAGGCTGTAAGCCAGGTCCAGGGTCTTTTGGGCTCGTTTTACAACGGGTGGGTCGATCATCTTTGTTCCCAGTGAGATCACTCCCAGTCCTTTGGATTCAGCTTCATTAAATGCCTCAACAATCCTCTCTGCCTTATAAATTTCATCCTCCAGTGGAGCAAATCCCTCATGGATCACGGGGACCTGCCTGGGGTGTATACATCCCATGCCTTCAAACCCCAGTGATTTTGAACGGATCACATTCTCTTTCAGTCCATCCATATTGCCCACATCAGAATAGACCGAATCAATGGCTTGTATTCCTGCCGCTTTACAAGCATTGACCAACCTGGTTCGCGCATATAGCGACTCTTCACCTCCTTCTGTCCGCATCACACCCAGATCGGCTGTGTAATCCTCCAAGCCTATGGCCAGGGCCACTACTTGTTGAGAGGCCGTGGCTATTTCAAAGGCATTTTCCACCCCCAGGCAGCTTTCCACAATGGGCATCAGGAAAATCTGACGCTCCTGGCTCACTCCTTTTAATATCTTATCTATTCTCTCTTCCACCTGCATTACCTGGGAGCCACTTTCACATTTGGGAATGAGGATCAGGTGCACCTGGTGGGGAATCACCTCATCCAGATCATCCAATCCTGCTGGCAGCTGGTTGATCCTGACCATGCGTTCGGCCCCGTAGAAATCGACCTGACAAAGCGCATTCCTCACAAGCAGGCGTGCTTCACTCTTCTTTGACGGGGCCACTGAGTCCTCCAGGTCCAGGATGATCCCATTGGGGTGATGAATCCCGGCATTTAACATCATACTGGGTGAGTTCCCCGGCAGGTAGAGCCTTGAAAATCTAAATTGCTCTTTATCTGTTTCATACCTGTTCTGCTCAATGAGATCAGGAGTCCAGGTCAGGTCAGTGGTTTTCAGTAATTTAACGGCAGCCTCTACACGGGCTCCAATTACAAAAGGCAATGCTCCCGAGTCCTCAATCTCCACGGAAGCATGTTTCACCTCAAGGGCCCCCATAACATCCTCCACCTGTTGTCTGATCTGTCTCCCGAACAGACCTTCGACCTTACTTTTCAGCTGAATGTTTATCCCTCCGCTGTTGGTTAGCTGAAGGGTCACAAAACAATCGGAGCGAATACGCTCTCCCCTGTTTCCGGCTGTGGCTGTTTTTTCCATCTCTATGGATCTATATGGTTTTATTCACCTTACAAAAGAAAACTTAACAGGATTCCCGCGGCTACAGCGGATCCAATTACACCAGCCACATTGGGCGCCATGGCATGCATCAGGAGGTGGTTGGTAGGATCCTCTTTCAATCCTACACTCTGCACCACCCTGGCGCTGTCCGGAACTGCTGATACACCCGCAGCACCAATAAGTGGATTGATTTTTTCATCGCCTTTCAGAAAAAGATTCATCACCTTGGCGAATATGATTCCACCTGCAGTGGCCACCATAAAAGAGAGTGCCCCCAGTCCAAATATAACCAGCGAATCGGTGGTGAGAAAGCGGTCGGCCTGGGTGGAGGCTCCTACGGTCAAACCCAACATGATGGTCACAATATCGATGAGGCTGGTGCGGGCAGTATCGGCCAGGCGTTTGGTCACCCCCGACTCTTTCAGCAGGTTACCAAAAAAGAGCATCCCCAGCAATGGAAGGGAGTTGGGTGAGATAAATGTAGTCACCAGCAATCCAATCAGTGGGAACAGAACCTTCTCAAGCTTTGAGACTGCCCGTGGCGGCTTCATGCGAATCAAGCGCTCTTTTCGGGAAGTAAGCAAGCGCATGATGGGGGGTTGTATGACCGGAACCAATGCCATGTATGAGTAGGCTGCAATGGCTATGGGACCAATGAGATTTTTCACATAGATGGGATCGCCATTTGCAGCTGTCCCAATGATATCGACCCCATTGGCCAGGCGGGATGAAAGAAAGATAGCTGTTGGCCCATCGGCTCCGCCAATGATTCCTATGGCTCCTGCTTCCTGGGCATGAAACCCAAGTGCCAGTGCACCCAGAAATGTGAGGAAGATGCCTACCTGTGCTGCAGCTCCCAACAACATCAGCCGGGGTTTACTGATCAGGGATGAAAAATCGGTCATGGCCCCAATCCCCAGGAAAATCAAAGGTGGATAGACCCCCTTAAGTACACCGAAATAGAGGTAATTTAAGACACTACCTTCCTGATATATTCCAATCTGCATATTCAGGTTTTCGGCCTGAAAAAAGGGTATATTCCCAAATATGATCCCCATTCCGATAGGGATCAGTAAAAGGGGTTCATAATCGTATTTTATGGCCAGAAAAATGAAAAAGAGTCCCACTCCAATCATGATCAGGTGTCCTGCTGTGGCATTTCTAAAGCCCGAATACCGGATAAACTTCCGCAAACCTTCACCTGCCAGGCTAAATACATTGTCTTCATCGCCCGCAGTTTGAACATCTGGCATCTCATTCTGAACAGTAAACTCGGGGGTAGCGGTTCCGGAAACTGAGTTTGGAAATGCAATCCACCGGGCAAAAAGTATGATTATAAAAATACCGAGAAGCGTAATGGCCCTTTTCATATCAGACAATTTCAATCAGTATGTCACCCTGCAATACGGCACTGCCATTACCGATGCAGACCTTCTCAACCACCCCTGCCCTGTCGGAAAGAACCTGATTCTCCATCTTCATGGCCTCCATGATCAACAACAACTGTCCCTTCTTCACAATATCCCCCTCACGGACCTTCAGGCTCAGAATACTTCCTGGCAAGGGTGCTAGTATGGAATGGGATGAACCTCCCTCCTTTTTATGGATGGAGGGCCTGGAGGGCTCCCTGATGGCGGGTCTGACTATGGTGGGAGTTTTGGATTGTTTCACTTTGCGATGTATCTGAACATCATAAGCTGTTCCGTTTACCTCAAGATGGGCCTGGTTATCTTCTATCCCATGTACATCTACCGAATATTCATTGCCATGTATGGTAAACTTGAATTTCTTCATTCTCCCTGAATTATAGTCTGTTGAACTGATTTCTTACGGCATATATCTTTGAGCTCCATGGCGAGTAGGCCCTGGATATCTGTTTGATAGTAAGCACTCCGCTCTCCTGGTCATGCATCTCATCCAGGTAGAGGTGTAGCGCCATGGAAATGGCTGCAATTTCCTCTCCCGAGATGTCCTTTCCTTCCTTTGGCAAAGGATGCTTTCCCTGACGGATTCTGATTTTGGTTTTACCAAGAGCGATAAGCTTTGGAGTCAGATTAAACAACCAGAACAGCAAAACCAAAGCTGTAAAAACGATCAGATACCCGGCCACGGCGATCACTAGTGATTCCAGGTTGATGTTGCTGCTGAGCAGGATGAGATTTGCTACCATTACAATGGAATGTTGCTGTGTTTTTTGGGTGGAATCATATCTTTCTTTGAAGCCAGGGTCTGCAATCCTCTGATAATCCTGAAACGGGTGTTACGGGGCTCTATCACATCATCGATATAACCGTACCTGGCCGCTTCGTATGGATTGGCAAACTTCTCCTTGTACTCCTTCTCCTTATCTGCGATAAATTTCACAATGGCTTCTCTCTCTTCAATGGTTTTCAAGGTTTTACCCTCGAGAATCTCTATGGCCCCTTTGGGTCCCATGACCGCAATTTCGGCGGTAGGCCAGGCATAATTCAAATCCCCCCTTAGCTGTTTCGAACTCATCACATCGTGAGCTCCGCCATAAGATTTTCTCAGAGTGATGGTAATTTTTGGAACCGTAGCCTCTCCATATGCAAACATCAATTTGGCTCCGTGAAGAATGATTCCTCCGTGCTCCTGCGCACTGCCTGGAAGAAACCCGGGAACATCTACAAGTGTAACAATGGGTATGTTGAAACAATCACAAAACCGAACAAAGCGGGCGGCCTTCCTGGAAGCATCAATATCAAGTACCCCGGCCATATGATTGGGCTGATTGGCTACCATCCCAACGGGTATACCATTAAATTTTGCAAACCCAACCACAATATTCTTGGCATATTGCCTGTGAATCTCAAAAAACTCGTTGTGATCCACCATGGCAAAGATTACATCCTTCACATTGTAGGGTTCATTAGAATTGTCGGGGATCACCTCATTCAACAAATCATCCAGCCTGTCGATGGGATCATTGCATTCAGAAATGGGCGGATCCTCCACATTGTTTTGCGGCATGTAGCTAAGGAGTTTACGGATCATCAGTAATCCCTCCTCTTCGTCATCGGCCACCAGGTGAGCCAATCCAGATTTGGTGGAATGCATCTGAGCACCACCCAAAGCTTCCGTAGAGATGGTCTCTCCTGTCACTGTTTTGGTCACTTTCGGACCCGTTACAAACATATAAGAGGTCTGATCACTCATTATAATAAAATCGGTCAGAGCCGGAGAATAGACCGCTCCTCCCGCACAGGGTCCAAAAATGGCTGAAATCTGCGGAACCACGCCCGAGGCCAGGATATTCCGTTCAAATATCTCTGCATATCCGGCCAGACTTCTTACCCCCTCCTGTATCCGGGCCCCTCCACTGTCGTTAATCCCAATGACGGGCGCCCCCACTTTCATGGCCTGGTCCATGATCTTGCAGATTTTAGCAGCATGGGTCTCAGAGAGTGATCCCCCAAAGACAGTGAAATCTTGCGCATATACGTAGACTACTCGTCCATCGATGGTCCCGTGTCCTGTAATCACCCCATCACCAAGGTATTGCTGCTCTTCAAGCCCAAAATCGTGAGACCGGTGGGTAACAAACATATCGTACTCCTCAAAACTCCCTTCATCCAATAAGATCTGGATGCGTTCCCGAGCTGTATGTTTGCCTTTGGAGTGCTGAATCTCAACCCGCTTATCACCGCCCCCCTTTCGGGCACGTTCACGCAGATCGATGAGTTGTTTTATCTTATCCTGGCTATTCATTGCCGCAGAATTCGGTGAGTACGCCAAATGTAGATTTGGGGTGCAAGAAACCTATATTCAAGCCCTCTGCTCCTTTTCTTGGAGATTGATCTATAAGTCTTACCCCTTCTTTCTCGGCATGTTTTAAAGATTCTGCTACATTGTCAACAGCAAATGCCAGGTGATGAATCCCAGGTCCCTTCTTTTCAATGTACTTTCCAATGGGCCCCTGGGGATCGGTGCTCTCTAACAATTCAATCTTGGTATCCCCTACCTTGAAAAAAGCTGTTCTTACCTTCTGATCGGCTACCTCCTCTATGGCATAACACTTCAGACCCATCACGTTTTGGTAATAGGCTATGGATTCATCCAGGTTGGTGACTGCAATGCCAATGTGTTCAATGTGGGTTGGTTTCATAAGTAATTATTAGTTTGAAATAAAATTAACTATTCCAAATAGGTAATGGCATGATATTTATCAAAACCACCTACAATAAAACCTGTGTTATGAAACAGCTATTGGATCAGGGCATCGTAAACCACCTGCTGAACAGCGGTTCGTACATTCATGTCGATGAGCAAGTTATTCCCCTGGTTGGGATGCACCCTGTTGGAAAGAAAAATATAAACCAGATCATGGGCAGGATCAACCCATGCCAAGGTGCCTGTGAAACCGGAATGTCCAAAGCTAAGGGCTGAGGCATCGTTGCAGGCAGGTCCTTCGTCGGGTTCATCGATAATGGGACGGTCAAATCCCAGTCCCCTGCGATTCTCTTCATCGCAATTGTAGCATGAGGTATAAAGTGCAATGGTGGCTGAGTCGATGAAATTTTCAGCCCCATAGCTCCCATCGTTCAGGTACATCTGCAAAAGTTTGGCCAGGTCGTTCGCATTTCCAAAGAGTCCGGCATTTCCCGAAATCCCGCCTAACATGGCAGCTCCCATATCGTGAACATGTCCCTGAAGCAACTGTCTCCGGTAGAACATATCATTCTCTGTGGGCACAATCCGCTCCCGTGGAAACCTGCTTAAGGGCTTGTAGCCCAAAGTTTGGGCTCCCATAGGCTCATAAAAGTTATACCACACATAGGGATAGAGCAAGGTATCTGTTGCAGCCTCAATGATCTGCTGAAACATATAGAAACCCAGACCGCTGTATTTATACTCGGTGGAGGTCAACTCCGAATCGTAAATCCACTTATAGATGGAGTCTTTGTAAGTGGCACGCATAAAGAGGTCATCAGCCACTTCATAGGGATATTCAGGCGAGTAGCTATCCTGGTATACACTGTCCACATAGACCACATTCCTGTTGGCGTAGACCCCATCCCCAATTTTCAGAGGATAGGTATGGGACCAGCGGTTGCTCATCAGTCTTTGAGAAGTATCCAGAGGCTCGATGGTTTTGTAATAAAAAGGGATCCATGGGATCATGCCTGACTGGTGAGTAAGCACATCACTTACCAGAAGACCTGCTTTATCGGAGGAATCGGGAATGGGCTCATAGGCACCCATCAGGGAGTCCTCATGAAACAATCCCAGGTCCCTGAGTCGCATTAAAGCGGTGGTAACAGACGCCACCTTGGTTACCGAAGCCAGATCATAAATATCGGTCAGTAAAACAGCTTGTCGCTTCCGGAAGGTATGGTATCCATAAGATTTATGCCAGACCACCTTGCCCTGGCGGGCTACAAGTACCTGGCATCCGGGCATGGCTTTCTTACGTATGGCCTCTTTAACAATGGCATCAATTCTTTGCATGGTATCCAAATCGAGTCCCACATCCATGGGTTCGGCATACCCCAGGCGAATGGCCTTCCCGGTTGAATACCCCTCCCCGGCCGACAGAATGCTGCCTGCAGAGACTGGAAGTTTTCCAGAAAGAGGAACTCCACCAAAGATTCCCTGTATGGCCTTAGATTGATTCAATGGATCGTCGCTGTATGAAAGTATTACCGCATCGAAGTTCTTAAAGCCCGGGAATCTGGACAGTGAATATGGAACTCCGGCCACATTCAGAATCAACGATGAGGTCGGATCAAGCTGATCTAAAAAGTCCAGGGTTGAATCGGTGATCCCATACTTGCGGGAGGATCGACTGCTGGTACCATATAGAGAGATGATGATGGTATTGTATTTCTTCAGCTTAAGAAGCAATTGTGATGTTTCCACTGGTTCAGGAGAGCCACTTAAGCTAAAGTGATCGCCTTCAAGATACAGATCTGCCGTATTGGCTGCTATTCCCGGTTCACTTCCAATGGTCACAGTAGCCAACCTGATTCGTTCCAGATCCTTAAGTGGAATAAGATCCTCCTGGTTTTTCACCAGGGTGAGCGAATTCTCCACCAGCTCCCGAAAGAGACTGTGGTACTCAGGAGCATTGAGATCTTCAATCAGTGAGTCAGTTCTGACAGGATTCCAGTGATTCAGTCCCACCCAATACTTGGCCTGCAATATCTTCTCACAACTTGAACGAATTTCCTCTTCTGATAATTCCCCGCTTTTCACCGCCCGCTTAATAAATGTGATGGCCTTTCCCACATCTGAGGGCATCAGCAGAATATCGTTTCCTGCTTTCACAGCTTCCACTTCACGTGCACCCGGTTCAAAAAAGCTGCTGAGCCCCTTCATATTGAGGGCGTCGGTAATGATCAAGCCGCGAAAATCCATCTCCTCCTTCAGCAATTCGGTAATGGCAGGTCGAGAAAGGGTTGTGGCCCGGTTCTCCCTGTCATCCAGTGCGGGAACCTGAAGGTGAGCCACCATAATTCCCGTCAGCCCCCTTTTTATTGCCTCACTAAAGGGATAGAGTTCAATGGAATCGAGCCTGCTTTTTTCATGGGGTATCACTGGAAGGGCATGATGAGAATCGGTATCTGTATCGCCATGGCCGGGAAAATGCTTGGCAGCCACCAGCAGTTTCTGGTCCTGCATGCCTTCCATCAGGGCAATTACCTTTTCAGAGACATTCTTGCGATCCTCCCCAAATGAGCGAGAGCCAATAACAGGGTTTAAAGGATTGTTGTTGATATCGGCCACCGGCGCCAGGTTCATATGAAGTCCCAGCCTTCGGAACTGTTGGGCCATATCATTGCCCAGCCGATAGAGCAGACTGTTGTCCGATATGGCTCCCAGAGTCATCATGGATGGATAGGTCATGGTATTCTTCAGCCTCATGCCCAATCCGTTCTCGCCGTCGATGGCCATTAACAGGGGAACTTCTGATACTTCCTGAAAATGATTGGTAAGCCTGGCCTGCTCCAGGGGTTCTCCCTGAAAAAAGAGGATTCCTCCCACTTTATGACGTTTGATCTGCCGGATGACCATCTTTTCGTGTTCAGGTCCCTGGTTGGAGTAGCCATAGACCATAATCATCTGTGCAATCTGCTCTTCCAGGGAGAGTTCGTTCATCACCGAATCAACCCATGCCTGGTCAGCCTCCATAAAGGGAGGATACTGGGGAAATGCGGGTTCAAAAGGAGGAGGTAAGGTGTCATAACCGGGTCTGGAGAAGCTGTAAATAAAGATGATTACAGCCAGCACCGTTATTTGAAACACGTTATTTCTCATGGATTGATCATCTCCTTAGCTCCTTTATACTGTCATTTGCAAATTTTGGTTCTTGATTTCACCGGAAAATTTCCATTTATTAGTAAATAAAAAAAACTGCCACCCCTATGGAGTGTAAAAAAGAACGAAATTTGGTCCACTGTAACTGCAGCTATCCATGCGGAAAAAAGGGAATTTGCTGCGACTGTATTGCTTCACACAGAAGGGCTGGTGAATTGCCTGCCTGCTACTTCCCCAACGACATGGAAGCCGGTTACGACCGATCGGTGGAAAATTTTATCCGGATCTACCAGGAACGGGGAGTAAGCTGGAATTAGCTACAAGCCCAGCTTTTCTGCAGTGGATGTTGGAACCGCCTCCTTATGGACCATAAAGAAGATGGTTTTTGCCCTCATATATGCCTCCGAAATATAGTGGTAGCCTTTATAAATGTGGTTTCCTGTTCCCCACGAATTTTTCACCAGGTAATATTTGCCACCGAACTGATCCCTGGCCACACCGGTGATGTGCATCAGGTGATCGTCGGTAGTCTGGTAGT
Organism: uncultured Bacteroidota bacterium; assembly: GCA_963783435.1. Classification (GTDB taxonomy): domain Bacteria; phylum Bacteroidota; class Bacteroidia; order Bacteroidales. The sequence continues at coordinate 359,233 of CAWANQ010000001.1, read as the reverse complement.
TGTCAAACATCTTCTGCCGGTTCTCCTGGGTGATTGCCCGCTCCTTTTTGGGAGTGGAGAAATCATAAAACAGGTCCTCCTGCTCTTTTTCTGAAAGTTCATCCCATTTGGCCCTCTCCAGTCCGCTCAGGTCCTCAATCTCTTTGGAGGGCATCAAGGCAATCCCGCGCTTCCAATCGTAACTCTTCTCACCCACATCTGCATCCCAACATACCGTATAACCCTTGTCCAAAGCCTGATCCAGGAGATTCATCAGTTCATCAAGGGGCACATTTTCTATAGGGCTCCACAACCAGTTGTCGGGGATTTCAAGAATATAATTCTCATAAAAGGGATGGTGAGTAAAAGAGCCTATGGCCACATAATCCTCAGGCTTCAGGCCCGTACTTTCTGCAAATGATTCGGGAGTGTAAGAGGTCCCCTTGAATTCAAAAACTTCCGGAACTGTACCCAGGTATGCATCCAGGATCCCATCGAATCCTTGTTTCCAGACTGGTGTGAGTGTCCGGTTGCGGTTCTTAATCACTTCATCCATATACCCCTTGAGTACACCGTCCATCTCACCATGTACCGGAAGAGAATCTCCTGTGGTAAGCCCGCTATAGACCTCGTTGGGAAGCATTCCGGATTCTCCCCAGATATGGGTTACATCCATGGCCAATCCGCCATTTCCAAAATTGGTTTTGCCTTGCATTCGAACATACTTTACAGCCTTCAATTCATAAGCTTTACGCACAAAGTACATTTCGGAGAGGTCAAACTCACCCTTTCCCGTTCTGATTAATTCTGATTCGATAAAGCTGGTAGCTGCAAAACTCCAGCAGGTTCCGGTTCTGTGCTGATCCTTTACCGAGGTAGCAGGAAGGCTCTTTTCAATGCTAAACTCGTAGGCCTTCGATTCCTGCTTCTTCTCTTTTTTCTGTCCATACAGACTCATGCCGGAAACAGCCATAGAGACCAGGATCACGGCGAGGTTGCGAACTGTTGTTTTCATAATTGTGGGTTGATTGAGAATTTCGGGGTTCAAAATAGTAATTATTATTAAGGTAAAAAGCGCTACACTTCGGAAGTCATCCATGATTTTACTAATTTGGTTCTTTGAAAAATCCGAATGAATGAAAACACTGGTCGTTTACTACTCCAGAAAAGGCAGCAACAGGTACCTGGCAAAGAAAATCTCAAGCAGCCTCTCCTGTGAGTTGGAAGAGATCAAACCACGGCTCAACATATTTTTATTGTTCCTGATGAACATACATATGGGAATCAGACCCCTTAAAAAGGACCTCAGGGAATTCGAGAGGATAATTTTAATTGGCCCCGTCTGGATGGGAAAGTTTGTGCCACCCCTCCGAAGTTTTATAAAAAAATATGGCCAACAGATCAATCGCCTTGTTTTTGTCACCTGCTGCGGAAGCACCTTTAAAAACAAGGATGATAAGTTTGGACACGGACTGGTATTTAAAGAGTTAGAGGGATTATTCAAAGACAAACCCTTGCAATGCCAGGCTTTTCCAATCGGCCTTGTATTACCGGATGGCCATAAAGAGGATGCCGATGCTTATATGAAAACCCATCTCAATGACGGGAATTTCAAAGGTGAAATTCAGGTATTATATGATAGATTTATAGGAGAATTATCCATTTGACCATGAATAATTCCCTTTTGGATAAGGGTATTCAAGCCATTTAGTCTATTTCAATGCGCTGAATAGCCCAATCTTGCAAAAGACCCGAATCATTGCTAGCCTTAAAAACAAAGTATAGTGTTGTTCCTGCTGAATTAGCAAAAGCAAACCGACCTTAAGCTGCGATTAATCTCCCTCTTGTCAGGAAATTCCTCAATAACATCCTTATAGCGAAAACATGTCTTGTTTTTGGCAGATAACCTCTTAATGATCGCCTGCCTCACCTTGAATTAGATATTAAATAGTATATGGTTTTACTATTAAGCCAATAGCAAATTAATATTTATCCCTCAAGAGGCAATATTTAATTCCTTATAGCTTAAAAACACCAATAGAAACATATTAATTATCCGCAACCATTTTTCACACACGCCAATAGTCCTGAATGGGTACATTTCTTGTCAACTACCTATTGGTATTGGAAGGGAGCTTGCCAAAACCAGACAGAAGGATGAAATTGCTAATATCAACCACTGATCTGACTACTTACCGTGCCCCCATTGCTCTTTTTATCCAATACAAATCCCAAACAGGATCACGGGGCACCCACAAATGACTAAATCAGAGGTCTATACCATTGAATATATACACTTTAACAAAGCGATTGATCCCCTTCTAAATCCCTTTCAGGTACTGGCTATGGGTTGTGGGGAAAACACTTCGCTTCAATACTTGTTCAGCTCCTGGAATCCCATCTATCAATTCCCGGAATCGCTGAACCAATAATGTGTTATCCACCTTTGATCCTGTTTTGGGACCTACATCCCTTAAATCGATAAAAAAACTGGAAAACTTCCCAGGCAAATCTGTGATGATTTCTGTGTTCAGGAATCTCTTGTTGTGATAGATGGTGTGATAATTCCCCCTGGTTTTTTCAATAAGCAGATCTTCGCCTTTCAGATTTGTAATGGATGCAGATTTTTCGCATCCTTGAATACAGCTTTCGTCTAAGAAGGACTTCTCACATCCGCTTACCTGGTGGAACAAGCACTGCCTGCTTGTAAGAAGCACTATGGGGTGATAGATGCTGTGGTATAGCTTAAAATCCTTTGGCTTCTTTATGCCTTTGATCTGACCCTTGCTAAGCTCGTTGGAGATAAATGCACCGCTACAGTTGAATCTCTCTTTTAAGCCCAAGAGGCTAAAGGAGTTAACCACATTTAAATGGGGCCCCGCTATCCAGGGAATTCCAAGTCTGAAGGCAGCATGGGCTATTCCCGTGTTATTGGTCACCAGGCTTGCAGGTTGGATCTTCTCAAGAAATTCAATGGCAGCATGGTAATCCTCTCCAATAAGCACTGAGGGGAACCAGGGGATCAAATCCTGATGGGTTAAAAACAGATCTTTCAACCGGTGGAACTCGTTTTTAAATCCATCAGGAAGCTGGAAATAGAGATCTGCAGGACCATTTTTAAATCGACCGAGGTCTTTCTGATTTGCTATTAAAACAGAAAGTGAAGGCACACGCTCATCATCCTTGTGTTTGGCAGGGAGTTGTACCTCAATGCTGGAACCTATCTCTTTCGATCCATTCAACAGGAAGAATACCCTGTTCTTTAAGGAGGAGAGTTCTCCGAGCGGGATAAAAAGATCTCCCTTCAAAGCACTCAAATCAAGCTCCCGGATAAAATAAGCGGTCTCTTCCAGTGCTTTGAATTTTTTTAAAACCATGGGATGAGTTAATTCCCTGGATCCTTTAACTGAGAGGTTTATATCAGACACAAGGGCGAAGGTCTGGTCAGGGGTTTTCACCGATACTTTCAAAGGAGACCCGGCCTCTCCTGATAGTTCAATAATCAGGGGAGCTTTTGCAAATGAGATCTGATCGATTTTTCCTTTGATGATCGCTTTGGTCTCTTCTTTTTGTGCATATATTTTCAAGGCATCTGACTCTGAAATGGATCCCGATTCATCCAGGTTCTTTTCTGAGAGATGTATTAAAGAATGATCCCGTGGGTTATCAATAAACATATCCTGACCTATCTCACCATGCAGGTAGGAATTAGAAAAGTCGCGGTTAAAAACCTTATATAATTCACTATTGTCCTTGCTGATTATCTGGTGCTTATAATACCTCTGAATCTGCTCATTCCAGGACTTAACCACCGTGTAGATGTAATCGTATTTCTTAATTCGACCTTCGATCTTCAGGGATGCTACACCCCCATTCACCAATTCTGGCAGATCGTAAAAAGCGGAATTATCCTTTAGATTGAGTGGATAATCCTTTCCCACAGGGGTGGTCATATAGCGATCCCTGCAGGGCTGGCTGCATCTGCCCCGGTTTCCTGAATTCCCGCTCTGCACAGAACTTAAATAGCAGATCCCGGAAAAGGAGATACATTGGGAACCATGTACAAATACCTCGGTGGATATGTTGTTTTTCCTGCCAATGGCAGTTAAGGCCTTAATTTCAATGAGGCTTAGCTCACGGGACAGGTTAACCCGGCAACCATTGAATTCTTTTAAAAACAGAATCTGACCCTCATTGTGGGTTGTAAGCTGTGTGGAAGCATGTATAGCTAGTCCCTTGAAATATTCAGAGACCAGGTATAACATTCCGAGATCCTGTAGAATGACTCCATCAATATTTGTTTGGATCAAGCGCCTGAGTAAACTTATAAAAGCCCGAAGCTCACTTTCTACGATGACAATATTAAGGGTCAGGAAAACCTTGCAATCCTGTTTGTGGGCTACCCGGATTACTCCAGGCAAGTCCTCTATGGAAATATTAGTCGCCCGATTTCTGGCATTAAAGCGATCCAGACCAAAGTATATGGCATCAGCCCCTGCCAGAATTGCAGCTTTAATGGAATCGATATCTCCACCAGGCGCCAGTAATTCAATTTTCTTTTCTATCTCTCTGCAAATATCATAGGGACACCCTGTTCAGGAATTCATGCACATGCTCTGCATAGGTGCGTGAGACAGGAATCCGGATCTCATCGGCATAATCCATGTAAATATATAGGTTGGTGCTGATCAGTTTCACCAGTTTGATGTTTTCGAAATTAACCATGTAGGAGCGGTGGCACCTCTGGATCAGCGTACCTTCCAGCTCCTTCTCAAGTCGCTTCATGGTATTGCGCAGCATAATCTTTTTGATCTTGCCTTTCTCAACGGTATGAACCGTCACATAGTTATCGGTCGACTCCACATAGAGGATATCCTGTGACTTTATGGAGAAGCGGAGCTTATCGGTTTCATCACGAAATGTGATCATCTTCCGCTCCCTGAATTCCAGGGATGTATCCTGCGTGTGACCTTCCAGTTTCTCCCTTTTGTCCTTCAGGGAAATCCATAGCCATGATAAGGAGTATGGAATGGCCAGTACCAGCAGAGTGATGAACAGCAAGCTGGTAAATCGCTCCACCAGTTCAGCCTCTGAATTCAACATCACCAGGTCCACCACCAGGTAGGTCACTGCCAGCAGCAACACCTCCATCACATGCCAGATCCCAAACAGCAGGTAGGTAAACTTTCTCCTACGGGCAATCAGGAAAAAGAGAAGCTTGCTAATTACGATGATCAGCATTCCAAACAGGATAAAGGCGCTTGAATAGAAAAAGAATTCGATCCTGCCCACCTCAAACCAGGAGGATGCATTAAATGGAGAGTAGATATTAATAAAAACCAACGCAAAGATGGAAACAAACATGACCTGGGAGGTAATGGTTGATTTCTCAATTACATAATCTGGGATCTCCCGAAGTATGATTTTTATCTTTCCCATCTGCAGAAACAAAGATAGCGATTATTGGTTCCGGACAATTTTTAGCTCGGTACGCCGGTTCAGACCTCTACCCTCTTCACTATTGTTTTCAGCCAACGGAACCTCCTCGCCGTAACCGACAGAAAGCAATCGCTCTCTCCCTATACCCTTATTAACCAGGTAATCAACCACAGCCTCAGCCCTTTGTTCTGAAAGTTCCATATTGTGTTGGGGAGAACCTGTATCATCCGTGTGACCACTGATCTCTGCCTGTATGGCAGGGTTTTGCTCCAGGAACTCATACACCTTATTTAGCTCAGCCAAAGATTCATTTTGAAGAACAAAAGATTCTGTTTCAAAAAAGACATTGTGGAGTATTACCGTACTTCCGGCTATGATTCTTTCCAGTGGGATATCCCTGGGTTGGGGATCTATGGCGCTGTGAATTCCAGAGAAGGTAAAGTGTTCTGAATAAAACAGATAGCCCTCACGAGCCACATTCAGGGCATAATCTCTGTCGCTGGGTAAGGAGATCAGGTAGTTGCCGTTTCCATCCTGGGATTCCAGCTCCATCACCGCCTCCTCGGTCTCCAGGTCGATCAACTGCATCACCGCTTCTAATCCTTTCATATTTCGGGAATCATACACCCGGCCTTTCATATAGGAAACCAGTACAGGCCTTATTTCCAGGGGCAGTTCAAATGTAAAGAGGTCGGTATCGGTTCCCTCACCCCGGTCAGAGGCAAAGTAAGCCCTGTTGCCCCGGGCATTAACCGTCAATCCCATTTCATCGTTATGGGTATTGATGGGATATCCCAGGTTAATGGAGTGGGACCACTCACCGCTTGCAAGATGCTTTGTAAGAAACAGATCTCCCTGTCCCATTCCGGGCCAGCCTGTAGAGGAGAAATAGAGGCTCTGTTGATCGGGGTGGATAAAAGGCGATTGCTCCAATCCTGAGGTATTTACCGAATCACCAAGATTGACCGGTTCGCTCCACGATTCTCCAATTTTTACCGACATCCAAATGTCGTAGGATCCCAGTCCCCCTGGCCTTGTGGAAGAAAAATAGAGCCTTCTGCCATCGGCCGATATAGAGGGGTGTTTTTCACTGTACCTGCTATTTACCGGGGATCCCAGGTTGGTGGGCGTACTCCAGTTTCCATCCTTCCAGATGGAATGGTAAAGGTCACACATTCCTTTCCCATCCCTTCGGTTGCAGGCGGTAAAATAGAGATTCCGGCCATCGGCGGTCATGGTATGGGCTCCTTCATTGTCCAGGGTATTTAAAGGATTCCCGGCATTTTTACGCAACTCCCATTGATTCTCTGTAAGGATGGAAAAGAAAAAATCCTCCTGCATTCTCAATGGCAAAGTCCCTTCATCTGAGTCCAATGGCAGCATGACAGTAAACATCAGCTTCTGTTCGTCCACCGACAGTGATGGCCAGTATTCGCTATATTCAGAATTGATGGCATCTCCCAGATTTTCCGGTTCAAAGGGGACCGGATTCTCTAAGGCTTTCAGCGCAAAAAGGCATTTTTCTCTTAACAATACGCCCTCTTCTCTGTTCCTTACTTCCTGGGGTGGAAAAGAGAGAAATTTATCCACATATTCAAGGGTTTTAAGGTAGTTTCCAATTCGTATGTTTAGCCCTGCCATCAGTCGGTATCCATCTGGATTTCCCTCAGGATCAAGTTCCAGGGCGGTGGCAAAGTATTCAATGGCCTGCTCTATCTCTCTCGTGTCAAATTTGAGTTGTGCCATCAAGCGGTAAGCCTCTACAAATTCAGGATCTGCCTTGATGGCCTTTAAAAGGGCCTCTTCCACACAGGCATGGTCCATTCGCTCATAACAGGCCCTGGCCTCCTCAAACTGCTTAATGGCTTTTTTTGAGGAAGTGCGGTAGGCCTGTCCCCAGACATTGACCGAGGCGACCAGAATGATTGTAATGAACCATAGCTTTTTCATAAACTTCACCTATGGAATTCGCATGTATTTATGCGACTGCAATGAGATCATCCACTGAGGATTCTCTTTTGCAAATTCAATGATTAACGGTAAAATCACTTCCCGCTGACTCCATTCAGGTTGAAGGTAGAGTTTACATTCTGAATGCACGCGTTCTCCATTTTTAATGGCCCAATCCAGATCCTCTTCCGAAGCAACGATTACTTTGAGTTCATGCGCTTTCTCAAAAAGCGCTTCAAGCGGAGGAGCATTTCTTTTGGGGGAAAGGCAGATCCAGTCCCATGTACCACTCAGGGGGTAGGCTCCACTGGTCTCAAGAAAGGTCTCGATGCCCTCCCTTTTAAGCATGCCGGTGAGGTAATCCATATTGGCCATCAGGGGCTCTCCACCTGTAACAACTACTGCCGCGGCAGGCTGAGCAGTCACATGCTCCACAATCTGTTCTGCCGGGACCACCGGATGAAGGGAGGGATTCCATGAAAACTTGGTGTCACACCAGCTACAACCCACATCACATCCTCCGATGCGGATGAAATAGGCTGCTTTTCCTGTATGGTAGCCCTCTCCCTGTATGGTGTAGAACTCCTCCACCAGCGGTAGCTTTCTTCCTCCCTCAAATAATTTCTGATCGTGTGCCATATGGGATTGTTCATTTTGGATGAAACAAAGGTAATGAACAAACCTTAACCAACAGTTCCGTCTGTCCCTATTTTCTGACCCACAACCTGGAAATCAGGTGGTAGAGAATCCTGAGAAGAATAACGATTCCATAGAAGACCAGTGAAACCAGCACCACCACGTGCAATTGAGTTACAAGCTCCTTGGCAGGTGATTTGTGCTGGATGATTCCAATCACATTTAACAGATAGGCAGCCAGAAAACAGACCCCTATGATAATCAGCTCTCGTCTCTTCTGGAGAGCAGTAATGGTGGTATCGTTGAGCTTCATAATTCCCGATTAAATGGCCAATCCCTGGGGCCAGGTTACAATTTTGTGGTTCATCATGGCTTCAAAGCCCATGATCGTGGCAATGCCTGCGTAAAAGCCCTGCTGAGTTAACCACGGGTCTATGCGGTTGTTTCTGATGTCGGACACAAAAGATGCCATCTGTACATCGCTCCCATCGGTGTTTAACATTTTATCAAGCAGGTAAGTTCCCTTATCTTCAGATGGATCCTCGGGAACCCAGCTGGCTCCTCCTATGGGTATGGCATCAAACACCTTATGCTCCAGGTTGTTGATTAGCTGTATGATTCCTGGTGCCGGGGGGGGCTGCTCGCTAAAGATTTTGCCAGCCTCTATTTCAATGGTACCTTTGGGTCCCATGGCCTGGATCTCCATGCCATATTTCTTATTGCTGATCATGGAATCGTATATCACATGGGTTCCGGAAGGATAGTGGTAGACCAGGTTCACATTGTCAAAAACCTCTCTGCCATCTTTCCAGTAGTTGATTCCTCCTGAGCCCATCACATAGTCGGGTTTATCCTTAAGGACCCAGTTGGTGACCTGCAGGTGATGCGTAGCCAATTCTGTCATCAGTCCGAGGGAGTACTCATGGTACAACCTCCAGTTGAGTTTCCGTTCCAGCTCTGGGGAAGGGAGAGGCCGGCGCCAGTCGTTATTGCGGTGCCAATATGCTCTCATCTGGGTCACGTCCCCAATGGTACCTTCTTCGATCTCTTTCATGGCCTGGAGGATCCGGGTATTAAAGATCCGTTGGTGCCCTATATAGAGAATCTTGTTGTTTCTCTCCCTGGCCTTAACCATTTCATTGCAATCCTCATAGGTTTTAGCCATGGCTTTCTCACAGAAAGTGTGCAGACCTGCATCCAGTGCGGCCACTGTAATTTCTTTGTGTTTATGAAGAGGAACAGCTATAACCACCCCATCCATCTGCTCCTTCTCCAGCATGTCCCGGTAATCCCGGTATCCCTTTGCTCCGGGAAGATACTGACCTGCCCGTTCAAAATGAGGTTCATAATCATCACAGAAACAGGATATTTCCAGCCCGGGGACGCTCTTTAGGGTCTCGAGCAAATACATTCCTCTGGAGCCCGGTCCAATAATTCCCAGTCTGACAGTTTTCAGGCCTTCCTGTGCGTGCAGGTCTTTTAGCCAGGGCATTCCCGATACAAATAGTCCCGCGGCAGCCATGGCCGAAAAGGTCTTAATAAAATCTCGTCTGTTGCTTTCCATATAATTAAATCGTTCCGTTACTGTATGGACGTACCCATCGATATTCCACGTCCGATACACTTTTTAAAATCTCTTTCGATAGATCCGGTCCCGCACTAAACAGCGCGGTAGAATAAACTTCGGCTTTGACAGGATCTTTTGCCTTCACACTCACCAATCCATCCATGGTGGTCATCTGATGTGTGACGGGATTCACAATATGTCCCGAATTTGCAAACTTTTTTTGGTTATTCAAAGAATTGCCACTGGTGGATAGGGCTTCATCCTTCAGATCGAATACCAGAGGCCCTTGCAGGGAGTCACCGGGTACACTTACTCTCCAGGCATCCCCATAGGGATGACTTCCAAGTCCATAGATAAGACTCTCTCCAAAACTGATCAGGGCACATTCAAGCCCGGCTGACTGAAGTATCCTTACAATCCTTTTAACAGCATAACCTTTCCCATAGCCCCCCAGATCAAGTATCACACCTTCTCTTTTGAACCCAACTCCCCCCTTCTCTATCATCAGCTGATCCATGCCTACAAGATCAAGTGTATGGGGATCTACGCTCTGCTCCTTACCTTCCTTTGATTTTAAATAATCGGATACAGGTTTCATGGTCACATCGAAATAGCCCCCTGTTTCGTCCGACAGCTTTTTCACCTGGCTTAAAATATCGTACAGCTCCTGGCTTATCTCTATGATACCAGCAAAACCAGTGCTATTGAGTTGTGAAAGTTCTGAATCAAAACGGTGAATAGAAAGCAGGGCATCCAATCTATTCAGCTCAGATTCTATCTGTTCCATGAGTCCATCACAGAGATCGGCTTCCATGCCGGGGAATACCAAATCCAGCCTGGTACCCATGGAAGAGATATGTCTGTGTTGTGCCTCCATCTATCTCTTTCTTAGATCCTCCATTTTACTTATATTTACAAGTATGCATCAGATAAATACAGCCCTCTGCTCTTATGGCATGTCGGGAGTGGTCTTTCATGGTCCACTCCTTGAAGCCCATTCAGGTTACAAAATTAGTAAGATCCTTGAAAGAACCCGAAATGTATCAAATGGGAGGCATCCGGGTTCTGAGATTGTCCGGGACTACAGGCTTATCCTGGAGGACCCCGACATTGATTTGGTGGTGATCAACACCCCCGACCATCTGCATTTTGAGATGTGTACCCAAGCCATTGAAGCCGGCAAGCATGTGGTGGTTGAGAAGCCCTTTACCCTGAAAGCCGCCGATGCAGATATCCTGATCGACCTGGCCAGACAGAAAAGGGTTGTACTTTCTGTCTTTCAAAACCGACGTTGGGATGGAGATTTTTTGACAGTTAAGCAGCTCATTGAATCAGGCAAACTGGGCCGCCTGGTGGATTTCGAATCGCATTTTGACCGTTTTCGCAATTACATCCAGGAATCCTGGAAGGACCAGTCCAATGGAACGGGTACCCTCTATAACCTTGGATCGCACCTGGTGGATCAGGCCCTCACCCTGTTTGGTATGCCTGAACGCCTGTTTTGCGATAGTCGCATGCTCAGAGATGGTGCCAAAACCGATGACAGCTATGACCTCTTCCTTCACTACCCGGAATTTAAATGTTTGCTTCGAAGCAGTTATCTGGTGAAGGAGCCCGGTCCCCGGTTTATTCTTCATGGAACTGAGGGCAGTTTTCTAAAATGGGGAGTGGACCGCCAGGAGGCTGATCTTATTGGGGGTCTCTCACCCAATTCAGCAAATTGGGGTGTAGAGCCTGAATCCATGTGGGGAAAGATTAACACCACTTTCCAGGGAGAAGCGCTCCAGGGAGCACTAAAAACCGTCCCAGGAAACTACCTGGCCTATTACGACAATGTATATGAGGCCATCCGAAACAATCAAGCGCTACGGGTAAGTGCTGAACAGGCCCGGGATGTGATCCGTATCATTGAAGCAGCTTACCGGAGCAGCGCGGAAGGCCAGGTGGTATATTTGTAATACTACCCACTAATCACTACCCACTAAGTCACTGCCCGCCACCCTTTCCGGCTCGTTTTACAGTGAACACATACCCATCCTTTTCGTGCAAAACTTCCAATTCAGGATACATTTCCAGGTAGGTCTCCTTCTTATCAATTCTGATGACAAAGTAGGCATCCTTCTCCAGCACCGTAGTCATCAGTGTTTTTAAATCATCTTCTTCCTCTGTGGGTTGTTTTTCAAAATAGAAGAGGTGGGAATAGCTTTTAAATCCCAGGCTATTTACATATACATCCTGTCCCTTTAGTTCTTTAAAGAATTTAATTGCAGCTCTTTGTGAATATCCTTCCACCCGGGCAGTGAAGGTATAGAGGGATGCCGTGGTAAATAGCAAGACCACCAGATGAAGAATAAGCATTCCATTTCTGTTGCGGCGCAGGATCTGAACACCGGCAAACAGGACACCCAGTGGAAGAAATGCTCCTATGATCCATTCATAGCCACTCCAGTGCACATCTCTTTGAAGGGCCCCACGAATAAAAGGATCTAAAAAGGCAAAGTCTTTCTCCATCAGCCAATCATAATGGTCGGTAATCAGCGGAAACAAGATAGCCGCAGCACCAAGAACCAAGGCAATTAAAAAGACAAGAAAAACCTGCCAGTTCCCAATTTCAATTTTCCGATCAAGCCATTTCTCCCACACCCACGCTGACAGAAAGGTCAATGGGAAATAGGCCAGGGAACTATAATGGACAAGTTTCGTTCTGACTATTGAAAAAAGAACGATTACTACCCAGAATATAATATACATCCATTGTCTGAAGATCTTTTGCAGCTCTGTATCTTCCGCTTTCTTGGTAAAACTTTTCATGGCAAACACCGAAGCCGGAAACACGCCCAAAAGCAATACCACCAGGTGATATCCAAAGAATCCATCATGAAAGGTACTCCCCACAAAGAGCGAATCTATCTGAGAAGCAAAGAATTCCGAGATCATCGCATAGTTCCCTTTCAGAGCCAGGGTCAAAAGCCAGCTGCCACCAGTAAGGATTACAACCAAAATAAATGCTACAACATGAATCCCCCTGGTGGGCATCCTGAAGCGATTTACAGTCAGATAAGCCAAAAAACAGAGCAGGAAGATCAACAGGGCCATAGGCCCTTTGGTGAGCATAGCCAATCCGAAAAACAGTGCAGACAAAACCACATTTCGCATTCTGTACTTCCATCTTTCTGGATCCAGATAGAAGATAAACCAGGCAACTCCCATTAATATAAACAGGTTAAACCATGGATCGATAATACCCGATTTAAAAAAGAAGAAAGGCAGGATGGCAGCACCATATGAGAGAATCCACAAAAGGCCAAAGCGATGGCCATAGAGTTGACGACCCAAATAGTAAAGGAGTATCAAGGATGCAAAACCACAGATGACATTGGGAAATCTGGCCGCGAACTCGTTGATTCCAAAAATTTTCATGGAAATGGCCTGCAGCCAGAAAAAAAGTGGAGGCTTTTCGGGAAAGGATTCGTAATCAATCTGTACTGTCAAATAATCGCCCGTAACCAGCATCTCCCTGGTTGATTCAGCATATTTAGCTTCATCACTGTCAAAAAGATGAACAGCGCCCAGAAAAGGCATTAGAAAGAGAGCTGTGAATGCAATGATCCCCAGGTACACCCCTATTCTTTTGTATGCTGCAGCCATGAACATCAGGTTCTAAATGTAGTAAAATTGGGCCATAGAATTTCGATCAGTTTTTTTTTCTACTTTTGAAATTGACTCTCCCCGCAGCTTGCTGCAGGGAACCTTTAGCTCGAAAAAGTCAATCATCGATTAATATATTATATATTAGTGCTCGCTAAATCCGAAGTAAAAATTCGGGTTAACGCAAGCATAGTTCAAATTCCAAGACGCCATGAACATAGAAGAACTCAAAGAAACGTTTAATAGCCTGTATGGCGAATATTCCGATACAATTTACAGCTTTTTTTCTCCTGGAAGGGTAAACCTGATTGGTGAACATACCGATTACAACGGGGGCTATGTATTTCCATGTGCACTCTCTTTCGGGACCTATCTTCTCGCCAGGAAAAACAACAGCAGGGCGGTCAGGTTTGCCACCACAAACTTCGATCACAGGTCTGAATTGAATCTGGATTCACCCTTTGAGAAAGAGGGCAAATCCTGGATGAACTATCCGGTGGGTGTTCTTAATGAATTCCGTAATGTGGCTAAGGAGATCGAAGGGCTTGATCTTCTTTATTCGGGTGATATTCCCAATGGGGCAGGTCTCTCTTCCTCCGCCTCCATCGAGATGGTCACAGCTTTTGCCATGAATCAGATTTTTGAATTTGGATTTGACCGGTGGGATTTGATTAAAATATCCCAGAAAGCTGAAAATGTCTTTGTGGGTGTAAACTGTGGAATTATGGATCAGTTTGCATCTGGAATGGGAGCCAAAGACCATGCCCTCTTCCTGAATTGTGACACCCTGGAATTTGAGAAGGTTCCCCTGGTGCTGGAGGGAATGAAGATTGTGATCGCTAACACCAACAAGAGAAGGGGCTTAGCCGACTCCAAATACAATGAGCGAAGGGCTCAATGCGAATCAGCGGTGGAAGCCATTCGAACAGAAAAAAACATCAAACATTTAAGTGATTTGAACCTCCAGGAGTTCAACGCACTTTCTCATCTGATTAGCGATGAAGTTGAAAGACAAAGGGCCAGGCATGTGATCACTGAAAACAACCGTACCCTGACCGCCATTGAGGCATTAAACAAAGGTGATATTGAGACTTTCGGAATATTGATGAACCAATCCCACGATTCACTGAGAGACGACTATGAGGTCACTGGAATAGAGCTGGACACCTTGGTGGAGGAAGCCCGGAAAATTGAGGGCACATTGGGGAGCCGGATGACCGGTGCCGGATTTGGAGGCTGTACTGTAAGCATTGTGAAAGAGGATGCTGTGGAGACATTTATCGCCCGGGTAGGCAAAGGATATACGGAACGGACCGGCCTCAAAGCCGATTTTTATGTGGCCGAGGTGGGTGACGGATCCAAAGAAATTCTTTAAACAAGTTACCTGACAAGCAGATCGGCAACAAGTAGTTTAGAGTCTTCAGAAGAGGGACCCACCAAAATCTCGTAACTTCCTTTTTCCACCATGTAGTCCCCTTTTGAGCTGTTGTAATAGGCAAGTTCATCTGGCCCGAGTGTCATGGTGGCCACAACAGTCTGACCTGCATTCACATGGACTCTTTCAAATCCGCGCAAATCCTTAAGGGGCCTTACCTCCTCCGAATCCAGATCACGAAGATAGAGTTGTACCACCTCTTCACCGTCCTTTTCGCTGTTGTTGGTAATATCCACACTAACTGTCACCGATTCCCCGTCGTACAACTCCTCTTTGTCGAGGATCAGGTTATTGTAAGAGAAGTTGGAATAACTCAAGCCATATCCGAAAGGATAAAGTACCTCTCCGTCAAAATACCGGTAAGTCCGACCTTCCATGTCGTAGTTTTCGAATGGAGGCAGATCTTCAACCGACCGGTAAAAGGTAAGCGGCAACCTTCCGGCAGGATTATAATCCCCAAATAGGATATCTGCCACCGCCTCACCGGCAGCCTCGCCTCCATACCAGGCCTGGAGAATGGAGGGAACGATTTCATGCTCACGGTTTATGGAGACAGCCGAACCAGTCATAAGGACCAGGGTAATGGGTTTTCCTGTGGCTGCAATCCTGCGAATCAGATTACGCTGTACGGCAGGAAGGTCTAAGGAAGTTCTGTCCCCCGCATTAAATCCCTCCAGTTCCAGTCCTCTCATCTCTTCTCCTTCCAAACGGGCCGTGAGTCCCATCACAAGAACCACATGATCGGCCCAGTTGGCCGCTTGTACAGCCTCCCATTGCAAGGGCAGGTCGGGCTCTTCCCAGTGCAGCGTGCAGCTTGCATCTCCGTGTTTGTCCTGCATCACAATCTTTATCTCATAAGACTGCCCCTCCACCAGATTAAGGTCCCGGTATATCTTGTTGGGATGGTGAATGTTATTATGCTTCATCAGGGTATCACCCTGAAAAATGAAATAGAAGTATTTCCCTTCCAATCCCAGGGCATGGGTTCCACTCCGCCGGGGGACCAGATATCCGGTCCACTCCACAGAATAGTCATCATCGGTCAATACTTCAGCAGGAGGCTCTCCCTCCCACCAGTAATAATCAACCATGGGATCAACCCTTCGCAATGCCGGTTCTCCCGTTCCATCCAGATTCGAGAAATAGCTTGCATTTAGTCCCGCTTCCTGCTTATCCTTGCCCGTATAAAGAACACTGCCCGGCACCGGCACCAGGTAAGGCAATCCTTCATGATGCTTGGAGCCCTGGGCATAACGCACTTCGGCTCCCTGGCCCAGTTTTGATTTGATGCCATCCAATACACTGATCGGATCAACCGGAGAACCATTGTAGTTTCCATTTTGGACATACACATTATGGGCGTTGGGCCCAATTACTGCCACCCTCTTCAAATCTTTGTCCAGGGGCAGTGTATTCCGGTCATTTTTAAGCAGAACCATCGACTTTCGCGCCATCTCAGCGGCTACCTTTCGATGTGGTTCACTGGCCACAAGCTCCAGGGGAGTATCCGACCAGGGTACCATTTCATCAGGGTCAAACATGCCCAGTTTCATCCTGGCCAACATCAATCGCTTTACCACCACATCCACTTCTGATTCCTGGATTAAACCCTGCTCAACCGCCTTAACAAGGGCCGGATACTGATTCCCGCAATTGAGGTCAGTTCCTGCCAAAACTCCCATGGCTGCGGCCTCTTCCGGGGTATTCACCACATTGTGTCCTGTATGAAAGTCACTTATGGCTCCACAATCGGATACAATATAACCCTGAAAACCCAGCTCTCCCCGAAGCAACTCCTCCTGAAGGGGAATGCTGCCGCAACAGGGCTCTCCCATGTAACGGTTGTAGGCACACATCACGGAATAAACATGACCCTCCTCCACTGTTTTTTTGAAGGCCGGGAGATAAGTATCCCTGAAATCCCGCTCGCTTACAATGGCATCAAATTCATGCCTGAGAGGCTCTGGCCCGCTATGAACGGCATAATGCTTTGCTGTGGCCACTACCTTCAGGTAATGGGGATCATCACCCTGTAGTCCTTTAATAAACTGTACACCCATTTCCCCGGTCAGATAGGGATCCTCTCCATAAGTTTCATGGCCCCTTCCCCATCTGGGGTCTCTGAATATATTGATATTGGGCGACCAGAAGGTGAGCCCCTGGTACATGCCGCGCTTATCTTTTGATACAAAATCGTTGTATTTTGCCCTGGCTTCTGTAGAGGTAATATCTGCCATGGTAAACATGAGGTCTCTGTCAAATGTGGCAGCCATTCCAATGGCCTGAGGAAATACCGTTGCCTTTCCTGCCCTTGCTACTCCGTGCAAACACTCGTTCCACCAATTGTACTGAGGAATTCCCAGGTGGTCAACTGCATCTGCATAGTGGTCCAGCTGACTCACCTTCTCTTCAAGTGTCATCCTTGAAACCAGGTCATCCACACGGGTTTCAAAATCAAGTTTCACATCCTGGTAAGGAAAAGTATGGGTACGACTACAAGAAACTATCAACCCAAAAAAAGCAAGCACAAGCACTGTTCGAACATTCATCATAATTACATTTTATTTTCACTATTCACTAACTACTATCTACTACCCTACTCACAGCGGCATTCAGCCGCTACGCCACTACTTACTAATTTTCACAATTTTTTCCTGGTAGGTGCGGTTGGCATCATTCAAAACGAGAACATAGGCTCCATCTGCCAGGAATGAGAGGTTTAATTTCACCGGATTCTCCATATCCATGTATCGCCTCACCTCCTGTCCACTCTGATTCATGATCATAATCGCATCAATATGGGAGGTATTTAAAAACTGTATATAAAATTCATCTGATACCGGATTGGGACCATAAATGAAGTGTTGGTCCGCGGGAAGCTGATGAATTACACTTGAAGTGCTAAGTATATGTCTATCCGGATCGAATAGTACATTCGCCACCAATCCACTGATGGGCAGACTGAATTCCTCCACAGCTGTTTCCTGTTCCAAACGCAAGCGTTGAGATGTTCCGTCTGAATAGGCTATTTCAATATCAAATGGGGTCTTAAAAAACGGGGTAACCGCAGGGGCTGTGGTTGCCTGTTCGCTTCTGATAATCAACGAATCCCCTTGTTGGGACCAGTGGATGGTGAATCGGGGATAACCTTCTCCATAGTACCACTGTTCAAAGAAGCAGGAAAAGTCCATGTGGCTTTCAGATTCCAGGATTCCCCTGAAATCATCACCTGTGGCCAGCCCACTTCCATAGCGATCAAGATAGGTTCGAAGAACGGTGAAAAAGAGGGGGTCATTGTTCAGATGGTAGCGGATCATATGCAATAAAATGGCCCCCTTCTTGTAAGTAAGTCCATAATCAAACAGGCGGTAGGTATTGTCCACCTCCTCGACCGGAACATAAACCGATCCTTCTGTCTCGCCCAGAGCGATGGACATGGCATTGGCCATCCATCCATCTGCAGCCTCCTGATCCCTTAGCTCCTGTGCGGCAATATACTCCAGGTAAGAGGCGAATCCCTCGTTGATCCATATGTCCTGCCAGTTTCCACAGGTGATGTGGTCGCCAAACCATTGGTGGGCCAATTCATGGGCCACCAGGTAAAAACCAAAGTCCTGAATGGTGGTCATGGTCTGATGCTCCATCCCCCCTCCCATGGGCGCCATGGCATGTCCATATTTCTCCCTGGCAAAGGGATAGTCTTTAAGCAGTTCTGAAAATGAAGTGATCATCGAACCGGTCTCGAGGATTTCGTCTTCCCAGTCAGCCAAAACATCGTCCGAATTATAAATGTAATTTTGAACCAGCACCGAATCCCCAAACTCTGTCAAAGCCGCTTTGAAGGAGAAGTCCCTGTAGTCGGCCACAGCAAAGGAGAGTAAGTAATAAGCCATGGGATAATTTGTAAGCCAGGTAAAAATCCGGGTATTGCCTTCCCCATCAGCCAAATCCAGAAGCGTGCCGTTTGATGCCGCCATCAGGTTTTTGTGGCATTGAAGCCTGAACCTGACCGAGTCAATTTTATCCTCAAGCACCTGTTTTACTGGAAACCAATCCTTTGCATTATGTGGTTCTGAAAGGGTGTAGGTCACATCAAAGCCATAATCTGAATCCCTTGCAGTGGTGATCCCGGCAAAAAATCCCCTGTTATTTCCTGCCTCGCCTCCATAGACAATGGCAATGGAAAACACTTCTCCAGAAACATAAGGCCTTTCCAGGGCAATGTAAACTGCATCATCCCGATGATCAAAGTTTAGGGGCGCTAAATCGTTGTCGTTCTGGTATACCTTGGAAATGTTCAGTGCATCCTGAAGTTCAAAAACGATGGTATCCATTGTCCTGGCGGCTTCCACTAAAATCCGGCATTCTCCTGCTATCTCAGTGCTCTTATTTGAAACCTCAAGCAGCAGGTCGTAGTACTTCACATCATAGGCCGACAACCACTTTTCATAGAGTGGATTTTTATAAACCATCGTCCCATTGCCCTCATGTGGACAGGAGTGATAGACCTGGGCTTCAGCCCTGGGAAAAAATGCAGTAATAAGAAAGATGACTAAGAATCTCTTCATGCTATCTTCCAAATCTATAGATGGTTACAGCCGAATGCTCCTCTCCCGGATTTAAAACGGTGGATGGAAAAGAGGGTTGATTTGCCGAGTCTGGGAAAAACTGAGTTTCCAGACACAATGCAGAGTGCTTCTCATAAATGATTCCTCCTTTGCCTTTAATTCCATCCACATAATTTCCGGTGTAAAGCTGAACGCCAGGCAGGGTGGTCAGTACCTCCATAAAGCGACCCGAAGCAGGATCAAACACAGCCGCTACCCTGGTAAGTTCACGAGGCTCCATGGCCAGTACATAGTTAATATCGTATCCAGGAGAGATCTCATTAATTCTCTCTCCAATGGGTGTGGATAACCTAAAATCATAAGCCGTGGATTCCACAGGCAGAATCTTTCCGGTGGGAATGCTTTTTTCATCCAGTTCGGTGATTCTCTCCGCATCTATGCGTAATTCATGATCATAAATAAGACCCTGGCAACTATTCAGGTTGAAATAGCTGTGATTGGTAAGGTTTACATGGGTGGTTTTGTCACTTTTTGCCCTGCAGCTAATTCCAAGCTCATTCTGATCATTCAAGGAATACTCCACTTCAACCAGAAGGGTACCCGGGTATCCCTCCTCTCCATCGGGACTTTCATATCCCAACTTCAATGAAACCTGGTCGGGAGTTTTAGCAGAATAAGCGGTCCAAACCTGTTTATCAAAACCCTTCTTACCCCCATGAAGGTGGTTCTCGCCTTCATTGGGTGTCACATGATAGATCCTTCCTTCCAGCTCAAAGCGCGACTTACCGACCCGGTTACAGACCCTGCCCACCATGGCACCGAAATAGGGATGATCGCCCAGGTACTCTTCCAGGGTGTCGAATCCCAAAACCACATCACCCGGATTCCCCTTGCGGTCAGGTATCCTTATGGCTGTAATGATGGCACCGTAGTTAATCACATCCACCTCCATACCAGCATCGTTACTCAGGGTATATTTATATACATCCTTTCCTTCCGGCAGGGTTCCAAAGAGTTGCTTCTCTATTTTCATGGCTTACTCATTTATTGCGGAAATAAAGATAGGCATTTCAAAAAAAAAACTAATCACTGACCGATTTGCGGTCTTTAGACACATTAACTGGTGAATACAAGAGCTCTATGTACGGGTGGAAGCCGAAAAACCACAACAGAGTAGGCTGTGAAAAATCAGGTACTAATGAAAAATGAACTAGCAATTGAAAACTTTAATGAAATTCCTGTGCAGGAACAGCAGGATATCAATGGAGGATTCTGGCAAATTGTCATCTCTATTGGCATAATAGCCGTGGGTGAAATTATCGATGACTGGGACAACTTTAAGAACGGACTGACCGGTCGACCAGAAGAGAAGAATCCATAAACTATAAACAGACTTACGATGAAAAACAGAGAAAATTTTAAGGAAATGACCCCTGAGCAACTTTTGGATACAAATGGAGGCGGATTTGCCTATGATGTGGGCAGAGTGCTCCGATTCATTGGATTATCCGGAGGAGGATCACCCATAGGGATAGCCAATGCGCTCATCGACTGGGAAGTCAATGCCATGCTTAATGAAATTGCCAATGACTAAAATATGGAGGCTGTCTCTAATATATAGAGAGACAGCCTCCCCTTTATAACTCGAACCCTTAATTTGAAACCCATGAAAATCAAGAAACCCGATTGGAAAGACATTGTAATCTTTATTGAAACCGCCATCCTTGCTAGTTTGCTATTCAATAACTGGGATGAGGTGAAAGATTTTATTGCCGGACTATTTACCTGATGGAAGAGCTTGAGGACAGTACGCTAAGCCTGATATACAGACGACAGGTACGTTCCAGCCTTCCCGCCTATGTGATTATTTTTCTGGTTTTAGGAGCGTTTTCCTCACTCCCTCTGGTAAAGGTGGATGTGGTTACCAGTGTAAAAGGTATGGTTAGACCGGTTCAGGAATCTTCCGAAATATTGTCTAATGTTTCAGGAATGGTGGAGAGATCGGTGCTTATGGATAACAGAAAGTTCGCAGCTGGAGACACCCTGGTCTGGATAAAAACAGACTTGTTAAAGGCCAGGATAGATGCCCTCCAGAATCGCATCAGAATCCACGAGGCCTCGGTGAAAGACATTTGCCTTATTCTGGAGAATCAGATGCCACTACATACTTCCCATTATGTGCAGTCGCATAGAAATCACCAGGCAAACATCGCCCGTTTAGACATACAAAAAGAGTTTCTGCAGGATGAGCACAATACCTCCAAAATCCTGTTCGATCAGCAGGTTATATCCAAACATGAGTATGCAAAAGCCCTGAATCAGTTCCGAGAGGTCTGCGCCAGAGAAACAGATCTTTGTGAAGCCTATAAGAGCAGCCTCGAGGAAGGCCTGCTAAGAATCAAGCTGGAGATCAGTCAACTTTTGGATGAGATTACCCAAATAAACGCCAACCTGAACGAGTATTACCTGATTTCTCCGGTGGCAGGGACCCTCTATAGCAGCAGAAGCCTTTCCGCTGGATCTGTGGTTCATCCCGGAATGTCGCTGGCCAAAATCTCACCTGCATGTCTGCTGGTGGCCGAATGCTTCATTGATCCAGGACATATCCCGTCAGTAAAAGAGGGTACCAGAGTGAAACTCAGATTTGATGATTCCGGCTTCCGCTCCCACCATCCGCTGGAAACCCGCGTCGATCTCCTGGATAAGGAAGTAAGTCTCTTCAACGGAACTCCCGCGTACAGAATCCGTTGCACCCTGGACAAGTCTCCAATTTACTATGCCAATGGCAGTGTTGAGACTGTAAAAAACGGAATGACTTTTACAGCCAGTTTTATTCTGTTCCGGCGCAGCGTGGCAGCCTTGATTCTGGAAAAAGCAAATCTCTGGGTCAATCCCACCGAATCGATTTAAAATCAGGATGCGGGATCGAAAAGTTGAGATAAGGCAAAGAGATCAAAGCGATTGCGGGCCTGCATGCCTGGCTTCAGTGTTGTCACATTACGGATTAAAGATTCCTGTGGCAAGGATCCGTATGGAGGCTGGAACAGATCAAAAAGGGACCTCCATGTGGGGATTGATAAAAGTCCTGGAACAGTTCAATTTCGAAACCAAAGGCTTGAGAGGCTCCATGGAACACTTGTCCCAATTGCCTTTGCCCTTTATCGCACATACAGAGCAGGAGGATGGAATGCAGCACTATGTATGTGTTTATCGGGTAAATAACAGAGGTGTAAAGGTAATGGATCCGGCCGATGGAAGGTTTAGCAGGTGGGACCATGCCAAATTTGAGAAGAGTTGGAGCGGTGCGGTCATTGTATTCGTCCGGGGAATCACATCCAGGGAGGTTAAACAAGAATCTTTCAAAAAAATAAGCTTGATCAGACTGCTTCAACCCCTTTGGAAGCCTTTGATTCAAGCCTTGCTCTCGGCCCTTTTCTATACCATACTGGGACTTTCAACATCACTCTATATAGGTAAATTGACCGATTACGTATTTGTGACTCATAACACAGGACTGCTTAACCTGATGAGCATAGCGATGATCATTGTGGCGCTTGCCATGATCTACCTCTTAGTAGTCAAAAATATAATGACTCTGAAGACCGGACAGGTCATTGATAATCAGCTAATCGCCTCCTATTACAGGCATATCTTCAGCTTACCCCAGCAGTTTTTCGATTCCATGAAAACAGGAGAAATCATTTCCAGGATTAGTGATGCCGTGAAAATAAGGGGATTTATCAACGATGCTGTGATTGGAATCCTTGTGAATGTCATGATCGTGCTATTTAGTTTTACGACCATGTTTTTTCTAAACTGGAGGCTGGCAGCAGTGATGATTGGGATTGTGCCCCTTTATCTCTTAATTTATCTTTTCTACAATAGAAGGAACCGACGCATTGAAAGAACAGTCATGGAGCAATCGGCGACCTTTGAAAGTCATCTGGTTGAATCCCTTCAATCTTCAGAATGTACCAAGCAATTTAACCTGACAAGCCGAATGCAGTTGATGGCAGAGGAGAAACTAAACAAATTGCTTGACACCCTGTATCGGTCCGGATTAAACTCAATTGCAGTTTCAGGTAGTACCGAACTTATTAACCGTATTTTTACCATTTCACTTTTATGGATTGGATCCTACTTTGTAATCCGGCAAGACATTACCCCGGGGAAACTGATTAGCTTTTATGCTTTGATGGGTTACTTCACCGGCCCTGTTACCAGTTTGATTGGTGCCAACAAAACCTATCAGAATGCACTGATTGCAGCTGACAGGCTTTTCGAGATCTTCCAGTTGAAACCTGAGCAAACTTCTGGCAAACCCTCCTTTCCAAAACCCGAGTTTGGAGATATTGTTTTTCACAATGTCTCCTTCTCATATGGCACCAGGGGGGAGATTTTCAGAGATCTGAACCTGACCATTGAGGCCGGGAAAGTGACTGTTGTTAAGGGGTCAAGTGGCTCAGGGAAATCAACAGTAGCTTCACTAATTCAGCATCTTTATCCGGTAAATAGTGGTTGTATCACCATCAATGGCTATGACACCCGGCACTTTTCTGTGGAAAGCATCAGGGCGATGATGGGAGTGGTTCCTCAGCAAATCCGATTTCTTACAGCCAGTATTCTGGAGAACCTTGCACCCGGGATAAGAAATCCCGATGTAAAGAGGATTCTCGACCTATTGAAAGCAGTGGGTTTAATCCCATTTATTGAATCGCTTCCACTGGGACTCGAAACCAGCTTGTCTGAGAATGGCTCCAACTTATCGGGAGGTGAGCGACAGCGACTGGCCATTGTAAGAGCGCTCTATGGAAAGCCTGCGCTTTTGATTATGGATGAAGCCACCTCATCCCTTGATCCCGATTCTTCCTGCCATGTGAACAGGCTATTTCTTGAGCTAAAAGAGAATTCCCAGACCATGCTACTGATTACCCATAAGGAGCAAAACGAGATGTTTTCCGATCAGGTAAGAGTCCTGGAGAACGGTATTATTATCTGATTTATCAACTGTTTCGTCCACTTGACCAAAAAAAAATGACATTCATTTGGAAGATTTGGAGAAATCGTGTTACATTTAGTATGCGGACCCTTGAGATATACTTAAACCTAAACCAGAAAAGAAATGAAAAAACTGTTCACTTTATTGATTGCTGCTCTTTTCACTTTACCAGCGCTGAATGCGCAGGAAAGTGAGTTTACTCTGGGAGCAAAAGTATTAAGTCTGGGTATTGGTATTGGGAACACCCTCTACTCAGGATCCTATTATTCCAGTGGGGTTCCACCCCTCACCTTCTCTTATGAACAGGCCATTAAAGACGAGGTACTCGAAAAAGGAGTGATCGGAATTGTTGGATACATAGGATACAACTCATACAAATACCGATCTACCTACTTAGGCTCTGAATGGGGTTGGAATTACTCTAACATAGTTCTTGCTGCAGGGGGTACCTTCCATTATCCGCTGCTGGATAAGCTGGACACCTATGGTGCAATAGCTCTGGGGTACAACATATCCTCCTCCAAAGAATATGGCAACTACTATCCAGGGGCGGACTATTCTTCATCCTCAGGAGGCTTTGTATTCGGCATCTATGTGGGAGGACGTTATTACTTCAACGAGCATTTTGCTGCATTTGCCCAGGTGGGCTACGGAATAGCCTACCTTACTTTCGGAGTTAGCTATAGACTCTAAACTACAAACTCCAATCTACTACTAGGGGGTCACAACCAATGGGTTGTGACCTTTTTTATTTATATTCAGGCCCTGTGAAATCGAAACAATGATACACGAACTTATTGTCGCATTTATGCTGGGTCTGATAGGAGGTGTTATCCCCGGGCCAGTGATTACTGCGGTCTTCACTGAAATCCTGCAATCGGGATTTATCAAAAGTCTGAGGATCATTTTTATCGCCCTGGTGACCGAATCGCTGGTGGCAATTATATGCCTACTGTTATTTGATTCCCTGGGATTCAATGAAGCTTTTTTCAGGGGCCTCTCCCTGGCCGGGGCAGGCATTCTCCTATGGATTTCACTCTCCATCTGGCGAGTCAAAGCCCTGGATACCGGACAGAAGATACACTTTAGTCTTTGGAAAGTCATTATAATGATTCTCTCTAACGGAGTGCTATGGACCTACTGGATCACCATATGCATACCCAAAGCGATCCTGCTAAGTGATCAGGTTTACCTGGGACATTACCTCTTTATGGGATTGGTGCAGACAGGATGGCTTTTTTCCACCCTGGTGGTGGCCTTTCTCTTTTCCAAATTCAGAAGGGTTCTATCAAAACCAAAAGTAATCCCAGTGCTTTTTAAGGTTTTTGCGTTAGCATTTGCCTATTTTGCCCTGGATATGATCTATAAAAGCATCCTGTTTTTTAAGGATTTTTAATTTTAGAATGAAACCATCCATAGATATAACCATATTAAGCGAATCCCGCTTTGTGGACCCAGAAGCAGAAACAGACTATATCAGAAATGTGCTCAAGGAAGATAGTCTGGTAAAAACTGCTCTTGAAAAGAGAGGGATGAACATCCATCGGATCAACTGGGACTCCAAAGAGATGAACTGGTCGGATACCAGGTATATCCTGTTCAGAACCACATGGGACTATTATTACCGGTTTCAGGAATTCGACCTCTGGCTGGACCATGTAAAGGAGAAGACTGAACTGATCAATACCTACCCTCTGATCAGGTGGAACCTGGACAAGCATTACCTGGCCGATCTTTCCAAGGAGGGAATAAACATTCCTCCCACCCGTTTTATCGAAGCAGGTGAGAGATCCTCCCTGGAAGAGATTGCCGCTGAATCCGGATGGGGGGAGATCGTTCTAAAACCCGTAGTCTCGGGGGGTGGCCGTCACACTTACCGGTTTCTGGCTTCTGAATCCGGAAAATATGAATCTGTCTACAGATCCCTTATTCCCAAGGAATCCTTAATCATTCAGGAATTCCAGGAACAGGTAGTAACCCGGGGAGAAGTGGCTTTTATGCTTTTTGATGGCAAATTCACACATGCAGTGCTTAAGAGAGCCAAAAAGGGGGATTTCAGGGTACAGGATGATTTCGGAGGAAGGGTTTTCCCTTTTACACCCGATTCGGAGCAAATTGAATGGGCGGAGCGTGTGGTCACTTCCTGCCATCCATTGCCAGTCTATGCCAGGGTGGATGCCATCTGGGACAATAAGAATAACCTGGCCCTTGCTGAACTTGAATTAATTGAACCTGAACTCTGGTTCAGAAACCATCCGGATGCTGCAGAAAAACTGGCAGATGCGGTGGCCGCACACTGCCTTTAATCAGATACGCCCTCGCCGTCGGTGAGTGTCTTCAGGAATGCTACGATATCCTCTACTTCCTGATTATTGAGTCCCAGATTACCCATTTCATCCACATTCATATTTGCTGCAATCTCAGGGTCTGGCCATGGCGCCACATCCCGGGTATTGTAGAAAGCCACTACCTGGTAAAGGGTTTTAAACACCCCATTGTGCATATAAGGCGGAGTTAGAGCCACATTTCTCAGGGTAGGAACCCTGAATTTCCCCAATTCTGCCGGGTCACCCACGGTTTCAGCCAAACCAGGGTCTCTGTAATTAAAACCCTCGGGGTTGTGATCTGAAGAGAGCAGGTAAAAAGGGTTTTCCCCATTGGCAGGCGCCCCCAGGTTGTCGTAAGTGAAGTCTGTGAACATAGCAGGAGTTCCGTCTTCAAGAGGGGTGTGTGGATGGCACGCAGCACAATTGCCCTTGCTCTCTACCACAAACAACATAAATCCCCTCTGTTCCTGCTCTGTAAGGGTCGATTCTCCCTTTTGCCAGAGATCAAATCTGGAGCTAAATGGATTCACTTCTGCCGATCGTTCATATGCTGCAAGGGCATCCGCCATGTAAAAAAAGGCGGAGTCGGGATCATCCAGGGCATTTTCTCCATAGATCTCCCCGAACCTGTCTGAGTATTCCAGTAACCTGATTTTTTCAGCCATGACGGCAGTATCGGAATTGGCCATCTCCAAGGGATTTAATGGAGGCCCCATGGCCTGTTCGGCGAGAGAATTTGCCCTTCCGTCCCAGAAAAGACCTCCTACCCAAACCTGTTCGGCAGAATCATAATGCAAGGGAGGGACATACATGGAATAGGAAACAGGCATATCGTTCCGGTTCCCATAGAGCTCATGGACAGCTCCCCTGGAGACAGGCAGTTCAGTCAGAGGATCGGCAAATCCAACAGTCGGATCATGACAGGTGGCACAGGATTGTCCTTCAGGAGTGGAAAGGCTCTCATCAAAAAAAAGAAGTTTCCCCAGCTCTTCCTTCGGAGGTAGGAGAGTTGGACTTTCCTCTTTATTTTCCGGAGAGCAAGCGCACAATATGAGTGCCATGAATAGAAGGAGAATTGTCAATCGATGAGGGTAAGTTGGGAGCTGAGACATGGTCATTGGTTTGTATGTTTCTGAAAAGCCAAAAAAAGCAGTCGGCCAGTCAATAATTTCTTCTGGTTGTGCATGGGGTCAAATCCCTTGGTCCGCTGAACAAGCCATATGAGAGGGATTAATAATCTGAATAGCCAAAGGGAGGTACGCTGGATCCTGTCCACCCCGAACTCTGCCCTATGAAAGTTGTGCTTTACCGCCAGGTAATTGTAATGGTCAAGACTCAGGGAAGATATATGCTGCAGACCATCGCAATTCTCTAATACCAGAGGTTTAAACGCATAGGGAAATCCACGGAAGAGAAATCTCATCCTCGATTTCATGGACAGAATATTGGGAGTAGAGATGTATAGCCTGCCCTTTGGTTTAAGTATCCGATTGCATTCGCTGAAGAAGTTTTCATGATCCAGGATGTGCTCGGTCACCTCAATGGCAATTACAAGATCAAAGCTTTCACTGGCATAAGGAAATGCTTCGGTAACATCCACCCTGTCGCACTTCACCTCAGGGTATTCAAAGTACTCAGCAAAAAGGTCACATGCCGAAACCTCATATCCCAGCTGGTGTAAACTCTGGGTAAGAGCCCCTCGTCCTGCACCCAGATCGAGCACCTTCAAAGGGGGGAGCTCATCCTGTTCTTTGAAATATTCCAGAAACCGGCTATGTACCCCTGGCATGGTAATGGGCTGGATGCTTTGTTCCATACATGTAAAAATAGCAAGCAAATGTGACAATTATATGGCATTTACAATAAATCCGGGATTAACAGTCCAGAGGTTCTGGTGATAGGGCTCTCTCATTCACTTAAATTCTGTATTTTTAGAGCACTTATGCTAGATCCAAAGAACTTTAAAGCCGATTCCACTGAGATTATGGGGTGGATTGATGAATATTTAAATCATATCTCCGATTTTCCGGTCAAATCACCTGTTGCACCTGGTGAAATATATGGTCAGATCCCAGCACATCCGCCTCAAAAATCCGAAGCTCTGCATCAAATTATGAAAGATCTGGATGAGGTAATTATGCCTGGTGTAACGCACTGGCAGCACCCCAATTTTCACGCCTATTTTCCTGCCAACAGCTCGGTGGAATCTATATTTGCCGAGTGCATCACCTCGGCCATTGGAGCTCAATGCATGATCTGGGACACCTCTCCGGCAGCTGCCGAACTTGAGCAGCGAATGGTGGAATGGCTCCGGGAGCTTATGGGAATACCCGCCGATTATGAAGGGGTCATCCAGGACAGCGCTTCTTCCGCCTCACTGGTTGCCCTGCTTACAGCCAGGGAGGTAGCTACAAATTTCACTTCCAATGAAGAAGGAGTACCCAATACGCTCAGGGTCTACTGCTCCACTGAGACTCACTCTTCCATTGAGAAAGCGGTTGGTATATGTGGGATGGGTAAAAAAAACCTGATAAAAATTGGTGTAGATTCTCAGTTGCGATTGAATCCCCAATTGCTTGAACAACAGATGAAAGCAGACCTGGGCAATGGATTTCTTCCCATGGCAGTGGTTGCAGCCATTGGCACAACGGGCACTGTGTCGGTAGATCCGCTGAAAGAGATTGCTGCCATTTGTAAAAGATATAACATCTGGCTTCATGTGGATGCAGCCTATGCCGGAACCGCATTGCTTCTTCCCGAATACAGGTGGATGGTTGAGGGCATTGAACAGGTGGATAGCTTTGTGTTTAATCCGCATAAGTGGATGTTTACCAACTTTGACTGTTCCATTTACTATGTAAAGAAGGCGGAACTCCTGATTAAGACTTTTGAAGTACTCCCCGAGTATCTGAAAACAAAATCGCGCGGTTTGGTAAATGATTACCGGGATTGGGGTGTTCCGCTGGGTCGCAGATTCAGAGCCCTGAAACTTTGGTTTGTCATGAGAAGCATGGGAATTGAAGGCATTCAGGAGAAGTTACGTTTTCATATTGGATTGAATAAAAGCTTCTCTGAGGAGTTGGCGGCGACACCGGGGGTAGAACTCGCCATGGAACCTTTTTTGAACTTTAGCTGTTTCAGGCTCCGCCCCGCTGGTATGGAGGGCCCCGAAGATCTGAACAGACTCAATGAAAAGTTCCTCGAGGAGATCAATAGAGATGGCAGGCTCTTCCTTACCCACACGAAGATTAATGGTCTGTTTACCATCCGGATGATTATCGGACAAACTTATGTGGAGGAGAAGCATGTGGAACTGGCTTTAAGTGTGATACGGGCAGCCGCAGAAAAGACATTAACTAAAATGTGAACAGATGGCATACAATACATTTCTGGGTGAGAGACTAGGGATTGCCCTTAAGAGAAGAGGGGTGGCTTTTGAAGAGAAAAAGATGATGGGCGGGCTTGCCATGGAATTTAATCCCAGGGCAAAATCAAGTAAAAAAAAGAGATAGCCTGAAACTGCATATGACTACAAATTTAGATCTGACTCCGGAGCTTCGGACAAAACTCCTGGACCACCTTTTAGAGGAGCTGGAGACCTATTACGAAAAAACCGAAGAACTCAGGGTAACTCCCAATCTCGATTTGGAAAAGATTATAGGAGCGGTACGTTCATTTGATCTCAGGAAACCGGTGAAGGGAGAGATTGCCCTTGATGCAGTCCTGAATGGCTTAATCGAACATACCGTCCATACCCCTCATCCCATGTACTACGGCTTGTACAATCCACGCGCAAATTTTGCAGGAATTCTTGCCGATCTTATCACGGCAGTTCTGAATCCACAGCTGGCTGCCTGGAGTCATTCCCCCTACGCAAATGAGGTGGAAAGATACCTGGTGGAAACCTTTGGCCTATTATTCGGATATCCATCTCCTTCCATCGATGGTGTATTTGCATCCGGTGGAGCAGAGGCCAACTTTACGGCCATTCTTTGTGCCCTGAATCATGCATTTCCTGAAGTGGGTGAGAAAGGAATTCAAGGGATTTCAAAGAAGCCGTTAATCTACTGCTCCGAGCAAACACATCACTCCATACAAAAGGGTGCCCGCATGGCTGGACTGGGTTCCGCTTCTATAAGAACTATTGAAGTGGACAAAAATCTGAAGATGAGTGTGGATAAACTTACTTCCTGCATCCTGGAGGACAAGAAGAAGGGATTTGCACCCATTATGGTAGTGGCCACAGCCGGAACCACAGGAACAGGAACCATAGATCATCTCGAAGAAATAGGAAAGCTTTGCGAAGCCCATCAAATTTGGTATCATGTAGATGCGGCCTATGGGGGTGCCACTGTGGTAAATCCAGAGCTAAAACAGTGGATAAAGGGTATCGAAACCTCCCATTCACTGATCGTGGATCTGCATAAATGGTTTTCAGTTCCCATGGCAACCAGCCTCTTCATTACGCAAGATTCACAAATACTTCACCGCACATTCAGGATTCAGACAGGGTATATGCCAAAGGACGCTATAAACCTGGAAATTACCGATCCATTCACCCATTCCTTCCAATGGTCAAGGCGTTTTTCAGGTTTGAAAATCTATCTTTCCCTTCTGTTGTATGGGATGGAAGGGTTTGCAGATGTGATCGGAAACCAGGTGGAGATGGGAGGAAAACTCCGAACCCTTCTTAATAGGGATGGTTGGACCCTCAAAAACCATACTCCCTTGCCGGTGCTCTGTTTCACCGATACCACATTGAGTGTTGATCCTGGATTTGCAAGGCACATTTGCGATACCCTGGTAAAATCAGGGGAGACATGGATCTCAGTCTATCCCATCCGTCAGGAAGGGCTGCTTAGGGCGTGCATCACCAACTATCATACAGATGTTTCTCATTTGACCAGGCTGGTAAAGCTACTGGGAAATGCAAGGGAAGCATATAAGGTCAGAAAATGATGAATGATACAGCCAGACATTCTCACATTTATGTATTGACCGGACCTGTTCAGGGAGGGAAAACCACACTGGTTTCAGAAAAGATAAGCTTCTTAAGAGATAAAGGAGTAAAGGTTTATGGATTTCTATGTCCCGGTTCATTTTCAGAGGGAAAGCGTTCTGCCTTTACCCTGATGGATCTGGAGACCGGTGGCCGGATTCCCATGGGAGATGTAAATGAACAGAAAGGATGGGTGAAATTCAGACGTTTCTTCTTCAATCCGGAAGCTTTTATTCAGGGTGAATTGTGGATCCAAAGTTCTTTTCAGAAAGATCCCGACCTACTGGTAATCGATGAAGTGGGTCCCATGGAACTGGAAGGCGGCGGGTGGGCAAAAACCCTGGACACTCTGGCTCAAAACAGCTCGGTTACTCAATTATGGATGGTAAGGCAAGAGATAGTTCAAGAGGTGTTGAGAAAATGGAGGATCCCTGAGGATCAGGTTTATACAGCAGAATCAATAGATACTCTAACTCAAAGATGGATCCCATGAAGTCCCCGCTTCCCTCGATTATGCTTGCAGTCAGACAACACAGTCCGGATGGAAAACTGGTGGTGGAAACCATCCCGATACCTCAGCCTGGTCCCGGGGAGGTTCTGGTAAGAATGGCAGCATCCCCCATTAATCCTTCCGATCTGGCCCTTTTAAAGGGAGGGTATCTGAATCGCAGCTACCCCTTTACCCCCGGACTTGAAGGAAGTGGAGTCGTGGTGGCTTCTGGAGGTGGCGTATTGGCCGGTATGAGAAAAGGCAAAAGGGTGGCCTGTACTCCCAATCCTGAAGGAGATGGAAGCTGGGCCGAATATATGCTTACTTCTGGCATGCGGACCATTCCATTGCCTACTTCTATTAGCCTGGAGCAGGGAGCTATGACAATAGTTAATCCCATGACTGCCATGGCATTTTTTCACATGGCCAGAACAGGGAAGCACCCTGCCATGGTTAACAATGCAGCAGCAAGTTCCCTGGGGAAAATGCTGATCAGGCTCTCAACGGACCAAAAGATTCCTCTGATTAATGTTGTGAGAAATCCCAGGCATGTGGAAGAGCTAAAAAACCTGGGCGCGACCTATGTGTTAAACAGTCAGGACAAAGGATTTGAAACTGAACTTTCAAGCCTGGCCTCTGAACTGGGTGCCACCCTGTTTCTGGATGCGCTATCCGGTCCACACACCTCTCAGCTGCTCCAGGCAGCTCCTCCCCGATCCACCCTGGTGGCTTATGCCAGGTTAGCCGGGGATTCTCTGCAAGTTAATACTGGCGATCTGATCAGGAAGGATATAAAGGTTGTAGGATTTCAACTTGGAAACTGGCTTCAAACCAAAGAAATACTATTTAAACTTGCATTTATCAAGCAGTTGAAAAAGCAGCTGGGGAAAACACTAAGCTCTCATATACGCCAGACCTTCAGTCTGGAAGATGTGGAATTGGCCATTGCTCAATGTACACAGAACATGGGTAGTGGAAAAGTACTTCTTCTAATCAAACAAAAAGGATTAAAATGAAAAAGGTATTCATATTGAGTCTTATAGGGGGCTTGTTTTCTGGCATCTTTCTTAGTTCATGTGCACGGACAGAGGCCGGCCAGCAGCCTGTTACGGATGCCCCATTTTTATGGGAGAATGCAAATATCTATTTCCTGCTGACTGACAGGTTTAAGAATGGAGATCCATCCAACGATTTGAATTTTAACCGAAGCGAACAAACCGCTAAGCTGCGTGGGTTTGAAGGGGGAGATATAAAAGGGGTCATACAGAAGATCCAGGAGGGTTATTTCGATAAGCTGGGCATCACTGCACTCTGGCTGACCCCCTGGTTCGAACAGATTCATGGATACACCGATGAGGGAACGGGTAAAACCTATGGCTATCATGGTTACTGGACCAGTGACTGGACCAGCATGGATCCCAATTTCGGGACAGAAGAGGAGTTATCTGAACTGGTGGAAACAGCTCATGCGCATGGAATCAGGATCCTTATGGATGTGATCATCAACCATACAGGTCCGGTTACCCAACAGGACCCCGTGTGGCCCGAAGAGTGGGTGCGAACTTCTCCCACCTGCTCCTACAACAGTTATGAATCCACAGTTACCTGTACACTGGTGGAGAACCTTCCCGACATCAGAACTGAATCTCTGGAAGCTGTGGCCCTTCCTCCCCAATTGTTGGAGAAGTGGCAGCAGGAAGGCCGTTTGGAACAGGAGACCCGTTCACTGGAGGCCTTCTTCCAGCGCACGGCTTATCCCAGAACTCCCAGGTATTACATCATCAAATGGCTCACCGATTATATCCGAAAATATGGGATTGATGGATACAGGCTTGACACGGCCAAGCACATCGAAGAGGAGGTATGGAGTGAGCTGGGAAAAGAAGCTCAACTGGCCTTTGAATCCTGGAAAAGTGAAAATCCAAATGGGGTACTTGACGATAATAAGTTCTTTATGGTGGCAGAGGTATATGGATATGGAATCTCCGGGGGGAGGAATTTTTCTTTTGGAGACAGGGAAGTGGACTATTTTAAGCATGGCATTCACAGCATGATTAACTTCGAATTCAAGCAGAGTGCCCTATCCAACTATGAAAAACTCTTCTCATCTTACTCAGACATGCTGAATGGAGAGCTGGCCGGGCGTGGGGTGGTTAACTATTTAAGTTCTCACGACGACGCAGAACCCTTTGATCAGGAGAGAAGCAATCCCCTTGAGGCTGCATCAAAACTCCTGCTTTCCCCCGGAGCTTCCCAGGTGTACTATGGTGATGAAAGCTCCAGGGAGCTGATTATTGCAGGAACCAATGGGGATGCCACATTGCGCGGCCCCATGAATTGGGAGGAGATTGAGTCCAACACCATAAGGAAGGGTTTTAAGACTTTTGAAGTTTTGGAACATTATCAGAAACTGGGTAGGTTCAGAAGGGATCATCCCTCTGTGGGGGCAGGCTCACATCAGATGCTCCAACAGAAGCCCTATATTTTTTCACGTACGTTTGAAAAAAATGGTTACAGCGACAAAGTAGTGGTTGGTTTGGACCTGGAAAAGGGAAGAAAAAAAATTGCTGTAAAATCCCTCTTCCCGGAAGGGACCGAACTATACGATTACTATTCTGACACATTTGCAAGTGTTAGCAATGGAGAAATTATGCTTGATTCGGACTTCCACATGGCTCTGCTTGGAATAAAAACAGATAAAAATGGTGAACTATAGCCTGGACCTTTCCCTGATCTCCCTGGATCGTTTTTTCCAGCTGACTCGCTCAAAGCGAATGTTACCTGGCAGGGTGATGCTCCACGAGAAAATGGAAGAAAGATTTGCCATCCTGGCCAAAGCTGGCATTACCGACCTTAAGGTTTTAATAAAGCAACTGGGATCAAAACAGAAAATAGAATCCTTCGCTGTAAGGTGGGACCTGCCCTACCCCTACCTGGTCATTTTAAAACGTGAAGCCGGATCCTATCAGGCTAAGCCCTTTCCGCTTTCAGATTTTCCGGGAGTTCCTTTTGAATATACAGAGTCTTTAAGATCCTTAGGTTTCAGGAATACAAGGGATTTCTTCGAGCTTTCACAAACCGGGCCCCTGCGAAGTGAGCTTGCCTCTATAAGCGGGATCCCTGAAGCCAGGCTTCTGGAGTTATTTGCTCTCTGCGACCTTTCGAGAATAACCGGTGTGGGGGGGACCATGGCCAGGTTCTGCTATGAAGCAGGAATACGTTCTGTAAGGGAATTTGCCGGCGTCAAATCCTTACAATTTTCTGAGTTTCCAGAAGAGGATATTCGCTATTGTATCGAATATGCCAGAGTGATTGTGGGTCTTGATCTGGATATTTTCTAATTTAAGCGAAATGAAACGTCCATTACAATAATTACATTATTATCACCATAGGAAATGTAATTATTGTTTTGGTAAGTTACATAAGACCAATAAGATAAATTGATAGATACTTATGAAACGTCCATTATTGATATCCATATTCACCATACTTTCCATCTCTGTTATGGGCGTGATCCAACCGGCAAAAGATACCATCGTTTATCTTTTCCCGGGTCAGGGGGCCGATGCCAGGCTTTTTAAGCACCTGGAACTACCCCCGGGTTATGATACTGTCAACATTAGTTATCCCATTCCCAACAAGCGAGAATCCCTGCACACTTTTGCCCTCAGGTTTATTGAACAAATTGACCAGTCCTCTCCCTATATTCTAATGGGTGTTTCATTGGGTGGAATGATCTGCACTGAACTTACAGATACCCTTGCACCGCTTAAGACCATTCTGATTTCAAGTGCCAAGGGCATTCATGAGCTGCCCAACCGATATACCTTTGCACAGAATGTCCCTGTCAACCGCCTGATTCCCAAACGGATTACCAAAGGAAGTGCCAGACTCCTCCAGGGAATCGTGGAGCCAGACCGGAAATACGACAAAGAGACCTTTAAAGACATGCTTAAAAAGAAAGATCCGCTATATATGCAACGTACAGTGGATATGATTGTCCAATGGGAAAGAGTCACATACTCCCCTTCCATTGTTCATATTCACGGAAACACTGACCACACCATTCCCATAAAGAACGTTCAATATGATTATCTTGTGGAGGAAGGGTCCCATATGATGATGATTACCAAAGCCCGGGAAATAAACCTCATATTGGCCGAAATACTAAAACAATGACCATCGTTGATTCCCATATGCATGTTGGTCTGGCTGGTTTTGATGCCGACTCCATCATCCGTGAAATGGATCTCAGGGGGATAAACCAGAGCTGGTTGCTTACCTGGAAAGAGGTCCATCCGCCGGTTCCTGAATTGCATATGGATCTTCCCCTTGAACCCATCCTTGAAGCCTGTCACAGTTATCCCGAACGCCTGATCCCATTCTTTGCCCC
Source organism: uncultured Bacteroidota bacterium (assembly GCA_963783435.1). Taxonomy (GTDB): domain Bacteria; phylum Bacteroidota; class Bacteroidia; order Bacteroidales. Next base: position 322,803 of record CAWANQ010000001.1, on the reverse strand, counting down.
CGATCCCGCCACAGAAAATCTGAAGGATGAATTCAATCAATTTCTGAGAAAGGGAATTAAAGGATGTGGCGAACTGAAGGTGGGCAGAAAGTGGTCTGACCCACTCATAGGCAATTACCTGGAGCTTGTGCAAGAGCTTAATATGGCCCTGGTATTCCATATGGAGGTCCCGTCTTTGTATTACAGACAGGAAAAGCCGGGCTATGTGCATTGGATCTTCGAACGATTAATGAATGACAAATACAATGGAGTGTCTCGATTTTACATCACCAGGTTTGCGGAAGGGACCGGGATCCTGAAGAAAATGATCAGCAGGAATCAGGTCCGTTTTCCGGGTATTTTATTTGATTTTGAGGCTCTGGAACAGCGAATCAGAGATTTTCCCCGGATTCGATTTATTGGTCACGGACCAGATTTTTGGAATCACATAGGGGCTACACGGCATCCCAAATATATTCACCAGAAGGGACAAATAGCAGAGTTTGGGATCATCGACAGTTTGCTTGAAAAATATGACAACTTCTATTGCGATATCTCAGGGACCAGCGGATACAATGCCTTAAACCGGGACAGAGATCAATCCCGGATTTTTCTTCAAAAACACACCCGAAAGGTTCTCTTTGGGACGGATAATACCCGCTTTCCGCTTAAGCAATTGCTGGAATCCATGAACCTAGGGCAGGAGACGCTTGAAAACATATTTCACAGGAACGCCCAAAGAGTGCTTTAGTTAAAAATAAACCTTTATTTGTTGAGTTGGTCGAATGAGGATGTTATGGCTTACAATCATGTTCGGACTGAACATTTTTACTAGATTTGCCTTTCAAAACAAAAAAAAAACTCTCATGAAAAAGTTATCTCTCATTCTGCTGTTGATCGCTACCACCTTAATAGTCTCTGCTCAGAAGAAACAGTACAACTCACTGCAGGAGGCCATGTACGCAGGTATGTCCTTACGTGGCGATCGCGGACCCTCAGGGGTCCAGTGGATTGAGGACAGTGATAAGTACTCCTTCACAAAGAGGGACCAGAGAACCCAGCAGATATGGACCTACGACATCAAGACCGAATCAGAAGAGCTGGTATTCAGCGAGGGGGATCACACCTTCCCCGAAAGCGGCGAAGCTTTCAGATATCGCTCATTTCAGTGGACCAGGGACTACCAGTACTTGCTTTTCCAAACCAACTTTGAACGAATCTGGAGGAACTCCGGAAATGCCGATTACTATCTTTATTCAGTTAAAGACAAGACCCTTAGTTCTATTGTCGAGGGAGCATTTACGGCCGAGGTTTCGCCCGATGGAAAAAAAGTGGGCTATGGGAAAGAGGGGAACCTCTTTACCTTTGATCTGGAAAGCAAGTCGGCTACCCAGTTAACCAGCGATGGTGCGGATAAGTATTATAACGGTCGCTTTGGATGGGCCAATGAGGAAGAGTTTGGACTGGTACAGGCCTGGGAATGGTCCTACGACAGCAAGTATATAGCTTTCTGGCAAACCGACGAGCGGGAGGTCCCGGTATATAAGTTAACCGACTTTTCAGATCAGCATCCCGAATATATGGAGATCCCCTACCCCAAGGTGGGTGACAATCCTCCGGTGGAACGACTGGGGATCCTCAATGTGGAGGATGGAACAAAGCAATGGCTCGATTTTGATCCCGAAGGCGGATATATGCCCAGAATCTACTGGACTTCAAGGGAAAATACACTGGCTGTGGTTTGGATGAACCGCGCTCAGAACCACTTAAAACTATACCTGTTTGATGTGCTTACCGGCGAAAAGTCCATGATCCTGGAAGAGAAAGATGAAGCTTGGATCGACATTTTTGATTTTTTTGCAGGAGAGATGCACCTCTTTTACTTCCCGGAAAATATGGATTCCTTTTTCTGGATCTCCGACAGGGAAGGTTATTCACACATATGTCATTATGACTATGACGGAAACCTGTTGGGTCAGCCTACCAGTGGCAATTATGATGTGGTGGGCATCAAAGCCATTGACCCTGAAAAAAAGACGCTATACTATCTTTCCTGTGAGGTATCACCCATGGAGAGGAACCTGTTCAGTGTAAAATTCAATGGAAAAGGGAAAAAGCAGCTTAGCTCAGCTCCCGGGAACCATCGTGTAGATGTTGCTCCCTCGGGGCAATACTTTATTGATAGCTATTCAGATATCCACACACCTTCTAAAATAGATCTTATGGAGGGGAAAGGAAAGCTCATTAAAAATCTGGCCGGTCACGAAAGAGCCTCTGTTTACCTGGAAACCCATGCATATGCCCCCCGGGAACTCTTTTCATTTGTAACTTCCGACGGACAGAAGATTGATGGATACCTGATCAAACCCATGAACTTCGATCCTTCAAAGACTTATCCCCTTCTGCTTGCCGTATACGGGGGACCCGGATCGCAGGGAGTCTACAATAGCTTTGAAACCAGTGGCTGGAACCAGTACCTGGCCCAGCAGGGTTATGTGGTGGTCAATATTAACAACCGGGGCAATGGAGGTTATGGCAGTGACTTTGAGAAAATTGTACACAAACAGCTGGGAAAATGGGAAACCCATGATTTTGCAGAAACAGCCAAACATCTGTCCAAAGAATCCTGGATAGACGGGAATCGTGTGGGGATTATGGGTCACAGTTTTGGTGGATTTTCAGCAGGAATGTCCCTCCTGCTGCATCCCGAGGTTTTTAAGGCTGGAATCGTTACTGCCGCCATATCGGACCACAGGAACTATGATTGTGTGCTGACTGAGAAATACATGGGACTCATCGAAGGCAACGAGGAAGGCTATAACAGCAGCTCCATGGTGGCGCTGGCAGGAAACCTGGAAGGCAAAATGATGCTGGTGCACTCCCTGATGGACGACAATGTTCATCCACAAAATACCTTCCAGCTGGCCAAAGCCATGATTGACAACCAGAAAAGCATCGATTTAAAGATCTATCCTCCGGGTACCCATGGGGTGGCATACGATATGAATAGTCGCATTTTCCTGTATACAGAATATCTTAACTGGTTAAATGAGAACCTTAAAGGAGTTGAGTAACGCAATCCCCCGGCAGGATTGAGAGTAAGCTTTTACTTGTTTCTTGAGACCGCTTTTGTTTTCTTTGTTTGAAGAATTTTAATCAATGACCATAAGGCTCTTGCTTTTTTCTGTTTTGTTTGCCATGGTCTCCTGTCTCACCCAGGAGGTTTGTGATGACAACAGCCAGTCGGAGTTGGTGGCAAGGTTTAAGACAGAGGTTTCAGAATCAGTTTCAGATACCATTATTTCGGGAGTTTCCATCTATGGCATCAGGGAGGGAAAACCCGATAGTCTTCTATACAATTCGTCAGAAACTTCCAGAGTCTTATTGCCACTGGACCCGCATCACACTTACTCCAGGTTTGTGATGAAAATCGATGAGATTTCGGATACGCTCACCCTGGTGCACAGCTCAGGATTCTACCTGGTCTCGTACACCTGTGGTTATGGGGCCATACACACACTGAATCCTGACAGCATAGAACATGGACGCAAGCTTTTTTACGACATAAAGATTATTAACGCTGTAATCGATGCAGCCACACAACAAGATGAAGAGCATCTCTGGCTATATTTCTAAAGCAACCTGGCTGCTGCTTACCCTGGTGGTTCTGAGCCTGCCCCTCTCGGGCCAGGACCCCGATACACTGCGAACCTTTGGTCCCAGAATTGGTCTTGACCTGGCTAAATTTCTCTACTACTTTTCCGAACCGGCAGAGTATGGTGCAGAAATTTCGGGCGATTTTGAGATCTACAAGAACATTTACCCTGTGATTGAACTGGGCTACAGCAACATGTCGGATACCACCGACCTTTTTGATTATGCTTCCAGCGGTACCTATGCGAGGCTGGGAGTTGACTACAATATTCTGCCCATGAAAGATCGGTCTATCCACCACTCCATTACAGTGGGGGCCCGGTACGGACTTTCAGTTTTTACCCATAAAACAGAAAATATGTACATTGAAAATGCATACTGGGGCGACGTGATCGTAAATTCCTATGAATCGAGCCTGCGCGGACATTGGTTAGAATTGGTGGGTGGCATAAAGGCAGAGGTGCTTCCGAACCTCTTCCTGGGATGGATGGTTCGTTTTAAATTTCTCCTGAATCCGGATATGGATCCGAATGTCACCCCTGCCCTGGTACCCGGATATGGAAACGCGGCAAGTAACAGAGGTTTTGGCTTTACCTATACCATCGCATACAAAATCCCCCTATTTAAAAACTAATCCATATTAAATCATTCTTTATGAGCTACTTTGCATCAACCTCCCGTTACGAAAACATGAAATACAACAGGTGTGGTCAGAGTGGACTGCTTTTACCTGCAGTTTCCATAGGCCTCTGGCATAACTTCGGTGGAAAGGATGATTATAATAAAATGAAGGATATACTCCTTAAAGCCTTTGATCTGGGCATCACACATTTTGACCTGGCCAACAACTATGGTCCACCTCCAGGCAGTGCTGAATCCAATTTTAAAAACATTCTTAGTTCGGACCTGGGCAAGCACCGCGACGAATTGATCATATCGACCAAGGCGGGCTACCTGATGTGGGATGGACCTTACGGGGAGTGGGGAAGTCGAAAATATCTGCTATCAAGCCTGGATCAGAGTCTTAAAAGGATGGGGCTCGATTATGTGGATATCTTCTATTCTCACCGACCTGATCCGGATACTCCGCTTGAAGAGACCATGACAGCTTTGCACAGCGCGGTCCAACAGGGGAAGGCTCTCTATGTGGGCATCTCCAATTACAGCGCCGAACAGACCACCAAAGCAGTAAAAATTTTAAAAAAACTGGGCACTCCCTGTCTGATCCACCAACCCCGATATAACATGTTCGACCGCTGGGTTGAAGAGGGACTGCTTGATGTTCTTGAAAAACACGGCGTGGGATGCATCCCCTTCAGCCCCCTGGCACAGGGCTTGCTTACCAACAGGTATCTGAACGGGATTCCGGAAGATTCCAGGGTGGCAGGTGACAGTATTTTCCTTAAGAAAGAACACCTGGACCCGGATGTTATGGTAAAAGTAAAAGCATTAAACCAACACGCCGAGCAACGTGGACAAAGCCTGGCCCAGATGGCCCTGGCCTGGATTCTTAGCAGAAAACAGGTGACTTCGGTCTTGATAGGCGCAAGCTCTGTAGATCAGTTGCTGGCCAATGCAGCTACCCTGCACAACCTCTCCTTTTCAAGAGACGAACTGGCTTACATCGATAACATCCTGCAATGATCTTACTGTTTCTGCATGGGGTTTGAACCACCCGATCTTCTGTAAGAGCGTTTGTACAATTCAAACCGGCTCTCCTCAATTTCCGGAGGCCACCGGTTGTTGCCGGTGTCACAATCTGCGGTTTCCTGGAAAGGATCAAGGGTAACCGCCACCACTTCCTGATCAAAAACAAATACCTTGGAAGTCTTCAGGTTGTTCTTGCTCCATATCTCGGCCGGGATCCTTTTGATCTCGCTGGTGCCGTCGGCCAGATCAAACTTCAGGATCAAGGGCATCACCATTCCGCCAAGGTTTGAAAAGTCGAGTTGATAGTAGATGTTCTCCATGGCAGTCCAGGCTTTTTCAGTAGGGCTTAATGAATTCAGATATCTGTTGTAAACCTCCTTATCTGACTTTTCGGACTGGTAGGGATCATAATCATCGTAGAAATCGCGCATATCCGGATCAGACTCTACCACAGATTTCATGGTAGCCCGGTTTCTCTGAACAGCGATCTCCTCGGGAATTGATTCTGCTTCCTTTTTCTCCAGGGTTTTCTGATCGGCAGGATTCCCGGAAGCCATGGTATAGGCAGTTACCTGGTCCAGTGAAAGGTCCACATACTCGGTGGTATAGAACCACCCGCGCCAGAACCAGTCCAGGTCAATGGCCGATGCATCCTCCATGGTTCTGAAGAGGTCTTCCGGCGTGGGGTGCTTAAACATCCATCGCTGTGCATACTGTTTAAAGGCAAAATCAAAGAGATCCCGGCCCATAATGGTCTCTCTCAGGATATTCAGTCCGGTGGCAGGTTTTGAATAGGCATTGCTGCTAAACTGCATGGTGAGTTCGCCATTGGTCATAATGGGTGCGATGTTCGAGGGGTCGCCCTTCATATAACCAACAATATTTGCGGGTGTCCCTTTGGGTGAAGGGTGATTGTGATCCCATTCCCGCTCGGCCACTCCCTGCAGGAAGGTATTAAGACCCTCATCCATCCAGGTCCACTGGCGCTCATCCGAGTTTACAATCATGGGAAAGAAGTTGTGACCCACTTCGTGGATGATCACACCGATCATGCCCCATTTGGTGCGCTCTGAATAGGTTCCATCAGCAAGAGGACGCCCTCCGTTAAAGCAGATCATGGGATATTCCATTCCAATCTGGTTGGTATGCACAGAATAAGCCACAGGGTAAGGGTAATCAAAGGTAAGTCGTGAATAGACATTGAGGGTGTGGGCCACCACCCGGGTGGAATACTTCTCCCACAGGGGATTCCCCTCTTTTGAATAGAGTGAAGTAGCCAGCACTGTGCGCCCCCCAAAATTCACAGCCATGCCATCCCAAATAAATTTCCGGGAGCTGGCGAAGGCAAAATCCCTTACATTTTCTGCCTGGAACTTCCAGGTCTTTTTCTGGTCTGATTTCTTCTTTTCTGAGGCCAAGGCCTCTTCCTCTGTCACAATGATTACAGGCTCCCCAAAAGACTCATGGGCCTTTTGATATCTTTTCATTCCCTCTTTAGACAACACTTCATCTGCATTTACCAGAACTCCGGTGGCTCCTACCACATGGTCGGAGGGAACAGTGATCTCCACCTCATAGTCCCCAAAAGGCAGTGCAAATTCGGTTCTCCCCAGGAACTGGTTATTCTGCCAGCCTTCCACCTCGTTGTAGACCGCCATTCGTGGGAAAAACTGGGCTATGGTATAGATATAGTTATCGTCGGCAGCAAAATACTCCATGCCCGACCGGCCCCCCCCATCCTTCATGCGATCGTTTATGTTATACCACCATTTAATTTCCAGATTCACCGATGCTCCAGCCTTTAGTGTTTCTGGCAGATCAATCCGCATCATGGTATAATTTACAGTGAAAGGCAATGGATTCCCTTTGCCATCACCCACATGTTCGAGATGAAAGCCGCCATCAAACTCGCTCATAAAACGGCCCAGCATGTAACTGTTCATTCGTTCACTCAGCTGAAAGGGGGTGATCAGCTTGCCGAGGCTCTCTTTTTGCCTTACATTCTGGTCCAGCTGAACCCAGAGATAGCTCAGGGGATCGGGGGAGTTATTGATGTACTCGATTTTCTCACTCCCCGAAATCCGTTGGTTTTTTTCATCCAGCTCAATGGAGATCCAATAATTGGCCTGCTGCTGCCAGTAAAGTTGTCCGGGTGCGCCGGAAGCAGTTCTGTATGCATTAGGTGTGGCAAACTCCGTGCGCATCTGCCTGAATTTATTATTTGAAGGATCGCTCTGTTCCTGGGCTTGAAGCGTCAATAACCCCATTCCCAGAACCAGCGTGAAGGTGAATATTCTCATGAGCTAAAGATTTTTTTGAATGTCCAAAGTTAAAAAAAGATTTGGCATCTTTGTGTTCTACAGCGTACGCATGAAAGGTCAAAAACACCAAGTCAGGCTTCTGTTTTTCTTCATCTTGCTCCTGGGTTTGGGGAGCTGGTCCATGCATAAGTTTTATGTAAGTCTCACCGAAGTAAGGTTCAATTCAGAATCGGACCGCATTGAAGTTTCTATCCGGATATTTCCCGATGACCTGGACCGCGCCCTCTTTGAACGTGAGGGCATTCATACTCAACTGGCCACAGAACTGGAATTACCAGAAGCCGACAGCCTTCTTAAGTTTTACCTTCTTGACCACTTCTCACTGGAAGTGAATGGGGAGCGAATTGAACTGGAATACCTTGGAAAGGAGCCTGAAGCAGATGCCATCTGGTGTTACCTGGAATCGGAACAGCTTGGAGAACCCAGTGACTACCTGGTATCCAACTCCATTCTGACCCAAACCTTTGAGGACCAGGTAAACATTGTCCAGGTATACCAGGGAAAATGGAATAAGGGATTGATGCTCAGCAGGGATCACCGTTCTGATCAGCTCTTTGTGGGAAAGTGATCACATCACCTCCAACTGATCATTCAAAGTCTTCAGCTTCTCGCTAACCATGGCCACTTCTTTGACTGAAAGCTCCACATCGGCAGCACCGGCATTCTCTTTGACCTGAGCTTCATTTCTAGCCCCTGCCAGGGCAACTGTAATCCCAGGCTGCCGAAGGGTCCACGCAATAACCAGCTGAGAGAGTGTGGCACCCTTCTCCTCTGCAAGGGGTCTGATCTCATCCAGAAACAGATTGGTTTTCAACAGGTTATCCCGCTTAAAATGGGGAGTTTCTGGCCTGGAATCCCCGGGCGCAAAAGAATAATCCGGGGTGATCTTTCCTGTTAGCAATCCCCGCTGCAAAGGACTGTAGGCCAGGATGCCACAATTATTCTCAATACACCAGGGAACTATATCCTTTTCGATTTCCCTGCGCACCATGCTGTAGGGCAACTGGTTGGAACTAATTAATACTGCACTATCGGCCTGCTTCAACTGGTCGAGGGAATAGTTACTGACCCCGGCTGCCCTGATCTTTCCCTGGTCAAGCAAGATCTGAAAAGCCTCCATGGCCTCTTCAATGGGGGTGGTGAGATCGGGCCAGTGAATCTGGTAGAGATCGATATAATCGGTGCCCAATCTTTTCAGGCTATCCTCACACTCGGCAATGATGCTGTCGCGTCCCGAATACTTATACACTTCACGCTGTTTACCATCGTTATCCTGGGTGGTAAAGTAATACTCACCCTGGGTATTTTCCCACCGCATTCCGGCTTTGGTAAGGATTTCATATTGATCCCGCTTACCCTTAATAGCCTCACCCACTATCTGCTCCGAATGACCAAATCCATAAATTGGTGCGGTATCAATGGAGGTAATGCCATAATCCAGGCAGGCTGCCAGGGCCCTCAGTGAATCTTTCTTTTCTGCCCCTCCCCACATCCAGCCTCCAATGGCCCATGCTCCAAAGGTGATGGGAGACACTTGTAACTTCGATTTACCTAATAAGTTCTTTTTCATTTCCGATATTTTTCTTTTAATAATTTCGCATATCCAAGAGGCAGGTAGTTGTCATAACTCAAACAGACTTCTCTGGAAAACCGGATGGCATCTCCAATAAGGGCTTCCCACTGAGATTGATCCAACTCAGGAATCTGCTTCTTCACATATCCATTTCTCCAGATACCATAAAGTAGTCCGGCATTAAAGGTATCTCCGGCTCCTATGGTACTCAATGGTTGGATTTGTTCCACTTCCATGCGAAACTTCAACTTCTCAGTTCGAAGATAAACACCCTGCGCATTGGCCGTATAGATCAACACAGGAGATGAGAGACCGGATCTGTTCCCAGGCATCATCCGGATTATCCACTTCAAAGATATTGATAAGGTCCTCATCTGAGGCTCTGACAATGGAAGCAAATCCCATGTTCTCTTTGATTATATCTAACAAATCGGCTCTTTCCGGAGCATGCGTACTTCTGAAATTCGGATCATATATGATGCTTGCCCCGGCCTTGCGTGCCTTCTGAAGAAGCTGCTTTACCCTGGGCCTTATCCCGGGATTAAGGGCATAAAAGGAACCAAACATCAGGAGGTCATCGGCTGCAAACTCAGGAAAATCCACAGCAAGCCTCTGGTGGGGGTAATCCTTATAAAACTGATACTCGGCATCGCTCTTCTCATTCAGGAAAGCCAGGGCGATGGCAGATTGACCTTCTTTATACCTGGCCACATAATCTGCGTCCACCCCATTTTCTAACATGAAATCCTGGATCAGGTCCCCTACCCGGTCGTTGCCCATCTCACTGATAAAAGTGATAGGCGTACCCAGGCGTCCCAGTGTGATGGATGCATTGAATGATGATCCACCCGGACGGGCAGTTTTAGGTTCTTTATCTTTGAAAATAATATCGAGGATGGTCTCTCCTACTGTAAAAATATGTGACATCTTTTAATCTATTTTACAAGCCGTGATATGGCTTTAAATTCATCAGTCCCAGAAACTCTGGTCAATTCAAAAAGAATCGATTCACAGGTGGTAATCACTGCTCCTTCAGCCCGCATCCGGTGGATGGCAACCCGCTTATCCACTGGATTTCTGGAGGAAATACAGTCCTCAACCACAACAGGTGTGTACCCTGAAGACACCAGATCCACCACAGTCTGAAGGACACAGACATGTGCTTCAATTCCACAAACAATCAGTGTTGTACGCGCTGAATCCTTCAGCGCACTTAAATACTTTGGTTCATCACAACAGGAGAATGAGGCCTTTTCAATGGCAGCAGCCTGTCCCATGGCATCGCTGATCACTTTCAGGGTTGGACCCAGCCCCCTGGGATACTGTTCAGTGAGGTAGAGGGGAACATCCAGAATCTTAAGGCCCTCAATAAGAATCCGGCATTTGCGCAACAGTTCATCCTTACCCTCCATATGGGGAAACAGTCTTTCCTGGATATCAATGACCAGACCGGCACATGATTCTCTGCTAACTCTCATCTCCCGACTCCCTTGATTTTTGTCCCAGGTATCCTCCGTGGTGCCTTCGGGCGTAATCAGATGGTTTGAATCCGATTCTTTTCATTAACAATACCACCAATACATCCCCAATCACTGTCATGGCCGTGGCCGAAGTAGTAGGTGTTAATCCAAGTGGGCACACCTCCTCAGGATTCCCTGTAAACAGGACCATTTGTGATTGTTGTGCCAGGGGACCATCAGGGTTCCCGGTGATGACCACCACAGGAATGCCAGAATGAAGTGCATCTGTCAGTTCTACCAGCTCCAGAATTTCACGCGTTTTCCCGGAATTTGACAATACAACCAGAACATCGTTCTCCCTGATCACACCCAAATCACCATGCTGAGCTTCGCTGGGGTGAATAAATAGGGAGGGTGTTCCCGTTGAACTCAGGGTGGTGGCCATGTGATTGGCCACATGACCGGCTTTTCCCATGCCACTGGCAATCACTTTACCGCCTTTTCCATGTACACGATCAACAATTAACTCAACGACCTTTTCATAGGCATCAGTGACCGGTATAGAGCGGATTGCATTGGCTTCCCTTGTCAATACACTCTCTATGTCTGTATATATATCTTTACTCATCTAATCAACCTTCTCAATATAAATTTCTATCTACTATTTGCCTTGCTGATGGCTATTTCTTGCTAAACTCCTTAATGAGGTTTTCGGTGGTAAGCACCCTGGCATAACTGCCCTGCAGGGTTTTTATGGTGGAGTAATGGACATTTTTGGCCGGAATAATATGCTCCTCGTATTGAAGGGCCCTGGTCGCACAGGCATCGGTCACCAACAGACATGTGAAACCAAGATCATGACCCGCCCTTACAGCGGCCTCCACGCACATATGGGTTTGCATACCGCATATGACCAATTGCTCGACGGAATCGGCCTGTAGCATTCCAAGCAATTCAGTATCTAAAAATGCATTCACCTGGTCTTTTGATATGACGGGTTCACCTGCTTCAGGTTTCACATAGTGATGAATGTTCCCTCCTGGTTCAAAATTATGACGAACATGGTACACCGGAAGATCACACTTTCGGAAATGGTCCAGAATAAGACCCGCATTCATGCCTGCCATTTCAGGATTTTCCAGTTGGAGTCGCCCACCAGGAAAATAAAAGTCCTGAATATCGATGAGTAATAGTGCAGATTTTTGACCGTAAGCCATAGAACCAGCTCCCAGCACCCAAATAAACAGTAATATCTTATAAGCAAATCTCATGATGGATCAGTATTTAGGAAGTGGTTGGCAATTTAAGAATTTGAACGCAACCTATCAAGGTGAGGAGAGGAAATAGAATATATAATAACAGGGGGTGCTTTTTTATATTTAGTTATTTTTTATTACCTACCCCCTATTTTTATGGGGGTTAATGTTCATTTTTTACTTATTTATCATTTTTACCCCCATTTTTATTAGGGGTTGTAAATAATATTTTTACTTTTGCTTCGAATTATAATTAATCTAATCCTAAAATTTACAATTATGAAAAGGACACATTTGATCGGAGCAGTTTTCGCACTGCTGGCCATAAGCTTGGTAATGGTTCCCATGAATCTGAAAGCTCAGGAGGAGAAATCATCCCCATTTGATGTGGGAGGAGACCTGGTAAGTAGTTACTTATGGCGTGGTACCAAATTTGGAACCGGTCCAGCCATTCAGCCATATCTTTCCTTTGCAGTGGGAGGCTTTGAAATTGGGGGATGGGGATCCTACAGTTTTGGCAACAGTAGCTTTGCCGAAGCAGACATCTACCTCTCCTATGGTTTTGATTTCGGCCTGTCTATTGGAATAACAGACTACTATTTCCCCGGAGTAGGCTCAGATTACTTTGATTTCAGCGATTCAACGGGTACTCATGGACTTGAACTCAACCTGGGTTATGAAATCAAAGGTTTTTCAGTTTCAGCCAACTATATGTTCAATGAAGCACCTACAGCTGGAACTACTGGAGGAGATATCTATTTCGAATTGGGATATGCCTTTAAGTATTTTGGAATACATCTAGGAGCAGGTGATGGATGGCACACAGAAGGTGACAAATTCGCCATTTGTAACATAGGACTCTCCTCTTCCAAAGACATTCAAATTACGGAAAAATTTTCCTTGCCTGTCAGCGGTTCCCTCATTTGGAATCCAGAACGAGAGCAGTTCCATGTAGTAGTAGGCGTATCATTTTAAAACATAGGATCATGAAAAAAATTGAAGCAATAGTTCGCAAGACCAAATTTGAAGAGGTGAAAGAGACCCTTCATGAAGCCGGTATCGAATTCTTCTCCTTCTGGGAGGCCCGCGGAGTAGGTATGGCCAGGGAGAGCAGAGTATACCGCGGAATCGCATATGACACTGGCACCATTGAAAGATTGTACCTGCAGATTGTTGTACGCGATGTGAACCTGGACAAAACGGTGGATGCCATCCTAAAATCGGCTGCCACCGGAGAAGTGGGAGATGGAAAAATATTTATCTCCACCCTGGATGAAAGCATCCGGATCCGTACCGCAGAAAAGGGCGACGAATCACTATATATCAAAGACTGACAACCTTAAATAATTAACAGAAAAACAATTTATCATGGAAGATTTAGCAACAGCTGTATCCGAATTTACAGTTTCAATAGACACCATGTGGATCCTGGTTGCAGCCGTACTGGTGATGTTTATGCAGCCTGGTTTTGCCCTGGTGGAAGCCGGATTTACAAGATCCAAGAATACCGCAAATATACTTATGAAAAACCTGATGGACTTCTCCATCGGCTCCCTGATTTTCTGGTTCATCGGGTATACCCTGATGTACGGAGAAGATGTGGGCGGTTTTGTAGGTAAGATCTCTCTCTTTTTTGGAAGCAATGAAATAAACGGAGTTCCTGACAAGGCTTCCCTGATGTTTCAGACCGTTTTTGCTGCCACGGCTGCCACCATTGTATCGGGTGCGGTGGCTGAGCGTACCAAGTTTACATCCTACCTCGTTTTCAGCATCGCCATTACTGCAGTGATTTATCCCATTTCGGGACACTGGGTATGGGGTGGTGGATGGTTGTCCAGCATGAGTACTCCTTTCCACGATTTTGCGGGCTCTACAGTAGTTCACTCTGTGGGTGCATGGGTTGGCCTTGCCGGTGCGGTAGTGATTGGTCCCCGGATTGGAAAATATACAAAAGATGGAAAAGCCAGGGCTATTCCCGGTCAGAACCTGGCACTGGGAGCGCTGGGTGTATTTATCCTCTGGTTTGGATGGTTCGGATTTAACCCCGGATCACAGCTGGCAGCTGCCGGATCAGAAAATGCCTCCGCCATTTCACACATATTTATTACCACGAACCTGGCCGCTGCTGCCGGTGCAGTTACAGCCATGATCGTTACCTGGGCAAAATATAAGCGTCCTGGATTGTCATTGACACTTAACGGTGCCCTGGCCGGATTGGTTGCCATTACTGCCGGTTGCGACACAGTAAGTCCCGGTGGGGCCCTGATTATTGGTATCCTGGCTGGTATCTTGCTGGTGTTTGGCGTAGAGTTTATCGATCGGAAACTAAAGATTGATGACCCGGTGGGTGCCATTTCTGTTCACGGACTGAATGGAGCCATGGGAACCATTGCCGTGGGTCTGTTCAGTACTTCCAATGGTCTGTTTTATGGCGGTGGCGCAGCTCAGCTTGTATCTCAGCTTATTGGAGTGGCTGCTGTTGCAGCCTGGGCCATGGGCCTTGGATTTCTGGTATTTATTGTCCTTAAGAAGACCATTGGTGTTCGTGTATCTAAAAGGATTGAAGAAGAAGGCCTGGATATTTATGAACATGGCGAATCTGCATACAACTAACCCTGTATAAAATGTACAGTTTTCTGCAACTGTGCAATATCAATTGCGAAAGGGGCCATTCCAAAAGGGGTGGCCCCTTTCAATTTAAAAGTTTTTAACAGCATTAACATGTCAAAACATAGTTAAGAAACCCCTGATTGTTTTGATTCGTAATATTATTCCGTATCTTTGCGTCTGGTTAAAAAACTGATGAAAACACATTCAAATCCCATTAACAAGCATGTGAAAAAAAGGATCAATCGATCCGGATGAGAATGGTATGAACTGAAATATAGGAAAGCCGTTCTCACCATAAACAGAGAACGGTTTTTTTGTAATTACAATATTAAGCAGCAATTGCTATGGAAAACGAGAGACCTGAACAGGCAGGATTATATAGAAGTGAATTTGAGCATGACAATTGCGGGATCGGATTCGTCGCAAATCTGAAAGGAAAGAAATCGCACGATATTATCAAAAGGGGACTTGAAACCCTGGTCAATATGACCCACCGGGGGGCAGAAGGATCGGACAGTAAATCGGGCGACGGTGCAGGGGTTATGATTCAAATACCCAGGGACTTTTACCTGATGCAGGGATTCTCGGTCCCCCATGAAGGTAAATTTGGGACCGGACTGGTATTTCTTCCACAGGATCCTGCTGAAGCAAGGAAATGCGAAGAGATCCTGGTGCAGTTTGTAAGTGACGAGGGAGTTGACCTTATCGGTTTTCGTGAAGTTCCAAGGGATAACAGCACCATTGGGGATATCGCCAGAAGCGCAGAACCCAACATCAAGCAGATTTTGCTGGGTGCCGATCTGCCGCAGGTAGAGCTTGAACGCAAATTATATATTATCCGTAAAAGGGTTGAGAAATTTGTGACTGCTTCCAAACTGAGCCAGAAAAGTTTTTTTTATCTACCCAGTCTCTCTACCAAGGTATTGATATACAAAGGGATGTTTACATCCGAGCAGTTGGGTGAATATTTCCTTGATTTACAGGATGAACGCATGGAGAGTGCCATAGCTCTGGTACACTCCAGATTCAGCACCAACACATTTCCCAGCTGGGACCTGGCACAACCCTTCCGAATGCTGGCTCATAATGGAGAGATCAATACGGTGAAAGGCAACCGTTTTTGGATGCAGGCCCGGGAATCGATCCTGAAATCCGATGTATTGGGTGACCTGGAGAAGATCTACCCGGTGATTGAACCAGATAAAAGTGATTCTGCATCGCTGGATAATGTACTGGAATTTCTGATAATGAGCGGAAAGTCCCTCCCCTACGCCATGTCCATCCTGATCCCCGAGTCATGGAATGATAAAAATCCTATCTCACCGGAGCTTAAGGCCTTTTACCAGTACCACTCTGCTTTTATGGAGCCCTGGGATGGCCCTGCTTCTTTGATCTTTAGCGATGGACGCTACATCGGGGGCATGCTCGACCGGAATGGATTGCGCCCTTCCAGGTATATAATTACCAAGGATGATTTGATGGTGATGGGTTCCGAAGTGGGGGTTCAGACCTTCAAACCGGAGGAAATCAGAGAAAAAGGCAGGCTCAAGCCAGGTAAAATTATCCTGGTTGATGTGCAGGAAGGAAAGGTATACAGAGATGAGGAGCTTAAGGCCCAGCTGTCTGCAGCGCATCCGTACCTGGATTGGATCAGGAAAAACATGGTGAACCTGGAGCAAATCCAGGCAGGTAATATCATTGCACCCGGACTTGGAGATGCCTATCCACAATATCAAACCTCCTTTAACTATAGCCGCGAGGATATTGAGACCATTATCAAACCCATGGCCGAATCGGGCAAAGAACCCATTGGTTCCATGGGCAATGATGTCCCAACCACCGTACTAAGTAAAAAACCCTACAGGCTCTTCTCCTATTTCAAGCAGCTATTTGCGCAGGTTACCAATCCTGCCATCGATCCCATCCGGGAAGAGCTGGTTATGACACTAACCGGGTATCTGGGTTCTTTGCAGGACAATGTATTGGATGAGACGCCCAACCATGCCAAGATGGTTAAGTTTACAAGTCCCATCATTAACAATACCTACTTCCAGGTGGTTAAAAACCTGAGATACAAAGGTTTTTCTAACCGCGTTCTTACGATGCATTTCAATGCCAATGATGGGGCCAAAGGGCTGGAAGAGGCCGTAGATGAAATTTGCAAACAGGCGGAACAGGCGGTGGATGAGGGACACAACTACATTATCCTCACCGACAGAAATATAAGCGAGAAGAAGGCTCCCATTCCCTCTCTGCTAGCTGTATCGGCCGTGCACCATCACCTGATCAATTGCAGGAAGCGGATGCAGATCGATATCGTGGTTGAATCGGCAGAACCTCGCGAGGTCATGCATTTTGCATTGTTATTCGGATATGGAGCCAGCATCATCAATCCATATATGAGTTTTGCGGTCATTGAGCAACTGGTGAAAACAAAGGTCATCCAGCAGGACTTTGAAAAAGCCCAGAAGAACTATATCAAGGCCGTCAATAAAGGACTGTTGAAGGTTTTGTCAAAAATGGGGATCAGCACCCTGAGGAGTTACCGGGCAGCCCAGATCTTCGAGGCTCTGGGGATTTCTTCCTCGGTCATTGATAAGTATTTTGAAGGCACGGTTTCCCGCCTGGGCGGAATAGGATTGGAGGAAATCGCTGAAGAAGCACTGATCCCTCACCGAAGAGCTTACACCGAGGATATACACTCCCATATCCTCACGGAAGGGGTTTATGCATACAGAAAGCACGGGGAACATCATGCCTGGAATCCAGAATCAGTTGCCCTGCTCCAGTGGAGTACCAGAAATGGGGACTACAATAAATACAAGGAGTATTCCCTCCTGGTTGATTGCGAAACTGCCCGACCCAGCTTCCTGAGGGGTTTGCTTGATTACAAGAGAAATCCCATCTCCATTGATGAAGTGGAACCGGTGGAGAAAATTATGAAGCGCTTTGTAACAGGTGCCATGTCCTACGGATCAATTAGCAGGGAAGCCCATGAAGCCCTGGCCATCGCCATGAATCGCATCGGAGGCAGAAGCAATACCGGGGAAGGTGGTGAAGATCCTTCACGTTTTGAACCCGAGGAAAATGGTGACTCAAAACGCAGTGCCATTAAACAAGTGGCCAGTGGACGTTTCGGAGTAACCACCGAATACCTGGTAAATGCCGATGAGATACAAATTAAAGTGGCCCAGGGTGCAAAACCAGGTGAAGGAGGACAGCTGCCAGGCCATAAGGTGGACAAAATTATTGCGAAAACACGCTACTCTATACCGGGTATCACACTGATATCGCCCCCACCGCATCACGATATCTACTCCATTGAGGATTTGGCCCAGCTGATCTTTGATCTAAAAAATGTAAATCCCAATGCAAAAATATCTGTGAAACTGGTTTCAGAAACCGGCGTAGGAACCATTGCAGCCGGTGTGGCCAAAGCTTCTGCCGATCTGATTACCATTAGCGGAGCCGAAGGGGGAACCGGAGCAAGTCCCACCTCCTCCATCAAACATGCCGGATTGCCTGTGGAGATTGGGCTGGCCGAAACCCAGCAAACCCTGGTGATGAATAACCTGAGGCGAAAGGTGGTACTCCAGGCTGACGGACAGATAAAAACCGGACGGGATGTGATTATCACTGCCCTACTGGGTGCAGAAGAATTTGGCTTTGCCACCAGTGCCCTGGTGGTGCTGGGCTGTGTAATGATGCGGAAATGCCATCTGAATACCTGTCCGGTGGGTGTGGCCACTCAGGATCCGGAACTTAGAAAGCGTTTTCGGGGCAGAGCCGATTTTGTAGAAAACTATTTTCGCTTTGTAGGGGAAGAGGTAAGGGAATACCTGGCGGACCTGGGATTCAAATCCTTTGATGAAATTGTAGGCCGTTCCGACCTGCTTACGAGGAATGAATCCGTTACGCATTGGAAAACCAAGAACCTGGACCTGAGTGATCTCACAGCCTTTTTGCCGGCTGCAACGAGAAATGCACTCTACAAGGTTGAATCACAACATCATAAAATTGACAGCGTGATTGATCACCAGTTGATCGAACAGTCCAAACCTGCCATTGAGAATAAGGAAGCTGTGACCATTCATATGCCCATTCAGAATACCGATCGCACCACTGGGGCCATGCTCTCGGGCACAATTGCCAAAAAATATGGCAGTGAAGGATTGCCTAAAGGATCCATTGTTGCCAGGTTTGCCGGATCTGCAGGACAGAGTTTTGGAGCCTTCCTGGTACCGGGTGTTGAGTTTTACCTGGAAGGAGATTCAAATGATTACCTGGGCAAGGGCCTGGCGGGCGGTCAAATTGTGGTTGTTCCACCCGAAGGTTCCACATTTGAGTCGGATAAGAATATTATCATCGGAAATACAGTGCTTTATGGCGCCACCATGGGTGAAATATATATTTCTGGAGTTGCCGGTGAGCGATTTGGTGTAAGAAACAGCGGAGCCATTGCCGTGGTTGAAGGAGTGGGTGATCACTGTTGTGAATATATGACCGGAGGCCGTGTGGTTGTATTGGGTAAAACAGGTCGGAATTTTGCTGCTGGAATGAGTGGTGGAGTTGCTTATGTATTGGATGAAGAAGGTGACTTTGACTTTTATTGTAATATGGGGATGGTTGAGCTTTCGCTCGTGGAAGATCTGAATGACAAAAAGGAGTTATCTGATTTGATTGCAAAACACTTTGAAATGACAGGCAGCAAGGTGGCAGAGAAAATTCTTACTCGCCTGGATGACTATATGGACCGATTTATTAAAATCATTCCCTATGAGTACAAGAAAGTACTGCAGGAACTAGAGCTTGAAGAGCTCAAGGAGAAACTGGCAAAAGTGGAGAAAGATGTGGAAATGATTGAAGACGTATAATTTTTAGAACAATGGGAGATCCAAAAGGATTTTTAAAGATAAAGATAAAGCCAGCTGGAAACAGGCTCATCCATGAACGCATTGGAGATTATAGCGAGGTTGAGCAGGTGCTGAACTCTGAAGACCGCATGCTACAGGCATCCAGGTGTATGGATTGTGGTATACCATTTTGTCACTGGGGTTGTCCGGTGGACAACCTGATTCCGGAATGGAATGAACTTTTGTACCAAGGCGATTGGAAAGGAGCAAGTGACCGTTTGCATTCCACCAATAATTTTCCTGAATTTACCGGAAGGATCTGTCCTGCCCCCTGTGAACACTCCTGTGTATTGAATATCGATGATCAGCCGGTTACCATACGCGAAAATGAAGCAGCTATTGTGGAGCGGGCGTTTCTTGAAGGTTATATTAAACCCGAGCCGCCTGAAGTGAGAACTGGAAAAAAAGTGGCGGTCATTGGAAGCGGACCTGCAGGAATGGCTGCAGCAGACCAGTTGAATAAGGCCGGTCATACAGTCACTCTTTTTGAGAAAGATGAAAAAATCGGAGGTTTACTTCGTTATGGTATTCCCGATTTCAAACTCAATAAGCGCACCATTGATCGCAGGCTCGAGGTGATGATTGCAGAAGGACTTGAAGTAAAAACGGGTGTAGAGATAGGTAAAGACATCTCAGGAAAAGAGATTATAGAGCAGTTCGACGCTGTTTGCCTGGCCATCGGGGCCATGCAACCCAGGGACCTGGAAGTACCCGGTCGCAACCTGGATGGTGTTCATTATGCCATGGAGTTTCTGGCCCAGCAAAACCGGGTGAATGATGGAGCCTACGTGGCTTATGACAACCGGATTACTGCTGAAGGACGCAAGGTTCTTGTTATTGGAGGTGGAGATACAGGATCGGATTGTGTAGGAACAGCCATCCGCCAGGGAGCTAAAAGCGTGACTCAGATTGAGATTATGCCCAAGCCCCCGGAAAAAAGAGCCGATGAGAACCCATGGCCCTATTTTGCAAAAACTCTAAAAACTTCCACCTCCCATGAAGAAGGATGTGAAAGGATGTGGAGCCTCTCGACACTACAGTTTATCGAAATGCAAAGAAGGGTAACCCATGCAGAAGTGGAAGAGGTTTCCTGGGAAAAGGAAAATGGCAGTTTCAAACCAATATCTGTCCCGGGTACCAAAAAACAAATCGAGGCCGATTTGATCTTGCTGGCCATGGGGTTTGTACACCCCGTTCACGAAGGATTACTCTCAGAACTGGGTGTTGGACTTAATTTAAGGAAGAATGTGGACGTGAATCATCAAATGGCCACAAATATTGATAAGGTGTTTGCATCAGGCGATGCTGCCAATGGAGCCAGCCTGGTGGTCACAGCCATTGCTTCTGGACGAAGAGTTGCCAAACGAATCGACGACTACCTGATCGGAGTCAAAACCCAAATAAATACATCATTTTTCACACGTAGGCCATTTTTCAAATACCCCCTTCTGTGTAATCCTGTTTTCATCACTCTTTTCTGGACGATTGCTTAAGTCCTAGACAATCAGCATTGTAGATTCTTGATTTTGATGTTTTCGGGTGGCATCATACTGAATGATTTGATACGTAATTCCCTCGCCACATCCTGAAATATAAAACCAAACATATTTCTGTTTGAAACTGCTCAACTCATGTAAAAAGGACATCTTTTATCCAGTTATTATACTTATACGGTGCTTTTCGGATATTATATATCTATCGATAGACCCTTATTATCCAAAGAGACATCATATTTGCAAATAACTAAATATTTTAGGTCTATTCTGATTTTATTTCCGCCTAAGTGTCGACATCAACCCCAAGAAACTGTCCCTGTGATCTGGCCCACATGACGAAAACAGGCGACTACCTGACAGGGGTAAAGCCCAAGCATATGCATTATTTATCACACATATGCCATCTTTAACATACCCCTTACTGCATTTTCTATGTCTTTTAATAAATTCACCCCCTATTATTAATGGGTAGTGATTGATTTATCATATCTTTGTAAAGAATATAAAAATCTTTACAATGAAAAAACAGTGGCTCTTTGCACTTATTGCTTTCGGGATTATAGCCCTGCTTGGCATCATCTTTCCCCACAGTTTCTCCACAGGTGATACCTCGGGGATTGATACCGGAGATACGGCGTGGATGTTGGCTTCCACCGCCCTGGTTTTCCTGATGACCCCCGGACTTGGTTTTTTTTATGGAGGCATGGTTAAACCAAAAAATGTAATCTCCACCATCCTTCAAAGTTTCATTGCCATGGGACTTATCAGCGTATTGTGGGTGGTCTTTGGATTTAGTCTTGCATTTGGTGAGAGTATAGGAGCTGAAGGTTATGGTTTTTTTGGAAATCCAGCTACATTCTTTATGTTTAGAGGGGTGGGGGGCGCGCCTGATCCCAATTTCTCGGCCACCATACCGCTTGCACTCTTTGCCCTTTTTCAATTAAAATTTGCCATCATCACCCCTGCCCTGTTTACCGGTTCATTTGCGGGCAGGGTCAGGTTCACCGCCCTGATGATATTTATGGTGCTGTTTATGATCTTTATTTACTGTCCACTTGCCCACTGGACCTGGCACCCGAATGGCTTTCTAAGAAACTGGGGGGTGCTTGATTTTGCAGGAGGAACCGTGGTTCACATGTCAGCCGGTATGGCTGCGCTGGCCGGGGCATTCTTCTTCGGACGCCGAAGAGACTATGCCAGGCCCTCCTATCCGGCCAACATTCCTTTTGTATTGTTAGGTACCGGATTGCTCTGGTTTGGTTGGTTTGGCTTTAATGCCGGCTCTGCACTCGGAGCAAATGATGTGGCTGTGAAAGCTCTACTGAATACCAATACAGCCTCTGCTTCCGCCATGTTGGTTTATATCTTTTTTGATGGTGTAAAAGGACGAAAACCTTCAGCTCTGGGCGCCTGTGTGGGAGCTGTGGTCGGATTGGTGGCCATTACCCCGGCAGCTGGATTTGTGACTGTCGGAGCCAGCATCTTTATTGGAGGAGCTGCCGCCATTGCCAGCAACCTGATGATCTATTACTTCTCCCGTAGAGGGGTGGATGATACCCTGGATGTTTTTCCAGCACATGGAGTAGGTGGTATGGTTGGAATGTTGCTCACAGGAGTTTTCGCAGAAGAGGTTGGGCTAATCGCTGGTGAAATCACCACCTTCCTCTTCCACATACTGGCCCTGGTTCTGGTCTCTGCATTTGCCTTTGGAGGATCCTTGCTGCTCTTCTGGATCACCAATAAAATTGTTCCCATGCGTGTCCCCAGCCTATACGAAGATGTGGGACTGGACATGAGTCAACACGACGAAACGCTTTTCTATGAGAATGATTCCAAGGTTAAGGCGAGAAAAGAGAAACTAAAAAACTATTCCCCGGACTTTTATCCAAGGAAACTCAGGGATTAATCACCTAACAGGTCTTTACCTGTTTGCAGGATTTTCTTAATTTAGGAGTGGTTAACCCACTCCTTTTTTATGATTTGCAGGAACAATTGCGGGGCCTGTTGCATTGCTCCATCCATCTCCTCTCCGCTGCCAGGGATGCCCAATGGAAAACCCGGCGGTGTAGCCTGTATTCATCTTTCTGAAGATTTCCAGTGTTTAATTTATGACCATCCGAAAAGACCCGCTGTTTGTAAATACTTCAAAGCAGAACGGGATATTTGCGGTAACTCCCGGGAGGAGGCGCTTATTCTGCTGGGAAAACTAGAAGGGGGCTCCATACCGTAGCAGGACGGTATTCACTTCACCTCTGCCATCGATGGTAAGCAGGTAGAGCCGGTCATACTCCTCGGGCTCATAAATTTCTTCCCCTGATTCTCCCCCCAGCAAGTCCACCAAACGAGGTGTGGTGTTGCTATGTCCAACCACCAGATGCCTCCCCCCCTCTTTCAGGAGCTTCTCCGCAAAGCTTTTGAGATCTGATGGATCGTATATTTCTACCTCAAGACCATGGATGGCTGCTGTGGGTTCAGCTGTTTTCCGGGTACGTATAAAATCTGTGCTGTGGACATGCTGAATCTGGCTATTTTGAAGAGAATGAGCCAGTGTGGCAGCTCGAACATAACCCGCTGGAGATAATTCTGGATCTCTGCTCTGATCCACCTTCTCCCCATGCCTTACCAGGAAAACAAGAAGAGGCTCCGAATTGCTTCCCGAGACACTCCTTTCCTGAACCTGGCTACAAGCTGCTAAAAGAGGCAGACAAAAAAGAAGCAATAATCTAATTTCCCTCACAGTCCTCATGTCGCTAACTTATTCATTACTATATTCCTTAAGCTCCAACTTTACCTGCTCAAAATCAAGGGTTTTACCCAACTCCTTTTCCATGGAGGTCACCCCTTTGGTTTCAAATCCACAGGGATTGATATAGCTAAAGTAATCCAGGTTTGTATTTACATTGAGTGCAAATCCATGCATGGTAATGTAACGACTCGATCGCACTCCAATGGCACAAATCTTTCTGGCTTTCACCGGATGGTCCACATCCAGCCATACCCCGGTGGCTCCATCCATCCTTGTTGCAGAAATATCATATTGTCTGAGTAATTCAATAATGGCGTCCTCAAGGGTGGATACATATTGCTTCAATCCGATCCCTAAAGATTCCAGATCCACAATGGGGTATCCCACAATTTGCCCTGGACCATGGTAGGTGATATCACCACCCCGGTTGGTCTTGAAGTAGGTAGCATTGATCTTCTTCAGGAACTCTGACCTGATCAGCAGGTTGGCCTCATCCCCGCTCTTGCCCAGCGTATATACATGGGGATGCTCACAGAACAGCAGAAACTGCTCGGGCAGCTCCATCCCTTCGGGTTTACGCTTATGGGCCACCAGCCTGTCAAATCGCTCCTCCTGGTAATCCCATGCAGCACCATATTCAATTTCACCCAGGTCCCTGTATACAATCATTCCCAATCATTTAAACGGTTCATTTCAATAGTTACTTTATATGTTTCTCTGCATGATAGGAGGAACGAACCAGCGGGCTTGATTCCACTTTTAAGAACCCTTTCTGAAGGGCTTTCTCTCTGTAAAATGCAAACTGATCGGGATGAATGTAGGCAACGACTTCCATATGATCCATGGTAGGCTGCAAATACTGGCCCAGGGTGAGTACCTCACAACCCACACTAAGCAGATCGTCCATGGTGCTTAGCACCTCCTCTTCTTTCTCTCCCAATCCCAGCATAAGCCCAGATTTTGAAGTCAGATCCGATCCTGCGATCATAGCTATTACATCCAGACTTCGCCTGTACCTTGCCCTGGAACGAACCGCCGGAGTAAGCCTTTCCACCGTTTCCAGGTTGTGTGAAATGACCTCGGGAGCTGCATCAATCACCAACTGAACCCATTCAGGAATGGCATCAAAATCGGGAATCAGGGTCTCCATGGTCAGACCGGGAACCTCCTTTTTAAGATGTTTGATGGTTTCTGCCCAAAATCCAGCCCCCTTATCGGGCAAATCGTCCCGATCCACCGAGGTAATCACAGCATGCCTGATTCCCATGGCTTTAATGGATTCAGCCAGCCTGACAGGCTCCATGACATCCACTGCCAGTGGCTTTCCGGTCTTCACAGCACAAAACTTACAGGCACGGGTACATATCTCTCCCAGGATCATAAAAGTGGCTGTTCCTGCGGCCCAGCACTCCCCGATATTGGGACAATTGCCACTGGAGCAAATGGTATGCAGCTTATGCTTATCCACCTGCTGCTTCACATAGATATATTGATCTCCCCCGGGCATCTGCATCCGCATCCAGGAAGGAAGTCGCTTCCTGCCTTTCAAATCCTGATCTCTCTTTCCCTTTTCCATCCAGCGAAGATATACAGAATTATACTAATTTTAGGCTTCTCAAAACCTGGATATGAACGAACAGAGTGAACTTTTAAGACTTGCCAAAAGGGTGCAGGCCCTCTCGGAGAATGGGCTCCATTACACTGAGAGTGATTTTGACAGGGATCGATATACAGAACTGGATGACAATCTCCATGAAGATGCTCTCCCTTCTAACCGACACACCATTGGAAACCATTAAGGTTAGCACGCCGGAGAAGCATGGTTACAGAACCGCCAAGGTGGATGTCAGATGTGTCATTTTTAATGATAAGGACGAAATTCTGTTGGTCAAAGAGGTGGTCGACTCGTGCTGGTCGCTACCCGGGGGATGGTGTGATGTGGGCTACACGCCTACTGAAGTTGCTGAGAAGGAGGCCTTTGAGGAAGCGGGCATCAAAGTAAAGGCCAAGCGGGTACTGGCCATATTTGATAAAAAATGCCATGACCATCCCGAAGAACTCTACTACACCTACAAGATCTTTATGGATTGTATCCCGGAAAATTACGAGATTGCCACGGGAATGGAGACCCTGGATGTGGGTTTCTTCAAGCAGGGAGCATACCCTGAGCTCTCCACGCCAAGAAATACCGCCTACCAGATTGATAAGATGTTTGATTTCCATTACAAGCGTCTGGACTGGCCTATTGTAGATTAGCGCTTATGGATTGAGTGGCTTTAGGACATGGGCTTCCGAAGCAAGCTTTCCGGGATTTTTCCGCTTCTTGCGCAGACGGGCCACTGCTCTTTTTACCGGGGAAATATGAAAACCTGATTCCGGCTTGCGCGAATATTCTGATCGAATCAGCTGCTCTGCCTCCATTTTCAAATCCGGATCTTCGGCACAATACTCTCTGAGCAGAGAGGCTCCCTGGGTATCAGGAATCCTGTCCAGCCAGTGATACATTTGTTTAATCAGACCGCGGGCATCGGACTGACGGATCATCATTCTGTACCAGTGCCCTTCACTATCTGCATACTCCAGTTTTTTTTGTTTTATCCAGCCTATCATTCGAATAAGCAAACGCAGCAATAACCACCCGGCCAGCAAGAGTATACCCAGACCACCAGCCCTCAATACCCATCTTCTCCAGGCAATGGAATCTTCTTCTGCCTCTTCCCCCATTAAGAGGGGCTGATTCAGGGCATTCAATGAATCTTTAAGTGCTTCCAGCGAAGCCAGATCAGGATTATCTCTGACCAGAATCTCCACTTCTGGCAGCACCCTTTTGTAATACCTGCCGGCATAAGGATTCCACCAGCTCACCTCTACTTCCGGTAGTTTGAAGGTTCCCTCCTGCTCCACCAGGTATGAGTAGGTGTCCTCCCGTCTTCCATTGGTCTGTATTTTGTCACGTTCATCGATAAACCGTGGTTCTGAGGTATAGATGCTTGCAAATTCAGCTTCCCCAATTTCGGGTTCATCAATAAAGGTGGGAAGGGTGCCCTTGGCTGAGATCGATATGGTTCTCTCCAGAACATCTCCCACCCGAACTGAAGATGTGGATTTGGACCACTGCTCTCTGATCCTTACATCCGAGGCTACCAGCCAGCGATCCGGGTCCCCACCCGGAGGTACCGGCTTCACGGTAATCACCACAGGTTTTGTTTTAAGGGTCACAGGCTGACCCTTGTAGTCGCCCTCGGCCGGAATACTGGCTGAAATAATAAGTTCTGGAAAAATCAGATCACCCTCCCGATATGGGAAAAGGATATAGTAAAACTCCAGCGCCGCATACTTTTTCTTCTCAATGTACTTAATGGAACTCTGGGTTTGTTTAAAAGATTGTAGAAAAGCGCCCTCAACCTGGAGGTTATCAAAGGAGAGAGGGCTGGCAAACCAGGTAGCGGAGTAAGCAGTTATCTTAATTTTTACCGGCTGCTCAATCAGGACCTCACTGCGGTTCACAGAGGCGGTCGCAAAAGCATCTATGTTCTGGGCCTGAAGATCAAGTGCCAGCAACAGTATCCCTATGATTACAGCGCATCTTACCATGGTTTTGAAGGAAGTTTCTCTTCTGAATAATACTTCTCATACTGAAACCTGAACCTTCTCCTCAGGAATTCAGATGGATCTGCAGAAATCTCTCTGATCATTACATTTTGTGCATTTTCACCGTTCTGGGACTGAAAATCATCCGGGGGTCGTTCCATCTCTTCTGCTTTTCTTATTCCCGATTCAACTTCATCGGTGACCCGGTCTCCGTCCTTGGGAAGCTCATCCACTTCCGTATCCGAACTAAGCTCTTCATC
This sequence comes from uncultured Bacteroidota bacterium, assembly GCA_963783435.1. Lineage (GTDB taxonomy): Bacteria > Bacteroidota > Bacteroidia > Bacteroidales. The sequence goes on along the minus strand of CAWANQ010000001.1, from coordinate 295,294 downwards.
CTTGCTCGCAGCCTTTCGCTCATTTAATTCTCCTGTGGAATCCTCCTCATTCTCAAGAGCCAAAGCCGATTCAGGGTGAAGACTGCGCAATGAATCGGACTGCAGAATGGCATCCTGATTCTTTTCAATGGCCGAAGCGATCTCACTATTTTCTGGACTCAGTTTTTGTGCCAGCAACAAGGCCTCCTCTGCCAATTCATTTTGGCCGGAAGCAGCATATGCCAGTCCCAGATTAAACATACCTGTAGCACTACTATCCTGCATAAAGACCTGGATGGCAGACTCATAATCACCCGCTTTATAGTAAGCTGCTCCCCTGTGTGGCAAGGAGGTGAAACGGTCTGATGCCTCTTGAAAATCGGATTCATTCATGGCCAGCTGCCCCTGGTAATCAGAGGTATACCACAGGTCCTGCCAACTCTCAATTTTTGAGCTGCAAGAACTGGCCAGAATCACCAGGACGCACCAATGGATCATCCACCCCTTTCTAAACCACAAGATGAAAAGCAAAAGTGCCGGCCAAAGCAGAACAAAACCCATCTCTTCCCAATCCTCCTCACTCTCCTCATCCGTTTTACTGAAATCCAGGTTGTCCCTTACATTTTTGGCAATCAGCTCCACGTCATCGTTTTCAATGGAAAGGGTATTCACATGAATGTTGGGCAACTTCTGAAGATCAAAAAGAATGCTTTGATCCAGCTTCGACAGAACAACTTTCCCATTCTCTTCCATAAATGTGCCTTTAACCCGACCTGGGATTCGCCCTCCCTGAAGTGTGGCCAGGGCAAGGATTTCAAGCTTATTACCTGTCTCACTTGCAAATCTTCCAAGAAGTTCTGAATCTCCCTTCTCCAGATTATCTGTAACCAGAAACAGGGTGCTGGGAGCTTCTGTTCGGGCTAGTATGGTATCTGCCATATCCAGTGCCGCCCTCAGGTTGGTGCCTGCGACAGGCATAATCGCTGGTGAAAGGGATTCCAGTTGATAAGCGATAAGCTTATAATCACTGCATGGGGTCACTACCGGATGGGCAGTACCGGCATACACCATCAAACCCACTTTTGATCCGGGATTGGCCTCCAGAAGGTCCCTGATTTTAAATTTGGCCCTTTCCAGTCGATTGGGTGAGACATCTTCAACGAGCATGGATGGCGACAGATCCAGAGCAACCAGCAGAATGGCCTCACTTTTCGCTCCGGGGACTTCCACCTTTTTCCAGGTGGGTCCTGCAGCTGAAAGGATCATCAGGGAGGATACAATGGAAAATACCACAAGGGGTCCCGTGGTGGCAAATCTGTTCCCCTTGATGATCATAAAAGGACGCAGGTGACTTGCGATTACTTTCTGCCAGGTTTGCCTGGACCTTCTTCCCCAGATCCCAAGGATCACCAGCAGGCCCAGGGGCGCAAACAACCACAGCCACTCCGGACGAAGGAAGTGAAACAGTTCTGGGTCTATATGGAACCAATCGCCTATCATCCTACTTAGGTTTTTTTATCATTGAGGAAATTATCCTTAAAAACAGCAATAAAAGGGCAAGGAGGATAGAGACCACCAGGGGATAGTAATACAAGGCCGTTACGGGCTTATAATCTTCCTCTTCAAACTCCATGGGTTCTAGCTCCTGCAGGCTAGTATATGCCTCCGCCAGCTCATCCACATCCATGGCTCTGAAATATTGTCCTCCGGTTATTTCGCTGATATTCTTTAGGGCAGCCTCATCCAGATCCGACCCGGGTGCATCGGGATCTCCGATTCCCAGCGTATAGATCTTGATGCTGTCACCTTTTGCCATATAGGCTGCATCTGACGGGGTAATTCCCTTGCCTCCGTCCGTTCCGTCGGTAAGAAGTAGCATAACCTTCTGATCGAGGGTATCTTCCTCAAATAATCTGATGCCAAAACCGATGGCTTTTCCAATACTGGTCATTTGTCCGGCCATGCCCACATCTGTCTCTTCCAGAAACCACTCAACTACCTCCAAATCTGTGGTAAACGGGGTTTGGAGGTAGGCATTGGTTCCAAAAAAAATCAAGGCCAACCTGTCTCCTTCCCTCTGCGAGATAAATTCGCTCAGGAGTTGTTTGACAGCTTCCCACCGGGTAAACCTCTCTGAACCCACCACCCAGTCCCTGTTGGCCATGCTGAACGAAATGTCTGCAGCCACTACAAAACTTCTTGCGGTTTTCACTTTGATTTCAGGCTGGCCCAACATTTGAGGCCTGGCCACAGCCAGTAAAAGGCTTGCCCATGAGAAGGTAAGAAAAATCCACTGTATTAGGGTTCGCCGGGATATCCAGGCCCCCTTTCTCAGCTTTTGGCCAGAAGCCGAAGCCGCACGTTCCAGAAATGGAACCCCCGCCACATCTGTTCTGCGGCGCACAGGAGGCAATATCCAGAATGCCAGGAGCGGCAAAGGGAAAAACCAGAGTACCCATATGTTGGCAAATTCAAACACGATGCTTATTAATCCATTGAATTGTTTTGGTCCGCAACTCCTCCAGTTCATCCTCTGAAACCTCAGCAGAATGGTTGTTATAGAGGTAGCCAGTCAAAAGTTTCCTCGCATTCTCGGAAAGCACCAGAACCCCATTGTTCCTTCGATCCAGGTAAGTGATCCACTCCTGACCGTTTAGAGCAGCTGTTTCACTGCGTCCGTAGGAGATCATGGAGACCCGCTTAATAATTTCCGCAATCCTGGTCACAAATGATGGTGCTGCAAGTTTTGAAATTTCCAGGTTTTCCAGAAGACGAACGGCCTCTCGACGGTATCGCCTCTTTCTGTAGCGCAGAAATACAATGAGCGCATAGATTAGAAGTGCGATCAATCCAACTCCGAGAAGAATAAACCAACCCGGAGCCCCAAAACTGAACCGGATGGGATCGGGCTCCATCAATGTACCAATGGCGGATGTCTCTGTCTCGGTCATCTCCGTCCAAATGTTTTCTTAATCTGGTCCACCAGGGGGTCGGTGGTGTTAAACTCCATCAGCGGAATCCCATATTTCCTGAAATAGGTCAGGTTGTCGTTCCGCAGCTTATCACTCTCTTTCTTGTATTGCTCATTGACCCGGCTACTCCCTGGCACCATCACCTGGTCCATCCCATTGCCTATGGGCATTTTCACCTCCGGCAGCTCCTGCTCCATGGGATCCGTAATGATCGCAGCAATCACATCGTTGTGGCGGGCGATGTTCGAAAAATACCTGAATCCTTCTTCATCCAGCTGCAGAAAATCGCTGATGACCACCACCACATAATCATGTGTAAGCATCTGGAGGGCCCTGAATAATACTTTATTGATCATCTCTCCTTTGGAAGTAATGGCCTTCCGGTGGACCAGCTCCTGGTTTTTGGCAGTGACCTGTTCAAGAAAATGCATAAGGGTCTTTCTGGACCGTTGTGGCCGCACACTTTCAGATGTGGAATCATTGAAGACTATTCCACCAAAGCGATCTCCATTTTTTAGTACACTAAACCCGGCGATGGCAGCCAGTTGGGCAGCCAGTACCGACTTCACACTTCCCTGAGAAGCAAAAAACATGGATGAACTCTGGTCCACAATTACAAATGTCGGCCGCTCTTTTTCTTCGTTAAAAACCTTTGTGTGTGTAACTCGGGTGCGTGCTGTAACCTTCCAGTCGATGTTCCGGATATCATCTCCATGCACATACTTTCGCACTTCCGAAAAGTCCAGTCCCCTGCCCCTGAGTTTTGAAGCATGCTTACCCGAAAGAATGCTATGAACAGCTTGTCTGGGCACCAGGCTAAATCCTGTAACCAGGTGTTCCAGTTTGGCCAGATCGGCCAGATTGATTGCTATTTCAGGAGGAGCTGGCATTTTTCGTGAGATTAAAGGACAGCCACAACTTTCAAGAGCTCATCAATTACCTGGTCGGCCCCAATACGTTCGGCATTTGCCTCATAGCTGAGTATCAAGCGGTGGCGGAGCACTTCATGGATCACACTGCGGATGTCGTCCGGCTCCACATAGCTGCGTCCATTGAGCCAGGCCATGACCCTTGAACACTTATCCAGGGCAATGGTCCCCCTGGGACTTGCTCCAAAATCGATCCATTTGTCAAGCTTCTCACTGTGCTTTTCGGGGTAACGCGTAGCTGAAATCAAATCCACCATATATTTTTCTGCTGCTTCACTGACCTCGATCTCTTTGATCTCATTTCTGGCAGTGAATACGACCTCCTGAGAGATAGGCTTACGGTTTGCTAAGCTCCCTTTGCTCTCCTCCCGCACCAGGCGAAGAATCTTTTTCTCAGATTCATCATCCGGGTAGTCTATGACTACTTTCATTAAGAAACGATCCATTTGTGCCTCAGGAAGCGGATAGGTACCTTCCTGTTCCACAGGATTCTGGGTAGCCATGACCATAAAAAGCTTTTCCATGGGATAGGTTTTCCCCGCTACAGTAACCTGCCTCTCCTCCATGGCCTCAAGCAAAGCAGCCTGCACCTTGGCCGGAGCCCTGTTGATCTCATCGGCCAGTACCAGGTTGGCAAAGATGGGTCCCTGGCTAAAAACAAATGGATCCTTAAGCTCAGGCTGGTAAATCTCTGTCCCTGTAATGTCAGATGGCAGCAGATCGGGGGTAAACTGGATTCTTGAAAGAGAGGCCTCCAGCTCTTTGGACAGGCTTTTAACAGCTCTGGTTTTAGCCAGACCTGGCAGTCCTTCAAGTAAAAGATTCCCATCCGCCAGAAATACCACCAGGATTTTCTCCACCACCTTTTCCTGTCCAATGATGGATTGATTGATGCGGTCTCCCAGCTCTTTGATTTGATCAATGGTTTTCATGTTCAATTAATTGTTTCCTGAATATATGGAAAATTAAAAAAAAAACCGCACCCAATGAGAATCATCGGGCGCAGCTTTAAAACGGAATGCGATTGCTCTGTCCTCTATATTACTGTGCCCCGGGATGCGCGGTCAAAGACTGAACCACTTTATCAATCCCGAGTGAAGATCCTGCCACAGGTGGAAACTCCTGAAATGTGGAGAGAAATTCCGCTGCAATGGTCTGAGCAGGTACAAAGGTCCACATCTGGTCGGCAAACCACCTGATATACAGAGCCGACTCATGAGATACCTCATAGGGATCGGCTCTCAGATTAAAGAGAATGGGCCAGGAAGGCGTTTTCCTGTATGCCTCATTAATGGCTCCCTCCATCAATGTAAAATGAAGTTTCCAGTCGTTATAGCGGAGGGCATTCAGATTCCCTCCTGCATCAAAATAGAAGATTTCATGGCGGGGAGACTCTTCCACCTGACCACTTAAAAATGGCATCATGTTATAGCCATCCAGATGAATCTTGAAGGTCTTGTCTCCTACCTGATATCCGGCCAGAAGCTTCTCTTTTATATCGGGTACACCTGCGGCTGCCAGAATGGTTGGCAACATATCTTCGTGTGAGAAAATCTCATTGTGGATGGTCCCTGGTTTAATCACCCCATTCCACTTAATGGCACAGGGAACGCGGAATCCACCTTCCCAGGTAGTTCCCTTCTCACCTGCGAAAGGGGTAGTTCCTCCATCGGGCCAGGTAAACTTCTCAGCGCCATTATCGGTGGAGTACATAATCATGGTGTTGTCGTAGATACCCAGCTCTTCCAGCTTGGCCAGCACTCTTCCAATGGCCTTGTCATGCTCCACCATTCCATCGGGATAAAGTCCAATGCCGGTAACACCAACACTCTCCTCCTTCAGGTGGGTCCAAACGTGCATCCGGGTGGCGCTGAGCCATACAAAGAAAGGTTTTCCCTGTTCATGGGCTCTCTCAATAAATGCAATGGCTGCATCTGTAAATTCATCATCAGCAGTCTCCATACGCTTCCGGGTCAGGGGACCTGTATCCTCAATATTTCCATCCGAATATGAATGAAGTACACCTCTTGGTCCGTATGTCTCATGAAATTCTGCATTTTCAGGATAATAGTAGGTCTCTGGTTCCTCCTCTGCATTGAGGTGGTAAAGATTTCCAAAAAATTCATCAAAGCCATGGTTGGTGGGAAGGTGCTCATCCTGGTCGCCCAGGTGGTTCTTTCCGAACTGACCTGAGGTATAACCCAGGGGTTTTAGAAGTTCGGCTATGGTGGCCTGGTTGTCCTGGATTCCCTGCTTTGATCCGGGCATTCCGATGGTCAGCAGACCTGTCCGGAAGGGATGTTGTCCCAGAATAAACGCGGCCCTTCCTGCGGTACAGGACTGTTGCGCATACCAATCCGTAAACATAGCTCCTTCATTGGCTATGCGGTCGATGTTGGGAGTCTTGTATCCCATCATCCCATGGTTGTATTTGCTGATATTGGCCCAACCAATATCATCGCCCCAGATCACAAGTATATTGGGCTTATCCTGGGCAAAACTTACAATCGTAAATGCCAGCAGAACGATGCTGAAAATTGTTTTTCTCATTTGATTAATTGTTAATGGATTTTTAAAGTTTGATTCTATAGCTAGTACTAACAAGTTAAGCAATTATCTTGTTCAATCATATGAATGTTGTAGGGAAAAAATGATCAGAGTTTATACTCCACACCCAGAAGTGTAACAGCCCAGTCGGTCTTTGCAGCTGTTTCTGACAGGGGTCTGCTGTCATGGGTATAGTAGAAAGACCACTTCAGGTAAAAATCATTAAATACTTCCCACTTCAGGTTTGAAGTGATATTGCTTCTGAGCCTGCCAAAATTATTCAGGCTGGGAATCAAATCAGCTTTAATATCAAAGGAAACCTCGGGGTCATCATAAATAAAAACAGAGTAGTTTGCTTGTGCAATGCCTTCCAGGTTAAACTGCTTCACTCCTTTAGAGGTCTCCCTGTTAAACTGAACACCACCGGCCAGGTAAAAAACGGTGAAATTGGTACGGACCAGTCTCTTGCCACCGCCCACACCCCAGTTGGACCTGAGATCCAATTCGAGTTCCGAATTGCTCTCAAGTGAAACAGCGCTTAATAAAAACCAATTCTTGGGCAGTATCCGAATGAATGTGGCTCCTCCATTGTGTCTCTGGCTTGTTTTAAGGGAATCCTGCGTGATGATGCCGTCATAAAACAGTTCTCCATGGTTTTTTCTTGCCAGGTATTCTAAAGAACCGCTAAAATTCAGCTGAGCGACATCACTGGCTTTTACATAGCTGAATCCCGTACTGAGGGTTCCGTTTAGCCTGTCAACAAACTTTTCTTCAACTGGCGATAGTGCGACTATACGTATCAGCTTAACCAATAGAGGGTCCCCCTCTCTTCTCCAGATATAGCAGCTTCCCACAATTCCGGCTGTAAGCAGCTTGCCATACATGATCCGCCCATCCACCAGCTCAACCCGCATGCTGGTTAGGATCTTAACGCTGTCGATCTTATTCCATTCGATTTTCACGGTTCCCACATCGAGGGTGGAGAGTCGCAGGTAATTGTTCTCCATCGATTTGACCTCTCCGGTGATCCTGTCGCCCTGCTGTAAAAAGATGGTGTCAATTTTCTGAGCAATCAGGGTGGATTGGCTGGCTGCGATATATAGAACAAAAAGTATGGTTCCTAGCTGTCGCATTGAAGCAAGATTTATTACAAACTTAAAGAATCCAAAGATCGGGACGAAGGATCCTTATGGTTCTTTTTAAATTAAACCTTTTGACCACATTGAACCTGATGTTCCCCGACCAATATGTCATCCAGTCTCCTTCGGTGCCTATAAACTGACTTACCGAATATCTCACAAAGCTCAACCCCACATAATATGCATTGTTATTGAATCCCACCGAAATCTTTGTATTGTTGGTTACTCCGACTGAAAGTCCCTCATTCAAGGTGTTGTAATCCCAGGTATTGTGAACGGTATGATATCCCCCGGCCAGCCCAAGGGTGGAGGCCAGCGAAATATAGAGCAGTTCGTTCCATACAAAGGTGTAGGCATATCCGCCATTGACTCCAAAATTAAAAAGATCAGTCTGGTTATAGGGATCTTCACTCACATATACATGACCCATAGGGGTGTAAGGTGAAAGTGCAGTATCGGCCATGGCAAGTAACCAATATGCTTCCGCCCCTACAATGGGAGTTCCTGCACTTCTTTTCTGAAACTCATTTTGCAGGAAGGAGGCCTTGTAGGAATAACGTTCAGAGTTGAAAAGATACTGAACACTGGTTCCTATCAGCGTGGTTCTCAAATCCCCCCTGATAGGCAGCGGGACTCCCTGTACATGTATCTCCTTAAAATCCTCAGGATTAGAGAGATAGTACCCGCTGTTCCACTGAAGGTAGAGGTCAATCATAAAGCTCCTGAAATTGGTTTGTATGGAAAGATCCAGGTATTTGGATTCGCCATACTTTTCATCGTCCGAATTAATAAATGGTACTTTTACTGCCAGATTAATATTCAGAAAACTATAGGTATAACCCAGTCCCAGCAACAGGTTGTCGTTTGTTTTATATTGCAATCCTGGCTTCAGTAACTTTTCTGAGATGCTTATTCCATTCTGTTTTCTTGCCAAAAAAACACGCGAGGTCAATTCATCCTTATAAACCTTGATATAGTTGGTGTCATACTTTAAACGGTTACTTTCATCAAATAGCTGGCTGTAACCGGACTGACTGAAGAGAATCAGGACAACAAGAAAGAGAATGAATCTGATGGCTTTCTTCATCTACACAAAAATAGCATAGTAATTGGTTCTGCACATGATGTGTCACCTCTTTTTCATATATTTACAAACCTGCATTTGAAGTGCTCACCTGAATGTTATTAAATGAAAAAAATAGTGTTATCCATTTTGCTCATCACCACATTTTCGTCAGGGATTGTGAAGGGACAGGCTGCTTTGCTTGTATTTATTTTCGGAGAAAAGGCAGCCACTGAGAATTTCCATTTCAGCCTGAAGGCAGGTGTTAACTTATCCATGATTACCAATATTGACGAAGGCAAAAACAGAACCGGATTCAATTTCGGCCTTGTAAACAACATAAAATTGACAGAGAAGTTTTCCCTGCTTCCCGAATTCATTGCCCTCTCCCCCAGGGGGGTAAAGGACGTACCTACACTGAGCACAGGGATTCCGGAGCTGGATGAGCTGCTGGGGAATCCAGAATTTACCGATAGAAAACTGAATTACATTGATATCCCTCTTTTGGTAAAATACCACATCACCGACAGGTGGAGCATTTCAGCAGGCCCCCAGATAAGTTTTCTTGTAAGCGCTGAAGATATTTATCGATCCGCACCTATTGAAGGAGTCACACTTAAAACCGAACTGGACATAAAGGATGAGTTTAATAACATCGATCTCGCAGCAGTTATTGACCTGTCCTTTGTGGTTGTAGAACCGGTGAATGGAAAGGGTTTTAATCTATTTGCCCGCTACGGCCGGGGTTTTATCGATCTATTAAAAGAAAACCAGGGAGATCCGTTTCACAATTCCACCTTTCAGTTGGGCGCCACCTTCCCTTTTGTTGAAAAACCTGAATAAACTGTGGGTTGTAGGAACTTAAGCGAAATCCCCTATTTTTGTGTGGATTTCCATTCATATGCGCACAGAAAAAGATTTTTTAGGTGAAGTCTCCATCCCGGAAGATGCCCTTTACGGAGTTCACTCCTACAGGGCCCGTGAGAATTTTCCCAGCCAGGATCGGTTCCCCGAGGAATGGTTCCGGGCGACAGGCACGGTAAAACTGGCCTGTTATCGCACAGTCAGAAAGCTGCTAAAAGCCCTTCAGAAAGAACACCCGGATGTGATTGAACAGATGAGGATCCCTCAGGAGAAGGCGCTGGGAGCCCTGGAAGCAGCCGCGGCAAAAATAGCATCTGGCTCTCTTTTTGAGCATTTTATTGTTCCCGGCACACAGGGAGGAGCAGGCACCAGTATCAACTTGAATATCAATGAAATAATCTGCAATTGTGCGCTTATTAACCTGGGGGAGAATCCAGGGGACTACCACCATCTGGATCCCATAGAAGATGCCAATATTTTTCAATCCACCAACGATGTGATCCCAACAGCACTTACAGTGGCCACCATGCAGCTACTCAATAAGCTGGAGGAGTCCATCAACCTTACCCGGTTCTCATTTGAACAGCTGGAGACCAGGTATCGAAATGCATTGCGCCTGGGATATACCCAGATGCAGGAGGCAGTCCCTTCCACCTACGGGCAGCTGTTTAGTTCTTACAGTGAAGCACTCTCACGCGATTGGTGGAGGGTCTCTAAAGGATTGGAACGTATCAAGGTGGTCAACCTGGGGGGAGGTGCCATAGGTACCGGTATTTCAATCCCTCGCTTCTATATGATGGAAGTGGTCCCCATGCTTAAGAAAATCACCTCACTGCCTGTCACCCAGGGTGAGAACCTGGTGGATGCTACCTGCAATATGGATCGTTGGGTAGAGGTACATGCCATCCTGAAAGCCCATGCGGTGAATCTTGAAAAAATTGTCTCTGACCTAAGATTGCTATCCTCGGGCTTGAGCGGTCAGCGTAGAGATTGATTTACCCCCAAAGCAGGTAGGAAGTTCCATCATGCCAGGCAAAGTCAACCCGGTGATTCCTGAATATGTGATTACTTCGGCTCATAAAATTTATGCCAACGACCAAAAGATCACGGCTTTGTCAGCACAAGGATGCCTGGAACTAAATGCATACATACCTGAAATAGGATCAGCCATGCTGGAGAGCCTGAAGCTAATGATCTCTATGAACCAGGCCATAAAGAACCATATGCTGCAGGGGATAGAGATTCACACCGAAGTGGCCAGTAAAAAACTTTTCAGAAGCCCTGCTGTGGTTACTGCCCTTTCCCCTTTGATTGGTTATCACAGGGCTGCAGAGCTTTCAAAACAGATGCTCGCCACGGACGAGGATATTTTTACTGCCAATGCGAAGCTGAAAATAGTGGATCCTGACAAATTGGAGAAGTTGATGGAACCTGGAAACCTGTTGAAAAAGGGATTTACAGTCAATGATATAAAGGAGTTACAATGAAGGGACGTGATGCCAAACCCCACCTGGGGATCTTTGGAAGAAGGAACAATGGAAAATCATCGCTGATCAACTGCCTGGCAAACCAGGATGTGGCCATTGTATCCAGTGAGCCGGGAACCACCACCGATCCTGTAAAAAAGTCCATGGAGATTACCGGAATCGGACCGGTGGTGCTAATAGATACGGCAGGTACAGACGATACCGGGGAGCTGGGGAAAAAGCGCGTGGCCAAAACCCGGGAAATTTTCCGGCACATTGACCTGGGCATTCTTGTGCTGGCTGGAAACCTTTTTACCGAAGAGGAGGAAGCTGTAATTCAGCAAATGGACAGGTGGGAAGTCCCCTACCTGATCGTGCATAACAAATCGGATCTGCAGCCAGCCGGCGACACGCTCCGAAAAAGCATAAGGGAAACCCTGAAGCATGAGCTTCTCGACTTTTCCACACTTCATCCCCTTAACAGGAAGGAGCTTATAGATCAGATCCGAGATGCCATACCTGAAACCGCCTATCTCTCCAAATCCCTGGTGGGTGACATCATATCCCAGGGCGATCTGGTACTGCTGATTACCCCCATTGATGAGGAAGCTCCCGAAGGAAGGTTGATCCTCCCCCAGGTCCAGGCCATTCGCGATATTCTGGATAATGATGCCATTGCCGTTGTAGCCAAGGAGCGTGAAGTGGACTCCCTGTTGAAACGACTCTCGCCCAAACCTGCTCTGGTCATTACCGACAGCCAGGTTTTTAAAAAGGCCGATGCTTCCATCCCGGACGACATCCCACTGACCAGTTTCAGCACTGTTCTGGCCAGGTATAAAGGCGATTTTGAGAGCTACCTGGCGGGGACTCCCCACTTGTCAAAACTGGAAAACGGAGATAAGATTCTGATCCTTGAATCTTGCACACACCAGGTATCCTGCGATGACATTGGACGAATAAAGATTCCCAGGTGGTTGTCCAGCTTTTCTGGAAAACAGCTGGAATTTGAGGTGGTAGCAGGGCTCAATAAGATCCCAGGGGACATTGAAGATTATAGCATGGTGATTCAGTGCGGGGGCTGCATGATTACCCGTAAGCAGCTAATTAACCGGTTGAAACCAGCTGTGGATGCCGGTATCCCGGTTACCAACTACGGGATGGCAATCGCTTATATGCATGGAATCTATAACCGGGCCATTGCACCCTTTGTAAACCTTGAACCCAATACCATATCATACCTGTAGGATGGGAGTCAGAGAAATATTGGAGAAGGAGAAGCTGGAGCGGGAAGATCTGATCACTCTTCTGGATTCGGAGGGAGCGGATAAAGAGCTTCTTTTTAATAAAGCCACAGAGGTCAAGTTAAAGGAGATTGGGAATAAAGTGCACTTTCGCGGACTGGTGGAATTCTCCAATATCTGTGGGAAGGATTGTTACTATTGCGGCATAAGGAAATCCAACCGAGAGGTCCATCGTTATAATGTGACAGATGAACAGATTCTGGAGGCGGCACATTTTGCACACATCAATCACTACGGATCCTTTGTGATGCAGGCGGGAGAGTTGGAATCGCCTGCCTTTACACTGAGAATCGAGAACCTGCTAAAGGAGATAAAGAAATTATCTGATGGAAAGCTGGGCATCACCCTCTCTCTTGGAGAACAGAGCAGGGAAGTGTATGAGCGCTGGTTCGAGGCAGGAGCACATCGCTACCTCCTCAGGATCGAAACTTCCACACCAGAGCTTTATCAGCGGTATCACCCAAAGGATAAGCATCACGATTACCAAAAGCGTCTGGATTGCCTGTACACACTTAAAGACATTGGCTACCAGACCGGTACGGGAGTCATGATCGGACTCCCCTTTCAAAATACCGGTCACCTGGCCGATGATTTGCTCTTTATGCGTGATTTTGATGTGGATATGGTGGGCATGGGACCCTACATTGAACACGCCGATACACCCCTTTATCAATTCAGGGATCAGCTTATACCCATCAAAGACCGTTTTGATCTGGCCCTGAAGATGGTTGCGACCCTTCGAATCCTCATGAAGGACATCAATATTGCAGCAGCAACTGCCCTTCAGGCCATTGATCCCCTGGGCCGTGAAAAAGCGGTAAAAGTGGGAGCCAATATAATTATGCCAAATATTACGCCCGGCAAATACCGGAACGACTATGCCCTTTACGAAAATAAGCCCTGTGTAGATGAAGAACCTGAGGAGTGTAAAAACTGCCTGGATGTGCGCATCCAGCTGGCTGACGGCGAAATTGGATATGGTGAGTGGGGCGACTCAATGCATTTTTTTCGAAGAAATGATCAGTGAAAAGGGCTTCCAGCTTTCTACATCAATCCCTTCTCTTTGAAGCTGTAAACCAGATCAGCGATGGTATCTTTTCCGGTCTTCTTCAGCATATTGGTGCGATGGGTGTGAACTGTATTCACGCTCAGGAACAAATTTTCAGCAATCTGTTCACTGCTCAGTCCCTGCTCCACCAGTTTGAGAATTTCAAATTCACGAGGAGATACCAGCATACCCATATGCAGCAACTCCTGGTCCGGGTATTTAAAATAGCTCAAATCTTCTCCCATAATATAATGGAACCCATAATCTTTCTTTTTCCACCAATCTATGTTCGTATGAACCTTTAAAAAGAAAACAGTTTTCCGGGGGATGGTAGTATAAACTAAATAGCACTGGATAAGTATATTGGAGTAAGATCCCGAAGGAGTCCTCATCCTGAAATCGGTGGACAAATAACGGATTCCATTTTCAGCAGTGAACAGTTCCTGACCCATTTTAACGATCATGGGTCTCCCAAGGTTAAGTCGCTGAAGCTCATCAGGATGTGTAAGCTCCATAAACTGGTAAAAGGTCAACTCCTCAGGCTCAATACCAATCATCTTAGTACTTCGCTTGCTTGTAAACAAGATGTTCATTTGAATGACATCAGCTATATAGAAAAACTGATCATTGGCCTCCATCATCTCTTCAAGCTCAAGTACCAATGGATGTTTGGGATCTATCCCCATAAAACCATCTTTGGAGAAGGTTTTTATGAATTCGGAAAACAGTTCGTAGTCTGGAAGATTTGCTTGCTTCATCGGATAAATAACCGCATCATTTTATTGAGGATCGTAAAGGTAAGAAAAGTATCAAAAAATACAGATTAATAACTATTGAAACGGATCAATGCTTGATCTAACTTTAAATGCGTCAAAAACCGGATGATAAAAGGAACCATAAGCCAAATAACCATGGGAAAAGAAACAACTAAAAATGAAGGGCCAAGCTGTGCCTGCGGAAAGGTAGATCTTTATGAAGAAATGTTGAAGAACGAAAAGAAAAAAGGGGAAGCTTCTGAAACCAATCCTTCAGACCAGACCGAAGACAGCAGTAATTCTGATGATACTGCAGGTTAATAGCTCAAATTGCAATACAACATAATAACTTAAATATTAAAAAAATGGCAAACGAAGTAAAAAGAGTCGCTCCTGACATGGATGCGATTATTGCAAATGCGAAAAAAGAAGGCAAACTCAAGACTGTGCCTTTGGACTGGAATGAAGTGTATTATACCAATTGTCCGTTGATATCTGCCAGCAACGTGGACCAGGAACTGGGCTGGACCAAGGGAGAGTACAAGAAAATAGGCGTGAATTATCTGTATTTGCGAGCGCGGGAAGAGAACGACTGGTACCCGCACTATATCCATAATATGGATAACATCATACGTTTTGGAGGTTTATTTCCCCCCATTCATGTGCATGCCGATATACGCAGAACCAGGTTATTGGGAGTCACCCACGTACCAAAAGAAGGCGGTGTGATGATGGTACGTTCCAGGGATGATATTTACACCATGGCAGACCTGAAAGGGAAGAAAATTGGACTTTCCAGGAGCCAGAATAAAATTAAAACCGACTGGTGGGGCATACAGGAAGAACAGGGCATCGAGCTCATGCTGAGAATGAACGGCATGACCCGGGATGATGTGGAGATCGTTGAATTCCCTTATGCTGACGATTGGTACGACAATCCTGAAATGATGGGCCCGGAAATGGAGAATCCATCCGAATTATGGTTAAAGCGTGATCATAAAAACGACCTGGCTTTCCGCCCGCTGGAAACTGCTTTGGAAAAAGGCGCCATAGATGCCATGTACAGCCAGAGTAGAGTGATCAGTGTGCTGTCCGAAACAACCGGTAAATTTAAGTCTATCGAAGACCTTTCGAGGTATCCCGACTGGACACTCCAGGTTGCCAATATCCCTGCAGCAATTACATGCTCAGTGGAGATGGCGGAACAGCATCCCGAGTTGGCTGTCACCTTTCTTAAAGGAATGATCAAGGTGGGACGCTGGGCCAATGAACATAAGCAGGCTGCTGCAGCCATTCTGGACAAACAGACCTTCTATCGCGATGTAGAAGATACCTACGATGGCATCAAACGGGTTGATTTGGTACCTAACCTTTCCCCACAGAACATGGTGTCTGTCGATATTGGCAAGGACTTTATGCTCAGCCATGGGTATATCAAGAATGATTTCGATGTAAATGAATGGGCCGCACCTGAATTCCTGGAGAAAGCTGCCAGAGAATTACTGGAAGAGGAATGGGCAAAAAGGACCAGGGCAAAACTTCCTCAGACCGCAGATCCACTTCAGGGAGCTGGTAGAGTTGGATAAAAAATTAGTTAATCAATTTAAAATTTTAGAATCAATGAAGAAGTACCTATTAATTTTAGTTGCATCAATTTTTACCTCCGTTGCATTTTCACAATCCTCCACAGAAGAGGTGGACCTGATGCAGGCCGCATTCGGGATGGCCAAGAAAGATATTGTATCCGCATTTGTTCAGCCCTCAGCCTCTGAGAGTGATGCTTTCTGGAAGCTTTATGACGAGTATGAAACAGCAAGGAAAGAGCTTGGTAAGGAGAGGATCGCATTGTTGGAACAATATGCAAAACAGTATGAAAATATGACAAGCGAACAGGCAGATGCCTGGACCACCAAGGCTCTGGCACTTCAAAAGAAGACCGACAAACTCATCGCTACCTATTACAAAAAAGTAAAAGCTGCATCAGATGGTTTGGTTGCCACACAGTTTTACCAGGTTGAGAGTTATATTCTGACTGGTGTCAGGATGGAATTGCTGGATGGAATTCCATTTGTCCAAAAATAAGCTTGTCCTTCTACAAAAAAGAGAGCTGTTAACTTTCATATATTGAGGTTAATAGCTCTCAATTTATTTAAATATTATAATTAATAAAATCCCAGGTATGAAAGTAATTATCGTAGGTGGAGTAGCAGGAGGTGCATCATGCGCAGCCCGTCTCCGCAGGCTAGATGAAAAAATGGAAATCCTTTTGGTGGAACGCGGACCCTATGTATCCTATGCAAACTGCGGCCTACCCTACCATGTGGGAGGCTCCATTGAAAACGAGAGCGATCTTCTGGTTGCCACTGAACAGATGTTCAAGGTCATATTTGCCATGGACTGCCGGACCAATTGCGAGGTGATCGGCATTAATGCAGCGGAAAAGACCGTGGAACTGAAGAATCACCTCACAGGAGATGTGACCACTGAAAAATACGATAAGCTGGTACTTTCACCTGGTGCGGCCCCCATCCGCCCTCCCTTTGAGGGGATTGATCTTCCGGGAATATTCTCGGTGCGTACCGTAGCCGACGCAACAAACATACGCAAATGGCTTGAAAGGGATATCGACCGCTCCGTGGGAAACTCATTCACAGGAGTGGATACGGTTTCTAAACCAAAGCATGCAGTGGTGATCGGCGGTGGATTCATAGGATTGGAGATGGTTGAAAACCTGGTAGAACGCGGACTTACGGTTACACTCATCGAGAAACTTAATCAGGTCATGCCACCCCTGGATCCTGAGATGGCAAATCTTGTAGGACGCTACCTTGTCAAACATGGCGTAAAGGTTGAACTGGAAGATGGTGTTGCGGGATTCAAAAAATCGTCTAAAGGCGGGCTTGAAGTCCTCACGGAAAAGGGGAAAGCCCATCATGCCGAAATCGTGGTGATGGCCATTGGGGTAAAACCGGAACTCGCTCTGGCAAAGATGGCCGGAATCGAGATCGGGGATCGTGGAGGAATGCGTGTCAACGAGCAAATGGTCACCTCAGATCCTGATATCCTGGCTGTGGGTGATGCCGTGGAAGTAAAAGATTTCATGACAGGCGACTGGACCCTCATTCCGCTGGCAGGGCCGGCTAACAGGCAGGGACGAATTGCAGCCGATGTAATTGCCGGCCGCGATTCCAAATTCCGTGGCACACAGGGGACCTCCATCTGTAAACTTTTTGGGGCTACCATTGCCCAGACCGGGATAAGCGAAAAAACACTTAAGAGAATTGGGGAAACTGATTATGAAAAGGTCTATATATACCCCAATTCACACGCAGGATACTATCCCGGCGCCAAGATCATGCCCATTAAATTCCTGTTCCGCAAATCAGACGGGAAGGTACTTGGAGCCCAGGTACTTGGTGAGGATGGTGTAGCCAAGCGGATTGATTCTTTCGCCATGGCCATTCAAATGGGCTGCACCATTTATGACCTGGAAGAAGCTGAACTCTGCTATGCGCCTCCCTATGGAAGCGCCAAAGATCCCGTAAACTTTGCAGGGATGGTAGCTGCAGATGTACTTCGGGGCGACATGCCACTTGTTCACTGGGACAGCCTGGGGGATGCCTTCCTGGTGGATGTGCGTAGTCCCCAGGAGGTAGAGGTAGAATCGGTTCCCGGTGCGGTCAATATACCGCTGCCTCAACTGCGTTCGCGCCTGGCGGAACTTCCCAAGGATCGTGAAATAGCCCTTTTCTGCAGGTCAGCCCAGCGATCCTATTATGCCACGCGGATCCTCCTGCAAAACGGATTCAAGGCAAAGAATATTTCAGGAAGTATGCTGTCCCGTTCACATCGTGCAGTTTAACTTTTAATCATAGATATTATGAACGAAATCATTCAGTTTTGTCAGTCCATATTCAATCCGCTGGTCATTGTCTTCACCGTGGCGAACCTCCTCAGCATGGGGCTGCAGGTGAATCTGGGCAAGATGTTCAAGGTAGTAGGAAATTTGAAGTTCCTGGGTCTGACCTTCGGATTCGGCTGGGTGTTGGGCCCTGCTGTCGCATACCTGATCACTAGGGTTATTCCCCTGGATCAGCCCTATGTAGTCGTATTGTTCATAGGTAGTCTTGCTCCATGTGCTCCATTTCTCCCGCCGCTTCTCCCTAAAGCGCATGGAGACATTGTTTTCGCAGGAGCCTTCATCCCGGTGGCAGCCATCGGCACCTCCCTGTTAATGCCATTATTTGCACCTATCTTGATCAAGGGGATAGAATTGAGTGTCATGTCGCTTCTGAAACCACTCTTTATTACTGTGCTCATGCCTTTGCTTATTGGGGCAGTAATCAAGACTTTTGCAAGCAAAGTGGCTGATAAGATCTTCAATCCTGTAAAGAAGCTGGCGGGCCTGACTACATTATTGACAATCATATTTTGCTTTGTGCTCTATTCCAAGCAGATGTGGGCTACTGCAGGCAGTATGGCGATGCTTTCCCTGACAATCTTTATGATTGTGATGGCACTGATCTCATTTTATTTCGGATTTGGCCTTAACCGGGGTGAGAGAGTTGTCTTGTCACTGGGAATAGGTACACGGAATATAGCCGCTGTCCTGATCGGAGTTCTTGCCATTGCCGAAGTAACACCCAATATGGTGGCGATGGTTATCATCTGGACTTTATGGTCTTTCATCCTCAGTATAATTATTGCCCCCCTTATGGGCAAAAAGGCCGCTAATACAGCTGCAGCAGCATAGATAAATAGATTAGGAACCAAAAAACCGACCTGAAAAGTGGAAAATAAAAAAGGGAAATCGTCCCTGAAGGGAATTTTGAAAGGTTATTTTCCGATTCTCGACTGGGGATCACAATACAACAAAAAGACCTTTAGTAACGACATGATTGTGGCACTGATCGTCACCATGATGCTGATTCCCCAGTCGCTGGCTTATGCCATACTGGTCGGACTGCCTCCGGAAATCGGGCTTTACGCATCCATAGCTCCACTGCTTATCTATGCCATCTTTGGAACTTCACGAACACTTTCAGTCGGGCCGGTAGCAGTTGCCAGTCTTATGACCGCAGCTGCAGCCGGAGCACTGGCATCGCAGGGAACACCCGAGTACCTGGGAGCTGCCATTGCCCTGGCCATGGTATCAGGCTTGTTTTTGATGCTTATAGGTTTTCTGAAGCTGGGATTTCTGGCAAACTTTCTCAGCCACCCGGTCATTACCGGATTTATTACTGCCTCCGGCCTCCAGATCGCTGCAGGTCAGCTGGGACCAGTTCTGGGAATTAAAGCTCACGGACATAGTTTCCTGGAGGTAGCTACCTCACTTGTAGAGAATATTGGCCATGTCCATCTCATTACTGCGGCAGTGGGTATTGGTTCGCTTATCTTTCTTTTCTGGGTCCGCCGTGGGTTGAAGCCACTTCTGATCCGGATGGGTGTTGGGGCAAAAGTGGCGGACATCCTGGTGAAGATTGGGCCTGCGCTCGCTATTGTTTTTACCATTCTCATCGTTGCGGGCCTGGGCCTGGGTGATAAAGGGGTCGCTATTGTCGGGAAGGTACCCAAAGGCTTGCCCAAAGTTGCCATGCCTCCGCTGGATATGTCTTTATGGATGAAGATCCTCGTCCCTGCAATTCTGATTTCGATCGTAGGATACGTGGAGTCCATCTCGGTGGCCCTGACCCTTGCAGCCAAACGCCGTCAACGCGTGGATCCCGACCAGGAGCTGATTGCCCTGGGTGCATCCAACATAGGTTCAGCCCTGTCGGGCGGATTTCCGGTTACCGGCGGATTTTCCAGGTCCGTGGTGAACTTCGATGCTGGCGCTGAGACCCCTGCGGCCGGTGCCTTCACAGCCATTGGCATTGCCATTGCAACGCTCTTTCTTACCCCCTTGTTGTTCTTCCTTCCAAAGGCAGTCCTTGGAGCCACCATCATTGTGGCTGTATTAGGCCTGGTAAACTTTGGAGCACTGAAACACGCCTGGTCCTATTCAAAATCCGACTTTGCTGCCATGGCTGTCACCATCCTGGTAACCTTATGGAAAGGTGTGGAGATAGGACTGATCGCAGGGGTTGGCCTTTCTGTATTCCTGCATCTCTACCGGACATCCAAGCCACACGTGGCCGTGGTAGGTCAATTGCCAGGCAGCGAACATTTTCGCAATATTAAACGCCATGAAGTAACGACGGATCCTGAAATCCTTTCAATCAGGGTGGATGCCAGCCTTTATTTCCCGAATGCACGTTTCCTGGAAGATACGGTGAATGACGCGGTAGCTGAGAATCCTGATATAAGACATCTCATCCTGGTCTGTCCTGCAGTAAATACCATAGACCTTTCAGCCCTGGAAAGCCTGGAAGCCATAAATCTCCGGCTCAAAGATAGCGGGATCACTTTCCACATGTCTGAAGTGAAGGGCCCTGTGATGGATCGTTTGGAGGGGACACACTTCTTACATGATTTGACCGGCAAGGTATTCCTTACGCAATTTGAAGCAGTCACAGACCTAAGAGCTGAAATGGAGAAAAGTGAAACCTGATGCAAGTAGAGGAAAATGTAGAATATATCTTATCAAAAGATGCTGACGGTCACACGCTGTCTGGCGATAAGAATTACCTGTTCCATTTACCTCCAAACATCCCGGCAAAAGATTACTGGTCTGTGATTGTTTATGACAGCTTAACAAACTCAATTATAAAGAACAGTCAGTCATGGCCTTCCGTTTACTCTACCTCTAAGAGGCTTGTGGTCAAAAAAGATGGTTCGATTGATATCAGGATAGGACCGGAGACTCCAAGCGGGGAAAAGAAGAACTGGATACAGACCGTTCCGGGGAAGAGCTGGACCATCATATTGAGACTTTATGGTACAATGGACTCCTGGTTTGATAAATCGTGGAAACCAGGGGAGATAACAGCCATTTCTGATTCTCAAAAGAAGCTTAAAACATCAATTTGATTGAAAAATAATATACTGATGCTTATTAACTAAGAAATTATTGATGAAGACAATATACAGAGCTGTTTTTCTCACAATTATATTGACAGTATCTGCCACTGTGAATGCCCAGGTGCTGATCACGCTCCTACTGGGCGATGCTCTCAATTCTGAAAAAATAGAATTTGGCCTGGTTGGCGGCTTGAACCGTTCCTATATCCTTGATATAGAGGATGCTGAAGGGATGAATAATTTTGACCTGGGTTTCTATTTTCATATCCTGATGAAGAATAAATCATATTTGAGCACCGGTGTTCTGGTAAAGTCAAATGTGGGAGCCACAGGAATGGCAACATATCCCATCGGAGATGAGGATTTTGATGCTGTATATAAAGATGGGACGCTAACAAGAAGAATCAACTGCTTTTACGTACCCATTCTTTTTCATCAGCGTTTTAACCAGCGCTGGTATATAGAAGCCGGACCACAGCTGGGACTGATACGTAAACCCGTTGATATTTTTAAAGTAGAAGATTTAGGAGGCGATCTTACCTATGAGCGTGATGTTTCGGATGAATATAAACGCATTGATGCCGGCCTTCTTGGCGGTGTAGGGTATAAATTCAGAAAAGAACCCAAAAGCATGAGTGTTGGAATAAACTACTATTACGGACTGGTGAATGTGAGTGATGTGCCTGATCTTACAATAAAAAATTCAGCCATCTATTTCTACATAAAAATCCCCATCGGAGTAGAGAAAAAAACTGAGGAATAGGCCTTTATGCCATTGTATGAAGTGCTTTTTACCAAAATAGGAGAGAGATGAAATACATATTATTTACTGCCTGTTTGACCTTTGGTCTCATCAGTCAGTCCCTTGGGCAGGTTTATACAAACAAAGTTGTTGGTGAAAAAAATAAAGAATTGGCCGACACCCTCAAGTCTCAAGCATACCCCTATGTACTGCCCATATGGGGAGCTAAAGCCACAGCAAAGGGTTATGATCTTCCCTACTCGGCTGGGGTGAGTCTGAACTATTTCTGGCAACAATCTGATTTGCTGATCAGTGATCTTTTTGTAGGCTTCAACAACGGCCCCATGTATGATCTCGATGAGATCATTCGATTCAATAATTCTGTATCAACTGCCTCAGTGGTAACCTTACGACCCGATATCTGGCTCTTGCCATTTTTGAATTTGTATGGCATATTCTCAAAAGCAAGTACTTCCACTGAAATCAATGCAGGCGTGTGGCTGCCTGATTCAGCCAATGTCTGGAATGAAGTCTCTTCATTCTCTTCAAAGGCAGAATTTGATGCCACCGGTATGGGATTCGGGATCACGCCCACCCTGGGTATAGGAGGAGGATGGATGGCCCTTGATATGAATATGACCTGGACAGATGTAAGTGCCCTCAATAAACCTGTCTTCACTTTTGTTTTTGGGCCAAGATTCGGGAAAACCTTCAAGTTCAAAAATCCTCAAAGAAACATTGCTGTATGGGCCGGTGGATTCAGGGTACACCTCTCAGCCGAAACTGACGGTTCACTTGAACTATCGGAGTTATTTCCAACTGATGAGGCGCAAATTAAAGTGGACGAAGGAATGGAGAAGGTGGCAGAAGCTACAGTTCAGGTGGATGAGTGGTGGAACGGATTGAGCGATTTGGAGCAGAGGAATCCTGTCAATGAGGCCAGATATGAAACTGCAAACAGGGTCCTTCAGAAATCTGGAGAAGCCTTAAATAATATGGATGCAGCCTTAAATGATGAAGAGTCTGCAAGCGTTCAGTATTCTCTGACTAAATATCCTAAAGACAAGTGGAATTTTATCATCGGCGGCCAATTCCAGTTAAATAAGCACTTTATGCTTAGGGCTGAATATGGATTCCTGGGAAGCCGCGTGCAGTTCATGACCGGTGTGCAATACCGATTCGGTTTATAGGGATAAATTGCTTTAATGAAGACATAGAAAATGAAACACATCAAATTTCAATATATTATTATGGCCTTATGCTGTATGATATTGATCTGCCCAGGAAGTATTCATCCCCTGTCAGCCCAGGAGCCAGTGAATGAGAAAAAATGGAACTTCCTTTTGGATGTTTACCTGATGTTTCCATATATGGATGGAGAGACGGGTATTGATAATACGCTGACTGTACCCATAGATGCCAATCCCGGTGACATCTTCAGCAAACTGAAAATAGCTGGCATGTTATACCTTGAAGCCCAAACCGATAAATGGGCCATCACTTCAGATCTGGTGTACATGAACCTGAATCAGGAGGTGACAGCCACTAACCTTTTGCACTCCGGTACTGTAGGTGCTAAACAGTTGGTTTGGGAGGTGGCCGGGCTCTACTGTATATTGCCCTTCCTGGAAGTAGGTGCGGGAGGCCGGCTCAACAACCTTCAAACAGAAATCGATGTGAGGCGCAATGTATTTCCGGCAGGTACCGAAGCCTATTACGAAACTCAATCAGCCACCTGGTTTGATCCCATTCTGATAACCCGGCTTTCCACCAATATTAATGACAAGTGGATTTTTCAATTCCGTGGTGATGCGGGCGGTTTTGGCCTGGGTTCGAAATTGACCTGGCAGCTGCAGGCTTATGCCGGTTACCACTTTACCAAAGTGTTTCAGTTAACTGCTGGTTACAGGGTATTATCCACTGATTACCAAAAAGGAGCAGGCTCCAACCTCTTTGTATTTAATGTGAAGGAATTTGGCCCGGTGATCAGGTTTGGATTTAACTTCTGATACTTCAAGACTCAGATCGGAGGCAGAAAAGATCTGATCATTCTCTGCAACCACCTCCTCAAGCCGCCCCGGAAACCATTGCAATGATATTAAATTCAAGCTATGAAGTAGATCAGGGATGTTAGACAATGCTTGGAAGCCAATTAAAATTTAGCTAAATTTCCAAAAGAGATTGTCCTTAATACTAAGGAGATACGGGAAGTATAATATATCTTGTTATGACTGTAAACTGCTTACAGATTTCAGACGGGCCTCAACTGACACCATGTGAATACAAATTTGCAGTCGATGCAATCAGAAATAGAAATCCACGGGGATGGTTTGAATAAAGTATATCGCACTGGAAAACATTCGATAAATTGCATATCAATTAAATAAAATATCTAGACCCATGAAAAGCAAACTTAAAACAGGACTGTTACTTCTATACTTTGTACCACTGTTAGTTGCCTGTAATACAGAAAAAGCAGAACCCGCAGTAGCGGTGGTTGATAAAGAGCAGATCAAAAAAGAGATTCAGGCCAAGGAAGATGAATTTGCCGAGATTTATAATACTGGAGAATTGAGAAATATTGGCTATTATGCGGAAGACGCGACCACCTTTGCCCAAAATCGGGCACCCATCGTAGGCAGAGAAGCCATTATAGAATATTTAACGGTCGATATAGAAAGCAATACCGATAAGATCTCATTTACAACCAAGGAGGTTTTTCCCTCAAATGATGGGAACCTGGTGGTCGAGATAGGTTATTATCAAGTAGTTGATTCTACAAATACTCCATTTAATACCGGAAACTACATGTGCCTGTTTGAAAAAAGAGACGGCAAGTTATTACTGTGTACGGGAAATGAGTGCTTCTGATATGCCCTAACTGGAAACAAGAAAAATTACCGTCTTCTGCCTCCACCTCCGCCTCCCGAAGGGCGAGCCGATCCCCCTGATCTGGACGGAGAAGAACTCATGGACCTGGATCCACTGCTTGATCGCGAAGGTTGGGATGAATAGGATGGCGAAGATCCCCTTGACTGACTGGCTGAGGGGGATGCAGAGCGATTTGCTGATGAAGCAGATGGCCTGGACTGACTGGTCGAAGGCGATGCAGCAGCTGTCTTGATTGATTGCTTGAAGGCGTTGTTGAAGGTCGTGCCGCTGCTGAAGAACCACCTGAGGCTCTATTTGAAGGTTGTTGAGAAGCTGAAGCCCCACCTCGGAGGGCCGTGGCAGTAGAAGATCTGTTGTTATTATAATTGCCATTGGCTATTATTGCTGGGTCACGGTATTCGAACTATGCCTGGAATTATTATTGTAATTGTTATAAGTATTGTGGTTATGAATCACTACTGTGTTCCCATGATAACCTCCATGATACCCCATGGTGACTGTTATAATAATGATTGTGATGATAAACGCCTATTGCCACTACGGTAAAAGCCGTGAAATAAGGCGGAGGATATGCATAGGTATAGGGGGGATAATAGGGCACATATACAGGGTGAATAGACATATTGAACGATGGGCGCCGATTCAACCACACGACCTCGGTGGTTGCCGGTGTACTCTCAACAGGCTTCCGTGCCGGTATAGGCAGGATTTGCAGTAACTTTTGGAGCTGGCGGTGTAGGTTCAATCACATAATCTTTCACCATACAGATCTTTGTCTCCGACCATTTGCATGGTAATTTTTCCATCCTCATCCTTTGAAACCAAAATAACTGCAACGTCCTGAGTCTCCTTTTCACTCACATCCACCTGAAGAATAAATGCAAATTCATCCCCATCCTGCTCTGTCACGACCTTGATGAAATCAACTTTTTCATCCAGATTCAAGTCCAGGTTATTGATTCCTGTTTCTTCCAGATTTAATGATTTTTCAAATTCCTCTATGGTGGGTGACTTCTGAAAAAGGTCCAGTACAGCAAAAAGATCCAGGTTATCTCCTGGCAAACCTAATAATGTAGTATCTGCCTCAGTCTGACTCTCTGTTTGAGAAAAAGCGGGAAAGCTTATCAAACTTATAGCCAGGACTATATATGATAAAAATCTGTTTTTCATGATTTTATGATATCTTAAGAAAGAATTCTTGCCTAAAGTTACAATAAATAGAACTGACAAAAAATACAGATTGATAACTATTGATTAAGGGAGCATCCACAGCTAAATTTGTACTACCATGAACTCAAATCCATCAGACGCACTGGTGTTCTTCGGAGCCACAGGCGACCTGGCCTATAAAAAAATATTTCCCTCCCTGCAGGCAATGGTCCGGCGTGGAACATTAAATGTACCGGTAATTGGCGTTGCTAAAGCGGGCTGGACGCTGAAGCAGCTTCAAATAAGAGCGAAAGAAAGCATTGAATCACATGGCGAATTTGATTCCTTTGATTTTGGGAAGCTCATCAGCCTGCTACGTTATGTAGATGGTGACTATAATGATCCCGCCACATTTCAGCAGATCCGCAAAGAACTCGGAACGGCTAAAAATCCGGCCCACTATATGGCTATCCCTCCAGTTCTTTTTGGAACTGTCGTTTCACAACTTGCAAAATCAGGCTGTGCAAAAGGGGCACGCATTATTGTTGAAAAGCCTTTTGGAACGGACCTTCCTTCTGCAAAAGTATTAAATGGTATCCTGTCGGAAGCATTTGATGAATCCTCCATATATCGCATCGATCATTATTTAGGGAAAAGGGCCGTGAATAATATGCTTTTTTTCCGTTTTGTAAATTCGTTGTTTGAACCGATCTGGAATCGCCATCACATTGAAAGTATCCAGATCACCATGGCCGAAGATTTCGGAGTACAGGGGCGTGGTGCATTTTATGATGCCACAGGTGCCATCCGGGATGTAATTCAAAATCATCTCTTTCAGGTCCTGGTAAACCTGTGCATGGAATCACCTGCTGGCCTCGACAGTGAATCCATTCGGGATGAAAAGATAAAAGTGCTGAAGGCCATTGCAACGATTGAAGCAAAGGATGTTATTCGGGGACAGTTTAGGGGCTACCCATCAGAACCTGGAGTGAAACCAGGATCAAAAACCGAAACCTTTGCAGCTTTGCAACTCAGAATAAACTCGGAGCGTTGGGAGGGAGTGCCCATATTCATCCAGGCCGGGAAGAACCTTCCTGTAACCTGCACTGAAATACTGGTCCGGCTCAAACGCGTTCCAACCGCATATTCCTCCCTGGTTATCGCCTCAAATCATCTGCGCTTTCGGATCAGTCCCGATGTGAGTTTTGCCTTTGGAATGCTGAACATGGCAGCCGGAGAAAAGATGGAGGCATCCAGAGTAGAAATCTTGGGAACCCCTAATCCGTATGCAGATCAGAAAGATGCATATGAAACGGTACTTACAGACGCCCTGGCAGGGGATGCTACCGTATTTGCCCGCCAGGACTATGTGGAGGAAGCATGGCGGATTGTGGATCCCTATCTCAGTTCAGATACTCCGGTGTATGCTTATGATCCAAATACATGGGGACCACCGGAGCTGGACCAGCACCTGAAACCTGAAGGGGGTTGGCATTACCCTCTTCTGAGAAGTCAAGATTAATACCATTGGATTTGACTTGCTATATTGAAAAAGCAGTGGAATATTATATATTAATTACTAATCAATAAAATTCAAACATATGAAAAAGAAGTTCGTTTTTTACCTGAGTATCGTTGTTCTTCTGGGCTCATGTTATCCAAATGGAACTGAGTACTATGAAGAAACCGATATTGTATACACCAATTACGATGACCAGTTCGATTTTAGCAGCAAAGGAAATTACGCCATTCCTGACAAAATCGTAAAAATCCAGGGTGACATTATTCAAGGTGAACCGCCCGAATTTGTGAAAGAACCACAAAACACTCAAATGCTGCAAAAAATGCAAGCCAATATGACCGCCTTAGGCTGGACAAAAGTTGAGGATCCGTCAACTGCAGATCTTGTGTTATTTCCAGCAGTTTGGACAAATACAACCATCTATTACTGGTATGACTACTGGTGCTGGTATTACCCCTACTATTGCGGCTGGGGATGGGGTTATCCCTCAGTTTCATCCTACACTACAGGTACACTGGTAATGACTTTGGTTGCAGATGGCGAGGAATACATTGACCCATCGCGAGTATGGACTGGAGCAGCAAATGGGCTTCTCTCAGGTGCCTACAATACCTCACGGGTTAACAAAGCAATTGATCAGGCATTCGAGCAATCGCCTTATCTGAAAACGAACTAAGTGGAAACTTTTTAAAATATATACGATGAAAAAATTTATTTTCTTAACGATAGTCTGCTCCCTGTTCCTCACCACACGGAGTTTTGGTCAGGCAGAGAGCTATACGTCCGTTCATTATGCTGTGAGTTTTGGCATGGGAGATTTGGGAGATTACATTTCAAAAGCCAGTTGGCGTGGAGTTACCCTGGATTACAGGAGAGCAGTGAATAATAACCTCCTTGTGGGAGTAGAAGCTGGATGGCATGTTTTCTATGAAAGGAAAGATTTTGATACTTATACGGTTGGTAACGAAACGCTTTCCGGAGTCCAATTCCGCTATCAAAATGAAGTCCCGATCTTGGCCACGGCCGACTACCTGATTATTTCAGATTCACCCCTGAAACCATATATAGGACTGGGCATTGGAACGATATATTCGGAACGAAACACTGAAATGGGCCTCTACCGTCTCGAGGAAAATCCATGGCAATTTGCTCTGAAAGGTGAATTGGGGGTGCTTTATAAAATTAACTTCAGTACCTCGGTGAAATTTGCAGTAAAATACTACAACGGCTTCAAAACAAACTCCTTGGATAATCAGGGATATCTTTCTATAAACCTGGGAATGGCCTGGGATATTTAATCCGGAATCAAATCAAAGAGGGTGAGGAATCGCCCTCTTTTTTTTTAAGTATATGTCAGCATGATCCGGCAAATTAATGATTACTCCTCTTGCCGGATCTGCTGTTTTGATATAATCCATTTAAATGACTATCATTGATTATGAAAACGAAATCTCTTATTGTTTTACTCTTTGCCACCCTGTTATCTGCCTGCGGACCCAGTCAAAAGATTACCAACTCCTGGATCAACCCGGAGGCATATTCGAAGGATCCACACAAATCGATCTTCGTCATGGTGCTCTCTCCAGATAATGGAACCAGTTTTGATGTAGAAGACCAGATGGCACAGACCATCAATTCGAGGGGAAATAAGGCCGTAAGAAGCACCGATGTTTTTCCACCCAACATCTCCCTCTCTGAAACCTTTACCCGGGAACAACTTACCGAAGCCATTAAAAAAACAGGATGTGATGCGGTATTTGTGCTTGCGGTACTCGATGTGAAATCGGAAACCTACTATCAGAACAGTGGCTACTATGCGCCCATGAGCTATGGCATGTATGGCAGTTACTATGGATATTATGACTACTACCATCCCTATGTATATTCTCCGGGATACTACACAACCGACAAGACCTACTACATCGAGAGCAATTTTTACGACCTGGAGGAGGATCTACTCCTTTGGTCCATCCAGTCGGAAGCTCATAATCCATCCAGCATAGACAGCTTTTTTCAAGAGTACTCCTATAACCTCCTGGGACTGCTAAAAGAAGAAGGATTGATCACAAAATGATAAGTGAAAAGTAAAAGGTACTGTTTGAAAAAAGATTGAAATGAAAACGGAGGAGTTTGAACAAAATATTCAGGAGGAGATTGCAAAGACAAAGGGATTAATCTCAGAGTATAAAGAGATGGCGGGACCTGTGGCTCCTGATGATGCCATCGGTCGCATTACCCGCATGGATGCAATCAATAATAAAAGTGTGACTGAAGCCTCCCTTCGACAGGCTGAGGAGAAACTGAGAAACTTACAGCGGGTACTGTCACGTTTGGGCACCAGCGACTTTGGTAAATGTATCAAATGTGGCAAAGCCATTCCGGAGGCAAGAATACTTTACCGGCCCGAAAGTTTAAGCTGTGTGAATTGCGCCACATAACACCGATTCACATCTCTTACAAATTCCCACAAATGCCTTTGAGAATAAAACTTTTTCTCTCAAATATTGTCTATGCATTTAACATCACTGAATGATTAGTTGTAACTTTGTACTCGTTTTTAAAAAAAAATACAATGAATAGACAAATTAAGAGAATTAGAAAATATGTCATCTACCTGTTTTTCGTTTCCATTATCCCATTGCTCTACTCCTGTTATCCAGGAGGGACGGAGTATTACAATGAGACAGATCTGGTAATCACGCAGCATGACAATGAGTTTGATTTCCCAAACAATAAGACATACTTCATGGGCGACTCCATCAACCACATTGTGGAGGAGGGAAAAGAGAATGAAGTGAATCGCAAATATGATGCTGTAATTCTGGCAAATGTTGCTGCATATCTGGATACAGCCGGATATACCAGGATGGAAGGTTCTGAGCCTGACTCCATACTAATCGCCCAATCTGATGTTCTGATTTCAGTTATTGCTACATCCACCAAATATACTGGAGTTGGCTACATCCCGGGCGGAGGTGGCTGGTGGGGTTACCCTGGCTATGGTTGGGGAGGAGGCTGGGGAGGTTACTATCCAGGCTACCCCTGGTACCCGGGTTATGGATGGGGTTACCCCTATACCTACAGTTACTCTACAGGGAGTTTATTTATTGAAATGGCTGATCTGAAGAACATCGATGAAGTCGAGGAGATCATTCCCATTCCCTGGCAGGCAACCATCAATGGTTTGCTCAGCGGAGACGATGACAATATGAAGTGGAGAATTGACCGGGGCATTGATCAATCCTTTCGCCAGTCTCAGTATCTGTTCACTGATCCGTTTATGAAATAATAACCCGCCTGTTTTACATTTTGAATTTTAGAATCATGAGAAAAATAAAAATATTAATTGCCGTAGCTGCCCTGTTTGTGTCATTACATGGATATGGTCAATACTGGTATACCAATGTGAGTTACGACATCGGCCTCCCCATGGGAAGCAGTAAAGATTACGTCTCAACTGCAAGTTTCAGAGGGGCAACATTTAATTTCGGCTATATGCTCAACGACAACCTTTCCGTAGACGGAAGGTTTTCCTGGAGTACTTACTATGAGGCCAGAGATTTTGAGACCTACACCAGTGAAGATGGAATGACAGACATTACAGGGAAAGCGTTTAAGTACATTAACAATTTCCCCATCACCACCGGTCTTACTTATTTTATAAATACGGAGGGTAGTGCTACGCCCTACTTTTCAGGAGGGATCGGTGCCTATAAGATCAATGAGCGTACCGATATGGGCATCTATTACGACGAAACCAAGGAATGGCATTTTGGTCTCTTTCCCCAGATAGGGCTTTTGTATGAAATCAATTACAGCTTAAGCCTGAATGTGTTTGCCAGGTACGATTACGCCTTCAAAACCAGCAAAGCAACCGATCACTCCTTCCTGAATTTTGGAGTCGGGCTCTTCTTTCATTAGCAACGCAGCTCGCAGAGAGTATTCCAGGTTCATATAATTTTACAGCTCCTATCACTTTGATTAGGGGCTGTTTTTTTTTGACCGGTCTGAGAGGCAAGCAGTTAAAATGGTTTTGGGGCATGATATACTTCCACATTTGAAATGGTTGGACTCGCTTTTGAATCCAGGATATTCAGACGTATTTTTTCACTGGTCACATTGTCGAACCTTAAAATACGCTTGTATCCAATGGTGGTCTGGGCATCAATCTCTTCCCATGCATCGTTTTTCCAGGCTTCGATAGAGAATTGCTTCACCCTTTGGCCCAGAGGGATGTACTCCTGTACCAGGAAGCGGTTGAAGGTGATCTCCTCTCCAAAGCTTATGGTCAGGGAGGCGCTTGTTACCTCATCATCGGTGGCCCAGTATGTTTCCGGATTTCCATCTACTGTCCTGGACCCGTCAAATTTCCGGGAATCTCCCCGAACCTGGCTCGCCTCCACAGAGGTTTCCCTGGCCAGATCTGTTTCCATATCCTTCCTAATCACCTCCACCATTTTTTTCAGTTGTTCCACATCCCTTTCGTGGATGAGTCCCCGTGGGTCCACTGGAAAATTCAATAAAAAAGAGGCATTCCGCCCAATGGAGTGGTAATAGATATCAACCAGCTCTTTTACAGATTTTACCTTATGATCCTCGGATTGGTGATAGTACCATCCGGGTCTGATACTTACATCCACCTCGGCCGGCACCCAATGGGTACCGTCCTCATGTCCGCTGGTCAGATCCTTGTAATTGGGCGATCCCGGATAAAACTCATCCCTGCGGATGATGCTCCAGTTGGTCTCACCGGCCCATCCTGCTTCATTTCCCACCCAGCGAACTCCCGGACCAGCATCGCTGAACATCACTGCGTTGGGTTGTAAATCCCTCACAATCTGTCTTGTATTGGGCCAGTCATAATAAGTTTTGCGGTCGACCCTTCGCTCCTCATTGGCTCCTCCATAGTACCCTGTACCCCCATTGGCCCCGTCAAACCAAACCTCAAACACCTCTCCATAATTGGTCATCAATTCGGTGAGCTGGTTCCTGAAATAGGTCAGGTAAGCATCTGTCCCATAATCAGCATGGTTCCTGTCCCAGGGCGAGAGGTACAAGCCGAGTTTTAGTCCATATTCATTGCAGGCATCGGCCAGCTCCTGAACCACATCTCCTTTTCCTTCTTTCCATGGAGAGCTCACCACAGAGTGCTCGGTGAACTCTGAAGGCCACAAACAAAATCCATCGTGGTGCTTGGCGGTCAGGATGATCCCCTTCATGCCCGCCTCCTTGCAAACACGAGCCCACTGGCGGCAATCCAGCTCAGTGGGATTGAACAATTCGGGTGACTCTCCCCCGCTTCCCCATTCCATGTCCGTAAAGGTGTTCATATTGAAATGCACAAAGGCATAAAACTCAAGATCGTGCCACTTCAGTTGCCTTTCTGCCGGAATGGGATCCAGTGCTGCAGGAGGCGGAGTTTGATCGCAGGAAACCAAAAGGCTTAGGGATAGCAGTATGGGTGCAATTTGTTTCATGGAGGATGCTTACTTGTTCGCAGTTTTGGTGTTATCTTACTTCAAGGTCATCTTTTAGAGGCAGTTTTGGGAAAGTAGCGTGAGGTTCAGACTGATACCAGTAGGCCACAGAGGCGATATCGCTTCCCTGTTTCAGGTACCGGCCCTCGCTACGCCACCCCAGGTCCTGAATGGTGATTCTCAAATCCTCCTCGAAACGGATGGGATCGGTAATATGCCAACGATAGAGCCCGAACCGGGTATTGGCTTTATAGGTACCATCGGGCCGGATCACCTGGTGGAGTCCCGAATAAGGCGTGGAAAACTCGGTATACTGACCGCCCACATCAAAATTGTAGGATCCGCAAAAATAGTCCTCTGCACCCGTACCGCATATGGTTGGGAACTCTTTGTCCCCGTCCATGAAGAATTTGATCTCGCCTTCGCCCCACCAACCTCCGTTATTGACTTGCCAGGCGAGGTAGGTACCTATGAACTGTCCCTTCCCCTGGATGCCATCTACAATGGTATAAGCTTCTTTGTCACGGTCAGGAAGTGGCCTGCGAAATTGTGCATGAAAGTAAGCGGCATCTTCGGGAACCTCGGTGAGCACAAAGTCTACCTGGTAGTACAAACGAGTGGGCTTCACATCGATATTTTCCATGGTGATCTTACACTTTTTCTTAAAGGGCATCTGCCAGTAACAATTAAAGGCCCTGCCTGGATTCACGCATACAGCCAAAGAGTTCAGGTGGGCATATTCGCCCCAGCCCATTCCGAAAAAGTCACCCACAGGCACCTCCACGGATGGCTCCTCTTCATCGTCCCAGTAAAATCGAATCACATAGAAGCGCCAGTTTCCGGTAGGTGTCATCCAGATGTGCTGAATGCTGCCCGGTCCTTCAATCTCTGCCAGTGTAAAGACCTCTCCAGGTTCAATAATGATATAGGGGCTCACCTTATATCCCTGGCCCAGCTCCCTGGCTTCATGGGAGGCAGCCCCCTCACCCAGTTTTGCCATTCCGCCCTTGCCCTTCTCTCCTGTAAAATTCTCAGGGGATATGCTGCGGGTTTTTGCATCGGACATGCGGTAGAGATTTGAAAGATTGTTGTCAAGGCCATTAAAATCTTGTGCACCGAGAGCTGCTGTTAAAAATAGGAGGAGTGCAACAAAGGAGGAGGATTGTTTTCTCATGGTTGTTTGTTTTTGAGCATAGAAGCAAGATAACATATTTTTGAATCGGAATCAGCAGGATGGAATTTTGCTCCCGAAATTTGTTTTGCTACTTTCGTTACCCGGAGCATCATCTAATGAGGTATGAATACCAACCGATTTTCCATAACAAAATATCACAACACATCGGAGATTTATTCTCGGATCGACCAGCTGATCGGTCAACCGATCAGACCCGTTCGCCGCCCTGATATGGAAAATTATCTGGATGCTTTTGAACAGAAATATGCTTCCTCAAAACCAGTGATCGAACATGCCAAAAAATACATCCCGGGAGGGGTTCAACACAACCTGGCCTTTAACTATCCTTTCCCCATTGTATTTGACAGGGCCGAAGGGGCATATCTGTATGACAAGGATGGAAACAGGCACATTGATTTTCTCCAGGCCGGAGGACCTACGGTACTGGGAAGCAACCATCCGGTAATTAAGGAGAAGATGCTGGAACTGATCAATACGACAGGTCCTTCCACCGGATTGTTCCATGAATATGAGTTGAAAATAGCAGAGTTCATCTGTACCCACATGGCGGGAGTGGATATGTTCAGGATGCTGGGCAGTGGTACAGAAGCCTGTATGGCTGCCATCCGGGTGGCAAGGCTTGCCACAGGAAAGAAAAACATCATCAAGATCGGGGGAGCTTACCATGGGTGGAGCGATAGCCTGGTCTACGCTTTAAGAATTCCGGGCACAGCAGGATTTGATGCACATGGGATTCCCAGAGCCTCCAGAAAGTATACCCAGGAGGCCTTCCCAAACAGCATCAGGTCACTGGAGAAAAGACTGCGCTTAAACAGACTCAGCGGAAGAGGAACTGCCGCTGTGATTCTGGAACCCATGGGGACCGAGAGCGGAACCCGTCCGGTGGATTTTGATTACAACCGTGAAGTACGGGCGCTCTGTGACAAGTTCGGCGCACTGCTTATTTTTGATGAAGTGGTGACTGCTTTTCGAGTTGGGATCAGCGGGGCCCAGGGCTATTTTGATGTAAAACCCGATCTGACCGTTTTTGGAAAGGTAGTGGCAGGAGGTTATCCTGCCGCAGGAGGATTGGGCGGTTCAAGGGATCTGATGGAGTACCTGGCAGCCGGACTGCAGGCCGGGAAAAAGCGAGCCATGGTAGGAGGTACTCTGGCAGCCAATCCACTCAGCTCAGCAGCAGGTTATTACACCCTGGTAGAAATTGAAAAACAGAATGCCTGCGAGAAGGCTGGAGCAGCAGGCGACAGGCTCACAGTGGGACTCCAGAAGCTAATCACTAACTATAAACTGCCCTATGTGGCATATAACCAGGGATCTATTTGCCACCTGGAGACTTCGGGCACCATGTTCCTGCCAGTGAATATGAAACGTCCGTGGACCATTCCCAAAACGCTCAAAGAGATAAAGATCAGAAAGCACATGATGGAAGAGATGGGGGCAGCCTACATGATGGAGGGTATTGTGACCCTGGCCGGCAGCCGGATGTATACCAGCATGGCAGATACCGATGAGGTGATCGATGAAGCACTGGAAGGATTTGAAAGGGTATTTCAAAAAATGTAATTATTTCCCATGGATGGCTATGTGATCGCCCACGATGTGGGAACCAGCAGTGTAAAAACGGCCCTGATCAGTGACCAGGGAAAGGTGATCGCTTATGCTACTTCAGCTTATGGCTTCACCTATCCCAAACCGGGTTGGGTGGAGCAGAATCCGGAAGATTACTGGAATGGATCTGTGAAAAATACCCGGGAGGTTCTTCAAAAAAACCTGATTGATCTGCAACTTCTAAAGGGGATTGTTTTCTCAACACAAGCCATGGGCATTATTCCCCTTGACGCTCAGGATAAGCTGTTGAACCACAACATTACATGGGTAGATGGCCGGGCTGAAGAGCAGGCCAGGTGGCTCATGAACCTGCTGGGAGGGAAAAAGATGTTTGAGAAGATGATCGGGGTGGAAATCACAGGGAAAGATGTAATTCCCAAGCTCCGCTGGATCAAACAGAACCTGCCTGAGGTTTATGATAAAACAGAGACCATTCTGGATGTAAATGCTTACCTGAAATTCCGGGCCACCGGCAAAAAGGTATTTGAATGGTCAGGCGCCTGCTCCTATGGTTTTAATCTGAAAAAGAAGGATTGGGAGCGTCTGCTATTTAAGATAGCAGGGATCGATATCCGAAAGCTCCCTCCCCTGGTTCGTTCCACCGATGTGGTTGGAACATTATGCCCTGAAGCAGCCACTGAACTTGGGCTCCCCGTTGGCATTCCCGTTTTTGGAGGTTGCGACGACACCCAGGCTGCAGCCATTGGCTCGGGCTCCACCAAAGAGGGTGAGGCTCATATCTACCTGGGGACCTCAGCCTGGGCGGGTGTGACCACCGGTAAAAACCTGAAACACAAAAATGGCGCTGTGGTCCTTCAGTCAGCCGATGCGGCCAAAAATTTGCTGGTGGGAATTACTGAGTCGGCCGGGTCCAACCTGGACTGGCTCATTGAGAAGTTTTATAAATACGAGAAAAATGATCCGGCTATAGCAAATATCTTTTCATTTATCGATAGGGAAACAGAAGGAGTGCCCCCTGGCTCAGATCACCTGATATTTACCCCCTGGCTGCTTGGAGAGCGCTGTCCGGTAAGTACAACCACCACCAGAGGAACCCTTTTTAATGTGGGCCTGGAACATACCCGCGGCCATTTTGTCAAAGCACTGCTGGAGGGGGTAGCCTACAACCTGAAATGGATTTTTGAAAATTACCAGCGGGATTTTGGCTTTGAATCCAAAAAAATCAGGGCCATAGGGGGTGGATCGGTCAACGGGCAGTGGATGCAGGGCATAGCCAATATTACAGGCAAGACCGTTGAAACCATTACACAACCCACCCTGGCAGGCGCACTTGGAGCGGCATCCTGTGCTTTTGTGGGATGCGGGATCTTTAAGGATTTTCACCAGGTGAAGCAGTGCATTGAGGTTCGGAATATCTATCGCCCCGATCCTGCACCTGCTGAATTATATAATCATCTTTTCCAATCCTACAAAGATGTTTATAAGGGGCTCAAAAAAGCATATCTTCGGGCCAATCTCAAACGTTTTAACCCGCAATAAATCGAATATGGAAAACATCGACCTTTTCAAAAAACAGATTCTGAAGGGTGGAGAACGACTCTTAAAAGAAGGTTTGGTGGCCCGTACCTGGGGAAACATCAGCATCCGGGTGGATGAAACCCATATGCTGATCACTCCCAGTGGTCGACCTTATGAAGAGCTCACGGGCGATGATATTGTGCTGGTGAATTATCATACTTCCAAATATGAAGGTTCGGTGAAACCCTCTTCCGAAAAGGAGCTGCATTGTGAAATATACCGAACCCGTAAAACGGTACATGCAGTGATCCACACCCATCAGATGAACGCCTCCACCGTGGCTGCAGCGCGCAGGGAGGTGCCACCTATACTTGACGACATGGCCCAGATTATTGGTCCCTCCGTGCGTGTAGCCGACTATGCCCTTCCCTCCACAAAAAAGATCACCAAAAAAACCGTAAAGGCCCTCAAAGGAAGAAATGCAGCGTTAATGGCCAATCATGGAGCCGTCTGTATCGGTCGGGACCTGGAAGAGGCATTTGTGGTTTGCCAGGTACTGGAAAAAGCGTGCAAAGCATTTATTGAGGCCGAATTCCTTGGAGGAGCCAAATCCATTAACAAGTTCGAAGCCAGCCTGATGCACCAGTTTTACCTGCGAAAATATTCAGCCAAGGCAAAAAAGAATAAATAGCCTCCCTTCATGAAACCCAATCCCTCCTATCCTCCCTACCGTTTTGTGATCCTTGCGGTCTTTATGCTTATCACAGTAGCCATAGAGATTCAGTGGCTCACCCATGCTGCTGTGGCCCGTCCGGCCGGACTTTTCTATGAAGGTCAGTTTGATCCTTCCTCCTTTTTTAACATCGATTTTCTGGCCATGGCCTATATGGTGATTTTCCTGATCATGAGTTTTCCAGCCTCCTATGTGATTGATACTTACGGAATAAAAGCAGGTTTATCCATCGGGGCCATCTTGCTGGGGATATTCAGTATGATGAAAGCACTTTTTGCCCAGAGTTTTACCGGGGTGGTGGTGGCTCAAATTGGATTGGCCGCTGCCCAACCTTTTATACTCAATGGAGTCACTGCAGTAACGGCCAGGTGGTTTCCCCTTTCAGAACGGGGCATGGCTGCCGGACTTCTGGCCCTGGCACAGTATGTGGGGATTATCATTGCCATGCTGGTCACACCCACCCTTGTGGGTTCCAAACCTGAACTGGCCAATTACGGTTCAGGTTTTGAAAAAATGCTCTGGATTTATGGCATTGTGAGCTTTGTAGCTGCCGTGCTATTTCTCCTTTTCATCAGAGAGAGACCAAAAAGCCATCCCGTGGAAACTGAAGAGCGAATCCCTTTCTTTAAAGGAATCAGGCACATTGTAAAAAATCGGGATATGAGAATCATGCTCTTCCTCTTCCTCATTGGACTGGGTATATTTAATGCCATTAGCGCCATGACCGATTCCATTGCAGCCCATGTGGGTGTAAAAGATTCGGACGGACTCATTGGCGGATTGATGCTTATTGGCGGGATCCTTGGAGCCATAGTTCTTCCGATCCTCTCTGACAAGTACCGGAAACGGAAACTTTTTATGGTGATCTGTATACTTGGTATGGTCCCGGCGGTTTTCGGCCTTGCATACCCCCACCTGATAGCTTCAGAGGCTGATTCCATCTACCGGATTACATTGATTGCCTCATTTATTCTGGGATTTTTTGTGATGAGTGCCGGACCCATCGGATTCCAGTATGCCGCAGAGGTAAGCTATCCTGCCCGGGAGTCCACCTCACAGGGACTTCTCCTTTGGGTCGGCCAGCTCACAGGGATGCTGTTTGTTGCAGGGATGAGTGTGGATAACAACATACACCTGGGTTCCTTTATGAGTACCTTTGTTATCCTGAGTCTGATTGCTCTGGCGGGAGTACTGCTCCTGAGGGAGAGCCCCATGATTAGAGTCAATTAAAGAATTAAAAAAAATGTAAATGATTCGAACCGACCTTCATATTCACTCCAGACACAGCAACGATGGTGAGCTGGAGGTTGAAGAGATTGTGAAAAGAGCCAACCTTGCAGGCCTCAGCGTTCTCTCCATCACTGATCACAACATCGTGAGCGGAACTGCGGAAGCACTTGAGCTCTGCCTTAAATGGGATATCAAGTTTGTACCCGGCATCGAAATTGACTGTCAGTACCAGGGAATTGATATGCATCTGCTGGGTTACCAGATTGACTGGCACAACGAGGAAATCGTAGCTCTGGAGGCAATAGCCACAGAAAAGATGATGGATGCAGTTCCAAAGATGATTAAGAGCCTTGCGCTGGCAGGAATTGAGATAAACGAGGATGAGCTAATGGAAAAGGCTGGCCCCATGCTTCCCTCACCGGAACTGTTTGCCGAGGTCCTTATGGCAAATCCGGATTATCATTCCAATACCTTGCTGAAACCTTATCTGGAGGGGGGCGAAAGAGGCGATATGCCTTATATCAATTTCTACCTGGATTATTTTGCACAGGGAAAACCAGCTTATGTGAAAATCGAACATATGAGTTTTATTGAGGCGGTGCAAATTATTAAGAACAGCGGAGGAATTCCGGTGGTGGCCCATCCGGGCCTTAATTTCAAAGAGCAGGAAAAGCTGGTCTCTGAATTGCTGAAAGAGGGTGCTGCGGGATTGGAAGTATTCAATAATTATCACCATATCGATCAGATGGAATATTTTGCTTCCTTATGTCGGGAAAGCGGATCCCTAATGACCGGCGGGAGTGATTTTCATGGAAAAACCAAGCCACTCATTAAACTGGGGGGCTATCCCATCCTGGACTCCTTTAAGGTCGATCTGAATCAAAGCATAGAAAGGATTGTCCTATGAGCTTCATTGCCAAATATTTTGGAATTATATGGTTGATTGCCTTACCCGCTTGCTCCCAAAAAGAATCCACTCCTAAGGTTGAGGTGGAAAATCCCATTGTTTTAACCCTGGAGCAAGCCAGTCAGCTGGCTGATCTCCCCCTGAATTGTATGCAAAACGAATACCCGAATAAGCTGGGGCAAACTCTGGGGAACCGGGATGACCTGCAGGAACCCAGGATACTTCACCCCGCCTTTTACGGTTGTTTTGACTGGCACTCGTCGGTGCATGGACACTGGTCGCTGATTAAACTTCTTAAGGAGTTTCCCGACCTTGAAAAGGCAGATTTGATCAGGGAGAAACTTCAGGAAAATATCTCCTCTGAAAATATCCAGGCTGAACGGGACTATTTCCTTGGGGAGCATAACCAATCCTATGAACGAACCTATGGCTGGGGCTGGTTGCTTAAACTGGCGGAGGAGCTTCATACCTGGAACGATCCTTTTGCCCGTGAACTGGAATCAAATCTTCAGCCACTTACCGATCTGGTGGTTGAAAAGTATTTGGAATTCCTTCCCAAACTGTTCTATCCCATCCGGGTGGGTGAGCATACCAATACAGCGTTTGGACTGACATTTGCCTGGGATTATGCACTTGCAACAGCGCATTTTGACTTGAAGACCGCCATCTCAACCAGGGCAAAAGCTTTCTATATGGAAGACCGGGATTGCCCCATCAGCTGGGAGCCCAGCGGATATGACTTTCTCTCGCCCTGTCTGGAGGAGATAGATCTCATGCGCCGGGTGCTGGACAGCACCTCTTTTGAATCGTGGATGTTGAATTTCGCTCCTCAACTTCTCTCCCCCGATTACCAACTTCCTGTGGGAGAGGTTTCGGACCGGAGCGATGGGAAACTGGTTCATCTGGATGGACTCAATTTCAGCAGGGCCTGGGTATTGTATGGTTTAGCCGGTCAGTATCCCGAATACAAACACTTGCAAAAAATTGCCAATGAACACGTAAGCTACTCTTTACCCAATCTGGTGGGTGATGGGTATGAGGGGGGCCACTGGCTTGGAAGTTTCGCTATATACGCACTGATAAATAACTAAAAAAATGATTGCCATTGGCAAACCCTATGTTTCCGCTTTCCTGCTGGAATCCATTCAAAAAAGCAACTATCCGGTAATCTCTACCCAAGAAGCAAAAGAGGTACTAAAGGAGAATCGGGTGAACTGGATTTCTGAAATCGAGGCCAGAGAGATATTAAAAGAGAACACGGGCACAAAAGTCTACACCAACTCGGAAAATACCATTGGATGGTTGGAAAACAATGCAGACCAGGGTCCCCTGCCAGACCAAATCCAGGTATTCAAAAATAAGATCAGGTTCAGGGAGTTGCTCTCAAGCATTTACCCAAACTACCATTTTCAGGGAGTCGAATTCAACAGACTAAGAGACATGGATGTGGGCAATTTAAGTTTCCCTTTTGTGATTAAACCTGCAGTAGGATTTTTCAGTGTGGCTGTGCACCGGGTTGAAAATCGTGAGGAATGGAATCAGGTGCTGGATTTGATTGACATGGAGGTA
Organism: uncultured Bacteroidota bacterium; assembly: GCA_963783435.1. Taxonomy (GTDB): domain Bacteria; phylum Bacteroidota; class Bacteroidia; order Bacteroidales. Next base: position 253,768 of record CAWANQ010000001.1, on the reverse strand, counting down.
AAAGTCTCGGAAGATACCTTTCCCAGGGAAGTCATCAATACCAGCCAGTTCATTATTGAGGATTGCATTGAGGGTGAAGAGTATGCCATCGATTGTTACTTCAATCAAAAAGGAAAAGCGGTGATCCTGAATATTCTTCATCATCGATTTTCCTCCGGAAAGGACGTAAGCGACAGGGTTTACACCACTTCTGAAAAGATTATTAATCAACACAAGGAGGGAGTCCAGGCATTCCTGGAGATGATCGGAGATAAAACCGCACTGGCGAATTTTCCCATGCATGTGGAGGTGAGAATCGATCAAACGGGTAAAATCATCCCCATCGAGGCAAACCCCCTGAGATTTGGAGGTTGGTGTACCACCGGAGACCTCTCCTGGTATGCATACGGATTCAATTCCTATGACTGCTATTTCAATGAAAAGCAGCCCGTGTGGGAAGAGATCTTCAAAACCAGAAAAGATAAAAGTTACAGTGTAGTTGTGCTTGACAACAACTCCGGATACCCTGAGGAGGAAATAGAATCATTTAATATTCAAGAGATTGCAAACGATTTTCAGAAGATTCTGGATATAAGAGAGGTAGATTTTCGCACCTATGGCGTATTTGGATTTCTATTTGTGGAAACCTCCCTGGGAAGTGAAGAGGAGTTGACCAGAATCCTGACCTCTGACTTAAGGAGATACATTAAGCTCAAAGCTGACTAAATTTCTTTTTGGCTATGTGAGTTTACGAATAGTATATTGCCCATCTCCTCAAATCCGTCAAAGAGTTTTGGCCCGTCATGTTTCAACGTCTCACTTCGAAAACCGATAATAGTCAAGCCTGCATTAGCCGAGTGGTTGGAGATGGTTGACCTGGTATTCACCTCCGGGATCTCGCTGATCATCTGAATGTTCTTTGAGGTGATGGGAAGACGACCCGACTGAACCAACTCCTCCAGGTTCTTCCTTGTCTCCCCTTCCTGCTCCTTCTTGCATACATCAAAGATAGAGATTTCACTTTTTTTCCAGGAGGGATGTCCCTGAATAATAAAACTCAGCAGGATCATCAGGTGGGAGTTTTCATAATCGCTGCTGCGAATCCAGACATGGATCCCACTTTTATAATTGATGATTCGCTCGGAGCTGCTAAATATACAAACATCAAAGCTACCTGCATTCACCAGTGAAAAGTTCTCTATGATCTCTTTCAGGCCATCGGGTTTGCCACGGTCATACTCAAAGATAACCATGTTGTTCTCCATACCGGAGATCCCAGGCAGCTGTATGGCCTGTGCAACGGCCGATGTATAGGAGGGAGAAATCATGGTATCCAAATATACATGGTTCCGTTTCCCTTTAAACCTTTTAATCAGTTTCTCCTGCACTTCGACAGACTTCACCCTGCTGGTCCTTGAATAATAGTCCTCTATGAGGTGTATGTAGGTGCCAAAACCGTATTTGAAACTGAGCCAGTTCAACAACTGAAAGGCCTTGTCCCTGTGCATTGAATCCCTTGAAATACATATGGCACTGGGTCTCCACTCCTCTTTTCCTCTGGATTTATGGGTCTGCTGAAGGTAGACCTGCAAATTCCGGTTTAGCTGAAACAGCGCATTGGTAAAAATGGAAACCAGCCCCTTCCTCCTTTTATGATAGTGGTTGATAAAAAGGTAGAGCAAAACCATGATAATGATGGCCCCCAATGCAAACCAGGTATTAATTTTAAACATCACCCAGATGGAGGCTACAAAGCCCACCAATGATATATACCACCTGGAACGAAATGAAGGACGATAGGAAGGTGCCGACCCAAAGTGAAACAGGAAGGAGATCAGGCAGAGGGAGCCATAGGTGACCATAAAGAACATACTTATTATGGTTGCCACCGAGTTAACATCTCCCATAAATACGAATACCAGGGCTATGATCACTGTGACCAGTGTGGCATTAAAGGGCTCATCGGAATCGCCACTTCCCTTGCGGAGAAAACTATTTAAGCGGCGGAATGGAAACGAACGGTCTGCCGCCAGAGCCTGAAGGGTTCGTGGTGCAACAAGGATGGATCCAATGGCAGATGAAAAGGTAGAGGCGGCCAGTCCCAGCGGAATAACAATCGCTCCAAACAGTGCAATATCTGACATCACCAGCTGGTTGTTTGGGTCGGCCAGGGTGGCAAGGCTGGCAGACGCGGCCAGTTTATACACAATGAAAAAATAGACAATCATCCCTGTGATGGTGGCCAGCAAGGTTCCAATGGGAATAGATTTACTGGGTTTTTTAAGATCACCAGAGAGCCCCACTCCAGCTGTAATACCCGTAAAAGCCGGAAAGATAATGGCAAAAACAAGAAAGAAGTTATTTTTCACATCGCCCCGCTCCGCTGAGGCGAGGGAGAATGCATGGGTTTCCCCATATTCAGTCCCGCCAAGAAAAAACAATCCCAGGGAAACAAGCAGGATGGCGACCACAATGTAGAGGGTTTTCATGCCCACTGCGGCTCCCTTTTTCAGTATCAGAACTGAAAGTCCAATCATAGCCGGGATACTGATAACCTGCCTGGGTAAAATTAAATCATAACGCTCCGAAACCCAGTTGAAAAAAAACTCAAATGCTTCTGTGAAAGCAATGATGTAAAAAGCCACGCTGATTGCCTGGGAAAAGAATAGGGCAAATCCAATGGTAGCGCCAATATTCATTCCAAATGATCGGGAGATAATAAAATATTCCCCCCCTCCTTCTACCCTTTTGTTGGTTGCAATCTCTGAGATGGCCAGGGCTGTGGGTATGGTTACCATGTGGCCCAGCAGAATGACTCCAATCACACCCCAGAAACCCAGGGTGCCCACTGCATAACCGAACCTCAGGAAAAGGATGGCTCCCAGAATGGTGGCCAGTGCCGTGAAAAATACGGGCGATGTGCCAAACGACTTTTTGGAGGAGGTTGCCATACGGAATGTTCTGTATGGTAAAGGTAAAATAATATTGTTTAAAAATAGAGGTCCCGTTCCCCTTGTTTCACAAGTTCCAGTCTCTCTTCAAGCTGGCTCTTAAACTTGTCATTCTCCAACTCAAGCAGGTTCTTCTGAATAAGTTTGTATCCCTTTTCCCTGGTCCCATTTTGAGCATAGTCTTCAAGATACTCAGCCAGGGTGAGCATGGCATTGGGTGTACAATACTTTTTAATAAAACCGGGCACTGAAAACTCCATAAAATGTTGACCTGTTCTTCCTGTCCGATAACAGGCGGTACAGAAGGAAGGCAAATACTCCTTCTCAATTAGATCTTCCATTACCTCGGACAAAGGACGGTCGTCATTGATCTCAAATTGCTCGGCATCCAGGTCCTGCTCCTTGTCTTGTTCGGCGTAAGCCTTCATTTCAATTTTTGTACCTCCGTCGATCTGAGAAACTCCAAATTGAAGAACCTCATCCCTGATCTGGGAAGATTCCCGTGCAGTAAGGATCAATCCTGTGTAGGGAACAGCCAGCCTTAAAATGGCCACCATTCGGGTGAAGTCCTCATCGCTTACCTCCCACCTGGGATCATACTTTACATTGGATGCCCGCTTCAGCCGGGGGAAGGAGATGGTATGTGGCCCCACCTTATAGACTGCTTCCAGATGGTTCACATGCCGAATCAATCCAAGTACTTCAAAGCGCCAGTCGTGTAATCCGAATAGAGCACCTATGCCCACATCATCAATACCTGCTTCCTGGGCCCTGTCCAATGCTGAGATTCTCCAATCATAGTCTTTCTTCATTCCTCCGGTATGGTATTTGGCATAGGCCCCCCTGTGATAGGTCTCCTGAAATACCTGGTAGGTACCGATCCCTGCATCCAGAACAGTTTTGAAACCTTCCACATCCAGTGGAGCTGCATTGATGTTTACCCTGCGGATCTCTCCATTTCCCTTTTTCACCTTGTAAACAGTTCGGACCGTATCGGCAATAAAATCAGCATCGTATTTGGGATGTTCTCCGTAGACCAGGATCAGCCTCTTCTGACCCATTTCCTCGAGCATCTCCACCTCTTTTATAAGCTCGGGATGAGTGAGGGTGGTCCTTTTTTGTGATTTATTGGCAGCCCTGAATCCACAGTACTCACAATTATTTACACAAAGATTTCCCACGTAGAGGGGTGCAAACAATACAATGCGCTTCCCATACACCTGCTCCTTTAGGCGGCGGGCTCCCTCCTTGATCTCCTCGACAAGTTCCGGATCGGTGGCATTCACAAGGATAGCCGTCTCTTCCATGCTCAATCGCTTCTTATTAAGCGATTTGGCAATTATCTTTCGTACAAGTGCTTTATCAGGCAGAGCACCCTTCAGGATATCCTCTATTTCTGTCTCAGAAATAAATGGAAGTTCTGCTTTGTCCTCAATGGCATAAACCTGCGGATCGTAGATCATACTTGATCGATTTACGAACCTTTGGAAGTAATTAATAAAGCTGCTCATTATTAGCTCTTTACCTTCAGATCTTCCTCCGGATCAGATGAATATTGATACCTTGAAGCCAGAAAAACCAACTTCTCAGTGGGTGCAAATGTATGTATTGTTATTCGAATAACAAAGCGAAACCGAGCAATTATTGCTATTTTTATGCACTTATGCACAGGACCCTCATATCCTTCTTTGTGATCCCCATCCTCTGGGCCTCCTCTTCCTTATTTGCCCAGGACCCCAGGTTGGCTTATTCAATTTATCCCGGCGAGAAATACATGCTGGATATAGATATTCAACAAACCACTCATTCAGAATCCATAAATAGCGAAGAAATTAATCTTTACAGTCGTACTAAGCTGGAATTCAGGGTGGACTCTATCGACGAAAAAGACCGGATCTATCTAAGGGCCATGTATACCGATCTTCTGGTTTCCATGCTTGCTCCCAGAATGAACATCGACATCAATTCTAGTAACGGGCAGAGATCCCTTGCTTTCAGAAATGGTCAATAATCTTGAGAATAAAACCTTTCATCTTGTGATGTCCTCCTACGGGGAGCTAAGAGAAACAGAGGGCCTGGATTCCCTCTTTTCAAACCTGGCTTCTTATCCTGTGAGTGATACCCTGGAGCAACTGGTGATTTTGCATACCCTGGATGAAGTATATGGCCCCGACTCTTTCAGAAGCCTCTTCAATCTTTTTTTCTGGGTCTACCCCGTCATCTACCCCATGACCAACTGGACCAATGACATGACCTACTACTTTAATACAAAACCGGTAAAAATGACCAATCGCTATAGCCTGGTGAAAACCAGTGAAGAGGGAGTGGTTATTCAGGGACTGGGCGTGTTAAATGCCCAGAAAGAGTTTAAGGAAACAACCAATATGGGGGAAGTTACATCTTCGGTCTCAGGGAATCAAACCTATGATTTTCAAATGGATATAGAAAGCGGCTGGCTTAAGAAATGTGTTTCCCGGCAGCAGATAAGAATTGAGACCACCATTGTGAAGAGCGAGTATTTGCCAGCTGGATTAAAAATACCCTCTTTTACAGAGACTGTGTTTGAAGTAAAAGGATCGAAAATTGAGTAAAAAACTTAGACCAGAAAGCTATGAAATTTGCAAAATTGAAGATAATTTACTGCATCGCCCTGATGGCCCTAATGAGTGCTGCTTCGATGCGAGTCTCTGCTCAACCCTATGAGCACTCTGTGGGGGTTCGTGCAGGTTATTCAAGTGGTATAGTTTATAAAGCTTTCTTCAGGCACAGACCCACTGCCATTGAGGGTGGTTTACTTTACAACCGACACGGCTTCAACCTGAGTGCCCTGGTCGAATACCACCCTGAAGTATTCAGAAATAAACGGATCCAGGTTTATATGGGTGGGGGTGCGTTTGGAGGCGAATGGGATGATGAATTCTCCCTGGGCATCGCCGGGGTTGTGGGGATTGAGTATATCCTGAGAGATTTACCACTTAGTTTTAGTGCAGACTGGAGGCCCATGCTCAATCTTTTCGAGGATTTTGAACCGGACTGGCTCGATTTTGGAGTCTCTATCAGGTACCACTTTAAAATCTAGTACTTTTCTTTCTCCCCAAAGTATCCTATATTTATGGGATAGTGAAGTATGCTTTAATACTCCAGATGTTATGATACCTACCTTAAAAGATGTTGAGTCGGCTGTTAAAAGGATCGGGCCTCTGGTGCACAACACCCCGGTTCTCACTTCATCAACCATAGATCGGATGATGAATGCCACTGTTTTTTTTAAATGCGAGAATTTTCAACGAATGGGTGCATTTAAGATTCGGGGAGCCACCAATGCCATCCTGCAGTTATCAGAGGATGAGCGAGCCAGAGGGGTTATCACTCATTCCTCTGGAAATTTTGCTGCTGCCCTTGCTCTCGCTGCCAGCTCTCTGAACACAAAAGCATATATCGTGATGCCATCTAATGCACCTGCAGTAAAGAGGGAAGCTGTGGCAGGCTATGGGGCCCAGATCATTGACTGTGCGCCAACACTTGAAAGCAGGGAATCAACCACCCTGAAACACCAAACTAAACTGGGGGCTACCTTTGTGCACCCATCCAATGATCTGAATGTAATTCTGGGCAACGCAACTGCAGTATGGGAACTGGCGAAAAAAGCAGAGAACCTGGATGTGGTTATTGCTCCGGTAGGAGGAGGCGGTCTGCTTGCCGGAACTGCCCTCGCAACCAATTACCTGCATTACTACATTGAAACCATCGGAGCAGAACCATTTGGAGCTGATGATGCTTATCTTTCCTTAAAAACCGGTAAAATCCAGCCAAGTATAAAGCCAAAAACCATTGCTGACGGATTAAAGACACAGTTGGGTGATAAGAATTTCCCCATTATACAAAAATATGTCAGTAAGATTATTCGGGTGGAAGAGTCGGAGATTATTGAAGCCATGAGATTTATCTGGGAGCGAATGAAAATCATCATCGAACCATCCAGTGCAGTAGCTGTGGCAGCCATGTTCAGAAATAAATTAGATTTCAAAAACAGGAGGGTGGGTGTAATCATTTCAGGTGGAAATGTGGACCTCTCCAATTTGCCTTTTTAAAAAAATCAGGGAGGGGTAGCTGATCTAAGCATCCCTCAACACATTAACCAATGAAAATGTTATATAACATTGGAAATGGGTTATGTTGCGTCTGAAATCATATATATTTGTAGTTATTGCAATTGGAAAAGGTGGAATTCTTTTCTACTTACTAACTAAAACTATTGCTATTGGGGCGGGTGATTTGTAATCACCTGCCTTTTTTTTGCTTTGAAATGATGAAACTCCCCACTGAAGAATCCATTGTCAACGGGATCAGAAATCACGACTCCAGGATCCTGCAATATGTGTACGATACCCAGTATCCGATCATTGAGGCATACATTGTGCACAATCAGGGAAGCAGAGAGCAGGCAAAAGATGTTTTCCAGGAAGCCATGATCATCGTCTACAAACGAGTAAAATCAGGAGAGCTGGAACTAAGTTGCAAATTTGGAACCTACGTCTATGCCATCTGTAAGAACATATGGATTCAGGAACGGAAAAAATACCTGCTTCGGGCAGAAAAACTAAGACAACAACCCCTGATGGTAAACGATCCTGGACCGGCCGACGATCCGCTGCTTCAGAATCACCTGACGGAGCTGTTCAATAAACACTTTAATGAACTGAGTGAAGACTGCCAGAAGATTCTCTCCATGTTTTTTAACAATTTTAATGTGGAGGAAATCCGTACCGCTATGAATTACAAAGATTTACATCATGCTGCAGATCGGAAATACCGATGCAAAAAAAGCCTTATCAAAAGGATTGTGAATGACCCCCTTTTTAAACAGCTGAAAAATGAACAACGTTGATCTTTTCATTAAATATCTATCAGGTGAAATGAACCTGGATGAGGCCGGCTTTTTTGAGGAAAAGCTGGCATCCGACCCAGGGTTCAAAGAGCAATACGAAGAAGTCTCGGCTGCCTACAACCTGATCAGGGACCAGTTACAGAAGCGGGATCTGGATGATTTTACCAGGACCCTGTTGGAAGTGATGGAGCAGTCCGACGGCAAAAAACCTTCTCCCCGGCGAAGATTTCGTTCGGGGTGGTATCTCCCTCTTGCACTGGCAGGCAGCCTTGCCATCCTGCTCACCGTTTTCCGGCACAATCCCGATGGAAATCGGATGTTCTCTCGATACTATCAACCCGGAGAGGACCCGGTACTTCTGGCCTATAACCAGAGTACAAGGGGGCCAGCAGAGTCGGGAATCTTATATTTTCAACTGGGACAGTATGCAAAAACGGTGGAGGTGATGTCTGAGCTGATTGCAGAGGACCCAGGGAATCAACTGGCCCTTCTCTATTATTTACTGGCCTCCATAGAGACCGGAATGCAGGATCAGGCCATCGAGAAACTGGCTCCACTTGATCTGAGAGTTGATTATCAGTTGGGTCAGTCCTTGTATTGGTACAGCAGCACTGGCACTTATAAAAATCGGATACGATATGGAAGAAGCCAATCTATTTCTTCTTGCCCTTATTCAGCAACAGGGGCCCTACCAGTCTGAGGCCAGGAGCTTACAAAAGAACTTGTTAAAATAATTCTTAATTTAGGGGCATAAGTAAACTGGCCTATGCCCTCATTCCCTTTTTACAAGCAACTCGATGCGATGGATTGCGGTCCCACCTGCCTGAGAATGGTGGCCCGCTTCTACGGAAAACACTTTACGCTACAGACCCTCAGGGAGAAATCTCACTTAAACCGGGAAGGGGTTTCCATGCTGGGTATTGCCAAGGCTGCTGAAGATATCGGAATGCAATCCATGGGAGTCTCTCTCACCTGGGAAAGGTTGCGTACCGAAGCCCCTCTGCCCGTCATTGTCCACTGGAATCAGAATCATTTCGTTGTTGTCTATAAAATCAAGCGGGACAGGGTCCATATTTCTGATCCGGCTTTTGGTCAAACCGTCCTTTCCAAAGAGGAGTTTCTGAAGGGATGGATAAGCACCCGAAAAGATGGGGAAGCCAAAGGTTCTGTACTTTTACTTCAACCCACTCCTGATTTTCAGAACCAGGAAGACGAGCCCATAAAAAAGACGGGATTCAGATACTTATTTCGCTATCTGGTCCCATACAAACGCTATCTCTACCATTTATTGCTGGGGCTTATCCTGGCCAGTATCATTCAGTTTATTCTCCCCTTCCTCTTCCAGTCCATGGTCGATTTTGGGATTACCAACCAGGATCTGCCATTTATCTACCTGATCCTTCTTTTTCAGTTTGTTCTGATTCTCTCTCAGATAGGAATTGACTTTATTCGTAGATGGATTCTCCTTCATCTGAGTACCCGGGTCAACATCGCCCTGATATCTGATTTTCTGGTCAAACTGATGAAGTTACCCGTTGGATTTTTTGACACCAAGCTTACCGGAGATATTCTGCAAAGGATTGGTGATCACAGGAGAATTGAATCATTTTTGACCACCTCCTCACTTACCATCCTTTTTTCCATGGTAAACCTGGTTGTTTTTGCCATTATCCTGGCCATATACAGCATGAAGATTCTCCTGATATTCCTTGCCGGCTCAGTGCTCTACTTCCTCTGGATCTATATCTTTATGAAACGCCGACGCAGCCTCGATCAGAAGTACTTCACTAAGATGGCCGAAAACCAGAGCAAGTTGATCCAGATCATTCATGGCATCAGAGAGATCAAGCTGAATAATGCAGAAAGAACCAAACAGTGGGAATGGAAAGACATACAGGCCGGTCTCTTCAGGGTAAATATGAAAACTCTTTCCCTCAACCAGAATCAGGAAGCCGGTGGGGTGTTTATCAATGAAACCAAGAATATCCTGATCAATGTCACTGCTGCCATAGCTGTTCTAAATGGAAATCTCACCCTGGGTACACTGCTGGCCATCAGTTATATTCTCGGGCAGTTAAATGGTCCCATCGAACAGATGATTTCTTTCTTTCACAGGGCGCAGGATGCCAAAATCAGTTTGGAACGCCTGGGTGAAATTCACGATTCGGAAGATGAGTATCAGCAAGAAACCGGAATTTCGGTTATGCCTGTTATTGACCGGATTGTAGTAAGCAATCTGGAATTTACCTATCCGGGAGCCATCACCCGAAATGTATTGGAAGAGATAAATCTGACCCTGAAAAAGGATACAGTAACCGCAGTGGTGGGAGTTAGCGGAAGCGGCAAAACCACTTTGATGAAGCTCCTGCTTGGATTCTATTCTCCGGCAAATGGAGAGATCCGTGTGGGAGATATGAATATGCAGATGATGTCGCCCGACCTTTGGCGAGGAAACTGCGGGGTAGTGATGCAGGATGGATATATCTTCTCAGATACCATTGCAAAAAATATTGCCCTGGGAGAACTGGAGATTAAAACCGACCAACTGATCTACGCTGCAAGGATGGCTTGCATAGATGATTTTATTGACCAGCTTCCACTGGGTTACAATACAGTAATCGGGCAGGAAGGCTTGACGCTAAGTGGTGGTGAAGAGCAAAGAATACTCATTGCCAGGGCCATCTACAAAAATCCGGGTTTCCTCTTTCTGGATGAAGGAACCAGTGCCCTGGATGCCAACAATGAGCGCAGAATTATGGAGAATCTCCAGCTGGTTTTCAGTGGCAAGACCGTGGTTATTGTAGCACACCGCTTAAGTACCGTCAAAAATGCAGACCAGATCATCGTACTGGACCAGGGTCGGATCGTTGAAGAAGGCAAACACAATGACCTGATTGCCAAGAAAGGGTACTACTACAACCTGGTCAGAAACCAGTTGGAATTAGGAACTTAGTACCATAACAAATCCCCCTGCGTCATTCATCTCCACCTTAATTACATCGCCAGGTTCAACTTCCAGGCAATCTTTTTCAAGGAGAGAGGGATTCTGATCCGAATCAGAGGCATCCTTCCATATATTAGCTCTGTATTTACCTGGTGCAAGAAAGTCGAATGACAATTCTACTTCACGGGATTCCTCATTGGTCATCCCTCCAACATACCATTTATCACCCGAACGCCTTGCCATTACAATGCTTTCACCTGGATAGCCACTCAAATACCTGGTTTCATCCCAGGTAGTTGGAACCAGCTTAAGAAAATCGGCACCGGGTTGATCCTTATAATTGTAAGGCGAGTCGCACATCACTCCAAATACGCTTTCATACACCACAGTCATGGCAAGCTGGTGACAACGGGTTCCCATCACATAGGGATTGGGGGCACTTGCCCCAATTACCTCAAAATCCCTTTGGTGAATGTGATTAAATCCTCCCGGTGTAAAATCCATTTCTCCCAGAAGTCCCCTGGTAAAAGGCAGTGTAACTGTGTGGCGTGGTGTAATCAAATCAGACCACTTGTTATACTCATTACCCAGTACACCCTCCCTGGTAAGGATATTGGGCAAGGTTCTGGATACGCCGGTAGGTTTGTAAGCACCATGAAAATCGATCACCAGATGATGCTTGGCCGCTTTTCGGGCCACCATCTGGTACCAATTCACCATGTCCTGGTCATCATTGGCCATAAAATCAATTTTAATCCCTGCTGCTCCCCAATCCGCAAATTGTTCCAATCCTTCATCCAGTTGCCTGTCCAGATGAGCACTTAAGACCCATAAAATCACCCCCACGTCCCGCTCCCTGGCATAGCGGATGATCTCCTCAATATCCACCTCATCGATGGGTTTGGTGATGTCAACTTCCGGATTAGGAACATCTACTCCATCGCCCTCTTTAAATACGGTCCCATACCAGGTCCAGTCCACAATCATATACTCCCACTCCATGTCGTGTGCCAGATCCACAAAATACTTCATGGTGGCTGTATTCATCTTTAATTCAAATCCGGCATCCGGCCCATAATCACCCGACCACCACCTGTCCCAGGCACTCATTCCTGGCTTGATCCAGCTTACATCCTCATATTCCACAGGATCATTCAGGTTGGCCAGAAGGTTAGATTCAATAAGATCTCCGGGGTCATCTCCAATGATAAACATTCGCCAAGGAGATTCGCAAGGTGCATGGCCCTCAACCTTTACCTCAGGATTTCGCTTTAGAGATGCCAGATTGGTCGTCAATGCACCCTTTCCGCTTTTGGAGGCTGTAAAATACATTCCCGCCCAATTGGTAAGATCAGCTTCGGATATGGCCATCCAATGGGAATCATCCACCTGAATAAGCAATGGACATCCTATCACTTCTCCCTGAACAATATCTCCGGCAAGCTTCAGGTCATAGCTCCCTTCCTGGTGGGTGTAGTAGTTTTCGTAGGTGACAGCCCAAACGGGGTTTGAAGGATCAAGATTGAATTCAGTTGACTCCCCGGTCAGGGAAAATGCACCAAATCCAGAATTTTCAGAGAAGACATACCTGAAGGCTACCCCATCATCATACATTCTGATGATCCACTTGATTTTCCGGCCTGGTGCAGCGTTCTCTTTGATCTGATATACATATTCATGGTAATGATTTCTGATCAGCTCACTCTTCCCCCAAAGGGGTTTCCATGTTTTGTCTTTATGATTCTTTGAAAGCAGTTCAATATCCGCTCCACCCCCAAAGGGTGGCTGTTCCTTAAAATGGAGTTCAAATCCAGAGGGTCTTATTAGCACCTTCCCGCCTTTGATTATCGTGTAAGTGATGTGATTTTCATCATCCTGTTGGATACTCAACTGAATTGTGCCATCCGGAGATAGGGGGTGAGTAATTTCAGAGGAGCAAGCCGCAAGGATTACAAGGACAACAATAAAAAGTGAATGGATGCGATACATGAAATAGGGATTTAGTGGTAGACAAGTCAAATTAAGAAATATATTTCAGATATTTATGATCCGAAACCGATAAAAAAGGCCATGGAAAATGATTGGAAGAAACGGCTTGGAGTGGTCTACTCCACAAACCAGGATTACGATTTTGAGACAGATGGTAAGCAGGAGCAGGTCACCGCAGATCCAAAGCAGCAGAAGCTTTATGTGAAGCTGGACCGGAAAAATAGAAAAGGAAAGAGCGTTACACTGATAGAAGGATTTGTGGGCACCGAGAATGATCTGAAAGAACTGGGGAAAGAACTGAAAAGCAAATGCGGTGTTGGGGGTTCGGCCAAGGATGGGCAGATCCTTCTTCAGGGAGACTTCAGGGACAGGGTACTCACACTTCTCAAAGAGAAAGGTTTTAATGTTAAGAAATCTGGTGGATAGTCAAGACTTCAGGATAATGATGCGGACGATGGCTCTAAGTCTGATGCTGGCTTTTCTCTCCGGACTAATTTCCAGGGCCCAGTCACCGGACCTTACAGAGCCTGCAGACACCTCCTACTTCAAGGCAGGCGATGATAGCTGGAATCTGGTGGAATCGGTCATACAGAATCATCCCTCCAATGTATTCATGCTACTCAAGCGAGGCGCCGACCCAAACTCCAGGGCTGACGGAGGGATGACAGCACTGATGTTTGCCACCGAAATGGGAGATTCCTTGCTGGTGAGGCTACTTGTTCTGAATGGAGCTGACCTGGAACTCACCTATGTGGAAGGAACTACTCCCCTGCTGGTTGCTGTGCTTAATCAGCATTTCGAATTGGCCCACTTCCTTCTGCAAAAAGGAGCAAATCCCAATCACCAGGACGACGTGAAAGGCAGTCCATTGATCTATGCTGCCGCCATCGATGATTACCAAATCGCTGATTTGCTATTGTTTTATGGAGCATCAGATACCCTGACTGACAGAGAAGGAAATACTCCATTAATGACGGCTGTATTTTTTGGGAACCTGGCGACTGCAGATGTACTTCTTCAAAATGGATTAAATCCCGATATCCCCGATAAAGAGCTTAACTCGCCATTGATGATTGCCGCACAACTGGGGAACAGGGAGATGATTCAGCTACTCTTAGAGTATGAAGCTGATATTGAAAAGGTTAACGAAGATAACTATACCCCATTGGCTCATGCCATAAGGTTTAAACAGGACAGTGCTGCCCTGATATTGATAGACAGCGGGGCCAATGTAAATCATTTGATCACAGCAAAACAGAATCTCTACGATCTGGCCTTGAAACAAAATCAAAAAATCATATTGGGAAAGTTAAAGGAGAAAGGTGCAGAACCCACCAAACGGCTGGATTTTTCAGAGTTTCAGCTGGCATGGGGGAACTCCTTTCGGAACAATGAACATATGATGCAGGTAAGACTTTCCTGGGTGGATGACAAATTTGGCTTTTTTGCTGAAACAGGGGCAGACTTTCGCCCCACCATCCGAAAGGTACAGGTTCAGATAGAAGATAACCTGCTCCATCAATACAGAGAAACCAGATGGGTCTGGACCCATGGAGCAGGAAAAAACTTCAAGCTTGCCCGGGATAAGTCAAATATAGAATATGGGCTCTATGCCGGAATCTATGGAATGCTTTCCATGCCCAATTTCAGGGGGACCAGCGATCATACAAAATTCCATTACTCCGTGGCCCTGTCGGGAGGTGTTTATATGAAAGGTCGATATGCTGGCATGAAAGCAGGACCAGAACGTTACACTTATGGCACCCTCCTTGAAGAGCCATGGAAAATCAATATTACCCTGTTCGCCAGGATAGTTTATAAGAAAGGGACACATGTTTATAAGGAAATTCAATATTAGTCGTTCAAAGGTATGGATCACCTTGCGGGTAGCAGTTCTGCTATTGGTTTTTGTTTCTGGTAACTTTTTGGGATGCGAAACTGAAGACTGGATGTTTGAAGTGAATTGCAACGACTGCTATGGATACATGCCCGACAGCGCCAACCTGATTATCTATGTCACCATTGATGCTGAAAACGATTCTGTTCCCTTAACCTTTTACAAGGGTGATTATGAAAATGGAGAGATTGACTGGCAGGACACAGCCACCACCGATGAGTTTTATTTATACTCGGAGATGAACCGGGATTATACGGTAGCTGCCACCTATAAATCGGGAAAAAAAACAATAGTGGCCTTTGATGCCGATGAAATGTCCCTGTCCGATGCATCGACGGATTGTGGCTTCCTGTGTTACATTGTAAAAGGAGGCATATTGGATGTCCGTTTATTGAAATAACACCCAGACCTTATAAAAAGAGAAGATTCTTAGAAGCATAACCATATATTTTCAATATTTTAGGGTCAATTGAAAGAACACATGGCTTTTAGAACTTTTGTAATCACATCCTTACTGATTCTGTTTTCCACCGGGATATTATGGGCCCAGCCAAATAAGAACGGGGTTCCCATCATCACCAACTACGAGCATTCCATCACCAAAGGCAGTGAACAGAACTGGTGCATCACCCAGGATCACAGGGGTATTATTTATGTAGGCAATAACAACAAAGGAATACTTGAGTATGATGGAGTGGAATGGCGAAGGATCCCCGTTCCCAGGGATCCCATGATCACCTCCATGGTAACAGGGGAGGATGGGGTGGTTTATGTGGGTGCAGACTCTGAATTTGGTTACCTGGCGCCAAACCCATCCGGGTCCATTGAATACCACTCTCTTTCAGGGGATATTGATCAGGAGGAAGATTCCTTTGACGAAGTATGGAGTACCTATAATGGACATGGTAAGATTTATTTTTGCAGTTTCAATTTAATCTTTGTGTACGATCCCTCTGAAAAGTCTCTAGACAAAATAGATTTACCTGAAAATGCCTACTTCTCTTTTCTGATTGAAGGCAGCCTGTATCTTTCTGAATGGGAACTGGGTCTGATGAAGTATGAGAATGGTCATTTTAATTTAATTCACGGAGGAGAATTCTTTATAAATAAATTAGTAACCGGCCTTGTAAAGTTTGATGAGTCAAATTTTCTTGTAGGTACCTATGGGTATGGCTTATTCCAGTTTGACTTCATAAAAGGAAGCATTGATGAAACCTTTTTACACCAGGAGCTCAATGAATATTTTTTGCGCGGGATTATTACACATATCCAGGCCATCGAGGATGGCTTTGCCGTAACAAGTATAAACAATGGAGTGGTCCTTCTTAGCCGGGAGGGAGAAGCATCCGAGATTATTACAAAAAAAGAAGATCTTATTGATGAAGATGCCACCTATGCCTATTACAACGATCGGCTGGAGAATACGAGCCCCCTTTGGATTACCAATTATATGGGAATCAGTAAAATGGAGCCCTCAAATCCATTCAGGGTATTGAATGAATCATCCGGTTTCGAAGATTTTGTAACCGATATAAAGTCCTTTAATGATCGCCTCTATATCTCCACATTTAACGGGCTCTATTACAAATCTTCATCCCCCACAGCCACGAAGTTTATCCCGGTAAAGGACACAGAGGGGGTGGCAATTCGTAACCTGCTAATATTTAAACCTTCTCGGAACAGGGAATTTCTTATTGCTTCCTCCGAATTAAAGACCTACATCATCGACCAGCGGAATCAGGTTTCCATCCTGGGAACGCTCATCCGGAATCCACCTGATAACATGGCTGACCGGGCCGAGTATGCCGGATTATTTGCTGTCCAGGATCCCGGTGACTCAGAACTCCTCTATACTGGTATTAACCAGATTGTGGGTGTCAGGTATCACCGGGGTGTCTGGACTGAAGCATCGCGTGTAAACGAGTTTATGGAGGAGATGCTGACCAATAAAATCATTGACAAGTATGGTTTCCTTTGGACCAGTTCCGACAATTGGGTGGTGCGAATTGATGTCAATGAGAAAAACGATCCCCCAAAGAAGTTTTTTCAAAGTGCAAATGGGTTGCCCTCCGACGAAAACAACCGGGTCTTCCTTGATCCGGATACAAAAGAGGTCCTGATAGGCACCAGGGATGGATTTTACAGGTACAATTATTTTCGTGATACCATTTATCGCGACACCCTTCATAACCTGGTCCTTCCTCCTGGCAAAAATCTGATCATGTCCTTCTACCAGGATCATGACAAGGACTACTGGTACTCCTTTGAAAATGAATTTTCCGGATGGAGTGAAGTGGTGGCTTGCTATGGGGATTCTGGTCTGGAGGTGAAGCATGATAGGATTTTCCAACGACTTGCAAAAACCTCCACAGATATTATTTACAGCAGTGATAAGAACGAGGTGTGGTTTGGGAAATCAGACAAACTATACCACTTCAATAAAGCTTTTGAAAGGAATGATTCAGTCCCCTTCCATACATTGATACGAAAAGTTACCCTGAATACCGATTCAGTGCTCTACTATGGAACCTATTATGCCCAAGCCAGGCAGCCAGAGATCAAATACACTTTTAACAATGTAGGATTTTCATGGGCAGCTCCGTTCTTTGAGGAGGAGGAGGAGATCACGTATAGTTACAAACTGGAAGGCTTTGATAAGCATTGGTCAGCCTGGGCAAAGCCCCCGTTTAAAGAATTCACAAACCTGCCCCATGGATCCTACAGGCTGCAGGTAAAGGCACAAAATATATACGGCAATGAGAGCCAGACTGCCTCCTACTCTTTTACAATTCTTCGGCCCTGGTATGCCCACTTCCTGGCATATATGGTCTACCTGATTCTTGGTGGGCTCATAGTGTATCTGGGCATCATCATAAACACACGCCGCCTAAAACAGGAGAACCTTCGTCTGGAAGGGATCATTGAGGAGAGAACCATGGAAATCCGAAAACAGAAAGAGGAATTAACAGATAGCATTCAATATGCCAGCCGGATCCAACGGGCCCTGTTACCTCCGGAAAAGTTGATTGATGAACAGCATATAGAGCATTTTATTCTATTTAAGCCCAGGGACATTGTGAGTGGAGATTTTTACTGGATTGGATCGAAAAATGACAGGTTGCTTATTGTTGCAGCCGATTGTACCGGTCATGGTGTCCCCGGCGCCTTTATGAGCATGCTTGGAATGACCTTCCTGGATGAAATCGTAATAAAATCAGAGGTGACCAGCACCAATGAAATAATGGACCAATTGAGAGAGCATGTAATCACCTCCCTGAGGCAATCTGACAATATAGACAGGAATACCACCAAAGATGGAATGGACCTGGCCATGATATCCATCGATATTCCCAAAGGGAAATTCCAGTTTTCAGGAGCATACAATCCCCTCTACCTGGTGAGAAAACTGAAGCGAAACGAAAAAGCAAAACTAAACAAGGGAGAAGACCTTGATCTTCCCAGGGGCTGGGTCCATAACAGCACTCATCTTTTAATGCAGATCCGGGCCGACCAGATGCCCATTGGTATATCAGAGAAAACCACCCCCTTTACTGCCTCCACTTTCAAAGATGAGGGCTATAATATATACATGTTTTCGGATGGTTTCCTTGATCAGTTTGGGGGTCCCCGTGGGAAAAAGTTCATGTCTAAGAACTTTAAAAAACTGATCCTGGAACTGCAATCCGTTGCCTTGAAAGATCAGGGTGCCGCTATGGACAAAGTTCTTAGAGGATGGATGGGAGAGATCAGCCAGATTGATGACATTTTAGTGATGGGATTAAGACTCAAGGAAAATTGAAAACATCTGAACTCACCAGGGAGAAACTGCTTGATCAGCGACGGGAGCTAATGGCAAGTCTGAAATATGCCAGTTTTATTCAGAGGGCGGTGCTACCCAACCAGCGCTATATGGAGAACATGCTTAAGGACTTTTTTGTACTGCATAAGCCAAGGGATATAGTGAGCGGCGACTTTTACTACTGTGCCCGCAAGGAGGAATACCTGGTGGTAGCAGCAGGTGATTGTACCGGTCATGGTGTTCCAGGTGCACTGATGAGTATCATGGGGATTTCATTTCTAAATGAAATACTTAGCATCAGGGGTCCCATCACTTCCAGCAGAATTCTAAACCTGCTTAGGGAGCGGGTCATGAGAGCACTTCACCAGCGGGGCCATGAGCTAGAAAATAAGGATGCCATGGACATGGCCCTTTGTATATTTAATCCAAAGACCAGGGAACTGCAATATTCTGGCGCAAATAATCCCCTCTATCACATTAGAAATAAAGTACTGACTGAGATAAAAGCAGATAAAATGCCTGTGGGAATCAATGCCATTGAAGAGAATTCTTTCACCAATCACACAATGCAACTTAAACCCGGTGATATCGTATACATATTTTCGGATGGCTATCCTGATCAATTTGGCGGTCCCAATGACAAGAAATTTAAATACGGGCCCTACAAGGAATTGCTCATTGAGATATCGGATAAGTCCATGGAGGATCAACAGAAGAAGTTGGACCAGGTTATCACTGCCTGGAAGGGAGATGCCCCACAGGTTGACGACATGTTGATTTTTGGAATAAAATTCGTTTAAAGCTTATGTGATGCAGTTAGTTGCGTTTAGAGTACAAAACTTCAGATCAATAGTAAATACAGGCTGGCATGCTTTGGCACATGACAACATTACCAGTCTTATTGGCCAGAATGAATCGGGCAAGACATCCGTGCTTGAGGCTTTGAAAGCATTCCATGATGGCCGTCTCATTGAAGATATGCTCAGAAGTGACCTTTCACTTCCCTTGGTGAGCTGTAAATTCAGCTTTCAGTTTTCTGATATTGAAAACCTGATCGATAAAAAGAGGCTCGATCCTGAGATCCGCAAGTTAATCAATACCGTTGAAACCATATCTATTTCAAGGAAATGGGAAGATGATATGGATTCTCACATGGTTATGGGCGATGAGTTGCAGGAGATATACAACGAGACCTACGACCAGATTAAGAAACGGGAGATAAAGGTCCTGGAACATCTGGAGCATCTCAAAAGGGAGATAGCTACGGCGTCCAAGAACCTGAATAAGGCCAATGAGGAGGTGGAGTGGACCAAAGAGAAGGTGGAGTCGGTGAGGCTCCGGATGAATGAAATCAAACGCAATATCAGGAAGTTTCCAGCAAAGGATAAAAAAGAGGATCTAAAAAAGGAGCTGGAACAGGAGGAAGAGATGCTTGAGCAGCTCAATCAAACCCTTGAGCAAAAGAAATCCAAACAGGAAGAGAAAAGTGACATCCTTGAGGCACTGGATGAGAAACAGGAGGTTTGCAACAAACTTAATGAGCTGGAAGAACAAACCGGTCTTCGCAAAGAAGAGCTTCTTGATGCCCAGGAGCAGTTAAAAAAGGTGCTTCAGATGACAGGGATGTTTCCCAATGAAAAGGAGCAGAGAGCAGCAGAAATAAAAGAAGATATCTCTCGTACCGATATTGAGAGACTTAAGGATGAACTGGCTCAGCTAAAGTCTGACTATAGCATTCATATGATAACGCTGGAATTGGTTTTTGAAGGAATGAGTATCGAAAGTGCAAGAACGGCTGCCAGGACCGAGCATGAATCCAGAAATAAATATTACAGTTCCAGTGAACTTGCAGAAGAGATTTTCAAAATATTGCCCGATTTTGAGCTATTCGAAGATTTTAGCTCGCTCCTACCCAATCGAATAGACCTTGAAGATATTATTAAAGCCAATAAACGGGCCGAAGGTTATAAAGCTGCCATTAACTTCCTGACTATTACAGGGCTTGAATATTCTTTTTTCCAACAACCCTCAAGTCGCATCCTGAAACAAAAAATCGAAAACCTGAACGGGGAGCTTACCCTTAATTTTCAGGATTTCTGGAGACAGAATGTGGGTAAAAAGAATAAGATCAAGATCAACTTCGAGCTTTCTCATTACGATCATACACATCCGGACAAGAGCGGCAAGCCATTTATTGAATTCTGGATCAAAGATGAGAAGGAACGCCTCTACCCAAAACAACGAAGTCGCGGAGTAAGGTGGTTTCTCTCCTTCTTCCTGGAGCTAAAAGCCACTGCCATGGACAAGAGCCAGCGCAACAAGGTACTGCTCATCGATGAGCCTGGAGTGAGCCTGCACGCCAGGGCACAGGAAGATGTATTAAAGGTTTTTGATGACATCAGCGAACAGATTCAGATTATATATACAACCCATTCACCTCACCTGATTGATGTGGATAAATTATACCGCATCCTTGCGGTACAAAGGGCGGTGGAGGATGATATGAAGAGTGAAACCGTTGTCTTCAGTGCCCGGGCCCTCAAATCCGCCACTGCGGATACCCTTTCGCCCATCTATTCGACCATGGGTGCCAGACTAAATCAGCAGGAGATCATAAAGTCCTTCAACAATGTGATCGTAAAGGACCTTGCGAATTTTTACTTTATGAAAGCCATTGTGGCTCTTACGGGTTTTGAAAAAGAGTGCTATTTCCTACCCGCTTCAGGCGCAGAGAACATACCCACCATGGTTAATATCCTCATTGGATGGGGAATTGATTATATTATTCTCAATTTTGGAAATTCCCAGGAACAGCTTGTGTATGGGAACTTGATGAAGGAACAATTTGACAACAAGATTGATCTGGCCAAGGAGCAGATGATACTAATGGAGGATTTCCTGGATGCTGAGGATCTTTTTTCCACCATTGACTTTAAAAAATTCATAGTTAAAGTCCGTGAAGGAATCACTGTAAGAAACTCAGAATACGTAAAAGACAACAACTATTCCAGGGCCATTCTTGCATCCAATTTCCTTCAGGATGTCACCAATGGCAAAGTGGCATTCAAGAACCTTGATGATGAAACCCGGAACAATTTGAACCTGTGTGCGGAGATGCTTTCCGGATTGCTTAAGTAACATAAAATCACATGAAATTGAAAAGGGTCCTTTTTTTTATCGCCTCACTCCTGGTCTTAAACTTTTCCAATAATCAATTATCCGGTCAGGATACCGTGTTGCTGTTTCATCCCACTGCCTATAACCTGGAAGTGATCCAGAACCTTCTGGAGGAGGATATATTCGCTCTTGATGAAACCCATTTCCTTGGGGTGTACCACGAATATGAAAGCTATGACTATGACAAAGCAATGGAGTATTTGAGGCTGAACCCCACCGAACCCTTTAGTTTAATGGAGGTGTCAGGTGCCCTGGAGCCAGGGAATATATATGCCAAAAATCCATGTACCCCGCAATTTACCTCTCTCTTCAGTAAATCCAAGGGCGCCCTTTTTATGGGCGGACCCGACATACCTCCGGTTACCTACCAGGAGAAGGTTCACCTGCTCACATCGGTTACAGATCCCTACCGCCACTACTTTGAACTATCCTACCTGTTTCACCTTCTGGGTGGAAGCCAGGATAAGAGCTGGATTCCCTACTTAGAAAAGAACCAAACTTACCTCTTAAGTGGAATCTGCCTGGGCATGCAAACCATGAACGTGGCTACCGGAGGCACCATGGTACAGGATATCCCCACTGAAATATACAATATCTGGAGTGCTGAAGATCTGCTTGATGGGGATCCGGACCAGATGCACCGAAATTATGCAGATAAGGTAAATACCGGTTGTGATGCTCCTACTTCCTACCATTTTCACAGGGTTAATCTGGACAAGAATGAGATGCTCACCAAAGGGATCGGCTTTAAGAGTAACACAGCCCCCCTGGTGCTCAGCTCCCATCATCAGGCCCTGGAGAGGCTTGGGGCAAATTGGGTGGTAGCGGCCACTTCCATGGATGGAAAAATCATCGAAGCCATTAGACACGGCAAATATCCTCATGTGCTGGGTGTTCAGTTTCATCCGGAGAAACCAGGCCTCTTTGATCCCACCATCGAGCATCCTCAAAATTGCAACAGCACCATCAATTTCCAGGAATCTATTAAGGATACCGATTCCCATGCATTTCACCTGGCCTACTGGAATCATCTGGCATCAATACTGCGGCAAGACAGATAGGGAAAAACCAATCGGCTGGAATTGACTACTCAATCTCTATGAAACTGATATCCAGGTCGAGGATGGAGGCGTAATACTCTCCCCTTTCGAGAATATCATCATCGCCCTCCTCATACACCCAGTTGACCTTCAGGTTATAACCATCGTTATCAACCTCTTTAAGTTTCTTTAGAAGCCTCAGCATATATTTGGAGGTGCCACTGTTCAGGTACTCCATTTCAACGTCCACGACTGTATGGGATGGCGGTGAGGAAGCAAAGGCTATAATCCAGTCCAGAATGTCCTCATAGAATAGAGATACATCCTCAGGGATAGACCTACCCTTGAATCTAATTTTACCGGACGGATCCAGCAATACGTATGGTGTTTTCTGAGTAGGTTGAAACTCTAGTTTATCCATGGCATTGCTACTAAAGCCTTAACAATATAGTAAAATTTTGAATGCTCGGGATGCAATTCAGATTCATTTTATTACATATTATCAATAGGATAGATCAGAAGTACATCTTTGCCATGGGTGCAACATCCTCAGAGGCAAATTCCCCTTTTAGATGCTTATAATATCCGGTAATGGCAATCATGGCCGCATTGTCGGTGGTGAAATTAAGTGGAGGAATAAAAATGTCCCAATTTCTTTTGTCAGCCTCCAGAACCAAGGCACCTCGAAGTCCGGAATTAGCAGAGACTCCACCTGCCAACGCAATCTGATTAATTCCCTTTTTTGCTGCTGCTCTCCTGAGCTTGTTCATCAAAATGGCAACGATGGTATTTTGAAGCGAAGCTGCCAGGTCCGCTTTGTTTTGTTCAATAAAACCCGGATTCTCTTTAAGCTGATCCCTCAGGAAATAGAGAAAAGAGGTTTTCAAGCCGCTGAAAGAGTAGTCAAATCCCTGCAATCTGGGTTTATTAAAAGTATATTTCAGGGGATCGCCTTCGGAGGCCAGCCTGTCCAAATGAGGTCCGCCCGGGTAGGGCAATCCAAGTAATTTGGCACACTTATCAAATGCCTCTCCTGCCGCATCATCAATGGATCGGCCAATAATTTCCATTTCATAGGGATCTTTCACTACCACTAGCTGGGTATGCCCCCCCGAAACCAGAAGGCACAGGAATGGAAATTTGGGTACCCTCCCATCTTGCGATTGAATAAAATGCACCAGAATGTGGGCCTGAAGGTGATTTACTTCGATCATGGGTATATCCAATGCGGCTGTGAACCCTTTGGTGAATGAGGTTCCAACCAACAAGGACCCAAGGAGTCCCGGGCCCCTGGTAAACGCCACAGCATCAATTTGCTTCCTGGAAACACCAGCCAGTTTCAAGGCCCTGTCAACCACTGGAACAATATTCTGCTGATGGGCCCTGGAGGCAAGTTCAGGGACAACTCCCCCATATTGAATATGCACATCCTGAGAGGCCACCACGTTTGAGAGAAGCTCCCTGTCCCTGATCACTGCAGCAGAAGTATCATCACAAGAGGATTCAATCCCCAGAATTACAGTACCCATGACAACTTTTATTACTTTTGTTTTGTTTGATCTTAAGAAGAGGTAAAAGTATTAAAAAGATTGCGAAAATAGGGCTAATTGTGGTGATGGTGTTTTTAACCATCCCTGCACTCTCATTGCTATTTCTACAAAACAGGCAGGTCCAGACCCTGGTCACTAAATATGTGGCTGAGCGATTGTCGGAAGAGCTGATGACCTCCATCTCGCTCTCCTCCATCAACTACTCCTTCTTCAAGAGGGTTCATATTCAGGACCTCTACCTGGAAGACATGCACGGAGATACCCTGATCTATTCGGAACTTACCGAGGTGAGGCTTAAGCAGATTTTTTCAGGCAAGAAGGGATTGGAGATTAAAAAAATTACCGTCGAAAATGCCTGGTTAAACCTGGTTATAGATAGCAGCAATGTAGTCAATATCAAGCACTTCGTAAACTTGATAAATAAGCCACATGTTCCTCCGGAGCGAAAATCCAGGTTGCATATCGCAAAAATTGAAATGATCGACGGCCGGTTTTCTCTCTCAAAAATGGTAAAAAAAGAGTCCGATAATGAGATCAATTTCACCGATTACCACCTGGGGAATTTGCAAATTAAGGTTGATGACCTGATCAGCGAGAAGGATACAGTCAGCATGGATATTGTCTCCCTGACCACACGGGAGAAATCGGGTTTTGAGATAAATTCACTCACCTCTTTCATGTCCCTGGGCAAAACCCACATGCACTTTAGTGATTTAGATATATTAACCGATGGCTCTGTTCTGAATGTTCCTGAACTGAAATTCAATTTTGAGCACTTCAGGGATTTCAAATACTTCTCAAGAAAAGTGGACCTGGTCTTTGAATCCAATCAATCCACCCTGAAAATAAGAGACCTTGCCTACCATGCTTCCGCGACCATGGGGATGCTTGATCATATTGATATTGACGGAAAGGCTTTTGGGAAGTTAAACGACCTTCGCGGCGAGGATCTGATCATGACCTTTGATCAAAACAGCACCCTGGAATTTGATTTCGTCATGATTGGTTTGCCACAATTTAAAAACACCTTTCTGGAATTGAACTTCAGAGAGCTAAATACATCTGCAGGTGCTTTAAATGACCTGGTTGGAGAGATTCAGGACACCAAAAGGGACCTGCTTTACCCCTGGTATAACCTGGGCAACCTGGATTTCAGGGGTCGTTTTACCGGCTATCCGGATGACTTCGTTGCGTCGGGGCTACTTGGCACCGATATGGGGAGAATGGTGATGGACCTCTCGTTTAAACCCGACTCATCGAATCGATTAAAGTTTAATGGTCACTTAAAAACCAACGATTTTAAATTGGGAGCCTTTCTGGATCAGGAAGAGTTTCTCACTGAACTGGATATGGATGTTAATACGGATGGAAGTATTACCAACGGGCAGATAGAGGCCAGGCTTGAAGGCAACATCGACTCCCTGGAATTTTACCACTACGCGTATAGCAACATTACCCTGGATGGTGAATTTACAAACAACACATTTGATGGGGGGGTAAGCATAAGTGATCCCAATATAAAAATGGATTTCCTGGGTAAGATGGATTTCTCGGGGGACGTCCCGGTATACAATTTCACAGCCGATGTGGCCCGTGCCCGTCCATACTATCTTAAGCTCGGCAATGAGGAGCCCAATACCTTTGCATCATTTCTGATTGAAACGGATATTTCAGGGAAAAACCTGGATGAACTGAATGGTGAGGTGAGGGTGGTTAATAGTTTGTTTTCCAGGGGTGATGCACAAGTCCAGCTCTACGACTTCAATATTTCAACCAGCAATACGCCAGACTATTCTGAGATACTTGTGAACTCGGAAATTTTCGATGCGCATATCCAGGGCAAATACAAATTTTCAAGTTTGCCTCTATCCTTCAATAACCTGGTGGACCGATACATGAATGTGGATCTGAAGAATGAGCCCTTTATTGATTCCCTGACACGCTTTACCTACCAATTTGATTTTAAACACGTAAATCCACTTCTGAATTATTTTTATCCCGATCTTCAAATCGGAGATCAAAGCCAGTTGCGAGGCACATTTGATCCCCTGATGCCGAATAGTACTACTTACGGAACATTTACCGACCTTCAATTCAAAGGGAACAAGTGGGCCAATGTTGAATTATTGACAGAGATAAGGGGAGATGATTTTCAGCTCAATTTTAATTCAGACAGTCTGAGTTATGGTAAATTTTACTCCCTGGTGGATCACCAGTTCTCTTTTCGGGCAGCCCATGACACTGCGCAACTTGATATGTTCTGGGATAACCAGGACGATCCCAGTTTCAAGGGACGGATTAATCTCACCGGCACTCTGCAAACTGATTCCCTGGAGAACAGGGGATTTCTGATTCAAATTCACCCCACCCAATTCCAAATCAATAATGAGCCATGGAGTCTGTCCGAGTCCTCTGTATTGCTGCGGAAAAAATATGTTAAGATCGACAGCCTGATGGTGAAAAATAGGGAGAGGTACTTGCTCGCAGATGGATATATTTCTTCGCATGAAGAACAGGTTTTGAACCTGGAGGTTAATAAAATGAACCTTAACGACTTGTCAAACCTGGCAGGACTAAATGCAGAACTAACCGGGAATATTAGCGGAAACGCCAACTATCAAAAACTGGATGGAACTCCATACATCTTTTCAGATCTGAGTGTAGATACCCTAATTTTCAATGATCAGATGTTTGGGACAACCCAGTTAAAGGCCGATTGGGATGATACGAAAGGAGCCATCAATATGCAACTTATCTCTGAAGCTGAGGGCATAAAGATTCTGGAAGTGGATGGGGCCTTTTCACCCAAGAACCGTAGCTTGAATTTTGACATACAGATGGATGATATTGAACTTCAGGCTCTCAAGCCTTATGTTAAGAAAGGGCTTAAAGATCTAAGCGGCACGGTCGATGTGGACCTCACCCTTGATGGGACCCTTGATAAACCTGAGCTGAATGGCACCCTGAATTTGGAGCAGGGAGAAGCTACCATCACATTTCTTAATACACACTATATCTTTAACGATAAGGCCAGAATTTATCACAACAATGTCTACCTGGAAGATTTTGTCGTTCTGGATGAACAAGGAAATTCAGCCCGCATAAGCGGAACACTGACCAATTCCTACTTCAAAGATTTTCGAACCAATGTAAATATTGAAGCCAACAACCTGATGTGTCTGAATACAACATCATTTGATAACGATGTTGTATATGGTTCCATTTTTGCCACTGGGAATGTGGGGATAAACGGACCATTCAATGCGATTAAAATAAGTGTTAAGGCCACCACAGAGGAGAATACAGCCATTTATCTTCCCCTTTATACAGCCAGGGAAGTCCAATCTTCAGATTTCATCTCCTTTGTAGTTAAGAATGAAGTGAAAACGGTGGCGGATCCATTGGATACAAGAAAGGTCGGGGGACTCGAGATGGAGCTGGATCTGGACATCACGGAGGAGGCTAAGGTTCAAATGATTTTCGATCCCAAGCTGGGTGATATTATTGAGACAAGTGGCCAGGGCAATTTGCGTATCCTTCTGGATCAGACCAGCGGTTTCACTATGTTTGGAGATGTGGAATTATTGAAAGGGGACTATCTATTTACCCTTCAAAATGTGATCAATAAACGATTTGAGATTGAGCCGGGTGGGAAGATCATTTTTAATGGATCACCTACCGATGCGACCATTGACCTGGAGGCCATTTACACCACCCGAACAGCTCCCTATAACCTCTATCCAGGCGATCCAAGCGAAGCAGAGCAATTGAAAAAGCGCATCCCCGTCGAATGCCGGCTCAACCTTCTGGGTGAATTGCAATCCCCGATTATTGCCACAGGCATTGAATTACCCACTGCCGATGCCAAAACCCGTGAATTGCTAACCAGTGCCACAAGGACCGAGGAGGAGTTGATGAAGCAGTTTATATCTCTCCTTGTGATCAATAATTTCTACAGCGTCTCAGGATATGGTGGAGGAGACATTGGAGGTGTGAACAGCAGTGTGGCCGGGGTAACAGCAAGTGAACTGCTTTCCAACCAGCTCACCAACTGGCTTTCACAAATCAGTGATGACTTCGATATTGGGGTCAACTACAGGCCAGGTGATCAAGTGACAAGAGATCAGGTGGAACTGGCACTATCGACCCAATTGCTGAATGACCGGATTATTATTAGCGGAAATGTGGATGTGGGAGGACAGGAGACCAATCCCTCCAGCGGAGCAGCCAACAATCCCTATATTATGGGGGATTTTGATGTTGAGTTTAAATTAACTGATAATGTGAGTTTACTTGCCTTTAACAGGGCCAGGGACGAACTGCTCTATGAAACCGCTCCATACAAGCAGGGAGTGGGGATTTCCTACCAGGAAGAATTTAATAGTTTTGAGCAGCTAAGAAGGCGCTACAAGGAGGGCTTGTCCAACCGAAAAAAGAGAAAGAAAAAGTCAGAAGAGTCTGATTTAGAAAAGTAAACTTAGCTACATTTGCGGCTTACCAACTTCCAACAATTTATTTTTTAGTTCATGTTTAGTATAATGGTTGTCGTTTTTGTTCTGGGTTACCTTGCTATAGCCCTTGAACATCCACTGCGCGTTGACAAGGCGGTTCCTGCATTAATGATCGGTTCACTGATGTGGGTCCTTTATATTTTTGGGGCATTTGATATTTTCACAGCTGGACTCAGTGAGGCCTGGAATTCTTATATCCATGACGGTCATGGACACGGGGAGCCAGGAATCAAAGAGATGAGACACTTTATAGTGGATAAGGAGATCATTCATCACCTGGGGGAGATTTCTGAGATCCTCTTCTTCCTCTTTGGAGCCATGACCATAGTGGAGGTCATTGACAAGCACGATGGATTTAATATTATCACCGACTGGATTCATACCACAAAAAGGACCAAGCTACTCTGGATTCTCAGCATTCTTACCTTCTTTATGTCTGCTGTCCTGGATAACCTGACCACCACCATCGTGATGGTTGCCCTGCTCAGAAAACTGATAAAGGATAAGGAGACCAAGTGGTTCTTTGCCTCTATGATTGTACTGGCGGCCAATGCTGGTGGCGCCTGGTCTCCCATTGGAGATGTGACCACCATCATGCTCTGGATCGGCAACCAGATTTCAGCCGGGAGCATTATTAGGCATGTGATCTTCCCAAGTATCATTACCATGGTTGTGCCTCTTGCGGTCCTCTCCTTTACCATGAAAGGAAACGTGGAAAGACCTGAAATAGATGAAAATGAAAAAATCTATACCACACTGGGAGAACGCAAGCTGATACTGATTATGGGAGTATGTGGTCTGTTATTTGTACCCGTCATTAAAACAGTCATCCACCTGCCCCCCTATATGGGAATGTTGCTTTCACTCTCCATCATCTGGCTGGTTACTGAACTGATACACGCCAATAAATCTGCTGAAATTAAGAAGAAATTGAAGGTGATCAACATTGTCAAGCAGGTAGACACCCCTACCATCTTCTTCTTCCTGGGAATTCTATCTGCTGTCGCAGCTCTTCAGAGTGCAGGTCAGCTTACAGTTCTTGCTACCTGGCTGGATGAGAACCTGGGCAATGTATATGCCATTGACCTGGCCATTGGGATTCTGTCTGCAATTGTAGATAACGTGCCGCTTATGGCAGGAGCCATGGGAATGCATCCCATCGAAGATGCTGCCTCTCTGGCTCTCATCAACGATCCTGAAGCCTTGGCCTATGCCCAGAACTTTGTGCAGGATGGCATATTCTGGGAGTTTCTTGCATACACAGCGGGTACCGGTGGGAGCATCTTGATTATTGGTTCAGCTGCCGGAGTGGCTGCCATGGGAATGGAAGAAATTGATTTCATCTGGTACATGAAACGCATTTCTCTTCTGGCTCTGCTAGGCTATCTGGCAGGTGCAGGCGCATACATCATACAAGTGAAGCTGCTGTACTAGCTGTTAATAAATGGAGCAAATCTTTAATAACGGGGTATACTACATCGGAGTATATCCCGTTATTTGTTATATATTCGACGCAAACTTATAACACATGAAAAGCTTGATTTTCCTTCAGGTTACCAATCTGGATACCAGTGCTGTACAAGGCACTTCCACTGAATCATTTATCGATATCGCACTAAAGGGTGGTTGGGTGATGCTACCCATTGTCCTTCTTAGTCTGGTGGCTGTCTATATTTTCTTCGAAAGATGGTTTGCAATTAAAAAGGCAGCCAAAGTGGATCAGAATTTTATGAACCGCATAAAAGACTATATCATGGAGGGCAAAGTGGAATCGGCTCAGGCTCTCTGCCAGTCCACAGATAATCCGGTGGCCAGAATGATTGAAAAAGGGATCAGCAGGATCGGTCGCCCTTTGAATGATGTGAATGCAGCCATTGAAAATGTGGGCCGTCTGGAGATCTATAAATTAGAGAAGGGTTTGCCCACACTGGCAACGGTAGCAGGTGGAGCTCCCATGATCGGATTCCTGGGAACCGTCATAGGTATGGTTCAGGCCTTCCACCAGATGTCTACCGCAGGAAATAATATTAATGTGGGGCAGCTTTCGGGTGGTATTTATACAGCATTGATCACCACTGTGGCTGGTCTGATTGTAGGGATCATCGCTTATTTTTCCTATAACTCTCTGGTTGCCAGAGTAGATAAGGTAATTAATAACATGGAGGCCGGAACTTCCGAGTTTATTGACCTGCTTAACGAACCTGCAAAATAGAGATCCATGGCATTAAAACCCAGAAACAGGGTACTTGATAATTTTGCCATGTCGGGAATGTCCGATATTGTATTTCTATTGTTGATTTTTTTTATGCTCACCTCCACGCTTATTGCTCCCAATGCCTTGAAGATGCTTTTACCCAGTAAGGGGCAGGTGACCATTCAATCGGAGTCCACAATCCCTACGGTAACGATTCATAGTGGCAGTCGCATCACTGTGGATGGCAGAACAGTGAGTTTGGAAGAGCTTGGTGCGATTCTGGAATCCAGATTAGAGGGATTGACCGAACCCACCATTAAAGTGGTTACTTCATCGGCTGTCTCTGTGGGAGATGCCGTACAAGTTATGAATGTGGCAGCTGAAAGGAATTACACCGTTGTATTAAAACAGTTATAATGGCCATTGAGTCAAGAAATAAGACCAATAAAAACTTTTCGATGTCGGGAATGAGCGACATCGTATTTCTGCTGCTCATTTTTTTTATGATTACCTCCACGCTGGTGGTTCCTGCCTCGCAAAATGTACAATTACCGGAGAGTAACAACCAGACACAATCCAATCCGGTACTTGTGGTTTCCATTGATCTGGATAAAACCATCTATGTAGACGACCAGTCGTATGGCATTGGTGAACTTGAAAGTGTATTGAGGAAAAAACTTGAAAGTTACGGAGAAGCCCCCACAGTAAGGCTTAATGCCGACAGGGACCTGAATATGGATGAAGTATTTGCATTTTTGGATATCGCCAAACGAAACCGATATAAGGTGATCCTGGGTACAAAGCCATCCAACTGAATGAAATCTTTCAATCATGAAGCTCAATAGAAGAGGCCTCATAGCAACTATTGTCTATCACACACTGCTGATTCTTTTGCTGGTGTTTGCCGGGCTCACTTTCCCCGACCCCCCCCCGGAGGAAGAGGGCATTCTTGTCAATTTTGGCACCGATGAAACCGGTCTGGGTGATTTTGAGCCCATGGGTGATGATCAGCAGGCAGGTGAACCCGACGAGCCTATAGTTGAAGAGACTCCTGAATTCATTGAGGAAATCCCGGAGCCTGCGCAGGAGGAAGTTGTGGAGACCTATACCCCACCCGATCCCACTCCGGTGGATAACACCCAGGATGTGGAAGAGGTGCAGGTTAAAGAGGATCCGAAGCCCACTGCTGAAGAACTGAAGCGTCTCGAAGAGGAACGAATCGAAAGAGAGCGCCTGGCAGAATTGGAGAGAGAGCGTCTTGAGCAGGAACGCATCGAAAGAGAGGCCCGTGAAGAACAAGAGCGTATTGAAAGAGAGCGTCAGGCACAGGCTGACCGGTTGAGCAATGCAGGCCAGAGTGCCTTTGGCAACCAGGGCGTGGGTGAGACTGAAGGCGGCGAGGGCATTACCGAAGGAGATGGCAACCAGGGAGTAACCACCGGCAGTCCGGATGCAGATAATTACGGTACTGGAGGTGGTCTGGGGAATAGCCCCACTTTTGGACTTGGCTCCAGAAATGCCATAGGTAGACTCCCCTTACCTAATGTGGCAGGATGTGAGGTAACCCAGAAAATTGAAGTTAAGGTAGAGATCGTGGTGGATAAGGAGGGGAAGGTGATCAGTGCCACTGTATTAAATGCCACTTACCAGGATAAATGCATTTGGGAAATGGTGGTTGAAGCTGCTAAAAAGAGTAAGTTCTCAGTCGACCAGAATGCCAGCTACCAGCAAACCGGATGGATCAGATACACTATAGTACCTTAAAAGCATCCAGGATCAGTTTGGTAGAGGCCACAAGAATGGCCACCAGAACAAAGTAGCGTATCAATACGGCCCCCCATTTCACGGCGATTTTTGTTCCTATCCAGGCTCCGGTCATATTCCCAACCGCCAGCACCAGTCCAATCCAGAGGTTTACATCTCCATTCATAAAGAAGATCAGGAGTGCAAGGGGGGTATACAGTAGTATAATCAGCAATTTGAGGGCATTGGCTTTTACCAGTTCAAATCCGCTGCCAAGAACCAGGCTGGTAAGCAGAAAGAATCCTACCCCTGCCTGTATAAATCCCCCGTAAACCCCCACAAAAAAGAAGACGATCACCTGTACCCAGTATGGGATTGGGGGATGTGATTCGTGGCTGTTGATCCAACGATTGGGTTTTAATAAAATCAGAAAGAAGACCAGGATCATCACGCCTGCGATGGCCAGTTTCATCACCTCGTCATTCAGATTTACTGCGATAAAAGCTCCGGCAATGGCCCCCGCAGCGGCTGGAATCCCCACCCTAAAACCGGAAGGGAAGTCCATCACCTTCTCCTTATGGAACTGCCTGACACCCACCACATTTTGCAGGAATATGGCAATTCGATTGGTCCCATTGGCCATATTGGGAGGAAGCCCCAGCGCCATAAGTACCGGCAGGGTAAGCAGGGAGCCCCCCGCTGCCAGTGTATTGATGATTCCCGCCACTATTCCTACGGCAACTACGACCAAATAGAGATACCACTCCATGGGATTAGAATGAAGCAAACATGGGATAATCTGCCATCAGTTCGTTTACTTCATGTCGCACAGCTTCTATAATGGGTTTATCATCAATATTGGTGATCACCCGGTCTATCATTCCCACAATGTTCGGGATAAGCTCTTCGCTAACACCCCTTGTGGTGATGGCGGGGGTACCCACCCTGATTCCACTGGTTTGAAACGGAGACCGGGAATCGAAGGGAACCATATTTTTGTTCACCGTAATATCTGCTTCCACCAGGATTTTCTCCACCTGTTTTCCGGTGATATCTTCCACTTTGGTCCGAAGATCGATGAGCATGGAGTGGTTATCGGTCCCATCAGAAACAACCTTGTACCCTTGCTTAATGAACTCTTTTGCCATCACAGTGGCATTTCTCTTGACCTGCTTCTGATAAGCCTTAAATTCATCGGTCAGTGCCTCTCCAAAGGATACAGCCTTGGCTGCTATTATGTGCTCCAGGGGTCCTCCCTGAATCCCTGGAAATACAGCAGAATTAATCAGTGAAGACATCTTACGGACCACTCCTTTTTTTGTGGCTCTTCCCCAGGGATTTTCAAAGTCCTTTCCAATAAGGATAATCCCTCCCCTTGGTCCCCTGAGTGTTTTATGGGTGGTTGATGTCACTATATGCGCATGCTTAAGCGGATTATCCAGCAAACCGGCTGCAATTATTCCGGCCGGGTGGGCCATATCTATCATCAATAATGCTCCAATCTTATCAGCGATGGAACGCATTCGTTTGTAATCCCACTCCCTGGAATAGGCTGAAGCCCCTCCCACAATCAGTTTTGGCTTCTCCTCAAGGGCTACTTTTTCCATGTGATCATAATCCACACGACCTGTCTGCTCATCCAGTCCATAAGAAACAGCCCTGTAGAGAATGCCCGAACTGTTTACCGGTGATCCATGTGAAAGGTGTCCTCCATGGGACAGATCCAGTCCCATAAAAGTATCCCCTGGCTGAAGAACGGTAAGGAATACAGCCATATTGGCCTGCGCTCCGGAATGGGGCTGCACATTGGCATATTCCGCTCCATAAAGCTGACATAGCCTGTCGATGGCCAGTTGCTCCACCTCATCAACCACTTCACATCCCCCGTAGTAACGATGTCCCGGGTAACCTTCCGCGTATTTATTGGTCAGGCATGAGCCCGTGGCTTCCATCACCTGTGCACTCACAAAGTTTTCTGACGCGATCAGTTCGATTCCTCTTTTCTGTCGGTTGTGCTCATGATCGATAAAAGCAAATAGATCTATATCCCTCTTCATATTGAACGTTTTTGAAAATAATGTCAAATTTAATGTTTTGAATCTGTAATATCGGGAAAGTTGATTCGTCTTTTATAAAAAATTGCTCCCACATGTACTTTAAACGCCTCAAGCAGACTTTCAGACTGCTATTCAAAGAAAGAAGAATCACTCTTATCAATATAACCGGACTCTCCATCAGCCTTGCCTGTGCCCTTTTTATGCTCCTATGGGTAGAGAATGAGCTTAGCTATGACAGGTTTCACAAAGACTTCAAACAACTCTTCAGGGTGGAGGAAGACCAATACTACTCCGATGCTGAGCCCTACCACGTGAACGTAACCCCTCATGTATCGGGGCCGGTCTGGAAGGATGAAGTACCGGAGATCGTTGAGCAGTGCAGGTTGGCGTACAGTGGAGGACAACTCTTCACCTACGAAGAGAACAAATTCTTTGAGAATGGGATTCTGGCCGTTGATTCCTCCTTCTTCGAAATGTTTACATTCCCCTTTAAGTATGGAAACAAAGAAGGTATACTGAGAGATCCCAAAAGCCTGATCCTTACGGAAGAAGTCGCAAAGAAATATTTCGGAGATGAAAACCCTGTGGGACTCTCCATCCTGGTGAACCAGGAGGATGAATATGTGATATCGGGTGTCCTGGAAAAACTACCAAAGAACTCTGTGATAGGCTTCAATATTTTATTTCCCTGGCACTACATTGAATCACAGCCTTATTACAGCACCAACTGGGGAAGTAACTCCATCCAGACCATGGTAAAGCTCCAGGAAGGCAGTGTGGATACCATAGTGAACCGAAAGATTACAGAAGTAACCAACATCTATAAGGAGAACAACACCATCGACTTTTCAGTGGCACCGCTATCGGGAATCCATCTTCACTCCTACTTTGGATTTGGTAAGTCGCCGGGAGCCATTATGTATGTCTATATCTTTTCAGCCATTGCCCTTTTTGTGCTTCTGATTGCCTGTATCAACTTTATGAACCTCTCCACGGCCCGGTCATCCATACGGGCCAAAGAGATCGGTCTGCGTAAGGTAAATGGGGCTGCCAGGGGGCAGCTCATCAGGCAGCACATGTTCGAATCTTTTGTTCAGACCTCCATTTCCGTTGTACTGGCTATCTGTTTGGTATTGCTTCTTCTGGGTAAGTTCAACCTGATCTCGGGAAAGGACATCATGCCTTCTGGACTGCTCAGTGCTCAGTTTATCCTCGGAATTGGAGCAGTCCTTCTGATTACCACTTTTCTTGCGGGCAGTTATCCGGCCTTATACCTTTCAGCCCTGAAACCATTAACTGCCATCAGGGAGCAGTCAGATTCAAGAACCGGCAGTGGCCTGCTTCGCAAAGTATTGGTGGTGTTCCAGTTCTCTCTGGCTGTGCTTCTGATCACCGGTGCCATGGTGGCCTCCAGGCAGCTAACCTATATGAGGAATGCCGAGCTGGGCTTTAATAAGAACAACCTGGTGCATGTGGCACTCAGGGGCAACCTCAATGAACACTATGAGATGCTAAGGGAAGAATTTATGCAAAGTCCATCGGTGCTCAGCACCACCGCATCCATGCAGGCCCCCTATCGCATAGGGAGTAACTCCAGCGGAATAAACTGGGAAGGGAAGGATCCGGAACAGGATGTACTGGTCTCCTTTACAGGTGTTCATTATGACTTTGTGAAAACAATGGGCATTGTGCTGCAATCTGGAAGAGATTTTACGGAAGAATTTCCGTCGGATATGTACCGCGACACCACAGCCAACTGGATCCTGAATGAAACACTGGCTAATATAATTGGAAAAGATGAGGTGGTGGGAATGGAACTCACATTTATGGGCATAGAAGGGCAAGTTGTAGGGGTCATGGAAGATTACCATTTCAAACCTCTGAGTAATGAGATCGAACCCATGGCCCTGGCGCCCATGCCTGCCGATAATTTATTGAGCATGGTGATCAGATTGGCAGATGAGAGTCCCCAGGAAGGTCTGGCATTTATTGAAGAAAAATGGGCAGAGATCCTCCCCCAGTATCCCTTCGAATACACCTATGTAAATGATGTAATTGACGACATGTATGGGACCGAGGAACGCATGGCTACCCTGTTGAAAATATTTACCCTGGTGGCCATCATTATTGCCTCGCTGGGCCTGTTTGCGCTTGCTTCATTTACAGCGCAGCGACGCACCAGGGAGATTGGAATCCGCAAAACCATGGGCGCCATGGAACGGCAGATCACCCTGATGATGATTCGTGATTTCTCACTCTATATCATTATATCCCTGGTGATTGCACTCCCCACAGTGTGGTATATTGCACGCCAGTGGCTCAATGAGTTTTCTTTTAGAATTGAGCTTAAGGCAGATCTCTTTATACTAACGGCCCTGGTGACCGTTATGGTGGCTATCCTCACTGTATTATACCATGCCATCCGTACCGCAAGGATTAACCCGGTGGAAGCATTGCATTGTGAATAAACATCAGCCGATCAGTATTCCATGAAGCAGGTATAGAATTGCAGCCACTACTGCCCCTAAGAATGGACCCAATACCGGAATCCATGCATAACTCCAATCGCTGCTTCCTTTGTGATCCATGGGCAAAATGGCATGCATGATCCTGGGGCTCAAGATCACGAGCCGGATTGATGGCATAACCTGTGGTTCCTCCAAGGGATAAGCCAATGGCTGTTACCAGAAGGGCTACAGGCAGTGCCCCGAGGGTTCCCAGCCCGATGTTTACATCCCCCTCTTCACCCAGGCTAAGGGAAGGCTCTGCTATATAGAGAATCACAAAAATCAATACAAAGGTGCCAATCACCTCACTGATGAAGTTACTCACTGGTTTTCGGATGGCTGGCCCAGTGGCAAAACAACCCAGTTGCGCACCTGCATCTTCTGTGCGGTTAAAGTGATGCCTGTAAAAGAGCCATACAGTAAATGCTCCCAGGGCGGCTCCTGCCATTTGTGCCAGGATAAAAGGAACAACCTGACTCCAAGAAAACATTCCTGAGATGGCCAGGCCCAGGGTAACCGCTGGATTGATATGCGCACCTGAAACGGGACCGGCCACAGCAACACCTACGAACACCCCCAGTCCCCACCCCAGTGAGATAACAATCCATCCTCCGTCATGTCCTTTGGTGTCCTTAAGGACCACATTGGCGACCACCCCGTTCCCCAATAAGATCAATAGAAATGTTCCGATAAATTCTGCGATGATTTCATTCATAATTGGTGAATAGTGATTGGTGAATAGTGATTGGTGAATAGTGATTGGTGAATAGTGATTGGTTAATAGTGATTGGTTAATTGTTAATGGTTTGATTCCCAGTTTTTTGAGCGGAATACCGCTTTGTTCCATCCCGCCTTCAGCTCCTCCTGGCTCTTCTGTGAGATTTCACTGTTAAATGTACGGTCCATGGCCCATTGCTTCTCAATCTCATCCAGACCAGACCAGAATTTAACAGCCAGTCCGGCCAGGTAGGCAGCTCCAAGAGCTGTGGTTTCAATGGTCTCCGGGCGAATTACAGGAATTCCAATGAGATTGGCCTGAAACTGCATCAGAAGGTCATTTACAGCGGCTCCACCATCTACCTTCAACTCCTTGATGGTGATTCCTGCATCCTCCTCCATGGCGCTTATAACATCATATACCTGGAAGGCGATACTCTCCAGTGCAGCCCTTGCAATGTGAGCGGAAGTGACTCCCCGGGTCAGACCAGCAATCATACCTCGGGCATAGGGATCCCAGTGAGGTGCTCCCAGTCCGGTAAATGCGGGTACAAAGTAGACTCCTCCACTATCCTCAACCCTGCTGGCCAGTTCTTCCACATCTTCCGATTTGCTGATTAAACCCAGACCGTCGCGCAACCACTGGACCACTGCTCCACCGATGAAAATACTGCCCTCCAGTGCATAGGTGGTCTTGCCATTTAGCTGCCAGGCGATGGTAGTCACCAGCTTGCTCTTGGACAGAACTGGTTGCTCACCCGTGTTGCAAAGAATAAAACAACCCGTACCGTAGGTGTTCTTTACCGAACCAGGAGAAAGGCACATTTGTCCAAAGGTGGCAGCCTGTTGATCACCCGCAATCCCTGCAATGGGAATTGAATCCGATAGAATCCCGGCTGCGGTATGCCCATAGATTTCTGACGAGGATTTTACTTCGGGCAACATATTCTCGGGAATTCCAAATAGAGCGAGCAATTCCTGGTCCCAGGTTAGGGTATTGATATTGAACAACATGGTGCGGCTGGCATTGGTCACATCGGTCACATGCACCCTCCCTGCAGTGAGGTTCCAAATCAGCCAGGAATCAACAGTTCCCAGAGCAAGCTCGCCAGCCGCAGCCTTCTCCTTTGCACCAGGGACATGCTCAAGAATCCACTTCCATTTGCTGGCGGAGAAATAGGCATCGATCACCAATCCGGTCTTTTGCCGGATCATCTCTTCGTGCCCGTCGGTCTTTAGTTGATCGCAGAATCCTGCTGTACGGCGATCCTGCCAAACTATGGCATTGCACAGGGGCTTTCCCGATTTCCGGTCCCACACCACGGCAGTCTCTCTTTGATTGGTAATGCCGATGGCCGCCAGGCTTTCGGCTGTAATATCTGCTGATTTAAGCGCATCATGGATCACCTGCAACTGAGAGTCCCAGATCTCCTCAGCATCATGCTCCACCCAGCCTGGAGTGGGAAATATCTGCTTGAACTCCTTCTGAGCCAGACCTGCTATTCTGCCGGAATGATTAAAGACTATGGCCCTTGAACTGGTGGTGCCCTGATCGATTGAAAGGATATATTTCATAATCTGGTGATTGGTGATTGGTGATTGGTGATTAGTTTAGGAGGTGGTTGGAGGCCAGTTCGGTGAATTCCTGCACCTGTCGATCGATCCAGCCTTTGTTGTAGCCCAATTCCTGGGCCATGATCTTTGCCGCCCTGGGGGCAATCCTGATGCTCTCAGCTGCATCCAGTTGAAGCGCACGGATTCGACGGGAAAGGCAGTCTTCCAGGGTACGGGCCATCTCCTCCCTCGCTGCCCATACCACCTGTGCTTTATAGATATGTAGTTTTTCACTGAGAACCTCCCCCATCTCCGGATCCTTTCTAATCAATTCATTAAGAATCATCCGGTCGCTCCCGTACCAGTAAAGGGGATCTGATAAATCTGTATGCTCCTGATATCCATGTATTTTCAGGTCTTTTGTTATAGACTTGTTTTTTGGAAGACCCGCGCGGGAAATAGCCACATCTACTACATCTTCGCCCATTTTTCGGTAGGTGGTCCATTTTCCTCCTGTAATTGTAATAAGCCCTCCTTTGGATTCAAGGATTTTATGACCCCTCGAAATCTCCTTGGTTTTCTTACCCTCAGCCGAAGGGGCCGCCAGCGGACGTAAGCCTGTAAAAACACTTAATACATCAGCACGCCCAGGTGGTTCAGTCATGTATAACTTGGCAGTTTCCAGTATATAATTTATCTCCGCTTCTTCTGCAAGAGGCTCAATATCAGCTACCTCCTTCTCTACATCGGTGGTTCCCACTACGATTCTGTTGTGCCATGGAACAGCGAAGAGAACCCTGCCATCAGAGGTTTTAGGAATCATCAGTGCTTCTTTGCCTTGCAGAAAGCCCGGATCCATGACCAGGTGTATTCCCTGGCTGGGCTTCACAACCTCCCTGGCCTTGGGGTCCTCCATCTGAAGTATCTGATCCACAAATACACCTGTGGCATTGATCACAGATTTGGCAGCAATCACGAATTCACGAGCCGTTTCCACATCCGTCGCTTTCACTCCATTTACCTTTCCGTTTTTTTTGGTCAGACCATCCACTACCATATAGTTCAAAGCCAGGCCTCCATGTTCAAACAGAGTCTGGCAGAGATTTAAGTTCAATCTGGCATCATCAAACTGGCAATCATAATACCTGACACCTCCCCTTAAATTGTTTTTTCTTAGGGTAGGAAGTGCACTTTGAACTCCCTGTTTAGAGAGTGGAACGGATCGGCTTATACTTCGCTTTCCGGCCAACAGATCGTATAGTGTCAATCCAATGGTGTAGAAGGGAACACACCACCACTGATAGCATGGAATCACAAAAGACTGATCCTTAACCAGGTGAGGCGCATTTTGCTTAAGTCTGCCACGCTCTCTTAAAGCTTCCAAAACCAGTGATAGGTTACCCTGGGCCAGGTATCTCACTCCTCCATGAACCAGTTTGGTGCTTCTGCTTGAAGTCCCTTTTGCAAAATCGGATTGCTCAAGGAGCAGGGTTTTATATCCCCTGGTGGCTGCTTCCAGAGCTGCTCCCGCGCCGGTTGCGCCTCCCCCAATTACAAGGATATCAAATTCTGTTTTTTCAGATCCCAGGTCATTGAGGATGTTCTGCCTTATGTTTTTTTTGATCATTGAGGGGTTTTCTATTAAATAGTCTAAGGTATCTGCTAATTTAACTTTATATTTTTATGACTCCCATACTTTTTACTAGTTTTAAGGACATGAAAACTTCACTAGCTAAAATCGCAAGGATACTCGCAGTTGTTTGTATATCTGCCGGACCATTTTTCACTCAAAACGCAGTGGCACAAGATCATAGTCGCGCCATTGAATTTCCTGATATTCCAGGATACGTCACCCTTAAATGCGATTTGCATATGCATACGGTTTTTTCAGATGGAAATGTCTGGCCAAACATTCGGGTGCAGGAAGCCATCCGTGATGGACTGGATGCCATCTCCATTACCGACCACCTTGAGTACCAGCCCAAAAAAAAGGATGTATCTCCTGCTGACTTTAACAGGAGCTATCAGTTGGCTTCGGAGGCTGCAAAAAATACGGATCTTTTGGTTATAAATGGAGCTGAAATCACACGCTCCATGCCACCCGGTCACTCCAATGCCATCTTCCTGGAGGACGCAAATCTTCTGAATGTAAAGGATCCCATGGATGCTTTCAAAGAGGCCAAAAAGCAAGGCGCATTTGTATTCTGGAATCATCCACACTGGACTTCCCAGCAAGCCAATGGAGTAGCCACACTCACAGAAATGCAAATAGAACTTATTCAGGAAGGACTTATTTCCGGAATTGAAATCTACAATGAAAGCACCTACTCGGTTGAAGCCCTTAAGATTGCAGAAGATTATAACCTGACTGTGACGGGGAACTCCGATATTCACGGACTGATCGACTGGCAATTCGGAGTTTCCGAAGGAGGTCACAGACCGGTAACCCTTGTGTTTGCCCGTGAGAAGAGCAAGCCGGCCATGAAGGAAGCCATGGAAAACCGTCAGACAGCTGTTTGGTTTGACAATACCCTGGTTGGAGATGCCCGTTTTGTGGGTCCCCTGGTAAAAAGTTCACTTGAGATCATTCGCCAGGGCAGATCACAAGTCCAGGGTATTGAAATCAAGAACCATTCTGATTCAGATTTTATCCTGGAAAATCTTTCGGATTATACCCTGCACAACAAAGCTTCTGTATTTGTGGCAAAAGCCCATGAAACTACAAGAATCCAGGTAAAAACCCTTGAAGAAATGGACTCTTTCGACCTTAAATTCAGGGTGTTAAATGCATACACTGCTCCTGATCAACATCCCGAAGTTACCTTCACCCTAGTCGATTAATTGTATGACGGCCAGGGTATTTCAGGACAGTCAGGAATTCAAAAACATTGATTTTTCTGAAGACAAGCTCCCCACAGGAGATTATGAGGATTGTGTTTTCTCAGGATGCACCTTCACAAGTTGTTACCTGAACGGTTCAAATTTCGGCGATTGTGAGTTTGTGGATTGCGATTTAAGTATGATGAGCCTGACAGGGGTCACTTTAAGAGACATCAGATTTAAGCGCTGCAAAATGTTAGGAGTGAAATTTGAATCGTGCAATAACCTTCTTTTTTCAGTGCAATTTGAGCAATGCCAGCTGGACTTCTCCACCTTTCATAAACTCCCTCTGGCAAATACCGGGTTTATTGAATGCAGGCTTCTGGAAGTTGATTTTTCAGAAGCAGATCTTAAAGGAGCAATGTTTCATCAAAGTGATCTTTCCGGTGCAGTTTTCCTTCAATCAAACCTGGAAAAATCTGACTTCAGAACCGCCGTTCACTTCTCCATTGATCCCGAGTTGAATAGAATGAAAAAAGCCAGGTTCTCTCTGGAGGGACTCAGTGGCCTCTTGGGGAAGTACGATCTGGAGCTGGATTGATCCTGGATTTTCATTTTCATAGTGTTCCAAGGAAAATAAACAATAAGTTGCTATATTGGTGGCTACCAACACAAACCTTGAATCATGGAACAGAACTACAACAAACTAAGACTATTTATTGGTAGTTGTTTTGCACTATTGGTAACGGCCCTGACCTTTGCAATGAGGGCAAAAATTGAAGAAATATTTGGCCCTGTTGAAGAAGGCGGCATTTTTGGACTTTCCAAAGAAGCCATCGGCTGGGCATTTAGTCCTGCATTCTGGGGTTTCACTATTGCCATGGTCCTGGGAGGATTTGTTATCGACATTGTAAAGACAAAGACCCTGGTTTGGACAGCATTTATACTTCAGTTAATCGGGGCTATTGTATTTATACTTGCAAAAAATAAAGAGGTGCTGTTTATAGCCAATGTTTTTATCGGACTTGGAAACGGAACTGTTGAAGCAGCTTTCAATCCATTGGTTGCTACCATCTACCCAAAAGACAAAACCAGGATGTTGAACAGGTTTCACGTCTGGTTCCCTGCCGGGATTGTGATCGGCAGTCTGCTGGCCTACTTTATGATGGATAAAATGGATATTAACTGGCAGATTTATGCAGCTCTGCTTTTTATTCCACTTGCCATATATGGTCTGATCTTTCTCGGACAGAAAATTCCGGAAACAGAACGTGTGGCCAGTGGTGTTAGCTACAAGGGAATGATGATGGCTGTTGGGGCACCTTTTACAATCATTATTTCGATGACCCTCATGATTCTGCTGGCGACCAAGGTCATTAATTTCCCGGAAGGATGGATGTACCTGGCTCTCATTGGACTGGTTTCCCTGATATCTATTCTGGAGGCAAAATTGGTTCATAAGGAAAAGGCCATATTTCCTATCATGTTCTCATTGATGCTTCTTACCTCTTCCACAGAACTGGTAACCAATCAATGGGTGAACGCCCTGCTTGGAGGTGCTGTTGAGAGTGCTATTCTCCTGCTGGCACTTATATCCACCATCATGGCTCTGGGCAGGTTTTTTGCCGGACAACTGATTCATCGTATTAATCCCCTGGGTGTGCTGCTTATGTCATCTATATTTGCGGCGCTCGGAATTTACGTATTGAGCTTTGTGAGTTCATCTGGTATGACCGTAGTTGGGGCAGTTCTCTTTGCCATTGGGATTACTTATTTTTGGCCCACCATGCTTGGATTTTGCTCTGAATATATTCCAAGGACCGGCGCCCTGGGACTTTCTCTTCTTGGAGGTGCAGGATTTGTGTCAGCATCCATGTTTATGCCGGTAATGGGTAAGATCCTTGAAGAGAATGATACCAGTGTTGCTTTGCAAAGCATGGGGATACTCCCGATCCTGATGATAATTGGATTTACGGTCCTCTTTGTTCTGTACAGAAAGAAGAAACCAGAGGTCTTGTAAGGCCGGGCAAATTCTTTTAGAATAATATTGACTGTACTATTAATGCTCAGATCATGAGGCTTCTTTTTGGTATTCTGTTTGGGACGGCTCTATTATTGGGGTGTGGCCATCCACAATCCTCTCCAAATGACCCACCCAATATTATCCTCTGCATGGCGGATGACCAGGGATGGGGAG
This sequence comes from uncultured Bacteroidota bacterium, assembly GCA_963783435.1. Classification (GTDB taxonomy): domain Bacteria; phylum Bacteroidota; class Bacteroidia; order Bacteroidales. The sequence goes on along the minus strand of CAWANQ010000001.1, from coordinate 209,254 downwards.
ATATGGGCTACAGGGGACATCCTCATCTTCAAACCCCTCATTTTGATGCCATGGCCTCGGAGGCAGTGCGATTTGACAGGTTTTACGCTGCAGCCCCGGTCTGTTCCCCTACCAGGGGAAGTGTAATGACCGGCCGGCACCCCAATCGCTTTGCTTGTTTTACCTGGGGAAGAACCCTCAGACCTCAGGAAATCACCATAGCCGAGCGACTCAAAGAAGCCGGATATGTGACCGGCCATTTTGGAAAATGGCACCTGGGCTCCGTCCGCACAGGAAGTCCTGTGAATCCTGGAAATAGTGGATTTGATGAATGGTTCTCTGCTCCAAATTTCTTTGATAACGATGCCATTCTCAGCCGGGAAGGAGTAGCAGTCAAGAATAAAGGGGAAAGCTCGATGCTGACCATGGATGCAGCACTGGAGTTTATCCAAAAACATGAAAAGGGCGAAAAACCCTATTTCGCTGTGATCTGGTTTGGCTCGCCACACCTGCCCCACCAGGCGGCGATTGAAGACAGGTCATTATACCAGGGGCTTTCTCCGGAGCTTCAAAATTTTTATGGGGAGATTTCTGGAATGGATCGCGCCATGGGAAAACTGCGCACCGAACTGAAGTCCTTGGAGAGCTATGAAAATACCATACTCTGGTATTGCAGCGACAATGGAGGTCTCGCCTGCAGGGTGGAAGCACAGGCGGGCGGGGTCACAAAGGCCCATATCTATGAAGGTGGTTTGCGAGTACCTGCCATTCTTCAGTGGCCTGCCATGTTCCATAAACCTCAAGTAGTCAAGGTGCCTGCCAATACATCGGATATACTTCCAACGATCCTGGATATGGTTGGCATAGAGGATATGAATGACCGCCCATTGGATGGGATTAGCCTCCTACCCATCCTGAATGGAGAATCTGAGCAAAGAGATCAAGCCATGGGCTTCTGGAGTTATCCTGCTGCCGGAATCAGAACCCCAAGTGCACAATGGATGCTCGAGCTTATATGAAGCTCAGAAACGGGGAAATATGGTGGGCGATTCTGCTCGTTTACGGATCGAGGATATTAAAATAGTCCCCTACCCAATGGATAGTTTACCCGGGCATGCAGCATGGTTGGACTGGCCATGGAAACTGCACCGCATTCAGGACAAAACCGGCACAGTAATCTGGGAGCTCTATCACCTGGAACAGGATTCCATGGAAGCGATCAATCTGATTCACCAGGAAGCCGAAATGGCTAACTCCATGGGAACCAGGCTTGAGCAATGGCAACATTCGGTATTAAATAGCATGAATGGAGGAGATTACTGATGAAAGTCACATGAAAAAAATACTGGCATTTAACGGCAGTCCTCGATCCCACGGGAAATACGTCTCATTTACTTGACAGCTTCATTGAGGGGGCAAAAAAGCATCATGCAGAGGTGGAGACCTTGCATCCACAGAAGATGAATCTGGAGTACTGCACCGGTTGCCTCCGTTGCAATATGTTGAGAAGGTGTTCCATCAGCGATGACGACTGGCCAGAGCTCAGTTCAAAAATTTTAGATGCCGATGTGCTGGTCTTTGCTGCCCCGGTCTATTTTCACCATGTTCCGGCCCCTATGAAGGCCATGCTGGACCGTTTCCGCTCATTTATCCATGTGCAGATCACCGAGACCGGGCTTCAGCACACCCCCTGGCACACCTGGAACAAAGATTTTGTACTGATCCTTAGCCTGGGATCCTCCGATCCGGTGGATGCCGATCCAATCATAGAGCTCTTTAAATTTATGACCTCCATTTTGGGAAAGGACAACAGGCTGCATATTGTTACGGCCACCCGGCTGGCCGTTGTGAAACAGGTCATTAAATCTGAAGATGAACTTAGGGAGCTCTATGGGAAAATGAGACTTGTCCCCCGAACTTGCACCTGGGGACTTTGCAAGGAATCAAGAGCTACTTAAAACTTGTCGAGAATTGGGCGCTAAAATAAATAAAAAAAGCACCTAAATCATAGATCTAAGTGCTCTCTTTTGCAGTGTGCCCAGAACAAGAATCGAACTTGCACGACCAAAAACGGTCACTAGGCCCTCAACCTAGCGCGTCTACCAATTCCGCCATCTGGGCGATATATTAAACAATCTTTAGAACTCCTTGCCAAATTCACATCCTCCTTCTTAAACGGAGGGCGGAATTGGCTTCCCTCAGGCTGGCTCCTCCCTAAAAATGTCCACCGGACATTTTATTAACGGTCGGCCCTGCCATCTGGGCGATATAGTCAAACTATTATTAGAACTCTTTGCCAAATTCACATCCTCCTTCTTAAACGGAGGGCGGAATTGGCTTCCCTCTAGCTGGCTCCTCCCTAAAAATGTCCACCGGACATTTTATTAACGGTCGGCCCTGCCATCTGGGCGATGTAATCATATCTAAGAACATCAATTTGTCAAATTGACCTTGAATCAGCTCAACTAACTATGCACTTTGCACTAGCTACTATCTACTGAAATGGTGCCCAGAACAGGACTCGAACCTGCACATACTTGCGTATACTAGTCCCTGAAACTAGCGCGTCTACCAATTCCGCCATCTGGGCGATATGTCAAACTTTATTAGAACTCTTTGCCAAATTCACATCCTCCTTCTTAAATGGTGGGCGGAATTGGCCTCCCTCAGGCTGGCTCCTCCCTAAAAATGCTCCACCGGACATTTTCTTAACGGTCGGCCCTGCCATCTGGGCGATATATTAAACAATCTTTAGAACTCTTTGCCAAATTCACATCCTCCTTCTTAAATGGTGGGCGGAATTGGCTTCCCTCAGGCTGGCTCCTCCCTAAAAATGTCCACCGGACATTTTATTAACGGTCGGCCCTGCCATCTGGGCGATATGTCAAACTTTATTTAGAACTCTTTGCCTTTTGAAATTGCAAAGCCCGAAAACCTTTTTGGGCTTTCGGGCTGCAAATATATTAAATTTTAGTTTTCGTAGGAAGCCGAATCACATTTTTATTTCTTTTCCCTTGGCTCAGAAGTTTTATTCTCCTTGAATGGACGGTCCTGACCTGTTGCTTTCTTCTGACCGGCTGCCGGGGAGAAAGGAATTCTTGCTTTGCGAACCTCATTTGTTGCTGAAGCTGATTTTTTCTCTTCAAAGACAACTGCATCCACATAGGCAATAAAGGTATGATATTCCCAACCTGTAAGAAGTTGTGTCTCGATCCAGACCACATCTTCATTACCCAGATCCCAGTTCACAAAGCCCTCATTTCCCACTCGGTAATAGGCATCTATGTAGTATTTTTGGTAGCTGAGGTCCGAAATGGTAACCTCTCCATACTTGTCGGTGTAGAAAGGGCCAATGGCCAGATCAAGGTTTCCTGTATCCCAGTCATCCAGGGTGTAAAAAAGATAGATCTCCACATCGGGGATCACATACTCATCCCAGTACTCCTTAACGACGATGGTCAGTTCAGAACCTGTGACCTCAACCATATAGGAGGCAGCGCTCATTCCTCCCTTATCCCTGAAAGACCTCTGTGTAACCGTATAGGTCCCCGGATCTGTATAATAGTGGATCACATTAAATGCAGTGGAAGTAGAACCGTCTCCCAAATCCCATTCCGTATAATCGGTATTGGTAGAAAGGTTGGTAAAGGTGATATCTTCGCCCACATAGGGATCAATGGGAGTTATATTAGCGTTGGCTATGGGATCTTTTTGGCATCCTGCCGCAATCAGTGACAGTGCAGTTAGTATGATAAGTAGATGTTTCATGACAATGGGTTTTCTGATTATTTACTGGATAAATTTCAAATAGCATGCCAAACTTTCAGAACGCAATTTGTAAAGGGCTTTCATTCCCTTTGCCAAAATAATTAAAACTAATGATCATGAACAGCTTAACTCTCAAAATTTATTCACTTCCCTAAATCTATTCCTTTAGGATCCCTTTAGTTTTCTTATCTTTGCATGATTTTTTATATAGCTTATTACGATGATCAATATAACTTTCCCTGATGGCACAGTGAGGCCTTTTGAAAAAGGAACCTCGGGAATTGAAATTGCTAAAAGTCTGAGCAACAGCCTGGCCCGTGAAGTTCTTTCCATCAATGTAAATGATGAACTCTGGGATTTGGGGCGACCCATTGAGGAGGATGCCACCATCAAATTGAATAAATGGGATGATCCCGACGGCAAGCATGCCTTCTGGCACTCGTCTGCCCACTTAATGGCCGAAGCCGTTGAAGCACTCTTTCCGGGAACAAAGTTCGGAATAGGTCCTGCCATCGAAAATGGATTTTACTACGATGTGGATCCTGGCGATGAGGTAGTGATCACAGAAGGAGACCTTCCTAAGATCGAAAAGAAAATGAAGGACCTTGTTTCGCAGAAGCTGGTCTATTCACGATCTGAAGTAAGTAAAGAGGAGGCCATGAAGTACTTTGGGGACAAGGGAGACCATTACAAAACAGAATTAATCGGAGAGCTGGAGGATGGTACCATCTCCTTCTACAAGCAGGGTGAATTCACCGACCTTTGCAGGGGTCCTCACCTGGCCGACACCTCGCCCATCAAAGCCATCAAATTGCTAAGTCTGGCAGGAGCTTACTGGCGGGGAGATGAAACCCGCAAGCAGCTGACACGGATCTATGGGGTGACCTTCCCCAAGCAAAAAATGCTGGAAGAGCACCTCGAAATGCTGGAGCAGGCCAAACTGAGGGACCACAGGAAGTTGGGTAAAGAGCTGGAGCTTTTTACATTCTCCCAGAGGGTGGGCCCCGGACTGCCCTTATGGCTTCCAAAAGGAGCTCAACTCAGGGAACGTCTGGAGAACTTTTTGAAGAAGGTGCAGCGCGATACCGGATACGAACCGGTAATTACACCCCATATTGGACAGAAGGAGCTCTGGGTTACTTCCGGGCACTATGCCAAATATGGGAAAGACAGTTTTCAGCCCATCAAAACTCCCCAGGAAGGTGAGGAGTTTTTGCTCAAACCCATGAACTGTCCGGCCCATTGTGAGATCTATAAATCCAAACCCAGGTCATACAGGGACCTGCCTGTTCGCCTGGCTGAGTTTGGGACCGTATACAGGTACGAACAGAGTGGAGAATTACATGGACTAACCAGGGTACGCGGATTTACCCAGGATGATGCCCATATATTCTGCAGGCCCGACCAGCTCAGAGAGGAGTTCCTGAAAGTGATAGACATCATCCTATATATTTTTAAGACTTTAGACTTTAAAGACTTTGTAACCCAGGTATCGCTCCGGGATCCCAAGGATACAGAAAAATATATCGGAAGCGATGAAAACTGGGAAAAGGCAGAGCAAGCCATACTTGAAGCAGTTGAAGCCAAAGGCATGGACACCGTGGTTGAATATGGAGAGGCTGCATTTTATGGGCCTAAGCTGGACTTTATGGTAAGGGATGCCCTTGGAAGAAAATGGCAACTGGGAACCATCCAGGTAGATTACAACTTGCCTGAACGCTTCGAACTCGAATACATAGGAGCTGATAATCAGAAACATCAGCCTGTGATGATCCACCGTGCACCCTTTGGATCCATGGAAAGATTTATCGCTGTTTTAATTGAGCATACAGCTGGAAAATTCCCACTCTGGCTCACTCCCGATCAGGCTATTATATTGCCTATCAGTGAAAAATATCATGATTATGCAGAAAAAGTTTCAAATTACCTTAAAAATTACGATATTCGCACCCTGATTGACGAGCGGAGTGAAAAGATCGGTAAGAAGATCAGGGATAGCGAGTTAAAGCGAATTCCATATCTGCTTATCATCGGCGAAAAAGAGCAAGAAAGCAATACTGTTTCCGTTCGCAGGCAGGGAGAAGGTGATAAAGGGGTGATGAGCATGAAAGATTTTGCAGATTTTTTGCAGTCTGAGGTTCAGAATCAGCTGGAAACAATTGAAAAGAATGTTTAACTAAATTATAGGAGGAACTTGTCATAGCGGGACCAAGCCATTATCGTAGAAGAAACAACGATAGAAACAAAGACCGGATTTTTTTTAGAACCAATGAATCGATTCGGGCCACTTCTGTGCGTCTGGTTGGAGAAAACATTGAAAACCAGGGTGTTGTTTCAATTGCAGAAGCGTTGAAAATTGCCGATTCGCTGGACCTTGACCTTGTAGAAATTTCTCCCAAAGCCGATCCGCCTGTTTGTAGAGCCATCGATTATCAAAAGTTTCTCTATCAGCAGAAAAAGAAGCAGAAGGAGATGAAATCCAAAGCCACCAAGATCGTGGTTAAGGAGATCAGATTCGGACCGAATACAGATGAGCATGATTATAGTTTTAAACTAAAGCATGCATTGAAATTCCTGGAAGAGGGAGCAAAACTAAAGGCTTTCGTCTTTTTTAAAGGAAGGTCTATTTTATATAAAGAAAAAGGAGAGATCCTTTTACTTCGCCTGGCCCAGGACCTGGAAGAGGTCGGAAAGGTGGAGCAACTTCCAAAGCTGGAAGGAAAACGGATGACCATGTTTATGGCGCCGAAAGTGAAAAGAAAATAAGTTGTATAGATAAATTGTTGGAATAATGCCAAAAATGAAAACAAATCCGGGAGCAAAGAAGAGATTCAAACTCACCGGTACAGGTAAAATCAAAAGAAAACACGCCTTTAAAAGCCATATTCTTACCAAAAAATCGACAAAGCGCAAACGCAACCTGACCTATTCCGGTTTGGTAGACAAAGCTGATGAGAATAACATCAAGCGCCTTCTTAACATGAAGTAGGATTTAAAATCTTTTGAAAAACAGGTAAACGAGTAATTGACCAGGATGTAGTGCATAAAAGAGTCGCAAGGACCGCCTGCACCCAAAAAACGTAAAAAAAATGCCAAGATCTACGAATGCTGTCGCATCACGACAGAAGAGGAAAAAAGTAATGAAGGCAACCAAAGGATACTTTGGTCGCAGAAAAAATGTTTGGACGGTATCTAAAAATGCCTACGAAAAGGGCCTTAGCTATGCATACCGTGACCGTCGTAAGAAAAAAGCCAGTTTCAGGGCATTATGGATCCAGAGGATCAATGCTGCTGCACGTGAACATGGAATGTCCTACTCCGAATTTATGGGCAAACTAAGTAAAGCGGGTATTGAGATCAACCGCAAGGTGCTTGCAGATCTGGCCATGAATGATCCTTCAGCTTTTGAAGCCATTGTAAAGAAAGTTCAGTAAATTAAAACATTAGCACATCAAGAGGCTGTTCTTCCGAAAAGGGGTTCAGCCTTTTTTTTGCTTCGCAAAAAAGTTAGTAAGTTAGTAGTTAATTAGTTAGGGAAAAGAGATGAATATTGCATTGATAGGATATGGGAAGATGGGGAAGACCATTGAAGCGTTGGGACTGACCCAGGGGCACCAGTTTCCTCTTAAAATTGATGAAGATAATCCGGGAGATTTTAATGCCCGAAATCTGAAGAATATTGATGTAGCCATCGAATTTACGGCACCGGGGGCAGCTCCGACAAATATCATATCTTGTATTGACCTGGGAGTTCCTGTGGTATCTGGGACCACAGGATGGAATGCCCGCTTCGAAGAGATCGAGGCCTATTGCCAGAAAAAGAGTGGTACGCTTTTCTACGCAAGTAACTTCAGTATAGGGGTTAATATCCTCTTTGCCATGAACCGGAAACTGGCCGGGATAATGAACCGGTTTTCGGACTACCAGGTCACCTTGGAGGAGACCCATCACATTCATAAGTTGGACGCACCCAGTGGCACGGCCATTTCTCTGGCTGAACAGATCATTGAAAAAACGGACCTCCTCGGCAGCTGGAAACTTGCGGACTCTGAAGAAAAGGAGGATGGATCAGAGGGAAGTACTTACGCTCTGAAGATTGATGCCATTCGTGAAGGTGAGGTAAAGGGAATCCATCAGGTGAAATACGAATCAGAAGTGGACTATATTTTCCTTGGACACCACGCCAAATCGAGGGATGCATTTGCAGCTGGTGTTCTTCTGGCTGCCCAATTCATAAGTAATAAAAAGGGTGTGTTCGGAATGGAAGACCTCCTTAAACTATAATCCAAATGAATAAAATGGTCTGGAGATACGTGGGTTTTGCCCTTTCCGGGCTTATTTGGTCGCTATTGTGTATTTGGACCCATCTCTGGTACCTGCTTTTCTTTAACCTGGTCCTTTTCGATCTTTTCATCACCAGACTGGTGGACTGGACGCTACGAAAATATGGATTGCCCAGGTATCTTCAATCTGCCATCGAATGGATCGCCATCCTGATATTTGCAGTGATTTGCTCCTTCTCCATTAAGGTATTGTTTGTGGAAGCCTATAAAATCCCCACCCCATCTATGGAGGAAACTTTGCTGGCCGGAGACTATATTTTTGTCAGCAAGCTTGCCTATGGACCCAGGTTACCTCAAACCCCGCTTGCCATTCCTTTCTACCACAACAAGCTCCCCTCAGGTAAAAAATCTTATTCAGAGCGACTTCAGATGCCACATAAGCGATTGCGGGGATTTTCAAAAGTGAAACGAAACGATGTAATCGTATTCAATTTCCCAGAAGGAGATACCATGGTTGTGCAGTATCCCGGACAAAACTACTACTCATTGGAGAGGCAATACGGAAGGGATTACATCCTGTCTGAGTTTGAGATAATTACACACCCGGTGGATAAACGGGAGAATTATATAAAGCGGTGTATTGCTTTGCCTGGAGATACCATTCAAATCTACAATGGCGAGATCATCCTAAATGGGGATACAAAGCCGGCTTTACCCTTACAGAAGTTCAAGTACTACGTAACTACTACAGGTGATCCTCTCCCCGATTCTCTCCTGGATTCGTTAAAAATCCTTAAATCTTCTGTTACTTACAATCCTGTGAACTCACTTCACGTTTTATATGTGGCTACTGAAAATTTAGAACATCTGAAATCCTACCCCACAGTGAGAAGTGTCCAGAAATATTCCGAACCCACCCTCTCGTTTCAGAACCAGGAGATATTTCCCCACAGCACAGATTACAGGTGGACCGGCGACAATTTTGGTCCTTTAAGGGTTCCATCCCGTGGCGACACCATATCGGTAAACACCTTGACACTACCTCTCTACCGGCGAATTATTGATGTCTACGAACAGAATGACCTGGAGCTAAGAGATGGAGATATATACCTCAATGGCAAACCGGCAAGTACATATGTAATCAAAATGGATTACTATTTTGTAATGGGAGACAATCATCACAATTCAGCCGATTCCAGGTACTGGGGATTTGTGCCCGAAGACCACCTTCTGGGTAAGGCTGTGAATGTCTGGTTCTCGCTTGAACCCGACAGTTCTTTCCTTGAAGGTTTAAGAAAAGAGCGTATCTTTAGATCCATTAAATAGATGAGAAAATGAATATCAGTAATTTATTGAAAAACAAATATTTCAGATTTGGTGTAGCTGTATTTATCTATATCCTCTTCGTAATCTGGTTAAGGAACTACTTGTTCTTGCTGGGGATTCCGGTTGTATATGATATTTACGTGACCAAGAAGGTTAACTGGTCATTTTGGAAGAGCAGGAAGAAGAAGAACAATGTAATAGTTGAGTGGCTGGATGCGCTGATTTTTGCTGTGGTAGCTGTCTCACTGATAAATATTTTCCTTTTTCAAAATTACAAAATCCCTACTCCCTCTATGGAAGGAAGCCTGTTGGTGGGCGACCACCTCTATGTGAGTAAAACAGCCTATGGTCCGCGTACTCCCAATACCCCGCTGGCAGTACCTTTTCTTCCAAATACTGTTCTGGGAGGAAAATCTTACCTGGAATGGATTAATAGACCCTATAAACGCCTTAAAGGATTTAGCCCGGTTAAGAGAGACGACATTGTTGTGTTCAATTTCCCTGCATCAGATACGGTTGCACTGGAAAAGTCAGATCATAAGCTTTATGCCAAAGGCAATTTCGATTACTATGACCTGATCAGAGATGAGACCTATACACTGATGATGACCGATCAGGCCCGGAACAACAGAACGCGACCCTATCATGTGTATGAAAGCTACGTCAGGGAACAGATTGCTGAGAAGTTCGATGTAGAAACACGGCCTGTGGACAGACGTGATAATTACATCAAACGATGTGTAGCCATAGCTGGTGAAACCCTTCAGGTAATCAACAACAATGTATTTGTGAATGGCACCCAGCAAAAGGAGTTTGAAGGTATTCAGCGCTGGTACAATGTAAAAACCAATGGCACCCCCATCAATCCCAGATCACTTGAGCCCTTTGGCATAGGCAAAGACCAGGCTGATGTGAGGAACAACCCCAGCTACACCTTTTCCATCACCAATATGGTTGCCGATCAGATCAGGTCCCTTCCCGGTGTGGTGAGTGCTGAACAGGTGAGTGTTTATTCCGATGGACAATACGACCGGGACATTTTTCCCCATACAGAAACTTATCCATGGAACCTGGAGTATTACGGTCCCCTCACCATACCTGCCAAGGGCATGAAGGTTGAGTTGAATAGCTCCAACTTGCCTCTCTACCGACGCATCATCGAAGCATACGAGCAGAACCAACTGGAATTAAAAGGCGAAAAGATCTACATAAACGGGGAAGTGGCCACTTCCTATACTTTCCAGATGGATTACTTTTTCATGATGGGAGACAACCGACACCAGTCGGCAGACTCCAGGTTCTGGGGATTTGTTCCAGAAGACCACATCATTGGAAAACCTCGTCTTATCTGGCTCAGTATGGATAAAGAGTATGGCAAAATCAGGTGGAACCGCATGTTCCGCATTGTAAAAGCCAGCAGATAAGCTTACTTCCCATAATCCCTATCGTTGATCTATCCAACTCTTTATAACGGACCAGTCAACTATTTCGCCCGCCTGGTGCGAGAGAAAGAGATCGTGCTGGAACAGTTTGACCACTATCACAAACAGACCTACAGGAATCGCTGCAAAATCATGGGGCCTAACGGAGTGATCTCTCTCTCCATTCCTGTAAAAAAGCTTCATGGAGCAAAGACCTTCATGCGTGATGTCAGGATCGATTACGACACGGCCTGGAACAGAAATCACTGGAGAAGTCTTGTGGCATCTTATGCATCATCGCCCTACTTCGAATTTTTGGCCGATGAGCTGGCCCCCTTCTATGAAAGAAAGTTTGAGTTCCTGATTGATCTCAACAAAGGACTTCTGGAGTGCTGTTTTAAAATATTGGGGCTTCCAATTCTCCTTACCTGCTCATCATCATTCACCGAAATTGCGAAAGAGTCCGATCCCCGGTATTTTATTCACCCAAAGAAAAAAGAAGAGGTCGAAGATCCTGATTTTATGCCTATTGAATATCACCAGGTATTCTCCGACCGTTTTGGTTTTAAACCCAACCTGAGTGTTCTCGATCTACTCTTTAACGAAGGTCCCGCCGTGCCGGGAATTCTCAGGCGAAGCCTCAGAACTTATAACCCAGGGTAAACATCAGGTTATTGGCTGAGACGTCATTGATGGAAACTTCATTGGAACCGGGTTCAAATGAATACATTCCATTTACATCTGTCCGGGTCGCATATGTATAACTTATATCAAATATGACCTGCTTGGTACGAAAACCAATACCTCCTGAATACTCCCATATATCGGCATTATTTTCCTCACTTATAAATGGACTGGTTTTGTATTTTGAACCGCCCCTCAAGTAGAGTGATTGGATACGAATCTCGGCACCCACATTGGCTTGCTGAGAGGCCTGTAAGTCCCTTTTTATCTGCTCATTTTCATCGAAAAATCTGTAATCATAGGCATCCAGACGGGACGTGGAGTAGTCCACATATCCATATCCTAAAGAGATGGTGGCTACCTTGAACAGGATCAGGGAAGCATGGGCATTTGCCCGAAACGGGGTTTGCAGCTTATAATCATAGACTCCATTGGGTGAGGAAGCACTGGCATCAGAAATTCCCGATCCTTTATCCCAGGTGGAATTCATATCTGTATACTTCTGATCCGTCAATTTGTAGTAGGTGGGTAAATGAAAGGTGGCTCCCACCCTTAGTAGGTGGAATGGCCTGATAATCATACCAATCCTACCTGTGTAACCCCAACCTTTTGTGCTGTTAAATTCCCTAAATCGTAAACTATTGAAATCCAGCACCTGGTCATTTTGATCTGTTTCTGTATGGTAAATATCTTCATAGAACCTCACTGCATGAATGCCAAAGGTGGCGCCAATATAGATGAAGTTACTGAAATTCATCGCTCCTGAAATTGAATATTCTCCGATATAGCCTGATTGTTCCGAATATCTGTATACCTCCTGACCATATCCGTCAAGCGCCATATCATGCCAGTATCTTCCTGCCGCCGAATCGTAGGGCATTAGATTGTTATCGAAGGCCAGTCGCTCATAAAAAGGATTTAAATCATTGGGATCTGCCCCGGTAATTGGGTCTACCGTTTCGTTGGCATGCCAGGTAAAATCATCCAAAAGGGAGCTATTAGTATTTGTTCCCTGCAGAGTAGAACGGCTATTAAAATTGGCCAGAGTGCTGTATCCCAAGGAATACGCAAATCCAGCAATCCCACTTTTATCCTGAGGGAATCCCTGGGAAAAGCCAATGCTTCCAATATTAAATTTCGTTTTGGAATCTTCTATGGAGTTACCCATAAAATTTGAAACCGTATTTACCCAGTAGATGGAGGGAGTAAAAGAAAGCTCCGAAGAGCGGTAAAAGCCCAGTCCGGCTGGATTGGCTATTACGGAAGAATAATCGCTTCCCAGTGCGCCAGTAGCGCCACCCTGTGCGGCAAACCTTGCTGTACCAAAGGGATTATACTGGGAAAACCTGAGGGCCTGCATTGCATTTTGGGCTTCCATGGTAAGGAAAGGACATAGTGCTAGCATGGCTATAAATGTGAACTTTTTCATAGCAAAAAATTTTGGTTCTTTGGAATTCCGGGATCCCTGACGGATCCCGGGTTGAATGACAGTTTAACGTCTTGATCCTGATGAACTCGACCTGGATCCTCCTGAACTTGATCTGGATGCCCCTGAGCTGCTGCGGCTCGATGAGCCACCACTATAAGAACTGCTGCTGCGACTCGGTGAGCTGCTGCTGCGACTGTAGGATGTGCTACTGCGCGAAGGAGAACTGCTCGAACGATTATAAGTAGAACTGCTGCGGCTTGGGCTGCTTGGGCGACTGTAAGAGCTACTGCTGCGGCTGGAACTGCTCGGAGGACTATAGGAACTATTGCTTCGGCTTGGCGTACTGGTGCGATTGTAAGTCGAGCTGCTTCGGCTGGGAGTACTAGATCGATTATAGCTAGTGCTGCTCCTGTTGGCCGGGTTCTGCTGGGTATATGTATTCCTCTGAGCTGAACTCCTGTTATAGGTTGTTGATGTACTGGTTCTGGGTTTGCTGTAGTTTGGTGTATATGTATTTCTGCTGTTACTTGCATTCCTCTGCTGCACTGTAGCAGACCTTGTGCGGGTTGTCTTCAATGCTGCATTTGTTCTTGTAGCGCTACGTTGTGCATTTGAAGATGACGTAGATATGCTCCTTGCATCACGCTGTGTTGTGTTCGTGCGTGCTGTAGAGCTGCGCTGTGTTGTGCTGCTGATACGACCTGAGCCATTTCTCTGGGTGGATGCGCTGGCACTCTGAGTATAGGCCGCTCTGCTCCTGTACCTGGGATCGTTATAGTTAGTCCCTTTGGATCCGTTGTAGGTGGAATTTGAAGGTGAACCATATCCGTAATAATTCCTGCTATCCATATGACCGTATCTGTATGGAGTTGCAACTCCGTAGTATCTGTCATAGTACCCATTGTAATACCCATGGCGGTATCCGGACCAGTAGGAACCTCCATATCCGGGATAGTAACCACCATAATATCCATAAGAACACCAGGGGTCGTAGTAACCTCCATATCCCCAACCCCCATAATAGGAAGGGTAATAGGAGTATCCGTAACCTGGGTATCCAAAAGAGAAACCAAGACCATATCCGGCCATACCCCAACCCATACTCACACCCCAATGCATGGGTCGCCTGCTATAATGATAGAGATCGGTATAATAGGGATCATAATAGTTCCATCCGTCATAACTATCTGAGAAACGCCTCAGGTTGGATGAATAATAATAATCATTGGGATCTGAATAGTAATTGTTATTTATAATTACAGGCGCAATACCCTCGTTGGGCAGTTGCAATGTATCATACTCCTGGTATTGATCGGCATAAAGAGCTTCACTACCCTCTGGGGCGTAGGACTCCCCAAGCATTTCTGCCTCTCTTTGCATCTGGTAGCGTTCATAATCACTCAGCTCCTCGTTACCCATGGTTGTATATTCTGCATAGACTGGCTCCTGCGCAGTTGGTTCAGCAACCTGTGTGAAAGTAGCTGTTGCTGCAGCGGCAGCTGCGGCTTCCTCTTCAGCAGCCTGGGCTTTCTTGGCCTGACGATTGACTTTGTTAGGATTATAATAGACATCGTCATATTCTGAAGCTGCGGTCTGTTTACTTGAACTACAGGATGCCAGAACTATGGCTGCGGCTAAGATGGTAATTGGTAAAGTTTTCATGACATATCCTCCCGGTTATTTTTGCATCTGGTGATTTTGACTAATAAGAAACAAAGTTCGTGCCAAAATACAAAATTGTCTAAGTCTACTATGCACAATATAATAAAATAACAAACACCCTTGCAAAAGCCTGAAGAAAAGAGATCAACCTACCCTACCAACCTGGGAATGAGTAGCTCATATGGTACATGGAAGAATTAAAGAGTGGATTTCGCGTGGGAGAATAGGTATTGCCCATTCTGGGATTGTCATCCTGTGTGTAGATCCATAAGTTCTCCTGATCCCAAACAATCACTTCATCCCGAGTATCTCCGGTAAGATCCTGAACCAAATAATAGCTGGTTGGATGTCCGTCCGCTGGGAACCTAACTGCCAGCTGCCCGGTATAGTCCACAAGCCCCCCGATCAGCGAATCTGCACTGGTTAGCAGGAACTCTTCTCCATCCCCCTTCCAGTTAACTGGCTGACAGCGAATGAGCCCCGAAACGGGTAGGAAATTATTCATAGTCTCTCCCTTTGCATCCAGCAGATGAGTCAGTCCGTCGTTTCCCCACTGATTGGAAGCTGCCAATTCAAGTCCGGGAATCTCCATATTATAATCCGCCACACTCATGTATCCCACATGGCCCAGGTTGTTCTGACGAATCAGGTTGCCCTGGAAGTCAAAATAGAGAAGTCCCCAATCCCCTGCTGCATAAACCAGGCAGGGTATCTCCTTCTCATTTTCAATCATCGGGTAAACAAGAACTCCATTGCACCTGTCGTCAATATACGCCCCCACATCATACAGAAGCTCCCCAGTGGGATCAAAAACAGAATATCCCAAAACAACCTCCTGTTTGCCATCCCCATTTAAATCATGGGCCATTGGATAAGTGCTATTAATTGTTTGTTGGCTCCACATCACCTCCAACTGCTCGCTAAGCATAAGCAGTTTACCATTGGGATCTGAAAGCATCAGACAGCTATTGCGACCAATTCCCAACAAATCGGCAAATTGCAGCGTTCTAACATCCATGCTTATCGGAACTTTCATCCGGCTCTTAAGCTTACCGCTTCTACCTTCAAGTAGATGGATCCAACCTTCACTGATAAAAATTACTTCACGCAAGCCATCCCCATCAAGATCATGGATTTGTACCGGTATCTGACCACCGCTACCCGGAATTAAGGGCTCTGCTTCTCCATATTGCCACAAAACCTCTCCATCCAGATTCATCACCGTAATGGCTCCAACCGCCGAGTTTGTCCTGCCCTTTTGAATAAAAGCAATCTCTTTGTTACCATCTCCGGTAAGATCTCCCAACCTTATTTGATGATTTGATCCAAACCCCTTGATGCTGATTTTTTTCCACCAGACCATTTGCGGGTGATTTTTCAACACCAGATCAGTCTTCCGTGCCAGCTGGCGTTTCTTTCTGGCCAGTTTTCTCTCTTCTCCCTTTAGTACTTTTACCTCCACTTTATGAAATTTTGCAGGGAGATCCGAAATTAAGCCAATCCTGCCAGAGTGCATGGGAAGGTTTTCTCCATGCATATTGATGGAATCATTCAGGATTGTAAAAACTTTATTGCGCCTTAAGGTTATGGTCGCATGGATTCTCTCCCCGGGTGTCCAAACCAGAGGCCGTATATCAATTATTCTTTCAATGGGTCTTAAAGGGGTAACCGACTGTTGAATGTGTTTTAGCGTTACTGTATTGCCTTCAATGCCAAAAAAATAAAAATCTGAAGGATTGCGGTATTTAAATACCACTCCGCATTTATCAAACTTGGCCTGCGGGGTAAATTCCACATCAATGGTACAATCACTCCACAAAGAATCTCCGCCAACAATGATGGGATGATTGATAAGGCTCAATGGCGCATTACTGCTGTTCAGGTTTGTGAAGGTCTGAGCGAGAAAATTCTCCTCTCCTTCCCTTTGAATCTGCCAGGCATCTCTAAATCCCTCCTCTCTGAGGCTGGTTGCTACGCTCCAGTCTCCAATATTTCCTCGCTTAGAATTAAAATAAATAGCGGGATTCGCAGAATCAGAATAGGCTTTTGTACCCGGGTCCAATTCCTGAAACCCATCTGTAAACAACGTAGTTTGCAACACATTGCCTGAACAGGAGCAGATAGTAATGAGCCATATAGCAGGAAAAAACCTCTTTTTTATAAGGCCTGGAATCATATAAAAAGGTTAACTTTTTTGTAAATATACACTTAAATCACAGCGTCGCATAATATCATCCCGGTTAAAAGAATCTTTAATATATTTACAGACAGAAGGAAAAAATCAGAATGCGCATCTCATCGTTTCTAATACTTATATTCTTCTGTCAATCGTTGATTGGTCAGAAGCCTGTAATTCTATCTGATTTTGTTCAGCAGGTGCATATTTCTGACATGCAGCTTCACTATATAAGTGATCCGGATTGTGGCATTCAACCCTCAGACCTTTTCATGGGAATAATGGATCAGGAATTTCGGGTGGTTGATTTTGCAAACCCCGATCCTGCTTTGCTTAATTCTTTACCCGGTAGCTGTATCTGGTTCAGAATCAACTTTGTAAATCGGTCCACCCGACAATTTGCTTTTCACCTTCAACGAAATGATTTCTCAGAATTTGATGAGTACAGGCTATTCCAACTATTTGATAACGGAATGATTACTGTTCGTAAATCTGGAAATAAGCTTCATCCCAGAAACAAAGATGTGAACATAAGCGGTTCAGACGATTTAAGGATTTTTCTTCCTCCCGGAGAGTCGGATACCTTATACCTGAGGGTATCCCTGGGAGAAGAATCGGTCCTTTCAACGCTTGTCTTTACCATCTCCACACACGAAAGTGTCATTGCGAAGGATCGATCCAAAAGACTGGTCTTCGGAGTCTTTGTAGGGATCATGCTTATCATGATTCTCTATCACATTCCCCTGTTCGTCAAAGGCAGGGAAAACAGCTACCTTTTCTATATTCTCTACATTCTGGCTTTTCTCTTCTTCTTTCTCAATAAAGAGGGATACATATACGAATTAATGCCACGTCTCACCTCGGCTCCCATCAGCATTTTCCTGCTTGAGATTTTCCTTCTGTTTTTCCTTCTGTTTGGACGATCCTACCTGGATACCCGCAATACAGTGCAGTCGTGGGATACCATCCTTTTGCTTGCTGTATGGTTTACTGTCAGTGGTCTGACCCTTCAATTAGCCATTATGTTACTGCAGGGAGTGGGAGTAAATGTTCCCACGTTTATACAGTTGGGAGCACTGGCCATTAATATTGTCTCGGGCATTGGTTCGCTATTCCTTGCCATAGTGCCGGCCATGATCCTCACCAGGGAGAATTATCAGCCTGCCAGGTACTTTCTGTTTGCCAACCTTTTTCTGATCCTTGGCATCACCCTGAATTTTGCCATGAAAGATTATGACCTGGGTAAGCACAGCCTGGAGTTTGGGGTAACCCTGCAAATTCTCACATTTTCAATTGGTCTGAGTGAGCGCATTAACCTGTTAAAGAAGAGCAAGGAAGTTGCTCAGCGAAGAATAATTGACCAGCTTAAAGAGAATGCAGCCCTAAAAGATAAAGTGAACAGGGAACTGGAAGACAAAGTGCAGGAGCGCACCTTTGAGATTCAGGCCCAGAAAGAGCAGATCGAGAAACAGAACAAGGAGATTAAGTACAGTTTTGACTACGCAAAAAAGATCCAGAATACGGTCCTGCCGGGAAATGAAGTATTTGAAACCCTGTTTGGGGAGCACTTTATCTTTTTCAAACCCAGAGATATTGTAAGTGGAGATTTCTACTGGATTTCCCAAAGTGGCCCCAAGATTGTCCTCACCGCTGCGGACTGCACCGGCCATGGAGTTCCCGGATCATTGATGAGCATGTTAGGGATTACCATGTTGCATGAAATCGTCAATGAAAAAAACGTGGCCCATACCGAAGAGATTCTGAATCAGCTGCGCTTGAGCATTGCTCGCACTCTGAAACAGGAAGGCAAAATCGGTGAGCAGAAGGATGGGATTGATATGGCTCTTGTCATCTATGATACAAGCACCAGGAAATTGGAGTTTTCAGGGGCAAATAATCCCATCTACATTGTTAGAAATGGCGAAATGCTCGAATATAAGGGCAACAACATGCCCGTAGCATTTTATGAAAAAATGTCTGATTTCACCAGGTATACCATAGACATGAAACAGGGCGACAGGGTGTATATGTTTACCGATGGCTTCCCGGATCAGTTTGGCGGACCACAGGGTAAAAAATTCAAATACCGTCCATTCAAAGACCTCCTTCTGGAAGTACATGAACGCCCCATGGAAGAACAACACAAGATACTCAGTTTGATATTTGATGAATGGAAGGGAGACCTGAGCCAGATTGATGATGTACTTGTGATTGGTTTAAGGTTATAGCTCGTTTACACTTCCCCTTTTTTTTCTTTCTTTGTAGGACAATTAAGAGACTCTTTTTTGAGTCCGTTTTCTAATCTTTTAATAATCCGTAAATGGCCAAAGTATTAACCAGTAAGGAAGAGAATTACGCGCAATGGTATAACGACCTGGTATTAAAATCGGGACTTGCTGAAAATTCAGCAGTACGAGGATGTATGGTCATTAAGCCCTATGGGTATGCCATCTGGGAAAAAATGAAAGAGGAACTGGATCGGATGTTTAAGGCGACGGGGCACGAAAATGCTTATTTCCCACTCTTTATTCCCAAATCTTTCTTCAGCCGGGAAGCTGAACATGTGGAAGGCTTTGCCAAAGAGTGTGCAGTTGTTACGCATTACAGGTTAAAGGCAGATGAGGTGAATGGAGGATTGATGGTGGATCCCGATGCCAAGCTGGAAGAGGAATTAATCGTACGTCCCACCTCAGAAACCATCATTTGGAATACTTATAAAAACTGGGTTCAGTCCTATCGCGACCTGCCTATTCTCATAAACCAATGGGCCAATGTGGTGAGATGGGAAATGCGTACCAGATTGTTCTTGCGTACCGCTGAATTTCTCTGGCAGGAAGGTCACACCGCACATGCTACTCAAAAAGAAGCCGAAGAAGAGACCATGCAGATGGTGAAAATATATGCTGATTTTGCCGAGAGATTTCTTGGAATTCCTGTTCTTGTGGGGTATAAAACAGAGTCCGAGAAATTTGCCGGAGCGGTTGAAACCCTGACCATCGAAGCATTGATGCAGGATGGGAAAGCGCTTCAGGCTGGAACTTCCCATTTCCTGGGTCAGAACTTCGCCAAAGCATTTGATGTTCAATTTACCAACAGAGAAGGAAAACTGGATCATGTATGGGCTACCTCCTGGGGAATGACCACCCGCATGATTGGAGCCTTAATAATGGCCCATTCGGATAACCACGGATTGGTGCTTCCTCCAAATGTGGCTCCCATCCAGGTAGTCATTGTACCCATCTACCGGGGGGATGATGAATTGCCACCCATTGCCAAGGCAGCGAACAGCATCAAAGATCAATTAACTGCGCTTGGTGTTTCAGTGAAATTTGATGACAGGGATACCCAGAAGCCCGGATGGAAGTTTGCAGAATATGAACTAAAGGGAGTTCCTGTCAGAATTGCCATCGGCCCTCGGGATATCAAAAACGGAACTGTAGAACTGGCCAGAAGAGACACCCTTGAGAAAAAAGTAATGCCTCAGGAAGGGATCGCTTCTTACATTAAAGAGCTTCTGGAAGAGATCCAGAAAGGAATCTTCCAGAAGGCCTTTGATTTTCGCTCCCAGAGCACGCACCAGGTGGATACCTGGGATGAGCTGGTGGATGTGCTTGACAACAAAGGTGGATTTGCCCTGGCCCACTGGGACGGGACCCGTGAATCTGAAGACAAGATCAAAGAAACAAAAGCGACCATCCGCTGCATTCCACTTGATGCAGATCAGGAGGAAGGCTTATGTGTGGTGAGCGGTAAACCCAGTAAACAGCGTGTGGTGATTGCAAAGGCATACTAACATACAATCCATTAAATCACTGATTATGAAATTTAGCATCCCATTCACTATTTTCATCGGATTCCTATTATTCATTGCCACTGGATGTGATGAAAAAAAGTCCACTCACGAACTCTTTTCCGGTTCCCTGCAGGTTTTTGAGATTAGAGATGGAGAAGACATCAGATTTACAAGCCCGGCTTCCATATTCGTCACTTTAATGGACAAAGCGGTGGAAATTAATGGGGATGTCTACCCCATAGTACAAAGTTCCCAGGAGGGTGACAAGTTCTTCTACCAAACCAGCTTTCCACTAAGTAATAACCTGGAGGTAAATGGAATGACCTATCTGAAGACGGAACAAAAACTGGTCCTGGAATTGAAGGACCTCAATCGCTCAGTTACCCTTGAAAGCTTCGATCAGATGATGCACCGAAAAGCAAACGAATTTGCCAGGGTGGACCTGACTGCCGATATCTCTCATCTGTCGGATCAGCAAAAAGAGATGTTAAAGCTACTTTTCCAGGTTGCAGATCTTATGGAGGAGATCTATTGGGCTCAGGTATTTCCCGAGAGAGATGCTGCCATGGGGGCAATGATCAATGAAGATGTGTCGAGATTCTTCCAGATCAACTATGGCCCCTGGGAACGACTTAATGGCAATCTCCCTTTTCTATCGGGTTACGGAAAAAAACCTGCCGGATCTGGATACTACCCGGCAGATATGACCCTGGAAGAGTTTGAACTTTTGGATGATCCCGGGAAGACAAGTTTATATACCCTGATCAGAAGAAACCAGGAGGGATCGCTGGAAGTAATCCCCTATCATGAGGCTTATGCCAAACAGGTCAAGAAGGCTGCTGACCTTCTCATACAGGCTTCAGAACTTGCTGTTGATGAAGGCTTTAAAAAGTATTTACAGCTAAGGGCAGAGGCGCTTCTTACCGACGATTACCTGGCTTCCGATATGGCCTGGATGGACATGAAAAACAATGAGATCGATTTTGTGGTGGGTCCCATCGAAAACTATGAGGATGCGCTGTTTAATTATAAAGCTGCGCATGAATCCTTTATATTGATCAAAGACAAAGAATGGAGTAAAAAGCTGGACTATATCAAATCGGTTCTTCCGCAGATGCAAAGGAGCCTGCCAGTGCCCGCTGAATATAAGATGGAGATGCCAGGAAGCAATTCCGACCTGGGCGCATATGATGTGGTTTACTATGCGGGTGACTGCAATGCCGGGAGTAAAACCATAGCCATAAACCTGCCTAATGATGAAAGAGTGCAGATGGAAAAGGGATCCAGAAAATTGCAGCTTAAGAATGCCATCAGATATAAATTTGAGGAGATACTTGTACCCATAACCAATGTACTTATTGCGGAAGACCAGCGAGCCCATGTCACATTTGATGCTTTCTTTGAAAACGTCATGTATCACGAGGTGGCCCATGGTCTGGGTCTTAATCAGACCATCGTGGGAAAAGGAACCGTCAGATCGGCTTTAAAGGAGCAATATAGCGCCCTGGAAGAAGGAAAAGCCGATATCCTTTCACTCTACCTGATTACCAAGATGTATGAAGAGGGAATGCTGGGAGAAAGGGATCTTTTGGATAACTATGTAACCTACATGGCCAGCATATTCAGAAGCATTCGGTTTGGAGTGGCCAGCTCTCACGGCAAGGCCAACATGGTTCGCTTCTATTACTTCCAGGAGATGGGTGCTTTTTCGAAGGATTCCGAAACCGGAACCTACCGCATTCACTTTGAAAAGATGCAATTGGCCATGAACAACCTGGCCCGACTGATCCTGACCACCCAGGGAGATGGCAATTATGAGCAGGCTAAGCTCCTGATCACAGAGAAAGGATTTATCAGAGAAGAGCTTCAGAATGATCTGGACAGACTCAAAGATCTGAATATTCCTGTGGATATTGTCTTTAACCAGGGTCCGGAATACCTGGGGCTATAATCTGTTTTAAGAAAAATATGATTGCGGGTGAACCACAGGGTGGTTCTGTTGTTAATAGAGCATATTAACCCCTTAATTATATAAAAATGGCAGTATTAGTTGGAAAAAAAGCGCCCTCATTCAGTGCAGATGCAGTTGTAAATGGTGGAGAATTTGTCGAAGGATTCTCCCTGGACCAATATATTGGGAAAAAGTATGTTCTCTTTTTCTTTTATCCGGCCGACTTTACCTTTGTATGTCCCACTGAAATCATCGCATTTCAGGAAAGTATGGAAGAGTTTGAAAAAAGTGATGTGGCTGTAGTAGGTTGCTCAGTTGATTCAAAATTTTCTCACTGGAAATGGCTCACCACCGAACAAAAAGAGGGTGGGATTAAAGGTGTAAAATATCCACTCGTAGCAGACAATGCACTTACCATCTCCGAAAACTATGATGTTCTTGCCGGGACCTGGGATTACACGGAAGAGGGTGAAGCTTCATTCGTCGGTGTCCCTGAAGCTTATCGCGGACTGTTCCTAATTGATAAGGCGGGAGTGGTTCGTCACCAGATCGTAAATGATATGCCACTTGGCCGCAGTGTGGATGAAGCACTTAGATTGATAGATGCACTTCAATACAGTGAAGAGTATGGCGAGGTTTGTCCTGCCAACTGGCGCAAAGGCGATAAGGCCATGAAAGAGACACAGGAGTCTGTTGCCTCGTACCTTGGTAGTAAATAGTGGATAGTAAATAGTGGATAGTAGATAGTGGATAGTAGATAGTGGATAGTAAATAGTGGATAGTAGATAGTGGATAGTAGATAGTGGATAGTAGATAGTGGATAGTAAATAGTGGATAGTACAAAACTAGTTACTAAGCACTAGTTACAGAGTACTAGATATTTTATTTCTATACTGAGTACTACCTACTGAGTACTACCTACTGAGTACTACCTACTAGTTACTAAAAAAAGAGAGGCTTCTTCGAGCCTCTCTTTTTTTGTACCTTGCTTCTATGTTGGATCAGTTCAAAGGGTATCTCAGGGAGATTGGAGTCAACGAATTCCAGGGACGGTTTCTTCTTGCTGTGAGCGGGGGTATCGATTCGGTAACCATGGCCCACCTTTTCCAGATGTCTGGTTGCGATTGTGCCATAGCCCATTGCAATTTCCAGCTACGGGGAGCAGATTCTGAGTTAGACGAAGCTTTCGTCAAGTCATTGGCTCTATTTCTTGAAATGCCTTTTTTTGTGGAGAAATTCGATGTGGCGGAGAGAGCCGGAGAGGATGGGATATCCATTCAGATGGCAGCACGGGAGCTTCGTTATGAATGGTTTGACAAACTGGTTCTCGATCATGGTTTTGATTATCTGGCTACAGCCCACAATAAAAATGATTCTGTGGAGACCTTTTTTCTAAACCTTTCACGCGGCACGGGTATTAGGGGACTCACCGGAATCCCACGAAGCAAGGGTCATGTGGTTCGTCCTCTCCTTTTTGCCTCCAGAGAAGACATCCTTGCATACAGTACACAAAACAAAATCGAATTTCGAGAGGATACCAGCAACCAGGAAACCAAATACCGAAGGAATAAAATCCGGCACGATGTGATCCCGCTTATGGAGCAGGTAAATCCGGGTTTCATAGAAACCATGTGGGAGAATATGAGCCGTCTGAGTGAAATCCAGGAAATATTCACTCACTCGGTGGAGGAGAAACGAAGAGAACTCTTTCAGAAGGAGCATGGACAGATCCGGGTCGATACAGAGGATCTGCGAACTCTAAGTCCTCTGAGAACCTGGCTCTTCGAACTTTTTTCCCCTTTTGGTTTTACAAGATCCCAGTGTGAGGGGATAGAGAAAATAATGGACGCCTCTCCGGGACGTCGCTCCATTTCCACAAGCCATCAGCTTTTTAAGGACCGTGATCAACTTATTTTGGTGGAGTTGGCACCCAGCTCGTTTGACCGCTATTACCTGGATAATCCTGAGAAAGATTCAATACTACCCTTCCCCATGGACATGGAAGTAATTACACGAAATGAACTTGGTAAGATTCCGAATGATCCGCTCATCGCATGTCTTGATTGCGATGAGCTCCAGTTTCCGCTCACGATTCGTCACTGGCAACATGGAGATTACTTTTTCCCATTGGGAATGAACCAGATTAAAAAACTGAGCGATTTTTTTGTGGATAATAAAATTTCGGTTCCGGAAAAGCAGCAGACCTGGATCATGGCATTTGGAAAGAAGATCGTTTGGATCATGGGACACCGGATCGATCACCGCTTCAGAATCACCGATAAAACAACCCGGGTTCTTTTACTGAGACTTCAGACCGATGTTGTTTCGTAGCCTTGCAAAAAACACCTTGAGTTGATCCTTATCCCTGGATCGTATCATGGCTTTTAAAGATTCCATCTGTTCGCTGATCCGCTCTATCTGACCCAGGCTATCGGGGCTTAACAGAATCTCTGAAAGCAGGAAATCGTCTTCCGACAACAATCCCTCTGCAATTCTATAGTGCCTTTTAAAGGTGGTACCAGGCGCCTCCTGCTCTTTCATACAAGCTGCAAAGACCATGGTGGAGGCAAATGGAATGGAAAGTGAATAGGCAATGGTTTCATCATGCTCCTTGAAGGAATAATCGTGGATGTTGATTTTCAACTTCTTATAGAAATCTCTGAAAAACACTTTCCCTTCTTCATCTGACTCGGTAATAATGACCCCATGCTGATTGCTCAGGTCTTTCAGGTTTGCAAAGGTGGGTCCAAACATGGGGTGAGTAGAAACGAACCTCCTACCCAGTTTCTTATAATATTCAGAAAGCCCACTTTTGACCGACGTGATATCAGCAACAATGCAGTTCTCAGGCAGATAGGATACAATCTCATCAAATAACTCAATGGTCCGGTCCAGACTCACCGCATTGATCAGAATATCGGGCTTGAAATCCATAATCTCCTCGTAATAAAGAAATTTACGGGAGTTGAAAAAATATTTTAATTTGCTTCGGTCCACATCATATACCCCTACTTCGTAGTCGAGGCAGAGAGACTCCACCAGCCATGAGCCCATGTTACCGGCTCCTATAATCGCGATTCGCATTGTATGCTATTCTGTTTTATGTTTAAAAATCCTCTCAACCTGCTGAGATTGCAGTAAAAAATCAGCCATTACAATGGCAGCAGCAGCCTCTACCACTACCGGAACCCTCAGGGCAATGCATGTATCGTGGCGACCCTCTATACTCAGGTCTTCCAGTTTGCCCGTCCTGAGATTGATGGTGCGTTGTGACTGATGGGTACTGGAGGTAGGCTTCACGGCTACCCTGAATACAATTTCATTGCCACTTGTTATCCCTCCATTGATCCCACCTGCATAATTGGTCTCAGTGGTTCCATCCTTACTTACTATGTTGTCGTTGTGCTCACTTCCGGTCATTTTCGCGGCCTGAAAACCCGATCCGAATTCAATGCCCTTGATGGCTGGTATGGAAAATATGACATGGCTCATTACCGCCTCCACCGAATCAAAGAAGGGCTCACCAAGGGAAAGGGGTACCTGATCTATGGTGCATTGGACAATCCCACCGATAGAATCCTTCTGCTCTATGGCCCTGTCCACAGCCGATTCAATATCGGTGCTGCCTCCCGCTTCGAGGAGGGTTCCGGAAACCTTCATGGGATTGATGATCTTTTTGGCAATAACACCCGCTGCCACAAGCCCCAGGGTTAAGCGACCAGAAAAATGTCCTCCACCCCGGTAATCCTGGTAGCCCCCAAACTTATGCTGGGCTGTAAAATCAGCATGACCCGGCCTGGGAATCTCCTTTAACTTGCTGTAATCTCTGGAGCGCGTATTGCTATTCTCAAACATAATCATCACCGGAGCTCCGGTGGAAAACTCATTGAAAACACCACTCATAATCCTGGGAATATCGGCCTCCCTTCTGGGTGTAGTTCCTTTAGCCCCGCTTTTTCGCCTTGAAAAATCGGCATTGAAATCTGAGTGTTTTAATGGGATTCCTGCAGGACAACCATCCACTACGATGCCGACCGACTCTCCATGAGATTCCCCAAAAATACTGATCCTAAATAGTTTGCCAAATGAGTTCATGATTCATCAATCACTTTATAAATATCTGTTAACTGATTGTAGCTAAATTGCCCAGGTGCTGTTTCGATTCCGGTTCCCGGAGCACCAAAAGTGAATTCAGCACCCAGATAGGGTCCCATAAGCCTGGTAATCCTTCCCAGTTTTCCCATTCCCAGGACCACCTTCTTTCCAGGAAGTTTGTAAATTCCCAGCAAGTGATGTACATCCTCCAATGTGTTCACCTGCACTGCAATCTTTGCCACATCCCCTCCCCGCTCATAGCACTTCTGAAGTAAGTCCTCAAGCTCCTTCTTTTCAGGAGTGGCTTCAAAATTATGATAAGATATGATGGTTTTTGCACCGCACTGTTGGGCATACGCAGTTAGTGTCGTCAGGTAATCATCTGAGGATTCAATCTCTACATCAATGAAATTGGCACCCAGATCCATACAGGTTTTCAAGAGCCTTATTCTTTCCGATTCACTGTAGCCCTCTGGCCTGCAAGTGGCTATGGTTTTTACGTGGTCGGGTATTTGCTTGTAGATATGGTCCGGATCTTCTCTGATTAAGTCCAGACGAAGCTCCATCAGGGTAACCCCCGATTCTAAAAGCGCTGGCAACTGGTCGATCCCGGAAATGCTAACACAGATCATCAATCATAGGTTTAAGCTCTGAAAGAGAGATGGTTTTAATTAATGTCTTACCTAAACCATCAAGTAAAACAAAATGGATATGCTCCCCGCTCTTCTTCTTATCCTTCCTGATATTTTGAAAGATTATCTGGGGATCAAGATCCATTTCGGAGGGAAGTCCTGCAGACTTTACAAGATCCTGTATGATATCCACATCAGAAGCTGGAAGAAGGCCCAGGTTATGAGAAAGTTTTGCAGCCATTACCATTCCAACCGCTACAGCCTGTCCATGCAACACCTTTTTTTCGCGCTCAATGGCATGACCAATGGTGTGTCCGAAATTCAGAATACGTCGCAGATCCGATTCATTTTCATCTTTCTGTACCACATCCACCTTGATTTGCGCAGAGAAAGTCACCACATGCTCCAGGACCTTAAGGTCCAGATTTAGCAATTCAGTCATGTGATCCTTCAAGTAGTTCAGGAAATCCTTATCCCATATGGCCCCATACTTGATGACCTCGGCAATCCCCGAGACAAACTCTTTCCGGGATAGTGTTTTTAGCAGGGAGAGATCACACCAGACAAAAGAGGGTTGCCTGATATTTCCTATCATGTTCTTGTATCCATCCAGATTTACACCATTTTTCCCTCCGATACTGGCATCTACCTGACCCAGCAGCGTAGAGCTTATAAAACCAAAGGGAATTCCCCTCAGGTAAGTGGATGCCACATAACCAGCCACATCTGTAGCCAGTCCCCCTCCTACTCCAACAATCATTGAGGACCGGTCAACCTCCAGGTCTACCAGTTCCCTGTAGATATTTTCCACCGTCTGCATGTTCTTGTATCGTTCGCCCGATGGGATTGTGATGCTCTTGAAACAATCAAAGAGATCCTGGTGCTCGCAAAGGACATGCTCATCCACCAGTAAAACAGGGGGCCGAACAATTGTTGTCAGGCCCGATGAGAGGTTTTCTCCAACTGATATTTCGGTGTTCCCCGATGGGGTGGTCATTTTAATTTGATGCATCGGCCCTACTCTTTATTCATCACACTGGTCTGGTGGTTGATAGATTCCTGGTGAATGGAACGAAACAATTTAATCATAAACTCCTCACTCAAGCCTTTTCTTGTACCCAATATTAAGCGGTTTTTCAACATGTCATCCCATCTTTTGGTCTGAAGGATGGTGATGTTGTTTTCCTTCTTATGGTTCCCGATTTTTTCAGACACCTGCATTCGTTCCTCCAAAAGGTTGATCATCCGGTCATCCAGTTTATCGATCTGATCCCTGAGTACGGCCAATGTAAGCATCAGTTCCTCATTCACTTCAGGATCCCTTAGAACAAGCTTGTCAATAATGGCCTTTAATCCATCGGGTGTAACCTGTTGCTGGGCATCACTCAGCGCCTTATCAGGGTTGCAGTGTGTCTCAATGATCAAGCCATCGAAATTGAGGTCCATGGCCTTTTGTGAGATGTCATAGAGGAATTCCCGGTTGCCACAAATGTGACTTGGATCCGTAATAATAGGCATATCTGGAATTCGCCTTCGCAGTTCAATGGGGACCTGCCAATGAGGCACATTGCGGTAAAGGGTTTTATCATAACTCGAAAATCCCCTGTGTATGGCAGCCATGCGCTTAATTCCTGCATTGTTGATCCGTTCAATGGCACCAATCCACAGGTCCACATCCGGATTGATGGGATTCTTCACCATAACCGGTATATTGACACCCCGAAGTGCGTCGGCAATGTCCTGCACCGCGAAAGGATTGGCAGAAGTTCTTGCTCCAATCCATATGATATCGATTCCATACTTCAGGGCTTCATATACGTGTTTCACATTGGCCACCTCTGTGGAGATTAACATCCCGGTCTCCTTTTTTACAGTTTGCAGCCACTGGAGGCCAACGGACCCCACACCCTCGAAAGCATTGGGCCTTGTTCGGGGTTTCCAGATTCCTGCCCGGAAGATTTTAATTCCCATTTCAGCCAGTGAAACTGCAGTGCATAACACTTGCTCTTCAGACTCTGCCGAACAGGGGCCCGCCATTATAACAGGCTTTTTAAACAGCTCTCCATCAAAGGACAAGGGTTCCAATTCTACGTCAATTACCATAATAAATATTTATTCAATTACTGATTCACCTTTTTTATATTCTCCCAGGATACCCAGTGAGGGTGTAAATGGGCTGATAGCCTCCAGGGCTCTTTTGTACATATCGTAATCATTTATCTCCAGATCCACATAAAACATATACTCCCAATCCTTGCCAGGAATAGGCATGGACTGAATCTTAGCCAGGTTTATTTCATAATAGGAAAGTATGGAGATAATTTTTGATAATGACCCGAATTTATGAGCCACTGTAAAAAAGATCGATGCCTTATTTACTTCCTCCTTTGGGGTCCTGATACCGTTCTCCGATAGTATCAGAAACCTGGTGTAATTCATCTTATTGGTCTCGATGCTCTCTGCCAGTATATCAAGGCCATATTTGTTGGCCGCCATTTTGCTTGAGATGGCTCCCGTATCCATCAGTTTATTCTGCGCTATCTCCTCTGCACTCATGGCAGTATCCAGACTTTCGATTAACCGGATTTCTGGAAGGGAATCGAAAAAATCCTGGCACTGAAGAATAGCCATGGGATGAGAATAAACCTCTTTCAAATCAGGAATTGTCACTCCTGGCATGGCCACCAGATTCTGCTTTATCCTCAGGTAGATCTCCCCGGTGATATGCATACTGGTGTTAATAATCAGGTTGTAGTTTGGTATGATGCTTCCTGCCAGTGAGTTCTCAATGGCCATGATCCCAAAATCACATTGCCGATCTTTCAAGGTGGTGACCATATCCCGGAATGTATTCCTGGGGAGAATACTTAATCTCCTCATCTTTAAAGTAATGGTGCGCTGCAATTTCATGAAATGCACCATATCCACCCTGTATTGCTATTGTTTTTGCCATTGCTATAAAACAAAAAACCCGACTAAAGCCGGGTACCACATGCATAAAGTAAGCCCGACTCGCTATCTGCCAGTAAAAAAATAAAAATAATATACGGTGCTTCTATATGTCACTCTAAATAATTGAGCTGTAAAACTAAACAATTATTACCAGAGTACCAAAGTTCATTACAATCTGAAAGCGAACCTGGCAACCCTGGCAAACTTTTATTATTATTGTTCATATGAAGAAAAGCGAACGGTACGAAAAGGTCATCTCCTATTTTTCGAAGGAGATGCCGGTGGCTGAAACTGAATTGGATTATACAGATCCATATGAACTTTTAGTGGCTGTGATCCTCTCTGCACAGTGCACTGATAAGAGGGTTAATCTAATAACGCCTCCTTTTTTCCAGAAGTATCCTGACGTATCCGCTCTGGCTCAGTCCAGTCAGGAACAGGTATTTGAGCTTATAAAAAGTTGTTCTTACCCCAATAACAAGGCCAAGCACCTGCTTGGAATGGCACGCATGCTGACTGAGAATTTCAATGGGATCGTCCCCGACACCATGGAAGAGCTCCAAAAATTGCCTGGTGTTGGAAGGAAAACGGCCAATGTAATTCTTTCTGTAGCCTATCAAAAGCCAGCCATGGCTGTGGATACACATGTATTCCGGGTGGCGGCAAGAATTGGTCTCACCATGCGGGCAAAGAATCCATATGAAACAGAAATGCAACTCATCAAATATATACCAGAAGAGAAGATTCCATTGGCCCATCACTGGCTCATTCTTCACGGCCGTTATGTATGTACCGCCCGAAAACCTGCATGCGATAAGTGTGGAATTAGAGAATTTTGTATCTATTTTGAAAAAAAAGAGAAACCCTGACACTCCCTTTTACGTACATTTGAGCAACTTGTAAATCACCGGTAATGCGGAATGTCATTACAAAATTTATTTTATTTCTGATCCTGGTTACAACCAGCTCGGCTTCTACCCCATCCTTCGATTTTGCGATGGGGCGCTTTAACAATGTTTGCAAAGACCTGAAAAATGACGTCTTGCTCTATTTTGTTTTTATTGATACCCGAAGCACTTCTCCATGGACAGAGTTTGATATTCTCACTACCATTGACAGCATTCAGGTGGCAGCCAGATGGCTTGAAAATCAGGCTACCCAGCATAATATTCCACTCAACATTAAGACGGACTACTACATTGGGGATGAATATACGACCATAGAAAAAAACCTGCCCAATGCCACCATCGACGAAGTAATCAAAGATCAGAAGCTGGAAAAAGGAATGGAATCCCTAAGCCGGTGGGGTGACTATGTATCAAAAATCATAGGTGAATCCCTATATATAAAAGAAAAAGATGGAATCCCACTTCAGAAACGCCCAGGAAATAAAGAGCGGCTCATTGCCTTCCTCAGGGATGAATACCAGGTGGAAAGTGTGGCCATGATGTTCCTGATAAACAACTATTTTAGATCTGATATCTCCCTAGCTATCAACACATTAAACAATGATGATGTGGAGTTTTCTGTGGTTAGTTATAAATACCCTTCTGAAATTGCTCATAACTTCCTACATCTCTATGGCGCCGCGGACCTGAATAAGTCGTATTTTCGACGAAATAAAGGGAAGATTAAGCAGGCGATGGAGGCATTTCCTAATGATGTAATGTCGGAAGTTTATGCAAAATCTTTAATCGATCTTGAAATAGGTGAATTTACAGAGTATATGATCGGTTGGACGGAACAACTTGATGAAGAATATGAACCTTTGCTAACAGAAAGGTTTACACTTTTTAAATAACGGCCTGAATCCCTTATAAATAGTGGCTCTCAGGTGAGCGTGTCCTTTTTGAAATTAAAAAAAAAATGTTATTTTTACTAAGCAGTAAAGCTTTGAAAATAACGGAAAAAAAGTAGACTTATTTCAATTTTACAAAGCGTCAAATTAACTCAGTGAAATAAATTATTAACCTATGAACCGAAACCTAATATTATCCGGTAGATTATTCCTTCTTCTGTTTGTTTCTCTCGGCTTCATCATAAGCGGATGCAATCGCGGTCCGAAAAGTGAAGGCTCCGGGGAATTCGAAGCATCGGGCGAACTGGATGCAGAGACACAGGCTCAATTGAATACTGCCAAGAGGATTTTCTATTCGCTTCCCTCACCACTGGAAACTGCAATGCTTATTAAAAATGCCGGCGCTCAATATGATGAAGGGTTAATGAATCTGACCGCTAATACCTCCAGATATATTACAGCCAAAAGCAAAGCACTTAATCTGGGTATATACTCAACAGACTTGAGTTATGCCAGCTTGTTCGATCAGACTCAGGCCACTATGAACTATATTGAGGCCGCGAAAAAGATGGCCGATGGGCTCAATATCCTGAACGCCATCAATGAAGAGACCATCCAGCGTCTTGAAGAGCATATTAACAACCGGGATGTGATTATAGATATTATCTCTGAAACATTGATGAATTCAAACTCCTTCCTTAAGGAAAATGGCCTTGAGGCCACTGCATCTGTGGTACTTGTTGGAGGTTGGGTTGAAGGTTTGTATATTGCCACAAACCTGGTAAACGAACGATCACTTAAAGATAATAAGCTGGTTGAGAGGATTGTAGATCAGAAATTATCACTCGATATTATGGTGAATCTTCTTGAAGAATCCCCAGAGGATGCGGATGCCATGGCTGTTCTTGAAGATGTTAAGTCACTTAAATCCATTTTTGATAAGATAACCATTAAGCAGGGAAATGTGACAGCCGTAGAAGATCCTGCAACCAATGTTACCACCCTAAAATCTGAATCATCCATACATATTACACCGGATGTATTTAAAGAATTGAGGTCAAAAGTTATAGAAATCAGAACAAGCTATATATCCTAATACCATATACCATGACTAAGAAAGGATTACTCTTTATATCTCTGGTTGCAAGTATGCTATTGCTGCCTGTGGCAATGAACGCACAATGCAAACAATTTGCAAAAAATACCTGTAAATCTGGATTGAAACCCTATCAACATGATGGGAACTACCATGCTGCATTGTTAATTGAAGGTGAGGAAGCAGAGCTTTACAAAACTTTCTATTCTGACAGGAATTACAGAATTGGAGTGTGTGGCGCCCACAACCTTAAACCAATTGAATTTAAAGTAGTTGACACCAGAAATGGCAAGGTGTTGTACGACAACAGTCTGAAAGATTATGACTGGAAGTGGGACTTCACACTGGAATCCAGCCAGCAGCTCAAAATTATGGTTAAAGTTCCCATTCCTGAAGGGAATCTTGATGAACCCGAAGAAGGTTGTGTGGCAATCATGTTTGGTTCCAAGGATGACTAGATTTATTATGAAATAATTAAGATCGAAAATATTTAAGCTATAGGGGTTGTCTGCTCATCGCAGGCAACCCTTTTTTTTTATATTTACCCAAAAATTAAAGAAGTTACTTTAACTTAACACTATACATATTATTCTAACACACTAACCTTTGATCACTGATACTAGAAACCCAACCCCAACTAATGAACCCTAAACAAAATTACTACCACATCAGCCTTTCCAGGTGTGTACCTATAAATGTATATATCCCTACCAGAGGATATAAAAAACCAAATACAAGCATCTTTTTAGTCAGTCATTGGTAATGATTTTAGCAATTATTTAAATGTCAATGTTTGTTAGTGCTTTCTTTGTCATAATAATGAAGCAATAAAAATATTACGCGATTATCAATCCCTAAAAATTTAAAAACTATGGATCACGGACCAGCAGTAGAACTCGGTGTAGATCATGCAGCGAAAAGAAAAACAAGGCTTGGAATATGGATGTTCGTTTTATATACTATTGTATATGGAATATTTGTAGCCATTGGTGTTAGCAAATTATGAAGCAATGAAGATTATAGTTATTGCAGATCTTAACCTTGCTGTAACCTACGGCTTCGGCTTAATTGTGCTTGCCATCATTCTTGGGGCTGATTTACAATTGGAGATGTACAACGATTGAAAACGAAATGAATATAGAGGAGGATAAGTCATGATTTACGGAGTCTCTTATTTAGCAATAGCCCTTTTCGTCATTTTTGTACTGATTGTGCTGGGTCTGTCATTCTACTTTGGCTCAAGAACTAAATCTGCCAGCTCTTATTTTGCCGCTGGAGGTAACATTCACTGGGCGGTAAATGGAATTGCCTTTGCTGGGGATTATCTATCCGCTGCCTCATTTCTGGGTATTTGCGGGATGATTGCTTTTGTAGGCTATGATGGCTTCCTGTATTCAATAGGTTACCTGGCTGGTTGGATTGTAGCACTTTTCCTGGTTGCCGAACCCATGAAGCGCTTAGGGAAATATACTTTTACCGATGCTTTGGATTCAAGATTTAATTCTAAAGCCATTCAGCTTACAGCCGCCATTAGTACATTGATTGTTTCCATATTTTACCTGATCCCACAGATGGTAGGCGCAGGTACCCTCGTGGAACCACTGCTTGGACTTGACCACTGGGTTGGGGTTGTAATTGTAGGTGCGGTTGTGATTTTTATTGTAGCAACAGCAGGCATGACATCGACCACCTACGTTCAATTTATAAAAGGGGGTTTACTGATTATTTTTTCTACGGTTCTTTCCATTTATATTTTTAACAATGGCTTAAACCTTAATCCCGATGCTAAAAATCAGGATTATATTCAGCCCATGACATTAACGGCCGATAATATGCAGGGCTTTACTGCAGTCTCCAATATAGATGTGAAGGATGTTTCCTTTGTAAAAATGGAAAAAGAGGGCATTTATCGCTGGTTTACGAAAGACGGGGATAAGTTCGAGGAGGCAATGTCGACTACGAAAACAAGCGATGGGGTAAAATTATACAATGGTGCACCGAAAGAAGAAGGAAAATTCTATCAGGTTGGTAACATGGTTACCATTGTGAAGGACGGAGTGGAAGTTGAATCGACCGGGAAAGTGAGTCCTTTAAAATTTTTAAGCATCATCAATTCAAGCGAAGTAGCACGCTATGTAACTGTTTTATTTGATGATGGTGATAATGCTGTAACTGCCTATGTGAAGACAGTAACCCCCGGCAAGGAAATGCTGATTCCCGGCTTAAAATTTAAAATTGGGAAAGGTGCTACGCCCCTGTCAAAATTGAATTTCATTTCGCTGATGCTTGCCCTGTTCCTTGGTACGGCATCCTTGCCTCATATCCTTATCCGTTATTATACAGTCCCCAGTCAGAAAGCTGCCAGGAAATCTACCATTGTGGCAATTGCTGCCATAGGGTTTTTCTATGTACTGACCATGTTTATGGGATTGGGTGCTGCAACCAATGGGGTATTAAACCTGGAAGACGGAAATATGTCAGCCCCACTCCTGGCTAAAGCCTTTGGTGTTGGCTTATTTGCTATTATATCAGCCATAGCTTTTGCCACTATCCTGGGAACTGTCAGTGGTCTTATTGTTGCATCATCCGGTGCTATTGCTCACGATCTGGTGGACCGATATTTGGGTAAACAGCTCTCTGACAAGGCAAAAGTGAAAGCGGGAAAAGTTGCTGCAGCCGGTGTGGGTATTGTGGCTATTATCCTGGGAATACTATTTAAAGGGATGAATGTTTCCTTTCTTGTGGGTTGGGCTTTTGCCGTTGCTGCATCTGCAAACCTGCCGGCCATATTAATGTTGCTATTCTGGAAAAAGACGACTGCAAAAGGGATTGCATGGTCAATTGTCGTGGGTATTATAAGCGCCCTGGGTATTATAATTACAGGACCCTCCATAAGCAAGCAGTTTTTCAGGTCTGAAGGATTGCATGGACTGGATTCGCCGGCAATAATTTCCTTTACGCTGGCCTTGCTTACACTTATTGTGGTATCCTTATTAACACAGAAAGATAACGCTACGAAAACAGCCTAAGCTTGTAAACTCAAAGTAAAACAAATAACCATGAAACGAATCATAATAGTTGCTCTGGCTTTGCTATTGGCCGTGGCTGTGAATGCCCAGGAAGATCCCAAATTCGGAATCAAGTTCTCGGGATTTGTCAAGAATGACTTTTTCTGGGATTCCAGACAAACGGTTGCTGCCAGGGAAGGACATTTCCTGTTGTGGCCCATGCCTGAGCTGCTGGATGAGAATGGAAATGACATCAATTCTAAAGCGAGTTTTAACTTTTTAGCCATTCAGTCCAGGCTAAGCGGGGCCATCACCGGACCGGATGCCTTTGGTGCAAAGACTTCGGGACTTATTGAAGGTGATTTCTTTGCCCAGGCCAATGCCCATATCGACCTGTTTCGTTTAAGACATGCATTTGTCAAACTTAATTGGGAACATTTGGAAGTGCTGGCAGGACAATACTGGAATCCCCTATTTGTGACTGGATGTTTTCCCGGCACGGTATCATTTAACACTGGTACTCCGCTTCAATCATTCGCAAGAAATCCACAGATCAGGTTTACTTATAGAACAGGAGGGCTATCCTTTATTGCTGCAGCGCTTGCTCAGCGTGATTATGCCAGCTATGGGGAGATAGGGGCCAGCTCCGCCTACCTTAGAAACTCAGCACATCCTGATATGCATCTTCAGTTGCATTATGGAACTACCAATGAATCGGGCCTCAATCTGCTAGCCGGTGCTGGCATGTGCATATAAGACTCTTGTGCCAAGGCTTTCAAATAGCCCGAGCAATGGGGTTATCTATCAGGTGGATGAAAGGATCGGAGGATTAACACTCATTGCATTTGCTAAAGTCACCACCAAACCAGTCACTGCAAAATTCCAGGTACGCTATGGTGAAAATATCTCTGATCTGCTTGCCATCAGTGGCTATGCAATTAAGGATATTAAAGATGTAACTACAGGTGAGCGGGTATACACCCCATTGAAAAGCATGTCCTTATGGGGGGAGATTCATACCAATGGCAATCCACAGGTGGGAATATTCGGAGGCCTGACCAGCAACAATGGTACCAAGGAAGCCATGAGCAATGCAGATAACCAGGTATTTGGACTCGGGACAACCATCAGAACCCTCTACAGGATTTCTCCCAGGATTATGTACAACAGCGGCAAAGTGAGGTTGGCACTTGAGCTTGAATATACCAACGCAGCTTATGGTTCAAATTATGATGCCAGCTATATTCCTGCAGAGACCATTGCAGTGGGTAATATGAGAGCTTTGATAGCTATTTACTACTTCTTTTAGGCCTGATCAATTTGTCTTTCAGATAGTGGCCTGTGTGAGAACCGGTGGTAGGAACTTCTTCCGGAACACCCTCAAAAATAATATGCCCACCCTGATCTCCCCCTTCCGGTCCAAGGTCAATGATCCAATCGGCATATTTGATTACTTCCAGGTTGTGCTCAATCACCAGAATGGTATGCCCCTTCTCCAGCAAAGATTCCAGAGAGGAAAGCAAGAGGGAAATATCGTGCATATGAAGTCCGGTTGTGGGTTCATCAAAAATAAAGAGAACCCGCT
This sequence comes from uncultured Bacteroidota bacterium, assembly GCA_963783435.1. GTDB lineage: Bacteria > Bacteroidota > Bacteroidia > Bacteroidales. The sequence continues at coordinate 171,616 of CAWANQ010000001.1, read as the reverse complement.
CTTCATCAGATTCTTTACTCAGGAAATAGGCCAGCTTAATGCGTTGACTTTCCCCTCCACTGAGTGTACTGGACGATTGTCCCAGCTTTACATAGCCCAGTCCAACCCTTTGCAAAGGGGTAAGCTTCCTGGCGATCCTTTTCTCTGATGAATTTTGTTCTTCTCCGAAAAACTCTATGGCTTCATTAATGGTCATCTCAAGGATATCGAAGATGCTCTTTTCTCTGTAGGTAACATTAAGGACCTCATCCTTGAACCGTTTGCCATGGCAACTGTCGCAAATAAGCCTCACATCGGCCATAAACTGCATTTCCACCTTAATCTCTCCTTCTCCCTGGCACTCTTCACATCTTCCTCCATCGATATTGAATGAGAAATGTGAAGCCTTATATCCATTGATTTTCGAGCCTTGTTGATCGGCATAGAGCTTCCGGATCTCATCGAATGCTTTAAGATAGGTCACGGGATTTGACCTGGACGATCTTCCAATTGGATTCTGGTCTACAAATTCAACCCGATCTATCAGGTGAAGATCCCCACCCAACATATCGTGCCCACCAGGTTTCTCACCTGCTCCGTTTAATTGTTTATTCAAGGCGGGGTATAATATGGACCTCACAAGACTCGATTTTCCTGATCCGCTCACTCCTGTGACCACTGTGAAAATATTTAATGGGAACTTTACATCAATCCCAGCCAGGTTGTTTTCTCTGGCCCCCTTTAACTCCAGGTAGTTGTTCCATTTTCTCCTTGTTGCAGGTATCGGAATCTCCATAATACCATTCATATACCTGGCAGTCAGGCTATTTTCCTCCTTTAGAAGATCCTGATGCCCACCCTGAAAAACAACTTCACCTCCATGCCTTCCAGCCATAGGCCCCATATCAATCACATGATGGGCCGATTTGATGATCTCTTCATCATGTTCAACAATCACTACTGTATTTCCCAGTTCCTGCAAATCTTTCAGTACGCCTATGAGCTGCTCTGTATCACGGGAGTGCAGACCAATACTGGGTTCATCCAGAATATATAGTGAACCCACCAGGCTGCTTCCTAAAGAGGTGGCCAGGTTTATTCTCTGACTCTCTCCCCCGGAAAGGGTGGATGAAAGCCTGTTCAGGGTCAAATAACCAAGCCCCACACTGGTCAAGAAACTGATTCTGCTGTTAATCTCCTTAAGCAAGCGTTCTGAGACTTTTAGATCTTTCTTTGTAAGTTTGAGCTCTCTGAAATAGTGCTGCAGGTCTGTGATTGGAAGCTTCACCAGATCGCTGATGACTTTGCCTCCCACTTTCACATAAGCTGCCTCCTTTCTAAGGCGACTGCCATTGCACTCCGGGCAGACCGTCTTGCCGCGATAACGAGAAAGCATGACCCTGTACTGTATCTTATACTTTTTCGCCTCCAGGTGATCAAAAAAACGATTGATCCCCCGGAAATACCTGTTTCCTTTCCAAAGCAAATTCCGTTCTTCTTCGGTCAACTGAAAGTAAGGCGTATGAATAGGGAAGTCTAATTGATCAGCTTTCATCACCAGCTTCTCCTTCCATTTTTTCATCTTCTCCCCTTTCCAACAGACAACTGCATCGTCATATACGGATAAGCGTTTGTCGGGTACTACCAGGTCCTCATCAATCCCCATCACCTTTCCGTAGCCTTCGCATGAAGGGCATGCCCCGACAGGATTGTTAAAGCTAAACAGGTGTTCTGAAGGTTCGTCAAATTCCATCCCGTCAGCTTCAAACCTGGTGGAGAACTCCTCAGATTTTTGCTTTTCAGGATCCCAGAGCGAACAATGACCATGACCAATTTGCAGAGCGGTCTGGACAGAATCACCAAACCTGCTTTTTGATTCATCGTCATTCTGCACGACAATTCTATCAACCACAAGATTTAAGAGGAAATTCTCTTTGTTCTCCCTACCTCCCTTGAGGACCTCCAACTCTTTAATCTCCTTTCCCACCAGGGCACGGGTCATGCCTTGCTGAATAAATATATCCAGCTGATAATCAAGATCTTTCTCTGCATTCAGGCAAACCGTGGCCAGGATAACCAGCCGCTTTCCCTGATCCTGTTCGAGGATATGATCCACCACATCGCTAACTGAATGCCTTTTGACCAGTTTTCCCGAGATGGGAGAATAGGTTTTACCAATCCTGGCGAATAGGAGCTTTATGTAATCATATATTTCGGTGGATGTCCCAACCGTTGAGCGAGGGTTGCGGGAATTGACTCTCTGCTCAAGTGCCACAGCCGGTGGGATCCCATGAATAAAATCCACATCCGGTTTATCTATCCTACCAAGAAACTGCCTGGCATAGGCAGAGAGACTCTCCACATAACGCCTCTGACCTTCAGCATATAGCGTATCAAATGCCAGAGATGATTTACCAGAACCAGACAGCCCTGTGATCACAACCATCTGATCTCTGGGAATGCGTAGTTCCACGTTTTTCAGGTTATGAACACGCGCTCCCTTAATATGAATTTCCTGTTCGTTATTGCTTGGCATAATTATTGATTGTAAAAGTACTATATTTTGTAGTAACAATTATTTTTAGTTAATTGCAACGTTTATAAATTGTACTCGTTTAACAAGTATTAACAACAAACACTCGCCTATAGGAAAACCTTTACGCTTAACCAACAGGAACGAAAGTTTTGAAAGAGAGTTTAGTGAATGACCAGGAATTGGTTCAAGCATATATCAAAGGTGACCAGTCAGCCATTGAGATCTTAATTAACCGGCATCGGAGCAAGGTGTATACTTACATATTGCTTACAATTAAGAATCAACCACTGGCGGAAGATCTTTTCCAGGAGACCTTTATCAAGGTAATCCAGTCACTTCGTGGAGGTAAATACAGGGATAACGGGAGATTCCTCTCCTGGGTGATACGAATTGCCCACAACCTGATTATAGACCATTTCAGGAAGGAGAAACAGATGAATTCAGTTTCCAATGATGATTCTGAGGTGGATCTGTTTAATTCCAAGAAATTATCTGACAGCAACATTGAGGAACTCATTGTTAACAGCCAGATTAGAGCGGAGATCCGGACCTTGATAAACGAGCTTCCAAATGACCAGCGTGAAGTGGTTTTGCTCAGGCATTATGGAGATCTCAGCTTTAAAGAGATTGCAGAACAGACCGATGTAAGCATCAATACAGCCCTTGGAAGAATGCGCTACGCATTGATCAATTTGAGGAAGCTTATTAAGGAAAAAGACCTTTCACTTACGGTATATTAGGAATCTTTCACATTTTTTTACAATAATCCATCCAGTTAGGCGTTTTATAATCGAAAACCTAACTAATATTTGCCTATGGTAAAAGTTTCTACCCTATTTCACCGGGTGGATGGATTTGATGTAGTTAACCAAACATCCCACATCCCGGACATTCTGGATCAAGACTTAGAAGACAACTTCCTGCACGAAGTGCTGAGACCGTTGCTTTACGATCCAGGCGACAAACTAGTACAAACCATTTTAAACAAGATTTAAAAAAAGAGGCTCTAAGGGGCCTCTTTTTTTTGTGATTTATCGCAGGAATCGATGCCCCACGGTACCAATCATTCTTTACGGTATTTTGCAAGCTGGTTTTTTTTAATCAGGAATTACATATGTTGTTGGAAATCATTACGAAATAAACTCGTTTATGACTTAAACGTATAATTCCTTATATTTAGAAGGTTGCCTGATTAATTCCCTTATGAAAGGTTCAATCACATACCTAACTATAATAATACTCGTATCAACTATCCAGATATGTCGGGCACAGTCAAATGCGGAAGTTTCATCGCCGGAATTAGCCCTGGTGAATAATCGGGTAGAGATACGCTACGACATTTTAAACAGTAAGAGTTCAGAGGAATTTCGGATCCGGTTAGAAATAACCGACTCCAAGGGTAATTTAATACCGGCCAGAACTTTTTCAGGGGACATTGGGGGACATATATCGGGTGGAGCTGGTAAGATAATCATCTGGGATTTCGAAGCGGACAGCGTCTTTCTGGATGAGGATATTTTTGCTCAGATATTCGCATTGCAAGAAGTTCAAGCCCAGGTGGAAGAAATCATCCCCCAGGACAAGAAAACCTTCAGTCGTACCTCTCTCATCATTCAAAGTTTAGCCTTTCCAGGTCTAGGGCTCACCCGAATCAATCCAGGTCAGCCGCATTGGATTAAGGGAGTAGCTGCTTATAGTTGCATAGGTGGAGCCATTTATCTGAATCAGCAGGCCATAAAGAATTATGATGCTTACCTGAATTCGGATAATTCGGAGCAAAGGGATGACTATTATGATATTTCCAATCAACAAGACCTGGCCTCTGAAATCCTTGGAATTACAGCAATTGGCATTTGGGTAGCTGATATGATATGGACAGTAGTAGGCACAAGATCACTAAGTAAATCGGAGTATTCATTTAAACAAAAAGGATTTCACATCAGCACAGGTTTTGATTCATTATCATCGGCTCCACTGTTATCATTTCAATACAAATTTTAGAGAATAGATACGCCCACATGATCCGAACGAAATTCAAACATATTTTATGCTCACTCCTGGGAGTGATAATCTTTGTGACAATTTCAGCTCAGGAGATCAAAAGTGCAAAGTCCGGCTTTCGCATGAATAATTTACCTAAACGTGAGATTGAAAAAGCGGAAGTAAGAATTGATCCAGATACAAGCGCTCCGGTTTTGGATCTTATTACACCAAAAATCAATCCAGGAACTAGGTATCATTCTCAGAAAAAAGAGATTGGGATTATTGGCAAAGCATCAGATAGCAGCGGAATTTCATTTGTATCCGTTAACTCAGAACTACAAATAATCAATGAATCTGGTTTTTTTACCACCAGGCTCACACTTGATCGTGGAGAGAACCAGGTCAGTATAGTAGCCATAGATAAAAATGAAAATCTCAGAGAGATTTACTTTATCGTTAACTATACACCTGAAGTCCTTTCTCTTGCTGAAAGGATAAGCAGTGAATCCAGTTACTTTGCTCTGATCATTGGAATTGATGATTATCGGGATCCTGATATTCAAAATCTGGATAATCCGGTTCGTGATGCCCGAAAGTTATTTGTTACCCTAACCAGCAAGTATAATTTTAAGGAAGAAAATGTATGGTTTCTGGAAAATGCAACAAGAGATCAGATAATCCGTAGTCTGGATGATTTGTCACAATTGATTTCCAATGGTGACAATCTGTTGATCTACTATGCAGGTCATGGATACTGGGACTCAGAGGCCAATAATGGGTTTTGGCTTCCTTCAGATGCGGACAGAGATGTAAAAACAAACTGGTTCAGGAACAGCACTTTAGTTGATTATGTGAAAGAGATCAATTCCCACCATACCCTGCTTATTGCCGATGCCTGTTTTGGAGGATCCATCTTCAAGACAAGGTCGGCTTTCGGTAACCGTGACAAGGCCTTCGAAAAATTATATGAATTACCCAGCAGAAAGGCCATGACCAGTGGAAATTTAACGGAAGTACCGGATCAAAGCTCATTTACATCCTTACTGATCCAGAGGTTGGAGGAAAACAATGAAACATATCTTTCCTCGGAGCAGCTTTTCAGCAGTTTCCGAATTGCTGTTATAAATAACAGCGATGCAATCCCCATGTTTGGTGAAATTGATAAGGTGGGAGATCAGGGGGGCGACTTTATTTTTCTGAACCAATAAGTACAGCTAAGATTCATGGAACAGAAGCAAAAAATGGGTCAATTCAGAATCGCAGCCATCCTGTTTATTTCTGGCATGCTAGGGCTTTTTACTAGCAATTGTCAGAAATTTGAGCCTGAAAGAGTAATTAAGGTAAAAACTGCATCCTATGAAGATATTACCATAAGTACTTGTAATATTAGCGGAGCAATGGTGGATTTGGGAAGTAAAGGCATTAGTGAACATGGGTTTTATTATTCCTTGAGCTCAGATATTGGGAATGCCTACCCTCCGGTATCACTAGGAGCTGCAACCGAACGAGGACCTTTTTCTACTACCCTGACGGGACTAAGCCCTGGCACAACCTATTATTTTTGGGCTTATGCTGCAAAAGGAGATGAAAAAGAGTATGGCAGCCCTTTGAGTTTTACGACTCTTTCGGCATCTGGTCCGGATGTTGAAACAGGTGCTATCATTTCACTGACATCTACTTACGCAGAAATCGCCTGCAATGTGCTTTCTGATGGAGGCTCTCCAGTTACAGAAAGGGGCATATGCTGGGATAGCATTAGCAATCCGACCAGGGATAAATCCCACTCCGTACATGGGACTGGAACCGGAGAATATACCGGGATCATTTCAGGATTAATACCGGAGCGGACATACTATGCAAGAGCCTATGCAATTAATATTGCAGATACATCCTATGGGGTGACCAGGGAAATTATTACTCCTTTGGAAGTTATTAAGCCCCAGGTGAGTACCAATGATGTGAGAGATATTACCTGGAGTAGTGCAGTTTGTGGAGGTCAAATTACCTCAGATGGGGGAAGTGAGATCCTGGAGAAGGGCATTTGCTGGAGTGAAAATCAACTTCCCACTTTAAGCGACATGAAGGATAGCTCGGTGATAACAGGATCTGACTTTGAACTCTCGATGACAGATCTGCTTCCTGATGTTCAATACTATGTGAGAGCATATGCTAGAAACAGCGCCGGGATAGCCTATGGAGAAATGAAGGGATTTCGGACAATTGAGGCCCCCATAGCACCTACCATTATCACCTTAGGCGTGGGTAGTATTGGCCATACGACAGCCATGTCAGGAGGGATTATAACAACCGATGGCGGGGCTCCTGTTCATACCAGGGGTTTATGCCTTAGTGACACTGAACAAAAGCCCTCCCTTAGCGATATAGTCCTAGAGTATGAAAATGATGATGATCACTATACGATTGAAATGAACGAACTGACGCACAATACCACCTATTTTGTGAGGGCTTTCGCTTCAAATGATGTGGGTACCGGCTACGGAGAAACCGTTGAGTTCAGAACCTTATTCCTATGTGGTTCCCAACTCGTGGACGAAAGAGATGGACAAACCTATTTCACTGTTCAAATCGGGGATCAATGTTGGATGGCGGAGAATCTTAATGTGGGTGAACAACTAGATTTATCCGACAGTCAAAGTGACAACACTATTCTTGAGAAGTACTGCTTTGGTGATCTAGAGCAAAACTGTGATTTCTACGGGGGCTTATATGCCTGGGATGAAATGATGCAGTATACCGAGATAGAATCTTCACAGGGTGTATGTCCGGCAGGCTGGCATATTCCTTCCGATTATGAATGGAAAATTCTGGAAAGAGCCCTCGGGATGTCTATTGAACAGTCGGATTCCACGGAATGGAGAGGAACAGATGAGGGTGGAAAATTGAAATCGGGTGGAACATCCCTTTGGAATCCTCCTAATACCGGCGCAACCAATTCTTCATTGTTCTCCGCATTGCCAGCTGGAATGGTCTTCCATGATGGAGGTTCAGCCGGTTTAGATGATTTTGCTGTTTTCTGGACCTCCACACCCATTTTGGACACCCAGGCCTGGTATAGATACCTCCATACAGATGAAAGCAGAATATACAGGGTAGATGGATTTAGACCAAATACCACTTCTGTAAGGTGTGTAAAAGACTAGGTATTTATCAAACTTAAGGCTGTTGTAATGTAAACCCCTGCAGTCTCGGTCCTGAGCCTGGATGTACCCAAGGAGAACGGGCTATAGCCTGCATCCATGGATGCCTGAACTTCCTCCTCTATAAAGTCTCCTTCCGGTCCCACAAGCATGGTATAATGTCCTGTCCTATCCAGATCGTTAATCCCTTTGCGATCGGTGGGATAGCAGTGGGCAATCCCTTTTGTACCCTCCCTTTCAACGGCCAGGAAATCTTCAATGTTTGTGGTCGGATTAAGAACAGGCAAATAAGCCTTGAGGGACTGTTTCATGGCTGAGATCAGCACCTTTTCCAGGCGCTCCGGCTTTAGATTTCTTCGCTCTGTTCTGTGACAGAGTAAGGGAGTAATGGTGGATATTCCGATTTCAGTAGCCTTCTCCAGAAACCACTCAAAACGATCCATATTTTTGGTGGGAGATATGGCCAGGTGCAAATGGTAGGAAAGGGGCCTATAGTTGGATGTAAAAGAATCTATTTTTAGCCGACAGCGCTTGGGATGATCTTCCAGGATGGTCGCCTCATACCATCCCCCTCTCCCATCCACAAGGATGACCCGGCTTCCCACTGCCAGCCTGAGTACACGCACGGCATGCTTTGATTCATTCTCATTCAGCAAAAAAACATCACCTTCAATGTGAGGGCTATAAAAGAGGTTCATGGTAAAGATTTGAATCTAAAAATAAGTAATTTAACCGTCAATTCTCAATGGGATGATCAGAATAGGACTTCTCTCGGATACACACGGTTTTTTCGATCCGCGAATTAATGAACACTTCTCGGAGTGCCATGAGATATGGCATGCAGGTGATATAGGAGACTTTGAAGTGATTACCATGCTCTCACGGATTGCTCCGGTTATTGCAGTATATGGAAACATTGATGGTACAGATATACGCAAAAGATACCCAGGACATCAGCGCCTGGTCAGAGAGGAGCTAGATATCTGGATGACACACATAGGAGGTTATCCAGGGAATTATGATTATCGAGTCAGGTCTCTTATTGAAAGCAAGCCGCCCGGACTGTTCATTTCAGGGCATTCACACATCTTAAAAGTCATGCCCGACAAGAAGAATGGATTTCTGCACATGAATCCGGGATCTGCAGGAAGAAATGGCATGCATCAGTTCAGAACATTGTTGCGTTTCGAAATTGATAAAGGAAGAATCGACAATGTGGATGTGATTGAGCTTGGAAAACGTTCCCGCGGATAGCTTTGCTTAGGCTATCGTTAATTCGCTACTCTTCGTACTCAAGGAAGCGTTCAATAAAGAGATCTACCCTGCGCCTCGCTGCCAGACTATATACATACTGAGCCACCCCCACTTTGCCTTTCACACGTCTATCTCCCTCTTTCAAGTCAAAAACAATACCATTAAACTCACGGTTTGAAGAGAGTACCTGCAATCCGCCCGGAGAATACCCAATATAATACCAGGTCCGATCATCGACCCTCAGGTAGATATCAAATATATCACCTGAACCTTTTTCTACCATCTCAATATAGGCATCCACCTTTTTATTCACCTGGACGTCTCCAATGTTCCCAATGCCAATTTTACCATTGTGCCTGAACGACTGGGTCTCCTGGTTCCACACCAGAGGCAAATCATTGAAGAAGATTGTATTTTTTAAGGCTGCTGGGATCTCAGTATAGGCTCCTGATAAACCAAGTTGCCGTTCTAATTTATTGGCCAAGTCCCTTCCAAGCAGATCCCGCATGGCCAACTGATACCTGGGACTGGTCAGGTCAACAGGCTCCAGGTCGGGCAGGCTATCAATTTCCCTTCCCATTACCTGCAATGCATCTTCCGAAAAAGGAAAATCGAGACCCAGAATCAGATGTGGAGAAAATTTATCTTCACGCACCTGGTGCAGTGCATTTCCGGTTGAAATGATAGTCACCTGTCCATATTCCAGGGTAAGATCAATTGGGCCTTCTGCATAGACCTCACAGGTAGAGGTTTCCAGAGAAAGATAATTGCCTGGCAAGGTAGGATTGGTGATCTTATCAGGACTGGATATGATGTATTTCTGCTGATCTGGATCATATATCAGAATACCTGTGGCACTTGTGATATTTTTATCGAAATAGTCTTTCCGACCAGAGAGGAATGCGGAGTAAATATGCGTTGAATCGCGCGTAATCATCGATCCTGCAAAAACCTTATTCAGGGCCACATTCTGCATGGCCTCAGGAACTGGAATTGAGATATTTGCCGGATCAATGGAAGAGGTAAACCGCAACCAATCTCTTCCAATGTTGCAGTCGTGAACAATTCTGGCTCCACCGTCAAAGACCAGATACGGATTGGTTGCAGCAAGTGACACCTCTCCCTGGAAATCAAAGAAAGGACTTAGCATAAACACATCCTCCGCTGAAATCTCACCTTTTGACTGACTCTGAGTAGTGGTGTCCACCCAGATGTGATTAAAGTGAATCTTATAGGCATTTCCGAAAGCGTCGGCGTAATAATAATTCCCTGATCCCGTATAGCTCTCAGCTCCTTCCACATCTATGGTAGCATCAAAAATAAGGTGCTGCCTGTTTTCCTGGTTGGCCAACACCTTGGCATTCTCTAACATACTCATCCGGGCCTGTGGTCCAACTTCTACCTTCCGCTCAAAGGGGAAAACAAAGGCATCGGCTACCTCGATAAATGGGACCTGGTTTGCCTCCAGCATCCTGGTTTTATAGTTGTAGGTGGCCATAGGGGCTACAAATGTCAGGCTATCCTGTTTGGGATGTTTTGATCTATAAACAGGGCCGTTGGTTTTCAGGGAATCGATTCCAATATCCACATTATTCTCAGGGAGCAACTTTTTCTGGGTCATGGCCACCCGGGCGCTGTCCATATACCAGGTCATCTGATCCAGCCTGGTCTCGTAGAGGTTGAAGGGCAACTCGATGAGTGTAGCATCCCCATTGGCCCTGAATTCTCCTCGTCTTTGGTCCAGGTCAATATGAATATTCACATCGTTGGTCAGGAAGGGGAATTCCTGCATGGTTCTGGCCTTAAGCTGAACACCTGTAGAATCAGCCAGGATGGCCATTTGCGAGTATCTGAATGAATCAGACTCCAGGCGGGCTTCGGGCAGAGCCATCACCCCCTCCCCTGTAAGTCCGGAGGGTCTGAGGGCCAGGTTACCTCCAAAAAATGTACTGTCATTGAAGATCCTGAAGTTCTGCTCTAAAGTGGCCAGTCGCATCACCTGCTGGTCGGGTATCAGTTTCATTTCCGCGACCTCGTTTTCAACAAATGGATAACTCGTTTCCTCTGCCTTTTCCCTGATCAGGTAACGCTGCGTGACAGCCATAAGAGAATCGGGATGCAACATAAATCCATCTGCCCAGGTGGTAGAAGTAAGATAATTGAATGAACCAAAGCCCCGAAGCCCTTTACTGCTCATCTCAATATCGCTAAAAAATGTTCCCAAATTCCCATACAGAGGAAGGCCTTCTTCGGGGCTCTGCATATAGAATCCAAGTGAATTATCCTCCCTCAGTGTCATTTGCATCTGCAATGGAGGCATAATGCCGGCCGAAATGAAGGTTCCATCCGGAGAGATGGCCGATGGGCTGAAGTTATCCAGGCTGTCAATCATAAAAGGCTCCAGTTCAAAATAGAAGTTGTCGCGCTTATATACACCTCCCTGGATATTCTGACTGTCAAAATAGATATATGAACCCTCCTTACTTGTAAAAGTGGGGTACTGGGGATATTTTTCAAGTCCGGACTTATTCTGTGGATCATCAATAAGTAGCTCACCTGTCATATCTTCGATGACATTGTCGATTCGAGCCAGTTCGGGTTCTCCATACTGGTTATACTCCCCTGTATAGATCGATAGCTGCAGGGAGTCAATATTCTTTAAGCCTATTTTGAAGTTTTCATAGTCAAAATTGAAATCATGCCCCATAAATCTGAATAAACCTGCATCCACAATGCCATCGAACTGGAAGCTTCTGTTTTTCTTCATCACAATGGTGTTCTCCCGGGGCACCAGCCTCACATTCTGGGAATCACTCAGAAAAATGACAGGAATCCCTGTGATGGTTAAATCCCGGGTCTCTAGATCCAGCCTGGCATTGGAAGCACCCTCGATCCGGGAGATAAACCTGATTACATCATAATCCCTTTGCTTCATGGATGCAGTAATGTAGTCGAATAATTTCTGCCGGAGGGTTACCAGGTCTTTCTCATCGTCGTAAAAGACGAATCCCAGTTTGGATAATCCCATCAGTAAATGACGGACCTGGTATTCTGAATAACCAATATAAGATGCATAGTTTGGAACAGCAAAGGTTCTTCCTCCCAGCATATTTGAGTATGTATAGAGCTGAGCAAGGGGATGTGAATAGTCCATCCCCTGCAGTTCCATGTAAAAGTTATAGTCAAAAAATGTATTGGACTCAAAAGTGGCGCGTCCCACAGATGTGCCCTGCAAAGCCTGAAGATCCATAAACGATTCTCCCCTGTTCCAGAGCAGTTCATCAAAATTCATATCGATGTTATGGTAGGAGTTGGAATAGGGCCCCAAAGATTTATAGTCCTCTGACTTATTGAGCCTCAACTGGTCCTTACCCACATCAAAGGCAAGTACCAGATCGGGATGGAAGATGGAGTCTTCTCCAAAAAAAATAGACACCGAAGCATGGGGTGATCTGATAAACCTTCCGTTCATAGAGATCCTCTGTGTCTCGGCCCTTATACGCAGGGTATCATTGGCATAAATCTTAAGTTCTGCTGGCTCACCACCTACTCCGGAGCCCATCAGATTGGCGCCTTCAATGGAGAGCCCTCCCCTGAAATCGATCCCGGGTATGAAATCATCAATTTCGTATGAATTCTTATAAGAGACAAATTGTGGATATTTGATGGAAGCGAGGTCCTTGATCAATGTCACTTTATCCTCCAGCTTTCCCAGGGCTATGCCCTCAAAAAGGGCCGGATAGTACAGTTTCACAGAATCTGCCGAATAGCCCGGTGTTTTAAGGTTAATTCGAAACTGGTCTAACAAGGCATACATTTGATTTTCAGGCATACCAGCCCTTTCCCAGGTAACTTTTCCCTTGATCCCATGCCATTCCAGGGTGAATGGATTAATGTAACCAGTGGCATTCATAATTTGAATAAAGTCTCTCCCAGAATAGCAGGCCACAGTCACATCTTCGAAAAGGATCATCATGGTCTCGTCAGTAAAAAACCGGAAAGATGGGGTTGACACCTTCCAGGTGACCGAAGTGGAGCTGTAAAAGATATTGTCTTCAAGCAATGAAAGAGATAAGGAGAGCCATTGATTGATGGTTTTTAACAAAGCATTATCTCCTTTTAGCAGGAGAATAAGGCCTTCAAGCCACTCCTCATACCCATGTGAAGTTTTATCTTCAAAAAAGAACTCATTCAGTACCCGCTGAAAAGTGATAAAATGTGGACGGGGTCTGCACTGTCGGGAAAGCAAGAGATTAGATAAATCAATGATTTCCAGCCTCTTGTCGAAAGAAAGAGAATCGTACAGATGTATAAACCTCTCGAAATCGGGAACCTCTGAAGTCTCGAGCGAAGTTCCTGTAAATGTGGTTAATTCTGAAACGTACAAGCCTGTATCTCTTGAAAACTCACGAATGGTCTGGCTTCTGACAGAGAGTGTCAGAACAAGTAAAAGAACCAGGCTTAAAACTAATCGTCTCATTTATGGAGAAGCATCAACTTACCGTTTAACAAAAGAGAGAGAGATCCAATTGGAATCCTCCAGGGTATTCAGATGGGTCAAATTACTTCTGTAAGCGGCATTCAAAATATATTGTACATCTTCAGTCAAAAAACCACTCACAATCATGATCCCGTCCTTTATCAGGTGACCGGTATATTGATCCATATCGCTAACCAGGGTATTTCGGGTAATGTTCGCTAAAACAAAGTCAAACATTTCGTCTTTCAATACACCCACATCACCATAGCGGACCTCCATTCCTGATGCACCATTTCTTTCTACGTTCTCCATCGCATTTTGATACGCCCAACGGTCAAAATCTACTCCCAATACCCCTGACGCGCCCATCTTACAGGCATAGATGCCAAGAACTCCCGTTCCACAACCCATATCCAGCACACTTTTGGTTTCGAAGCTAAACTTCATCATCTCCTTGATCATCAACTTTGTTGTATGGTGATGACCGGTACCAAAAGACATTTTTGGTTCAATAACCAGGGTACATGATAAATCGTTGCTAGAATCATGAAAAGGTGCCCTGATAAGCACCTTTTCTTCTATATATACAGGATCAAACTTTTTCTCCCACTCCTTATTCCAGTTCTGATCCTCGGTCCTGTGAAACCTGTAATGGACTTTGATACCCAGGTCTCCCAGTTCATCCAATACCTGGTTCCATTTCAAATCCGTATAGACCGTCTCTTCCACATACCCTTTCAGGATATCCTCACCATCTTCAAAACCTTCAAAACCGATCTCCGCCAATTTTGCAATCAATATCTCCTTCTCCGTATTGTCCCAGGTTCTGGATGGAATTTCAAATTCGAGGTATGCCATAAAAGGGCCTTAAAGCCTAATATGCATTTACAATAGCCATAAAATCTTCAGCTTTAAGTGCTGCACCACCTATTAGTCCACCATCCACATCAGGGTTGGCAAATAATTCGGCTGCATTGGAGGGTTTACAACTTCCTCCGTAAAGGATGGTCATATCATCTGCTACCTGAGCATTATAAAGGTCAACCAGTAGATCCCGGATAAATTTGTGCATCTCCTGAGCCTGATCCGGGGAGGCAACAACACCAGTTCCTATCGCCCAAACTGGCTCATATGCAATGATTACCTTGCTTATCTCTTCCAGACTGACCTCTTTAAGTCCCACTTCAAGCTGTTGCCGAATCACATCAAAGAGTTTACCGGCTTCCCTTTCCTCTAACAACTCGCCACAACAGAAAATGGGCTTCAATCCACTTGATAGGGCAAGCTTCGTTTTCTTATTTAGCAGCTCATTGTCTTCGCCAAAAATTGATCTGCGTTCGGAGTGACCAATAATTACATATTCAACTCCGCTCGAGGTGAGCATTTCAGGTGAAATTTCACCGGTAAATGCCCCTGAAGCCTCAGAAGCACAGTTTTGTGAACTCAGTTTAACATCAACTATAAGTTCTTTTACTTTGCTCAGGTGGGTATAAGGAGGAGCAATGATTACCAATGCATCGCTTGTTTTCTCTTTTTCAAGTTTTTCAACGGCTTTAGCCAGCTCCATACCGTCTTTAAGTGTGGTGTTCATTTTCCAATTCCCGGCAACAATTTTTTTTCTCATATCAATCTTGATTATTTATTATAGTTATTTAAAAATAGCAATTTATCTATCTAATATACAATGGGTGAACTATACTTTTGTAGATGACACATACTGGCTTAGAAGGAGCAAGATAAATATACCCATGATGAAGGCAAGGATGGCTCTTCTTTCCCCTTCCCGGTCACTCCTTTTTATTAGCAGCTCGGGCAGGAAGCGGTCAAAATCCACCACATCGAAAGAAAACTCCTCGTAAAGGCCTGCTTCCCTAAGTAGCTGAGCTTCTTCATCCATGGGGGCAGATGCATTGCCGACCAATTCTGACCATTCCGGATCAAGATCCTCAATGGCTGGAAAATCCCTGTATCCCCATTTTCCGAGAATCGTACCATTTTTAAGAAGTACAAATCCAGGATTGGATCGAACTATGGTCTTAAGCATGATCTCATCTGCCGCATAAAACCCATATCCAAGGTTAAGGTCAGAAGATATGGATTCCACTTCTGCTGATGGGGTAGCCGTGACCGCATAAAAGGTGAAGTCACCGGCCAGGATTTCCAGCTGTGACCATCCCTGGGCAATCTGAAGTGCCGTCTGATCTGCGTCTGAAAGCTTATAACTGATCATAACCAGGCTATAATCCCTGTCCGCCAATATCTCCTCTGCCAGATCGTTGCCATCCTCATCCATGATGGCAAAATCATGAATGGGAGCCTCATATCCTTTCTTAATCAGCTTTGAATCACTGCTTTCAAATTCCCACAAGAGGGTATCCTTGGGGTAATCCTCCATGGTAAAAGCCTCCGATTTTCCAGTCTCCTTATTCTTGTAAACCAATGAGGTTTCATACTGATCCTGAGGTGCTCCCTCCGGGATCTCCATCCCCTCGGCAATCACTGTGCCCAACTCATAAGGCCTGAAATCGACCAGGGGGATATGTCTGTAATTCCAGACCGAGAAACCGGAAGCCATCAGGAACAATACACCCACAACCACCCATTCCCCAATTCGGCGATCAGATTCAAGCTCCTTCTTCCTGTGAAAATAGAGGAAAAGCACAAATACCATCAGGACCACATTTTTAAAAAAAGTCTGCCAGTTGGTCAGAATCAGGGCATCCCCAAAGCAACCACAATCTGAAACCGGATTAAAAATGGCCAGGATAAAAGTAAGGAATGTAAAAAAGGACATGAACCACATCGAAACAAAAAAAACAATCCTTCTGCGGTAACCTAAGATCAGAATGATTCCCAGAACCAGTTCAAATGCCGAAAGAAATACGCCCAATGGCAGTGCTGAAAATTCCAGGAATCCAAACCTGAATGCATTGAAATAGTCCGCAAATTTATAGGCTGATCCCAGGGGATCCACCAACTTCACAAATCCACTGAAGATGAATACGATCCCAAGAATAACCCGACTTATAAGCCTGATATACTTCATCTTTCTAGTTCAATATGTTTGACGATCTGTTCAGAAATAGCCTCCGGGGATCGCATCTGCCCCTTGCCGTCCATGCAATCGATTAACTCAAGGTCGTTTACAAAAGAGTGAAGACTCAGATATACCTGCCGGACCTTTTCCTGAAAATCGAGATTCTCTTCATGTATATCCCGCTCTCCCTTTAGATAAGCGCGGTCATCCCCGTCACGATCTTTATTTAATTGTTGCCTAGTGAAATCAAAGGGTACATTTAAGTAGAGGTTAATATCTGGCTTCGGAATTTGATTGTGTCCATACTCAAATCCTAGAATCCAGTCCCTTAATTGTTCTTTCTCCCCGGCGTTGTTAAGTTTTGCACATTGAAAAGCAATATTGGAATAGACATAACTGTCAACAATCACCAGGTATCCTTCATCCATCCAGCCTCTGATCTGTGAAGCAGCATCCGTCCTGTCCCCTGCAAAAATAAATGCCACCAGGTATGGATCCACCTGATCGTTAGCTCCCATCTCCCCCCGCAGAAACCTGGCGATCAATTTTCCATATATTCCCTCTTCCAACCTTGGAAAATGCAGGTATTTAAACGGGATGGATTTTTTTTCCAGGTATTCCCTCAGAAGTTTCAGCTGAGTGGACTTACCCGAACCATCCAATCCCTCTATCACAATCGAAGCCCATAAAACTGTTTTGGATTATTTAATGTATTTTTGATTCAGTTTCCAAACTTACAAAATATCAATTCAACCATCTGAAATAGATGAAGAACTTCTCCACATCCGGAGCCCTATTTTCAAGGAATTTATCGATTAATATCAATGGCCAGATTCTGGACCTTTCCACTCCTCAGGGTCATGGGGATCATCAATACCACGCCTGATTCATTTTACCATGGGAGCCAGGTACCCGATCCTGACAGGGCGGTGGAGACTGCCAGAGAGATGATCAACAGGGTGCAGCCATTCTGGATATTGGAGCAGTTTCTTCAAGACCGGGTGCCGAAGAGATCTCAGAGGAGGAAGAACTAAGCAGACTGTCACCTGTCCTTGAAGCATTGAGAAATGAATTTCCCGATTTCCCCATCTCGGTGGATACCTGGAGATCCGGTGTGGCCAGGGCTGTACACCAGCATTTTGGAGTGGGTATGATCAATGATATTTCGGCCGGCAGTTTTGACCCAAAAATGTTCCCAACTATTTCGGAGCTGGGGATACCCTATGTGATGATGCATATGCAGGGAACACCCGATAGCATGCAGGACTCCCCAGAATACGAAAACTGTAGTGGACGAACTTCTACAATTCTTTGGAGAACGGGTACATAAACTTCGTAAACGGGGAGTTAATGATATTGTTATTGATCCAGGATTTGGCTTTGGGAAAACCATTGAACAGAATTACAGGCTTCTTCACTGGATCTGGATTCCTTTCAAATGCTGGAGTTACCTGTGATGGTGGGAATTTCACGTAAATCAATGATTTACAAGGAGCTGGAACCTGAACCAGAGCAAGCCTTGAACGGGACCACAGCCGCTCATATGGCCGCACTGCTAAAAGGCGCCTCTCTATTGAGGGTCCATGATGTGAAGCAGCCGTAGAAACGGTGAAGATCTTTCAACAGATTGTGGAAAGCCACTCAAGTAGGTTTGACTTCTTTTACTAAATTTGGCATACAGAACTCATTCTATGCTCACGCCTTTATACATATCCGCCTGCTTGATGTGATCGACATCATCCTGGTGGCCATTTTGCTCTATCAGCTCTATATGCTTATCAGAGGGACAGTCGCATATAGCATTACCATGGGAATTGCCATCATCTATATCTTCTGGTGGGCAGTCAGGGCCTTGAAAATGGAATTGCTCAGCAGCATTCTGGGATCGGTACTGGGTGTGGGGGTTATCGCACTGATTATCGTATTCCAACAGGAGATCAGGCGGTTCCTGATCTTTCTTGGATCCAGGTATGTGGACGGGAACCGGATCAGTTTTGAGAAGATTCTGAACCTGCGTTTCGAAGCCAAATCACAGGTAAAGATCCGTTCCATACTGAAAGCTGTTTTGCAATTCTCCCAGGAAAAAACCGGTGCGCTGATCGTCATCAGAAAAAAATCCAATCTGGATATGTATGCCGAAACCGGAGATATACTGAATGCGGAAACTTCCAGCAGGCTCTTTTCCAGTATTTTCAATAAAACCAGTCCCATTGCATGACGGGGCTGTGATCGTGGAAAATGACAAGGTAAAAGCAGCCAGGGTGATCCTTCCGGTAACTGAAAAACTTGATCTCCCTCCCGAATATGGCTTGCGGCATCGGGCCGGACTGGGAATTTCAGAAGTAACCGATTCCCTGGTCATCATTGTTTCGGAAGAAACACGGTCAGATTTCTCTGGCAGAAAACGGAATTCTGCAAAAGAATATCTCCCCTAAAGTTCTTAAGCAGAAACTGGAAGAAGATTTCGGGCTTAAGTAGTCAGCTTTTCTCTGTTTCTTTGAGATATTCTATTCTCTTTCCCTTGAATCAATCTGGAAATATTTGATCGGTGGGTATAACATCACCAGAATCGGTACAAAGACTGAAAATACCCATGAAGGATTGTAATCTGTGTGAAAAACAAATATCATCCATACAGGGTAAGAAATAACTGCTAGCAATGATCCAAGTGCCGAAATCCTGAATATCAGGAAGACAAGCAGGTATACCCCCATGGCCGCAAGGGCAGCAAAAGGATGTAATGCAAGCCCAACCCCTGCCATGGTTGCCACTCCTTTTCCTCCTTTGAAACCTGCAAAAACAGGAAATATATGACCGATCACTGCCAGTACTCCCAATCCGATCCGAAGAATCATCCAGGGATTCAGAACCAGTGGACCATTTCAGTCTGCAGATGAGAAAGATTCACTGCCAGGAATCCTTTCACATATCCACTATCAAAACAACGATTCCAATGGTTTCCCCAGCACCCGGAATGCATTTGTGGCTCCTGCATTTCCACTCCCGTGTTTCCTCAGGTCAATCCCCTTAAAGCCTCTTCCCAGCCAGACCGAGGAGGGAATGGAACCTAGCAGATAGGCCAAAAGGAGGATTGTTGCTATCATTAACATAAGGGCTAATATAAAAAGATATCCCGATCCGCTAAACGGATCGGGATTATTTCTTCTTGAGTGTATTTCAGGTTAGCAAACTGGGATTTTTAGCAAAGCTAACAGCACTTTGCGTGCTGAATTACACGAAATTTACAGTTGAGGTCCGGCTGCCACCAGTGCTTTGCCTTCTTCATTATCGGTAAACTGCTCGAAGTTCTTGATAAAGCGCTGTGCCAGGTCTTTGGCTTTCGTTTCCCACTCACCAGCATCGCTGTATGTATCCCTTGGATCAAAATTCCCAGCTATCCACATCGTGAAGTTCAGTGGGTATTTCCAGGTTGAAATAGGGAATTTGTCTTGGTTGGCTGCCTGATCAATGGAACCATCCAGAATGGCATCAATGATGCTTCTGGTATCCTTTATGGAGATTCGCTTCCCTGTACCATTCCAGCCTGTGTTCACCAGATAAGCAGTGGATCCTGTTGCTTCCATTCTTTTTACCAGTTCCTCACCATACTTGGTGGGATGAAGGGTAAGGAAGGCTGCACCAAAACAGGCTGAAAATGCAGGAACAGGCTCAGTTACCCCTCTTTCAGTACCTGCAAGTTTGGCAGTAAAACCTGAAAGGAAATGATACTGGGTCTGATCATGGGTCAGCTTCGAAACCGGAGGCATCACTCCAAAAGCATCTGCAGTTAGGAAGATCACCTTGGTGGCATGACCTGCTTTTGAAACAGGTTTCACTATATTATCGATGTGATAGATGGGATAAGAAACCCTTGTATTCTGGGTTTTTGATCCGTCATCATAATCCACTTTTCCATCCGCAGCCACCACCACATTTTCCAGCAAAGCATCCCGTTTCATGGCATGATAAATATCCGGTTCGCTCTCTTCGCTCAGGTTGATGGTCTTGGCATAACAACCCCCTTCAAAATTGAAGATCCCATCGTCATCCCATCCATGCTCATCATCACCGATCAGTGCACGTTTGGGATCGGTAGAGAGTGTAGTTTTACCAGTTCCGGAGAGTCCAAAGAAAATAGCCGTTCACCATCATCTCCCACATTGGCTGAACAGTGCATGGCGGCAATTCCCTGCAGTGGAAGGTAGTAATTCATCACTGAGAAGATTCCCTTTTTCATCTCACCGCCATACCAGGATCCACCGATCACTGCTTTCTTCTCGGTCAGGTTAAAGAATACAAAAACATCGGAATTGAGTCCCTGCTCCTCCCATTTTGGGTTGGTGGTTTTTGAAGCATTCAATACCACAAAATCAGGTTCAAAATCTAGCCAGTTCTTCATCGGTGGGTCTGATAAACATGTTCTTTACAAAATGTGCCTGCCAGGCAACTTCCATCACAAATCTCACCTTTAACCTGGTATCCTCATTGGCTCCGCAGAACCATCCATGACGAATAACCTTTTTCCGGAAAGCTGACTTGATGCCAGATCATAACCATGCTCCCAAACCTCTTTGGAGATGGGTTTGTTATCGGAAGTTTTTGCCTGTGTCAGATTTCCACCAGACAGTATCTTCTGTGGTTTCATCCTTTACAATGTATTTATCCTTGGGAGAACGTCCTGTGAAAATCCCTGTATCCACGCTCACAGCTCCAAATTCACTTTCCACTCCCACTTCAAATCCTTCAAGGGATGGATCCATCTCCTCTTTATACAGCTGTTCATAAGAAGGATTGTAAACAACCTCTTTTACATCGTTGATACCATACTGACTTCAGTTTCAATTTTTCTAAAATTTCACTCATAATGTTTCCTAATTTTAAAGCTATCGGTGTATATTATTTTCAAATCTAAAGTTAATAAAGCGATTCAGCTAATAAAAATAGCCGAGCAAATATCCAAAAAAAAAGCGGTAAAATCAAGTTTTACCGCTTTAATACTATGTTAAAATAGATTTTATTTTACTCTATCTCAGGCTGCCTGTGCAGCAGCAAGCCTGGCAATGGGCACGCGGAATGGTGAACAACTTACATAGTTCATTCCCACGCGGTGACAGAACTCAACTGATTCAGGATCTCCACCGTGCTCTCCACAGATACCCACCTTAAGATCTGGCTTGAGTGGAACGGCCTTTGGAGGTTCCCATTTCAACCAGTTGGCCAACACCTTCCTGGTCCAGTGTCTGGAATGGATCATTCTTCAGCAGCCCTTTCTCAATATAGATGGGCAGGAATTTACCTGCATCATCCCTGTGAATAACCAAATGCCATCTGAGTCAGGTCATTGGTTCCGAATGAGAAGAACTCTGCATGCTCTGCAATCAGATCAGCAGTCATGGCTGCCCTTGGGATCTCAATCATGGTACCTACCTGGAAGTCACACTTGGCGCCTTTCTCCGCAAATACTTTCTCGGCAGTTGCTCGGATGATCTCTTCCTGCATCTTAAACTCCTGCCATGTACCAATCAGCGGAACCATGATCTCCGGACGTGCATCCACACCCTTCTGGGTCAGGTTTACAGCAGCCTCGATAATGGCCCTGGCCTGCATCTCTGTGATCTCAGGATAGGTATTTCCTAAACGGCAACCACGGTGCCCAAGCATGGGATTGAATTCGTGAAGGTCCTCAACCAGTGCCTGAATATCAGCAACAGTGATTCCCATTTCGTCGGCCATTACCTTCTGGTTAGCCTCATCATGGGGAACAAACTCGTGCAGTGGTGGATCCAGCAAACGGATGGTTACTCCATATCCCTGCCATGGCTTCCAGGATTCCTTCGAAGTCTTCCCTCTGGTAAGGAAGCAATTTATCAAGTGCCTTGCGACGCTCTTCTTCAGTGGTAGCAAGGATCATTTCCCTCATGGCCTTGATACGCTCTCCTTCGAAGAACATATGCTCGGTACGGGTCAGTCCAATACCTTTTGCACCAAAATCACGTGCCACCTTGGCATCATGAGGAGTGTCAGCATTGGTACGAACATCCATTTTGGTGTGCTTCTCGGCCAGTTCAAGGATGGCACCAAAATCACCACTTACTTCAGGATCGATGGTAGCCACCTGTCCTTCAAGTACATTACCTGTTGAACCATTCAGTGAGATCCAGTCTCCTTCTTTAAATACTTTACCAGCAGCAGTCATGGTGCGGGCTTTGTAATCGATCTTCACTCCACCTGCTCCGGATACACAACATTTACCCATTCCGCGTGCTACAACAGCAGCGTGAGAAGTCATTCCACCGCGAGCAGTCAGAATTCCTTTGGCAATATTCATTCCTTCCAGGTCTTCAGGAGAAGTCTCAATTCTTACCAGAATAGCTTCTGGATATTTGTTGGCTTCATCGGCAAAGAAAACAATCTGACCGGTGGCTGCACCTGGTGAAGCAGGAAGTCCCTGAGCCAGAACAGTTGCACTGGCCAATGCACCTTTTTCAAATACCGGGTGAAGCAATTCATCCAGTTTTGCAGGCTCCTGGCGAAGCAATGCTGTTTTCTCATCCAATTTTCCTTCAGCAAGCATGTCCATGGCAATTTTTACCATGGCAGCACCGGTACGTTTACCGTTACGGGTTTGGAGCAACCACAGTTTGCCTTCCTGGATGGTAAATTCCAGGTCCTGCATATCTGAGTAATGATCTTCAAGTTTCTGCTGAGTATCATCCAACTCGGCATAAACCTCTGGCATCACCTCTTCCAGTGATGGATAATCCGCAACGCGTTCCGCTTCAGAAACTTTTGCAAGCTCGGCCCACCTTAATGAACCCTCTTTGGTAATCTGCCGGGGTGTACGTACACCTGCAACCACATCTTCTCCCTGAGCATCGATCAGGTATTCTCCGTTGAAAATATCTTCTCCTGTTCCTGCATCGCGGGTAAATGCAACACCTGTACCTGAAGTTTCTCCCATATTTCCATATACCATGGCCTGAACATTTACTGCAGTTCCCCAATCTCCGGGAATCTGGTTCATGTTGCGGTAATAGATGGCCCTTGGAGTCTCCCAGCTATCAAATACAGCCATTACAGCTCCCCAGAGTTGCTCCCATGGATCAACCGGGAAATCATGTCCGGTTTGTTTCTTAACAGCAGCTTTAAATTTCACTACCAGCTCCTTAAGATCTTCAACGGTAAGTTCATTGTCATTCTCAACACCTCGTGCTTCTTTCACCTCTTCCAGAATCGCCTCGAAAGGATCAATATCCTCCTTTGATTCGGGTTTCAATCCCAGTACCACATCGCCATACATCTGAACAAAACGGCGGTAGCTGTCCCATGCAAATTTCTCATTTCCTGTCTTGGCAATCAGTCCTTCAACTGCATTTTCATTCATACCCAGGTTCAATACTGTGTCCATCATACCTGGCATGGAAACCCTTGCTCCTGAACGTACAGAAACCAGGCAGGGATTTTCATTGCTCCCAAATTTGGTTCCCATGATATCCTCGATATTCTTAACAGCAGCTTCAACTTCTGTTTTGATCAGTTCAACTACTTTGTCCTGACCCAGCTGCATTGTATTCAGTACATACTTCAGTGGTAATGGTAAATCCGGGAGGTACTGGAACACCAATCAGGTTCATTTCGGCAAGGTTGGCACCTTTTCCACCCAGTAAGTTTTTCATGTCGGCTTTACCTTCGGCTTTTCTGTCTCCGAAAGTATAAACGCGTTTTACATCTGACATTGAAAATTGCTTTTAGTTATTAATAATGAGTTATTTATGGAATAAACCCTTGAATTTTAAGAGAACAAAGGTACCCAAAAAAATAATAAAACTGTTCTAAATAAGGGTTAAATAAATGTGAAAGGAACCTACCCGAACTGCCTGATTGCCTCTAACATGGCTACCACATTCTTGAGAGGCACATTGGCCTGAATATTATGCACGGTATTGAAGACAAATCCTCCATCTTTGGCAAAGATCTCGCACTCTTTCAGAACATGTGCCTTAACCTCCCCGGAAGTACCAAATGGTAGCACCTTCTGGGTATCCACTCCCCCACCCCAGAAAACCAGTTTACTCCCATATTTCTCTTTCAAAAGAACCGGATCCATTCCAGCGGCATTTACCTGAACCGGATTGATGATATCAAAACCCGCTTCAATAAAATGCTCCATAAAGGGTTCCACAGCTCCACAGCTGTGCTTAAAGGTCTTCCAATGGGTATTTTCGTGAATCCAGTTGTTGATTTTTTTATAATAGGGTGCATAAAGCTCATCAAAAGCCTCTGTTGAACAGAACGAAGAGTCCTGTGTACCAAAATCCGTCCCGCAGATAAAAGCTACATCCACGGTATCGAGCGTCGCTTCTTTTGCTTTTTTCAGATTCTCCAGAGCAATATCGGTCTGCTTTTCAAAAACCTGGTGCAGGTAATCTGTGCGCATCAAAGTGGACATGTACCAATCGGACACATCCCTGATTCCTTTGGGTGCTTTGAGGTTTAAACCGGGTACCAGGGCAATATCCCCGATGGCTGTCCCCCCGAAATTAGCCACCAGCCCTTTGCCCTTTTTTGAAGCCATACCTGCCTGATTCTTCCAGTAAGCCACATCAGAATCGGACATCAGAGAAAACTCCTCCAGGTTATCTTCCGGATTCAAGCTGGCTTCATCCAGGGGTTCCTGTCGATTGATGGCATCAAAAAAATAAGCCACCTTAGGCATTTTAGCACTGGGACTTACAGAAGTATCTCCTTCGGGATACATCAGCGAATCACCCTTTTCATCCACTTTTACCGTAAACGATCCTGGAACCAGAACCTCCTGTCCCCAATGGGTTTTATACGCTTTCCAGTTTTCAAACCGGTTCCCAAACATATCCGAAGGGGGTGAAATGCCAATCACATCCACACCCATGGCTTCCATCAAATCCTCCTCCACCTCTCCCAGCATCTGGAAGGGCTCTGTTACTCTAATCGGCTTATTCTCAAGACCAAAATAAGCCCTTAGCTGCTCAACCATCAGCACATGAATGCCCGTAACGGGTGTCGCACCAAAATCCACGACCACCCGATCGGGTTGTTCGTGGTTCAGGGTTTTAATCAAATTCTCTTTGGAAGACATGCTGAAAATCGTTGAAGGTTTAGATGATATTTATCGAAGTACCAATTTAATCATAATCTGCAATTAAAATAAAATCCGAATAACAGTATTGTCCCAGTTGCTATGAGAATAATAATTGGTCTCTGATCTAATCCAAGAATAAAACGTATTTTGTATATATGTTATCAGCATTGACCTCCCGGGAAAGGATCTTACAAAGTATCGCGCACCGACAACCTGACAGGATCCCGATTGACTTGGGTGCCTCAACAGTTACAGGCATCTCGGCTATGGCATACAACAAGCTGAAAAAACATCTGGGGATAGATACTCCTACCCGGGTGTTCGATGTGGTGCAACAACTGGCCCTGGTAGACAATTCCATTGGTGAATCATTTGGAGTGGATGCCATTGATCTGAACACCATATTCATGGATGATCTCGGTTGGTATCCTGTGAAACTTGGAGATGGCAGCGATGGGGAGTTTCCTCAATGGTTTAAACCGGAAGCAGCAGTAGACGGCTCTTTCTATCTGCTGAATCACAAAAAAGAGGTGATGTCAAAAATGGCCAGCGGCGGAGCTTGTTTTGACCAGACCCTTTTCCCCTGGGAAAATGGATACCCAAATCATATGAGTGAAATCGGGGAAGCATTCAGGTCCATCAATTGGACCGCCCATTCCCACACCAAATACATCAATATTGATAATGCTGAGCTAAGGAAGAGGACCAGGAGACTTCGTGAGTCCACCGATAAAGCCATTGTGATGTCGGGTGGAGCCAAACTGCTGGAACTGGGATTTTTTCTGAGAAGGATGGATAATATGCTGATGGATCTGCTGGCCGATCATGAGAATCTTTCCAGGCTGCTTGACAAATTGATGGAGATGCACCTTGCGGGACTTGAAAAGAAGATTGGGGCTGTGGGTGACCTGGTGGATGTGATCCGCTTCGGGGACGACCTGGGTATGACCTCAGGCCCGTTTATGGACCTGGGCGTGTTCAGAAAGTTTTTCAAACCCAGGTACAAGGAGCTTTGCGACTACGTGAAGCAACATAGCGACATGAAGATTTTCCTTCACTCCTGCGGCAGCATCAGGCAGTTCATTCCAGATCTGATTGAAGTCGGATTTGACATTCTAAATCCGGTCCAGACTAACTGCTATGGAATGGATGCAAGGGGATTGAAGGAGGATTTTGGCAGCGAAATCACTTTCTGGGGAGGAGGAATCGACACTTCATCCATCCTGCCAACCGGCACCCCGGAAGAGGTTCGGGCCGATGTACTGGAACGATGTGAGACGCTTTCAAAGGGTGGAGGGTTTATTTTTGCCCCTATCCACAACATCCTGCCGGAAGTTCCTCCCGAGAATATTGTTGCAGCCTATGATGCCGTGAATGAATTTAACTCTTAACGACAAGATCTCTGTTACTTGTATTTTACCCGCACAAACCTGGGGTGGTATATGGAGGCATCCTTTTGAATATCCTCCCAAAAGTTGATGGTAATGGTATTGTAGCTAACCAGCAATTCACCAGGTTTTGACAAATGGTAATGTGCCTTGGCATTATAGGGAAAGAGGCCCTTCTCTGCGTACTCCGGACAGGTGTAAACCTCATGAATTTCCCCAAATGGCCCCACGGGGCTCTCTCCCACCTGTATTCCTATCTTATCGGATATGCCCAATACGGTAAAAGTGAGCAGGTACCTTCCATCGCCCGTTGGGGTGACACTTAGTTCGTTGGATACATGGTTCGCAATGGGAGCCACTTCCTCTTTGTTTTTCACCCAGTTTTCTCCATCCCAGAAGGTCCAACGATCAAAAGCTTCGATATCCTCAGGTAGCAACCTGGCAGCAATCAATGACTTATTCGCCTCCATCACACCATAGATATAGACAAAGCCATCAGGATGGGGCGCCCTGGCCTTTTTGGTGTTTACATATATGCCGCTTCCAAAGTAGACCCGTCCATATTCAGGATGCACAAAACCAAGGTATGTGGGCATCTGTTCATAGTTTGAAATTCCTTCAGGGCTGGGATCTTTGATTTTCAGCAGGGCCACATGGGTCTGCTCAAAATCAAAAACATTGGGGCCTGTTTTGTGAACGTGATAAGCAAAAATATAGAGCGCATTCTTTTTCTTGTGATTGATGAATCCATCGCCCAGCCAGAAATATTCTCCCTCCTTAGACACCTCATTATCAGGCACAAAATAAGTGGCAGGCTGGCCCTTTTCATCGAGCTTGTATTCGAAAGAAATGGCAGATTCATCCGGTTCAATGCCCTCCATCCAGGCGGTGGTATTGTTTACCATCACATTACCCGGTTTGGGTACATTGTTCACAACCTCTCCGATGTAAGTGTCACTGAAGATAAAAAGGGTCTTTTTTCCCTTCACCCCCTGGTTCTCCTTACCATCCAGGGGTATGGTAAAGATCCCGTCTGCTGCAAACCAGCCGGAGGTCCTCTCCATAAGTGCAGTCCACTCAGGAGCAGGCTCACTGGAAAAGGTCAGGGGTGGTAAGGGTTTGTCCGAAGCGGACTGGTTATCGACCTTTGTCTGCTGCCCACATGCCGTTACAAGCAGCACAATCCATAAAATGATAAAGCCTCTTTTTTTCATGTGATCCTCAGGTTTACTTTTCCTTTTTCATTGTAACCTTCCCATTCTCTGAAATCAGGGTATAGAATGCTCCCCCGTAAAGCACGTGATAAAGTTTGCCGGAAAAATTCAATGTACCCGGATCCTTCAACGGAGACCCTTCTGCATCGGGATAGAATCCGAAAAAATCTTTCAGCATCACCTGGGAGATGGAGATCCCCCCGGACGATTCCCGGTTGTGCCAGCCCCTCTGTGCAATCCTTACCCGGCTGTTCTTCTCAAACTTATCCTCCCCCCACAATTCATGAGCCTGGGCCCAGCATCCCTCATAGGTCACTGGTTCGATGGCGTGGTAGAAGTCCAGGGCCTGGTTGGCATATCCCATCTGAGCAAGGGCATCCATGGTTCCGGCGGGCCAGCCATCAAAAGCACCCAGGGGACCATGGTCGGCCCGATCCGAACGCTCAGCCGCCACATCTTTCAAAGATTGCGCCCGCATCCACCGGTCGGTGATCAGCTCCTCATAGAGAAATGCCATCATTTCATCCTTAATCTCTTTCGGGATATCATCAGGAATATACCTTCCCAGAAACATAAAGTCGAGGCAATGCCTTACTTCAATCATTTCACCATCAGGATAAAGGCTATTCCAGACACCCTCCCCGGCATAGAGTTGAAGCAGCCTGTCGATCATTTCATTTGCTTCGTTCCGCAAAGAATCTGCCTTGCCGGTACTTCCGCGCATTTCGAGCAAGTCGGCTGTCTCCCTCATCATCCAGATATAGCCGGCATTAAACGAAGGAACAATGTGCTTGTAGGTTGGAACACACTCCAGCAGGTTCCATTCGTCATCGCCAAAATCGGCCAGCTTGTAGCGATCATCATCATAACCAGGGTTACCATAGGGAGCCAACACCTTCCAGTTGAGGGCGTAAGACTCCAGGTGCTCCATCACCGACTTTTCATTGATCACCTGATCCAGGAAAACAAAATCGCGTGTAGTGGTCACATAGGAACGAATCATCTGAAAGAGTGCCCAGTAATTGGCCGAATAGCCATTCCCGACCCCCAGTCCGCCAAAATTATCCTTCCCATAATGGGCACTGGGATCAATTTGAATCCAGGCCGACAAATGCTCCTTCATCATTTCCGGGTCCACCACTGCCCAGAGAGAGGACCATTCGGTAATATCCCAGAAAAAGGTGATGCTCGCACCCCATCGGGGTCCGCCCGTAAGAAACACCTTTTCATGCTCAGGCAGGTTGGTATGCATCAGGTAGAGCATGGTAAGGGGTCCGGTATAATAGACCTTTTTTGCAAGCTCATCGGTTGTTTCCAGCACCGGGAAGCATCCCGAAATAATCTCGCCTTCCGGTTTAAAGAGCGATTGCCAGCGTTCCTCCCATATGGCGTCCACATTTGCAAAGGTGGTATCAAATCCGGAGGTCCACTCCTCCATCTGCTCAAGGAGTTTTTCCTCCCGATCCCCATAGCCCATCAGGAAAGATATTGTATAACTCTCCCCCGGATTCAGTGTTTTCTTCCAGTGCGCTGTTCCCCCGCTGTTCTTGAGCTCCACCTGATCGGGTTTTTGAAGAAGATTGAAGGCTGTTCTGGCCTCGCTCTCCAGGTCCGAAATCAGAAGCGTTTCCCCTCTCATGGCTGCACTAAATTTCTCCGAGGCCAAAATCTCCTCATCCGATGGCCACCGGGCCTTCTTGTTTGTGGGAGTGGGTTTTCCGTCGATAAGTTCCACCACCTCCTCATCGGAGTAATTTTGCAATGAGCCGATGTGCTTACGCACATTCTCCACCTCATCATCTCGTATGGTGGTGGTTCCATCCAGTTTTGGATAAGGGTACCACCATTGCCAGTCACCCCCATATTTACTGATAAATCCGATGAGGTCCAGGGAGAGATCCATCTCGCGAGCTTCTGCCGCGTCATTGACAATGTTAACCTGCCACATCACCACATCCTGATCGGGTACCATCTTTACTGTGGAGAAAAGTTTCCATCCACGAATCTCGCCCTTACGAATGGCCTGATGGGGTAACCAACGAAACATGGAGACCTTTGGGGCCTCGCCATCGATTCTCAAAACACCCGTATGATACCCCCCGGAAAAGGGTGCAGACACAAACCAGCTGAGAGAGGTCATATCCCTGTTCACCAGGGCCTGGCCTCTGAAGTTCCTGATGGAGGGTTCCATATCAGCCGTATCGGCTGAAACCCAGACTCCGGATACCTCATTCAGGGAAGGAATAGAGTCTTCAATTGAGGCTTTTCTTTCCATGGAGCAAGAGAACAGTGCCATAAAGATGGCCAATCCTATGAAATGATTAATTTTTTTCATCACATATGAGTTTGGTTTCAAGGATAAATTCTTACATATGCTTTGACCGTAGCACATTCTTTACCTTTGGCTGGTCCATGGGGACGAATGGTATAATCGCCCACAACAGCCGGGACAATGAAAGTCTCTGCATAGTGAACCAGGAAGGGCTCAAATACATGACCTGGACTCTCTACAATGACTTCCTCCCCCTCTACCAGGTTCAGCACATTTACCCCACCTCCGGTTGAGTGTAACACCGGTTTTGTAAACCAGTGTCTCCTGGTTTCAATGAACTCCCGCTGGTGCAGTCCGGTTCTCTCCTCCCTCCAGCCATCTCCATGAGCCACAGGCTCCACCTGGTTCACCAGATTCTTCCCGGTCCATCGGGTGGTACGGTTCCACTGGATGTTTTGCACGCCATGTTCCACATTGATGGGTCTGGGTTTACCATCTGCGTTTAACCTTCCCCAGTCATATAGTTTGAAAGTGAATATATAGGGTGTTGCACTTATTTCCAGCACCATACCATCGCTCCCCGAGCAGTGGACGGTTCCTGCCGGTATAAGAAAATGATCATGCTTCTTCGCACGCCACTTCTCCACATACTTCTCCACTTCAAATGCCCCGCCCTTCTTCTCTGAGGTGTAAAGGTCAGTAATCATTTCGGAGGGTTTTATTCCCTCTTTCAATCCCAGGTACACCGACGCATCCCTGCCGGCATCCAGCATATAGTAGCTTTCATCCTGGGTATAGTGCATCCCGAATTTTTCCTGAATATATGCTGTCAGGGGATGAACCTGCAGGCTCAGGTTTCCACCTTCCATGGTATCCAGGAAATCGAAGCGGATGGGAAACTCGTCACCGAAAAAACCATGAACCGGGTCGCCCAACAATTCGACAGGCTGATAAAAGACCAGGTTGATGGAGGGAATCTCAAATGTGGTATCTCCAAATTCAAGCAATAGGCTGTTCTCTTCAGGAATGCAATTAAAGCACCAGGCATAATTGACCTTCTCTTTCTCCAATCCAAATTTTTCTTTCATCCACTGTCCCCCCCAGGGTCCGGGATCAAAAAAAGGAACCACGCTGAAAGGCCTACGGGCCGCTTGCCTGAGTCCTTCACGAACCGCTTCTGCCTTGGCCAGCTTAGGCTGCTCCATCCGATTGGTTTCCAGTACATAATCCCAACGGGATATGGTATGTTTCTTTAAGCGGTCGCATATTCGCCAATCCACAAAATAGGCCCGCTTATACTTTAATTCTGCACTCTCCTGCAGGTTCCAGATTCCCAGGTTATTTACTTCGTTTCTCCTCATCCGCTGCTGAATCTCCCACCGGGGCATATCGGCATAAATCATGATATCCGGATCCGCACAAACCAGTGAAGCCCCAAATCCAAAGATCACCACCAGGGAGTTCTTCTCTTCAGAAACCTGAATTGAAGCCTTCTCAAGCTTCTCAATATCCATCAGGTCAATCATCGTTAAGCGGGTCAGATATCCAAATACCCGGTCATCGGTCACATCAGCCTGAGTGATCCTTCTTACTTCAGCTTCATTTTTTAACAGCTCCCCGGTATCAAACATAAGATCAGGATTCATCAAGCCCAAAACCTGTGATTTGATCTCCTCAAGCATCACTCCCTGATAGGTTTCAAGAACCACAACTTTCCTATCCCCGGGAATTGCATCCAGGGCGTGCAGTATCTCTTTACCAATCTGCTGCCAACCGGTGACACAATGATTCTCTTTCCCAACTACAGGGACCACAGGAAATTTATTGAATTTAATATCCTTCATTCTGATCCAGCTTATTGTTTAGGTCAATCTCCCTCTGGGGTATGGGAAAGACGTAGTTAAAGGCCTGGGGATTTGCTTTGTCGCCTTTGGCACGTTTCACATACTCCTCCAGGTTACCGGTCCGTACCAGGTCAAACCATCGTTGTCCTTCATTGACTGTTTCGCATCTTTTCTCCTTTAAGACTGCCGTTTGAAACTCCTGGTAGGAAAGGCCGCTTAGATCGGGCAACACTGCATCATCCCCGTTTCTTGCACGCTTCCTTACCCGATTTATGGCATCATATGCTTCCTGGGTGGGACCCTGGTTAAATTCATTCAGCGCTTCAGCGTAGATAAGCAATATTTCAGGGAAACGCATTACCGGAAAATTGGCTCCCGATGAGCCAGTCTTATCGGGTGGATAGGTATCCTGATCCCAATGTTTCCAGATATGAGGTTCAAAGGTGTTGTTCCCAAAATAACGGTATTCTTCAAAGAAGGTAGCCTCATACCTGTAATCACCTGACTCAAAATCATCTAACAAATCCTGGGTGGGCAGCATCATGCCTACACCGGCAGGGAAGGCATAAATTGCCGGTAGTCCGCTGATCACAATCCTGCTGTTCTCAGACTGAACTTCAGCGTAAAATTGCACCTCAAAAATGGACTCCTTCCCATTCTTATTGACCTCCTTAAAATTGTCAGTAAAATCATCCCAGAGACCATAAACAGGAATATCCATCACCTCCCTGGCCAGCTCTGCAGCCAGCTCCCACTCCTGGAGGGTAAGATAGACTTTGGATAGTATCCCCAGGGCTGCCCCCCTGGTGGCTCTCCCTTTATCGGTACTGCTATAACTTGTTGGTAGGTTTGCTGCTGCATCCTCAAGATCCTGGATAATCTGATCATAAACCTGCTCAGCTTCGGCCCGGGGAACCAGATAATTGTCAATATCAGTCTCTGGATGCAGCACAAGGGGCACACCACCAAAAAGGCGAACCAGGTTAAAATAACTAAGAGCCCTCAGGAATTTTGCCTCACCCAGCAGCCGCTTTTGCAATGTTTCGTCCATATCAATGGCCGGAATACTGTCAATGCTCAAATTCGCCTTGCTAATCAGATCATAGGATGCCTTCCACATACTGGTGGTATAGTTGTTATTGGCCTGCAGGGTGTACCTGTCGAACTGTTGCGCATTGGGATCGTTCCATGTGGAGGATGCATCGCAATCATCCGATGAAATATCCTGTATAAGCCACATGCTTGAATTGTACATATTTACCTGGCCCAGCACATCATAAATTCCATTGACAGAAGCCAGGGCATCATCGGCTGTCATAAAGAAGTTTTCAAGCGTAAGCTTATCCTTGACTTCAAAATCAAGGGTCTCCTCACAAGCCACAACGAAAAGCAGGAGGATCGAAATATATAAGATTGCTTTTTTCATAACTAACTTTTTTTCAGTTCGTTGAATTAAAACTCTATATTAAGTCCCACCAGATAGGTTCTGGCAGTTGGATACCCCCCCAGGTCATATCCCTGGCGGATATTTGAAGAACCAAATCTACCCACCTCA
The DNA here is from genome assembly GCA_963783435.1 of uncultured Bacteroidota bacterium. Classification (GTDB taxonomy): domain Bacteria; phylum Bacteroidota; class Bacteroidia; order Bacteroidales. Next base: position 137,798 of record CAWANQ010000001.1, on the reverse strand, counting down.
GGGTCAAAACCACTATAGCTGGTAAAAGTCAAAAGGTTTTTCCCTGAGACATATATCCTGGCACCTTTCAACTTGATTTTTTGAAGAAATCCTTTGGGAATGTCATATCCAAGTGTAACGAGTTGTAGCCTGACATAAGAACCATCCTCCAGATAACGGTCCGACATGTGCAGATAATCTGCATTTCGGTTTGCCCTGGGGTAAATGTTGCTTGGATTTTCCGGAGTCCACCTCTCAAGCATTGCCACCGAAGAATTGGATAAGCCATTGCCTGATTCAAGTTCAAAACGGTTGCTATTAAGTACATCGTTTCCATGCACTCCCTGGAAATAGAAACTGAATTCCAGTCCCTTATAGGACATTGTATTGTTGATGCTCCAGAAGAAGTCGGGCTGGGCATGACCAATGATGGTACGGTCATCCCCATTAATTTGCTGATCGTTGTTAAGATCCACATATTTATGGTCGCCCGGCTGTGCTCCGTAAACAGCTGCTTCCTCAGCTTCATCCAATTGCCAGATGCCATCCGATACCCGGCCATAAAAGCTGCCAATTTCTTCCCCAACACGGATGATGGACCAGTAGCCAATCTTTAGTTTATAGCTGTCATCACTAATGTAGGTGTCAGAATTGTTATTCAGGTCTGTTACTTCGCTCTTATTAAAAGTGATGCTGAAATCTGTATTCCAGTTAAAAGCACCTGTTAAATTTACTGTATTGAGTGTAAACTCAAAACCACGGTTTTCCATGGAACCCACATTAATCAGGGCATTGCTAAATCCTGAGGTATACGGTACCTCTGCAAAATAGAGCATATCATAGGTGAACTTGTGGTAATAATCGCTCACCACCGAAATCCGTCCCTGAAAAAATGCCACATCCAATCCTATATCCAGCTGCCTGGTGGACTCCCATTTCAAGTCATCGTTTGCAATCACACCCTGACTGTATCCTGTGGATGCGCCACTGTTATTGAAATAGTAGACCGAAGGGGTCATGGTTGGAATATAGAGATAGTTTGGAATGGCATCGTTCCCACTGGTTCCTATGCTGGCCCTGAGCTTGAGGCTGTATATGGAAGGTACATTATCCATAAATGACTCTGAGTTTACTCTCCAGGCCAGCGCCAGGGAAGGGAAATGACCAAATTTATTGTTTGGACCAAATTTTGATGATCCATCGATCCTGTAAGTAACCGTGGCCAGGTACCTGTCTGCGTAACCATAGTTTACTCTTGCCAGGTAAGACAGGAGTGCTTCATCTCCGAAACCTGTATAGATGGCCGGTACATTTTCCGCCGAAGCGATCCCGTAAAAACCAAGCCTGTCGCTGGGAAAACCAGATGCAATATCAATAAAGGTCCTGTTAGATCTCCGCTGGTAGGTAAAACCACCCAGTATATCCACCCGGTGATCGCTGTTGAATGAGGTCGAGTAAGTCAGCGTATTTTCGTTTAGAAAGGTGTTAAAATCCGAAACTGCGTACCTGGCCTGACCTCCATTAAAGGAGCCTGAATAGGTAAATGAGGGATTGTAATAGTCCTGAATGTTATGGTATTGATCCACCCCCAAGGAAACCCGCAGATCGAGCCCCTTTATAATTGTATAGCTGGCATAAGCACTCCCTATTATTTTTGAGGTATTATCAAGGGCCTGCACCTCCTGTGTTACTGCCACCGGGTTATCCAACCATGCATCTGCATTGGGATCCTTAAGTGTGTATTGACCTGTGGAGTCCCGAATGGGTAAAGTAGGGCTTATGGTCAAGGCTGTATTTACCACCCCCGGAAAGAATCCTGCCTGGGTGGAGGTTCCAATGGTACTGGCAGAAGTCCGGTTTAGAGAGATACTGGTTCCCACTTTCAGTTTGTCCTTAATATTATGATCCAGGTTGGCCCTGAAAGAATAACGCCTGAAATCGGATCCCTCAATAATACCTTTTTGATCATAGTAGGCTCCTGATAGTGCATACTGGGTATTCTGATTGCCACCCGACGCTGAAAGCTGATAATTTTGCATGGGAGCCGTGCGGTAGATCTCCTTCTGCCAGTCGGTTCCTTCCCCCTGTGACTCAGGGTCAGGATATTCGGGGGTGTAGGTTTCTCCATTGTCATTGGCTGCATTTTGACCGGCCTCATCAAAGAGTATGGCATATTCACTTGCATTCAACACATCAATTGTGTTGGCAATTTTTTGCGTTCCATAATAAGCCTCAAAAGTGATCCTGTCTGTGCCGGCTTTCCCACGTTTTGTAGTGATGAGTACCACTCCATTGGCTCCTTTAGCCCCGTATATGGAGGTTGCTGAGGCATCTTTCAGGATTTCAATGGACTCAATGTCGTTGGGATTCAACGAACTTAATGCATTGATGGTGGGAGCACTTATCCAGGACATATTATCGTTGGAATTCACCTGCATTCCATCAATTACGTAGAGTGGCTCATTCCCCGCATAGATGGAATTTCCACCCCGTACCCTGAAAAGGGTCGATCCGCCGGGCTGAGCTGAGAGTTGTACTACCTGCACACCAGCCACCCGTCCCTGTAAAGACTGATCGAGAGAGGTCACCGGATTCTTCATAACCTCATCCACTTTAACTGAACCCACCGAACCGGTGAGGTCACTCTTCTTCACACTTCCATATCCTACAGCAACTACCTCCTCCAGGCCGATAATATCATCTTCCATGATTACATTGATGGTGGTTCTATTCCCGATTTCTGCTTCAACGCTCTTCATACCCACAAATGAAAAATCCAGGTGCGTGGCTGAACTGCTTACAGTGAGGGAATAATTGCCTTCCAGATCGGTAATGGTCCCATTTTGGGTTCCTCTTTCAATAATACTAATCCCTATAATTCCCACATTATCATTTATATGGGTAACTTTTCCTGATATGGTTTTCTGCTCCTGAGCATTCAGGTTTAGGCTTGTCCAGCACAACAACAACAGAACAAATGCCGGCCATATTAATTTGTCATTTTTCAGAATTGAGTGTACCATAGTTCAAATGGTTTTAATCATTATTATTGTGAGGATTTCATCACCTTGATCACATGTCTCTCGCCATCGATTGCGATTCTACACATGTATATCCCGGCTGCTAAGAGATTCAAATCAATCTTCAGGGTTTGAACCCCTTGACTATATTTCCTGGGCGGAATGGATTGCAATACCCTCCCTTTCATATCCAGTATTTCAATGGAAACCAATCCTGGAGTCACCAAATCCATGGATAGCATTGCAAGTTCCTTCACCGGATTTGGAAAAACAACAAGCGACGACAGCTTTCCGGCTTCTTTCGGATCCGTTCCGTTTGGCCAGAAATCATAGTCCATGTTCATATAGGGTACCCGAATAAATCTGGGTCTGTAAAGCTCCACATTTTGAAATATGGACCAAAAATCACCGTTTGTGTTGTAAGAGACCAGCAACTTGGCATCCTGGTCAAATTGCGGATGGGCATAGGCATTGTAGGTAAACATATCCTGCTCCGACTCAGGAGTAGTATAGACCAGTCTTTTACTATCCCAGGGTCCCACCGGTGAATCAGATGTAAATGAGTAGATTCTTGGAGAGAACCAGATATCCTGTGTAAGCAGAATGTATTTGCCTCTGTATTTGGAAACACTATATTGCTGCGATACCTGGAAATCATTGATTCTTCTGGTGTCCTCAGGATTGGCTGACCATCCCTGTCCATCGTAATATTCCCATTGCTGGTCCATCAATTCTCCTATTGCCACGCGGGCCACATGGGGATATGGGATATTATACTCAGGATCATCATACCTCCTTCCATATATGTAATTATAACCGGAATCTACCAGAATCCTGTCGCCATAAAAAACCCTGTTTACAGGATGACTGGAAACAGGCACCACAGAGATGAACTCGAGTCCGGGCCAGGTGAGGTTGGCAATATCGTTTCCTGCATGTTCGAAATTAAATCCTGAAGGAGCATCCGGGTTTGTTCTGAATTTTGCCAGAAAAATCCTTAAAGTATCATCATCAACCACTCCATGATCGGGCCAATACCAGGTGGAGTCAGGATGTTGAGTTAATATAAAATCTGAGGGATTAGACCGGTTTCCGGTAAACAGGGTCTCAAGAATATCTCCATCCTGTATCACAGCACTATTCCGGATAAATTTTGATCCGGGGACGATGGCATTGTTTTGATCCACTTCACCTATAAATGTATCACCAAAGAGCCAGAGTGTTCTTCCGTCGGGAAGGAAAATGGAATAAGTGGCATCAGCTGCTATCCAGCCTCCAATCTCCTGACGAAATTGTTTGTTAAAAACAGAATCGGTTTCAACCGCCCATGTGGAAGCTGATAACAATAAAGCAATACCGGATAAAAATATCTTCTTCAGTATCATATGAGTAGATTACATGGCTACGGAATTTTTCTCTTTTACCGGTCTGAATAACAGAATAAGTCCTGCTATTACAAATGGAATACTCAATAGGTGTCCCATATTTAAAACCATTCCAAGTTCCACATCACTCTGCTTGTCCTTAAAAAATTCAAGAATGAAACGGCTGCTGTAAACCAGGACCAGCACAAGTCCAAGGATGGAGCCTGGCTTTTCCCGTCCCAAATGCTTTTCATAGTATCGGTATGAAACCATAAATATCATCAGGTAAATTGCTGCTTCATACAATTGAACCGGGTGTCTCGGCACACCATCAGCCCGAATAAATATGAAAGCCCACGGGACCTCACTTCTTCTCCCCAGTATCTCCGAATTAAAAAGGTTCCCAATGCGAACAAAAGAACCAATAAGAGGACCAAATAAGGCTATGCGGTCCAACATCCAAACCACAGAGATTTTGGTGCGCCAAGAGTTAATTAAAATTCCCAGTATGATACCCAGTGCAGAACCATGACCAGCCATGCCACTGTATCCCACAAACTTGGCATTCTCTCCGATTACTCCTCTCCATGGTTTAATAATGTCCCAGGGAAATTGCAAATAATACTCAGGTTCGTAGACCAAACAATGAACCAGCCGTCCCCCGATAAAGAGTCCTGCCAGGATAAAAAGGCCATAAGACAGAAGCGTATCTAAAGGTTTGCCTTCACGCTTAAAGATATGTACCGTAAATAGGTAACTGATGAAAAAGCTCAACATCAGGAACACTGAATACCAGTGCACTGTCAGCGAACCGAGCCTGACCATTACCGGATTCATGTTCCATATGATGTAGGCCAGGTTCATCGAAGGCAATGGTTTAAGAGTGAAAATCCCGGGCCAGGGCCCGGGATTTAATTTCAATTTTCGTTATTGCTGTTTAAAGAATCAGATCCCATTTAGTTCTTCACAAATTTCTTAGTGATGGTTTCTCCTTCTGCTTCAAGGCGGATTACATAAGCACCGGCTGCCAGATTCATAAGGTCCAGAAGAGTCTGTGCATTTGTAAGCTGACCGGCCATTACCTGTTTCCCTCTCAGATCATACATCATCATGTCGACAGGAGTTCCGTCAAAATTAGCCAATTCGATGTTCATGTAGCCGTAAGATGGATTCGGGTAGACAGAGAGTGAAGCATCGTTAAGCAGTTCATTAAGCCCGGTATTATCAGTAATGGTAATGGGTAATGGATCAGTAAGTACAGGTGGCTCGCCCTTATCGTAGGGTGACCTGCCTACCGGATCATCTTCATCACCAGCTGCATACTGGAGGTAGAATTCTCCAACCTGGTCATCAGTCAATACCTCTACTGTAAAGTACAGGCTATCAAAGTATGCCAAATCAACATTTTCAGTAGTTTTCGCGCCCCACCAGTAATAACCGGGAGGTGGATCGGGTGTGGAATCGTTCAGCATGGTAGTCTGTCCTTCATCATAGGCAAAGACATAGTCGTTCGAGTGGTCCACAGTGGCATAATGCCATACACCATCACCATCAATCAGGGAATCTGCAGATTCTACCCTGACAGCAATTTCATCTGTGATGGTCCATCCCACAGGAAGCAATACCCCGAACAGGCCCTTGTTATCAGCGAGGTCGCCCGATTCATCGGTCCAATCATTGGAATCATCATCATCTTCGGTCATGACAATATTAACCTCGAAGGTACTGTTCGTGGTTCCTTCAGTAGGCTGATCCACCACCTTAAATTCGTAACATCCAAATACAAACAGTAGTCCGAACATGGCCAGAATCAGCCAGTTTTCTTTTTTACGGAGTACGCTTTTTAGTGTAAAGTTTCTTTTCATAGTCGGGATTTAAGTTAATAATAGTATGTTCATACATTTGAACATGTTGGTTCTAACAAATTTAGACCATAATTGCAACAAAACAAAACGCATTTACAGTTTTCTGCAAGAGGGCACCGAAAGTCTCCTGAGATTTGGTGAAAATCAGCTTTCCCTCTCACTCTCTATTGAATAGACAAAGCTATCTGATTTGTAAAAGCCTATGTTAAATTCGATGGGGCGGTCACCTGGATCGAAAACAATCCTTTTTCTCACAAAAATCGGATCTCCAACTGAGATATGGAGCTTCCCGGCCAAAAATTCCGTGGCTGCCCTGGCGCTGAGTTCCTCTCTTGAAACCCTGGCAATGGTAGAATAATCTTGCTCCAGAATTTCATACAGAGGCCGGCTGAAGTCCTCAGTTCCTGATAACCCTACCCTGGGATGAAAGTAGGAGATAAAGTAGACAAATGGCCCATCCTGCAATCCCCTTAAACGTTCCAGCTTCAACACTTTCCTTTCATACCCAATCCCAAAGCTGCTTACCACTTCCTGATCAGGTATCACCCAGGAAACCTTGATTTCAAAATTTTTCGGATCAAGTCCTTTGGTTTTCATCTCCTGGGTAAAGCTCAGCCAGTTGGTCACTTTGCTATTCACACTTCTTTTGGCGACAGTGGTACCTATTCCCTTTTTTCTCACCAACAAACCTTCAAATACCAGTTTATTCAGAGACTGTCGGATGGTATTGCGGGAGATCCCCAAACGCTTGGCAAGATCCACCTCATTGGGCAGAAATCCACCCTCTGTGAATTCAGGCTCCTGTATCATTTTCCTGAGCAGCGCTTCAGCCTGAGCATGTAGCGGAATCGGGCTTTTATGATCGATACTATATTTCATATTCAAAGATAGGAAATGTCTCTCCAATTCAAGACATAATTGTATATTTGTTCAGACATATATACATAATATGAAAATAAAATTTTTATTCCTCTTTATCAGTACGATGGCTGCATTTTCCTGTAATCATAAACCCAAGCAGCCGGCATTGAATCAGGAGGAGGATCTTAGCTCTGTTCCAGAAGCCCATTTCACTAACCTGTTTATCAGGAATTGTTGTGGATTTACAGGAGGAGATGGGACCTATTCGGTGCTTTTGCCCGATGGAAGAACAGTTTGGATATTTGGAGATACCTTCCTTGGAACTGTGAATCCTGACAAAACCCGTGAGCGGCTAACTCCCATGTTTATCCGAAACTCCTTTGTGGTTCAGGAGGGTGATTCTCTGACCACCCTGCACCAGGTAAGGCCCACACATGATGCTTCCATGGTCATTCCTCCAGCTCAGGATGGAGCTCAGGAACTAACGGAAGACTCGGTATGGTTCTGGCCTGGAGACGGTTTGATTGAGGATGGAAAACTGAAGGTATTTATGTCACAATTTACCCAGCTGGATACCGGTATGTGGGGCTTCCATTGGCAAAAAACCTGGCTGGCCACATTTTCCCTGCCCGATATCACCCAGGAAAGCCTTGAGGAGATTCCTTACAGTGAGGTAAACGGGGTTCATTACGGACATGCGGTTTTTGAGGATGAAAAGTTCACCTATGTATATGGGGCCAGAAAAGAGGATGGGGAAAAGAACAGACCTCATGTGGCCAGATATCCAAAAGGCAATGTGAGGGGAACTTGGGAGTTTTATTCAGGCCAGGGATGGACAGATGATCCAAACCTTACAGGTGCCATGGGAAAAATGCATACATCGGAACAATTTACAGTATTGAAAATGAAGAATACGTATGTGTATGTGACCCAGATGGACTCTTTCAGCAGGGAGGTTTGTTCATTTACATCAGAAACTCCTTATGGGCCATGGAACAATAAGTCACTTCTCTATACCACCCCGATTCCTGGAGAAGATAAAAATCTGATAACCTACAATGCAATTATGCATCCCCAGTTTATTGATAAGGATCGCATGTTGCTCTCTTATAACATGAATAGCTTTGTGCTGGAGGATAATTTCAGAAATGCCGATATCTACCGACCCAGGTTTGTTTGGGTTCCCCTGAAATTAATTGATCCCGGATTTTAAAGGCTGCGGTTGGCTAAAGCTCCCGCCTGCGAATTTCCCGGGTCGCATCGATCATGCCCATAAATCCATCCACAGGAACATATTCAGGGATGGAATTTCCCGATCCCAATCCCCAGCCCCTGGTTTTGGACCTGTAATAGCTTCCCTTTTCCACTACCTCCCGGTATACCTCCTCGTAAGGATTCTGGCAGAGCAGATCCACATCGATTCCTCCAAACAGGCCAATCCGCTCATTATAGAGATCGATCCACTTATCGAATGGTGCTATCTGGTCCTCATTGGAGTGTTTGGCATCAATTCCACAGGCTATAATCTCTTCCATGATTGGAAAAATATTTCCACAGCTATGCAAGAGGAATTTTTTTTCAGCCCTGTGAACCTCTCCAATCACCCTCCTGTACTGTGGCAGGATATGTTGTACTATGCTTTCGGGATCGAGCAGGGTTGAGTTTTTGAAGCCCAGATCATCTCCCATGCGGAAGAAAACAAAGAGGTCGCTGTATTTTCTGACCATTTCCGACCACAATGTTTCATAAAGGTCGCCAATGCGAACGAAGAGATCTGCAAACAGATCCGGATCTGTATACATCAGGACGCAGAGGTATTCATAGCCCACCAGGTCCTGACTGGTCTCAAATATCCCATAACCACAACCTCCAAAGGCCTTCATCCCAGGAGGAAGGACCCTTGAAATTGCTTCCAGGTGCGGGGTATATGTGTTCCAAAAGATTGTTGGAATTTCGTCAAAAGGAAACTTTTCAAAATCAGCCCTGGTTTGAATGGGTCCTGGACGTCCCCCTAAGATGGCACCATGGTCAGGCAAAATATCACAGATGGCAGCTTCGTAATCGAAAGCATCATAACCCATCCCTTTCCAAAAATTGATCAGCTCAGAATAGTAGGCGTCCAGGTCGGCCTGGGAATTGCCATGCAAAACAATCTCCCTCCCCAGTGCTTTGGAAATAAAAGGAGGATCAATGTGGTGCTCATAGAGCGGCAATCTCCCGGGTTTTTTGTTATAAAGGACCTGGAGGATTTGATTGTAGTCAGGCTGGAAATCAGCAGGTTTCATAAGATTAGGAATTTACGCTTTCAAGCATGGCTACAATATTCTCCGGGGGTACATTGGCCAGTATGTTATGAACCTGCTGAAACACAAAACCTCCTCCCGGACTGAGTATCGATGTTAATTCCTTTACATTTTCCCTTACCCCGTCAGGAGTGGCCATGGGTAGTATACTTTGCGTATCGCATCCCCCACCCCAAAAGGTGATCCTGCCCCCAAACTCCGCCTTCAAACGAGTCGGCTCCATGCCCCTGCAGGAGACCTGGACCGGGTTAACAGCATCCAGACCCGCATCGATAAAGTCCTCAATCAACTCATAAATCCCCCCACAGCAGTGAAGCTGTACCTTCACATCGGCAAGCTCTTTTGCCCTGCCCCATAGCTTTTTGTGATAGGGTTTGTAAAGTTCTCTGTAGGCATCTGGACTGATCAATGGCCCCTGCTGTCCGCCCAGGTCGTCTCCAAACAGAACTACATCCACATAGGGACCTACAGCCGACATCCACTTCTCCAGGTTCTCCAGGTGAATTTTATAGAGCTCCTCTGATAGTTCAAGGGCTTTATCCATGTACATTCCTGTGGCCAGCAAATAGTTATCCATTCGATATAACCACTGGGGAAGTTCAAACATATTTCCTCCAAACAATCCTATTATAGCCCTGTCTGTGGATTCCCGAAATGCCCTGGCCCGTATCTCCATCTCTTTCAAACCAGCTTCATCAAGGGCAAGGTGTGCTCCCGGATGGGCAACTGCCGACCAGATATTCTTCCCCAGCATCTCCCTGAGGTCGGAGAAATCATCATTTTCGATTCCCCGATCCAATAATGGAAATTGTGTCTGCTCGAAATAGAGACTTCCCTTTTTGAGAATTCCCAGTTCATATGCGGAATCGTCGAAGATTAACCAGTCTTCACCCCTCTTTTCCAAATTAATATAGAAAGGAATCTCACATGGAGTCCCGTCTGGCAATACCCAGGGTTTCCAATCTTCATCATTCAAAAGAAATCCCCTGCCCATTTCGACTGTATCTATTCCAAACAGATCCATTATATCCTCATCCACAATGCCTAACTGTTGCACCATATCGTATACCCTGACCGGTTTCTCGGGGAGGCCCAGGTGCTTCCTTAATTTGTGCAGTGCAATTGCTGCCACTCCAGACGATCGATGTCCACCCAGATCCACCGGAATTCTGTCTGGTTCCTGGTAGTTTAGCGCGGTAAGTACCCTCTCTCTTGAGTTCATAGTTTTTTCATTTAAATTGTTTGGTGCATTTGTCACACTTATAGCTATTCATCCACATACTTCTCAATGATATCTCTCCATAACATGTATCCTTTGCCATTCAGGTGCAATCCATCAATGCTGTAATCAAGATTCAGTTTTTGATTCTCATTGGCAAAGGGAGTATACAGATCGATATATACCAGGCCCCTGTCTCTGCAGATCTGCTGCAATTGTCTGTTAATCTCCCTGATATCACTGTTGGACCTGGTGGTGTGAATGGCATCTTCGGTGGGCAGGACACTCTGTATGTAAATTTTTGTCCCCGGCGTGCTGGCGGAAATGGTATCCAGAATGGCATTGTAATTTCCAATGATATAGTCTACAGTTTTGCCATATGCCAGGTCATTTGTTCCAATCATCAGGAATATTTTCTCCGGTTGTGAGGAGACCACCTCTCCAAGACGTTCCAGAATTCCATCTGTATCATCACCTCCAATGCCCCGGTTTTTTACACTGATGTTATTGAAGATCTCGTGCCATTCGGCCTGGTCGGTGATGCTGTTGCCCAGGAAAATAATCTCATTCTCTGTGTCAGGCAGCATCTCAAATTGTTCCTTGCGATGGTAGTAATAGGACTTCATGGCCCTGTTCCAGGCCTCCATTTCTTCGGCAAACCTGTCGTAAGCCAAAATTTCTTCCTGCTCCTCCCTGGAAATCATCGTACTTAAGCAAGGGGGTAGAGTGGTAAGATCACTACCCCATTTTTTGTTGGGTTTGGGTCCCATCCTTAGAACCAGGCTTCCCCCCTCAACCAGTTCACTGTGATAGAACCAGGACTTATCCAGGTTTTTCCCATTTAAATCGGCCGACTGTATGTACCTGTTCTTTCCTGACACATTCCTGGCTTCAATCACAAATTCCCCCCCGGGATAGTAAGCCGGGTCAAGCTCAATGGTCACTTTTTCAAAAAGGGGGCTGCCAATCTCATAAATTGGTTTCACCGAGGCTCCTCCATCCATCTGAAACAATCCCATGGCACTCATCACAAACCAGGCCCCCATCTGCCCCTGGTCCTCATCCCCCAACCATCCACCTTCCGGGGTGGTTCCGTAATAGAGGTCCATGATCTCTCTGACCCAATACTGTGTTAGCCAGGGTTTTCCCGAGTGGTTAAACAGGTAAGCAGCCTGCATATTGGGTTGATTGCCATGGTTAACGGGTAGAATACCCATTCCCTCCAGGCTGTTAGACCCCAGGTGCTCTGAATTAAACTTATGAGCCTGTGAGGTTTCAAATCCCTCTTCCAGCCTGTTGTTAAACTCCTCCTGGCCCATCAGATCTATTAAACCCTGCATGTCGTGGGGAACAAAATAGGTATATTGCCAGGCATTCCCTTCCACATATCCCGAACCCAGCCAGGCCACGTCTCCAAACGGCGAGAAATCTTCCACCCAGGATCCATTTTCATACTTGCGTCGCATAAAGCCCACTTCCGGATCAAATACATTCCTGTAGTTAAAGGCCCGCTTGGTAAATTCTTTGTAATCCTTCTCTTTACCCAGCGATTTTGCCATCTGTCCCAGCACCCAGTCATCATAGGCATAGGCCAATGTATTTGAAACAGGTCCCACTTCGTCTGGCACATAACCCAGATTTTTATAAGACTCCAGGTGCCTGTTTCCCACCTCACCCCCACCTTTATGAGGGACTCCCGGTTCGGTCTGTAGTTTTTTTATGGCGGCATAGGCCTTCTCCACATCATAATCCCTGATACCCTTCTGGTAGGCCCCGGCAATAAATGAAGACTGATGCGATGCTACCATGATTCCTGAATATTCAATTCCGGTGGGTCCCTTTGGAAGCCAACCTCCCCGGTCTGAGATCTCCAGCAGTGACTTAACCCAGCTGCTGGTAATATCAGGGTTCACCAGGGACCATAGTTGATTCAGATTCCAAAATGTGATCCAGAAACCATCACTTCCATATATAGACTCCATCCCTTCGGGCAACTGCTGAACCTTTTCGTACATATCCACATATTTGCCGTTCACATCATTCCAGGTAGTTCTTCCCACATAGGCCCTGTAAAGGTTGGTATAGAACTTGGTCTGATTTGCCTGGGTTCCACCCTCCACCCTGATCTTCCCCAATAATGCATTCCAGGTGTCTCTTGCATCCCGTTTTACGCCATCAAAATCCCAATCATAATCTGATAATTCAGTCTCCAGGTTTAATCGCGCCTGCTCTATACTTACCAGGGAAATCCCGGTCTGTACCATCACCTGCTCATCCTTTTGAGTAGAAAACTCCACAAACGCCCCCACATCCTTATGCCCAAATCCCGAGCTCACCAGCTCCACATCACGCATCACCTCCTCCTTAACCCATCCATTTAGTGATTGAAATGGTTTGCTGAAACGCATGACGAAATGGAGTACATACTCATTGTAATTTGCTTTTCTCAGACTCTGCTGGTAGGATATTCCCTGAATCTCATAGTCACTCACTTTTGAAATGGCGGTATAACCTATCTCAAATCCATACTCAGATGGGATTAAGAGATCCACAAGGATACGTGCAGTATCTGCTTCAGGAAAAGTGTAGCGCTGGAAGCCGGTTCTCATGGTGCTTGTAAGCTCTGCCTTAATCCCATAGTCATCCAGCTGCACAGCATAATAACCCGGAGAGGCCTCCTCATTCTCGTGACTGAACCTGGATCTGTACCCCCTGCCCGGGTCCTTTTCAGTGCCCGGTTGAATCCTGAGGGGACCTGTGGTTGGCATGGTGAGCAGTCCAGCCATGGTCCAGGAGTGCAGGTGACTGAAGCCTGCAATGTTATCAATGCTGTAATCATAACCGGCTTTCCATCCCAATTCCTGATTGTCCGGGCTTAATTTAACCATCCCAAAGGGCATACTGGGTCCGGGAAACATAATCCACCTTGAATCCTGCGATCCAAGCAGGGGGTCCACGAAATCAACCGCTTGCTCGGATTGGGCAGAGACAGCAATGGTAAATGAGGTAATCAGCAGTATAAGAAAAATCCGTTTCATAGGGCAATCGTTTTGGGTCCGTATTATTCAGCATCAAGTTGCTGCAATGCAAAGGTATAGGCTCCAATGGCAATGGCTTTACTGGCTCCCAACCGGGATAATCCCACTCCTGTTCTGGGAAAGGCATCATAGCTCACCTTTCTGCCACTTCCTGGCACCACCAGCTCTTTTCCCTTCCCGCCGGCAAATTCACTGAACCGGGATTGGTTTTCAAGGTCGAAAACAGGGTAGGATAGCCTGGGAGAAATCACACCTTTAAAGTCTGTATAGTGGCGACCTATCTCCTCAAACATGAGGGGACTAAAAAGGTCCCAGGCTGCTGTAATTCCTCCGCCCAGCACCACAATGCCATCGAAGAGGGAGAGGGTATTGGCGATGGAATTCCCCAGGGAACGGCCAAATTGAGCAAAGGATTGCCTGGCAGCTTCCTTTTTACCTTCTGCCGATCCCCTTGCTATGCTGTAGATATCTTTGGGCATCAATGCAGCGTTGAATGGAATCCCGGCTTCACTTGCATATACCCGCTGAATGGCCCTGGTACTCACACTCTCCTCTGCATTCCAGTCGGGGTTATATGCATTCAGGGTGTTATGTATCTCAGCTCCTCCTGTACTATGTCCCAGGTACATCTGGTTTCCAAAGACAATTCCCGAACCAAATCCGGTGCCCAATGTAAAACCCACCAGGTTCTGAAAACGTTTGCTGCTACCTGCATTCTCCAACTGTGAATTAAGCCAGGGCATATACCCGGCAAGGGCTTCCCCATAGGCAAACAGATTGCCATCGTTATTGATAAAGACAGGAAGATTAAAGTGATCTTCCAGCATAGGTCCCAGGGGAACCCCACCGGTGAAAGCTGTAAAATTGGGAAGATCACCTATGATTCCTCCCCGATAGTCGGCTGGCCCGGGAAAGGCAAAACTAATGGCAACAGGTTTTTCAGGTAACTTCTGAATCACCTCCTCAAAGCCCTTTGCCACGCCAGAGAGGCATCGATCCAGGTCATTGGAAAAAGCAGGTTTCTGAATGGGTTTCACAACTTCCTGGTTTCCCTGCATGGCTGAAAAAACAAAATTGGTTCCTCCCGCATCCAGGGTTAAAATGATACGAGGATCTCTGGAGAATTGGTCTGTAGTCATAAAATTAATCTTGTTTATTAATCCGAATGGCATAGAGGGAGGCGAAAAGCACATAGATCATACAGAATACAAGTACAAACATACTGGCTGTAACACCCACGTTGTCACTTAAAAGCCCCATCACAGGCGGAATTATGGCCCCTCCAATGACTGAGAGAACAATTAAACTCGAGAGCTCATTGGCATAATCGGGCATACGTTCCACAATCTTGGCAAAAACAATGGGAAAAGTGTTGGCAAATCCCAGGCCAGCTATAAAAATCATCACCCTCGTAATCATGAGATTTCCTGAGAGAATAATACCCGCCAGTCCAGCCAGAGAAACAATCACGCTCCAAAGGAGGAAGCCATTGGGATTGATTTTCCGGAGTAGAATGGCTCCGAGAAATCGTCCCACCATAAGGGAAGCAAAATAGAGGGATATCCCCAGGCTGGCCGACTCCAGGCTTATGGAAAACCTGGTCCTCAAAAAGTTGGTAATATTAGAATTAATCCCCACATCGAAACCCACCATTAAAAAGGTGGAGAGAATCATGATCACCACAAAGCGCTTTTTAAACAGCGAGATCACAGACCCGAATGTAGCAGGTTTTTTATCTGGTTTCGACTCTTCTATTTTTACTGAATAGAGCCAGATCACCGACAAAATGGATATGCCTGCATAGATGGGGAAAATCAACTTCCAGTTGCCTGTGAATTTGACCAGAGCGGCTGCAATGATAGGGCCAAGCATTGCCGCCGAGGCTTTAATAAACTGTGAAAGGCTCAGATTAGCAGCCTTGGACTCATCGGAAGAGACATCGAGAAGCAAGGGATTGGCTGAAACCTGCAGGATGGTATTTCCGATTCCTAGTATCATAAACCCAATTATTGCGGTCAGGTATGAGTAGTGGATAAAAGGAACCATTAATCCTATGGCCGTTATCACCATGCCCAGGTTGGCAGTGAAGCGCTTACCCCTCCTGTCCTGGAAAATCCCGGTTGGGATTGAGAGCAGGGCAAACCACAGGAATACCATGGACGGCAAAAGCTGGGCCATGCTTTCGGTAAGTTGAAAATCTTCTTTTACATAGCTTGTAGCCATTCCGACCATGTCCACAAAACCCATCACATAGAATGTAGCAAAAGTAGGAATGATAATGCCCAGGGAGTTCTTTTTTGTCATTGGGAGTTTTTTGTAATGTTCATATGTCTGAACATATCTAGGACTATAAAATTACAACAAAAATTTCTTTCCAGAAAGGAGTTTCTTCTCAACGGGGCAGACGTTTCTTATGGATTCGAGTCAGCTTGCATTTGAACAAGAAGGGTTGTAAGCCCATAACCCTGTAATTCAAGTTTGCTACTTGTCTTCCCTTTGGGAGTTCCTGAGGGATCGCAATATTGCAGTTGAAGTAATCCCCCATTCAAACCTGAGATCGTCGCCGTCCCAATACTCGAATCAGGATTGTAGATCCGCAGCATATACTGGTTCCCCGCATCGACTAACTTAAGCGAAGTTGCAATCAACTCCCCTCCTGAAATTGAGAATGGTGGTGTGACAAGAGGCAATCCTCCATCTACCTCTACAGCGATCAAGGGTTGACAGATATTACGACCTATCTTTTCACTTTCAATGCCACTATAACCGCCTTCATGGGGGATCAGCGAATAGTTAAAAGTCACCCGCTCCTCTTGAAACGCTTTGTAATTAACCTCCCAGTGGTTACTCATCACCCAGGAAAAAAAATGAGGATCTGCCTGGATAGACTTATTCCACCAGCTTCTAATGCCTTCGCTTCCAAATTCGGCCATGTGCTGACTATCGCCCCGGCCCTTACCCACAACCTTAACAGGATTGAAAGCAATCATGGGAGCATCCATTGTCACCCAGGTAACACCAAATTGCTTATTGGAGATGTCCATCCATCTCTGAACAGGAAAATAGTTTCGGTTGGCACCTTCCATTTGATCGGTCTCAGGTCTGACTACCCCCCAGGGAATATCGAGGCGGGATATGCCCTCGGGGACGTTCAATGGAAATGTAAAATAGACCCCCTCAGGTTCCAGCACCCTCTTTTTATCCACCGTATTTGCCAGATCAACCTTTGATTCACCGCTGCTTAAGCGCACGATCCTGGTAAGTTTCTTACAACCTGGAGCCCCTGATTCGATGCGCAACGAACCCACCAAGGAACCAGATTCCTCAATGCTGATGGTCACCTGTTCATCAATACCTGAAATATTTTTACCGGTTTCCCTCCCGGTCATGTATAAAAATTCATTCAATCCATGCTGAGAGTTATCCACCAATTCCCTTCCGGTAGACTTCATCGTCAAACTCTTAATCGCTCCCGACCGACTGTCAATCTTAAGCTTGAGCAATTCATTTGAAATTTCATTGCCCTCCACAACGACGCCGGAGGAGGTGTAAGAAGCTCCGGGCACTACCTGGTATCGCCTTGCTCCAAATGGAGGAATCTCCTCAGCCCTGAAGGCCAGCTCTCCGGTTGTCAGCCGTTGAGAGACCACTGGATTTTCAAGATCATCCAGGACCCTGTCTCCGATTTTAGATTGTTCTGCTGTCAGAAAAACCAGTTCACTCCTTTTCCATGAGGAAGTATTAAATACATCTATAATTCCCGATCCACCCTTTACCATCTCCATGGTGGCTGACTGCAGTGCCATTCTGGTCAGACTATCTGCCCGGGTTGCGAAACGCTGTTTATACTTCTCCTGGCTTATGGTAAATGGATCTTCAGGGTCTGTGATGCTGCAATAAGCTCCCCATGTATGCTCATCATACATGATCACATTGTTCCAGGCCTTTGATACCCTTTCTGCATCCTCCTGACCCGGATTAACCATTGCATGAAGGGTTCGCGCCTGAACCAGCTGTTCACCTGCGCGCCTGTTCAGTGCCAGGTCGGCTGATGTGGAGGTGGCTCCATCTTCCCAGTATGGGGTCAGATCGCCACTAAGCACAGGTATTTCATGCTTGTACCTTGCTACAAAAGATTCATACAAATGGCTATTGGTACTGAGAATTAGTTTTGGCCAGGCATACTTCTCGTTCCACGTTTTTACCTTGTCAGGCAGTGAAGGATCGGGGTGGCCGTTATCACCACCTATCTCATATCTTAACATGGCTATCTCGTAGGGGAAATCCGATTTCTCCAGGTACTCCAGAAACCTGGGGACCCTCATCATTCCCTCATTCTGGTCCCAAAAATAGATATACGCATGGGATGCCATCCAGGTAAGCACTTTGCTGTGCCCGTCGGGGCCCAGCCAATAAAAAGGTTTATCGGCCCAACGGTAAAGGTGACCCAGCCGGTGGTTGTTGTTGGGTGCCATATTGAAAAACTCAACACCCTGCTCCGACATGGCTGTCACCAATCCCCAGGAGTAACCTGGAATATCAGACCCTATGGCAGTCTTGACAGGTACACCATGCTCCTTTGCAAAATCTTTGGCTGGTTGCATCAGCTCAATCAGCTCCTCACCAGATGCCAGACCCGATAGCAGATGCACATAAAATGCATCCAGGTGAATGGACTGGTCATGCACCGCCTGAATAAATTGCTCGCGTTTTGCCGGGCTGGTCTTACTCAGGAATTCGTCTATAGCCCACATCCCCTCCGGATGCCATTTAAAACGTGCCTCCACGGGATAATTTTTTGTCTGCTCAATTAAATCCAGGGCCTCTTCCAAATAGTTGGTTTGCATTTCAAGCACCTCTTCCTGAGTATGTGTAAAGCCTATATCGAGGTGGGTCTGATGAATCAAATGCAACTCCCACTTCTTTACCGGTTTGACAACCCGGATGGTTTGAGCCAGCAGATTTCCTTCAGAAACAATCTCAATCCCAACCTCCTGCTCACTTTCTGTTTCGGGGATCCAGGCCTCCACTATCTGGATGCCTGGCTTCATCTCAAATGATTGGATTTCAATTCCATTACTATGAACATAGGCCAACGAAGTCTTGCCTGAATGAATGATCTCCAATTCTATCGGTTTATACAATTTATTATCACGCTCTATCAGGAGCTGTTTTTGAATGACTGAATGAATGATTGTCCTGGTCTCCGGAATGCCTGATTTTACTCCTGTGGGCACTGTCAGACTGATGGCATCCCACAGCCCCCACGAGCCCCTGTATGCTGTGATCTCAATGCGATTCTCTCCCCTTTTCAGCAAAGTGACCGGGAAATCAAGGGGAGCCAGATACTCATTACCGGTTTCATTTTCTGCAGCCATTAGCCAGTCATTGTTACCGCTTTTGGTCTGAATCTCAAACTTCTGGTCATTGACCTTAACACTCAACTCCGGAGGCATGTAGGAGTGGGTATCCAGGAAGTCGATCAACAGGCGACACGATCCCTGGCTGACCACCTTATCCAGCTGAAAATAGATCTCAAATGTTTGCGGGCCCGTACCTGCCCATGTGTCTAGTTTCCCGGGGAGAATATAAGGCCAGTTCTTTCCGGGATCTGACAATCCAACGATATGAACACCAGGCCGGTCATATTGACTGAAATGGTTGGGAGCCAGGTTGAATTCACTGTTATCGTTATCAAATTCTCCAATATGCCAGAGTAGTTGTAGTTCTTCCTCAACAACACGATCAGGTGTACTGAAAGCAAAAATGCTGCAACTCCAAAACAGGAGCAACACAATTATCGAATGCCTCATCATCGTAAAATTTAAATTCAGAATTCTCAGCTTGGGAAATTCATTTTCTCCACCAAGCGATCAAACCTTGGGTCGCCCCGAAGCGGATCTAACCAGGGTTCGACCTGGATAAAAGCAAGAAACCAGGAGTTTTCCTCATAAGCCTGTTCCAATAGTTTGAATGCTTCGTCATACTCACCGATTCCAATATGAATAAAGGCCCTTTGTACCGGAGGCAGATAGTGATCTTCTGACTGCATTCGATAGAATTCGGCCATCTCCTTGGCCGGTTTAAACTCCCCGGCTAAGCCAAGGGCATGCCCAAGTCCCCCACCCACCTCAACTGTTCCATCCGAAAGCCTGAATGCTTTGTAGTAGGTATCAATGGAATTCTGGTAATCCTCAAGTTCAATATATGCCATTCCGAGCCAATCATATCCCCATGCCACTGATGTATCCATTTCTACTACCTCGATCATCAATTCTTTCAATTCCACATTTCGACGGGCGAAATAGAGCAAAGATCCCCTTCCTATCAGGTAGTTACGTGCAGTATCCATGGTTGAAATGGTATCTGACTGGGCCATGGCTTTATCGAAATCCCCCATCACCGAGTGGTACAAAGAGTACCAGTGGCGGGCCTTAAGATTCGTCGGATCCATTACTATGGCCTTTCGAAAGGCCTCCTCTGCACTGCTCCATCTCCAATCCAGCATACTCAGCATGCCTTCAACAGTTTTGATTTCCGAACTTAGCGAATCCAGCAAGTAGGCTTTATGAAAAGCTTCCCTGGCATCAGGCAATGTCTCTTCGCGGGAAGAAAAACCAAATATATAGCGTATAATTTGTGTTTCAGCCAGTCCGGTATACAGTTCCGCATTGGTAGAGTCTTCCCTGATCAGGGCATGCATGTATTTTACTGCATCGGTATAACCAGTTTTGATCTTGCCTCCCATAGAGGCCATAATTTCCCGGTCCAATTCCTGTTTCTCTGCAGTCTGACAAGAAACAAGGAGAAAGGCGAACAAGCAAAGAAATGGTATATTTCGCATAGGTAAAACGTGATTACTTTATATACAAATTGGAGTTACGGATAAATATACAATAAAGTTCCAATCTCATTCACACCCATGGCCTCAATCAAATCCTCTTTGGGGGCGCTTATCCTGATACAATGCAAGTGCCTTTTTCAAATCCCTTAAAGCTTTCTGCTCTTCAGAATTCAAATTCTCACTATCCAAAGGATTATCCTCGTAAAGATCAGCACTCGCATCATATAGCTCACCCGTGCGGTACAGTTTATAACTCCTGTCTCGGGCCCACTCCCGGATTTTTGTTTTGCCATCGCGGGCATACCATCCATAAATCCATTCCCGGGGTATACCCGGGAGGCCCTTTAACTGGGGTAGAATGCTCTTTCCATCTACCTTCAGCCCTTCGGGTGGCAAAATCCCGGCCGCCTGACAAAGTGTAGGTAGCATATCACTAAAATCCACCAGGTCGTGGCAAACTAAGCCCTCACCGATGGTTCCGGGCCAGTTGGCTATTAATGGAACATGGGTCCCATTGTCGGAAGTAAGTCCTTTACCACCTATGTACTCCTCTCCTGCAAGCATGGAAACAATGGGCTGATCGGTCCCATTGTCCCCGGTAAATACAATCAAGGTATTCTCCCTTAATCCAAGTTCATCCAGTTTCGATACTATCTTTCCCACCATTTTATCCATGTAAGCTACCATATCGCCAAAGTAGACGGGCTCACCCTTATAGGAGAGCGATCCCCTGTCTCCAGGATCCCAATCCCGTGAGTCTGGGGTGGGTGTGAAAGGGCAGTGGGTGAGAATCATGGGATAATAGGCCAGGAAGGGTTTATCCCTGTTCTTTTCCATAAAATCACAAATAAAGTCATTGACCAGATCGGGGCCATACTCACCTTCCATATATTGGATGGTTTGCCCGTTTATTTCAAGGCGGGGATTTGAAAAGCGGGTATCATGCTCCTGATCATCCACCCTGCCATGCCTGTGTTGCCACAAACAATAGGCATCAAATCCAAAGTGGTATGGGGCATCGGCTTCGCGACCCAGTTGCCATTTTCCAGCAATCACAGTGGCATAACCAGCCTCCTTAAAAAGATTTGCAAAAGTGACCTGTCCCCTCTCAAGAATCCCAAAGTCTGTATAGTTTCTTACATTGTATATACCTGTCATGATTTGAACCCTGGATGGGGTACAGAGAGGTTGTGAGTGACAATTCTCAAACCTCATTCCAGTCTCTGCCAGGTGGTCTATAAAAGGCGTCTTATAGGAGGACCCTCCATCTGCGCCAATGCATTCAAATCCAAGGTCATCAGCCATGATCAATACCACATTGACTCCTGTAGTCTGAGCAACCAGCTCACTTAAACTACCAAAGAGAAGCTGTATAAGAAAAAATAAGATGTAAAAGGATGTAAAAACTCTCGATTTAATCATAAGGTCTTATTAATGGATTGGCATACCCACAAAATAGATAATTTCAGTGAGATTATTAATCATGAATCGATACATTTGCCATGGCAACAGTGAATTGACTCTCCCCGCAGCAAGCTGCGGGGAATCATCGATTAATATATTATTTTATTTGTGCTCGCTAACCCCGAAGTAGAACTTCGGGGAATGCGCGAGCGTAATTCAAAAAACGGAGTATGAAAAAAAGAAATTTGTTAAACAAGGTTGCAATTGGTGCTGCGTTATTTATGGTTATTTCCTTTCATGTGGCCGGCGGTGATAGCCTGACCTCAGTGGATACCTCCTGGAAGGAGCAAAAAGCTCCCGACGCTGAACTCTCGGAGGAGGAGAAAGCCGAAGGTTTTGAATTGCTTTTCAACGGTGCCGATCTGACCAATTGGACCGGCAGGAAACACAGTTACATGGTGGAGGATGGGAACATTGTCATTCGCCCCACCGAGGGAGGTGGGAACCTTTACACGGAGAGTGAGTATTCCGATTTTATATTCCGATTCGAATTCAAACTCACTCCAGGGGCAAACAATGGACTGGGCATCAGAACACCCATGGAAGGTGATGCCGCCTATGTGGGTTATGAGTTACAGATACTGGATAATACTGCCGACAAATACAAAGACCTTGAACCCTACCAGTATCACGGTTCCGTCTATGGGATCCTACCAGCAAAGCGGGGATATCTTAATCCGGTGGGCGAATGGAACAGTCAGGAGGTGATGGTGAAGGGTGAAGATATCCGGATTACACTAAATGGAACTGTGATTGTGGAGGGGAACCTCAAAGATGTGACTAAAAATGGCACCGCCGATGGCAAGGAGCATCCAGGCTTACAACGAAGCAGTGGACACATTGGTTTTCTGGGTCATGGATCATTGGTCTGGTTTAGAAATATCAGAATTAAAGAGCTCTAAATGAGAGATATATTATTAATATCCCTGATTATCCTGGCGTTTTCGCTGGAATCAATGGGACAGGAGGGTGTTTACTATTACGGGGTGAATTCAAAACCTGTCTCGCAACTTTCTGATGCAGTTTCCTATAAGGAGGTGAAGAAAAATTCTGAGCGGAAATACGTGATAGAGAAGCATCAGATGATAGAAGGTAGCTGGGAAAAGATGGGAAAGGAAAAGGTAAAGATAGAATCGGACGGGAATCAAATCATCCATTACAACAACAATACCATATTCTCCAAAAAAATCTACCGTTCCATGGAGAAGGTGGGCACCGGGGTCTATTTATTTAAAGAAACAACCCTTAATGGTGAGATCTGAAATAGCACCTAAACGGCCTTTCTGCCCCTTCACCTGGAGGGGACAGTGGTGGAGTACTATCCCAACCGGGAGCTAAAATCGAAATCGGAATACCGGGATAACCAGTTGATATCCAATGAAAATTGGCTATCCAACGGTACCAGGTATATTGATTCGGTATTTTATTCAGTCGATGAGGAGCCTGAGTACCAGATGGGAGATGCTTTTTTTAAAAATTACTTAATTAAAAGCCTCAAAAAGTCCAAAATCGATATGTCACAGATTGAGGACCTGTTGACATTGGGTTGGGTGATCATGGAGAGTGGCGAGCTGGCTGGTCCCATTACCCTCACAGGCAAGTCCAGGCAGCTCAATGAGTACCTGGTGAAGACCATTTCCGAAATGCCCGGATACTGGACCCCGGCCCGGCTGGATGGAGTGGCTGTCCGCTATTTCATGTCAATTCCACTGAATTTTATGCAGAGAGAGGCTAACTTCCAGGAACTGGAGTTTTCGCCGGGAGGTGTGATGTACTACAACAAATACTGATTCCTATTTTAACTCCAGGACAATCACTGTATCAATATTCTGCAGTTTCTCTTTTGGAAGGCTTAGAATGATACCCTCGTTGCTTTTTTTCACCGATACTTCAGATCCATCTTCGAAAAAACGGGCCGACTTAATCTTTGAAAAAAATGGAGAAATCAGAAGTTCGCCCCCCGGATGATCCAGGACATGGATATATACCATGTTCCCCTTCTGTGTGGTCGCCCCCCAATCCTGGGGCTTCACCGGACCTTTTCGGGTTCCATAGATCGACTCGCCATGCAGCTCCAACCACTTTCCGATGGCCAAAAGTGTATCCACATTCTCGGGCTGTATTTTGCCATTGGGCATGGGGCCTGTATTCAATAGAAAATTGGCTCCATAACCGGCCGACCTTACCATGGTCTGTACCAATCTCTTAACCGACTTGTAGTTTTGATCCACGATGTTAAATCCCCAGGAGCCATTCATGGTCTCGCACATCTCAAGGGGTACCTGGTCTGAGATGCCTGTATTGTTAAATCCCATGGAATTTTCTCCGGGAAGATCCCGTCTCAAACATCATAAAGTCCTCTCCCGGATAGGGCATTTTGTGGTGATTGCTCCCAATAAGAGCTCCAGGTTGTAGCTTGTGAATCAGGGCATAGGTCTCTGAGAGCTTCCAGTCAGCATCGGGCTTGTCCCACATGCCATCGAACCAGATTCCTCCGATATCCCCGTATTGGGTAAGCAATTCACTAAGCTGTGTATTCATATATTCGATATAGCTGTCCCAGTCACCCTCCTGGGATCTGCCTTCAATCTCTTTGCCCGTCCTTCCATGCGGAAAGTAATCGGGATGGTGCCAATCCAGCTGAGAGTGATAAAAGAACAGCTTAATCCCCTGCTTGTCACACTCCTCTTTTAGCATACCCAGCACATCTTTTCCGTATGGGGTGGCATCCACTATGTTGTAATCGCTTACTTTGGAGTCGTACATGGCAAAACCATCGTGGTGCTTGCTGGTGATGGTGATGTACTTCATTCCCGCCTTTTTGACCATGGATACCCACTCTGCTGGATCAAACTCCACGGGATTAAAAAAACCTGGCAACTTTTCATACTGAACCACCGGAATATTCTTTCGCTCCATGATCCACTCAGCAATGCCCTGGTCTCCTCCCCCGCCCATGACAGAGTAAACTCCCCAATGCACAAAAAGTCCATACTTATTGTCCTGGAACCACTCTCTGTTCTCCAGGTTTTTCTGGGTGGGAACGTAGCCTTCCTGGGCCATCAGTTTTGTATTCAGAAAACATGCAAAAATGGCAACAATAGATAATTTGGTCAGGTAAGATTTCATGGATAGATGGATTTTAGTTGGTTTGTTTATAAGTAGTGAATTCGGAGTTATTCAGGCTTTGTATAGTAGCGCACATAGTCAATCTCAAATCTGACAGGCAGCAGGCTGGTATCGACTCCCTGGCGTCCTCCCCAGCCTCCCCCATATGCCAGATTAAGCAGGAGGTAGTGTGGCTTATCAAAGGGCCAGGTATCGTTATTCCCAGTCATGTCATTTGAATAGCTAAAATAAATCGAGTCATCAAAAAAGAAATCCATGCGATCTTCAGACCACTCCAGGGCATAAATATGAAAGTCGGCCCATGGATCAAACACCTCAATCCGATTACCCTTTCCTGTTCCGATGGAGTGGTTATATGCTTTTGTGTGAATATTGGCATGAACCACCTCAGGATTATAGCCCACATGTTCCATGATGTCGATTTCACCACAGGCTGGCCATCCTGTTTCATTCCTGTTGACACCCAACATCCATATGGCTGGCCAGGTTCCCAGGGCGGAGGGAATTTTTGCACGCACCTCCATGCGGCCATAGAGAAATTCCTTCTTGTGCCGGGTATTGATGGATGCAGATGTGACAGAATCTCCGCCTTCGAGACGTGCCACAATTACACAATTTCCATCCTCCACCCTGACATTCTGCAGCTCACTGGTGTAATATTGTAACTCCTTGTTCCGAATAAATCCGATTTCATAATCCCAGTTGGCTTTATCAGGGGCACCCGAGTACTCAAATTCTTCGGACCAGCTAAGCTCCCATTTAGGCTTTTCGCTGCAGGCAGAAAGGACAAGTGCGGCAAGGATATATGACAGAATCAGGCCGGGGTTTTTCATGGGGATAAGTTTTCTGCAAAATAGTAAATCCTATTCATATTTCAGTGCCTCCACCGGATTCAGCCTGGAGGCTTTGCTGGTTTGAATAAAAGTAGTAAGCATGGCCACCACCATCGTAATCCCCGCAGAAATCAGGAACATCCACCAGGAAGGGTCGATTCGGTAGGAAAAGTTCAAAAGCCACTTGCTGACAATCAACCAGGAAAGCGGAATACCCATCGCAGAAGCTACAAGCACCAGCACAATAGATTCCTTATGAAGCAGCTTAAGGATGCGGGCTCGATCCGAACCATATGTTTTGCGGATCCCGATTTCCCGGGTCCTTTTGATGGCATTGTACCGGGCAAAAGCCAGCAATCCAAGGCTGGAGATGATCAGAGCCAGTAAGGCTGCCAGCATAAATGAATTCATGAAATTTTGCTCAGCCTCATACTGTGCTTCATAAGTCTCCTCCTGGATGTTATAGATGAAATTTTCTCCCGGATAGGTTTCTTCCCAGGCCAGGGCAAGCCTGTCCAGGGTCTCGGTTTGAATGGACTCCAATTTAAATGAGTAGTAACCCACGGCCGCATTCCAGCGAAGCCTTTTAAAAAAGACCAGGGGCAATAATCCGTCCTTCAGGGAATTGTGATGGTAATCCTCCACCACACCCACCACCTCATAGCTTTGATCGCCTGCCCTTATAAACATACCAACGGCACTTTCCGGATCAGCCATTCCCAGGGAACTGACCGCCAATCTGTTTAGAACAATCTCACCCACATTGTACCTGGGATCACTTCTGAAATCACGCCCTGCCAGGAATTTTATGCCATACAGATCAAAATAATTGGCATCCACATTCAAGCGTTGCAAATAGGCCTCATGTTCCCCTTCCTCGCTGGTAAAACTCATGTTTAATCCCTGGAAGCCCAGATGTGCCCCGGGTATTGAGGAGGAAACACAAAAATTACTTAGGCCCGGAATGGCTTCCATTTTCTGACGGAACAGGATCAGTTTGGCGGGTTTATCCGGCCGCTGGTTCATGGTCATGGGAGAAAAAGAGTAGACCACATGCTCGCTGTCAAAACCCAGTTCCGCCTTGCTGGCATATTTCATCTGGGAATAAATCACCAGGGTCATCGAAATCAGCACCACACTGGAGGTGAATTGAATTAAAACCATCAGCCGGCGGTACCAGTTCCCCTTTTGTCCCCCGAATATCTCCCCCTTTAACTGACTGATGATCCGGCCCGACTGGAAACTTGATATGGGAATCAGTACGGAAAGGACAGCCGTGGTAAGGACCAGGACAATCAGCAGAATTAAATCCATGGATCCAAAACTATAGGCCTCCAGGAGGTGGTGAAAGCCCCAGGCCAGGAGAGCCACAATGATGGCGGCCGTCAGACTCAATAAAACTGCTTTTGCAAGCACCTCTCTTCTGATATGTGATCGCTCGGCACCGAAAATCATTCGGATGGCCACCACCCTTACCCCCTCTTTAAAAGCCACGGCAAAGAGGTTCATGAAATTAATCCAGCTCACCACCAAAACCACAATGGCTATGAGAATCAGCATATAGACATGAAACATACTTCCATTAGATTCAATCTCATTGGGAAAGTCTGAACGCAGGTGAATCTGATCCACACGGTGAAAAACAGGCACGATGGTCGCACTCCTGATGCGGTCGGGTAATTCCACCTTTTTCAGAAGCTTATTTGCTTTCTCCTGTAAGCTTTCCATATTTGTCCGCTCCGAAACCAGCAGGTAGTTATAGCAGAGCATATTGTTCCATGACCTGGGGTGATAGGGACCCGGATCTGTGTAGCTAAAATCACCCATTTCAACCAGTTGACTGCTTTCATTGTCGAAATTATTCATGTAGTAAAAAAGGCTGGGCAGGTTCATCAACACATCAAAGTGAATGTGACTCTCCTCAGGGATGGTCTCAAAAACCGTAGAGATGTAGAAGATCCAACCCTCATTGAGTTTTAACTCCTCACCCAGGCAATCAATGGTCCCATAGAGCTTCAGGGCCAGATCTTCAGAAATCGCCATGGAACGCAACTCAGGAAATACCTCCAGACTTTCACTCCGGATAATGGTTCTTGGGATCACCTTAAAGATATTGGTATCGGCATAGAACATCTTTACATCCTGGATCTGCTGTTCCCCCACAAAAACCGTGATAATATCGGGAAGAAGGCGGGTCATATCCAGCACCTCGGGCAACTCCTCCTTAAGTAAGCCAGGCAATCCCCGGTAGCTTTTGGCACTTGAGATTGTTAATTCTTCATCCTGGTATTGATCCATGGCTATCCGGTAGAGTTGGTCTCTGTTTGACCAGAATTTATCGTAGGAAAGCTCTCCCCGTACCAAAGACAAGAGGATTATCAACACAGAAAATCCAATAATCAGGCTGAGAATTTTCACAAGCGTAAACAGGGTATTTGACCGAAGCTGACGAAGGGTGTATTTCAGGGGCGAGATCATAAAATCGCGTTGGAATGGGTCATCTAAAAGTAGCTAATCCTTTCCATAAGCCTGAAGGGATCAAGTTCGGTGTATGTTGCGATTCCTACATTTAGTTGTACAAAACACTCAAAACCCAGGATTTGAGCTTATGTCGTTGGTGTACAGGTAATCATAATAGTACATCAACGCTGTATGCAATATCCATTCAGTTGGCCAGGTACAGTGATCGATAAAATATTCATTGGTTCTGCGGGCTTAATGCCACCGGCCTGTCCTAAGGGACTGAATACTTTTCACCCGAAGACGTACATGTTGTTGCGACAGCTAGCATAGCGTTAATTAACACATCTCCTGATAAGCCAGCAACGACAGTAAATTCTTTGGTTCGGGGATTAAATGACTTTAATCCTTCCCCGAAAGCCACCTCAGCATTGCTGTTTTTTATATTCTCTTACCCAAAAGTTTGAATCGTGTTACATAATCTTTTCCCGAAAGGAAGACCACTCTAGATCCTGGTTACTTATTCACTCAAAGCATATTCGACAGAATACAGTGGCAGGTTTTTCATCCAGGATTCCTCCTTGTAATCCTTCATCGAAAAGCGCAAGGCGGTTTGAGGTTTATATTTTTCACAGAAAAACCTGAAGCTTCTGCCTTTTAAATTGACCTCAGCTTTGACTTCGATGGGAATGATTCTACCTTCCCTCTGAACAATAAAATCCACCTCGTTGGTACTCCGCTCGTTGGTCCAGTATGCGATTTTCAATGAATCAGAAGCATTGAGTTGTTGGAAAACAAATTGCTCAGTCAAGGCTCCTTTGTATTGAAGGAGCAGATCATTTCCCCTTATCATGGTTTCAAGAGGCAAGTCACACATGGCTGATAAAAGTCCAACATCAACCACGTATAGCTTAAAAATCGACAATTCCTCATAAGCAGTCAAAGGCAATTCTGGTTTGCTAACCCGACAGGTTTTGTAAACCAGTCCTGCATCTACAAGCCACTGAATGGCCAGTTCAAAATCCTTTGCCCTGGCACCCGGTTTCAGGCTTCCGTAAATAAATTTTTTATTCTCTTTTGCCAATTGTGCCGCCACACTTTGCCATACCATCCTTATCCGAGGTAAAACATTGCTCGGAGCATGTTTTGAAAAATCTGCCTCATATGCAAGCATGATGCTCTTCTGTATCCTCCTCACCTGTTTCCAATCTCTGTCGCGGGCATAGGCAGACACTACTTCTGGCATGCCTCCCACATAATAATAGGTTTTCAAATAATCTGTGAGCTTTGCTCTGAAAAAGGATATACTGGACCAATCCCTACTTTTGAGTAATTCAATAAGTCCTTTTTCTCCCATCGCCAATAAAAACTCAGAAAATGTCATGGGATGAATATCCAGGAAGTCGACTTTTCCTACCGGGAATGAAGATTTCTTTGGCATACTGATACCCAAAAGGGAGCCAGCTGCTATGACATGGATCCCCGGTGCCTTCTCACAGAAGTACTTCAACGAGGTAATCCCTCTTTCTGCCACCTGTATCTCATCGAGAATAATCAGTGTATTCCCCGGATAAACAGTTTCACCTGTATAAATCTCCAGAACATTGATTATCCGTTCCAGGTTAAAATCCTCAATAAAAAGCGATTGCAGTTGCGTATTATCCTCA
Source organism: uncultured Bacteroidota bacterium (assembly GCA_963783435.1). Taxonomy (GTDB): domain Bacteria; phylum Bacteroidota; class Bacteroidia; order Bacteroidales. The sequence continues at coordinate 107,752 of CAWANQ010000001.1, read as the reverse complement.
AAGTTTACATATAAGGAGTTTTTATAACTGGTCCTGGCAAATTCTTTAAGTAACCATGTTTTACCAACCTGTCTCGCACCTCTTACAATCAAAGGCTTTCTTCCGTCGGTAACCTGCCAGTCCTTCAACTGGTTATAAGCAACTCTATACATTTTTATCGCGATATTTATGTATCAAACTTACACTTTTATCGCGATATAATCAATGCGAATAACCATTTTTATCGACTTATCGGATCATTGATCTCCTCAACCATGCCATAAAAAACCCTGTCTTGGATTCGTATAGTGCTTGATAATTTAAACAAAAGGATTGAAATTATGGAAAGGCTTCGGGGAATGCGCGAGCAGGATTCAAATAACAGATTCTAACAAGGAAATGAGCAAAACTCCAATTGATTTAAGCAATGAAAAAAGTCAATATCTCATTATCATTGCTCCAGCCTAAATAATAAAGGCCTTGGTTCGGCACATTTAAATATGTAATATTGGCACCATTAAAACCACCACATGACGCAAAAAGAGAGCATTGTTCAAAAGAAGTACCTGACACCCTTTATTCTGATCACCAGTCTTTTTGCCCTCTGGGGATTTGCCAATGACATTACCAATCCCATGGTAGCGGCATTTAAATCCCTGATGGAGATTTCCAATGCCAGGGCATCACTTATCCAGTTGGCCTTTTATGGGGGGTATGCCACCATGGCAATCCCTGCAGCCCTGTTCGTAAGGCGTTACGATTACAAAAAAGGCATCCTGGTTGGGCTGGCCCTGTACGCCACCGGAGCGCTGCTGTTCTGGCCTGCTGCAAGGTTTGAGGCATTTGGTTTCTTCCTGGTCTCTCTATATATACTTACTTTCGGTCTGGCTTTCCTGGAGACCACCGCCAATCCTTTTATCCTCTCCCTTGGAAGCGAGAAAACCGCCACTCGCAGGCTGAATCTTGCCCAATCCTTCAATCCCATGGGATCACTGCTGGGTATGTTTGTGGCCTCAAGGGTAATCCTGGCCATGCTTGATTCGGAGAAAAGAAATGCAGCAGGTGAACTTATCTTTCCCACGCTGGATGAAGCCACCAAAGCCGCCATCCGGACCAGTGACCTGATGATCATCAGAAATCCTTATGTGATCCTCGGACTTGTGGTCATCGTGATGTTTGTGATCATTGCCCTGGTAAAAATGCCACACACCGGACATTCTGACCAATCAAGTGCTTCTGATTCTTTTCGAAGGCTAATTAAGAATAAAATCTACAGGGAAGGGGTGCTGGCCCAGGTGTTTTACGTGGCCGCACAGATCATGTGCTGGACTTTTGTCATTCAGTATGCCGAACGACTGGGCATCCCAAAAGCAACCGCTCAGCTTTATAACATTGGAGCCATGAGTGTATTCCTGTGCAGCAGGTTTATCAGTACGCTATTAATGAAATATGTGAACTCCAGGCGGCTCCTGATGATTTTTGCCCTTGGGGGGATGGCCACCATGACGGGTACAATCCTGATTGATGGAATGGGCGGACTCTATTGCCTCCTGGCCACCTCTGCCTTTATGTCTCTTATGTTCCCAACCATATATGGGATTGCACTTGAAGGAATAGGTGAAGATGCCAGCCTTGGAGCAGCAGGACTGGTTATGGCCATCGTTGGTGGGGCGCTGATGCCCCCCATCCAGGGAGCCATTATCGACCTGGGACAGGTGGGTGCACTTCCTGCAGTGAATGCCTCTTTTATACTGCCGTTTATCAGTTTCTGTGTGATAGCCATCTATGGCTGGCGGACCTACAGGGCCAGTCTCTTAAACAGTTTTTGAGAGAAATAAGTCCTGATTTTAAAAAAAGAAGCAAATGCTAAATAAGCGTATAATTACCCTGTTGGTACTGGTGTTCGTTCTTGGGCAGTTGCAGAAAGCATCTGCCCAAGACAAGGAAAGATGGTTTGGCTATGAAATCCTGGATTCAAGCTTAAATGGCAGGTCTTATAAGATTGTTTTTCCGGAGGAGGCCAATGAAAACCGTGACTGGATCTGGCGGGCACGATTCTGGGGTCATGAACCGCAAACAGATATTGCACTGCTTGCAGAGGGATTCCACGTAGCCTATATTGATGTGGCCGGGCTCTTTGGCAACGAAGAAGCAATTGCCATCTGGGATAAGTTTTACGCAACTATGACAGAAGAGTACCACTTAAACCCAAAGGTAGTCCTGGAAGGATTGAGCCGCGGAGGCCTTATTATCTACAACTGGGGCAATCTGAATGCGGACAAGCTTGCCTGCATTTATGGAGATGCCCCGGTATGTGACTTTAAAAGCTGGCCCATGGGATTTGGTGCGAGTTCAGGATTAGAGGAGGCATGGAAGGCCTGTCTGGAACAATACCGGTTTAACGAAGAGCAGGCCCTGGCATTTAAAGGCAATCCTGTGGATCGCATGGAGAATATTGCCGAAGCAAAAGTGCCCATCTTGAATGTGGTGGGTGATGCAGATCAGGTAGTTCCCGTTTCAGAAAACACTGCTTTGATAAGCAAGAGACTGGATGAACTGGGCTGGGAGATGAAGGTAATTCATAAGCCAGGTGTGGGTCATCATCCTCATTCTCTGAAAGATCCCAAGCCCATTGTGGATTTCATATTGATCCAAACAGGGAACCGGGAAAGCCCTGTCTCCGGGGATCCGGAATGGAGTAAGAATAATACCACGCTTCGAAGTGATTTTAGAAATTGCAAAATCCAGTTCGAGCAGGAAGGGACAGGCCATGTGGCCTTCCTTGGAGGATCAATCACTGAGATGGATGGATACCGGCCCATGCTAAGCTCCTATCTTGTGGAGAACTTTCCTCATACAGAATTCACCTTCACAAATGCCGGTATAGCTTCCACCGGCTCCACCACCGGGGCATTCAGAATGGAACGGGATGTACTGAGCCAGGGGCCCCTGGACCTGCTGTTTGTTGAGTTTGCAGTAAATGATGACCAGGATTCTGAGGACAGCTACAAGGAAGCCATGCTGGGAATGGAAGGTATTATCCGAAAAGCCAGGACATACAATCCGGATGTGGATATTGTCATGACCATTTTTGTAAATCCTTCAATCCTGGAAGACTATCAAAATGGAATCGTAAGAACTTCGGTGGCCGCGCACATGGAGGTTGCAGAACATTATAACATTTCCACCTGCAATTTCGCAAAGGAGGTATCCGATCAAATATCGGTTGGCACCCTTCAATGGGAAAGCATCGGGGGGACCCATCCCAACGTTTACGGCAATAGTATGTGTAAGAATATGATTTGCGATATGCTGGAACAGGCCTGGACGAGAAAAGAGATGTTTATAAGTCCTGAACCCTTGAATCAAAACAACTTCGATAATGGGAGGCTGATCGATCCTGCGCTCAGTAATTTCACCTCCGACTGGTCACTATCTGTTCCCGATTGGGATAAGCTTACAGGAAAAAAGCGTGAGCGATACATGCATGAACCCATGCTCTGGACCACAAAAAAGGGGGCTGAAATATTTTTTGAGTTTACGGGAACTGCAGTTGGGGTTTTCAACCTGGCAGGACCTGATGCAGGAATCATTGAAGTTAGCATTGATGGAGGGCCATCTGTAAAATATGATCTGTACCACCCTAAATTTAGCGAAAACCTGCACTATCCGCAAACAACCATGTTTGCCAATGACCTGGCCCAAGGTAAACATACACTTCGTTTAAAAATGCTCAAGGAGAAGTCAGGTAAAGGAAACGCCATGCGCCTTACCCACTTCGTAGTAAACCAGTAAACACTAAAAAGAAATAAGGTGAAGCAGATCTTTGCCTTTTTGAATCATCGTTTCTGCGCCTGTTTGTTCCAAGGTGGAAAGCTCAAACTCCTTTAGCATATTTTGTAGTTCCTGCAACCTGGCCTTTGCTTCTTCGCTGTTTTCACTTCTTAACTCTTCTGTCAGGATCCTTAATTTCTCATAATCCTGAATTCCCTCCCTTAGCTTTTCAAAACGAATCGACGATCTGGCCCCGGGATAAACAAAATAAGTATCTCCAGAAGGCCAAGTTCTGAATCGTGAATCATGCAGGGGATCTTCTACCCATGAATTATAGGCCCAACGTAGAAAACCATCCATGTTGTGAGCAAAAGCAAACCATCCCTGCCATATGCCTTCTGCGGGTGGGGAGTAGGTGAAGTTATTCGGATACGGATCCACACAGCAAACATAGTAGGTAGTTAGCTGTTCATCATTACGTCGATCCGCAATAATTTGCGGAGACAAGGGATGCTCAATTGCCACACTCAAATCATACACATAGCTTGACATCCCCGGATCGTAATTGGCCGCTGAAGTAATAAGCAATCCACTGTATTCCTGGATCAATTTGATGGCACTCAGCATATCCTCCATGGGGCGCTCATCCATGGCAATTGTTGTAATCTCATATATTCCCTTCTCTTTCAAATGCCTCTTAAAATCTTTCAGGAATGGGATCCAGTATTCGGCATATTCAGCTGAAGATGCCTCTGCCGTGATGAGGGTGTCAGAACCTGTGCTTTCATCAAAGTAGTCTAGTTGGTTGCCCCAGGGAATTAAAGAATAGCAGTTGATCTGTTTATTGATACCAAGATCCATCATAAAACTTACCCATTTGTCGAAAATGGAATAATCATATACCCATTCTCCATTCTGCTTCAGGGTATGCTTGATCATCGACTCAAAGGGATCGTAGGTTTGTCCACCCCATGGTTTATTCAGGATCGAAGCGGTAATGCATTTTTGTCCCGCATCTGCCAGCATTGAATACAAAGGTGTCATCAGTTCAAAATGCGCATCTGACCAGAGCTCCACATCATGTATGCGTGCAACTGCATAGGGGTTTTGCCATAAATCAAGATGAAATTCCCAGTCTTTCGCCGATGGCAATTTACGATCCAGAACATCCACCTGCAGTTTCAGGGTCTTTACTTTCCTGCCCTTAACCTTTACGATAACATCCCCAAAATATCTACCTGCTTGAGCAGCTTCAGGAAGGTTTATATTAAACCAGATACCCCGCGTTGACTTAGATCTCATGTTATAGGCCTTTGCTTCTTCCAGGCAATCGGGAAGCAAATGGGCGGTTTCCTGCGTTTTCGTCTTCTCCTCACAACCGCCTAAAAATTCATCTGTAATCACATTCCTGATAAAGAAATGCTGGATAAATCCAGCCTCTATAGTCCCTGTGGTCGATTCCAGGGATGAAGTTTCTATGGCTAACTCATCTACCTGATCGCTTGACCATGCCAACAGGAGCGCATACACCCGTTCGTTTTTCCATGCGGTACAGGAAAAGGTATCCGATAGGGATAAATCAGGAATATAATCTTTATGATACCGGGTATTACTGCTCCCCCAGCCTAGCTGAATTCCGTCTCCCAGCTTTTCCCAGTCCTGAACAGGAGATACTACTTGCGGATTTTCAGGCTCATCAAAGGTAATTCCCACTTTTTCATCTGATACCGACTGGCATGCAAATTGTGTGGAAAAGACCAGCCCAATCAGGATAATGCTTACTATGGATTTCATGCAGAAAGATTTTTATATTCAGATTGCATGTAAATCTACTCTAATTTTCATTTCCAATAAGAGAAAGTAAAGACCAGATGATTACCTTGCAGTATTTGAAGGCCTCAACTACATAAAATTATCTGGCTACTCTAATGAAAGCATCCATTCTTACTATATTTCTTTCTCTGATTTCGATTTTTACTCCCGTCCATGCTCAACCCTCACCTGGAGATCTTTTTAAAGAGTACACCTGGCATAACCAGTGGGGAGACTGCGACGGAGCTTTGCGTGTGGGCGGAAAATTGGACTATCAAATTCAGGGTATGGTGACTCATTACAAGGACACAGGACTCATTGTTCCTCCTTTCCAGGTAGAATTGGATAGGGCCATAAAGGCTGAACTGGTGGTGGAAAAGATGCTCTGTCACAGCGGCACCACTGGCCTTAGAGTAAGCATCAATGGAAATGATCCAGTGCCAGTCCCGGAAGCCGTTGACATACCCAGGCCCCAGTCTGATTATGCCCACCACTACAATGCCATTGTACCCCTGGATCTTTCAGATCTGAAGCCCGGAAACGAAAACACCTTCCGCTTTGAAGTGGATACTGCAGATCACTGGTGGCCCCAGAACCTGGTATACGGAATGATCCTGAGAGTATATTATGAAAATGAGGTGCTTAAGAGAAGGGGGCGGATTACCTATCCCAAAACAGGGGCCACACTCGGCTTAAATAACCATATCAGTATGTGGGTACCCGATGTCATGCAGATCAAAAAGGCAGATATGGTTGGATTTTATGAAGATGTGGACCTGGAAGGTGATGGTGTTTACAGGCAGTGGCATTACAGTTATCACAAAGGGGAAATTTACAATCACATGGGCACATACCCGGGTCCTCCCTTTCTCTTTAAATGGAATTCGGAATGGCTGCCTGATCAGGATGAAGCCATAAAGATAGCTGCTTTTATACACAGGAATGATGGTTATATATACATGACTGAAATGGTGGACAGTCTGAAAATGGAGCGATATTGGATCTCCGTAGAATTGTGCAAACCCTACCGGAGGCCCAAAGGCTGGTTTACCCGCAATGGCGAGTTTGAGGAACGCTTCCAGATCAAAGGGGATCTTAAAAAAGCCGTGGAAGCCAAATTGGTGTTCAGAACCTGGAGTCCGGGCTATTTCAACGGAATCTACATAAATGATTTTTTAGTCTTTACCAAGGAGGGACCCAAATACGACTATTTCGAGCACCATATTCCCATTGAAGACTTAAGCGTCCTGAAACAGGGGGAAAACAAACTCAAAACCGGAAAAACACCTCTTTACCAGGGCCAGATGGTCCACGGGGTTGAGGTCCAATGGCCTGGCATCATGCTCCTGGTCAAATATCACACCAATCAAAGCGATAATGAATAAAACAGGCCTGCTTCTTATACTTACTCTGCTGTTGATCAGCTGCTCTGAGAAGAAGTATCATTTTGATTTTGTAGAAGTAAATACGCCGGGCAAAAGTTCGCTAAGGGCAATTTGTGCGGTGAATGAAGATGTAGTCTGGACCTCGGGAAGCCAGGGCAAGGTATATGTAAGCCTGGACGGAGGAGCTAACTGGGGTCAACGATCAGTACCTGAATGTGAAGACACCGAATTCAGAAGCCTGCATGCCTGGGATGCTGAACGCGCCCTGGTTTTTGATGTTTCTCCCTTGGGCCGGGGGTATATGACCACAAATGGAGGCGAGACCTGGGAGCTGGTATATAAGAGTCCCAATGAAGGGGCATTCTTCAATTCGGTGAAATTTGCAAACCACAAGCAGGGCATAGCCATAAGCGATCCCATGGATGAGAAAGTATTTGTTATAAAAACAGAGGATGGTGGAAGGAAGTGGAAGCGCCTTCCCACGCTTCCCCTGGCGGTGAAGGGCGAAATAAACTTCGCCGCCTCAAATTCCTGCGTAGCCTACCTTCCATCGGGCGAAATTTTCATCGCAACCGGGGGGACAAAGTCCCGGATACTCACCAGCTACGATCAAGGAGAAAGTTGGAACTATGCCGAAACTCCTGTGATGACCGGAGAGTCAGCAGGGCTGTTTTCTGTACATTTCACGAATTCGGGCATGTGGTGTAGCGGTGGGAGGTGATTATAATAATCCGGACAGGGAAGGCATCCGGGCCATTTATACCGGCGATGGCGGAAGGCAATGGAAGAGAGCAGAAAGCATGCCTGCTGCCTATCGATCCTGTGTAGTATCCTTAGGAGATGATCTCCTTTTTGCCACAGGAAAAACAGGTTGCGACTATTCAACAGATCACGGGAGGAACTGGACCTTTATCGACTCTGCAGGCTACTATGCTGTCAGTGCAGTAGCAGGTAAAAACATCCTCTTTCTTTCCGGTTCAGACGGAAGAGTGGCAAAGGTCACGGTTCGCTGATTATCCATAAAGCTCTTTATTATAATTTATATCTTTAAGAATCTTCACAGGCAAAACAACTATCCATGACTAGCAACAGAAGGCAATTTCTTACCCGGGCAGCAACCATTGGTGGTGCCTCCGCTTTACTTCCCCTGAATTCTTGCAATCAGACAGCTACACCTGATCCGATTCCGACGGACTACTCGGCACTGGATGCGGCACTGGCAAAACCTGTATTGAGAAGGGAACTATTTCCCGACCCCGTGATCATAGAATCGCTGGAGTTGCTGAGAGACAGGGACAGCACCATTTGTCGTGTACGTTCTAAGGACGGTGTGGAAGGAGTCTCCATTGGGCATCCCTTTATCGCGAAAAACTCTTATCCCATGTTTACAAACCTCCTTCAAAAGATCTTCCTGGGAAAGGATGCCCGTGATCTCGACAATCTGATCTTCCAGGCTGCAGAAGGTCCTGTAAAAAACCAGGGTGTTCCGCTCTGTGTGCAGATCGCAAATATTGAATTTGCCATACTGGACATGCTGGGTATTATTGCCGATAAGCCTGTCGGCCGCCTGATCGGGGAACTTGAGAATCCGGAGATCGGGATTTACCTGGGTCATCGCTTATGGGAGTTTCGCAACAAGGAACCCGAGGAATCCCTGGATCTCATACAGCAGGACAATGAGATAATCGGAGCAAAAGCAATCAAGGTACGGGCAGGAAGTGGCGACAACCTGGGCCTCAACAACGAAAATGCTCCGGAACGGACGGAAAGACTGATCCGAATGGCCCGCGAAACCCTTGGTGACGATATGGTATTGATGATTGACGGGAACGGCAGCTATGATGTAGCAGAAGCACTACGAATAGGCCACATGCTCGAAGACTACAATTATTACTGGTATGAGGAGCCCGTTCCATGGACCTGGTACGAGGAGCAGGCACAGGTAGCCCGGGCCCTTAACATCACCATGGCAGGCGGAGAAGAGGAATTCAGCGAACGTGTCTTCCGATGGCTGATAGGCAACAGAGCCTTCGAAGTAATTATGCCCGATCTTTTTTACAACGGCGGTATGATCCGTTCCATGAAGGTAGCCCGAATGGCAGAAGCTGCGGGGATCAGGACCTCTCCGCATATTTCTGGTGGGGGACTTGGATTCCTCTATTTGATCCATATGGTTTCTGCCTGCCCGAATGCGGACAAATACCATGAGTTTAAGATGTTTCGCACACCAGATCCCAACGGAACGATCATTCCGATAGAAAGTAAGGCGGGGCCATTTGAGAGTATTGATGGCAAGATAAAGGCTCCTGAGGGTTCCGGACTTGGCATCGTCATTGATCCAGACTACATTAAAACCCACAAAGTTGTATAGTAAAACCGCAGGAGCCTAGCTCCGGGTTTCTATTTCAGAAACAACTCTATCACAGGGATTTCCACATTGGGTTTATTAACCGGCAACAAAAGATTTACATCGTTCTCTGCCGTTTCCTGCCTGATCCAGTGCCCGGAGGGTTTTCCTATTTTTATTTCGGAGGCATCATGCAAAAACTGGGCATACTTTATTTTGTCGCCATAATCTCGCATCAGGAAGTTCTTCAGGGGATAATCCAGAAGATGCACATAGAGACGATTTGTTTTGGGATTGTAGGTGAGTAGAGTGTTTTCAGGAGCCACAAACTCATCTGGTGCCTGGGTACAACCATAAATGGAGCGGTCGTTAAATTTCATCCAGTTTCCCATTTCAACCAGCGCATGATCTGCACGGTGATCAAATGTTCCCCTGGCAGTAGGTCCTACATTTAATAAGAGGTTGCCGCCTTTACTGACCGATTCGATGAGAAGTACCAAAAGCTGTTTGTTATCCTTCCAGGTAAATTCGTCGCGATAATAGCCCCAGGAACCCGAGAAAGTCTGGCAGGTCTCCCATGGAATTCGAATGCCATTCTCTTCTGGCCACTTTTGTACCTTAAACTGTTCGGGTGTGGTAAAATCCCAACCTCCTGCATAATCCTTTAGATCCAAACGATCATTTACCAGGATTTCGGGCTGCATTTCTCGAACCATTTTAATCAGCTCCACCGCTCCCCAATCATCTCTACCTTTTCCAAAGGTACCGGGGAAGGAATAATCGAGCCAAAGAATATCAATTTTGCCATAGTTAGTAAGTATCTCACGCACCTGGTTTTTCAAATATTCACGGTACACAGCCATATCACGGTCTTTATTTAAGTCGTCATATTCTTCCTGTGTGCCGGCACTTTGTGGATGCACCCGATCAATGGTATATTCTGGATGGTGCCAGTCGATTAATGAATAGTAAAAACCAATTCCAAGCCCTTCAGCACGGAAAGCATCCACCCACTCTTTAATGATATCCTTTCCGTAGGGAGTATTCATGATGTTATAGTCTGTGTACTCCGAGGCAAACATATTGAAACCCTCATGGTGCTTGGTGGTGATTACCGCATATTTCATTCCTGCCGCTTTGGCCTTTTTTGCCCAATCGGCCGGATCGAACAGATCGGGATTAAACATCTCGAAATACTTCTGGTAATCCTCATCCGAAATCCGTTCACGTTTTTTCACCCATTCGTGTCGGGCAGCCTGCGCATACAATCCCCAATGAATAAACATGCCGAAGCGGGCTTCGGTCCACCAGCTTAAGCGTTCGGTTTTTTCATCCTCTGTTTCATCCCAGATTTTCTTTTGGGAAAGACCGGTTTGTGCTATGAAAACAAACAGCAATACGGAAACAACTAACTTTTGCATTTTATTTGGTTTTGGGTTCTTGTTTAAATATACAACTCTTATTTAACTGACACCAGGTACTTATCTATAGATTGGTCCATATGCAGCACAGGCCCTGTAGTCCGATCCCTCTTTGTCCATGCCAAAGGCAGCCCATGAACTGGGTCTGAAGATTTGATCCTCAGGCACATTGTGCATGCATACCGGGATCCGCAACATGGAAGCCAGGGCCATTAATTGGGACCCAATGTGGCCATAGGAGAATGCCCCATGGTTGGCTCCCCAATTGGCCATCACTGAATAGACATCTTTGAAGTTCCCCTCTCCTGTCAAGCGGGGTACAAACCAGGTGGTTGGCCAGGTGGGATTGGTACGTTCGGTGAGGGTAAAATGCACCTCTTCGGGAAGCTCAATGGTGGATCCTTCTGCAATTTGTAATACAGGCCCCACTCCCTTAACCATATTAATGCGGCTCATGGTGATGGGCATTCCCCCTTTGGTATTAAAAGTGGAGGAGAATCCACCTCCCCTGAAATAGCCAATGTCGGCAGGGCCCCAGGTGGTCTTGTCCAGGCACTGCTGGGCCTCATCGGGAGTGATATCGTACCAGGGCTTCATGGCTGGCTTGCCATCAATGGATTGCTCTCCACTTCCATCCAGTGCCGAAGGACCCGAGTTGATCAGGTGAATAAATCCGTCCTTTGCATCTCCCGTGAGATCAAATCCTGTGACCCGTTTTACAGCCTCCGGACTCCAGTAGGTACGTACATCGCTAAATACCTGTGCCGCCCCGGTGAGCAGGTGTCCAAACAACATGGAGACCCCATTAAGGCTGTCATTCTCAGTGGCCAGCATGTAGGGTTGCCTGATCCCGTTCCAATCAAAGGAGGAGCAGAGTACGGCCTCCATAAAATCACCATTGGGAAAATGATCGGTCCACTGTCGCTGACCCTGGAATCCGGCTGCGATGGCGTTGTGGCCATGGGCCTCTTCCCCAAAGCCCAGCGCTTTCAGTTTTGGATTACCCACCATCAGGTCGCGTCCGATGAGGGCCATCTTGGCCACGAAATCCCACTCTTCGGCTTTCTTTTCAGCCGACTTCTGGATCTCGTCTGGATTGTAGTCTTTTCCCTCTTTGCAGTTCTCCTTTATCCAGTTTTTGGCCAGTTTAAGCTCTTCCGGGTCAAAGATTCCCTCCTCGATTCTGCGGGTAAACTCCGACATATCCACATACTCACAGCGCATACCCAGGTATTCTTCAAAGAAATTGGCATCCACAATGGAGCCTGCTATCCCCATGGAGACACTTCCCATGGAGAGATAAGATTTCCCTTTCATGGTGGCCAGAGCCAAACCGGCACTCACAAAGGTGAGTATCTTCTCTCTCACATCTTCAGGAATCTCGGTATCTCCTGAATCCTGTACATCTTTTCCATAGATCCCAAAAGCAGGCAATCCCTTTTGGTTATGCCCGGCCAGAGCTGCAGCCAGGTAGACTGCCCCGGGACGCTCCGTTCCGTTAAATCCCCAGATGGCTTTGGGCAGCAAGGGATCCATATCGATGGTTTCACTTCCATAGCACCAGCAGGGAGTAACCGTGAGGCTTACCCCCACCCCTTCCCTGGAAAATTTGTCAGCCGCAGCTGCAGCTTCCGCCACACCCCCAATGCAACTGTCGGCAATGATACACTCCACCCGAGATCCATCCGAATGCTTTAGCTGTGATTCTATCAATGCAGCTGCACTTTGGGCCATCTTCATGGTCTGTACTTCCAGGGATTCTCTTACTCCTTCAAGTCTCCCGTCAATGGTGGGCCTGATTCCCACTTTGGGGGCCTGTCCGATTAATCTTTTTGTAGTCATGTTTTATGATTGTGTATGAATATCTTTAAATCTTAAAAATTGAGTGTACCTGTTTTCAGTCCCGGGAGGCTCCTTTTCCGGATGGTAAGTTTTCCCGGGATAGGATCTTTTAACCAGCTCCCGTCCTTCCTGAAGCGTCCCGATCTCACCCATGGCCATGGCCTGGATCAGAATATTTCCCAGGGTGGCTCCTTCCACAGGTCCCGAGATCACTTTTCGTCCGCAAATGGTGGAAATTCGCTGGTTCAGGTAGTCGGACTGACTCCCTCCCCCCACCACATGCACAACTTCAATGCTTCTGCCCCAGAGGGTTTCCAGTTTTTCAATCTGATACCTGAAAGAGAAGCAAAGACTGTCGTAAGCGCAAATCAGGTAGGCACTAAAATGATCGGGTTCGGGCTGACCGGTCTTTATAAAAAAGTGATCAAAGGCTTTTTTCATATCAGCGGGATTATAGAAACCCGGATCGTCGGGATCAATTACCTGCGATGCCTGACCTCCCGTTCGGGTCATCTCCTCCATCATGGGATAAGTAATTCCCTCTGAAAGATGTTTCTTCAGTCCCTGAAGCAACCAGAGCCCTACAATATTTTTAAGGACCCTGTAGCTGTTGTTATAGCCCCTTTCGTTGGTAAGTCCCAGGCTTAATGCCTCTTCACTTATGATGGGGCGATCAGACTCAATACCCACTACGCACCAGGTACCCGCCGAAATAAAGGCAAAGTTGGGATTCTCAACAGGGATGGCTGCCACCACACATGCGGTATCATGTCCGCAAACTGCAATACCCTCCATCCCGGAATTCTTAAATTCGGGTAGGTTCACGGGTCCCAAACGGGTCCCGGGATAAATCACCTCCCCAAGAAGATCTTCCTTCAGATCTAATATCTTCAGAATCTCACCATCCCATTGATCACCCTCCACAGCCAGCAACTGGGAGGTGGATGAAATGGTAAGTTCATTGAAAGCCTGACCCGTTAGAAGATAATTGATATAGGCTGGAATAAACAGGATCCTGGAAGTACGTCTCATAGCAGGCTTATCCTGGCTTGAAAGTAGCTGAAAAAGCGTGTTGAAAAGGTAAAAATTAATTCCCGTCCTTCGAAAGGTCTCCATCTCCGGCATCATTCCTTTCCATTTCTCACGCATACCTACTGTCCTGCTATCTCTGTAAGCCACAGGTGTTTCAACCAATTCACCATGGGCATCCAGCAGCACATAATCCACACCCCAGGAATCCACCCCAATGCTTGTGGGGGGAGGCTTCGAAACCTCAATAGCATGTGAGATACCAGCCTTGATTGCTCCAACTATCTTCTCCATTTCCCATTGATCTTGTCCATCATGTTCTACAATCTCATTGCTTATGCGGTGTACCTCATTAAAAGAGACTCCACCCTCATCGAGCATGCCAAGCATCACCCGGATGCTTCCTGCGCCCATATCCACTGCGATACATGAAAACCTTCTGTGTTTTGAACTCATAATTGCTATATAGACCGTTTTGCAATTTATATAGGAAAGCCCTTTTTTGAAATGGAATAATCTCTTAGATTTGTGTACAAAACAAACATTGGCCCATATGTTCAGGTTCCAGGATATCCCCCCCGACGGTGACCCTTCAAGCAGAATACAGGAGTTTCAGGAGATCCTTCCAAGGCTTCTCTGCTGCAGATACTGGTGGATGGCCGAGTGGCGAAGTCAGCAAATGTCCTTCCCCTACTGGAGACTTTACTGGAACAGATCTGGCAGGGCTAAAGTTGTGTACAATAAAACGATCTACCTGAAGCCCGACCGCCTGATCCTGATTCCTCCAAACACCCCTTTTTCCACCGATATCGAGGGTACAGATATGGATCAATCCCGACCCTATTCACTGAAAGGCGGACGGATTGAGAGCAGGGAAATGGAGGAGCATGATGATCGAAGAGGGAACTGTTTTACACATGTTTATCCATTTTACCCTGGGCTATCCTTTTGATACCATCTCACCCGAGATCTTTCAGTTTGAGGTCACGAAAGACCAGCAGCAACTTATTCATTCCATTACAGAGCAACTTATATACGGTAAGGTGAAATTTGATCAGACCGGAAGCCTGGAACTATATTCCTTCCTCTTTTCCCTTCTTCATCAGATTCCGGGGAACGCCTGGAGAAACAGGATTTTGGATGCACGCGTAATCAAGGGCATCCTTCATATGGATGAAAACATCGCAGAGATTGAAATAGCCAATGCCAGTCTGGCCGAAATAGGAGGTATGTCAGTGAACGCCTATGCCAGAATATTCAAAGAACAAACTGGCTATTCTCCCCGGAAATACCTATTGAAAATGCGCGTGGAAAAAGCATGCAATCTTCTTCACCACAGTGATTTAAGCATTGAACAAATTGCTTCTGGATGTGGATTCTCAGACAGGTACTACTTCACCCGCATATTTACCCGAACCATGAGTGTTTCACCCGGAGTATACAGGAGAAACGGAGTCCTTGTTAGTTAGGATTTATTCTCCCCGCAGCAAGCTGCGGAGAACCTTTAGAATTCGACGAAGTCAACCTTTAGCTCGACGAAGTCAATCATCGATTATTATATTATTTGGTTGGTTGATATCTGCAATTTCATTTCTTCTTTCTGGTATTGGCAAGCTTCTTTCCTACACCAACTGGTAGTTGACAAGAAATATACCCATCAGGGACCATTAGCTTGTTTGAAAAATGGCTTGAGGTAATTATTAAGTTTCTGTTGGTGTTCTGATGCTATTTTAGGTTAATAATTGATTTCTGAAAGATAATTATTAACTTGCTATTGGCCATTTATATAGGGCAAAACACTATTTAATATCTATTTCAAGATGAGGTGGGCAATCATTAAAACCTTATCTGCCAAAAACAAGAATTGTTTTCGCTATAAGGATGTTATTGCGGAATTTCCTGATAAGGATCCCAGCCATTTTTCCAAACTACTTGCATCAAGGTAAGAATGGGCATGTTAATGAAATTATCAGGGAATTGTACTGCATTATTACGCTGAGTGCAGACCCGGAGACCTATTCTCCAGACAGTCGCACAGTTGCCAGGTGCATCAGAAAGGGAAGAGTATCATATAGCTATTCCTCAGCCATAAATATCCACGGATTCACAGATCAACCAGGAGCCAGAACAATGGTGGTAAGTGATCGACAGAGGCAGCCGTCCAAACAAAATATCAAAGGGATAGCGTTTCATTATATATACCATAGTTACAGTAGGTTCTTCGGTTATGAGGAGCTCTGGATAAGCATGCAGGAGCAAGCAATGGTCATTGATCTGGAAAAGACGATTGTAGATGCAGTATCAAAACCGCAATTATGCGGAGGGATCGCTGGGGTTGGGAAAGCCATATACCATGCCAGGGAAAGAACAGATCTCCAAAAATTGTTTTACTATTTAGCCCGGAATGGGAGTTATGCTGCAAAGAAGCGTTATTTGTATCTCTCCCACATTCTTGAATTGGAATGGACCTCAGAACATGAAAGAATGCTTAATGACAGCGGAGCAAGCATTTCACTGCTGAATCCCATCGGGCCTGATCAGGGAATAATAAATTCCAGATTTGGCCTGAAGATCAATAATGAGGTAAACTCCTTGAAGGAGATCTTACAATCCTGATGGATCCCACCATGTTTGTTCAAGCTTGAGGAGTAAAGTTCATCGAGTACAATTCGACAAGGTGTCCCAATGACGAAGAAGGGGTCACTTAGCATTTACTTCCCTGTAATGGTCATAAACACCCACTCCGGATCCAAGTTGTAGCCAAAGAACGCTTTATTGGACACATCCATGTGAGGGACAGGCTGATCTTGCTCCATGGAGACTTTCAGTTCTGCCCAGGAGTAATCTCCCTGTTCATAGTTAAAACTTGTGCCATCATCGTCATACAACTGAAAAACTCCTGGATTGATGCCATAGTGCCTGATTTCCAGGGAAAGCTTCTCTCCAGCCAAAGGCATACGCGTACGCTCTTCCTTCAACATGGGAATAATGGCCCCGTCCTTTACAAAGAGGGGGATGTGATCCAATCCCGGGGTAATGGTGATGACCTCTTCCTCTCCCACCAGTTCACCCGTATAGAAATCATACCATCGACCGGGAGGCAGCAGTACTTCCCTGGTTTCCATGCTTGCAAACATGGGGGCTACCAGGATGGATTCGCCCATCATATACTGGTATTTGATCTCTTTGGTGGTGCAGGCGGCATAGGGGTTCTCCGATGAATCCAGTTCACCCTCACTGGTCTCCGAACTGAGAGTCAGCCCCTCCACCAGCTGCATGGCCCTGAAGGGAGGAATTCCCTCAAAGTGGTAGGCTGCAAATGTGGAGTAGAGATAGGGCAACAAGCGCATTCTTAACTGGGCCACCTCCCTCACCTGTGCCTCCACCTCGGGAAAGGACCAGGGTTTGGTCCCATCGGCCCAGGCATTGAGCATGGCCATGGGCGAGAAGCAGACCGATTGCATCCTCCGAAGCCAGTCCTCTGCGTGACCAGATGAGCGCACCTCGGGGGTCCACAATACACCAATGAATGAACTGTTAATCAGTGCCGTGATAAAATCCCGATGGCTGTAGTAGTCGTTATAAATCACGTAGGGCAAACTGCTGGCTCCGGCGTTGGATGCCCTCACCAACCCATAGGTCCTCTGGTTCATATCCCTGAACCAGTCGGCACTCATCCTCTGAAAAAGCACTCCATAAATCTGCCGCATCTCCTCGGCACTTGTTCCCGAAGGGAAGGTAGCCACATCGGGCCAGATCCAAGTGTCATAACCATCCACCTCATCAATTTTATATCCACTTACCCCCAGGCCCAGGTGGTGTTTCATAAAGTGTTCCCTGAATATGGCTTGAGGCTCTTCAAGGGTAAAATCGGGCACCAGGCCATTCCATACTGTATGCGAAGCAGAGAATGGCTTTACCTTTTCATAAAGGGCCCCGGCAGGTGACACATAAGGATTCATCCAGAGGTTGGCCCTTACCCCTTTTTCCATGAGCTCCCCGATGAATCCCTGTGGATCCGGGAAACGGGTAGAGTCCCACTCAAAGGTACAGGGATAGGCCATGCTGTGCCATCCGGGTTCCACTCCAATAAAATCCAATGGAAAGTTATGCTCCTCAAACTCCTCCACCTCCCTGAGAATATCCTGATCGCTGTATAGGGTGGGAACCCTCTGGGTAAACCCCAGTCCCCACTTGGGAGGCAAATATCCTCCCCCGCAAAAAAGGTTATATCGCTGGACTGCTTTTAGCGCGGTGGGACCTCCAAAAACATAAACCTCTGCCCCATCGGCTGGGACCAGGATCTCCACCGCATCGGAATAGGGCTGGGCGCTCCATCCAGGGTCTGTGTTTCGATCCTGCAACTTTGGCGGATCATCTGCGTTCACCCTGATGGCTGTCCCCGCATATACTGTGATGTACCTGGCTGCATCGATCAATACTCCATATCCCCTGCTTGAAACATAAAAGGGGACCGGGGCATGTGTTCTTCCATTGTCCTTCCCTCCATAATGATCCACATGCAAATTCAGGATTCTCCCCCGTTGGTTATGGGTTTTAAAGTTGAGTCCCAATCCATAGATTTCTTCTCCCCTCTCCAAGGGAAACCTGAGGTAGGTCTTCCCTTCGATTACCTCCACATGGATTCTTTCCGGATCCAGTGGAAATTCAGGAAAAGGGAGCTTTCCAAGGGCCTCCTGGTCAGGTTCGATGCCAGCTGCATCCAGTAAAGTAATGGGTTGCAATTGTCCAACCCTGAGATGCCATACCCCGGGAGCTTTTTCCTGCCACCCATGTTCCTGGGAGAGAACGGGTAAGCCATATGCTAAAAGAAGCGTTAGGAGAAGGGAGAACTTTGTCATCAGAAACGGTTTCATGTAAAAATATGTTCTAATTCTGAGTTAAATTCAAATTTCGGACAATTTTTCAGGATCGAATGCAAAACGTATATTTACTTGTCACAAAATCAGAAGGAATCCCTTATGAAAACAATCACCATCCTATCAGCACTTTTGTTTATACTCTCAGGTCTTCTTACAGGACAGGAGAATCCTGCCAAAGATGAGAATAACTGGGCCCAGTGGCGAGGGCCCCATGAAACCGGAGTGGCTCCGGCTGGCAATCCACCTCTGGAGTGGAGTGAAACATCCCATATCAAATGGAAATCAGCCATACCCGGGATTGGTCATGCCACGCCCATCATCTGGAAAGATCAGATCATCTTACTGTCGGCGATACAAACAGATCAAAAGATTGAAGCTGAGGAGCCGGTTAAAACTGAGGAACAGGCCGACTGGATGAATCCCAAATCAACCGAATATATTCATCAGTTTGTGGTTTTATCAGTGGATCGAAACAATGGAGAAATTCTCTGGCAAACCATCGTTAGAGAGGAGTTGCCGTATAGTCACACCCATGAATTTGGTAGCTGGGCTTCCAACTCCCCCATTACTGATGGTGAAAATATCTACGCCTATTTCGGATCACACGGTTTATACTGCTTAAATTTTCAAGGTGAGATACAGTGGGAAAAGGATTTAGGAAAAATGGAAAAAGTAATGAGCTTTGGAGAAGGAAGCTCTCCTACCCTGTATCAAAACAAGTTAATTATTTTGCGGGACCATCAGGGTCAATCCATGCTTCATGTATTGAATAAGAACACCGGTGAAACTATCTGGGAAGTGAACAGAGATGAAGGAAGTTCATGGTCTACACCCTCTGTGATTGAATATGATGGAAGCGCTCAGCTCATTACCAGTGCTACAAACAAGATTCAGAGTTATGATGTAGCCTCTGGTGAAGAGCTATGGGAGTGCAGCGGTCTGACCCGTAATGTAATTCCATCCCCTGTATTTGCCGACGGCTTGCTCTACCTGATGAGTGGATTCAGGGGGAATGCACTTATGGCTATTCAGCTTTCAAAGGCTTCCGGAGATATCACTGAGACAGATGCCATTGCCTGGACATATGAGAAGAATACTCCTTATACGCCCAATCCGGTTCTTATGGATGGAAAACTTTATTTTCTAAAGGCTAACAACGGTTACCTGACCTGTTTGAATGCCAAAGATGGAACAGAATACTACAGCAGTGAGAAGCTGGAAGGGATAAAAAATATATTTACTTCTCCTGTGGGCGTCAAAGACCGAATCTATGTGTTGGGTACCAATGGCACTTGCTGTGTGGTAAGACACGGAGAAGCATTCGAGCTCATGACACAAAACGTTCTTGAAGACAACTTTTATGCTTCTCCTGTCATTCTTGGGAACTCCCTTTTCTTAAGAGGCGTAAAGTCGCTCTATTGTATTTCAGGAACGGATTAAAATGATCGATTCATTGAAAGATTTTGAAGAAAATAATTCATATTTCAGGAGCAGGTTGCTGCCTGGTAGACCAGATCTATCCTGACATAGATTTCTCCGATCCAGTAGTGGCCCGTTTCATGTCTCGTAAGAAAGGGGACGGAGGATTGCACCCGGGCAGACTGGTATTTTCAGAGCAGTTTGAGGAGTATTCTGGGAAGGACCTATTCGCATCTCTAACTGAGATTTCCCGGGATAGGCCAGAACCCGTTTTTAATGTAGGTGGACCTTCCATTGTAGCGCTGGTCCATGCAGCCCAGCTCTTACAGGAGAGTCGGGCCCGGGTAAATTTCTACGGAGTCCGGGGAGACGATCAGGCGGGTGAATATTTGCATTCGAAACTGGAACAGACACCGGTGAATCTGGAACATCTGTCTATCGCCAAAGGCTCCACCCCATCTACCATTGTTCTGTCGGATCCCACATTACAATGATGGACATGGAGAGCGGATATTTATCAATGACATAGGGGCTGCATGGAACTTTGGACCAGAGAATTTGAATGAAAGATTCTATGAATCGGACATTGTCGTATTTGGAGGAACGGCCCTTGTTCCCCATCTGCATGATGGCTTAAAGGATCTGTTGGTGAAGTCAAAATCCAAGGGATGTATTACCGTGGTAAATACGGTATACGATTTCCGCAGCGAAATTGAGAATCCGGGTGAACA
This sequence comes from uncultured Bacteroidota bacterium, assembly GCA_963783435.1. Lineage (GTDB taxonomy): Bacteria > Bacteroidota > Bacteroidia > Bacteroidales. The sequence continues at coordinate 87,130 of CAWANQ010000001.1, read as the reverse complement.
ATGGAGCCCTGGAGGGAGTTCCGACAGCTACAAATTCATAGACCTGTTGATTATGGACCGGGAGGAGGCACAGCACCTGAGTGGAAAGGAGGATCTCGAAGAAGCCGGCAGCTATTTTATGGATCAGGGTGTATCCAGCTATATCATTACCAACGGGACTGAGATCACCATAAGTAACAGCGATGGAAAACTCTTTCGGGCACCCGGATTAAAGGGCTATCCTGTATCCAAAGCCCTGGTGAACGATCTGAAAGGGTTTAAGGGGGGAGACACTACCGGATGCGGTGATAATTTCGTAGGAGGAGTACTGGCCTCCATGGCCTGGCAATTGTCGGAACATAAGGAAATGCTGGACCTGGAAGAGTGCATTGCCTGGGGGACTGTCTCGGGAGGTTATGGCTGCTTTCACCTGGGAGGCACCCATATCGAACAAGAACCAGGTTTTAAACTCGGAAAGATTCGTCCCTACTTCCATCAATATTTAGAACAGATCCATGGCTGATCAGAACATCGTCATCTTCGGTGCCGGAAAAATTGGAAGGTCCTTTATAGGTCAGCTGTTTGGAAAATCAGGGTATGAAGTGATTTTTGTGGATATGGATCGATCCCTGGTGGATGAACTTAATAGCCGGGGGGCTTATCCGGTTGTTATCAGAGGTCCGGAAAAAGAGCATCGCCTGGTGATTAAAAATGTGAAAGCCATTTTTGCCCTGGAACGGAGTGCAGTGGTGGAAGCCATCACGAATGCCAGTATCATGGCCATTTCAGTGGGGAAAAATGCCCTTCCCGCAGTTGCTTCTGTGGTGGGAGAAGGATTGACACAGAGACAGCAAAATTTTCCCGGAAAAGGACTGGATATCATTCTGGCAGAAAACATGAGATCGGCCAATCTTTTTTTTCGCAATAGGCTCAGGGAGATTTTGCACACCTCCTACCCACTGGAAGACCTTGTGGGCCTGGTGGAGACCAGTATTGGAAAGATGGTCCCAATCATGACTACAGAGGACCTTGAAGAAGATCCTTTGCAGGTATTTGCAGAACCCTACAATACACTGATCCTGGACAGGAAAGGATTCCTGGGAGAAATTCCTGATATTGAGGAGTTTGCCCTGAAGGATAACATCAAAGCCTGGGTCGATCGGAAAGCATTTATTCACAATCTGGGGCATGCTACGGCAGCTTACGTTGGCTACTATATGCTTCCGGATAGCCGGTATATGTATGAGGTGCTGGCAGATAAAAGAGTGATCCAATTTACCAGACAGGTCATGAAGGAGGCTGGGGAATTGCTCAGGTCTATCTATCCTGATGAGTTTACTGATGAGGATATTACAGATCACATCAACGACCTGTTGTGCAGGTTTCAAAACCGGAATCTGGGGGATACCATCTTTCGGGTGGGAAGTGATTTGCAGCGAAAGCTTGGACCCGATGACCGCTTTATGGCCACCATCAGACTTGCCATGGAAAAGAAGATGACCTACGGCATGATTCTTGACGCCATGGCCATGGGCTTCTATTTCCAAGCAAAAGATGAAAACGGACATATATTCCCGGGAGATGCAGATTTCCACAATCGGGTTTCTGACAGTCGGGATGCGGTATTTGAGCAGATCTGTGGATTACACCCCTCGTCGGATTTCCTCCTGATCTCTCAATTGAAAAAACAGATCGATAAACATAGCCACCACAATGCGTAACAGGTGTTTCAAGAGCGGCATTTCTTTTGATTCTTAACATCCTCACTGCCAATCTCATTGCCCAAGGTTTCCGGATTGAGGGTCAGGTTAACGACCAGGAGTCGGGTAATCCCATTCCTTTAGCAACGGTCTATATCAATGGAACTACGCGCGGCACCATCACCGACCAGATGGGACAGTTTATTCTTGAAGAGATCTCTTTGCCCTGTGAACTTATTCTATCACATGTGAGTTACAAGCTAAAAAGCATTCCTCTTCAGGATTCCACCCGGCTTGAATGTTTGAATTACAATCTGCAGAATACGTTTTGTCAATCTTGAAGAAGCCACTGTTTTTCGTGATTCGGTAAAGACCGATTTTTTGGAGCGCTTCAAACTATTGTTCCTGGGAGCAAATTACCAGGAGGAAAATGCAGCGAGTTTTAAATGATTCAATCCTGGTCTTCCATGTATTTGAAAATGATCAGTTCTCCGTTGAGGCTGGAGAAGCTATCCAGGTATACCTGCCTCGGACAGGGTATCTTCTGAAGGTGGATCTGGTTCACTTCCGTCTATTTTATAAAGAGGAACTTAGGTGCCTACCACTGTTCCATACTGGGCTATTATTATTTCGATCCCATAGACCCTCAAACCAGAAGAGAGCGTAGAAACATGGCCCGCGCACGGGTTCAAAATTATTATAATTCAGCCATGCACTTTTGCCGCTCACTTTACCTAAACCAGCTGGCTGAAAATGGCTATCTCTTTGAAAATGCCTGTCCCATCGAGGAAGGAAGTTTTTATAGCAAAGATTACCGATACAGCATTAAAGCAGAATACGCAGATGATGGATTTGGAAACAAGCAGTTGAAACTGATCAACTCCTCTTGTAATAATTTCCGGATTAGCTACCATGAGAATCTCAAGTAGAAGACCGGTAGACCTCTCCTATCGGAATTCGGACCGCACAGTGAGGAAATATTCTGGATTTAGCTTTCTTGCTGATACGGTTCATATTCTCCCTTCTGGAAGAATTCCTGAGAACACGGTTCTGTTCAGTGGCTCTATCGGTGAAAAAAGGATCGCCTACCTCCTGCCTGAAGACTATATACCCTCCATGCGATAGCGTTGATTAGATGCTATCCATCAAATACTTCCAGGCAGGAATGGCTTTAATTTGCCTGTTCTTTATTTCGAAGGTCTCCTCCAGATCCAAAGTGACTATGATGCCTTCCTCAAGGTTCAGATCCTTCATGGCCAATTCAATTCCTTTTAACTCTTTTACCAGGTTGTTCTGATTCAAATCGGAGCAAACCTGAATGGCTGATACTGGCTTGTGATTTTTGGTGACGATAAAGTCACATTCGAAAAGTCCGGAATAGTAGTAGATCGGATTCCCTTCTCTGCGCAGGTGCAGATAGACCATATTTTCCAACAACTGGTCTTGTCCCTGCTGGAGTGAGATGGAAATAACCCTGGCCAGACCCGTATCCACACAATAGACCTTTCTCGGATTGGCAATCTGCGTTTTAATGGACTCGCTGTACTTTGGAACGCTGTATATCAGATAAGAGTTCTCCAGGTAGGCTATATAATCAGCAACTGATCGGACCGACCCTATGCCAAATAAATTCTTCAGGTTATTCAAGGAGTAATATCTGGAGAAATTGCCAATCAAATGGATGGCCAGCTGACGAAATACATCGTGTTGCTTAATGCCCTGCCTGACCACTATTTCCCGGTAAATAATGTCATCAAAAAGTCGGAGAAGAACCTCCTCACTCCTGGTTTTAACATACTCGGGGAAGCCTCCAATTTTCAAATACTTCTGAATGGTTTCTGCTGAGGCATCCTGGTGGATCACCTTCAGAAATTCTCCGAAGGAGAAGGGAAAGACCTCTCGGACCTGGAAACCCTCACTAAATCCATTGTGCTTTATGGATGCAACAGATGCCGCCACCACTATGTTTCGGGCCTCTGACTGCCTTAAATGGATGTAAGCTTCCCAGTTGTCAACAGCCTGGATTTCATCAAAGGCAAGGGATTCATTTGCCCTTCCAAAAAGCAGGCTATCAAGCCGGGAAAAGTCCTTCGATTTAAATCCCGACAACCTGGGATCTTCCAGATTAAGCAGGAATGGATCGGAGAATCTGCCTGAAAGAAGTTGCCTGACATAGGTGCTTTTACCTGCGCCCCTGACCCCCAGGACAAACAATCCCGAAGAATTAAGCGACTCTACCCCATTTAATCCATCTCTCTGTATTCCAGTATTTTGGCTTAATAAAGCACCCTTCTGAGAATCAATTACACCTGATAAATCTTCGTTCGACAACATGGTATGTGCTTATAATACAAACTCCATTGTATTACGTACATACCCCGGTTAGTGTTACAAATAGGGCACTAATTAAAAAATGGTTGGCTTATTTCTTTACCCGCAATACTTGAGAAGCAGGTCCTCAGCTTCCACTGACCATAGCCCATCATGGCGGTCGCAAATATCAGCCAGATCACTATACATGGGGTGTTTTTTTCCCAATTCCCTGAAATCGGATATGGCCGTCAGGGGCATCTCCATATGGGTGTATATCAATTTTTTACCTCCGGGAATATTGGGAAGATCCAGGGTGGCATCTGGAACTGCATTGAGTCCCCCGATGTGGGTGATCAGACCCGAAGGATCAAGCCCCTTCTCCATCATCTCCAAAGATTCCTTGATGTCATCTGTATTCCCTCCGCTGGTTCCTACGATGTGGGTAAATGCATAATGAACATTGTAGAAATTCATCCTTGCACTGAAGTTGGGATCGGATGGACCTGCAAAGAAGTTGAGACAGCCGTCAAAGGCCAGCAGCTGGTCGGCCTGTTCAATCACCGGAGCCACCGGGGCAAATACAAATACATCATTGAATCCCTCTCCCCCACTAAGCTCTTTCAAATGGCCCACAGCATCGTTTAAGGTGGAAGTGTTGATATAACGAAGATCGATCCCTTTGCTCTTAGCCAGCTCCGGAGAGTAGAGGTGGGCGGCTCGGTCCAGCCGAACCTGATCAATATCGGTAACCACCATCAGTGAAGGTTTGCGGTCTTCGCGGTGAATGGCATAGTTAATGGCAGCCAGTCCCATGGGTCCCACACCAGCCAGGATGGCCAGCTTTCCTCCATCCACAATCTCCATGTCGTGTACATAGGAACCCGGTTTAATGTGATAATTGGCATGCATGGCTCCAATCACACAGGAGAGGGGTTCGGCCATGGACGCCGGGTAAAAACCGGGTCCGTTGTAGGTTAGCAAACAGCCCAGTTCCATCACCTCATTGGGAATAACCACATAGGTAGCATCACCTCCAAGGTAAGGATACGAATATCCCGGGGCGCTCAACACACCCACAGGTCCATCTTCATAATTCAGGGCTGGTTGGATGGCAAATTTATCTCCTGCTTTAAATTGATCTTTCCACTTCTCTCCCACTTCCACAATATCACCGGCAAACTCATGCCCCACGATAATGGGATTTTCGGCCACATCATCAGGAATGCGTTTGTGATCTGTACCCTGAACAGAGGCTTTGTAGGAAGACATGCACAGGCTGTCACTTACCACCCTGGCCAGAATTTCATCTGCACCGATGGCAGGCAGTTCAAATTCCTCAATTCTTAAATCTTTTTTTCCGTATAACCTTACTGCTTTTGTCTTCATATAAATAATTTCAATGGATCATTAAAATCCTGTTTAATCCAGTAGTGATAACAGCTCAATGGGGCTGATGTATGAGGCTTTCTCCATTCATCTTAGAGGGTTCTCGGAGCCCATATCCCCAGCTTACTCCAACAGGGACCATTCCGGCTGCTTTGGCGTCATCAGGTCACCCACCGAATCACCTACAAACAGAAAGCGATCTGTTTCAATACCCATCTTATAAGCAATTTCAATGGCTCCGGCCGGATCAGGTTTCCGGGGAACATGCACCCTCTGTCCGAACACGGGTTTAAAATCCCATTTCGGTAAATAATAACTTACAACTGCCTCTGTGAGGTGATGCGGTTTGTTGGAAAGGATGGCCAGCTTAACACCTCTGCGTGTCAACTCATCCAACATTTCAGGAATCCCATTATAAAGCTTGCTCTTGTTGTGCAAATTTTCAGCATATATCTCCTTAAACTCGGAAACATAGTTCTTCAATAGGCATGGTTCTAACTTCTCACCCATGGCTTCTTCAATAAACTTTGCAGCACCGTTACCAATCCACCTGATAAAATCCTCGGTGGTGTATTGTGGATAACCATGTATTTTTAGCAGGGTATTGGTGGCATCGCCAATATCCTCTATGGTGTTGACCAGGGTACCATCCAGGTCAAAAATAATTCCTTCTATTCTCATTAGCTTAACATTACCTGCCCCCCTGTTACCGGGATGGCCTGACCCGTTTCATACTCCTGGTCAATTACATATTTAATGGCTTTTACCACGTCTGTGATCCTGCATCCACGTCCGGCGGGAACCAGTGATTCATAATGACGTTTCACATCGGCAATTGTTTTGGCCCCAGGTACTTTTCCCGCATTAAGGTATTGAATAAACAGGCCCTTTTCCGGATCGGACCACAGGGGACCTTCAAAGAAGTTACCCGGACAGATGGCGTTTACCTTGATCCGGTCGGGCATCAGTTCCATGGCAAATGAATGGGTAAGCCCAATGCCTGCAAACTTGCTTCCAGCATAGGCGAAGTTCTTCTTGCTGCCTTCAATTCCAGATTTGGAATTGATCTGGATAATATCGTTAAAATAGCCAGGGCCATATTGGGTCTGTCTTTTCATGACAGGCGCTGCTGCCTTCACCACATTAAAGTAACCATTGTAGTTTACCCGTGTCACAAAATCAAAACTGTCAGGATCCATCTCCTCGATACCTCCTGCCTTCAGAACTCCGGCATTGCTGATCATTACATCCAATCCACCGAATTCCAGGACCGTCTTATAAACCGCATTGGAAACCGACTCAAGGCTGGTTACATCGGTCTTTACAAAGAAGGCACGATTGGGTCTTTTCTGGCTATTCAGGTCTCCAGCCACTTTATTTCCGGCAGTCTCATTAATATCCATCAGAACCACATGGGCTCCTTCACCAAATAGTTGCCTGGCAATTCCTTCGCCATAACCCATGGCTCCACCGGTAATGGCTACTACTTTATTAAATAAAAGACTTTGCTCCTCTTTCAAACTGTTAGCAGAAAGAGTCAGCAGGCCCAGATCTTCAATGAAGAGATACTCCCCCACATCATTCTTCGATTTCTCAACTTCCTCCAGCAACTCTTCATTATTTCCTTTAAATACGGAGATAGTGCTTCCTGTTTTTGCCGATATCTTTTGAGGATCCGTTTCACTCAGCTGATCCAGGGGCAACAAAACGTCCGGTCTTCAGACTTTTCGACGATAAAATCATCCTGATGGCAGGAACCAACTCTAAAATTCGTTCTTGATGGGATTCCATAATTAGTTATCGCTTAGTGAAGGATTATAGGTATTAAAATAGTATTGGAAAATGGCACGCCCAAGCAATTCCATCTTATCCCTTGAAAACCTTTCATAGCCAAGGCCTTCCTTGACTACAAGATACTGGTGTGCAGCCACATAGGCCGCCCCAAGGAATGTAATCTTCATCAGGGAATCGTCCAGGGGCACATCTCCCTTACAACTCACGCTAAGTGGACCCAGCTTGGAGGTGTTGTGTTCTGTACCAAAAGAGACAATGAATCCTTCCTTATAAAAGTATTCTGCGTACTCTTTCAGAATTCCGATGTCATTCCTCAAAGGAATAAACTCAACGGAATCGAATCCCCTGCTTTCCAGTACCTCCAGTAATTTTTCCTTTCCATTTTCAAATTCTGTGATCTCCCCTCCTGTGCCATCCAGCAACAGCGGATAAGTTGGGATACCACCGGCATCCCTGATAAGCTGAACAATCTCCTTCAATGGAGGAAATGCATTTTCATCTTCCGGAACAAAGGCAGGGGCCCGGACTTTAAAAGTTTGGATCTCAATTCATCTTCGGTTCCTGCAATATCCTCTCTTTGCTTGGTAAAGGATTGCCCCCCATATATCTTGGTTAGTATTTCGTAATACTCCTTGTCGTCGCTAGCCAGCTTGTCCAGTTTTAAACGAACCATCTTGGCCACATGCCTTTCACGAAGAAGATTTACGGCCAGTTTTTTCATGATCTCATCCACACTCAAGGTAATATCCACCTCCTGCTTCTGAAACCACTCATTCACCAGCTCCACCATTTTTGCCACCTGAAGGTTGCTCTCTTTCACAATTGAAGCGAGCTTTCTGGCTTGATCTTCAGGTAATTCTACCGGGAATTGCAGTCCCTTTCCACTGATATAGGTTCTGCCCGGATTGCTGGGATCATTCACCCGGATTCCTGCATCCTGATCGGCCTTGCTGATTCCAATAAGCTCAATATTCAGCAGCGGAAACATGCCATGGTCCTCACACTCATCCATAAACTCTTTATACCCGTCCGTTACATAGAAGTCATTGATCCCCAGTATTCGCAGATCTTCTGCCACTGCCAGTCGAACGGCCTGTGTTACCGATTCAAATGCACTGAACGAATAGGGCGTATGGATGTGGTTATTCACCTTCATGGGAAACACGCTCTTCTCCTCATTAAAGAGATTTAAGAGGGTATCTCTATCTGGAAATTGTTCTAAAAAACTCATTCTATCTTCTATTTACAAATTAAACACCCAGTTTGCTTCTGCGAATCTGTTCACCTACGGTATAGTTATTGGTGGTTTTATGATCCTTCAACGGAACGATTCTTTCATGAATGGCATCCAGGATCCAGCTGGCCTGTGGGAAGAAGTAATCTTCCAGCTCATAGGCCGGTGTGATCCAGTTGCGTGAACCCACCACAACCGGGGGAGCATCCAGATCATCAAATCCCATCTCAGTGATGTTCTGGGCCAGGTCTTTCAGGTAAGATCCGCGTTCACTGGCATCACTAACCAGCAAGATACGACCTGTCTTTTTCAATGATTCCAGCACCAGCTCATAGTTAAATGGAACCAGCGAACGGGCATCGATAATTTCGGCCGACATGCCATACTTCTCTTCCAGTTGATCGGCAGCCTCCATGGCCCTGTAAAGGGTGGCTCCAATGGTCAGGATGGTTATATCCTCTCCTTCCCTTTTCATATCGGGTTCCCCCAGTGGGATTTCATAGTACTCTTCGGGGACACCCTCTTTATGAAACTCTTCACCGATTCCATAGAGGCGCTGACTTTCAAAATAGATCACCGGATCGGTACCCTGAAGGGCGCTATTCATCAATCCTTTGGCATCATAGGGAGTGGCCGGGAATACCACCTTGATTCCGGGAATATGGGCCACCAGTGAGGACCAGTCCTGTGAGTGCTGGGCTCCATATTTGGATCCCACTGAAACCCTCAATACCACCGGCATCTTAATCAGGTTTCCACTCATGGCCTGCCACTTGGGAAGCTGGTTAAAGACCTCATCTCCCGATCTGCCCAGGAAGTCGCAATACATAATTTCGGGAATCACCCGTCCGCCACACATGCCATATCCAATGGCTGTACCCACAATGGCTCCTTCAGAAATGGGTGAGTTGAACAGGCGGTGGTATGGAAGTGCTTCGGTAAGTCCGCGATAGACAGCAAAAGCTCCGCCCCAGTCGCGATTTTCCTCCCCATAAGCCACCAGCGTGGAGTCTTTATAGAACCTGTCCACAATGGCTTCAAATATCCCATCCCTGAACTGGTATTGTTTCATTCCGGAATAGGCTTTGCCATTTTCATCATAGGCATAACGCTCTTTCCTGGCAATCTGCTTCACCCTGGGATTCTCCTCCATGGTCAGCAGGGTATCCAGGGGTCCCTCCTCCATGGCATCCACCGATTCGTTGGAGAACATCATCTCTCCGATGAGTTCGGGATTGGAGATCAGGTCCATCCGGGGTGAAATATCATCATCAATGGAGAGTTTAAACATCCCCATAGCAAATCATCGGTCTCCTCTTTAATCTGGTCCAGGGCGGACTGATCTGCCACACCTGCAGCAATCAGCTCAATTCCATAGGAGGCAATAGAATCAACTGATTCCCATGCTTCAATCTCTTCTTTTGACCTGTATGAAGATGAATCGGATGGGGAGTGACCGCTAAAACGATAGGTAAGTACATCCAGGAATACGGGACCCTTCTTCTCTTCCAGTAATCTGCATCTTTCTCTCATAGGCATCAATCACCGCCAGCGGATTGTATCCATCCACCCTTTCGGCATGCATGTTTTCACGGTTAAGCGCAGCACCCACCCTGGCAGCAATGGAGTATCCCATGGTCTCGCCGCAGGTCTGTCCACCCATGCCATACTGGTTGTTCATGATATTGAAGATAATGGGCAGTCCGCCTTTCATATCCCCTTCCCACAATTCGCGGTACTGGTCCATGGCTGCAAAGGTCAATCCTTCCCAAACAGGTCCGCAACCCAGGGATGCATCCCCAATGTTGGCCACCACAATTCCCGGTTTGCGATTTACTTTCTTATAGAGGGCTGCTCCCACTGCAATATCTCCGGATCCACCTACAATGGCATTGTTGGGATAGATTCCAAAGGGAGTAAAGAAGGCATGCATGGATCCCCCCAGTCCTTTGTTGAATACCTGTTTCACGGGCAAAAATTTCTGCCAGGGTACCATACATTAAGAAATTTCATGGGCCAGAGATTTCATATCCCCTTTGTGCCCCTTCTCCACAATGGACAGAATCCGGCCGTCGAAGAAGTTCTTCATGATTTCATGAAGGTATCATCATCCAGTTTCTGAATGGCTGAGAGGCCTTTGGCCAGGATCTCTCCATGTGAACGGTGGGATCCGAAAATATAATCATCAATATCGAGTTTATAGGCCATTCCCACAGCTGCAGCTTCCTGCCCAATGGAAAGGTGTGCCGGTCCCGGATGGGAATAAGGGATCCCTTTGTATTCATCCTTGGTCTTGATCAGGTTCAGCATGGTTTCAAACTCCCTGATGATCAACATATCCCTGTATATCCTCACCAGGTCATCCTTTGAAAAATGAGCAAGTTCATCTTTCATCGATTTCTTGTAGGCGTTCACTGGAATGGATCCCAGTTTCAGGGTTTTTGATTTCCTGACATCGGCTGGATTGATAAATTGTGTTTTTGGCATGGTATGAAAAGGTTATTGTGTTATTGGTTAATGGTTATTGTTAATGTTAGTGGTTATTAGTTACTTTCTACTAATTACTAAGTAGATCGGGGGAAAGTAGTCTCCACCTGGTTCTTGATCTCGGCCAGGAACTGGGTGGCAGGTCCGCCGTCCAGTGCCCTGTGATCGTAAGTGAGTGACAGCCCAATAAATGGCTGGAATCCGAAGGAACCATCGGCCATTACCGTTGGTCTTTGGATGATGGTATTTACACCCAGGATGGCCACCTGTGGCAGGTTGATCACCGGGGTAAACATTTCAACCCCGTAATTACCCAGGTTTGATATGGTAAACGTGGCTGATTCCGGTGCCAGCAGGTCGGGAGAAACACTTCCCCCTCTGGACGACTCCACCAGGTTCTTCAACTGGGAAGACAAGTCCGGGAAGTGAAAAATCATCCGCTCCAAGAAGAGCAGGTACCAGTAATCCTCGTTCTGTATCCACTGCCAGACCCATATTCACCTTATTAAACTGTCTGATTTTCCCATCCAGGAACTGGGCATTGGCTTCAGGATAGACTTTAAGTGCCCTGATTACTGCATAGACCACCATATCGTTCAGGGTAATGTTATACCCATATCCTTCGTTCATCCTGCGCTTCACCTCTTTTCTGAGTTGGAGCATTTTGGAGGCATTGGCACTAAGGTGGTGGGTGAGCTGGGCCGAATTCTGGAGAGAATTGTACATGGCCCCGGCAATGATCTTACGAACGTTTGAGAGCGGTATATCTGTATAGTCTCCTGAACGCCTGATATATGAGATGCTGCCCGGGAAGATTCTACCAGATCCTTGGATCTGATTTTGCCATAAGGGGTATTCCCATTTCCGGGAACCGCAAGTCCCTCTCCCTCCAGCTTCTTCTGAGCCAGTGGAGTAAGGCGTTTTCCATTCTTGATTTCCTTCAGAACATCACGTTCGATAATTCGGCCACCGGGTCCGCTTCCAGTTAAACCTTCCAGTACCACCCTCTTATCTTTGGCCAGCTTCTTTGCCCGGGGTGATATGGCGGATGTACCGGTGATTTCAATAAGGTCAGAGTTAGTCTCTACAGGAGTCTCTGCCTTATCTGTTTCTGCAGCGTACTGCTGGCTCTTCGGGGATCACCTCTGTTCTGGCTGATTCTTCGGCAGCGAGCACCATCGGGGCGAAACTCATCCACCGAATCACCTTCCGCGCCTATGACTGCCGTATTTACTAAAACAGGAACCTCATCCCCTTCCTCGTAAAAACGAGCCAGCAAAATTCCATCTGCCGGGGCCTCCTCTTCAAAGGCTGCTTTATCTGTTTCATAGGCAAAAAGCAGGTCCCCCTGGGAGACCTGATCACCCACATTCTTGTACCATTCTGTGAGAATGCAACTTTCAACTGATTGTCCCTGGCGGGGCATAAGTACTGGTGTAGCCATTTTTCAATATTTTGATCCTAACTATTATCTAATAACTATTAACTTTTATCTACTTGTATATACAAGTGCAAATATAACACTAATTTATCATTTACAAAAGAAAATGTTCAGATAAGAATATATCATTTCTATATATTGATTATCTGATGTATAGATAACTTATTAACTATTCGGGATTTTGACTTATTGAATTCAATACCTATCTTTACAACTTTAATTATTAATATTTACAATTCAGGCATATTCAGCACATGGCAGTAAAGGAGGCTCCTCAATACCGCAAACTTTATGAAAAGCTTCGCAAGCTGATCGAAGATGGCACCTACGTGCGTGGGGACCTGTTGCCTTCGGAGAATGAACTTGTGCGCAGCCCATCACCTGACACGTCCCACGGTAAGAAATGCCCTGGATATGCTGGTAAATGATGGATTTATTATCAGGCACCAGGGCAAAGGGAGCATTGTGCAGGGACAACCCAAAGGCATTGGGATACTCTCCCTTTCCGGAACCACCTCGGCCATCGGAGAGGACAAGCTGACCACCCATATCATTGTAAAACCCAAATCAGAAGCTGGGAACAGGCATTTGGCTATGAGATCAGTGAGAATGACAAAAGTGTGGGATGTATCTATATGGAACGCTTAAGACTGATAAACGACATTCCTGTCTTCTACGATATTACCATGATCCCCAACCTGAACCTCCCACGGTTTACCTCCAGAACTTTTGAGAACAAATCCTTTTTGAAATTCTCAGAAAGCACTACCAGATCCAGGTGAAAGGAGGGGAACAAAAGATCCTGGCCATTACAGCAGACGAAAGGATTCAGGAACACTTCGGGGTAAGGAAAAACCATCCCATCTTGCGCCTGGATCGCAAGATGGAAACCAACCGTGTGGGGTTCTCCTTCTTCAGTCAGATCTATTGCAATACCAGTGACTATAGCCTTATCGGGCGATTCTAAATCTTAAGCTGGGGAATTTAGGAATAGTATTTGCATGTTGGTAGATAGTGATCATCCACTAAAACCAACTGTTATGATAAAAACATATACCCTCCCACTAATCCTCGCCATGATGACAAGCCTGGGGGTCTCGGCCCAGAAGTCGGTATACACCTTTCCATTTACAAACCAGTACAGGCTGCCCTCCATGCAGGCCCACATCAATATGGCGGAGATATCAGCATCCTACCAGACCGTTGGAAATATCTATTCCACCGAGATCATTGGAATGGGAGATGAAACCGTGGAGCAAACCTCAACCAGTTTTATCTCCGATGTTCAAGTACTTGATGCGGTTCGCTTCCTGGAATTCTATCTTGAAGACCAGCTGATTGCCCCGGGTGATGGATCCTCCGGACTGGTGGAACTGAGTATTATCTACCATCACGAACACGGCAGAATAAATATAGGATCGGCGATCGGCATCCTGACCTTCGGATTTGCCACACTACTTGGGGTTCCTTATGCCACAACGATCATTGATCTGGAAACCGAAGCTCTTTTTTATGATCCGGAAGATTATCTGAGGGCAAGTCACCGTGGCATCGGCAGAGGAAAGAAATTACAGTCCCTATACAGCATGTCCACACGAAAAGCACATCAGAGAGCTCTAAAAAATTCCCTTGAGGATTTGAATACCAAAGTGATGAACGACTCGTCACTTGTGAAGGTTAAACCACAGAACAAAATCATATTGTAGTATCTTTAAGGATTGAACCATACTTGGTAATGATGGTTTAATTAGTAGCAGGATCCATTAATATCATAACGATGATGAATAAGCTAAATCTATGGGGTTTTGGAGCAGCCATATGCCTGTTAGCGGGCCACAATCTCAAGGCACAGGATACCATTTTGGTTGAACCAGGTCTGGGCACAATCGAAAGTGCCATAGCAAAAGATGGTGGAGATGTGATTTATAAACTTTCTGCAGGAGAGAAATATCTCCTAGAGTCTGTTGTGAATGTCGATGATGAGTCGATGGGGACAGGCCAGGGCCTTGTGATAATAGGAGAAGAAACTGACGGAATGCCCCCTGTAATTCAGGTAGGAAAGGAGAGTGTTGGATCCGCTTTTCCCGCTCTTTTTCAAATATATAACAACCTTACTCTGAAAAATGTATTCCTCGCTGCACAGGAAGAAACGGGGGCAGCAGCCACAGGAGTCATTTTAATTAATGGCCAGGTTGAGCTAATCATTGATAATTGTGTGATTGATCCTGCCGGAATCAAAAAAACCTTTGATGGTGATGGCAATGCTGATAAATCCAGCTTTTACCTGACCAATTCACTGATTATGAACAATGGGAGTATGAGTGGACCCGATGACAGTGGTTGGCTGGGCACCATGGCCTGGGATACCCTCTGGGTGGAGAACAATACCTTTGTATCTTCAGGCCAGGAATTTATTGGAACTGCAGCCCACAATATACCCAATAACAGTTTTATATGGGTCAACCACAATACATTCCTGTGGCACGATGTATGGATCAAGAGGTCCTGCAATGACCAAAATTTCTTTTTCACCAATAACCTGCTCCATGACATCAGTATTTATGCACACCAATATGACTGGGCTCTGATCTGGCCTGATTACAAACAGGGAAATCATATGCTTAGTCTGGCCTGTATCGATACCATGGTGATAGACGCTGAAGGAACACTGGAGACCTTACCCTCAGAAAGAAAGTTTTTCTGGGAATACAACCTTCAGTATAATTCACCTCAATTACTCGAATTGCCCAGGCATGCTGTGGATAGCGGATATGAACCCCTTTATCTGATTCCAATGCTTTGGGAGGAAGATACTCCCATCGAATATACAGGAGGAATCGAGGTTGTTTCACCAGCTGATTCAAGCAGAGAATACAGAATTCTGGCTGATGATACCAACTGGCCCCATATGAAGTATGATAACAACTGGTACGATAAGGATCCCCTCTATACCGACTCACAAATCTATTCAACAAACGACAGCATGATCCAAAATGTGATGGGCTGGTATGGTTTTTTATTATGGAGAGAGTACCCGACATATGATGGTACACCCAGCTATAAGTTTGAAGTTGATAAATGGGCTGGCACGGATCCTGAAGACTATCCGCAGGTATGGCCTCGATTCGACGGCACCTATTCAAACCCGGAACTCCTCACAGCATCCATCGAGGGGCTGCCTCTGGGAGATTTAAATTGGTTCCCAGACGACAAAGCCCGATGGGAGGCAGAGAAATTTCAAATACAGGAACATATTCTGGCCCTGAACGAGCAAAGGTATGAGCTGGGACCAGGTGTAGGAATCCAGGATTTATCCCGATCTGTTGATCTCTCCATATATCCTAATCCAGTGCATGAGATTTTACATATCTCTGTCGATAGGAAGTTGATCATAGCAAGAGTTTTTGATGTAACCGGCTCCCTGGTTAAGGAGAAGGCCATTGAAGGTCTCAATAGCACGACTTTGGATGTTTCCCATTTGAACCCTGGAATCTATCTGCTTGAAATCCAAACGCTATCGGGAGAAAGGCATGCGGTTAAGCTTCTAAAGAACTGATCTTTGGTGAATATGTAATATTTAAAATGAATATTTAGTCCATTGTGACCTGGCTCCCCCACCAATCGGAATTGGGTTTCCAGTTCGGGTCCAGGAAGTCCATCCGGTCTTTTTCCAGCTTTGGCCAGAGTTGGGTACGAATCCGTTCTTCCCATTGCTGATACTTCTCAGGGGTATAACCTGGATCGGGATATGGATAGCTGGCACCTACCTCCTTAAGCCATAGGAGCAAGCTCTTTTCCATCTCCCGGGTCAGCTCTGGATGAATATTTGCCACATCCTCCTGCTCAGAGGGGTCATACAGCAGGTTATAGAGTTCATTGGCACTATCCTCCCAGTAGTGGATTAGCTTCCATTCTCCCTCCCTGATAATGGATGAAGGGTCACCTCCCTGGTTGCCATAATGTGGATAGTGCCAGTAGAGCGGCCGGTTCTGCGATCGTTTCGCCCTTAAGCAAAGGCACAAGGCTTACGCCATCCTGGTGTTGATTTGGTCTCAGTGGGGCTCCAGCCAGTTCCAGGAGGGTGGGATAAAAATCAGCCCCGGTGACAGGGACCTGGCACTGCTTTCCAGACAGATCCATAGAGGGGACCCTTATAAAAAAGGGTTCTCTGATCCCTCCCTCCCATTGGTATCCCTTCCCTCCTCTCAGGGGAAGGTTGGAAGTGGAGAAATTGTCCCCCGAAGAAACCCCTCCATTGTCAGAGGTGAAAATAACAATGGTATTCTCATCCAGTCCAAGCTCTTCCAGACAATTAAGCACCTTTCCCACCGCTTCATCCATGGTTTCAAGCAATCCTCCATAAATGGGATTGTCCTGCTCTTGCCGGATGGGAAGCCGCCGTTCCATGATGTACCCACTTTCGGCAATCCCCATTTCCTGGGCCCGTGTTCTGTATTTGCTCCATTTTTCCTGGCTGGTCTGAATGGGGCTGTGCACTGCATAGAAAGAGAGGTAAACAAAAAATGAAGTATCTCTGTTTGCTTTGATAAATTCGGTGGTTTCGGAGGCTAGCCTTAGGGATAGGTTCTCCCCTGCCGGGCCATCTTCCAGTTTGGGATTCTTGTAGGGGGAAAAATAGCCTCCCTTTGGGCTCCCTGCTTCAAATCCGCCTGCATTCACATCAAAGCCATGATCCTCGGGGTATGAACCTTCCGATCCCAAATGCCATTTTCCTGCCATAAAGGTCTTATATCCGGCCTCCTTCAGGGCTTCAGGAAGTGTGACAAACTCCAGATCCAACTGATGCTTGTAATCCGGGGGAAGCAATTGAGTGTAACGGTTATATCTCCTCCAGTCCTCTCTCGCAGGAGCCCCGATCCAGTCGGTCACTCCATGTCTGGCAGGAAATTGTCCCGACATCACACTGGCTCTGGATGGACTGCAGACCTGGCAGGTGGCATATCCATTGGTAAAAACCATACCCTCCCTGCCAATCAGATCAATATTGGGCGTATCGTAGAATTTACTCCCTGTAATACCCAGATCGTGGTATCCCAAATCGTCTGCAATAATAAAAACGATATTGGGTTTTTGGATTTCATCTTTCCCACTGCATCCCCAGGTAAATGCCATAGAGATCAATAGAAATAGCAGTTCAGATTTTCTCATAGTTCCCTGTTTTTATTGAAACCGCATCCAAGTTCCATTGGTTGACCCTACTTATAACGTTACTATGTTAGAAGTTGTCGGCCTGTCTGTAGGCCTTAATCAAGGCTTTTTCACCTTCAATTCCCGGAATGCTCTTCCCATGCTCCATGCAGAGCACTCCATTGTATCCGCTCTTATGAATGTGCTCAAAGATCACCCGGTAATTGATCTCCCCGGTCCCCGGCTCCTTGCGTCCCGGATTATCGCCCACATGAAAAGCTGCAATTTCATTCCAGGCCCTATCCATATTTGGAATCAGGTTTCCCTCGGTAATTTGCTGGTGATACATGTCATTCACAATCTTGCAAGAGGGACTGTTTACTGCACGACAAATGGCGTAGGCCTGAGGTATTCCGGTAAGAAATAGATCCGGGTGGTTCCAGCGGTTCAGGGCTCCAGCACAATAACCATCCCCGCTTTCTCTGCAATTTCAACTAATTCTCTCAGATTATCGATCACATGGGCCGTCTGGTACTCCATCTCTAGTTTATGATCCAGTGCCCCGGGAACAATCAGCGCATGCCGGGCACCAGTTCGCTTTGAAGTCTTGATGGCTATGTCCAGCCCCTTTTTCCACTTTTCCATGCTCTCCGGATCATCGTATACCAGAGATCGCCCCCCTTCTTCGGGCCTCAGAACAAATGGACCTAAATCCATTTGATTCCGGCGCACTTCCGATGCAATTTTCTGCTGCAAAGTGGCTTCCTTCCTGGATAAGTTGTTATCAAATATGGCACGGAAGCCCTGGTCGCTGCAGAACTTGATCACCTCAATGGGATCGTTCCCGGCCATTTCAGGAAATGCTCCCAGTCCTGGGTGCATATTTCAGTTTAAATTTCTCCCCATTGGATTCTTGTGGAATTGAGGGTTTCTGTACTCCCAAAGCTAGACTGCCTATACCTGATGTAAGGGCTGAGGCCACTGAACCCTGGATAAATTTTCTGCGTTTCATCTTACTGTTGTCCTTTGCTCCATATTTTAAATGTCTGCCCCCCCTGACCCGGATTCTCCAGGGGCCCGACAGTTGGATTACGACTGCTTCTTGTGTTTCCCAGATAGTCTTTATCAATGGTGATGGGCGAATCATCGGGATTCACATATCCCTGATCCGGGGATCAAGGCTTTTCCCAGAAGGTCCGTTGTCACCACCTGGTTCTTCATTTTAATTAGCTTTTTATCCATGATTCCATGAATAGAAAAACACCCTCATCAGTCTTCTTTAATTTTATCTCAGGATTGTAAGCAAGCTCCAGCTGATTGGATTCATTTTCAAACCTACCAGCGCCATTTAGGTAGACGTTTCCATTTACAAACATGGGCAAAGCGGTCTGATTATAAACTCCCAATCCCGATTTTCTGACCATTAATTTCGCTAACGCCCCCTATAAAAATATTGTTGAAATAACGGTTGTCGCCGCATTGGGTGATTTTTAGGCCACCCACCTCCGTCGAATGTGGAAGTTGAAAGGGTGTTTCCCTGCTCTGCGGGCGCAATTCGATGTTCCCCGCAATCAGGTTGTGTGCAAATGCGCCTCCTTCTGACCAATCCCGAATGGCAAGCTCAGACAATAAGATGTTGTTTTTGATCAGGAAAGGACCATGATTTACCTCTACAAAAATATCGTCGGTGGTATTGTTATAGAGAAGATTTCCGCTTACCTGCGTTCCCTGGGCCATCCAATCGAGCCATAAACCGCGACCACAATTGAACAGGCGATTGTTTCTAATAAGCATATCAATGGAAGCATGAATTTTAATGCCTCCCATTTCCGCTCCTGTCCATTGACGCTTGGTCCATATGTTGTATATATCATTGTTTTCAATCATACTAAACACACCTCCCATACTCCCGCAAATTCCGGTTTGCCCGCAGTCACTGATGGTGTTGTTCCGGATCACATGCGACCCAATGTTTTCCTTGCTCCATCCCCTGTCCAGGGCTCGTTTGATGGTCTCCACATAACCCTCGGCAGAATTCTCCGAGGTGTTATCATATTCATCTCCATGCTTTCCAAGGGTGATCCCTGAACATTTGGAGTTGCGGATCACATTGTTTTCAATGATCCACCCTTTGCTCCAGTTGGTTCCGATAAGACCTATTTGCTCAGCAGTTGGAGGAGCCCATTGTGTGGCCGCCTGGCTCATGTGAAATCCCCGTACTGTAATATAGTTGATGCCTGTGGTATCGGGATAAAAACAGGTGGGACGGACATTGATTTCAACCAGTTCCTTATTGGGATCAGCCTCATGGAAATTGGCATAGATGTAGGTATTCTCAGCATCACTTTCGCAAAACCAGGTGTAGGTCGATCCTGTGGGATCCCAGTTGTCAGCAACCGGTTCTGGATGGAGAACCTTTTCCAGAAGCTCCATTTCCCACAGCGATTTTCCATTCATATAAACTTCTCCTGTATGGTGAATCCGGCCCATATCGTTAAACCAGTCCCCATGCACCAGATCTTTGTAGGGATTATAGTCACCAAACAGTTCATTTGAAACGCTTGCTTTCCAAACGGTTCCGGAGAACTTCACCCAGGTATCAATCACTTCCGAACCTTTGATTTCCACCTTCTCCCCTTCAGCAGCCTGGTAGACAATGGGATTGCTCTCGGAATCACCTCCGCGGCGCGGGGCAACACTTTCGCGGTAAACTCCTCTATGAATGGTAATGACATCGCCAGCTTGGGCAATATCAGCTGCGGCCTGAATGGTTAGAAAAGGAGCATCTAAGGCACCATTATTTGCATCATCACCTGTTTTAGCCACATGGTATTCTTTGGCTGTAACAGTAATGCTTAAAATCAGGGCAAATAAAATACTTTGGAGTCGTCTCATTTATATTTATTTATTGGTTTACTGGTGATCAGTCCACTTAGCAAATTTCCCGCCAACTGCCATATCGCTTATTGAAACCCGTTGTGATGTCAATTTTCTTGTAGGGATCAAGCAGGTTGTTGAGTTGTTGATCACTTTTTAAAATAATGGTGGCGCTATTTGGCAGCGATCTCAAGCACCACAATGGATTTTGGGGGAATGGTAGTCTCCAACAGACCCTTCTTAAAGGAACCCACCTCAAATTCACCAGGTTTCACCTGCTCGGGATTTTCAAAGGTATTGTGGCTGCTAATTTCATTGGCGGTTAAGATCCGTCCTGAAACGGAACCAGGATCCTCACCGCGCAAATCGATGCTTAAGTGATTGGATTGATTCGGATCAATATTGACAATTGAGAGATGAATTTTTCCCTGATCATCTTTTGAGGCTGAAACACTTAGCATGGGATTTGATCTTCCATCGAATTCATAGTCAGGAGTTTCCAAAAAGGCTGGCAGAAGGGTTGCGTCCTGATGCACCTTGAACATCTCAAATACATGATAGGTGGGCGTCAGTAACATTTTTGCCTCATCGGTCAGAATCAGGGCCTGAAGTACATTTACAGTCTGGGCGATGTTTGCCATCTTGATTCGGTCGGCTCGTTCATTGAAGTAGTTTAGAGAAAGGGCTGCCACCATGGCGTCTCTCATTGTATTTTGCTGATACAGAAATCCGGGATTGGTGCCAGGTTCCACATCGTGCCAGGTACCCCATTCATCCACAATCAATGCGACCTTTTGCTCGGGATCATATACATCCATGATGTTAATGTGACGGTCCAGCACGTCCTCAATGCTGAGACACATGTCCAGGGTTTTTGCATATTCAGCCTCTCCAAATTCGGTGGCTGAACCTTTGCCGCTCCAATCTGTGGTATAGTAGTGCAGAGAAATACCATACATCATGCTGTGAGGGATCTCCTTCATCAGGGTTTCGGTCCAGTGGTAATCTGTTGAATTTGCCCCTCCGGCAATTTTCTTCAGTCGGGACTCTCCATAATTCCGGCAGTAAACCGCATAACGCCTGTATTGGTCAGCATAAAACTCAGCAGTCATTCGTCCACCACATCCCCAGTTCTCATTTCCCACTCCCCAGTATCTGACATCCCACGGCTCTTCACGGCCATTTACGCGTCTCAGATTGGCCATGGGACTGACGCCATCAAAGTTGATATACTCTATCCATTCAGACATCTCTTCCACCGATCCTGAGCCCACATTGCCACAGATATAGGGTTCTGTTTCCAATTGTTCACAGAGGTCCAGGAATTCATGAGTACCAAAGCTGTTATCCTCCGTAACTCCTCCCCAGTGGGTATTGACCATGGTGGGCCGTTGCTCCCTGGGTCCGATTCCATCCATCCAGTGGTATTCATCTGCAAAGCAGCCCCCGGGCCACCTCAGATTTGGAATATTTGTGGCTTTCAGGGCATTCACCACATCATTCCTGATGCCCCTGGTGTTGACAATTTCAGAATCCTCTCCTACCCAGTATCCCCCGTAAATACATCTGCCCAGGTGCTCAGAGAAGTGCCCGTAAATATGCCTGTTGATGGTTTCAGTGCCCAGATCGGCATTGATCACCAGCTTTCCTTTCATTTCCTGAGCCTGAACAGAAGTAAAGCCTAAACTCAGAATAAGTAATCCAATTGGTACATTTAATTTCATAACCTTGGTTGTTTGGTATAGTTTAAAACAATTCTTCTATTTCTTCCAGGGACTTGCCCTTGGTCTCTGGAAGCCTTGATTTTACAAAGAAAAAACCCAGGATGCATATGGCTGCATAGAGCCAGAATGCACCATAAATATAAATCTTTGACTTAATGATTGGGAACAAAAGTACCAACAGGGTACTGGCAATCCAGAGTGTCGTGCTGGCCAGGGCCATGGCTGCACCCCGGATCCGATTTGGAAATATCTCAGAGAGTATGACCCAGGTAACCGGGGCCAGTGTGAGACCATAAAGTCCAATTCCCACTAAAATAACCGCGAGCACAATCGCTCCATCTAGTTCCATGTAATAGGCAGCACCAAGTAGAATATAGGTGATCGCCAGACCCGCCGCCCCCATCAGCATCAGCTTTTTACGTCCCCAACGATCCACTGTTTTAAGAGCGATCAGGGTAAATACAAGGTTGACCAGCCCTGTGGCAATGATATTCAAAAGGGACGCACTGATACCAAATCCGGCTGAACTAAAGACCTCTTCGGCATAATTAAACACAATATTGATCCCACACCACTGCTGGAAGATTGCCAGAACCAGGCCAATCACCAGAACCGGACGGACCTTTCTATCAAGTAAAACCCTGTAATCCATTTTCCGGGTTGATTCCTTCAGGCTCTCCCTGATCTCCTCTAAGATCATGGACCCATAATGCCTATTCCCAATTTTGCTTAGTATACCCAGGGCCGATTCGGGGTGACCGCTCTTTACCAGCCAACGGGGCGACTCAGGAATGAAAAACCCCATGATAAAGAAAAATCCTGCAGGAATGGTTTCGGCCCAAAACATCCATCGCCAGGCCATCTGACCATTCCAGGAGTTGCGAATAAATTCATCAGTGGCATTCACCGGGACCTCTTTTGAAATCAGATAGTTGACAACCTGGGCAGCCAAAATTCCCAATACGATATTCAGCTGATTCATGGCCACCATCCTGCCCCGCATCTGTTTTGGAGATACTTCTGCAATAAAGATGGGTGAAACCACCGAAGCCATTCCCACTCCCAAGCCCCCCAGGATTCGGTAGAGCATAAAAGAGGTGAAATCATCTGAAAACCCTGTTCCTAAAGCAGACAGAAAAAAGAGGACCGCCGACAGAATCAAAGACCGCTTCCTTCCAAAGCGGTCGCTCACATACCCTGCGAACAGGGCTCCCGGAATACAACCAATCAATGCACTGGACATGGCTATCCCTTGCAGATGAGGTATCTGGGAAATCTCAAAGAAACGTTCGTAAAAGAATTTGGCTCCCCCGACGACCACCCAGTCATATCCAAAGAGAAAGCCTCCCAGGGCAGCCACCAGCGAGATCCCTAAGATGTAGCCAGAGTTGATGGATATTTTCGGATTATTCTCCATAAGCCGCAAACACTATTTCCAGGTTCTCTTTATCTCATGCAACTCCATGGATACCAGCTTCATATTTCCATCGGTGTCAATTCAATGTCGTCCATCTCAGGTGTAAAAGCAAACTGTTCGGAGTAGGAATAGACTCCATTTTTGGCAAATACCTCCAGCTGTCCCCAGTCCACCAGGATGCCGGATGGTGATATGCTTGGACTCATCAGGAGAACAAGGCTTCCGACAGAGGGTTTCATCTGAAATATCATAGGTGATGGTCTTATTGGCTATCCTGAATTCTATCAGGGAGGCGGTGGTGCCAGCCAGGTCAAATTCTGCAGTCAGATCAAACTTCTTGGACTTCGCCTCTGAAAGAATATTCATCCCTTTTTTTATGGTTTGACCTTTCCAGGTCTCGAATTCTCATACAGGGAAGCGATCTCCGCTATGGGATTTCTTGTGACCCGCTGCTGCCCCTTGTAGGTGACCAGTCCCAGGGTAACCGGGAAGGTGGCATTGCGTTCCCAGATGGTCTCCCCAACACCTCCGTTCCAATGGTCCATCCAGGCGATCTGGATTACCCTTGGATCATTGTCCGGAAGATTGCCCATGGGAAAAGTCTGTCCCGCATAGAAATCAGGTCCCAGGGTCATAATCAGTGTATCCTGTTTCGGATCCTTCTTGAAAGCATTACCGTCAAAGGTTCCCACCAGGTAGGACCCGTTTGCATCCTGCAGTACCCACTTGCGATTATTCTCATCTCCATCCACCGGCAATTCAAAGAAATCGGGGCATTCAAATCCAAAATCCACATTGCTCAGGTATTCCCAGTTGATCAGATCTTCTGATCCGTAAAAGGTGGTTCCATTCTCATATAGCAGAAGAATATATTTAGAGGAGGCTTCATGCCAGATCACACAGGGATCCCTGGGGTAGGCCTTATCTTCGCCTGTGTGATGGGCCACCGGATTGCCTTTATAATCATGCCAGGTTTTACCCACATCATTGCTCCATGCCAGGCAGGTACCTGCTCCGGTACCGGTATAGATGGCCACGATGGCTTCTTTCTTCGACCCTGTAATTTTCTGGGCTGTCTTACCCTCAACCACCACCGCACTTCCTGAAAATACATGCTCTCCCGATACATTGCGGACAGCCTCTTCCGGAAGAAATGATTCCTGGGGAATCAGGGCCACACCCTCATCCTTCCAGTGCAAAAGATCGGGACTGGTGGCATATCCTCCGTGGCGTATCTTATCTCCCCACTGGTAGATCATGTGGTATTTCCCTCCCTGGTAAACCAGTCCGTTGATGTCATTCATCCATTCGGAACGGGGACTGAAATGATATTGTCCGCGGAAATCCTCCCGGTAATCGATGCTTTTATCGTGAGGGTAGTATTGTGCAAGTAAGGAGGAGGAGCAAACCAAAAGGGCCAATGAGAGGATTTTCATATTAATTCTAGTTTTTTCAGTTTGTATATAAAGATGTTGAAAATTGCTGGGGCATATTCAATATCCATTTATAAATTTAAAAAAACTCATTCACCTACATACGGATTCGTACGGCTGTTCTCATTACCAGAAAAGACCTATATTTAATCCCTTCAAAACCCTTTTGACTATGACCGACTCCAATATAAAACTTTCCGTATGGGAGAAGATTGGCTACAGCCTTGGCGATTAGAGTGCCAACCTGATCTTTCAGACCCTGATGACATTCCTGGCTTTCTTTTATACAGATGTGTATAAAATACCCCCGAGAGCTGCGTCAGCCATTATTTTTACAGGGGGCATGATCGGGGCCTTCTTCAATCCCATCATGGGTGCCATCGCCGACCGGACCCAGACCCGCTGGGGCAAATTCCGTCCCTGGATTCTTTGGACAGCTGTACCCTTCGGGATCATGGCTATCCTGGCCTTCAGTACGCCCGACTTTGGCGAGAAGGGAAAGATCGCCTATGCCCTGATCACATACATCCTTTTGGTCCTGGTATATTCGGCCAATAACCTGCCTTATTCAGCCCTCAGCGGGGTGCTTACAGGCAATATTGCTGAATGCAACAGCATCTCCTCCTACCGTTTCGTGGGGGTAATGCTTGCCCAGTTTGCAGTGCAGGTTCTCCTGCTTCCCCTGGTTCTTTTGCTGGGCGACGGAGACAAAACCAAAGGATTTGAGGTAACCATGGCGATTTTTGCCGGGGTGGGAGTTGTTTTTTTTATCATTGCTTTCCTGAGTACCAGGGAGCGGGTGATCCCCACGCCTGAAAAGAAATCGAGCGTCAGGGAGACCTGGGAGACCTCTTTCGAAACCGGCCCTGGATTGCCATGCTGGTCCTTACCATATTGGTGTTTATCACCCTTTCCATGAAAGGGGGGTCCTATGTGTATTACTTTGAAAACTATGTGAGTGAAGCCCACCTGGCTGCTTTTTTTCAGAAGCTACCGTCTGCCTTCCAGTTATCTGAAGATACTGCAACAGCAGGCTTCAGTCTGTTTAATGCAGGTGGCATCATTATGATGATCGTGGGGATCATATTCTCGAAAAAACTGGCCGACCGTTTTGGCAAACGGGATGTTTTTGGGGTCAGTCTGTTTCTATCGGCCCTATGCCTCCTGGCATTTGTGTTCTATCCATCCGAATCCATATCCCTGATCTTCCTGACCCAGGTTCTTCATGGATTCTTTTACGGACTCACCATCCCCCTGTTGTGGGCCATGATTGCAGATGTGGCCGACTTTTCCGAATGGAAAAACAACCGCAGGGCCACAGCCATCATATTCTCTGCCATGATTTTCGGACTCAAGGCCGGACTGAGTATCGGCGGATCACTGGTAGCTGCCATTCTGGGAGTATACGGGTATGACGAAAGCCTGGCAGTGCAGTCCCCGGAAGTAATCGGAGGAATCAAATTGCTGGTCAGCGTCTTCCCTACCATTACTTTCATGGTTGGAATAGGATGTCTATTCTTCTACGCCATTAATAAGAAAATGGAAGTCCGCATTGAGACCGAGCTTAGCGAACGTCGCCGGAACAATGCATCAAACAAGTAAAATTGTCTTTAAAACCAACTGCTTAAACGGACCCAAGATGAAAACAAACACATTGACTAATGTAGCCCTGATTATGCTGGCCCTTTTCCTGGCGGCCTGTGCTCCTGAAGTAAACATTGGTGAACCCGGACTCAAAGATGCCCTGGAAGGAAAGTTCTATATGGGAGCAGCTCTGAACGAACAGCAGATACTGGGTAAGGATAGCACCTCACTGGCGCTTATTCAAAGTCATTTCAACTCCGTTGTTGCAGAAAACTGCATGAAGATGGGCCCCATCCACCCGGAGGAGGGCGCTTTTAATTTTGAACTGGCTGACCGCTTCATTGAATTCGCTGATGACCTTGATATGTATACCGTGGGGCATTGCCTGGTCTGGCATTCCCAGTCGCCCGATTGGTTCTTTACCGATGAGGAAGGGAAAGAGGTGAGCAGGGAAGTGCTGATTGAAAGAATGAAAGAGCACATTCTTACAGTAGCCGGTCGCTACAAAGGGAAAGTGGACGTCTGGGATGTGGTCAATGAAGCCTTCGAGGATGATGGGTCCTGGCGCGAGACACCTTTCTATCGCATTATTGGAGAAGATTACATCGAGCTGGCCTTTATTTTTGCCAATGAGGCAGACCCGGAAGCCGAACTGATATACAACGACTATTCCATGTACCATAAGGGCAGGAGAGATGCCGTATTGGAGCTGGTCAGAAGCCTGAAGGAAAAAGGCATTCGGATCGATGGGGTGGGCATGCAGGCCCATTATGGAATGGATTTCCCAACACTGGAGGCTTTTGAAAAGAGCATTGTAGCCTTTGCCGAAACCGGAGTAGATGTTCATATTACCGAGATGGACATCAGCATTTTGCCCAGTCCCTGGAGCCAAACAGGAGCTGAAATTTCTGATAGGGCTGATTACCAGGAGATGATGAATCCCTATGCCGATGGATTGCCCGATTCGGTTGATCTGGCTTTGAACCAGAGGTGGCTGGATTTCTTTGATCTCTTCCTGAAGCACCAGGACAAGATCAAGCGGGTAACCACATGGGGCATCAGTGACCTTCACTCATGGAAAAATAACTGGCCCATCAGGGGACGAACCAACTATCCCCTGCTATTCGACAGGGAGTTTAATCCAAAACCCGCGGTGGAAGAGATCATTAAATCAGCAGAACAATGAAAAAGGCAAGGTACCTGGTAGACCATATGTATGCAGCAGATCCGGCTGCGCATGTTTTCGAAGGGAAACTGTACATCTATCCCTCCCATGACATTGAATCGGGGATCCCTGAAAACGATCTGGGTGATCACTTTGACATGCGCGATTACCATGTGCTTTCCATGGATGATATTGAGGGGGAAGTTACCGACCACGGAGTGGCCCTGGACATTAAGGACGTGCCCTGGGCCGGCAGGCAGATGTGGGACACAGACGCTGCATATAAGGATGGCAAATACTACCTCTATTTCCCGGTTAAGGACAAGACGGATATTTTCCGGATCGGAGTAGCAATCAGTGACAGGCCCGAGGGACCTTTTATTCCCGAGCCACATCCCATCATCGGGAGCTATAGCATAGATCCCTGTGTTTTTCTGGATGATGATGAAAAACAATACATGTATTTCGGAGGCTTGTGGGCGGACAGCTTCAGCGCTACCGGAACAACAGGGCCCAGGAATGTGGCCAGGAGCCCGCAGACCATGAAGCTGCACTGGGCGCCAGGTGGCTCTGATGAAGGATGACATGCTTGGATTTGCCGAAGAGCCCAAAGAGGTGCTGATCCTGGATGAAAAGGGAGAGCCCATGCAAGCAGGTGACCACGAGCGCAGGTTCTTTGAAGCTTCCTGGATGCATAAGTACCGGGGGAAATACTATTTCTCCTACTCCACCGGAAATACCCACCTGCTTTGCTATGCTATCGGGGACAATCCTTACGGACCCTTCACATACCAGGGGGTGATCCTTACCCCGGTGGTGGGCTGGACCACCCACCACTGCATTGTAGAATACCGAGACAAATATTACCTTTTCCACCACGACAGTGTGCCTTCAGGAGGCAGGACCTGGCTACGCAGTCTGAAGGTCATCGAACTGGAATACGATCAAGAGGGCCGCATAAAAACCATTGAGGGACAAAGCGATCCCAGTTAAAGGAGGCTGACCGGTTGTTAGCTTGATAGTTAGTTATTTCCTTCTGATATTTCCATACTGCTCCTGTTTTCGTCACTCCTTGCACTGCACTTAGTTAAAGTGTATATATTCAATGGTATAGATCTGCGATTTTGTCTTTACAGGGTGTCCCGTGATCTCATAATGGGTTTGGATTGGATAAATAGAGATATGGGAGGACGGTAAGTTATACAGACCACCAGTTGATATTAGAAATTTCATCCCCACTTTCGGGTTTTGTCAAGCTACCTACCAATACCAAAAGGTAGTTACAAGAAATGTACCCATTCTGGACCATTGGCGTGCCTGAAAATGGTTGTAGGTAATTAATATGTTCTATTGTGTTATTTAGCTATTACGGATTATAAATTAACTTGTCAGGGATAAATATTAATTTTCTATTGGCTGAATAGTATAATTATTTGCCAATTCATATTCTTTTCTAAGATGAAGTGGGCGATCATTAAGAAGTTATTTGCCAAAAACAAGAATTTTTTTCGCCTTAAGGATGTTTTGCGGAATTTCCTGAAAAGGATCCCAGCCATCTTTCCAAAGTACTCACCTCAATGGTAAACATGGGCATTTTAAAGAAATCATACATGGATTTGTTTCTCTCCAACATTCTTGAATTGGAGTGGACAGCAGAAAGTCAAAGAATGCTTAATGATAGCTGTGCAAGCATTTCACTGATAAATCCCACCAGGTTTGTTCAAGCTTGACCATTAGAGTTAATCGATTACAATTAGATTATCAAGGCTAGAATGGGTGAAATTCATTAAATAGTCAAGGCTAGAGTGCGGTTTTAGCGCATAAAGAACCTAAGGAACTACATTTCAACCGTTTATCATGCAAAAATGACCGGTCCCAGGACTCCCATGGGGTAATAGGATTGGTGACTGGTCCATCTTTGTGCCACTGGATTTTCTATAAGTCCCTTCATGTAGTTCCCCGTAATGGTGGTCAGTTTGATGGTCAATTCATTCTCTCCATGCTCCAGCGCACCCTCCAGGTCATAGACCTGAGAACCATACCACCGGGTACCTAAAATCTTTCCATTGATGCTGAGTTCTGAGATACCCTGGACATTTCCCAAGTCAAGATAGTGATGAGCCGGGTCATCAACGACCAGGTTTTTTTTATAATAGACCGTTCCGGCGAAATGCCTGGTCTCTTCCATGGTGGACAGATCAGCCAGTTCGTCCATTGTCATTTGATATCTGTCACCGTCCATATGTTCCAGTTGCAGCTCCCAAGGCCCATCGATTGCCTTGCCTCTCCCCTTGTATTCCAAAGGGCTGAACTCTGCTCCTTTGTTATCTTTTTCAAAAATAAGGATCATTGAGGTAGCCCGTGGGAGTGAAAGCCTAAGTGTGCTGCTCATTCCCTGGGTGGGATAGCGCAGCCTCTCCCCTGTTTCGGGATTCCAAATCCAGGGCACCCACCCAGAATCTTCTTCAAATTCAGCCTTTACGCTTATATCTTCTGCTAAACTTGTATTGGCCATGAAAAATAGATTATTGCCATCAAGTTGGTAGGCGGACTGGCTGAGATAGCCCTGGGGTTGATCAAATTTTACGTAGGGTGCTATTCCAAGTTTATCCTGCAATCTACCGTACCATTGAATCAGGTTCCCCTCTGGAGATGGGACTTCAAAAACATTGCCATCTGACTGCTCAATCACTTCCTCAATCACCTTTTTTATTAGGGCATCACTCGCTGTCATGTCCTTAAAGGAAGCTGATTTAAAAGGCCTCTTCCCGATAAACACCACCTGGCCGCCTGCCATGGCAAAATTTGCAATAGAATGGGCAGTCTCCATATCCAGGGTTTCAATTTCAGGCAAGAGCAGTGTGTCATAGGCACGCTGATTATAAATCATCCGACCCTTTTCGAATTTCGCCTTATTGATGATGTTTTCGCTCACATAATCACATCCGCCTCCATTCTGATGGATCACCTCCCACAGGTTGTTCTGATACTCCGGGTACCATTTTCCAGGGAAAGGGTCTCTTTGGGGCCCCATTTTCAACCAGAGGTCGGTAAGGGGCTGAAGGATGGCCACATTGGCCTTGGGAGTCGCATTTTGCAACAGATAAGAGATTCGAGCCTTATAATCGGACCACTTTCTAAAATAGGGCCACCAGGTGTTTCTTTCATTGAAAAAGGTTCCATACCGAACCCATCCCGGGAAAGGCGCCTCGGGAGGAGAATAGTTAAATCCATGCAATATGGAGTGGTTTACCCCCGAGATATTGCTCTGGTCTCCTGCCACTTTAATATTTTCCAGGGTGGCCATAAAGGCCATGGCCGTATTGGTAATCTCTTCACACGCCACCAGTTTTTTTCCTGCCAGTGCAGCTCCCGAGGAGACATACTTGTTACACATTCTGGGCGCTCTTCCAATCAGGCCCGTATTGGGATACTCCCTTCCCACATCCTTAAACAACCAGGTCTCACAATCGGGTATATCGATCTCCATACTGGCCTCCAGGGGGTGCATGCCCCTGCCATAGGCCTGCATTCGGGATTGTACATTGTTGCGATGGCACCAATCGTTGAAGGTGTTTATAAAACGTTCTTTAAAGAGTTCGATCCGGGTATTATAAAAATCAAGCTCCACCCGTTTGATCTGTTCTACTACTTCATCGGAGAATTGGGTTCCATACTCCTCTTCCAGTGGATTTCCCATATGTCCCACCTTCTTCAGCACAAAAGGAAGGTAGGGTTCAAGAGAATATCCCCTTCTGCTTTCAAATTCTTGTGGCAAATCGTCGTTCCAGTTGGCTCCTTCCAGCTCCATGCTGTCACAGAACATGGCCCGGATATGATCGCCCATATTACCCACTTTCCCTGTGATATATTCTGAAATTCGATTGAGGTATCCTTCGGTGGCCGACCTGCTATAATGATTCAGTACCGGTCCGGCTGCACCCGGGGAGCCATTGATTACTGCCATATACCCGGTGAGTTTTACCACATAGTACAATACCCATTGTCCTTCGGGCACAGCGATGCTTAGCTCGCCATCGGCCACATGGTCCATCAGATCCTCTCCCTCGGTAAACCCTTCGGATTGTTTGGGTACCAGTCTTACCATTTGCAGGTCCCTGTAAACGGTTTTGTTCCGGGAGTGAATTTCCGGATCCACCCTCTGCAGAAGCTCTTCAATATTGAACCGATGTGTTTCTCCTCCGTTCAGGTCAATGGTTTCGATGGTCACCATCTGGGTCTGATCCCCTTTTTCCAGGAACTCCCCGCCAAAGGGCCAGCCTGAGCCCACAATCATATCACAGATGATTCCTCGCTCCTTTGCACCCTTGAAGTGCCACCTGCAAGCATATCCAGCCAGCGTTCTTCAAAAATGGTGAGTGCCTCATACCCCACAGGATCCGAACCCGCAGGAAAAGCAATGGGATTAATCTCAACACCCCCTATGCCGGCCTCCTTCATCACATCCAGTTCCCTCAGAATCTCTTTCTCCGCAAGCCTGTTTCCATTCCACCACCATCGCACAAAAAGTCGGGCCTCTGCCGGAGGATCCTGGAATCCTTTGAAATATTGATCTACAGAACCGTCCTGCAGAGTGGGATTTACACATCCCATGAATGAATCAATAAATACGATTCCCGTGGTGGCCACGAGCCCGCTTTTCACAAAATCTCTTCTTTTCATATCTTACTGTTTACCAGCTCCTAACCGTTTCAATTATTGCAAGAATATTATGGGTTTTCTTTAGCACTGTTTGGACTATTCATATTCCACAATTAGTACATCATAGCTCTCCAGCTTCGGCAGAACTACATCTACCCATCCCTCTTGGTTCAGGTGAAAGTTCAGGTTGGTATTGTCTGAAAGACTCTTCACCGATTTCACTTTCTTCTGCGCTTTGAAGCTCAAGCCTGTTTCAAGGATGGGAAGCGGTTGAAAAAATGCATTGCCCAGTTGTCCTGTATGATTAAGCAGACCATACCATTCAAAGTCATTTTCCGGTCCAATCTGGCGGGTTACCTCCACCATGGGGGAAGCAACCATCTTCAGGTCCTGTTCATATCCCAGCAGCTTATTGAGGGAAGTCATTACCAGGGCTGCATGTCCGTAATGTCTGGTATGGTGGTATATGGATCCCAGCCGGAAGGATAGCAGTGCAGTCTGCCCTTTGCCATACCTATTGTGGATCAGTCCGGGTATCTCAGTAACTTCCGTATAATAGCACTTCTCGGGGGGACCAATCATGGCCGGAGGGATAAATCCCAGATAACCCGTAGCGCTTTCCAGCGGTTCACAAAGCATCCCATTTTCCCAGGCATAGACCAGGTCAAATCCCTTGAATGTTTCTGGTCCAAGAACCTTCTTATCAGGATCAAAGATCCTGAAGTAGGTTCCCTGAACCTTATCGAAGGCCGTATATTCGGGTTTTACTCCCAGGGAATTCAGCCGCACCTTATCCATGGGATTCCCAATTTCGTCCTTGGTGGAGGGTAAGCCTGTAGCCAGAAGTTTTCCACCTCCATCCACAAACTTATCCAGCAGGACACACTGCTCATCACTGAGCCTGGCTATATCCGGCAACACAATCACCTTGTAGGTAGATAGCTCACTGGGCATCTCTTCGCTACCCAGGACCCAATGCTCCATCACATCGAAAAGTACATGATTCTCGGTAAGTATCTCAAAAATGCCATTGTATTCACCGCCAGTCAGCCCGTCATGCAGCATTAGTACTTTGTTTCCTGATTGGGTATGATGAAAGAGATCCTCATGTGCTTTATGAAACTGGAAAACCTCCTTTACGTTTTCCAGTACAGGCCTGTCCTCCAGGTTATCCAACCTGCCGATGCAATAGAAATCCAGTCCTCCTCCGTACATCATATTCTGCACCAGTCTTTGCTGGGTAAGCCATCTGGCATCGGCCGAATGTCGTGCAGGAAAACCATAAAAATGCACCGCAGCATTGCTGCTCTGCTTATTCTTCCAGGAGCCAAGGGTACTCTTAACATTGTGTGCAGCACTATATTCCCAGGTAATTTTACCATCGTACAGACTTGCGTGAGAATTGGATTCCTTCCTGTAGAAGTCGGTTCCGGCATGGGTATAGGTATTGATGGCAATGTGATTCCCATGGGATTTGATCAGGCTTTGGATCCTGAAAAAGAGTTCGCTGGAAGTTTCACTTTTGAACTTCTGATATTGCCTGAATACAGGATCCTCCATGCTCTCTTCTGTGGGAAGGTCCAGTCCGTCCGACCATTCCGCAAATCGTTTATGACAGGCCTCCGACTGACAGATCCCGTGATACACATGGCTGTAATCGCGGGTCTGATAACCGATCATATTGAAAAACACTCCATCCAGGGGAAATTTAGTAAGTGCTTCATCCAGGATCTTCAGGGAGTACTCCTGCTGGTATCCTCCATTTACACAGGTATGCACCTGCCCGTTATAGTTCACCTGCTCACCCTTTACTCCTTTATAAAGCCAATCCTGATTTTTTGCAGCATAGGCTTCATTCAATTTGCTGAAATCAAAACGTCCAATTACACGGATTCCCTCCCTGTGCAGACGGTCCACCACCTCCCTGATCAGGTCGAATTTCAGGTGGGTATTCTGCCAGTGGTATTCCAAATCGGTATAGTAGTTACCCACGATCCCTCCCACATTGATCAGTACTGTATTGGCTCCCATATCATGAAGGGATTGGACATAGACATCCATATCAAAATCAATGGCATCAATTTCGCGCAGGTTGGTTTGTATCAAGCGAAATGGCTCATCGAGCCACCATTCCACTTTAGATACGACCTGGGCACTTGCAGACATGGCTTGAAGGATCAGGGCAAGTAACAAGGTTTTTTTCATGATAATTATATTAAATGGAATTATTGAGAGAATTTCACTACGGTCTCACCAAGCATCCCCAGGGCCGTATTTACCCGAAGGGTTGCAGAACCTGACTGCCCCGGTATACTGCGGAGTACTGCTACTGCCTTGCCATAGAACAAGGGATGTGACTTGTCGGTAAACACATCATGACCCATCTGATTTCCATTGGCAACACCCATCAAACTGGCAACCCCTTCCACTTCAAAAGCAATTGTATCCATGGCAAGGGGACAAACTGTTCCGTCAGCATCCAGCATTTCAATGGTGATATAACAAAGATCCATTCCGTCGGCATGCAGATTTTGGCGATCAGGTGTTAATCTGAGGCTGTGAGGTGCTCCAGCAGTTTTCACCTGTAATTCACCGATTAATTCTCCACCCTTATAGACCACTGCTTTGAGTTCGCCAGGTTCATAGGGCACATCCAGCCAGCGCAGTCGGTATGCATCCACAATCTCAAAATATGGGTTTTCGGGATCGTCCAGGTGCACTGAATAATCAAGGCTTTCTGCCATGGAACGGGAGGTTTTCACCAGATCCGGATCCATCTTCTTCCTTCTTCCCAGGCTCTTACCGTTCAGGAACAGTTCTGCTTCGTCACCATCTGTATAGAGAACCACCGGGATCGGATCCCCCAGGTGGCCTTCCCAGTTCCAATGTGGTGACAGAAACAGGGTATGGTCCCTTTGATTCCAAAGGCTGCGGTAGTTGTAGTAGGAGTCCTTGGGGAGACCGGCCAGGTCGACAATGCCAAAATAGCTGCTTCGTGCATCATAGCCTTCCCTGGTCGGTTTGAACCTTCCATCTGACCATTCATCATCGCGAAACATAACCGGAGTAGGCTCCCCCAGGTAGTCAAATCCGGTCCACACAAACTCTCCTGCCACAAAAGTGTCTATACGCATGTATTCAAATTCTATTTCAGGAATATCCGACCAGCGGGCAGCCGTAAGCATATAAGCGCTTAATTCTCCGTCATCGGTCCAATCGTTCTTTGCTCCCGGGAGAGGAAGCTTATAAGCTCCCCGGGTCCCGAATGCTGAGGCCGATTCACTGTAGATAAGGGGCATCTCCGGATATGCTTTCCGGGCAGACACATACCTCCTGCCGTAGTTCCATCCAGTAGTTTCCAGGGCATCCAGGATCTGCTCTCCCCCTTCAGATACGGAAGGTATATGACAGCCCATGGTGGTCGGACGGGTGTTGTCATACTTTTTGAAATAGTTCACCATGTTGGCTACATGTTCGACGGCTCTGCCATCTGTGTTCGTCAATATATCGGGTATCTCATTTCCGATGGACCAGAGAAAAACGCAGGGATGGTTCCGGTCCCGTCGAACAAAATTCTTCACCTCAGCTTCTGCATATTGATCCACATATTCGCCCGTAGTGCACTCCACACTGGCGGTGGTCCCATATTTATCAAAGAGCTCATTAAAGACAATGATCCCCATCCGGTCGCACAGGTCCAGCACCTCGGGTGCACAGGCATTGTGACTGGTGCGAAGGGCATTTACTCCCATGTCTTTCATGATCTCAAGCTGGCGTTCCATGGCTCTTGGAAAAAATGCAGCACCGAGAGGGCCATGATCGTGGTGAAGATTTACTCCATAAAGCTGCACCCTCCTCCCATTGAGGTGAAATCCATCATCAGCGGTCCACTTAAAGGTTCGGATACCAAAAGTGGAGGAGGCCTCATGAAGCAGCTTGTTTCCGGCTACCAACCGGGCCGTGAGGGTATAGAGGTATGGATGCTCCGTATCCCAGATGTAGGGCTGGGTTAAATCCACCTCAATCTCCTCCGTTGACTCGGTTCCTGCTTTTATACCAAGGCTGTGTTCAACATTTTTCACAAGGTTCCCCGACGGATCAACGATTCCTATTTCGAGTTTAAGCTCTTTGGTTGATTCGGAAAAATTGGAGATCTCTATGGTTGCCCTGACTTTTGCCTGCTTAGCTGAAACCTCGGGAGTAGTCACATAGATGCCCCAGACAGGGATGTGTACCGGATCTACCAGTCTCATTCCTATCTTCCTGTAGATACCAGCTCCGGGGTACCAGCGTGATCCATGTTGCCTGGTGTCGGCATGTACGGTTAAGACATTGGATCCGCCAAAAACTGCAGCATCGGTGGCATCAACCCAAAAAGAGTTGTATCCATATCGCCAGGATCCCACTTTTTGTCCATTCAGGTAAATAGTGGGATTGGCCATGACTCCATCAAAGAGAAACTGGAGCCTTTGAGCTGAGGCCTCTGCTGGAAGGTCAAAAATTTTTCGATACCATCCTTCTCCCCACCAGGGTAATTTTCCCGAGCCCCCAAAGGATTTCAGGGGTCCGAAAGGTCCACAAATGGCCCAGTCATGTGGCAGGTTGACCGACTCCCATTCTGCATCATCAAAACCGGCTTCAATGGCTTCCGCCAGATCACCTTTGGAAAATCTCCAGTCGAAATTGATGGAGTGGTCCCATTGGTGTTCAACAATCGCTGCTTTGTCCCCGGAACATGCATGGAGTCCCATCAGGATTCCGGTACAAATAATGATTACTCCTTTTTTCATAACCATTCCTGCTCAATTGACAAATAGATTGTAGGTTGAGGTCCAGCTTTCTGTCTTCCCGGGCTTAACAGAGATCCAAATGAAATTCTCGGGACTCAGTGTGGTCTCACAGGCCCAGAATACCATGCGGTGGAGGGGTTTATCTACTGAGAAGCTTACACCTGCTCCAGATTTCCGATTAAGGACTTTTACCTGATGATCAGTTACTTCCTCTCCATAACCCTCCAGGGCAAGGAAAACATGGTCCCCACTCTCTATATCGTTGATGAATGTGAGTTCTTTTCCTTTCAGTTCCACATAGTCTTTGGGATCATCTCCTGACTGAATCTCATATGGGAAACTAAGCTGAAAGGCTTTGCCACTGCTCTCTCCGTCGATCATAAAGAAATTATGGTTAAACTGATCCGTTTCAATGGCCTTCTCTCCCAGGTTATCAAGCGTGTGTTCAATCACAAAACCGTCATTTTTGAGTCTGATGGTTTTGGTGTAGGCATATGCATAACCAAAGTCTGTCTGGACCTTATGAATGAATCTGATCCAGTCCTTACCATGATCTATGATCCACTGACCATGATCCAGTATCTTGTATGTTTTCTGCCAGTTGTATTCCGGCTCATCCTCTTTCTCCAGGATCCCTACTCCTATTCTGACAAATCCTTCTCCAGGTTTAGCCTCTTCATAACCCAGACCCGGTTCAATAAAACCCTCAACAGGTCCTGCCAGATCCT
This sequence comes from uncultured Bacteroidota bacterium, assembly GCA_963783435.1. Classification (GTDB taxonomy): domain Bacteria; phylum Bacteroidota; class Bacteroidia; order Bacteroidales. The sequence goes on along the minus strand of CAWANQ010000001.1, from coordinate 49,268 downwards.
CGTGAAAGAAAGGATCATGAGTCTTTTTCCAGTATCCGAAGTATTCATGTCCTTTATATTTCACACTTCCGATTACCCCCGACCAGTCAAACCGGGTGGCCCGGTACAATCCACTATCCGGATCGGGAGGGTAGAGTTTCATTTGTACCTGATCGTTGGAAATAGATACGCTTGGAAAGTGATTGAAGTCAATTCCCGGCCCTCCCGGGAACCACTCCTGGTCGAAATTTTTTCTCATTTCATTCAGTTTTTTATTGTATGCTGGTTGCTGCGTATAGTGCTTGGTTTCATAGGGATCCAGGTTCAAATCCAATAGTTGTTCCTCGATACCCTCTGCGTCATACCTGATGTATTTATGCCTGTCCTCCGAAACCACCATTCGTCCAATCTCGCTCTCTACCCCAAGTGTCTTTCTCCAGGGAACTTTTTCCCCTTCAAACAGAGCCCGAAGGCTTCTTCCCCGGGGATCGGATTCTCCTTTAATCCCAGCGTAGTCGCATACCGTTGGAAGCAGATCTAATCCGTTAGATACCAGTGAAGTTTCATTGACCTGACCGGCTGGGATCTGCCCCTTCCACATGGCCATAAATGGAATATTTGCTGCTTCCTCATAAAGAGCTGTTTTATGCTCCATCCGGTGCGCCCCATCCATGTCCCCATGGTCGCTTGAAAAAATTACCAGGGTATTCTCCTCCTTACCACTCTCTTTCAATGCATCCAGGATGATTTGCACCTGACTGTCCACATCCTCGGTGAGGCCGCAATAAGCATACCGGTGCATACGCCACTGCTCATCCGTGTAGTTATTTCGGGCATTAATCCTGAAATCACGACGGCTAAGCATGGACCTGATAGCATCCGGCTCACCGTCCTGGGGTTCGAAATTTCGAGGTAAAGGAGGCGCGTGCTTGGCCCAGAACTCCTCATCGCTTACACCTTCAGGAATCTGTAAGCTTGAATCAAGCATGGTCAGTTCTGTAATTCCATTCAGGAGGATGGGATGATCGGGTTCAGCAAAATCCCTGATGGCCATGTAACAGATGTCGTGGGGATTGATCAGCGAAACTACCATGAAATAGGGTTTTTCATGATTTGCCCTGATCACACTGGCAGCCTCCTCGGCCAATACCTCTCTTTCATTGTTGCTGATATCGGTAAAGCCCAAGTTTTCAGGGGTCAGAGAAGGGGGCAGATGCTCCTTCCCACCGTAGAAGAGCTTGTACCCGGCCTCCTTCAGGTATGCGGCCAGGGTGGAGTTGACCACTTCTTCCGATACCTGGGGAATCTTCATGGATCCACCATTCTCACGGGCCTGGTTTCCTCCTGAATCGTAAAAATAACCTGGGAATCTACCGGTCATCAGACTGACCCGCGCGGGCGAGCACACAGGGTTGGTGGTATAAGCCCTGGTGAATCTGATGCCATTTTCAGCAATGTAATCCATAGCCGGGGTTTCAAGGTATTCATTCCCTGCACAGCTCATCATGGATGCACTTTGCTGATCCGTATAGATATAGATGATGTTGGGCCGTTCCGGTGAATCTTTTTGACTGCAGGAAAAGAGAATTAAAAGAAGGGACAAAATGGCAGCAGGGAAAGTCAGTATTTTCATAGATAACGTTTATGCCTGCAAATTACTCCTTTTACCCGGCGAGATCAATTCACAGAATGATATTTTGTTTGCGGTAAATGGGAATTATGCTTCTTTTTTCCGTTTCGCGACCTGAGGGACTGAAGCGGAAACTCGGTTTCTGTTTCAGCCAACATAATTATTGTACATTTATTGTGTATTTATTACATCATTTATTTGTATTTTTACATTAATTATTATTCTATGTTTGAATTTGATCAGAAAAAGAGTGAAGCAAACAAGCTTAAGCATGGGATTGATTTTATCACAGCTAAAAGACTCTGTGAAGATCCTGGTCGGATTGAAATTCCTGCAAAATGGATCGATGAGCCCAGATATATTTTAATTGCCAGGCTTAATCAGGAATTCTGGACTGCAATCTTTACAGTCAGAAACAGAAAAACACGAACTATATCTGTACGTAAATCACGGAAAGATGAAAAAGAAATATATGACAGCCTCTGAATTCGATGAAAGATTTGATGCAAATGAAGATCTTTCAGCGTATTATGATCTGGAACATGCTACTCAGCCCGGGCTGGAGCAACGCAGAATAAGCGTTGATTTTCCGGTATGGATGGTTCAAAGGTTGGATGTCATTGCACGGAGACTTGGTGTAACAAGGCAAAGCGTAATCAAAGTCTACATTTCTGAGAAACTAAAGGAAGAAAGCCTTTAGAATTCAGCAGCCCTACTAATTAACACTATCAGGGAGTCTTTTCCTTTGCAGGTACAATGCCCACAAGCCCACAATTGTAATGTGAATAGGTATTGTATTCAGAGTGGGCGCGGGTCCCTCTTGTTGAGCCTCCTGCCAGGTTTTGGCCTTATACATAGATTCAAGAATCAACTCCTGATTAAATGCGGTTCTTTGCCGGAAGGCCTAAGGTTACTGTGGCACTTTAAAATCAATCTCCAGGAAATCGGTCACCTCCTTCATCCAACGCTCTTCCACAAAGGCTACATGATCGGGATGGGTGTTATAGGTGTCATAATCGTCCTGGTCGGTAAACACCATTGAAAAGCCATATTGAAAATCATTTTTTGAACTTACCTGAAGAAAAACCTGGAAATCCCTGACCACGGGTATCCCGGTAAGGATACGGTTGCCGTCATTCAGGAACTTTACTGCTTTTGAAGAACCCGGCTTGTAGGGAAGGTTAAAGATTACCATATGCTGGATCTCATCTCCTTTTAACTGAGTTTTGGTCGATAAGGTATCCCCGGAGATGGCGGTTTGAGTGAATACACTTCCGAAAAGTGTGGTTACACCAACCCTTTTGAAAAATTTTCTTCGTTTCATCATTGCGCTATATTTTTGTGATACTTTTCTTTTTCAACCATCCCAAGATCGAAAATTATTTCCTCAGTTGCTCCTTCCTACTCAAAACTTTTATAGTCATCCAGAACTGAGCCGGTACTTTCCATCTTGTTTCCAATTCAGGCTGATCCTTCAAACCGGTATGCGAACTCGACAGAGTCAATACGCTTGAGTAATTCACAAAAAAAACCCATTCCTACCAAAATGGCTGGAATGGGTACTTCGTATTTTCGCAGAATAATCTGCGTCTGATTAGAAGCTGCTTTTTTTAGGTTTTGCCTCGTTGACCACAATCTTACGTTCTTCGTAAGTGGCTCCATTAAGTTCGTCAATGGCTTTGTTTGCTTCTGCTTTACTATCCATGGTAACAAATCCAAATCCTTTGCTTCGTCCACTATCTCTGTCAGTAATCACTTTTGTTGCATTAACTGTACCGTAATCTTCAAATACTTCGACCAGGTCCTGGTCATCTACCCTGTAATCAAGGTTTCCTACATAAATGTTCATCGTAAATTTCTAAATTAATGATTATTATTTGCCAACGGAATTCCCCCCGTTAGCAGTTATTTAAAACTTGGATTTAATAAATAGAGCTGTGGTATTCTGTCCTGAAATAAGGACTGAGAAATTGAAAGCGCAGTTTTGTCAAATCTAAAATCCTGACAAAGATACACTTATTATTCGAAATTTTACATTTCCAATACAATGGCGAGTCCCGAATGCAATGCCCCCAAAGGGTCACCTATTCAAGATTTCTTAGCTACATATCCGCATCTATGGAAGTATTCTTCAATGAATGATTAAATTCGCAGCTCAAATGAAAATAAGGAACTGGACCACCGGACTAAGTTTATTGATGCTTGTGCTGACTGCTTTTGGACAGGATGCAGAGCAGCCCAGCATCAAATGTGTTGCAGCAGTCGAGGCTATCCGGGTGGACGGCTGGCTGAGCGAGGAGGATTGGTTGAAAGCCGATTCCATCACGTCCCTAAGGATGATCGAGCCCACCGAGAATGGAAACCCTACCTACCCCACAGTGGTAAAAATCCTGGTCACCCCAAAAAATATCTACCTGGGAATTAAATGCTTTGACGATTCTCCAAATGAAATTGTGGCCTTTTCCAAAGCCCGGGACTCAGAACTGGAGGATGAAGATTACCTGAAGGTGATCCTGGATACATATAGCAATGGCAGGAACGGATATATATTTGCTATCAATCCCTTTGCCGCCAGGTATGATGCCCTGGTTTCCCATAACGGGGAGTTTGAGAATTCTAACTGGGACGGAGCCTGGGATGCAAAGACCCAGATAAATGGTGATTTTTGGTCGGCCGAAATAAGAATTCCCATTAGCACTTTAACCTACAACAAGAGTCTGGACTCCTGGGGCTTCAATATTGAGCGACGAATCCAGCGTTTGCTGGAACTCAACCGGTGGTCGGGTATCAGCATGGACTATACCATCGGACAAACCAGACATGCGGGTCTTCTCACAGAACTGCCTCATTTTAATCCCGGTATCGGATTAACACCCAGGGTCTCGATGGTTGGGAAAGCCACCCAGGATGGAGAAGATCCTGTGAACTACCAGTGGAAGCCCAGCCTGGATATTACCCAAAAAATCACTACCGATATAACTGCCCAGCTAACTGTGAATACCGACTTTGCTGAAACTGAAGTAGATTCAAGACAAACGAACCTCACCAGATTCCCGGTCCTTTACCCTGAAAAAAGGCAGTTCTTCCTGGAAGGAGCCGACATATTTGATTTTGGGATAAGCCTGGGGCGTTCTCTGATGCCCTTCTACAGCCGCAAGATCGGTCTCTATGAAGGCAATGAAGTTCCCATCACCTGGGGTGGAAAAGTAAACGGGAAGGTGAAAAATACCCATTTCGGAAGTCTGATTACCCAGACCGGAGCTGTGGATTCGCTGGTTCAGGGAACTAAAATGGGGGTTATCAGAATCAAACAGAACATACTGAAAGAGTCTTCTGTGGGTATGATTGCCACCATGGGTGATCCGGGGGGCCAAAATCAGGCCTGGACCACAGGAGTTGATTTCACATATCAGACCTCCACATTTGCGTCCAATAAAAACTTCCTGGTGGGTGCCTGGGGTATGGTGAATAACCGGGAAGGTCTGGAAGGGGACAAAACCGCTGTGGGATTTAAAATTGATTACCCCAATGACCTGTGGGACTGGTTTGTCCAGTACCGACGGGTGGGCGACGCCTTTGATCCATCCATGGGATTTGTCAGCAGAAGAGGAATTAACAGCTACTCGACCAAAGTGGATTTCAAACCTCGCCCAGATAGCAGGCTAATCCGTCAGTACAGGTTTCAGATCATGCCTTCACTCGATACCGATCTGGATAATCAGTGGGAAAGTTACCAGGTACAAATCACACCTTTCAATGCCAGCTTGGAAAGTGGAGACCAGGGTGAATTAAGTTTATCACCCCAGGGTGAATTTCTCAAAAATCCATTTGAGATCTCTGATGGAGTAATCATTGAGCCTGGAGCATATCACTGGACGCGTTATCAGGCAGAAGCTTCAACAGCCAGTAAAAGGGCCCTTAATGGAAAAGCCTCATACAGGTTTGGTGGTTTTTATGGGGGAAGGCTGGATCAGATTGCTCTGCTTCTGAATTGGAGACTTATGTCAATCCTGGTATTAGAATTCACCTATGAAAATAACATCGGAAGGATACCAGCAGGAGACTTCAATAAGGAACTGATTTCAGCCCGTACCGCACTGAATATCAGCTCAGATCTAAACATCAGCCTCTTTGTACAGTATGATAACGAATCAAACTCGGTGGGGAGTTACTCCAGGCTCAGATGGACTTTTGCGCCCCTGGGAGATCTCTTACATCGTCTATAAGCACAACATTCAACCCGAGCTTACCGACAGGTGGCAGCAGGATCAAAACCAGATCATTGTGAAACTAACTTATGGGATTGCGCTATAATTCCCTGATCCAGATATTTCTGAAGCTAATGGCTTCGCTGGGGTCGCCATGGTCCTGAAGCTTAATGGGACCGGCTCCATGCTCCTCAACCTGGGGAAATCCAATATAGGGCGTGGTACCATTTATCCTGGTATTGTTCTGCACAAGGACCCCATTGTGAATAACAGTTACAAAAGGGTAGGTGCGATAGGTGCCATCAGGTTTGAAGGTTGGAGCTTTATAGATGATATCATACACATTCCATTCACCCGGTTTTTTCATGGCATTTACAAGGGGAGCTGATTGTTTGTAGATGCTCCCGGCCTGACCATTAGCATAGGTTTTGTTTCCATAGTTGTCCAATACCTGAACTTCATATATTCCTTGCAGGAAAACCCCGCTGTTGCCACGAGCCTGACTTTTTCCGGTAATGGATGCGGGGACTTTCCACTCCAAATGGAGCTGAAAATCGTTGAAATGCTTTTTTGTCTCGATGTCCCCTGTTCCCTTTTTTACGGTAAATACACCATCAGAAACGATCCATTTGGCTTCTCCTTCTCTGCTACTCTTCCAGGCGGACAGGTCTTTGCCATCAAATAAAACGACTGCATCAGATGGAGCCGGAACTGCTTCAACAGAGGCCATATCTCCAGGAGTGACAATGTCTGGTTGAGGAAGCCAGAACTCTGACATATTAGGTTTCATCTGACCTGGCTTCGGGAACTCTTCCTGCGCTGAAAGCATGCTTGAAGTAACAACTGCACAAAACAAAACAAAAACGGTTCTGGTCATATTTGCATTCATATTGGGATATTTTGGTTTGAAAAAAGGATTAAATGACTTTTCTAAGATAATCATTTTCATAAGCATCGAAAGGCAGTGGCTTAGCAAAATTGCACTTTTGATTTTTATTCAGGGGATTAGAAAGGCATTGCATCTCACGCTTCATTTTCCGATATTACAAAGCAAAAGAACAAATCCATATGATACCTAAGGAGAGTGTGAAAGAGGGAGGCCCTGAAAGAAACTACGGCGTGAATGAACTTAAATACCTGAAACTGCTTGCGGAAAAATTCCCTACCGTACAGGCTGCCAGCACGGAAATCATAAACCTTCAATCCATTTTAAACCTGCCTAAGGGCACGGAACATTTCCTGACCGATATTCATGGGGAGTATGAAACCTTCAGCCATGTATTGAGGAATGCTTCAGGGATGGTACGTAAAAAGATAGAGGATGTATATGCACATTCTCTGGCTGAAAAAACCAAACGCCAGCTGGCTACACTCATCTACTACCCGGAAGAGAAACTGGAATTGATTGCCAAAGAGGAAGAGGACCTGGAGGGATGGTATTCATTGACCATTCGTCGCCTCATTGAGGTAGCACGTGTATCGGCCGATAAGTATACCCGCTCCAAGCTTAGAAAGGCGATGCCCAAAGATTTCGCCTATGTCATTGATGAGCTTCTGAATGAGCCCACTGAGAAAAAAGAGAAGTACTTCGACAGCATCATTCAGGCTATTATTGAGGTGGGACAGGCCCATGGCTTTATCATGGCCATCAGCAAATTCATCCAACGATTGTTGATTGACCGCCTGCACATCATTGGAGACATCTTCGATCGCGGACCTTATGCCGACAAAGTGATGGATGTGATACACGATCACTATTCGGTGGACATACAATGGGGGAATCATGATATTCTATGGATGGCAGCAGCCTCTGGAATCCGCTCCAGCATAGCCACGGTAATACGTCTGAGTGCCCGATACAACAACCTGGATACCCTGGAAGATGCCTATGGGATTAACCTGATGCCCCTGGCTACTTTTGCCATGCAAACCTATGAAGGCGATCCCTGTAAATCTTTTATACCCATCCAAACTCCTGAAGAAAACCTGGGATCCACCCATATTAAACTGATCAGTAAAATGCACAAAGCCATTTCGATCATTGAAATGAAGCTGGCCGGGGAGATCATACAAACGAAATCCGGAACTGCATATGGAGGACCGCCTTTTGCTGGATCTGATCGATTACCAGACAGGAAGCATTGCCCTGGATGGCAGGCAGCTGGAGTTAAGCGACAAACGCTTTCCCACCATAGATCCGTCCCATCCCTATGAATTGACCCCCGAAGAACTGGAATTAATGGAGAAGCTTCAATTCTCCTTTTTAAACTGTGAGAAGCTTGAACGGCATATCAAAACCCTCTTTACCAAGGGAAGTACTTTTTTGGTCCATAATTCAAACCTGCTCTACCACGGATGCATTCCCCTGGATGAAAGTGGCGATTTCAAGGAAATGACCCTGCATGGAAAGAAATACCACGGGAGATCACTCTGCGAACAGTTTGACCAGATTTCGAGACGTGCTTATTTTAATCGCCATCAGCACGATAAAATGAGAAAGGATCGCGATTACATGTGGTATTTATGGAGTGGTCCCGATTCTCCGCTGTTTGGAAAAAAGAAGATGGCCACCTTCGAGCGTTACTTTCTGAATGACAAAGAAGCGCAGCGTGAAGAGAGCAATACCTATTATAAACTGCGCGACGACAAGGAGACTTGCTGCCGCATCCTGAAGGAGTTTGGTCTGGATCCGGAGGTGTCGCATATAGTGAACGGGCATGTTCCGGTAAAAGTAGCAAAAGGGGAAAGCCCTGTAAAGGCAGATGGGAAACTCTTTGTCATCGATGGGGGAATGTCGAAACCCTATCAGAAAGTGACCGGCATTGCAGGCTATACTTTGATTTACGATTCATACAGTTTAATCCTTGCAGCACACGCCCCTTTTGAATCGAGACGCAAAGCCATCCTGGATGAAGAGGATATTGTCTCCACACGCAGTATGATCGAACATGCCATTACCCGGATTCGGGTGGGTGATACCGATATTGGAGCCAATCTCCGCGAGCAGATTCAAAACCTGAATAGCTTGCTGGAAGCTTACCGGGAAGGGGTGGTCAAAGTGCAGAGTGTTTAAAAGGTGTAAATTGATACCCAGTATCCCGATAACATTGCCAAAGTCAGTGAATTTAAATCATTTATCTCGAAATAATAACAAAATAGATACGGACATGGGAAATGAAATTTTTGCCTCTGGAAATCATGAGGTAAGCCGCAGACATTTTGTAAAACAATCGGCCCTGTTGAGCGGATCCCTGGTTTTATCCAGCATCTTACCAGGCTCATTATTTGCTTCCCCAGGTATAAAAGTGAATTCGGGCATCGTGGGTAACACGCTTTTATCGGAGGGCTGGAAAATTAAAGCCCTGGATCCGGTGCGTTCATTAAGCCCCGGACAACTGGCCGAAATGGACCTTGCAGATGAAAGCATGGGATGGCTGAATATTCCCTCAGTCCCGGCCATGCCACACCGAATCCTGCTTCATCATAAAAAGATTGAAGAACCCTGGAAACCTTTGGGAATGGAGAAGTGCTACTGGGTATCTCAAAAAGACTGGGTATATGCCGTCAAATTCAAGGCGGATAATCCCTCTGGAGAGCAGCGCCTTGTATTTAAGGAATTAAAAGGCCATGTAAAGGTGTATCTGAATGGCGAATTGCTTGCCAGCCATTCCGACCAGGCCCATCCTCTGGTGTTGGATGTCACAGGAAAATTAAACCCGGAAAACCAACTGGTGCTTCATTTTGAAAAAGCAGCCCCGGACGCAAAGCCGGGTCAGCCGGATCCGGCTATACGGAAAAAGAATGGCACCTACCTGGGCCCCAATCCCATGCTATATACTTCAGGCATGGTGGGTGAGGTCATTCTGGAACGAACCGATGGCCACCTGATGGAGGAAATCATCACTGATTTTTCACTGAATGACACCTTCACCAAGGGTAAAGTTATCATTGGCTGTTTCGGGAAAAAGCCGGTTCAAAAAGGTGAACATACAGGTTCGTCTGCTTGGACCTGATGGCAAAGAAGTAGCCAAATCCAAGCTGTCCACAAAAGTGAACCAGGGCACATTCAGCCTTAAATCAATACTGGAGGTTTCAGATCCAGAACTATGGTGGCCAAGGGCTTACGGCGATCAAAATCTATACAAAGCCGAAATTTCGTTGTTGTCCTCAGGCAAAGTACATCAAAAGGAATTCAGGACCATTGGTTTCCGGAAAATCACCATGCCCGAAAACCTTCACTTTCTGGTAAACGGGAAACCGGTATTTCTCAGAGGGGGCGACTGGGTAACGCCCGATCTGTTGAGTGAGGTCTGGGATCAGCAACGGATGGAAGGTCTGTTCGACCTGGCTGAACATGCCCATTTCAATGCATTCCGTATCTGGGGACAGGTGGAAGCCCCCAACGACCGGTTTTATGAAATGGCCGATGAAAGGGGATTTCTCCTCTGGCAGGACTTTACCAAAATGCCATTTTAACACCGAAGCAGGGAAACATACCTGAAAGCTCAGAAAAAGGCCAGGAAATTTTTGATAAGGCTGAAACATCACCCCTCCATCCTGCTGTGGTGTGGCATCAACGAAGCTGCCATGTGGTGGCATGAAGATTACAACAAGGATTTTACCGACAAGGGCCCCTGGCCCGGACTTGCAGCGGCCGAAGGCTGTGGGAGCAGGTCTGTAAGGAACTCGATCCCGACCGGTACTACACCCCTTCCGCACCCTACGGTGGGGAAAATGCAAACGAACCGCGGGAAGGCAGCACCAATGGATACACCAATATGTGGTATGTTCCGGGCTACGACTATTTGAACTTTGCCAGTGAAGACACCCGGATTTCATGCCCGACCCTTCAGAGCATGGAAAAATTCATGCTGCCCGAAGAAATTTGCCCGGAAGGGTACACCACCCTGGCACTGCATGGAAATATGAATCCCTACCCCGATACCTGGCGGATGTTTACAGCAGCTGAAAGCTGGAAAAAAACGGGTCCCGTGGAACAGTTTTACGATGCCACCGATGCGGCCTCTCTGGCCAACCGGATCGGGATGGCCGAAGGTGTCTATTACAGGGATGTGATTGAACGTCAACGCAGAGGCCGCCCTGCCACGGAAGATAGTGAACGCCGTTGTTGCGGAGGCTATCTGGTCTGGAAATACAACGATTCATGGGTTTCCATTTACAGTGCCAAAGTCGATTATTTCCTGGAACCCTATCATGTTTACTATACCTTGCGGGCTGCTTATGCCCCTGTTATTCTATCATTTGACATAGGAACATACATCTACCTGTGGGCAGTAAATGACAGTACAGAAGCGGTGAGCGGAACCGTAAAAATCCAACTGTACCACCTTCAGCAAGTCGAATTCAGAAAGGAAATTGTCAGGGAAGTGACCCTTGAACCCGGCAAATCGAAAGTGGTGGTACGCCTGGATGAGGCAGGAATCAGGGCATTCCGAAAGGAACATATCCTCTTTGCCACAATGGACAGCCAATGACGGTAAGGTTATTGCACGCACCAATGCACTGGCCGATATTGAGCGCAGATGCATCTTCCCGGATGCCAGGCTGAATGTGAAGGTTGATAATAACGCTTTGGTCATCACCACAGATAAGTTTGCCCGCAACATCAACCTGGTGGGAATGCGGATGGCGAAAAACTGGGCTGGTTCTTCGAAGACAACTATTTCGATCTCTTCCCCGGGGAAACCAAAGTGGTAAAAATCCTCGGGCACCATAAATCAGGAGTTATCTCTGCCAAACCCTGGTATTCGGAGCACGAAACTAAGGTGGATTTCCATAGAGATGGATGAGCTTAAAATGAATTGATTTTAACCTCTATTACATTTTTGCCGGGACTCAGCCGGATGGATCCAAACGAAAGATTTTCAACTTCTCCATTGCGTGTTACCACAGCCTGTGGTGAAAAGTCCATTTCAAATTCACCTGCCATATTTGCAGGCAAGTCAATGGTGTATCTGGATAAACGTGCTCCTGGTTTTTCGAACTTTGCCTTTATCTGTCCTTTAATGGTGGGTACTTTAATGGAACTGCTTTCCAGGGATCCCATTTGAGGTTGGACAGATACCAGTCCAAATCCCGGAGTTTTGGGTTGGATGCCCCACAATCCCCGGGGTATGATATTCGCCGGCACTGCTCCCCAGGCATGATTCCAGTCCAGATTGGGCTTGTATTTCATATCCCACGCTTCCATGGTGATGGTTGATCCTGCTTTGATCATATTGTACCAGCCTCTGTCATCGGTGGCGGTCATCAATTCCAGGGCATAATCTGCTTCGCCCGCATTGTAAAGCGCCTCCATCAGGTATTGTGCCCCATATACACTGCAGGCCATCCCTCTGGTTTTTATAAAATCTGATACACCTTTTTTATACCCTTCCGGGACCATATCAAAGGCCAGGGGAAGCATGTTGGCATGCAAGGATCCATGTGCTGTCCCCACTCCATCCACATAATATCCTAACTCCTTATTGAAAAGTTGATTATTCATGGAGTTCTTTACTTTGTTCAGCTTCATACTGAAACGCCAATGCTTCTTCAGTCTTTCCTAGCAGACTGGCAAACTCTGCCATAATCACCATGTTCCCGTAATAGAAACTGTTGATAACCGTATTTATGGGCATAAATACAAAGTCATCCGTCTCTCCCATCACTCCTCCAAATCCGCCTTTCTGGGGCCAGTCCACAATGTCTCTCAGACGCATGGTCGTATCGGCAAAACCCAGATCTTTCATCAGTTCCCCATTGTGAGCGGGCGATAATGTACTGATCAATCCCTTCTTCATTGGCCAGTGCCATCAGGGTTTTATGTTTCAATGGTTCGTAATATTCCTCAATGAGTTCCAGGTTGCCTGTATACATGTAATCCTGGTAAAACAGAAGGGCCATATGAAGCTGCCATTCGGTGGGCCAGGTAGGATATTGCATGAAATATTCAATGGTTTTCCGGGCCATGGCATACTCATTGTCCACCGCATAGTGGCTCAGCTGATTCAGGTAGGCATCTGCCTCGTAGGGGATTCTTTCCCGCTCTCCATCTATATAATAACCCGCAAAAGTGGTGGCTTTGATGGAATATTTGCAGAGCTCCCATACCTGGTTCAAAATATCGTCTGAACTGGAAAAGGCGCTGGTCGACTCGTCAAAATAGTTGAAGTAAGCCACCTGGGTGAGGTCTTCTGCCTGTAAATCCTTGGCCCCTGATATTTCCACGTAGCGAAATGGCATCAGCACAGGAAAGGAATCGGGCAAAGCAATGGCCTGCGGTTTTGTATTGCGCTCGTCCGGGATCAACTCAATCTGATAGCTTTCTTTATCAGGTGTCACTTTGAGTTTTACTTCCTGATAACGAATGGTTCCGCCCGGATTGGGGTCAATTCTTCCATCCAACAGTTTTTCACCCAATCGAATGGTGAGTGTCCGGCTTTTCTTCGTCCGATAGTTGAGCTCCAGGGTGGCAAAGGCATCTTTGCCGAAATCGGCCTGATAGCTTCCATCTCTGTTTTTCACAAAGTTCTGGGGTGCAATCCTTTCAATCTGGAAATAATTGCCTGAAATCGAAGACGGAACAAAAGATCCTGTCTTGAACTCCTGTATTTCCGAGTATTCGGAAAGACGATTATCCTTATCAAATACCCGAACCCTCCAAAAATAACTTGTTTTTGCCTTCAGCTCCGCCCCTTCATATTCAATACCGGAAGATTGCTTGCTTCTTACCTGTCCGCTATTCCATAGGTCGCCAATATTTTTCCCGGCCAGCTCTATTCTGGAGGAAACCAGCACCTGATAAGCCTTTTGAATCACCGCCTCCTCAGGCACAATCCAGGAGAACTCAGGCCGGGCATCCTGGATTTCTGTGAAGCGGGGATCCCTGATTAACTCAACGCTTAAGCCCGATGGAATCCCGGAATAGGGATCGGCATATCGTCTGACCAAGCTCATCGTTTTTAGCCCGTAATTCCTCCAGGACTGCCTTATACTCCGGGTTTTCTGCCAGATTTTTGGTTTCCCTGGGATCTGTGGCCAGGTGGTACAACTCCTCTGAAGATTTGTCATTGATGTACCTGAAGTATTTCCAGTCATTTGTTCTCACCCCCTCACTGGGTGGTATTTTATCAAATTCCCAGAGATGCTCAATCAATATGGTATCGCGATGCAGAGACCGGTCCTGGCCAGTTACAACTGGCAGCAAACTTTTGCCCTGCCACGTTGCGGGTTGCTCCACCCCTGCCAGATCCAGCATTGTGGCAGGAACATCGATATTTAGAGCCATGTCCTCTATCTCGTAATGCTGTTCTACCCGAGGATCATATACGATCAGGGGTACCCGCACAGAATTGTCATACATCAGCCATTTTCCGGCCATCTGGCGTTCCCCAAGGAAATATCCATTGTCGCCCATCAGGATAATCACCGTGTTTGTATCCTGTCCAGTCTCCTTTAGTTTCTCCCTGATCTTAGCAATCTCCAGGTCAATTCCCTTGAGCATTCGGTAATAACCTTTTACGCTGTGCTGGTACTTTTCAGGGGTATCATACCGCCAGGTCCACCGCAGGCGGTTAAATCCATCCTGTACAGGTTTGGGCAACTGATTAAAATAGTTATCATCTGCCAATTCGGGGCCAGGCATCTCCATCTCCTGGTATAAGCGGTCGGGTTCCTCCTGCCAGAAATACTGAAGGGGAGCGCCATCATGGGCATGTGGAGCGCTGAAGCAAATGGATAGGCTGAACGGTTGATCGGAAGGGGCATTTTCTATAAAATCCAGTGCCTTTTGTCCTGTGTAACGGGTCAGATGAACCGTATCTTTGCCCAGTGTTTTATAATAGTAGCCTCTGTAATCAGGGTAGCTGTTATTCCTGTCATAGTCCTCCATCACATCAAAGAGCTGGTCTTTCTCCGAATAGTTCACCCCGAACTTGCCGTAAAAGCCGGTGTAATATCCTGCCTTCCTGAGTAATAAGGGATATGACTGTGCCATATATTCACTGCGTATGTTCCCGGTTTGAAAGGTATATTTATGGGTACGCTCGTGCAAGCCGCTGAAAATACTTGAGCGACTTGCAGAGCATATGGGTGTAGTGACGAGGGCATTTCGAAAATAAGTTCCCTGCGCCGCAAGGTCGTCCATTTCAGGGGTTTGAATAATGTCATTGCCCGAATACCCAATCGCATCCCAACGCTGATCATCGGTCAATATAAAAATGATGTTGGGCTTTTCTGTCTGAGCAAACCCCGAGACGGCAGCTATTCCAAGCATGGAGGCTAAAAAAAGTCGGCGGCAATGTGATCTCATTTTAATGTTCGTTTTTATTTGTAATGCGCTAATTGTAGCCATGATTATAAAAGCGTAAAATTCAACTCTTTCAATTCCAGTTTCTCAAACTTAAAAAATGATTGGCACCCAATCAATATCCAAAATGTGCCTTAATTTACACAAAATGGCAGATTCATGACTCAAGCTTTTTCTCTATAGCACGATAATCCCAGAGTGAGATGACATACCTGACCAAAGAAATTGGTTTTGAAGTTCATTCATGGCGACTCGCACCTAATGGGAAAAAACCATTATTATTACAGAATTAAAACAATAAGCATGATAAACAAGCCACTAATTGAAGCTGTGCTTTTTGACATGGACGGGGTATTGGTGGACTCCGAGGAGCACATTCGCCATGCGGCTATTCAGATGTTTCAGGAAAAAGGGTATGTGGTGCACCCTGAGGACTTTCTGCCTTTTACCGGTATGGGAGAAAACAAGTACCTGGGTGGTGTGGCAGAGAAACACCGGATTCCCTTTAAGCTGGAAGAAGATAAAGCACGAACCTATAAGATCTATGCAGATCTGGTCAGAGGCAAGCTGAATCCCCTGGAGGGCGTACACGATTTTATCAATTCCTGCCTCGAGCGGGGATTGAAACTGGCTGTAGCCTCCAGTGCCGATCCTGTAAAAGTAAATATCAATTTGGATGAGATTGGACTGAGTCGAGGCCTTTTTCAGGCCATAGTTACCGGCTTGGATATTGAACACAAAAAGCCCGCTCCGGATATCTTTTTAAAGGCGGCCCAGCTGGTAGGTGTGGCCCCTGGTTGTTGCCTGGTCGTTGAAGATGCCATTAGCGGTGTGGCCGCCGGGAAGGCTGCCGGGGCAAAGGTACTGGCCCTGACCACATCATTCTCATCTGAGGAGTTGTCCGGGGCTGACTGGGTTACCCAAACCCTGGCCACAGCCGGAGAAGAGGTGCTGGATTGGTAGTTATCTCTGAAAAGCTGAAAGAGGAAAGCCCATAACAGCTTTATTCATATTTAGTTTTGCCATGTGGCAGGAAATCCACCCAATGATCGTTATCCCGGAAAAACTTTATTGCGGATCTCTTTAACCGATATTTGATTTCTATAGTTGACGTATTCGGATATTTCGGAAATGTACCTGGCTGCCGTGGTCCTGAAGTAGAATAAAATGATTGATTTGTGCTTCTTTTTTTCACCGCTTTCTTATTTGTTGGCTTTGATCACAGGAAGGTCCAGTTTTTCCATATCCTCCTCAGACAATTTGATAGCGGCAGCTTCAAGATTCTCTTTCAGTTGTTGCTCATTGCTGCCTGTCACCAGGGGGATCACCACCGGGATACTGTGGAGCATCCAGGAGAGAACCAGCTGGTTGTTAGAATAGCCTGTATCAGAACCAAGTTCCCTGAGGGAGGCCAGTTTTTGGCTGGATGCAAGTGACTGGTATTGAGGTGGGATATCAGCGCCCTCCTTTCCGTAAATCCCACCCAGCAATGGCGAATAGGCCATGATGGCCAACTTCCTCTTTGTGCACAGATCAACGATTTCAGGAGTAAGGACCGACTGGTTACCAAAACCTGCTCTCACCGAAGGCTCCAGGTATGTGTGTCTTTGTTGCAAGCAGCAATATCCTTCCCATTGCTGTGATGCAGCTACACCATTAGCCTCCTCAAGCCTCCAACCCATGTAATTACTCGCCCCGGCAAACCGGATTTTCCCTGCCTTCTTCAATCTGTAGAAGGCTTCCATGGTCTCCTCTATGGGTGTATATTCATCATAGGCATGGGCAAAATAGAGATCAATGGTCTCCACCCCCAGCCTGCCAAGGCTAAGCTCACACTCCGATATGATGATCTCCTTTTTCAGTGACCTGGGTATATCACCGTATGAAAATCCCACTTTTGAAGAGAGGATCAGATCCCCGTTTTGACCCTGTTGCCTTAACCACTTCCCGATTAATCTTTCACTCTCACCACCCATACATCCTGGAAACCAACTGGCATATTTATTGGCCGAATCGATGAAATTCCCCCCATGCTCCAGGTAGAGGTCCATTAAACGGAAAGAGGTCCGCTCCTCCACTTTCGATCCGAAATACATGGTTCCCAGACCCATAACTGAGATTTCAATTCCGCTCTTGCCCAATGCAGTTTTCCTCATGTCAGCTGTTTAAGTTCTTAGTACTTTCCATATTCCTGCAGGGTATCCCACATGGCCCAGAAATTTTCAGGGCTCACATCATCCTGGATGTTATGCACCGGTGCAAAGACAAAGCCTCCTCCGGGAGCAAGAATATCGATGATCCTCTTCACCTGGTCGGACACCTCTTCGGGGGTTCCGTTGTTCAGGGTGGACTGCGTATCCACGCCTCCGCCCCAGAAAGTGAGGTCCTTACCAAATTCGAGTTTCAGCTCCACCAGGTCCATATTGGCCGCTGTGAACTGCACCGGGTTGAGGATATCCAGTCCGGCTTCAATAAGATCAGGCAGCAATACGCGGACCGATCCGCATGTATGTAAGAAAGTCTTCACATGCGGCAGCCTTTTCTTCACATGGGTAAAAAGGGTTTTAATCCTGGGTATCACCAGGGTCCTCAGTGTATCGGGATCGAGGATGGTGGAGCTCTGTGTTCCCAGGTCATCGCACTCCGAGATCACCTGGATTTTCTTTTCATGGCCTTTTTCAATGGCCCAGTTTATCACTTCATCCCAATATTTAATTTTATCCTCCAGGATGGTCTGAATGAGCCGGTCCACCCCCTGGTAATCCATCACCGTATCCATGTACCAGTTTTCATAGCCCCTGATGCGGACCGAATTCTCTGTAAATCCAGCCGTATTTCTGTCGGCCACCCCGCAAAAGTCACCCACCTTCTGAATTTGAATATCCAGATCTTTGCGTAAGATCCGGGTATAGTCCTGCCAGTCGGGACGTGGAAGATGAGGCAATCCCTCAGACATAGTAGCATAGGCCTCCAGGGGATAGCTCTTCTGGTTAAAGTAAAGATCATGTCCCTCCACCATTTCCCAGTCACAACCGTAGTAATCGTTTACCTGTGTTTTTTTTCCCTCTACAAGTTTCCGTGAATGGTATTCCGGGATGCGCATGGAACCGATCCGACGGGTGTCGGACCTTAGCTTCAACAGGTTCTCCTCTACCGGGGTGATTATCTGTGAAATGGGATCCACCTCCTCGTGCTCATACTCTGGACTCATTCCACGAGCCTTCATGGCTCCCACATAAGCATTTTTGGTAATCGTGGTAACGGTGGTACCTGCCAGGTCGTATGGGACATGGTCGGCTTCTTCAAAATTCAAAGCTAAAGCTACTCTCTCTTTTCCAGTCATTTCTATAATTTCAAAGGTTCAATCTTGGGCACAATCAAGTGAATGACCAACAGGGCTATAAGGTATCCGCACCCGGCTACCAGGAAGGGAATGGCATACCCGTCCACTCCCACATTCTGCAGGATTTTCCCCACTCCAAAGGCTGTAATAGCTCCACCAACAGCTCCGCAGAAGCCTCCGAATCCGGCTACGGAAGCTGTTGCCTTTTTAGGGAAAATATCTGACATCAGGCTAAATACATTGGCCGACCATCCACAATGTCCTCCGGCAGCAAGGGATATTAAGACCACGGCCAGCCATAAGGAATCGGTATGGGGAACAAAAATTACAGGAATGGCACAAATACCACAGGCCAGCATTCCAATTTTCCTCCCCCTGTTTATGCTCGCCCCTCTCTTTAACAACCTGGACGAGAATCCACCCAACAATACACCCATTCCCCATGAAACCAGGTAGATGGTAAAAAAAGGAAGTCCGATCTCTTTCAGGTTCACTCCAAACTTTTCATTGAGGAATTTGGCTCCCCAGAAGAGGTAGAACCACCAGATGGGATCGGCCATAAATTTGGCCACAGCAATGGCCCAGGCTCCCTTGTGAGGCAGAATTGCCTTCCATGGCACGCGCTCCTCATTTTCCTTTTCGTCCGAATCGCTATTGATATGGGCCAGTTCTTCCCTGCTGACCCGTTTATGTTGCTCAGGACGTTTATAGTTAAAAAACCACAGCACCATCCAAAGGAGACTGATGGGAATGGTCCACAGAAAGGCTATCTGCCAGGTGCCTGCCAAAAGCACCAGTCCTGGAATAATCAGAGGTGCCAGGATGGTTCCCATGTTAGCCCCCCCGTTAAAAATACCCACCGCCAGCGCCCTTTCTTTTTTTGGGAACCACTCAGCAACCGCTTTAATGGCTGAGGGGAAGTTACCCGATTGTCCCACTGCGAGGCTGAATCTGGCTATGGCAAATCCGATCCATCTTCCAGCCAGCGCATGCGCTGCTGTGGCCACACTCCAGATCCCAATGGAGAGCAGGTAACCCTTTTTGGTACCGATCCGGTCTATGACAGATCCCATCAGAAGGAAACAGATGGCATAGGCGATCATAAAAGCCGTATTGATATACCCATACTGCTCTTCGCTCCAGCCAATGGATTTCTGAAGATCGGGAGCCAGTATTCCCAGGGCAGCGCGATCTATATACAAAATGGTAGTGGCAAGGAAAAGTAGCACTAGGATAAACCACCGGAATTGAATGGATCTCTTAGTAGGATTCATGTTATAAAGATTTACGTAAGGTTATTTTTGTCTCGATGACCTCTTGCACGGGCCTGCGATTCAATACAAAGTCAGCAGCTTTTCTTCCCATAAGCTGAAAATCTGTACTGAGTACGGTAATGCCCTGGCGGATGATCTCTTTGGTTGGCGTATCGTTGTAAGATAAAATACCGATATCCCTGCCCAGGATAAAACCTGAGTGTTCAGCACTCTTAATGAGCTTGATCAGGTGACTGTCCTCAATCACAAAATAGGCTGTGTTTTTTCTAATGGAATTCAAGAGGGTTTTCTCTTCAATGGAATGGCTGATCTTGTTCTCGTCACAGAATCTGTTAAAGGCCTTTATAATATCCGGGGAGTGAAAGCTTCGTTCCGGAAAAACCAGTATGAATTCGTCATAAGATTTGATCCTTTCCCGGATCCCGTTTAAAGCAACCACCACCTCCCCATAGAAATCCTGACTGATATATGAGATCTCCTTTTTGCTGCATACTGGTCGCACAATCTGTAGCAATTTATCACCCGGAATCTTGTCCAGCAATCCCAATACCTTCCGGTCCTGGATCGGTGTGATCACATAGAGCCCGTATTTGCCCATATGCTCCTTCAGTACAGTTCTGAGCACATCGGGATTGCCATGGTGAAAGAAAAGATCGACAGATACATTCTTGTCCTTGATCTTATCCATAAAGGTGTTGTACAGGATTTCGTGATACTGATTAAAGGCCGTTAGAAATAACAAAACCTTTAGCTGTTGTTTGATGTTTTCACTTTTCACAAAGTACCCTACCCTGTTACGGGATTCAATGATACCCCGGTCCTTCAATTCGTTGAAAGCCTTGAGAACCGTCATCCTTGATACAGAAAGCTCCTGCAGAAAGGAGCTGACCGGAGGTAGTGACTGCCCGCTACGGACTTCCTTAGAAGATATGGCTCGGATCACGCCACTCACCAACTGTTCATGCTTGGTTTGTCCCGGTTCAGATAGCTCAAAGTTCCTGAAGAAATCGGTCACTGTTCTGGTCTAGTCTGGTCTACTATGCAAGTATACGAAATTTTTCTGATCCTCACCAGAATAAACAGCCCTACCCGGATAGTTGCTATTATTGCTCTTTTTTTATGCTTTTTTTACACATTCAAGTTATTTTTGTAGTTATTATTGCATTTTTATGTTTGAATTCGATGAAACTACAAGTGGATCCAATATGAAGAAGCATGGAATGGATTTTGAAACAGTTAAAATATTGTGGAAGGATCACAACAGGGTAGAAATTCCCAGCAGATGGCTTGATGAACCCCGGTATATATTAATTGCCAGGGATTGAAAATAAACTCTGGTCTGCTCTATACACGCTAGAGAAAATAGAATCCGAATAATTTCAGTTCGAAAATCCAGAGATCATGAAAAAGAAATATATGACCGCATCGGAATTTGATGAACGATTCGATGCAGGTGAAGATCTTTCCCCCCATTATGATATTGAAAATGCCAGCAGGCCCGGACTGGAGCAACGACGCGTCAGTGTTGGTTTTCCGGTATGGATGGTGCAACACTTGGACGTCATTGCCCGTCGATTGGGAGTCACCCGCCAGAGTGTTATCAAAGTATTTATATCTGAGAAGCTGAAAGAGGAAAACCTATAACTGGATTCTGGGTGGCTTGTCAGCTTCCTGCCAATCCCTGAAATCAAGCCAAAGAAAGGCTCGTTCCCCTTCTTTCCGACTAAGCCAGGTACAATCTCTGTTGCGCAAGAGATCCCGGACAATTTTCTGTTGAATTCTGGACAATATTCAGAGGTCGAAGGTGCAGCGAAGGCCTATATTTGAGCTGACCTGAAAATTTAAGCTCTGATGAAGTATTTCCTTACAGCCCTCATAGCCATTCTGGCAATCCATGCAAGAGGTACAGATAAACCCCTCGATTTCTGGGATGAAGAGATACGTCTATTCGGAGTAGCTGCAGCAGGTAAGCATGTGGATTCCGATTTATCTGAAAGAATGGCGATTTCATATGTATCTCCCTCCTTTGCCATGGACCATTCCGCAAAAAAGGAGGGCGATTTCAGTGTGAGCTATGTCCCCGGCAAATCAGGCCACCCCCCGGTATTTGGATTTGTATCGAATCTGTGGCTTGATGCCGGGTGGATGCTCACTCCTTCCCACCAGCTGAACTTCTGGCTGAAAGTGGATGATAAGCAGGCTCCTTCTAAATGGAAGATGCGTTTGATTGACTCCAACGGCGCTGAGGCTGTTGGAAGCATTGCAAAAACGAATACTTCAGGTGAGTGGGAAGCATTTTCCATCACATTGAAATCACTAAAGGCTCCAAAAGAGTTTAACTGGTCATCGGTGAAGATGTGCGAATTTGAGGCAGAATTTGGCAAGAATGCAACAATATGGCTGGATGGAATCAGGTTTGAGGGGCAAGATAAATGGATAGGTGTGACCGATAAGTCACTTGACCAGCGCATGGAAGAGGCTGAAGCCAGCAGGGATACACGCATCGGAATCGCATTTAAACAGTCCACCCAAACAGATAAAAATTTCCCTGCTCTAAGCGCATTTGCCAAAATGTTCTTAAATGAAGATCTTGAGACTGCCAATCAGTTATTGGTGGATGAACTCAAGAAAAGTTCGGATGCCAATGCCTGGAGCCTGTTCCACACACCCATCTATTGCCGCTTCTATTACTTCTTCTCAAACCGCAATGGGAAATACCCCGGTCGAATGACTCCCGAAACAGAAAAACTATTGCTTGAAACCCTCTGGGATCGTACGGCAGCCAAGAACGATATTGCCTGGGCCAGGCAAAGTACCTGGTACCTGGATGGCAGCGAAAACCATGACCTGAATGCAAAAGCCTGTAACCTGGTTAGCTCCCGGATCTTCATGGACGAGCCTGATTATAAGGACCGCATTTATCCCGATTATGGATTTGGCGGCAGCTACCACTATGGGCATGCCGGGTACTACGGACCCGGAATTGATCCGGAAAGTCGCCACGGAGGAGGTCGTGCAAATCTGGCCGATGGCAAGGAATATAAAGCCAAAGATCACTACGAAGCCTGGCTGGCATTTCTTAAAACATACTTCCGCGAACGCGCTGAACGTGGTTTCTTCCTTGAATATGCCTCCAATACCTATACCAAGCACTCGCTGAATATGGTTGATTTAGCCTACCAGTATTGCGGGGATGAAGAGCTGCATCAGATAATTGGCAACTTCCTCACCCTTTTTTGGGCTGATTGGGCACAGGTTTCCATCTCCGGGGAACGCGGCGGGCCCAAAACCAGGCACCACCATACCGTCTTTGGGAAAGGCGACTCCACCTACCGGCTCATCAGCTACCACATGGGCGGACCTGCCACTGCCGGGGTTTGGTGGTACTGGAATATCCTGAATGATTATAATCTGCCCCCCGTTGTCTGGAAAATGGCACTGGATCGGGAAGGGATGGGATGCTATACCTATAAGGCCAGGGGCATTGGTGAAGAAGAAAATGTTTTGCCCCGACCACCTGGTACGGAACGCTCCCTGGTGGTGGACACCGATGCCCGCTTTCTTAAATATACCCATGTGACACCCGACTATACCCTTGGCACACAAATGGATCACCCCTCTGCAGTTCACTCCCACCTGAGCACCGTCGGCCGGTGGCACGGAATGACCTTTGCACAGTCGGCAGAATCGCGCATTGTTCCGGTCTGCCTTCCGGGAATAGCAAATAAAAAGGGGCAGACAAATCCCTACGAACTGGAAGCCATGTATCAGACAGTGCAGCATGAACAGACCTTGATTGTTCAGCAGTCCCGGCGCTGGTATGCGGTACACCCGGAATGGTATCTTATAAATGCCGATTACAATCAACCCATAGGTATCTGGTTTGGTTTGGAGTGGGATCAGCGCGTTGAAAAGCTGGGCTGGATCTTTGTTCAGCGAGGCAATGCCTACGCTGCAGTCCGCCCGGTCATGTGGGACGAACAATATGAGAAAGAGAAGAAAATCAAGACATCAGGTACCCAGGCGATTTTTAATGCACCGGATGATGCACCCACCGTCAAACTCCGTGAAGATTGTTACCGGTGGAATACCGATAGCACCATCATACTTCTGGAAGACAATCACCTGCCAGTCATCATCCAGGCCGGACGTGTTGCAGACTATCCTACACTGGATGATTTCATGCATGATGTACTTGATAATCCGGTGGCTCTGTACAAAACTGTTGTGCCGGGAAATCACATTCTGGTCTATTCCGAAAGTGGAGCGGATGCTAAAGAGATTGTATTTAATTCCAGTGTCCCTGAGATTCCAAGCATCGGAAACGATCAGGTGAACTACAGCCATCCGATGACCTTCGATAGCCCTTATATAAAATCGGAATATAAGAGCGGAAAAATACATATCGAATTTGACAATGAAATACTCAATCTGAATTTTAATTAGATTCTATGAAAAAACTATTTGTACTGGCAGCCCTGATCTTGCTTGTGCCAAACCTTCATGCACAGAAGGAAAGACAAAAAGAACTGGCCGAATTTGAACGTTTTGTGATTAAAGCCAAAGAACTGGGGGCCACCCATGTGAACATTACATTTAATGTTCCTCCTGCACTCTGGCAGTACGATGTTCCCAATGATCCCTATCCGGAGTGGTATGTGATCCAGCCCGGCCTGATGAAGATTTTTCCCAATTCCAAAATAGAGCCCTACGTGGATATGGAGTATGCGGAAAGGGTCGCTTCCCTATTTGAGGCAAGATGTGCTGTTTTGCGAAAGCACGGTCTCAAAGGAGCCTATTCCGCCAATGAACCCTATGTCTTGCCGGAGAAATTCTTTATAGATCATCCTGACCTCCGGGGTGCACGTGTGGATCATCCCAACCGGTCAAGGACTGCAAGGTTTGCGCCCTGTGTGGATGAGCCTGCTGTACTGGCCATGTACCACGAAAGCATGAAGAAATTGCTGAAACGCTGTCCGGAGATTGAGAAATTTGATTTCCTGACCTCCGATTCAGGATCGGGTTTTTGCTGGTCGCCTGCCCTTTATTCCGATCAGAACGGGAATGCCAACTGTCAGCATCGCCCCATGTCCGACAGGGTAGTTGGATTTATGGAGAATTTAAAATCTGCGGCTGTAGAAATGGATAAACAGATCCAGGTTAATATCAGTCCCATAGAGCCAAGGCAGTGGATGATTAAAACATTTGATCATCCGGAATTGATCACAGCCAGGCTGTCGGAGGGCCTGACCATCGGGGGTGCTCCGGATTCTTACGGTCCCGAAGCTGCAGGTTGGGGTGTGGAAAGTTTCAGGCCCATCCTGGGATTGTACAATCCGGTTTTCAGGGCCAGGCTTATGGTTGGTGTTTTTGATGACGAGAAGCCAGCCGGAAGCATGGTAGTTTCTTTTGACAACCCCACTAGTGCAGAGTTCTACATAGATCTGTACGGATTCTTTAAAGAGGCAAAACCCGCTAATACCGCTGAAATGATGCAGCTTATGCGTTATTTTGCAGCGACCCTGGCCGGAGAGGAAGGAGCCGATGACCTGTTGGAGGTATGGCTTGCCCTGGAGGGTATTTCAAATGACCTGCAGGTACTGCACTTTGGTCCGATTCTGAATTTCGGGCCGGTAATCGCCAGATGGATCAATCGTCCCCTCCTACCTTTTCCCGAGCGCTTAAGTGATGAAGAGAAAGCATATTACCGGCCCTACCTCTTCCAGGCCAAGGGGGAAGAACAGGCAGACAACCTGATTGATATCCAGGCCATGCGGCCCTTCGAAGGCTATGGGGCGAGGCTCCTGGTGCAGCGGGTTTATGAAATGGTTGATGCAAAATTGACCCGGGCAGAAGGTCATGCAGACAAATTAATAGAGATGCAGACAGATGCAGAAGCTGCCAAAGAATGGGAAGACCTTAGAATCCGGTTGGCTGTGCTTCGCAGTTTCATCAGGACTATCGACAATGTGGTGGCCTACCAGGCACTGCTGGATCTTGCACACAGCAGGAGTTATAAACCGGAAGTAAATCCGGTACTGGGCACCCGGTCCATGTGGGACCGAACCGAGATCATGCGTATTGCCCGGAATGAAATAGACAACGCGTTTCTTCTGAAAAAGCTCCTGGAATCCTCGGATGTGCCACTAATAGTTACAGCTCCCACAGCGGAAGAAGAAACCATCCGGATGCTGGGGCCGGACATCACCTCTCAACTGAAAATGAAAGTGGATATTATGAATGCCCACTGGGAAGATTATAAGGAGTTGTATACTTCACCAAATTTATAGACTCCAGAGATGAATTGGATAGATAATATGGTGTGCCTTTTGATACTTGTGCCGGTCAGCACCAGGTTTCTTGGGCGTGAGAAATATAATTAACAGATCAATTCTTATGAAAATAATAAGCTCCTTGCTACTCACAATTCTTGGATTGACAGCTGCCTTCACTGTCTCTGCCCAGTTTGATAATCCACTGGAAAATTTGGATTATGCCTATTCAAAAAAAGCCATAGAAAAGGCCATCCAGGAGGCAGCCGATAGCAGGCAAATCCGCATTGAACAAGCCTTTTCAAATGCCACGGGTGAGGGATTAAGAGAGGGAATGATCCCCTATTTTTCCAATTTATGGCTGGGTAAGGATCTTAAAAGGACAAATAAAATCCTGCTTGATATACTGACTACCGAGGACACCGGAATTCAGGAAAAGTACAGGCTGAATGATCCCTGGTGCCTGGCTACCAATCAATTGCTATACCACATGTACTACGCTTTCGGCAGCAAGGGGACAGTTTCTCCGGGCCGGGTAAATGCGAAAACAGAAAAAGCAATGCTGGATTTCCTCTGGGAACATCTGGAGTACAAAAATGACATCCACCTTGCCCGGAAAAGCACATGGTGGATGATCGGCAGTGAAAACCACGACCTGGTGGCAAAGGTGAGCAGCCTGATCACTTCGCAAATATTCATGAACGAGCCAGAATACAGGGACCGGGTATATCCCGACCTTGGATTAGGGGGCGGCCACGCTTACTGGTTCCACCACATGTACGGGAAAGAAAGGGTTAAAGGGCCTGAGGGCCGGGCAAACTACAAAGATGGGAAATCCTACACGGCAGCGGACCATTATCAGGAATGGCTCAACTATTTCGATGAGTATTTCTCGGAGAGAGCAAAAAAAGGATTTTTCCTTGAAAATGCTTCACCCGGTTACATGGCGGTGAGCATTTCCTATCTGACGGATATATTTGATCTCTGCCATAATCCCGCTCTTTCTCAGAAAGCAGAAAATTTTCTGGATGTGGTCTGGGCAGACTGGACACAGGACCAGCTCAATGGTGTGCGGGGAGGTGCAAAAACCAGGGTCAGTGATGGGAACCGCTGGGCCGATGCCATGTATCAATTTGCCAGGTTTTACTTTGGCGGAGAGGGAAATGCGCAGACTCATTTCTTCGCTCAACTGCTGAGCAGTTATAAAATAAAACCTCTCATCTGGCACTTGGCGCTGGACCGCCAGGGAATGGGCGAATTCGCCTACTTATCACGAAAACCTGGTGAAGAGGAAAACGTCTGGCCCAGGCCTCTGGGGGCAGAACGCACCCTGGTGTGCGATACCGAGTCTCGTTTCGTAAAATACAGCTGGGTTACACCAGATTACATTCTTGGTTGCCAGATGGATCACCCAGGTGCCGTTCACAGCCACCTAAGCATTCAGAAACGATGGCAGGGAATCACCTTCAAGGGAGTAAATGGCCCCAGAGTTTATCCTACAGGTGCGGTCAAAGAATCAAAGGGAACTATAAAAGATGAAGTTCCTTTTTACAGGTGCGTGCAAAATGAAAATGTGATGTTGGTTCAACAGAGCCGTGGCTTTACACTTGTTGATCCTGACTGGTTTCCCACTAAAAGCAGGGCAAACCAGGAGTGCGCCGTCTATTTTGGAGACAATCTCCGAAGGATCGTTGAAAAAGAAGGATGGATCTTTGTGGAACATGGAGATGCCTTTTTAGCTGTAAAAGTAGTGATGGGAGAATTTGCCGAGGGTTGGACAATCCTAAAAGACCAGGCAAGTCCGGGGCAGACCAGTGAATTGCTAAAAGACAGTTACGAATGGAGTGTGGATAAGAAATGGATCCGCCTCAAAGACAATTATGCGGGAATCATATTTGAAGCATCACGCAGGATTCATCACAATACGCTTGATATGTTTATGGCCGACATATTGAATAATCCTCTATACCTTGATAAAACCGTAGTACCAGGTTTTCATGTATTGCGATACAAAGGGTGTGGCGAAAATGCCAAAGAGATCTATTTGAACCTGGCCAACAATGAAATGCCCATGGTCGGCGGGAAGAGGGTCAATTATGCACCCGATATGCTTTTTGATAGCCCTTATATGAAATCGAAATATAAAAGTGGTATGATCAATATCAGCAAAGATGATCAGGAACTGGTTCTGGATTTTAATAATTAGGAAAAAAAGGAGCTAAATTTATTATGAAAAATAAGATCTGTGTATTGGTTTCTGTGATGACTTTTGGGCCATTCTTTTGTTTAGCCCAAGAGTTTGAAAATCCCCTTGAAATCCTAAATTTTGTTTATTCAGAAACGAAGGTTCAGGAGTATATGCAAAAGGCTGCAGATACCAAGTCAATGCGTGTCCAGCAAGCATTTGAGCAAGAATTCGGGCAAGTTGGCCACAATGGCAAAAGGACGCATAACTCCAGTTTTGCAGCTTTGTACTTGGGCAAAGAACTTGATCTGGTGAACGAAGCTTTGTTTGAAATCTTCACAAGTGATGATCCAAAAGTAAATGGACTGGATGACTATTGGAGTTTATCTGACAATCAGTGGCTTTATCGTCTGTATTATACGTTTGGCTCCAAGGGTACTGTTTTACCCGGGCGCTTGTATCCAAAAACAGAAAAAGCACTATTGGAGTTACTATGGAAGCGAATGAAGTATAAGGATGATATCCTTTTAACCCGATGGAGTACCTGGTGGATGAGTGGCAGTGAAAACCACGATATAGTCGGAAAGGTCAGCAGCCTGATTAGTTCTCAAATATTTATGAACGAGCCGGAGTTTATGAATCGGACCTATCCTGACCTTGGCAATGGCGGGGGGTATGAGTACTGGTTTCATAGCATGTATGGTACGGAATCAGATCATGGGCCTAAGCCTCGTGGGAACTATAAAGATGGGAAAGTTTACACGGCGAGCGACCATTACTATGAATGGCTCAGGTTTTTTCATGAGTTTTTTACTCAAAGAGCGAAAAAGGGATTTTTCCTTGAAGTTGCCTCTCCTGGCTATATGGCTATTAGTGTACCCTATCTAACGGATCTATTCGATCTATGTAAGGATCCATCGCTCACACAAATGGCAGAAAAATTTCTGGATGCGATCTGGGCAGATTGGGCAGTGGATCAGATTAACGGCGTACGGGGTGGAGCTAAAACGCGTGTTAAAAATGGAAATATTTGGGAGGATGCAATGTATATTCAAAGCCGTTTTTATTTTGGGGGTGAAGGCAGCGCGCAACGTACTTACTTTACGCAATTAATAACGAACTATGAACTAAAACCAATCATATGGAGTATTGCCTTAGATCGCCAGGGGCTCGGAGAATTTGCCTATGTGTCGCGAAAGCCCGGCGAAGAAGAGAACACATGGCCCAGACCTCTGGGTACTGAGCGTACATTGTTATGCGATACCGAGTCACGTTTTGTAAGGTATAGCTGGATTACTCCTGATTATATTCTCGGTTGCCAGATGGACCATCCTGCAGCCGTTCATAGCCATTTGAGCGTTCAGGCCCGTTGGTTGGGAATTACCTTTAAAGGAGAAAATGGACCTCGAATCTATCCAACTGATGCTGCAGTGAATACCAGAGGCTGGACAAACGAACACGCCCTATGCAGGGCCGTACAATCTGAAAATGTGATGCTGGTTCAGCAAAGCCGCCGCTTTTTTCAGGTTAATCCTGACTGGTATCCTTCAAAGCTCATGATAGGCAATGATTATGGTATTTTTATTGGAGAAACCCATGATCGTGTGCTCGAAAAGGAGGGCTGGATATTTGTAGAACATGGAGACGCTTTTGCAGCTGTGCGTGTAGTGAGTGGCAATGACAATGCTCAGGGCTTGCATAGTGAATTGCTGGAAGATACTTATACCTGGAGTCCGGATAAAAAGATGATCTATTTAAACGACAAATATGCAGGAATGATATTTGAAACATCGCGACGTGTTCATCATAAAACATTGGAGGCCTTCATGGATGATATTTTAGACAATCTGCTGGTCTTGGACAAAACCGTGGTTGCAGGTTTTAATATTTTGCGCTATCGTGGGTGTGGAGAACATGCCAAAGAGATCTATTTCAACCTGGCCAACAATGAAATGCCCATGGTCGGCGGGAAGAGGGTCAATTATGCACCCGATATGCTTTTTGATAGCCCCTATATAAAATCGGAATATAAAAGGGGTAGGATCCATATCAGTAAAGATGATCAGGAGCTGGTTCTGGATTTCAACACCTTCAAGAACACTGAACTGGAAGGATCAGCAGGACAGAGGGTCTATAATGTGCTGGATTTCGGAGCAGTGGGTGATGGAAAGATGCTTGATTCGCCGTCCATACAAAAAACCATAGATGCAGCTGCAGAAGAAGGTGGAGGTGCCAGGGTTCTTATCCCGGGTGGATACCGTTACCTGGTTGGCACATTGACCTTGAGGAGCGATGTTGATTTTCATCTGGAAAGGGGAGCTGAGCTTTATGTCAGTACAAATCCTGAGGATTATATGGATCATGCAGTGATCCGTGCTGATGGGGCAAAGAATCTGACCATTTCAGGGGAAGGCAATATAAACGGCAGGGCTCATGAGTTTATGACCCATTTCGATGAAAAGGATGAGTGGTGGATCCCGAAAGACTGGAGGCCCAGAATCTTTGTGCTTAAATCATGCAAAAACCTTACAGTTAAAGATATAAGTTTCAGTGAAGCGCCCAGCTGGGGACTTCATATGCTGGGATGTGAGGATGTGTTGGTCGATAATATCAAAATCAGGAATCACCTGGATGTACCCAATTGCGACGGGATAGATCCTGATCATTGCCGGAATGTGGAGATCAGGAACTGTCATATCATTTGTGGAGATGATGCAATTGTGATAAAAGCCACTAGACAGGAAAAAGATTATGGTCCCTCAGCGTTTATCACAGTCAAAGATTGCATTCTGGAAACTCAGGATTCCGGAGTAAAAATAGGAACCGAAACCACCCAGGATATCCATGATATTATTTTCGAACGATGTGAAATCATCACCAGTTGCAGGGGACTTACCATCCAGCTTAGGGATGAGGGTGATGTGTACAATGTGGTATTCCAGGACATAAATTTTGTATCCAGGTATCATTCAGATCCCTGGTGGGGGCGCGGAGAAGCCATATCTCTAACAGCAATACCCCGTACACCTGAAACAAATATCGGGACCATTCACAATGTGGAGTTCCGGAATATTTCAGGAAGTTCAGAGAACAGTGTGAGGATCAGCGGAACACCGGAAAGCCGCATCCGGAATGTGAGAATGGAGAATGTGAATGTGAGGATGGACCGCTGGACCAGGTATGAGGGTGGACTATTCGACAACAGGCCCACGACCACATATCCTGATATTGAAATCCACGGAAATCCTGGGTACAGTATCCGTTATGCGGATCATGTGGTATTGGATAAATGCACGGTGAGCTGGGGTGAAAACCTACCCGATTATTTTACCCATGCCCTTGAAGCATATGAGGTAAGGGATCTGGATTATACCGGATTCAGAGGAGAAGCAGCCCATCCCAAACGATATAAAGCTATTCTTATAGAATAACAACTCCATCAAATGAAACCATAAGTAATTCGAATTGAAACATAAAAAAGAAACACTTTAAAATATAACTGACATGATCATAAATAAACGCCTTCTTTTAATGGCTGCATGCTGTTTTTCAATGGCCTCAAGCACTATCTTCGCTCAATACGTGGATACCAAAAAAGTAGATGCGGCCACCAAACTGTATCTGGCAAAACCCGGCTACAAGACTCCCTATGGTGAAACCAGCCCCGAGGAAGTTAAAGCAGCCATCGATCGTGTGCTGTATTACCTGGAGGAAGCTACACCCACAGGGGTCATAGACAAAAATACAAAGGAGGAGATCACCAATTATAGAAAGATCGACGAAAACTCCATTATCCGGCAGGGAACATTCAGCATCACCAACTACATGTGGGGGGTTACCTACTCTTCCATGCTCAGGGCTGCGAAAATCACAGGTGATGAACGCTACAACAAATATGTGGAAGACCGGTTTCGGTTTTTATCCGAAGTATCCCCCTATTTCGCAACCTTCCTGCCGGAGGACAATAAAAAGGCTGATCCACAAATGCGACAGCTCCTGCGCCCCGAAGCACTGGATGATGCAGGAGCCATGTGTTCTGCCATGATCAAGGCAAAGATGGAGGGTATGGAATTCGATGGGGAAAAGATCATGGACCGCTATTTCGACTATATCATAAACAAAGAATACCGGCTTCCCGACGGGACATTTGCACGCAACCGGCCCCAAAAAAATACCCTTTGGTTAGATGACATGTTTATGGGTGTCCCTGCCATTGCCAACATGGGTACATTCACCGGGGAGACCAAATATTACGATGAAGCAATCAAACAAATTATGCAGTTTGCCGATCGTATGTTTCTGCCCGAAAAAGGGCTGTACCGCCATGGGTGGATTGAAGCCATGAACCCGCATCCTGCCTTTCACTGGGGAAGAGCTAACGGCTGGGCCCTGCTGACCAAAGTGGAAGTGTTGGATGCCATACCGGAAGGACACCCGGGACGAGAAAAGGTACTGGCTTTGCTGCAGGCCCATATCCAGGGTTTGTGTGGTCTTCAATCCAGTGAAGGACTGTGGCACCAGCTCCTGGACAGAAACGATTCTTACCTGGAGACATCAGCCAGTGCGATCTATGTGTATTGCATGGCAAAAGCCATAAACGAAGGCTGGATCGATATGCTGGCCTATGGATCTCAAACGATGCTTGGCTGGCATGGCGTTACCACCAGGGTAAATGAGCTTGGAGAAATCGACGGGACCTGTGTGGGTACCGGAATGGGATTCGATCCTGCATTCTATTATTACCGTCCCGTAAATAAGGCAGCCGGTCATGGATACGGACCCTTCATCTATGCAGGAGCGGAGGTGTATCGCCTGCTTAAGGCTCACACCGTCAAGATGAACGACAGTGCGCTGTTGTTCTACAAAGAGAAAGTGGAGACCGATGCAGCGATATTCTATTTGGAAAAGAATGGGGTAAGAGACCATCATTAGCCTGGAGAGTTACAATTACCTATTTTAGTAGTAAAATTACGAAATCGATATACTATGAAATTGAGTAGATTCATATACCTATCTCTCTATGTTTTGCTGTTCGCTGGATGTACAGCGCAGCTGACAAATATGCCGGAAAAAGAAGCTTTTGAGAAAGCAGAAATGGCAGACTGGGAGGAGGTGTTTTCCGATTCCTGTACCAGTGATTGGACAAAGAAATGGTTTCTGGACGGCCAGGTGGCTTCGGTTAGCAATAGTGAACTGGGTATGCAGCTTACGGCGGGGCCCCAATTCAAGAATGATGCACATCACATGGTGCTTTGGACAAAGGAATCATTTGAAGGTGATGTGAAAATTGAATTTGATTATACCCGCCTGGATTTTGAGACCCGCTGTGTAAATATCCTGTACATTCAGGCCACCGGTAGCGGTAAGGAGCCCTATAAAAAGGATATCGCTGAATGGAATGAGCTCAGACAGGTACCTGCCATGCGTATGTATTTCGATCACATGAATGCTTATCACATTAGCTATGCTGCTTTCCCAAATCAGGGAGATGAGCGCAAATCCTACATCAGGGCACGTCGGTATATGCCACACCTTAGTGGACTGGAAGGTTCAAACCTGGAGCCAGACTATTATCCCCAAGGACTGTTTGCCCCGGGCGTTCCTCATAAGATTACCGTGATAAAAAAGGAGCGAAACCTCTACATGAAAATCTCCAATGCGCATCAAAGCTATTACTGCCATTTTATAAATACAGAACTTCCTGTGATTGAAGAAGGAAGGATTGGATTGCGTTTGATGTATACACGCTCATCACGTTTTGCCAATTTCAAAATATCAGAATTAAAAAATTAAACGGGTTTAAAATGAAAACCATAATGATTAAAATGCTCTTATGCCAGGTTTTATGTCTACTGACAATTTCAAGCAGCCAGGGGCAAATTGGCACACGTTTCCCATCAGAAAAAAAGATTGTAAAAGATCCTGTAACAGGCGTGGACCTGGTTTTTTTAACCAGTAAACCGGCAGGAGACACAAAAATTTATCCAACGCATAATCAATGGACATCAGATGGAGAGTGGCTCATCTTTCGCTCGGACAGAGTGAAAGGCGAAGCTATGGCTGTAAATGAAAAAACCGGAGATATAGTGCAGGTTACCGAAGGAGCTTATTCAGGGGTACTGGGTGTTGCAAGAAAATCGATGCGCTTGTTTTACTGGAAAAAACCGACTGAAGAAAGTGAAACCGGATCGCAGCAACTTATTGAAGTAGACTTGCAGAAGTTGTTTGCACATAGCAAAGCAGGCACTCTCAATCCGGCTAACTCATATCAGAGGGTTTGTGGTACCCTGCCAAAAGAAATGGATGCCAGAACAGAAATGGCAGTGGATGCCGAAGAAGAGTGGGTGTACTTTACCGTAGGTAAAAATAAAGCCGCAAAACACCTACCCGAAGGAGTAAAAATTGAAGAAGCGTTTGGTCCGCGTGGATTGGGAGCCGGACCTGCCGGTATTGCAGGTATACATGTGAATACCGGGGAAATTAAATATGTGGTGTCTGTTCCCTTTCAAATTGGTCATTTGCAAAGCAATTCATGGAAATCGGGTGAACTTATTTTCTGTTGGGAAACCGGAGGTAAGGCTCCACAGCGAACCTGGATTGTAAATGCTGACGGCACAGGTCTGAGACCGCTATACCCTGAATCTGAATATGAATGGGTTACTCATGAAGCTGTGATTGGTCGCGACGAAGTTGCGATTGCCATTATGGGTCATCGGGCCATTCCAGAATCCTCATTGGTGAATTTAAAAGAAGCAACCGGAGTTTATGGGGCGAACCCGGGACAAGAAAGCGAATGGGGACCCTGTGGAACACGGGAAAAACCAAGCGGACTTGGAATCGTTAATCTTAGAACAAGGGAGATGACAATTGCCGGACAGACGAAGCAGGGAAGCGGACTCTGGCATGTGAGCGGATCTTCTGATGGCCGTTTTGCAACAGGCGATGATTTTGACAGAAATCTTTATCTCATTGACCGGAAAACCCGGGAAATGATTTTGCTTTCTGCAGGCCATAAAAGTTCTGCAAAAGATCATGTTCATCCCACCTTTAGTCCTGATGGAACAAAAATTCAAATCCAGTCTGCCATGCTTTCGGAAGATGATAGAACGATGAATATATGTGTTGTGCCGGTGCCTGAAAAATGGCTGAAACGTAAATAAAGGTTAAAAATTTATTAAAGAATGGTAGCGATGTGTTTACGTCTAAAAGCCCCCCTGGCACTCATTTTTTTTGTTTTGCTCGCGTCATGCATGTCATGCAATAAAAGCAATGAAACAATAATCAAACAAAGTGATCCACTTGAAACCTTTGATGATATGAAATTTGGAATGTTCATCCATTGGGGGCTATACGCTGTTCCTGCGGGGGAGTGGAAAGGAGAGGAAGTGCGAGGCATCGGTGAATGGATCATGCACAGAAAAGAGATTCCTGTAGAGGAATATGCACAACTGGCTCAACAATTTAATCCCACCGAATACAGGCCGGACCAATGGGCACAACTTGCCAAGGATGCCGGCATGAGATACATGGTCATCACATCCAAACACCACGATGGCTTTTCGATGTTTGATTCGGAAGTAAGCGATTATGATATGGTGGATGCAACACCGTATGCGACGGATCCCATGGTGGGATTGGCCGATGCATGCAAAGAAGAAGGCATTCGGTTTGGATTTTATTATTCACAAGATCAGGATTGGTATGAACCAAATGCGAGAGGCAATAGCTGGGATTTCCCCGGAGAACGGGATGCCCAGCAATACATACAAAAAAAGGCCATCCCGCAAATTCACGAGATACTCTCTAACTATGGTGAACTGGCATTGATTTGGTTCGATACGCCCGGATTACTTACAAAAGAACAAGCGTTGGAACTGCGTAAAACAGTAAAAACCTTGCAACCAAACTGCTTAATCAATAGTCGGATTGGCCATGATCAGCATGACTATTTTCAAACGGGCGACAATGCAATTCCTATACAGGTACTAACAAAGGAAAAATGGGAGGTGCCCGCAACACTCAATGACACCTGGGGCTTTAAAACAAACGATGACAACTGGAAGGATCCAAAAGATCTGGTTTGTAAATTGTCGGATATCGTAAGTAAAGGGGGTAATTATTTACTGAATGTGGGGCCGACTGCTGAAGGGATTATTCCTCAGGAGAGTCAGGATATTCTTCGCAGCGTGGGAACCTGGCTCGAAGTCAATGGTGAGGCCATTTTTGAAACAGATCCAAGTCCGTTTTACTTTCCCGATGTAACCTGGCGATGCACCACCAGGCCTGGAAAACTTTACTTTCACATCTTAAACTGGCCAGGTGAACGTTTTACATTTAAGGGCCTGGCAAACAAAGTAAAGAAGGCACGCTTTCTTGCAAACGATGAAATGATTCCGTTCAAACAGGATAAACATTCCGTGCAATTTACTTTGCCTGAAGAGCCTGTGGATGATTTCTGTTCAATCATCGTACTTGAATTAGAAGAAGAAAAGGTGCTGGTTGCAGAAGGCTTTGAATCAGGTGCTCCAAAAGAGACTATGGATTTGTATGCATGGTCGGCTCGGCTTAGAGGTGAAGAATTGGAATACGATTGGCACTCAAAAAGCGTGAGTAATTTTGTGCATGCCGAGTTTATTCCCAATGAATTGTGGTGGTATTTATATGGAGCCATTACTCCCGGTTCATACAAGGTTGAAATTTCATATGCGTGCGATCAGGGAGCCACAAACGATACTGTTACAGTAGAAACAACCCTTGATGGTTGGAAAGTGGATCAGGAAATAAATTTTGTGCTTCAGGATACCAAAGGTGAAATATTAACCCGAAGTTTTGAAACGCCTTTGAAAATTATTGCAGAAAACAAAGAGATTCGACTTGGGTTTAAGCACCCTGCCAATGTATCTTCTGTAAGAATCCAAAAAATCACTTTAATTAATAACGACTTATGACTAAACTCCATCCCCTATTTTTAGCGCTGGTATGGATATCAAAGCGGAACAATTGAATTTCCTATCAACATGAAAATAACAATCCATTCATCGTGTTGTGCAGATGCCTGAAAAATGGCTGAAACGTAAATAATAATTTAAAAAAATAGAAGTGTATGAAAAATATAAGTCGCCGCAAATTCATTGCTGCAACATCCTTATTGACTGCTACAGCACCACTTCTATACGCAGCTAAACCAAAAATAGAGAAACCCAGGAGTCCACTAAAAGTCACCCGCGATAAAAAGGGGCCAACCCGGTTACGTTGGGTTGATGGAGAAGTACCCAAGATGCAAGCCGGCACAGCTTTTGGAGTGCCCTGGCCAATGGGGCAACAGCCGGGCGACGCAACGTTTACCTTGCGTACATCCAAAGGAAATCCCGTTGCCATGCAGACGTGGACTACGGCAACCTGGCCTGATGGCAGCCTCAAGTGGACCGGTCATGCTATCGCACCCGATGCACCGCTGACTGAACATTTTGAAATTGTCCCGGGAAAGCAAATTCTTCCCAAAAAACCCGTGAGCGTTAAAGAGTTGGCTGACTCCATTGTTGTCGATACCGGCGTAATTGTCTGTCGCTTGCCACACGAAGGGAAAGCCCTGATTAAATCGGTCAAGCGCGGGAAGGACACTATTTTGCGTGATGGCATTCTCTTAGGAACACGCCAGGATACGCCAGAACAGGGATCGCTCACAGAAGAGTTTAGCAGCCGTATTGAATCGCTTAAGGTGGAACAATCAGGCCCTGTTCGTGCCGTAATCAAAATCGATGGTAAACATAGCACGCCCAGCGGGCGCGAATGGCTTCCTTTCTCCGTACGTCTCTATTTTCATGCGGGTAGCGAGGGAATCCGCATGACCCATACCTTTGTCTTCGATGGCGACGAACACACAGATTTCATAAGCGCCCTTGGTGTACGTTTCGATGTACCTATGCGCGATGAGCTTTATAACCGGCACATTCGATTCTCGGGGCAAAATGGAGGGTTATGGGGAGAAGCGGTGCAAGGGCTGACTGGTATACGCGATCCGGGCGAGGCCGTGCGCAAAGCCCAGGTGGCAGGCAAGAAAGTTCCTGATATTCATACATGGGCACCAAATGTTAATGCGCGTATTCATTGGGTTCCAACCTGGGGAGATTTCACGCTCTCGCAGCAAAACTCCAATGGTTTTACACTGCGCAAGAGAACAAAACCCGGACATGCCTGGATTGGATCCGACGAGGGGCATCGCGCCGACGGCCTTGGCTATATTGGAGGTCCCAGCGGTGGGTTGGCCTTTGGTATGCGTGATTTCTGGAAACTTAATCCAACCCAACTGGATATCCGCAATGCAG
Source organism: uncultured Bacteroidota bacterium (assembly GCA_963783435.1). Lineage (GTDB taxonomy): Bacteria > Bacteroidota > Bacteroidia > Bacteroidales. Next base: position 10,742 of record CAWANQ010000001.1, on the reverse strand, counting down.
CAAGCGAAACGCACATGTCACGATTTGGATCTATTCTCCGGAGGCACCTGCTATGGATATCCGTTTCTATCACGACGGCATGGGCCAGGGTGTTGAAGGTCCTTTGCCGGGAGTGAAGATCGAAGGCATTGAGCCCAGCGTTCCCGACCATCCTTACTCCAAGCAGGTCGACGCATTGAATATCACTTACGAGGACTACGAGCCGGGTTTTGGAACCCCTCATGGCATAGCGCGCTCCACGGATATTTATCTCTGGGCGCTCGGCGAAACGCCCGCCCGCGAAGATTTTCCGCAACTGGCTTCGGCTGCTGCACGTCCTGCACAGTTGGTACCGCGTCCTGAAGATCTTCTCCGCGCCCAAGTGTTCAGCATTATGTGGGACCTGCCGGATCGCTCTACTGCCAGTCTGGCCAGGATCGAAGATCGCCTGGACTGGTCCATCCGTTTTTATGAAAAACAAATCGATCAACGCCATTGGTATGGGTTTTGGGACTATGGCGATGTGATGCACACTTACGACAGCGATCGGCATGTATGGCGCTATGACAAAGGCGGTTATGCCTGGGATAATTCGGAACTCTCCACAGATATGTGGCTCTGGTACACGTTTCTGCGCAGCGGCGATGCCGGGGCCTTCCGTCTGGCAGAGGCCATGAACCGGCACAACCGTGACGTAGATATCTACCACCTCGGACGTTTCGCCGGTTTTGGTACCCGTCACAACGTCCAGCACTGGGGATGCAGCGCCAAGCAACTGCGCGTCAGTACCTGCATGAACCGCCGCTTCCACTACTACCTCACTACGGATGAACGAACAGGAGACGTTCTTGAGGAAGTAATCGAAGCGGATCGCCAGCTGGCAAAACTGAATGCCCGTCGCAAAGTTCCTTACGATCCAAGGAAGAAGGAGCTCAATGAGCCAAAAAATTCGGATCAATGTCGAATCTCTATAGGCACCGACTACGGTGCGGCTGTATCGAATTGGCTGACTGCCTGGGAACGCACCGGCGATCCAAAATATCGAACCTGGATCGAGAACAGCATGCGAAGCATCGGCAATTCACAATGGGGATTTTTCTCAAACCGATTGAATTCGACCCGCAGACCAAACGCATGTCTCCAATTGAAGGTGAACCGCCCCACGCCAGTCACCTCAGTATCATGTTCGGTCTGCCTGTAGTTGTCGCAGAATTGATACAACTTTTAGATGTACCGGAATTCGAAAAGGCCTGGTTGTTATACTGTGAACTGTGTACCGCTCCCAAGGAGAAACGAGTCAATTTTCTGGGTGAAAAATACAAAGCCCCGGGTTTCCCAAGCGCTCACTCCCGCATTGTGGCCTATGCGGCTGCAATGAAGAAGGATAAAGCCCTTGCCAAACGAGCGGCGGCTGATTTTCTCAACAACCATTGGAAAGACTGGCAGCCGAAACTCGAAACCGAGCGTGTTGATGGGCCGCATGTGCTCAATCCTATCGACGAAGCGACCTGGGTTTCCACAAATCAATCTGCTCAATGGGGACTCGCCGCTATCCAAAACTCGGCCCTCATTCCAAAAGCTTTAAGTGACCATTAACGAGAAGGAAATTTTAGAAGGGTTTTTGAAAGAATTAATAATCTATTAAATATGAATGTTATGTTAAACAAGTTTACTAATCGCTGTAGAAGATGGAAGTTGCCAATTGTTATCTTCTTCTTAGTATTAATAACGTGTTTGATAAACCAGGAGGACAGTGCCCAAAAATGTATGCGATGAAAAGCCTTCTTTACAGCATACTATTCCTGATTCTTCTTGCCACTTCAAGCCATGTTAGCTTTTCTCAGGATCAGCGCACTTACAAAATCTTCCAGTTCCCGCCAGACAGGATCCCAACTATCGATGGACAAAGCAGCGATTGGGACATGGTACCTGAAAATTATGAGGTGGGAACCGATCAGCTTTGGGACGATAGCAAACGACATCTTTCTGTTGATACGACCAACCTGAATGTAAGTGTGAAAGTGGGCTGGGTGAAAGGCCTGAACAGACTCTACTTTTTGTATGAAGCATACGACGATTATTGGGATTTTTCAGATCCGGGATTGCATAATGACACCTACGAACTGGTGGTTGACGGAGATCAATCAGGAGGTCCCTTTATTGATAGGTTTCATCCAAATAAAGAGCTCGATCCTATGGATGCCTACCTTTCCTTTCATGGAGTGCATGCGCAGAACTATCACATATTTACCCCCGCTGTAGGAAAAGACTGGACACTGGTTTGGGGCTGCCAACCCTGGATTAAAGAATTGCCCTTTGCCAATGCGGCATTCGATTTTGATTTTAAACATGGCGAGTCAGGAAATCTGACCCTGGAATTTTGGATTACTCCCTTCGATTACGCCGGAAATGAAGGTCCGGAACGTGCAGTAAAATCAGTTCTGAAAGAAAACAAAAATGTGGGGCTTTGCTGGGCCATTATTGATTATGATAAAACCAAAGAGCAGGGCGGTTTTTGGAATCTCTCAAAAGAACATACCATGTATGGAAATGCCGACTATCTGCTTTCGTTTAAACTAATGCCTTTGGAACCTGAGTTCAGGAAGGTAATTGAAGCACAATGGTCGTTTAAAATAGTTGATATGACGCGTCGTCTTGTTGCTTTTCAGGATGAATCGGGAGGAGAAATCACCTCCTGGCATTGGGATTTTGGAGATGGCGAAACTTCCGACCAACAGCATCCGCAGCATCGCTATAAGGAGCCTGGTAAGTATGTGGTGGTACTTTGGGTGGAAGGCCCGCACGGAAAATCACGCATGTCAAAAGTATGGGATGTGGTGGTGAAATAAGTAGACCAGAATAATAAACTAAATAGTCACATCATGAAACAAAGTCTTTTGCTTTCTGCATTGTGTTACACCTTTCTATCTATTGTTGTTTCGCCGGAAAAACTCTTCGGGCAGGAAGATCAATTGATAGTAGAAGATACCTATTCGGTCGAAGCCTTTCCGCTTGTTCATAAGAATCTGGCAACCAGCATCTATGTGGATGGGAATGATTTTGAGGTAGTCAGAATCGCTTCGGAGGACCTCCGGAAGGATATAGGGAAGGTAACAGGAGTGATGCCGGAAGTGATGAATCGGCCGGGTGCTTCCAACTACCTGGTCATTGCTGGTACGCTGGATAGATGTGAATTCTGGCTAAACTTTCTGATCAGAAAAAGATAGATATCGAAGACCTGAAAGGCCAGTGGGAGACCTTCAAAATTCTTCTGGTTGAGAATCCCTTCCCCGGAGTGGAAAAAGCACTGGTAATTGTTGGGAGCGACAGAAGGGGAACTGCTTATGGGATTTACGAACTGTCAAAACAGATTGGAGTATCTCCCTGGCATTTTTGGGCTGACGTACCAGTAAAGAAGAAATCGGATGTTTTCATAAGTGTTAAGAGTTATCAGATGGGGCCCCCATCTGTCAAATTGGGGAATATTTATTAACGATGAAGGTTATGGCTTAGAGCCCTGGGCTGCTCAGACACAAGATCCAGGGACCAATGGGATGGGACTGAACACCTATCGGCATGTGTTTGAATTGCTACTTCGCTTAAAGGCTAATTATACATGGAATCCCTGGGATGCGGAAAGGGCAAAACTGGCAGATCAATATGCCATTGTTTTGGGAACACCTCATAACCAACAAATGCTCTCCTCTAACTGGGACAGTGGAAAGCAGGGACCCTGGCAATATGATATCAATCGCGATAACATATATAATTACTGGAACGAGCAGGTTGAAAAACTTGGAGGATTTGATGCGGTGTATACCCTTGGTATGAGGGGAAGCGGTGACCTGCCCATGAATGGCGAACTGAACATCGATGAGAAGGTGGCCCTCATGGAGGAGATTATGGATGACCAGCAGGAAATTCTGACCAGCAATATCAATAAGCCACTGGGAGATATTCCACAAGCTCTGGTCCTTTACAAGGAAGTATTGAGCCTTTACAATCAGGGAATAGAAGTCCCGGACAATGTGACCCTGGTTTGGCCCGATGATAATTATGGTTACATCAAGCGACTTTCCAATTCAAAAGAGCAAGTCAGGAGTGGAGGAGCAGGTGTTTATTATCACTTATCCTATCTGGGCAGGCCCCATGATTACCTATGGCTTAGTACGACAAATCCTGCACTTATATGGTCTGAGATGAAGAAGGCGTATGACTTCGATGCCAGAGAATTGTGGGTTTTTAATGTGGGGGATATTAAACCCGCAGAGTACAATCTCTCGTTTTCGATGGATTTAGCCTGGGATCTTACAAAGTTTAGCAAGGATCATATTTGGGATCACCAGGAAAGGTGGTTGGGAGATATTTTCGGTCCTGATCTTGCCCGGGAGCTGGGGGAAATAAAGTATCACTATTATAAACTGGCTTTTGAACGTAAACCTGAGTTCATGGGATGGGATCGCCTGGAGCCTACTACCCCGGTTGTTGATACAAAATTCAGCTCCATTAATTACCGGGAAGCAGAAAGGCGTTTGAATTCAAGTAAGGAGCTGAAAGAAAAGACTGAGGCCATTTTTCAAACGATCCCGGAAAATCACAGGGCGTCCTATTTTCAATTGCTGTGGTACCCTGTAGCCTGCCTCTATTACACGGATGCCAAATTGCTCCATGCTCAGACCAACCGCCTTTATGCCAGTCAGGGCAGGGCCAGCACAAATCACTATGCTGAGCTGGCTGCGCAATATTGGGACAGCATTAAAATCGCCACAAGGAATTATCATAAGCTCTTGGATGGAAAGTGGGTGGATATTATTCAGTGGGACGGTATAGGAATTAATCGCCCAACCTATTGGTTGCCGGAGACAAAGGCAGATACCCTTCTTATCGAAAACCAGCCAAACTATTTCATGCCACCCGTTGAAAAGAATAGTCCGGAAGAGAAGGCATCCATGGGAATTTTCGTGGAGGGATTCAACAACCATGCATTGATAGATGGCAATTACGGGCTTCCCTGGTTCAATAGGATGTATAACAGCACCTACTTCTTTGACATTTTCAATAAGGGCCGGAAATCCTTTGAGTATCATATATCAACGTCAGATGACTGGATCATCCTTAGTGAGAACAAAGGGATATGCCATGGCGATTCCAGAATAAGTGTCAGTGTAGATTACCCTAAGCTTGCTGAAAAAAGAGAGAGCCGCCATAAAGGGGTCATCACAGTGAAAGGCGCTGGCAGCAGCCAGAAAATTGACGTGTTTGCCTTTACACCGGTGGATGTTTCACCCGAGGAGCTTTCAGGCCTATTTGTGGAAGACAATGGAGTCATCTCTATTGATGCAGAGAACTATCACCGAAAGACAGACATGCGTGGTTTTGGTTGGGAAACAATAGAAGGGCTCGGCCAGACTGGCAACTGCATTGGCGCTCTCCCTTTTACTGCAGAGCCGGTTGAACAGGAGTGGACTTTAGAACATGACAAAGAAGGAGCTTCTGTGGAATATGACTTTTACTGTTTCAATAAGGGATGGATTGACATTTATTCATATTGCCTGCCGACATTCCCAATCAACTCCCAAAGACATTGCCTGTATGGTATATCAATTGATGATGGTCCTCCCCTGATTGTAGACTTTGAAACCCATTTTCGCTGTGAAGAATGGAAGCAAAATGTACAACGTAACCAGGCAGAAAACAGGACACAGCACTTTATTCAACAAGTTGGGAAACACACATTAAAAATTTGGATGATTGATACCGGAGTTTTTATGGATAAGCTAGTCATCGATCTTGGAGGCCTGAAAGATTCATATAAGGGACCACCGATTAATTGGTCAGATGCAAAAAAGGAAATCAAATAAGCTTTAAGTCATTCAATTATCACGTTAAAATAGATTAGCGAACTACCAATATCGCATTTTAGATTAGCCAAACATTTTGTTTCCTGAATAGAGTAATCGATTTCATAGAGTAAAAGGTTCAAACATTTCTTTAAGTTCTGATTTACACATCATTTACACAACCAATAAAAATAGACAGTTAGGATAAAGGAAAAGTTGCATGAATTTATTATCTGTACAATTTTCTGTTGTTTTCTGGACAAAAAAACATGGTGCTTGAAATTTCACCAAAGATCTATATTTGACTGGGACAACAATAAAACTATAGTGATCACACTAATATCTAAACTAACATCTAAATCTGCGTGATTATGAAAAAATCATTTCTCTGAACGATTTAGTTCAGTCCTCCTGCTCTTTCTAGCAGACAACTTTATCCTTATTCCCAGATGTGAAAAAAAGTGCTGTATTTATTGACTTGCATCTCTAAATTCTCTATTTTTGATTCGCCATTATGTCAGACATAACTACATAATGAAATTAATTCACATATACTTTTAAAGAAAGAATAGTATAAACACCTAATCCGGAAAACATATGGATCGCTCACACATCAAGCTATCAATGTTTAAATCATTCGTTTCTGTTTTGGTTATCGTTTTTTTATATACTGGAACTCAATCAATTTATGCACAGGATCCGGTACCATTACAGGAACAGTTGTTGATATAGCATTCCGGCGAAACCCTTCCTGGGAGCGAATGTTTTTCTGGAAGGAACAAGTATTGGAACAATTACAAATGTTGAAGGGGAATACACTATTCACCAAGTTCCTGCCGGGACGTATACAATCATCGTCAAATATATTGGTTATGGAGATCAAAGCAGATCAGTTACTGTAAATGCAAATGGAACATTAGAAGTAAATTTTGAATTAGATATGTCGTGTTTGAAGGAGAAGAGGTTGTAGTAACTGCCCAGGCCAGAGGACAGCTAGCTGCTATTAACCAGCAGCTAAGTTCTAATACAATCAAAAATGTTGTATCCGCAGATCGCATTCAAGATGTTCCGGATGTGAATGCGGCAGAATCAGTAGCAAGGCTTCCCGGAATATCTTTAATCAGAAGTGGTGGAGAGGGACAGAAGGTTGCCATCCGTGGTTTATCTCCAAAATATAATGTGACGATGGTTAATGGTGTGCGTATGCAGTCAACAGACCGGGATGATCGCAGTGTGGATTTGAATATGATTGCACCAAACATACTTAGCGGTATTGAAGTTACCAAAGCTTTAACGGCGGATATGGATGCAGATGCAGTTGGTGGGACGGTCAACCTCAGAATTGGAAAAGCTGCTGAAGGATTAAAAGGTAATTTTTCTGTGCAAGGAGGTTATGGCTCTGTAGCAAATACCTTTTGAAACTACCGGGCAACTGGTTTGCTTAGTAATCGTTATTTTAATAATAAGTTTGGCGTTCAGGTATCGGGTCTTTTGATAGTTATAACAGAAATTCAGATGTTTCTGGGTGCCGGATACGCATTAAATGAAGAAGCTCTATTGGAAGATGGTTTTATTCCGATTGACCTCAACAGCGTGAACATAAGTGATCGAGTCACAGACAGACAAAGATTAAGTGGCGGATTAGTTCTTGACTACCAATTTCCAATGGCTCGCTCATTATGAATAATTTCATAAGCAATCTATCTCAAAAACAGGTAGAACAGCAAAATTATCTTGCACTCATAGGGAATCAATGGTCTGCATATGCAGCGGATAGAAAGCTGAGCAATACGGTACTTAGTAATGCGCTTCAGGGTGAATTTGATTTTTCTTTTTTTAGCATGGATTTCTCCCGTTTCCAATTCAGTTTCAAAACAATACACTCCTGGCGATCTTAGAATGAATGTTGGTATTGCACAGGCCGAAGCCGGATTTACAACGCCAACGCTGGAAGATCCGAAGACGGCAACACCCAGTGAATTATTACGTGCTGCTGAGATTACCAAGATTCAAATGCTAAGAGGGTCGAAGATTTTACACCTTACAACGCGATGTTTATGAACGAGCCCAGGAGGCAAGCTTTAATTTTAATGTGCCATTTAACTTTTCAAAAAATGTATCGGGTAACTGTAAACTTGGTGGTAAATATGTTCGCAACTTCAGAGATAATGATGAAACACAAAATTTTAGCCAACCAGACAGGACGTTTATTGGGGAAGAATTTGTAAGAGTCCTGAAAGATTCCCTTTGGACAGATCTCGGTTTAGAGAATATTGATCAGAATCTTGGGATTAGAGCTTTTTTGTTTGAAGATCCTACTATGATATTGGTGATTTCCTTTCCGGTAATGAGGGAATTGATGACTTTTATTTTCTGGGTGATATCTGGAAAATGAATCATTACGAAGAATTGGCCAAGAACAGTGGTTACTATCCCTTCGCAGTTAAGGAATCCGCTCAATATGATTATGATTATGAAAGAAATCTTTTGGCATTTTATACAATGGTAGAGTTGAATATTGGCAAATATGTTACGCTTTACCCAGGTATAAGGTATGAAAATTTTAAGTTTGACTACAATTCATTCTTTACAGAAAGATTCGGTCCTAATCCGGAAGATTTTAGAAATGAAGGCTTGAGTGATAATGATATCGCAGGTGAAAACTGGTTTCCACAGATGCATATCCGTGTGAAACCCACGGACTGGTTAGATATCCGAATGGCCAGCTCCAAAAGTATCATCTATCCGGATTACCGGGCTATTTCACCCTACATGTATTATGATTCATACAGTGGTCCTGCATTGGATTTAGGAAACCCCGCCCTTAAACCGGCCTTAGCCCAAAACTATGATGTTTATGTTTCGGTTTATAAAAATCAGTTTGGATTGTTTACTGCCGGATATTTTTATAAGGAGATAGACAATTTAATTGTTACATCGAGTTTCAGAACCAAAGATCCGGAAACAATCAATAATAGGTTCGAATTAACGCAAACACAACAAACCACTGTTAACACCTGGATTAATCTGGATGCTACCTCATATGTAAGAGGATTTGAACTGGATTGGCAAACGAATTTTTGGTATCTGCCGTCCTTCCTCAGGGGTTTTGTCTTAAATATTAATTATACACATATTTCCTCTGAAACCAGCTATCCATTTCAAACCCAGTCAAACAGGGAAATGGTCCATTTGCAAAAACAGTATTTGTTGATTCCACAAGGACTGGCAGGATGCCTAATCAACCGGATGATATATTAAATGTAACATTAGGTTATGATATTGGTGGTTTTTCGGCACGCTTATCTTTTGTATACCAGGACAATATTCTGGTTGGTATAAACAGAACTTATAAAGAACTGGATGCATATACAGCTGCTTATAAACGTTGGGATTTTACAGCTTAAAGAAACTGCCATGGCGTAAAGGCTTAAGGTGTTTCTGAATGTAAACAATATAACCAACGAACCTGATCGTTCGTATACCAGTTTATTGAAAAAACTTTCTTCGGTGAATGATTATGGCAGAACCGTGGATTTAGGTATTCGTTATGAGTTTTAATATATAATATAAATAAAGTGGATTCGAGGATTATACTCTGATCCAATAAATAAATAAATAAATTAATCGTAACCATTAAAAAAAGGAATAGATTATGAAAAAAACTTTTACATTATTTTTTAGTTTGTTTTTGGGCTGTTATCAGTCTTAAATGCACAAACAGCACTGGATCCAAATCAGTTTGTAAACACCCAGATAACTGCTGGTGTTTACACGGTAGCTGCCGGTCAGGCTTATGCCTTTGATGGCCGTATTGACCTTACATTCGAAGTAACAATTGAAGGACCTGAGGTCAGCTGGATTTATAATGCAACCAATCCACCAGTAATGGTAAATACACCAGCAGCCGATGGGGCTGCAAGAGATTTCTTTGAAATTAAAGAAGGAGGATCTTTAACACTTAAAAATATTCTTTTTAGTGGATCGTAACAGCAATGGTGAAGTATCAGGAATTTTGTTGCAAATACAGGCGGAAGCAAAATGGTAGCAGATAACTGTGTTTTTACTGACTTTACAAATTTTGCACTTAGAAACCAATACAAAGGAGATCTTACCAGCATAACAAATTGTGTTTTTATTAATGGTGTTAGACTAACGAATCTCCTTGGGGGGGCTTTCCATTGCGTATGGATGTATCTTGCAATGAAACTGTATTGGAAAATAATACCGTTGTAAACTCAGGACGTTTAACAGGTAATAGTGGTCCATGGTTTAATGGCAATGTCCACGAATTGCACTGTACTTATGTGAATCAGGCAGTAGCGGGTCACGAACAACGTGCTAACGAATTGATTACTGCAAATAATATCTTTTACAATTTCCACTTTATAGGACGTAAAAATGAAAATGCAGTATATCCTAGTAATACTTATGATGCTTCTTTTACAACATGGAACTATTTTGCCGACTCAAAAGATTCTTTGGATAATATTTCATTGTATCTAGGACAAAACCTCTTCTATCCGTCCCCAGTGAAATTGCTAGATTGGTTTGACACCAATGTGGGATACACTTTCTGCTAGTCTTTTATGGGAACATGCTGATGTAGATTCATTTATCATCGTGATGATAATTACACCATTGGTACAAACTACGCCGAAATAGATCCGGGATTTACCATGGGTCCTGGAATATTACGGCAATTAATAATTTAGTAGCTGTCTGGGATCCTGAGTGGGGGTCACCATGCTGGGTGGATTGGCGGATTGCATCACCTGTAACATTTGGTGCTGACGGTTTTCCTGTACTTAGCTGGCCACCGGCATTTGATCTGAGTTACGCCAATACAGATTTGCAAACCGCCGGAACAGACGGATTACCTCTTGGTGACTTAAACTGGTTCCCGGAGAAAAAAGCAGAATA